>NZ_JAUOEL010000009.1 GCF_030540765.1 Flavivirga jejuensis | reverse complement strand
ACTAACATGACCCTGTTTTATTAATACTAATGCTTTTACTCTCTGATATTGCAATAATTTGGTTTGCTGATTGAGTAAGACCTTTAACTCCGACTCACTTTCTTGAATAACTATTTCTATTTGTTTTGCCATAGGGGAATATACAAATAATTGAGTAAATTAACAAAGGAAATGGTATAAAATGGAACTTAGAAATTTAGCTATTGCTATGATTGTTGTAAAATGTGAAGGGAATTTAGACCATTTTGAAACTTAAAAAATGGTCGGAATTTCTTCCGACCATAACTGGTATGGGGGAGCTCATTATATATTATTATTAGAGATTTCTCGTCACTAATGATTCTTTGGCTATTTTTGCTATTATTTGGTGTTTTATAAAATTAAAAAGCCTATAAACATATTGTTTATAGGCTTTTAGTAGAATTTAGTAAATTCTCAGCGGAGAAAGAGGCTCCGTAACTCTTTAATTTATTTCAGTGTTTTCAAGGCTTCCCGCTTTTTAAGTTGCCTTAGGGTAACTTATAGGGTAACCACTTTTTTAATATCAAAATGTTCTAGTGTAAATTAAAGAAAATTATTTTAAAGGATAAAATAATCTTTACCAGCTTATTGAGATTATTTCTTTGTAATTTCTATTTTAATACTACTTCATTAATATTTCGAAATGAGTAGGGTCGAACTTATTTTTATTTATTAGCCTCTGCTTTATTAATACAAGTAATTCGTTATACATTTTGTTACCTAAAATAGGTTTGAAAACTTCTACTTCATTCATTTCTATACCATATTCTTGATTTTCAGTAAATTTTATTAAAATATCCAAGATTTCTGAAATAGCACCAGGTTCTTTATTTAAGTTTTCGTATAAATCTAGGCTCTTAAGAAATTTATCTTGTATAGGGTTGTAATAATAGAATAATATTATAGCTAATATTATGTTGATATCGCTAATGTCTTCAAGAGTGAATTTACAAAATCTTTCAACATGAGAGTTGGTCAATACTTTTTCAACGGTGCTAAGAGCTATGTGCTTATTACCTTCTTTGTAATTTTTTAGATGAAATAAAATTTGTGAAACTAAAGGAAGTATTTCATCGATAGCAGAATTTAACTCATCATAACTATAGATTTTATCATTTTGTAACGTGTTTATAAATGCATCTATAATTTTTGAGTGATTGGACTTAAATAAGAATAAATCTGAATTGTTTATAAAAGGAATTACTAATTCATGATTCCATAGATTTTCCTCAAAAAGCGATATGAATAAATCCCAATATTGTTTTTCATAAAAAATAAAGTTATTAGAAATAGTTCTTAAAATGGTTTCTTTTGATTCAGTATTATCTGGTATTATATCATTATCAATGAAAAAGTAATCGATGAAGATTTTTTTCTCATGATTCTCTTTAGGGATACAAGCTACTTTTCTGATAATCTCTTTTAAATTACTTACTTCTGTGTGATTACTCTTTTCTTTTAATAGCGAATTGTTTTCAATAATTAATCTTTCCAGCAATTGTAAGAGATCATCTTTAAATAAAAAAAAACTAAATTCAGCATTTGGTGTTTTTTCAAGTATAAATAATAGTTTCTCTATCTGATCTAATTTCATGTCTGCAAGTGACTTTTTAAAGTTGGACTTTGTATAATCCACAAAAGCCTTTTCGTCTTTAAGTCTAGTATAAATTGTTCCATCAGATTTTATGATAATATTAAATAGCAAATCATAAAGCCTTTTATTATCTATAACAACTATGGTCTCTACAATAACATCTATAAAATGGTCATGGAAATAAGTTGTTTCTCCTTTAAAGGTTTCATCATTAAGAAAATAATCACTAAGGAAATATATAATCTCAATAATTTTTCTCTCTTCTTGTGAGTCTAAATTTTTATTTAAGATTAGAAAAATATATAGATATTCTGAAAGCAATAAAGCATTATCGAAAAAATCACCCGAATTATGCTTGGAGTAATTGTATTTTTCTTTTAAATAAATATATTTTTTTATAAGTTCAGGAAAATTATACTCTGTTACAATTTTAGAGATAATGCTTTGTAAAGTTAGAATTGCGGTATGTTCGGAATGGTAGATGTCAAGCAATTCTTCTTTATGTTTTAGTAACTCCTTTTGTGCTACAAACCTTAGAGGCAGAGATAAACTGGATAGTATTTCTCTTCCCCAATTTTCTTGATCAATTAGAGAAAAATATTCTTCACTATGTTTCCCGTTTAAAGTTTCTTCATTTCCTCTTTTGGTAAGAATAGATTCAGCTGAGTCAGAGCATTTAGAAATGTCATTTTTAATGTAAACTAGAGTGTTGATAACACAACTAGTAATTTGAGTTTCGTTATGCTTTATTCCTATTTCAATAAGATCAGACAAGTAAAAGTAATTTTGAAAGTTGAATTTTTCATCAGTTACTTGCTTGGGGATTTTCGATATTTCTATAGATAGATAATCAGTAAACTTAATTTGGAGGTGATATGGTAGTTTATAAACTATCTTATCTATGGAATCTAACATGGCTTTTACCCAAAAAGCGTCAAAAAAGACTTCACTATAGAACCTAATAATTAACTTAAGGTCATCTGATTTAATACTCCTTTTAATTAAATGCTTATTACATTCTGCTAGTAGCATATAATAGGCGTAGCCATAAAATTTTGCGGAATCTTCTTTAGCAAACATTTTGTATACATACTCTAAAGTATCGGTTAATAATTGCTGTTTTTGTTCCATGTTTTTTGCTAAAACTTCATTTTTTGACAGCATTCCTATGATCATAATGCAAAAATTCCAGAAAAAAGAATCAGTAACTAAATAAATAATGGCTTCATAGTTCAACTTTTTGCTTTCCAAATATTGTGCGGATAAAAACTCCTGAAAAGTAACAGTGTTGAATGTGAACTTCCATTCCAAACTGTTAGTGTGAACTCTTTTGTGGCTACCTAATCCAGCTGCTGATAAAAATTCGGCTACAGATCTGAAATCATCACTTGTATTACCTATATAGCTAAACTTTTTGTTTATTAACATTAAATAAGCAAACTCATTTGCTTTGTTCTTCATGGCCTCTATATATCGTGCATCAATAGTTTGCTTTTTTTCTCCATAGTCTAGTATCCAGTTGAATACTTTTTCTTGAAGTTCATATACTGATTGAATCGAGGATAAATCTTCCTTTACATTTGAACTTACTTTATAGATTAATACTATGTATGATAACATTAGAGGAGTGTTGGCATACTCCTTTAAGATTTTATTTTTCTCTATAAGTTTATTCAGCTCTTTTTCTTGGTCTTCATCTTCAATCAGTTTACTAATATAGTTTTGAATGCAATTACTGTTAAATCCATCAATTTGTACCGCAAAGTCATAACTAAAGTTATGTTGAATTAAACCATAAGGTCTGGATAAGAGAATGTAATTATATGTTTCTACACCCGAAGAAAGCTTAAGCCTATCATTTATACTGATTTCATCAAACCCATCTAGTATTAATAATAGCTTAGGGAATAAGTTTAATGATTTGATTTTTAAGTTGTTGTTTGAAAAGTAATTATCGTTTATATAGTTTAGGATAAAGTTTTTTTTCTTAAAATTTAAATCTCTTAATTGAATATAAATGACAGTTTTTTTAACCTCTTTGTAATTATTGCTTTTGGCCCATTTATAACAAAGCCACCGGGCATAAGTTGATTTACCAACACCTGGGTTACCACTAATAATTACTTTTTTGTTAGACAAGATGCTTTCTGAAATATAGCCTTGCGATAAATCACTATCATAATAGGCTTTTGTATGACTACTCACCTTAGAAAATGAGTTTTCTTTTTCAGATTTTATTAAGCTATCTCGATTGTGTAGTTCTTGATGAGATACATAAGAAAGTTGAATATAGTATTCGCACATTGGTAAAATTCCTAGAGAATTGTTTACATCGCCATTGATACTAATACTATTAAAAATGCTTTTTTCTTTAAATATTCTAAATATTTCTTTTACGGCTTCTTCAGAAGTGAGTTTTTTTTCTTCATTATTTTTCTTCAGTTTCTCAATAGTGTCAATACTAAATTGAAGATCATAATCCAACAATATTTTTATTAAAGGAAATGTACCATTTCTACTTGAACTATCGGTGTCTCCACTTAAAAGGGAAACGACAGCTTTAAAATCATCATCTTTACTTTCGGTAATTACAGATTCTATACTTTTAATGTTATCCGGGAAGTAATTAAGAATACTTTTTTTATGGCTTTCTGTGTAATATTCAGAATTTATAAAGTCGATAAGGCATTTTCGAAGGAGACCTTTGGTAGGATTACCTAGGTAAGTTAACAAATCTTTAGATTTTGCGTCTTCATATGCTTTAATAATTCCTTTTGGTTTCATTCTTATATATGATTACTTAATATGTTGTACTAAATCGGACAAAATCGGACTTTTAAAGCCACTTTCGTACGGAATATTTAAACCACTTCTTATACATGTGATATTTGTAGTGTACTTCAAAGCAAGTACCCTTTGTACAGAGGAATCGTCTTGTTTAATGTCCATTTGGTGGCGATCCAGACGATCCGGATTAGGACACATAAATATAAGTGTCATGAAAACCATATTTGTTTCAATTGGGTTGTTCCTTTCATTAGTTTCAGCCTCTTGCACTCCCGAAAAAACGGAGAGTACAGAAAAAGAACAAATTGAGACGTTAGCTACAGATCCACCTAGCGAAGAGCCAGGTGAGAATGTTGACCCAAATAACGATTAAATTTGTTCGAGAAAGAGGAGTGCTTTTAAGTATTCCTCTTTTTACTCTATACTTTAAAGGGAGGAATTGAGTCCTCCACGTTTTCTCTATTTGCACTTTTATATTTTACGTATTTTGCCACTAGTTCAATTGAGTTCTTAACCTTAAATTTATTAAATAAATTTCGAATATGAACTTCAACTGTTTTGGGACTAATTTGGAGCTCTTCAGCTATTTCTTTTTGGGTTAAACCATCAATTAACAATTGAATTACATCATTTTCTCTTTTCGAAGCCTTCATCCAACTTTCAATCTCAAGCATTTCAGATATGTTGAGGTCAACATATTTTCCCCCTTTCATAATAGAGTCTATAGCCGAGTAGGTTTCTTCCACTCCAAGCTGCTTATCCAAATAGGCATCTACTTTACATTCTTTAAAAAGACGTTCATAATGACTAATTCGAGTATGTTGGGTAAGAATCATGATTTTTATTTTTGGATATAACTGTTTTACTTTTTTTGCAATAATAAATCCGTCGTATTCGTTAGTTTCAAAATTGAGATCTAGAATTATAATATCGAAGGGGGTTTTTCGTAATGAAATTAATGTGTTTTCAAAATTGCTCACAGTTTCTATCCTGCCTATTAATGGATGTTGTTCCAAAAGAAGTTCTAATCCTTGTGCAAAAATTTGCGAATCTTCAACGATTAATATTTTTAATAGTGATTTCATTTTATGTTTTCTTTAATTGGGAAATCCAAAGAAATTAAGGTGCCTTCTTCTGTCGATTTTACTTGAAAATTGCCGAAGAGTAGTTGTGTACGCTGTTTCATGTTAAATAGACCAATTCCTTGTTTATTTGACTCTGTTTTAAAACCTACTCCGTTATCAGAAATGCTAAAGAGCAAGTGACCGTCTGTTTGTTTTTTGTAGTTTATTTTTACCTCTGTGGCTTGTGAGTGTTTTTCAATATTGCTTAGTGCTTCCAATATAATACCGTAAAAATTGGTTTGAGAGCTTAATTTCATATAGTCTAATTCTTCAGGAAGTGGTAGTTGAACGTTAATAAATATTTTTCTATAATATTGAAATTCTGACAACTGAGAGGTAATAATTTCGCGGAGCGATGAGTTTTGTATTTTATCTCCTAATGGAGACAAACGATGAGAAATTAGCCGAATTTCCTGATTAATTTCTTTGATCTCATCAATAATAATTTGACTCACTTTATCGGGGTTTTTAGATTTTGGAAGAGCCAAAATCTTCAACCGAATTCCATCATAACTGGTTGTAATAATGTCATGAAGATCTTTACTAATTCTCTTCTTAATTATTTCTTGACCTTTATAAACGGATTCAAGTTGTTGTAATTCTAATTCTTTTTCGCGAGACTTTTGTCGTTGCTTTAAATAAAAGTAAGAGAGTAAAACTAGCAAGAAAATAACTAGAGCAAGGAGTAGTAAAATGTTCTTCTGACGTAGATTTCTTTTTTGAGTGTTGATGATCTCAACTTTATTTTTATTACTACTAGACAATTCGATAATCTTGACCTGCTTTTTTTTGCTTTCAAATTTTTCTTGTAATTCTTGAATAATTTTCGTCTGATTTTCGGTGAAAATAGTTTTGTATAGTAGGGAGTATTTTTCTTGAAATGTTAAAGCATTTTTGTAGTCCCCTTTTTTCTTAGAGTAAAGAGCTTCAATTTCATATTTCCTCAAAACAACATCTTTATTATTAGTGTTTTTGAGATAGACTGTGCTAGAATCTAAGTAGGCTCTTGCTTGTTTTAAACGCTCGTTATGGATAGATAGAATGGCAAGCTCGTTGTAGGTATAAGCAAGACCAATGGTGTTATTTTCCTGTTTTTTTAAAGCTAAGGCTTGAAGATAAATTGTGTTTGCTTTTGCATAATTTTTAAGTAAATAGTAAACGGAAGCAAGGTTATTAAGCATTTTTCCCACTTCTTTTTTTGATGCAATTTGATCCTGAAATTGAATACCTTTTTCGTAATACGCAATGGCTGAATTGTACTTTTTTTGTTCTTTCAACAGGTTAGCTATTTTTACATAACTAAAAGAAACCTGAACTGTATCTTGAAGTTTATTATTTAAATGAAGTGCTTCTTTATAATATTGTTCCGCAATGTCTAAATTGCCTAATAAACGTTGAGTGGAACCTAAGATATTACTAGCATGTGCTTTTCCAGATAAGTTATTAGACTGATCATAACCTTCATATGCCCATAACAGGTGTTTTATTGCACTGTCGTATCGACCAGCATTTTTGTACAGAATACCTGCTTTGGAAAAAGTACTAAATTTATCATCGGAGTCTTTCAAAGTTTTGTAAATAGCAACCGCTTTATTCAATCGGTATATTAAACTATCTTCACTGCCTCTAATTCTATATATTAGGGAGATATTGAAATGAGAGTCAGCCGCATTTTTAGATAACGAATCTATTTGAATACTTTTTTTAAAAAATTTTATAGATTCAGGATAGTTTTCTTTACGATAATATATAAGTCCAATTTTCTTATATATAAA
The DNA here is from genome assembly GCF_030540765.1 of Flavivirga jejuensis. Classification (GTDB taxonomy): domain Bacteria; phylum Bacteroidota; class Bacteroidia; order Flavobacteriales; family Flavobacteriaceae; genus Flavivirga; species Flavivirga jejuensis. Next base: position 313,526 of record NZ_JAUOEL010000009.1, on the reverse strand, counting down.
CCCTGAATTTGTGATTAGATTTTGATCTATTGCCATTTTAAGTGCTTCATTATATACCTCAATGGCTTGATCATAATTGAACTCATTTTCTAATTTTTTGGCTTTTTCAATAAGAAGACTTAAATCTGTTTCTTTTCTTACTTCTTCAAAAATCGTATTGGATATTCGGTTATGTGCTATAACCGAAGTAATAAACACAAAGTAGATAAGACCAAGTAAAAGTTTCTTCATAATCACTTATAATATACTAAACCAGCACTAAAATAATTCAAATAATTAAGAATGAGTTGATTGTGTTGATATTTACGGGAATTTCCGTATTGGAAAGGAAGAGAATTTCAACGAATATTGTATGAGAAAATTCACGAGGATTTTTGAAAAATAGAATAGGTACTCGTTTGTATTATAGGTATTAAGAAGCTCCTTTTGGTAAAGCTAGAAAACTTTCATATTCCAAAAGTACGATAATTATTATGAATTAAACTATGATTAAACTGCAATTGCCCATATTAATAGAGAACATTGTTTTTGGGTAAGAAGTAGTGATACTTTATAACGTTGAAATAAAATTATTATATGCATGAATTTAATTGCTAATTCAGGAATTCAATATTATTCAATGCCACTTGAAATTAACCTAAATGATAATTTCAAGATGCATTTCCATGAGTGGTTTGATATTGAAGATTCAAAGTTAAAACTAGAGCTTGCTCACAAATTTTCAGAAGAAGACATTTGGGTAAGGAAAAATGAATTGTCTATTTTAGGCTATCTCAGCAATAATCAGGTTGGACATTATAGAAATAATAAATTTGTTAATTACAAGTGGGAAGAAATTGTTAATGATTTTGAGCATGAAGGTTATCAACCTATACGTCCTATGGAAACTGAAGACGGTGGAACAGATTGTTTTTCAATAACATTGAATAAATGCCGTTTTGAAAAATTTGAGAATATATGGTTGCCTTTTCCATATTTTAAGGTGAAGGATAATGGTCATTCAGATTTTGGTCCAACTAACTGGTGTCGTTTTAAATTAATACCCGAATCGGTTTCAGGTAATAAGAGAAAATACACCATATTATTAGTATTTGATACAAGAACTAGTTATGAGGGGGAAAGTTTTGAGGAAGATGATCTTAATGAAACACCAGTTTTTTCAAGTGAATATGATAAAGTAAAAGAATTTGAACTGTGTAACAATGAAATTTCTTTAGTGGACTTTTGTTCAGAGTCTCGAAATTGTGAATGGGTTGATGAATATTTGTTACATATTTACCATGGTCAAAAGAAAATTGACGATCTGAAAATCAAAAAACCCAAAATGAGTTATCTCTCTCAGTATATATATTTATTGGGTTATATACAACAGTTGAATATACTGCCTTCTATAAAACTTTTTTCTGATAAGAAAGTGGTTTTTGGAGATGTAGATATTGTATTGGATATTGGTAATTCCCGTACTTGTGCAGTTTTGTTTGATGATGGAGATTTTACAAGGGTTGAGCCATTAGGGCTTCAAAATTTTACAACACCATTAAAGAATGGTAAACTCAATCGATTAGCTGATTCATTTGATATGCGATTGGCTTTTCGATCTGTAGGTTTTGGTGTTAGTAATTTAAAACAAAGTATGCAGTTTGTTTTTCCAAGCATGGTCCGACTGGGATGTGAGGCCAATGAGTTGATTTATCAAGCTGTCAATCTTAATACAGGTGTAGAGAAGATAACTACATTTTCTAGCCCAAAGCGCTATTTGTGGGATCGGAGCCCCCAAGAGAAGGATTGGGAGTTTGTGGCTCTTGAAGGAGAGGTAGAGCAATTAGTTCATATTAAGGGTGTTTCGGAGCAATTAAATTTTGATGGAACACTTAATACTACAGGGGAAGGGGGTATAGACAAATATTATTCTCGTAGAGCGTTGATGACTTTTGCTATGCTTGAAATCTTGGCTCAAGCTAAAATGCAAATCAATAGTTATACATTTCGTCATAAGTGGGGAAATGAAGATAAACCGCGTCGTTTAGGAAGAATTATCATAACCTGTCCTACAGCAATGTCAAAGGTTGAACAGGTTGCCTTACGGAAATGTGCTGAAGACGCTTCGATTATCCTTGATCGATTTTATGCAGGTACATTCTACGATGATATAGAGGAGAAAGATCACCGTAAGAAAACTCAAGTTGTTCCTTCTGCAAAAGATTTAATGAAAACGGAAGAGCGTACAGAATGGTTTTATGATGAAGCTACTTGTTCGCAATTTGTGTACGTGTATGCAGAAATAACCAAACGCTATCTAAACAATAGTGATGAGTATTTTAACTTTTATGGAAAGCATAGAAATGATTTAGGAGAATATGATAAAAAATCACTTACTATAGGCTCTGTTGATATTGGTGCGGGTACGACAGATGTAATGATTGCAGCTTATAAATATCATGATGAAGGACAGTGCAAACTAACACCTGTACCCTTGTTTTGGGAGAGTTTTTATAAGGCAGGAGATGACTTACTGAACCGATTAATACGGGAGGTCGTAATAGAAGGTCCTCATGCTGTTGTAAAAAATGTATTGGAGAAACAGAACTTAAGTGATATAACAGCTCTTATTCTTGATTTCTTTGGAAGTGACAATGCACGACAATCTGTTACTCATAGGCAGATACGTAACGAATTTAATTTACAGGTATCTGTCCCGATTGCGCTTCAATACCTTGAAATTTTAAATAATGGCCAAATAGAAAAGGCTGTTTTGAACTATTCTGATATTTTTTCGAAGAACAAACCTTCTGAACGGGTACTAAAACATTTTGAAGATCATTTTGGTTTTAAAATTGAAGCTATCCAATGGTCTTACGATAAGAATGTAATATCTAAAATTGTAGAATCTACATTTGATCCATTGGCTAGTAAAATTTCAACTCTATTGTCCTATTATGGATGCGATATTGTGCTGCTTTCTGGGCGACCTACTTCTCTTAAACCTCTTTCTAATTTATTTTTAAAATATTACGCCATTTCGCCAAATAGGTTAATTACACTTAATGATTATCGAATAGGAAGTTGGTATCCTTTTCAAGATGGTAAGGGGAATTTCGAAGATACTAAGTCTATTGTTGCAGTTGGAGCAATGATAGGCAATTATGCTTCAACAAAAGGAAGTTTAAATGGTTTTTCGTTGGATTTTAGAGAATTAAAGAAACATATGCTACCTACAACAGATTACTTTGCAAAATCTTTAAATGGATTATCTTTTCTGTCGCCAGAATTGAACAATACGATATTAGAAGTATCACAATTACCTATGCGTATTTGGACTAGACAATTGGATACTAAATCTTATCCCACAAGGCCATTTTTTGTACTTGATTTTAATAAAGAAAATATTAAATCTCGATTGATAAATAAACTAGGCTTGGATGTGCATAACAGGATGCAGGTAAACGATGCTGTAACTAACGAAATTATGCGTTTGGAAAAATTAACACCGCTTAAATTCACAATAGAAAGGGATTATCTTGAAGATAAGGAATTACTTATTATAGAATCGGTTGAAGACTGTAATTATGAAGATTTACCAATTAATTATTTTAGGATTCAGGTACAAAGCATGATTGAGACTGATAATTATTGGCTTGATACTGGCGAATTTTCAAATTTGTCTATCTAATACAAATCAAAAACTATTTCCATGGAAAAGCAGATAAAATCTCAACTTGAAATCATTAATAAGTCTATTAAATGGATTAAAGAAACCGATTCCATGCAGGGGGCAAAGGGTGAGACGGCCTATAATAACCTTGTGAATTTGCGTCGTCAACTTAGAAAAAAATGTTATGCTTTAGAAGGGAATCCAGCAGCTGCCATGTATGGAGAAAGTCAAGTTGGAAAATCCTACTTAATAAGTAGTTTACTTTCCGATATAGGAACACCGTTTGTTATTAGCAATGGAGATAATAAAGATTATAATTTCATAGAAGATATAAATCCACCAGGTGGAGGCTCGGAATCTACAAGTTTAGTATCACGTTTTTCTGCTGATTATCTCCCAGAACATTCTGAATATCCAATAAAAGCTATATTGCTTTCTCCTGCAGATATTGTCATGGTACTTTGTGATAGTTTTTACACAGACATTAAAGTCAGTCACGATTTAGTATTAAAAACGGAATCAATTGATAATGCATTGAATTCTTATAAGGAATCTTATCAGAGTCGAGAATCGCAGCAAACTGTTTTGGAGGAAGATGATATTTTGAATATACGAGATTATTTTAATACTTATTTGTCAAAGGCTGGAGAAGTACTTAATTCAAATTTTTTTAAGGATATACCATTATTAATTTCAAAAGCTCAACCGGATGAATGGGTGGAAATTTTTTCTCTGCTTTGGAATAAAAATGAAATTATTTCAGCCCTTTTTTCTTCTTTAATGAAGGAATACGAAAAATTAAAGTTTACTACTGTTGTTTATTTGTCTATAGAAGCGGTGTTATACAAAAACGGGACCTTACTTGATGTTAAGCGCATGAAAGAGATTTATTTTCCCCACGATGGAATTGAATCAAATTATAAGCCTAATACAAGCGTATTGATAGCCAAGAAAGGGAAGGAGAATATCATATCTATTGCAAAATCATACTTATGCGCTTTAACAGCAGAAATTGTATTTAATATACCAAAGTCGTTACTAAACAATAAACCATTTTTGAAAGAAACAGATTTGCTAGATTTCCCTGGTGCTAGAGGCCGTTTAACGCATCCTGAAAATTTAATTGAAGCCGAAATAATTCCAGAATTATTATTGAGAGGAAAAGTAGCATACTTATTCAATAGATATTCAGAAGCCGAAAAAATTAACGTTTTATTATTCTGTGCTAAACATACGGATCCTGTACAACGATCTATGCCAGAATTATTAAATAATTGGGTAGAGAAAATTGTTGGAGATACTCCCGAAAAGAGAGAGCTGTTTGTTAATAGATCAAAAATCCCCCCTTTATTTATTGTAGGTACCTGGTTCAATGTTAATTTACAATTTGATCCCTTACAAGATAAGAAAGGAGATGATTCATCTTTGAACTATAGATGGAGCCAACGTTTTGAACGTTCATTGTCAGATCAATTATTAAAAATAGAGACTTATGACTGGTTTGAAAACTGGACAACTTCAAACCCCTTATTCCAAAATGTTTTTCTTCTACGTGATTTTGAAAAATCGGAAAGTATTAGTCGTCTATATAAAGGTTTTAACGAATATGGAGAAGAAAAAGAAATAGAAATTACAAAGAAATATCATGATTTTCATAAAGATTTAAAACAATCTTTTATTGAGTTTGAGTTTGTAAAAAAACACTTTAAAAACCCTACAGAATCATGGGATCATGCTGCAAGTATTAATGAAGATGGAACTTCTCTAATTATTAAAAGTCTTACGATAGCTGCAAATAATATTGATGCAGCTCGAATTGAAAAGATACAACGCGAGCTTATAAGTATTTCTGAAGCTATTCTAGCAGAGTTATATAAACATTATCATGATTCCGATTCTGATGCAAGAATACAGAAAGCGAAAGAAACAGCAGGAGATATACAGGTTAGTTTGGATATTGCTTTCGGAAAAAACCCCTATTTCTTTGGGACTATGATGAAAGGATTTATGTTGCCTCAAAGCGAGGTGTATCGTATTTATCTTAAACAAATTCGTGATATAGAACGTCGTGATGTGATTAATCTAGATCAATATAGCGCAATTAGGTTAAATGTTAAAGGGCTAAATCCTTCAGATAATTTTGAGACCAATTTAGATCGTTTGAGAGAGCACTATGAAAAACCAACAAAAGAGGCTTGTAAAGCATATTTTGAGACACAAGGACTTGATTTAAATGAGCTTTTTTATGGTAACAATGATAGAGTTCGAAACTTTTCACAAATGTTGGCAGATTCTTTGGAGGTATATTGGTTTGATCATTATATGCCGGAGAACAGGGAAAAACTTTCTGAAATACTATCTGAAAGTGATCTAAAGGATATTCAAATAATGTTGCGCACATTATTTAAAAGGTTAAAAATAACAAAGATTATTGCTGACAGAATTCGGGGATATGTAGATGGCTATCGAAATATCGAGGAGGTTTATGAAATGATTTCAGATATCAGCGCCGAAATAATTAACATATTCGTGAATACCATAGGCATGGAATATTTTACTAATTCCGATTTAATTGATCTTAAAAGAGCCAATGAAAATAATACTTTAGGATTGATTTTAGATGATGATGATTTGCAGTTTAAACAAAACACGCGTAACGAAGCAGCCCAACTCTTGGCAAAAATGGGGGATTTACCTGAGTTATTGAATAAAAACCCTTTGCCAAAGGAGGATATAAAACTATTACCTAATTATAGAAGCTATATTCAATGGTACAATTTGTTAAAAGTAGGGTTTGTTTCTGTATGTGATATTCCCAATTATGATGTTCAGGCTAATGATCAATTAAAGGCTATTATTGAAGAAAATAGCGCTATTAAATATTAATAATCATGCCAAAAGTAAAAGGAAAAAAACCGTTATGCAGTTGTGAGAAAAAATACTTTAAATCCCTTCAAGGATTTGGAGAACATTCATTGTTTGATCGTTTCTCTGATATAGAGAATACCGTTAGAAAGAAGATAGATGAGAATTATCAACATTTTTTAGCACAACCTGTCATAGAAGAGGGAGAAACCATATTCTGGTTTAGCCATCCATATAAGGAGACGCCTCAACGATTAACAGAGATGCAAGGTGAAATCCGTATTCAATATGAACAAATTAAAACAGAAACAACTACTCATTTTGAAACTGTAATTAAACAACTTGAACATGAAGGTGAAACACGTAAAGCTGAAAGTCTAGAGAAAGCAATAAAATTTGTTAATGATGATTTTGTTTATTGTTATGATGGTAAAACTATTTTGGGTATTTGGGGTATGCAGTTACGAGATGAAATAAGGGAATCTATTGGGATAGCCATGAAAACCCAATTTGTTCCAAAAAAGAATAAAGAAGAGGAAAAACCTGACAGTGTTCCTTTGTCAGAAGAAGAAGATTTTATTAAAAACCCCCTTATAAATTCTTTTAGTATTGTCTTTAAGACAGGGGAGGAAGGTCGTATTCTGGGCAATTATGAATTGACAAAATACGAAAATGAACTCATTAACCAAAGTGAAATACCCGAAGTTCAAGCTAAGAATGGTTATGAGTTTATGGGGTGGGATAAGAGCCCTAAGAATTTCATTATAACTGAGGACACTGTATTTAGAGCTCAATATAGAGAAATACCATTAACTATTGCAAAAGTGCCTTGGTATAGGCGTTTTTGGAGTTGGTTTATTGCGAGTTGGCTGAGGTGGCTATTATGGTTGTTTCTTCTCTTGTTGCTATTGTTTCTTTTTTCTTGGTTGTACCGTAGTTGTTGTGATCTTCGTCCAGAACAAGTTTTGCCCCCTTCATTAATTGATAAGCCAGAAAATGTACAAGATCCAAATTTAGGAAAAGGAGGTATTTATAATCGGAAGGAACCCTATGAGCCTGAACCAACACCACTTGAATATCATGATTTGCTCCCGCCTGAAGTAGGTGTGTTAGAGCCCGTTGACTCTACTGAAATTATCCGTGAACCTGGAAAACCTGTTATTATAGGGAATCGACTTAATATTTTAATGGAAAATAAAGATAAGTCTATCATTGATTTAGCTAAGGATTTTAAAGCCAAATTTCCAGATAATACATACAAAGTGATTTATTATGATGATGTTGTAAAACGTATGCAAATAAAGTTACCAAAGGAAGAAAGGGAAAATTTAAAACAAACCATTCCAGGATTATTTGAACCGAAATATGAGCTTTTTGTTTTTGATGAAACCTTGTTTGAAAATAGACATATACCAAACGATCCAGCTTTTAATGATCCAGATAAATCTTGGTATTTTAAAGCAATTAACGCTCCGAAAGCTTGGGATTTAACACTTGGAGTATCAGATATTACTATTGCAATAGTAGATAATGGGTTTAGTTTAAGACATCCAGAGTTTAGTAATAAAATAGTGATGCCATATAATGTTTGGACGCATTCCAAAGATGTTTTTGCACAAACTGTAGATCATGGAACCCATGTGGCAGGTATAGCCTTAGCAACAATAGACAATGGCAAAGGTAACTGTGGAGTTGCTCCAAATAGCAGGTTTATGCCCGTTCAAGTAGCTAATAGTCAAAATATAATGACGACTACTTCCATTTTAGATGGTGTGCTATATGCGCTTTATCAAGGAGCTGATGTTATAAATATTTCGTTAAATACTGAATTTGAAGGTCGCTTACCTGAAGCTAAACAACAAGATTTACAAAACAATCATTTTAAGGAAGAAGAACGTTTATGGAAAGAAATTATGAAAATTGCTAATGAGCATAAAGCTGTCATTGTTATAGCTGCTGGTAATGATAATATGTTAGCAGGTATAGATCCTATGAACCGTCCAAAAGATTTTATAACAGTATCAGCAGTTGATAAAAACCTACAGAAAATACATAGAGCAGGGTTTAGTAACTATGGTGATTTTTCAACTGTATCTGCTCCAGGGGTGGATATATTCAGTACTGTTGGAAGCGATAAATATACCGTTATGAATGGTACTAGTATGGCAGCTCCTATTGTTAGTGGAGCTGTGGCATTGATTAAAAGCCTTAACCGTAATATAACGGCCGAAGAGGTTATTTGTGTTATTCAAAGTACAGGGAAAGTAAGTGATGGCGAAATTGGAAACATGGTACAACTGGATAAAGCATTACAAGCAATTCAAGCTAATGATTTGAAAAATTGTGAGAGTCAGCCTGAAATACCCTCTACCGGTGATGTACAAATACTTTTAAGTTGGGACAATTACAATGATTTGGATTTACATTGTGTTGATCCGAATGGGGACAAGATTTGGTATAAAAATAAAACGGTTTCTAGTGGCGGTCTTTTGGAAATTGATATGAATGCTGAAACATCACATAGCATGACACCTATTGAAAATATTTATTGGCCAACTCATAGTGCTCCTCATGGCTCTTATAGTATTTATCTTAACTTTTTCAAAAAAAAAGCCACCAATATTAAAGAGAATCCTTACTCCATAACAGTGAAATATGGAGATAGCACAAAGGTGTTAAATGGCACAATTGTAGAAGAGGGAGAATTGCGTCATATTTTTACCTTTTCTTTAGGAATTTCTAATAATGAAGACTTTCCTGAAAACCTAAGTCAGCCATTAGCTCATGAAGATTTTGAAGAACTTGAGCGTAAAAGAGAAGAACTGCAGCAACAATTGGAAAAGATTAACCGTCAATTACTTAGACGACAGGGGCAGGGAGAAAAAATCAATTAATAATAATATCATTAAACTTTTTAATATGGATCAATCAAAATTTTCATTAGCCGATTTATTTACTGTTTTAGGAGCGCTCATTTTTGGATATATATGCTTTTTAAGTATAAACCTTTTTAGTTACGGAAATCTTACTTTTAGTATTATGCTAGCGTTTGGTTTCTTTCTTGTTTTAGGAGGTCTTGCTTTTTGGGCTAAATGGACTAAAAGAACCAATTATCCATCCAAATTCAAACGCATAACAGAGTGGGTATTGTTATTTGTATTTGTCATTACTGCAGTGATATCATTGCGTGCTTATTCTCATTATTTTGAACTGTATAATAATAAAGAAGTTATTACTTCGCAGGTTATTACTAATATCGAACAAGTAGAAAACATGTTTGTTGAATATGAAGATTATTCAAACAATCGTTTGATGTTATATGAAAGACGCCTCAATAGTGTAGTAAGAAACAAACAGGTCAATCCAAGAGAGTATGTAACATACGGTTTTGAAGAAGGTACAGACGATAGTATTCAGATTGAAAATAAAATGTTCACTTTAAATACTCAGGTATATCCTAGTAATTATAAGGAAATGAAGCAGATAGACTCCATTTGGCTAGCATCTTCCAAAAACAAAGTAGAGGAATGGAAATCCATTGGTATTGTGACAGTATTAAAAACGTTAGAAGTAAGTCTGAGAAATAGTAAAACAGCTCTCGTAGAGTTCTCAACTTTTAGGGCACCTGGTGAAAAGACAGATAATTTTGCGTTTCCCATGGTATTTAATGATGTGTCCGATCAAATTCAAACACTACAAACGCCCTCAACAGTATTGTCTTTTGGTTCTGCAATTGTGCTGTACTTGTTGATGTTGTTTTCATATTTCGTTACAAAACGTAGTACTAAGGATCCAGGGCTGAAATTTTTGTTAGCAGGTAGTAAATCTGAAAAACATCTTTAAAAAATATTAACTATTTAGTAATTAGAACATATGGATAAAAACGCTATGCTGTTAAATATTACAAGTCTTACTGTAGAACAGCTTTTCGAAGAAATTAAAACAGGAAAAGTAACTCTTGACGAACTGAAGAACACAGGGCAATTAGATGCCCAAAAGCGAAGAGACATACAGGAGCTGTTAAACGACCTTGAAAGAATAGATAATGAAGCCTGGGAAAAAGCTAAATATAGTGATGAATTAGCATTACGTGATTATATTACCCGATTTCCAAATGGCAAGCATGTACAAGAAGCTAAGAACTCAATTAAATTTTTGGAAGAAGAACGAGGTCGAACTCATGCACAAAAGCGAGTAATTCTAGACAAGCTAAAAACTAATCTCAACGAATATGCACCTGATCAAATCTTGGATTATTTGAGAAACGGAATACTTAATCATAATGATCTGTTAGATTTAGGTATTTCTACAAAAGTGTTGGATGCTTTGACAAGCACTAAACAATCAAGTTTAAAACTTGGCAAGACGCCTCAATCTATACCAGACGGTTATACTGAGGTATATTTTTGGGGTATCCCTGGATCTGGTAAAACCTGTGCATTAGGGGCTCTTCTTAGTACTGCCCACAAAGCAGGGTACCTTGAATATGCTATGGGGCCTGGTTATGATTATATGACTCAATTAAAAAATATTTTTGTTGACGATATTGCTATTTTACCTCCTCCAAGCCCTACCGATTCTACGCAGTATCTTCCTTTTACTTTAAAAACATCAAAAGAAAACAATGCCCGTTCTGTGTCGTTGATTGAATTAAGTGGTGAGATTTTTCAATGTTTTTATAATAAAAATGCTGGTCAGGAATTACCTTCTCAATCACATCAGGAGACTTTTGATTCTTTGATGCGTTTTTTGAGAGGAAACAATCGAAAGATTCATTTTTTCTTCATCGATTTTGATAAAAAGAATAAGAGAGATGCCGACGGGTATTTACAGAGTGATTATTTAGAAGCAGCCTCATCTTTTTTTAACAAACCAGAAAATAAAGTATTTGGTAAATCAACTGATGCTATATTTCTTGTAGTTACCAAAGCAGATTTAATACCTGGTGAGGATAAGGAACGCATAGATAAAGCCAAGGAATATCTTAACGAAGGATTTTTAGCACTTATAAATACCCTTAAAGGGATCTGTAAGAAAAACCGAATTAATGGAGGAGAACTTACTGTAGAACCGTTTTCTTTGGGCAAGGTTTATTTTCAGCAGTTGTGTGAGTTTGACAATACATCGGCACAAGAAATCATAAAAACCTTTATGAAAAGAATAAGGCCGAGCAAAAAAAGTATTCTAGATTTATTTAATAAATAATCGCCTATGGAAGTTGTTGTTCATGGTACAAAAGGGGGATATAAAATCCTTTATCATACTAAGGAAATGCCACGATCTGTAGCCCGAGATGTTAGACGAATAGATCGTAATGATGGTTCATCTGTTGGAGAATCGGCTTATTCTATTAGTTTTGCCGATTATGGTTGTGTGTTTACCAAATACTTGATAATAAGAGATGTTGAGCGTCGTGCTGTTGGTAATGTAGCCTTTTCGGTATATATTGATAGCACCAATAAATTACCTGGTGAGGCGATAAAAAACTTGCTTGACAATTTAGTAGGGAATTATAAAAATAATTACACATCAGATGGTAATCTTGGTATTGTACAAGAAGATTGGACTTTTGTAAATACCTTGATCAATCAATATAAAAAAGATTTAGTCAGAGAGATATACCCAGAAATTCAACCACAAGAATCAGGTGAGGCAGCGTATATCTACTATAATAGTGATGATGAGTTAAAAAAGTATTTTGAGGCTCCTTACCAAGTTGAGTACAGACCTTTTTGGCAAGTGTTTTTTATATCTATGCACTTAAAAAACACTCTTCAAGATCCACTTAATGCCTTACGACACGATCCCCAAAAAAATATTACAGGGCATATAAATCTTAATAATCCAAGCTATATTATAAAAGACTTTTTAGTAAGAGATATTTCTGGAAAAACTATAGAGCTTAAGACTAACGGTGTTAAGCTCACTAATAATGATACCATTAGAGAAGATGATACTATAAGCATAAAAATTACTAAAAACTACTATAAAACTATTGGAGTAGTTGGAAAAATAAATGATACTAAAATCAAACAGTATTTATCTGCAGATAATGGCATTGTTAGAGTAAAAAAAGAAATACAATTAATAGCTGAAACCAAAAAGATAAAGCTAAGAGTATTTGAGCAAATGGGGCAAGTTGTAAATGATGCTATTTTGGAATGTAAACATTATAAAGATGATGTCAAAAAAAAAGTAGAAAACGATACTCTAACTTTTACAGGAGAAGAACTGGGGCAACAGTGGCTGATTAGCGCAGAAAAAGGGAATATGCATGAACGCAAACAATTTACTCCGAGTAACCTAAAAGGGGTGTTAAGTATTGTATTAGAGGAATTTAAAGAGGTCGAATTTAGAGTTGTCGATTCTGATAATGGTAATATGGTGTACGATTTTGATTTAAAGATTAATGACAAAAGAGAACAACCTCATAACAATAAAGTTATATTTAAAGGTAGTGAAATAAAGAATACATGTGAAATTATAATTACAAACTCAGATTATGAACAGTATCACACTCATTATTGTCCAGATACATATCCGAACCCTTTAATTGTTCGTCTAAAAAGAATAATTAAGAAAGATGAAATCATAGATGGGCATTCAAAAAAATATAATATAAATTCCGGAGAGCATGGAGAATTAAAAGATGGTGAGGCTAGATACTCCCATTTTATAGACGGTAATGATGTGAGAGATTCTATTCAACCGAAGAAAGGTTGGCTGTTTGATGAATTTAGATTACAAGATGGAACCTTGGTGGCTCAGTATAGTAGAAAATGGTATATGAAACCGTTGTTTATGGTTGTGACTATTGTGATTACCACATTTGCAGTTTTCTTTTTACTCGTTTTTGTGGATTATGAAAAATCAGAAGAGATTACAAATCAAGAGGATATTGTTGAGCTAAAAGATAAATTAGAAAAAGTTATAATTTATTGTAATGGAAATACTCTAGATAAAAAATACTTATCAGATTTTAAAGATGAAAACTGCAATCGTAACGTTGATACCAGCAAACTAAAAATTAAAGCTTGTAAGAAAATAGATAGCTCCCTCGTACTTATCACTTTCATTGAATCTGGAGATATTAATAAATTAAAAAAGTTTGGTTATTCAAGTAATCAAAATGAATTTGGAAAGACCATAAGGAGCATTCCTGATTCGATTACTCCGACTATAAGAAATTACTTAAGAGGATTAGTAATTGAAAACATATTAGATTTAAATGATTTGGTTAATAATATAAACAAAAAAATCGATCAATTTAATTCTAATCTCGAAGATGGAACGAGTGTTGTTAAAATAGATAAAAAAATACCTGAAAATTCTAAAGTTGATGATGATAAAAAGTCAGAAAAAATACAAATTCAACAAGATGAAATAAAAGAAAAAGAATTTGAAAGTAAATTTTGGACCTTGGTTGAAAAAGATAATAATATTCCACAAATGGATGATTACGTTGACCTTCATCAAGACTATAACATAAGCGATAAAAATCGCATAAAATCATTTCTGAATATAATAGTTAAGGGTAATGAAGAATTTTTGCCTTTCAGCAGAATTCCTTTTAGAGAAAGACATGAAATGTTTGAACGTAGAGATGTTAACGGTTTGAGGAAACTATATAATGAAGAATTAACTCAAACGAAAAACACAATTATTAATGAAAATAATTAAAATTATATTTACTATTACTGTAATCTCGGCACTGGGCTATTTTGCATGGGAAAATATAACATCTAATCCACCTCCTCCATCGCCGCCTCCGTCAGAACCAGGGTATATAAAGCGTATCGAGAAAGAAATAGATTCCTTAGGTAAAATGCCTAATCATACCTTTAGTCATGAATTTTATAAAGCTGTGCAATATCGTATTGATGACTATCACAGGCAAAGGTTACTAGGAAAAGGAAAGACTAACGACAAATGGCAGGACATCTTGAGTAAGGATCTCTATGCGACCTATACCGATAAGTTTATAGACCAAGCCAAGGCAGTATTTAATAACGAGGAATGGCCAAATGAAGACTTACGTTTTATAAAAAGAGAGATGGATACTTTACGATCTTCTACCTATTTACAATCGGATGGTAAGATTTCTATCTATTTAGATAGTATAAATCTTGTTTTATCAAAATATTATGAAGTGAACCGTTTTTTGTCGTCCTGTAAACGATTTCGTTACTCTAGTTATAACTTGGATGATCAGTTTCCAGATGTCAGAAACAAGTTGAAAACTGCTAAAATGCACTTAAGAAGTGGTATAGGGAGTTTTAACTTAAACAACTGTATGCGTTTAAAGAACGGTTTAAGAAATATACCACAGATGTTACTTGACAAACATATAAGCTACTTACATAATAAGATTAAGCACCATTCTAATCGGTACCAAAATTTCGAATACCATACCAATTATTATGATCAACTTTACATGCCTTTAAATAAACAGTTAAAAGTTTTAAAGAACAAGAGTTATTGGATTTACAATAATACATATCGACAAGTATATATCGACTTGAATGATTTATTAAGAACAGATAACCGAAAGGCCTATGATTTTTTTCAATTAAAAAATAATAACTAAACTATTTAAGATGAAACAATCGGCATTTTTTTTCATGTTCCTTTTCTTGATTACCATTCATATAAAAGCTCAAGAAAATCCACTAGTAGATCAATTATTGGATAGGATTGAGCAAATTAGTACTGAAAGGGATAGTTTAAAAAGAGTTAATGTAAAGCAGCAAGAAACTATATCAAGCAATAAAAAAAAAGCAGATACTACATTAAAAGGTCTACACATCAAAATAGATCAACTACAAACTCAGGTTCAAGACGAAGATAAGTTGAAAAATACTATTAAAAAATTAACAGATAGTATAACAGGTATATTAGTAGAAAAGGAGAATGAAAGCAAATCATTACAGTCCCTATTTGATAATTTAAAAGTGAAATACAATAGTATATTGATAGATAGACAAGAGGAGGAACATAAACGGGTTGTTTCATTTGAAGAGAAGCTTCGGCAAAAAAACGATAGTATAACTGAATTAAAAAATAGTATTGTAAATAGAGATAACATTATAAAGGACAACAAAAGTAAAACCGAAGCTATAGCTAATAAGAAATACATAGAAGGACAAAAAAAAGGACAACAAGAAGTATTTGATAAGTTTAAAGCCAATTATAGTTCTGGCAGTTTTGATGACTTGATAATTTCCTCTACAAAAAAGGTAGTTATACGAGATTTGCAATTTGCACAAAAAAATGATCCAAAAACCTATATGATGTTAAAGGAGTTGAGTTTGTATTTTGCCGCTAAAGAAGTTTTAGAACAGCCATACAATGAACAGCAAGTAAAAAAAGCGCTAGATCAACTCAGTCAGATTACAGCAACATCTGTTAAACTTGATCGATTAAAAAAAGCTATTAGTCAGTATAAGCTTTGTAATGATGCATTAAAAAAGGCCATTGAGAAAATATTAGGAGATATAGACAAGAAGTTTAGAGCTTCAGATGACGATGAATCACAGGTTAAAAAATTAAAACAGGTATTGGCTATATTGTCTTGGTATTTTAGAAACTATAGATTTGATTTTAAAGAATACTCCTATTTGTCTGATGTTGTATTGGAATTAATGAATAGCAAACAGCGGGATGCTAATGCCAATATTAACCATTTATTGGATAAATTATAAAATAAACTATCAATATTTCCATCTTTTTTAAGTTTCTTGTTTTATTCTTGTTGTTTATGGTCTAAAAGTTTATTTTACAAGTAAACTCAATATCTTATAATTTTATAAGGAAGTGACTTTTCAATCTATTTTAAATTAACTAGATATAAATTTTGTTCATTTTATGTATTGAATAAATATATTTTGATTCTGTATATTTTATTTGATAAATTTGATATATGAGAAAACATTGATTTATTAACTAGGTATTTAAAAATACCAATAGAGAAGGAGTAGATAGTTTAAATATATAATCCGCAAGGAATACCTGATATCGGGTACCCTTTGCGGATTAATAGAACAATTGTTTATCCGTTAGGATCTACAGGCTCACCTGGGTCTTCAGATGGTGGATCAGAGGCCAACGGTTTTGGTTGCTCAAATGTTGTATCCTCGATACTATCGGGAGTACAGGACATTATTCCTAAAAAAAGGGATAATATCATTAGGTAAACTAAGCGTATACACATGACTTTTGTATTTAACCAGTTCAAAATGATCTAGAATTTTGGCGACTGGATTTTTACACGGTACTCGCTTGGCCAAGCATTTCCTTAATTCACTATGCTAGCAGTGAGATTAAGATGGGAGCAAAATATAAAGAAGAGTTGTTGGCAATAAGTCATGACCGCTCATGACCGAAAAAAAAATTAACTAAAAGCAAAAAACATGTCAAATGAGTTATTACAAGCCAAATTAGAAGTATTAGGAGTGTTTTTTTTAGTTAAAAAGATTAGGGATAGATATGAGGATTATTTTGCAATAAGTAAGGAAGAGGCTTGTAAACAGATAGAGTCTGAAACACAAGAAAAAGATCCCGACCGAAGTGTTTCAATGAGTTCTTTTAAAAGAATATTGAATTTCGAACTAAAACCCATTATTTCTTTTGGACAGATGAATAATTTGACTCACTGGTTTACTGATGGAAACTTTAAAACTTTTCATAAATATATAACTAAACACGAAGAAGCCATTCTAGAACATAATAATATGTCCGATGATAAAGTCCAATTATTATTAAATAAAATAAAAAACCATAGATCAAAAACTAAAACATCAATTTTATCAAAGGACAAGAGGCGCACAAATAGTGTTGAAATAAGTGGAATTGAAAGCGGAAAAGATACCAAAATAACTATAAAAGGAGAAAAATCTAATATTTCGATTGGTCAAATTAAATCAGGAGACAATACTAGTTTAGATTTATGATAAGAATAAAAACTGTGAGTAAGTTTTTCTCTAAATACATTTTTGATAAAATTCTAGCACGAATATGCACACGAATATAAGTATATTACAATATATAAAAAATGGTTCCATTTCAATAAATACTGAAATTTCAAATATTAAAGCAGATTTGGATACAAATATCAAGATCAAACAGTTTTTTATGAATTCCATTGATTTTCAAAAACTTCATCTAGAAATCAATCAAAAACGTAATCAATTAAAAATAGAAGAAGAAATTAAAATGAAAGAACACTTCTCAAACGAGTTAGATAAATTATATAGGTTGGAGAAGGCTTTTAAAATAGATATTCTTTATTTGGCAGATATTTTTTCCAAGCTTGAAATTAAAACTGAGCGATTAAAAAAAGCTAGGGACTTATTTGACCAAGGGAGGTTTAAAGAGGCAGATACTATATTGATTGAGAGTGAATTATCTAGTGATCAATTCAACTTATTACTACAGGTTGAATACTTAGAAATGAGAAAGTCAGGAATACTAAATCAGTTGCTAAATTAACCTGAATTACATATCGTATGAAAACTACTAAGTTAAGTTCCAAATACAATATTAGTGAGGCCTGTTTGGAAATTATAATGGATGAAGAAAGGTGTGAATTAGCTATTAATGATATTAGGTCAGATTCAGGAAACGTAAATATTGATGTATTGCAATTTATTCGTAACACAGAGTACTTTCCAAAGTTAGAAAAAAAGCTTATGCTCGAGCGAAAAGAGCTTAACCTTCTCGAAAGCCTAAAAAAGAGAATAGCATTAAATAATAAAATTAAAAAGATAGAGGAGGAAATTAAACAATATAAAATAGATGTTTTAATAACTTCATCAATCCTTTTAAAGGTAGAAGAAACGGAATTGATTTTAAATGTTAAAGAATTGTTCTTTAAAGGGCAGGTTTCTCAGGCATTAGAAACAATGAATGCTAAAAAACTTGAAAGTGTTAAAGATGAGCTAATCTCTCTTTTTAATGTAGAAAAAAAACTAGAAGAAGTATATCAAAAACTTGTAGGTAATGCTTTTGAATTTTTGGTTAAAGCACAATTAACTAGTTTAAATTTAGAAATAAAGTCCACTGAAGATAGATTTTATAAATCGATAGAGTTTTTTGAAAAGGGTTTGATTTCAGTTGAAAAATCTTTACAAACAGATCAAGAAGCAGATTATAAAGCGAAATACGGGGTTTATCTTCTTAAACATAACCAAAACAATAAAGCATATCCAATTCTTAATAGTTCTTTAAAAATTTACAAAAGATTATTCATTACCTCTCCAAAACAGTTTTCGACGAAACTAGCTAATTCTCTCAACAATTTAGCAATTGCATATAGACACAAAAATAAATTTAAAAAAGCAGAACTACTATTTATTGAGGCTTTGAATATTAGAGAAAATCAAGGAGAAGCATATGCGGAAAATCAAGCAGCTATTCTTAATAACCTTGGGGGGATGCATTATTCAAAAAATGAATTTGTTAATGCTGAAAATTGCTATATGAAATCTTTGAATTTGAGAAGAGAACTAGTAAAAAGGGAAAAGTCTAAACAAAGTTTACATGATTTATCAGCTACGCTTAATAATTTATCAATTTTATTTAAAAAAATGAATGCCTTTGAAAAAGCGGAAAAAACAATTGTTGAAGTTTTGGAAATCAGAAATGAATTGGAAAGAATTTATCCTAAGTCTAACTTGATTGAAATAGGAAGGGCATTTAATGGTTTAGCGGTTATACAGGTAAAGAAAAAAGATTTTGATAAGGCTGAAGATTCATATTCAAAGTCGTTAAAGATTATTGAAAAACAGGCAAAGGTTTATCCGGAAAAGCATTTACCCGAATTAGCTCTCTCCTTAAATAATATTGGATGTTTTTATACAAGAAGACGTAATTTTAAGAAAGCTGAAAAGTTACTTTTTAAAGCGTTAAAAATTAGAGAAAAATTAGCTTTGACTAACCCAGAAACTTTTTTGCCTGAAGTGTCGACTAGTGTAAATAATTTGGCCCTTTTATACCTGAAAAAAAAAGATAATATAAGAACAAAACAATTCTTTGATAATGCTTTGAAGATTAAGAAAAAACTAGTAGAGACTCAATCAGAAATTTACTTGCCAACTATTGCAGAAACATACGATGGGCTTGGTTATTTATATTCTAGAAATAATGAATTAGATAAAGCTAGTGAGTTTTACAAAAAAGCTTTGAAGATTAAGAAAAAATTAGCTCGAAAAAATCCAAAAACTTATCTGCCTGATGTTGCAGATACATTAAGTAATATGGGGCACACCCAAAATAAAAATAATGAGCCGGTAAAAGCAGAAAAATCGCTGCAAAAAGCAATTAAAATAATAAGGCAATTATCCAAAGAAAACCCCATTGCTTATGTGGAAGGATTAGCAGAGGCTCTTAAGTTTATAGCTAATCTACAAACAAAAAAAAACGATCTTTTAAATGCTCAAAAATCTTTGTATGAGTGTTTGAGTATTTTGCAAAACCTTGAAAAAAAGAATAAAAGTGTTTACTTGCCAGCAGTGGCCGAAGCTCTCAATGGGTTAGGCATAGTATACCGTGAAAAAAAAGAATATGATATGGCTGAAACATATTATTTAAAGTCATTAAAAATAAGAGAAAAACTAGTAAAAAAACAGCATGATATTTATGCTCCGACCATTGCAGAGACGTATAACAATTTGGCAGTTTTGTTGTATGATAAAAACAATCTTGGAAATTCAAAACAAGCTTTTTTAAAAGCTTTAAGTATAAGTCGAACATTAGCACGTAAGAACCCAAAAGAATATTTACCTAGGGTGGCAGCAGCCTTGAATAATTTAATTCTTCTTTATCGTAATACGAATGAATTAAAACAAGCTGAAGAATCATCTTTGGAAGCTTTAAAAATATATAGAAAATTAGCAAAAGAAAACCTAAAAGCTCATATGTTACCTTTAGCAGGAACGCTAATAAATACAGCAAGATTTTATCAAAATCAAATAGAAAACAAAGACCTTTCATTATCGTTATTAGATGAAGTAATGACCATATTGAAACCATTTCGTCAAATTGATTATGTTCAAGGCTATATAAATGAAGTATGTATGATTTTGTTTAATTGGAACATTGATTTTGAAATATATTTAAATCAAAGATTCAGTGACTGATTTATATTTAATATAAAAGACTCCCTCATCCGTAACCCATACGTATTTAACCAGTAATATCTAGGGCTTACATATTTGAAAGGTCACAAGGTAACTAAAAAGGTAACATACTTTTTCGTGTTCTAGGTTAAAAAATAGATTTTTTCTTTTTAAGCTTCTGATTGTTAATGTACATAATTTTGTTATTAGCTTTTACATAACAGAAAATAGATAGCAATTTACTGAATTGTATTGATAATTTAAACATAAAAATATGTCGTTATTAACTGAAAATTCTTATATTTAAAAACTCCTTAAAAAATTAATTTCTGCATTTTATTATCAAAATACCAGTTAATAGGTATTGAATCTAGTAATTAGAATTGCAAGTTTTGATATTACAAAACTATTTCCAAAAGCTAATTTTTTGCTGAGCTTTTGTGATTTATTTTGGCTTAAAATTCTAAGAAAACTTATGTGTGTTAAGTTAATAAAAGTATAAATGGAAGGAGTCTCATCAATTTTTATTGCCTTATTGATTCTGAGTATAATTACTGAAAAGGCTGTGCTTTTGGTAAGGTGTTACCCAAGAGTTTTTGTAAAAGGATTTATAGCAATTCTTGCAATTTTAATTATATCTCTTTGGGTATCCTATGATCATAATAGAACGTTAATTGTTTTATATATAGGATTTTATGGATTCATCTTTTACAATTATAATTTGCTTGGGCACAATTATGAAAAGTTCACAAATGGAAAAACAACTAATGTCCACTATATAAACCTTGTATATGCAATTGTATTTCATGTCATTCTCTTATTATTTGTTGATTCCAGTTTTTCTCAAAAAAGCTTGATTTTTTCGGTATGGAATCTTTGCCTATTTGGATTGCTCACCCTCTTTGTTCAATCGTTAGTTCATAGGAACCTACTTAAAAATATTACCAAGGGTAGTAATGAGGAGGATATCGGTTCAAAGGAACTAGAGATTACCTTTTTAAGTTTTCTTATTGGTTGTTTGGTTGCGTTCCTATTCTCAGCAGATATTTTTACAATACTGAAGAAAGTAATACAATCTCCAAATGAATTAGGAGTAATTTTTGAATTTAATCAAAGCTTTCCCATTTTAATTAATTCTAGTGCTGAATCATTCAGTGGCTTCATTAAAATTAATCAAAGCTTTAATCCATTTACGGCTTTAAATTTAGGTATATTAATTACTGGATTCTTCTTATCCTTCGGGTCTAAGTTTTTTCACGACATTCTGGATTATGTTTTTGAATTGAAGAACTTAAAACGGAAATTAAACAAACAGGAAACATACAAGATTGACCAAATAGCTGACTTGGATGAATATATCCAAACCTCAGAAGGGGTTATGGCTCAAAAAGTTTCAGATGAATTTGTCGATGCCTTAAAGCTTAAATATCCCAATATTGTTTCTGTGCAACCTGGTCTTTCAATTATAGATGGTAAAAAAAGGAATTCCATCATTATTCATTTAAATGACAATGATACAGATACTGTACCTAAGAAGCTACCTTATAGGCTAGCAAGTGGTAGGATTGTAGACATTCCTGTGGAAGTAATAGAGGGACTTGATGAGGCTGAAATTCATAGTCGTCCAGGTGTGAAAATTGCAAATAGTGATCATATTAGTAAAAAAGGCACCTATGGATGCCTTGTGAGACATCAAGATGGTGATGACTATATACTCACTTGCTCTCATGTCGCTTTAAGTGGAAGTAGCAAAGATCTAGAAGGGAAGGTGAATGAAGACGAAATTTATATAGCTTTTGAGATTGGTAGACCATTCAATATAGCAAATGAATTGTTCTATGCTAGAAGAGATGAAAATAATGATACAGCTCTCCTCAAACCCACTCTTAGCAATAACTCCAATAAGGTCAAAGGTATAGTGATAAAGAAGGAAAGAAATATAGATAAGGTTAAGGATCGTTTAGAAGAGGTTAGATTTTTTGGGGGTAAATCTGGACTTCAAAAAGGTAAGATTCATCAACCATGTCATCAAGACGAGGTTACTTTTAAATACGATGATGGTAAGAAAGCAATATTTAAAAACCTTATAATATTTGGTAAACTACGTGGGTCGAAATGGAAATCAATCTCACAAAAAGGGGATTCCGGTTCTATTATTTTTGATAAAGATAATAAGGCTATAGGTTTATTGATTGGAGGCAATAAACAATTTTCCTATGCATTACCAATTAAGCCAATATTAGATAAAGCAAACTGTACAATTAAAACATAAAACTATGAAACAACTAATTATCCTCATTTTTATTTTCATTTTCACCATTAGTATAAAGGCTCAACAAAACCTAACACCATTTAAAGATGCCCTTTTGATAAATGAATCTATATCAAATGGAACAAATGATTTTGTTGAAATACTTCAAAAATATAACCCTCATACCCCTGTCAATACAATAATAAGTGGAAATCCTTTCCTAAAAAAACTATCCTTTGATTTAATTGCTAAAGTAAATAGTGCCAGTGCTGCAGATAATATTATAATCGAAGCTCAAAATTCGCAATCGGAGTATTCATTTATACCTGAAGGTGATGCGGTCAAGGCATTAGGAATTTTCATCGCGAATAGATTTAAGCAGGAACTCAATATTGCTTTTCTTAATAAGTTCAAAGAAAAACTTACTAGTCAGGCGGAACTAAAACTATTGTTTCCTATGACGTATCAGTTCTTATTGGATAATGAACCATATAACTATACTGACTTTTTAGAATCGCTAAGAGCCTCATTAAAGGAAGACTTAAACGCTATACCCAGCAATTTGGGCGACCTCTTAAATTCAAAAAAGGCATCACTAGTTAGAGCTGGAGGTTCATTGACATCTGACCAATTCATTGGTTTAATTCTTGGTTTAGAGGCTATTGAATCCTATATTAATAAAAATAGTAGCGCAGAAGTCATATTAAATGTTACTGGTCATTCAGAAATCACAAATATTACATCAACAACGCTGAAATCGAGTCTTGAGTTTGTGAATATTGTAACTTCTGAACTTTCAGATGATGTTACAAGAGATTGGTATCCAAGAGATGAGATGGATGATGTTTTTGGAGAATCAGATGCTCGATTAATATTTATTGGTTTATTCTATGAAAAACATAAGACATTCTATCAAGCGATAGTTCCATTGAATTTACAACTTAATCTACCTATTTATTTAGACAAGTTTTATAGAGCTATCAAAGTTATTGAGGACTATAAAAAAGATTTAAATAAAAATAAGACTTTTGGACTCAAACCAAATGAATTGGATCTCATCAATTATTTTGAACTTACAATTAAATCTCTAGAAACGGTTTCAGATCTTTCTGAAATAGGAATAACAAGAAACCCTATTTTTCTCAATAAGACCATACCGGCAGCACAAGATGCCCTAAATATCTTAAAGAACATTAAACAAAAAGAGTATGCTACGTCCTTTGTCCATACACTTGCGTTCATTTCTAACTATGGTCTTTCAGGTGATTTTAAATCTGATTTTGTGAAGTATGGTAACTTTGCTGTTAACATTGTTACTGCAGAAGATTCAGAGGGAATGGTAAAAGCGTTAGAAGCTGCTGCATTACCAGTAGGAAGCTACAAGATTAAACGAAATACAATTGCGAATATTTCTTTAAATGCTTATGCAGGTGTTTTTGCCGGAGGAGAATTTCTAGATGGTCGAGGTAATACAGATTTACCAGACAATGTTGAAAGCAGTTCCGTTATTACAGGGTTTAGTGCTCCAATAGGGATAGCATTCAACATAGGAACTGCAAAGGACTATAGTAGTACTAATAATGATCATAAAAAACTAAAAAAATATAAGAAAGGAGCCAAAGACAGAGTATTAACAGGGGCTTCATGGTCTGTTTTTGTTTCAGTTCTTGATGTGGGAGCAGTTACGGCATTTAGGTTAACTAATGATGACACAGAAGCTTTACCGGCTTTAAAATTTGAAAACTTTCTTGCTCCTGGAGTCCATATAATTCACGGATTTAAAAATAGTCCTCTTAGTTTATCACTTGGATATCAGTATGGTCCGCAAATAAGGAAGATTAAAGACTTTGAAAACCAAGACCAGATTAATGGATCAAGTATTAGATTAGGATTATTAGTTGATATACCAATAATTAATTTTTATACTAAATCGGAAAAATGATTTGCTGAATACCTAATAATTATATTAAGTATTAAATAAGTTTATCAAAAAAACTAAAATAAATGAAACGAACTAGTATTAAGTTTTTTGTCATAAGCATTGTAAATATTATAATGATATTTTCTGCAAATTCGCAAAAAAGATAGAAGTTAATATTTGTCATATTGAAGAGTATTCTGGATATGAATTTTTTTTTTACGTCAGATTTTTATTTAGTACATGGCTGGGTTAAACTTCCTATTTCATGAGGAATCGGAGGGCAGCTTGGACCACAACTTCGTAAAGTTAACAATATGAATAATACCTTAGATTCTGATCCATCTTTTTCATTCAGAGCCTTTATAGTTGTAGATATTCCGCTATTAAACTTTTACACAAAATCAAGATAAATTATTTGATAAACATAATATTATGAGACTAACAACCAATTTTAGCAAAATGGAATTCGACAGTCGTGATGGCGCTGTCATGCCAGATAGCATTATAAAAAACATCAAAGAACTTGCCAAAAACCTCCAAGTTGTAAGGGATTATTTAGGAGAGCCTATACATATTAATAGTGGTTATCGCTGTATCTCATAATACAGCTATAGGAGGGGAATTAAACTCTCAACATTTATCAAGGAAGGCGGCAGATTTCTCGGTTCGTAATTATACAGCCAAAGACATTTCGCTAATTTTTGAAAAGATGATTAATAACGGAGATATAAAGCAGGGAGGGGTTGGTCTATACAATGGTTTTGTGCACTATGATATTCGTGGAACATAAGCCAGATGGAACTTCTCATCTCGGTACAAGGATTTTTGGAAATAACATTTCGCTTAATTAAGAATAGATACAATATTAAAACTTTTTAAACAGTCATATAATGGAAAGAATATTAAAAATTATTGAGTCATTAGATTTTGAGAATCGGAATAATGAAAGTTTCACTTTTGAGCAAATTGCTAATGCTTTCAAGCAAGGGCGCGTTGAATTACCATTGCTCAGGAAAATTGGTGGTGGAGGAAATTGTGCCTCAATTGCACTAATAAAAGCTGCTATAGGTAGTTTTGGCTTCTCAGGAATTTTTAGATCGATAAATGTCGACACCCAGAAAAATAGATTTCTTATCAACCTGATTGACGAAGAAGAAAAGATATATAAACTTTCTTTTATAAACTTCAAACTCGCTAAAAGTAAATCCGCTTTTGAGTTAAACAATGAAGATGATACATCAAAAAACATCCTTGAGTTTTCAAATTTTTGTTATGCAGTTATGGCTGAAATAAAAAGAAGAACATATAGAAGAAGGCGAAGATATAAAAGAGCGATAACAGATCTAAATAAAGGAGAGTCTACAAGATATATTTATGAGCTTCTAGGCTTAGAAAAAGAAAAAATTGAAGATGTATCTATTGAAAACTTAGGATCACTTAATCACTTAGTTGTATGGAACCCCCCTCATGCGGTTTATTCCAGTGAAGGCTTTTATGATGAGTTTTTTAGTGGTCATAATGATATAGAGCCTCTAGGTAAATTAAAGGACATACATGGAGGAGGTACAACAAAGGATGACCCTAAAGGCGCATATAAACTAAAGGAATAATGAAATAGACATCAATACTCGATGCTTATATTTTTTAAATAAAATATGTTAGAAAGTTTTATTATTTACATATGCACTGAGTTGTGGTTTGGTTTTAATCAAAATATTGGCAAGTATTTCTTATAATTTAAATGTGTTATGAAATCGAAAACATTACGTATCTGCCTCGCTATGGGAGGTGGAGTGTCTTTAGGATCATTTTCTGGTTCTGCACTAACAGAAGCCTTAAAACTGCTTATTCTATTTGGGAAGGATGAAAAAGGAAATCCCTATAAAAATGTTGTTATAGATGGTATGAGCGGTGCCAGTGCTGGAGCTATAGCGCTAACCATTATGCTTAGATGCCTTATAGACTATAAATCTATGTTATTTAAATGGATGCATAGAAATGAAACAGAAAAAGACGAAGAAAAAGCTATTGCATTTAGGGAAATGAGATTAGAATCTGAAATATACAATACCTATTTTTCAAGTGAGCATGAATCTCCTAAATTACCTCCTTCCCAAATAGAACCACTTAAAGCTCTGCAGTTGGCACAAAATATACAGAGGATTTTATGGGTTGATAGTGTAGATGTTGAAAAACTATATGGAGATAAGAATAAATCTGGCTACACCCATAACATTGATGACTCTTTTGGTTTATTGGAGCGAAAACATATGGAAAACCTTATAGCAGAATATCTCATGGATGGTACACCAAATATAGATAATTTAGAGGTTTTAGATAAAGAGCGCGTCCTTTTTGCATGCTCTTTGACAAATATTCTCCCAATGCCTATAAACTCTAACCGAGATGAATTAAACCAATTGCAAAAAAATGTTTTAAACTCAACGGGTGTATTTAACCACGCAGAAGTAAGAGTCATTGACTTTGTTTTTGATGAAAAGGCCTGTGATAAAAAACCAACTGATAACAGGTGGTTAAAATTCGGCTCGAAAAGTAATAAAGAAAAACCCACGCATTTTAGTATTACAGCGGATGATGCTTGGGCAACCATATCTGCATCTGCTTTAGCTTGTGGCGCATTTCCTATTGCGTTTCCTCCAGTTATATTAAAGCGTTTTCAGGAGGAATATAATCTAGGTTATGCCTCTGAAAAGACAAAAAAAAGTTGGTTGGTATCTAATGTAAAAAGAACTATCTATAAAAATAAGAAAGGGGAAGATGTTATTACTGAATGGCCAGTAACATTTCTGGATATTCAAAAACACATTGAAAGTATTGAAGAAGTAGATAGAAATAGCTTTTTTAACAATGATAAGGGTACAAAAATAGACTATGAAAGCTTTAACTTTCCTTATGTAGATGGAGGCACATTTAATAATGAACCTATTAAAGAAGCTTATAGAATTGCTAGTTTTCAAGATTATAAACGTAATGGTTTAAAAACAACAGAACGCTTAGTACTTTTTGTAGATCCCATCGTAAGAAAGGAACAATTCCCAAACTTCAATGTATCTTCTTTTAGTTCAATCACTGGAACTAAAAATACCAAAAACAGTACGGAATTTAATAAATTGATAGGAAGCGTTGGGTCACTAGTTGGTCTACTAAAAGATCAAGGTCGTATAAAGGAAGGAGATAAAATAAGAGACACAAAGGAGAACTTAGCGCTTAAGGAAGAAATCTTCACCTATTTAAGCGAAAATGAAGACATTAAATTAACAACGAATATCTGTTTAAAGGCCTTTAATAAAATTAGAACAAAGCTTAATGAAGATATCATATCAATTGGTACAAGGAAACCATTATTATATTTTATTCAAGAATTAAGGATGAATTGCTACGGGGAATGGAAAGGTGAGGATTTTGATTTATTAGAAGCCAAAGAAAAAGAAATAGAAGAAAGCATTATAAATCTATCAGATGAAATTACTCTTGAGGATATTTATACATTATTTAAAATTATCGGTAAACCAAAGTCTCAAAATATCTTCGCTTCTACAATATTTAGAGTCATAGCAGACGTTTCATTAAACACTGCTGGTAAAAATCCAAATGCAATTAATGCAGCTATTTTACCTATCGATAGTAATAATAGAATTATAGATTTGCCAGGTACTGATATTGAAGCCTTTGCAGGCTTCGCGTCTAAAGAATCAAAAGAATATGCCTTCGAGTATGGACGTTATGCAACTTTAAAAGCTTTGAGTGCAAAATATGGTTTTAGAACCAAAAAAGGAGGTGCTTATCTAAAAAACAACAAACAAGGAGATCTAGAGAAAATAGAAGAATTATTCAAAGAAAACATAAGAGCAACCAATTTCTTTAGCCCTGATGTTAAATATAGTAAGGACTTAAAAAACTATTTATTTGCTCCGAGTATTTCACGCATTAAAATGCTGCTTCCCAAATATGTTAAAATATTTTGGAATTCTCCTCTATCGATGCTTTCCCCTTTAATAGGAATAGTTGGAGTGGCTATTGGTGCATACAAAAATATTAAAGGTAAAAGATTAAGCCTTAAAAGCTTAATAACTAGCTACACAGATGAGATGGCTGAATCCGTTAAGTATGCTTCAAATGAGGCTATTGTAGTAAGTATAATAGGAGATAGATTTAAAAAGCCTTGGTATCGATATTTATCTAATAAAGAAAAAATAAAAATCACAGCTTTTCTTAAAGATGGTAAAAAAGTGAAGCTTGAGGCTACCCTTAAAAAGCTTAAAGATAAGGAGGGAAATAAAATAAGATTTCATTTGTATGTTATTGAAGATTCAAAAAATATACGCGTTAATAAAGATGGTACGATGTTATCTATTAACGGAGATGCCTTTCCACGATTAAAGCTTTTTACAGAGCGTAGAATTCCATTACCGGGAACTAATGATATTAAAAAAGCTAAATTAGACCCTAATCTAGACTCAGAATGGAATATCGCTTTTAAAAGTAAACACCCTGCAGAGATAAAAGAGATTAAAATAGAGGGATTAAAAACAAGAATTCCTTTAGATCCCGACTATATTAATAATACTAGTAGAACATTATATCATTCTTTAAAAAATTTGAATATTCATGTTAGCCCTATGTTAGAATTTGATGTATCTAAAGAAAATGGCAATTGGTATTTCAAAGAAAACACTAAACCATTTCATGAAGAGCTTTTAAATAGAAAAGAAAAGAGTTAATTAAGTTATTATTTCGTTTTTTTTTATGAATTATTAGTTTAACTATAGAAATTCCCTCACTCCGGAACCTATTTGGATTTTATTGGTGATATCAAGGATTTACTTTTTTAGGATAGGCTAGGGTAACTAAAAGGGTAATTCCCCTCGAGAATCTATTTGATTTTACCATTAAACGATGGTTACTAGTTTTTAATTCCCTACTTGTTAACTCATAGGGTAACTTCTATATTGTATCTTATTTCTATCCCAAACTAATTCAAATTATCAGAAAGTAAAATCAGAAGTAATTAACTATACACGTTTTAAGTTGGCAAACGTAATATAATCGATGTTTTCAATTCCAGATTATTAAAATAATTCGCATAATGTTAAATATGATTTACAAAAAGTGCTATATTTGTAAAACATATTTTGCATTATGACAAAAAAAAGGATAATAATATTACCAAAGACTAGAAGAATTCTTGATAATATGGGAGAAAATATTAAGCTAGCTCGCTTGAGAAGAAAATTCAGTTCTCAACAAGTGGCTGAGCGTGCGAATATTAGTAGACCAACTTTGTCTGCAATTGAAAAGGGTAAACCTACAGTAAGTATTGGTTCATATTTACTTGTATTGCAAGTGTTGGGATTAGAGAAAGATTTTCTACTTCTTGCTAAAGATGATGAATTAGGAAGAAAATTACAAGATGCTAATATTATTACAAGTGCGAGAGTACCAAAACGAATAGATAAGAATGGCTAAACAGAACAATAAAAGGTCTATTAGTGTATATGCAGATTGGTTAAGCATGGAAAAACCTTTACTTATGGGAATTTTGCATTCTGATAGATTAAAAGGTAAAGAGATATTTTCTTTTGAGTATGATGGAGATTGGTTGCAAAATGGTCCAGCACAGTTATTAGACCCTAGTTTGCAATTATATTCCGGACTACATTATCTCAATGAAGAACAAGATAATTTTGGAATATTTCTAGATTCATCGCCAGATCGTTGGGGTCGAATTTTAATGCGTAGGAGAGAAGCTGCACTTGCCAGAACTAATGAAAGAGAAGAGCATAAATTATTTGAAACAGATTATCTACTTGGGGTTTATGATGGACATAGAATGGGAGCATTAAGATTTAAATTGGATGAAGAAGGTCCATTTTTAAACGATAATAAAAATATGGCCAGTCCTCCATGGACCTCTCTTAGAGAACTAGAACAAATAAGTTTAAGATTGGAAGATGATGATGTTACAGAAGATCCTCAATATTTAAAATGGTTAAGTATGTTAATTGCTCCAGGAGCTTCATTGGGTGGAGCAAGACCTAAAGCAAGTATAATAGATAATGATGGTAGTTTGTGGATAGCAAAATTTCCCAGTCTAAATGACCAAGGAGATATTGGAGGATGGGAAATTGTAACTTATGAATTAGCTATAATGGCAGGGGTTAACATGGCAGAATCTAAAGCACAAAAGCTCTCATCCGATTATTACACTTTTCTCACTAAAAGATTTGATCGAAGCAACGATGGACAACGA
This sequence comes from Flavivirga jejuensis, assembly GCF_030540765.1. Taxonomy (GTDB): domain Bacteria; phylum Bacteroidota; class Bacteroidia; order Flavobacteriales; family Flavobacteriaceae; genus Flavivirga; species Flavivirga jejuensis. The sequence continues at coordinate 282,452 of NZ_JAUOEL010000009.1, read as the reverse complement.
GTACATTTTGCTTCCGCTATGACAATGCTCGGGTATACAGATGGCCAGGATCATACAGATGGTGCCAGTTATTTAGAACTCGTTGAATTTATTCAGAGTAATGGTGCCAATGTGGTCCAGGACCTAGAACAGCTTTGGAGAAGAATTATATTTAGTATTTGTGTAACCAATACAGATGATCATCTTAGAAATCATGGGTTTTTATTAACAAATGATGGTTGGATATTATCACCTGCTTATGATATTAATCCAATTGAAACGGGGACCGGATTAAAATTGAATATTTCAGATGAAGATAATTCCTTAGATTTAAATTTAGCATTGGAGGTATCTGAATTTTTTCGTTTAACTGAAAAAAGAGCAACTGAAATAATAGAAGAAGTTTTAAATGCTGTTGGGAATTGGAAAGAAATAGCAATTAAGTATGGAATGTCTCGAGTTGAACAAGAATTGAAATCATTGGCATTTAAGACAGAAAGATATTAAATCAGAAGATATCTATATCTAATTTTTGGTCAATATTATGTACAACGGTTGTGTTCTCCTGTGACCCTAATGTCGATTACGAACCTTTAATTGATGGATTAACTCTACCTGATGAAAAAGATAGACATGTACTTGCTGCTGCAATTAAAACAAATGCAAATGTCATTGTAACTAATAATTTGAAAGATTTTCCAAACGACTATTTGGCATCTTTCGGTTTGGCAGCAAAATCCGCTGATGATTTTATTGCAGATATAATTGATTTAAATCACGATAAAGCGATAGAAGCTTTTAAGAAATTGGTCTTAAATAGAAGAAATCCAGATTTAGATGAGTTTGAAGTTTTAGATAATTTGAGAAAAAATGGATTAACTGATTCTGCCAATTACTTACATTCGTTCATTTAGGTAATTAATGCCACCGTTTCTTGTATGTTGCGTGTGGTGATTTTTATTCACGATAGAGTTTTTTAAATTGTTCAAATGCTTTTTGCCTTTTTTTGCCGCAATTTGTTCCTCTTTTTTATTTTTCATTTTCATATTTCGAAAGGATATTATTTAAGTTTTCGAAAAAACCTAAAAAAGGAACTACTTCATATTTTCCTCTTATATAGTTGTCTTCAAATGACTCACTTTTTTTAACTTCATCAGATTTAAAATGGATCAAGACCAATTGTTGTGTTTAAGCAAAAATTCTAGTTAATCTGAATAAAAAGAATTCTACATTTTTGACGCCTCTAAACTGAGCTCTAAAGGCTTTAAAAATCTGCAAGAGAGTATAGTTTAGCTTCTCCATATTTATTTCAGATTGAGAGTCATTGGTCAACAAACCAATTTAATTCATGTGGTAGCTATTTAACTACCTCAAATTAAATACACCTTCAAGCACCTATAAAGATTACTGGTTTCGTGTTAGTTTATAATCCCGAAGGTCACGGTCACGATTGAATCATAGAGAAATTTTTTAAATGCATATCTAGCATATGTATTTTTTGATTGTCTTCAGTTCTGTCAATTCTTTTGGTGATAAAAGATAGTTTTCCAGATTGTGATCTAATCAAACTAGAGGGCACAGTTTATATTCCAAATGATTCGGCAATACGTATGGTTTTATGTATTCGTTTTGCGGTATTTCTGAATAATCGGGTGATGGAGGTTATAAAGATATAATTACTTCTTAATGAATTTGTTCCGACTATTTTAAATATAGTAAATATAGAGGTTTCTCTAAATTTTTACAGACCTAATTTATATGTTTTTAATCTGCCCAAAAAAATACTGAATACTGCTCGTTTTCCATTGATTTGAGCAGTATTTCATACTTTATTTAGCAGATTAGTTTATTATGATTCTAAAATACTGCTCAAATTTCATAAAAATGATGCTCAAAATAGTGAGTAATGAGCAGTAATTTCATTAATAATGAGCAGAATTTTTATATATTCGTACTTATTAAGAGTTGTTAAGTAAATAATTCAAAATATGTTGAATAAAAAACAAGAAGCGATAATTGATTTTGTACTAGCTAATCAACCAGTAAAAAGAGATGCTATCCATAAAGGTGTAAAAGTAAAAATGGGTGATAGTACTATTAGGAGACTCTTGTTAAAAATGACTCCTGAATTAATAAAAACAAATGGGCAAGGAAAAGCTCGAACATATTCCATTTCTGATGCTTATGAATTGTTTGTTCCAGTCGATCTTGAAGAATACTACAATTTGCTTCCAGAAGAGCGTAATGCAAAGAAGTCTTTTAATCTTGACTTAATTTCCAAAGTGTTGAGTAAAGCAGAGCTATTCACAAAAGAAGAAATGGAACATTTATTCACATTGCATGATAAGTACACTAAAAATATTGCCCCTTTAACTAATAGCGAATATAAAAAGGAATTAGAAATTTTGGCAATCGATTTGTCTTGGAAATCAGGTGAAATAGAGGGTAATACCTACACTTTACTTGAAACAGAAGTACTTTTAAAATATCGGGAACTTGCTGAAGGCAAGAAGCGAGAAGATGCAACAATGCTACTTAATCATAAGGATGCTTTGGATTTCATTATAGCTGAACCAGATTATTTAAAACCGCTGACAATTAGTAGAATTGAAGATATACATTCTCTTCTAATAAAAAATTTAGGTGTCGAACGAAACATCCGAAAACGTGGTGTTGGAGTGGGGGGTACGGATTACAAACCTTTAAGTGTGCACCAACAAATCGTAGACGTTATGCAGCAAATGTGTGATCTAGTGAATACTAGAGATAACGTATTTGAAAAAGCACTGTTGTTGTTAATCTTAATATCATATATTCAGGCATTTAATGATGGTAATAAGCGTACAGCACGTATTATAAGCAATGCCATTCTCATGGAATATGGTTATTGTCCATTATCATACAGAAGTGTGAAAGCTTCTGATTATAAAAAGGCTATGCTTCTCTTTTATGAACAAAATAATCTTACTGAATTTAAAAAGATATTTATTAATCAATATGAATATGCTGTAAACAAATACTTTAATTTAGAACCAGAAATGCCCTAGTAAATCTGGTTTGGTTGCATTTTAGATATAAATAACTCTTTTGTTCTTATTTTTAAGCTAAAGGTTAAAGCCCCGCAATTTCATTGCAGTTACTTTAATCTTTGTGGATTTTTTCATCAATCACGTAATCTTTTACTCAATGCTGAATCTCATCTTTATTTATGGGTTCTTGCTTTCATAGGTATAATAATATTAAATTAAAAAGAATTTTATTCTTTCTTAAACTATGGATTTCAAATCTATCGTGGTTTATTTAATGATGACTCTTTAGTTTCAGAAGTTCTTATAAAGAATATATATTCTTTTTTTTGCACAATAAACTAAATATCTTTTTTCAATTCAAGGCCAAGAAATAAAAAGTACTCTGGGCGGATTTGAATTAACCCCAATAATTAACCTCCCTAAATAATGAAAAATCACATTTTAACTTTTATTTTCCATTACAAAATAGAAAAGAAATTAAGCGCTAAAACAATCAAAGCCTATGAAACAGATTTAAGACAGTTTGAAAACTTTATAGATATCAAGAATACTAAAGATATCAGAAAAGAGGAACTAAAGTCCTATTTTTTATATTTATCTAAATTCGCAAGGAATGCTCGAATCATTCCAACAGGCATGTAAGTCTGTAATCTTTGATAAGGCCTTGTTTTGTTCGATTTGTGAATAAGGTATACTTTTTGGATTTAGATAGCTAGTCAGTATTACGGTTCCAGATTCACCACCCCATCGTGTTTCAAATTCAGGATTCTTTTCTTTGACGTTATCCATATTTGTTAAATATAGACAAGTCTGTTATTTTTGAGTAAACAATAAAATAAGTAAAATGAATGTAAGCTTAACAAAAAAACAAGAAGATTATATCTCAGATGAAATTGAATCTGGAGATTTTCAAAATGCTAGTGAGTTGGTTTGTGACGCATTGAGATTGCATCAAATATATCGCCATAGAGTTATTAAGGATTTAAGAGCAGAAATTGAAAAAGGCTGGGAAGGAACAGAAAGTACAAAGACAATGGATGAAATAATTGAGTCTAAGAAGAAGCAAATTAAAGGATAAATATATTTTATCAAGAAAAACCCAAGAGGATATTGATGAGCTGTTTGATTATGGAATTCATCATTTTGGAAATGATAAAACACTAGACTATTTATTAGGATTAAGAACCTACTTTAAATCAATTCAAGAGAATCCAGAAATAGGAAAAAAACGAAATGAAATTAAAAAAGATTTATTAAGTTTTCCATATAATTCACATATCATTTTTTATCGTGTGTTTTTTTAAATCATATCAGAATTGTAAGAGTGTTACACGGAAGAAAATAGGTTAGTAAAAAGAGAATCATTGATGAATTTGGGGTTTAAAGAGTTTGAGTAAGTCTAAAGGTTCTATATCAATAATTACAAAAAAAGGTGAAAGAGGTTCTTATATATTTTGATGATTTTGATTTGTCAGTAGTATTGTTGAGATTTTATTATCTGTTAAAATCTGTAACAACCTATCATTGACAAAATAACTATTCTTGTCAACTTTAATTTTAGTTAAAAAAGCATGCTCTCCTTCAGCTAGAGCATTTAAGTATGTGCTTGCCGTGTTTCTATGTACTTTTAACTCTCTTTCTATAAAGTCAATTTTGGTATATGGATGCTTGAACAGAATATTTATAAGCTCATGGCTATAGAATTTATAGTTGTCTCGTATTCTGTGTTTATATTCATCCATCAAATCTTTAATCTTATTAACGGCGCCAATGGTTTCTTTGGCTGTAATTTCAACACCTTTTAACATCCACATTATCCATTCTTCCCATTTATGTTCTGTGCGGACTTCTTGTAATAACCTGTAATAGTCAACTTTGTTTTTTGTGATAAAGCTACTTAAATATAGTATAGGGATGTCCAATAACTCCTGATGAATCAAGTAGAACATATTAAGTATTCTACCTGTTCTTCCATTGCCATCATAAAACGGATGTATGCTCTCAAACTAATAATGGATAATTGGCATTTTATAAGTGGGTCTATATCATGAAAATTAGGCTCATTGATATATTCCTCCAAATTACTTAACAGTTCCATAATTTGATTGTGGTTCTGTGGTGGTGTATAAACTACTTTCTGTGTAGTTGGATTTTTAAGTACAGTGCCAGGAACTTTTCGTATGGGATGATTTGTAGATACTAGTTGTTGTACTTTCTTTATATCATTAAGTGTTAAAATACCTTTCACATTTATAATCGAATATCCTAATTTTAATGCGCTTGCATAATTTTGTGCTTTTTTAGCTGCTTGTGGTATATTTTTAGTGTCAATATCAGCTTGATATAATTCATCATCCGTAGTTACTATGTTTTTTACTTCATTGCTATCCTTTGCCTCTTGTAATGATATGGTATCTATTAGAATTTGAGAGTCTGGAATTTTTTTGATCTCACCTTTAAGCTCACCCAAAGCCCTACTGGTATTGTTTTAGGTTTTTAATATTTTTAGGTTCTCTACCTCATATTTAGGAGGTAACATATCCATTTCAAATTCATCCATTGAACTATATCTTTTGTATACACAAAATATTATTTTATTGTGCGTATTAGTTTTTCATGCACAATAAAACGGGTTTTCTTGTATGTATTCAATTTTATTCAATTCTTCTTGTGTTAAAAATGTCGCGTCTTTTTTCTGTAATTAGTATTTTCTTGTGACTAAAAACTAAATAATTATTTTACTATTATAGTAGCTGTAATGTATTATTCTATTAAACGTCTAATACATATAAATGTTATTAATAATAGTAATGGAACAATTGGAACAACTATTGCTTATATACATAATGTTAATAGACATTTAATTAAATACTATTTCATATATTTGTATTGTATATACTCAATACATTGAAGTATTAAAAGGAATTATATATAAAGAAGTTTTGAAAGCAAGAGTAGACATATCAAAAGTATTCCCTAACCATATATTTTGGGATATGGATAGTAGTAAATTATCTATTAAAAGAGATAAGAATATTATTATTCCAAGAGCTTTATATGCTACGAATGAAGATTCTTTTCCTAAAGATATTAAAGTGTTAGAAGAGTATTATTCTAAAAGAGATATTGTACAAATTCTAAAACATACCAAAGAGAATATTAGTAATCAAGTATGTATATTAGTAAGTAAACGATATAATATAAAACCTTTCTACCGTTACGTAGTATAAATAATGCAAGCGGTTTCCAAATTACTTTTACAAACAATTAAAGAATTGCAAGAATTGCCAAGTCTGTCTGATTTTGCATTAGCAGGTGGTACAAATTTAGCATTACGCTTTAATCACAGAATATCTGAAGATATTGATTTATTTTCTACCAACATTATTGGTGTTAAAGGATTTGAACAAATTGAAACAGAAACCAAAGCATTTTATGGTGATAAATTAATGAATATTGTATATCCTATAAAAGAGAATGACCAATTTGTAGATATACGCTTTTATATAGCTAAAAAGAATGTTACAATAAAGGTAGATATTATTCAGAATATGAAAGCACTCTATGATTTTGAAATAATTAAAGGAGTCCGTTGTTATGATGTAAAAGATATAGGGCTTTTTAAATTAGTGAGTTGCGCAAGTCGTCCTGCTAAAAAGGACATTTATGATTTAGAATATATCACAGAATCAGAAAACTTATTTGATTTATATAATATGTTGAAATCTAAAAATGAAAAGTTTAACAAGGCTACAGATAGAAATATATTTGATTTAGATGAGGATCCAGACCCAATTGATAACCCTCATCTACTTCTACTTTTTGACAAAAGAATGGTTGCAAAACAAAAAATGCGTCATTCTCACGATAATATTTTAAATATTGAAGGGAGTAAATCTTGGCATATGGCAAGTATTAAATGGCGTATGAAAGTAAGACGTTTGTATCAGTATTTAGGAATAGAATATCCAAAATTATAATTCCCACAAGCAAAACCCAATTTTAATAGTAATTATTTTTCTTTCTATAAAATATTTTCAAAATGTAATACTCTTTTTTCTGCTTAACTTCTCCAAAAAAGACATATGTTCAAGTAAAACTTCTATGTACATTGATAAGTAATTAATAACAATAAAAACTATTTGATTTTAGTTTATAAAGCAAAGTTTAAATTACTCTTTTTCTTATTTTTTTTCTTCTAAAAACTTTCTCTACGATGTTAATGAAACACTGGAAAGCTTTTTGATGAAATAGAAAATAAGGGTAAACTTGAAAAGCTAAAAACAACTACTTTTTATGACTTTGATATTGACTAAACTATGGAGCGAATAGGTCTGATGAATCTTATGATGTATGGAATTACACATCTGAATATTGAAGATTGTGATACGCTTTCTTTAGGCTATGAAAAATTAGTTATGGATAAACTTAACTTGAAACTTAATGTTGAAAGGGAAAAATCAATTCAAAATAAAAAACTTCAAGGACAATTTAAATACATTTTATTGGTAAAATTAATAGTGAAACTGTCTCTATTAATTTAAATAGAGTTTATCCTCCTAAAACAAATAAATTAAAGGAAAGAACTAAACGGACAATACAATCAGAACTATTGTTTTTAGCAAAAATGATGTGGCTGTTGATTTTAATACTAAAAGCGAAAAAATCACATCTTGGAATGAAATATTTGATATTAAAAATAGATATTTTGGACAAATTGCAAACAATAGAGAAAATTGGTTAAATGATGTTAAGCAGGTTTTTCGCAATGAAAAGATTAAGACAACCAATTACGTCGAAGCATTTGATATGGTAATAGAATTAGACCCAAATAAAGAGTTAGGGTTTTTAAAAACTCCATTTCTAAGTAAAATGAAATCTTTTATTTCTTTAATAGAAGCATATGAAGAAGTTTCTGGTGGCTATATAATAAAATAGCTTAAATCAGTTTTATAAACGATCTCATAGAATTTTGGTAAAACAATAGGTGAGTGGAGTGTACATATATAGAGATTTATACTAATTAGATTTTTGTGACGCACACATATTAGATATTTGTGTTGTATAAATATTAGAATTTTGTGTATTAAAACCAAATAAAAACTTCTTAAATTATTATAACTAAAAAGAAATGGAAACAAATGTTGTAGCGTAGAGTGTTTGAAATAAAATTTTATATTATGAGGGTTCTCTTAATTATAGTTTATATGGATATCTGATAAAATTTGTATCTTTATCATAGATTGAAAGTCATTGGTGAACAAACTAAATCAATTGGTATGGTAGTTATATAGCCACCTCAAATTAATGACATCTTCAAACACCTATAAAGGTTACTGGTTACGGACGGGGTTCGAATCCCTTCGCGGTGGTCACGAATAAATAAAAAGTCATGCGTCAAATCAAGTCAGTTTGAATTTGTTAATATGCATTTTTTGTTTTCAAATCGGAGTTTTAAGGGGAAAAGGAGCGTAGCGAGTTAATCCTTTCTCGGTCACAAAAAACTATTTAAAAGCTTTTTAATTTTCTTGTGGGCACGGAAAACATTTCCGCACTAGCGGGATAGACATTGATCAGTAGGTAGTTAACAGTTATACAAATTCAAACAAATTTTAACAATTAAGCCCACCCACTTTTATTTTTTTATTGTGTTAACTACAACAGTATTAATTTCTTAAATCTCTCATTTTTTATTGAAGTAAAAAATAATACCCATCCAAATTTAGTCTTTTGTTCCTTCGTACTGCTGTAAAAAAAAGATAAAACTTAGGGCTTCCGACAGATAGGGTTTTTTGAATCATAAAAAAAGAAGATGAATTCATAACCTAAAAATAGTCTAAATGGGCAATTCTAATTAAAATAAGTCTGCTTTTAAAAAAGAATAGCCTTGCTGTAAGAATGAAACCTATTGATGACTTAGAAAGATCTGAGAGCTTCGATGAAACAACGAAAAGATACACTCATATATAATACCAATTATCACTCAAAATGAGTTATAAATAGTTTGAATTATAATTGGTGTAAGAACCACACATAAAGCAGGTTAAAAAGCATTAAAAATAAAGGTATAAGAGATATAAATAAAGAACGACGCGACACGGCGCTAAGAGTCGAGCGTAAAGAAAAAGTACAAGAGCCCTTTTTAATGAGAATGCCAGATTACAGGCTGACAAATCATACAAACTCCATTAAACCAAGACTAAAACTAAAAGGATTAGATTGAAAACTAATCAGTAATCTCTCAACTAAGATAAAAACTTCTTAAAACGAAAAGCAAGCAGTTCACCTCTCTTGATAAATAATAAACTGCATCTCCCTATAGTATTAATTAATTTAAAAAAGCAACTAAAAAAATGACTTGTAAATTTAAAGGCATTAAATTAAGAAAAGCCTCCTCCTCCTTAAAACACCTGATGAACACTTTTATAGTCTTGTTTTGTACAACACTGTTTAGTTTGACGCCAAAGTATGTAGGTTCTCAACATGCAAAAACCATAATCAATGAAGATAAAGCGAATCATTCCAAAGCCCAACAACAAATAGTTACTGGAACCATTACAGACCAATCTGGCTTCCCGATACCAGGAGCAACAGTCTTAATAAAAGGCACCACCACAGGCACAGGCACCAATTTAGATGGGCAGTACAGCCTCACAGTGCCAGATCCAGCCAATATACTGGTCTTTTCAAGTTTGGGTTTTGAAACACAAGAAATAACGGTAGGCAACCACCTGTCTGCTGGTCAGGCAGGAACCACCATTAATGTGTCCCTTAAAGAAGGTGTTAGTAGCCTGAATGAAGTAACCATCAATGCAGGTTATTATAATACCTTCCAAAGAGAAACAACAGGAAGTATTTACAAAATGAATGCAAAGACCATAGAAAAACAACCCGTATCCAACCCTCTGGCTGCCATGCAAGGTTATATTCCAGGTGTAAATATTACTCAGTATTCGGGCGTTTCTGGGAGCGGTTTTAATATTGAGATTCGAGGTAAGAATTTTATACGTAAAGATTTTAACCCAGGGAGTACGCATCCTTTGTTTATAGTAGATGGAGTACCCTATGCTTCCCAGTCATTAGGGGATATAAAGATCTCAGGCCAAATCGTCCCAGGCGGGGAGATAAGCCCTTTAAATTTAATAAACCCTGCCAGTATTGAAAGCATAGAGGTGCTCAAGGATGCCGATGCCACGGCGATCTATGGATCCCGAGGGGCTAATGGTGTGGTACTCATCACGACCAAAAAAGGGAAGACAGGAAAAGTAAGGATGGAGGTGCATGTAAGTACGAGTCTGGCGGCTGTACCGCATTCCAGTTTTGCAGATTTATTGAATACCGAGCAATATTTAGAAATGCGATTAGAAGCGATTGCCAATGGAGGGTATACGCTTGAAACCTTGCCTGCTATTCTTAAAAGAGGGGCTAATGATTTATATACTTGGAACCAGGAACGTTATACCGATTGGCAAGACGTGCTTATTGGTGATACCGCCTATCGGAAGAGGGCGCAATTGTCTTTTTCAGGAGGTAACGAACAGACTCAGTTTTTAATTAGTGGTGGCTATCAAAACGAAACTACAGTGTATATTGGGGATTCCAACTACAGGAAGGTTTCGGTACATAATAATATCAACCACCAATCGGTCAATAAACGCTTCCAAATAAATGGCACAATGCAGTATGCGTCAGACGACAATCAACTTCCTGGTTTTAGTAGCCGATTTACTGATTTAGCCCATAGGTTGCCACCCAACGCCCCTGCATTGTACGATGAAAAGGGTGATTTAAATTGGGAAAACAATACCTTTGGTAACCCATTGGGGCAGTTGGAAGCCAAGTATCGATCACAGACCAGTAACCTTATCATGAATTGGGATGTTTCATATGCCCTCATGCCAGCCTTGGTGTTTAAAGCCAATCTGGGCTATACAGGTTACAGTATGGATCTGTACAAAACAAACCCAGCGTCACAGTATGCCCCTAGTCCTTCACGCTCGAGTAAAACGTCGAGCGTTCTCACCAATACTGTATCAAGTCAATCTTGGATTGTTGAGCCACAGATTAACTGGCAAAAGGACTGGGAGAAGGTCAGTATTAACATCTTGTTGGGAACAACATTTCAGAAACAAAAATCAAATCAGATCAGTCATCACGGTTTAGGTTTCCCTAGTTACAGCCAAATCTTAGATCTGTCGGCCGCAGATCAAACCTCTGTGTTGTTAGATGAAGACTCGGTATATAATTATCAAGCGGTCTTTGGCAGGATTAATATTAATTGGGACGATACTTATATTCTAAACCTAACGGGACGTCGGGATGGTTCCTCTCGCTTCGGACCAGGCAAGCAATTTGGTAATTTTGGAGCGGTAGGTGTTGCATGGTTGTTTTTAAAGGAAAGCCTATTTAAGGTTTTAAGTTTTGGAAAGCTTCGGGGCAGTTATGGGATTACAGGTAGCGATACTATAGAAGATTACGGATTTTATAATTCCTATGAGACGTCGGGTGGGAGCTATAATGGTTCCACCCTGGAACTTGCAAGTCTATTCAACCCTGATTTTTTTTGGGAAGCAAACCAGAAGTTTGAAGCCGCTTTAGAGTTAGGTTTTTTTAAGGATCGTGTGTTGCTCACAACAGCATGGTACAGAAACCAGTCTTCTAACCAACTGGTAGAGGTTCCTTTACCTGGAACCACAGGTTTTAGTTTTATCAATGATAATTTTGATGCTACTGTAGAAAACACGGGTCTTGAAATAGACTTCCAGTCTGTAAATATTCAAAACAATCATTTTAAATGGACGACCACCTTTAATATATCGGTACCCAAAAATAAGCTGGTAAAATTTGATGGCTTAGAAAACTCTACGTATAAGGATAAACTTGCTTTAGGTAAGCCTATAAACATTGTAAAGCTATTCCATACTATTGGAGTAAATCCAGATACAGGGCTGTATCAATTTGAAGACTATAATAAGGATGATGAGATTTCATCCCCAGATCGTCAATGGATCGAGGATACCGCACCAAAATTTTATGGGGCTCTAAATAATACGATAAGTTATAAGAACTGGAGCTTGGAGGTGTTTTTCCAGTTTAAGAAGCAAAGGTCTGTCAATACACTTTCAGACCGATTAGGGGCTCCTGGGGCAGGACCCGATAATCAACCAGTATCTGTGTTAAATCGCTGGCAGCATGTTGGAGATGATACTCTAATAAGGCGTTATACTATAGGAAATCTAGATTCAGAGATTAATAATAACTATAATCTATACAATAAAAGTAATGCGATTTATACGGATGCCTCCTTTATACGGCTTAGAAATGTCTCTTTAATCTATACCATTCCTAAGGCTAACATCCCTGGTATGGATATTAGGATCTGCCTACAAGGTCAAAACCTTTTAACGTTTACTAAATATGGAAGCGGAGACCCAGAACAGACAAATAATTCGTATCTCCCCTTATTGCGACAATTTACTTTGGGCATGCAGCTAGGTTTTTAAATTAGAGATGTTTTTGTCATTCCCTCGAAGGAGGGAATCTTAACCTATAAAAAAACAAAATAAAACAAAATAAAATGAAGCACACAAATTTAAAACAATATCGATGGGTTTCCAAAAAAGGATTAAGAGTATGCAATCAGTTATACCTACCCATTTTAATACTTTTGTTAACCGCCTGTACCGATTTTGTGGACGTAGAGCTTCCCAAAAACAAATTATCGGTAGAAGATGTCTTTACTAATCCAGAAACAGCTGAAGCCGCTTTAAAAAATAGCTATGTCAAAATGCGGGATGATCAAGGGCTGGCATCTCATCATCTGGGTATTGTGATGGGATTATATACCGATGAATTGGAATCATATGATTCTAATGCGTCAAATTATCAGTATCAAAACCATACGCTATTAGCAAGCGACTTAACCGTATTGAACTTGTGGAACAGCACTTATAATCAAATTTATGCAGCCAATGCTATTATAGAAGGTGTTGGGAATTCGGTGTCCCTGACTTCAGAGGAAGCGGGTCAGTTTACGGGGGAGGCACTGTTTATTAGAGCTTATCTGCATCTATTGCTCGTGGAACTTTTTGGGAACATTCCCTATATCACGATTACAGATTATAGAAAAAACACAACGGTGTCCCGTATGTCCAGAGTTTTGGTGTACGATCAAATTATAAAAGATTTAAGCTTGGCACTAGACTTATTGCCCGATACAGATATTAGCGGAGAGAAGGTGCGTCCTTATGCTGCGGTGGTCGAGGCCGTTCTAGCTCGGGCATATTTATATACCGAGCAATGGACCTTGGCTGAAGCTTTTTCTGATAGAATTATCACTAAATTTGGAGCCCTGGAATCCGATTTGAATAAGGTCTTTCTAAAGGATGCGTCTGGGACTATATGGCAATTTAAGCCAGATTCCGATGGCGAAAATACTAGTGAGGGCGCATTTTTTATATTCACCGCAGAGCCTCTTAATAATCCAGTGTTGAGTCCTGTTTTAGTCAATGCCTTTGAACCTGATGATCTGCGCCAATTGCATTGGATAAAAGCAGCCCATGGCACAGCTACCTGGTATCATGCCTTTAAATATAAAGAAGCATCCCTAACAGAAACAACTTCAGTTGAATATTCTATACAGTTTCGTTTGGCAGAACAATATTTAATACGAGCGGAAGCCAGGGCACAATTAGGAGATCTCCTTGGTGCTCAAAAAGATATAAATGCCATTAGAAATCGGGCAGGTTTGAATGATACCACAGCTAGCACTTTGAAAGACCTGTTGGATGCCATCTTGCACGAGCGATGGGTAGAACTGTTCACAGAACAAGGACACCGTTGGTTCGATTTAAAACGGATGGGAAAAACTGCTGATGTATTGGCACCCATTAAATCTGGTTGGAAAGCCACCGACATTTTATTGCCCATTCCCGAAACGGAGCTATTGCTTAATCCAAATTTGGAGCCACAAAATGAGGGTTATTAATAATATGCCGTTATTACTATTATTGATGTGTTTTCGTAATTGCTTGTCTTTTAGGTTGTAATTATATGTAGTGCGCTTCGATAAGCAAATTCGTTTTCTGTAGCTCATTTTAATTCATAATTTATGACTCTAACCCGTCATTTATTCGCTTGAGAATTTTTTTTTGGTCTCGAATTGACAAAATAGTTATTAATTGTCGGTCAAACTAAAAAGGCAATTTAAAGTTACTTAGTCTTGCTGAGCTAGACTACCCAGAGCTTGCGGAAGGTTTAAAGCATAAAATAGGAACAGCGCATGTTTTATTAAAAATTGTCTTTAGAAACTGGCAATAGGTTCTTAAAACGATTCCTGTTAAGCTGATAAGTAACAATATGATTACCAATCAACCCAATAAATTTATCATTAAGTACCCGAAACGTTTTAAGCGTATCCTTCCCTATATTATAAACATAAAAACTAAACTCATATGTATTGTCCATAAGGTTGTATACATCAATAATAGAAGCCTGTTTCCAGATATCAATAGACTCGTAGCGCCCTATCAATTTAGAGTTAACAAAAAGATAGCTGCCATAAGTTGCACTGTACTTGTTTACCAAAAGAGCGGGCGCAGCCAGTTTTTGTTGATTTTTGGAAGTTATGGTACCCACTTTTATTTGAGCACGGCTTATGGTATCAATGGTTTTTCCGAAAAAGTTCAATTGTAAGTCTTTATCAGCAACAATATATTGATTGCGATAGAAGTATGTATACACCAATTTCTGTAATTGATGATTGTATTGAAGAACTCCATCGGTATCAAATAGACCATCTATTTGTCTTTGTAACAGGTTGTAGGAGAAGGTAACCTTACTGGTGTCTGAAAGGCTTATTTTACCAAGGACATTTTCCTTGGTTCGACTGCTGACTGATTGAATGGCTAAACTAGCGGAATCGATGGGGGTTACCTTCGAAAAATAAGCGGGTTTGTCCATGATGGAGTGGGCTTTCCAATCTGTTGTATTGCCTCTGGAGATATAGGGCGTTATACCGTCCACGAGGAAGAAATAGGGTGGGATCACCCGGAGCTGTACAAATTGGAACAGTAGGCTGTCTTGATCCAAAGCTAAACGGATCTCCTGTTTTTTCTGAAGGGATGTGTCTAGGATCATTAGATTTAGAGGTGCTGTGAAATTACCCAGATAAATCTGTCCAGCATCAGCTCCAGCAATATAATAGGAATTGTATGTAAGATCCAGTGCTTTGGCTTTTATTGCAGGATGCCCAGGAAATCGCCGAATAAAACTATTGTCACGATGTAATCCCTTTTCTGAAAGGGTAAATAATAAAGCAATAAAACCGATACCACATACCATGCAGAAGAAAAGTGAGGGATATGGTTTTTTACGGATTATTATAATCCCAATAAAAGCAAGAACAACATAGATTATATTGAAGATTAGATGCTCGGTCCAATCCAATTTTTCCAAAACACCCCCACAGGAACAAGGAATATGATCACTAAAATTCAAAATGATAACGATATAGGTCGTGAACATGGCCATAAGTGTAAAAGCAGCATATAAGGCTAGCAACCTAAATCGTGGTATGATTAGCATCAATGCGATTAGGATCTCAATAGAAGGTACTATCCAGGCCAACCAACCTGCATAAGTGGTAAGTACGGGAGATTGCCCTATCTGAATCATAAATTCATCAAAAACCAAAAATTTGCTTATTGCCGCATATACAAACAATACGATATACAGGATATAAATACATTCCAGCAAAATGGTTTTATGTTTACTATATATGTTCATATCATTTATTCTAAAATCGATAGGAAAAGATCCATTTAACTTTGAAATAGCGCCCACAAATCTCACTATTACTATGATTATTGGATCATGACAGATGAATTCAAAGTATAAAAAAATGGTTTTGTATGAAAAACAATCCAAATATTGTATTGGATACTTCAACTGCACTCAGCGCTAGTTGTTCAGCACAGGCTCTGCCGAAATATTTTAACGCTCTGATATCCATATCGATTTCAACAAAGCCTGTCTTGAGCTAAGGCTAAAGGTTTCAACCCTGATTATGCAATAAAACTTCATCGTGAAGCTTGAAATTGCAATAAATACTATTGTTCTCTTAATTTTAGCATAGCATAGCCTATGGTGACATTCAAAAATGCAGCAAAGCAACAGTATTTGCATTGGTTTTTGGATGGAATAAATTTTCTATGGCATAATCTGGGTTCAATCTAACAAAGTAAGTTACAATACTTTTTCAGTCCACTTAAAGGCTGCCACATGGGGACGCCTTTATCTTAAACTTCACAAAACAATCACTTATGGCTCATACAAATGCAGACTACAAGTAGAGCCATCACCCTGAAGTTTATACAGTCCGACAGATCCATAACCAAGCACAGTAATGGTACAATTTACAAAGCCACCTGTAGCACACTCAATATTTGATATTTTCTTACACTGTTCAGGGGCTTGGCTGGAGTCCAAAACTTGGTAATACCCTTTAGTGATAATAAAGTCATCTGCGTCATTTAGAGCAGGAGAAAAAGCCAAAGATGCCACAAGGGTCATCATAAAGACAATGGGATGTAAAATGGATTTAAAAAAATTACGTTTCATAATATAGATATTTAAAAATTAATGACCTACTCTCTTTAACAGGTTTTCGGTCTTAGCCCTGACTGCAGTATTTTTGGTTCTAGACTTTTTGCTCTAGACTTTGTTTTTTGTCTTTTATCTTAGGTTTTATTCATGATTTTATAGTATAAAAGAGGAGTATATAGTGTCAAAAATCAATCATTTTCTCAGCGTTGCACAAATAAATACTCGTATAAAAAGAAAGTAAAGAAACACTAATAACGTGTTATTGTGATAGTAATAGATTTATAATTTATTGGTAATCATTTGTTTATAAATAATTTATGATTTATTACGGATATAGGCTTACTCCAAAGGGATAATAATTTATCTGAGAGGGATTTGTTTAAGCCTATTGGTATGAGCAGGGGGATAATCTGATAACAGTATTTGGAATATTTTTCTTCAACTTTTTTAAAAAATTCTGAAAGCTTGATGTTATGAGCTTCGCAGATTTTATTTAATGTTTCAATCTGCATAGCATATCTCTTATCATTTAGAATTCGTCTAACCGTCTTTTCGTCAATGTTACGATATAAAGCGAATGAGTTTTTAGATTTACTAATTCATTCTTCTGATACATATTTGCAATATTGCTGATAAAAAAACTGGAAACTATTGCTTTGAGTCTTGCATTATAAAACTAGTAATTTTAAAAACCACGAAATAATAAGTGGATTCGCTCCTAGGCGTGGTGTGGGCTCTCTTATCGTGGTTAGGGTATACTAGTACTTATAATGTAATTAAGTTGAGGTTTACGCCTTTTTGTATCTATACATTGGGCTTTTAATGAGGTGTTTATCTCTTTTTTTTAAGCAACTTCAACTTTGTGAAATATTATAAAACAAGCATTTTTAACTTTAAATAGTTATGTGCTATTTTTTATTTAAAGTGACCTTGTATTGAGCAATTGAAAGGATAAAAGAAAACCTAAAAAACAAAGTTAATGATTCATGAGAAATTTTGCTTCAGAATGAGGGCTTAAGACGACAAAATAAACTAAAGGATAAGATTTAAACGGTTTCTTAGGTTTACAGAGACTTAATCTAAGAATTTAAAGACTTTTAATAATTCTGAAATATTGAAAGAGCTATACTTAGGTAAAACTAATGAGCATACATAAGTTCCAGAGAAATAAGAGATTGCTTTATATTGTCCACAATATTTAAAGGTGCTTTCCCAAACGGTTCCTTTTTTTACAATTTCGTCTAATTCCAGTAATTTAAAGTCGATCATTAAGCCAGTTCTGAATATTTTCGAAAGCGCCTCTTTTGCCGTCCAAAGAAGTGTATAACCTTTCGCTTCTTCGGAAAATAAGTATTCAACTAATTGAATCTCCTCTAAAGTCATTTGATCTTTTAAAACGCCCCTGTTATTTGTGTTAATTTCTTCAAAATCAATGCCCATTGGATGACTTTCTGGGAATGCTATACTGAGTCCTATATTATTACAATGACTAATACTTAACTGAATGTTCTGTATAGCGAGGCATTTAACTACTGGAAATTCAAATACAGCTACATCTATAAAAATAGCATTGAATGGATTAAAGTGAGTCAATTCAGAAATAGCTCTTTTGGCAGATAATCTACCAAGAAGATAACTCATCTTTCTCCGCTCATGCTTATAAGAGGAGTAAATTTCCAATTCTTTAGGATGAAGTTCTGCTAAGTTTAATTCTAGGGCCTTAATGGAACCACTTATGATGGATATACCGAAATGATGCTCTGAATTTTTTCTGGTTAAAGGTATTAAAGCGGCTATTGTTTTCATGATTCTAAGATATTTATTTCAGTCTTAAAGTCTTTAATTTAATGTCTTAATGCGTATAGCTAACTATAAATAATGGCTTAAGAAAATAACAGGAGGATTAAATCGAAGGTCTCGAAAAATAATTGACTTTAAAATACTAATATATACATATTTGTGCGAAAATTTGACTTTTTGTACATGCAAATTGAATGCAGGAAACTAAATCAAGCAAATTTCCAATGCGTTTTGTGATTTAAATGTAATTGATAAAAAGCATCCTGATTTGAGAGTCGTTTGCTCTTAAAAGAAAATGATCCGTCAGCTCCCAAAGGAGACCATGTAATTTCCTTAGTCATTTAGGAATTCTTTAATCCCTTCAAGGCTTAATTTGTATAGATATACTTTGTGCTCTTTTGTAATCTGATCCTTTAAGTCAAGCCGACCTGTTATAGCTGTTTGCGCATGTGTTCCAAAGCTGAATAGAAGAACATATATAAGGTACTTTTTATAAAAAATGATTACTTATAAAAAATAAAAAAGAGAGTTATTTATGATCTTTAATTTTAGAGAAAATTAAGTAGGCTCTTTTCTATAAAAGTCTTTATAGCACTTATTAAATAAGTTCCCAAGCTTAAAAACAAACAATTAGCCTCTAAAAAAACTAAAGCTCCTTAAAAAGGAGCTTTAGAGTTAGTCTCTGTATTTTTTTTAGTGACCTGTTAAACGATTACCAACGTATGGCTATGTTTATGTGTAATTTTTATCTAAACAATCATGTTAAAAGTTTGTTTAGAAGTTTAAGTAAATTACTGATTTATAAAAGTTTTTCACAATGTTTACTAATTTTACGAGAAGGGGACACTGTTCTTCCAGTTGAACTATTTATGTATCCACCTAGAGTGATATTTCCATATTCAACCCCATCAAAATCTTTTCTGAAACCGTATAAATCATAAAATAACTCACCTTTATCATTTTTAGTAACTATAACAGCAGCCCTAGATTTATTTGTAATCGGATTAGGGTATTCTTCTGCTCTTTGAACATGCCATCTATTATCAGGGAGCCAAAGCTTAACAAATTTATGTCCTTTAGGTTCGTGCTTTAAGAAGATTTGTTTAAATTCTTCTTCTAATTTAGGGTCAGAAGCCTTAGCTCTAATATTTTTAGGGATGCAATTATCCATAGTAATATAAGAGTGATCATCTCCATCTATTATTAAATCAATTTCTCCTGTAGCAATAGGGGCAAAATCAAAATGAATAATATTTGATTTGGGTATTAGTTCTAACTTTAGTTTATGAGTTCCAGGAGTAAGAAGTTCTTCTTTAGCCAAAAGATCTTCATATAAAGTCTCTCCAAAATAAAAACCATTATCGTCTTTAAGATCAGCTATTGAGGTGGGGAAAGTTGCGAAATCCTCAGAGTTAAATTTTTTTGATTCTCTATTGGTTTCGCCTACTGGCTTTCCGTCCAAATATAT
This sequence comes from Flavivirga jejuensis, assembly GCF_030540765.1. Lineage (GTDB taxonomy): Bacteria > Bacteroidota > Bacteroidia > Flavobacteriales > Flavobacteriaceae > Flavivirga > Flavivirga jejuensis. The sequence continues at coordinate 262,571 of NZ_JAUOEL010000009.1, read as the reverse complement.
TTTCCATATCGTGTATGAAAAATGTTTACAATCGTATTTTTTTTCATTTATATCTTTTATTTTTTCTTTTCCACTCTCAGCTAATTGAATCATCATGCTATTGGCTGATGAATTTTTCATATAAGCCCTCATCGAAAGTTTATCCCCCATTTTGTAAGACGTAATATATTTTGATTCTGGTAATTCTCGTTCAAAATCATGATTCGAAAAAAGAATTTTACCGACATTATTTTTGTATTGTTCAAAATCTAAAACCTCTTCTTCGTAAAGGTCTAACCTCTTAAGTTTTTTACTTAATTTGCTAGTTTTTGTTTTGGTTTGTGCTTCAGAAATATTGTAAGTAGCTAGGGATAAAGCAATTACAATTAAAATTTTAAGGTGTTTCATTTTTGTAGTTTTTTGGGTTTTTTATTATTTAATGTTTGTCAATATTCTAAATAAAGGGTTGTTTCATGTTATTTCTTATTTTATATAACTGACGGGAGGGACCACAGTTGACTTATTTCATGTATTTTCATTTGTAAATTTAATATCTAATAGATTACTAATTCGCTTAAAATCATTTGACGATTTGTTGCTTGAAACTCCACCAGAGTTTTCAGATTTTTGGGCGAATATAGCAAAAGAGCTAGGGTTTTCCGAAAGAAAAATTAGAAGCAATGCTCACAAAATTTTGTTGAGTATTTTTACTTGTTGTTAATCAGTATAATAGTCGATTTATTTTTTTTGATTTTCGTCTAATTTTTTTTCTAGTTTCATTTTTTTTGATATAAGAAGGGGTGTTGTAAGACTAATATCCCTGTCTGCTATTTAGAAAAAGTTACAAAATGAGATAAGCTACGCATAGGTCTAAAGTAGGTCAACAAAGTCATTCACTTCATATTACAAAAAGTATTATAAACTCATATTTTGTGTAAAAACCTTAAAAACAGGGTGTTATTAGGTTTTCTGTGCCGGGTTTATATTAAGCTATAAAAAATGTTAGCATTTTGGTAACATTAAAAAGGTTAGGGTTTAATTTTTAGACATCAGACTAATACTGGTTTTGACGATCTTTTTAAAATGACTAATACTTAGCTGAATGTTCTGTATAGCAAGGCATTTAACTACTGGAAATTCAAATACAGCTACATCTATAAAAATAGCATTGAATGGATTAAAGTGAGTCAATTCAGAAATAGCTCTTTTGGCAGATAATCTACCAAGAAGATAACTCATCTTTCTCCGTTCATGCTTATAAGAGGAGTAAATTTCCAATTCTTTAGGATGAAGCTCTGCTAAGTTTAATTCTAAGGCTTTAAAGGAACCACTTATCTTGGATATCCCTAAATGATGCTCTGAATTTTTTCTGATTAAAGGTATTAAAGCGGCTATTGTTTTCATGATTCTAAGATATTTGTTTCTGTCTTAAAGTCCTTGAATTTAATGTCTTAGTGTGTGTAACTGCCTCTAAATGAGAATACAAATAAATAAGTAGGATAATACTTTCATAAGAAAACAGATTTTTCATATATTTATTGATGAATATATTTCTGAAATAACAGGGGAACTAAATCGAATATCTCGAAAAATAATTGACTTTAAAATACCAATATATACATATTTGTACGAAAATATAACTTTTTGTATATGCAAATTGAATGCAGGGAACTAAATCAAGCAAATTTCCAATGCGTTTTGTGATTTACTTGAACTTGTTACAAATATAAAAAACACTAACATGGAATCATCAGAGATAAGCTTGCTAACTACAGCTGAACATAAGAAAATTGTAATAGATTGGAACCATACGGATGTAGCCTATCCTTCAGAAAAAACAATCTACCAGTTATTTGAAGACCAGGTTTTAAAAACACCAGATAAGCTTGCAGCAGTATTCGAACAAGAAACACTCACGTATGCAGAACTCAATGCAAAAGTCAATCAATTAGCACGCTATTTACGTACCCAAACAACAGTTACTCCAGATACATTAATAGCGCTTTGTTTAGATAGAAGTCTGGATATGATTATCGGAATTTTAGGTGTTCAAAAAGCAGGAGGTGCCTATGTTCCTATAGATCCTGAATATCCTTCAGATAGAATCAATTATATTTTAGAAGATACCAGGAGTTCCATTGTTTTAACTCAATCCCATTTGGTTGAGGTTCTAAAGAAAGTGAGTGATGTAAAACTAATAACATTAAATACAATACCTTATAAGGATGAACAATCACATAATCTTGTTTTACAAAATACAGCCACAGACCTTGCTTATGTGATTTACACTTCAGGCACAACAGGAAAACCAAAAGGAGCAGTTGTAAGCCATCAATTATTAGTAAACAGATTGGTATGGCAAAAGGAAACATACGATTTTAATGAAAGCGATACCGTTTTACAAAAAACACCTTATGTTTTTGATGTCTCTGTTTGGGAATTATTACTACCCTTAATTTCGGGTAGTAAACTGCTTTTTGCAAAAGTAAACGGACATAAGGAACCAGCATATTTACATACGATCATCAAACGCCAAAAAGTGACTAAACTACACTTTGTACCAAGTATGTTAAATGGTTTTATTGCGTATTTGAAAAATAATAATGACAATAAGTTACCCTTTGTAAAGTCCATTTTTTGTAGTGGCGAAGCTTTGCCCATTCAACTGGCTAATGACTTTAAGAATTTATTTCCAAGCATAAAATTAAATAATCTCTACGGACCAACAGAAGTAGCAATAGATGTAAGTTCTTATGATGACATAAAATCCAATGCTACCGTGATTCCAATAGGGAAGCCCATTCAAAACATTAAGTTTTATGTATTGAACGCTAACATCCAGGCAGTACCTATTGGTGTGGTGGGAGAATTATTTATCGGAGCACAAGACCTTTCCCGTGGTTATTTAAATCGCCCCGAACTTACGGCAGAAAAATTCATCACCAACCCTTTTGCAACAGACGACGACCTAGCTAAGGGCTATAATAAATTATACAAAACAGGTGATTTGGTAAGATGGCTCCCCGATGGCAACATAGAATACATAGGAAGAAATGATTTTCAGGTTAAAATTAGAGGTTTTAGAATCGAGTTGGGAGAAATTGAAAATACCTTAGTTGCTATTGATGGAATAACACAAGCTTGCGTACTGGCCAAAGAAAGAAATGGCAATAAATACCTAGCAGCTTATTTCACTTCCGAGTTAGCCATCACAGAGGAAGTTCTTATAAAAATACTGTCCGCACAATTACCCGAATATATGGTACCAAGTGCTTTTGTAGCATTAGAAAGCTTTCCTTTAACAATCAATGGAAAATTAGATCGTAAGGCATTGCCAGACCCTGATTTTACCGATGAGTCGAGTTATGTGGCACCAACATCAGATTTAGAGATTAAATTATGTGGTATTTGGCAAGCCGTATTAAACCTTGAAAAAATAGGTATATCTGATGATTTCTTTAGAATAGGAGGGGACTCTATTTTGAGTATTCAGTTAAGTTCAAGACTAAGAAAACATGGTTTAAACTGTAGCGTTAGTGCTATTTTTGATCATAGAACAGTTCAGCAATTAGCCCAGTTTATAGCCTCCGAAGTGGATACGGTTCAGATTCTTGCAGAACAAGGAAACCTAGAAGGAGCGTTTGATTTACTACCCATCCAACAATGGTTCTTTGATAAAGTAGACGCAAAACAACTTCCTGAATATAACCATTGGAATCAAAGCTTTTTAGTCAAAGTTCCCGAACTAGAGGTAGAAAAACTTCAAAAGATCATTGAAGCTTTGGCAGCACAGCATGATATTTTACGGACTAATTTTAGCGCTACCGTTACTAAACAACGGTATTCCACAACGACCAATGTTCCACAGCTACACAGACTAAATGTTTCGGATTTATCAAAAGAAGCCATAAACGAGAGATTAACAAACTGGCAAAGTCATTTTGATATTCATAAAGGCCCTTTATGGAGTGTTGCCTATCTTGAAGGTTATGCAGATAAAACAGCTCGCTTATATTTTGCATTACATCACTTAATTGTAGATGCTGTTTCGTGGAGAATACTAATCGAAGATTTTCAATCTTTGTATAACAACGAAACTTTAGGAGATAAATCGAGTAGTTACCGTCAGTGGGTAGATGAAATCTCAAAATACGAAGAAAAGCACCCCAAAGAAAAAGCATATTGGGATTCTGTTTTAAAAACAATGCCTACATACGATGTTCTTGAAAAGCAAGCGGCATTCAGTAACATTGAAATCAGCCAAAAACTTACGGGTGATTTATTGCAACAAGCCAATAAAGCATACCATACCGAGGTGAATGATTTACTCTTAACAGCATTAGGTTTAACACTTCAAAGTTGGAACAAAAAAACAAGGAACGTAATTACCTTAGAAGGACACGGTCGAGAGCAGCTAAATGAAACGATCGATCATAGTAAAACCGTAGGTTGGTTTACTACTATGTATCCTGTTGAACTTTCAGTGGAAGATAATCTAGAATCAAGTATCAAAGGAATCAAGGAAAGTTTACGTGCTATTCCAAACAAAGGCATTGGCTTTGGAGCCATCTATCCTAACGGTTATATCAATTTACCAAGTATAACCTTTAACTATTTGGGGCAATTTGATACTCAAGACGGCTATTGGCAAGTCTTATCCGAAAACTCAGGTATTCCTATACATATAAATAATATTGAATCAGATATTATTAACATTACTGGAATGGTGACGGATGGCCAGCTCAATTTTAGTATCATTAGTCAATTGGGTGAAAATGAAACAATGGAATTTTCAAGGAATTTCCAAAGACACTTGGAAGACATTGTAGCACATTGTTTGAATAAAATCAATAACAAAGAAACAAAGCACACCCCAAGTGATTTTGAAACGGTTACTATTTCAGAGTCCTTATTGGATAAAATTCAGAAAGATAGACAAGTGGAATCAATCTATTTAGCCAATAGTCTACAGCAAGGATTTATCTACCATGCACTGAGTCAAGCAGAGGATGATGCCTATAGAGGACAGTTTTTATTTGACTATAATCAAACGTTAAACATTGATAATTACATACAATCTTGGGAGTTGGCGATTGAAAAGTATCCCATCCTTCGAACTGGTTTTAACTGGGAAGAATCATTGATCCAAGTTGTTTATTCGACCGCAAAGTTAAACTGCAGAACAATTGATATAAGTGCTCTATCACAAACAGAGCGAGAAGAACATATTATTAATTTACAACAAGAAGATAGAACTATTGCATTTGATTTAACACAACCTTGCCTGTTGCGGCTCTATATTATTAGACAATCTGTTGATCATTACACGATCTTAAAGTCTGAACACCACAGTATTATGGATGGTTGGAGTGGTCCGTTATTACTGAATAATGTTCATAAGAATTACATAGAATTGCAACAAAACAGACCTGTAAAAATCGCTGTAGATACCGCTTATTTAGAGGCGCAAAACTTTTTCGCCAAACACATTGATATAGTAAAAGCGTATTGGCAAACAAAAAAGAGAACGATAGTACAAACCAACGATTTAAATCCGCTATTGTCTTGTAAACAAGTATTGGATACCGTTAAAACTTTGGCTGAACCTTCTAGCACAAGTATTGAAATTACAGGCGAGCAATATGTAGCATTAAAGAACTTGACCAAAAGAGAAGGCTTACCTTTAAATACGCTGATACAATTTGCCTGGCATAAACTCATTCAGGTATACACTCAAGATACACAAACGATAGTAGGAACAACCATTTCTGGTCGCGCCATTCCAGTGTCAGGAATCGAAGCTAGTGTTGGATTATTCATCAACACCTTGCCTTTGATTATCGATTGGGATAACGACCATACCGTATTAGAACAAATCCAGTATATCCACCAGCAAATCACAGACCTTAATAGCCACAGTTTCGCAAATTTGGCGAGCTTACAAGAAGAAGGGAAGCGCCTGTTCCATAGTCTTCTTGTATTTGAAAACTATCCAATACCTGCCAAATCAGAAAATCCAAGTGCGGATGATTTAAGTCCTGAGTACCAGTATTCAGTAGAGAAATTAGATTACCCATTGGGGCTTACAGCTCATGAAAATGGCACAGGATTGGTGATCAATTTACAATCAGATAAAACACTTTTAAGTGAAGAGAAGTCAAGGTACCATCTAGAAAAAATCAAATTGATTTTAGATGAATTAATTGTGAATTTAAATAAGAAACACCACAGTTTATCTACTCTTACGCCATTAGAATATGAGCAAATTGTATTGAACTGGAATAAAATAAATTTAGATTATCCAAAGGATAAAACGATATGTCAGCTATTTGAAGACCAATCATTAAAGACGCCAAATAATATAGCAATCGTATTTGAAGCACAACAATTTACTTATGCAGAGTTAAATGCAAAGGCCAATCAATTAGCGCGGTATTTGCAATCACAAACAACCATTAATCCAGATACATTAATCGCATTATGTTTGGATCGAAGTCCAGAAATGATCATAGGAATTTTGGGTATTTTGAAAACTGGTGGCGCTTATGTGCCTATTGATCCAGAATATCCTTCAGATCGGATCCTCTATATGCTTAGAGACACCAATACACCTCTTGTTTTAACGCAATCAGGTTTGGTGGAAAAATTAGAACAAGTAAGTGATGTACGATTGATCGCCTTGGATTTGAGATGCTATGAAACTGAATTAACAAATAACTTACCCCAACAGAATAAGGCAACAGATTTGGCGTATGTTATTTATACCTCAGGGACAGCAGGTCTCCCGAAAGGAGTCATGAATACGCATCGGAATATCACAAGTTTAGTCCTTAATAACTTTATAGAAGTTGAAGACCACGATTCGTTTGTTTTATTGTCTTCACCAGTATTTGATGCCTCGACTTTCGAAATATGGATGCCACTATGTTATGGTGCAAAATTAGTTATTCCATTAAATACAATGGCATTAGCTTCAAGTTCCAGTTGTTTTAAAACGTTCTTAGATAAAAATAACATAAGTATCTTATGGCTAACGAAAACCTTATTCAACACAATATTTATTAACGATCCATCCGCACTAAGTAATCTAAAATATTTGTTAGTTGGAGGTGAAGCATTGGATGTAAATATTATAAATTCACTGATCTCCACCAAAGAAAAGGCGTCATATACCCTCAATGGATATGGTCCTACAGAGAGTACCACATTTGCTACAACATATCTTATCGAAGATCAAATAGAAAGTCATTCAGTTCCGATAGGTAAGGGAATAGATAACCGATCATTATACGTAGTCGATAAAAACATGAGCCCAGTTCCTATAGGTGTTATAGGAGAGTTATTAATAGGAGGAGCTGGATTAGCGAGAGGTTACTTGAATCAAGAAGCGCTTACGGCTCAAAAGTTTATTTCAAATCCCTTTGCCAGTAAAACAGATATAGAAAATGGCTATACACAATTATACAAAACAGGAGATCTGGTTCGCTGGCTACCAGATGGAAATTTGGAATACATTGGTAGAAATGATTTTCAGGTTAAAATAAGAGGGTATCGAATAGAGCTTGGAGAGATTGAAAATGCATTAGTTGCTATTGATGGAATAACGCAAGCTTGTGTGCTAGCTAAAGAAAAGAATGGCAATAAATATTTGGTGGCTTATTTCACTTCAGAGGTGGTAATCACAGAAGAAGCTATTTTAAAAACAGTATCAGTACAATTACCAGAATACATGGTGCCGAATGCTTTTGTTCAACTCGAAAGCTTCCCTTTAACGATTAATGGAAAATTAGACCGCAAGGTATTACCTGACCCCGAGTTTACCAATGAGGTGAGTTATATTGCACCAACATCAGATTTAGAGATCAAGTTATGTGATATTTGGCAAGCCGTATTAAACCTTGAAAAAGTAGGTGTATCAGATAATTTCTTTAGAATTGGAGGGAATTCTATTCAGGCAATAAAATTGTTACATAAAATAAGTAAAGTACTAAATATCCATATTGCCGTATCTGAAATATTTAACTACAAAACAATAGCAAACCTAGCAAAATTCATAGAAGAAAATAGCGCTGAAAATATAACCATTACGCCTCAAAATAAAGCGCGTTATCCATTATCATTTGCTCAAGAGCGGCTATGGTTTATCGAACAATATGAACAAGGAACGAATGCCTATCATATTCCTCTTTTTGTTGAGCTTCAAGAAAATATTAAAAAGGAGAAATTAAAAGAGGCCATTCAAAAAGTTTTCTTAAGACATGATATCCTGAGAACGATCTTGACTCAAAAAAATGGGACGTTTTCCCAAGAAGTTATTGATGAGGCACTTATTATTAATAGTTATCATTATTTAGAAACAGATCTTGAAGCTCAGAAAGAAAGAGATGTTAATACACCTTTTAATTTACAAGATGAAATCCCCATAAGAGTTAGCTTTTATCATCACGATAATCGGGTAATGCTCTTGGTTAATATTCATCATATAGCATCAGACGGATGGTCCTTGGATATACTATTGAATGAGATTCGTGCCATTTATAATGATGATATTTTACCAAACTTACCAATTCAATACAAAGACTTTGCTGCCTGGCAAAGAAACTATTTGGACGGTGAAATATTAGAAAAGCAATCTAAGTACTGGCAAGAAAAACTAAAAGGGTATGAGCCATTATCCCTCCCCACAGATAAGGCCAGGCCAAAAGAAATAGACTATACAGGAGCAGATGTTGCATTTACCATTGAAAAGGAATTATCCAATAACTTAAGGGAATTGTCAAAAGAACTAGGGGTGACTTTATATACCACTTTGCTATCAGGGTTTTATATTTTATTAAGCAAATATTCTTCTCAAGATGATATTATTGTAGGAACTCCTATTGCCAATAGAAACTATTCAGAAATTAAAGATTTGATAGGATTCTTTGTCAATAGTTTGGCACTACGGGAAAACATTAACGCTGAGAATAATGCGAAAGAATTTATATCTCAAGTTCAAAATAACTTAATAAAGGTTCAAAGATATCAAGACATGCCATTCGAGAAAATAGTCGAATCTTTAAATGTAGAACGAGACACTTCAAGGCATCCTATATTTCAGGTTATGTTTAGTTTACAATCTTTTGGGAATAACGCATCAAATGAGCTCTTTAAACATTTGGAATTCGCAGATACACATTCGATAGAAAATCATGACCTGAGTTGTTTTATTGACGACTCACAGAATGAGATTAAAGGTGCCTTCAATTTTGCAACTTCAATTTATAAGGAATCAACTATCAATAGAATGGTTCGCCATTACCTACTTATTCTTAAGCAAATGGTTAATAACCAAAATAAACAGCTTAAAAATTATAGTTTACTAAATCAAGAAGAATATAATCAAATAGTAATAGATTGGAATAAGACAGATTCGCATTATCCAAAAGACAAGACAATGAGTCAGTTGTTTGAAGAACAATCATTAAAGACTCCGAGTCATATGGCATTGATACATGAAGGAAAGCAACTAACTTATCAAGAGCTAAATGAGAAAAGTAATCAATTAGCTGCGCACTTGCGGAAGCAATATATGCAAAGAACTAATCAACCGCTTGCTCCAGACACACGCGTTGCTTTATTCTTGGATCGAAGTTTAGAAATGATCATCGGTATCATGGCTGTTTTGAAATCGGGCGGCGCCTATGTACCCTTAGATCCGTTATCCCCACAGAGTAAAATCAACTATATTCTGGAAGACACGCAAGTTGAACTTGTCCTTACGCAAAAACATTTAAACACTGATGGATATTCTCAACTTCCACAAGAGACCATTGTTTACATTGATTTATCACAAGAATTGTACGTAGACGAGGATAAATCAAATTTGCCTAATCACAGTAAGGCCGTTAATTTAGCCTATACACTCTTCACTTCAGGAACGACGGGTAAACCCAAAGGCGTATCAATAAAACATAGCGCTGTAAGTAACTTGATAAACTTCCATAATAAGAGGTACGCTGCATTGTCAGCCAATCTTCAAGTAGCATTAGTCTCGAGTTATAATTTTGACTTTTCAATTCAACAGCTTTTTAACACGATTTTATTTGGCCATACCTTACATGTTTTATCAAGAGACTGCATATTAAACCCTTCTCAGTTTAATGATTATTTAATAACCAATGAAATCGAGGTTTTTGAAATGACCCCCACATCATTTTCATACCTAATATTGCCCTTTAATAATTATGAATATTCAAAATTAAAGCTGATAAATATTGGAGGAGAAAGTCTTTCGTCAAGTATTATATCTGATTTCTTAGCTAAGAATATTCCAGCAGATATTTCAATAATAAATACGTATGGACCGACCGAGTTTACAGTAGATGCCACTTCGTATGAAATTGATTGTAACCTCGATTCGTTTGTAAATCATGAATCTGTTTTTATAGGAAAGCCTATAGATAATTCAAGAGCTTATATTTTGGACGGCAGTTTAAACCCAGTTCCAGTAGGGGTTGTGGGAGAATTATATTTGGGAGGAGCTGGTTTAGCTGAAGGGTATTTAAATCTTCCTGAGTTAACAAATTCGTCGTTTGTTAAGAACCCATTCGCGACACATAAGGATTTGATGCTAGGATATAAACAACTATATAAAACAGGAGATCTTGTTCGGTGGATGTCTGATGGAAATATAGAATACATTGGAAGAAACGATTTCCAAGTGAAGATTCGGGGATATAGAATTGAATTAGGGGAAATTGAAAACACGCTAATTTCCATTGAAGAGATCAGTCAAGCTTGTGTATTGGCTAAAGAAAAGAATGGAAACGAATATCTAGTAGCGTACTACATTGTTGAGAGTGCCATTACAGAGGAAAAAATATTAAACAGACTCATAGAATTATTACCAGATTATATGGTGCCTTCTTTACTGGTGCAACTCGAACAGTTTCCGTTGACAATAAATGGGAAGCTCGACCGAAAACAATTACCTGACCCTGAATTTACAAGTACAGACCCCTATTTAGCACCAACAAGTGATATGGAGATAGCGCTTTGCCGTGTTTGGCAAAATGTTTTGGACATTGATACTATAGGTATATGTGATAATTTCTTTAGAATAGGAGGTAATTCTATTTTGGCAATCAAGCTATCACATCAAATAAATAAAGCGCTGGATACAGCGACAGTAGTAGCCGATATTTTTAATTATAAAACTGTTCAACAATTATCAAATTACATTTTGAGTTTGGTTGTTGAAGAGGAATACATAGAAATAGAATTATAATGTTAGAATTTTTAAAACTCATTTACAGAGCGAATAATTTAGGAGTCTTTTTGTGGGTAGAGGAAGGTAAATTAAAGTCTAAATTTCCTAAATCATTCAAGGATAAAGATTTGTTAGATCAACTAAGTCAGAATAAGGCTTCGATTATAACTTTATTGGAGAGCAATCAGATTGACTCCAGCGAAATAAAATTACCTCGTATATATCATACACCTATTCTTGATAAGACCCCCCTTTCATTTGCTCAAGAACGACTTTGGTTTATCGAACAGTATGAGCAAGGGACGAATGCGTATCACATACCACTTTTATTTGAATTAGGAGCGGAAACCGATAAAGAGAAATTAAAGTTGGCAATGCGTCAAGTCATCCAACGACATGAGGTATTAAGATCTGTCTTTAAGCAGACAGAAGATGGGCACACACAATATATTATTGCTGATCATCTTATTATTCATGAGTATCACCATCAAGATTTTGCTATTGATGCTCAAATTGAAAAGGATATTAATTTACCTTTTCAATTGCTGGTGGAGCCTCCTATTAGAGTCTGTTTTTATCAAGAGGAAAACCGCCATATCTTATTAATCAATGTGCATCATATCGTATTCGATGGATGGTCTGAGGATGTATTATTGAAAGAAATAAATGCTTTTTATAATGATGAAAAATTAGCCGATGTAACGGTTCAGTATAAAGACTTTGCTATTTGGCAAAAAGAGTATTTACAAGATGACATTTTAGAAAAACAAGTTAATTATTGGCGAGACAAATTACAAGGGTATGAGGCATTATCCTTACCAACAGACAAAGTTAGACCAAAACAGATAGATTATTCTGGAGCAGATGTTTTGTTTACCATTGAAGAAACGCTATCGAATAAATTAAGAGATTTATCAAAAGAACAAGGAGGCACAATGTATGCCACATTGCTATCTGGCTTTTACATTCTATTGAGTAAATATACTGCCCAAACTGATGTCGTAATAGGTACACCCATAGCAAATAGACAGTATACAGAAATACAGGATTTAATTGGATTCTTTGTAAATAGTCTAGCCCTAAGAGAAAATATCGCTCCTGAAAAGAATGTAAAAGAGCTAATCTCGCAAGTCCAAGATAATTTAATCGAGGTGCAAAGACACCAAGATATTCCCTTTGAAAGAATAGTAGATATCTTAAAGGTTGAACAAGATACATCCAGACACCCCATTTTTCAGGTTATGTTTGGTGTTCAATCTTTCGGAGCCGAGAAAGAAAATCGATTGTTTAAACCTTTAGCTTTAAATGACGCTTATGCTATAGCTAAGCTAGACATGAGTTGTTTTATGGATGACTCTAAAAAAGAGATTCAAGGGACATTTAATTATGCAACGGCACTTTATGAACAATCAACCATCGAAAGAATGGTGAATCATTATCTACTCATTTTAGAACAAATGGTAGATGATAAAAGTCAGCAACTAAAAAACATTAATCTACTTACTAGAGCCGAACACAAGAAAATCGTAATAGATTGGAATCGTACGGATGTATGGTATCCTTCAGAAAAAACAATCTACCAGTTATTTGAAGCCCAGGTTTTAAAAACACCAGATAAGCTTGCAGCAGTATTCGAACAAGAAACACTCACGTATGCAGAACTCAATGCAAAAGCCAATCAATTAGCACGCTATTTACGTACTCAAACAACAGTTACTCCAGATACATTAATAGCGCTTTGTTTAGATAGAAGTCTGGATATGATTATCGGAATTTTAGGTGTTCAAAAAGCAGGAGGCGCCTATGTTCCTATAGATCCTGAATATCCTTCAGATCGAATCAATTATATTTTAGAAGATACCAGGAGTGCTATTGTTTTAACCCAATCACATTTGGTTGAGGTTCTAAAGAAAGTGAGTGATGTAAAACTAATAATATTAAATACAATACCTTATAAGGATGAACAATCACATAATCTTGTTTTACAAAATACAGCCACAGACCTTGCTTATGTGATTTACACTTCAGGCACAACAGGAAAACCAAAAGGAGCAGTTGTAAGCCATCAATTATTAGTAAATAGATTGGTATGGCAAAAGGAAGCATACGATTTTAATGAAAGCGATACCGTTTTACAAAAAACACCTTATGTTTTTGATGTCTCTGTTTGGGAATTATTATTACCCTTAATTTCGGGAAGTAAACTGCTTTTTGCAAAAGTAAACGGACACAAGGAACCAGCATATTTACATACGATCATCAAACGCCAAAAAGTGACTAAACTACACTTTGTACCAAGTATGTTAAATGGTTTTATTGCGTATTTGAAAAATAATAATGACAATAAGTTACCCTTTGTAAAGTCCATTTTTTGTAGTGGCGAAGCTTTGCCCATTCAACTGGCTAATGACTTTAAGAATTTATTTCCAAGCATAAAATTAAATAATCTCTACGGACCAACAGAAGTAGCAATAGATGTAAGTTCTTATGATGACATACAACCCAATGCTGCCGTGATTCCAATTGGGAAGCCCATTCAAAACATTAAGTTTTATGTATTGAACGCTAACATTCAAGCGGTACCTATCGGTGTGGTGGGAGAATTATTTATCGGAGCAGAAGACCTTTCCCGAGGTTATTTAAACCGCCCAAAACTCAGTGCAGAAAAATTTATCACCAACCCTTTTGCTACAGAAGATGACCTAGCTAAGGGCTATAATAAATTATACAAAACAGGTGATTTGGTAAGATGGCTTCCAGATGGCAACATAGAATACATAGGAAGAAATGATTTTCAGGTTAAAATTAGAGGTTTTAGAATTGAGCTGGGAGAAATTGAAAATACATTAGTTGCTATTGATGGAATAACACAAGCTTGCGTACTAGCTAAAGAAAGAAATAAAAGTAAATACCTGGTCGCTTATTTCACTTCCGAGTTACCCATCACAGCAGAAGCTATTATAAAAACACTGTCCGCACAATTACCCGAATACATGGTACCTAGTGCTTTTGTATCACTTGAAAGTTTCCCTTTAACAATCAATGGAAAATTAGATCGTAAGGCATTGCCAGACCCAGAGTTTACCAATGAGGCGAGTTATGTTGCACCAACATCAGATTTAGAGATCAAATTATGTGGTATTTGGCAAGCCGTCTTAAACCTTGAAAAAATAGGTATATCGGATGATTTCTTTAGAATAGGAGGGGACTCTATTTTGAGTATTCAGTTAAGTTCAAGACTAAGAAAACATGGTTTAAACTGTAGTGTTAGTGCTATTTTTGATCATAGAACGATTCAGCAATTAGCACAGTTTATAGCCTCCGATGTGGATGCTGTTCAGGTTCTTGCGGAACAAGGTCACTTAGAAGGAGCATTCGATTTACTTCCTATTCAAAAATGTTTCTTTTCTAAAGTAGAAAATAAAGAGATCATTGAATATAACCATTGGAATCATAGTTTTTTAGTCAAAGTACCCGAACTAGAGGTAGAAAAACTTCAAAAGATCATTGAAGCTTTGGCAGCACAGCATGATATTTTACGTGCTAACTTTAGCGCTACTAGACAAGAGTATTCCTCAACGACCAGTGTTCCCCAGCTACAGACACTAAATGTTACGAATCTATCAAAAGAAGTCATAAACGAGAGATTAACAAACTGGCAAAGTCATTTTGATATTCATAAAGGCCCTTTATGGAGTGTTGCCTACCTTGAAGGCTATGCAGATAAAACAGCTCGCTTATATTTTGCATTACATCACTTAATTGTAGATGCTGTTTCGTGGAGAATATTAATCGAAGACTTCCAGTCTTTGTATAACAACGAAACTTTAGGAGATAAATCGAGTAGTTACCGTCAATGGGTAGATGAAATCTCAAAATACGAAGAGATCCATCCTAAAGAAAAAGCATATTGGGATCCTGTTTTAAAAACAATGCCTACATACGATGTTCTTGAAAAACAAGCGGCATTTAGTAACATTGAAATTAGCCAAAAGCTTACGGGTGATTTATTGCAACAAGCCAATAAAGCGTACCATACCGAGGTGAATGATTTACTCTTAACAGCATTAGGTTTAACACTTCAAAGTTGGAACAAAAAAACAAGGAACGTAATTACCTTAGAAGGACACGGTCGGGAACAACTAAATGAAACGATCGATCATAGTAAAACCGTAGGTTGGTTTACTACTATGTATCCAGTTGAACTTTCAGTGGAGGACAATCTAGACTTAAGTATCAAAGGAATCAAGGAAAATTTACGTGCAATTCCAAACAAAGGCATAGGCTTTGGAGCGATCTACCCTAATGAACTAATTAATTTACCAGCGATTAGTTTCAATTACCTGGGACAATTTGATAGCCAAGATGACTACTGGCAAGTTGTGGACGAAAACTCAGGAGTAACAACGCATGATACAAATATTGATACGACAATTATCAATATCAATGGGATGGTGACCCATGGTCAACTCAATTTTAACATTGCTACAAAATTAGGTAAAGAGGAAACAGACACCTTTGCTAAAAACTTTCAGAGGCATTTAGAAGCAGTGATTCTTCACTGTAATACGCAACTAGAAGGTAGGCAAACAAAGCACACCCCAAGTGATTTTGAAACGGTTACTATGTCACAATCCTTATTGGATAAAATCCAGCAAGAAAGACAAGTGGAATCAATCTATTTAGCCAATAGTCTACAACAAGGTTTTATCTATCACGCACTAAGTCAAGCGGAGGATGATGCTTATCGAGTACAATTATTATTTGATTACAATCAAGCGTTAAACATTGATAATTACATGCAATCTTGGGAGTTGGCGATTGAGAAGTATCCCATTCTTCGAACAGGTTTTAACTGGGAAGAGGAGTTGATTCAAATTGTTTATTCGACGGCGAAGTTAAACTGCAAAACAATTGATATTAGTGATTTATCAGAAACAGAGCGCAAAGAACATCTCATTAATTTACAACAAGAAGATAGATCTATTGCATTTGATTTAACACAACCTTGTCTCTTGCGATTATACATCATTAAACAAGCATCAAACCATTATACAATCCTGAAATCTGCACACCATAGTATTTCGGACGGTTGGAGTGGTCCGTTATTACTGAATAATATCCATAATAATTATATAGAACTACAACAAAACAGAGCTGTAAAAGTTGTTGTTGATACCGCTTATTTAGAGGCGCAGTACTTTTTCGCTAAACACAGCGATACAGTAGAGGCGTATTGGCAAACGAAAAAGGCAACGATAGAACAAACCAATGATTTAAATCCACTATTGTCTTATAAACAAGCATTGGATACTGTCAAAACTTTGGAGCAGCCTTGTGATACAAGTATTGAAATAACAGGCGAGCAGTATTTAGAATTAAAGAACCTGACCAAAAGAGAAGGCTTGCCCTTGAATACGCTGATACAATTTGCCTGGCATAAACTCATTCAGATATACACCCAAGATACCCAAACGATTGTAGGAACAACCGTTTCAGGTCGTGCTATTCCAGTGTCAGGGATCGAAGCTAGTGTTGGATTATTTATCAACACCTTGCCTTTGATTATCGATTGGGATAACAACCATACCGTATTAGAACAAATCCAATATATCCACCAGCAAATCACAGATCTTAATAGCCATAGTTTCGCAAATTTGGCGAGCTTGCAAGAAGAAGGGAAGCGTCTGTTTCATAGCCTTCTCGTTTTTGAGAATTATCCAATACCAGCCAAATCAGAAAATCCAGGAGAGGATGATTTAAGCCCTGAGTACTGGTATTCAGTAGAGAAATTAGATTATCCATTGGGGCTCACAGCCCACGAAGATGGCAGAGGATTAGTGATCAATTTACAATCAGATAAAACACTCTTAAGTGAAGACAAGGCAAGATACCATCTAGAAAAAATCAAATTGATTTTAAATGAATTAATTGTGAATTTAGATAAGAAACATCATAGTTTATCTACCCTCACACCATTAGAATACAATCAAATTGTACTCAACTGGAATCATACAGATGCCGCTTATCCAAAGGATAAATCCATTCATGAGTTGTTTGAAGAGCAGGTAGCACAAAATCCAGAAAAGATCGCTGTCGTTTTTGACGATCAGCAACTTAGTTATGCTGAATTGAATGCCAAAGCAAACCAATTAGCACGATATATACAAACGCAAACAGCTGTAAAAACAGACTCCTTAATAGGTTTGTGCCTGGACAGAAACTTAGAGGTAATCATCGGTATTTTGGCTGTTCTAAAAGCAGGAGGCGCTTATGTTCCTATCGATCCTGAATATCCAGCAGAAAGAATTCAATATATTTTGGAAGATGCTAAAATAAACCTTGTATTAACACAATCCCATAGTGTTGAGAGCCTTGAGAAGATAACAACCGCGAACTTAGTAGCGATAGATTCAGAGTGTTATAAAAACAAGGAAACAAATAATCTCTCTGTTCAAAATCAAGTAACCGATTTAGCATATGTCATTTATACATCGGGTACAACAGGAAAACCAAAAGGCGTGATGATCGACCATCTATCGGTCGTTAATTTTGCAGTAGAGAATAGTTACCTGGATTATCAAAAAGTAACAGCAGTTGCTGGATTATCCAGTTTTGTTTTCGACGGAAGTATTTTTGATTTATTTGTTCCTATCCTCTCTGGAAATAAATATGTCATGTTTTCAAAAACCGATGTCACGAATTTGGATTCACTAGCCGATAAGTTTATAGATCATGGGATAGACACGGTCTTTTTTACCACTGCCTTGCTAAATTCTGTTGTAGAGCATAAGATGGAAATCTTATCAACCTTAACACAAGTGCTATTTGGAGGAGAAAACTCAAATGACAAGCATATAAATCGTATTAAAAAGGATTATCCCGACTTGTCTTTAATCCATGTCTATGGTCCCACTGAGACGGTTGTATATGCTACTTACTGCATGCTAAATGAATTAGCATATAGTGATGTGTCTCCAATAGGTAAAGGACTTAATAACAAAAAACATTATGTGCTAGATCCGTATTTAAATGTCTGTCCTGTTGGAGTCGTAGGAGAACTTCACATCGGAGGCGCAGGTATATCCAGAGGCTATCTAAACCGTCCAGAACTTACAGCAGAAAAGTTTATTACAAATCCTTTTAGTACGCCACAAGATCTGGCAAACGGGTATACCAGATTATACAAAACTGGAGATCTTGTTCGTTGGCTTCCAGATGGTCACTTAGAATTTATAGGAAGAAATGATTTTCAGGTAAAGATAAGAGGACATCGCATCGAACTTGGAGAAGTTGAAAATGCCTTGATGGAAATATCAGGCGTAAAACAAGGCTGTATTCTTGCAAAACAGGGAAGTGGCAGCAAATATCTGGTCGCTTATTTTACTTCCGAGTTAACCATCACAGAAGAAGTTATTATAAAAACATTGTCCGCACAGCTACCCGAATATATGGTGCCTAGTGCTTTTGTAGCACTAGAAAGCTTCCCATTGAACATTAATGGGAAAATAGACCGCAAAGCATTGCCAGACCCTGAGTTTACCGATGAGGCGAGTTATATTGCACCAACATCAGATTTAGAGATCAAATTATGTGATATTTGGCAAGCCGTCTTAAACCTTGAAAAAATAGGTGTATCGGATGATTTCTTTAGAATAGGAGGAGACTCTATTTTGAGTATTCAGTTAAGTTCAAGATTAAGAAAACATGGTTTAAACTGTAGCGTTAGTGCTATTTTTGATCATAGAACGATTCAGCAATTAGCACAGTTTATAGCCTCCGATGTGGATACGGTTCAGATTCTTGCAGAACAAGGAAACCTAGAAGGAACATTCGACTTACTACCCATTCAACAATGGTTCTTTGATAAAGTAGAGGCTAAACAACTTCCAGAATATAACCATTGGAATCAAAGCTTTCTAGTCAAAGTTCCCGAACTAGAGGTAGAAAAACTTCAAGAGATTATTGAAGCTTTGGCAGCGCAGCATGATATTTTACGGACTAACTTTAGTGTTACTAAACAACGGTATTCCTCTACGACCAGTGTGCCACAGCTACACAGACTAAATGTTACGAATCTATCAAAAGAAGTAATAAACGAGACATTAACAAACTGGCAAAGTCATTTTGATATTCAGAAAGGTCCTTTATGGTGTGTTGCGTATCTTGAAGGTTATGCAGATAAAACAGCTCGTTTGTATTTTGCATTACATCACCTAATTGTAGATGCTGTTTCGTGGAGAATACTAATCGAAGACTTCCAATCTTTGTATAACAATGAAACTTTAGGAAATAAATCGAGTAGTTACCGTCAATGGGTAGACGAAATCTCAAAATACGAAGAGACCCATCCCAAAGAAAAAGCATATTGGGATTCTGTTTTAAAAACAATGCCTACATACGATGTTCTTGAAAAGCAAGCGGCATTTAGTAACATTGAAATTAGCCAAAAACTTACAGGTGATTTATTGCAACAAGCCAATAAAGCATACCATACCGAGGTAAATGATTTACTCTTAACAGCATTAGGTTTAACACTCCAAAGTTGGAACAAAAAAACAAGGAACGTGATTACCTTAGAAGGACACGGTCGCGAACAGCTAAATGAAACAATCGATCATAGTAAAACAGTAGGTTGGTTTACTACTATGTATCCAGTTCAACTTTCAGTGCAGGATAATTTGGGATCAAGTATTAAGGAAATCAAGGAAAGTTTACGAGCTATTCCAAACAAAGGCATAGGTTTTGGAGCCATCTATCCTAATGAACTAATTAATTTACCAGCAATTAGCTTTAATTACCTAGGACAATTTGATAGCCAAGATGACTACTGGCAAGTTGTGGACGAAAACTCAGGTATACAGATGCATTCAAGTAATGCTAATACCTCTCTGATCAATATCAATGGGATGGTAACAGAGGGGAGACTCAGCTTTAATATTGTAACAAAATTAGGTAAAGACGAAACCGGTGCATTTGCTAAAAACTTTCAGAAGCATTTAGAAGCAGTGATTCTTCACTGTAATACGCAACTAGAAGGTAAGCAAACAAAGCATACCCCAAGTGATTTTGAAACGGTTACTATTTCAGAATCCTTATTGGATAAGATCCAGCAAGAAAGACAAGTGGAATCAATCTATTTAGCCAATAGTTTACAACAAGGCTTTATCTATCACGCACTAAGTCAAACGGATGATGATGCTTATCGAGTACAATTATTATTTGATTACAATCAAGCGTTAAACATTGATCATTACATACAATCTTGGGAGCTGGCGATTGAAAAATATCCCATCCTTCGAACAGGTTTTAACTGGGAAGAGGAGTTGATTCAAATTGTTTATTCGACCGCAAAGTTAAACTGCAAAACAATTGATGTAAGTGATTTATCACAAGCAGAGCGCGAAGAACGTATTATTAATTTACAACAAGAAGATAGAGCTATTGCATTTGATTTAACACAACCTTGTCTCCTGCGATTATACATCATTAAACAAGCATCAAACCATTATACGGTACTAAAATCAGTACATCACAGTATCTCAGATGGTTGGAGTGAGCCTGTATTATTAAGTACTGTTCATGAAAACTATTTTGAATTACAACAAAACAGACCTGTAAAAGTCACTGTAGATACTGCTTATTTAGAGGTGCAGAAATATATAGCAAAGCAACAACACACTATAGAAGCATACTGGCAAGCCAAAAAGGCGACCATGATACAAATCAACGATTTAAATCCATTGTTATCCAATAATAAAGCGTTAGATGCTGTTAAATTTTTGGTAAAACCATATGAGACAATAATAGAAATCACAGGGGATCAGTATTTGGCGTTAAAAGCCTTGACCAAATCAAAAGGCTTGCCTTTAAATACGTTGATACAATTTGCCTGGCATAAGTTAATTCAGGTATACACTCAAGATACGCAAACCATTGTTGGAACAACCGTTTCAGGTCGCGCCATACCAGTATCAGGAATCGAAGAAAGTGTTGGTTTATTCATCAATACCTTGCCTTTGATTATCGATTGGGATAACGACCATACCGTATTGGAACAAATCCAATATATTCATCAACAAATTACAGACCTTAATAGCCATAGTTTTGCGAATTTGGCGAGCTTACAAGAAGAAGGGAAGCGTCTGTTTCATAGTCTCCTTGTCTTTGAAAATTATCCTGAACCCTCCTCTGTTTTAAGTGAAGACAGACTTACTGAAGTGTTTAAGTATGCAGTACAGAAAATGGATTACCCTATGGGCATAGTTGCATATGAACGGGAAGGTGCGTTAATTATAAAATTAAAATCAGATGAAACGCTTTTAAACAAGGAAAAAGCGAAAAATAATTTAGGAAAGCTCAAATTGATTTTAGATAAATTAATTGTTAATCTAAATGAAAAACACCATGTGCTAACTACGCTTACTCCTGTAGAATATGAGAAAATTATACGCGACTGGAATAAAACAGACACCTCTTATTCTAATGATAAAACAATCAGTCAATTGTTTGAAGAGCAAGTTTTAAAAACGCCCGATAATATTGCGTTAGATTATGAAGGAAAACAATTAAGCTACAACGAACTCAATGAAAAAAGTAATCAGTTAGCCCAATTTTTAAGAAAACAATATAAAGAAAAGACAAACCAAGAATTAGTGGCAGATACACTTGTTGCTTTATACTTGGATAGCAGTATTGAGATGGTGATTGGAATGATTGCTGTATTGAAAGCAGGCGGTGCTTATGTGCCGATGAGTCTTAGTTTTCCGCAGGAAAGAATAAACTATATTTTAAATGATACCGAAGCTAAACTGGTACTAACGCAGCGTCATTTAATTTCTATTGTTGAACACGGGAATAATACAGGATTAACGGATAAATCTCAAATTTACCTACCGAAAGAAAAGGTGTTATGTATTGATTTAACAGAAGATGTATACGTATCTGAAACAAAAAATAATCTTCCGAAATTCAGTGGTTCAACAGATCTCGCCTATGTCATTTATACTTCAGGAACAACAGGGAAACCTAAAGGCGTAATGATTACACACCGATCTGTAAGTAACTATAACCAATGGATAGGTGGTCATGAATGTTATGCAAATTCCCGAATTATTGATTGTTCATCAAGCTTTTCCTTTGATGCTACGCTGAATGTTTTGATAACTCCTTTATGTTTTGGACAACAGGTTGTTTTGTGCAATGAATCCATAAAAAAAGATATTAATTTATATTTGGATCACCTTCATTTCCAAAAAGTGGAATTGATCAAAATAACACCAAGTTATCTTTCTATGTTGCTTAATCATTCTCAAGGGAATGACAAATTGGAATACTTAAAATGTCTCATTTTAGGTGGTGAAAAAGCGAATAAATCCGAGCTAGAAACTTTCATTAAGCTAAACCCTAAGATTGATATATTGCATCATTATGGTCCAACAGAGACAACGGTAGGTATTACTAGTTTTGTGGATTTTTCGAATAAAAATTTGCTGGATAATGTGAATTCTTTGCCCATTGGTAAAGTTGCAATTAACAATCGTGCCTATGTTTTAAATACAGATCTTGATGTTGTTCCAGTTGGTGTGATTGGTGAATTGCATATCGCTGGTGCGGCACTTTCCCGAGGTTATCTAAACCGCCCCGAACTCAGTGCAGAAAAATTCATCACCAACCCTTTTGCAACAGAAGACGACTTAGTTAAGGGCTATAATAAATTATACAAAACAGGTGATTTGGTAAGATGGCTCCCAGATGGCAACATAGAATACATAGGAAGAAATGATTTTCAGGTTAAAATTAGAGGTTTTAGAATCGAGCTGGGAGAAATTGAAAATACCTTAGTTGCTATTGATGGAATAACACAAGCTTGTGTACTAGCCAAAGAAATAAATAAAAGTAAATACCTGGTCGCTTATTTCACTTCTGAGTTAACCATCACAGAAGAAGCTATTATAAAAACACTGTCCGCACAATTACCCGAATACATGGTGCCTGGTGCTTTTGTATCACTTGAAAGTTTCCCTTTAACAATTAATGGAAAATTAGATCGTAAGGCATTGCCAGACCCAGAGTTTACCGATGAGGCGAGTTATGTGGCACCAACATCAGATTTAGAGATCAAATTATGTGGTATTTGGCAAGCCGTCTTAAATCTTGAAAAAATAGGTATATCGGATGATTTCTTTAGAATAGGAGGGGACTCTATTTTGAGCATTCAGTTAAGTTCAAGACTGAGAAAACATGGTTTAAACTGTAGTGTTAGTGCTATTTTTGATCATAGAACGATTCAGCAATTAGCTCAGTTTATAGCCTCCGAAGTGGATACGGTTCAGGTTCTTGCGGAACAAGGTCACTTAGAAGGAGCATTCGATTTACTTCCTATTCAAAAATGTTTCTTTTCTAAAGTAGAAAATAAAGAGATCATTGAATATAACCATTGGAACCACAGTTTTTTAGTCAAAGTACCCGAATTAGAGGTAGAAAAACTTCAAGGGATCATTGAAGCTTTGGCAGCACAGCATGATATGTTACGTGCTAATTTTAGCACTAATAGACAAGAGTATTCCTCTACGATCAGTGTGCCACAGCTACACAGACTAAATGTTACGAATCTATCAAAAGAAGCCATAAACGAGACATTAACAAACTGGCAAAGTCATTTTGATATTCAGAAAGGGCCTTTATGGTGTGTTGCGTATCTTGAAGGTTATGCAGACCAAACAGCTCGCTTATATTTTGCATTACATCACTTAATTGTAGATGCTGTTTCGTGGAGAATATTAATCGAAGACTTCCAATCTTTGTATAACAACGAAACTTTAGGAGATAAATCGAGTAGTTACCGTCAATGGGTAGATGAAATTTCAAAATACGAAGAGACCCATCCCAAAGAAAAAGCATATTGGGATTCTGTTTTAAAAACAATGCCTACATACGATGTTCTTGAAAATCAGGAGGCATTCAGTAACATTGAAATCAGCAAAAAGCTTACGGGTGATTTATTGCAGCAAGCCAATAAAGCATACCATACCGAGGTAAATGATTTACTCTTAACAGCATTAGGTTTAACACTCCAAAGTTGGAACAAAAAATCAACGAACGTAATTACCTTAGAAGGACACGGTCGCGAACAGCTAAATGAAACAATCGATCATAGTAAAACCGTAGGTTGGTTTACTACTATGTATCCTGTTGAACTTTCAGTGGAGGACAATCTAGAATCAAGTATTAAGGGAATCAAGGAAAGTTTACGTGCTATTCCAAACAAAGGCATAGGTTTTGGAGCGATCTACCCTAATGAACTAATTAATTTACCAGCAATTAGCTTCAATTACCTGGGACAATTTGATAGCCAAGATGACTACTGGCAAGTTGTGGACGAAAACTCAGGAGTAACAACGCATGATGCAAATATTGATACGACAATTATCAATATCAATGGGATGGTGACCCATGGTCAACTCAATTTTAACATTGCTACGAAATTAGGAGACCAAGAAACCGATGTCTTTGCTAAAAACTTTCAAAGGCATTTAGAAGCAGTGATTCTTCACTGCAATGGGCAACTAGAAGGTAAGCAAACAAAGCACACTCCAAGTGATTTTGAAACGGTTACTATGTCACAATCTTTATTGGATAAAATTCAGAAAAATAGACAAGTGGAATCAATCTATTTGGCCAATAGTTTACAACAAGGGTTTATCTATCATGCACTAAGTCAAGCGGAAGATGATGCTTATCGAGTCCAATTATTATTTGATTATAAGCAAACGTTAAATGTTGATAATTATATCCAATCTTGGGAGTTGGCGATTGAAAAATATCCCATTCTTCGAACAGGTTTTAACTGGGAAGAGGAGTTGATTCAAATTGTTTATTCGACGGCGAAGTTAAACTGCAAAACAATTGATATTAGTGATTTATCACAAACAGAGCGCAAAGAACGTATTATTAATCTACAACAAGAAGATAGAGCTATTGCATTTGATTTAACAGAACCTTGCCTCTTGCGATTATACATCATTAAACAAGCATCAAACCATTATACAATCCTGAAATCTGCACATCATAGTATTTCGGACGGTTGGAGTGGTCCGTTATTACTGAATAATATCCATAATAATTATATAGAACTACAACAAAACAGAGCTGTAAAAGTTGTTGTTGATACCGCCTATTTAGAGGCGCAGCACTTTTTCGCTAAACACAGCGATACAGTAGAGGCGTATTGGCAAACGAAAAAGGCAACGATAGAACAAACCAATGATTTAAATTCACTATTGTCTTATAAACAAGCATTGGATACTGTCAAAACTTTGGAGCAGCCTTGTGATACAAGTATTGAAATAACAGGGGATCAATATGTAGCCTTAAAGAACCTGACCAAAAGAGAAGGCTTGCCCTTGAATACGCTAATACAATTTGCCTGGCATAAACTCATTCAGATATACACCCAAGATACCCAAACCATTGTAGGAACAACCATTTCAGGTCGCGCCATTCCAGTGTCAGGAATCGAAAATAGTGTTGGATTATTTATCAACACCTTGCCTTTGATTATCGACTGGGATAACGACCATACGGTATTAGAACAAATCCAGTATATCCACCAGCAAATCACAGACCTTAATAGCCATAGTTTTGCAAATTTGGCGAGCTTGCAAGAAGAAGGGAAGCGTCTGTTTCATAGTCTTCTCGTTTTTGAGAACTATCCAATACCTGCCAAATCAGAAAATCCAGGTGCGGATGATTTAAGTCCAGAGTACTGGTATTCAGTAGAGAAATTAGATTATCCATTGGGGCTCACAGCCCACGAAGATGGCACAGGATTAGTGATCAACTTACAATCAGATAAAACACTCTTAAGTGAAGACAAGGCAAGATACCATCTAGAAAAAATCAAATTGATTTTAGATGAATTAATTGTGAATTTAGATAAAAAACATCATAGTTTATCTACCCTCACACCATTAGAATACAATCAAATTGTACTCAACTGGAATCATACAGATGCCGCTTATCCAAAGGATAAATCTATTCATGAGTTGTTTGAAGAGCAGGTAGCCCAAACCCCAGAAAAGATAGCCGTCGTTTTTGAGGAAATGGAACTTAGTTATACTGAATTGAATGCCAAAGCAAACCAATTAGCACGATATATACAAACGCAAACAGCAGTAAAAACAGACACCCTAATTGGTTTATGTTTGGACAGAAACTTAGAGGTAATCATCGGTATTTTGGCTGTTCTAAAAGCAGGAGGCGCTTATGTTCCTATCGATCCTGAATATCCAGCAGAAAGAATTCAATATATTTTGGAAGATGCCAAAATAAACCTTGTATTAACACAATCACATAGTGTTGCGAGTCTTGAGGAGATAACAAAGGTGAACTTAGTAGCGATAGATTCAGAATGTTATAAAAACAAGGAAACAAATAACCTCCCTGTTCAAAACCAAGTAACCGATTTAGCCTATGTCATTTATACATCGGGTACAACAGGAAAACCAAAAGGTGTGATGATCGACCATCTATCGGTCGTTAATTTTGCAGTAGAGAATAGTTACCTGGATCATCAAAAAGTAACAGCAGTTGCTGGATTATCCAGCTTTGTTTTTGACGGAAGTATTTTTGATTTATTTGTACCTATCCTCTCTGGAAATAAATATGTCATGTTTTCAAAAACCGATGTCACGAATTTGGATTCACTAGCCGATAAGTTTATAGCTCATGGGATAGACACGGTCTTTTTTACCACTGCCTTGCTAAATTCTGTCGTAGAGCATAAGATGGAAATCTTATCTACTTTAACACAAGTGCTATTTGGAGGAGAAAACTCAAATGACAAGCATATAAATCGTATTAAAAAGGATTATCCCGACTTGTCTTTAATTCATGTCTATGGTCCCACCGAGACGGTTGTATATGCTACTTACTGCATGCTAAATGAATTAGCATATAGTAATGTGTCTCCTATTGGTAAAGGACTTAATAACAAAAAACATTATGTGCTGGATAGGTATTTAAATGTCTGTCCTGTTGGAGTCGTAGGAGAACTTCACATTGGAGGAGCAGGTGTATCCAGAGGCTATCTAAACCGTCCAGAACTTACAGCAGAAAAATTCATCACCAACCCTTTTGCAACAGACGACGACTTAGTTAAAGGCTATAATAAATTATACAAAACAGGTGATTTGGTAAGATGGCTTCCAGATGGTCACTTAGAATTTATAGGAAGAAATGATTTTCAGGTAAAGATAAGAGGACATCGCATCGAACTTGGAGAAGTTGAAAATGCCTTAATGGAAATATCAGGCGTAAAACAAGGCTGTATCCTTGCAAAACAGCGAAGTGGCAGCAAATACCTGGTCGCTTATTTCACTTCAGATCAAACTATCACAGCAGAAGTTATTATAAAAACACTGTCCGCACAATTACCCGAATACATGGTGCCTGGTGCTTTTGTAGTACTTGAAAGCTTTCCGCTGAACATTAATGGAAAAATAGACCGCAAGGTATTGCCTGATCCTGATTTTACCTATGAGACCAATTATGTTGCACCAACATCAGATTTAGAGATCAAGTTATGTGGTATTTGGCAAGCCGTCTTAAACCTTGAAAAAATAGGTGTATCGGATGATTTCTTTAGAATAGGAGGAGACTCTATTTTGAGTATTCAGTTAAGTTCAAGATTAAGAAAGCATGGCTTGAACTGTAGTGTTAGTGCTATTTTTGATCATAGAACAGTTCAGCAATTAGCCCAGTTTATAGCCTCCGAAGTGGATACGGTTCAGATTCTTGCAGAACAAGGACATTTAGAAGGAGCGTTTGATTTACTACCCATCCAACAATGGTTCTTTGATAAAGTAGAAAATAAACAACTTCCTGAATATAACCATTGGAATCAAAGCTTTTTAGTCAAAGTACCCGAACTAGAGGTAGAAAAACTTCAAAAGATTATTGAAGCTTTGGCAGCGCAGCATGATATTTTACGGACTAATTTTAGTGTTACTAAACAACAGTATTCCTCTACGACCAGTGTGCCACAGCTACACAGACTAAATGTTACGGATCTATCAAAAGAAGTAATAAAGGAGACATTAACAAACTGGCAAAGTCATTTTGATATTCAGAAAGGGTCTTTATGGAGTGTTGCCTATCTTGAAGGCTATGCAAATAAAACAGCTCGTTTGTATTTTGCATTACATCACTTAATTGTAGATGCAGTTTCGTGGAGAATATTAATCGAAGACTTCCAATCTTTGTATAACAACGAACCTTTAGGAGATAAATCGAGTAGTTACCGTCAGTGGGTAGATGAAATCTCAAAATACGAAGAAAAGTACCCCAAAGAAAAAGCATATTGGGATTCTGTTTTAAAAACAATGCCAACATACGATGTTCTTGAAAAGCAAGCGGCATTTAGTAACATTGAAATTAGCCAAAAACTTACAGGTGATTTATTGCAACAAGCCAATAAAGCATACCATACCGAGGTAAATGATTTACTCTTAACAGCATTAGGTTTAACGCTCCAAAGTTGGAACAAAAAAACAAGGAACGTGATTACCTTAGAAGGACACGGTCGAGAACAGCTAAATGAAACAATCGATCATAGTAAAACCGTAGGTTGGTTTACTACTATGTATCCAGTTGAACTTTTAGTGGAAGATAATCTAGAATCAAGTATTAAGAGAATCAAGGAAAGTTTACGTGCTATTCCAAACAAAGGCATAGGTTTTGGAGCCATCTATCCTAATGAACTAATTAATTTACCAGCAATTAGCTTTAATTACCTGGGACAATTTGATAGCCAAGATGACTACTGGCAAGTTGTGGATGAAAACTCAGGTATACAGATGCATTCAAGTAATGCTAATACCTCTCTGATCAATATCAATGGAATGGTAACAGAGGGAAGACTCAGCTTTAATATTGTAACAAAGTTAGGTAAAGACGAAACCGATGCCTTTGCTAAAAACTTTCATAGGCATTTAGAGGCAGTGATTCTTCATTGCAATACGCAACTAGAAGGTAAGCAAACAAAGCACACCCCAAGTGATTTTGAAACGGTTACTCTGTCACAATCCTTATTGGATAAAATTCAGCAAGAAAGACAAGTGGAATCAATCTATTTAGCCAATAGTCTACAACAAGGTTTTATCTATCATGCACTAAGTCAAACGGATGATGATGCTTATCGAGTACAATTATTATTTGATTATAACCAAGTATTAAACATTGATAATTATATACAATCTTGGGAGTTGGCAATTGAAAAATATCCCATTCTTCGAACAGGTTTTAACTGGGAAGAGGAGTTGATTCAAATTGTTTATTCGACCGCAAAGTTAAACTGCAAAACAATTGATATTAGTGATTTATCACAAGCAGAGCGCGAAGAACGTATTATTAATTTACAACAAGAGGATAGAGCTATTGCATTTGATTTAACACAACCTTGTCTCTTGCGATTATACATCATTAAACAAGCATCAAACCATTATACGGTACTAAAATCAGTACATCACAGTATCTCAGATGGTTGGAGTGAGCCTGTATTATTAAGTACTGTTCACGAAAACTATTTTGAATTACAACAAAACAGAGCTGTAAAAATCACTGTAGATACTGCTTATTTAGAGGTACAGAAATATATTGCAAAGCAACAACAAGTGGTAGAAGCATACTGGCAAGCCAAAAAGGCGACTATAATACAAACCAACGATTTAAATCCATTGTTATCCAAGAAACAGGACTTGAACCAGATTAAGCTACTTACAAGGAGGAATGATACAACAATTGAAATTGAGGGAATCTTATACAGTAAACTCAAAATGTTGATAAAAACAGAAGGTTTACCTTTAAATGCACTTGTTCAATTTGCCTGGCATAAGTTAATTCAGATATACACTCAAGATACGCAAACCATTGTTGGAACAACTGTTTCAGGTCGCGCCATACCAGTATCAGGAATCGAAGATAGCGTTGGTTTATTCATCAATACTTTACCATTAATTATTGATTGGGACAATGACCATACGGTATTAGAACAAATCCAATATATTCACGAACAAACAACGAATCTTAATAGCTATAGTTTTGTGAATTTGGCGAGCTTGCAAAAAGAAGGTAAGCGATTATTTCATAGTTTATACAAATTTCAAAATTATCCAGAACTGCAGACATCATCTGAATCGGATGAAGATAAACTGACGACAGAGTTTAGAGATGCAGTAGATGAAACAGACTACCCAATAGGAGTCATTGCTTATGAACAGGGCGGGAAACTAGTTCTTCGAATAAAGTCTGATGAAACAATTTTAAATGTTTTAGATGTAGGCAACCACTTAGAAAAACTTAAGCTAATCCTAAATGAACTAGTTGTTTCTTTAAATAAGAAGCACAAAGAAATTCCTTTTTTAGAACAAGACGAGTTTCGACAAATCAGTTTAAATCAAAAAAGACATATTGAAACGATTAAAACGGCATCTTATTTAGCGCCAACAAGTCATTTAGAAATTAAAATATGTAGTATTTGGGAGGATGTATTGCATATTGAAAAGGTAGGAATGATTGATGATTTCTTTAAGATAGGAGGTAATTCTATATTGGGGATTAAGTTAGTGAATCGATTAAATAAAGTGCTAATTGATGAAGGCATTAAAATAGATATTTTTGATTTATTCAAGCAAAAGTGTATTCAATCGCTTTTAGCGTCATTTCCCAATAAAAATAGCTCTAGTAGTCTAGTTAAAAGCTTAAGTTTTCAAGAGAGTAATGAGAACGAGTTATTTTTTATTCCTCCAGGCGGTGCAGGTTGTGAAGTTTATCTGGATATGGCGAATCATTTAAAAAACAATTATAACTCATTTGGAATCGATAATTTCAATTTTTTTAATAATCAAAATATTTCAACCCTAAGTATTCTTGCAAAAAAATATGCGGATGAACTACCATCGATTAAACCTACCGATACATTGAATTTATGTGGTTGGTCTTTAGGTGGACAGTTAGCATTAGAGATTGGATATATCCTTGAACAACAAGGTTATTTAAATATTAATATTTATTTATTGGATACAAATGTTATTGATGAAAAATTAGCAGGACAAATTGCTGCCCAGGATGAAATAAAGGCTAGAAAAAAACTAGAGAACCTTGATGAAGATTCTGTAAACAAAATTATTAGCATATCAAAAACTGAAAAAAGCATCGCTATGCAACCTATATCGGGAGTATTGAAACACAGTAAAGTGATATTGTTCAAAGCAATACTAGCAGATAGGCTTGAAACAGATTCATTTGTTAAAGACAACAATATAGGGCAGTTTGTTGAGAATTTAGAGGTAATTAACCTCAATTGTTACCATGAAAATATATTGGAATATATGATTGCCCATGATAAATATTTAAATTTATTAATAAGGTCTCAACAATCATTAATTGATCCAGCAATCATGCCTGCCTTTGATTGATTAAACCTTAATGACACATATTTGATTAACAACGATTAAAAAAAATATAAATTATGACGGAAACATTTCCAACTGAAAAATCTATACTTTCCATCGAAGGTATTAAGAAATATATTTTATCAGAATACGATTTGGAGGAAAACTGTAAATGCTTATTCTATAGACCGGGATTAAATGATACTTACAAAATTGAGGAATCAGAGAAGCTATTTTATTTGAGAATTTACAATAGTAAATGGCGGACAAAACATGATGTTGAGTCCGAAATAATATTAATCAAACATCTTTCTGCGAATGGACTTGATGTGGCTTCTCCTGTGGAAAATAAGAATAACCAATTCATTATGGAAATAAATGCTCCAGAAGGCATTCGATATGCTGTACTATTTAAGTCGGCATTAGGAAGGTGTGTCGATAAATTGGATGAAAAACAAAGTTTAAATTATGGGAAGATGGTGTCATCAATACATGAATCTTCGGATAAGTTGGATAAGCTAAATAGGTTTAATTTAGATATGAATCACTTGCTTGAACAACCATTAAGTAATATTAAACCATTCTTTAAAAATCGAGAGGCCGATTTCAATTATCTACGGACAACAGCTAATTCTCTAAGTTCTAAGATTTTTGAATTAATAGCACAGTCTGAATTAGACTATGGAATTTGTCATGGTGATTTTCACCATGGTAATGTATTCTTTGACGAGGAGGATAATATTTCTGTATTCGATTTTGACTGTTTCGGCTATAGCTGGAGAGCCTATGATCTTTCTGTTTTTTTATGGAGTTGTGTGCCACCCTATAACTGGAAAGAAGAAGACAATCGTAAACGAATGCAATTGTGGGAATCTTTTCTTGACGGGTATTCGAGTTTAAAACCAATAAGTAAAGATGAAATAAAAGCAGCATTTGTTTTTGTTGCTATCAGACATATTTGGTTCTTAGGCTTGCAAACGATTAAAACAGATACCAAAGGTCAAGAATGGTTAAATGATAACTATTTTGACTATGCCATAAAATTTATAAAAAAATGGATTGAAACATATAAGGTGTTGGACTAGAACCCACACCTCTAAAATTACTTTTTATACTTCCTGTGAATGATTGGAGACACAGGAAGTATAATAATTTAATTATTTATCCAAGATCTCTAAAATAGGTTTTCCTGTTAACGCATTTGGGCTTTGTACGTATAATAATTGTGTTAGGGTAGCTGAAATATCAGTGATGTTTAAATTTCTGTGAATCTCTTGCGCTGGGATATTTTTACCATACCAAAGTAGAGGTACATGCGTATCGTAGTTGAAAACAGATCCATGCTCTGTCCCTTTACGAGCGTCCGAATTATCTTCCGTCTTAATAAGATATCCAGGTTGCGTGATAATCAAAACATCTCCACTTTGAGAGACGTAATACCCTTTACGAACCATATCCATCCATTCATCATCACTAGAGGCAGTATACAATTGATTCGCAGTATAAGCACGTTTTACATGATCCCATTTTTGAACCTCTGAGGCAACAAAAGCACTAACATCTTTTATCTCAATCTCTAACTCTTCTATTTTGTTATGATCTATATAAATGCTGTTATTGTTATACTTGAGCAACAACTCGGCACCAAATTTATCTGATACATCTGTCTTTAATTGATTATAATCATCGAGAATAAACATGTATCCACCAGGAAGTTTATTATCTAGCATGTACTGAGGAACTGGAACAACGGCATGATCTGCCGTTAAGAATATAGTGAATTCATTGTCTCCAACGGTGTCCTTTAAATATTTTATTAATCGCGCGATTTCCAAATCCAATCGGAGGTACATGTCTTCTATTTCAACTGAATAAGGACCGAATGCATGTCCCAGAATATCTGTAGAAGAAAAACTTATACAAAGTACATCCGTTTGATTATCCTTGCCCATTTCTTCCGATTTAATCGCTTTCATAGCGAAATTGGTTAAATGAGTATTTGCAAATGGAGAAGACGTGAACACAGAATATGGATCAGCCTCAGGAGATATTTCGCCTAAATTATAAGGGAAAATAGGTTTTGTAGACTCACCTAATAGTTGTTCGTATGGTGAGTCGTCGGGACCGCTTTCAGTGTATTCCTCAATTGGATAAAGTGTTTTCCATGTTTTTTTTAGACTTTCATCAGGGAATCGAGTAGCATTGAATTTTGTAACCCAATCTGGTAGTTTCTCTTTGAAGAAAGAGCTTGTTATAAAGTCACCAGTTGTATAATCAAACCAATAGGAGCCATCACTCAAGTGACCACCAGGTAGTATAGCACCTCGCTCCTTAATAGATACCGAAACCACTTTCGAAGCTGGGTAGGTTAATTTTAACTGATCTGTAATTGTGTTAGCTTTCAAATTTAATGGAGAAAAAATGCCATTATCAGAAGTAGAACCTATAGTGTGAACCGAGGAATCTGCGACACAATTTTGAACTTCCCCTGTGCTTCGATGGTACCAATCATTTGCAATAATACCATGATTACTTGGTGTTGATCCAGTATATATAGAGGCATGCCCTGGACCAGTAAATGTTGGTACGTAATTGTAATGCATATTACGACAGTTTGTGCCCTCGTTCATCATCAATTTAAAACCGTCATCCCCAAATTTATCGTAAAATCGGTACAAGTACTCGTAGCTCATTTGATCTACTACAATCCCAACAACTAATTTGGGAGATTTTTTCTGTTGAGCATTTAATAAGGATGCTACTCCAAAAATGATGATAAATAAAATATGTTTCATGTTTTTCTGAATTGAAAAGGCAAGCACGTCTAAACTGCGTTTTAATGCCGTTTAGAGATCGTAGCTGTTGCCCAAGATACAAAAAGTGTTTTAAAAATGATTGAAATTTCGTACAATTTACTTTGCAAGATAAAAAAGAATATCAACAGAAATTATTTGTTCACCTTCAAATGAGCAAGCGTATTCCCAAGTACAATTTTTACAGATTTCTAAAATCCATTTTAGATTTAGAATTTTTATATACACTTTACCATTCTTATTATGATGAAAGTGAACAAAAATGCATAAATCCTGTTGTCTTTTTTTACTTTGTTTGGTTGGCTATTTAGAGAATATTATAAGTCGAATTTAGCATATTTATTGATTTTTATCTACGATTCATCGAACTCAGGTTTATACTTTTTAGGTTATGATATTGATAAAGAGTTACCTTGGCATAGTACCATAAGTAGCACCCATCAATTATATTCAGAATCTGTTTTTGAAGCCATTTTGATAGAGTGCTTGGTATGTGTATAAAGTGTTGTATTTATTAGCCATTGCTTATAATTTAAAATAAATAACTTGTAAAATGGTTGCTTTAAGGAAATTACAATTATTAAATATTTTTGTAAGTAAATATTTCTGAACTTGAAGTGTAAAACCATTTATTTTATCTACTTTTCAGAACTATTAATTGGTAAACCAATTATGGAATACCAATTACAATTAATTATTTAATAGCAAACCCCAAATCAAATTAAAAATGAAATTTTTTTTACAAAATCGCATGCGCTTTATTGCGTTATGCGTAATGGTGACATGTTTCACTATACCTACAATGGCACAAGTGCCCTCAGATCTCATGGATAACTGTAATCAATGGAAGATCACTTATCCTACAGGAGTTGAGGATAAAACATTATGTAATGAACCCAATAACGAGTTTTTTTATGTGAATCCTACAGGAGATGCAATCGTTTTCAATGTTCCCATAAAAAGTGATAATGGTTCTACGCCTAATTCTGATAATATTCGTTCTGAACTTAGAGAAAGGACATCCGATGGTAGTGCAGACATTTATTGGACTACAGAGGGTCAACACATGCTTTACGTGAAACAGGCGATTACACATTTACCTATTAACGTGTCAAAATTGGTAGCCACTCAAATACACGGTAATAAAGATGATGGTATTGATGATTCTATGGTAATGAGATTAGAAGATTCACATCTGTTCTTAGCTTTTAATGGAGGCGAATTAAGGAGTAATGTGACTATTAAGACGAACTATTCTTTAGGTACTATTCATGAAGTTATTTTTTTGATAGTTGATGGCAAACACTATTGTTATTATTCTGAGGATGGTAATCTTTTAAGTGCGTATAATAGTGGCAATGCGTCTTCATATTTGGTAAAAGATGGTAGTAATGACTATGTAATGGATCTAAATTATGATGACACTTATTTTAAAGTAGGAAACTACACCCAAAGTAATCCTGTAAAAGAAGGAGACGATACCGATGATCCTGACAATTATGGCGAAGTTTTAGTTTATGATTTCTCTGTTCAGCATGGAGATGACGTTGGAGAACCAGTAGATGTTACTGGCGTATCATTTTCGTCAAGTACAGTAGCTCTTTCATTGGGAGGTACTCAGGCATTATCAGCATCGGTAAGTCCATCAAACGCTTCAAATAAAGGCGTAAGTTATAGTAGTAACAATACATCTGTAGCAACAGTAAGTTCAAGTGGTGTCGTTACAGCAACAGCAGAAGGTAGCGCAACTATCACTGTAACTACAGATGACGGTGGATTCACAGATACTATTATAGTTACTGTAACCGCTCCATCTACAGATACTAATTTAGCATTGAACAAATCAATCTCTGGTACGGGTATAGCAGATGGAACGAATGTCGTAGCGAATCTTGTGGATGGTTTTACTTCAACACGTTGGGCCGTTTCTGGGTTTCCGCAAACAGCAACTATAGATTTAGATTCAATATATACATTAGGAAGAACAGAGCTGGTATGTTATTTTGATAGGGATTATCAATATACCGTATCTGTATCTAGTACAGAGAATGGTACTTATACTCAGGTAGTAGACAGATCGGGGAATAAAACTCCAGGTACAGTAGCTAGTCCTATCATTGATACTTTTTCTAATATTGATGCCAGATATGTAAAGATTACCGTAACAGGTGCAGCTACTTATACTGAATCATGGGTGAGTTTATTAGAAATGAGAGTATTTGCAGGAGAAGGAAGTTCTCAGACTGTACCCGTTACAGGTTTGTCAATGACGCCATCAAATGCTTCATTAACAACTGGAGGAACACAACAATTGTCTTCTTCAGTAACTCCATCTAATGCTTCAAATCAAGGCGTAAGTTATAGTAGTAACAACACATCTGTAGCAGTAGTAAATTCAGGTGGTGTCGTTACAGCAATAGGAGAAGGTAACGCAATTATCACGGGAACTACAGATGACGGTGGATTCACAGATACTATGGTAGTTACTGTAACGGATCCGTCTCCATCTCCAGATATTAATTTAGCATTAAACAAATCAATATCTGGTACAGGTATAGCAGATGGAACGAATGTCGTAGCGAATCTTGTAGATGGTTTTACTTCAACACGTTGGGCCGTTTCTGGGTTTCCACAAACAGCAACTATAGATTTAGATTCAATATATACATTAGGAAGAACAGAGCTGGTATGTTATTTTGATAGAGATTATCAATATACTGTATCTGTATCTAGTACAGAGAATGGTACTTATACTCAGGTAGTTGACAGATCGGGGAATACAACTCCAGGTACAGTAGCTAGTCCTATCATTGATACTTTTTCTGATATTGATGCCAGATATGTAAAGATTACCGTAACAGGTGCAGCTACTTATACTGAATCATGGGTGAGTTTATTAGAAATGAGAGTATTTGAAGGAGAAGGAGGTTCTCAGACTATACCTGTTACAGGTTTGTCAATGACGCCATCAAGTGTTTCATTAACAACTGGAGGAACACAACAATTGTCTTCTTCAGTAACTCCATCTAATGCTTCAAATCAAGATGTAAGTTATAGTAGTAACAACACATCTGTAGCAGTAGTAAATTCAAGTGGTGTTGTTACAGCAATAGGAGAAGGTAGTGCAACTATCACTGGAACTACAGATGACGGCGGATTCACAGATACTATGGTAGTTACTGTAACGGATCCGTCTCCATCTCCAGATATTAATTTAGCATTGAACAAATCAATCTCTGGTACGGGGATAGCTGATGGAACGAATGTCGTAGCGAATCTTGTGGATGGTTTTACTTCAACACGTTGGGCCGTTTCTGGGTTTCCACAAACAGCAACTATAGATTTAGATTCAATATATACATTAGGAAGAACAGAGCTGGTATGTTATTTTGATAGGGATTATCAATATACCGTATCTGTATCTAGGACAGAGAATGGTACTTATACTCAGGTAGTAGACAGATCGGGGAATAAAACTCCAGGTACAATAGCTAGTCCTATTATTGATATTTTTTCTGATATTGATGCCAGATATGTAAAGATTACTGTAACAGGTGCAGCTACTTATACTGGATCATGGATAAGTTTATTAGAAATGAGAGTATTTGAAGGAGAAGGAGGTTCTCAGACTGTACCCGTTACAGGTTTGTCAATGACGCCATCAAGTGCTTCATTAGCAATTGGAGAAACACAACAATTGTCTTCTTCAGTAGTTCCATCTAATGCTTCAAATCAAGATGTAAGTTATAGTAGTAACAATACATCTGTTGCAACAGTAAATTCAAGTGGTGGTGTTACAGCAATAAGAGAAGGTAGTGCAATTATCACGGGGACTACAGATGACGGTGGATTCACAGATACTATGGTAGTTACTGTAACGGATCCATCTCCATCTCCAGATATTAATTTAGCATTGAACAAATCAATCTCTGGTACGGGTACGGCAGAAGTAGGGAATGTCGTTGCTAACCTTGTGGATGGTTTTACTTCAACACGTTGGGCTATTGATGGGTTTCCACAAACAGCGACTATAGACTTAGATTCAATATATACATTAGGAAGAACAGAGTTGGTATGTTACGCAGATAGAGCTTATCAATATACTGTATCTGTATCTAGTACAGAGAATGGGCCTTATACACAGGTAATAGACAGATCGGAGAATACGACTCCAGGTACAATAGCTAGTCCTATCATTGATACTTTTTCTGATATTGATGCCAGGTATGTAAAGATTACCGTAACAGGTGCAAATTCTTATGTTGGAACATGGATAAGTTTATTAGAAATGAGAGTATTTGCAGGAGAAGGAGGTTCTCAGACTGTACCCGTTACAGGCGTGTCAATGACGCCATCTAGTGCTTCATTGACAATTGGTGAAACACAGCAATTATCCTCTTCAGTAGCTCCATCTAATGCTTCAAATCAAGGTGTAAGTTATAACAGTAGTAATACATCTGTAGCAGTAGTAAATTCAAGTGGTGTTGTTACAGCAATAGGGGAAGGTAGTGCAACTATCACGGGGACTACAGATGACGGAGGATTCACAGATACTATTGTAGTTACTGTAACAGACACATCTATAGATACCAATTTAGCACTGAACAAATCAATCTCTGGTACAGGTACGGTAGATGGAACGAATGTTGTTGCTAACCTTGTGGATGGGGCTACTTCAACGCGTTGGTCTGTTTCTGGGTTTCCACAAACAGCGACTATAGATTTAGGCTCAGTATATACATTGGGAAGAACAGAGCTGGTATGTTACGCAGATAGAGATTATCAGTATACGGTATCTGTATCTAGTACTGCGAATGGCACTTATACTCAGGTCGTAAACAGATCGGGGAATACGACTCCAGGTACAGTAGCTAACCCTATCATTGATTATTTCTCTGATATTGATGCCAGGTATGTGAAGGTTACCGTAACAGGTGCAAATTCTTATATTGGAGAATGGGTGAGTTTATTAGAAATGAGAGTATTTGCAGGAAATGGAAGTTCTCCAACTGTACCCGTTACAGGTGTGTCAATTACGCCATCAAGTGTTTCATTGACAACTGGCGAAACACAACAATTGTCTTCTTTAGTAGCGCCATCTAATGCTTCAAATCAAGGTGTAAGTTATAGCAGTAGTAATACATCTGTAGCAGTAGTAAATTCAAGTGGTGTCGTTACAGCAATAGGAGAAGGTAGTGCAACTATCACTGGAACTACAAATGACGGTTCATTTACAGATTCTTCTGTTGTGACAGTGAACTCTTCTGGAGGTGGAGATTATGATGCCCCTTACGATATTCCTAAACTTCAGGATTATCTTGCGCAATGCAAATTGCAATCTCCTGGAAGTGGTACTGAAGCAACGGCTTCTAATATTATCTCTGGCTACTCATCAAATACTTTTTATGTGGTAGATGGTGACAAAGTGGCTTTTTATCAAACGGGAGCTAGTGCTAGGACAGAATTGAGATTTCTCGATAACTGGTATGTTAATAATATAAATAAAACATTTCATGCTAATGTGAAAATCGTTCAGCAGACCTGTGATCAGCTTACCATTATGCAAATCCATGATGATGCCAATGCTGGCAATGGACCAAACAAACCTTTGCTTAGAGTGTATAAAAGCACAACGAAGTCTCCTGTAAACCACCTATGGGCAGCAATTAAAACAGATTCGGGCGGAATTGCTACAGAGCATATCGACCTTGGTTTAGCGCCTAGTGACTATTTCGATTGTGATATTAGTATAGAATCTGGGAATATGATTATAGAAATCAATGGCTCAGAGGAGGTCAATAAAGATGTTTCATTTTGGACTTTCCCTAGCTATTGGAAAAATGGCGTGTATCTGCAAGACAGTGGAGAAGCTATAACATACTTTAATGAACTAACATTAAGCAATTCGTCTACCTCTAAAAGTAGTACAACTAAAACGATGAGTGCTTTTACTTTAGAAGAAGAAGTAGAGGTATCGCTATGGCCAAACCCAGTAATAGACACTGTTAATATTAGTGGAGTCAAAGATTTCCATACATTAATAGTATACGACCTGTTAGGTAATCTTATTATCAGTCGAGCTATTCATGGAGAATCTGTTGATGTCTCGAATTTGAATTCTGGTCTGTATATTTTCAGGCTTTTGGGCAAGGAAAAAACAATTAATAAACGTGTTATCAAAAAATAATAATTAATTATTAAGTGGAAGTGGTTTAAACCATTTCTATATATTATTGAAGCAGGTGAAGGTAACTTCACCTGCTTTTTTTGTAGCATTATTTATAATCTTATTATACTGGTTGCACTATACATTTTCAGAATTTTATCCTTCAAACAAATGCTTTTTTGGAGGACATGCCCTATAATAACCTGAGTTCGACGTAAGTTAATCAATGTGCGATGCACCTTTATTTACCATATATAATAGTTGTTTACTTTTGTTTGAAGTGATGAGCCTAGAAGAAGTAAAATGTTATTGTTAGAATAATCCTTTTAAGATAAGTTTAAATCCATTGGAGATAAGTATGGTTATCGTATTTTGATTAACTTCAGCTACTTTAAATTGGTTAACCAATCTGGAATACCAATTTATGTGTTATTTATTTAAACTTAAACTAAACTAAAATGAAAAATTATTTACAAAATCGCTTGCGCTTTATTGCGCTATGCCTCATGATGGCATGTTTCTCTATCCCTGCACTGTCACAAGTGCCCTCAGACCTTATGGATAATTGTAATCAATGGAAGATTACTTATCCCACAGGAGTTGAGGATAAAACACTATGTAATGAACCCAATAACGAGTTTTTTTATGTGAATTCTGCTGGAAATGCAATCGTTTTTTATGCTCCCATAAGAAATGATAATGGTTCTACACCTAATTCTGATAATATTCGTTCTGAGCTTAGAGAAAGAGAACCCGATGGTAGTGTTGATATTTATTGGACTACAGAGGGTAGACACATGCTTTATGTGAAACAGGCAATTACACATTTGCCCATTAACAAGTCGGAGTTGGTTGCTACTCAAATACACGGTAATAAAGATGATGGTATTGATGATGCCATGGTAATGAGATTAGAAGATTCCCATCTGTTCTTAGCCTTTAATGGAGGCGAATTAAGGAGTGACGTGACTATTAAGACGAACTATTCTTTAGGTACTATTCATGAAGTTATTTTTTTGATAGTTGATGGCAAACACTATTGTTATTATTCTGAGGATGGTAATCTTTTAAGTGCATATAATAATGGCAATGGATCTTCATATTTGGTGAAAGATGGCAGTAATGACTATGTAATGGATCGAGATTATGATGACACTTATTTTAAAGTAGGAAACTATACCCAAAGTAACCCTGATGAAGAAGGAAACGATACTGGTGATCCTGATAATTATGGCGAAGTTTTAGTTTATGATTTCTCTGTTCAGCATGGAGATGACTCTGGAGAACAAGTAGATGTTACTGGCGTATCATTTTCGTCAAGTACAGCAAATCTTTCATTGGGAGGTACTCAGGCATTATCAGCATCAGTAAGTCCATCAAACGCTTCAAATAAAGGCGTAAGCTACAGCAGTAACAATACATCTGTAGCAACAGTAAGTTCAAATGGTGTCGTTACAGCAATAGCAGAAGGTAGCGCAACTATCACTGTAACTACAGATGACGGTGGATTCACAGATACTATTACAGTTAATGTAATCGCTCCATCTACAGGTACTAATTTAGCATTAAACAAATCAATATCTGGTACGGGTACGCCAGATGGATCGAATGTTGTAGCGAATCTTGTGGATGGGTCTACTTCAACACGTTGGTCTGTTGAGGGGTTTCCGCAAACAGCGACTATAGACTTGGGCTCAGTATTTACATTAGGGAGTACTGAGATGGTATGTTATTCGGATAGAGATTATCAGTATACCGTATCCGTATCTAATGCTGCGAATGGTAGTTATACTCAGGTCGTAAACAGATCGGGGAACACGACTCCAGGTACAGTAGCTAGCCCTATCATTGATACTTTTTCTGATATTGATGCCAGATATGTAAAGGTCACCGTAACAGGTGCGGGGTCTTATACTGGATCGTGGGTGAGTTTATTAGAAATGAGAGTATTTGAAGGCGATGGAGGTTCTCAGACTATACCTGTTACAGGTGTGTCAATTACGCCATCAAGTACTTCATTAACAACTGGAGGAACACAACAATTGTCTGCTTCAGTAACCCCATCTAATGCTTCAAATCAAGATGTAAGTTATAGCAGTAATAACACATCTGTAGCAGTAGTAAATTCAAGTGGTGTCGTTACAGCAATATCAGAAGGTAACGCAACTATCACGGGAACTACAGATGATGGCGGATTCACAGATACTGTTGCTGTTACTGTAACGGGCGTATCTACAGGTACTAATTTGGCATTGAACAAATCAATCTCTGGTACAGGTACACCAGACGGATCGTATGTTGTTGCTAACCTTGTGGATGGGTTTACTTCTACGCGTTGGTCTGTTTCTGGTTTTCCGCAATCAGCGACTATAGACTTAGGTTCAGTATATACATTAGGAAGAACAGAGTTGGTGTGTTACGCAGATAGAGCTTACCAGTATACCGTATCTGTATCTAATACTGCGAATGGTAGTTATACTCAGGTCGTAAACAGATCGGGGAATACAACTCCAGGTACAGTAGCTACCCCTATCGTTGATACTTTTTCTAATATTGGTGCCAGATATGTGAGGATTACCGTAACAGATGCAAATTCTTATACTGGAGAATGGGTGAGTTTATTAGAAATGAGAGTATTTGCAGGAGATGGAGGTTCTAATGTAGCCGTTACAGGTTTGTCAATGACGCCATCTAGTGCTTCATTGACAATTGGCGATACACAACAATTGTCTTCTTCAGTAGCTCCATCTAATGCTTCAAATCAAGGCGTGAGCTATAGTAGTAACAACACATCTGTAGCAACAGTAAATTCAAGTGGTGTTGTTACAGCAATAGGAGAAGGTAACGCAACTATCACTGGAACTACAGATGACGGTGGATTCACAGATACTACGGCAGTTACTGTAACAGATACATCTATAGATACCAATTTAGCATTGTACAAATCAATCTCTGGTACAGGTACACCAGATGGAACGAATGTCGTTGCTAACCTTGTAGATGGGTCTACTTCAACGCGTTGGTCTGTTTCTGGTTTTCCGCAAACAGCAACTATAGACTTAGGCTCAGTATATACATTAGGAAGAACAGAGCTGGTATGTTACGCAGATAGAGATTATCAGTATACGGTATCTGTATCTAGTACTGCGAATGGTAATTATACTCAGGTCGTAAACAGATCGGGGAATACGACTCCAGGTACAGTAGCTAGCCCTATCATTGATTATTTCTCTGATATTGATGCTAGGTATGTGAAGATCACCATAACAGATGCAAATTCTTATACAGGAACGTGGGTGAGTTTATTAGAAATGAGAGTATTCGGAGAAGGAGGTTCTTATGTGCCCGTTACAGGTGTGTCAATGACGCCATCAAGTGTTTCATTGACAACTAGCGAAACACAACAATTGTCTTCTTCAGTAGCGCCATCTAATGCTTCAAATCATGGCGTAAGTTATAGCAGTAACAATACATCTGTAGCAACAGTAAGTTCAAGTGGTGTTGTTACAGGAATATCAACAGGTAGTGCAACTATAACGGGAACTACAAATGATGGTTCATTTACAGATTCTTCTGTTGTGACAGTGAGCTCTTCTGGCTCATTTGATGCCCCTTACGATATTCCTAAATTTCGGGATTATCTTTCGGAATGTAAATTACAATCTCCAGGAAGTGGTACTGAGGCGACTGATTCTGATATCATCTCTGGCTACTCATCAAATACTTTTTATGTGGTAGATGGTGACAAAGTGGCTTTTTATCAAACAGGTGCTAGTGCTAGGACAGAATTGAGATTTCTCGATAACTGGTACATTAATAGTACCAATAAAACATTGCATGCTAATGTGAAAATTGTTCAGCAGACCTGTGATCAGCTTACCATTATGCAAATTCATGATGATGCCAATGTTGGTAATGGACCAAATAAACCTTTGCTTAGAATATATAAAAGCACAACAAAGTCTCCTGTAAACCACCTATGGGCAGCAATTAAAACAAATTCGGGCGGAGTTGACACAGAGCATATCGACCTTGGTTTGGCTCCTAGTGGCTATTTCGATTGTGATATTAGTATAGAATCTGGTGATATGATTATAGAAATCAATGGCTCAGAGGAAGTCAATAAAGATGTTTCATTTTGGACTTTCCCTAGCTATTGGAAAAATGGCGTATATCTGCAAGACAGTGGAGCTGCTACAACATACTTTAATGAACTAACATTAAGCAATTCGTCTACCTCTAAAAGTAGTACAACTAAAACGACGAGTGCTTTTACTTTAGAAG
The DNA here is from genome assembly GCF_030540765.1 of Flavivirga jejuensis. Classification (GTDB taxonomy): domain Bacteria; phylum Bacteroidota; class Bacteroidia; order Flavobacteriales; family Flavobacteriaceae; genus Flavivirga; species Flavivirga jejuensis. The sequence continues at coordinate 217,625 of NZ_JAUOEL010000009.1, read as the reverse complement.
AAGAAGTAGCGCTATCGCTATGGCCAAACCCAGTAATAAATACTGTTAATATTAATGGAACCAAAGATTTTCATACATTAATAGTATACGACCTGTTAGGTAATCTTATTATCAGACAAGCTATTCAAGGTGAATCTGTTGATGTCTCAAATTTGAGTTCTGGTTTATATCTTTTCAAGCTTTTAGGCAAGGAAAAAACAATTAATAAACGCGTTATCAAAAAATAATAATTAATTATGAAGTGGTTTAAACTACTTCTATATACCATTGAAGCAGGTGGAGGTTTACTTCATCTGCTTTTTTTTGTTTACTAGTCTTAACTGTAGTTAAAACTAAGTAGTTTAGTACATTTTGTTTTCGGCTTCTAAAAATTTTTGACACGAATTATTCTATTCTGAATACAATGAAGAATCAATCTCTTAAATAAGATTCTTCGCTTTACTCTAACAAAGTTCACTACTCTTTATGTCTAATTTTTTTAATCAAAACCTTCACCAGAAAAATCTTAAGATATTAACCAGACTTGTATATTGTAAATTAGTTGCAATTTCATATCTGTTAAAGCGAAGCTACAGGCTTCTATTACAAAAGTTTAGTTTGTCAGCTAATTTAAAATAGGATTTTAAGTTTTAATAAGCGTATTTTGTTTCTCAATTATGCTTTTAATTAATTATTCTAAAAGAATTTTAATGCTAAAGTATATTATAATTTAATTAAAAGCGTTAAGCAAGATATGATTCTAATTCTTGTAGTAGAAAAATATACTTTAAGTAGTAAAATAATTTTGGGAATTCTTTTTGCTGTACTGGCATACTTGCTCTTGAATTATGCTATGAAAATGATAGAAATGGGATATGTGCTTAAATATAAAAAGCCATTATATAACCATTTTTATTTGAGGTTAAGGCGTTTAAACAAAAACCAAAAATCTGTTTTAACACATCAATTTTCTTTTTATAAAAAACTCACAAGTAAAGAACAAAAATATTTTGAACATCGCGTAGCATCTTTTATAAAAGACAAAGATTTTATTGGTAGAAATGGGGTTGTAATTAATGATGAAATAAAAGTTAGAATAGCAGCAACAGCAGTTATGTTAACTTTTGGTTTTCGAGATTTTTATATAGGAATCATTTCTAAAATTGTGATATACCCAAGTAATTTTTATTCTAATATAAATAAGGCATACCATAAAGGGGAATTCAATCCTAAATTAAAAGCATTGATATTATCTTGGGAAGATTTTGTACAAGGGTTTGATAATGAAAGCGATAATTTAAATTTAGGCATACATGAATTTACACATGCGATTCATATTAATAGTATGAAGGAACGAGATGTGAGTTCGATCATTTTTAGTGACTCTTTTAAAGAGTTATCTGCTTTATTCTCTGAAAACGAATCATTGCGTGATGAATTAAAAATGTCTGATTATTTTAGAAAATATGCCTTTACAAATCAATTTGAGTTTTTAGCAGTAACCATCGAAAACTTTATAGAAACGCCAAAAGAATTCAGGGTGCAATTTCCAGAAGTTTATGGTAAAATTAAGCAAATGCTTAATTTTAATGTGTTAGGGTATTGATTTTTAATTTCGATGTGCTTTTAGTACTTGTTGCTTTCAATTTCTAAAAATTTTGACACGAATTTTAGGAATTCAGAGGAATTCAGTTTTACGCTATTTGTTACTTTACATTTTGGTATGTTACGAAGCGGACTTTTAGTTTGCTAAAACGCGTCTAAAGACTTCCTTTCCATAATACTATATCTTATTCGTCTCTATAATCTGCTTTAATTCTTTTATCTTTTCATATAATGGCTTCGTCACTTCTTCAATTTGTTCTATTGTAAAACGACGTTGGATGTGTTGCCTGCAATTAACATCCCAAGCCTCAACTGTAAAAACGATGGCTCTTTCAGATTTGGCATTATAATTTTCATCTGATAGAGAATTTATTAATTCATTATCATTTTCAACGACTTCAACTGTACCCCAAATTTTAATTCTAGTTTGGTTCGCATAATCCATTAGGAAAATATAAGCTTTATTATTTTCGCTGAGGTTTCCTATTGATATGTATTGTTTGTTTCCAGAGAAATCTGCAAAAGCCAGTCTTTTATTGTCTAACACCTTTAAAAAGCCTTTAGGACCACCTCTATGCTGAATATAGGGTTGGTTGTTACTATTAGATGTGGCGAAATAGAAAGAATCCATGTTTTTTAATATGTGGAATAAATTGGAATTGACTTCATGTTGCCAGCCTCCCGAAAGCTCCATGCGCTCGTAAGTTTTTCGTGATCCAAATTTTTCTTGAATTTCTTTTACAGCAGGGGTAAATGCAATATCGCTAGTGTTTTTCATGGTATTGTATATTATTATTTTCTGCTCTTGTAAGATGTTGCAAACCGATATTCCAGTTATCTGGACTAATTTTTGATACGTCTTGTACAACTATGTGTATACTGCCATTTTAATCCATCAATAGTATGAAAGCCTTCTAGAGGTTTACCGTTTTCGACAGTATAATCTGTTTCAGAATTTATTTAGATGTTCTTTTATTATTTCAATAAGCTAATGGATGCATTTTTAGCGGCTACAATAGGCCATTCATTTTTTTGAATTTGAGATAAAATAATAGCTCCTTCAATAAGTATTAAAATCTGATCACCTAATTGCTCTGCTTGATCTATCGAATATTTTGCTTCTTCTTTTAATAAGGCATGAATATAATTTCTTAATTCGTTTTTATGGTTTATGGCTTGATTTCTAATTTTATCATGATCCTTAGGTAAATCTGTAATAATATTTTGCCATCCGCAACCTCTAAAATTTGCTTCTGATAGCCATTTTATTAAATAATCAAAACAGCGTATTATTTTTTCTTTGGAAGTATTTTCTGTTGAAACAAAATCTAATAGTTTTCCCATCCACATGATGTGCCTATTTGTTAAATATGTTACAGCAATATCTTCTTTAGACCTGAAATGTTGATACATACTTGCTTTAGCTACTCCAGCTTCTGCAATAATTTGATTGATACCAGTTTGGTTGTAACCGTTATGATAAAACAAATTTGAAGCTGTTTCGATAATACGTTCTTTTACTCCTAACCTTTTCATGATACAAACTTATACTAAAGCTGAATAAAACAGACAGGTCTGTATTAAATTAACATAATTTTAACATAGTGCTTTTTTATCTTTATCTTTATGTTATGATTTTTATCATACTTTATTTTCATTTTCATACTTAATTTTAGTTAAGAATTTAAAATCTAGTAAGATGAGAAAAAGATCCCCTGTTTCCGAAATAATGAGTAAGAATATTATAGCCTTGAATAAGTCTGAAAGCTTAGAAAGAGCTGAGTTACTTTTTAAAAGGCATAATATTAGACATATTCCTGTTGTTAGTAAAGAGTCTATAATCGGTATGTTAAGTTATACAGATTTACTCAGAATTAGTTTTGCAGATGCAACAGATGATGATGACAGTGTTGATACAATTGTTTATAATATGTTTACTATTGAACAGGTTATGACAAAAAACTTGATAAGTGTTTCAAGTGACACCTCAATTAAAGAAGTGGCAGAAATTTTATCTAAAAAAGGGTTTCATGCATTACCAGTTGTTGACGGCTCCATTTTAGTTGGTATTGTAACAACTACAGATTTGATAAATTATTTGCTGAAACAATATTAAGAATTGGCCTGTTTTTTTAAGTCTTTAACAGTTTCAATTTGATCACTACTTTTAAATACATAACTTCCAGCTACTAATACATCTGCACCAGCATCAACAAGCATTTTTGCATTTTTATTAGTAACCCCTCCATCAATTTCTATAATTGTTGAAGCGCCTTTACGAGTAATTAATTCCTTTAGCTGAGATACTTTATTATAAGTATTTTCAATAAAACTCTGCCCCCCAAAACCTGGATTTACACTCATAATACAAACCAAGTCAATATCATTTATTGTATCTTCTAACAGGTTTACATTAGTGTGTGGATTTAGAGCAACACCAGCTTTCATACCTTCGGTCTTTATAGCTTGCAGCGTTCTATGTAAATGTGTGCAAGCTTCATAATGTACAGTGAGTACATCACTTCCTAACTCGGCAAAAGTTTTAATGTATCTATCTGGATCAACAATCATTAAGTGCACATCAATGGTTTTTTTAGCGTGTTTGGCAATAGCTTGTAAAACAGGCATACCAAAAGAGATATTAGGTACAAATACACCGTCCATGATATCGATATGAAACCAATCGGCATCACTTTTATTAACCATTTCTATATCACGTTGAAGATTTGCAAAATCTGCGGCCAGAATTGATGGCGCAATTAGTTTAGAACTCATTGAATGTTTTATTTATTCAGCAAAAATAACTGTTTTACTCAGAGTCTGTTTAAAATTTCGTTAATTATTTTTTTATGCCTCTTTTTACGTATTATTTCGTTAAAATTTTGAACCGTAACTGGGCTATGACTAGCATCCCTGCCTGCTGGCAGGAAAAATAGCCTATAAAAATTCTAATCACAAAATCTTAAACAGACTCTTTTTTTTGTGCAATAAAATTTTCAACCATGTTAACAACTTTATTAGCTAGTGTATTATCTGCCTTTCTCAACCATTCAAGGTATTCGTAAAGTTCATTTAGCTCTTTACTATTATTAACTATGGTAAACCCAAAATTATAATCTTCGAAAATACGTTGCGGAATGTTGATATTTATAACTTTAAAAACATTCCTGTGTCTGGTATCCAAGCTAATTCTTTTAAAAGTGGCATCTACGCTAATTTTATCACCTTCAAGAACTTGTAAGAAATTTTTATTATAGTATATTAATACACCTGTTATGTTATGCTTTGAGTTATTTTTTTTTGCTTTTGAATATAAATTTTTTAAAGCATGTAACGATTCTTCCTGGCAAGAATCACTGATGTAACATATTGTCTTTAGCATTTAAAAAAAATCTTTTCACTAAAAATACAAAAAATAAAATGGAGGAGTAATTGGAAATTAATATTTAATATTCAAAAGTAGAATAGGGCTAGGGATAAAAAAATGAACCCTCGGTAATCAGCCGAGGGTTCTTTCATCAATCAAAAAACGAACAGTTATGTGTAACTGTTTGTTACGGTAATTTAGTCGTAAAAAGATTACTAACCTAAATATGTTTTTAATATTTTACTTCTAGAAGTATGCTTAAGTCTTCTAATTGCTTTTTCTTTAATTTGTCTTACACGCTCACGTGTTAAGTCAAATGTTTCACCAATTTCTTCTAAAGTCATTGGATGTTGGTTTCCTAAACCAAAGTATAAACGAATAACATCGGCTTCACGTGGTGTTAAAGTTTCTAAAGCACGTTCAATTTCAGTACGTAAAGATTCATGTAATAACTCTCTATCTGGGTTTGGAGATTCACCACTATTTAGTACATCGTATAAGTTAGAATCTTCACCTTCTACTAGAGGCGCATCCATACTTACGTGACGACCAGAGTTTTTCATAGACTCTTTAACATCGTTAATTGTCATGTCTAATTCCTTAGCAATTTCTTCTGCACTTGGCGGACGTTCATGACTTTGCTCAAGAAAAGCAAACGTTTTATTAATTTTATTAATAGAACCAATTTTGTTTAATGGTAAACGTACAATACGAGATTGTTCAGCTAAAGCTTGTAAAATCGACTGACGAATCCACCAAACGGCATATGATATAAATTTAAAACCACGTGTTTCATCGAAACGTTGTGCCGCTTTAATTAAACCTAAATTACCTTCATTAATTAAATCTGGTAATGTTAAACCTTGGTTCTGGTATTGCTTAGCTACCGATACTACGAAACGTAAATTAGCTTTTGTTAACTTCTCTAAAGCTACCTGATCGCCAGCTTTAATACGTTGTGCTAATTCTACTTCTTCGTCTGCAGTAATTAAGTCAACCTTTCCTATTTCCTGTAGATATTTATCCAACGAAGCGGTTTCCCTATTGGTAACCTGCTTCGTAATTTTAAGTTGTCTCATCTATATTTTCTGTGATTTTTTTTATCCGAATATTAGGGCGTTCAGTAGTTATACGTATATATGTCGTATAATGTTACAAAAAATTTCAAATTATTTTCACTTTCCTTGTATTTAGACTCGAAAATGTTAAAAAGTTACAATAAAATAAAATTTCACCTAAAATTCTCCGATCCTTAGTTCTTGTTTTTCAGTTATATCGATCCTTTGGAACCATTAGAACTGCTTTTTTTTATTCTTAAAAAAAGATAGAAACCTATTATTGCTGTTAATATAGAAACACTTATTATTAAATAAATATTCTGAGTACTTTTCTGTTTTGATTTTATATTGAAAGAAGGCGATAATATATCTGTAATAGCTTCTCCTTTTAATTTGTTATTAAGTGAGTAGAAATGATGATTTTCTTGAGAGTTATTATATTCTAAAAGCATGGAATTAGATATTTTTGCTATTTCTGTACCTTTAAATATAATAGTGTAATTTGTAGAGTGGCTATGGTTTTTATCCTTAATTAACTTTACTTTTTGTAAAGCTAATGGATTGTCATTAGAATCAAAAATTTTGAATTTTTCTTTTACATAGTTAAAAAAGATAACATTTATGTCTTCAATAGTTTTGGCATTACTAAAGTTAGAGTCATATGCAATTAAAGCATTACGAATCGTCCAAGGAAATTCAGCCTCAATAATAGTATGATACTTTTGAGTTGTAATTTCAAAATAAGCTTCATCAGCATCATGTGCATATCCAAAAAGGATGCACATGAACACAGAGAGGTTAGTTATTATTAACTTAATCATAAGGTTTTATAAGTTATACTGTAAGTAAATTATCTACCTTGTTTAAAATCATCAGAAGGTGTGCCTCTAAAATACCTTGGAATACTTGGAAATTCATCACCATCAGTTAATACATAATAATATGTTCCATCAGGAAATTCTGGTGTAACTCCAGTTCTACCATTAGTTTCGTCTAATGTTCCTAAACCTGCTATGTATTCATAATCTGCAGAGTAAGCACCATTGTATTCAGAGCAAGGCGCCGTAATGCCATCTCCTGGTCTGTAGCCATCTATAATTTGATAACTAGATGTCATAGCTATTATTTCAGAAGAATTATCGGTTGCGTTTGTATAAGCATATTTATAATAAATAGGGAAACCATCGGCAGCCCAACCTACTAGAACCATTTCGGTGCCATCTGCATTAGCGAACAAATCTTGAATCGTGGGTGCACCATGGTAGTGGTATTTACCAGTAGGTTGCACATGAGCATAGTTACAATCTAGACCAATAGGAGCTGTTAATGCCTCTAAATTCCAATCCCAATTTACATCTGGATCCATGATACCTAAATCACTATGTGGCCATGGTTCTGCAGCAATGGGGTCTAGTTCTACACCGTTTAACAAGATTCCAAACATATATTCTGGACCGCTGTCACCTTGAAGCCAAACTAATTCACCCGTGTCTTCTGGGCTTGTAGTAATTGAATATGTTTCACTTTGAGCACTTACGTCGGCATTTTGAAACACACCAACTAAATGATTAGGTATATTGTTAGTTACAACAATTCTATAGTCTCCATCAATAGTAATTGATACTTCCTGTTCAATATCTAATTCAACTGAACAATCGCCAGATCCATTAATAACTTCTTGTTGTACACATTCAGTGTCTTCTTCCTCTTCTACTTCACTATCATCACTACCGCAGGATTGTAAAACAGTAAGTGATAAAAAAAGTGATAAAAATAAAAGGGGACTCACTAATTTTTTTTTCATTTTCATAATTGAAATCTTTATTTTAAGAGTTTAGATGCAACATTACCAAATTCCTTGTGCTATAATTTGATTTAATCAAGATAATTCCTTGAAAATCTACAGGTGTAGTTCATCTATTAAATGTTTGCATAGAGTAACTTCATACTGTTTTTTTAGATAAATAACGCTATTAGGTGTTTTTTGAGAATCCTTTTTTTTGTTAAAACACTATTTTACTTCAAATATAAAAAAAAGAGTTTAGGTTGGATAAAAGAGTATTCAGCTATTAGAAGTTATGGTATTAATACTTCAATAATGTATAAAACCCTTTGAAAGTCAATTCAGCAGTAGCGATCGGTAAAGGAATTGTTGAAAAAAAGTGGGAATTATAAATGGAACTAAAAAAAACTTAAAGAAAAAGGTAAATAATAGAGGAGAGGTTTCTCCATCTATTATCTACCCTTATCTAAATTACTGTTTTTAATATTATAAAAACGCCTGGTTAGAGGAGCTGACTAATAGTGTTAAAGCTTAGTTTATAGGCTTTAATGATAAAGATTTTAAGCTCGATGTTTTTTTATTGCCTTCAACTAACGATGTGGTTATGGTGTGTGTACCTGCCGTTTTAAACTCTAAAATACCCATGTTGTAAAACACATATTTTTCAGTAGCTGCCTGTTGGTTTTGTATCATAATACCCTCATCTGTTTCTGTTTTCCAAACCAACCTATCTGAGCCGCTATAACATAGTTCTAGATAAAAGTAACCTGGTTTTTGAACGTTGACTTCCCAGGTAACAGATCCATTATCTTCCCAATTACTAATTTGGTTTACATGTTTCCATTCACCAAATTTTTCCATCCATTTTACGGTTTTCTCTTCAGCATTTTTAACTTCAGCAAATTCACTTAATAATATATTTTCTGTATTGGGATAAATTCCAATGTGCGACTCTATTTTAACCTTAGCAGCTTCTGTTTTTAATTTTACTTCAATAACTGATATTAAATTATCGGGAGCGGCAATAGGTAAATCCAAAACAATCCAATCCTTTTCTTTGGAATAGGTAATCTCATTAGATTTATTGCCATTTAATATCACTACCGATTGTATTTTATTTTCTAATCCTGGTAAATATAATTTTTTGTCTTTAGGCCAATCGAAAACAGAAAGAAACAATGAATTATCTTTTGTAGTAACATCTCCCCAAGGCAGCTTATATCCCCATGGAGACGGTCCAGCGGCATAAACTACTTGTGGGTATTTCTTAATCCATGCTCCAGCTTCTTCTAAAAAATTAACCCCTACTTTAGGAATTTCGCCCTTAGGATTTGGTCCCACATTAAACAAATAGGTACCTCCTCTTCCTATTGTTTCTATTAATCTGCTAAGAATTTCTTTGGGACTCTTAAAATTATTGTCGTACCATGCATACGACCATGAATCGTTATTTGTATCGCAAGTTTCCCAGAGCCCAGGAATGTTTTGTGTAGGCACTTCCATATCACCTTTACTAGCGTAGTCTCCCATACCATGCCCCACACGACTACACATCATAGCTTTTGGTTGCAAATCGCGAACCATATCTGCCAATTCTAAGACATACTCTTTTGGCATATCACCAGGTGTATCAAACCAAACGAAATCTATTTGTCCATAATTTGTGCAAATTTCTTTTACTTGAGGTTTACATTTTTTATAGAAATAGTCTTTAAAATTTACTTTTTTACCTTTTTTGTTAGTTTCTGGACCACCATTTCCTCCTGGAGCAGTCCAGTCTTGATTATGAGAGTAGTAAAAACCAAATCCCAGACCTAACTCATGGCAAGCTGCAGATAATTCTTTCATAGGATCTCGTGCAAATGGGGTGGCATCTACAATATTAAACGCATTAACTTTACTTTTAAACATCGCAAAACCATCGTGATGCTTGCTGGTAATGATAATGTATTTCATGCCAGCATCTTTGGCTAATTTTGCTATTTTTTTAGCATCAAAATTTACAGGGTTAAACTCCTTAGCAACTTCCATATATTCATTAGGAGGTATATTTGCTACTCGAGGATGCATAATCCACTCTCCAATACCATAATACGTTTTGTTATCCCATTTACCAGCTAGGTGTGAATAAAGCCCCCAGTGAATAAACATTCCAAAGTTTCCTTCGTCAAATAATTTACCCTTACCGTTTTTTAAAGCATCCACTTTAACTTGATCGTCTCCCCACATTTTATCCATTTCTTGGGATTTCTTTTTTTGGGAATATGACGTATTCATTATAAATATTGCCGTAATAAATAATAAGATATGTCTTTTTTTATTTTTTCTATTCATTGTATTGATTTTATGTTTTTTACTAATCTGCTATGATTGTCCGTTTTTAGTCATCCTTCTGTTTTTTGTGGTAATTATTAAAAACATAGTTTTATACCGAATCAAAAATGACACATGGGAACTTTACACCATTGTTCTTTCTCGTTATCCCTTTCTTCCTTAAAATAAAGCTTGTGAGCTTCTTTACTTTTTTTTAATGTCGTAAAAACTGAATAAATTTATCTCTTACCTTTTATCAAAAAAAATTAAAATAAATCTAATTATTGATGGTTACAGACAATCAAAATCTATTATTACGATGTAAATATATTAGACTGCTAAGTACATGAAAACAAAGGTCTTTTTTCCTCTCTTATCTTACATGTTTTTGCTTATATCAACCAAATTGATGTGTAAAACAGATTGGATCATTCTTCTTAATAGATAATTGATTTTAATCGAAAAGAATTTTCCTAAGATTTATTTCTGGGGTTTCTTTGAAGTTATTATTCCCGTAGAATTGCAAGATTCGTGATTTGTGAACTATGATCCATAAACAGGTCTATCCATACGTTAATTAAAATTTTTTGTGCGGATCAATGGTTTAGTAATAAACAGGTATAGTTTAAAAAACAAAATTATTTTATGAAGATGATTTTTCGTCCTTTATATATTCTGATGGAGATAATCCATATAGTTTCTTAAACGATGTTGAAAAATGAGAGTTCGATTCGATTCCTATTTGATACATGACCTCAGAAACATTATGCCCTTCATTATTTTTTAATAATTCGGCAGCGCGTTGTAATCTGAAATTTTTTATATAAATACTAGGAACTTGACCTGTTAACTGTTTTAAACGTCTATAAAAATGGGTGGTACTAAAGCCCATTTCTTTTGATAGTTCTCCAACACCAAAATTAGAATCTGAAAGGTTTTTATCTATAATATCAATGGTTTTTTTTAGAAAATCTTCATCTCTTTTCGATATTTTTATTTCCTTTTTCCCTTTGGGAAGCTGACTGTTTTTAGAAAAGTATTCTTTTATTTGAATTTTATATTGAATTAATTTTTCTATACGTAATTGTAAATGTTTTAATGAAAACGGCTTACTTATATATTCATCTGCTCCAAACTCCAAACCTTTAATTAAGTTTTCGTTGTCTCCAAGTGCGGTTAATAATAAAATAGGTAAATGGCATGTGTCTGGAGCCGATTTTAGTTTTTTACAAAGTTCATAACCGTCCATTTCTGGCATCATAACATCGCTTACTATTAAATCGGGTTCACCCATTTTAATTTTTTCAAGAGCTTCTTTGCCATTGTTAGCAGTAGTTATATTATATTTTTCTGAAAGTGTACTCTTTAGAAAATTTTGAACATCTACTTCATTTTCAACCACTAAAATAGAATGTTGTTTTTCGTTTTCGGAATTATATAATTTATTTTCAGAATCAATTATATTTGGAGATAATGGTATCCAGTTTTTAATGAATGACTGATTAGAACCTTTAGGTTTTTCGTACTCATAGTCATCAAGATCTTTTAATGGTATGATTACTGAAAAGCGCGTTTCAACTCCAGGATTGCTAGTGGCGGTGATACTTCCTTCTAGTAGATTAACCAAAGATTTGCAGAATGCTAGACCAATACCTCCTCCGCTAATATTTCCCTGGTTATTTCCTAATTGGTAAAAGCGTTCAAAGATGTTCTCTATATTTTCTTTTGGAATGCCTCTTCCTGTATCAATAACATCTATTTGGATTGTTTTTTGACCAGAATTAAAATTAATTTTTGCTTCAATACTAATATCGCCCTGTGATGGGGTATTCTTAAAAGAATTAGATAATAGATTAAAAATGATACGTTCAAATTTTTGTACATCTATTACAATGTCTTCGTTTGCGTTATTTACCTTATAAAAGAAATTGATGTTTTTTTCAATAGCATAATTTTCAAAAGCTTCAGTTATAGGGTAAATAAAATCTCCTAAAGTATATTTAACAAGATTTAGATAAACGCGACCTTCTTCAGCTTGCCTAAATGTAATTAATTGATTAACGAGACTTAATAGTCTTTCTGTATTCTTTTGTACAATTGCTAAGTATTTGTTGTTGTTTGGGTCAGAATTATGATTCAGCATATACTCTATAGGACCAGATATAAGTGTTAACGGTGTCCTGAATTCATGAGATAGATTTGTAAAATAACGAAACTTACCTTGATTAACCTGTTCTGTTCGTTCTTTGTCTAATGTTTCGTATTTAAGACGTTGTTTCAGGCGCTCATGGTTAACAAAATAAATTATTATTCCAATGGTAATTGTTAGGGTTGTAATAATAAATATTAAATAACTCCACCAAGTATTATACCATGGAGGTAAAATTTTAAGGTTTAAACTTTTTGAGGTTTCACTCCAAATATGATCTCCATTTGCAGCCTTTACTTTAAATACATAGTTTCCTGCTGATAGATTGGTATAAGTAATGGTTGCTTTGCCCGATTCGTTTTCTACCCATTCATCATTAAAGCCTTCTAATTTGTATGCTAATTTATTTTTTGAAGGTGTTGTGGTATGTTGTACAATAACATTAAATGATATGATTTGTTGATTTTGACTAACAGAGATGTTTTCTGTTTCTGAGATAGATTTCTTAAGAACAACTTTATTATTAAGCTTTTCGCCAATTTTTATAGACTTGTTATTAATTAGCAGGTCTGAAATTAAAATGTTAGGAGGTTGTATGTTTGGTATAATGTTTTCGGGGTTAAAGATGGTCAAACCATTTAAGCCCCCAAAATAAAAATAGCCTGAGTTTCCTTTAAAATAGGCAGCTTCCCTAAAGTTGTTTTGAGCCAAACCGTCTCTAACATCGTATAAGTCTGTTATGTTTTTTTCTATATCGAATTTTACCAAACCCATATCTGTACTTAACCATAAATGAGACTCATCTTGTTGTAAAATACCATATATGGCATCATCTGGTAAAATATCGTTTTTTCTAAAATATTCTATTCTGGCAGGAGATCCTTGCTCATCCAAATACATTTTATTAATGCCCCCACCAAAAGTGCCTACCCATAAATGATTTTTATTGTCTTTATGAAGTGAAAATATATCATTAGTACTTAAAGTGATTTTGTCATTCTTATTATCGGTATATTTTTGATTTATAAGAATGTCTTCCCCGTTAAACGTCGTATGTAAAAGTCCATTACTAGTTCCAATCCACAAAGTATTATTGGTGTCTTTTAAAATACATTGAGCTCTTTTAGGGGTTAAATTAATATCAGATTTTATATTTAGTAGCGGTATTTCACTATTTTTAATTTCATTCCATGGGTTTTCTGAAATAGAAACTTTATTTCCTGCGAGTAATATATGATTATCATCAATTTGATAGATACATCTTGTAGAATTTTCTGTACCCTTTTCTGAATTTTTAAGAAAAACTTTTTTAAACACATTGGTTTTTGGGTTATAAACAATAATGTTGTATTCCGTGCCTAACCAAATATATCCTTTTCTATCTTCATAAATGCATCGTACAATATCATTATCGGCTAGTTTTATATGCTTTTCTAAATTTTCAAATTTTAATTTATCCACAGTTTTATCGGTAACGATATGTGTCGCCCTAACAAGGGGTTTGTTATATCCTGAAATCCAGAGATTTCCTTTGGAGTCTTCTAAAATGGATGTAATTAGATTATCTGAAATAGATTCATCATCATACGGATTATGTGAATAATTGATAAATGTTTTTTGTGTTAAATCTAATTTATTAATACCTCCTTGGGCAGTTCCAATCCACAACACATTAAAATCATCTTGGTATAAGGCTCTAATGTATAAGCTGCTCAAACCGGATTCATTTTTAGAATCATAGGTAAAATGCTCAAAGTTGTTTTCTTTTTCATCGTATTTGTAGAGTCCATTAGCAGTTGTGCCCACCCAAACAGCACCAGAATGATCTTCAAAAACTGTATTGATAAATAAAGGTAATTTTGGTGATTCTACATTTTCTAAATTGCCAAAAGCCATTAGTTCATGAACCCTATTGGCGTCTAATGTTACTTTAAAAACACCTTGGGTAGTACCCAGCCAAAAAATATTATTTTTATTTAAAATTGATTTGATATTTTTATTTTGAAAAGCATCAAAATTCGAGAGTGTGCTCTCTTTTAAAGTATTATATGGTGCGTCTTTATTAAAAGTCAATTTTTTTAAGCCCATAGTAGTTGCTAGAATCAATGAGTTTTGGTCTTTAAAACTAAAATCATTGAGTTGTACGTTTTTAAGTTGAGAACTTAGAAAATTGTCGGAGCGCTTAATCTTTCCTTTTTCAGCATCTAAGAGTTCGCAAACATATAATTGGTTATTTCCACAAAACCAAATACGTCCATTTTGGTCAGAAGTAATTCTATTGACATAAACTTTTCTATCTAGGGGAATTGTATAAAACTTTTCAATCCATGGAATATAAATAGTAAGACCAAGATTGGTTCCTATCCATAATACACCATTTTGATCATTGTACAAATGAGTAATAACGTTACTAATAATATTTCCATTTGTTTTGGATTGAGTATTGTACGTTTTAAATTCGTATCCATCATACTTTATTAAACCATTAGGTGTTCCAAACCATATGTTCCCATAGAGATCCTGTTCTATAGTACTAATTGAGTTTTGGTTAAAACCTTCTTTATTAGAAAATCTTTCAAAATTTTGAGCTCCAATTGTAAATGAATTGGTAAGTCCAAACAGGATTATTTCCAATAAGAATACAATAAAAAATATCTTTCTATTTGTTGTCATAACGTAACCTAAAACTTGGAATTTGTAACTGTTTATTTCTCAAATATATCAATTTCATGTTAAAAAAGTATGGGGTTAGCTTGTGTCTAAAAACACAAAATCTTCTTCGAGAGACTTGTTTTTGTATTCAAATAGGCACGATTTTTTGAAAATTCGAGAAGCGTAAACTGGTGTGTAGTCTATTGTTTTTTAGTGATTTGTGAGTTTTTTGCCATAATATGCGCGATCTGTTCATTTTATTTAGCCATATTATTGTAATGTTAGATTTAAGCAAAAAGATGTTAGATAGGAGCAATCAGTTACTGTATAATTATTTAAAATTTACACCAAATTAAAACTAAACCAAAATTTATGAAAAAATCTATATTAGAAAAAAGAATTTATGTTGGAATAAAACCGTCCAGCATAAAACTGCAATTAAGCATGTTTTTGTTTTTTGCATTTCTTCTAAAGGTCAATGCAAAAACAGAAGCAGTTGTTAATGATTGGAGCTTAAAAACTATTATTACAAATAAAAATATATTACAACAAACTGTTACTGGTATTATTACGGATAAAAATGGGGAGCCTTTGCCTGGTGTGAATATTCTTGTAGTAGGGACAAAAAAAGGTGCATTAAGTGATTTTGACGGGACTTATACGGTTAGTGCTAATACAGGAGAGGTTATTTCATTTTCTTATGTAGGAATGAAAAACCAAACCGTTTTAGTAGGTGGCCAAAATAAAATAAATATTATCATGGAAGAGGAAGCTTCACAGCTAGATGAGGTCGTGATAGTTGGGTATGGAACTCAGAAAAAAGGGAATTTAACAGGTTCAGTTGCGAGTATAAAATCAGAAAAACTAACAGTGGCACCAATTACTAGTGCTGCCAATGCCCTTGTAGGACAGTTGCCAGGTCTGTCAGCTTTGCAGTCAAGTGGACTCCCAGGTAGTGATGCGGCAACATTAAGGATTCGTGGTTTTGGAGCTGCATTGGTTATTGTAGATGGTATTGAAGGAGATTTAAACAGTCTTGATCCAAATCAAATAGAATCAATTTCAATTCTAAAGGATGGTGCTGCTTCCATTTATGGTGCACGTGCTGGAAATGGTGTCATATTAGTGAAAACGAAACGCGGGAAAAATCAAAAACCAATAATTACGCTTAATAGTTCATATACTTTGCAAGGGGTAACGAGTATTCTTCACCCTGCCAGTTCTGGTCAAATAGCAGAAATGGAAAGAGAGCAGCATATACAAAGTGGAGGAGACCCAGCAACTGCACCATGGACTCAAGAAGCTATCGATAAGTTTTATGAAGGTGGCGATCCTGCTTATTTAAATACTGATTGGTATGATCATACTTTTCGTGACTGGGCGCCACAACAAAACCACAATTTATCAGTGCGTGGTGGTAGCGAGAACATAAAATACTTTGGCTATTTTGGATATGCCAAGCAGGAGACAATGGTTAAAACTAATGGAGGGGATTACCAACGTTATAATGCTCAATCTAATGTTGATGCCAATATTACAGATGATTTAAAAATATCGATAGATCTTTCTTTAGCCTTTAAAGACAAAAATTTTCCAGTTAGAGGGTTGGATAATGAAGGAGCGTTTTGGCAGGATTATTACAGAACAAGACCTTGGTATCCAGCAACTTTGCCAGATGCAACAAAAGTGCCATGGGGCGGTATAGATGTGGGAAGTATTGCAACCGTTTCAAATATTGATTTAATGGGATATAATCGTAGTAATGATAAAAACCTTCGAGGTATTACAACATTAACTTATGATTTTAAATGGATTGAAGGATTGCAAGCAAAAGCAAATGTTAATTATGTTACTTCGGATGTGTACACCAAAAGATACCAGAAACCAATTGTTTTTTGGACTTATAATCCTGCCAATGATGAATATACAGCATCTGCATCGTTTAGTGAAAGCAACCTTTCTGAAGCGGCTTATAGAAGCAGTGTATTTACTCAACAATATTCGCTTAATTATAATAATAAATTTGCCAATAAACATGAAATTACAGCTTTAGCTCTTTATGAGTCAATTGGTTATAAATCAAATTATTTGAGTGCTTCGCGTACCGATTTGTTAACACCTTCAATAGATCAATTATTTATAGGGAGTACAACAGGAATGGGTAATGATGGTTCTGCAAGCGAAATGGGACGTATGAGTTATGTTGGTAGATTGAATTATAGCTTTGATAACCGTTATCTTTTAGAAACTATTTTTCGGGCTGATGCCTCTGCTAAGTTCCCTTCTGAAAATAGATGGGGGTATTTCCCTAGCATATCTTTAGGATGGGTAATTAATAGGGAAAAGTTTATGAGAAATATAAGTAATCTTGACAATTTAAAGCTTAGAGCCAGTTATGGAGAATCTGGAAATGATGCTGTAGGTGATTTTCAATATTTATCGGGTTATTCAACATTAGGCTCAGTGATATTTGATGAAGGGCAATTATCAGGGTTATACATAACAGGTTTATCTAATCCTTTTTTGACTTGGGAGAAAATGGCCATCTACAATACAGGAATAGATTTTTCATTTAATAATCAAAAAATATATGGATCTATTGAGGCCTTTTACCGAGAAAGAACAGGTATTCCTGCCACGCGAATTACTTCGTTGCCTTCTACTTTTGGCTCTTCGTTACCTCCAGAAAACCTTAATAGTTTAAATGATCGTGGTTTTGATTTGTCTATTGGAACTAAAGGTAGTTCTGGTGATTTTTCATATGATATAAGCGGAAATATATCTTGGTCACGTTCAAAATGGGATTATTATGAAGAACCAGAATATGATGATCCAGATCAAGAAAGGCTTTATAAACAATCGGGAGAATGGACAGATCGTGTCATGGGGTATGTGTCTGATGGGTTGTTTACTTCGCTTGACGAAATAAATGCGCTTGATTTTACCTATGAAGAATTAGGAGGAAATAGTACGCTTATGCCAGGAGATGTTAAATATAAAGATTTGAACAACGATGGCGTACTTAATTGGAAAGACCAAACAGAGATAGGGAAAGGGGCATTTCCACATTGGACCTATGGTCTTAATACATTATTTCAATATAAGAATTTTACTTTAACAACATTATTTCAAGGTGCTTTTGGATATAGTACTAATGTTAACGTTACTGAGTACCAAAATGAAGTGATGTATAATTTACGTTGGACGGAAGAGAACAACGATCCCAATGCGTTGGTCTCCAGACTTGGGGGTGCGAGTTCTAATGGGTATGCTTCAGACTATAGATTAAAAGACACATCCTACATTCGTTTAAAAACAGCATCGCTATCATATCAATTCCCTCAATCAACACTAGATAAGTTGGGTATTGTTAATTTAAGAATATATGCAGCGGGGACCAATCTTTTTACTATTAGTTCTTTAAGTGATTATGGTGTAGACCCCGAAGTTCTATCTGGTTCTCTGAAAGTTTATCCGCAACAGCGTACAATAAGTTTAGGGATGAATTTGTCATTGTAAAAAATATATAAAATGATAATAATAAAATATAAGGAAATGAAAAAAAGCGCACACATAATATTGTTACTTTTCTTGGTAATTACATCATGCCAAGATGTTTTAGATAAGGAACCACTAGACCTTATAACAGATGCTACGGTTTGGAATGATCCTGTGTTAATCGAGGCATTTCTTACAAATCAATATAGCTTAACATCAGTGATGGTTAATGAATCTAGTTCCTATATAGCAGAATGGGGTGTTGGATCACCTATAACAGATAGTTGGGATTTAGAAAATTCAGAACAGTGTTACGGTCCTTTAGTGATTAATAACTTTGCAGATGAAGGCAAAGGAGGATGGGATATTGCTGGAAATGGTGTAGGGAATAAGGCAGGTAGAATGAATGTTAATTCAAATCCGTTGCCTTGGTGGGAAAATGCATATTACATTATTAGAAATTTAAATATGCTTATTGAAAGGCTTCCAGATTCACCAATTGATAGTGAATTAGCCGCTTCAAAAATAGCAGAAGCTCGTTTTCTAAGAGCTTTTAATTATTTTCAAATGGTAAAACGTTATGGAGGCGTACCACTTATTACCAATGTACAAAGTCTTGATGATTCAGAAGAGGAGCTATATCCAGCTAGGAATAAGGAACAGGAAGTTTATGATTTTATTATTTCAGAATGTACAGATATTGCTAATATATTAAGTAGTGATAAAAATTTTGGTCGCCCTTGTAAATGGACCGCTTTACATTTACAATCAAGAGCCGCTTTATACGCTGGAAGTATAGCCAAGTATGGCACTGTACAATTAGAAGGTCTTGTTGGTATTTCTGCCAGTCCCGATACCTATTTTCAAATATCTTATGATGCAGCAAATGAAATTATAAACGATGGTGGTTATGCTTTATTAGATGAAGGAACTGATAAAGTAATGAATTTTAGAAATGTGTTTGTTACTAAAAACCACAGTGAAGTGATTTTTGCAAAACACCATAATTATGTTGATGCCTTAGGTGGTGGAGGTGGTACATGGGGTTATGATTTTGTGCAACGTCCAAAACCTCATGCATGGAATATTGGAATGGGTAATACGCCATACCTTGAAATGGCTGAAGCATTTGAATATAAAGACGGATCTACAGGTACGTTAGATAGAGCTTTACTTGGAAGCAAATTATGGAGTATGGATGAATTGTGGGGAAATAAAGATCCTCGCTTTTTTGCAACTCTATGGACAATGGAAACGCCATGGAGAGATGGTATTGTAGATTTTCATAGTGGGTTAATTACACCAGATGGGACTGTTCTTAATAATCAAAATGAAGCCTATAACGGTGTTTCTGCATGGGGAGACCAATGGTTTTGGATTGGGTTTGGTACTGGATTTGGAGTTATGAAGTACCTGGATGAAGATGTAGATATTGGTTCTACTTGGTCAAATTCAGGAACAGATTATCAAGTATTCCGTTTAGGAGAAACTTTATTGAATTATGCAGAGGCTGCTATGGAATTAGGCTATACAGGAGATGCTTTAACAGCTGTAAACCAAATAAGAACCAGAGCAGGTATAGCTACTTTAGGATCTGTGACTTTGGATCAAATTCGTCATGAACGTAGAGTAGAATTAGCTTTTGAAGGCCACCGTTATTGGGATTTACGCCGTTGGAGAATAGCTACTACAGAATTAACAAGATCATTTTCTGGACTTAAGTATGTTTTAGATTATACAACCCAAAAGTATAAGGTATCGGTAATAAATAATTACGATGGAACTACAGATGCTCCTAATTTTTATGAAAAAATGTATTATTTCCCTATATCATTATCCCGTACTGGAGCGAACTCAAATTTAATCGAAAATCCAGGTTATAATTAATATAAATTGAGAACAGAGTGTATCAATCTTTCGATATACTCTGTTCCTATTTACAAATAATAGAGACGTTATAAAACGTCAAAATATTTATAAAACTAAATTATGAAAAAAGCAAAAAACCTATATGCATATTTAATTCTATGCTTAATCTTACTTGTTAGCTGTGGAGGTAATTCTGATGATTCTGAGGAAGAAGTTATAGATCTAAATGAACCAGTAACATGGACAGGAACAGTAACTTCAGACGGTACCGATTTATGGCTTGTTTTAAACGGGAATGGAGAACCGTATTATGATTTTAGAATTGGAACTGGAGGAGCTATGTCAGAAATCAGAGACCTTACCGAATCGTCTGAAAATTTACTATCTCCATCTTATAATGGAGAACAAACAGACCGTATTATACAATGGACGCTATGGAGTATAAATGGTGATATAAAAAACACTGAAGATTTAGAACTATTAAACAAACAACGTTATAATGTAACTCAAGGAGGTACAGGAATTAATCAATTATCTGAGATCATTTCGGTAACTGTAAATGCAGAAAAAAATCAAGTAGATGTATATAGCAACCCAAAATTACAATGGCAGGAAGAGAATCAAAATGCTATGACAGGAACACATGCTGCATTAACAAGATATACCATTCAAACAAATGGATCTATAAAAATATATCGTGCGGTTTCAGTTGCTGAGCCTAAATTAAATGGTGTAGCACAGCAATGGTCCGATTTTTACTTTGAAGGATGGACACCTATGTTAGGTGGTTCTAGTGCATTTGATGGTTTGGCGTTATCATTAAATAGTTCTGGTGCTCCAGATTTATGGTACCAATGGCTTTCAGGAATACCTTCTTATCCATTTTTAGAGGCATCTACAACCGAAGGTTATGCGATTGCATACAACACTTCAAAATATAGTACTAAAGATGCCGTAGGTGTTGTTTACGGAAAAGGTAATGTAGAAACATCTGGTACAGCAAAACATGTGCTTAACTTATTGCCTTGGAATACAGGGATAGGGATTTTACCAGCCATAAAATCAGAGTCTGTTATACCAGCTCATTCTCTTGTTGAACAAACACTTTATATCGTGCCTCGTCAAGGTTTAACCGAAGCAATGAAAACTGAATTAGACGACATGGTTAACGAAATATCAGCACCTAAAATTTATACTCCTAGCGAAATTCCTTCTGGATCTGAATTAGAAACCATTTATGCAACACTTATGGCAAATAGATTGCTATCGGGAACAGCAACAGATAATCTTAGCGCATTAGCGCCTATAGATTAATATCACACTTTTAAAATATTATTAACCAAATACTAAATACTTAAATTATGAAAACAAAATTATCCTTATTAACTATTTATTTATTAACTGCTTTTTGCGGTATAATTGCACAAACAGTAACTTATGATTTTGAAGATGGTTCACTCGCAGATTGGTTTGTATATTCTGCTACAACTAACGCTGTCGCTAATCCGTCTCCATCAGGTATTAATACAAGTTCACAGTCAGTAGAACTTGTAAGTTCTGCAGACTGGCCAGGTTTTCGTTTAGACAATGATACTGGTGTTATTAGTTCTGATATTAAAACGATAAGCCTTATGGTTTATTCTCCAGTAGATAGGTTTATAACTGTGACTTTTGCTGAGTCTATCAGCAGCACTGCAAATTTCTCAGTTACAATAGGTGTTGGAGCTGCAAATGTTAATACTTGGGTGAAATTAGACTATGACATATCAGCAATACCTACTTATGATTATAGAGAAATGCATATTATTATGCAAAACGGAACGGTTTACTATGATAATATTGTATTAGTTTCTGATGGTTCACTTGGAACCAATGATTTAACTTTAGAAACCGTTAAGGTATATCCTAACCCAGCAACAGATAAGATTAATATTGATCTTAGCACCTTAGGAGCTAAAGCTTCAATAGATATTCACGATTTAACAGGTAAGTTAGTTTATAATGAAAAAGATGTATCTAATAAGTTACATTCAATTGAACATCACTTAAAATCGGGTATGTACATCGTATCAATTAAAAGTGAGAATAAAACGATTACTAATAAACTATTGATAAATTAGTTTGTAATCGGAATTGAATTTTAAGAGTCTGTTTAAGATTTTGTGATTAGAATTTTTGTAGGCTATTTTTGATGCAGTATAAGGTGAAATTTTTAAACATAACCAGTTACGGTTCAAAATTTTAACGAAATAATGCGTAAAAAGAGGCATAAAAAAATAATTGACGAAATTTTAAACAGACTCTAAGATTAACACAGTATTTCTAATACCTTAACCTTGAGAGTGAGTTTTTATATTCTATTGTGTTAGTAAAAATAGCATCTAATCGTGTTCGTTTTGTATGTGATTCAGACGTTTTATGTCTCCATACTGTAAATTAATACTATGGATGGTAGTGATTATTTAATAGCGTCATCTTTAATTAAATGAATAGCCTTGAAGCGCTGCTTTATAGGTTATTCATTTTAATTATATGCGAAATTCTAAAAATGACAAGAAAATAAGGTTGGATTATAGAAGATAAAGTATGAATTGATTTTTTCTATTTTCTGGAAAAATAGTTGGAATTCCTTTGTCTTTTATCTGGTTTTCAATCAAAAAAATATATGGATGAGTTCAATATTTGTTACACCTAAATTTTTTAAAATGAAAAAAATAATAATTATGTATTTGCTTTTATGTGGTATATATATGTTCAATATTAAATGTAGTTATGTAAATGAGACCAGTGAAAATGAAATTAGCCAAAATGAGTTAGTTTTTCAAAAGACCGTTAGTTCAAGTGCAGCAGCAGCGGCAACTACCTGGACAGGTTCTGTAAATCTATATCAGAATGATATTTGGTTTATTTTATTTGATAATGGAGTGGCTACCTATGATTTTCGTATAGGTACAACAGGAGCTATTTCAGAAATGCGAGATAGGACAGAATCTTTTAAAGCATTGCTTTCTCCAAGCTTTAGTGGCGAGAAAACTGATAGGATAATCCAGTGGACTATTTGGAGTTTTGATGCAATTAGAAATTTGAATTATTCTGGACCAGAATTTGAACAACGGTATAATGTTACTCAAGGTGGTACTTTTACAAACCAATTGCATCAAACCCAAGATGTAAAAATAAATACAGCTAATACAGAAATTGAAGTTTATGGGAAGGCGGATTTACAATGGAAACTAGGCAATCAATCGGTTATTACGGGAAATCATACTGCTTTAATACGTTATTCATACGATACACGAGGATTTTTAAAAGTATATCGTGTAGTTTCAATAGGTCAACCTAAACTTAATGGGGTAACAAAGCAATGGAATGATTTATATTTTGAAGGTTGGACACCAATGAAAGGTGATGACAATGTATTTAATGGGCTAGCTTTAGGCTTAGATAGTGCGGGAGATCCAACTTGGTGGTATGCACATGATTCAAACATACCAAGTTATCCGTTTTTTGAAGCTTCTAATACTAATGGGTATGCAGTAGTTTTTAACAAAAATAATAAAACTACTAAGGATGCTGTAGGTATCGTTTATGGTAAAAACAATGTTATATCTAGTAATTCTCAATCTTCATATGTCTTAAATACATTAGAATGGGATACGGGAATAGGTGTTTTTCCAGCCATTCTAACCAATGGTTACCTGCCCAATTATTCAATAGTTGAACAAACCATGTATATAGTACCTAGAAGTGGCTTAAGTGCAGATATGAGTAGCCTGTTATCTACATTAGCAGCAGAGATCCCTGCTCCAAGAATTTATACACCTTCTCAGATTCCTTCTGGATCTGAACTAGCAGATATTTATTCAACGCTCATGGTAAATGAATCGGGATCGGGCACAAGGACAGATAATCTACGACCATTAATATCTAGTAATTAAAGTTTTCAGTTTGAAAAAGTAGATAAAATGTTAAATTTTAATCGAAAACAAAATATATTTTGTTTGAAGATATGAAACGTAGCTTTTGAGAAGGCATTTCATCTTTATGAGATGTCTCGTCACTCATGCTTCGTTCTGTCTGACATTGACATGACAAAATACTGTTTTAATCCTTGATTTTAAGCATTAAGATATTTAAAATCAATATTCTTTGCTAAAGTGCCTTTCGTAATAATAAAGGAATGTGGTTATTAATTGTTAGTTATAAAGACGATTGTGTCATTACAAACCCAATAAGATGATAAAAGAAAAAGGGGCGCATTAATTATTTGAAACTCATGGAGTGTATGAGAGTACTGGTTATGGGTACATGCCATATAAAAAAACCTCTCAATTTAAATTGAGAGGTTTTTTAGCTTATAGATTATAAAGAGATTAATTAACCTTCTTTTTTATCTTCTCTAGGTTTTCTATCGTCACGACGGTTATCACGTCCACGATTGTCTCTACCTCTGTTATCTCTTCCACGGTTATCACGACCATTACTTTCTCTTGGTGGTCTTGCTACATAACCTTCTGGTTTTGGTAAAATAGCTTTACGAGATACTTTTTCTTTACGTGTTCTTGGATCTTGACCAAAATACTTCACATCAAAAACATCACCCATATTTACTACGTCTGATACATTTTCTGTGCGTTCCCAAGCTAATTCACTTACGTGTAATAAAACCTCATTTCCAGGAGCATCCATATATTCAACAACAGCTCCAAAATCAAGCATTTTAATAACTTTTACTTCGTAAACGCTACCAACGGCTGGTTTAAATAATAAAGAATCAATTTTTGCTAAAACAATATTAATACCTTCAGAACCTACACCTAAAACTTCAACAATACCTTCTTCAGTTACAGGATCTTCGTTAATAACGATAGTGGTTTCTGTTTCTTTTTGCATTTCTTGAATTACTTTTCCACCAGGACCAATTAACGCTCCTATAAATTCGTTAGGAATACGTCTTGTTACCATTGTTGGTGCATGCTCTTTAACTTCAGCATTAGGAGCAGCAATCGTATCTGTAATTTTACCTAAGATATGTAAACGACCTTCACGAGCTTGTTTTAGTGCATTTACTAAAATCTCGTAACTTAATCCTTTAATTTTAATATCCATCTGGCAAGCTGTAATTCCTTCAGAAGTACCAGTTACTTTAAAATCCATATCTCCTAAGTGATCTTCATCACCTAAAATATCAGACAATACAGCATAACGATCACCATCAGAAATTAATCCCATAGCAATACCAGAAACAGGTCTTGTCATTTGAACCCCAGCATCCATTAATGCCATTGTACCAGCACAAACTGTTGCCATTGAAGAAGAACCGTTAGATTCTAATACTTCAGATACCACACGTACTGTATAAGGACAATCTTCAGGAATCATTCCTTTTAATCCACGTTGCGCTAAGTTACCATGACCAACTTCTCTTCTAGAAGTTCCTCTTAGTGGTCTAGCTTCACCTGTACAAAAAGGAGGGAAGTTATAATGTAAATAGAAATTTTCTTCACCTTCGTAAGAAGGCATATCTATTTTATTTGAATCTCTGGATGTTCCTAAAGTTACTGTTGCTAAAGCTTGTGTTTCACCACGTGAAAAAATAGACGAACCATGTGTAGATGGTAAGTAATCTATCTCACACCAGATAGGTCTAATTTCGTCAGTTTTTCTACCATCTAAACGTAAACCTTCGCTTAAAGTTAATTCACGAACAGCTTCTTTTTCGGCTTTACTGTAATAACCCTCAACAAGATGACCAAATTCTTCCATCTCTTCTTCAGTAAAAGTAGCTTTAACTTCTTCTTTTACTTCAGCAAATGCCTCACCACGTTCTGCTTTAGAAGTTCCCTTCTTAGCAATAGCATAACATTTATCGTAAGCTAAATCGTGTATTCTTTTTTGTAAATCTTCATTTACTTCAGCAGTTTCATACTCGCGAACCTCTTTTTTACCAAAAGCTTCTGCTAAACGCAATTGCGCAGCAATTTGTACTTTAATAGCCTCGTGAGCAAATTTGATAGCATCGGCCATTTCTTCTTCAGAAATTTCATCCATCTCACCCTCAACCATCATTACAGAATCAGCTGAAGCACCAATCATCATTTCTATATCAGATGCTTCTAATTGTTCTCTTGTTGGGTTGATTACAAATTCACCGTTAACACGACCAACTCTAACTTCAGAGATAGCGCATTCAAATGGGAGATCTGATAATTGAATGGCTGCAGAAGCTGCTAAACCAGCCATAGCTTCAGGCATAACATCGTCATCATGAGACATTAATTGAATCATCACTTGCGTTTCTGCATGATAATCTTTTGGGAATAACGGACGTAAAACACGGTCTACTAAACGCATTGTTAGAACTTCTCCGTCACTTGGTCTTGCTTCTCTTTTAAAGAAACCTCCTGGATAACGTCCAGCGGCAGCAAATTTTTCTCTGTAATCTACCGTTAAAGGTAAAAAGTCTACATCTGCTTGTTTGTAATTGGAAACAACTGTACATAATAACATACATTTTCCAGATTGCACAACAACGCTACCATGCGCTTGTTTTGCTAATTTTCCAGTTTCAATAGAAATTTCTCTACCGTCACCTAGGTCTATGACCTCTTTAAAAACTTGTGGAATCATAAATTTTTTAATTCTAATTAAACAATGGTCGTTGTGTTGTTGTGTGTAGTTGTTAAGACCAATGAAAAACTGTAATTAGCTTCTTCATAAATAGTGTCATTGCGCATCATACTTTTGTGTATGATGGGTAATCTGCCTTTTTTGTGAGATTACCATGTTTCAACTGTGCTAAGCACAGGTTAGTTACAACTTGCTCGTAATGACATGTAACTTTTTTTAATATTAAAACAAAAAAGAGGCTTTGTTAAGCCTCTTTTAATTATTTTCTTAATCCTAATTCTTTTATTATAGCACGATATCTTAAGATATCTTTCTTAATTAAGTAATTTAGTAAAGCACTACGCTTTCCTACTAATTTTACTAACGAACGTTCTGTGTTAAAATCTTTACGATTTTGTTTTAAATGTTCTGTTAGGTGATTAATTCTGTAAGTGAACAATGCGATTTGCCCTTCTGCAGAACCTGTGTCTTTTGCATCTTTACCGTGTTTTTTAAAGATGGCTTCTTTTTCTTTTTGATCTAAATACATGCTAATATTATTGTAAATAATTGTTATGTAAACGAAAGTCTGTCTTTCGAGCGGCAAATATAGTCATTTTTAATTATTTGCAAGAATATCTATTAAAAAGAAAAAGTTACTATTTAACCGCTTTTTATTTTATGCTCTTAATGGTTGATTTGTTATTAAATCAAGGTATTTGTTTACCTTGTTTTTCAACTCATTTCTTACTGTTATAAAATCTAAGAACCCATGTTCTAATAAAAACTCAGCAGTTTGAAAGCCTTCTGGTAATTCTTTTCCTGTTGTATCTCTTACAATTCGAGGTCCTGCAAAGCCAATTAAAGCTCCTGGTTCGCTAATGTTAATATCGCCTAACATAGCAAATGATGCCGTTGTACCACCTGTAGTTGGGTCTGTACACAAAGAAATATATGGGATTTGTGCATCTGCTAATTGTGCTAATTTTACAGATGTTTTAGCTAATTGCATTAAAGATAATGCAGCTTCCATCATTCTTGCTCCCCCAGATTTAGATATAACCATTAAAGGAATGTTGTTCTTTAATGAGTAATCTGCAGCACGTGCAATTTTTTCACCTACAACACTCCCCATAGAACCACCAATAAAAGCAAAATCCATACAAGCGACTACTAGATCTTTTCCTTTAGATTTTCCAATAGCTGTACGAACAGCATCTTTTAAATTGGTTTTATCTTGTGCTGTTTTTAAACGCTCTGGATATTTTTTTGTATCGCTAAATTTAAGAGGGTCTTTAGATTCTAAACTAGCATCTAATTCTTTAAATTCATTATCGTCAAATAATATTTCGAAGTATTCCTTACTTCCTATGCGTACATGATAGCCATCTTCTGGGCTTACATAGAAGTTTTTTTCTAATTCTTCTGCATCAACAACTTTCCCTGTGGGAGATTTATACCAAAGACCTTTTGGTGTATCTTTTTTCTCCTGAGTTGTTGTAGTTATTCCTTTTGTTTTTCTTTTAAACCAAGACATAGTGATTTACGATTTTAGATTAACGATTGTTGGATTTTTAATCTTAGTAAACGTTATTCGTGTTAAGGATTATTTATTCTTTAATTTTATAAAATATAAAATCATCAATATTTCATATTTGAGGTATTTATTAAAGCCATCCTAAGTTTTATTTAGAAGTGACTGCCAAAAGCCTAAGCGCAAAATTAAACCTTTTTTTAATTTTGAGGTAACGCCCTAATGATTTTTTAACTCAATAGTTTTTATTTTCTGATTTTCAGTGATTTAAATAAAAAAGACTCTGTGTGGTACAGAGTCTTTTTATTATATTATTGTAGTAAATTAACTTATAATTATAAAGTGTTTACATTGTTTAAGTCTTCGAACGCCTTTTTTAAACGTTCTACAAAAGTAACTTCACCTGCACGTAACCATACGCGTGGGTCGTAGTATTTTTTATTTGGAACATCGTTTCCATCAGGATTTCCTATCTGTGCTTTTAAATACTCAGATTTAGAATCCATATAGTCGCGAATACCAGTCATAAAAGCATATTGTAAATCGGTATCGATATTCATTTTTATAACACCGTAACTAATTCCTTCACGAATTTCTTCAACTGTAGAACCAGAACCACCATGGAAAACAAAATCGATATGATTCTCTTCAACGCCATATTTCTTAGTGATATACTCTTGAGAATTTTTTAAGATTTTTGGTGTTAATTTTACATTTCCTGGTTTGTAAACACCATGTACATTACCAAAAGCAGCAGCAATAGTGAATTGGTTACTTACTTTGCTTAATTCTTCGTAAGCATAAGCTACTTCCTCAGGTTGTGTGTATAATTTAGAATCATCTACATCTGTATTATCTACACCATCTTCTTCACCACCTGTAATACCAAGTTCAATTTCTAACGTCATACCTATTTTGCTCATACGCTCTAAATAGGTTTTGCATATTTCAATATTTTCTTCGATTGGTTCTTCAGAAAGATCTATCATATGAGAACTGAAAAGTGATTTTCCAGTTTCTGCGTAATGTTTTTCACTAGCGTCTAACAAGCCATCAATCCAAGGCAATAGTTTTTTTGCACAGTGGTCTGTATGTAAAATTACTGGAACACCATAAGCTTCAGACATAATATGTACATGTTTTGCACCAGCAACGGCACCTGCAATAGCCGATTTTTGACCATCGTTACTCAAGCCTTTTCCAGCATTAAATTGTGCGCCACCATTAGAAAATTGTATAATAACAGGAGCATTTAAAGCGGCTGCAGTTTCTAAAACACCATTTATAGTGTCTGAACCTATTACGTTTACAGCTGGTAAAGCAAATCCTTTTTCTTTTGCAAGTTTAAAAATTGCTTGTACTTCTTGACCTGTAGCAACTCCTGGTTTTATATTGTGTCCCATTTTAAATAATTTGATTAGTAATTTAATTGACTTCAAAAGTAATCATTTTTTGAATAAATAAATATGATTTAATGATTTGAAAATACTAAAACAATACTAAAACGTTATAGTTTTCTAATTTAAGATTAGATTCTTTTAGAGTTTACCTTGAGTTTTTCGAATTTGCTCAAGACTAGCTATATTGAAAGGGTACAACAATAATTTTGATAGAAATTAGGAAGTAAGTATTGATCTGTTTTTTTGCAATTAAAAAGGGTAGTTTATACCTATATTATAAACAGCATTTGCAAAATTATAATCATTAAACCATCTGTTTTTTTCTTGGTAAAAAGGGTCGTAAGTTTTGAAACCTATATCGAAACGAAATACAAAAAAACTAAAATCGTAACGCAGACCGAAACCAGAACCAACTGCAATGTCTTTTAGTGAATCGAAATCTGAAAATGTAGCGTTGTCGTCTTCTACGTTATCTAATACATTCCAAATATTTCCAGTATCTAGAAAAATAGCACCATTTAATTTTTCAAATATATTAAAGCGCTGCTCAATATTTAGGGCTATTTTTAAATTGGCCTCATTAAACTCATTGATACTTTTAGAACTGCCTGGGCCTAAGCTATAAGCAGTCCAGGCACGGTTGTCGTTAGGACCACCTCCAAAGAAACTTTTAGAAAAAGGGATGCTTGTTGAGTTGCCATATGGAATCGCAATGCCTAAAAAACTCCTCATAGCAAGTACATTCTTTTTTCCTAAATCCCAGTGTTTTATATAATCGAATTCGGTTTTGATATATTGAGAATATGCAACATTAAAAATTTCATAACGATTATCACTATTTTTTTTTAAGCCTAAAAGTTTTGATGTGTTTGCTAATAAATTTCCTGCCAGTTCTAACTTAAAACGAAAGATTGAAAAATCATCATCAAATAGATTGGTACGTTCGTCATTAATAAAACTAAAGCTAGAAGAAAGAATTAAGTTGTCTTCTGTTAATCTGTCTTTACGCTCATCAATACTATTTATTATTGCTAACTGACTATCTGAAATCTCACTAGGAGTTACTGGGTTTAAAGCATAATCTAAAAAAGCATCTGTTTCGTCTGAAATGTCTAGATCGTCATCTGAATCTATATAATTAATGTCTTTTGCGATTTGATTCAAAGAGCTAAAAGAGTTTTGGTATACGTCAAAATAGTTATTTACATTAAGGTTTCTTACGTATTGTGCATTAAATAAATCCAGTTTATTACTTACTTTTTTATTTGGATACCAGTTATAATTAAAAGTACCGCTAAAAGTTTGTTTGTCTAGCCCTATATTAGTCTGACTCGTAGTAGCTATACTCATTCGTGTAGAAGGAGACATATATTTAGGAATTATTTTCTCTGTATTAAAGGGTGAAAATAATCTGGGAATCGTTAGTTTTAGATCAACACCAATTTCATTAATATCAAAAAAGGGTTCACTTTCAAGCTTGTTTTTATCTTTTGATGCGCCAATAGATCCGATTGCAGATACTTCAAGTATTTCGGCTCCTCTAAAAACATTTCTAATTTGTAAGCTTGGGTTTAGTGAAAACCCAAAGGTTTGAATATCGCTTTGAGATACGTCTCCACTAAACCCTAAACTAAACTTTTTTAAAGGTGTTAATTTTATAGTGGTGATGAGTTCATCATCAGAGTTTGCAACTGTGTCGTATTTAATATCTGGATACTCAAACGTGCGTAAT
Organism: Flavivirga jejuensis; assembly: GCF_030540765.1. GTDB lineage: Bacteria > Bacteroidota > Bacteroidia > Flavobacteriales > Flavobacteriaceae > Flavivirga > Flavivirga jejuensis. Next base: position 186,077 of record NZ_JAUOEL010000009.1, on the reverse strand, counting down.
TCACTTAAATGTCTATAAGTTCGTGTTCTATCCAGGTCTTTAAAAACGGAACCTGGATTTACAAATATGGCATCTGTAAGAGCTTCTGGTCTGTAGTGTATTTTATTATAACTATAAAGTTTATAACCGTTATAGAATATGGAGTCTTGAAACGGTTTTTTTCTATTTTCAAATGTGTAATCTGTGATGATTTTAACATCTTTAATTTTAAATATTTTAAAAGGCTCACGTCTAATAGAATCTTGTGTTTTAATGGCTCTATTTTGAATTTGAATACCAACATTCACTTTCTTATTAGTACCCACCGTATCAATTTCGAAGGTGATGTAGTCTTGATTAAAATGGTATACACCAGAGTTACGTAATTCACTGGAAATTCTACTACGTTCTTTTTCAAAATTTGTGGTTCTATATTGTTCGTTCGCTTTTATTAAAGCTGCTCTCTTAATATTTTGATATAAAGAATCTACTACGGGTGATTTTACTTTTTCTGAAATAGAATCAATTATAAAAACCTCTCCTGTTTTAACTTGATATTTAATGCTTGCACGTTTGTCTTCATCTTTTTTTACATCGAAAGTCGTTTTAACATCAAACCAACCATTATTTATATAGTAATCTTGAAGGCGTTTTACAGATTTTTGTGTTTTTTCCTCATCTATAATTACTGGAGCTTCACCAGTTTTGCGCAACCAATTATTAAATCCGATAGATGAGTTTTTTAATCGGTCTAATTGTTTTTGGGATAATCTTTTAGTTAATCTAGCTCTACGTTTTGGAGACTTATCTAGCCATACCTCAAACAATGAATCTTTATTATTACGTGCTAAATTATAAATGTATAAGCGTAACGGGATATTCGCGATTTTTCTATTAGGTTTTTGATATAGTAAATTGTTTATAGTTTCTGTGTTAACTTTTTTGTTATTTACTAACACTGTATTATTGATAAGTAAGTGTTCGTTTTCAGCAACCCTTTTCACACTATCACAGGATGAAACGTAACTTATTAGTAACAAAAAAAATAATATTTTCGAAAGTTGTTTTTTCAAATGAAATTTAATTAATTCACATTATAAGTTTTACGAATTGATTTTTATTAAAAGAAATATGATAGTGCCTAGTTATGAGCTCAAAAGTACATTTTTTCTTCTAAAAAAAATATTTAAATAATTTTAGTCAGAGGCAACTGTATTTTTCATTTCTTTATAAAATAAAATATCACGTTAATATAAATACATGCTCTCTAAAAGTCATATAAAATTAATAACGAGTTTAAAGCAAAAAAAATTTAGATTGCAACATAGCTTTTTTGTTGTTGAAGGCCTTAAAACAATAAAAGAGTTATTACAATCTAAATTAACACTTCATGCATTATATACGACAGAATCATTCAATATTGATGCCAAAGAAGAAATTTTAATTACAGAGGCAGAATTAAAACGCATAAGCTTTTTAACGACACCAAATAAAGCACTTGCAATTTTTAAAATTCCTAAGGAAAAACAAATTGAACAAAAAGGACTTGTTTTAGCATTAGATGCTATTAGAGACCCTGGAAATCTAGGAACCATTATTAGGCTTTGCGATTGGTTTGGTGTTAAAGATTTGGTTTGTAGTAGGGAGACAGTAGATTGTTTTAATCCGAAAGTAGTACAAGCAACCATGGGGTCTATTACTAGAGTAAACATTAATTATATAGATTTAGAAGTGTTTTTAAATGAAACAAGCTTACCTATTTATGGGGCTTTTATGGAGGGAGAAACGGTTTATAAGACGCCATTACCAGAAAAGGGCGTTTTAGTAATGGGGAATGAAGCGAATGGTATTTCGAAAGAAATTGAAGCACTTATAAATCAAAAAATTTCCATTCCCAGATTTGGTGATTTACAAGCAACCGAAAGCTTAAATGTAGCAACAGCAACAGCTATTTTGTTAAGTGAATTTAGAAGGGGGTAATTAGTTGGCAGTGTTTAGTTATAATATTCGAAAATTAGTTTTAGTAACACACTTTGCAATAAAAGATGTTATTTTCAAAGATAGACTTTGTGTCTTTTTCGGCTTCTTGAAATGAACAGTTACTGAAACGTAAAATTAATAAATACTCCTCTAGTTTGCAGACTGGCAATGTTACTAGTCCAGGGACTATTAGGGTCTTTGTCTCTAACAAGCTCGTCGTCTATACCAAAAAGCCCACGAATAGAAGGCGTGAATTTAAAGTTGTATAGATAAAAATCTATACCAAATCCAAGCTCATAATACAGGGCGCTTTTTTTCATTCTAAATTGCCTATTTTGATTATCTTCAGGATTATCCTGATTACTAGATAGGTTTAAAGCAGTAGAAAACCCACCTACAACAAATGGTTTGAAATTGTTAACACGTTTTGTAGAAATTTTTACCAATAAAGGGAAGTGTACATAGGTTGATTTAACTTCTCTAATTAGATCTGAAGTACTAACGCTTCCTGTTGTAAAATATGTTTGACTGTAATGCAACTCTCTTGTTGTAATTAATAATCCAGGTTCAAAACGCAAATCGATAAAACTATTGATACGTAAATTTCCAATTAAACCAACACTAAAACCAGGACTCTTCTTTACATAAATATCACGCAAATTTTCATTATAATCAAAATTAAAGTCATAACTGTTAATTCCTAAAAAGTAACCCCAACGTAATATTTTATTATCAGTAGAGCCTCTTCCTTGATTCGCATCATAGCTTACTTTTTCTTTACTAAAAAGCTGCGCATTGGATACTTGTATTATAAATAAAAATGATATTAATGCAAAAAACTGCTTCATATTATTACTTTGATGATTTGTAAATTGTTGCCACACCAAAAGTTTGTGGAAAATCTTCAACATTAATAAACCCAATTTTTCGTAAAATATTGTTTAAAGTTTCTCCATAAGGAAAAACAGATGCCGATTCACATAAATATTTATAAGCACTTCTGTCTTTTGAAAATAGCTTTCCTATAAGAGGCAAAACGTTTTTTGTGTAAAATTTATAGCCTTGTTTGTATGGTGTTTTCGAAGGAATAGATGTTTCTAGAATAACAAAAGTGCCATGAGGTTTTAATACTCTAAATATTTCTTTTAAACCATTTTCTAAAGTTTCAAAATTTCTTACACCAAAGGCTACAGTAATAGCATCAAAAGAATTATCACCAAAAGGCATATTTTCACTATCACCTAAAACCATGTCTATTTTAGACTCTAAAGATTTTTTTTTAATTTTTTCTTTACCAATTTCTAGCATGCCACTGCTTATATCTAAACCAACAATTTTAGTAGCGTTGGTTTCTGCTAGGTTAATGGCTAAATCTCCAGTGCCTGTAGCAATATCTAAAATAGTTTCGGGTGTGCTTTCTTTAACAAGTTTTACTACTTTTTTTCGCCATTTAATATCTATTCCAAAAGAAATAACACGATTTAAACCATCGTAATCTCCAGAAATAGTATCAAACATTTTAGTGACTTGCTCTTTTTTGCCTAAATCACTGTTTTTGTAGGGTTTAATTTTTGACAATACTGTAATTTTTTTGGCAAATATAAACTTTTAAAAAAGCATTAACCAATAGGATTGCAAATATTATATTTATAATATCTCATGTGGCAATATGTATTTTATAGTATATTTGTCTTTCTTTTTATGATAATTGAATAATGAAAATAATCATTGCTGGAGCTGGTGAAGTTGGATTTCATTTAGCAAAGTTGCTGTCTTACGAGTCTCAGGAAATAACATTAATAGATATAAACAAAGAGAGCTTAGCTTATGCTGATGCTCATTTAGATATTAAAGTTATTAAAGGAGATAGTACTTCAATCTCTATTTTAAAAGATGCTCGGGTAAATAATTGTGATTTGTTTATTGCAGTTACAGCAAGCGAAACAACTAATATCACGGTATGTGTTTTAGCAAAGCAATTAGGGGCTAAACGAACCATTGCCAGAATTTCTAATACCGAATTTATAAACTATAAAGATGAGGTCGGTTTTACCAAATTTGGTATTGATGAATTGATTTCTCCAGAAGCTTTGGCTGCGGCAGAGATTAAGTTATCTTTAAAGCAATCGTCTTTTAATGATACTTATGAGTTTGAAGGTGGTGCACTTACTATGGTTGGTTTAACACTATCAAGGTCTGCTTCTTTTGTAGGCAAGACCGTTAAAGAAGCCGCAAAAATATTCCCAGAAATACATTTTGTTCCTATAGCCATTCAGCGTTTTGGTACGCAATACACGATCATCCCAAGAGGTGATACCGAGTTTAAAAGAGGCGATAATGTGGTATTTGTTACTTCTGAAGGCGGTGGTGAGGAACTTTGTAAACTTACCGGGAAATCAAATAGCGAGATAAAGAACGTGATGATTTTGGGAGGTAGCCAGATTGGTTATAAGTCGGCGAGAGATTTAAGTGATAAAGGCTTTAATGTAAAGCTTTTCGAAGAAGATAAAGAGCGCGCATTTGAAATTGCAGATGATTTACCAAGCGTTTTAGTCATTCATAGTGATGGACGTAATGTTGATTTGCTTGATGAAGAAAACATTAGTGGCATGGATGCTTTTATAGCTGTGGGAGGTAATTCTGAAACAAATATTATGTCTTGTTTAGTCGCAAAATCAAAAGGGGTTAAAAAAACCATTGCTTTGGTTGAGAATATGGATTATTTCGAATTATCTCATTCCGTTGGTATTGAAACACTAATAAATAAAAAGTTATTAGCCGCAAATAATATTTTTAGGTATATAAGAAAAGGAGAAGTTGTTGCTATGACTAAACTTAGCAATATGAATGCTGAGTTGTTAGAGTTTGAAGTAAAACCCACTTCAGCTATTTGTAATAAATACATTAAGGATGTCGATTTTCCAAGATCAGCTATCATTGGTGGTGTTATTAGGAATGGGTTAGGGGTTATTGCACTTGGAGATTTTAGAATTCGAGAAAACGATCGCGTTGTGGTTTGTAGCTTACTTAAATCAATAAAGGGCGTTGAAAAATTATTTCGCTAATATGAATTTTAAGATGAAGTTAAATTATAAAATAATTTTTCATTTCTTAGGGTTACTACTGCTCTTTAATGGTGGTTTTATGTTGCTATCTGCTCTTGTAAGTTTACTTTATAAAGATGGGGTTACGTTTCAATTATTCTTGGCAGGTATTTTTACTTTAATAGCTGGACTTTTAGCGATGGTGTTTACCAGACATCATAAAAAAGAAATGAATAAGAGAGAAGGCTATATTGTCGTTTCTTTTGGTTGGGTAATTATGGCACTTTCTGGTACTTTACCGTATGTGTTAACTGAAAGCATACCAAATTTCACAAACGCTTTTTTTGAAACCATGTCTGGTTTTACTACAACAGGAGCCTCTATTTTAAATGATATTGAAGCTGTGCCTAAAGGGGTTTTATTTTGGCGGAGTTTAACACACTGGATTGGAGGTATGGGAATTATTGTTTTGGCCATTGCCATACTCCCATTATTAGGAATTGGAGGGATGCAGCTTTTTGCGGCAGAAGCCCCAGGGCCGAGTGCTGATAAATTACATCCTAGAATTACAGATACAGCAAAACGTTTATGGCTTATTTATTTTGGATATACTGCTGCAGAGACCTTGTTGCTAAGTGTTGCAGGGATGTCTTTTTTTGATGCCATAAATCATTCGTTATGTACATTGTCTACAGGTGGGTTTTCGACTAAAAATGCTAGTGTAGCCTATTGGAATGGAGAACCTATTATTCAATACATCATTATATTATTTATGTTTTTGGCGGGAACCAACTTTGTTTTAAGTTATTTCGCTTTTAAAGGAAAGGTTCAAAAAATAATTAATGACGAAGAGTTCAAATTGTACTTTAAATTCATAGGAGTTTTTACAATAATAGCAGCGGTTATTATTTACTTTAGAGCAGATATATCGGCATCTTCTATTGTACATCCTATGGTTTGGGGAGAGGCAGAAAGTGCCTTTAGACATTCTTTGTTTCAAGTATTAGCAATTATCACAACTACAGGTTTTGTAACTGCAGATTATACAGTATGGACTCCGTTTTTAATGGTTTTCTTTTTTGGTCTTATGTTTTTAGGAGGCTCTGCAGGAAGTACCTCGGGTGGGGTAAAAGTTGTGCGCCATATAATTTTGATAAAAAATAGTTTTTTAGAGTTTAAACGTACTTTGCATCCAAATGCTATTTTACCAGTGCGTTATAATAAAAGAGCTATTTCTGGTAATATTGTATTTAATATTTTAGGATTTTTTATTCTTTATATGTTATCCTTTATTATTGGGGCTTTAGGCTTTTCAATGTTTGAAATAGATTTTAAATCGGCCATAGGTTTAGCGGCTTCGACTTTAGGAAACGTAGGACCTGCACTTGGCGATTATGGACCAGTCAATAATTATTCGGCTTTACCTGCTTTAGCGCAATGGTGGGCTTCTTTTTTAATGCTTATAGGTCGTTTAGAGCTCTTTACGGTGCTTATTTTATTTACACCTTTCTTTTGGCGTGATAGATAGGTAACCAAGGCAGGTTTCATAAATTCACAGGAATTCATTTTTAAAATGATTATTCTTTTGTTTTGGTATTTCACGAAACAGACTTTCAGTCTGCCAAAACGAGTAGTTTAGTTAAATAAAACCTAGCTTTTTTGCTTCTTTTACCAAATTAAAGTTTTCATTGTTTTTAGTATCTAATAAGTGTTTTAACTTCGTTTTTCTTACTTCGATAGCTCTGGTTGATAATGGAATATAATTTGATAAGTCTTTCGTTTTTTCACCCATTGATAGATGATACAATATTTGCCTATCAAAATCATCAATTGTTATTCTATTGGCATATGTTTTACGAGTGTATCCTTCAATAGTTTTGCTGTAGTATGTTTTTCCTTTTAAAGTGTCTGTGATAGCGTTTTTTAGATCGATACCATCAATGTCGGATTTAATCATAAATCCTTCAGGGTGAATTTCATTAATAGTATTCTGAATTCGAACTTGATCTGTAATAGATGTTAAAACTAATATTTTTGTATTGGGAGATTCTTTTCTTATTAAAAGACCTAAATCTTCTCCACAAATAAAACGTTCGTTTTTCGAAATAGGTAGTTGAAGATCCAGAATGACTATTTGTGTTTTAGTGCGTCGAATCTTTTGTACGGCTTCGTCGCAATTTTTTGCAAAGGTTACATTAAAGGTAACATTTGTTACCTCTGTTAATATGTTTTTGTAAGCATTTGCTATAATAGAAGAGTCTTCAATAATAAGAAGGTTAATTACAATTTGGTTCATGCTTAGCTATTTGTTAGAGTCATATTGAACATTCAAAAATATAGATTGTTTTCTGTAGTCTTATTAATGTAATAAAAATTTGTGGTAAAACCGCAATAATTTAATAAATAAATAGTATTCATTTGTACTTTGTTTTTTGATGGCTATAGGGCAATTTATATTGAATTCCATCATTTAGACAAAAGTTGCCACCGGATAACCGGTGGCTTTTTTGTTATACATACTGTTCTTAAACGGTTGTGTAAGGTGGTGCTTTGTAGGTGTTTATGGGTTTTTCGGGTTTGTTTCTGGAGCAGAAACTATTCTAAAAGTATTTATTTTTACTACTGTTATCGTTTCGATCTTTTGCTAAAGTATATTGTGTAATATTATACTTTATAAAAAGTGTAACGTTTTTATAAAATATACTACATATATAAAGAAGCTTTTTTTTTACGATTGTTAACTGATGATCTTTTGAGCTAACCTCAAAATAATCTTTTATTTTTTTTAATTGAATTTCGATAAAGATGTTTATTGAACAGTCAATTTATTGCAAAAAATTAAATGTGTTGAATGTATTTCAATACAGTAATATATAAATTCTAATACTTAGAAACTATGGGAGGAGAAGGATCTGCGATGGCTGCTATTATTTCTTTAAAGAATAATAGAAGTCTTTTATCAAAAAGGAAAGAAAAAAGTGCTTTAGGGGGGAGTTATTCTAATGTTAAGTTAGCTGAATTCCCAAAAGCAACGCCAGAACTATTAAAAGAAATTAAAGAGCGGCTTCATAAAGAAAAAAGAAAGGATATAATGAAACAAACCATATTATTTGTGGTAATGTTTTTAATTTTAATTTCAATGTTTCTTTATTTAACGTATTAAAAAAGCCACTAAATAATAGTGGCTTTTCAATCAAAATTTATAAAATTGTTTGCTTTTAGCTTAGAAACTGTTTAAATTTTATCCTTTAGTTTATTTTGCCTTGACTGAGAACATAATTCACCCAGACTAATTCCAAAAACAAAATTTATACAACTTTTTTTATTCTTTTAATGGCTTCAATAATTTGTTCTTGCGATGCTGCATAAGAAATACGAATGCAATTAGGGTTACCAAAGGCGTCACCTGTTACGGTTGCAACCAGAGCTTCTTCTAATAAATACAAAGAAAAATCTGTAGCGTTGTTTATTGTTTTGCCTCGTAATGTTTTACCAAAGTAAAAAGAAACATCAGGGAATACATAAAAAGCACCTTCTGGAGTGTTCGAATTGAACCCTTCAATGTCATTTAATAAACCAAGGACTAAATCGCGACGTACTTTAAATTCATCAACCATATACTGTACTTTTGAAGGCGCAGCATTTAGAGCCGTAATTACAGCTTGTTGTGCAATACAATTAGCACCACTGGTAATTTGACCTTGCATTTTGTTACAGGCACGTGCTATTTTTTCTGAAGCTCCAATAAAACCAATACGCCATCCCGTCATAGCAAATGCTTTAGAGACACCATTAACAGTAATTGTGCGATCGTACATATCATCAAACTCAGCCATACTTGCGTGACCACCTATATAGTTTATATGTTCATATATTTCATCGGAAACGACATATATGTTTGGGTACTTAACTAATACATCAGCCAGAGCTCTTAATTCAGCTTTGCTATATACTGAGCCACTTGGATTACAAGGAGAGCTAAACCACATCATTTTAGTGTTCGGTGTGATGGCCGCTTCGAGTTGTTCTGGTGTCATTTTAAAATCGGTATCAATAGACGTTTTAACTTCTACAGGAACACCGTCGTTCAATTTAACAATATCAGAATAACTAACCCAGTAAGGGCAAGGTAAAAGAACTTCGTCACCTTTGTTAAGCATCACAGCAGCTATGTTTGCTAAAGATTGTTTAGCACCAGTTGAAACAACTATTTGAGGTAGGGTATAGCTTAAGTTGTTATCACGCTTAAATTTAGTAATAATGGCTTGTTTTAATTCTACGTATCCATCAACAGGAGAGTACGAATTGAAATTATCGTTTATAGCTTGAATAGCAGCATCTTTAATAAAATCTGGCGTATTAAAGTCTGGCTCACCAAGGCTTAATCCAATAATATCTTTTCCTTCACCTCTAAGCTCTCTTGCCTTTGCAGCCATAGCTAAAGTAGCAGACGTAGCCATGTTTAAAATTCTATCTGATAATAAGTTCATTTTTTATATGTGTTGTTATTGTAGTAAAAATGTGAATGCTAGGCTAAACTAGGTTTTTTACCTAATACTTTTAGTTGGTTGTAATGTTCTCCAATAGCTTTCCAAATGGTATCATACTCATTATACGGTAAGCTAAACTCTTTAGCAGTTTCCTTAACTATTTGAGCTATTCTGTTATAATGAATATGACTAATTTGTGCAAATAAATGGTGCTCAACTTGTCGATTTAATCCACCAGTATAGAATTCTACTATCCAACTTTTAGGCGAAAAATTTGATGTTGTAAATAATTGATGTATTGCCCAAGTGTTTTTCATGTTACCATTTTCATCTGGTAAAGGCATGTCTGTATTTGGCATAACATGTGCTAATTGAAAAATAACACTTAGAATGATTCCTGCGGTATAATGCATAATAAAGAAACCTATTAAGACTTGCCACCAGGTAAAACCTAGAACTAATGGTAAAGCAACCCAAATGGCATAATATAGAATTTTACCAATAATTAGTTTGGTCCATTGCGTTGCAGGGTTGGGGAATTTACCATAAGATAACTTCCTTTTTAAGTATAGGAATGTTTGCTTGAAATCTGTTGTGATCGCCCAGTTTACAGTTAATAAACCATATAAAAAGAACGCGTAGAATTTTTGATATTTATGAATCTTAAGCCATTTTGTATGCTTTGAAAAACGTATAATTCTACCAGCATCAATGTCTTCATCATGGCCTTGTATGTTTGTATAGGTGTGATGCAAAACGTTGTGTTGTACTTTCCAGTTATAATCATTTCCAGCTAAAATATATATGCTGCTGCCCATTAATTTATTAACCCACTTTTTACTTGAAAAAGAACCGTGATTTGCGTCATGCATCACATTCATGCCAACGCCAGCCATGCCAACGCCAACAATCATCATAAAAATAACTTGTACCCAAGTAGGAAGGTTAACTGTGAAAATCAATACTACTGGTACAATAAGTAATGAAAACATTACGATGGCTTTAATGTATAATTTCCAGTTTCCTGTGCGTTTTATATTGTTGTCCTTAAAGTAATCGTTAACACGTTTATTAAGTGTTTTAAAAAACTTAGCAGAATCAGTTCTTGAAAAGGTTAGTGCTTGTTTGCTCATGCTATTAATTTAAAATATAAGAAGGAACACATCTTATATTGTTATATACCGCACAAAGATAAGTATAAACCAACTGAAGTAATAACGTTTTTTTGTAAAAATATGCATATAAAAAGTATATTTTTGTTGAAAATTTAACACCTATGGAGCTAGTTTTAAAATATTTCCCAGAGCTAACAGAAGATCAGATTTTAAAATTTGAAAAGTTAGAAATGCTTTATCAAGATTGGAATTTGAAAATAAATGTGGTGTCTCGTAAAGATATTGATGAACTTTATTTACGACATGTATTACATTCTTTAGCTATAGCAAAGGTTTTAAAGTTTAAAGAAGGGAGTAAAATTCTTGATGTTGGAACAGGAGGCGGATTTCCTGGAGTGCCTTTGGCTATTTTGTTTCCAGAATGCTCTTTTCATTTGGTTGACAGTATAGCCAAAAAATTAAAAGTAGTAGAAGAGGTTGTTACAGGTTTAGGGTTAACTAATATAAGAACCACACACAGTCGTGTAGAGGAAATTAAAGAGACTTACGATTTTATTGTAAGTCGTGCTGTAGCTGCCATGCCAACTTTTGTGCATTGGGTAAAAGGGAAAATAGCTAAAGAGCAAAAGCATGACCTGAAAAATGGTATTTTATACTTAAAAGGAGGAGATTTAAGCGAAGAACTCCAAGATTATAAAACAACAGCTATATATAACCTAAGTGATTTTTATTCTGAAGATTTTTTTGAAACTAAGAAAGTTGTACACTTACCATTAAAATATAGGGGGTAATTCTGGATTACAATTTTAATAAAGCATTCATATTGTTATTAAAATAGAAATATCGATTTTGAAACCAATAAGTGTTAGCAAACAAATCGAAGGTTTCTATGTTTTTTTCTGTAGATAATATAGCCTTTGCTTTTTGTAAATTTAATTTGGCATTGGGGAGGTCTCCCATTTTGTAATAAGATAATGTGAGACCAAGAAGTGCATCAAAATCTGCGGAGTCAAACTTTAAAGCCGTAGAAAAATCAGAAACAGCATTGTTATATTTTCCTAATAATAAATGCGATACACCTCTGTAAAAATATGCAAAGGCATTATTTCTATTAATTCTTAATGCCGTAGATAAATCTGTATTAGCTTTCTGGTAGTAATTAATATCCATATAAAATACGCCTCTATTATAGAAATTATGAGAGCTTGGTTCTGCTATAATGGCCAAAGAATAATCCTTTAAGGCCTTTTTGTGCTCATTAATGGCTATATATGCCGCAGCTCTTAGTGTGTAGGTTTTTGGCTGGTTAGGAACTGCTTCTATGACTTTGCTAAAATCTTCTATAGCATCTTTATAATCTTCTAAATCATATTTTACACAAGCAAGACTATACAATGCATCCACAAAGGTAGAATCTATTTCGAAGGATTTGCTATAATCATTTTTAGCTCCAACAAAATCTTTTAAACTATATCTGGAATTTCCTCTATTATAATAAGTGTCAGCATCGGGTTTTAACACAATTATCTTAGAATAGTCAACAATAGCACCATGATAATCCCCCAAATCATTTTTGGCAATCCCGCGATAAAAATAAGCATCCAGGTTCTTAGCATCTAATTCTATAACTTTAGTAAAAAGGCTTACTTTTTCATTTAAATCGGTTGCTCTTATCGCTTTTCTAAAAAATTTATTAGCCTGTCCATAGATTACAAAATGGGATAACGTTAATAATACAATTGTAGTAGTTCTTTTCATCTCGGTTATAAAAACCTGCTATAGGTTTGATTTTTTAAACAATAAAGTTAACAATATTTTTTATACATCTTAAATTAGAGTATTTTAAAATAAAAGCATTGTTTTTTTAATATCTAAATTAAGAGCATTCACCTAATTCACAAATAATATTTAGTTATCAAAACATTTTAGTGTTAATCAGAAAACAACTTGACCTTTCTAATTAGTGATGAAAAGTAGTGGAAAATATATTCTAAAAAAAGAAGTGTTATAATACAAAAAACTAAATAAACGTATCATTTATTTAGTTTTTTGTAGGTAAACACTTCTAAAAAAGGTTTTTGTCTCAATAATTGACCAGTTTGTGAGGTTGATTGACCAATTTATGAGGTTTTGATTTCGTTATTTTGTATTAAGCTTATAAAATTATTAAGTCGATGAGATTATAATTTATATGGCTTAAATGAGTAGTAGCCCTATTTCTAATTATTCGTTCATTTATAACTATGTATTTGTATCAGTTTTTTTTTATTATACCTGTCTAGTGTTTTTTAATTAAGAAACATTAGACAAAAATTTAAAGCCCTAAATTAAGTTTTTATATGAGAAAATATGCCCTTACCAACCTACTTAAAGTTCCTTATTTTATTTTATTTTTATTTATTAGTTCGATTGCTACTGCACAAGTCACAGAAGTGAAAGTTATTGGAGGGACTACGATTTCTAGTGGTTCTATAGTTACAATTAATGCAGGTAATAGTTTAGATTTTAGAATAACAAATATAGAAACTGGAAATTGTAACGAACTAAGAGTACGTGATGTACTAGTGTCAAATACAGCAGATTTTGATGGAGGACTGAACAATGTTAATGGTGGAGTTAAACCAGCACTTTGTAATTTGAATAGTAATCAACAACGTTACCAGCTAGATTTTGAGGTGGAAAATATTAATTCTAATTGTACCACTACAAGCAGTACATTAGTTACTATACGTGTTCGTGATCAAGCAGATTTTGTTTTTACTTTAGAGGTAAATACGGCACCCAAAATATATATAGTTGGGAGTAATAATGGAGATATAAACCATGGCGATATTACAACTTCAGATACCAATGGGACTTCTTTTGGAGTTGTAGAAGAAGGAACATCTGCTACAAGAACATATACTATTAATAATATAGGGAGCTGTCCTTTGGATGTAACATCGGTTTCCAGTTCTAATAGTGATTTTGCAGCGTCTGGTTCGCTACCTGCAACAATTCAACCCAATGATATTGTAACTATTTTAGTTACGTTCACTGCGCCAATGGGAGGGGTTGGAACACAAACATCTATTATAAGTATTAGTAACTCTGATAATACAACATTTAAGTTTACTGTGGGTGCCGAAATGTTTAACGAAAATATTCCTGGTCCAGGAGGTGTTACTGCAAACTTTAAGTTGTGGTTAAAATCTACTAGAGGTATCGTTGAAACAGGGTCTAAAGTTTCAGAATGGCAGGATTTAGGAACCAATGATAAGGATGCTATTCAGACTGACCAAGCAAAACAGCCAACATATTTAGATACCGCTACAGATAATATTAATTTTAACCCAGTTATTAAATTTGAAAACGATGGGGCTTCTTTAGAACAGTATTTGTATAACGATACAAATGGTTTTTATACACAGGACATTTTTATTGTTATGACTCCTGATGCTGCTATGTCGAAATCGTCGTTAAGAAACACTATTTTTTCTGGAGTTTCAACGGGAAATATAGGAGATATTACAGGGATAGGGTTTGGAGATTATACCACAAAATTTACTAATGAAGCTTTGACATGTTTTATAGGTGATGAGGACATTAGCTATTTTATTAGAGCAGGTATTGGTATATTTTCAGGAGCAGGAATAATAAATTTTAAAAATAATGCGGCGGCCTCTCCATCCCGTGAAGATGTTTTGTATAATGCTTCTACTTTATCAACAGGAGCGGCCATAGCTGGTCCTTTTGCAAATGTAGATGGGTCTCCATATTGGATTGGTGGAAATATTGATAGACAAGGCAGTTTAAATGGACGTATTGCCGAGATTTTTACGTTTTCTGAGCTTCTAGATGCTGATGATAGACAAAAAATAGAATCGTATTTGGGAATAAAATATGGTATTACTTTAGGCAGCCGTTCTAGCAATGAGGCCAATAAAAATTATGTCAACTCGTTTGGTACAACAATATGGGATGCTACAGCTAATAGTGGATTTAATTATTTTGTAGCTGGGATTGGTAGAGATTCTAATTCCGATTTAAATCAAAAACAATCAAAATCTTTACACAATGGATATGAAGTAACCATTGGTTTAGGAGATATATATGAAACTAACAGTGCAAATAATAACGAGTTTGCAAAAGATGGCGATTTTTTAGTTTGGGGAACTAATAAAGGTACCTTTTCGGGGACTAATACTAATATTGTAACAATAAGCTCTGGAGTTACTACATCTTTAACTCGTATTGATAGAAAATGGAAAATAGTTGAGTCTAATGAAGATGTAGATGGGGATGTGGAAACAGTGAAGATATCTATTTTATCAATTGTACTTAACTCATTATTTACTAAGTTGGAAACCGAAGAATATGTTTTAATCGTAGCAGATGATCCTAATTTTACAGATGGGAGCATTATTGATGTTTTACCACTTACGTTTGATGGAAACTCTAATTTTGAAACATGGTATGATTTTGATGGGATAAAGTATTTTACTTTCGGTAAAGCAGCTAATTTAACAGAAAATCATGCTATAAATATAGCTTCGGGTGATTACTTAGTTGGAGAACGTAGTGTTAATTTAGAAGGGAACTCATTTTCAATTTCTGCTTGGATTAATTGTGCTGCTAATGCAAGTCATAGAACTATTATGGCAAAAGGGGAAAAGTTTCAAATACGATTGAATACCTCTGGAAATGTTGAGGTATTAGTAGATGATACAACTCCAAAATACACATCGAATATGGATGTTGATGATGGTAAATGGCATCATATAACATTTATATATGATAGTGGAACCATATTGTTATATGTAGATGGGATTTTAGATAAATCGGTACAGAATGTTGTAAGCCCATCTCCAAATGCCAATCATTATGCCATAGGTGCTGTTTATATTGATAAAAATACTATTATTAACCCGCTTTTAGGAGAAATTGATGAGGTTTGTATTTGGGACATCGTGCTTTCTCAAGATCAAATAAGATATTTGATGAACCAGGAAATGGAGCAATTTAAGAGTAACGGAACCAATTATACAAATGGTAAAGTAATACCTCAGGCTATTTTAAAAAATGAGATAGCTAATATACCGTGGGGTAGTTTAAGGGCGTATTATGATTTTAATTCATTATATGGCACATCTGTTAATGATTTATCAGCTAATCAACTTTTTTTACGTTTAAATTGTTTAAACAAAGATAAAACAATAGTAGGAGAACAAACAGCTCCATTGCCGTATACTTCAGCAACTAATGGAACGTGGGACTCTAGTGCTACTTGGAGTTATGGCACAGACCAGATGTTACCAAACTCATTGGGCTTAGATGGTGTAACGATGATAGATTGGAATATTGTTGAATCATTGCATGATATTACTTCAGGAAACAGAAATATTTCGCTTTTAGGATTAAAAAGTAATTCAGGCACTTTAACAATAGCAAACCCCAATGATACCCAAGATGAAACAAATTCAGGACAGGGACTCGTAATCTCACATTATTTAGAATTAGATGGTGTTATAGATTTAGTGGGGGAGTCTCAATTAATACAAACAGAGGGTAGTATTGTTGATGCCGATAGTGGAGGCTATATTGAAAGAGACCAACAAGGTACTGCAAATTCGTATAATTACAATTTTTGGTCATCTTCGGTTAGTACAATAACAGGGAATGCAGCTACAAGAGGAACGGGAGTTCCTAACACTAATTCTAGTTACACAGTATCAGATATTTTAAATGATGGTACTACATCTTCATCATATAAAAATATAACTTTTATGCCGTCTCCCCATGCAGCAGATTCATCTCCAACAGACCCTATAACAATTAGTACATACTGGTTGCTTAAATTTTATGGACCTAATTATGATTATCATTCATGGGAATATATTGATGAAAAACATACCTTGCTACCAGGAGAAGGTTATAGCATGAAAGGGACTTCTAATATGGTATCACTTTTAACCTTACAAAATTACGTATTTAAAGGAGTGCCAAACAATGGAGATATAATGTTAAAAATTGATAAAACATCAGGAGATGTGGATCGATTAATAGGTAATCCATATCCTTCAGCTATCGATGCAACAAAATTTATATTAGATAATATGAGTACAACCGTTGGCGGTAATAATACCACAGGTACTATATTTAATGGCGCTTTATATTTTTTTGATCATTTTGGCGAAGTAAATACACATGATTTAGTAGATTATGTAGCTGGATATGCTACGAGAAATATAATAGGAGGTGCTGTTGCCATTTCAAATGATCATAGAATTAATAATAATCAGGATAGAGGGACGAAAATTCCAGGGCGATACATTCCTGTAAATCAAGGATTCTTTGTAAGTACAAGCATCGAAAGTTTTGAAGATGGAAATGGAAATCCTTTAGCAACTATTGATGGAGGAGATATTGTATTTAATAACAGTCAGCGTGTTTTTGCTAAAGAATATGGTTCGACGTCTTTATTTATAAAACCTTCAAAAGATAAAAAGAACGAAAGCTTTAGTGATAGCAAAGAAAATAATACACCAATAATACGATTAGCGTATGGCTCTCCTTTGGGATATCAGAGACAGTTGGTTTTAGGTTTTGATATGAATGCTTCTGATGGTTTTGATTTAGGATATGACGCCTTTATGGCTGATGTTAGTGAAGAGGATATGTATTGGAATTTTGCAGAAAATAAGTTTGTAATTCAAGGAACAGATTATTTTGATGTTACAAAAGAGTTTCAATTAGGTTTGATTGTTAAAGAATCTGGCCTTGTAAAAATTAAGGTCGATGCTATTGAGAATTTAGATCCTGATGTTCCGCTTTATATTAAAGATAAGCTTACAGGTGAAACCTATAAAATTAATAACACGCCATTTGAGATTTATTTAGATACGGGTGAATACAATGACAGATTTAAATTGGTTTTTCAAAGTAATTCAGATCAGTTGTCTACTGGCAGTATTGATGAAAATACGAATGGATTGTTTATTTATTATAACTCGAAAACTTCTGAAATTAAGGTGATAAATAAGAATAGAATACGTATTTCGGAGATCTCGTTATATACTATCCTTGGTCAGAATATAAAAACAGTAAAATTGAATACAAACGAAGAGAGCTTTTCGACCCCAATGAGTGTTGGTCAAGGTGCTTATATTGTTAAGTTGGATACAGACCATGGTATTATAAATAAGAAGATTATACTGGAGTAGTACGAGACTAAATTTATAAAATATAAAAGATTAGTTTTTAGATAGTAACTCCGATTTCTTTTTTTGCAGATAGCTTTTTTCGAGTTTATTGTTTACCTTGTTTATAGCATAATCAATATTCTTAATGGCTTCTTTGTGGTTGTTTGTAGCGTAATAGTAATCTGATAAAGTACCATAGTATAAATATGCTCTTTGGGAGAAATTGTCTGGTTTAATTTGGCTAAGATATTTTTTAGACGTTTTGTAGTCTTTGTTTTGTAAACAAACAACTGCCATAGTTAATAGATGTGTTGGCATGGGTTGGATGGCATGAAGACATTCATACCAATGAAGTACTTTATTCCAATTAGTATCTTCAAAACGAGGGGCTCGTAAATGTTCAGCAGCAATAGCCGCTTCATAATGGTAACAAGAAAATGTGGATGTGTCAACAGCTTTATTCATCATGGTGTTTCCTAGCTTTATTAAAGGGAAATGCCATAGGCTCCTATCTTGGTTTTTTAAATCCAATAACTCATTCTCAGCATTCGTTTTAGCTTCGATACGTGCCGAATGAAAACACATTAACGCAAATAAGGCGTAAACTTCTGGTGTACGTGTATGTTTGTTTTTTAGAAGCATTTTGCATAAACGCATGGCTTCTCCACACAATTCTTTGCGTACAAGTGTTTCTTCTTTATTGGAATGAAAGCCCTCATTAAAAATGAGATATAGTACTTCCATGACACTTTCTAAGCGCTGAGGTAATAAGTCTCCTTGTGGAATTTGGAATTTTAATTGGGATTGTTGTATGGCTTTTCGAGCACGAGTAAGTCGTTTTTTTATACTGTCTTCTTTTGTTAGTAAAGCAGAAGAGATTTCTTTAATACTAAACCCCGAAACCGTTTTTAAAGCAAACGAAATGCGATCTCTAGGATCTAATTTTGGATGGCAGGCTGTAAAGATCATACGAAGTTGGGCATCCTCAATTTCGGTATCTAAAAAGAGTTCGTGTATTGCAATGGCATTGGTGCCATAAATAATATTAGGTAGGTGTTTTTTTTCGGTATTCAGTTTCCTGAAAATATCTAAAACTCTATTTTTAGCAGCTTTAGTTAACCACGCTTCAGGGTTATCGGGGTGTTTGGTACGCCAAGAAATACTTGCTTTTATAAAAGTATCCTGAACAGCATCTTCAATGATACTAAGATGAGAAAGTCCAAAAATTCGAGTTAAAACGGAGACCATTTTTCCGCTATGGTAGCGGAATAAATGGTCTATAAGTTTTGTTTCCATTAACGATCAAATACCATGATTTCACGAATTTCTACAGTACCTCCCAGATCATAATCAGGATAATCTTCAGCAATTTTTTGAACAGCATCAAAATCGGTCGTCTCAACTATATAGTAACCACCAACAATTTCTTTAACTTCTGCCGAAGTAAGATCTGTTACTGTTCTGTTTGCACCAACAACACGTCGGATAGCAGGAGTTAAAGCATTTCCTCCACGAAGGACACCCGCTTTTTCCATTTTGTCGTTCCAGGAAAACCATTTCCCCATTCTGTTTTGAAGCTCTTCAGGAGATAAACCAAGATCGGTGTAATCTGCTCCCACGAAAATCATCATAAATTCTTTCATAATTATAATATTTTTAATTGTTATATAGTTAAGACGTTTGCTAAATGAGAAAGGGGGACATTATTTTCAAATTTAATAAATTTCTGCCTTTCTTTCGCTCAAGATAAACTTTGGCAGGAATCTTTTATTGGTTTCAAATGCAGTTATAACTATATGCCTTAGTGCATGTCGTTTTCAGCTTCTAAAAACTTTTGACACGAATTTCACCAATTTACAGGAATTCAATTTTACAATGTTTATTATTTTATATTTCGATATTTCACGAAGCAGACTTTCAGCCTGTCAAAACGAATCTATGGACTTTCTGCCCATAGATTCGTTTAGCTAACCTTAGTATAATCGATGCCATTTGACGTACTTCAGTATTTAAGATGGTGAAGAAAATACTTTTTTGAGAATAGTCTGTTCCGACACATCTCTTTTGGTGTTATAGTTTTTATTTCAGAATTAAGGTTAAGAAACTTATCCTTCAATCCAGCCCATAATGGCATTGGCAACAAATCGCGGTTCTGGTGGTAATGAGTAAATATCTTTCTCGTAGTTTTTATTGTATGGCGAAATATTCATAATGTTACCATCAACAACCAAGGTGCTACTACCTCCAGGATCGAAGCCCATGGCTTTATCCATACCGTATTTTAAAAGAATATCTACCATATCAAAATGGGTAGCACCAACAGATTCTCTAATGCGTCCGTTTACCATAAGTACCATAAGTTTACCCGCTTTAGTAATACCTACAGCTATTTTTGGACCGCGCATATCTGTAAAGTCTAATCGGGCCGCTTGTGTTTTAATAGAGTTAGCCGTTTTCCAACCTTCATCTTCCATATTTAAAATTTGCTTGCCACCATCAATTAACATCGGTCCTGCTTCAATAGCATACGATATCTCATCCCATTTGTAAGGGTTTGTTTCTGGCTCTAATAACTGAATATCTAATGGCATGCCTTCTTCAAATTCCCCATTAGCAAACACTTCTAAAGGTATAGACAAGGTAATCCCCACTGGAATAACGGGCACAACTTCATTTGCTTTTGTTTTAATAATTTGCTTTACCGTATGGCCTGCTATTCTTAAAATAACATGACCATCACCTTGTATGGTCTCTTCGGGATAAGACAAATCGTAAAAACAAGGTTCGGTATTGCTGTGTGTATTATAGTGGCTTGGAGCAAATAGGATGTTTTGTTTTCCTTTTACAATAAAGCCTGCTTTGCTGTTTACCTTTCGAATATCTACATCGCCATTTTTATAAATAATGAATGCTGGTTTATTAAAAAGTGGCGGACAAAACACAGTGTTATTCATAATTAATAGACCTAAAGGGGAGCCTATATAGGTTTCTGGCAATCCTAGTTTACCAACCAATTCTGGATTTAATATGTAGCCTCCATTCCAGGCTAGCTCTATTTTATTCGGGTTTTTACTTGCCTTCTTATACTCATTGATAAGGGCAGGTACATTTTTAGGTTCTTTCTTGGCAATATGGGCTGCGAACTTCCAGTTATCTTTTTTGGTATCAATTTCGGCTAATACACCGCTCCAAGGTAAACCATCTTCATAAACGCCTCCAGCAAATGACGCTGTTACTTTTTCAACGGTTTTAGTGTCTTTTAAGTTTTCATTTATTTGCTCTAACAGCTTCGCTATGGGGGTGCCGTTTTCAATAGCATCTTTAGATATAAGTTGCAACAATTCCTTTTCGCCAAGTATTTTTTTAAGCTTTTTATATAGTTTGCTTTTTAAAACATTATCAAAATCTTTGGCTGTTTGTATGGGGGTAGGAAATGCTAAAGTGGTTCTAACTGCTGCTGGTACAAATTGTATAAAACCACTATCCTTAGGGATTCCCATAATCTTAGCAGTCATGCTATGCTGTACCTTTCCTATGTGGAAATGATCTATTTCTATAATGTCGGTCATCATTGCCGCATACTCGCCATTGGTAATTATAAAACCGTTAGATTCTTTAATGTTTCGTAAAATCTTAATTGCTTTGGCTCCCATTTGTGGAAAATGAACCCCTTCAGACCATTGTTTTGTTTTTATTATCTGAACAACGCCTGTTTTAAATAACAACCCTAGTTCAGGTTCCTTTCCACTTTCTAAATACTCCTTAATATTGGCATTTGAAAACCATTTTGTGATTCTTGGTTCGTGTATAAAAATATAGACTTTTTCTAATTCTTTACCTTTTTCTTTAAGGACATCTGCAGTAAGTTCTTCTTCTATTTTAAGCTCAAGTTGTGCCCGAATAGGTTGCAATACAAAATATTCCAATTCATGCTTAATATAACGTCCAGGAAAGTACCCTTTAGGAACATTGTTTTTTAATTTTTTTGTTAAAATTTTTCGATCATCAATTCCTAAAAATTTACTATTGGTTAATTGAAATAATGCCAATTCCCAATCAGCAAAAAATTGTGGTGCCAAAGTTAAATCTGGTAGGTTTTTTGGATTAAAAACATCGCTATAAATCATATTAACCAAACCTGTTACCTCATGATAAGTAAATGCTTGATAGGCATATTGTTTTTTGTTTCTATGCCTGTATGCCAAGGCATGATCGTGTCTTATTGTTAATTCTCCATCTACATATTTAAAAATATCATCTATGGCATTATAATATTTGTGGATTAAATTAAGATTAGTATTTACTAAATCAGGAATGTCATTTTCCATCATTCTGGCATACCCCATTACTTTTCCTTTTATGAGCTGTTCTTCTACTCTAAAAAAACTAGGATCTATTAGAGATTTTAAATACGTCATAAACGACAATCTGCCATAACCAGGTAAGTAATGTCTCGTTTTTTTATTAAGTATAGCATGAAGGTCTTCATTTTCAAAATGTACCATATTTTTGTATGCTTCTAATAAATTAACCACTTGTGGGTTAACGGTATTAGAAATAGCTCCTAACTGCAAATGCAGTCGACCTAGAATATATTGCATGTTTTTTTGCAATGCTTCTATACTATAGCGCTTATTAATAACGCTTCTATTATGTGTAACATCAACCATTCTGTTTTGAGGATAAAACACATGATCACATATTTTTTCCGCCAATCGTTTAGGGATTTTAGAGCCTTTAAATTCTAAAACGTTTAAACGTAAAGACTGATCTAAATGACGACCAATAACTTCATCATAAACTTCTCTTGGTTCGTACTGTCTACAAAATATGGGTGTGCCACAAGCTGCAGCTTCAATAATAGGTAAGCCCCTGCCTTCGGTTTGACTTGGTAATAAAATTAAGGAAGCCACATCATACAGTTGCTCAATATCTAATGGCTTTTTATATTTTTTCTTAAATTCATTTTTATCGAACTCACTAAATAAAAACCCAAGAAGGACTCTTGATTTGAATGTTTTTGGAAGTGCCTTAAGGAACTTTTTAAAATCTTTTTTTAAATCGTGATAGTAATTTTGTTGACCATGTGGGATAGGTCCAGAAACAATTAAGGATAGTTTTAATTGTGGATTTGTGATGAATTTTTCGGCAAATGAATCATAAGAAAATAAGCGCTTAATCAATTTAAAATTAAGCTCGATAGATTTTCTGCTAATTACCCGTGTAGGCTGTAAGAAAACAATATTGTTGTTTACAAAATCAAATTTACGAATGGTTTTATAACCTAATAATATGGGTTTTAATGACCGTTCACTATCGGTATGATGTGCGGCTGTATGAACTGTTATTGTATCTTTTTTGTTAGCAAAAATAGTAGACACTTGCATAAACGCTTTTATAATGTCGCGCTTACTCATTTGATGCATTTTGGTATCTACCGCTGTTCCTATGAGCGCCACATTGGCTGGGTTATGACCATTAATATCTATTAGATGGTTTTGTTGAATTTTATTAATATTTACATGCATCCAAGACCGACTTTCCCATGGGTAAATCATTTCTATGACTGAGAAAAACTCCCCGACATGGGCATTATGAAAAAAGAAATCTCTTGGCCCTTTTTTCAGGCCTTTCTTTTTAATTTCTACTTTTCTATTACCACCTTCCCAATAAAAATCATGATTATTATTAATGACAGGAATTCCTAAATATTCTGAAATTAATACGGTAGCCAATGCCAAGGAAACATTACCAGGATTAGAGCACACATTGATTAAATACAACAGCGAAATATCATTTTCTTCAATATAACGACCCAATTTTTCTACTAATACTAAAACCTCTTTCCAGAACTTACCAATAAGGTTATTGTAGGCTTCACTACCACGTTCCATTTTTATTCTAAAGAAATCATCGTATAACGGCCAGGCATCAAAAGCTTCCATTTCTGGAAATACTTTTTTAAAAGCGTCTTTTGGAATTAATTCATCGGCCTCTTGTTTAATATCTCCTGCTATAAAATGAATGGGAATATTAGGGTAAATCTTCTTAAAAGTTTTGGCATACTTTTCTGTTTCTACCGTAATACCATCTATAGTGAAGTAAAATGTTAAAAAAGCAATGCCTCCTTTTTCAATATGAGCATCAAATGACGGTGCATCACCTTTAAAGGCTGATTTTGAATTTTGTTCTTTAAATCTATCAATAAATAAACCTAAATCAAACCAGGTGTTTATTTTTTCATTTTTAAGTTCATTTAAAATATTCGTGATTTTCGCTGTCTTAGTCATTTGTTCGTTTCTTAAAATGTAAATAAGTTATTTAATTTTTCTTCAAGGACATCAAATGAGAAATATTTTTTACCAAGGTTAAAGTTATATGCGCCAATTTCTAAACATCGTTTTGGATTGTATATGATGTCTGACATTTGTTGAACACTTTTAGTCGTGAGATGTCCGTCTTCTATCATGACTGTTTCAAACCCTTTATTGCCAATGTCTTGCATATATACAGGCTTGTAGTTATTTACAAATATGGGTTTTTTTGCAAGTACAGTTTCAACAAAAGCATTTCCAAAACCTTCATAAGTACTAAAATAAGTACAGGCTCTACCGTGTGCATAAACATCAGATAAATCTTTATGATCTAGTACCTTGTGCGCTGCAAATATGATTTGATTTGATAGATTTAGTTCGTGAATCTGATCAATTAATTCATTATAATATTCTTTATTTTCGTCATCATTATTATTTCCAGTAATAACTAGTTTTAGTTTTTTATCATCTAGTTTATCAATTAAGGAGATTGCTGTTTCAATACCTTTACGCCTAACGATACGTGTTACTTGTAATAATGCAATTTCGTCTTCTGTAATGCCTATATCTTTTAGGAAGAACTGGTTTTCTGGAGTTGGAACACCGTAAACCCGATTAAAATCCATAACATTAGGTACCAAAGTAGCATCTATATTAAATCTGTTTTTAAAGGTTTCTACTCCAAAGGTATTTATGACTGCGTGTTTTACATTGGGTAGTAACAACGGGAAATTATCATCTATATATTGGTTAATTTCAGGGTGTACTGAAACATAACGCTGCCCGCGTTCCCAATGAAAATCATGATCGTGAGTTACTATAGGCAATCCAGTATCTTTAATTAGTTTTTTTATAGCAACCCCCATAGATAAATGACAGGGGAGTGCTGAAGCGTTTTCTGAAAGTATAGCGTCTATTTTTTTATCTGTAACCCATTGAAGCATGGCTTTATAAATCATGTTGGATGCATTTTCAACATGATCTAGTAAAGGGGCTGGGTCTTTATCAGGTTCATAAAAGGCTTTACGTTGTCCCCACTCGGCTTCAACCGAAAAAAAGGATAAGGGAGGAAAGAGATAATCATGCTCATAATCCATATCCCAAGATTCGAATTCTCCAGACATAATAAAGACTTTATGTCCTAATTTTTTTAATACTTCTATCCATTTTTCGGTTTCAAGTGCTACGCCATCTACGCCACCAATTCTACCAATAATAATACCTATTCGCATGTAAATTAAATAAGGGTTCGTGTACCTAAAGATACATTTTTATAAAAAACATGAAAGGTTTTGGAAGGTTATTTGTAATAAATTACCACTTCAAAAATTTTAAGAATATTTAAAAATGAGTTGTGAAATTTACAGTGGTTATTTTGTCAAATCGATAACCCGAAAGTTTCTTTTAATCAAGAAATCGTTCTTTTTAAGTTCTTTAGATGCTGTTTTAACGCCAAAAGTAATGAGAACTACTTTTTTTTCTTTTTCACTATTATTCGTTGCGTAATGGTGCTAATTAAAAACCCTGATTTTTAATAAATTCCCGCTTTTGGCTTCGCTCAAGATAAACTTTGGCAGGAATCTCTTATTTTAATTTTAGTGTAACTGATGTGATTTGAAGTGATTCAATTCTAAATGTGGGTGAAGAAATGATTAATGATTTGGGATAGATATAATAGTTTTTTTAGGATTTTTGTTCGTTTAACGTGTTCCTTTAGTTTGTGATAAATATATTTAAATAGAGAAAGAGGAGAACTATAACGTGTTTTAGAATTACAGGTCCTTTGCAGTGGTTAAACGAGGAACGCCTTATGTGGTTCTTCAACAGCATTCGGCATAAAAAAACTAATTTATTAGGATTTGATCTTGGAATACGTATATGGTTTCGTTGCGATATCACTAAGTTAGCAAAATAAACAAAACCCTTTGTTCAGAAGCGACAGAAATTCCGAATAGGAGTTTCCAAGCAATGAACTATACACGTTAGCCACTGTAATAGTTGTTTTACAGTTAATTTATAATGTTAAAAACATGTTCAAAAGTTTTTCAATTACATACTGCTAAAGTCTTGATTATTAATTATATTTACAATAGCAAATAATGCTTTTAATCAAGAGTAATGCTTATATCCTTTAAGTCAATGCTTATTGTTTAGTTTGTGAAAACAAATTATGTCCATTTAGAGCCGCAGGTATGCACTCTTTAGTTCAAGCCGCAGGATTGCACTTGAGAAATTGGTGTACAAGTTAAAAGTATTATATATAATTCCCTCAATTCCAATGAGGATAGATTATTGCCTTATTAGTTTAGCGACTAGTAAAAATTCTTGAGTAGTTTATATTATTCCATCTCAAGGACGATATGCGGACTAAATACAAGGACGTATTCGGAAAGAAATTAGCTTTAAAGTGCTTAAAAGCATCTGAGTCTCTTCAGATGCTTTTTTGTTTTAACTAATTTTTTTGTCAAAATTATTGATTTGAAAGTTCATATTGTAATCCACACGAACCAGGGATTATGCCTAAACACAACTTTTAGGCATGATCCATACTTTATCATCATGATCGACACATTTATCTCTTTCACAGTTACAAAACCCTTCATAAGCGATATCGGAACGACTAATCCAATATCCGTTGTCAAGTTTAATCATATCTTCAAGTGAATCACGATTAATCTCGTTATTATTTAAGAAACTTTCTATATCTATCTTACTTAAATGATTAAGTTCCATTGCTACTGCAATTTTTGATAAGAGTTTATCTTTATTTGCATTGCTTGTGAAGTTCTTAAAACTTTTTCTGCTTTCTTAATTGTTCTATTCAATATGAATGCGTAAAGTGGAACACAATTTAAAATAGAACTCCCTTTGTTTTGATTACATACTAGGTGTGCAGGAAGCCAATTTTCAAACCCATTTATTCTGAATTTATCATTCAATCCATATATTTCAAATACTTTCTTCTTTTTCTTTTCATCATCGAGAAGTGATTCTGGTAAAATATGATCAATTGTGGTTTCATCTATCCTTAAAGGTTCTTTACAAAGCCAACATCTTTTTTCATGATTTAGCCAAACTGCATACCTTTCATGATATTTATATTTTGCCATGTAGTTTTTTATTGTGGCTAACGATATGATATGAAATCGTTTTAATACTGAAACAAGTTCAATACAGGTTGTTTTATATCTAATGTTAAACGAAGTACGATAATTTTTCTGACAAATAGAATAGTCTCAATCACAAAAGTTTACAAAACAAAAAAGAGACTGTCTTAATTTTAGACAGCCTCTTTATATAAGTTTCTCTACTATGAGATTCCTTCCTTTGGAGGAATTATTCCCCCAAAAAAGGATAGCGATAATCCGTAGGAGTCACAAAAGTTTCCTTAATCATTCTAGGAGATACCCAACGTAATAAGTTTTGAGCACTTCCAGCTTTATCGTTAGTTCCAGAAGCTCTGGCACCACCAAAAGGTTGTTGTCCAACAACAGCACCAGTTGGTTTATCGTTAATATAGAAATTTCCAGCAGCATTTTGTAAAGCTTCAGTTGCTTGAGTCACCGCGTACCTGTCTTTAGATATAATAGCTCCAGTTAAAGCATATTCACTCGTTTCATCTACTAATTTTAAAGTGTCTGCGTAAGCATCATCTTCGTAAACATAAATGGTAATCACAGGACCAAATAACTCTGTACACATGGTGGTGTATTTAGGATCTGTAGTCACTATAACAGTAGGCTCAATAAAATACCCTTTGCTTTTATCATGATTCCCACCAACAATAATTTCGGCATTAGCATCAGCTTTAGCCTGATCTATATATTTTGCTAGCTTATCGAAAGAACCTTCATGAATCACTGCAGTAATAAAGTTGCTCATGTCTTCTGGAGACCCCATTTTAAAAGATTTTACATCTTTTATAACTTTACTTTTAACATCGCTCCATAAACTTGTTGGAATATAGGCTCTTGAAGCAGCACTACATTTTTGTCCTTGAAATTCGAAAGCCCCACGTACAATAGCGGTAGCTACATGTTCTGGATTAGCAGATTTATGAGCAACGACAAAATCTTTACCGCCAGTTTCTCCCACAATTCTTGGATACGTTTTATAGTTGTGGATATTATTTCCTATTTGTTTCCAAAGTTCTTTAAAAATAAAGGTAGAACCTGTAAAGTGTAAGCCAGAAAAATCTGGACTTGCCAGAACTGTATTCGTAATCATAACAGGATCACCAAAAACAACATTGATAACACCAGGAGGTACACCAGCTTCTTCAAAAACATCCATAATTACTTTAGCAGAGTATACCTGACTATCGCTAGGCTTCCAAACCACCACATTACCCATTAATGCCATACATGCAGGTAAATTTCCAGCAATGGCAGTAAAGTTAAAAGGAGTTACGGCGTATGTAAACCCTTCAAGAGGTCGGTACTCAACTCTATTCCAGGCATCACTTGTACTTTCTGGTTGCTCCATATAAATGTCAGTCATAAACTGCACATTAAAACGTAAGAAATCTATAAACTCACAAGCAGCATCAATTTCTGCTTGATGAATGGTTTTAGACTGCGCCATCATGGTTGCAGCATTTATTTTGGCTCTATAAGGGCCCGCAATTAATTCGGCAGCTTTTAAGAAAATAGCAGCACGTTGTTCCCATGGCATTAAAGACCAACTTTTTCTGGCTTCTAATGCTGTAGAAATAGCATCGTCAATATGTGATTTCTCAGCCAGATGATAAGTTCCGACACTGTGTTTATGGTCGTGTGGAGGAGACATCGTTCTGGTATTACCAGTTTCTATGTTTTTTCCGTTTATATATAATGGAACGTTTATTTTACTATTAAACATTTCTTTATATGTTTCTAGTACTGCTTCGCGTTCGGGAGTCCCAGGAGCATAACTCTTAACTGGTTCGTTAACAGCTACTGGTACATTAAAAAAGCCTTTTCCCATGATTCTTGATTTTTTGTTATTGAATTTTCATTAAATAGGGTGCAAATTTACGAATAATTTAATAGTTGCAAGCGTTAACAATGTTTAAAAACAAGTTAAAATTTATTTATTTTTTGTAAGTTGCTAAACCGTATTTAGACTATAAGTTTTATGTGTACAGTAACAATTATTCCAAAAGCTAATAATGGGTTTGTTTTAACTTCAAATAGAGATGAAGCTCCAGATAGAATATCGATTGCCCCAGATTTTTATATGATTAATGATGTTAAAACGTTATTTCCTAAAGATCAGATGGCTGGAGGGACATGGATTGGTTTGAGCGAAAAAAACAGAGTGGTTTGTGTGTTAAACGGCGGGTTTACATTGCATGAACGAAAATTGAGTTATAGGAAGAGTAGAGGCGTGGTTGCTAAAGATTTTATGGTAACTGATGATATAGAGATTACGATTGATGCTTATAATCTTCAAGAAATAGAGCC
The DNA here is from genome assembly GCF_030540765.1 of Flavivirga jejuensis. Taxonomy (GTDB): domain Bacteria; phylum Bacteroidota; class Bacteroidia; order Flavobacteriales; family Flavobacteriaceae; genus Flavivirga; species Flavivirga jejuensis. Next base: position 156,530 of record NZ_JAUOEL010000009.1, on the reverse strand, counting down.
ATTTACTATGGTTATTGTAGATTGGAACGCCACTTTAAAGTTTTATGAATTGGTTTGGGATGGAGAAAATAAGCATTTTAAGCAACTGGCACATGAACCAAAAATTTGGTCTTCTTCGACATTATATTCTAAAGAGATGAAAAGCGAAAGGTTAAATTGGTTTGAGTCTTTTAAAAAAGAGCATGAATTAGATGCGGTTTCTGCATTAAAATTTCATAAAACGGCAGGGAAGGATAATGATGACTATGGCGTTGTAATGAATCGTGGTTTTGTTAAAACAACGAGTGTCACGCAAATAATAAAAACATCTGATTCTGTAAAAATGCAATATGAAAATCTTCAAAATAAAACGATTACAACTAAAACATTCAATCTGCCAGAAGTTGTAAATGGATAATACAGGTATTATTTTAACATTGGCGTATCCAGATACAGTCGTTATGGTTTCTGAAGAATGGTTTTCGCCTTATTTAAGATTTATAGGTGTTGGTAAAAAAAACTATTTAAGAGCAGGGCATGCCGCTTTAGTATTGATTGATAAAAGAACGGGTGTTTTAGAATATCATGATTTCGGACGCTACATTACACCAGAGCCTAATGGAAGAGTACGGGGGAGAGATACTGATAATGAATTAGGTTTTCCAATTAAAGCAGAGATTGAAAACGATTCCATCAAAAACTTAGACGAAATTTTAGAGTTTTTAGGAACGCATCCTAAGTTAACACATGGTGAAGGTAAACTCGTAGCTTCGGTTTGTAATGCTGTTAATTATAAAAAGGCAAGAACACATATTACCAAAATGCAAGAGAAGCATTTTATTAGGTATGCAGCTTTTATAAAGGAGGGATGTAATTGTGCGCATTTTGTAACGGATAGTTTAATTGCATCGGTTACCAATTTAGATATTAAAAAGAAATTAGAAAACTCTAAATGGTTTACACCTAGTACAGTTGGTAATGTATTGCTTTCAAATACCGAAAATTATGTTTTTGAAGTCTCAGAAACGGGTATGATTTCAGAATTTAAAGGATCCCAAAAAAGTGAAAACATTCGTTGCTTTTTAGATAGGTTAAAAGATCATAAACCTAATTTTATAGGTACACTAGAGCCCAGACCTGTAGAAGGTTTAAATGAAAAGGCGCAGTGGTTATCTGGAATTGCTGCTGGTGCGTGGTTTGAATTGTTCCCCGCAGACAGTGAAATTGAATACAGGTTTAGACGTATTTCTCCTTATGGAAATATTGATGTTGATGCTGTTTTTGTAGTTGATGATGATTCTTTTAATTACAATCAGGCATTTGAATTCGTACATTATTCAAATTGCAAATTTTTTCATGTGAAACAAAGTAAGAAGGTTTTTAGGTTTAAACGAAAAGTTTAATCTTTCCGTCATTCTGAGGAGCGTCAAAAGCGCGACGTGAGAATCTGTATTATGTCGTTTGCCTCAATTTATTTTGAGTTATTAATAATATGTTTGAAAACGCTAAATTATTAGCAAAAAGATTGAATGGTCTAATTTATAGCAAAAGGAGCGCTAAGTTTAAAAGTAGGTATAGTTACTTTAAACTTTTTAGTAGTAGTAAAGTTTATCATACTATAATGACCTTGCATAGCTCCAAAAGGAGAGGTAAGCAAACATCCAGAAGTATAAGTGTGAGATTCTCCTGGTTTCAAAACGGGTTTTTTACCAATAACACCTTCGCCAGAAACTATTTCAACATTATTTAAAGCATCCAAAATCTCCCAGTGGCGTGCATTAAGCTGCACAGAATCTTTACTTTGATTTTCAATAGTTACGGTATATCCAAAAGCATACTGCATTTTATAATTTTTATAAAATGAGCCTTCAAAAGTGGTGATCACTGATATTTTTATGCCTCTTGTAACTTGTTGAACCATGCTAATACTGAGTGTACAAAGTTTTTGTTGGTGCTAAAATAATAAATATTAAGTGGTTAGCGATGATTTTTAACGTCTTTGGTAAAAAAAATAGTTAAAACGCACTATTAATTAGAAATATTGATAGAACTTCCTTCACCAAGACCAATAATTTTGTCGTATCGCGCACCTAAATCTCTATAGTAAACAATCACCTTGTAATTGTTTTCTGTTTGATAGAAGTTTCCACTAATAAAACCTTCATCAATACTTTTATTACTATTTACAACAATATACTTATAGTTATAAAAGCCTTGTTTTAGTAACATATCATTTGTATAAACGTTACGAGATTCATCAAAAATCATTTTGGTACTTTCGTCAATAGCATAATTATTAAAATTACCATATATGTGAATGTCTTTGTTTTTTAAAGATTCCGTAGGAAGTAATGAGAAATGCATCCAAACATAATCTGCTTCAATATCTGGATTTTCTGCATCAAGGTTTAGAATAACGTAGTTCCCATTAATATCTGGGTTATAGGTATAAGGTTTATTCGCTCTCTCAAGGTTTGCGTATAAATAATTATGGTATAAATCTTTTAAATCGATACTTTGTATTCCTGTATTTGCAGCCCGTACATCTTTGTTTTCGAAATACAAAAATTCATTACCACCCCAAAAACTAGTTTCTGTATCGTATTTGTAAATTAACTGATTACCAATAGTATATTGCGGTTTTATATTTGAAATGGCTGTTTTTAGATTGTTGTTTTGAACGATAACAGTTTTTACATTTTGTACAGGATTATTAAATTGCATGGTGTTGGAATCAATAACAATCTCAATACGTTGTTTTTCTTGAATAACTCCGATATCGCGTGAACGCTTAACAATAACACCAACATTAGAGGTGTCTTCATAAATCATGAATTTTCTTGAAAAAACAAGGACATCATCATTATCAAAAATAGAAAGCATATAATTTCCTGAGACTTTTAAACGCCTGGTTTGTGTGTTAGGAATAGTGAGTTTATAATGAGAATAAATTTGATAAGTGTTAAAAGAATTCTCGTAATTTCTAATACGTTGGTTGTCAAAACCATCCATGTATTCAGATTTTATTAAAACAGAAGGTGTCCAATCAGCATTAAAATGCTCCACTTTATAATAAAAATCGTCTTCATCACCATTTAGAACATCAAATTCTAAAACAACATATTCACCGAGTTTTAAAATTGGTAATTGTGTTTCTGGGGTATCACCTTTAAAATTGATAGTTTTAATATGATCTGGTGGATTTATTTCTTCTACCTGAGACAAAAGGACTAAAGGGAAAAATATAAAAAAGATGGTTTGTTTAAACTTTAATGGCATTTGTAAGCAGTTTTTTGCATAAAGATAAGCAAAAATGATGCCCGATTTTTAAGTTCTTCAAAAGCATGTAAATTTCTATCAAAATTATTATGAAAACTGTATTTTAAATTCGTATTTTTGCACCGATTTTTAGACAACTAATTTCAATAAAAAAAATATGTCAAACGACATTCGCATTAAAAAAGGTCTAGACATTAAACTTAAGGGTGAAGCTGAAAAAACCTCAGAAAAGGCAATTTTAAGCAACTTTTATACTTTAAGACCTGAAGATTTCCACGGCGTTACTCCTAAATTAATATCTAAAGTTGGTACAAAAGTAAAAGCAGGTGAAACTGTTTTTTTCGATAAGTCTAACGAAACTATCAAGTTTGCTTCTCCAGTTTCTGGTGAAATTTTAGAAATTTCTCGTGGTGAAAAACGTAAAATTTTAGCAATTAAGATTCAAGCAGATAAAGAACAAGCTTACCAGGATAATGGTACGTTTGATGTGGATACTGCCAATTCTGAAACTGTTAAATCACATTTATTAGCATCTGGTTGTTGGCCGTTTATAAAACAACGCCCATACGATGTTATTGCAAACCCAGATAAAATGCCAAAGGCTATTTTTATTTCAGGGTATGCAAGTGCACCATTAGCTGCCGATTTAGATTTTACTTTGCAAGGAAAAGAACCTGAATTACAAGCTGCTATTAAAGCTTTAGGAAAACTTACCGAAGGCAAAGTACATGTGTCTGTTGGAAAAAATGGAAATTCTCCATTAATAGGTTTAGCAGGTATTACATTGCATAAAGTTTCTGGACCACATCCATCAGGGAATGTAGGAACACAAATAAATAAGATAGATCCAGTAAATAAAGGAGAGGTTGTTTGGACAGTAAATCCTCAAGACCTGGTTATTATTGGTGAGTTATTATTAACAGGAAAGTTTAATGCCGAACGTATTGTCGCTTTAGTAGGTTCTTCTGTTCAAAAGCCAAGGTATTTTGTTACCAAGATAGGAAGCGAAGTTGCTACTATGGTTTATGATAAAGGCATTTCTAGAGATACTAACGATCGTATTATTTCTGGAAACGTATTAACGGGAAAACAAATAAAACCAGATGGTTACTTAGATTATTATAGTAATGTTATTTCTATAATTCCAGAAGGTAATGACTACGAATTTTTTGGATGGACTAAACCTGTTTTTAATAAAGTATCTATATCTAGAGCGCTTACTTTTTCTTGGTTAGCCCCTAAAAAAACATACGATTTAAATACCAATACCAACGGTGAACATCGTGCTTTTGTAACTACAGGAACTTATGAAGAAGTTTTTCCTTTAGATATTTTTCCTATGCAAGTTTTAAAAGCATGTTTATATAAAGATTTAGATGAAATGGAAGCTTTAGGAATGTATGAAGTAGCTCCTGAAGATTTTGCATTAACAGAATTTGTATGTGTGTCTAAGCAACCACATCAAAAAATAATAAGAGAAGGTTTAGACTTAATGCTTAAAGAGATAGGATAATGGGTTTAAAAGATAGTTTACATAATTTTAAGGAAAAGAATAAGGACAAGAAGTGGTTACCTGCATTTTCTGCAATCCACACGTTTTTATACTTACCAAACGAGACTACACATAATGGTACGCATATAAAAGCAGCCGATGATTTAAAACGTACCATGAATACCGTTATTATGGCGATGGTACCGTGTTTAATTTTCGGAATGTTTAATGCTGGTTACCAACATAATTTAGAAATCGGAGATATTCAGGCAGCAGCAGGAAGTTTCTTTAGTTCGGAGTTTTGGACTATGGATAATTTCTTGATTGGTTTCTGGAAAATATTACCATTAGTCATTGTGTCTTATGCTGTTGGTTTAGGAATTGAATTCATATTTGCCATCATTAAAGGGCACGAAGTAGAAGAAGGGTACTTAGTAACAGGTATGTTAGTACCACTTATTGTACCAGTAGATATTCCATTATGGATGCTAGCAGTAGCCATTGTATTTGGAGTTGTAATTGGTAAAGAAGTATTTGGTGGTACAGGAATGAATATATTAAACCCTGCATTAACTATTAGAGCCTTTTTATTCTTTGCTTATCCAACATGGATGTCTGGAGATAAGGTATGGGTTGAAGGTGCTGTGGAAAGAGCTAATAACATTGCTGCAGGAGCCAATCTAGATGCTATTTCTGGAGAAACAATATTAGGAAGTCTTGCCCAAGGAAAAGCTGCAGGTTATGAAGTTATGGACATGTTCTTAGGGTTTATTCCTGGTTCTGTTGGAGAAACGTCAACCTTATTAATTGTATTAGGTGGGTTATTCTTAATCTTTGCAAAAATAGGAAGTTGGAGAATCATGTTATCATCTGCTTTAGGTGCTATAGTAATGGGATTAATTTTTAATCAAGTGGTTGATTCTGGTTGGATTACAGAAAGTAGTAAATTCTACGGACTAATGAGTACAACATGGTGGCATCACTTACTTATTGGAGGTTTTGCTTTTGGTACGGTGTTTATGGCAACAGATCCAGTAACAGCGTCTCAAACCAATAAAGGAAAATGGATTTACGGATTTTTAATTGGTTTTATTTCAATTTTAATTCGTGTATTTAATCCAGCATATCCAGAAGGTGTTATGTTAGCGATTCTATTAATGAATGTGTTTGCACCTACAATTGACCATTATGTGGTTCAAGGTAATATAAAACAAAGAATGAAACGTTTAAAAGCAAAAACAGCTTAATCATGAGTAAAAAAACGGATTCAAACATATATACCATACTTTTTGCCATAATCATGGTAATAGTAGTTGGAGGGGTACTAGCGTTTACAGCTTCTGCCCTAAGACCAAGAATTGATAATAACGAGCGATTAGAAAAGCAGCAAAACATTTTGTATGCTATGGGCGTTAATGCAAACGATGAAAGCAGTGCTATTTTCGTTTCTACAGATGAAGCTCCCGAGTTGTTCTCTAAATACATTACTAAGCAATTAGTTATACAAGGTGATGATGTAACAGAAGACTCTGAAGCCTATTTAATTGATGTGAAAAAGGAACAAACCAGTGCTAAAGCAGGTAATAAAAGACGCTTACCATTGTTTGTTGGTACTAAAGATGGAAAAACATTTTATATAGCACCTATTAGAGGTAAAGGACTTTGGGATGCTATTTGGGCATATGTTGCTCTAGATGCTAATATGGTTGTTCAAGGTGCTTATTTTGATCATAAAGGAGAAACAGCAGGCTTGGGTGCTAATATTAAGCAACGTTATTTTATGGATGATTTTATAGGTGAAGATTTAATGAGCAATGGAAGCTTTAAAGGCATTACAGTTGCTAAAGGAAACAATGATCCAAAGAATATAGATAAAAATGATAACGAGGTAGATGCAATTGCGGGAGCCACCATTACTGGTGACGGAGTTTCTGCAATGCTTAAGTCTGAATTAAGACAATATGTACCTTATTTTAAAACATTGAAATAATTATGGGACTTTTATCAAAAAAAGATGTAGCATTAATTAAAGATCCATTAGCAGATAATAACCCGATTACTATTCAAGTATTAGGTATTTGTTCGGCATTGGCAATTACAGCAGAATTAGAGGCGGCCATAGTAATGTCTGTTTCTGTGTTGTTTGTATTAGGAATAGGAAACGTAGTTATTTCTTTAATGAGAAACATTATTCCGTCAAAAATTAGAATCATTGTTCAATTGATTGTAGTGGCAGCCCTAGTAATTATTGTAGATCAAGTGCTAAAAGCCTTTGCTTACGAGTTAAGTAAGACACTTTCTGTATTTGTTGGATTAATTATTACTAACTGTATTATTATGGGACGTTTTGAAGCATTTGCTTTAGCTAACGGACCATGGCGTTCGTTTCTAGATGGTATTGGTAACTCGTTAGGTTATGGTGTTATATTAATTATAGTAGCATTTTTTAGAGAGTTATTGGGAGCAGGTACTTTATTAGGAATTAAGGTTTTAGGAGATCCTATTGAAAAAACGGGTGTCTACCAATATGGCTATGAGAATAACGGATTTATGTTATTAGCGCCTATGGCATTAGTCGTTGTAGGGATTATTATTTGGATACAACGTAGTAGAAACAAAGCATTAATAGAAGATTAAATTAGTATGCAGTTGGCAGTTGCAGTAAGTAGTTACTGAACACTGAACACTGAGATACTGAATACTAGAAAAAATGGAACATATAGAATTATTTTTCAAATCAATATTTATAGATAACATGGTTTTTGCTACATTCCTTGGAATGTGTTCTTACCTAGCCGTATCTAAAAAAGTAAGTACAGCTGTTGGTCTTGGTGCTGCTGTTATATTTGTATTGGCTATTACGGTACCTTTAAACTGGTTATTAGATCAGTATTTATTACAACCTGGTGCATTAGCATGGTTAGGTGAAGAATATGCAACTTACGATTTAAGTTTCTTATCATTCATCATGTTTATTGCAACCATTGCAACGATGGTACAATTAGTAGAAATCGTGGTTGAGAAATTTTCACCATCGTTATATAACTCACTTGGTATCTTTTTACCACTTATTGCTGTAAACTGTGCTATTTTAGGAGGCTCTTTATTTATGCAATCTCGTGAGATTCCAACTTTAGGATTAGCAACAACTTATGGTATCGGATCAGGAATTGGTTGGTTTTTAGCAATTCTTGCTATTGCAGCGATTCGTGAGAAAATAAGATATTCAAACGTACCGCCAGCATTACGTGGTTTAGGAATCACATTTATTATTACAGGTTTAATGGCCATAGGTTTTATGAGTTTTGGTGGGATGCTAACTGGTGGTGATGAAGAAGGAGCTAAAGAAGAGAAAACAGCTTCTGTAGAGACGCATGAAGGTTTAAAAGGAAACGAAAATGTCACGTTGAGTACTACTTCAAATACGCTCAGTATAAATTCAGTCGAAACATCTGAAGAAAAAGTGATAGCTAACAACATAAAAGTAAATGAGTAATATGATCTTAGCAGCAGGAACATTAGGAACAATTATAGTAACCGTAACAGCTTTTTTAATTATTACATTGTTGTTGGTAGCATTGCTATTATTTGTAAAGCAAAAGTTGTCACCATCAGGTCCAGTAAAAATTACCATCAATGGCGAAAGAGAAATTGAAGTAGCCTCTGGAGATAGTTTATTATCTACATTAGGTGCTCAAAAAATATTTTTACCATCAGCTTGTGGAGGTGGTGGAACATGTATTCAATGTGAATGTCATGTATTAGAAGGCGGAGGAGAAGCACTTCCAACAGAAACACCTCACTTTACACGTAAAGAATTAAAGGAAGGCGCACGTTTATCATGTCAGGTTAAAGTAAAGCAAGACATGAATATTACCATTCCTGAAGAAGTTTTTGGTATTAAAAAATGGGAAGCTACCGTTGTACGTAATTATAATGTGGCTTCTTTTATTAAGGAATTTGTAGTTGAAATTCCTGAGGATATGGGGTACAAAGCAGGAGGTTATATTCAAATAGAAATTCCTAACTGTGAAGTTAAGTTTGCCGATATGGACATTACTGCGCACCCAGAAGAACATGAAACACCTGATAAGTTTCAAGCAGAATGGGATAAATTTAACCTTTGGCCTTTAGTAATGAAGAATACCGAAACAGTTGAAAGAGCCTATTCTATGGCCTCTTACCCAGCTGAAGGGCGTGAAATTATGCTAAATGTACGTATTGCGACACCACCATGGGACCGTGCTAAGAACGGTTGGATGGATGTTAACCCAGGTATCGCATCTTCTTATATATTTAATCAAAAACCAGGCGATAAAGTAACTATTTCAGGACCTTATGGCGAATTCTTCATCAACGAGTCTGAAGCAGAGATGCTTTATGTTGGAGGAGGAGCAGGTATGGCACCAATGCGTTCTCATTTATATCACTTATTCAGAACTTTGAAAACAGGTAGAAAAGTGTCGTATTGGTATGGAGGTCGTTCTAAACGTGAGTTGTTCTATTTAGAACATTTTGAAGCATTAGAAAAAGATTTTCCTAACTTTAAATTTCACTTAGCATTATCTGAACCCATGGAAGAAGATAATTGGAAAGTAAAAAAAGATATTAATGATACAGAAGGAGATGGTTTCGTAGGATTTATTCATAATTGTGTTATAGATAATTATTTAAGTTTGCATGAGTCGCCAGAAGATATAGAATTATATTTCTGTGGTCCTCCATTAATGAACAAAGCAGTTCAAAAGATGGGTGAAGACTTTGGTCTTGCTGACGAGAATATTAGATTTGATGATTTTGGAGGCTAGACAATAACTGTCTTTTCATACTTGATATTAAATCATATAAATTAAACCCAATACGAAAGTGTTGGGTTTTTTCGTTTAAGAGTTTATGAAAAAAAGTTTCTTCGTTATTTGTGTCTTAGTACTCACTATGGTTTTAGTATATCAATTAAAACCTGTTAAAAAGAATGTGACAGCTTTAGTCGCTTCAGTTGAACCCCAAAATTTAATAAACGAAGATAGTTTAACGATTAAATCAAGAGTAATAGTTCCTGAAAACTATAAGCGCGTTACCTATTCTAAAGGATCGTTTCAAGACTATCTTAGAAATTATAAATTGAAACCATTCGGGAGTAAGATTATTAATTATGATAATTCAGAATATTATTGGCAACTGGGACACATTGGTATTTTGGAAATTCCTGTGCCTAAAAATGGATTACAACAGTGTGCCGATGCTTTAATTAGAATAAGGAGTGAATATTTATGGGATAATCAAAGAAAAGATGAGATTGGTTTTAATTTCACCAGCGGGCATTACTGTTCCTGGAAGCAGTATGCAAAAGGATACAGACCAAAAATTAAGGGCAATAAGGTCACGTTTCATAAATCAGCATCCGTAGATCATTCTAAAGAAAATTTTTATAAGTATTTAAACTTGATTTATATGTATTCTGGAACACTCTCGTTGTATAATGAATTACCTAAGATAGAGGATGCAAAAGATCTTGAAATTGGAGACATGTTAATTAGAGGAGGAGCTCCTGGACATATTGTTATGATATGTGATGAAGTTGTAAATAGTAAAGGAGAAAAACTATATTTATTATTTCAAGGTAACACACCTGCGCAAAGTGTTCATTTAGTTAAGAATTTAGAGGATTCGAATATGTCGCCATGGTATCAGCTTAAAAAAGATGCTGTAATTCCTGTTTCAAATTACACCTTTGGGAGTTCTAAATTTGTTCGATTTAAATAATTTTCCTAGCTAAAATTAAAAAATTAAAGGCACACAATATTCGAATACCAATATCAATAATACAACAGCTATTAAATTTAGTACAATACCAACACGTGCCATTTCATGCACTTTAATAAATCCGCTAGCAAATACGATAGCATTGGGGGGCGTTGCCATAGGTAACATAAAAGCACAACTACTAGCCATCGTTACAGGAATTAATAAATAGAGAACAGGAATCTCTAATCCGATAGCAATACCCGCCACAACAGGAGCGAGAACAGAAACTAAAGCAACATTGCTCATTAATTCAGTCATAAATAGCATTAAGATTATAAGTAAAGAAGCCATTAATAAAATACTAATATTACTATTCGCAATAGTTGTAGCAACTAAATCTACAATACCACTTGAAGACATACCTTTAGCTAAAGCTAAACCACCGCCAAATAAAATTAAGATGCCCCAAGCTAGTTTTTGAGTATCACTCCAGACTAAAATAAAGTCTCCTTTTTGTATGTTAAAAGGAATTGTAAAGAGAGCTAAAGCTCCAAAAATACTAATCATAGTATCTGTTAACTCTAAACTAGGAATGAAAGAGTTAATAACAGTCCTGAATATCCAAAGAGCTACCGTAATTCCAAATATAACAAGCACATGTTTTTCCTTTGCCGATGTTTTACCAAGCTTTTTTAATTCTGAATCTATAACGTTATGAGACGTTTTAAACTCTAATCCCGTATTGGGAAACATCCCTTTTACCATAACTAAGTAAATAATGGAGATTAAAAGAATAGAAAAAGGGAGTCCTAAAACCATCCAGTTAAGAAATGATATTTCAATACCATATTCATTTTCAAGTAATCCTATTAAAACAGAATTTGGAGGTGTACCAATAACAGTAGCAATACCACCTGCATTAGCAGAAAAAGCAATGCCAAGCATAACACTAATTGCAAAATTTTGATCCTTCTTAGTGAAACCATCTTCATCATCAATAAGTAATTTTATAACCGACATGGCGATAGGAAGCATAACAACGGTACTTGCAGTGTTGCTAATCCACATGCTCATAAAAGCTGTAGCAATCATAAATCCTAAAATAACTTTATTGGGGGTTGTGCCCGTCCTTTTTATAATGTTTAAAGCAATTCTTTTATGAAGGTTTACTTTTTCTAAAGCTAATGCAAGAACAAAGCCCCCAAAAAATAAAAACACAATAGGGCTCCCGTAATTTGCGCCAACATCACCAATAGGCATTACTTTAAGCAAAGGAAATAGAAGTAAAGGTAGTAATGCTGTTACCGAAATAGAAACAGCTTCCGTAACCCACCAACTAACCATCCATAACGCTATTGCTATAACATGATCTCCTTTTTCGGAAACAAGCTCAAAGGATAATAATTGAATAATAATGAAAAATAGAGGTCCTAAGAATAGACCTATTTTTTTAGAAACCGGAAACTTGATCATTGAGATATTTTAGAGAAGAATTTAATTTTTTTGAATTCATTTGAATTTTAATGATTTATAAAGTTAACCATTTTTTTATTTTAACATAAGTAGAAAAATATTAATTTTGTTACATGAGCAAACCACTTACGAAACAGGAATTACATAATTTAGCTATGAACCATGTTGGAGAAGAGTTAGTGGAACAAGGTTTTGAATTTATAGCTGTAAACAGTAAGCTTAAAAAGCATCCACAGTTTGTTTGTATCGATAAAAACAAGCAGTATTATTTTGTTATAGTAAGAGCTGTAGTATTGCCAGAAAATCCTAATAATTATGATGTCGTTTGGATGGAGTCGTTTAAAAAGCATGCTCGTGAAAAGAACGCAAAAGTTTTATATGCAGGTGTTGGATTAGGTAATGCAAATGGCGAAAAAGGCCCCATATTTTTAGATGAAGAATACCTTTTAGAGTATAATGGGATACAGGTTTTAGAAACAAATTTTAACTAAATGAAACATCTTACAAGTCTATTAATTGTTTTCGTTTTAATGTCTTGTAAAAAGGAACCAAAAAACACAAAACTTTCTGGAACCATTTTTGGAACATTTTATGAGGTAACCTATAGTTCTGATGTGAATTATGAAAAACAGGTTGATAGCTTATTTTATGTGATTAATAAATCGATGTCTACGTATCAAGCAAACTCAGATATTTCTAAATTAAACAGAAACGAAACGATTGAAATTGATGCCCATTTTAGAAACGTATACGACGTTTCTAAAACAATTTATAAAGAAACCGAAGGTGCTTTCGATCCTACCATTGGAGCTATTGTAAATGCATGGGACTTTGGTCCAGAAGGTAAAATTGTAAACTTAGACAGTTTGAAAATTGATAGCTTGATGCATACCGTTGGCTTTAATAAAGTACATAGAGATCATAATACTATTACTAAACCAAAAGGAACATTTTTAGATTTTAATGCGATAGCAAAAGGCTATGCGGTAGATGTTATTGCAAGCTTTTTAGATACTAAACATACTCATAACTATATAGTTAATATTGGAGGGGAGCTTCATGCCAAAGGACTTAATGTTGAAAAGAACAGTGGTTGGAAGGTCGGTATTGAAAACCCTAATTTTGATGATACCCAGTCCCTTTCCAGAACACTTGTTTTAACGAATGAGGCTATGGCAACTTCTGGAACGTACAGAAAGTTTAAAATAGATGAAAATGGAAATCGGTACGCCCATATTATTGATACTAAAACGGGCTATCCAAGTAAAACTAATTTGCTAAGCATTTCTGTTATTGCAAAAGATTGTATAACAGCTGATGGGTATGCTACGGCATTTAAAGCTATGGGTGTTGAAAAAGTAAAAGCGTTTTTGAGATCACATCCAGAATTTAAAGTGTATCTTATTTTTGAAAATGATAAAAAAGAGTTGGAAACCTTATCTTTAAATGGGTTTCCTGAAGAGTAACTGATTTTTAGTTTTATAAAGCGTTAATTAGTAAAAGGAGCCAGCCAATAACTAAAAGTAAACCACCTATTGGAGTAATAGGACCTAAAAACCGCAACTTTTTTCCTTTAGCGTCTGATAATACTAACCCATAAATACTAAAAGAGAATAATATAATTCCCAAGGTAAAACACCAGTAGACCGCAGAAGTTAGGCTGTTAGAATTTAAACCTATAGCTAATAATACAATAGCATGATACATTTGGTATTTTACACCAACTTCAAAACTATGTAACTGTTCGGTAGATAAAATTTTTTTTAAGGCATGAGCTCCGAAAGCTCCAAAAATTACAGATAGCATACCAAATAAAGCACCTGTAGCAATTATAATTTGTTGTGTCATGAAAAAATAGATTTAATATCTTATTATTTATAAACTACGGGAATAATTTCACCTTTTGCTAAACAATACTTTTCAATAGCTTCATTTGAAAGGTTAGCTGTGTAATCTACTTCTTCAACCTTAAAACCAATACTACGGAGTTTATCAAAATAATCACGGCCATATACACGTACATGATCATATTGTCCGAAGATTTTAGCACGCTCTTTTTTATCTGTTATCGTATCATCTTCAAAAGTGTTTTCCCTTGATAAATCTTGTGGAATTTGGAGAATCCCCATGCCTCCAACTTTTAATACCCGATACAATTCTTGCATGGCTTTGGTATCGTCTGGGATATGTTCTAAAACGTGATTACAAAGAATAATATCAAAAGTATCATTTTTAAAAGGCAGATTACAAATATCGGCTTTCACATCAGCCAAAGGAGAATTTAAATCGGTGGTTATATATTCAAGATGATTCATCTTTCTAAACCGTTTGTAAAAGGCTTGCTCTGGAGCAAAATGTAATACTTTTAAAACGTCAGGTTGAAAGAACTTAGTTTCGTTTTTTAAATACAACCACAATAACCTATGACGTTCTAAGGAAAGCGAAGAAGGTGATAGTACATTATTACGTTGTTTACCATAACCATAAGGCAAAAAGCTTTTAAAGCTTCTGCCATCTATAGGATCGGTATATGTGTTGCCTTTTAAAAAATACGCTAAAACAGGACGAATAACGTAACTCAACCTAATGAGTAAAGGTCTTGGGATAAAATTTAGTATGAATTTAAAGAGTTTTTTCAATTTGTTACGCTGAGTTACACAGAGAATTCGCAGAGATTCACTGAGGGGTGTTTATAAATCGTTTAATGCCGTTTTTTAAAAGTTTGGTATGGAAGTTTATTAATAATCCTAAAGGATACTTCCCTAATTTCATATAAGTTAATATTTGAGCAAAATGGACATCGCTAAAAGTTTCAACTGTTTTAAGTTCTACCACAATTTTATTCTCGACTAATAAGTCAATTCTATAACCATGATCTAATTTTAGATCTTTATATATTATGGGAAGAGCCACTTCTTTAGTAACATTTAAACCTAAATATTTTAATTCAAAAAGTAAACATTCTTGATATGCAGACTCTAATAATCCAGGGCCTAAGGTTCGATGCACTTCAATGGCAGCTCCTATAATTTTTTTAGTAAGATCATTATTCATTAATTTTCTCTGTGTATCTCAGTGAATCTTCGCGCATCTCAGTGTAATAACCTATAACACCAAAGCATTCTGAAGTAACATTTAAACCTAAATATTTTAACTCAAAAAGCAAACATAATTTTTTCAGTAAGATTAATTACTATTCATTAATTTTCTCTGTGTACCTCAGTGAATCTTCGCGCATCTCTGTGTAATAACCTATAAGACCAAAGCAGTCTGAAGTAACATTAAACCTAAATATTTAAACTCAAAAAGCAAACATAATTTTTTCAGTAAGATTAATTACTATTCATTAGTTTTCTCTGTGTATCTCAGTGAATCTTCGCGCATCTCTGTGTAATAACCTGTAAACCTAAATATTTAAACTCAAAAAGCAAACATTCTTGATATTCAGACTCTAATAATCCAAAACCTAAGGCTCGATGCACTTCAATACCAGCATCTATAATTTATTACTATCTATTAATTTTCTCTGTGTATCTCAGTGAATCTTCGCGCATCTCTGTGTAATAACCTATAACACCAAAGCAGTCTGACGAAATTCATCCTCCTCATGACTCACAATACCTAAAGCCTCATGTACATAAGCAAAAGTCGATAGTATTTCTGGTTTTCCGTCTACAATAGCCACATCATGTTCAAAGTGGACACTAGGTTTTCCGTCTTGTGTAACAATAGTCCACCCGTCTTTTAATTGTCTTACCTTGTGTGTGCCTCCATTTATCATAGGTTCTATGGCTACTACCATACCTTCAATAAACTTTTTACCACGACCACGACGGCCATAATTAGGCATTTCTGGATCTTCATGCATTTTTCTACCTAATCCATGACCAACTAATTCTCGAACAACGCCATACCCATGCACTTCACAATGCTGCTGTATAGCGTGGCCTACGTCTCCTACGCGATTGTTAATTTTAAGTTCTTTGATACCAACATAAAGAGACTCTTTAGTTATTTGTATCAGCTTTTTAGTTTCAGGATCTACATCACCAATCTCAAAAGTATACGCATGATCTCCGTAAAACTCGTTCATTAAAGCACCGCAGTCGATGGAAACAATATCCCCATTTTTTAAAGGTGTTTTTGTTGGTAAACCATGTACTACAGCTTCATTCACACTACAAAGTAAGGTAGAAGGGCAGTCGTACAATCCTAAAAAACCAGGTAAGGCACCTTGGTCTCTTATAAATTCTTCAGCAAGCTTATCAAGTTGCATTGTGGTAACACCTTCCTTGACTTCTTTAGCAAGCATGCCAAGCGTTTTTGAAACTATTAAAGCACTTTTGCGCATTAACTCTATTTCCTCTTTTGTTTTTACTATAATCATATTTGAAAAATAATGGCAAAGATACTTAAAATTAAGCATTAATATTTTTATGATAATATGACTTTTGACATTTTTTAGGAGTCTGCTAATGAATACATTTATTGTGATAAATAAAACGAGATGTATAAAATTGTTAGTGCAGAAGAAGCCGTTAAAGTCGTTAAAAGTAATGATAGAATTTATATTCAGGCAGCTGCATCAGCTCCGCAATTATTAATGAATGCCTTAACAGAACGTCATCAGGAATTAAGAAATGTTGAGGTTTGTCATTTACATGTTGAAGGCGACACGGGGTATGCAAACCCAGAGTTAAGCGATAGTTTTCATGTAAATTCATTTTTTATTGGAGATAATGTAAGACATACATTAACAGCAGGAAATGGGTCTTATACGCCCGTTTTTTTAAGTGAGTTACCATTATTATTTAAAAGACATATTTTACCATTAGATGTGGCATTAATTCATGTATCTGTTCCAGATAAGCATGGGTATTGTTCGTTAGGCGTTTCGGTAGAAGCTACTCTGGCAGCTATAGATAATGCAAAAATTGTAATCGCGCAAGTAAATGAGCAGATGCCAAGAATTCATGGAGACGGTATTATTCATATTGCAGAGATCGATTTATTTGTTGAATGTAATGAACCGATACCTACACATGTGTATGGGACTCCATCGGCTATTGAAAATAAAATTGGAGATTATGTTGCTAGTCTAATTGAAGATAAAAGCACATTGCAAATGGGCATTGGAACAATTCCTAATGCCGTATTATCTCGTTTAACGAATCATAAAGATTTAGGATTACATACTGAAATGTTTTCTGATGGCGTTATTGATTTAATTCTGAAAAATGTGATTAATGGAAACTTTAAAGGTGTTAATCCAGGGCGTGCATTAGCTACTTTTTTAATTGGCTCTAAACGATTGTATGATTATGTTGATGATAATCCGTTTGTAGAAGTGCGTGCTTCAGATTATGTGAATGATGTTTCTATTATTAAACAAAACCCAAAAATGGTTGCTATTAATTCTGCTATTGAAGTAGATGTAACAGGTCAGGTTTGTGCAGACTCTATAGGAGCTAAAATGTATTCGGGAGTAGGAGGGCAAATGGATTATATAAGAGGCGCATCTTTGAGTGATGGCGGGAAAGCTATTATAGCATTGCCTTCTATAACAAAAACGGGTATTAGTAGGATTGTCCCATCTTTAAAATTGGGAGCAGGTGTTGTTACGACCAGAGCGCATGTACATCATGTGGTGACCGAATATGGTATAGCTAACTTATATGGGAAAACCATTAAAGAAAGAGTTAAAGCGTTAGTGAATATTGCGCACCCAGACCATAGAGAATCTATCGATAAAGCCTATTACCAATTAATTTGAAAAGAAAATCAAGATAGGTTCAAAAGAGCCTACTTTAGAAAACCGAACAGGCCTTTCTTTTTTTGAATTTTAGGAGGGCTTGTATTAGTAAGCATTTGGTATATTTCACCCCAACCTAAAAGCCCTCCAATATTTCTATCGTCAATAAATAAATCAGCATTAATTTTTCTGCTTACATTATTAGTATATTCCTCTTCTGGAAAACTATTGTTTACAGCATAAAAAATGATACCATGATCTTCACAGAATTTAACGGCTTCTTTTAATCTTCTGCCAGATCTGTAAGTCCATAAAATAAGTCGGTGTCCATCATCTTGTAACTTTGTTAAAGTTTCAAAAGCAAACAATATTGGCTTTCCTATTTTTGGGTATGCATCCTCAACAATAGTTCCATCAAAATCTATTGCAATAATAAGTTGGTTGTTAAATTTCATTTAAGTTACAAACTTGGGTTTATAACAAAAGTACAACAAATTATTTTTTTGTTTAAACTAAAGGATGTTGTGTCATAGATTCTGGTTGTTCAATACCTATTAATTTTAAAATAGTAGGAGCCATATCACCCAAAATACCATCTTTGATCGTTTTTAATTCCTTATCTATTAAAATTACAGGAACGGGATTTGTTGTGTGCGCTGTATTTGGTGAGCCATCTGGATTTATCATGGTTTCACAATTTCCATGATCTGCTATAAGCAATGTCGTATAGTCATTTTCTAAAGCTGTAGTGATAACGTCTTCAACACATTTGTCTACTGCTTCGCAAGCCTTTATAGCTGCTTCCATAACTCCTGTATGACCTACCATGTCGCCATTTGCAAAATTTAAACAAACAAAATCAACATCTCCTTTTTGTAGTTCAGGAATCAATGCATCACGTAATTCGTAAGCACTCATTTCTGGTTTTAAATCGTATGTGGCTACTTTTGGTGAGTTTCTTAGGATTCGCGTTTCTCCATTAAAAGGTTGTTCTTGTCCTCCTGAGAAAAAGAATGTAACGTGTGGATATTTTTCTGTTTCAGCAATACGAATTTGCTTTTTATTATGTTTTTCTAAAACTTCACCTAGTGTTTCGGTTAAATTATCTTTATTGAATATAACGTTTACATTTTTATAAGTCTCATCATAATTTGTAAGCGTAACATAATGTAAATCCAATTTGTGCATGTTTTGCTCATGAAAATCGGTTTGAGATAAAGCTTCGGTTAATTCTCTACCACGGTCTGTTCTAAAATTAAAAAAGATAACAACATCACCTTCTTTGATACTTGCTTGAGGATTACCAGATTCATCAACCATGATAATTGGTTTTATAAACTCATCAGTAATATCATTTTTATAACTTTTTTGAATGGTCTCAGTAACGTTAGTAGATTTTTCTCCAATACTATTAACTAATCCATCATAAGCTAATTTTACACGTTCCCAGCGTTTGTCCCTATCCATAGCATAGTAACGCCCCGTAACGGTAGCCAGTTTGCTATTTGTTTTTTCTAAATGACTTTCTAATTCGGTAAGGAAACCATATCCCGATTTTGGATCTACATCGCGCCCATCTGTAAATGCATGCACAAAAGTTTTGGTTAAACCAAAATCGTTAGCAGCATCTAATAGCCCTAATAAGTGGTTTATATGTGAATGCACACCACCGTCACTTAATAATCCTAAAAAATGAACATCTTTGTTGTTAGTTTTTGCATAATTAAAGGCATCTACCAACACTTTTTCGTTATTTAATGTTTTGTTTTTTACAGCTAAATTAACTTTTACTAAATCTTGATAGACAATACGTCCTGCGCCAAGATTCATATGACCAACCTCGCTATTCCCCATTTGACCTTCTGGTAACCCTACATGTAACCCATCAGTTCTCAATGTAGCGAATGGATATTTTTTATAAAGGGAGTCTATAAAAGATGTGTTTGCATGGTCGATAGCAGACACCTTAGGATCTGGAGAATTACCCCACCCATCAAGTATCATTAAGATAACTTTTTTGTTCATTTTTTTAAATTTTAAGACAAAACAAAGATAAAGAAGTTAAATAAAACATCTTTAAAAATACTAGGTTTTTAAAGGCTTTTTGCGAGTTTTTTAGAAAAGAATAGATCGACTAATTATTTGTGAAAAAAAAGTTAAAAATGTGTTATTTTTTCTTTTTTATGTAACAGATTAGAATTATTGTCGTCTCTTTAGTATATCAGAAAACTAAATCAATAAATTAAATCTTTCATCATGAAAAAAACAATCATTATTACAACCATGGCATTATGTTTCTCTATTGTAGCCGTTAATGCCAAAACTATTACAGAAAACACTAATAATACGAATGTTGAGTATGTATTTAAAGTGAACTCATTTTGTGTTTCAATTGCAAAAGGAGATTTAGAAACAGTAAAAAAACTTATTGACAGAGGTGCAGACGTAAATGAAAAGTCTAATGGAATGACCCCAGCAATGTATGCTGCTAAATTTAACAGAACAGATATTTTAAAGCTTTTAATTGCTAAAGGCGCTAATTTAAAAGCAAAATCTGCTAAAAAAATGACAGCATTAAAATATGCAGAATTGCACGGAGCAAAAGATGCTGCAGCAATTATAAAAGAAGCTATATTAAAATCAAAAAAGAAAAAATAATTATAAAATAAATAATTATTTTGAGTTAGTCGCTCATAAAAAAAACCTTGAAAATCAAGGTTTTTTTTATGAGTTCATGCTTCTATT
The DNA here is from genome assembly GCF_030540765.1 of Flavivirga jejuensis. Classification (GTDB taxonomy): domain Bacteria; phylum Bacteroidota; class Bacteroidia; order Flavobacteriales; family Flavobacteriaceae; genus Flavivirga; species Flavivirga jejuensis. The sequence continues at coordinate 136,065 of NZ_JAUOEL010000009.1, read as the reverse complement.
GCATGGCAGGTAAATCCTTCTTTTTGAGGGATCTGGATTTAATCCTTTTTATTTCTGTGTTTTTCTATGGCTTCTTGAATTTTTTCAATTCTATTATCGGGGTCTGGATGCGTGCTTTGAAATTCTGGAACTCGATTAGGACCAGCTGCGGCTTTCAAAATCTCCATAACACCAATCATCTCTTCAGGGTTATAACCAGCCTTAATCATAAAAAGAACACCAAGATCATCACTTTCTAATTCATCATCTCTTCCATTAGTAAGTAGTGTGTTTTGTCCAATACCACTTATCAGTCCTCCCATATCTGCACCAACAGATCCTGCGGTTGTTAGTCCTTGCCAATATTCACTTTCCGCTATTCTTTCTGCACTATGGCGCCCTAAAACATGCCCGATTTCATGTCCTAGTACTCCAGCCAATTGGTCTTCGTTTTTTAATTTAGAGAATAACGCATAGGTTATAAATATTTGTCCTCCAGGTAACGCAAAAGCATTGATCGTGTTTGGATCGGCCAATAAATGAAACTCATATTGGTACGGTGTATCTTTAGCTATACTGTTATTAACTAGTTTGTTCCCAACATTATCAACCATAGCTTGGTATTCGTTCTTAGGGTGTAATCCACCATGTTGCTGTGCCATTTGAGGCGCATTTTGTAATCCAATAGCAATTTCCTTATCAGGAGTCATAGATATGGTTTGGGTTCTTCCTGTGTAAGGATTCACTTCTTGTTGGCTACACTTTTTTAAAACAAAGAATATTGCAATGGCAGCACCAATTAATAAACGGACTTTAAGATTTTTTCCTCTCATTTTTAATCTAAAAATTCTCCGATCCTTGGATCGGGCCTGCCTGGACAGGCTGGGTTTCCAATTCACCTCTCTCCTTTGAAGAGGTCAGAACTGCCTTTTTTTGCAGTTCTGGGTGATGTAAAATACAAAAAAGATTTTTTTATTTAACGCAACTAAAAATATAAAATTTTAATACATATAGCTGGTTCATTTGGAATTAATATAATTCTAAACAAAAACTAATTACTTGTTAGACCCCATATTTTATTACGAGTCACTAGTCGTAATTATAAAAAATAGAATTAATTTTAGGCAGTCGTTTTAAATAAATAATCTATGTCTTTCATATTTAAAATTATAGAAAAAGAAAATATAAATTCTGTTATTCCTTTAGTGTATAAGCTAAATGAAGATAAAGTTCCTTATGCTATTTTAGAACAGCGTTTTTCTGAAATGATTACTCAAAATTATGAATGTGCAGTAATATATGACAATAATAAAATAATAGGAGTAAGTGGTTTGTGGTTTTGCACAAGGCATTATTCAGGAAAGAGCGTAGAAGCAGATCATGTTTATATAGATGATGCTTACCGAGGTAAAGGTTTAGGGAAGCAGTTTTTTGAATGGATCTATAATTATGTTTTAGAAAAAGGTTGCGAAACTGTTGAGTTAAACACATATGTAGGCAATAATCCTTCTCATAAGTTCTATTATAATGAGGGGTTTAACATTTTAGGATATCATTTTTTGAAAAAGTTATAATTTTTTCTTGCATAAGAGTTAACAGTTTGTATATATTTGCACCCAGTAATGCGAGAGTAGCTCAGTTGGTAGAGCGTCAGCCTTCCAAGCTGAATGTCGCCAGTTCGAACCTGGTCTCTCGCTCTTAAAAGCTTCATAGAAATATGGAGCTTTTTTATTTTAAATGGTCTAACTCTGTTTCTGGATTAACCTCATAAGGCGTTTTATTATATTCGAAAATACGCGCAGTTAAATGTCCTTTTAAAATAATCGAATCATTTTTAACTTCTAGCCAGCTACCTTCTCGTAAGCCTATAACAGGCTGGTTGTTAAAGTTATGGAATTCTTTTATTCTAGTTTCTCTGGTTTCACCCATATGCTTACTGCCCTTATCTGGATCTAAATAATGCGGGTTAATGTTGAAAGGAACAAACCCTAAAGCATTAAAACTTGGAGGGTATACTATAGGCATATCGTTCGTCGTTTTTATAGTAAGTCCACAAATATTACTGCCTGCACTTGTGCCTAAATAGGGGATTCCATTTTTTATAGCCGTTTGTAAGGCGCCTATTAAATTGTTTTTATAAAGTTGATTTGTTAAAACAAATGTATTACCACCGCCAATAAAAATAGCTTTGGCTTTTTTTATGGCTTCAATAGGATCTTCATAAGTATGGATGCCTTTTACTTTTTTATTAATTTTTGCAAAAGCATTAGTAACCGTTTTGGTATATTCATCATGAGATATACCACTGGGTCTAGCATAGGGGACAAAAAGAATCTCTTCGGTTTCTTTAAATAAAACGGTTAAATCATCTAAGATGTAATCTAAATAACCGCTACCATGAATTGTTGAAGTACTTGCAATAATTATATTTTTCATATTGAACACATCTTATTTTTTTGTTTTTTAAAGCCTAGTTGTGATAGGCTATGATAATATCCACATCTTTTTAAGTTATTTTTCCTATCGGTTTTATAGAATTTTAATCTATATAAACTACGACTACAAACTAAACTCTGAGCATCAAACTATAATTAAGACACGAATTGCACAAATTTACACGAATAAAATGAGGTCTCTATGTTTATCATAAACACGAATCAGACTTTCAGTCTATGCTACCATGTCTTTGGCTTGGTAAACAGGTAGGTAGAAGAATTAGTGAAATTAGTGTCTGCTTTTTTATATAATATTATTTTTAATTTTGTCTTGTAAAAAGTCTCTCACCTGAACAAATTTTATCTCATTTTCGGTTAATAACAAAAAGAAACGATGGGTTTATTAAAAATTTTGCACGACAAAATTAAATGAAATATTATGTTTAGGAAAATTTTTGTGGCTTTAGGTATTGGAAAGTCTAATAAAAATGGTATTTTCAATAAAAAATAACATGAAAAAAGCCATTTTCTTTTTTGCATTATTATCTACAATGCATGTGATGTCTCAAGGTATTAAGCGCATACAAATTAGCGGAAAAATAATTGTTGAAAGTAGTGATGTTGCTGGTATTACAATTTACAATGCGTCATCAAATAAAGGGACTATTACTGATGGAAATGGTGCATTTACATTGCGTGTAAAGCAGGACGATTTAATAGAAGTAAGCGCCTTACAATATCAAAATATTAATTTTGAAATTAATGAAGCAATTATTCAATCTAAATCCATGAAACTTTTTTTAATTGAAGAAATTTATAAGCTTGATGAGATTGTTGTTTCAACAAAAGGATTATCAGGGAACTTAAATACCGATATACAGAATACCAATACATTTAAACCCAAATTAGATGCTTTGTATTTTGGGGTTAAATACAGTGATAATCTTGATCTTAAGGATGATTACAGACCTAAAACAAAGAACATGACTATGAATACGCAGCGCCAAAGGATGATTAATGGGCTTAATGTGGTAAATGTGGTCGATCAATTATTACTACCATTATTTAGATCTGGGATTGCAGATAAAAAGGGATCGGGTATTCCCGATGTTCCTGTAGAATCTATTAAGTATTATTTTGGGTCGGAGTTTATAGTTGATAATTTTAATATCCCAACGCACCGAGTTGAAGAATTTATAAGGTTTGTTGAAAGTAAAGATTTTGACTTTTCGTTACTTAACTACGGAAAAGAAATGGAGTTTCTTGAATTATTGAATAAAAAAAGTACTGAATTTTTAAGTTTAGATAAGAAAAAATAATAAAACTGTTTTAAGTTTTAAAAGCTGTTTTAACAAAAGTTTAAAACAGCTTTTTATTTTATTTAAGATTTGAAAGCCGTTCTTTATGCTTTAATTTAAGCAGCTTGAAACTAGTACTAACCCCTTTTATATTCATTTTTTTATCACTTTATGCCAGTGGTCAATCAATCGATAGAATAGAAATAAATGGAATTATTCTTTCGACTGATAATGATGTTGAAGCTGTAACAATCTTTAACACGTCATCGAATAAAGGTACGATCACAAATGAAAAAGGCGTTTTTGTTATTAAAGCTGCATTACGTGATATTATTGAGATCTCAGCATTACAATTTCAAACCGTTTCAATTACTATAGATGCAGACGTTATTAAAACGCAACAATTAAAAATACACTTGGTTCAACAAGTTAACCGATTAGATGCTGTTGTACTTTCGTCTGGTCTTTCTGGAAACATATTAACAGATGTAGCAAATGTTAAAACCATTAAACCTATATATATTGATATGGGTAATATGGATGTGGATTTTGAATATAATGATGTTAAAGCATTCGACAATGAGGTTGTTGTTAATCATTTAAAAGCTATAATTAATCCAGAGGCACGTAATTTTATGCCTGATATTGTGAAAATTTTCAAATTATTAACTAAGAAGGATTTGCCTCTTAAAGTAAATCTATTAAAAGAAAAAGTAAAAGAAAGGCCAGAACAAAAAGATCTTTTAGATGTTTATGATCATAAAGCTATAAGTACCATTTTTAACTTGCCCTTAGAACATGTTGGAGATTTTGTGGCTTTTGTGGAGGAAAAGGGGATAAATTCAGAGCTTTTTAAGCGTGAGAATGAAATGTATCTTATCGAGTTTTTAATAAAACAAAACGAATTGTTTTTAAAACTTCAGAATGTTGAAAATTAAACTTTATAGTACCATACTCTCTTTATTTTGTTTTCAGGGCGTTCTTTCTCAAACGGTAGAAATATTCGGAAAAGTTGAAAGTAAGTCGGATATTGAAAATATTCATGTAATTAATAAGACAGCACAAGTTTTTACAATAACAAATAAAGATGGGGAGTTTAATATGGATGCTAACTTAAATGATACTTTAGTGTTTTCATCTATTCAACATAAACTAAAAGAGGTTGTTGTTTCAAAAAATGTTATTTCTACAAAAGTGATTCTAGTAACATTAGACGAGCAAGTTAATGAGTTGGATGAAGTTGTAGTTGGTAAGGTTTTAACTGGAAATATATTTATGGATATTAAAAACATGGAAGGTAAGCCTCCTGTTAATTTTTTTGACTTAGGTATTCCAGGTTATACGGGTAAATTAGCAACACAAAGTGAAAGACGATTGGACGAAGCGCGTGGTGGTGGTATTAAATGGTATCAGCCTTTAACAGGTTCAGTTCCTTTAAATCCTATATTGAATGCGATTTCTGGAAGAACTAAGATGTTGAAAAATCGTGTAGAAATCGAAACTAAAGAACCATTGATGCAAAGTATAAAATCAAGATTATCAAAAGATTTTTTAGCATCAAATCCATTGGAAGAAAATTTAGTAGCGGACTTTTTCTATTTCTGTGCAGATGATGAAAATTTTATTAAGCGTTGTAAAAACCAAACCGATTTTAACATATTGGTTTTTTTAAGATATAAGTATAGACAGTATATGGAAAATTTAGAAGAAGGTAAAGATTAAGAAACTGTTTAAATTTTATCCTTTAGTTTGTTTTGTAGTCTTAAGTGCTCATTCTGCAGCAAAATTTCTTTAAATAGCGATGCTATTCGCATTTATTTTGTGTTGACTTGAGAACTTAATCTTCCCAAACAGTTTCTAATGCTTTTTGGAATGCTTTTTGAAACATATATTACTAAAGCGTATTTTTATTGTGTATTCATTATATGAATGTTATACCACATATTATAAAACAATAAAGACTAAGCAAGTTAAGTACCAAAATAATTACTTTAGCAAAAAATATATAGATGAAATTAATTAAACCCTTTTTGTTCTTTTTAATTATACCATTTTTTGCATTTACTACACTGCATAAATATTATATAAGTGTGACTCAAATTAATTTTATTGAAGAGAAGCAATCTGTACAAATAACAACAAGAATTTTTATTGACGATTTTGAAAGCCTGTTACGAGAACGCTATGACGAAACTATTACGTTAGCAGGTAAAGACGAACCAAAAACAAACGACACCTATATTGATAGCTATTTAAATGAAAAAATAAAAGTTAAGATTAATGATGAAGAAGTCAATCTTGTTTTTATAGGTAAAGAATATGATGCAGATATTATGCGTTGTTATTTGGAAATAGAACGTGTTGATACTATTAAATCTTTTGAAATTAGCAATAAAGTCTTATTTGATTTATTTGAAGAACAGCAAAACATTATAAAAACAAAAATCAATTCCAAACAAAAAAGTTTTATACTGACTTCCCAAAATGATAATTCATTGTTAAAGTTTAACTAAAAATAAGTTAAAGCATTTTCAGATTCATTATTTTCGAACGTTTTTTGTAATAATAATTCAGTTATTATTCAAATATTCAGTTTATTAAATAAAATATAAAATTGATAATGAAAAAGTTTAAGTATTATTTCCTTTCTGTTGTTTTTATTTCTACGACTATTTTTGCACAAGAACAAGAAAAGGCTAAAGTTCAGGGTCACACAGATCAGAACAAATTCAGACAATTGAAAGATGTGTTACCTACGCCAAGTAATACCAGAACAGCTTCAGGAGCACCTGGTTATCAGTATACGCAACAAAAAGTTGATTACGTCATGGATATTCGTTTAGACGAATCTAAAAATCAGATTTTTGGAAACGAAAAAATAACATATCATAACAATTCTAAAGATTATTTAGATTATTTATGGGTGCAGCTTGATCAAAATATGCGAGCTAAAGATTCAAAAACTCCAGAGGTAGAATCAGAAAATTTCAATGCGACATTTAATGGCCCAGTAAATTTCACTAAAACAAATTTAAAAAAACGTTTTGATGGTGGTTTTAATATTGAGGCTGTTAAAAAATCTGATGGTTCAGATTTATCTTTTATGATAAATCGAACGATGATGCGAATTAATTTACCAAAACCATTAGCTCCAGGTGGAGAATTTAAATTTCAAATAAAATGGTGGTATAATGTTAATAATCATGTTGCAGATGGAGGACGGTCTGGTTATGAGTCATTTCCAGATGGAAATAGTAATTATGTAATAGCTCAATTTTATCCAAGACTTTGTGTTTACGATAATGTTGAAGGGTGGCAAAATATGCAGTTTTGGGGACGTAGTGAGTTTGCTTTAGAGTTTGGAGATTTTGATGTTAAATTAACAGTTCCCGCAGACCATAAATTAGAAGCAACAGGTGTATTGCAAAATGAAAAGGACGTTTTAACAAAAGAGCAGATTAAGCGTTTTGAGTTGGCTAAAAAATCATATAAAGATCCTGTCTTTATTGTAACGCAGGAAGAAGCTGAAAAAGCAGAGAAAGAAAGAAGCACAAAAACGAAAACATGGCACTTTAAAGCAAATAACGTTAGGGATTTTGCTTTTGCAACTTCAAGAAAATTTTTATGGGATGCCATGGCTGTAGATATAAATGGTAGAACTGTTATGGCAATTTCATTATATTCTAAAGAAGGAAATCCACTTTGGGAAGAACATTCAACAAGAGTTGTAGCAAATACATTAGAAGAGTATTCTAAGCTTACTTTTGATTATCCATACAATAAGGCTGTTTCTGTACACGCAGAAATGGGAATGGAATATCCTATGATTTGTTTTAACTACGGAAGGCCTAATCCAGATGGAACTTATTCAAAACGACTTAAAAGAGGTATGATTGGTGTAATTACCCACGAAATTGGACATAATTTTTTTCCAATGATTGTAAATAGTGATGAGCGCCAATGGACATGGATGGATGAAGGTTTAAACTCGTTTGTAGAAACATTAGCAGAGTTAGATTACGATCCTAATTATGAAACAGGTAATTTACCTAAAGATATTGTGCCCTATATGGGAGGAGACCAAAGTTATATTTCTCCAATTATGTCGCAAGGGGATTATGTTTATCAATTTGGACCGAACGCTTATACTAAACCAGCGGCTGGTTTGTATATGTTAAGGCAAACCATTATGGGACCTGAGTTATTTGATTATGCTTTTAGAACATACTCAAAACGTTGGATGTTTAAACACCCAACACCTGCAGACTTTTTTAGAAGTATGGAAGATGCCTCTGCTATGGATTTAGATTGGTTTTGGAGAGGATGGTTTTATACAACAGACTATACCGATATAGGAGTTAAAGAAGTTAAGAGCTTTTATTTAACAGATAAACCATCTGAAAAAGATGAAAAAATTGCTAAGCGATACAATATAAACCTTGATGATTATAAGGATAAGCTGATTTATTTTGCCGAAGTAAAAGAAGGGAAAACGCCAGAAGATGCAAAGAAAGCTTCAGATTTTGAATTCTTAAATAATTATTTAAACAGTTTAAGTGATGAAGAAAAAGCACAGTTAGATGATGCTCCAAAATATTTTTATGAAGTTACTTTTGAAAAACCAGGAGGATTGGTAATGCCAATAATTTTAGAGCTAACCTATGAAGATGGTACTAAAGAGAGAAAAACATATCCAGCACAAATTTGGAGGCATAATGATAGTGAAGTAAAAAGGGTTTTCAAAACTCAAAAAGCAATTACTAATATTATGATAGACCCAGATTTAGAAACCGCCGATGTAGATACGTCAAATAATTCGTGGCCAAGAAAAGTAAAGAAAAATGACTTTGATCAATTTAAAGAAAAGGTTAAAGGATAAAAAAAGAATATTTAAATTAAAAGCCGATTTTATAATCGGCTTTTTTTTATTCTAACAAAACAACTCACTATATTTGCATTGTGATACAATCAGCTACATTTTTATTTATTAGTGGTGCCGAAATAGCAGTTATACTATTTGTTGTTATTATGGTTTTTGGTGCAGATAAGTTGCCAGAAATAGCTCGTGGTTTAGGAAAAGGGATGCGTACTCTTAAAGATGCTACCAACGATATTAAGCATGAAATTACTAAAACTGCTGAAAAAAATGGTATTGATACGAGTATCAAAGACGATGTTAGTAAAGAACTTAACAAAGTTAAAGACAATTTAGATGATTTTACAGGCTCAGTAAAGCGTAAATTTTAATTTACCCCCTGTAGCCTTTTATTTCACACCTTACCTATAAACGTTTTAATTAGTGTTTTCATCGAATATTTTCAATTTCTCATACATTGAAAAATATATTGCGTTACCAAATCTAAAACCCTAACCAAATGAAAACGAGCCTACTTGTATGTTTTCTATGTATTATAACTTCCTCTTTTTCTCAAGACGAGAAAGATATTATTTTTCAAATTGATAGTTTAAATTCAAATGCTTTGATGTTTTATGATAACAACGAAATAATAAATTCGTTATTATCAATTAAGCAATCTAAAAACTTATCCGAATCAATTAATGATATTTATGGTTATGCTTTAGCAAATTTTATTCAGGGACAAATTTATAGTTCTATGCAGGAGTATGATGCAGCCGAAAGGCGATTTGTTACATCGCTTAAATCTTCGTTAGAAATTGATGATAATTATTTAATAGCAAATTCCTTTTTAAGCTTAGGAAAGTTATATAAACAAAAGAAATCATTTGATGAGGTACATCCTTATTTTAAAAATGCTCTAAATTTTGCTTCACTGGGAGATCTTAAAGATCATAATAACCTTGATAAAGAACAGAAAGTTCTATTTGATATTCAAATTAATTTGTGTCAGATATATTTAGAGAATAACTTAACAGGAAAAGCATTAATATATCTTATAAGAGCGGAAGAAAATTTAGATAATTACGACAGAGCAAATTCAGAAAACTATGCGAGTTTAAAGTATGTTCAAGGGTTATATTTTATTAAAAAAGGATTGTTTAATAATGCGAATAAAAAATTTAATGAAGCACTAACATTATTAGAAGAAAACTATAAAAATAATAGTCAAGATTCTAATTTGCTTTTACTTCATGTTTATAAAAAATTAGCCTCGTCTCTAAGTAAACAAGATTTAGATAAGCAAGCTTATAGTGCGCTATTGGAGTATAATGAACACATGTATAAATATATGCATAAAGCGCAATCTGAAAGAAAATTAATTACTGAGTCAAAGTTTCTTATTGAAGATTATAAAAAGGATGCTCAAATAGCAAATTCGGAAAGAATACATCAAGTTGAGGTTACTAATAAAGTAAAAAACTTAAATATTATTATTACGATAGCATTATTTCTATTTCTTGTATCGTTAATAACAGTTTATAAAAGTTATGTTTCTAAAAGAAGGCTGACTAATATTTTAAAAAATCAGAATGAAGAATTGGAGCTTGCTCGAAATGAAGCTGTGAAATCATCAGAATTAAAAACGAAATTTATATCGAATGTAACGCACGAATTAAGAACTCCTCTTTATGGAGTTGTTGGTATAACCTCATTACTTCTTGAAAATAGTGATTTGAGGGAAAGTGATAGTAAACTTATAAATTCACTTAAGTATTCGGGAGACTATTTATTAAATCTTGTTAATGATATTTTGCAAGTAAGTAAAATTGAATCGCAAAAAATAGAATTAAAAAATACTTCTGTTTGTTTAAAAGTACTAATAAAAAACATTGTAGATTCTTTTGATTTTAGATTAAAAGAAACTAATAATAAGATTAACGTATTAATAGATGAGAGTCTTCCAGAATACATAAAATGTGATAATGTAAGATTGTCACAAATTTTAATTAATTTAATAGGAAATAGCATAAAATTTACTGAAAGCGGACGTATTAGTCTTCGTGTAATAATGTTAAATACAAATACAAAAGAAGTTAATATACGTTTTGAAATTGAAGATAATGGCTGTGGAATTCCGCAGCACAAATTCGATGCTGTTTTTGATAATTTTTCACAATTAGACGAAAATAATAATATAAATTACCAAGGTACAGGCTTAGGGCTTTCCATTACTAAAAAATTAGTGGAGTTATTTAATAGTAAAATTGATCTTGTAAGTGAGGTAGGGGTAGGTAGTATATTTAGTTTTAATGTAGCTTTTGAAATAGATAAAGAAGGGGGAAATCAATTAGAATCGAAAAATCAAATAGAAACGAAGTCTTTAAATAGGTATAAGATTTTGGTGGCAGAAGATAATAAGATAAATCAGATAGTTACACAAAACTTATTAAAAAAGGCTAATTATGAACCTGTTATTGTTTGTAATGGATTAGAAGCATTAAATGCAGTTAAAGAAGATGAGTTTGATCTTATTTTAATGGATATTAATATGCCGATTATGAACGGGCAAGAGTCAACCATTAATATTAGAAAATTTAATACTCATATTCCTATAATAGCTTTAACCGCATCAGATGTTGATGATAGTGTAAAAAAGGATAGTGATGGTAATGATATTGGTTTTAATGATATTATTTATAAACCATTTGATAATTATGAATTTTACCAAATAATTGAAACAAACATTCAATTTAGTAAATCAGAATTGTCTAAAAATAATAAATTCATTAATGATGCTTTAATAGCCTAAATTGGTATAATTAAATCTTTCGGCTAATTGTTAATCCATCTCTAATAGGTAAGACTACAGTTTCAACTCTGTTATCATTTTTTAAAAGCGTATTGTATTCCAACAAGGCTTTTGTGGATGTGTCATCAGGTTTTAAATCTTCAAGTACTTTTCCGCTCCAGAGAACGTTATCAGATAAAATAATACCTCCAGTATTTAGTTTATCAATAACTATATTAAAATAGTTAGGATAGTTTTCTTTATCGGCATCAATAAACACCAAATCGAAAGTTATATCTAGATTTGGAATAATTTCCAGAGCGTCCCCTACATGCTGAGAAATTTGATTTCCATAATCAGATTTGTTAAAATACTTACTTTGAAAATCTACTAATTCTTCATTCACATCAATAGTATGCAATTCTCCAGAAGTTTGCATGCCTTCAGCTAAACATAAGGCAGAATACCCTGTGTAAGTTCCTATCTCTAAAACATTTTTAGGGTTAACCAGTTTTGAAATCATACTCAAAACACGTCCTTGGTAGTGTCCGCTAAGCATGCGTGGTTGTAATATTTTTTGATAGGTTTCTCTGCTGAGTTGCTGTAATAATTCTGGTTCGTTTTCAGAATGTTTTACAACATAATCGTCTAATGCTTCAGGTATAAAATGCATGAATATTCATTAATGAAACCAGATATTATCTTTTTAATAACTGGCGAAATTGGTATAGCAAATATACCAATAATCATATAGATACTGTGTTTTAATGGGATACTTCAGTCGTTTTAATTAGCTAGAATTTTATGTATCAATTCTTGTTTCGCAATGGCATCATCACCAAATAACCAGCGTAATATATTGTCTTCCCAGATATCGTCGTATTGTTTTTTATTGATTATGTTCTTTTCTATAGCTAAGTCTAATAATTTGCCAGGATACGAAGATTGTGCATCGCTTTCCATTTCGCCTAAAGGGTAGGGGTCATCTAAGCCCATAATCACTTGATTGCTGCCTTGGCGGTCTATCATGAGCTTTAAGGAGTCGGTATCATGTACTAAGGTATCAAAATAAATATTTGGATGTCCAACAGCTTTTCTTGGGTGGTGCTTTCCTTTAAATAAATCTGGTCTGCCATCAAAGCCTTGAATACGTCTTCCTAAGTTCATTTGTGCTAGTTGTCCGCCATGAGCAAAACAAGTTCTTATACTAGGAAAGCGTTCTTGCATACCATTTAATGTGTAAAAATGATATGCATCACCGCATTGTGCTAACATCCATATTAAATGAAATCGCCATGAGGAATTTTCTAAATTTATCATTTTGTCACCGTCGTAAGGATGTATTTCAATAGCTAATTTATATTTATTAGCCAGTTCAAAAATAGCATCATTTTCTTTGTCGAAAACAGATCGCCACTGTCCGATAGAATCCATAAAATGTGTTGGTAAACACAGTACTTTCATATTTAATTGTTCAACACAACGCTCAATTTCGTATAGTGCGCCGTGTATAAATCCTGGGTGTACTACAAAACCACAGGTGAATTTTTCAGGATGATCAGACTGTACTTTTGCATTAAAATCATTTTGAAAACGGAGTGCTTTTTTCATTTCTTCTAAGCGCAACCCATTACCATAAAGCTGTGATAGGTTTAAAACAACAGCATGATCTAATCTGTTGCGCTCCATCCATTCTAATTTTTCATGTAGAAAGAAACTGGAATCTGTTACAGGTCTTCTCCAGCCTTTTTGAAGCATGTATTTGCGTTCATCATCTACCCAGAAAATTTCTTTTTCTTTCATGAATTGAGGGATTTCCTCGGGGTAAGGAAGTAAATGTGAATGCCCATTAATGCGGAGTTTACGTGCCATATTTTTATTTAAACTTTTTTTGGAGCTTCCATTTTTGTACCACACTTATTACAAGTGCATTTTTTTTCGTTAGAGTAGTATTTGTTAAAAATCTTTGGCATATCAGTTTCTATATTATCAAGCTTGAATTTTTTTCTATACAATAAATTATTGCAGTTTTCGCAGTACCACTCTAAGGCATCTTTCATTTTTTTAGAACGTGGATACTCAATAACCAAACCAACGGTATCAGCAACGCGTTGTGGGGAATGTGGTACTTTGGGAGGTAGTAAATAAATATCACCTTCCTTAATGTGTACATCTTTTGGGATTCCTGCGTCTATGATTTTTAAAACCATATCACCTTCAACCTGATAGAAAAATTCTGGAGTCTCGTTATAATGATAATCTTTTCTATTATTAGGGCCACCAACAACCATCACAATAAAATCACCATCTTTCCACACGCATTTATTGCCTACAGGCGGTTTTAAAAGATGTCTATTTTCTTCAATCCAAGTTTTAAAGTTTAAAGGGGAAACTAATTTATTCATAAAAAGCCCTTCTTAATCTCCTCTATGGGGGAGAAACTCAAATCGGGTATTTGAATTTTTGTTAAACATAGTATTTTATATAAAGATAATATATTCATATAATTTTTCCTTCCCTTTGGGAGGGTAGGGTCGCTTTTACAAGCTTTTTGTTCGTCCGCCATCAACAGGCACGTTAATTCCATTAACATAACTAGCAGCTTCACTTGCCAAAAAAGTAATTACATTAGCTGTTTCTTCTGGTTTAGCAAAACGTTTCGCTGGGGTATGGTTTTTCATGATTTCAGTCATTTCTTCAACCGATATGTCTGCACCATTCGCTTTAACTTTAATAATGTCTGCTAAACGCTCGGTTTCTGTAAAGCCTGGAAGCACGTTGTTTACGGTAATGCCAAAAGAACCTACTTCGGTAGCCAAAGTTTTACTCCAATTACCAACTGCACCTCTAATTGTATTACTAACACCGAGACCAGGGATGGGCTCTTTAACAGATGTAGAGATAATGTTTATAATTCTTCCAAAGCCTTCTTCTTTCATAAACGGAATAGTGGCTTGAGCCAGTACATGATTACATTTAAGATGTTGTATGAAAGCATTCTCAAATTCTTCTAAACTGGCTGTTAAAATATTGCCGCTTCTTGGACCGCCCGTATTATTTATAAGAATATGAAACCCATGATTATTGTTTGTAAACTTGATTACTTTCTCTTGCAAATCTCTAGGATCTGAAAAATCGGCCACAATAAACCTATGGTTTTTATTTTTTGGTAATTCTTCTAAAACGGCTTTAAGTTTTTCTCTGTTTCTGGCTACTAGTGTTACATTTGCGCCTTCTTGTGCTAATGCTATGGCTGTTGCTTTACCAATGCCTTGTGTACTTCCACATACTAAAGCGTTTTTATTATTTAAGTTTAGATTCATATTATTCGTAAATTATTTTAGCGCGATCGCTTAATTTTTCCATTAATTTTTCAGGACTTTTAATTCCTGTAAACCCAAATTTTTTATAAAGTGTGTGTGCGTCTTTCGTGGCCAACATCCATTTATCAATAGCTTTTAATTCTGGAAAGTTTAATATTTCATCGATTAATAATTTTGAGTAGCCTTTTCCTTGGTATGTTTCTATAACAAAAACATCTAAAAGGTAGGCAAAAAATACTTTATCTGTCATCACTCTGCTGTATGCAATTTGATGTCCTTCATGAAACAAACCAAAATTTATAGTATTTTCCATGGCCATTTTTTGTTCTTCGAGGGTTCTTGATTCTCCCCAATAAGAGTTTTTTATAAAGGTATAGATAAGATCTAAATCCATATCATTGGTTTCAGATGAAAAAAATATACCTTTTTTTATTTCAATCATTGTTTCTTTTGTATTATTAAGATGCTGAATCATGTTTTGACTATGTTTATTTGGGGTTTAGCATGAGAGCTAGTTGTTAATATTTTATACATACATTTTTTGCTTCGGTAAAAAACCTTAAAGCTTCAAAACCGCCTTCACGGCCAATACCAGAATTTTTTATACCTCCAAAAGGAGTTCGTAAATCGCGTAGCATCCATGTGTTTACCCATACAATACCAGATTGTAATTGATTGCTCATGCGCATGGTTCGTTTTAAATTGTTTGTCCATAGTGTTGCTGACAGACCATATTTTACTTTATTAGCCATTTGTAAGACATCATCTTCACTGTTAAATGGCATTATCGTTACTACAGGGCCAAAAATTTCTTCTTGATTTACTTTGCATTCATCTGTTGACACTTCAATAACTGTCGGCTCTAAATAATAGCCATTTTCGTAACCCTTAACAATAACCTTGTTGCCTCCGTAAAGAATTGTTCCATTATCTTCTTTAGCAATATTGATATATTGCATCACTTTTTCCAGATGTGGTTTAGAAACTAGAGCACCTATATTTGTTGATGTTTTGGATGGATGCCCCACTTTAAGTTGTTTTACTTTTTTTATAAAATCAGTTTTAAAGGTTTCATAAATGGATGCTTCAACAAAAATGCGACTCCCACATAAGCAGATTTGTCCTTGATTAGCAAAAGAAGATCGTACTGTTGTTTCCAACATATCGTTATAATCGCAATCTGCAAAAATGATATTTGGGTTTTTGCCTCCAAGTTCCAGAGATAATTTCTTAAACATAGGGGCGGCTATTTTTGCAATGTGTGCACCTGTTGCAGTACCCCCTGTAAAGGAAATGGCTTTAATATCTGGGTGTTCTATAATGGCTTGTCCTGTTGTAGTGCCTAAACCATGAACAATGTTTAAAACGCCTTTGGGTAAACCCGCTTCGTTACAAATTTCACCTAACAGGTAAGCGGTAACGGGTGTGATTTCACTTGGTTTGGCAACGACACAATTTCCTGCTGCTATGGCTGGAGCAATTTTCCAAGTAAAAAGATAGAGTGGGAGGTTCCAAGGTGAAATACAAGCTACCACACCAATAGCTTGTTTAAGTGTATAGTTAATGGCATCCTGCCCTATGCTTTCATGACTCTCGCTAGCAAATTGAGTGATGGCATTGCCAAAAAAACGAAAGTTGCTTGCTGCTCTTGGAATATCGATGGCTTTTGCTAAACTAAGCGGTTTGCCGTTATCTTTACTTTCGGCTTCTGCAAAGCGCTGTGAATTGGCTTCTAGTAATTCTGAAATTTTAATTAGGATTCTGCTTCGTTCTTCCAGAGTGGTTTGCGACCAACTTGGGAAAGCAGATTTTGCTGCTATGTATGCGTTTTCTACATCGTCTTTTGACGAGTTTGGTATGCGTCCATAAACTTCTCCATTTGATGGATTGTAATTGTCAATCCAATTGTTTGATGATGGATTATGAAATTGACCGTTTATGTAGTTTTGGATGTTCATTGGTTTGTCTGGCCGAGCGCAGTCGAGACTTATTTGGTTTTTAAATTATACTTTAAATGTGTCGCATTTCTGCATTCTTTGTTTAACTCTCTTTGATGTTCGTTAAAACGTTTTGATAAATTATTTGTACCTCCAGTATAAGTTAGATCGTCATTACACTTTAATATATAAACATAATAGTTTCTCATTATTAACTTCTCGTTAAGCTTTGCTAAGTATCTTCAATATAAAACATATTTTATATTTCAATAATGCTCGAGAGGACATTTAGTTAAAATTATTCTTTTTATAAGCCACAACCTTAATTTCTACTACTAAATCTGGGTGTGGCAATTGGTGTACTGCAACAGTGGTTCGCGTAGGACCTGTTTCTATATCAAAGAATTCTGCGTAGGCTTTATTGTAACCCGCAAAATCATTCATATTTACTAAAAAGGATGTGACATCTACTACATCTTTTAATGTTGCATCTTCTTTGGCTAAATTCTTTGCTATGTTTTGTATTACTTCTCGGGTTTGAACCTCAATATTTAAATGTTTGGTTCCCATTTCGTCAATAATATCGACACCAGCAATCGTATTATCTGCTCTACGGGAACTAGTGCCTGATATAAATATAAAATCGCCCACACGTTTGGTGTGTGGATAGGCGCCTCGTGGTGTTACATTGTTTGTTTCTTCCATATTTTTTATTCCTGTCTTCCTTAAAAAAGGAAGGTGTCGTTTTTGTAATGCTATTTTAGTCCAGCAATTTTGTCTTCTTCTAAAATCTCTTGAGTTTCAGTTTTTACTTTCTCTAAAATAGCTTTTAATTTCTCTTTTGTCGCATGGTGTCTTTCGTCTTCACCCAAGAGAAAATCTGTTGAGATGTTACCATCAGCAAGCATATTTAAAATGGCTTTGTCTTGGGCGCGCCCTTTTAACATGGCTTCTCTATAACCTATATTTTCATTGAATGTTACTAATGAATATTTTGATGCATAGTCATTTGGAAAATTTTGTTCTAAAGCCATCTCTAATTTACGCTTTTCTTGAAATATAGGGTTGGCAACATGGTCTTTCATTTCATGAAAATTATCTATAGCTAGATCTGCAATAGCGTCGGTGTCTTTTTTGCGAGTTTTCTCATAGGTTTTAAATACAGTTTCCCAATTACCTAACTTTTGATCTAAAACGGCATCAAATTCAACCACATCTTCAAAAGAGGCATTCATACCTTGTCCGTAAAACGGCACAATGGCATGGGCAGAATCCCCCATTAAAAGCGTATTGCCTTTATAATGCCAAGGCGAACATTTTACAGTACCTAATGCTGCTGTTGGATTATTAAAGAAATCTTCAATAAGGTTGGGCATTAATTGTAAGGCATCTGGAAATTCTTTTTGAAAGAATTCTGAAACTATTTCTGGTGTTGTTAAATTATTGAAATTGTATTTTCCTTCGTCGTAACTTAAAAATAATGTGACTGTAAAACTACCATCTAAATTAGGTAAAGCTATTAACATAAAAGTACCGCGAGGCCATATGTGTAATGCGTTTTTATGCGTTTTATAATCGCCAGTTTCAGTTGGGTGAATACTTAATTCTTTATAGCCATGTGTTAAATAGTCTTGTGAAAAACTGAATAAGAATTTTTTGCCTAAATAGTAACTTTTTCGCATTGCAGAACCAGCACCATCTGTGGCAATAATAGCATCGGCATCTTCTATGAATTCAGAGTTTGTTTCGTAGTCTTTAAATAATGCGGTTGTTTTTTTGAAATCTACCGATTTACATTTTTTATTGAAATAGATGGAGACGTTTTCATGTTTTTCTGCTTCGTCTAAAAGTAATGCGTTGAGTCCGCCACGAGACACGGAATTGATGTATTCATGGTCGCGTCCGCTATAATTTGATAAAAAGGTGTTGCCTTCTTTATCATGGATCATACGTCCGTTCATAGGGATGCAGAGTGCTTTTACTTTATCTTGGATACCAACCAATTTCATGGCTTTGTTACCACGATTTGAAAAGGCTAAATTTATGGAACGTCCAGCACTTATATCTACTTTGCGTAGGTCGGAGCGCATTTCGTAAACCGAAACATTATAACCTCTTTGACCTAAGCGTAAGGCAAGGAGGGAACCGCAAAGTCCAGCGCCTATAATGAGTATGTTTTGTTGTTTATTCATATTTGGTACCCTGAACTTGTTTCAGGGGTTATTTCTAATCAATTTATAAATGAGTTCTTAGATACTTCAAAAACGAGTGTAATAACTCTTTTATTGGCTTCAATTGTAGTTAAAACTATATGTTTTACTGTATTTCGCTTTAAGCTTCTAATAAATTTTGACACGGATTTTCACGAATTTACACGAACTCAGTTTTACAATGTTATTCTTTTTTTATGTTTATCAAGTAGTCAGATTTTTTACGTTTTAAAAAATAAAATTCCTAAAAGAGGTTTTTTGTCAGCCATTAATATTTTTTGTTTTTTAGACAAGATCTATGCTATTTAATATTTCTTTTAATTTATCAACCATACGATAAACGTCTTCAAATGAATTATAAAGGGGTGTGGGTGCACAACGAATCACATCAGGTTCTCGCCAATCGCTTATTATTCCTGCTTCTGTTAATTTATCATGTAATGTTTTATCTGCATTTAAAACTTGAATAGATAATTGGCAACCACGTGCTTCTGGGTTTTTAGGTGTTATTATTTTAATAGTATCTTCTCCTAATTGGTTTAACAAAAATTCAAAGTAGCCTGTTAGCTTTTTAGATTTATCGGTCAGTTTTTTGATGCCTACTTCATTAAAAATATCTAAAGAGGCTTTAATGGCAGCCATCGATAAAATTGGCGGGTTACTAAGTTGCCATCCTTCTGCTCCTGGGAGTACATCAAACTCGTGACGCATATTAAAACGTGTTTGCTTGTTATGGCTCCACCAGCCTGTAAACCGATTTAAATCCTTGTTATATGCATGTCTTTCATGTACAAAGCAACCAGATAAGCTTCCTGGTCCAGAATTTAAGTATTTATAGGTGCACCAAACGGCAAAGTCTGCCCCAGAATCATGTAAATTAAGTGCCACATTTCCAGCGCCATGAGCGCAATCAAATCCAACGATACAATCATGATTATGTCCAAGTTTTGTAATGCGTTTTAAATCGAAATATTGCCCTGTGTAATAATTTACACCACCAATCATGACTAATGCTACTTCGTTGCCCTGTTTTTTAAGAATAGTTTCTAAATCTTCGTAGCGTAACAGGGTTTCATTTTTTCTAGGTTTCCAAAGAATTAGTCCTTCTTTATCATCAAAACCATGATGTCGTAATTGAGATTCTACGGCATATTTATCGGATGGAAACGCATCGCTTTCAATAATTATTTTGTAGCGTTTTTTAGTCGGTTTATAAAACGATACCATCATAAAATGAAGATTAGCGGTCAACGTGTTCATGGTAACCACTTCTATAGGTTTAGCACCAACAACGTTTGCCATACTTTTGGTTAAAAATTCATGGTATGGTAACCAAGGGTTTTTAGCTTCGGTATGTCCGTCTACGCCTAAATTTGCCCAATCTTCAAGTTCTTGATTTATATATGCTTTTGTTTGTTTTGGCTGAAGTCCGAGTGAGTTTCCTGTCATGTATATCAATTCATTTCCATTTTTGTTTTTAGGGATATGAAATTGATTGCGATAATTAGAAAGTTCATCTAATTCATCTTGAAGCTTTGCGTAATCTAATGTTGATTTATGCATCTTAAAGCTAGTGATTTAATGTTTTATTTATAATTATACTAATGAAAAAATTGCTTTTGTTTTGCAAAAAACCACAAATCGTTTCATTATATGAAACATCGTTTCAAAAATAATACTTATTTTTGAATAATAAAAATTATTTTAGTTCTCTAAACAAGAGCGTGTTTAGTGGTTATATTTTATGAAAGAAGGTAGTAAAGATCTAAATTTATCAGTCATCAAAGCTTTTAAGCTTTTAGATGTGTATTTAACTGAAAAACAGGAATGGGGTGTGCGCGAATTAGCAAAAAAAACGGGTTATAATAAAACGACAACCTATCGCTTATTGAGTACATTAGAATCTTTAGATATTGTACAAAAAAATGATGACGACAAATATATTTTAGGGCTTAAATTATTCGAACTTGGGAATTTAGTACCTGTATATAAGTCATTAAGAAACTATTCTCGCACTGCTTTAGATACTATTGCTAAAGAAATTAAAGAGACTGTACATTTTGGCGTGTTAAGTAATAATCAAGTGTTGTATCTAAATAAAGCTGAAAGCGCACTAGGGTTGAAGGTTAGTACGCAAATTGGGTCTTACCAGCACGCTTATTGTACTGCTATAGGGAAAGTGCTTTTGGCATTTTCGTCTGCAGATAAAATTTCTGATTATTTAAAAAATGTAAAGCTAGAGGCCTTTACTTCTAACACGATAACTAATTCTAAAGCTTTATTGATTGAACTTGAACAAATAAAAGAAAGGGCATATGCATTAGATATGGAAGAGCTCGAATTGGGGCTTATTTGTATTGCTATTCCTGTATTTAATAAAAATAAAGAGGTTATTGCTAGTATTAGTGTTGCGGGGCCATCAAGTAGGTTTAAGGCTGAAAATGTACAGTCTTATTTGTCTATTATAAAAAAGGGTGCTTTTGAAATTGAGGCGCATTTGCGTGATTATAAATAAACGTTGTTCTATTGTTATTATAAATCAGGTAAAACAATGTCCATCTGGTGCGTTGCGCTATTATATGAATGCTGAAGGGGATAAAGCAGCGGAAACTTTAGAAACAAAAGTTGAGGTTTTAGAGAATGGCTCATTGTTGGTTTATGGTACGTTGCGGTTGACTTATAAAGATGGATCTACCGAAACTAAAATAAAACCACGGCATTTTGTAGATGTGGTGCTTCAAGAAATAAATCTTTTTGTGACGGCGCTCATGTTTCTAACGAATTTAAAGAGTAAAAGACGATTAAAAAAAAGCACTTCAACCATTGATTGAAGCGCTTTTGAATATATATAGGCGCAAAATGCGGAAAATTCTATTTATACTTTATATACGGTTTTAGTCGTAAGTTGGATGTTTTTATTACAAAAAAATAAAGAGAAATACTTCTGTAAGTTATATTTCAAAATCTGTGCCATGAGAAATTTTAATATCATTCTAAATCAATTTTAGTTCTGTTATAAGCGATTGTGTCATTTTTACTTATGGCAATAACATCGTTTGTTTTAGGTTTCCATGTCCATGAACGCTCAAAATGAGTACTATCTTTATCTACATTAAAAGAAAAACCTATTTTAGAAATATGTTTCCAGTTTTCAAAGCCGTGAGCCTTGGCTATTTTTTCTGCAATGGTAAGTGGTTTAATTTCTATCGCTTCTTCTTGTTTTTTCTTGCAAGAAAAGCTTAATGAAATGATAAGCGTAATGAGGGCATATTTTTTCATGATTGAAATTTTTAACAAAGATATAGAACATTCAATGAGATGTTTTATATTGAAGGTTAAATAATTGTAATGGATGGATACTAACGATATATATTTTAATACTAATAAAGCGACCTGGAATGATAAGGTAAAAGTACATGCCGCTAGTGAGATGTATCATTTAGATGATTTTAAGAAGGGGAGGTCTTCTTTAATGTCTTATGAGTTGGAGGCTTTAGGAAATGTGAAAGGGAGATCGCTATTGCACTTACAGTGTCATTTTGGGCAGGATACATTAAGTTGGAGTCGGTTAGGGGCTAAATGCACTGGTGTGGATTTAAGTGATGGTGGTATTAAGTTAGCACAGCGTTTAAATACAGAATTAAACTTAGATGCTGAGTTTGTTTGCTGTAATGTTTTGGATACTTCGGATTTTATAAAAGATACATTTGATATTGTTTTTACAAGTTATGGTGTGATTGGTTGGTTGCCCGATTTAAAGCCTTGGGGACAGATGATTGCGGAACGTTTAAAGGAAGGTGGTACGTTTTTTATGGCTGAATTTCATCCTATAGTTTGGATGTTCGATTATTTAGAGGGTAAATCTGTTATGAGATATGGCTATATGCAAGCTGATGTTATTTATGAAGAATATGAAGGGACTTATGCGAATCAAGAATCAAAGATGGTGAGTAAAGAATATGGGTGGAATCATGGTTTGGGCGAAGTCGTTTCTGCTTTAACTGAAGCTGGTTTGCATATTGAGTATTTAAAGGAATACGACGAAAGCCCTTATGATGTTTTGCCAGATCTACAGAAAACCGAATCTGGAATGTATGTTACTAAGGATAAATTGTACCCGTTAATTTTTACGTTGAAAGCTACTAAGTTGTAGGGTGTAAAGGGGAGTGTTGACAATAAAATTTTACCTGATAGTGCGGATTTTATAATCCGTGATTTTTATCTCAAACATAGGTCATTATTTAAAGTTATCATTTCATTATAATAGTCTTATTTTCTTATGAACATAGAGCGTATTTCCGAGCTAGTAATCGTGCTATACCCGAGCCTTAATAATTAATTTAACTATTATTAAATAAGAGTATATCTATAAGTAAATTTATGAGTGGTTTTAGTTAAAAACTATGAATAGTGAAGTCCCGTTAGCGCGGATTTTATAATCAGTGATTTTATCTTAAACATAGCTCATTCTTTGAAACTATCACTTTATTACAAAAGTTTTATTTTATTGGACTCAAATGGAGTTAAAACTATGTACTTTAGTGGATGTCTCTTTCGGCTTCTAAAAACTTTTGACACGAACCAGCCCGCCGGCTGGCAGGTTTCACGAATTCACACGAATTCAGTTTTACCATATTTCGTTTTAGCAAATGTTATGTGTCGTTATTTTATTCATTTTTATAGAAAAATACATCATAGGAATTTTGTCCTGAGATCTTACATCCATCAATGTTTCCTTTGCTGTTTCTTGTAAATTCTATACGACCAATATATGGTAAATCAGTAATGAAACTATCTTTGTCTATTGGTTTTAATTCTACATCACTATTAAAGTTATGTGTAGCTATTATTATATTGTCTTTTATTATAAATTCATAGGAGGTTTCAACTTCATTATTTTTATAAATTCCTGTGAATTCTTTTAAATCTATATCAGTATATATTGGAGGATTCAGAGTTACTTTTTTAGCAGGATAATAAAAGTCTGAAAAATGCCAATTAAGACCATTTGTTATAAACTTGAACTTACTATGTGTTCTGGCTGGAAACTCAAATTCATTTTCTCCCAAAACAGGTAATTTCAATTTATTATCATTGCCATAACTCTTAAAGAAAAGGGAATCTTGTTCGGCTACAATAGTTATATATAAACCTGGAAAAACTTGATAATCTCCTTCAAACTTTTTTAAATTCTTGTTTGTGTAGTTTGGCAGTTCTTTTTTAATTGGTTTTTTAATGTAATTGGATAAAAATATGTCTAATAATCCATAAGATATATTTAAAGGATTGAATGATTCAAAATTACCAGAAATAGCAATATTAAGTTTATGTTTAGGCACTCTTAACAAATACGATCTATAACCTGCATCTCCACCTCCGTGAAAAATAACATCTAAACCTTTGTAAACTTTTAATTCTTGACCTAATGCATACGGAATGATTTCTCCATTGTTTAAATGACCTTTTGCCTCCATTTTTTTAAATATACTTTTACTTCCAATGATTAGATTATCAAAGTTATTAGCCCAAAGAGACAAATCGTTTATTGTGGTATAAAGTCCTGTGGATCCAACTATAGATCTATTAAGAGGGATATAATAATACTTGTTGTTTTGTTTGCCATAAGAAAGTGCTTTGTTTTTTACCACTAAACCTGGGTCATCTAAAAATAAGCTGTTTTTCATATTTAAAGGTTCAAAAATTCTTTTGTGAGCAAACTCTGCAAAGGTTATCCCAGAAACACGTTTCACAATTTCTGCTAACAAGATATAACCAGAATTACAATACTGAAACCTAGAGCCTGGTATAAAATTTAATCCTTTTTGTCTTAATAATAGATTTACCATCTGTATTTGACTTGTTCGGTCTAAATCTGTTCTACCTTTAAGACTATTTAAATCTGTATTATCTCTAAATCCGCTTGTGTGGTTTAGAAAATGCTTAATAGTTATATTGTGTGGTAATCTGTTGAGTTCAGGTAAATACTTTGTAATGTTATCATCTATAGAAAGTTTTCCTTCGTCTTCTAATAATAAGATTGAGAATGCGGTAAATTGTTTTGATATTGAGCCTACAACAAATTTTGTAGAATCTGTTATAGGAATCATATGTTCTAAATTAGAATACCCTCTATTCTTTTTATAGATAACGTTTCCATCTTTAGCTACAGAAATAGCCATTCCTGGATTATTTTTAATTAGATATTCATTAAGTAATACTTCTATTTTTTGAGCATTGATATCTTGCGATTGATTTTGCGCGAAAACAGAAAAGGTTAGCATAGTAAAGATTGATAAAAAAAGAGTTTTCATTTTTGTTTTGTTTTAAATTCAAGACAAAAGTGAAAAGAAGTCATTAATATGGCGTACTACTTTATTTAGTTGTACGCTTTTTTATATTATAAATACGTGTTACTTTTTTGGAAGGCGTACTACTTTATGTTAACGTGTTTGTTTTAAGTGGTTTGCGCGATACTCGGTTGGTGTTAATCCTGTGTGTTTTTTAAAAGCTTTATTGAAAGGAGATTTAGAATTAAAGCCAACATCGTACAAAATCTCTAAAATAGTGAGCTTTTTATTTGAAGGTTTTTCTATTAATATTATCGCTTTTTTTATACGATATGTTGTTATGAAATCGAAAAAATGCTGATTTAAATGATGATTGATTAAAATAGATAATTCTCGTGAAGGCATTCCAAATTGATAAGCCAATTTCTGAATGGTTAATGAAGCATCAAGAAAGGGTTCTTTCTCTTCCATAAAATGCTCCAGGTTTTTAATTTGTGACTTTACAACGCTATCAATTTCTGTAACTAAATTCGTTTTTTTTAGTTCTTTGGTTATTAAAAGGTGTTTAGAATCGATGGCCTTAAATAACTCGGGTTGATACATGCTTTTCAACACAATCCAAAATAGAAAGCCTAATAAAACTATTATAAGTAATAGACGCATTAAATTTAAAGTATCTACATTACTACCTATAAATTTATACAATTGTTTAAATTGAGAAAATGTAAAAATAAATGAAACGACTAAGGTTAATTGATATAGCCATTTGTAATTAAAAGAAGATGTATTTGAATAGTTTTCTATAAGTAGTTTTTTGTATTTTTTTAGTTCAATAAACATTAAAACCAAGTAAAACAAGCTAATAAGTGTGCTAACTGCATAACTAATTTTAACTTCAATTTGCGAGTTAAAATTTTCAGTAAAAAGAATTCTGTCACTTTCACTAACTCCATAAAATCGAGGGGTAAATATTAAAATGCCAATAATTAAAGGAAGCAAATGTAAGAGGTGTATATAGCGAAGTTTAAAATCTGAATATATATTGGTTAATAGATACAAAAAAAGTAGCGGACTAGATAGATCAATAATTTGATCTCGTAACATTTCAATAACAGATGGAAATTCTATATATTGAGAATAGAAGAAAACACTAATGTGTATTGCAAATACAATAAAATATATGGCTAATAATTTATTTCCTATTTTGTTTTTAGGTTTTACAGTTAGTAGAAAAAAGGATAGTAGTACAGAAAAAAACAGAATAACAAAAGTAATAGTACCTACTATAGTAAGTTTATCCATTAGTTATATTGTTTTATTGTTTTCATAATTGTACTTAACGTGAGTTTGTGTATTAACTTAAATCTGACCTGATAATCACATATTTATAATGCTTCATTGATGCCTGTCTGAATACTCCAGCAATAGAAATAGGTTCATGCACAGCCTGATGTTTTGGCTAAGATTAGTTGTGACGTTTAGCCGTAAATTTAGCAAAAGGGAACGAACCAGTGGAAAATTCCTTTGGAATTTTCCAAGTAAGCGATGCCCAAGTAATTGATTTTAGCCCTTGTTGCGCTTTCGTGTTTTTATTTCTTATTTAACATTAAATAAATCTTGTTGGCTATTTCTAAACTTTTTTTTGTTTCTACATCAATATCAAACGCTTGTTCTAAAACAGACCTTACCATTTTTGAAATTTGCTCCACTGAATTTTTTTTATCAATATGAAACAAAATGTCCGTAGCCTCTATATCATAGTTATCCAAATCACTGATTTGATTAGCTTGCTCACCAAGTGGATTCCATTCAGATAGCATGTCTTTAAGTTTTTCTATATGTCTTTTATTCATTTTTCTGTAGATACAAATTGAGATCTCGTTTTTCCAATATTTTTTAGTCCGTTTTCCCGACAAAATTTGTCAAGCTCGATTAGATCTACTTCTATGTCATTGGTAACAATTCCTTTTGATGAAAGCTCTTTCTTTGCCCTAAGATACGATTTATGCCATTCCTTCCATGTATTAAACATGCTTTCACGGTCATCTATCATAGATAATAATTTTCTCCAATCTTTTTTTCTGTAATAGGCAAGGTTTACTTCCATTTTTATTTCTGTCAAATTTTTATAACGTTTAATATGTGTGTCGTAGCAAGGTAAAATGTTACCTTGCTTTTCGGTTTTTCTTGCGCATTGATTGCTAACTTTTCCTTTTAGCAAACTTTGCGTTTTACCAAAAGTACAACAATCATTCGGTTAATCTCTTAGCTGCTATGATCACTATATATTGTTGGTAAATCGTTTTTTATTCCATTTTTAATACTTTTTCCATTTTATAATCCTCAACCGAATGTCCATTAGGGAAGGAGTTTACAATCGATTCTACTATTTTAAATCCCTTTTTAAGGTAAATGTCAATGGTATTCTGGTTTTGTTGGTTAACAATTAGCTCAATTTTTTCAATTCCATTGTCCGTTGCAAATCCGTTAACATATTCCAACGCTGTTTTTCCAATTTTCAGTCCACGAAACGATTCCAGAATATAAAGTTTGCTTAAAATCAGTTTTTTATTCAGTTTTTGAATTCCTAAATAGCCAACATTTTTAGTATTAAAGTTTAATAGAAAATAGCTAAAATTTTCATTTTTAATTTGGTCTTCAATTGCATTTTCCGATTGAAATTCCATTAAAAAATAATCGGTATGTTCAGCTGGAATTATAGGGTCATAAACTTCGTGTAAAATTTCATTCGCCAATTTTTCGATGACTTTAAATTCAGTTTTTTTATCAGCTCTTTTAATCTCAATCATCTTTTTTTTTCGAATGTTTGCTATTGTAACGCGTTTTTTTATTTATTCTTTTGAAACTCCCACATATTTTGCATTACATACATATATTAAAATTCCTTGAATTGGAATTGGAAGAAGTGCTTTTATATTTCCAGTTGTCAGTCTGTAAAAATTCCAACATAACAGAAGGATTATATATCCAATTAGAGAATATTCGAATGCTTTTTCTTTAAATCTTATTTTCTCCATTAAGTTTGGTCAAATGTGTTATAGCGGTTCGATATAAGAATAGCGCGGTTTTGTGTCTGAGGATTTTTCGCAGGGAAATCAGAGTAACCAAATACGTACCAACCTTTTGATTTATGATTAAACTTAAACATTATTTTTAGTAATGTTTAATGTAAAATACGTTTTAATGTGTTTTTACATAATGCTGTGTGTGCGTTTTATATTTTATGTTTATCTAATACTCGTTTTTTCTTGTAGACTCCATTGTTTGAAAAGGCCTCAATTTTGATTTCCTTAATTGGTACAAATTTAAAGAATACCAGTCCATTTATTTTTAGTGAATCGTTTCTTTTAATGGTTATTCTGTCAATAGAACCTCCAATATAATCCCGAACTAAAATTGCAGGAATCTTAATCGATTTTAGAACACCTATATTGCCCTTTGATTCTTCTAATTTTATATTTCCTTTTCTGAATCCAATTTCACTACCGTCTACTGGAACGTTAAAATGTTCTAATTCAATACCTTTAATAATTAGGCTATCATTCCTTTCTTCAAAATCATTAAATCTATACGATAAATTGAAAGAAGTTCCTATAGAGTATTTGTAACGGTCAGTTACAATTTTGATTCCATTGATAGACGAAATCTCCGTTGATTCAAATTCTGGAATTCGGTTTCCTCCTTTTACAAATTCAACGGTATGAATAGTGTCTGTAGATGGTATTTCAGTTAGATACCTAAAAGGTATCTGTTTAGCTTCAACAATGTTAATAATTTCACTAGAGTCTTTTAGTGTATAACCATATATAGAACCATCATTAAGTGTGCTCCATGCCTGATATTCCAATAGCGATAAACTAGAGTTATTTATTGGCTGTTCATAGAGTTCAGTTACTTCATACCCTCTTCTGCAACTAAAAAGTGCTATTGTAGTATATATGTAAAATACGTATTTCATTCTCAGTTTCATGACACACACGGTTTTGTATAAGATTAGCTGCATGATAATGATATTTTGTTTTATTAGCTTTCTCAATTTCCTCAAGTGGATACTCAATAGAATTGACCTTCCAAAAAAAAATCATTCTCAATTAATTTCTGGTTTTTATAACCATAGATTATTAAATCATGATGGCGGGTTACTCCAGTACCCTTAACAAAACCTATTTTAAATTCAACATCATTTTCAAATGTATAATTATACATCATCCAAGCTCGACTCACTTTTGGATCTAATTCTTTTTCGATTAGGTAGGATTTTTTTTGTCTCTTTTTTGCAAGAGAATAGCATAAAAAGCAATACCAAAATTATAAATGAATTTAGTCTTTATCATTTTTTTAGAGTTATGCAACAGTCACCGGTGTTGTAAAACATTTTTTTATTATAATGCAGAACAGTAGTTAAAAATCAGCACATTATCATCATACATTTTTTCTTTAAACTTATTAAAGACTTTAAAAAAATCTTGGTCAACTGACTCAAATTCATTGTTGTAATGTTTCTCAATTAAAGAATTCAAATTCATCTGTATTTTTTTAAGATCCGCTTTCATACTAAAATCAACAATAGAGATATCACAATTTTCAGCTAATTTATAATCGACTCCTACTTCTTGGAAGTTTTTTCCCCCAATTAAATTATAAATTTTTTCATTTTCAATTAATAAAATCTTGTCTCCGACTCCAAATTGTTTTTTTTCAAATAATTTTACGTCTATTATTTTTTCAGAACTAAATTTTATTCTATTTATTGGTAGAAAAAAGTCT
The DNA here is from genome assembly GCF_030540765.1 of Flavivirga jejuensis. Lineage (GTDB taxonomy): Bacteria > Bacteroidota > Bacteroidia > Flavobacteriales > Flavobacteriaceae > Flavivirga > Flavivirga jejuensis. The sequence goes on along the minus strand of NZ_JAUOEL010000009.1, from coordinate 106,159 downwards.
AATTCAAAATTTTCAGATAAATTCAAACTATGAACTTCTGTGTAGATGTATGGTGTATTATGGAATTCTCTGGAAAAATATTCAAAAAATGATTCTTTGTCACTATTGAAACCTTCTGAATATGTATAATGATAAACGTAACCAGTTACTTTTTCATTTCCATTTTGTAATTCTATTTTATATCTAAAAGCCAATCCAGCATCTGCATATGAATTTATGCTTAGAATTAATAAAAGAGTCAGAATTAATAATTTTCTCATAGAATGATTTGATAAATGTTTTGTTAACAATATTTTCCTAGTTAGAATAAATTTTCTATCTCTTTAAAACCTTTCTGAATTGCAACTTCCTTAGGGGTTTGCCCCTCTGAATTTTTAACATTAATGTTTGCTCCACTTTTTATTAGTAATGAGACCATATCTTTGGCATTTTTATAAACAGCTAGGTGTAGTGGAGTTTCGTAAAACCACCCTTCTGAAAAAGTGTCAATATTTGCTCCATTGTTTATCAGAAGTTTAGCTCCCTTCAAATGATTTTCGTACTCATAATCTTCAAGTGAATGTTGAATAATTAATTCATGTAAAGCAGTGGCTCCAAGTTTATTTGTCAAATTAACATCTGCTCCTGCTTCAATTAAAGTTTCAGCAACTTTTAATGAGTTTTCATTTATACATACTGAAGTTTTAATTAAAGGAGTCGCCTCAAGTTTATTATCTTTAATGTTCGGATCTGCTCCATTTTTAATTAGGTTAATTGCATCCTTAGCGACATCTGGATGTTCAAAAGAGGAATATGTTGATAAATCATCTGGGTTCCAATCACTCATAATTATTATTTTATTATTGTTAACGTTTAATGTAAAAGGTCGTTTTAATGCATTTTATAAATTGTTAGTAGCTTTTTACTCCGTTTTTATTTTAATTTTTGCTCAAATAGGGTTTCACTTTGTGCTCCAATAGGAGTGTAACCTGCTGCTATAACTAAATCTTTAAATTTTTCACTAATTATATCATTTTCAAGATTAATTATTTCTTTAATTACTTTCCTCTTTGAAAGTTTAAATTCTTCCATAATCTCATTAAGTATTTTATTAAATTCTAAAGAAGATATATTTGAAATTTGGTCTAAATTAATTAATTCCGACTTTGGGTAGATTGTTTGGAATCTTAATTTTTCATTCTCATCTGTCTTGTAATTATCATTTATGGATTTTCTACCGTTCTTTTTTTCAAGAAGAATAATTGTCATGTCGTGAACTTTATGATTGTTTAGATTATGTTTTTTTCCTTCTAAAAAAATAATTTTTGTTCCTTTCGATAATAATGAATCTTTTTTGATTCTATAGCTATACTTTGGAGAATCATCGCAATTTATGAATTGACTACAATTCTTTAAAAAGATTGAGTCTTTAACCTGCTGAAATTCCATTGCCCCATTTCCTGCAACTAGATAATATTCCTGCTCGAAGACTTTGGATGAAGTACATGAGAATAAAAGACCTAAAAGAAAGATTAATGATATTTTTTTCATTCAATTTTATATTACGTACAAATTGTTAGGCAATGTTTTAGATATCCAATTCCCTTTTTCATCATATTCATAAGTATAGCATTGTGTTCGACAAGATAAGATCTAGGATTTTCATCAATATATGATAAAAAAGACTGAATATACTTTTCCTCGCTACCCGAAAGCGACTCGTGAGCTGTTTGTTTTATTGCTTAACGTTTAGTATAAAAGGTCGTTTTAATTCCTTTTATACATCTTGGTAGCACTAAGATAACAAGTTTTTTAATTGTTTTAGAGAAGATTTACTATAATAAATTTTATGGTAAGGGTAACACATTTATTTTATGGGTTTTATATTTGGTGAACTTTAATAGATGTAAAAAGGCGTTTGGTTTAGTAGTGAACGCGTTTTAGTGTGTTTTTAGACCTTGTGGTGCGTTTTTTATTTTTTTAATTATCCATTGAAGTTCGTCTTGTTCTGTATTATACCCATCAATTTCTCCATATTTAAAATAAGTCGAAATATTAAAACCTTCTTCAATGTCATTATACCAAATTACCTTGTTGCCAGAGATTGCAACAACCCAAAATCCGTTTCCTTCTTCACCATATTCAATTTCCTTCCATTTAACGGGTTCGATTAAAATCTTATTCCAAAGCTGATTTTCTTTAACTGACATTCTAGAAACCCCTAACTCAATCAATTTATTAAGTTCAGAGAGAGAAATTGGCGTCCATTCTTTATGCACCACAACGCTCAGCTAAAATCTGTAGGCTGGTCGTTTATTAATTTCATTAAAACTATCAGATTCAAATTTCCTTTGCAAGTAACTTATTAGCATATAGATATTTTTAGCGATTGTTACCTCTCGTTCTTTCTTGATCTGAAATGGTTATTTAGGGTATTTGAATTCTATATCTATGTGGATAAGATGTGTTCTAATTCGGGCTCGGGAACGTAGTGGTTTAGGTTTTGGTAATAATTTAATCAATCGTATTGCTTCCTGATCATGCCAGGAATCATATGACTTTGTAATGACAGGATAAATTAAACTACCATCAGCTTTTAAAATACAAGATACTTTGACATAACAGCTAGTTTTAGGAACTTCTTGGGGTAATTTCCTTTTTATTTCTATGAATCTCTCAAATGAGGCTTTTCCTCCAGGAAAACGTTCATAAAAGCTCTCTTCTACTAGATTTATGAAAAATGGTTTCACAGCCTCCTCATCGGGAGCTAGTACTGTATTTCGATAAAGCGAATCTTCAAGGTGATAAAGTGAATCTCTTCGAAATTTTATTTTTTTCACCCTTAAATCAACTAAAGCATGATATTGTGTGGGAAAGTAAATTTCACAATCTTCATGCTTTTTTAATAGACTACATTCATAATCATTGTACCTAAAGATATACATTCCCAAAGAATAAGGATCATACATCGTTGGGGGATTATGGACATGTTTCCATTTTTCTTTTTGAAAAGGAAATTTTCTTTTTTGTTTGACATAAACATACTCTCCAAGGGAGGAACTACTTCTTAAATAAGGGATAAATGGAATTGTGGTTGTATGATTTTGCTTGATACTTTTAATATAAAGGGGTATATGATTTTCACCATATTGCCATTCTGCACCTTCTATTTTTATATAGCAATCTCTATTTTGAGGAATTTTTGCATGGAAATAACCCAAAGAATCGGTTGTTGTTTGTGAAAAAAGGGAGTCTTCAAAGTCGACAAGATATACTTCTACCTGCGCATTTGAATGCCAAAAAGCGTAACCCTGGTTTAGGTAATTATCTATGATAATTTCTTTTGCGGGAAATACCAGACTATTACTTAAGGATGTATTGAATGATATAAGTCTACTTCTAATTTCCTGAGCAGAAATACCAGTTGACATCAATATGCCAATTAAAAATGTTAAAGATGTAATTCTTAAAAATGGTGACATATTAATTTTTAGCATGAGAGGTAACGTTGATGTACATGAAAAGTTGCGTGTTTGTGTGCGAGGATTTCCCGAAGAAAAATCAGCAGCTAGCAAACAAAGCAACTCACTTTGTAAAAGCTAAAACCAGTAATTTGTTATATACGGTGTGACTGTTGCACAGCTACTTTTTTTGACTGAATTAGGTTATTTCTGAGAACTTTAAAAATAATGAATATTGATAATTAGCAACTTAGCAATCGTTTGGAAATTAAAAACACATGATTTCCTAAAAATTTTGAGTTGTGCAACAGTCATCAATGTTGTAGCACGTTTTTTTATCAATCACCTAACTGATTATTGATATCAATCATGTTTTCGAAATATTGCTTGACATCAAAATTAGCTGTTTGTTTTATTTCATCGAAAACAAAAGTTTTAAATATTCCATTAGATTTAATTTGGATAAAATAGTCAAAATCCGCTATTACTTGTTTGGTAATTTCATCGTTCGATTGTAATACGCTATTAGGAATTTGTAGAAGTTGTTTTGCTAAGTCAAATTTCTCTATCGATAATGGTTGGTTTTCAAAAGTAGTATTTTCCCAATCACTGATTTCAATTAAATCGCCAAATTCTGTGTCTTTATTGGAATCCGTATAAACGCCTTGTTCCGTCAGTAGATATAATTGTCGGCAGTCTCCAGCGCATAGACCATATATTTCTCCGAATATAATTTCTACTGATTTAGTATCTTGGTTATTGTCCGAGCTACAGTTCAAAATAAATATTGCTAACATTGTTAGTATTCCGATTTTTTTCATTTGTTTAAGTTTTTATTATATAGATGTCAAATATTAGGAATGGTTGCGTGAAATGCGCTACAACGTTAAGTGTAAAATGCGTTTTAATGCATTTTTACACAGTGTGGCTGTTGCACAAGACTAATAATTGATAAATTGATTATCTTTAGTTATGCAAGGAAAGAAAGAATATCAAGAGAAATTATTTTCACAGTTTCAACTCAGTGATCGTGTTTCTAAAGAGAGCTTTTATCGCTGATTAAAAGAAGTTCTGAACCTAGATTTTTGTACCCCCTAACCAAGTGTTACTATGGAGAAAGCGGACAAAAAAGCATCGATCCCGTAGTTTTCTTTAAACTGTGTTTGGTGGGTTATTTAGAAAACGTTATCAGCGATAGGCACTTGATGCAGCATAGCAGTATGCGTTTGGACATTCTCTATTTTTTAGGCTGTGATATAGATTGAAGAATTACCCTAGTATTCCACGATTAGCCGCACCCGTGGATTATATCCAGAGTCTGTATTTGAAGAAGTGTTTACCAAGGTTCTAAGTATGTGTGTAGACCAAGGTATGGTAAGCGGTCATACTCAAGCTATAGATTCCGCGCCAGCAAAAGCAAATGCTTCTATGGATACTTTAGAACTGAAAGTACCAAAGGAAGATCTAGAGCAGCACTTGCATCGTATCCGTCATAATTAGTACTATGGATAAAGAAACAACTCCTATATGACAATCAAAATGGAATAAAGCTTCAAAATCACAACAAGAAATAAGTGCTAGCGCAAGCGAGTTACAAGCCATAAGAAGCAGAAACAAAAAATGGCGTAAAGACCAAGACTAGTGTCCTGGAGCAGGCAATAAAGGCTCTAAATACACATCAAACAAAACCCACTATAGTCCTACCGATCCAGATGCCCGAATAAGTGTAAAACTGGGCAAGGCCAGAAAGCTTAATTATATGAGCCAGTTAAGTGTGGATACTGGACACCATGTGATTACGGATATCAAGGCTTATCATGCGGATGGTAAAGACAGTCAGTGTTTGCCCGATATATGTAACCGCTTAGAAAAACGTTTGCACAAACAGGGACTGTTATGGCATAACTGTATTGCGGATACGGGCTATAGTAGTGGAGAGAACTATGCTTATTTAGAAGAAAAGGGACTGCGCAGTTATATCCCTCCACACGGCACTTACAAAGGCGGGCCTGATGGGTTTGAGTATCACAAAGAGAAGGATTGTTACACCTGTCCACAAGGAAAGACCATTCCCTTTAAAAAGGTGTTTTTTGAGAAAAAGAACAATACTAAGAAGAAAGAATATAGGGCGTTAAAACATGTTTGTCTTGATTGTCCAATACGCTCGCAATGTCTAGGTAAATCTGCTCAGGAGAAGAAATTTACAGTCACTTTCTATAGAGAAGAATATGAACGTAATAATGCACGAGTGAACAGCCCTAGAGGCAGCTATATGAAAGGCAAACGTCAAAGTACGGTCGAACCCGTATTTGGAACGCTTACGCAGTTTCTAGGGCTTCGAAAAATAAATACATTGGGAATAAAGCAGGCAAACAAAGTCATGCATCTATCCGCCATTGCTTATAACCTGAAAAAGTACCTGAAATTCACCCAAAAAAGGGTGAAAAGTGGAGCAGGGATGCTTGCTTTATTATTTTTAATAAAAAATAGTGTGTACAAGCTCGAAAAGTTGTTTTTAAGGAGCCTTAAAATAGCTAATTATAAAGCGATCTAAAAAAAGAAACTGCCTTAGAAGGCAGTTATAGAAGTCTGTTTTTTATAATTTATTGGCTTGTGCAACGATTACCATTGTTACCAAACGTTATTAATTTTCTAGCATAATAGCTTTCTCTTTAACTAGAAACTTATTTAGATTTTTTATTTCTACTATTTTAAATTCTAACTTTTTTGTACCGTTTTTTGAATTTTCAAGTATAGAAAAACCTCTCTTGTTAAAAGAATCTATTTCATATAAGTTTTCTCCATTAAAATTAGCAAACAACAAAGTGCTAAATTTATCTAATTCCATAAGATAAACACCAATATTCTTAAAACTATATTTTGGAGAATCTCTATTAAATTGAAAAGAAATAGTATCTTTTTTATGATTTGTTAGTTTACTTGCAAAAATATTATTGGAAATCAGTTTTCTAAACTTATCAAGATTGTTTTTTTTAGCTTCTATTTTTTTAAAATGAAAAATTTCTTTTTTTTTTTTAAAATAAGCTTATCATCGTTTATGTATTCTAATTCAATTCCAACTTTAGGAACTTTGAGTACGTTTCCGTTTTTTAAATAGTTAAATCCCATTTCAAAAGTTCCTTTCCATTCTTCTTTTGCAGGGTCAAATGTAAATAATGAATCTTTTTCAATTTTAAACATTAGCCTATTTGATACTATATTATTTTTTTGATTACTTTCCGTATTGACTGTATATTCATTAATCCAAACACCTTCTTGTGATTGGGCTACGAAATAATTTGTTATTAGTATAAAGGTTAAAATATTTTTCTTAATGAATGTCATTTTCTTATGTTTGGTAACGTTTAGTGTAAAAGGTCGTTTTAATGCATTTTATAAATTGTTAGTAGCTTTTATATTTCTTGCTTTTTCGACTAAATCATCCAAAATCCCCCATAATTTAATCGTATTTACATTATGCTCAGGGCTGTAAAGTTTTTCTTTAAACTCTTGTTGTTCCTTGAAATACATGGAGAGCAAGTCGAATTTTTCATCTGAAATTGTTTGATTTAAATTCGCAATTCGGTCACAGAGCTTAACACTTAATGCTTTCTCATTGGCTTTAATTTTTGGGTAGGTTTTTACCTTTCTTTCTTTTCTATTCCTCCCCAATTCATCGGTAACAGCAAAAACAATTTCAGCTAGATCTCTTCCGAATTCTCTTTTAATATCCTGATAAGAAACGTCACAATCCTCTATAGTATCATGCAGCCAGCATCCTAAAATTATATCATTCTCTAGATTTAATTCCTTGGCAACTTGGACAACAGATTCTAAATGAAATGAATAGGGTCTAGCTCCATATTGTTGTTCCCCATGTACTCTAATTGCGAACTCTTTTGCTTTTATTTCTGTCATATTCTTGCTTGTTGTAGCACTAAGATAACAAGTTATTTAAGTGTTTTAGAGAAGATTTACTATAATAAATTTTATGGTAAGAGTAACACATTTATTTTATGGGTTTTATATTTGGTGAACTTTAATAGATGCAAAAAGGCGTTTGGTTTAGTAGTGAACGCATTTTAGTGTATTTTTACGGCAGATGATAATCAGTATCGTTTCGGTTAAATATAAATATTTTGCTTTTATTTTTAACTTAAAAGACCAATTTTATATTTAGCGGAGTTTATTAATATTTTCAATGTTCAAATTTAGTAGAATTGCCCTATGTTTTTATACATTGCTAGCCAATGTGTTTTTATATGATGATACAAGTTGTTTTGTCATTTCTAATGTTATAGGAATTCCTCCAACACCAAATCCATTTTCACCTAATGGGATAATCATACACCAAATGTTTCTTCCATTTTGAGATTTAGTTTTTTCATTATTCTCCATAAAAAGGGTAGTAATGCTTGAATACAAATCTTCTGTTGTTTTTTTATTAAAAGCATCTGAAAAAGCATATATTTTTATTATTACCTTTTCTTGATTTCCTTTTTCACCTCCAATATAAAAAGTATCAGAATCTTTAATCTCTAATAAAGTGATTGAATTTGATATAGGATTATCTTTCAAGCCTTCCGATTTGATAAGGATTTTAGTCAATGATTTGGCTAAGGTTGATTTTTCCTGATTAGTCATAAATTTTTCAGGCATTAATATTTCAGCATATGGCATAATTTTCTTTTTAATTTATTGTTATTTTTTTAATCTCTTGCTCTAAGTATTCAATGTTATTTAATAGCATTTTTGGGTCTTTCAGAGTTTTAGAAAGCAATACACTTCCTTCTATTATTGCAATTATTTTATAAGTAAATCTAGTTGTGTCAATATCTATAAACTCTTTTTTTTTAATGCCTAAAATTAAAATATCTTCTGTTTTTTGTATCCAATTTCGTATTGCTCCTATTACTTCTTTCATCAATAATTCGTTATTATCATCAGCGTCAATAGCAGTATTTAGTATTGGACAACCTCCATTATTAAATATCTTAATATATTGAGTTTTATAGTGATTTAACAATACAGACATTTTATCGTCCGCACGTTCTGTTTGTTGTATTCTTCTAGATACTTTTTCTATAAGTTGTCTATAATTATACTTAAATGCTTCTACAGCAACTTCATTTTTATTTTTAAAATTGCCATAAATACTACCTTTTGTTAATCCAGTTGCTTTAGTTAAATCGGACAAGTAAGTCCCTGTATATCCTTTTTTATTAAATATAGAAGCGGTTTTTTCAATTATTAATTGTCTAGTTTTTTCTGATCTTATCATTTTACAAATATACCTTACGGTATATGATATTCCAAAAAATAGTGGTTTTTATATATTGCCTAATGGTTAGCTAAACTACGTTTTAATGCAGTTTAGGTTTTAGTTAACGTTTTTATTTATTCCCTGGTTGACTCAAAACCTAAATCATTCATTCCTAGTCAATTGAGGTTCAATCCTTCCTTGTCTTTTAAATTCTTCAATTCAATTGAAATTAACCGCAGAGCCATTAATAGAGCTTGGAATGCATCCACACCAAATGCTAATTTGATTTTTTCTCCTATTTGAATTGGGCATTCCCAATTTCCTCCAGGCCTTGGATCTGCTCTTGGCTTTCCTAATTTGACTATCAAACTTTGCTCTCCAAACGAAGAGTTATAATTCAATTTTTTTTTTGCTATTGCTTCATCCAATTTTATTTTCTTATCCATTTTATTTTATCAATGTTAACTAACGGTCTCGGCTATGATTAGTATGGGAATTAAAAAGCGATTAATTTTCGATTAAGCACTTAGCCAAAACTTTTAATTTTGTTTTAACTTTTCATTTATCAAAGCCAAATCAAAAGATTTGGCGGACTTGGTTAAAAAGCACTAAACTTTGGTTTGGGTTAAGCAAAACGCCCTATGTTTTTATACCGTGTTGCTTTGTTTTTTTTCTATTAAAAGCGGTTTCCTATCCTTTTCAATACATATTTATCCGAACTATTAATTAATTCGTCTTCTCCATTCACTACTTGTTTATAATACTTCATTGTCAATATGTTCTTATCACTATTGACTATTAGCCAATATTGCTGATATGGTTTTTCTTCAATGAATTCATTTCCTTTTTCATATTTCCAGGAAGAAATATCATAGTTTAGAATAAGGAAATCTTCAATTATTTCATATTCAAAATGTTCAATTCCTACATTGTTTTTGGCAGTTCCTGTCCAATAAAGGCCTATTCTTTTATTGGAATCAATTATGTTATATCCAGGTTTAAACTCTTTGTTGGTTGTCTCATGTGTGTAGAATGCTGCATAAATACCTGAGATAAGGGAATAGATACTTTTCTTAGCAGTTTGTCTAGCAAAAGTGTTGTTTGGTATCCTACTTGTCATTCGTTTTAATATATCTTCATAACTGTTGATTTTATTAAAGATGACAATACCAAAATAAGAATTACTTGATTTTGACACAAAAGAAATTCCTTTCTTAAAATAAATCTCTTGAGCCATACCGTCTTCTTTGGAAAAAAAACGTTCCAACAAATTTTGGCTTCCCATAAAGTTCTTGGCAGCCTCTAGATTTCCATCGAGAGGAATTTCTGCTTTTTTCTTTAGTAGTTTTAGTTTTTGAGATTTAATATCAAAATATATAGCAACGATTTTTTCATTTATAGTATAAGCTCTGATTTCTCCTTTTTTACCAAAATAGTATACTTTATCAAAATCTATGTTGAATTCTAAACGTTGATTTGCATATTTTATCCCCTCAACTTCTCTGGATTCCATAATTGCCCTGAACCTTGAGGAAACATGTACTGGATTACCAACATATTCTTTTATATCGTCAATATTTTGACCAATTTTTAAATTATCACTTCCAATTCCTGGCTCTAGAATAAGTTGAGCTTTAATTTGGCATGAGAAAAAAAGAAGTATAAGTAGGAAAGATATTTTACGAATCATTATAGTTTTTTAAGTTTTATAAAGCACAACGTTTAGTATATTGTGAGTAGGGCAATAGTTGCGTGGTTTAGCACTAAACTTTGCAAGTACACACCAAACTGAAAATCCGCGAGGATTTTCAGAAGTAGGCGAGAATAAGCAATTACTTATAGCCATTGTGACTGTTGCACAACTCAAAATTTTTAGGAAATCATGCGTTTTTAATTTTCAAACGATTGTTAAGTTGTTGATTATCAATATTTATTTTTTTTAAAGTTCTCAGAAATAACCTAATTCAGTCAAAAAAAGTAGTTGTGCAACAGCCACCATTGTTGGCACCAGTTTTTTATTGTTTTAATTCAGTTATTTGTTGTTTAGCATATTCTTTAGCTCTTTCATCTCCGTATTCAGCAGTTTTTTCATAATATTCAACAGCTTTTCCCTTATCTCCTTTAAGTTTATAGCCTTGAGCAATATTTCCCAGAACTATATAATCTTTTGGATTAATCTTTTCAGCTCGCAAAAGTGGTTCAATTCCTTTATCATATTCTCCAGTTAGCAAATAAGTAATTGAAAGATTTGACAAACTTTCTATATGGCTTGGATAAAATTCTAAAACTGTATTTGCAATTTCTCGCATATTTTTGAGCAAGTCATCATTACCAGTATTATATAATTGCAATTGATAGTTTTGAATATCTAATAGAAATTCTTTCTCTCCACCATCATATTTTTCGTGGTTTGTCCAAGTCCATTTATTACTGTTTTTGGTTGAATACTCAATTGTCTTTATTATTTCCGATGTGAAATTTGTCCAATCAGAAATTTGTCCAAGTGCGTATATTTTTCCAAAACGCATATCAAGTCGATTTGGATAAAGTTTGATTCCTTCGTCAATTTTATCCAATCCTTTTTTTAATTCCGTTTGGTCATAATGGGTTTGACTTCCTAAAAATCCAGCATTTTGATTTAAGCTATCTTTTAATACAAGACTTTCTCCATTTGGTTGGTCGTTTGTCAATGCGAGAACTTCTTGACGTGATTTCATAAAGTGATAATTAAAGTAGCTTGTGAGAAGTTCTGCATCTTTTGCATTTTCAGATTGCCATTTTTTCAAAGTTTTCAATTGATTAATGGTGTCATTAGTTTGACAATATTTTTGAAATTCAGATTGATAGCCTTGACTAAACCCGATTTGCGAAATTAAAATCGCAATAAATGTTCCTAATATTCTTTTCATTCGTGTTTTTCTCAAATTGGTGCCAACAATCGGATATAGTTACCATGGTAACTATATTTCCATTATATAGCACTAAGATAACAAGTTTTTTAATTGTTTTAGAGAAGATTTACTATAATAAATTTTATGTAAGGGTAACACATTTATTTTATGGGTTTTATATTTGTTGGACTTTAAATAGGTGTAAAAAGGTGTTTGGTTTAGTACTGAACGCCTTATGTTTTATATATATTGTAATTATTGGCTTTAGCTCTCAATGTCAGAACAATAAAAAAGCAAAATATATTTGCTATTCCAAATACAAGTTCAAAAACCAATCTTTGAATTAATCTGTTTATTTGGTTTTCCATTAACTCCAATATTTATAATCCGTAATTTTTATCTCAAACAGACCTATTATTTATATGTAGCTATCGCTTCATTACAAAAGTTTTCTTTTATTTTCTTACGGGGATGGAAACATTCCCGCGCTCAATGTCATTAAGTTAAGGAGATTTGTTCTGTTTTGCCACATTAAGCGCAGTCGAAATGCTTTTAAAAACTAAGGTTTATAAGGTCTTCGACTGCGCTCAGACTGACATTTTAGTCTTAACTTAATGTCATTGTTCCCGCGCTAGCGGAGTATATTTGATTTTTGATTCTTATCCCAGAATTACTTAGGTAATAATTGTATACTTTGTAGATTTATGGGTTTCCATTTGTCTCGTGTTGGTTTGATATGTAAGCTATAATCACCAGCTTTATCAATATCTACTTTCCCTACATTAACTGTCTTATAAGTATTTAATCCCCCAGTTGGCAGTATTTTGACATGGATTGTTTGTCCAGCAATAATTAACTCTATTGTACTCTCCTCCTCTGAGGCTATGCGCATCGAAATTGTATATGACTCAGCTTTATTAACAGAGAAATCCCAGTCTACTGTCGCTCTTGCATTTGACCATTGATCAATGCAGTCCTTCTTTTTATTGTAGACTACATGAGAGCCTATCACATTATTAATGATGGATTTTTGTGCAGGTAAAAGGATGGAACCATCTTCATTTTGTTTAATCTTGTCAGCATCACTTACTATTGGTGTGCCGTTAATTTTTAGTACAATAACAGAGCTGATTGAGTTTGGGGCTTTGCCAGCAAGTGATATTGTGGTGCCCTGCGCATCGGTTTTGGTTTTAAATTTTTGTGACTTATCCACAAGCAAGTTACAAGACTTAACTTTATTGGTAATAGGAATAAATATTGTGCCATTTTTAGACCAATCAAAAACGTTAAGATAAAGTGTGGTGTTTTTTCCTTTTGTAAGTGTTGTGATACGTCCCCATGCAGGCGTGCGACAAGGACTAGCACTTGTACCATAGATTGATTCACTATTTTCCTCCATCCAGGCTCCTATATTCTTTAGTCGTTCAATGCTTGGTTCGGGGATTAACCCTTCAGCCGTAGGTCCCACATTAAGTAGGTAGTTTCCTCCTTTACTAGCAATATCAACAAGGTTTTGTATAAGTGTTTCGGTAGACTTCCAGTTGTGATCGTAACTTTTAAATCCCCATGTTTTGTTCATGGTCATGCATGATTCCCAATCGCCAGGAAGACCTGTACCAGGTATATGTTGCTCAGGAGTACTGATGTCTCCTTTGTATTTTCCACCTAGTCTATTGTTATGAATAATTCCTGGAACTAGTTTTAATAGAGGTAAAAATTGTTCTGCACGTTCATCATTCATTTTACGTGGTGTATCCCACCATAATATTGCAGGTTTGTATTGGGTTAAAATTTCCTTTACCTGAGGTACTGCAATATTTTTAATATAATCGTCCATGTCATGCTCTTGTTCGGGATCCCATTTGCGTTTAGAATTACCTCGGGCTGAACCGCCTTGGTTCCAGTCCTGAGCTTGAGAATAATAAAGTCCTAGTTTAATACCATTTTTTTTACAGGCCTCGGCTAAGGGAGCAATAAGATCCTTTCCATAGGGAGAGGCATCCATTATATCCCACTCTGAAACTTTTGAATCGAACAGTGCAAAACCATCATGATGCTTCGAAGTTATTATAATATATTTCATCCCAGCTTCTTTAGCTAGCTGTACCCATGCTTCTGGATCGTATTTAACGGGATTAAACTCTTTGGCATAGGGTTGATACTCTTTCATAGGTATGGCTCCTTTGGCCATAATCCATTCGCCTAACCCATCTATTTGCTTACCTTTGTGGGTTCCTGCGGGAACGGAATAAACGCCCCAATGAATAAACATTCCAAATCTTGCTACACGAAACCATTCCATTCGTGCATCTCTTTGAGCAACAGTTTCATTGACATAAGGGTCTAATGAGGCATCATCAGATTGAGAATGCACAGAACTCATTATTAACATGATTAAGCAACAGCTTAGTATTAGGGCTTTCATACGTTTTAATTTTTTTGTAATAACAATAATACAAAAAAAACGAGTTCATTGCTAAAAATGAGTTCTAAATAATGTGAATCTCTCAATTATTAAAGCAATTCGATTTTCAGGATTACATGCAATTTGTTTAGCTTTAAATGGTCTATCTGGTGATATTATGGAATATGTTGAATAAAGTATTTCAATCAGTTATTTTTTTGCATGTCTCACCTCGATAGCGAGGATTTAAGGTTTATAATCCGTGATTTTTATCTCAAATATCTTCTATATATTTGAATAAATAAAACGGGGTTAATACAGAAACTTTATTTTTTTATCAGCACTTTCGAAATATTCTTTCGGTCATACCAATGTTGAAAAACCGTGATTGTGTCAATTGGTGATTCATTAACGTAATAACTCAAAACACTTGTTACATAAATTTTGTTACTCGTTAGACTGTCAATTCGCGAATCCTTTAGGCGAGTTGAAACCTGATTTTTACCCTCAACTCGAATTAGATATTGTTCATTGAACCAGTTATTAAATCCATTATCTTTCCTATGTTCATAGAATCTCATTTGTTGGTCTTTTAGATTGATTTCAATTGTGTCAATTGCTCGTCCTGCAAATGATTCTTTTCCAAAGTCTATGTGACAATATTTTCCAATCAATGAACCGTCAAGATTATTCGGCTCATAGTATCTAATATTTGAACCGTCTTGAGCTATTGAGTAAGACACAATCAAGATGCCAATTATAGTAAATAAAATTTTTCTCTTCATTAAATTCTAATTAATGCTAACATTCTCGGTTACGAGTAGTTGTGTGGTTTATCGATTAAACCATATTCGAGTAAGAATGAATCTTTGCCATTTTCAAATATATCAAGTATAAATCTACGGTAAGAAATTCTAGGAATTTCAATTCCTAGAACTATTGTTCCTAAATAATAAATAGAACTTGTTATCCATGTATTCTTACCTACTATTTTATCACTATTAACCATAATCTGGTAATCTTCTAATCCTCAACAATAACTAAATATCAATAATCTTTAATTAGGCAAACGTTTTTTATATCCATTTTCGGTTTTTCATCTCTGGTTTTCTGTTCAATTTCACGAGTCAGTTATTCTTGAGAATAATTTCGGTTTTCTAATATATGATGCGAATACTGTTGCCATTAGAATTAAAATTACAATTTCGGCTGGTTTTCCTTTATATATATGAATTAAGACAATAAAAGTCATATATAGAACTAAGATTGATGTTCCAATCAATAACGTTTTATTGTATAGGAAAAGAGCTGTCCCAATAAAAATAAAAACTCCAGCTGTAATCATTACAACACTACTTTCTACAATTTTTCCAGTTTGGTTATGATTAATTAATTTGTCTAAAGCATTAGGAATATAGAATAATAATATTGCCAATGTAGGCAACCATATTAATATTCGGCTTAGTGCTTTTTCAAGTCCTTTTTTTTGTTCAGCCATAATTTTATCAATGTTCAGTCAGTTTGTTCTAAATGTTTGCGTTTAGTATAAGAATAGTAGCCGAATTAATAGTGCATCACTATCCGAATACTGCGAGCCGAAGCTTTTGTTTTGGTTATAAATTTAAACTTTATTGCTAGCCGAAACAAAAGTTTCGGCGGTGTTTGTTAAACGCTCAAACCTTCGAAAACCACTGTCACGGCTATTATTTTATACATTGTTAATACCAGTACTATATTATTTGACTATTTTCTAATCCATCCACTATTCAAATACAAAGCATTGACATTTTTTAAATCGAGTTGGTAATTCAAATCATCAATGTTTCTAACATTAAGTATGTATTAGTTAATCAGTCTTATTTCCTAAGAAATGCAGTAGCGCACCATAACAAAGGTGCTTGACCGTGCAAATCGCCAACTATTCTTGGACGTTTTATGTAATGGGCTCGACTATTTTTAATATTTGTTCCAGCACATACTTCTCTAAGATTATCTTCATCATTAACATACTCCGTAAGAGCAAGCCAGGCTTTTTTTGCTGATGCCCCATAGGTTTTTCTATTCAGCCAACCGTTTTTCACTCCTGTAATCATGGCGTAGGTAAACATAGCTGTGCCTGATGTTTCCAGCCAAAATTCATCATCATCAATCACTTGTCTCCACAAACCACCATCTGTTTGATGTCTTAGCAGGGTAGACATCATTTTTTTATATCCGAACATAATTTTCTCATAATTTGTATTGTTCTTAGGTAGTACACGAAGTAACTCGGCCATACCTACAGCCATCCAGCCATTTCCTCGTCCCCAACAAAACGGTGCCTGGGGGGCATGATAAAAAAGACCATTTTCTAATTGTATCTTATCCAAATACAGCACCATTTGTTCAGCTGCACGAATGATATATTTTTCATCCTTTGTTGCTCGAAATGCCTGCGCTTGTACCGCTGTTATCATAAACATATCATCAATCCATATACGTGTTTGCCACGAATATCCCTTATCTGCATATGCTTTTTGTTTTGGTTTGGCATCGTCGGGTGTTTCCCATTGAGTATTTGCATAATGTAACCCCAAATCAAGATATTTCTTTTTCCCAGTCTGCATGTATAATTCCAAAGGAACTGAACCAAAAACATTATTATCTACATGGTTGGGCTTAGGTAAAAGGTTTTTCTCCTCACCAAATAGTGGAGTAAAACGATCTTCAAATCCCCTAAAAAGCACTTTGTTTTTTGTTGCTTCTGCAAACCACATCCCTCCGAGCCAGGTACATACATCAGGGTAGGTTATATACGAGGGAGGGTTTTTGGGGTGGGTATTTCCAAATCTAGAATGACCAGTTTTTAGAAATTTACCTGCAATGCGTAAGCCAATCTCTTTAGGTGATTTTCCTTCTGGCCAGTTTTTGAAATTAAAATCTTGTGCCTCAGTATTTAATCCAATACTTAACCATAATATTACAGCAAGTAATTTAAAAATATTCATTTCCTGTATCATTTATATATTAATAACCCTTATTATTAAATGGCATTGAGCAAGTTAAAAAATCTGCAGCCAAATATGCTACATTTAAGCAATTTGTTTGCATTGGTGTTAACGGTTCGTACATGGAAAGTTGCAAAGTTTGAGTGCGAGGATTTTCCAAAGGAAAATCGGAAGTTAGCAAACGAGCAACTCCCAAAGGTTAAACTAAAAGTAGCAATTTTTTATATACTTTGTAGCCGTTGCACAACTCATGATTTTGAATAAACCTATGGTTTTTTCAATAATAATCAATTAAATATAGCTAAAAACTAGTCTGTTATGTTTGTTTAAATGCAAGAAACAAGTGTTTTGCAATATTTTTTGACTTGCGCAACAGCCACCTTTGTTGCCATTAGTTTTTTATATTTCGTAATAATCTCCATCTTCCCACAGTTTAGTTCCAAGAAAATTTCCGCAAAAATCATAACGCTTTATTGGTTTAACTTTATCTACATTTTTTCCGTGACTAAATATCCAAATTTCCTTTTCGACAATTTTTATTCTATTGAATTTCCGGTCGTCACAAGCGTCCATTGAACAGATAAAAACTGATTTTTCCTCAAAAATTAAATTTCCATTTGAGTCGATAATTCGGTCGGTAACTTTTACTTTTTTTCGATACAATGACCAAAATAGAAATTTATGTTCTTTTTCGATCCGTTCCGTTTTTAAAGTTACATTTTCAATTTCGCAATCATTTTTTTTAGTCAGATTTGTGTTTTGTATTTCAGTCGTTTCTATTCCGCTATTCAGATTAATGATAAGGAAAATTAAACTTATTGAAATTGAAAATATTGAATTTATGATGGTCATTTTAAATTAATGGCAACAATTGGATATAGTTACTATGGTAACTATATTTCCATTATACACACACCAAGATAATAAGTTTTTAATTGTTTTAGAGAGATTTACTATAATAAATTGTAGTGTTATTGTTTTAATTGAGACATGGTAAGGATAACATATTCATTTTATGGATTTTAACACATGTTCTTCTTGTAAAGGAGCTTTTGAGTTAAATTTTCTATTTTTTAGAATCTTGCGCAACAATTTATGTTGTAGTTTTTTTGCGTTTTAAAATTCCGTTGGTTATTGTTAATAATCAACTCCAGATCATGTTTTTCAATCCCTTTTCTAAACGTATAACGGTTTTTACCAAAATCGATTTGGAATTTTTCTAATTGTCCAACCAATATAAAACAACGATGTTTTTTTATAATTCTTTTTAGAGTTTAGCTTTAAATCTATTTAATCTAGGAATAGATACATTTCTTATACCACTGTTAGATGGTAATCTTCGACAATCTAGAATTTTTTAAATGGGGTTTGTTTAAATATCTTATTTAGGTTTATTAATATAAAAATTCAATAAATCAATAGCTTTTTGATTATTTAGTTTTTTTGCTACGAGCATAGGGGTTTCTCCCTCCATAACTTCTTTAATTGATGGATTTCCCCCGTTTTCAAGTAATAATTTTGTTATTTTTAAATGGTTATATCTAATGCTTTCTACTAATGGTAAAGCCATGAATTCTGGATGTTGATAATTGGGGTCTATTCCTATTCTAAGGTAGAATTTTACTAATTCAAAATCACCTTCCTGAACAGCTTTAAACATGGATTTCCAATCTCCTCCTGACATATTTTTATATTCTTTTTTTGACTGTTGGCAGACAAGAACGAAGTTAGCTGGAAATTTTCACAAAATCAAGTCTAAGCTAAAAACTAATAATGATGCTCTTTTAGTAATTCTTTTGGAAATTTAGCTTTAAATCTATTCAATCTAGGAATAGATACATTTCTTATATAACCGTTATTAGGATGTAGTTTTTCGTAGTTTTGATGGTAATCTTCGGCAACCCAAAATTTTTGAAACGGATATACTTCAGCAGCAATTTTAACGCCTAATTCCTTTGCTAAAGCTTCTTTTTTCTTTAAAATGATTAGTTTTTGTGTTTCATTTTGATAAAAGATAATAGAGCGGTATTGAGAACCTCTATCATTACCTTGCCCGTTTACTTGGGTAACGTTTTGCGATTCAAAATAGACGTTAACTAAAGTTTCAAAGCTTACAATTTTTGGATCGTAAATAATTTCGACTGCTTCTGCATGTCCTGTATTTCCAGTATTACTTGCTGCATAGGTTGGATTGTCTGTGTATCCGCCAGAATATCCAGAAATAGACTCTTCAACGCCTTTTACACTTTCGTATATAGCTTCTACGCACCAAAAACAACCACTGGCAAAATACGCTCTAGCTTTCCCATTTTTTAAAGGAACTTCAATAGGTTCTGCATTGATAACAGCTTGTTGTTTTGAATTTACTTGCGCTGTATTTTGACAACTAAATAAAATGGCTATAATGAATAATGGAATGATCTTTTTCATTTGAGAAAATATTTATATTTTATAATAGACGAATAAAAACATAAAACCTTAAAAAGAGGAGGGAAAGTTTTTATAATAAAAAAAGCCTTCATAAATTATGAAGGCTTTAAAATATATTAATAATGGATTATAGTTTTGAAAACATTTTTTCCATTTTTACTTTTTGTTCTTCAGCTAAAGCAGCATCTACTAAAATTCTACCACTATGCTCATCTGTAATTACTTTTTTACGAGAAGCAATTTCTACTTGTACTTGTGGTGGTATTGTAAAGAAAGATCCTCCAGCAGCACCTCTTTCGATTGGTACAACAGCTAAACCATTTTTTACATTGATACGAATTCTATTGTAAGCATTTACTAATCGCTCTTCAATTTGAGTTTTGTAAGTTTCCGATTTTTGGATCAGAGCTTGTTCTTCTTTTTCAGTTTCGGCTAAAATAGCATCTAATTCACCTTTTTTGTGTTTTAAATGTGTCTCACGTTCTTTTAAACGGCCTTTTGTTTCAGTTATAACAGTTTTTTTCTGCTCAATTTGAGCTTTAAATTCTTTAATATGCTTTTCAGCTAATTCAATTTCTAATTCTTGAAATTCAACTTCTTTAGTTAAAGAATTAAATTCTCTGTTATTTCTAACATTTTTTTGCTGCTCGCTATACTTCTTTATTAAAGCTTTAGATTCTTCAATAAGGTTTTTCTTTGAAATGATATCATTATCAACTACTTCTAAACTTGCAACAAGTTTTTCTAATCTTGTACTTAGTCCAGTAACTTCATCTTCCAAATCACGTACTTCTAGAGGAAGTTCTCCACGAACATTTCTGATTTCATCTATACGAGAATCGATTAGTTGTAAATCGTATAAAGCTCTTAAGCGCTCTTCTACAGTTACTTCTTTCTTTTTAGCCATACTTTAAAAATACTTAACAGGATTGGTGTTTGTCTTCGATAAAACGAATGCAAAATTAGTAATTTTTTTTGTAAGATATGCTACTAAAAGATTTTTTGTGAACTGTTCGCTTTCATAATGTCCAATATCTGCCAAAAGAATACGGTTTTCGGCAGTAAAAAAGTCATGATATTTTAAATCGGCAGTTATAAAAGCATCAGCACCAGATGCTTTAGCAGCTTGAATGGCAAAACTACCAGATCCTCCTAAGACCGCTATCTTTTTTATTGGTTTGTTTAAAAAAGAAGAATGTCTAATACAGGGGGTGTTCATTTTATTTTTTACATAATTTAAGAAACTAGATGCGTCCATTGGTTGTTTTAATTCTCCAATCATACCCATACCAATACTTTGATTTTTATTTTCAAGTGTGGTTATTTCATAAGCAACTTCTTCATAACTATGTGAATCAAAAAGGGCTTTGATGACTTTTGACTCCAAATGTTTAGCGTATGTAACTGTGATTTTAGTTTCGATTTCGGTATGTATTTTCCCTTTGTCTCCTTTTGTTGGGTTGGAGTTTTCATTACCATTATAAGTGCCATAACCTTCAACATTAAAGCTACAATCGTTGTAATTGCCTATGGAGCCAGCTCCTACATTAAATAAAGCGGTTCGCAATTGTTCTGCTTCATCTTTTGGAACATAGGTCGTTAATTTTTTAATCGTTTCAGATTGCGGAATTAAAATACGTTTTTTTGTCAGTTCTAATTGATTACAGATCATATCATTTACACCTTGCGATGCGTTATCTAAAGCTGTATGCATACTATAAATAGAAATGTCATGCTTAATAGCTTTCATAACAACTCGCTCTACATAGTTTTTCCCTGTTAATTTCTTAAGTCCTTTAAAAATAATGGGATGAAAACTAACTATGAGATTACATTTTTCTTTTATAGCCTCATCTACAACCGCCTCGAGGGTATCTAAAGTAACAAGAACACCTGTTATTTTTTCGTTTTTATTACCAACTAAAAGGCCAACATTGTCAAAACTTTCAGCGTAGGCTAATGGGGCTAATTCTTCTAAGTGGTTAATAACGTCTTGAACAATCATATGTATTTGTGTTTAAATCTAAAAATTTTCCAACTCTTCCTTAGGGCGGGCGGATCTGCTGGTAAAAGCAGGGTTTTCAATTAACCTCTCCTAAAGGAGCCATCAGAACTACCTTTTTTGTAGTTCTGGGCGAGTCAAAAATAACAAAATTCGATTTTTGCCTTTAAAGGCAAAATAAAACCGGCGAAAACCTGTGCTGAGAGAAGCCGAAGTATACTTCCTATAGCTTGCCTCTAATCTGCCTGTCGGCAAATGTAGGGATAGTCAGTTTTATGAATTTTTTTATTTCAAAGATAAAATAATTACTTTCGTTGCGATGATTTTTTTACGCTACATTTTATTTCCAATTGTTCCTTTTTACTATTTAGTAACTTGGTTAAGGAATAAATTATATGATCTTGAGATCAAAAAGTCTATATCGTATCATATTCCTGTGATTTGCGTTGGGAATTTAAGTGTTGGTGGTACTGGAAAAACGCCTATGATTGAGTATTTAATTGGTCTTTTAAAAGAAGATTATCTGGTAGCTACTTTAAGCAGGGGTTATAAGCGTAAAACCGAAGGGTTTCAATTAGCGGATAATGATGCTACTGCCAAATCGATAGGGGATGAGCCTTTTCAGTTTTATAATAAGTTTAAAAAAGAGATTCTTGTAGCTGTTGATGCAGATAGAAACAATGGTATTAAACAATTACAATTAATTGATGGCAAGCCCGAAATTATTTTGCTTGATGATGCTTTTCAACATAGAAAAGTAAAGGCTGGATTTAATATTTTGCTCACTACTTATAGCAAACCATATTTTAAGGATATAGTTTTGCCTACTGGCAATTTACGAGAACCTAGAAACGGTTCAAAACGTGCTAATGTCATTGTTGTTACTAAATGCCCAAAAAATATAAGTGACGCCGAAAAAAACAGCATATTACAACAAATAAACCCAGAAGCAAATCAGCATGTATTTTTTAGCTCTATTAGCTATTTAGATCATGTAATTTCTAGTAATACTAATAGATCTATTGAAGGTTTAGAAGATTTTACTTTGGTTACGGGTATTGCAAACGCAGCTCCTTTGGTTCATTTTTTAAATGAGAAAGCGTTAAAATTTGAGCATTTAAATTTTAAAGATCATCATGAATTTTCGAAACAAGATATTCTTGAGTTAAATAAAAAAGAATTGATTGTAACTACAGAAAAGGATTTTATGCGTTTAAAACAATATGAATCTTTAAGAGATAAATTATTCTATCTACCTATTAGTATCACAATTAATGATGAGGTAAAAATAAATAAGTTGATAAAAAGTTTTTTAAAGACTAAACTGTAGCAGATTCACCATTATTTGCTGCTAAAGCATTGTAAAGTTTTTTCTCGAATTCTTCTTGTTTAAATGGTTTTGGAATAATATCTGTAAAACCAGCTTCTTCAAATTCATGCATTTTATCTTCAATAGTAACCGCTGTTAAAGCAAAAATGGTTAACTCTTTATCAAAAGAACGGATTCTTTTGGTGGCTTCCATTCCACTTATGCCAGGCATGTGAATATCCATTAAGATAATATCGTATTTGTTTGCTTTAATCATTTCAACGGCTTCTTCACCATTGTCTACAATTTCACAATTAAGATTCATTTTGGTAAGAATCTTTTTGGTAATCATTTGATTAATTTTATTGTCTTCAACAACTAAAATTTTAACATTGGTTAAATCTAATTCACTGGCATCTCCATCAAAATAGGTTACTTTGCTTTCTTTAACCTCTTCTATAGTAGTGTATTGAAGCGGTATTTCAAAGTAGAAAGTGGTGCCTTTTTCTAATTCACTTCTTACGTAAATTTTACCCTTTAGAATGTCGATTAATCCTTTTACAATTGAAAGACCTAAGCCTGTACCACCATATTTGCGATTTATTTGAATGGAGCCTTGTGAAAAACTCTCAAACATATTATCTTGTTTTTCTTGACTAATACCAATACCATTATCTTCTACTTCGAAACGCAAGGTATAAACATTTTCTTTTTCTTCTATTTTATAAACTCTAATCCAGATGTCTCCATCTTTAGTAAACTTAATAGAGTTACCAATTAAATTAATAAGAATTTGAGAAATTTTTAATTGATCTGCTATAAAGTTTTCTGGTAAATCGGTATCGTACTCAAAATGAATTTTAATATTGTTATCTGTTGCTGAATTGTTAAGTGCTAAAACAATATTATTTATTTTCTTTTTTAAGTTGAATGATTCAGGTTCTATGTCAACTTTATTTGCTTCAATTTTATTTATTTGAAGTATATCATTAATAAACGTTAAAAGATAATCTCCAGAGAACTTTAACGACTTTAAATGTTGAACTTGTTCAGGTTTTGGGTTTTCATCTAGTAGCATATTACTTAACCCCGTAACAGCATAAAGAGGGGTGCGTAATTCGTGAGTTACTGTAGATAAAAAATTAGCTTTGGTTTTAGAAGCTAGCTCTGCTTTTTCTTTGGCAATAATAAGTTCTCCATTTTTTTTATGAAGCATATTATTGGTTTTAAGTCTAATATTGTTGTTTTTATAAAGCGATAGAGTTAGCAGTGATAAAATAGTAATTAATGCAACACTTAAAATAGAAATTAAAGTCCCTAAGTTTTTGTCGTCTTCGGCTTTTTCTAATTGTTCTACTATCTCAATATTTTTTTCATTTGCCTCATTTAATAGGTACTGAGTTTCTTGATCTTTTGAAGAATTTAAACGTGTTAAGGTTCTTATAGAATCGGTAAGTTTTGAATGTTCGTTTAGATATTCTCTAGAGAGTTTAAAGTTTTCGGTAGCATAATGTATGTTACTTATAACTAAGTAACCTTCATTGAGTATACTTGTAAAGTCGTTGTTGCTAGCGATTTTTAAACCTTCGCTAGCGAATGCCAAAGCCTTTTCATAATCACCTAATTTAGTATATATTATGCCATGATTGATTAGAGCTTCACTTTGTGTTTTTTTGTAGTCGCCTTTTTTTGCTTGTGCTAAAGATTGCTCAATAATGTTTCTTGCCCTTTCATAATTCTTTAAAGACACATACGTTTTTCCTTCAGCTAAAAGGACTTCAGCTAAATTTTCATTTAAACCTTCTTCTTGAAATTTTGATTTTGCTGCAGTATACGAATCAAGAGCTTGATGATAGTTTTGCTTTTTTAAATAAACATCTCCGAACGTTTTATAAGATTTACCTAGATTCTTGTTATCATTGATAATTCTTTGCATCTCAATGGCCTTATTAAGAGATTTTATGGCATTGTCTTCCTCTTCAATTATAAGTTGAAGTTTCCCTTTAATAGCATAAACGATTCCAATGCTTTTTTTAATATTTGATCTTTCAGCTAATTTTAAAGCATCATCTAGATGTTTTTGAGCATCGTAGTAATTGTATTTTTCCAATTCAACTTGAGCCTGTTCGATACGGTAATTAATGTTATTTTGCTGTATTTCAGGATCTTCATCAATTGTTTTTTGCGATAAAGCACTCAGGCTAAATAGCATCATTATAATATATATGTAGTTTTTAACTTGGGACATTTTTAATAAATATTACTGACAAATATAATTATTTTACCGACAAAGTACATCTTTTTTCCGACAAATTACATATTAGGTCGATTATTCTCTTTGAATATCCAGACTCATTATCGTACCAACCTATTATTTTTACCATATTTCCAATTACAGATGTCATGGCCGAATCAAAAATACAGGAATGTGTATTCCCTACAACATCAATAGAAACAATAGGATCTTCTGTATATTCTAAAATACCTTTGTAATGATTTTTTGAAGCTTCTTTAAAGGTGTTATTTATTTCTTCTATTGTGACATTCTTTTTTACATTAAAAGTGATATCAGTTAACGAGCCATTTATTACAGGAACTCTTATGCCACAGCCACCTATAACATCAGATAAATCTGGGAATATTTTAGTAAGCGCTTTTGCTGCTCCTGTTGTTGTTGGCACAATAGATTGACTAGCTGCTCTGGCACGGCGCAAATCACGATGTGGTTGATCATGTAAACTTTGATCGGTGGTGTAAGAATGGATCGTAGTAATATAAGCTTGATTAATACCACAAAACTTATTGATAATATCTATCATAGGAGCCGCATTATTAGTGGTACACGATGCATTAGAGATTATAGTTTCAGAACCATCAATGGTACTGTCGTTAACACCTCTAACAATTGTTTTAATAGTATCTTCTGTAGGCGGCACACTTAAAATAACAGATTTTGCTCCATTATTTAAATGATTTTGTAGCTCGGAAGTTGTTTTGAATTTTCCTGTAGCTTCAATAACAAAGTCTACATTATATGGTTTCCAATTGATGGTTTTAGGATGGTTATTATTTAGTAAAGGAATTTTATCTTCGTTTACAATAATGTTACTATCATCTGATGATACAGTCCCTTTAAATAAACCATGAACACTGTCGTATTTAAGAAGGTGGCTTAATGTTTTGGTATCGGCTAAATCATTAATAGCGACAACTTTTATGTTTTTATACTCTTGAAGTAATCTAAAAACACGTCTGCCAATTCTCCCAAATCCATTGATTGCAATAGTAATCATAATCAATTTATATGTTTTTGTGCTCGGTAAGAAGATCTTACTAAGGCACTACTTTCAACATGACGGAACCCTAATTCAAGACCGACCTCTTCGTATTCTTTAAATTGATCAGGGTTTATAAACTGTTTTACTGGTAAATGTTTTTTGCTAGGTTGAAGATATTGACCAATAGTAACTACATCAACATCATTTTCTTTAAGATCATGAAGTGTTGCGATAACTTCTTCTCTAGTTTCTCCTAAACCAAGCATAATACCAGATTTTGTACGTCTT
This sequence comes from Flavivirga jejuensis, assembly GCF_030540765.1. Taxonomy (GTDB): domain Bacteria; phylum Bacteroidota; class Bacteroidia; order Flavobacteriales; family Flavobacteriaceae; genus Flavivirga; species Flavivirga jejuensis. Next base: position 79,867 of record NZ_JAUOEL010000009.1, on the reverse strand, counting down.
TGGCCTTGTTGTTTCAAATATTTTAAAACACTCAGACTTCTATCGTATTGCGCTTGTATGCGAACTTCTCGAGTTAAACGTCTAACAGTTTCAATATTATGAGACACTACTTCGGGAGCTACATCTATAATTCTGTCTATATGTTGTTCGATACCTTGAAAATCTGGAATTAATGTTTCAAGTGTAGTTTCAGGATTCATTCTACGTACCGATTTAACGGTTTCAGACCACATAATACTTCCCATATCTTTTAAATCATCTCTATCAACACTTGTTAAAACAGCGTGTTTAATTTTCATGATTTTTATAGAGCGTGCTACTTTTTCTGGTTCATCCCAATCTACGGTTTCTGGTCTTCCAGTTTTTACACCGCAAAAGCCACAAGAACGCGTGCAAACGTTTCCTAGTATCATAAATGTTGCAGTACCTTCTCCCCAGCATTCCCCCATATTTGGACAGCTTCCAGAGGTGCAAATGGTGTTTAGTTTGTATTTGTCAACTAAGCCTCTAAGCTCTGTGTATTTTTTACCTGTAGGCAACTTAACACGTAGCCATTTTGGCTTTGGTTGTCGCTCTGGTAGTATATTTGAAGCAGTTTCTGAATTCATACATTAAAAATAAAGCTCAAAGATACAAATAATGCTTTTAAAAGTAGCTTATAAAGTAGAGAGGTACCAGATACTAAATCCTATTAGAAAAGCAATTCCAAACCAGCTTAAAATATGAAGCTGCTTAGAGGGTTGCCAATCTTTAGGTGTATGTGTGCTAGAAATTAGGATATAATTAATAATAGCATAAAATGGTGCTGTAATAAAGGATAGAATGGTTGCTACTTTAATAAGGAAACCCATTTCTGATACAAAAAAGAAAAAGATACTAATGGTACCAATTGCTAATAAAATTACCCAGAAGGTATAATTTAATTTTGTAGATGTATTAAAAAGTAATTGTGTGGTTCTGGTCATGGCTCTCGGTGAGGCGTCTAAAGTTGTTAGAGTCGTACTAAACATGGCTGTAAAAGCAGCAATACCAATAATAAGATAAGACCAATCACCTAAACTCTTTTTGTACATATTTATTAGTTGATTAGAAAATTGACTTGCAGAATTACTAAATGTTTCGCCATTATTATACATAATTAAAGTCCCTAATATAAGGAAACCAACCCCTAAAAGGATCGTACTTAAATAGCCAATATTAAAATCGAATAATGCCGATTTAGTGGTGTATTGTTTGGTGTCTTTCTTTTTTTCTATAGCCCACAGGGATTGCCATACAGAAACGTCTAATGGTGCAGGCATCCAACCCATAAAGGCAATTAAAAAAGTGATTTCTAAAGTGTTATTTGGTAATATTTGAGTAAAAGAAAGTCCTTCAGAATTATTAAATAAAGCCATGATTACTGCAATTATGGTGCTAATGGTTAATGTGATAATGATAATCTTCATTAACTTATCTAATAGTTTATATTTACCAGCCAGTAATAATAATAAACAAATGGATGTGATAATAACGGTCCAGATTTCGGTACTTGTTATCGTTCTATTTCCAATTTCAAAAGTTCCAAAATTCCCAAATAAGGTAGAGGCTAAACCAGCTGTTACTATGGTTACTGCAGCTTGTATGGTGAACATTGTTGCTAAATTTAGCGGGTAATAAATTGCTAAGACACCTTTTCCTAATTTATTGTAACCGTCTAATAAACTTTCACCAGTTGCTGTGGCATAACGTGGACCGTATTGGAAAAACGGATATTTAAATAAATTTACTAAAAGTAATGCCCAAAGTAATCCTAAACCAAAATCGGCACCAGCTCGAGTAGATTGTACTAAGTGTGATACACCAATAGCAGCACCCGCAAACAATAAACCAGGGCCTAAGTTTTTGAGTTTGTTGATCATTTATTTTTTTCGAATAATTTCAGCAAGTAATTTTTTAGCTCGTAGCAGCTTTACTTTAACATTATTTATAGGTTCGTCTAATTCCTTTGAGATTTCTTTATAACTTAATTCTTGGAAATAGCGTAAATTTATAATTTCTTGGTAATGTGGTTTTAATTTCTTGATATCTCGTAGAAGTTTTGCTAAATGTTGTTCTGTTATTAGCTTGTCTTCAGGCGAGGGCGATTCATCTAAAATTTGAAAAATATCGCTATCGCTTTTAGAGGTAACTTGAGCGATGGAATTTTTTTCTTTTCGAAGTAAATCTATATGAATGTTTTTCGATATGGTAATTAACCATGTTTTAAATTTGAAAGCATTATCAAAAGTTTCAATTTTATCAAATGCTTTAGAGAATGTTTGAATGGTAATGTCTTCAGCATCGTTTTCATTTTGAATACGTTTTAATTGAAAACCATATACATCATCCCAAAAAATATCTAATAAGTAATTAAACGCTTTTTGGTCATTTTCTTTTGCACGTTGTATAGCTTCGTTTATTTCCAATAATTAGGTTTTGATACGAGATTGTTTATAAAGATAGTTAATTGTATAAGAATTAAAAAAACTTCTAAGAAAGGTAGAAATACTAAAAGATCATTTTCTTTTAATTTCTTTGAAGGTTTTCTAAGAATAATATATTGAATAATAATTCTGAATAAGGATAATGCTAAAACAATTTCCCAGTTGTGAGCTGTTGTAAATAGTGTGATTGCAAAAAACCAAAATAACAATTGTGAACTAAAAATTAAAGTTAGCAAGATTTTATGCTTTAATTTATAGTGTTTTGCTGTTGAAATATGGCGTCTTTTTTGCTTAAACCAATCTTTAAATGTTGTTTTGGGAATAGATTCTGTAAAGCCATTTTTTGAAAAACAGATAGCGGTATTCTTTCTGTTGGCTACTTGGTTAACAAATAAATCATCATCTCCAGAATGTACTTTTATATGGTTAATAAAGCCATTGGCTTTAAAAAATGTCGTTTTTGTATAGGCTAAATTTCTGCCAACACCCATATAAGGGATTCCTAGTTTTGCAAAAGAAAAGTAATGTATTGCTGTTATTAAGGTTTCAAAACGTATGAGTTTGTTTAATAAGGAATTTTTGATTTTTGAATAGCCCCCATAGCCTAAAATTAGATGTTTCTCATTACTAAAATGAGTCGTCATGTTTCTAATCCAATATTTAGAAATAGGTTTGCAGTCGGCATCAGTAAATAAAAGAAACTCATTTTTAGAAGCTTTTATACCAAGTGTTAATGCGTATTTTTTGTTTCCCCAAAACGTTTCGTTATTCCTAACGTTTACAATTTTGATGTTTTCATGTTGACTCGCAAATTGCTCCATGACTTCTAGCGTATTATCTGTAGAAGCATCATTGATTAGAACAATTTCAAAATTTGGATAGTTTTGATTAATAACAGCTGGCAAAAAAGCCTGCAAATTTTCAGCTTCATTTTTAGCACAAATAATAACTGAAACGTCTCTGTCTTTTTGAGATGTTTTTTTCTGTTTAAGAAAAGAAAGTCTTCCGAAGAAAAAAAGGTAAAAGATTGCTTGAATAACAGCTACTACAATAAATGCGTAGAAAACATAATCAAGTAATATCATTATCATAAATGATTATGAATGTTGAGGTTCATTACAATCACTAAATTGGTCAGGCGTTTTTCCACAAAAACCACAAGCATCACCTTCTTTGTTAAGTACTGGGTTCTGACTTGCACAAGTACCAGCAAATTTACCGTCTTTTTTTGCCCAAATTTTAATAGCGATTCCTGCAATTCCTAATCCTAATAAAATGATAGTTATTAAAAGAAGTTTCATGTGATAATATTTATGTTTATCATAGTCATAACGTTACATCTATTACAGTATCCTTTGTTAAATTTTAAAGGTTTTATTGAAGATGTTTTTATTATGATTTATTGATGCAAAGATAATGCTTTTCATTAAAATGAAACGGAATATAGTGAGGATATACAATGAAGTGACGGATTATATTATTTAGTGTCTTATTTTATATAATGAAGTGGCTTAAACTTTTTTCAATAGGCTACGAAAAGCTCTTTTTTACTCATTTTTTGCCTTTTTATTACTCTATAACACTACTATGAATTGCGAAAAACGTTTTAATTGACTTTAAATAGCTGTTTTTCATCACTTTAATTTGTACATTGAAATACTAACTAATTAAATTAATATTTATGAAAAAATTATTTGCAGAATTTTTTGGAACATTTTGGCTCGTTTTTGGAGGCTGTGGTAGTGCTGTTTTTGCAGCGGGTTATCCAGAACTAGGAATTGGTTTTGTTGGTGTTGCACTAGCATTTGGTCTTACGGTATTAACGATGGCTTACGCTGTGGGACATATTTCTGGAGGGCATTTTAACCCCGCAGTATCTCTTGGTTTGTGGGCAGGAGGGAAATTTGAAGCTAAAGACCTATTGGGCTACATTGTTGCGCAATTAATAGGAGCTGTGGTGGCTGCAGGAGCGCTGTATTTAATATTAACAAACAAATCTGATTTTGTTACTGTTGGAGGTTTTGCAGCTAATGGTTATGGGGATTTATCTCCTGATGGCTATTCTATGACTGCCGCATTAATAGTAGAGTTTTTGCTAACAGCTTTTTTCTTATTAATAATTTTAGGGAGCACTAATGCCAGAGCTCCTAAAGGGTTTGCGCCTATTGCTATTGGTTTAGGGTTAACCTTAATACACCTAATAAGTATTCCAATAACAAATACATCTGTTAATCCAGCGCGTTCCACGAGTCAAGCATTATTTGCAGAAGGTGCCTTTGCATCGCAACTTTGGCTATTTTGGGTTGCTCCGATTGCTGGTGCTATCGTGGCAGGTTTTATACACAAAGCGTTATTTGAGAAAGAATAATTTAGAATTAATTATAACAAAAGCCTCGTTTTAATTATTAAAACGAGGCTTTTTATATTGAATTTATTTACTTTACTGTAAATTAATTTCTGCGACTGTATTTTCTAAAGAGGCAATAGTGTTTCCTCCTTTTGGTTCAATAGTAATGTTTAAAGCAAGTGCATTTTCAGCATATGGAAGTGACATAAGTTGTCTGTCAGCTTCATTTAAAATACCTAAACTTACCATTTTACCTTGTAAATCTGCCCATATTTGGTAGCACTGCTCTTCTGGTAATTGAGGTAGTGAAACCACATCGATCATTGATGTTTTTTCTTTTGGGTTTATGTAAGCAACAGTTTTTAAGTCTTTAGCTCTATCATTTCCTTTAATGATATATTTTTCTGTCTCAGGGTTGTTAAGCTTTAATAACTGTCTCATAACATTATCAAGCATCTGATTATTCTTTTCAATATCATTTCGTAAATCAAAAATTTCATCAACCACTATTTGGTTTTCATGAGATAGTTCTCGTTTTTGATTATAGAAATGATACGAAGTACCAGCTAAAATTAAAGCTGCAATACTAGCAGCTACGCTAAATTTATACCAAGATTTGTATTTCTTTTGGGTATTTAAATTAACAACTGGTTTTTCGTCAAGTTCCTCTAAAATATTGTTTAGTATATTTTTAGGAGCTTCAACAGCATTGCTTTTAGCTACAATTTCTAAATTGTATTGCAATGTGTTGTATGCATTCTGTACTTCTGGATATTTTAAAATATTAGATTCAACCGTTTCTGTTTCTGCAGAAGTCGTTTCCCCTAATAGATATTTTTCTAAAAGGCCAGAATTTAAAAAAGTAGTTATTTTTTCATTCATGACTTTGTTTAGTTAAGGATTATAAATTTTTTTCAATTCACGCAATCCAATTTTTAATCTTGATTTTATAGTTCCCAGCGGAATATCTAATTCATCACTGGCTTCTTGTTGTGTCATACCCTCAAAAAAGAGCGCGTTAATTACTGTTTGATATTTTTTATCAAGCGTATTTAGATGGTTTTTTATATCCAACACATCTTGATTTAATTCATTTGATCTTATTTTATATACGGACGAAGTTTCCATTTGGACTTCTTTACTGCTTTTATTTTTTAAAGATCTAACTTTATCGATCGCAGTATTATACGCAATTCTATATAGCCAAGTAAATAATTTAGCTTTGCTGGAATCGTATTTTTTCGAGTATCTCCATATTTTTACAAAACTTTCCTGAAGTACATCTTGTGCTGTATCATCATCTGTTATTATCTTTTTAATAACGCCAAACAATGAGTCTGAGTAGTTTTCGTAAAGTAACGTAATGGCTTGTTTATCGCCATTTTCTAGGAAGTTAATTATTTTTTTTTCTGTAGATGAAATCAAATTAAATTTGGTTTAAACCATAAATCTATATGGTACGTAATTATGCCAAAGTTAGAAATTTCTTTTAAACTACAATATATTTACTTCAGCTTCAATAGAAATATTGAAAAGTCTTTTAACTGTTTTTTGTATTAATGTGGAAAGATTTAATATATCTGAGCCCTTTGCGTTTCCATAGTTTACAAGGACTAAGGCTTGATTTTTATGTACACCATAATCACCAAATCGTTTGCCTTTAAATCCCGCTTTTTCAATAAGCCAACCTGCAGGAATTTTTACTTCATCTTCTGAAACAGGGTAACTCGGAATATCTGAGAAATTTTGCAGTAAGATATTGAAACTAGATTTTGAAATAACTGGGTTTTTGAAAAAACTACCACTATTTCCTATTTCTTTAGGGTTTGGTAGTTTACTTTCTCTTATGGCTATAATCGCTTTTGAAACATCCTGAATGGTTGGATGTGCAATATGCATCGTTTCCAATTGAGATGTAATAGCGCCATAGTTTACATGAAGTTTATGATTGGTTTTGCTAAGTTTGAAGGTAACATTTGTTAGAATATACTTTCCTTTAGCATGTTGTTTGAAAATGGAATTTCTATAACCAAAATCGCAATCGACTTTTGTAAATGTTTTTAAAGTTTTTGTTTCTATAGATATGGCTTCACAGGAAACAAAGATGTCTTTTAATTCAACACCATAGGCTCCAATATTTTGAATAGGAGCGGTACCAACATTCCCAGGGATTAGTGATAAATTTTCAACGCCTCCAAAATCATTATTAATACACCAAAGTACAAATTCATGCCAATTTTCGCCTGCATTTGCTTTAACCGTAACAAAATCATCGTTTTCAGAAATGACTTCGATACCTTTTAAATTCATATGGATAACAAGACCTTCAAAATCTTTAGTAAGCAACATGTTACTACCACCACCTAAAATAAGTTTGTTAGGATGGTTTTTAAGCGCTAAAACTTGTTTTAATTCATCCATGTTAGAAACAGAGACGAAAAATTTAGCTAATGCATCAATACCGAAAGTATTGTATGGTTTTAAAGATATGTTTTGTTTTATATGCACTAATTATTGTAAACTTTTAAGGCTTCTTTTAAAATATTAACGGCTTTTATTAGGCTTTCTTTTTTAAGTACGTAAGCAATACGTATTTGGTTTAAACCAACTCCTGGCGTGGAGTAAAAACCACCAGCAGGAGCTACCATTATGGTTTCGCCATTAACATCAAAATTCTCTAAAAGCCATTGCGCAAAATCATCAGAATTTTTTACAGGAAGTTCTGCAATACAGTAAAAAGCACCTTTGGGTTTTGCTACCTTAACACCGTCTATTTTTTGTAATTCTGAGATTAAAGTATTTCTTCTTTCTACATATTCTTCACTAACAGCATCAAAATAACTTTGTGGTGTGTCAAGTGCCGCTTCGCTAGCAATTTGTGCTAGTGTTGGGGGGCTTAAACGTGCTTGGGCAAACTTTAAAACGGTTTGCATTAGTGTTTTGTTTTTCGATACTAAGCATCCAATTCTTGCTCCACACATACTATATCGTTTGGAAACAGAATCAATCATAATGGCATGGTCTTCGAGCCCTGTTTCTTGCATGACAGAATAATGCGTGTTTCCGTCGTATACAAATTCCCGATACACTTCATCAGCAATTAAAAACAAATCATGTTTTTTAACAATTGCTGCTAGTTTTTTTATTTCTTCTTTAGAGTATAAATACCCTGTCGGATTTCCTGGATTACAAATTAATATAGCTTTTGTTTTAGGTGTAATCAACTCTTCAAACGCTTCAATTGGTGGTAAAGCAAAATTGTCTTCAATTTTAGAAATTACTGGAACTACTTTTACTCCAGAAGCTGTTGAAAATCCATTATAGTTAGCATAAAATGGTTCAGGGATAATAATTTCATCATCCACATCCATAATACTTCCAAAGGCAAAAAGAAGTGCTTCACTGCCTCCTGTTGTTACAACAATATCATCATGAGTAACATTAATATTGTGTTTAGAGTAATATGTTGAAATTTTTTGTCTGTATATTTCAGATCCTTCCGATCTTGAATACGCTAGTACATCTATATCGCTATCCTTTACTGCTTGTAAGGCAATTTTTGGCGTTTTAATATCTGGTTGTCCGATGTTTAAATAATAAATGTTTTTTCCGTTCTTTACAGCTTCTTCTGCATAAGGAACTAATTTGCGTATGGGAGATGCGGGCATTTGTTGCCCTTTTTTAGATATTGTTGGCATTTGATAAAAAAATTATGGTGCAAAGTTGAGAAAATTATCTTAAAGTTTTTTTAAAAAAAAGGACTAAATAATCATGTTAATATAAAAGATTCGTAAATTCATTATATGAAAATTAAATTCTTTTCAACCAAAAGGCCTTTTATTCTTATTTTAATGTTTTTTTGTTTAAGTATTCTTAGCTTTTCTCAAAATAAATTTGTTATTCAAAATAAGAAACAATCAGATAAAATTAAATTTAAATTAATAAGTAATTTAATTATAATACCTGTTGAAGTTAATGGTGTGAGTCTATCCTTTTTATTGGATACAGGTGTAAGTAAACCTATTATTTTTAACTTAGATACCTTAAAAATAAAAGATACTGAGACTGTTTTTTTAAGAGGTTTAGGGAATAAAGAATCTGTAGAAGCATTAAAGTCTAAGAATAATGTTTTTAAAATTGGGGATGCTATTAAGTTAAATCAGGATCTATACGCAATTTATGATTCTAATATCAATTTTGTTCCCAGATTAGGTTTTCCAGTTCATGGCATCATTGGTTTCGACTTATTTAAGGATTTAGTAGTTGAAATAAACTATTCTAAGAAGTTTTTAAAACTTACAAAAGCAGATGCGTATGTGTATAAAAAATGTGAAAAATGTGAAAGACTAAATCTAGAATTTTACAAAAACAAACCTTATATAAATGCTGATGTAACGATGAATGAAAAAAAGATTCCTGTTAAATTATTAATAGATTCTGGAGGCAGTGATGCCTTGTGGTTATTTGAAGATGATTCTTTAGGAATTAAATCGGGTAATAATTATTTTCATGATTTTCTTGGTCATGGTTTAAGCGGAAGTGTTTATGGTAAACGTTCAAAAGTTAAAAACTTTTCTTTAAAAAATTTTGAGTTTAATATGGCTAATGTTTCGTACCCAGATTCGAAATATATAGCACATGCAAAAAAAATTAAGAACCGTAATGGTAGTGTATCTGGTAATGTGTTAAAACGTTTTAATATTATTTTTGATTATCAGAAAGCGATAATTACATTAAAAAAGAATCGTTATTTTAAAGAGGAATTTCTATATAATAAAAGTGGTATAGAATTGGCTCATAGTGGACTTAGATTGGTGAAAGAAAGAGATGATCCAGTTAAAGATAATAATAAAGAAGGTTTTGGAAACTCTGGAAGCCAAAACGCTACAAGAATTATAATAAATCCTAGATATAAATTATCATTAAAGCCCGCTTATACCATAGTAGAATTAAGAGAAAACTCTCCTGCGGAAAGAGCTGGTTTACTTGTGGGAGACTTAGTTTTGAGTATAAATAATAAGGCTTCTTATAAATTTAAGTTACAAGAATTAATTCATGCATTTTATGGAAATACAGGTAAACTTATAAAGTTAATAGTTTCAAGAAATAATATAATTCTAACTTTTGAATTCAGATTAGAAGATCTTTTTTAATCTAAAAATTCTCCGACCCTTGGTGTCGGGGTTTCCAATTAACCTCTCCTTTGGAGAGGTCAGAACTGCAAAAAAAGGCAGTTCTGGGTGAGGCAAAATAACAAAATTCGATTTTTGCCTCTATAAAGGCAAAATGAAACTGGCGAAATACCCCTATGGCTTGCGGGGATAGTCAGTTTCAAGAATTTTTTTATTAAAAAAGCCTAAACTAAAAGTTTAGGCTCTTCATATTTTATATCTGTAAAGCGCTTATTGCTGTACAATACTTTTTTCTTTCTCTTCTAAAACGCTATTCTTACTAGAATCAATAACTAAACCTTTTATTTTTAAAGCTACAGTAGGTGTTTCCGCGTTAGATATAACCGTTATTGTTTTTCTAATTGGGCTTACTCTATTTGTGTCATATTTTACTTCAATTTTTCCAACTTGTCCTGGTAAGATAGGATCTTTTGGTTTTTTTGGAATAGTACAACCACAACTAGATGTTACTTTTGATACTATAAGAGGTGCATCACCTGTATTAGTAAACTCAAAAACACGTAAACCGTTTGATCCTTTTTCAATAGTTCCGTAATCGATCGTATCAGACTTAAATTCTATTTTTGCTACCTTATCTTGTGCATTGATAGATAAACTGATTAATCCGATAAATAAAATTGTAATTAATTGTTTCATTTTTCTGTTTTTTTATTGTTTTATGGGGTAAAATGCCATTCGTATTATATTGTTTTATAATAATTAAAACTCAGTAATCTTTTGTTTTATTACTTCTAATGTCATGTCAAACATACTTACTTTTTCTACAATCTGCAAAAATATTAGACATAATACGGGGATGTTAACATATTCAACGTAGTTAAAAGTACGTACAACTTTTCTTAATTTAATTTATATAATGTTAAAATATTCAACGGTTATTGTTTTATAATTGTTACTATGGCTTTCATTTGTACGGTTCATTTTTTTACTATCTAACGTCATTTACATATTAAAATTTCATTTATTAATAAAATTTATGGCTATGCGCATTTCACAGAAAAAGAAATATAAGTACTTTTACAGGCTAATGTTCAAAAACTATTCCAAAGTATGCAAATACCTTCAAAATATGAGGCTAGTCAGGTAGAAAATAAGTGGTATGATTACTGGATGAAACACAATTATTTTCATTCAGAGCCAGATGAAAGAGAGCCTTATACAATTGTGATACCTCCACCAAATGTAACAGGAGTTTTACATATGGGGCATATGCTTAATAATACGATTCAAGATGTATTAATACGTCGTGCACGATTACAAGGTAAAAATGCTTGTTGGGTGCCAGGTACAGATCATGCGTCTATTGCTACCGAGGCCAAAGTCGTTGCTAAATTAAAAGAGCAGGGTATTAATAAAAATGATTTGTCTCGCGAAGAATTTTTAAAGCATGCCTGGGATTGGACTCATGAGTATGGAGGTGTTATTTTAGAGCAGCTTAAAAAATTAGGGTGTTCTTGTGATTGGGAACGGACCAAGTTTACGATGGATGATGCTATGAATGAAGGTGTCATTAAGGTGTTTGTAGATTTGTTTAATAAAGGCTTAATTTATCGTGGATATCGCATGGTAAACTGGGATCCTGAGGCGAAAACAACTTTATCTGATGAAGAAGTAATTCATGAAGAACGGCAAGGGAATTTGTATTATCTTAAATACAAAATCCTCAGCCCAACCCTCTCCGAAGGAAAGGGAACAAGTAAGAATGCTCTTCCTTCAGAGGGGTTAGGGGAGGAATACTTAACTATAGCTACAACACGTCCAGAAACTATTTTTGGAGATACAGCTATTTGTATTAATCCTAATGATGAGAGGTTTCAACATTTACGAGGAAAAAAAGCTATAGTGCCAATATGTAATCGCGTTGTTCCTATTATTGAGGATGATTATGTAGATGTTGAATTTGGTACAGGTTGTCTTAAAGTAACGCCTGCACACGATGAAAACGATAAGAATTTAGGTGATAAGCATAAGTTAGAGGTTATAGATATCTTTAATGATGATGCGTCTTTAAATAGTTTTGGACTGCATTTTGAAGGTCAAGATCGTTTTGTAGCTAGAAAATCGGTTGTTAAAGAATTAGAGGAAACGGGTGTTTTAGTAAAAACTGAAACTCATATTAATAAAGTAGGAACTTCCGAAAGAACAAAAGCTGTTATAGAACCACGTTTAAGTGATCAGTGGTTTTTAAAAATGGAAGAATTGGTAAAACCAGCGATTAAAGCGGTTTTAGGTGAAGATGCTGAGATCAATTTATTTCCTAAGAAATTCGAAAACACCTACCGTCATTGGATGGAGAATATTCGAGATTGGAATATTTCACGTCAATTACTTTGGGGACAGCAAATTCCAGCTTATTTCTACGGTGATGGAAAAGAAGATTTTGTTGTAGCAGAAACGATAGAAGATGCTTTAAAATTAGCACAGGAGAAGACTTCAAATTTCGAGCTTCAAGCTTCAAATTTAAGACAAGAAACAGATGCTTTAGATACTTGGTTTAGCTCATGGTTATGGCCAATAAGTGTTTTTGATGGGATAAGAAATCCTGAAAATAAAGATATTGAATACTATTACCCAACAAACGATTTGATAACAGGTCCAGATATTTTATTCTTTTGGGTAGCACGTATGATTATCTCAGGATATGAGTATAGGGGAGAGAAACCGTTTAACAATGTATACTTAACAGGATTAGTTAGAGATAAGCAACGTCGTAAGATGTCTAAACAACTTGGTAACTCGCCAGATGCTTTAAAGCTTATTGAAACGTATGGTGCTGGTGGTGTTCGTGTTGGGCTGTTATTAAGTTCCGCGGCTGGAAACGATTTAATGTTTGACGAGTCACTTTGCCAACAAGGGAAAGGTTTTGGGAACAAAATTTGGAATGCGTATCGTTTGGTTGATGGATGGGAAGTTGATGAAAATATAGAACAACCAGAGTCAAGTAAAATTGCTATCGATTGGTATGAATCTAAATTTCAGAAAGCTTTAATTGAGATTGAAGACCATTTTAGTAAGTATAGACTGAGTGATGCATTAATGGCTATTTATAAGCTTATTTTTGATGATTTTTGTGGTTGGTTCTTAGAAATGATTAAGCCAGCATACCAACAACCTATTGATGCTAAAACTTTAAAAAGTGTTATTGCTATTTTTGAAGATAATTTAAAAATTGTACACCCTTTTATGCCATTTTTAACAGAAGATATTTGGCATTATATGGCTGAGAGAACTCCAGAAGAAGCTTTAATTGTATCTAAATGGCCAGATTCTAAGCCCGTTAATGAGGCTTTAATTAATGAATTTGAATTTACTTCGGAGGTTATTTCTGGAATTAGAAATATTAGAAAACAAAAGAATATAGCTTTTAAGGATGCTATTGGGTTTTCGGTCATTAATAACGAAAATACTAATACAACATTTGACAGTATTATTTCTAAGTTAGGAAATTTAGAAACCATCGATTATGTATCTGATGCTGTTGATGGAGCTTTAACCTTTAGAGTAAAATCTAATGAGTATTTCATACCTATGGCTGGTAGTATTGATGTTGAAGCGGAACTTAAAAAATTAACAGAAGAATTAAATTATACAGAGGGCTTTTTGAAATCGGTACAAAAGAAACTCTCTAACGAACGTTTTGTTGCTGGTGCGCCAGAACAAGTGGTTGCTAGTGAAAAGAAAAAAGAAGCAGATGCCTTAGCGAAAATTGAAACACTTAAAGCAAGTTTGGCTAGTTTGAGTTAGAGGTATTAGTGTTCAGTGTTCAGTGCTCGTAATGTTAATTTTTCTCTGCGAAACTCAGTGCAAACTCCGAGGTGCTCTGTGAAATAACCCAGTGTTCAGTGTTGAGTGTTCAGTAATAGTTGATTTTTCTCTGCGCAACTCTGCGTAAACTCCGAGGAGCTCAGCGAAATAACTAATCAGTGGTTGGGTGTTCAGTAATAGTTAATTTTTCTCTGCGAAACTCTGCGCAAACTCCGAGAAGCTCAGCGAAATAACTAATCAGCGTTGAGTGTTCAGTAATAGTTAATTTTTCTCCGCGTAACTCTGTGTAAACTCCGAGAAGCTCAGCGAAATAACTAATCAGTGCTGAGTGTTCAGTAACAATTAATTTTTCTCCGCGTAACTCTGCGTAAACTCCGAGAAGCTCAGCGAAATAACCAATCAGCGTTGAGTGTTCAGTAACAGTTAATTTTTTTCTCTGAGGAATCTGTGAAATAACCAATTAGTGTTCAGTAAAACTAATACTATCACCAACCGAAAGTGACCAAGCATCAACTAAACTCGCATTAATTTCTAATACATATTTTGCAGGAAAATTAGAAGGTAAAGAGCTTTCATCAAGTGGTTTCGCATTTTTCTGAAAGCTCACTATGCTTTTGTTTTCGTTTATATAAATTAAGTCTAAAGGTATTTTGGTGTTTTTCATATAGAAGAAACGTTCCCTAGCATCCTCAAACACAAATAGCATACCTTGTTTTGTTTCCATAGAATCTCTATACATTAACCCTGTTTGGATATCGAAATCGGTGTCGGCTATTTCAATATCGAGTTTAACTTGTGTAGAATCAACAGATTTAAAGATAGTGAGTTCCCCTTCTTTTTTAAAAGCAATTTCGGTTTGCTTTATTACTTTATTATTTTCTTTACAAGACGACATGTTTAAAATTAAACCACTTGAAATTATAAAAGTTACTAAAGGGAAACGTTTGAAAAACATCTTATTTAACGGTTGTTTTTGATTTATAAACAAACATAAAATATAAACCTATAAGAATAAATGGAATGCTAAGCCATTGTCCAGTATTCAAATTAGCCCAATTAATATATTCTTCACCTTGCGGTTCTTTTGTAAACTCAACAAAGAAACGAATGGTCCATAATAAGATTAAAAATAAACCAAATAGAAACCCAGTTTGCTCACTTTTTTTAGTTTTTGAATAGAAATACCATAGAATTAAAAAGACAAAAATATAGCAGAAAGATTCATATAACTGAGAAGGATGCCTGTATGGTACCTTATCTAATAATTCAGCAAATTGAGGGTTATCGGTTACCGCATTATATGCTTTTTGGGTGTCTTTAATGCCAGTAAGTTGTGTAATTTGTCCTTTATAGTATTCATCTTGAATAAAACGAACTCCCAGATTAGAGTTGGTAACTTTTCCAATAATTTCAGAATTAATAAAATTCCCAATTCTGATGAAAATGGCTCCTGAAGCCACCGATATAACAACACGATCTAAGACCCATAATAACGATTTATAGTTATATTTTTTACGATATAAATACATACCTATTATAATACCAATAGCAGCACCATGGCTTGCCAATCCTTGAAAACCAGTAAATTCAAAACCACCTTTAAATTTGAATGGCAGAAAAATGCTAAAAAAGTCTTGCGATATTAATTCCGATTGATAAAATAAAACATGCCCCAAACGTGCGCCTAGCATGGTTGCTAATACGGTGTAAATAAATAAAGGGTCTAGATACTCTAAAGATATTTTTTCTTTAGTAAAAATACGTTTCATAATATACCAGCCTATTATAAAGGCTATCACCCACATAAGGCTGTAGAAGTGCAATTTGAAATTTCCAACGATATCAATCCCAGTTACAGGATTCCAATCAAATTTTAATACATGCATACGTTTTTGTTTTTACTTTAAAAGTTCTAGAATTTCGACTTCAAAAATGATATTAGATTTACCAGGAATACCTCTGCTTCCAGCTTCACCGTAAGCTAAATGATATGGAATAAATAAGGTTGCTTTATCTCCTATGCTTAATTGTTGTAACCCTTCTTTAAAACCAGGAATCATACTAGCATCTGGACCAATGTCTGCTGTTATGGGCTGGTATTTGCCTGCCGCTTTAAGTTTTTCATTTACAGCATCAAGAGCTTCAGCAGTTTCTAATTTACTGGTTTGAAGCAATTTTCCGTTTTCAAAATATACTGCGAAATGCGTAAGTACTGTAGCATCTTCTGGTAGTTTTTCCCCAGTACCTTTTTCTGTAACATAATATTGTAAACCAGAAGGTAACGTAATAGCTTTAGCTTGTTGTTCGTTAAATTTTTCTTTTGAAGCTTTTATAATGGCTTCTGCTTTAGCTAACTTTTCTTTTTCTTTACGTTCTGCTTCAGCAAAATGATTATTAAATGTGTTTGGAGCATCAAAAGATTTGGCTTCTTTACCTTTTCTAATAATGTTTAATTCTGTAATAACAACGTCTTCTACAGGCCTATCTCCAGATGCTGTTTTTACATTAGAAATACTGTCTTGTACATTTATACCAATAACTAATTCACCAAAAACATTATAGCCATTATCTAAGAAAGGTTTTGGGACTTCTGTAATGAAGAATTGGCTTCCGTTAGTGTTACGTCCGGAGTTAGCCATAGATAAAATTCCAGGTTTATCATGTTTTAAATCTGGATGAAACTCATCCATGAATTTATAACCAGGATTTCCTCCACCAGAGCCAGTAGGGTCGCCTCCTTGAATCATGAATTCATTAATAACGCGGTGGAAGATAAGTCCATTATAAAATTTCTTTCCTAAATAAGCACTGTCTACCATAGTATTGGTACCTTCTGCTAATGAGACAAAATTAGCAACAGTTACGGGGGCTTTTGTATGTTCTAATTTCGCAACCATAATACCTTCAGTGGTAATAATTTCAGCATATAGTCCATCTTCAAGATCTGGATATTGAGCTTTACATGAAACTAAAGCGATTAAAAGAGTGATTAATGGAATTTTGATAACGTTTTTAAAAAGATTCATTTTAATTAGTTTGATTTTGGGTAATTGAATTTACTGTGACTTCACAAATTATAGGCGTATTACGGTCTATTTTGTTTTCGTCTCCATAATAACCATATGCTTTTTGCGATGGGAAAATAAACGTAACTGTTTCACCAATTTTCATGAGTTTTAAACCTTCACGTAAACCTGTAAATAGTTCTTCTTTATCCATCGCATAGGTTTGCGTTTTAATAACTTCTTTTGAATATATTAAAACGCCATTTAATGCTTTCACATTGTAATTATAATTTATAATATCTCCAAAAAGCGGTGTTTTTAAAGTATCTGCTTCTATTTTATTATTGTAATAATACCAGAAGCCACTCTTTGAAGCTATATAGTTATTACCTTGCTCTTGTATAATTTTTTCTATGGAAGCTTGCTCTTGAGCATTGAGTCTTTTATTACGTTCTACAGAAGCATCAATGAAAGATCCCGTTTTTACAGAAACAGGTTTTCGTGCGTCGGGAGTTTTACAATTCATTGCTAGTAAAACAATGGTTAAAATTAATAGTTTATTCATTATTTAGGGCTTTATTATAACTAGGCAATATACTAATAAATTTAGCGACAGTATCCTTTAGTGATAAATAGCTTTTTCCACCAGCAGCGTTGGTATGACCCCCGCCACAAAAATGCGCTCTGGATAATTCGTTAACAGAAAAATGTCCTTTTGAGCGTAGTGATATTTTTATAATACCTTCTTGTTTATCTTCAATAAAAATAGCAGCCAGGATGGTGTTTTTTAATGATAAAGCATAATTTACAACACCTTCGGTATCTCCTTTTTTATAATCATACTTATGTAATTCTTCTTGAGAAAGTGTTATATAGGCTGCTCTCGATTCAGGAATAACTTTTAAGTTTCTTAAAGCACATCCCAGGAGTTGCAAACGATTATAGCTATTAGTGTCATAAACATTATTATGAATTTCTGTATTATTAGCTCCTTTTTCAATAAGTTGGGCTACTATTTGATGCGTTCTACTGGTAGTAGATAAAAATCTGAATGAGCCAGTATCTGTCATGATACCAACATATAAACACGTTGAAATATCAGCATCTATTAGGTTTGCGTCACCTAACATATCAATAAAATGATATACCATTTCGCAAGTGGAACTCATACTAACATCGCTAAACATATAAGTAGCATAATCATCAGGCATTTGATGATGGTCAATCATGATTTTTATGGCATCACTTTCAGATAATATCGATTCCATGTTACCAGTTCTATGAAAAGCATTAAAATCTAAAGTAAATATGATATCTGCATCTTCAATTAAAGCGTTGCATTCTTTAGTTTTAGAATCATGTTTTAATATGGTATCATTTCCTGGAATCCATTTTAGAAAGGTTGGATAATCATTAGGAACCAAAACATTTACTTGATGATTGCTTTTTATAAGATAATGGTATAACCCAAGTGTCGATCCAATAGCATCTCCATCTGGATTTTTGTGTGGTACAATGACAATCTTTTTTTTAGTAGATAATAGTTGTTTTATGCTTTCGGTATCTTGTCTATTCATAGTGGACGAAGATACAATTTTTTATAATTGTTTAGACTTGCTTTTTATTAGAAATAGATTACTTTTGCAGGGAATTTAAAATGAAATAATGGCGACAAATAGAACATTTACAATGCTTAAGCCAGATGCTGTCGAAAAAGGACACATAGGTGCAATTTTAGAAAAAATTTCAGCTTCAGGATTTAGAATCGTAGCAATGAAATTAACCCAAATGACAAAAGCAGACGCTGAAGCGTTTTACGCAATCCATAATGAGCGTCCATTTTTTGGAGAGTTAGTTGAATATATGACTCGTGGTCCTATTGTTGCGGCTATTTTAGAAAAAGATAATGCTGTTGAAGATTTTAGAGCCTTAATTGGAGCTACAAATCCTGCAGATGCAGCAGAAGGTACTATTCGTAAACTGTATGCAGCTTCAATTGGTGAAAACGCTGTTCATGGTAGTGATAGTGATGATAATGCTGCTATAGAGGGAGCTTTTCATTTTTCTGGTAGAGAGATGTTTTAAGTCTTATAGATATTTAAGCAAAAGATATCTATTTAAATATAAAAAGACTGTCTAAAAAGTGAATGATAAAATTTATCACTTTTTAGACGGTCTCTTTTGTTTTAAAGCGTGTGCATTTTGTATAGCAACCTATAAAATCACTTCATAATTTAAAATTGGATTGATATAAAGTTAATTAAAGTTAATGCACAAAAAAAGTCTATCAAATAAATGATAGACTTATAATTGTAATTGTTAAAGTATATATCTTTAGATTACTTTTACGTTTACGGCGTTTAATCCTTTTTTACCTTCTTGTAAATCGAATTCTACAGCGTCACCTTCACGAATTTCATCGATAAGTCCTGAAATGTGTACGAAATGTTCTTTGTTATTGTCATCTTCAATAATGAATCCAAAACCTTTAGAGTCATTGAAGAATTTTACGGTACCTTTACTCATAATCTTTAATATTGAATTAGTTATAATAACACAAAGATACTACCAAATAACCTTATAAATCATTTATTTCTCAGCTATTTTTGTTTTTAAGTAAAAAACAAAAAAAAGTCTATCAAATAAATGATAGACTTTTTAATTGTAATTGTATAAAGTATATATCTTTAGATTACTTTTACGTTTACGGCGTTTAATCCTTTTCTACCTTCTTGTAGATCGAATTCTACGGCATCACCTTCACGAATTTCATCGATAAGTCCTGAAATGTGTACGAAATGTTCTTTGTTGTTGTCGTCTTCAACGATGAATCCAAAACCTTTAGAATCATTGAAAAATTTTACGGTACCTTTACTCATTATGTTATGTTATAAAAATTTAGGTAACAAATATAATATAAAAAACAACACCTTTTTTATATTATGTGAAATTTTTATATAAAATTAGATTGCGTAATTATCGGAGCACCAGTTTTTTAATAATTTCTTTTCCTAACTCCTCGTTAAGCATGTTAATTATTTTTTGCTTGCCATAACTTAATTCTTCTCTAAGAACACTAGACGTTAACTGTACATAAAGTGTTTGTCTCTCTAAATTTACCGATGCTGTATAATTATTCACACCATTACCCATTAAGCTTGCCCAAGCGTCTGCTACATTCACTTTGTCTAAGCCTTTTTCTAGTTTATTGGTCTCTACAAACTCCTTTAATGCGTCTTGAATACTTAAATGTTCGTTGTTTCGTTTTGCCATAGGTAAATTTAAACTGTATTATATTATTTTAAACGTCAAATTCAAATAAATTCGTTACATATTTTTCTTTTTGATACCAATCGTTGTATACTAGCTCAATAGTTTTTACGTTAAAAGTGCCAAAGTCGTATGTTTTGTATGCTTTAATAGTTTCTAAAAATTTTAATTTTTGATTTAACTTTTCTGTAAAGCGCACCACAGTACTATGAGCTGTCTGAATTGAATACCGTTTATCGATACTCTGTTGTAAGTTAGAGTTTTTAAATTTGTCTCTTAAATTATTTCTTATTGAATTTAACGATTCGTCGCTCATAAAACCCTGAATCATCAAACAAGATGGTGACGCTGTAACGCCTTTTAATTTAATTTTTAAATTAGAAATGTCTATTAGACTTTCTTTAATTAATTCAATATATTTTGATATGTCAATATCATTTAGGTTAAAGCCATTGTAACAAGATATTATAGACATGATTGTAATGTGTATGTCTGAATTTTTATAATAATATTGATTGGGCTCTATTATTTTAAGGGCATTTATAAATTTTTGAATCTCATTTTTAACTTCAATAGGAGGTCTTATTAAAAGGGTGATTCCAAACCTGTTATCTGTCGATGCGTTTATTAAATGGTCAATCTCATATTGGTCTGATGAAATTTTTTTAATTGATCTTGAGTAAAGGTCGTTGTAATGTTCTTCAAGATTCATAACTTAAAAATCTCATAAGATTGATGTACTTGTTTTACGGCTGCTTCTGTTCGTTTGGCATGAGTATCACTTATAAATAATTGTCCGAAATTTTCATCATCTACTAATTTAATAATTTGAGCTACGCGATGTTCATCTAGCTTATCAAAAATATCATCAAGTAATAAAATAGGGTTTACGCCACTTTGAGCTTTTATAAAGTCAAACTGTGCCAGCTTTAAAGCGATTAAAAACGATTTTTGCTGACCTTGACTTCCGAATTTTTTAATAGGATGTCCTTCAATATTAAAATGTAAATCATCTTTATGAATGCCTACACTTGTGTACTGCAACGCTTTATCTTTATTAATAACGTTTTGTAAAAGTGTTTCCAAAGTGCCGTCAAATAAATCACTATCATATATTAGGTTCACTGCTTCGTTACCATTACTAATAGCTTCGTAACGTGCTTTAAAAATTGGAATAAACTCTTTTAAGAACGTATCTCGCTTTTCAAAAATACGCGTTCCAAAATCTGTTAACTGACTGTTATAAACCTCTAAAGTGTCTTTATTAAAGGTGTGGTTTAAAGCAAAATATTTAAGTAGGGCATTGCGCTGTGCCAATATTTTATTGTAGTTTATTAAATGACTTAAATAGTTTTTGTCGCTTTGAGAAATAACACTGTCTATAAATTTTCGTCGGGTGGTGCTACCTTCAATAATTAAATCTCTATCGGCAGGCGAAATAATAACTAAAGGTAAAAAGCCAATGTGTTCGCTAAACTTCTCATAGGCCTTAGCATTGCGTTTAATAACTTTTTTCTGACCTCGCTTTAAGCTAATAACTATTTTTTCGGTTTTATTGTCTTTTTCATAATCGCCATTTACAACAAAAAACTCCTCATTATGCTTTATATTTTGAGTTGCCACTGGATTAAAATAACTTTTTCCAAAGGACAAATGATAAATAGCATCGAGTACATTGGTTTTTCCAATACCATTATTGCCAACAATGCAGTTTATTTTATCATTGAAAGTAAACGATTTACTGTCAAAATTTTTATAATTTAATAATGAAAGTGATTTTAAAATCATATAATAAGCGACTTAAAGGCTATTAGTTGCTAAACTCTTTAAAAAGAAGTGCAAATTATTGAAAAATATCAAATAAATACCCTTTTAGTTATGAAGAAAAATTATATTTTTGCGACGCATTAATACTGAAAGAATACATGGCAACTTATAATAAAAGGGGATACAAACCAAAAAATAAAGTAGAGAAAGAACAGAATATAGAAGCAGACTCTACAACCGCGGAGGTTTTTAATACGCTTGATGAAACGGCTTCGAAAACTGAAGAATTTGTTCAAAAGAATCAAAAATACATTTTTGTAATCATAGGTCTTGTTGCCGTTATTGTTTTAGGTTCTTTAGGATATAAGGAATTTATAGCAAAACCTAAGCAAATATCTGCTATGAACGATATGTTTCAGGCACAAAAATATTTTGACCAAGCCGTTACTGGTGTTGAAAAAGATTCATTATATAATTTGGCTTTAAAAGGAGGAGAAGGAAAATTTGGGATGCTGGATATTATTGAAGAATATAGTGGTACACCATCGGCTAATCTAGCTAGTTATTATGCGGGCACCGCTTATTTGAGATTAAAAGATTACAAAAAAGCAGTTGAGCATTTAGAAAATTTTAAAAGTGACGACGAAATATTAGGACCTATTGCTAAAGGGAATATTGGTGATGCTTTTGTGCAATTAAACCAACCAGAGGAGGCTTTAGGATATTATGAGCAAGCTCTAGAAATGCGTAATAATGAATACACTACACCTATGTATTTATTTAAAGCGGGAGCAATTGCTTTAGATTTAGGGGAAGCAGATAAAGCATTAGCCTATTTTGAAAGAATAAAAGCCGATTACCCTAATGCAACTGAGGCTTCTAAAGTAGACGTTTTTGTAGGTAAGGCTCAAGTACTGGCAAATAAATAACATGGCTACGGCAAATAAAAATTTATCCGATTACGATAAAACAACAATCCCAAACGCGAATAAATTTCGGTTTGGGATTGTTGTTTCAGAATGGAATGATACGGTTACCGAAGGTTTGTATCAAGGCGCCTATGACACTTTGATTACACATGGTGTTTTACCAAATAATATAATTCGTTGGGAAGTTCCTGGAAGCTTTGAGCTTATTTACGGAAGTAAAAAAATGCAGGAGCAAAAGGTAAATGCCGTGATTGCTATAGGTAGTGTTATTCAAGGAGAAACAAAACATTTCGATTTTGTTTGTGAAGCGGTGTCTCAAGGCATTAAAGACTTAAATGTGATGCATGAAACTCCAGTAATTTTCTGTGTTCTTACAGATAATGATATGCAACAAGCTATAGATCGTTCTGGAGGTAAGCATGGCAATAAAGGTACGGAAGCTGCTATTGCTGCTATTAAAATGGCCGAATTACGCAGGAATAGTTAGTTTAGTATTCAGTATTCAGTGTTCAGTGTTCAGTGTTCAGTGTTCAGTGTTTGGTAGGTGATTTTCTTTGTGGCTTTGCGTCTTTGCGATATTATCTATGTAAGAAAATGTTTAACATGTGATTTTCGGCTATTCGTTTTATACTTCTAACTTCGCACTTCAACCTTCAAACTTTGTTTTTGTTTTGTTAACAATTTTTGGCACTTCAACTTCTGTTTTGTCCTTATTTTTAAGTACTTTTGAACTATAAGCATTCATATACTTTGTTTAAGCAACGCAAAAATAAAACCTTCAATTATCAATCTAGATTTTCTAATGAAAATAACATAGATTCTAATTCAGACACGCCTGAAGAGACAGATTTCATTTCGAAATGGAAAAGTGTTAGAGATACTAAACGTAAAGTAAAAGGCGGTATGTCTATTAAGACGCTAATTTTGGTTTTGGTATTATTATTGATTTGTATGTATATCTTGGATTCGAAATTCAATTAATATTAAAACTTAGAAATTATGGGAATTTTAAAATTGCGGAAAAACAAAAAGTTTAATTACACACCACGTTATTTTGATGATAAAGGGGCAGGGAATCCTTTTGAAATTAAGCATAAATTTGATGAGCACAGAACGACAATTGGTAGTAATAAAGGTTTGAAAACAAAATTTAATAATGCTTTAGATGATTTAAAAAATAATCCGGACAGGCAGGTAAACAGACGTGTTTTAATAATTGTTGGTATTCTTATTTTAATATTTCTTTTTATCATCGATTTCGATTTATCTATATTCTTTTCTAAATAATACATGGCAGACATTATACAGCTTTTACCCGATCATGTAGCTAATCAAATAGCGGCTGGAGAGGTTGTGCAACGTCCAGCATCTGTGGTTAAGGAGTTACTTGAAAACGCTATTGATGCGGGAGCTTCGACTATTAAGCTTATTATAAAAGACGCAGGGAAAACATTAGTACAAGTTATTGATGATGGAAAGGGGATGAGTACTACCGATGCTCGTTTAAGTTTCGAGCGTCATGCTACGTCTAAAATTCGTACTGCCGATGATTTATTTCAATTGCATACTAAAGGTTTTCGAGGTGAAGCTTTGGCGAGTATAGCTGCTATTGCGCATGTAGAGTTAAAAACGAAGCAAGAACAAGATGATGTTGGTAATAGCATCGTCGTAGAAGGTAGCCATGTGACATCGCAAGAAGTGATTGTAACACCCAAAGGCACATCTATTTCTGTGAAAAACCTTTTTTTTAACATTCCTGCACGACGTAATTTTTTAAAATCGAATACAGTTGAATTACGCCATGTTATTGATGAATTCTATCGTGTAGCATTAGCACATCCTAATATTAGTTTTGCTTTATATAATAATGGAAGCGAATCGTTTAATTTACCAGTTAGTAATTACAGACAACGTATTGTAAATATTTTTGGAAATAAAACCAATGAAAAACTGGTGCCTGTTGAGGAAGATACCGAAGTTCTTAAAATTTCGGGATTTGTTGGTAAACCTGAATTTGCTAAGAAAACCAGAGGCGAGCAGTATTTTTTTGTAAACGATCGCTTTATTAAAAGTGCTTATTTAAATCATGCCATTTCCTCGGCATTTGATGGTTTATTAAAAAGTGGTACACATCCAAGTTATTTTTTAAACTTAACGGTAGATCCGCAGACTATCGATATTAATATACATCCAACAAAAACAGAGATTAAGTTTGATGATGAGCATACTTTGTATGCCTTGTTACGTTCGGCAGTAAAACATAGTTTAGGGCAATTTAATATAGCTCCTGTATTAGATTTTGAACGTGATCCAAATCTTGATACACCATACAGTTTTAAAAATAGTGATACGAGTACACCTAAAGTAGAAGTAGATAGGAGCTTTAATCCGTTTCAAGAAGAAACAAAATCGAGAGCTGCGACAGAGGTGACTTATAAAAAAGAACCTGCTGCAAATTGGGAAGGTTTATATGTCGGACTAGAGTCTAAAGGGACTAAAACTCAGCAAGATTTTAGTGAAGTGCATTTTGAAAGTGAAGAGTCTACACCTTCTATTTTTGACGATGACAAGCAAATAGAAAAAGCAAATACGACATACCAACTCCATAATAAATATATTGTAAGTACCATTAAATCTGGGATGTTGGTTATAGATCAACATCGCGCTCACCAACGTATTCTATATGAAGAGCTTCTTAAAAATATGACGGTTAAAGAAGCGGTAAGTCAGCAATTATTATTTCCGCTTCAATTGCATTTTTCAACACAAGAAATTGCTATTGTAGAGCAATTAAAAGATGATTTAGAAAATACGGGATTTGTATTTTCAAACATCAAGGATGCGTCTCTTGAAATAACAGGCGTTCCAGTGTCGGTTCCAGAAAGTGAAGTGTCTATTATTTTAGAGCAGTTAATTAGTGATGTAGAAAATGAGGTGCCAGAAAGTAATTTTAGTGCCACCGATTTGTTAGCAAAATCAATGGCGAAAAGTTTAGCTATTAAAACAGGACAATCGTTACAGAAAGATGAACAAGAACATTTGGTAAATAAGCTATTTGCTTGTAAAGAACCAAATATTTCACCTACTAACCGATCAACATTTATTACTTTAAGTGTTGATGAGTTAGATAAAAAATTTATTTAGATTATGATGAGGATATCAGAAACCGTTAAGCATTTATTAATCATTAACGTGATTATGTTTATAGGTACCATGTTTATTGGAGAGGGAGTTTTGTTTTACGATTGGTTTGCTATGCATTTTCCAAAGAATGAAGCGTTTCAACCTTGGCAAATAATTACGCATATGTTTATGCATGGAGGAGCGAATTTAAATAATTTAAGCATTACACATATTTTGTTTAATATGTTTGCTTTGTGGATGTTTGGCACTCCTGTTGAACAGGTTTTAGGTTCAAAACGATTCTTGTTTATTTATATGTCAGCAGGATTAGGAGCTGTGGCTTTACAGGTTGGATATTACTATTTTCAATATTTACCTATGGAAGCTCAAGCTTTAAGTCTTGGAATAACTGAAGACCAAATTATTGAAACTTTTAAAGACGGTAAAATGTTCACTGCTATCGGTCAAGAATTTAACGAGATCTATTATGCATCCATGGTAGGTGCGTCTGGGTGTATTATGGGTATTTTAGCAGCATTTGGCATGATGAACCCTAATGCGGAACTTATGATGATATTTTTACCAATACCTATTAAAGCTAAATATTTTATTCCAGGGATTATTATTTTGGATTTAGTTTCTGGTATTACAGGGCAATCCTTTTTTAGCCCAAGTAATACCGCTCACTTTGCGCATGTTGGGGGTGCATTAACAGGCTTTTTAATTATGTGGTATTGGAAAAGAACACAGTTTAATAGAAACCGTTGGAATTAATGACATCGCTTTCTCAAGATATAAAAGATAAATTGTCTAGGCTTAATGTACTAGAGAAAATTATAGCTATTAACGTTGTTGTTTTTGTTATAGGTTATGTGCTTACCAAAACATTAAACCTTCCTGAAAGAACTAGTTTAAGTTGGTTTGAATTACCAAGTGATTTTTCCGATTTTATAGTTAAACCATGGACCATTATAACCTATGCTTTCTTACATTACGATTTTATAGGGCATCTTTTTTTTAATATGCTTTGGTTGTATTTTATAGGACGTATGTTTTTAAACCTATTCAGTCCTAAAATGGCACTAAATATTTATTTTTTAGGTGCTATGGCAGGAGGTTTATTGTATATGTTATGTTATACCATGTTTCCTAATGTGTTTGGGACAAATTCACGATTATTAGGAGCTTCAGCTGCAGTAAGGGCTTTGTTAATTTTTCTTTGTGCTTACATGCCGAATCAAGAATTACGCTTTTTTACATTCAATTTAAAATTGTGGTATGTTGGAGTGGCTATTGTTATAATTGATCTGATTGGCGTATTTTCCGGAATTAACAACCCAAATGGTAACTCTGGTGGCTATTTGGCACATTTGGGAGGCGTATTATTAGGTTATTTTTACGCAAAACAATTGTCGAAAGGAAATGATATAGGTAGAGGTTTTGAGGGGTTGATGGATGCCGTTTTTAGGTTTTTCAAGCCATCAAAAAAAGGACCATTAAAAACAGTTCATAAAAATAAATCGAAAGTTGGAGGATATACTAAATCCGATTTTAAAGAGTTTAATAATCAAAAGAAAATAGACATTATTTTAGATAAAATCAGTAAAAGTGGTTACGATAGTTTAACAGCAGAAGAAAAAGAGTTTTTGTTTAGAGCAGGGAAATAACCTTTAAGAAAAATAACAAAAAACGGAGTAATAAGTAATTATGTATTTGGGGGACAAAATGCATTCATTAATCGAAAATTTCTTACAATAAGAGATTTATAATTTACCTTTTCAATTATTAAAATATTTAGCATCTGTAGCTTTAAATATTTATTGGGGTTAATTGATTTGATAGTTTAATCCAGAACAAAATTAATTTATTAAATATGCTATGCACTCTCTAGTGGGAGTTGTATCATATTTACGTAAGACTAATTGCGAAAAATTGAAATAAAATGTCGTTTTAGGTATATGGTCTTTAAGTAGCACTATGAAAAAATTAAGTTTTATAAATAAAATCATCTATTTAATAAATGTGATTGTAGCATTATTGCTCCTGTTTTCATTTGCCTTACCGTTTTTACCGCCTAAAACATTTTCTATACTATCTGTCCTTAATTTAGGTGTTTCGTTTTTAATATTAGTTAATGTATTGTTCTTTTTATATTGGTTAGTAAAGCTTAAAAGACAATTAATGGTATCGCTCTTTGTACTTTTTCTTGGATATATTTCTTTTGGTTCTTTATATAAGTTTTCTTCTTCAAAAAAGATAGAAAGCCCAGATAATATAAAGGTTATGAATTACAATGTTAGATTGTTTAATCTATACGATTGGATTCCTGAAAAGAATATGGAAAATAAAATTGTCGATTTTATTAAAACAGAGTCGCCAGAGATTTTAAGTGTTCAAGAATACCATCCTCATGAAAATATTGACCTTTCTTTTTTTAAGTATAAATATGAGAAGCTTTCTGGAAAAAAAACAAAATACGGACAAGCCATTTTTTCGCAATATCCTATAGTAAATTCGGGATCTATTGAATTTCCTGACACAGGTAACAATGCTATTTTTGCCGATGTTTTAAAAGGCGTGGATACGATTAGGGTCTATAATATCCATTTAGAATCGTTACGTATAAATACTAATGTTGAAACTCTTAAAAATGAAGATTCCGAACGTCTTTTTAATCGTATTGGTTCGACATTTAAAATGCAACAGTTTCAAGCAGAATTATTTTTAATACATAAAAACGAATGCACACATAAAATGGTTATTTGTGGCGATTTTAATAATACGGCATTTTCGTATGTGTACAGGAAAATTAAAGGCGATCTAAATGATACGTATATAGAAAATGGAAATGGATTTGGACGTACTTACGATTTTAAGTTTTTTCCAATACGAATTGATTTTATTTTTGCAGATGAAACCTTTCCTGTAAATGGTTTTAAGACCTATGATGCTCATTATTCTGATCATTACCCCATTATGGCAACTCTTAGTTTGAAGCCTTAGTTTTTAGTCTCAGTGTTCAGTGTTCAGTATTCAGTGTTCAGTGCTCAGTATTCGGTATTCAGTATTCAGTATTCAGTATTCGGTATTCAGTATTCAGTGCTTAGTGTTCAGTTGTAGTAATTGGTCTATAGCAGTTTAATTGAATTTTTAGAATTCGTAAATCGTAATTTATTGTGAATTCGATTTAGCAACATGCCTATTTTGAGTGATAATTGGTATAACATCCACTAATATTAGTATTCGCTACTTTCAAGCTGTGATTAACCCGACACAAAATATAAGCTTACATAAAAGAACAATCTACCACATCTGCAATAATATGTATTATTAAGCCTAAACCAAATAGCCGTGTTTTTTTTGGGAATAAAAGAATCAGGTATAAAACTAAGGCATAATAGGAGTGAAGTGGATGAAAATTAATGCTACATCTGTTGGGGTCAAAAATTGGATTTGCAAGTAAGTGATCTAAATCGATCAACATACCAGAAAACATAATTAGAAAAGCTAATTTCCAATGTGATTTATACCAAATTAAGGCAACTAATAATGGTATGAAAATATGACATCCATAATGAACACTAGTTTGTAGCATTATTGTGTTATTATAGTTTGAGACTCTAAATAATTTAAAGCGTTTGGGCCTTCATTAAAAAGTAAATCTAAAATACTTAGGTTCGATATAAAACCATGTTTGTTACTAAATACTTGAGTATAGGGGGTAAAATGTTTTAATGGTTCTTTTTTTGCATTTACTAAATGCCTGAAGTCCGTTTTGTTTTCAACTGTTTTTTGATACGTTTCAGATTTTGTAGTATTTAATTCTAATTGTAAGCAATCATAAATCACTTCAAGACATTTAAAGTTGAAGTCTAAAATATAGTCACTTTTTGTATTAAATAAAGGTTGAAGATCATCTTCGTAATATTCAAAAAAAGGTGATGTTCTGTATGCAGAAAGCAATGATTTCCAATGGAGGTTTTGCCATTTTTCCTCATTAAAAATTTTCACATCTCGATATTTTTGACGGTTTTTTTGTGAATGAATTACTGGAATGTTTAAAGTAAGTTTACCGTTAGCACCGTAAACATAGGTGCGATTTCTATAGGTTTGCTTTAAAAAATTATCATCTGTTTCAAATACAACTTTTTTCGCTTTTACTAACACTACAAAGTGAGCGATATTGGGGAAGTATGTTGGATGGATAATTATGTTCATAATGAATTATTATTCCTGCTGTAGTTTATCTTGAGTAAAGACGGCGAAAGGCAGGAATGACAAAACGTATTAACTGTTAGCTTTTTTACCTGCTCTCCATTTGTTAAATCCAATCCACCCAAATAATAAAACAAGAAATGGAATTAAAAAAGAAGTTGCTTTACCGCTACCGCTTACAGTTGTAAAGAAACGTTCCCAACGAGGATTTTTTAGACCATCCCAACTCATCCAAATAAACACGGGTTTACCTACTACATGATCGAAAGGAACAAATCCCCATGCGCGTGCATCGATTGAATTATGACGGTTATCACCCATCATCCAATAATAATTTTGTTTGAAGGTATAGGTGCTAGTAACTTTACCGTTAATTAAAATCTGATTTCCTTTTACTTGTAGTGTGTTACCTTCGTATTCTGTTATTACACGTTTGTATAATGGTAGAACGTCTAAATTTATATCAATCGTCTTTCCTGCTTCGGGGATATATAAAGGACCAAAGAAATCAACGTTCCAATTATAGTTTGGATCATGTGGAAAAATAGCTGGATCTCTTACTCCTTTTTCTTTCTTTACAGGTGTTATGTTAGCAACATTTGGATGGTTTTTAAACTTCGCTAAGGCTTCATCTGAAATAGCTGAAAAATAGTAAGTATTTTGTTGGTTCATGATTCCAAAACCATCCGTTATATCATAACGTTCTTTTAGATATTCTGGATTAAATTGATTCGTTTTTGGTTGTACATAATAACTAAATTGTAAATGTGCTCTATCTGGGAGTACATTTTGTTTTCCGTTTATATATACATAGCCGTTTCGAATTTCTAACGAATCTCCTGCAATGGCAACACATCGTTTTACTAAATTGGTTTTCTTATCAATAGGTTTGTAATAGTTTCTGTCTGGATGAAAATCATTCATATTCAGCAAAGTATCTGCTGGCTGATTAAAAACGACAATTTCATTCCTGTCTATTTTTTCAAAACCAGGAAATCTTAAATAAGGTAATTGAAGTTTGTTTATCCAAGAGGTTTTTCTTTCTTCAAAATTATCATTAAATAAGTATGATTTTGTTCCTAATTTAGGAATGGTATCATGCACCATAGGGGCTCCAACAGTCGTCATAGGTACTCTAGCACCATAATGAAATTTACTTACAAAAAGGAAATCGCCAACTAATAAAGATTTTTCTAATGATGATGATGGTATTGTAAAGGGTTGTATGAAATACGTATGAACAATGGTAGCTGCAACGATAGCAAATAAAATAGAACTTACCCAATCTCCTCCAGATGTTTTTGGTTGTAAACTTCTATTTTCAATATAGTTAACGTCTGTGACGTAGTTTAAATAATAGTTGTAAAAACCAAGTGTTGCAACGGCTAAAAAAGTATCTACAGGCATGTTTTTACCAAAACTTCTGGAAGTTTCTACCCAAACAACAGGAAACATGATTAGGTTTACAATGGGTAAAAATAATAAGATAACCCACCACCATGGACGGTTTATAATCTTCATTAAAACAATGCCATTATAAATAGGAATAAAAGCTTCCCAAGCTTGTCTACCAGCTTTTGTGTATAGCTTCCATGTACCTAGACCATGTATTACTTGAATAATCAGTATGAATATAAACCATTGCGTAAGTGTCATAATCTTAAAATTTTAATTTTTTGTTAGTAGTTAAGCTCATTAATGTTGTTACACATTTATTAAGTATTAACCAATATTTAACACATCGTTCATTGTAAATACCCCCTTTTTGCCTGCAATCCATTCGGCAGCAATTACTGCACCTAACGCAAAGCCTTGTCTTGTATGAGCTACATGTTCTATAGAAATAGTATCTACTTCACTTTCGTAATTAACGGAGTGTGTACCAGGAACGTCTTCAATACGTTTTGCAACTATAGGAATTATAGCTTCTCCGTTTTCATCTAATTTCCAATTATCATAACAAGTATGCTGTGAAATAATATCGTTTGCCAAAGAAATGGCTGTTCCACTAGGAGCGTCTAGTTTTTGTGTATGATGGATTTCTTCCATACTAACATTGTATTGTTTAAGAGTGCTCATCATTTTAGCTAACGTTTTATTAAGCTCGAAAAAAATGTTAACACCTAAACTATAATTAGAAGCATAAATAAAGGCACTTTTTTTCTCTTTACATAATGCTACGGCTTCATCATATTTGTCTAACCAGCCCGTAGTTCCAGAAATAACGGGTACTTGATTATTTATACAGTTAGATATATTTGTAAATGCTACTGTAGGAATACTAAAATCTATGGCTACATCTGCTTTTGTAATATCATAGTCTTTATCATCTTTATCGACAGTTAAAACTATATTATGACCTCTTTTAATAGCGATCTGCTCAATGGTCTTCCCCATTTTTCCATACCCAAGTAAAGCTATATTCATTTAAAATTTAAAGTTTAAAGTTAATCCGAGATTGCTAGTTGCATCAAATTCGTTAAATTCGTAATGCGGTGCCAAAGATAAGTTTTCATCTACATTATATTGCAATAAATGCGCATCAACATTGGCATCAATTATATTTAAAGCGTAAAATCCGAATGTTACCAGTAGTGAAATATCTTTGTTTTTCCTATAAAACTCTTGACCTCGTTCTAAGCTTTCTGTAGTTACTCTAGGTGTTGATAATTGATTGCCTTCAGAATCGAAATAAAATTCATCATTTGTATAACCAGCTAACCTGCTTTTATAAGCATCTCTATATCTATTGTATTCTTTATTGTTTGTTATGTAAAAATAAACTCCTGTACCAATAGCGCCATAAACGAACGGGATTTTCCAATACTTTTTATTGTAGGCTTGCCCCAAGCCAGGTAATATGGCTGAGTAAAATGCTGCTTTAGCGGGAGATAAGGGATTAAAAGGTTTTTTAATTTCTATAATAGAATCTACAATAACTTCTTTTGGTAGTTTTTTTATTTTCTTCTCTTTTTCTTGAGCTATTGTTGAAAAACAAAATAAAAAGGTAAAGATACTTGCTATTAGAAATTTACTTGGCACTCTCACCCTCAACTAGTTTTTTTATACGATTAAAGTCTTCTTCTGAATGGAAAGGGATCGTAATTTTTCCTTTACCGTTTCTAGAGACTTTAACGTCAATTTTATGTCCAAAGTATTCAGAAAAAGTATTAATACCTTTTTTTATATATTTTGGAGTCTCTTCTTCACTTTCTTTTTTAGGTGTGACTTTTACTTCTTTGGTATCATTAAAGTTACGAACTAAATTTTCGGTTTCTCTAACAGATAATTTATTGGATAGTATGTTTTGGTAAATATCTAATTGAATGGCCGTGTCTTCAATATTTATGATAGCACGCCCATGACCCATAGAAATAAAACCATCTCGCATGCCAGTTTGGATAATTGGGTCGAGTTTTAATAAACGTAAGTAATTTGCGATTGTAGAACGTTTTTTTCCAACACGTTCGCTCATTTGTTCTTGTGTTAAATTGATTTCATCAATTAAACGCTGGTATGATAAGGCAATTTCGATAGGGTCTAGATCTTGACGTTGAATGTTTTCAACCAATGCCATTTCTAACGATTCTTGGTCGTTAGCAATTCTAATATAGGCAGGGATCGTGTCTAAGCCAATCAATTTTGAAGCTCTAAAACGACGCTCTCCTGAAACTAATTGGTATTTATCAAATTCTAATTTTCTAACAGTGATAGGTTGAATAATACCTAACTCTTTAATAGAAGATGCTAATTCTCGTAATGATTCTTCGCTAAAATTAGTACGTGGTTGAAAAGGGTTAACCTCAATAACATCAATGTCTAATTCGACTATATTCCCAATAACTTTATCGGCGTTTTTATCCTGAACCGATTTAATATCGTTCTCAGGATCTTTTAATAGTGCAGATAAACCTCTACCTAAAGCTTGTTTTTTTGTTGCCTTAGCCATAATAATTTAAGCGTTTTTATTGATGATCTCTTTAGCCAAACTTAAGTAATTGTTAGCGCCTTTACTAGCGGCATCATAGTCAATGATACTTTCTCCATAACTAGGAGCTTCACTTAAACGTACATTACGTTGAATAATGGTTTGAAAGACCATATTGTTAAAATGTTTTTGAACTTCTTCAACTACTTGGTTAGACAATCTTAATCGAGCATCGTACATAGTAAGTAGTAAACCTTCAATATCTAATTCCGGATTATGAATTTTTTGAACACTTTTTATGGTGTTCAATAATTTTCCTAACCCTTCCAATGCAAAATATTCGCATTGTATTGGTATTACAACAGCATCAGCTGCTGTTAAAGCGTTTAATGTTAGTAGACCTAAAGAAGGAGCACAATCAATTAAAATATAATCGTAATCGTTTTTAATGTCTGCTAAAGCTTTTTTTAACATATACTCTCGAGACTCTTTATCGACAAGCTCAATTTCAATAGCAACTAAGTCTATGTGAGCAGGAATAAGATCTAAGTTAGGTGAATCTGTTTTCATTACCGTTTCTCTAGCGGGGCTAGAGTGCTCTAAAAGCTGGTAGGTACCCATTTCTATAGATTCTATGTCTATTCCTATTCCCGAAGTTGCGTTTGCTTGAGGATCAGCATCTATAAGTAATATTTTTTTTTCCAGAACGCCAAGTGAGGCAGCTAAGTTTATAGATGTTGTTGTTTTTCCAACACCGCCTTTTTGATTAGCAATTGCAATAATTTTACCCATGAAATGATTTGGTTTGGTTATATTTTTATAAGCTTATTTATAAGAAAATATGAGCGAAAGGTAGTGATTTTTTGAGAAAAAAAGAGATTAAATTATTTTTAATAACAACTATTGCCCCTTATTTATTTTAAAGGTTGTAAGCTTGTAATCTACAATTTTTTCATTTTCGAAATATAAATACAAATAGTTTTTTTTCATTAAGCTAAAAGATGCGCTTGTTCTGTACATCCATACGCTTGAATGAATATCATTATAAGAAAACCCTAGTACTTCATTTATTTCCTCTCTTTTTAAGCCAATTAAGTGACTGTAATCTTCGTCTTTTTTATCGGTATTTGTATTTGTATGGTCTCTAATAATAAGATCAACATCTTCTGAATCTAGTGTTAGTATTTCAGATAGATCTTTTTCAATTTCCGAATTTGTTGATTCTTCTATATTTTTATTAATGAGCTCTGATGCTAAATTTAAATAATTTTGAGAACCTACACCATCAGGATTATACTTTATTATGCTTAATCCATAACTAGGGGCTTCTCTTATTTTAACATTTCTTTTTATAACGGTATTAAATACCATAGATTCAAAATGTTTAATTAATTCTGTTCGTAATCGGCTTGATATACTTGTTTTTGAATCGTACATGGTGATTAATAATCCTTCTATATCAATATCTGGATTAGAAGATTTTTTAATACTTTTTATTGTAACCAATAGCTTGCTTAATCCTTCTAAAGCATAAAACTCACATTGTACTGGTATAATTACAGAATGACATGCTGTTAAGGCATTAAGAGTTAATAGTCCAAAAGAAGGAGAGCAATCAATTATAATATATTCATAATTATCTATAACTTTTGAAAGCGAGCTTTTTAGCATAAATAAATGCGCAGATTTCGATTTATTTATTTCTATAGATGCTAAGCGTATGTTTGAAGGTATAAAATCAAAATGTGCTAAATCTGGTTTTATAATATTTATTTCAGGTTTGAACGTGTTTGTAAAAAAACTTAAACTACTATGTTTGATATCGTAAGGAACAAGACCAACACCAGAAGTCGCATTTGCTTGAGGGTCTAAGTCTATTAAAAGTACTTTTTTTTCAAGAAGACCGAGTGCGTCTGCCAGATTTATAGACGAAGTAGTTTTACCAACGCCACCTTTTTGATTGGCTATTGCAATAATTTTGTTCATTAGGTTTTAGATAGGGGGTAGTAAAAATACAATTATTTTTGTGTATAATAAACAGAATTTACCGATAATTTACGGTAAACGTAAGTGTTATCTCTCTTTGTTGTCTTTTTATAGATACTTTAGTCAATCAAGATTTCTAAAATCTTAATAGCAGCATCACTAATCTTTGTACCAGGACCAAAAACTGCGATCGCTCCAGCATCAAATAAATATTGATAATCTTGTTTGGGAATCACACCTCCAACAATTACCATGATATCATCACGATCATACGCTTTTAAAGCTTCAATAACTTGTGGTACTAAGGTTTTGTGACCTGCAGCCAATGAAGAAACGCCTAAAATATGTACATCGTTTTCAACAGCTTGTTTTGCTGCTTCTTGTGGTGTTTGAAATAAGGGACCGATATCTACATCAAAACCAACATCTGCATAGCCTGTGGCTACTACTTTAGCACCACGGTCATGACCATCTTGTCCCATTTTTGCAATCATAATACGAGGTCTTCTCCCGTCTTGTTCTGCAAAAACATCGGCTAATTGTTGTGCCTTTTTAAAGGATTTGTCGTCTTTTATTTCTTTACTATACACACCAGAAAATGATTTTATTTGTGCTTTATACCGTCCGAACTCAACTTCTAAAGCATCACTAATTTCCCCAAGAGTAGCACGTTCTCGAGCTGCTTCTACTGCTAAAGCTAATAAATTATTGCCTTCATGGGAGCGAGAATCTTTCGAATTTAAGGAAAATTTTGCAGCTTCGGTTAATTTTGAAAGTGCTGTATTAACTTTTTCTGCGTCTCTCTCTGCTTTAATTTTATTGAGTCGTTCTATTTGTTGATTTCTAACTGTTTGGTTGTCAACTTCAAGTGTTGATAATGGGGCTTCTTCTTCAAGTTTGTACTTATTAACCCCAACAATAATATCTTGGCTAGAATCTATGCGGGCTTGTTTTTTTGCGGCGGCTTCTTCAATTCTAATTTTGGGAATACCAGCTTCAATAGCTTTCGTCATACCTCCTAATTCTTCAACTTCTTCAATTAAAGACCATGCTTTTTGAGCGATATCGTGTGTTAGTTTTTCAACATAATAACTTCCAGCCCAAGGATCTACTGTTTTGGTGATTTTTGTTTCTTCTTGTAAAAAAATTTGCGTGTTTCTAGCTATACGAGCCGAAAAATCGGTTGGTAAAGCGATCGCTTCATCCAGTGCATTGGTATGCAAACTTTGTGTGCCTCCAAAAGCAGCAGCAGCAGCTTCTATAGTGGTTCTTGCTACATTGTTGAAAGGGTCTTGTTCTGTTAAACTCCAACCGCTTGTTTGACAATGTGTACGCAAAGCCAAAGATTTTTCATTTTTAGGATTAAATTGTTTTACTAATTTAGCCCAAAGCATACGTGCTGCACGCATTTTAGCAATCTCCATAAAATGATTCATACCTATAGCCCAAAAGAAAGAAAGACGAGGTGCAAAAGTATCTATATCCATACCAGCAGCGAGCCCTTTTCTTATGTATTCTAAGCCATCGGCAAGCGTGTAAGCTAATTCAATATCGCAGGTTGCACCAGCTTCTTGCATATGATATCCCGAAATACTTATACTATTAAACTTGGGCATGTTTTTACTTGTATATTCAAAAATATCTGAAATAATTTTCATGGAAGGCGTAGGGGGGTAGATGTATGTATTACGCACCATAAATTCTTTTAAGATGTCATTTTGAATTGTACCCGCAAGCAGTTCTGGTTTAACACCTTGTTCTTCTGCTGCCACAATATAAAATGCCATAATAGGTAATACGGCACCATTCATAGTCATGGAAACCGACATTTTATCTAATGGTATTTGATCGAACAACACTTTCATGTCTTCTACCGAATCAATAGCAACACCAGCTTTTCCAACATCACCAACAACCCGTTCGTGGTCGCTATCGTAACCTCTATGGGTTGCTAAATCGAATGCTACAGATAGTCCTTTTTGTCCTGCAGCTAAATTACGTCTGTAGAAAGCATTACTTTCTTCTGCAGTACTAAAACCAGCATATTGTCTTATAGTCCAAGGTCTTCTAACATACATGGTGCTGTAAGGGCCTCGTAAATTTGGTGCCATTCCAGCAACAAACCCGAGGTGTTCCAGATCTTTAATATCATCTTTTGAGTAGGATGATTTTATATCTATACCTTCTGCAGTCGAAAAAAGGTTTACCTTCTTAGTTTTTGATTTATTTTGTTTACTGTTTATTGTGATATGTTGGAGGTTCTTTCTCAAGATTATTCAGATTTTTTATTAAAATCTACTTTAGATTCTGTTTTGTTTAAATTAACTTTAGTAAAATCTACATCAAAAAGTTTGGCATAAAACAAATCTAATGCAATGTAAGTTGCTAAATATTTGTCTTTAATTGCAGTTCTGTATTTATTAAGTAAAGGTGCGCCAAACAATTTTGGACTCATACTGTTAGTTGATACAAGCGCATTAAAGGTTGTTTTTAAAGCAGTGTCTTCTATATTATTTGTAATACAGTCTATAATGACACTATTATAGTTTAAATGGCTTTTAGTATTATTGGCATCCCATAAGGTGTTTTCGTTTTTCAAAGCTTCAAATACTTTAAGAGTATGGGCAGATACGATGTCTTCGTATTTTATTCTTCTGTAAACAGCTGCTCTTACAAATTGGTTGTAAGCCTGAATTTGAGATGTGTTTTTATTGGTTTTGCTATAAAAATTCAAAATATCATTTTCAAAAGTGTATAGAGCTTCGTGGTATAGTTTAGAATTGAAATCATTACATGTTAATACTACAGGAGAATCTGCGTATTGGTATTCTGAAAATGTGTTTTCTTTTTTACAGTTTAATAAAGTAAGTGTTAATAAAAGCGTGATAAGGTTAAAATTTAGGTTCATTTTAGTTTTCATTTTTTAATCGTTCTTGTTCTATTTTTTCTGCTAATCGTTTTTCAATTATTGGTTCTATCCATGTTTTTCTTTGATTTGTTTTTACAAACGGGTAAAGTTCTAACTCATGTTTTATTTTATCTTCTGCATTCGGGTGTTTGTTAGAGCCTAAAAGGATGCGTTCCCCAGCGTTAAATTGCGCTTCTTCTTTGGTAACGTTTTCTTTAATTTTTCGTTGAATAGTGCCTTCTTTTAATTGTTTTAAAAAACCACCATTTTCTTCAATATTTTTAAATAAATCTAAAGCTTTTTCTGCTAGTTGATGTGTTAAAGATTCTATATAATATGCTCCGTCTGATGGATTATTAACGAGACCAAAATAACTTTCATGTTTTAAAACTAATAGTTGATTTCTAGCTATACGTTCACCAAATTCATTGTCTTTATGGTAAATAGCATCATAAGGTAGATTATAGACGCTGTTTGCGCCACCAAGAATAGCACTCATACATTCTGTAGTTGTGCGAAGCATGTTGGTGTTATAATCGTATAGTGTTTTGTTCCGTTTTGTTGGAGATGCTAGGATATAACAATTAGGGGGTGCTTTATATGCTGTTGCTAATGTATCCCAAAGTATTCGTAATGCGCGTAATTTTGCGATCTCAAAAAAGTAGTTGGTGCCAACAGAAACGTTAAAGGTTATTTTTAAAGCAGATAAGACCTCTTTATTGTTTTCAAAATAACTTAAATACTCATTGGCATGTGCTATGGCGTATGCTAATTGTTGTATGATATTGGCTCCTGCATTTTGGTATAGAGATACATTAACCGAAAATGATTTTGTATTTGTTATTATGGTTTCAAACTTAGAGAAATCGTCTTTTAAGTTATGATACCAGTTACCACTTTTTGCCAGATTGCCTATAATATCTGTATGAATATGGATTCCTGTATGAGATGGAATGGCTGTTAGTTGTTTTACAAATGTTTCAGAAAGAAATTGTAATTCAAAATAGAGAGGTGTTGTGTCTGGATTTATATTTTCTAATAAATCGCTAATTAGAATGGCTTCTGAAGGAATAATAAACTTAATGCTTTCTGCACCTCTTTCAATAGCATTAATTGCTTTTTGATTAGATTTCTTAGCATCTGCTACAAAAATAGCTTGGCAAATGTTCCATGTTGTTTCTGTGTTTGAAACGTCATGCTGTTCTTTAAAGTCGTCGGCATGATAAAATGGTTTTACAGAAATAGCTTCGTTTGTTTTCCAAATAAGCGTATCATTATAATCAGCTCCTTTTAAATCGAACTGTATTTTTTGTTTCCATTGTTTAGCTGAAACCGAATCAAATTCATTAAACAACTTATTACTCATTCTTTTTAGTTTTTAAACTGTCTTCGTATTCAATAATATAAATTTCTTCATTGTCGCGTTTCATATAATATTCTTCGCGAGCAAATTTTTCTAAACCATCTTCTGTGCTTAGCTTTTTTATCGCTTTATTATCTTTTTGTATTTCTTTTTTATAATACTCCTTTTCATTTTCTAGGGCTTCTACATCTGTATTTAGTTCGTGATGAATGATCCATGAATTGGCATCAAAAAATAGCATCCAAACTATAAAAGTGGCTAAAATTAAGGAGAGCCAATTTTTAAAGGGTTTAAAAAATTTATGTTTAAAAAATGCCATTTATAGTTTTTCGTTTATTATGGTTTTAACAATATCTATAGCTACTGTATTAAATTTATTGTTTGGTATTATAATATCTGCATATTCTTTCATAGGTTCTATAAATTGATCGTGCATTGGTTTTAACGTTGTTTGGTAACGTACTAAAACTTCATCTAAATCTCTACCACGTTCGGATATGTCCCGTTTTAAACGTCTTATTAAACGTTCGTCTGTGTCTGCATGCACAAATATTTTAATATCAAACATAGCCCTTAAGTCTGGATTTGTTAAAATTAAAATGCCTTCAACAATTATAACTTTTCTAGGGTGTGTTAAAATAGTATCACCAGTTCTATTATGTTTAACGAAAGAATATACTGGTTGGTGTATGGGGGTATTGTTCTTAAGTGCTTTTAAATGATTTGCTAAAAGCTCAAAATCGATAGAACGCGGATGGTCAAAATTTGTTTTTACACGTTCTTCGTAAGATAAATGCGTCGTGTCTTTATAATAGGAATCTTGAGAAATCACTCCAACCTCGCCTTCGGGAAGCTCATTTAGTATCTGATTTACAACTGTAGTTTTACCGCAACCAGTGCCGCCTGCAATTCCAATTATAAGCATTATTGATGTTGTTTAGTTAGCTTTGACAAAGTTAGTTAAATGGGATGTTATTTAAATATGAAAATAACTTATTTTTTAATTTTTGAAACTTCTTCTTCTGTAACTATTTTATCATTTTTATTGCCCCAACTGTTTGTAATATAGTTCATAACATCTGCTACTTCATCATCACTTAAACCCATAGGAACCATATTACCATTGTATGTTTTTCCGTTAACTATAATGGTTCCTTTTTGTCCATATTTAATTCCTTTAATACTGGCTTCCCGATTTTTTATAAGATAATCTGAATTGGCTAATGGCGGATACACTTTTTCTACGCCAGCGCCATTAGGCAGATGGCATGAGACACAAAAATCTGTATAAATTTCCTTACCTCTTTGTATGCTTTCTTTTAAAGGATCTATTGGTGGTTTCCTATTTTGATTTATGTAAATTATAACTACAGGA
Organism: Flavivirga jejuensis; assembly: GCF_030540765.1. Lineage (GTDB taxonomy): Bacteria > Bacteroidota > Bacteroidia > Flavobacteriales > Flavobacteriaceae > Flavivirga > Flavivirga jejuensis. Next base: position 38,229 of record NZ_JAUOEL010000009.1, on the reverse strand, counting down.
GATAGCGCTATTAGGCTAGCAATAATTAATTTCATGTGTTTATTTTAATGTTCTGGAACAATTTTTACAATACCTAAACCTTCAATAGCCGCATAAATATAACCATCGGGTGCTTCTAGTACATTTCTAACGCGACCTATGCCTTCAAATAATTTTTCGCGTTTTACAACTTTATTGTTTTCTAAAACTAGTCTTTCTATGTATTTGAACTTTAAAGACCCAACAAGAATATTTCCTTTCCAATTTGGGTACTTATCCGAAGAAATAAAAGTCATACCACTAGGAGCGATAGAAGGTACCCAATAAAATAAAGGTTGTTCCATATTTTCTTTTGCTGTAATATCTGTAAACGTTGTACCATCATAATTAATACCATACGAAATAACTGGCCACCCGAAGTTTTTACCTTTTTGTATGATATTAATTTCATCACCTCCCCGAGGGCCATGTTCATTCACCCAAATATCTCCTGTAAACGGATTTTTTATCATGCCTTGTGGGTTTCTATGCCCGTAACTATAAATAGCCCTTTTTGCATTGGTTGCGTTTGTAAAGGGATTGTCTTCTGGAATGCTTCCATCATCATTTAATCTGTAAATTTTACCACAATCTCGAGTAATATCTTGTGGGTTTACATCTCTATTACCTCTATCTCCCACAGAAAAATACAAGTAACCTTTATCGTCAAACTCAATACGAGATCCCCAATGTTGCCCTTTTTTTGTATTAGGACCAGCTTTATAAAGTAATTGTTTTTCAACTAAGGTGTTGTTATCTAACTTGGCTCTTAAAATGGCTGTGTTACCACCATCTGCATCTCCTTCTTGTGATGCATAAGCTATATAAATCCATCCGTTGTTTTTATAATTAGGGTGTAATTCTAAATCCATTAAACCACCTTGACCACGTACATATATTTCTGGTAAGCCTTCAATATTCTTTTTTACACCGTTTTTAAAATGAATGAGCTCACCTGTTTTTTCAGTAATAAGCATGCTTCCATCTGGTAAAAGAACCATGCCCCAGGGAATATCTAAATCTGGAACAATGAGTTCGGTTGTATAATTAACATTAACAGGTGTTTCCGCTTTTATTTCAGATTCTATTTGTTGGGCACATGACATGCATGTTATAAAGATTAGTGATAAAAACGAAAAAATAGTTCTCATGGCTTTTTGTTTATAGTTATTTAAAACATATAATTTATGTTGATTCCTGTATAATAATTTACAGGATTCCCTGGGTAATAATATCTTGGCGCACTGCCATTAAAACCAGAGGTGTTTATCAAAATTTGTGATGCATAGGTTTTATCAAAGATATTATTTATACCTAAGAAAATATTTAAGTTTAGCTTTTTATTAAGATATGTTTTGTATCCAACTTTGAAATTCGTTAAGTTATAACTGTCTGAATATAGGCTGTTACTATCTGTAATAGGCATCTCGCTTACATATTGAAAATTAATATTTCCGTAAAATCCTAATGATGATTCGATATTAATTCCTGCGTTAAAAACGTCTGAAGGGACACCTGTTAAATCATTGCCTGAAAAATTAGTGTCACCATCAATAAATTCTTTAAATTTAAAATTATTGAGCGTGTAGTTTAGAAATGAATTTATAGATAGCGTTTCTTTCTGTAGCCATTGGTAATTCAATGATAATTCTAATCCGTCATGTTGCGTACTTCCAGCATTTATTCCGATAAATTCATCTTGAGCAGTTCTGCGAGATACTAACAGATTCTTAATTGCTAAGCGATAAAGTGCCAAATTGAATTGTAAACGATTATTTATAAAAGCACCTCGTGTTCCAATTTCATAATTCCATCCCGTTTCTGGTTTAAGATTGGTGTTTATTTGTCCGTCGGGTAACAAGGTTTCATTTAATGAAATAGGAGAGAAGCCGTGGCTAACATTTGAATAAAGGCTAATACTCTTATAAATTAGATAAGACATGCCAAATTTAGGGGATATTATATTCTTGAATTTAAAGTTGCCAGATTGATCTGGATTGTTTTCTGAAACAGGAAACCTATCGTTTAAATGATATGAGGTTTGGTTTAAATTTAAACCTATTGAAAGTGTCGTTTTTTCTGAAGGCTCATAATTAGTTTCAAAAAAGGCGTTGTAATAATTTCTTTTTTCTTTAAAGTTTGATAATCTATTACCCTCAACACTTCCAGTACCATCAGGAAAATCTTGATATAAATTTTCAAATGTTCCATATGTGTAAGTGTCTCTAAAAAGTTCACCTCCAAGTGTCCAGTTAAGAGTTTTGTCGAAAAGCTTAGAGTTTCCTAAAATTCGACTTCTAATACCTATTGCTAAGGTGTTTTCTTTTAAAATATCAAAAGGTCTGGGTTCGTAAGCATCATAAAAAGAAGTAAAAATACTGGTTGCCTGTTTTGTGTTTTTACTATATTGATGATTCCAAGACAGACCGAAAACCCCTCGTTTAGAGTCTTCAAAACCTTGTGATTGTTTCCAGGTAAATGCAGCCGATTTAGGACTGTTTAGATAGGTTTCTTCGTTAATCGAGCTAGGAATAAAGGCATTCAGATCTACGTAACTAGCTAAAAAAGACAGCTCGTTTTTTTTGCTTAAATAGTGATTTGTGTTTATGGTAAAGGTCTGCCTATTATATGTGTTGTTTTCCCGATAGCCGTCACTATGTGTATTGCTGTAAACAGCTTTAAAACTATGGGTTTTAGTACCATGATTTATACTTATAGTACCTTTTGATAGTCCGAAAGACCCTATAGATATTTTATTATTTATATTAGATTGATTTAGAAATGCATTTTTTGGTGTTAGGTGAATAGTGCCACCAAGACCAGCTCCATAAATACTAGAAGTAGCTCCTTTTATAATTTTTAAACGGGAGATGGTATTTAATTCAAAATCTTCAATGGTTGTTTCTCCGCTCCCAGATGTTAAAGGTATATCTTTAAAATAGGCTCTAATTTTAGCTGTTCCGAATAAATTTCTGGAACCAATACCTCTAATTGTAATTCGGTTTGTGTTAAGAGCAGCACTTTGCATAAATATTCCAGGTGTTCTGTTTAAAATAGGTGCTATATTGATGTCGTTACCTAGCTCTATATCTTTTAACGGAATAATACTAATTGAAGCTGTTGCTCTTTTTAGTTTTTTAGGTATATGATTTGAATTAATAATAACTTCATTTAATTCGGATGGATTAATACTTAGTTGAATTATATGATATGTGTTATTTTTTAATTCAAGAGTCTTTTCAAGGTAGCCTTCTTTTTTGAATGAATATTTACCAACTGTAGAGATTTCAAAGGTTCCATTTAAATTAGAAACGGTAGTGGTTTTCGTATCGAGATTTGTGATTTGTACACTTGCTATAAAAGTGTTATTGTCTCTATCAATAATTTTTCCTTTAATTTTTGATTGTCCAAAAGCACTAAAAACTATGCCGATAAAAGGTAAAACTAAAATTATATTTTTTATAAAGTACATGGGGAATATGATGTGTTTAAGCACGCTAAATTATAGTTTTTTTTGGTATGTATTTTTAATTACATCTAAAGGTGAATTTTTTTGATATAAAAAATGGTGTAATGAATAAAAAAACTATATTTGCAGTCCTAAAATGATAACCAATTCGGGGTGTAGCGTAGCCCGGTTATCGCGCCGCGTTTGGGACGCGGAGGTCGCAGGTTCGAATCCTGCCACCCCGACGAACCTAGTAATAGGTTACAACAAAACACTGTTAATTGTATGATTATCAGTGTTTTTTGTTTTTGCACATTTTATTTGATACCAAATGATACCATTTAAACCCATATAAAAGGTGTGCAATTAGGTGTGCAATGTTTCACTGAAATTGTATTAACTTTATGGAGCTTTGAGGCATGATTTGACTTTCGTCTTTACAAATCATTGTTTAATCAAAGTCACTTAAAATGAGAGCAGTAAATACCTTTTCTATTACTTTTTTTACTAGAAAATCAAGAAGTAATCCCAATGAACTTTCCATCTATGTCCGTATCACCGTAAAAGGAAAACGAGCAGAAATCAGTCTAAAAATGTGTGTAAATTCAACGCAATGGGATTCCACCAAAAACAAGGGTAGGGGCAACACGGAAAAAATAAGAGTTTTAAACGCTTATTTAGACCAAGTATATACCAAACTACTTCAATGCCACAAACAGCTGATAGAAGAGGATAAAATCCTATCCTCGGATGCGATAAAAACTAGATATTTAGGAGAAGACGATAGGAGTAAGACCCTGAGAGAACTTATAGCGTATCATAATAGTAATCAAGGATTCCAAGAAACAACTTTCTATGGGAAACAATGGGGTAATGAAACATCTGGAACGTTTCAAGAAAATCATAAATCTAGCCATTAAATTGGACTGGATGAGCAAAAATCCGTTTGACCGCTTCCAATTAAAATATGATAAATACGATAGGGCGTTTTTAACAGAAAGGGAACTGGAATTATTAGAGAACACGGATTTTAAAAGTGACCGCTTACAGCGAATAAAAGATTGCTTTGTCTTTTCTTGCTATACGGGACTATCGTATGTAGATGTAAAGGAGCTTACAGAAGATAATATTGTCAAGGGTATAGACAATAATAACTGGATATATACCAAACGAGAGAAAACGGACGAGCTTGTAAAAATACCCATTCTGCCCAAAGCTTGGAGAATACTTCAAAAGTACCGTGTAGCAAGAGAAATGGAATTTACCACAAACATATTACCCATAAGCTCCAACCAAAAGACCAATAGCTATTTAAAGGAAATTGCAAAATCAAGTGGCATCCACAAAAACATTTCCTTTCATGTCGCCAGACATACTTTTGCCACTACGGTAATGCTGTCCAATGGCGTACCTATAGAAACGGTATCCAAGCTTTTAGGGCACACCAAGCTATCAACAACATAAATATACGCTAGAGTGGTGGAGAGTAAGATAAGCGAGGATATAAACAGATTATTGGAAAGATTCGAAGAAAAGAGAAGTAAAGCTATAAGTAATTGTTGAGCAATAGCATGTGGCATTGTTGAAATAGAACAACGCTTCCCAAAGGTCGAGTTGTTTCCAGTTCAACAAGCATTTCACCACCATCATTTTTTAATGATTTTTAAATTTTCTAAAGAACAAATTGAACGGAAGGGAAATTTCGTAAACAAGTACCTAACTTTTTACTTGTATTAAACGACAATAAGGTTCATTAATCTATTTCTATTTTTTCGTATTTAATCTGTATCTGAGGAACCACCGATGTGTTATTGATAATAAGGGTATTCTCTTCCTCTTCAAATTCTACAATTTTTTTCGTATCGTTTGAATTTGAGTAAAATGACAATTGATTATCTTCTTGTAAGAAGAAACCATCTTGTTCTTCATCTATTTTCAATTTGGTAAAATTATATATGTACGCTCCACTTCTTGGATTTACATCATCAGCATAATTTGAAAAAAGTGAAAGGGTATCTCCAGAGGAAATAGATTCCCAATTTGTTGCCCCACTATTTAGTTCTATCTCTTTCCATTTTGTTAAATAACCGTATACTGGAGGATCGGTTATTAGTATGGGTTCGTTATTAGTGTTTTCTAAAGAACAAGAAAACACTAAAGTAGCAACAGATAATAGTGCTATAAAATAAATTTTATACTTCATACTTTTCGTAATTAAAATTATTGATATTAGATGTAAGACCAAATTGTCATTATCTGGCTATCAACACTTTTTTAATAGATATATTACCTGTTTTGGTTTCCAGTTGTAGGAGATACATTCCATTAGATAAGTGGCTTGTATCTATTTCTAGTGCGCTTTCTGAATATAAATAGGCTCCAGTCATGTTATATATGCTTACTTGATGCAATTCTTGCTCTGAACTTAAATTAATATAAACTTTATCTTTTGCGGGGTTAGGGTAAAGGGTAAAATAATCTTTTTCAGGCTCATTTGTAGTTAACGTGTCATCATAAAACCCTGTCCACCCAGCAACTTCGTAATCATTCATGGTACCAGAAGGAACCGTTAAAGTTATACTACTACGATTTGAAAAAGCACTTGTGGGCAGGAGTGGAATGTTACTACTCATATTTGCTATCACTTCGGTAATTGGATTATCTAAAAAAGCGCTATCTCCAATACTCTCAACATTAGCAGGAATCTCATCTTGTTCAGGTATCCATAAATGTATAATTTGAGCAGGTCTGATGGATGATAGGCTGGACGACCATTTTCAATAAAATCTGCCTTAAAACCGTAGTCCCTTAATGTTAGACTGTTAACAAATAAATCTATCAGCCTAACATCGTTGTTTAAATCTATAGATTCTTCTAAAGAAATAGGAAAAAGATGGATCTGACTTCTGTCTTATCCTTTTATGTGTTTCATACCTTAAGATGCTTACAATCACAGTATTTGCCTAATAATTGGCAGTAGATTTATTCACAAAGTTATTAAAGGTTTTTAGACAGTCTGACGGATGGCAATATGCCACGAAGCGGATTGCGAGTAATTCACTATCAAACCGAGTTGAAGTTGAAACGGGCGAAAACCGCCCCAATTAAGCACTTCACCGCTTTTTGCTATATTGCGTGTTAGCGTTTCGTTGGTTATTGTCATGCTATTTTTCATTTCTAGTTACTTATTGCCTTGCACCAAATACCAATCTACCCACGAGTCTAATTGACTTACTGAATTAGGTCGCAGTAAAATTTCTCGTTTATTATTAAGCAAATAAATGGTTGGGGTGGCAAATACATGATAACTTTGTACAATAGGGCTTTCCCATTTTTGGTAATCGCAGATGCTAATAAATGGAAACAATTCTGCAAAACTTTTAAATATGTTCTTGTCTTCGTCTAATGACACAAATACAACTTCAACGCCTTGTTCTTTCCATTTAGCATATTGTTTGGCCATTTGCGACAACTCTTGCGGGCATTGTGGACACCAACTTGCACCAAATACAACTACTGTATAATTGCTTTTTATATCGGAAAGCATTTTGGGTATTTCGGTAGCTTTATAGCTGGGTGCAATAATATCGTTCTTAAATTTAATATCTGGTGCTGTATTTCCTTTTTTCATGGCACGATAGCTTTCTAATTGTACCGCAAAATCGTTGTTAATGGTGCAGCCCTGCTCGTTGAGTAATTTCAATGCCAAATATTCTGATGCTCTGAATAAACTGCGTTTTTCAAGAGATTTGAATAAGTATTCTGTTATCTCATTCAATTTATATTCGTCCGGTAAAAGGTTTGCAACCAAAATGTCTATGGATTTATTCATTTCTATGTAAACAGAATCCAAAGAGCGACCGCTGTTTTCTATTAACCAAAAATGACTTTCAATAACTTCTTTCAGCAAGCCGCTATTATAAAGGCGTTTATCGGTGTAATCTATTTCTCTGAATGCTTGAATAGTAGAAGGAATTTCTTCGGTGCGGTATTGGGCTATGGTAGAGACCGAACTCCCCAATTTGCGAAGCGGCAAATAATAACTTACATAAGAATTTTTGGGTAAACTCGCCAAGAATAAACTGTCTTCGGCTATAATGCGTTGTTTTTCGGTTTCTATTGCCTGTTTGGGAATTTTATGAACAGCAAAAAGCGAATCTTTCCTGTAAACTTTTGTAAGGTAGTCCCATGCACTCAAAGTTTGTTCACGGCGTGGATGCTCCGTGGCATATTGCTCAAAAAGTTTATTTTGTTTACCGCTTATAATTACAATGGTTTCATGTGTAGCAAATTTTTCGGCTACTAATTGCAGGTTTTCATTTTCCGAAAGTATAATAACAAAACTTTTATTGTCCTGCAACAAAAGATAGCCCATGCCATAATCATTTTTACTGAATTTTAAATTAAATCTGCCTTTTTCATCAGCTTGTGTACTGTCAATTGCGTAAGTATCAAAACCGTTAAATCCTACAAGTTTAATGTGTTGATTGGCAAGTCCTGTAAATGTGCCTGTAATGCTGTTTTGGGCATAAGTAAAAGCACAAATGAATAATAAAACAATTATGGCTTTGAGTTTTTTCATAATACATTAATTTTAAAATTGGCATTAAAAGAAACAAGGGCTGTGGTTGAACCATGCATAGTATTACAATCCTTAAGGCAACGTACACTAAAGCCGTTCGCCCGGTTGTTGCTGTTCATGTTGGCATTGCTGCTGTTGAAGTTCAGGTTTCTGGCGTTTGTACCACTAACCGTACTTGACCAATAGTTGCCGTTGGAACCCACATTGTTGAGCGAACCATTGCTGTTGTTGCGGTTGCCTGCCACGGGCAATAAAACATATCTTCTACACATTTCAAAACAATGCATCGTTCTGAAACTGCTTACGCTTGTATCTCGCAAAAGGCGGGACGATATGTTAGGATTATTTGCTGCACTCCCCATACTATTCGTTTTTCTGTTCTTTAGCATGAGCTCCGGCAGTGTATTTTTGCCATGATGAAAGTTGTAATTTTGTTTAATGTCTTCTTTCAATGAAAAAACAATACCATAAGTTTTTTCAGTATAGCTTGTAGCTTGTATAGCTTCTGAAATAGCTTGTAGCTTTAAATTCTCTTTCTCTATTTCGCTTGCCGGAAAACCCAAACTCCGCACCTCCGCACCTACACTTTTTACAAATTTTGAGCTTACTTTATATGCCCGTACCTTTTGAGTAAACATCATAGCATCCTCGTTATAGCACTTATAAAATAAACCTTCTTTGAAAAGTGTAAATCTTGTTTTATCGGCACTAACTTGTCTTTTTTCTGCTATGGTCATATTATGGATATTTCAAAAAAAAATTATTAACATGATTTTTGCTCAACTCGGCATAGTTTAAACAAGTTCAACTCTGCTCTTGTTTTTCGCAAAAATTCCGACCCGCAAAGCGGGTATTATAAAAAACTACCTGTCCGCCGAAAAGGCGGAACAGGTAGTTTAAGTGACAAAGTATCAAATCGCTTCGCTAATCAAAGTGTCAATCCTTAAGGCAACGTACACTAAAGCCGTACGCCCGGCCGTAGCTGTTCATGTAGGCATCGCTGCTGAGGAAGTACAGGGTACTGGCGTTTGTACCACTAACCGTACTTGACCAATAGAGGCCGTAGGAACCCACATTGTAGAGCGAACCAGAGCTGCTGCGGCGGTAGCCTGCCACGGGCAATTTAAGTGGCGATGCAAAAGCACCGGCTGAATTATTACTGTCCCAGCTCGTGCGCTCGTTTCCCCATTCAGCTTCTGTTGGCAGGCGGTAACCACTTGGGCAAGGGTTGTTGGTGCCGCTTACGCCCTGCCATAAATTGTCGTTTTGTGAGCTACGCCAGTCGGCTGGGCTACTGTTGGTAATAAAATCGCCATGCCCGGGAGTATCACTTGTTGCTAATGTAGCTGTTGTGCTTGATGTTCTGCTTTCGTGCCCATCGGCAGCACGCCCCCATTGGTACAAGTCCCCGTAAGCATCAGCATCGTTACTGCTTGTTGCTACTTGCGAAGCTCCAAGGTTGCGGTCCATCCATATTTTGCCTGTGGCGGAAGTTATATCTTGCCACATTAGTCCAGATGTAGGATCAATATTGGTCCAAATTGGTACGCCATTTAGATTAGTAAGTCTTTGCCCTGTAGTTCCTGCTGCCACTATTACCCATGCAGTGCCGTTCCAGTATTGCATTTGGCCGGTAGCTGTGCCTGTGATAGCCCCCACTTTTGCAGTATTGGCAACTACATGGTCATTATCTGACACCAAGGCATCGGTATATCCTACTTTTAAAGTGTTGGCAGCTATTTCATTAGCTTGTGCAGTCGAAATACCATTTTCAGCTTTTTTTGCCTGCAATGCATAAGGTACACTTAACAACTGGCTTGTGCCTGCAATGGTATAGCTTGTGCCTCCTGTTGGGTCGGTTTCTGTTTTTATAAAAGAAGGACCAGAAGACCAATCTATGGTAGTAAAATTGCCACTTAAAACAGTTCCTGTTCCTATTTCTAATGTTACTAATCCGTTAACATTAGTGGTTGGTGTTTGGTTTTCTTTGTATACAACTGTTCCTGTCGCTGTAGTTTGCAAAATGCTTATTTGCATCCCTACTACTTGGTTTGTTACTAAAGCACCTGCTCCATCGCGGATTACCGCTTGATAACTCATTTTTTCGGGTGCTTGTGCAAAGGTGGTTGCTGTTAGTAATACAGCTAAAATAAATGTAAATAATTTTTTCATTGGTTTGACCTCCTTAATTTTTAATGATTTTAAATGTTTTTAATTCATGGCTATTTTGGTTTACTTTTAGTACATAGGTACCTGATGCCAAATTTTGCATCGCTATTTGGGTATTGGCTTGTGTTGTTATGCCTTTTGTAACTGCTCTACCTTGTAAATCATAAAGGACATAGCTTAAATCTGTAAGATTGGTATCGCTTATGGCTAACACAACATAATCTGTTGTAGGATTAGGGTAGGTAACTGCTGATAAATTTACAGTTGTAAGTTCTGGATTACTTAAGCTAAAGTGTTCGATAGCTTGCTGAACGCCTTGGGAAACGGTACCACTACCTGTATTTATGGTATAAACCAATTGACCAAAAGAATAACTGGATGACCCTCCACTTCCTGTGGCTACTCCTCCTGATGCTGGAATATTTTCTTGCGAAGAAATTAAATGTGTTACAAATAATAAACACATTACTAATATTCTAGTTTTCATAATTTAGGGGTTTATTCATGAAATAAAGAACAAAATTGAAACTCTTATAGGTAGCATCCAAAAGAATGCGCCAAACTTTGTTAAAATAGGGACTAAACAGGTTGTCTATGGGATGTTATAAAAGTTATAATATTCGAAGTAGCCTTTAAAACATAAAAAACTGACCCGTTTTATTGATAAGGATCTCTTTTATATCCTCGTAGTTATCTCTTGTATTTTGTGGTTCTTTCTGAGTATTTTTTTCTTTTTTTTGATTCAGATTGTGTTTTTATCCACAATTAATGCGTTTTCTATTACGTTTCCGATTCCGCATTTCATTTTCACACTATCTTTGCGTTTTCTTCGATTCTACATTATGTGTAGTAACAAGGTGTTTTTATTAGTTAATAATCAATTTTTCAGTTGAAACTATACCATTTTGAATGAAACTGATAAAATACATACCACTGGAAAGTCTATCCGTTTTTATTTCATAAAAGTTCGAATTTGAGAACTCAAATTCTGCAACTAATTGCCCATAATAATTATTCACTTTAACCATTGTTTTATTTAATAAACTAGCTTCAACCCGTAATAATCGACCTTCTTTAATTGGATTTGGATACAGAGAAAATAAATCTTCTTTACTTAATTCAATATCGTTTATTTCTTCATTAATTTTAAAACTTTGATTTGGAGAAATCAATGTCCGCTCAACTCTTAAGTCTTTATGTCCATCTACAAGCCAAACATACGATTCAATAATTCCTTCATTGTTTGAGGTTACAGTTTTGTATGTACCTTTTGAGTAAACATCATAGCATCCTCGTTATAGCACTTATTAAAATAAACCTTCTTTGAAAAGTGTAAATCTTGTTTTATCGGCACTAACTTGTATTTTTTCTGCTATGGTCATATTATGGATATTTCAAAAAAAAATTATTAACATGATTTTTGCTCAACTCGGCATAGTTTAAACAAGTTCAACTCAGCTCTTGTTTTTCGCAAAAATTCCGACCCGCAAAGCGGGTATTATAAAAAACTACCTGTTCCGCCTTTTCGGCGGACAGGTAGTTTAAGTGACAAAGTATCAAATCGCTTCGCTAATCAAAGTGTCAATCCTTAAGGCAACGTACACTAAAGCCGTGCGCCCGGTTGAGGCTGCTTATGCCGGCATTGCTGCTGAAGTACAGGTATTTGGAGTAAGTACCACTAACCGTACTTGACCAATAGTAGCCGATGGAACCCAAATTGTAGAGCGAACCACTGCTGTAGAAGCGGTAGCCTGCCACGGGCAATTTAAGTGGCGATGCAAAAGCACCGGCTGAATTATTACTGTCCCAGCTCGTGAGCTCGTTTTCCCATTCAACTTCTGTTGGCAGGCGGTAACCACTTGGGCAAGGGTTGTTGGTGCCGCTTACGCCCTGCCATAAATTGTCGTTTTGTGAGCTACGCCAGTCGGCTAGGCTACTGTTGGTAATAAAATCGCCATGCCCGGGAGTATCACTTGTTGCTAATGTAGCTGTTGTGCTTGATGTTCTGCTTTCGTGCCCATCGGCAGCACGCCCCCATTGGTACAAGTCCCCGTAAGCATCAGCATCGTTACTGCTTGTTGCTACTTGCGAAGCTCCAAGGTTGCGGTCCATCCATATTTTGCCTGTGGCGGAAGTTATATCTTGCCACATTAGTCCAGATGTAGGATCAATATTGGTATCATTATCTATCCAAATTGGTACGCCATTTAGATTAGTAAGTCTTTGCCCTGTAGTTCCTACTGCCACTATTACCCATGCAGTGCCGTTCCAGTATTGCATTTGGCCGGTAGCTGTGCCTGTGATAGCCCCCACTTTTGCAGTATTGGCAACTACATGGTCATTAGCTGACACCAAGGCATCGGTATATCCTACTTTTAAAGTGTTGGCAACTACATGGTCATTATCTGACACCAAGGCATCGGTATATCCTACTTTTAAAGTGTTGGCAGCTATTTCATTAGCTTGTGCAGTCGAAATACCATTTTCAGCTTTTTTTGCCTGCAATGCATAAGGTACACTTAACAACTGGCTTGTGCCTGCAATGGTATAGCTTGTGCCTCCTGTTGGGTCGGTTTCTGTTTTTATAAAAGAAGGACCAGAAGACCAATCTATGGTAGTAAAATTGCCACTTAAAACAGTTCCTGTTCCTATTTCTAATGTTACTAATCCGTTAACATTAGTGGTTGGTGTTTGGTTTTCTTTGTATACAACTGTTCCTGTCGCTGTAGTTTGCAAAATGCTTATTTGCATCCCTACTACTTGGTTTGTTACTAAAGCACCTGCTCCATCGCGGATTACCGCTTGATAACTCATTTTTTCGGGTGCTTGTGCAAAGGTGGTTGCTGTTAGTAATACAGCTAAAATAAATGTAAATAATTTTTTCATTGGTTTGACCTCCTTAATTTTTAATGATTTTAAATGTTTTAACTTCTTTGTTGACCTGCATTACTTTCACAAAGTATGTTGAAGGAAGAAGGTTACTCATAATAATACTTGTTTGATTACCTATGATTTTCTCGTTTTGCAAAAGTTTTCCGTTAATGTCATATAGTTGATATGATAAATTTTTCAACTTCCAACTTTCAACTTTCAACTGTAAATAATCGGTAGTTGGGTTGGGATAAGCCGTAACCGAAAGGTTTATGCCTTTGGCTTGTTCAATTCCTAATGCTATCGAAATATAGGGTTGTTGTACGCCTTGTGCCACAGAACCATTTGTTCCTGTGTTGGTCGTGTAAACAACCTGTCCTACGGAATAGCTAGCCGAACCTCCGCTGCCTGAAGCATTGCCGCCTGTGGCGTTAACGCTTTCTTGTGCCTGCAACCCTGTCAGTCCGAGTCCTAATATGAGTATGGCACTTAGTTTTAATCGTTTGTAACTCATTTGTCCACCTTTTTTAATTATTAATATTCATTTTTGGTTATCTATTTAATATTCTGTTTTTCTGTGTCGTTTCGGCGGTCTTTTTTTTCAATGAACGCTAACGGCAGTTGTAGAGATAGAAGTAACTTGGTATTTTATATTATTAGCAGCCGTAAATTCATCTCCTACAGATTGACCATAGCTGGTCAAACTCAGTAAGCTAAAAAGGATGAAGGATAATTGCAATTGTATTTTTTTTCCATTTTCTTAGGAGTGTTTAATTTTATGATTTTCCTTTATGATTTTTGGTATATTTTAAACCGAATAGTATGAACTTCTCAGAGAACAGCCAATAATAAGTGCTTATGTAAATTAAACAAGGGACGAATAAAGCATTAAAAGGGATTTATCAAGATCAAATTCTCCATAAAGATTAATATGTTAGCTGGCCATAACCAAAATCGAACTCTATAAAAATATTAGGTATGCTGCGCATCTTTACTATTTCCTTTGAAAACGAAAGCAAAAAGGAACGCTGCGCTAGGACATAAATAAATATTGGCACTAAGTACAGCGCGTTCAATTTACCATCAAATTTATCTGCTTAAATAATGGCATTAACCCGCTTCCTTCGTCAGGGGATCCATCCAATTTTTTAATTGAAAATTTGAGACAAATAGTTGCTTTTCGTTTTGGAACCTGCACAAATATTGTTTAATTAAAGTCACATCTTATGGAAACCAAAGTAAAACGCATATTGGAAATCCCTGTGAGAAAACACAAAAAGGGAATTGTAAATGAAAATAACAAAGCAAATAAGTCCTTTTTACTGGTTATCTATATTATGGTTTTTTCGGTTTGAATATTCCAAAGAAGTACACCCAAAAGAAACACAATCCTAAGATTTTTTTTCAATTTAAACTCCCTTAGTTTTTACGTTTCCTTTTTTTAGAACTAACGTTTCTCAAGCTGTATTTCTTCAGATCCCTTTTATTTAAAACCAATTCAATAATTTAACCAATTGGCATCAAATCACGCTTTTTATTATAAAACAATAGAACCTATATTTAGATAAGCCACAAAAAAGGCTTAACGTATGGTCATTTTTGTTGTGATTTAATTTTCCTATTGAACACCTATCAATTACCAATTAAAAAAAAGCATCTGATTGGAACAATCAGGTGGCTCGGAATTTTGACCATCGGGAAAAATGTAGAGCAAGAGGGTAACGGGCTGGCGCAGCGTTACGTTATTTCATTTACCCTGTAAAGCCTTTTTTTTATAGGGGTTTTGGGGTTTTAAAAAGTTTTGGAGTAGTCAATTAAATTGTCACAAAACCATTGAAAAGCCTAATGAATATTAAAAAATATTGTCACAATCTTAAAATAAAACATAGCCCAAATGGATGATTTTAAAACCGTACGGATAAAAAAGAAAACCTTGTTAAGGTTTAAGCGTTTTTCAAAAAAGGTTTCTAACAGCTATTCCAAAACGTTGGATATGGTGATGCGCTTTTTTGAGTGGCACGGTTTTTTGCCCTCAGACCGTTTAGGGAAAAGTATGGTAGAGGAAATCATCAAAAACCGAATAAATAATGCCATTGCCATTATCAAGGATATTGAGAAAAGCCAAACCTTACCAACAATGGCAATGTTGCAATCCCTATTTGAACAAAGTTTTGAAGAGGATGACGATGATTTTATAGAAAAGAAGTTTGAAAACATAGAAGATGAAGAAGATGAGCTACTGGATAAGGTAAAAGAAGTTAAAACCCACTTCGGAAAAGATTACCTAAAACTAGAACTCTCCAAGGAAGAAGTAGAAAAATATAAGCGAACCATAAAAAATAGTTGAGACATCTACATCAATATTACCCAACCACATAAGGGAGAACATTTAAAAAATGAATTGTGATATATTTTTTAAACTTTAATCTCCATCATTATCTGTAGGCTGCACATAACTTATCTATATAAATTGGTAAACAATTTTTATATGATTACAATATTTTTAAATAAACTCTTGATTGTCTAATTTCACCCCTTTTGTTGATCTTTTTTAGCCATTTTTTATATCCTAGATTCAAATTTATTCCAAAACGAAAATCAGCACTATATACATTCTCAATCTTACTTACTATATTATCTGTTGCAGCATATATTTGTAATGCACCTAAAGAAACTGCAAAATTGCCTCCAATGCCTATGGGTTTTTGGTGTCCGCCAAAACTACTTGTTAGGCCAAAAGTTGCCCTTTTTAAGGTGCGATTATAGGCTAATGCAAAAGAGGGAGAAAAATCATTAAAAGTATAGTTGTTAAAACCGGTAAGACTAAACCTGTTTTTTTTATTTGGTAAGTAAGACGTAGAGACATATGATTTAACACCTAATTTTGTTTTAAAAGACCTTTGTGTCTCATTGGTTGTAAAAATAGTACTTAGTTCATTTTCAAATGCCTGTTCGACATCGTCTATATCTTTTAAATCTAAACCGGTAAATGTTCCACTTCCATCTTCAATATTGTAATTAATAACGTGCTCTCTCCATGTAATACTTCCTATATCATTAGTGGAAATCTCTATTATAAACTTTTTGCTTATTTGGTAAGATGCACCAAGATCGAAGGCTATTCCTTTGTTTTTATTTCCAAAAATATATGAAGTTAATGCATTATTAGGGTAATTATCTTTATTTATAATTAAATCAAGCCCTGCAGTATTTACAGTAGCATTTTGGGCTGTCATTTCCCAATTATAAGTATCTGCTTTGGTCAATAACGTTAGTTCTGCATTACGCTGTGTCGATGCGTGAAAAACACCACGTAAGAGCCTTAGGTTAAATCCTACTTTAAATTTACTGTCCAAAAAGGTTCTTACATACCCGAAACCGATCTCACGATATGCTGTAGCGTTAAACTTATCATGGCTCAAATCGATAAGTTCTCCCACTTGAGAACTATTGCCATTAGCCAAAAAATTAAAAAAAGGTTTTGTAAGCTGAGCATTTACGTCTGTTTTTGTGTTTAAAAACACAGAAAAGGCATTTTTCCCTTTACGTAACCCCATATAAAACAGGTGACCTGTGACATTAGTTTTTAAAGTATTGATATCACCAACATGCAATAAAAGGTTTTTAAGATCAATTTCCAATGCCCCTGAATTTGTGTTTTCTACTAAAAGATCTTTTAATCGAAAACCATTCTGGTAATTTACACCAAAATTTGAACTGGGAATTGCAATCGTAAATGTATTTTGCGGCATATAGGTAGGTGAAATACCCTGTGTTTGAAACACATAATCTCTTAGTTGGTAAAAAGAGAAATATTCTTGTGCTGTAACATGATACATAGTAAAAGCTATAAAAGCATATATTAATAGAGTTCTTTTTTTTTGCATGACCTAGTTGTTATTAATATCAATACTTACATCTGTTGTAATGCTAATATCTAAAGTGTTAGCTGCTAGTAACTTTACAGGACTGTTTGCGCTAGCATTTGTAGTATTCATTTTTAATTTTAAAACCGCTCTTGTGGCTGTTTTTAAATCGTCTCCTGTAATGTCAAATGACGCTGTATTAGTAGAAGCCCCCGTACTAATACCATTGGTGTCTACTGGTGCAGCAGCAAATACTACTTGTTCGGTTATTGTATAAACAATTGAATTGTCATTGTAAAACACCATTTCAAGTGTCCCTCCCAACGGAATGGTATTTATGGTATGTATATTTAAGGTCGTCTCACCTAGATCTTCAAAATCTGCTCCATTAATGTCATCCAGTTCTTGTTCAAATTCAATATTTTCAAGAACAACATCCAGGGGCATATCAACTTCTACGTAGGCATTTAATGCACTGGTATTTAAAATGAAGTTTTGAGTTGAATAACTATTTGGATTTGATGTTGCAGAGATATCTACCGTTAATTGAGAGGGCTTTAAAGCTAACAGATCAACAATATTTGAGTTTGTATTATCTATGGTAATAGTATCTCTTACAGTTTGTCCTTGTTGGTCTAGTGCAGGGCCATTAATAATTAGGGGCGTATCTGTAACAGCTCCCATTAATAAGTTGGCTTCGCTGGCATTACTTACAGCAATGTTTCCAAAATCAATCCCCAAAGGAAATCCAAAACTATTATCGACTATCAATCGCAATGTTGGATCCGCAAATAGAAACGTACCAGTACCAAAATCTTCAAAAACGTCGAAGTCAATGGTTTGACTGTCACTATTTACAGTTTGATTTTTTAAATTGCCGTAAATCGCTTCAAATTGGAGGTTCGTCATATCCAGTGAAAATGACAATTTTTGCTCAGAGGCTATTGTATCTCCAATGTCCAGATCAATACTACCCGAAACTGTTAATACAAAAGTATTGGTCGTACTTCCTCCATTACCATCGTCTGTTAAGTCCACCCAGAAAGCTGCTAGATCAATACCAATTATTTCAGAGGTTGCTCCATTTATGGGCATTGTTACCTCATAAGGACTATCATCGGTTTTAGACTTTAACGAATTGAGGGTTAGTGTCAAATCCATATCAATATCAGCAAATGTTGATTGAACTGTAAGCCGTAAGTACCCCTCACTAAAAACGATTTTATTAAATTCTTCACCATTTGATCCACTTAATGAAAAGGCAAAAGGAGGTATTTGGTCAAGAATTAAAGTTTCATCAATAAACGATCCTGGAGAAGGAATATCTATTCCTGGACTGTAATCCTGTGAAGGGAAACTCTGATCTGGAATTTCTGTAGCATCAACAGCGCTAACTGATGCTAAAGTGTCTAAATACACAAACGAGACTACGCCTTCGTTAGTTTCTTTGATTTCTAAACCTTCTGCATCAATTTCATTGATCAATTCACCCACTGCATACGTAATATTTCCCACAGGGATTGCCCAATTTGCCTCTGTGTCAAAATCCTCTATATCTTTATCTAAATAACTAAGATCACAAGCCTGTATCACAGATAGTAGTATTGATATGAATATGATGTATTTAAATTTTATTTTTTTCATAATTTGAGTTAATTAGGTCGGTAAAAAATCAAATAGTAGTATACTTCTTTAGCAAATTTGGAAGCAACCTTGTCAATAAACCCTTTTCACCGTAGTGATTACGAGAATCTATTTTCCTTGAATCAATGTAGAGATCGCGGGGGTTTTTAAATTGAGCAACATTTTTAATTTCACTTTTACAAGCCATCAAAAAAATGGACAATAGAAATAATGTATATTTTTTCATAGTATGATTTTTAAAAACCTTTTATGGGCCAAGATCAAAGGAGATCACCTAATTAATCTACTTATTAGTAGGCATCTCGTTTTTACTTGGTTTTCAATGGACATTTTATATAAACTGGTTTATATAAAAATCAGTTCTTAACACGACCTATCCTATAAAATGTGACGAAACCAGACAAATGTGGGACGAAAAAGGAATAATTAGGATTTTGAAAAATTAAAGAAGTCAAAAGCGGTTTCGGAAAGGATTATTTTAAGCTTTAGATTACCCTAGAAGAATTTTGAGAAATATAAGAGAATCATCAAAAACCATTCAAAAAAATAAGGTTTTATCCCAGGAATATTATCATATATCCCGTTATTAAGATATTTAAACACTTATTGTTGTTTATTTTTTTATACAATATTTTCTTTGTTTAAATAATAATATTTAATACTGAATACAAATATAGCAAACACACAAAAGCAGATAAAAGGTACGACTTAAATTTTGACCAAAGTTTATTTGTCAATATAAATTTAGAACAGTCCACAATTATTTAATTATTTGAGTTAGTCACCAAATTAAAATAGCTTAGATTCATGAAAAGCACATTTTAACCGATGTGCTTTTTTAATGAAGATTATTTGGATGTTACCAAAAAAATATTGAAATCATTTCTTAATAATAGTTTTTTTAACTTTCCAAAGAAAAGATGGAACATGATATAAATTCCTAAAAACCATTGGAAATCGGTTAAAACCACGCTCTGAATTTTCTTTTTTAGTTTTTCGACATCCCAACACTACACTTATAACTTTGATAAAATTGCTATTTGGTCAGGTATTCAATCCATTTTAATATCATCAGGTAATATTTCTAAAATTCTATGACCAATATGGAAATATAAAGAAAGGGGGGGACAACTGAGGGGATTTCTCAAAATTGATTCTGATAGCGTTTTAAAAAGTAGGATATTCAGAAATAAATTTGAACACTATGATGGATTATTGGATGATTTTTAGACAAGGATATTCACTCTTATTAAAAAACCCGAACTGCACGCACACGGGAGGGGTAGTACTTACCGATGCTGCTGAGCTGATTACCAGTGACTAAACCCTGTAACCACGCGTAATTGGAATTGACCTCCGTAGAACTCCAGTAGGAACTATCAATAAAATTAGAACCTTCATTGTTGGTTGCTGTCTCATTTATAGTGTCTCTATTAAGGTACATTTCATTCAACTCCTCTTTACTCGGTAAAAACCAATCGTTAAAACCGCCTCCAGTGTAGGCTCTTGCCAAACCTGCTGCGTAATCAGATTCTGTTTCACCTTGTACTGCAATAATAGTATCTGTATTGTCTGCACCTGTACCAATTGTTTCACCTGTTGCCCCTGTAATCATATAAATACCATTATACCATCGTATTCCATCACTACTTTGGTCTTCTATGGCGCAAACTAACCCATGCGTATTATCTTCGGGATCTACCCAGAATACTACACCTCCATCTCTAAAGTCTCCTATCTCTGCTGGCTCTAAAGCTGCAATTCTAGTATTTAAAGCTTCTATTTGCTCTTGTAATAAATCTATATACGCCTTTGTTGCTGCATCACTCTCTACGGTTGGTGTTCCTAAACCTGTAATAACGGCTCCGTTTGCATCGTTTCCATCGGCTAGTACTTCTTCTATATTTTGTATCTCATTCAATGGGTCGGAATCTGCATCATCGGTATCTAATCCATCTACATACGCCTTTGTTGCTGCATCTTGCGCATCACTAGGGTCTGTTACATTCTTTAATTGGTTATTATTTGCCGAATTTCCCAATGCCACAACATCTGCCAAAGTTTGGGTTTCTGTTGCACTACTTGCCGTTTTTGCATGTAGGGCATAAGGCACACTTAATAACTGGCTAGTACCTGTAATGCTATAATTTGTTCCTCCTGCTGGGTCGGTTTCTGTTTTTATAAAGTAAGGGCCAGAAGACCAATCTATGGTAGTAAAATCGCCAATTGAAACAGTACCTGTTCCTATTTCCAATGTTACTAACCCGTTGGCATTAGTGGTTGGTGTATGGGTTTCTCCATAAACAGCTGTTCCTGTCGCTGTAGTTTGTAAAATGCTTATTTGCATCCCTACTACTTGGTTTGCTACTAAGGCATCACCGCTGTCTCTTACTACGGCTTGGTAGCTCATTTTTTCTGGTGCCTGTGCAAAGGTGGTCGCTGTTAGTAATATTGCTGCTATTATCGTGTATAGTTTTTTCATAGTCTTTATTTCTTAATAATTTTAAATGTTTTTAGTTCTTGGCTGTTTTGGTTTACTTTAAGCACATAGGTGCCTGATGCCAAGTTTTGCATACCTATTTGGGTATTGGTTTGTGTTGTTACGTCTTTTGTAACTGCTCTACCCTGTAAATCATAAAGGACATAACTTAAATCTGTAATATTAGCATCGCTTATCCCTAACACAACATAATCTGTTGTAGGATTAGGATAGGTAACTACTGATAAGTTTACAGTTGTAACTTCTGGATTACTTAAGCTAAAGCGTTCGATAGCTTGCTGAACGCCTTGGGAAACGGCACCACTACTACCTGTATTGGTAGTATACACAATTTGACCAACAGAATAACTGGATGCACCCCCACTTCCTGTGGATAATCCTCCTGATGCTGGAATATTTTCTTGTGAATGAATTAAAAGGGTAGCAAATAACAGACATGCTACTAGTATAGTGTTTTTCATTGTTTTGTTGTTGTTCTTTTTCTTCTTCTATAATATTATAGAATTGTGATATTAGGTGTTAACTTAAAGCATAGTTCAGCACTTTAAAAAAAAAGTGATGAACTCTCTTAAATGAGGGACTAATTTGAAACTATAGGGGATTTTTGATAAGCTGGTTTTGGTGGTTCTTCTTTTAATTCAAATCTCTACCGCGTTGAGACTTCCATCAATAAAATCCAATGGAGACAATTGGTGAATCTCAAAAAAATCGGCTATATCACGTAAGGTCATCTCATAGAATGTGATTTAGAAATTTCCTTGCAGGATTTTCTGAACTTGTTTGCAATGGGCTCCTTGTATTTTAAAGGTTGTAAATCGCTCTTTTTTCATATCCTTCATCCTTTTTTTAGCAAAATATATTCTGATTTTACTAGAATCAGGAGCTTTTTAAGCAAAAAAACGCCCAAAAGTATATGCTATTGGAAATCGGTTAAAACCACTCTACATTTTTTTAGTTTTCCGACATTCCAACACTGCACTCTTTTATCCCAGTTTCAGTACATATCTGCACTTTTTATTTTGCATTTGGATTAAATGGTTTTAATTCTTGAAAACTTAATTGTTCAGAATTCAGGTAAAACGCTGAAGATTTGGTGCTCTCTATTTACAACAGATAATGAACACTGTGGGCCTAAAACCAATTTCCTGAAATCCCAAGAAACCAATAGTTCCTACCTGTTTAAGCTTTGAACTACACTTTTTTTTGAGATGGTATAGATTGTTTTAATCCTTTGTTATACATAATAATATTTAAATTTACCTTGACTTTGTTACATAAAAATAAATAATTCACCCTTACTTTGTTACAAATAATTTTAAGATATGAATTTCAGAAGGCATGCACTTAAGAGCTTAGAGAGCTGGAAGGCTAGTAATAATAGGAAGCCACTCATTTTAAGAGGGGCAAGACAGGTCGGAAAAACGACTTTAGTAAAAGAATTTGCGAAAGGCTATAAGCATCATATTTTTTTGAATTTGGAAAAATTGGCTGATGCAACAATTTTTGAAACTTATGATGATGTCGAAACACTAGTAGAGGCCTTATTTCTATCCAATAATATTAGTCCGAAGGAACAAAGGAGTACTTTACTCTTTATTGACGAAATACAAGAACTTCCCAAAGCCATTCAATCACTACGGTATTTTTTTGAAGAGGTTTCCGATTTGAATGTCATAGCAGCAGGTTCATTGTTGGAATTTACTATGAAAGATGTGGAAAGTTTTCCTGTAGGTCGCATTGAATACTTATATCTCTATCCTTTGAATTTTCAAGAGTATTTGGAAGCCATTCAACATACCGCTGCTTTAGAGCAATTGAATACCATTCCTCTAAAACCAGTAGCTCATAAAACCTTGTTAGATCTGTTTCATAGATATGCCATAGTGGGAGGTATGCCAGAAATTGTAAAAATGGATATTGAATATAATAATTTGGCCGAGCTGCCCAAGGTTTATGAAAGTATTTGGGGCACTTATAAAAACGATGTAGAAAAGTACGCTTCGGGCACAAGTGAAAGAAGGGTCATCAAACATATTATGGATACTGCCCACCTCTATGTGGATCAGCGAATCAAATTCCAAAACTTCGGAAATTCCAATTATAAATCGAGAGAAGTAGGCGAGGCCATGCGTAACCTCGATGCCGCCAAAATCATACAACTCATTTATCCTACCACAGATATCGAACCTCCTATCAAACCCGATATCAAAAAATCGCCAAGGTTACAATTTTTGGATACTGGCTTAGTAAACTATACTTTGGAAATACAAGCGGGGATGTTAGGCATGGAAGATTTGAGCAATGCTTTTAAGAGAGCAATAATACCGCATTTAATAGCTCAAGAGGTCATATCGTTAAACACGATAACTAATACCAAGCCTAATTTTTGGATTCGTGAAAAAAAGCAGTCTTCATCGGAAGTAGATTTGGTGTATCACTATGGCGATAAAATCATTCCTATTGAAATTAAGTCTGGTGCAACGGGAACTTTAAAATCTCTGCATCAGTTTATGGATAGAACAGACCATGCGTATGCTATCAGAATGTATGCAGGAGAATTTAAAGTTCAAAATTCAACTACAATAGATGGAACGCCTTTTTTATTAATGAATTTGCCCTATTATTTGGGAACACAGCTTCCCAGATATATCGAGTATTTTGTGAATAATTATGCTCTTTAAATAATTATACCCCTCGGTCAAAATCATTTCATTTGAATTCATAAGATGATATTTGTAGAGAAATAAATAGTTTAGCTCTAAGCTATTATTTAAAGTCTAAAATTTTTCCTTTAAAGAGCTCTCTTTTTTTGAACTCCAATTGAATAAGGTAATTGCAGATACTAATAATCAGGAATATGAAACTGCATACAATAAAATCTGATGATATAGTACTTTTATTCTTATGCAGAATAAAATTAATAAGTATTGATATAATTTGTACCTTTATGATATCAAAGAAGAGCAAATTATATGTTCAAAGTTCTTTTTATGGTTTTAGTGTACAATTAGGTGTGTACATTTTGAAAAAATGAAATAAAATGCTGAATAACAGTGCGGTATAAAGTGTGGGTTAAGCCTGCCACCCCGACAACACCGATGTCATTTGATATCAAACAATATTTAACTAAATGATTTTTAGTAATTTAATTTTTATTGATATCATTTAGTTAGTTTTATTAACAAGTAAAAAGGGACTTATTCGGGACCTAATCTTCTTTCTTTTTTTCGTATATTTATTATAGAGAGCAGAGCTTTCAACGTGATTTAACTTTCGTTTCAAGGATTTATTAACTTAAAACGAAGGAAAAATGAAAACTTCCACATTTAAGATTCTTTTTCGACAAGTAATAGGAAAGAGAAAAAACGACCAAGCATCCATTTATGCCAGAGTTACAGTAAATGGTGAGCGCACAGAATTTAGTTTAAATAGACTTTATCCTATAAAGGATTGGGACGGTAAAATGAGCCGTGCAAAAGGCAGAACAGCCCATGCAAGAACTCTCAACGATGAGCTGGACAATGCCTACGCGGATATTACAGCATCATATAAAGAACTATGCAAAGAAGGCAAGTTTATAACCGCTCAAGTTGTAAAGGCAAGATACCTAGGGACAGATAATAACCAAGAAACGCTTTTTAGTTTAGTAGGATACCATAAAAACAAAATGGAGGGCGTTTTAACGAACGGCACTTTAAAAAACTATAAGACCACTACAAAGTATCTAAAAGCCTTTTTAACAACCAAATTGAAAACCAAAGACGTTTATTTAGAGCAAATGAGCTATAGTTTTATTGTGAACTTTGAGCAATACCTAAGAAACAAAGAAAACAACCTAAGCAAACAACCATTAACCAATAACGGTATAATGAAACATATTGAACGACTTAACAAACTAATGAACTTAGCCGTAAAGTTAGAGTGGATAAGTAAAAACCCCTTTTTGCATTACGATGTAAAGTTTAATAAATATGATCGTCCATTTTTATCTGCTATAGAATTACAACAATTAGAAAACATAGAATTACAAAAAGAGAAACACATCTATGTTAGAAATGTTTTTGTTTTTGGGTGCTATACAGGACTGTCCTATATCGATATCAGGCTACTAACAAAAGAGAGTATCGTTTACGGCATAGACGGTAAAAAATGGATTTCGTTTTACAGACAAAAAAGTACCGAACCTGTAAAAGTGCCATTGCTGGATAAAGCATTAAATATCTTGAAAACGTATAAGGAGTACGACAATAGTAATAGACTGTTACCAGTATGCAGCAATCAGAAAATGAACATTTATATAAAAGAAGTGGCAAAACTGTGTAAAATAAAAAAGAACCTAAGTTGCCATGTAGCCGTCATACTTTTGCAACTACGGTAACTTTATCCAATGGCGTGCCTATAGAAACCGTATCAAAATTATTAGGTCACACCAAACTTTCTACCACACAGATTTATGCTAGAGTAATGGAAGATAAAATAGGTAAAGACATTAGCGAGTTACAAAGTGTCTTAAATACGGATAAAAAGAATGCATCATAAGAGTGATTTTTTTAGTAATAATTAAAAAGCGTTATTTAATTTTGTTAAATTTTAGTCTTATAAAATTAGGCTAACTGTTGTTTGTAGTTTCAATACTGAAGGTTACATCATGTAAAAAGGCTGTCATAAATAATTTTGTGGCAGTTTTTTTATTTGAGAAGAAAGCGAAACGACAAAGTACTATAGAGGGCTTGTCTTTGGCACCCGAATCCAATTTATAGGACAAAAAAAACTAGAGCGGAAACGTAAAAACCTAATTCGCTTAGGCATAGAAGAAGGGCAAGCTTATGCTTGGAGTAGAACCAGAATGGGAGGCTGGGCAGTCGCCCAAAGTCCAATTCTAAGAACTACCATCACCAGAATGATACATAATACATTACTTGGTTGGAAATTATTAATCTGAAAAGAAATAAAAATATTTTGGTGTAAAATCCTTTTAGGATAAGTTTTAATCCTTAAAGGTTAATTTTTTCAAGATACATTTGACCATTAATAAATTGTTTTTGTTTGTTTAATTTGATTACAGACGATCATTTTATTGGGAATTAATTTCATGTAACAGAGGATAGTGAAGCTATACTTCTTTTTTTAATTATATATTAATTTTATGAATTTTAATATTGGTTGGCATGTACTATATGTCAAATCCCGTTGGGAGAAAAAAGTTTATGAATCTTTAAAAGAGATTTCTCTAGAAGTTTTTTTACCTCAGACAAAAATAATTCGACAGTGGAGTGATCGAAAGAAAACTATTTTAAAACCGTTATTTCCATCTTATGTATTTGTAAAGATTAATTCGTCATTGGAGTTTTATAAAGCATTATCTATTAACGGTGCTTGTGCTTATATTAGCTTTGGAAATGATTATGCAAGAGTGACAGAAAAAGAAATTACTCAAATCAAATTTTTAATTGGAGATAAAGATATTACAGATATAAGAATGAATATAGAACTTCCAAAAGTTGGTGAGATTAAAAAGATAATTTATGGACCATTAAGTGGGCTAGAATGTGAAGTCATTAAAACAGGTAATGTTAAAAAAATTATTGTAAGAATTGAATCATTGCAACAAAATATTGTGGCAATGATTCCTCTTCATTTTTTTGAGAGTGTATTGTAAGAGTTATACACATTTTTTACTCTGAGTGATGGAGGTGGTGGATTAGCTAAAGATTAGCTTTAGAGAAAGTTGTTAACTTTTAATTCTTCGTTATTCTTTTATTTATTGGAAATCAAAAGGATCAGGCTTATTTTCCTATTTCTGAATTCAACAAAATATTTTTTTTCTCAAGCTGGAAATAAACATTATTTCTCAAAAGATAACTTAGTTCTTTACCTGGAGATTTTCCAAAAGAATGACCAGGCCAAAACATAGTAGTTTCTGCCAATTTTAATTTTAAAAATTGAATAGAGAGGTATAACTTTTCAGTGTCGTTTGGATGACAAATACCTACACCTTCTATAAAAGCCGTATCTCCAGAGAATAAATTATTTTCAATTAAATAACATGTGCTTCCCATTGTATGACCAGGTGTAATCAATGGCGTTACGACAAAATCACCTAAAACTATTTTTTTTTGATGTTCTACTCTCTTTAAATTCATCAAAATAATTTTGTAAGTATCAATTTCTGTACTAGACATAAAAATTGATACATCCCTTGATTCAGCAAATCTCTCCGCTAAGTCCGTGTGATCAGAATGTGAATGAGTAATCAAAACTGCTTTTAAAATAATATTATTTTCATTCAAAAAATTATTTATAAGATCATAGTCCAAGCAGGATCTATAATGATCCCTTGATAGTTTTTATATATTAAATAGCATTGATTCTTAAAAATACTTTGACCAACCTTAAATACCTTAATCTTAGCTTTCATTTCAAAAAGATTATTATCAAATGGTTCATAAAACTATAATCAATTTTTTTATTTATATAAGTAGAATCAATTATTCCACTTTCCTAATCGTTGTTATTCGTATATTCTAAAAATTTAAGTTAATCAATTTGATTGAGTTTGGTTTAGAATCCGAAGCCAAGCATACGCTATATTCTTTATTAATTTGTAATATTTCAAGGTTCCAAAAGTTATTATCTATTGTTGCTGTGTTATTTGTCACTTGAATTTCCTTTAAAGGTGCATGAAATCCTCTGCCGTCAGCTTTCACTACGCTTTCTTTGATTGTCCAATATAGAAAAAACTTTTGTTTAGGATCGTTGGATTTTTTTATTTGATTTAATTGATCTTCAGAAAAGGCAGATTGAAAATTTTCGAAATCAATAAACCTAATTTTCTCAATATCAATTCCAAGTCGAATATTTCTGCCTATAGCACAAACGACCATATCGTGTGAGTGTGAAATGTTAAAATCAAGATTAGTATCTATAAAAGGTCTCCCATACTGATTATAGTACAAGTTTTCTAAGCTGCGGTGCTGTATCCCCATTTTTAATAATGCTTCAATTAATAGGATTTTACCAAATAAGTTAGTATGTCGATCCTGCCATCTCATAAATCTTAAATTTCTTTCTTGTAGCTTTTTTGGAATTTTGTTGAGAAGTTGCTTATAAGTTTGAATAGGAAGCTCTTTGACAACTTTGGTATAGTAGACATAGATCATATTTTCGATTTTATGAAAAGAGTCGAACCGAGAATATTTACCACTAAGCTAATAGATATTATTTTCGAAAAAAATCTTAAACTAAAGAACCTTTTTTCAAGCTTTAATCGATAGAATTCTTCGAGAATCTCGCTCTTTTAATTGAAAACCTTTTAAAAATAAATTCTTTCCGCTTGTTACTTCGGGGCTCTATTTTGGGGTGTTCATTGAATAATTACTTCAATTTTTGTAAAAAGATTTTATTCGGTTATTTAGTAATTCAGCTGAACTGCTCATTATTTTTTCTGCGATTTCATCTACATGCCTATTCCTCCAATTCTCAAGAGATGTTCCTTTTACCCATTGATTAAACGCACCAAGAGCTGGTCCACAATGAACCTGAAAGTCAACTTTTTGGTCAACTTGTCCTTTTAGAGCTAATTCATTAGAATATCCAAAATACCATCTAAAAATATATGCCATTTTCTGTTTTGGATTCTTTTCGGCACGGCTAATTTCTTCTGGGGTATAATATTTTTTTACCTCTTTATATATTTCATCAAAACTACGTTTGAAATACCGAGCCTCTAATCGTTTCCTTGTCTTTTCATCGATTTCGTCAATTGAATTATAGTGTCTATATAAATCGTAAAGTTTGTTGGCTCTTGCCGAAAAAAAGACTCCTTTTTTCAATACTTGAATTTTTGCACCCATTTCGAACATATCCCCAGCTGGGGCGTAGCCAGTATCTTGTACATTAATATCTTGAAGCACTTGCTTTACTTTTTCATTGGCTCCAGACTCTACAGTACATTGATTAATTGATCCAGTAAGGATGTAATCCGCTCCCAAAATAAATGCTGATACAGCTGCTTCTGGTGTTCCAATTCCTCCAGCAGCTCCAATCCTTATATTATTTTTGTAATCGTATTCTTTAATATGTAAATCCCGTTCTTTAATAATTGCGGGCATTAATGTAGATAGTATACCTTGATCTGTATGACCTCCTGAGTCAGCCTCTACCGTTAACTCGTCAGCTAGAGGAATAAATTTTGCTAAATCAGCTTGGTGTTCGGAAATTAGTTTTTCGCTAAGTAACTTTTGAACTATTCTTTCTGGGGCTGGACTAAGAAATAAGGATGCAACTTCTGGTCTTGAAATTTTAGCAATTATACGATTCCCTTTCTCTATACTACCATCTTTATTTTGTGACAAGCCTTTTAATTTGTATCTAACAATCGCAGAACTAATTTCCATATAAGCTGATGCTTCAATTAGAGGAACTTTGTACTTTAGAAACAGGTCAACAAGACCTTCCTCTTTTGACCCATTAAGGAGATTAAATCCGTATGATTCACCATTTTTTAGCTGATCTTGAATATATATAATAGCGTTTTCCACCTCATTTAGATTTAGTCCTCCTGTTCCATAAAACCCCATCAACCCGGCTTTCCCCATTTTAACAACCAGTTCTTTCGATGCGATTCCATGAACCATAGCTCCTGATATATAGGCATACTTTAGATTGTAATCTTTTCTAAATTCTATTGATCCAAGATCTGTTCCTGTAATACTAAATACACTACTCTGAAGAGCTGGATCTATTAATTTGCTTGAGTTTTTATGATTTTCATAATCTATTGTATTGTGGATTGTTTTTTCCAAGTTCTGAAATTCTTCTTTTATAACTGTATTTTCTTCATTTTTGCGATCAATGACTTCCTGATTTTCTAAAATCAATGGTTTCGCTTCTGTCTTGATTTTAGCTAATAATTTCTGTAAAACATCTCCTGGGCCAACTTCTTTGAATTCTGTTACACCCTTTCCCATTAAGTAACATATTGATTCGGTCCATTTTACAGGACTAGTAATTTGGTCAGCTAATAGTTTCTTCAATTCAAGAGTTGGATAAGGTCGAGCTGTAACGTTTGAAATAATTGGAATTTTAGGTTTATTAAAGGAAAAATTATTTAGATAATTTTCAAATTCGATTTTTGAATTTTCCATAAGTCTTGAATGAAATGCTCCGCTAACATTTAGTGTTAAATAGAGGTCGCATCCAGCTTTCTCAAAAAAGGGCTGAGCATTTACTATATCATTTTTAGGCCCTGAAATTACAATCTGTTGAGGAGAATTAAGATTTGCAATATCGATAAATTTAAGACCTTCGAGCTCAATGATTTCATTGACTCTGCTTTCATTTAACCCAATTACTGCTGCCATTCCTCCTTCTTTTGCTTTAGCCATAAGCTCACCTCGCTTTTTTACTAATTTTAACCCCGTCTCAAAATCTATTGTATCCGATGCAAACAGAGCACAGTACTCCCCAAGGCTATGACCAGCCACAAAATCAGGTTTCTGATTATTTTCTTGGATAAGTTTTAAATAGCTTAAACAATTGATTACATATAAAGCAGGCTGAGTAAATTGAGTTTTATTAAGATTGTTTTCGGGATTATTTATACATAAATTCTCTAGAGAATACCCTAAAATTTCACTAGCCATGTCAAAAGCTGCTTTGAAGTCATTAAATAATTCTTGTCCCATTCCTTTTTTCTGCGACCCTTGTCCTGGAAAAAGATATGCTAACTCTTTGTTTTGGTTTTTTTTTGTTTTCATACGAATGTTATGTTTTATTTTATCAATGTTATTCACTTCATTACTGAACTGATTCATAATATTAAATACCGCTGATTTTCTATTAGTATTTCTATTCTTTATTATATTTGAAAGAGCACCCGAGGCACCTAAGTCAATGTATGTGTAGTTATAATTCTGATCATTCTCAATGAATTTAATTGCCTCTATAAATAAAATAGGCTTTCTTATAATGTCCCAGAAATATTTAGGCTTAATTTCCTTATCGAGTTTCTCGCCGAACAAAGATGAAACGACTGAAACATTTGGTTTTTTACAATATATTGGGCTCAAAAATGAGGAAAAAGAAGTAAAAGCTGGATCTATATTTTCTGAGTGAAAGCCATGAGATACTGGTAATTCAATAAAAAAAAAATTTTCTCTCCTAAGTAACCTTTTAATCGAGTTTGATTGATTCCTTGAGCATGAAATAACAAAATGCTTTTCACTGTACATAGAAACTATATTGGCTGTGGAATCAATATGGAGAATTTTTCTAAAAACCTCTGTTGTGCCCATGATAGCAATCATATTTCCGTAATCACACGTACTTTCAATACAATCAGCTTGATAGAATATAAGTTCTAATGCTTTTTCTGGAGTTATTACTTCGGACAAGGCAGCTGATATAAACTCTCCAAGACTTGCTCCAATTACATGGTCTGGTCTTATACCTATATCTATTAGGGTTTTTGCAAGTGAGTAACCCACCATGAAAATGGAGGGATGAGTATGAATGGTTTTTGAAAATTCATGTTTTTTAGTTTTTTTTTGATCATAAATAACATCCAATATGGATTGACCAGAAAGTCGTTTATGTGAATCGTCTAGTTTGGTCATCCAATTTTTGAAACATACATTTTTAGAGAAGAGTTCCTTTCCCATATGATAATATTGAGAACCTTGTCCAGAAAACATGAAAACAATTTTTTTATTCATAGAAAGCATTTATTTTGGTGTAACTATATTTACCTCATCAATCACTGGATTCTTGTAACCATGTTTTTTTATAATATCATTCTTAAAAGTTCTTAAATACCTTTTGTTCATTCCCTCCTTAGAATATAGTTTTTTACAAAATCTAAAAATCGTTTGATATACCTTTTTTTCAGAGAACATGGTCATATGGCATGAAGAATCTACATCCATGATATGAGTATTAGGAATCTGTTTTTCCCATTCTTTCCAATATGTTGTATGATCTATTGAAAAGCTAGGTTTTTCAATACTGCAATATGGTTCCAATTCACCATAAAATAAACCATTCTTATTACGGAAGTAATAACAAGTCAGACTTTTTGGGTCTGGTAAAGGCCTTACCTCGTGTTTATCAACTTCAAAAGCCAATTGAACTTTACTGTTATGTTTTATTATTAATTTAATCTGAGATTTTGTGTTTTTCATCCCTCGCTTTTTTGCTATTGAAACTAATTCATCTAAAAAGGATTCTTCGTCCTTAATGGTTTCAACTTCACTTCTGTGGATCAATAGTTTAGAAAATTTTTCTGGCTGATCGATGATAGTTTTTAATAATGCAAGGTTTATAGTTCTTAATATTACCGTTCTCATATCTGTTTGTAATCTTTTGAGCCCTTGTAAATAAAGTGAATCGAGCATAACAATCGATCCAACTTTCTTACCAAGAAGCTGCAATTGGGTAGTAACTTCATAGGCTAACACACCTCCCATAGAATATCCACCTAGATCATAAGGTCCTTCAGGTTGTATTGTCATCATTATCTTGATATAATATGCAGCCATGTTTTGCATCCCACGCAGAGGAAGCCTGTCATTTCCCCAACCTTTTGCCTGAATACCAAAAAAAGGACGTTCTGATTTTTCAGCTATTTTATTATATATACTCACTCCTCCCAAAGCTGGATGAAACCAAAATATTGGTTTCCCTTCAGTTTTATCATTTAAGTGTATTAGCTCTGGAAACAATTTTAACGCTGATTGAATCGATACGGTTTCTTCTTCTTTATGATCGATATAATCATCTTTAGCCAAACTATTAATAATGTCTTGAGTTGTTACCCATTTTTGAAGATCATTAATTTCTATAGTGGGTTCAACTTCTTTTTGAAGTTTGGAAACTAGATTCGTACTAATCAAAGAGTCAAATCCATAATTTGCCAAAGGCAAATTCATGTCTACTTCGCTAGGTAAAACCCCAACCATGTTAGCTACGATATTGCGAATAGTATTGATTTTTGAATTAGGCTTTTTATTATCTATTTTACCTTCAGATTTCGATGTCTTTATATCGTTAAAAATAGGAGGTGGGAGTTCATTTTCAATCCAGTAACGTTTTCTAAGAAAAGGATAGGTGGGTAGGTTTATCAGTTGAATATCTCTGTCTTTGTACAGCGATTTCCAAGAAATTTTTCCTCCCTGTACCCAGTAAGATGCCAGCTTTTCTAAATTATTTTCTGCCAATAATACTTTGGCTATAGTTTCTCCTAAACTTCCCGAGAGAAGATTGTTGAGGTTCACGGATTCCATTGGACTTCCTAAATAAATTTGAATAGAAGATTTGATTAAATCTTCCTCGTGTTTAGATTTTATAACGGTCTTCAATCCATCAATAAGCTGATTTCGATTAGCAATTATCATTGCGCAGCGATGCTCCATTGACTCTTTTCCTACTTGAAGCGTATAAGCAAATTGTAAAAGTGACAATTTTTTCTTTTTTTCGACAAATTCCAATAGTTGCTTTGCAACTTCTTTTCGTTGATCTTTAGTTTTTGCAGAGAATACAATTAATAGAAGTATTTCTTTTGAATTATAGTTTGAATTTTCTACAAGAACTGGATTTTCATATTCTTCTAAAATAACATGTGCATTGGATCCTCCTATACCAAAGGAACTTACCGTTGCTCTCCTGGGAAGTTTATATGTTTTTCCATCTTTTTTTCTAACCATTTGTTTCCAATCTGTTAGTTCTTCTTGTATTTGAAAAGGAGTTCCTTTTAGGTTTAATTGGGGATTTAATGGCTTTGATTTTATGGATGGAACTAATTTTTTATGTTTTAACTGCAAAATCACTTTAGTCAGTTGAGAAATTCCGGAAGCTGCTTCTGCATGCCCTATATTAGACTTTACGGATCCTATTGGATATGGTTGCCCCCTTTCCGTATCTGTAAAAACTCTTTTTAACGCATTAAACTCAATAGCATCTCCTAGAGGAGAGCCATTGGCTGCGGCTTCAATATAACCAATGGTATTAGGGTTAATCCTAGATTTATTGAAATTCTCCTTTACTAGTCTCACTTGAGCATTAGGGTTAGGGGCAGAGAATCCATTTGATTTACCATCATGGTTAATTGCCGAAGATTTAATTACTGCCATGATTTCATCCTTATCTTTTATTGCTTCAGAAAGAGGTTTTAGCAGGACAGACCCTATAGCTTCGGCCGGAAGATAACCGTCGGAATCCGAAAAACTTCTACAGTTTTTGTGACTGCCAATTACCTGAAGTCTGCTCAGACCTATATATTTATAAGGATGAATAGAAAGATTTACACCTCCCGCAATAGCTATTTTACATTCTTCTTTTAAAAGGCTCTCACATGCCATATGCAAGGCTATAAGCGAAGAAGAACACATAGTATCTATAGCTATACTAGGCCCTTGTAAGTCAAAAAAATAGGAAGTACGGTTGGCAATTGACCCATAAGAGGCTAATGAAAGTACAGGTTCTTGTATTTTTCCGACTCCAAAATTTCGATAATGTTGATACATTGTACCAACAAAAACACCAACCTGAGATTCATATTGTGACTGAAGTTTAGTTCTCGTATAACCTGAATTTTCAAAAAGATCCCATACATTTTCTAGGAATAAGCGCTCCTGGGGATCCAGTAATTCAGCTTCTCTGGGCGAAATGTTAAAGAATAAAGGGTCAAATTTTTCTACATCTTCGAGAAACCCTCCCCATATACTATAGGTTTTGTCTTGTACATTCTTGTCTTTATCGTAGTAACTCTTATGATCCCATCTTTCTGCGGGAATTTCTGTAATACAATCTTTTCCTTGTGCCAAATTCTCCCAAAATTCATCAAGATTTTTGGCTTTTGGATAACGCCCCGTCATTCCGATAATAGCAATGTCAGAAGATTTAGAACTTACTCTTTCTCCTTGTATTTTCGTTGTGTCGTAAAATCTTTTCGATGTTATTTTCTGAACAACGGGTTTATTATTAGAAGTATTTTTGTCGTTATCCATTTTTATTGGTGGGATGGGGGCAATACCTAATAGGTTTTCTAGTGCCATACGATCTTTTTTTACGAAGAATTCGACCAGATCATTAATTGTTGGGTATTCAAAGAATATTGAACTGTTAACATCCTCAAAAAATTTATTAAGTTCATCTGCAAACTGCACCACTATGATGGAATCTATTCCATATTTTTCCAAATCCTCCGATGCATCTATTCTATGGTGAGGAATTTTGAGACCATCACCAATTAGCTTCTTAAAATATTCTTTGCTTTTCTCTTTCAGAGTACTCAAGTTTAATATGGATTTTTCTCCTAATGTTGGTTTATGAAACACCTCCTTGGTCAATCCTTTATCGAGTGTTTTTTTAACCTTGTTTATATCTTTAGGA
Organism: Flavivirga jejuensis; assembly: GCF_030540765.1. Taxonomy (GTDB): domain Bacteria; phylum Bacteroidota; class Bacteroidia; order Flavobacteriales; family Flavobacteriaceae; genus Flavivirga; species Flavivirga jejuensis. The sequence continues at coordinate 2,743 of NZ_JAUOEL010000009.1, read as the reverse complement.
AGCGTTTTCTGTCTTACTATACCATCACTTTGGCTAAGGATGACCTGTTGTCCCAAAAAATGCATTTCGTTCACAGGAAAAAAAACAGATTTAAAACCTTCTTCCTCTAAAACCTGCTGCCATGTTTTGGAGTACAAACCAGGACACCCAGGGATTCTAATGGTTGGATCTTCGTACATCCACCATCCCTCTAAAAGTCCAAACGTCAAATGGGTAAATAATGACTTTTCACTTATTTCATTCAAAATAAGTATACCATTGTTTTTAAGGCATGCCTTGGTATTGCGTATTGCTTGTTTAATATTTTTCGTTGCATGCAAAACGTTGGTAGCGATAGCAATATCATATTGTCCTATTTCGATGTTTTGCTGAGTAGGGGATTGCTCTACATTAAAAATCTTATACGAGAGTGAAGAGTTTTGGGGAGCAAACTCTTTTTTTGCATGGATAAGAAACGCTTGAGATATGTCAGTATAACAATATTCCTTTATATTTATAGAATGCTCGTTGAGCATTTTAAAAACTTTGGTACTGGTACCACCAGTTCCTGCTCCAATTTCTATTATTCTGATTTCTGCTTTGGGGTCTTTTTTAAGTAATTCTTTGATTGAGTTTAATATAGAAAGGCTTACAATTTCATTAAAAAAATCTACTGTGTTATTATCTTTATATATCCCCTCTACCAATTCCATTGAGGAATTCGGAAATATTATATCAGTAGCTTTCTTTTTTCCCAGAAGAATATTTGGGAGCGATTTTAAGGTTGTTTCTATAAGTGTAATTTGCGCTTTTGTATCGGTACTTTGATTCCATTTATTTTTTTCAAAATTCCATTCTTCCCATATGATATCTAAATTTAGTTTTATAGGAGTATGGAATAGTTCGGATTCGCTAAACTCTTGTGTTAAGTTTTGAATTAAGGCTCTAATACTTTCCTTAAACCATTCTTGATATGACTCAATTATCCCTAATTCCTTTGCAAGATCATTTATAGATGATTTTCTAATCTTTTTCATACCAATGGATTGAAGCTGGCATAAAAGCAATTGACATAAAAGCTTGTCCATTTCTCTGTTTTTCTTATCTAGTTCAGGTTTTCTGAAATTAGATAGAGGTATGTTTAACTTGATAGACTCAGCTAGGCTAGCAAAATCTAAAGAGCCGTTCTCAGGGTAAATTTCTATTAATTCATTTGTATTTATGTTCATATTAAAATTTTTAGTTTATGACTACAGCCTTAGTTGTTTTCATTAATGAGATTTGATCAAAAGGGCCATTGAGTAAGGATTCAAGAGCCTCCATTCCTTCGGGAGCCTCAATAGAGTCAATTCCGAATTTTTTCATGCGATCTCGGTAGATTTCAGAAGAAACTATACCTACACTCCCCCAATAACCCCAGTTCATTACTTTTACCTTACATTTCCATTCTAAGGCAAGTTGATGAGCAAAAGCATCTTCAAATACACATCCAGCAACGTAATTACTTTGACCAGCAGATTTAGTGAAAGAGTTCATTGATGAGAAAAATAATACAAAATCTAACTCTTCTTTATGAAAAACCTGAGAGAGGCGGACACATGTGTCTACTTTGGAAGACAGAACTGATGTTAGTTCACTTTCCTTCATTGTTGATATGCTTCTATCTGATAGAACGATAGCAGAATGAACAATACCGTTTATTTTATTATATTTTTTTTTGATTATTTCATAAGCTTTTTTAAGCGCTTCCAAGTTTGTTGCATCAGCTTTTATATAAAGAGGTTTAGGGCCTATCTTGCTTAAATCATTTATTTTAGTTTGTATTTCACTATTCTCACTACGACGTCCAATCCAAACTATTTTGGCATTATAATTTTGGATCATGTATTTGCTCCATACTTCTCCGATACCACCTGCTCCTCCAATGATTACATAAACTCCATCCATTTTGAATTCTATTCGTTGTAGGTGTGAAATTCGAACAGGAACCTGTTGCTGACGAAACCATTGCTCCGTACGGTAAACTATAATATTGTCATCTGAATTTTTAGGAAGTGTTTTAATTTGTGAAATCGGAAAGTTTGTGCTACCGTCAAGATCAATTAATCTTATATTCCAATTTGAATATTCTTTTGAAGCGGAGCCCATAAAGCCATGCAGACTTGCGTGAGTGGGAGAAACATGGTCTTTTTTATTAATTGGTTGGGTTTGCCGTGTAATAATGGTCCAAGTAAGTTCCATTTTATCGTAGCCTATCTCAACAAGAGCTTTTATAATACGGAAGCATTGGAATATTCCTCGGTTTTGTTCTATCAATAATGATTCATCTGTTAATGTATTTAATGGTATGTGTGAAACCAACCAAAAGATTTGATCTATACCATTTATATCTTCTAGAATCTTAACAATGCCTTTTGAAGTGTTGAATAGCTCATCGTCCAATAAAATGGCATTAGGATACTCCCCTTTGATAGTCTCTTTTTCTGATATTTCACCCCCAATAATCACAACTTGACTATCAGACGAAATAATTTCTTTCCCCTCATCTGGGGTAAATGGCTCCCATATGGTTTTTAAAACAAGCAGGTTATTACTATCGTTTTCAGAGGTTATTTCTGAATTTAGTTCATTTTTCATATGTTTTTCTTCAAGAACTCTAGAAGAAAAGCTTTTGATTTTAACACATATTTTTCCAGTTGCGTCGCATAAATCAATATCTATTTTTTGTATTTTATCATTTGTTGTACTTGTGGGACTCAATCTA
>NZ_JAUOEL010000008.1 GCF_030540765.1 Flavivirga jejuensis | reverse complement strand
GACAGATTACATTAATAATAAGCAAACTTCAATTTGGTGAACCGCCCAGTACGAGACCCGTACGCTGGGTGGTGTGTGAGGCGCAGTGGCGACTTTAAGTCGTCACCCGTCTACACGATTAGCTACCTTTATTTGTTCAGTTTTATTAGTTTCCATTCTCCATTGGGCTCCTTTGTCAGATAAGCATTTACATTCAAATCATTTTCATTTCCAAGTACTTTTATTCCTAACTGAGCTTGTCCGTGTCCATTTGAAATATTCACACTGCCTGTCGGCATCATTCCATATCCTTTAATTCCTCCTGTTTCTTCTGAAATTTCCTCATTCATCTCAATCTCTTTAACAGCTACTTTATATGCTTCCGAATTTTTCATTGCTGTTCCTGCGAACAAAAAAGTGAAAGCAAAAAAGGCGAATCCAACTCCTACTAAAGCTAATATTCTCGGCAATTTTGTAGGTTTATTTAGATTTTTAACAACTATGGTTTTTGCTGTCTTATCACCAAGCCTTTTCTTTTCTTGACTGGATGCAAGAACGATAAATTCTACAGGCCAAATTATAATAAACAGATTCCGAATAAGTAATCTTCCAAAAGAAGGAACTTCATTTGGATTGGTTGAATCTCTCACCATTATTCCCATAATCCATTTCCCAATGCTAATTCCTTTTATTGAGTCCTTTGCGAAATACAGAAGAAAACCGGGCAACATTACAGCTAACATCGTGGTTGTCATTTTACCCATATTATTTTCATCTATAAAGTTCGGGCCGAGAGCTAAAAAGACAATTGAAACCATCAGGAATGTAATCACAAAATGGTCAATCATAAACGCTGCTATTCTTCTTTTTCTACTCGATAGATTTATCTGCTGTTCTAATGCTTCGTTCATTTCTGTTTTTTTATTGGTGCTAACGTGTTCGTTCATTATAGCTTGTATTTCTTTTCTTAAAATACCTTTAGTTTGAGAAACATTCCATTCCTTTTTTCCGCTCAATGTGATAAAGAAAGGTTGACAATTCGATTCTCTAACTAAATAACACATTAAAGTTCCAACCTCGTTAACTTTTGAATTTCCGCTATACCAAATAAAAAGTCCGTCATTAGAGAATTCCGAAATTTTCCTTTTCAAATTGTTGTTGCTTTCTTGAAAAATGTGCAAAGTTTTTTGGTTATCTATTTTCACGTATTGTTCAGCCGTTTTTTTATATAAATCAGATGATTCAACACGATTAGGATGAAAAGGTGGAACCGTTATTTCTCCTTCCCAAACTGCTATTTCATGCATTATAGTTCCAGAAAACTTCATCCATTTTTCGTCAAACCAATTGTCAATTCTGTTCACGAAAATATCAGTGGGACTCCAAAGTTTAATTCGGTTCTGAATAATATTCTCGCAATTGACAATAAAATCTGGATTATCGTTATCTTTTTTTATTAGCAGTTTCATTTCGGCATTGTTGGCAACAAAGATATATAGTTAATATTAACTATATATCCATTATAGATACACTAAGATAAAATAATTGAATAGAAGCTTAATATGAATTATCAGGATTTTCTATTATCTGCCAAGTAGCGTATTTAGTTCACTAATTCTCGCCATATGGTGGTCGTCATGTTCAGCTACAAAAAGAAATAAATCCATTATCCTCATAGGTGTCTTTAATCTTGGATGTAATGCATATTTATAGATATCCGTTTCATTAAGCTCAATGAGACTGTTTAAGGTTTTTTGTCTAAGATTTACGAAGTCTTTTAATAATTCGTTTATTTCTTTTTTATTATGATTTGCTAAATTTGTTTTTTGATTTTCCAAATCTGTAACTCTCATGTATTCTGTTCCATTTAAAATATCTTCAAGCCTACCTTGCCAAAGCGGTTCCAGATCAATTAAATGTCCTATGTTTTCTTGAATAGACCATTTTCCTTCAAGTTTTACAGCTAAATGTTCTGCTGGTATTTGATTAATTTTATGATTGAGTAGGATAGAGGTGCCTTCAAGTCTTTCGATAATGGATGGGAAAATATTCTGTTTGGATGAGAATTCAAATGTCCTATCAAACCATTTTATTTGTTTCATAGAATTTTAATTTTAGTCACTTAGAAGAATCTGTTAAACGAAAGTACAAAAAATAGAATTATATAATAGCCTCTTTACCTCTGGTTCTGGTTCTAATTCTTATAGCATCTTGTACATCGTAAATAAAGATTTTTCCATCACCAACCTGACCTTCTGATGAATTATCTAATATCGTATCAATACATGTATCTAAATTAGAATCACTTACTATACACATGATCATAATACGCGTATGCAGTATCATAGATTGTTCTGTACCACGGTAGCGTTCGGAATAGCTTTTTTGTAATCCAGACCCTTTTACAGGAATCACAGTAAGGCAAGGGATACCTGCATCTTTTAATCCTTTTTGTACTGCTTTTAATTTTGACGGTCTTATTATAGCTTCTACTTTTTTCATGAGAATATAATATGTTTAATGTTTTTATTTAAGTTAGGTTATTCGAATGTTGAGTAAGCTTCTACACCAAATGATACGGCATCTATACCAGCAGTTTCTTCTATACGGGATACTCGAATACCGATGGTTTTTTTCATGATTATCATGATTATAAAAGTAACTAAAAAAGAAAAAGAACCAATAGCTAATACACCTAATGCTTGCGTTATAAGCAAATCGCTTCCACCACCGAAGAAAAGACCCTTTTCTGAAGCAAATAATCCAACAGCTATGGTTCCGAACAATCCATTTACACCATGTACAGCTATAGCTCCTACCGGGTCGTCAATTTTAATTTTGTCAAAGAATATAACAGCAATATCGACTATAACACCTGCGATTAGTCCAATGATAATAGCCGAGTTGGAGTCTACAACATTACATCCAGCAGTAACGGCAACCAGTCCAGCTAATACGCCATTAATGGTCATGGTAATATCAATTTGTCCGTATTTAAAATACGTGTAAACCATTGTGGCAATTCCGCCAGCTGCAGATGCTAAAAAGGTATTTGTGATTACAGTACCTATTAACTCCCAATTCCCTACAGCAGATAGTGTAGAGCCAGGGTTAAACCCAAACCATCCAAACCATAAAATAAAACCTCCTACGGCTGCTAATGGTAAATTGTGACCTGGAATAGGATTAAGCATACCATTTGCTTGATATTTACCAATACGAGGCCCTAGTACAATAGCAGAGGCGAGCGCAGCAAAACCACCCATAGCATGCACTGCCGATGAACCAGCAAAATCGTTAAAGCCTCTAACGGCTAACCAACCATCTGGATTCCAGACCCAGTTTGCTACTAAAGGGTACATTACAGCACAAAAGATAAATACAAATAGTGCGTAGCTCCACACTTTCATACGTTCTGCAACAGCACCAGAAACAATAGATATGGCTGCAATGGCAAATCCTAGTTGGATAAACCAAAATAATTTATTTGAGACGGTAAGGCCTAAGCCTAGATCTTTGGTCGTTATGCCCGTATCAAAAGCAAACCATCCATTAGAATTTCCATAGGCTATACCAAAACCAACTAAATAAAATGCAATACCTCCAAAGGTGATATCTATAATGACTTTAGCAATAATACTCATAGTGTTTTTTGCTCTTACAAACCCAGCTTCTAAAAGGGCAAAACCACCTTCCATTAAAAATATGATAGCGGCGCAAATAGCCACCCAAACGGTATCAATTGCATTAATAATTTCTGCTTGTTCGAGAGCTATGGTTGTGACTTCTTCCATTGGTTATTCTTTTGGTTGATTTTTATTATATAATGATTATTTCGCTTTTTTTTACGCAAAAAACAGGAAGATAGTGAATTAAGGCGTTTGTTAATTCCGAATATGATAAAATATATTGCTTTTTGAAAAGCATTCACTTTTTTGATTAAATCATCATTTTTTTATTGCGTAAATTCAATTCTATTGAAATTATCGCATAAAAAAATCCTGATAGTTTTCTATCAGGATTCTTATATTCTGGAATCACTATCTAAGTTTATTTTAAGTAAAACTAAAAGACAGGATTTTGATTTTATTAAGATTATTTGTTTTTGTTGGCTAAAATCCAATTGTCAATTTGTGCTTCAAAAATACTAAGAGGTACAGCCCCCGAGCGTAAAAAGATATCATGAAATTTTCTTATATCGAACTCTTCTTTTAACGCCTTTTTTGCTTTTTTTCTCATTTTTAAAATATGTAGCATACCTATTTTATAGGCTGTAGCTTGCCCTGGCATAACTATATAGCGTTCTATCGCTTTTGTGCAAGCATTTACAGAGCTTGGTGTATTGTCTGTTAAATACTTGATAGCTTGTTCTCTGGTCCATTTTTTTTCATGTATACCAGTATCGACTACCAGTCTGCATGCTCGCCATATTTCCATAGCTAATCTGCCAAAATCTGAATACGGATCTTCATAAAATCCCATTTCTTTTGGTAAAAATTCGCAGTATAATCCCCATCCTTCGCTATAAGCAGTGTAACTACTATATTTTCTAAACTCTGGTAAATTTGTTAATTCTTGAGAAATACTGCCTTGCATATGGTGTCCTGGTATGCCTTCGTGATACGCTAATGCTTCCATTTCGTAAGTAGGCATGTCTGCCATTTTATATAGGTTAGCGTAAAATGTTCCTTTACGAGAACCGTCTGGTGTGCCTCTTTGGTAAAATGCTTTTCCTGCCGATTTCTCACGCCATGTTTCTACTGCCTTAACTTGCATTCTTGCTTTTGGTTTTGTATAAAATACTTCGTCTAATCTAGATTCCATACTGTCTATGATGGCTTGATACCCTAAAAGCATTTTATCTTTTCCTTCTTGGGTATCGGAGTAATAAAACTGTTTGTCATGCTTCATGAACTTAAAAAAGTCCTGTAAACTTCCTTTAAAGTTTAAACGATCCATAATGGCATTCATTTCATTATGAATTCGTTCTACTTCTGTTAGTCCTATTTTGTGAATAGAATCACTGGTAAGAGTCGTTGTTGTTATTTCTTCTAATCTGTAACTGTAGAAGTTATTACCATCATCAAATTTCCATACGCCTGCATCTGCTATTGCTTGTTTTTCTAAAATAGATACATAATTTATCAAATTTGTGTAGGCTATATGCACAGATGTTTTAATAGCTGTTTTTGCATTTTTTAAGAGATCGTTTTTTTCATTCTCTGTTAGGTCAATGCTTTCTAGTTTTTTGCTGAAGTCTTTTATAAAAATATTCTCGTTTAGATTATTAGGATCTCCTAATATGTTATTACAATCGTCTAATACGTGCTTAAATACAAACTTAGGCGCTATAATATTTTTTTCTGCTCTAATCTTTAAATTGTCAATGAGCTGATCAAACATAGGTTTTACAGCATTTAATCTACTTATGTAAGCTAGTGCGTCAGTTTTGTTTTCAACTTTATGCATATTTATCATAAATGCGGGTAGGCTTGAATGTGTCCCGCGCATTTGATTTACTGGATAGGTGTAGTGACGATATTTAGCATATTTTATTTTACGCTCTAATTGTCGTTTAAATAATTTATAGGATAGATTACTATCTGCATCAAGTTTAGAGGTGTCAAAACTTAATAAATCTTCTAAATCTTGTTTTGCAAACTCAATCTGTTTTAATGCAAATGCATCAGATAAATCATTTAATTCACTTTGTCTGTCCTTTCGTCCTCTTCTGGTTAAATTTTGAGGGGAGCTTACTAAGTTTCGTTCATAGACTTTGTTCAACCAAGTATTAAAACGAGTGACTTCTTCAGTATTTATTTTGATAGTTTCAATAGCTTCAGCTTTGTTTTCTTTACAGTTAAAAATAAAGACAACAAAAGCTGAGAGTAAAAGGGTTTTTATTCTCATTAGTAGATTCGTTTTAGAGTTTGTGCTAAAGTATAAAAAAACCATCATTGAAAAATGATGGTTTTAATTATGATTTGTTAAAGTTTTGTGGTGATTTATTCTTCAACCAACACCCATTCGCCTTTGGCTATTAATGGTTCTGCTTGTTTATATTTAAGCGTTTTGTTTTCTCCATTCATAACATGTTTTATAGTAACACGATCGTTACGTCCAATTTTTGGTTTATCGCGAACAATAGTTTCTATTACTTCTTGTTGACGTTGCGTGTTTCCTGCAGCTCTATTTTGGGCAGAACGTTCATCTAAATTAGGAATTTCCTCTTTTTGAGTATTCAAATTTTCCCGTTTACGAGTGCGCGCTTCTTGAATGGTATTTTGAGTTTCTTGAGGTAATTCTCCTTTAAATAAGAATGAGATAACTTCTTTATTTACTTGATCGATCATGTCTTTAAACAACTCAAACGACTCAAACTTATAGATAAGTAGTGGGTCTTTTTGTTCGTGTACTGCTAATTGTACCGATTGTTTTAACTCATCCATTTTACGTAAATGCGTTTTCCAAGCATCATCAATAATAGCAAGTGTGATATTTTTTTCAAAATCGGTGATTAATTGTTTACCATTGGTTTGGTAAGCTTTTTCAAGATCGGTAACCACATTTAAACTTTTAATACCATCTGTAAATGGTACAACGATACGTTTAAATTTATCACGTTGGGTTTCATATACATTTTTAATAACAGGAAATGCAATATCTGCATTACGTGTCATTTTTTCTCTGTAATGCTCGAAAGCTGCTTTGTATATTTTAGACGTAATTTCTTGAGCAGATAGTTTATTGAACTCTTCTTCAGAAATAGGAGAATTCATTGAGAAATAACGAATTAATTCAAACTCGAAATTTTTATAGTCGCCAGCACCTTTATTAGTTTCGGCAATACCTTCAGAAGTATCAAAAATCATATTAGCCAAATCTACACGAAGACGTTCTCCAAATAAAGCATGGTGACGGCGTTTATAAACGACCTCACGTTGTGCATTCATAACATCATCATATTCTAACAAACGCTTTCTAACACCAAATTGATTTTCTTCCACTTTTTTCTGAGCACGTTCAATGGATTTCGAAATCATAGAATGTTGAATAACTTCGCCTTCTTTAAGACCCATTTTATCCATCATTTTGGCGATACGTTCGCTACCAAATAAACGCATTAAGTTATCTTCTAGAGATACATAAAACTGCGAGCTTCCTGGATCTCCTTGACGACCTGCACGACCACGTAACTGTCTGTCTACACGACGAGAATCATGACGTTCGGTACCTACGATGGCTAAACCACCAGCGGCTTTTACTTCGTCACTTAATTTAATATCGGTACCACGACCTGCCATATTGGTTGCTATGGTTACTTGACCTGCGTTTCCTGCTTCTGCAACAATATCTGCTTCTCTTTTATGCTGTTTTGCATTTAATACGTTGTGTGTTATTTTTCTAATGCTCAGCATTTTTCCTAATAACTCACTAATTTCAACTGATGTCGTTCCAATTAATACTGGGCGACCTGCTTGTGATAATTTTGTTACTTCGTCTATAACCGCGTTATATTTTTCGCGTTTCGTTTTGTAAACCAAATCTTCTCTATCATCTCTGGCAATGGGTCTGTTAGTAGGTATTTCTACGACATCTAATTTATAAATTTCCCAGAACTCACCAGCTTCGGTTACCGCAGTACCTGTCATACCAGATAGTTTTCGGTACATTCTGAAATAATTTTGAAGTGTTACAGTAGCAAAGGTTTGGGTGGCATCTTCAATTTTTACATTTTCTTTTGCTTCAATCGCTTGGTGCAATCCGTCACTATAACGACGACCGTCCATAATACGACCTGTTTGCTCATCAACAATCATGACCTTATTCTCCATAACCACATACTGGGTGTCTTTTTCGAATAAAGCATAGGCTTTTAAAAGTTGACTAAGTGTATGAATACGTTCAGACTTTACACCGAAATCTTTAAATAAGTCTTCTTTTAAATTTGCTTCTTCTTCTGAAGAAAGGTTTTGTTTTTCAATTTTAGCAATTTCAAGTCCTATTTCTGGTAAGATAAAAAAGTCTGGATTATCTTTTCCAGAGATATATTCAATCCCTTTATCGGTTAATTCAACTTGATTGTTTTTTTCTTCAATAACATAGTAGAGTTCTGCATCAACCTTAGGCATTTCACGGTTGTTGTCTTGCATGTAGAAGTTCTCAGTTTTTTGAAGTAGTAGTTTGACACCTTCTTCACTTAAAAACTTAATAAGTGCTTTGTTTTTAGGAATACCACGATATACACGGAGTAATTGAAAACCACCTTCTTTTGTGTCACCACTTTTAATTAATTTTTTTGCTTCTGCTAAAACGCCAGTTAAATACTTACGTTGTACGTTTACAATATCATCTACTTTAGGTTTTAGCTCTGTAAATTCATGACGTTCTCCTTGTGGAATTGGTCCAGATATGATTAACGGTGTACGGGCATCATCTACTAAAACAGAATCGACCTCATCTACAATCGCGTAGTTATGTGGGCGTTGTACTAAGTCGTCTGGCGAATGTGCCATATTATCACGTAGATAATCGAATCCAAATTCATTATTAGTACCATAAGTAATATCGGCATTATAGGCTTTTTTACGTTCATCGGAATTTGGTTGATGGTAATCAATACAATCAACACTTAAACCATGGAATTCAAAAATAGGAGCCATCCACGCACTATCACGTTTTGCCAGATAATCGTTTACTGTAACTAAATGAACGCCTCTTCCAGAAAGTGCATTTAAGTACACAGGTAATGTGGCTACCAAGGTTTTACCTTCACCAGTTTGCATTTCTGCAATTTTACCCTGGTGCATGGCTATACCACCAATAAGTTGTACATCGTAATGAATCATGTCCCAAGTGATAGGCTTTCCAGCTGCATCCCAAGAGTTTGCCCAAATGGCTTTATCGTCTTCTAAAACTACATATTCTTTAGTTCCAGATAGTTCTCTATCAAACGTGTTTGCATTAACAGAAATACTTGTATTATTTACAAAACGTTTTGCGGTTTCTTTAACAACGGCAAAAGCTTCAGGTAAGATATCGTTTAAAACCGTTTCAGTGGCGTGGTAAGCATCGTCTTTTAGTTTATCAATATCTTGATAAATATCTTCCCGTCTGTCTATATCTTCCGTGTTTTCTGCTTCTTCTAAAAGATTAGTTATTTTTTCATTAATACTTTTAGTAGCTTCGGCTATTTTTCCTTTAAACTCATCTGTTTTGCCACGTAATTCATCATGTGACAGGGCTTCTAAAGCAGCTTCAAAGGTTTTAACTTGATTTACAATAGGGAAGATGGCTTTTACGTCTTGTTTGGACTTGTCACCAACAAATACTTTAAGTACAGAATTTAAAAAACTCATGTTTTTTTTTATTTAGTAGTTACCTGGGGTTATTCTATAAGTAACTTTCGTTATGTTTAATTTAATTGCTTTTTTGTAAAGCATTCAAAGATACATTTTGTTATGATGTTTTATAAATATTAAGACAAAAAAAAAGTCTCAAAATCGAGACTTTTAACTATTTCTTTATACTTTGCTATTAATATTCATCTTCATTCCAGAGATAATCTTCATCTGTGGGATAATCAGACCAAATTTCTTCAATTGAATCGTAAGAATCTCCTTCATCTTCAATTGACTGTAAATTCTCAACAACTTCTAGCGGAGCTCCCGTTCTAATAGCGTAATCTATTAATTCGTCTTTTGTTGCTGGCCAAGGTGCATCACTTAAATAAGATGCTAATTCTAAAGTCCAATACATTTTCTATTGTGTTTAAATTTTTGCAAAAATAATTTTTTAGTTTAAACAGACAAGAAAAAAATGAATTATTTAATCATTAAATTTTAAGAACGTATCTTTATTTGTAATCTAAACAGTTGAAATTATGGTTGCTTTGTTAATATTATAAGCTTTTTTATTAAGATTCTTTCTCAGGAATCCACTTAATTTCTTTTGCTTGTAAATCGTACGACAACTTTCGTGCCAACACAAAAAGATAGTCAGAAAGGCGGTTTAAATACATTAAAGCACTAGGTTCAATGTCTTCAATATCGTTAAGTGCTGTGGTTAAACGCTCGGCTCTACGGCATACGCAGCGAGCTATGTGACAGAATGACACTGTTTGATGTCCCCCTGGAAGTACGAAATGTGTCATTGGAGGAAGTTCGTCATTCATAGCATCCATTTCTTTTTCTAAACGTTCTATATTTTCGTCAGAAATTTTAGGAATATTTAAGCGTTCTTTTCCGTTTTTTAAAATAGCCTTTTCTGGATCGGTCGCTAAAATAGCGCCAACTGTAAAAAGTCTATCTTGAATATGAATTAATAAATTTTTGTAGTGTTCGTTTATATTTTGATCCCGAATTAAGCCTAAATGTGAATTTAACTCATCAATAGTTCCATAACTTTCAATACGAATATGATGTTTTGGTACTCTGGTGCCTCCAAATAATGCAGTGGTGCCTTTATCTCCTGTTTTTGTGTAGATTTTCATCCAATTATATTTGTTTAAATGCTAGATGTATCATGTTAATTGTGTTTACGATTTTGGTCACAATACCATTGTATTTATTTATACTACGAATTTAACAAGTTAATACTCAAAGGGCAAGAGGATTATTAGAAAAGTTTAATGGTTGAGCTGTAGTTTCCTATCAATTTTCAATATAAAAGATTTACTTTTGCGCAGAAATTTAAAATATTAACTTACAATTTATGAAAAAAATTACTTTACTACTTTTACTCATTATAAGTTCTATGTGTACTGAAGCGCAGTCTTATATAGGGTATCTTACAGATAACTATAGTGGTGTAAATAGTGTGATATCCAATCCAGCAAACATTGTTGATTCCCGTTTTAAAACAGATATAAACCTTGTAGGGTTTAGCGTTTTTGCAGGGAATAATTATTATGGTCTTAATGTGCTAGATGCCATCAAAGATGACTATGATTTTGATACGGAATCAAAAAAATCGCCATCAACAGAAAATAATATAGCTATAAATATAGATGTTATGGGGCCAGCGTTTATGTTTAATTTAAACAATAATAGCTCCATTGCAATATTTACCAGAGCGCGTTCTTTTGTTAATGTTAATGAAATTAATGGAGAAACGATAGAGTCTATTGAAGATGATGTTACAGATAATTTTATTGTAGACGAAGGTGATTTTGGTATTTTTGGTCATGCTTGGGCAGAACTTGGTCTTTCTTATGCAAGAATCTTAATGAACAACGATGAACACTTTTTAAAAGGAGGTCTTACACTAAAATATTTACAAGGCGGTGGTAGTGCTTATGCTAGAGGAGAAAATGTTACTATTGATTATGATGCTGATGGAACGAATCTAGGAGGTGGAGTAACCACTGGGAGTATTAGTACTAGTGGCGATGTAACTTATGCTCGTTTTGATGATTTTGATAATGATGATTACGATTATGATCTTCCTGATGCTACTGGTTTTGGTGCAGATATAGGTTTTGTGTACGAGTGGAGACCAAACCATGCAGATTACATAAAAACAAATTCTAAAGGTGATTCGTATGTTCTAAAAGATAAAAATAAATATAAATTAAAGTTAGGGCTATCTATTACAGATATAGGAAGTATTAAATATGATAATGCTTTTATAGATACTTATAGCATTAATAACTCAGGTGTAAGTGAGGAAGATATAGAAAATGCAGAAGATATTGATGATCTTTTAAATAGTTTTTATACTAAAACAAGTTCTAGAAATGGTTTTAAAGCAAAGTTGCCAACGGCATTTCATTTCAATGCCGATTGGAGCTTTACAGGTAAATTGTATGTGAATTTAAATACAGATCTTTCTCTTAGATCTAAAGATACAGAAAATACAAGTCGTATTTCTAATGTGGTCTCGTTAACGCCTCGTTTTGAGAGTAAATGGCTTAGTTTTTATCTGCCATTAAGTGTTATACAAAATAACGGATTTCAAGCAGGAGCGGGTTTAAGGGCTGGACCATTATATATTGGTTCTGGTTCTGTACTTTCAGTTTTAACTAGTGACAATTCAAAAGGAGCCGATGTTTATGCAGGTTTGAAAATACCAGTTTATCAAGGAAAACCAAGAGATAAAGATGACGATGGTGTTATTGATAAATTAGATGCATGTCCAAAAGTGGCTGGTCCGATTGACAATAATGGTTGTCCTTGGGGAGATGCCGATGGAGATTCTATTTTAGATAATGTTGATGCGTGTATTGAAGAAGCAGGTCCTGAGGAAAATAAAGGTTGCCCTTGGGGAGATGCGGATGGAGATTCTGTTTTAGATAATGTTGATACATGTGTTAATGTAGCAGGACCTCAAGAAAATAATGGTTGTCCTTGGCCTGATACTGATGGTGATGGTGTTCTAGATAAAGATGATGCGTGTGTGGATGTTGTTGGTATTGTTGCTAATAATGGTTGCCCTTGGCCTGATACTGATGGTGATGGTGTTCTAGATAAAGATGATACATGTGTGGATGTTGTTGGTACTGTTGCTAATAATGGTTGTCCAGAGCCAGAAGTTACAGTAGAGGTTCAAAAGACTTTAAATAAATATGCAAAAACAATATTGTTTTACTCAGGGAAATCTTCTATAAAAAAAGAGTCTAATGAAGTTTTAAAAGAAATTATTAAAATTTTAAATGAATACCCTACAGCTAAATTTAGGATAGAAGGACATACCGATAGTATAGGTTCTAAAACTTTAAACCAAAGATTATCTGATTCTAGAGCAAATTCAGTTAAAAAGTTTTTGGTTGATAGTGGTATTGATGCTTTTAGATTAGATGCTCTGGGTTACGGTGAAAGTAAGCCAATAGCTAGTAATATGCTTAAAGCAGGTAGAGCTAAAAACAGACGTGTTGAGATTAATTTAGTGAAGGAGTAGTTTTATTTAATAGTTTAAAATTTAAAATCTCAGGGTGCAAACTCTGGGATTTTTTTATTGACCTCTTCTAAAAACTTTTAACGCAAATTTTATGAATTCACAGGAATTTGGTTTTACATTTCGGTATGTTACGAAGCAGGATTTAAGTCTGTGAAAGGAAACATAGGAGGGGTGGTATAGTTCAAAATTTAAGAATACTATTTGTTAGGAACGAATTATAAAGTGTTCTTTCATTTGTTCTTTTCTAAAAAATACAAATCCCCAGAAAAAGGTGTCAATTGTTACGGTAACTTTAGGGTGTTGTTTTATAACTTCCCAAGCTTCGGTCATTCCTTTAGACCAATATATATCGTCAAAAATAAATACAGAATCATTATTGGTCGTCTGTAAAAGGGTTTCGAAATATTCTAAGGTAGCCTCTTTTTGGTGATTGCCATCAAAAAAAATAAGATCATAATTGTTGGGTGCTAATTGATTTATGATGTTATTAAAATTGCCAATTTGCACATCAATATTATTTAAGTGGTGCTTTTTGAAATTTACTTTTGAAAATTCTGAAATATTAGGACAGCCTTCAATAGTCGTGATTTTAGTTTTTTGATCTGCTAAACGCATTGCATGCGTTGCAATTCCAAGTGATGTACCCAGTTCTAAAATAGCTTCAGGCTTAAAATAATTTACTAATCGGTAAATGAGCTTTGCTTTTTTAATGGTTGAACCCGCATTTTTAGCCATGGCCGAAATGCTACGTTCTTTTTGTTTCATTACTTGGGATCCAGCACCTAAATCGGTTACTTTTATACTTGACTTGTTTTTTAGTAGCTCTTTTTTATAGTTTAAAATGTGCTTATAAGCATCATAATAGGTTTTATCATAAAAACATTTAGTAACTAAATTATAGACAAAAGGAGAGTGTACACCATGCTGATTGGTCGATTTTATTAAAAATTTTATGTATTGAATTGTTTGGTATAGCATTTTAGTATTCGATAAAAAATATAACACAAAGACCTCTCAGAGAAAAACTTTGTGAAACTCTGAGTATCCTCTGTGATTATCAGTGAAATAATGTTTTAATTCTCTAGTTTTGGTTTGGTATAGCATTTTTAGTATTCGATAAAAAAATAACACAGAGATTCACAGGGTTGTAGCAGAGATTCTCGGAGAAAACTTTGTGAAACTCTGAGTGTCCTCTGTGAGTCTCAGCGAAATAATGTTTTAATCCTCTAGTTTCGATGATAACTCAAACCAGCGTTCTTCTTTTGCTTCAATAGTATCTATGATTTTTTGTAAATCATTAGACAATTTATTAATGTCATCTTGAGAAAGTTCTGGATTATTAAACTTATTTTCTAATTCTTTTTTATCAAATGTTAAAGACTTTAATTTGCTTTCAATGTTTTTAAGCTCCTTTTCTTCGTTATAAGATAATTTGTTAGCATCTTTTTTCTTCCAGGCGTTTTTGTCTTTTTTGTCTTCTTGAGTATTTGAAATTACGGGTTGACTATCTTCGTAAACGCGATAATCGGTATAATTTCCAGGGAAATCTTCTATGACTCCTTCGCCTCTAAATACAAAAAGGTGATCAATTACCTTATCCATAAAATAACGGTCGTGAGATACTACAATAACGCATCCTGGAAAATCTAATAAGAAATTTTCAAGAACATTAAGTGTTACGATGTCTAGATCGTTAGTTGGCTCATCAAGAATTAAGAAATTAGGGTTCTGAATTAAAACCGTACATAGGTACAAGCGTTTGCGCTCACCACCACTTAATTTTTCAACAAAATCATATTGCTTTTTCCGACTGAATAGAAAGCGCTCTAGAAGTTGTTGTGCACTAATTTGTCGACCTTTTTTAAGTGGAATGTAATCGCCAAATTCCCGAATCACATCTATAACTTTTTGTTCGGGTTTTATTGTAATACCATTTTGGGTATAGTAACCAAATTTAACGGTATCTCCTTTAACTACTTTACCAGAATCTGGCTGCCCTGTTTGTGTTAAAATGTTTAAAAAAGTTGTTTTACCAGTGCCATTTTTTCCAATAATACCTGCGCGTTCTCCTTTTTGGAATGTGTAATCAAACTTGTCGAGTATCGTTTTGTCTTTAAATGCTTTCGATACTTTATGGAATTCTAAAATCTTGCTTCCAAGACGTTCCATGTTTAATTCGAGTTGTACTTCATGGTCGTTTCTTCGTTGATGTGCACGGTGTTTTATATCTTGAAAATCGTCAATTCGCGACTTTGATTTAGTCGTTCTGGCTTTGGGTTGGCGACGCATCCAGGTCAGCTCTTTTTTAAACAGTTGTTTGGCTTTGCCTGTTTCAACAGATTCTTGCTCGATCCTAGCTTCTCTTTTTTCTAAATAATAAGAATAATTACCTTTATAGCTATATAATTTGCCCTCGTCTAATTCGATAATTTCATTACAAACACGTTCTAAAAAGTAACGGTCGTGAGTTACCATAAATAGTGTGATATTCTCCTTGGCAAAAAAAGCTTCTAACCATTCGATCATTTCTAAATCTAAATGATTGGTAGGTTCGTCAAGAATTAATAAATCAGGTTTGTTTATTAAAGCATTAGCTAAAGCGAGCCTTTTCTTTTGTCCACCAGAAAGGACACTCACTTTTTGGCTTAGATCATCTAATTTTAGTTTGAATAGGATCTGCTTATAAAGTGTTTCAAAATCCCAGGCTTGGTGCTGTTCCATTTCTTCAAAAGCCGTTTGGTATGCTTCTGAATCCTCAGGGTTTAAAAGTGCTTTTTCGTAATTAGCAATAACTTTTAAAATAGGATTGTCGCTCGCAAAAATGGTTTCTTCAATAGTTAAATTGTTATCAAACTTAGTGTCTTGTGATAGAACTGATACAGCGATTCCTTTTCTATAAATAACGGATCCAGAATCGGATTCGTCATCTCCCGAAATGATATTCAAAATGGAGGTTTTTCCTGTTCCATTCTTTGCTACAAAAGCAATCTTCTGATCTTTATGTACACTAAAAGAAATGTTTTCAAAAAGCGTTAGCTCTCCGTAAGATTTTGATATGTTCTCAACTGTTAAATAATTCAAAGGATGTTTTTTGTGCAAATAACGGATAAAAAACCAAAAAATAAAGTATAAGTTTTATTGTTCAGAACGAAAACTTATATTTGTGACAAATCAAATCCCTAATATGAAGCGACTTTTTTTTTGTTGCATTTTTATTTTTGGTGTTTTATGTACTTCGTGCATAACCAATAAAGATGTTGTCTATTTACAAGATAAAGGAACAAAGACTAATGATTCCTTAATGATTAGACAATTATCAAAACCATACCGAGTTCAGGTGAATGATATTTTGAGTATTAATGTAAAAGCACTAGATGAAGAACTTGTAGGTATATTTAATCCTATAGAAAATTCTAATAGTTCTACAAAAAGCCAGTCGGGTCTCTATTTTAATGGTTTTACAGTGGATTTGCATGGGAATATTGAGTTTCCTGTTTTAGGAGAAATTAATGTACTGGGTTTTACAATTGCCGAAATAAAAGATAAAGTTGAAAAGGAGCTTTTAAAACAATATTTTAAAGAAACAGCAGAAATATTTGTTACTGTAAAACTGGCAGGATTACGTTATACAGTTACAGGTGAAGTTGGAGGTACAGGAGTATATACTTTATTTCAAGATCGCGTAAATATTATTGAAGCCTTGGCAAACGCAGGTGACATTGCTCAAACAGGGGATAGAAAGGATGTTTTAGTGATTAGGCAATACCCTAATGGACAAAAAATACACCATATAGATTTAACCGACATTATAGCTATGGAATCACCATTTTATTTCATACAACCAAATGATATTATTTTAGTTAAGCCTTTAAAAAGAAAAGCTCTGGGAGCTGGACAAACAGCAATACAAAATATAACAACAGTTTCTTCCATTTTGGCTGTACTGGTGTCTACTTATTTTTTAACAAGAAATCTTTAAAGTTTATACTATGGAAGAAGAATTCGATGTTACAGAATCACAACCGCAACCATCATTTGATATTAAAGCTTTTTTTATTAGAGTTTTAAGTTATTGGAAATTATTTGTTTTGTTTATTGGTATAGGTGTTTTTATTGTTTATCAACAAAACATTAGAACTCAGCAATCTTATAGATTAAGCACGCAGATTTCTGTAGAAGAGGAATCTAATCCGTTATTTACTTCAACGACAAGTTTAACCTTTAATTGGGGTGGGGTTTCTGGTAAGGTTCAGACGATGGTTACCTCGTTAAAATCACGGTCCATTCATGAGAAAGTAGTAGATAATATTGGGTTTTATATAACCTATTTAAAGCAGTCAAGATTTAGAAAAGATGATATTTATACAGATGCTCCGTTTAGAATTAATTTAACACCTAATACAAGTCAGTTATTAGACGTGCCTATTAAAGTTACCTTTCTTGAGAATGGTAATTATGAGCTTTCTATTAATTTTGAATCTAATTTAGGGAGAACCCAAAATTTTACTAATAAAGAAATAGCGAATATAGATACCCCTCTTGGAGAATTTAAAAAACAATATAGCTTAGGAGATACTATAAGTCTTCCTTATGTAAATGGCATACTATATTTGGCAGAGGGAAGAACAGTTACACCAAACGAAGAATATTTTATTAAATTTAGTGATTTTGATGCTGTTGTTGTTAAATATAGATATAAACTATCTATAAATAACCCAAGAAATTCTGCCATTTTAAATTTAAGTATGGTAGATGTTAACAAGCCTAAGATTGTAGATTATTTAAATGAAACGGTTAAAGTTTTAAGTGAAGATCAATTAAACAGAAAGAATCAATTTGTTACAAATACAATTAAATTTATCGATGAACAATTAGATAGGGTAAAATCTCAGCTTACTTTAAATTCAGATTCTTTAAACAACTACAGACAAAAAAATAAGATATTTAATATTGATGAAGAAAGTGTTTCTATAAATAGTAAACTTTCATCATTAGAAGTTGAAAAGGATGGTATGAATAAAAAGCTAGCTTATTATGCCAGTTTAAAAACATACCTAGAAAACAGTAATACATTTACTGAAGTCCCTGCGCCATCTGTTGCAGGAATAGAAGATTCTAATATACTTGCAAACGTTGGAAAAATAAATGATTTATCAGTACAAAAATCTAAATATGGTTCTACTGTTAGAGAAGGCGCTACTATTTTTGCAGACTTAAATAGAGAAATAGAAGGCTTAAAAAAAGTGCTTTTAGAAAACATTAGTTCTGCCAGTAATGAATTAAAAAGAGAATTGCAGTTTGCCAATACAAAAATAGCTATTGAAGATGCTAAAATAAGAAAATTACCAAAGGCTCAACAAAAACTATTTGATATACAACGCCAATTTAAACTTAGTGAACAAACTTATAATGTTTTTTTAGCAAAAAGAGGTGAAGCAGATATTATAAAATCTGCAAGTGTATCTGATATTTTAATAATTGACCCAGCAAAAGATACAGGTGCAACACCTATAGATTTGAAGTTAAGTTCACGGTATTTATTCGCTATAATCGGTGGTTTGTTGCCACCATTATTACTTGCTTTTTTATTAACTTTTTTTGATAATAAGTTACATAATCCTCAAGTGCTGGAAAAGATATCAAGTATTCCATTACTTGGTGTGGTTGGGAAAAACGATTTATCTAATAATCTGGTTGTTCATTTAAAACCAAAATCCACAATAGCAGAGGCTTTCCGATCCATACGCTCTAGTTTACAATATTTCTATAAAAAACATAATCTAGAAGGTGCTAAAACAGTTATGGTAACATCTTCTGTTAGTGGTGAAGGAAAAACTTTTTGTTCTATTAATATCGCTACTGTTTTTGCTATGAGTGAAAAAAAGACAGTTTTAGTTGGTTTGGATTTAAGAAAGCCTAAAATATTTGGAGATTTTGATATTAAAAATGATATAGGTGTTGTTAATTATTTAATTGGACAAAAAGACATCAATGAAGTTTTGCAACAGACAAAAGTACCTAATCTAGATGTTATTACCTCTGGACCTATACCTCCAAATCCTTCAGAGTTACTGATAGGAGAAAAAATGGATGTTTTGATTGAAAAGTTAAAAGAATCTTATGATTATATTATTTTAGACACACCACCTATTGGTCTTGTGGCTGATGCTTTTGAGCTTTTAGAATATGTAGATGCTTCCATTTATGTAGTAAGACAGGATTATACAAAAAAAGGAATGATAAATCTTATAAACTCTAAATATAACAAAGGGGAAATACAAAATTTAAGTTTTGTATATAACGGTTATAATCAAAAAGGTAAATATGGCTATGGTTACGGTTACGGCTATGGCTACGGTTATGGCTACGGTAATTATGCTAATGGTTATAATGATGATAACCCAATTAAAAAATCATATATATCTAAGATTAAATCTTTTTTTAAATAGAGAGACTAAAAAAATATAGAAATAAAATAAATAAACGATATAGACTATTGAGTACTAAAAACGAAAATTGGCTTTATACCATTTCTGCAAATCAAAAATTAATTAATTTTAACCTTAAAGAGGTTTGGAATTATCGCGATTTACTTTTTTTATTTGTAAAGCGTAATGTTATTACTGTATATAAGCAAACAGTTTTAGGACCGTTGTGGTATTTTATACAACCGCTCTTTACTTCTGTTATTTTTACTTTAATATTCAATAATATGGCTAGTATACCAACGGGAGATGGGGTGCCCTCATTTTTATTTAATCTTGCTGGTATTACATCTTGGAATTATTTTAAAGAGTGTTTAACAGGTACAAGCGATACATTTGCACAAAATCAAGGCATATTTGGGAAGGTATATTTTCCAAGAGTCATTGTACCATTGTCTACAGTTATTACCAATTTATTTAAGTTCG
The DNA here is from genome assembly GCF_030540765.1 of Flavivirga jejuensis. Taxonomy (GTDB): domain Bacteria; phylum Bacteroidota; class Bacteroidia; order Flavobacteriales; family Flavobacteriaceae; genus Flavivirga; species Flavivirga jejuensis. The sequence continues at coordinate 386,352 of NZ_JAUOEL010000008.1, read as the reverse complement.
GAATACAATTGTTAGTCTTTGTTGGTTTTTATATTTATTATGCTTTTTTTTCAGATCAAGGGTCAAATGTGGCTCCAACAAAAGCGATTATCTTTTTACCAATTTTAGTGATTTTAATGGGGCTTTTAGGGTTAGGTTTAGGTATGATTATTTCTTCGATGACAACTAAATACAGAGATTTAAAAGTTTTAGTTGCTTTTGGAGTACAATTATTAATGTATGGTTCTGCGGTTATGTACCCTTTATCGTATTTTAAGCAGAAACTTCCAGATCTATCATGGGCTGTAGAATACAATCCAATGACTGTAATAATAGAAGCATTTAGATATATGACTATGGGTGTTGGGGATTATTCTTTGTTAAAAATGATTTATGCTATTATAATAAGTGTCATTTTGTTTTTATTAGGACTTGTTATATTTAACAAAACGGAAAAAAGTTTTATAGATACGATCTAATGGGGAAAGAAATAATACTAAAAACAGAAAACATCTCTAAGCAATACCGTTTAGGTGTGGTTGGTACGGGTACCATTGGTCATGACTTAAATAGATGGTGGTATAAAATTAGAGGAAAAGAAGATCCGTATTTAAAGGTTGGAGATAGTAATGATCGTAGTACTAATGGGTATTCAGATTATGTTTGGGCTTTACAAGATATAAGCTTTGATGTAGAACAAGGTGAGGTTTTAGGAGTAATCGGAAAAAATGGAGCTGGAAAATCAACACTTTTAAAAATACTATCAAAAGTAACAACGCCTACTACAGGAGAAATTAAGACTAAAGGAAGAATAGCTTCATTATTAGAAGTAGGTACTGGGTTTCATCCTGAGATGACAGGAAAAGAAAATATATTTCTAAATGGTGCTATTTTAGGAATGACTAAAAAAGAGATACAATATAAACTGGACGAAATTATAGAATTCTCAGGTTGTAGACGTTATATTGATACTCCAGTAAAGCGCTATTCTTCAGGGATGACGGTGCGTTTAGCATTTGCTGTGGCTGCGCATTTAGATCCAGATATTTTAGTTATAGATGAGGTTTTGGCTGTAGGTGATGCTGAGTTTCAAAACAAAGCTATTGGCAAAATGCAAGAAATAAGTGGAACTAATGGTAGAACCGTTTTATTTGTTAGTCATAACATGGCAGCGATAAAAACATTATGTACGAAAGCTATAGTACTAGAGCATGGAAAAGTGAAATTTAAAGGGACAGCAGATGAAGCTGTTGATTTTTATTTAAAAAATGAGATTACTAGTAGTGGAGAGCATTATTCTCATGAGACCTCTGAAAAAAGCTCTGATATTTTAGGTGTTTCTATTTTAGATAGCGAAAATAAATTATGTAGTGTATTTGCATTCAATCATAAAATTTACTTAAAAATTAAAATTAGAGTTTCAGAAAAACATCTACCAGTTTCAGTTTTAAGTGTTAGAGTTATTGATCAATTTGAAAGACCTATTTTCACATCTGAGATAAACTTAAAGGATTATATTAATTCTGTAGGGCTGCATAGTTTTAATATCGAGTTACCATATAAAACACTTACTCCAAACGATTATAGAATTCATGCTGTATTTCACATTCCTAATCAGGAACTTATAAGTAATTTAGAAAGTGTGGTTAGTTTTAATATAGAAGAGACAGGTTCAGAACTATATAAATATGCGGGTTTAGATTATGGTTGTGTAGTTTTAGATTGTAAATGGAACAAGATATAATGAGATTGATCAAAAAAACAATAAAAAAAATTGCTTTTTCTTTTAATAAAAAAAAGCCTATTGTTAAAGAGAAGTTAGATTTGTTTAGAGAAACAGGATTAATTCATATAGGAAATAATTCGGATACTAAAAATGTTCATGTTGAAATAAGAAAAAGAATAGACAATAAGCAATTCTTAACCATAGGAACGGAAAGTGTTATAAGCGGTAGTTTCTTTTTTGAAAATGAAAAAGGAGTTATAAGTATTGGTGACAGAACATTTATTGGAGGGGGAGGAAAGTTTGTTTCAATTAATAATATATCAATAGGAAATGATGTTTTAATTTCATGGGGATGTACTTTTATGGACAATGATGGTCATTCTCTAATTTGGAATGAGAGAAAAGACGATGTTATAGAATGGAAAAAAGGTCTAGATGAAAATAGAGTAGGTCATTATAAGAAATGGAGTAATGTTAAGAGTTTACCAATAGTTGTTGAAGATAAGGTTTGGATTGGTTTTGAAGTAGTCATTTTAAAAGGAGTCAGAATTGGTGAAGGAGCAGTTATAGGTTCTAGAAGTGTTGTAACTAAGGATGTTCCTAAATGGACAATTGTGGCAGGAAATCCAGCACAAGTTATTCGAGAAATTCCCGAAAATGAAAGATAGTATGACTTGGGAGGATACTATAAAAAAGATAAGAAAAGAGGACGCTTTTAAGGAGTTAGTTGAGAAAGCTTATTTTGATGAAGACCTTGAACTCAATGTAAATCGTTTTGGTAATAGTGAAGAGTTTAAAGAAACTTTAAAAATTATTAGATCTTCTGCACCAAAAGCATCATCTATTTTAGATATTGGTTGCGGCAATGGCATAAGCTCAGTCAATTTTGCATTACAAAAGTATCATGTAACAGCTGTAGAGCCTGACCCAAGTTTTACTATAGGTGCGGGTGCCATTAAAAAACTTAAAACTTTTTATGCTCTAGATAATTTAGATGTATATGAGGCCTATGCCGAAGATATTAATTTTAAGAATAATTCTTTTGATATTGTTTACGTAAGGCAGGCTATGCACCATGCTAATAATTTAGAAAAGTTTTTAAAAGAGTGTGTTAGGGTTTTAAAACCAAATGGATTACTATTAACAATTAGAGATCATGTAATCTATAATGAAACAGATAAAGAATGGTTTTTGAAAGCTCACCCTTTGCATAAATTTTATGGCGGAGAAAATGCTTTTACTGCTCAAGAATATAAGGATGCAATAACGAATGCTGGAGCAGAAATTTTAAATGAATTGCGATATTATGATAGCATAATAAATTATTTTCCAAGTACAAATAACGAGGTAAATAGTTTGAAAGAAACAAACAAGTTAAACCAAAAGAAGAGATTGGTAAAAAAGATTGGTAAAATTGGTAATAGTTGGTTTGTTTGGAATTTATATTGTTTTTTAAGTAAATATGAACCTCTAAATGAAGCTTTTATTCCTGGTAGAATGTACTCTTATATAGCTATAAAAAAATGAAGATACTTATAATAGGATCAAAAGGATTTATTGGTTCACATGCTGTGAAACATTTTTCAAAATTTTATAAGATTTGGGAGTGCGATGTGGTTGCCGATTATGTAAATGAGAACTATTTTATAGTTGATGCGACTAATGCTGATTATAGTGATATTTTTCAACAGCAACAGTTTGATGTTTGCATAAACTGTTCTGGAGCTAGTAGTGTATCAGATTCTTTAGTGAAACCTCAAAGAGATTTTACATTGAACACATTCAATGTGCACAAACAACTAGATGCTATACGTCGTTATAATACACATTGTAAATATATAAACTTATCTAGTGCTGCTGTTTATGGTAATCCAGAACAATTACCTATTAACGAAAACCAAATTACAAACCCCATATCACCTTATGGAGTACATAAAAAAATGGCTGAAGATGTTTGTGAATTATTTTATAAGCAATATAAGATTAAATGCTGTTCCCTACGTGTTTTTTCGGCTTATGGAGAAGGTTTAAAAAAACAATTATTTTGGGATTTATACCAAAAGGGAAAAAGGAATTCGAATATTGTTTTGTATGGTACAGGTAATGAATCAAGAGATTTTATTCATGTATCAGATATAATAAATGCTATTGAATGTGTTATAAATAATGGTGCTTTTAAAAGTGATATAATAAATGTTGCTAATGGAAAAGAGGTTAGGATTAAAGATATTGCTCAGTTGTTTTTTGACACATTTGAGGAATTAAATGTTACCATAGCTTTTGGAGGAGAAGAACGACAAGGAGATCCAATAAATTGGTCTGCAGATATAAATGTATTGAAAGCATTAAATTATACTCAAAAAGTTAGTTTAAAAGAAGGAATAGAATATTATATAAAATGGCTAAAAGAAGAAAACGCGTAGGTTTATTTTATTTTTATAATGAAAATTGGGTTGCTGGGGCTTATTATATTTTAAACATAATTCATGCACTAAATACGTTAGAGGATACTCTTAAGCCAAAGATTATTGTTTTAACCAATTCAAAGGAGAGCTTTGATAAATTAAAAAACGAAACACAGTATCCTTACTTAAAGTACAGTGTCGGATCTTTTAAAACTTATTATAATATTTTTGAGAGAGGTATAAATAAAATATCTAGAATTATTTTAAATAAAAAGCTCATTAAAAAAAAACCAAAACTACCAAAGATAGATTTCTTATATCCACGACAAATAGAAACATTCTCTAATAATCTAAAAAAGGTAAATTGGATCCCAGATTTTCAAGAAGATCACTTGCCTCAATTTTTTTCCCAAGAAGAAATAAATGAAAGAAAAAAACATCAACAAAATGTTCTTGTAAAAAGTGATATAGCTGTCTTCAGTAGTTTCGATGCTCAAAACGATTTTGAAAGATTATATCCTAAATCAAAAGCAGAAAAGTTTGTGCTTCAGTTTGCAGTAACGCACCCTGATTTTTCTAATGAAAAAATTGAAGATTTATTAAAAAAACATCAACTACCAAATGATTATTTTTTTGCGCCGAATCAGTTTTGGGCTCATAAAAATCATATGGTTATTTTGAAAGCGGTTAATTTATTAAAACAAAAAGGAGTAGATTTAGTAGTGGCGTTTTCTGGGAAAGAGAGCGATTATAGGAATTTAGAGAATTTTAGTTTATTAAAAGCTTATATTACTGAGAATAAATTAAACGATAATATTAAATTTCTAGGCTTTTTAGAAAGAGCGGAGCAATTATGTTTATTAAGTAATTCAATAGCTGTTATACAACCCTCTTTATTTGAAGGGTGGAGTACTGTCGTAGAAGATGCAAAAGCGCTTAGCAAGTTTATAATACTTTCTAATTTAAATGTTCATAAAGAGCAAATTAAGGAAAATGTACACTTTTTTGATCCCTATGATGAAAATGATTTAGCAAAAATTATTGAAAAGTATTTTAAAGAAAAACCCAAAACAATTGATTCAAATTATAAAAATGATATCAATAAATTTGCTCTTAAGTTTGTGGATTTAATTGCATTAGTTACTAAGTTGTAAAATAATTTTGAATATCTATTAAAACGATATTATTATTTTAAAGATGTTTTTTATAAAAGGTAACAGAAAAAGTGTTTTTCAACAAAAAGTTTAATGAAAAAAATAAAAATTAAGATTAGCCTAAAGTATAAATATTAACCAAACATGCTAAATAATCTTTTAATTTCAATAATTACTGTCAATTATAATAATGTAGATGGTCTTGAAACCACAATTAAAAGCGTTCAAAATCAAGATTTTATTAATTTTGAGCATATTATAATTGATGGGAATTCCATAGATGGTAGTAAAGAATTAATAGAGGCCAATAAAGCCAGTTTTAGTTATTGGATTAGCGAACCAGATAAGGGGATTTATCATGCTATGAATAAAGGTATTAAAGTAGCTAAAGGTGACTATCTGTTTTTTTTAAATAGTGGGGATGATCTCACAGACTCTCAAGCGCTTACTAGAGTGAAAATTCATTTGAATGAGTATGATATAGTTTATTTTAATATTAATGATGTTGGATTAAATGAAACACGCGTAAAAAAATGCCCTGAAGTACTTACATTTGCTTTCCTTCATGAAGATTTACCGCCACATCAATCAACCTTTATAAAAAAAAGTTTGTTTGAAAAAATAGGGTATTACGATGAGCGTTTGAAAATTGTATCAGATTGGAAATTTCTCATTTTAGCATTATGTAAATTTAATGCTACTTATAAATATATAGATGATGTATTTTCAAATTTTTATAGAGGAGGATTAAGCTCTTTAGAAGAAAATTTTGAAATAGTGAAAGCTGAAAGGACATCGGTTTTGAATACCGAGTTTTCAATTCAGATGAATGATTTAAAGTATAAATTTAAATTAGAACGGATTTTGAGAAACTTAAGGAAATCAAAAAAAATGCAAATATTAATCAAATTAGGATTGATAAATAAGTTTTAAATATTCAAACTTAGCCTAAACTATGCAATTTTCAGTATCAGTAATTATTCCAGTTTATAATGCGGAAAACTTTATAGAAAAAGCGATCAATTCGGCTATTGAACAACCCGAAGTATCCGAAATAATTGTAGTTAACGACGGCAGTACAGATAAAACTCAAGATATTCTTAAAAAATTACAAGAATTAAACTCGTTAATTAAAGTTTACTATCATAAAAACAATTCTAATCAAGGGCGTTCTTCTAGTAGAAATTTAGGAATTAAAAAAGCTACCAGTAATTATATTGCTTTCCTAGATGCAGATGATTTTTACTTACCAAATAGATTTGTAAACGATAAAAAGGTATTTATCAATAACAATAAAACAGATGGTGTTTACAATGCTATTGGAGCTCATTTTTATAGAAACACTACTAAGTTAGAAAAAGAGAAGCTAAAGTTGACCACTGTTAATAAAAGAATTAAACCAGAAGCACTTTTTGACGCTTTATTATTTGGTACAAACGGTCATTTTTCAATAGACGGATTAACTGTAAAGAAATCAGTTTTTGATACAATAGGCTATTTTACAGAGTCTATGTTGATATCTGAAGACACAGAACTCATTTTTAAAATGGCTTTAAAATGCGAGCTAGAATCGGGTATAATTAATGAGCCTGTGGCCATTAGAGGTGTTCATGAAGCAAATGTTTTTAACCAAGAAAATTTATACGAAAAGTATAGGGTAAATATGTATGAATCGTTGTTTTTCTGGGGGAATAAAAAGAAAGTACCATTACAAAGTATAGATAAATTGTTGAATGTATTATGGCTTTTAAAATATAAACAAAAACAGAGGTTACATAGTTACATAGGTTATTGGGCATTTATATTTATAAATAACCCAAAAAGCTTGTTTTCAATATTAAGTGTAAAATACTTTCCTATAATTAGGCTTAGACAAAAACTTTTTCCATTTTTATACAAACAAAAATAATTTGGTCAATGCTTGTAAATAAAAATCAACAGGAATACATTATTTTTATATAATATGGAATTAGCACCTATAGTTTTATTTGCTTATAATCGCCCAATCCACACTCAAAAAACACTGGATGCATTAGCAATGAATCCAGAAGCTTTAGAAAGCGAATTGTATATATTTTGTGATGGTCCAAAATCAAAAACAGATGTTGATAATTTAGGTCAAGTACATAAAGTTCTTGAAATTATAAATAAAGAAGATCGATTTAAAAAAGTACATGTAAGAGCTAACGAAAAAAACAAAGGATTAGCTAATTCAATTATTACTGGTGTAACTGAAGTTGTTGAAAAACATGGACGTATAATTGTATTAGAGGACGATTTAGAGACGTCTTCAGGCTTTCTAAAGTATATGAATGATGCTTTAACTTTTTATGAGAATAATAACGAAGTTATGCATGTTTCTGCTTACATGTACCCGCATGAGCAAGAATTGCCAGAAACCTTCTTTTTTAACGTACCCCTTTGTTGGGGATGGGCAACATGGAGCTCCGCTTGGAAGCATTTTAATAGCGACCCCTTAGATTTGTTAAATGTACTTAAAAACAAAAAATCATATACCTCTTTAGATAAATTTGGATATGATTATTTAAGCAGTCAGCTAGCTCATAATATTTCAGGAAAACTTAATACGTGGTTTATTAAATGGCACGCATCAGTATTGTTACAAAATGGCTTTACTCTGTATCCTAAAAAATCTCTAGTTGAAAATATAGGTTTTGATAATTCTGGGGTTCATAATGGAGTTCATACTGAATTTAAGAATAGTGTTTTAGAAAACAATATTAACGTAGAGCGCATTGAAATATTAGAGAATAGAGATGCTGAAAACATCATCAGGAATTTTTATAAGGCATTAAGAGAAAAAACAATAAAGCAAAATTTTAAAAAAGTAATAAAAGAGAAAATAAGAAGTTTTGTTTTTTCAATATTTCCGAACTTAAAAAAAGTAATACGATTAAACCATCAAATCTTAAACGTTAGAAGTTATTTAGGGAAATCAACAAAAATATATCCACCTTCAAGATTATCAGATACTATAATTGGTAATTATACTTACATATCTGAAAAATCAATAATAAATAATACTGTTATTGGTAAGTTTTGTTCTATAGGAACTAATTTTATGGCTGGTCGTGGTGTTCATCCAACAAATAGTGTTTCTACGCACCCCATGTTTTATTCTGTAGCAAATCAAAATGGAATGACATTGAGTAAAGATGATAAAATCAAGGAATTTTTACCAATTACTATTGGTAATGATGTTTTTATAGGAATGAACGTCACGGTTTTAGACGGTATTACAATTGGAGATGGCGCAATTATAGGGGCAGGGGCAGTTGTTTCAAAAGATATCCCTCCTTATGCTATTGCGGTAGGCAACCCTGTTAAGGTTATTAAGTATAGATTTGAAGATGCTATTATAACTAAACTATTAGAAATAAAATGGTGGAATTTTAATGATGAAAATTTATATTTAATTGAAAAAAACTTTTTTGAAATTGAAGAATTCATTAAAATCGTTGAAGAAAAAGAGCTTAATTAAGAATTATAATTATTTTGAAATATAATTTTGAGATCAAAAATATCCATAATTACTATTACTTATAATAATCTAGAAGGGTTAAAAAAAACTTTTGATAGCGTGTGTTCTCAAACATGGAAAGGTTACGAACATATTATTATCGATGGCGGTTCAAATGATGGAACGAGAGCTTACTTAGAAAGTTTAGACAATAGAGTAAGCTATTGGGTAAGCGAACCAGATAATGGTGTGTATCAGGCTATGAACAAAGGTATAAAAAAAGCAACAGGAGACTATTTGGTTTTTTTGAATAGCGGAGATCATTTTTATAACAATAAAGTATTAGAAAAAAATATAGATTGTTTAGGGAAAAGTGATATTATATATTTTAACCTTCAGGTTATTGGCGAAAAAGATAATTTTATAAAAGAATATCCAGAAGTATTATCTTTCTCTTATTTTGTAAAAGATACCTTGCCACATCCAGCTACATTTATAAAAAAGGAAGTATTTGATAAAGTAGGGTTATATGATGAGAGTTTAAAAATTGTATCAGATTGGAAATTTTTTATGGACAGTATTTGTAAAAACAATATAAGCTATCAAAAGATTAATGCACCATTGTCAACATTCTATTTAGATGGGATGAGTTCAAATTCGAATAATAAAAACGTTATAGTAAACGAAAGGCAAGGCGTTTTAAATTCTGAATATGCTGTCTTTGTGCAAGACCTTGAAGATGTTATTAAGTATCGGGGGATAATTTCAGGTTTAAGACAATCTAGGATTATAAACCTTCTTGTTAAACTAGGATTCTTAAATAAGATTTAAAATGGATGTAAACATTTCAATCATTGTGCCCTGCTATAACCAAGCACATTTTTTAGAAGAAGCTTTATCCTCCGTTTTAAAACAAACCTATTCAAATTGGGAATGTATTATCGTTAATGATGGAAGTCCAGATAACACTGGAGAAATCGCTAGGGAATGGTGCGAAAAAGATAATAGATTTAGATATTTATATAAGGAAAATGGGGGACTTTCAAGTGCTCGAAACGCTGGTATTAAAATAAGCAAAGGTGAATATATTTTACCGTTAGATGCAGACGATATCATAGGGAAATCATTTTTAGCAACATTAATTTCCGAACTAATAGAAGATAAATCTTTGGCAATCGTATCTTGTTATAGCAAATTTTTTATTGAAAACACTTCAAATATTGTTAATGAATTAAAGCCGAAAGGAGATACATATCATTATTTACTTTATGTAAATCAGTTAGTTGCAACGTCTTTATACCGAAAAAGATGCTGGGTTGAAGTTGGTGGTTATGATGAGCAAATGAAAACAGGTTTTGAAGACTGGGAATTTTGGCTTGCAATTACAAAACAAGGTTGGAAATATAAAGTAATAGAAGAGTTTTTGTTTTATTATCGAAAATCGAAAAAATCAATGTTAGTAGATACTATTAATAATCATTTTGAAACTACTAAAGAATATGTTTTTAAAAAACATAGTGATATTTACATTAAAGATTTTGATAACTGCATGACTGTTTTATTTCATCAATTAAGGACATACAGGAGCAGTGAAATTAAAATTAAAAATTCTATAGAATATAAAATAGCCAAAATAATAACCAAACCCTTTAAGCTAGTAAAAAAGCTTTATAGTTAATTAAAATACGATTAATGATTTCCGTTGTAATTAGAAATAAAAATCAATCTGAAGCTTTAACTTTTTTGTTGAAAAATTTAACAGAAAGGTATCTTGCTGATATTGAGGAAATCATTGTTTTAGATAATTTGTCTACAGATAATAGTAATGAAGTAGCAAAAAAGTTCGGAGCCAGATTTGTAACTATTAAAAATTATAGTTTTGGGGGCAGTGCTAACATATGTGCTAAAGAAGCTAAAAATGAAGTAGTTGTTATTTTTAGTGCACACTCTTTTCCTGTAAGTCATGACTTTTTTAAACTAATAAAAAAGAAATTTGAAGAAAACCCTAATTTAGCTGGTTTACGATGCTTACATGGAGCCAATGATTATAGAAATTTTATTAATAAAGTTTCTGCAACTGTAGACCCTAATAAATCTGGATTAATTTTTTCTGGATCTGCATTTAGTAAAAGAGTTTGGGAGAAGCATCCGTTTAAAGTAGATGTTCCTACATTTGAAGATAAAGAATGGACTAAACGTGTTTTAAAAGAAGGGTATGACATTGATTTTGTAGAATCTATATTTAGTTATGAAATCAAAAGAACCAGAAAACAGCTTTTTTTTAGGTTTAAAAATGATGTGTTGGGGAACTACCAAATTTGGCATAAGGATATAAGTTTTTTACAGGCGTCTAAGGGTTTTTTAATGTCTGTGTTTAACCTGATAAAGTATTTTTTTATTGATTTATGGTATGCCATATCGCGATATGCTTATCTAATTAAATTTATTTCTAAAAAGCCAGATAAGTTTTAATCGAAAAGAATTCCCCTAGGCTCTGCCTCGAGCCTGCCTGCCGGCAAAGGCAGGGTTTTCGTTGAAATTGTCATTCCCGTGAAATCGAAAGATTCATGAATTCATTATTATAAAATATTAAAGAATGAATAAAACGGGAATCTAAATACAGAATTTTGGTTTTTGACCTTTTAGGTCAAAACCTGTGCTCAACTTGATTGGGTATGAAACCAGCAAAATACCTCTATGACTCTGCCCCGAGGATAGTTGGTTTCAAGAAATTCTTTATTTCATAATACAGACCTAAAGTTACTTGATATAATAATTATTGAAAACGTATAAGAATAATAATTTTGATTTTTTAAGGTTTCTCTTTGCCATATTCGTGGTTATATCTCATTCGTACCCATTATCAGGCAGTAGTGAAAGTGCTCAATGGATTTATAAAGTTACCAACGGACAAATAGTCTTGGCAAGCATAGGCTTAAATGGTTTTTTTGTTATTAGTGGCTTTTTTATCTTTCAAAGTCTTCAAAGGAGTACTAATCTAAAAATCTATTTTAAGAAACGTTTTTTAAGACTTTTTCCAGGCTTATTCGTAGTGCTTTTATTGTCTGTTTTATTAGTTCCTTTTATATACGAACAAAGTATTCCGCTTTTTAGTAATGCGGAGTTTTATACTTATATACCTAATAATATGAGTTTGTATAACTTTCAGTCATCTATAAAAGGTATTTTCGACCACAATCCATATCATTCAATAAATGGTTCATTATGGACGCTTCGTTATGAGTTTTCATTATATGTCTTGCTTGCAATTTTATTCTTTTTTAGAAAAAATAAATTAATTGTAAAAATGATGCTTTTCATGTCGTTTATCATATTGTTTTTTACTTATACACTATTTTTAGATCGGTTTTCGGGTGCTTTCGTTTTTGGAATGCAAGGCTATCATATTTTGAATTTTAGTGCTTTTTTTATTTCAGGAAGTCTTTTGGCTAGCTTAGGTTTTGATAAGGTAATAAGTAAAGGAACTCTGTTTTTCACCTCCAGTATTTTTATTTCATGTTTGGTTGTATTCGTGTTAATTTATTTTAATTATTATAATAATTTTAAGCATATAATATTTCCAATTGTTATTTTGCTAATTGGGTATATGCCAATTCCAGTTTTAAAGAATTTTCAAAAAATAGGAGATTTGTCTTACGGTATTTACATTTATAGCTTCCCTATTCAACAAACACTCATGTATTTTTTTAATTTTGATCTTTATGAGTTAATAATATATTCCATTTTAGTATCGGTAACATTTGGTTATTTATCTTGGCATCTTATTGAGAAAAAAGCATTGGAATATAAAAACAAGAAGATTTTAAATTTAAAATTCCTGAATATTAAGGTTGATTAGATAGATGAATTTAAAAAAGAAAATACTTATTGTAGGTCCCATTAGTGATTTTGGAGGAAGAGAAATTGAGGCGAAAAACATTGTAGATGCTTTAACTAAAGATTTTCGAGTAGATCTTCTTTCTACCATACCAATGACAAAAAAATCTGTTGCTTTATTAGGAGATAATGTTAATAGGTGGAGTACAATCGATAAAAAAATATTTAACTCTAATATATTCATACAGCTTACAAGTATAGCATGTAAACTAATTTACAGGCGAAAAGAGCCTGCCTATAGATTTATAGGAAATAAATTAAATAGTAAGTGTTTTTCGTTTGATGAAAGGTATTTTAGTACTCTAAAGAAAGAAATAGCTAGGTATGATACAATTATATTTAGTTGTGAACTTACAACCAAATGGTTGGAAGAAGTTATAGTTTTATGTCAAGAACTAAATAGACCACTTATAGTCAGAACAACAGGTACAATAACAATTATACCAAAGGCAATAGTTAAGTTATTGAAAAATGCCAATGCTATTTTAGTGCATTCAAATTCTAATTATGAAAAATTGATTGGTGTTTCTAAAAAAAACATAAAAATTATAGACCAAACTACTTTACTAGAAGAAGACTTAATTAATATTAAAATTAATGAGGTCACTAATGGATTAATTTATGGTTATTTAGGCAGATTTTCTAAAGAAAAAGGCATTGTTGAATTGCTCAAAACTTTTGAGAATCTCAATAAAAAATTAATAGTAGCAGGTAGTGGACCACTACAAAATGAGGTGATCAGATTAACTAAAAACAATAAGTTTATAGATTGTTTAGGTGAATTATCCAGTGAGCAAATAATCGATTTTTTTAATAGAATAGATGTTTTAATCATTCCGTCGTTTGAAGAAGCTGGTCCTTTGGTTGGTATAGAAGCCATGGCAGCTGGTAAAATTATAATATCCACTCAAGTTGGTGCCATGATGGATCGTTTAGATAAGACAGATAACCAATTTTGGTTTAACATTGAAGAAGGAGCATCTTTAGTAAACACTATTTTTGAGATAGAAAATTTAAATGAAAAAATACTAGCAAATATTAGACATGAATTGAGGACTGTTTATAAAAATAAATATTCAAGAAAAACGATTGGTAAAAATTATTTAGATGCAGTTCGTAATGCTTCACTATAAAAATCTATTTAATAATTAAATATGAAGATACTCATGGTTGCCATACCAAATCATCATTTTTTTCAATGGGTGAACCAATTGAAAGAATCAGGACATGATGTCTATTGGTTTGATATTACAGATGGCGGGCCAGAAGTAGAACGTATTAATTGGGTGACTCAAATAAAAGGATGGAAGCTAAAACAAGATTATATATTTAGATCTTCTATAAAAAAACATGCACCTAAATTATATGCTTTTTTTCAGAAAATTAACGAAAGAGACACGTCTCAAGTTTTTGAAAAGACAGTAGGAGATATAAAACCTGATATAGTACATTGCTTTGAAATGAAATTATCAGGATTGCCTATATTGGATGTTATGGAACGGAATACAATACCTTTAATATATTCATCTTGGGGTAGTGATATGTTTTATTTTGAAGAGATGGGGGTAATAAAAAAACAAGTTCAGCAATTTTTTAAAAGAACAAACTATCTAATAACAGATTGTAAACGTGATTATAACATTTCAAAAAATAATGGATTTAATTCAACGTTTTTAGGAGTTTATCCTGGCAACGGCGGTTTAAAAATTAACGACTCTAAAATAAAAGACATTAATAAGCGTAACTGTATACTCATAAAAGGTTATGATGATGGTGTTGGGCAAGCCGTTAAGGTTTTACAGGCTATAGAATTACTTCAGGATACTATTCTAAATAATAAGCAAATTGTTATTTATAGTGCAGACGAATCAGTTTTAAACTTTATTAACAACTCGACTAAGTTAAAAGTATTAAATATTACTGTACATGAAAGAAGTCAATTTATTGACAATCAATTAATTTTAGAGTATATGGGGAAAAGTTGTATCCATATAGCTAATAGTATTTCAGATGGTATGCCTAATGCTCTATTAGAGGCTATGGCTATGGGGAGCTTTCCTATTCAATCTAACCCAGGAGGTGTTTCAGAAGAAATAATAACACATCATCAAAACGGGTTATTAATAAATGATCCTTTAGATATAAACGAAATATCCAGATTAATAAAATTAGCTTTAAACGATCTGGAATTAAGAAAAAAGGCGCAAGATTTTAATGTGAAATTTATAAATAAACATTACAACAGAGGAATATTACAACCTCAAATAGTAAACATTTACGAAAACATTGCAAAAACAAAAATAAATTAATGAAGCTGTCTTTTCTCATTGTTACAAAAAACAGACCAGATGATTTAAGTTTTACATTAAATAAACTAAAAAGCCTGATTGACTTGTCTTTGCATGAGGTTTTAGTTTTTATTGATGATTGTAAAACTACAGAGGCTATCGTCCATCAGTTTGATTGGGTAAATTGGACTATTTCTAAAAAACCTCTAAGCGCATCGCCTTCTAGAAGTGTCCTTTATAAAAAAGCTAAAGGAGCCGTTTTTATAGGTTTAGACGATGATGCACACCCAATAAGTGAAGGCTTTATTAATAACGTTGAAAAAGAGTTCGGTAATAACGAAAGGCTTGGTATTATAGCATTTCAGGAAGTTAGAGGTTTGTTTAAAACAGATGGTGTTGCATTACAATATGCTAAACTAAACGAATCCTATTTTACAAATGATTTTATTGGCTGTGGATTTGCTATAAGAAAGTCTGTTTATAATATTACAAATGGTTTTCCAGTTTGGATAAATATTTATGGAGAAGAGCCTGCTTTGGCTTTAGAGGTCTTAAACTTAAATTATCAAATTCTATTTTGTCATAATATTGTTGTAAATCATAGGATAGATATTGAAAAAAGAAAGTTAAAAGGTAGAAACTATTTTAGATTTGAGCAGCAACTTAGAAATTCAATACGATGTTATTTGGTCTACTATCCTAATCCTATAATAAAAATAGTAAAGCTGCTGGTTCATAATTTTGGAAAGTATGCTTTATCAGATTTTAAATATTTTAAGCTATTTTTTAAGGTATGTTTCTCGACACTTTTTCAAATATTTAACATTCTAAAATATAGGCGCCCTATTAAAAAAAGCACACTACAGCATAGATTAACATTAAGAGATTTAAAATATTAAATAGCCCTTGTTATACTATTTTAATGATGTATAAATGAGAATAATATATATGTTTCTAAGATCTTAAAACATTATGTAAATTAAATAATATTAAATTGTTTTCACTGTATAATCAATTTTTTAAAAACATCCTGTATTTTAGCATAAATAGAGTAACAAAAAGACACTAACAATAAATGAAACGCATAGGTTTTATTCCATTACGAAAAGGATCAAAAGGAATACCAAATAAAAATAAACGTAAAATGGTTGGAAGACCGTTATTCACATGGGTTTTAGGAGAAGCTATTTTCTCTAATCTTGATGTCGTTTATGTTTATACAGATGACGAAAGTATTCTTGAATTTATAGCTAAAGAATACCATTGGACAGATAAGGTGAAAGGGCTGTTAAGAAGTGACGAAAGTGCAAACGATAATGCGTCAACCGAGTTTGCCATGTTAGAATTTAGTGAATCTATAAATTACGATTTTGATACTTTTTGTTTACTACAAGCTACGTCTCCTTTTACAAAAAGAGAAGACATAAATACTTGTTTAAATAAACTAGGGAATGAATACGATTCAGCTCTAACCGTTGTAAATACGCATCGTTTTTTGTGGAACGAAAATGGAACACCTATAAATTATAATCCTCTTAAAAGGCCAAGGCGTCAGGATTTTGAGGGTTTATTAATAGAAAATGGCGCTGTTTATACTGTTACCAAAGAAGCCTTTAAAAAGAATAAAAGTAGATTAGGAGATAAAACTGCTATTGTGAAAATGGCAGACGAGTCTTTAATGGAAATTGATACAGAATCAGATTGGATTGCTATAGAAAGTTTATTAATTGAAAGGCAAAAACGAGAAAAAGAATCAAAGAAAATAACACATGTTGTTTTAGATGTTGATGGTGTTTTTACCAATGGAACAGTGGCATACACTAAAGATGGAGAGCTTTCTAAAAATTTCGATATGCGAGATGGCATGGGGCTTGAAATTTTGAGACAATTTAATGTCGAGATTATGGTAATGACGTCTGAGGATTCGCAACTCGTTGCTAAACGGATGGAAAAACTAAAAATAGAAAATGTATTTTTAGGAGTAAAAGACAAATACACGTTGCTTAACAAAATTATATTAGATAAAGGCATTGCTTTAAGTAATGTTGCTTACGTAGGTGATGATGTTAACGATCTTACAAATATTTGCAGTGTAGGTTGGTCTTTAGCACCAAATAATGCCACAAGTATTGTTAAGGAACATGCAGATATAGTACTCTCTAAAGATTCTGGAGCAGGCGCTATTCGAGAAGCTTGCCAGTTTATAATGAATTATAATAAAAGATTTTAATAAGTTCTTACATCTTATGAATACATATTTAAAGCCTTATATAATAGCAGAAATTGGATGCAATCATAAAGGAGATATAGAAATAGCAAAAGAACTCATTAAAGTAGCTAAAATATTTTGCAATGTCGATGCCGTAAAATTTCAAAAACGTAATAACAAAGAGTTATTAACAGAGGCACAATACAACCAACCGCATCCAAATCCAGCAAACTCTTATGGAGAAACTTACGGAGCGCATAGAGAGTTTTTAGAATTTAATATTAGCCAACACCGTGAATTAAAGTTATATTGTGAAGATATTGGTATCACTTATTCTACTTCAGTTTGGGATTTAACATCAGCAAAGGAAATTACATCGTTAAATCCAGAATTTATAAAAATACCATCTGCATGTAATAATAATGTTGAGATGTTGCAATGGTTGTGTGAAAACTACAAAGGCGAATTGCATATTTCAACAGGGATGACTACTAAAGACGAAATCGAAGATTTAGTAAACTTCTTTAAAAAACATAATAGAAACAAAGATCTGGTGCTTTATAATTGCACTTCGGGATACCCAGTACCTTTTGAAGATGTCTGTCTTTTAGATATCAATTTATTAAAAGAAAAGTATGAAAATGAAGTGAAATACATTGGGTTTTCCGGACATCATTTAGGAATCGCAGTAGATGTTGCTGCTTATACTTTAGGAGCAAATATTATAGAAAGGCATTATACCATAGATCGAACATGGAAAGGTACAGACCATGCAGCATCTTTAGAGCCAATGGGCTTACGAAAATTATCCAGAGATGCGAATGCGGTTTATAGAGCTTTAAAATTCAAACATCAGGATATATTACCTATTGAACAAGTACAACGCGACAAGCTAAAAAACCAAAAAGGTTAAAACTAAAATGAGTAAAAAAGTTTTCGTTTTTTTTCCAGACGGTGTTGGTTTAAGGAACTTTGCCTTTACAGATTTTAAGAGCATAGGTGAGGAAAAGGGATTTGATATTACGTATTGGAATAATACTATTTTTTCGCTAAAAGATAATTTAGATTTCGATGAAGTAAAAATTGAGGACCATACAAGTCATCCACTATTACCTTTGTATTCAAGGGCAAGAAAACGTGCAGAATTGAATGTGTCAAGAGATAAATTTAATGATGCTGTTTATCCAACGTATAAGTTTCCATTTAATTATAAAGGGCTAAAAAACATTTTTAAAAGTATATATATAAAGTGTTTAATTGGTTTATATTCGTCTGAAAAAGGAATCATTAAACTTAGAAATAAGATTAATCAATTAGAGCGTTCTGCGTCAAAATATAAGTACTGTAAAACACAATTAGAAACTCATAAACCAGATTTAATTTTTTGCACAACACAACGAGCAACACAATCTATTAGTGCTTTATTAGCGGCTAAAGATTTAGGAATTCCAACCGTAGCCTTTGTATATTCTTGGGATAATGTGCCAAAAGCTATGCAAGTAGTAGAAACCGATTATTATTGTGTATGGAGCGATTTAATGAAGAAAGAGGTACTGCAATATTATCCCTTTGTAAAAGAAGAACAAGTTTTTGTAACAGGAACACCACAATTTGAACCACATTATAATACCTCATTAAAGCAAACAAGAGACGTGTTTTTTAAGGCGTATAATTTGGATACGAATAAAAAATATATTTGCTATTCTGGGGATGATGAAACGACATCTCCTCTGGATCAATACTACTTAGAAGATTTAACAAATGCTGTTAGAAGCTTAAATGCAGAAGGTGAAAATTTAGGCATTATTTATAGAAAATGTCCTGTGGATTTTACGCCCAGATATAATGCCGTTATTGAGGCAAACAAAGATATTATTGAAGTTTTAGATCCTATTTGGAAACAAGTAGGAGGGCAATGGAACCAGATTTTGCCAACAAAAGAAGATTTTAAAATGCTATATAACGTGTGCGAACATAGTGAATTTGTAACCAATGTATGTTCATCCACAGTATTTGATTTTGTAGCACATAACAAACCTTGTATTTATTATAATTACGAACAACCACAATTAAAAAAAGGCATTCGAGATATAGGGCAGAACTATAAATATGTACACTTTAGAAGTATGCCAAGTAAAGACGCTGCGGTGTTCTGTGAAGATAAAAACCATTTAAAAGATTTAGTGAAGCAAATTTTAGATGGAAAATTATCAAATGTTGAAGCAGGGAGTAAATGGTACAAAATAGTTGTTGGTGAAAACCCCACAAAAGCATCACAACATATATGGGAAGCTATAGAATTTATTCTAAAAAAATAAAACTTAATGAGGCTTTTAAGATTTGTAGATAGACTTTACGATAAGAAGATTTCTTCAAAAGGCTTAGCCATATTTAGAATTTGTTTTGCGTTAAACCTCTTTTTTGAGGTTAATAGAATATTTAGATATAGGCATTTATATTTTGATACTGTTCCTTATTTAAATGAATCTCATATAGACTATACCATCCCATTTCTTATCTGGATGGTCGTTTTGCTATTTATAGTCTTTGGTGCTTTTACACGATTGATGACAACCTTTAACTATCTATTTGTCTTCTGGGTTTTTAATGCTGTAGGAGTTTACGAATATCATATGGATTACGTCTATTTAGGAGTATCCCTTGTAATAATTTTTACACCATTATCCAGATCAATTTCTATAGATAACTTAAGAAGGAAGATAAAACACTCAAATTCCGTACAGTTATACAAACCAGTTGAGACAACTTCAGTATTGAATTATTTTATAATAGTTTTTGTTGGTATTGCTTTGGTCTATTTTGGATCGATTTTTTATAAATTTCAATCGTTAGCTTGGATGAATGGTTTGGGGATTTGGTTGCCAGCATCAATACCTCAAGTCACTATTTTAAACGATCAATGGATCTTGAACCAAGAATATTTTATTAAGTTTTTAGGATATTTTGTGTTGGTTTTTGAAATCATTTTTCCAATTGTCTTTTTTATTAAAAAAATCAGACCATATTTTTTATTAGCCGGATTGGGATTGCACATTGGTATTTTCTTTGAGTTTCCTATACCATATTTTGCTCTAGGTTATATTGCCATTTATTTGTTAATGGTTCCTGTTGGTTTGTGGCAAATCATTATAGAAAAAATAGCATATAAAAAATCTAAGTTGCAACTTTTTTATAATGCAGAATGTCGGTTTTGTCTAAGTATGAAAATTTGCATATCACATTTCGATATTTTCAAAGCTATAGATTTTATACGTATTCAAGAAAATACTTCAAAACAAAACATATCAAGGACCTTTTATGCTATAGATAAAAAAGGAAAGCAGTTTTTAGGAAATAACGCATATAAAAAAGTAACTAGTTTAATCCCGTTTTTTTATCCAATAGCTTTACTAGCTTACATACCTGGTGTTTTTAACTTGTTAAAATTTTTGTTTAAACTAATAATATCTGACAATAGTGATCTTGAAAAGTTTACAAAGCCTTCACGTAGTCTAATAACTAATACGAATAGAAATATTTCTGATGATGATATTTTATATAAATCGATTAGTTATAGAAGTTTTAAGATAAGAACAGCCAAGGTGGTTTTTGTAGCGCTACTTTTTTTTCAATTTAGTGTGAGTTTTAGTTTTCCATTTAGTGAAAGCATAGTTATAAAAGCTGTTAAGGCAAATTCATCTTTGGAAAAACCAATTAAAAAATTAAAAAATTACAAAGACAAGGTCTTAAATAAAAATATCAGAAGATTTTTTGGTATTACTGGACATGGCGTTTTTATTGATTCACATTATAAAGGTTTTAATAAAGTTTTCAATATATCTTATCAGGGAGAACTGTTGCCGTTATATGATCAGGAAGGTATGCCAGATTATTATTTAAAAGGAGGTATATGGGCAAATTATAATTTTAGAGTAAATGGACCTTATGTTTTAGATAAACTTGATGTATTAAAGAGTGGATTGATTAGATATGCGTCCTTTTGGGCTCATAAAAATGGAATAGATCTAAATACAGCAGAATTTAAGGTACATATGAAGGATGTAAATTTAACATTTGAATGGAAAGAAAACTTTTTAAAAGAAAATTTGAGTAATCCATGGAAAGAAGCAGGTACAATAAAATGGAAAGGTAATAAAGCAAAGGTTGTTTTAAAGGACATAGATCAGTGAAAAAAAAATCACATATTATAATTGGCTCAAATAGTTTTTTAGGTAGCGTATTATCTAAAAAAATAGCCATGCTTGGTATGGATGTTCTTGGTGTCTATCATGAAAATATAGATAATTTATATAGTAAAATAGCTCACATACCTATTACTAAATTAAAAGATTTAGAAGATCATTTTGATGTGGTTTATATTATAAGTGCGTTTATCCCTAATGGCACATCTGTAAATATCGATAATAAGCTGAAAGCTGTTAATGTTGATCTGGTAAATGATTTATGCAAACAGTTTAAAAGTGCAAAAATAGTGTTTTGTTCGAGTGTTTCAGTATATAAACATACTACGAAATTAATCACAGAGAAAAGTGTTTTAGAATCGCAATCTAAATATGCTGAATCCAAGCTTAAAGGAGAAGCTATTGTAAAACAACATGATAAGTATGCTATTGTTAGAATCTCTTCTATTTATGGGGTTCATATGAAAGTAGAGACTTTCGTGCCATTAGTTATTAAAAATGCGATCATTAAAAATACGATCACATTGTTTGGAGACGGTAAGAGAAAGCAAAATTATATTCATGTTAGTGACGTTGCTAATTATTTATATTCGGCTGCAGAATATAATGGTAATGATGTTTTTTTAGCAACATCTAAAGATGAATTGTCTAATTTTGAAGTGGTTAACTTTATTAAAACATACTTGCCAGATATTAAAATTAATTTTAAAGGCATAGATAACTCAAAATCTTATCTTTATGACAATAGTTTTACTAATAAAACATTAAAAATGCTACCAGAAAAGGTGTTTAAAAAAGAAGTATTAAATTGTATTGAATGGATAAGAAAAATGTATTAATTACTGGTATTGGAGGTAATGTTGGTCAGGGCATTATAAGGAATATTAGAGCATCACAATTTAATATAAAGGTGATTGGTGCAAATGTTGAAGCCTTTTCTGCGGGCAACCATTTGTGTGATGTCTTTTATAAGGTTCCCTACGCATATGATAATGATTATATTAAAACAATCCAATCGATCGTAGAAAAAGAAGCTATAGACTTAATTCTTCCAGCAACAGATTTTGAGGTTTATTATCTTGCAAAGTATAAAAATAAAATTACTTGTGATATTGCTGTGTCAGAAGAAGAAACAGCATCGAACTATTTAGATAAATACAATACTTATTTACATTTAAGTAAATATAATATTCCTTTTGCCAGTTCATTTTTACCAAGTGAATACGATGCAAGATTTCAGAATATTATATTAAAACCAAGGAAGGGTAGAGGCTCGCGTGGGATTCAAATAAACCCAAAGGAATATAGTACATGTTCAGATAAGGACTATATGATTCAAGAACTGCACGAAGGTATAGAGATTACAACAGCTTTTTATGTAACCAAATCACAGAAATTACATGGTTTTATAACTTTTGAACGTATTTTAGAAAATGGTACAACAACGCATTGTAAGGTTATAACAAATTATGATGAAAAAATAAAAAAATTACTTCGGGAAATCATTTCTGTGTCTAAAATAAAAGGATCAGCAAATGTTCAATCTATCGTTACAAAAGAAGGCAAAATTGTCCCATTCGAAATAAATTGTCGTATTTCAGGAACCAATTCAATACGCTCCAATTTTGGTTTTAAAGATGTAGAGTATACACTTGAAGAATGGTTGTATAAAAAACCGCCTTCAAAACCTAATATAAAAAAAGGTGTAGCCACCAGGGTTTTAATGGACGTTATTTATACTGAGGTAACCGACTTTATTCATGCACAAGATAGCACAGCAAAACACCGTATTTTTTAATGAGTAAAATCAAATACATATTATTTGACGCTGCAAATACCTTAATTCATAAACCAAGTTTGTGGACAAAATATTTGCAAGTTCTTAAAGATTTTGGCTATAATGTTTCAGAAAAGGAATTGAAACAAAAACATAAGTTATTATCAGAATATATTAAGTTTCCAGATATTACCTCAAAAGAATTTTACAATTCATTTAATAAAGAGTTAATTAATGCTTTAGGAATAATTGAAACTTCAGAGTTGTTAGATTGTATATTTAATGCTTGCAAATATTTACCTTGGGAAGTTTTTGAAGATGTTAAATATATATCTAATTTTAGTTCCTGCGAATATGGCGTATTGTCAAATTTTAATTCAGGATTAACAGAGGTCTTAAAAGAAAAAATACACCATGTGAATTTTAAACATATCATTATTTCTGAAGAGGAAAAAGTGGCGAAACCTAGTATTGAATTTTATAATATAGCTTTAAAAAAAATAGGATTAAAACCTAATGAGATCTTATTTATTGGAGATTCATTAAAATTGGATATTAAGCCAGCATTAGAAGTTGGGTTTAAAGTACATTTAATAGACCGGGAACATATTTATACCGCTTCAAAATATAGAATAGAATCGTTTAAGGATATACTTATTTAATAAAATTATTGTGAATAAAAAATTGTCATTTGTAGTTCCTGTTTATTTTGAAGAAGCTGTTATTTCCAGATTTATTTTAGAAATGACAGAAGTGCTTGAAACGTTTTCATTTGATTATGAAATAGTTTTTATAGATGATGGTAGTACCGATAATACAGTTTCAATTATTAAGCAAGAGGCCTTAAGTAATTCCAGTATAAAACTTATTGAGTTATCATATAATCATGGAAAGCAAGCAGCTTTAACAGCAGGAATCACGCATGCCTCAGGAGATTATTTATTGTATATGGATCCTGATTTGCAAGATCCACCCTCAGAGATTGGACGTTTTATTACAGAAATTGAAAAGGGATACGATTTAGTTTTTGGCGTTAGAAAAGAAAAGAAGGATTCATTTATAAATAGAATATTTTCGAGAATATTTTGGGGGGTATTAAGAAAGTTCACAGGATTGAAATTACCTAAAGGGTTGGCGGTTATGCGTATTTTTAATCGAAAATTCGCAAATAAATTTTTAGAATACCAAGAACAAAACAGGTTTATTGAAGGTATTTTTATGCATATTGGGATGAAACAATCCACTATAGAAATTGATCAGCGAGAACGTTATGCGGGTACCAGTAAATTTAATTTTAAGAAAAAAATGGAATTGGCCTTTAATGCGATTTTTGATTTCTCTGAATTACCGCTAAAATTGGCAGTAAAATTAGGAGTTGCTTTTATATTAATTGGGATTATAGTACTTGCAGTTATTGTATTTCTGAAATTATATTTAGTAGACTTTCAGTCAGGCTGGCCCTCTATAATAGGTTCGCTAATTATTGCAACAGGAGTACAGTTGTTTTTTATAGGTATTGCTGCATTATACGTAGGTAAAATATATAAAGAATCTAAAGGGAGACCTTTGTTTTCAATTAAAGAACTTACTAATTTGAATGATAACACATGAAAAAATTAGCGATTATAGGCGCTGGAGATTTAGGACAACAAATAGCCTATCATGCTGCTCAAGATAATCAATTTGAAGTCGTAGGATTTTTTGATGATTTTGCTACTCCGAATACGATAATAAATCAAATCAAAGTTTTTGGTAAAGTTGAAGATGTAGAAAATGGTTTTACCAATAAGTTATTTGACGAAGTTATCATTGGAATTGGCTATAAACATTTAGGTTTTAGAGAAAAGCTATATACTTCTTTAAAAGCTGTTGTTCCCTTTGCTACATTTATACATTCATCGTGTTATATTGATGCTTCGTGTGTTGTAGGAAGTGGGGTTTGTATATTTCCAGGAGTTATTATTGACCAGCAAGCGATTATAAAAGACAACGTTTTTATTAATATAAGTTGCACCATTGCACACGATTCTATAATTGCTCAACATACATTTTTGTCACCAAGAGTTGCAATTGCTGGATTTGTAAATATTGGGAAGCGTTGTAATATAGGCATTAATTCAACCATAATAGATAATATTAATGTTGCTGATGATGTGCAGATAGGAGCTGGCACAGTCGTAATAAATCAAATAGAAAAATCAGGATTATATGTAGGTAATCCATCAAGATTTATAAGATGATCCCATTTAATAAACCATATTTAACAGGCAAAGAAACGCAGTATATAGAAGATGCTGTAAAATTAGGCAAAATATCTGGTAATGGTGATTACACAAAACGATGTCAAAATTACTTTGAAGACACTTTTGGTTTTAAAAAAGCTTTACTTACTACATCTTGTACAGATGCTTTAGAGATGTGCGCTATATTAGCAAATATTGAAAAGGGAGACGAAGTTATCATACCAAGTTTTACATTTGTTTCAACAGCACTGGCTTTTATTCGCCAAGGTGCCACCATAACTTTTGCTGATTCTTATTCTAACAATCCAAATATAGATGCTACTAAAATTGAAGCTTTAATTACTTCTAAAACAAAAGCGATAGTTGTTGTCCATTATGCTGGAGTTTCATGCGATATGGATACAATTATGAGTATTGCTGAACGGCATAACTTGTTGGTTATTGAAGATGCAGCACAAGCAATTTGTTCTAAATACAAAGGAAAAGCATTAGGGGCAATTGGTCATATGGCTACTTTTTCGTTTCATGAAACAAAAAATATTATTTCTGGAGAAGGAGGATTATTAGCAATTAATGATGACCGTTTTGTTAATAGAGCTGAAATTATTTGGGAAAAAGGCACTAATAGAGCTGAGTTTTTTAGAGGAGAAGTAAATAAATATGGATGGGTAGATACAGGATCTTCATTTTTACCTTCAGAAATTATAGCAGCATTTTTATGGGCACAGATTGAAAATTTAGAAGATATTCAAAGAAAGAGATTAGAGCATTGGAATCGTTATCAAGAATCACTAAAAGATTGGTCAGATAAGCATGATATCAAACTCATGAGCATACCAGATTACGCGACAAATAATGCCCATATGTTTTATATTATTTGCAAGTCTGAAGACCAACGATCTAAAATAATAAAACATTTAAAAGCGAATAACGTTTTGGCCGTTTTCCATTATATTAGTTTGCATTCTAGTCCATATTATCAAGCTAAATACCAGGGTAAGAAATTAACCAACAGTGATATGTTTACCAACAGATTATTAAGGTTACCAATGTTTTACGAATTGGATGTAACGGAGGTTATAAGTAAAATATTGATGTATGGATAAAATCTGGAAAATAACAGGTAATAAGAAACTATTATATGGTTTGTCTATTATAGCTTTATTAGTTTATATATTTCTAATTGCAGTAAATACTCCAAAAATTTTTGTTTTTCATAATAATGACGACTATAAAGGAGCCTTTTTAAGATTTTTAGATTTAGGCCACTATGATGCGGTTTCTGAAGGAACGACCATACTTTATAATTTATTTTTAAAAGGATTATACTGGTTTACAAATGATGTGGAGATTTCTTTTTTCTTGTTAAACTTCTTAAGCCAAATATTTTTAATTGTTTTTGGATTCTATTTTTTAAGAAAAAAAACAAAAAAAATAGATATTTACTTTATCATTCTATTTGGTCTGTATTTCTTTTTTACGATCAACTTAAAATCGTATTCAGGAGCTTCAAATGACACCTTTTTAGGTGTTTTTATTATTGTTTTACTATATGTTTTAACCCAAAGATTATTCAATAAAAAAGATCAATACATGTCTTTTGTTTTGATAGGTTTGTTACTTGCAATAGGAATTTCAATTAGAATGACTGCCCTTTTGTGGATTCTATTAGTTGCCTTTACTTTTATTATTTGGTTTGTAGATTCAAACGATAGTATACCAAAAAAGATATTAAAAATTGCCGTTGCACTTATATCATTTATAGTATTGGTGAGTGCCTTTCATTATCCTTCCTTTATAGAAAAGAATAAATTGAGTAGTTATGATAAAGCACCAAAAAATATTAATGCTAATTGGGTGCAACGAAATTATTTAGGATTAAAAAAAATTGAACAAGGTAAGGAAGCACCCAACAGAGACGCCATTTGGAAGCATACCAAATTTGATGTTGTCATAAAGTATTTAGATGAAAATGGAGAGGATAGTTTGCCTAAATCTTTTTTTGAAGTCATTAGCAGGGATCCAGTAATTGTGCTAAAAATGTTTGCCTATAATGTTGGTTTTAGCATATTGAGGTTTTTTAGATTTTGGGGATTTTTGTTCTTTTTATTACTTGTACCATTACTAAACAAAAAAATGGTATTGAAATCATTTATTAATAAAGAGAATTTAGCTTCAAATTTATTTTTGATTATTACGTTAGCGCTGTCTTTTGTATGTTTTACTTTTATAGAACATAGATGGCTTATTGGCTATGAAATTTTAATACCTGCAGCTGTATTAAGTTATATAAGTCGAAAGCCGTTTGCTGTTGATACTATGTACAAAAACACCGTTTTTTCTATGTCATTAATAGTTATTACTCTTTTTAATTTAAGAAGTATATTAAACTTAATTTTAGCTGTTTAAATAATATGGGGGAAATATTAAAAATAGGCTTCATCACATCCGAATATCCACATCCTAAAGTAAAGCATGCGGCAGGAATAGCAACGAGTATTAAAAATCTAGCTATTGCTTTGGTTAAAAAAGGTGTTGAGGTTACGGTATTTGTATATCACCAAAACGAATCTGAAATCATTGATGATAAAGGTGTGGAAATTCATCTTATTAAAAAAGAAACTTATAAACTATTTACTTGGTATTATTACAGAAAGCATATTCAGAAGTATGTAAACTTAATAGTAAATAAAAAACAAATAGAGATTTTAGAAGCGGCAGATTGGACAGGAATCACTGCTTTTATGAACTTTAAAGTTCCTTTGGTTATTAGGTTTCATGGGAGCGATGCTTATTTTTGCAAATTAGAAAACAGAAAACAAAAGTTTAAAAACTTTATGTTTGAAAAAATGGGTTTAAATAAAGCAACAGCTTTTATAGCTCCAACAACTTATGCTGGTATTGAAACTGCGAAAATCTTTGGGTTAAATAAGAATAAGATAAAAACCATTCATTACGGTTTACAATTAGAAAATTTTGTAAATAGTACTCCAGAAATTTATGATAGAAATACTATATTATACATTGGTACCATCATAAGAAAAAAAGGAGTTTTAGAATTGGCAGAAATATTTAATAAGGTATTAAAACAAAATTCAAAAGCAAAATTAACTCTTATTGGAAATGATGCTTCAGATATTAAAACGGGAGAAAAGTCTACTTATAAACTAATGGAACAAATTTTTTCTAAAGAAGCCAAAGAACGTGTTAACTATTTAGGCAAGATTCCATATTCTGAAGTTAAAGAGCATATAAAACGCACACATGTATGTACTTATCCTTCTTTTGCAGAAACTTTAGGTATGGTAACAATAGAATCTATGGCGATGCAAAAGCCAGTTGTTAATACAAGTATTGGATGGGCACAAGAACTGATAGACGATGGTATTAATGGTTACTTGGTTCATCCAACAGAGATTGATGCATATGCAAACCAATTGCTTAAATTACTCGGAGACGAAACTTTTTGTGCCCAAATGGGTAATGCGGCAAGAGAAAAAGTAGAAACACTTTTTGATATTGAAAAGAATGCAGATATTAATATTGATTATTATAAATCCATCATTTCATGATTTATTTAATACATCAAAATAATAAACCATTCAGAATTCTTAACAATGAGTTTAAAACAATTCCTTTTGAGGTTAAATCATCTATTACTAGTACTTTATTTGAATTAGCTAAATTATTTCCAGAAGAAATACTTATTTGGTGTCATGAGGCTTATATTGATAATATAAATAAAGCACAAATACCTAATGTTTTTCACCATAAACACATTTTAGCTTCATATTCTGTGTTTCATAAAAATTACATTCCAGAACATATTGGTTTTGTAGATCAATCTGTTTACCTAAAAGTTAATAAAAAAGTATGTTATCCTACTTGGTTGATGAGTAGCGATGTTGGAGGTATACATGCAGCACTTTTAAATACTGTTTTTAAGGATTTTAAAAAGCATGCTAATTTTAATTATTTCATTAACTCCTTGGCAAAAACTGGTATGTCGCAAGGCTTGTTTTGTTATTCAGAACCCCAGTTATTGTTAAACGTTCCTGAGTCTATGGCAGATAATCAAGCTTCAACGTCAGAATTATTCAGATTTGTAAAAACTCATTATAAATGGGTTTGGGGATATCTATTATTTTTGTGTTTTATAATTTATTTAAAAAAGATTCCTTTTATCCCGTTTATAAAAAGCCTGTTAATCAAAAAACAACAAGTAAATTTTGATTTTACTTCAATCCCTTTGAAATCCTCAAAACAAGTTATTGATAAAAAAGAAGTGGATGTCATTATACCTACAATAGGTCGAAAACAATATTTGTATGATGTATTAAAAGATTTATCTAAGCAAACTATTTTGCCTAAGAATGTAATCATAGTTGAACAAAACCCTCAAGAGAATGCAACCTCCAGCTTAGATTATTTAACTAATGAAGAATGGCCATTTAATATAAAGCATAAATTTATTCACCAGAGTGGGGTTTGTAATGCAAGAAATATCGCTTTGGATTTAGTGGAAAGTGAATGGACGCTTTTAGGTGATGATGATAATAGGTTTGAACCAGATTTAATTAAAAACTTATTAAAAGCAGTTGAAAAAACAGGAACCAAAGTAGGTACCACCATATATTTAAAACCAGAAGAGAAACAAACTTATTTTAAAACGTCTCAAACGCCAGTTTTTGGAGGTGGAAATAGTTTTATGAAATCCTCTTTAATAAAAGATGTGAAATTCGGTATGGAATACGAGCATAATTATGGGGAAGATATAGACTTTGGGATGCAATTACGCAATTTAGGAGAAGATATTATATATTATTCTAACATAAGAATAACGCATTTAAAAGCGCCTTTTGGAGGCTACAGAATTAAGGTTGAACATCCTTGGGATCATGAAAAATGTCAACCTAAACCTTCTCCAACAATTATGTTATTTAATCTTACGCATTTAACAAAACAACAAAACCAACTATACAAACTCTTGCTTTTTATTAAATACTATAAATCTCAATCCATTAAAAACCCGTTTAAGTATATTGCTAATATGAAGAAAGAATGGTATGTAAGCCTTCTCTGGGCAGATAAATTAAAAGAAAGATTTAATGCTTAAGATTTATACAGATACAAATTTATTAACAGAGCAAAATCGCAAGCTTGTTTTTCCGTTATTATTCGATTTATTCTATGGAAATAATGAATACCTAAGTACCTATTATAAAATTGTTAACGATATAAATAATTCAGACGTTATAGTATTGCCTTTAGAGTATGTGTATTCACTAAAGTTTTATAAGTCTACTATAGATAATATTTTAGATAAAGCAAAACAATTGGATAAGCCTATATGGGTATATTCAGGAGGCGATTTTGGCTATACATTACAAGATAAAAGTATTTTTAATTTTAGGTTGGGTGGTTTTAAAAGTAAACTGAATGAAAGAACTATTATAATACCTTCTTTTATAAATGATCCTTACCAGATTAATTTAGAAAAAGATTTTAGCCCTTTACAAAAAAATAAAATCCCAGAAATAGGCTTTGTTGGTCATGCAAAAACAGGTGTTTTAAAATACCTCAAAGAGTTTTTAGCTTTTATAAAAATAAATTTAAAAAGGATTTTAAAAAAAGAACTTAAAGATTATCAGCCTTTTTATCCATCAAGTATAAAAAGAGCAAAATATCTTAAGACTTTAAAAAAAAGTGATAAACTGAAAACCAATTTTATTTTAAGAGATACCTATAGGGCAGGAGTAAAAACAGAAATAGAGAAGCAAAAAACAACTGAAACGTTTTATCAAAATATAGTTAAAAACCCTTATACATTTTGTATTAGAGGCGCAGGGAATTTTTCAGTTAGGTTTTATGAGACTTTAGCAGTAGGAAGAATTCCTGTATTAATAAATACAGATTGTCAATTACCGTTGTCTAATAAAATTGATTGGAAAAAGCATTGTTTGATCATTGATGATGAGCAAACTAAAACCTTAGAACAACAAATTTTGAATTTTCATAAAAAAATTAATGAAGAAAATTTTATTAAACTTCAAGAAAATAATAGACTTTTATGGAACAAATATTTAAGAAGGGAGTTTTTCTTTAAACATATTCATGATGTTTTTATAAGTAAATTACAAGACGATGGTTTATCATAGTTTTTCATTAATAGTATGTACTTACATGCGTTCTGAAGCATTACTGAATTTGTTGAATTCAGTAAAAATACAATCTTTATATCCGAATGAAATATTAATTGTTGATGGCTCTACTAATAATGAAACAAAATTACTATTAGATAAAAACAACTTTGATAACTTAAAATATTTTAGGGTTGAAGATGCAGATAGAGGTTTAACGAAACAGCGTAATTACGGTATTAATTTAGTTTCAAGTACGTCTGACATTGTTTGTTTTTTAGACGATGATACTGTTTTAGTACCAGACTATTTTGAAAATATATTAAACACGTACAAATCATATCCTGAGGCATTAGGTGTTGGAGGCTATATTATTAATGAAACTAATTTTGAATTCGTAGGGGATAATTACCGCCCCAAAATTGAAGAGTTTTATTTTGATGGATGGAAACGTAAAGATAGCAAACGGTTTGTACTCAGAAAGAAATTTGGTTTAGATTGCGATTGTCCACCAGGGGTTTCACCATTATTCTCTCATGCAAGAAGTGTTAGTTTTTTGCCGCCAAGTAATAAGGTTTATGAAGTAGAATTACTAATGGGAGGCGTTTCGTCTTTTAAGAAAGATGTCTTTAAGAAACATCAATTTTCAACATTTTTTGAAGGCTATGGATTATACGAAGATGCCGATTTTTCAATTCGCGTAGCTAAAACAGGTAAATTATATTTAAATACTGCGGCTAAAGTGTACCACTATCATGAAGAATCTGGAAGACCTGATAAATATAAATATGGTAAAATGGTTGTTAAGAATGGTTACTATATTTGGCGAACTAAAAACCCTAAACCAACTTTAAAAACGAAAATTAAATGGCATGTTATTACTGTTTTATTAATTATAATTAGATTTACCAATACCTTTACTACATCTAAAAAAAAGGAAGCATTTAGTGAAGCTTTAGGAAGAACAGTAGGTTGGTTAAAAGTTTTAATAAGTTAAATAAACATATGTTTGATTATATAATACATCCAGACTCGCAGTCAAAATTAATTAAAATCACAGAGAGTTATTATTTGTTTGAAGATCAGTCTAAATTACCAGTATTTAATAGTACTCCTATTTTGTTTAGTTATGAGTCTATATTTGATGAAGCGGATATTGTTAATTCAAAAACCACGACTCAGAATAGTGCTCATTTAGATAAAACGAATCTAAAAAATTATATAAGAAGACAATTACTTCCTGCGCTTAATAAAGATTTTAATATGAATAAGCGGTATGAAGACCTTTCAAAATCGCTTCCATTAAAGAGTAAAATGTTAATTATAGGCGTTGGTGAAAAAAGTGCTTATTACAGAAAAATGTTTCCCAATTGCGATATTGTAACTTCTGATGTTCACAACCAGTTTAAACCCGATTACATTTTTGATGGTCATTTTATTCCTTTTGCTTCAGATTGTTTCGATATTGTTTTAGCAGCTCAGGTTATTGAGCATACTATAAACCCTTGGAAGTTTTGTAAGGAATTGCAAAGAGTAACAAAAGTTGGAGGGGTACTCCAAATTGAAGCACCTCAAAATTTTCCTTACCATGCAGAACCGTATGACTTTTTTAGATTTACTTATACAGGTATGAGAAGTCTATTTCCAAAATGTGACGTATTAAAAACAGAAATAACGGAAGGAAGTGCCTCTATGGTAGCAGTAGCTGTTTCAAATTATTTTGTTAACCTTAGTTCAAAAAAAATAGTTAGAAGCAGTTTTTTATTCTTAACAAGACTATTATTTGGTTGGTTAAAATATTTAGATAAACTGAGAACAAGCCTTAATAGAAGAACAGTGTCCATGCCAATAGGGTATGCCTTTACATTTAAAAAAGATGAGATAAATAGGAGGCCAAAAGAATTATTAAATGAATTCTATTCGTTAAAAAAATGAATTTTGTAATAATCACTCATGTTAAGCATATAAGGGAAGATGAACATTTTTTTGCCTATGCGCCTTATGTTCGGGAAATGAATATTTGGTTTAAATATGTTGATGAGGTTACAATTATAGCACCGCTATTAAATTCTAAAAAAAGCACTATTGATAGTGCTTACCAACATAATAATATAAATTTTAACAGGGTACCAGAAGTCGTATTTACATCACTATCAAAGTTTATAAAATCGGTTTTTAAACTTCCCATAATAATTTATACAATTTTCAAAGTTTGTAAAAAGGCAGACCATATCCACTTGCGTTGTCCTGGTAACATGGGCTTATTAGGTTGTTTAGTTCAGGTTTTATTTCCAAAAAAAGTTAAAACTGCTAAATATGCAGGAAATTGGGATCCAAAAGCAAAGCAACCAATGAGTTATCGATTTCAAAGGTGGTTGTTAAGTAGCACTTTTTTTACTAAAAATATAACTACTTTAGTTTATGGAAATTGGCCAGATCAAACTAAAAATATAAAAACCTTTTTTACGGCATCATACACAAAACAAGAAATAGTAACTCCCAAAACACGAGATTATTCAGAGACTTTAAAGTTTGTTTTTGTTGGAAGCCTAGTAATAGGTAAACGTCCTTTATTAGCTATTAAAATTGTTGAAGCATTATATAAGCAAGGAAAAAAGGTGCATTTGGATTTATATGGAGATGGTATTTTAAATGAAGAATTACAAGACTATGTTATTACTAATAAGTTAGAAGCCATTGTTAATATATTAGGGAATCAACAAAAAGAAGTCGTGAAAGAAGTATTAAAAGAAACACATTTTTTAATATTACCTTCAAAGTCTGAAGGTTGGCCAAAAGTAATTGCTGAAGCTATGTTTTTTGGTGCTATTCCAATTGCTACATCAGTTTCTTGTGTGCCTTTTATGTTAGATTATGGAGCCAGAGGGGTTTTAATAGAGCCTAATTTAGAATTAGCGGTTAATACCATTAAAAAACAATTACAAAATTTAGGGAATTTAAAATTGATGTCTGAAAAAGCATCAAGCTGGTCTCAAACCTATACTTTAGATGCTTTTGAAACAGAAATAGTTAAATTATTAAAGCCATAAATGCGCGTATTACAATTAATAGATTCTTTAAATGCTGGTGGTGCAGAACGCGTTGCAGTAAATTTAGCGAATGCATTATCTAATAAAATTGAAGCTTCTTTTTTGTGTGCCACCAGAAAGGAAGGCCTTTTAAAAGAAAACCTTTCAAATACTGTTAACTATTTGTTTTTAAATAAAACAAAAACGGTTGATGTAGGGGCAATAAAACGATTGAATAAATTTATCAAAGAAAATAAAATACAAATTATTCATGCGCATTCAACGTCGTTTTTTCTAGCAGCAATAATGAAGTTATTTAATAGGGATATTTCTATTATTTGGCATGATCATTATGGTAATAGCGATTTCTTACAGAATCGCAAATTCGATACCTTAAAGTTTTGTTCAAAATATTTTTCGCATATTTTTAGTGTTAATAGGAGTTTAGAAGCGTGGGCAAAACAAAAACTTAAAATTAAAGCCGTTTCTTATTTACCAAATTTCGCCATAATGAATAAAACTTTGGCGGTTACAGATTTAAAGTACCTTTCAGGCAAACGCATAGTCTGTTTAGCAAATTTAAGACCTCAAAAAGATCATTTCACCTTACTTAATGCTTTTAAAAAAGTGGTTGAACTGTATCCAGATTGGACGCTACATTGTGTTGGTGAAGATTTTAATGATGATTATTCCAAATCAGTAAAAAATAAAATAGATGAACTTGATTTAAATGATTCTGTTTCTATATATGGTAGTAAATCAGATGTTTTTAATATTTTAAGTCAATGCGAGATAGGTATATTGTCTTCAAAGTCTGAAGGCTTACCATTAGCATTATTAGAATATGGTTTGTCTAACTTAGCAGTTATATCAACTAAAGTTGGAGAATGTGAAACACTTATTACAAATAATGATAATGGGTTATTAGTTGAAGCAACAAAACCAGATGAATTGTCTAAAGCTATATCTTTGTATATTGAAAATGTAGAATTGAGGCATACTCATGCAAGTAATTATAATAAACATATTCTGAAAAATTATTCTGAAAAAGTACAATTACAAACTATTTTAAAAACCTACATAAACTGTATTAGCTAAAATTGAAAAACTTAAATTATATAAAACTAATAGTTTTACATATTGTAATAGGGATATTAATATATGTTCTACCAGTACTATCTAAAGTTTACCTAATAGCTATTTTTGTCTATTTTGTTAATGCCATATTTAAAGCTAAACCATCGCAAAAAGTATTACAAGTTTTAATTGCTTGTGCTTATACAGTAGGCTCTGAGGTTTTTCTCAGGATGACAGGAGGTAGTTTTTTATACGAAACTTCAAAATATCTTGTTATCGTATTTTGTTTGATAGGTATGTTTAATGTTAAATCGTATAAACAACCCATACCATACATACTATATGTTTTTTTATTAATTCCAGGTATATTAGTTGCTGGATTTAACATAACAGAAGAAACTACTATAAGAACTGCAATTGCATTTAATTTAAGTGGCCCTGTGTGTTTAGGTGTCGTTGCTATTTTTTTTTATAAGAGAAAAATAGCGTATCAAGACTTTCATAAAATGTTTTTTGTAATGGCACTCCCATTAATAGCGAATACAACTTACCTTTTTCTATTCACTCCAGATATTAGAGACGTTATAACAGGTACAGGGTCTAATTTTGCTACTTCAGGAGGCTTTGGTCCTAATCAAGTTTCTACTGTTTTAGGTTTAGGAATGTTTGTTTTTACTATTAGATTTTTTATGCTCTCACCGTCGTTATTTCTTAAAATAATAAATGGAGTATTGTTAGCTGTGGTAAGCTATAGAGGTATTGTTACTTTTAGCAGAGGAGGTATTATTACAGCTTTGTTTATGATTATAGCTTTTATATATTTTTATTTTAAGAAAGTAAATATTAAAAGCAAATTTAGAATTAGTAGAATGCTATTTGTATTCATTGCCCTTGGCTTGTTAATTTGGTCCTTTTCTTCTTTACAAACAAGCGGATTTATTGAAAAACGATATGCAAATCAAGATGCTTTAGGGAGAGCAAAGGAAGATATTTCTACAGGTAGAAGTAATTTAATTTCTTTTGAGTTAGATGAGTTTTTTAAAAATCCAATTTTAGGTGTTGGTGTTGGGAAAATAAAGGAGTTAAGGCTAAAGAATAAGGGGGTTCTAGCTGCATCGCATAATGAGATGAGTCGTATTTTGTCTGAACATGGTTTGTTTGGTATGATGGCTTTATTAATTTTATTATTAACACCTTTGATATTTCGAATACAAAATAAATCAAACGTCTTTTTTTATTCGTGCTATTTTTTCTGGTTTTTGACTATTAATCATTCCTCTATGCGTATTGCTGCACCAGCATTTTTATATGGTCTGTGTTTGTTGGATGTAAAATATGCAATTCATAATACAAGAATTTTAGATAAAAAAAATCAATCAAGAGCAAAACATAAAACATCAACGAATTAATAATTAATGAAATTTTAGCATTTGAAACACCTAATTTATATAGGAAATAAATCTAATTTAAAAAGTAATACTAATATGTCTTCTGTAGATGTTTTAGGATCGTTACTTAATAATATAGGGTATAAAATTCTTTCAGTTTCAAATAAAAAAAACATAGTATTAAGGCTTTTAGAAATGCTTTGGACATGTTTTAAGCATAGAAAAAATACAGACTTTGTATTAATTGATACCTACAGCACATTAAATTTTTATTACGCATTTTTTGTAAGTCAATTGTGTAGACTTCTTAAATTAAAATATATACCTATTCTACATGGAGGGAATCTACCAGCTCGATTAAAAAAGTCTTCTAGGTTATGTAAAGCACTATTTAATCATGCCTATAAAAATATAGCCCCATCAAAATATATGCAGTTAAATTTTGAAAATTTAGGCTATACTAATATAGTTTGCATCCCAAATTCAATAGAGCTTAGTAATTATGTGTTTAAAGAAAGGTCTTTTGATAAAGTAAAATTATTATGGGTGCGCTCATTCTCGAAAATATATAACCCTATATTAGCAATTAAGCTTTTAAAAAGCTTAAAAGACATTAATATAGAAGCAGAACTTTGCATGGTTGGCCCAGATAGTGATGGAAGCATGCAGGAAAGTATGGATTATGCAAAGAAGTTAAAAGTGGAAGTAAGCTTTACAGGAAAATTATCAAAACAAGAATGGATAGAAATATCTAAAGATTATAACATTTTTATTAATACCACGAATTTTGACAATATGCCTGTTAGTGTTATTGAGGCTATGGCCTTAGGATTACCGGTTATATCTACTAATGTAGGAGGTATGCCTTTTCTAATAGAAGATGGGGAGACTGGTGTTTTAGTAGAACCAGATTCAGTAAGAGCGTTTATTGTGGCTATTAAAAAGTTGCTAAATTCACCAAAAAAATCAAATATTATGACTTTAAATGCTAGAAAAAGAGTAGAACAATTAGATTGGGAAATCATTAAAAATCAATGGAATAAAGTGTTGAAATAATTTTAACATTTGAATATACTTATTATCTTTATACGCTGTCAACTTGTTCTAAACAATGTCTAACCAAAGCATTCATTTTAATATTTCAGAACGTAAAATTCTGCTACGCATTTTCGATATTATTTCAATATTGATTGTGCTATATTTTGTTAGTAATACATTTGATTTTGATTATTTTACTATAACAAAAGAGAATTGGACATGGGTTTTTATACTTATTTTATACGTCTCAATATTTGGAACCATCTTTGAGCTTTACGATTTGCAGAAATCCAGCAAAATTGAAAAGATTTCTGCGAGTATTGTTTTTACAGTTTCAATAACTGTTCTGTTTTATTTTTTAACACCATTTTTCACACCTATATTACCAGATAATCGTTTGCAAATAGTATACTTCTATTTTGCAATGTTTATTGCCTTATTTCTATGGAGATTAGCATATATAACCTTTGTTGTTTCGCCAAGGTTTTATAAAAAAGTTTTAATTATTGGGGAAACATCTAATATTGAAACCATCGTTGAAGCTTTTAATAATTCAGACCCTAATTATAAAATAGTAGGTTTTATTAATTGTGAATTAAATAGTCTTGAATCTGTTAGATTTAGTGGCGTTTTGGAGTATAACCCAGATGAAATACGTCAGGTAATTAAAGACGAAAATATCTCGGAGATCGTTATAGCAAGTTATAACTCAGAATCTATTACTTCAGAAATTTATTATTCCCTTATTTCACTTTTAGAGGAGGGGTTTCCAATAAAAGAATATACGCAGGTATACGAAGAAATGGCACAGCGTATTCCCGTACAATTCGTTGGGAAAGATTTTTACAAGTATTTTCCATTTAGTAGAAGTAATAAAAATAAATTATACTTATTTTTTCGTCGGATTTTTGATATTACTATTTCCTTTGCAGGAGTTATAATTGGCATTCTATTTTTACCAATAATTTTGCTAGGTAATGTTATCGCTAATCGGGGACCACTTTTTTATTCTCAAAATAGAATAGGAAAAAATGGAAAAGTATTTAGAATTTTGAAATATAGAACCATGATTCGAAATGCTGAAAAAGCTGGAGCAGTTTGGGCTGAAAAAAAGGATGCAAGAGTCACTCTTTTTGGCAGATTTTTGCGGCATTCTAGATTAGACGAGATGCCTCAATTCATTAACATATTAAAAGGGGAAATGAGTTTGATTGGTCCCAGACCAGAACGCCCTGTTTTTGTTAAAGAACTATCACAAATATTACCTTTTTATGAAACGCGTCATATTGTTAAACCTGGTCTTACGGGTTGGGCACAAGTTAAAACTAGATATGGCTCTAGTGTTGATGATAGCCTACTAAAACTACAATACGATTTATATTATATAAAACACAAAAGCTTTTTCTTAGATATAAATATCTTAGTTAAAACGATAAGCACAATGATTTACTTTAGAGGGCAGTAGCTTAGTTTGCAGTATTCAGTTTACTGTTATGGTATTCAGTTTTTAAATTATCTTATGGTAGATAGCAGTTTAGTTTCTCTAGATAAAATTATTGACTATTGTAGTAAGAAACTAAATATAAATATCTAATAAATAAGGCTAATAATAAGGGAACTAATCCAATAGCAAATACCTGAATACCAATAATCCAATGCAGTGTTAATAGACATAATAAGATTATTAAAAATTTTAAATATTTAATAAACCAAGTACTTACTTTTTTCTTAAATAATTGTCGAATAATAAAAATGTTAAGAACACAGGCCCACAGCAAGTTGTAATTTTGATGCGTTCCTTTATGATCGGTTGCAAACCAAAGAAGTAATAGTAAGATACCTATAATTCCTGTGATGCTAAAGAGTGCAGTGTCCAGCCAGACACTCTGTTTCTTTTTTTTGAAATCTTGATAGGTTATAAAAAGAATTACCCCTCCTATAATGCTTAAAATGAAAAGAGGACTGGTAAAAAAAGTGTTTGGCTTTGGAGTTTCTTTTTTAGAATATAAAATGCGACTGTCTTTAACTAAAGGTATGTCATTGTTGTTTATTGATGCATTTTCGAAAAACTTGAATATATTTTCTGGTAAAAACATATGTTCTTCTGCAGTTGCTTTTTTGTCTATAACCGATCCAAGGGCTATATCTATACCTAAACTTCCCCAGGAATTTCTATTAAGATTATTTTGAATTAAAGTTCTAAAAGAGGCTTCTTTATACTCCATAGGAGGATTAAAAACAATGGTATTACTTAAACTAATGTTAGCTACGTCCTTAATTTTTGTAGCACAATTATCGAAAAAGAAATCATATAAATAATTTCTGTTTTCTGGTTTATAATTATTTACTAAAAAGGCATAAAGCTTTTGTTTTTCTTCTTGAGAAAGATTTAAAACTTGCTCTTTAACAGTTCTATTTTGTCTAATATAAAAACTTAAAAAATCATAGTAATTACTCGTTCCTAGTGAATAGTTTAA
This sequence comes from Flavivirga jejuensis, assembly GCF_030540765.1. GTDB lineage: Bacteria > Bacteroidota > Bacteroidia > Flavobacteriales > Flavobacteriaceae > Flavivirga > Flavivirga jejuensis. The sequence goes on along the minus strand of NZ_JAUOEL010000008.1, from coordinate 345,842 downwards.
TTTACCTCTGGAAAAATTTAAATAAAAATTTGGTGCTTCAAAATCAAAGCGCCCATAATCAAATGTCTTATCCAAGTTATTTAGCGGATCTTTTACTCTAAAAGCATTATGTCCAAAAGCATCATTTAAAGACGATCCTGGAGCAATTGTGAGTACGCTAATTTCAGTTTGAGCAGATAGGTTTTTTTGTTGCCCAATTGTTGCTTCAACAAAAAAAAGAAGAAATAAAAAGAATAAAGTTTTATGCATTTAAATAAATATTATCTAAAGATACTAAAATCAAGTTTTAGTGAAAATACATTTGAATATAAAGCAACACTTTGGTCTCCAATATCGGTAAAAGCATAATCTATTTGAACCCCATTGTATTTAAAACCAACTCCAAAACTTGGTTGAAAGCTTAGTTGTTCGGTATTATCTATTTGTAATTCATTTTGAAAATTACCCATACCAGCTCGTAAATATACCATGTCTATATAGTCAAATTCGAAGCCTAAAGCAGGGTTTATGCTAGCAAAAGATGATGAAATTATATCGTTATTTTCTTCAAAACGTACATTTAAATTCACTGCTGTTAGTAAGCTATAGTCATAATTAAAATCTACTAATTTAGAAATTCCAATTTGAAGTTTAGGAATAGTGATTTCTGTAGTTTCTGGTAATTCTTGATTTTGACCAGCTACTGCATTTTGAATCTTAGCAAATTCATCTTTATCGATAGCCCAAGCATTAAAAGTTGTTGTAATATCGCGAGCCATAACCCCAAATTTCCAGTTGTTACCCGTCTCAAACTGGATACCAAAATCTAAACCAAAACCCCAAGAAGATGCAAAATCACCTATAACGCGCCGTATTACTTTAGCATTTACACCATAATTAAGACCCTGTAGAGGAAGTTTTCTTGCATACGAAAATGTTAATCCATAGTCTGCCGTAGAAAATAAACTAATTCTATCGTAATTTATATTACCCTGCTCATCGATAAGTTGTGTGGTGTTTAAAATATCATCAACAGCAAAACGTATTAATGATATCCCAAAGGCACTTTGGTTGTCTAAAGGCTTTGCAAAAGCGATATAATCGTAATTAGCAATATTTGCAAAGTAGCTGGAATGCATTAAAGCGAATTGATTGTCTTCAATTTTTAATAAACCAGCAGGATTCCAATAACCAGAATTAACATCTGCAGAATGAGATGTAACAGCACTACTCATACCCAAAGCAGCAGCATCTACACCTATATTCATAAACTCATTAGAATATTTTCTAACAGTTTGACTAAATATTGATACAGATATACTACAAAACAATGCCGTTATGTAAAACTTCAAACGCAATTTTTTTACAAAGATGCACATAATCCCTATTTAATCATAAAAATATCAGATTTAAACTTGTCTATTATTATTTTAGTTACTTATCTATTAACCCTTGTAATAGAACATCACAAATAAAGGGTAACGCTTATTTTATATCTGCCATTTCATAATTGAGTTAGTATAATTTATAAACTTATAAACTTGAAATTATAATAGATATTGTTCAATACTTGTTTTACACAATAATTGTTTGCTATTTTTACAAAAATAAATTTTAAATACTAAGACCACTTTTACTGTAGTTGTACAAGTATAATAAATATTTAGCGATCACATATAACCAACCCATATAAGCAACAAAATCTACATATGAAACGACACATTCCTAATGCACTAACACTTTTAAACTTATTATGTGGAAGTATTGCGGTTATCTTTGCTATTGACGATCATTTTATTGCTGCTTCTCTGTTTGTTTTCTTAGGCATATTTTTTGATTTTTTTGATGGTTTTGCCGCTAGAAAGTTACATGTTCAAAGCGAACTAGGTCTACAGTTAGATTCTCTAGCCGATATGGTGACGAGTGGCTTAGTGCCTGGGATTATTATGTATAAGTTGTTGTCGTTAACAGTAAATAGTTCAGGTAAAGTAGATAATAATTGGTCTTCAAATACAGATTGGTTAGATTTTAATTTGCCTATACTCCCTCTTTTAGGGTTATTTATAACGCTAGCTTCTGCTTACCGTTTAGCAAACTTTAATTTAGATGTCGAACAACAAAGCTATTTTAAAGGTTTACCAACGCCAGCAAATACATTATTCATTATATCGCTACCATTAATTATGGAATTTCAAGATAGCGATGCCATGAATACCATTATTTTAGATAAATGGTTTTTAATAAGTGTAACAATATTGAGTTGTTGGCTACTAAACAGTAGTATCAAACTATTTGCTCTAAAGTTCCAAAGTTGGAGTTTTAAAGCCAATGCAACCAGATACATTTTTATAATATTATGCGCAGTATCATTAATTATATTACAGTTTGCTGCCATACCAATTATTATATTACTTTATATTTTCATGTCTATTTTAGACAATTTTAAATCAAAATAATAACCATGTTAGAAATTATTTTCACACTTTTAATGCTTGTTTTACTGCAAGCTGTTTTAGGGTTTGATAACCTATTATACATTTCTTTAGAATCGAAAAAAGCGCCACAAACAGATCAAAAACGAGTAAGAAAAGTGGGCATACTTATAGCCATAGGATTAAGGATTGTATTATTATTTGTATTAGTTTCTATTATTGATTTTTTTCAAGACCCATTCTCGTTTTTAACTGCTGAAATTGGAGACGTAGCAAGTTTTGCTTTTAACGGACACAGCATTATTGTACTAGTAGGAGGCGGATTTATTATTTATACAGCGATTAAAGAAATCTGGCATATGATATCTAAACACGATTTAAATGATGCCGTTGGAGACGATGGGAAAGGGAGTAAATCTTCTAATGCTGTCATTGCAAGTATTGTATTGATGAATTTAGTGTTTTCTTTCGATTCTATATTAGCTGCCATTGGTTTAACTAACGAACTAGAAAACTCTACAACAGCTTTTATTGTTATGGCTATTGCCATAGTAATAAGTGGCTTGTTAATGCTGTTTTTAGCAGATAAAATTTCGGTTTTCTTAGCTAAAAATAGGATGTACGAAGTGCTAGGCTTGTTTATTTTATTTATTGTAGGTATTATGTTGGTAACCGAAGGCGGACATTTAGCACATTTAAAGTTATTTGGAAACCCTATAGAATCTATGAGTAAAACCACGTTTTATTTTGTGATTGCTATTTTAGTAATAACAGATATTGTACAAGGGCGTTATCAGAAAAAATTACTAAGCGAACAAGAACATATAGAAAATAAAGATAAATAACTATAATATAGCATGAAGGACATTAAATACCCCGTAGATTTTAAATTTAATATTGGAACACTTGCAAATGATTTTATTGCAAAAGATACCTTAGGAATAACACTTGCTTACGTAAGGCAAAAGATGTTTAAACTAAAAGAAGATATTCTTATTTATAATGATGAAAGTAAAACAGAAATCAACTATAGAATTAAAGCAGATAGATGGATTGATTTTTCGGCTGCCTACAGCATTAAAGACAAAAACAATAACGAAATAGGTAAAATTGCACGAAAAGGATGGAAATCTATATGGAAAACGGAATATGAATTAATAAACCAGCACCAAAAATTACAATATCACATTAGAGAAGATAATGCCTGGGTAAAAGTTCTTGATTCATTATTAGGACAAGTTCCAGTTTTAGGGGCATTAACAGGTTATTTTTTTAACCCGAGTTATAGTGTATTAGATTTAAAAAATAAGCCTATAGTTAGATTAAAAAAAGAAGCTTCATTTTTTGGAAGAAAATTTCAAATTACAAAATTAAGTGATATTGATTTGGATGATGAAGAACGTATTATTTTAGGCTTAATGATGATGATTCTTTTAGAAAGAAGAAAGGGTTAATCTGAAGTAAAGAATTCCTCGACGCTCTGTGTGAGGTTTCGAATGTCACCTCTCCTTTGGAGCTACCAGAACTGCTTTTTTTAGCAGTTCTGGGAGAGGTAAAATATAGAATTTTGGTTTTAACCTTTTAGGTCAAAACCTGTTGTGATCAACTTGATTGGGTATGAAACCAATGAAATATGGCTCTGCCTCGAAAATAGTTGGTTTCCAGAAATTTTTTATTTGTCTAAATTTGAATCTTTATTTTTAGGATTACGTTTAGCTTTTTTTAAGCTTTCATTTAGCATCCATTCAATTTGACCATTAGTGCTGCGGAATTCATCCGCAGCCCATTTTTCTATAGCTTTGAGCATATCTTCATTTATTCGTAATGCAAAAGCCTTTTTTTTAGCCATTTGATTTATTAATTATTTATATAAATTTAAAATACAAATGTATTATTTATTAGTGAAACTCAATTTTGAAAAGTCTATAAGACGCATTCAAAATTGTAAGTTGAACCACGCCTTTGTTGTGGCAGGCTAATCCCGCTTCTTGTATTGAACTAGTTTCAGCATTTAGCGGGATCTATTTAATACCAATTATTATTGGTTTAAAGTACCAGTATTTAAAACAGGAGAAGCGTCTTTATCACCACAAAGTATAACCAGAAGATTACTAACCATAGCAGCTTTTCGTTCTTCGTCTAAGTCCACAATGTTTTTCTTTCCTAATTCTTGAAGAGCCATTTCAACCATACTTACAGCCCCTTCTACAATTTTATGTCTTGCAGCAACTATAGCTGTTGCTTGTTGGCGTTTTAACATCGCATTTGCAATTTCCTGTGCATAGGCTAAATAGCCTATTCTTGCTTCTAATACTTCAATACCAGCAATTGATAAGCGTTCATCAATTTCTTTTTCTAAAGCTTCACTAACTTCATTAACGCTAGAACGTAGCGTAATATCTTCTGTATGACCTTCATCAGCGAAATTATCGTATGGATACATACTTGCCAGTTTTCTAACAGCTGCATCTGTCTGTACTTTAACAAAATTTTCATAATTATCAATGTCAAAGGATGCTTTGTAAGTGTCTTTTACTCTCCAAACGAGTATCGTGCTAATCATAATTGGGTTCCCTAGTTTATCATTTACTTTTAAACGCTCGCTATCAAAATTACGAGCGCGTAGCGAAATCTTCTTGCTAGTGTAAAATGGAATTATCCAATAGAAACCATTTTTGTTAATTGTCCCTACATACTTTCCGAATAACAATAATACTATAGAGTTATTTGGCTGAACCATAATGAAGCCTTTAAATAAGAAAGCAGAAATAATAAAAGGGATTAAAAAGAATAAACTTCCAGTTAAAATTACTATTGTAATGCTTCCAAAAAGCGTAATAAAAAAAATAAATAGCATTGAATAGCCATCTGTTGGTGTGATTATTTTTTCTGATTTCATAAGTCTATTATTAATTTAAAATGATATTATTTTGATATCATAAAGATATAGTTAAATTTTCGATATTTAAAAATATTTTAATGTTATTTTATGTAGAATTGCTTTTTGATTCATACAACTATGATCCAAAAGGTGAGTAAAATATGTGTTTAAAGTAAAAAAGAAGAAAAAGGAAAACTTATAAAGGTTATATTTTTAACCCGTTGTGCATTTTAAATGAAATTCACTCAAACTGACAGTTAATTTAGCCCAAAAAATCAAAAAGCACAACAGCTTATTTTTAATTAGTTTTTTTAAATGAAGATAGAGAGACTGCTTAGTAGAAAAAGATAATCCTACTATTAGGAAAGATTGTCCAAAGATTGGATTTGCCTACCCGAATAAAAAACAGAAGTAGATTTAATATTTATAATACTCAAGTGGATTCCTGCCTATGTAAGAATGGCAAACAACACAGGAGAAGTGAGAAATAACCAAACGGACTTAGTGCCTAATCTCGAATCCTCTTCTTACGAAGTTCGAAATTTTGACCTAAATATACTTTACGTACCATTTCATCATTAGCAAGATCTTCAGGGATGCCATGTTTTAAAATACCACCTTCAAACATTAAGTATGTTCTATCTGTAATAGCAAGCGTTTCTTGAACGTTATGATCGGTAATTAAAATACCAATATTCTTTTTGGTAAGTTGTGCAACAATACGTTGTATGTCCTCAACTGCCACAGGATCTACACCTGCAAATGGCTCATCTAATAAAATAAAACTAGGGTCGGTTGCTAAAGCACGAGCGATTTCCGTACGGCGGCGTTCACCTCCTGATAATAAATCACCACGACTTTTACGAATATGTCCTAAACCAAATTCTTCAATAAGTGACTCCATTTTATCGTTTTGTTCCTTTTTACTAAGCTTAGTAAGTTGCAAAACACTTAAAATATTATCTTCGATACTTAGTTTTCTAAAAACAGAAGCCTCTTGTGCTAAATACCCAATACCATTTTGCGCACGTTTGTACATCGGGTATTTTGTAATTTCAGTATTATCTAAAAAAATATGACCGCCATTGGGTTTTATTAAGCCAACAATCATGTAAAAAGATGTGGTTTTTCCAGCACCATTAGGTCCTAAAAGTCCAACAATTTCACCTTGTTTTACTTCAAGAGAAACATCTTTAACCACTTTTCGTCCGCTATAGGACTTCATTAAATTTTCAGCTTTTAAAATCATAATTGCAATAACGTAATTTTTATTTAATTGAAAAAGTATTACGCTGTGTATAACGTAGGGTTACTTTTGAAATTGTCATTTTCACCTTTGATCTAGGTTTATAAAACTTAAAAGACACATTCATACATAGCTTTTATTGAGCTTCTAAGGCGTCCCAAAATTCATAAGCACGACGCAAATGAGGAATAACAATAGTACCACCAACTAAGGTTGCTATACTTAATGCTTCAACAACTTCTTCCTTTTTTAAACCTATTTTATAACTAGCTTCCATGTGGTATTTTATACAATCATCGCATCGTAAAACGGCAGAAGCTACCAAGCCTAAAAGTTCTTTGGTTTTAACATCTAAAGCACCTTCCGCGTAAGCGTTAGTATCTAAATTAAAGATGCGTTTTATTACCTTATTATTATCTGCTAAAATTTTATCGTTCATTTTAGAACGATATTCATTGAATTCATTTACTATATCAGGCATGTTTTTTTTCTTTTCGTTTTTGATTTCTAATAACAATTTTAGAAATATAAATACTCGCTTGATATAAAATTAGAAGAGGAATTGCTACAATTATCTGACTAACAATATCGGGAGGTGTTATAATAGCTGAAAGAATCAAAACAAGTACTAAAGCATATTTTCTGTATTTTTTTAAAAATTCTGGCGTTACCAATCCTATTTTAGTTAAGAAATAAATGATAATAGGAAGCTCGAAAATTAAGCCAGAAGCTAAAACAGACGATCTCACCAAGGCTATAAAATTACCAATGTCTATTTGATTGTCGACCTTAGTTGAAATACTATAGTTTGCTAAAAAATTAATAGATAGAGGTGTCACTATATAATAACCAAATAAAGCACCTGTAAAGAATAACAGAGATGAAATAATGATAAAACCGCGGGAATGTTTTCGTTCATTATCATGTAAACCAGGACTAATAAATTTCCATAACTGATAAATAATATATGGGAACGAAATAATAAAACCAGCTAGTATAGCCGTCCATATATCTGCCGAAAACTGACCAGCCATGGTTCTGTTTTGTAATATTATAGGAACTTCATCATTACAAAAAGTAGTGTCTAAATTTATAAATGTTGCTGTTTTGCATAAAAAATCATAAGTTGGAAACCCCATTTCTAATGGTGCAAAAATAATAGCTTCGAATATAAACCTACTAAAAATAAAAGCTAACGTAGCAACAATTACTATTGCTAAACAGATTCTAATTAAATGCCATCTTAAATCTTCAAGATGATCTAAAAAAGACATCTCATTTATATTTTTTTTTGCCATTATATAATACCCTCTTTTATTAAATCGTGTAAATGAATCACACCTGCATAGTTACCGTTTTCTTCAACTAGTAATTGAGAAATGCCATTTGTTTCCATAACCTCCAAAGCTTCAATTGCCATAGCTTCGGCATTAATGCGTTTTGGGTTAGTACCCATAATATCTGTAGCAGTTAATGACGCGAAATCATCAACTTTGCTTAACATTCTACGCAAATCTCCATCAGTTATAATACCAGCAATTTTATCATTTTCCACAACAGCAGTAACACCTAGCATCTTTTCAGTGATCTCAATGATAATATCTTTTATGTTTGTAGTTGGGGTCACTTTAGGTTTTTCGTTTACCGATGATATATCTTGAACGCGCAAATATAATTTTTTTCCTAACGCCCCTCCAGGGTGATATTTTGCAAAATCATTGCTAGAAAACCCCCGTAGTTCTAATAAGCAAATAGCAAGTGCATCGCCAATAACCAACTGGGCTGTAGTACTTGTAGTTGGAGCTAAGTTATTTGGACAAGCCTCTTTTTCAACAAAAGCATTCAAAACATAATCAACTTGTTGCCCTAAAAAAGAATCTTTATTTCCCGTTATAGCAATCATTTTATTATTAGCACTCTTTATTAATGGTATTAAAACTTTAATTTCTGGGGTGTTTCCACTTTTAGAAATGCAAATAACAACATCGTCTTTAAGGATAAGTCCTAAATCACCATGTATAGCATCTGCAGCATGCATAAAAATAGAAGGCGTTCCTGTCGAATTTAATGTAGCTACAATTTTATTAGCAATTATAGCACTTTTTCCAATTCCTGTAATAATTACACGTCCTTTAGAGTTATAAATAAGTTGTACAGCATCAGCAAAATCATCTGTTATTAAGCCAGATAAATTTGAAATGGCTTGACTTTCTGTTTCAATAGTTAATTTTGCAGTTTGAATGATAGAATTAGTACTATTCAAAATTTATGTCTTTTTAGTTGATGATTTTAAAGATTTTATTATCTTTAATGGTAGTCAAATTAAAATTTATTGTAATTTGGATTTTCGTTACAAAACTAACGAAAAAAAAATGAGGGGATCTCTAAATACACTATTAAATTAATCAAGAAAGTTTTAATATTTTAGTGTACGATATTAAGTAAATAAATTTTTATACAATTCATGTTAATAGCAAAAAGTGACTTGCACTCTGCTCTCAAGAAGTATTTTGGATTTAATAAATTCAAGGGGTTGCAAGAAGATGTTATCGAAAGTATCTTATCAAGAAATCATACGTTTGTAATTATGCCAACTGGTGGCGGAAAATCATTATGTTATCAATTACCAGCATTAATGCAAGAGGGTACTGCTATTGTGGTATCTCCATTAATAGCATTAATGAAAAACCAAGTGGATGCCATAAGAGGTGTTTCTAATGAAGAAGGCGTAGCACATGTATTAAATTCTTCATTAAATAAAACAGAGGTAAAACGTGTTAAAGAAGATATAGTAAACGGGATTACTAAATTACTATATGTGGCACCAGAATCTTTAACAAAAGAGGAAAATGTTGAATTTTTACGTTCTGTAAAAGTGTCTTTCTTGGCGATTGATGAGGCTCACTGTATTAGCGAATGGGGGCATGATTTTAGACCAGAATACAGGAATTTGCGTCATATTATTAGTAGAATAGGTGATAATATTCCTATTATTGGTTTAACAGCAACTGCGACACCTAAAGTTCAAGAGGATATTATTAAGAATTTAGGGATTAGTAATGCAAGAACCTTTAAAGCCTCTTTTAATAGACCTAATTTATATTATGAGGTTAGGCCAAAAACGAAAAATGTAGATGCAGATATAATTCGATTTATAAAACAAAACGATGGCAAGTCTGGTATTGTATATTGTTTAAGTAGAAAACGTGTAGAAGAACTTGCTCAAGTACTCCAGGTAAATGGTGTTAAGGCTGTGCCTTACCATGCAGGATTAGATGCAAAATCGAGATCTAGCTATCAAGATAAATTCTTAATGGAAGATGTAGATGTTGTTGTTGCGACTATTGCTTTCGGTATGGGAATAGATAAGCCCGACGTTCGTTTTGTAATTCATCATGACATTCCAAAAAGTATAGAAAGTTATTATCAGGAAACTGGTAGGGCAGGACGTGATGGTGGTGAAGGACATTGCTTGGCGTATTATGCTTATAAAGACATTGAAAAATTAGAAAAATTCATGTCTGGTAAACCTGTTGCAGAACAAGAAATTGGACAAGCATTATTACAAGAAGTTGTTGCGTTTGCAGAAACATCTATTTCAAGAAGGAAATTTATTTTACACTATTTTGGTGAAGAGTTTGATAATAAGACTGGGGAAGGTGGCGATATGGATGATAATGTTAGGCATCCAAAAAAGAAAAGCGAAGCTAAAGAAGATGTTGTCCTATTATTAGAAACGATAAAAAATACCAACGAGAAATATAAATCTAAAGATCTGGTAAATGTTATTGTTGGTAAGGAGAATGCTTTAATTAATTCTCATAGAACTAATGAGCAGCCATTTTTTGGAAAAGGTAAGGGGAAAGACAATAAATACTGGATGGCATTATTAAGACAAGTATTGGTTGCTGGATTTCTTAGAAAGGATATTGAGACTTATGGTGTTATTAAGTTAAATGAGTCTGGTCTATCTTTTATAAAGAACCCTTTGTCGTTTATGATGACCGAAGATCACATATTTGAAGGCGAACAAGAAGATGGCACTATTATTACAGCAGCGAAAGGCGGTGGAGCAGTAGCAGATGAATTATTAATGAAGATGCTTAAAGATTTGCGTAAAAAGAATGCAAAAAAAATAAGCGTACCACCTTTTGTTATTTTCCAGGACCCTTCACTTGAAGATATGGCCTTAAAATATCCTATTAATTTAGCAGAATTATCAAATGTTCACGGTGTAGGAGAAGGAAAAGCTAAAAAATACGGTAAAGATTTTGTAGAGTTAATTTCTAATTATGTTGAAGAAAATGATATTGTTCGTCCAGATGATTTGGTTGTAAAATCTACAGGAATCAATTCAGCTAACAAGTTATATATCATTCAAAATATAGATAGAAAATTACCATTAGATGATATCGCATCGTCTAAAGGGATGTCTATGGGCGATTTTGTTAGAGAGATGGAAGCTATTGTTTATTCTGGTACTAAATTAAATATCAATTACTGGATTGATGATGTTTTAGATGAAGACCAGCAAGAAGAAATTCATGATTATTTTATGGAGTCAGAATCAGATAGTATAGATGATGCCATCGAAGAATTTGATGGAGATTATGATGATGAAGAGTTACGTTTGTACCGTATTAAGTTTATTAGTGAAGTGGCAAACTAAAATATTTACTCATTACAGAAAATTCGAGGGATTCATTTAAAACACATAATATGATTGTATAAATATTTATTATTAGGAGATAAATGTTTTAAAAAAATACTAACAGAAAGATAAAGATCATCTGAAAATGCAATGCAAATACATCGTTTTTATCATTTGATCTTGCCACCATATTTTAAATATTCTTAATATATTCTTTTTTAAGAAATACATTACAATCGTCGTACTTTCCACTTAGTTTCCTATCTTTGCACTTTCTTAAAAATTAGAACAATGCAAGACGGTTTATACGCAAAATTTAATACAACTAAAGGAGAAATACTTGTTACTTTAGAATATCAGAAAACACCTGGAACAGTAGGTAACTTTGTAGCCTTAGCAGAAGGGAATCTTGAAAATAAAGTAAAACCTCAAGGAACACCTTATTACGATGGTTTAAAATTCCATAGAGTTATTCCAGATTTTATGATTCAAGGAGGCTGTCCACAAGGTACAGGTTCTGGAAATCCAGGATATCAATTTGATGATGAATTTCATCCAGATTTAAAACACGATGCTCCTGGGATTTTATCAATGGCAAATGCTGGACCAGGAACCAACGGAAGTCAGTTTTTTATCACTCATGTTGAAACACCATGGTTAGATAATAATCATACAGTTTTTGGTAAAGTAAAAGAAGGACAAGATATTGTTGATGCTATAACGCAGGATGATTCTATTAATAGTTTAGAGATAATTCGTGTAGGTAGTGATGCGGAAGCTTACAATGCTATTGAGGCTTTTAGAACTTTTGAAGGATCTAGAGAGAAAAGATTAGCAGCAGCAAAACAAGCGGCTGAAGGAGAATTAGACAAAATTGCTACTGGTTTTAATAAAACAGATAGTGGTTTAAGATATCAAATAATTCAAGAAGGTAGTGGGGTAAATGCAGAGACTGGTAAAACAGTATCAGTTCATTATAAAGGACAATTAGCAGATGGAACTGTTTTCGATTCGTCATACAAACGTAACGAGCCAATTGATTTCTCATTAGGTACTGGTCAAGTTATTGCTGGTTGGGATGAAGGTGTAGGTTTACTAAAAGTAGGTGATAAAGCACGTTTCGTAATACCAAGCCATTTAGGATATGGAAGTAGAGGAGCAGGAGGCGTTATACCACCAGATGCAACTCTTATTTTTGATGTTGAGTTGATGGATGTGAAATAATTACTATTTAGACATATAAATTTATAAAAACACCTATTCGTAGGTGTTTTTTTTTATGTAAGGATTTAATTTTAGGCTTATAATTTAGGGATATACACCACAACGCTTATTTATTTTGTTTGTCGTTTTTTTTATTTTTAAATCATTATAAGTTTATTCTTGCTTAATGATTAATACAGCTATTAATTATGTGAGAAATGGTTTAATAGAAATTGGATGAGAATTCATACTTTTGTTAGTATGACAGAGCAACAAATAAATGAACTTAAATACCCAATTGGACAATTTGATTGCCCCAATAACATTTCGGAACAACACATAGCTAGTTGGATTTCCATATTAGAACATTTTCCTAACCGTTTAGAAAATCTTGTTAAAAACTTAACAGATCAACAATTAGATACAGTCTATAGACCTGGAGGTTGGACTGTAAGGCAAGTAGTGCATCATGTATCTGATAGTCACCATAACAGTTATACTCGATTTAAATGGGCGCTAACAGAAGATAAACCTCTTATAAAAGCTTATTTTGAAGGCCGATGGGCTGAACTTATAGATTCTAAAACGGCACCAATAGAAATGTCTATAAACCATATAAAAGCGATACATTTTAAACTTGTTTATTTGTTAAAAACGCTATCTATAGACGATTTAAATAAGTGTTTTATTCACCCAGAAACAAATTCAGAAGTAGTATTAAGTTACAATATTGGAAATTATGCCTGGCATAGTAATCATCATTATGCACATATAGAGAATTTATTGAAACGTAATAATTGGATTTAAATAAATTGATTATTAATTATAGCTTTCTTTTCTGTTAAATAAAGGGTCAATAATTAACGAAAATGTTAGTTTATACCTCTAAGGAACAAAAGGAGAATTTTTTAAAAACAGAAAATTATATATAATGATTAGGCCCCTAAACTTGAACGATACAAAAGCACTGCTAGATATTTACAATTATTATGTATTAAACTCTATAGTTACTTTTGATGATGAAGCTTTGTCTTTAGACGTTTTTAAAGATAAAATTACACGTATAAATACTGATTACCCCTTCATTGTTTTCGAAGAGAATAATGAAATTCTAGGATATGCATATGGGAGCAAATGGCGACCAAAACCAGCATATAAACATACCGTAGAATCTACTGTATATGTAAAACACGATGTGTTAGGGAAACAAATAGGCTCTAAATTATATACAGAGTTATTAGCCCAATTAAAGGAGCAAAATTATCACATTGTACTTGGAGGTTTAACGTTGCCAAACGATGCAAGTGTTAAGCTTCATGAAAATTTTGGTTTTAAACAAGTAGCACATTTTAAAGAAGTCGGATTGAAATTTGGTAAATGGCTTGATGTTGGTTTTTGGCAACGACGCTTTTAATCTAAAAATTCTTCGACCCTTGGGTCGGGGTTTCCAATTAACCTCTCCTTTGGAGAGGTCAGAACTGCCTTTTTTTGCAGTTCTGGGTGAGGCAAAATAAAAAAAATCGATTTTTGCCTCTATAAAGGCAAAATGAAACTGGCGAAATACCCCTATGGCTTGCCCCCTTTAGTCAGTTTCAAGAGTTTTTTTATTGAATTTGTAGGGACAGTGTCCCATTTTTACCAGATAATGACGTATCAAAACAAATTATAACACCTTTATTTCTAGTGTTTTTGTAAAAAAAAAGCTATAATTTATAGTTGGTACTACTATTAATGCATTATAGTTTATAGCTAATGCACTATAATTTATAGATTCTTTCTTATCGTATAATAACTTCGTATTTCGTAATCATGAGGTGATTTATTAATGATTTTTATTGATGATTATTAACCAGTTCAATTGTGAATATTCCTCTTTGTTAAGTCCTTGTAAATTAAGTCTATTTTTAAAGAAATCAATTAATATTCTTAGGACAACTAATAAAACTGTTTTACAATACTCAAAGAACAATACTCAAAGAACAATACTCAAAGAACAATATTTAAAATATTTTTTTATAAAAAACCTTATAAGTACACGGTAAAAAAAGTAAAATCCATCATAATATTTTGTTTATGAAGTGTTTGTATTGCGTTTCCACGAGTGAAGTCGAAAGGTTTCTAAATTAAAATTATCAATAAAAATAAGGTCTCAACTGCGCTCGACCAGACATATAAAAAGTATTTGATAATTTTTGTCATATACTAAAAAACTTATAAAAAATATCAAACAAATGAAAAATTTTTTTTCAAAAAAAGAATACTTAACAGCATTAATGAAGTCTTATAAAATGGTGTTTGTTTTTGCTCTGTTTTTTAGTTTTTATGGATATGCTCAAACAACTGTTGTAAATTCATTAGAGGATTTGTTACCTTATTTGGATGACGATAATGCAGATGTTCAATTAGCACCAGGAACTTATAATATTACAGAAGCGGATATAAGTACAGGAACATATTCTAACCCATTATTAGTTTTTTCAGGATCTGATAGTACTTATGATTTTACAGGTGTAACAATCAATATTAACACATTAGTATTCCAACAATTTGGTTCAGTAGATGTTGTAGAACTCCAAGTATTGGGAAATGATAATGTGCTTAAAAATTTAACTATGGTTGATGTTGGCGACAATAGACCTAGTAAAACAGCAAAAGGTATCATTATAGATGGACGTGATAACAAAATAGAAGGTTTTCATTTAACGACCCGAGGTTCGTACCCCTACGGATACGGTGATGCTTTTGGAAAAGGAGGCCCATATACTATTAAACACTATAAACATAGTAGTATTCTTGTTAGAGGGTTACGTAGCCATGTGAAAAATTGTACAGTTATTTCACGTTCTTATGGTCATATTCTTTTTATGCAAGCTGCAGTTGATCCTCTTATTGAAGGATGTTATTTAGAGGGAGAAATGCGTAGTACCGATGATATGTTAGCAGAAGAGGGGACAGGGTCACCAGCAGATAATGTAGATTTTATGACGGTATGGGGGTATAGGCTGCCTTCTGGATTTATGAAGAGTTTACAAGAAGAAGGTATTAGAGCCTATAATGCAGGAACAACATATATTGATGGTGTAGCATACTCTAGGGGTACATCTAACCCTACCATTTTAAATTGCACCATAAAAAATGCAAGAGCAGGAGTTACTTTAACACACGCTTCAGGAACAAAATATGTAGAAGGCTGTTCAGCAATTGGTTGTGAAAGGGGGTATGCCACAGGTGCTGGTGATATTGTAAATTGTAGTGCGGATGCTCAGTATGGAGCTGTTTTTGGAGTTGATTATGCAACTGATAAAAATATTAATGCAGAGATAACGATATTACCTTATGTAGGACAAGAAGTTAATGGAAATAAACTTGTTGCGAGCATTAAAGGATCTGGTCATAATCTTACTTTTAAGGGGGATATATCGAATCCAGATCAATCATTAAAAATTATATTCGGAGATTCTGAGGATGTGGAGGATACAGCTAGTAATTCGACTATAATCAACATAACAGATTATCCAGTGATCTTAGAGTCTAACTCTTCTTGGATAATAGGTGGATCTCAAGGATCTGTTACAGATTATGGTTCAAACAATAGTGTAGTAGATTCGGTAGAAGATGCCCAATCAATAGGAGAGTCTTTTACAGATGGAGACTATACTTATACAATAACAAATGTAGCACCTTTTGAGGTAGAAGTTTCAGGTAGTACGCTAACGGAATTAGTTATACCAAGTAGTGCAACCGATTATGGAACACTAACAACTTACGCTGTGGCTGGAATTGGAGAAGGAGCCTTTAATGGTAATGGAGTAATAACATCTGTAGCACTTCCGTCTTCAGTTGTTACTATACGTAGTAATGCGTTTAAAGAATGTACTTCATTAACATCCATAAATCTTGAAAATGTAGTTACAGTAGGTGCTAGTTCGCTTCGCTCTACTGCTATTACAGAAGTAGATCTTTCTAGTGCTACCTCTATAGAAGGTTATGCTTTTTATTCGACTAAATCTTTGACTAATGCTACTGTGTTAGTTGCAGAAACGTTGGGTAATGGCGTGTTTAGAGAAACGGGTCTTACGACTATTAATCTTCCAAGTTCTATTACTTCAATTGGTAATCAACTTTTTAGAAAAACATATGGTTTGACACATTTTCAGCTTAATTGGGCTAATCCTGCTACTGATGTTACATTTACGAGCGACACGAATACGTTAGAGGGTATCCAAAATACAGTAATTTTATATGTACCAATAGGAACTAAAACACTCTACGAAACTACTGCTCCATGGAGTAATATGCCAGCTGCTAATATAATAGAAACAGCATCAACATTAAGTACAGAAAATATAGAACAAGAATTAGGTTTCAGATTCTCTCCAAACCCAACAAGCGATATCATTTCTGTAAAAAGTATGGAACTTAATAATGCTAATGTTACTGTTTATGATTTAAATGGTAGGGCTTTATTGAGGCATACTTTAAATGGAACATTTTCTGAAGTTAATATTTCTAACTTAGCTTCTGGAATTTATTTATTTAAAGTTCAAGTTGAAAACAGCGAATTTACTAAACGAATTGTAAAACTATAGTTCCTTTGTAAAACAGTTAAAGTGTAGTGCTATTCAAACTGTGAGAGACATAAAATGATACAGATTTGATAGAAAAAACATAATTAAAACAGTGCTAGAATGTTTCTTGTTACTGTTTTTTTAGTATTCAATATTAGCAGATTTATGAACAAAATAGAAATAAATCGAAGATTCATGAACTCCAATTTCTAAAATAAGAGCTAGTAGACTAAAAAATTGTATGGATTATTTTAAATAATAATTGGCATTACAGGATAAACAGAGTAGAGTTGTGTTATAAAAGCTATTTTTATAAAGAAGGTTTTCAGCCTCAGTTTTTATAACAGAAGATTAGTAATATATTACAATTGTATCTTGTTTATTACCAAATTATTGATTAAACCTCCTTGATCATGGCTGTTATAAATTCGATATCACTATCATCTAATCTACATTATTTTTATTGATTTGATTAAGTTGCTAATAGTCAATAGTTTAGTGGAATTATTCCAATAGTCTAATTTATTATTAGAAAATAATTATAATTTGTACGAAAAGGGTTATAGGTTATATCAAAAGAACTATAATTTATACAAATTTTTTAATACAAATGTTATAATGTGTAACTATTTTTAATCTGACAATCCATTTACTATAAGGGAAAAAGACATGTTTTATTAACCACCTAAACGTTAAACTCTAAACTAAAAAACATGAAAAAAATTATTAATGGACTAGGTGGTAGTCTTCCTTTAACTAAAAAGGCGATCTTTATTTTGCCATTCTTTATCCACTGGAACAAATTCTATAAACACTCAATTCGTACATTTGGTTTTGCCACACAAAAAATCCGATCTGTACCGAATGTAATATATGGAGATATAAATAGGGTTTTCTTATAACTCTTTTATCAACACATATTTTTTTGTCTATGGCAAGTTATATAATTACACGGTTCTGGATAATGTAGCCAAAACCATAATTTATAACGATTCATCAAGAGCCCAATTTGACTATTCTTTAAAGTAATGGTCGTGTTGCATATTACTATGTATGCTTTGCGATGGTACTTTGAAGAAGGTAAACGCTATGCGTAAAGAGAGGAGGCATGCCTGAATATCTGGACAAGATTGTTCACTATATCATTTTTGATATAAAATAGACATGTAAATATAAAAGGGTCTATTTCACTGGATGTAAAAAATCAAATAACCAAGATTTTCAAACTGGTTAAAAATTAAATCAGTTAATAAAGTAAACAGAATCTTTAATGGTGCTGTTTATTTTTAATAGCATGGTATACGATATATAGATAAATGTACGTGTACTAGCGAAAAATTAATAATAAATAAAACATAAAATCATGAAAGAAAATACCATATTATTTTTATTAAAAGAATGTTCAAAAATATTTTTGACATTATTATTATTTGTATCTGCAAATAGTTTTGCTCAAACAACGGTTAATTCACTTGCGGCTTTAAAGCCTTATTTAAATGATAATAACGTAAATGTTAAACTTGCGGCAGGAACGTACACTATTTCAGCAACCGATATCTCAAACGGGAGTTGGGGTTATACAGTTTCACAAATGGACTGGACTCGAACTGTTATGTTAATTGAAGGATCAAACAGCACATACGATTTTACTGGTGTTACAATTAATTTTAATACCAATGTATTACAAGCATTTGGCAACTATGTTGTCCATCAATTACAAATAACTGGAAATAACACAGTAGTTAAAAACTTAAAAATGGTGGATGTTGGTAACACAAGGCCAACCAGAAGTGCAACAGATATTGTAATAGATGGTTCAGATAATACTGTAGAAGGTTTCCATATGACCATACGAGGCTCTTATCCTTACGGTTATGGAGATGCCTTTGGTAAAGGAGGTAGTAACACTATTATTGGACATAAAAAGCATTCCGCTTTACTTATTCGAGGCTTGGACAATACGGTTAAGAATTGTACACTTATTCATCGCTCTTATGGACATGGAATATTTATGCAAGCTGCAGTAAATCCAACTGTAGAAGACTGTTATGTAGAAGGTGAAGTACGTACAACAGACAATATGTTGGCAGAAAACTCTGGTCCTGCTTATGATGTTAATTTTATGACCACTTGGGGATATAGGCTTCCAGCAGGTTACATGATGAGTCTTCAAGAAGAAGGAATTCGGGCATATAATGGTGGTGAAACAATTATTAATGGAACATTTTATAGTAGAGGAACAAGTAATGTCACTATTAAAGATTGTACTATTAAACGAATGAGAGGTGGTGTAACAATAACTCATGCTTCGGGTACCAAAAACGTGTCTGGAACAACCGCGATTGAGTGCGAGAGGGGGTTCGCTGTAGGTACTTCTGCAACAGTTACCAATTGTAGTGGAGATGCTAAATATGGTCCTGTTTTGGGTTTTGATTATGATAATGATAAAAACTCAAATATTAATATCACCCTATTACCTTCAACAAGTGGTGCTTATAATGGTAGCAGAATGATTGCATACATAGGAGGTAGCGGACACAACATTACTTTGAATAGCTCTGAAACTGGTATAAACACATTGTACAGAGTACGCGTAGCAGGCACCAATACAGTTGTTAGAAGTACAAATAGTTTAATTGCAAGTAATATTGATATAGATAATTACTCTCATTATCCCTTGGTTTTAAACTCTGGCAGTTCAGGTATATCAGGCATATCTTGTGGAGCTATTACCAATTCTGGTAGCAGCAATAGTGTTACTAGAAATACTGGTATTTGCCCTGGAGGTACGACTTCCACAAATTTTCGGTTAGTAAAGCGTAATGCTACAGGATTTGCAATGGACGGTGGCTGTGGTGGTGCTAATGGGCAGAGCATCGAGTTGTACACGAATATAAACCATAATAATCTAACCTGGACCGAAATAGATAGAGGAAATGGTTACTATTCCTATCAAAAATATGGCACCAATTATTGTATCGATGGAGGCAGTGGAGGAGCCAATGGACAGGATGTTTATTTATGGACTTGTAGTAACAACAATCAAAACCAGCATTGGCAAAAAATTGATGCAGGAAATGGCCACTATCGGTTACAAAAGCGAAATGCTTCAGGGTATTCTATAGATGGAGGCAGTGGGGGAGCCATCAACCAAAATGTGTATTTATGGAGTTCAAATAGTGCCAATCAGAATCAACAGTGGAGATTCGATACTGTTGCTAACAGTTCAAAAACAGTCGATGAGAAATTATTGTCACAAAATGATGATATTGATCATACTACTAATGTGGGGATTTACCCCAACCCAACTTCAAGTAATATAACAATTGTTACGCCTGATTCAAAATTTACTCACTATGCCATCTTTGATATAAGTGGGAGATTAAATATAAAAGGTTTTATACCACTGGATACAAAAGAATCACTTATAGACATAAGTCGTCTTTCAAAAGGAATTTATGTGATGTCATTAAGTGGAGATAAAATAACCAAAACTTTCAAATTGGTTAAGAATTAAATAAGTTAATCAAAAAGAATGCCTCGAGGTTTTGCCTCGGGGTTTCTATTAAAATTTATTCCCGTGAAATTACAAGATTCATTATAAAAATATAGTATAACGAATAAAACAGGACTTAAAAAATAGACTTTCAGTTTACCAAAACAAGTGGTTTAGTTATTTTTTCCACTTAATATTACAACCAATACTGGGCTTTTGTAGTGTTGTATTATTTCTATTTTCAATTAAACAATCTAAAGCGTACCTTAAATCTTTACCAGTAACAGGTATTTGGTTTCCAGGGCGTGAATTGTCCAGTTGCCCCCTATACTTTAGTTTTAAATGAGCATCGAAAATATAAAAATCTGGAGTACATGCTGCATCATAAGCTTTTGCTACATCTTGTGTTTCATCATACAAATAAGGAAATGGGTATCCTGCATTTTTTGCATGAATGGTCATGTTTTTAGGACTGTCTTGTGGGTAGTTAATAATATCGTTACTAGAAATAGCAATAAAACTAATACCTTTTTTTGCGTACAAATTTGCTATTGAAACGATCTCAGGGTTTATATGTATCACAAAAGGACAATGGTTACATATAAACATAATCACAGTAGCTTGACTTCCTTTTAATTGGTTAAGAGATAAGGTGTTTCCAGAAATAGTATCAAATAAATTAAATAATGGCGCTTGCGTTTCTAAAGCAAGCATATTAGATGGAGTATTAGCCATAAGAATTTAAGTTTTACCAAAGTTCGTTATTTAATACCAAATAAACGTTAAAAATAACTATTGAAAATTAGTTTCTATTTCCTTTCTATTTCAATATAAAATAGAACTATAATCATAAACTTAAGCTATGCTTAGATTTTTCTTAGTCTACGCTTATTGCGTGGCAGAAAAACTCAATTTAGAGAACTCTGCAAGAGGCATTCAAAATTGTAAGTTGAACCTGCCTATACCAGCAAACAGGCTCATCCTTATTTTTGCGGAATCTAGGTTTATTACCTTTTATTTAAATTTGCAATTAGTGATTTTAAAATTTGTTAGATAAATAGTATTTTTAAAAAATGAATGATACAATAACTTTTGAAGATTTTACTAAAGTAGATCTACGAGTAGGAACTATTATAGAAGTTAATAGTTTCCCTGAAGCAAGAAACCCAGCATACCAACTTACCATTGATTTTGGTGATTTAGGAATTAAAAAAACATCGGCACAAATTACAACACTTTATAAAAAAGAAGATTTATTAAAAAGGCAAATAGTTGCTGTCGTAAATTTTCCTAAAAAACAAATCGCTAAATTTATGAGTGAATGCCTGATATTAGGAGCAGTAAATGGTAAAGATGTGATACTTCTAAACCCAGAAGATCAAGTAAAAAACGGAACAGCAGTAGCTTAATATATTTAAATAGTTGCTAACAAAAAATAAACTTTGGGTTTTAAAGTTTACATGCTTTATTAAAAAGGTGAATTCGACATGTAACACTATTAGTGAGTTTATCGTTATAAATATGCTTGCATTACATCGAACTCACGAAAGATCCAGCCATAAAAAAACCGCTATTCTAATAGCGGTTTTTTTATGAACAATTGAATAATTGTTATATATCGTCAAAATTTATATCAGTAAAACTTTCGGTAGGTTTGTGAGAGTCGTTATCTGTTGGTGTTTTTTCAGAATTTTCAACTTCGTAACTCTTTTTAAAATCTTTTTGGTGACGCTCACTAATTACTTCATCTCCTTTTTTCTCTATGATATAATCAGTCATTTCAGCTAATATATCTTTGAATTCAGAAAAGTCTTCTTTGTAAATATATATTTTGTGTTTTTTGTAATGAAACGATCCATCATCGTTAGTAAACTTTTTACTTTCAGTAATAGTTAAGTAGTAATCATCTGCTTTAGTAGCTCTTACATCAAAGAAATAAGTACGTCTTCCTGCTCTTAATACTTTCGAAAAAATCTCTTCTCTCTCCATCATATCATTATTATTCATAGTGTATAGAAATTTATTAAATTATCGTTAATTGAGTATCAAAAATCTAAAAAAAACCGTTACTAACCAACAAATTATTAAGTTTCTTTTTTAAATGCTGCATTTTATTGCATTAAATGGAAAGAATAATAAGCTATTTGATCGGGGGTTAGGTTAGCAGGTTTAAGATTTGTTTGAAGAAGTTTCGCTCAATTGTTTTAAGTATAGATGCTTATAGTACCCATTAATGTTTATAAGAGATTCATGCGTACCTTCTTGAACAATTTTACCATCATCTAATACAATAATTTTATCTGCATTTTTAGCAGAAGAAACTCTATGACTCACAATAATAGTTGTTTTTCCTGCCGAAACTTTACTGAGATTTTTCAATATTTTTTCTTCGGTTTCTGTATCAACAGCAGAAAGACAATCATCGAAAAGTAATATTTTAGGCGATTTTATAATGGCTCTGGCAATAGATACGCGTTGTTTTTGCCCGCCAGAAAGTGTGATACCACGTTCGCCTAATATGGTATCGTAGCCGTTATTAAATTTAACAATGTTTTTGTGTACTTGAGCATTTTTTGCCGCTTGGATAACATCATCATCAGTAGCATTTTCTTTTCCAAATTTAATATTGGTTTTTATAGTATCAGAGAATAAGAATGCATCCTGAGGCACATAACCAATGTTATCCCTTAAATTATTTAAATTGAGTTTATTAATTTCTGTTCCATTAATAATAATAGAACCTTTGTCAATATCATAAAGTCTACCAATTAAATCTAAAATGGTAGACTTTCCCGATCCTGTTTTACCTATTATGGCGAGTGTTTTACCTGCTTTTATATTAAAACTAATGTCTTTTAATGCTTGAATGCTTGTATCATCATACGTAAACGACACATTATTAAAAGCAATATCACCAGCGATTTCTGTATTTGTATTTACAGTATTTTTAATTTCTGGTTTAATCTTTAAAAACTCGTTAATTCGTTTTTGTGATGCTTCTGCTTGTTGTACAATAGAAGTTACCCAACCGACTGTTGCTACTGGCCACGTAAGCATATTTACATAAATAATAAATTCTGCTATGGTTCCTAAACTTTCAATTTCACCGTTAATATATTGCATGCCTCCAATATAAATTACCAACAAATTACTTGTACCTATAAGTAAAATCATCATTGGAAAAAACCAAGCCTGTATTTTAGCAAGACTTATTTGTTTCTCTTTACTTCCCGAAGCAAGCGATTTAAAACTTGTTGATGTTTGTGGCTCAATACCATATGCTTTAATTACAGAAATACCACTAAAAGATTCTTGAGTGAACGTAGATAGTTTAGATAAATATTCTTGAACTATGGTGCTACGCTTATGTATTTCTTTACTTAATTTATATATAATAACAGAAAGAATTGGTAATGGTAAAATGGTGTATAATGTTAACTTAGGAGACGCATTAATCATATAAATAATGACAATAACAAACAGTGCAAAAGTATTTATACTATACATAATAGCAGGGCCTGCATACATACGTACCCGACCTACATCTTCTGTAATACGGTTCATTAAGTCTCCAGTTCTATTCTTTTTATAAAAGTTTAAAGAGAGTTTTTGGTATTGGTCGTAAATCTCATTTTTTAAATCGAACTCAATATAACGAGACACATTAATAATGGTTTGACGCATAAAAAAGGTAAGTATACCACCTATTATGGCTGCTCCAACAATATAAAGAATGGCTTCTAATAATTCTGCTTTGAAAACGTCTTCGGTAACCGATCCTTTTAAAGCTTTTTCAACCACTATAAAAATCTGTTTTACATAGCGCGGTGTAAAAAGTAAAAAAATTCTAGCAGCAACAGTAATCACCATGCCTATTAAAAGGTGTGCTTTATATTTTAAGAAGTATTTATTTAAATGTTGTAATTCTTTCATTTACCTGTGTAGTAATGGGAGAGCAAATATAATGTATTATTAAGAATAAAATAGGTGTATGCATAGCAGGCAATTGTTAAATATAGCTTAAAATGTTATTCTAATAATAAAAGAAAAATATGGAGTTACTTTTCAAAATAATATTACTTTTGCAGCGGAAAAAACAATGAAATAACTTTCTATTTTTTAATTTAAGTTCTTTGTAATTATGCTAAACAGAAGACATATTCGGGTAAAAGTAATGCAAACGTTATATGCCTTTAAAGGAGGTGAGAGTGACGATTTTTCTAAAGATCAGAAGTTCTTATTGTTTAGTATAGATAATATGTACAACTTGTACCTCTTATTAATCTCGTTATTGATTGAAGTTCAAAAAAGAGCAGAAGACGATTTACAAAAAAAACAAAAAAAACATTTAGCTACCAAAGAAGACAAAGATCCTAATAAGAAATTTGTAAACAACCAATTACTTAAGTCTTTAAGAGATAATTTGCGATTAAAAGACCAATTAGATACCCATAAGATAACTAATTGGGAATTGGACAGTGAGTATGTTGATGTTCTTTTTAAAGCAATTACTAAAAGTGATTTGTATAAAGAGTATATGCAAACCAGAGTATCTGACTTTAAAGAAGATAAAGATTTTATTGTTGATGTGTTTAAAGACATTATTGCACCTAACGAGAAACTTTATGAGTATTTAGAAGATAAAAACTTAACTTGGTTAGATGATCTTCCAACGGTGAATACTACTATTTTAAAACTATTAAGAAAAGTTAAGACAGCCTCGACCGAAAATCATTTTACACCTAAATTATATAAGGATATAGAAGATAAGCAGTTTGCTATCAGCTTATTTAAGAAAACACTTTTAAATAAAACGCTAATTAATAAAGAGATTGAAATGAAAACCAAAAATTGGGATTCAGATCGTATTGCTAATGTTGATTATGTATTGCTTCAAATGGCTATTAGTGAATTAAAAAAATTTCCATCAATACCTGTAAAAGTTACTATTAATGAATATTTAGAAATAGCTAAGGAATATTCTACACCAAAAAGCAGCGTATTTATAAATGGTATTTTAGATAAATTGGTAAAAGAATATGTTGCAGATGATAAATTAAATAAAATAGGCAGGGGCTTATTGTAATCTTCTGTTAAGAAGTTAATAAAAATTTTTAATAGATTAAATAATTACTATTTTTACACCACCTTAATGACAAAAATGAAAAAAATGAAAAAAATAATATTAGGATTAAGCGTTTTATGCTTGATTGCTTTTACTTCTTGTAAAGAAAATGCTGCTAAAAAAATTGACGACAATAATGTAGCAGCAGCAGCAGTAAGAGATGCTAGTGCATCTAAATTTCCAGTACTAGAGTTCGATAAAAAAGAACATGATTTTGGTGAAATAGAAGCAAAAACAAAAGTAAAAACTACTTTTACTTATAAAAACTCAGGAGATGCACCGCTAGTTATCACAGATATTAAGAGTACTTGTGGTTGTACAGTGCCTCAAGATTGGAGTAGAGAGCCTTTAGCACCAGGAGAATCTGGAACCTTTTCTGTTGAGTTTAATGGAAGTGGCTCTAATAAGGTTTCAAAAACAATTAATATTACAGCAAATACGGAAAAAGGCAAAGAAAGTGTGAAAATTACAGCTTTTGTAAAACCAGATCCTAATGCAAAGAAGCCATCAGTAACACCAACAATTAAAGCACAATAAAATGGAAGGAATAAAGGAATTTATGCCATTTATATTAATATTTGTAGTCGTATACTTTTTTATGATTGCGCCTCAAATGAAACGTGCAAAAAAAGAAAAGAAATTTGTTGCTGAACTAAAAAAAGGGGATAAAGTAATTACCAAAAGTGGATTGCATGGTAAGATCTTAGAACTAAACGATAAAGATGGTAGTTGTGTAATAGAAACTATGTCTGGTAAAGTTAAGTATGAGCGTTCTGCGCTTTCTATGGAAATGAGTGCAAAATTAAACGCACCGCCAGCAATAAAATAAGAGCAACTTATTTTTTTAATATATGAAAAAGAGCTTCCTATATAATATGGAAGCTCTTTTTTGTTTGTATATAATCTGTTTTAAGAAGCCAGGGTTATTTAGGTAACGGACTAACAATTTTTACATTTTGAAACGCAATAGCACCTCTTACAACACCAGATATAACATCTTGTAGTGCTTCAATAATTTGCATTTTCAATTCACTTTTATGATAGATGATGCTTACTTCTCTGGCAGGCGATGGTTCGTTAAAATAATATAAGTTTTCTTTTTCTTTTTCATTAATATCTAGGGTATGTAAATAAGGTAAGAGCGTCATACCTAATCCTTCATTTGAAAGTTTTATAAGTGTTTCAATACTGCCGCTTTCTAATTGAAATTGATCATCAGTTTGATTTTTAAATACTTTACAAAGATTAATAACACCATCCCTAAAACAGTGTCCATCTTCAAGTAAAAGCATATCATCTATATCTAAATCTGATACATCTATTTTTTTGTGATTATGTAATCTATGGTTTTTAGGAATGTATCCCATAAATGGTTCAAAATAAAGAACACGTTCTTTTATATTTTCATCTTCTAAAGGTGTGGCAGCTATTGCTGCGTCTAGATGACCATCGTTAATTCTGGAAATTATTTCTTCAGTTGTTAATTCTTCTATTTTAAGTTTAACCTTTGGGTGTTTCTTTATAAAATTCTTTAAAAACATAGGAAGTAGCGTTGGCATAACCGTTGGTATAATACCAAGTTTAAATTCACCGCCAATAAAACCTTTTTGTTGGTCTACAATATCTTGAATTCTATAAGATTCATTTACAATATTTCTTGCTTGTTTTACAATTTTTTTGCCTACATCAGTTAATTCAATAGGCTTTTTGCTACGATCAAAAATCAATATGTCTAATTGATCTTCTAGTTTTTGAATTTGCATGCTTAGTGTAGGTTGTGTCACAAAACATTTCTCTGCAGCTTTAGTGAAATTCTGGTTTTCGGCAACAGCCAAAACATAATATAATTGTGTAATTGTCATTGTAATCAATTTAGACTATAAAAATATAAAAACTATCAATAAAATTTATAGAAACAACTGTTAATTATAAATTAAATTTGTAGTAGATATAAAAATAAGTATAAAATGACATTAAATAGTTTAGGATTAGACTCCAAAAAAACCAAAGATTTAGCAGATGATTTGAATCATTTATTAGCCAATTTTCAAATATATTATCAGAACCTGCGAGGTATTCATTGGAATATAAGAGGGAAACGTTTTTTTGATTTACATGTAAAGTTTGAAGAATTATATACAGACGCAAATATGAAAGTTGATTTAATAGCAGAACGTATTTTAACATTGGGGGAAACACCATTTCATACATTTGAAGAATATGTGGAAAATGCAAAAGTACCAGTTGGTAAAAATATTTCTCAAGATGATAAAGCGGTACGTTTAATTGTTAATTCATTGACCGAACTTTTAAAAATTGAAAGACTCATTTTAGATAAGTCTGGTAATACAAATGATGAAGGTACCAATTCAATGATGAGTGATTTTATTACAGAGCAAGAGAAAACCGTCTGGATGATGAAGGCTTGGTTGAACGAATCAGTTTAGTATTTATTGATAGTAGCAGAGAGGCTTGGAAAGTATTTAGAAATTAAGTGGTCTTATCGAGCGCAGTCGAGATGTTTTAAAAGTTTTCGACTGCGCTCGTACGGACACTTAAACACTTTTAAACTTATATTTCTTTTTGTTTAGAGATATCTTTAATTTTAAAGCAATCCTCGAGCTTTAATTTCTAAGTATTTATTAATGGTATCTATAGTAAGTTTTTCTGGTGTTGTTAAAATAGAGTAGATACCATACTTTTTTAATTCATTTACAATAAGACGTTTTTCAAACGCAAATTTTTCGGCAATTACTTTATCGTAAACTTGTTGTACTGTTTCTGCTTTTTCGCTAATTAAACTGTTTAATTCGGTATTCTTAAAGAAAATAACCACTAATAAATGGTTTTTAGAAATGGCTTTTAAGTAAGGTAATTGCCTGTTTAAACCATCTAAAGTTTCAAAGTTGGTATACATTAAAATAAGGCTTCTATTTGTAATGTGGCGTTTTATACTTCCATATAACCTACTAAAATCACTTT
This sequence comes from Flavivirga jejuensis, assembly GCF_030540765.1. Classification (GTDB taxonomy): domain Bacteria; phylum Bacteroidota; class Bacteroidia; order Flavobacteriales; family Flavobacteriaceae; genus Flavivirga; species Flavivirga jejuensis. The sequence goes on along the minus strand of NZ_JAUOEL010000008.1, from coordinate 317,279 downwards.
CAAAAAAATCTGTTTTAATGTTGTAAAGGGACTCTAAAATAAGTTGCATTTGTGAGCTCCTTTTTTCGGCAACTACCACATTTTCTATATGTTTAGAAAATGAAAACATACCAGCTTTATCATGCTTTTTTAAAACGACATTACTAATTACAAGGGCAGCATTAATGGCATAATCTAAAAGACTTAAACCGTTAAAAGGCATTTTCATAATCCGGCCTTTATCAATAATAGAATAAACAGGTTGCGATTTTTCGTCTTGAAATTGATTGACCATCAACTGATTTTTCTTTGCCGTAGCTTTCCAGTTTATAGTACGTAAATCATCACCTAAAACATATTCCTTGATTTGCTCAAACTCCATAGAATGTCCTAGCCGCCTTACTTTTTTAAGCCCAAACTCTAGCGAATTCTGATTAATATTTAAAAGTTCAAACTTTTTTAATTGCTTAAAACTTGGATAGGTAGGTACCATAGCACCATGATTAGAAGTAAAACGTTTAGCAACTAAGTTTATAACAGAAGAGACATACACGTTTAAATCACCAAAATGATATTCACCACGTTCGATTGGTTTTAAATTATATTGAATTGATTTTGACTTACGAGCAGCAATACGTTCTTTAATTTTGAAATCCCTCACTTGAAATTGCTCAGGAATTTCATCTATAATTTCTAAATAAACAGAAATGGGGTAGTTGTTATTAATATTTAATTTTACTTGGTTTTTATCACCATTTGAAAATTTATCTGGTAATACTCTAGTGGCTTCAAGTTTGTTTTTCCCGATAAAAACAATCAGAAGATCTAAAAAGAATAAGAGTATGAGTATTAATATAGAAAGTTGCGCAATATTGAATAATAAAGGAATGAAATAACTTAAAGCAAACAATACTACAATGCCAATACCAGCATAAAAAAAACGGGGTTGTATATAGAATGGTTTAAAGAATTTCAAAATTTGTTAAAAGTTAAAAGTTAAAAGTTAAAAGTTAAAAGTTAAAAGTTAAAAGTTAAAATGAGATTCTTCCTTAGCTTCTCTATGTATCTTCAAACAAAATATATTTTGTTTTCGATAATGTTATCATTGACCTTTTTTATAAATACTTAATTTATAATCGTTTGTCATTCAGAGCACAGCGAAGAATCTTTATTGTTAATCTCTAAAGATTCTTCAGTCGTAAGCTTCGCTTATATCTTCAAACAAAATATATTTTGTTTTCGATAGCCTTCTGAATGACACCCCTATTACGTCATTTCATCCGCTAGTTAAAATTTTTAACACAGATCTCTGAATGACATTGTTTTCTTATTTTGCCTACTGCCTACTGCCTACTGCCTACTGAACACTACCAACTAATCAACGAGGTATCTCAACAGTTTCAATAATTTGTTTTATAATCTGCTTGCTAGAAACACCTTCCATTTCACGTTCTGGTGTTACGATAACTCTATGGTGCAATACAGGAATAGCGGCACGTTTTATATCTTCTGGTGTCACAAAATCGCGACCAGACATAGCCGCAAATGCTTTACTAGATTTTAATATGGCTATAGATGCTCTCGGTGATGCGCCTAAATATAAAAATTGATTACTACGAGTAGCAACAATGAGTTCTGCGATGTATTTAAGTAAATGTTTTTCTACCAAAACCTGACTCACTAAATTCTGGTATTTTACAATTTGATCGCCCGTTAAAAAGGATGTGATCGCTTCCGTTTTAACCTTATCTTTTAATTCATGCTCTCTGGATAGTATTTCTATTTCTTCATCTAAATTGGGGTAACTAACATCAATTTTAAATAGAAATCTATCTAATTGTGCTTCTGGTAATCTATAGGTGCCTTCTTGTTCTATAGGGTTTTGAGTTGCTAAGACGATAAAAGGCGCGTCTAGTTTAAATTTATTCCCGTCAATTGTAATCTGTTGTTCCTCCATAACTTCAAATAAGGCAGCTTGCGTTTTGGCAGGTGCTCTATTGATCTCATCAATAAGAATCATATTCGAGAAAATAGGTCCTTTTTTGAATTCGAATTCCGATTTTTTTAAATTAAAAACCGAGGTTCCTAAGATATCACTAGGCATTAAATCTGGCGTAAATTGTATCCGACTAAAACCGACACTTAAAGATTTTGCTAAGAGTTTGGCTGTAACTGTTTTTGCAACTCCTGGAACACCTTCTATAAGTGAGTGCCCTTTAGCTAAAAGAGAGGCAATGAGCATATCTACCATATCTTTTTGTCCAACAATAACTTTACCAACTTCTTGTTTTATTTTATTCACACTTTGTTGAAGTTCGGATAAGTCTAAACGATTTTGAAACTGTAAATTACTGGTGTCTTCCAAGGCACTATTATCAATTGATGATATAACGTCAGATTTCGGTTCGATATCTTGATGATCTTGGTTTTGAGATTCTTTATTTTCGCTCATAATTATGTAGTATAAAAAGCTTCAATATGCTTATTTAATTTGATTAGGTTTTCTTCAAAAAAATCATTTTTTGATCGTAGCCAATTAATATACTCGATTAGTTTTTTAACATCTTCTTTTTTCTTACCTGTTTTGGCTGCCAGTTTTATTATAAAGGCATCGTTCAAATTAGATGTGTCTAAATTAAAATCTGTTCGTATTTTTTCTAAAAAATACGTTATTTTTTTATCTATCAAGTTTTTATGATCCTGAGTTTCAAAATATAAATTAGATACGGTTTTAACAAAAGCGATGGTCGTATTTTGTAGTGGTCTTATTATTTTTATAATACGTTGCCTGCGTTTGGCATTAAATATCATAAAAAGAATTCCAAAAACAATAGCAGTATACCATGCCCAGTTAAATGATAACTGTTCGAGAAACCAACCTAGATTCGATTCTTTTTCAACATCACCATCGTAACCTGTTTGTATTTTTGTATAGGAATCAAAATACACATTATTTTCGGGTAAGTAAGAAATAAGACCTTCTATATATTTGTATCTGTCTTCTTTTAAAAGATTATAATTTGTAAAGGCTTTTGGTTCGAGATGTAAGTATATGTGACCATCTCCAAAAGGAACTTCAATAAAATTAGCATGTTTGTAATTAATTTTAGAGTGTCCCAGTATGTTATAATTTATAGTATCAAAGTGAGAAAAATAATAATCCCCCTCATTTTTATCTATAATCGTACTTTCTACATCAATATATTTAAGTGATTGATATGATATACTATCTTTTTCAGTAAAAATATAATCAATGTCAATATCTAAAGTGTCGTGAATTTTTTGGGAAAAATAATAATCGGATATAAATAGCGTATTACCAGCGTCAACAAAATTTAATAATTCATCTATTGATTCATCTTCTAAATAATCAGAATTTCCAATAATAATATAACTACCTTCTGCAACATGTTCTCCATAACCATACTCAGAATTTGCTATTAAATAGCTAGCTGGTTGATGGTAAACTGTTCTAATCTTATGGTCTTTAAAAAGATTAGGTAATTCTTTATAGAATATACTAAGCCCATAGGGTTTTTTACTTTTTTCATTAAAAGACTCTTCCCAATCTACCGTTTTTGTCCTCTTTACACCAATAGCGATAGATGCCGTAACTACTAAAGCAACAATTATTAAGAGTATAGGCAAAATTTTCTTCATTATTTTACCTTATTTAAAAGCGTTAAAAAATGATCTTTGGCCTTGGTGTATTGCCCTATATTTACAGCAAATTTGCCATACCATATATAATTGTATAGATACGAAGTATATGAGAATTCTTTGCTAAAGGGCTTCCCATTTATCTCATTTAAATATTCACTATTAGTTTTGTCGTCTTCAAATTTTATATGGTTTTTTAAACTAAGTGTTTTTAAAACTAACAAGTAATAATATCTAATCGCTAGTCTGTAATTGTTATCGTTCTCGGCATTTTTTATTAAAGAATGTATATCTGCATGTTCAATATTTTCGGCAGTTATCTCATCAAAATCATTAAGTTTTTTATTGTTTCTTGAAGAAAATAAGCCCGAACCACCTTCGTTAAGTAAAATATAAACGAGGTAAATAACTGCAATTGCTATGGCGAGATAAAATAACCAACCAAGAGGACCGAAGTCTATGCTTATCTCATTCTTATTCTCATCCTCTTCTTCTTTTTGCTTTAGTTTTTCTTTTTTATAATCTTCATAATTACCAGAACCTACAGGGCTTTGGGTTACTATTTTTTTTCCTTCGTAATTGTATTTATCACTAGAATACCGATTTTTAAAATCTTCATCAAATCGTCTTATTTGTTCAGGCTCTTGTATAAAGTTAATACCAAAAGCAGTTTGATAGCAGCAAACCATAAGAAACCAAAAAGAGATTGTATGTAATCGGTTTATTTTCAATTAGGAGATGGGCTTAAGATTTGGGTTTGAGTAATTTTCTTTTGAACTTTAAAAGGATAAATTAAATAATAATAACTAATAATACTTAATGTAATTAATATAATACCAGTTGATAGCCAATTAGGCATTATGTTAGAATAGCGTGTAATAAAGCCTTCTAGAAATCCTGCAGAAAAAGTAAAAGGAAAGGTACTTATTAAAATTTTTATACCAGTTTTTGCACCTTGTTTAAATGATGTGTATCTGGAGTGTGTTGCAGGAAATAAAATACTAGCCCCCAGAATGAGTCCCGCAGCAGCCTCAATAACTATAGCGAAAATTTCCATGGCTCCATGTATCCAAATACCACGAACACTTTCCCATAAAACGCCTTTATCGTAAAAGAAGTACTGGAACGATCCAAGCATGATGCAGTTTTTAAACATAATATAAAGTGTTCCAATTCCTAAAAAAACACCTAAAACAAAGGCGATAATACCAACACGTAGATTATTTATGGTTATGCCTATAAAACTCCCCCAGTTACTCCCGCTTTTATAAACAGCTACAGGATCTCCAGCTTCGATATTCTCTATGGACATATTTACATAACTATCTCCTAATACAGAACGTACAAATTCCCCATCGTTAGCAGCAGAAATAACACCAATAGAAGTAAAAGCGAAAAATATGATAAAAGCGATGTAAATAAATTTTCGGTATTGATAACAAATTAAAGGAATTTCTGTTTTCCAAAAACTTACAATTCTGTTAGTATCTTCACGTTTTGTTTTATAAATTTTTTGAAATGCCTTGGCTGCTAATTGATTAAGGTATGTAATAACCTTGCTTTTAGGATAGTAGGTTTGTGCATACGCTAAATCATTTATTAAATGAATGTATTGTGAAGCAAGTTCGTCAGGGTCTTCAAAGTCATTATTAAAGACGGCTCTTTCAAAACTTAACCATTTTTCCTTATTTTGCTTAATAAATGAAACCTCCCTCATATATTTGATAAATTAAAATATAAAATGTCAGAGTTACAAATTAACACGACCCAAAATGTAAAAATAACGTTCAATGCTGCAGGTGGTGGAGAAAGATTATTAGCATTTATTATAGATGGAGCTATAAAAATTGGTTATTACCTCATTTTAAATAAGATATTTGGTGTTTTTGACGGTATGGACGAATGGTCTCAAATAGGTATTAATACGATATTAAGTTTTCCTGTAATGTTTTATACATTGGCTCTGGAATCTTTTTTTCAAGGCCAAACTATAGGTAAACGAGTGGCTAAAATTAGAGTTGTTAAAATTGATGGTTATCAGGCTTCATTGTCTGATTATGTGGTACGTTGGTTTTTTAGAATTGTAGATGTTTATATTTTCGGATTAGGCTTTTTTGTTATGTTGTCTAATAAAAAAACGCAGCGATTAGGAGATATGGCGGCGGGAACTGCTGTAATAGCATTAAAAGATAGTGTGAATATTAGCCATACTATTTTAGAGAATTTAAAACAAGATTATAAACCTACTTACCCTAATGTTATCAAATTATCGGATAATGATGCACGTATTATAAAAGACACGTTTATTACTGCAAGAGCAGCAAGAGATTATCAAACACTAATAAAATTAAGGACAAAAATAATAGAAGTGGCTGGTATAAAAGAGGTTAAGCAAAATGATGACATACAATTTATTGATGTTATTTTAAAGGATTATAATTTTTACACCCAAGACATGTAAGCAGAGAACCACTTTTCTTTTTTCAGGAAAAGTGAGTGAATCGCTTATCCTGAGCATAGCCGAAGGATCTCAAGAAGAGACTTGTAATGGGTAAAGAGTCGCTTACCATGAGCGAATGCGAAGAATCTCAAAGTAAAGGAACCAACTTTACGAAGTAAAAGTTAAAAAGTCTACTTTGAGTATTATTAAGATGTAAAATATATCAAAAGCAGTTAGCGGATTTAGCAAAGGAAGTAAATTAATTGAAAATATTATGTTTTACATTATTGATATTTTAGGAACCATTGCATTTGCTATTTCAGGTGTATTAGTGGCGATCAATAAAAAAATGGATTTATTTGGAATCTTAATTATTGGTTTCGTAACAGCAGTTGGAGGCGGGACGCTTAGAGATTTACTTATAGGAGATACGCCAGTTAGTTGGATGAAAGATATAACCTTTACTTATGTTATTATAGTGTCGGCTATATTTGCGATAGTTTTTAGAAGTAAAATTAACTATCTAAGAACATCGCTGTTTTTGTTTGATACCATTGGTATAGGACTATATACTTTGGTTGGAATTGAAAAAGGACTAAATGCCGAATTACACCCAATTATTTGTATAGCCCTAGGAACTATAACAGCTAGTTTTGGAGGCGTTATCCGTGATATTTTATGTAATGAAATCCCAGTTATTTTTAGAAAAGAAATTTATGCTACCGCTTGTATACTTGGAGGTGTTACCTATTTTTCATTAAGAGAATTTCCTATAAAAGACAACATTGTTTTCATAATAGCCGGAGTAGTTGTGATTGTAGTTAGGCTATTTGCAGTAAAGTTTAAAATAGCATTGCCTAGAGTTTATAAGGATTAATTTTTTAGTATTCAGTATTCAGTATTCAGTATTCAGTAATCAGTAATAAGTAATCAGTAGGCAGTATTCAGTAAGCAGTAGGCAGTGGACACTGTGTCGTGTTCAAGTGGGAAATTAATAGTAATAAAGTATTACACTTTGTGCCTTAGCGACTTTGCGAGATTATCAAGAGGTTTTCCTATTGAATAATCTCAACATTATAACATAAACATTTTTATTAGACTATTAGACCAATCACAATAATCAGCTACAGCATCAACAATTCTATCAAAAACATCATGCCTTTAGTTACCCTACCAAAATAAACAGTAAAGAGTCAGACTTTGTGCCTTCGCGGCTTAGCGTCTTAGCGAGATTATTAAGAAGTTTTCTAATTCAAAAATCCCAACATTATAACATAAACATTTTTATTAGACCAATCACAATAACGAGCTACAGCATCAGCAATTTTATCAAAAACATCATGCCTTTAGTTACCCAACCAAAATAAACAGTAGAGAGTCAGACTTTGTGCCTTCGCGGCTTAGCGTCTTAGCGAGATTATTAAGAAGTTTTCTAATTCAAAAAACCCAACATTATAACATAAACATTTTTATTAGACCAATCACAATAATCAGCTACAGCATCAGCAATATTATCAAAAAGATCATGTCTTTAGTTACCCTACCAAAATAAACAGTAAAGAGTCAGACTTTGTGCCTTAGCGTCTTAGCGACTTTGCGAGATCATCAAAAGATTTTCCTATTGAATAATCCCACCATTATAACATAAACATTTTTATTAGACCAATCACAATAACCAGCTAGATCATCAGCAATTTTATCAAAAACATCCATGCCTTTAGTTACCCTACCAAAATAAACAGTAAAGAGCCAGACTTAGCGTCTTAACGATATTATTAAGAAATTTTACTATTCAATAATCTCAACATTTTTAATATAAATATTTTTGTCAGGCCAATCCCCATCATCAGTTTCAACAGCAGCAATTTTATCTAAAACATCCATACCTTTAGTTACCCTGCCAAAAATAGTATAGTCACCATCTAAAAAATGAGCCCCCCCTTTTTGTAGTACAATAAAAAATTCAAAAGGCGATGCTAATTTGTAAGGGTTGTTAACCTCGCTGCTAGGCATTGAAACAGCACCCCTATTATGTTTAAATCCGCGTTTTGTATCTGGAGGTAATAAATATCTCCCGATTTCGGAACGCTTTCTAGCTATTTTTTTGTCATCACTATTACCTGCTTGTACTATGTAATTATCAATAACTCTATAAAACTGTGTATCGTTAAAATATTTCTGTTTAGTCAAGAAAATAAAGTTAGAACGATGAAATTTTGTTTCGTTAAATAGTAAAATTTCGATAATACCAAAATCTGTGGTAATACGTACTTTATTTTCTTTATGGTGCTTATCATAATCCAGAAAAAAAGCCATAGCATTTTTTGAATTTAACTTAGGGAATTCCCTTTCAGGTACTATAACAGTATCTTTTATAATTTCTTTTTTTTTCTTTTTAGTTGCTATAGTTTCTGGAATAATTTTCTTTTTAGTTTGTTTATCTTCACAATTCAGAAGTAAAAAAAATAGACATAAAAGAAATGAAAGTCTCATAGATATGAATTTTGATGAATTTTTAAAATTAACTTCAAAAGTAAAGAATATACCGCTTCCAGCCGAATCGTCTCACTTTAAAATGGTGCCTCCTTTTCGAAGAGCGCTTATGGAGAAACAAAAAGAAGCCATAAAAAAGGCAAAAAGGGCAGGTGTATTGGCGTTGTTTTACCCAGGAACAAATAAAGAGACGAAACTAGTGCTAATTTTAAGAAAAACTTACAAAGGGGTACATTCTGCCCAAGTAGCATTTCCTGGGGGGAAGTTAGAAAAGGAAGATGCCTCATTAGAAGTAGCAGCTGTAAGAGAGACGTTTGAAGAGGTAGGTGTGCCGATAGATTCTATAGAAATTATTCGAGAATTATCTCAAGTTTATATTCCACCTAGTAATTTTTATGTGCAACCTTTTTTTGGAATTACTAAGCGCACACCAAGTTTTATTAAACAAGATGATGAGGTAGAAGCTATTATTGAAATTGAATTACAGCACTTTCTTGATGATAATATATTGATAACTAAAAAAGTGTTAACCTCGTACAGTGTTGAGGTTGAGGTTCCTGCGTTTAAATTAAATGGACATGTTGTTTGGGGGGCAACGGCTATGATGTTAAGTGAAATGAAAGACTTGTTAAAACCATACATGTAGTTTAATAGATTTGTTACTTTTGCAGTTACTAACTAAAATTTGACGTGTGATTTATGGGATTACTTAAAAGAAATCCATTCGGGCATATATTATTTTTAAAGAAATGGCTTATTAGAATTTTAGGCACATTAACTCATAGACGCTTTAGAGGGTTTAATGAGTTACAAATAGAAGGTTCCGAAATTATAAAAAACTTACCCGATACGAATGTATTATTTGTTTCGAACCATCAAACTTATTTTGCCGATGTAGTATCTATGTTTCATGTTTTTAATGCCAGTTTAAGTGGGCGGGTAGACTCTATTAAAAACGTTGGGTATTTGTGGAATCCTAAGTTGAATATCTATTATGTAGCAGCCAAGGAAACAATGAAAGATGGCTTGTTGCCAAAAATATTAGCTTATGTAGGATCTGTTAGTATTGAGCGTACTTGGAGATCTGAGGGGCAAGAAGTGAATAGACAAGTTAAGATGAGTGATATTTCCAATATAGGAAAAGCATTAGATGATGGTTGGGTTATTACCTTTCCTCAAGGAACGACAACACCCTTTAAACCTATTAGAAAAGGAACAGCTCACATTATTAAGCGATACAAACCTATTGTAGTACCCATTGTTATTGATGGATTTAGACGTTCTTTCGATAAAAAAGGATTACGTATTAAAAAGAAAAATATTCTGCAATCTTTTGAGATCAAAGAACCTTTAGAGATCGATTACGATAATGAATCTACAGATGCTATTGTAAAGAAAATAGAATATGCTATCGAGCAACATCCTTCTTTTTTAAAAGTTATTCCCCAAAAAGAATTAGAAGCTCTCGAAGCTCTTAATAAAAAGCGGGAGTGGTAAAACATAGTATCATCTAATAAATAATAGTATTTAATCTGTTGATGCTAATATAGTCTACTAATTTACTGATGTAATATTTACATGGCAAGTAAAACCAGTTCCTGTAAGATCTATTGTAAAAGTATCGGTTTGAGCTATTAACGGCGTACCAGAAGCTGTTAGTGTTATTGTGTTAACCCCCAAAGATGGAAATGCCCCAGAGGCAGAGAAGCTATAACCATTAACAGTATTTGTGGTAATGTTGTATGTATCGTAAAAACCAACTAAAACATCTATCGTTATTGTGTTTGTGTTGTTTAGAGGAGAGCTTACAGTGTAAGTGCCATTAACATTGACAGAATTACAGTCTAATTCGTTTTTTTGAATTTCTTTTAAACAAGCAGACCAAGATGCACTTATATAATATTGAAAACATTTACTATCTGTATTGTATATAAACAATCCCTCAGTAGGAAAAGCTATGGCATCTCTTTGAGCCTGTGTCATTCTTGGAGGGAGAAACCCTAGAGTTGTAGAATTAATCTCTAAAAGAGAGGATATGTCTGGGTTTTTTGTTCCAATGGCTATTTGACCGTAACTATGATATACATTAAAACATAGTAATATTATAAAATAAACTAGTTTTGACATTTTTTGAAATGAGGCTTTTTTCATTAATTAACCGAAGTTTTTATCTTAAGAATACTAAAATGTTATTAGATTGATGAGGGAATTAATTACCTAATAAATAATTGTACCTGATCTGTTGGTGCTCCTGCTGATGGTATACCTCCAGTCCAAGGATTAATACTGCCTATTGAATAAAACCAATTACCATGATTAACACTACCATCTATATAGGTGTTCGTTCCAGATAATTCAAGCCCTCCCCAAAGATTACTAGTTGAATTAACATTAATTGCTGTATATCCTGGAACTGGAGAAACTCCTGCTGTTCCACTTCTAGGGTCAAATGTCTGCGACCAATGGTTAGTTAATCCTAATGAAGGGTAGTGTAGTCTAAATTCATAGATAGTAGGGCTACTTTTTATTTCATCTAATTTACTAAGGATGGAGTATTTATTTGTTGTTAAACCAGGTGATCCAGCATTATGTTCTTGAGATTCAGTGTCGTTTGCCCAGTAACCACCAGCAGTATTATGATTGAAAACAAGTGTCCATCCCCCACCGTTACTAGTCATATTACAATAACAATCGTAAGGCGCATTGCCTCCAGTACCATCTGGGTCAATGGAGTATATGCCATCTGTAGTAGAGCCAGTATTAAAATATTCTAAGCAGTTTGCCAAGACCCCAGTTACAGTTATATCTATATTACAGGTTGAAGTTGTTCCTATAAAATCTATAGTGAATGTGTCAGTCTGAATCGCTAAAGGTGTGCCAGATCCTATTAAAGTTATAGTGTTAACTCCTAACGAAGAAAATGATCCTGAAGCAGAGAAGCTGTAGCCGTTAACAGTATTTGTGGAGATATTATAAGTGTCATAAGAATTAACGACAACATCTATAGTTATTGTATTGATGCTGTTTAGTGTTAAACCAGTACCATAAGCTCCATTAACATTAATCGAACTACAATCTAATTTATTTACTTGTGGACCACTTAAACAATCAGACCAAACCATTCCTTTGTAGTATTGAAAACATTTACTATCTGTATTGTATATAAACAGCCCCTCGGCAGGAGACGTAATTGCATCTCTTTGAATTTCTGTCATTCTAGGAGGTAGAAAACCTTGAGTTGTAGATGTAATATCTAAAATAGATGAAGGGTCAGGGGTCGTTGTTCCAATACCAACTTGTCCGAAACTATAATACATACTAAAGCATAGCAATATTATACAATAAGTAAATTTTGTCATTTTTGAGAGAGAACTATTTTAATTAATCCGCCGTGAAACTACAAAAATAAAATTAAATATATTATTTATCGTTGATAACTCTTAACAACTCGACTTCAAAAAACACTTCAAAATGACTACTTTGCACATCATAATTAAAAACCAAAACGTAAAATTAATTGAAAGTCTGTATAGCCGAAAAGCCAAGTGTAGCACGAGAGATTGCCTCTGTTTTAGGAGCGAATACTAAGCGTGATGGGTATTACGAAGGTAATGGTTATGCGGTCACTTACACCTTTGGTCATTTATGTACATTAAAAGAACCTAATGACTATAAGCCATATTGGAAAAGTTGGGATTTAAATAACCTCCCTATGTTGCCCGAAAAATTTGAAACCAAAGTAGTTTCTAATTCTGGGATACAAAAACAATTTAAAATTGTAAAAAGTTTATTTGATAAAGCGGATGTTGTTATAAACTGTGGGGATGCTGGTCAAGAAGGAGAATTAATTCAGCGTTGGGTGATGAATGAAGCTAATTATAAGGGTGAAATTAAGCGTTTATGGATTTCCTCATTAACCACTGAGGCTATTAAAGAAGGATTTGAAAATTTAAAACCTTCTGGAGATTACGATAATTTATATTACGCAGGTTTTTCCAGAGCTATTGGCGACTGGTTACTTGGAATGAACGCCACCAGATTATATACAGTAAAGCACGGTGGTTATAAGCAAGTATTATCGGTTGGTCGTGTACAAACACCAACATTAGCAATGGTTGTTAACCGTTTTAAAGAGATTGAAAACTTTAAACCGCAACCTTATTGGGAATTACAAACTTTGTATCGAGAAACTTTATTTAGCTATGAAGAAGGACGCTTTTTAAAAAAGGAAGATGGGGAAGCTTTAGCTAATAAAGTAAAAGAAAGTGATTTTGAAATAGAATCTATCACAAAGAAAAAGGGTAAAGAGTATGCACCAAAGCTTTTTGATTTAACAGGACTGCAAGTATATTGTAATACTAAGTTTGGGTTTTCGGCAGATGAAACCCTTAAGATAGTTCAGAAATTATACGAACAAAAAGTGGTGACTTATCCTAGAGTAGATACCACTTTTTTACCAAATGATGTATATCCAAAAGTATCCGGTATTCTTCAAAAATTAACAAATTATTCAAAGTTAACACAGACTCTTTTAGGAAAAAAGATAAGAAAGTCTACCAAGGTTTTCAACGATAAAAAAGTAACCGATCACCATGCCATTATTCCAACAGGAATTCAGATTAACTTACAATATAATCAGCAACAGGTATACGATATTATAGTAAAGCGTTTTATTGCTGTTTTTTATGATGATTGTTTGGTGTCTAATACTACTGTTGTTGGTAAGGCAGCCGATGTTTCTTTTAAAACTACAGGAAAAGAGATCTTAGATAAAGGGTGGCGTATTGTTTTTGACACTTCGGCTGCGCACAGTGCGACAAATAAAGATAAATTATTACCAGTATTTACAAAAGGAGAAAAAGGGCCACATGAACCGTCATTTTTAGAAAAAGAAACCAAACCACCTAATCAATTTACAGAAGCGACTTTATTACGCGCCATGGAAACCGCAGGAAAACAAGTAGATGATGAGGATTTACGTGAATTGATGAAAGAGAATGGTATTGGAAGGCCGTCAACACGTGCCAATATTATTGAAACTCTTTTTAAAAGAAAATATATAAAACGTAACAAAAAACAGGTGTTACCAACAGTTACGGGGATACAACTTATTGATACGATTCAAAATGATTTATTAAAATCGGCAGAACTTACAGGCTCTTGGGAAAAACAACTAAAAGATATTGAAAAAGGGGTGTTTAGTGCTGGAGCGTTTATAAAAAATATGAAACGCATGGTAGACGCTTTGGTGTATGAAGTGCGCAGTGAAACGAAACGAGCTAATATATCTCATGCTGTAACTGTAAAAAAACGTGAAGCCAAAGCCATTAAAAAAGAAGCAGCGGGTATTGGAGCAGAAATTTGCCCAAAATGTAAGCAAGGTCGTATTCTAAAAGGAAAAACGGCCTATGGTTGTAGTGTCTATAAATCGGGTTGCAGTTTTGTAATGCCTTTTTCCTATGCCAATAAAAAGATTTCTGAAAAACAATATATCAGACTGCTTCGAAAAGGGTCTACAGTTAATTTAAAGGGGTTTAAAACAGATTCAGGTAATGTGGAAGGTTTACTTCGTTTTGATGAAGCGTTCAATTTAAAATTAGAACCTAAAAAAACATCCACGCCTGCTTTGTCGGCAGACAAGAAAGCGAAGCCAGACGAATTAACGTGTCCGAAATGTAAAAAAGGAACGGTTATTAAAGGAGGTAGTGCTTATGGTTGTAGTGATTACAAATCAGGGTGCGATTTTAAAGTAACCTTTGATGAAGTACGAACTAAGATAAACGGGCAAAAGCCAACCAAAGAACTCGTTCATAGTATTTTAAATGGAAGCATCTAAAAGCGAGCACCGACATTTTGTAATCTATAAACCGTATGGTTATTTAAGTCAGTTTAAAAGCCATGATTCAAAACAACAATCGAAAAATTTTTTAGGAACCCTTCATGATTTTCCTGAAGGCATCATGGCTATTGGTAGATTAGATGAAAAATCGGAAGGTTTATTATTACTAACTACAGATGGTAAAATGAGTGATTTTATTAATGGTAGAAAAGTTGAAAAGGAATATTATGCGCAGGTAGATGGTTCTATTTCAGAAGAAGCGATCGAACTATTAAAAACAGGTGTAGAAATAGGGTTTGATGGTAAAAAATATCAAACAAAACCTTGTAAGGCTTTTAAGTTAGATGCCATTCCAGATTTGCCAAAACGCTCCCGAAAAATTAGAGATGAAAGACATGGACCAACATCATGGGTGTCTATAACTTTAAACGAAGGTAAATTTAGGCAGGTGCGAAAAATGACTTCGGCAGTCGGATTTCCAACATTGCGATTAGTACGAGTTAGAGTAGGGAGTATTGGTCTTAATACTATGCAGGTAGGGGATGTTGTTGAGGTTGTCGCCTTTTTTTAAAATTCCAGTTTCTTCAATTCTTTATAATTCTGATTGAGGCGCTTTAGTAAAAGACCATAGACCACCCAATAGAATAATAACATGACCCCTATCATTAATGCTAAAACTAAAACGGCTACTATTATAAATATAGCATAAAATTTAAAAACCTCCCCATTAGCTGAGGCTTGTTCGATTTGACCAATAATAAGTTGATCCATAGATAATTCAATATATATGCCTGCAAACATGGCTATAACTAAATAAATTAAGTTGAAAACCACATATTGTTTTACCGTTTTTCTCGTTTTAAGAATATTTTCCATGAGTACCTTAGAGTTATCTGTGGTAGATATTCTTCTGTAATTTCTAAAAAACAAATAAAAGAATAAAGCTAGAATAATATATCCAATGACTACCAAAGGAGTAAAAACAGCATCAGCATCAAGCTGATCAAAACGCTTCATACTTTCCGTGTCCTTTAATAATAAGGATATAAATATCCAAAAAACAAATTCTAATAAACTAATTATGAAAATCCATTTTACAATGGAGGATGATTTTTTTAAGATCATCTTATATATTTCGTTATAAGTTAGTTTAGGATATTTATTATCATCCTTATTCCAGTCTTTCTTTAATAAATCTAATTCATCCATAGTTTTACGGATTTAATATGGTTCTAAGCTTTGTTTTTATTCTATTCATCTTCACTCGTGCATTTACTTCACTGATTCCCAATGTTTCACTAATGTCCCTGTAGTCTTTGTCTTCTAAGTATAAGAAAACAAGCGCCTTTTCTATGTCATTTAATTGATGTACTGCTTTATAAAGTGTTTTTAGTTGTTGCTCTTCCGTATCATCATAATCTTCTGCTTTTATTTTAAATTCAACACCATCAAAATCTTGCGTATTAATAGTTCGTTTCGATTTTCTATAAAGTGTAATCGCTGTATTTAAACCTACTCTATACATCCATGTACTAAACTTAGCGTCTCCTCGAAATTTGGGGTACGCTTTCCAAAGTTGAATGGTTATTTCTTGAAATAAATCATTGTGAGCATCGTAATTATTAGTATACAAACGGCATACTTTGTGTACGATATTTTGATGCTTTTCTAGCAATTCAACAAAACTATGTTCTAGTTCTTTATTCAATGTGATGGTTTAGTTACAATATAAGTAGCTTAAAATTTTAAAATGTTACAAATGTGTAAAAGTAATATTTTAAATAGTGAAAAACATGTCTGTGTAGTATCTTTGCACAACATTAAATTTTATTATGAATATTCCCGAATCTAGTTTACCGAGAGTCGTTATTATTGGCGGTGGTTTTGCAGGAATTAATTTTGCAAGAAAAATAGCAAATAAGAATGTACAGGTTGTTTTAATTGATAAACGAAATTACCACACTTTCCAACCGTTATTATATCAGGTATCTTCGGCGGGATTAGAGCCAGACTCTATTGCATACCCACTTCGTAAAATATTAAAAAATCATAAAAATACGTTTTTCCGTTTAGCTGAAGTAGAATCTATTAACTCAGAAAAAAATAACATTAAAACAAGTATTGGTAATCTAGATTATGATTATTTAGTGATAGCTACAGGAACCAAGACTAATTATTTTGGGAATGAATCCATTGAAACACATGGTATGCCGATGAAAAAGGTACCTCAGGCTTTAAATATTCGTAGTTTAATATTGCAAAATTTTGAGCAGGCTGCAATAACTAATGATAAAGAAACCCGTAAGGCTTTGTTGAATTTTGTTATTGTTGGGGGAGGACCAACTGGTGTTGAATTGGCAGGAGCAATTGCAGAACTTAAGAATCATATCTTACCCAGAGATTATCGCGATTTAATTCCTGAGGATATGCAAATATATTTATTAGAAGGCGGGGCACGCGTTTTACCAACCATGAGTGAGCATGCTTCTAAAAAAGCAGCAAAATTTCTTTCTAAATTAGGAGTTTTGGTACACTGTAATACATTTGTTAAAAATTACGATGGTAAAAAAGTGTTAACCAATTTAAGTTTAGAATTACAATCGGAAACTTTAATTTGGGCAGCAGGTGTAACAGGAAACCCTGTAAAGGGACTTCAGGCAGAAGCATTAATTGATCGTGCCAACAGATACAAAGTAAATGAATATAATCAAGTAGAAGGTTACAACACTATTTTTGCTTTAGGAGACATTAGTTTAATGCAAACAGATGCTTATCCAAACGGACATCCACAGGTGGCACAACCCGCTATTCAACAAGGAGAACTTTTAGGAAAAAATCTTATAAAATTAATAGAAGGAAAGCCGCTAAAAAAATTCAAATATAAAGACAAAGGCTCAATGGCTACAGTAGGTAGAAATAAGGCGGTTGTCGATTTAAAACATTTTAGATTTGCAGGTTTTTTTGCATGGTTTGTTTGGATGTTTGTACACCTTATGGCATTGGTCGGTTTTAGAAACAGAGTGATTGTTTTCTTTAATTGGGGGTATAATTATATTAATTTTGATAAAGCTGCACGACTTATTATACGTCCATTCAGGAAGTTAAACCAATAGTTTTTATTATTTTTATTAATTACTGATAAAGAGCTGATTAAGTGTGTGTTATAGTTTTTGTCTATAGTTGTTTTTGACGGCTATAATGATAAAAATTTGTACTTTTAATATAGAGGAACATCATACTAAGCTCTAAAAAAGTAACATGTTTAATGAAGTTTATTTAAAAAAAAATAATCAATTCGAATTTATAAAAAAATAGTATTAAAAAAAATTAAAATGCTATTTGTTTTTTAAATACTTTTTAGATGTAAAAAAAAGACATATTTTTTTAATGAAATTAAAAGTATGCACACATTTAATTCTTAAAACTGCCTTTAAAAAATACAACGATCTACGAGTAAAGGGGTTAGTGGAAAATCATGGTTTTGTTAAAAATATTCAATTCATCATCAAAAAAATACAGTTCGGTTATATTGAATTTATTTAGATGAAGTTCTGTCGCAAATTTGTTTTATCAATAAAAACGAACGACAGAATAATTTATCTATGAAAACAATTTTAACCAGTTTTATTATTTTTATATCCATTCAAATTAATGCTCAAAAAAACATTACAGGAATTGTTTTTAACATGAAAAATGTTCCTATTGTAGGTGCTAATATTTATCTGGAAGGTACTTACGACGGAAGTACTACGGATGGAAACGGAGCTTTTTCATTTACAACTACCGAAGTAGGGACACAAACTTTAATTGTTTTTTATTTATCTTATGAAACATATATTATGGTTGGCAATATTTCTTTTATGAAAAACCTAACCATTAAACTTCGTGAAGATGTTAGTACTTTGGATGCAGTGGTTTTGTCTGCTGGTACTTTTTCGGCAGGTGATAATAGTAAAGTTAATGCATTAAAACCTTTAGATGTTGTTACTACAGCAAGTGCTTTAGGGGATTTTGTAGGCGCCTTGCAAACATTACCAGGCACAACGACCGTGGCAGAAGATGGTCGATTGTTTGTACGTGGTGGTGATGCTAATGAAACACAAATATTTATAGATGGTATTCGGGTATTTACACCATACACGCCAACAACTAATAATGTGCCTACTCGTGGACGTTATTCGCCATTTTTATTTGATGGTATTACCTTTTCAACAGGGGGGTATTCAGCAGAGTTTGGGCAGGCACTCTCAAGTGTATTATTATTAAATACGATCGATGAGCCTGATCAAGAAAAGACAGATATTGGTATAATGAGTGTAGGAGCAACACTGGGGAACACTCAAAAGTGGGAAAAAAGCTCGTTGAGTGTAAATGCCTCTTATATTAATTTAGAACCTTACAATGCTATATTTTCAAATAGAAATAACTGGATAAAACCTTATGAGGGCGCTTCTGGAGAAGTCGTTTTTAGAAAAAAAACTGAGACGGGATTGTTTAAACTCTATGGCGCATTTGATGCTACTAATTTTGAATTAACACAGGAAGATATTAATAACAGTGAGGGTGCTTATTTTAAATTGAATAACAATAATGTTTATCTTAATAGTTCGTATCAGGGGACTTTAAATGATACTTGGACAGTATTTGGAGGTGTAAGTTATACACACGCTAAAAATAATATGAACATTATTGAAAGTGTTATTGAAGACACTGAAAATTCGATGCATGCCAAGTTGAAACTAAAAAACAGAATTAGTAACCGCTTGAAGCTTTATTTTGGAGCAGAATATTTTGCAACCGATTTTAAAGAAAACTATTCGGATACAACCATTAGTAATGAAAAATATGGTTATGATAACAATATTGCTGCAACTTTTGCTGAAGCGGATATTTTTATATCTAAAAATCTAGCATTTAAATCGGGATTAAGAGGCGAGTATAGCGAGCTGTTTAAAGATTTTACTTTAGCACCAAGATTGTCTTTAGCCTATAAAACGTCTAGTAAAAGTCAGGTGTCATTAGCTTATGGTCGTTTTTATCAAAACCCATCAAGTGATATTTTGAAGTTTGACCAAGCGTTAAAAGCTCAAAATACCTCTCATTATATTTTTAATTATCAGTATAATGCAGATAGAAGATTATTTAGAGCTGAAGCCTATTATAAAAAGTATGATGATCTAGTAAAATATGATTCTGAATTTGCCAATTTTGATAGCAATTACAATAACGAGGGAACAGGTTTTGCTAAAGGTATCGATTTCTTTTGGAGAGATAGTAAAAGCATTAAAAATTTTGATTATTGGGTGAGTTATTCCTTGTTAGATACAAAACGGGATTATAAGAATTACCTGGTCAAATCACAACCAAATTTTGCTAATACGCATAACTTATCAGTTGTAGGGAAATATTGGATTGATGATTGGAGAAGCCAAGTTGGTTTTAGTTATGCCTTAGCATCTGGTAGAACTTACACGAACCCAAATGAGCCAGGATTTTTAAATAATAAAACCAAGCCTTATAATAGTTTGAGTGTAAATTGGGCGTATTTAATTAGTCCACAAAAAATACTATATGCTTCGGTAAATAATGTATTGGGGTTTAAAAATATTAATGGGTATCAATATGCCAACTCACCAGATATAAATGGCAATTTTAATAGGCGTGCTTTACTACCTGCTGCCGACCAATTCTTTTTTGTAGGTTTCTTTTGGACTATTAGTGAGGATAAGAAAAGTAACCAGTTGGATAATTTGTAGGGTGACTTTTTGGAGTTTTTTTTTGATGTGTTATCTATAAATGTTTTAACCTCCACCCAAGTCAGTTCTTCTAGAAAAACGGAAGAAGTTTTAATGGTTTGGGACATCAAACTTTGAGAATAGATAAACATAAGAGTTGTTGAAATATATAATATCACTTTATTCATTATCATAAAATTAAATTGTTTGGTAATCAGTCTGTATTAAATATATTTATTGCATAATCACGATGCATAATATTATCTTATTATTACGATGCTGTTGAAAAATGTTTGTTATGGCACATAACATAGTTTAGAAAGTAAAAGTCACATCCTTTACACTAGATTTTGACTTAGTCTAATTTTACAATTTTAACGTTATATTTTCTTTTAACTATTAAACTGTAAATTTGGAGAACTTTGTTAATATGTACTGACTTTCCATCTGATACTTAGCCCTTATTATTTTATACATTGGCGTTAGTTTTTTCTAATTCAAGTGCTTTTTTAAACGATTCGACAGATTTTGTTATATCATTTTTAGTTGTAGCCCAAGAGCATATACTAACTCGCATCACTTTTTTGTCAAACCACATTGAACCTCCTAACCAACACTCTCTTAACATTTGAATATTACTTAGTACTTGCTCTGTAATTTTATCTGAGTTACATTTAACAATTACTTGATTAAAAACAATGTCATTTTCAATGTAGAAGCCTTTTATTTGGCTTATTTCTTCTGCAAATTGTTTTGCTCTTTGATTCATTGTTAGAATCATTTCATCGATTCCGTTTTTCCCAAGATATTTCATTGTCGACCATAATTCGATTATTCTAGCTCTCCTAGACATTTCAGGTGTGTAAAACATGCCATCCCTTTCAGAGCTTTCTACAATATAACTTCCAGACATATGCAGAGCAGAAGTCATAGCTTCTTTGTCTGCACATAATATAATTCCACAATCATAAGGTGTGTTTAATGTTTTGTGTCCATCTACAGCCCAAGAAGAAGCATTTTCTACTCCTTTAGTTAAATGTTTTAACTCATTTACTGCACCAGCCCATAAGCCAAATGCTCCATCAATGTGAACCCAAGTATTTGTTTTTTTAGCTTTTTCACAAATAATTTCAAAGTCATCAAAAGCTCCGCTATTTACATTACCAGCTTGTAAAATCAAAATCGTATTTTCATCCATTTCAGGAATTGATTCAGGAATAATTCTACCTTGATTATCTACATCTACCCATTCAATATTTTCTTGCCCTAAGCCTAATATTCCTATAGCCTTTATAACCGTAGAATGTGCTTGCCGACTTGTTACAATTCTTATCTCGGGAGCATTCCTGAGTCCTTTTTGATTTACATCCCAATTGTTTTTTTGAAGAATACGATAACGAGCTGCGGCTAAACCACATAAATTTGCTGTGGATGTGCCACTTACAAAGCCTGCAGAAGTGTTTGTTGGAAAATTAAATAATTCTATAAGCCATTTTTCTACAACAGATTCTAGTTTGCTTCCAATTGGTGAAAGAACATTCATTGCAGGTGCTTGATCCCAATAGGTTCCTAAATTTTTAGCCGCCAAGCCTATAGGAAGAGCACTTCCTGTAACAAATCCAAAATATCTTCCGCCTAATGTTGCAGTTGTTGCTGGACTTCCGTACTGATTTAATTGTTCAATTACGTTTTTAGCTTTTGTAGAATTTACTGGAAGCTCTTCATCGAATATGGCTAAATCATGAATAGATTCTTGTGTAGGATATACATTTCGCTCAAAAATATTTTCCAAATAATTAAAAGAATATTCTTGTGCTTGCTTAAATATTTCTTTGTTTCTAATCTCTTGAAACATGTTGTCTTGAAGTGTTTTATTCATTTTTATTGATTTATAAATAGAGAATTGTCGATTTGTTGTGTTAAATTTTTTAAAGTTCTTCTTTAAGGTAATTAATATACTTTTCAATCGTCTCTTCATTTCGTTTAAAGTAGGTCCATTTACCTAACCTTGTAGCTGTAACAAAATCTACGTTTTGCAATTGAAGCATATATTGAGATATAGTTGATTGCGATAAATCTGCTTTATTTTTAATAAATACAAGACAAACACCAAAATCAAAATGACCTAGTTCTGTATGAGGAGGGAAACATTTTTCTGGTTCTTTAAGCCAATTTAAGATATTGACTCTCGTTTGATTTGATAATGCTTTGTTGATTTTTATTAAATCCATAATGCGAATATAACAAATCTATAAATACCGATTTGTGTTACTCATGTTTTTTTACAACGGTTTTGTATATGAAATGCTAGGTGTTTGTGTGCGAGGGTTTTCCGAAATAAAATTAAAATCTAGCAAATGAGCAACTCACATTAGTTAAGCTAAGAATGACAATTTTCTATATTATGTTAGCTTTAGTTTTTTTAATTCAGTTGATTATTTTCCGTTTCACTCTTTCCGAAAATATTATTTCTTATTTTCTTATAGACTATTCAATGCCGCTAATTTGTCGAGTAATAGGCTTCTATAATTTTCAATATAATCAGGAAATATAGCATTTCTAAACCGCCAAGATTTATGAAATCCATTATTATCTTGATATTCTAAATAAAAGCCTCCGTTTTCATTTGTGCAATCAGTACAATCTAAATATCCATTCGGTTCATTAAATATTTCATCTGGTAATTCAGTTATCAATGATTCAAAATCTTTATGATTTGCGCTGCTCATAAGTTGAAAATTACCATCAAAAAATGTATTTTCAGGGTAGTTATAATCGATGTCTCTATAAATATTTTCAGAATCTATTTTATAAATTGTTGAACAATCACCCGAACATCTTGAATCGGCAAACCAGCCAAAAATAAGTATTCCGTTTCTTTCAGTATTTTTATTGTCATCGTCAGAGTTACATCCAGATAGCATTAAGAGTAATGATAAGCTTAAAATAAAATTCAGTTTTTTCATTGCGTAAAATTTAGTTTAAAAAGGCATGTACGGGTTAAATTGTTAATTATGAGTGGATTATGAGGTAGTCGAATCTGCTTTGTTGTAGATCGTTTTTGTTGTTTCTAGTTCAGTGTCATAAATTAATATTCCTTGATTTTTGTCATCAAGTTGTCCGATTAATTTTCCTTTTCTATTCCAAATAGAACTAAGTCCATTGCTCATAAAGTTATCACAATAGCCAACAGAATTGGACATAAGAATTGGCGTTTTAAACTCCTCTGCTATTAAAGGGAAATGCAAATAAGCTTTATCTGTACCTCTGTCTGGTTTTGAAACACTTGCAATATATATATCGGCATCATTCTCTTTTGCTTTTACAAAATGCTCTCTTTGAAGTGTTTTATAACATATTCCAAGAGCAATTTTTATTCCTTTAATCATTAAGAAAGGCTGATTATTACTACTCACAAAATATGGAAGTTCATCAGAATGAAGTAAACACTTAGAATAAATAGTTCTGTTTTTATTCGGTTGAAAAATCAACATACTAATATTTATTCCATTAATCGCCCTTGTTGGCATTCCAATTCCTATTGTGATTTGGTTTTCATCAGATAAATCTTGAAATGGGTTAAAAATGTTGTCTTCTAAATCTGTTGCAAGTTCGTTTGCTAATTCAGGTTCGTAATTGGTTATTGAAAGTTCTGGAAAGATAATTAAGTCCGAATTAGACTTTATTGCAATTTTAATCAAATCCAAATGATTTTTAATATTTGCTTGAATTTTTCCTTTTTCAGATTTTGTTTGTGCAATACAGATTTTCATTTCTTGAATACTAAATGTTACGACGTTCGTATATGGAAAGTTGCGTGTTTGTATGCGAGGATTTTCCGCAGGAAAATCAGAGTGATTAAATACGCACTAGCCTTTAGTTAAATATAAAACTAAGCATTATTTTTATACAATATTGGCGGTTCGTTGTTTTTTGTATGATTTATTTCAAGTTTGTATGAGATTCCCTAACGCAATCTGGAATACTCCTGTAGCTTTTACTTTTTAAGTAAGATTTCATCAACCAATCCGAGTTCTTTTGCTTCTTTTGCAGTCATCCAATAATCCCTATCGGAAAGTTCCCTGATTTTTTCTATATCGTTGTCTGAATGGTCTGCTATAATCTGAAATAATTCGTTTTGAACTTTCAAAACTTGCTGTACGCTGATTTCTATATCTCTTGCAGTTCCTTGAGCACCGCTGGAAGTTTGATGAAGCATCACTCTTGAATGCTTTAATACAGAACGCTTCCCTTTTGTACCTGCACAAAGCAATACTGCTCCCATAGATGCCGCCATTCCTGTACAAATCGTGGCAACATCTGGACTTATGTACTGCATTGTATCGTAAATCCCAAACCCTGCATAGACTGAACCTCCTGGTGAGTTGATGTAAAGTGAAATGTCTTTTTTTGCATTCATAGATTGTAGAAAGAGCAATTGTGCTTGTATGATGTTTGCGGTTTGGTCGTCTACGGCCTGACCCAGAAAAATAATCCTGTCCATCATCAAACGTGAGAAGACGTCCATTTGGGCAACATTCAACGACCTTTCTTCAACAATATAAGGTGTTACGGATTGTGTAATGTATTTTTCTGTGCTGGTGGAATTTATCCCGTGTTCCAGTCTTGCATATTTTGTAAATTCCTGATTTAAGTTTTTCATATCATATGTTTTAAAATTTAGCCAAAAAAAGTGCTGTTCCTTTTCTATGAGAAGAAATCTATTTATGTAAAATGTTGTGAGGTAATTACTTACTGAATATATTCAATATTCTGCTTTTAAGAACATTTTTTGAATTTGGGTGAAATAAATTGTTATAAACTTCATTAATTTCTTGCTTCAATTCCCTTCTGCCTGATTTCAGGATTAAATCAACTGTTTTTTTCTGATTCTCAATATCAAGTTCAAAATCGGAATCCAAAATTTTGTATGATTCAAACAATGCTTTTTCTTCAGTATTTAAAGAATTTGAATTGAAAATAAGTTTTTCAATCAATGCAATTTTATTCAAAGAAACTCTCATATCTCAAGGAATTTTGTTTAACGGTTTCACGAATTTTTTCCAAGCATTTGTATTTCTGTACGGCTGTTGAATGGTTAGAAGAAAAACCAAATTCTTCTCTTATAATTTCGGTTTTTTGATTGTCGTAATAAAAACGTTGAAGTAATCTCATACATTTTTTTCCTGCAGAATTCAACAACTTCAGCAGACGGTTTTCATCAACTGAAGGTTCAGATTCTTCCTTGAAATCTATAGTTTCGTTTTGTAATTTTGAGATGTTATTTAAATGTTTAAACCAAAGGTTTTTACAAATTCCAAATAGATAAGCCTTTTCGTTTAAATTGAATTCCGTATTCCTTTTTTCGTATAGAATCATTAGACTTTCCTGAAAAATATCTTTCGCATCTTCCAAAGTTCCACCTCTTTTAGAAATAAAGGATGCGACTTTTGGAAAATATGATATATACCATAGTTTGATTAGTTCCTTTCTTTCCATTTTAAAATCCGTTTTCTTATAAGTACTGAAATTTGTAATAAAATCACCTTATTTGGTTGATTTTTTTTTGGAAAAAAATTTTGTGTTGATTCAAAATGTAAAAAATGCTGATGCTTTTCGCCATTTCCGAGCAATGAATTATACACGGTGTGGCTGTTGCATAACTACTTTTTTTGACTGAATTAGGTTATTTCTGAGAGCTTTAAAAATAATTAATATTGATAATCAATAACTTAGAAATTGTTTGAAAATTAAAAACACATGATTCCCTAAAAATTTTGAGTTGTGTAACAGTCACCGTTGTTACCACACGTTTTATGCTAGTTCTTCTGAAACAATTTCAATCTTAGTTCCATCTTTGTCAATTCCCCAGATTTGTAATGTGTCAAAACCGTTTCTTTTTACTTTTTCGAAATCAATTTTCTTTTCGTTTATCAATTCTATTTCTCCATTTTTATCAACTTCGTCTCTAAATTCGTCTTCATAATCTATTCCGTTATAAGTTGAAATAATTAATTCAAATTTGCTATTTCCTTTTTCGTCATTGTATATTTTGTCAGCAATTCTATTATTTATTTGTTCGTCAGAATATTTGTCACAAAACATAGCGTTATATCCGTGTTTGCATCCGTCAAATAATAAGTATTCACTTTTATCATTTAAATCAACAGCTATAATTTTTGAAGGAGCAAAGTCAGTTTCTACTATTAAGTTTTTATAATCAGAATGAAGTTGTCCGTAATATCTAATTTCAAAAAATGTCTGTCCAGTTTTTGATTTAAGTTTACGTCTCCATTCATGTGAGCGCAATTCCTTAGGGTCTAAAATATGTTGAACATTGTCTTCAAGAAAAGTCGGGCCCAAAACTCCATTTTCAGTTGTAGAGTTTGAGTTTTTTTTCTCTTTTTTAAAGATGTCGAATATTCCCATTTTATTTATTTTATGTGTGGTAACGCGTTTGTGTATGATTTCGTTGCGTGTTTCAGCAGCTAATTTAGCAAATACAGACCGAATAGAAAATCCGCGAGGATTTTCGTAAGTAGGCTAGTACTAGCAATGAATTATACACGTTGTGGCTGTTACACAAGTCAAAAAATATTGCAAAACACTTGTTGCTTACATTTAAACAAACATAATGGACTGGTTTTTAGCTATATTTTGTTGATTATTATTAAAAAAAACATAGGTTTATTCAAAATCATGAGTTGTGCAACGGCTACCGTTATTGTAATACGTTTTTTTTGTTCACAATTTCTTTTCCGATAAACGAACTTATTATTCCTCCATAAACTCCCCCAATTATTAAAAATATTGGTCCACCAGTAAAAACCCAAATTAAAATTCCAAGTCCAAATAACTTAAAATCAAATCCATATTCAAATGTTCTTAGAGTCATTTCAGATAACATTGCTATGAAAAAAAATCCAATTGACATTTTTAAATAACCAAAAAAAGTTGTCCAAAATGGGGCTTTATCTTTTTCAATAACAGATTTTCCAATATTCCCAGAGATAAAAAACATAATTGTTAAATTGAATATTATTTGAGCTGTGAAATATTTAGTTTCACTTAAAAATGGGTGAATTAAACTCCGATTTACAAATTCATTCAATTCAGTCGATAAAGAATTAAATAAGGTTATTAAAATAATTAATATTAGAACTGTAATTCCTAAATATTTAAAAATCAATAATCTGCCTGTTTTTTTGAATTTAATTTCATTCTTTGGGTTCGTCAAGTTGTTGGGTAACGTTTATGTATATGGAAAGTTGCGCGTTTGCTACGTCTGATTTTCCGAAGGAAAATCAGACGTAGCAAACGCGCAATGACCTTTTGATTTAGCTAAAAACAGTAATTTTTTATATACGTTGTGTGTGTCCAGCATGGGCATCTTTTAACTACCGAAAGGTAAATAATTAATCTAGAGGGTGCAAGTCCCTTATGCGCAGGAGTAACGTCTTTAAGCATTAGTGAGTCGCAAGGGTGAAAACCGTGAGGTTTTATCTGAAGGAAGCGAGACTACAAAGCTCGGTACTGACGAACAGAAACCGTATACAGAGGCATATTTACTTGGTTAAGCAAGCACATCATTGTAAGGCCCAAAAGATTACCAAAAAGGTAAGTATGTAGATACGGCAGGGATTGAGTGAAAGAAGATGTCATTATCTGGGGAGGTCTCCATAATGACGAGTTGGTATAATGGAGAAGTCAGCAGAAGTCATAGTACCTACGGGAAACGAGTTAGGGCAATACCCTTGAAGTCTCAGAAGTAGGGAAGGACAGAACGTAATTCTCTTCAAAATTCG
Source organism: Flavivirga jejuensis (assembly GCF_030540765.1). Classification (GTDB taxonomy): domain Bacteria; phylum Bacteroidota; class Bacteroidia; order Flavobacteriales; family Flavobacteriaceae; genus Flavivirga; species Flavivirga jejuensis. Next base: position 289,328 of record NZ_JAUOEL010000008.1, on the reverse strand, counting down.
CATAGGAGCACTAGTGGTAGCCTATGTCTAAATTAGAAGATAGTGCCAAGGGTGAAAAGAGCTTTGGTGTAATGATTTACGAACCGCCGTATACGAGACCCGTACGTACGGTGGTGTGAGAGGCGTAGTGGCGACTTTTAAGTCGTCACCCGTCTACACGATGTGTGCAGTAAGTTGTCAATAGGACAACATAACTAAAGTAAATTAACCTAAAATTGACTGCATAATAAGAGCCGTATGAATTGAGAGGTGCATGTACGGTTCTGTGAGAAGTTAGAGGTGAAATCTCCCTGGCTTACTTGACTGTTGTGTCGTTTTAATATCCTAATTCTTCCAATTTTGTTTTACCACCTATTATTTTAATGTAGTCTTCGCATAAAGGGTCGAGTTTCCTGTTAAAAGCCAATTCTTTTAACGGGTCAATATTCATTTTTAATCTTGAGCAAAGCCACAGCCTTTCGTTAAACTCAGGATATATCCTTAAATTTTCTAATTCATACTGTTTTACTTCGTCATAATCCTTTATCTCTATAGGTCTATATTCTGGATTAAATTTATCATTTGGATTTTCTATTTTTAGAAGATTGTTACCTCCTCCAATAATTATTAGTTCATCTTCTTTTGGCGTGTTTTCCCAAACTTTTATTTTTCTAGATTCAGTCCCAGTATTTATTTTTATTTCAGGAATTACTATATTTTTTACTGGTTCTATGTTCTTATGAATTACTGTCTTACTCTTGGGGAAAATTGTCTTTGAAATAATGAAATTTTTAAAGAGAATAGAGTCTTCTGTCAAATTAATTCCTTCCCATTTGTCATTGAAATCAAAGGCATTGAAAACAGCAATCCAACCTTTTATTGATAACATTTGAAATAAGGCATGATTCCCATCCTTTAATTGGATACTAACAATTTGATTTTCTTTCCAGTTAATTCTTCCCATATTTCGAATTTCATTAATGCACCACAACAATTGGATATAGTTACCTATGGTAACTATATTTTCATTATAAAACTAAGATAATAAATCTTTTATTTATGTAAACGAATTAAGAAAGAATACTATACTATATAGCTTTATTAATATTGCCAATTAAAATCTTATTTAAATGTATATTAAAGAGTTATTATTTAGATATAATATATAAAGTTACTATTAGTACTTACTCTGTTTTTTGCATTATTACCTATCATATAGCTAACTAAGCAACATTATGATAATCAGTAAGTAATATTTTGCGATATGATAAATGTCATAGTAACTTTTGTGAATATATGATAATTTTAAGCTAATAATTAATAATGGTAGGTTACCAATAAATATTTGAGTCATGGAAGCTAAAAAGAATCCAGAATTAGAAATAAGTAGAAATAGTAGTATCTATTTTGCTATTGGTCTTAATATAATGTTACTCATTTCTTGGCAAGTTTTAGAGTATAAAACTTACGAAAAAGAGGATATTGTTGCAGAACTTTTAGAAATGGAAAGTGAGTTTGAAGAGGAGATCCCTGTAGTTAATATAAATACGCCACCACCACCGCCACCTTCAGTAGCTGTTCAAGAATCTATTCAAATTGTAGATGATATTGAAGAGATAGAGGAAACCGTTATTGAAAGTACAGAAACATCGCAGGAAGAAGCTATTCAAGATGTTGTAGAAGTGAGTGATGTTAGAGTAGAGGAAGTGGAAGAGGAGGTTGAAGTTGCATTTGCAGTTATAGAGAATGTACCCGTTTTTCCTGGATGTGAAGGGTTACCTAAGAAAAAGATGAAAGCATGTTTTCAACAAAAAATACAAGAACATGTCGTTAGAAATTTTGAGTATCCAGAACCTGCTTTAGATATGGGGATTCAAGGACGTGTATCTGTGATATTTGTTATAGATTCTAAAGGACATATTACGGGTATAAAATCTAGAGGACCAGATAAAATTTTAGAAGAAGAAGCTGAACGAATTATAGGCTTATTACCTAAAATGAAACCAGGAACCCAACGTGGAAAACCAGTAAAAGTAACTTACGCAGTACCAATATTCTTCAAGTATAATGAGGGGTAAGGTTTGCAAATAGTTATTATATCAATGTGTAGTGTAGATGGTGGGTGTTTAAAAAGTGTCATTTAGAGATCTGTGTTAAAAATTTTAACTAGCGGATGAAATGACGTAATTGGGGTGTCATTCAGAAGGTACGACTGAAGAATCTTTAGAGATTAATAATAAAGATTCTTCGCTGTACTCTGAATGGCAAACTATTGAAAATTAATCATTTATGAAATTCGTCAATGGTAATGAAATGAAGTATCTCGTTAAAATTAAATATTTTGAATATTAATGTGTTGATATTTTTCGACTGAATTCAAAATGACAATGTATTGACTTTTTAGACACCCTCATCTTTTTTTTAGCTTAAATCACTCCAAAGATAATTAGTTCCAATGCTTTACAGTATTTTAATCATCTTTCTGCTCTTAATTTGTCTAGTTTTTCTTGAGAATAATCATTACCGCCGTTTGTCTTCATCGCTTTAGTATAAGATTTTATAGCATTTTTTATGTCGTGTTGTGCAGTATAAAAATCTCCTAATGAATCATAAACGTTTGAACTATTTGGGAAATTTTCAACATTCAGTTTAAAAAAAGAGAATGCTTTATCCGTCATTTTTTGGTTCATAAAACCGTATCCTAATTGATTTACCATAGCCTCACTAGGAGGTACACTTTGCCCTATTTTTTTAGATATCGTTTGGTAATGTTCTGTTATAATGTTTAGTGCTTTTTCTGTTGATGTATTTTTATCAATAATAATATTAAACTTATCGCCTATGTTGTACCAGGAAAACAGAAAATGAAAAGCATCATATTCAGTAATTAAAGGAACACTACTATGTGTGTCGTTTTCGTAATATTTATAATCGAAATTTAAATGGGTTTTAGAATTAGGAATCACCGTTTCACAAAATTCTAATATAGCTCTCATGTGATTTGTATTAACGTTAGTATCTTTTTTTAAGGCTTTAAAAGTCATGTCTTTTGGCATCGTGTTAGCGATACCTACAAAAAGTGATTTTTCTTTAAAAGATTTTGTTTTTAAAATGCTTTTAGATGCTTCTAAAACAAGGTTTTTATCCCACCAAAGGCTTGGATCTATGGCTACGTAGTTATTAAAAAGATGCGGTCGTTTAAGTAATGTGTTAATAGACGTTAAACCTCCTAAGGAATGTCCTATAAGTGTACGATGTTGACTTGTTGGATATTTACTGTTTATATATGGAATAAGTTCGTTTTCTAAAAAATCCATAAAATTTTCACCACCACCAGAAGTATTAGGGCGGTTATTGTTTTTAACATGCGAGGGTGTTAAATCACGCATCCTATCTGTATTAGGAATAGCTACTACTATCATTTTTGGTACAATAGTATTACCGTTTATAGTGCTTAACTGATGAATCATACCTGTAACAGAAACAAAATGTGAATCGCCATCTAATAAATAAACGACAGGGAATTTTTCATTAGATCCTTTTTTTGTATTCGGAACATGCACCCAAATTTTACGCAGCTCATTAAGCGTAGTAGATTGTAAGCTATCTAAAGTACCCAGAACAATATTATTGTTTTGAGTTATAATTTGAGCATGACTTATATTTAATAAACTACCAAATGTTAGAATTAGAAAGAGAACGATTGATTTTTTCATACTTGCTTTTATTTAATCTAAAAATTCTCAGACCCTTGAGGCGGAGTTTCCTATTTACCTTTCCTTTGGAGGAGGCAGAACCGCTTTTTTGCAGTTCTGGGTGAAGTAAAATAACAAAACTTGGTTTTTGCCTCTAAAGGTAAAACCTGTGCTCAACTTGATTGGGTATGAAACTAACGAAATATCCCTATGGCTTGTCTGGGGAGTAGCCAGTTTCAAGAATTTTTTTATTCCCTACTAATTTAATAACTTTTAAATACGAATAGTTAGAGTTTAACATTTCATCTAGAAAAAATAACAATTCGGTAAGTTGGTTTTTAAAAAGAAGGGATCGCATAAGATCTTTGCTTCACTATAAAACTATAAACACAAACAGATGAAACATTTAATTATTATTGCAACACTATTAATATCAGGTTTTGTACATTCTCAAACTAATTACGAAAAAGGGATGCAAAAGGCTTTTGGGCTCTGGGGGAGCAATTCTCCAATAGAAGCATCAAATATGTTTGAACGCATTGCTAAAGCAGAGTCAGATAATTGGTTGCCACCTTATTATGCAGCACAAATTAATATTATTGGTAGTTTTGGAGAAAAAGACAAAGAGAAACTAACTGCACAATTAAAAAAAGCACAAGATTTAATTAACGATGCTACGGCGATTTCTAAAAATAACCCAGAGATTTTGGTATTACAAGCATTGTTACATACCGCTTGGGTTGCTTTTGATGGTGCTACTTATGGTATGACTTTATCTGGAAAGGTAGTCGAATTATACACAAAAGCAGCAGAAATAGCACCAGAAAATCCAAGAGTTGTTTTTAGTAAAGCAGAATGGGATATGGGCAGTGCACGCTATTTTGGGCAAGATATAATGCCTTTTTGTAAAGATATAGAAAGCGCCATAGAACTTTTTGCTAACTTTAAGCCAGAAACGCCATTTCATCCTAATTGGGGTAAAGACAGAGCGGTTCAAGTATTAGTAGAGTCTTGCGGAAAATAAACGAAATAGAATAAGAGGTAATAAACCTAGATCCAGCTAAAAATCGAGATTAGCCTGCCATGAGATAAGCGTGGACTAATAAAAAGTATTATGACAAAAACAGTTAAAAATATCTTTATTACATTTTTTATTGGATGTGTCATCTTTGTTATTGGCAATTTTCTTTCAGATGGATTTGAATACAATAGTATTAACGATTTTTTAATTGAGTTTGTTATTAATCAGTTGTATACTTTTGTTTTAGGGTTTTCTAACCTGTACTTTTTCAATTACTTTAATAACCTTAATTGGAAAAAAGAAGATACTGTAAAGCGTACTATTCTTGGAATTTTGGGTTCTACTATAATTACACTAATTGGCCTGTTTGTTTTAAGAATGATTACGTCTTTAAGTCTGGAGGGCAAATCGTTTCAAGATTTTATTTCAAATGAAACGTTTAAAGCGTATCAATTCGGTTTATGGGTAACCTTAACGATTGTTATCATTTTTCATGTTGTTTATTTCTATAATAAGTATCAACAAAATAGAATAAAAGAACAAAAAGTAATTGCTGGTACAGCAAGTGCTAAATTTGATGCCTTAAAAAATCAATTAGATCCGCATTTTTTATTCAATAGCTTAAATGTACTAACTAGTTTAATTGAGGAAAATCCAGATAATGCACAAAAATTCACAACCTCTTTATCTAAAGTATATCGTTATGTTTTAGAACAAAAAGATAAAGAATTAGTAACTGTTGATGAGGAGTTACAATTTGCGAAAACGTATATGTCTTTGCTCAAAATGCGTTTTGAAGACAGTATTGTTTTCGATATGCCAGAAAGAGCATCGAACCCAGAAAGTAAAGTCGTGCCACTATCGCTACAATTACTTTTAGAAAATGCGGTAAAACATAATATGGTAACATCTAGTAAACCGTTACATATAAAGATTTATGAAGACAGGGATAATTTGGTTGTCGAAAATAATTTACAACCAAAACAAATAGTAAAAAAGGGTAGCGGTGTAGGGTTAAGTAATATCATGCAACGTTATGATTTATTAACGAATAAAAAAGTAGATATTAATAAAGAAGCAAGCAGGTTTGCTGTGGCCATACCAATGCTTACAAAACAAATATCAGTTATGAGATCAAAATCACAAACACAAATAGACGATAGTTATGTACGGGCACGTAATCATGTAGAAGAGCTTAAAGGTTTTTACTATAGCTTAGTGTCTTATTGCTTAGTCATCCCGTTTTTAATATTTATAAACTATCGAACTTCATGGGAATTTCAATGGTTTTGGTTTCCCATGTTTGGTTGGGGGATTGGTTTGGCGATTCAAGCCTTTAGAGTTTTTGTTAATAATGGCGTTTTTGGTAGAGACTGGGAAAAACGTAAAATTGAGAAATACATGCGAGAAGAAGATAATAACACACATTGGAATTAAATAAAAAGAAGGTCATGAAAAAATTATCAGATACAGAAGTTGATAGTACCTATTTAAGAGCGACTAAAAGAGTAAAAGACCTTAAAGAGTTTTATTATAGCTTAATAGCCTATTGTTTAGTAATTCCTTTTTTAGTTTTTATTAATTACAAAACATTTTGGGAATTTCAATGGTTTTGGTTTCCAATGGCAGGTTGGGGGATAGGCTTAGGGTTTCAAGCGTATCATACGTTTGTAAACAATGGTATTTTAGGGAGACAATGGGAAGAAAGAAAAATGCAAGAGTTTATAGACGCAGAAGAAAAGAAACATTGGAAATAAATTAAATTAAGATGGAAAATATAGATTTTAATGAATCTTCTAATGAGTATAAAAAAGCAGACGCTTATTTAAGGGCTCAAAAAAGGCTAAAAGCTATTAAAGGTTTTTATTGGCATGCGTTCTGGTATGTTATGGTAAACATATTTATTTTTGTTATGATTGTTTTAAAATCTGATGGTAATTTCTGGCATTTTGGTACATTTTCTACGCCACTTTTTTGGGGTATAGGCTTAGGTTTTCATGCTTTAAGTGTGTTTGGAAAAAACTTGTTTTTTGGAAAAAAATGGGAAGCGCGTAAGATAGATGAGTATATGAATAAAGATAAAAAACGTTGGGAATAGCGTTGTATTCTTTATTAGGTAATATTTTTGCTCTATTATTCCTGCCTTTCGTTCGATATAGTCTGTTTTTGATTTCTAAAAACTCAAGATAAACTACGGCAAGGATCTCCCAATAGAAAGGAGTAAATTCGAAATCCTCCAATTTATTAAGACAATTATATATAGAAAAGAAAAGACATGAATGTAATTATTATAGAAGATGAGAAACCCTCGGCAAGACGCTTGCAGCGTATGTTGAACATTTTAAATATAAAGACCAATACTATGTTGCATTCTGTTGAAGAATCGATACAATGGTTTCAAAATAATGTACATCCCGACTTAATTTTTCTCGATATTCAATTAAGTGATGGCTTATCATTCGAAATTTTCGAATCTATAGACATTAAAAGTGCTGTTATTTTCACCACAGCTTATGATGAGTATGCATTACAAGCCTTTAAATTGAATAGTATAGATTATTTATTAAAACCCATTGATGAAAACGATTTGGCAATTGCTGTAGAAAAATATCAAGAACGAACGCCCCAAAAACAGGCCGTAACTTTAGATTTTAACGATATTAAAAAACTTTTAGTAAACCCTATAGACCGTGAATATAAAAAGCGCTTTTCGGTAAAAGTAGGACAGCATTTAAAACTTATTAATATTGATGATATAGAGTGTTTTTATAGTGAAAATAAAGGCACGTATTTATATACTACAGAAGGAAGAAATTATCTTTTAGATACCACGCTAGAACATTTGGAAAACGAATTAGAACCTCAAACTTTTTTTCGTATTAACCGAAAATTCTTTGTAAACATACATGCTATAAAAGATATGGTAAGCTATACGAACTCGCGTTTACAAATAAAACTAAAATCTTATAATGAGCAAGATGTTATTGTAGCCCGAGAACGTGTTAAAGAGTTTAAGGCTTGGTTGGAGTAGCTGTATATTGGGTGCTTATTGGGGGCGAGACCTGTTCTGAAGTTTAATCTAAAAATTCTCCGACCCTTACTTAAATCCTACCGTCTGGACACAAATATTGATGCCCGTAATAAGTTATTTATAACGTTTTAAAGACTCAATAATCGTTAATAGCAGACCATAGGGCAAGCCCAGAGGTGTCATTCAGAGGCATTAGACCAAAAATTTCTCAAGTGGAGGGAATGACGTAATTGGGTGTCATTCAGAAGGAGGTACGACTGAAGAATCTTTAGAGATTAATTATAAAGATTCTTCGCTGCGCTCTGAATGACAAGTAATTGAAAGTTAGCTGTTTATAAAACACGTCAATGGTAGGCTATCGAAAACAAAATATATTTTGTTTGAAGATATAAGCGAAGCTTACGACTGAAGAATCTTTAGAGATTAATGATAAAGATTCTTCGCTGTGATCTGAATGACAAACAGCTGAAAGCTAGGTGTTTGTATAAAAACGTCAATGGTAGCAAAGCGAATATTTTTTTATCTAAAAATCAAAATATTAAAATTTTTAGAGATTTTTCATGGCATTCAGAATCCCCTTTTTTAGACAGCCTCTTTGTTTTTAATGATGTGTTTTTAGAGCCTTGTGCAACGATTACGAGGGTGATGTGCCGTTTTTAATATTCATATAAAATGTTCTCATCAGAATTGGTAATATTTAATAGCACCTGATTTCCGTCAATTTGCAAATTCGAAATATCAAAAGTCAATTCCTCTGTGATGAGAGCAAGACAAGCTTCTTCGTTTTTTAAAGACAATCTTAAATTTCTTTGAGGTGGATTGGACTCTAAAATATCTTCAGAATCTATTAATTTAATTTCCCATGAGTTTCCATCACAACCACCTGAGCTAAAATTAATTTTCAAACAATTATTTTCTATTTCCAAATTATTAATTGTCAGTTGGTCGGATGCTGCATTCTCATATTGTTCAGCACTTATGACTGTTTCAAAATCACGATTATTTTGATTTCCATTATCGTCATCGTTTGAGCAATTTAAATTAGCAAGTCCAATTAAGGTTAAAATCAGTATTCTTTTCATAACAAATATTTTTTCTATAGATGGCATTTTTGTTATGTGGTTGCGTTCAAATAAGTAACAATGTTTTAAATAAAAGTCCTTGATGGCTTTTGTTCGGTGAATTGTAGTAAGTGTAATTATCTTATTTTGAGGTTTTTATGATGTGTAATCGTTGTTGTTTTTGTATTAGTAATAAAAAAAACATCGCTATTGATAAATTTAGAGTGGTGCCATGATTTTGAATGGTTTTATTATTGGTCTCAACTGTAGATAAAACGATGTACTTTAGTGTATTTCGCTTTCAGCTTAAAAAATGACACGGAATCACAGGGATTCAGTTTTACCATGTTTATTCTTTTTTTTTGTTATGCTATGTCACGAAGTATACTTTCAGTCTTCCAAAACGACCCTACAGACTGGAAGCCCATAGGGATAGTTTCGTTTTTTATACTCTTGTTTTCAGTGAAAAACATACTTAAAACATATAAATATGTTTACTAGTATTAGTATATATATTCAAATTATATATCTACAAAAAAACAATAAAAGTTTTGTAGAATTAAAACTTACTTTTTAGCAAGTCTTCGCATGGCAACCCATTGTTTTAACATATCTCTGGCATCTTGTGCAGGATACCCTAAAACAGTTTCTCCAGCTTTTACATTATTCATAACACCAGAACCTGCACCTACAGTAGCACCAGATTCTATAGTAGTGTGATCTTTAATAGAAGCACTTCCTCCAATAATAACACCATCGCCTAAAGTTACAGAACCAGCAAGTCCACTATGTCCTGCCATAATGCAAAAGCGTCCCATAATACTATTATGTGCTATTTGTACTAAGTTGTCTATTTTACAGCCATCACCAACAATAGTTGAGCTGAATTTGGCGCGATCTACACAAGAATTAGCTCCAATTTCGACATAATGACCAATAATAACATTACCAATTTGTGGTATTTTAACGAGTCCGTGTCCATCGTCACTTGGACGATACCCAAAACCATCTGCTCCAATACTTACATTAGTATGAAAGATACAATGACTACCAATAATACAGTACTCTCTAATAACCGTGCCAGACCAAGCAATGGTATTATTACCAATGGTTGTTTCGTCAAAAACACAGACGTTAGGGTATAAAATTACACCGTCACCCAATTCTACATTTTTACCAACGTAGCAATTGGCTCCAATTTTGCAACCATCTCCAATTTTTGCTGTGTCATGAATAACTGCTGTAGGATGAATATCGGCATCGAATTCTGGAGTAGGTGGATTGAAAAGTTCTAAAATTTTAGCCATAGCTAAATCAGCATTTTTCACCTTAATTAAGGCACGACCTTCTCCTGGTTCTATATTTAAATTATCGTTTACTATAGCAGCACAGGCTTTAGAGTCTGCCCAAAGCTTAACATATTTTGTGCTTCCAATAAAGGTTATATGATTCGTACCAGCATTTTGTAAGTGTTCTGGTCCCTCAATCGATTGTGTTGTGTTTCCTATTAATTCCCCTTTTAAAATAGCATTGATTTCTTTAATAGTATACGATGTCATTAGTGTTTTCTTGTTATAGGTTAAAGTATTTGTAAATCTAATAGAAATAAAATAAAATCCACATTTTTTTTAGAAATCATACATATTAAATACAAACATTCGATAAAAAGGGATTGTTATATTACTTTTTATCGAATGTTATATTGGGTTTAGGAAATGTTTTTAATGACATTTTAAACCACTTCACGATCTATTTTATAATTCCCTGGAGTGAATAGACATACTTTCATAAATCTATTCCATGTATTTATTTGTGTTATAACCAAGGTTAAATAACATATTTCTGTTTTATTGAAATGATCTAATAAAGGTGTGTAATCTTCTTCGGGTATTGGCGCACTATTTATTTTTGTAAGCGTCTCTGCAAATTTTAACGCTGCTCTTTCTTTATTTGAAAAATAAGGGGTTTCTTCCCATACACATAAAGAAGATAAGCGTAATTCTGTTTCACCAGCATATTTTAATTCTTTATAATGCATATCTACGCAATAGGCACAACCATTTTTTTGAGAAACCCTAAGCTTTATGAGCTCTGTGAACTTATTGTTTAATGATGAATTGTTTATTGAGTCTTCAATAACTCTTAGGTTTTCAAACATGCCTTCTGGAATATCGGTATAAGAAATTCGTTCCATAATATTATATTATTTTTTATTTTGAAACAAAGTTATGGTAGAGGATATTAGTAAAAATTAAGATGTCTTAAGAAATGAATATATTGAAGTGGTTTAACCTTTTTTCAATTGGCTACAAAATGCTCTTTTTTACTCAATTTTCGCCTTTTTATTGATCCATAGAGCTACTATGAATCGCAAAAAATGCTTCAATTGACCATAAAATAGCTATTTCTCCCTTCAATCAAAAAAGTTTAAACCACTTCATTAGTTGTTTTTCCGAAGTTCACTTAAATATTCGGGTGTCATGTCAAGGTATGAAGCTATCATATATTGAGGAACCCGTTGAGAAAATGTTTTAAGTTCGTCCATAAATAGATGATACCTTTCTTTACTAGCGATTTTAATATAATGTTCATTTTTGCGTTCAATAGCAACAAACATTTTTTCGGTAATAATTCTAAATAACCTTTCTAGTTTTGGTATTGTTGTATATGCTTTTTCTAAATTAGTTTTACTAATTGTAAGTAGCGTCGTTTCTTCAAGAGCTTGAATATATAAAAGAGATGGTTGTTCGGTGATAAAACTCTCCATATTTGTTACCCACCAATTTTCTATACCAAAATGAATGATATGCTCGTTGCCTTTAGCATCTATTTTAAAAATGCGTATTAATCCTTTTGTGATAAAGAATTTATTTTTACATAGATCCCCTTCTTTTAAAATAAATTCTTTTTTTTGAAATGTTTGTGGTGTAAGGTAGTTGTAAAATGAATCCATTTCTTCTTCAGAAAAGGAGACATAACGGTTTAAGTAAGTATGAAGTTGTTTTTTCATAATTAGTGTTTGATTGTAAACAAACTATTTTGATAATTTGAATTGTTTTTTGATGTCATTCTCAGCTGTTTTTTATAAGTTGATGTCTTAACATCAATCGATTAAAAATAAATAAAAAAGCGCGAAAAGAAACAAATTTAATAGTGCGTTGTTTCCGACCAGACATTAATTAGCCATCTATCCTATTATCATCAAAAGCAGAAGGTAATAATTTAGGAATAAATTTAACTACTAAAGGTAATAATAATGCACCTCCAGGAAGCATAAATATGGCAAGGCTCGGGATGGATTTAAAAATATCCAACAGTTGTTCTTGCACCTTTTTTTGTTCTTCTTTGTTTAAATCTCGAACTGTAGATTGTGATAGAAGTATCATGAGTTCTTTACTATCTTTAAGTTCTTGATATAAACGTTTACTATTTCTTGTAATTAATTTATTTACCATTTTGCTGGAGTTGTCGTAAAAACTCTGCACAATATTTTTTGAACTTAAAAGAGCTATATTATCTTTATTGACCGTGTAAAAATGGTTGACACTACCAATAGATTGATTAATGCGTGTTGTGTTAATATTTAAATCGGTACCTAACTGAATTAAAAATTGCTGTTCGTTATCATCAATCGTTCTATCACCCCAGGTAGCCATACAAGCTAAGTCCAAAATATAGTTTTTCTCTTGCTTTGTTTTAATAATTTTAATGGCTTTTTTATAACCAACATGGATATTGTCTTTAAATCTTAGAGACGCTTCGAAGAGTTTTATTAAGCTTTCATCATATTGATTTTTCGTAGTTTTAGAATTTAAAACATCCAAAGAAATAGTCTCTATGGCCGCTTCTAGATTTTTTATATAATCTATAGAGATAGTATTCTTTTTTAAGAACTCTTGATAGGCTAAAACATCAATAAAAAGTAAAGCGTTTATAATGAAATAATTAAAATTCTTGGTAAGGACATTGGCATCTATTTGTGTACGCTTATGTATTATTTTTTCAAGCTGTTCACTAGATTTTTTACCACCTAATAATTCTTGAAAGAATGTGATTTTAAGCTCATTTATATCTGTATAAAAATTAATAACGCTATCAATAAAAGGAATGTGAGATTTTGATTTATTGTGAGTGTACACTAGAGCTAAAAACAAATTTGTTTTACAAAGCTCTTCTTCGGTTAAGTCTTTTTTTTCAATAATACCCCCAATAATATCTAAATTACTTCCATATATAAAACCACAATTTCTTAAGGCATTATAAAACGCTTCTTCATTAAAATTAAAGATGGCATCTTTTTTTTCAATCTCCTTTAATAGCTTTTTTACCCAACCTTGAGCAGAGGGATTCATAGTATCGTTTTTTATACGGTGTAAATGTAATGCTTTAGGCTTTTAATTTACAAATTTTCATTTTACCTTATGGATAAAGTTTTCAGAATAAAACAGTAATTAGAATTTAAAAGGTAAATTGGTTTTTAGTCCGCTAATATTTTGATATGAAACCCATGTGTTTTAACCATATCAATAACATCAGTCTCTGTTATATTAGTTGTAGCTTCAATTCTGAGGACATGGTCAATATCTTCAAGATCGACTGACCATTTTAAGATATCTGAATGCTTATTAAGTATTGGCTTTATAGATTTTACTTTTTTCTTAGATTTAATATTTGTTTGAAATAATAATAAGTTCATAAATGTAATGCTATTCCAGTTCTGATTCCGATTTGTTAACTTGAGTTTGGTTTGCTTCTCGTTCGAGATATTGTTTATAAAGCTCATCACCTTCTTCTTCCCAAAATTTATCGTAGTTTTTCCATTTTGAAAAATCGCTTTTTGTATCATCATAACATTTTTGGCGTGAATTTTTAGACGACTTTTTGCTACCACCCCCACATCCTCCAAGGAGCAATTTTAATAATATAAACAGTCCTACAGCTTGCCAATAAGTAAGAGTGGTTAGTCCGAAAATTTCAGGCATAAGCCAGTTCCATAACCACATAATTACAAAGCCAAATAAAATAGCTAACCCAATGATTGCAATAGTACCGAAGATGATCATCGCAGCAATTTCAACTGGCGATTTTCCTCTGAATTTATGAGTGAAAAAATTTTTCATGATATGTTAATTTTTATGTTTGTTTATTTCTAACCTTAATTTTTTATACAATATTCCAATAGCTCTATGTCTTCTGGACATTAATGTGCCTATAGGAATTCCAGTTTCTTTAGAAATTTCTTTATATGTATAGCCTTCAAAATCTACTGCTATAATGATATCTCTATATTCTGGTTTAAGCTGTTTAATACTATGTTTTAAAACAAGAATCATGTCTTCCGACATGTAATTGTCTGTTGGTTGATGCATTATTTCTGCTAAATCTAAAAGCTCACTATCAATTTCTATTTGTTCTGTTTTTTTAGTTGTTCGCATAATATCAATTATTCTGTTTTTAATTGATCTATAAACAAAACCAGCTACATTATTAATAGGGGCATACCTATCTGCTCCAGAAAATAATTTTAAGGCAACATCCTGAATAATATCCTCCGCATTTCTGCTGGAAGTATCCTTTATCCTGTTAGTAACATAAATCATCAGAGATCGATATTCTCTACCGAAAAAATCATTAAGTTTTTTACTGTTCTCTGATTCCAAATTCATTTAAAACCGTTTAAAGTGGGGTCTTTGATTAAAAAGACGATACTTTTTTAATCTATTGCATTTTATTTAAAAATAATGCATTTAAATTTCTTGTGAATAAAGGAAGGAATCTACCATGTTGTTCCTCTGGAAGAAGTATGTTGTTGATATAATAAAAATATCAACAACATAGATATATTTAGTGACTATCGAATTTTGTAACGTTGTTATATCTATTAATGACTGTAGCAAAGCATCATTGATACAATTTTTAAACTTGACTTTATCATCTACGTATAAAGCCAAATTTTAAAATTTTCGTTTAACGCCATAATTAATAATGTCATTATTTCTATGCAAGAATAATTTCAGCACAGATTATTTAATATCAAATGTAAAAGAAGGTAATCGAAATTTTTTACAAAAAAAGTTTCTATTTTTCTAAAGCCGTCAATTCCGCAATTTTGCAGATAACTTCTGTTGCTTTAATCATACTTTCAACTGGTACATACTCATACCGTCCATGAAAATTATGTCCGCCAGCAAATATATTAGGACACGGTAATCCCATATAACTTAATTGTGAACCATCTGTACCACCGCGAATGGCTTTAATAAGCGGTTCAATACCAAGTTGTTTCATAGCTTTTTCGGCAATGTCTACAATATGCATGACAGGTTCTATCTTTTCTTTCATATTGTAATATTGGTCTTTAATTTCGGTAGAGATAACTTCCTTGCCGTATTGTGAGTTTAACTCGTTAGTTAGTTTTTGCATCACTTCTTTACGCGCCTCAAAATGGTCTTTGTTATGATCGCGAATAATATATTCTAAAACAGTCTCTTCAACATCTCCTTTTATATTATGCAAATGAAAAAAGCCTTGATAACCATCTGTATGCTCTGGGGTTTCCATGCGAGGCAACGAATTAATAAACTCTTGCGCGATGTACATAGAGTTTATCATTTTACCTTTAGCATATCCTGGGTGCACAATTTTACCTTTTATTTTTACTACGGCACCTGCGGCATTAAAGTTTTCGTATTCTAATTCTCCTATTTGACTTCCATCCATAGTATAGGCCCATTCTGCATCGAATTTTTTGACATCGAATTTATGTGCTCCTCTGCCTATTTCTTCATCGGGAGTAAAACCGACTCTAATTTTTCCATGTTTAACTTCTGGATGATTAATTAAATACTCCATTGCTGAAATAATTTCGCAAATACCAGCCTTGTCATCAGCACCCAAAAGTGTGGTGCCATCTGTTGTTATTAAAGTTTGCCCTTTATATAATAGCAGATCATTAAAATAATCTGGAGATAAAACAATGTCTTCTGCTTCATTTAATACAATATCATGACCATCGTAGTTTTCAATAATTTGTGGATTTACATTAGCTCCCGTAAAATCGGGTGAGGTATCAAAATGTGAAACGAATCCAATGGTTGGAACATCGTAATCTACATTACTTGGTAACGTAGCCATAATATAGGCATTGTCATCAATGGAAACATCGTGCATTCCAATGCTTTTAAGTTCTTCGACTAGTTTATTAGCCAAATCCCATTGCTTTTTAGTACTAGGCGTCGTGGGTGATGCTGGATCAGATTCCGTATCAATGGTAACGTAACTTACAAATCGTTTTATGATGTTTTCTTTTGAAATCATTTTAAATAAAGTTTAACATGGTTGGAGTAAAATACTCGATAGTCAATTATGGGTTTAAAAATACGATTATTAATTTTTTTTGCTTTTGAATTGTCCAATTTTTTATTTAGAAGTACTTTTGCACAAATAATACTGGATGTACAAATTATTACTTCGCCCTCTATTTTTTTTATTCGATCCTGAAAAGATCCACCATTTTACATTTTCGTTAATAAAATTTACTTCTAAAATCCCTGGTTTAAAAGCTGTTTTTAGAAGTTTATATACTGTTGAAGATGTGCGATTAGAACGGAACTTATTCGGATTAGCATTTAAAAACCCAGTAGGTTTAGCAGCAGGGTTTGATAAAAATGCCGTGTTGTATAACGAGTTGGCTAATTTTGGTTTTGGCTTTATAGAAATAGGCACTGTAACGCCTAAAGGACAAGCGGGAAATCCTAAGAAAAGATTGTTTAGACTTAAAGATGATCAAGGAATTATTAACCGAATGGGGTTCAATAATGAAGGATTAGAAGCTGCTATTTCTCAATTAAAAAAGAATAAACACAATCTTATTATTGGAGGGAACATTGGGAAAAATACTGATACAAAACCAGAAGATTATACCAAAGATTATTTAGAGTGCTTTAACGGGTTACATCCATATGTTGATTATTTTGTACTTAATGTTAGCTGCCCAAATGTAGGAAGTCATGCTAAATTAAACGACAAAGATTATTTGGAAGAGCTAATTAGTGCTGTACAAAAAGCAAATACAGTATTTAAAAATGGTGATACTGAATGCAATCGAAAAGCAAAACCGATTCTTTTAAAGATAGCTCCAGATTTAAATGAGGGGCAATTGGATGAAATTATAGCGCTAGTTGCAACTACAAAACTCGATGGGGTTATTGCAAGTAATACGTCTATGGATAGAAGTGATTTAAAAGCTTCAACAGAAACACTAGAGAATATAGGTCATGGAGGTCTAAGTGGGCAACCTATAAAGGATAAAAGCACAAAAGTGATACAGTATTTATCGGATAAAAGCAATAAAGCATTCCCAATAATTGGTGTAGGTGGGGTGCACTCTGCTAAAGATGCTCTTGAAAAAATAGATGCTGGTGCAGACTTAGTACAGATTTATACGGGCTTTATTTATGAAGGTCCAAGCCTTATTAAGCAAATTAATAAGGAGTTACTTAAAAGAAAAGTATAAGTAAACTATTTAATTATCTTTTTAACAATTTTAGAATTCTTACTGTAAATAGTTAAGAAGTAAGTTCCAGAAGATAAACGACTCACGTTAATAGCTTGATCTGTTAAGGTTCCAGACAAGAATACTTGCCCAACTAAATTTGAAATCTGATAATTTAAAATAGATTCAGAGTTTTTAGCTTTAATATAAAGCGTAGCACCAGTAATCGGATTTGGATAGGCTTTTATATTTGATAATGTATCGAACGTGTCTTGTTCGCTTTCAATATTCTTAATAATAATATCATCTATAGCAATGTCTCCATCCCAACTAGCACCTCTTACTGCTCTAAAACGAACTTTTATAGTTTGATTCTCATAAGAAGATAAATCAATTGTTTGCTTTAAAAAAACATCATCTTGATTGGAATGTTGGCTTCCATAAATACCTGGAATAACATCATTAATATAACCATTATTAGTTTGTATATCTATGTGCAATTCCCCGATATTTTTACCAAACATATGATATGAAAATTCTAGTTGGGTATTAGATGTTGTAATATCAATACATGGTGAAATAAATTCAGCAATATCTCCTAAATTAGCTCCTGATGCTTCTGCATAAATATATTTTCCTTTAATTAAAGGACCTGTATCATCTGTGGTCGTTTTGCCAGAATTCGAATACCAATTATAACCACTTTTAGAAACATCTATTGCCGTCCAACCTCTATCTCCTGCTATTTCAAAATCTTCAAAATCTTCTTGTAAAGGAGTTATTTTTGTACCAACTTTTATAAATTTTGAAAATGTTTGCTTTATGGTTTTAGATTTATTAGATACTGTAAGTGTTACATCATATACTCCTGTACTATAGGTGTGAGTAGGGTTTTGATTTGTGTAATCAATAATACCATCAGAGTCTACATCCCATTGCCAGTTAGTAATATTAGAACAGCTATTTTTAAAATTCACGGTTAATGTTTCTTCGCAAGTTACGCTGGTATCTACGCTAAAATTAGCGTTAAACGATGGACAAGCTAAATAGTTTTTTGTAGTTTGGTAAAAGGCATACATTCTAGCCAGTTGCTGATGTGTGAAATGGTTTCTGCATGATTTTCTGGAATAAGACATTAAATTACCAGTATCTGGATTAAATGTATGTCCGTTTGCATCTGTATCTATTCCTGTGTATTCGCAAAAATTATTAATATTACTGTTTGTAAACATGGGGTCGGCTGGTGTATCACAAATACCATCACCATCCGTGTCACAATTACTCCCATCTACTAGTTCAGTTGTCATTTTACTACTATCTGGTCCGTGTGTGTGCGTTAAAGAGAAAAAATGACCTAATTCGTGTGCTAAAGAGGAACCGTTGGTTGCACAGCTGTTTTTAATAACAATAATATCATTATGTCGACCAACATTATTACTATAACCACAAATACTTTCTTCAGAAGTGTTTTCCAAATAATCGATAAAATAAATATTTATTAAACCAGCTGTATAGTTTGTCTCTTTTAAATCACTCTCATTGCCTTTTTTAAAATGACACAACCCATCATCATCTATATAGTTAATAGCATCACATAAGAAAAATTCCATATAGGCACCTGCATAAATAGCATTAAGGGTTTCAATAGCATTGTTAAGGTCTGAAACGCAAAGACCACCTGTGCCTTTTGAAGATCTAACAATATGCGCTTTAACAGGAATAGAATTAACTACACTATGCGTATTATTTTTATTAGATTTATTTGAAGCAAATACCTGTTCGTGTTTTTTGATTTGTGGTTTGATGCTATATATGTAGTCAAGAGATTCTTGAGATGTGGTTGTACCACAGCCAGGTTCTATTTCATTTTGACCAGACATACTATATGTAGTCGATAAAAATATCGAAAGAAGTAAAAGTTTAGGTTTTTTATTAAAAAGATGCATTGGGTAAAACATTTTTTTCAAATGTATACCTTAATGAAAAAGATGAATAATAAAAACGTTTAAGCGTGAATTTTATCGGTGATACTTTAATTAGATGCTTTATTTTTAGTTGATTACTAGCTTTTGAGAGCTGCTAGAGCCATTAATAGTTTTTAAATTTAATAGATAAACACCCTTATTAAGATTCGTTAAATTAACATTTAATTTTGATGATTTTTTAATATCTATTCGTTTAACTAAGCTTCCTAATACGTTATAAATTTCTATTGAGTTTAATTCAATATTTTGGATATTAGAAATTGTAATATCACCTCCTTTTGTTGGGTTCGGGAAAACTTTAACGTTTTCAATGGTATTAATTGTTTCAGTACTAAGAGTAGAATCAATATAATTGAAAGTTACAGTTCCTATTCTATGGCTCATATTACTATTTACACCGTTAAATGGTTCAAGGTTTTCTAAACTAGTTATAACTCCTAGAGGCTCTGTGTCTGTATTCGTTCCAGAATATCCATCGCCATTCTCTGTTCCTGCATCATAAGGAAATACGTCTATAGTATACGTTGCTTTCCAACCATTATTAACGCTATTGTTTCCCGATCTTAAATTCTCACTATTAACAGCGATAAACCAATCAGGACTAGGAGCTATCATAGTTGCCAAACTTACAAAAGGGTAGTCTTCACTTATTTGAATATTCTGAGTTATAGTACCTTGAGCAGACCCAAGTCCACTACCAATAACAAACTTATCAGCATCAGAATTTGCTGTGACTTCAGATTTAAAATTGTTGGTATTACCTGTTTCTGCAATAGACTCTATTCCAGCAGAAGCAGGGCTTCCCATCATTAAAATGGTATTAGCTGTTTTATGAGTAGCAATAGCTAAATCAGACCAATGTGCATTACCAGGTAAGGGAATTGTACTAATACCATGTACTGGATCGCCAGTAGGGGTTTCCCAAAAACTTTCAAAAACGATATTATAATTTGCTGTATTTTGACTAAACGAAGCCAAGGAAATAAAGCATGTAGAAATAAACAAGAAAGTAATTTTTTTCATGGTATGGTTATTTAATATTACCATACTGTCGCTTAATTATATCTAACCTTACAGATTAATTAAAAAATCTTTATTTTATTGCTAATAGCTTAACTAAATTAATAGTATTTTTAGCCTTCCATTTTTTAACTAAATGCAAAATAAAGTAAAGATTATTGAATGTCCGCGAGATGCCATGCAGGGTATTAAGGATTTTATTCCAACAGCGAATAAAGTGCAGTATATCCAATCCTTACTTCGTGTTGGTTTCGATACGATCGATTTTGGTAGTTTTGTGTCACCAAAGGCTATTCCTCAAATGGTTGATACTGCCAAGGTGTTATCACAGCTTGATTTATCTAAAACAACAAGTAAGTTACTGGCTATTATTGCAAACACAAGAGGTGCAGAAGATGCAAGTATACACCCAGAAATAGATTATTTAGGGTACCCATTTTCAATTTCAGAAAACTTTCAAATGCGTAATACTCATAAAACGATAGCGCAATCTGTAGTCACACTTTCAAAAATATTAGAAATTGCTAATACATCGCACAAGGAAGTTGTTGTATATATATCTATGGGATTTGGTAATCCTTATGGAGACCCCTGGAATGTAGATATAGTAGGGGAGTGGACAGAAAAACTTTCAAAAATGGGAGTGAAGATTTTGTCTTTAAGTGATACTATTGGAAGTTCGGATGCAGCAAGTATTAATTATCTGTTTTCAAATTTAATACCTCAATATCCAAACATTGAATTTGGTGCGCATTTACATACCACACCAAACTCATGGTTTGAAAAAGTTGATGCAGCATATAAAGCAGGGTGCAAACGTTTTGATGGCGCCATTCAAGGATTCGGTGGATGCCCCATGGCCAAAGATGAACTTACAGGTAATATGCCCACCGAAAAACTATTGTCTTATTTTACTACAAATAAAAATAATAGCTTAAATGCACTTAGTTTTGAAAGTGCTTATAATGAGGCTTCTAAGGTTTTTAATTTTTTTCATTAATTTTATTGTACTGATTTACAGCTATTTATATTGTATGGATAGAGTTTGTTTAAATTTAATCTAAATAAGCTTTGCGTAAGTAATTAAGTGTCTTATATTTGCAGCTTAAAAGTAAAGATTATTTTTAACAAGTCTAAATAAAAAGAGTAAATCTATTAAAATGAAAAAATTAGTTCTAAGTTTATTAATTGCAGGAAGTTTATTTAATTCATGTTCAAGTGATGATGATAATGGTACTGGAGACAATCAAATAACTGCCCCAGCTACTTACGTATTTACTAGAAACGGAAATTCTACAGTAAGTTTTGGAGGTCAAACTACCAGAATTAAAATGGCAGAAGAATTAGTGTCTGCAATAAAAGATAATACTAAAACAGAAGATCAGTTAGATGCTATAGAAAAGTTAGATGCTATGTTTGCGCATGTTGAAGGTGTTGCGGATTTTAGTGATACAGATTTAAATGCCTCAGACAAAAGTATACGAAGTAAAACAGCAGCTTCTGCAGATTATTTTTCTGCAAATACGACAGAAGCTAATACTATAAAAGCAGATTTTGATAATTGGATATCAGCACAGGTTTTAGATGTTTTTCCTAATTGGGAAAATATAGCTACAGCTGGTAATGCAGGACAATTACAAGAAGCAGGAGGAGAATCTACACGTTATATAAATGCCAAAGGATTAGAGTTGAACCAAGCGTTTGCAAAATCTTTAATCGGAGCTTTAATGGTGGATCAAATACTTAATAATTATTTAAGTCCTGCTGTATTAGATGCTGGAGAAAATCGAGCAAATAATGATAATGATGTCGTTGAAAGTGATAAAGATTATACTACTATGGAGCACAAATGGGATGAAGCTTATGGATATTTATATGGAAATGAAGTAAATCCAGCTGTTCCAGTTTTGGATGCCGATAGTTTTTTAAACAAATATTTATCTAGAGTAGAAAATGATACTGATTTTACAGGTATAGCAGCAGATATTTATAATGCTTTTAAACTAGGAAGAGCAGCTATTGAAGCCAAAAACTATACAGTACGTGATGAGCAAGCAGAAATTATAAAAGAAAAAATATCTATGGTTATTGCAGTAAGGGCTGCACATTATTTACAAGCAGGAAAAGCAAGTTTAGCAGCAAATAAAGCGGCTGCATTTCATGATTTGTCTGAAGGTTTTGGTTTTGTTTATAGTTTACAGTTTACAAGAAAGCCAAATACAACATTGCCTTATTTTTCTAAAACAGAAGTAGACGCTTACATCTCGCAACTTATGACAGGTAATGGTTTTTGGGATGTTACAACGACAACTTTAGATACCATTTCTGATGAAATAGCAGCAGAATTTGGCTTTACATCGGCACAAGCTGCAAACTAAAAACCTCAATATTAGTTTAAAGTTTCTTTAAAGTAGTTGTTGTGTTTTATACATAGCAACTACTTTATTAAATTTGCAGAGCAAAAATGATTATAGTATGACAAGAAAGATTTTTTTACTAACCGTTATTACAATATTTGTCATAGCATGTGGGGCATCGTCTGATGACGATCCAGACAGTGGAAATGTTACTGATGGTTTTGATAGAGGCGCATTATTAACAAATTTAGCTGATAACTTAATTATACCCGCTTTTCAAGATCTAAATGTAAAACTTACTACATTAAAAACCGATAAAGACGCTTTTATATCTGTTCCCGATCAAACGAACTTAGACGTTTTAAGAGCCTCTTGGTTATCTGCTTACAAAGCCTGGCAACATGTAGAAATGTATAACATTGGGAAAGCTGAAGGTATATTGTATTCATTTCAAATGAATGTTTATCCCGTTTCCACTATTGATGTGGAAGCTAATGTTTCTTCGGGGGGGTATGATTTAACACATACCAATAATAATGATGCCGTTGGTTTTCCCGCGGTAGATTATATGTTATATGGCATTGCAGATGATGATGCAACCATTTTAGGTAAATATAGTGATGCTAAGTATAAAACATATTTATCAGACCTTATAAACCAAATGCAATCTTTAACAGAAACGGTTTTGGACGATTGGACATCATCTTATAAAGCTACTTTTGTTAGCTCTACTTCCAATACAGTTACAAGTTCTTTAAACAAATTAATAAACGATTATATCTTCTATTATGAAAAAGGACTGCGTGCCAACAAATTTGGCATTCCAGGAGGTGTGTTCTCTACGTCACCTCTTCCAGAAAAAGTAGAAGCCTTTTACAGTAAAGAATTATCAAAAGAATTGGCTTTAGAAGCACTTAATTCGGTTCAAAATATTTTTAACGGTAAGCATTATAGTTCAAACACTACAGGAGAGAGTTTTAAAAGTTATTTAGTTTACTTAGAAAGAAATGATCTGGTGACTTTGATAAACTCAAGATTTGATGCTGCTCGCGTAAAAATAGAAACGTTAGATGCTAATTTCAGCACTCAAATTAACACAGATAATGCAAAAATAACAGAAGCTTTTGATGCACTTCAGTTGGTTGTAGTGTCTTTAAAAGTTGATATGCTTCAAGCATTTAACATAAGTGTAGATTTTGTTGATGCCGATGGTGATTAATAAGACTACAAATTAAATAAACAGGGTTGTCTATGATATGGCAACCTTTTTTTTATACAATGAATTTGAGTATTAAAACATACCTAAGTAAAAACGTAAGTGCAGCGCCACTAGCTTTTTTTAGAATATGTTTCGGTCTTATGATGTGTTTTGGTATGATCCGTTTTTGGTATCATGGTTGGATCGACACACTTTATATTCAGCCTAAATTTAACTTTTCTTATTATGGTTTTGAGTTTATAAAACCTCTAGGTGTTTACACATATCTTCTTTTTGTTATCTGTGGTTTATCTGCTTTATTTATAGCTTTTGGTTTAAAATACAGAATAGCTATTATCACATTCTTTTTAAGTTTTACTTATATTGAATTAATGGATAAAACCACCTATTTAAATCATTATTACTTTATAAGTTTGTTGAGTTTTTTAATGATTTTTTTACCAGCAAACGCCTATTTTTCGCTAGATAATCTTCTTAGAAAGAAACGTTACGAAACTATTCCAAAATGGACTACAGATGCTATAAAGCTACTGTTAGGTATTGTTTATTTTTATGCTGGTTTAGCAAAACTGAATAGCGATTGGTTGTTTAAGGCGATGCCCTTAAAAATATGGTTGCCCTCAAAATACGATTTACCTTTAATAGGTGAAAGTCTTATGAGTCAGAACTGGTTTCATTATGCTATGAGTTGGAGTGGTGCATTGTACGATTTAAGTATTCCGTTTTTATTACTGTATAAAAAAACACGTTGGTTTGCCTTTGCTCTGGTGGTGTTCTTTCACGTATTTACAAGAGTTTTGTTTCCAATAGGCATGTTTCCATTTATCATGATCGTATCAACGTTAATATTCTTTGAAGCAGATTTTCATAAGAAGATTATTGCCTTTTTAAAAAGGATTTTTCGGCTTGAGACAAATAAACCTTCAATCCTGAAAGTTGAAAGCTATAAGTTTAGTTACAGAAAACCATTATTAATCACTCTAAGTCTATTTTTCTGTATTCAATTGCTTTTTCCTTTTAGGTACCTGCTTTATCCCAATGAATTATTTTGGACAGAAGAGGGTTTTCGCTTTTCATGGCGTGTAATGCTCATGGAAAAAATGGGAATGAGTACATTTAAAATCGTAAATGCTAAAACAGACGATTATTTTTATGTTGATAATAAAGATTTCCTAACGCCATTTCAAGAAAAACAAATGAGTTTTCAACCCGATTTTATTTTAGAATATGCACACTTTTTAGGGGATCATTTTACGGCACAAGGACATGAAAATGTGCAAGTTTTTGTAGAAAGTTATGTTGCGTTAAATGGTAGATTAAGTGCTTTGTTTATAGATAAATATGTAGATTTGTACCAAGAAAAAGAATCGCTTAAACCAAAACATTGGATTTTACCACTTAAGGATGAGATTAAAGGACTTTAAAATTATAGCAGCACTCATTTTTAGTGTTTCATTTTTTGCACAAAATAATATTTCTGGTACAGTTACTTTTTCAAAAGATAATCGGCCAATAAACAATGTTAAGGTTTATGATAAAGCCTCTGGATTACTAGCAACCACTGATGATTCAGGTTATTTTCAGTTTCAAACTTCAAAAAAAACATTAACACTTATATTTTTTTCTTTAGAATATGAAGCTGAAGAAATTTCTATTCAAACGAATACAACCTCAGAATTAAAAATTGTTTTAAAAGATCTAACGCAGAACTTATCAGAAGTCGAGATTACGGCTAGAAAACAACGCCTTTTTGAGTTAAAACGATTAAAAGATGTTGAAGGAACTGCTATTTATGCAGGTAAAAAAACAGAAGTGATCTTGGTGGAGCAATCCATGGCAAATTTAGCCTCTAATAACGCACGGCAAATATATAGTCAGGTAGCAGGTTTAAACATTTATCAAAATGATGATGCTGGGTTACAACTTAATATTGGTGGTCGTGGATTAGATCCTAACAGAACTGCAAATTTTAATACCAGACAAAATGGGTATGATATTAGTGCTGATGTTTTAGGGTATCCAGAAAGTTATTACACTCCTGCGGCAGAGGGTTTGGAAGAAATACAAGTGATTCGTGGCGCAGCTTCTTTACAATATGGAACACAGTTTGGAGGTTTGATAAATTTTAAAATGAAATCTCCAAATCCGAATAAGCCTTTAGAAATTATAACAAGAAACACACTAGGAAGTTTTGGATTGTATACCAATTTTACGAGTTTAAGTGGTACAAAAAATAAATGGAGTTATTACACCTATTTTAATTACAAAAGGGGAGATGGTTTTAGACCAAATTCAGAATTCGAATCTAAAAATGTATTTGCCCATTTAGGATACCAATTTACAAAAAACACGTCGTTAAGAGCAGAAGTTACGTATTTGCGTTATTTAGCCCAGCAGGCAGGCGGTTTAACAGATACCATGTTTAATGAAGACCCACTGCAAAGCAACAGAGAACGTAATTGGTTTGAAGTCGATTGGTTGTTGTATAACTTAAAGTTTGCACATAAATTTTCAGAAAAAACAAATTTTACATTTAATTTTTTCGGATTGGATGCTTCGAGAAAAGCAATCGGATTTAGAGGGGATCCATTTCCTTCAGGATTAAATAAAAACCCTATAAAAGATGAAGATATTACAAACCTCGACGGAACGTATTTTTATAATCGGGATATATTAATTGGTGAATTTAAAAACTGGGGTATAGAAGCAAGGTTTTTAACCAAGTATAATTTACTAGGCAAAGAATCGGTATTTTTAATAGGCAGTAAATACTATAATGCTAATAATTCGGGAGAACAAGGAGCAGGCAGTGTGGGAATCGACCCCGATTTTTCAATTGTAGAAACTGTTACTGGAGATTACCCTAATGTTTCTAATTTTAAATACCCAAATAGAAATTTAGCTGTTTTTGGAGAAAATATTTTTAAAGTTTCATATAAATTATCGATTACGCCCGGGTTTAGGTTTGAGCAGATCAGGACAGAAAGCCAAGGTGATTATTTTACAAAGGCATACGACAATGCAAACAACCTGATAGCATCGGCAGAAAACGAAGATAACAGGGTATTTGACCGTAACTTCCTTCTGTTAGGGGTTGGGGCAAGCTATAAACCAAGCCATTATGTTGAGTTGTATGCTAATGTATCACAAAATTACCGTTCGGTTACTTTTAGCGATATTCGTTCTGTAAGCCCCACTTTTATTATTGATCCAGATATTACAGATGAAGAAGGTTTTACTTTAGATATAGGATTAAGAGGGAAGTACAAAAAAGCTATTTCGTACGATATAGGTGTATTTAATGTTAATTATAATGGTAGAATAGGTAATATTCTAGACGATAGGGCTAATTGGGTAAGAACCAATGTAGGTGATGCGTTTATTTATGGTATTGAAAGTTTTGTCGATTGGAATATTTTAGATCTATTCCAGCATGACCCTAAATATAGGTTAGGATTGGCAGTGAATTTTGCTTATATAGATTCCGAATATACAAGTTCCAAACAAAATGGGGTAAAAGGGAACCAGGTAGAATTCATACCCAATGTTAACCTAAAAACAATCTTACGGTTCGGGTATAAAAACTTTTTAGGCAGTGTTCAATATTCATTCCTTTCAAAACAATATACAGATTCTTCTAATGCAGAAATAGATGCACCGGGATCAATTAGAGAAGGCGTGATTGGAGAGATACCGGAATATGATATTTTAGATGTATCATTATCTTATACGTTCAGAAAAATCAAGTTAGAAACAGGAATAAATAACGTTCTGGATAATAGTTATTTTACAAGAAGGGCAACAGGATACCCAGGACCAGGAATTATTCCATCTGCTCCTAGAAACTTTTATACTACCTTACAACTCAAATTTTAAGTAGATAAGGTATGAGAATAATAATAAAAATTGATTGTATTAATAGCTCAGGTTTTAACCGAAAATAATTCCCCTAGGTTATGCCTAATTTTTTCTCTTTCTACCATTATTATTTTAAAACAATTACTTTAAAAAAAGCAAATACATTTACCGTTACATCTTCTTAATATGTATATTTTTATTACATTTAATGGTTGCTACTAATAGCTTTTATTAATAAAGTTATTTTTTAACATATAGCTATTAAACCTTTAGTTTAAAAATATGTCTCAATATGACATCTTAATAAAATATTCATATTGAAGAAATTACTTTTACTTTTGTTATTTACATCAGCATCATTATCTGCTCAGAAATTTACATTACAAGGCGTTGTTAAAGACCTAAATACAAATTCTTTAGAAGGCGCTACAGTTTACCTTCAAAGTATAAAAGACAGTATTCCTATGGCTTATGGAATAACTAATAAAGATGGGGAGTTTTCAATACGAGTTAACACTGAAAATGATTCAAAAGCTATTTTTAATATCGCTTATTTAGGTTATAAACCTTATAAAAAAAATATTGATGTTCCTGGTGGCGACCTATTAGATGTAGGTGTTATTACCTTAGAAGACCAAATTGAAGAATTAAATGTAGTCTCTATTATAGGGAAAGCACCTCCTATTATAATTAAAAAAGATACCATAGAGTATAATGCCGATAGTTTTAAAACATTGCCCAACGATAAAGCAGAAGATTTACTAAAAAAATTACCTGGAATAGAAATTGATTTAGATGGTAATATAACCGTAAATGGTATAGAAGTAGAAGCCATAAACGTGGATGGGATGCGATTTTTCGGAGAGAAAAAAGGAGAAGTTGCTTTAAAAAACTTACCAAGTAATGTAATAAGCAAAGTACAGGTTACCGATTACAAAACTAACATGCAAAAGTTTACAGGAGAAGAATCTGATTCTGAGACTAAAGAAATAAACTTTAAAATAAAAAAAGGAAAAAACCATGCTAGTTTTGGTGATTTAAAAGGCGGGTATGGAACAGATAAAAAATATCAAGCCAATGCCAATATTTTTCAGTTAATTGATGGCAAACAATTAGGACTTATTGGTGGAGCCAATAACATTAATATGTCTAGAGGGTTTAATGCTCTGCCAGACACCGACACAAGTAATGGCCATATTAAATCTGATTTTGCAGGCGCTAATTATACTAAAGGAAAGTGGAATGAAACACGTGTAAATGGAAATTACAGATATAGTTCACAAAATAATGACACTGAGCAAAAAAGCTTTAAAGAGAATTTTTTACCCGATTTAAATTATATTACAGATTCGGAAAATAGTGGCTATAGTGATTCTGATAGCCATCGAGCGGGGATGGATTTAAAATTTATTATCAAACCAAAAAACAAATTAAATAATAATAAAGTTCAATTGTCTAATGAAACAGATTTTAATACGAGTAGTAAGGAATCGGGTTCGCTTGTAGATAGAACATCGCAATATGCTAATGGTGATTTAGTAAGTGATTATAATGCTTCAAACACATCTATATCTACAAATTATGAAATTAAAAATAACTTTAGTGTAACTTCTGTAACAGGAAAAGGACGAGACTATTTAAATGTGGGACTAACAACCAATTTTAATAAAGGAGATACAGAAAGCACAAAGTATTCGAAAAATAAATTCTACACCAGGAACGACTCTATTATCCAAAATCAAATAAGTGACATAAAAACGAATAACAGTGATATTAGTTTTTATGCTTTATGGAATAAAGAGTTATTTCTTAATTTTAGAATGATTCCTAAATATAATGTTGTGATTCATTCTGAGAAAAATGAAAATTTTATTTACGATTTTGATGATGATACAGAGGAGCATGATGATTTTAACGAGGTTTTAAGTTCAGATAATAAATATGTTACAACAACCATTAAACCAGCATTACGACTAAGATACGATTATAAATATTTTCGTTTTGAAGTAGAAGGTGCTTTTACAAATACGTATAGAAACTATAAAGATGAGTTAGTAAATACTAGAAATTTCAAAAGGGATTTTGAATATGTAACCTATATGGGACGCATACGTTATAGGGATAAAAATGGCTATAAAAACATCACGTTAAATTATAATCAAAGTGTGAATTTACCATCAGCAAATCAATTACAACCTGTTGAAGATGTTACTGATATTACACATATTCGAGTGGGAAATCCGCTTTTAGAACCACAAATTAATAATGATTTAAGTTTTAGATACCAAAATAATTTAGCTTACAATAATATAAATATTTCAGGATATGCCAAGGTTCAATTTGTTCAAGATAAGATAATCAATGCCACTACAACCAATCAAGATTTAATTCAATATACAACCTACGATAATATAAATGGCGATTATACACTAACAGGTAACGCTGCTATTTCAAAATCTTATTTTAATAAAAAAACGAATATAAATATGAACGCCCGAATACAAGGAGGGTATAGAAATAATCTGTCTATTCAAAACGATCTAAAATTTACTGCAAAAACAACAAGCATTAGACCGTCAATATCTTTTAAATATTCTTATGATAATAAATTGGATTTAAGTGGTGTTTATAGTTATACTGTAAACGAAAGTGTTTACGATACAGATGTTTTTAATGACAATAGTTACTTCGTTCAAAACTTAGATATAGAAACGTCTGTGTTTTTTTTAAAAAATACTTTCTTTACCAATAAGGTGTCATATCGTTATAACAGTAGGGTTGGCGACGATTTTGATGGTGATGCTGTTTTTTGGAATGCAGGACTTGGTGTAGAATTATGGGATAACAAAGGGACGTTAACATTAGTAGGTTATGATATACTTGGAAAAAATAATGGCTATAAAAGAACAGTAAATGAAACTTATATTCAAGATGTAGAAAATAAGATTTTAGAACAATATTTTATGGTCACTTTTGTTTATAAATTCGGAAGATTTGCAGGTCAAAATATAAATGTTGGAAATAGAGGAAGAGGATCAGGTGGTAGAAATCGAGGTTCTAGAGGTGGTAGATAAAATGTTTACTTTACTATAAATTATATTATTTTACCGTATATAAAAAACACTTTTCAGATATATCGTATTTTTATATCATGATACGACAAATTGTTTTTGCTCTTTTAATCACTTTAAATAGTACCCTTTCTGCTAAAGAATGGAAAAACTTAAGAGTGTATCAAAAAGAAACTCAAAAACAATCATTAGAACCTTCCGATTGGTTAAAATGTGATAGAAGTAAAAACACATTGGTATGGCAAGAGGCTAATACATTTAATCTTAAAAATAATTTATCACAAGAATATAAAACCATTTCACAACGACGGGATTTTTATAAATGGCTTTTTAATGAATTAAAGAGGAAAGAACATGAGGTGATTTGGGTTAAAATGGCTTATTTCATATCAAAAAAAATGCATCTTATAGACGTTTTTCCATATTCAATATTTTCAAAAAAAGATATAAAAGCCTATGCAAAGCAAGGGAGTGAGGTTGTTTTTAATAACGTATTTACCGAATTACAAAGTCTTTATAATTCGCAATCCATATTAAAAACAGTGCAGGCTTTAAAATGGGATAAAACGATTCTGAGAAAAGAACAATATAAATGGATAGACACGATCTATAAAACCATGGATGTTAATAATTTAAAAACCTTGGATCGTATTGCTAGAGGGAGGTTTCTTTATAGTATATTCATGCCAAAATCTATTAGATTTAAAGGCGATCTTTCGAAAGCGGAAGAACGTTATAATTATGCTATTGAAGTACTTAAGCCATATTGCGAAAACAGATACAAATAATATCATTATTATCTTATAATTTAATTGTATATTTGCACGCAATTATAACGTAATTGCATCATGACCGCACACGAAAACAAAATAGTAGGAGAGGGATTAACCTACGATGACGTACTTTTAGTTCCAGCATTTTCCGAAGTTCTTCCACGCGAAGTTAATATTCAAACAAAATTTACACGTAATATTACCATTAACGTGCCTGTTATTTCGGCAGCGATGGATACTGTTACCGAGAGTAAAATGGCGATAGCCATGGCTCAAGAAGGTGGTATTGGTGTATTGCATAAAAATATGACGATTGAGGCGCAAGCTTTAAAAGTTAGAAAAGTAAAACGTGCGGAAAGCGGTATGATTATGGATCCTGTTACGTTGCCTCTTACTGCCAATGTTAAGGATGCCAAACAGAATATGGCAGAGCATGGTATTGGAGGAATTCCTATAGTAGATGAAGCAGGTACTTTAAAAGGGATAGTGACCAATCGTGATTTACGTTTTGAACATGAGAATTCTAGGTCTATTATTGAAGTAATGACAAGTGAAAATTTGGTCACTGCTGAAGTTGGAACTTCTTTACAAGATGCCGAAATTATTCTTCAAGAACATAAAATTGAAAAGTTACTTATTGTAGATGATAACTTTAAACTATCGGGTTTAATTACCTTTAGAGATATAACGAAGTTGAGCCAAAAACCAATGGCGAATAAAGATCAATATGGACGTTTAAGAGTAGCTGCAGCTATCGGAGTTACTGGAGATGCAGTAGATAGAGCGGATGCTTTAGTAAATGCGGGTGTTGATGCTGTTGTAATTGATACAGCACATGGGCATACTAAAGGTGTGGTTAACGTATTAAAAGAAATTAAAGCTAAACATTCAGGTTTAGAAGTTATAGTAGGTAATATCGCTACTGGTGCAGCAGCAAAATATTTAGTTGAAGCAGGAGCTGATGCCGTAAAAGTAGGTATTGGACCAGGGTCTATTTGTACAACACGTGTTGTCGCAGGTGTAGGTTTTCCACAATTCTCTGCCGTTTTAGAAGTAGCTGCTGCTATAAAAGGTACAGGTGTACCAGTAATTGCAGACGGTGGTATTCGTTATAC
Source organism: Flavivirga jejuensis (assembly GCF_030540765.1). Classification (GTDB taxonomy): domain Bacteria; phylum Bacteroidota; class Bacteroidia; order Flavobacteriales; family Flavobacteriaceae; genus Flavivirga; species Flavivirga jejuensis. Next base: position 256,649 of record NZ_JAUOEL010000008.1, on the reverse strand, counting down.
AGGAGATATTCCAAAAGCGATTGCAGCTGGTGCAGATACAGTTATGTTAGGATCTCTTTTAGCAGGAACTAAAGAATCCCCAGGAGAAACCATTATTTACGAAGGAAGAAAATTTAAGTCATACCGTGGTATGGGTTCTGTAGAAGCCATGAAACAAGGTAGTAAAGACCGTTATTTTCAGGATGTAGAAGACGATATTAAAAAACTCGTACCAGAAGGCATCGTAGGTAGAGTGCCTTATAAAGGAGATCTATACGAAAGTATCCATCAGTTTATTGGCGGACTACGTGCTGGTATGGGATACTGTGGAGCAAAAGATATAGAGACATTAAAAGAAAATGGAAGGTTTGTAAAAATCACAGCAAGTGGTATTAACGAAAGTCATCCTCATGATGTAACGATTACTAAAGAGTCTCCTAACTATTCTAGGTAATCTTATTGGTCTTAACTGTAGTTGAATTTATGGACTTCTAGTTCAGAGGGGTTTAGTTTTTCTACTTAAAGCAATGAGGCCTAATATAGGGCCAATAGCTAGTATGGTATAAATGCTATTCGAATCTGTATGACTGCTTACGCTATTTATAATTTGAATACTGATTATAGTAATTGCAAATCCAATGCAATTGACTATAGTTAGTGCGGTTCCTTTTATTTCGGGAGGTGCATTTTGTGCTACCAACGTTGAAAATAGAGGAGAGTCTGCGATTACTACCATTCCCCAAAAAACAAGAAAAATAATAAATAGGTTTTTAGATTCAATTGAAAATATAAAAGGAGAGATAAGGCAGCATCCGCATGATAGTAATAATGCCATAAAAGCGGTCTTTTTAACACCTATTGTTTGTGAGATGAAGCCTCCTAGTATACAGGATAATCCACCAATCCCTATAATTAAAAAAGACAAAATAGGTATGTTTAATACAGCTTTAGGATGTAAAATACTATATGCTTTCAACATGATTGGCGTAAATGCCCAAAAAGCATAAAGCTCCCACATGTGCCCAAAATAACCAAAAGCAGAAGAACGAAATTTTAGATTCTTAAATACACTAAAGCATGCAGAAAGATTTAGTTTATGACTGGGTTTTCTATAGGGACCATCGGGAACCATAATAACCATGAATAAACCACCCATTACCGAAAGACATGCCGTTGTAAGTATTACAGATTCCCATGGGAGGGTATTGGTAGTTCCTTTTAATAAATGAGGCAAAGCGGTACCAAGAACTAATGCTCCAACCAAAAAACCAAGCGATTTTCCAAGTCCTTTTTCGTAATAATCGGCAGCTATTTTCATGCCAACAGGGTAAATACCTGCAAGGAAAAAACCAGTAAAAAATCGGAATAATAGTAAACTTGCTAAACTATTTCCTTTCCATAAAACCCCAAAATTAAATAGAGCAGACAATAAAGCGCTTATAAAAAAGACTTTTGATGGTGAATAACGATCTGCAATTGTTAAAATAGCAAAGATAAGTGTCCCAGAAAGAAACCCAAATTGGACAGATGATGTTAAGTGACCTAAGGCACTATCATTAAGATGAAAATTTATTACAAGATCATTAATCACACCATTGCTGGCAAACCAAAGGGATGTACATAAAAATTGAGAAATTACAATTACTTTAAGTATTAAACTCTGTTGTTTCATTTATAGTTACTTAATTTAATCTAAAGAATTCCTCGACGTTCTGCGTCGGGGTTTCCGATGTCACCTCTCTTTTGGAGCCATCAGAACTGCTTTTTTTTGCAGTTCTAGGTGACGCAAAATAACAAAATTCGATTTTTTTATTACATCAATATAGTGTTATTGAAATTAAGGAGTTTTTAAACTTTCTAAAATCTGTTTGTAATTAGCATTGTTCGGTACAAGTTGAATAAGTTTGGAGCAAGTATTATATGCCTTAATATGTTGCTTTAAATTAATTTCTCCAATCAGTTTTACATACAATAGATTTTCATTTTCAGGAAAAATGACTAATGCTCTATTAATAATTTCTATCGATTTTTTATTTAAACCTTCTGCTTGAAGTTTTAAAGCATAATTATAAAACGCTCGAATGTTTACAGGTTCTTTATTACATGCTTCATCTAAATATTTTAAAGCATTTTTGGTGTCACCAATTTCATTAAATAATAAACCTAGCATATAATAAGAATTACCATAATCTGGTTCTAATTCGATAACTTTAAGGTAAAGATTTTTTGCTTCCTGTATATCTCCTTGTTTATAAACTAATAAGGCCAAATTCATCCTGGAAATATTATAACGATTATCAATTTCTAAAGATTTTTTATAGGCTTTAATAGCTAAATCTGTACGTCCTTTCATTTCATTATAAACAGCAATTTGGTGCTGTCCAGAGGCAAAATCGGTATTCATGTCAAGCTCTTCCAGATATTCTTTTTCTGCTTTTTTAAAATGCTTATTCCCTGTCATGTCAGCAGCTATACTATTAAAATATTTTACGGCAGAAATCCTTACTAATCTTATAGAATCCTTTAATAGAGGCTCAATATCTGCATGGTAATTTTGACCACGAATTTTTTCAAAAGAACGTACAGCTTCTTTTCTTACAAGAATAGACGGATCTTTTAAGAATTTCCTAATATCATGTATCTCTTTATCAGTTAGTGCGTAGTTTGTGTATTGGTATAAAGCCGTTGCTCTTGCAATTTCTGGGAATTTATTTTGTGATGCTAATGAGTATAAAGCTTCATGATTCCCATTATAACCATCTAGAAGGTAATTAGAAAAATGATCAGGTCGTTTAGCGCCATATTTAGAATTTATAAATTCACTGGCCCATTCGGGAGATTTGTCTTTATGACACCCGTTACAAGCGTTTGGAGTTCCGTATTTTACAGATTGGTCTGGTCTTGGAACTCTAAAACTATGATCGCGTCTAAAATCATTCCCCATATATATTTTACCAGTCATATGACAATTAATACATTGAGACCCTTCCGTATTTACTTCGTGATAATGATGCGATTTACTATCATATTTAGGTTCATGACATGATAAACAAAGACTGTTTCCTGTTTTTTTAAGCTTTAATGAATGCGCATCATGGCAATCAACACAAGCAACATTATTTTGATACATTTTACTTTGCATAAAAGAACCATAAACATAATCTTCGTCTTTTATTTGGCCATCAAGTTCATAGATAGGATCAATAAGTAAACTAGGATTGTAATGGTCTAAAAAATGTCCTTCGTAATTGAATTTTTTCGTGATTTGTCCCCTTCTAGAATGACATCTTGCACATTTTTCAACGAGACTTTTTGAAGCTAACGATTTACTCATATACAATTTCGGAGGCACAGAATCTTTATTGTTGTTATTCTTATAAAATGATACATGATTACTGGCGGTACCATGGCAAGCCTCGCAACTTACATTAATCTCGCTAAAAGTCGTGTTGAAAGTATCTGTATTTGAATTAAAATTTTTATCAAGATTTGTAGAATGGCAATCTGCACAAGCTGTATTCCACCTCATGGCACCTCCTGTCCAGTTAATCCATTCATCGTGTGCTAATTCTAAATTGGGTTGTAAATGAAACCACAACCCCTTTTCGGTATCCCAGGCAGTTATTAAACATTGATAGGCACCATTTGGAAATTTAACAATGTATTGTTGCAAAGGAGTAACGCCAAAAGTATATACTATTTTATAATCGTGGTAGTCTCCATTTTTATCTGCGGTATTGACATAGAAATCATCTCCTTGCTTAAAAAAAGTATTTTTAACACCTTTATGCTCAAAGGTTTTATTATTAAAATCCCCTAAAACAGTTGTGGAATCGGCAATTTTCATCGCTTGTTGGTGGTGGGAACCATTCCAACTATCATATTCTGATTTATGACATTCTATACAGGCCTCTTTGCCTACAAATTTTTGATGTTCTGTTTTATTATGAACACTGTTTTTTGGCTGGTACTCATGCTTTTTACAAGCATAAACAAGAAAAAATATGATAAGAAGGTTGCATACTTTTTTTAGGTAATAACTAAATTTTTTAGAATTGATGTCTTTAGGGAAGCTCATTATATGTACTTAAAAAGATGCTATAAAATTACTCATTCTATAATCCTAAAAACAAATTTTTGATCATAGGTTTTTTAGTTTTATTTGATTAAGGAATATTAATTGAAAAAAGTTTAAACCATGTCATTATAAACCTGTCCACGATGCGGTTTTAAAGCATCTCTTATAGGTTTCATTTTATCTTCATCAACAACTAAAAAGGCTATAACATGTATAGCATTTAAATTTTCAGTGCCAGTAATAGAAATATTAAGGTTTTCTAATTTTATATATTCTTTTAAATGGATTTCATGGTGTTGTGCTATTTTATTAGCATCAGGACCGTGAAAATCCCAAATAAGTTTTAATTTGCGCATAAAAAAAAGGTAATAGATAGTAATTCAAATATAATCTAAAAAGTGAAATAATAGTCTTTTTTAATCGTTTGTTAAACAACTTGTATTATAGCTTTATATTATTATTTTTGTAACCTATCAGAATAATCTTTACACCATGCAATTAAGATATATACTTACTCTTTTCACAATCACGTTAATACTAAATGTTAAAGCACAATCTGCTCAAAAAGATGTCCTTTTTTTTGTTGATGATGAACCCGTTTATACGTCGGAGTTTTTAAGAGTTTACAACAAAAATTTAGATTTAGTTCAAGATGAATCTCAAAAAGATGTTAATGAATATTTAACACTTTTCACCAATTACAAATTAAAATTAAAGGAAGCAAAAGCTTTAGATCTTCATAATAAACCATCATATAAAAGAGAGCTCTCTAATTATAAAAAACAATTAACAAAGAGTTTTATAACCGATAGAAAGGTGACAGATGCTTTAGTTGAAGAAGCCTATGAGCGTATTTCTTACGATATAAAAGCAGCTCATATTTTAATAAAAGTTGCAGAAAATGCTAAACCAGAAGATACACTTGTAGCTTATAATACTATTTTGAAGCTTCGCAATAGAACTTTAAATGAAGGGTTTGAAACTGTTAGAAAAGAAGTACACAATGGGAAATCTGTTTTTGGTGAAGCATTGGGTTATTTTTCTGGTTTTAGAATGGTTTATAAGTTTGAGACTGCTGCTTTTAATACAAATGTAAACGATATATCAAAACCTTTTAGAACTCGTTTTGGATATCATATAGTTCATGTTTTAGATAAACGTAAGTCTAGAGGAGAGCGTACCGTAGCACATATTATGGTTGTTGAGAAAAAAGGCGATTCTTTAGCAGAAAAACCAGAAACTAGAATTCAAGATATTTATAAGAAGATTAACCAGGGAGAAGGTTTTGATGCTTTAGCAAAACAGTTCTCTGATGATAAAAGCTCGGCTTCTAAAGGCGGGGTGTTAAAATCTTTTTCAAGTGGACAGTTAGGTTCACCAGAATTTGAAGCTATTGCTTTTGGTTTAAATGATGTAGATGATATCTCTGAACCTTTTAAAACCAAATATGGATGGCATATTGTTAAGTTAATTGCAAAAAAGCCAATACCACCATTTGATGCTATTAGACCAGAATTAGAAGAGAAAGTAAAACGAGATGACCGATCTAAATTAATAGATGAAGCTCTATACGCATCATTAAAAGTAAAATATAATATTAATGAGAAGCAACCAGCCTTAAATTATTTCGAGTCTATACTTAATGAAGATTATTTTAAAAGAGCGTGGCAATTACCTGATGATTTTAATAAAGATGAACCATTGGTTAAAATAGGTAACAAACAGTTATTATATAAAGATTTTGGAGATCACTTATTAAAAATGCAACGAAGAGGAACACAAAAAGGATCATTTAAATCTATAATTTTAAAAGAATACGAATCTTTTTTAAATAGTAATTTAGTTAAGTACCATGAAGATAATTTAGAAACTGAAAATGAGGAATTTGCTCATATCGTTAATGAATATAGAGATGGGCTATTATTATTTGATTTAATGGAAACAACCATTTGGAATACCGCTAAAACAGATTCTATTGGTATAAACGATTTTTACACAGCACATAAAAGTAACTATGTGTTGCCAAAGCGGGTTGATGCTGTAGTAGCATCTTCAGCAAAACAGAAAACATTAAAAAAGGTAGCTAAGTTATTAGACCAAGGTATGGCGTTGGATCAAATAAAAACACTTATAAACAGTAATGATAAAGTAGAAGTGATTTTTACTTCAGACATTATGGATGCTAAGCATCAAGCGCTTCCTAAGTCTTTCCGATTTAAAAAAGGGATTTCTAAGATTTATAAACATAATGATGCTTTCGTAATAATTCAAGTTAAAGAGGTGTTACCAGAAACACAACAAACCCTAGAAGAAGCGAAAGGAACTGTGGTGAGTGATTACCAGGTGTTTAAAGAAGAAAACTGGTTAAAGGATTTAGGAGACAAGTATAAAATACAAGTTAACCAAGAAATCCTTAATAAAGTGAAAACTCAAATTAAAAAGGAATAAGTGCGACTTAGAATTATCATATTTTTTCTGTTAATAACTGTGTTTTCCTGTGATTTTTTAAAAAAAACAAAGGAACAAACCCCTGTTGCCAGAGTAAATGAGGCCTATTTGTATTATGATGATATTAAAGATTTGGTATCTGACGATACATCAAAAGAAGATAGTATTCTCGTAATACAGAATTTTATTAATCGTTGGGCAACACAACAATTATTTGTAGATGGTGCCATGCTTAATTTAAATGAAGAAAAGCAAGAAGCGTTTGATAAATTAGTAGTTCAGTATAAAAACGATTTATATACTAAAGCTTATATAGAAGCTTTAGTTAAAAGGAATATAGATACTATAGTCCATAAAAAAGAAGCTCAAGATTATTATAATAGTAATAAAGAAGCTTTTAAACTAAATGAAGAGCTTCTTATGTTTCGTTATATCCATGTAGATGAAAATATTATTGATTTTAAAAATATAAAAACGAAGTTTAAACGCTACAACAATGAAGACAAAAAGGAATTAGATTCCATATCTATTCAATTTAAATCCTATTCACTTAACGATTCTATTTGGATAAGATTAACCCAAATAATAGATAAAATTCCTGCAGTTACTCCCGAAAATAAAAATCAACTGTTAAAAAAATCTAATTTTGTACAACTCAAAGATTCATTAGGAGTATATTTGATGCAAATTAATGATGTTTTATTGAGAAATGATAATGCTCCTCTTGAGTATGTTAAACCTACCATAGATCAAATAGTTATTAATAAAAGAAAACTTGAGCTTATTAGAGAATTAGAAAAAGACATAACAAAAGATGCCATTAAAAATAAACAATTTGAAATTTACGATTAATTTGAAACGTATATCGGTTTTATTCATAACCTTGCTATTAGTAAATGTTGTGTCTGCGCAGGAAATTATTGAAGAAGAAGTAGATTCAACACTTACCCAAAATACTAAAAAGGTAGATACGACATTTGTTCAAAATATTAAGAAAGTAGATACAATACTTACTAAGAATGCTAAAAAAGTTGATGGTGTTGCTGCTGTAGTAGGGGATTATATTATTCTAGATTCAGATGTGCCAAAAGAGAAGGAACAGATAGAAGCCTCAGGAGGGTCTATAGAAGGTGTTACAGATTGCCAAATATTAGGAAAACTATTAGAGAATAAATTATATGCGCACCATGCCATTCAAGATAGTATTCAAGTCTCTGATGCAGAGGTAAGGCAAGAAGTAGAATATACAATTCAGCAATTCTTGCAACAAAAACCAGATATAGAAGATCTTGTTAAGCTTTATAAACAAGAAGATGAAAAAGGTTTAAGAGATTATATCTTTGAAATTATTAAAAACAATAAACTTTCGGGGAAGATGCAAGCTCAAATTGTTGAAGAAGTCGAAATAACCCCAGAAGAAGTTCGCCTATTTTTTGACAAAATCCCAGAAAACGAACGTCCAACTTTTGGAACCGAACTTAAAGTAGCTCAAATTGTCGCAAAGCCAAAGGTATCTGATAAAGAAAAACAAAAAGTTATTGACCGTTTAAAACAATTTAAAGCGGACGTTGTTGAAAATGGTGCTAGTTTTCGTTCTAAAGCGGTGCTATATTCTGATGATGTACATTCTGGAAGGCAAGGAGGTAGACTAGGAGCACTAAATAGAGATAAACCAAAAATGGTTAAGGAATTTAGACAAGTAGCATTTTCTCTTCAAGAAGGAGAAATATCTGATCCTTTTGAGACACAGTTTGGTTACCATATTATATATCTAGAAAAGATTAGAGGAAAAGAGTATGATGTAAGTCATATACTTTTATTTCCAAAAGTTTCCAATGAAGCAGAAAAAGAAGCAAAAAAACGTTTAGAAAAAGTAAGAGAACGTATTATCGCTGGTGATATCTCATTTGCCGATGCAGCCAGAGAAGCAAGTGATGAAAAAGAAACTCGTGGAGATGGCGGGCAACTTATTAACCCACAAACTCAAGATTATAATTTTGATTTGACAAAAATGGGACCAGAACAATATGCGCAAATTCAGAATTTAAAAGATAACGAAGTTAGCCAAGTTTTAAAAGAGGAAGATCGTAAAGGGAATCTATCGTTTAAAATTATGAAGGTAACAGACAGAATAGACGAGCATAAAGCAAGCTATGCACGAGATTATTTAAAAATTAAAGAGTTAGCACTCACAGAGAAAAAAATTAAAGCTATTGAAAAATGGCAAGAAGCTAAAATATTAGATACTTATATAAAAATTAGTGGAAAATATAGAGCGTGTGAGTTTTCTGGTAATTGGTTAAAAAAGTAAATATATGTCTGATGTATCTGCCATCGAACAATTTGTAAAGCAATATAAAGATTTAAAAACTGAAATCGCCAAAGTTATTATTGGTCAAGACGATGTTGTAAATCAAATTTTAATTTCTATTTTTTCTGGAGGTCACTCATTACTTGTAGGGGTTCCAGGATTAGCAAAAACCTTGATGGTTAATACCATTGCACAAGCATTGGGATTAGATTTTAAGCGTATACAATTTACGCCAGATTTAATGCCCAGTGATATTTTGGGAAGCGAAATTTTAGATGAAGACCGTCATTTTAAGTTTCTAAAAGGACCTATTTTTTCGAATATTATTTTAGCGGACGAGATTAATAGAACACCACCAAAAACGCAGGCAGCTCTTTTAGAAGCTATGCAAGAAAGAGCAGTAACCGTTGCAGGACATCATTATAAATTAAGTTTACCATATTTTGTTTTAGCAACGCAGAACCCTATTGAGCAAGAAGGTACATATCCATTACCAGAAGCTCAATTAGACCGTTTTATGTTTGCAATCAATTTAGACTACCCTTCTTTTAAAGAAGAAGTAGAAGTTGTTAAAGCAACTACTACAGACAAACAGATCAAAGTAAATTCTTTATTTTCAGCACAACAAATAATCGATTTTCAACAACTTATTCGTCGTATTCCAGTAGCAGATAACGTTATTGAATATGCTGTTGCGATGGTTAGTAAAACAAGACCTAACGGAGATAATGCTACAGATTTAGTTAAAACATATATAGATTGGGGAGCAGGACCTAGAGCGTCTCAAAATTTAATTTTAGCAGCAAAAACACATGCCGCTATTCATGGTAAATTTTCTCCAGATATTGAAAATGTTCAAGCCGTAGCAAATAGTATTTTAAGACATAGAATTATTAAAAACTATAAAGCCGAAGCTGAAGGTGTTTCTGAAGAAGACATTATTAAGAGTCTGTTTTAAATTTTTGTACATTGAGGTCTTTCGATGTATATAAATAACAAGCATAGAATTTTTGGATTAGATATTATTAGAGCATCAGCCATTTTATTGGTTTTATGCTCGCATTCTACACTATTACTTTTTCCAAATCAAAATAATATATATACTACGGTCGTCCAGTTTTTTGGAACCGTAGGTGTAGACCTTTTTTTTGTTTTAAGTGGTTACTTAATTGGAGGTATTTTACTAAAGCAAATTAAAGAAGGAAAAGTTAAGTTTAAGGACTTTTTATATTTTTGGGTAAGAAGGTGGTTTAGAACATTGCCAAACTACGTCTTAATTCTTATTTTAAATATATTGCTCTTTTACTTTTTGCACGAAAAAATTATTGAAAACGTTATTTATTTTTTTGTGTTTCTACAGAATTTTTCAAGCCCACATCCAGACTTTTTTACAGAATCATGGAGTTTATCTATTGAAGAGTATGCTTATATAATAGGTCCCCTAATATTGTTTTCTTTAATTTTATGTTTTAAAAATTATTCCAAGAAGGCTTTATATGTAGCTATGTTGCTCATTATAATATGTATAATAACCTTTTTACGTATAAATTACCATTCCAACCATAATATCATTTCGCATCACGATTGGAGCAAGCATATAAGAAAAGTAGTTATTTATAGAATAGATAGTATTTATTATGGCTTTCTTGCTGCCTATTTAGCGCAGACATTCTATGCCACGTGGAATCGTTATAAACATTGGTTTCTAGCACTAGGCGTATTGCTATTTCTTGGGGTACATAGTTGTATTTTCATATTTAAGATACAACCAGAAAACGCTCAATTGTTTTTTAATGTTTTTTACTTGCCACTATTATCAATAAGCTTATTGTTGTTGTTTCCTTTTTTTAGTGCTTGGAAAAAAGGAGGTCTTTTTAAGAGCACAATTACCAAGATTAGTGTTTTGTCTTATGCTTTATATCTCATTAACTATTCATTAGTTTTGCTTACAATCCAAAATTTTATTAATGTAGAAGCTAAATCAGTAATGATTAAACTTTTAATACTCTTCCTATATTGGTTTTTGTCATTTGGATTATCATATGTCTTATTTGTATACTATGAAAGACCTATGACTAAATTAAGAGACTTAAAATTTTTTAAAGAAATAAAATAAATATCTATTCAGATAGAAGAAAAGCAATGTCTTTTTTTAATCGATTCACCTCTTCATTAATCAATATATTATAAAAACCTCTTATAGAATGTTTTTCATCAACTAAAGAAACATAACTACTATGATAAAAATCAATACCATCTTTTTTAGGTCTAAAATTCGTTATAAATTGATTTGCCTGCTCTTTAGTTTTTTCTGTATTAGCGTATAAAAATTGCCATGTACTATTGGGTATGGTTGTTAATTCAGCATATGATTTTAAAACCGAAATACTGTCGTTTTTAGGATCAATGGTATGAGAAACAATCATAAAACGATTTTCATGCTTAAAGGTTTTAGCAATGTCTATTAATTGATTTCTCATAGGGGGGCAAATACTAGGACAACGTGTAAAAAAGAAATTAGCAACGAATACCTTATTAACAATGTTTTTAGTGTTAAAAGGCTTATTTAGTTGATTTATAAATCCGTCGTATTTTATTGAATAATAAGTTTTATTACCTGAATCATCAATTTTATAACTTAAAACAGGAAGCTTTTCCGAATTGTTTTTGCAACTTAAAAAAAGTAATAAAAAAGTAAGCTTAAGAAGTTTCATTCGTTTCTTGATTGTATTTTTTTATCTTTTCATCCATCTCCTTATCATATAAAAACATAAACATACTAGCCATCATGTCTTGATTAATATTTGAAGTATTGTTAGTCTTTAAAATTAATTCATATTTGTGATCGGAATAGAGTTTAATGCCTTTTTCACTAGAAAAATAAGTGATTTCCTTGATGCCAATTTTATCTGAATAATTCGTTGCTTTGCTAATAAATAAGGTAGAGTCAATTGTTTTGTCTCTAAAGGCTAATGTTTCAGAAAAAGGATGTAAATGAGTCGCAATATGATGTAAAGTAGTGTCTTCTGATAATAACAGCTGATTAGTAATATCTGTGCTATAAGTGGCTTCACCAGGAAATATCACCCAATGTCCAGAAAAAATAGCTCCATTGTTGAAGTTATAGGTATGGTTTTTTGTCTCAATAGGCAAACACGCATTGGGGTTTTCTGGAGTTGGACCAGAAAAAGGGTTTTCGGGATCGTATGGTAAAACGACCATAACAGCTTTGCTAGTGAGTGGTTTCATGTTTTTATAATGCTTCTCAAAGCCTATATTTACTTCATGCTTAACAGTAAACGCATCCCCAATAATATTATGATTTAGAGTTTGAGTAGATAAAAGTAAATTTTCATTACTAAATACAGGGAAGCCAAATCCTTTAGGAAACTTATAACTTTCTATGCCACTAGTCATTGTTGTTAAACGAGGGTACTGTATGCCAATCCTATGGTTTAACCCCCATCTACCATAGTGTTCTCCATCATAAAAGTCAATGTTTGTATGACATATAAAATCATTTGAGATTTCATCATCTTCATGTTCATTTAAGGCCTTTGTTTCAAAAGAAGTAATCCAAACCAAGTCTGATTTTGTAGTATTTAATTGAAACGTTTTTATGACTTGAGGCCCTTCCATCGATTTATAAATATTATCTATTATCATGGTTGGAGTAATTAATGAAATAGAATCATTCTTTGAAGTTATATGCCAGGTGTTGTCAACAATTCCAAGTTTATGCGATAGAACCGTTTTTACAATAGCTTTATGTCTATTAGAAAGATTTAAATAATAAAGACCACCAATTGTAAATGCTAATAAAATTAGAAAAACAAAATATTTTGTTACTTTAGATTTCATTTAAAATTCTATTCTTAGAAAGAACGAAAATAATGCTTTTTAAGCTAAAAAAATATTAATTAAAACAACAAGGGGATAATGTCAAAAAGATTATTGATTAAATTATTATTAATTATAAGTTTCCTAATCCCATTTCTATTAAGTTTCCCTGCATGGCTTTCCAATAGAGGCTTTCCAACCATTCCTTTGTTTTTTAAATCTCTAGAGTTTAATTATTACATAGACTTATCACTATTAATAATTTTTGGACTATCAGCTATTTGGTTTCTTTTAAAAGACAATGGTAGAGGAGGACTTTATTTTTTTCTTATTTATGTATTGTTATCTATTTTTGATCAAACACGAATTCAACCTTTCTTTTTTGAAATTGCAATAATTATATTCTTCTATTATTTATTTAGGAATAATTTTAATCATTTTAAAATCGCCTTTTTCTTGCTTATGGCGGGTACATATATTTGGAGCGGTCTACATAAAGCAAATACTGTTTTTTTTGAATTTTGGTTTGAAGGCTTAAACAAGAGAATACCGTTTGTACCTGTTTTTCTTAGACAAATTTTTACTTGGGCGATCCCTTTTCTGGAAGCGTTATTTGGAGTGGCACTCCTATTTAATAAAACTAGAAAACTGGGTATTTTTATGTTAGCACTAATGCATGCCATGGTTTTAATAACGTTTACTTATGGCGGTGTTGGGTATACCGTATTTCCATTAAACATGGTTAATGTTATATTGCTATTTATGATGTACCGTGGATTAGATTGGAATATACTTAAACTAAAGCAAAGTAAAAGTTTGAATATAAAAATTATTGCTTTTTATGCTTTAATATTACCCTCCTTAAATTTAATAGGTTATTACGATCATTTGTTAGCTTTTAGCTATTTTTCTGGTAAGCCCTCGTTTTGCAATATAATTTTTTTAGAAGGCTACGATAGAAGTAAACTTCCAGAAGAAATTCAAAATGTAGTAAGAGAATTTGAAGGGAGCTATTACATAAATATTAATGAATGGGGGAACGTTTATGTGAATTTATTATGCTATCCAGAAGATCGTGTTTATTTGCATTTGCAAGATTATTTAGAGACATTTACAGGCGAGGAAACAACCTATCTACAGTACTACAAAAAATAACATGAAGCAAAGAGTTTTTGGCTTAGATTTAGTTAGAGCAGTTGCTATAACTATGGTTGTGTTTTCACATATAGCTTGGGTAATTCCTGAAAACAATGAATTATTATTGGATATAATGAGTGTTTTTGGAGTGCTTGGTGTCGAATTTTTTTTTGTACTCAGTGGATTTTTAATAGGCAGGATTATATTTAGAATATATACATCTGATGATTTTAGTTTCTCAAGCATTTTTTACTTTTGGATAAGACGTTGGTTTAGAACGTTGCCTAATTATTATTTAGTACTATTTATTAATATTTGTATCGCTACTTATATTGGCATTACACTACCAGATGGTTTATGGAAGTATGTTTTTTTTATCCAAAATTTCTCGTCGCAGATGCCATGGTTTTTTATGGAATCATGGAGTTTGTCTATTGAAGAATTCGCATACGTTTTAGTACCAATACTTTTGTTTTTTACGCTTTATATAAAAACAAAAATTTCAAAGCCCAATATGTTCTTAGGCGTTACGCTACTTATTATTCTTATGTTTATTATTTCAAAGACAATTTATAATTTTAATGAAACAGACCAGACATTAATTGATTGGAATAATAACCTTAAATCTGTCGTTATTTATAGAATTGATGCTGTCTATTATGGTGTTTTGGCAGCATATTTTTCGATTGTAAAAGCCAAATTATGGAAGGACATAAAATATGTTTCTTTTATTGTAGGAGCTGTGTTGTTTTTTGGCTGGAATGTATTAGTGTTGCTAAACGGGAATCTCATTGAGACACATCCGTATGTATGGAATATTTTATACCTTCCAATTAATTCTATTCTAATAGCCTTATTGTTTCCTCTATTAAGTCAAATGAATAAAGCTCCTAAGTTTATTTTAAAACCTATTACTCACATTAGTGTGATTTCGTATGCTATATATTTGATGCATTATTCTGTAATATTACAACTATTAAAATACGCTATCCCTGTTGATAATTTAGCTCATTTTGATATTATAGTTTATATTATAGTATATATTTCGTCTACTATATTAATATCTTCTGTCGTTTATTGGTTTTTTGAAAAACCAATAACCAAATTAAGAGACTCCAATTTTATAAAAAATAGATTTTTTTAATAAAAGGCTTATCAAATAGGCATTTTTATCCAGATAATAATGATAAAAATCGAATCATATTAATTTATAATGATACTATAATAAATTAATATGATTGTAAAATGTATAGCGTAGTTTATTTTTAAAACTTTGCATTAATTTCGTATTTTGCGACACTTTTTAAAAAACTAAAAACATATATCATATGGCTTTTAATATTGATATGATCAAAAAAATCTACAGACAGTTTACAGAGTGTGTAGGAACGGTTCATACACAGGTAAGCCTATAATATTAAAAAGACACACTACTTTATGAACACTTACAACGATTACATCAAAGAGATCGAAGAAAGAAAGACTCTGGGACTTCAGCCTAAGCCAATTGATGGTAGCGAATTATTAAGCGAAATTATTTCGCAAATAAAGGATGAAGATAACGCTCACAGAGCGGATTCTCTTAAATTCTTTATTTATAATACTTTACCTGGTACAACAAGAGCTGCAGGTGTTAAGGCTAAATTCTTAAAAGAAATTATTCTTGGTGAATCGGTTGTCAAAGAAATTTCACCTGCTTTTGCTTTTGAGCAATTATCGCACATGAAAGGTGGTCCTTCAATAGAAGTTCTATTAGATCTGGCATTAGGAAATGATGCTGCTATCGCTCAAGAAGCTGCTAAAGTTTTAAAAACACAAGTTTTCTTGTATGACGCTGATACTATACGTTTAGAAACAGCTTATAAAGAAGGTAATAAAATAGCTAAGGGAATTATAGAAAGCTATGCTCAGGCAGAGTTTTTTACTAAATTACCAGAGATAGATGAAGAGATCGAAGTCGTTACTTACATTGCTGGTGTAGGCGATATTTCAACAGATTTATTGTCTCCAGGCGGTGATGCGCATTCTAGATCAGACCGTGAATTACATGGTCAATGTTTATTTGAGCACAACAAAGACATGCAAAATGACCTTTTAGCATTGCAAAAAAAGCATCCAAATAAACGTGTCATGTTAATTGCTGAAAAAGGAACCATGGGTGTTGGTTCTTCAAGAATGTCTGGTGTAAATAATGTGGCTTTATGGACAGGTATTAAATCTAGCCCATACGTGCCGTTTATTAATATAGCTCCAGTAATAGCGGGAACAAATGGGATTTCACCTATTTTCTTAACAACTGTTGGTGTTACAGGAGGTATTGGTTTGGATCTTAAAAACTGGGTTAAGCAAAAAGATGCTGAAGGAAATACAATTCGTGATGAAGATGGAGAACCCGTATTAAAAGAAGTGTATTCTGTAGAAACAGGAACTGTTCTTACCATTAATACTAAAGAAAAAAAGCTTTATAATGGCGATACAGAATTAAAAGATATTTCCGCAGCATTTACACCTCAGAAAATGGAGTTTATGAAAGCAGGAGGTTCTTATGCTGTTGTTTTCGGTAAAAAATTACAAACATTTGCTGCAAAAGTATTAGGAATTGATGCACCCCAAGTGTATGCGACTTCAAAAGAAATTTCTATTGAAGGGCAGGGGCTTACAGCTGTCGAAAAAATATTTAATAAAAATGCCGTTGGTACTACTTCAGGCGCAGTATTACATGCTGGATCGGATGTTCGTGTTGAGGTGAATATAGTAGGTTCGCAAGATACTACTGGGTTAATGACGTCTCAAGAATTAGAGATGATGGCCGCTACTGTTATTTCACCAATTGTTGACGGTGCTTACCAATCAGGATGTCATACCGCTTCAGTTTGGGATGATAAGTCTAAGGCTAATATTCCAAGGTTAATGAGTTTTATGAACGACTTTGGATTAATTACTGCGAGGGACCCTAAAGGAAAGTATCACGCCATGACCGATGTTATTCACAAAGTCCTTAATGATATTACAGTTGGTGATTGGGATATCATTATTGGTGGCGACTCACACACACGTATGTCAAAAGGAGTTGCTTTTGGAGCAGATTCAGGAACAGTTGCCTTAGCTTTAGCTACGGGTGAGGCTACAATGCCAATTCCACAGTCTGTAAAAGTAACTTTTAAAGGAAGCATGAAATCTTATATGGATTTCCGTGATGTGGTTCATGCTACACAACAACAAATGTTGAAACAATTTGGTGGAGAAAACGTATTCCAGGGAAGAATTATTGAGGTTCATATTGGGACATTAACTGCCGACCAAGCCTTTACATTTACCGATTGGACTGCAGAAATGAAAGCAAAAGCTTCTATCTGTATTTCTGAGGATGACACTTTAATTGAATCTTTAGAGATTGCAAAAGGTCGTATCCAAATCATGATTGATAAAGGAATGGATAATGCAAAACAAGTGCTTAAAGGTTTAGTAGATAAAGCGAATACTAGAATTACAGAACTTAAAACTGGAATTAAGCCATCCTTAAGACCAGATGCAAATGCTAAATATCATGCAGAAGTTGTGATTGATTTAGATGAAATTGCTGAACCAATGATTGCTGATCCAGATGTAAATAACGATGATGTTTCTAAACGTTATACACACGATACTATTCGTCCTTTATCTTTCTATGGAGGTACTAAAAAAGTAGACTTAGGATTCGTAGGATCTTGTATGGTACATAAAGGAGATATGAAAATTTTAGCTAAAATGTTAAAAAACATTGAGGCACAACACGGTAAAGTTGAATTTAAAGCACCATTAGTGGTTGCACCACCAACATATAACATTGTTGATGAGTTAAAAGAAGAAGGTGATTGGGAAGTGTTGCAAAAGTACTCAGGGTTTGAGTTTGATGATAACGCCCCAAAGGGTTTAGCACGTACTAAATATGAAAATATGTTGTATTTAGAGCGTCCAGGATGTAACTTATGTATGGGGAATCAAGAAAAAGCAGAACCAGGTGATACTGTAATGGCTACTTCAACACGTTTATTCCAAGGAAGAGTTGTAAAAGATTCTGGTGAGAAGAAAGGGGAGTCTTTATTATCATCTACACCAGTAGTCGTATTATCTACAATTTTAGGTAGAACTCCTACTATGGCAGAATATGAAGCAGCAGTTGATGGTATTGTATTAACTAATTTTAAACCATCTCAAAAACAATTATCAATATAATATACTGATTATTATAGATGTAAAAGCTCGAGTTTCGTACTCGGGCTTTTTTTATGTCCATATAAAAAATATTTTATGAATGACTTTTGGGAACTGTTTAAATTTTATCCTTTAGTTTATTTTGTCGTCTTAAGCCCTCATTCTGCAGCAAAATTTCTTTAAATAACGATGCTACTCGCA
The DNA here is from genome assembly GCF_030540765.1 of Flavivirga jejuensis. Taxonomy (GTDB): domain Bacteria; phylum Bacteroidota; class Bacteroidia; order Flavobacteriales; family Flavobacteriaceae; genus Flavivirga; species Flavivirga jejuensis. The sequence continues at coordinate 238,461 of NZ_JAUOEL010000008.1, read as the reverse complement.
TTTATTTTGCTTTGACTGAGAACGTAATCCACTCAAACTAATTCCAAAAACAAAGCTTAAAGAGTTTCTAAAAGTAAGAAACCCTTTTCTATGGCCTTCTATATTTTGTATATTGTGGTACTTAAAGAAAAGAATAAAAACAATTATATAGAAAGAGATATGGCATTTGATATTGAAATGATAAAAGGAATTTATTCAAAATTCCCTGAAAGAATTGAAGCAGCAAGAAAGATAATTGGGAAACCATTAACACTTGCAGAGAAAATTTTATATACTCATCTATGGGAAGGGAATACTTCTAAAGTATATATAAGAGGTAAGGATTACGTTGATTTTGCTCCAGACCGTATTGCATGTCAAGATGCAACAGCTCAAATGGCATTGTTACAGTTTATGCAAGCAGGAAAGAGTAAGGTCTCAGTACCAACAACGGTTCATTGTGATCACTTAATTCAAGCAAAAGAAGGCGCAGCAACAGATTTAAAACACGCTAACAATGTAAGTAGTGAGGTTTTTAATTTCTTAGAGTCTGTGTCTAATAAATATGGCATTGGTTTTTGGAAACCAGGAGCAGGCATTATTCACCAGGTAGTTTTAGAAAATTATGCATTCCCAGGAGGGATGATGATTGGTACAGATTCACATACTGTAAACGCAGGTGGATTAGGTATGGTTGCTATTGGAGTTGGTGGAGCAGATGCTGTAGATGTTATGGCAGGTATGGCTTGGGAATTAAAGTTTCCTAAATTAATAGGTGTTAGATTAACAGGTAAATTATCTGGTTGGACAGCACCAAAAGATGTGATTTTAAAAGTAGCAGAGATTCTTACTGTTAAAGGTGGAACAGGTGCTATCGTTGAATATTTTGGACCAGGAGCAACGTCTATGTCTTGTACAGGAAAAGGAACTATTTGTAATATGGGTGCCGAAATAGGAGCAACCACATCTACATTTGGTTACGATGAATCTATGGAACGCTATTTACGCGCTACAGATAGAGCAGATGTTGCCGATGCTGCCAATGCAGTAAAAGAACATTTAACTGCAGATGCTGAGGTATATGCAAATCCAGAACAATATTTCGATCAGGTTATCGATATTAATTTATCTGAATTAGGGCCACTTTTAAACGGACCGTTTACACCAGATTTATCAACTGAAGTTGGTACATCCATGAAAGAAAAAGCTACTGCTAATGAATGGCCACTTAAAGTAGAATGGGGATTAATTGGATCTTGTACCAATTCATCTTACGAAGATTTATCTCGTGCCTCTTCAATTGCACAACAAGCCATTGATAAAGACTTAAAAATGAAAGCAGATTTAGGAATTAACCCTGGTTCTGAACAAGTTCGTTATACAGCACAACGTGACGGCATTCTTCAAGTTTTTGAAAACTTAGATGCTAAAATTTTTACGAATGCTTGTGGACCATGTATTGGGCAATGGGCTAGATACAGTGACCCTAAAAATGCACCAAAGAATAGTATCGTACATTCTTTTAATAGAAACTTTGCTAAGCGTGCAGATGGTAACCCAAATACACATGCTTTTGTAGCATCACCTGAATTAACAGCTGCTATTGCTATTGCAGGGCGTTTAGATTTCAATCCGCTAACAGATAAGTTAATTAACGAAAATGGCGAAGAAGTTATGTTCGATGAGCCAACAGGATGGGAGTTACCACCAAAAGGTTTTGAAGTAAAAGATAACGGATATTTAGCACCTGAAGAAGATGGAAGTCACGTTCAAGTATCAGTAAAAGGTGATTCAGAGCGTTTACAATTATTAACACCTTTTACTCCAATTGGAGAAAATATCTCTGGAGCTAAATTATTAATCAAGGCATTTGGTAAATGTACTACCGATCATATTTCTATGGCTGGACCATGGTTACGTTTTAGAGGGCATTTAGATAATATTGCAAACAATACTTTAATTGGAGCGGTCAATGCATTTGGAAAGAAAACTAATTTTGTTAAAAATCAAATAACAGGAGAATTCGGAGGTGTTCCAGATACTGCCAGAGCATATAAAGCAGCAGGAATCCACACCATAGTTGTTGGAGATCATAACTATGGAGAAGGGTCTTCTCGTGAGCATGCTGCAATGCAACCAAGACATTTAGGTGTTGCTGCGGTTATCGTAAAATCTTTTGCACGTATCCACGAAACAAACCTTAAAAAACAAGGGATGTTAGGTTTAACGTTTGCAAACGAAAGCGATTACGATTTAATTCAAGAGAATGATACATTTAATTTCATAGATTTAAATGCCTTTGCTCCAGGAAAGCAATTAACGCTAGAAGCAGTTCACGAAGACGGAACAAAAGATATCGTAAAATTGAATCACACATATAACGATGCTCAAATTGCATGGTATAACGAGGGGTCTGCACTTAATTTGATTAAGAAAGAAAATGCTTAATGTTATAAGTAGCATATAAATAAAAGAGGTTGTCTAAAAAGTGTCATTCTGAGATCTGTGTTAAAAATTTTAACTAGCGGATGAAATGACGTAATTGGGGTGTCATCTTATGTTTGCAAAAGGTTCGTGTCATTCAGAAGGAGGTACGACTGAAGAATCTATAGAAATTAATAATAAAGATTCTTCGCTGCGCTCTGGATGACAAACGATTATAAATTAAGTATTTATGAAAAAACGTCAATGGTTAGGAGGTACGACTGAAGAATCTTTAGAGATTAATAATAAAGATTCTTCGCTGTGCTCTGATTATTCTAAGCCCATAGACTTTATTGAAGAAGTAGTTTTAAACTACCTTGACCTGCATTATTATCTATAGATATAAAATAAAGCCCCTTGGCAAGAGATGAAAAATCGAATGTGGCGTTATTAATTTCTTCAGCTGAATTAAAAACATAAGTTTTTAAAATTTGACCAGAAATAGATACGACTTGCATTATAGATTTACTGGTTATACCCGTAGTGGAAATATTAAAAATACCATTAGACGGGTTTGGGTACGCTCGTAATTCGTAATTAGCAGTATTATTAATTTCTTCAATATCTAAAGTCCCTTGTATTAATGGGGTGTTACTGAAATTAATCAGATGCACATCAATATGATATCGCGGGTTAAACCCATCATTACAGTCATCGCAAGTAACACCTGTAATGCAACTAGGGTTATTAGGATGGCATTCATCAACATAAGTAGGGTCTAATCGATAACTAAAATCGACATTGCCTTTACTTATTTGAGATGTCATATCTATAATATCTGGAGGTGCAATAGTTCCAGGGCACCATCCAGCTCTATTGAATGTCCATGAGCCTAATTGTCCTGTACAACTATCAGGGTTTGGATTGCAATCGTTCCATAGGTTTTGTGTGTAATATTGAACGTTGTCAATGTCAATATAATTTGTAGCTTCATAAAATTCAGCAGCATTTTGAGAATTATTACTTCCCCAACCATGTCCTGTATTAGATAAACGCATATGGGAGCTTACTACATTAGTATTATACGTATAATTTTCAGCTGGAATAGGTTGTAGATTGTTTGGGTCTCCAAGATCCCAGAAACCATCCCATAATTCATCAACGTTTGAATATAAATATTGAGGAGTACCTTGCTGATAAGTTAAATCTAAAGATATTTGCCAACCACCTGTACCCCAGGTGTCAATAAACATTCTAAATTCTACTTCGCCTTGAAGAAGGCTTGCATAATCGGTTAAATCAATAGAATGCATGCAACCTACACCGTAAGGAGTAATATAGCGAATTATTTGAATCCAGTTACCATCTGGCCCCTTTACATCTATAAAGGCTCTACGATCCCAATCATCACAATTACCTGTGGTAGAAGGGCACTCTACGACTAAGTTTGCCATAATTTGGTTATAACTTCCTATATGTTGTGGCATTGTAAATGTGCCATAAAAATCACGGCTATTTTCGGTATTAAACTCTATCACAACGTCGTCCATGGTTTGCACATTTCGGGTGCTTATATTATCTGTAACTTCAATAGTTTTGGTAATTGTAGTGTTTATACCATTTGAGCCATTGGCTATAATGTTTATAGTATGAGTTCCGTAACTATTTGGAGTCCATAGCGCATAATGCAATCCGTTTTCACCTAGTACTGGAATGGATGTGTCATCTACTGTAATTTCTATACTATTTATACTTATTAACTCGGCTTCTTCAATAGAAGATGTTACATAAATTGGGTAGGCATAAAATGAAGGCATTTCAATTGGGTAATCTTCAGTAAGTCGTGTTGAAATAGAAGGCGAGAAAGTACTAATATCTATAATCTCAAATTGAGTGAAGCTTTCAGCTTGGTTAAAATCGTTATCACCTGCTTGTTCTGCTTTTAAGGTTACAATACCTTCCGTACCATCTATTGTTACGGTATTGCCACTAATTGTTGCAGGTCCAGATTCAACCGTGTAAATCATATTAGTTAATCCAGAAGTAGATGTAGCAGAAACGGTAAAAGGATCAGCAGTTGTACTTTTTTTTCCTATGGCATCAAAGGTTATAATTTGATTTTGTTTTCCAGATCCATCCCCTGTGCCTAACAAATCAATTGAAGCATTAGCTGTTATATGTGGATATTCTCCATTCCCTGTTGTATTATTTTCTTCTGGAGGATAATAAGAAAACACCAAATGAGTAGCAACAACATCAGGGCTTTGATCTAAAGTGGCTTGATCTACAATGAGTGGGTTATCTCCATTACCAGTTACCAATTCTCCCGAATTATTAAACCTTGGTTGTCCGTTGGCTTTAACTAGCCTTACTATAGGTGCGTAATTTTCGCTATCAACAATACCACCGTTTTTATATGTGTCTCCTGAACCATTATTTGAAACATTAAAAATGGTATACGTTTTTGTGAATGTTCCATTTCCATTATCTACTGTTACAGACCTGTAAAAACCATTATTTACATCAGCATCATTTAAAATGCCCAAAGTCATGTTTAATCTATCAGAACTACTAGTCCAGCCAATATTATTTGGTGCATCAGCAATTATGATACCATCTGGATATGGATAAAAACGAAGATTAATAGCATTATCTGCATCATCAGGAATATTACTCAATTCAAAAATAATAGGTGAAGATGTTGCTAAGGTTCCATCTGGGTGGAATTCTGTGGGTTTATTTATAAAATTAAAACTAGCTTGACCAAAACTTACAGCTGTAACAGCTAGTAAAAACATGAATATTAAATTTTTGAGCATTTTTTTCATTTTAAAAAATTATTAATGAGTTAACTATAGTTAATTTAAGAAGAAGAAAAAAACTCATAATCTTTCTCTAAAAGGGTTCGTTTTTAGATAGAAAACTTAAGAAGCGATAAACAGTTATTCCAATTCTCAAAATCATCTAGTTTCTTGCTTATGGATAATTAATCTGATATTTGTTTTTGTATTTATAAATAAGGAGTATTTTGAAATAGAATTCCAAAAAGCATGTTTTGATAAGGTAAATCTATATAACAAATAGAATTTGAACATTCTAATATATTCTTTATTGGTTCTATTCACGCTTTTTCAAGTTCACTTTTATCAATGACATTCAATAAAATAGGGTATAAGAAAAATACATAATTTTCATGCTTTGTATACTGTTTTTTAGACAAGCAACACTTGTGTTGATGTAAACAACAGATTTACAGGGGGTAGCACGGGATGGTAGTTGTGGCTTATTGAAATGAAAGCGTTAATTTATGGTTGTTTGAAAACAACTTAAACACGCTTTTTACTTCTAAATGAGTTTATTAGTTTATGTTTATTGCGTGACAGGAAAACTCAATTTTGAGAAGTCTGTAAGACGGATTCAAAATTGTAAGTTGAACTTGCCTTTGCTGGCTACGGAGTAGCTTTTCTGGCAGACTAATCCAGTTTTCTGTGCTGAACTTGTTTCAGTATTTAGCAGGATATAAGTTTAATACCGTTTATTATTTTTTAAAAACTAGGATGTATAATAATATAAAAGTTGATTTTTAAATAAATAGCTTCCTATTGGAGGATAACAAAATTGTATTTTTACAAAAATTTCAAAAATGAATACCAGAGCAGACCAACTAAAGGCATTTGATAGATTGTTAACCATTATGGACGAACTCCGTGAGCAATGTCCGTGGGATAAAAAACAAACTATGCAAACCTTACGTCATCTCACAATTGAAGAAACATACGAGCTTGGTGATGCCATTTTGGATGACGATTTAGAAGAAGTTAAAAAAGAATTAGGCGACGTATTATTACATATGGTTTTTTATGCAAAAATAGGTAGCGAAAAAGGCGCTTTCGATATTGCAGATGTTTGTAATAGCATTTGCGAAAAACTAATACACAGACATCCTCATATTTATGGAGATGTTAAAGTAGAAAATGAAGAAGATGTAAAACGTAATTGGGAAAACCTAAAATTAAAAGAAGGCAAGAACAGTGTTTTAGAAGGCGTTCCAAAAGGTTTGCCAGCTCTGGTAAAAGCGGATAGAATACAGGAAAAGGTAGCTGGTGTTGGTTTTGATTGGGAAAAACCCGAACAAGTTTGGGAAAAAGTAGAGGAGGAGTTAACAGAGTTTAAAGAAGAAGTGTTGTCAGGTAACCGGGATGCTATAGAAAACGAATTTGGAGACGTCATGTTTTCCATGGTAAATTATGCTAGATTTTTAAATATTAACCCAGAAAATGCTTTAGAACGAACCAATAAAAAATTCTCTAAACGTTTTCAATACCTGGAAGAAAAGGCAAAGTCTATTAATAAACCGCTAAAAGATATGTCTTTAGCAGAAATGGATGTTTTTTGGGAAGAAGCAAAAAAAACTTTAAAGTAATACAAGGTTTTTTTACGAGCAACCAATTTATTTTAAGAGATCAAGCTCCAAAATTTATAAAGAAGCGCAAAAGCTGACATTAAACGTATCTTATGGATGTTATTAATTTAACTATAACTAGCAAAAAACCGCTTCTAAAACAAGTGAATTTTCGACTAAAAAAGCTTCTCGATACAAAATTCTTCCAGAATTTCACTCGAAGTGACGTTTTGAACTCTTAAACAAGGTTCACGTTTTTAGTTAAATAAGATTCTTCGCTTTGCTTTGGAAATGACAAAGTTCATTACTTATTTAGACAGCTCCATGTTTTATCTAACAAACTATTAATAGAAATTCTTGATTTTTTGAAGCTTGCTTTGCCAAAGTGATAAAGATTCTTTATGTATTTTAATGTTTTGATGTACTTCTTTTACAAGCGGGTTATCATCATCAACATTTCTAAAAAACTGTAAATTATTTTCTAACTGATTAATTTGACTTTTTACTTCATCAATCTTTTTACGAATAAAAGAACGTTCATTATCTAAATTCCTATTATCATCATCAGAAGTGTTAATGCTATCTAGTTTGTTTTCAAACTTTATCATTTCAATTTCATTCTTGTCCATATCTAAACTTGCAAGCAAGCCGTCAATAGTCTTTTGAAATTTACCTTCAATGTAGCGTTTATCATTAGGGACTTTACCAAAAACTTTCCATTGTGCAATTTGTTCTTTTATAACTATTAAATTCTCATCTTTAGTACCCGTTAATTTTAAATCTTTAAGTGTACTTAAGAAATTATTCTTGTTATTAAAAGCATCTATGTTTTCCTGATTTGCAGCATTTCTTTTAGCATGTAATTTATCAAAATAACTGTTACATGCTGCTTTAAATTGCTTCCAGATTTTATCACTATCTTTTCTAGGTACGTGACCGATTTTTTTCCAATCATTTTGGATTTTCTTCATCAAAGGAGTCGTCACTTCATAATCATCACTATCCTTATTATCCTCAGCTATTTTAATTAAATCTAGCTTTAGCTGTAGGTTTTTGTACTGCTCTTTTTTAAGTCCTTTGTAAAAAGCATTTTTTTGTCTGTTAAAAAGACGTACAGATTCTTTAAATTTAGCCCATGTGCTTTCATTTAATTTTATAGGAACTTTTCCAGCATTAAAAAAGGCATTACGTAATTCTTCAACTTCTTTAATTTTCTTTTGCCAAGAACCATGAGATTTACTTTCTTGAGCATTTACAGCATCAATGTTAGCAATAATTTCAAGTTTAGTCTCAAGGTTTTTTTCGTAAACTTTATCTATTTCTTGATAATAAACTTGTCGTTTATCATTAATAATTTTAGTTGCAGCTTTAAAACGCCCCCAAATCTCTTCTCTGTGTTCTCTACCTACAGGGCCAAGCTCTTCCTTCCACATTTTATGCAATTCTTGTAGTTCTCTAAAAGAACTCATCACATTATCATCTTGGGCTAACTCTTCAGCACGCTTAATAATCATTAACTTTTTCTCTAAGTTATGTTTGAAATCTAAATCGCGTAAGTCTCTATTTAAATGTAAAAAATCGTAAAATATTTCTACATGGTGATGATAACTATTCCATGCATTATTATACTTGTCTCTAGGAATAGGACCCGTTGTACGCCAGCGTTCTTGTAGTTCTTTAAAGTGTTTATAGGTGGTATTTATATTCTCTTCAAGATTAATTAAGCCTTTTAACTCTTCGATAATTTCGAGTTTATTGGCTAAATTTTGTTTCAGGTTTTTTTCTAAACCTTGATAATGCTCGTTTAATCTTTTTCTATACTCTCTATAAGCTTCTTTAAATCTTTTTTGAACAGGAGAAGAATAATAAAAATCTATTTCGTTACCACCATCATTCAAAAACTCTTCTTTTTTCTCATCGATAAGCGCTTGAAATTTAGTTTTAAATTCAGCATTTATGCTATCTACATGAGATTTTATAGCTTGTACTTTTTCCTTTTTTAAAAGTTTTTCTAATTCAATAGCGAGTGCTTCCAAAGACATCGTATCATACTCTTTAGTTTCAATAGTATGTCGCTCTTTATTGCCTTCATCTTCTGCATCTTCTGCATTAGACTCTTCTATTTCATTAATAACATCATCATCATCTTTGCCTGTTTTTGAAGTTTTTATTTCAGAAACTCCCTCAGTATTTTCATCTGCATTAGGTTTTTCGATAGCTTCATTTACAATGTCATCACTTTCTTTATCGCTTTCTTTGCCTGTTTCTGAAGGTTTAATTTCAGAATCTACCTCAATGTTTTTATCTCCCTCAGACTTTTCAATAGCTTCATTTACAGTAGACTCCTTCGATTTGTCTATAACTTTTTTGTCAGTTTCTAAAGGTTTGATTTCTGTATCTACTGCCTCAATATTTTCGTTTACATCAGTATTTTCAATGACTTCGTTTACAACGTTATCAACTACTTCCTCAGAATCGACAGTATCTGCTTCTTGATTTGCATCAGATTCTGATGGTGTATCATTCGTTAAGTCATTGTTAGATTGACTCTCTGATGATTTATCTTCGTTGTTTTCTTCTATTTCTTGGAGCTTATTAATATCAGACATTTTAAAAAATGTTAGGGTTCATCAAATTACTTTAGACTTTAAAGATACTAACAAGTCTATTATTTACAAAGATTAAGAAAGGGTTTTAATATTAATAAAACGCTTTTTATTGTAAATTCCATATAGACCAAGCCTTTTCCGCTTGTAATTTTAACATATTTAACCCGTTAATTATTACAGCATTATTTTGTTTGCCTTGTTTTAAAAAGGTAGTTTCATCAGGATTGTATATTAAATCGAATAAAATATGATTACTTGTTATGGATTCGTATGGAATATTTGGACAATCATTAATGTTAGGGAATGTGCCTAACGGTGTACAATTTACGATTACTTGATGCGTTTTAATAACGTCTTCAGTTAAAGTGTTGTAAGTAAAACCAACCCCTTCAGACTGTTTTCTTGAAACGTATTGATAAGAAATACCTAATTTTTTTAAACTATAGGCAATAGCCTTACTAGCCCCCCCTGTTCCTAAGATTAAAGCATTTTTATGATGTGGTTTTAAAAAAGGTTCGATCGTTTTTTTAAAGCCATAATAATCTGTATTGTAGCCTACTAATTTTCCTTTTTTAGTGATTTTTATAGTATTTACTGCGCCTATAGCTTTCGCTTTTTTATTTACTTTATCAAGGTATGGGATAACAGCTTCTTTATAGGGAATTGTAACATTTAAGCCTTTTAAGTTTAAAGTGTTTTTAATTATGGAAGGAAACAAACTGATAGCTTCTATATCGAAGTTTTCGTAGGTTGTATTTGTTATTTTTTCGTCTTCAAATTTCTTTTTAAAATATACTCTTGAAAATGAGTACGATATGTCTTTACCTAATAGGCCTAATTTATTCATGTGTTTTTCTGGTTTTTTGTCCATACCATTCTAAGGCTAATACAATAGTGACTCCAAAGAAAATGAATGCTATGGCATAATATGTTTCAGTATTTAATTCTGGTATAAAACGCTTATAATTTTCTATTATTTTTTTACCTCCAGAGTCTAATATAAAATGACCGTCTATATTCATTTTATATGCTGTTTCTTTCCAAGGCCATACAACCCCTAAAGATCCAATAATAAAGCCTATAATAGCAGATATTGTTATGCTTTTATAGTGTTTTAAAATATAACTTAGGGCATGAGAAAAGGTAACTAAACCTGTTACCGATCCTAATGTGAAAACAGCTAAAACTTTGAGCATTCTTACACGCTCAATATTATTAATAAAGGTAAAGTTGCCTCCTAGAATCTCATAAAAGGTATCATAAAGAGCATTTACCGAATCGACTAAAAGCAATACATAGTTACCTAGTAAAATAAGTATAAAAGAACCTGAAAAGCCAGGAAGTGTCATGCCAGATACACTTATAATACCACAAAAGAATACAAACCAAAGGTTGTCATTTTCTTTTGCAGGATTAAAAAGGCTAATACTTAGTCCAACTATAATACCTATAGTAAGCGAAGTATAGGTTTTATAATTCCAGTCTCTAAAATCTTTGTTAATGTAATAAATAGAACCTAAAATCATTCCAAAGAAAACACTCCAAACATAAAGTTCATAGTGAACTATCAGGTAATCTAAAATTTTAGAGATACTAAAATAACTAATAATCATTCCTAAAAAGAGCAGGCTTAAAAACCGCCCGTTGATGTAATTGAAAAAACTTTTAAATCGACCGTTAATAAGTAATTTAAAAGCTTTGCCATTTACCTTTTTTAGTGAATAAATAAATTCTTCATAAAAGCCAGCAACAAAAGCGACAACACCTCCAGACACACCAGGAACTTTATTGGCAGCTCCCATACCTAATCCTTTTAGAATTAGAAAAATTTTATCTGTGAGTGTTCTGGTACTTTCCATTTATTGTTTTTTTGATCCTATTTTTTCAAGAATAAAAATAGTTGCAAAACCGATAATCATTAAAACAATGGCAAATACGAGCTGGTTATCACCATTGAAAGCAAGAGGAGAGATGCTTTCTTGTAAGACAGGGGTTTTTATACCTTTAGAATTGGTGTGCCATGTTAAAGTTTCTTTCCAAGGCCATACTTTCTTTAACGATCCAAAAATAAAACCAGTAAGTAATGCTAATGTAATATTGTGATAATGTTTAAAAAGCCATTTAAGAATATGACTAAAACTAAGCAGGCCTATAATGGCGCCACAGGCAAAAATTAATATTTTTTTTATGTCGGCGTCATGAATAGCGTCACTAAGCGTTTTATAAGCTCCTAGAATTATTAATATAAAGGATCCTGAAATACCAGGCAAAATCATGGCACAAATAGCAATGGTGCCAGCAAAGAATAAGAATGAAGGGCTATCATTTGTTGTTAAGGCGGGAAGTTGCGTAATATAAAAAGCGATAGCAGCTCCAATAATTAAGGTGATGATTACTAATGCATTCCATTTCGAAATTTGTTTCCCAACAAAATAAATACTAGCTACAATTAATCCGAAAAAGAAAGACCAAATTAAAATAGGGTGATTTTCTAACAAATATTTAGCAAGTTTCATAAATGAAACAAAACTTATTATTATGCCTGATGCTAATGCAAGTAAAAAATTCCCATTTAATTGTTTCCAAAAGTCTTTTAGACCTTTGCTGAAAAGTGTTTTAAAAAGGGAAATATTTATGTTACTAATGGATGATACTAATTCTTCGTAAATGCCCGATATAAATGCAATAGTACCCCCAGAGACACCTGGAACTGCATCTGCAGCTCCCATGGCTAATCCTTTTAAAGAAATAATTAAATAATCTGTTAATCGTCTTTGCATAACCTAATTTTAAAGCTAAAACCAAAGGTATACATTTTAGAGAAACATCCATGATTAAAATTTTAACTAGAAATAAAAAAGTCAAGTTGCGTTTAATAATAACAGTGATTTAACTTATGGATTTGTTTTCAAGTAGTGTTTTTACTCGCTCCGCAAAGTTTCCAGACTTAGAGGTTATTATAATTCCAAAACAATATTTTATAAGATTTTTGCGTAAAGACAGTGATCTAATCTACTACAGTTGCAGTAATAAAATGTATTTTCTTGATTTCGTATAATGTAACCTTCTTTAAAATTTTATAAGCTTGGTTGATTAATATTCCGCTGTCGGGAGACTTTGTGGAGCGGATTAAGCATAAAATAGCAATTTTTATATACGATGTTAGCATTAGCAGTTCGGTTTTTACCCGATTGCAAATATGTCATTTATTATTCGATTGATTACATTTTTAGTTCTTGGTACACTGTCTTTTTTTTAATAGGCTTTTAGTCCATTTGCTATTTTGTCCAGTTTAGGATTGTCTGTCAGTTTAGGGTTCAATTCTCTCATCAAAAGAGACTGATTTAGTCTTTCGCCTCTTGTAGTACAAAACATTGTTGCGTCAAGTGCTATTAAGCTAAAAGGGCGTCCCATTTCAAGCCATTTTTCCGCTCTTTGCCAAGTGAAATTGGGACTTGCAGATAAATGCCCCCAAGCTTGAGTAATATTTTTTGATCTATACGCATTTTGTTCAACCCAATCTAAAACAGGCTCATAATTCAAGAAATTTAAAGGTACCATAAATTCAGTCAGATATTTGTCCTCACACTCATTAAGTTCAGAAGTGATTAATTCAAAAGCCAATTTCTTATCATGCTTTTCAATTATTTTTTCCATCTGAATTTGAAAATCTTCTATTTTCTCTCTGTCATACATGTGAGTGGGTTTAACTGACTGATAAATAAGGGTTAACGTTGAATCTGCATAACAAAAACAAATGAATCGTTAGTTTACAGTTTTGTCTTTAAGTAGTGTTTTTACCAATATTCTGTTAGAAACCTCAGGGAAAAGTTCTTCAATTATAAAAGCGTATTCTTCATTAGAACTGATACCATTTTTTAAATGAAATGTACCTTTATCATTTTCATTTAAAGTAAAGTATAGACCTGCTAAACGATATTCCAACTCGGCATTTTCTGGATAAAACTCTAAAGCTTGTTCGAAATTATAAATAGCAGCTTGTGGTTCACCTAATTTAATTAATAAATCGCCACGTGAAATCCATGTATTAAGCTCGTAATTTCCTAATTCTAAAGTTTTTTTGAACCCACGTTCTGCTTCTTCATAAAAATTGAGTCGTTGGTTAATTTGTGAGTATAATTTCCAATAAATGACATTATCAGAATCGATATTAATAGCTTTGTTTATATAGTACAGCGCTTTTTGGAAATCCTTTTTTCTATTATAATACTTTGTTATCGCTATCCACCCTTTATCTAAAAGAGGGTCTTCATGAACGGTTTTATAGTAATATTGAACTGCTAAATCATCATTTCTCAATTTTTCATGACAATTACCTATTCGTAATAGAGCAAAAGATGTTGGTTCGTCTAGTTGTAAAGAAATGGTGTAATTTTCAATAGCATCTTCATAACGTTTTAATTCTTCTAAAACTTTACCTCTTTCAAGATATGCTCCAACAAATGTATCATCAGAAATAATAGCAAAATCAAAAGCAGCTAATGCTTTTTTATGTTTTTTAAGCGTATAGTATTGTTTCCCTAATTGATGCCATGCGACTTCGCAGTATGGGTTTTTATCTAGAAATACGTTTAAATAAGAAATAGCATCTTCATGTTGTTTTAGAAACTCAAAACAATAAATCACATTATAAAGTGCAGAATAGTCTTCTAAATCTTGTTCCAAGCATTTCATGAAATATACTTTAGCATTTTCGAATTGATCTAAAAAAAGATATTCCATGCCAATTAAAGAATACAAATCAATCACATCATCAGTTAACTCTAATGCCTTTTTTAGTACATCTATAGCTTGTTGATGTTCGTCCTTTTTTGATAGTATATTGGCTTTTTGAATGTAGATTTCCTCATTCATAGGATCTAAATTATAAAGCTCACTTAATAAGGTGTCTGCCTCGATTAGTTTATCTTCAAATACATAAACTTCAACTTTAAAAAGCCTTAGATTAATGGATGTTGTATGTTGATCTAAACCTAGTTTAATTGCTTTTTTTGCTAAAGCTATTTTACCTTGATTTAGATAATAGTGAATAATGTCTTCAAATTCTTCCGAATCGAAGAACAAAACATGATTTGTTTTCAACATCGATTCGAATTTTGATAGAGGCAAATTGTTGCTGTCATTATGACTAAACTCCATAGGCACTTTTATAAGTTTTCTACTTCAATAAATTTAAGCTTCTATTTGCCTTTTTACGACAGATCAAGCAAATCTTTTTAACAAAGTAATCAACAACTATGCCCTTTGCTAAATTGTCAGGTCTTTTCTTTTGATTATTAGAAAGTTAAAGTGAGGTGGTTATTTTTGAATTGTATTTAAAACAGCAATGATTATAGCACATCCTTTAGTGATTTCTTCGTTTGAAATAGTTAAAGGAGGTGTTATTCTTATTGCTTTGGGTTCAAAAAGGAGCCAAAATAGTATGAGACCTTCCTTTTGACACTTAAGAATTATTGCGTTTGTAATTTCTTCTGAAGCGGTTATTATGGCAAGCATAAGCCCTTTTCCTCTAATTTCTTTAATTAAAGGATGGATTAAAAGTTTACGAAATAACAGTTCCTTCTCTAATGCTTGATCCATTAAATTACTTGCTGTTATTTCTTGTAAGGTTGCTAGTGCAGATGCTGCAATAACTGGATGACCGCCAAACGTTGTAATGTGTCCTAATTTAGGAGTGTCTTGAAGTACATCCATTAGTTCACCTGATGCTGTAAAAGCCCCTATAGGCATACCACCACCTAAACCTTTGCCAGTAACCAAAATATCTGGAATACAGTTGTAATGTTCGAATCCAAAAAGTTTACCTGTTCTACCTATACCTGGTTGTATTTCATCTAAAATTAAAAGAGCGCCAACAGCATCACAACGCTTTCTTACTTTTTCTAGATAGTTATTTTGAGGTTCTATAAAACCCGCGCCGCCTTGTATCGTCTCTAAAATAACACATGCAGTTTTGGTTGTGATATATGCTAACTCGGTAGCATTGTTAAATGTAATAAATTGTACATTTGGTAGTAATGGTCTATAGGCTTGTTTTTTTTCTTCAACCCCCATAACACTCATAGATCCCATTGTATTACCATGATATGCTTTGTGTGCTGCTATAATTTCGCTTCTACCTGTAGCGCGTTTTGCTAGTTTTAAAGCACCTTCAATAGCTTCGGTACCAGAATTGGTTAAATATGTTTTTTCTAAAGACTTAGGTAGCTTGTTAGCTAATAATTTAGCGAGTTCTACAGCTGGTTTTTGTATGTATTCACCATATACCATGACATGTAAATGCTTGTCTAATTGATTTTTAATAGCATTTATAACTTTAGGATGGTTATGACCCAAAGGGCATGCAGATACGCCTGCAACAAAATCTAGATAGGCTTTGTTATTGGTATCGTAAATATAAGAACCACTGGCATGAGAAATTTCCATAGCTAGTGGATGTGGAGATGTTTGCGCTTGATATTTAAAAAAGTCAGAGGTCATTAGTGTTCTTTTTAGAAACTTTTTTAGATCTAAGGCTCTTTTTTTTATCAATTTTCACTTCTTTGTTAACGTATTTAGGGATCTTTTTTGGTACTTCTACAACGTCCTTTTTATCCGTTTTTTCTCGATTATGAATACTTTCAATGCGTTTGAGCATGTCTTCATCAAAGAAGGCTTCTTGGGGAATATAATCTTCTAAGCCTTTTATAATAGGTAAAACATAAGGCGGATCATCTTTAAATAAATCTTCAACACTCATAGGGCGTTCTTCTTCACGCCAATCAAACCCTTTTAAGAATTTTTCTTTTTCGGGGTATTTAGATTCTGGATATAAATCACCATCAGCTTGATTTATTCTGTTATATTCTTCAATATCACCATCTGCAAAAAGCATAGAAATGCTTCCAGATTTTGATTTGTCAATTCCTACAAGTTCTTGTTTATCATTACGTGTATAAAAAATAGATTCAGCATTCTTAACGATGTCAACCTGCCGTAACTGGTTTTCTTCATTGAATAGACCTGTTAATCTCATGCCATAGATTTGATTATAACCATTGTCGCTAATAGTGTCTTTACTTATAATAAAGGCATTATTAAAAACTATTAAGGAGTCTATTTTTTCTGTTTCAGTATTTGAAATTAAATGAATGGTATCCCCTGTCATTTGATTTGCAATATTCCAAATGATGGGTTTTCGTTTTACTGAAAATTTATCGCCAGATGAAAAACGGTCTATATTTATTAATTGAGTAATCCCCGTTTTTTGATTTGAATGTATAGAGTCTGATTTTCCACTAAGATCAGATTTGAATATTTTAGCGTTATAGTAAGCTCTAATAATACGATTATCGGGTTTGCCAGTTACCATGATTTTATCTGCATGCATATAGATAGAATCGTTTTCTTGTAGCGTGATAGCTAAAGCCCGTTTTGTAATGAAGACAGAATCTTTTTCTTTAAAAACCTCGGCGTAATGCCCTTTTATGATACTATTGTTTATGGTATCCGTTACTTTTATATTATTAGTAGCGGAAGCAAAGCTAATGTTATTGTCAAAATATAAGCTATCGCCTTCAATGATGCGGTTATCGTAATTTATTTTCGCCTTCTTAAGGGCATACCCAATTTTATTTTTGGTATCGTAAAATCCTTTTTCACAATACGTTTTACTTGTTTCTGTTGTTATTGTTGAAGGGCCAAATAAATAGGCGTGACCTGTATCGGAGTAGAAATCGAAAAAATTGGAGTTAATAGTTGATTCTTCATTTACCAATACCACATCTTCAACAAATTGGTGTTTTTTGATATCCATGTAATACCGTCCAATCTTACTAGTAATGGTTCCAGACGAATCTTTTACAACAGTACCACCACTTTTATAAAATGATTGTTGTTTGATGCGATCAAAATATAAGGTGTCTGATAAAACCGTAGAGTTAGGATCTTTTAAAACCACATCGCCACTAGCAAATGCCATACCCGTTTCTCCACTATACTCAACAAATTTTGCAGTCATATTAATGGTGTCTCCCTGCTTTATTTGCACATTACCATAAGTTTCAATGATGTTTTCTTTACCATAGTATATGGCTTTATCGCACCACATATTGGCGCCTTTATGTTCTATGTGTACTTGTTGCACATCATCACGTGTTAGCACCCTGCCGCCTGGGTGTTTTTCTTCATCAACATGCAAGAATCCCGAGTACTTAATTTCTATTTTCGTTTTTTCTTGTCCCTTAGATATTGAAACAAAGCCAATAAAAAGAATAAAAAGTAAAACGTGTAGTTTGTTCAAAATATAAAAAGTTTGTCGCAAAAATAACGATAATAATGATGTTTAATTATCTGTTAAGTATTTTTTATGATTTGTAATAAAACAAAAAACGCTCCAAAATATTTTGGAGCGTTTTTGTTAATTTAATATGTATTATAATTTTTAGTGAACTAACTGTCCTCTAAAAATAGTTTGTTTTCTATCTGGTCCTACAGAAACAATGGTAATAGGGATTTCTAGTTCTTTTTCTAAAAATTCAATATACTCATTTAAGGTTTGTGGTAATTGAGAGGTTTCAGACATTTCTGTTAAATCTTCTTCCCAACCATTAAGCTCAGTATAAATTGGTTCTACATTTTCTGGTTCAATATTATAAGGAAAATGTTGAATAACCTCACCTTTATATTTATAAGCGGTACATACTTTTAAGGTTTTAAAGCCAGAAAGCACATCGCCTTTCATCATCATTAATTGAGTAACACCATTTACTTGGCATGCATATTTTAGAGCAATTAAATCTAACCAACCACAACGTCTTCTACGGCCTGTAGTTGCTCCAAACTCATTACCAACGCGTCCCATAGTTTCACCATCTTCATCAAAAAGTTCCGTTGGAAAAGGACCAGAACCCACACGAGTTGTATAGGCTTTAAAAATACCAAAAACCTCACCAATTTGGTTTGGAGACACCCCTAAACCTGTACAGGCTCCAGCAGCAGTTGTATTACTTGATGTTACAAAAGGATAAGTTCCAAAATCGATATCTAGTAACGATCCCTGAGCACCTTCAGCTAAAATGGTTTTTCCAGATTTTTGTGCTTGATAAATATATTCTTCAGAATCTATAAATTTTAAAGATTTTAAAACGTCAATGGCTTTAAAAAACTCAATTTCAAGTTCTGCTAAATCATATTCTATATCGACATTGTAAAAAGAAATCATAGATTCGTGCTTATTAGCCAATGCTCTATAACGTTCTTTCCAGTCGCTTAACTCTAAATCGCCAACACGAATACCATTTCTGCCAGTTTTATCCATATAAGTTGGACCAATACCTTTAAGGGTCGAGCCTATTTTTGCTTTTCCTTTAGAAGCTTCACTTGCGGCATCTAATAAACGGTGTGTTGGTAAAATTATATGTGCTTTACGAGAAATAACTAAGGACTTTCTGTAATCTACATCTTGTTCTTCTAATTTGTCTAGCTCTCCTTTAAAAATAACAGGGTCTATAACAACACCATTACCTACTAAATTAGTAGCGTCATCATGAAAAATTCCAGAAGGGATGGTATGAAGAACATGCTTTTTATCGTTAAAAACCAAAGTATGGCCTGCATTAGGTCCCCCTTGAAAACGTGCTATAATATTGTAGTTTGAGGTAAGTACGTCAACAATTTTTCCTTTGCCTTCGTCTCCCCATTGTAATCCTAGTAGTAAATCTACTGCCATTGTAAAATTAGTTATTTTGTTGATTTTCTATTTCCGTAAAAATAGAGCGAATGGTTATTAATTTCAATATCGAAAATTTCTTCGATTGTTTTTTTTATAGATTGAATTCTAGGGTCGCAAAATTCTATAACTTCCCCAGTATCTGTAAGTATAACATGATCATGTTGCCTGTCGAAATACGATTTTTCATAATGTGCTTGGTTTTGTCCAAATTGGTGTTTTCTTACCAAACCACATTCTAAAAGTAATTCTATAGTGTTGTAAAGTGTAGCACGAGACACACGGTATTTCTTGTTTTTCATGCTAAGATATAGGGATTCTATATCGAAGTGTTCTGTGTTATTATAAATTTCTTGGAGTATAGCATAACGCTCAGGCGTTTTACGGTGTCCGTTGCCCTCTAAAAAGCTAGTAAATACGCTTTTAACTATGTCTTGATTTTTTGTATCCGCTTTTGTATTCATAATTTCGTCGCAAATTTACACTTTTTTTACACTCTGGTAACCTTATCTATACCATTAATTTTTTTTAACTTAATTAAAAGCTTTTTTATGATGGTATTATTTTTTACAACTACATTAATTTTTCCAGAAAATAACCCGCCATCGCTCTCAAAATTTAAGCGCTTCATATTCACATGCATATTATCTGAAACAATTGAGGTAATATCGCTTACTAACCCTATATGATCAATTCCTGTAATTTTAATTTGAACTAAAAATTCTTGTTGCGTAGAGTCCACCCATTTAGCTTGCATAATTCTGTAAGCATAGTTAGATTGTAAACTAAGAGCGTTAGGGCAATTTTTTTTATGAATCTTAATACCTTCATTAACTGTTAGGAAACCAAAAACTTCATCGCCAGGAATAGGGTTGCAACAATTTGATATTTTGTAGTCTAGTTTTTCTTCTTCTTTACCAAAAACTAAAGAATCGTATGTAGCAGTAACTTCTTCTTTTTCTAAGTCTTCTTTTTTAATAGTTGCTTTTCTTGAAATTTTATTTTTAATAAAACTCATTAAAGCATTACTTCTAGAGGCAGCATAATTTTTAAGCATGATATTATCTATAGTACCAATGCCTACTCTATAAAATAAATCGAGACTTGTTTTAAGTTTAAAATAGTTAACTAATTCGTTTGTTGAACCTTCGTTTAACGTAATTTTTAGTTGCTTTAATTTTCTTCTAAGAATTTCTTTGCCATCTTCACCTATACGTTTTTTATCTTCTTTTAAAGCTGATTTTATTTTACCTCTAGCTCTGGCAGTGGTTGCATAATCCAACCAGTTTGCATTAGGCTTAGCGCTTTCTGAGGTTAAAATATCTACTTGATCACCATTTTGTAATTCTTTACTTAAAGGAACTAGTTTACCATTTACTTTAGCACCTCTTGTTCTCATACCTACCTCGGTATGAATGTTAAATGCAAAGTCTAATGATGTCGCTCCTTTGGGTAAAGATTTTAATTCCCCAGTAGGAGTAAATACAAATATTTCTTGCGAATATAAGCTAAGTTTAAACTGCTCAACAAAATCTACTGCATTTGTATCTGGATTTTCTAAAGCTTCTTGGAGTTTGTTAATCCAGCTTTCTAAATTATCTTCTTTTTCGGTGTTTTGTTTGTATTTATAGTGAGCAGCATAGCCTTTTTCGGCTATTTCATTCATGCGTTCACTACGTATCTGAACTTCTACCCAACGCCCTTTAGGCCCCATAACAGTAATATGTAAAGCCTCATACCCTGTAGATTTTGGAGAGGAAATCCAATCACGGAGGCGTATAGGGTTAGGTCTAAAATGATCTGTTACCACAGAGTATATCTTCCATGCGAAAAACTTTTCATTGACCTCGTCACTTTTATAAATAATTCTTACTGCGAACTTGTCGTATACCTCATCAAAAGATACACCTTGGTTATGCATTTTTTTTCTGATTGAAAAAATAGACTTTGGACGTCCTTTTATAGTATATTCAAAATTTTCTTTATTTAATGAGTTTTTTATAACCTCACTAAATTCTTTAATGTATTGATCTTGTTCTTCCTTACTTTCCTTTATTTTATCAAAAATCTCATTATAAATATCTGGATCTGTATATTTTAATCCAAGATCTTCAAGTTCTGTTTTAATATTATATAATCCGATTCTATGTGCTAAAGGTGCATAAATGTATAATGTTTCGGATGCTATTTTTTCTTGTTTATCAGGACGCATGGACTCCATAGTTTGCATATTATGAAGTCTATCTGCAATTTTTATTATGATAACACGAACATCATCATTAAGTGTAAGCAGCATTTTACGAAAGTTTTCTGCTTGTAAAGACACATTCATGTCTTTTTCTTTACTTAAAGATGATATTTTTGTGAGACCATCTACAATAGTAGCTATTGTTTTTCCGAATAACTTTTCAATGTCTTGTATGGTATAATTCGGGCTATCCTCAACAACATCATGAAGTAGGGCAGCAGCGATAGAGGTACTATCTAACCCTATTTCTTGAGCCACTATTTTTGCTACAGCCAAGGGGTGAAAAATATAAGCTTCCCCAGATTTTCTACGCTGATCTTTATGGCCGTCTATAGCAATATCAAAAGCTTTACGTATTAGTTTTTTGTCATCATCAGATAACGTTGTATAACTAACTTTTAATAGTTCTTTGTAGGCTTTAGTAATTGCTGCATTTTCTTTTTCTATAGCTTCCTCTGTCATAAATTAAAAGTAACATAAAGAATATTAACTACCAACACGAAATTCGGTTTTTTATACCTATTTTTTTAAGGGTTAAGAATTTAAAAAGTGAACTAATTGAAGTATGGCTTTTCCGCGATGCCCTATACTATTTTTTAAACTTAAATCCATTTCGGCAAATGTTTGTTGAAATCCTTTGGGTTTAAAAATAGGATCGTAACCAAAACCGAGTGCACCATTTTTGGTAGTTGTTATTTCTCCTTCACAAATACCGGTAAAGGTATGTTGTTTGTTATTGAGTTGAAGTGTGATTACAGTTTTAAACTGTGCGTCTCTGTTCGTTTTTGTGCTTAATTCGGTTAGTAGTTTATCCATATTATCATTAGCATCACGCTGCTCGCCAGCATATCTGGCAGAATAAACTCCTGGAGCACCATTTAAAGCGTCTACTTCTAATCCTGTATCATCGGCAAAACAATCATGTCCATAATGAGTTTTTATATACGCTGCTTTCTGGATGCTATTACCAGTAATCGTATTTTGAGTCTCAGGAATATCCTCATGGCAACCAATATCTTTTAAACTTAATAAGT
Organism: Flavivirga jejuensis; assembly: GCF_030540765.1. Classification (GTDB taxonomy): domain Bacteria; phylum Bacteroidota; class Bacteroidia; order Flavobacteriales; family Flavobacteriaceae; genus Flavivirga; species Flavivirga jejuensis. The sequence goes on along the minus strand of NZ_JAUOEL010000008.1, from coordinate 216,035 downwards.
TAATATGATTAGGAACCAAAGCCTGAACTTCTTTTATTTTATTTAGGTTATTGGTAGCGAAAACGAGTTGCATATGTTGAATGAATTTAGATTTTCAAAAATACTACTATATTGATTTACAAGTAAAAATATTTTATAACTTTTTATGATTTTTGTTATTATAAATTATTTAAAAAACGTGTATATTTATATCAGAATTCTAATATATAAAAAGAAAGAAAGTATGACAGTAAATATTCAGTATGTAGGTGTAGATGTAAGCGAAACACTTTCGAGTTTCACAGAAGAAAAATTAAAAAAATTATTTAATCGTTATGAGTTTTTAATAAGCGCAACTGTGTATTTTAAACAAGATGACAATCAACATGAAATTGGCAAAATTTGTAATATAGAGTTGAGTTTGCCAGGACCTCGAATTTTTGCAACTTCTAACGAACGTAATTTTGAAGTGTCTGTAAGAGAAACTATTTCTGATTTAGAACGCCAATTAGAAAAACGAAAAGAAGTTTTTAAAACACATTGACTTTAATGTCAACATTTTTGTAAATGAACATTGAAGCGTATCGGTTATACTGTTTATCTAAAAAAGGAGTTACTGAGTCTATTCCTTTTTCTAAATTACCAGACTTACTCGTTTTTAAAGTAAAAGGTAAAATGTTTACAGCTACAGATATAAATACATTTAAGAGTTTTAGTATTAAATGTGAGCCCGAAACTATAGAAGCGCTTCGTGCGGAATATGATGCATTGGAGGAACCATCCTATTTTAGTAAAAAACACTGGAGTAAGGTTTTGGTTGATGGTTCTATTTCTGATAAGATATTGTATGAATGGTTGGATGTTTCTTATCGTTTAGTGGTCGCTAAACTTACTAAGAAAGAGCGGTTGGAATTAGAGAATTTATAACTAATACCAATTAAAAATTAAAACACAGCTTATAATTTGTTTCAAGAGATTCTATGTTTTTTCAGAAAAAATTTAATTGTAATTTAGATAGTTTCTTGAAGATGTATTTTTTAGCCCCCCAAAAAGATACAGTGACCATTCTTATTTAAAACGATTTCCCCTAAGAACCTTTTCTAAAACGAATAAATGGATCAAAACAAGGCGCATGAGTTAACTTTGAAGGAATTTGAAAACATTTTCAATCGTCTATATGATTCATTATGTCTTTTTGCTAATAAGTATGTTAATGATTTAAACCTCTCTGAAGACATCGTTCAGAATGTCTTTATAAAAGTATGGGAGGACAAGGTATTTTTTCATGATAAAGATAAGATAGTGGGCTTTCTTTATACTGCAGTAAAAAATAAATCTCTCGATTTTTTAAGAAGTAAATATGCTAAATATGTTAAGGCTTATTCTTTGGAGGATTTAGAAACTCTACAAACGGAAAATTATTTTATATCGGAAGCTATTATATTAGAAACATCAGATATTATTGAAAGAACAATCAAATCGCTACCTAATAAATGTGCCGAGGTTATGAGATTAAGCATTGAAAATTATGCGAACAAGGAAATAGCTAAAAAAATGAACATATCCGTTTATACGGTCAAGGAATATAAAAAAATAGCCTATCAAGAATTACGAAAAACTTTAGGTTACTTAAGAATTAAATAAAACTTTTTTAATTTTTCACCCCCTCTCTTTCTTTTTCTTTACGTCATACTTGTGTACAGTTGTATATTTGTATATAAACGTTATATTAAAAAATGATGTTATCAACCCCTCTAACTTCAGTTGATAATCCTTTTTAAGGTCTTGTATTTAAAGTTTAAGACTCTAACAGAATTTTGTGTTTTGATCCAAAAGATAAAAACATGTGCTCAATTTGATTGGGTGTAAAACCAACAAAATATCTCTATGGCTTTGCTACGAGACTAGTTGGTTTCAAGAAGTTCTTTATTATTCTGGAAAAACAGATAATTGTATTATCAAGTTGCCAGAAAATATATTTTAACACCCCAAAGATGCAGTGACCGTTCTTATTTAAAATGGATGTGTACCTAAGAACCTTTTTTAGAGAATAAATGGATCAAAGCAAAGAATACGAGTTAACTTTAAAGGAGTATGAAAATTTTTTCAACCGTCGATATAAGTCATTATGTCTTTTTGCTAATGAATATGTTAATGATTTAGATGATTCTGAAGACATTGTTCAGAATGTCTTTATAAAAGTATGGGAGGATAAGGTTTCTTTTAAAAGTAAAGACAAAATTGAAAGCTTCTTTTATACAGCAGTAAAGAATAAGTCTCTTGATTTTTTGAGAAGTAAATATGTTAAAAATGTTAATACTTATCCTTTGGAGGATTTAGAAGCTCTACAAACGGAAAATTACAATTTACCAGAAGCTGTTATATTGGAAACATCAGATATTATTGAAAGAGAACTGAAAGCACTACCTAGTAAAGCTGCTAAGGCTATAAGGTTAAGCATTGAAAATTATAAGAACAAGGAAATAGCAGAAGAAATGAACATATCCATTCATACGGTCAAGAGTTATAAAAAGGAATCCTATCAAAAACTCCGAAAAACTTTAAGTTTCTTAAGAATTGTATAAAACTTTTTTAACCTTTTACCCCCTCCCTTTCTTTTTCTTTACGTCATTATTATATAGAGTGACTCTTAATTCTTTAATTTATGGACAATTTAGATAAAATTAAACCACTTGCGGAGAAGATTGCTGCTTCGTTAATAAAAGATGAAACCCCCATCGATTTAGAGGAGTTTGATACGCTTACCGAAGATGATAAAAAACGTATCCTTTTTGGTGTTACTAATAAAAATAAAAGAGAAGAACGTTTACAACTTAAAAATAAATTAAATAAGCAAAAAGCCTGGGAAAAAATAACTGGTAACAAAAAACAAAGCTATTTCAGACAAAAACCGTTTAACTATTTTACGATAGCAGCATCTATAGTCATTTTACTTGGCATCACGTTTCTTTTAAATAAAAATAATGAATTGCAAATTGATACAATAACTATAGCAGAGAAAAATATCGAAATAGGTACAGACAAAGCAATTTTAACATTAGAAGATGCTTCCGAAGTGCGTTTAGAAAAAGGTCAAGCTTACCAATCAAACAATGCTACTAGTAATGGCGAAAAAATAATATATCTACCTATCGAACAAGCAGGTCATACAGAAATAGGAATAAAAGAAATTGCTTATAATATAATAACAGTTCCTCGTGGGGGGCAATTTAAAATAGAATTATCAGACGGTACTAAAATCTCGCTAAATTCCGAGACCCAACTAAAATACCCAGTAGCATTTAATGATGGAAAAACTAGGCAAGTAGAACTTGTTTATGGTGAAGCCTATTTCGATGTGTCGTCAAGTACAAATCATAAAGGGGCGAAGTTCAAAGTGTTTAATCAGTCTCAGGAAATCGAAGTATTAGGTACTGAGTTCAATATAAAAGCTTATAAAGATGAGACTAACATTTATACCACCTTAGTAGAAGGTAAAGTGGCTATAAGTACAATAGATAAAAATCAAATATTAATCCCTAACCAACAATCAAATTTAAATCTTGAAACTAATAATATAAACATAACAACAAACATCAATACGTACAAAGAAGTTTCATGGAAAGACGGTAAGTATAGTTTTCGAAAAAAAACCTTAAAGGATATCATGAAAACCCTTTCACGTTGGTACGACATGGAAGTGAGATTTGAAAACAAAGAAGTAGAAGACAAAACGTATATGGGATCATTCAACAGAAACTCTCCAATAGAAGATGTTCTGTTAAGCTTTAAGCGCTCAAATCTTCTCAATGGCTATCATATAAAAGATAAAACATTAACTATCAATTAAAAGGCGGCGACGGTATGTGAAAGTAATCTGGAGCTCTATTTCAAAGAATAAGTTAACCAGCTTTCATAGTAGATTAAACAAAAACGAATTAAACTAAACTATAAACAAAACAATTAAAATAGCCCTAAGCCATGAAAAAAAATATAAATTTATTTGCATTATTTGATTCTGGTACGAATACTATGGATAACAGAGATGATACCTCAGAAGAAATAATTGATGATATTATCGTAACCTTATCAGGTGGTCCTGCCCCAGTAAGTCCAATAGGAGATGAACCCCCAAATCTCATCTCTGTTGGCTTACACAATACCGATGTTATTTCTTTTACAGTAAAAGCATCTGCGCTTAAATTTGATGATTTATCAGTCAATTATTTTCAAACATGTTCTAATAATGATGATTCAAATTCGCCAGAGTATATGTTGCATATAAAAGAAGTCTCAGGTTTAAAGTTTATACGAGTATATAATAATTTAAGGCAAAAGATGTTACAGAGTAAAATTAAAAAATCCGATGCAAAACATCTAAAAAAAGGTTTATATTTTTTCGAAAACCTACGATTCAGTAGGGTACAGAAACTAAAAAAATATGAAGAAGTAGGATTGGAACATGTAAAAATAATCTGATGGATTAATTTTGGTAGCTGAACCAGCTTAACGTGATACCATGAAGACACATAAAAAATAAATAAAATAAAGAAGCAATTTAAAAAAGGGAACAAGTGTGTTTTTAGATTTATTAAGTGAGAGATTAATAAATCTAAACTATCTTTTCCCTTTTAGATTAGGGACAGCATCTTAAAAAAAATGGTAAATAGATTCATCTGAAATTTAATAAAAAACAAGAACTAATCTAATGAAAACAAAAATGACTATTTCGAAATATTAAAATCAACCGAAAAAAAATGAAATAAAATAAAGCAGATTTAAAAATATAAAGGAGGAATGTAGTTTATGCCTGAATGGTATGAGGTTACATTCCCCTTTTTTAATATTAATTAATTAGGTAAGTAATAATCAAATTACGAAAATTAAATTAACCATGTTTTGTATTTAAAAAATACACTCTCAAAATTTATTATGTGCAGATTTATACTGTTATTTAGTATCGTATTGTTCAGTTTTATACCTAAGCATACATACTCTCAAAACATTGAGGTTGTCATAGATTCAACAATGGAGGTAACCATTGATAAGGTATTTGATATTATTGGCGAACAGACGAATTACTTATTCGTTTTGCCTGAAAATTTGTTTAAAGACTTTCCTAAAATAAAGCTCAATAAAGGAACTATTGGAGTTAATGAGTTATTAAATATGAATATTCCAAAGGAGGATTTTGATGTCACTATAGAGGGGAATAACATTTTTATTGATAAAAAAAAGAATGACGATAAACCCCAAGAGCGAAGTCTTTCTGGTATCGTCTCAGATGAGGAAGGGAGAGCTATGAAAGACGTCTCCGTTTTTAAAAATGGTGAAACCAAAGGAACTGCTACCGATTTAAATGGCTTGTATACGGTTATGGTAACCCATTCTGATACTGTTTTAGTATTCTCGTCATTAGGATTTAAAACACAGGAAATTCCCATAAACAATCAAAGTAGCATTAATGTATCCCTTAAAGAAGAGTTTGAAGAATTGGAACAAGTAGAAATCGTGGTGGGACACTACTACAAAAGACCTCAACGAGAGAATCCAGGGAATGTTTATAAGATAGATGCTAAGACCATAGAAAAACAACCCATATCCAACCCGTTGGCAGCTATGAATGGCTATATTCCAGGAGTCAATATTGTTCAAAACACAGGACTTCCTGGTAGCGGTTTTAAGATTGAGATACGCGGTAAAAACTTTATAAATGCAGATACAGAGCCGCTATATATCTTAGATGGGGTTCCTTATAATTTCGAATCATCGTCATTTCCTCTTGTTAGTTCTATTTTACCAGGAGAAAACCGGCAAAGTTTGATTAACCCTTTTGATATTGAAAGCATTGAAGTGCTCAAAGATGCAGATGCTACGGCTATTTATGGTTCTCGTGGTGCAAATGGCGTAATCCTTATCACAACCAAAAGAGGCAGCCCAGGGAAAACCCAAATTAAAGTTAATGTTACTACGGGAGTGGCAAGTGTACCGCACTTTATGGATTTATTAAATACAGAGCAGTATTTAGAAATGCGAATGGAAGCGATTACCAATGATGGTTTCACGCTTGGAACGGCACTTCCAGATATAAAAGCCGCTATGCCAGACTTGTTTGAATGGGATCAAAATCGTTATACAGACTGGCAAAAGGTGCTTATAGGAGGTACAGCTTACCGAAACACGGGACAGATGTCTTTTTCAGGAGGTAATGAACAGACACAGTTTTTATTTAGTGGCAGTTATCAAAATGAGACTACAGTATTTCCTGGAGATTCAAAATATGAGAAGGCTTCTATACACAGCAATGTTAGCCACCAATCGTTAAACAAGCGTTTTCAGATAAGTATCTTAACGAATTATGTTCTTGATGACAACCACCTTCCGCTTGATGAGTTTGCGGGAGAAGCCTATAAGTTGCCACCAAATGCTCCTGCACTCTACAATGATCGTGGTGATTTGAATTGGGACGGATGGACTCCAATTTTAGTGGATAATCCATTGGGGCTGTTAGAAGGAGAATATCGGGCAAAGAATAAAAACCTTCTATTGAATACGGTGGTTTCTTATCGTCCTATACCAAAATTTGGAGTTTAGAACCAATTTAGGTTATACAGATTACCAAATGAAGGAGCATAAAGCATCTCCACATACGGTATTTAATCCAGCTTATGGATTAACAAGTGTTACTGGATCGTCGATTGTTACTAATAGTGCCTCGATCCAATCCTGGAATGTGGAACCACAGATAAAGTGGGAAAAGGAATGGGGCAAGGCAAATCTTAATATTCTGGTTGGAACCACATTCCAGCAACGTCAAACAAGCCAAGTTAGTATCTCAGGAGAAGGTTTCCAAAATAACAGTCAAATTCTAGATGTTTTCGCAGCCAATGAAATTACAGATGGAGATGACCAAGAATCCAAATATAATTACAATGCTATATTTGGGAGACTAAATTTTAAATGGGCAGGGAAATATATTATGAATCTCACAGGGCGACGAGATGGCTCCAGTCGGTTTGGACCAGGCAGGCAATTTGGTTATTTTGGAGCCGTTGGAGCAGCCTGGATTTTTTCAGAAGAAACCTTCTTAGAGAATCATGGGCTTTTAAGTTATGGAAAATTTCGTACCAGTTATGGAGTTACAGGTAGTGATAATATAGGGAATTATGGCTTTTATAATACTTATGAGACTTCGGATGGAAATTATAACGGACCGATAGTATTACCAGAGAAGTTATTCAATCCAACCTTTGGATGGGAAGAAACCAGAAAGTTTGAAGTAGGTCTGGAATTGGGGTTTTTAAACGATCGTGTACTATTTACAACGGCATGGTACCGTAATCATTCTTCAAATCAATTGTTGGGAATTCCTTTACCAGGAACCACTGGTTTTAATTCTGTAAATGCCAACTTTGATGCTACGGTAGAAAATACAGGTCTTGAAATAGACTTTCGGTCTGTAAATATTAAAAACACCCATTTTAACTGGACTACGACTTTTAATATTTCGATGCCCAAAAATAAGTTGATAAAATTTGATGGATTGGAACACTCTATTTTTGCAAATAAATATGTAGTAGGGCAGCCCTTAAATATTAAAAAGCTATATCATATGACTGGTGTTGATCCAGAGACAGGGGTGTATCAGTTTGAAGATTATAATAAAAATGGTGAGATAGATCCTGGTGATCTCTCAGAAGATCGTCAATGGATCGAGGATACAGCTCCAAAATTTCATGGAGGCTTGAACAACATTTTCAATTACAAAAACCTGAGCTTGGAGCTTTTTTTCCAGTTTAAGAAACAAAGAGGTGCTGATGTTTTCTATAATTCAAAAAATCCTGGTGGTTTTTCTAACCAACATGTGTTTGTATTAAATCGTTGGCAGCAGGATGGAGATGAAACTTCGGTACAGCGTTATACCATAGGGGAAAGTGTAGAAGGAAGAGAGGTTATGTCTGCTTATGCCAATTATGAAAATAGTAACGCACGGTATACAGATACGTCCTTTATCCGACTTAGAAATGTTTCTTTAAGTTATGCCATTCCTAAAGAGACCGCTTCTGGATTAGGTGTTAGGGTCTATCTCCAAGGACAGAACCTCTTAACAATTACAAAATCCCTAAAAGCAGATCCAGAACACTCAAGTGCCACGGCACTTCCTATATTAAGACATTTTACACTAGGATTAGAACTAAGCCTTTAACATAAAAAAACTAGACGTTTATGAGATTTAAATACAGAGATACAGTACCATACCAATGGTTTTTTATATTAAATTTTCGTGGATGTAATCTATTAAACCTAACTATTTTAATGGGGAGTTTAACAGCCTGTACAGATTTTGTAGAGGTAGATCTACCAAAAAATCAATTATCGGCAGCGTCCATTTTTGAGGATGCATTAGTGACGGAAACCGCAATCAATGGTGTCTATTATCAAATGCGTACTAATGGATTGATATCTGGCGATGGCTTGAGTGTCTCTATGGGGCTATATACCGATGAGTTGGATTATTACAAGCTAGGTAGGGAAGAGCCATTGGAGAATTACCAAAACCATACCGTACGGTCAAACGACCTTATTGTAGCAAATTTGTGGAACAGTGCCTACACTCAAGTTTATACGGTTAATGCGATTCTAGACGGGGTTGAGAATTCGGTAAATTTGACTTCGGAAGAAAAGGATCAGTTTAAAGGAGAAGCCTTGTTTGTAAGATCTTATTTGCATCTATTGCTAGCAGAGCTTTTTGGAGATATTCCCTATATTAAAGGGATAGATTATGAAGTAAATAAAGCTGTAACACGAATTCCAAGAGTTTTAGCCTACGATGATATTATAGCAGATCTAATTTTGGCTGTAGACTTGTTGCCTGATGAGGATATCAGCGAGGAGCGTATACGTCCCTATGCTTCAGTGGCAGAAGCAGTGCTTGCCCGTGCTTATTTATATACCCAGCAATGGACCTTGGCAGAAGCGATGGCGGATCGGGTCATTACCAAGTTTGGAGCTTTGGAACCTGATTTAAGCAAGGTCTTTTTAAAAGAGGCTTCTGGAACGATCTGGCAATTTAAACCGAATGCAGATGGTGATAATACCAATGAGGGAACAAATTTTATATTTACTATTGGACCTCCCTCAAATATAGCTATGAGCGACCTTTTGTTTGGTGCATTTGAATCTGGTGATCTGCGCCAATCCTCTTGGGTGAAAGAAGTTAGTAATACTGCAAATACAGAAACTTGGTGTCATGCTTTTAAATATAAAGAACAAAGCAATACAGGTAGTTCTGTAGAATATTCGATACAATTACGTTTGGCAGAACAATATTTAATTCGCGCCGAATCGCGAGCGCATCTAGGTGATATCTCTGGAGCACAAGCAGATATAAATGCAGTTAGAAACCGAGCGGGCTTGGACAACACAGCTGCCGTTACATTAAATGAATTGTTGGATGCCATTTTGCAAGAGCGTCGGGTTGAATTGTTTACAGAACAAGGACACCGTTGGTTCGATTTAAAGCGTATGGGAAAAGCAACAGAAGTATTGGGGGCAATCAAACCCAACTGGAAAGACATTCATATGTTGTTACCCGTTCCAGATAAAGAGTTAACGCTCAATCCCAATTTATTACCGCAGAATAATGGGTATTAAGATCCTAGCTAAGAAGTAAGTTTGTCATTCCAGCAGAGGCAGGGATTTACTTGACTACGAAAGCATCTCATATAATAAAATTATACATCTGCGTAATATTTATATTTAAATAGTGAAAAATAAATCAATGAATTACTTATTTAATCAACTTGTGGATTCCTACCGAAATTTGTCTTAAATAATAGTTGAAAGGCAAGAATGACAAACTTTCGTCATCTTATCATTCGACAGTTAAAAAAATAATAAAGGTCTCAATCTGATAACTCAAATCTAAATTTTGGGATCTACGTTCTCTTTTGAATTGGGTAATAGATTCTTAAACAGATTTGTGTCGAGTTGGTACGTTACTATATGATTCCCAATGAGCCCGATAAATTTATCTTGAAGCACCTGAAATGATCTTAGTTTGTCTTTTTTGATGCCATAAATATAAAAGCTAAATTCGTAAGTGTTATCTACAAGGTTATATACATCAATAATAGAAGCTCGTTCCCATATGTGAATAGGTTCGTATTTTCCTATTAATTTTGAGTTTACAAAAAGGTAGTCACCGTAGGTTGCACTGTTTTTGTTTACTATTAGAGGAGGTGCAGCCATTTTTATTTGATTTTTAGATGCTATGGTTCCCATTTTTATTTGAGCATGGCTTATGGTGTCTATGGTTTTCCCAAGATGGTCTAATTGGAGATTGGTGTCGGCAACAATAAATTGGTTACGGTAATAGTAGGTATATACCAATTTTTGTAACTGGCGATTGTATTGGAGGATACCATCGGTATCAAAAATACCGTCGATTTGTTTTTGCAACAGGTCGTGAGAGAGGTCAATCTTACCTGTTCCTGAAAGACTTATTTTACCCAGCACATTTTCTCTGGTTTTACTGCTTACGCTACTAATGACCAAATTAACAGAATCTATGGGTTCAACCTGTGAGAAATAAGCTGGTTTATTCAAGATGGATCGGGCTTTCCAATCTGTCGTATTCCCTCTAAAAATATAAGGCATAACACCATCCATAAGAAAGAAATAGGGAGGGATTACCCGTAGCTGTATAGATTTATACGAGAGACTGTCCTGATCTAAAGCCAAACGAATGGTTTCTTTGTTCTGAAGTGCCGTATCCAAAGTAACCAGATGAAAAGGTGCGGTACTGTTTCCCAAATATATCTTTCCCTGATCGGTTCCAGCAATATAATACGAATTGTAAGCCAGATCCAATTGTTTGGCACTTATTGCAGGATGACCAGCAAACCGGCGTGTAAAACTATTGTCTCGATGGAGTTTATGTTCTGAAAGAGAGAATAATAAAAACATGAGCCCTATACCACATATCATACAGATAAAAAGGGTAGTATATGTTTTTTTACGTATCATAAGGCTACAGATTTTGAAGTATTGTCATTCTTTTGTGGACTTAATATTACAACCCCAATAAAGGCAAGAATAACAAAGATGATATTAAATATTAAATGTTCGGTCCAACTTAATTTTTCCAAAACACCTCCACAGGAACAGGGAATAAAGTCACTAAAATTCAAAATAATAAAAATATAGGTAGTAAACATGGTCATGAGCGTAAAGGCAGCATACAAGGCCAATAGCTTAAACCGCGGAATGATCAACATCAATGAAATTAGGATTTCAATGAAAGGAACGCCCCAGGCGACCCAAGTAGTATAATTAGTAAGAACGGGAGATTGCCCTATTTGAATCTTAAATTCGTCAAAAACTAAAAATTTGCTTACAGCTGCATATACAAACAATAATATGAACAGCATACAAATAAGTTCCAACAAACTATTTCTATGTTTACTGTAGATTTTCATAACATTTATAATGAAAATAGTTTATTAACAGTGTAAATACAGGTTGAAATTTGTTTTTCAATGATAAATGCTTACAAAATGAAAGGTTTAAGGGGTGTATTGAAAGTTGGTTTTTCATGCTGTAATAGTGCGTGCTAATTTTATCACCGAACCTTGTAAATCTTTTAATAATTCCACCATTTATACAAATAAAAGAGGTCGCTTTTCAACAACCTCTTTATGATTAAATTTTACAAAGGTAATCTGTATTGATCCATACATAGAACTCCCCAGACTCTAGAGTACAAGTTATGACTTACACCTAACTCAATAATGGCACATTTTGCCCCCCAGTTGTCAATGGAACAGCCATATGGAAGAGCCATTAATTGTGATTCACAATGAGTTGGGCCAACTTTCTGGATAAATATACCTGGATCGCTTGGAGCAGATTTAAAAGCAAAAGAGGCTCCAATGGCCAGCGTAAAAACGAAGGCATACAAAACTGTTTTTAAAGATCGATGTTTCATAATATAAATATTTAAAAAATTAAAAATTATTGACCTACTCTTTTTTACAGGTTTTCGGCCTTACTCCTGACTGTACAGTATCTCTTTGTCTCGAATTTGTTATTCGTGAGTCGAATTCTGGAGTAGTTTTGAAGGCGGAAATAATTTTTTAAACAATTTCTGTTTATTATTGATAACTATAAATCTTATAAATTTATCTTGAGTGCTTGAACTATTTTGATTTTTTCTTATACTTCTGCACTAAAGTTAAATAACTTGAATTTTGGTGTTATAAACACCAATGGAGATTACAGTTTTGATGGTAGAACAATCTGGTCTGGTTAGCTTGTCTATTTAAATATGTTTCCCCCAAAGGTTTATATTAATTACGCAAACATAGAGGAAAAAACTTACCTTAAAAGGATAAAAGCTTGTCTGAGAGGGATTAATGTGTTTAAAATGTGTTTAAAACTGTTTTGGATAACGAAACGTTCTAAAAAGTAATATATTTTGTCATCAGAGCATAGCTAATTTACCTGTTATTCCCTCAGTTTTATAAACTGGCAGGGAGGCATCTTATGTTTTTGTAAATAAATTTCAATTAGTATTATCTATGATGATAAGGTTCATTTCTTAAAATAGTAAACCCTCTATATAGTTGCTCTATAATAAATAGACGTACCATCTGATGAGAAAATGTCATTTTAGATAATGATATTTTTCCATTTGATTTATTATAAACATCCTGAGAGAATCCATAAGGACCACCAATTACAAAAACTAACTGTTTAATACCAGAGTTCATATGTTTTTGTAAATAAGCAGAAAATCCAATGGAATCTAATTGTTTACCATTTTCATCTAACAAAATTAAAACATCGGTTGCACTAAGTTTGCTTAAAATAAGGGCACCCTCTTTTTGTTTCTGCTGTTCTTCACTTAAATTTTTAACATTTTTTATATCTGGAATAATTTCTAATGAAAATTTGATATAGAAGCCTAAACGCCTTGTATATTCATCAATTAGGGATTGAAGTTCTTTATTATCAGTCTTTCCAATGGCGAGAATTTTAATAGTCATAATGGCAAAATTACTATTTAGTATTTATGAAAAACACATTTAAAGATGAAAAAAATAAAAATTTCATAAATGTAAAATTTATTTTAGAGAATCAATTTCTTATTTTTGTTGCAAACCAACGAATTAATATGATAACACAAGAGCAATTTGATACAGAAGTCAAAATGATAATTTCGAATGCTATAAGAGAAGATGTGGGAGATGGTGATCATAGCTCTTTAGCTTGCATTCCAAGTAATGCTAAAGGTAAAGCGAAAATTCTAGTTAAAGATAAAGGTGTTATAGGCGGTGTTAATTTTGCTAAAAAAGTACTTGCTTACGTTGATAAAAACTTGAAGCTAGACGTGAGAATAGAAGATGGCACAGAAGTTACATATGGCGATGTTGTTATGTATATTGAAGGATCTTCACAGTCTATTTTAAAAGCAGAACGAACCGTACTAAATGCTATGCAACGTATGAGTGCGATTGCTACTAAAACAAGAATGTTTGTTAATCTGTTAGAGGGCACCAACACTAAAATTCTTGATACGCGTAAAACAACACCTGGCATTAGAGTGTTGGAAAAGTGGGCTGTAGTAATAGGAGGTGGAGAAAATCACAGATTTGCGTTGTATGATATGATTATGCTTAAAGATAATCATATTGACTTTGCGGGAGGTATTACCAAAGCGATTGAAATGACAAAGTTATATCTTAGAGAAACAGGTAAAGATTTAAAAATCATGGTTGAAGCCAGAAATTTAATCGAGGTTGAAGAGATATTAAAAAGTGATGGTATTTATAGAATTTTAATTGATAACTTTGATTATGAAGATACAAGGAAAGCTGTAACATTGATAGGTAATAAATGCCTTATTGAATCTTCTGGAAATATAAATGAAACCACTATTAGGCACTACGCAGAATGTGGTGTAAATTACATTTCATGTGGTGCTTTAACGCATTCTGTTTATAATATGGATTTAAGTTTAAAGGCTGTCAACTAGTTTTTAGTATCTTTAAATTAGTTTTGTTTTTTGTGCAGAGCAAAAAAAACTTTTAAACTAAACTGATGACCAAACCCATTGAAGACAAACTTGATAAAATTCCAGTAATAAATGTCTTGCTGCGTGTTTTTAAGCAAATAAAATTACCAGGTCTTGAAGGGTTGTCTTTTTACGATTTATTAGAACTTTATATTACAGGTATTGTAAGAGGTGCTTTAACAACCCGAGCAAGTGCTATTGCTTTTAGCTTTTTTATGGCATTGTTCCCTTTTTTGCTATTTATATTAATTATTATTCCGTATGTACCGATCGATGGTTTTAAACTTGAATTTTTAACCTTTCTAGAATCCTTTTTACCACCAAATACGTCCGATTTTTTCTTTGAAAATATATTCGAAAATATTGACGGATCACAGCGAGGCGGTTTATTATCATCCGTTTTTGTGTTGTCAATAGTATTAATGGCTAACGGTGTGAATGCTGTGTTTTCTGGTTTCGAAAACTCATATCATGAGCAATTAACTCGTAATGTTTTTAAACAATATTTATATGCATTAAGTATTGCATTAATTCTAGCGTTTTTACTTATAGTTACAATTGCTGTTTTGGGGTACTTCCAAATATATGTTGTACAAGAATTGTTTGATGTTTTAGAAAATCGAGGGTACCAGATTGATAGTCAGAATGTATTGTGGACAGATATTGCTAAATATGCGTTTTTTGTTCTTATGGTGTATTTAGCCACAGCCACCTTATATTATTTTGGTACTCAAGAGGGGAGGCATTCTAAATTCTTTTCTGTAGGCGCATTGTTTACAACTTTACTCATTATTTTATCATCATATTTATTTGGTCTTTATATTGAAAACTTCGGACAATACAATAAGCTTTATGGCTCTATAGGAGCTTTATTGATTCTATTATTTTATTTGTGGCTTAATGCCAATATTTTATTGTTGGGTTACGAGTTAAATGCTTCTTTAAATAAATTACGCAAAAGTTGTTGATTTTGAGATTTTTAAAAGAAACAAAAATTGGATTAAGGATTCGTTAAGAATTTATTAATTGTTTTTTTTATATAAAGTGTATGAAAAAATCGTTAAACGGTATAGATTCGATAATTAAAAAGAACTAGTTTTACCCAGATATAAACTAACCATTTACCCTCCATATGAAGTTATTTAAAAAAGTAACAATATTTTGTGTTGCTATTTTGTGTTATAAATCGTATTCACAAGAAACACCTTTAGATATTAAGTACAAAAGAAGTTCGCTATATACACTCATACTAAGTGATGAGAATATAGAACATAGTGAAAATATACAAACATCTTTTGTTAATACACCTATTCCAGAAAAGTTTAATAATCATATTATTAATACTAGGACTATTTCTAAATCAGATTTGGTATATGTTGTTGACACATTATCGGAAAGTAAGCCAAAGAAAAAAGGGTTGCTTTCTAAAATACCCGTAAAGATTGGTAATGACAATAAGAAAAAACAAGAAGATGATCAAAAAGCTATCCATAAGTATTTAGACTCACTAGGTATGGCAAAATCTATGTTGGCCAAATGGTTTCACAGAAGTGAAAAAGGAGGCTTTGATATGAGTTTAGTTGCAGAAAGAGGATTGTATAATGCCTCAGACTTAGATGTTAAACTTGCAAATCAGAATGAACGAGGCAAAGCGCTATTAGCAGATGCAGGAGAACAATTGATTAAGAATACATTTGTAATAGTAAATGATTTTAAGTATACCAATAAAGAAGAAGTCGCAGCGAAAGCAAAATCCTTCCTTACAACTGTAAGCTCATATGCAGGTGAAAATGTCGCTTTAGTAGCGAACGCTGCCTCAAAAGGAGCAGATGTTTTTGGCAAAGGTTATATTGTGAGAACTCGGGCTTATTTGTACAAATTAGTATGGAATGAAGAGGTAGCTGCTGTTTTTTATAATGATTTTTGGACAGATGATAATTCGTTGGATTTAGAAAGAAAAAAAGCTTTTGATGAAACTTCCGTTTTTAAATTAGAATTTGTTGGTGTTGAAACTGGGTGGGCAGATGTACAAAGTACTACTTTAACAACAAAAACTAATGAAGAATTAATTGAAATAGCTACAGTAAGAGCTGCCGATAATGTGATAGCTAAATTGCAAAGAGAATACGAAGTCTTTAGAACTAAAACACCATTATTAAGTGGCGACCCATTGTCTGCAAAAATCGGACTTAAAGAAGGATTAAAAAAGGGAAGTAAGTACGAAGTTTTAGAACAGATTGTAAATAAACAGGGTATTATCGAATATAAACGTATAGGAGTCATTACGGTTAATAAGGACGAAATTTGGGATAACACATACTTAGCAGACGAAGAAACCCCTTCTGAAATACAATATTCAACCTTTAATGGTTCAAAAAATAAGTACTACTCAGGGATGCTTATAAGACAAATAAATTAACTAACTTTCTTAAAATAGATTTAAAATATGAAATTAAAAAACAGTTTAGTAATAATAATTTTGTTGGTTTTTGCAGGTACTGCTAATGCCCAATGGAAAAACGAAAAAGCCAATAGAGATACTAAAATATGGCGTTATGATATAGAATGTGAAGGCATTGCAAAACAAGGTTCAAAACTCGTAAAAGTTTGGTCTTATTCTAAAAACCCAAAACATGCCATTTCACATACTATGAAAAATGCAATACATGGTATCATTTTCAAAGGTTATGCAGGAGGAGGTCAAGGCTGTACTTCGTTAAAACCTTTGGTGAAATCTGCGGAAACTGAAGAGAAATTCATGGCGTTTTTTGATAAATTCTTTATGGATGGTGGTGAATACCTAAAATATGTATCTTCAGCAACAGATGGTAACATTGCTGCAGGAGATCGCCTAAAAATAAGTAGAAGAGAGTATAAAATTGGAGCTGTTGTAAATGTACAATTCGATCAATTAAGAAAAAGACTTGAAAACGAAGGCATTATACGAGGTTTAACTTCTGGATTTTAATTTTTTAAAAATAATCAAATGAAAAGATTTTTGCATTTAGGAGCTATATGCTCTTTATTATTTATAAACACTTTAGTATTTAGTCAAGCTAAAAAACCAACACTTATGGTAGTACCTAGCGATGTTTGGTGTTTTAAAAATGGCTATGTACTTAATTTTGATGATCAAGGCACACCAGTTAAAGTACCAGACTATAAAAGAGCATTTCAAGAAAATGCAGAAGTACTTCAAGTTATAAGTCAAATAAACGGTATGATGGCAGATAGAGGCTTTCCTCTTAAAAACATGGAATCGGTTATTAAAACTTTAAACTCAAATGCAGCAGAAGATAATTTGAGAAGCTCTAAAGATTCTGGTAGTGGTATTAGTGAAAACCCGATTGATGCCTTTAAAAAGGTAGCCAAAGCAGATATTGTTATGCAATTAACCTGGACCGTTAATAAAACAGGTCCTAAGAAATCTATAACATTTAATCTTCAAGGGTTAGATGCCTATACGGATAAGCAAGTTGCTACAGCAGTTGGTACTGGAGCACCTTCATTTTCAGCAGAATTACCTGTATTACTTTCTGAAGCAGTATTAGCACATATGGATAATTTTTCCGAATCATTACAAACTCATTTTGATGACATGTTTGAAAATGGACGAGAAGTTATCATACGTATTCAAAAATGGGATGATTGGGACGGCGATTTAGAAACCGAATTTGATGGAGAAGAATTAAGAGATATTATTGAAGATTGGTTAGCAGATAATACTGTTAAGGGACGATTTAGTACTACAGATATAACTGAAACTATGGCGTTATTTGAGCAAGTAAGAATACCGCTTTATAATGATAAAGGCAGAGCAATTGATGCTAGAAGATACACTAGAGAACTTAGTAAATTCTTAAAAAACGCACCTTATAGTATTCCAAATAAATTGGTAATGAAAGGTTTGGGGAGAGCTACCATTATTTTGGGAGGTAAATAGAACATAAAAAAAATAAGATGAAAAAACTCATTTATAATATAATGCTTCTAGTTTCAACACTAGCGGTTGCTCAAGAAAATAACAATGGTATAACCTTAGGGGCTTATATTCCAGCGCAAGCAGAAGGTATTCCTGCTTATGCACATAATATGCTAAAGAATAAATTAGCACAAGTTATTACCCAAAATGGGATTAGTGATAATGTGTATAACTCTAGGTTTGTAATAACACCAAATATTACGGTGTTAAGTAAAAATATTACGGGAACTGCGCCAACAATGATAGCTTTAACTTTAGATTTAACACTTTATATTGGTGATGGTGTTGCAGGTAATTTGTTTTCAAGTCAATCTATATCATTAAAGGGAGTAGGGACAAATGAAAACAAAGCTTATATGTCTGCCTTAAAAAAGATAAAGCCTAAAAATCCAGAAATTCAAAGTTTTATTTCAAAAGGCAAAGAAAAAATCATTGATTACTATAATACTAATTGTAGCATCATGATTAAAAAAGCACAAACATTGGAAGCTCAAAATGCGTTTGGCGAAGCTTTAATACTTATGACGAATGTACCAGAAGTAAGTACTTGTTTTAATACTATAAAAAGTAAAATCAAACCGCTATATACTAAAACCATTAATAGGGATTGTAAAGTAAAACTAAACGAAGCTAGCAGTATCTGGGCAGCAAATCAAGATATTGATGCAGCTAATTTAGCAGGAGAAATACTTTCTAGTATTGAGCCTAGCGCATCTTGTTTTGGGCAAGTTAAGACGTTATATTCTAAAATAGCTACTCGTGTAAAAGAGTTAGGAGATAGAGATTGGAAATATGATTTAAAAGTTTTAGAAGTACAAGCTAATACGCTTGAAGCAGCAAGAGAGATAGCGATTGTTAGGGCCAAAAACCAACCACAACATGTCTCTTATAATATAAGAGGTTGGTATTGATAATTTGTTATTAATGCTAATAGGTTTCATAACAAAGCAAGTTTTAAAATAATCAAAAAGTGCTTTTTTTGAAACGCAAGAATTAATTTCTCAAGACTGTCCGAAAAGGGCAGTCTTTTTTTATTAATAATTTAGAGAGGAATGATTTTAAGGATGTCTATTTTTCATTTATATTCGTATATAACTCAAGAAATCGTAACTTAATTTTGAATCATTTTATAGACGTTATAATTCCTGTACCTCTTAAAAAACTATTTACTTATAGTATAACAGCGTCTGAGGCTAATTTTTTAAAAGCAGGCATGCGTGTTGCTGTGCCTTTTGGCAAATCGAAAATCTATACAGGCATTGTTTTTAAAGTTCACAATGACCCGCCAGTAGCTTATGAGGCTAAAGATATTCAACAAATTTTAGATGATTCTCCTGTTGTAAACGAAAAGCAATTACGATTATGGCAATGGATAGCCAATTATTACATGTGTACGATGGGCGATGTGATGCGTGCCGCTTTACCTAGTGCATTTATATTAGAAAGTGAAACGGTTGTTTTAAAAAATAACACTAAAGAAATTGATGAAAGTATATTAAAGGATGATGAATTTTTAGTTTATGAAGCCTTGCACCATCAATCGTCCTTAAAAATTCATGATATCTCTAATATCCTTGATAAAAAGCATGTATTACCAGTAATTAAGAGACTCATTGAAAAGGAGGCGATTTCTGTTGAAGAAGAAGTATATGAAAAATATAAGCCTAAATTGGTTCGTTATGCAAAATTGCATTCAAGTTTTTCTTCAGAAACGGCTCTTCAAAAGTTGTTGGAGGATTTAAGTAGAGCACCAAAACAACGCCAAGTCGTTATGACCTTGTTTTCTGTTTCTGCAACCACAAAAAAGCCTGTGAAAGTTTCAGATTTAGCAGCAGAAAGTGGGGCGTCAACTGCTATTATAAAATCATTGATTGATAAAGAAATTCTTGAAGAATACTATATTCAAACAGATCGTATTCAATACTCTGGAGATGAGAATGAGGCCACTAAAAACCTCAATGAATATCAAGAAATTGCTCTAAAAGAAATAAGAGAATCATTTAACAAGCATAGTGTTACGTTGCTTCATGGGGTGACTTCTTCTGGTAAAACAGAAGTCTACGTTAAATTAATTGAAGACGCTTTAGCGCACGGAAAGCAAGTCCTTTATTTGTTACCAGAAATAGCATTAACAGCACAATTAATTACACGATTACAGAATTATTTTGGAGAGCAGGTAGCTGTTTTTCATTCTAAATATTCATCGCACGAACGGGTTGAGGTTTGGAATCAAGTTTTAAATAATACCACGAAAGCGAAAATCGTTTTGGGAGCTCGTTCTTCTATCTTTTTACCCTTTAATAATTTAGGACTCATTATTGTTGATGAGGAGCATGAACAATCTTTTAAGCAGTTTGATCCAGCACCACGTTACCATGCACGTGATACGGCTGTTGTTTTGGCTAATATGCACGAAGGTAAAATACTTTTAGGTTCAGCCACACCAAGTTTAGAAAGCTATTTTAATGCAAAGCAAAATAAGTACGGATTTGTTGAAATTACTAAACGTTTCAATGATGTTTTGATGCCAGATATTGAATTAGTTGATATTAAGGAAAAACTCAAGAAGAAGCGAATGAAAGGGCATTTTAGCGATAGACTTATCGAAGAAATGACTGAAACCTTAGGAGAAGGACATCAAATCATACTATTTCAAAACCGACGCGGATTTTCTCCTATTGTAGAATGTAATACCTGTGGTAATTCGCCTCAGTGTCCTAATTGCGATGTGAGTTTAACATATCATCAATATAGAAACCAATTGCGTTGTCATTATTGTGGTTATAATTCAGCAATGATAAAAGACTGTATGGCTTGTGGAAGTGCCGAATTAGACAATAAAGGATTTGGTACCGAACAAATAGAAGAAGAGGTCAAGTTACTATTTCCAGAGCATAAGGTTGCAAGAATGGATTTAGATACTACGAGGGGCAAATATGGGTATGAAAAAATAATTACAGCTTTAGAACAGCAAGAAATAGATATTTTAGTTGGAACACAAATGTTAACTAAAGGTTTGGATTTTAGGAATGTCAAGTTGGTTGGTATTATGAATGCAGATAATATGCTCAATTTTCCAGATTTTAGAGCGCACGAACGTAGTTTTCAACTCATGTTGCAAGTTTCGGGTAGGGCAGGGCGTACAGAGGAAAGAGGTAAGGTATTGATACAAACTTATAATCCGTATCATAATATTTTACAACAAGTATCTACGAATAATTATATAGATATGTATAACGAGCAAATGAACGACCGTTATAATTATAAATATCCGCCTGTTTACAAGCAAATAAAGATTACTTTAAAACATAAAGATTATAATAGAGTTGATACAGCTTCTCTATGGTTGGCAAAGTCTTTGGCACAAGTTTTTAAAGAACATGTGCTGGGACCAGAATCTCCACCAATTTCAAGAATAAGAAATCAGTTTCATAAAAACATCTTAGTAAAGATTCCTAAGCAGCAATCATTATCAAAAACAAAAGAAGCTATCATTAAAATAAACAATAGCTTCTCAGCTGTAAAAGATTTTCGGTCTGTTAAAATAATTTTAAATGTCGATAACTTTTAATATAGCTAGGCCAGTTAGTCAGTTAGTCTTTTAAATATTATTTAAAGCATCAACGAGTTGAGTCTTTTTATTTCTACTTAATGGAATTTCGTAAGCTCCCACTTCAACATTTTTACTGTTAAATCTGTCAATTTTATCAAGATTAACAATATATGATTTGTGGATTCTTAAAAACTTTCCTTCAGGTAGTTCTGCTTCAAAGGATTTCATTGTGGATAATACAACTAAACTAGTTTCTTCTGTCACCAATTTTACATAATCACCAAGTGCTTCAATCCATTTGATGTCTTTAATATAAACCTTACGTTTTTTAAGATTACTCTTTACAAAGATGTGTTCTCCCTCTTCTTCATTAAAGTCTAAAGTCAACCTATGTTGCTCTAGAGCTTTATCTACAGAAGTATTAAAACGTTCCCTTGTAATTGGCTTATGCAAATAATCGGTAGCATCGTAATTAAAAGCTTTAAAAGCATATTCGGTTTTACCAGTTACAAAGATAATTTGAGGTTTGTTGTTTAATACGTCTAAAAGTTCAAATCCATTTAGCACTGGCATTTCAATGTCTAAAAAAATTAAATCTACTTGATGCGTATTTAAACCATTTTTAGTTTCTAAAGCACTACTGTACTCTGCAATTAAGTTAAGAGAAGGATGATTCTCTACTAACTTAACTATAGAGAGACGTTGTATTGCCGAATCGTCTACTACTACACAGTTTAATGTCATAACATTTTATATTATTTCGGTTAAGATATCGACAATAGTACGAAAAATTCGGCTAAAAACCAAAAATCATCGTTAAAGCGCCTGTTTTAACATAATTTTAACATTTTAAATAAACTGGCATTATACTTAAGGTAAGTGTTGTTTTATATGTATATATTAACTATTTTTGCACCCAATTTTTAACAATAAAATAGATTTTTATGAATCATTATGAAACTGTTTTCATCTTAAATCCCGTTTTATCTGAAGACCAGATAAAGGAAACAGTAAAGAAATACGAAGATTTTCTTGTTTCTAACGGCGCTAAGATGATAGCTAAAGAAGATTGGGGGCTTAAAAAATTAGCTTACCCAATACAAAACAAGAAAAGTGGTTTCTATCACTTATTTGAGTACACTGTTCCTGGTGAACATATCAATGCTTTAGAAGTAGAGTTTAGACGTGACGAGCGTTTTATGCGTTACTTAACAGTAGCATTAGATAAACACGCTATTTCTTGGGCAGAGAGAAGAAGAGTTAAACTTAAACAAAAAGCTTAATTATGTCATCGATAGAACAACAATCAAAAGGAAAAAAAGACGGAGAAATTAGATATTTAACTCCGTTGAATATTGAGACAAACAAACAAAAGAAATATTGTCGTTTCAAAAAATCTGGTATTAAATACATAGATTATAAAGATCCAGATTTCTTATTAAAGTTTGTAAACGAGCAAGGTAAAATTTTACCAAGACGTTTAACAGGAACTTCTTTAAAGTATCAAAGAAAAGTATCTGTAGCTGTAAAAAGAGCGCGTCACTTAGCTTTAATGCCTTACGTAGCAGATTTATTAAAATAAAATACCGATAACAATGGAACTTATATTAAAACAAGACGTTGAAAATTTAGGATTTAAAGACGATGTTGTAACAGTTAAGAACGGTTATGGTAGAAATTTTTTAATTCCTCAAAAGCAAGCTATACTTGCTACTTCTTCTGCAAAGAAAGTATTGGCAGAAAATTTAAAACAAAGAGCTTTTAAAGAAAAGAAAATAGTTGACGATGCTAATAAAATTGCTGAAGCTATAAAAGCATTAGACATTAAAATAGCTGCAAAAGTTGGTACTGGAGACAAATTATTTGGTTCTGTGAATAATATTAATGTAGCTGAAGCCTTAGCAAAAGAAGGACAAGCTATTGATAAAAAATTCATTACAGTAACAACCATTAAACGTACAGGAAAATACAATGCTGTTGTACGTTTACACAGAGAAGTATCTGTTGATTTAGCCTTTGAAGTTATTGCACAAGCAAACTAAAGTATTAACAATTAGTTAATAAAACTTTATTATAATGTAAAGCCATTCTTATGAATGGCTTTTTTTTTGTTTATTTTTGTTGAGATAAATGCTATGCATGCATAGCAGACGACTAACTTAAAATAAATACAGATGAAAAAAACTACCCTTGCCATTTTTTTATTGTTTTTTGGGGTGCTTGCGTTTTCGCAGGTAACGACATCAAACATTAAAGGTCTAATTTTAGACGAAAATGCCTCACCACTTCCAGGAGCTAATGTTCTTGCTATCCATACACCAACTGGTACTAAATATGGAGCAGCGACAAACTTTGATGGAAGATTTAACTTATTAAATTTAAGAGTAGGAGGCCCTTACTCGATTACTATTAGCTTTGTTGGTTTCCAAGAGCAAACATTTAAAAATGTGTTTTTAACTTTAGGAAAAACAACAAATTTGGATGCTGTATTAGAAGCCGATAATGAACAATTAGATGCAGTCGTTATTCAAAGCACTGGTGGTACAGGAACTTTTGGGAGTGATCGTACAGGAGCAGAAACCAGTGTGGGGAGCCGTGAATTAACACGATTACCAACTATTTCTAGATCTGCATCAGATTTCACCAGGTTAGAACCATCTGCTAGCGGTAATTCCTTTGGAGGTAGAAATGATCAATTCAATAACTTTTCTTTAGATGGTGCGATCTTTAATAATCCATTCGGATTGGATGCTGCAACACCAGGAGGTCAAACAGATTCACAACCAATTTCGCTAGATGCTATTGAGCAAATTCAAGTATCGCTTGCTCCTTACGATGTAACACAATCTGGCTTTACTGGTGCTTCTGTAAACGCAGTGACAAAAAGTGGGACTAACGAATTTCACGGAACGGTTTATGGGTTTTTTAGAAATGAAGATCTAACTGGAGGAAAAGTAAATGGAGAAGATGTACCAACATCAAACCTTGAACAAAATCAATACGGTTTTAGTATAGGAGGGCCTATAGTAAAGGATAAACTTTTCTTTTTTACAAATTTTGAAAAAGATGAACGTACAGATTTAGGAACTAACGGATGGGTTCCTAATACAGGCTCTGGAGCAGTTAATGAATCTAGAGTTTTAGAAAGCGATTTTATTGCTGTTCAAGATGCACTGTCCAATTTAGGTTATGATACTGGGAGCTTTGAAGGCTTTAATTATGGATCTGAATCTACAAAAGGTATTTTTAAGTTAGACTGGAATATTAATGATAATAACCGGTTGGCTATTATTTATAATTTTTTAAATGCATCAAAAGAAAAACCTGCGCACCCAACTGCTTTGAGTTCACGTGGGCCTAGTTTTCAAACATTGCAATTTGAAAATTCGGGTTATGAGATCAATAACAAATTAAATTCTGTTCAATTGGAGTTAAACTCTACATTGCCTGGTGATATAACCAATAAATTTCAATTTGGCTATACGCATTTTGATGATTTTAGAAAACCATTGTCTGGACCAGCTCCAGTAATTACAATTCAAGATGGAGCAGGTTCAAATTATATAATTGCAGGTCATGAACCTTTTTCAATTAATAATGAATTAGACCAAAAAGTAATTCAATTAACGAATAATTTGAATATTGTTAGAGGTAACCATACTTATACTGTAGGTTTTTCGTTTGAGAAATTCGCTTTTAAAAACTCTTTTAACCTTGTTAATTACGAATCTTTTAGTCTTGGAGTATTTCCATATTTTGGAATATTTGCTCCATATGCTAATGTACAAGAGTTTTTAGATAATGCACAACCAGGCGGTTTAGTAGATCAATATTTAACTGCAACTCAAAATGCTTTCGATACATTTAATACAAATGGAACTGGTAACGACGGTGGCTGGAAATTAGCAGAACTTAATGTTGGTCAACTATCTTTTTATGTTCAAGATGACTGGAATATAACAGATGCGTTTAAAGTGACCTATGGAGTACGTTTTGATAAACCTTTATATTTTAATACAGGTGACTTAATTCAAAAATATATAGATACAGATAATGGTGCTACAAGAGATAATTCAGTATCATATTTTAATCCAAATAAAAATGAAGAAGTTAATTTAGATTCAACAACGTTACCAAATAACGATTGGTTGATCTCACCAAGGCTAGGGTTTAATTGGGATGTGAATAATGAGAATAAAACTCAAGTAAGAGGAGGAACAGGGTTGTTTACAGGACGTTTTCCTTTCGTTTGGTTGGGTAATCAGGTAAGTGGAGCGGATGATGGTTTCTTTCAATTAATTGATCCTGATTATAAATGGCCACAAGTTTGGAGAACTAACATAGGTGCAGATCATAGACTAGAAAATGGACTTACGATTACTACAGACATTTCTTTTACCAAAGATTTAAATGCAGCGCATGTACAGAATTGGGGATTAAGAAATCCTACAGGGACATTGAATGCTCCAGGAGATGATAGACCTGTTTATTTATCTGGTGATTCTGGAAATAATGCTTATGTCTTTACAAATTCTGATAAAGGACGTATTTGGAATGCTACATTAAAATTGCAGAAAACATTTGAAAATGGATTTTATACAAGTTTAGCTTATAATTACCTTAATTCTAAGGATGTAAACTCTATTGAAGCAGAGATTACTGGAGATGCTTTTGATTTTAATCCTAATTTAGGTAATGCAAATGATGATGTGTTATCGTATTCTAAATATGGTGATACGCATCGTTTTGTTGGAGTAGGGAGTAAAAAATGGGTATATGGAAACGATAAATGGGCGACCACGATTTCTACATTTTTTGAATACGCTCAAGGAGGTCGTTTTAACTATACTTATGCAGGTAATATTAATGGAGATAGTTCTTTTCAAAATAATGATCTAATTTATATACCTACAGCCTCAGAAGTACAACAAATGCAATTTTCTGGATCTGGGCAAGCTGAGGATTTTGAAAGATTTATTCAACAGGATAAATATTTAAATGATAATAGAGGGAGTTATTTTGATCGTTATGGCGCATTAGCACCATGGAGAGGCCGCTGGGATATTAAAGTATTACAAGATTTTAAGTTTAACGTTAGTGAAGATAAAACTAATACACTGCAAATAAGTTTGGATATTCTTAATTTTGGAAACCTTCTTAATTCAGATTGGGGTGTAGTGGAACAACCTAATAACATATCTCCTATTGGTGTTGATACCTCAGGAAGTGTACCTGTTTATACGTTTAATGGCGGATCGGATGCTCAAACATTTGGGTTTGATTCTAGCTTAGCGTCTAGATGGCAAGCACAAGTAGGGCTACGTTATATTTTTTAAAAATAATAACATATATATTCTTAAATTTGCGCTCTTAATAAGGGCGCATTTTTTTGTTACTGATTATAGTATCCCTTCGATTGTGCTGATGGCTGATCTTTGTTATATGGAGCGCAGTCAAAATGTTAAGACAAGTAAATTTAAGGATATGGTATAGCCAAAACGTGCTAAAACGCTCAAATATTTAAAAATGAAATACGCAAGACTAACTAAAGAACAATTTGAAGAATTACACCAGGAGTTTATTAACTTTTTGGCGACACAGTCTATCACTGCTGATGAGTGGGCCAATCTAAAAGCTAATAAGCCCGAGCTGGCAGAAATGGAGTTAGATGTGTTTAGTGATTTAATTTGGGAAGGTGTTTTAAATAAAGCAGAATATTTAGAACATATTTCTCCTCAACATATGTATTTATTTCGCTTAGCAGAAGAAAAAATGTTTGTTATAGCACTTACTTTAAAAAATGATGTAGATATTACCACTAAAGAAGGTTACAATTGGCTGCGTGAAAATTTAATGGATGAGAATGTAGAATTTTTACAAGCAGATAAGGACTATACAGACGATAAGAACTTAGATAAATTTAAAATGATTGAGCAAGGAGCTTCTATTACTAAAGGCAATTTGTTTATGTATTTTGATAAGTTGATAGGTTAAAATAGAATGTCATTGCGAGGAGGCACGACGTGGCAATCTGTTAATCATTTAACTATTTTTTAATTAAAAGATTGCCACGCTTTTTTTCTATTGAAAAAGCTCGCAATGACAATTTCATTATATATTTTTGTGATTCATCATCATACTATTAAATCAGTAATCGTATAGTGAAGAATCCATTAAAAAAATTAATAATCATTAAATAAGATTCCTGCTGAAGTTAATCTTGAGCGGAGTCGAAAGGCAGGAAGTTGATATGGCTCAAAAACCAAGCATACCGAAAGGTACCAGAGATTTTAATCCAGAACAGGTAGCGAAGCGTAACTATATTTTTAATACCATTCGTGGTGCTTTTGAAACGTTTGGTTTCCAACCTATCGAAACACCTAGTTTTGAGAATTCGGATACCTTAATGGGAAAATATGGTGAAGAAGGGGATCGTTTGATTTTTAAGATTTTGAATTCTGGAGATTATTTATCTAAAGCTAATGGTGAGGCTTATGATACAAAGAATTCTAATAAATTAACATCAAGTATATCTGAAAAAGCACTCCGTTACGATCTAACAGTACCTTTTGCGCGTTATGTAGTGCAGCATCAAAATGAGATTGAGTTTCCTTTTAAACGCTACCAGATACAACCAGTTTGGAGAGCAGACAGACCACAAAAAGGACGTTTTAGAGAGTTTTACCAGTGTGATGCCGATGTTGTTGGTAGTAAATCACTTTGGCAAGAAGTAGAATTTATCCAATTATACGATAGGGTATTTTCAGCCTTAAAACTGGAGGGTGTTACCATAAAAGTTAATAATCGCAAAATTTTATCTGGAATAGCCGAGGTTATTGGAGCTTCAGATAAATTAATCGATTTTACGGTAGCGTTAGATAAGTTAGATAAAATAGGTGAGGAGAAGGTAAAAGAAGAAATGCTTGGAAAAGGTATTTCGGAAGATGGTATTTCTAAACTACAACCTTTGTTTACATTATCTGGTTCTTTTGAATCTCAAATTGAAAGTTTAAAGACTATTTTATCGGCTTCTGAGGAAGGGAAAAAAGGTATTGAAGAATTATCTTTTATAAATACGGCAATTTCAGAGTTAGGATTATCAACAGCAAGATTGCAATTAGATGTCACATTAGCTCGTGGATTAAACTATTACACAGGTGCTATTTTTGAAGTGTCGGCACCTAAAACTGTGAAAATGGGCTCCATTGGAGGCGGTGGTCGTTATGATGACTTAACTGGCATTTTTGGAATGAAAAATGTAAGTGGTGTGGGGATTAGTTTTGGTTTAGATCGCATCTATTTAGTGCTTGAAGAATTAGGATTATTTCCAGAAACTGTCAATAAAAATGTTGCCGTACTTTTTATAAACTTTGGAGATAAAGAAGCTTTGTTTAGTTTAAAAGCTATTAATAAATTACGATTGCAGGGTATAAATTCTGAATTGTATCCTGATGCTGCTAAAATGAAAAAGCAAATGAATCATGCAAATAAACGCGCTATTCCGTTTGTTGTTTTAGTGGGAGATGAGGAAATAAACTCAAACACATATACATTAAAGCATATGATTTCTGGAGAGCAGCATAAAGTTTCTTTAGAGGCTTTAATCACTCTTATAAAATAAAAAAAGTCCTGAACGTCAATTCAGGACTTGAAATATAGTTAAGCAAAATAGATTTGGGATTTAAGCGACTAACTTAAATAACTAACTCAACTATTTTATTAAGACTTTTTTAGAAATCATGCCATATTCAGTTTGTATTTTCAAGATATAATTTCCTGTTTTAATTTGATTCGTATTATATGCCAGATGATTTTCGTTTGTGTTTGTTTGAAATTTGAATAACGATTGCCCAATTATATTAAGCATTTCAACAGATTTTATTCGTTTAGAAATAGGGTTATTGATAATGATGCTATTTTTTTCGTTAGAAAAATAAACCTCTATTTGACTATTATTAATATCATTTACAGCTAAGCTTTGATCTTTAGCGAATGTAATTTCAAAACGATTTAAATATTCACCAGCAGCTAAGGACATTTCATAATCGCCTTGTTTTAAGTTTTGGTATATATTTAGTTCTTTATCATGTAAATAAATATCTAAATCGTTAGAATTATTTTCTAATTTATCAATGGTAATACTATTAAAACCATCTTTATTAGTATGAATTCCTAGAGGGATAATAGTTTGCTCGTTAATGTTATTTATACCTTGAATGGTGAATTTTTCATTATTAATTAGCCAATACATATCATCTACCTGAGTATCTATATATTTTGAATCGTAACCCCAATCGTAATTTGCAGATGCGTTTTCATCCACAGTCAATAATAATTGTCTGTGTATGTCATTTATAGAGTTAAAACCAATTCTTAGTTTCATTCTGGTATCCTCGGTGTTAGACTTATTACCAGAATTTGTTTCGGCATTTTTAGTATTAGATGATTTAGTAAATACGGAGTTACTACCATCTTCAATTTGAAAGACTCTTTGGCCGTTATTGAATTTAATAGTACCACCAGTTTCTGCAGTAACAAAGAACCCTTGAGCTACTGGGATATAACGTCCAGGTGTTTTGGCTGGCGTACCTCCTGTAGCGACATCTGCATGGTTAGTACCTTTTGAGGCAGCTGGTACACCTCCTGAAAGCGAATAGGTTGCATAACCTCCTTGATATTCACGAAGAACATGAGAACCACCTCCCCAGTGCTCCCAGAAATATAATGTTCCTGTTGTAGAGCCTGAGCCTGCTATTGTTGCGCCATTATCTAATATAAATTGTACAGCATCTATTGCAGATGGGTATGGATTACCAACCAAGTAGTCATTTCCTGTACTTATAGTTAGATTGATGTCTCCATTATTTGGTTTACCATGTAGTATATAGTTTTGTGATGTACTAATAGAACCAGTTCCTGGACCTTTCATTGTAAAACCTTCACCAGCAAGTAATGTTCCTGTACTACGTACGTGTTGCCATTTTGAGTAATTTTCACTTTGTTGATTACTAAATTTCCAAACCCAATAGTCAGCAATTCCCACTGGAGATGCCGCACCATTATATCCAGAGGTTAAGAAATTAACATTAGTAATAACATTTGGTAATTTATAACTGTTATTATTTGTAGAGCTATTGGGTAATCCTACAGGAGACGACCAATAGTTATAGGTATAAGTATCTGCTGTTCCTTGCTGATCTTTTTCAAGTGTTCCAGAACTGGTTGCATCTAAGGTGCTATCTTCGGTTTGAACTAACTGGGATTCACCTTCTAAATCTATGTCTCCGTCTAGTTTTAAATACCAAGAATTTAACAACCCAGAATCTCCATTAACTTCGAGTTTACTTCCGCTATCTAGAATTAAGCCTACAGTAGAAAGATCTGTGCTTGTTTGTAAATTACCTTTTATTTGAACTATAGCACAAGCTGGTGTTGTGTTACTGATATCCCATAAATTACCTTGTTCCCAATTGCTGGAATTAGACCAATTGCCACTGCATGAAGATGTTGTAACGTAAGGTAACGGCGCTGTTTGACCATTAATTATTTTTGAGTTATAAATTTTGGCACCAGAACCAGTATCTATAGAACTGGTTGTTAAATCGTCTATAATATCATCTTTATAAGTGTCTAGTCTATAATAGCGTTGCAACGAAGACCAACTTAAAGGGGTTATGTTTGAAGTATCAATAAAATCTGTTATGTCTAGAGGAATTGTGGTGCCTCTAACAATACCTGCATTATTTTCAATTTCCTGATGCACCATTTTATGAAGTTCGTTCTCAGATAACGCTTTATCAAAAACTCTTAATTCGTCTATATAGCCATAAAAATAATGAGTATCGGTATCTGGTTTTCTGCCAATAGTAAAGCTGGAAGTATCTGTGTTTAACGCCCCAGAAGACGTTGTGGTACTTGCTACTTCAGATCCGTTAATATATAATTTAAACATACCATCCAGGCAATCGCAACTATAAGTTGCTGCTATATGTGTCCATTGATTTATTGCTATGCTTGAGCTACTTGAAATGGTATAACCATCGGCGTAGGCTGTAATGCTTTTATCGGCATTGAGTTGTAAATAAAATTCATCTTGACCAACAATTATTTGAATTCCAGAAGATAAAGGATCTGTTTTTATCCAGGACATGATGGTGGCCTCATCCCATTCATTAATTACAGTACTTTCTGCAGCATAATCATTACGTCCGTCAAAAAATAAATGATATTTACTATTTAAATCTCTTGGGGAACCAAAAACGGCATCATCTGTATCAAATAAATCAATAATGCCATCGCCTTCAGCATCATTTGTATCATCAATTACACCATCGTTATTTCCGTCTAAACTTGCATATAAAGTATGTGAAATATCGTAAGTTGATCCATCTGAAGTAGTATCAATATAATCAGGAGTATTGTCATTATCGCTATCTGCTAGATAATGTTCCCAGCCAGACCCCGTAGATCCTTGGTTTGAATTGCCATAGCCAGTAGCAAATGTATTTCCATTAAAAAAATCATATAGATCTAAAATGCCATCAGTAAAATATTCTGAAATACCATCGGAGTTAATATCTGTTTCTCTAACAGCATCTGTATCTGTTCCATCTCCAACACCATCTCCAGTAATATCACCATCTCCATTTTGGTATGTGGCACTGCCAGAATTAGTAGCTCCAGATTCATCTACATCAAAAATAGTATCATTATCAGAGTCTAAATCTAAGTAATTTGGAGTACCATCCAGATCTGAATCTAAGGTACTGTGCCCTTCACTTAAATCATGCATTCCATTATTGTTGGAATCAACCCAACTGCCACTATTGGTTAGTGTAGCATTACCATCACTATAATTTCCTAAACCAGCTTCAACAACATCTGGAATCCCATCATTGTCTGAATCTAAATCAAAAATATTTGCAACACGATCCTTATCGGTATCACATAATGTCTGTGATATTACAATATCGTCTATTGCTAAATCATTACCAGCACCACCAACTTCGTTATTTATAAAGTAAACATAAAACTCACTTACATTAAAAGTTAGGTTTGCTGTAAACTGATGCCAACTTCCAGCTGGATCTCCATTTATAGAAGGCGGGATGTCTCCAGTTGTTATTGAGGCTAAAACATTATTATTTACATCTCTAAATTCTACTAATATGTCTGGTCTAAGCCTGGTTGTTATACCTGGGGCATCTTCTGTATCTAAATTTAATACCCAAAAACTATAGGTAATGGGGATGTTTGGTAATGATCCTATAATGGTTGCTGTATAAAAGGTTCCAGGATTGTAAGATGCATTAAACATAGCCATTCTTCCGTTTGTATCTCCAGAAGTATGATCTTCGCCAGTATACCAATAATTATCTGCCCAACTTGCTACTTCTGCATTAGGGGTATCGTTTACGCCATCTCCATCTCCAGCTTTATAATACACAACATATTCACCGTCACCTAAGTTATTATCACTTAAACTTGGACATGCTGTTGTGCTTGCGCCATTAGTGCCATCTTCGTAACAATAGGTTGTTATAGCATCATAAGTTGTATTAATGGTTGTTCTGTGGCCTTCTCCAAATGTTTCATTTAAGAATTTATAATTTGTTGTTGTGGCTATTGAAGATGCGCTACAGGATAGTTCTTCTTCCGAATCGAGGATCCCATCATTATCATCATCAATATCAATATTATCAAGTATGCCATCACCATCACTATCGAAGAAATTCTGTTCGGAACGAGCATCAATATTAAATTGATAGGAACCTTCATCAGAGTCATTATTGGTAATAGTTACAGTAGATGTTTTTGTTCCTAGAGTAGGCGGATTAAATTGAATTGTAAATGTAGTTACACCAGAAGAAGGAACAACTGGAGATGCATACAAAGGTGCTATAATTGAAAAGTCCGTGGTATTTGATAAAGCAATATTAGAAATGGTTAGATCGCTACCTCCTTTATTGTAAATAGTATAGGTTCTTGTAACAAGTGTTCCAGAATTAGAGGTGCCAAAAGAAGTATGGTCTGAATTAGAGGGCGTAATATCTCCATTAGAAATGGACAGATTATTACCTGCTACATCTATTTCTGGCTCTGAAACTTTTATTAGTATATCATCAAAATAACTGTATTCATTATTAGCATTTGAAGTACTTCTAAACCTGAATCGGGCATTAGAGGAAAGTCCGCTATTTATAGTTTGATAAAAAGTATAACTATAGTTGTTTGAAGTAAAATCTGTTCCCAGTATGTAAGTTTTAATTGTAGACCAACTGGATCCATTATAATATTGTAAAGAAAAACCTTCTCCAGTATCTATACCGCGACCTATAAATGAAAAAGAAAAATCTACAGAACTATATGCAGAAAGATTTAAAACAGGAGATGTTGTGTCATTTTGAGATGTGTCATCGTCTTTTGAGTAAATTGATTGAGAGCCGTTACTGGCATATATGGAATTAGTATTTAAACCAGAATCGGAACCACCATCTATCCAGCTTTGTAATCCACTTTCAAAATCGTATGTAGCAATAGTTTGTGATATAGCAGTAAAGGAAACATACATGCTAAAGATAAGTGCCATCAGCGAATATCTGCGGGTCATAACTTTCATAAATAGGTTTATTTAGTTTGGGACTAAACAGTTCTTATTAATGTAATTGATTATGAGGCAAATATATATTTTTATTTTGTAAAAAACACGATAAAGTGTGTTAAATATTCGATTAAGCGTACGTATTTGTCTTAAAATACATCTGAAAATATATGTTTTAGAGCTTTTAGCTTCTAAAAATTTTTGACACGAACCAGCCTGCTGGCTGGCAGGTTTCACAAATTTACATTTATAATGTTTATTCTTTTATTTCGGTATTTTACGAAATAGACTTTCGGTCTGCCAAAACTACTCTATGAACTGGAAGTTTATAGAGTCATTTGATATTCAGTATCTTATGTAATACACAAAAAAATAACTATTTTTTGATTAATACTTTTTTAGAAACTGTTCCTTCTTCTGTACCTATTTTCAATATATAACTGCCTGTTTTAATTTGGGCGATGGTGTATTGTATATAATTATTATTTGTTTTAGGTTCAAATTGTAATAAGGATTGTCCTAGTATGTTAAACATTTCAATAGATTGTATGTTTTTTAATGTTGGGTTATGAATAATAATACTTTGTTTTTTATTTGAAAAGTATGTTTCTATGTTATCATTTTCAATAGCATCCTTACTTAATATTTGATGCGCGTTATTAGAAAAAGTAATTTCAAAACGATCTTGATATTCACCAGGAAATAAGAAAATTTCATAATCACTTTGCCTTAAATTGTGATAAACATTTAGTTCCTTATCAAATAAAAAGATATCTTGATCATTAGTCATGTTTTCTAATTCATCAATTCTTATCGTTGCTAATCCTTCTTTATTAATTTTTAAATCAAACGGTAAAACTTGTTCTTGGTTAAAGTTGTTTACTGCCTGAATTGTTAATTTTGATGCTCCTACCTTCCAATACATATCTTCTTTATTAGATTCTATTAGGATCGCATCATAACCTAAATCAAAATCATTTGAGGCTTTTTGATCTACTCCAACTAATAATTGACGATGATATCCTTCGGAAGAATCAAACATTAGTCTGATTTTTTGTCTTGGATCTGCTGTTTTTGAATTGACAGCAGATTTTTCTTTTGTATTTGATTTAAAGAATAAGGATCCTGTATTTGATCCAGAAACGATCTCTTTTTGGAAAACTCGTTGACTGTTTCTAAATGTAATGGTTCCGCCGTTAACTGGCAATGTTATTGCAGGATCGTTTGGCTCTCCAACTAAATTAGTATCTAATTTTGCGGATACAAAAAATCCCTGACCAACTGGAATGTACCTTTCTGGCAGTTTTGTGCCTACGGTTCCTGTAGCATTAATTCTTACATCATTTGAAATAGCAAGGGCACCTCCGATTAATGTATAAGTCGCATAGCCTCCTTGATATGCTCCCAATGTATGCGTGTTATTAGCAAAATGATCCCAAAAATAAAGCGCACCATTAATAATATTTTCTGTTAGATCTGAATAATTACCGCCATCTGTAATACTAATATGATCTAAAATAAAGGCATTGGCATCAATAGCAGATGAGTAAGGGTTTCCAACTAAATAGTCATTATCATCACTTAATGTTAGGGTAATATCTCCATTATTAGGTTGTCCAGATAGTATATAGTTTTGATCGCCACTAGTACCTGGTCCTTTCATTGTAAAACCTTGACCTGGTGAAATACTCCCAGTACTTCTAACATGCTCCCATTGCGAGTAATCATTAGCAGGATTGTTAGCATATTTCCAGATCCAATAATCGGCATTTGCAATACTAGGGGTTGCCGTACCATTATATCCTGACGTTAAAAAACTAACATTAGATATTATATTAGGTACTGTGTAATTCGAATTACTAGTTGGAGCTACAGGAGACGACCAATAATTATAAAGATATGTATTGGAAGTTCCTTGTTGATCTCTTTCTAAAGTACCAGTACTTGTTACGTCAAAATCACTATCTGTCGTTTGAATTAATTGAGATTCGCCTTCCAGATCTATAGTTCCGTCTAGTTTAAGATAATGAGAAACAGTTAACCCAAAACCAGTATTAGAAGCAGTACTGCCATTGATTTGCAGATCACCGCCACTATTAACAATTAAGCCTAAAATAGTTCTGTTACCATTTCTTGAAGCAGGAATAAGTGTTGTATTTGAATTGTCCATAGTGATGTTATGGTCTATTTGGACAATATTATAATCAATAGTCTCCAATGCAGCTAAATATGAATCAACTCCTGGTAAATATTGTACATCGCCATTTTCCCAAGTAGCTGAAGTATCCCAATCACCATCTCCTGCTGTTTTGTATGGTAAAGGAGCAGTTTGATTATCTAAATCACTGTAATTTATCATAGTAGCATCATTACCACTATCAGATTCATCTTTAATGCTACCAAAAACTAAAGTACTCATTGGGTAATAGGCAATTAAGTTAGCCCACGGAATTGGTATGACTTCATTTTTGGTAGTAGAAGTTGGTAAAACTACACCATCAGCAAAATTAGAATTATTCTCTATTTCTTGGTTCATGATATATCGTATCTGGTCTCCCGAAAGTGTTACATTCCAAACACGTACTTCATCAACACTACCTCTCATTCTTTGTTGCCTTTTAATATGATGTGCTGCTCCAATCAAGAAATGAGAATCTGATGGTGTTTCTATTGGATCTAATGCGTCATCACTATCTTCCAGGTAACCATCAATATATAAACTCACCATGTTAGTGCCAGAGTCATAAGTTGCTGCTATATGGTGCCATTCATTTTCTGGAATGGTGGCAGAGGTTTCCATGATATTGTTAGAGCTATCGTCAGGATCTCTCCAAACCATTCTAAATTGGCTGGTTGAATTTATTCTAAACGCATAGCCATGCGTATACGTTTCAGCAGGAGGACCAGGAGCTTCGTGGAAGTAATTTCTTTTAGAAACGATGTCGAATTTATTTTCTCCTACATCACGTTTCACCCAGGCGCTAATAGTAAAATCTGTATTATCTAAATCATTTACATCGCCAGCATCTAAATAGGTATCGTTTGTTAGATAATTATCAAAATGTGCAGAACGAGACCCTATGGCGATTTCTGGTGTAGAACCAAATGTAATGTATTTAGTCCCTTCAAAGTAGAAATCAACTTCTAATTCTGTACCGACATCTTCCATGGTTGCTGATGTTACATTAGTTGTGAACGAAGCATCGTCTGCAACGATCATAACATATTCTTCACCTCCTGCATTGGTAGCAGATACCATAGATTCTGGTATTGAAAGTTTTATAGTGGGAACAGAATCTGTAACTACCATTTTCCATTTTCTGATGATTGGAGTTACACTTACACTACTTGTTACACCTGTTCCAGCTCCAAAATCTTTAGTGATATCAGTCGTTGCTGTTGTGGCGCCATCATCATGCCCCCACATTAAGAAGGTTTTATCGGCTAAAAAGGAATTTGTATTTGTACTGTTGTTAGTAGCGATATCTTTGATGCCAATAGTTATATCATCTGTTGTATTAATGGATTTTGATTGTTTTTGATTTAATTCTGCAACATCGTCTTGTCCAATACCTGTAACGTTATAATTGAAACCTACATTATCAAGTTGATCCCAAATAACCCTGCCATCTGAGTCCACATAATCTTGAGATGTGCCATTTGTACCCAATGTAACTCCATATTTAATAGCTAGGTAAGATTCTATCTTGTCTCTTTCGGTATTTGTTATAGACCCATTATATACAATAACTTCAGCGATACCACCATCCCATCTTTTTGCTGTATTTGAAGGATGTCCACCTATGTTGGCAATTGGACTTGTTGGGGCATATGCATTTGTAGCATCTTTTCCAACTGAAGAACCATTAATAAAGAGTTCAGAATCAGTATTTGAATATACATCATAATTTGCAATATAGGTTGTTCCATCTGCTACATCGGTTGACGTTGATATTTCTCCAGTATTCACTCCATCATACATTCTTGCTCTAAAAGTGGGGGTGGCATCTAGATATTCTATAATAATATTATCACCACCGTTTAAATTTAATATTTGTTTTTGAACACCACTTTGTCCTTCTGCAACGGTAAATACGGTCATGTCAGAATTAGTAGTTATTGCAGGAGTTTGTAAAAGGTCATCTCCATCAAAATCAATTACAGGATTAAAATTTAAAACGCCATCTGTATAGGTCGGCTTATTGGTTCCTGTAATTTGTGTCGCATCGTTGTTGCTTATGGTATTGTCCAACCAATTTAAAACAGGATCAGTATTCTCAGCAGCATCACTAGTAGCTTCTTCCACACCAGAATCTGCTTTAAGCCATAATTCTAAGTTTGTTGTAATACCTCCTGGACCTTCGGTTTGGGTTGGGGTATAAATAAAATTTACAATTTGCATACTGGTGCCTACAGTAGATGTCCCTCCTCCAGCACGATGTGTCCAGTGTTCGGCTTGTGTTAATGAATTTAATTTATAATTTCTCCATCCTCTACCATAACCAATACCAGAACCACTATGATACGTTGAACCAACTACCATAGCTTGACTTAAATCTGTTAGTCCTGCTGAGGTTATATCTATAGTTATAGAAGTTCCTACAGAAGCATCACTAAATCTGGTTACGGTTACTTCAGAATTATTTAATACATGTACAAAATTACGATTGGTACCATCTGAAAGGTGAGAACTATGGGAAGTCCAATTTACAGTTTGGTCATTACTTCCTGGTGTTGTCATGGGCCAGTTAGCAGAATTTCCGTCATTAGTACCAGCAATGGCTGTATCTCCTCTGTGATGGCTAAATATGATAGCATTGGACCAGTCACTTACATCTGTTATTGTTCCTGTGCCGTCTGAACTGTCGTATAAAGTTATCGTACCTGTATTTCCTCCTGTATCTCCAGAATCTCCATGTAAAACGGTCCAGTTGGATCCTGTAAATTCTACTAGAGTTATATAAACACGAACATTAGGAGTGTTAGTTCCTCCTTTTTCTACTCTTAAGTTAGTATCGCTTGTTAAATAGGCTATGGCTGTTCCAGAATCGGCATTACCAGCAACAGAATTATTCATTATCCCAGTAATAAAAGGGATACACTTATCTTTATTAGAGATTCCTGAAATAGCTTCATCGACGGTATAAGTTCCGCCGTTAAGGTCTATAACATATCGTCCTCTAACAATCATTTCATTAGGGCCACCTCCAGAACCTATATATTCCCAAATAGACGTGTTAAATCTTGTGTTTTCATTTTCTGAACCAGATTCTCGATAGTATGATAATGTTCCAGTGCCAGTTAAAGTACGAGCTCCAGCCATATCGTCTCCTTGCCTTCCAGCAGTAACGCCATTAGAGCCTCCATGGGTTTTTCTGTTATTATTTGCCAAAGCAACTGCATTATTTAAAGAAGAAACTGCTGTAAAACTAGTATTAGTGCCACCAGTTTCATCAATATCGTCTTGAATATGTTGTACATTAAAATCTTGTGAAATAGCTGTAAAACTATAACATAAAAATACTCCAAAAAGGAGGTGTCTGTAGAATGAAGGAAAGTTTCCCATAAAGCGGTTAGAATTTTTAGTTTGGGACTAAATATTTGAAGCTAATATATTACAATATTCTATGAAATGCAAATAAAATCGACAAAATGCATGTGGGTTGGAGATTACTTTTGTTTTTATATCTTTGTAACTTATTGATTTTTAGATAATTAAATTTAACTTGTTTAAATGTAATACTTAGATGTCATGATGTAGTATTTGCTTGATATTTTGAGGTGATTTTAAAAAAATGACAACTAAATTTGAAAAGAATAATGGCTTTATAGGATGGTTTTTTTTATAAAATTTTCGCTTATTTTTAAGCGTTAAAT
This sequence comes from Flavivirga jejuensis, assembly GCF_030540765.1. Taxonomy (GTDB): domain Bacteria; phylum Bacteroidota; class Bacteroidia; order Flavobacteriales; family Flavobacteriaceae; genus Flavivirga; species Flavivirga jejuensis. Next base: position 175,966 of record NZ_JAUOEL010000008.1, on the reverse strand, counting down.
ATTACGATTCCAATAGGTAGATTTGGCACTTATTTAACAGGCTTTATTTTTTGATAAAAATTCGTCAATTCGATTGAATTTTACAGATAAAAATCTGCAATGCAGGTATTGAAAATAAAATTTTGTGACTTAGAAGTAGTTTTTGATATTATTTTATGTCTGTAAATCAGTCTTATGCATGTTCTAAATGCAAAAATTTCATTTTAGTTAATAATTAAGTTAAGATACAACATCGTATCGTTTTTTTGTAATACATGATTTAATGTATTGATAATCTATTACTTACGATTTTTTAGACGTTTTTACTGTTGTTCTTCGAAGGAAAATATTTATAAACAAGTTTAAACATTCGTTTTTTATTGAAAAAAAACACTAACTTGTTGATTACTAACCAATTTTTTTAAATATGAAAACTACCAAGTATTTATGTTTATTGCTATTTATTTTATTTTTTAATCATCTCTCTTCTCAATCCCCTAATGTAATTGTTATCATTGCCGACGATATGGGCTGGTCACAAGTCAGTACGGGATTAACAAATTTGAACAACCCAAGTGATTTTTACGAAACCCCAACCTTGGAAACATTAGCATCGCAAGGCATTGCATTTCCATATGCCTATGTGAATGGCGCCAATTGTGCACCTACGCGAGCAGCGTTGTTAAGTGGTCAGTATGCGTCAAGACCAACTAACAACATATTTAATGTCTATGACTTAAATAGAGGTAATACGAGTTCTAACTCTACTTTGATTGGTCCAGATATGGGTTTAGCGTCTAATAATAACATAGATGAAATACCCTCAAGTGCTATAACCATTGCAGAAACAATGAAAACAGCAGGATACACTACCTCGCATTTAGGTAAGTATCATGTAGGGGAAAATGAAGCTTCCAGTACTTCTAATAATGCGCCAACCGATCAAGGTTTCGATTATAATTATGGAGGAGGTACTTCTGGGGCACCAGGAAGTTATTTTGCATCGAGTAGTGCGCCTTATACTTTTAGTAGTAATATTGGACCAGAACTTGATGTATACGCAGCCCCATATACAGCAGCAGAGTCGTTAGCACTTGCTGGAGACAATTCATTAGAAGGCACTCCAAAACATGTTACAGATGCCATGGCAGATGCGGCGATTGATTTTATGGAAGCAGAAAAGAGCAATCCCTTTTTTATGCATTTTAGTAATTATGCTATTCACGGACCATTTAATCAGGCGAATGCCAGACCAGATTTGTATGCCAAATATGATGCGAAAACTCCTAGTCAAATGGGGCATAACAATAAAGGACAAGCTGCGATTGCAGAAGGTATGGATCAAACTATTGGAAGACTAATAGATTATTTAAAAACAACTGCCGATCCAAGAAATCCAGGTAAGATGCTATCTGAGAATACATTGGTGTATTTTATTTCGGATAACGGGGGAGCTATAAGTAGTGATGATGCTGGACCACTACGTGGCATGAAAGGTGAATATTATGAAGGCGGGATTAGATCGGTAACGCTAGCATGGTCTGAAGCCCCGTGGTTAGCTAATAAAGGAACTGTTAATACCACGCCAGTAATAGCTTTCGATTTATATCCTACTTTAGTAGAAGCAGCTGGGGGAACGTTGCCTACAGGATATGATATTGATGGTGCCAGCCAATGGCAAATGCTAACAAATGGTACTAGTATGACTAGAGAATCTATTTATTGGCACTTTCCTGGATACCTTATTGACTCCAACCGAGATCAAAGACCTGTATCAATAATAAGGACAGGAGATTATAAATTAATTTACAATTATGAAACAGTATCGTATGAGTTGTATGATCTTATAAACGATATTAGCGAAACAACTAACTTGTTGTCGGGGAGTCCAGACCAAGCCACTTTGATGCTTGGTAATGAAATGAGTACCGATTTACAAAATCATTTAATTGCTGTTTCAGCTCCGTTGCCTACATATAGGAGTGATGGCACTACAGTTGCTTTACCATATATTATAAGCACTAGTGGAGGTGTTCCAAATTCAACAGATGGTTGTCAAGCTGTAAGTGGTTATGAGGCTTATTGGGATTTTGATATTGCCAGTGATGCTAATGATGCTTCTGGAAATGGAAATGATCCTAACCCAGTTAATGGTACACTTACTTATGATGCTGTAGACTTTAAAGAAGGCGACCAATCGGCTGTTTTTGACGGTACAGTAGATATTAATTATAGCAGTGCGACATTTATATCTCCTGCAACTTCAGCAAGAACAGTATCTGCTTGGATTAAACCAACTAATTTGGTCGGAATTCAGGAAATTTTTGATGAAGGTGGTAATACGGTAGGTATAGCGATGCGTCTTAATGGTACAAATTTAGAGTCTGTTGTTAGAAGTTCCTTATCTATTGCAGATAATGTATCGACGCCATTCCCGAATGATGGTGATTGGCATCATGTGGCACTTGTGTATGATGGAGCAACTACGAGTCATAAATTATATATAGATGGTGTTGAGGTGGCTTCCAGTAGTGCTGCGCCAAGTTCTATTGCTTCCCATAATACTACTGGTGGTGGAATTGGCGGCGTTATTGGTAATTATGATAGTTTTGCAAATGCTGCCGATAGTTATTTTACTGGGAAAATGGATGCGTTTTCTGTGTATGGCACCGTTTTATCAAATACTCAAATAGAAGAAGCTTTTTGCTTAGTAGTCGGAAATTCTACAGCAGGTTGTCAACCTACTAGTGGTTATGAATCTTATTGGGATTTTGATTCGGCAAATTCAAGCATAGGCGAAGATGCCTCTGGCAATTTACATAACCCAATTGCGACCGTTGGTTCTATTACAGCAGATACGTCAGATTTTAAAGAAGGAGATCAGTCTGCTGTATTTAATGGCAGTTCAAGTATTCAATACTCACCAGGATCGCCAGGAGATTTTATGGTTAGTGGCCATAGTGCCAGAACTATGATGGCATGGATTAAACCGACAAACTTAGTAGGTCTTCAAAATGTATATGATGAAGGTGGCGGATCTATTGGGATAGCCATGCGATTAAATGGGAGTAATTTAGAAGGGGTTGTTAGAGAAAGTGCTTCTTCGTTTATCCAAATAAGTGCTGCATTTCCAAACGATGGTGCTTGGCATCATGTCGCTTTGGTTTATGATGGGGCAAATACAAGTCAAAAACTATATATAGATGGATTAGAAGTAGCATCTGGTACGGCGGCGGCATCTATTAATACGCATACTGGTAAAGGAGGTATTGGTGGAAAAATTAGTGGCAATGATAGTTTTGCTAATTCCTCGGATGCTTTTTTTACAGGAAAAATGGATGCATTTACTGTTTATGATGAGGTATTAAATGCCACCGAAATAAACGATTCTGCTTGTACAGTAGCAGCTGTTGTTGCCAATGCAGGGGCAGATGTAACCATATGTGAAGGCGATAGTACGATTTTAACAGCTTCAGGTGGCACGACTTATTTATGGAATACAGGAGCTACCACAGCAAGTATAACAGTAAGTCCTGTAAGTACAACAACATATTCGGTAACGGTTTCAGATGGTGTGACATCAGATAATGATGATGTTATAGTAACCGTCAATACATTACCAACTGCCGATGCTGGATCTGATGTTACTATTAATAATGGAGATAGTACCACTTTAACGGCTACAGGCGGCGGAACTTATTTATGGAGTACAGGCGCTACCACAGCAAGTATAGCAGTAAGTCCAATAGCTACAACAACCTACACCGTAACTGTTACACAAAATGGATGTAGTTCTGATGATGATGTTATTGTAACTGTAAATTCTGTAGGCTGTACATATTCGGTGTTAAATTCTGAAGGATTTGAGTCTGGTTGGGGGATATGGAATGACGGAGGTTCAGATTCCTATAGAAATCCAAATGCTACGTACGCAACAACTGGAACTTATAGTATGCGATTACGAGATAATACCTCGACTTCAGTTGGAACCACAGATAATTTAGATTTAACAGCTTATGAAGAAATAACTGTTGATTTTGGTTATTACTGTAGAAGTATGGATAATAGTAATGAAGACTTTTGGTTGCAAATATCTACAAATGGTGGAGGAAGTTTTACAACAGTAGAAGAATGGAATAGAGATGATGAATTTGTAAACAATCAATTTTATACAGATCAAGTCCTAATTTCTGGTCCGTTTACTGCTACCACACAGCTAAGATTTCGAGCTGATGCCTCAGGAAATTCAGATTGGGTTTATATTGATGATGTTATTATAAGTGGTTGCAGTACTTCTGGAGGAACTTCAAAAATAGCTTCAAGTAAGACGAAACCCGAAAATGAAACGATAGCAGAGGAGGCGTTTAATTTAACCGAAATTGAAGCTATACTTTATCCTAACCCGTTTAAGGAGCAGTTGATTATTAAAATCCAAGCTGAGTATATTCGATCTAATGTAAGAATATTCAATATGCTTGGTCAATTGATTGTCGAAAAGAATTATTCAAAAGAAACATTAATTAAAATCCCTACTTCAAATTTAGAAAGTGGTCAATATTTAATTAATATAAATATTGATGGAAAAACCGTTCACAAGCGGGTTATAAAAGATTAGAATAAAGTAAAATTTAGTGTACTTTTATTTAAAGAGAAGAACTATGTTCTTCTCTTTTTTGTGCGTTAAATCTTTATATAAATGTACTATTTATATCAATAAATCGCTAAAATGATTGTTTTATTCGGTGAAATGCAATAACTTCGTTGAGACTTAAAAATAACTAACCTCAAGATTTATGAAGACAATAACTATCTACTTATTGCTATTATTTTCTATTGTAGTTAATAAAATTTACTCTCAATCTCCAAATGTCATTGTTATTATTGCTGACGATATGGGCTGGTCTCAAGTTAGTACAGGATTAACAAATTTAGGCAATTCGAGTGATTTTTTTGAAACCCCCAGACTAGCAACATTAGCTAGTGAAGGTATCGCTTTTCCGTATGGCTACGTTAATGGTTCAAATTGTGCACCAACTAGAGCTGCCCTTTTAAGCGGGCAATATGCCTCACGACCAACAAATAATATATTTGCTGTTGATAATTTAAATAGAGGCGGGAATTCTACTTTGCTTATAGGTCCAGATAATGGATTGCCAAGTGGTGTAGATGAACTTCCAGTTGCGGCGATAACTCTTGCAGAAACCATGCGGGAAACAGGTTATAAAACGGTGCATTTAGGAAAATATCATGTTGGAGAAAATGAGGCAACAGATGTTACAGATAATGCAGCAACAGACCAAGGGTTTGATGTTAATTATGGAGGAGGAACTAAAGGGAATCCAGGAAATTACTTTGCTTCTAACAGTGGTGCTCCATATACTTTTGGTAGTAGTATTGGACCCGAATTAGATCCTTATGCAGATCCTTATACTGAAGCAGAATCTTTAATGTTGGCAGGAGATAATTCTTTAGAGGGAACAGCAAAACATGTTACTGATGCTATGGCTGATGCAGCTATGGATTTTATTGATGCAAATATTAACAGTCCTTTTTTTATGCATTTTAGCAACTTTGCAATACATGGTCCTTTTAATCCAAGTGATGCACGGCCAGATTTAAGGGCGAAATATAATGCTAAAGCTATTAGTAATCCAAGTTCCATGGGACATGATAGAAAACCAGGGCAAGCTGCTTTAGCAGAAGGTATGGATCAAACTATCGGGAGATTAATAGATTATTTAAAAACGACGGCTGATCCCAGAAATCCTGGCAACATGTTATCTGCTAATACTTTGGTCTATTTTATTTCGGATAACGGAGGGGCAGTTCATAGTGATGATGCTGGTCCTTTACGAGGTATGAAAGGCGAGTGGTACGAAGGCGGAATTAGATCTGTTAGTATTGTATGGTCTGAGGCTCCTTGGCTATTAAATAAGGGTACAATTAATACAACTCCTATTGTTGGATTCGATATATACCCAACATTTGTAGAGGCTGCTGGTGGTACTTTACCAAGTGGTTATGATATAGATGGATTGAGTCATTGGCAACTATTAACTAACGGAACAGCTTTAGGCAGAGACGCCTTATATTGGCATTATCCAGGGTATCTTATAGATTCAAACCGAGATGCAAGACCTGTTTCTGTTATTAGAAAAGGAGATTATAAACTCATACATAATTATGAAACAGCGTCTTATGAATTATATGATTTAATAAATGATATTAGTGAAACTACTAATTTATTAACGGGAAGTCCAGATTTAGCAACATTGACTATTGGTAATGATATGAGTACCGATTTACAGAATCATTTAATCAATATATCGGCTCCTTTGCCAACTTACAGAAGTAATGGAGAAACGGTTCCTTTGCCCTATATAATTAGTACTTCTGGAGGTGGTTCAAATTCAACCGATGGTTGTCAGGCAGCAGCAGGATATGAAGCTTATTGGGATTTTGATTCTGTTAGTGATGCCAATGATGCTTCTGGAAATGGGAATGATCCCAACCCAATAAATGGTACGTTAACTTATGATGCAGTAGATTTTAAAGAAGGAGATCAATCGGTCATATTTGATGGCACGGTCGATATAAACTATAGCAGTGCTACATTTTTATCTGAAATAACAACTGCCAGAACAGTTTCAGTATGGATTAAACCTACTAATTTGTCAGGAATTCAAGAAATTTTTGATGAAGGCGGTAATACGGTAGGTATAGCCATGCGTCTTAATGGCTCCAATTTAGAGTCTATTGTAAGAACGTCTTCAACAATTTCAAATAGTTTGAGTGTTGCTTTTCCATCGGATGGCGATTGGCATCATGTTGCTTTAGTATATGATGGGTCGATTACGAGTCAGAAACTATATATTGATGGTGTAGAAGCAGCTACAAGCAGTTCGGCACCTAGTTCTATTGGTACTCATAATACTACAGGAGGTGGTATTGCTGGCGTGATTGGTAGTTGGGATAGTTTTGGTGTTGCCGCAGATAGCTATTTTACAGGTAAAATGGATGCCTTTTCTGTGTATAACACGGCCTTATCGGTGTCACTAATTCAGAACGCTTCATGTTTCGTTATTGCCAATTCAACAGCTGGTTGTCAGCCAACAAGTGGATATGAAGCTTATTGGGATTTTGATATAGCAAGTAATACAGATGATGCTTCTGGAAATGCACATAATCCAACAGCTTTAACATCCACAGGGATTTCATACGATATTTTAGATTTTAAAGAAGGTGACCGATCTGTCGTTTTTAATGGAACCGAAGCTATTCAATATGCCACTAATGGTGTTTCTCCAGATAATTTTTTAAATGCATCAACAAGTTCAAGAAGTATTGCTGCTTGGATTAAACCAACTAATTTAACAGGAATTCAAGATATATTTGATGAAGGAGGTCAGAACATTGGTATTGCTATAAGACTGAATGGTTCAAATTTAGAATCAATAGTTAGAGAGTCTTCTTCTATTGAAACGACATTAAGCGCACCTTTTCCAAATGATGGTGATTGGCATCATATCGCTTTAGTTTATGATGGTGCGACGACAAGTCATAAATTGTATATAGATGGTGTACAAGTAGCCATTAATACAGGAGCACCTTCATCTATATCCAGTCATTTTAGTTATGGTGGCATTGGAGGAAAATTAAGTGGAAATGATAGTTTTCAAAATTCTTCAGATGCTTATTTTACTGGTAAAATGGATGCCTTTGCAGTTTATGATATTGTTTTAACACTTGTTCAAATTCAAGATCTTAGTACTACATGGTATTTAGATTCCGATGGAGATAATTATGCGGTATCAACAACGCAAAGTTGTACGAGTCCAGGATTAGGTTATACGACAAGTATATTACCAGTAACGGATTGTAATGATTCTGATGTGGGTATTAACCCCGATATAGTATGGTATTTAGATTCTGATGGAGATAATTATGCGGTATCAACAACACAAAGTTGTACGAGTCCTGGGGTAGGTTATACGACAAGCATACTGCCAGTAACGGATTGTAATGATTCCGATGTAGGCATTAATCCCGATACGGTATGGTATTTAGATTCGGATGGAGATAATTATGCAGTATCAACAACACAAAGTTGTACGAGTCCAGGATTAGGTTATACAACAAGTATATTACCAGTAACGGATTGTAATGATTCTGATGTGGGTATTAATCCCGATACAGTATGGTATTTAGATTCGGATGGAGATAATTATGCGGTATCAACAACACAAAGTTGTACGAGTCCAGGATTAGGTTATACAACAAGTATATTGCCAGTAACGGATTGTAATGATTCCGATGTGGGTATTAATCCCGATACAGTATGGTATTTAGATTCTGATGGAGATAATTATGCGGTATCAACAACACAAAGTTGTACGAGTCCTGGATTAGGTTATACAACAAGTATATTACCAGTAACGGATTGTAATGATTCTGATGTGGGTATTAATCCCGATGCAACCGAAATTCCTGATAATGCTATTGATGAAGATTGTGACGGAACAGCTCAAACAACTTTAGGTGCTGATAGTTTTAATCTTGAAAATGTATCTATAATACCCAATCCATTTAATGAAACTATTAACGTAAAAGTGCCATTAAATTATAATAATGACACATTTGAGATTGTACTATTCGATTTAAAAGGAAGAATTATTTACAATAAAAATGTGCTAAGTAAAAATGGCAAAGTTGAAATAGCAATTGGTTTAAATCAATTAAGTAAAGGTGCTTACTTTATTAAAATTATGAGTAAAAGCTCTGGAACTACTATAACAAAGAAGTTAATTAAAGACTAAATCTATGGAGTAGTAAACTCTTTGCTTTAAAACAAAGAAAGTGGTTGCTTAAAAGAGTCATTCTGTATGCAATGAAGTATCTTTAAAGGATCTCATTAAGAAATACCTGCTCAGGATTGAAATCCGAAACCCTTTATTTTTATTTAATGTAAAGATAGTGAGATTCTTCGCTTCGCTATCATTGATATTTTTTTGTAAATACTTTATTTTCAATTATTTGTCATTCAGAGCGCAGCGAAGAATCTTTATCATTAATCTTTAAAGATTCTTCAGTCGTACCTCCTGAATGACACCTCAATTACGTCATTTCATCCGCTAGTTAAAATTTTTAACACAGATCTACCATTGACGTTTTTTTTTATTATATATAAATGATTAATTTTTCAATCGTTTGTCGTCCAGAGCACAGCGAAGCATCTTTAAAGGATCTCATTAAGAAATACCCGCTCAGGATTGAAATTCAAAACCTTTTATTTTTATTTAATGTAAAGACAGTGAGATTCTTCACTTCGTTCTGAATGACACGAACCCCTTTTGCAAAGTATTTTGGAAAACTATTATTTAACTAATACTTTTTTAGAAATGGTTTCTGCTTCTGTTTTCATTTTGATAATATAAGTACCAGTTATAATATTAGGTGTTTTATTTTCTATATAATTTTTATTGGTTTCTGTGTTAAATTCATAAATAGATTGCCCTAAAATATTATATACTTCTATAGATTTAATTTGTTTTAAAATAGGGTTATGAACAATAATACTCTCTTTTTTATTAGAGAAATATACTTGTAGGTCCTTATTTTCAACAGAGTCTACATCTAGCAATGTATTATTATTTGAGAATGTTATTTCAAAACGTTCTAAATGCTCACCCGAGGTTAAATAAACTTCATAATCATTTTGTTGTAAGTCATGATATGTATTTAGCTCCTTATCGTGTAAATAAATGTTTTGATTGCTATCGATATTTTTTAATTCATCAATTTTTATTGTGGCTAAACCTTCTGTGTTTATTTTCACACCTAAGGGAAGTATTTGTTCTTTATTAAAGTTATTAACTGCCTGAATGATTAAGTTGGAATTATTAGCATGCCAATACATGTCTTCACTATTAGATTCAATAAGCTGCGCATCATACCCTATATCAAATCCGTTGGATGCGTTTTCATCAATGCCAACAAGTAATTGACGGTGGTAACCATCTGGAGAATCAAACATTAGTCTGATTTTTTCTCTTGGATCTGTTTCTTTATGAGTTGTAGCCGATTTTCCTTTAGAATTAGTCTTAAGGAATAAAGATCCAGTATTTGATCCAGAAACGACCTCTTTTTGGAACACACGTTGGCTGTTTCTAAAAGTGATAGTTCCACCATTAACTGGTAATGTTATGGCAGGATCGTTTGGATCTCCAATTAAATTAGCATCTAGTACCGCGGACACAAAAAATCCCTGACCAACTGGAATATACCTTTCTGGCAGTTTTGTACCTACGCCTCCAGTAGCATCAATTCTCACATCATTTGAAATAGAGAGCGCACCTCCCATTAATGTATAAATCGCATAGCCTCCTTGATATGAGTTTAATACATGTGTGTTAATAGCAAAATGATCCCAAAAATAGAGCGCACCATTAATAATATTTTCTGTTGCATTTGAATAATTACCACCTTCTGTAACACTAAGATGATCTAAAATAAAAGTATTGGCATCAATAGCCGATGGGTAAGGGTTTCCAACTAAATAATCATTATCCTTACTTAGTGTTAAAGTAATATCTCCATTATTTGGTTGTCCTAGTAATTCGTAGTTTTGGTCTGGAGTTGCTGTACCAGGACCTTTCATAGTGAATCCTTCTCCAGGTGATACTGTTCCTGTACTTCTAATATGTTGCCACTCAGAATAGGTATCACTTACTCTATTGGCATATTTCCATATCCAATAATCTGCAACAGCAACAGGTAGAGCTGTACCATTATACCCAGAGCCCAGAAAATTAATATTATTGAATACATTAGGCAAGGTGTAATTTGTATTACTTGTAGGAGCAACAGGCGAAGCCCAATAGTTATATAAATAGGTATTAGAAGTGCCTTGTTGGTCTCTTTCTAAAGTCCCCGTACTTGTAGCATCAAAATCACTACCTGTAGTTTGGATTAGCTGAGATTCCCCTTCTAAATCTATAGAACCATCAAGTTTTAAATAGTGAGTTATGGTTAACCCATGTCCTGTATTTAAGGCTGTATTACCATTTATGGTAAGTTCGTTAGAATTGGACAGTAATGCCAAAACATTTAAATCTCTGTCAACAGAAATATTATGATTAATTTCAACAATATTCCAATCTACATTTGTTCCATTAATTGTCGTGTTAGGGATGTACTGTACGCCATTATTTAACCAAGTGGCAGATACATCCCAATCTGTATTGGCGTTAGAAATAAACGGTAGGGGCGTTGTTTGATTTTCTATTGAACTGGTAGGGAGGTTGTAAAGTCTTCCGTTTTGTGTTGTGTTTGAAGATTCATTTAAGACACAATTGCCTTTTATGTGAGAAAATGGATAGTATGCTAATAAATCTGCTGAGGGTATACTACTCGTTTCGTGCTTAGTTACTGTTTGAGGAATTATAGTACCATATACATTTCCTCCAGAAACTTCAATTTCCTGATTCATAACAAATCTAAGTTGATCTACAGTTAAAGCACGATTCCAAATTCTTAACTCATCCATTTCACCCGAGAAAAAATTGCTTGGTGAACTTCCAGAAGCACCAATTAGGAAACTTTCTGAATTGGCAACAGGTGACGTACTAATATTAGCAGTTCCATCTTCTATGCCATCGATATAAATTTTAGTGGTTGTTCCGTTATAGATTACAGCAACATGGTGCCATATATTTTGAGGCACACTATTAGTTGATGTTACTGTTTGTGTCCCAGAATTAAAATTCATAACTAAGTTCCCAGAACTATTAATACTAAACTCGTAACCAGCTGCGCTTCCTTTAGAAATTATGGTTCTATTATTTGTGTTGCTTTTTATCCATGCAGAGATGGTGAAATTTCCAGTTAAATCATTATTGTCTCCAAGATCAATATATCTCGTAGTACCATTAAAACTTAAATGGTAAGTATCTTGGTATTCTTCAGTGGTACCTAACGTAAAATATTCTGCATTTTCAAAATTTATTCCTGTAAAGGTTAAAATATCTGTAGTTGCATTGTAAGTACCTGCAATATTTTTGTAATTATTAAAACTTGTATTATCTGCTATTAATAACTCTAAATTTGCTCCTTGGGTATCTGTGATAGGTGATGTGCTTAAATCAAATTCTAATGTAACCGTTCCTGGATCATTAGTACTTTCCCTAACAATCCATCTTCTTTCTAAAATATTTGTTGATCGTATAGGAAGACTTGAAGTGGTTAACGCTATATTATCGCCATTGTTACCAACCAGTAAATAACTTAAATTAGTATTTAAAGAGCCAGATTCTGCTTCCATTGTTAAAATGGGTTCTGGTATCACATTAACACTTTTAGATTTTTGCTGTAATAAGTTTGAATCGTCATCTCTAGCAATACCAAAAACATTATATCCATAACCAGCATTTAGAGCGCCATCCCAAAGTGTACTACCATCAGAAGCTATATAATCATAGCTGGTTCCTGCGTATCCAAATGACGAAGACGTATTGGTTGCAGTGTCCCAAAAAGCATCATTTGACCCTAGCGTAACACCATATTTTATGGATAAATAGGATTCTACTTTTTGTTGCTCTGTAGCATTTAAGTCTCTATCGTACATTATAATTTCTGCAATGTCTCCATTATAACGATAACCAGAACCAGAATTTGTACCACTCCTTCTTGCTCCAACTAAAACATCTGTTACAGAGTTTCCTGTAGAAGTTCCATTATTTACATCGGCAGGATCAAGCACGCCATTAACATATGGAGATAGTCTGGTAAGGCTATTACCAGTATTAGAAACAATACCAGTTGTAATTTTAGGTTCATTTAAGGCGTAAATTGTTCCCCAGCGTACGGCTTGATTGCCTCCTTGTCTTCCTAATGTATGGTGTAATACACGATCTGTGGTACCAAACCAAACTTGATAGTTACGTGTTGAACTATTTGATTTACCAAATACAGTTCCTGTAGTTGCCCCAGCGGTAACAACCACAGTAATAATGGTCATTTCATCTGTGTTTGGTTGCAGGTCTAACTGGGAAGGGTTCCCTAAATTATAAAATGAATTTCCAGAAAATCGTAAAATAGGATTATAGTTAAGTCCAGAAGTAACATATTCAGCATCTGCTGTTCCTTCAGATGTTCCAGTAAATCCATTGGTAGATTGATCCGACCATGAATCTACATCTGTTCCTGTTAAAGCAATACCTTGGTCTGCACGTAACCATAATTGTAAGTTAGAACTAACATTTCCTGGCGAATTAGTCAGTAGTGCAGAACCTTGTACAACAAAAGTATATGGATTTTCATCACTGTCATCATTAGCAATAGAAATAGTTGCTTGTAGATTTGAACCGACTATAGTGGGAGCAAATCTAACAACGAAAGTTACATCTCCACCACTGGCAATACTGCTAGCACTTGGTTGTGTTAAAATAGAAAATGCCGCATCACCACTAATAGCAACTAAAGGGGATCCTCCAGTTAGATTTAAAGTAGATAGCCCTGTATTTTGAATTGTAAAAGTATGATCAATTGTTGTTGAGGTAATGGTTGCTCCAAATTCGGTATCATCACCAAAAGCAGGCGTGGTATCTCCTGAAACAATATCAATTGAGTTTCCTTGTATATTTATTTCTGGAGCTGGTGTAAATGAAGACCCTTGTATTACAAATGTATATGGGTTTTCACTACCTGTGGCATCATTATTATCAATAGAAATTGTAGCTTGTGCATTAGTGACATCGGTTGTAGGAGCAAACCTAACTACGAAAGTTACATCTCCACCACTGGCAATGGTATTAGCACCAGGCTGTGTTAAAACAGAAAAGGTAGCATCACCACTAATGTCTACTATAGGCGTGCCTCCTGTTAAATTTAGGGTAGCAGTACCAGTATTTTGAATGGTAAATGTGCGATCGAAAGTTGTGGAATTGGCAATAGAACCGAATTCGGTGTGATCTCCAGCTATAGGCGTGGTATCACCTGAAGCAATATCGGTTAAATTCCCTTGGATATTTATTTCTGGAGCAGGTGTAAATGATGACCCTTGTATCACAAAAGTATAAGGATCTTCACCACCTGTAGTGTCATTATTATCAATAGAAATTGTAGCTTGTGCATTAGTGATATCGGTTGTAGGAGCAAACCTAACTACGAAAGTTACATCTCCACCACTAGCAATGGTATTAGCACCAGGCTGTGTTAAAACAGAAAAGGCAGCATTACCACTAATGTCTACTATAGGCGTGCCTCCTGTTAAATTTAGGGTAGCAGTACCAGTATTTTGAATGGTAAATGTGCGATCGAAAGTTGTAGCATTGGCAATAGAACCGAATTCGGTGTGATCTCCAGCTATAGGTGTGGTATCGCCTGAAGCAATATCGGTTAAATTTCCCTGGATATTTATTTCTGGAGCAGGTGTAAATGATGACCCTTGTACCACAAAAGTATAAGGATCTTCACCATCTGTAGTGTCATTATTGTCAATTGAAATTGTGGCTTGGGCATTAGTGACGTCGGTTGTAGGAGCAAACCTAACTACGAAAGTTAAATCTCCACCACTGGCAATAGTATTAGCACCAGGCTGTGTTAAAACAGAAAAGGCAGCATTACCACTAATGTCTACTATAGGCGTGCCTCCTGTTAAATTTAGGGTAGCAGTACCAGTATTTTGAATAGTAAATGTGCGATCGAAAGTTGTGGCATTGGCAATAGAACCGAATTCGGTGTGATCTCCAATAATAGGTGTTGTATCTCCAGTAGCAATGTCGGTTAAATTTCCTTGAATATTTATTTCTGGACCAACTATTAGTGTTCCAGTTATTAAAACATCATCAACGGCAAAATCACTACGATAATAATTTCCAGTATTTGAAGTTATTCCATGAAACCTAATTTGAACTGTGCTACCAGTGTAAGCAGAAAGGTCTATTGCAGAAGATAACGAGTTACGCCATGCTGCTCCATTACTAGATTGTTGCTGTCCTGATATTGTAAGCAGGGTTGTCCAACCTCCTCCATCATTAATATCGATATTTAAATCTCCAATATTATTTCCATACATATGATAATAAAAGGAAAGTGATGGACTTGTATATCCTGACAAATCTATTGAAGGACTCGTTATTATTGCTTCTTTAAGAAGAGCATTGGCTCCAGAAGATTCAACATAGGTAAAAAAGTTTCCTGAATTGGCTGCACTTGGTCCTGTTCCTCCAGATGGTGTGCCTGAAGAACTTGGGACTCCATTTGTGTTTCCTCCTTCCCAATTCATATTACCAGTTGGACTTGATAGTGTCCAGCCATTAGTATCTACATCAAAGTTTGTTTCAAAATCTTCAGAATATATTGTTTGGGAAAATGTGCTTATAGAAATAAGTAAACCTATTATATAGGTTATTGTTTTTTTTTGAGAGACCATTTTTTTTGTTGTAAGTGGTTGATTTATAGCTAAGGGGCAAATAAATTGAGTTCAAATATATATGTCGGATCGATTAAATGCAAAAAAAATCGACGAAATGAATATTTGGTATAACTTGTTGATTTACAGATTATTAAAAAGAAGGATTTTTCAACAAATCCATATTTTTGTAGCTGTATATTTATTGCCTGTAAGAGTAAGTTTATTGATTAATATCGAATTATTCTTTTTAGAACACTATTTCCTGTTTCTATATTTAGAATTTTTATTAGGTAAATGGCTTCTTCTAAGCTACTTAATTTGGGGATTTTAATAATTCCATTGTTGCTCAAAAGTATTTTGTTGAACATAAGTCTTCCATTTAGGTCAAATATTTTGATATTAAATTCTCTATTATTAAAGTTTTGAGGTAGTTTAATCTCAATAAAATTATTAAATGGGTTTGGAGATATTGCCGTATTATCAAGGTTGGAATTATCTATTTCCAATGTCGTTTGAGCAATGCCATCACAATCTTCGTCAATGGCGTTATTAAATATTTCAGTTGCATCTGGGTTGATATTAGGGTTCCCATCATTACAATCAGTATTATTTATAGCGTATCCAGAAGGAGCGGTAGAGCTGCATAACATGACACTAGTTGTAGAACCAAAACCATCTAAATCGCTATCTATATAGTATAATAGACCTGTATCCACTGTTAAGTTTAATACTTGATTGGCTGTACAACCATCATTCACAATAGTTGTTGCTGTTTGATTGGTCGTATAATCTGTACCAAACCATGTATAGGTTTCTCCTGAACAGATGGTTTCGTTAGTAATGACATCTGCAGGTTTCGGTGTTACTGTTAAGTTTAATACCTGATCCGCCGTACAACCATCATTCACAATAGTTGTTGCCGTTTGATTGGTTGTATAATCTGTACCAAACCATGTATAGGTTTCTCCAGAACAGATAGTTTCGTTAGTAATGATATCTGCGGGTTTCGGTGTTACTGTTAGGTTTAATACCTGATTTGCTGTACAACCATCATTCACAATAGTTGTAGCCGTTTGATTGGTCGTATAATCTGTACCAAACCATGTATAGGTTTCACCAGAACAGATGGTTTCGTTAGTAATGACATCTGCAGGTTTCGGTGTTACTGTTAGGTTTAATACCTGATCTGCCGTACAACCATCATTCACAATAGTTGTTGCTGTTTGATTGGTCGTATAATCTGTACCAAACCATGTATAGGTTTCTCCCGAACAAATGGTTTCGTTAGTAATGACATCTGCAGGTTTCGGTGTTACTGTTAGGTTTAATACCTGATCTGCTGTACAACCATCATTCACAATAGTTGTAGCTGTTTGATTGGTTGTGTAATCTGTACCAAACCATGTATAAGTTTCTCCTGAACAAATAGTTTCGTTAGTAATGACATCTGCGGGTTTCGGTGTTACTGTTAGGTTTAATACCTGATTGGCTGTACAACCATCATTCACAATAGTTGTTGCTGTTTGATTGGTTGTATAATCTGTACCAAACCATGTATAGGTTTCACCAGAACAGATGGTTTCGTTAGTAATGACATCTGCGGGTTTTGGTGTTACTGTTAGGTTTAATACCTGATCTGCTGTACAGCCATCATTCACAATAGTTGTTGCTGTTTGATTGGTTGTATAATCTGTACCAAACCATGTATAGGTTTCACCAGAACAGATGGTTTCGTTAGTAATGACATCTGCGGGTTTTGGTGTTACTGTTAGGTTTAATACCTGATCTGCTGTACAGCCATCATTCACAATAGTTGTTGCTGTTTGATTGGTTGTATAATCTGTACCAAACCATGTATAGGTTTCTCCTGAACAGATAGTTTCGTTAGTAATGACATCTGCGGGTTTTGGTGTTACTGTTAGGTTTAATACTTGATTGGCCGTACAACCATCATTCACAATAGTTGTTGCTGTTTGATTGGTTGTATAATCTGTACCAAACCATGTATAGGTTTCACCCGAACAGATGGTTTCGTTAGTAATGATATCTGCGGGTTTCGGTGTTACTGTTAGGTTTAATACCTGATTTGCTGTACAACCATCATTCACAATAGTTGTTGCTGTTTGATTGGTTGTGTAATCTGTACCAAACCATGTGTAAGTTTCACCCGAACAGATGGTTTCGTTAGTAATGACATCTGCAGGTTTCGGTGTTACTGTTAGGTTTAATACCTGATCTGCCGTACAGCCATCATTCACAATAGTTGTTGCTGTTTGATTGGTTGTATAATCTGTACCAAACCATGTATAAGTTTCACCAGAACAGATGGTTTCATTAGTAATGACATCTGCAGGTTTGTTAGGTTGCGTTACAGTGACTATTGCAACACAAGAGTCTGTGTTTCCAGGGTTTCCAGGGTCTGTAGCTGTTAATGTTACATTATTTGCACCAAGATTAGCACAAGTAAAACTGGATGTATTTATAGATAAATTACCAACGCTACTGCCATCATTTAGTTCTGCAGCCGTAATCGTAACATTACCAGCTCCATCTAATAAGGCATTAATATTTTGACAGGATGCTATTGGAGTAAAACCTGTAATTTCAACGTTTTGAGTCTGTTTATAATAACCACAAGTACCAGCAGTATAGGTTACAACGTAATTTCCAACTACTGAATTAGAAACATCAATAACTCCTGTAGTACTATTTATTGTTAAACCAGAAGTACTGGAAAAACTTCCCCCAGAAACTCCAGTGATACTTGGAGTAGGGTCACTACCATTAGTAGTATAGCTACTTGAACTATAAGTAAACTTTGCGAAATCATTATAATGTGTATCAATATAATCAAGTATTACGGCAGCATAATCTTTAGCAAAAGGTACTAAGGTTTGTGGTCTTGAATCAAAAAAGTTGCCTTTGTAAGTCCCTAAATCCCTAACACGTCTGTTTACTTCACTCATTATACCGTCTATGCTTCCGCTTCCTCCAGTTCCGTCACTAGCAGCAGGTCCAGAACCATGTCTTAAGTTATTGTAAAAATCGCCAGCGAAATATGAGTTACTAAATGGTCTGGTATCGTCGCAGCTATCAGATGCACCGCTATCAAAATTACTTGGAATAGCTCTGTAACCTGATGTTACACCGCAACCAGAGCTTACATTATTATTGTAGAATGTAGCAGTAGTCGCTTTTAATTTAGCACCTAAACTTTCACTACCTCTTACTAATTCTTCATGATTTAATAAGCCTAAATTATTAGAAACAAGGTTTTTAATTGTAGAGTTATTAATAATAGAGGCTCCGTTTAAATTTGAGCTGTTTAATTGAGAAGACGAGATATTATATCCCAATTCAACTCTTGCAATAGAGTGACTTTGCCCGTGTAAATCTATATAAAGACCTTTTCCCCAATTAGCTTCGACTGATGCACTTGCCTGGTCAATAAAACTGTGCCAGGCGTTCCAATGATCCATGGCGTCTGAGTCTCCGCAAGTCGCTTCATTTATTTCCCGATTAGGATCTAGTTTTGTTCTATGTAAATTATTGATAATAACATGTGCATAGCAACCTGTTTGATTAAAAATTTCTTCTTGAATTTCTCTAACCAAAATTTCAGTATTGTCATCCCTTTCATTAGTTCCACAATTCCTATCAGGTAAAGAAGCATCGTTGTCTGGATAAAACACACCTCCAATGGTGCTTCCAGATTGTTTTACGCCTCCATGAGGTGCAGATATAATTATAGGTAAATTACCTGGAATATATTCTATATATTCTCTGGTGTCTCCAGGACTTTGTTCAAAAAAGGTTGAAACACCAGGTGTTTGAGCGTTTGTGTAATAAGCAATTAAACAGATTAGTAAGTAAAATAGTCTTTTTTTCATAAATCATTGATTTTGAGAGAAATTTTAATTAGATAAAATCATGGGGGCTAATATAGAATATATACTATCAAAATCATCGATAAAGTGTATTTAAATCCGATGAAATGCATTTATTTTGATTTTAAATACCTTATGTATTGCAAATCAATAATTTAGTGTTTTTTAAAAAAGTAAGAATTTAGATGAATAATTTATATAATGTAAATTTTAACCCACATTAAAAACTAATTCAATTTAATTTTGTATTCTTTTTCTTACTCGATTGCGTCAAATTTAAATGAAAGGCTTATTTTTTTGTTTAAAATGGTGTAAAATTAGACTGAAATCTTAGATTTTATTTTGTAGTGAAGCGAGAGCGGATTGAACTATGGTTATGACTTATTAGTCCATACTTATTGTGTAGCAGGAAAACTCAATTTTAAGAAGTCTATAAGATGTATTCAGAATTGTAATTTGAACTCTTTCTTATTTTTAACTGAATCTTGTTTTATTACTTCGCCCTTTGTAGTCGATCCCTATTTATTGGGTTTAAGGATTCCTGAAGGTTTAATACCTTTTGTTTTTTTACGTAAAGAAAAAAATCATGCTGCTCTGTAGTGGGGCAGTCTATTTTATTTTATTGTGATTTGAATGTAGAAGAGATGTCATAGTTGCATTTATACGATTAGGATTATAATTTTTATATTTACGAGAAGTTTAACTACGTAAATATAGAATTTATCATGAAAGAAGCCCCTGAACACAACGTAATATCATGTAGGAAGTATCCATTAAAATCAAGTTTCGTATACGAATTTTATGATGATGATCCTTTTGCTTCGTTTACTAAAAAATCTTCGGATGACGTTAATGATAGTGAAAAAACCTTTTGTACAGAAATAATAGTAATGATCCCTAAAAAGGTTGATCATTTTGATGCTATTGTTAGAGATGTGAAACGAATTGGAAATACTGATGTTTATGCCAGGAATATTGCCATAAAGTGGTCAAGTACTGAAATTCCTTTGACAGGAAAACAAAATATTTGGTTAATTCAGATTGCATATAAAAGTAGTGTCGCAAAAGAAAATGGGATCAAAGTATTTTATGAATATGACAAACCAGGAGTTGGAGAAGTTGAAACCACAAGAGGAACTGTAACCACCTCTGCCGATCCTGTAGTTGGTATTCCTAAGTAAGCATAGTTTCTTATACAGATGTACAGGATACTATTAAAAAAACAATGTCTCTTTCTTTTAGGAAGTATGTATAGTTTTCTCCTTTTTGGAATCGAAAAACAAGCAATTGTCCCGATAGATCAAGAGTTGAAAAAGCAATGTTACCATTGTTCAGAGTCTATGACTTTTTATGATGATAGAAATACATACCATAAGTTACACGTAGCATTCTCTTCAGGTAATATAGACAAAGCTTTTGGATTATGTAATGAGTTACTGGGACGAGATATTATAGAAAAACCAGAAGCAAAGTTTTGGCTATATACTATAAAAGGACGTATCCTTAAAGAAAAAAAACTATACCCGTTAGCTATAAAAGCTATTTCTAAAGCTATTGAAATAGGCAATGCCAATAGGATTTTATATGTAAAAGAGTCTTATGCTACCCAGGGGCAATTATATTATGAGCTCAAAGAATTTCATAAAGCAGTCACTATTTTAGAGCAATGGAAATCCACCCATAATGAGAACGATATAAACTGGAATGCTAACCTACATAATTTAGGGATATGTTATTTACACTTAAAATCTTATGCTAAAGCCTCAGAGAATTTACTGGAAAGTTTGGCAATAAATGAGAAACGTGGTGATACCTTAAACATGGCAAAATCTGCTATGGATATTGGCAATCTATATTATGAGCAGTATATGGATAGTATAGCTATCCCGTATTTTGAAAAAGGGTTGAGGTATGCAAAAAAAGCAAAAGATCTTAAAACATTACAAAGTGCTTATTTAAATATGTCTGTAGTAGAAGAGAACAGAAAGCAGTTTAAAAAAGCCCTGAACTATAGAAAAGAAGCTGAAAAAGTAAAAGATTCTATTTGGAACAGAGATAAGATCTGGCAGTTAGCAGAGAAAGATAAAGAATTGATTGTACGATTGAATGAAGAAAAATTGGTGAAAGAACGTTTAAAACGTCATGGTGCTTTTGTTATTACGTTTTTTAGTTTATCTGGTATTGTTTTTGTGCTTTTTCTGGGTATGAAACTCAGAAAAAAGAATCGTAAAATCACGCTTCAAAAAAAGAAGGTTGATGCGCTCAATACGACCAAAGATAAATTGTTAACCATTCTTTCTCATGACCTGAAAACTCCTGTACATTTTTTAAGCAATAAATTATTATCTTTAAGTACAAAAGATAGCAAAGAGCAACTATATTTTGATAAAGAGATACAGGGATGTTACGGTATTGCTGCTAATACTAGTTTATTAATTGAAAATACCTTGCAATGGGCACTAAATAATAGAAATAAACTTTTGTTTAAACTTACTGTGATACATCTGGAAACGATGATCGATCAGGTGCTGTATTATTTTAGACCAGTTATAGCTTTAAAGAAGCTCAATCTTAATATTCAAATACCAGAATTCTGTACTGTAATCGGGGATAATAATACATTAAAAATTGTATTTAGAAATATTTTTGATAATGCTGTTAAGTATATCCCAGAAGAAAGAACGATTAGAATTACTGCCAAAGAAGATAACGAAAGTATACTTTTAATAATAGAGAATCCAATTCCAGATAAAAAAACAAGTTCAAATACCTCGGAGTCTTATAACTCTACAGGGTTAGGACACCAGTTATGCAAAGAATTTGTTATAAAAAATGGAGGTGTTTTTGAAGTTTCAGAAACGTCCTCTTTTATCCAGATATCACTGTCTCTAAGAAAAAAACATCAGGATGAATATATTTCTGTTTGAAGACGATCAAGAAGATGTAGAGCGTTTAAAAACAACGCTTCATGTAAATTATAATCTCATCATAGCTAATACTATTGAGGATGGTATAGAAATGATAAATAATGTCTCTTTTGACATTGCTATTTTAGATATTTTTATTGATGGAAAGCCTAAAGGAATAAATTTAGCCAATACCATTAATACGTTAAGCCCAAAAAAGCCTATTATATTCCTAACCAGTAGTTTGGATAGAACCGTTTTTGAATGTGCTAAATATACAGAACCTAGTTCTTATTTAATAAAACCTTTTAACCCCTTAGAATTACAATATGCAATAGAATTAGCTTTTGAAGAATTTACCCAGCAACCTGCAGCATTTGCTACTACTAATGGGGTTATACTTCAGGATTATATTTTTGTAAAGTCCGATAAAATCATTTCTAAAGTAAATATAAAGGACATTATATACGTAGAAACAGGTGCTAATTATTGTGATTTGGTTACCACAGATCAAAAATATTTAGTTAAGATTTCATTACAAAAATTACTCGATGAAACCTTAAAACCATTATTTATACAGGTACATCGCAACTATGGAGTAAACATAGATATGATTAAGCATATTTATTTACAAGACAATTTGATTATTATGGAAAACGGTAAAAAAATTACCTTAAGTCATCGTTTTAAAAGTCAAATTTTAAAGACCATGAATCTTTTTAAATAATGAGATACCTCCTCAAAAGTGACGCTTCAATCTTCAAACAAAATATATTTTGTTTTCGATAGCCTTCTGATGACACTAGCTTTTTGTAAACATAGGATGACACAATTTCATTATTTATATGCACAAATTAGTCATTATCAATATTTAATATATCGAACTGACATTTTTAGTCTAAAGAGCATCTAAATACTCTTTAGACTAAATAACAGGTAGTCTTTCCTATCCTAAAACTAAATTAGCTTCACTTTTTGAACTACTATTATCAACCGTTTTGTTTCCTAGTATAATACATTGCTGACCCATACCGTAGAATCCAATTAATCCCATTTTTATTGTGAACATATAAGGATCCTTTGCAAATGGAGACATAATTCTATTTAAATTCCAACAAGCATTTGTAATAGCCACCGTTACACTTTGTAATGTAACACCATAGCCTAAAGGGGCAAATGTTGTTACCAGACCAGCGACCCCCAAAGTACAATCAATAAATTTGGTAGCATTGGCCCAAACTTTCATTTTAGGGTCGGTTTCTTGCCTGTATGTAAATACATCTACAAGTTTCTCTATAATAGTTATACCATAGATTACTTCGCCCATAACTTTGTCCCAACGTTGTTCTGTACTTTTAATTAAACCTGAGGCAAAATTTGGAGCTGTTGTTGTATAGAAGCAAATACCGTGTAATATAGAAGTCGATTTAGAATTTGGTGCTGCTTTCTTGGCTATGTTTAAACCAATAAAAGCAAAACTACTACAAAAGGCAGTAAGTCGCAGAGCTAATATAAATCCTTTTTGAAGAGACGTTAGATCATCATCGGTAGATTGCGTTTTAATACCATCTGTTTCTACAAGTTTTCTTGCTTGTGGACTATTGCTTACTACTGAGATGTTTAGTACATCTTGTAATTGACTCCAGGAAGATGCAGAAATTAATGCTCTTGTAGTACTGTTATCTGGAAATGGCACTTTGTTTTCAGAAATTTTATATAATAGTGTTGTAGGAATAGCGAGTGCTAAACATACTGCATCTAATAAAGATAGATTGTTTCCTGTAATTTCCTTATACAACCAGGATAATACAGGTATTTCAATCTTAGCATCTAAAATGTCTAATACACCTTGCATTAAAATCTTAATAATATCTATGGCGGTATCTACCAGATTTTCTACGCTTTCAATTAATATATCTGCTATAATAGCGATACTTCTTTTTAGAATTTCACCAATAGGTAAGGTGTCTACTTGATTAATAACTTGTGTTTTAAGAGTATTGTAAGCATTCTCAAAAATGTCTCCTTCAGTTTCAATTGCAGAAGCCAAGGTATTTAAGAGGTCTTCTAATTGATCTGTTACACCATTTATTATACTTGCATTGGTTTTAGATTTTGCTGCACCATTATTTAGATGATATGTTCCGTAGTTAGATTGTGGATCGTCTTTTCCAGGACAGCTTCCAGCAGCTGCAGATTTTTCTGAAAGATTTCCTATTGTTGTTTCAAGTCCAGCCCAACTATCTATACGACTTTGTAGATTATCAAATATAAGGTTCGTATTCTCTTTAAGAACATCTATTTGATTTACAGAATTCTCTATACCTCTTTTAAACACATTTTTTAAAACATCATGTGTTCTTATAATATCATTCCACTTAAATAAGAACCCTATCCACTTAATTAAATCTTCAATAAATACCTTAATCTTATTGAAAACAAATTCTATAGCACTTGCTATAGTATGGAAGCAGTCTAAAACAAAAGTATATAAGACTTCTCCAATAGTAATAAAGAAATTCGCTACGCCATCAATGACTTGTACAAAGAAGTTTTTTACATCATTTAAAGCGTCTTTAACCCATCTAAAAACGTCTCCAGCTGTAGCCGCAATAGCATGTCCAATATCATCTGTTTGAACAGCCGCAGAGCGAAGTGCAAACTTGTTTGTTTGGTTATTTTTTTGGATGCCAAAATGTGATAATGCATCTTCACCTGAATGGTATGAAGAACCATTGGTATTAAAAGACATTCCCCAGATAGTATGGTCTGTAGCTACAAAACTGCTAGCACTATAAGACGAAAGAACAGCATGTCTTGTTTTGGCTCTTCCTTGAATGTTTCCATCTTGAGGAACATTTTTTGAAGCTGCTACAAATTGTTGAATTGCTTGAGCCGTAGCCGCTTTGTCCTGAGCAGAAATACTATTAGAAACTAGCTTTTGAGTAGTCCCGTCTGCATTGGTAACAACCACATTTCCCAGATCATCTCCAGATTTAATGCTTTCCATAATCTGCATCATTTTTATCATTGGATTTACATTAACGGTATCTGGAGCACCTACTAATTGAAGGTTATAACATACACCACCAATTTCTTGAGTTTCTTGGAGTATTGTTATAGTACCTGTTTCGTCTGTAATAACACGGTGAGGAACTGATGGAGAAAGAATGGCAAATTTATTATTAATGTATACCGATACTGGGCTAGTTGATGTAATATCAACATGTTGATTACTTGCTACTAAATTATCTTCTCTTGATACTTGTATATGAGTGGTGTACGTATTAAAGGATAATACGTCATTAATATCTGTTGGAGGTAACGTAATATTTCTCTGTTCCCACATAGTGGTTGTAGGGTTTTGAATGAGTTTTACTAGGTTAGCTCCATCTGTATGAGCAAAAATTACATTAGTGGAATTTTCAGGGTTCAAGTAGCTTGCAATTTGTGTTACTTCTGTTAAGATAGGAATTGGAGTAGACCAGGCTGCTGGTTCTGTTTCGCTTCCTATGGCACACTTTGTATAAAAAACCTGTCCTTGCTTGTTAAGTCCCCAAACAATAATGTCTGAACTATTTGCATTTGCATGCAATTCTGTAACGTTTAGGAAAAGATCATTTTGTAAAATCATTTGACTAGCATCTCCATCTTCTTGCTTGTTGCAAGGAAAATAATGTAATGCTTTGTCTCCAGAAACAAATAAAGCAGTTCCGTCAGGGTTATTTTTTACAGAAGCCATTGCACTTGCACCAGTAGGTAAGGTTAATCTACTTGGGTTTGCAGGTATGGCAGGGTTAAATACATTGTATAATGGTGTATAAATTAATTCTGTGATATTATTAATTTGTCCCATTGTATAGATGCCTTCAACCAATTGATCTAATTTCTTTCCAAGACAACTAGAAATTGTATAGGCATTTAAATCGGCAGATAAATCATGTCCATTCCAAACTTGTCCTGTAATTTTTTTATCTGGGTCAAGGTAGTATCTATTTACAAATGTATTGGAATTACTAGGGTCCTTAAGAATATCTACGACAATATACTCTGTATTGGTACTTTCTGCAATGTATATATCACTTACTTCAACTTTTGGATGGGGATGCGACTTATCATCATATGCTTGTACAGACCAAATAAGATCTGAAGCCCAAGTAGCATCTTCGTTAACTAGATTTAAAGCGGTATAGATATAATCTTGATTTTTTCCTTTAATAGCTATAACAATATCTATATTATTAGTAGTTATATTTTGACCAACTTGAAATGTTTTTACAGCTATTTTTATACCTCCATTAAATTCACTTAAGCAAGAAGATAAGTCTGTTTTTATCCATCCACTATCAGAACCAGGTACTTCTCTTGTTAAGTAAAGAACATTATCTGTTCCTATAGAGAAAAATAATGAGTGCCCTTCTTTGGTTTGAAGCACTTGAAAAGCTTTTTGAGGAGACATAATGTCTGCCTGCTTATTATTCTCCATCAATTCTGATGAAGCATTAATTTTAATATTCATATTGTTTAGAATTAAGTTATAAGAAATATATTTACGATACAGCTTCTGGGGTTTTAATTGTAGCAGCAACAGATGCAGCAGCTTTAAGAGCAGATCTTTTGGCTATCATTTTAGTTGATGGTTCTACATAAGTTACGTCTGTAACCAAATCTTGACTGTTTGAGAATTTAGCATTCTTAAATACAAATGTTTGACTTCCTGGAAACACCCAAACTCCAGATCCGTTTAACATGCTTTCTATTCGATTTTTATGACCAGTCATAAAGTTTTTCATCCAGCCTTGGGTTGTATTTTTCATAGTCTTTATTAACCCGTCAATAAACCCTAAAGTTGCTATTTTTGACCAAAGATTTGGATTCATATCATCCGATAAGTCTTTAATTTTAGGAGTTCCTCCTGTAACTGTTAAGTTTCCATAACTATTTACTCCAATAGTGTATACTACGGTGGATTTAAACTTTGAACAGTTTCCTTCAACTATAACTCCCCAGCCACCGTTTACATGTAACCATACTGTTGCTGTAGTAACAGTCCTAATTGTTCTGCCTTCTAAATAAACATCTGTTTTTAGATTATAATTGTAGTCTATATTTCCCCAATTAGGAATATGAGTATCACTGGAATGAGATTTCCTGGAAAAATTATAAGTTAAAATTCTAGAAGTTCCATCATTTACAACTTGATAAAATTGTGGACTTGTTTCTTTTTTATACCCCCATTTGAACTTTACAGATATAAAGTTTGCATGTACATTACAATTAGGAATAATACAAGCTGATTTTAGTGTTGGAGATAATACTGTGCTAAGGAAATTAGTAAATATTCCTTTTTTAATAGCCATTGCTCCATGATAATCGGTTTTTTTTGCTTCATCTACCCAATTCCATTCAAATTGAACAGGTGCAGGCATCTTATTGTATTCTGTCATTACCAACCAATTTAAGGTATACATATCGTACGCTTTAGTTGCATTTCCTTTGCTATCTAAATATGGAGAAATCATAAAGTTTAAGTCTGTAGGAGCAATAGAAGATGAGTCTCCTGTACAAGAAGGCTTAATTGAATACCCTAATAAATAATTACCGTCTGGATTTGTACTAGATTTACTGTTGTTTTGCATATTCTCAAAATATTTGTTTAAGAATATTTTTGTTAAATAAATGTATACATCACTTGTTGGGGAAAGGTTTTTAATCTCTGGCGTAGATTCTAATCCAGCAGTATTTAGGTTTAAGTACAATTGCTGAACGCTAAACATGGATCCTGGACAAAGGTTTTTAACTTGGCTTTGTACATCTTTTGGTAAATGAGAAAAGACACTGTCATTTCCGTATAAATCTAAATCTACTGTAAAGCGAAATATCCATGGAGCAGCTCCTCCTTCTTGAGATAAGTTTATCCAATTCCCTCCACCATATCCTCCTGGCGTTAAATTAACAACTTGAAATTCTTTACAGTAAAGATGATACGATACCGAAGAGTTTCCTTTGTCTAGTTCTATAATATTTGGTAAAGAAGAAATAGGAAAAGTAGTTGGTAATCCCATTTTTGTTTTAAATCCGAAAGCGAAAAAATTAGCAATTAACTTTTTAACTTTTTCATCATCCATCGACGCATCATTAGGAATATCAAAAGGGTCAAAACCTAATGTTTTTTTATAAGCATCGTAGTCTGTTTCAATATAATTACTTTGTCCTTTAGGAACATCTTTTTTGTAAACATAAATTTTTACAAATTCTTGACCATCGAATTTTAATAAAAATTGTTTCATCGTAGCATTAATAGACGCTTGTGTTGTGCCTACGACCATATCGTATCCGTACTTACTTGCTGATAAATTAGATTGAACTGCACTCATAATTGTTGATTTTATTTAAATTAGACTTTATTCTTAAATGGTTTTAATCGAAAAGAATTCCCCTAGATTTTGCCTTGAGCCTGCCAGCAAAGGCAGGGATGAGATAGTTGGTTTCAAGAAATTCTTTATTTACTTTTTTGCAAAAAAAATGATAGTAGCTACTCAATCGAATATATTGTTTGCGATTATGTTAAACGTCTCAATACTATATAGATATGGTATGATGAATTTTTGTGCTACCTTGATTTTTATCTATCTAGCCTCGTTTATTGACATTCCAAAGTTGAAGAATTTAATACCTCCTTTCTAAAAAGATGTATTAAGCGTTGTGTATCTATTAGTGAGCGTGTAAAGTATGTATGTGGGCGTAAATGGAGGCGAATTTTAATAAGATTATCTAATATTGGGAGCTCAATCTGATGCTTTGTTTTGGTACCAATTTCTTTAAAAGGATTCTTTTGATGAGGTTGAGGAATATTTAGAAATGCATTTAGCGGATTTTTATCAAAAAAATCTATAGGAATTAAAGATTAATTAATTGTATGTAAAAATGAAATGTGAATAATAATCAATTAAAATCACAAGCTTTCTGGAGTAGATTTGTTTTAAAATAAAAAACCCAAGATAAAAATCTTGGGTTTTCCTTGTAGCGAGAGGGGGGCACGATCCCCCGACCTCCGGGTTATGAATCCGACGCTCTAACCAACTGAGCTACCTCGCCATAATTTAAGGCTGCAAATATAAAAACAATATTATTCTAAGCAAACAGATATGAGATAAAATATTATTAAAAATTGTTGTTATTCTTATCAATTAATGTATATATTGGTGACATAAAATTTTTAAGGTACTTATGGACGATAAAGTTAAATTTGATATAGAATTTCCGATACACGCATCACCCCAGTTGTTATACCAATATATTTCGACACCATCAGGCTTATCTGAGTGGTTTTCTGATAATGTAAATTCTCGTGGGGAATTATTCACTTTTATATGGGATGATAGTGAAGAACAAGCAAAATTATTAAGTAAAAAAAGTGGTGAACGTATTAAGTTTAGATGGTTGAATGATGAAGACGACCAGTCTTCGTATTTCGAAATAAGAATTCAGGTTGATGAAATTACTAAAGATGTATCGTTAATGGTTACAGATTTTGCAGATGAAGATGAACTAGATGAAGCTAAAATGCTTTGGGAAAATCAAATTTCTGATTTAAAGCAAGTACTTGGCTCTGTTTAATTCTATATTTTAAATTATATTTGTCCCGTTCTAAATTAACTATTAGAACGGGATTTTTTTATGATAAATTTTAATGGAAATATTCTAGAAGAAAACGCGATTCTTTCAATTGGGAATAGAGGCTATAACTATGGTGATGCCTTATTTGAAACCATAAAAACAAGCTTTGGTAAAATCTTATTTTGGGAAGACCATTATTTTAGACTCATGGCATCTATGCGTATTATGCGTATGGAAATCCCAATGAATTTCACCATGGAATATTTAGAAGAGCAAATTATCGATACACTGGAATCTAGTGATTTGTTAAAGGCTTCAGCAAGAGTAAAATTAATAGTACATAGAAATGAAGGTGGGTTATATGCTCCAAATTCGAATGATGTGAGTTTTATAATTTCTGTAAAACCTATACAAGATGATTTTTATATACTTCAAGATGGTTTTTATGAAGTTGATTTATTTAAAGATTATTATGTGTCACCAAGCTTATTATCTACATTAAAAACGAACAATAAGGCATTACATGTTGTTGGAAGTATTTATGCAAAAGAAAATAATTTAAATAATTGTTTGGTTTTAAATACAAACAAGCATGTTATAGAAGCGCTTAATGGTAATGTTTTTGTTGTAAAAGAAAATATTATAAAAACGTCTCCAATAAGTGATGGGTGTTTAAAAGGCGTTATGCGTAAACAACTTATAGATATTATAGGAAATATACCTGATTACGAAATTGTTGAAGATTCAATATCTCCATTCGAACTTCAAAAGGCTGATGAAATTTTTATAACAAATGTTATTGTGGGAATTCAACCAGTAACAAAATATAGAAAGAAAGTGTATATTAATGAAGTCTCTAAAAAATTATTGCAGAAGTTAAATGTGAAAATAAGACTGGATAAAACCAATTGAGTATTAAGATATCGTATAAATAAATTGAATTATTTTTTGATTAATTGAGCTTTAGAATGTTTATTATTTGACATTTTGGTATGTCACGAAGCAGGCTTTCAGTCTACTAAGGCGAACCTATGGACTTTCAAAGCCATGGTTTAGTTGGGATTATTAATTAAAGCTGGGGTTTTCTGGTGCATTAGACCAAATACTATATTCGCCTCCAAACTCTAACATTTTTTCTTTCCAAAACGATTCGTAGTCTTTTTCTATAATACTATTTTTATAAATATTTTCGGTAACAACCCAAGAATTGGCTTTAAGCTCTTCTTCTAATTGGTTTGTTTCCCAACCAGAATATCCAAGAAAAAAACGAATGTCATTTTCGTTTATATCGCCCTTAGTAATAAGTTCGGCAACTCTTTCAAAATCTCCTCCCCAAAAAATACCCAAAGAAATTTCAATACTTTCTGGTATTAATTTTGGTATTTTATGGATAAAATATAAATTATCTTGCTCTACAGGACCACCATTATAAACTTTATAAGTGGCTTCAACTTCAGGAACTAGTTCGTTAATGGTATAATCTAGCGGCTTATTAAGAATAAAGCCTATAGAGCCATCTTGTGAATGATCTGCAATTAATACGATTGAGCGATTAAAAGAAACGTCACCTATTATCGCAGGCTCAGCTATTAACAAATTACCTTTTTTTGGTTTTATTGTTATCATGCTTTTAAGGTATTAGTAATTAAATCTAATATTTATTTCTTTAAAAAACAACTGTTTTACTGATATAAAAAAAAATGCCTTCAAATTTTGAAGGCATTTTTATGATATAAAAGAGTAAACAATTAGTTTACTGCACTTGATAAATCTGATCCAGCTTTAAACTTAACAACGTTTTTAGCTTTAATTTTGATAGTTTGTCCTGTTTGAGGATTTCTTCCTTCTCTTGCAGCTCTTTTAGAAACTGACCAAGATCCAAATCCTACTAAAGAAACTCTGTTACCTTTTTGTAAAGCTCCTTCAATTTCAATGATTGCACACTCTAAAGCTTTCTTTGCAGCTGCTTTAGTGATTCCTGCGTGTTCTGCCATTGCGTCGATTAAATCTGTTTTGTTCATAATATAAAAATTTAATTATTAATAAAATTGGTTAAACATTATTGTTAAATCCTACTACAAATTTATACGGATTATGAAACCATGCAAGTAATGACAAGGGAAAAACATGGTATTGTTAATAACTTGGTTCTTTTGTTAATAAAGGATGTGCATTTTGTCGATTTTTTGAAATATCAATGAGAATAAGGGTTTAGAGGGCTTTGACATTTTCTTCAAAAGTATAACCATTTAATAAAGATTTTACATCCATAGTTCGTTTTCCAGGAAGCTTAATTTCTTTTATAATAATGTAACCATTTGTAACTGCAACTTTTAACTCTTTGTTATTAGAAACGATAGTTCCAATATTTTTTTTATGTGGTGTTATTTCTTTTTCTGCATGATATATTTTTACGTCTAACACATCTTTTCCGTTTATTAAGGTAAACCAAGCTGCTGGATACGGACTTAATCCACGTATCTTGTTGAATATGTTGTCTATAGAGTCGTTCCAGTCAATCTTGCAATTGTCTTTATTCAATTTATAGGCCGTTCTAATATCTTTGGATGCATTTTGTGGAGTGGTCTTAAAATCACCCTTTTTTATCAAATCAACCGTTTTTAAAACTAAGAGGCTTCCTATGCTCATTAATTTATCATGTAGACTTCCAACATTTTCATCAGCTTCTATTTCAGCTTCTTCCTGAAGAATCATATTACCAGTATCAATTTTTTCATCGATAAAAAATGTTGAAACTCCCGTTTTGGTTTCACCATTAATTATCGCCCAATTAATAGGTGCAGCTCCACGGTAGTTTGGTAGTAGTGATGCGTGCAAATTAAAAGTTCCATATTCAGGCATTTGCCAGACTACTTTTGGGAGCATTCTAAAGGCTACTACAATTTGAAGATTTGCTTTAAGTGCTTTTAAATCATCTAAAAAGTCATCACTCTTTAAATTAGTTGGTTGTAAAATTTTTAAGTTAGCTTCCTTTGCATATAGTTTCACAGCACTTTCGTTTAGTTTGCGTCCACGACCAGCAGGTTTATCGGGAGCCGTTATAACACCAACTACATGATATTGGTTTTCTACTAGTGCTTTTAAAGAGGTAACAGCAAAATCTGGTGTTCCCATAAAGATAATTCTTAAATCTCTCATAGATGACTTAATTTGTACGTGTTTGTTGGTGTAATGGTTATAATATTATGTTCTAAAAGTAATTTTAAAACTATTTTTAAATCAGATTCTTTACAATTTAAAGTTGAGATCATGTTTCTGGATGATTGCTCACCGTTTTCTAATAATTCTATAATACGTTTTTTTATGCTATTTGTGTTTTGTGGTACAACACTTTTTTTTGAATTTATACAAACAGAGCAGCTTCCACATGGTTTTACATCTTTTTCGCCAAAGTAGGTGAGGAGTTGCATGCTTTTACAAACCGAATCGTTTTCAATATAATCAAGCATCGCACTAACTTGGTTCTGTTTTAATTTGTTTTGTTGTTCTACTGTTGATGCAATTCTGTTAATTGTTTTATCATCCTCTCGAGGTTCAATAAAAGTAATTTGCGCATCTGTTTTTGCTAAATTAAGAGTAATAATTTCATCACTTTCTAATTGTTGTAGTGTATACACTAACTTACTTTCGGATACCGATGCTTTCTTAGAAATTTTTATCAAATCGATTTTAGTAACGTGGTCGAAAATACCGCCATACATTCTTAATATTGATTTTACAATGATATTAAAATCTTGGTGGGTTTCTAAATAATTAAAAAGAGCAGCGTTCGATATAATAAACTGTGTAGTTACTTTGTTTTTAAATTGTTTCGATAAGGTGATAATACTATTTCTATCTAATAGTAGTAACGTGTTATAACATAAGGTAGCATTAAAACTGTAGGTTTTACAAAAGGTATTAAATTCAAAATCAAAAGTTAAGTATTCGCCTTCCCCATACGATATTTGAAAATAGTTACATAGTTTTCTATACACTTGCTTAACAAAATCTACTGTTGGTAAAAGACTTAAAAACTGTTTTTTTACCAGAATAGCATCACTATTGTTTTTTAAAATCACAGCAAAAGCCTTTTCTCCATTACGTCCCACGCGTCCAGCTTCTTGAAAATAACTTTCAATACTCTCTGGTAAATTAAAATGAATAACTGTTTTAACATCAGGTTTGTCTATGCCCATACCAAAGGCATTGGTTGCTACCATAACCTGTTTTTGGTTTTGCGACCATGCTGTCATGTTGGTATCCTTTTCTATATTTGAAAGACCACCATGGTAATAGGTTGAACTAATATTTTTAGATTTTAAAAACGAACTAATTTCTAAAGTTAGTTTTCTATTTCTAACGTAAATAATGGATGGTGCTGTATATTTTTTTAAAATGGTTTCAAGTCGGTAATATTTATCATTTTCATGAAATACCATGTATGCTAAATTTGGTCTAGCAAAAGATTGTTTAAATATTTTGGGTTGAATAAAATCGAGTTCTTTTATAATATCTTCAACAACTTCTGGTTTTGCAGAAGCAGTTAAGGCCACTACATTTACACCAGGATGTATTTGCCGTAATAACGATATGTTTCTGTAAGCAGGTCTAAAATCGCTTCCCCATTGCGAAATACAATGAGCTTCATCAACAGCTATTAAATTAACAGGCATTTGTTTAATACGATCCTGCACCAATTCTTGTTGCAAACGTTCTGGCGATAGATATAAAAACTTGTAATTTCCGTAAATGCAGTTGTCTAAAAGGGTGTCTAATTGACTGTAACTTATCCCACTTGTAATAGCCATGGCTTTAATCCCTTTATTGTTTAAGGCTTGTACCTGGTCTTTCATAAGGGCAATTAAAGGTGAAATAACAATACAAATCCCCTTTTTTGCTAAAGCTGGTATTTGAAAGCATAACGATTTACCACCTCCTGTTGGTAATAATACAAAAGTATCTTCGTTATCAATAACCGCATTAATAATAGCTTCTTGGTTAAATCTAAACTCTGTAAAGTTCCAATAACGTTCTAATATGTTTATGGGATGTTCCATTATTACATATTCAATGTATTTAAAATAAAATTAGTGCGATTTTCAACAGTGTCAAAAAGGACATCAATAAGAGTGTAATTATAATGTTGATACGTGTTTATTAAGTGTTCATGAATCTCTAAAGCTTGTTCAAAATTTTCGTAGCGTTCGTTATCACTTTGATAAATAGCTTCCCAAGGTTTTAAAATAAAAACAGTATCGTAGGTAGATGCTTTGCAAGTGTTTACAAAACTTTGCGGATAGGAGTCACCAATGTAATCCATGTAAGCTAAAACATCTGGAAGACCTCTATCGAAAAAAACAATGTCTGAAGCAACCGTTTCTGCATTTAAAAATTGTTGCTGCCTTCCTTTTAAAAGTAATTCGCTAAATAATAAAGGATTGGTTAAAAATAACTGATCAATGCCCTCTTTTTTTGCATCTAGAGTGACCTGACGAGAAATTTCTTCAAGACAAGAGTAGCCTCTACTTATTAATTCGTTTATTATGGTAGATTTTCCTGTTCCTGGACCTCCAGTAATTACAATCTTTTTAGTGCTCAAATCGCTATTATTTAGCTGTAAAATTCGGAATTAAACTGTTATAAAAAAAATGTAAAGGAGAACAGTTATAACTAAAGTTTTTAACACATAGCGTCTTGTTTAAAAGCATGATATTTTCTTGTGTTAAAAAAAGCCAAAGTATGACTTAAAAATAATAATATAAAAAGATGAAACTGTATATTTGTATGATGAATAGTTTAAACTTTTTTCAATAGGTCTTAAAATTGTTGTTTTTCGCTTCAATTAAAAAAGTTTAAACCACTTCGATATATAAAAACTATGAGCACATCTTCCAATTCCGAAGAATTTTACGAAAAACTAAAAGGACAATTGTATGAAACAGCAAGTTGGCCAACAGAATATTTATATAAGTTTATTATAAAAACTGATGTTAAAAAAATAACAGAATTAGAGGCTATTTTTAATAACATGGGAGCTGTTATCAATAAAAATGAGTCTAAAAATAGAAAGTACACAAGTATTTCTATCAATTTATTGATGAAAAACCCTGATAATGTTATAGAAAAGTACAAAGAAGTTGCAGAAAAAGTAGAAGGGGTGATTAGTCTTTAATTTTTTTTTGTACTTTGCGCACGCATAGGAACTACATGCAGAAACAATTAATTCTACACATTTAATTTTGATTATAGATAATTTAGAGTACAATACAGAGCGTGAGCATTTAATTATTCCTGAATATGGACGCCATATGCAGAAAATGATTAATTACGCTAAAAGCATAGAAAAAAAAGAGGAGCGTAATAAAATAGCAAAAGCCATTATTTCTGTAATGGGAAACATGCAACCACATTTAAGAGACGTTCCAGATTTTCAACATAAACTTTGGGATCAACTTTTTATTATGGCTAATTTCGAATTAGATGTTGATTCTCCTTACGAAAAGCCAACTAAAGAAGTTTTTGAAGAACGTCCAGACCCTTTAAAATACCCACAAAATTTTCCTAAATATCGTTTTTATGGGAACAATATTAAAACGATGATAGATGTTGCAAATACATGGGAAGAAGGAGAACTGAAAGAAGCTTTAACGTATACGATTGCAAATCATATGAAAAAGTGTTTTCTAAATTGGAATAAAGACACCGTTGAAGATGCCGTGATTTTTCACCATTTATATGAACTTTCTGGAGGTAAAATTAATTTAAAAGATTCCAAAGAAGATTTATCTGATTCTACAAGTTTGTTACGCTCTAAAAATAAATTTTCAAGTAACAACAATAAGAAAGGGCACGGACACCACAAAAAAAATACTAATAACAGACAAAGAAAACGCTACTAGTATAACGAATGGGAACATTTAAAATTGAAGGTGGTCATCAACTAAAAGGTAGTATACAACCACAAGGAGCTAAGAACGAGGCGTTACAAATTTTATGTGCTGTTTTATTAACGCCAGAATTAGTAACAATAAATAACATTCCAGACATTGTAGATGTTAATAAGCTAATTAGTTTATTAGGAAAACTAGGTGTTAAGACTGAAAAAATAGCAAAGGGTTCATATACATTTCAAGCAGATAATCTTGATTTAGATTATTTAGAATCTGATGAATTTAAAGTTGACGGACGTGGTTTACGTGGCTCTATTATGATAGTTGGTCCTTTGTTAGCACGTTTTGGAAAAGGTTATATTCCAAAGCCTGGTGGTGATAAGATTGGTCGAAGACGATTAGATACACATTTTGAAGGACTTATAAACCTAGGTGCTAAGTTTAAATATAGTAAAGAAGAACAGTTTTACGGTGTAGAAGCCGATAAACTAAAGGGTGCTTATATGCTTCTTGAAGAAGCCTCTGTTACTGGAACAGCAAATATTGTTATGGCTGCAGTTTTGGCAGAAGGAAAAACGACTATATATAATGCCGCTTGCGAGCCTTATTTACAGCAATTATGTAAAATGCTTAATAGAATGGGTGCTAAAATAAGTGGCGTAGGTTCTAATATGTTGATTATTGATGGTGTTGAATCTTTAGGAGGAACAGACCATACGATGTTGCCAGATATGATTGAAATTGGTAGTTGGATAGGACTTGCTGCTATGACAAAAAGTGAACTCACTATTACCAACGTGTCTTGGAATGATTTAGGAGTAATACCGAATGTTTTTAGAAAATTAGGCATTACTGTTGAACGAGAAGGCGATAATATTTATATTCCTGCACATACTGATGGTTATGAAATACAAAGCTTTATTGATGGTTCTATTTTAACTATTTCTGATGCACCATGGCCTGGATTTACACCAGATTTACTAAGCATTATTTTAGTTGTTGCAACACAAGCCAGAGGGAGTGTTTTAATACATCAAAAAATGTTTGAAAGTCGCTTGTTCTTTGTAGATAAATTAATTGATATGGGCGCAAAAATTATATTATGCGATCCACATCGAGCTACTGTTATTGGACATGATTATAAATCGTCATTAAAAGCAACTACGATGACATCGCCAGATATACGAGCAGGCGTGTCATTACTTATAGCAGCACTCTCTGCAAAAGGAACATCTACAATTCAAAACATAGAACAAATTGACCGTGGTTATGAATGTATAGACGAACGTTTGCGTGCTATTGGAGCTAAAATTATTAGAGTAGATTAATCTTTAAATTTACATTTTTTAGCTTTTCAATAATTTTAAGTACCTGTTTTTTGTATATAATAAAGGTGTTAAACCTTAGGGAAAACCAGAACACAATAAATAGGAATGGACTTGAGAGGTTAGCTATTAAACCTGATCTTTCGTTAAAAATCGGGTTTAATTTGCCTGACAGTGTCATTAAGGGTTTAATACTTAGTGCCTCAATTGTTTGGCTGAGCCTTTCGATTCGGATCAAGACAGGCTAAAGTCGAAACCTCTTTATTTGTTAGATAAGGTCTCGACTGCGCTCGAACAAACATGAATTTACTTAATAACATTAAGCATCCTGCATAGGCAGGTTGAACTTATAATTTTGAACCCGTTTTGCAGACTTCTCAAAATGGAGTTTTCCTGCTACAATACAATAAGTGTGGACTAATAAAAGTAATTAATATTAATTACTTTTAGCAAAGCGTAACTCGTCGTATTTATCTTTTATATATTTTAAGAAGTAGAGCCCTTGAGAATCAGTGCTTACAAACTCATCCCATTCGTCTTTTGGAAAGTTATGATATTGCCTGATTTGCTTGTTTTTTTTAAATTCTATTTCTAAAGTTTTACTCTCATTATCATAACCAATGCTAGTTAATATTGAAGATTCAATTTTTTTTCGTTTTATCATGAATTAAAGATTTGGTGGGTATAACCAAAAGTAAGAATTTTGTTTAAAAAATAAAATACGTACTTGAATAAAATTTATATAAAAGAGCACTAAAACGGGGACTTATAAGGGTATTAGTGAAGATTTGTTTAATTTTTTTAAGGGGTTAAATAATTGTATTAGAGTTGTTTGTAGAACTTATTGTTCATTAGAATTTTTACTTATTATATAAAGATAATCACCTAAATTATTTTTATATTTTTTAGTGATTTCATCGATTTTTCCATTATCAATATCTTTTTTTAAATCAATTAAACCTTGTTTAACTTCTTATTTGGTTTGCTAACTATGAAAAAGAGGAGATCCCATGTCTGATTTGATCGTTAAAATACAGCTCAGGATTTTGTTTTCCACAATAATAAAGTGTAAAATTTTTATTTTAAAAAACAATAACGGCTATGTGGGTTTTAAGATGAAAACACTTATTGATTGAATTAATGCTTACTATTTTGAATAAATAAGAATAAACTTTGATTAAGTAATTTCTTTAAGTAAATAGATGAAAATAATTCC
Source organism: Flavivirga jejuensis (assembly GCF_030540765.1). Classification (GTDB taxonomy): domain Bacteria; phylum Bacteroidota; class Bacteroidia; order Flavobacteriales; family Flavobacteriaceae; genus Flavivirga; species Flavivirga jejuensis. The sequence continues at coordinate 136,728 of NZ_JAUOEL010000008.1, read as the reverse complement.
TCAAATAACTTTGATTTTTCTTAGTGATCTTATTGGTTTTTTAGATGTGAAGTGGCTAATGATCGATGAAAAGTAATTTTTGATAAAAATTAACAGCATTTTTTAATTTCCTATAGTGATTATTATACCATGTTATAAAAAAAAGAGAGATTTGGATAACCTAAAAAATAGAGAATGTATAAAAAAATCACATTAGTATTAGTTATTGCATTAAGTTTTAGTTTTGTTTCTTTTTCTCCAATAGAATACAATATTAATAAAGTAAATGAAAACCTTCAAGTTGAAAACGGCGTCTTCGCAATTACATTACGCTACTACAATAAAGACTCAAATGACTATGAGTTTAAAGTAAAGTCATGTGGGTCAACTACAAAAGTTAAATTTGGAAAAAGTAGAACAGCTTCAGTAACAATTCAAACAGGGTGTAGTGGTGCTATTATCTATGACAAATGTAAAGAAGTGAAAGTAAAAAAAGATGATAAAATTACCATTAAAGATGGTTGTATTACAATAAATTAATTTTATTAAAATTATAAGATTAATAAAAAGCTTTAAGGTTCGTCCCTTAAAGCTTTTTGCTTTAATCTTATCTGAACAAAATATAATTCAAATTATTTATAGCTCATTTTAAATAATAATAGGTATAATCTGTAGATAATAGAATTACTGTATTAAGAAGTTTAAGAGAATAGCTTTATTGAAGAGCTTCCTTATAAACCTTTAAACAACGTTCGCGAGCAAATTTATGATCTATAATGGGAGTAGGGTAAGTGAGTTCTTGAAAATCGGGAACCCATTTTTTTATGTATTCTAAGTCTTTATCGAATTTTTGAATTTGACTAGTTGGGTTAAAAATTCTAAAATAGGGAGCAGCATCTACACCACAGCCTGCAACCCATTGCCAATTACCAATATTACTAGCCATGTCATAATCATGTAACTTTTCAGCAAAATAAGCTTCACCCCAGCGCCAATCAATAAGTAAATGTTTGCATAAAAAACTACCAACCAGCATACGTACACGATTGTGCATAAAGCCTGTTTCATTAAGTTCTCGCATGCCTGCATCCACTAGAGGATATCCTGTTTTTCCTTCACACCACGCTTTAAATTGAGTTTCATTGTTTTTCCAAAGAATGCGTTCGTACTTTGGCTTAAAGCATTTTGTATTGGTGTGTGGAAAATGCCAGAGTATTTGCATAAAAAATTCACGCCAAATAAGCTCTTGCCAAAATATTTCGTTGTCTTCTGCAACTGCTTTTTTTACCATATTCCTAATACTAACAGTTCCAAATCGTAAATGAGGCCCTAGTTTGGAAGTGCTGTCCTTAGCAGGGAAATTACGAGTAGCTTCGTAGTTTTGTATCCGTTTTGGCGTTACAGAATAAGGTTTGATAATTTGATCTGAATCTCTGAAACCAATATCTAATAGATTTAAATTAGGAAGCAAGGTATCTTCAATTAGATTAGATAACAAATCCTCAGATTTATAATTTTTAAAATCAAGTTTTCTAAAAGTTTCCTTCCACCGTTTCATATATGGCGTATATACCAGATAAGGTGTGTCATCACTTTTTACAATATCATCTTTATCAAAAATAACCTGATCCTTAAAAGTCTTAAATTCAATATTACGACTATCTAAAAATGTTTTGATTTCTGAATCTCTCGTTCGTGCGTATGGCTCATAGTCATGATTTGTATAAACCGATTCAACTTTATAATCTTTAATCAATTGCTTAAAAATGTTTAATGGTCTCCCGTAGTATATAGCTATGCTACGATTCATATCATTTTTAAGTTTTGTGTTGAGCGTTTGAAGTGTATTATAAATAAATGACACCCGCGCATCATTTTTAGGAAGCTTACTTAATATCTCAGAATCAAATATAAAAATAGGTAAAACATTGTGTTGTCCTTTTAAGGCCTCAAACAACGCATGATTATCATTCAGTCTTAAGTCACGACGAAACCAAAATATATTTGTTTTTTCTTGCATAAGCTATATAATTGTCATCTCAATTAATTTTTATTTAAGATTGAAAAAGGGAATCGGTAATCGATTTAACTCTAAAAGATCAAGACTACACTATAAGGGTGCTATATATTAATATTTGCCAAATAGCGTCTCTAATAAGAACACAAAAATATACTTAAATAGTTTCATTTGCTAAGTACTTCAATTTGTTTTGCTATAACTTCGGCTTCAGCATATTTCTTGTCACTTTGAGATCTATTGATATTAGATAAATCATGCCATTCTTTCATTAGCAATTTATATTTATCCTGAAGTTTTTCTATTTCAGATTTCTTTTTAAATAGACCGAACATAGTTTTTATTTTAGATGTTTTGTAATTTTTGGACTTAAAGGATTGGTTATAGAATAATAATAGTCTATTAGATTACCATTAGGATCCACTAAATATTTTTGAAAATTCCATTTTACTTTAGAATCCGTTCTACCATTTTTAGATTTTTGAGTTAACCATGCATAAATCGGATGTTGATTTTTGCCTTTCACATCAACTTTTTCTGTAATTAAAAAGGACACACCATAATTAACTTCGCAAAAGGTTTTAATGTCATTAGCATTTCCAGGTTCTTGATTTCCAAATTGGTTACATGGTACACTAATAATTTGAAGTTTCTCTTTATGTGTGTTATATAGCTTTTGCAAATCTTTATATTGTGAAGTAAATCCACATTCTGAGGCTACATTTACAAATAATATATAATTTCCTTTATAGGTAGATAAATTTATGGGGTCTCCATTAAGCGCATTAATTGTTAAATCGTAAATAGAAATTGCTGCGGTGTTTTGCAGTTTGTTTCCTTTTGAAAATAGTGTTGCTAGAAAAGCTTTTAACAGATTCATATGTTAGATTTTAAAGCTTACAATACCACAATCCATTTGTGCAACAATGCCATCTATGGAAGGGGATGCCTAATTTAGCAGCTACTGAACTAAAAAGAACCATAGCAGGAGTGTTTCCTATTTTTAAAACGGGTAAATATTTTTGAATTGTTTAACAGCCATATTAATATCTGGCAAGTTATCATTTAAAATATCACATTCGTAATGCGTTAAATTCGCATGTGTTTGTTTGGGGAAGTGTTACTAATATTAACTACTTTACAGTAGTGGAGAAGTTTTTTTAAAATGGTATTACCAATTTCTTTTTTTCCTCCAACTACTATAATAGTGCTCTTTTAAGGTTTTTTAAGGCCTCCCTTTCAGGCGTTTTTCAATTTTTTGTTTCACGGCAGTAAGACGTTTCATTAAATCCATGATGTCTTGGTCTTTATCCTTTTTGTAAATATCGTTTAAACTCAATATTAGGTCTTTAACCTCTCTTGATGCTTCAATACGTTCGCTAGTAGTTTTAAATGTATGTTTGCGTTGTTCAAATTCTACTGCTTTCTCTATCAGTCCCATAATCTTAATCTTTAATTTAATTTTACTTGGAAAAAAAAATGATGTTTTCCCACAATTCGCCAATATAGTAAAATCTGTGATATTTTTGATTTTTATATGGATTAATTAAATAAATTTTAGTATTCAGGTATGATTATAGCCGTGATTTATGCTTTTAATAATTTATGCTGTAAGTGGAGCGCCTTTTAATCGCTTTTCAACTTTACGTTTAATAACAGTAAGTCGCTTCATAATATCCATGATTTTTTCATCTTTCTTTTCCTTATAAATTTGATTAAGCTCTAGTATCAAAGCTTTTGCTTCGCGCGATATTTTAACACGGTCGCTAGTTGATAAGGATCTCATTTTTCTTTGCTCAAATTCTAAGGCTTTATCTATAATATCCATAATTTAATTATTTAAATAATTTTGTAATTCTTGTATTTTTTCTGATGTATTAAACTGTCCTCCATAATATGCAGTAACTGTTGAAGCAGTATCATCTTTAATGCCTCTTGATGAAACACATAAGTGTTTTGCATCAATAATAACAGCAACATCTTCTGTCTCTAAAATGGTTTTTAATTCGTTTGCAATTTGATTTGTTAACCGTTCTTGTACTTGTGGTCGTTTTGCGTAGTATTGAACAAAGCGGTTTAACTTTGATAAACCAATAACTTTTCCTGATGCTATATACGCTACATGAGCTTTACCAATAATAGGAACGAAATGGTGTTCGCAGTTTGAGTAAAACGAAATGTTTTTTTCTACTAACATTTGGTTGTATTGATATTTGTTATCAAACAACGCTGCTTTTGGTTTATTTTTAGGATTTAAACCAGAAAATATTTCATCTATATACATTTTGGCAACACGGTTTGGTGTGCCTTTTAATGAATCGTCTGTAAGATCTAAGCCGATAACGTCCATGATTTCTTCAAAAAGAATGGCAATACGTTCTTTTTTCTCCGAATCATTTAATTTAAAAGCATCAGGTTTCATTGGTGTTTCCAATCCTGTAAATAAGTGATCGTCACCAATATCATCTATGGTGAAACCATTTAATTCATGTCCGTTTTTTTTTGCTTTTAAGGAGTCTGTATACATAATGTCTTTTAATTTGCTGTCTTTATATAAAGCAAAGCAATGATTATTATTTTGAAATTGAATGGTATCAAATATTGTTCCACCTTCACATTCATTTCAATTATTCTGTCTCTTTTTCAATTATTTAGATTAATGAAGGCTAGAAATTATACTATTGGTCGTATTTTCTTTTTTTTTCTAACATTTTGCAAAAATGTTTTCTTTCTTTTAAAAACGAATAAAGCTCTCTTGAGCTTCGTATTTGCACCAAATATACAAAAGTGTTTAACTTATTTCTTTTGTAAGTTAAACAGAAATATTGATACTACCATCAGGATTCTTTATGATTAAGGTCTTAGGTATCTAAAACAATAGATTATTCAATAATTTTATATAATGATCTAGCCTTTAAATGATAATCTCATTGGAGCAGCATATTATAAGTTTTAAAAAAATGTTTAACAGCAATTATTATCTTTAACCAATTTACAACTAGAAACGGCAGTTATAGCACCCAGGATTGGTGCTGTAATATATAACCATAAATATTGAAATTGACCTGTAAAAAGGGCTGGAGCTATAGAACGAATGGGATTCATGGAAGCTTTAGTCATAGGGCCAGCAAACATGGCCTCTAAAAGAATAACACCCCCAACAGCAATAGCTGCCATAGTACCTATTTCTTTGCTCCCCGTAGAAACATTTATAATAACTACCATAAGGAAAAAAGTGAGCAAAAATTCTAAGATAGCAGCTTTAAATGGAGCAAAACCCTCTGCGGGTGTAGTTTCTCCTAAGAACTGACTTTCTGGAAATAAAAACCATAAGATAAAACAAGCAAATATGGCACCTACGGCTTGTGCAAGTATATATTTTGGTACTTCTTTCCATGAAAATTTTTTAGCAAAAGCAAAGCCTATAGTTACGGCTGGGTTAAAATGTGCTCCAGAAATTTCTCCAAAGGCATAAATCATTGCCATGACAATAAGTCCCCATGTAGCGGCTACTCCGACATGCGATATGCTCCCATTTGTAATTTCGTTTATCGTCATAGCACCGCAACCACAAAACACCATAGCAAATGTTCCTAATATTTCTGCATAATACTTTTTCATCAAGTTTATTTTTTTATTAGAGATTATGTGCCTCTTATTTTATAGGTTCGTTTTGTTATTCGTTATTTCTAAAAGATATAAGTGAGAAACCTGTTTCCGAGTCATGTTATAATTATTTAATATCGCGTAAATATACAATCTCTTATTTTAAGTTTTTGTTAACAATAAAAGGATTTTGGATGCGTAATTTTATGGTTATTATTTCTAACTCATAATTAAACTTAATAAAAAATGAAAAATCTATTATTAATTGCCTTGGTGTTTACTTTTTCTTTAAATGTAAGCGCACAAGTTAAAACCCCTCAACCTAGTCCGTTTGGTAAATTGGAACAAAAAGTAGGTTTAACAGATGTTGCTTTAGAGTACTCCCGACCAAACATGCGAGGACGTACTATTTTTAGTGATTTAGTGCCTTATGGAAAGCTTTGGAGAACAGGAGCCAATGCAAGAACAAAAATTACTTTTAGTACAGATGTGACTATAGATGGACAAGCTCTTAAAGCTGGATCGTATTCTATTTTTACGATTCCTAATGCTGAGTCTTGGGACGTTATTTTTTATGGAGACGGAAAAGAGTCTGGAACACCAAAAGATTTGGACGCTAAGCATGTAGCAGCTAAAACAAATGTAAAAGTTTATAAGCTGCCTATGAAGATTGAAACGTTTACTATATCATTTGACGATCTAAGTAATAATGGCGCTTCTTTAGGTATGATGTGGGAAGATGTTTATGTTGGTGTTAAATTTGAAGTACCTACAGACGAAGCAGTTATGGCTAGTATAAAGGATGTAATGAGTGGGGCTGAGCCTGGTTCTGGTGATTATTACTCTGCAGCTGTTTATTATTTGCAAGAAGGTAAAGATATTAATGAGGCAAAAGTATGGATTGACAAAGCAATTGACATGACTAAAGATAAGCCACGTTTTTGGATGTTAAGACAACAGTCTTTAATTCACGCAAAGGCAGGAGATAAGAAAGGTGCTATTGCTGCTGCTAAAAAATCTTTGGCTGGTGCTGAAAAAGCTGGAAATGCCGATTATGTAAAAATGAATAAAGAGTCTCTTAAAGAATGGGGAGCGATGTAAGTTTGGGTATCATAGATATATTTGAACCACATTAGAATATAAAGAAAGCGCAACTTTTTAAAGTTGCGCTTTCTTGTTATTAATATTCTAGTTTAATGGATGCTCTTACGTCATCCAGAAGCTTTATAAGTTGTTTGCTAAACTGAAATGTAACAACATCGCTTTCAACTTTTTCTTCTCGTAAGAGGTTATTAAAATGAAGAATTTCGTAGTTATAGCCAATAGTCTTGTAATTAAAATCGATGGTTTCTTCTTTATCATTAGAAATGATTGAAACGGTTGTAGGCATAAAAAAGCCACTATTAATTTTAATAATTCCCTTTTCACAGTGGAAAACAGCTTCAGTAGGTGTTTTTTCTAAAAGCGTACTTTTTAAATTCGCCGTTATGTTATTATCGTACTTAAAAACCATATTGCATGACGAATCTGCTCCATTTTCAAAAAAAGTAGCATCTGCCTTTATGTCTTGTGGTATACCTAGAGTAGATAGGGCAGCAAAAATAGGATAGATTCCTATATCTAATAAACTTCCACCGCCTAAAGACTTTCTAAAAAGCCTGGAAGACTCATCAAATTCACGATAAAATCCAAAATCTGCCTCAAGCTTTAAAATATTGCCATAGGTTTTATTGTTTAATTCATTTAAAACATATTGATAATGAGGAAGAAAATTAGTCCAAAGCGCTTCCATAAGAAGCACATTTTTCTCTTTAGCTTTAGAAATCATTATACTGACTTCTTCGGCGTTCATAGCAAAAGGCTTTTCACATAATACAGGAATACCTTTTTCTAAACAAAGCAGTGTGTTTTCTTTGTGTAATGCATGTGGTGTTGCTATATAAACAGCATCAATATTTGGATCGTTTACTAATGCTTCATAACTATTATAAGATTTAATTGCGTTATATTTTGTAGCAAAAGCATCTGCTTTTTCTTGCGATCTTGAAGCTACTGCATATAGTTGGGCATCTTCAATAGTTAATAAATCTTGTGCAAATTTATTGGCGATATTGCCTAAGCCTATAATCCCCCAGTTTATGGTTTTATGCTGTGATTGTTTTGTCATTTTTATTAAATATTTGTAGAATACATGCAATAGTAATAACTATGGCGCAGCCAACAAAGTTTAACCATAAAAATGGTAGATTAATGATATCGTTTAAATCTAAAAGATATAAGGTAATAACTAAAACTTGCGTGATTAATGCGCCTACAAAAACGGCATTTCCTTTTACGAATTTAAAAAAGAACGCTAAAAGAAATATCCCTAATACATTACCATAAAAAATAGAGCCTATTATATTAACTAATTGGATTAAATTTTCAGCAAGATTAGCAATGCAAGCTACACAAATGGCTATAATGCCCCAGGCAAAAGTAAACCACCTTGATGCTTTAACCATTTCTTCTTCGGTCTTTTCGCTAGTGTTTCGTTTGTATAAATCTATGGTTGTTGTAGAGCCTAAAGCATTTAATTCGCTAGATGTACTAGACATAGCTGCGCTTAAAATAACGGCCAATAATAATCCAATAAGCCCCCGAGGTAAATTGTTTAATATAAAATGAATAAAAACATAATCCTTATCATTGCTTTCTACCTTTATACTTTGTTCTTCTGCTGCCTTATCGATAAGCGTCTTGGCTTCGTTTCTAATAGCATCATTTGCTTCATTTGCTATAGCAATATATTTTGAAGCATTTGGGTTATCTGAATCTATAAATGATTTTATAAGTGTTTGCTTGTCGTTAAAAACCTGCTTTTGCTCCTTTAGAAGTGATTTAAATTCGTCGGCATATTGAGAATTTAAAACAACTTCGGTTGCTGTGGGGTTAAAATTAACAGGCGCTTCATTAAATTGATAAAAAACGAATACCATAACACCTACAAGCAAAATAAAGAATTGCATAGGGACTTTTAATATACCATTAAAAATTAAACCTAATTGCATTTCTTTAACAGACTTTCCAGATAAATAACGTTGTACTTGACTTTGGTCTGTACCAAAATAGGAAAGCATTAAAAATGTACCACCTATAATACCGCTCCAAAACGTGTAGCGGTTGTTTAAATTGAAAGAGAAATCTAAAACTTCCATTTTACCACTGGCACCAGCAATATCTAAAGCTTTACTAAATGTAATATCTGGGGGAAGTTTACTAACAATTAAAAAGAATGCCACTAACATGCCTATAAAAATAACTACCATTTGGTGTTTTTGGGTTACGTTAACGGCACGTGTCCCTCCAGAAACCGTATAGATAATAACTAAAACACCAATAATAATATTAAGTGTTAATAAATCCCAACCTAAAACAACCGATAATATTATTGCAGGAGCAAAAATGGTAATACCTGCTGCTAATCCTCGCTGAATTAAAAATAATATGGCAGCCAATGTTCTGGTTTTTAAATCAAATCTATTTTCTAAAAACTCGTAAGCTGTGTATACTTTTAAACGATGATAAAGTGGAATAAAAACCATGCATATAACAACCATAGCAATGGGGATGCCAAAATAAAATTGTACAAAGCCCATGCCATCGTTAAACGCTTGCCCTGGCGTAGATAAAAATGTTATAGCACTGGCTTGAGTTGCCATAACCGATAGACCGATAGTCCACCATTTTGATGAATTTCCACCTTTTAAATAGTCTTGAACATTTTTACTACCTTTTGTTTGCCAAGTACCATAGGCAACAATAGTGGTTAGTGTTATTCCAAGGACTACCCAATCAATCCAATTTAAAGTTTGCATAATTAAAGGGATTGTGTGATTAAGTAAAAGATTATAAAGTATATGGCATTAGCAATTAATACAATAGAATAAAGCTTAAGCCAAGGTTGTTTTGGTTGTTTTTCTTCCGTCATGATTAATTGTTTAGTTTCGTTTTTTGTTTTAAATCTTCTTTTCCAATAGAAAGCATATTAGCAAATAAGCGGTAAGCGCCAGAAACTCCTCCAGGGAACTCTCTAAAAAAGCTTAATCCTGTATAGATATAATAACCTTTTCCGTGTTTGGCAACTAACAAACTACCGCCTTTTGGAGTCTCATTTTTATCATTCATGGATAGAATAGGAGTGAATTCTTTTGACCATTCATTAGGAAAATACAAACCTCGTTCTTGTGTCCAACCTTTAAAGTCTTGTTGCGTAATTTTATTCGGGTAATTTAGTAGCTCATGTTTAGGGTTTAAAAAACGAACTTCAGCATTTTCATCAGTAACACGATCTCTGGATAATTTTAAATGATAAGGAGCCAATTCATCTACTTTGATTCTACGATTTGTATTGTATTGTACAATCATGTTGCCACCTTCTGCTACAAAATCAAATAATATTTGTTGTTTAAACTGTAGCGCTTCTACGGTATTATAAGCTCTTATACCAACAACTACGGCATCAAAACGATTAAGTGTTTCGGGAGTAATATTTTCAGGGTTAATAGTTAATACATTATAACCAATTTGTTTTAAACTTTCAGGAACAACATCCCCTGCACCAGCGATATAAGCAATGTTTTCGCCTTTCTTTTTAATGTCTAAACGTACAACCTTGCTTTCGCTGGGAAGTAAAACGGTTTGAAAAGGAATATGCTCATAATCAATTTCTATTAGTTCCTTTGTGTAATCTTTGTCATTAATATGAACTATAGGGCTTATAGAGCCTTCACTTTGTTTTTTGGGAGGGATTACAGTAAAAACAACAGATTGTTCTTCTCCCTTATGTGTAATGTTTACTTTTTGTTTTTCTGGATATATGCTCCAATCTTTTGGATGACATAATTCTACATGACCTTCTAAATTATCACGCCCAGCTTTTACTATGACAGTAATATCTCGTTGTTTATCATTTTCGAAAATGAATACCTTTTCTGCTATTTTTGCCGAAGCTTCTGGAATGACTTCAAACGGACGATATAATTCGCCTTTATCTGGTTTAGAAAACCGTTGAATAATATGCTTAGTAAACGTTATGGGAACATTATTGATAAGCAAATTGAAATCAACACTAAATACTCTAGGGGTTTCTGGTAAGCCAATATGTTTTTCATCAGCTTTATACATACCTAAAGATCCTTTTTCGGTAAGCCAATACGGAGTTGTTGGTGATGTATTATTGATTTTAAGAACTTCTTTAAATGTGAATTTTACATTGTTTTCTAAAAGTATGTTTTTTGAAATGTTTAAATCTCCAATATTACTGAGGCTTACTAAAGAAATGGATGTATTACTTCTATTTAGTACTTCAATATCTAAATTGATGGATTCGTTTTGTGTTGCCCAATTAGTTTGAGCAGAGGCTTCCAGATATAAACCAGCACACATTTCAATAATAGCTTTTAATTCCTTTGTTTTTTGTGTTTTCCATTGTTCATCATGAATGTTTTGAAGTAACTGATAAGCTTCAACAAGTTGCGAAATATGCTCTGAAGGATTTTTAAAGTTAAAATTGTTTTCAACAGCAGACAAAATGTCTCCGATAGCTTTTCCTCCTTCAATACGATTCCAAGAGGTGTCAATACCAGAAAACACATTATCATTATTAACTAATGCATCACCTTTTAAGAATTCTATATATTCATTTTGAGAACCACGTTGTGATAAACGGCCAAAACCTTGACATAAATGCTGACTACTAGCCAGAGATGCTACTTCGTTATTGGACAATCCTTTTAAAGGGTAGTATACACCAATATCGAAATTTATCATGTTGCTTTTATCTGCTTTTTCAAAGTTTTCTCTACTGCCATAAAACCACCAGCCTGTATTAAAAAATAAACGTTTTGGCTGCCAAAGACTCGTGTTTTTTAATTGTGAAGGGAACTTTGTTTCGTCGTTAGCAATATCAAAAGCTTCAAAACTTAACATAGCAGAACTTGTATGATGTCCATGTGTGGAACCTGGTGTTCTGTGATCGAAGCGATTAATTATGATGTCTGGTTTGAATTTTCTAATAGCCAAAACCACATCGCTTAAAACAGTTTCTTTATCCCAAATATCAAGTGTTTCGTCTGGGTGTTTTGAGTAGCCAAAATCGTTAGCTCTGGTAAAAAGCTGCTCACCACCATCAATGCGTCTAGCAGCTAATAATTCTTGAGTTCTTATAACACCTAATAACTCTCTAATTTCGGTACCTATAAGGTTTTGTCCGCCGTCACCTCGTGTAAGTGATAAATAAGCAGTTCTTGCTTTCACATGATTAGACATATAAGATATTAAACGGGTGTTTTCATCATCGGGATGTGCAGCAATATATAAAACAGAGCCTAAAAAATTAAGTTTTTGAATGGATTCGTATATTTTTGTGGATGCAGCTGTTTTAGGTTTTTGTGCTGTTGAAATTGAAAAAGAGAATACTGTTATAAGTAGATAAAGTATAAGTTTTTGCATGATAGAGTTGTTAGCTAAAGGTCAAATATAACAAAGTTACAAGCGCATTGAGTTCCTTTTAATGTTTCTTTAACGTTACAATGTTGTTGGTTGTAGAGTGGTGGTGATTAGAAGTCGTTTATAAGTTTAAAATCAGTAATTTATGAAGGTGTTAATTAAATTGTAACCACTTTTTTCTTGTAATTATTACTTCTATTTTTTGCCATTTGGAATAAAATCTATTAAATATTTAAATAGCATCAATACCTTCATCTATAGCATCTTTTTCAACTAGAGTTACCGCTTTTTGAAGCATTAAATTATTAGGGTAGGTTACTAAATCACCATTATCAATTCTTAAGTGTAATTGAAACGCTCTAATGTCTTCAATGATGGCTTTAATAGGGAAATCTTTATCATGAATTTCTATTTTATCGCCTACTTTATAAGGGAAATTAAAAAACATGATAATACCAGATGTAACATTGCTGAGAATTGACCAAATAGCAAATAAAGCAATACCCAATATTGCAAAAATTGAAGAAAAAATGACGGCAAGATCCTTAAATTGTGCACCAAAAACAAAGGCTTCAATAAGTATAACAATTAAAAATAAGGTCACAGTTATGTACCTACGCATAAGACGAATTCTGGCTTCGTTTATACCATTTCTTCTGGCAACTTTTGTTATAGTGAAATTGGTAATGAATCTTATGATTAGTAATGAAATAAGAATAATCCCCGTTATTTTTAATTCGTTTTGGTAAGTTTCAAAAAACATGATTTGTCAGTTAGAATATATGACAAAGATACGTTACTAAACGTATTTTTTTAATTTAATTGGAGAGTATCTCTTAAAATGTCATCCTTATTATTCTTTTTACTCCAGTAAGCAGATTTGATTGTTTTTAACTTGGTTGCTTTAGTTTTTAAAACCTTAGCATTTGCTCCAAAACCACTTTTAAAACTTTCTTCCCAACTTAAAATATCATGAGGGAAATCTGGATTGAAAGTGATTGATAAGGTTCTGTTAAGTTCTGGATAAGAAATTGAATAAATGTTTTCTTTTATGCTAGCTAGTGCTTTATAAGCTTTTAAAGGCACATGTTTTAATCGAGTATATTCAAAAGAAGGTATTATTTCCAGATCTCCAGTAGGAAGTGATTTAGGATCGATACGTAATTGTGTCCATAATTCATTTTCTAAGATAGCTTTATCTATATTAAAATGTTTATCTGCTTCTCCTTCGAAATAGGAATGTGACATGATTTCAAATTGCTTTTTATTATTAAGTTGAGCGTATACATGTCCGCACCATTCTTGCATAGAACTGGATATTTTTATAGCATGCTTATCATTAGAAACAGGATAGAAGGTACTTTGCATTATAGAATATGGATAGATACCTGTATTGAATTTTTTGGTGGCATTTAGTTTTAAAACAGGAATATTATTTGCGTTTTGTTTATCTGCCTTTACTTGAACCTTTGGTAAGAAATCTTCTGTTACATATATTAAAACAGCCTTTCCGTTTCTTATTTCACCATAGCGTGCTTGCTCTAATTTATACGACGTTATTTCTGCTTCACCTGCATACCAGTAATTTTTAAACTCTTGTGAAGGCTCTTTTACTTCAAAAGGTTGACTTATTATAGAATGAGTTCCCGTATTATGCGCTAATTCTGGAGTCTTAGTCTCTTTTTTGCAAGATGTAACTAATGTTAATAGACCTATGGTGCTCCAAAAAATGATTTCAGCTTTAATAATTTTTTTCATCTTAACTAATTAAGATATAAAGTTACAAACTTAAGATGCGTCAACAATATCATTTAACGTTTTGTAAACAAGATGAGTGGGTAGACCCATAACATTAAAATAAGAACCTTCTAACTTGGTCACGGCTATTTGACCTATCCATTCTTGAATACCATAAGCACCTGCTTTATCATAAGGTTTGCAGGTGTTTATGTAGTATTCGATTTCATCATCGCTAAGAGCTTTGAAAGTTACCTTGGTAATAGCGTGTAATGTTTTTTCAAAAGTTTTAGTAGTAAAGCAAACCGATGTAATGACTTCGTGAGTCGTATTACTTAAAGATTTTAAAATAGCGAAAGCTTCATCTTTGTCTCTAGGTTTTCCTAAAGCCTCATTATTGTGCCAAACAATAGTATCACTGGTAATAAGAATCTCATTGTCCTTTAATTCCTTTTTAAAAGGAAGTGCTTTTAATTGAGCCAGATAGTTACTAATTTCAAAATGGATTAAACGTGGCGGATATTCTTCTTTTACGGGTTTTAAAATGATTTCGAAATCTAAACCTAAATTTTTGAAAAACTCTTGTCTTCTGGGAGAACCAGAAGCTAAAATGATATGGTGGTTTTTTAGTCTTTTGTTAAGCATAATTTAGAATAATATACTTGTATAAAAGTAAGGAAAGCATTCCGAAAAGCATTACTAATTTGAGGATGTTACTAATATGGTGATAATCTTTTTTTGTTTTAGCACTAAAAGCTTTAATGCTTATATAGAATAAAGGACCAATTACCAATAGTAAAAAGTAAATAACAGCTATTTGATTTTTATACAGAGATTCAATTGTATATAAAGTAATAACAAAAAGCGGTACCAGAGATAAAACGAATAATACTTTACTAGCACGCTCTCTGCCAATTACAATAGGTAAGGTATTCATACCTGCTTTATGATCACCATCAATATCTTCAATGTCTTTGGCTATTTCTCGTAATAAATTGATGATAAAAGCAAATATGGCATAATTGAAAATAATCTTAAAAAAAGCTAATTGAAATGGCTGATTTTGAGGTGTAGTAGAAGGAAGTAATTCAAATACACCAACAATAATAATACTAAGGGCTACTAATACAGAAATAATGATATTTCCTATTAAAAGCGTTCGTTTTAAATACGTTGCATAGACATAAAGTAATGCAGAAATAATAACAAAAAGGGAAAAGAAAGGGCTTTTTCCAACCCTATGAGATAAATAGAAGCCAAGACCAACACCAATAATATTAAAAGCAATAAATAAATTATAAGCCATTTTTTCTGAAATGGATTTACCTATAATGACCCTATTTGGTTTGTTCACAAAATCGGTTTCAACATCATATATGTCATTAATAATATTTCCAGCAGCAGCAATAGAAACAGTAGCGAGTATTAAAAGCGTAATACCTAAAGACGTTAAACTTATTTGAGCCCCAAAAGGCTCTAAAAAAGCATACTTAATAAGTAATTGCACAAGAGCAATCATAAGTAAATTTTTCCAGCGGATGAGGTTTAAGAAGTCCAATGTTTATTTAAAATTAAAATGAATAATTAAAAGATTTGCCACGAATACACGAATATGATATTATTTACTTAACCCAATACCATTCCTTGTCTAAATAAATACAACAATATGTCCCAATATAATACACTTTTATTCCTAAAAACTTAGCGTCTCCGCGTCTTAGCGAGCAAACAATTATATATAGTTCAAAAATTCAATATTTAGCCGAAATTAAAAACTATTACCACAAATATGATATCATTTACTTAACCCAATACCATTCCTTGTCTAAATCAATACAACATAATGCGTTTTTATTCCTAACAACTTAGCGTCTCCGCGTCTTAGCGAGCCAATAACCACATAGCTTCAAAAATTCAATATTTAACTAAAATAAAAAAGATTACCACAAATATGATATTATTTACTTAACCCAATACCATTCCTTTCCTAAATCAATACAACAATATAATGCGTTTTTATTCCTAACAACTTAGCGTCTCCGCACCTTTGCGAGCCAACAACCATATAGCTTCAAAAATTCAATATTTAACTAAAATAAAAAAGATTACCACAAATATGATATCATTTACTTAACCCAATACCATTCCTTTTCTAAATCAATACAACAATATAATGCGTTTTCATTCCTAACAACTTAGCGTCTCCGCACCTTTGCGAGCCAACAACCATATAGCTTCAAAAATTCAATATTTAACTAAAATAAAAAAGATTACCACAAATATGATATTATTTACTTAACCCAATATCATTCCTTGCCTAAATCAATACAACAATATAATGTATTTTTATTCCTAACAACTTAGCGTCTCCAAGCCTTTGGTAACCAATAACCACATATTATAGATTAAAATTACAAATAAACGAGTTACTAATTTCTAAATACTGCAAACAGAATTTAATCATACTTAGCCACAAAATTACCATGCCATTTCTCCTGTACTTTCAGTACCTGTTCAATAACATCACGAGCGGCACCCTTACCACCTTTTTTATGAGAAATATATTTAGATATATTCTTTATTTCAGGAACAGCATCTTGAGGACAGCAAGGTAAGCCAAGACGTTTCATAACAGGGAAATCAGGAATATCATCCCCCATATAAAGCACGTTTTCAGATTTAATACCGTTTGTGTTAAGGTATTCATCTAACTGTTCAATTTTATTATGCGCACCTAAATAGATATTAGAAATACCCAACCCTTGTAAACGGATGCGAACCCCTTCGTTAGACCCTCCAGAAATAATGCAAACATGATACCCCATATCAACGGCCGTTTTTAAGGCATACCCATCTTTAATGTTCATATTTCGTAGCATATCACCAGAAGACGTTACTGTTACAGTACCATCCGTTAAAACACCATCTACATCAAATATAAAAGTTGTGATGTGTTCTAAGTATTCTTTATAGCTTTTTTCTTCCATGCGTATGTTTTATAGAGGTGGTTAGTAGTTGGTAAATATCTTTGTGGTGTTGATCTTCTAAAAGCTTTAAATGCTTGCGTATTGTTTTCTTATCATGACGTTTTGCAGGCCCTGTTTGTGCTTTATAAGGAGATAAATCTTGTACTTTTTTAGCCGTTTCCAGAATAAGAGGTTTTAAAAGGTCGAATTCAGCACCTTGGCTTTCTGTTATCTCGTGTCCAATTCTATAAAGTTGATTAGTGAAATTATTCACAAAAACAGCAGCTAAATGCAATACTTTACGCTGGTCGCTATTGACTCTTTTTGTAGGACTACCAATGGATAAAGCTAAATCCTTTATAATAGGAGCACATTTTTTATCGATAGTTTCAATGCAAATTGGCACATTAGCAAAATCTATTTCAGCCTCTTTACTAAACGTTTGAAGCGGATAGAACACCCCACGCTTATGTTTTTTATCTATGTCGTAAACACTAACACTTCCAGAAGTATGCAGTACTAATTTATCTTCAAATGGAAGTTGGGTCGAAAGCTCAGAAATAGCATCATCGCTTATTGCTAAAATATAAACATCGGCATCTTTAATTAATGACAAATCATCAATAATTTCAACCTCTTTGTTGTAAGAAGTTATGGTGCTTATATTTCTACTATACCATTGATTTATAACAACATTTTCAGCTTTATTAAAAGCCTTAAATAAATGAGTTGCAACATTGCCTGAACCGAGAATTACTACTGAAATCATATCGCTAAAATACTAACGAATTACGAATTATTAATTATGAATTACGATTTTTTAATTTAAAGGTTTTTAGTAGTATTTTTAATCACATATTTTAGTAAAAATTAAATTATTTATAACCTATTGACTATTCCTTGTCATTGATTTTTTTATCTTCAATTCTTTGCGACCTTGCGGCTTAATGAGAGAATAAAAAGTTTAAATTTGTATCCTATGGCTAAACAAGATATTAAAACCAGAGACGATGTGTTTTTATTAGTATCATCATTTTATAATAAAGTAAGAAAGGATACTGTATTAGCGCCCTTTTTTAATAATGTTATTAAAGATTGGGATACACATTTAGAACGCTTAACAACGTTTTGGGAATCGAGCCTTTTTATGACACGTAAACTAGAACAAAAGTATTTAGGGAATCCGTTAGAAGCTCATATTAAAGTTGATAAAGAAAGTAACCATAGCATTTCAGAATTACATTTTGGACTATGGATGAATTTATGGTTTGAAACTGTCGACGAGCTTTTTGAAGGTAACTACGCTGATAATGCAAAAAGAAGAGCTAGAAAAATGAGTACGTTTTTATATTTAAAAATATTTGAAGCAAGATGAATTTAGTAAACGGTATTCAGTAAACAGTATTCAGTAAACAGTGCTCAGTAAATAGTAGACAGTCTCCAGTTAGTTATTTTGATAAATATTGAGGTAATTTAATTTAGTAATTAATTTAGCTTTGCGCCTTAGCGTCTTTGCGCGTACCAATATACAATATTCAGTAAACATAAGTTGGTTGTTATGGAAACTATTTAGTTAATGGTAATAAGAGAAGCCATTTAACTTTGCGTCTTCGCGTCTTTACAATTATAAATAAGATGTTTGAGTAGAACAGCTTCGATAATCATATACTATACAGTTGTTACAGAATTCATTATAATATTACCTAAAAAACAGAACCCATTATATGCTTCCATTTAATTAACATAATATTAGTGAAATTCGTGGCAATACATATAAGGTTTAATTAGTATAAATCCGTAAATTTGCACAACCTTAAAAACGGGGTCGAATTATGCAAAATAAACTCGCCAATATCCTATTCTCTACACGTCTTACTGCTTTTTTATTTATTGCCTTTGCAGCGGCTATGGCAACAGGAACATTTTTAGATGTAGGACAAGAAATGTCACCAACGCCATATACTAGAAATTTAATTTACAATACCTGGTGGTTTGAAGCCATTATGGTATTTTTTGTAATAAATTTTACAGGTAATATTTTTAGATTCCGATTGTATAAAAAAGAAAAATGGGCGACTTTAACGTTGCATTTAGCTTTTATTTTCATTTTTTTAGGAGCTTTCATTACAAGATATGCGGGTTTTGAAGGTATGATGGCTATTCGAGAAGGCGCTACAGAAAACACATTCTTATCTAGTGATACTTATGTAATAGGACAAATTGTTGGTGATTATAAAATTAACGGACAGTTACAACAACGTTATTTAGAAAGTAAGGTTGATTTTTCTGGACGGTTGGAAAACGATTTTAAAATTGAAACCGATTATAATAAACAACCCGTTACCATTGAATTAGAAAAGTTTATACTTGGAGCAGAGGAAGATATTGTACCAAATGAAAATGGAGAGTCATATTTAAAAATAGTTGAAGCAGGTGGAAGCGGACCACACAATCATTTTTTAAAGCTAGGAGAAGTACAGAGCATACATAATATTTTATTCGCATTAAATAAACCTACAACTGGAGCCATCAATATTACTTACAATAAAGACGGGCTTACCATTCAATCTCCTTTTGAAGGAGAGTACATGACTATGGCTACCAGAGCACAAGGTAAATTAGTAAAAGATAGTTTACAGCCATTGATATTACGTTCACGTTATATTATAGGTAACATGCAAATGGTATTTCCAAAACCAGTTGTTAAAGGCGTTTTTGATGTTGTTAAGAAAGCACAATTTTTAAAGAATGATGCAGATGGAGCGGTATTTAAAGTCACTGCTAATGGAGAAACAAAACGTGTTGGATTACTGGGAGGTAAAGGTATTAATGGTAATTACAAAGAAGTTGAAATAGGTGGCTTAGAATTCGCATTAAAATATGGATCTAAAGTATTAGAGTTGCCTTTTAATATAAAATTAAATGATTTTGAGGCAGAACGCTATCCAGGGACAGAAAAAGGATATTCTGCGTATTCTAGTCAAGTAACAGTTTTAGATGAAAAAGAAGGAGATTTCGATTATAAAATTTTCATGAATAACATCTTAGATCATGGTGGATATCGTTTCTTCCAATCTGGATTTGATCCCGATGAGAAAGGAACCATTCTTTCTGTAAACCATGATTATTGGGGCTCTTTAATAACCTATATTGGTTATTTCATGCTCTATTTTGGGATGATGGCTATTTTATTTAGCAAACATTCAAGATTTGGAGATTTAAAAAATCAACTAAATAAAGTGAAATCTAAAAAAGCCAAATTACTTACCGTATTGTTATTATGTTTCGGTTTGAATATGTTTTCACAAGAACATTCTGCAAATGATGGTCACGGTCATTCCAAACCAACCAAATCTCAAATCGATTCTATACTAACAGCAAATATAGTACCCAAAGCACATGCGGATGAATTTGGACATTTGGTGATTCAAGACCTTAGTGGACGTATGATGCCTGTTAATACCTATGCATCCGAGATGCTTCGTAAGTTAAGTAAAAATGATACATACGAAGATTTTGATGCAAATCAAGTGTTCTTATCCATTCAGGAAAGCCCGACACTTTGGTACAATGTACCTATCATTTATTTGAAATATAAGAAAGCAGATTCAATTCGAAAAATGATAGGCGTTTCTAAAGATGCTAAATATGCGACTTTGGCAGACTTTTTTACAGAGTATGGTGATTATAAACTGGAGCCTTATTTAGATGAAGCGTATAAAGCGCAAGTCCCTAATGGATTTCAAAAGGAATTTATAGAAGCCAATCAACGCGTTTCGTTATTATATAATACCGTAGAAGGGATGTCTTTAAAAATATTTCCGATTCCTGATGATGAAAATAACAAATGGATTTCTACTTATGATTACAGACATGGTAATTTTAAAATAAAAGATTCGCTATACGGGAATTTTATAAAAAATGGATTTGGCGTGTATTTATATACATTAAACCAGGCAAAACAAACAAACGATTTCTCAGAAGCATCCAAGCTATTAAAAGCGTTCAAAAAGACACAACATCAATATGGTGCTGAGGTTATGCTTAGCGATGATAAAGTGCATACAGAGGTTTTATATAATAGATATGATATTTTTAAGAAGCTATTTAGTTGGTATCTATACGCAGGAAGTTTATTTTTTATATTACTAATTATTCAAATTTTTAAAGATAAAAACGACACACTAAATGTTACCGTAACTGTTTTTAAATGGATTATTCTTGGCTTGTTTATTTTACATACAGGAGGATTGATAGTGAGATGGTATATATCGGGGCATGCCCCATGGAGTGATGCCTATGAATCTATGATTTATGTAGCTTGGTCAACGATGTTGTTTGGATTTATAACTGGATTAAGTAAAAAACAGGAAAAAATATCACCTGAAGGTGCAACTTCTACTTTGAGTAGAATAATAGTTCCAATAATAGGGGTGTTTAATAGGAAATCTTCCGATTTAACAATTGCTGCCTCAGCATTTGTAACTTCCATGATTTTAATGATAGCCCATTGGAATTGGATGGATCCAGCTATTGCAAATTTACAGCCCGTATTAAATAGCTATTGGCTTATGATACATGTAGCGGTTATTGTAGCGAGTTACGGACCATTTACTTTAGGAATGATATTAGGTGTGGTATCACTATTATTGATGATTTTCACAACTAAAGAGAACAAAGAAAAAATGTTGCTCAATATTAAAGAGCTTACCATTATAAATGAAATGGCTTTAACTGTTGGTTTGGTTATGCTTACCATCGGTAACTTTTTAGGCGGTATGTGGGCCAATGAGAGTTGGGGACGTTACTGGGGTTGGGATCCAAAAGAAACATGGGCACTAATTAGTATTATGATTTATGCCTTTGTTATACACATGCGTTTAATTCCTGGACTTCGCGGACGTTGGTTTTTTAGCTTAATGTCCATCGTGGCATTCGCTAGTATTTTGATGACGTATTTTGGAGTTAATTTCTACTTGGCTGGTTTACATAGTTATGCTAGTGGTGACCAAATTGTGAGCGTGAAATTTATTGCAATTGCTTGTGTTATAATCTTTGTTTTAGCAGGCTTTGCTTATAGAGGATATGCTAAATATTATAAGAAGTAGTTGCTATTAACAGCAATTATGAATGAGGTTATAGTAAAAATTTTAAATAAGCTAAAAGTTTTTAAATATTTAAAGTAAAGGAAATAGAGAACCCCTCTAAAAAACTATGGCAAAAACAGGTCGCGGTAAAAATACGAAAAACAAGGCGAAGCATGCAAGGTTAATGACTCAGAAGAAAAATAAAAAGAAAGCTGAGGAAGCATTAAGAAAGGAGCGTTTAAAGGCTATCATTCAAAAAGCGAAGTCGCAAAATAATGATGATTAGTTTGAATGAATTAAAGCATTTATTTTGCTGAATTCAATGTCTTTAAAATCATTAATCACTAGATCTGCCTTACTATAATCTTGATTTTTCGAATGAAAACTATCAAAACCTACACAAAAAATATGAGCAGCTTTTGCTGCTTTAATACCGTTGGTAGAGTCTTCAATAACAATACATTCATTATTATTAAAACCAGAAGCTTTGGCAGCTTTAATAAAAATTTCGGGATGAGGTTTAGAAGCTTTTAAATCGCCTCCACTTAGTTTATCAATAAAATATTGGTCTAAATCAAAGCGTTCAAAAATTTGATTTATACTTGACATAGCAGCAGACGATGCTAAAACTAAGGTAAGTCCGTTACTATGATAGTCTTTTATTAAATCTAAAACACCGTCAATTAAAGTTAGATCTGAGTTGCTTTCAAAAAAACGTTTGTAATGTTTCCTTTTTAGTGCCACTAAGGATTCTGGAGTTTCAGTTAGATTAAAATGATCACATAAACGCTTACAAATATTAATAGTAGACTGTCCAGTAAACGATTCATAGAATTCATCAGAAACATCAATTCCTACTTCATCAAACATATCATGATACGCTTTATTATGCATAGGTTCACTATCAATAATAACACCATCCATATCAAAAATAACCGCTTTTATCATCGTTTAAGTTTTTTTTGTAAAGATATTAGAAAGGGAATTAACAGCCTCATTTTGTAAATTAAAATTGGCAATAATATATTTATGTAATCCTAATATAAAAAAGGTAAGAGTATAATTTATACATTAATTTGTGATCATAGAATAAATTGATAGAAAAAAAAGTGTTAGGTTCTTAATAGCTGTAAAAGAGACTATAGAAAATCCAGTTGAAATATTAATGGATAAATAAAAAAAGAGAAGCTATTAACTTCTCTTTTTTATAAATAATAAATTGGTATAAAAACAACTTATTATAAAATAGCTAATTCTAACTATTTATTTTCTTACGAACGTAAATATATCAGTGTAAGTTTCATCACCTTCTGTATAAGTAGAAGTAATTACTAGTTTTCCATCAATAATTTCTACTTTGTCTCCTTCAAATAATAACTCTCCATTAGGATAATCTTCACTATATTGAGGTTCGATAAAGTCTTCATATTTAAATGAAACTAATGTTAAAGTGCTATTAGTTTCATTATAAGCCCATTTACCAGTTTCTTTGTCATTGTACTTTTCAATATCATCAGAGTAAATAGCACTACAATTAGTCCTTGAAGCTTCGTAATCTAAATCTTTATATTCCTCATAATAAGTTACATAAAAATCACCGTTATTATCAACATTAAATATGATTTCATCTTTAATAACTTGACTATAATCAGCTTCGATAGATTCTTCATTTTCGCATACAATCGTATATTCACCATTATCAAAACTCTCTTCTTCTAGAAGCCATTCTCCAACAATAGATGCATTACCACCCCATGCTTCTACCTCTACACAAACGGTAACAATTTGACTAATGTTATTTTCTTGATCATAAATACATAAATCGGCACAAAATTTTCCCGGAGGGAAAGAGTCCCCAAAATTTACATCGATTTCATAATCACCATCTACAAGGCTGTTATTAGACTTAAATAATAGATTCTTTTTTGAAGAATTATTACCCTTAGTATCACCAGATTTATTATATGTGGTTAACTCAGAAACTGGAATATCAAAATAATCAGAAGCAGTATTATTATCTGAATCTTTAAATAATAAGTAAGCGCCCGCAATATCAGTTTCTGTTGTAGAAAACTTTAGGTTAAAACCAGCTTTTTGAAAAGCTTCAGCTTTATCAGAGCTTATTTCAATATTTACATCACCAGTAGGTTGTGGTGGTGTACCTGCGTTTTTTGTAGCACCATCAATAGAGATTCCAGAATTTAAATCTTCTAAAGGAATGTTTGCTTCTTCTAGTTCATTTTGTTGATCGGCTAAAATTTCTTCTTCATTAGCAGTAGAGTCTTTGCTGCATGAATAAGTCAAGCAAGAAATAATAACTAATAATAATGTGGTTTTTAAAATTTTCATGTGTTTGATTATAAATTGGTTAAAAATAAATTTGAGTTGTGCATAACTAGAGATATTAATTTAATTGTGCAAAAAACTGAAGCAAATTACATGAAAATAGGAAAAAATAATCGATTAAGTGATCCTAAAATCGGATTAAGTGTTTATTTAAAGAAGTATTTTATAGCTACTATAAATAAAATAAATGAAATGAAAGCAAGTAATACCCATATACTACCTGAATAAAAACGTTTATGAAGCTTTAAATCTTTTCGATAGGTAAAACCTATTATTATAGCGAAGATAATAAAAAATAAAACCCCGAAAATGATTTGACCTTTACTAAACATATGGTTATTTTTATGCAAATTTAAGAAAACTGAGATTCCTACCTCCATGGGAAGGACCAAATATTATTTATTTATGAAAAATAAAATAGAGGCAGTAAAAGCATTTCATGCAGCATTTAAAATAGGGCATAGAGAATCGCCAAAAGCAGATTTAGGATCGGATAAGAATACATTGCGTTTTAATTTGATGAAAGAAGAAAATGAAGAGTATCTTGAGGCTGCGAATAATAATGACCTAGTTGAAGTTGCAGATGCTCTAGGAGATATGCTTTATATTTTATGTGGTACTATTATAGAACATGGTATGCAGTACAAAATTGAAGAGGTATTCGATGAAATACAACGGAGTAATATGAGTAAGCTAGGAGAGGATGGACAACCTATTTATAGAGAAGACGGCAAAGTGCTTAAAGGATCTAACTACTTTAAACCTAATATTGAATCTATATTAGATAAATAAAAGAAAGGTGTCTAAAAAGAGTCATCCAGAATGAAATAAAGCATCTCGTTGAAATTAAATATTTGAATATTTAGCTTTTTCGGTAAGCTTATACTTTCGCTACAAAAAATATTTTGTAGTTCAATAATTCTCAAAAATGACAATTTATAGACTTTTTAGACACCTTTTTTTAATGAATTGTTATAAAAGTTATTCAACTTTATACCTCCAACCAAAAGGATCTTCTGCCTTATTGGTTTGTATATCTGTAATACGTTTTTTTAATGTACTTGCGTATGTATCGTCTAACTCTGGTAAATCATAATCGGCGTCTTTATATCCGAAACCGGCAATTGGCGAAATAACAGCAGCCGTACCAGCTCCAAACATTTCCTTTAAAGAGCCATCTTTTGCAGCAGCAACAACTTCTTGTACCGATATTTTTCTAACTTCTACAGAAATACCTTCAGCTTCAGCTAATTCAATAATACTTTTACGAGTAATACCATCTAAAATTCTATCACTAGTTGGTCCAGTAATAAGCGTATCGTTAATACGAACAAAAATATTCATGGCACCAGCTTCTTCAATATACTCGTGCGTATTATCATCTGTCCAAATAACCTGATGGTAGCCTTTGTCTATGGCCAATTGTGTTGGATAAAATTGACCAGCATAATTTCCACCAGCTTTGGCAAAACCAACACCGCCATTAGCAGAACGCGAGTATTTTTCTTCAATTAAAACCTTCACTTTTCCAGAAAAATAAGCGCCAGAAGGAGCTGTTGCGATAATGAACTTGTATGCATCGGCAGGAGAAGCATGAAAACCACCTCCAGAGGCAAAAACAAAAGGCCTTATATATAAAGAACTTCCATCTTTTTTAGGAATCCAACCATTATCAACTTGTAATAATGTTTTAAGACCATCCATAAAATAGTTTTCTGGTAACTCTGGAATAGCTAAGCGTTTTGATGAAATATTTAAACGCTTAAAATTATCTAGAGGACGAAATAACCAGACATCTTCGTTCGCATCTTTGTAGGCTTTCATACCTTCAAAAACAGATTGACCGTAATGAAAAATCTTAGCAGATGGATCTAAAGCAATCGCTTGGTAAGGAACGACCTTAGGTGCTTGCCATTTACCATCTTTAAAATTACATTCTAGCATGTGATCAGAAAATACATGCCCAAATTTTAAATTGTCAAAATCTACATCATTAATTTTAGTAGTTTTGGCTTTTATAATCTCGATATTGTTGATTATAGCATTCATAAGTCTAGTTATTTATTGATACAAATTTAAGTAAAAACGTTTTTAAAAAACGGTATATTTACATAAATCGTTTAAAATTGAAATATTCATAGTATGAAATCGATTACATTGGCAATTATCTGTGTTTTAGTGTTAAATTCTTGCAAAAATAAAAATGATGAGCAATCAAAAATAATACCTGAAAATGAAGACATTGCATACAAATCTTTTGGAAAAGGAATTATTGCAGATGGTGCTATTGCTGCTACTTCTATGGCGTCACATTATAAAACTATGAATCTTGGTGATTCTATTAATTCTAAAATAATAGCTAAAGTGAATAGTGTTTGTCAGGTAAAAGGATGTTGGATGACTTTAAATTTGGAAGATGGAAATGACGTTATGGTAACGTTTAAAGATTACGGTTTTTTTATGCCTAAAGATATAACAGGTAAAGAGGTTGTTGTAAACGGAAAAGCTTTTATAAAAGAAATTCCAATTGATGAGTTGATACATTATGCCAAAGATGCAGGAAAGCCTGTTGAAGAAATTGCAGCTATTACAGAACCTAAAAAAACATATTCGTTTGTAGCAGACGGTGTTTTACTAAAAGAATAATTTGAAACGAGAAGTTGTAATAACCGCCGATGGTTCATCAACCATTCATTTACCCGATTGGGATGAGCAATACCACTCAAAACATGGTGCCATACAGGAAGCTTATCATGTATTTATAAAACATGGTTTGCATCACTTTTGTTGTCCCGAACTTATTTCAGGATTTCATAAAAGTATAGCTATTTTAGAAATAGGTTTTGGTACAGGATTGAATGCTTTTATTACTTTGTTAGAAGCAGAAAAATTAAATATTAATATTGATTATTTTGGAGTTGAAGGGTATCCTGTTTTAATGGATGAAATTAACCAGTTAAATTATCCCGTAGAATTAAAAGCTGAAAAAGAAGCCTCACTTTTTAAAAAGCTTCATGACGTTTCTTGGGAGGAACCTCATATACTTTCTAAAAACTTTTCAATAGAGAAACAAAACCGATTCTTTTCGGAAATTGAAGAAAAAGACAAGTACAATATCATATATTTTGATGCTTTTGGGGCTAGAGTGCAGCCCGAATTATGGACAGAATCTATATTTTTGAAAATGTATAGTGCCATAAAAGAAGGAGGTGTATTAGTAACGTATTCTGCAAAAGGAAGTGTACGTCGTGCTATGGAAACTGTGGGATTTAAAGTTGAACGACTTCCTGGTCCACCTGGTAAAAGAGAAATGCTCAGAGCTACGAAGAGGCTTCGGGTATAGGGATTTCCAAAAGAGGCTACATGCTGCCAAAAAGTTAGAAGGTTTACTCCTTTATGTGGTAAAACAGCTTTGTAGAGACTGTTAAACCTTATATAAAACCTTAGTAAACCGATAGACCTTTTTGTAACTTTATAAAAAAAGAAAATGAGAGTTTTAATAACAGGTGCGACAGGTTTAATAGGGCAGGAGATTGTGAAACTTTGTGAAGAAAGAAATATTGCAGTTAACTACCTAACGACTAATAAATCTAAAATATCTCAAACAGAAAATTATAAAGGGTTTTATTGGAATCCGAAAACCCATGATATAGATTCTAATTGTTTTGAGAATGTGAATGCGATCATACATTTAGCTGGAGCGACAGTATCTAAGCGTTGGACACCGCTTTATAAAAAAGAAATTTTATCTAGTAGAAAAGTAACGACTCAGCTACTAATTAATGCTTTAAAAGGAGAAAGTCACTCTATAAAACAAATTGTTTCTGCAAGTGCTATTGGAATTTATTCAAATTCCTTAACTAATTATTATGATGAAACCTCTAAAGATTTTAGTCATTCTTTTTTAAGCGAAGTTGTACAAGTATGGGAACAAGAAGTAGATGCGTTTTCTAAATTAAATATAGCTGTTTCCAAGATAAGAATAGGTTTGGTTTTAGCCGAAAAAGGAGGCGCATTACAAGAAATGATTAAACCCATTAAGTTTGGTTTGGGGGCAGCTTTAGGCACTGGTGAACAATGGCAATCTTGGATTCATATTCAAGATTTGGCAACTATGTTTTTATATGTTTTAGAAAATAACTTAACAGGTATTTACAATGGTGTCGCTCCAAATACTGTTACAAATAATGAGTTAACAAAAACGATGGCTAGTGTGATGCGCAAACCATTGTTTCTGCCAAATATTCCTAAATCTTTTATAAAGTTAATATTGGGTGAGATGCATGTGTTGTTGTTTGAAAGTCAACGAGTCAGCTCGAAGAAGATAGAAGGCAAAGGCTTTATTTTTAAATATTACTATTTACGCCCTGCTTTAGAAAATTTACTTGGAGCGTAGAAAACTTTAAGATAAATTAAGCTATACAATAAAAACAACAACTTATAACTCTCCATTTATATAGTTCCTTAATAATATACTTCATCATTTATTGACTATTTATGTAGAATTAGATAAATAATAGCAAGTAATTATAATAATGAACCAGATTATTATGAAATGCTGAAGAAATATGTTTTACCTAAAAAAATATAAAATTATTTAATGACATTATGACATTTTTATAATATTGGCAGTACTTTTGCCAACTAATTTTAGTATTTGTATAAAATTTAAATGCAGTAATGAGCAAGAAAGAAAAAACAAACGATATAGAAAATGATCAAATAGACGGTGTAGAAAATGAAACCGTTGAAGTTGAAGAACAAGTTATTGAAGAACAAACTGTAGAAGAGAAGCTTGAAACGGAATTAAAACAAGAAAAAGATAAGTTTCTACGTTTATTTGCTGAATTTGAAAATTATAAACGACGTACTTCTAAAGAGCGAATTGAGTTATTTTCGACAGCTAGTGAAGATGTTATGAAAACACTGTTACCAGTTCTTGACGATTTTGAGCGTGCATTAGCTCACATAGAAGAAGACAAAGAAGCAGAAGAGTTACGCAAAGGGGTTTTATTAATTTATCAAAAATTAATAAAAACATTAGAGCAAAAAGGATTAGAAGTTGCTAAGGTTGAAAAAGGAGATGTTTTTAATGCAGATGATCATGAAGCTATTACACAAATACCAGCTCCTAGCGATGATTTAAAAGGAAAGGTTATTGATGTTATTGAAAAAGGGTATAAACTTGGCGAGAAAGTAATTCGTTTTCCAAAAGTTGTTATTGGGCAATAAAAAATAGATATGGCTAAAAGAGATTTTTACGAAATATTAGGAATTAATAAAGGAGCTACTGCTGCTGAAATAAAGAAAGCTTACCGAAAAAAAGCAATTGAATTTCACCCAGACAAGAATCCAGATGATAAAGGAGCAGAAGCTAAATTTAAAGAAGCAGCTGAGGCTTATGAGGTATTGAGTGATGCCGATAAAAAAGCACGTTACGATCAATTTGGTCATCAAGCCTTTGAAAATGGCGGCGGCGGCTTTGGCGGTGGCGGGATGAATATGGATGATATTTTTAGCCAGTTTGGTGATATTTTCGGTGGTGGCTTTGGCGGTGGCGGATTCTCAGGTTTTGGCGGTGGTGGACAACGTCGTGTAAAAGGTAGCAATCTTCGTATTCGTGTAAAATTGACTTTAGAAGAAATTGCCAACGGCGTAGAGAAAAAAATAAAAGTAAAACGTAAAGTCCAGGCACCAGGAACAACCTATAAAACATGTTCTACATGTAATGGTAGTGGACAAGTAACACGTATAGCCAATACGATTTTAGGTAGAATGCAAACATCGGCACCATGTAATGTTTGTGGTGGCGCAGGACAGACTATAGATAAAAAACCAAATGATGCAGACTCACAAGGTTTAAAAGTTGCAGAAGAGACTGTTTCTATAAAAATACCAGCAGGTGTTGTAGACGACATGCAACTTAAAGTGTCTGGTAAGGGTAATGAAGCGCCAGGAAATGGTATTTCGGGGGACCTTATAGTTGTTATTGAAGAAGAAACACATGATAGATTGCAACGTGAAGGTGATAATTTACATTACGATTTATATGTAAGCTATCCAGACGCTGTTTTAGGCACCTCTAAAGAAATTGATACGGTAACTGGTAAAGTGCGTATAAAAGTTGAAGCAGGTGTACAGTCTGGCAAAATTTTACGCTTACGAGGGAAAGGAATACCTAGTATAAATGGCTATGGTAAAGGTGACTTATTAGTACACGTAAATGTATGGACACCAAAAACTTTAAATAAAGAACAAAGAGAATTTTTTGAATCTATGAAAAATGATGAACATTTTTCTCCAAAACCAGAAAGCTCTGATAAATCATTTTTTGAAAAAGTAAAGGATATGTTCTCTTAATAAGAAAATATTTTTGATAAAATAATTAGTTTTTTAACTATGTGTTTTTTCAATCATAGGATAAAGTTATCCTATGGTTTTGTTATTAATATGTAAAAAATAACTATATTTGAAGTATCACTAATCTTTTTTAGTGATAATTTTTCTTTTTCATAGCAATTTTTTTCCCATCCTTAATTTATTAAGGGTGGGTTTTGTTTTTTCAAGCAGAATGTATTTTAGTAACTATTTAATACATATAAGGATACGAGTATTAGATTCATTTTAGTTCATTATAAACGCCGTGTTAATAACCACATTTAATATATTTACAAATGAAGTGATTTAAGCTTTTTGATTGCAGTGAAAAATAGCTATTTTATGGTCAATTAAAGCATTTTTTACGATTCATAAAAACTCTATGGAGCACTAAAAAAAAACGCGAAGATTGGGTGAAAAAGAACATGTTATAACCAATTGAAAAAACATAAATCATTTCAATATCAAGTCAATTAAAAAACAAGAATGAATAACCTATTAGAAGTTAATGAAGTTTCTAAAAATTTCGGAGATTTTAAAGCGCTTAATAAAGTATCGATTACAGTGCCTAAAGGGAGTATATTTGGTTTGTTAGGTCCTAATGGTGCTGGTAAAACAACACTTATAAGAGTTATCAACCAAATAACAATGCCAGATGGAGGAAAGGTCCATTTAGATGGCGAAATATTGAGTCCTACGCATATTAAAAATATTGGTTATTTGCCAGAAGAACGCGGTCTTTATAAGTCTATGAAAGTAGGGGAGCAGGCATTATATTTAGCTCAGCTAAAAGGCTTGAGTAAAACAGAGGCTAAAGCACGACTGAAATACTGGTTTGAACGCTTAGAAATAGGAGGCTGGTGGAATAAAAAAATTCAGGAACTATCTAAAGGGATGGCTCAAAAAATACAGTTTGTGGTAACCGTATTGCACCGACCTAAACTTTTAATTTTTGACGAACCTTTTTCTGGTTTCGACCCCATAAATGCCAATTTAATTAAAGACGAAATTTTACGTTTGCGGGAAGAAGGAGCTACTGTTATTTTTTCAACACATAGAATGGAATCTGTTGAAGAACTTTGTGATGATATTGCATTACTACATAAATCGAATAAAATTCTTGATGGTAAATTAATTGATGTAAAACGCCAATATAAAATAAATACTTATGAGGTTGGTATTCGAGCAAATAACAAGGCGGTTTTAGAGCAAGATTTAGCAGCTAAATTTGACATTTCGGCAGCAAATTTTAAAACTTTAGAAGATGAATTAAAATTAAACATAAAGCTTTCTGAAACAGATAACCCAAATGATTTGTTAAATTATTTAACCTCAAAAGGAGCCGTGTCTCATTTTGTTGAATTAATACCAAGTGTGAACGATATTTTTATTCAAACTGTAAAGAATAATTAATTTTTATGAACCATTTACCTCTCATAATAAAACGCGAATATTTAACAAAAGTTAAGAACAAATCATTTATAATAATGACTATTTTAAGTCCTATTATAATGATAGCGCTTATTGCAATTGTTGCTTATTTGTCACAGTTAAATAATGATAAAGTACGTACTATTTCTATTTTGGACGAGTCGGGATTAGTGCAAGGTATTTTTGAAAACTCAGAAAAAACGACTTATCATATACTAGAAAACATGTCTTTGGATGAAGCGAAAGCATTATCAAGAGAAGCAGCTTCTTATGGATTGTTGCACATAAATAAGTTAGATACGATAGAAGCGGTTTCAGAAGAACATATTAAATTTTATTCAGAAGAATCACCGTCGCTTACATTAATTTCTAATTTAGAAAGTAAATTAGAAAAGGAACTTACAAACATTAAATTAAAGCAGCAAGATATAGATATTGATTTAATAAATGCCTCGAAAGTAAGAATTGATATTGCTCAAGAAAGTTTCGAAGGCGAAAAATCATCCAAACTAGATAGTTTTGCAAAGCTTGGATTTGGAATTGCTGCGGGGTATTTGCTATTTATGTTCATTATCATTTATGGTAATATGATTATGCGTAGTGTCATT
Source organism: Flavivirga jejuensis (assembly GCF_030540765.1). GTDB lineage: Bacteria > Bacteroidota > Bacteroidia > Flavobacteriales > Flavobacteriaceae > Flavivirga > Flavivirga jejuensis. The sequence goes on along the minus strand of NZ_JAUOEL010000008.1, from coordinate 104,084 downwards.
GAGGAAAAAACAAGTAGAATTATTGAGATTATTATTTCATCAGTAAAACCAGTACAATTAATGCTTGGAAAAATTATAGGAACCTCCTTAGCGGGTATTACTCAGTTTATTATTTGGATGATTTTTGGAGGCCTTTTAATGACTATTGTTTCATTAGTGATAGGTATTAATTTATTTGAAACATCGGTGCCTCAACAAGAATTAATGGAACTAACTTCCAATGGTTCTGATTTTAATTTTTATTTTGAATCCTTTAAAACGGCGTTGCAAAATTTACCGTTAATGAATCTTATTTTTGCATTTATTTTGTTCTTTATTTGCGGTTACTTGTTATACAGTTCCCTTTACGCAGCCATTGGTGCGGCAGTAGATAATGAGACAGATACACAACAGTTTTTAGTGCCAATTATGATGCCTCTAATATTGGCAGTTTATATTGGTATTTTTACTGTAATTGAAGATCCACATGGAACCGTGTCTACCGTATTTTCGTTTATACCATTAACGTCTCCAGTGGTTATGCTTATGCGTATTCCTTTTGGAGTACCTTTATGGCAACAATTGGTATCATTATTGATATTAATTGGTACATTTATGTTTACAGTTTGGTTTGCAGCAAAAATTTATCGCGTAGGGATTTTGATGTATGGTAAAAAACCGAGTTATAAAGAATTAATTAAATGGATTAAATATTGATATGAATCAACATTTAGAAAAAATAGAAGAGGCCATTACAGATAACTCCATTTGGGAAACAATTGTTAATTTTGTAAGAATTGACCTTTATACAAATGAAGCAGGATCTATTAAAATAACAGTGGGTTTTGTGCTTTTAGTTAGTGTTTTTTTTATACTAACAAATATTGTGCTTTCTTTTGTCAAGCGATTGATAACAGGTAAATTACCAGCCGATGATAAGGCTAAGTTCACTACCGTATTTTCTTTTTCACGTTGGCTAATTTATCTCATTGTATTGTTAATAGCTTTTAGTACAGCTGGTGTTAATGTAAATGCCATTTTAGCAGCATCAGCAGGTTTGTTAATTGGTGTTGGTCTTGCATTACAAACATTATTTCAAGATATTATCTCTGGTATTTTTATTTTAGTAGATCAATCTGTTCATGTTGGAGATATCATTGAAATAGAAGATAAAGTTGGTCGTGTAGAAGAAATTAAACTTCGTACAACAAGGGCGGTGACTATTGATAATAAGGTGTTAGTTATCCCCAATCATTTATATTTAACTAATAGTTTGTATAATTGGACACAAAATGGAACAAAAACCAGGGAGAGTGTCTCGGTTGGTGTTGCTTACGGTAGTGATGTGGAACTTGTAAAGAGCTTACTTTTACAAGTAGCCTCAGAAAATAAAGATGTTTTAAAGCATCCTGAGCCATTAGTTCTTTTTACAGATTTTGCAGATAGCTCTCTTAATTTTAAATTAGTAGTTACCATAAATGATAGTTTTCAAGGGGTTATACCAAAAAGTGACCTAAGGTTTGCGATTGATAAAATATTTAGAGAGAATAATATTAGTATTCCATTCCCTCAAAGAGATATACACGTTATTTCTCAAAATAAAGAGATATAGAAAAAGATTTAATAAAATTATAATTTGAGTATGGATGTCTTTTATTAGCATCTGTATTCATTAATCTAAAGAAAAAGATGCCAAAAATATTAGTAATAGAAGATGAAGCTGCCATTAGACGTGTGCTAGTCAAAATTCTTTCGGAAGAAAATGATACTTACCAAGTAGAAGAAGCTGAAGATGGTTTGGTAGGTATTGAAAAAATTAAAAATGATGATTACGATCTTATACTTTGTGATATAAAAATGCCCAAAATGGATGGGGTAGAAGTTTTAGAAGCAGTGAAAAAGATAAAACAAGAAACACCTATTGTAATGATTTCGGGGCATGGTGATTTAGATACAGCAGTAAACACGATGCGTTTAGGAGCTTTTGATTATATTTCTAAGCCACCAGATTTAAACAGATTATTAAATACGGTTCGTAATGCTTTAGACAAAAAGGAGTTAGTTGTTGAAAATAAATTGCTTAAAAAGAAAGTAGGCAAGAACTTTGAAATGATTGGTGAAAGTGATGCTATTTCTCATATAAAAGATATTATTGAAAAGGTAGCGCAAACAGATGCTCGTGTGCTTATTACAGGGCCAAACGGAACAGGAAAAGAGTTAGTAGCGCACTGGTTGCACCAAAAAAGCGAAAGAGCTAAAGGCCCTATGATTGAGGTTAATTGTGCCGCAATACCTAGCGAACTTATAGAAAGTGAGCTGTTCGGTCATGTTAAAGGTGCTTTTACAAGCGCTGTTAAAGAAAGAGCAGGTAAATTTGAAGCAGCTAGTGGCGGTACTATTTTTTTAGATGAAATTGGTGATATGAGCTTACCAGCCCAGGCAAAGGTGCTTAGAGCTTTACAAGAAAGCCGTATTCAGCGTGTGGGTAGTGATAAAGACATTAAAGTAAATGTTCGTGTAGTTGCTGCTACAAATAAAGATTTAAAAAAGGAAATTGCCGAAGGAAGGTTTCGTGAGGATCTATATCACAGGTTAGCCGTTATATTAATTAAAGTACCAGCCTTAAATGATAGAAGAAATGATATTCCTTTATTAATAAACCATTTTACAAGTAAGATTGCTAGTGAGCAAGGGACTGCAAAAAAATCATTTTCAAACGAAGCTATCAAATTACTTCAAGATTATGATTGGACAGGAAACATCAGGGAGTTGCGTAATGTTGTGGAACGCTTAATTATTCTTGGTAATAAAGAAGTTGGTGTGGAAGATGTTAAACTGTTTGCTTCTAAATAAATGAAGCCAATTGAGAAAGTTTAAATCACTTCTCTATAGAATTTATAAAAAAAAGCTGTCTAAAAAGTGTCATTCTGAATACCGAGAAGAATCTCTGAAATGACACTTTTTAGACAGCTTACTTTTTTGATTGGTTATTATTAAGATTTACTTATCACAATTATTTATTAATGATGCATATTCAGAAGCCATAGATTTAATACGAGTCTTGTAATGTGATTTTACATCCTCTATGTTTTTTTCTGTCATATCTTCCAGTGATTTATTGTCTCTAAAAGGTTTATAGTTGATGCATCCGCAAACGTTTAAAGTTTGATTGTAAGTGTTAATATTTGACGAAATAGCACTTTCATAAGTAACGATTAATTTTTTCTTTTTTATTAGTATTTCTTTTTCTTTTTGCTCAGCTAATTTCATTTTGATTTCCTGTTCTTTAAGCTTTAAAGCTTCTTGTTGCTGCTTTAATTTTAATTGCTCGTTTTGTAAGTTAGTAAGATCATCATCGCCTCCTTGAGCTTGAGCAATATCTTCATTTTCATTAGAAGGAGTAGCAACAGAACATTTGTCAATTTCTATAACACTATTTTTACTATAATCTCTGGCACGTTTTACATAAAAACGACCATCTTCAAAAGATTTAGCAACATCAGCTTTTGCTAATAAGTCGATACATTTATCTGTAAGCTCTAACGCAGCATCACAATTACAATCAGTAAATTCCTTTTTAGCAAGTTTAAAAGATTCTAGAGACCTGTTGGCATAATATTGTAAATGATTTATGTTATTAGAATTATAGGATTCTTTTACATGGGAATAGGCGCTAACAAGATAAGAATTAGCATAGTCACAATCGCTTTGTCCATTAACAGCAAGCGATGCGATTAAAAATAGTATAAAGTAATAATTTTTCATGGTGTTTGGTTTCATAACATAAAATTTGGGTTGGCAATGTATTAAAAACATCACAAATTACAATGCATTTTGGCGAAATAAAGTGCATTTAATACGATAAATTGTTATTTTTAAGACGATTGTGTAAGAATATGATTTCAAATTAAAATATATAGAGAAGTTTTTATATAACATTATTTATAGCCTTTATAAACTTATCAATTCTAAGTTTCACCTCATTATTGATGGTGTTATTTTCAACATAAGTATGAATGTCTCCTAAATAATGCATACCCAGATAATTTGCAGATTCTACAAAAGGCATGGTAAAACCTTCAATTAAATCATCATGATTACTACAGCTTATCATGGCCATATTTTTACCACGTAATTTCCTTCCAGTATCTTTATGTATTCGTATTAAATCAGAAATTCTATCAAAAAATACTTTTAGAATACCACTCATACTATACCAGTAAACTGGTGTAGCAAAAATTATAGAATCGTATGTGTCAACAATATGGGTAATTAAGTCTATAAAGTCATCATCTTGGTTTTTATAATCGTAATCATAATGACCAATGTTTTTTGTGTGCAAATCAATAATATCAAAATCGTTATTTGTAGATATATAATTAACTATTTTACCAGTATCTCCTTGACTTCTCGAACTTCCTTGTATTATTACACTCCTTTTCATTATTATAATAATTTTTGTTATACATATAATCAAAGAAACAATATAAAAGCTACTCATTTAACGAGTTTCAATAGAAACTATTAATAGTTAATATTATATAATCGATTGCATTTTTATATATTTAATCCATATTAAATTTTTTTAAATGGACAATTACAAGGTAACTACAAGTATATCATTAAAAAATTCTGAAACTAAAGTTATAATTGATGATGCTGAAAAAGAACTTAAAAGTATTAGAAAAAAGTTAGGGAAATTACAAGACACACTTTACGCACATGGTAAATACGCTGTTTTAGTTTGTTTACAGGGTATGGATACTTCAGGGAAAGATAGCTTGATACGAGAAGTTTTTAAAGATTTTAATGCTAGAGGCGTTGAAGTGCATAGTTTTAAAGTACCCACAGAATTGGAGTTAAAGCATGATTATATTTGGAGACATTATATAGTACTTCCAACTCGTGGTAAATTTGGTGTTTTTAATAGAACACATTATGAAAATGTATTGGTAACAAGAGTACATCCAAGTTATATTTTAGGAGAAAATATTCCAACAATAAATTCTGTAGAAGATATTGATGATGCATTTTGGGATAAGCGTTTTGAGCAAATTAATAATTTCGAAAAATATATAGCCGAAAGTGGCACTCTCATTTTTAAATTTTTCTTAAACCTTTCAAAAGAAGAACAAAAAAACAGATTACTTCGTCGCTTAAAAAAACAGGAAAAAAACTGGAAATTTTCTCCTGGAGATTTAAAAGAGCGCAAACTTTGGGACGCCTACCAAACATGTTATGAAGATGCTATAAATAGGACCTCTAAGCCTCATGCGCCATGGTACATTATTCCAGCTGATGATAAACCAACAGCACGTTATATTGTTGCTAAAACAATGTATGATACTTTAAGTCAATATACAGATATACAAGAGCCTGAACTAGATGACAAGGTAAAAGCAAACTTAGAATTATATATTAAAGAACTTAATAACGAATAGGTATATACGAGTGATAAGACATCTCATTTTTACGAGATGTCTCCTCAAAAGCTACGCTTCATACCTTCAAGCAAAATGTATTTTGTTTTCGATAGCGTCCAGAATGACACAATTTCTTTGTATGCGTAAATTGCTTATTATCAGTATTTAATATATCGGGCTGACGTTGTTTAAGAACGTATGTTTTGCTATGTCATTTAAGAAATGTGTTTGTTTTAATACTTTTAAAGCTAGCTTAAATTGATTATAAAACACTAGGCTATGCTATCGTTAAACGAAACAATTTAGTTTTAACTTAACTTTATATTTATGGGATGCTTTAAATTTTATAGAAATATTATCTTTAGCTTCAAAAATAATCTCATGAGAATTTTAAAATCTACAATGCTTTTGTTTTTGCTATTGACCTTTTTTAATGTCAATGCTCAAACAGATGAAGAAGCTATTAAAGAGATCTACAAACAGTCTTTAACGAATGGTAAGAGTTACGATTGGTTAAACTACTTATCTACTCAAATTGGTGGACGTCTATCTGGGTCTTTAAATGCAGAAAGAGCAGTAGCATATACCAAGGAAGAACTAGATAAACTAGGTTTAGACAAAGTTTGGTTGCAGCCAGTAATGGTTCCAAAATGGGTGCGTGGTTATAAAGAAAGCGCCTTTATTGAATCTGGGAAAGGAAAAAAAACAACAGTTAATATTTGTGCACTCGGAGGTTCCGTTTCTACTCCAGCACTTGGTTTAAAAGCAAATGTAGTAGAGGTTAAAAATTTTGAAGAATTAAAGGCTCTTGGTAAAGAAAATATAGCTGGTAAAATAGTGTTCTATAACAGACCTATGCAGGCTGATTTAATTAGTACATTTGAAGCTTATGGCGGATGTGTTAATCAGCGATATAAAGGAGCAGTTGAGGCTTCAAAGTACGGAGCTATTGGCGTTATAGTTAGATCTATGAATTTGAGATTAGACGATTTGCCACATACAGGAAGTATGACGTATGATGATTTACCAGTAGCTAATCGTATCCCCTCTGCTGCCATAAGCACTAACGATGCTGAGTTGTTAAGCACGATGTTAAAGCTTGATAAATCAACAAAATTATATTTTAAACAAAACTGTAAACAATTAAAAGATGTTTTGTCGTATAACGTTATTGGTCAAATAACAGGAAGTGAATTTCCAAATGAATATATGATTGTTGGCGGGCATTTAGATTCTTGGGATTTAGGAGATGGCTCTCATGACGATGGGGCAGGGGTCGTACAATCTATGGATGTATTACGCTTACTAAAAGAATCTGGAATAACACCTAAAAGGAGTATTAGAGTTGTATTATTTATGAATGAAGAGAATGGATTACGAGGCGGGAAAAAATATGCAGAAGTAGCAAAACAAAAAGGAGAAAATCATGTATTTGCTTTAGAAAGTGATTCTGGCGGGTTCACACCACGTGGGTTTTCTTTTGATTGTAACGATGCAAGTTTTAATCAGGTATTAAGTTGGCAACCGCTTTTTAAACCTTATTTAATTCATTATTTTGAAAAAGGAGGAAGCGGCGCAGATGTTGGCCCTCTTAAAACAGAGACAAATGTATTGGCAGGTCTAAGACCAGATTCGCAACGCTATTTTGATCATCATCATGCTAGTAGCGATACATTTGATGCTGTTAATAAACGAGAATTAGAATTAGGAGCTGCTACTATGACAGCATTAGTTTACTTGTTTGATAAATATGGTATTAACCCAATTACAAACGAGAAACAAATAAAAAAATAATTTTTTGTAGTTATTATGTGGGATGAGAAACTAAAAATTTACGACCAGCTAGTAGACAAATGTCAGAGATTTGAGCGAAAAGGAAAAACCATGCCATATACGTCTGCTAATGGCTATATGTTTTCTCTCTATAATAAAGATTGTGAAATAGGAATTCGATTCTCAAAAGAAGTACAAGAAAAATATATTAAGGAATTCAATTCATCCATATATAAATCTTACGGAGCTGTAATGAAAGGTTATGTGTTGATTCCCGAAAGTATGTTAGAAGATTTAGATAATGTCTCTCATTATTTAAACGAAAGTTATGATTATGTAATGTCTTTAGAACCAAAATAAAATGAATAAACTTACCTTAATTTTTACCTTATTAGTATCAACATGTATCATGGCACAATCTGAAGAAGAAAAATTACCATATTATGAAATACCAGATCACCCAGAAAGCTATACAGCAGGAACAGTAGCTGCTAGAATGGTAGATGGATTAGGGTTTCGTTATTATTGGGCAACAGAAGGTCTGCGTAGTGAAGACCTTGCTTATAAACCTAGCGAATCTGGTCGTACCAGTGCAGAAACTGTCGACCACATATTAGGGTTGTCAAATTTTATTCTTAATTCTGTATCAGAACAAGGGAAGAGAACTAAAGACACCGAAAGCTCTTTTGAAGATAAAAGAAAGCTAACTTTATTAAATATCAAAAAGGTTTCCGATATTTTAAGAACGATGGATGATGTATCTCAATTTGATAATGATAAATTTCCATTTTGGAATATTCTTAATGGCCCCATAGCAGATGCTTTATGGCATTGTGGTCAATTAGTTATGCTTCGTCGCGCTTCTGGAAATTCTTTTAATTCTAAGGTAAGTGTCTTTACAGGGACGGTAAGAGAGTAATTGTTTTTGGATAAGACTCTAAGATTATAATGGTAGTTTATTGGTCTCAAATGAAGTTAAAACTATGTACTTTAGTGCGTGTCGCTTTCAGCTTCTAAAAACTTTTGACACGAATTTCACGAATTCACACGAATTCAGTTTTACCATAATTTCACGAAGCAGACTTTCAGTCTGCCAAAACGAACCTATGGACTGGAAGTCCATAGGAGTGGTTTAGTTTTTATAGGAGTGTTGGCTTCTGTCTTATTTGTTATGTTTCTGTTTAACTTTCTTTCTGAATTTTCTTTAAACAAGTCATCCTTTGAGAATTTCATTAATAAAAGTTAATTAAATCAACTCAAAAGCTTTAAAACTGTAAAACTCTTTACTATCACATATAACAAGGTGGTCTAACAACTCTATATTTAGAACTTCTGCTCCTTTTTTTATTTTTTTGGTAATATTTTTATCTTCTTGGCTAGGTGTTGTATCTCCTGAAGGGTGGTTATGACAAAGAATTATCCTTTTACATTTTTTAGCCACTGCAAAATTAAATACTTCTACAGGGTCTAAACTATTTTGATTTAAGAGGCCTGTGGTAAGAAGTTCAATATATTCTATATCGTTTTTAGTACTAAGCCCGATAGTCCAAAAGTATTCCTTTTTCCTGTGTAGTTTATTTTGTCTTAGAAGTATTTTACGCATAATTCGTGCAATATCACGAGAACCTTCTACGTGTGTATTTTCATTTTTAGGAATGCGCACGTTCATTTCATTTAAGATTTCATCAAATATAAGATTATTCCGAACATATTGAAAGCCTCCATGACCACAAAAAGAGTCATTTAAAACAACGTTATTATATATGTCAATGAAAAAGGAGTAAGCTGTGAAACTTCTCCCTTTTTTGATATTAAATTAAAGACCGTATGGCTAAAGAGAAGCTTTATTAAGTTTTCTAAATATAGTATAAATAATGTTTAAAACAGCTATAAACAAACCTGTTGCAATAATTTCGTTCATAGATAAATTAGACAAAAAGTATAAAATAATAATGATTGAAAGTATAGGAACCATAAGTCCTCCAAAAATTTTGAATTCTCCTTCTTTATATTTTTGTGATTTACGTAATTTCATAACAGATAGTGCTACCCCTAAATAAATAATTAGCATAGCACTACTGGCAATAATTGCTAACTTTTCGAAACTACCAGAAGCAGAGACAGTAAAACCAATAACGGCGTATACGATGATAGCTATATAAGGTGTTTTAGATGATTTATGAATTTTAGATAATGCTTTTAATGGAATAACCTTATCTCTGGAAAGGGCATATAGTATTCTCGGATTGTTAAGTATAGAACCACTTAAGAAACCAAACATTGAAATAACGGCTCCAATAAACAATATTGTAAACCCAATAGGTCCAAAAGCAACTTTAGCTGCTTCGGCAAGTGGTGCTGCTTTAAAGCCAGGTAGCTCACTACCTAAAATTCCTTGTGACACGGTTTGAATTAAAACATAGATACATACTACCGTTAAGATACTAATAAAAACAGCTTTGGGAACGGTGCGTTTTGGATTTATAACTTCACCACCAACAACAAGACCAGTTTCAGCCCCTTGAAAAGCAAAGAATAGAATGAGAGATGTTTCTCCTAGTGTTCTAATACTAGGCATGGTATCAATATGTAAATTGCTAAATGAAACACCTTTCCATCCAATAAGAACGAGTAACAGTAAAGGAATTAATTTGGCAATGGTATTAAATTTTACTAGGCCGATGCCTTGTTTTAATCCAATAATGTTAATGTAAGCTAAACCAAAGAAGATTGTAAATAGGAATAGTAACCGAACCCAATTGTTTTCAAAAACAGGATAAGCTGTTGCTAATATATTCACCAAAGCATTTGATACTGCTGCATCTGCAAACAAGGTTCCTGTTATTGCAAAAATACCTCCTAAAAAACCAGCGTAATTACCAAAAGCCGTTTCAATATAAGTATACGGACCACCTGTGTTAGTTACTTTACTACCAGCTTCAGCAAAGCATAGCATAACAAGCGCTATTAAAATACCACAAAAAACATAAGCTATAACACTAGAAGCGCCCATTTTAGAAGCTATAACAGCTGGTAAAGCAAAAATACCTGCACCTATAATGATATTGACAATATTGGCAGATAATCCTAAAACACCAACACTTCTTTTAAAACCTTCATCTTTTTTATTCATACTATAAGTAGCTTAACCACCATTTATCTTTATTACTAGCTTTGTAAATCATATATTTTTTTGAAGGAAAATATAAAAGTATTACAACTCCAATCCATACTAAATACACAATAAATAGTGAGTACCCGTAATTAGCAAAATTTGAGTTGCTGAAAGCATTTGAAGATAGAATCATGTCTTTCCAATTTCTTCCAAAGATTAAAAGACCAATAATAGCTAAGGTATGCACAACGAATACATGTAAGAAATAGTAAAATAAGGGTACGCGACCAAATACTAAAAAGAAGTCAGAGATTTTATTTTTAACAGTTTCAATACCATATAAAAATAATAGTGATGGACCGATAGTTATTAGTATATAAACTAATGATGGCGGATATTTACTTACTTTAAAAAAAGACAATATGGTTTTTGTTGTAGTATCTTGAGTAGACCATGGGACTAAATCTCCATAAACATTGAGCCCTCTTAAAATAAAGAAGAGTGCTATAGCGCCAATACCTATTATAGCTAACCATTTTTTACGAACGGCAACATTAAAATCTTTTTTATAAAAAGAACCAAAACAAAAGCCTAAAGCCATTACTCCAATCCATGGAATAATTGGATAGGCAAATACTATACTACGAGTAGAATTAACAGGTATAAACTGTTGTTGGTGCAGAATATACCATATTATGGATTTAAAACTTGTTCCTTGTACCGTTATTCCATCTAAAGCGTTGTGACCAGCAACTAATATAATACCGATAATTAATACGATTCTTTTAGGGAGATAAATTAAAAAGGATAGAAAGATCATACTTAAACCAATAGCCCAAATTACTTGAAGTACTATAAAACTGTAAGTTATGTCAAACCACCACAAAAAATTATTCAATACTATTTCTAGAAGTATTAACCATAATCCTCTGGTTAATAAGAATTTAAATAACTCAGGTCTACTTTTTGTTGTACCATATAAAAAAGCAGAAGTACCTGCTAAAAACACAAAAACAGGAGCACAGTAATGTGTTATAAATCTAGTGAAAAATAAAAAAGGTGTTGTAGTATCGAGGTTTGTAGGGTTGCTACTAAAAGCACCAAAATGAAAGAAGTCTCTAACATGGTCTAGTACCATAATCACCATAACGACACCCCTTAAAATGTCTATGGATTCAATCCGACTGGTTTTTATTTCCATAAAATAAATCTGTTGAAGTGTTTTTATGACTTGCTAACAAAATTTAGGGATTTTTAAAAATAGACAAATCACTTAAATAAAACAAAATAGTTAGTAACTTATATTGAATATTGTTGAGTTTAATATGTCATTATTGTTAGTTTAAGTGTCTAAAAAATCGATTAAAATCATTTATTAGCGATGTTAAGTAATTTTTTACTATATTTGTAGTATAATATTACAATTTTATTGTTCTTGTAATATTAAGCTTAAATTCTAACCAAATGAATAAAGTGATATTAATTTAGTGTATTAATAGCATTTTATTATTCTGCAACAGGATTCTGATCTTATAAGAGAAGAAGAATCGTTAATTGAGGTTTTTTTGGGTATTAAGAATTTATTGAAGGTTAATCTGCTTATGGTATTACTAAAGTGATTACTATTTGGTAATAGTATTTAAAGAGAGATTTGAGTATTTGTAGAATTTCAGAGTTATAATAGTTATTTATTCGAAATTCTAAAATGAAAAATGTCCAATTATTTATATTGGACATTTTTTTATAAAAAAGTTTAAACTACTTCAAAGTAATAAAGAAAGATTATTTAACTAAAATCTTTTCTTTTTTTGAAGTAAAATCAATTTCAACTTGATTTTTAATAATATCATCAAAAGTTTCTCTTTTTCTTATTAAATGCGCTTTGTCTTTATACCATAACACTTCTGCAGGACGGAATCGAGAATTGTAATTACTTGCCATAGAGAAACAATAAGCACCAGCATTTTTAAAACATAAAACATCACCTTCATTGATTTCGTTGATGCGTCTGTTATTTCCAAAGGTATCTGTTTCACAAATATAACCAACAACAGTGTAAAAACGCTCACGTCCATTAAGGTTTGAAATATTTACAATATCATGATGAGATCCATAAAACATAGGTCTAATAAGGTGATTAAATCCAGAATCTACTTGTGCGAATACTGTTGATGTTGTTTGTTTTACAGCATTTACTTTTGTTAAAAAGCTTCCAGACTCACTCACTAAAAATTTACCAGGTTCAAAAGCTAAGGTTAAGTCCTTTCCGTAGTTTTTACAAAACTCATTGAATCTTGCCGATAGTTTTTTTCCTAATTCTTCAATATTAGTCTCAATATCCCCTTGTTTGTAAGGTACTTTAAAACCAGATCCAAAATCAATAAAATCTAAATTTTTGAATTGTTTTGCTGTTTCAAATAATATTTCACTAGCATATAAAAAGACTTCAATATCCAAAATATCACTACCCGTATGCATATGAATACCATTGATAGTCATTTTAGTATTTTCTACAATACGTAATATGTGTGGTATTTGATGAATAGAAATTCCAAATTTAGAATCGATGTGTCCAACCGAAATATTACTATTACCACCAGCCATAACGTGAGGGTTAATACGAATACATACTGGTGTTTTTGGATGCTTTGTTCCAAATTGTTCTAATATGGAAAGGTTATCAATATTAATTTTAACACCTAATTTAGCTGCCTCTTCAATTTCTGATAAAGACACACCATTGGGGGTAAAAATAATTTGTTCAGGTAAAAAACCAGCAGCTAAGCCAAGTTGAACTTCTTGAATAGATACAGTATCTATTCCAGACCCAAGTGTGTTTAAAAGTTTTAATATAGATATATTAGATAATGCTTTAACAGCATAATTAATCTTAAGTTTTTTTACATTTTTAAAGGCACCTGTAAGCCTTTTATATTGATTTTCAATTTTTTTAGCATCATATACATAAACTGGACTCCCAAAATCTTGTGCTATTTTCAGCAATTGATTTTCTAACATAATTTTCTAATTTTTTGTCAAAGATATTTTATTCGAATAAAAAACAATAAATAATATAAAAAATTATACAAATTAAACATTATGTTAAGTATTTAACAGTTAAATTTATTATACTTTGATGTTGGTAAGTTTTCATTATTAAATATTAGGGTAAGTAATCGCTATTATTTACATTTGCTTTTCTTAAAAGATTAAGCGAATTATGAACTTACACGAATATCAAGGTAAAGAAATATTAAGTAGTTTTGGAGTACGCATACAACGTGGTATTGTGGCTCAAAATGCTAATGAAGCTGTTGCAGCTGCAAAACAATTAACAAACGAAACCGGAACAAGTTGGCACGTTATCAAGGCGCAAGTTCATGCTGGAGGACGTGGTAAAGGCGGTGGAGTAAAAATAGCTAAAAACTTACAAGAGGTAGAAGATATTGCAGGAAAGATTATTGGAATGAATTTGATTACTCCTCAAACATCTGCTGAAGGTAAAAAAGTACATCAGGTTTTAGTTGCTGAAGATGTTTATTATCCAGGAGAAAGTGAAACGGATGAATTTTACATATCTGTATTATTAAATAGAGGTACTGGACGTAATATGATTATGTATTCTACCGAAGGTGGTATGGATATTGAAACTGTTGCAGAAGAAACACCAGAATTAATATTTACAGAAGAGGTTGATCCAGCTGTTGGCTTACTACCATTTCAAGCTAGACGTGTTGCTTTTAATCTTGGATTATCAGGTTTGGCATTTAAAGAGATGACAAAATTTGTTACTGCTTTATATACAGCCTATGTGAAATCTGATTCATCTTTATTTGAAATTAATCCTGTTTTAAAAACAAGTGATAATAAAATAATGGCAGTTGATGCTAAAGTGACTATTGATGATAATGCACTTTACAGACATAAAAACTACATTGATTTACGGGATGTACGAGAAGAAAGTGCTATAGAAGTTGAAGCTGGAGAACTTGGTTTAAATTATGTAGATCTGGAAGGAAATGTTGGATGTATGGTAAATGGTGCTGGATTGGCAATGGCTACTATGGATTTAATAAAACAAGCAGGAGGAGAGCCAGCTAACTTTTTAGATGTTGGTGGTACTGCTGATGCAGCTCGTGTAGAAGCGGCATTTAAAATTATATTAAAAGACCCAGCAGTAAAAGCTATTTTAATAAATATCTTTGGAGGTATTGTACGTTGCGATCGTGTAGCACAAGGTGTTATTGATGCGTATAAAAATATGGGAAATATAAATGTACCTATTATAGTACGTTTACAAGGAACTAATGCAGACATCGCTAAAGAATTAATAGACAATTCTGGTTTAGATGTTATGAGTGCTACAGAATTTCAAGAAGCAGCTGATAAAGTACAACAAGTTTTGGCTTAGTACTTTTTTATATTCTTAAGTAGACCTTTACAGGTTTATAAAAAGACACACTTAAATCTCTAAGAGTTTTCAACTCTTAGAGATTTTTTGGTTTTTAGAGTTTCGTTTTTGTGTTGTTTTTTAGTATTTGATTATAGCCTTCGTAGAAATGACAAACAGTATATTTTCATACATTTAAATTAATTCAGCCTAACCATTATTAATTTAACTTAGGTTGAAAATCATTAACCTTTTTTTTAAACTAATTCTATTATTACTATTTTTTCCGTTTATTATCAATATTTGTGTCCACACGATAGCTCTAAGTCAAATATTTTTCCTCATTAAAAAAAATCCCTCTAGGGCAAGTGTTTTTCCTTTTAAGGCAATTTTTATTATCTACTTTTGTGTTGTTAATAAATTCATTTTAAATAACTTAAAACGTTTAATTTAATATATTGAAATGAACCATTTTTTGCTTTTGACGAATTTAATATTCTGATAGAACGATATCCTATGTTAGTGCCCTTTAGTGGAGCTTTTGTTAGCTAGGGAGGTATCATTATGAAACCTTGATCGTATTCTCATCATTTATTATTCCAGAGCGTTAGTTTATTGAATTCCCCTAATTATACTTACCTATGACGCAAAAAACTTTATCTCTCACTTTTAGACCTGTACGATTGGTAGTATAGGTTTTGTACGTCTCTTGTTGGTTTTTGTTAATAAAGGGGCATAACGAGATATGAGTTTTAAGTGTGGAGTTCTTCATGATGCTCCTAAGAAAATCCATGAGTTGAATCTTAAATATATATATATGACATGGATAAAAATAACTATGACTTTTAATTTTCATGTGGTTTATGTAGAGGAAAAGAAACTAAAAGCATTTCTAGTGCTTAATGATAAATTTATTAGTCCACGCTTATTGTGTGGCAGGAAAACTCAATTTTGAAAAGTCTATAAGACACGTTCAAAATTGTAAGTTAAACTTGTTATGCCAGCAGGCAGGCTAATCCTGCTTCCTGTGCTGAACTTGTTTCAGTATTTAGCGCAATCTAGGATTAAAACCTCGACCCTTGAGTCGATCCCTATGATTGGGGTCAGGGCTTCCCTGAGGTTTAATACCTTTTATGGGGTTTATGAAATCATATTGTTACTTACTAATTGGGGGCTTTTTAAGAAGTTTGAACCTACTACCTAAGTATCTAAAACCCAAGATCTAAAAAACAAACACTGAAATCTCAGTAAACAATACTATAGTCAGGGGTAAGACCGAAAACCTGTATAAGAGTAGGTCCTAATTTAAATATTTATGTTATGATAACAAATTTTTTAAAAATGCTTTACCAGCTTTTGAATTAATGTTAGCTATCACAGTTTCACTTGCTTTTAACTCTACTGATTATAGCATAGAAGAAAAGGTTTCTGTGATATGGTTTAACTCTGCTATTTATAGGTTGTATTAAACTTCCTTATAATAGTTGTCTAACCGAAGAAGAAGTATTTTGTACTTCTTTATCCTAACATGTCGAGTAACTTTTATAAAGATGATGCTAGCTTTATTTTTTTATATAAGAAGTCCCGACAATAATTTTTTTATTAGGAAAGAGGTGTTCATTTTGAGCACCTCTTTTTATTAACCTGAGTTCAACATGATAAAAATGAGGCTATTAATGAAAATTCAGATTTTGCAAGTGCGTATAAAAAGAGAACTATTAATTGTTACTCTTTTTTTGTGTTTTGTTTTCTCCTTTTTTTGGCATCGGACCTCTTAAATGAATCACAAGCCCATTTAAAAAATTACGTAAAATTTGATCACCACATTCCATGTATTTTGGATGATCCTCTTTTCTAAATAATGCACCTAGCTCACTTTTAGAGATTCTAAAATCAACCAGACTTAAAATTTTTACAATATCATCGTCACGAAGTTTTAAAGCAACACGTAATTTTTTTAAAATATCATTATTTGTCATAAGGTTAATTTCTACTTTTTTAATATTTAAAATGAATCAATTAATTTAAAAGGATAGGCCTTTCTAGCGTTTTCATAGCTTTTGCAAAGATACCTTAAATATTGATTTTTATTAGTAAGTATGAAATATAAAATAAGTACAATTAAAAACCTGTTAATCAGTTAGTTGTGTGATTTGTCTTTCTGTTT
Organism: Flavivirga jejuensis; assembly: GCF_030540765.1. Lineage (GTDB taxonomy): Bacteria > Bacteroidota > Bacteroidia > Flavobacteriales > Flavobacteriaceae > Flavivirga > Flavivirga jejuensis. The sequence continues at coordinate 87,237 of NZ_JAUOEL010000008.1, read as the reverse complement.
AAATTAATTTTATAAAATGACAAAATACCATTTTATTAGATGAATAAACGGTAAGTATTGACGAAATAAGTAAAAGTTACGACCAAATACCATCAGTTTTTCGATAAGTTACATTATATAGACGATTATTAAATTACTGTTGTGTGTACCTTTATAGTATAATTAATTAATCCCCATAAACAATGATTAATAGAGTAGAAAAATTGAGTCTTTTATCCGAAATGATTGCATTTGCTAAATATGATAAAGACATAAAGAATATAGAATATAATTTTTTATTAGGTGTCGCAAAACAGCTAGATATAGCACGTGAAGATTTTGAATATTTAATAGATCATCCTGTTTCTTATACACATTTGAAATCTCATAGTGAGCGTATTGTACAGTTTCACAGGTTGGTTTTATTAATGAATATTGATCAAGAAAACGAAAACAATTCTGCAGGTGTTATAAAATTATATAATTTTGGTTTACGTATGGGACTAAGCCATGAGTCTATTACTAAGGTGTTATATTTAATGGAAAGTTTTCCAAACAAAATAGTACCACCAGATGTGTTGATTGATATATTTAAAACACAATATAATTAATAATAATCCTGCTAAGTTTTTATTAATATTAAATGTGTTTTATTTGAGGCCTCGTTGAGGCGTATGGAAAAGCTAAAAGGTCAAACTTTTAGCTTTTCTAGTTTATTTTGATAACTTTTAATGTCGTCGCGTAATTTTGCTGCTATAATAAAATCTAAGGATTTAGCAGCTTCTTCCATTAATTTGCGTTTTTCGCGAATTTTCTTTTCTAATTCTGGTTTCGTTAAATACTCACTTTCTGGTTCTGCTGCTTTTAAAGCTTCTAACTCATAGCTATATGTGCTTACTGAATTTTTAGACAAAACATTATCTAAACTTTTATTGAGCGCTTTAGGTGTTACATTGTTTTTTGTATTGTAAGCTATTTGTTTTTCACGTCTGTAATTAGTTTCATCAATGGTCTTTTGCATACTATTAGTAATTCTGTCTGCATACATGATGGCTTTACCATTCAAATTTCTTGCAGCCCGACCAACTGTTTGTGTTAATGAACGTGTTGAGCGTAAAAAACCTTCTTTATCTGCATCTAAAATGGCAACAAGAGATACTTCTGGTAAATCCAAACCTTCTCTTAAAAGGTTTACACCTACTAAAACATCAAATAATCCTTTACGTAAATCTTGCATAATTTCAACGCGTTCTAAAGTATCTACATCACTATGAATATACCGACAACGTATTTGTATTCTATCTAAATATTTAGTTAGTTCTTCTGCCATACGTTTGGTTAGTGTTGTAACCAAAGTACGTTCGTCTTTTTCTATTCTTTGTTGTATTTCTTCTATTAAATCATCGATTTGATTTAAACTGGGACGTACTTCAATAGTGGGGTCTAATAATCCTGTTGGACGAATTACTTGCTCAATATAAACACCATCTGTTTTTCGCAATTCATAATCAGCTGGTGTTGCACTTACATAAATAACTTGATTTTGAATGGCTTCAAATTCTTCAAATTTTAATGGGCGATTGTCCATAGCTGCTGGGAGTCTAAAACCGTATTCCACCAAGTTTTCTTTTCTACTTCTATCGCCTCCATACATGGCATGGACTTGAGAAATAGTTACATGGCTTTCGTCTACAACCATTAAATAATCATCTGGAAAATAATCTAATAAACAGAAAGGGCGCGTTCCTGGTTGCCTACCATCCAAATAGCGTGAATAATTTTCTATACCAGAGCAATAGCCTAACTCGCGAATCATTTCTAAATCAAATTCGGTACGTTCTTTAAGTCGTTTTGCCTCTAAGTGTTTGCCAATTTCTTTAAAGTAGTCATGTTGTTTTACCAAATCATCTTGAATTCCCTTAATAGCACCTTGTAATACATCGGGTGACGTAACAAACATATTTGCAGGATAGATAGTCAGTTGATCGTACTTCTCAATAACCTCATTGGTTTGAATATTAAACGATTCTATATCTTCAATTTCATCACCAAAAAAGTGAATCCTAAAAGCATCATCGGCATAACTGGGGAAAATATCAACTGTGTCACCTTTTATTCTGAAGTTTCCATGTTTAAAATCGGCTTCGGTTCTGGAATATAGGCTTTGCACTAATTGATGCAATAATTTTGTTCTTGAAATAACTTGATCTCGTTTTAAACTAACTACATTTTTTTGAAATTCAATGGGGTTTCCTATACCATAAATGCATGAAACCGATGCAATCACCAGAACATCACGACGACCAGAAAGTAAGGAAGATGTAGCACTTAAACGCATCTTCTCAATTTCTTCATTAATAGATAAATCTTTTTCTATGTATACTCCAGAAACAGGAATGTAAGCTTCTGGTTGGTAGTAATCATAATAAGAAACAAAATACTCGACGGCATTATTGGGGAAAAATTGCTTGAATTCTGAGTATAATTGAGCTGCTAGTGTTTTATTATGTGCTAAAACTAGGGTAGGACGTTGAACTTCTTCAATAACATTAGCAACGGTGAAGGTTTTTCCAGAACCTGTTACACCAAGTAATGTTTGATATTTTTCATTGGAATCAATACCTTTAACAAGCTGTTTTATAGCTTGTGGCTGATCTCCTGTTGGGCTAAATTCAGATTCAATTTTAAACTGCATTTTACAAAATTACGCAAAATATACGTGTTATCGTTTTAAAGTAAAATGTCCTGAAAATTCTCTGCCGTCTTCTAAATAAACTCTAAACCAATAATCATCTGTTGGTAATAGTGTCCCATTAAGAGTACCATCCCAACCAGGACCTAAAGGATTTATTTGTTTTAAAAGTCTACCATAGCGATCGAAAATTAAAACCACACTACCAGATTGATTAGTAGCACTAATGCCCTTGATATTCCAATAATCATTTATTGTATCACCATTAGGTGTAAAAAATTGTGTATGACCTATTACGGGAATATTAAGCATTGTGGTAGCGCAAACGACATCTCTTATATGTAATGTATAAAAACCAGGGGTTAAATTATTGAAAACAGGTTCGTCTTGAAATACTATAAAAGGAGAGTCTTCTTCTTGTAAAGCATAGTCGTATTCCCCAAAGCCTAATAGTGATGGGTCTTTAATACTTACTGTATGATTATAAGATGGAGCCGAGATATCTATATCGTCTAGAGTTATTGTAGCTTGTTCTGATGCATCAACAAATATGTCTCTGGTTCTTGGACAATTTGTCCCATCTGTTTTAGTTAAGGTAATGTGATAAGTTCCTGGATTTGATACTATGATATCCCGATCGTTAGATATAAATTGATTTGTTATGGATCCATCTAAACTATCCCAATACCATGTATATGTAAATGTTTCTGTGATACTCGCTTCTTTTGGAGATAACGTTATGTTAAATGAGGGGTCTGATGTGCAAACAATTCGTGGTGTTTCTACTGTAAATTCTGGTAATGGATTTACTATAAGTTCAATATTTGTAGTTGCTGTACAAGATATGTTCTTAGGGTTTATAACTTCTACAATTATAGACTGATTTCTTGAAATTAAAGGATTAGGTAAGGATGTCGCATCAATTACTGGAATACCATCTTCATCAATATAATCATAATAGATATCCATTGTGCCTAATTGCGACCCTAAAATGGTATTTGTAAAGGTAGACGTATCAAAAGGGAAGTAACCATCATTATCCAAGTCACCTGAATCACCGTCACACACTGTTTGTGTTGAAATTTGATTTGCAATTGGTTGTACATCTACTCTAAACTCAATAGTTGTTTCATCATCACAAGGGCCATCAGGTGCAGCTGTATTGTTGTTGGTAACCCGAGCCGTAATAGTTTGAGAGCTTGATAGAAATGTATTTGGAAAGGGACTTGAAATTAAATTTCCGTCAAAATCGGTTAATTGAGTTCCTAAAGCATCAAAGTAAGAAACTGAAACGTCTGCTAAACTTTGTCCGTTTAATAAGTCCGTTTCTAGATTTGATGTATTAAAAGAAAAACCATTGCTGGAATCTGTATCATTATCACATGTTATAAAAGGAGTTACGGGATTAGCAATTGGCAATGCTTCTACATTTAAAAAAACATGAGCACCTAAAGCTAAACAGTCATTTGTAATATCACTATCGACTCTTACATATATAAATTGAGATCCTGGGTATCCTATATTTCTGTAATTTGAAATATCAGTGATTTCATTAATTTCTGCCAATGCATCCGTTTCATTTCTATAGAAGTGTGGATCTCCAGTGGTAACAATAGTTTTAATCTCATTTGATACACTGCTAAAATCAAATGATGCAATACCGTCTCTGTTATCATTATTGGCATTATCGAAACCATCACGATCCAGAAAGTCATCACATTGATTAAAAGTGCGTAAAAATGATGTCGGAATCACTGTTGTTGATACGTTTAATTGGATTTCGGAGATTTGTATACATCCAAAAGGTGATTCTATACGTGCCCAGACAATATCTGAACCAGAAGTTCTATTAACAAATGTTGTTGGATTATTAATATAATCTGTACTTGTAAGATCTCCAAAAATAGCCGCTATTTGTGTTAAAAAATACGTAAATGTTTCATTAGCGGCGTTGGCAGAAATTTCATTCTCAACTTCTTTTAGGTTAAAAGGACTGTAGCCAAGTGTTGTAGGATCTTCATCATCGCACTGTACCAATGTTACTGGTGAATTTACATTAGGTAAAGGGTTAACGGTTAGTTCAATTTCATCTGAATACAAACCACAACTATTGCCAGCTACGTTTAAAAAGGCTCTATATTGGTTTGAATCGTATGATAGTGGCGTACCTGTGATGTTTAAATTAACTGTTTGAGATCCACTGTATATGGTATTATTCGTAATTGCATTCCAATTAATGCCGTCGGTACTAACTTCCCATTGAATGGTACCGATAGTTGATGTTATTATGGATAGTGTGGTACTAGAAAAATGGCAAACGGCAGTATCTTGAGGTTGGGTTGTAATAATTATAGGTGCAAAATTTAAATAGTTGCTATCTGGAAGGGTGTAACCATCGTTGGCATTTGTAACTAACCCAGTGGCGTTAGTTGTGATAGCATTATCTCCTAATATGGCATTGTTATCTGCATCAGAAAAACCCGCTTCAATAACATCGCTACAGGTATCACCATCACTATCTAAATCAATATAAGAAAATATGGAATCATTATCTAAGTCATTTGGTGCATAACCAATTATATTGCTGTCGGGCGTCGTTTCTGCGGCATCTGCCCAACCATTTACACCATAATTAGGACCATCTTCAATACCATCTAAATTGGTGTCAGACAGGGTACCAAATTGTCCCGATTCTATTAAATCGTAGATACCATCATTATCGCTGTCTAAATCGTAAAAATCAAATACAGCATCGTTATCAGAATCGAGAAGGGTAGCATTTATATCATAAACATCATCTAGTCCGTTTAAATCAACATCTATACCCGATAGGGGGATTAAGAAGCCATCATTTTCAACAAAATCTGGTAGACCGTCGTTATCACTATCTAAATCTAAAGCATCTTCAATGCCATCAAAATCTGTATCTTTTCCAATACATGTTGCTGAAATTTTAAATGACGCCTGATTGCTGTTTGTATCTGAATTATTTTTATGAACATAAGTAAAATTATCAACACTATTTGCTAAAAAACTAAATGTTCCAGAACCAATAGCGAGTGAAAAAGTATTTAATTTAAATCTAATTTCGAAAGCAGAAAATTGAGTGACTCCAGTTTCGTATATACCATCAAAATTAGTATCAACTAACAACTGGTCATTTGGATCTAAAAGGGTAATGGTTCTGGTATTGGGAACTTTAATTATAAACTCTTGGTCGTTGGTTAGTAAACTGGTTCCAAGGCTAGATGCCGTTGCATATTCAACCATTAAATTTAATGGGGTATTAAAATTTAAGTCGTAAGTGACACTGGTTTCTACTGTTCCATTTTTATTTGGCGTATTGCTTAAAAAGGTGCCATCACTATCACCAATAAAAGGTGTTGCCGCTACATTTCCAATGGGAGTTGTAGTACCATTGTAGGTGTATCCTCCTCCAATAGATATACTTCCAGATGCTGTATTTGATAGATTGATATCATAGTCTCCATAAGATTCCACACAATTTAAAATCCCATCATTATCGTTATCAATATCAATATTATCGATAATACCATCTACATCAACGTCATCAGGACAAATACTTACAGGAACTTCAAGAGATTCTAAAGGATCTCCTGAACAGATTAAGATTCCAATGGCTTTATAAGTTCCAGAAACGCTAGGAACAAATTGCGATGTATTATTGCCTGTTCCTACAAACCCTGTTCCATCATCGTGATACCATTCTATACTTGAGAAATTACTCATATTTGAAATCTCAAGAGTGGCATTAGGAATGCAAATTCCAAGTGGTGTAAATGTTAGATCAAAATTTATTTCTGGAGCAGAAGGAAACCCTGAATAAAAACTCCCAGAAGTAGCGGTATCATTTTGATTGTAATAAGCGCAATATAATTCGTCTGTACTTTGAACTGAAATATTACCAGAAAGTCCAGTCACTTTATAAGTTATATAATCAGATTTTCCTGTAACAGCACTAGGTGAACCTATAGCAACATTACCAGAAGTTGAAGATGTGACAGTAACTGTAGCACCAATTTTAGTTATTAAGGTAATGCCTCCAGTATAATTTGTACTGCCTATATTATTAATATTTGCAATATTATCTAGATCGCCTCTAGCTTCACAGCTTAAGGGAGGTACAAAGAACATGCCTTGATTGGCTTCACTGTTAGGATCTGCTCCTATACCTTGGTATGCAAAAACGGGTTGGGATGTTTGAACATACATATTACCAGATGTACTGTATTGACCACCTTCAATAACATAGTAATCACCAGCATTTATAGTAGCTATAGATGCATTTCCATTAATACTAATAGTTGTATTATTTGTATGAGCCACTATTAAAATGTTTTCCCAATTATTACTTCCGTCTCCTTTAACAAAAATATATTCGGTGCCTACTTTTGTTACATCAACGATTTGGTCTATACCATAATCTCTACCATTACCATTATGAAAACTACCATTTGCAGAACCACAATTAACAACTATAGGCTTGTCTGAGCTTACTAAGCAACCAATTAAACCATCTCTATTTATAGAAGTAGCATCACTACTTATGGCTATGGTATAACTTTCGCCTTCATTTAAAGTTGTAATAACTGGGGTTGGTCCAGAATAATTTTCAATAATTAATCCAGAAGGAAGGTCATCAAATCTTATTTGAGTATTATTCTCAGTAGCCATTACTGACACAAAACTCAAAAAATTATCTTGAGGATTTTCGTTGGTAAAACTTCCAATTCTAAATGTTGTACCTAAAGCCGATAAACCTTTACTTACTAATGCTCCTGCTTGTGCTCCTGCATTAACTCTAATAGATGCATAAACAGATCCTGTTGCTTCGATAATATAACCTTTATTATTAGTTACCGTACTGGTTTGGCTAGAGAGCATGAATAGTTGACCATTTCCCGAACCTAATGGTATTATTGCTGGGTTTGTGCTTGATAAAATACCAGTGATACTTGAAGCTTGGCCTATGGGTGTTATTGTATATGCAATATCTGAGGTGCTTGGAGTGGATAAATAAATATATTGGTCTTCTGGGAAAGCAGAATTAAAATTGGCGTTAGTTAATGGTGGGATATAATGCTTGTTACTTAATTGAGAAAAGCCTTGAATAGACATTGAAAATAAAGATAAAAATAATAATATCTTTATATAAGAACAGGTCTGCATTATGGGTTTAAAGTTTTGCTATTAATTGGTTAGATGTCTAAAATCAAATCAAAGTAAATTAAAATTAAAGATTACTAGAAACTAAAAATAAATTATTTCGTTTATTTTAGACCTACTAAAGTAGTAAAGGTTTAAAACTTTTAGATAAAAGGACTAAAGATACATGTATTTTGTTGATTTGTAGTAATATGTTTCGAGTATTGTGTCAATTATCGCTCAAAGAAAACATATCATTTGTTTAGTTCTTAGCTCTTATTTTAGAAATAGGAGTTGTATGTGTTTTAGATATCGAGAGGATTTCTGCCTTTGAGGAATGACAAACAGCATATTTTCATACATTTAAATTAATTCATCCTAACATTACATTATTAACTGAACTTAGATTCAAAATCATTAATCCTTGTTTTATATAAAGATATTATTATTTCCGTTTATTATCAATAATAAAATTAACGCTTTAGAGTAAAGTGTCCTTGAAGATTAAATGCATTGCCATTTTGGATAACGTCGGCTGAAAACCAATAATCATCAGAAGGCATATTTTCTCCATTATATGTGCCATCCCAACCAATTGATGTGTATGGCAAAGTTTTAATAAGTTTGCCATGCCTGTTATAAATATATACGATAGTACCAGGAAGTTGATTCGCACCTACAATATGCCAGGTGTCGTAAGCACCATCATTATTGGGTGTAACAAATTTGGGAATATCAAAAACAAAAACTTCTCTAGTTATATCCATACAACCATTTAAATCTCTAACTGTGACTGTATGTAACCCAAATGTTACGTTCTCGAAGATATTGGATGTTTGTGGTTCTCCATCATCTAATATAAATACATAATTACCAAGATTACTGGTATCAATATCTACTGTAATGCTATTTGGATCTGTAAAATCAATCGTAGTTGTAAAATTTATTGTGGCTGCTTCAGATTCTATAACTGTAAAAGGAAGCTGGTATGAGCAATCACCAGTAAAATATGGTCGGGTAACTGTTACTGTATAATCTCCAACATCGCTAATATCATCTAAAAGTATTTCTGATGTAGTGGCACCAGTAGACCATAAGTACGTATCGTCAGGATTACCAGTTTCTGCACTAATTATTAAAGGTAGATTATCTATACATAGCGGAACGATATCATCTATGGGGATAATTGGTAAAGGATTTATACGGGTTGTAAATTGTGTGGTATCAAAACAGCCTGTAGTATTATTTTCGATACGGGCATAAATTATATCACCATTAGATGCAGGATAGTTTTCATTATCTATAGCATCTATACCAGCTTCGGCATTCGCTGAATCATTGTAATAGGTAATCGTATAGTCTGAAGCGTTTTGAGTTCCTAAAATAGTATTTGCTGTTAATGTTGGTAAATCAAATTCAAAAAAACCATCAAAATCATCATCACAACTCACTAAACCAGGCGTTGTATTCGCAATAGGGTTTGGCAAAATTTTAAGAGTAAAGCTAGTTGTTGATACGCATTGTGTTGTGTTGTCTTCAATTCTAACACCTATAATGTTGTCTCCAGTAGTGGTGTAATTAAAAATGTTCGCGTTATAAATGCCTGAATTAGTACTGGCATCGTTTTCGGTTAAATGGTAACTTATAGTAACCAAACTGGTATCATTTACTAATGAGGTATTGACTTGTGTTAAATCATAACTATTAGAATTATTATAACATTCTGGTATTTCTACATTGTTATTAAATACAGGTGGTGCTATTACTTGTAATTCAAAAGGTATCGTTTTAAAGCAACCAGTATTGGTATTGGTTATTTTAACCTGAATGGTTGTAGAGCCTGATATATATGCAGAAAGCTCACTATTTGGTATGGCTTTAGAGTTGTCTAAACCATCATCATAATTAATGTCATCGGTACTTCTAAAGTAGTGAGTGACAAAAGAGGTGTTAAATCTATCTGTAATTTCGAAATAGCTACCTTCACCTTCTGCTATAGTTAAATCAAATGCCGTTTCTACGCCATCGGGAACACTGTCATAATCACATAGGATATATGGAGAAGCGTCGGTTGTTTCTGGTATTGTAAAAACGAATAAAATTAAAGGTTCAACCACCGCACATTTAGTATCGTCTCTTTCAATCCTTATGTATAAAGTTTCGTTGGCTGTACCAATATAGTTTATATTATCTGTAATATCTTGTATGTTATTTTCTGCATTACTCTCTAGTTTGTGAAACGTAATATTTAGAATATCTGTGGAAGAGGCTTTAATTTCAGCAGCTTTATCTTCTAAGTTAAAGATGTAGTTACCATTAACATTCGCTTCACAAATAGGAAGTGGTGTTATAGGTGCGTACATTGGATTATCGGATATTACTAATGGTACTGTGGCTGTTGCAAAACAACCGTTAGGGTCTGTTATATTTTCAACACGAATATATATATCACCATTAAAACTTGGTATTGGGGTGGTTTTTGGAATCAAAGTAGTAAAGGTATTATCAGAATAATAAAAGACTTCTTTACCTGTTTGACCATTTAATACCAGGCTGTCATAATCTTCTAATATAACATCAGGGTCTGTTGCGTTGTTGTTTTTACAAACTCTTAATTTAAGATTTGGATCTATAGTAGGCTCAGTATTTACATATATAAAAAAAGATGTTACGGCATACGGGTTACAGTCTTGGCTAGAACCAGATTCTTCTACACGTGCAAATATTTCTTGTGTGTCTGTATTAAAAGTACTCCATTGATTGGAAGGGATCCAATCTGGGTTAGTGCTTGTAGCATCACCAATATCTGCAGCATCGCTGGTTTTATAGAATTGTATATTCAATCCTGTAGGGTTGGATACCAAATCATTAATAACAGTATTTAAATCGAATACAGAAAAACCATTAGGGTCACCATCAACAGTATCACAAATAGGGTCTGGAGTAGGAGTACTAATTATAGGAATAGGAAACACAGTCATCTCGAAGGTGCTAACAGCATGACATGTTATCCCAGGCGTTACGTTTGTTATACGTGCATGTACCTCTACAGTGCCTGATGCGTTAGGATATGTTTGTATTTCTCCAACAGTACCAGTATCGGCAGCAGCAGCAGTAAGAAAGTAAGAAACAACAAAAGCAGGATTCCCTCCAGTTACTAAATTATCTAAATTATGTAAATCTATATCAACAATTCCATCAGTATCTGTATCACAAATAGCCACAGGATCTTCTATGGCTGGAAATATTATAGGGGGGTCTATTCTTAAAGTTATTTCGCCATTTTCTGTACATATACCATTTTCTATTTTTACAAATAAGGTTGTTGAGTCAGTTACAGGGTATGGAGAACTTTTGGGTAAGAAATTATCATTATTTCTATCTTCTTCAGTTTCATAAAAAGTAACTGTTATAGGGTTTGGTAGATGTTCAAGAGGGAGTCTGATTTGTCCTTCTACAGCAGAGAGACTAAAGTTTAGGGAGTTTGTTGTATCTATATCATCATCACAAAGAGCGAATTCACCTAGATCTGTACCTGTTTGTAGTAAGTTGGTGTGTATCTCAAATGTAACCACTGAAGCACAACCTGTTGTATTATCTTCAATTCTTATATATATGGGCTGAACTCCCAGATCGTCTCCATTTCTATCTGTATTTATATAATTTGAAGGGTCTGCTATGAAATTGTTGTTACCAGCTCTGGCATCACTTTCATTTTCGTAAAAGTAAGGCGTGTAATTGGTAAGTGTTCCCACGATATCTGGGATTGCTTCTTCTAAATCAAAATTAGCAAAACCATCCAGATCTCTATCGCAGGCATCAAGGTATACCGTATTTTCTGTGGCTACTGTTGGTGCTCGAGATATATCTAGAGTAAGTGGTATGGGAGCCGAAACACAGGTTGTATTTATATCTAAAACTCTAGCGTAAATGGTCTCAGTAGGTGTATTTGTGTTAATATAAACTGTTTTATCTGGTATAGAATTATCTCCTGTTATAGCACCGTTAGAAGTTAAATGATAGGTGACCAAATGAGTTTGATCAACCCTTATATCATCATCATTTTGAGATAAATCTATAAGGGTAATACCGTCTATGGAACCATCTTCATCACAAATAGGTATAGTACCAGGTAATGTAAAAGAAGGTAATGCAGTTACTGTTAAATTAAAACTTGTATAGGCGTAACACCCATTATCTATATCATATAGTCTAACAAAAATGGTAGGTGTTGTTAGGTTGTTTGCAGTGATTATTCCTGGGGTGCCAACGTTTCTGGCATCTGCATCTGTTTCATGATATGTAATAACTGTATTAGAAAAAGGACTTATAAGTTGTATGTCTGCTTCTTTTTGATTTAGTGTAAATGTCTCTTCGCCAATGCCATTGGAAGGATCGTCGCATAAAGTAAGAGGTGATACTGAATTTGCGGGTATAGTCGCTTCTGTATTTAGTGCTACTTGAATCTCATCTTCTACAGAGCACGGTTGGCTATTTAAGGGTAAGGTGACAACAACTCTGTAGGTGCCATCTTGAGTAGCGTCATAGGATGAATTTATCGCTCCTGATATGAGATTGTTATTAAAATACCATTGATAATTAGCCGAAGAAGGGTGTGTACCTGCGCTTAAAGGAGCTACATTAGAACAAGAATTGATGTCTGGACCTAAATCTACAGCCGCATTAAAGGTATTACTTTGAATGAATACCGCAGAATCGAATGTGCCATCAGGTTGGTCTGCAATAATTAATTTAATGTGATATGTGGTTTCTGGTAAAATACTAGTAGAGGCGTTAAGTACTGTTGTTCTGCCATAAAAATTAGTATCTCCCAAGGTAAATCCATCAAAGTATTGATTGTTTTGAGCAGGGCAGGAGATGGGGTTTATTTCTTCTCTAATATTTAAAACTCTTATAGGTGTAGAAGTGCCAGGAATTAATGCTATGTTTTGATATGGGGCAGCAGTACCAGCTTCTTTAATTAGCATGACAAAGCTATCTCCAGAATTACAGGCAAAATCATCATCATATTCTTCTGAAGCAAAAATATAATTAAATTGAAGTTGATTGTAAGCAGATATAAGGTCAAACTCTATGGAGGTTGCATTAGTCGTATTGGTTATACCTAAAGCTGTTTCAATATCATTATCTGTATTCCAGGTTGTTGAGGTATCACTTAAGGGCGTACTTATGGTAGCATTTCCTGCTGAATTTGCATTACCTGTACTAAGTACAATACCGCTTTGAAACGGAAAATTAGAACTAGCTCTATTAAAAGCACCATAACTATTAATTCCAGATCCAGAACCATTTACTGAGGAAGAAATATTTGAAATTTCCACACAGGTTTGTTCAAAATTATCTTCTATAAGCTGTTGTAAACCAACACTACTATCTACTGATATTTGCTGAGAAAAAGCCAAATTATTGCAGCAAATGAGTATAGGTAAGATATAGTAAATAAATCTCATAGCTTATAGGTTTTCTTTTTTTTGATTTTTTTAGGCAAATACTTATGTAAAGCACTTCTAATTAGGGTCGGAAAGTAGCAGTTTTAAAAACGAAACACAAAAAAACACAATGAAACGCATTTTAATTAGTTTTACGGTCTTTTTAGTCTAAAAATTCTTCAACTTTTGAGTCGGATTTTCCAATTACAGGGCTCTTTTGGATCTGTATGGTGTTGTGATATTTATCCTTCGTTGAAATGACAAATACTCCTTAATTTAACATTGGTTTGATATTTTAAATATTGATAATGAGTATTTTGTGAGTATAAATGAAGGGGTTATTTCAATTCCAAACGTTATCGAAAATAAAATATATTTTGTTTGAAGGTATGAAGCGTAGCTTTTGAGGAGGCATTTCATTTTTATGAGATGTCTCGTCACTCATGCTTTGCTATGTCGACATGACAAAACACTCCTATCAATAACATTGTCACGAATCAGGTTTTTAGTCTGTTTAAACGAGATCTATAGACTTCCAGCCCAGAAGTGGTTTATTTTAAAGTAAAATGGTTTTTAAAGATTCTGCCGTCTTGTAGTGTTATGGAAAACCAGTAGTCATCGGTGGGGAGCTTGTTCCCATTAATTGTACCATCCCAACCAGGACCTATAGGGTTGAGCTGTTTTATTAATTTACCGTACCTGTTAAAGATGAGGATCTTGGTATCTGGTTGAAACATACTTGAGACACCATATATTTGCCAGGTGTCATGTGCGCCATCATTGTTTGGAGTAAAGAATTTAGGGAAACCGATAACTGAAACTTGATCCTTACTCGGTGGTCCGCAATCATTTTTTACATCTTTTACTGTTACTGTATAAATACCAGGGGAGACATTTTCAAACAGATGACTTTCTTGGTACGGAAATACAATTACATTGTTTTCGTCAAGCAATCTATATTCATAGATACCTTCTCCAGAGGTGATAACTGTTATTGTATTGTTTTGAGTACCATCAACCACATTAATTTCTTGAATGGTTGCTATGTTAGACGGTTCTACAACAATCGTTTTTTCTTTAGTACATTGATTCGTATTAGTGACTGTTACGGTATAGGTGCCTGGTTCATTTATTTGGATTTCATAAGAGCTTTGACCTGTAGACCAATTATAGGTGTAATTATTAGGAGAATCGTTTAAAAGTGCTGCATTAATTGGGATGGTTTGAGGGGATGTGTTTAAGCAATAATAATAGGTTACATCTTCGGTATTTATATCTGGTAATTCTTTAACAATTAATCTTATTTCAATAATACCAAAACAGGCATTGTTGTTTTCAACCCGAGCATAGATTGTTTGATTATATGGGCTGTTTTCATTTGTATGCGATGTATCTAAATCGTTTACTTCCAGAAGTGCGTTCGTGCGGGTTTCGTAATATGTTACGGGGTAATTAAAGCTATTAATGTTTTGAATATTACTGGTAATATCATCTAGATTGAACGTATTAATACCGTCTTCAGACCCTAATTCATCACAAGCATCATAAGTATAGGGTTGCATATTTTGAATGCTTAAATCTAAGGTTAATATAGAGGTGTCGTAACAATCTGTATTTATATTATAAACTTCAACATATACAGGGCTTGGAGTATCTGCATTATATATATAATCGCTACTATTTGGAATTTCATTATTTCTACTGCTATCGGTAAAAAATCTGGTTGCTGTCTCTGGAACTCCTCCCGTTAAATCGTCATTGGCTTGGGTTAGATCAAATCTTGTGAAACCACCTAAAATACCGTCTTCATCACATTGTGTAAGAGTAGCATCATAGGCTATTGGGTTTGGAGAGAAAGTAACATTAGCAATGCCTTCAAAAGTGTCATCACATATGCCTGTATTCAAATCTATGAATACTTTATATAATCCACCAGGGGCTGTGACATCATGTTTAAAACTGGATTCTGGTGAAGGATTTCCATCTAAAGTCCATGTGTAAGTGGCTCCAGGGATATTATCGGCTTCTAAGGTGTATGTATCTCCGTCGCATAGTTCTAATCTTGTGGTAGATGTAGAACTGTTTCTTATAATATCTATTTTTTCAGAAAAGAAGGAGGTTATAAAAGGGGGTAAGCCTTGTCTTGAGTTACGACTTAAAGGAATAGCATTATGTTCGTAATCACATGAAGCTCCTAAAACATTGGGATTATTAATAATAGATAAATATGGAGCACCTATTGGATATGTAATACTCATTGCTCTATAAATTCTACCATCGGGTCCTAACTGTAAGCTGCCTCTATACATTTGTCTGTCATCAATAACAATTTCTGTAGCACTTATATTTGTGGCAGTTAAATCATACTGTAAAAGAGAACCGTATTGTGCTGAAGGATCCACAAATTCTTCATTTGTTCCAGGATTATAATAGGTAGAGACATATAGAATATCATTGTTTTGAGAAAACTCAACACCATAAGGAGATTGGGGTTTCCCAATGGGAGAAAAATTAATATTTATGGGTCTTTGATTACTAACTGTTCCAGAATTGACATCAAAATCATAAAGAAATAAGCCATCTGTTGAATTTGCGCACACTAGTTTTGTGCCATCAGGAGAAAGTTTTAAATACCCTCTTTGGTCAGCCACAAAGAGATCTGTAAAAGTGGTCGATTTTGGGGTTAGATTGATACCTGTATCTGTTATTTCGTAAGCATGAAATGTATTAAAAATTGTATCAGTCGTAGCTCCATTAGGAGAAGAGAAGGTGATTACCCAAAGCGCCTCTGTTTTACAATCTTTTGCTACAGCGCTAATTTTTTCGGTACTATTTGGGAGTAGATTAATATTTTTTGATGTGACATCCCCATAGGTGCCATTTAATCTCATGTCAACCTCAGAATAGTGAAACCCGAAGTCTGGATCATCATTAAGCGATGTGTCAACAGTAAAGATATAATATATATTAGGGTCTTTTGGCTTAGGAATTACTATCGCCGATTGTGTACTTGAGGGGTCTCCAAATAAACCATTTCCAGTAAGCCCGTTTGCATTTGGCATGGGTCTGTGTAATCTATCCCATACTGTTATGCCATCTGTGTAAAATAATAAATTACCATCTGTGTCTGAAATAGTAGTACATCCTTCATCTGTGCTTAATTGCCCGTTTGTTAGTTCTGTAATACTACCATTCGGGTTAAAACGAATGCCTGCATTCTCACCAAAATACCAGTTTGAAGCTTCATTTTGAGAAAAAGCATAATAGCTTGTAATAAAGCATAGAGATAATATGATGATTTTTCTCATATTTTTGGAGCATGTACGTGTCTCTCAAATATATTACAAATCTCGCTTTTTTAATAATCTATACGATAAAAAAACAAATAACGCTGTCCAACCCAAAACAATGGCAATTTGATACCAGTGTACTGTATAGTCGTATGATAAGTCGATCTTGTCGGGGAATTTAGTCATAGCTATTCTTTGGAAAGGTTGATCAATTAATTTATACATAGATTTTAAAGGGAAGAAATTTTGTATTTTTTCAGCTAAACCAGTATCTAATTTCCAAGCCATTAGTCCAAATAGGATCCATTCTACTATAAAAAGTATAAATAGAAAAGCTAAAGCAAATGCAGAGCGTTTTACAAGCATCCCGAAAAATAAACATAAACTAAAGAAACCAATAAGTTTTACAAAATAGGCTAATAAGAATTCGGTTTCTCTAAAAATTATAGAAGCCTCGGTATAACTTGAATAATAGAGTCCGATAGAAATAGAAATAAGGCTTATTAGTAGTGTTGAAACCAGAGAAAAGAAAACAAGAGTATAGAATTTTGAAAGGATGAATTCTTTTTTACTTAATCCATCAATAAGGTTTTGTTTTATCGTTTTATTACTGTACTCATTACCAATCATACTTACTACTACAATCGCAAAAAAGAATTTAAATTGAGATGCAAAAAAAGTAGTTAAATGCCAGATTATCGGAAAATTAAAAATACCTAATTCACCTAGTTCTAAAGTGAAAAAACCAAATACATTAATTTTTAATGATGATAATAGGATAATAAAAAATGGTAAAATAAACGAAACAAATATGAGTATTTTACTAGTTCTATTAAGAAGTAGTTTTTGTAATTCTAAATTTAAAAGTCGTAACATGTGGTGTATTTTGGATGTATTAGTTGTTATCTGTTAATTGCAAGAATTGTTCTTCTAAACTTTCTTTACGTTGTACCAGATGTGTGAGTATAATGCCTTTTTCGAATAGGTATTTGTTAAAATCTTCAGATTGCATTGGGGTATTTAAAAAGGCAGTAACTAAACCCTCTTCAACTTTAATGTTTTTAAAGGATGCATGATTTTCTAATAGCGTTATTAATTCATTTTGTTTGTTCGCTTTTAATTCAAAAAAACCATGGCTAGAAATCATTTCATCAACTCGACCAGAATACAATTTTACGCCTTTACGAAGCACAACAACATGGGAGCAGACTTTTTCAACTTCGTCTAATAGGTGGGAGGCTAAAAGAATGGTTGTGCCTTTTGCCGCAATTTGTTTTATAATTTCTCTAATTTGATGTATTCCTTGGGGATCTAATCCGTTAGTAGGTTCATCTAAAATTAAGATTTCGGGATCGTTTAATAGGGCAGATGCTATCGCTAAACGCTGTTTCATTCCCAGGGAGTAGGTTCTAAATTTACTGTCTTTTCGTTCTAAAAGCCCAACAACTTCTAATTTCTCTTCAACTTTACTATAATCAACTCCTTTAATTTTGCATACTAATCTTAAGTTTTGAGTTGCCGTCATATATGGATAAAAATTTGGACGCTCAATAATAGCTCCTACTTTTTTAAGAGCATTATGAGTCGTTATATTTCCATCAAACCAATGAAAATTACCTTGTGTTTGATTTACAACATTTAAAACAATACCTAAGGTGGTCGATTTTCCACTTCCATTTGGTCCTAAAATACCATAAACGTTACCTTTTTTTATGGTGAATGATAAATCTTTTACTGCTGTTAAATAGCCAAATTTTTTAGTGAGGTTGTTAATTGTTAGTATAGACTCCAAGTTATTAGATTTTTAATGCTGGTATAAAATAGCATGGGTTATTTATTAAAGTAAGACGATAGTATGATTCTTTTGTTACAAGGGTGTTAAATAAAAGTTTTAAATTTGAATAATTATACTATTATGCAAGATTTAAAGATATCTAAAAAAAAACCATCGTATCCTGTAACTACTAAATTACATGATTATTTAGCTAGGTATGATAGGAATACAAAAATCCCAATTTTTTACGATGATTTATTACGTTTTCAAGGCTCTGTTGTTGTATATGATAAAGAGGATAATGACACGCTTTGGATTCGGGTTTATTATAATGAATATGAAAGGGAGGAAATAGACTCATCATTAAAGAAGGTTTATACTATTTTACATTCTGATGGAAATGATAACATACTTCCTTTTTTAAATGTTGATGCTATTGATTTCTGTACTTTTGGGAATTCCAAACCTTTTAGGATAAAGATTAGAAATGTTTTAAATGATAACTTTACTCATTTCTATGTGAAGACCACAGATGCGTCTCGTGTTTATGGCTTAGAATTGGAGCATATGTTGTCACCTCATAATCTTAACTTTTTGGTTTATAAGAACACGTTAATTGAGGAGCATATTGCTGGTATCCCTGGAGATGTGTTTATTAAGGATATGTTACCTAATTGCAGTAAATCTGAAAAAGCGCAAATAGCAAAGGAATTTGTGAAGTTTAATGAACGTTGTATGATTAGACTTTTAGGAGATATGCGATCGTATAATTATGTTATTGTTCCTACTCATGATTTTGATCATGTGGTATATCGGATTAGAGCTATAGATTTTGACCAACAGAGTTATGAAGGGAAGTTTAATATTTATAGGCCTCAGTTTTTTAAAGAAAATTTAAAAATGGTGGAATTGGTTTCTAAGAGTATACAGAAATTATCTATAGACCAATACAAAACAGAGGAGCGTTCTATTTTGGTAAAACGATTAAAAAGTTTTACAGTAAGAATTGCTAAATTGTTAGATTGTATGGAGCATGATGTTATTTCTAAAGAAGAAAATATAAACTTATTAAAGACCACAATTTTTAATTATACTCACGATGTGAATTTTAAACGTAGTAAAAATATGGGGGAAATACTTAAGTACTCGTTAGAGTTCTTAACGCGTAATTATGAAAATGTAAAACTGGATAGTTTAAGATAATATAAGACTTAGAGTTTGTTTAAGGTTTCATCAATTATTTTTTTAGACCTCTTTTTGCGTATTATTTTGTTGAAATTTTGAACCGTTACTAAGCTATGTTTAAAACATTTTGCCTTATACAGCATTGCATTCCTGTTGTTGGCAGACAGGAAAAATAATCATAAATTTTTAAACAGACTCTTAATTCCAGTTTTCATCAAAATCTAAATCCTCATAATCGTTAACATCGATACTCTCCTCTTCGAATTCATCAAAATCGTCATCTTTATCTGCTTCAAATAGCTTATCGGGAGCTTCGTCTGGTACTTGCCCTTTAACAAACATTAAATTAGGATAATTTGCGCCTTCAGCTTCTTCAACAATTTCGGCTAATTCAACGTAAAATGTCCACATACTTAAAAAGTCGTATACGTAAATTAGTTTTGTTTGTACTTCGTGCACTACACTACTAATTTCGGTTTCGTTCATTAAACGGGACGCATTATTTTCACTTAAATCAAATAACGAAATTTCTTCACCTTGATCCCATTGGTCGTTACTTAAATAAAAAGAAGCCATTTCTGTACCATCAAACCCAAAGGATTGTGTGATAATATTATGCAAATCTTCAAGAGTATCTGTTTCACGAATTTCTAAATCGCGAAAAATATCATCTTCGGTATCATTGTCTAAAATAACTCTAAATCTGTAAATCATAATTAAAAAATTATATTACAAAGGTATACTTTTTTGAACTATTTGGAAAAACGATGCATAGTAAATGTCATAGCACTTAATAAAAAGAAAGCGCCTATTTGGTGTGCTACACCTAACCAAACGGGGACTTGTAATAATATGGTGAATACGCCTAATAGAAACTGAATGCCTAATATTATTAGTAATATGTTTATCCCTTTTGATTGATAGGTTGTTAGGTTTATTTTTTTTGACTTTTGCCAAATCAATAGAATGAATCCAACAACGATATATGCTAAAATTCTATGAACAAATTGCACGCCACTTTTACCTTCAATAAAGTTTTTGTACCATGGGTTTTGTTCAATATAAACGGTTTGGTGCATAAACTTACCTTCGCTCATCATGGGCCAATGGTTATGTATAAAACCAGCATCTAGTCCAGCTACAAAAGCCCCATAAATAATTTGAAGTAATAAAAAGGCGAGTCCTAATCGTATTAAATTTCTAAATGCTTTGTTTATTTCTTTTTTATGTGGAAATATTAAATCTAAGGCGACCCAAAAGGTATATGCGAATGTTATAAAAGCGGTTGTTAAATGTGCGGCTAAGCGATAATGGCTTACATCTGGATTGTCTACTAAGCCACTTTTAACCATGTACCACCCTAAAAAGCCTTGAAATGCGCCAAGACAGAGTAAAATGATAGATTTTTGTATGGTTGTTTTTGAGAGTTGTTTTTTTATTAAAAAGTATAAAAAAGGAATAAAAAATACGAGTCCTATAAATCGTCCTATAACGCGATGGAGCCATTCCCAGAAGTAAATATCTTTAAAATCCTGAAGCGTGAATTGGTTGTTTAGTTTTTGATATTCTGGGTATTGTTTATAGAGATTAAAGGCTTCTTGCCATTCTACATCATTCATTGGCGGAATTGTTCCAGAAATGAGCTTGTAGTTAGATATAGACAGTCCCGAATGCGTTAATCTTGTAATGCCTCCAACAACTACCATAATAAAAATAAGAAAGCATCCTGTAAATAACCAATATATAACCTTTTTGTTGTTCTTATTCATCTTTTTGTCTGATGGGTCGGAATCGAGACCTCTTTTTTAACGTGATTTGCTTTCGGTTTTAGCTTGTATTACGCAAATATGAAGGGGTCGAAACGACTATTGTGTTTGGTTTATAATTTTTTTAAAACAAATACTATTAGTTGCATTTTTATACTGTCCGTAATTTGGTGTTATTAAATAGTCATTTTTTTTATAAAATTGAACAGCTTCAATTTGTCTCTTTCCTGTTTCTAATATACATGCTTCAAAGTTTAATTCTTTAGACCAGTCTTCCAACTCTTTTAGAATTTTAGAAGCAATTCCTTTTCCTCTGGTTTCAGGAAGTGTAAACATGCGCTTAATCTCAACTGTATTTTCGGCGTATTTTTTAAAAGCACCACAGCCAACAGGAGTGTTATCGATATAGGCGACTACTATGTTTTTTAAGACATCGATATTGTTATATTGATTATAAAATTCATGATCATCTCCATCTGTTATTTTCAAATAGTCGTTTAATAATTTAACTAAATTGATAAAGTCGTTATTGTTAGAATTTGTCCTAATTAATTTAATCATTCCAAAGCGTCGTTTTTTAGTCCTAGTCGCTTGCCTTCTTTTATCATTAGTTGGTATGCTGCTTCGTATTCGTTAGGAATCTCACCTTCTAAAATGGCTTCTTTTATACTATCTTTTATTAAACCAATTTCACGTGATGGTTTTATATTAAACGTGGTCATAATATCTTCTCCAGAAATTGGTGGTTGAAAATTTCTAACATGGTCGCGTGCTTCGACTTCAATAATTTTTTCTCGAACTATTTTAAAGTTGTTATGATATTTATTGAACTTTTTTGGGTTTTTGGTAGTAATATCTGCTTCACAAAGCGTCATTAAATCGTCAACATAATCGCCAGCATCAAAAACCAAACGACGTACAGCAGCATCTGTTACAATATCTTGTGCTAACACAATAGGGCGCGAACTCATAAATACCATTTTCTGTACAAATTTCATTTTCTCATTTAAAGGCATTTTCAGTCTTTTAAATAAGTGATATACCATTTTAGACCCTTCAAATTCATGGCTATGAAATGTCCAACCCACTTTTTTGCTAAACTTTTTTGTTGGAGCTTTACCAATATCATGTAATAAAGCAGCCCAGCGTAGCCATAGGTTATCGGTGTTTTTTGCGATGTTATCAACAACCTCTAAAGTATGATAAAAATTATCTTTATGGCGTTGTCCTTCAACTTCATCTATACCTTTTAATGCTGTAAGCTCTGGCATTATATAATTTAATAACCCCGTTTTTTCCAGTAAAAGAAATCCAATAGAGGGTTTTTTGCTTTCAAGAATTTTATTTAATTCTGTTACAATACGTTCTTTTGTTATGATTTTAATGCGATGGCTATTTTTACTAATAGCATGTAATGATTCATTTTCTATCGTAAAATTTAATTGAGAAGCAAAACGTATGGCACGCATCATGCGTAGCGGGTCATCACTGTATGTAATATCTGGTGCTAAAGGCGTGCGAATAATTTGTTTTTCTAAATCTTTAATACCATCAAAAGGATCTAGTAACTCACCAAAATTTGATGTATTTAAATTTAAGGCCAAGGCATTTATCGTAAAATCACGACGGTTTTGGTCGTCTTCTAAAGAGCCATTTTCTACAATGGGGTTTCTACTGTTTTCATTATAAGATTCTTTACGAGCTCCAACAAATTCAATTTCAATATCATCGTATTTAAGCATGGCTGTACCATAGGTCTTAAAAACCTGTACCTTGGGTTTGTTTGGAAGGTTTTTTGCAACTTGTCTGGCTAGTTTAATACCATCACCAACAGCTACAATGTCTATATCTTTTGCACTGCCTCGTTTTAATATAAAATCACGTACAAAACCACCAATAACGTAACTGTCTAAATGTAATTCTTTAGCAGATTGAGATATAATTTTGAAAACGGGATGTTGTAATGCTTTTTTGTAGTTCATTTTTTTTGTTGCCACGAATTCACGAATATTTTATAATACGATTCTTTTGTGGTCTAATAAATTTCTAAAAAACCACTGCCTAAATTGTTATAAACTTCGAATAGTACTCCAACCATATTGATGCTCTCGTCTTTATAAATAATGTTAGACATCAATATTCGTGAATTCGTGGCTAATTTTACACTCTTATAATCTTAACAATACCACTGTTGCTCAATTTAATAATTGAAGATGGTTTATTACAGGTTTTTTCGCGATGCAAATTTACAACATAGTCTACACCTTTTAAAACCTCTGGAGTAATTTCTTTGAATGATTTTGGGGTTGGTTGTCCGCTTATATTCGCTGATGTTGAAACTATAGCTGTGTTAAGTTTTCTTGAGAGTTGATAACAGAATTCATCATCTGGTATTCTAATAGCTATGGTGCCATCATCAGCAATTAAGTTTGTGGCTAAATTTTGAGCATCATCATAAATAATTGTTGTAGGCTTTTCAGAAATATCAATGATATTTAAAGCCCCTTCAGGGATTCTTTTTATATACTTTTTTAGCATTCTATCGTCTGCCACTAAACATATTAACGCTTTACTGTCTTCACGTTGTTTTAGTTTATAAATTTTTTTTACAGCTTCTGGGTTTGTTGCATCACAACCAATGCCCCAAACGGTATCTGTAGGGTAGAGTATAAGCCCTCCTCTTTTTAGTATTTCTAAGGTATTCTTTATTTCAGTTTGCACTTATAAACGTTTCATTTTTTTACTAGTAGAATTTGATACGCATCAATCAAAACTTTCCAGTCTTTTTTTAGCATGTATTCTACGACTGTTTTCCCTTTTCCACCACCTGGTAATCCACAATCATCTATTAATACTATGGAATTATCATGTAATTTATTTTCAATAAGTTTAAATTCTTTAAGATGATGTTCTTGGCTTTTAATTTGAATATCGACATCTGTTTTCGAATAGTCATAACTATCTAAGTATAAGAAGTCCACAGTGTTTTCAAACGTTTTAAGAAATTCTAAAGAATCACTTAAATGTACCGTTATTGTATCGTTTAAGTTTTGTTTATTGATTTCATTTTGAGCCCCTTTTACAGAGTCTTCATTTATATCAACAGAATGCATTTTGGCATTATTTTGTTGCGCCCATTTGCCAAAAACAAACGTTGCTGCCCCATCTCCTTTAGTATTTTTTAATCCTTCTCTCGAAGTACCAGTTTCAATAATCATTTTAACATGCCTTTCGTCAAGTAATTTTAATGTTTTAGCAAATGTTATTCTTCGCCTTCTAAAATTATATTTAAAGGGCATAAAAGGGTATAGCGATTTATGTTTTATAAATTTTAATGTAAAGTGTATTGCTGGAGGCAAAAGTAGAACGATTGTGAGTATTTTAAATACCATATTGTAAGTTTTTTACGTAAAATGTTAGTTATCAGTTGTTTATAAATTAATTTTTATATTTTAGCCAAAACTAATCAAAAAATATAAATGGGGAAGAAACTAAAGTACATGTTTTTAAAGTTAAAATCTTTTTTAAGGAAAAAAATTCTAGGTGAATATGCTATTGGAGTGTTATATGAAACGAAGAATGGAAATATTGCTGCACCTATAGAAGACCTTATGGTAGGTAAAAAACTTGGCTCCAAAGGGGAGTATAATATGTCTGAGATTAATACCATAAAAGATTATATAAAGCCAACGGATACCATTTATATAGTTGGAGTACATTGGGGTACTTTACTTATACCGCTTTCTAAATATTGTGAAAAAGTTGTAGGGTATGAAGCGAATCCAAAAACGTTTTTTTTTTTAGAAACCAATTTATTAATTAATAAAATAAGTAATGTTTTATTATTTAATAATGCAGCAGGGGATGCTTCTAAAAAAATGAAATTTTATACAAGTATCATTAATTCAGGCGGTAGTAAAATAAAGCCTAAAATTGATAAACAGATGTATGTTTATGATGATCCTGATACTATTGAGGTTGATATGGTCGCTATTGATGAACATTCAAAAACTAATAATTTAAATGAGGCTCAGGGTATAATCATGGATATTGAAGGGGCAGAATATTATGCTTTACAGGGTATGACAAGTGTACTAAAAGCAAGCAGGTTCTTATATATTGAATATGTACCTCATCATTTAGAAAATGTATCATGCACTAGTAATGAGGACTTTTTTAGTTTAATACTCCCTCATTATAATACTGCGAGATTTATGAATGATAGATCCAAATGTTTTAATATTATGAATGATAGTGACATGTTTTTGTCTTATATAAATACATTAAAAGATGCAGGAAAATCAGATGATATATTATTTGCCAACTAGTAGGTCTCTATAAACTTTTATATATTCTAATGCTGCAGTATCCCAGTTAAAACTTTTAGCATGATTTATATAGTTTTGTGATAAGGTGTCTTTATTTTTATTGAAAGTATTTAAGCCATTTTCTAAAACTTCTGCCATGTATTTAGGATCATAATGATCCCAATAAAAAGCATGTTTTCCTCCAATTTCGGGAAGCGAGGTATTATTAGATAAAAATGTAGGTTTACCAAAACGCATAGCTTCGATTGGTGGAATACCAAAGCCTTCTCGTAATGACGGGAAAACAAAAGCCTCACAATTTTGTAAATAGTATTGTTTATCTAATTCGGATATTTTACCAGTAATTAATATGCGATCTTGTAAGCCTAATTGTTTTATTGTTTTTTGTAGTGTGTCATTTGCATAAGCGGTATTATTATTTCCTGAAAGTACTAGATCGTATTCAGGCATAAATTCTAGCATTTTAACTAGGGCATGAAAATTTTTGCGCTCGGTAAACTCACCAATACTAAACAAAAAAGGCTGTTTCACTATTTGTTTTGGTTTATAGTTTTGTGGAATCTTAATATCTAAAATAGGGTTCCCGTTATAAATTACATATTCGGGAACATCTGGGATTTTAAAGTGCTTGTGCGTAGACGTTTTTGCGTAATTTGATATATATGTAATGGCATGGCTTCTGTTTAGTTTTTTTTGAAACAGCACATTACGATCATGAGACATGTCACTAGAGTTTTCTTCAATAAAATTAACATCGTGAACCGTTAAAAGATATGGGATGTTATGATAAGGTTCAATTTTAATATTTTGATTAAGACAATGCCATAAATCGTATTTTTTTCTAATTTGAAACGGAGCATGTCTTCTTAAGGAAAGGTATTTTTTGTAGTTAAAATATGAGTTGTATTCAGATTTTAATGGTTGTGTGTCCTTTGCGTGGAGTGTCATTTTAAAATCTGTTACATTGGCATTAAAAAGTCCTTTTATTAAATGATAATTGAACTGACCAAAACCGAAATACTGGTTTTTGATGTTGTGAGATTCTAAAAAAATGGTCTTCATATATTCTTTTTGGCAAAATAATAAATTGCAATAATATATCGATGCAATTATTTAAAAAGATAAAAAGTAATTGTAATATTGCCCTATGAAGCATTTAGAGATCAATGAGCCATTTCAAAGCAATAAATTAGTGCTTGATGATATGATTGAGAACTTTGATACTAAAGGAAAGGATTTTGGTAATCAAGAGAGAAATTCTTTAAAGTTATTTCAATTAGAAAATAAGACTGTTAATGTTAAGTCCTTTAGAATTCCTAATATTGTAAACCAAGTAGCTTATCGTTTTTTAAGAAAAAGTAAAGCACAGCGTTCTTATGAATATGCTAAGAAACTTAAAGCATTACAGGTTGGTACACCAGAACCTATTGCTTTTTATGAGTATAAAACCCCTTTTTTATTTAAGAAAAGCTATTATATAAGCGAACAATTAGATTGCGATTTAACTTATAGAGAGTTAACGACAGACTTTAATTATCCAGATTACGAAAACATACTTAGAGCTTTTACTCGATTCACTTTTTATTTACATGAAAAAGGCATTCATTTTCTAGATCATTCACCAGGAAATACTTTGATAAAGAAAACAGACACTGGTTATGATTTCTTTTTAGTTGATTTAAACCGCATGGAGTTTAAAAACTTAGATTTTGAAACTAGGATTAAGAATTTTTCCAAATTGACGATTCATAAATCTATGGTAGAAGTTATGAGTGATGAATATGCAAAATGTTCAGGAGAAAACTATGATGCTATTTTTAATTTAATGTGGAAGTTTACTGAGGATTTTCAAAATAGATACCATCGTAAAAGGCGCCTTAAAAAGAAACTAAAGTTTTGGAAAAAAAAGTGATTACTTCTTTTTTTGAAGCCTATAAAGTTTAATATACTTCAAAAAAGTAACGTTAAAGGTTTGTACGCAAATAACCAAACCATTTAAGCCATCTAAAAAGCCTAATCTTAAAAAATAAGCTTTAAAAAAAGCCCAGGTTGGGTTAAATAGTATTTTCCAAAGAGAAGATTTTTTCCCCAAGTCGAAATAAGCTTGAGCAGCAATGCTAGAAAAGTTTTCAACTTTCAAAATATGTTCACTATAATCTCTATAAATCCAATGCAATAAATCACCTTTAAGCTTTCCAGCTTTTAGTCCTTTTTTTAATGTGTATCTATCGTGTGGATTTATACCTTTCCATTCACCATTTCCTTTTTTAAACAATCTTAACTTCCTGTCTGGATACCAATCTGAATGCTTAATCCATTGGCCACAGTAATTATTTAATCGATTGCAATAATAGCCATCAAATGCCCAATTCTCTTTTGTCTTTAAAATAGATTGTTTAAGCGTATCTGAAAGTGCCTCATCACCATCTAGAGATAAAATATAATCATGTTTAGCACGAGAAAGGGCGTAGTTTTTTTGCTCAATATAACCTTCAAATTTATTTTGGATAAAAACGACGTTATATGCTTCACATATTTTTTGAGTTTTGTCTGTTGAAAAAGAATCAACAACGACAATTTCATCTACAACACCAACTAAAGATTTTAGACATTTTTCTAAATGTTCCTCTTCATTATAAGTAATAATTACTCCAGATAATTTAATCATTTGTATGTTAAAATAATTTCGGTAAAAATAGTTATTTTTGCCTCATGAAAAACATTGAAGTTTCTATAATTATTTCGACTTATAATCAACCTTTATGGTTAGAAAAAGTTCTTTGGAGTTACGAGGCTCAAACTTTTAGAAACTTCGAAGTGATAATAGCAGATGATGGCTCTAAACAACCAACATTTGACCTGATTGATACTATGAAAGCCCTCGTTACATTTCCAATTATTCATGTATGGCACGAGGATAAAGGATTTCAAAAATCTCAAATATTAAATAAAGGCATTAAAGCTTGTAATAGTGATTACATTCTTATGAGCGATGGTGATTGTATTGCACGAAAGGATTTTGTGGAAATTCATGCAGATAGGAAAGAAAAGGGATATTTTCTTTCTGGAGGATATTTTATGCTACCCATGAATATTTCAAACGAAATTACTAAAGAAAATATTCTTGATCAAAGTTGTTTTGATGTTAAATGGTTAAAGGGTAAAGGGTTAAAATCTTCATTTAAGAATAATAAACTTACGGCAAGTGGCTTTAAGTCTAAAGTATTAAATGCTATAACACCAACAAATGCAAGCTGGAACGGGCATAATGCATCTGGTTGGAAAGAAGATATAGAAGCAATAAATGGGTTTGATGAGCGTATGCAATATGGTGGTCAAGACAGAGAATTAGGAGAGCGTTTGTTTAATTCAGGAATTAGATCAAAGCAAATAAGGTATAGTGCTGTGTGTTTGCACTTAGACCATCCAAGAGGATATAAAACACCTGAGTCTATTGCTAAAAATAAAGGAATTAGGGCCGTTACAGCCAGTGAAAAAAAGGTGTGGACAGACTTTGGTATTATACAATCGTAATTAAAATTGCTTTAAGAACTTTTTTAGTTGATCTTCGAAAAGATCCTGAGTAAATTCAGAATACAACTTTTTAGCATCTTGTTTAAGTTCTTTTAAATGAGTAACTTCTGAATATAAATTAGGTTTATAATCTTTTAAGTGTACCGAGATGTTGGTTGTTTCATTATCGAACATATTCCAGGAATCTTTATTAATCCAGGTGGAGAAAATAGTAAATGTTGGTTTGTCTAAAGCTTTTGCCATATTGGTAGCCCCGCCTTCATTTCCAATAAGTGCATTGCAATGGTATGTAAGCGTTAAGAACTCTCTAAGGCTATTTCCAAAAACATCAAAAAATATGTGCTCTTTAGAAGTCGAATTACAAAGATCAAAAATATTTTTAGCATCAGTTTCCTGATTGGGAATGTAATTAAACAAAACCTGACCATTTGTTTCATTTACTACATTGTCTATAACTTTGGCCATGTTCTCTAACGGATAGGTTTTGTTAGCATGACTTCCTAAAACAGCGATCATAAATAAAGGCTTAGAAAGATCAATTCCTTTATCCTCAAGCAATTTTTTGCCTTTAGTTATTTCAGAATCAGTTAAAAATATTTTTGGTTTGTAAATTTCACTAGCATTAATTCCAAGCGGTTCAAGGAATTGAAGCCTGTTTTCAATAGCTAAACCTGCATTTGTTTTAGGAATTTTGGCTTCCTTAAAAGTGTGAGAGTAAATAAAAGAAGTATACCATTTCCTTTTGGAAATTTTTGTTTTTGCTCCCGATAATAAAGTGATAAAACTGCTAGAGAATTTTGAATAGACATCTATTATGATATCATGCTTTTTGCGTTTAATAGTTTTAGCAAACTTATAAAGTGTTTTTTTACTGGAATCAATTTCTTTAGTGAAAAAAATGAAATTATCAATAAACGGATTGTTTTTTACTACGGGAAAAGTATGCTCGTTTATTAAATAGTCTAATTGAGCTTTTGGGTATTTTAAACGAAGTGCTTCAAACAGAATACTGCTTGTAAGCACATCGCCAATCATTTGTTGTTGTATAACAAGTATTTTCAACTTAAACAGCTACATCATGCTCTCTTAAAGCATCGTTTAGCGACGTTTTTTTGTTAGTACTCTCTTTACGTTTTCCAATAATTAAAGCACAAGGAACATTATAACTTCCAGAAGGGAATTCCTTAGCATAACTACCAGGTATAACTACAGAACGGGCAGGAACCCTACCTTTATATTCAACAGGTTCATCACCAGTTACATCAATAATTTTTGTGCTCATTGTTAAAGTAACACCTGCACCTAAAACAGCCTCTGTTTCAACACGCACACCTTCAACAACAATACATCTCGATCCTATAAAAGCATTATCTTCTATAATTACTGGAGCCGCTTGCAAAGGTTCTAAAACACCGCCAATACCAACACCACCAGATAAGTGTACATTTTTACCTATTTGAGCACAGCTACCAACTGTAGCCCAAGTATCAACCATAGTGCCTTCATCTACATATGCGCCAATGTTTACATAACTTGGCATTAAAATAGTGCCTCTAGAAAGATAAGCACCATGCCTTGCAACTGCATGAGGAACCACTCGAATTCCTTTTTCTGCGTAATCACGTTTTAAAGGAATTTTATCATGAAATTCTAACGGACCAACTTCAATAGTTTCCATTTTCTGAATTGGAAAATATAATACCACTGCTTTTTTTACCCATTCGTTAACTTGCCAACCATCTGTAATCGGCTCTGCTACTCTCAATGTTCCTTTATCTAATAAGTCTATAACGCTTCTTATAGCCGAAGTTGTTGTTTCTTCTTTTAAAAGATCTCTGTTCTCCCAAGCATTTTCTATGATTTGTTGTAATTCTGTCATTGCTATCTAATTTTTTGGCAAATATAATAGGTATCATTTTAAAAATAGAACGAAAATGTTATTATATCAAATATAGAGGTGCTAAATTTTTGACGATTTGCACAAGATTTAATAAAAGTAAGTACTTGTTTTCTCTTTGAAGGAAAAGATATATCGATGAAATACATTTTTACTGTATTTTGTCTTGTTAAATACACTTTTTATCTGTTTGTCGATAAAAATCTGTAGCTCCACTACTAATCGAAAATACGTTGGCTTATAACTAATTTATTGTGTTTGAGGTCTGTTCTAGATATATATTTGAAACATCAAACAGTAACAACTCATGAAAGCAAATATTTACATACTATTAATTTTATTACTTTCTTTTTCTTTTGGAAATGCACAAAGCACTACAGAGATTACTAAGAAAGCACCTAATAAAGTTATTTTAGTTTCTGTAAATAATGAAACTGTTACGGCAACAACTAACAATTTAGTAGAAACAGTAAAAGAAAATGACGTATTGTTAATTGATGCTACCGAGTTAAAAGAATCCATTGCACGCAGTACTAGCGATATTAGATTATATTTTAATAGAATAAGAAATGTTGAAAATATTAAATTGTTATTTCCTAAAATGAATAAAATTATTAAAGTTTAATTATAAGATTTAAATATTAGTGAAGTTAAA
The DNA here is from genome assembly GCF_030540765.1 of Flavivirga jejuensis. Classification (GTDB taxonomy): domain Bacteria; phylum Bacteroidota; class Bacteroidia; order Flavobacteriales; family Flavobacteriaceae; genus Flavivirga; species Flavivirga jejuensis. Next base: position 55,521 of record NZ_JAUOEL010000008.1, on the reverse strand, counting down.
TACCTAAAAGAAGGCTATCTGAAAAGATAGTCTTTTTTGTTTTTATTAAACTATTTTTGTGCAAAATAAATATATGGCTCGCATTTTAGCAATAGATTATGGTACTAAAAGAACAGGTATCGCTGTAACAGATGAATTGCAAATTATAGCATCTGGACTCACTACAGTTAATACCAAAGAACTTTTAAAATTTTTAAAAGATTACACGACTAAAGAACAGGTAGAATTATTTTTAGTTGGAGAGCCAAAGCAAATGAATAATACCGTTTCGGAAAGTGAAATTCATATTCTTCCGTTTATAGATAAATTAAAAAAAGAATTTCCAAATATCCCGATTGTAAGAGTCGATGAGCGATTCACTTCTAAAATGGCATTTCAAACCATGATTGATAGTGGATTAAAAAAGAACCAGCGAAAAAATAAAGCGCTTATAGACGAAATTAGTGCCACTCTTATTTTACAGAGTTATTTGTATTCTAAGTAGTGTCTGGTCGGAAACACAGCACTATTAAATTTGTTTCTTTTTACACCCTTTTTATTTGTTTTTAATCGATTGGTACTAAGATGCCAATTCATGAAAAATAACTAAAAATGACATAAAAAAAATCCAAATTATAAAAACAGTCTATCTACGACCAGATACTAAGTAATGTAAATGATGAAACAAGAAATTTTATATAAATACCATTAATAAATTATAGTATTACTATTTTTGTTGTACTAATAGCAAATAAATAATGATTTTACCAATAGTAGCCTACGGTGATCCCGTCTTAAAGAAAAAAGGAAAAGAGATTACAAAAGAGTATCCAAATTTTAATGATCTTTTGGATAATATGTTTGAAACCATGTATAATGCCTGTGGAGTTGGTTTAGCTGCTCCCCAAATAGGATTACCTATTAGATTATTTTTGGTTGATACGACACCTTTTTCTGAAGATGAAGATTTGACTGATGAAGAACAAAATACATTAAAAGGTTTTAAACGTGTTTTTATTAATGCCAAAATAACCAAAGAAGAAGGTGATGCATGGGCTTTTAATGAAGGGTGCTTAAGTATTCCAGATGTTAGAGAAGATGTTTTTAGGCAACCAAAAATAACTATTGAGTATGTTGATGAAAATTTTAAATCGCATACTGAAACCTTTGAAGGACTAATAGCCAGAGTTATTCAACATGAATACGATCATATAGAAGGTGTTTTATTTACAGATAAGCTTTCAAGCTTAAAAAAACGTTTAATAAAAGGCAGATTAACCAATATTTCTAAAGGGAAGATTCAAGTTGATTATAGAATGCGTTTTCCTGATCAAAAAAAGAAACGATAATATTTGCAAGCAAACAATAAACAATTGATATTTGTGCCCCATTTAAGAATTAATTATGAGTTTAGATAAAGTATTATCAATAGGTGGAAAGCCAGGATTGTATAAGTTAATAACACAAACACGAGCTGGTTTTGTTGCCGAATCATTAATGGACAACAAGCGTATATCTGTAAGTGCACAAAATAACGTTAGTATTTTAAGCGAAATAGCGATTTATACTTTAACAGAAGAAGTGCCATTAAAGCAAGTTTTTGAAAATATTAAGAAAAAAGAAAACGGAGAACAATCATCTGTAAAGCCTAAAGATAGTAGAGATATTTTGGAAGAATATTTCTTTAATGTGCTACCAGATTATGACGAAGATAGGGTTTATGCAAGTGATATTAAAAAAGTGATCCAATGGTATAATTTATTGCAAAAACATGATATGCTGAATTTTTCAGATTCAGACGTAGAAGAAAGCAATACAACATCAGACGAAGAAGAATAGCATATAATTCAAATTATTTATAGATTACTTTAAATAATAAATTGATACAAGACCTCCTGATTGGGAGGTTTTTTTATGTCTTTTTTGTAAGCTTTGTTAGCGTTTTTCGACTGTAAATTGAACTAACAAAAACAATAAATTATGAAATCACTTTGGTTTTTTGATGATGTCAATCTTTTCAAGGTGCTTTGTCCCCACAAATTTAAAGCTTATAAAACCAGTCATGATTTTGATGCCTACAAAAAGAAAGATTATATTTATTTTGAAGAAGATTCTGCAAACAAAGTATATCTTATAGAAAAAGGCAAAGTCAAAATTGGTTATTACAGTGAAGAAGGAAACGAGGTTGTCAAAGCTATTTTAACACGAGGCGAGTTATTTGGAGAAACAGCTATTCTTGGAGAATCTAAACGAGAAGAGTTTGCCCAATCAGTCGATAATAAAACAAGTATCTGTCCCATAGGAGTAGAAACTATGCATGATTTAATGCGAAATAATCAAACCTTCAGTTTTAAAATTTATAAAGTAATTGGTTTCAAATTGAAAAAATTAGAAAGACGATTACAGTTGTTATTATTTAAAGATGCCAAAACACGTCTTGTCGAATTTTTAGATGAGTTATGCGCAGACTACGGATACGATTGTGAAAAAACGGGAGATAAAGTGATACATCACCCTTATACACAAAAAGATATTGCTTCTTTAATTGGTACTTCAAGACCTACGTTAAACATACTTTTAAACGAATTAAAGGAAGAAAACGTAATTCAATTTACCAGAAAAGAAATAAGAATTCATAAAAATATTGCTTAATGTTAGATGGCTAACATTTTATAAAATCAGCGTACTATACCTTTGAAGTATTAAAACTTTAAAATAAAATATGATGATTAAAAAAATGTTTATAGCAGTATTAACAATAGGATTATTAGCTAGTTCTTGTAGTAATGATGACGATAATGCACCATCTACAGCTAATTTAAGTTTAGAATTAGATGGTTTGGAAGCCTTAGGTGACGATTTTGTTTATGAAGGCTGGATAATTGTAGATGGAGATCCTGTTTCAACAGGAACATTTACTTCTGTTACATTTCCACAATCTTTTACAGTAGATGCGACTCAATTAGAAAATGCAACAACATTTGTATTATCAATAGAGCCTGCAGGAGAAACTGGAACAGCAGCTGCAACACCTGCAGATACAAAAATTTTAGTAGGTGATTTTTCAGGAGATCGAGCTTCTGTTAGTACAGCTATAGTAGGTGATTTTACAGACTCATGGGGACTCGCTTTTTTAAGAACTCCAACAGACGAAGTAGCTGGTAGTGCTAATAATGGTAATGATGAGAATGGTATTTGGTTTGGAACACCACAAATGACGGGGGCTCCAACTGCAGGTTTAGGATTACCTGTATTACCAGCAGGGTGGAAATATGAAGGATGGGTTGTAAATAGTGTTGGTCCTTTAACAACAGGTACTTTTACTAGTTTTACGACTGTAGATGACTCTAATGACTTTAGTGGAACAGAAAATAATGCTGGCCCACCAGTACCAGGTGAAGATTTCTTTAATAATGAACCAGCAGGGTTTACATTTCCATTAGATGTAAGAGGGCTTACGGCTGTTATTTCTGTAGAACCAGACCCAGATAATTCACTTGCTCCTTTTACTTTGAAGCCTTTAGTAGGTGTAATTGGTCAAGATGTTGCTCCTGCAACACATGATCTTGAATACAGTTCTGCTTCTTTTCCTAGTGGATTTGCCATTAGATAGCTCATAGCGTTTAAATTTTTGTTAGATTTAAGGCACGGTTTCGACTTAGAAATTGTGCCTTATCATTTATATCTATGTTTAGAAGAAAAACGTTTAGTTTAAAGAATATTATATTTTTAATTTTAATTGCCGTTTTAATTATTCCCCAAACGCGTCAACCCATACAAGTCTTTTTGCATAAGGGATTGGCTCTTTTTGGTCCATCTATAATTAAGGATGCGAAACAGTCCAGTTTAGTAAATTATGATTGGAAACTTAAAGATAATGAAAACGTTATTTCTAATTTTGAAGCCACAAAAGGACAAGTTGTTTTAGTAAATTTTTGGGCCACATGGTGCCCGCCATGTATTGCAGAAATGCCAAGTATGCAATTACTTTATAATGATTATAAAGACAGGGTTGCATTTGTTTTTGTTTCTAATGAAAAGCATGCAGTAATCAATCAGTTTCTAGAAAAAAACAAGTATACTTTTAAGGTGTATAACCCCGCTACAAAATATCCAGAACCTTTTGATGTTACAAGTATTCCCCGAACTTTTTTAATTGATAAACAAGGTCATATTGTAATTGATAAAAACGGAGCGGCCAATTGGAATAGCGATACTGTTAGAAAAACTATAGACGATTTGTTGAAAGATTCTTTTTAAGCTCTAAATAATTCATTACAAATAAATTCAAAAGAATAAGAGTAAATGCATACACTATATCTTCAATTGGAATTGTAAATATTCTAATATTCAAGTTTTCTAAATTATTATACCAAACAACTTCATTTGTAATAAAACTACCTGTTAATATCCCATTTACTATAAAAAATGGAATAAGCATTACTAAAAATGTGACATAGAAATGACTTAATAAATGACTATTCTTTTTAATCACCATACTAATTAATATAGTAGCTAACGCAAAATTTATAGAGGTGTACCATTTAGTACGATTGTAGATTGTAAATATAAATAGTAACAATATGAGTAAGTAACTAATTGTTTTGGTTAGTCCTTGCGACAATTTCAAATTTGGAAAATAATACAATAATGCATAGTGTGTAAAAGTACAGGCATAAGGAATGCATATAAAAAAAAGCCACTCTTCTATAGGCAAAGAAAATAGTTCGAAGCCTAAAAAATAATCTTCATTAAATCCCCAGATACCATTTATAGTAAAAATAATATCCCAAGGAATAAATATGGACATGCTTATTAAGATTCCTAAAAATAGAGATTTCCAGCGCTTATAAAATTTTAGCTTAGGATGAAAACTAAATAAAAATGGAACAGATAAAGATCCCAAGTTTAATAACAGATACAAATAAGTCATCAGTTATTTTTTGAAGTATTTGAAGGGTACAAATAACATCCCAAAACATTCACCATCTTTTTTACCCAAGTGTTTATGGTGCATTTTATGAGCCCGTCTTAAACCTTTGGCATACCAATTATTGGCATTTCTAAATAATTTAAAACGTTGGTGAATAAATATATCATGAACCATAAAATAAGAGGCTCCATATGCGAAAATGCCTAATCCAATAGGTAAACCAGCCCAAAAGCTAGTGTGTTTCCATAGTAAGAAAAAAACAATGCTAACCACTGCGTAAAAAATGAAAAATGCATCGTTACGTTCAAACCAGCTATCATGATCTTTTTTGTGATGGTCTTTATGCAAAGACCATAAAAAACCATGCATCACATATTTATGTGTAAACCATGCCATAAACTCCATAAAGGAATAAGTGCCCAAAAAAATCAATATCCAAAATACTGTATGCATGTTTTAAAATTACATTAAATTTAATTGATATTTTATATAACTGCGCATTAAAAGTTCTATTTTTTTAGGGTTAGAAACACGTATTCGTGTGTTTTTTATTTGAAGAGCTGGTGTTTTTTTTAGTTTTTTAAGTAGTTGACGATAGTATCTGTAAGCCATGAAAACGCCGAATTTTGCTTCAATGGGTAACTTTTTTATCCCTCTTAAACCTTTTGCAAAATCAATTTCAATATCATCTATAATATTTTGTTTTGATGCTTCATCCAGATTATTTAAATCAGTTTTCGGAAAATAGGTTCTGTTTAAACCATCAAAATCGGCTTTTAAATCTCTTAAAAAATTCACTTTTTGAAAAGCAGAACCTAACGACATGGCTGTATCTTTAAGCTCATTGTATTTCTGAGGATTACCTTTTACAAAAACTTTTAAACACATAAGTCCTACAACATCTGCAGACCCATAAATATAGGCTTCGTACTCTTCTTGGCTAAGGTACTCCGTTTTATGTAAATCTAAACGCATGCTTTTCATAAAAGCATCTACTAAGCTTTTGTCTAAATTATATTTATGAAATGTATATTGAAATGAGTTGAGTATTGGGTTTAAACTAATTTTATCTTTTAATGCAAGTTCTAAATCGTCTGAAAATTTATTAAAGAGACTTTCTTTATTATAATCATGAAAAGAATCGACAATCTCATCAGCAAAACGAACAAATCCATAGATGTTGTAAATGTCCATTCTAATAGATTTAGATAGCATTTTTGTTGCTAAAGAAAAGGATGTACTATAAGTCTTTGTGACTAATTTGCTACAATTATAGGAGACTGTATCAAATAATAATTTCATAATTAGTAATGGTGTTTAGTTATTAAGTCTGCTACTAATTTTCCTGATATTAAAGATGGGGGGACTCCTGGGCCAGGTACGGTTAATTGACCAGTAAAAAACAAGTTTTTTACTTTTTTACTTTTTAATTTTGGTCTTAAAAAAGCTGTTTGCGTTAATGTGTTTGCCATTCCGTATGCATTTCCTTTATACGAATTGTAGTCATTAATAAAATCGTTGATGCAAAAACTTTCTTTAAAGATAATGTGTTTTTTTACATTTTGAGAGGTTAATTTTTCAAAACGATGTATAATTTTATTAAAATATGTGTCTCTAAGTTCTTGAGTGTCATTTAAATCGGGAGCTAAGGGAATTAAAAATATCCCTGCTTCTTTTCCTTTTGGGGCAGAGCTATCATCCGTTTTACTTGGGAAACTAGCATAGAATAATGGGTTTTCTGGCCATTGTGGGGTATTATAAATCGCTTTGGCGTGATTATCGAAATCTACATCAAAAAATAAGGTGTGGTGATTTACATTTTCTATTTTTTTATCAAATCCAATATAAAATAGGAGAGAGGAAGGTGCAAATGTTTTTTTATTCCAATAATTTTCAGAGTATTGCCTGTGTGGTTTGTCTAAAAGAGATTCGGTATGATGGTAATCTGCACCACTTAAAACAATATTAGATGTATATGTTACTCCATTAGAAACAACTCCTTTGGCTTCACCATTTTTCACAACAATTTTTTCTATTGGAGCATTCGTTTTAATGGTAACCCCTAATTCTTTTGCTAGATTTTCCATAGCTAGAATTACTTGGTACATCCCTTTTTTTGGATGGAATGTGCCTAAACCAAAATCGGCATAATTCATAAAACTATAAAAAGAAGGGGTGTCGCTTGGTTTTGCGCCTAGAAATAAGACAGGGAATTCAAGAATTTTAATAAGCTTCTCACTCTTAAATTCTTTTCTAACATCTCTTTTTATATTGCTAAAAAATTGATCAAACTTTTTAATAGTTGCAAGGGTTACTAATTCTAAAGGTGAAACCCCAGGATTATAGACCAAATCTTTAATAGCAATATCATAATTGCTTTTTGCTTGTTTTATAAATTTATTAAGTTTTTTCGAGCTTCCTGATTCTTCTTTTTCAAAAGTTGCAACTATTTTTTCTATGGTATCTTCTATGGTTATAAAGTCATCCTTTCCAAAATAGACACTATAAGCTGGATTTAACTTTTCTAAGGTATAATAGTCTTGAGGATGCTTATTAAAATCTGAAAAAAAACGCTCAAATACATCTGGCATCCAATACCATGTTGGTCCTATATCAAAAGTAAAACCTTCTTTAATTAATTGCCTGGCTCTACCACCAATGGTTTTGTTCTTTTCAAAAACAGTAACATCGTATCCAGCTTGAGCTAAGTAGCACGAAGCTGCCAAAGATGAGAATCCTGAACCAATTATATTTACAGATAACTTCATATTGTTTAACAAATATAGTTAAAAGTTAAACAAAATAAAAATATTTATAATTCTTTAACTAAGTTTTCAATAGAATTAAAGATACTTATTTTTTCGGGTAAGTCTTGAATGTTTAAATCTGTTAGCTTTTTTCCCAATAACAAGAGCTTTGTATTTTCTTTCTTAAGTAATAACTCATTAAACTGATTAATATAGTCTGGGATATCTTGTTCTGAGGGGTAAACTGTAAAATATGATACAAAAGTAATGTCTTCAAAGAACTCTAATAAATCTGTAAGACTTCCCATAGGTACGCTTTCCCCAAGAAAAATAGTATGATACCCCTTACTCCTTAATTGGTAATTAATAAATAAAAGTCCAATATCATGGATTTCATTATCAGGTAAAAATAAAACATAAGTTTTGGAAGCGGGTTTAGGTTCTAAAATCTGTAGCCTTTCAATATTTATGAGTATTTTTTGTTTAACATGAATAGATAAGAAATGTTCATGTGCAGGTGTAATGGTGTTAGTTTGCCACAATAAACCTATTTCATTTAACAGTGGTAAAAAAACGGTATAGAAAATGTCGCTGAAAGATTTATTTTCTAGTAAATGATTATAAGTATTGTAAAATAATACTTGGTCAAAATTAATCATAGCCATTTTTAACGCATTAATGGCGTGATCTTCAACTTTTCCTCTCGAAGCAATTTCTCTAACTTTAATGAGGATTTCTTCTTCTTTAAGATTAGCAATTTTTGAGATTTTTAATCCGTTATTATTTAAGTATGATATGTTTAAAAGTTTTTGAAAACTGGTTAAACTATAATTTCTAATATTAGTATCTGTTCTGTTTGGGTTTAATAAATTATAACGTTTTTCCCAAATACGTATAGTATGTGCTTTGATGCCAGTAAGATTTTCTAAATCTTTAATACTAAAGTTAATTCGAATATTGTTCATCAATACTTAATTTATGTTAAACAAAAGTATATAAATTAATCGATAAAGAACAAAAAGTATAAGAACTATTTAAATTTTAAACGAATTGAGGGTGTTTCCAAGCAGGCATTAAATAGATGATTAATGAGTCGATAAGTGGTAATAGTTCACAAAATGAAAAAAAAATAGCGACATGAATTAAAATTCAGATCGCTAGTATTGAAGTGATGTAAACCTTCTTTGTTATTTATGATTTTTACTCTCTTATGGGGATCATATTAGAAGTATCTACAGGGAAACTATCATATTTATTATATAATTTGAGATACTTATTAGGATCAATAGGTACTTCACTTAATGTGTTATATAAGCCTTTAAAAAAGCCTTCACGTTTTTGAGATGGGTTGAAAATCAATGTGAGTTTTACAGTTTCATTCGTATCATTTCTAAACCCATGAGGAGTAAACCTAGGTGCATAAGCAACAGTTCCTGGTTTTGCCTGATATTCTTTATTGCCGACTTGCATCGTTAAAAGACCTTTATTCACTATAAAAGTTTCATCCATAAACCTGTGGTAGTGTAATTTTGCACCTATAGCCATAGGAGGGAGGATGATCTCATAAACTCCTAATTGATCGTTAGACATCTCACTAGTAAGTTTAAATGTTATTGAAATGGTGTTTAATTCGAGTTTTTCGCCTTCGTTAGGTTTAATTATGGACGCGTTGTTTTCTAATGTGTCTTCAAAGTAATTTTCTTTTGGAGTCATCATATTATGCTTGTTTTTTGAATGATTGATTGATTGTATTCTCCAGAACAATCTTTTTTTGTTCTAAACTTTGTACGTCGCTTGCCCCTTCTAAAGAGAATGATTCTTGAACTTTAATACCCATATGCCCAAGAATGGCCTTTAAATAAGGTTCTTGGAAATCATACTGTTCCATGAAAGTATCTTTGTATGTCCCTCCTTTTACGGTAATTAGATAGGCTAATTTATCCTCTAATAAACCGTAATAACCTTTTTTGTTTATATTAAATGTGTGTCCAATTCTTACTACTTGGTCTAAATATGCTTTGAGATTAGACGGAACGTTTAGATTATACAAAGGACTACTAATTAGAATCTCATGTGCAGTTATTAGTTCCATGATCAATTCATCTGATAAAGTAGTTGCCTTTTTGTTTTCAAAAGACATGTGCTCTGGTGGTGTAAAGAACCCTTCAATCGTATTGTTTTGAATGTGTGGGATGTGGTCTTTTGCTAAATCTCTGTAAATAATAGTTCCTTCTGGATTTAAAGCTTTCCAGTTTTTCTCAAAATAGTCGGCCAATGCTCTAGAATGCGAACCTTGAGTTCTGGAACTGCAATCTATTCTTAATAATGTTTTCATTTATTGATTTTTTTAATTTCAATAGAATGACAAAACAGATAAGAGAAACGTGACAGATTTAGAAACTGTTTAAATTTTATCCTTTATTTTATCTTGACTGGGGTGTAATCCTCCCAAACTAATTCCAAAAACAAAACTTAAATAGTTGCTTATTAAAAAAGTGATTTTAACTTAAGAGGATCGATGATAGAAAATATATGCTTTATTTTGTTATCCTCTAATTCAAATACTTGACAGTTAATTAAAGTGTCTTCATTGTAAAATAATAAAGCAGGTTGATGGTTAATTTGCGTGATTTTGATTGATAACAATTCTAGATAAGTCTTAAATACATAAAATAATAATTTTAAAGAGGCCGATTTTCCAACAGTAAACTCTCTTACCACTTTAATATTTTCTCCACCGTCTGCACTTAAAGAAATATCATCCGAGAGTATTTGTTCTAAACCTTTTACATCTCCATTTTTAATGGTTTGGATGTAATTCCCAATAAAAGCAGATTTGTTGGCTGCATAATCTTTATACCCTTTTTCTCTATAGTTTGTTAACTTCGTTTTTGCTCTACTTAATAATTTACGAGAGTTTTCAATGGTAAGACTCATGGTATTAGCAATGTCTTTATGTGGATAATCAAATGCTTCTTTTAGAATAAAAACGGCCCGTTCCTGAGCTGTCAACTTTTCAAGAAGCACAAGGATAGAGTATGATATAATTTCCTCTTTATCAATGTTGCCATCTGTCTTTTCTGTAGATATAGGTTCGGGGAGCCATATTTTATTGCCTGTAATTTTATTGTTTCTCTTTTTAATGTTTATGGATTGGTTTATCACCGATTTTATTAAATATCCAATATCATTTTCTATGTGTGACTTCTCAATGGAAAGATGTTTCGTTAAAACATCTTGTATTGCATCTTTCGCGTCTTCAACCGATCCTAGAATATTATAGGCATAAGGAAATAATATATTTTGATAATTTTCCAATTGTAAATTTTTAAGTTCTATTGGAATGACAAATTGAATGGTAAAAACGTGACATTCTAAATTAAAACTTATTTAATTAGTATTAGGGGTTAAAATCAAAGCAAACAGAATAAAAACCATTATATTTTGGTAAATAGGCTGGAATTTAGCAGCAAATTATCGCGTTAATTTATAAGTTATTATTAGAATAGTGAATAACCAAATATTATTAATAATGGATTATTATACTCAACCCTCCATAATGGATCGAAATAGTGACCTAAAATTTTTCTACTTGTTTGATACCTAACCTCCAAACTGTATTTGTTATTATATTTATATCCTAAGCCAAAAGCAAAATTAGGCTTTGGTTTTATTTTAAATGATTCGAAAACAGTACCATTCTCTCTAGTAGCTTCTAATGATGGATTTAAGCTTAAATCAGGTATAAAAGAAGTATTTATAAAAATTTTGGAATTATTATTGATGAAAAAATAATGTCTCAAGCCTATAGGTATTTCAATAGAATTATAAGTTACTTCTGTTGTTAGTCTTCCCCCTGCTACATAGTCTGCGTCAACAGAATTTTTAGATTTATAGTATCGATAAGTTGGTTCTACCAAAATACTCCATTTATTTTTGTTAAATGGTAAAATAAACTCTGCTTCTAATCCAAAACCAATACTTGTTTTATTTCCAAAATCAATATTTCTTGATTCAGCAGTAGCGTGTTGCATTGTTAATGACGCATTATTTAATCGCGGTCTTAGTGTTAAATTAAATAAATCTTGTTTTTCTTTTTGTACGTAATTAATTGGATTATCGTTATAACAATTAATATAATCAATAAAAAACCTTAATAAATCTTTTCTGTTGTATCTTAAATTTTGTATTCTATTTATTTTGAAATGAGGACATTTTAAATCATTTAATAATTGCTGTTTAAATTGTTCGTTCTTATGAATGATTTCATCATTATAAGACCTGTAACTTTTAAAGATTAATTGGTCAATAGTTAAATTTTTTTGATTGTAAAAGTATCTTTCTAAGTTTTTACCAGAATATTCATATAGATTATACTTACCTTCGATTAATACTTTTAAAAAAAGCTCTTCTTCTTCTAATATTGGTTTTCTATCATAACTTAAATCATTGTGAGATTCGCTAGACCTATCAATTTTAACAATACTTCTGATGTATTTTGAAATATTATAAATCCCAAATTCTTTAACTGATTTTATTGTTTCTTGTTTAATTTCACTGTTTTCTGATAGTTTGTATTTAAATTTAGTTGGATTATGATTCCAACCAAGATTCTTTATTAAGCAGTCAACTTTTTGGTCTAAGTTGTTTATAAAATATCCTTTTTCAAAAGATATTTGAGAATAGAGATTAAGACTAGAAATTATTGTTAAAAGGAGAAATAATTGTTTTTTCATTTTGTTTTTAATTGTTAGTTTTTGTCTAGTATAATGAAATTTCACAAAAAATTAAACGAATATCTTGTTCTGAAATAGCTTGACTATTTAATGTGTTAATTAAATGGTTAAAAATTTCAGATTGTTTTTATTTTTTGATATGAAAAATAGTCAATGTTTTGATTTGAGAGTACCATTTTGGGCGTGTTTAAATTAAGATTCTAATGCGTTCATAGGTGTTGTTGTAAATATAGCTTTTTTTTAGTTCGTATTTATCCAAAACTTTTTATTTTAAAGTCAAATTAAAAAGGTTTAACGGACTTCTTTTTAAACTCTAAACATTGGTTTTTCCAATCCAAGAATAATAGGTAAAAAGGATGTGGCATATCCGACTATTTTGTCATCGATTAAAGCTACAAAACAGTTAAAAATTAGGATCAAATATAATTTTAGGGAATATAAAAAAACAAAATCCATGAATACCTTATTTCTTTTATAAGGGATTCATGGATTAAACCTGTGCGCACGAGAAGATTCGAACTTCCACATCCTAAACGGATACTGGCCCCTCAAGCCAGCGCGTCTACCAATTCCGCCACGTGCGCATTAAATGAACTGTGTAAAAATAGAAAAAGTTAAGCAATAATACTTAACTTTTTTCTAGTGATTGTCTGGGATCAGAGCCTATAGCTCAAACACCAGTATTTATAAGTCTTTTGCTAATTTTCACATGCGTTGTTGACGAATTGTGAAACTTTTGTTATTTTAAATATGTTAAATTAACTTTTGTGAGTACAAATATAATTAAATTGAAGTTTAAATTTTTGTTTTTTTCTTGTCAAAGCAAAATATAACAGATTTTTCGGACTTCATAAGTACATCAAATTTTTTGACTTAAGCCCCAAAAACCGTATTAATTATAGGCATTGTTGGTCACATTGTTAAGCAAAGTTATAATTCCACGTTAATATTCTTATATTTTAGAAAATCAATTAATTCCGCTAAGTCTTTTTTGTCAATTACATCTAAATATATTCTTTTTTCCGAAATCTGATTTGTTTCTTGGTTTTTATATTCTACACAATATCCATTATTTAAAAGTTCAGTTTTTCGATAAATTTTTATAATCTGAGTGTAATTAATCTCAACCTTACTCAATTGACTGAAAATAACTCTGATTAATACTATTATTCTAAAAAAACCAAAATTTGGAGATGGTGATAGAGAAAATATAATGCTATTACTTTTTACCAGAATTATTTTTCCGATTTTATTTGGAATGAATATTCGGATTATAAAAAATAAAATAATGACCCCAAAAACCATTTTAATTCCGCCACCACCACCAATCAGAGGTTTTACAATAAATAAAAAGCAAATAATTGAGATTGAAAGAATTGAAATAAATCTAAAAAAATTGTTCGCAAAATAAATTTTATTATCAACTATTATCTTCTCAAATTTACCTCTAGTATTGTATTCCTGCTTTTGTTCAATTATATCAATTAAGTCAGACGATAAATTTCGTTTTAGAATTTCATCTTTTAGTATTTGTTTAACTTCAGAAACCAAAGATTCACTTTCGTTTTTTGCGATTTTGATTATTACTGAATCATCAAAGTTCTGATAGTTTGTTTTTATTTCCTCAATGTTCATTTTTCTATGATTCTATAATCACTTTTGTTATTTGTTCTTTTTATTTCAATCATTACTTATTAGTTTAACTTTTTTGTCATAACCCAGTTTCTATAATTATTATCTTGCATTGGAAAATCTACTTTTCCTATTTTTTGATATGATTGTCTTTCGTAAAAAGAAACTGCTTTTGGGTTTTCAGTAAAAACTTCAAGATATAATTCCTTTTCCACCTCTTTAAGTAATTTATACCCAACTCCTTTTCCATAAAACCTTTCTAAAATGTATAGTTTGCTTAATTCAGGAGTTTTAATTTTTTTAATTGGACAAGTCGTATCAAGGATAATTTCAGCAACTCCAATAGGGTTATTATTAAGATAGGAAACTATAATTCTTTTAGTATTACTTTTTATTACACTTTCAATGTATTCAGGAGAGAATCTTTTGTCAATGTAAGTAGCCATTTCAGGTCTTATTCCATCAATAGCATAGGCTTGTACATTGACTGTTTTCATTAAAATAGATATTTGTAAAGCTTCAGATAACTTTGCTTTTCCAAATGTAGCTTTATTCATTTTGTTAGATTAATAGGGCATGACGGTCACGTATAACCAACCGTCAGTTACGGGTTAAATTAGCGTTTATTTTCGGTTATACATTGATGTAGTCAGTTTTTTCTATTATTGATTTAATCCTAATTAGTTAATTTTCTATTTTATATGCGAATTTGCTCAATTTTTTTTCTATTTGAAAGTTTGCTTCTTTAGAAGTTCACCACTCTCATCATAGACCTTCCAAGTTCCTTTTTTCTTACCGTGCTCGAAGATACCCTCGTCCCATAATTGACCGTTTTTATGGTATCGCTTCCATTCTCCGTGCTTATTCTCTACATCATCGAAACTGCCTGTGCCTCTTGGTTTGCCATTTTTGAAGAACCATTCCCAACGACCAACAATCTTCCCATTTTTGTAGCTGCCAGATGATTGCAATTGTCCATTATTTAGAAAGTACTTCCACACTCCTGATTTTTTTCCGTTGTCAAATTCACCTTGACAAGAGACATTTCCGTTCTTAAAGTACAACTTAAATGAACCATTCTTTGGATTTCCATTTTCATCAATTCCTGAGATATCTTTCATTTTGTTTGTTTTTAATTGGCTACAACGTGTTTGTGTATTATTTCGTTGCGTGTTTAAGCAACTAATTTAGCAAATACAAACCGAATAGAAAATCCGAGAGAATTTTTGTAAGTATGCTAGAACTTAATGTCATTAAGTTAAGGGTTTAATTGTTTGACTTCCAATATATTAATGTTGTTTTTAAGTAATTTTATTCGTATATTTATTTGATTATCAACTAGATATAAAGATGAAAAAAAACAGCAATTTTAATTTTCGAGAGATTGAAAGCGGAATTGTTCAGCGACGCATTAAAAAACGAATTTAGAATTTCAGAAAAGTACTTTACCCGTAAACGAAAACAACAATTTTCTACTATCTTACTGTTTATGTTGAATATGCTTCGTAAAAGTCTGTCCTTGGAGTTAGAGAACTTTCTAAGTTTTTTAAAAATAGATACAACCCGAAAGTTTACCAAAAGTGCTTTTGTACAGGCACGTAAAAAAATAAGCCCTAAAGTCTTCAAGCATCTCTCACAGACCTTGATTAAGGAGTTTTATACAAATAATGAGTCAGGTATTAAAACCTGGAAAGGTTTTAGACTATTGGCGGTAGATGGTTCCCGAATTACCCTACCACTGACAAAAGACCAAAAGTCATATTTTGGAGAAACGAAAAACCATACCACCACAAGTATCGTACAGGCAAGGTGCTCCGTTCTATATGACCTGGAAAACAATTACATCATCGATGGGGAACTGTCACCAATAAGCCAAGGAGAACGTGCTATGGCGCTCTCGCATCTGGTTTTTGCAAACAAGGTGATCTAATACTTTATGACAGAGGCTATCCCTCGTATGACTTTATAAAGTACCACATTACCAATAATTTGGATTATGTAATCCGCGTAAAGATCAGCTTTAGCAAACTTATCCTCGATTTTGAAAAAAGCAAAAAGAAATCTCAAATAGTTACCATTACCTCTGGTAGATACATAAAACTATCAGATAAAGCCTCACATAAAACAGCACCTATAAAAGTAAGACTCATAAGGGTAGAACTACCAAAGGGACAAGTTGAAATATTAATGACCTCTTTATTGGATATCAAAAATTACCCCAACAAAATGTTCAAATCTCTTTATTATAAACGATGGCGTGTGGAAACGTTTTATGACGAGCTGAAGAACAAGTTGAAGGTCGAACATTTCTCTGGGTACTCCAGACAAAGTATCCTGCAGGATTTTTACGCAGCTCTATTCATCAGCAACATACAGACCTTAATTGTCAGTGAACTCGAAGATGAAATAGCTGAAAAGAACAAACAAAGAAAATTAGACTATAAAATTAATACTAACCTCTCTTATGGCTTTTTAAAAAATAGAGTGATAGAATTATTTTTTACAGAAAACCAAATAGAACAACCTCTCAATGAACTCAAACAATTGTTTATGGAAAATATGGTACCTATAAGACCCTATCGTTCTTTTAAACGAGATATGGGCAAATACAGATCTCGAACCAAGCCCAAAATAACTAAAAACCAGAAAGATAGTATTTGAAAAAACCTTAACTTAATGACATTATGCTAGAACTAGCAATAAATTATATACGTTGTGACTGTTTCACAACTCAAAATTTTTAGGAAATCATGTGTTTTTAATTTTTAAATAATTGTTAAGTTGTTGATTATTAGTATTTATTGCTTTTTAAGTTCCCAGAAATAACCTAATTCAGTTAAAAAAAGTAGTTGTGCAACAGCCACCGTTGTTGGCAGTAGTTATTTTTCATTTATTATTTCTCGAAATTTTAGAATCTCTTTTTTAAACACCTCGTTGCTAACCAACTCAATTGCTTTATTGATGTGAAGTTTGGCGTTTTCATCATCATACAATTGATAATAAGCAGATGACATATTATAATGAAAATAACCTCTTTTTTCTCCGTTCCTTTCTAGACTAATTCCTTTTTTGTATAACTTGATAGCTTTATTAAATTCATTGTTTTTTGTTCGTGAATAGCCGTAATTCAAATAGGTTATTGCATCAAGGCTATCAATCTGCAAAGATTTTTCAAAGTATTCATAGGATTTATTAAAGTCTTTAAGGTCAGCACTTACACTCCCTAAAGCATTAATTATAATCGTATTATTAGGCTCCCGTTTATTTGCAGATTCATAAAATATTCTAGAACTTTTAAAGTTCAGACGAGAACTTTGCTCAATGCCTTTGTCAAAGTCAAAAGCAGCAATTGAGTCTTTAATAAATCCATTTTCAAACGAGTTTTTATAAAATACATTAGTATTTCCGTCTTTTTTTGTTACAATTTTTTCTTTGTCAGAATAAATGTCATTCTTACAGTTCAAAAAGAAAACAAAAATTGTTAATATATACAGTTGTTTCATAATTACTGCCAACAATTGGATATAGTTACCGTGGTAACTATATTTCCATTATATGAGAGGCTAAATTAGTAAATCTTTTATGTTTTTAAACTTTACTTTAGGACTAATTAATTCACTCCAACGTAATCCACAAGAATATAACAAGTTAATAATATTTAAGCAAGTTCACGTACCAAATCGAGATAAGAAGTTCTAAATAAAAAAACCTCTAAATCATTTGATTTAGAGGTTTTTTTAGTGACCAGGCTGGGATCAGAATCTATAGATTAAACATCAGTATTTATAAGTCATTTGCTAGTTTTTACATGCGTTGTTGATGAATTGTGAACTTAGAGCTGAATGTTCAAAAAGACTACATTTATTTGGTCTGTTCAATACCTCCAAAAGTTTCCATATCAGAATATATGGGGATTTTGAAAAGGAAAGTTGCCATCAAACTTTTCAAAACTTACCCAAACCTAAAGTAAAACAAAAGCCATATTTGGGCAATCATTTTTATTCAAGAGGCTATTTTGTGAGTACAGGGAGATTAGATGAGGACATGATTAAACGATATATGAAATACCAAGAATATCATGAATGAACCTTATGACCCTTTGGGGCTAATCTGAAAATCAAAGCCTCGTTTTGAACGGCGTTTTTTACTTTTTTTTAATCTACTACTTTTCGTTTTGTTGATTTTACCTAATCTAGTATTTTTTTATAAAAACCTACATTTTTATTATTATAAACTCTGATCTCCTATTCAGTTGATGTTCAGATTCAGAACATTCCACATCACTTTTACACTGATTTATTAATTGAGATTCTCCATATCCAATAGCGCTTTTAATTCTATTTGAATTAATACCTTGACTAATAATATAATCTCTGGTAGATTTTGCTCTTCTATCTGATAATTTTAAATTATAATCTTCTGTATTTCTTGAATCTGTATGTGATTCTATTTTTATAACCATATTAGGGTATTGCATCATAAGTAACACGACCTTATTAAGTTCTATTGAAGCATCATTTCTTACAAATGATTTATCTAAATCAAAATAAATAATGCCGATTTTTATCTTTAAAATACCAGCTTCTTCTACTATTAAGTTACTAAGTGTTTCTAAACCTAAAGCAACTATTGTTTCTCCTTCTTCATCTAAAGTTAGTACAGGCTTTTCTTTAGGGGCATATCCTGATTTTAATGCCGTTATATTAAACTTAGTGGCACAATTTAAAACGTTGTTAAATTTATACGCGCCATTTAAGTTGGTAGTGGTTGTTTCTAATGGCGTACCAGCTTCATCATACAAACTCATTTTAACATTAGCGAGACGTTCTCCCGTTATAGTGTTAGATATATGGCCTCTTATTGATTGATTACATGCTATTTCGGATGTTGGTAAACGAACAAATGAATAAATATCGTCATCACCTTTTCCCGAAAGTCTATTAGAACAGACAAAACCTTTATTTTTTTCCTCGTTTATAATAAAACCAAAATCATCTAATTCGCTATTTAAAGGTGCTCCAAGATTTATTGGTTTACTAAAATTAGAGTCAATTTTTCTACTTTCATAAACATCTAATCCTCCCAATCCTAAATGTCCATCGGAAGCAAAGTACAAAGCATTGTTTGTTATATAAGGAAACATTTCTCTTCCTGCGGTATTTATTTTTTCTCCTAAGTTTCGTGGTTTTGAATAGCCATTATATTGTTGTGTGCTATCCTGAATTCTATGGTTATCGGAATCTAATATATCTACTACAAAAATATCTGTAGCTCCAATAGAGCCAGGCATGTCTGAAACGAAATATAAATGCTTACCATCTTCACTAACTGCTGGATGTCCAACAGAATAATCTTCACTATTAAAAGGTAATTCTTTAATATGCTGCCATGTTAACAAACTATCTTCATCTCTTAAAAGTTCTGCGCTGTAAAGCTTTAAGTGATTGGTTCCTTTATGATCTCTATGTAAATCTCCATCATAATTATTTCTTGTAAAATATACTTTGGTTTCATCTGGTGAAAAAGCTAAAGTGGCTTCATGATATCGGGTGTTCAATTTTTTTGAAAAATCACTTATTAGTTTAAGGTCAGATTCAATTTCATCAAGTTCACCCAGATACATATTTAAAAAGGGTTGTTCATTCCAATGATAAATTCTAGTATGGAAGTTTGAAGAATCTACTGCAGATGAATACACTAATTGATCTTTATAATACATCGGACCAAAATCTGAATATTTGGTGTTTACCGAAACATTTTTTAGTGTAAAACCTTCTTCAATATCTAAAACATCTTCTATCGTTATTTTTCTTTGATTTAGATTTTCAGACCTGTCATCTTTTTTTTCAGTCCTTTTAGCAAACTCTTTCATCCACCGTTTTGCGTCTCTATATTTTCCGATACCTTCAAGTGTGTGTGCATATCTAAAAATGTACTCGGAATCGACTTCAGAATAAAAATTAGAGATCAATTTATCATACCATCGATACGCATTTTGCATATCTGTATTGAAAAAATAGGCGTCTCCAGCTCTTTTTAAAAGGTTAAGGTATTCAGCTTTACCTTCTTTTTTTAAGAATTTATTATTTTTATTGTCAAACTTCTTAGCTTCTAATTCGTATAAAACGGCGGCATCTTTATACCACATCTTTTCAAATAAACGATCTGCTTTCTTTGTTGCGCTTTGTGCAAATGATAAACTCACTGCTCCTAAAATTAGTATTGTAATTATTTTTTTCATTTAGCTTAGGTTTTAAAAGAAACGAGGTGATTTTAGTTGTTTTTCTTTCGATCTTAATTCGAATCGTAACATGATTTCATGTGTTCCTGAATTAAAGTTTTGTAATTCAGTTGTTGTAAAATCGTAGGCATAGCCTATCATTAATTTAGGGCTAACTTGTAATCCAATTAACCCGCTAACGGAGTCGTCCCAACGGTATGCAACACCTAATCTTAATGTATCGTGAAACATTAAATTAGCAGATAAATCAACAATAATTGGCGCGCCTGTAACGAACTTTCCTAAAAAGGCAGGTTTAAACTTTATAGTTGGGCTTAAATCAAATACTTTACCTGCTATTAAAAAGAAGTGTAACCGCTCTGAAGCTACAGCATTTTGAACGCTATCATAATGCTCGCTCGTTAAGAAATTTGGAACTGAAAGTCCTATATAGCTTGTTTTTCCATGCAAATAAATCCCAGCTCCAATGGTTGGTAAAAATTTGTTATTTATATTTTCGAAAATACCTTCGTCTTCTCGATAAGAGCCTCTCGACCAATCAATATTTAACATTCTACCGCCTCCTTTTACTCCAAAAGACAATCTACTTTCATTATTTAGGTTAATGGTGTATGAGAAATTGCCGTCTAAATAAAATTCATCAGAGGGACCTAATCTATCATTTACAATAGAGAATCCTAAACCAACATTTTTACCAACTGGTGATTCTATGCTAAAGGATTGGGTTTCTGGAGCACCATCTAAACCAACCCATTGCGTTCTGTGCAATCCTGTAACGGATAAATGACCTCTTGATCCTGCATAAGCAGAATTTACAGTTAATGTATTAAACATATAATCTGTAAACTGCGGATCTTGTTGCGCATAACCTAATAGTGTTATAAAAAACACGAGTAAGCTAATTGATATTTTGTTTTTTAAATTCATGCTTAAGTTTTTATGGTTACGGTAACACCTGTTTTTATGATTCTTTTCCATCTTATCTAACTATATATAACCAACCTGCTTTTCCTTTAGATCCATCTCCTAAATCTAGGATGTAATAATACGTTCCAACGGGAAGTTTTTGGTCTTTATTTAAAACCGACCGTCCGTTAGAAAGACCATCAAAGGTATTATCATAACCTTCTTTGCTGTACACCAGGTTGCCCCATCTATTGTAAACTTTTAAATTATTTTCTGGGTAGTTGTTTATACAATCGATATAGAAAACTTCATTCTTCCCATTTCCATTTGGAGAGAATTCGTTATAAATTTTCAAACATTGAGGATCTATGGTTATGTTATCGGAATCGTTCGTATCATCAGAATCTATCTGATCTAAAAATTCTAATGATGCGGTGTTTAAGTAATCATTAACATCTAATACAACAACTGTGATTTCCAATGTTTCTGTTTGACTTCCAATGACTATTGGTATCTCCCATAAACCAGAACTATTACTATAAACACCAGATGATGCGGTGTATGAAGTAAACTCATATCCCATAGGTAAGGCATCTAGTATCCTAACAGATGTAGCGTCAATATTTCCAAGGTTTGAAACCGAAATTGTGAATGTTATGGTTTCATTTATACGTGGATTTGTATTATCTACAGTTTTGGTTACCTCGATATCTGCTGTTGGGGTATTTATTACAGCACTATCTTCATCATCTTCACTTTGGTCACCATCATCATTATTTCCAGTACTATTAGGGTCAAACTGATCACTAGCAATTATTTGAGCAATATTTAAATACTCATCATCTTGTAATGTTGGTATATTTACCGTTGCATCATATGTTAATGTCAATCCAGTTAATGGAATATTTAAATTAGTCCAGTTAATAACATTGGCAGATAATACACCATTGCCAGTAATGTTGCTAATATTACTATAACCTATTGGTAGTATATCTTGTATGGCAACGCCAGTAGCGGCATCGTTGCCAGCATTATCTATTTGAAGCGTAAATGTTACGATCTCTCCAACATTAGCATTAATATTATTAACAGATTTGTTTAAACTTAAATTGGCAGTCTCAACCATAACTAGTATGCCATCTTCATCATCTTCACTTTGGTCACCATCATCATTATTAGGAGTACTATTAGGGTCAACTACATCACTTGCTGTAATTTGTGCAACATTGTAGAACTCTCCTGAAGTTCCAGAAGGGTCATTTACTAATACATCTATAAACAATGTTTGAGAACCGCCACTTGGTACTGTTCCTAATGTCCATAAACCATTAGTTTCATTATAAGTTCCTGAAGTTGAACTGTAAAGAATGAAATCGAAACCTTGAGGTAATAAATCTACTACTTCAACTCCAGTTGCAGCATCTGGACCCACATTACTAACTATAATTTGGAATGTAATCTCATCACCTACATTTGGCATGATATCGTTATCAACGACTGTTTTTTGTATTGATAAATCTGCTAAAGCATCAATTGGTGTAACTAGTACATTATCTTCGTCGTCCTCACTTTGATCGCCATCATCATTATTAGGTGTAGAATCTATATCTAATACATCAGATCCTGTAATTTGAGCGGTATTCAAATAATTACCTGTTCCATTTACTAATGCATCAATTAATAAGGTTTCTGATACGCCATCACCAATGTTTCCAACGTTCCAAATTCCTGTTGTTTCATTATATGTTCCAGATGTAGAACTAAATAATACAAAGTCAAACCCTGAAGGAAGTAAATCTGTAACTTCTACTCCAGTAGCATCTTGTGGACCATCATTAGTAACTGTTATTATAAAAGTAATTTCCGATCCTACAACAGGCATTGTATCTCCATCTACCACATCTTTGGTTAATGATAAATCTGAAATTGCCTGTACAGGTGTTACATTAGCATTATCTTCATCATCTTCACTTTGATCTCCATCATCGTTATTTGGTGCGGAATCACTATCTAGCACATCGGATGCTGTGACTTCAGCACTATTTAAATAATCGCCTGTTTCATTTACTAATACATCAATTAGTAAGGTTTCTGATGTGCCACTTGTAATGTTACCTAGAGTCCATAATCCAGTTGCTTCATTATACGCTCCTGTTGTTGAGCTAAATAATACGAAGTCGTATCCTGATGGTAATAAATCTGTTACTGTAACGCCTGTAGCGTCTTGTGGACCATCATTGGTTACTGTGATCTGAAACGTAATTTCAGATCCTATTAATGGTGTAATATCATTATCTACTACAATTTTTGTAAGTGATAAGTCGGCCATAGGGGGGATTGGTGTTACAACAGCATTGTCTTCATCATCCTCACTTTGATCACCATCGTCATTATTAGGATTCGAATCTATGTCAAATACATCCGATGCAGTAACTTCAGCAGTATTCAAATAGTCACCTATTTCATTGACTAATACATCTATTAGTAAGGTTTCTGATGTACCACTGGCAATATTTCCGACTGTCCATAATCCAGATGTTTCATTATAGATGCCAGATGTTGAACTATATAAAACAAAGTCATATCCAGGTGGCAATAAATCTGTTACAGTAACGCCTGTAGCATCTTGTGGGCCATCATTAAATACTCTTATTTCGAATGTTATTTCTGAACCTACTAAAGGCGTAAGGTCATTGTCAACCACAATTTTTGTTAATGATAGGTCTGCCAGAGCAGGGGAGATGGTAATGGTATCTTCATCATCATCATCGCCATCTAAATCGCCATCTTCATCAACAGTACTATCTGTAGTAGGGTCACTGTCTGGATCATATTGATCACTAGCCGTTATTTGTGTGGTATTGGTATATTCACCAGCTGCACCTGTAGGTGGATTAACAGTCGCTTGATATGTTAAACTTAGTGTCCCATTATTAGCAGCGACGGTTAAACCAGTCCAACCAGCCGTATTTAATGTAGCTGTTCCACCATTGTTTACAGTACCTAAAGTATACCCTATAGGAAGTATATCTTCAACCGCAACGTTTGTTGCTATATTGGGACCTGCATTCGTAATTAATAAGCTAAAAGTTACCGTATCACCAACATTAGGGTTCGTGTTATTAATACTTTTTACTATACTTAAATCTGCTTGTTGTATAATGACAGTTGCAGTAGCTTCATCATCATCTGGTATGCCATCATTATGATCATCTATAGTAGCATCACTAGAAGGATCACTATCTGGATCAAACTGATCACTGGCAATAATCTCGACACTATTAATATACTCATCTGTTGCACCAGTAGGCGCATCGACAATGGCATCAAAAGTTAAGGTGGTCGTATTAGTACCTATGGGTACCGCCAATCCAGTCCAATCTATTTGATTACCAGTAACGCTTCCTGTGCCACTAATATTAGTAATGCCAGAATACCCTCCAGGAACGATATCTTGAACAGATACCCCAGTAGCAGCAGCCGAACCGTTGTTACTAATTGTAATGGTAAAAGTTACCAGATCTCCTACATTAGGAGTTGGATCACTAACCATTTTATTTATAGATAGATCTGCAGTTTGCGGGGTGATAACAAAGTTATCTTCATCATCTTCATTTTGATCACCATCATCATTATCTGGGGTACTATCTGGATCAAACTGATCACTGCCAGTTACCTCTGCGACATTATTATATTCGTTAGCTATACCAGTAGGGGCATTAACAGTAACATTATAACTTAAGGTTAAACTGTTTCCATTAGTAATACTCAAGCCAGTCCAATCAATTTGGTTACCAGTTAGAATACCACTATTACTAATCGTTCCTCCAGTTATATTATAACCATCAGGAACCATATCGGCAACGGTAATACCTGTAGCATCGTTAGGACCGTTATTCGTAATAATAACTTCAAAGATAACAGTATCACCTATATTAGGAGTGGCGCTACTGGCAATATTTATGTTTTTGACTAATGATAAATCTGCTTGTGTTGGTATAACGATTTCATCGTCTTCATCATCTTCACTTTGATCACCATCATCATTGTCTGGATTACTGTCTGGATCAAATTGATCTGAAGCTGTGATTTCTGCTATATTTCTATACTCGTCTGTTGCTCCAGTTGGTGCATTTACTGTTACTTGATAGGTTACTGTGATACCTGCTAAAGGCACTGTTAAACCATCCCAGATAATGGTTGTATTTCCACTATTGAAAATACCACCAGTATCAATACTTCCTGAAACCAAGCTATACCCTATAGGTAATACATCCTCTAAACTTACATTAGTTGCTGTTGTTGTTCCTGCGTTTGATATAGCCACACTAAAGGTTAATACATCCCCTATATTTAGAGCGCCTCCATTATCATCGACTACTGTTTTATCTATGGATAAATCTGAGGTTTGTGGAACGACAGTAAAGGTATCTTCATCATCATCGGCTATGGTATCTGTGTAATCATCTACCGTATTGTCTGTTAAAGGATTACTATCTGGATCGTATTGATCTGACCCTGTAATTTGAGTTATATTCGTATACTCGCCTGTTGCTCCAGTTGGTGCATTTACTGCTGCTTGGTAGGTTACAGTAATACTTCCGTTTGCTGGTACAAATAATCCAGACCAGGTGGCTGTGTTTCCTGTTGCTGTTCCTGCATTGTTTACGGGACCTAAAGTATAGCCTATTGGCAGTACATCTTCTACTGATACACCTGTTGCATTTTGTGGTCCTGCATTGGCAATTTCTAATTCGAAAGTCAATACATCCCCTATATTTGGTGTGGCACTTCCTGAAGCTAAGCCTTTGATTATACTTAAATCTGCTTGCGCAGGAATGATTGTTAATTCATCTTCATCATCGTCATCGCCATCTAAATCACCATCTTCATCTACTGTTTCATCAGTAGCTGGATCACTATCTGGATCGTACTGATCGCTTGCTGTAATTTGTGCACTATTGGTGTACTCACCAGCGGTTCCTGTTGGAGCATTTACGGTAGCTTCATAGGTGACGATTGCAGTACCGTTATTAGCAGCTACAGTTAGCCCTGTCCATGTTGCTGTGTTTATTACTGCACTTCCTCCATTGTTTACTGTTGTTAACGTGTATCCTGATGGCAGGATATCTTCTATGGCAACGTTTGTGGCTATATCTGGTCCTGCATTGGTTATTGTTAATGTAAAGGTGACTGTATCTCCTATATTAGGAACACTATCGTCTATCGTTTTTACAATACTTAAATCTGCTTGTTGAATAATAACTTCGGCTGTAGTTTCATCATCATCTGCTATGCCATCGCTATTATCATCTGCTGTCTCATCTGTGGTTGGATCACTGTCTGGATCAAACTGATCGCTAGCTATAATTTGTACCTTATTTACATATTCGTTAGCTGTTCCTGTTGGCGCATCTACTACTGCTGTAAAGGTTAACGTAAGGGTATCTGTTCCTATTGGGACTGATAAGCCTGTCCAATCGATTTGATTGCCTGTTGCTACTCCTGAATTACTAATGCTTGCAATAGTGCTATAACCTTCTGGTACTGCATCTTGTACCGATACGTTGGTTGCTGGGGCACTGCCAGCATTACTTACCGTGATTGTAAAAGTGACAACATCATTTACATTGGGTGTTGTGTTACTTACAACTTTAGTTATCGATAAATCGGAGGTTTGTGGTACAACCACAAAGTGATCTTCATCATCTTCACTTTGATTACCATCATCATTATCTGGGGTACTGTCTGGATCAAACTGATCTGATCCTGTTATTTCTGATATATTTCTATATTCATCTGTCGCGCCTGTTGGAGCATCTACAGTAACGGTATAACTTAAGGTTAAACTAGCACCATCTAGAATACTCAACCCTGTCCAATCAATTTGATTGCCTGTGGCTATGCCTGAGTTGTCTATGCTGGTGATTGCACTGTAACCTGATGGTACAACATCTGTTACATTAATACCTGTTGCATCACTAGGACCGTTATTATCTATTGTAATTTCAAAGGTTACTGAATCTCCTACATTTGGTGTGGCACTACTTCCTGTAGCTAGGGTTTTGGTTAATTCTAAGTCGGATTGTTCAACAACAAATGTAGTAGCACTTTCTTCATCTTCACTTTGATCACCATCGTCATTATTTGGTGTACTATCTGGATCAATAAGATCACTTGCTGTTATTTGTACGGTATTTGTGTAATCTCCTGAACTATTAACAATAGCATCGTATGTTACTGTTTGGGATAATCCATTATCTAAAGATAAATCGCTCCATACAATAGATTTGCTACCAATAAAATACACTCCAGAGTCAGATACTGTTCCAGGTACTAAATCAAAACCAGAAGGTAATAAATCTTCAATATTTACACCTGTTGCATCACCAGGACCAAAATTTTCTAATAATACAGAGAATGTCACTGTGTCTCCTACTGCTCCAGAAACTGGTAAAACAGATTTTGTTATTTGTAAATCGGCTACTTGTAATGTTACTAAAACATCGTCCTCGTCATCTTCACTTTGATCACCATCATCATTATTAGGTGTACTATCAGGATCGGCTTGATCACTTGAAGTTACTTGGGCTGTATTTAAGTATTCATTTGATGCTCCCGTTGGAGGATTAACTGTAGTGTATATATTAAGAGTAACTGTTACTCCTGTATTTATAGAACCTACATTCCAGACACCAGTACTTGCATTGTAACTACCTCCAGAGCTATCACTTTGGTAGGTGAATCCACTTGGTAACTGGTCTAAAACAGTAACATTTGTTGCTGTATCTGCACCAGCATTAGTAACTCTTACTCTAAATCTTACGATGTCTCCAACATTTGCAGTTGATGGAAAAGCTCTTTTTTGTAAAGATAAATCTGAAGATTGAATGGTTACTTCTTCTGTATCTTGGTCATCCTCTAATAAATCATCATTATCTGGTGTGCTATCTGGATCGAAAATATCACTCGCTATAATTTGAGCGGTATTTAAATAAGATCCTGTTTCATTAATTGTAGCGTCAAACGTTAAATTTAATGTATCTCCACTAAGAATAGATAAATTAGACCAAGTAATCGTTTGTGTTCCTAAATCGAAAGTTCCACTGTTAGAAACAGTTCCTGGAACTAATGAATATCCTAATGGTAAAATATCTCGAACACCGACTCCTGTCGCATCGGCATTATTAACATTGGTATCATTATTAAAAATGGCAACTGTAAAGGTTACTACATCACCAACATTTACTGCTGACGATGAGACTGTTTTAGTTAACTCTAAATCTGAAATTGGCGTTATAATTACAGTTACTGTATCTGCAGCAGTACTGCAAGTTCCATTATCAACGCTCCATCTAAAAATATAAGTTCCAACACTGGTTCCTACAATTGGCGTATTTGGGTCATTTTCCCCAATAAAAGTAACAGTTGTAGGTCCAGAGACTTGAGTCCAGGTTCCTGTTCCAGCCGATACAGGATCTGCTCCTAAGGTTACGGATGAAAATTCTGGTAAACTTTGATTTGGTCCAGCTTCGGCACTTATAGGATCTGCATAAATAATGACTTCTACTGAATCTGAATCTGTACATCCACCACTTACTGCTGTCCAAGTAAATTGGTATGTCCCAGAAGAAAGACCTGTTACTAAACTATTTGGATTATTTGGGTCTGCTATTGATATTCCTGCTAAGGCTTGAGCTGCAGACTGAGACCATGTTCCTGTACCTATTGCCAAATTTGTAGCCTGCAGATTTGTTTGGATGCCATCACATAATTCTTGATCTGGTCCTGCCAATGCTGGAGATGGTGGGTCGTCTGTAAAGGTTACGGTTACCGTATCTGATTGCGGAGCGCAAGGTCCTGAAAGCAAAGGACCGTTAGTTACTGTCCATGTTAAAACATAAGTTCCAACTTCTATATTTGATAAGCTTGTTATTGGATTATTAGGACTGTCTACTGTTGTTAAAGAGCCTCCTGGAGATGTTGTAATACTCCATGTACCTATGCCAAAATCAGGAACATCAGCTGCTGTAAGAAAATCGGTTTGACATGCGTTAGGTTGAGACGGGCCAGCTTCAACAGGTCCAGGAACATTATATACATCAACGCGTACTATGTCAAATTTATCGACACAAAAATTAGAATCAAATTCCAACATAAATACATATAACCCATCAACAGTTAAACCATTAACAACAGTTGAAGGACTATTAGTAGGTGAAACAATTGAAACTGGAGCGCCTCCTGGTTGAGAAACTAATCGCCATGTAGCAGTAACATCTCCTGGAATTGTTGGTACGGTTGCCACCTCATAACCAGTTGTAAGTGTTGTAGAACTTCCATCCCCTAAACAAACAATTTGATCATTGCCAGCATCGGGGTCAACACTAGGTCCGTTACTTACGGTAATGGTTACATCACTTGAATTGTTACAACCGCTACCAGACCCTGTATAATCTGTTGTATATCTAAAAACATATGTAGATCCTGGATCAACAGGAGCATTACCCGTATTGCTATTGCTTGGTGATTGTGTAGGGGTATATGGCGCTATTATCACAGGTGTTGTATCTCCATCTACAGAAACAATAGTCCATGTTCCCGTAGTACCAGTTGTGGCTTCAAGAAATACGCTATCTACCTCACATAAGTTTTGGTCTAATCCTGCAGTTGCTGGCGCAAATACATCTACGGTTATTTCATCAAATGAGCTTGTACAAATTGGCGATGCACTAGATGTTGTCCATCTAAATACATAACTGCCCGTTACTAAACCTGTAATATTTGTTGTTTCGTTGTCTGGGTTAACGATTGTAGGGGTATTAGGTCCTGAGACAATCGACCATACACCAGTTTCAATTCCAGGTCTTAGTAAAGGATCTGCAGTTACAGTGGTATTTGTAACAGCACAAATTACTTGATCTACTCCTGGAATATTTGCTGTTGTTGGAGGTATACCAACGTCTATAGTTACTTGACTTGATGCATTTGAATTCACGCAACTTCCAAATGAAATAATCCATTCAAAAACGTATGTACCATCTAAAAGATTTGTAAATTCTGCGGTAGGGCTGTTTATGTCGTCTACAGTGTAACCGCTTAAACCCGAAACTAAATTCCAAGTTCCAACCCCTCCAATAGAAGCTGGATCGGTTGCATTCATTGTAAAAGATAAATTAGGCTGTGTTAAACACAATGTTTGATTTGGACCAGCACTTATTGGAGTTGCAGTATCTGCAATCACTACCTCCACATCATCCGATGTTGATGGACAGGTATTCGTTGTTGGTGGTGTATAAACAATTTCCCAGTTAAAAATATATTGTCCGTCTATTAAACCTGTAACTTCGGATGTTGCACTATTTGGATTGGTAAATGTTACGACGGAAGGCCCCGATATTTGAGTCCAAGTACCAGTTTCATCTGCTTCGGGAGCATTGGCTCCTAAATTTGTAATTGTAGTTGCCCCTGAAGTGAAACATATATCTGTTCCTGCATCAGCAATTGTTGGGGATTCATCAATTAATGTCTCGATTATAATGGTATCTGTTTCTGCAGCTCCACAATCAGGAAAACCTACTGCTTCATCTACAGTCCATGTTATTGTATATGCGTTTCCATTCCCTATTGTTGCATCGGGAATTGTAAAACCTGTTGCTATAGCATTTGGATCATTAACATCTGAAAATGAAATTCCAGGAGATGATGAAGACCAAGTTCCTACTTGACTATCTAATAATGGGGCTGCATTTAACTGCACTGGTGAATTATAACAAACAGATTGATTAAGTCCAGCTTCTATAGGAAGATTATTGATTGGTGTAACCGTAACTGTTGTTGTAGATACTGCAGGTGGCGTACAACCTGAACCAGCAAACACCGTATAAGTGAATTCGTAAACCCCAGGTATTAAGCCGATTAAAGCTGGTGTTTGTACGTACCTATCACTTACTATTGCATCCGTCATACCATCTGGTCCGCTAACTAAAGACCATATGGCTGTTTCTCCAGGATCGACTAAGCTCCCTGCTAAGTTACCATTAACTTGCCCACACACAAACTCTTGTGGGGAACCTGCGTTGGCTCCAGCTACATCTGTTGATATAAAAATATTTATAGTACTATTAGCAGCATCACAATTACCAACTTGTAAGTTTCCTGTTCTACGTCTTCTAAAGTTAACAGTATACATTCCTGCAACATCAAAATTAAGTGTAGCTGTACCGTTATTTGCATTTCCTAAACTCGTATATCCTGTTGGGAAACTAGTACTAGAATCACTTGGGCCACTTAGTATACTGTAATCGGTTCTATTTCCACTAGTTGAAGTATATGGGATTTGTACTGATGTATCTCCACATGCACCAGTAAAATCATTACCTCCATTTGCCAATATACTTATCACATCTGTGTTATAGCTTAAATTTATAGTAGCATTAGTTGAACAACCTGTATTTATGTTTGTTATGGTATATCTAAACCTATAAGAATTTGGAAATACTAAACCTGTAACTTGTGTTGTACTATTGGTTGGACTTATAATATTAGCAGCTGGTCCAGTTTCTTGTACCCAATTTACTGTCTCATTAGTATAATCTGGTAAAGAGCCTACTAATGTTGTTTCTGTTATAGAAGTATCGCAAAATCTTTGGTTGTTGTCAGAGATTGAAGCATTTGATACATCTTGGGTTGCTTCGGGTACAGTTATAGTTACTGTATCGCTTCCAGAGGCACAAGGTCCCACAACATCCCATCTAAAAGTATATATCCCTTCTATTAAATCTGAAACAGAAGTATTATTAACATTAACATTTGAAATAGTAGGTGTAGATGGGCCACTCACAAAAGTCCAAGTACCAATCTGTCCATTACCTCCAATGCCTCCATAGCTTGCAGACATTGTTGTGTTTTGAGAAATGGTATAGCAGTCTGATAATGATTGAGGGTCACCAGCATCAACGATTATTTCTCCTCCATAATTTGTGACGACTACATCATCAAAAGATTCACATCCTCCTCCAGAAATTGTCCAACGAAGTGTGGTGCTGCCTGCAGCTGTATCTGGTAACGTTATTGAAGATGTTGCGGAATTGGGTTGATTAATTGTGACATTTGCTGCATTACCACCAACTATGCTCCATACGCCTGTTTCTCCTATATTAACCGGTACATTCCCTGTAATTTCTAATGCTCCACTATTATCTGGGCAAGATGCCAGATCATTTCCTGCATCTGCAATTGTTATGGGGTCTACAGTTATAGAAACCGTTTGTGATGGTGTATTTCCATTTCCGCAAATGGCAGAAAGTTCAAATACATAAGTATTTCCTGCTATAGCCCCTGTGATTATAGGATCGTCTATTGCTGGGTCACTTATAATTACTGACGGACCAGAAACTTGTGACCAAGTTGGTCCTGAAGCATACGTGTCTGGAGATGTTCCATCTAATTGAAAAGCTTCATTAACGCAAATCGTCCGATCTAATCCTGCATTAATTGTACATGATTGTGCATACGATGAGGTAACTCCAATTAAACATATAAGTATTGTAAAAACAAATATTCTATAATTATTCGTCTTATTTGAAGGATCGATATTATACATGTTATTAAGGTTGGTTAGGTTTATTAAATAAAAAAATTATAGGTTTTTTCTTTTTTACGTGTTTGTTTTTCTCTCTTTTAAAAGGCGAATATACTTCAAATAGTCGATTAAATGCAATAAAATACGATTAAATGTAATATTTTTTTTAAAAATGAAAGAAGAAAAGGAATGTTAAAATGTTTTTTTAGAGAGTAAAAACATATAATCTAGTTGTATTTTTTATTTTTAGAATAACCTTAGTTGAATAGCTCTATTAAATAATATTTTATAAGTTTGAGCTTCTTATTAATGTGATTTATTTTTCTACTATTTGTAGTAAAAATATTGTTAAAAATAATAAAAATGCTATAAAATCTGACAAAATATAGGTTTTTTTATCAATAAATGTTTTTTAAGGATGAAAAATTATAGATCAGATAGGCATATTTTTAGTCAGCTAAAACGAGCTATAGAAGCAACTAGTCCATAGAGAATTAGTTTAGTTTAGTTTAGTTTAGTTGGTACCTATAGACGGGCTAGTATAAATAATAATATAGCTGTATTAAAACAACATATTATCTCCTTAACATTTTTAAGTACCAAGGCTTTTTCGTGTTTTCATTACCATAACCATAATTATAACCATAGTTATAATTGTACCCATATAGTCTGCTTGGTACCAATCCGTTTAATAAAAAAGCAACGTTAATTAGCTTATTAGATTCAATAAGTTGGCAAGCAAAGGGTAATAATTTTTTATCTGTATACTTCGATCTAACAACATATATCGTTGAATCTGCATATGGCGCAATTAACATAGTATCTGTAACTAGAATTGTTGGGGCTGTATCTACAACAACATAGTCGTATTCTTTCTTTAGTTGTTGTAGTAAATCTCCAAAACGGCCATTAGATATTAATTCAGCAGGGCTTGGTGGAATGCTTCCAGAGTGTAGTATTTTTAATTTTGAATTGCCTACACTATAATCTAAAATGAGATCATTATAATTAATACTTTCATTATCTAAATAATTAGATAATCCATCACTATTCCTTGTTTTTTTGAAATAAGAATGAATTTGGGGGTTTCTAAAATCAGCACCCACAAGTAGTACTTTTTTATTTAAACTTAAATAAGACAACGCCAGATTAATAGCAGTAAATGTTTTACCTTCTCCTTTTATTGTTGAAGTTATGAATATAACTTTTCCATTATTGTCTTTTGAGTTATTTTTTAAAAAATGATTTATATTGGTTCTTAAAACCCTAAATGATTCTGACAAGATAGATTTGTCTGAAGCCCCTTTAATAAGTTTGTCGTCTTTTGTATGAGGGATTTCTCCAACAATTGGAATTGTCTGGTTTTTAGATGCTATATCTTCTTTTCTATGAATTTTTGAATCAATAAAAAATAATATGTAAAAAAAAGCAAAAGGTAAAATTAACCCCATACTTAAAGCTACAAAATATGTATTACTACGATTTGGAGATGTAGGTTTTGAATTTGTTAATGCATAATCTACCACTTTTATTGACGGTGAGGTAATCGCTAAATTTATTGCGGCTTCTTCTCTCTTTTCCAGTAATAGAACATATAATGTTTCTTTAATACTCTGTTGTCGTTCAATAGATCGTAATATTTTTTCTTTTTCTGGAATCTGAGAAAATAAACCACTAGCTTTTTTACTTATTTTATTAGCTCTTTTAAGAGCTGCATTAGATTGTTTTTCGTAAGCTATAACAGATTTTAAAATATTCGTCTTAAGTCTAACTAGTTTTGATTCTAAATTTAAAATTATAGGGTTATTGGTACCAGCTCCATTTGCTATTCTATTGCGGTATGTTACATCTACATTAAAATCATATATTAAAGTATTAATTCCTGCATTTTCTAGTCCGATATTTGCAGGTAATAAACTAAATTCATTTTGATTATTTAATGTTTCTCTAAGTAGTTTAGCTATTTCTAATTGTGTTTCTAATCGTAATACTTCATCTGAGGTATTCGCTTTTCTAACAATAGTGTACTCTGTGTCTAATCCTATATCGCTTAAACTATTATTTTGTTTAAACCCTTTTTTGTTACTTTCAATTGAGTCTAATTCTTCAGTGAGAAAAATAAATCTATCATCTACAAAATCCATGGTTCTTTGAGATACGAGCTGCCTATCTAAAATACCATCTAAGTTAAATTGGTTAATGAGTTCATTTATAATAGCTTCAGATTTTAAATGAGATTCTCCTATTAAGGATAAAGAAAGTATATCACTGGATTTTCCTATTTGTGAAACTTTAAGACTGTTGGATAATTTTATGGTTGTTTTTCTAACTGATGAGAACTTGACTTTATATTTTTTTCCTAAATGACGTTCAATCATATTAGAAGATACAGTCTTTATTAAGAAAGGCAGGTCTTCGAATTTACTATCTATGTTATGGGTTTTAATTTGCCATTTCTTATTTTTAGAATTTGAAATATGATAGGCATCAGAAGCTATTTCTACAAAATAAATGTCGCTTTCTGGTAGTTTGATGATGGAATCTATAGCATGAACTTTAAATGGGGGATTCCAAAGTTCTTTACTTTTTATACTACCTTCTTCAAAATATGAAATATTTAAGCTTAAATTTTTAACGACATTTTCTAGTAGACGTTGTGATTTAATAACTTCAATTTCATTTTCTAAGTTTACTTTAGAGCTTTCAAACAGAGATGAAATATCCCCAGGTAACTCAATTGCTTTGGATGAATCATCAAGAATTTTTATTTTTCCAATAGTTTGGTAATTTACTGTTGCATATTTTAAATAGAAAAACGCAAAAGTAAGGAACAGAAGAATCGTGACTATAAACCAAGGCCAATTACGTAGGTATTTAATAAACTCTTCTTTTATATTTAAAGAATCTTTGTCATCTGATAAATAGTAAGGTTTTTTTGTCATATCCTTAAATATTATCTAGTTAAAATAACTACTGTACTCAATAAAATGGATGCAATAGTTAATACAGTGCCTACATTACCAATATATCCTGAACTTTTAATTTTAGTATTATTCGGGTTTACAACGATAACATCATTTTGTTTGATAAAATAAAAAGGACTATCAAACCAGTCTGTTTTAGTTAAATCTATATGTTTAATAAGCTGCTTACCGTCTACATCTCTTATTATTAAAATATCTTTCCGATCGGCATTAATTTTTAAATCACCAGCATAACCTAAAGCTTGAAGTATGGTAATGTTTTGTTCTGTAATGGTATAAGTCCCAGGTGTAATGACTTCTCCTAAAATAGTGATTTTAGAATTTAAAATACGAACACTTACTATGGCATTTTGTAAATAATTGCCCGATTCTAAAATTGATTTTATATGAAGTTCTAGTTCTGTTGTAGATTTACCTGTAGCTTTTATGGAGCCAATAATAGGCAAAATTATGTATCCTTCTGAAGACACTAAACTACCTTGTAATTTTAATGTTTCTATAAAACTTGAATTTGTAGATAAACTATTGTCAAAATTATAAGGAATAGCTGTTTCAGGGTAAAGTGAGCTTACTTTTATTGCTAATATATCGTTTACTTGTATTTTATTGGTGTTATAACTTAATTCTCTTCCGTCCTGTTTATCAATGTCTTGTATGTATAGAACGTTTTTTTTTGAAGCACAGGAGGATAAAAACAGGCAAAAAATAGAAATAAAAAAAATAAAATAAGTTTCTACTATTTTTAGTTTTAGCATTCTGGTTTGATTGGATAAAAATATTTATAAATATATGTATTTTATTACATATTAAGATAAATAATTATTGAAATAAAAATATTTAATACTGAATTATATATTTTTCTTAATTCTAAATAATATTTAGGTTTTTTATTTGAAAAACGAAATATCTTAATACCGTTACTACTTAAAGTATTATTATTGAAATTTTGACGTACTCCTAAAAGTAAATATGGTGTAATTGAAAAAATGGAACTACATATTATTAAAGACAAAATAGAAAAGTGTAAAGAAACATTACTAAACGTGTAAGTCATTATTGCCATTACTAATACAAAAAGAGAAGCAATTAATGAGATTTCCCAGTGTTTAAGTCCTAAAGAAAGTAAATTATGATGAATGTGATTTCTATCTGCAGAAAATGGGCTTCTTTTTTTTATGATTCTAATAATAAAAACTCTAAGCGTGTCCATTAATGGAAAACTAAATATGGCTATAACTAATGCTGGTGGATTTGAAATTGCCGAAAATACTTCTACATTATGGTTAATATGTAAAAAGCTAATGGCTTGGTAGGCTAGAATAAAACCAACAATCATAGAACCAGTATCTCCCATAAATATTTTTTTGGTTTTAGAGAAGTTAAAAACCAAAAACGTTGACAAAGCTCCTATTAAGCTTACAGATATAAAAAGCATGGAATCGTTTCCATTTGAATAAAAGTAAATACCAAACAATAAACTACACGTTATTCCAATACTACCAGCTAAACCATCTACTCCGTCTATTAAATTGAAGGCGTTAATGAGTAAGATAAATACAAATAAGGTAAAGATCACAGAAAAAGTATATGATAATAATTCAATACCAAATATTCCAAAGAAACTATGAATTCTTACATCCGTAATAATGATTACAGATAACGAAGCTAACAGTTGGCCAATTAATTTTTTAATAGGGGACAACTCAACTAGATCATCTTTTATACCAGTGAAAAATAAAACGATCAAAGATCCAATAAAACATAATAAGTTATTATATGATAGTATGCTTCCTATAAAAGTTAGTACACTAACAATTCCTAAAAAAATACCAATGCCTCCTAAATTTGGTGTTTTTACTATATGAGAACTTCTTTTTCCTGGTTCTTGCATTAATTCCTTTAATCTTGAAATTTTAATTATAATGGGATAAGAAGAATAAGATACTATTGCAGATAAGTAAAAAGCCAACAAAATCCATATAGCATAATAATCTGAAGCTACTAAATCATTAAATGAAATATTCATAATTGTAGGTTTGGGTTAAAAAAATGTCTTTAACTTAAATTAAGTTTTGCTTTTCCTAAGCTTATAAGAAATAGAGGGGTTGAAATAAAATTTCTTCGCCATAATCGTTTGGGTTCTTTAATTAATCTAGGAAGCCACTCTAAACCTAGATTAATCCAAAATGAATTAGATCGTTTTACAGTTCCTGCATAGAAATCAAAAACGGCACCTATAGAAACAATGGTTTTAGGGCAAAGGCTATGTTTGTTTATTTGTACCCACTTTTCTTGTTTTGGTGCTGTCATCCCTACAAATAATATGTCTGGGTTAAATGTATTGACCTTATCAATCATTTGTTTTGAATCTTTACTGTTAAATTCCAATTTATATGGAGGTGAGTAGCTAGCCACTTGAATATTAGGATACTCTTTCTTTAATCTTTTTGTTATTAATTTTAAAGTGTTTTGAGATGCTCCTAGATAAAACACTTTCTTTTTATTTAAATTAGCATACTTTAATAGGTGAGCATGTATATCTGCTCCTGCAATTTTTTTTATATGTTTTCCAAATAATACTTTTGTTGCTAAAACAATTCCAAACCCATCTGGTAATAAAACATCACTATTTATAAGTGCTTTTTTAAATGATAAATCTTTTTTTGAAACACAATAGGAATGTGGGTTTATAGTATTTATGATTTGTCTTTTATTAAGGTCTATATCTTTAAGGTCTGATGAAAAGATGTAGTTTTTAAGAATGTTTCTTAACCCCATAGTTTTTAAATCTACAGATTCTAAATCTAATTCGACGATACTTTTAAAAGGCGTATTTTTAGAATTATTTATTGATGATTTTAAGTTAAATAGTTTAACAACAATAGGAGTCATTTTATACAGAATTATTGCTGTAACAAAAAGAATAATAATGGAAAAAAAAACATTATTATTTATCCATATAAGAGAATTAAAAGGTTGGTACATAATGGTTGTAATTTGGGATTATTCCGCTAAAATACAATAAAATCCGACAAAATGCATATAATTTAGAAAAAAAACTCACTTTTTAAATAAAGTTAAGACTACTTATAAGAAAATAAATACCTACTACTTAAGTAGCTTTTAGCGTACTATTTTTAATTAATAATACTGTTTTATTAGAACATAAAGTTTATGATATTTAATATCTGAATAGTGTTTTAGATGTGATTTCTTGCATAAATTAATTCCAGAAAGACACTGTTTTAAAATTTAATTTTAATAAAGCTACTGTAATATCGTAAAGTTAAAATCACTTTGATAAGTGATTTTTTATAATTTAAGAATTAAATTATATACAAATAATAAAGATTCATAATAAGCATTAACACTATATTTTTCTTTTACCATACTATAGCCATTTGAACCTAGTCGTTTTAACTTGTTATTATCGTCCCAAATGTTAGAAAGTACTTTGGCAAGATCTTCTACATTCTTTGGTTCAAATAAGATACCATTATAACCATCTTCTGCAATTTCAGGATAGCCAGCCATTCTTGGAGCTATTATGGGGAGTTTATAAGCCATAGCTTCTGGAAATACCATAGGAAACCCTTCATAACATACGCTTGTATGTAAATATAATCTAGCCTTAGAATAAAACACTTTCATTTCATCAGCGTTTAACATTCCTCTTAATTTAACATTAAAGGGAATTTCTAATTCTTTTTGATATCCTTTTCGCATTAAACCAGCCATTTGAAAATTAATGTGTGGCAATTTTTTTGCTGCTGCCAATAAAATGGGGATTCCTTTTTCTGGACTTATACGCCCAGCAAAAGCAATATAGTTGCGCTCATTAATATTATAATCTATATCGATAAGTGTTTTGCTGTATATGTTGGGGATTACAAAACACTTATTTGCTTCAAATTGATTTGCTATAAGTTTGTTTTTTTGAAAGCTTGTTAAACATAAATAGGCATCAACATTATCTATATAATATTTTTTTCTTCTTGCCCACATATTTCTAAAAGCATAACCTGTACTTTTAAAAATAGACCCTTCGCAGTTATTAGTAATACAATTTAATTCTTTACCCAAACCTGTACATTTTTCACAAATAGTTCCATTAGTATAAAATAAACCGTTAGGGCAAAGTAATCTGTAATTATGTACAGTCATAACTATAGGAATTCCAATCTTTTTAATCTCTGGTAAGATTGCAGGCGATATGATTGGATAAAGATTATGAATATGAACAAGGTCTGGTGCCTCCTTATATATTAATTTTTTGATATCGTGTATTACTTTAGAATTATGAAATGCCGAAAAAAAAGCTTTGATTTTACCATTGGCTTGATTTTCTAATTCTTCACTACTTCTAAAATAAGTAATAACTTGATGGTTATTAGATTTTAAAAGATCTATCTGGGCATCAACAACAGCCTCTTCGCCACTGTATTTTCCATATTTATTATGAATGATAAGTATCTTCATTCAAGTAAGTTTGAGTAAATGGTATTTAGTTTTTTGATTTTTTGTTTCCAAGAAAAATCTTTAGATCTATTTAAAGCGCCAATAGCTAATTGTTTTCTTAAATTTTCATCTTTATAAAGTAATTCGATAGCTTCTTTGAAATCATTATAAATATTATTGATGTTGCCCAATTCAATTTTTATGCCGCAACTTTTATTCACTACAAACGAAAAACCGCAATGGTCTAAACAAACTATTGGCAAACCTAACGAAATAGCTTCAAGAGTAATGGTAGAAGTTAGGTCTTTTAAGCTGGTAATGCATAATAAATGACCTTTTTGCATAATATTTAAACCATCATTTTTTTGAACCCATCCATGCCATTTACAATGTCTAGAAATATTTAATTTTTTGGCTAGAGATTTCCAATTGTCGGTTTCCTTTCCAATACCTAAAACGTGCAATTGCCAATTAATTTTAGTATCTAATAACACCAAACTTCTTAGTAAAATATTCAATGCTTTTCCAG
Source organism: Flavivirga jejuensis (assembly GCF_030540765.1). Lineage (GTDB taxonomy): Bacteria > Bacteroidota > Bacteroidia > Flavobacteriales > Flavobacteriaceae > Flavivirga > Flavivirga jejuensis. The sequence goes on along the minus strand of NZ_JAUOEL010000008.1, from coordinate 14,792 downwards.
AGGTATGCTGTCCCGACCAAACTATTTGTAATGCTTCCTTTTCTTGCCTATCATTTATCTTAATATCTAAAGACCCATTAGTTCCAACTTCTGTTATAATTTCTGATGACTTTTTCCATAATTTCAGAATGTCTTTTTGAATATCTGGTGTCGCAGCTATTAGTGCTGATACTTTCTTTTTTGCTGCTAATCGTGGTCGTTTTAAAAAAGACTTCTGAATTGTGTTGATAATATTTCGTCCTCCATAAAATAGTTTACCATGCCTATTTAATACAGAAAATAAATGCCACGGTACATTTTGAGTGCCACCAATAGGTCCCCAAACAAATGGTTTTTCTATTTTCCAGAGATAACCAGGTTCTCTGTAACCAACCATGTTTAATTGATGTATAATATCAAAATTTTCCTTTGCATCTAATTGTTTTGCTAAACGATATGCTTTTTTTTGCCATGCTTTATAAAACCAATAATAGGAGGGAGGCCATATTTTTCTTAATGTTCTGTTTCTTTTTTTTCGAATGAAATAAAAATGACTATTGGTTATTTTTTTTTCTTTTATATAGTCTTGAATGTCCTTTTGCCATTTTTCTTTTTCAGTAATAACATGAACTTCGTGATGATGGCTTAGTTCTTTTATAAAACTCCAACCCATACCAGGTTCAGAACCTCTATAGGGGCTACACGCATAGCACGAAACAAGTATTTTTAGGCGTTTATTCACAAATATGGTTTAACATGTTATCATGAAATTGATAGGTTTGACCTATTTTTTTTAATCTAATAATTTCTTTTATTAGGAATAGAGATACTATATCTTTTACTTCAATATTATTTATTTTATTGAATATATAGAGAGCAAGTTCTTTTGGGTTTTTCTTTTTAAGAAGTCTTCCTACTTGAAAGTGATATTTTATTAAATCGAAATATTCGATACCGTTTTCAACAAAAAATTCAAAATCAAAAGGTATTATACCTTCATTCGTTTTAACAATATTCCAAGGCGTAAAATCGCCATGCTCAAAAGCTTCATGGTAATGAATGGTTGAACGTTTTACTATACGATCTATTTTTGATTTATATGATTTTAATTGTAAAGTTTCAATATCTGCATACAAGTCTTTTATTCTTTGATGATCAATTAACTGAAAGGTATTTTCCTTTTTTAACTTAAAAATCAATGTTTCAATAGCTTTATCTGCTAAATTTTCAATGTCTCCTTTTAATTCCGATAAAATAAAATAGGGGATACTATTGTAGGTATCTTCTAAAATAAATGATTTTATAATGTTTTTTTTAGAAAGTAATGTAATGGCTTTTTTTTCATTATTTATATTGTCTATACCCACTTTATTTAATGGAAATTTTAAATATCCATATACTCTTTTATTTGATTGTAATTGTAAAACTACTTTATCTTTATCGGTTGCATGATAAACAGAAATGCTAAATTTGGTATTTAATTTATTTTCTAAATGTTTAATAAAATCTGATTTTTGATGCGATTTTGTTTTAACTAAACTAAGTGTCAATTTGTTAAAGTTGACAAATAAAAACTGACTAATTTTTTTTAAAACTTTAGCTTTAAAAGAGAAGGGGTTATATAGTTTATATGCATTTTGAGAGGTTTTAGCATCGCTAACAGCTAAAATTACTTTTGGATGTTTTGTATTTGGTAGATACAAGTATGTATCTTCTGAAAAAAAGCTAATATCTCTCATTCATTTTTTTCATTAGGATAGAATAAACGTCTTTTACAATACTGTCTGGCGATCTATTTACGTCAATATGATAATACTGTTTCCCATTTGTTAGTGCTTTATAATTTTTAATCTGTGCTTGCAACTCACTAAATTCAACTTCTTGTTTTCTATTATAAATAACATCAGCGTTTGTGGTAAGAATAAAATAAAGTTCTGGTTTACGTATAAAAAAGCGTATTAATTTTGCCACTCTTTTAGAACCTCCATATCGGTATCGTTTTTTATCTACAATTAAATCGTCATAATACCTATCGAAGATAACTAATGTTGATTTGATTTTTAAAAGGTATATGTTTTTTAACCAGCCTAAATTATATTGATATACAAAAAATAAGAGCTTAACATACGATTTTAATTTAGAATATGGTGCGCACTCATGAGGGTTAACGGTTGCTATACTTTTATTATTAGTTATAATTGGCTTTAAATGAAAGTAAGTTGTTTTTCTAAAAGGCAAGGTTTTATGTGTTAATCCATCTATTATTGTTGATTTTCCTGAGCCATCTGGCCCTAAAAAAGAAATGGTGATTCCTGTTGGCTTTATAATGCGTTTAAGAATTCTTAGTTTGTCTTTAAATCTATCGTTTAGAGGTATTTTAGGATTACTAACGATATCTTTTCTTAGAGTCTCTATGCTTTCTAAAAGTTTACTTTTGTTTTTGCTTTGTAACGCTTTAATAACACTATCTGAATGATTTTTAAAACATTGTTTAAGCATTTTTTTACAAAGTGCTTCTTCTTTAAAGAAAAGCATTTGTAAATAATTAAAAACGGTATCTGTAATCTCATTTTTATCAATTTTCTTCAATAAATAGTGAAGAAATTCTTGATGTGTAGCTAGTATATTTATGCCTTTATAGGTAGAAAAGTTTTTGAAAATTTCAGTTTCCGTAAAAAAAGCGGTGTGCTTTCTTTGAAGTTTACCGTAGGTATCTAAGTTTAATATTTTGGTTGTGTTAGGATCGAAAATAAAAATGTTTTTTGCATAAACTTCTTGATGATAAATTTGAACGATCTTGAAGTCATTTAATTTACAAAACCCCTTCAAAATGTGTTCTATTTTAAGGAAATCTTCTTTTTTAAATAGTATATCGACATCTTCGGAAGTATTCGTTTTTTCAAATAATGATTTATAACCATTAATGATAGTATAATCTATAGATTCCTTATGTAAATATTTAAAGAGTTTATGAATCATTTTTAGCTTCTCATTTTTATAACTTTTGCAGGGACTCCACCAATTATACAATAGTCTGGAAACGATTTGGTTACTATAGCGCCTGATGCGATAATACAATGATTCCCTATTTCTACTCCTGGCATAATAATGGCTCGAGTTCCAATCCAAACATCATTACCAATTTTTACTGGCTCCTCTTTAGCTGCTCCTTGTTGGTTTATAGGGATATCTATTCTATCATAGGCATGGGCTGTAGCCATTATTACAATATCGGGTCCCATTAGTATATCGTCTCCTAAAATAATTTCTCCTCCTAATTTTGCGTTTTGACCTAATTGTGTTCTATTTCCAATAGTTAACCGTTCCCCATTTCCAAAGTAACAATGATCTTTTACGAATATGTTATCTCCACATTTTTTTACTATTCGTTTAACTAAAAAACGTCTAACCCCGTAAAATAATTTATATCCAGGGAAAGGTTGCATAGGTAAATGTTGCGCTATAGCATAATAAAAAAACAAGTAGATTTTTCTCATTTTAATTGATGTTTGTTAATGTTTTAAAAAAGTCTTTAGCCTTATTCTCAATGGTGTATTTTGATACCGAATTTAGAGCATATAATGACATTTTTTCCAGGTTATTTATCGTGTCATTTATACAGTTAGTAAAATCTTCTTGTGGGTGTAATACATAACCATTCTTAGTGTTTTCAATAATTGATGATGCTCCTGCATTTTCAGAGCATATAACTGGGAGTCCAGAAGCTAATGCTTCTATAACGACATAACCAAATGTGTCTCTATTTGATGGAAATACAAAAATGTCTGATGCTTTATAATATTTTTTTAATTCTACTCCTTCTTTGCGACCAACAAGTCTTATTCTATCTGATACTTTATGATCTTTGATCTTTGCTTCATAAGAATCTTTTAAATCGCCTTTACCGATTAGATACAGTTCACAATTAGGCATCAATATAACTTCATCTATAAGTTTTTCTAAGTTTTTTAAAGGGATGTAATTACTAACACTTAACAAGACAGTTTTGTCTTTTGAAAATCCTAATGCTTCTTTAAGTTTAGATTTACTTTCTAATTTTTCAATACTATTTTTCCATTCAATAACATCAATTGTTTGTACTGATTTTTTAATATCAACATTAGGAAAACGTTCTTTCAAGTATGTAACCGTTAAGTCTGAAGAAGCAATAAAAGCAGTGGTTTTTCTTGCTATAAAATTTCTCAAAGTATTTCGAATTACAGAATTATTCGTTTCGGTTTGTTTTATTGCATCTGTAAGTATTAGAAGTTTGCATTTAAAAAAAGATTTAAAGAAAGCGATATACAAACTAGGAAACCAAAACGCAACACTAACTACTATATCTGGATTTTCTTTTTTTATTTGAAACAAAAAACTTGGGTTTAATTGCGTGCGATAAGAAACAGCAAAACGCTTTAAGTTTGTTTTACCTTTTATTATTTTCAAGTTGTAAGTCATATTATCATCAATGAAATTTTCGACTTTCCATTGACTATGTAATCCTGGTTGATTTCCAAAACTATAAACTACTAATTCTAAATGCTTACCCAACTCATTAAAGAATTTATGGTTAATTGGGTATAATGGCGGATGTAAAACAACAACTTTCATATTTAGTTCATCAGATTTTTATAGAGTTTATTATAATCTTCAACAAATCGTTTTACCGAAAATTGAGTTTCTGCATAAAGTTTGGCATTTTTAGCAAGTTTGTTTGCTAAATCAGGATTTTCTATAAGCTTTATTATAGCATCTGCCCATTGTTGTGCATCAAATGCATTTACCAAAAGACCTGTTTCATTGTTTTTAATAAGCTCAGGGAGTGCACCAGCATTAGAAACTATAATGGGCTTTTCTTCTACCATAGCTTCTGCTACAGCAATTCCAAAACCTTCAACATAACATGGGTGCGCAAAAATGTTTGTTCTATTATATAAATCCCCAATATTTTTTTGATAGCCTAGAAGTTTAAAGTTTTTACTCAAATGTTTTTCTAATAGCTGTTTTTCAAAGTTTTCTTTTTCAGGACCATCTCCAGCGATCAAAAATTGAATCTGATCGTAATTTTTTTCTAAGAGAATTACCATACAATCTATTAATACTTGTACATTTTTAATTTTAGATAAACCCGAAACGCAAAGTATATTTATAGTGCCTTGTTCTTTATTTAGAATATTATGTTTTATACTATTGGGTTTATTTGTGCCATTGTAAATTACAAGCCCTTTAGAATGTTTTAGTTTAGGGTATATTTTTATTTTTTCAGTTTTTACATATTCCGATATGTATATAAAAGTATCAACTTTATTATATAATATATTTAAAAGTTTTTTTCTGTACCCTGAAGGTGATAATGACCCAACAAAAGCAACAATCAATTTTACTTTGGGTCTTAATATTTTTAAAATTCCTGCTAATAACTCACCAAAAAAGAATTGTGATTGAATAATTTCTATATTATAAGTATCAATGATCTTTAATAAATTACTAATGTGTTTTAAAATATTTCTTTTGTGATCGCCTACAAAAATTTTTGCTCCAGACTGAATAAAATCATCCTTAAATTCTTTAGCATAAGCATTTGTCCATACATACAAATAACATTCATTAGGAGCGTGTTTTATTAGATCTAATGTTTTTTTGGGAGTGCCTCCAAATTTATTGAATGATGGTAATATGTAAAGAATTTTTATAGCCATTAAATAATAATATTATTGGTTATTACTTGCTTTTCTATGCTGTCTTCATTGCTAGATAATAAAAAATGAAAAGCTATTACTCCTGGTACGATACCGTGTGCAAAAGTGAAAACCGACCATGTATAATTAATAAATACATATTGCATTAAATAAATAGACATAGCTAGAGATAACGGGTTTTTATATGATTTTAAAAAACCTCGCGAATAATATATAATCAATACTAAAATTAATAGTATAGTGCCAATGTACCCAAATTTTATAAGTAGATCTACATACCCAGAATCTATTACGGTAAACCGTTCCATAAACCTATTAGATCCTGAGATTTTTATTTCTTTCATAAAACTCGATGATTGATGGATAAAACCGTACCCTAGATTTTTTTGCTTGTTTATGGCTTCCCATCTAAATTCATTATAGATATCTCTCGCATTTAACGAGGTATCCTCTCCTGTTATAATAGCTTCAACATTAACCACTATTTTTTCATATAAACCACTTATCGATATTAACGCTATTGAAGTGATTATAAATGTTATGAAAATAAATCGGCTAACTATATATTTATTTAATTCGAGCCTTTTGTCGTACACGTATTTATATAGAATAAAACCAATAAATGTCATAATAGTTAAGCTAAGATGCGCTGCAAAAAAAACGCCTAAAAAAAGTAGTAGGATTGTAACACGGTCTTTCATACTTCTAATAGTCTCAAATTTTATTTTAATGGCATAAATAAATATGGTTAGACTAATGTAAGTTGGAAAAAAAGTACGAACGTAACTTTCGTTATAGTAGACTGGCGGAACAAATTGCAAAGATATTTTTCCGATGATATAAATTAAACTTAAATATATGCCTATAAACTTAATGAAACCTAAAAGTTGTTTATTATCTATTCTATCGCGATATACTATCATATAAAGAAAAAGAAAATAAAACCATGTTTCTTTACTAGCCATGAATGACAAATACAAAGAAGAATTATTGTCTAAGAAAGGTTTAATAATACCGTATGCTAACATTAATAGTATAAAATAGATAAACCACTGTGTTTTTTTAGGCATTATATACCACCCTTTCTGAAAAAACACACTTATAATCGCTATTATATTAAGCCCGAAATAACCAATTTCCACGCCACCAATAATAAATGATGAAGGATCTATAAAACCTAAAAATTTGGTAGTAGCTAATAAATAATATACTAAGAAATAATTAGGGTGTTTAACTGCTAGAATTAATGCTATAGCATAAAAAAATAATAAAGCTATGATCATATTTCTACAGTTTTTTTCCATTTATTATTAAAGACGAAAGCAAAAAATATGGCTATAGCACTAATAAATAATCCTATACTGTAGGCGTATATAAATCTATAAATTAACTCAAGATCCTTTAACACAAAAAATATAATGATACCGAATACAGGAACGATTAGCTTCAATAAAAAAGCCTTAGTTAATTGATTGTTTCCTAAAAAATATCTGTAAAATATTTCAACAATAGCTACGGTGCCTAATGAAAGGATGAGTCCGAAAGTAATAGTGTATAATAGGTTAGTATCATTTCTTTCCAGATTTAAAAAATGTAAAAAATAATTACCAAAGAAATAGTATCCAATAATTATAACTAAAAATAGTGCTATAGACACATAAAAAATCTTATAGGAAACTTTAGTCATTTTTTCTGAATTAGCTTTTATTTCTTTTGAAAAAACAGCAAACATTGGAGTTGCCAGAGACAAAATAAAACTATTTGCTAACATGGCTATTTTGAACGATAAATCGAATAGGGCATACAGACCAACATCGGCTACCAGAAGAATAAATATGTATCTCATTAATGGCATAATCATACTGTTAATGAGTCCGATATTTAAAAAAGCAAATGATCTTTTTAAAACATACTTAATAGTCTCTTTATTAACTCTTACAATTTTAATTGTCGTTTTAATTTTAATATAACTTAGATTAAAAAGAAACATTAGAAGTGTTAGTACAAATGGGATTAATATGTATACCACAATTTGGTTAGTAAAAAAACTGATTATAAAAATAGTTAGATATAGAAGTGGTGTGTAAATTGTTAAGGTTAAATTAACAATATGAATCATATACTTAGCTTCTAATATGGTTCTACACAGATTATTTAGTAGCATTAATACTAATAGGGAAAAACCGATATTAAGGAGTATGAACTTATTCTGCTCATCAAGATTTAAATCACTCCCCAGTATATCTATGGAAAGCATTTGTAGCACAATAAATATTATTAGTAAAATACTTATTATAAAAAGATTAATATATAATGCCGAAGAAACTACTTTGTTTTCTGAAATTTTATTTTCACCACTTAATAAAATAACGGCTTTAGATAATCCCAGATCAATAAGAGAAGAAACACCACTAAATAATAGTGTAAGGCTAACAATGCCATAAAGCTCTAAGCCAACTCTTTTTATTATCAATGGTAATAATAATAACGTAACTAATGAGACGGTAAGTGTTTTACTCGTAGATATTAAAAAATTTTTCTTTAAATATTTAGAAATGTTTTCCAATGGTCGTTATTTCAAAATTAGATATTAATATATGCTTAGAATAGCATGATTATTGTTTTGAATATGTGGTTGTTATTTTATTGAAGTTTTTCTAATAGTCTCAATATTATTACAGTACCAATTATAAGTATTTATTATTCCTTGTTTTAATTCAATTTCAGCTTTCCATCCTAATTTGTTAAGTTTAGAAACATCAAGAAGCTTTCGAGGTGTTCCATCTTGACCAGTTATTCCTGTGATTAACGCTATTTTTGTTGTATTCATTATAGTCAGTTTTTCCGCTTAAAATTTTCTTCTTGAATTATACCAATCTGCATGTCTTCTCCTTTTTCCTAAATAAAATTGAATTCCAAATAAGATATTAATAAAACCTCCACGTACTTTTTCTCTGTTTAAAAATAATAATTCACCGTTATAAGAATATTGCTGTTCAGTATTTATTACGTAAGAAAAATCAGTATATATTACTAAATCATTTGAATATCTATATTGTGGTTTTAGACCAAATATTAAATTTCCAATCCTTTCAAAGTTTTTTGTGTTATAAGGTGTTAACCCGAATGTAAACTCTCCACCATTTTTAAAACGTTTAATAGATTCAGGGTACGCATAAGTTATGCCCATACCTGCATGGAGTAATATATTAAAGCTTTGGCTATTAATTATATTAAGTTTATTAGTTATGTTAAATACAGCTTCCAGGCTTAGTCTGTGATACCCATTGCCAATATTTTTATTCCTTTTGTTTTGAAACCTATCATTGGCATAATCGATTTTTAAACCGAAAAATTCATCAAACATATATCTTACACCAATATCAAAATGTCTGGGAATTATATAATCTGAAACTTTTATATCGTCTTTCGGTTTTGTAGGAATGTTGAAGCCATACGCTGCTTCAACTGAAAATACGTTATATTTCTTTTGGGAAAATAAAAGCTGACTAAAACATAGTAAAAAAACAAAAGAATAATACCTTTTCAATTTAAAATATTTTTTGGTGGTAATTTTTCTACAATTTAATTAATATTATATGAAATTTCTCAATAAATTTAATGTTTTTGATTACATCATTATTTACTTAAAATATTGTTATTAAGTTTTGCCGGAAATATTATGTTAGATGTACTGGATAAAGAGATGAAACGAAAAGCGATGCAAAGCGGATAGGGAATATGGTTTATAATTTTCTAAAAGAAAAACTAAAGCTACCTACTGGCAAAGCCAAAAGCAGTATATATCGTCCCGTAAATTTCGAATTATTGGGACATGGATTTGTACCCATCTATAAAAAGGGAGTAAAAGGACACTACCAATTAGTAGTAGCTAAGAAAAGTTGGGGGAAGTTTAAACGTAAGCTCAAAAGTATCACCAAGAAAACCAAACCAATGTCATTGTTTGAACGCTTAGAATGGCTTAATCAAGTCTGTCGAGGGTGGGTGGTCAATTGGTTGTTAATCAACACTCTATTCCAAAGTTAAAAAACTAGATGAGTGGCTAAGAAATACGTTGAGATATTGCATTTGGTATGATTGGAAAAAGTTAGAAAGGAAACGAAAAAACTAATCAGATTAGGAATAGAAAACAGACAAGCATACGTTTGGAGTAGAACCCGAGTGGGAGGCTGGCCAGCCTCCCAAAGTCCAATTCTAAGAACTACCATCACTATTTCTAGACTAAAGCGAAAAGGATATAAATCTTTGACAGATTATATTAATAATAAGCAAACTTCAATTTGGTGAACCGCTGTATACGAGACTCTACGCACGGTGGTGTGAGAGGCGCAGTAGCTACATTTAAGTCGTCACTCGTTTACACGATTATGTGCTGGCTTTTCTATGTTCAATTTATCAAAATATTCATTCATTTTATCCCAAACAGCATAGTATTCTAATTCTTTCGCACGTTCATCATTCCCCATGTCTGTATTAATTACAATGTATCTACCAGTTTTTTTCTCTTTATCAAAATACATCCAAGTTCCAACTCCTGCATCTCCGCCTGAATGTCCTATGTAACCTAATGCGCTATGTCCAATGAATATAGCAGGACTATAGTCTCCGTTATAGGGGTTCCCTGCATTTCGTGATTCAAAGTTTTGTTCTTCTAATTGTTCTGTAAAGAGCTCTTTATAGCTTTCGTTTGAAAGTAATGTACCTTTACCACAATATCCCATAATCAACTCAGATAAATATTTTGCCATATCGCTACTTGATGAAATAAGCATTCCATCAGGATAAGTTATAGCTGTATAAAAAGGTAAAAGGGTATTGTCATTTCTATATAATCTTGAATGCTTTTTTATATCAACATCTGCTAGTGACCAACCTGTCGAATTCATACCTAATGGTTTTAATATATGTTCTTTAGTAAACGAGTCAAATGATTGTCCATTTGCTTTTTCAATAACTAATGCACATAAAGTAGCACCTATGTTTGAATAGTTATATCGTTCTCCTGGTTTGAAATTTATATAATTATCATCTTGATAATAAGCTCCATTTACTTCTAAATATCCGTTTAAATATTCTTCCATTGGTATATTTAGTTCAGACGGATTCAATTTTTGAGCGGGATAATTTGAACTTACTTTTGTTAAGTCCTGGTCTTTTGTAAGAATCCAAGCTCTTTCCATATACTGCTCGTTAGTATCATTAATACCAGAAGTATGAGTAGCTAATTGTCTTATAGTTATTATTTCATTCGGATAATTGGGGTTTATTACCTTAAATGGTAAATAGTCTTGAATCGGGTCGTCTAAACTTAGTTTCCCCATTTCTTTAGCTTTCATTAAAGCAATACCAATTAGGGTTTTAGAAACAGAAGCAATATGCTGTATGGTGTTTTTAGTGTACTTCTCTTTTGTTTCAAGGTTAGCTAATCCAAATCCTTTTTCATAGAGCACTCCATCTTGGTTGACCATTGCAACCGCAAATCCATTTATTTGTCCATTTTTTTGAATAGAATCCAATTCCGCTGTTAAAGAATCCTTCACAATTTGGTTTTCACTTATTGGGTTGTCGGTGTTTTTTTTACTTTGATTACACGATAAAAAGGTAATTCCTATTGTTAGTACTAAAGCTAATTTTTTCATTTGTTCTTTTGGTTTCTTTTATGGATTAAAAAATAAGATTCTTGTTACAGTTCGTCTTTCCGTTTGCTCATAGCGGTTTGTATAAGGATAGTTATATGATTAAGCAATTATTTTTACATTTTGTTGCAATAGTTTTTATTTAATTTTATTGAATTCTTTATCTCCAGTTATGTTATCTATATGTGAAAATTGAGCAACTGCATATGGGTAAGCAACATCTATTCCACATCTTAAATAATATTCTTGTCCTTTTTTAATGTCAAGAGAGAATTCTTTTTTTTGTCCTTTTTGATTAATGGCTGTAAATGTGTGAACCCCAAAGTCCTTTATCTTATATGATGTTTTGTCTCCATTCTTTAAATTGGTTATCAAAGTATTATTATCTAAATAAATATCAAATTTCACGACCATTGCTGTGATAGCACTTGGTCGATATAAATAAACTATGGCATAATCCGAATCCTTATCAAGTTTTGAGACCATTCTAGAATTGTTATACTGATTAATAGATTCTAACAAATTGGAGTCAAAACTTTTATATAGTTTGGCTTTAAGTTTATAACAATTATTTAGAGAGTTTGGCTTTTTTAAATTGTAAATACTAATAATGTTGGCACCAAATTTTCTCGATTCTAATTTAAAGTCATTAATAATTTCTGTATAACCACATCCTTTTGTTATTGATTTAGGTGATTCATAAAACTTCTTATTAGGTCCTTTGATTTCTGCAATGAATGATGCCTTTTCTAGGTCTAGGCTAGATTCATTATTAATTACGAGAATTTCTTCTTTTTCACTTAAAGGTTCTTCTTTTGTATTTTGAATTAAAGTCTTGTACCTTGGAGAACAGCTTGTTATTATTAGTATGAGTAGGATTAATTTAATTCTCATTTTTTTCGGGGAATTATTGCTAATGGCTTCAGCTATGGTTAGTACGGGAATTAAAAAGCGATTAATTTTCGATTAAACACTTAGCAAAACTTTTTATTTTATTTTTTCATTTTTAAAGCCAAATTAAAAATTTGGAGGTCTTTGCAAATAAACGATAACCTTTCGATTTCACACTTGCCTAGCTATGTTTTATAAACCGTGTTAGCAGTAGTCTTTTCAACTTTCCCACGTTATATAATCCAAAGTTCCATCTTGATTAATATTCAAAACCAAAAGCTGATTACAAGGTTCTCCATCAATATCAATCGAGTAATCAAATGTTGCAAAATAAGAAGCTTGAGGATAAATTCCAACCCTTATTAAGTTCAGTTTTTCCATTAAAAGACTATTCCTTGATTTTTTTCTATTTTTCAAGTCAATTATTCCAGATAATTCACTTTCATCAAGTTCATCAAGATAGAAATTCAAATAGTCTGATGTCATACTTACGTCTTGTTCTGAGTCCTCTTTTATATAATTACGATTTTGATTATCAAATTCAGATATTCTGTTCACGAATTCTAATATTTGATTTAATTCCGATTGATTTGTTGATTCCGTCTCAAAATTTAAGTCTAGATTAATTTTTCTATTTCCGAAATTTAAAGTCCAATCATAATAATCTTCAAGTTTTCCCAAGTCAATTTCTGAAAAATCTGGTTTTTCCAAACTTGGGATTTCCTCATTGTTATTTTCAGTTTCTTTTATATCTCTTTTAAAAAAATCAAATATTCCCATTTTCGATTGTTTGGTCAGATTACAGCTAACAAGTTAGATATAGTTACCATGGTAACTATATTTCCATTAGTATGAGAGGCTAAATTAGTAAACCTTTTATGTTTTTAAATTTTACTTTAGGACTAATTAATTCACTCCAACGTAATCCTCAAGAATGTAACAAGTTAATAATATTTAAGCAAGTTCACGTATCAAATCGAGATAAGAGGTTTTTTTAGTGACCGATCTGGGATCAGAACTTATAGCTTAAACACCAGTATTTATAAGTCATTTGCTAATTTTCACATGCGCTGTTGACGAATTGTGAACCTTGCTGTTATTTAATTTTTTTATGTTAAATTAACTTTTGTGAGTACACAATTATGGCTCTGCCTCCTTTAGATAGTTGGTTTCAAGAAATTCTTTATTTCCTGTTTTCATTTTCAGTTAGATTGGTTTAAATTTCAGAATCATAACAAACAAATTCAACAATATTTGATTCAGGGTCTTTGATAAAGATTGATTTCCATTTAATCCACTCAAAAACTTCCGTTACATATTCGATATTATTCTTTTTAAAGAAATTTAATAAGTTCTCATAGTCTTTTTTATCAATTTCAAGCGCAAAATGATGTAAAGTACTACTTGCTGTTTTAATACCTTTAAACTTTTCATTAAAGGCATTTAGGTTTGATTTAGCGAATAATGCAAGAGTCTGATTATGACCTCCATATCCAACTGCGATTTTGAAAAAAGTATAATTTTCAGATTCATTTACTAATTCAAGTCCAATAGTTTGATTATAGAATTTTTTCATCAATTCCATATCTTTAACTCGTAGTACTATTTCTCCTAATCCTTTAATTTTATTATTTATCATTCTGGTTTTTATATTGTTCGTTAAGGAATATTGTTTACACAAGTTAAAGATTAGACTTTATACTAAATTAGTTTCTAACCTTATGTTTGTTTTTTTATTTCTTAATTAATTTCCGATTAAACACTTAGCCAAAACTTTTTATTTTATTTAAAGCCAAACCAAAAAGATTTTACGGACATTATAAAAATACACTAAACTTAGGATTAATCACCGAACGCCATATTTGCTATATACCGTGTTATCTGTATTCTTCTATTTTAAACTTTTTCTGTGTTTGTAAAGTCTCACCGTCAACTTTCTCAATAGAAACAACTTTTTTGCAAATCTGTAATTTATCAGTTAGTCGTTCGGTTATTAATTTCAATTTGATTTTCTGATTATTGTCAATCAAATCCTGGTATGTGTATTTAGTGATTGGCTGATAATCTTCAGTAGTCATATAAACTATGAATTTGGAATCAGAATCTGTCTTAAGGTATATGAATGGACTATTTACCAAATCATGTTTTTCTAATAGTTCTATATGCGCAGTTCTTGTGGAGTCTTGTTTTCTCAGTTCTTCAATTCCGAGACTATCTCTTAATGCAATATAGCCATTGTATAAGCTATCTGGTTGCTGGTAAAAGCTCCCAAGTTTCAACCATGTATAATATAGGTCTCCTTCTAAGTTAGGCTTTTCGAATGCTCTATTCTGACACCCGATAAGTATCAAGAAACAGCTTAGTACTAATATTAATTTTTTCATTCAGTTTTTAGACAGACTGACGTCTGGTATAAATGGTTGTTTTAATGCTGTTTATACATTGTGTGTGCCCAGCATGGGCATCTTTTAATTACCGAAAGGTAAATAAATAATCTAGAGGGTGCAAGTCCCTTATGCGCAGGAGTAACGTCTTGAAGCATTAGTAAGTCGCAAGGGTGAAAATC
>NZ_JAUOEL010000007.1:175793-408865 GCF_030540765.1 Flavivirga jejuensis | reverse complement strand
CAGATTCATTAGCCTATGTTATTTATACCTCAGGAAGTACAGGCGTTCCCAAGGGAGCAATGATAGAACATGCAGGGATGTTAAACCATTTATTGTTAATGATAGATGAGTTGGATATGGATAACAAAAGTGTTGTAGCCTTTACAGCTCCTTTTACATTTGATATTTCTGTATGGCAGTTATTAAGTGGTTTATTGTGTGGAGGTCGTATTGCTATTTACAGAGAATCCCAGTTGTTAGATCCTTCAGAATTACAGTCAAGTCTGTATAAAGAAGGAGTAACTATACTGCAATTAGTACCCTCCTATGTATCTGGCTTATTGGATATAGCGAGTGATTTTGACTTAAGAAAGTTACATTATTTTCTGGTAACTGGCGAGGCAGTACATACATC
Source organism: Flavivirga jejuensis (assembly GCF_030540765.1). Taxonomy (GTDB): domain Bacteria; phylum Bacteroidota; class Bacteroidia; order Flavobacteriales; family Flavobacteriaceae; genus Flavivirga; species Flavivirga jejuensis. The sequence continues at coordinate 408,471 of NZ_JAUOEL010000007.1, read as the reverse complement.
TTTGCTAAGTAAGTGGTTTGCACGTTATCCAGATATTCCAGTAGTTAATGCATATGGACCAACAGAAGCAGGTGATGATGTTAGCTTGCATTTTATGAAAGAGGCTCCATCAGGTCAAAGTGTTCCAATTGGAAAGCCAGTAGCTAATATGCAAATTTATGTAGTTGACCAGAAGGATAATTTGTGTCCCGTAGGCGTTATGGGTGAGTTATGGGTTTCTGGAGTAGGTGTTGGGCGAGGGTATTTAAATGATGCAGAAAAAACAGCAAAGGTTTTTAGAGACAACCCTTTTACATCTTTTAGTTCACGCTTGTATAAGACAGGAGATTTGGGTCGTTGGTTATCCGATGGTAGTTTAGAGTTTTTAGGACGTAAGGATGATCAGGTAAAGATTCGTGGTCATCGTATAGAACTGGGAGAGATCGAAAGTGTGTTGTCATCCCAAGCAGAAGTTACAGGTTGTTGTGTACAGGCAAAATCAGATAGTAGTGGTATGGATCGATTGGTGGGGTATGTTGTGATGTCAGGAGATTTTAATAAGCAGATTTTACAAGACCAATTAGAGGATGAGTTGCCATCTTATATGGTTCCCACGGTATGGGTTTGTTTAGAAGAGCTGCCTTTGACGGTTCATGGAAAGATTGATAAGAAGGCGTTACCCGATCCAGATATGTCAAGTTTATCCACAGCGAGTTATGTAGCAGCATCAACTAAGATAGAAGAGGCACTGGTAAGGATCTGGCAGGATTTATTGGGAGTAGAGCAAGTAGGCGTTCATGATAATTTCTTTGAATTGGGAGGGCATTCTTTATTAGCGACCCGACTAGTAGCAATGATTCGTACGAAAATGAATTTGGAGGTACAGATTAGAACCATTTTTACACATTGTACGATTTCAGAATTAACAATCCTCATTTCAAAAACAGAAAAGGGAACCACTTTACCCGAAATTGTTTTTCAGAAGAAAACAGGAAAGATCCCTTTATCTTTTAGTCAGGAACGATTATGGTTTATAGATCAGTTAGAAGGAAGTCTTCAGTATCATATGCCAATAGTTTTACGATTAGAAGGCGCAGTAGATAAAAATATATTAGAAAAATCTTTTCGAACGATAGTTGCCAGACATGAGGTATTACGAACAGTAATTCAGTCTGATGATGGTATTGGATATCAAGAGGTAATTCCATCAGAAGGGTGGGGTATAGAAGTGGTCTCACTGGAGAATTCCGAAAATATATCAAGAAGTTTAGAGGCGTATCTTTCTTGTCCTTTTGATTTATCAAAAGATTATATGCTTCGAATGTGTTTATTTTGTTTGGAAAATAACTCATATGTATTAGCTGGAGTATTTCATCATATTGCTAATGATGGATGGTCAGACGGTATTTTAGTACATGAATTTGTACACTTATATAATAGGTTTAAAAAAGGACAAGTAACAGATTTGCCGCCGTTAAAAATACAATATTCTGATTATGCGCTATGGCAAAGAGAGCATATAGAAGGTGTTGTTTTAGAAAATGAATTAACATATTGGACGAAGAAGTTAAAAGGAACTTCACCTTTGGTATTACCTACAGATTTCCCTAGGCCTTCTGTTCAAAGTACTAAAGGAGCAGATTTTAATTTTTCATTAAATAAAGAGTTGCAAGATGGTATATCGAAACTCTGTAAAGAGCAAGAAGTAACTACTTTTATGATGTTATTGGCTGCTTTTAAGGTTGTATTATCTAAATATAGTGGGCAAGAAGATATTAGTGTTGGAACTCCAATAGCAAACAGAACCCAACAGGAGACTCAGGATTTGATAGGCTTTTTTGTTAATACATTGGTAGTGCGTAGTACAGTGCATAGTGAAGTACCCTTTTTAAGTTATTTAGAACAGGTAAAAGAAACAACTTTACAGGCTTATGAGAATCAGTTTGCTCCTTTTGAAAAGGTCGTAGAACGTGTTGTTGAAACACGAGACATGAGTACCAGCCCATTATTTCAGGTATTATTTGTATTTCAGGATAAGATATCGAATGAAAAAGAGATGTCATTAGATGATGTACAGTTATCATCGTATGGTTATGATCGAAAAGTGTCGAGTTTTGATATCACATTGGCAATATCAGAAGTTGATTCAGGATTTGAAATTAGTATAGCGTATTGTGTTGATTTATTTACAGAAGAGACAATTCACCGTTTAGCAGTTCATTATAGAGAGTTGTTAAGAAATATAGTTAATAATGCTGAGTTGAAAATAAATGAACTTTCAATAATAACTAAGGTTGAGGAAAAGCATTTATTATATGAGCTGAACCCTAAAAATGTAGTCTATCCAGAGGAAATCACGGTATTAGATATGTTTCGAAAGCAAGTCGGGTTGACACCCGATGATATTGCTTTGGTTTATGGAGACACTGCTTTAACATATCAGGAATTAGATATACGAACGGATCAATTGGCAATTTATTTACAAGAGCAAGATGTTTCACCAAACACTTTTGTCGGGATTTGTGTTGACCGTTCTTTAGAAATGATTATCGGTATTTTGGGTATTTTAAAATCAGGAGGAGCCTACGTCCCTATTTCCCCAGATTATCCCGAAGAACGTATCAAGTATATTCTAGAAGATACAGCAATGCAACTAGTCCTTAGTAGTACTGATAGTATTACTAATTTAGGAAATCAATTAGAAATAACGTGTCTTTTATTGGATAAGGATTGGAGAGCTGTAGAAGCTATTTCAGGAAAGTTAGTATCTAATCAGATTAAAAAAGAAGATACAGCTTATGTTATTTATACCTCTGGTTCGACTGGAACACCTAAAGGGGTAGCAGTTTCTCATGGAAATTTGGAAAGTTTAGCTTTTTCTAGAATTTCCTATTATGGAGAGGTGACATCAATGATTTTATTACCTTCTTTTGTGTTTGATCCTTCTGTATCAGTGATTGTAGGAACGTTACTAACAGGTGGCCGATTGATTATTCCAGAAAGCACATCGATTAATGATGCTTCGGCGATGAAATCGTTATTAGAAGGAAAAATGGATTTGCTATTATGTGTACCAACATATTATCAATTTTTGTTAGATGAAAAGGTCTTGGATAATACTGTGTTTAGAGGCGTAATTCTAGGGGGCGAATCTTTAAGTAGTAGTATTGTATCCAGACACTTCGAATTATATCCAGATATTCCTATTTACAATGAATATGGTCCAACAGAATGCACGGTATGGTCTACTGTAAGTAGGATAACAGAACCAGAGCAGCAAATTACAATAGGAAAACCCATAGATATAGCACAGATCTATATTGTAGATGAATTTCAGAATTTGGTGGCTAAAGGTGTTTCAGGAGAGATATGTATTAGTGGAGGAGGAGTATCAAAAGGGTACCTGAATCAGGATGCTTTGACTCAAGAGGTTTTTGTTGAAAATCCCTTTATTTCAGGAGATCGGATGTATCGTACAGGAGATATCGCTCGCTGGTTACCAGATGGCACTTTGGAGTTTTTAGGTCGTAAGGATGATCAGGTAAAAATACGGGGGTATCGTATAGAATTGGGAGAGATAGAGAATATTTTATCCGAATTAGAAGGTATAAAGAGTTGTTGTGTTCTGGCTAGAGCAGATGACCTAGGCATGAATCGTTTGATAGGCTATGTGGTCAGTACCGATGATTTTGATAAGCAGAAAACCCAAGCGTTTTTAAAAGAGCGTTTGCCAGAGTACATGGTTCCACAATTATGGGTTGTCTTAGATGAGATGCCGTTGACAAGTAATGGTAAAGTAGATAAAGGAACGCTTCCTGAACCTCAAAAATCTCAACTGTCAGAAGTGGAATATATTGCTCCTAGAAATGATCAGGAGAAAAAATTAGTGCTCATTTGGGAAGAATTATTGGGTGTGGATAAGATTGGTATTAACGATAACTTTTTTGAGTTAGGAGGTCATTCTTTATTAGCCACTCGTTTAGTTTCTAAAATCCGTAAGGAAATGGAACTAGAAATTACTATTAAAAGTATTTTTAGCCACCCCAAAATAGCTGATTTAAGTAGTCATATCGAGAATCAAACAAAGCAGATCATATTACCTAAAATAATACAAGAAGAACGAATTGGAAGAATTCCATTGTCTTTTAGTCAGGAACGATTATGGTTTATTGATAAATTGGAAGGAAGTATTGCTTATAATTTGCCCATTATAATGAACCTGAAGGGAAAACTGAATGTCACAATTTTTGAGGCTTGTTTTAAAGAAATTGTTTCTAGGCATGAAGTTCTTAGAACAGTTATTAAGACAGAAGATGGGATAGGGTATCAGGAAGTGCTTTCTTCAGAAGGTTGGAAGCTTGATGTTGTTAAATTAGATAACCCTCAAATATTAGAAGCGCTTTTGAAAGCGGAAATATCCCGTCCATTTGACTTGTCTAAAGAATATATGTTTAGAATGAAATTATTCGATTTAGGGGAGAATACATATGTTATGGCTGGCGTTTTTCATCATATCTCTAGTGATGGGTGGTCAAATAGTATTTTGGTACAAGAATTTACAGCATTATACGAAGCGTATAACCAAGGGAAGCAGCCAGACTTACCAGAACTTCCAATTCAATATGCCGATTATGCATTATGGCAACGAAAGTATTTAGAAGGGGATGTCTTGGATGAGCAATTGTTATATTGGAAAGAGAAATTGCAAAGCGTTTCTCCATTATATTTACCTATGGACTATCCTCGTCCTTCCATACAAAATACTGAAGGAGCAAATAATTTCTTGGTATTGAGCAAAGAATTAAGTCTTTTGCTAAAGGAATTATGTGAAAAAGAAGGGGTCACATTATTTATGCTTTTGCTGACAACTTTTAAAGTGTTACTCCATAGATATAGTGGTCAAGATGATATATGTGTTGGGACTCCAATTGCTAACAGGACACAGGAAGAAACAGAAGGTATCATAGGTTTCTTTGTAAATACATTAGCATTGAGGAGTGATTTGAGTGATTCCCCATCGTTTATAGAGCTGTTGGAACAGGTTAAGCAAGTTACTTTGGATGCATATAATCATCAGGCGGTTCCTTTTGAAAAGGTTGTTGATGCTGTTGTAGAGATACGGGATAGAAGTATAACCCCTCTGTTTCAAACAATGTTTACATTACAAAATACGATTAAAACAAAAGAAGAAGCTGATAATTTGGGAGTAGGAGTGGTTGATGACTTAGAATTATCCTCTTATGACTTAGAGGAAACTACAGCTCAATTTGATATGACATTAACAGCTGTGAATAGTGAAACTGAAATTTCTTTCAATCTAGAATATTGTACTGCTTTATTTAAGAAGGAAACTATAGAGCGTATGTTGATGCATTATAAAGAATTATTATTTGGCATTGCTAAGGCACCTGAAATGGAGGTTGGGGCATTACCGATGCTTGTTGAGGAAGAGAAACATCAAGTATTGCATACTTTTAATACTACCAACAAAGCTTCTTACCTGGTAGATCAGACTATTTTGGATTTGTTATACGATCAGGTGAATAAAACTCCAGATAATACAGCTGTTATTTTTGGAACGGATTCGGTAACATACACAGAATTACATGAAAAATCTAATCAGTTAGCAGCTTATATACTAGCTGAGGAATCAGCTTTTATAGGTATTTGTATTGGGCAATCTATAGAAATGATTATTGGTATTCTAGGGATATTAAAGGCAGGTAAAACTTATATTCCAATAGACCCTAATTATCCGAAGGAACGAATAGATTACATTTTGGAGGATGCAGGAATTCAAATGGTGCTTACGAATAGCAGCACTAGTTCGGTTTTTTCAGAGAAAGAGGAGTTGCAAATAGTGGTATTGGATGTAGATTGGAAATCTATTGTCCGAGATACTCCAAAAAGGGTGTTGTCAAACGTATCTTCAGAAGATTTAGCATATGTTATATACACTTCAGGAACAACAGGTAATCCAAAAGGGGTTTTGATTAGTCATCATTCATTGTATGATTATGCCTTGACTTTTAGTGATTATTTTGAACTGAATGAGAAAGATAAAATCATACAACAATCGAGTCTTTCTTTTGATACTTCTATTGAAGAGATTTTTCCAATACTAGTAAAAGGTGGAAGTCTTTGTGTCGTAGAAAAAACCAATGATTTTGAAGAATTGTTACGTGTTTGCGAAAGAGAAAGAATAACCATCTTGAGCACTAATCCATATTTGGTTCAATATCTGAATGCACACAAGGAAGATTTTTCACTTTATATTCGAGCATTGATTAGTGGAGGAGATGTATTAAAGCCAGAATATATTTCGAATATATATCAAGATTTGGCGGTATATAATACGTATGGACCTACAGAGAGTACGGTGTGTATTAGCTATCATAAGGTAACTGCTTTAGAGCCATCAATTCCAATAGGGAAACCTATAGCCAACAGGCAGGTTTATATTTTAAATGCTGCACGGCAATTGAATCCAATAGGTGTCATAGGAGAGCTTTTTGTAGGCGGATCAGGATTGGCAAAAGGGTATCTGAACAAACCAGAATTAACGAAGCAACAGTTTGTCTCAAATCCATTTAATACAGAAGAGATTTTGTATAAAACAGGGGACATGTGTTATAGGTTATCCGATGGTAGTCTTATTTTTTCAGGGAGGAAAGATACTCAGGTAAATATTCGGGGGTATCGTATCGAGTTAGGAGAAATAGAGAGTGTATTAGCATCGGTGAAATTGGTGAGTAGTTGTTGTGTTTTAGCAAGAACAGATGCGGAGGGGCATCCGCGTTTAGTGGGATATGTTGTATCTAAAGGAGAATTTGATAAAACAATCCTTCAGGAAGCATTACGAAAGCAATTACCAGAGTATATGGTTCCAAAATTATGGATGTCATTATCCTCAATGCCTTTGAATCACAATGGTAAAATAGATAAAAAGGCCTTGCCTAATCTCGAATTAACAAGTCTATCATCAGAAAAGTATGTCGCTCCAAGTAGTGATGTAGAGTTAAATTTAGCGCAGGTGTGGAAGGATTTGTTAGGGGTTCCTGAGATAGGAATACACGACAACTTCTTTGATCTTGGAGGTGATTCAATTATTACAATTCAGGTAGTAAGTAGGTTAAAACGTTATGGATATCATTTGCAACCTAGAGATTTGTTTGAGCATCAGACTATTTCTGCTTTATCAGAAGTAGCGCTGTTAAAAGGAAATGAGATAAAAGGAGAGCAAGGAATATTGGCAGGGGAAAGTATTTTATTGCCCATACAACAATGGTATTTTGAAGAAGCATACTCTCAAACAGCACAGTTCAATCAATCCATTTTTGTTGCTATTAATAAGCAAATAAAACAATCATCCTTAGAACTAGCTGTGAAAACCTTGGTGAGTCATCATGATGCTTTGCGATTTAGGTATGTAGAAGAAGAGACAGGGTGGAAGCAACACTATGATTCTAAAGAAGGTGTTCTGGAGATTGTAGAGCTACAAAGTGCAGATCAAGAGGAAATAGCTTCTTTGATAACTGAAATTTGTACAGAAGGACAACAAGGATTAACTCTGGAGAAAGGAGATATATTTAAGGTGATTTTAATAAAAACACCAGAATATGAAATGATGAATCGATTATTCATTGTATCACATCATTTGATAGTAGATGGTGTATCGTGGCGTATTATCCTAGATGATTTTAATGGAATTTTAGAAGCTGTTAATAAGGAGGAGAAAATAGATTTAGGAATAAAGGGGACTTCCTATAGAGAGTGGGGGGAAGCCTTGAAGGCATATGCTGTTGACACATCTGTAATGGCACAATTACCATATTGGAAGAATGCAATTAATGCATATACACCATTGTCAGTAGATAAGAAGAATGAAGGGACAAGATATAAGGATCTAATAGACTATTCTATAAAACTGGATGCGGAATACACCGCTATACTATTAAAAGAGGTTCATCAAAGCTATGGGACAGAAATCGATGATATTCTATTATGTTGTTTAGTGCTTACAATAAGCAAATGGACAAATCAGGATACCGTAAATATAGGCATGGAAGGACATGGTCGTGAGTATGTTTCTAAAACAATAGACATCAGTCGCACAGTTGGATGGTTTACCAGCTTATATCCAGTTTCATTAAAGGTAGGAAAGGATATCACTTTAGGAAATTTAATTAAATCTATAAAAGAGCAGTTAAGGTGTATTCCTGAAAAAGGAATGGGGTATGGAGCTTTGCGATATTTACACCCTTTGGAAGATATAAGAAACCAATTATCAGGAACTTCTTGGGATATTGTATTTAATTATTTAGGACAATTAGATAATACAGTACAGGCCAGTGATACCATAGGTCGAGCTGATGAGTCCGTAGGAGAAGAGATAGGTGGTGATGTTCCATTTTACGAAAAATTAGCAGTTAACAGTTCTGTTGCAGGAGGTGAGTTAATTATGGGCTGGAGTTTTTCTAAAGAAGAATATGAGATAGAAACCATAGAGAAATTAGCGGAAAGCTATTTGGATAATCTTAAGCAATTAATTGCCCATTGTAAAAATATAAAACAACGTGAATTAACGCCTTCCGATTATGGGTTACAAAAGGAAATAAGATATGATGAATTTAGTGTATATGCAGAGACATTAGTAGAAGAGGATAGAAACGGAGAACTAACTTTTGCACCATTGTATAGATTGAGCCCTCTCCAGGAAGGAATGTTGTTTCATGGTGTTTTTACAGAAAAATCTAATGCTTATGTAGAACAATTAGTGATAGATTTCTCTAAGCCGATTGATACAGGAACGATGAAAAAATCTTGGGATTATGTGATTCAAAATCATAGTATACTAAGGAGTGCTTTTATATATGGAGCGTTTAGTATTCCACTTCAACGAGTACATCAAGATGTAAAGCTTCCTTTTGAGCAGTTTGACTATAATATGCATAAAGAATCAGAACAAGAAGTGTTGTTAAGTTCTTTTTTAGAGATGGATAAAAAAAAGGGGTTTGAATTTTCTAAGCCTCCTTTAATGCGAATTACAATTATTAAATCGACTTCGAAGGTTTATAAAATGGTGTTTACACATCACCATATTGTAATGGATGGATGGTCACTTTCTATGATGATGGGAGAACTAATGATAGCTTATGAAACAATTTCAAAAGGAGAAAAATTACCAAAAATAGAAGAAGACTTATTTGAAGACTATATTAAATATATAAGGGCTAAGAATCCTAATGAAGAAGAGAAGTTTTGGAAGGAGTATCTTGGGAAATTAGAAACACCAACGTTGTTACCTTTTTTCGAGGATTCCATATCTAGAAACAAAGGTCTTGGGGAATACAAAAATAAACTTCTTGTACTTGATAGTAATTATACGGAAGGAATAAAAGAGTATGCCCAGAAGAATAGAGTAACAGTGAATACTATTGTGCAGTGGGTATGGGCTTTGTTATTGTCCAAATATACAGGGAATACAGAAGTTGTTTATGGCGTTACAGTTTCTGGTAGGCCCACCGATATGGAAAACTCTGAAAACAAGATTGGATTATATATAAATACGCTTCCGCTGTGTGCATCTATCAATCATGATGAAATTGTAGTTACTAGTTTACAAGAAATACAAAAGGCTCATACAATTTGTAGAGAACATCAATATACAAGTTTGGCTACTGTACAGCATTATAGTGGTGTTCAAGGGGATTTATTTGATAGTATTTTAGTTTTTGAAAATTATCCTATCTCAGAAGAAGTTTTCAAAGAAGAAAGCTTATTAGAGGTTAAAAGCATAGAGGCTAAAGAACAAACGAATTACCCATTAACAATTACGGTAAGTTTGGGGAGAGAGTTGGAAATTGATTTTAGTTATAATACGTCATTATTAAGTGCTGAAAAAGTAACTATGATTAAAGGGCATTTTAATAAGGTGCTAGAGCAATTATTAAATTTACCTGATGCTGCTGTGGTCTCTGAAGTGAATATGCTTTCTGATCAAGAGAATGAATTGCTAGGGATATTTAATGACACATCAGCAGAATATCCAAAGGATAAGACCGTAATAGATTTGTTTACACAACAAGTTATAAATACTCCAGATGCAATTGCTGTAGTCTATGAGAACGAGGAATTAAGCTACAAGGAGTTGGACAAGCGCTCGAACCAGTTGGCACGTTATTTAAGAGAACAAGGAGTCGTACCAAATACTTTGGTAGGTATTTGTTTGGAGCGTAGTTTAGAGATGTTGATTGGTATTTTAGGGATCCTAAAATCAGGAGGAGCTTATGTACCTATAGACCCTGCTTACCCAAAGGGGCGTATTGATTATATGATTACAGATGCAGGAATTGATTTGGTATTGAGTAGTAGATCCAGTGTAAGTGTAATAATTGAACGTGATGATTTATCGGTTGTTTTATTGGATAGTCATTGGGACAGTATTTCTGGTTTTTCTACAAGGAAGTTAAGTAGTGTGTTGCCTAATTGTTTAGCATACGTTATCTATACCTCAGGAAGTACTGGTAAGCCTAAGGGGGTAATGATTGAGCATAGTAATGTTACAAATCTAATTACCTCTCAGACTCATACATTTAATTTTGATTCAAGTGATGTTGTTTTACAATTTTCAAATTTTGTGTTTGATGCTTCTGTTGAACAAATTTTTATTGCATTATGTAGTGGGAGTAAATTGGTTCTTATAAATGAGGAAATCATTCTTGATCCAGTGCATTTACTTGATTTTATTGATAATGAAAGAATCACACATCTCCATACGACTCCTAGTATGCTAAGTACTTTACCTATTGGAAGAGTTTTACAATCATTGAAACGTGTAGTTGTAGGTGGAGAGATTTGTAGTAAAGAATTGATGTTAGATTGGAGCGAGAATTATATATTTTATAATGAATACGGACCAACAGAAACAACAGTAACTTCTGTTATGTCTATTTATAAAGAGGTTAAGGGCAATAAAGCAATAAGTATAGGAAACCCAATAGGTAATACTCAGATTTATATTATGAATGAGGGCCATACTCTTTTACCTATAGGTGTAGTGGGAGAATTGTGTATCGGTGGAGCAGGAGTGACCCGAGGATATTTAAATCAAGAAGAGTTAACCAAAGATAAATTTGTTTCTAATCCTTTTGTAGAAGGTGATAGAATATATAAGACAGGGGATTTAGCACGCTGGCTTCCTGATGGAACTATAGAGTTTATTGGTAGAAAAGATGATCAGGTCAAGATTCGCGGTTATCGTATAGAATTAGGAGAGATAGAGAACGCCTTATCCTCTATAGTATCTGTTACTCAGTGCTGCGTTTTGGCAAAGGAAGATGTAAGTGGTACTATGAGTTTGGTAGGGTATGTAGTAGTAGATGATACATTAGATAAAGAAAAACTACAAGAAGCGTTACGATTAAGTTTACCAGAATATATGGTTCCTATGCTTTGGGTGGAGATGGAGGTGATGCCTTTGAATAGTAATGGTAAATTAGATAAAAAGTCCTTACCCGATCCAGATAGTTCTCAATTATCCACTCAAGAATATGTAGCTCCACAAAATGAAACAGAAGAGCAAATGGTTGTTATTTGGCAAGAATTATTGAAGGTAGAGATGATAGGAGTACAGGATAATTTCTTTGAATTAGGAGGGCATTCTATATTGGCAATGAAATTAATTTCTCAAATAAATAAGAAGTTTTCTAAAGCATTACCAATAGTTTCCGTATTCGAATACCCTACGATTAAGTTATTTAGTGAGGTGATTAGTTCTGATCAAAAGAAGGAATATACAACCTTGATTCCTTTAAATGAAAAAGGAGAAGAAAAGCCGATATTTTGTGTACACCCTTTAGGAGGTACAGTTATAGTGTATAAAGAGTTATCTGACGCTTTGGGTGATAAGCAGCCTTTTTATGCATTTCAATCTTCTGGATTGGATGGTCTTTCTCCTATTCTAAAAACTGTTGAAGAAATGGCTGCTATTTATATAAAGGAAATGCAGAAAATAGATGCAGAAGGTCCTTACCGTTTAGCAGGGTATTCTTTTGGCGGAGAAATAGCATTTGAGATGACAATGCAATTAGAAGAACAAGGGTTTGAGGTAGAAGAGGTGTTGCTTTTTGATGTGCAGCCTCCTATAAGGGAAGATAAAGAGCAGGAGTTAAAAATTAGTCATGAAGAATTTTTAATGGTAATGCTTGAAGGAATTAATAAGGAATACAATGTTTCAATAGCAGCAAATATTTCTGATTTTGAAAATAAACAAGAAGAACAACAATTAGAAAAATTATATGATTTGATACGAACTTCAGAGATAGAGATCACAGAGGCTCAAATGCGGGGAACAATTGGAGTGATAATGGCAAATGAATACAGCAATTATCAACCACCGATAAACTCCCAGATAAAAACAGCGATTAAATTATTTAAGGCAAATGAGGAATTAGATGAAAAGGAACAAATATTAGATGTAAAATTAGCTGCTGATGGATACGGCTGGAAAGCATTAACAACAAAAGAGGTTAAGGTTTTTAAAGTTTCTGGTAATCATTTGAATATGTTAAACATGCCTTATGTAGCAGATATTGTAAAATGTTTGCAAATAAAGAACTAATTGATTTTTGTATAAAATGAAAAAATTTAAGGTTTATTTGACACTGTTAATAATTTCTCTTTTTGGAACGGATTTAACAGATTTTGCACTCAGTGTATGGATTTTAGAACAACCTGGATCCAGTGTTAGTTCCTACTCTTTGGTTTGGTTTTTTGAAGCCGTTCCTGGAGTTGTATTAGCTCCCTTTATAGGAAGTATGGTAGATCGTTGGGATAAAAAGAAAATGATAGTAGGAGGGCAGATAGTGGCAGGAATAGGAAGCTTAGTATTAATGGCTTTACATAGTTTTGGAATATTACAAGCATGGCATATTATGATAGTTGCTGGTATAGGGTCTGTGGCCAGTATGTTTGTTTTTGATGCATTTCAGGCTTCTACCAGTACATTGGTTTCTAAGGATAAATTAGTAAAAGCCAATGGTATGTCGAGTACTATGTATGGAGTCATTCAGATGGGCGTACCAATTTTAGCTCCTGTATTATATAAATCGATAGGTATACGAAGTATTTTTTTTATAGATCTATTTACCTTTTCAATTGCAGTGGTAGCATTTTTATTACTAGGATTTGTAATAGTTGCTCGATCTAGCGATAAATTTAATTTTAAAGAAGATTTTAAGTTGGTAAGAGCTTTTATAAAAGAGAAAGCTGGATTTTCATATTTCATTTTCTTCTTTTTTCTAATGTCATTTTTGATAGGTCTTATTAGTGTATTGTTTACTCCTTTGGTACTTGATTTTTCTAATGAATATATATTAGGAATTATCATGTCGTGTGCTGGACTAGGAGCTTTACTAGGAGGAGGGTTGATGAGTGTGTTAAAAGAGTTTAAACGTCCAATGAATACTGTTATTAATTTAGGGTATTTAAAAAGTGTCGTTTTTTTAGGATGTTTTTTTTTTATGAATCAGTATACTTTAGCAATTGCTGGGATTATAATAATGGCTCTTTTTACAGTAGAAATGGTTATTAGTGAAGCTTTTCTACAAACATTGATCCCTGTTGAGAAACAAGGAAGGATTATGGGAACAGTTTCTTTCTTGGTAGGAATTACTGCTCCTCTTGCATATTTAATTGCAGGGCCTTTAGTGGATTATGTAAAGCTTTTTGTCGATTATTTTTTTCCAAATTTATATCTGAATTATCCAGGCACTAATCTTACAGCAGCAATTGCAGTTGTATTTGGTTTATGTGGAGTGTTTTTAACGCTTATCTCGTTTGTTTATAAACAAAAAAAAGCATTTAATAATCTAGATAATTTGTATGAAAAGGAGTTAGGAATGTTAAAGGAGGGTAAAGATTCAATTACCGTGGTAAATGAAGTAGACGTTATTAATAAGAGCGAAGATTATAGTGTAAAGGAGAAAGAAGTGGAAGTGTAATAACGTTAGTTAGATGTGTTAAATTTTGATAATGAGTAATTAGTATTTGTAAATAATGGAATAGTGTCATTCCGATCTTACTTAAAAAAATCTTATCAATAAGGTGAAAATTAAATTTTAGAAATAATTTATACAACAAAGCAATATAAGAAATATCTTTAATTTATGTTTGATTAAAAAAAGTATTTATAAAAATGAAAAAAATAATAAGCAGTGTGTTGTTACTTGTAATTTCTCATATAATATATGGACAAGAAACATATAAAGGACAAATAAAAGATAGTAAAACTAAAGAACCATTACCTTATGTTAATATTGGGATTCTTGGGGGAAATATAGGGACAGTATCCGATAATGATGGCAATTTTCAAATTGAATTAGAATCAAAATTCGATTTGGATACTATACAAATATCAATGATAGGGTATAAAAACTATATAAAAATTGTAAAAGAATTTAAAAAAGAAATGCCAAGGTTAGATAGCATTATCTCATTAGAACAAGAAATTACTGAGTTAGAAGAGGTCGTACTTTCTAATAAAAAGTTAAAAGAAAGAACTCTAGGGAACAAAACAAAATCCAAAAGTATGATAGGAGGTTTTTCTACTAATCAATTAGGGAATGAAGTAGGTATAGTAATCAAGACCAAAAAAAAGCCTACTTACATCAATAGGTTTAATGCATCTATTGCTTCGAATAAATATGATAATGTTAAGTTTAGACTTAATTTTTATAATTTAAAAGAAGGGCTTCCTTATAAAAATATTCTTAAAGAAAATATTATACTCTCTACAGGTATAAAAGAGGGAGTGCTTAGTGCAGATCTTAGTAAATATAATATTGTTGTGGAAGATGATTTTTTTGTATCGTTGGAATGGATAGAAGATTTAGGTAAAGATGGGTTAATGTTTTCGATAGGGCTTTTTGGTAGCCCTATAATCGAGAGAAAAACAAGCCAAGGAGATTGGAATAAGGTAGGAGTAGGTATTGGTTTTACGGTAGATGTTGAGTATTGAGTTAAATCTTACACAAAGAAAAACGCCTATTTTGGCTCCAGAAATTAAAGTAAAGTAATTCCGTAGCAGGAGAAATTTCTTCAGAAAAAACAGGAATGGATAAGTTTACGTACCCATGTTGTATTCAAAAATACAGATACTGGAGATGCTCAGCAATGGATTCTATTTGAATATAACAATGTTGAAATAAAGTAGCGTTGACTTAGAAATTTTATATATAGAAATAGGAATAGATATAAAACCAATTTTTTTCTTTTAGAAAGCTCATACTTCACATTTTAAGGATAATATAAACACCACTTTTAAAATAATTAAAGGCATTAACTAACCATAAATCTTTAATAATTTGTTCAACTTTTTAACACAAATAATTTATAATTATGGATTCACTAAAAAAGTATCATTTGTCTGAAGAGGCAAAAATTGTAACATCTTCACTTCCAGGAGAAAAATCAAAAGCATTATTGAAATTACAGGAAGAGATTGAAAGCAGTATTGTTTCGTACCCAAGAAGCATGCCTATAGCTATAAAAAGAGCAAAAGGAAGCATCATAGAAGATGTTGATGGTAATTATTTTATTGATTTTTTCGGAGGAGCAGGAGTTTTAAATGTAGGTCATGGTAATGAGTATGTATTAAAGTATGTCAAAGAACAACAATCTGATTTAATTCACGTATTGGATTTTCCCACAGAAAATAAATTAAATCTAATTGAAAAAATAATAGGTCATTTACCAGAAGAGATTCAAAAAGATTACAAAGTAAGTTTTGGTGGTCCAACGGGGTCTGATGCTGTAGAGGCGGCTATTAAATTAGCAAAAATAAAAACAGGTAGAGATGGTGTGATTGCTTTTACTGGTGGTTATCATGGTATGACTTCTGGCGCTTTGGCAGTAACTTCAGATACATTTTTTAGAAATCATATTACTTCTTTAATGCCTAACGTTCATTTTGTTCCTTATAACTATCCATATCGCGATAAATCAACGACAAAAGAGAATAAAAATAATATTTCTGGAATAGAATATTTTAAAAATATATTGAATAATGGTCATTCTGGGATAATAAAACCAGCAGCAATTCTTATAGAACCAATTCAAGGGGAAGGTGGAAATATAGTTCCTGAGGATGGATACCTAGAAGAATTAGTTAGAATAGCTCATGAAAATGATGTTCTGGTAATATTTGATGAAATTCAATGTGGTTTCTTTAGAACAGGAAGTTTTCTAGAGTTTATGAACACTAAAGCTATTCCTGATATTATTACGTTTTCTAAAGGGTTTGGTGGCATAGGGTTTCCAATTTCTGGATTGATCTATAAAAAAGAAATAGAGGCCTGGGGTGCCTCAGCACATATTGGAACATTTAGGGGTAATCAGGTAAGTATTGCTGCTGCTAGAGGAGCTTTTGATTTTATAGACGAATATAATATTGGAGATTACACAAAATATATAGGTATATATTTAATGGATAACCTTAAGCAATTACAATTAGATAACCCTTTTATAGGAGAGGTGAGAGGAAGAGGAATGATGATAGGAATTGAATTTGTAAAAAATAAAAGCACAAAAGAACCATTCCCAGAATTTGTAAAAAAACTGAGAACTGAATGTTTTCAAAGAGGCTTATTGTTTGAAGTAGGGGGGCATTACAATAATGTATTACGCCTTGTTCCTCCACTAATAACAACAAAGAAGATTGTTGATAATGCAATAGTTATAATGAAAAAAGCTATTGCCGTTTGCCAAGAGGGTTACTTAGAACCTACTTTTAATTAAATTTAAAAAAATATACATCACAAAATGATTTTGGTGTAACAATTTGTAAATTAGTATGTTTTGAATGTTTAAGATTTAATCCATAGAACCTACAATATGTGCATGATTATAGAATACGGAACGTATTACATCTCCTTTTATGAGCATGCACTTTCAAATGTACTATATGTCATGATTAACCATGAAAGAAGGTGAGTAAAAGGCTATATTAATTAGGCTTTAATACGTTTCTGCTTTTATTTACAATGGTGCGTTATCTATATACATTTTGGAAATCAATATCCTTTTGTTTTTGGAATGGAAATTACCAAAATGAAACATTTTGTGAATTTAAAAAGAATCTCGGAAATTGATAGAATCCATGAAGCTCCTATAGTTGGGGAAAATAATTATCGGTTATAGTCCACTCTCTGGACTAGACTGTGAAGTTCTAAGAGTCGAAAAAAAATAGAACTTTTGTTAGAATTGATTCTATTAAGATGGCCATTTTAGGAACTGTACCCATAAGTTACGTAAAACGATATAATATTTTATAGTCACATTAAATCTATTGAAAAATGGTGGAAATTATTTGTTATGGTTGTGGTAGAGGAGAAAAACCAGAAAATACTATAGAAGCAATAAGACATTGTCAAGAAATCAATCCAGAATGGCGTATAGAAATCGATATTCAGATGAGCAAAGATGAAGAAATAGTTCTATTTCATGATCATAATACCAAAAAAATTACAGGAATAAAACGTGATATTCGAAAAATGAACTATGACGAAATTAAAATGTTAAATGCAGGTTTTAATTTTAGTATTAATGGAGAATTTACTCATAGAAAAAAAACTATTGGAATACCTACCTTGAAATCAGTCTTTAATTTATTCCCAAAAGCCAAGCTTGTTTTAGATATACATTCTAAAAATCTAAAAGCCGTTGACAAAATAATTGAAATCATAGAAATTTATGGCGTAAATAACAAAATTGTTATTGTGAGTCATTATGATAAAGTTATACAAAAGTTTAAAGGAAAACGTCCAAATTGGATTTATGGTGCAGCTGTTAAAGAAGGAACCAAAATAGTTTGCAGTGCTTTTATATTTTTAGATTATTTTTTTCCTTTAAAATCTGATATATTAATATTACCAGTAAAATTTGGAAACTTTTCCTTTTTACGAAAAAGAGTTCTTAACCATGTTCTAAAAAGAAATAAGAAGATATGGGTTTGGCAAGAGCTTTGGATGTTCTCTAGTACTGGTAAGAAAGTGGTCATGGTCAATTCACTTGAGAAATTCACTGAGTTAAAACAACGACAAGTTGATGGTGTTTTTACTGACTCTCCTTGGGAGTTAAACAAACAATTAACCGCAATTTCATATCAAAATCAAGAATAATAATTTACTTTATTATACCATATTTTAAAATTAATTACCCGATTATTCTTGTCTCTTATAATAATTAACCTTCTAATATATTTGCTTTAAATGGATAATTTAAAAAAACAGAAACACAAATCTCTATTCGATTCTATTGGTATAGGGGTTGGACCTGCCAATTTAAGCCTTTCAGCATTATTATCACCAATTCAAGGATTCAAATCCTTGTTTCTGGATAAACAAACCTCTTTTATTTGGCATGAAGGTATGCTTATGAGTGGAGTTACCTTGCAAGTATCTTTCCTTAAAGATTTAGTTACTCTTGTAGATCCTACAAACCCTTTTTCTTTTCTTAATTTTTTATCTGAAAATAAGCGATTATATAGGTTTTCAATTTCTGGAATAGATGATATTAAGAGAACAGAATTTAATCAATATTATAATTGGGTTATTCAGAAGATGAATAATTTAGAATTTGGAAATGAAGTCATTTCTGCTTGTTTCATGAAAGATTACTTTGTTGTTAAAACAAAGACTCAGACCTATCGTTCTAAAAATATTGTTATTGGAACGGGACTTATTCCATTTGTGCCTGAAGTTTTTCAAAAATATATTGGAGATACACTCTTTCATAGCTCCGTTTTTATGAAAAAAAACACACAATTCAGTAACAAAAGAGTAGCTGTTATTGGTGGTGGGCAAAGTGGTGCAGAAATTATTAATAACCTTATTTCACTTGACTCTAAAAATTCACCAAAAAGAATTGATTGGATTTCTCAAAGGTATAATTTCTTGCCTATGGATGACTCACCATTTACCAATGAATTATATACTCCTTCTTATAGTGAATACTTTTTCAAACTTCCTAAAAACGTAAAGCTTAAATTAATAGAAAATCAAAAACTTACTTCAGATGGAATAAGCGAAGATCTTTTAAAAAGTATTTACAGCAAACTTTACGAAAAAGAAGTTCTGGTTGGTAACAAAATATGCGATTTTCACCCCTCCTGTCAATTAGAAGATATTTATAAAAATGGTAGCTCGTATAAACTAGTAATAAATAAAATGCTTCCCCCAAAAATCAAAGTGTTGGATGTAGATATTGTAATACTGGCAACTGGTTATAAAGAAAAGTTACCCAAATTTATCGAATCAATAGAGGGAGACTTTAGAGAAAATGACCAGCTTGTAGAAATGAATGAAGATTTTTCTGTTCCATGGAATGGTCCCAAGAACAATAAAATATATGTTCAGAACGGTGCAAGAAAAATTTGGGGAGTTCCAAACCCCAATTTGAGCCTTAATTCTTGGCGAGCAGCAAAAATAGTAAACTCTCTTTTACAAGAAGAGTATTATTGCCTCAAAGGAGAAAGTTCAACCTTTGAGTGGGATTCAGAAATAAACGCACCCAATAACAAACTGGACAAAATTAATATCTCATAATTTTTAACACAACAAGCCATGAAATCTAAAAAAAAATTTTTGCTGATTCCTGCGATGCCCACACCAAATGGAAGACTTCATCTTGGGCATATTGGAGGCCCATTCTTAAAAATGGATATCCTTGCTAGATCTCTTAATCGAAATGGAGATTCGGCAAAAGTTATTTCAAGTTCAGATATCTACGAATCATATGTTCTTCTCAAGTCTTATCAAACTAAAATGGACGTTTATAAAGTTTGTAATCATTTCCATAAACTTATAGAAGATGACCTGAAAGCTTTAATGATAGATTGTGATTATTTTAACCCATTAGATAATGCATATAAAAAACAAGTTGATGACATGTATCTGAATACCATGGAAGCCCTCTCAAAAACCAAGTCATATTATAGACGTAACGAAAAGGTTTTTTACAGCTCAAAAACAGATAAATACATTGTAGGAACTTGGATTCGAGGAAATTGCCCTCATTGTCAAAATGACGCTGGAAGTTATCTGTGTGAAGTATGTGGAATGCAGTTTAATCCAGAGGATTTTAAAGAAACTAAACCCACTTTAGGTGAAACCGATATAAAGGAAAAAAATGTGAATACATTCTTTTTGAAAATTAAAAATATCAAAAAGTTATTGAATCATATTACATCTATGGGAACACGTTTAGAATTTTTCAAAATTATAGAACGTTATCTTGATTTCTACAAAGGAGAAGTGAGAATAACCAATCCTGGTAATTGGGGGGTAAAATGGGGAAATGAAAATTTAGAAGGAAAAAATTACCACGTTGTTTTTCCATATACTGGTCTTTTCTCGCTGTCAAGAGTATGTGGAGCATTGTATTCGAAAGAAATGAATCTTGATAGAAACCCGTTCGAAAAGGGATCAGAGGTAACTACTATAGCAAGTTTTGGCATAGACAGTACCATACCATGGTTTGTAGGAGTTTTGGGGTCTGCTATCGAATCGAATACTTTTAAACCATTCGATTATTTGCTTACAAACCATTTCTACAAACTTGAGGGAAGTAAGTTTTCAACTAGCAGACTTCATGTGATATGGGCTGGAGACATAGTTAATAAAACAAAAGCAAAAAGCGATTCTATAAGATTTTATCTTGCAAAGAACCATCCTAAAGACAAGGAAACAGATTTTAATATATCTGATTTTATTCACTTTAATAATAGTTTTTTAGTAAAAGAATTTGATATAAAAGTTCAAAAACTTTTATATCAACTATTAGAAACGAAAGAGGTAAAAAAACTTCCATCAAACCTTAACAAAGATCTAATGTTGGCTGTTAAACAACAAGCAAATTTATTAATGCCTCCAACTCAAAATTTAAATAAAGCTGTTGAATTTTCTCAGAATTGGTTTTTGAAAACAATCAAAAATGAAGATTGGTTAGCTAATCCATATTGGTTGTTGAAGTCATTATCATTATTCTTTTTTCCAATAATGCCTGAAATTAGTGAGACAATTTGGAAAGCACTTGGAAATACAGGAGCTCCTACTAATAAAAACTTTAATAATATTAACTCACTTGAAAAGTTAGAAATTCCTACCAGCTTTTTTGAAATATTAGATTACAATAATCTTTTACCATGCTTACCAAAAACAATTATAGAAAAACAACTAAAATTTAATTAATTATGAGGAACGTAAAATTAGAATTCCTACCGCCATTAATAGAAAAAGAAATTATGGTAGTCGAAGAGGTGGTATTTAACACAAATAACATACAGTTGGCACCTTTTAAAGCATCAAGATGGGAAGTGTTTCCTGGAAAATCTAGTTTGATTGATGTTCATGAAGTAAGAGAGTGTTGGTTTATTGCGAAAGGAGAAGGTGAACTTATTCGTAATGAAAAGAAAGAAGGAAAAGTAAAACAAGGAGATATTCTTTTTTTTGACTCAAATGAATCTCATTCAATTTGTAATTCTGGAAAAGAAAACATTCTGATATTCTCTATATGGTGGAACGTTTAAAAACAACTAATGAGTATTTTGACCTTATTATCATTGGTGGTGGTTACGTAGGTGCTTGGTGTGCCTTTTTGGGAGCCAATATGTTTTCTGAATGGAAAATTGCTGTTATCGACAAATCGAAAATGGGAAGTGGAGCTTCTTATTTTGGTGCTGATTTAGATTTTCCAAACAATCTAACAGATGAAATAAAAAAAATGTCTGCTTTATCGCGAGTTCATTTTAATAATATTACATCTGAGATACTGGATTTTCCTTCTGTTAGATTAGAAGCTTATGCAATAGGAAAACCTGATAGTTTTAATAAAAATAGATTTGAGAAAAAGTTAAGACAATCAAATTCTAGCTGTAACCAACTAAATATTTCCAAAAAGAAGGTGCAGCTTCAAAAAGAGCAAGAGATTCATGGTCCAATTGAATGTTACCGTGCAATTGATAAAAGTTCCATTTCAAAACTTCTTCTTGCTTCACAATATCAAGGCAGAAATGTTGAAATAATTGAACACTCAGAAGTAATAAATGTAAAATATGATAGAGAATGTTTACTAAACAATATTTTATTAGCCGACGGGAGAGAATTTTCTTCTCGTTTTGTTATTACTTCTATTGGACCTTGGAGTTTACAAATTCCTTGGATAAAGAAATTTAAGGTAGACTGGAAAATAAAAAAAATAATTTGCTTTTATATAGACATATTCCCAAATAGAAAAGATTCGGTTCTGTATTTTTTAGATGAAGATTCTTTTTTAATGCCAATGCTCGAACAAAAAAAATGGTTATTTAGCGTTTCAAGTGAAGAATGGAATTGTAGTCCGAAAGAGCCTTTAAAAATAACTGAAGATGAATTGGACAGAGCAATTGCTATTTTGAATAAATATGTACCAAACATGATTCCTTATCTATCCAAAGGACGTGTATTCTGTGATACCTATTCCTCTAAAAGACAACCTATAACTGTAGCAGAATTTAGAAACCCAACTCATCTTATCGCAGGTGGATGTGGTGGTTCTGGATACAGGCTAGCTCCAGCACTTGCAGAAAAAACCATTAATACTTTAGCAAAATGTGTTTAAAAGAAATTCATAACAAAGAAACCTTTTTTAACATAGATTTAGACAAAATAGCTTTATGTGATATTAGTGAAGGAATTCAAATTACCTATGGCATGTTAATAAACGGGGTTATAAAACTGAAGGAAATAATCGATAAAAATTGTATTTCTTCTGGAAGTGTAATTACAATAAGTTGTAAAGAAAGGCTTCATCAAGCTCTATATCTTATTTGCGGTTTAAATTTACCTTATACAATCAATCCACTTGATCCAGATTATAGCGAAGAAGAGTTAAACAAAATCCTGCTTCATTCTGAAACTAAACTAATTATTTCGGATAAACTATCAATCAAAGAAGGCAGAGACATAGTAATAATAGAGCCAGACGTTTCTAACATCTGCAAAACTTCTCAGAAAATACCTGATCTAAATTTAGATATTAGAGGTAAACTTTTAATTTATACTTCTGGAACTACAGGAAATCCAAAAGGGGTATTATTATCGTCAACAAATATTATAAAAAACACGAATGAAGCTATTTATCTTTTTGGTTATAATTCGTCCTGGATCACAGCAAGTGTTCTTCCAATGTTTCACACATTTACTCTTATTAGTGATATTATTCCAGTGATAAGAATGGGAGGTAAATGCGTTATTTGTAAGGCTTTTAATGCTATAACATCTCGTAATCTTAAAACGGCTTTGAAACAGGAGAAAATAAAATCTTTTAGTGCCGTACCTATTATCTTTCAAGCAATTAATGCTTTGTTCGAACCTGAAGATACTAACAGTTTGAAGTTTACAATTTCTGGTGCTGCACCTTTATCTGAAAAGGTACGACTTGATTTTTTTTCAAAATTTAATCGTCACATTATTCCATGTTATGGATTAAGTGAAACTACCTGTTTCGCTACTATCACTCCTTTTCAATTTATAAAACCAAGAACTGTGGGTAAGCCTGCTGGGATTAGTATTAGAGTTGTAGATACTAACGAAAATGAAATGGACTTGCCCCTAGGAGAAATAGGAGAAATTATTATGAAGGGCGACAGTGTTATACAATCAGGTTATTATAATGATACTATGCAGAAAGAATGTTATACGGTATCAGGCTACTTTCGAACAGGAGACCTTGGCTACTTCGACAGCGAAGGCTATCTATATATAGCTGGAAGAAGAAAAAATATGGTTATAAGAGGAGGGAAAAAAGTTTATCTGGAGGATGTAGACCAATGTATTGAGGAACTTAACTGGGTAAAAGAAAGTGTTAGTGTGGCCATATTACAAGCGGATAAATTGGATAGTGCGATCACATTCGTGATAGTTCAAAATTTCAAAGCAAACATTAAGGAAGAAATAATCCATCATATTGATTCAAAATTAAATTCAATACATATTCCAGACCAAATCAATATTGTAGATGAAATTCCTAGAACGAAAACGGGAAAACCAAAAATAGAAAACCTTAAAAACCTGATTTTATCATATGATAATTGATTGTCATTCTCATCTTGCATCTCATAAAGTGCTTCCAGCATCCTTTCTCAAAGGAATAGCTGATAACGTTGTATCTTCTGTGCCACAAAAATTATTAAAATCTCAAAAAGAACATTTAAAAGGTATTATATCTTCTTACATGCATGGTGATGATGATGGTACTTTGCTTATTAATGAAATGGATAATGCGGAAATTTCAAAATCTATTTTACTAATCATTGATTACGGAATTATGTTTCCAAAAGAATTTCCTTCAATTAAAGAAATTCATAAAATACATAGAAAACTACTTTTAAAATATCCCGATCGCTTTATTATTTTTTCTGGCATTGATCCTAGAAGAGGACAGGAGGGACTCTATCTTTTTGAAAAAGCGATTAAGGATTGGGGATTTAAAGGATTAAAACTTTATCCACCATGTGGATTTTCGCCAAGTGATCCCATTCTTTTTTCTTTCTATGAAATCGCAGAACAATATGAAGTTCCTGTTTTGTTACATACTGGCCCAACAAGTCCTACAATGTCTTTCAAATATAGTGCCCCTGAACTTATAGATGATGCCGCCTATCGATTCCCAAAAGTCAATTTTATACTTGCCCATGCTGGGTTTATGATGCATCAACAAGCAGCTATATTGGCAGAATATCGATCAAATATTTATTTAGATTTATCTGGTTTCACAAACGCCATTAGAATGGAGAATTTCAAAAACATTTTAATGGAACATAAGAAAAGAGGAATCCTGAATAAATTAATATTCGGAACCGACTGGCCTATACATAGATTAAACGGTAATCAAAAAAGTTTAGTCAATACTTTCAAAACTAACATAGAAAGTATTCTTTCTTCTGAAGAAATTAACAATATAATGTGTAATAACATTAGCAGAATACTTAAATAATAAAATTATATGGAAGATATTTTAAAATTAATAGCAGACAAAACAAAACCTCCAATAGATAAAAACGCTATAAAGTTAGAGGATGAACTTAGTTGTTTAGGAATAGACTCCCTAAACTTTTTGTTACTGATTTTAGACTTAGAAGTGTATGCCAAAAAAGGTGCTTTTAAACCTGAAAATATTGTTAAGCTAAAAACGGTAGGAGATATAATTAATAAAATTGAAATTTCAAAAGTTAACAAATGATATGAAAATTACACTCAGATTATTAAAAACAAAAGAAGAAATACTTTCTTCTTACTTGATTATGAAGGAGTTAAGGCCTTGTATTGAAGAGGCAAATTATGTTGACCTAATACGCGAATTAGAAATCAAATCAAATTATCAGCTTTTAGGAGTTGAAGTAGATAATAAAATTGAAGCTGTTTCTGGCTTTAGGATTAGCCAATCTATAGCATGGGGGAAATATCTATACATCGATGATTTGATAACCACATCTAACTCTAGATCTGGAGGGCATGGAAAGGAAATGCTGGATTGGCTATCTGAATATGCTAAGAAGAATCTCTGCAAACGAATTGATCTTGATTCAGGTGTTCAACGTTTTGGAGCTCATCGATTTTATCTTAGAGAACGCATGGACATTATCTGTTATCATTTTATGAAAACACTCTAATTCAATAATCCAATATATTTAATCAGATATCCATGTTTTCAAATATTGTTTCTACAAATAAACAACAAAAAACACTTTTTAAATCGACCGAGAGTATTTTAGAATCATTTAACCTTGATGGTTATGAAGTTGTGAAAATTGAAAAATTTCAAGGTATGCGTGGGTTTTTAGCAAATAGTAAGCAAGCCAAAAATTATGAAACTGGGCTACCAAAAACGACTTACTATGTTGAGGGAAGCACATATCAAATGGGGTTTCTATTAGGGCGGCTTGCTCCAGATATGGTAAATGAAATGGCAAACGAATACATTTACAATTTTATTCCTGCTATGATTAATCCTGAAATGGATCCAAGAAAATCAAGAAAACTATGTAAACTAATTTGGGGTTTTATATCTAAAATGACAATAAAAATAGATAAAAAATTTCCAGAAGATATTCCAGATTTATATAAACAAGAGATTCAAGGACTAGTTGATGGTTCTTCTCTGTCGGGCATGAAAGTTACTTTTAATAAATTATGGAATCTTAATACCGCTTTTGATTTTATTCTATCCTATTTATATACTGGTTACGGACTTACAGATTTAGAGCTATATCTAAAAGAAAAAATGCCCTCTTTTGAAACGAACATGCTTGTTCCTCCTATTTTTTGTAATGGTTTTTCTGTATTTGGTAATGCTACTCTCTCAGGAAATGATCACTTCTTTGGTCGAGATTTTATGTTAAGTGCGGCAAACGTTTTGCAAAATGTCGCAACAATGATTATTTACAACCCCACAAATAAATTTAAGGACAAGCCGTCTGTGGCTTTTATTAGTGTATCTGCACCAGGTTTTGTTGGCTCCCTTACAGCCATGAACAATAAAGGAATTGGAGTAGGTGTAAATACGGTTCCTGCGGCTAATTGTAATAGAAGTAGACCTGGGTTAAATTCAATAATGCTTGTTCGTCATTGTGCACAATTTGCTACTTCAGCTAAGGACGGAGTAGAAATGATTAGAAAATCTCAAAGAGGCGTGCCATGGTTATATCTAATTGCTGATGGTACCAATGACAAAGCTGTTGTTGTGGAAGCAGGAAAAAAAGAAAAACGAATAGATTTTTTTAAATATCCTCCGAAGAAATATAAAGATATCCTACCTAAACTTGAATTTATAGAAGCTAACAAATCGAAGCCACATCAAAAAGATGGAATGATGGAGCGTTGGAGTGATTTCGAATATCCCAATGCTTACTTAAATTATAATAGAAAGCTTTTTGATTTCAAAAACAAAAAATTTGAAACAACAATGTTTTCAAATAATGGATTTTTAGATAATGATTTTAGGGATCTAAATTGCCCTGATACCTATTATTTTGCCCCAATTAGAGTATTGCAAAAAGATGTGATATTAGTTACAAACATGTATCTCATTCCTGAGATGAGGTATTGTATGATGAACAAATTCACAGTAAATAAAATTAGAAAACCTAAAGGAGTCAAGACAGCTAGAAATACGTATGACGATATTCAATGGAGGTACGATATATTAAATAGCCAAATACAAAAAAATTATGGACAAATTGACTTTGAAAAAGCAATCGAGATTCTATCATTTCTTAATCCAGATGGAGAATATTCAAGTTACTATGCAAAAAACCCGAAGAGCATAGATGGAAAAACAATTACAATAGAAGGCACTATGTCGGTATGTGACCTTAAAAATAAAATTATAAAAAGTCTTTTTGGATACTTTAAAGATCCTTGGATTCAACTAACATTATCAAATTACATTAAAAATTAATAAACATGAAAAAGAATATATTCTTTACTGGAGGAACTGGTTTCTTGGGAGGGTACTTAATAAAAGAGCTTCTAACAACAACTCCACATAACATTTACTGCCTAGTGCGAAGCGCAAGACGAATGACGGGTTCAGAAAGACTTTGGAACCGGCTCGAACAAGTTGTAGACCTAAGTAACATTGAAAAGACAAGAATTATTCCAATTCATGGAGATATTACTGAAGCAAATCTAGGTCTAAAAGAACCGTTTAACGTTCATATAGATGAGTTTTGGCATTGTGCTGCTGTGTTGTATTTTGAACATCACAAAAAAGAGGAAACTATTCGAATCAATTATGGAGGCATAAAGAACGTACTTAAATTTCTTACAGATTATAAAATCCCCCATATAAACTTCGTCAGTACTGCTTATGTTTCAGGCAAAAAAACAGGTCTAATTAAAGAGGAAATATATGAACATCAAGATGAAACCCATAACCCCTATGAGCTTTCCAAAAGAATGTGTGAAAAGGAGTTATTAGATTATCATAAAGAATATGGGGTTACATTTCGCATTCTTAGACCTTCAATAATAATAGGTGATTCGATAACATATGGTGTAGATACCAATTCTGGTTTGTACGGATATCTAGCAATCTTATTGCGTTTAAAAGACAAACTCGAACTTAAGATGCCTGAGTATTTTAAGTATAACGCTCTTAAAATGTTAGTGACAGAAGGTGCTTCTGCCAATTTAATTTGTGTGGATCATGTAGTGACTCTGTTCATGGCAATATGTACAAATGCCAATACATTGAATGAAGTTTTTCATCTAACAAACCCACATCCGACACCATTAAAACGTTATATGTCTACCATTGGAGATGCTTTTGGAATTAATTCTTATGCGGTTAGCAATATCGATGAATTAGGTCCTATAGATAGGTTGTTATTACATGAAGAAGATATTTTTGACTCATACCTTCAAACTGTTCATTATTTTGAATGTGACAAAGGCTATAATTTGGCTAAATTAGATAAGGATATTCCAAAACTTGGATACGATGTAGAGTACAAGGTCACGGTAAATGCAAAAGTAAAGTTCGACGAGGATAAGAAAGTACAGCGTAAAAGACTTCAAAGCGTCGTTCATAGATTGGATTTAAAAACAGTCGTAGTAGAAGGGAAAGATAACCTTTCATATTATATTGGAGGGAATGGGTCCGTTCTTGTTATTCTTAATGCCTATGGACAGAGTTTGTCTTTTTGGGATTGGATGGTAAATGGTCTTTATAAAAATCACACCGTAATTATTTGGTCTATGAGAGGCACAGCATCTCAAAAAGGAGGTGTTGAAGAAAGTTATCCGATCCAGACTCATGTAGAAGATATAAAACATATTCTTAACAATGAAGATGTTCAAAAATGTAATATAATGGCATGGTGTACTGGTCCCAAAGTAGCTTTACAGTTTCAGGCTGATTATCCTGAATTGGTAAACACCATGATTTTTCTTAGCAGCTGCTTTAAAGGAGTGCCTGGATTCGAAAAATATCATACAACCTATGAAAATGATATGCAACAAATTTGCGACAGAGTGAATCAAAACCCTTATATAGCTTCAATTATAATAGAAGCTCTAAAAAATATTCTCATTAAGGAAGAAGAAGTAATTGCTTTTGATGAACTTCAAGATGAAGAGAAAAAAAGAGATTTAGTTCAAGATATTTTATCCCTTATAGGAGAGGATATTAAGCCGATGATTATTGAACCATTTTTAACGCCATCAAGTGTTTTGAATTATGCTCGACAACTCTTAATGTTATGGGAGAAAGATGTGACAGAGATGCTAATAAATCTAAATATTCCAGTATTAATGATTTCTGGTGAGGAAGACAATATCTCTTCTTGTGAAATTACAGAAGCTGCAGCAGGGCTATCTGGAAAAGTAGACTGTGCAATTATTAAGGGAGGCACACATTATTTGCACTATGATAATACCAGTTTGTTACTCGAAATTGTAAATAAGTATTTGATAGATCCAGAATATTTCGAATTTAAACATGGGTTAGTACAAGTGAAAAACGAATTAATGTCCGAAATAGAGAATACCATAAATGAATAAATATTTTATCAAAGAAGTTAATAATGCGAGACTTTTAAATGATTTTATTGACTTTCCATATGATCTTTATAAAGATGATTCGAATTGGGTGCCACCAATAAAAAAAGATTATATAAAACTATTCGATAAGAAATTAAACCCATTTTTCGCAGAGGGCGATATGCAATTATATCTGGTTAAGAAGAATGAATCAGTCGTAGGAAGGATTGCCTCAATTGACAATCATGAGCACAATAAGGTACATAACGAGAATATTGGTTTCTTTGGTTTTTTTGAATGTTATAATGACCCAGAGATTGCAAATTTACTTCTGAAAAAAGCAACCAAATGGTTATTAGAAAGAGGTAGGGTTGCCATTAGAGGTCCAGTTAGTCCTTCAATGAACTACGAATCTGGTTTTCTAGTTGAAGGTTTTGATGACGCTCCTCGCCTGATGATGCCATACACCAAGTCATATTATCCATATCTAACTACTGACTTAGGATTTAATAAGGTGAAACAACTTTGGGCATATAAAATTAATAGTAGGCATGTTGCCGATAATAGTAAAATAGCTAGAGTTGCTGAATCAATTAAACTAAGGAGTGGTGTAAGGCTCAGAGAAATCCAAATGAAAAACTTTCAGGAGGAAATATATACTATCGTCGATATATTTAACAAATGTTGGTGCAATAATTGGGGGTTTATCCCAATTTCACAAGAAGCCGCTATAATAATGGCTAAGAGTATGAAGCCTATTGTAGAGAAATCATTGATTTTGATTGCCGAAATCGACGATAAACCCGTTGGAATGATAGTAACATTGTATGATTATAACGAAATACTGAAAAAAATGAAAGGAAGATTATTTCCTTTTGGTTTTTTACACTTATTAAATGCTAAAAATAAAATAGGATGGTTGCGAATGATGCTAATTGGGGTTTTACCTGAATACAGAAGTAAGGGAATTGATGCACTTTTATATTATCAATCTGCTCTCAATGCTTTAAAATTAAATAAATTTCATTGCGAAGGAAGTTGGACTCTAGAAGATAATCATGTTATAAATAGACTAGCTACTATGATGGGAGGGAAAGTATATAAAAAATACAATATTTATGAAAAATTTATTACAGAAAATATTAGAAAAAAAAAATAAAGCATTACTCAAATTGCTTATGCCATCGTATGAGGATTTATGGCATTTACATAACGTGCTTTTTGATTTTTTTCTGCCATATGAAGGTGAAGATCCTAAAATCATTTCATCTATAAAACAATCCAAAAAAACACAATATGAACAACTTTTAATTAACGAGCCAGTAAAATGGATTTTAGTATTGATTTCGAAACCAAAACGATTACTTCGTTCTGGTTGGATTAATATCTATTATAAATATGTAGAGAAAACAAAACCTCCATATTCAGAAATAAAGCCTTCTGTTAAGAAGTTGGAAGAGTTTTTTGAAGAATCAAAAAAATACTCACTTCTTCAAATGAGTTATAATGAAAAGCTTCGTTTTATTAACATATTAACTAGTTCAAATATAAATTTTTATCGTAGAATCGGCTCCAGTCTTAGAGTTTATTACATAGTAAATGCGTACAAAGGAGAAGTTGGAAGGTTAATTACAGACATAGGAGAATATAAAAAAGATGCTTTTATAGCAGACCCAAAGATAAAAATCCCTGAGTTTAAATCAAATCTTCAGTATGATCAAAAATTTAACGAAATCCAAGGTGATTTAGATTATATCGTAGTTGGTACTGGTCCATCTGGATGTTTAGTGGCTTCAGAATTACATAAAAATGGCAAAAAAGTTGCAATTTTAGAATCTGGTTCTTTTTTCATTCCAGGAACATTTGATGGGAGAGCAGGTCTAGACTTTTACGAGGATAAAGGATTCCGCACTACAATGGATGGAGGTGTTTTTGTACTTAACGGAAGTGCCGTTGGTGGTGGTGCTACTGTGAATGTAGATATGGCGTTTGAACCTTCCTTAAATACGATAAGATCTCGCTTTGATTTATGGCATGAACAGGGGTATATTGATTCAGATTTTTGGACGCATGAAGATTTACAGGAATCACATACTAAAGTATTGTCAAGACTTAAAACGCGTCAGGTTGAACCGGAAGAAGTAAATCTCCATAATAACATATTAAAGGAGGGTGCAGAACTGCATGGACTAAATGCCTCTTATTATAGACTCAATACTTACAAAAAAGGAGAATCACCATATTCAAGAACCGATAAGAAGGGACCTGTAGAACATTATATTCTTCAGCCTATGCAAGATCATAATAACCCTTTAACCTTAATTCCCAATGCAGAAGTTCTTAATATTAAAATGAACAAAGGAAGAGCTATGGGAGTGAATTTTAAAGTTCGATATCCAGAAGATTATTCTGGAATAATTAAAGATCCTTTTGGACTAAATTTACCTCAAAATAAAACGATTAGCTTAAAGGCCAAAAATATCATAATTGCTGGAGGCAACCTTGGAACTTCTTCCTTATTGAAAAGTTCTGGATTTAAAAACGATATGATTGGAAAAGGTTTTGTAATGCATCCTTTCATGTTAGTTCTAGGTTTATTCGATAAAAAGATAGATAATCATATTGGCACACAATCATCCATATATATTGGTGATTATCTTACTTCTAATCATCGCTTACCTAAAGTAGATTTTCTTCTTGAATCTGCAAGCGCTAGACCTGAAATAGGTGCAATGTTAATTCCTGGAAGTCCGAAGCAAGTACTTAAAATAATCGAAAAATATCGACATATTGGCGGATTTGGAGTTCTACTTATTGAAGAAATGCAAAAGACAAATAGAATAGAAAAATCTAAAGATAGCGTTCCAGAAATTTTCTACTCTTTAAGTGATAATGACATTTCGAGATTTAGATTTGGAGTAGCAGAAGCAATAAAAATAATGTTTAAAGGGGGAGCTAAAAAAGTGATAATTCCAAGTTTTGAAAATTTATGTGGAAATCCAGATTCTGACACTGGATTTAATATATTAGATCGAATTGAAGAAGCAGACAAAGCTGTAGAGAATTTAAAATTTAGACCTAATGAGACCATGCTGTTTGCCGCTCACATGATGTCTGGTGCTAAGTTGAGCAAAGATCCTAAAAAAGGATGCATAGATCAAGATTATAAATTGTACGGAACAGAAAATGTTTTCGTAGTTGATAGTAGTGTTTTTCCATCTTCAGTTGGTGCCAATCCAATGGAGACAATTTATACGACGTCTCAAATATTTGTAGATTCTCATTTAAATAAAAAAAAACAAAAGAAAGAACCTTTCAAAACTGTATCAAATGAATGAAAATGAATTTGTAATCTATAACAAAAAACTTTTTAAAAAAGTAGCTCCTAAATATAAATGGCTTGATTTAATAGCTTCGGGATGTCGAAAGGCATTTTGTAAATTTACAGGTCATGTAAAATCATTAGAAATATTGGATGTTGCTACTGGAACAGGAAAACAAGCTTTAGCTTTTGCAAAAAAAGGTGCTAAAGTGACTGGTATGGATTTATCTGAAGACATGTTACATTACGCAAGGTTAAATGACAAATCCAAAATGATTAATTTTCATTGTGCTAATGGTTCCAAACTACCCTTTGATAATAATAAGTTTGACATAGTAACTATGTCTTTTGCACTACATTGTATGACTCCAGATGTAAGAGAGAATACTTTAAGAGAAATGAAAAGAGTGGCGAAAAAAGGAGGAAGAGTCATGTTTATTGATTATTGTAAGCCTAAAAGAGGTATTGGAGTCCTAATATATAAAAGTCTGACCAAATTTGAAACACCGTTATATAAAAAATTTTTGCAAACAGATTTTGATATTACATTAGAAAAAGTTGGACTAAAAAAAGTAAAACATGAAAAGTTACTCTTTGGAACTATGCAAATGATTTCTTGTGAACTTAATTAAACATCGCAATTTTTGAAATCCCAAACAGCGTTTTAAATTCAATACGTTTTCCTTACTAAAAAGTTAGACAGTGTTAAAATGCATAGTACTGTGTTAAATATTTTTTTATATAATTTTTGGTGTCCTACAAAAAAACAACTAAATTAGGATTTCACGTGAGTAATTACTTATGTATTCTTGTAACTTATAATACTATTTCTTATTTAACCTTCGTCTATTTTTCAAATTTAAAAGCAAAATGAGATATTTTACCATAATAAAATAGATAGCAAACTAATTTAAAATTAACACTTAGCCAAATACAAGATTAATGAAAGACATTTTCGATAGAATTAAAAAAGACAAAGGGCCTCTTGGAAATTGGGCTAAACAAGCTGAAGGATATTTCGTTTTCCCTAAACTTGAAGGACAAATCTCAAGTGAAATGAGATTTAAAGGAGAGAAAGTTATAACATGGAGCATAAATGATTATTTAGGTTTAGCAAATCATCCAGAAGTCAGAAAAGCAGATAACGAAGCAGTTGCAGAATATGGATTGGCTTACCCAATGGGAGCAAGAATGATGTCAGGCCACACTATGTTTCATGAAGAATTAGAACAAAACCTAGCTCGATTTGAACAAAAAGAAGCAGCTTATCTTCTAAATTTCGGATACCAAGGAATGGTTTCAGGAATAGAAGCATTAGTTACAAGAAATGATGTTATTGTTTATGATGCTGAATCTCACGCATGTATAATTGATGGAGTGAGATTACATCAAGGCAAAAGGTTTGCTTATAAGCACAATGATGTTGATAGTTTAGAGGTTAATTTACAAAGAGCTACTAAGCTTATTGATGAGACTGGTGGGGGGATTCTTGTAGTCTCGGAAGGAGTCTTTGGAATGAGAGGAGTTCAAGGTAAATTGAAGGAAATTGTAAGGTTGAAGAAAAAATATAAGTTTCGGTTTTTAATAGATGACGCTCATGGTTTCGGTGTTTTAGGAAAAAATGGAGCAGGTGCATCAGAAGAGCAAGGAGTAATGGAAGGCATTGATATTTACTTTGCCGCATTTGCAAAATCTATGGCTGGAATAGGAGGTTTTTTCGCGGCAGACGCAGACATAATAAATTTTATGAAGTATAATATGCGTTCTCAAATGTTCGCTAAATCACTTCCCATGGCCATGGTAAAGGGAGCTTTAAAAAGATTGGAAATGATATCAACAATGCCAGAATTAAAGAGCAAATTATGGAAGCAAACACTGAAACTTCAAAATGGCCTTAAAGAAGAAGGATTTGATATTGGTAATACGAATTCATGTATAACTCCTGTATTTCTCCAAGGCAGTATTCCTGAGGCTATGCATTTAGTATATGACCTTCGAGAAAACTATCGTATTTTTTGTTCTATTGTTGTATATCCTGTTATACCCAAAGATTTAATCATGCTTAGATTGATCCCTACTGCAGCTCACAAAGATGATGATATTGAGAAGACTATAGATGCATTTTCTACAATTCGAGAGAATTTAGAGTTAGGTCTCTATAGAACAAAAAAGTTAAGCAGTTTAAAAAACAGCTATTAATCTAAGCTTGAAGCTTCACTATATTAACAAAATTAATTTCAGAAAATTAGTTCTCATCTGCAAGGTGATGGCTGATTCTATTTTGATAAAAATTAATTAATTGTCTTTAACAACGAGTAATTTTAAATTTATCCAAGCATAGTTGATGATACAGTATTTAATTGGGGTGACCCGAAAAGAAAATAAGGAGCATATAAAAAAAATGTTCCTTAACTCTCTACCCTTAGCGTTTGCAGGTTTACTTTCAGTTTTGATAGGCTTCATAGATAGCCTCTACCTTTCTAATTATTCATTAGAAGCTTTTAAAGCATTATCCTTAATAATACCGATTTTAGGAATTGTTGGTAGTATGGGGATAGCCATCGGAGCGGCCCTTGTTAATTCAATGGCAAATTATGAAGGTAAAGGAGAAAAGCAAAGGGTCTATTTTTCGACAATATTTCTAATATTAATTAGTTATATAATAATTGTAATTTTTACAATTTTTGGTTATGATAGGTTCATTAATTTTAATAATCTTCAAGATCATTCTAACGCAAAAATACTAGTGTTTTTTACCCAATATTGGTTTGCTATTGTACCGCTTTATTTATTTGTTTTAGTTCTAAACGTTGTTACTCAATATTTATCGTATAGAAATAAAAATAAGGAAATTATTTATATACTTTCCATCATAGTAATATCAAATCTAATTCTAAATCCAATTTTTATATTTTATCTAGATCTTGGGGTTATTGGAGCGGCATTGGCATCAATAGTATCGTTGACACTTGGAAACCTTTATTTTGCATTAAGACAAAAAAGGCTTCAAAAATTTTTATCACTAGTTGTGAAACCAAAAGATTATTTAAAAAAGATGGGAACTATTCTTAAAGTTCAGTCTAAAGTTGCCTTTTCTGTATTTCTAGCTATCGCAATTTTTGCT
The DNA here is from genome assembly GCF_030540765.1 of Flavivirga jejuensis. Lineage (GTDB taxonomy): Bacteria > Bacteroidota > Bacteroidia > Flavobacteriales > Flavobacteriaceae > Flavivirga > Flavivirga jejuensis. The sequence goes on along the minus strand of NZ_JAUOEL010000007.1, from coordinate 372,467 downwards.
TTGGGAAGTATCTTTTTTAATCAATTAGCTATTAAACAAGGGAATGAGTTCTTAGCGGTAATTGGATTAATTGAACAACTTAAATTATTAATGATATTCCCAACTCGAGGTGTTACTGGAGCATTTTTGATTATGTTTGAGAAAGCAATATCTTTAAGGCAAGTAAATACTTATTGGAAATTATACTGGTCAGCTACTACTATAATTGCCGCCATATGCATTTTTGAAGCATTGTTAATTTTCTTTTTTTCAGATTTGTTGTTTAGGCTTTTTAATATTGAAAGTGAGAGTATGATCAAGATTATGGAAGTACTACTCATATCGTTATATTTTTACTTTCTTGTAAATATTCTCCCAAGAGCTAGTCAAGTTGGTTTCATTACTTTGGGTAAAAGTTATCTTTTATTTTTACAAAGCCTTTTTTCTGTCTTATTTGGATACATTCTTACTTATTTGTTAGTTGGAAATATCGGAAAAGAATGGTTTATACACGGTCAGTCTTTAGGTGTATTTATTGCAACTACAATATTTCTTTTAATTTTTAGAAGTATGTTGAAAAAAAGAATTAAAGCTGACAAAAAAATGCTATAATTTATAGTTTTTGGTTCTGTCGCACCTATCAATAGTAAAAAACCTCCGTTTTTAACCTACCGTCTGGACACATCTCTGAAGAGCATCCATCCCTGCATAATTGCAGAGAATTTTTGAAACCTCCTCCAGAATGTATTAATCTCAGGTTTTCTTTGTTTAAGGTAGCCTTTCCACCCACCCAATCTGGTGATACCCCATATGTACCGTTTGAGATCAGACCGTTTATATAAATTTTTTAGTTTTTCGGTTTTCCCTTCTAATCGTTCAATTTGATGTTCAAGGCATTTTATTTCTTCTTCTGAAAAACAACTTCTAGGGTTTGTTTCTTCTTCAGTATTATAAGCAATTTGCATAATAAATAGCTTGACAATAGTCTCTAGCATCATTAGGCACAATTTTCTTATGGCTTTACCTCTAGTTAATTCACTAGCTTCAATATTAAACCCTCCTTTTTTTTAAATTCTAAAGACTTCTTCTATAATCCATCGGCAAGTATACCACTCAATACAAAGTAATGCTGTCTCTAAATCTTTTACTTTTTTGGTGGTAAGTAATCTCCAGTGTATGGGTTTTTCAATATCTTGACCAACTTCTTTTGCTTCAATAGCATAAAGGACAACACTCTGGGGAATATTTTTGGAGGTATACCGATTGCCTTTGATGGTCACTGGAGTAAAACGTACCTCTATCGTGGCTATCCTTTTTTTATCTCCTTCGAGACTTACCTGATAAGTACCCTGTAAAGGTTGGCTCGAAAGATATTCAAAAAGTTTTTCTTTGGAGTCCAGAATCCTATAGGTCTTTGCTCTAATCAGTAAATGTGTACGATCATCAGGAATACTACAAAATTGCTCATAAATATCTCCCTCCCTATCTTGAACAATGATAATTTCTTGGGCATTGCTTAAAGCTTTCTTACTATTTAATGAGGATTCTATCCATTTATAAGATTCTTTTTGTTCAATAGGAAGCATTTTATCACTATGAGTTCTTTTTTCACGCTTGTCATATGATCTATTCCATACTTTTACATCTGAAAAACCATAAGGCATCAATGTCTGTGAATCAATCACAAAACTAGGGTGTATGTGAAAACCTAAGCCTCCAATACTAGCATTAGTAAGACCAATGCTATCATCTTTTTTTATTCTTTTTTTATGATTGTATAGATTAATCTCACTACTATCTTGAATACACAGTACAGATTTATTACCAACAGCACTCACACAGTTAGAGGTCATATTTTTGATAATATCACTTTCGTTAACAGTATCATTCTGTAAAAAACGATACATCGCTTTGGCTTCTGAATCACTTTGAGTTAACTGACGTATCGAATGTACGCTAGATGTAAATAAGCGATTCAGAATAGAATTACCTCGGCTCAACAATCGCTTATCCTTTAAATCTTCAAAATATCGTGTCTGCATTTTTTATCGCGAAAAATAAAAATATTTTTGTGTCCACACGGTAGGTTTTTAACGGAGGTTTTTTACTATTGTTATCTATTTTTGATATTTTATGTTCAAATTGCTTTTCTTTATTCTCATGTTCAGCTATTTTTTTAGCTTTTTCAGCTGTTTAATATAGAAATGTTTCCATAATCTTATAAGGTTCTTTTCAAATGCATTTTGCATTTAAATTTTTGGTTTTATTTTAAATAAAACACAAGAGAAAGCGACGCTATTGCAGCTACATAATATCTATCAATAAAATATCAAATTGGTTTTACAGTTTCAAACCATTCTTTTACTTCCTTTTGTTTGGCTCGAGGAACTTGTCTTAGCAAATTAAAATATAAGTTTTTGAAAATTAATGGTTTGTCACTTTTAACTGATGATTTTAGTGTTTCCATAAATGTAGCTTTACCTATAATACCTATTAACTCGTAAAGTTTAATGGCTCCTTTGTTTTCTTCCAAATAGTCGGTGCCATCTGAAAACAATAATGTAGGCTCTGTATTAGGTTCATTATTTTTGTCTTTAGCATATTTATCTGTTTTCTTTTCAATAAGTAATTCGGCAGCTTTTTTACCTAGATTTTCTTTCACAAACTGCAATCCCATTGCCTCTGGTAATGCTAATACAAGCATATCTGCGCCTTGTACGTTGGCAATAGATACGTTTTTTTGCACCCACAAACTAGTTAATCCACTTCCTATGGTTTGATAGATATATGCTTTCTCTTGCAAACCTTCTGTATTTGCAACCCATCCTTCTTTTTCAGAAAGTGCTATGGTATTTGCAAAGGTGTATTTAGCATCTTGCCAACGATGAATTTCAACCAATTGAAGTTTGTTATTAACTGCTTTTTGACCAAAATGAGTCTCCATAAAATATACACCTTTAGTAATGGCTTCTTTATACAATGCCACATTAAACATGTGTGATGGTTTATGTAAAATGGAATAAGCAACTTTATTTGCACTGTCTTTGGCAACGTTATAGTCTGATGAGCCTAAATGCCAATTGAATACCTGTGGACTATCGATAGTGTAATGAGCTACTGTACGACCATCAACCGTTTCTGTTTTTTGCAATACCCCTGCCGTAAAGGGTATTTGTCCAGATTCTGTGCTTATGGTAAGGTTTCCTTTTACTAAATTGGCATCCGTGGAGAATACATTTTGAGTAAGAGCAAAAGAATCGTCAATGTTTGCCATTCTAGAATCTAGCCTATGTAAACCTTGTTCTTGGCGTTTACGATTTTCCTGGAGTTCTTTGTCACTATCGTAACCGATAACAGGTAAGAAATCCTGAATACTTCCAAAGCTTCCTTTATATGTAATGTCTGCCTGAAAATCACTTTGAACAAGACCAATGTATTGCTTATTTCCTTGTAAAGTAAGCTGTAACAAACTGTCTTTTTGTATTTCATGTGGTACAAGATAAGCTGTTAAATTCTGGGCTTCATTCTTTTTTACAACCTTTAATTCTTGTCCATTGAGTTTTATAGTAGTCATTTGAGCAAAGTCCTTAGTATTGAAGAATAATGTATCTACACCTTTTTCATTATTCAAGGTAATATCTGCCGAAAAGTTGGCCCTCCTTTTCGAAGGAAAAAAGTCTAGTGCCAAATCTATCGTTTCGTATTTTGGTTGTGATTTTGTTTCCAAATACTTGTATGCTTTCTCATATTCGGCATCTAAGCGTTCTTCTTCAGCCTCTGGAGTAAAATTTCCAATATCATAGACATTTTTATTAATAAAAGACATTAAAAACAAGAACAGACCAAAAAAAACTACCATAGCAAATTTAGAAATTGTGCCGAGTTGAATGTTTTTGAATGAAAGTCGATTGGACCATTTTTTTTCTGAACCACGTTTCCATAGCCAAATACCTGCCATAACCAAAGTAATGGCAAGTGCCAACCATAACGAAAAGAACCAATTAGCAGATTGTTGGAATATGCCGTATCCACTAACTTCAGAATAATCTTCAACCCCAGGTGTAAAACCGTAACCAACTCTTAAGTCTTCTATAAGACCCATTTCATATGAAATGATTAAAAAAATGAAAAAACCAACACAAAGAATATGCGTAAGTATACGTTGACTGGTTAGAGATGCTACAAAAAACACTAGGGAAACCCACAATACAAAATTGAGAAATGCCCATCGGTATAGTAACAAATCTTCAACAAAACGTTCTAAATCAATATAAGAAGCACCTCCCAACAAGATTTGGGTGAATATTGAAATAAAAATAAAACTAATGCTTAAGACAAACGATAGTCCAATTATGGCTACCAATCTTGAAAGTTGGACGACCCACATTGGAATAGGCAATGAGTCTGTAATCTGCCATATGTTTACTGTTTTATCTTTAAAAAACAACTCTCCCGCCCAAATCATAATCAACATGTTAACAAATACACCCCACTGCATCCGGAAATATGTCATATTACTACTAATAGGTAGCTCGTTGCCAATATAATAGGTGGCATTCCAAGTTACGTTTTGCATAAAGACCATTAATAAAATAATACCCAATATGATTTTGAACGATGTGGGTCTCACAATATTCATGAATTCGAGCTTAGATAGGGACCATAACTTTTTTAGAAAGTCTGATATACGAAATTGTTTAATTGCTTCGGGTAATTTTATTGAAGGAACTGTAAATACACTGTTTTTAGTTTCCTTAATTTTTTTAGATTTATCAACGCCAGCTTGAATAAAATATTTAAATGAAAACTTAAAATAAGATACCATAGCAAGTAAAAGAGCAATACCCAACCAAAGTAATCTGTTTTGAAGAACGTATCCAGAAAGTTTAAAGTATGCGGTGTTTTTTTGAATTGGAGTCAATAATTCAGTGTAATGTTGAGCAGACACATAGCCACCAGAATCAGCCAAAATATAAGCAATTAAATTATCGCCACCTCCTGTTTCGTAAGAGGTCTGTGCAATTAAAAATATAATGACCACCAAAAAAACAGCTAAATAACTTGTTGCTATTCTCCTAGTAAATACAATTGAAAAAAATACAATTGATACATAAAAAAATAGATTGGGTATGGTAAACATAATCCAACCATGAAATAAAGGACCCCATTGTACTGGACCAAAGCGATTAGCCCCACCAATACCAGAATAGGGCAATAACAAATTACCAACAATCATTGCAGTACTAAGAATTACAAGATATAGAAAGGCCGTCAAGAACCTACCTATAAAAAATTGCTTATCACTTATGGGTAGCGCATAGGTCCATTGTGCAGATTTATATTGTATTTCTTTGTATAGCACGCTACCTGTAGCAATGGCAATTATAATAATCATGAGCATACCCATACCGGCATAGTTACGGTAAAAAATACTGGAAGCATTCATCAATACACCCTCATTTGTAAAATATTTGAAGGATCCTTCGGTGTACCATATCATTTGAAATACTAGCATAACAAAGAAAATGAGGGTAACCCAGCTGAACAAACGTTGTTTAAGTTCGTTTTTTATAATGGAAAGTATGGTTTTCATCTTAGTTCTCGCTTAAAATTTTAAAATAGGCATCTTCTAAAGACGGTTTTTTTGTGTCAAATTTGCCATCAGGCAATTCATCTGCTAAAACGGTTATCATCAATTTACCAGCAAAAAAACGTTGTGAAATAACGTTATACTTTTCTTGGTATTCTGTAAGTTTATTTCTGTCTATTGGAACCTCGTAAATTTTACCTCTCATGGCTTCCTCAATTTCATTAGGTTTACCAGTGAGCATAACCTTACCATTTCCAATAATAGCCATGTCGGTACAGAGTGTGCTTACATCCTCAACAATATGAGTAGAAAGAATAACCACAGCATCTTCACCTAATTCAGATAGCAAATTATAAAAACGGTTACGCTCCATGGGATCTAGTCCAGCGGTGGGTTCATCTACAATAATGAGTTCAGGGTTACCTAAAAGCGCTTGGGCAATACCAAAACGTTGTTTCATTCCACCTGAGTAACCATCAAGTTTTTTGTCACGAACGTCGTAGAGGTTTACTTTTTGCAAGAGTGCTTCCACAGTGTCTTTGCGTTCTCCTTTGTTAACTATACCCTTCATGTCTGCAATATGGGTTAGTAATTCATCTGCTGTTACATTGGGGTACACTCCAAATTCTTGCGGAAGGTATCCTAACACTTTTCGTAAGTCTTCAGGTTTTTTTAAAACATTAATATCGTTAAAGTTTATCTGTCCTGAATCTGGGTCTTGCAAAGTAGAAATAGTTCGCATTAAGGTAGATTTACCAGCTCCGTTTTGACCAAGTAATCCAAACATACCTTTTTCTATAGTTAAACTCACATCTTGCAATGCTTTTACGCCATTACTATATGTTTTTGAAAGATTTTTTATTTCAAGTTTCATAATCTATTATGTTTATTATTTTGTTTCGTATTCCAAATCTTTTACATCATTGCCTAAATATAATTTTAGGGCTGGGTCGTTACAGAGTTCTTTTATAAGAGGAATGAACTTTTCTTGGGTTCCAAATGAGATGCTTTTAATACCCTTTATCCCATTGGGATACGCAAAACCTTTGCTTGGTTTTGGATTCTTATTGAAAAAGGTCATTAAAAACGGAATATGTTGTTCGTTAGGGAATAGTACCTTATGCTTTAATAATCTGTTTTGGGTATCATATTCAATCACAAAACCCTCTTCCTTGAATTTTTTAACTGCTGCATGCAAATTATCGACTTTGTATAGAATATGGCTTAGCTTCATTTTTTTAATGTTAATACCGTTGAAAATGTTTTCCAGACCACATACACAATCCAAAACGTGATTACAATATCAATAAGGGTAGCACCATAATAAATGCCTTTAATACCTATATATTTTGGTAAAAAAATCATGATAGGTACATAAAATAGCACCTGTCTTGCCACACCTATAATACTGGCAGGTTTGGGACGATTGATGGCGGGTAGGTAGGTTAATGCCATAAATACATAGGGTAAAAAAGGCAAAATGGCCATATAGATTCTAAAATTGAAAACATCGGCAGGTGTTAATACCATATTAGGCAATACCATTTTTATATTGAGTTCTGGAAATGCCATTAAAAACATCCAAAATGGTAGTATAAGCCACAAGCCTGTTTTAGAAAATAGCAAAAAACTTTGTTTGACACGTGTATATTGGGCTGCTCCGAAATTAACGCCAGCAACGGGTTGTAAAGCTCGCATCAATCCAAATAAAGGTGTCATTAAAAAGAGCATAATACGATTGGCTGCGGCAAAAAAGGCCAAATCTCTTTCTGTTCCTACATTTACTATGGCATTAAAAACCACTGCGGCTTGGATTAATCCCATCAGACTCATTATAAAACCAGGGAATCCTAATTTTATAATCTTCAGGAATATCTCCTTGTCGTATCTGATAAGGTTGATATTTGCTACAAATGATGCTTTCCCATTTTTATAATAAAGGTATCCAACTATGCAATATATAAACATGCCTATATTGGTTGCCCAAGCGGCACCACCAATTCCCATATTAAAGTAATTAATGAATATAGGGGTTAGAATAATATTTATAACTAGTCCGTAAGCCATAATAATGGCAGCAGTTTTCATTTTTCCTTCTGCTCTAACAATGAAATTAAGTTGTAAGGCATATACCCATAATGGCGATGCCAATAGTGTGATTTCTAAATAACAAGTTCCATATTTTAATACGGTGCCGCTACCACCCATAAATGCAATAAGTTCTTCAGAAAAAATATAAGAGGGAATAGCAAAAATTAACGTGCCAATTAATGTAAATAGCGTTGCATTGGGAATAACTTTAATTAATATATCGTTATCATTTTTACCTAAAAGTATGCTTATATAATTACCTGCTCCAGTACCAACCCAAGATCCAAAACCCAGCATTATACCTGTTAATGGATATGCAATGGCAACACCTGCTAATGCTTCTTCATTTAGTAACTGCCCAACATAAATGGTATCCATAAAAGCATTTAACCCATATAATACCATAGCGACTATGGCGGGAATAGACATTTTCCACATGACTTTATGTAAAGGTTCCTTTAAAATAAGTTGTTTTTGTTTGTCTTTTAGACTTAAATCCATGTGGTTTGTTTTTTTAGTATGGTAGGTTGCCTTCGGCAGCTTCAGCGGTATTAGCACGAAATACCGACGGATTGTACGGAAGAAAAAGCTTTTCAATTCCTGCCCAAATAAACATTGAGGTTAATAAAAAACGAATAATGTATCTAGCAATCTTCATCATTTAGATAATTTAGGGGTGACTAGTCATTATGTAAACCGTTGAATTTTGCCTTTAAGGTAATTCCAATGGTACGTGGTGAATCACCATAGAGTACAGGGGCTTGATCTGCTGTAGCGGTAGCATAGGCAAAGGAAAGATATTTGGTGTCTGCCAAGTTTTTGCCCCATAAACTGATTTCGTAGTTTTTGTATGTAACACCTATATTGAGGTTGAAAAGACTAAAGGGATCTTGTTCCAAGTCGTTATAATAGTTGAAGTATTGTTTGCCCAATAATTTCCATTGGGGCAATACGTAAAGCTCTAGGTTATTGCCCAGTTTTTGATTGTATGTTAGAGACAAGCTGCTGTTGAAGTTAGGTGTAAAAACTTGCTTATTGCCTTCATAGTTTTGTTCTATACCATTGGTATCTGGAAGAATAAGTGTTTGATACTCGGCATCGGTGTATCCAAAATTATAGGATACCTCCAAGCCTTTGAACGGCAGTGCGGTGAGTTCCAATTCGATTCCCTTGCTAGACATCTCGCCCACATTGTCTATGTATAAATTGGGATAATTTATGCTTTGTTGTTGATTATTCCAATTAATATGGAACAAGGCTAAATTGGCACGCAACTTATGATTCAACCATTCTGATTTTACCCCCAACTCAAAATTATCTGTATATTCTGGATCATAGGTAAAATGATTAGAATCGGTAGTATACAGATTAAATCCTCCTTGACGAAACCCACGTGCATACCCAGCATAGAACATCAGATCATCATTAGGACTGAACGATAAGTTCAGTTTTGGTGAAAAGGCATTGTTGCTACCGTTTATTTTGGTTTCTTCGGAAACTTGAACAGGATTCGGTTCTTTTTCAAATTCGGAATAGGTAATCATGTCACGATCCTCGATATCGTATCGCAGTCCAGCCGATAATTTCCATTTATCTGAGAGGTTATAAACTATATTGCCATAGACAGCCAACCCGAACAGACTAGCTGTACTAACCAGTATACTGGCATATGGTGCATTGGGGTCGAACATGGCATAATCAGCATTGAATCGCGAAGTGTTTGGAGATTTAAAGCGGTCATAATACCCAAAAAGGCCCCCTGTAAACTGCCATTTTTCACCTTGATCCGTTACTATTTTGAATTCCTGAGTTATTGTTTTCTGATCTTGTGCCTTAGATTCATATATAATAAGATCAAAAGGAGTAAAGTCCTGATCATAATCCTCATAAAGTTGTTGCCTGTAAGTATAACCAGTAATCGAGGACAGCTTGTACTTTGAGGCTCTGTAATTGGCGGTAAAGGAAGTATTGAACAAATCTCTTACCTCTATATTGGTTCCGTTCTGGTTAACGGTGCGCGGATTTGCCAAGGCTGTTTCAAAATTCATGGCATAGGGAAAGGTTCCCTGAATATCGTTTCTTTCCGCCTTGGCATTCAGGGTAAACCTCAGTTTGTCAGAAGCCAGGTATTTTAGATATAGGTTTCCGTTGTAACTCTTGGGAAAATCAAAGTCCTTTCCTGTAAATTCATTGATAAAATACCCCTTATGTGAATCATATAGACCATTAAACCCAGCGTACAATTTATCTTTTATCAGAGCGCCAGAGATACCTGTACCGTAACGTTGGTGGTTATAATTCCCCAAGCTGACTTCGACAAAACCACGTGTATGATTGGTAGGTTTTTTTGTAATCACCTGAACAATTCCTCCAAGAGCATTTCTGCCGTATAGTGTACTTTGTGGACCGCGGAGGATTTCAACTCTTTCAATGTCCATTAACTGCAAGGAACTTCCGTATCCTGCGAACATAGGTACACCATCTATATATACGCCTAAGGCTGGATCGGTAGAAAAGGTAAGTATACCCCTGGAAGCTATTGTGTTGAGTGTAGGCGAACCTGCGCTCATGGCCATAAAATTTGGGGAACTCATTAAAAGATCACCGATTTGTACCACTTTTTGTTGCTCGATCATCTCTGCTCCCAAAGCAGTCATTGCCACGGACACCTTTTGAAGTGAGTTTTCATATTTTTCAGCAGTTACAACAACTTCTCGAAGTTGAGTGTTATTTTCTGGGCAAACAAAATCAATATGTATTACCTTATTGTCGCTCACTGTTATTTGCTTTGATATAGTAATATGTCCAACCATAGAAGCCGTAACCGTAAAATCGCCATAAGGAATGTTAGTAATCTCAAACTCCCCATCTTTATCTGAAATGGCTCCCTTTTGTAATTCTTCAATAAAAATATTCGCAAAGACCAACGTTTTTTGATTCTTTCCATATACACTTCCTTTTATTGTTGCTTGATTGGACTGAGCAAATGCAAATGCAATTGGAAAAATTAAGAGTAACAAGCATATTTTTAGTTTAAGCATGGTAATAATTTTGGTTAATTTTTGGACTTTGAACATTATAAGAATACAAGAAAATATTATTTAGATTAATTATAAATAACTAAATTTACGACGCAAATGTAGTTGTCAAATGATTACATCAACTACGCTGTACGGAATAAAATTTACGCCAAACGGAATAAGATTATGGGATTAAAATTACATTTAAAAGATGTTGAGAATATTGTGTTTGAATCTGGAAAACATGAATACAGTATTGATGACGTAGGTATTCATGAGTTGGACATGTTTTTCGATTACAAAGATTTAAAGGGGAGGTATAAAGAAATTATATTGGATAATTTCAAGATAGGTTATGGCAGTAGTACGTTTTCGGAAAAGACAACACTGTTTTTTGAGTTTGATGAAGAAACGGTGGAAATGCATTTTACTCTTCAAGGAAGTTCGAATACTTCAATAAATAGTCTACCTAACAATTTTTCTATCGGAAACAATACGCATAACATTTTTTATTGTAATCATATTCGAGGAAAAATGGAATGGAATTCACCAGATATGTACATTTTTGAGATAAATCTTAAGCCAACTTTTTTTGAGCAATATCTACCTGATGATGGTTTATTTGATATGTTCAAAAAAATAATACAGAATAAAGAAATAGGCTTTTTAAGTCCACATAATCACCCTATAACATCTCCAATGCTCGTCATCATAAACGAAATAATAAACTGCTCATGGAAAAGTAAATACAGGCAGTTATTTTTGGAAGCTAAAGTTTTAGAACTTTTATTGTTACAATTGGATCAAATTAGATTGTGTGACGTATGTTTTGTCAATGCGAATACTTCTAAAACTATTATTGATAAGATGTATTATGCTAGGGAAATAATTTTAAGTGAGTTAAATAGCCCAATGTGTTTGTCCGATTTAGCAAGAATAGTGAGTACAAACGAATGCACATTGAAAAAAGAATTTAAAAATGTATTTGGGACAACTGTTTTCGGGTACATAAGAGACACGAAAATGGAACAGGCTAAAAAAATGCTGCGGAATCAACAACTATCCATCAATGAAGTTTCAGATAAAATAGGCTATAAAAATCCACAACATTTTTCTACGGCATTTAAACGAAAATTTGGAATTAGTCCTAGTCAAGTTAGAAAATGATTTTAGAGACGTCAAAAAATGTAGAATTCTTTTTATTCAGATTAACCAGAATTTTTGCCTAAACACAACTTTTAGGCATGATTCATTTTTTGCTATTATTTAGCAATTGATAAAATTAAAAAAATCGATAAACACTATATTTATCGGCTTTTGGTAATTCCTCAGCGGAGAAAGAGGAACTATCCATAACTTCTGTTTTGTCAAGTTTTAAAGGGCTTTTAAGAAGTCTAAAAATTTAGTGCCCCCGAATTAGCCCCTTTTTAACATTATTTTAACTAAACTCTAAAATTTGGTGCTGTTTAGAGAATAATTTATACTGATTAGTTTTTATACTTACTCAGTACCTTGTCATAAGTTTCTTATATTGATCATTATGAACAAGTCACACACCTAAATGTAAAGTAACTTTCATAAATGTCTTTTTGTTTAAAAAGGTAATCAGGAATGCATTAACAGACATTATTTCAATGAAATTAAACACTGATAAAGAGCAACTCAAAAATTATTTTAATCGATACGTAGATTTTAGTAATACAGCAATCGATGAGATTTATACCAAACTAGAATCAAAAACATTTCAAAAACAAGAATATATTCTTCAACAAGGACAAATCTGTAAAAGCAAATATTTCATTATAAGTGGATTAATTCGTTCTTTTCACATTGACCATAAAGGGAATGAAAAAATAACTCAATTTGCTCTTGAAAATTGGTGGTTAACAAATATGGAAAGTTATATTACGCAAACCCCATCTCGTTTATACATACAAGCCATTGAAAAAACACAACTATTACTATTTAATAAAGATGTTTTAGAGGAACTTTATTTTTCAATTCCTCAACTAGAGCGATTCTTTAGAATTGTTACTGAAAATATGCTAATTGCCAATAAGCGTAGACATGATTTTTATTTACAAATGAAAAGTAAAGACAGGTATCATGGTTTTATTAATTTCTTTCCAAAATTTTATTCAAAGAGTTCCTCAATATATGTTAGCTTCTTATTTAAAAATGACACCTGAATATTTAAGCGAATTAAGAAAAACTAAATAAATTTTATTTCTTAAGATGTCTTAATTTTTAAGACGTACACATGTAATACGTTTGTTTCAAAATTAAAACAATAAAATTATGGAACGAATTACATTTAATGAAATCCCAAAAGAAATGATGGGTAATATGATATCTACTGAAAATTATATCAATAACTCATCATTAGATTTTCAACTTTTAGAACTAATACGTTTACGAGTGGCTCAAATTAACAAATGTGCATATTGTGTTGATATGCACTACAAAGAGTTAAAACATACTGGAGAAACCGAATTAAGAACGTCAACGCTTAGTGTTTGGAATGAAACGTCGTTCTTTACAGATAAAGAAAAAGCAGTTCTTCAGTTTACAGAATCACTAACAGAATTAAGTAAAACAGATATTTCAAATGAAATTTTTGATTCATTAACGAGATTTTTTAGCACAGAAGAAATCTGTAATCTAACTTTAGCTATTTCTCAAATAAATACCTGGACAAGGTTAATGAGAACTTTCAAATCTACCGCAGGAAATTATAAAGTAACAAAGTAGTAGATGAACGAGTACTTTTATTAAAAATCATAAAAAACACACTATTAATTAATTGATATACATATAAATAGAGTTTATGTTCCGCTTTAGTCGAACAATATAAAATAGGAGTTAACTTATTCTAAAGCGGATTGTCAACTCATCCATTTAGCTGATTTAGAATTTTCTCTAAACTTGAAATATGGGTATAGGAAAAGAACGGAGTCAGAGCCAGATTTGCTCATGGTTTGGGAATTAATAAAAAAAGCAAAACATCTTGTTTTTGTTTATCCAAATTGGTGGGGTACAGCCCCCGCCTTATTAAAAGGATTTATAGACAGGAATAGGGTTTGCGTTAAATGAGAAAGTTGCTTGGCCAGTGAATTACTATATTGAAAGTTGTTGCGAAAATTTGTTTCCAGAAGAAGGGGCTACCGTAGCTGTGTTCGACCCCTCAACAGGAACCTTAACATATGAACAAGACGACCGTTTACTTAATGCAGGTTATTGGCCTGTGACCGACGAAAATGGGAACAGGTATATACAACCAAATATAGAAAACGGATTTTTCTATAATTATTTTAATATAGATAGTGATGAATTTGGTTCTCCTTTTGTGTTATTAAAGATGGACCAAAATGGAAGTTTTGATTCTAGTTTTGAATTTGATTATACCGATGCAATTCCTGATTTAACATATGGAGGTAGAATTGTTTATGTATATGATAATAAGATAGTAATGAATTATGATGAAGCTGTATGGGCAGATGCCTATGATGACGCATGGGATTGGTGGGGAGACACCTCAATAAACCATACAGTGTCTATCGATATGGACACTAAAGAGGTAACACCATACACTGCTTTAGATGGGTATGGTACAATACTTTATAGAGGTACTTTTGATGGCTCTAATTATTTCTCTGCATATACCTGGGACACCAGTATTAACAATTGGGTAACCGATGTGTTAAAGCAAAATTCGGTTGATGATTTTACAGTTGTAATTACTTTTGAACAAGGACCACTTGTTATAAACAAATTGTGGTAGTAATTATATAAAATCATCACCTTTTATTTAGATTGTTTTCGGCCTTTGCTTTCTTTTAGGGTAAGGGTCGATTATTTTATTTCTTGATGTATGGTCTTACTAGCTATCATACTAAAAGTATATATAATTCACTTTATAACAGACATGACTTAAGTCTTGTATACTGAATTTCCAAAGAACTTCAAGAGTATTTCTGTAGGTTATAATAATAATATGATATCTAATTTTAAAAGACATTAAAAGAGGGTTTCATAAAAGTATTTGATGCTTATTTGGAATTATTCCAAATAACATTATCTTTGACAAAAAAATGTAGCCCTTTAAAGTACATTAAGTACTAAATGGCAAAACTTGTTTTTGAAAAAGGCCCAAATTTATAAAACCCCTACAGATTTTAGAACCCAAAAGGGTTTTGATACGCTTTACGAAGGTTACGCACGTAAATTGTTTACTATCTGCTATAGCCGAATACAACATAGGGAAGATTCAGAGGAAATAGTACATGATATTTTTAGGTCGATTTGGGAACGAAGAAACCAAATATATAATACAGATGGTTCCATTGAAAAATACTTGATAAGAGCCACAAAACTAAAAACTATAGATTTTTTTAGAAAGAAACATAGGCAAGCGCTACACCATGTTGAAGATATGGAATTGCTCTCTGATGTTGTCAATACCACGGAAGACGATTATGCCGTTGCTGAACTGCAAACCAAAGTGGATACACTTGTAGAACAGCTTCCCAAGACCTGCAAAACGGTATATCTATTGAGTAGAGAACAAGGGCTGAGCAATAAAAAAATTGCATCGCAATTGGTTATTTCCGTTAAAACGGTAGAAAGCCACATGACCAAGGCACTAAGGTATTTACGGGAAAATATTACTGAATACTCTTATACGGTGCTTCTATTTTTCTACTCAAATTTTTAATAAATCTTTTTTTTTGACTTAAGGCTCAGGGTTGGTATCCTTTTGTGCGATATACTATAAAAGCACAAGTATGAAAATCACCAAAGAACTGCTCAAAAAATATAACCAAGGTAAATGTACCGATGCCGAAAAAAAGGAAATTGAACTATGGTTGTTGGTCGAAGATGACCATATGACCCTTTCCGAAGAAGAATTCGGCGATTCCATTCAAAATATCAAACAAAAACTTCACACAACTTTATTCGAACATCAATCGAAATCAAAAGTTTTGCCATTGTATAGAACGGTTATGCGTTATACAGCTGTAGCATGTTTTATTATCGCTGTTTTCTTTGCAGGTCGTTTTTCCACGACCAGTAATACATCCATGGCAGAGGCTATTACCGAACAACAATCCAATAACCTTTTTGTTTATGGCGGGGATGAAACCCATGTAAAAATAACAGGTGATGTCTTTAGCCTACAATTTAACGGAAGCTTAAAATTAAATAATGACTCCAAATCTAAAAAAACAATTAAAGTAGGTGATAATACCTATATTTTAATACCTAAACAGACCTATTATTTAATGGGTAATAACCATAAATCTACACTTATAGCCGATAATACTCCTCATCGTTCAGTTCCAAAAATATTTAGCATGTTAAAAGGTGATTTTAGTATTGAACCTTACATAGCATAAGAATATGAAATATATTATAGCATTGCTTTTGTTTACACAAGGCATCCAATTAATGTCACAAAACAACAATACTTTTGCGATTCATGGTAAGGTCACGGATTCCTCCGGAGAACCGGCTATATATGCACATGTTATCATAGACTCCCTTAATATGGCTACTGCCACGGATGAGGAAGGCAATTATAATTTACAGAAATTGCCTAACGGAACCTATCGTATCTCTGCTAAAATGGTAGGGTATAAAACCCAAACGAAATCCGTTCGTATCCAAGATGCCCCATTGACCTCTGTAAATTTTACCCTTGAAGAAGATGTCACCAGTTTGAGCGAAGTAGTCATCAGTGCGGAGACCGAAAAGAGAAAATTAGAGCATACAGCACAAGCGGTAGGAGTTATCGAAACCAAAAAAGTTAAGCTTCAATCTGCAGATTTGGGAGAAGTGTTGGCAAAAACCGAAGGTGTAACGGTACAACGTAGTGGAGGATTAGGCTCTAATACTCGATTCTCACTTAACGGTTTGTCAGGGGATAAAGTTCGGTTTTTTTACGATGGTATTCCTTTGAATTTTTCATCCTATGCCTTTGGTATTGCCAATGTTCCTGTAAACGCTATTAGTAGAATTGAATTATACAAAGGCATGGTACCTATAGTATTTGGAGCGGATGCTTTGGGTGGTGCCGTAAATCTAGTCCCCTTAAAAGAACGTAATGGCTGGTCGGGGTCGGCATCCTATCAATTAGGATCTTTCAATACTCATCGTGCCATAGGTAGTATTGGTTATGTTAGTGATAAAACAGGACTTTTTTTTAATGTTGCTGGTTTTTACGACTACACGGACAACAATTACAAAATAGATGTTGCTGTTGATAATGATGAAGGGCAATTACATCAAGAAACAGTAGAACGATTTCATGATGCCTACTGTGCTTATGGTACAAACCTAAGATTAGGTATCCGAAACAAAAAATGGGCAAATGAATTAAGTGTAGAAAGCTATTTTGGTAATTATACCAATGAAGTGCAAAATAGCCAATCTCCAGGACTTATTAGCTACCCCGATTTTGGTATCAACAATGCGGTAGCGGGCAATCCATTTGGTGAAGTGCATTTTACCAATTTTTCGGTTGGTACTAATCTACGATACAACATAAACATAGCAGACCGTTGGAAGTTAAACCTTAATGGAGGTTACAACTATACCGAACGAGAATCTTTAGACCTAGGCTATAATTTATACAATTGGTTTGGAGAAATTGTAAGAGAGAACAGTATAGCAGGTGAGTTTGGCGATGCCGATAATTTAATTACCAAAAGCAAAAATTGGTTTGCCAGACAACAAACAGTGTATGCTATTAATAATAATCACATATTAAAATTAGCTCTTGCACCTACGTATACCTACCGTACTGGAGATGATTTATTAGTAGATGGACGGTTTGATGAGGCTTTAGATGATTATTACCTTTTTGATTTTGTTACTGGACTAGAATACACAGCAGATTTTAACGAAGGAAAATTGCAAAACATTGCTTTTGTAAAAAATTACCAACAAAATATACGAATCGAGTCGCTGGATCCTAGCCTAGAAATAGTGAATATAGATAAACGTTCTGCTAACAATTTCGGTGCAGGCAATGGATTAAGATATGATTGGTCTTCCCGTTTTTCTACTAAAATAAGTTACGAGTATGCGTACCGATTACCACAACAAGATGAAATTTTTGGAGATGGACAAAAGACGTTAAAAAACTTAGAGCTAGTACCGGAAAGTAGTCACAATGTCAACCTACAATGGCATTATAAAAACAATATCAACCATACTACACAATGGGAACTACAGGGAAACTTCTTTATACGTAAGATAGATAATCTTATATTTTTGGTTGTAGATACCGAAGGTTTTGGTGAATATCAAAATGTATGGAGTGCCAACTCGCAGGGTGTAGAATTAGGTGGAAAAATAAAAGATTTTGTTAAAGGATTTAGTTTAAACGCCAACACTACCTACTTATCTTACTTCAATACTTCCGATACAGGTCCTTTTTCATTGTTTAAGGATGATCGAATACCAAATGAACCTTACTTCTTTGTTAATGGTGGAGCAGAATACCAATTACAAAATGTATTGAAAAAAAATGACCAACTATCTTTATTTTGGAATGCCCGTTATGTACACTCTTTTTTTATTGGTTGGGAAAGTTCAGGTTTATCGCAATATAAAATAGAAGTACCAAAGCAAACAACACATGCTGTTGGTATAACCTATAAAATAGATAGTAAGAATGCCTTAACTATAGAAACACAAAATATTACGAACGCAAAGACTTTTGATTTATATGGTTTACAACGACCAGGCAGGGCTTTGTATTTAAAACTCACCACTCAATTTTAAAACCAATACTTATGTAATAAACGAAGAATAAATATAACGTATATCGAGAGAAGCGATATAAAAAACAAAAACCTGCTAGGAAATGTATCGGACAAGGACACATTTCCATAAACGCAGGCCAATTTAAATAATTGTAAAACCAAAAATATAAAAATGAAAACAAATAATAGATGGGCTTGGAAAACTATGCTCTTAATTGCAATAATAACAACAGGGTTTACTTCTTGCAAAGACGATGATACAGAAACTACTATAAACGATGGAGATGAAAAAGAGTCAGCGTGGGTACAAAATTATTCTATTGAATATCCAGAAGGTCATGTTTTTTACTTAATTGCGTCAGAAGAACCGCTTACTACTATTGATATATCACAAGGCTTAGAGTTAGGTTCAGACGTAAGTACTTGGTTCTTTGAGGAATATGTTTATACTATAGCCAGTTCATCAGCTACAATTACAAAATGGAGTGTAGATAAAGTAACTCTTGAATTTAAAACTGAAAGTGTACTTAGTTATGCATCAACTGGAATTAGTGCAACAAGATCACTTGTTTTTCTTTCTGAAACTCAAGCATTCTTAGCTGATTTGGAAGAAGGCGTAGTGATGGAATGGAATCCTACAACTATGAAAATTAGCAATACATACAATGTAGAATCCGCACTTAATGGTGCTTCTAGTGGTCTTTCTATGTGGGCAACAGGGTATGGTTTTGCCTTAAATGAAAAAGTTGCTTGGCCTGTATGCTACGCTCAATATACTTGTTGTGAAAATCTATTCCCACAAGGAGGCTCTACCTTAGGAGTTTTTGATCCATCATCGGGAAGTATAACATACGAACAAGACAACCGTATTCTTAATGCGGGTTACTGGCCTTTAACAGATATTAATGGGAACAGGTTTATACAACCAAACACAGAAAATGGATTTTATTATAATTATTATGATATAGATAGCTCTAAATATGGTTCTCCATATACATTATTAAAAATAGACGCTGAAGGAAACTTTGACCCTAGTTTTGAATTTAATTTTTCTGACGTTGTTCCTGTTACATATGGTAGTAACGTTGTATTTGCTTACAAAAATCAGCTTGTATTAGAATATGATGAAGTTGCTTGGCCCGATGCTTATGATGACGCATGGAACTGGTGGGGTGACGAATCAGTAAGCCACACGGTGTTAATTGATCTTGCTTCTAAAGCGGTAGAACCATATTCTGCACTTGAAGGTTATCGTAGAATATTGTTTCGAGGTAATTTTGATGGAATCAATTATTACTCTGGTTTCATAAAGGCGAACGATAAAGCCGTAATATTAAAACAAAACTCTGTTAATGATTTTACTATTGTTAGTACTTTAGATGGAGGAATAATTCAAAACATTGGTAAATTATGGTAGTAATTATATAAAATCATCACTTTTTAGTTAGACAATTTTCGGTCTTTGCTTTCTTTTAGGGTAAGGACCGATTATTTTATTTCTTGATTTATGGTCTTACTAGCTATCATACTAAAAGTAGATATAATTCACTTTAAAAACAGACATGACTTAAGTCTTGTATACTGAATTACCAAAGACCTTCAAGAGTTTTCTGTAGGTTTTATAATAATATGATATCTAATTTATAGGACATTAAAAGAGGGTTTTCATAAAAGTATTTGATACTTATTTGGAATTATTCCAAATAAGACTACCTTTGGCAAAAATTGCACCATTAAAATTGTTCCGTAAAAAATCAAATACAAATCTCCTTCAGATTACTGACTTTAAAACTCCAAAGAAGTTTGAAAAGGTTTATAATACTTATTGGGAAAAAGTTTATGCCGTTAGCTATAACAATACCAAAAAGGTTGAGTTGGCGCAAGGTATGACTCAGGAAATTTTTAAATCGCTATGGGAAAGACGAGAAAATTTACAAATCAAGAATATCGAAAATTATTTAGTTAGAGCAACAAAATTAAAAGTAGCTGAATATTACAGAAATAAGGTAATTAGAGAAAACAACTTAAACAAAGCCTGTGAAAATTATTGTGATGCTGCAAATTGTACAGAGAATGACGTTTCTTTTTCACTTTTGGTTGAAGAATTGGGGCTTTTAGTAGATAAATTACCATGTCAATGCCAAAATGTGTTTAAAATGAGCCGTGAGCAGGGAATAAGTAATAAGCAAATCGCATCTCAACTCCAGATAACTGAACGAGCAGTAGAATATCACATTAGTAAAGCATTAAAGTTCTTAAAAACAAACTTAAGTACACAGCTTGTTTAATGCTACTTTCCTCAAAATCGGTGTCCCAATTTAGGAGCTAAAACCAACGTAATTAATTTTTTTTCAAAAAAAAATACATTTTATACTTCGGTAAAATAAGAGTTATGCTACTACTATAATGAAGCCCTAATCGAGCTTTTTTTAATTCATCTTAAAATTGAATAAAAAAATGAAAGTAGATGGCAAACTTTTAGAAAAATATTACAAAGGTCACTGTACCAAAATTGAAAAGGAAGTAGTAGAAAAATGGTTAACATCCGATATTTTTGACGATGCACCTTTGCAACTTTCCAAAGCGGAAAATAAAGTAGCTCACAAACAAAAAATGTGGCAACAGATTTCCGAAGTTTTTAAGAAACCTACTGTTAAAATTGTTCCGTTGTACCAAAAAATTTCGGGTTATGCTGCGGCATGTATTGTATTATTTTTTGTAGGGTATTCGTCAATATCAATTTTTGATAACACATCAAACAATTCTACAGTGGCTATCAATGGTAATTGTATTAAAGAAACAAAACAAATACCTATAGCTGGTAGAAATTTTACTCTAATACAGAACGATTGTATTGAAGATATTATTTCCGATTGGAAAAAAACGAAAAGCGAAGTGGTCTTTTCTGGAAAAGTAGAAATTATGCACAATCATAAAAGAGCGATAGGATATCGCGTACTTAACTCAGAAAATGCAAGTGTAAATTATAAAGAAGGCATCCGATATTTTGCTTTCAAAGTAAAAGATAATAATGGTTTTGAAAAAACTCATTTGGTGGACGAGGCTGGTTTTAAGGCTTATTTCCCTCGATTACAATTTTTTCTAAGCTAAACACAATAATAAATAAAAAAAGCCTAGATAGTTCGTACCTACCTAGACTGTCCTAAACCATTAAAACGGTGTAGGTTAACCTTTAACTGTTAATAATTAAAAGTAGTATGCAATATACTAAATATTTGCTATTGGTATCTTTATGTTTCTGGATAATTACTGGTCACGCTCAAGATAATTCAGGTAAAATATCAGGGACTATAAAAACCCAAAGTGGAGACCCCATAAGTTTTGCCAACATCAGTTTAAAGCATACAACCTACGGAGCTGTTGCAGATGATGATGGACAGTTTATATTTTCAGCACCACCAGGAAATTACACCCTAATAGCATCCTTTATGGGGTATGTTTCTGTTGAAAAAGAGGTTGTACTAAAAAATGGTAAAACTATTACCCATCATTTCATTTTAAAAGAAGCATCCAATGATTTAGATGAGGTTATGATTATGAGTAAATCAAAATCTCGTCAAACAAAGGAACTACCTTTAAGTGTAAATGCCATTGAATTAAAAGAACTGTCTAACACGACATTAAACCTTAACGAGGTTCTTAATAAAAGTACTGGTGTTAAGGTCAGGGAACAGGGCGGTGTAGGTTCAGATTTCGAGTTCTCTATTAACGGACTTTCAGGTAAGGCAGTACGATTTTTTATAGATGGTATTCCATTAGATGTCATGGGGAGTAGTATGTCATTGAATAACATACCAGTAAATATAGCAGAAAGGGTTGTAGTGTATAAAGGCGTGGTACCAGTACATTTGGGGTCTGATGCTCTAGGCGGTGCTGTTAACATTATAACTAATAAAAATGTGACCAACTATTTAGATGCTTCATATAGTGCTGGTTCGTTCAATACCCACAAGGCATCTATTACAGGGCAATACATAAACAAAAAAACAGGCTTATTATTAAAAGCTTCTGGATTTGTAAATTATTCCGATAACGATTACACCATGTATGGTGTGCGTGCCATTAAGGTCATTGATGAAGACAATTCAGAGTTCGTTACGGGTGATTTTAAAAGATTTCATGACCAATATAAAACCGCACTTGGGCAATTGGAATTGGGACTTACCAATAAACCTTGGGCAGATGTTTTCTTTATTGGAGGAAGCTATTCCGAAACTGATAAACAAATCCAAACTGGAACCAATCAAGATGTCGTTTATGGAGGTGTTGTAAGAAATGGAAATGCCTATTCGGGAACATTACGCTATGCAAAAAAAGACCTGTTAACCAAAAATTTTGATGTTAGTCTTTTTGCATCTCTGTCCGAAGATAAATATATAGTTTCCGATACTTTAAACAGACGCTATTATTGGGATGGTACCTATCAAGAAAGACCCAGTAGCGAGTTTGGGAGCAACACGTCTATTTTCCATATAAATCGCCCAAAGAAATTTGTACGTACCAATCTCAGTTACCAGATGACACCACAGCATTCTTTTGGTATTAATTACACTTTGGACCATATAAAGAACTTTAATTGGGATGAATTGAATGTAGATGAAGACGATGCTCCAGGAAAATTGGCAAAACACAATATAGGGCTCTCATATCAACAAGCTTTTTTGGACAAAAAATTAACTAATACTTTTTTTGTTAAGTACTATGGACTACAGTTAGATGAGCCTTTTGCTGTAGGTTTAGGATCTCAAGGAGAAAGGGTTACACTTAGCCAGTGGAACGATTATATAGGTTATGGTATAGGGTCTCGTTACAGTTTTAAAGAGAATTTTGGGCTTAAAGCCTCTTATGAAAAAGCATATCGTTTGCAGGAAGTGGGCGAACTGTTCGGTAACGGGTATACTGTAATAGCTAATAACGAATTGAAACCAGAAAACAGTCATAATTTCAATTTGGGGTTGTTCTATGGTATCAATTGGAATAGCAATAGTCTCTTTTTTGAAACTGGCGGTTTTTTGCGGGATGCTGAAAATTTTATTGCCCCAGTGGTCTATTTATCTAATTCCCAAATAATACGTTATGAAAACACCTCAAAAGTATTGGTAAAGGGCCTAGATGCTGAAGTTAAATTTAAACATGAAGATTTGCTAAATATCGCTGTCAATGCCACCTATCAAAAAACTACGGACAATACCCAGTTCCCTTTTGGTTCCACTACCGGAACCGAATCGCCTACGTACAAAAACCAACTGCCTAATAGGCCATGGTTGTTTGGTAATGCTACGATTGGCATAGGAAAATCGAATGTTTTCAACAAAAAGGACAACCGCTTACAACTGAATTGGGATTTTCAATATGTACATTGGTATTACCTCACTTGGGAAAATTATGGGAATAAAGACAATATAAACACCATACCTGACCAATATATCCAAAACGCATCCTTATCCTATTCTTTTAAAAATGGCACTTATAACATTGCCCTAGAAGGGCGAAATATTACAGACCGTTTGGCTTATGACAATTTTAGATTGCAAAAACCCGGTAGAGCTTTTTCTGTAAAATTCCGCTATTTCATCAAATAATAAATTATTTAAAAACACTTATAAAAATGAAACAATTATTTAATACCATAACAATGAAACATTTAAAAACTCCCTCTTTCTATTTTAAAGCACTATGTATATGTATGGCCATAGTACAACTATCTTGCTCCGATAGTGATAACGGTGGCACTGAAGAATCGCCTGTTGACGACGGTAAATCAAAATTTGCTATTTGGCTACAACTAGGTAGTTGGCCCAATACTACCCAATATGTTGCTGGTGTCGATGATATCACTACGGGTGAAATTAGTTTAGAGGGTAATGGAGACGAGGTAACCAGTAAGGCTGACTATGGAATAGTTACCAATGGAGACGGTTATTATTACTACCCAAGCTCCAGTACCGATTTTGGAAAGATGACCAAATTTGAATATAAAGATGACCAATTACAAGTAGTAAGCGAAGTACCGTTTACCTATCAGAATTCTATAAATGCCCATACTTGGATTGATGAAACCACTCTCATATTTTATGGACTTAATGGCGACCGCGATAAATTGCTTTACACCATACTAAATACTGAAACATTGGCAATGACCAACGGAGAGTTTGATTTACCAGCAATTCCACAAGATTATACAGGTATTTATACAGGAAATATAGAATATGTAAATGGAAAGATTTTAATGACCTATACTTATAACAAAGATTGGCCAGAAAAAGGAAACCTTCCTATTTATTTAGCAGAAATAGAATATCCTTCTATGAGTACCAAATCTATTTCCGAAGAGACTCGAACCCTAGCAATGGGAGGTATTAATATGTGGGAATCATCTTCTACTGTAAATGAGGAAAATGATATATATATGATGTTTAATCCAGGGTGGTATTATGATGCTGATAATAATTCAGGGGTTTTTAGAATTAAAAATGGAGAAACAACATTTGACCAATCTTATTTTTTTAATCTAACTGAAACCTTAGGAGGTTCTACTTCAGGGCTTTGGTATATAGGTAATGGCAAAGCCATTGTAAAATATGAAGATGCTGCTACTATAGCAGCTAATCCTGATACACTTTTTAATGCCTTATATGCACTTGTAGACTTACCTTCTTCAACCGTAATAAAGAAACTAGAACTTCCATTAGATAAAGGAACGGGGCTTCAAAGTGTGACCATAGATAATGGCAAAGCTTATATTGTGGTAAATGCCGAAACGGAAAAGGATTACGTTTGGGAAGTAGACTCAAATACTGGAGCTGTATCTGCTGGTCTTGAAATTGTAGGCGGTTATGAATATATTTTAAGAATAGATAAATTGAAGGAATAAGAATTCATTTCTAAAATTAATTCTTATTTTTTTTATTTAGACAATTTTCGGCCTTTGCTTTCTTTTAGGTAAGGGCCGATTATTTTATTTCTTGATGTATGGTCATACTAGCTATCATGTTCATTTTTTTAGGTTTTTACCTATGCTATAATACTTCAAAAAGAGCTGTTTTATATGGGTACATATGGGTAAAACGAATACAGCAATATCCTTATTTTTTTAAAGTATTTGGGTCATTGCTTATTATTTTTGGTTTTTACGTGTTAACTATTCGATTAGGTTTAGTTCCGGGTTTATTTATAGGTTTAATTGTATTAATGACTCTTGCTTCCTTAGTGACTTTACTTCTTCCTTTTATTCAACCTAAAAAGAAGTAAATGCCAGCAAACCCTAAACATCTTACAAAATCCAACTGGCAACGTTTCGCTAAAATAACGTCTGGCATATTAGGTGGTTATGTGTTGTCTTTTCTGGCACATGCTTGCTTTTTATCTTGGTTTGATGGAGAAATGGTTATGGAAACGGCAACCTATAGCCTTTTTATCCTGTGGATACCCTTATTAATATTTCCGTTTTTATTTAAAAACGGGTGGCATTGTTGGTTTATTTATTTAGGTATAGCACTAGTACTATTAACACTATTAAATTTTCTATAAATGAATAAGGTAAACTACAATCGTTTTTTTCATTTACATACTGTTACGGGCATTGTAATTAGCATTGGGCTTTACATTATTTTTTTTGCAGGTGCCTTTACTTTATTTTGGGATGAGATTGTAGCCTGGGAAAACGCAAGTGCCATAGCTGATAAAACACAAATTTCAAGTTTAAATGATGTTGATATTGACCAATTAATACAAAAATTAGAAAGTTCAGGATATACAGTGCTAGGGAGGGATATATCCTTTTATTATTCTGATTCAGAACCTGATTTATATGTATATCTATCCGCTTCAAAAGATAGTTTACAGCCTAATGCAGGAAAGGAATATGAGCTGTCGGTAAACCCTAAAACCTATGTAACTGAAAATTACAAAGATTCTAAATACAGTATGGGGTTCCTATTCTACAGGCTACATTATTTTTACCAACTAGGTATGTTTGGGTATTATTTGGCTGGTTTGGTTTCTTTTTTCTTTCTGTTTGCCATTGTAACTGGTGTAATTGTACATTGGAAAAAAATAATATCCAATTTTTATGTATTCCGGCCATGGGCAAAATTGAAAACAGTTTGGACCGATGCTCATACGGTTTTGGGTATGATAGGATTGCCATTTCAGTTTATGTACGCCTTAACGGGAGCCATGTTTTGTTTATGGGTATTAGTAGAACCGTTAGAAAATCTTTTCCCTGAAAAAGAAACAGATAAAAATACCATAGAAATGGTAGATAGCGAGTTTGCTTATTCGTCCAATGAAGATACCTCTCATTTAATAACCCCATTTTTAGATAGTCTACAAAACGTTTGGAAAGGTTTTGCATCAAATAGTATTGAAGTAAGTGATTATGGAAATCTCAGTAATACCATTACTGTCTCTGGAACTTTAAAAAAAACGAAACAGTTTTATCACCATGCAAGTATCACCTATAATTTTGCTACAAATAAAGTGACCGCACTAACCGACCCCAATGACTTAAAATACACCAAGGCTGTTTATGAAGTTGCTGGTAACCTCCACCATGCGGAATATGGAGAAATAGGTACGTGGCAAAACTATATGTTGAAAACCATCTATTTTTTACTCACCCTTATCACTTGTTTTGTGATTATAACGGGTGTATTGATATGGCTGACGGCTAGGGACAAAAAGCACATACCAGAAAAGCAGCGAAAGTTCAATGCACAGGTGGGTTATATTTACTTAGCACTTTGTTTAACTTTATACCCCATAACCGCATTGGCTTTTATAGTTTCCAAACTTATCCCAGAGAGTCTTAACCCTGAACGAAAACTTATTTTGTATTGGGTACTCTTTGGAGGATGGCTTGTAGCTTCTATATTCTTTTGGTTTAAAAAGAATAATTACTTCACCAACAAGTATACCCTTTTAGCAGGAGGAGTTTTGGGGTTAGGTATTCCATTGGTAAATGGTCTTTCTACAGGCAATTGGTTTTGGATTACTTTTTCTAATAACAATTACGATGTTTTTGCATTTGATATGCTCTGGTTATTAATGGCGACAGTTTCTTTGTACGCTGTCTTTAAGATTAATGACAAAAGTCTAACCAAACAAAAGGAAGTAAAAGAAGGCTTTAAATCTGTGATGTAAAACAAATTTTAATCATTACTAAAATAGACCTAACCAAATGATTAGGTCTATTTTAATTTTGGTGCTATTTGAAGAAATATTATGAATTGAGATTTCTCGAATATTGGGAATAAAATCCTTATAATTATACATAAAAATAACTAATCGAGTTTCAGTTTTCAAAAAGGTTCACCTTCTAATAAGTAAAAGACAAAACATCTTTTTTAAAACTATTAAAACAATAAAAATTAAGAGAATACATTTTTAATACTCATAAAATTGGTTCTTATTTTTAAATAAGATTTGCTTTTGATTGAAGAGGATTGAAATATAATTTTAATCCATTTATCACCGTCAATGCCAATAACTATATCGTCTTTAGATAGTTTTTTGACATCTGCATATGCTAAACCTGTAAAACAGCAAAAAATAAAAATATCTTTTACTTGGTCTAAACGTTCAGTATGCAATTCCTTTTCCACCATTTTTTGAATTTCTTCCTCTGTTAAAAATTCTCTATCTACAGTTTTTAACTTCGCTTTCCAATGAAGAAATGGGTCTTTATCAATCCAATCATTTGCAAAAGCAATTCGAATTATCTTTTTAAAATTAGTAATGTATTTAATGGCTGTATTATGCCCACAGTTTCTTTCGGTTTTTAAATAGTATTCAAATTCAGTTATAAATTTGTGGTCAACATCTTTGACTAAAATATCTTTAGCTCCATATTCTTTTTGAATATATTCAGAGACATGCTTTTTAGCTGTCCTGTAGCGTTCTGCTGTTCCTGTAGCAAAGTCACTACCAACAAGTTTATTTACTCTTTTATTGTGGTCTTCAAAGATTTCAAGAAGCATTTTTTTACTGGAGTCTTTGCCTAAATACGAATCTCTAAGAGAGATTGCAGTAATAGGTTTGCCTTCAGATACACTTCGTTGTTCAATGGTGTATATCTTATTTTTGATTGTACTGATATATCTATTAATGCCCAGAGATTTTTCAGAATTCCCCCGAGTCATATTCATATCAGAGTTCCATTTGTCAACTAATACTTTACGCCTAATACTTAATTCGACTCGTTGACCATTTAGAGTTATTCTGAGGTAAATGTTTGCTTTACCATTATTATCTGCTTTATACTTTTTAATATAAAAAAGTAATGAAAATGAATTATTCATAGTATTTCTTGTTATTTCTCTTTCAAATTACAAAAAATAAAATAAAAAATAATTAACGTAAGTCCTTTGTTTACAGGTTTTTTTAGGTTATTCGGGGTCAGTTGAAGAGGGGTGTAAGTGACCCCGAATTAGCCCCTTTTTATTTGGTGATTTTTGCTATTATTTGGCATTTAATAAAATTAAAAAACCCGTAAACATAATGTTTACGGGTTTTTAGTAGAATTTAGTAAATTCTCAGCGGAGAAAGAGGGATTCGAACCCCCGGAGGTGTGACCCTCAACAGTTTTCAAGACTGCCGCATTCGACCACTCTGCCATTTCTCCTTGAGTGCCTCATCAGCTATTCGCTGAATGCGGGTGCAAATATAGAACCCTTTTTTATTTCTTTCAAATAAAATACAAACTTTTTCAAAAAATAATTTTACGCATAATTATGTCTAATTATTTTATCCTCTAATATTGTAAAAAACAAAATATCAAACCTTATTTTTGCAGATATATTAATATGAAATGGATACTATAAAACAGTTAAAATGGCGTTATGCTACTAAAAAATTTGATGAGAATAAAAAGCTTTCAAACACAAAACTTAATACTTTAAAGGAAGCTTTTAATTTAACAGCAACTTCTTTTGGACTTCAAACCATTAAATTAATAGTTATTGAAAATAAAGCTCTGAGAGAGATGTTAGTAAAACATTCTTTTTACCAGAAACAAGTTTTAGAAGCATCACATTTACTAGTAATCTGTATTCAAAATAACATTACGGAGGAAGATATTAATAAGTACTATGCTAATATTAAGTCTATCAGAGAAACATCAGATACGGTTTTAGACCCTTATAGATTAGAACTTATAGATAAGATGAAAAAGATGTCTGTTGAAGAACGTCAGCAATGGTCTAAAAACCAAGCGTATATATCATTAGGG
The DNA here is from genome assembly GCF_030540765.1 of Flavivirga jejuensis. Classification (GTDB taxonomy): domain Bacteria; phylum Bacteroidota; class Bacteroidia; order Flavobacteriales; family Flavobacteriaceae; genus Flavivirga; species Flavivirga jejuensis. Next base: position 342,767 of record NZ_JAUOEL010000007.1, on the reverse strand, counting down.
AATTTAATGACAGTATGTGCTGTAGAAGGTATTGATTCATGTCCGATGGAAGGGTTTTTACCAAGAGAATACGATACTATTTTAGGATTAGATAAAATGAAATTACAATCAGTATTATTATTACCTGTAGGTTATAGAGCAGAAGACGATATGTTTTCTGAATTTGAAAAAGTTAGAAAACCAATAGGTGATGCTATAATTGAATTATAAATTAAAAAACAACTATATTTTTTATGCCTGGATTTGAATTATTTGGAGAATTAGAACGTAAGGAAGTTAACGATGTTTTAGATAATGGCGTTTTAATGCGTTATGGTTTTGATGGTATGCGTAACGGACATTGGAAATCGAAAGAACTAGAAGCGGCATTACAAGAATCTTTTAAAACAAAACATGTACAACTTGTTTCGAGTGGAACAGCAGCAGTTTCTGTGGCATTAGCATCCGCTGGAGTTGGAGCAGGAGACGAGGTTATTATGCCAGCATTTACGTTTGTAGCCAGTTTTGAAGCTATTATGATGCTTGGTGCCATTCCTGTTTTAGTTGATATTGATGATACTTTAGCGGTAGATCCTAAAGCAGTTGAAGCTGCAATTACTTCAAAAACCAAAGCCGTTATGGTTGTGCAAATGTGTGGAAGTATGGGGGATATGGACACCATACAGACTATTTGTGATACGCATAATTTATTATTAGTTGAAGATGCCTGTCAAGCAATAGGAGGAACCTATCATGGTAAACCCCTAGGAAGTATTGGAGATCTTGGTTGTTTTTCTTTTGATTTTGTAAAAACGATTACATGTGGAGAAGGAGGAGCCGTTATTACAAATAATGAAGCATATTATACGAATGCAGATCATTACAGTGATCATGGACATGACCACGTTGGTAATGACAGAGGAGCGGAAACGCATCCCTTTTTAGGTTATAATTTTAGAATTTCAGAATTGCATGCAGCCGTAGGATTAGCACAGGTAAAAAGGTTACCAGAGTTTTTGGCTATTCAAAAGAAAAACTACACAATTATTCGTGAAGCGTTATCTCAAATTCCTGAAGTTAGCTTTAGAACAGTTCCAGAAGGCGGGGAAGAGAGTTATGCATTTTTAAACTTTTTCTTACCAGATTTAGAAATTACCAGAAAAGTATCTGAAGCTTTTAAGCAGAATGGTGTCGATGTTTGTTTTCATTATTATGATAATAATTGGCATTATATTAGAAAATGGGATCATTTAACAAATTTGAAATCGTTATTTCCAATTTCTTCAGAAGTTAAAAAAGGCCTTGAATATTTAAAGACAAAAGAATTTACTCAGTCAGATCACTATATAGCCAGAAATATTTCTTGTTTAATAAAATTATCTTGGTCTGAAGAAGAAGTAAAGGAAAGAGCCAATAAAATGGTTCATGTTATAAAATCTTTTATTTAGTGCCTGGCTTGATCGTAAACAGACACTATTTAGTAAAGAATTAACATGCTTTAGCTTTTTGTATGGTTTTTGTAGGGGTTTGAAACTTTTGTGAGAAGATGTTTAGTGTTAATTTTGTTTTTTTTAATTAAGCTATGAAACTAAACTACTTTAAATTATTTGTTTTACCTCTTTTTGTTTGTCAATTGGTTTTTGCGCAAGAAACTCCTATTGATTTCTCTGCAGGAACCTATTTAATCGATGCTATCGATTATGAAACAATACAGATAGATCCTAATGCTTTGGATGTTATTTATACCGATTTAGTTTGGGCAGATGAGTTTGATATAGAAGGGAGTGTTAATCCAGACAACTGGCATCATCAAACCCAAATAATAATACCAGGAGTTGGTTGGGCTAATCAAGAGGAGCAGCATTATACAAATCGCATTGATAATTCTTTTGTGGACAATTCTGGGGCTTTAAATATAGTAGCAAAAAAAGAAAATTTTACAGATCAAGGATTAACAAAATCTTATACATCAGCACGGTTGAATTCTAAATTTGCATTTACTTATGGCAGGGTAGATGTTCGGGCAAAATTACCCAGTGGAGATGGCACATGGCCCGCTATTTGGACTTTAGGTAAAAATATAAATGAAAACGGAGGCTTTTGGGATAGTAGTTTCGGTTCGGTAAATTGGCCAGTTTGTGGAGAAATAGATATTATGGAGCATGGTCTTGATGCTTTAAACGAAGTTTCTAGCGCATTGCATACCCCATGTTGTCATGGAGGTAATCCAAATAAAGGAACTATTTTAGCTACAGATGTTGCTAATAATTTTCATGTGTATTCCGTAAATTGGTCACCAGATCAGATTACTTTTTTATTAGATGGTGTTGTTTTTTTTACTTACAATCCCACAGTTAAAAATGGTAGTACCTGGCCATTTTTTGAAGACCAATATATATTGCTTAATGTTGCCATGGGAGGTGTTGCAGGAGCTATTGATCCTGCTTTTACAGAAAGCAGCATGGTTATTGATTATGTACGCGTTTATCAAAATACAGCCCTCAGTACTGAAGGTTTTAATAATAATACGGTTAAAATATTTCCAAATCCAGCAAATACTTATATAAATATAACTGCTACTGGAACTATAAATCGTGTGGTACTTTATGATCTTTTAGGTACTCGTATATTAAACAAAACAAAAGGAAGTAATAGGTTAGATGTAACCCATTTAAATCCTGGGATTTATTTGTTAGAAATTTATTCTGGCACTAAAAAGCTAGTTAAAAAAGTGGTTATAAATTAATATTTCACATAATCTACAATCTCTAAGCCATATCCTATTAAGCCAACACGCTTAGTATGCTCTTCTGCGTTAGAAATTAATCTTAGTTTATGAATATTTAAATCATGTAATATTTGTGCACCAATACCAAAATCTCTTGCGTCCATATTTATTCTAGGAGCTTTAAATATGTCGCTAGAATTCTGGTTTTCTTTTAAAACGGATAGACGTTTTAAAATATTCATAGATTGAGATTCTTGATTAATGAATATGATAGCACCTTTTCCTTCATTATTAATAACATTGAACATGTTAACTAATTGGGTATCTACATTATTAGTAAGGGTTCCTAAAATATCGTTATTAACTAAGGTCGAGTTTATTCTTGTAATAACCTCTTCATTATCTTTCCATTGACCTTTTGTTAATGCTATATGTATTTGATCATTAGTGGTTTGCTTGTAGGCTCTTAATCTAAAACTTCCAAAACGAGTTTCAATTTGGAAATCTTCTTTTTTATCAATTAAAGAATCATGTTGCATTCTATATGCTACTAAATCTTCAATAGAAACAATTTTTAGGTCTAATTTTTTTGCAACATCAATAAGCTCTGGTAAACGTGCCATAGTACCATCGTTATTCATAATTTCAACAATAACACCAGCGGGTTTTAAGCCTGCTAACCTAGCAAAATCAATGGCTGCTTCAGTATGTCCTGTTCTTCTTAAAACGCCTCCTTCTTTAGCAACTAAGGGGAAAATATGACCAGGTCGTGCTAATTCAAATGGTTTCGTACTTGGATCAATTAAAGCTTTAACCGTTTCTGCTCTATCGCTTGCCGAAATACCTGTTGTAACACTACCGCCTCGTAAATCTACAGATACAGTAAAGGCTGTTTCCATAGGATCGGTATTATTACGTACCATCATATTAAGCTCTAGTTCTTTACATCTATTTTCTGTTAAAGGCGCACATATAAGACCTCTGCCATGTGTTGCCATAAAATTTATCATTTCTGGCGTTACCTTATCGGCTGCAGCCACGAAATCACCTTCATTTTCGCGATTTTCATCATCAACAACAATAATCACTTTTCCATTTCTAATATCATCAATGGCTTCGTGTATGGTATTTAACTTTAATTTAGAGGTCGTATTTTGTGTCATAGTATCTGCTATCATAATACAAAGGTATTGCTTATTTTAAAGATTTTAAACAATTTAGCATCAAGTCTTCCTTAATTTTTACATTTAAAAACATAAATGAAATTATATATAGAGGAAACCCAATAAATAAAAGAAACAAGCTAGGTTTTTTATCTTTCTTTTGAATGTGGTTATAAAACTTAGATGTGTTAAATAATGACTTTATATAGTAAGTTACAAATATAATGAATGCAGCAATACAGAGTTTACTGGATATAGATGCTAATAATGGTAATTTGTTATTATTACTTATAAAATATAGAATAACTAGCAAAGCTCCTATACTATATAAAACAAGAGCCCATTTTGAAGCTCTTTTATAGCTTTTTACTAGACGTTCAGAAATATCATAATTAGTATTGATGCGCACTCCTTTTTCTCGGATTTGTTCTATAGAAAGACCTCGGCTATTTAATAATTTTATAGCTTCATAACGGATTTTTTCATCATGCCCAAGTGTTTCATAGTTATTGATTATATTGATAAGTTCTTCATCTTTATAAGGAGATAAGAACTTATAATCTACAGCATTTTTTTCTTTAATATTAAAGATTTTCTTTAAAGGCTCAATAATGTTGATATCCCCAAATAAACTGCTGTCAGCCGTGGCTCTTTTAGTTAAAAAGAATCCAAGAGGCAACATTGTTAACGTTGAAAACCAACTGGCTAGTACTGGGCTAAGATTACCACCTTTTGCGCTATTTGTGGCAAAAATGCCAATAAAGTGATAAGATAAAAATAGTAGTATAGCTATTACCATAGGTAAACCAATACCTCCTTTGCGTATTAAGGCACCTAAAGGAGCTCCAACAAAAAACAAGATAATGCAAGCAAAGCCTAAAGCAAATTTTTCGTGTAATGAAATAACATGCTTATTAATATAAATTTTAGTGTCTTTTCTTGTTTTTTCTCTTGAAACAATAATTTGTTTTGCACTTGTTATGGTTCTTGAAGTAGTCTCAATCAATTCAGCCTTTTTAGCAGGGCTAAATAGTTCTAAAAGATTGCCATCATAAATAGAATCATTAATAGAATCATTAATGGGTTCTTTTGTTTTAATCTTTTTGGAAACATTAGATCGTTGAAGTAAATTTTTTGATAAGGAGCGAAAACTAGCTTCTCTTTTTTTTGAAAGCGAATCTATGGTTTTTTTTAAACCAAGAACATCGAGCATATTGTATTTATCTGTTTGCGATTTTTCATCAAAATCAACATCATTGAGCTTAGATAAATCTATGCTAATTGTATATTTTTCAAAAGTACTTTTTGCAAACGGGTTTTTGTCTTTGCTTTTTTTTGTTTTAGATGTGAAATCGCTATAATAATTACCGTCTAATAATATAAGTTTTAAAACATTTGAATCTTTTTCGCTTGCAAGTTCTCCTGTTTTAGATTTTATTGTGGTAGCATTTTTTTTGCCATCTGCTCCTTTTATATGTATGATAATATCCTTTAAATATTGATCGTTATTGCCATGTTTGTCGGCGAATTTTATATTATAGGCTCCTACTTCATTAAACTGACCTTCAGCTAGTAGCATTGCTGGTTTTAGCTTCGCTATGTTTCTTCGTAAATTATAAGAGTTGAGCTCTGCCCACGGAATCACGTTGTTCGAAAAGAAAAAAGTAATAATACCTAGAATAACTATAAAAATACTAAGACCAGACATGGCACGCTGTAAAGAGATGCCAGTTGATTTCATAGCAGCAAACTCATAGTTTTCAGCAAAGGATCCAAATACCATAATGGATGCTAGTAAGATAGTAAGTGGTAATACTAAAGGGATTAGTTTAGGCATAAAGTAAACTAAAAACTTGACGATAATTACGATATCTAAGTCTTTACCTGCTAGTTCTTTAATATAAAGCCAAATGGTCTGTAAAATAAATATCATCATGAGTATTATAAATACACTGATGAAAGTTTTAAGATATGTGGTTAGGATGTATCGGTCTAATATTTTCACACGGTTAAATTTTACTAGTCATTTGTTTAACAAGCTAATTATAAAATTAAGAACGTGTGTATAATCACTTCGTTCTTACATTAAAAACTTTAAAAAAAAGAATGAAAATATTTTTTAATAGCCCTTTTCACAAGTCTTTACCTAATCTAATTTATTGATATAATAATCGGTATATTTATTAGGGTCAAAGGTAAATAAGGTTTTAGATAAAAGCTCATTTGTTTTAAAAGAATTTACAGTTAATGTAGTTTTTGTACTGTTTTTCCCAAGTTGTATTAAATTGTAGATATGTTTGGTTTGAGCATCTATACCTAGTAAAATATATTTTATTTCGGAGTTTGAATCAATAGGAGTTAATTTGATGTACTGTATTTTTCTGCCTTTTATATTTTGTTCAATATCTAGCGCATACATGTAACCATCTTCATAAAAAGATAACATTTTACTTGGTGTAATAGTGTCTTCCTCATTATCATTCTCTGAAGAAATAGTTACTTCTTCATCTTCAGGGCTTATGCTATAAAGCGTTTTACCATCAAAAATACGAACAATTCCAAGAATGTTTAGCTTGTATTTATCACCTTTCATGATAACATCTCCCCGTGTTTCTTGTTTTATATTTTCTGATGTGTTTTCTAGGGTATATTTAAAGTCTATTGAAATATTTTCATAACCTTTTACTTTTTGAGAAACTTCGTTTAATAATGTTTTGGCTTTGTTTTGTGATAAGCCACTAATTGTAAAAGCGATAAATAAGAATGTTATAATGTGTTTCATTTTCAAATTTAAATTATATTTCGTTTTCTAAATGTTGATCTAAAGCTATAAGGTCGGTAATTAAAACTTGCCTTGCTTTGCTGCCTTCAAAAGGTCCTACTATGCCTGCTGCCTCTAATTGATCAATCAATCTTCCTGCTCTATTATAGCCTAATTTTAATTTTCGCTGTAATAATGAGGCCGAACCTTGTTGCGCAGTTACAATAACAATAGCAGCATCTTTAAATAGTTTATCTCTGTCTGATATGTCTATATCAAGACCTGTGCCACTTTCTTCACCAACGTATTCTGGTAAAAGATAAGCGTCTGGATATGCTTTCTGAGAGCCTATGTAATCGGTTATTTTTTCAACTTCTGGAGTATCGACAAAAGCACACTGTACACGAATAACATCATTACCTTGTGTAAATAACATATCACCACGACCAATTAATTGATCGGCTCCCGAGGTATCTAAAATAGTTCTTGAATCAATTTTTGAAGTAACCCTAAATGCTATACGGGCTGGGAAATTGGCTTTAATTATACCTGTAATAACATTTACAGACGGACGTTGTGTTGCTATAATTAAATGAATACCAATCGCTCTGGCTAACTGTGCTAAACGTGCTATTGGTGTTTCTACTTCTTTACCAGCTGTCATAATTAAATCTGCAAACTCATCAACGACAAGAACAATGTATGGTAAAAACTGATGACCATCATTAGGATTTAATTTTCGGTTTTTAAACTTTACATTGTATTCTGCTATGTTTCTACACAGCGCATTTTTTAACAGCTCGTAACGATTATCCATTTCAATACATAAAGAATTTAATGTATTGATAACTTTTGTATTGTCTGTTATAATAGCATCTTCACTATCTGGTAATTTAGCTAGGTAATGACGTTCTATTTTATTGAAAAGTGTTAGTTCTACTTTTTTAGGATCGACTAAAATAAACTTAACTTCTGCTGGATGTTTTTTATACAATAATGATGTTAAAACCGCGTTCAACCCTACCGATTTACCTTGTCCTGTAGCACCAGCCATTAGCAAGTGTGGCATTTTGGCAAGATCGACAACAAAGGTTTCGTTGCTAATAGTTTTTCCTAAAGCTATAGGGAGTTGCATTTCTGAAGTTTGAAACTTTTTAGATGCAATTACAGAACGCATAGAAACAATAGTTGAGTTCTTATTGGGAACTTCTATACCAATAGTTCCTTTTCCAGGAATAGGAGCGATAATACGAATACCAAGAGCAGATAAAGATAAAGCAATATCATCCTCTAAGTTTTTAATTTTTGAAATACGAACGCCAGCTTCGGGAACAATTTCATATAAAGTAACTGTTGGACCAATAGTCGCTTTAATACTTGCAATACCAATTTTATAGTTGTTTAAAGTCTCAACAATTTTATTTTTATTTTCTTCTAATTCTTCTTGATTAATGGTAATACCCTCAGAATCATATTTTTTTAGAAGATCTAAAGGAGGGAATTGATATTTTGCTAATTCAAGCGTAGGATCAAATTCACCAAAATCTTCAACCAATTTATTAGCCAAATTATTTGTTTCAGAAAGTTCTTCTTCAACTTTTTCAACTTTCATTTCTAAGGCTTCTTCTTCCTCTTCTTCTTGTGCCACTTTAACTTCAAGTGGGGCTATATCTTTAACAGGTTTTGCTTCCTTTTTTGTAGGTTCGTCATTTTGTAAAGGGATTTCGTAAGCAGATTTAATAGCATCAGCTTCTTCAGATAAATTATTATCTAAAGGAATAATCAAATCATCTTTTAAATCTGAAATTTCATTTTCAAGATCTTTTTTTGCAGACTTAAAAATGGACGTTATACTTTCGAAAGTGACTCTGAAACGAATTGCTAAATAAGTTATTAAGCCTAATAAAAGTAGGAGAGAGACCCCTATTTTTCCAATATAATCTTGTAAGAATGCGTTAATTTCAAAACCGATGGTACCACCAAGGATATCGGTTTTACTTCTAAAGAACCCAAAAAGAACAGATAACCAAATAGTTATTAAAATTCCCCAAAACCAGTGTTTTCTTAATTTTGCCTTATTAAGACTCATTAAAACATATACACCAGATAAGAAGATGAGTCCAGAATATATAAATGAAGCAATACCAAAACCCCGTTGAATAAAAAACTCACCAAACCAAGCACCAAATTGACTTACCCAATTTTGAGTATTTGATGTTCTGGAAGGAAATGTATTTATGATACTTTGATCTGCTTTTCCAGTGAAATAGTAAGAAACAAAAGCAATACATAACCAAATACCACATATAATGAGTAAGCTACCAAAAACCAGCTTTTGCTGACTTGATAGTTTAAAACTAGGTCTTTTAATTTTTTGTCTTGGTGGTTTTTTAGTCTTAGTCTTTCTTTTCGCCATTAATAGGGTATCGTTTCAAAATTATGGTCTAAAATAAGTTCAGTTTTAACAAAAATACAAATTACTAACGTTTATCCTAAGGGTAATAGTATTTAAAAAATCTTTGGAATGTAAATAATAAAACCAATTATAATAGCAAAAATAGAAGCGATAAAAACGGCTCCAGCAGCTATATCCTTTATTAAACCTATTTTGTTATGATGTTCTGGATGAATAAAATCGGCTATAGCCTCTATAGCAGTATTTACCCCCTCAATACTCATCACCATACCAATACAAAGGAGTTGAATAACCCATTCTGTTTGTGAAATTTCATAATAAAATCCAGAAAATGTAAGTGTTAAAGCAATTACAAATTGAATTTTAATACTAGCTTCTGTTCTTAAAAGTAATAAAGCACCTTTAAAAGCATAACCAATACTTTTTAATCGATTCACTATAAAGGAATCTTTTTTTGTCATGTATTAAGCGTGAAAGTTTAATATGCTATAAAGCGTCAATAGCTGCCTTATAATTTGGCTCATCTACGGTTTCTGCAACTTGTTCTGTATATTTCACAGTACCATTTTCATCTAACACAATGATACAACGGGAATGTAAAGCTTCAAGAGGTCCAGTAATAAAGTTTAATCCGTAATCTTTTCCAAAACTCCCATTTTTATAATCTGATAGGCTGATCACATTATCTAAACCTTCAGCGCCACAAAAACGAGCATTTGCAAATGGTAAATCGTGAGAAATACATAATACTTTTGTATTTTCTAAGGCGCTTACTTCTTTATTAAATTGTCTAACAGATTTTGCACAAGTACCAGTATCTACACTTGGGAATATATTTAAAACAACTTTACTACCTATAAAGTCACTTAGTTTTTTTGAAGATAAATCGTTTGCCGTTAATTCAAAATCGGGTGCTTTTGTTCCAACTTTTGGTAATTCACCCGATGTTTCAATTGCGTTTCCTTTTAATGTAACTATAGCCATTATTTTATTTTTTAAATTTTGATAAAAATAGTAATTATTAATACTATGTTGGACAGATATTATGATTTTTTAAAAATAAGAAACTATTAGTTAATGTTATGGTTATTTTGTTTTTAATAAATTTTATTGATATTTATATAATTTATAAAAATCTACTTAAGGCATTTTTTGTTTAGTTATTTTTTAAATTTATCTGATTTTGAATTAAATAAAACTTTAAATATGGAAAACAATAAAATGCATAGTGGTGGTAAGTGTCCATTTAGTAGTGGAGCAATAAAAGAAAGTGCGGGTAGTGGTACATCAAACCGAGATTGGTGGCCAAATCAATTGAAGCTTAATATACTACGTCAGCATACATCCTTATCCAATCCCATGGGTAAGGATTTTAATTATGCAGAAGAATTTAAAAAACTCGATTTGCATGCTGTAAAACAAGATCTTTTTGATTTGATGACCAATTCTCAAGATTGGTGGCCAGCCGATTATGGTCATTATGGACCATTTTTTATTAGAATGGCTTGGCATAGTGCAGGTACGTATCGTATTTCTGATGGTCGTGGAGGAGCAAGTTCTGGGAGTCAACGTTTTGCCCCGCTAAATAGTTGGCCAGATAATGGAAATTTAGATAAAGCACGTTTATTATTATGGCCTGTTAAGCAGAAATATGGCAAGAAGATTTCTTGGGCAGATCTTATGATTTTAGCTGGTAATTGTGCTCTTGAATCTATGGGGTTTGAAACATTTGGTTTTGCTGGAGGGCGAGAGGATGTTTGGGAGCCAGAACAAGATATTTATTGGGGATCTGAGGTAGAATGGTTAGGAGATAGACGTTACACAGGCGATCGCGAGTTGGAGAATCCGCTTGGGGCAGTCCAAATGGGGTTAATTTATGTGAATCCAGAGGGGCCTAATGGAAATCCAAATCCAATAGCATCTGCGGTAGACATTCGTGAAACTTTTGGTAGAATGGCTATGAATGATGAAGAGACCGTGGCACTTGTTGCTGGAGGACATACTTTTGGTAAGGCGCATGGTGCCGCCGATCCAGAGCAATATGTAGGTAGAGAACCGGCAGGAGCTAGTATTGAAGAGCAAGGTTTGGGTTGGAAAAATACGTTTAAATCTGGCCATGGTGATCATACTATTACTAGTGGTATAGAAGGTGCCTGGACACCCAATCCATCAAAATGGGATCATGATTATTTTGATGTGTTATTAAATTATGATTGGGAACTAACAAAAAGTCCAGCAGGGGCACATCAATGGACACCTACTCAGGCATCTGGCGCAAGAACAGCACCAAGAGCAGGAGATGCATCTGAAAGACAGGATCTTATGATGACTACAGCAGATATGGCACTTAAGAAGGATCCAATTTACTTAGCTATCTCAAAACGTTTTCACGAAAACCCAAAGCAGTTTGAGGACGCATTTGCTAAGGCATGGTTTAAATTGACACATCGTGATATGGGACCAATAGCACTTTACTTAGGGCCAGAAGTACCTAAAGAAGCATTAATATGGCAAGATCCAATTCCTGCGGTTACTCATGCGTTGATCGATGATAAAGATATAGCTTTACTAAAGGATACTATACTTGCATCGGGATTGTCTGTATCGGAATTAGTATCTACCGCTTGGGCATCAGCATCTACTTTCCGAGGATCGGATAAACGTGGTGGTGCCAATGGAGGTCGTATTCGTCTTGCTCCTCAGAAAGATTGGGAGGTAAATAATCCTGCTCAATTATCTAAGGTTTTAGGTGTATTAGAAGGCATTCAAAAAGAATTTAATAAAGGAGATAAACACGTCTCAATAGCAGATTTGATTGTTTTAGGAGGTTCTGCAGGTATAGAAAAAGCAGCTAAAAATGGCGGGCATGATATAACGGTGCCTTTTACGCCAGGTAGAGGCGATGCATTACAAGAGCAAACAGATGTAGAGTCGTTTGCAATTCTTGAGCCTGCTGCAGATGGATTTAGAAATTATATTAAGCCGCATCACTATACATCGGCTGAAGAAATGCTAATTGATAAAGCACAATTGTTAACGCTTAATGTGCCAGAAACAACAGTTTTAATAGGAGGCATGCGCGTTCTTAATACAAACTTTAATAAGTCTCAACATGGCGTATTTACAAAACAACCAGAGGTACTTACAAATGATTTTTTTGTTAATTTATTAGATATTAGAACAACCTGGAAGGCTGTTTCTGAGGATGATAGTGTCTTTGAAGGTCGTAATCGTGCAACGGGAGCAAACGAATGGACAGGAACTCGAGTTGATTTGATCTTTGGTTCTAATACAGAGCTTCGTGCACTTGCTGAAGTTTATGGAAGCGAGGATTCTAAAGAGAAGTTCGTACAAGACTTTATATCTGCATGGGTTAAGGTGATGAACCTTGATCGTTTTGATATTGCTTGATTTAAGTTTTTATTGGGAAATATTGCTCCTAATGAAATGATAATTATAAAAACAAAAAACCACTTCAATTGAAGTGGTTTTTACTTTTATTAAAGGTATTTTATTTATCTATAGACCCTAAAACGCGTTGCATAAAGCCATTGACAGCCTCTTTTTTAGGGACACCTTCTTTTATCATTTTATTCACCTCGATAGCACCATACATATTAGAGATAAGTTCTCCAATAACATCTAATTCTTCATCTTTTAAAGAGGAGACCTCGGTGATTGATTCGAGTGTTTCTATGGTCTCTATAACAAAATCTTCGTCGTTATCTTCAATAAATTGTGTAAGATGTTTAATTACTGGTAACTTCATCTACAAGTGTTTTTAGTACATCAAATTTGTTCGTTTGTACCTGGTTCACAAAAACGCCATTTTTAAATGTAGCAAATGTTGGTAAATTATCAACGGTTGCTAATTTTCTAGATTCAGGAAATTTTTCTGCATCAGCGATAACAAAAGTAATCGCTTCGAATTCGGAAGCTAACTTCTTAACTTTAGGCTTCATAATGCGGCAATTACCACACCAAGTAGCAGAGTATTGAACAACAACAGTATCATTGTTTGCTACAATATCTTTTAAAGTATCTTCAACTAATTCTTGTACCATGATTTACTAATTTATATGTGCCGCTAAATATTCAGCTGTACCTTTAGCATTAGGTTGCATAGCTTCTTTACCTTCTTCCCAGTTAGCTGGACAAACCTCTCCGTTTTCTTGAACGTGAGTTAATGCATCAACAAGACGAATATATTCTTGTACATTTCTACCAAGAGGCATGTTATTTATGCTTTCGTGTTGTACGATACCATCTTCATCAATAATATAAGTAGCTCTATAAGTTACATTGTCACCTTCAACTTGAACAGTTCCAGTTTCATCATCATAAACTTCATTAGTAATATCTAAAATACCTAAGATGCTTGATAGGTTTCTATTACTGTCTGCAAGAATAGGGTAGGTAACACCTTCTATACCACCATTATCTTTAGCAGCGCTTAACCAAGCAAAATGAACTTCTGGTGTATCACAAGAAGCTCCAATTACAATCGTGTTACGCTTTTCAAATTCTGGTAAAGCTGCTTGAAAGGCATGTAATTCTGTTGGACACACAAATGTGAAATCTTTTGGATACCAAAATAATACTACTTTTTTCTTGTTGTTTTTTGCTTCTTCAAGAACGTTTAATTTGAAAGTGTCTCCCATTTCGTTCATTGCGTCAACATTTAAATTTGGAAATTGTTTTCCTACTAAAGCCATTTTTGTTTAAATTTTATAATTAATAATTCATTTTTTCCAAGTGTAAAAATACATTATAACTTGAAAAAATAAATCATTAATAAAATCTTAAATCTTTATTATATGATAGATTTAATTTATTTAAAATAGCAATTAGAATAGTTATGATTTATTTAGAGGTTAATTGCTTTATTTTTATTGAAAAAGCAGCGAATAATAATGTCATAAATGGACTAAGAATGCTAAAGAATACGTATGGAATGTACGCTGTAGCTCCAGCATAACCAAATAGCACTTTCGAATGATAAGCGCCACAAGTGTTCCAAGGAATTAAAACGGACGTTACTGTTCCAGAATCTTCTAATGTTCTACTTAAATTCTCAGGTGCAAGACCTTTATCCTCATAGGCTTGTTTAAACATTTTTCCCGGTATAACTAAAGCTAGGTACTGATCGGATGCTGTTAGGTTTAAAGCTAAACAGCTAGCCACAGTACTAGCAAATAAACCAAATGTAGTGGTTGCTAAGTTTAATAAAGATTTGGTAATTCTAGATAATGCGCCAATGGCATCCATAACGCCTCCAAAAACCATGGCGCAAACAATTAACCATATGGTTCCTAGCATGCCTTTCATGCCTCCAGATGTAAACAAATCGTTTAGTTCTGGGCTTGAAGTTTCGACAGCAGTGTCTACGGTTAAGGCATTCATAACACCTTGGTAGGCAGATTGAAATGTTAACGTTTCTGCTCCTGCAATTTTTACTATAATATCTGGTTGTGCTATTAAAGCAGTAACACCTCCAAGTATAGCGCCAGTTAGTAAGGCAATTAAAGGTGGTGTTTTCTTTACGATCATAATAATAACCAAAATTGGCACAATAAATAACCAAGGACTGATATTAAACGCACCATCAATCGCAGATAGTTTATCATCTATTTGTGGCGTACCTGTTGTATCTATATTTAATCCTATTATTATAAAAATGATAAGTGTAATTACTATAGTAGGTACGGTTGTTAAAGTCATGTATTTAATATGACTAAATAATTCACTGCCAGCCATTGCAGGTGCTAGGTTGGTTGTATCGCTAAGGGGTGACATTTTATCTCCAAAATAAGCACCAGATAAAACAGCTCCAGCAGTCATTCCAACAGAGATTCCTAGTGTTTCGCCAATACCAACAAGGGCAATACCAACAGTAGCAGAGGTGGTCCAAGAACTTCCTGTAGCTATCGAAATTATAGAACAAATAACCACACAGGCTGCCAAAAATATGGTTGGGTTTAATATTTGCAGACCATAATAGATCATGGTTGGTATAATGCCACTAATTAACCAAGTTCCAGCTAAAGAGCCCACCATTAATAGTATTAGTAAGGCGCCTGTTGTAGATTTTACATTTTCAGCAATTTCGTCAAGCATTTTTTTATAAGACACCTTATTTTTAAAACCAACAATTGCAGCAACTGCAGCTCCTAATAATAGCACAAATTGATTACTTCCACTAAGTGCGTCATCACCATAAACATATATATTATATGCTAACATACCAACTAAAGCTATTACAGGAATGAGTGCTTCCCATATATTAAGTTCTTTGTTTTCTATGATGTTTTCGTCTTTTAAATCCATAAATAGTGTTTTTGGCTTATAATGCTATATTTTTTGCAATTTATAAAACAATGTGACTTTTACTACTTTTTAGCGTCAAAAGTACTACGCGTGTGAATATTGTTAATAATAAAGTTACAATGAAATTATTAATCATTACAATAATAATACTAATTCTATTTATAATATTCTTTTTAAAGTTAAAAAAGAAAAGAGGTATAGATATGGAATTGGTTTCAAAAATTGAAGTTTTTGATTTTATTATCGAGAAACCAGTTGATTTAAATGAAAAAATAGAAGCGTCTAAAGGAAAATTGAATTGGAATTTAACGGTTTTAGATTATATTAATAGGTTAGAAAGTAATTGCCAATTTAAAGGTGAATTAGAGTTTTTGTCTGATGTAAAAGATTTGAGAAGTAATTTAATAAAAAGTAGAAAAAAAATATCTAATAAATTAAATTACTATAGATCGATTTCTTCCATGTAGTAATTTTTTAAATCATTACTAAGAAACTGTTTAAATTTTATCCTTTAGTTTATTTTGTCGTCTTAAGCCCTCATTCTGCAGCAAAATTTCTTTAAATAGCGATGCTATTCGCATTTATTTTGCCTTGACTGAGAATTTAATCCACCCAAACTAATTCCAAAAAGAAAACTTAAACAGTTTCTAAGTAAATACGACGTAATACGCTACTCTTTTTCTTGTTATATTTGTTGGGTTTATATGGATTCATTAACTCAAATTGTTTTAGGGGCTGCTTGTGGTGAAGCAGTTTTAGGAAAAAAAATAGGCAATAAAGCGTTGTTGTTTGGTGCTATTGGTGGGACTATTCCAGATCTGGATGTTTACATGGGTAGTTTATTATATAATAATGAAATTGATGCCATGTTGTTTCATAGGGGCTTTATGCATTCTATTTTGTTTTCGGTGCTTGCCGCGATACTTCTTGGATGGGGCGTTTATAAATTATATAATTCGGGCAATCGGTTGGGGACTACCACTAAAAAGGATTGGATTTGGTTATTCTTTTGGTCCTTATTTACACATCCTATTTTAGATTGTTTTACGCCATATGGCACACAATTATTCAAACCTTTTAGTAATTATCGTGTTGCTTTTAATAATATAGCAGTGGTTGATCCTATTTATACGCTGCCATTCCTTATTTGTGTGATTGTCTTAATGTTTTTTAATAGAAAATCGAATAGACGAAAGCTTTGGCTTAAATTGGGTTTAGGGATAAGTTCTGTTTATATGTTACTAACTATAGGAAACAAATTTTATATAGATTCTATATTTAGAAAATCTATGACAGAGAATAATATTAATTTTGAACGTTATAGTACGCAACCAGCTATATTTAATAATGTATTATGGTATGGTATTATTGAAACGGACTCTCTTTATTTTGTAGCTAACTATTCTTTATTAGATACAAAAAACAGGTTTTTGAATTTTAAAGAATTACCAAAACAACGCGATTTAAAGCCTTCTGAATTTAATGATATTGAGAACTTAGCGTGGTTTAGCAATTATTATTACAGTGTTTATAAAATTAATGATACTGATTATCAGTACAATGATTTGCGGTATCCGATTTTAGATGAAAACAATCCAAATTCATCCGTTTTTAGTTTAACACTTTACAAAGATAAAAATCGATTAAACATCAAGCCTTTTGAACCTAAATTTGATAATTTTAATGAAATTATGTCAAATATGTGGCTACGGATTAAAGGGATTTAACGGTTTCTAATTTGGGCTCAAGAATATTAAGCGTTTCCATGCATGTTCGCATGGTTTGGTAGGTACGTTCAATATCTGCATCTAACCCTATGGAAAAGCGTATTAAGCCATCACTTAAGCCCATTTTTTTTTGCTCACTTTCAGGTATTTCAGACGATGTTGAACTTCCAGGAGCGCTAAAAAGTGTTTTGTAAAACCCTAAGCTTACGGCCAAATACCCTAAGTTTTTATCTTGCATCATTTCCATAAGTTCGTTAGCTTTATCTAAAGAACCCACATCAATAGTTAACATACCTCCAAAACCATATTTTTCATTCATCATACTTTTAAATAGTTTATGTGATGGATGCGATTCTAATCCAGGATATACTGTTTTTAAACCATCGGTTTCAAATTTTTCGGCTAAATAAGTAGCATTATGGCTATGTTGTTGCATTCTAATATGCAATGTTCTTAAGTTTTTTAAAACGGAAGACGCTCTTAAACTGTCCATAGTAGACCCTAGTAGCATGGATGCGCCATCATTCACATTACGCAAATCATTTATAAACTCTTGAGTACCACAAACAACACCTCCAACGGTATCGCTAGATCCGTTAATAAACTTTGTTAAACTATGTATTACAATATCTGCACCTAATTTTGCTGGAGATATTGATAGCGGAGAAAATGTATTGTCTACGACCAATTTTAAATGGTGTCTTTTAGCAATATCTGCTAAGCCCTTAATATCTGCTACTTCTAAAAGTGGATTGCTTACAGATTCGCAATACAATACTTTGGTGTTTTCAGTAATGGCATTTTCAACAATTTCCAAATTCGTAATGTCTACAAAAGATGTTTCGATATTAAAACGAGGCATAAAGTTTTTTAAAAACGCATAAGTACCACCATATATAGTTCTACTAGAGATTATATGATCTCTAGCACCGCATAGTTGTAATAATACTGGTGTGATGGCTCCCATTCCAGAGGCAGAAACATTAGCAGTCTCTGTGCCTTCCATAGCAGCTAATGCTTCTCCTAAATATAAATTTGAAGGTGAGGAATGACGTGAATATAAATAACAACCATCTGCATTCCCCTCAAAGGTGTCAAACATAGTTTTTGCAGATAAGAATGTATAAGTCGAAGAGTCAGAAATAGAAGGATTTACACCTCCAAATTCACCAAAATATTGTAAGTCTTGTATACTATTTGCTGGTTTAAAAGCCATAATGTTTTATTTTTTATATATGAAGTGATTTAAACTTTTTTAATAATGAATCGTAAGAAATGCTTCAATCAAAAAAGCTTAAACGATTTTCATTACAAAATTCAACAAAGTAAGATTGTAAAACAATGAATGTTTGATTATTTAGAAAATAAAACTATTATATTTTATAATTATAGATTAATATATTGATATATCTGCGCTTTAATGTATCTTGATGAAAATTTTTCGATTATGATATTTGATGACATTGATAGGAAATTACTAGATTATTTACAAGTAGATAGTAAACAAACAAATAAGGAGCTTTCTAATAAATTAAACCTTTCCGTAACGGCCGTTTATGAGCGTATAAAAAAGCTTGAAAGAGAAGGGTATATTAATGGATACGTGGCTTTAGTAAGTAAGGAACGTGTTGATAAGGCCTTTGTAGCTTTCTGCCATATTAAACTCATACAACACAGCCAAGAATACGTCGTAAAATTTGAAAAAGAAGTCGCTAATATAAATGAGGTGTTAGAATGTTATCATATTAGTGGTGATTACGACTACTTATTAAAAGTATTGGTGAAAGACATGCAAGCTTTTCGTGAATTTATGGTTAAAAAGTTAACGACCATCAATCATATTGGTAGTACACATAGCATGTTTGTAATAAATGAGGTAAAACATACCACGGCAATTAATATATAATGAAGTGGTTTAAACTTTTTCAATATGAATACAACAATCTACAAGGGGATTGAGTTTTTTATTATTTTTATTCTATTACCTGTTAGTTTTGTTATTAACTATTCGATAAAACTCAAGATGGCTATTGGTATAATAGGCTTTTTATATATTATTTATGTTTTATTAAAGGTTGAGAAGAAAAAGTTTAAAATAACGCCAGGCTTGAAATGGCATTTATTCTGGAAACAAACCATTTTTAAATTAGGAGCCATTGCAATTCTTACTATATTATTTGTTTATTTAACAGAAAGTAGCTTGTTATTTAGTGTATTGCTAAAGAAACCGAAGTTGTGGCTTTTTATATTATTTGTTTATAGCTTCTTTTCGGTATATCCACAAGAAATAATTTACAGGACTTTTTATTTTCAACGATATGAGAGTTTATTTAAAAATGAATCGCTATTTATTTTTGTAAATGCTATTATATTTTCCTTGGGACACATATTTTTTGAAAATATTTTAGTGATTATTCTTACTTTTTTTGGAGGACTGTTATTTGCAATAACTTATAAAAAAACACAATCTACACTATTAGTATCCATAGAACATGCTATTTATGGATGTTGGTTATTTACAGTAGGCATGGGAGGTTTACTTGGTTTTCCTTCGTAATTTTTATAAGAAACAACAAGTAGGATAAAAAGGCTACAGAGTTAAAACTTTTTCTTATTTTTGGGGAGCTAATTATTAACCATAGCAAACCAACAAACCAACAAAATATGAAAAAATTAAGTTACATTATTATGGGCTTCATTGCTGGAGCCGCATTAACGTATTATTTATGTCCAAGAAATCCTGATGTGGATTCAATGAAAACAAAATTAGAAATTGCTGAAAATTATGAAAAGCCTAAGGGGCTTATCACGCAAGCTTATGGAGATACTTTAAGTACCAATTGGACTAAATACCGAAAAGCAGCAGTAGATTCTTGTGCAGCAAAGGGAGGACACGCAATGGACGACCGTTCTGTATGGTGGTCTACTAAAGAAATTAAAAATTATTTAAAATATTCTAAAAAACAGGCAGACAGTTTAAAATATAAAATTACTGGATACCGTATTTATTTAGGTGTTTATGGACATGAAGCTGGATCTAAAAAATGTAATTTGACCACTATGTTTATGGTACCTACGGGTGTAAAAAGGAATGCCGAAGCCAGTATGAACCCATTTAATTTTAGAGGAAACGATACAGACCTGCCTATTCCTCCTAATAATCAAGGAGGTGGAGGTAATGGAGGCTATCCTTGATAGTTTAATATGGAAGAATTCATAAAACAAAATTATTTTATACTTACTTCTATAACAGAATTACTAGCAGCTGTAACAGGTTTGTTACTTTATAAAAAGTACAAACTTACAGCTGCTAAATATTTTATATTCTTTTTAATATATCTAACAATATGTGACTTCCTTAGTTTTTATACACGGTACGTTACACCTGGAAATTTTTTTGATTTTCTTATAGGGACTATTTTTGAAAAAAACCATTGGTGGGCTACATTTTATTGGCAAATAGGAGGTATACTGTTTTTTTGTTTTTATTATTATAAAATATTAGAGAACAAAAATTTTAGACTTATTATAAAATTTAGTGCTTTAGCATTTTTATTATTTTCAATTGTTTATATAGGATTAAATTGGGATATTTTTTTCAAACAATTTTTTCCAATTATAGGTATACTTGGAGCTATGATTATCTTTTTATGTTCTGTATTTTATTTTATTGAAGTATTGCAAAGCGATAGAATATTAACTTTTTATAGATCTTTAAATTTTTATATTAGCTTCACCATTTTTATTTGGTGGTTGATTATAACACCATTGGTGTTTTATGATGCATATTTTGTATATGAAGTGGGAAACCTTAACCGAGATTTGAATTTTGTTTTTTTAAGATGGCAAATTTTCTTATTTGCTAATATGTTTATGTATTTAACTTACACTTTTGCTTTAATATGGTGCAAACCGGAGAACGACTAGCTAGTACAGCTTCAGAACGCTATTTACTAATATATATGATTACTGTTTTAGTAATTGTAACATCATTAGTTGTCATCTTTTTTATGGTATTTCAAAAGAGAAAGAATAAATTATTACTAGATAAAATAAAGCAAAAACAAGCTTTTGAAGAAGAAATAGCGCAAGCTCAAACCGAAATACAAGAACAAACGCTTAAAAATATAGGTTGGGAATTACATGATAATGTTGGTCAGTTATTATCATTTGCCAGTATGCAGTTAAGTATTTTAAAAATGCAGGTAGCCGATGATGTGAAAGAAAAATTTAAAGATACCTCTGATGCACTTAAAAATAGTTTGTCTGAAGTACGAGCGCTTTCAAAAACATTAAATAATGAAGTTGTTTTAAATATTGGTTTTGAAAAGTCTATTACTAACGAATTGGATCGACTTAAAAAGATGAAATTTACTTCTGCGGAACTTAAAACAGTAGGGGAGAAAATCGATTTCACAGACAGAAAGCATGAAATCATTATTTTTAGAATATTGCAAGAATTTTTGTCTAATTCTGTAAAATATTCTGAGGCAGAAAACTTAACTATAACAATAGAATATCAAGTAGAAAACTTAAAAATTACTGCGACAGATGATGGTAAGGGGTTTGATATTAATGACATAGAAAAGGGATCTGGTTTAATAAACATGAAGAGTAGGGCATCATTAATTCATGCAGAACTAGATTTATTATCTAAACCAAATGAAGGGGTACAATTGATAATAAATTATCCAATTCCCTAATACCTAAGAGAAATACTTAAACATTTTTTTTAAAAGGGCTAATTTCCCTTTATAAGGAGCGTATCTTACGCCAGGGTCAGTCCAGTTTCCTCGTTTCGATATGCCTTTATTATGTGAAAACGTATCGAAACCCGTTTTTCCATGATAAGCTCCCAAACCGCTGGCACCTACACCTCCAAAAGGCAATCTGTGGTTTCCAAAATGGATTAATAAATCGTTGATCACACCACCACCAAAGCTATATTTTTTAATGGTTTGTTTAATAAAAGCATCATTGTTTGAAAACACATAAAGCGCCAATGGCTTATCATAATTCCAAATAATGTGCTCTAGATTTTGCTCTGTATCATAAGTTAGAATGGGTAAAATAGGTCCGAAAATTTCATCACTCATTATTTTACTATCCAAATTAGGATTATCAACTAATGTAGGTGCTATATAACAAGTTTCGACATCTATATGACCACCAAAAATAACTTGAGAGTCTTCTAGCATGTCTGCCAGTCTTAAAACATTTTTTTTATTAATAATTCTCGGAAAATCGGGTGATTCTTTTGGGTTTACACCATATCTTTTAATGATTTCGGTTTTTAGAGCTTCAATAAAAGGTTCTTTAATATTAGATTTTATAATGATGTAATCGGCCGCAATACATGTTTGCCCAGCATTTAAAAACTTACCCCATGATATGCGACGAGCAACTAATTTTAAATCGACTGTTTCATCTATAATACAAGGTGATTTACCTCCTAATTCTAAAGTAACGGGTGTCATATATTTAGCAGCAGCTTGGGCCACAATTTTTCCAACAGACACACTTCCTGTAAAGAAGATATAATCCCATTTTTGAGCCAGTAATTCTGTAGCTGTTTCAACACCTCCTTCAATAGATATGGCAACAGTTTCTGGACATGTTTTTTGAATAATATCTGTGATGAGTTGCGAGGTGTGTTTTGTTAGTTCGCTAGGTTTTAATATCGCAGTGTTTCCTGCTGCAATAGCCATAATTAAAGGTTCTATGGCTAATAAAAACGGATAATTCCAAGGCGCTATAATTAATATGTTTCCGTAAGGTTCTTTGTAAATATAATCTCGAGAAGGAAATGTGAGCATCGACGATTTTACTCGTTTAGGCTTCGTCCACTTTTTTAGGTTTTTAATAGCTAAGTTCAGCTCAGAAATAACGAGCCCATATTCACTAATAAAAGTTTCGAATTCTGGCTTTCTGAAATCCTTTTTAAGAGCGCTATAAATAGCTTGTTCGTTAGATACTATTTCTTGTTTTAACGTCTTTAAAAGAGATAATCTGTAAGAGACATCTTTTGTTTTTTGAGACTTAAAAAAAGCTCTTTGTTTTGAAAGTATTTCAGGTATGTTATTCAAAAAGTGTTTTTTATAAAGGTATACAAATTATGATAAACAAGCATCCCAAATGGCATCTTTTGGCAGCGGTGCAGAAATATTTATAAGTTCTTTTTTAACTGGATGCATAAACTCAATATCTCTGGCATGTAAATGGATACTGGCATCTTTATTACTTCTATCAAAACCATATTTTAGATCGCCTTTAATGGCGCACCCTATGTTAGACAGTTGTGACCGTATCTGGTGGTGTCTGCCTGTTTCTAAATTAATTTCAAGTAAATAATAGTTGTCTAGTTTTTTTAATAATTTGTAATGAAGAATGGCTTTTTTACTGTCTTTAACTTCTTTTATATAAGCGGTAGATTTATTGTTTTTTGGATTCTTTTTTAACCAATTGATTAAAGTGTCTTCCGTTTTTGAAGGTTCTTTTTTTACAACAGCCCAGTATGTTTTTTTTATCTCCTTTAAAAGGAATAAATTATTAAGCCTAGGTAATACTTTGCTCGTTTTTGCAAATATTACAAGCCCAGTTGTAGGTCTGTCTAAACGATGTACAACTCCTAAATATACATTTCCAGGTTTATTGTACTTATCTTTAATGTATTCTTTTACGACATCACTTAAAGGCTTATCTCCCGTTTTATCACCTTGTACAATATCTCCAGCACGTTTATTTACGATAATGATATGATTGTCTTCGAATAAAATTTGAAGATTATTTTTATTAGAAATTATTTTTTTAACCACTAATCCACGAATAATTTTACTTACTGTTTACTGCTCACTGATACTAATACTGTTCACTGTCACTTGGAAAATCAAGGGTTTTAACATCGTCAACATATTTAGAGATGGCACTGGTCATATCTTCATATAAATTCATATAACGACGTAAAAAACGAGGATTAAACTCGTGGGTCATTCCTAACATATCATGTAATACCAATACTTGTCCGTCAACACCGTTTCCAGCGCCAATGCCAATAATAGGAATGCTAACGCTTTCGGCCACTAGTTTTGCTAGTTTGGCAGGTATTTTTTCAAGTACAATCGCGAAACAACCTACGCGTTCTAGCATTTTTGCATCGTTAATAAGTTGTTGGGCTTCTTGTTCTTCTTTGGCTCTTACTGTATAGGTTCCAAATTTATATATGGATTGTGGGGTTAATCCTAAATGCCCCATTACAGGAATACCAGCATTTAATATGCGTTTAATAGATTCTTTTATTTCTTTGCCTCCTTCTAATTTAACGGAATGGGCACCACTTTCTTTCATAATTCTAATGGCAGATCGTAAGGCTTCTTTGGGATCACTTTGGTAGCTACCAAAAGGTAAATCTACAACTACTAAAGCACGGTATATAGCACGAATTACAGAAGAAGCATGATATATCATTTGATCTAAAGTAATTGGTAATGTGGTTTCATGTCCAGCCATAACATTACTTGCAGAATCACCAACGAGTATAACATCTATACCTGCACCATCAACAATTTTTGCCATGGTATAATCGTAAGCTGTTAGCATCGATATTTTTTCACCATTGGCTTTCATATCAACTAATGTTTTTACTGTAATGCGCTTGTATTCTTGTTTAGCTACAGACATAATTTTTTCTGATTTTTAAATAGTACGTAAAAGTAATGAATTAAGAGTCTTTTTAAGATTTTGTGATTAGAATTTTTATAGGCTATTTTTGATGGAGTATAAGGCAAAATTTTTAAACATAGCCCAGTTACGGTTCAAAATTTTAACGAAATAATGCGCAAAAAGGGGCATAAAAAAATAATTGACGAAATTTTAAACAGACTCTAAGTATATATGTTAAACTTTTCTTTAAGGTGTGTTGTCATTACACATGTTATTTTACTTTAGTGAAAATTTATGTATTATGGCTCGAACAATATTCTATTTATTAGTTTTAATTACATCTACTATTTATGCTCAAAAGGATGAGCAAGCTAAAGTCAAAGCTGCAGTAGATACTTTTTTTGAAGGGTTTCATAAAGGAGATACAGCACTTATGACCTCTGTTATGATGGATAAAATACTTTTACAAACGGCTTATAGAAATAAAGAAGGAAAAGATATTTTAGTTACTGATGATTTTGAAAAGCTTATGAATACTATAGCAAATAGACCAGATGATCAAAAATGGGATGAACGTTTATTGGATTATAGTATTCAAGTGGATGGTAATATGGCGAATGCTTGGACACCTTATGAGTTTTGGTTTAATGATGAATTTAGTCATTGTGGTGTTAATTCTTTTCAATTGTTTAAGGATGGTGACCAGTGGAAAATTATTTATTTAATTGATACTAGGAGGAAGTCTGCTTGTGGGAAATAGGGGAGGTAAGACGCTGAGGCGTAAAGGTTCTGAGCTTTTTAGTTAATTATATTTAATTTCTATTGTTTTTCTCGCGAAGGCGCTGAGTCGCAAAGGCTTGGGGGTGGTGATGCTCGAAGTTTTTTTGTTGATGTGTAATGTTGTATTATGAAGTGATTTTTTTGTTTTTTAAGGTGGATTTAATTTCTATTGGTTTTTCTTTATAAGGTGTTGATTCGCAAATATTTGAAGGTGGTGAGGCTTAAAGTTTTGGGTTGACTAAAATTAGTGTATTTATTTACTGTAGCTGCGAATAGGTGCGTAAGGGATAGCAGTGGAAAGCCCACAGTGAGGTACGAGCGAGGACTTGTAACGTATAGCCCGACCCGATAGGGATACGCCCAAAATACTAGTTTAACAATCTGTTATATTTACTCCGACAGCTAAACCGCCTTCAGAGGTTTCTTTATATTTTGTATGCATGTCTTTTGCGGTTTCCCACATGGTAGAAACGACTTTATCTAATGGTACTTTTACGTTTTTAGGGTCTGTGTCTAAAGCCATTTCGGCAGCATTGATAGCTTTAATGGCGCCCATAGCATTACGTTCGATACATGGTATTTGTACTAATCCGCCAATAGGGTCGCAGGTTAATCCTAAATGGTGTTCCATAGCAATTTCGGCAGCAATAAGTACTTGTTCTGGGTTGCCTCCTAAAAGTTCACAAAGGGCACCAGCAGCCATAGCAGATGATACACCAATTTCTGCTTGACAGCCTCCCATGGCAGCACTAATTGTTGCGCCTTTTTTGAAGATGCTACCAATTTCGCCAGCGACTAATAAAAAACGTTTGATATCTTCAAAATTAGCATCATGATTTTCAATGACGATATAATACATTAAAACTGATGGAATAACTCCAGCACTTCCGTTAGTAGGAGCTGTTACAACTCTTCCTAAGGAGGCATTAACTTCATTTACAGCAAGTGCAAAACAGCTCACCCATTTTAGAATTTGTCGAAATTTAACTTTGGTATCTCTTATCGCATATACCCATTCTACTGGCGTTGTATAAGTCTTTTTTCCTTTTAAACTTTGATGGGTATCAAAAGCACGCCGTCTTACGTTTAATCCTCCAGGAAGATTCCCTTCTGTATGGCATCCTACATACATGCATTCTAGCATGGTATCCCAAATACGTTTTAACTCCTTGTCTATATCTTTTTCTGAACGAATGGACTTTTCATTTTCTAATACTACTTCGGAGATTGATTTATCTAAAGTATCGCAAAATTGTAAAAGCTCTGTGCCTTTATCTATAGGATAAGGAAAGGAGCATTTAATTTCAAAGTTTTTCTTAGAGTTTTCACGTGTTTCTTTAACTACAAAACCACCTCCAATAGAGTAAAAAGTTGATTTCGTGTTTTTTCCATTTATAGTAGCTGTAAAGGTTAATCCGTTTGAATGAAATGGTAAAAACGTCTTATTAAATACGATATCTGCCTCTATATTAAAGGCTATGGGGGTTTCGTTATTAAAGTTTAATGTTTTAGTATTTTTAATTTCAGAAATAATAGAACCTATAGTTTCTGTTGGAATTGTTTCAGGGTCATAACCACTTAACCCAAGCATAATGGCATAATCTGTAGCATGACCTTTTCCTGTTAGCGATAAAGAGCCGTAAAGATCTACAGATATTTTTTCAATTTTATTAAAGGTATTGATGTCTTTCAATTCTTTAATCCATCTCTCAGCTGCTCTCCAAGGTCCTAAAGTATGTGAGCTTGATGGTCCAACACCAATTTTTAACATGTCAAAAACAGAAATACATTCCATAAATTTCGTAATAGCTATAGTTTCGTCAAATATAACATTTCAGCGTATTTTTTTTAATTTTATATGTAAAGTTTATGAAAAATGTATAATGATTAAAGAAATAAAGGTTTACGGTCGATTCCCTCTAATCTATGTACTTAATAAAATGTTTTTTTAATTACCGTTTCTTTGTTTTATTATTTTATCAAGTGGGCATATAGGTGTTTTTTGAAACTTTTTACCTTATGACATCATGTCAGTTCTTTTCTATTGGCATAATGATTGACTATTACAAACCGAGATTAAAAATGAACATTCAACACAATTAAAGTATAAAGAATTATGAGTAAAATTATTGGAATCGATTTAGGAACAACCAACTCTTGCGTTTCTGTGATGGAAGGTAATGAACCTGTTGTAATCCCAAACGCAGAAGGTAAGCGTACTACGCCATCAGTTATAGCATTTGTGGAAGGCGGCGAAATTAAAGTTGGTGATCCAGCAAAACGTCAAGCAGTTACTAACCCAACAAAAACGGTTTATTCTATTAAGCGTTTTATGGGAAATAAATATTCTGAATCTAAGAAAGAAGCAGAGCGTGTACCATATACAGTTGTAAAAGGGGATAATGATACACCTCGAGTAGATATTGATGGACGTTTGTATACGCCACAAGAATTATCGGCTATGATTCTTCAAAAAATGAAGAAAACGGCTGAAGATTATTTAGGAGCCGATGTAAGCGAAGCGGTTATTACTGTACCAGCTTATTTTAACGATGCACAACGTCAAGCAACTAAAGAAGCTGGTGAGATTGCAGGTTTAAAAGTTCGTAGAATTATAAACGAACCTACAGCTGCAGCTTTGGCTTATGGTATGGACAAAAAAGGAACTGATCAAAAAATTGTTGTTTTTGACTTTGGTGGTGGAACACATGATGTATCTATTCTTGAATTAGGTGATGGTGTATTTGAGGTATTATCTACAGATGGTGATACGCATTTAGGAGGTGATGATGTAGATGAAAAAATCATTAACTGGTTGGCAGATGAGTTTAAAGCAGAGGAGTCTATGGATTTGAGAGAAGATCCTATGTCTTTACAACGTTTAAAGGAAGCTGCTGAAAAAGCTAAGATTGAATTATCGTCTTCTGAGCAAACAGAAATTAACTTACCATATATTACTGCTACTGCAAGTGGACCAAAACACTTGGTACGTACATTAACACGTTCTAAATTTGAGCAGTTAATTGATGATTTAGTAAAAAGAACTATAGAGCCTTGTCAATCGGCATTAAAAGCTGCTGGTTTATCAAAGGGTGATATTGATGAAGTTATTTTAGTAGGTGGTTCAACACGTATCCCAGCGGTTCAAACGGCTGTTGAAAAATTCTTTGGTAAAACACCAAGTAAGGGTGTGAATCCAGACGAAGTTGTATCGTTAGGAGCAGGAATTCAAGGTGGTGTTTTAACTGGTGATGTTAAGGATGTATTACTTTTAGATGTAACTCCTTTATCATTAGGAATTGAAACTATGGGTAATGTTATGACGAAGCTTATTGAGGCTAATACTACGATTCCTACTAAGAAATCGCAAGTATTCTCTACGGCAGCAGATAATCAGCCTTCTGTAGAAATTCATGTATTACAAGGGGAAAGAGCGATGGCTGCTGATAACAAAACGATTGGTCGTTTTCACTTAGACGGTATTCCTCCAGCAAGACGTGGTACGCCACAAATTGAGGTGACTTTTGATATTGATGCGAATGGAATTATTCATGTAACAGCAACTGATAAAGCGACTAATAAAACACAAGATATTCGTATTGAAGCATCTTCTGGTTTAACAGAAGAGGAAATCGAAAAAATGAAAGCAGATGCAGAAGCAAATGCAGATGCAGATGCTAAAGCGGCAGAAAGTGCTAAGAAATTAAACGAAGCAGATTCAATGATTTTCCAAACGGAAAAACAATTGGAAGAGTTTGGTGATAAATTATCTGATGATAAAAAGAAACCAGTAGAAGAGGCTTTAGAAGAACTTAAAAAAGCTTATGAAACTAAAGATCTTGCTGTTATTGAGCCTGCTTTAGAGAAAATAAACGAAGCTTGGAAAGTTGCTTCAGAAGAAATGTACAAAGCACAAGCTGAAGCACAGCAAGGTGGGGCAGAAGCACCAGGACCAGATGCAAGCCAAAATGGTGAAGCAGAGGGTAGTGATGTTGAAGACGTAGACTTCGAAGAGGTTAAATAAAAAAGCTAGAGGTTAGAAGACTGAAGCTAGAAGTAAAAACGCAACCATTTTTGGTTGCGTTTTTTTATTTTAATCAATGTTTTATTAAGCCACATTTGTGTCATTTTTTTTCGATTATACTTTGTTTATATTTTAATCTCACTATTTTTGAGGTATATAACCCAATATTAAAAAAAAATGAAAAAATTAAATATTTTATTTATTGCTTTAACTTTAATATTAACAGCTTGTTCAAGTGATGATGCTGCTTCTCCTGAAATAACTGAAAGTATAGTTGGCACATGGAAAGGTGTATCTGTAGATTATTCTGGAACGACAGTTACTTCAGTTGAAGGAGAGACTATCAATGCAGATTATTTGGGTGAAGCATATGATGTTAATTATTCATTAACTTTTACTGAAGATCCTAATAATTTAACTTCAACAGGAACATTTAGTGTTAAGCTTACTACTACTGTTTTAGGTCAAACAACTACTGAAAACATAGAAAACTTGAAACCTACAGGAGATGGAACTTGGGAGATAACAGATAATGAACTTATAATAACAACTGATAATGAAGAGGGAATTATGAGGATAATGAAACTTACTGATTCTGAACTTGTTTTAGCAGTAACAGAAGAAACAGATTTATCTATAGGTGGTAATAGTGTCGTTAGTACAACTGATATAATCGTTACTTTCGAGAAAGAATAATTCGTGTATTTTGAATTTTATAAAAGAGGCGTGAAAAATGATGAACTTTGTTATACTATGTTTGTAAAAGGGTAGTGTTCATTCAAAGTGAAGTATCTTAAAAATAAAGCATTAAAATTTAAGAGATTCTTCAGTCGTTCCTTCCTGTCTGCCGATTCTTAGGCAGGCTTCTGATGGCGTAGCGATTTCATTGCATTCTGAATGATCTTTTTAGAATGCAACCTTTTTTATATCCAAAGTGCTTGAAACATTTTCATAAAGAACTTAGAAATTCAATTTTGTAATGATAGTATTTTCTGTTATAAATTATTGTTCAAAAATCTTTATCATTTTAAATGATTTTAAAAGGTGAAATAACCCAGGAAGAATTACCAAACCACCAATAATAAGTGTTATTCCTAAAACTTTAATAACACTATCTGTAGCCACAGTTTCAAGGATGCTTATTTCTGATTCTGACGTAATTATTAAGTTAGGATATTGAGCTATAAGGGCTGCGATTAAGATTAAAACGACTTGTAATCCTGTAAAAGTTCGTGTTGTGACTTTCCGAGCTCTTCTTATACTTCTTAATAAAGGTAAAATTAATAGAGCCGATAAGGCTGCTAAAGTAATGGCATATGGATTTTTTATAAAATGAATAACAAAGGTTGTTTCGTTTATATAGCCATAACTTAATACAACAAACCCTAAAATGATAACAGTTATGGTTGCAATTCTTGACTTTTTCACATAGATCGCTCTTTCAACTTCATTTGCTTCACCTATTAATAATACGCTTGCTAAAAAGGCACAAAGTGCAGCAAAAAATAATCCTACAAAAAATGAAAAACCGTTACACCATGGGGCTATAAAGAGATCATAAAAACTTAAGGTTTCGTAGTTATCTGTAACAGTAATATTTCCAGATATCATAGCGCCAAAAGTCATTCCTAAAAAAATAGGCGTTACTAAACTGGAGATTCTAAACATCCAATCATATAAAATTTGCGATTTGTCTTTATAAGCATCGTAATGCCTAAAAACAAAAGCGACACCTCTTAAAGTGATGCCTAATAAAACAAGTGTTAATGGAATATGTAAGTATAAAACGAGGATGTTATAAAAACCAGGAAACCCTACCCAAAGTATTACCATAATAATAATAATCCATATGTGATTGGCTTCCCATACAGGTCCCATGACTCTATAAACTGTTTTTTTTGTGATCTGCTGATTTTTTTCAGAGGAAAATAATTCAACGATACCAGCTCCAAAATCTGCTCCTGCTAAAACTACATAAAGCAGTAAGGAAAACACTAAAAAGAATAGAACAACATACAACATGGTTATACTGATTTAGAGTTATTTAAAAATTTTATTTGTCTCACCATAAGCCATGTTACTGCTATTGTTAGAACCGTATATAAAATAACATACATATAAAAACTGTAAATCATTCCAGGCATTGGGGTTACAGCATCTTTAGTTTTCATTATGTTATGAATAATCCATGGTTGCCTACCTACCTCGGTAACAATCCAGCCTGCTTCTAGAGCAATAAAGCCCATAGGTGCTAATATGGTAAACAGGAGCCAAAAACGATTGTTTTGCCACCAGGTTTTCTTTTTTAAGCTTATAAAAAATAAAATACCAACAACTAAAAGAAGGGTACCAATACCGACCATGATTTGAAAGGCATAATGGACTATGGCTACATTTGGACGTACATCTTCTGGGAAGTCGTTAAGCCCTTTTACTTCTGCATTAAAATCACCAAAAGCTAGAAAGGATAGCGCTTTTGGGATTTCAATTTTATAAGATATCTCTTGTTTTTCGTTATCAACAATACCTCCAATATATAAAGGCGCACCTTTTTCTGTATGGTAGTGCGCTTCCATAGCGGCTAATTTAACAGGTTGTCTTTCAGCAATGTCTTTAGCAGAAAGATCACCACTTAAAGGTTGTAATACAGCAGCTATAGCTCCAAAAGTTATGGCTATTTTAAAGGCTTTTTTGTGTAATTCTGCTTGTCTCTTTTTGTAAACTTGAAATGCATGAATCCCAGCTACAGCAAAACCTGTAGCTGTAAAGGCAGCGAGCGTCATGTGTAGTGCCTGAGTAAACCAAGCAGGATTAAATAATGCTTTTACGGGGTCTATATTTAAAAATTCACCATTAATGTAATCAAACCCAGAAGGCGCGTTCATCCAACCATTGGCAGAAACGACTAAAATACCAGAGGCAACCCCAGAAATACCTACAATAACTCCAGTAAACCAATGGAATTTTTCAGGTAACTTGTTCCATCCGTATAAATAAAAGCCCAGTGCTAAAGCTTCAACAAAAAAGGCAGCACCTTCTAAAGAAAAAGGCATCCCAATTATAGGACCAGCGTGTTTCATAAACTCTGGCCAGAGTAACCCCAATTCAAAGGAAAGCGCGGTACCAGAAACGGCACCAGTAACAAAAAAAATGGCAACACCTTTTTGCCACGATTTTGTAAGTGTTAAATAAATAGGATTTTTAGTATTTAGCCATTTTTTATGAGCAACGACCATAAAAAAAGGCATGACCATACCAATACAAGCAAATATAATATGAAAGATTAATGTAAATGCCATTTGTAATCTGGCTGCATCTAAATTGTCCATAAAACAAGCTTTTTAAGTAGTTCTACAAAGATACTTTATATGGTACAATTTTTACGGAATAATAATGAGGAATCGTTATTATTTTTATGCTTTTAAGGTTTTAAATTTTTTAAGTATTATAAGGGGCACTTGTGTTCTTATTTATTCAATAAAAGAACTGTAAATATCGCTTGTGTTTTTTGTACTTTGCGGACTCAATAATTTATAAAAAGACTTATAACTCATGCTTTTTTCAAAAGATATAAAAAGCGCTTATTTACCTAAACGATTGGCTGTTAAGTTAAACACCAAAGGCGAGCAATTTGTAATTAAAAAACATCCATGGGTGTTTTCTAATAACATTGTTAAAATTAATGATGATGCTAAAACGGGAGATTTAGTGATTGTTTTTAGTAAGACTAAAAATAAGGTGATTGGTCTTGGGTTGTATGATGGAAATTCGCCTATTCGTATAAAAATGATTCATTGCGAAGCATCAAAGGCCGAAATTAATGCTGATTTTTTTCATCATAAAATTAAAGAGGCATATAAAAAGCGAGGTGATTTATTTAAAACAAACACGACGAGTTATCGCTTACTATTTGGTGAAAATGATGGTTTTCCAGGTTTGATAGCCGATGTATATAGTACTGTTTTAGTAGTAAAATTGTATTCTGAGATTTGGTTGCCATATTTAGAACCAATTTTAAAAAGTTTACAAGCAGTTTCTAATGCCGAAACTATAGTGATTCGTTTAAGCCGTGGGTTACAACAATCTAAAAACCATGAACTCCATGATGGTGATGTGGTTTACGGTATTTTAGAAAATGAATCTGTTAAGTTTGTTGAGCATGATGTCCAATTTTCTGCTAATGTGATTAGGGGACATAAAACGGGTTATTTTTTAGATCATAGGGATAACAGAAAGCGCGTTGGTGAATTTAGTAAAAACAAAACTGTTTTAGATGTGTTTTCTTATGCTGGAGGGTTTTCTGTGCATGCTTTATTTAATGGCGCAAAATCGGTTACAAGTTTAGATATAAGTAAACAAGCTTTAGAAATAGCATACCAAAACGGAAAACTTAATGATTATAAAGGAAAACATGTAACCATTGCTGGTGATGCCTTTGTTGAGCTTAAAAAATTAATTAAAAATAGGCAAACTTTTAATGTTGTTGTTATTGATCCGCCAAGTTTTGCAAAGCAACAGTCTGAAATTGATCTTGCCAAAAAAAAGTATGCCCAATTAGCAGAATTAGGAGTGCAATTAACAGCTAATAATGGTCTTTTAGTTTTAGCATCTTGCTCATCAAGAGTATTAGCTCCATCATTTTTTGATATTAATCTGCAAGTATTAAATAATCAACCAAGATCGTTTACTAATATCTTAAATACGTTTCATGATATAGATCACCCTGTTAGCTTTCCTGAAGGTGCTTATTTAAAATGTGGTTATTATAAATTTGAAGGATAGTCATTGTATCTTTTAGATGCAATACAAAATGGTTTTCTGTACCTACTTCATATAATAGAATAAGTTTACTTATAAGTAAATAGATGTTTATGTATAAGTAAATTATCTGTTCAGAAACCAAGATCGTTTCGTTATTAGAGCCGAGAAGGGAGAAGAAAGGAATAAGAAGATAGAAGTAAGAAGAAAGACTCGTTTTTAGTTAACTAGAAGCAGTGCTCCACAATTATATGTTAGTTCAAATTTATACGTATCGGCTTTGCGCCTCAGCGCCTTAGCGAGACAGCTACAAAAGAATCAAGATCGTTTCGTTATTAGAGCCGAGAAGGGAGAAGAATAGGGGTAAGAAGATAGAAGTAAGAAGAAAGACTCGTTTTTAATTAACCAGAAGCATGGTACTCCACAATTATATGTTAATTCAAGTTTACACATATCGGCTTTGCGCCTCAGCACCTTAGCGAGACAGTTACAAAAGAACCAAGATCGCTTCATTATTAGAACCAAGAAGAAATAACATAGAAGAAAGACTTGTTTTGAGTTAGCTAGAAACATGGTAATCCACAATTATATGTTAGTTCAAGTTTTTATACGTATCGGCTTTGCGTCTTAGCGGCTTACCAAAACCAATAAGAATCAAGATAACTAACTGTTAAAAACACCAAAAAAACAGATTCTCAAACCACCTTCATCTTTCTATAAAAACACACCTTTTTCATCGGTCTTTACAGTGATAGTTTTATCATCATTTTTAATCTTTATTTTATATTCTTGCTTTAAGGAATCTTTGTCACAATGATAATTAATAAGATAAAAATCTTCAACGATTCCCCAATTAGGAAAACGTTTTGAAATAGCTTGCATGACTACTAACGGTAATCTTACATTTTTATATTTTTCAATAGTTCTTATAATTTTTCCACTCTTATCATAAGCCGCTACTATTTTCCCTTCAGGAACGTAAAAAGAGACTTTATAAGTTTCATATTCGTCATCGTAAAGCATAGATAGTTCTGTATTTCTATAATTTAGAACTTCTTCTTCTAATTTTTTAACAGACTTAGGAGCATTCTCTGAATCTATGGCATTAAAATATTTGTAATTCACAGAAATTACTGTTTCAGGCAGTTCAATTGTTTGAGAATTAACTTGGGTGGTTAGTCCAAATAAAAATAAACCTAATATTAATTTTTTCATGATTTATTATATATAGTTTAAGAGTACTAAAATTAGTTATGCATGCATAATAAAAAAATGATAAAAGTCATAATATCAGATATTTATGATTGTTTTTAGAGAAAATTCATATAACTAATTGAATGTTAGGTATTATGCATGCATAATATTTATTATATTTGTTGAAATCAATTCCTAATAGATGTCAGTAAATCTCACCGAACTTCTAAATATAAAGCACCCAATAATTCAAGCTCCTATGTTTTTAGTGTCTAATGTCGCTATGGCTACAGAAGCGATGAAAGGAGGGATAGCTGGTTGTATTCCAGCTCTTAATTATAGAACGTTAGAAGCGTTACGTTCTGCTATAAAAGCTTTAAAGGCAAACAAAGTAGAAGGTGGGTCTTTTGGGTTTAATTTAATTGTTAACAAATCGAATGTTAAGTATAAGGGGCAATTAGAAGTACTTTGTGAAGAAGGTTGCGATTTTATTATCACCTCTTTAGGAAACCCAGAAGAAACTATTAATCAAGCAAGTAAAGTTGGTATTAAAGTGTTTTGTGATGTCGTAGATTTGAAATTCGCAAAAAAAGTAGAACAATTAGGAGCAGATGCTATTATAGCTGTTAATAATCAAGCAGGGGGGCATCGGGGTGATAAATCACCAGAAGATTTAATTAAAGAACTAAGTTCAAATTGTAACATTCCTATAATATCTGCTGGGGGAGTGGGTAATAAAATAGATATTGATACTATGTTAAGCTACGGAGCTTCAGGAGTTTCTGTTGGAAGTCCGTTTATAGCTTCTGTGGAAGCTTCAGTTACCGACGAATACAAACAAGCATGTGTTGATTATGGTGCTAAAGATATTATTATGACAGAACGTATTTCTGGAACACCATGTACAGTAATTAATACACCTTATGTTCAGAAAATAGGCACCAAACAAACCTGGTTAGAGTCTGTATTAAATAAAAACAGAACACTTAAAAAATGGGTTAAAATGATTCGGTTTTCAATAGGCATGAATGCAACAAAAAATGCTGCGACTAAAGCAACTTATAAAACTGTTTGGGTTGCAGGACCAAGCATAGAATATACTAAGGCTATTCTATCTACTAAAGAAATTATTAATCGTTTGGTTAATTAACTAAAGCTATTTTTGCAGCTCTTTTGTTTCTTTTCTCTCTTTTGTTTCCAACAAATAAGCTCAGTGTTGTACTAGCTGTTAAACCTCCTATGGTTGTAGCTAATGCTTCACCAGTATCAAACCTTTCATTTTGTATCCCACCATCGTAAACTTCTTTAGCTAAACCTGCTAATGCGGAGGTTCCTAAACTATACCAAAATGCTTTTTTCTTGTTTTTTGTTGCAATGTAAACTGCAGTATAAGTGGTTGCAGATATTAATGCACCTGCACCTAAATGTAACTTGTCGTCTCCAGAAATAAATTGAGCATTACATAAGCCTGTAAAAGAGATCATT
This sequence comes from Flavivirga jejuensis, assembly GCF_030540765.1. Lineage (GTDB taxonomy): Bacteria > Bacteroidota > Bacteroidia > Flavobacteriales > Flavobacteriaceae > Flavivirga > Flavivirga jejuensis. The sequence goes on along the minus strand of NZ_JAUOEL010000007.1, from coordinate 305,766 downwards.
AGAATTGTAACTACGGTTTTCATTAAATTATTGGTATTTAGTAAATTATTGGTATTTAGTTTTTTGAGTGTAATTTTATACAATATTTACTACACGATTATTAAATATTTGATGAAATACAGTTTTATTTGATTAGAGACCATTTCTTTTACCATAATAGCTATTTTTGATTATTATATATGTAATTATTATTATGCAAATAAAAACAGAATCACAGCTTCGTGAGTTATATGGTTTTCCTACAGGAAGGTCTAAAGATAAAGTGCTTTCTAATTTAGAGAAACATGCTATCCATTTTATAGAAACCTCTCCGTTTTTGGTAATGTCTACATGCAATAATAAAGGAGAATTAGATGCATCACCAAGAGGCGGCGCTCCTGGATTTGTAAAAGTGCTTAGCAAAACAGAAATAGTAATTCCAGATACGAAAGGAAATAATATAGTAGATAGTATTAGTAATATTATAGAAACAGGACGGGTAGGTTTATTGTTTTTAATACCTGGAGTGGATGAAACTTTGCGTATTAATGGACGGGCTATTATTACTACCGATACCAAATATTTAGAATTATTTACATCGGAAAATACGCTTCCAAAAGCATGCATAGTTATCACCATAGAAGACTTGTTTTTACATTGTGCCAAGGCTTTTATGCGTTCTAAATTGTGGGATGACGAGTCAAAAATTGATAAAGAGTCATTTCCAACAATGGGGCAAATGTTAAAGGATCAGTTAGGTACTTCTGAAGCGCCAGAATCTAGAGAGGATATGGTTAAGCGTTATGAAAAGGATTTATAATTGGTTCTGATCCCCCTATTAATGTATTCTTTTTAAAGTTTTTTAAGTAGATATTTTCGAGGCTACGTGTTAAAAACATATTGAAAAAAGTTTAAACTTCATTTATAATGCTATGACACATCTTTTAGCTTTAGAAAATAAAACCAAGGTTTATTTTATAGGTATATAAAATTCAGATTTAAGCTTATGTGGTTCTACTCGTTCGGGATTACTAATGTATTTCTCTCTAATAACTTCATCACGTATTTCGTAATCATTGTTTAGTAACCAGTCATTAAAAATATAATTATACACATCGGCAAAAAATTCATAGCTACCCTGATATAAGAATACGGCAAACTTACCTCCTTTAAGTGTTTTAACTCCAATATTGCCAACGGGTTCGGCATCTTTATGTATTACCAGGCAGGAATCATATCTAATTTTATCTTCATCGGTTACTTTCGGATCGTCGTACACCAAGCCTATATGTTCTATACCTGCTGTAAATAGTTTTTGTTTTTTAACTTGCCCCCAAAGCTTTTTCCAAGCTGAAGGATAATCTAAAGATTGATACGCTCCCTGCATACGAATGTAGAGGCATTTTTTGTCTTCTATATTCAGAAATTTAGGTTTTTTAATATTTAAATTTTGACTGTTTTTAATACTAGATGTTGTTCCCACGGTATTCGATTTTTTAATTGTGAATAATTTGTCTTTACGATACGCTGTTGGAGACACTCCAAAATGACTTTTAAACTTTTTAGATAAAGACGATGGTGTTTCAAAACCAACGTTATAAGCAATGCTTTCAATATCTAAAGACGTATAACGAATCATTTTCGCAGCAGTTTCTACACGTGTTCTAGAAATGTATGCCCCTATGGGTTCTCCTAATAACGCTCTGGTAATACGATGAAAATGAAACGGCGAAAAATGTGAGATCTCAGCCAGCGTTTTAATGTCTATTTTACTATCTAAATGATTGTGTATGTATTCTACAATCACATTTAGTTTTTGTTCATAAAATGCTTTGTTGGTTTGTTTCGGTGTCATTTTTAAAGTATTGATGCCACAAATGTATTCACTATTTATGATAGAAACTTTTCCAAACTTGCTGAATTATTTTTTTTGGTCTTAAAAGCAACTAATGCTTTTGGATTTCAGTTTCTAAAGTCTTTTGACACGAATATGATGAATTCAGTTTCATAAAACCCACCACTTTGAAGATTTGTAAGCCATAAATCTTGATGCGTTTTATTACGGTTTCTTTAGATGATTTTAATTGAAACTAAATTATAGATTCCTACCTGCGTAGGAATTACAATTTAAACCAAACTATTAATCAACGGCACATTCACTTCATGCACGCCATCAAATGGTATTATAGTTAGGTTATTTCCAAGTAACTCAACAGCTCTTTTAGTTTCCATAGCCATACGCTCCTCATTCAAATAGGCATCATCCTTCCCATAGATCAATGATACTTTAGCCTTTAAGAAATTTAAATCCTCGGTGACTAATTCTTTAGGAATACCACCAGAATGTAATATTAATTGACTGCATTGTAATTTTCTTTTTACTACATAACGCATGGCAATACTAACACCTTGCGAATATCCCAAAACGATTAAGTTTTTATCCTCAGGAATATTTTCAGCTTCAAAAACGGCATCTAGATAACGCATTACGTTTTCGGTTTCCGCTAAAGTGTTTTCTCTAGTTAACCAACTAGCACCAATATGTTTAAATTCTGAATGTAAATAATATTTACTACTTGCCTGTGGTGCGATAATATAATTTTCCTCAGCATTTAACTGCTTAAAATACCTTAAAAAATACCGACTCAAATACCCCATGCCATGGCACACTAACCAAACATGTTTTGTTTTACTAGTTAAAGTATTTAAAGTGGAATATGTATTTGTGGTTTGGTATGATATTTCTTTTTCGGCTGAATTCATTTATTAAATGGGTTTTGTACTTTTACAATCGAGATTAAAAATACATTATTTCTATGCAATTATCTAGAGAATCATTTATAGTAGAAGCAAATAAAGTGTGTAAAAACACGCTTATGGAAACTTTGAATATCGAATTTATAGATTTTGGTAATGACTTTGTTACAGCTAAGATGCCCGTTAATTCCAGAGTACATCAACCAGATGGCGTATTACATGGAGGGGCTACTGCTGCCTTAGCAGAAAGTGTTGGGAGTTTTGCGGCACATGTATTTTTAGATTTAGATGAAGTGTTTGTTAGAGGTATTGAAATATCAGCAAATCATGTTAAAGCCGTGAAAGAAGGCTTTGTATATGCTAAAGCAACTTTTATGCATAAAGGAAGGACGACTCAGATTTTTGATATTAGAATAACCGACGATAATGATCATTTAATTTCAATTTGTAAGTTAACAACCATTGCTTTACCAAAAAAGAAATAGTTGATGATTTTGGAAGACTTTTTTAAACGTATAGAAACGCATTACAACCACAAATTACCTTTTGTCGCTTATAGAAAACCAAATGAGAATCAAGTAAGAGGGCTATTACAACAAACAAATAATTTACATATAACAAGTGATTTCACAGAAAAAGGTTTTGTGTTTTCGCCTTTTGATGCTACAGAAAAAACAGTTTTAATCCCCTTAGAAAATTCTGAAAGCATACAAGCAGACATTGCTGTTTTAGAAGGCGATGCAAAATGTTTAGAAGTTAATAAAGAAAGTAATACAACAGAAGATTTAAAAGAAAAGCAACAACATATTAATTTAATTAAAAAAGGTGTTGAAGCGATTGCTAATAATCAATTTAAAAAAGTAGTACTCTCTAGAAAGGAAACTGTTGCAGTATCAGAATCAAATCCGATCTCTATTTTTAAAAGACTTTTAAATACTTATAAGTCGGCATTTGTGTATTGCTGGTATCATCCTAAAGTGGGGTTGTGGTTAGGAGCGACACCAGAAACGCTAATAAAAATTGAAGGCAATCGATTTTCAATCATGGCATTGGCGGGGACGCAAGATTATAATGGCACATTGGATGTTGTTTGGCAGGATAAAGAAAAAGAAGAACAACAATTTGTTACCGATTTTATACTAGATAATTTAAAACCTTCAGTAGAAAGTTTTAGAGTTTCTGATGTTGAAACCGTAAAAGCTGGAAATTTATTGCATTTAAAAACAATGATCTCAGCGCAATTAAAATCAGGATCGAATTTAAAAGAGGTCATTTCAATATTACACCCAACACCAGCGGTTTGTGGTTTGCCAAAACGTGAAGCCAAGCAGTTTATTTTAGAAAATGAACATTATAATAGAGCGTTTTACACAGGCTTTTTAGGAGAACTGAATATGGAAACCAAATTACAATCAAGATCTGCAAAACGCAATATTGAAAATAGAGCTTACACCATCAATAGAAAAAGCACCCGATTGTATGTAAATTTACGATGTATGCAATTAAAAGATACAGAAGTTATTATTTATGTTGGTGGAGGTATTACAAAACATTCTAACTTAGAAAGAGAATGGGAGGAAACCGTCTCTAAATCTTTAGTTATTAAAAACGTGTTATAGTAAAGAAACAGTTTAAATTTTATCCTTTAGTTTCTTTTGTCGTCTTAAGTCCTTCTGAAGCAAAATTTATTTAAATAGTGATGCTATTCGCCTTTGTTTTGCCTTGACAGAGAACGTAATCCACCCAAACTTATACCAAAAACAAAACTAAAACAGTTTCTAAGTTTTTTCCAAAATTTTTAAAAATCTGGAAAATAAAAATGAAACCATACTTGGGCTAAAGAAATCCATCCAGGAATATAATGGGGACGAAATAGATACGTTCTCTGTATGCGCATATAGGTGTTTTTTTTGTCATCAATATCTATAGTTTTTGGTTTTATATGGTTTAAATTTTTACTGTGATCTTTACTGGGGGGTACTTCTATCATACTCGTTTTTTAATTTTGAATAATTTGTTTTACGCTATAGTGCCTGGTCGTAAACAGACTATTTTTATAATTTGAATTATTTTTGATGCTATTTTTATTTACTTTTTATGAGTTGATGCCTTAGCATCAATCGATTAAAAACAAATAAAAAAGGCGCGAAAAGAAACAAATTTAATATTGCTGTGTTTCCGACCAGACACTATGTAGTTGGAGACCCTCCAAAATGATTTTAAACTTTTCAGATAATGATAAATATCTACAGAACCTTAGAGTCATTTTAACAGTCATTTCTATACATGTTCGGGATATGGATGTTTCAACATGGCAACATTAAATAGTAGAACAAATGTATCTGCTATATAAATGATAGACTTTTCCAATCTTGCTGAATATGTTTATTCTTAATTATTAGAACGAGATTACAGATTTCTACTTAATCAGAAATAAGAGTAATTAAAAACGTTTTGTAGCTAATATTTCTTCCTATTTCTTATTTTTGCGCTTAGATCATTACTACATGCTTTATCCAAAAATCCCACTAGCACAAACCGTTATACAGTTATGTAAAGCGAAAGGTGTTAAACATATTATTATTTCTCCTGGTAGTAGAAATGCACCACTAACTATTGGTTTTTCAAACGACGATTATTTTAAATGTTATAGTATCGTAGATGAACGCTGTGCAGCTTTTTTTGCTTTAGGAATTGCTCAACAGCTACAAGAACCAACGGCAGTTGTTTGTACCTCAGGGAGTGCGCTTTTAAATTATTATCCTGCAGTTGCAGAAGCCTTTTATAGTGATATCCCTTTAATTGTACTTTCGGCAGACAGACCAAAGCATTTAATTGGTGTTGGTGACGGACAAACCATTAATCAAAAAAACGTTTTTGAGAACCATATTTTATATGCCGCTAATTTAAAACTCGACTTAAAAGATGATGATACAAATGACGTTTTAGAAGCATTACCCATTTTCAAAAATTTAGAGAATAAGGTTGAAACCTTGCTTGGGATAAAGAAAACCATTCAAGAATACAATGAGGAAGTTATAGATAAAGCTATAAATAAGGCGCTTCTTAAAAACGGTCCTGTGCATATTAATGTTCCGTTTGATGAACCGTTATATGATATGGTACATGAATTATCTGTAAAACCAAAGCCAACGATTCCAGAAAATAAGACACTGCAAATAGAGGACGCTATTTTAGGAGATTGTATAAAGGACTGGAATGCCGCTTCAAAAAAAATGATTGTAGTTGGTGTTAATCAACCTAATCAGATAGAACAGCGTTGGTTAGACGCTTTAGCAACAGATGAAAGTGTTATAGTATTTACAGAAACAACATCAAACTTACATCATGAGGCCTTTTTTCCAAGTATAGACAAACTAATAGGACCTTTAAAGGGTGAAGCATTTAGTAAGCTTCAACCAGATATTTTACTCACATTTGGAGGTCTAATAGTTTCAAAAAAAGTAAAAGCTTTTTTAAGAACTTATAAACCACAACAACATTGGCATATCGATTTAAAGAAAGCGAATGATACTTTTTTTAGTCTAAGTAATGTTATAGAAACCACTGCGAATCACTTTTTTTCTAGATTTTTACCAGAAATAAAACCAGTTAAAAGTGATTATCATCCGTATTGGAAACGCGTAAAAGAATCGAGGGGTATTAAGCATAATAATTATTTAAAAGGGGTTGTTTTTAGTGATTTAAAAGCTTTTGATGCTATATTAGGAGCCATACCTAACGATACTGTCTTACAATTAGGGAATAGTTCTACCGTTCGTTATGCGCAATTATTCGATTTGAATAAAACATTAAACGTGTTTTGTAATCGGGGCACAAGTGGTATAGATGGTTGTACGTCTACAGCCATTGGTTGTGCCGTTGCAAACACTAAACAAACAACTTTAATAACAGGCGATTTAAGCTTTATATACGATAGTAATGCCTTGTGGAATAATTACATTCCTAATAACTTTAGAATTATTGTTATTAATAATCAAGGAGGAGGGATTTTTAGAATTCTTCCTGGACATAAAAACACCGAGAATTTTAATACTTATTTTGAAACGAATCATCATTTAACAGCAGAACATTTGTGCAAAATGTATGGTTTTAAATACGAAGCAGTTTCAGATGAGAAGGTATTAAAAACAACGTTACATTCATTTTATTCTGAAGGAGATCAACCTAAATTATTAGAAATTTTTACACCGAAAAACCTTAACGATGAGGTACTTCTAAATTATTTCAAATTTATAGGCTAAAATAATTAGTGACTTTTTCTTACTTTTTGTGTCTAAAAAACAGTTACCTTTAAAACAGTTATAAAGACGTATTTTACAAACACATTTAAAACACATTATTATGAGTAAAAGAGATGAACTTATTGCAAAGTATGCTGCAGATTTAAAAGACAAATGCGGTGTTAATGCAGACATGGATTTATTAACGAAAGTAACTATTGGATGCGGCCCTTCAATTTACAATGCCGATTCTTCAACTGTTTCTGGTTCGGACGAATCTGAATTAGCTACAGTAAAGAATAACTTTTTAATTAAAAAATTAGGGTTAAAAGATAGTGCTGATTTAGATAAAGGTATCGCTAGTGTGATGGATAAATATGGCCAATCTAACCGTAATAAGTATAGAGCAGTTGTATATTATTTGTTGACTAAGCATTTCAAAAAAGAATCAGTTTATTAGTAAATTTTCATATAGATATTTAAGTTTGGGCGCTACAATAATTGTAGCGCTTTTTTTTGCTCTGGACTTAATTTTGGATACGCATACTTATTTACAAAATCGTTTGAATTCAAGCAAAAAAACTCAACCTAATATCATTATCTTTGCCACATGATACATTTAGGACAGATAAATACATTAGAAATACTTCGTGAAACAGATCATGGTATGTATTTAATTGATGGTGAAGATAACGAAGTGTTATTACCAAATAGGTATGTACCAAAGACTTTTAAAATTTGGGAGAAACTAGAAGTTTTTGTGTATTTGGATAATGAAGAACGCCCTGTTGCCACAACAGATATGCCTTATATTAAACGGGATGATTTTGCATTATTACGTTGTAATCAAGTAACCGATTATGGTGCTTTTTTAGATTGGGGATTGGTTAAAGAACTGTTTTGCCCGTTTCAAGAACAAGCTTTTAAAATGAAACCTGGCGGTTGGTATTTGGTACATTGTTATTTAGATGAAAAGACCAATAGGCTGGTAGCTTCCAGTAAAACGAATCGATTTTTGGATAATAAGGAGCTTACAGTAAGTGAATTTGATGAGGTCGATTTAATTGTCTCGCATCCTTCAGACTTAGGAATGAATGTTATTGTAAACAAAATACATTCAGGTCTTATTTATAAAGACGCTATTTTTTCAGATCTAAGTATTGGTGATAAATTAAAAGGTCTTGTTAAGAAAATACGACCAGGAAATAAGATAGACATTACCTTAGGACAAATAGGTTATAGAAATATAGAGCCTAATGCCGAACGTATTATGCATGAACTTCATGATAATAGTGGTTATTTAAACCTTACAGATAAATCAAGTCCTGAAGCAATAAAAAACACGCTTCAAATGAGCAAGAAAAACTTCAAAAAAGCCATTGGGACTTTGTATAAGAAACGCCAAATTGAAATAAAAACAGATGGTATATATTTAGTGTAAAGAAAGTAATATATCTTTTTTTACTTTTCCGTAAATGCTATCCATTGCTTCATGAATAGTGTCGTAATTTATTTTGTTCGAATCACAGAATCTATTCTCTATTTCAGCATTTATTTTGCTTGTTATATTATGTCCAACTACAGCATAATAACATAAGTCTATAACCCGTTGCCTAAATAAGTCTGCATCTAATAACTTTACAGAATAAGAGTTTACTCTGTTAGCAATGACTCCAAATGGTCTGGAATGACCATAATAGCTTATTAGTTCATCAAAAAAATCTACAGTATTATTTATATCAATATGTACACCTTCGTTAAATTCGATGACGGCAATGTGTTTAAAAAAGAATATGTTTCCTAATTCTTTGTGTACAGATTCTACAATTTGATTTGAGAAATCAGTTTCAGCAATTTTCATATTATTATATACTTCTTTTAAGAGTTGAGAGAATGGAAGTTATAATGTTTGCTCATATATAAACAGACATGTAAATATAGTATGAGGACATAACATATTCAAGATAAAATAGTTTTCAGTTATATTATTATGAATAATTCTCTATTATACTTTATATGTTATATTTTTTTTATTTTTTTAACTAAAAAGATGGTAAATGTTTGTGTTTTTGTAGTTTAATTTATAGTATCTACGTTTCAAATTTAGTTTTTTGTCAGATGATCAACTTAGATGCCATAGTGGCTTTAGCAATTCCACCAGGAACAGATGAAATTGTCATTAATATGTTTATCTGGAAAGGGGTGCTATAAACTTTGGAGAAGATAAGTTTAAATAGGTTTTAGGAAAGTAATTAATTAATATAGATTGCTAAAAAAAGAAGACTAAGAAATAAATTAGATATAGAAGATTCGTTTCAATTGAATAAGAAAAATTTTAAAAAAGGGCTGATACTTTGTTTTGGGATCTTATGAAGTAAATCTTAAGGTTAATATGTGTAACTTGTTGTCTTTTAGTATGTAATAGTTTGTGTTTTTTTTTTAGTTTAAAGAAAATAATATATCTTTTTTTACTTTACTGTAAACATTATCAATAGCTTCATAAATACTATCGTAATTGATATTATCTGAAATACAAAAGCTGTTCTCAATCTCTGCATTCATTTTGCTTGCTTTATTATATCCAACTACAGCGTAACTACATAAATTTTTAACCTTCTCTCTAAATAAGTCTACGTCTAATAACTTTACAGAATAAGAATTTACTCTATTAGCAACTACACCAAATGGTCTGGAATCACCAAAATAGGTTTTTAGTTCATCAAAAATTTCTGAAGAATTGTTTATATCAATGTGTACGCCTTCGTTAAACTCTATTACCGCTATGTGATTAAAAAAGAATATATTTCCCAATTCTTTTTGTTTTGACTTTATTATATGATTAGAAAAATCTGATTCAATAATTTTCATATAGTACTCTTTTATTATTTACTTCAATTTATTTTATTTTAGTTTAGTTATGGTTGAAAGTTATAGTCTCTGTTTTTATACAGTTATAAAAACAGGGGGGCAAATATACTATGTATGCATAATATATACAAACCTAAATAGCTGTTAATTACGTAATTACAAATAATTAAGTATATTGCGTAATCTCTTGTGTTTTTTGTTGATTTTTCATATAAACATTGCAGATAAGTGTGTTTTATTTGTTTTTATAATGTTAATAATCAGTTCTTTAAAATTTATTATAATACTTATTTGTATGAAAAAACTTATGTAAAAATATTTTAATTTATTCATTGACGTTTATTACGTGAGTGGAGAGCTTAATATATAAGTCTGAAAGTCGCATTCAAAATTGTAAGTTGAACTACGTCTTTGTCGTGGCAGACTAACCCTAATTTTTTAATGGGATCTAGGTATAATACCTCGACTCTTGGAGCGATTCTTATTTAGGACTCAGGGATTATCCTGAGGTTTAATATCTTTTTATTTTGAAGATTAATTTTATGTAGTTTAACTTATAGGTATTAGCATTTCAAATTTAGTATTTTTGCCAAATGATTAATCAAGATACCATAGTTGCTTTAGCAACACCATCAGGAGCTGGTGCTATTGCTATTATACGCTTATCTGGAAAAGATGCCATAGACTTTGCAGAGAGTCAATTTAAATCGGTTTCAGGAAAACAATTAAGTAAACAAGCCACACATACCATTCATTTAGGACATATTATAGATGGTAACAGAACTATAGATGAAGTATTAGTATCGGTTTTTAAAAACCCTAATTCTTATACTGGCGAGCATGTTGTTGAGATTTCATGCCATGGTTCTAATTATATTCAACAAGAAATTATTCAATTATTTTTACGTCAGGGATGTAGAATGGCAACAGCTGGCGAGTTTACTTTACGAGCGTTTTTAAATGGTAAGTTAGATTTAAGTCAGGCAGAAGCAGTGGCAGATTTAATTTCTAGTGATAATGAAGCGTCGCACCAAATAGCCATGCAACAAATGCGAGGTGGTTTTTCTACAGAAATAGCAAAACTACGTGAAGAACTTTTAAATTTTGCATCTTTAATAGAATTAGAACTTGATTTTGCTGAAGAGGATGTTGAGTTTGCCGACAGAACCCAGTTTAAAGATTTAATAGAACGTATTACGTTTGTACTTAAACGTCTTATAGATTCATTTGCCGTTGGTAATGTTATTAAAAATGGTATTCCAGTAGCGATAGTAGGAGAACCTAATGTTGGTAAGTCTACACTTTTAAATGCACTTTTAAATGAGGAACGTGCTATTGTAAGTGAGATAGCAGGAACTACCAGAGATACTATTGAAGATGAAATTTCTATAGGAGGTATTGGTTTTAGGTTTATAGATACCGCAGGAATAAGAGATACTAAAGATGTTGTTGAAAGTATTGGGATAAAGAAAACCTTTGAAAAAATAGAACAAGCACAAGTTGTTGTTTATCTTTTTGAATCGGATGTCATTTCGAACGCTAGTGAGAAATCTCAAAGTATTAAGATAGAGATAGAAAAGATTAAAAATAAATATCCACAAAAGCCCTTAATTGTTATTGCCAATAAAATTGATAAACTTTCAGAAAATACTGTTGCTGTTTTAAATAAGGAGCTCTCTGTCATTTCGAATGCTAGCGAGAAAATCCATAGTCTGTTACTATCAGCAAAGCAGGGGGTAGGAGTCGAGGAGCTTAAAGCGCACTTATCAAGCTTTGTAAATACAGGCGCTTTAAGGAATAATGATACCATAGTAACTAATTCACGTCATTATGATTCTCTCTTAAAAGCATTTGAAGAAATTGATAAAGTTAAATTTGGATTAGATTCTGGTTTATCAGGCGATTTATTGGCTATAGATATTCGTCAAGCATTATACCATTTTGGTGAAATTACAGGAGAAATTACTAATGATGATTTATTGGGGAATATTTTTTCTAATTTTTGTATCGGGAAATAAATAGTCATTTTATTTGATGCTGTTTAATTCGTTTTGGTTTTAGATTGCTGTAAATAAGTATTTTATAAAAACGCACGTTTTCCTTCTCTTTCTTTTGTAGGTTTATTATTTCAATATTTTTACACCATTTTTACACCTTTTTTATTAAATTTGAAAAAGGTGTAAAAATTTACACCTTCTTTAGGTAATTTCGCCAAATTTTGCGCTTAATGACACTTAACAACATTAAATCATATATAATGATACTAAATGTATGAGTAGTAATATTCAAATAGAGAGAATTTGTGAATATTGCAACAATCCATTTATTGCGAGAACAACCAAGACAAGATATTGTTCACATAAATGTAATAGCAAGCATTATAAGGAAAGAATGAAGGTTGTTAAAATTGTAGCTAGTAATAAAGAAACTAAAGAGAAAGTAATATTTCCATTAGAAGCACTAAAAACGAAAGAGTTCTTAACCGTAAGTGAAGTTGCAACACTTCTCAGTTGCTCAAGGAGAAGTGTTTATAATTTTATTAATAATGGAAATATTGATGTGGTAAATTTGGGGCAAAGATTGATAAGAATAAAGCGGTCATCTTTAGATGAGATGTTTAGTAAAAAATAATTTATTCAAATCATAGATATGAAAATAAGTCTTAAAAAGAAGAAACTTGTTAGCGGACGTTATAGTTTATATTTAGAGTACTATAAAGGGTATTCCATAGATGAGAATGGAAAGAAAACTCACAACAGAAGCTTTGAGTATTTAAAGCTATATCTGCACGGTAATCCAATTACCGCATCTGATAAGAATGAGAACAAAGAAACATTGCAACTCGCAGAAAACATACTTACACTTAAAAAAGCAGACTTAATAAAAGGAAAATTCAGTATTGAGGATAACAATAAAGGAAAGGTTTTATTGTTAGATTACTATAACAAACTTAAAGAAGATCGGTACGAAAGTAAAGGGAATTACGATAATTGGGAAGCAGCTTTCAAGCATTTAGAGCGCTATTGTCCAGCAAATCTAAGTATTAAAGATATAGATGAGAATTTTTTAAAGGGTTATAAAAAATATCTTCATAAGGATGCTAAAACCAATGGAGATACACCATTATCTCAAAACACAAAATATACTTACTTCAATAAATTACGTGCTGTACTTAGGGAAGCTTATGCTGAAGGGTATTTGAATATAGATGTGGTTAAATCTGTTAAGGGATTTAATCATGGGGAATCAAAAAGAGAATATCTTACACATTCTGAACTGCAAGCTTTAAGTGAAACTTCTTGTAAACATATTGTTTTAAAAAGAGCTTTTATATTTAGCTGTCTTACAGGGCTTCGTTGGAGTGATATCAATAAACTAAAATGGGCTGAAGTAAGAGAAGAGGAAGAAGATTACAGGGTGATTTTTAGACAGAAGAAAACAGAAGGTCTTGAGTACCTCTATATTTCACAGCAAGCTAGAGAGTTATTAGGGGATAGAGGTAATACCAACGATAAAGTTTTCAAGGGACTAAAATATGGTGCCCATTTTAATGCTGAGATAATCAAATGGTGTATGCGTGCAGGAATTTCGAAGCACATAACATTTCATAGTGCTAGACATACAAATGCTGTATTGTTATTAGAAAATGGCGCAGATATTTATACGGTTTCAAAACGACTTGGACATAAAGAGATAAGAACGACTCAAATTTATGCTAAAATAATTGATGTCAAAATGAAAGAAGCAGCTAACAGTATTCCAGTCTTAAAAATTTCTAAAGATTAATCCATCCAACAGCATTAACAGATTATTCTATTTCTTCCAGATACGTACTGGTGATGATGATTAGTTTTACTATTTCAGGATGTATAAAAAAGTCAATCTTATCCATCTTTGAGCCGTCTTTAGATAGTTTAGCTTTCATAAGCTTGTTTTTTTTTAAGGCTCCTGTTTCCTCTGTCTGTGCTAACCAAAGAATAAAACCCGTTGCGATTAATTCAATTTTTAACTCGGTTTTTTTCATTTTGTTTATTTTTTGATGTTATAAGAAGTTACCCCATGTTTAAAAAGCCAAGAAAACCTCTTAATTTTCGATAGGCTGCTTTTTTATGATCCTTGACCGTATTGATGGATATGGATAATTGATCTGCTATCTCATTATTGGAATAATCTTCAATACTCAATCTAATAACCTGGGCCGCTTTTTCTGGCAGCTTACTAATGGCTTTATTTATAACAGTGGTGGTTTCTATAACGACACCTTCAGACATATAAAATTGGCCCGTTTCATAGGCTTCCAGATTTGCAGGCTCATAACGTTCTGTTACTCTATACTGTTTACTTTTTAAATAATTGAGACATTTATTTTTAACAGCTTTATAAAAAAAACCTGTGGCATGGTTTTCATTATGAAAAGCAATGTCATCTTCCCAGACTTTAACAAATACTTCCTGAACGACATCTTTTGCGATATCTAAATCGCTAAGGTACTTGTATGCAAACACACATAGTTCTGGGTATAAACTCTCGAAAAGCTGTTTATAACTCTTATTATTAAGCTTAAATTCTTTTCTTTTCCCTCTCATGATTTTAAATTAAAGTGTTTTCGGCTTTATCCTCTGGGTTTAGGGTTACCCTGAGATTCAATACTTTTTATTAGACCAACTTATTTGAGTAAGTCACTTTTATTGCTTCGATAAGCTCAGGATTGATAGATTAAGAGGGGGCTTTTCATTTTGAAAAGCAATTTTATCTTCCCAGACTTTAACAAATACTTCCTAGACAAAATCTATTGCGATATCTAAATCGCTAAGGTACTTGTATGCAAACACACATAATTGGGGGTGTAACTCTCGAAAAGCTGTTTGTAACTCTTATTATTTAGCTTAAATTCTTTTCTCTTCCCTCTCATGATTTTAAATTAAGGTGTTTTCGGCTTTATTCTATAGATTATTTATGATCTCATTGGTTTCAATGTAGGATTCTACATTTTTAGACACGGTATAAATACAAATCAAATTTCTGTTTTGTTTCTAAAATATCAGAGTCATTGACTAATTCGAATTGACTTTTATCTACAAGCCATTGTAGTTTTTGTCCATCTTCTGGATTATCTATTAGCGATAAATGGTTAGGATTATTTAATTTTACAGCTTCATTATAAATACCTCCAACAACAAATTCACTACTCCAGCCTGAAACCTTTATTTCTTTCGTGCCTATGCACTTAAATTTTCGTTCTGTTTTATTCATAGTATTAATTTTGTGTAGTACTCAGGGGTGCTAACAGAGTTAATAGATTAAGTGGGTTTCTTTCCATTTTTTAAATTTTTTTATACCTATCTCTTAGAACTTCTTTAAACTCATCGGAAACGGCAGCATTATATGCATCGGAACTGTAAGAACGATATTCAACAGAATCGTCTGAAGCATATTTACAGAAAACGGTAGAAGTATATTCAACAATCACAGTTCCATTACAATCTTGTTTCATTATTCGAAAAGTAATTTGTCCATTGCGTTGATCTATTCCCCAGTCAAAACCGAGGGTTTGAATCTCAACAAGTTTTTTAATTATTATATCCATTATTTCCAGTTGTTGGGTTATACCAAATAAATTTTAAAATGCGACTTAAATAATTTGAATTATATAGTGCTCAGATGAACAATGAAATTCAAGCATAGCATGAGCTACGGTTTCATTTTCTTGTGAAATATGAGTGCTCTAGAAATCGAAGATTCATGAACTCTCATATAAAAAATAAAGGATAGTGAACTAAACAAATTATAAGGTGTGTTTTAATGTTTAATTGGTATTATTCATTATACATGTTTTTTAAAAGATTAATTAATAGTTTGATTTGCTCAATACTTTTTGAAGTACCAACCTCTACATAATCATAATCTTTTCCTGGTACTCCATTTGTATTTCCACTAGTAAATGATATATTCCAATCCTCTCCTGGCATTTCTTTTCCAACATGTAACTCCGAACCTTTGCCATTAGGTAAAACAAGAACCATATCGATTTTTGTACCTCTCATCCCTATGTTTTGGAGTGCTTTTTTTGTTATCATAATATCTGCTCTTTAAGTGTTTTTAAAAAAATAGCTGCCTTGTATTCAGTTACACCCTCATAATTATAAAACTGTCGAAAATTTGTTTAATCCAAAGAATAAGACCCATTGGGTTTAATTCAATTTTTAATCTGTTTTTTTTCATTTTATTAATTTTTTTCTAGATAGAATGATTATCCTTCATTTTATGAATATTGACTAAACCAGTGTATGTATTTATACTAATACGAATTATAGATTTGTATTATGAGTGATTAAATTTCACGTTGTACCTGTCCCACTTTGAGCGAGGCTAATCTTACTAAAAAGTGGAACCTATGTTATATGTTGAAGTAGCCAAAAAATGAGATAAAAACCCATTAAAGCCTGTAATGTGTGGAAACAAAAAAAGGCGCGGAACTCAACTTATTGCATCAGAGGCACTAGTATACCCGTACACGAATAAGCGAGCCCACGCCCATAGACGTGAGCATCTTACTTATCATCTTGTGTACTTAAAAATTACTAGTTTTCTGATACAAGATTCAAAGCGAATGCTTCAATATTTTTATTTGAAGAATCGCAAATATATTTTAAAAACCAAATATAAACAAATTTTATATAGCTACAAAATTTCATTTAAAACTATTTTTTGTCGTCATATCTATTTGTCAATTTGAAATATGGCGAGATATAAGAATACAACCGTACTAAAGATTATTGGAGCAAAGATTAAGAGCCAAAGAATCAAAGAAAACTTAGAAATTGAAGATGTATCTGAAATGACTGGTTTTACTTATAACACGATCACTAATATTGAGAGTGGAGCTGAAACTTATTTTTCATATTTTATTGAAGTATGTTTTGCTTTAGGAATTCATCCTAAGGAATTAATGGATATTAAATTGACTGTAAAACCTAGGTTTGAACTTTCACCTTCCAGAATGGAAAAATCAAGATTAACTTCTAGAATAAAAGCATATATACAGAATGGATATTTTAAAACACCTCGAAAAACTAATGAAGTGGTTAAAAAACTTAAAGAAGATTATAAGATAGATGTAGAATCTAAGAATGTATCCGCAATTATAGGCAGATTTGCAAAAAACAATGTTTTAAGAATTACGAAAATTGGAAAAAGAAATCTTTATACTAACAAATAATTCTAAATTAAAACCATCGTTCTTGCAATTTGACGGCTACTTGGATTTGTTTACTACCATTGATTGAATCCTTTAATAAACGTATGCATATTAGCTAGCCAAGGAGACACTTATTATCCACCACATGTTAAAGATTATGAATCAGATATTCGCAAAAATTTAGAATTAGCAAACCAACTTTTACCCGCCTGAAGAAGTTGGGTTTTTAGATGAAGCCTATAAACTTTTTATACAGAAATCTTAAAACTAGCGTTTTTAAATTCTTTTTTAGCCGTCCATGCTCTTTTTTATTGTTAATAACTTACAATATCGCTCAAAAAGACCTATTTGACCAAAATTTTAAATAGTACCATTTGGTATCATAGAAGTATATATAATATTGCAATCTAAAATGCTTCATAAAATTTAGTTCTATTTAGTTTTGTTTGAATTAGTGTGTTGTTTATCAATATTTTGTGAATAACTATTTTGCCTTCTTTCTTCTTTCAATAACCACGTTTTATACTTTTATTTCCATCATCCCATAAGGGAAAACAAAAGCGCTTTTGTTCATTTTATAAATCTAAAAACAATAAAAATGGACAATCTTTTAATCCTTGAACGACTAGATCGTTTAGAAAAACTACTTATAGGCAGTAAAGAGGTATTAACCTTTGATGAAGCCTGTGATTATACAGGTATTTCTAGAAGTTACCTTTATAAATTGACCGCCTCAGGAAGAATTCCACACTCCAAACCCAATGGTAAAATGCTCTTTTTTGAGAAAACGAAGCTTGTGGATTGGTTACTTCAGAATAAGCGCAAATCAAAACACGAAATCGAAGCAGAAGCTTTGACTTATGCCATGCATCATAAAGTACGATAGGGGAACTCCCATGTTAAAAACAATTCTCATGAAACAGATACCTTATATACGTGTGGGCACGTCCTATTACAAGCTCGTTAAAGCCCCCACCATAGCAGGACACTTTAATGAAATTTTGGTGCACTGGAATATAGAAACCATTAAACAAGATCATGGTAAAGATCACTTAAGTAAAATTTCTAAATATGATGGTTTTACCTGTATTCCAAGTCACTTGAACTTTCAGCAGGAATACTTGGGGTTTTACAATATTTATTCGCCTTTGGGAAAGTTTCCAAAGGAAGGCGATATTTCAAATTCCCTAAAATTCGTAAAACATATTTTCGGAGAACATTATAAACTGGGATTGGATTACCTACAATTGTTATATCTAAAACCCATTCAAGTACTGCCCATTCTATGCTTGGTGTCTAAAGAACGCTCCACAGGAAAGAGCACCTTTTTAAAATGGCTCAAAGAAATCTTCGACAATAATCTTACCTATTTAACCAATGATAGCTTTAGCAGTCAGTTTAATGCAGATTGGGCAAACAAGCTTTTAATATGTATTGACGAAGTGTTGTTCAATAAAGAAGAACTCACAGAGCGCATTAAATATCTAAGTACTACCAATATCAATAAACTAGAGGCTAAAGGAAAAGATAAACGTGAAGTTGAGTTTTTTGGGAAGTTCATCTTATGCAGCAATAATGAAGATAGCTTTATAAAAATTGATGCCAATGAAACTCGGTTCTGGGTTATTAAGGTTCCTGTATTAGAAAAAGAGGAGACTCACTTCCTGGAGAATCTGATTAAAGAAATCCCTGCCTTTATGCATTTTTTAGAAAATAGAAAGCTGAGTTCAAAACACATCACACGCATGTGGTTTACAGCGCAACAAATAAAAACGAAAGCCTTAACAAGATTGGTGCAGAATAACCGTAATCGGGTTGAAAAGGAACTGGCAAGTATTCTACTGAGTGTGATTGAAAAGTTTGATCTGGAGGCAGTGCACCTTTGTCCAATGGATGCCTTGTTGTCGCTAAATAAGACGAGAGTGAAAACGGATCTGACACAGCTGCGAAAGTTGCTGAAAGTGGATTGGAAATTAAGTAACCAGAAGAACTCTAACAAATATCAAAAATTTGTGGTTTGGACAGATGGCGATATGACTTTAGTCGATAGCAAGGGACGGTATTTTACGGTCGAAAAGGATTTCTTGACCAAAAATTTTGATGATACGATGACGGATTTGTAATAGCCCAATGATTACAAGGGCTAAGGCTGTCATCAAACTGTCATCATTTTGTCATCAAAAAAAATAATGATGACAGATTAGAGATGAAAAAATATAAGAATGATGATGTGATGACAAAACGATGACGAGTTAAACCTAGTAGGGTAAAGGCTTTAGAGGATGCTGTCATCAAATCATCAAAAAACAACATAAAACACATTGGCTTATGAAAAGAAAAATAAATTGTGAAACAGCTCGTAGCTTTTCTATCGTAAAGGCGCTAGAAAAGCTAGGATACTTTCCTAAAAAGACAACGGAAAAAGAAGCTTGGTTTCTAAGTCCTTTTAGGTCAGAAACCCAAGCCTCTTTTAAAGTATCTAAAACCAAGAATCGATGGTACGACCACGGCGAAGGTATTGGAGGAAACGTGATCGATTTAGTTTGCAAGATTTTAAAGTGCTCGATAAAAGAAACTTTAGAGTTTTTGAATGAAGGTGTGTCTTGTTTTTCTTTTCAACAGCAGCAACATTTCAGTAAAAAAGAAACAGGGATCAACATTGTTAAAGTTCAAGAAATAACTCATTCAGCTTTAATTCAATATCTAAATTTTAGAAGTATTTCGCTTTCAATAGCAAAAATATATTGTAATGAAATTTGGTATACTTATAAAGGCAAACAGTTTTTTGCCATTGGATTAAAGAATAATAAAGGTGGTTGGGAATTGCGCAATAAAATTTTTAAAAATAGTAGTAGCCCTAAATCTTATACCTACATCCAAAATAATAGAAAGCAAGTAATCATTTTGGAAGGGATGTTTGATTTGTTATCGCTTGCTACATTAGATGGTAATCTATTAAAAACTTCAGATATCCTCGTTTTAAATTCCATCAGTTTTATAAATGATATTGAAAAACACATTTCGAAATATGCCTTAGTTTATCTGTATTTGGATAATGATACCTCTGGACAAAAAGCAACTCAATATTTAATTAATAATTACGAACATGGAATTGACAAAAGTTCAAGCTACAAGAATTATAAAGATTTAAACGATTTATTGAGTCATGAAAAAAGAAAAGAAATTTAATTTTAAATCAAAAGATAAAAAGGAGCAGTCTGTAAAGATTCCTACCGATTTAATAAATCATTTGGATAGTGTGGAATTGGATTTTAACGACACTTCATCTAAAACGAAAATACTCTTGGGTAGGAATTCGAGATGTGTGTCTGTGGACACATTCTCGTTTGCTCCCCTTGGTCGCAAAGAAAAAAAAAGAGTGTTTAAGGGGAAGGGAGACCTCGTTAAATTTCGATGTTCTGCTTATGAAAAGAAACTTCTGAAAGTTAAAGCAAAAAGGAGCGGATTAACACTGAGTGAATATATAAGACGAAGTCTATTTGAAAAAGAAATTACAGAACGTTTCACAGATGAGCATATTGAACTTTATAAAATGCTCATTAAATATCATAACAATTTTAAGTCCATTGGTAACATGTACAAAAAGCGAAATCCTAAACTCACTAAAACAGTATATGATTTAGCTAATGAAATCAAAGCACATCTTAAAAAATTTCAACAATGATTGGGAAAGGAAAAAGCATATCACATACCAGAGCTTCCATGTCTTATGGATGGAATCAGGAAAAGGATGCCGAAATTGTATTAAAGGAATTTCTGCATGGAGATTCGCCTACAGAAATCACTCAAGAATTTAAAATGCTCCAGGATCAGAATTACCATTGTACAAAGAACACCTTATCGTTTGTAATAAGTCCAACGATTGAAGATGGAAAACGATTAGCAGCAAAGGATCTACAAGCCATAACCAAACGTTTTATTCATGAAATGAAACTAGGGGAGCGGCAAGCCATTGCTTTTGTGCATCAAGATAAAGATCATAAGCACATTCATTTATATGTCAATCGTATCGACTTTAAAGGCGTTGCTTATAATGATAGTTTTATTGGGAAACGAAGTCAGTTAGCAGCCGAAAAAGTAGCAGAACACATGGGATTGACAACCGTAAAACAAGTGCAATTTGAAAAGGAATTTAATCTAAAAGAAATACGCTCAGAAATCAAACGTCGACATGATTTGACCATGAAGCAGTTTAAACCCAAATCCTTTGATGATTATGTAAAGACGATGCAAGTTAATGGGGTTAAAGTGATTCCAACGATAAACAATCAGAATAAATTACAAGGTTTTCGATTTGAGTTTGATGGGCACAACCTTAAAGGTAGTGAGGTGCATCGGAATATGTCGATGGGTAACATTGGTAAACAAATAGCAGGAGTACCAAGATCCAAGGTTTTAGAAAGCAATACAGTAAGTGTTAATCTGGCAGGGAAAATGGTCGATTTGACACCAAATTTAGCTTTAAAAATAACCAAGTTTATTATTAAAAAAGCAATCGACAAAGGAATCGGTTATTAAATATAAATATTATGGCAAAACTTGAAGAATTAACAGCCTTATTGGTCAATGAAATTGATGATTTTAAAAATAGCATTGAGAAACTAGAGAAAATCAATGACCAATTAAATGACACCAAAATCAAGATGGATTTATCGGAATATAAAACTATGATTTTTTCACACCAAAAAGAAATGGCATCTCATTTAAAGGCTATTGAACGCTTTGAAAATCGATTTAACAATAAAATTATCCAAGCTAAAATTTATCCTAATTGGGCGGTGGTGGTGTTTGTGTTATAGTTACTGTAACGTTGAGCTCTTATCTACTTTTTAAATAAAGGAGAGTTAAAGCGATCAAAAAAAAAATCAATTATAAAAAAGAATACATAAATGAATATAATAGAAAAGTTACTTAGTTTATTAGTTAGTACTTTATAATATTTAATTCACTAAAAAGCATAACTATTAGTGAATATGATTTAAAATTGTATATTTGACTTAAAATATGGAAGATGTTTAAGCGTACATTATCAGATATTATAGAAAGTAAGATAAATAAAGGTAAAGCCATTATTTTAATAGGCCCTAGACAAGTTGGAAAAACAACCTTAATTAAAGCTATAATTAAGACTAAAGAGCATCTGTTTTTAGATGGAGACGATCCTACAGTAAGAAACGTGCTTAACAACCCTAATACAGAACAAATTAAAAGTATTATAGGATCCAATAAAATTGTTTTTATTGATGAAGCACAAAGAATAGAAGGCATTGGTTTAACGTTAAAAATAATTACAGATCAGTTGAAAGACGTACAATTGTTTGTAAGTGGCTCGTCTTCTTTCGATTTATCTAGCGCACTTAACGAACCTTTAACTGGTAGAAAATGGGAATATGAATTATATCCAATAAGTTGGGAAGAGTTTGAGGACAAACATGGGTTTTTAGTTGCAGAACAACAATTAGAAAATAGACTTTTATTCGGTTTTTATCCAGATATTTTAAATCACTCTGGAGAAGAAAAAGAGCTTTTAAAACAGTTAGTGAATAGCTATTTATATAGAGATATTTTAGCGTACTCTAATATTAGAAAACCTGAAGTACTTGAAAAACTTGTGCAAGCCCTTGCGCTACAATTAGGAAATGAAGTAAATTATAATGAATTGGCGCAAATAATAGGTATTGATAAAAACACGGTTTCTAATTACATAGATATTCTAGAAAAAGGCTACGTTATTTTCAAACTAAATAGCTTTAGTAGAAATTTACGAAATGAGATTAAAAAAAATAAAAAAATATATTTCTATGACAATGGTGTTAGAAATATGATCCTTGGCAACTTTAATCCTTTAAGTCTTCGTCAAGATACAGGTGCTTTATGGGAAAACTTTTTAATATCTGAACGTTTAAAGCAAAATACTTACAAAAACACAAATGCCAAAATGTATTTTTGGCGCACCAAACAACAGCAAGAAGTGGATTTGGTTGAAGAAAAAAATGGCATAATTACTGGATTTGAATTTAAGTGGAATGCCAAGAAAAAACTTAGACTACCTAAAACTTTTGTCAATGAATATCAGGCGAATGAATTTATAATTGATAGAGCAAATTTTAGAAAGTTTACCACCATATAAACCTCTAAAAAAGCAATGATGAATACAGAACCATTTGAAACACAAACCGAAGCACTTATAGATATTATCGGTACTCCGATTAATGGATTCGGGAGAGATGCCAAGCAAGCTAATCTGTGAAGAGCAAGGTTTCAAGACAGCCATTGCCATAGCAGAAACACTCATCATACATGCCAGCTATATCTTCAATCAATTGCCTGAATCAGAACAACCCGTAAAAAGGCTGAACAAACGGGAACGCTTCTATGAAGCTTTACCAGCCCAATTCAACCGACAAGGCTATCTGGATTTAGCGGTGCAGTTGGGTATTAAGGATAAGACAGCTCAAGGCTATATGACCAATTTTGTAAAAGGTGGATTGCTTCATCGAGATGAAAAAGACTCCTATACAAAGCCTAATAAGGAAACATAGGATTCTAAGGATACGGAGGATTAATTTCCTTAATATCCTTTATTTCCTCAAATCCTGAAAGTCAGTAAATAGTTAAATAATTTTAATTTGAAAAACTCTACAAAGATATTTAGTTGCTTTTCATTATCTTTTTCTTATCTTTGTTTAATATTTGAAAGAATCTACAAAATAAATGAGGGTAAAACTCAGCAATATTGCGCAACTTCAATTTGGCTTGTATAGCAAGCCTACCGAGAATGGAAATGCTGCCTATTTACAGGCTAAGCATTTTGATGATTGGGGCAATCAAACCAATAAGGTAGATACTTTCATTCAGATTGACCAGAAGAGTGAATCCCATTTATTAGAGGAAGGCGATATTCTTTTAGTTGGTAAAGGAATGCGGAATTTTGCCTGGACATATCACAAATCATTTGGCCCTGCAATGGCTTCTTCTATCTTCTTTGTGATCAAACCTGATAGATCGAGAGTAATACCAGACTTCCTAACCACCTTATTTAATATGCCTCAAACACAGGCACATTTTCAAACATTGGGAGCTGGTAGTTCTATTCCTTCTATTCGGAAATCTGAACTGGAAGCATTTACAGTAAAACTCCCTTCATTGGAATTACAAGAAAAAACAATTGCCATTAAGCAGTTACATTATAAAGACATGGACTTGTCCAGACAGATCTTTTCTGAAAAACAGAAAGTCTATCAGGAAGTCATTAAAAATATAATTTATCAGAAGCATGAAGACTAAACCAATTACTCAAAGCGAGATCAACAATATTGTATGGAAAGCCTGTGACACCTTTAGAGGTGTGATTGATCCCTCGCAATACAAGGATTATATCCTAACCATGCTGTTTGTAAAGTATGTATCAGACGTATGGAAGGATAAAAAAGACTTCTATGCTCAGAAATACAACAATGATGAAGTGCGGGTACAAAGAGCGTTAAACAATGAACGGTTTCAAGTACCTGAAACCTGCACATTTGATTACCTCTTCGAGAATCGAAATGCAGCCAATGTAGGTGAGTTAATCAATACTGCTCTTGAAAATATGGAGGACGCCAACCGCAGTAAGTTGGAGCGTGTATTCCGAAACATTGATTTCAACTCAGAAGCCAACTTAGGTCAAACCAAAGACCGAAACAGAAGACTCAAAAACCTCTTGGTAGATTTCTCTGCTCTTGACTTACAGCCTTCACACTTAGAAAATAATGATGTAATTGGTGATGCCTATGAGTATTTGATTGAAAAATTTGCCAGTGATGCAGGAAAGAAAGCAGGTGAATTTTATACACCTGCGCAAGTATCTAAGCTGTTAGCCAAACTATTGAATCCTCAACCAGGAGATAGAATCATTGATCCTACTTGCGGTTCAGGTTCGTTACTGATCAAACTATCCAAGGAAGTAGGCAGCAATAACTTCTCACTATACGGACAGGAAATCAATGGAAGTACTTGGGCATTGGCTAGAATGAACATGTTCTTGCATGAAATTGATGATGCTACGATAGAATGGGGAGATACGCTCAACAATCCTAAGCTGTTGGAAGAAGATAGCTTACTCAAAGGAAACATTGTAGGTGCCAATCCCCCCTTCTCTTTAGACAAGTGGGGAGCAGACAATGCTATTTCCGATCAGTTCACCAGATTTCACAGAGGTATTCCACCTAAGAGCAAAGGCGATTATGCATTTATCTCTCACATGATCGAATCTACTTATCACGATACTGGTCGTGTAGGCGTGATCTTGCCTCATGGAGTATTGTTTAGAGGGAGCAGTGAAGGTAAAATTAGGAAGCAACTCATTGAAGAAAACCTCTTAGAAGCAGTAGTTGGACTTCCTGCTAACTTGTTTTTCGGAACGGGTATTCCTGCTACAATCTTAATTTTCAACAAAGCAAAAGGAAACAATAAGGATGTGTTATTCATTGATGCCAGCCAAGGTTTTGAATCAGGGACAAACCAAAATGTATTGAGAGATGCTGATATTGATAAAGTTGTAGAAACCTATTTATCCTTTCAGAAAGCCAATCCACTGACTAGTAAGGAGGGTGAAATAATAGAAGAAAAGTTCGCTTTCCGTGCAGTTATTCAGGATATAGAAGAAAACGAGTACAACCTCAATATCCCTCGGTATGTAGACACTTTTGAAGAAGAAGAACCTGTGGATATTGCTGCCACTCAGAAGAACATAGTTAACCTGAAACACGAATTAGCTACTGTCGAGAAGCAAATGGACGATTTCTTAAAAGAATTAGGGTTTTAATGGGAGAATTAATCGACATACCAGCAGGTTACAAAAAATCTAAAGTTGGATTGATCCCCACTGACTGGAACATATTTCGTTTATCAGGAATACTGGCAAGTGCTAAGTTGGGTGGTAATTATGAAAATTCTGTAAGCGATTATGGATTGCCTCTAATCAAAATGGGCAATATCCTCCGTGGAAAAGTTAGCATAGAGAGTTTACAATACATTCCAGTTGGAAGTGAGCACCATGAGAATGATTTTCTAAAAGAAGGTGACTTATTGTTCAACACAAGGAATACCTTGGAATTGGTTGGAAAAGTAGCGATATGGAGATCTGAGCTTCCAAAAGCCTTATATAATTCTAATTTATTAAGACTTGAGTTCGACAAAAATCATGTTCATTCTAACTATTTCATGAATTATGTGATGAACTCAGATTATGCCATTTCTCAGTTACGAAGATTTGCTACTGGCACTACAAGCGTTGCAGCCATTTACAGTCGTGATTTAAACAAATTAAATGTTACTCTTCCCTCGCTCCCAGAACAAAATAAAATAACAAAAATACTTAGTGCTTGGGATAAAGCAATAACAGATAATCAACTTCTGCTAAGTGAATACATTACCAATAGAAAAGGATTAGAACAACAATTACTTTCAGGTCAAATCCGATTTAAAGATCATGTTATTAGTAATGATAAGATAAAAACCAAAGTCGGCATACTTCCAAAGAATTGGGAATTAAAATCTATCACCGAAATAGTGGATAGAGTCAAAGAAAAGCTAAACCCTGAACCAGAAACACTCTACAGAGAAATAGGTATCCGTTCTCACTGCAAAGGAATTTTCCATAAAGAAGAAGTAACAGGTGAAAGTTTAGGTAATAAATCTGTGTTCTGGATACAACCAGACTGTTTTGTGGTAAACATAGTATTTGCATGGGAACATGCGATTGCCAAAACCACAGAAGCAGAGGTTGGCATGATTGCATCACACCGCTTCCCTTTATACAAGCCCAAGGCTGATATTTTAGATTTAGACTACCTCTTATACTATTTCAAAACAGCAAGAGGAAAACATCTTTTAGGACTTGCCTCTCCCGGTGGAGCTGGACGAAACAAAACCTTGGGTCAAACAGAATTTGCCAAACTCAAAATACCCGTTCCGTCATTGCAAGAGCAAAAACGAATTGTATCGGTACTGTCTGAATCAGACAAGGAAATAGAATTATTGAAACAGAACATTACCACCCTCACAGAGCAGAAGAAAGGCTTAATGCAAAAGCTGTTGACGGGAGAAATACGAGTTAAAGTGGATTAGATATGAGCAAGAAAATAGGAAGAAATGATAAGTGTCCATGTGGAAGTGGTAAGAAATACAAAAAGTGTTGCTTGGGTTCAGGTCGTACCTTTAGTGCTACTGATAATGCGACACAACCTCCATCTATTTTCAGTCAGTACAATTCAATTGATCTTATAAAAAAGTGTGCGGCTCTCACCTTGATTTCTGAAAATCACGGCAAAAATGTAAGATTGGAAGAACTGACAAAAAAGTCAATTCTCAATTTCAATACCGAGACGGCAATCATCCCACATGCAGAATTCCAAACGTATTTAAGTGCTAATTATGCCACTCACCATTTAGAGGATATTCCGACAAATCTATATACTGACCTGATCACCTTTTATGGCGGTGACTATCTCATATTTCCAGGCATTACGGATGCAGGGAGCTATGTATTATCCAATTTGTTAACTGCTGTCTTCAATTGGCCAGATTCGGGCATTCCTGATCAGTTCAAGAATAATTGCATGCATGCTTCTCTTTTGATATTAAATCTATCAAATGCAATTGCAATAAGATTAGGCTACAATAGATATTTGGAAGGAAATGTAACTGAACAACAGATTAGAATACCAACACATACCCAATTAACCACATTACAAGATGCACTGACATTTAATCAAGAAGAAATTCAGGGGTTACTCATAGAACACGGCATTGCACCAGAAGCATTGGAGATGTTCTTACTTGACATCAACAATCCAGACCTGCAGAATGAATACATGCAGGAAAGTCCACTATTGGTAAAACCAATACTATTTCATAAAGGAGAGTACATCATTGTATCACCTGCTACACTTAGTTATGCTTTAACAGAGTTCATTACCTCTCAGGCCAATCTATCTGGCTACATGGAGCAAGTGGGAAATGCTTATCATAATATGATATGGAACAATACTCAGTTGCACTTAAGCCAACTTGGGTTTAGTGCAATAGAGAGTCCATTATTAGAAGAAATTGGTGACACTCAAATAAGAGAGAAAATCTATCGCTTTGATGATGATAAATTAGCCTATATACAATACGTAACGGGTAGTGGAGCAGATATTCAGGAAAGAAAGCAACGCATTATCAATGAAACATTAGCTTCTTCTAAATTTGCAGAACATGAGTTCATGGACATTACGCTAGTCTCCTCTATGGGAAAAGACTTGTTTTTTATGTTCAGTCGAACTGATCAGTCTAAAAGTATCGGCATGCCGATCCATGACTTTGATACCCTTATCAAATTAAAAGATCATTCCGCTTTCGATTTATGGAAGTTTAGCATTGCCCGTGAAGAACAAATCCCTGACAGCAAAATGTTTAGTGCTTCCTTCTTAGATATTTTTAAGGTGTACAAAGAGAATGATGATTCTTTTTACGTATCTGATGACCATGAGAAAACCATACTTCATGTAGAGCCTGGCTATGCCACCGACTTGTATCAGGAAGCAAAATTATTATCAGATGAGCATTCAGCATTACGTCTTTACAATGGTCGGTTAGTCAATGTTCCTGTTATTAGGAAGGAAGAGTCTTCACCCATCTACTATTCTCCCTCTGACTTAGGAATAGAACTTAAATTATTAGTTGAGGGATTCTTCCAATCTTTATGGGTTTCCCCTCTAAAAAGCACAGGTGATATTCCTGATACTGCAAGGGGATTGTACTATGAAATGACTGACGCAATTGCTTATTGGCTTTGGCAATGTCAGGATCTAATCAATGACGATTTAACCCTATTAGGTGACACTTCTTTAACAGTAACATTTGACCTTAACCCAGAGGAATCGTTTGATCCATTTGAAAGAAATTTTGAAAGAGACCCAGCTTTTTCGGATCATTTCAGTGTATCGGTCACAGATAATACACTCAATGTTTCAATTCCTAGTTCCATCATTCCTTATTTGTATGGAGTAGATAATGAAGGGGAACGTGTCTTGCTAAAGCACATACTGTTAGGATTCAATCAACTATTGGCTATACAGCAACAACCTGTTATTGAGAATGACAGAATAGATGCAATCATAGAGTCAGCAGCACCATTGGGTGTTAAAAAGAAAGTTTTTGTACTGGATACTAGCGATAATCTGTTGATAGATCCATCTAACTTGAGCAAGCACAGGTATATCCAAAGCTATGATATAAATGTAGTGCTCAATAATATCGTACCAGACTTAGGGAAGTTGTGCCCTGCAGTTGGTGATATAACTGCAAAAAAAGATAAAACAGGATTAACAAGAAATATTGTGATGCGAGTTTTACTACCAAAACTCAGCAGGACAATCAGTCAATATCAACATGAGTCTCTTCTAACGAGATTAATCGCATTGAATGAGAGCTTAATTCGAAAAAGAGAAGACTTAAGATTAAAAACGCCTACACGCATTGCTTGTTTCGTCTCAGTTGAAGAGCAAACAGCTGACTTGCATGACAGTCTTTCTAAACTAAATAGGACTACAATAGCTGTAAGATGTCTAATCGAGCATTTGGCAGCAGAGCCAAGTACTGGCAACAAAATCGTAAGCACTGCTGCTATTGATGAACTGTTAGCAATTGAAAGTGAAATAATTACTTGGGGATCACTTGGAGATCAGATAGAATACGATCTCTTTGACATCAATCTTGGAGTATTACCTTCAGGAAGAATTGGTACAGAAAAAACATTACATAATGCTATTTTCGATCCATACTATGCTTCAAAATCTAAGGAGAACGTACAAAATGCGGTCGATACTTTTGAGCAGTGTTTTCCGCAGCATATTGAATTAGATAGTAAAAATCCTCCTGAGTATCTTGAAAATGCATTCTTATCCGAATTTGGGCTAACATTTACCCGTATTTGTGAATTGGTCAATGATCTTGGCATCATTGCTTATCAGCAATCGACACCATTTGCTTCTATATTAAAGAGTGAACTCTTCACTGAAATAAACAAGCATGATCACACCTATACTGAGGATGAGTTTAATAAAGGATTAGATTATCTGTGTCTATTTGAAAGAGGTGAGGTAAAAAACATTCCAGAGGGATTTGATGGCATTGATATTTCTCCTTGGCGTTTCAACAGACGCTTATCCTTATTGAGAAAGCCATTAGTCTCAGTCTCCAATATAGATACGCCAGAAGATCCAACTATTTATTGGGGGTTCAGACAATTGTTAACAAGCAGAATGTACCTCTTTGACCAGTGTATGACAAATAGGTTAAGAGTCATTGAAAAAGGAGCGGTTCAAAAAGCGTTGGGGAAATTGACTCAAGTCAATGGAAAGAATTTGGTGAAATCTGTTTTAGAAGAATTGAAAAATGATCAATTGATTATTGATTCAGAAGTTTTCATTAATACCAAGTCTGAGCTAAAAGCGGACAAAGACATTGGTGATGTTGATGTTTTGGTTATTGACAAGTCCTCTCAATTGATATATAGCCTTGAATGTAAAAGCATGGCTCCAAGTAGAAACATCAAAGAAATGGTAGAGGAAGTAAACAAATTGTTTGGAAGCGATTCAAAAAAAGGATGGATTGACAAACATGTTGGACGTGACGAATGGCTAAAGGCGAATCTAGGTCAATTGGGGACGAAATATAAGTTGGATTTATCCCAATATAATGTCAAATCTTTCTTCGTAACTCAGGAAGATATGCTGACACCATATTTAACAACAAGACACTTGAAAATACCTTTTGTATCACTACCCAATTTGAAAGAAAAGGGAATGGACGCATTAGTATAAATATAAAATTATGGCAGTACCATCATTTAAAGAAGATCATATATCTCAGCTTCCAGCATTGAAGCTACTCATGAATATGGGTTGGAAATACTTCACTCCTGAGCAAGCATTAGAAGCTCGTGGGGGTAGAACCTCTAATGTGTTGCTGGAAACGATCTTAAAAGAGCAGCTCCAAAGCATCAATACCATAGAGTACAAAGGCAAGGAGTTTACTTTCTCTGAGATCAATGTAAACAATGCCATTTTATCCATTCGTGATCTTCCTATACAGGATGGCTTTATCGCTTCCAATAAAGCCTTTTATGAATTCATTACTTTAGGTAGAAGCTTTGAACAATCGGTTTTAGGAGACAAAAAGAGTTTCTCATTCCAATATATTGACTGGAAACATCCAGAGAATAATGTATTTCATGTCTCCGAAGAATTTAGTGTTTTAAGAACGGGAAGTAGTGAGCATTATCGTCCAGATATTGTTCTCTTTATCAATGGTATTCCTGTAGTGGTGATTGAGTGTAAAAGCCCAAAAATCAAAGACCCTATTGAAAAGTCTATTGAACAGCATTTAAGAAACCAACAAGAAGACGGCATTCGTTCCTTGTATCAATATTCTAATCTGGTAATGGGTTTATCAACCCATGAAGCCAAATATGCTACTACTGCTACAGAAAAAGAGTTTTGGAGTGTTTGGAAAGAACTTTTTAAAACCAAAGCAGAAGAAACGGCTTGGCAAGATAAGCTGCAAGCAATAAAAGATCAGCCATTACCGACCAACGAGCAAACCACATTATTTCAGGACAGGTACAAGAACGTATGGACATACTTTAAGAACTTAGAAAAAGAAGAGCAAACTATTACAGAACAAGACAAACTCTTGTACAGCTTTTGTCAACCCGAACGCCTGCTAGACCTCTTCTTTAATTTCATTGTGTATGATGCTGGTGTAAAGAAAGTGACCCGTTATCAACAGTATTTTGCTGTACACAATACACTGAACAAGGTAGCTAAAACAGATGGCCAAGGATTACGAACTGGTGGTGTTATTTGGCATACACAAGGAAGTGGAAAATCCTTAACCATGGTCATGCTGGCACAACTCATTGCTACGCATCCCGACATCAAGAATCCAAAAATTATACTGGTCACTGATCGTATTGATCTGGACGATCAGATTACAGAGACATTCAAGAAATGTCAGATACCTGTAGAAAATGCCCAGACAGGTAAACACTTAGTAGAACTGCTTTCTGGTACAGGTGATACAGTTATCACTACCATTATTCACAAGTTTGAGGCAGCAGTCAACCGAGCAAAAGAAGGCTTTGATTCACCCGACATTTTTGTACTGGTAGATGAAGGACACAGAAGTCAATACGGTACATTCAACATCAAAATGCAAAAGGTGTTTCCTAAAGGATGTTTTATAGCATTTACGGGTACGCCTTTGATGAAAAAAGAAAAGAGTACTGCCAACCGATTTGGAGGCTTAATTGATGTGTATTCTATCACAGATGCGGTAGAAGATGGTGCAGTAGTTCCTTTACTCTATGAAGGAAGACACAATTTGATAGAGGTCAATGAAAAGCCATTAGATAACTATTTTGATAGAGTATCCGAACCGCTTACCCCTTACGGGAAAGCTGCTTTGAAACGAAAGTTCAGCTCCACCAATCAACTCAACAAAGCGGAGGAAATTATCTATGCCAGAGCATGGGACATTTCTGATCACTACGAGCAAAATGTACAAGACATTCTATTTGGTGGATTGAAGGCAAAAGGTCAGTTAGTAGCCCCAAACAAAACGACTGCTATTAGATATAGAGAGTTCATCAAGCAGATTAGCAAAGTAAGTTGTGAAGTATTGATCTCCGCTCCTGATGTAAGAGAAAACTATGATGATGCATTTGAGGAGAGTGATGACTTGATATTGAAATTCTGGAAAGCCATGATGGACAAATACGGCAGCTCAGAAAACTATGAGAAATCATTAATCAACTCGTTCAAGAAACAAGATCATCCCGAAATCATCATTGTGGTGGATAAACTTTTGACTGGTTTTGATGCGCCTAACAACTATGTGTTGTACCTCACTCGTCAGCTTAAAGAACATACTTTATTACAAGCCATTGCACGAGTCAACCGATTAGCTCCAGGTAAAGAACATGGTTTGATCATTGATTACTATGGAAACCTTGAAAACCTAGATTCTGCTTTAGAAACATACAGTGGTGCAAATAATTATGATGCCATTGACTTAGAAGGAACACTGACCAATATCAGTGAGGAAATTAAGAAGTTGCCACAAGCTCAATCTGAGGTATGGGATATTTTCAAAGAGATCAAGAACAAGTATGATGAACCTGCTTATGAAGAGTTGCTGCAGGATGAGGCCATCAGACACATCTTCTATGAAAAAGTATCTGCCTTTGCTCGGTTGTTAAAACTCGCATTATCAAGCTTTGAGTTTATCAGCAATACAACGGAGCAACAAATCAACAAGTACAAACAGGATGCTAAATTCTTTTTGGGATTAAGGATTTCTGTGAAGCGGAGGTATTTTGATGATTTGGAATACAAGGAATATGAGCCACAGGTTCAGAAGTTGATTGATAAGCACATTACTACAGAGGGTGAAATTTTGCGCATTACAGAAATGGTTAACATTTTCGACAAGGCAGAGAGAGACCGTGAAGTAGAGAAAATTACCAGTAAGGCAGCCAAAGCAGATCATATTGCCAGCAGAACCATCAAGGCAATTAATGTCAGGATGAATGAAGATCTAGTCTACTTCAAAAAGCTATCACGACTGATTAAAGACACGATTGATGACTACCACCAACACCGAATTTCGGAAGTGGACTATCTCAATAAAGCAAAAGGATTTGAGGATCAATTCCATAGTGGAAGACAAGACAATATTCCTGAGAACTTAGTTGGTAATGATACAGGAATTGCCATATACAACTTGGTAAACGAGATATTCAAAGGGCATCTAAAACGCTCTGAAGATGGTAAAAATACAGGAGCCGTAATGGCTGAAGGAATAGACAATGTGATCAAATCCATTGTCTTTGAAAACGGCAAACCAATTATTGATTGGGGCAACAAATCAGACATTGAAGGAAAGATTAGAATTGCCATTGATGACTACCTCTATGAACTAAAAACACAACAAGACATTGAATTGCCCTTTGACTTGATAGATGAATTAGTAGAAGAAGGATTAAAAGTAGCTAAGCTGAAATATGTCTGAGACCACTACCATACAATCTTTCGCCTTTGGCTCAAAAGAGATCAATTATGAACTCTCCTTTCAGGACAGGAAAACATTGGGTATCCGAGTATATCCTAATTGTAAGGTGAAAGTGATTGCACCCTTTGATACACCTGATGAAAAGCTTTACAGTAAGCTCAGGGAAAAAGCACCTTGGATCATCAAACAACAACTTGATTTTCTTTCCTATCATCCCTTAACGCCACCTCGTAAATATGTGAATGGTGAAACACATCTCTATTTAGGTAGGCAATACAAACTAAGAATTGAAAAGGCAGCAGCCAATGAAGTAAAACTATTCAAAGGACGGTTGTTGGTATTGAAGAAAGAGAACACATCACCTAAGAATTTACTAACCGATTGGTACAGAGAAAAAGCAGCCATTCATTTTGAAGACACTTTGAAAAAGGTATTACCTCTATTTGCAAGATATGATATTTCAGAGCCTGAGCTTCAAATCAGGCACATGGCTACCCGTTGGGGAAGTTGTACCACAAAAGGCAAAGTAATACTCAATCCAGAGCTGATAAAAGCACCAAAAGGAAGCATAGAATATGTGATCATACATGAACTCTGTCATTTGATCCATCATAACCATACAAAAGCATTTTATGAACTACAGGAAAGCATTATGCCAGACTGGAAAAAATGGAAAGAAAGATTGGAGAACACTTTGAACTAAATAACTAACATGGAATGCGGAGCGGGGTATATGAATGAATACAACGGTTATGTTGCTTAACTGAATTAACGCGAAATACTTAATTGTTTAAAAATAAATGGAAATAAAAAATAAAATAGAAATCTATCAAGATAAAGAATCTGGAATTACAGTAGATGTAAAACTAGATGGAGAAACAGTTTGGTTAGACCAATATCAACTTGAAGCTCTTTTTGATACAGATAGAACTTCTATTGGACGTCATTTAAGAAATATTTATAAATCTAGTGAATTAGATGAAAATACAACTAGTGCAAAAATTGCACAAGTTCAACAAGAAGGAGGTAGAGAAGTTAAAAGAAATATAAATGTTTATAATCTTGATGCTATTCTATCTGTAGGTTATAGAGTAAGTTCTAAAAAAGGAACTGCTTTTAGAATATGGGCAAACGGTATTTTAAAAGCGTATTTAGTTAAAGGGTATACTATTAACCAAAAACGTTTAGAACAAAAAGAACAAGAAGTACAAGTCTTAAAAAATGGTATCCAAATTTTAAGTCGAGCTATTGAAGAAAAAACAGAAGATAATCAATGGCTTTCAATTTTTGCTAAAGGTTTGAGCTTGTTAGATGATTACGATCACGAACAATTAGATACAAAAGGATTAACAATAAAAGAAGTAGATTATCCAAGTATAGAAGACTATCAAACGTTAATTAATCAAATGCTAACTGAATTTGATTCTGATGTTTTTGGTAAAGAAAAAGATAAAGGTTTTCAAAGTTCTATTGCTCAGATTGAAAAAGGTTTTGGAAAAGATGATTTTTACCCAACCCTTGAAGAAAAAGCAACCATGCTCTTATATTTTGTTGTAAAAAATCATTCGTTTGTAGATGGAAACAAACGTATTGCTGCTGCTTGTTTTCTTAAATTTTTGCAGCAGAACAACATGCTTTTTAATAGCGAGCAACACCCCTTAATTAGTAACGATACTTTAGCAAGTTTAACGTTGTTTATAGCGTCTAGTAAACCAGAAGAAATGCAAACAGTAACAAGGTTGGTGATTAGCGTGTTAAACAGAAATAGAATCAATTAAAAAGGAATTAAATATTAATGACCAATACAACGCAATTTGAAACCCAAACTAAAGTGCTCTGCTACTTGTTCGGCACTTAATTTTCTTCTTAGACGTGCTAGCTTTATTTGCTCACCCATTTCTTCCAATAAGCGCTCTAGTTTTGGTAATAATATCGAATTATTTTTAGACATAACTTGTAATATATTACATAAATATGCTGTTTTCGGGTAATATATTACCCGTTATAGATCAATTCCATTAAAAAACATTTGATTTATTACCAGTTAGGACACTTTAAAAAATATGTGAAGCTTGTGAGATTAAAATATCAGAGTTCTTTCAAATAATTAATGAATAGCAAAACAATTTTCATGTTATCAAAATTTCAAGTGTTTTAGTGCTTAAATATCTGATTTTGTATTCTTTGAAATAATTCTTAATTTAGTAATCTCCTATTTTAATTATTAATAGCTTCCTTAGGTTACTAGCAATATGCATCAATCTACTAGGTCAACAATTTATACTTTTTAATAATTAAAATTTATATCAAATGCCTGCGTTTCCAAAACCAAAATTTGTTTATCAATTTGATTTACAAGAACAAATAGGATTATTAGAGTCTCATAAAAAAAAGCGTCTAATTCCTAACAAGTCAGATGAAGAACTTTTAATAGCTTCGTGGAATATTGCTAATCTTGGACTCCAAAAAAGATGGCAACAGCATGCTCAATTGATATCTGAAATTATTAGTTGGTTTGATATTATCGCAATTCAAGAAGTAAATTATAATTTACAAGGTTTGCGTCAATTAGAATCTGAGTTACCATCGCATTATGACCTCATATTTTCTGATAAAGCAGGAAATAATGAACGATTTGCTTTTGCTTACGATAGTCGTAAAACAAAGTTAATGGAATTAGTGGGAGAGGTAGCTGTACCTCCTAAAGACCATCGCTATATTAAACTTCCTAATGTTCAAAAGAAGTTTAATGGTTTCGACCGAAACCCATATTTAACATCTTTTCAATGGAGAAATACTAATTTAGTTTTAATTAATGTACATTCTTTTTTTGGAAGCAATAGTAAAGCAGATATGGAAAGAAGAGCATTAGAAACTTATGCAATAAGTAGGTATGCTGATTTAAATGGGAAATCTAAATGGGCATTTTCTAAAAATATCATTGCACTAGGAGATTTTAATTTACCAATTGTCGAAAAAGGAGATTTAATATATCAAGCATTGATGAAACGAGGATTGGAATTACCTAAGCATTCATCCAAAGTATATTCTAACATAACTAATGATAAAATGTATGACCAAATCTCTTTTTTACCATCAATAAAGAAGAAGATAAAAGCTAATGGAATATTTGATTTTGATAACTCATTATTTCCTGACCTATGGATTGAAAGTAAATCAAAATTCAAATCTTATATGAAGTATTACATATCAGACCATAGACCAATATGGATGCAATTGAAATTCTAATATAAACTTTTGAGCTACTTAAAAACTCATTCTAACCTAAGCGATAAAAGGACTTGCAATAATTATTTATTGTTATGCTCACTTTTATCCGCTGAAGATGGCTCACATTGACCCGCCCTATCCAGCTAATGAATGGATATCAAAAGCTAAATCAAAAAGTAAATTTGCTATTAATCATAATATTGATGAGAAAACTGTTCGCAAAATTGTAAAAGAAAAAGATGGTTATCGTATACCAGTTAGGACACTTTAAAAAATATGTGAAGCTTGTGAGATTAAAATATCAGAGTTCTTTCAAATAATTAATGAATAGCAAAACAATTTTCATGTTATCAAAATTTCAAGTGTTTTAGTACTTAAACATTTGATTTTGTATTCTTTAAAAGAATTCTTAATTTAGTAATCTCCATTTTAATTATTAATAGCTTCCTTAGATTACTAGCAATATGCATCGATCTAGGTCAACAATTTATACTTATTAATAATTAAAATTATATCAAATGCCTGCGTTTCCAAAACCAAAATTTGTTTATCAATTTGATTTACAAGAACAAATAGGATTATTAGAGTCTCATAAAAAAAAGCGTCTAATTCCTAACAAGTCAGATGAAGAACTTTTAATAGCTTCGTGGAATATTGCTAATCTTGGACTCCAAAAAAGATGGCAACAGCATGCTCAATTGATATCTGAAATTATTAGTTGGTTTGATATTATCGCAATTCAAGAAGTAAATTATAATTTACAAGGTTTGCGTCAATTAGAATCTGAGTTACCATCGCATTATGACCTCATATTTTCTGATAAAGCAGGAAATAATGAACGATTTGCTTTTGCTTACGATAGTCGTAAAACAAAGTTAATGGAATTAGTGGGAGAGGTAGCTGTACCTCCTAAAGACCATCGCTATATTAAACTTCCTAATGTTCAAAAGAAGTTTAATGGTTTCGACCGAAACCCATATTTAACATCTTTTCAATGGAGAAATACTAATTTAGTTTTAATTAATGTACATTCTTTTTTTGGAAGCAATAGTAAAGCAGATATGGAAAGAAGAGCATTAGAAACTTATGCAATAAGTAGGTATGCTGATTTAAATGGGAAATCTAAATGGGCATTTTCTAAAAATATCATTGCACTAGGAGATTTTAATTTACCAATTGTCGAAAAAGGAGATTTAATATATCAAGCATTGATGAAACGAGGATTGGAATTACCTAAGCATTCATCCAAAGTATATTCTAACATAACTAATGATAAAATGTATGACCAAATCTCTTTTTTACCATCAATAAAGAAGAAGATAAAAGCTAATGGAATATTTGATTTTGATAACTCATTATTTCCTGACCTATGGATTGAAAGTAAATCAAAATTCAAATCTTATATGAAGTATTACATATCAGACCATAGACCAATATGGATGCAATTGAAATTCTAATATAAACTTTTGAGCTACTTAAAAACTCATTCTAACCTAAGCGATAAAAGGACTTGCAATAATTATTTATTGTTATGCTCACTTTTATCGGCTGAAGATGGCTCACATTGACTAGCCCTATCCAAATAATTTCGCATTTTTACTAAAAAGTATTTATAGCATAGATACCAAAATAATATCAAAAGAAAACAAAGTATTAGACCATATTTACACCTCGTGACCTCCAAAGTAGGGTGTGTCAAGTATAGTTACATATGTCAGAGTTGGTAGGGAATGTGTACCAAAAAGACCTGTTAAACCTTATATAACGTAGGGTATACGCCAAACCCAATTGTAACAATGTGAATGTACTGGTAACTTATATAAGTTCTAATAGCACAATTGCTTATTGGTTAGCGTTGCATCATCATGGTTTAACAGAACGTTTTCCTAATACAAACCGAGTATCATTATAATAACATACTTGTCCTAGATAATAAAACAAATTAAGTAACGGGGTTTTATAAAAACTTGTCCAGTTTATTAGTTAATAAACTGGACTTTTTATATCTTTGACTAAAGATAAATTAGTTGAAAACATCACATTACATAGAGGATAAGATAAATAGACTTCCTAAAAATTATGTATTCACCTATACAGATTTTTTAACAGAGGTGAACAAAAGAGAAGCTATTATAAAGCATCTTAACAGAATGGTACAATCTGGTAAGATTAATAAGCTTTCTAAAGGAAAATATTATAAACCTCAAGAAAGTGTATTTGGTATCTTATTACCAGAACAGTATCAAATTGTAAAAGATCTTTTGGAGGAAGATGGAAAACGTATTGGATATATTACTGGTTATAGTGTGTATAATAATTTAGGACTAACAACTCAAGTGAGTAATACGATTCAGATAGGCAAACAACAAACCCGCCCTAAACTAAAACGTGGGCGGTTTATTATTTCTTTTATTAAACAAAAAAACACCATAAATAAAGAAAACATTCCTTTATTAAGGTTGCTAGATGTTATTAGACTTATAAAGAGAATACCAGATACTACAGTGAATAGGAGCTGTAAGCGTCTTTTAGTACTATTAAATGGGCTGAGTAATGACGAACAAGTGCAGATTATAAAGCTAGCTTTTAAATATTCACCAGGAACAAGAGCCTTGTTAGGGGCTTTACTCTCTACTATTGAAATTAAAGAAGAGGGATGGCTTAATGAACTTTTTGAATCTCTAAACCCAATTACGACCTACAGTATTCCTGTTTCAAAAGATGTGTTGCCAACCTCTAAATACTGGTATATTACATGAAGCTTCACGAAAACAAAGATCTTTTTAACCAAGCCATACGTGCAACAGCACAGCGTATGGACATTTTGGACATTTATATAGAAAAAGACTATTGGGTATGCTATGCATTAAAACTCATTTATAGTAGTGCTCAAAAGAATGATGTGATTTTTAAGGGAGGCACGGCCTTGTCTAAATGTTTTGATATTATTGAACGTTTTTCAGAAGATATAGATTTAGTACTTCTAAGAACAGGAGATGAAACAGGAAATCAATTAAAATCTAAACTTAAAAAAGTTACAAAGGTGTTAACTAATCCATTTATTGAAGTTGATATGGAGGGGGTAACCAATAAAATGGGAATGATAAGAAAGGTGGCATATAATTACCCTAAAGCATTTGAAGGTAATTTTGGACAGGTAAGAGATCATATTATAGTAGAAGCATCTTGGTTAGGTCATTTTGAACCCTATTCAACAAAACAAATAGCGAGTTATATTTTTGAAATGATGGTGGCTACTAAGCAAGAAAAATTAGCTGAGGAATATGAAATGGCACATTTTGATGTCATTGTATTAGATGTTAGGAGAACACTATGTGAAAAAATAATGAGTATAGTAAGATTCTCTCATACTAACGACCCAATAACAGATTTGAATAATAAAATTCGTCACCTCTATGATATACATAAACTTTTGTCAATAGAGGAAGTTAAAGCTTTCTTTTTATCCAATGAATTTGAAACCATGCTTTTAAAAGTAGCTAAAGATGATGTTTTTAGTTTTAAAAGTGATAACAAATGGCTTGAATTACATCCAACCGAAGCACTAATTTTTAAAGACCCTGATACAGTTTGGAAACAATTACGTAGTACCTATCTAAACAATTTTAAAAACTTAGTATATGGAGAGTTGCCAGATGAAGATGTCATTCTAAAATCTATTAAAGAAATTGCTAGTAGGCTTATAGGGATTGAGTGAAATATAAAAGTCAGTGAAGGAGAAGCTTAGCGAATCAAAATAAGAGTCACTTTTTATTAAGCTATTCGCGTAAGAGAATATTCTTCATGTGTTAAGTAAAAAAAGCCTTGTCAACTTTAGTAAAAATGCGAGATAGTTAGTGATTTTTGGTAATAATCTCGCATTTTTACTAAAAAGTATTTATAACATAGAATGCGGAGTGGGGTATATGAATGAATATAACGGTTACGTTGCTTAATTTAAAAAAGTAAAAACAACGGTCTCAAAATATGAGACAGTTGAAAAGTAAAAGATGAAATGAAAGAAAAAAATCAAATAGAAATTTATCAAGCTATCGATGGTACTACTCAAATTAATGTGTATTTGGAGCAAGATACAGTTTGGCTTACACAAGCACAAATGGGACAATTATTTGATAAAAATAAACGAACTATTTCTGAGCATATTAGAAATGTTTTTAAGGAAGGAGAACTTGAAGAAAAAGTGGTTGTCCGGAAATCCCAGTCAACCAGTCAACATGGTGCCATTGTTGGTAAAACACAAATTACAAATGTAAATTTATACAATTTAGATGTCATTATATCTGTTGGTTATAGAGTGAAATCAAAACAAGGTACGCAGTTTAGAATATGGGCAAACGGTATTTTAAAAGCGTATTTAGTTAAAGGGTATGCTATTAACCAAAAACGTTTAGAACAAAAAGAACAAGAAGTACAAGTCTTAAAAAATGGTATCCAAATTTTAAGTCGAGCTATTGAAGAAAAAACAGAAGACAATCAATGGCTTTCAGTTTTTGCTAAAGGTTTGAGCTTGTTAGATGATTACGATCACGAACAATTAGATACAAAAGGATTAACAATAAAAGAAGTAGATTATCCAAGTATAGAAGACTATCAAACGTTAATTAATCAAATGCTAACTGAGTTTGATTCTGATGTTTTTGGTAAAGAAAAAGATAAAGGTTTTCAAAGTTCTATTGCTCAGATTGAAAAAGGATTTGGAAAAGATGATTTTTACCCAACCCTAGAAGAAAAAGCAACCATGCTCTTATATTTTGTTGTAAAAAATCATTCGTTTGTAGATGGAAACAAACGTATTGCTGCTGCTTGCTTTCTTAAATTTTTGCAGCAGAACAATATGCTTTTTAATAGTGAGCAACACCCCATAATTAGTAACGATACTTTAGCAAGTTTAACGTTGTTTATAGCATCAAGTAAACCAGAAGAAATGCAAACAGTAACAAGGTTGGTGATTAGCGTGTTAAACAGAAATAGAATCAATTAAAAAGGAATTAAATATTAATGACCAATACAACGCAATTTGAAACCCAAACAAAAGTGCTCTGCTACTTGTTCGGCACTTAATCTTCTTCTTAGACGCGCTAGCTTTATTTGATGCACCATTTCTTCTAATAAGCGCTCTAGTTTTGGTAATAATATCGAATTATTTTTAGACATAACTTGTAATATATTACACAAATATGCTGTTTTCGGGCAATATATTACCCGTTATAAGTAAATTCTATTAAAAAATATTTATTTACCATTAATTACAAAAAAAATCAATCCGAATTTTATAACCTAAAGTAAAAAAAGAAAATATGTTCCTGTGTTTTTTAGGCAAATTTAGCCCCATCTGAAAAAAATGACGAGGCAGAATTTAATTATTATTAGTGAAGGTCAATCCAACTACCATTTGATACGTGAGTTTTAAAATCTAGGTCTCCCAGAAAAGCAACCCCATTTGAGTATGCTATACCTCCAGGATATGAACCAGAATTTGATGAGTATTTCAAATCAACGTTGGTGCTAAAAGTATATACCTGACCATTAGTGACAGGTATTGAGCTGCTTAAAGTAATTGTATTAAATCCAACTTCAAGATTTATTGCCTGAGTCAATAAAAGAGTTCCACCTGTACCTTCTCCAGCATAAATATTTATGGTTCCTGATTGTATAGACAAACTATTTACTTCTATCTTTGAAAGTTGTCCAGTAATACCTGCTGTAAAGGATTGACCTGCAGCAGCCAAATTTGCAAAACCGGTAAAGTGTTGTTGATCAATTGACTCTCCTTCTTCTGAATAGGCTTGAACGGTAGATGTTGTAGAATTATAAATTATCATTCCTCCTGTTGCGGGAATTACATTTCTTTGAGATGTTGTAATTCTCGGCAGTAAAACAGAACCAGTTGTAGAGTTTATCTCCAATGCAGCACCTGCTCTTGGATTAGCTGTGCCAATGGCAAGAATACCAAGGTTTAACACGTTATTTCCAGCGGCATCGTTACCTTGGGTCAAAACATTATTTAAATCTTGATTTTCGGTAATACCTCCCACAATACTTTCAGCCATTTTTGAATGTAGAGCATAAGGCACACTCAACAATTGGCTTGTACCTGTAATGGTATAATTTACACCGCCTGTAGGGTCGGTTTCTGTTTTTATAAAATAAGGTCCTGTAGACCAATCAATGATCGTGAAATCGCCACTCACAACACTACCTGTACCTATTTCTAAAGTAACCAATCCATTAGCATTCGTTGTTGGGGTTTGGGTTTCTACATACACTGTTGTGCCCGTAGCTGTAGATTGTAGTATACTTATTTGCATGCCAATAGGTTGGCTTACTACTAAATTATCGCCGCTGTCTCTTACAACAGCTTGGTAACTCATCTTTTCCGGTGCTTGGGCAAAAGTACTTACAGTAATTAATAAGGCCGCTAAAATTGTGTATAGTTTTCTCATAGTAAATAGGGTTATTTTTTAATGATTTTAAATGTTTTTAATTCTTGGTTATTTTGGTTTATTTTAAGGACATACATACCAATAGCTAATTGTAGCATATTTATTTGTGTGTCTGAATTGGTAATCTTACCAATAGCCATGGCTTTTCCATTGATGTCATAGAGCTCATAATTTAAGTTATTCAGAGCACTGTCCGAAATTTTCAGTACTATATAATCAGACGTTGGATTCGGGAAGGTTACAGCTGATAAATTGATTGATGTAATCTCTGGATTGCTTAAGGTAAATAACTCGATACTTTGTTGCACACCTTGCGTAACAGTACCATCACTATCAGAATTAGTTGTGTACACTAACTGACCAACAGAATAACTTGAAGAACCTCCACTACCTGTGGCTTTGTTTCCTGATGCTGGAATAGTTTGTTGTGCTTGAATTGTGAATACAGCACATAGCATACATGCTGCGATAACAGTTTTTTTCATTGGGGTCTTTTAAATAGATGTAGCCTTTTTTCGAC
This sequence comes from Flavivirga jejuensis, assembly GCF_030540765.1. GTDB lineage: Bacteria > Bacteroidota > Bacteroidia > Flavobacteriales > Flavobacteriaceae > Flavivirga > Flavivirga jejuensis. Next base: position 261,384 of record NZ_JAUOEL010000007.1, on the reverse strand, counting down.
CCAAATTTTGAGAAGATAATTAACTCATCTGTGTTAATTGACTCCAATAATACATATTTCATCCGTTTATTGAAATACTTCATCTGTTTTTTTTTTAAATTTTTTTATTTAACACATTGAATATCAATTTTATAAAATTTTATAAATTTTAGGTATTTGACCCTAATAATTGCAGAATTGTAAATAACTAATGGTAATAACTAGATGGTGCAAGTCCATTATGGGTGACTGTAGTTTCCAACCATGAGCTAAGAGCAAGGGTGTCGTAGGTGACTACGAATCTGAAGGAAGCTTAAGGCAAAATTCCGAACCGAGGAACACGAATATCATCAGGCAGATTTGATAAGGATGAGTTTACACAACAAAACAAAGTCCAAAAACTACACGGAATATCAAGGTGTAAATGATGCGGTTACATGGAATGAAAGTTATTAATCTTACCTCGGGAGATCTCACAGACATTATTTACGCTAAGTTAATAAAGGTTGAAACAAGATTTACTGTGAGAAGTCAGCCGAACCCATAGTACTAATTATAATGACTATTAATTAGTGGAATGTCTACTTTTGATGAGACATTAAACTTAAGCTCATAATTAATAAATTTGAATTATGGGAACTAAATATGATACTGACTTTAAGTAAATGATAGTTGACCTGTTGAGAGCAGGGAGGACAGCAAGAGAACTAAGTGATGAATATAATGTAGAATACAGCAATATAACTAGATGGAATCGAGAATCTAAATCAGGAGGTTTTACGGCAAGGAAAGAATTAAGTCCTCAATAGCAGGAGATTAAATCACTAAAAAAAGCATTAAGAGATGATGATATCGAAGAATTATATGGTGGTGGTTAAAGGAAGTTGAAAAAATAGGGATGAAGTTAAAATAAAACTAATAAGCTTCCTTTATGAATCCCATATTATATTTTACAGAATGTATAAAACACATATTACGCATTGTAAGAGTCCTTTATGGAGCAAAAGATTTAATTAAATTTTTATAATAACAATTCAATAAACCGATCTTAAAAATCAAAGTAGTATCCCATTGACTGTGTAAGTTTTAAAATCTCAGGTTAAAAATTAATCTGATATTTTTTTTATTAATTACAGTAATTTCTAATTACTCAAACATTCCAATTCTAGTTTCCAATAGCTTTAAATATTTTAATTTCATTTCATCAGAAAGAAAAGAAATTTCAAGTAATTCTTTCCATGCAGGAATTGCTTTTTTCATTTTTTCAAGAATTATAGTTATTGTTTTTTCGTTGAGTTGTAGCCTTTCTTTGGCGTAATAGTCAATAAAATCAGTTGCTTTCAAATTACTTTTTTTCCCTTTCATGGTTAGCGCTATTTCTTCATCGGGATTTTTAATAGCTATAGTAGAGTTTAGAAAATCATAAATAGGCGAGAGCGTTGTTTTACCATTTTTAGTAATCAATGAAAAGTTTTTTAAGTGCATATCTTCATTCCCACTAACATAACAAAAAAGTATTCTTTTGAAAAAATCAGCTTTTTCGATAGCAGGGAATGAACAATATTCGTCAAGTACAGGAATGAGCTTCTCCATTGTAAAACGGTATTTTGTATCTCTAGTATTTCCAGTTAATTGAGCAAAATCTTCTGTTGCCCATTTTTTTCCTTTACCATAGCGGTCAAAACGTTTGATAAAATATGATAAACTACCATCTTTACCATAAAGCATTCCGTGAAAGGGAACTTCTAAACCAAATGCTTTTGCCATTCGCATGGTTACATCTTCGTTTTCTGGTAATTGTGGAAACAAATCATTTTGAGGTTTGATGATATACGTTCCAAATTGATCAACAATTTTAAATTCTTGATTCACTATAGAAACAGATGCACTAAGCTTTGGTTGAACTCCTTGAATAGACAGCTTTTTCGCCCTATTAGCCGCTTCTTGACGTAGTTCTACCGCTGTGTATGGTAAATCTTTTAAGTGCGTTAATTTAGGCGCAATCATCCGTATTCCTTTTTCGCTATACTTATTCGTACCGCATAATTCGTATGTAATGGGACATCTATTCATTTTCCAATAATTGAACTGTTACAGATCCTACTAAATCATTTCCTGTAGCAATTAGTTGAGAGAAATAATCTTTTTTGTCAATTTTGGCAATGCGCAATAAGCCTTCTAACATGACACCTTCAGGTAATAACCCTTCGAAAAAAGGAGGGAAGGATTTGTAATCATATTTTTTATGGTTAGTGGGCATAGTTAATGATACCGCTTCACCTTCATAATTTTGATCGTACTCAAAATTATAATCGTTAGTAGCTACTTCTGTTAAAATTCCAGCTCTTTTTCCGTGAGTTAATATAATGGCCTGTCTCATAATTATTTAGTTAATGGACTTTTGAATTCTACTTTAATGTTGAGTACTTGGAGTACTGCAAATAGATTATTTAATCGCACCGTTTCTTTATTCTTTTCAATATCAAAAACAGTTGTTTTACCAACGCCTGCTAGATTAGCTAGTTCAAGTTGGGTAAGTCCTGCTTTTTTTCGATGATCTTTTATCAAAGCACCTAAATCAAAATCATTCATTTTATACTGTTTAAGCGGTAAAAATACGCAATTTAAATATGTAAAGATACATTTTTTGTATAAAATTGTATTTTATTACTGCTATAGCAGTAAATAAAAGAGGATTCATAAGTTTTAAGAATGAAAAGACAAAAAAAGCATTGTATTACTGCTAAGGCGGTAATTAATTAAACAAAGAGTTATACCAATTTAGGTGTAAAATGCCGTATTAAAGCCAATGTTATTTTAAAATCTAAAAACGCTGTGATTAGATTGCATAGCATCGTTACGGAATTTATGAACAAGGCATTTAGATTTAAAAAGAACGAGTCGACATGCGGCATTTTACACCTAAATTGGTATTATAGGTTTGTGGTTCCTTTTTTGAGTTACTTTTGATGATTTAAATAAATTGATGTTAAAAATTTGTAACATAGATGCTATAGTAATACCAAAGGAAAACATAGTATTACACCATATTTACACCTCGCAACCTCTAAAGTAACGTGTATCAAGGATAATTACATATTGTATCGGTGAATAGTCGGTTGGTAAAAATAATTGTTCCGTATTTGTACCATTTTTATTTAAACATCTATGAATAAGAGGTAGGTACTTTATGTATCCGAATCCATTAATAAGAGTTTATTGTACAGCTAACAGGACAGAAGTCAAATTTTTTGATAAAAATTTAAAACCTATATACCAAGTGAATAATTTGATTGATAAAACTAATTCTAAAGATTAAAAATAATATTTAAACGCATAACAATTTTTTTAAGACGATTATTTAGGAAAAAAATAAGGAGACCAAACATAAAAGTTCCAAAAGACAAGTACAACCAATTCCTTTTGAAGAATCCATAATTTTGGATTGGGGTATTATCGCCAATGACGATGAGAGCTCCCCAATATGATGGACTTACTGCAGTATTACGATATTTTTGAATGATTTTTAGTTTGGCCTCACGGAGTGATGCCGATTTAGTAAGTCCTTTATCTAATCCTCTGTAGAATTCAATAATAATGTCCTTACTGATTTTATCATCAATAGTCCATAAGGAAGAAACGACACTCTTTGCACCCGAGTGAAAGAATCCGCGAGCCAAACTCATGATGCCTTCTCCTTTTTTCAACTCTCCTGAAGATGTATTACAAGCACTCAAAACCACCATCTCCGCTTGGTTTTTTGTAATATAGATTTCATTTAAGAATAACTTTTTGTCACTAAATGCAATCCAGTGATTTCCATTCTTCCCAATATCTGCGTGGGTAGAAAGATGAATGACTTTGTGGTCGTATATATTATCCAGCAAATTAGATTTTGTAGCATCTTTATTCAAGAAAACATCTCCATTATATATTCTTGCAGCTTGATTGACCTCTTCGGTACTAAAATTAAGTTTGGGTAAATTCTTGATATTGAATTCACCAGGAGCCACCCCTAATATACTTTTTTTAGGATTCCTAATAATTTGCTTTTTAGCACTTAGGTACGACATGGAATAAGCATATCTGATTTCTGTGTCCTCTATTAAATATCTTACAGTATTATTAGTGTTATTTACTACCAAGGCTTCGAATGGGATTTGCTGCAATACATAATCTGCAATGATTAATAGTTTTTTGCCTTTTAATTTATTATATACTGTTTCTGGTATGAGCTTTTTAAAAAGACCGTAGGATACATTGTTGTAATTGGCATTTTTTTCTCGGTCGGAAACCAATGTTCTCAAAAGATTAAAGAGTTGAAGTATTTCATCAATAAGTTCTGTTCCTCCATCTAACTTAAAGAAAAAAGGTCCCTCTTTTAGGGTTAGCAAGCCATAGCCTTGTTCATTATTCAATATATATTGCAGTACATAATCTTCTTCGGAAACATAATTATCTACTAAATATTGATAAGGAAGTATGTTCAATTTACCTTTAAGCCTAGAGTATTCTGGAAAGGAGATGGAGATAGAATCCATGAATTTTGAATATTCATGTTTGTTCTCATAGATTTTTTCTTTTAATATCTGTTTCTTAGCTGTTAATGTAGTGCTCATATTCTGCAACTCGTTTTCGGAAAGAAATATGGATCTTTTTAATTCAAATTCTCGCTTTGCAATGACATTTGGTAATTTTGAAATTTCCTTGGCGTTTTCGCTTGTAATGTCTTCTAATAATAATAAAGCCTTGTTTCGTTCCATGAAATAGTAAGCTTCCTTAGGTTTCTCGAGCAGAAAACAAACTTCTACAGCTTTCATATATAATTCGGCACTCTGCTCTCTCCAGAATAGTTTTGATTGATATTCAGTGCTTTCAGACCGTATTAAATCCACAAGTTTATCAGCTAAAGAAAACGTTTTCAATGCTTGGATAAGATGTTCTTTATTAGAGTCATACTGATAGTACTTCAACCATCCATTTGCTTTGGTGATAATGTTTTGTAAGATTACTACTTTGTTAGCAGATACTTCGAGATTTTGGATGGAGACTAGATTGTCATAACGAAAACCATCACTTCTGGAGGTGCCTAGAACTATTGCTTTTTGATAAAAAGACAGACCTTTTTCAAATTTGTTCTTAGAGATATACAGATCTCCCATATTCTCGTATGGGTCCGTATAATCAGGATCAAGTGTGATTGCTTTATTCAAATTAACCAATGCAGAATCTAGATCTTTTCGTTTGATTTGTGAATATGCTAAACTATTGTATACCCTTGCCAAATTATTAGGTTCTAACTGTAATGAATCTTTAATAACGAGTTTATGATAATATATGGCTTCTTTATAGTTTCTTGCTTTTAGCAATCTGTTGCCATATAATTGGTCTATACTATTCCTAAATTCATTATTTGCATCACTAACATTCTTCAATAATGAATCTGCACTTTTTAAATGCGAATCAATTTCATTCGAGAATTCCTCAAATCCCATGATTGCGTAGGTTTCTGCTTTGGAAAGGTTTATTTCGAGTAATCCTAGTATTTGTTTCCTACTTAGGGTGTCTTTGGTCGAATGAGATGAAGTGTAAGCATCAAATCTATTTAAAGCCTTGTAAAAATCGCCCGTCAATGCATAGAGCTTTCCAAGTTCACGATTGGCACTTAGTATTTTGCCATTGTCTTTACCCTTTTCAATCAGATATGAATACGCACTTATTGCTTCATAAATAGCATCGTTCTTAGAGTTGAAATACCCTAAGTTATAAAGTGTTTTTTCCAAGGATCCTTTTACTAGCTTCTCTTCATTTTTTTTAATGTTGAATGCCTTGTCAGTGACGAGAATAGCAGCTTCTAAATTTTCTTTGTTTTTGTCTTTTCTCCAGTTTCTATAATACCATTTGCTCCCTAGATCGTGATAGCAATCAGCCAAGATTTTTTTGGGTATTGTTTTCTCGTGGGTCAACAAAAACGAATCTATTTGTTGTTGTTTTAATGGAGTACTAGCATCAGATGCTAATATTTTCAATAGATTTTCGTGCTGCCCATAGCAAAGAGAGAGAGTGCTTAAGCTAATAAAAAAGCAGATTGTAAAACGCTGTTTCATATTATAAAGATAGTCAATAGACATAGCAACATATAGAGTAGCAGGCTCAAAAGTATGGCGCGAGTTCTCAATAACAAGCGCATAATTTGCTTTTTAGCCATTGTGTTTTTTATTTAAAATATTTTCCATTCCATATTTTACCAATGAGGAAAGGGGACGGACTAGCTTTGTCCAACAAACCACTTTTTATAATTATAGGAGTTGGAGAGCCATTATCTTGATGAAATTTTGCTGCTAAAGCTGTTATGTAAGCTGTTCCATAAGATGTTCCTGCTAATTCAACTTTATCCTTCACATATGTGTCTCTAGTGTCCAAAATCAGGCTGTAATTAGCATATGATGCTGTAGCATCTATACTAAATCTCCCATAATTAGAGTGTGGATGAAGCACTGCCTTTTCTATTTCAATTCGGTGCCCGCCAATGGCTAATATATTATCATACTCATAACCCGATGGAAAGTGTCCAATGTCAGGGGCATCCGTATTTAGGGCTCTGTTTCCAGCAGATGTAATAAATAACACCTCATTTGCCATGTCTTTAATTATTTTTCCAAGAATCTTATGACTCTCTGAGATCCTTTGTGGCATCTCGCTTCCAAAACTAGCATTCACAATGTTAATGTTGGCTCCTTTCTCATTAATCCAGCGCACATAATCCATAGCGCAGACAATATCCCAATACGAACCTCGACCTTCGTTGTTAAATACTTTTAATGGTAGTATACGATACCCGACATTTATTGAATCTAATGTTGATGTTATAATGTTGGTAACGTAAGTGCCATGTCCTTGATCATCCAAGAAATCTGATGAGTCGTTAATAAAATTCCAACCAGAAACTCTATTGTCCGTAGACACTCCATCCGAACAGTTGTCCAACCCCTCTGTATTTAATAAATAAGGTTTTTCACTAGCAGTCCTGTAATAGTCTAAGCCAGTGTCAAGAACGGCGATATTAACCTTTGCATCAGAACTCAGGTCTACCCATGTATTCGAACCACCTGGTTCATTTTCTTGCGCATAATTTCCTAAATCCATAAGCCCAAAAGTGAATTGACGATCTCCTCCTTCTACATCATCCTCACTTTCACTCTCTCTCTTAAGGCTACTAACAGCTTCTTCTATTTTTATTAAACGAGTATCAATGGTCCATAATTGCAAGCTCTGATCACCACAAGAGCAATATTTTACTTCGGTATCCAACACATGTAATGTATCCTTTAAATGATTCAATCGAGCAGTAGTGATATTGGATTTCAAGCGTACCACAATTTGATTGTTTGACAATTTCAAGCTACTCTCATTTGTGTTAGCTCCTTCATCTACCATTATGTTGTTGTATGTTATGCTACAGTTATATAATGAAAGATTGAGTATTAGAGTTAGAATTGTTATTGTTCTTTTCATAGTGATTAATTTTTATGATTGGTTGACTTACTTTTTTATGCGAATTGACAGAAAAAGTTAACAAAAGGTACTAAAATTTAGATTAGCACATGTGTCTCTAATTGATATTTAGTGTTATGGATAAGTATTTTATTGATAGCTCAACGCTCAGGGTCATTGTGGTTTCTAGAAAATATGGCGAAATCGGGGTTGCGATCAGAATAGGAAAGTGAGATATTAACGTCGTTCTAATGCTCGGAGAATTATGTTGGCTTCTTCATTTTTGTAAGACCCTTTTTTGGTCAAAATTTCTAAGACATCTTTAGCTTGGTCAATATCCTTATTTGCTAAATATGATAGGGCTAAATACCATCGAGCCTCATGGTCAAAATTTCCCTTTTGCTCAATAACTTCAGTAAAGCGTTTTATAGCATTTTCGTGATTACCTGTTTTTAGATAGGATAGCCCCATATAGAAGTCTATATAATTCGGAGGGGCACCTTGTTTTAATGTCTTGAAATACGTAATGGCTTCTTCGTGCTGGTCAGATTCATAAGCCATAAAAGCCTGGTGCTCAATAGTGTCATCACCTTGGCCTCGTGTTATCGGATATACAGTATTGGGATAGAGTTCGAAGTTAGATGCGTAAAGTTCTTGCGGATTGATACTATCGGTCTTCATAAACGTGTACCATCCAAACCCCAAAAGAAGGGTAAGAGTAGCAGCAATTCCTATTAGTTTCAATCTCGGAAACACTTTTACAACTTGTTGTTTTCGCTCTTTTTCGAGTCCCCTTAATTTACTTTTTAATCGTGCTCTTTCTTTAGACTTAATAACCTGTTGTAGATTCTTTTCGAACTCGAATTGCTTCCTGAACACGGAATCATCTAATAGAAGGCGCTGAAACAAAGAAGTCTCAACGTCACTAAGTTCGTCTAAAAAATATTTCTTTATGAGTTCCTCGTTTTCCATTACGACTGGTTAATATTTTGAATCATGGATTCTTTTAATGTTTTTAGGCAACGTGACTTCTGGCTTTTTACCACGTTCTCACTTTTATAGTTTCCTGCAGACATAATTTCTTTGATGTTATATTTCTTATAATAAAACCAGGTTAATATTTGTTGGCATCTCTCTCCAAGTTTATCAAAATAGTCTTTTAATAATACTTGTTCCTTACTTAACTTTGGTTGTATAATATCAAAAAAATCTAATTCTAAATCCACCTCTTCTACGCGTTCTAAAATTTGATAACCATCTACTTTTTTTTTGTTTTTCCTCAGTTTATCTAGTATCATATATTTTCCAATGCTCATCAAATATGTCGCTAAAGAACTCCTTAGTTCAGCTAGCTTACCAGTTTGAATGTTCTCATAAAAAACGATATAAGCATCCTGATAGATATCCAAAATATCCTCTTCAGCAATGCCATATTTCTTAGCGAAATTTAAAAACATGGGTCTATTGTCATTATATACTTTTTTAAAATCATCATCAGACCCTTCTTTTAAGGAATTAAAAAGTAATTGATCCGAGTGCTCAGTCATTTAATGTCATTTATAGCAAAAAAGTTAACACTCAAATGTAATAAAAAAATTTGATGTTAACCTTTTTGATGTGATAACATAAAAAACCGTAATCAAAACATATTCACATGAAAAATCGACATCTATTACTATTTCTTTTACTGATTAGTTTCAGTATTAATATCGCAGGGCAAGAAGAACTTACATATATACCAGAAATGAGCGCCAAGAAAAAAGGCACCAAATCCAAACAATTAGAGGGTATGGATGGGACTGTTGAAAAAGTGACAATTCTTAGTCAAAAGGACCATAGCGTAGAAATCAATATTCATCAAGAGGGTTATGATGGGAAACAGATAAAAGTATTTGCTCTAAGTAAATCTGGAACGCGAATAGTTATGCCTATTACACCTTTTGTGAAAAAAGTGTCTTCTGGAAAAAAAACAATCAAAGCACGATTAAACCTATCAGGAGACAATCAAAAGAATTCAGATTTCATCGAAGTAGTCATAACCAATGGCATCTTTAGATTAAAGGGAATCTCGTATGTGTACGAATTCAAAAAACAATGGAGCCCCAAAGGTTCTGATGCTGGCCAAGATTCTTCATCATTGGCTAACCGCCCAAGTCGAACGATAGTATTAGAACTAAAACCTGTTGGAACTGCACGTCGGTTCTTCAATCAATAATATTAAAAACAAATATCATGAGACATCATTTTAAATACATCATCTTCCTTTTCATACTTGTATTCGTATGTAAAGACTTGAACGCCCAACGAGTGGGAGAAACTTATTATATACAATCTGCTATTGCAGGCAAATATTTGGACGTGCAGAATAACCAGACTGCCAATGGTACACCGCTTCATCTTTGGCGTTATAATGGTGGTAATGCCCAAAAATTCACCTTAGAAGATGCTGGAGGTGGCTACTTTCATATAAAGTTTCGACTCGGTAAATATCTACATGTACAACATGGATCTAATCAACCTCGGGTGCTAGCACATTTATGGGAGGGCAAAAGTAATGATAATTCTAAATGGAGATTCATAACTGCCCCTAACGGCTACTTTTATATTCAATCTAAAAAAGGCACTTACTTGGATGTCAAAGGTGGTCAATCTGCAGACGGTACACCTATCTGGATGTACGTACTTAATAAAGGAAACGCACAGCGTTGGAAGCTTAAAAAGGCATCTTATACGCAGAGTAGTAATGGAGCTTCTACAGCGGTTGTTGTATCTGGATCAAATGTAAACAAGAATGTAAAAGTGGGTAAAACCTATTATATACAATCGGCTATTGGTGCAAAGTATATGGATGTTAAAATGGCTGGTACAGCCAATGGCACACCCATTCATTTGTGGCGTTACAATGGCGGCAATGCCCAAAAATTTATATTTGAAAATGCCGGGTCAGGGTATTTTTATATTAAATCTGTTCTTGGAAAATATTTACATGTACAAGGTGCGTCAAATCAACCTAGAGTTCTGGCCCATTTATGGACAGGTAAAGGAGGTGATCAGACCAAATGGCAGTTTATAAAAGCACCTAATGGTTATCATTATATCCGTTCTAAAAAGGGTACATATTTAGACGTCAAGGGAGGAGTGTCTACCGACGGTACGCCTATATGGATGTATCCTCTTAATCGTGGAAACGCTCAACGCTGGAAGCTTAACGAGGTGCCTGCCGCAACTGGTACATCTGTTATTAAAACGCCATTGCTCCTCAACTCAAGTACTATGTATTCGTACTTGGCTAACGTGGCTACAATATCACCAGCAAACATAAAAAAGAAAAGCCCTAAAGGACCAGATTTTGAAGAAGGGGCTAAAGCTGTTTTCAGCAACTTAGATGGAGAGCTCACTAATCGCTTTAGGCATTATGTGACTTCAAAATTTTCAAGATTAGATGCTAATCTTATACCTGATAAGGAACCAAATTCTGGTGTCTTTTATTATGTGCCAAATTCTTACCATTTGAGTTGGGATAGTGATTTAGACAAGCACAAGTTGAGAATAAATTACAGCAGAAACACCGATGGAAGAGCGGATAAAAGCACACGTGTAAGCGCAACGCTTTCTTCAGGAATTATGGTTTCCGAAATCAAGTTTATGGAAAACATGCTAGATGAAATGAGGAAGAATACGCCATTTAAAAACATCCCAATAGAGTTAAGACCATTGCCTGTTGAAAGTCCACGAATAGAATTTCAAGGCGGAGGTTTTGATATTAATGGAGATCAGATAACTATTGTGGCATTTTCTGATTTTGGAGAAGACATTGAGATGAGTTTTACAACTTCCGATGACAATATTGATGCCATGAAAAATGGAGAACTACAAAATAAAATGTCTTTTATCTTACATTTTAATTCTAGTGTCGATAACGAGCAAACTTATGATATTCCCGCAGATATCAGTATCAAGGATGAACAATCTTATGGGATTTTTGATGTAGAATTACCAACACTTCAAAATGTAAAGAATCTAGCGCCATTTCCAATTATAGTAAAATACTTACATGTGCTTACCGCTAAAGGTGAAAATTCCGAAATCATCCCTTATATATATTCTTTTGAGCTAGGTGATAAGACCATTCAGCCGAATGATATTCTGAAATTTAATAAACCATCTGGTTTCAGATTGCCTGCTAAAGATAAACCCTTGCGCGCTTTTGTTGAATACCGACTGCTTCCATGTGAACCTTGCACACAAAAAATTATTAATGGTCTAACGGGAGGTATAACATCTGCTACAAAACAAGAGGTAAAGTTTAAGACAATTAATCTATTGAGAAGCACAGGTGCAGAAACGGTATTGATTTATATGAAATCACATCAATTGGATCCAGGTAAACAGAGAGAAGTAGAAACATACGAGCCTATTGAGATTAATGAAGACGGAAGTGAAGCGAAGTCTCCTAAATTCTATTTACTAAACGGCGAACAACCAGATTTTAAGTATAAAGTAGGACTGATGATGGAGGATGGAAAATTGTACGAATCCAATACTTGGATTAGAGGTGATAAGCTCAAGGTGTTTCTTACAGAAATTAATTTAAAGAGCCATTTTGACACTTGGCCAAAAGCCGAAGAAATGGAATCTGAGAATGAGAATGATGACGATAACTAACAAATTGACACCAATAAGAAGTTCATTATGAAAAGATTTGTTATCATATTGTTTTGCTTTTTGAGTTTTTGTTTCCAAACAAAAGCACAGCCCGACTTATCATCAAGAGAGGTGATAAAGGGAGTGGCGATTTATGCACATCAAAAACAATCCGACAAATTCTATTTTGCGCCTCAAGGCATAGAATTAGTGGTCGACACAGACGGAAAGCCAAATTTTTCCTTTGCACGAATGACCTATATACCAAGTAGAGCGAAAGGCAATGAAAACTGGAAGCAAACTAATATGGTTCAGTTCACGGTAAGTATGAAGCAGGTAAGCCCGCAAATACTTAGAGAAATAAAAAACATCTTAAGAAAACGTTTATGTAGTCAATGTAGGCCGAAATTAGTTCCTATTCCTTTAAGTAGGGTTCAAGCAAATCTTGTTTACACTAGCATTGATGCAGACACTATTGAGGTTTTAAAGAATAAATATCATAATACTGAACAGGATAAAAAAGAAGGTCGTTGGTCAACCAAAACATTTACGATCAGGCCAAATAAGCATACCTCTGAAATACTCTGGGATGGTTTTGAAAAAGATAAGGCCCTATTGACTGTGGCCTACGCTATATGGGCAAAAGGAAAATATACTGATAGCGTATCGTACAAGTATAATGGCTCAAAAGAGTTAGAGGCTCTATTTAAGAACCTAAATGCCTCAAGAGATTCTACTCAAGTGACACCAAGTGAAACATTAATAGTTGCCGATGCTTTTCCAGTAAGCCTAGATTTAGAAAAGTGGCCCGACCTTCTTAAAGAGATAGATTTAGGCAGCACTTTGTCTCCACGATACGGGCTTATCGATATTTATTGTCATGATTTTAGCGACAATATTCGTTCTGATCTCATTGGAAAGATTGTCGAATTTAAGGCACATGCAGCGGGTGTAGGGTTTGTAAAGACGGAAGTGGAATTTATGAAAAGTGCACCATATACTGTAGCACATGCCTTAAAATTTGAATATGCCGTCAGGCTCGACAAACCTTTTTATTACCGAGTTATTGAAATGACCGAGGCTGGCGAAGTAATTACTGGAGTTTGGCAAACCAAAATAAAATGGTCAAGCATAATAGATGTAAGTTCTCAAAAAGAGTTCGTAAGTGTAATTAAAAATTAGAAACAATGAGAAATATAATTTATATACTATGTATATGTGTCTTTTCCAATACTATTTTAGGACAAGTAAAATACGATCAAGGTAGAATTACCGTAGATAAAGTACAACTCTTACAGGACTATAAAGATTCATTAGCTTACTACTACATTCCCCAACATCCAAGACTAGCAATTAACGAGAAAGGTGATTTCGAGTTCTTGTGTATGAAATATGTGGGGAAAGAAGAAAAGGATAATGGTGGTTTATTTCATGCGCTGTTCGAGTTTAGCATGGAAGAGAAGAAGCTGAAAAAACTGGAAAAGCAACTTCAAGCCAAGATTAAAGATGCAAAGATTAAAGGTCCTGTTCCTTTATTAGAGACTATGAAAGATGGTGAGCCATCCCTTGGAAGTTTCAGGGTCATATCATCTATACTAACAGATACCCTGGCTGAAAACCCTTTTACTCAAAACCTTATAACAAGCGGTAGAGCTCCTTTTACTCCTGGCTCTAAAGCGGTACTTGCCGCGAAACTAAGCCAAGAAGGTTCGACCCTATTATGGAAAACATTCAATGGTGCTGCCTCTGATGTGTCTGTAGCTGTTAGTGGTTACTACGAAGGAGTTGTACAGGCATACAATGCTGTGGTAACAGCTGAAATGGATATGGTTTATGATCATTTTAGTAATGTTTCCAAGACAGAAACCTTATTTACCCATGATGAAGTGAGTAATGCCATCGATAGCTTATACAGCAGTGGCGTCATTAAAATTGAAACTTTAGACCGAACCAAAGGCCTTGGTGTAAAAAGTGACCTAAAAAACATTTTACAAATTGTGTCGGACAAGCTCATCAATCTTATGTTCGATACAGAAACAGGATGGTCTGCCGAACCAGAAATGCAAACGCCTGCCGAAACTAAGGATAAAAGTGGGAAAGGAGTTCTCAGTGGATTTGCCTTTGGACCAGCCAGTATGTTCATTCCAGATATTCAACATATAGTAAAGAAAAGGAAAGATATCAAAGCGCGTAGATTCAGATTAGATCTCAGTGAATCCACAACGATTAAAGTCCCTTTCCATACTGCTGGAAATCTAGGTGGTCTCTACGATAGTTTCCGCAACGATCCAAAATATTTCAGGGTAGTAGATCTTGAAAGCAGTGACTTCGAAAAACAAGAAGTGATATTTCAATTAGACGGTGAATTTGTTGAATCCTTTGAAGATCTCGTCAACTTCGTAAGTGTCAATTTTAGAAAAAAATATGATAAAGAAAGAGACGATTTTACCCATCAGTTATATTTTAATTCAGAAGATATAAAGGCCGGTAAATTCTATAAATCCATTTCTTTTCCAAGGCTAGGAATCTCAGATAACAATTGGCAGGAATATGAATATCAGATATCATGGAGTATTCGTGGAGAATCAGATTTTGTAGGGAAAAAGAATACTTGGATAAAAGCGCGAGATAAAGCTATTGTAATTGCACCACCATTCAAGAAAATTGAAGTGGCCATAGATTTGGACAAGCAACTCCTTATTGAAAACGAGATTGCTACTGTCGCTATTGATTTTGCAGCAGATTTCCTTGGGAAAACAAGACTAGTAAAATCGGTAACCTTACGTGCATCGGGGCAAGAGAACAATAAAGTTGCGAGTATTTTTTATGACCACCAGGGTGAGGTTGTTTATCGTACTGTATGGTATGCTAAGAACGGTGACGAAATAAAGCTTCCGCATAAACCTCTTGAACGAGGCTATCTCTTCCTTACGCCACCATCAAAACAAAATGATATAAACGATTAAATATAAGAACATGAAAAAAACAAAATTTAACATTTTCTTTTTGCTTCTCATTCTCACTGGTTTCTCGGGGGTAATAAAAGCCCAAATATTGATGGATCAGGGAGTAAGGGTTGAGGGATTATGGTGCTTTCCATCGAAAGATGAGCCATCCATCTATTATTATCTTCCCGCCGATGCACGCCTAGGGAAAAAGGGAAATAAACCTCAGTTTTCCTATATGCGGTATGTGGATATGGAGGCAGAAACCAGCAAAGCAGGTAATAGTATTCTAGAGGCTAAAGGTGGTGGATTATTACACTTCGTGGTGCTTTATGATACTTCCGAAGAGCAATTAGAAACTGCACGAGACGAGTTGAGTTATGTGACCAGGGATAACAAAGCCAAATTGAAAGGCCCAATTATTTTTAAAGAAGGCACATATGCGTTGGTGTCCTCAATTATTGACCCAGAAAAAGGGGGACAACGCCGCAAACTCATGGTAAAAGGACGGGCCCCAGTACTGGAAGGTAATAAAATTGCGCTCTCGTTCGAACTGGATTCTAAAGACTCTAAACTCTTATTTGAAAGCTTTAAAATGGCGACGCCAGATATTTCCTTGGTTTTTGATCTTGCCTTTGAAGGACTAAGTAATGCTTATGATGCAACACTTGAGGTTGATTGGTCTGAAGTACAAAAACGACATGAGGCAAGTGTTGGAGGGAGCTATATGTTTATTGGAGCTGAGGCAGGATTGGAAATTGACGAATTAATGAAAAACCAGGCAATCACTCTTACCTCCAATGGTGAAAATGACCAAATGGATGGTTTAATGAATACAGTCATGGAGAAACTGTTGGATATGTTATTCAACCCTGTTTCAGATGATGTCCCTGAAAATGAGAACCCAATAACAGAAATGATATCTGATCTAATGGGAAGCGCCAATCAAGGAAATCAACCAGGTTACAAGACTTCTGGTTTTGGTTTTAAGGCTTCCTATCACTACAAGGAAATTAAAAGAAGTGGGAAAAGCAGAGTTTCATTTAATTCAAGATTGCCAGTAGAGCGTCATCATTTCATCACTTTTAACATTGGAAATCTCTACAAAAAATATAAGGAGGATGAAGCCATCTTCAAGACGACATCTATAGAAGATGATGATTTTCAACTACGTGAAGTTAATATTGGTATTGATGGTGAGTTGTACGAAGAGTTTGATAAGATGGTAAATAATGTTACGGTCATCGTTCGTAAAAAACATCAAAATGGAGAAGAAACCATACGTTCTCTCATCGTGAACAAATCTCAGTTCGATCAAAACGATGCCGAACCTTTAACGATTAGTTACGGGTCTAAAGGAGATCATAATCGTTTTGAATGGCTGGATTATGAGTACCAGACCATTTGGCAATTTCAAGGAGGTGCAAATTATAAAACGGATTGGCAAAATGCCTCAGCATCCATGATTAATCTTTTCTCACCTTTCAAGAGAACAGATATCCAAATAGCTGGAGATATGCAAGAACTAGTTGATAAGGGGTATAAAGCAGTTGCTGTGAGCCTCGAATATGATTTTTTTGGAAAAATGATGACTCCACAAAGAATCTTTCAACCCAGCGATGTATTGAGTAATGAAGCTTTTAAGGTAACTCTTCCATTAAATGACAGACAATATAAATATACTCTCACTTGGATTGGTA
Organism: Flavivirga jejuensis; assembly: GCF_030540765.1. Classification (GTDB taxonomy): domain Bacteria; phylum Bacteroidota; class Bacteroidia; order Flavobacteriales; family Flavobacteriaceae; genus Flavivirga; species Flavivirga jejuensis. The sequence continues at coordinate 244,622 of NZ_JAUOEL010000007.1, read as the reverse complement.
AGGAAAACAAGCAATTAAGTAAGAGCAGGGTCGATACATCGGGAATCATATTCGTTGATGATATCCCAAATCAATAAACAAAAGATAATTAATTACAAAAAGATTAGAGATCATGAAACAACAAAGTAGAACAACACTAAAAATATTACGGAATATGCTCATTTTGGCCTTACTCATACTGCCACTGACGATGCTTGGGCAGAATATGGATGCGATGAATAAAATAGACATCAAACTGGACGATGGTACTACGGTCATATTATATGGGCAAAGTTCAAAGGTCATAGGACAAAAAACTAATAAATATTATATGCTGCCCACAGGGTTGAAGATTGGGTCAAAACCAGATGGTACTCCAGAGTTTCTATTTGCGAAATTTACTACGGAAGAGCGCGAGGTTCAAGGTGGAATAGGAGGAGCTATTATGCATTTTTTAATGGAATGGGGGCTGACACCAGAACAGAAAGTAGAGTTGGAGCGGAAATTAGCGGCAAAGAAAAAAGGCGCAAAATTTATGGGAGCGATTCCTATGAGTTTAGATGATAAAGCAGATTCATTTCGAATTATATCGGCTACAATGTCCGACAATAAGAGAACTTCAAGTTTAGTCACCTCTGGAAAGGCACCTCTTATTGAAGGTGGTAAGGCTGCGGCAGCGTCACAACTGGATAAATATGGAGCACAGCTATTGGCATCCACTTTCGAAAAAGCCAACTCTATCACTGATCTTTCAGTTGTATTAGACTATTATTTTACGCTTCAGACGCCAGCGGTAAAAGGGAAAATTGTTTTTGACTGGACTAAACTTGCGACTCAGTATGATAAAATTTCGGCTGAATACAAGGAAAGTCATAATGGGCATTGGTTTTGGAAACATAATGAAAAACAATCCTACGACGAAGTAAGGTCACACTTTGACTTTCTACGTGAAAGTGAGGTGATACGTTTTGAATGGGAAGAAATGCTTAATGATGAGCGTGTTACCGTTATACGTGAAGCCTTTTTTCAATATTTTTTGAACGCATTTACGGATCTAGGCGACTCTAATAGTGATGAAGCCACTGGTGCTATGACATTAGCCGATACACTGGCTGTTCCTGATATTAGAAAAGGAAATAGTTATACTTATAAAACGTCGCTTTCCAAGACCTCTATCAAAAGAAAAACAAAAGTCATTGATCTCAGGGAAGTGAGACTAGCCGTTAAGCAACCACATCAGATCGTAGGTAATTTGGCCAGTTGGTATGATCAAGTAAAGGATAATCCAAAATGTATTTACAGTGTAAATTTGAATGATCCCTTCTTTAAGCATCGAGATATCCGTTTTGTCTTGGATCTAGAGGCCAAAGAAATGTTTGATGAGGCGATTAACTATGTTACCGTAAACGTTCGTAAGAAACGAAGTTCGGGTAATGATTATGAAGATCATCTCACCATAGATAAAGTCTTTATTGAGAAGAATGGAATCACAGGAGTGAAAACATATGCACGTGGCGAAGACACTGATTCGTCAGCTTACGAATATCAAGCTCAGTGGAGCCTCAGCGGTGGTAATATTTACCCAAAAAATCCAAGATGGCAAACAGGGGCTTGGGAAGGCGTCACCCTTGAACCTCCTGTAACTCCTAGAACTGTAGAATTGGAGGCAGACATAGACGAATTGAAGAACAGTGGTATTACAAGAATAACCGCGCAAATAGCCTACAAACAATTTGATAAAGAGGTTCGTTCGAATATTCAATTATCTACACAAAAAGGAGAGCCTATTATAAACAAGAAGATTTTTGTTGATAAAGACACCAATGGTTATGTATACCGCTTGATTATAAACCATAAAAAAGAAAAGAAGCTAGTACTTCCGTGGGAACCTATGGTCAACGATAATTATATCTACGCGGTTATTCCTGAGGATTTAATGGATACGGAATCTGAAGTGTTCAAGATTGCCAAGAAAACAGGTGAGGACATTGTAAAGAAAGCAAGTGAAAAGGTCCTCGATAAATTTGAAGAATTATTTAAAAGTAATTAATGGAAATCATGAAACATCTAATAATAACAGCTTTAATAATCTTCGCTAATCTTTGGGCGGCAGAAGGTCAGGTTTTTCATTTTGATCAGTACGATCGTGACTTGTTGAATGAAATCATTGACGAAGTCAGGATCATTATAAAAAAATCAGAAGTATCGAATCACTATAATTATTATCAAGAATGGAGACTTAAAAATGGCAATACTTATACTTCGGATGCACTATTGTTTAATTCTAAAAAAAATCCAAGTCTGCCCGTTGTTCCGCCAATATTTAGTAAAACTATTGGGGTAGAAGGAGATATTAAGAATCTAAAAGATAACGGGTTTTTCATGGTTTATGTCGCTTTACGATATATGCAATTTGGGAAAGAAAATGAAGCTATTATGGTCCTAAATGTAGAGGAAGGTACTAGACCCTACATTGAACGTAAAATTTATACTGATCGCGATGCTTCTCAATATGTATATCGTTTGGTTTTTGTACATAAAGATCATGGAAATCTTATGCTTCCTTGGAAATCTTTGGTCCGTGATAATTTCATCTATATAAATGCACCAGAAGGTCTTGCGAATCCAAAATCTGAAATTCATAAAAGGGCTAAAAAGTTAGCAAAGGAATACAAAAAAGACGATTCAAGAAAAGTAATAGAGTCTTTCCAAAGATCGAATTAACAGAATCAATAAAAAACAGAAATCATGAAAAAAATAATTTTAATAGGCCTAATAATTTTGGATGCTTTCACTTCTGAATCAATAGTTGCTCAAGCGATAGTTCTAGACGATTTAGTAGAAGCTGGAGATTTAAAACTATTTCCAAATATTTATAATAAGAACGAGTATTATTATCTGGCAGACAAAGTACGCCTTGCACGAGGAGAAAACGGAAAACCCGAATTCTCTTTTATCCGATGGGTAGAAAATGTAAGTACCGACGATAATGAAGAATCATATAAGGATACAGAAGGTGCTGGCGGTGGCATTGTTACAGCGCTCATCGAACTGAGTGTTTCTGATGAACAAAAAATGGAGGCCCAACAAGAACTACGCAGAATCAATCCCAAAGGAAAAATTAAAGGCCCAGTTATGTATAGGGGAGGTACCGTGGCACTGGTTTCCACATTTAACGCCGGTAATGAAGAATTTACAAAGCAAGTTCTTGGTATGGGAGCAGCTCCAGTATTGGAAGGGCAGAAAATCCCTGTTTCCATGCTTCTGACTAGAAAAGGAGCGAAAACACTTTGGGAGTCATTTAAAGCCAATATTGCAGATCTCAGTTTTACATTCAATATGGAAATTGAAGGATATAACGCGCCTATATCTGCCAATGTCAGTTTTAAGTGGGAAGAAATATATAAGCATAATAATTTTCAAGGAGGAATCGCAACACCTGTTCTGGCTGCCGAAGTTGATGTAGCAGTTAGCGAAATGATAAGTAATCGTGTTATTAAAATCACTGAGGTTGGAGAGGATGAAGATTTTGATCAGATTCGTAACGTGGTCATGGAGATGATCCAGACTGGTATTTTTGAATCTCAAGAAAACACATCTGCTCCTTCATTATCGCAATTAACTTCCAATGCTAATGGAAGACCTAGTATGTTGGATAGAGCAAGTACCATGTTGAGTCAACAGCGACGTGATCATGAACGAGATCGTAGCAGGGCAAATCGTCCAGTTAGGACTTCTGTGCCTTCAACACGAAATTCGCCATCAACTTCGTCTGATAGGGATAATGATGAAAACGATACAGCATCAACTAGTGATTCGACTACTCCTACGGCAGGAGTGGCTGTTCGCAGGGCAAGTCCAAGTGATGAACCTTCAACGGTTCCTCCTTACGAACCTTCTTCATCTAATACCGATAGTGCCTCCTCAGCGCCTGTAATTGCCATTGCCGCAGCATTTCAATTTAAGAAAGAAAAGAAATCAGGTAGTGTCACGATTAATATGGAGAAATCTATCATGCGAAATCAACCTCAGAATTTTGGAGGTAATATAGGTGTTGTTAATTGTAAAGACTGTTTCAGGATGTTCAATATGGATGATCCTTTATACAAACAGCGCGAGATTATTGCCTTTATTGATGGAGCAAATCTTAGTGATTTTGGGCAATTCATTAATTACATTAGTGTTTTGCTTAAGAAAAAGCACCAAAGTGGAAACGTTACTCAGCGAGAGATTCGAATAGATAGAAAAAACTTTAACCGAGGTAACAATTTCAAATTTGAGCCATATGGCTGGAAGGGAGATAATAACCGCAGCAAGTGGTTGGAATACGAGTATAAGGCCACATGGAGTTTTCATGGAGGTCATGAGGTAAGCACGCCTTGGACTACTCGTGAAGCTGGAGCCATTACACTAGCCCCGCCATTTAAGAAAAAGGATATATATATTAATGTAGATGAGAGTATTGTAGACGATAATCTAGTCCGCTTTGCTGAGGTTAAGGTCTTTTATAAACAAGGTGATAAGGAAAAGAGAAAATCGATTAGAGTAGACTTCAGTAAAGACGATCTATCACAGCGGGTCAGTATCATACTAGAGGAAGATATATTGGAGTATGACTATCAGATAAAATGGATATTAAAAGGCCAAGACCCTATTGTAGAAGAACGTAAATCGTCCACAGACGAAACAATATATCTTATTAATTCTGGGCAATTTTAAAATTTTCTGCTTGATATGTATAACTCATATACTAAGTATTAGTTAAAAACAATAATCATGAAAACACAACTATATATAAAACACACACACCTAATAATATTTGCCTTTTTTGCTATAAATACTTGGGGGCAAGAATCGACTACGAGTTCATTTCTGAGAGATAACCTTATGGTATATTATGTGCAGGATCCAGAATCCGATCAATATACTTTATTGAATCCCGATGAAATAATTGATGGTGGAGAACTTTTTGGTGGAAATGCTGAAATGCAAGTAGCTCAAAGCCTAGTAAGAAGTATATATAATACCAATTCAGACGGGGACTTTCAAGAAAGTATTGTGCGTGCATTACGCGACAATGATGATCCATCAGCACTTTTTATTTATTTTGATAGTGAACCTGTAGATGAGGTTATTGCAGCTGCCAACTGGACTGATTATATTGAGAGCGGTCATTTTACTCCTTGTTTAACACGAGAAGAAAATGATGACTATGCCAGTGCGGTGCATTATGGCGCCAATCAACTCAATATAGATTGTCTCGAAACATCTCAAAATCGCCTAGTAGAATTATTAAATGGATCAGGTTTTACGTCTCCCGAGAGTAATACAGATATTAGTGGGGAGCAAGCGGAAAGGAGAATGGTGCATTATAGGATAGATGTAAAAGAAGACCCGATAATTCCAGAACCTCTATTTCTTTACGACTCCTCTAATCCTAATTCTGAGGGGTATGCTAAAAAAGCAGCTAAAGATCATAAAGTAAAACGAGCTTACGCACCCACAAAAAAGAGTTTGCAAAAATTATTGGAATCTAAGCCTAAAATAATTCATAGTTTTGGCCACGGTTGGAATGATCGTGTTGCTATAGGTACAAGAACATGGCGTAAAGGATATTATAGTAATGAGTTAATAGAGGTTCTTAGAGAAGCAAATCTTGATCCTGGAACTAAGATTATTTTTCATCACTGCTCTAGTGGGGCTACTAATGGTGTCTTGCAAAAAGTTTCAGAAGCGTTACCTTCTTTGGATATTTATGGAAATATTGTTTCGGGAGATGGGGTTAGAAATTCGCAAATTAGAAGTATGTCTTCGGGGGAAAAATTGCCTAAGTTTATTATGTATAAACTTAAAAGTGATTTTAGCATCCCAGATAAGGATGCTAAAAACAAAAATGCAAGTTGTAATTTTTTCAGAGACATACAAGGATAAGAATGGAGATACTCAATTAACGAAAGAAGAATCTTCTACCAGAGGTAACATACACATACTTTTTAGAGAAATTGGAGTTATAGGGTTTGATAATTTTTGGGACATACTTAACGGTGAAGACCAAAATCTTGATTATTTAAGGTTAAATAAAGAATCAAAAATTAGACTTGAAAAAGGGATAGAAATTTTTAGAAAAAGACTTAATAACTCAACTACAAAGAAAATAAATCAAGAATAGATTAAAAATCAACCCCGCTAACGCTTGTATTTTACTAGTGGCTATAAGGACAGAAGTAAGTCTATTTTTGAAGAACGTAAATCGTTCACAGATGAAATAATTCATCTCATTAACATAGGACAATTTTAAAATTCAAAATTATGAAAGTATCCAAACATTTAAGGCTTATATGCCTTCTGATAATTGTATTGAATTCTAAGGTGTCAATAGGTCAAGATTCTAGTGTAGAGTCGTATATAGTAGATCATCTTAAGGTTTATTATGTGGAAGAGCCATCATCTGATCAGTATAGATTGTTAAATCCAAATGAAATCATATCTGGAGAGTTATTATTTGGAAATAATCCAGAGATGGATATCGCACAACAATTGATTAGGGAAATATTTATTCCTGAATCCGGTGTCGATTTTCAACAGCAAGTCATTGAGAGGTTGAGAAGCTATAACACACCTGTGGCACTTTTTATCTATTTTGATAAAGGGTCACTAGATGAATCAAGTGCCTCTGCAAACTGGACGAGTTGTATTGAAAATGGGCACTTTACGTCCTGTGTCACCGTTGAGGCTGGAGATGAGTATGCAGGTATTATTCATTTTGGTGCCAATCAAATGAACGAAGATGGTTTTGCCTTGGCTAAAAATCGAGTCATAGCATTACTCGAAAACATACATAGTACTAATGCTCAAGTGGTACGGCGGATACCTATAGGAAAAGGAATGTTTACTCAAAACTTAAGAGGGGCTGAACCCACTGCACGTGCTTTTGCTTCCAGAGCAAAACGAAATACTATTAATTGGATTGCTTTCCAAGGAGCCAATCAAGATGGACAAGGGCATAATCTGAATACAAAAAATGCCAATCGTACACTGACTCAAGAATATATAGGGGCTTTTAAAGATAGTGTCTCAGATGCTCAAGTATATGTCTGGGGTTGGCCCATGGCAAATAGCCCTCCAGATAGCATACGGACTTTTGTGGATCAACTTATTGAAAAGGTTGAATGGGTTGATGGAGATGGGATTATCTTAGATATCGAAGGTGTTGCACATGATAATGACGCGGTTGCCTGGAATATCGGTGATAAATCATCCGAAATGCGAGTTTTAATGGATTATACCTTGGCACAAGCGCATGAACGAAATCTGAGTGTTGGTGTGTCTAGTTTTGGGTCTAGTCTGCATCGATTTCCACATAAGCAAATGAGTCGGGCTGATTTTGGAGTACCTCAATTATACGCTCCTGCAAACGAGATTTTTGAACCTAGATCTTCTGCTACAGTAAGTGCTCGTAGGAGGGATTACGTACAAAATGGAATACAATCATGGGAACGTCTTGGTTTTAGGAATAAGATAGTGGTAGCCTCTGGAGCCATAACAGACGCTAATAAAACGACAGCTCAGTTTCAAGCGCTTCTAGATATTACTGAACCTCATCTACCAAGTCCTTCAATTGCGTGGTGGCAATGGAATAGACGTATGAGTGCAGAAAAATGGGACATTATTAGAGATTTAAACCTCTCTGGCCATACGCCTTAACTTCTACCAGAAAAACACAAAAGAGATATTAATTAAAAACAATAGTTATGAACACGTATATATATATCAAAAAAACACTCCTCATGGTATTTTCCTTTTTTACAATAATTGCTTGGGGGCAGCAATCAGATGTTAGTACATTTCTCAGAGATCATCTTATGGTGTATTATGTAGAGGATCCTTCATCCAATCAGTATAGATTGTTGAATTATGAAGAAATTATGGATGGTAATCAATTATTTGGAGGAAATCCAGAGGCGGAAGTCGCCCAAAGTTTGATAAGGGGTATTTTTATTGCAGAATCAGACCAGAATTTCCAGGAGACAATTGTTCAAGCTTTGAGTGGAAGTGACCACCCTTCGGCACTTTTTATTTATTTTGATAGTGAACCAATTGATTCAGAAACGGCTTCGGATAATTGGGTAGATCGTATTGATAATGGTCATTTTACGGCCTGTGTCACTCGAGAAAATGATGATGACTATACGAGTATTGTACATTATGGCACGAATCAAATGAATTCAGACGGAGCCGTTGCAGCTCAAAATAGACTTGTCCAATTATTGACTGGTATTAATGCAGGTTCTTCAAACGAAAACAGAATCATTTTAAATGATGTAGGGTTTCAAGCGCCTGTTCCTAATTTCTTGAATTGGAACAATGACCGCGTACATCATATTGATAGTTTAATAGGCGGTAGGCGAGAAGACTTTAGGATATCCAATGAGATAACTCAAATAGTAATTCATGAAACAGCAGGTTTCCGTTTTGATAACCCAAGTAATCCGCCTGATACATGGAACAAAAGTGGTCGAGATAGAGCTGAGAGCTTGGGTGCTCATTTTGTTGTACATACAGATGGAAGTATCACACAACACTATGATATAGCTCAAAGGATTAGTCATGCTGGTCCACGAAATGATTCTTCGATAGGAATTGAAGTGGTAAATTCGGTTTGGTTTGATGGCAGATCAGGATATCGGGTTCCTGGTACTTCCGTCAATAACTCTGAAAGAACTTTGGTACATTCTTGGGTCAACAGATTAGAAAACAAAAGAGAGTACAATCGTAGGGTTCATGGTGCACAAGATGATAACTCAGATCGCTTTGAATCTGGCACTCCAAGATTAAGAAAACATCAAAGATATGTTGTACCAACCGACCCACAACTTATGGCATTGAACACCTTGGTAGATTGGTTGGTCAACCAACCTAGTCTAGCTATTATTAGTGATTTTCTTTCCTTAAATCACGAGACTGTATCTGGAGCTCAAATTTCGGCTGATTCTGAAAATTTGTTTTTGCTTGATGGATGGAGGAGTCAATATGGATTGGATACAACAGGACATAATAGACCAGGGATTTTATCTCATTTCAACATAGGAGGTAGGCATAGTGATGGAACATTTCCCACGTTTTACTTGTGGTTGAGGAGTCGAAACAACAGTCATGCTCAGGCGATGACTAAAATTATTGGGGCGTTTAATACGCAGATTGATGGCAATAACGGACGCGTTAATAATAGAACAAGAAGACAAAAATTTATTGATATAACAGGGATTTAGAGTCAAAATCATTATCGAGATGAAAACCAATTATTCCTTATGTTTTCAATATAAAACCTATAACGAAAGAAGAAAAAATCTGACATCACGAATTGTCAGGTTTTTTGTTTTTGATAGTGTACTCGCAGGAAATCAAACTTGTAAAAATATTTTTTTTGTCATCGACGAAGTATTTTGTTCTTGTTTGATTGTTTTGGATTTTTATTGTGCCAAATTTGTATCACTAATACAATAATAATAAGTCACTTTCTGTATTGGAAAGTAACTTACTTTACTCTGTTTGTTAAAGTATTGACTTTATAAATTTTTATCTTCCTCCCGCTCCGTAAATACCTATAATAAGAAGCTTTTTCTATAATTTCAGCTCACACAGCACAGGGTTTAAATGAATATAACCTAACTTAGATCACATAAATTTGTGTAAATATATTTCCTCTACATGATTTCCATATGCCAAAATTGATAGTTGGTATTTTATGCGTTTCTGTAACTTTTTTAAATCTTTCTAGCATCCATTCTCTTCTACTTTCGGGTTCGTTTTCTATTTTTTCTAATATGCTTCTAGCTGTATTTTTTTTAATCTCTTATTAAATCTGATAGTTTACCGTCTTTAGATTGTATGATTATATGTATATGATTGCTCATAATAACATAACCATACAAAATCATGCCTTTATTTTTTGTGCAGAACCCTAAACAATCAATAACAATATCTTTATAAGACTTTCGTGTAAAGACATCTATCCAAGCTACTACTGTTACAGTAATAAAATGTATTTTTTCTTGATCTCATATAATGTAACCATTATACTCTTGGTTGATTAATGTTCCACTAAGTTGAGAGACTTTGCGGAGCGGGGGCTATAGAGTTCCTTTTTTATCATTTTGTTGGTTTTGCGCAACGATTAACGTTGTGTGAGCAGTTAATTAATGTTTTTTGGCTTTGCTAGCCCTAAAGACAGAAAGTCAGTTAATCTCTCCCATGATTTATTATATTTTGGGTATTTTTCAGGGATTAATAGATCTATTTGATGAAGGATTGTAGCTAGAAAGCTTATGGAAAAAATTATACCGCTAATTTTAATTAAAAGCGGGTTTTCAATTAAATTAATGGCAACCGGTATTAACAAAAGAGCTGTAATAAACCAAAAAGAATAAATTAGCAAGGGATATTTTCGTTCAAAAGCCAGAATTAAAAAACTAACAATTAGTGATATTATAATTGAAGAAAAGACATGAAATATGTTTTCTGAGTTGTTTAACAAAATGTGTTGAATTGTCTTATCAATAAGTTTGCTTATATAAATGGCGATTAGAGGATTAAATAAAATGAGGAATATTTTAAAATAATATATCAGAATTTTTTTCAAATGTTTAACCTTAGATTTTTCAGTAATATTATTTTTGGAATGGAGATAAAAATAATTGGATATCGGATAGAACAATAATTCTAATTGAAATATTATGTAAATCATGCTTAACCCAATAATAATTAGGCGTACCAAATTTACTTGGTTTAAGTGTAAAACGAAAAAACTTGGTAAGGAAAATAATATCGCCTTTATAATTAGAGATTTATTGTTCATTTTTTGTTTAATTACTTACAATGGTTTTGTATAATAATAGCGCGTTTTATGCGTGAGTATTTTCTGAATAAAAATCAAACAAAACAAAATTACATTAACTTTTGATAAAGCACCAACTACTGCATTATTTTACGGTGTTAGCTGCAGTTTTATTTGGTTTTAGTCGTGTCCATTTTTTTTAATTGTTCATTTTCAATTCATCACTCCGCAAAGTCTCCTGACTTTGAGGTCACTATAATTTCAAAAATATTCATATAAAACTTTTATTTTCAGTACTAATTATATTTTATAATCTTCTTTCTAATTCTATATTCTTGGTTGATTAATGTTCCGCTAAGTCGGGAGACTTTGCGGAGCGGGGGTAATTACTTATAGTCATTGTGACTGTTGCACAACTCAAAATTTTTAGGAAATCATGCGTTTTTAATTTTCAAACGATTGTTAAGTTGTTGATTATCAATATTCATTATTTTTAAAGTTCTCAGAAACAACCTAATTCAGTCAAAAAAAGTAGTTGTGCAACAGCCACCAATGTTGTGCTTAGTTTTTTAAAGTTTTTAGTCAGCTTATTCTGTTGTATTATTTTTCCAATTGAGTACGGTATTCTTCCTCCTTCCACTGCAAACCCAATTGTTCTAATGTTGAAAAGGATTTTATTATTCCAAGGTATAATTATGAGTTTTAAACCTTTTTTATAAAATAATGTCGGTAGAAATGTTGAGTAGTAATTTGAATTTTTTGTCAATGGAATATTATGTTTTTTAAAATATTCCTTAATAATTTGTTGGTTAGATTCTTTATCTAAATTAGTGATGATTAATTTTAATTTTTTCTCGATTTTAAAACTTAAATATGTCAATAAAATCAGTAATAAACCAACAAAAAGTCCAATCCATTTAATTAATGGACTAAAAGATGTTTTATCGGTAATAAAAGGTAATAAAAGTATTCCAAAAGCAAGAGTTACTCCAACTCCAGGAAAAAATCCGAAGTATTTATCTTTGTCGAGGTCATCGGACAAAATTTTATTGGAATCAATTATTTTCTCTACTTCCTTTTCGGTCATTTGGGTAAATTAAGCACAACAATTGTATAACCACAATAAATAGTGATCCAATTGTGGTTATATCGTTTATACATGCAATGTATTACTTTTTAATAAAGTATCCAATGGACTTATAATGGTCTTATTGTTAATTTCAATAGTTGTGGTATAAATTTCTGTCGTTTTTGGCGAACAATGACGAATATTTATGTTGTTTTCAATACAATGTGTTGCAAACCAATGGCGCAATGTATGTACTGTTGCCCATGGGTTCAAATTAGTATCGTTCACGACTTTTCTAAATATGGCTCTTATGCTAATGGTACTGTATTTACATCTTGTTTGTCCTTCAAATAACCCAATAGCACGGATTTTTAATCCGTGATTCATTATCTTAAACATAACCCATTATATGAAGCTTTCACCTCACTACAAAAGCCTTCTTTTATTTATTTACGGGCACGGAAAACATTTCCGCGCTAGCGGGTTGGTATTTCTGTTATGCGTTTCTGTAACTTTTTTAAATCTTTCTAGCATCCATTCTTTTCTACTTTCGGGTTCGTTTTCAATTTTTTCTAATATGCTTTTAGCCGTGAATTTTTTTTAATCTCTTATTAAATCTGATAGTTTACCATCTTTAGATTGAATGATTATATGTATATGATTGCTCATAATAACATAACCATACAAAAGGATGCTTTTATTTTTTGTGCAGAACCCTAAACAATCAATAACAATACCTTTATAAGACTTTCGTGTAAAGACATCTATCCAATCTACTACTGTTGCAGTAATAAAATGTGTATTTTCTTGATCTCGTATAATGTAACCTTCTTTCAAGTTTTATATTCTTGGTTTGTTGATTTTCCGCTAAGTCGGGAGACTTTGCGGAGTGGGTTAATGATTACCTTTGTTATGGGCTGTCATTCACATTATAATATTTATTCCAATATTTTCGAATAACGTCTTCGTCGAATCTATAATACTTCTTGAATTTCGTATAACAGTTTTTGATTTTAATATTGACCTCGATGTCTCTAGAGCCTCTTGATTCATTTAGACTTGATATTAATTTAATATTATATGAATTTATTTTTTTTGATTCCTCAAGTTTATCTTTTATAATAAACCCACGTAAAAATGAAAGCTCTTTATTGCCAAAATGAGAACCTTTATATAAATACATTTTAGTTTCTCTTATTGAATCTCGATAATCTCTATAGGTGTATTTAATGCCTTCAATGTCACCAAGTGACCCATCATATTTAGTCGAGAATCGATCATCATTAGCATTGCCATTTATTTCAATTTTATCTATTCGTCCTTGGTTGTCCCACAAAATATTTTCTATTATAAGTTTAACTACTTCACCAAAATTTTCTAGATCATGTTTCCATGTTGTGTTGGACTTAGCTCCAGGGAAATATCTGTGAATAAATCTAAAAGTAATTAGAATATCGTCTTTGTGCAATGAATCCCTGCGCAATTCAGTTCGTATTTTTTGAGGTAAACCTATTTTCTCATCACTGATTCTTTCTAAAGCAAGAAGAATATTTTGTTCTACCAATTTGGTGTAATTAGTATCTTTTTTGATTAGAAAACGTGCTGTTTTATTAATGAGTGATTCTTTAGTTTGTGAAGAGTCAAACAATATTGACTGAAGAAATGTGTGCAGTTTTTCATTGTCACTTCTTTCCTTGGTTATGAATGAGTTTTGTATTGTACCTTGAAGTATTGAATGGAAGTATTTAGTCTTGAATTGATCTAAACTATCCGAATACATCTTAATATTATAGTCAATTTCATTTTTGAAGTTTTCAATTTCTGCTCGTTCTATTTCTAAAGATTTTCGTTCAAGACTAAATTGTTGCGACCTTTCATCATACGACCCAGCTTTGTACAAAATGAACAATGAAAAGATTGTGAGAATTGCAGGTATTAATACAGATATGAACTCACTTCGTTTATACCATGGTGTGTTAATCTTATTTTCAAGTTGACTTATCTCGAGAATTAATTTATTCCTTTCAAGGTCTTCGTTGTTAGTTTCTGACATAGATAATCTTAATTATTGTTTTTGGATATCCTGCCCACTCCGCAAAGTCTCCCGACTTTGAGGTAACTATGATTCCAAAAATATTCACATGAAGTTTTCATTTTCAATACTGATTATATTTTGTGATTTTCTTTCAAATTTTATACCCTTGGTTGATTAATGTTCCGCTAATTCGGGAGACTTTGCGGAGCGGGGATCGTTCGTGCTGATCACATGAACGCTTAGTTACTTTACATTTTTTCGCTATAAGTTATTATTTACACGATTTCTTAGCTCTTTTAATTTAACTAAAACGAAATCTTTGTCAATTTTTTCCGTTGGACAATTATGTTTATAAAAATCAACTTCATTCACAATTACAGTTGGTTTTATATTGTCAGATTTATTATAGTTTTTAACTACTGTAGCTGCAAAAGTATTTTGTTCTACCACGGATTGGTGGTAATCTCCTTTCTCAATTATGTAGGTGTTTCCTGTGTTAGTCCAAGAGATATTTTTCTTTTCTATATTAACTGATTCATTTGTTGATACTAACTTAGACCCCGATTTTGAATAATGAACTTTATATAATTTTGTTTTAGAAATAGTTTTTTTTTCTATTGAATATGCTTCACATCCTACTTTACCGGACACTACTAAGCTTTCTATATTATAAATATGATTATGGATAGGATGCTTCGTTTTATTTGAACTTCTAGTTTCTTTTGGCCATATATGTAATCGATAATCATTTTTTTTGCCTTGAATTAATTTAATATAAATAAATCCAAGAGGATGCCATTCAGCGCAAATATTATTAATATCGTCGATTAGAAAGTCTAATATTTTAATCATATTAACTTTAGAATATGAATTGAATAAAGAATAAATAATATTATTCATATGGAATAGATTTATCATTTACCAATAATGCAATTCTATCATTATCCGCACTTGAAAAGTTTTCATTAAAATTGAGTTCTTTTAATATTTTTTTAATGTTATCTCCTGTGACTTTTCCTATTTTATATTTAACATTCAATTTTTTAACTACATCAGATGCTTGTTGTTCTGTTACAGTTAAATCTCCTTTATATGCTCTATAATGATTAGAATCTTTATGAAATTTTAAACCTGGTGATTTTTGGTCGTCTTTTGTTAGTATTCCTGAATTTGTGCTAATATCTATTCTATCAGTTGAGAAGAAATCTATCAGATATATAGAAATATCTAAAAATGCGTTATTACTTTCATATATCGAACAAACTACGATTGTAGCATATAAATTGATTTTAACTTCTTTATCGTCCCAATCTGTTTTCTTTTCGGAATTATTTACAGTATTTCGTAAATGAGCGTGTATTTTACATAACCTTTCGTTTTGAGGATTAAGAATCTGGGCCTTTACTGTTACGGCAGTTCCGTCTGTTGCTACTTGGTGTAAACGAGGAATGACCGCTGTTCTTAAATACCTTCCAAATCCACCTCTGAAATACCATTCGTTAGGATTCTCTTTAAGTACAGATTTAAAGTATTTATTAAACTCTCTAGAATGAAGGAATTCAGCACCATCCTTTGGGTCTACCTTTGGTGTTACATAGAAAATCATAACCCCAATTCCAATAGTTGTAATAATTGTTGCCACAAGCCCTTCTATCACATCAGATATGAAATTATACCAATCGGGGCTTTCAGTTGTAGGCTTATTAAAAATATAAAATCTAATTAGAAGTAAACAAATTAAAATTGCAGTACTAGATATCCAAAAGAATCTTCTTAAGTATTTATTTTTTAAAATTTGATTCATAATGTTTGTTTAAATGTTCGTTAAGGGACATCCTTTACAAAAGTTAAAGATTAAACTTTACACTAAGTTAGTTTCTAACCTTCTTTCAGGTTTTATACTCTTGGTTGATTAATATTCCGCTAAGTCGTGAGACTTTGAGGTCACTATAATCCCAAAAATATCCATATAAAACTTTCATTTTCAATACTGATTATGTTTTATAATTACATAAAAAAGAAACATAAGGGTGGTAAATAACATCACAAATGTTTTGAGTAATGTAAAAACAAAATCAAGCACAAATTTAATCCCCTCATCATTTTACACATACTACGATTTAGCCTTCGCTCCAATAGCTAATAACAAAACACCCTCACAACCCTCAACCAAACACCAACACCTAAAAACCACAAAACACACCCTAAACTTTTTATTACAAATCCCCTACAAAGTCATATCTAATTCAATATTTTTGCCAGTAAAACGTATAAAAATAAAATGCAGAACCTACACCCTATAATGCTAGTTGGCACTGGTTCAGATGTTGGTAAAAGTTGGATAACAACAGGAATTTGTAGATGGCTTAAACAGAAAGGATATCAACCAGCGCCTTTTAAGGCTCAAAATATGTCTTTAAATAGTTTCTCAACACCAGATAACCTTGAAATAGGAAGAGCACAAGCCGTACAAGCAGAAGCATGTGAAATTCCTCCAAGGGTAGAGATGAACCCTATATTATTAAAACCGTCATCAGTAAACAAATCACAAGTGGTCTTACATGGTAAACCTATAGGCAACCAAACAGCTCAAGAGTACTTTTTAGGCGACGACAAAAAGCATCTTTTCGAAGAAGCCAAAAAGGCGTTTCACCAATTAGCTGCAAAATATAACCCTATTGTAATGGAAGGAGCAGGGAGTATTAGTGAACTCAACCTAAAACACAGAGATATAGTAAACATGCGCATGGCAGAAGCAGCAAACGCCTGTGTTTATTTGGTAGCAGACATTGATAAAGGCGGTGTGTTTGGTAGTGTATATGGCACTATTGAGTTGCTCGAAGATTGGGAACGAAAACTGGTAAAAGGGATTATTATTAATAAATTTAGAGGAGATCCAGCACTATTTATAGAAGGTAAAAAAAAATTAGAAGAGATTACGGGTTTACCGGTTTTAGGCATTATGCCTTACGCTAAAGATATTATTATAGAAGAAGAAGATTCGGTTGCGCTTGGTTCAAGAGCGGTAACTTCCAGAGCTAATAAATTAAATATTGCTGTAGTAAAATTTCATTATATGTCTAACTACACCGATTTTCAATCATTAGAACAAGAACCATTAATCAATCTTTATTTTACAAGAGATCCAGAAGAATTAAAAAAAGCAGACATCATTATTCTTCCAGGAACAAAAAATACGATTGAAGATTTAATAGCCTTAAAATCTGATGGATTGGCAACAGTAATTAAGGAACAATACAAACACATTCCTATTATTGGAATTTGCGGTGGCTATCAAATGCTAGGAAAATCAATTGCTGACCCTTTTTCAGTTGAAAGTAATACGACTTTAGAAAAAGGTCTGAATATTTTTGATATAGAAACCACACTTTCAAAAACGAAACAAACCGTACAACGTCAGTTTAAATTTAAAGACTTAAAGGCGATTTGTGAAGGTTATGAAATTCACATGGGAGAAACAAATGTTCCAAAAAACAAACATTTAAACGTTGTAAATAACAAAGAAGAAGGCTATTTTGACGGAAATAAAAGTTGGGGAACCTATCTTCATGGGATTTTTGATAACCAAGACGTGGTTACTGAATTACTTCAAGTAAAATATCCAGATGCTAAAGCTAGAAATTACAAATCATTTAAAGCTAAGCAATTTGACAAATTAGCAGATTGGATTGATGAAAATTTAGATATGGCAACCATTTTAAAAAATAGCATGGAACAATGTTAAACGGACATGGTGATGACCTTCATTTGATAGAAGGAAAAATAAAACACAATTTTAGTTCTAATGTGTATTATAAAGGATGCCCTTCAGAATTAACAGAAGCCATTTTAAGCAATATTCATCAAATTCAAAATTACCCTTCTCCTGTTGCTAATGAGCTTAATGAGTTGGCGGCTAAAACATTTCAATTAAGCAATGATCAGTTTTTATTTACCAATGGAGCAACCGAAGCCTTTTACCTAATAGCTCAATTATTTTCTAATAAGAAAGCGACTATTGTAGCTCCTACTTTTTCAGAATATGAAGATGCATGTAAAATTTTTAAACTCAATTACAAGTTAATTGCACGAACAGATTTAGGGAACACAGACACTGACCTCGTGTTTATTTGCAACCCAAATAACCCTGACGGAACAGTTTTTTCAAAAAAAGAATTAGAATTTTTGTTTAAGCAAAAACCAAATACCACATTTGTTATTGATGAAGCGTATATTGAGTTTACCAATAGTATTGATTCTATCATGTCACTTACTGAGAATTACAGTAATGTAATAGTGGTACGTTCTTTAACCAAAACATTTACAATTCCTGGGTTACGTTTAGGCTATATCGTTTCAAGTACTTCAAATATCGTGAAGCTTTTAAATTTAAAAATGCCTTGGAGCGTAAATTCATTGGCTATAAAAGCAGGTGAATTTATTTTTAACAATTATAAAACACTTCAGTTTAACGCTTCAGAATTACTAACAGAAGCTGCAGTTTTTAAAAAACAACTCGATCAATTAGAAGGATTAAACGTTTGTGAAAGTAATACACCCTATTTTTTAGTCCGATTACAAAATAAATCAGCCAAGGAATTAAAGGAGTTCCTGATAAAAAAACACCAGATACTTATTAGAGATGCCACCAATTTTTCTCGATTAAAAGGCGAGTATATTCGAGTCTCTACCCAAAGTAAAAAAGCTAATATCAAACTTATTCAAGCCTTAAAGGAATGGCTTTAAATACTATTTACATATTAATTAGTGCCTTTTGCTTAGATCTGCTTTTTGGCGATCCTAAATGGATGCCACATCTTATTGTTTTCTATGGAAAAGCCATTGCTTTTGGTGAAAAAATATGTAACAAGGGGAGGGGTAAATTACTAAAAGGGATACTTTTATCTATTGTATTAATAAGCGCCGCTTTTGTAATACCGTTATTAATGATACAATGGCTAAATTCTAAGGGTTTTACTATCCTTAGTATTTTATTTTCAATAGCTATGTTATTTTATTGCTTGGCAAACAAAACATTAATACAAGAAGGAAAGGCTGTTTTTAAAATACTAAAAGATGAAGGTTTAGACGCCGGACGCAAACGTTTATCTTGGATTGTGGGACGGGAAACTAACAACTTAAACGAACAACAAATACGGATAGCCACTTTTGAAACGATGTCTGAAAACTTAAGTGATGGCGTCATTGCCCCCTTGTTTTATTTTGCAATTTTGGGAATCCCAGGTGTAATGGCTTATAAAATGATCAACACATTAGATTCTATGATCGGATACAAAAATGATCGCTATATTTTGTTCGGAAAATTTGCCGCAAAACTAGATGATGTCGTTAATTACCTACCTGCTAGAATTACTGCTTTTTTAATAGTAATTGTTCAGTTTAAATTAAGAGGCATTTTCTTTATTTTAAAAGAAGGAAAAAAGCACAGCAGTCCAAATGCAGGCTATCCAGAAGCCGCATTAGCCTATGTTTTAAATTGTCAATTTGGAGGTCCCAATTACTATCATGGTAAATTGGTTGAAAAACCATTTATAGGAAGTAATAATCGTGAAATTAAACACGAAGAAATTAAAACAGTCAGTCAAATTAACTACGCAGTAAGTACTTTGTTTTGTATCTTAATTATTGCTGTGTTTTTAGTCCTTTATAATGCATAATCTTCAAAAAAAATACATTATTACTGGCGCTCCAGGTACTGGAAAAACGACTTTGATAAAACTTCTAAAACACAACGTACCATGTATGGACGAAGTGTCTAGAAAAGTAATTATTGATGAACAAAAGCATGGACGAAAAGGCATGCCTTGGCAAGACATCAATCGATTTACCAATCTTGTTTATAAAATAACAAATGAAGCATTATCAAACAGTAAGGCACTAGTTTGTGATCGTTCTTTACTAGATTTGGAAGCCTACTTAACCGTTGCAGAAAAGGAAATTCCAAAATACTTAAAAACATTTCCTTATCATGAAACCTATCATAAAAAAGTATTTTTTGCTCCAACTTGGTTCGAGATTTATTGTAAAGACGGACAACGATTACAAGAATTTGATTATTGCCTCAAATTAGAAAAGACTCTTTTAGAATATTATAAAAAAAGAGGGTTTGATATTATTATGCTCTCAAAAACAACTCCTTTAAAAAGAATAGAATTCATTTTGAATTTAATCCTTTAGTTCAAAAAAAAATGATACATTCGTAGCGCTTTTGGTTTCTTATTTTTTTATTAAAAAAAATAGAATTAAAAGGGAATTTGGTGTAAATCCAAAACTGTTCCCGCAGCTGTAAGCTCTAAAAAAGCTTTTAACATTAAAAGTCACTGTTCTAAAGAATGGGAAGACGTTAAAAGTAGAGTAAGTCAGAAGACCTGCCTAATGCACAACATAATTTAAACTTTCGGGAATAAAAGTTAAAGTGTTCGATAGCCCAATTTCTGGGTTCCTTACTCTTCATTTTTATTTCTTTATAAAAAGTAAGATGGGGAAAAATATAGCCAATACGACACATACCTTTTTCTTTTGTGATGGAGGTTCTTGTAAAAAAGCAGGAAGCGAAGAAGTTGTAAGAACAGCAAGAGCTTATTTGCGCAACAATGAGCTTTGGAACAACACACACACCATTAAAACCAGATGCAATGGAAGGTGTGAAGACGCTCCTACATGTATAGTACACCCAGGAGAGTTTTGGTATAAAGAACTGACTCCAGAAAAAATAAATCATATCGTAAAAGGACATATAGATAATCAATGTCCAATTGAAACCGAATTATTATATCGAAATGGTTGGGAAAAGCAAGCTTCAAATAATGAAAGAGCCCCAATAAAACCAAAACCTTTTGAATTAAAGGATGATGAAGAATTAGGTGAATGCTATATGACTAAGGGGTTTAGCTCAGATCAATACCTATATCCACTATTCTTATACCTGTTCGAAAACCCACAAGGCGTAACACTTCATATCCCCAACCAAAATTCAATTCCGTTTAAAGAAATATGTGCTGTAGACTATTCCAAAGAGCACATACTTGAATTGGTTACTAAAACAGATAGTATCCCATTAACTATCGCCGCAGTTCCAAAAGACAATAAAGAATTGCAGCAATCAAAAATTTCTGTTACAGAATATTTTCATCAAAAGGAAACCCAACAAACGGGGATACGTTTCAAGAATAAATTTGGAAAAACTTTAGGGAAAATTTCCATCAATTCAAATGAAAGTAATGCCTGGAACTATTGTACAAAAATTCAGTTACTAAACACAAGCCCAATCGTGTCATGAAGAAACAAATTTCTATACTAGGATTAGGTTGGTTAGGTTTACCACTTGCTTTAGAACTTCAAAAAAAAAGGTACTCAATCAGTGGTTCTGTCTCAGCGTTAGACAACCTAAAAGCCTTTGCAAAGCATACGTTTCCTACGACAAGAATACACGTTACATCGGATACAATTATTGGTGATTGGGATGCCTTTATATACGAAGCATCTACCATAATCATTAATTTCCCTCCAAAGCGAATTGAAAATATTGAAACTATCTATCCGCTTCAAATCCAACAAATTATTCAACGCACACCCAAACATATAAACATCATTTTTGTTAGTTCCACTTCTGTATATCAAAATACAAATCGTTTAACAGATGAAACAGAACGTTGTCAGCCAGAAAAAGCTTCTGGTATAGGGGTCTTAAAAGCAGAGCAGTTATTGCAAGCGCATTTTGGGAGTAACTTAACCATTTTACGTTTGGCAGGATTGATCGGTCCACAACGACATCCAGGACGGTTTTTGGCAAACAAGAAACATTTGAAAAACCCAAATGTACCTGTCAATTTAATTCATCAAAAAGATGCGATTGGATTAATTGAGTCCATTATAGAACAGCACTATTTCGGAGAAATTATCAATGGATGTGCAGATGAACATCCTAAACGGAAAGCATTTTACGAAAAAGCAGCTTTAGAACTGGAGCTACCAGCACCTATTTTTGAAGACACAGAACATGAAAGTTATAAGCTAGTTGGCAATGCAAAATCAAAAAAAGCACTTCATTTTGAGTATGAATATGCAAACCCAGAATGGATTTTCTCAAAAAGTAAATTGCCAGAAATAGCTATTGTAGGGGCGGGGCCAGGAAATAAAAACTTATTGACCTTAAAAGCATTTCATGCGCTTCAAAATGCAGAAGTAATATTACATGATAATTTAGTTTCAGATGAGATTTTAGAGATCAATACCCAAGCAGAAAAGATTTATGTAGGCAAGAAATTTGGCGATGCAGAAAGTCAGGAAAAGAGGCAGAACAACATCAATGCGTTAATGAAGAAGTATTGTCTGCAAGGCAAAAGTGTTGTTCGATTAAAATCTGGCGATCCATATATTTATGGTAGAGCTGCCGAAGAAGTTCGCTATTTAAAACAACACAAACTACCTTTTACAGTAATCCCAGGGATTTCAGCAGCATTAGCAGCGGCCAATACCGTTAATATTCCCATTACGGAAAGAGGACAATCCAATGCCATTTTAATTTGTACAGCGCATACTGCCGATTATTCTACAGCCCAATTAAACGGCATTGCCGAAATGTTAAACGCTGGTAACACTTTAGCACTTTATATGGGCTTAAAAAGCTTGGATAAAATTGTTCCTAAACTAATGGAAGTATGCAAAAATCCTAATATCCCAGTGAATGCCATTTCTAATGTTTCAAGAGATAACGAGGTATTGCTAACCTCAACATTAAGAGGTATTGAAGAAGATGTAAAAAAACAAGAATTACAAATGCCAGTAGTGTTTTTAATAGGCGTAAAACCAATTAATTAAAACAATGAAAAAAGGAATTTTACTTTGCGGACACGGTAGTAGAACCAAAACGGGAACCGCTGCGTTTAAAGAACTGGTTGGCATTCTGCAAGCACGTTATTCAGACTACGAAGTAGATTATGGTTTTTTAGAATTTAATCACCCCGTTTACGAAGCATCCATAGAGCGGATGTACCAAAAAGGCATTCGTGAGATTTACGCTTTGCCCATTATTCTTTTTGCAGGTTCTCACGCCAAAAATGATATTCCATATGAAATGAACACCATACAGGGATATTATGACGATTTAACCATTAAAATGGGGAAACACCTTGGTGTCAATTCCTTTTTATTAGAATTAGCCCAAAAAAGAATATTAGAAGAAGAAGAAAAACACGAACCTATTGATAGAAGAGAGGTCTGTTTAATGGTTGTTGGGAGAGGCACAACCGATCCTGATGCCAATTCAGATGTACATAAACTGGCTTGCATGTTGGGTGAAGGCATGGGTTTTGGTTTTACAACGGTTTCATACAGTGGTACCGCTTACCCCAATGTTACTCAAGGATTAGAGCTAACAAGTAAAATGGCATTTAAACGCACCATAGCCATTCCTTTTTTCTTTTTTACAGGCATTCTTTTAGAACGCATCTATAAACAAGTACGCGATTTTAATGAAAGCTCACCGCTCCAATACATTTACACAAAGGCTTTTGGAGTCGATGAACTCATTCTAAAAGCTTTTGACGAACGTTTGGACGAAGCCATTAACGGTACCGCAAATATGAATTGCCAATTATGTAAATACCGCAAGCAAATTGTTGGAGTAGAATCTGAACAAGGAAAAGAACAAGTTGGGCATCACTTAAATGTAAAAGGGGTATTGTTTGAAGAAGATGAAAAAGTTGGACAAAAAAACAGTGTCCTTTCAAAAATAAAAAAAGGATTAGGTATATGACAAAAGGCAAAATATACGGCGTATCATTAGGTCCAGGCGACCCTGATCTCATCACTTTAAAAGGATTAAAAATCCTGCATAAAGTAGATAAAATCTATTATCCAGGATCCTTATTTAAAAAGGGTAGAAAAGCTAGTTATTCTCGCGCTATTCTAAACCATTATGAATTAGATTCAGCAAAACTAGAAGGGTTTTATTTAAAAATGGACTTGGAAAGAGAACAAGCTAAAACCATTTATGAAACCACATTTCAACAAATTTTAGCAGATTATAACAAAGGCTTATCTATCGCTATTGTTAGCGAAGGCGATATTAGTACCTACAGCTCGTTTTCCTATCTATTGGAAAAAATTAAAGCCCACCAATTAACTATTAATTTAATTCCAGGCATTACATCGTATTTGCATTTGGCTGCAGAGAGTGCCATGCCTTTATGCTTACAAAACGAGAAAGTAGTTGTTATTCCCCGTGTGCAGAGCAAAGAAGAGCTGAAAGAAGCAATTAATTATTTTGATACTGTTGTTTTGATGAAAATAAAATCTGTTATGGATATTATTGAATCTGCAACAAACGAAGACAAGCATCACATAACCTACGCAGAACGTTTAGGAACACAAGAGCAGTTTATTACAAACCATTGGGACACTATTAAGCAAAGAGAGACACCTTATTTTTCTCTTATTATCATAAAAAATAAATCTATTACTAAATGAAAATTACCGTTACAGGCTTAGGCCCAGGAGATAATGCTTATATATTGCCTGTTGTGCAAAGTGCATTACAACAAGCAGAAGTAGTTATTGGTTACGATTATTATTTTCAGTTTGCAAAACCGTATTTAAAAACGGATGCAGAATTAATTTCGATGCCATTAGGACAAGAAGAAGGCCGTGCCGAAGTCGCCATTAAAAAAGCAAAAACTGGTAAAAATGTTGTGGTAATAGGTTCTGGAGATGCCAGTATTTATGCTATGGCAAGTATTGTTTACGAAATGGTTTCTAAAGGAGACGATGAGTTAGACGATCTTGAATTAGAAACCCTACCAGGTGTTTCGGCATTTTTAGCAGCAGGAAGTAAATTAGGCGCTCCGTTGGGTCACGATTTTTGTTGTATTTCTTTATCCGATTTAATGACGCCCTGGAACATGATTGAAAAAAGAATTAGAGCAGCGGCCATGGGCGATTTTGTTACTAGTTTATACAATCCAAAAAGTAAAAAAAGACATTGGCAATTAGGACGATTACAAAAAATATTTTTGGAAGAACGTGCGTCTTCTACACCAGTAGCCATTGTTAGGCATGTAACGCGCCCAGAAGAAGACATTAAAATCACAACCTTAGAGGCATTGAATCCAGACGATGTCGATATGTTTTGTTTAGTGATGATTGGTAATTCCCAAACCTATCAATTTAAAAATTATTTAATTACCCCAAGAGGCTATCTTAACAGAAAACCACACACAGGTAAAGAAATTCAACAAGAAAGCTTTAGGATTGTTACAGAACATATTAAAGACCTTTCCTTTTCTGTTGCCGATAAATGGGCCATTACCAGAATAATTCATACCACAGGAATTTTAGAAGATTTTAATCATTATGCCGCAACACCAAATGCTATCGAAAACTGGCACAACCATCTTAAAAATGGTGGAGAAATAGTAACAGACGTTACTATGGTGAAAGCAGGAATAACAAAAGCATTCATTAAAAAATACAACACCAAAGTACATTGTTTATTAAACGATGAAGATGCCCAATTATTAGCAAAAACAGAAAACATAACCCGATCGCAAGCAGGTATTAGAAAAGCCATTGAGCAATACCCGAATGCCCTTTATGTTGTTGGAAACGCCCCGACAGCATTGTTTGAAATTATTGAACAGCTAAGAGAAAATAACAGGTTTAAACCAGCAGGTATTGTTGGTGTGCCAGTTGGGTTTGTTAACGTTTTAGAAGCCAAAGAACAGTTGTCTCAAACCAAAAACACCCATTGGGCACTTATAGAAGGTAACAGAGGCGGTAGTAATGTTGCCGCGGCGATTACCAATGCCGCATTTACTTTAGAAGAAGCTTCAAACTATTTTAAATCTTAAAAAATGAACAAATTCACTTCTGAAAATATTGAAACACTAGAGCAAATAATATTGGCTCGAAGAGATGTGAGAGGGAATCGTTTTATCGATAAACCAATAACACAAAAGGATTTAGATAAAATCTTATTTGCTGGCGTTAATGCCCCATCAGTTGGTTTTTCTCAACCATGGGAATTTGTGATTATTAAAGACTTAAAAATTAGAAATAAAATAAGGGATAGTTTTTTTGAAGAGAATGAAAAAGGTAAACAACTTTTTGAAGAAAAAAAAGCAAATGCATATACACAGTTAAAATTAGAAGGTATTATAGAATCTGCGCTCAATATCGCTGTCTTTTACAAACCAAGCAACCATCCCGTTTTAGGACAAACCTCAATGAAGGAAGCAGGCGAATATTCCGTGGTCTGTGCCATTCAAAATATGTGGCTTATGGCACGCGCTTTAAATATAGGATTGGGCTGGGTAAGTATTCTAAATACTCAAAAAATTAAAAACATTTTAAATGCACCAGAAGATAGGCAACTAATAGGTTATTTATGTTTAGGACATGTCGATAAATTTTATGAAAACCCAGAACTAGAACAGTTACAATGGGAAAAGCGCAAGCATATTAATGATGTGGTGATAAAAGAATCGTACCAATAAATGAATGTACCTAAAGCACATATCGATTTTTATCTGGTTGGAATAGGGAATCATGCTGTTCCAAAATGGGATGATGCTATTTTGGCATTGGTGCAACAATCCACTGTCTTTTCAGGAGGAAAACGTCATTACGAATTAGTGAAACCGTTTTTGCCCGCAAAGCATTCTTGGATAGAAATTTCAGGGAAGATGGAAACCCTCATTCAAAAATATAAAACAATTCATTTACCCATAATTGTATTCGTTTCTGGCGATCCATTCTTCTATGGTTTTGGGAATACCTTACAACGTTTATTACCGCATGCAAAACTAAAAGCATATCCCTATTTCAATAGTATTCAGTTACTCTGTCATAAAACAAAAACCAACTACAACGCACTAAAAACAGTATCAGTACATGGTAGAGATTGGTCGGCTTTAGATAGCGCTTTAATTGATAGAAGTGAGTTAATAGGGGTGTTAACAGATGCTAAAAAAACACCAGCAGCAATAGCCAAACGCATGTTGCAATATGGTTTTGATAATTATTCAATAACGATTGGCGAAGCTCTGGACGGAAATAATGAACACATAGAAAAACTCGATCTATTAGCCTGTACCAAAAAAGAGCACGACCGCTTAAACTGTGTTTTATTAAAACAAATAACACCAAAAGACAAACCCTTTGGTATTCCAGACCATGCTTTTGTACCATTACCTAATCGGGCAAATATGATTACCAAAATGCCTATTAGATTAAGTACCGTTAGTGCTTTACAACTACAAAATAAAGGGGTGTTTTGGGATGTAGGGTCTTGTACAGGATCTGTAGCTATTGAAGCCAAGCAACACTTTTCACATGTAAAAATTATTGCCTTCGAAAAACGAACAGAATGTGAAACCATAATTCAACAAAACACAGAACGTTTTTCTACACCAGGGATTGAGATCGTTATAGACGATTTTTTCAATCTAAATTTAAAAGATTATCCAACTCCAGATGCCGTTTTTATTGGCGGACACGGAGGTAGACTAAAAGAATTAATTCATACCATTCATCAGTTAAATCCATCTGCTCGTTTTGTTACCAATGCCGTAAAAGAAAGCAGTACCAACACATTTATAGAAGAGTTTACAAAATTGAATTATACGATTAGCACGACTGTCATTCAGGTAAACGAACACAATAAAATTAGCATTCACACAGCAGAAAAAAGAAATAAATGAAAAAAATAGCCATTATAGCAGTTACTGAAATAGGAGTAGAAAAAGCGCTTGTTATTCAGAAAGAATTTCCAAAATCATTGGTTATTACCACCTTGCAATCAAACAACGATCATGTATCGACCATCCCATCTATTTCAGACTATCTATCCGAAAATTTTTCGAAGTTAGGCGGTATTTGCTTTGTAACCGCTTTAGGTATTTGTGTGCGTTTAATTGCACCACACCTTAAAGATAAAAACACCGATCCTGCTGTAATTTCTGTTGATGATCTGGGCTTAAATGTACAATCGGTACTAAGTGGTCATAAAGGAGGTGCAAATGATTTTTGTTTAAAAATAGCCACCATTTTAGGAGGAAAGGCTATTATATCGACCTCAAGCGATGTTCAGGAAATTTGGGCTTTAGATACCATTGGAAATCAATTTGATTGGCAAACAGAAAGTTCGGTATCCATGAACACCATCATGGCCTTGTTTGTAAACAACAAACCAACTGCCTTACTTTTAGATATTAAAGACAAAGGCACCGAACATTTGGAAAAAACGATTCCAGGTTTTGTGACTGTTTTTTATGATGAAAGTGCTATTGATTTTTCTCAATTCGAATTATTCATTACAGTAAGTTACAAGATTTACGATGCCACAATTCCAAGCTTGTTTTTTATTCCAAAAGTACTTTCGGTTGGATCTGGATGTTCCAAAAAATTAGATCCATTTCTTTTTCAAGAAACCTTAAAATCAGAACTAAAAACAAGAGGTTTAAGATTTTCTGCCATTAAAAATTTCGGTTCAATTGATATTAAAGCAGAACAACAAGCTTACCTAGATTTTAGTACAAAAAACAAGATTCCGTTTCGCACATTTACTTCAGAAAAAATAAACACTGTTTCTGTGCCTAACCCAAGTGCCGTGGTACAATCTAAAATTGGAGTAGATGGGGTATCAGAATCTTGTGCCATATTACTCTCTGGAAATAAAAATGTATTGGTTGAAAAGCAAAAAATACATTTAGACAATAATGAAAAATTCACCTTTTCTGTTGCCTTAAATACCCATGCAGAACGAAAAACATCCATTGCCATTATTGGAGCAGGCCCTGGTGACGAAGAACTCATCACCGTAAAAGGGAAATACTATTTGGAGCAAGCCGACTGTGTGCTATATGCAGGGAGTTTAATCCCCGAAGAAATGACCGATTGGTGTAAAGCAGGAGCTGTAGTTCGTAATTCGGCAATGATGACGCTCGAAGAACAGGTCTCTTTAATGCAAGAACATTATAAAAAAGGGAATGCCATTGTGCGTTTACAATGTGGCGATCCGTCTTTGTATGGTGCTATTCAAGAACAAATGACCATTTTTGACGAACTGGGAATGGATTATTTTATTGTACCCGGTATTTCTTCATTTAGTGCTGCGGCCGCAGTTTTAAAATCTGAATTTACTATTCCAGAAGTCGTACAATCTATTGTTTTAACTAGGGGAGAAGGTAAAACGCCTATGCCGCCAAAAGAAAGTATTGCTGCCTTTGCAGCCACAAATGCGACCATGTGTATTTTTTTAAGCGTAGGTATTGCAGCCAAAGTACAAGCACAATTATTAGAGCACTTTGATCCGGAAACTCCTGTGGCTGTCATGTATCGGATCACTTGGAAAGATGAAGAAATTTTTGAAGGAAAATTAGAAAATCTGGCACAAATTGTAAAAGACAGTAAAAAAACAAGAACCGTATTAATTGTGGTAGGGCATGCTATTGGAGCACGTAAAAACAGATCACAATTATACAGCCCAGAATGGAAACATATTTTTAGAACCAATAAGAAATTTGTAATAACAGAGTAATACCATTTTAAAATAAGAATGATACTAGTATTTGGCGGAACAACAGAAGGAAGAAAGGTAGCAAAGGTGCTACAAGGAAGCGCTATGCCTTTTGTGTATTCTACCAAAACCAACATTGCTTTTGAAGAAACAGAAGTTGCTAGTTATCGATATGGCGCGCTAAATGAAAAAGAATTAGAAGCTTATCTTATAGAAAAAAGTATCGATATCATTATTAATGCATCCCATCCTTTTGCAGAAATACTGCATCAAACCATAGCAAAGGTTGCTGAAAAATTACAGATTCCTGTTATACGGTTTGGACGACAATTACTTTCTAAAACAAACCATGCGCTAGTATCTTATGTAAATACATATAATGACGCTTTAAAATTATTAAAAAGCAATCAAACCCTATTGGCATTAACGGGTGTTCAATCCATCAAAAGATTAAAACCTTGGTGGCAAAATAATACAAGCTATTTTAGAATCCTTAATAGACCAGAATCCATTGCTATTGCTCAAGAAAGTAACTTTTCTGAAAAACAACTGATCCTAGGTTTGCCTTCTGCAAATTTGGAAGAAGAAATCTCATTACTTAAAAAGTATAAAATAGATGTTGTACTAACAAAAGAAACAGGGAACAGTGGTTTTTTATCCACAAAAATTGAGGCTGCTCTAAAAACAAACACACAGATTATCATCATCAAACAACCTAAAATACCAAGCTATTTTAAGATAGTGTATGATGTTAATGAATTGGAATTAGTCATTTCTAAAAAGAGCCTGCTATGAGTTTAAGGAAGATTCCAAAAGGACCATTAAGAGAGGGATTTACAACAGGTACCTGTGCAACTGCTGCGACGAAAGCTGGATTAATGGCTATTATTCATCAAAAAGCGACTTCAAAAGTAAAGATACATCTGCCAATTGATAAAGTTGTTGAGCTACCAATACATTGTTGTGAATTTACAGAAGATACTGCTAAATGTTCGGTGATTAAAGATGCTGGAGACGATCCAGATGTAACTAATGGCGCAGAAATAGGATGTATTGTAGCACTAACACAACAAAAAGATATTCAGTTTTTTGCAGGTGAAGGTGTTGGAACGGTTACGCTTAAAGGCTTGGAACTTGCTATTGGAGAACCAGCGATCAATCCCGTTCCAAGAAAAATGATGCGTAGCGCCATTCAAAAACTATTGCACGATTACGATTTAGAATGCGGTGTATCGATAACTGTTTTTGTTACCGATGGAAAAAAAATAGCAAAGCGTACACTCAATGAACGTGTAGGTATTATGAATGGCATTTCTATTTTAGGAACCAGTGGTATTGTAAAACCTTACTCTTCCTCATCTTATATTGCCAGTATTGAACAAGGTATAGACGTTGCTGTTGCCAATAAAACCAGCGAATTGGTTATTAATTCTGGTGCAAGAAGCGAAAAATATTTGCGAACAAAGTTTAGCCATCTTCCAGAACATGCATTTATTCATTATGGTAATTGGATTGGAGAAACCCTAACTAAAATCAATAAATCACCTATAAAAAAAGTAAGCATTGGTATTATGTTGGGGAAAGCGGTAAAACTAGCAGGAGGGGTTACCTACACACATAGCTGCGTTTCTAGCTGGAATAAAGATTTTGTAGTTCGGTTAGCCGAAGAAATTGGATTTAAAGAAACTGAAAAAATTAGAACATTAAATATGGCTGGACGATTAATTGAGTTGTTTGATTTTGAACAAAACTCAGCTTTCTTCCAACTGTTATTAAAGCATTGCTACCAGCATACCCAGGTAAAAATTAAACAGGTAGCATTAGAGATTTACCTTATTCATAAAGACGGAACACTTATTAAATATAAAAAATGACAATAACTTCTTTAATCAGACCCCTAATGGCGGGTATTTTACATTCTTTTGAACCCGATCATGTAACAGCTGTTTCTGTATTGGCAACAGAAAATGCTATCAATAAAAAAAGGGTTAACATTAAAACTGTTTTTAAAGCCTCTCAATGGGCCTTCGGACATTCGGTGACACTTTTACTTTTTGGTGGTGTGGCACTGTTTTTTAGAAGTATGGCTAGTTTGATTATTGAGGATATTTCCTTTTGGGCAGAACTTATTGTTGGCCCTATTATGATCTGGTTAGGGGTTACGGCAATTAAGAGAAATTACGCCATTAATGAGATGGTACAAGATCACAAAAAAATTGAACCACACGAGCATGACATCTCTAACCCCATACATCTTCACGGAACCAAAGGCGAAGAAATCGCAGTAAACCCGATGAATAAATCATTTTGGATTGGAATGATGCATGGTTTAGCTGGAACTGGCGGCGCATTAACGTCTGCTTTAGTATTGAGTTCCAGTACAGTAAATGAAGCCTTATTGGTCTTAGCTATAGAATCTTTAGGGATTATTATAGCAATGGGTGTTTATAGTTATGTTTTAATAGCCGTAATGAGTCGGTTTTTAGAACGGAATTTATCAGTTTTTAAATGGATGAACGGCCTGGCAGGGCTTGCATCCATCCTTATAGGAATTTTTTGGACATATAATGCGCTTTCAGGATTATGAGACAAGATAAAAACCAAATAAAGTTTCCCTTTTCGGCCATTGTTGGTCAAGACAACTTTAAGCTAGCGCTTATTTTAAATTTGATCGATCCATTGATTGGCGGGGTATTAGCCATTGGAGATAAAGGCACAGGAAAAACCACTTTGATTAGAGCCTTAACAAATTTAATGGGAGATGAAAAGGAATCCCCCTTTGTTAATTTGCCTATTGGCGTCTCTGAAGATCGACTTGTTGGAAGCATTGATTTGGAACAATTGATTAATGCTAAAAAAGAAGTGGTCAACTTAGGATTAATGGCACAAGCACATCAAGGTGTTTTGTATGTAGACGAAGTGAATCTGTTGCAAGATTATCTCACCGATATTTTGTTGGATGCTACCGCTTCTGGCAACTATTATTTAGAAAGAGAAGGCATATCGCGTTATTTTAAAAGCCAGTTTTGTTTAGTGGGGTCTATGAACCCCGAAGAAGGAAGTTTAAGACCACAACTAAAAGACCGTTTTGGATTAAGTGTGACTATTACGACTCCTAAAGATGTTAAAGTACGTCAAAAAATCATGAAACAACGTTTAGCTTTTGATGATGATCCTTCACAATTTATAATCAATTACAAAAGCAAAGACGAAAGCATAGCCACACAAATTAAAACCGCTAAAAGCAAGTTGTTATCTATAAAAATAGATGATAGCATTATTGAATACTGTAGTGAATTAGCCATACAACACCAAGTAGAAGGTTTACGAGCCGATATTTTATTAATAAAAACGGCGAGAGCCTATGCTGCTTATAAAAATATAACAGAAGTAACCACAAAGGAGGTTGATAGTATTGCAGATTTTGTGCTAAATCATAGAAGTTTGAATACGCCAGATCAACAAAATCGACCACAAGAGCAAAACCATCAGCCTCAAGAATCAGACCCAGATACAAATACTTCAAAAGAAGAAAAGGCCACTATTTTAATACCTGAAAATGAATTTCAGAAGCCAAAGGAAATAAATGCCAATACCATTCAAAATGGCGCTTATTCAACGCAAAGTTTAGATGGTAATCTTACAGCAATAGATACAAAAAAAACAGTAAATCAATATTTAGCAACCGATAAATTTGAGCTAAAAACCAAACGCAAAAGCACTGTTTTAAAACAACATCATATTTTTTTAATAGATTCTAGTGGATCGATGCTTAAAAATCAGATCATTGCCTACGCCAAAGGCACCGTAAATAAAATAGCGGAGCAAACAAAAACACAAAGCACTCAATTTTCTATGGTTTCTTTATTTGATGGAGGCGCTCAAATTATTTTAAGAAATACTACTGTTTTAAATACTGTTGAAACAACATTAGCAGAAATAAAAACAGGAGGGAAGACCAATTTAATTGCTGGTTTTAAGCAAATAAAAGGGTTGTGTTCAGATATGGACTATCATCATGTTCTTCATGTTATTACAGATGGAAAATTAAATGAAGGTAGCCATTTGGAAGATGTAATACTCGCTTTTAAAACCTATTGTAAAGGCATACATAAAACTCAAATTGTAGATGCAGAAAAAGGCATTGTAAAAATAGGGGTCGCTCAAGAGCTTGCCAAACAAATCCATGCAGAGTATGAAGTTTTAATTACAGGGAATGATTAATAGAAGAACAATTGTTTTGTCATGTCGACAGAGCGAAGCATGAGCGACGAGACATCTCAGAGGGATGAGATTCCTCTTCGATAGCTACGCTATATACGTTCAAGTAAAATATATTTTACTCTCCGTAGCGTTCGGAATGACATAGTTTCATTACTTAAACAACAACTAAAGTAAATTTTATGGTTTCAGAAATTCCAACCCATTAAAAAAAATGACAAAACAATTTATCATAGCAGCACCAAATAGTAATGCGGGAAAAACCACGATCACTTTAGGGTTATTGCGTTTGTTTAAGCAAAAAAATATAGCACCCCAACCTTTTAAGGTAGGTCCTGATTATATAGATCCTAAGTTTCACCAATTGGCTTGTGACAAAACAGGTGTAAATCTTGATTTGTATATGATGACTCAAGAAGACATCAATACAAGTTTACATGTTTATAGTAGAAACGCACAAGTGAATTGTATAGAAGGCGTTATGGGCTTGTTTGATGGCGCAAAAAAAGATAAAGGGAGTACGGCAGAATTAGCAAAAAAACTCCGCACACCAGTGTTGTTGGTCATTGATGCAAAAGCAGTTGCTTACTCAGTAGCACCGCTTATTCAAGGTTTTGTGAATTTTGATAAAAACCTTAAGATCATGGGCGTTATTTTTAATCGCGTAGGGTCTGCAAATCATTATACTTTTTTAAAAGAAGCTTGCGAGGATATTGGTGTAAAGTCGTTTGGGTACCTTCAGAATATAAAAGACATTGCTATACCTTCAAGGTATTTAGGCTTAAATATAGAAGACATTAAAAAGTTTGATATCGTAATTGACAAAATTGCAAATAAACTAGAAGAAACAGTAAACTGGAAAGCCATTTTAGAAGCTTCAAAAGACATAGAAACTACAACAGTTTCATCAAAAGAAACGAAGTCAAAAAACAAAATCAAATTTGCAGTAGCTAAAGATGAAGCTTTTAATTTCATCTATCCTCAAAACATTAGAGTGATGCAACAATTAGGCGATGTACAGTTTTTTAGTCCGATACATGATAAAGACACTCCTAATTGCGATTTCATTTATTTCCCAGGAGGCTACCCAGAACTATATTTAAAAGAACTTTCTAGTAATAAAGAGATGCTTTTGGCAATTAAAAAATATGCTCAAAATGATGGTAAAATATATGCAGAATGTGGCGGGATGATGTATTTGGGGAAATCGATTCTATCCGAAGATAATGAAACCTATAACATGGTAAACTATTTTAATTTTGAATCTACCATTGCCAATCCCAAACTGCATCTGGGGTATCGTACGTCTGAAATAAACAATCATTCTTTTAAAGGGCATGAGTTTCATTATTCAAGTATAATAAACGATAACGAAACCAGTATGGAGGCAAACATCATAAATGCTAGAGGCGGTAAAACAACCACGAAAATTTATAAAAAACAGCATGTAATGGGGTCTTACGTACATCATTATTTTGGTACTACAGAACGACTTTCACAATTGATAAACGAAATAAACCACAACTTATGAAAATTTATACCCGCAAAGGAGATAAAGGAACAACAGGTGTTTTTGGAGGCAAAAGAGAATTTAAAAACTCCCCACGAATTGAATGTATAGGAACGCTTGATGAAGTTAATTCTACCATAGGATTGCTGAGAAGCAAATTAGGAAACGATCATGAATGGCAGCCCAATCTGCATCGAATCCAAAAAGATATGATGAATATGATGTCACACTTGGCGCGTCCATCAGATTCTAAGAAAGAAAATCCGAATCCAAAACCAGAAGATGGCGCAGAATTTTGCGAAAATTGGTTAGACGAATTAGAGGATAACATTAGTTCGCCTTCAGACTATTTTTTATTGCCAGGAGGAAACGAAATATCTGCACTTTGCCATGTTTGCAGAACTCAAGTAAGAAGGGGAGAAAGGCAGTTGGTTACTTTAATGCAAGAAGATCCAGAATGTGTTCACGATTACATTTCCAGATATATAAACAGGCTCTCAGATTTGTTTTTTACAATGGCTAGAGCAGAAATGGACAAACACGGCGTTGCCGAAGAAAAGTGGAATTTATTTTTATATAAAAGAAAGAAAAAAACAAACTCATAAAAACGATTACAATGAATAAAATACCAATTACTATAGTTACAGGTTTTTTAGGCGTAGGAAAAACGACCTTGGTTCACAATATGTTAAAAAATGCCAATGGCAAGCGTATCGCTGTTTTGGTGAATGAATTTGGAGAAGTAGATGTAGATGGTCAATTGATAGGGGCAACAGGATGTGAGGATGATGACTGCGATTTAATCCAGTTACCAAACGGCTGTATTTGCTGTACCGTACAAGAAGAGTTCTTACCTTCTATGTTGCAATTATTAGAGCGTAAAGATCAAATAGATCATATTGTCATAGAAACATCGGGATTGTCGATGCCTAAGCCCTTGGTGAAAGCAGTAAACTGGCCCGATTTAAAACCTCATATTACAATAGATTCCGTTATTACTGTCGTAGATGCTGTGGGGATCGCTACTGGAGAAATTTGTGATCGAGAGCGTGTGCAAGCACAACGTTTAGCAGATGATTCGTTAGATCATGAAACGCCAATAGAAGAACTGTTTTTAGATCAATTAACCTGTGCCGACTTGGTTTTAGTAAGCAAGAGAGATTTAGTTGATGATGAGACATTTGAAGAAATCAATCAAATTATAACCAATAAAGCAAGATCAAATACTAAAATTATTCCTGTTGTAAATGGCGAGTTAGATAACGCCTTATTACTAGGTTTAGAAGCTTCAGCAGAAAATGATGTGGATAACCGTCATTCCATTCATGAAGAACATCATAAGCATGGGCATCACCACCATCACAATGATGATATTCAAAATGCATTACTAGAATATCCAGAAACAGCAGATATTAAGGCTTTAGTTGCAGATTTAAAAGGCTTAGTCCAAAATCATGAAATTTATCGTATAAAAGGATTTGTTAACATCCCAAACAAACCCATGCGTATGGTTTTACAAGGCGTAGGGGCTCGTTTCGATTATTATTTTGAAAGACCTTGGGAAGAAAATGAAATCCGTAAAACAAAACTGGTTGTTATTGGTAAAGGGGTTGAGGAATTAAAAGCAGAAAACTCAATTTAGTGCATTTAATTTCTACAATACCTGGTGGATGGAATCCCAATGATGAAGGTGTTTTTTACATCGATCAATCTCCTGGAGACATTGTTTTTTTGTCTTCAGCAGATTCCGATTTATTTATGATGAACAATGCCTACAAATCATTATATCATGCCGTAGATGCGCTCCCTTCTTTTCGTTTTGCCAATCTTTCCTATTTTAAGCAAGAGCTGACTATAGATACTTATGTGGATGAAGTCATTTCTTCTGCAAAGATTGTAATACTTAAACTTTTAGGAGGAAAAGCATATTATAATTACCTCTGCGAAGCCATAACGGAATGTTGTGAAACAAATAACATTCAGCTTATATTCTTGCCTGGAGATAATAAACCAGATTTAGAGTTAATGAGCTCGTCTACTATGTCGCTAAAAGAAGTCGATGTTATATGGAAATATGTACAATCTGGAGGTGTTAAAAACTGTCAGTCAGCATTACAATTATTAATAAATAGAATTGGTGATTTTAATTTAAGCCCTTCAAAGATTACTACAATTCCAGATTTATTTTTATACAATCCCAACACAGGTATTTGGAATACAACAACACGAGTTGAAAAGAAAGCACAAGCTATTATTTTTAGTTATAGGAGTTATTATTTATCTAATAATTTAGATCCCATTCATGCTATTATTAATGCTTTAGAAGAAGAAGGTATGTCATCAACGGTGCTAATGGCATCGGGTTATCGCGAAAAAGATATACAGCAACAAATATTCGATTTGTTAAAACACTATCAAATTGAAAAACCTCAAATTATCATAAATACGACAGGTTTTAGTGTTCAAGGTTTTCATGATACTGAGCAAAGCCTGTTTGATGTATTTAATGTTCCCGTTATTCAGGCGATCATGGGGAGTTGCAACCATGAAAGTTGGCTGGATGGAGATTTTGGTTTGCCTCCCACAGATATTGCTATGAATATTGCTTTACCAGAGGTTGATGGCAAAATTATTTCAAAAGTGATATCTTTTAAAGAGTCTATAGAAAAAGATGCTATAACAGATTCTGAAGTTGTTTCTTATGTACCGCATACAGAAGGCTGTTTGTTTGTGGCTCAAATGGCAAAAAGGTGGATCCATTTACAGCAAAAAGAAAATGCTCATAAAAAAATAGCCTTGGTGCTACCTAACTATCCTAACAAAAATAGTCGGTTAGCAAATGGGGTAGGGCTAGACACCCCTCAAAGTACTTTGCAAATTTTAAAAGAATTAGCAGATGAAAATTACACCTTAGCTCCAGATTATCCCAAAACTACAAATGCGTTAATAGATAAGTTAACCAACTCTGTTACGAACAGTTTAGAAACGATAAATTCATTAAATGAGCGTCATGCCATTAAGTTGGATGAAACGGTGTTCTATCGTTACTACAACCAACTTTCTGACACACTTCGGACAAAAATAGAAACACAATGGGGCGCTCCAAACAAATCGCCCAATTATAAAAAAGGTTATTTTTTAATCCCAGGATTTATTTCTGAAAACGTATTGGTTAGTATTCAACCGAGTAGAGGTTACAATTTAGATTTGCAAGCCAGTTATCATTCCCCAGATTTACCGCCTCCACCTGCTTATTTGGCTTACTACATTTGGTTACAGCACGACTTTAAAGCAGATGCTTTGGTACATATTGGAAAACATGGAAACTTAGAATGGCTCCCAGGGAAAAGTGTTGCATTAAGTAACGAAACTTGTTTTCCTTCAGCCATTTTAGGAGCCATTCCGCATTTTTATCCTTTTATTATTAATGATCCTGGGGAAGGCACACAAGCCAAAAGAAGAAATCAGGCTATTATTCTTGATCATTTAATTCCTCCCATGACAAGGGCTGAAAACTATGGTGATTTATTGAAGTTGGAACTTTTAATTGATGAGTTCTACGAATCTGCTTTAGTCGATAAAAAAAGAGCAGCACTCATTAAAACCAAAATTGAAAACCTGGTAAATGAAACCCATCTTAAAACCGATTTAAATCAAGATGGAAAAAATATTGATGCGTTATTAGAAGTGATTGATGGCTATTTGTGTGAATTAAAAGAAGCCCAAATACGAGGTGGTTTACATATTTTGGGTTGTCTTCCCGAAAATGAAAAATTAATCGATTTAATAGTGGCATTACACCGTTTGCCTCAAAATAATTTAAAAGGGATCACACAATGTTTAGCAAAAGATTTTCAGCTTAATTTTGATCCGTTACATGTTAATTATTCAGATGCATTTAATAAAGAAATCTTTGGTATTGAATGCAGAACATTTGGTCAAGCCGTTGAGCTTTTAGAAAATAAATCAAAAGGACTTATTCAACAATTATTAAAAGGAGAAGCACCAAGAAACATAGGGAAACACACCCAACAGTTACTGCAATACATACAGCAACACACCATTCCTGTTTTAAACAAAACACGACATGAATTAACTCATTTAATTCGTGGGTTGAACGGCAAATACATACCAGCGGGTGGTTCTGGTGCTCCTACACGAGGGCGATTGGATATCTTACCAACAGGAAGAAATTTTTATTCGGTAGATGTTCGCACAGTACCTTCCGAAACTGCATACCAATTAGGCGAAAAAAGTGCCCAAAACATTATTGATCGTTATTTGCAAGAAAATGGGGAATACCCAACATCTATTGGCTTGTCCGTTTGGGGAACCTCTACAATGCGTACCAGTGGTGACGATATTGCCCAGGCTTTGGCTTTAATAGGAGTAAAACCCATTTGGCAAGGAAGTAATAGGCGGGTTAAAGACTTTGAAATTATTTCTACCTTAAAACTTAAAAGACCAAGAATTGATGTCATGCTTCGTATTTCTGGGTTCTTTAGAGATGCTTTTCCAGACTTAATTTCACTATTTAATGCTGCTATCGAAAAAGTTGCAGAACTCGATGAAACCGATGAACAGAACCCTATAAAAAAGCGTGTATTACAAGAAAAAGAACAATGGCTTGCCAAAGGCTTAGATGAAAATCAGGCTAATGAACGCGCCTTGTATCGTGTGTTTGGATCGAAACCTGGAGCTTATGGCGCAGGTTTACAAGGGTTAATTGATGAAAAGAATTGGACGACGTCCGACGATTTAGCCCAAGCCTATATCAATTGGAGTGGTTATGCGTATTATGGGAAAAATAACAGCGGTACATCGGCTCATGAAACTTTTGAAAAACGTTTGTCTTCTATTGAAGTCGTTATGCAAAATCAGGACAATAGAGAACACGATATTTTAGATTCGGATGATTATTATCAATTTCAAGGAGGTATGACGGCTGCGGTAAATAAAATAAAAGGCACGCAACCAGACATGTATTTTGGTGACCATTCGCGACCAGATAATCCTAAAGTAAAATCCTTAAAGGAAGAATTATTAAAAGTGTTTCGCTCTAGAGTTGTCAATCCAAAATGGATGCAAGGGATGCAAGAACATGGTTATAAAGGTGCTTTTGAAATGGCGGCTACTATGGACTATTTATTTGCTTATGACGCTACTACTAATCTAATTGAAGACTTTATGTACGAGCAAATTACCGAAAAGTACTTGTTTGATGATGAAAATAAAGCCTTTATAGAAGCACATAACCCTTGGGCTTTAAAAGATATGTCTGAACGTATGCTAGAAGCGATTCAAAGAGGTATGTGGAAAGCGCCTTCAGAAGAAACCATATCAGAATTAAAAGAAATCTATAAAAAATCTGAAGCTTTAATAGAGTAAGAAGATAAAGTATATGAATAGGT
Source organism: Flavivirga jejuensis (assembly GCF_030540765.1). Lineage (GTDB taxonomy): Bacteria > Bacteroidota > Bacteroidia > Flavobacteriales > Flavobacteriaceae > Flavivirga > Flavivirga jejuensis. The sequence continues at coordinate 204,025 of NZ_JAUOEL010000007.1, read as the reverse complement.
TTATCTTTCAATCTTTCAATCTTTCAATCTTTCAATCTTTAAATCGAATTATTTTAAGCAATTTAGGACATTAGATTAATAATAAAATTGACTTTAATTTATTTTGTTGTTTCAAAGTATATAAAATATTGATTATAAACACAAAACCTAGATAATATTAGATTAAGAAGTTTTTTCTTGCTAATCGTAATTAAAGACTTTTTTTTAGATGCGTTTGTTCTGTCTATTATTAACAGTTAAAATTAGGAAATTTTAAAAAAAACACACAAATTTGCAGAGTGAAAATAACAGCAATTTTCTTATTTTTATTCCTACTATTTAAGCCACTAATTCCATTAGTGGAGTATGCTGTATTTTATGATTATATCAAAAATGAGCTTTGTGAAAACAAAGAAGCACCTGAATTACAATGTAACGGAAAATGCTATTTAAAAAAAGAATTAGCTAAAGCTACAGATACAGAGAAAAGTAGTGATAAAGGAGCTTCCATCTTATTTGAATGCTCTATAGTTTACTTTCAATATATTAATAATTATCACCTGTTGTTCTTTTCTACAGAACAGCTTTCAAAAATAGATACTTCATATAATAAAATTTATAAATTTTATTATATGGATTTCGTTTTTCAACCACCTATAGCTTAAGTTCATTATAAAAAGGAACTTGATAATTTAACAATTCTGTTTGGATACATATCTATTTATATGCTTTTTTATGTTAATGCATTAAAAAAGGTATTGGTATTGTTTAACAATTGTTTTAAAGTCTAATGGAGCCCTCTAAAGCTTTATTGGTGCATCTTCGACTTATATGAGTTTCTATTTATGTTTTGTAGCGATCTTGGTAGCAATTAAAATAATTGCACCTACCTAAAATAGGACTAAACCTTTTTGAATTTTTCAAATGGTATGAGCTCCTCTATTTAGAGCTACTTTATTTTCAAAAAATTTTAATAAAACAGTCCATAAATAATGAAACGTTTACACTTTGTAGTAATCGTAATTTTTGTTTTGGTAACATCATGTACCTTAGAAAAAACAGATTATGAAGCTGAATTAAGCACCGAAACGACCGAATATATAGAATTTGAAGAGGTAACCTCTATAACTAGTGGGGATTATATTATAAGTATTGAAGCGCTAAATGCTACGCTTTATAAAGGATATAACGAGATTCATCTAAACATTATAAACACACAGACCAATGTGAGTTTACAAGATAAAGATGTTACATTTTTACCCATAGTAACAGATGCCAATGGTAATAAGTCTTCTTGTCCACATGCTTATAATTTAGAATATAATGCCACAGAAGGTTATTATTTAGGCTATGCTGTATTTACAAGTGAAAGTGATACAACAATAAGCTGGCAATTATATATTGATTTTCAGGAGGGCTCTCAATCATACAAGGTTGATCAATCTATTACTGTTGAAAAGCAGACCAATATGAATCTCAATATGACAGCTTTTACTGGAAATGACAACGAGCAATATTTTATTGCATTAGTGTCTCCTCAAAGTCCAGGTGTGGCAGAGAACGATTTAGTTGCTGGAATTTACAAATACAATCAGCCAACTAGCTCTGAAGGCACGTTTCCAGATCCGTCACAATATGCTTATTCTGTTGTTCAAGATTACACCTTGTTGTTAGACCCGAGAATGCCAGAAGCTTCTATGGGAAATCATTCATCTCCAAACAATCAAGATTTAACCATGGAAAATGATGGTTTATATCATGGTGTTGTGAATTACACGATGACAGGAAATTGGACATTGAATTTCATCTTTCAGAATGAAAAAGGGGAAACGCTAAAAGGTACTGAGGTTTCAACAGAATTTACACCAGGAATTGAAGGCGCCAAAAGTGACCTCTATATAGACATATTATTTTAAGCCATGAAACGAATACTGCTTGCAATACTTTTCTTGGGAACATTTGCAAATGCTCAAAATACATCGATTGAAAAAGATAGTTCGGATGTGGTTTTAGATGAAGTGATGATTATTGCTGTTAAAAATAAAATGAAAACAGATATAAAAAAAACTATTTCTGTTGATGAATTTTTAGCATCGTCAGATAACATCAGCTTTATTAAACGTGGCGCATATGCGTGGGAACCGTTACTTAATAATATGAGTACGGAACGCTCTGCAATTACTATTGATGGGATGCATGTTTTTGGAGCCTGTACAGATAAAATGGATCCAGTAACATCTTATGTTGAAAGTAATAACTTGTCTGATATTGATATAAAATCTGGACAAGAAGGCAGTATAAATGGTGCAACCGTAGCTGGAAGTATCGATTTGAAACGGAAAAGAACGTCTTTTGGATTAGGAAAAACATGGCATGGTACATATCAAACAGGTTTAGAATTTAATAACAAACAACTTTTTAACCTTGGAAATGTGTCGTATTCAAGTGATAAACTGGTAGCAGACGGTAGTATGTCGTATCGAAAAGCAGAAAATTATACCGATGGTAACGGCGACGAAGTCAATCACTCGCAGTATGAAAAATTCAATACATCATTAGGTATTGCATATAAAACAACCGATTTATCATCGGTACGTATCGATGCCATTTTTGATAAAGCCAAAGATGTTGGTTATCCTGCACTTCCTATGGATTTATCACTGTCCAGAGCACTAATTACATCTGTAACGTACAAACAGTTTTTTAAAAACAAACTCATAAAAGTTTGGGACACTAAATTGTATTTCAATGCTGTAGAGCATTATATGGATGATACTACGCGACCAGAAAATTTAGTACATATGGATATGCCAGGTTGGAGTACTACTTATGGCTTATTGTCTAAAGTAAACCTAAAAAAGGAAAATTATTCATCTGAAATACAAATCAATGCCTATAATAATTTATCTATAGCAGAAATGCGTATGTATCCTCAAGATCGCAGCGAAACTACCATGTTTGCCTATAGTTGGCCATGGGTGACTACGCGTTATGCGGGACTTTCAATGAGTAATTTATGGAATATTTCCGAAAAAAGTCAGTTGAATTTTGGAGGAACTTTAGGTGTTAATTACAATTTTTCAAAATATGCAGAATTTAATTGGATTTTTCATCCAGGAGCCTCTCAAGAAAAGACGCGATTTTTACCAAATCTATATGCGAACTATCAGTTTAAGTCAGGTGTCTTTAATTCTTCTTTTGGTGGTGGTTACGGACATAGAGCGCCATCTGTATCTGAAGGTTATGGGTATTATATCTATAACAGTTTTGATAGATATGATTACATTGGAAATCCTGATTTAGAAAATGAAATTTCTTATGAAGCCAATGCGAGTGCTGGTTTTAAAAACAAAAAGGGAGGCCTTCAGGCTCAAGTGAATTATTTCTACATTCAGAATTACATTATCGGAAAGATTTTAAGCCAGGGAAGCCCAATGAATTATCAATCGGTAGGCGTAAAAGGGTATACTTCCTTGGATCATGCTACATTATTCAATTTAACAATGCATGCTAATTACTCTATTTTAGAGAATTTACATTGGAAAGGGACATTGACTTATGCACGCGGCTTAGATGAAAATAAAAATAATTTACCATTTATTCGTCCTTTAAGTTATCAAACGTCCTTGCATTATTCGTATCAAAACCTAGGGTTTCTAACGTCGTTTCATGGCGATTTAAAACAAATTGATTATAGCCCAGAATATGGAGAAGATGAAACACCATCTTATACCAATTGGAATATATCTGCAGATTACACCTTTTATATTAAAAATTACAAAACTGTATTTCAGGTAGGAGCCGAAAATATATTTAACGAATACTATAGCACGTATGCAGATTGGGGAAATATCCCCAGAATGGGACGTAATATTTTCACGTCCTTAAAAATAGATTTATAAAATTTAACAAAAAAATACTTATTAATAATTAAATTAAAAAAAATGAAGATTTTAACAAATTACCTTTTATTAGCCATATTATCATTAACCATCGCATCTTGTAGTGACGACGACATCCCTGTTGCAAACAATGTAACCTTAGAATTCAACAACACTTTTAAAGGTACGACTATAGTATTAGGAGACGAAACATCTACAGAAGCAACAGTAAATACTTCTGAAGCAGGACAAGTTTACCATTTTTCTGAGTTAAAATATGTAATCACTAATATTCGTCTTATTAAGACAGATGGAACTGAAATTCCTTATAATGTAAACGATTTAGATAACGGCGCAACTATTGTTGACCAGTCTAAAACAGAAACATTACAATATGTTTTAAGCGACATTCCAACAGATGATTACAGTAAAATCAAATTTGGTTTAGGTGTAAAAACAGAATTAAATACTTTAGACGAAGTCAGTTTTCCAAATTTTTATGAAGCAGCTGGAGAAAATGATACCGAAATGCATTGGGAATGGGGGACTGGATACCGTTTTACTAAAATAGAAGGTTTTTACGATACAGATAATAAAGAACTGTCTTTCCATTCGGGTAGCACAGTAGAAGGTGTAGAAGGAAGTTACACACAGGGTGTAGATGCTTATAGAGACATTACTTTAGACCTGGAAACGATTGCTGTTGTTGGTAAAAATGCACCTATAATAAAGATCGAAGCTGATTTTGATTATTTATTAAGTGGAAATAGTTATACCATTACATTAGTATCAACTGGAGATATTACGAACAATGCAACGCCAAGCGCACATACAGCTACAGAAATGGAGAAGTTTGTAGACAATATTGGTGGTGATGGTAGCGAAGATATTACGGGTATGTTCTCTATTACTGCAGTAGAAAACTAAATAAAATATTTTAAATAAGAGTCGGCTATGGTGACACATCAAGCTGGCTCTTTTAATAGTTTCACAAACACATATTTAATATGAAACGTATAATAAGAATGCTTTTTATACTACTGTGGTTAACATCGTGTAGCACTGATGATTCTGAGCACGTTTCTTATGATAATCCAGAAGCTCCACTGGATATTCCTATTAATTTTCCAGAATTAAATAGTTCGTTTTATACGAACATACCAACAGTATATGGCGTAGAACTGGGTGAGAAACTATTCAATGATAAAAGATTAAGTGCAGATAACACTATTTCGTGTTCGAGTTGTCATATACAGGAAAATGCATTTGCAGATCACAATGCAATAGGTATAGGCATTGAAGGACGTGTTGGAATTCGTAATACGCCACCTGTTCAGAATATGGCATTTATGCAAGTATATAACTGGGTTGGAAACAAACTTCAGCTAGAGAGTCAGCCATTAGTTCCCATTATAACACACGAAGAAATGGATTCCTCTATACTAGAAGTTATTGGTAAAATTGAAAATGACGAAGATTATATTGAATTATTCAATAAGGCTTTTGAAGGTGGAGGTATTACGGCAGAAGGCATTTATAATAGTATTTCACAGTTTGAATATACACTAATTTCTGCCAACAGTAAATATGACAGAGTACAAAAAAATGAAGGAGAAACTTTCACAGAATCAGAAGCTTTAGGTTATGCCGTTTTTCAGGACAAGTGTATCAGTTGTCATAGTACAGCACTTTTTACAGACCAGAGTTTTAGAAATATTGGGTTTCCTATAAATCCAAATAACGAAGAAGCTGGACGTGCTAGAGTTACAGGTGATGTAGAAGATTATATGCGTTTTCGCGTGCCGTCGTTACGAAACATTGAATATACAGCACCTTACGGAAGCTTTGGTCAGTTTGCGACTTTAAAAGAGGTTCTTAATTACTTAAATGATGGTGTTTTGGAAGCAGATAATTTAGATCCTATTCTTAAAGATAATAACAATAGAATTCCGCTCACAGAAACAGAGAAGGACAATCTTATTTCATTTTTGAAAACGCTGAGTGATGAGGCGTTTATTGGGCTTGAAGATTAAGAGGTATGAAGACTAGCTGATTTAGCCAAAAAAATCAAAATACACAACAGGTTATTACTCTAAAATGTTAGGAATAAAAAAAGTCTTAACCTTTAAATAAAAGGTTAAGACTTTTTAAGTTATTTATAATTTACTAAATGGTTTAAGGTATAACCATATGTTCCACTTTTTTAAACGTATTATTTTGGTTAGTTACAAAAACCAAGTAAACACCCGAAGATAATTTAGAAAGGTCTACAAAATGGTCTCCAGATTGTATTTTTGTACTAAATTGTAAAGAACCTATTAAGTTTAAAACTTTAAGATCAAATTCAGAACCTTTGGTCTTATCCAAACGAATATTTAATTGCTTATTTTGTATTGGGTTTTTATAGATTATTCTAGAATTGTCTTCCTCCAATCCTTTAGTTGTTGTATTAAGCGATACATCAGAAAAAGCCTGACTGGTAAAATTAATATCATCACTAGTTTGTAAGGTTAATTTACTCCAATTAAAACCATTTTTTACAATGTTAAAGCGAAGTACATGAATACCTTCTTCCAGATCAATATTATCCACTGTAACAACATCAAAAAGGTAGTAGCTACCTGTATAAACGGCTGAAATAACCCCAGTTTTATCCACACCATCTATATCTATGCTAAATGTACCAGGAGTTTCAGATACCGATGCTACGCGTACCTCTGCAGAATATATCCCAGACTGTGTTACATTAATAGTGTATTCTACCCATTCGCCTGTAGAACCCCAACCTATAGTGGGAGCAGCTCCATCTTCTGTGTCATTATTAAAGGTCGTATCTACATCCTCATCCTGTCTAGGTCCAGGCGTATCTGTTAGACCACTAGCATTTCCAGCAGTAACATCATAATAGGCAATGCCCGCTCCGCCATTATCATAATCTACCGCTCGAATTACACCTGGTATTCTGGTTGCTAATATTGAAGGGTATGGTGTTTGTCCAGATTCATATTCTGGAGTGAAAGTCATTTCACTAATATCAAACCCAGATGCAACGTAATAAAACCTTAAAATATGATCGCCTTCTGTTAGGTTTATATTATTTATTGTTAACTCTTGAAAGTTAGTCCATCCACCAGTAGAAAGCGCATTTACAGTGCCTGTAACATCGGTTTCATCTAATTCTAATCTAAAAGATCCTGGGGTATCTAAGTTAGAAGCTACTCTAAAAACAACTTCATAATTTCCAGATTGTGCCACATTTACAGAATATTCTAGCCATTCTCCAGTAGCAGAATACCCTATGTTTCCTCTACCACCATCTCCATCTAAAATATCTACACCTGTATTTCGGGTCGTATTATTTCCTTCATTTATAGTGTCTGAATCATGATAAGAAATCCCTTCTCCACCATCATCAAAATTGATAGCACTAATGGTTCCTGGTATAGCATGTCTTGTATCTGCAACTGGGTAAGGTTCTTGAATTACAATAGGAGCAGAGAGTTCAAAATCCATTTGGTTCCAATTAAATCCACCTTCTATAAAATTAACTCGTAATACGTGTTGGCCTTCCAACAATTCTACATTATTAATGGTTTTGCTTTGAAAATCTGTCCAACTACCAGTATTTATGGCATCAATATTACCACTAACATCTGTACCATCTACCTCTAGGCTAAATGTACCTGGAGTTTCATCGTCTGCGGTCACGTAAAAACTAATATCATAAAAACCAGATTGGTTAACATATACGGTATATTCTACCCACTCACCAGCTTTCATCCATCCTAAACTTCCATTTATAGGGTCGGCCATATTTGTATCTACACTTTCGTCTAGTCTAATACCATCTCCTACATTATCTGTAGTATCATCATGATAAGAAACGCCTTCACCACCACGATCGTAATTTACAGCATAAATTGTTCCTGGAATTTCATGAGATACCCAATTTGGATATGGTGTTTGCCCTTCAGCAAGAAACCAATCATCATTAGGTTCATAAAAAGGCGTTATTTTAACCCAATCAACATATACATAGTCTGTATCAAATAATGGAGGATTATATGTTCCTGTATCATGACCAGCCCACCATGCAAACCAATTGCCTACAGTATAATTAGCGGCTATATAAGGAACTTTATTATAAAGTGTTTTATACAATACATCATCTATATAGTATTCTACTCTTGGAATTTCTCCATTTCCACCTGTGTGCCAATCCCATCGGTATACATGATATTCACCATCGTTAAGATTAATAGGTAATTGGGTATCGCCACCATCGGCCTCTTCATTGAGTTCTCTTTCGTCTGGTCCAATCCAGTTTTTAAATACAGGATTCGAAAGCCCAATACCTTTTACTTCGATGTCTATTTCACTATTAAGTTTTACGACAGTTTCATCATCATTTTCATACTCAATATTACCAGCAGTAACCGCTTTTGCATATTGTACAGGATACTCATTCTCTGTAATTTCATCATACCAATATAACCAGGCTGTGGAAAGTACACCAATATTTTCTCGTTGTATTATTTTCATTTTGGTTTCAAAACGGCCAGAAGCAAATCTTTTATCTGTAAGCATAGCTGCTCCCATGCGCGTATTAAATTGGCCATTAAAACTTGTTAGAGTACCGTTGTAGTAATCTCCTAAAGATCTCATAACGGCATTTCCATTTTCGGTATAACAATTTTCTTGTATAACACCTCCGTGTAAATACAAATCGTTATAGGTTGGCTGTCCCCATATTCTATGTTCTACCCGCCAAGTATCTTCATCTAAAGGAGCTTCAAACTTATCGTAAAATATTCCTGGAGCCGATAAGTCTCCAATATCTGGATCTCCATCTATTTGCGCATTTACCGAAAAGACCAGTAAAAACATTAAAAAGGAAAAATAGTGCTTGTTGTTTAACATATTTTAAAAAATTTAATTCTGCCAAGATTGGCAATTAGGTTAATTATTAATGGAATCTTAAAATTGTTATACGTGCTAATTTGATTTAAAGTTTGGCTAGTACTAAGCATTTATAGAAGGATAATTTTATTTGTTGATTATTGTGTTTATAGTCAGTATTATAGGCTAATAAAAACAATATACCAGTCATCGATTAATGACGTTTTTAGAACAAGTGTTTTTGTATTGGAAGTAAATAAGTGTCCGTATTTTATTATCCACACTCAACTTGACGCAAATCGTACAATTATTGATTTTTTTTATATGTTAAAAAAAATAATTTTAACATTACAATAGAAACCTTAATCTAAAGAATTGCTCGACACTCTGCGTCGGGGTTTCCGATGTCACCTCTCCTTTGGAGAAGACAGAACTACCTTTTTTAGTTCTGGGAGAGGAAAAATACAGAATTTTGGTTTTTGACCTTTTTAGGTCAAAACCTTGTGGGCAACTTGATTGGGTATGAAACCAGCGAAATACCTCTGTGGCTCTGCCTCCTTTAAGATAGTTGGTTTCAAGAAATTCTTTATTCCCTTTTTCTACATAAATAAAATTTGTAAAGAAAGTCCTAAAGTACACGACAAAAAATCAAAACCATTTAACTTCCGCGAATTATAAAGAGTATAGGATACTCACGAAATAATTATTTTTGCGCTAGATGATGCCCTTTTAAATTGGAGCTCTATTCACTTTACATCTGAAACAAAGGGGGAGATGATGTAATAAAAATGGTAAAGCATCTGTTTTTTTGTAAGATTTAGAAAAAGGTTTGATAAATAGAGAGGTCTTATGCTGCCTTTGTTCTAGAAACTATACATGTAATGAGTTAAACGTAATTAAAAATAAGTTCATGAAACAAATTATTATTAATAAGCAAAATGATGAATTAACATTTAGGTTAGAGCGATTCAATAACCTAAACCATTTTAATCATTTACAACGAAAGAATTATTACTCTATCATTCTGTTACGCAGTGCTAGTTTTAATCTAAAAGTAGATTTTTCAGAATATCAACTCAAAGCTAATCATATGATTTGCTTATCTCCTTATCAACCTTTTATGGTGACCTCAGATGAAGAATGCTCGGGTTTTCTATTAAATTTTCATCCCGGTTTTTTTTGTACATACCGCCATCAAAATGACATTGAAACAGAAGGTATTCTTTTTGGTAATTTTCATGGCTTACCTTTTTTTAAACTCTCAGAAGAAACATTGTTTTTTAATCTCATAGATCAAATTTCAAGAGAAATGGATAAGGATTCTATTGCGCAATATGAAATGCTAGTTGCTTTTTTAAAAATTTTTCTTATCGAAGCTGTAAGACAGAAAAAGAAATTTGATAAAGATACTGTATTAAAATTTGTAGATAAACATTCTGAAGTTTTGCAAAATTTGGTAGATGCTATTGAAAGTAATTACTTTAAGTTGCATACACCACAAGAATACGCAGGTATGTTATGTATAAGCCCTAAAACTCTAGCTGTAATGGTAAAAAAATATTTAAATCAAACCCTAACAGATTTAATAACCAATAGAATTATTTTAGCTGCTAAACGCGAACTTTATTTAACATCAAAACCTGTAAAGAAGATAGCTGCATCTTTGGGATATGAAGATGAATTTTATTTTAGTCGATTTTTTAAAAAGAAAGTAGGTGTTTCACCAAATATTTATAAAAAGACAGTTGGTTTTGCTAAATTAGAAAAATTAAAAAACACTCCATCAATTGGTTTGCAATAAAATAGAAGACGTACCAGCTCCATGGAATCGTTATTCAAAAATAGTTAGAAGAGGCTGTTTAAAAAGTGATGAACTTTGTCATCCTATGTTTGCAAAGGCTATTGTCATTCAGAGATCTGTGTTAAAAATTTTAACTAGCGTATGAAATGACGTAATAGGGGTGTCATTCAGAAGGAGGTACGACTGAAGAATCTTTAGGGATTAATGATAAAGATTCTTCGCTGCGCTCTGAATGACAAACAATTGAAAGTTAGTCATTTACAAAACACGTCAATGGTAGGCTATCGAGAAACAAAATATATTTTGTTTGAAGATATAAGCGAAGCTTACGACTGAAGAATCTTATTCAATTAAAAATCAAAACATTAAAATTTTCAGAGATTCTTCACAGCTTTGCTGCTACTTTCAAAACAAAATATATTTTGTTTCTCGGTAATACTCAGAATGATATTTTTTAGCCTCTTCTAACTATAGTCAATTATTTGGAAGCCAAAATATCTATTTTTTGAATAGCTGTTGCTTCAAAATTTTCCAGAATAATAGGAGCATTTTCCATAAGAGTTGCTGCTATTTTGCCCGTTAAGTGTGCATCTCTTCCAGTATCTTCTGCAAAAGTGTCGAATATAGCATACGTCATATCATCTAACTTAATCGCATACCAAGATAAAGTTTTTGGTTCATCTCCTACTAATTGCTTACCTACCTGAAGAAAATTTTCTACATCTGTAGATTTACCTGCTTTAGCTTTCATAATAACTAATAAGCCTTTGTTTTGTGTTCCTGCTTTATGGTTAGATGCCAATACACTAACGGGGCGAATACTCACGTTTACATCAAAGCTTTCCAATAGATTCTCAGCATTTGCTAATAGCGCTTTTGCAACCTCACCTGTTAAATGTGCTTGTCTGCCTGCTTCTACTTTAAATGTGTCATATATTCCAAAAGTACTTTCGTCTATTTGAAAGGCGAACCAAGACACCGTTTGAGGCTCGTTATTTACGAGTGCCAATCCACTAAGTAAAAAGTTTTTAACATCTTGTTCTTTGCCAGATTTGGCTTTCATAGTTACTAATAATCCGATGATTTCTTCTTTTGTACTCTTCATAATATTACTGTTTTTGGGTTTAGAAAATGATTGAATTGAAAATCCTAGAAACATTACCAGGATTACTATTTTTAAAGGTATTCTTGTTTTCATATTTTTTAATTTTTGTTACAGTGCAAATTTGTTGCAAATCGAAGAGTTTTGGAATGGACATTTATAACTTATGCATGGACAATTTTCTATAAATAAAACAAATGATTAGTTTTTCTATCCCCGCAGCAGAGCTGCGGGGTATTATTTGAATAAAAACAGGGATAGATATAATAAGCAAAGAGTTTAAAAATAAACAGTTTGTTATTTCTACAAATCACTTTTTATTGCATTTAAAACCAATCTAAGGTTGGATGCTTTCTTAATATCAGGATAGTATTGTTATAGCTAACCAGAGTTATGCATTAGAAGGTTGTTAGTATTAAAAGTATAGTATAATCAAGTACTTGCTTGATTTCATCATAGCATCGCTATGATGAAATAGAAAAGAACAGAAAAGCCTTTAATTTTGTACTAAATTAATATACAGAACCCGTTGTATATTTAGAAAAATCTATGTAAACTATTAAATAGTAGTGAGTTGTGGTTGAGATACAACGATTGATGATGTGTAGTAAATACTATAGGACTCTAGTAAATGTTAATGGGTTATAATTAGAAACAACTACAAGTATTGAATTTCCATTTTCTAAACGCTCCATCATATGTTGTTTCTGTGTTTTTTTTGTTTCAAGAATACTTCTTTCATTCGTATAATATTTCGGTAATATTCCTTTTTCCATGGTTTATCTATATTTTTTTATGACTCCGTAAAATAGAAGTCAGTTTTATTTTCTTTATTCTAATCAATTGTATATACGATCATCCATCTTATTAGGTTTTAATTTTGCAAAAAAACGACGAAAATTTTATACAAAATCTCCGCCGTAACTAATTAAAAGCCTTAACCTATTTATGTAAATAATAGATTGGCAATAAAGATCAATGTTTAACATAAAGTATGCTATAAAAAGTGCTGATGTTAGATAAAATAGGGACGAATAAAGAGTTAAAAGTGATTTAGGAATTGAAACAGTTTCCAATAGAGGCAGATTTGCCTAACGGTTTTTTTCTAACAAAACAATCAGCTTATTAGTCCAACCTTTGGAGCCATCAGAACTGCCAAAAAAGGCAGTTCTGGATGAGGCAAAACACAAAATTCGGTTTTTGCTTCCAAGGGCAAAACCTGAAGGCAACTTGATTGGATATGAAACTGGCGAAAATCTGTGTTGAGCGGAGCCGAAGTATACCTCTTATGACTTGCTTCGGAGCCACCTATTGGCAAAGGCAGGGATAGTCAGTTTTAAGATTTTTTTTATCATTAATATATAATACTTTATTCTCAAAATTAATCTATTTTTGATTAGAATATAGCTCCTTTTTTTAGTGAAAAATTACTATAAGAATCAAGATTCAGCAAATTTATAAATAGAGAAGAGGAATTTTTTTATAAAAATGAAAAAACAAGATAAAATGTAAATAATCTATATATGAAAAATAAAACTTTCTTTATCACATGGACTCTGGTTATTAGTTTGTCTTGGTTCTCACAATCGCAAACGGTCACGCATTATAAACCAGTATCTGTAAATTACGTTAACCTATCAGATGGTACTACAGTTACTGCGCAACCAATACAAACCAAACGACTTAAAATTAAGCCTTCTAAAACTAAAGACGCCTCGGTTGTAATTAGATTAAATGACATTATTCACCCAAATTTAAGCGGAATAGGAGGCGCCTTTAACGAACAAGGAGGCGAGGCTTTTATGAGTTTGAAAGCAGCTCAACAATATAAGTTAGCAGCAGAATTATTTAATGCAGATAAGGGTATAGGCCTATCGCATTGTAGAACGGCAATAGGATCGTCCGATTTCGGTTTAGGAGCTTATAGTTATAGTGAAACCCCAGATGATTTTGAAATGAAACATTTTTCTGTAGCACGCGACGAAACATCGGTAATACCTTTTATTAAAGCAGCTTATGTTGAAAACCCAAATCTGAAAATTTTTGCATCTCCGTGGAGTCCTCCAGGGTGGATGAAAATAACAGGTAAAATGGATGGAGGTAATGAAAATCCAGAGAATAATACCCTTATTGCAAATTCTAAAATATACAATGCATATGCCCTCTATTTTTCAAAATATATACAAGAATATTCTAAACATGGCGTACAAGTAGACCGATTGATTATTCAGAATGAAACAGATATGAATCCAACATATCCAGGTTGTGATATGTCGCCTCAGCAAATGGCAGAATTAGCTTTTGATTATATTCGTCCAACATTTAAGTCTGCAGAATTGAAAACCGAATTATGGGCAGGAAGTTTTAGAGGTAAGCGTAAAGATGCCAGTGCATTTATGGCTTTAAAAGGTGCTGAAAAGATTGATGGTGTTGGATTACAATACTGTAGTTCTAAAGCTATAAAAGCCCTAAATAAAAATTATCCAGAAATGAATTTTATGCACACCGAAGGAAAATGCTGGAACGGAAAAAATACTATGAAACAAGCCAGATCTCGATTCAATGAAGTATGCATGTGGATTAATAGCGGATGTGAAAACTATTGCTATTGGAATATGGTTCTTAATGAAGAAAGTAAAAGTGCATGGGGCTGGAAACAAAATAGTATGATTAAAATTGATCGTCAAACACAAACAATTACCTATAATGCAGATTATGCACCCATGGCGTTGTTTAGTAAATTTGTTCGCCCAGGAGATCAGAGTATAAAAACTACAACGCCAGATAATGTTGATGCTCTGGCAGTTCGTAACAAAAAACATGTCGTTGTTTTTTTAGAAAACGACACCGAAATTATTGAAACACAGCAAATAAAACTTGCTAGTAAAAACTATACAGTACAATTACCTGCAAATAGTTTATGTGCATTTGTTTTTGAACCAAAAAAATAAGAGAAATAGTGGTGCAAAATTTCTTTTGAAAATTTAAGAATGAAAAATAAGAATTTACTAGTCGCGTTATTTTTTTGTACACTATCATTTTTTCAGTGTTCAAAATCATCTAAAGAAGCAAAACCAAATATTCTATTAATTTGTGTTGATGACCTTCGTCCTGAATTAAAATGTTTTGGAGCAGATTATATAGTTTCTCCTAATATAGACCAACTTGCAGAAACTAGTGTTTCATTTCAAAAACATTTTGTTAATTCACCAAGCTGTGGACCATCTCGTTATACCTTATTAACAGGGCAATACGGTCCTTCTGGTAATGATGCCTTTTTTATCAACGCTAAAGAAAATAATTCAAGCATGCCCCAATGGTTTAAAAAACAAGGGTATACAACAGTTTCAGTAGGAAAGGTATCCCATCATCCAGGAGGAAGAGGCGGTAAAAACTGGAACGACAGTACAATTATTGAAATGCCAGGCGCGTGGGATAAACATCTTATGCCAATTGCAGAATGGCAACATCCACGTGGAATGATGCATGGGTTGGCACATGGAGAAATTAGAACAAATTCAAAAAGTATGGATGTTTTCCAATCCGTAGAAGGAGCAGATACTATATATCCAGATGGAGCGATTACAAATGAAGCTTTAAAACAGCTAAGAGTACTTGCCAAAAATAACGAAAAGCCATTTTTCCTTGCCGTTGGAATTATTAAACCACATTTGCCTTTCGGAGCTCCAAAATCTTATTTGGATAAGTATAAAGAGGTTAAACTTCCAGAAATTAAGCATCCGCAAAAACCAGAAGGAAGAACCACATGGCACAATTCTAGTGAATTTATGAAATATAACCGTTGGGGTAAAGATCCAAATAAAGATACAGACTTTGCAGACGAAGTACGGCGTCATTATGCAGCGAGTGTTAGTTATGCAGATGCGCAAGTCGGAAAAATTCTTGCAGAATTAAAACGAACAGGAGCAGATAAAAACACTATTATTGTTTTTTGGGGAGATCATGGTTGGCATTTAGGAGAACATGCTATTTGGGGGAAACATAGTTTGTTTGAAGAATCTTTACGTTCACCAATGATAATTCACTACCCAGGAATGAAACAAGAAGGTTACAAAACCAATGCTATTGTAGAAACACTAGATATTTTTCCAACATTGTGTGATTTAACAGGCGTAGAAACCCCTAAATTTGCACAAGGTGTGTCTTTAAAAAAAATATTAGAAAAACCAGATAAAGCAGGCCACTCTGCATTTGCATATAAAAATAACGTTACAACTATAAGAACTAAAACGCATCGATTATTACTTCATAAAAATGGTTTCGTAGAATTGTATGATCACACAACATTAGAAAATGAAACCAAAAATATAGCAGACAAACATCCAAATTTAGTAACAGAGTTAAAGAAATCTTTGATAGATAAATTACAATAGAATTCTAAGATAATTCAGCAAATTTTGAAAACCGATTTTTATAACCTATCATAATGTTGATTGGTTAGTTATATGAAAGGTTTACAATAAATAAAAGATTACGCTTAATAGTCTTTTTGTTATAACAGAGAAAATAATTGGTTGATTTGAGAAAAGAATTTTTGAATGGTCAGGGTATTTTTGTTACAGAACAAGGTTTCTTTTATATTCAGTCTATTATTAGATGGAAAGTCCCATAAATTTAAAAAAGCTTAACTTAAAAATAGGGGATAAGCGTATAAAAGTTAATATAGATAATAGTGCAGAAGCTGCTATACTAGAAAAGGAGATTCCTCAAGGAGAAACAGCGTTTTTAGCTTATTTTGATACGGAGGATGGAACACTACGCAACGCTTTTTATATTGATATAGAGCGAGTGAACTAGATTTTTTCATGATATTTGTAGAAACCAAACAATGTTGAAAAACTTAACTTAAAATGACCGACTTTAAAAACTATCTTTTTTTTATTATTTCTATAATTCTCATGGCAAATTTATCTGCACAAGAATTAAAAATCACAAAATCTCCTGAGGATTTTCAGCTATATGCACGAAATAAATCAGATAGTGCTAAAGTTTTTATTTCTGGGCTCGTTAAAGGAACTCCCAATTTTAAAGAATACACATTAAAAGTATTTAAGAATGGAGAACTATATGATACACAAAAAGATACTTTAAAAAATAAAAAGTTTTCTCTTTCTACTAAAATTGATGCAGGTTTGCACCAATTTAAATTTGAGTTTTACATCAAAAAAAATAATGCAGACAGTTTGTATTTAACAGCTAATAATGTTGTTTGTGGAGATGCTTATATTATTACAGGTCAGTCAAACTCTCATGCAAGTAGTAGCTTATCAACATATAGTAGTCCTTATTGTAGAAGTTTTGGGGTTAAAACTGGTTTTGAATCTTATAATAACAAAGATAAAAAAGTACGTTGGGGCTTAGCCACAGGAAACTGCCCTAATTTAAAAGGTGTTGGTGGTTGGTTTAAAAAAAATCCACATGGTGTTGGTGTTTGGGGCATGGAATTAATGCGCCTTATTGTAGAAAAACACCAAGTTCCTGTTTGTATTATTAATGGCGGTAGTGGTTCTTCTTCAATAGAGCAGAACATGCTTTACCCAGAAAAACCATCATTAGAAACTAGCTTTGGTAGATTAGCTTACCGTGTAAATCAAGCTGGACTAAAAAATAATATTAAAGCTATTCTATGGCATCAAGGAGAAACAAATACCAATACCTTGAAAGGAGCTGAATCTTACGAATCAAATTTCGATACCCTTTTTAATGATTGGAAAAGGGTTTACCTTGGTTTAGAAAAGGTTTACTTATTTCAGTTGCATCCAGGATGTGGAGGCGATTACGCATCTAAATTAAGAGAGAAGCAATATCAAATTTCGGAGAAATATGACATGGTAGATATAATGTCTACAAACAGTGTTATTGGTCATGATGGCTGCCATTTTTCTTATGAGGGCTATTTAGAGTTTGCACATCGTATTTTTCCTCTGATTTCTGGTGATTTTTATAATGAAAAACCTGATGGTATTATTACACCACCAAAACTGGAATATGCATACTATCTGGATAATAATAACATAGTATTAAAATTTGATCAACCTATTAACTATAATGATAAAAAGAAAGTAAAAGGTAATATACATTACCTTAAAAATCAATTCTTTTTTTCAAAGGGAAATAGTGCAGAACAGGTATCTAACATGGTAGAAAACATAACAATTAATCATGATAAATTAACACTAAAAGTTAAAAAAAATAGTGTTTTTGATAAAATCACATATGTACCCAATAAGTTCTATTTAAATACCAAAGACGTCTATAATGGACCTTGGATTAAAGGTTCAGAGAATAAATTAGGAGCTTTGAGTTTTTATAATAAAAAAATAAAAAGTACTAATAATATAAAAGAATGGCATGGTTACAAAATATTAGATTCCACACTTAATGGCGTTAATTTTAAACTTGTTTTTCCAAAAAAAGCTAATAAAAAAAAGAATTGGATTTGGCGTGCCCGTTTTTGGGGTCATGAACCACAAACCGATTTAGCGCTTTTAGAAAAAGGATTCCATGTAGCATATATTAATGTAGGCGGTTTGTTTGGAAATGAAAAAGCGATCCAAATTTGGGATGATTTTTATAATACCATAACAACCAAATATAATTTAAATACGAAAGTTGTTTTAGAAGGAATGAGTAGAGGAGGGCTTATTGTTTTTAATTGGGCAAATCGTAATGCTAGTAAAGTAGCCTGTATTTATGTAGACGCTCCTGTTTGCGACTTTAAAAGTTGGCCTGGAGGAAAAGGTGTAGGAGAAGGTAATCCATCTACTTGGGAAACCTGTTTAAAACAATATGACTTTTCAGAAAAAGAAGCCCTTTTGTATAACGGTAACCCTGTAAACCACCTGGAATATTTAGCAAGTAATAAAGTGCCTATTTTAAGTGTTGTTGGAGACATTGATAACGTTGTTCCTGTTATAGAAAACACAGCTTTATTACAAAAAAGACTTATAGCATTAGGTTGGGATTTAACCATTATTCGTAAACCCAAAGTAGGGCATCATCCCCATTCACTAAAAAATCCAAAACCTATTGTAGATTTTATTTTAGAGAATAAATAGCCTGATAAATGATTGGCTTTACAGTATTTATTGAAGCTAATTATGAAGAAAGAATAATACCGATATTATGGTGACAATGACTAATCGTTATTTTTAACAGCTAATACCTAATGTTCTTATTGAGTTAGTTAAAACAGTAAATAAAAATAATCTATGAGATGTTATATAAATAAATCAGTAATAACATGTATGGTATTTTTTTTCGGTATTTTAAGCGTTGAACCTCAAATAAAAAAAGAGTCGATTAAAAATAATATTTCTAATTCTACTAAAATACCAGTATTAATTATTGATGGTTTTAGCAATCACCAATGGGATACAAATACTAAATATTTACGAAAAATACTCGAATCTACTGGGAAGTTTAAAGTAGCAGTAAGTACCTGTCCAAATCAAAAAGAAAACAAATCAGAATGGGAAAATTGGAATCCTGATTTTAATACATACCCTGTTGTGATACAAACTTGCAATAATATTTTTAGGGAAGATAGTTTACAATGGCCCAATCATGTAAAACAATCTTTTGAAAAATACGTGGACGAAGGTGGTGGCGTATACATATATCACAGTGCTGCCAATGCCTTTAAAGGATGGCCTGCATATAATAAAATGATAGCCTTAGGGTGGCGAAATAAAGATTTTGGTGTAGCAGTAACTATTAATGATAAAGAAGAGCTGGAGGTTATTGCAAAGGGAGAAGGAGAAAATACAAGACATGGAGCACGTACAGATGCTTGATAACCCAGATAGGCAATCATCCCATTCATAGAGGTATGCCAAAAGCATGGAGAGCCGCCGATGTAGAGATTTATCGCTACGGAAGAGGTACAACCGAAAACTTAGAAGTTATATCTTATGCTAGAGATCCAAAAACAAAATTAAACTTCCCTATGGAATGGACTGTGAAATTTGGTAGAGGTAAAGTATATAGTTCTACCTATGGCCATTTGTGGAAAAACCAAGAATGGCCTCCAGGCATGCGTTGTGCAGCGTTTCAACAATCAATGGTAAGAGCTTTACAATGGTTAAGTGGCAATGTAGTTGATAATCATATAGAAGCAGATTTTCCAACAAGCAAAAGTGTCGTACTTAGGGTAATGGGCTTAGATTAATACTTTTAAAAATTAAACAGTTTCTAAACCATAGAGGAATAATTTTAAGACAAATATTGTATTTTTAAAAATTAATTTCTACCGAAATAATTTTAAAATTAAATAAGAAACTGTTTAAGTTTTTAAAAGTAAATTATATGAAAAAGTATAGTTTTTGTATATCACTAATTATCTGTTTATTAGTTGGTAATGTGTCTGTTTCTTTAAATAAAAAAGAAAATAAGAAACGTATTGAATTCCAACTAAACTCTCTTTTTAAAGACCACATGGTTTTACAACGAGATATGCCTATTCCTATATGGGGAAAGGCAGAAGCTGGAACAACCGTTACAGTTAAGTTTGCGAACTCAGAGAAAAGTACCGTAGTAGATTCCAATGGTAAATGGCGTGTAAATTTAGATGCATTAAATGCGAACTTCGAGTCTAGAACAATGCTTATAACATCTTCAATTAATAAAGATGTTATAAAGATTTCAGATATCGTAGTTGGAGATGTATGGATATGTTCAGGACAGTCCAATATGCAAATGGGAGTTGGAGGTGTCCCAGAAATTAAAGCTTTAATACCCACATCTTCCAATATTCGAAGTTTTAAAGTAAAAAACACAGTGGCGTTTCAACCTCAAGAAACTTGCGATGGTGAATGGGTGAATGAACATCCAAATAGTGCAGTAGCATTTTCTTTTGCTTATTTTCTTCAGAAATCGGCCAATGTTCCCGTGGGGATTATTTTAACATCTTGGGGAAGTTCATCCATAGAAGCATGGATGCCAAGAGAAATGACCAAAACAGTGCCTCATTTTAAAACCATGATGGATGAGTTTGATGCTGATACTAATACTAAAAATAGAATAAAAACTATTTTAGAAGGAGTAAAACCATGGGCAAGAAAAGATGATATTTTTTTACGCAGACAATCAAACATCCTTTATAATGCCATGATGCATCCATTAATTCCTTATGCATGCAGCGGATTAGTTTGGTATCAAGGAGAACGTAATACACAATCTATGCATGGCATGCCGAAAAAACCTTGGTTTTCAAGAAACTCTGGTATGCTTAAGTACGGAGAAACACTTAAAGAATGGGTGAAAAATTATCGAAAGTCTTGGAATAATGACGACATGCATTTTATGGTGGTTATGCTACCAGGGTATGGGAAAATTTTAGATTCAGGAACAGATATTAATCTAGAAAGCCCCGATTCTCATTCATGGGCGTGGATGCGAGAGTCACAATTAAAAGTTCTTGAGTTGCCAAATACATCTGTAGTAAACACGATCGATTTAGGGCATGTTAAAAATATACACCCCAAAGATAAATTACCTATTGGTAAACGTCTAGCATCACTGGCAATGAATGCTGTTTTAAAATCAGGTACAGAGTCTTATGGCCCCATATTTAAAAAAATAAAAACAAAAAAAAATACCTTAGTCATTTACTTTGACCATGCCAAAGAACTTAAAACAAAAGATGGTAAAGCACCAAAAGCCTTTTGGTTATCAGATGATTCTAAAAAGTGGTTTCCTGCAGATGCCAAAATAAAAGGAAAAACAATAATATTGAGTACTTCAGGATTAGAAAAACCGCTTTATGTGCGCTATGCCTTTACAGGTAAGCCAACAGTTAATTTAGTAAATGGCGTAGATTTACCAGCATACCCATTTAGAACAGATACTTTTAAACCTTAATCTAAAAATTTTTCAACCCTTAGGGAGACCTGCTGGAAAAGCTACGTTGTACCCACAAATATTGATCTGTTTATAAAATTGTTAAAACCATGAATTGGAGGTAAACACTCTAGAGGTTTGTAGGCAAGCGTCAAATGTTTGAAGATGTCGTTAAAAAATAAATGTTGTTTGAGCTTAGAAAGAGAGAACAAACAATCTATTATATACAATTTATGTAATAGAGTTAATAAGTGTGAAATGACCAATAGTGTAAGGGCATTTCTTTTAGACACCAAAAACTAATTTGACCGCCAAAATAGCGATAGCGTATTCGCGATAACAAAAATATAAAATGAATATGACCAGCGTAAAACTTAAAACCAGACTTTTTATTGGTCTCAAATGAAGTTAAAACTATGTACTTTAGTGCATGTCGCTTTCAGCTTCTAAAAACTTTTGACACGAATTCACACAAATTCAGTTTTACCATATTTCACGAAGCAGACTTTCAGTCTGCCAAAACGAACCTATGGACTTCCAGTCCATGGTTTATTTCTTTTTTGGGCGATGTAAAAAAGATATTTACCCATGGAAACACATTTTTTACACAGTAAAATATCGGTTATATTTTAGTGTCTTCAAATATTTATTGTATAAATGGCTAAAAAAAGAAGAAATATTTCGAATAAAATATTTTATCCCTAATAATTAATGTAATTCTTAAAAAAAATAGGGTTCTATACCATATATGAATATAAAAAACTACAAATATTAAATATTTGTAGGCAATAGTCTTCGTTTTGGTTTTTTATTATCTAATTGTAACTCACTACAATACTACGTATTTTTATAAATTACAGGATAAAATGCAAAAAAATCGGTCAAAATGTTGTTTTTTAAGATAAATTGCATAGTTTTGCTATTCATAATCAAGAAAATTTATAATATGAAAATGAAAATTATATTTTTTAGTTTAAGTTTATTTTTAATAACTGGAGCTAGTTTTGCTCAAAAGAAAGATGTGCCTAAAAGTATTATCAGTGATAAGGTAGGAATAAAAAAATACCATGATAAGGAAGAATTAGATCGCATGCAAAAGGGACAATTGTTAGAACTTTATATTGAAAGAATAAAACTTCTAGTTAAAACGCTACCATATATAGCGTTCGCTACAAAACCAGGAGTAACGATGTCTACTTTAGGAATTCCTAATACAAAAGATAATAGAGCAACTTTAGATGACGAATATGAAGCTTCAGATGCTTTTCTGGAAACAACACTTAATTTTCAGAGGACGATGCTGCCATACTCAGATAAAAGTAATCTGGTAGCAGCTATCATATTTTATGAAGATACCATGAAGATGCTACACGATTACAGTGAATATCGTTGATCATACATACTAGTAGACTTTTTTTGATATTACTTATTTATTAAATTAAATATAATATCAGTAAATTTTCAGTAAAATATCATATTATAAGGTTTAAAAAATTAAACCCTACTTTCTTATGAAACTCAATTTTGAGAAGTCAACAAGACATACTTATAATTGTAAGTTAAAATAATGACGTTTTTTAGTAAAGTATAAGATCAATACTTTATATTTTTTGATGAGTTTACTTGTAATTAAATAATTTCGTACAAACGATTATTTAATTATAAGTAAACTTTTTAATTTGTAATACATTTTTGTTTATCTCCTTTTTCTTTACTTTTTTGAACAAGCATTTTGTTGGTAAAATTCTTACTAACTATAAGTAAATTTCGTTTATGCGTAATTGATAGATAAAAACATGTAGTACATCGGACTTTTTTGTAAGTAAATATTTCATAATAGTGTATTTCATCGAATTTATTAGCTTTTTATGGAATGTAAATGTAATTAATTGTAAATTTGACTTAAACAAGTATTAATATAAATTGTTATGAAAAGAATCACCCAAATAATGATGTTGCTTTTAATAGTTGGAAGCGCATCCGCACAACAGGAAAAAGGAATAGTAGGTACAGAAAACTGGTTAAATAACTGGACAGATTTCAGTCCTAAACTGTCTGATTACGGGGAACCTAGTCAGATAATAACAGGAAATATAACCAAAGATACCAAGCTATCAAAAAGAGATACTTATTTGTTAATGGGGAATGTTTTTGTAGCAGATAGTGTTACACTTACTATAGAACCAGGAACAGTTATTATAGGTGATTACGATTCTAAAGCATCTTTAACTATAAGTAAAGGAGCGACTATAATAGCAGAAGGATTAGAAACCGACCCAATTATTTTTACTTCAAATAGAAGTGTTAAAAAAGCAGGAGACTGGGGAGGAATAATTATACTAGGAGATGGACCAACAAATAAATTTGGAAACAGCTCAATAGCATCTATGTATGCACACCTGGATCCTTCTTCTTATGTATATACTAACTATGGAGGAACAAACACTAAAAGTAATTCTGGTATACTAAAATATGTTAGAATAGAATATGCAGGAAAAAAATTAAGAACAGGAGCTAAATTTGATGGTTTGTTCTTAGCTGGTGTAGGAAGCGAAACAGTATTCGAAAATGTTATGGTAAGTTACTGTGCAGGAGATTCTTTTGAAGTATTAGGAGGTAACGTTAATATATCAAATGCCATTTCTTATAGATCAAACATTAATGACTATAAATTTAATTATGGGACACAAGTAGTATTAACTAACTCATTAGCAGTTAGATCTCCGTATGGTAGTAGTAGTAAAGGAGCTAGATGCTTACAAGTAACATCTTATGATAAAAAAGAAGAAGTAGATTTTACAAAAAAAGGAACATCTGTAATTGCTAAAAATGTTACTTTAATAAATACTAGTGATGATTTAAATGAGCATATTAAATTAGGTTTAATTAAAGAAGCCATATTTATAGGAGAAAGTGCTTCACTTGATATTAATAAAAGTGTTATTTCTGGATTTAATCCAGCGGTAATATTAGACGATAAAATAATAATCAATCAAGAGAACTTAGAGAGAATAAAATTTGTAGATATGTATTTCAATAACTGTAATGGAAACATATTTAAAGAAAACAATTCTAATAATGAGGACTTAGAAAACTGGTATGGTAACAGATCATTTTATAATGTATACGCAAAAAGCCAAAATTCTGAAACTTTTATAGATTTAAAGAATAAGAAAAGACCAGATTTTAGATTACGTATTAATAAAATAATAGCTGCTAACGGTAAAAACTAGAAATTTCTAGTTTTTACTTTAGCTTAATTAATAATTCAGAACGAGAAAAGACCCTTATTAGTAAACCAATCAACAATTAATTATTATAAAAGTGATTTTCAATTATAATGGTGTCGTTAGTAGTACGATAATTGTTTCTAGAAGTTTTATTTACTAAAGAATAATGTCGTATGAGAAACTTTACTTTTACTAACTTTATTGTTTTAATTTTACTATTTGTAGTAGGAAAGGCGTATGCACAACCAAAAATAGGAAAACCTTCATTTGAATTTACAAAAACTTGTGCTAATCCTGATTTTAATACATTTGAAGTAAAATTCGATTTTACAGAATCAGGTTTGGGTGCTTCTAATCAGTTTATAATAGAACTCTCTGATGAAGCAGGAAATTTTTCAGATCCAGCAGTGATACTATATACATCTTCAGTTGGAGAAATTATCACATCACCAGGAATAATTAATTTTTCTGTGCCAACAACAATAGCAGGAGAAGGATTTAAACTTAGAGTTAAAGGAACAGATCCAGTTGAAACAAGTGTTTCTTCTGATGCTTTCCCTGCTTATTATAAATTTGTTGACACAGGATTCTCTATTAATAATTTAGAAAATACAGGTGTTTTTTGTTCTGGAGGAAGCTATTTGTTAACAATAGATAACCCAGACCTTATAAATAATAATTCTCCATTACAATATCCTTCACTTTCATATACTTGGCATAGAGTAACAGGTCCGACAACATCGGATCCTTTTGCATCAGGGGCAAGTTTAGCAGTAAGTGACCCAGGAACTTATTTTGTTGTAATAAATTACGGATCATGTACTTCAGAGACCGCAAGGTCAAACAAGGTAACCGTTAGTGAAGCATCGGCTGGTGGAGCCTCCAGTATAACTTCTAGTTTAGGAGATTCATTTTGTGCTAGTGTGGGTTTAACAACTTTAAGTACTGTTTCGGCTAATAGTTATCAATGGTTTAAAGATGGCAATGAAATTTCTGGAGCCACAGAGCAAACATATCAAACTAATGAATCAGGTACATTTTCCGTTAATATTACTTTAAATGGTTGTTCAACCAGTGCGTCGATTACGCTTGATGCCAATCAATTTACGAGTAGCATTGATGTTTCAGAATTACCAGGAGTAAATTTAATGCCTGCTAGTGGAACTTTAGATATTAATATTACAGATACAGCTAATAGCCCAGAATACGAATGGTACTTAAATGACACTCTAATTACTGGAGAAAATAGTAGTAGCTATGAAGCAACGCAAATAGGTAACTATAAAGCTGTTATATATCAAACCATAGGCTGTATATCATCAAAAGAATTTCTTTTTGTAATAAATGATGCATTTCCAGAAGTTGAAAAAATACCTAATTTAATAAGTCCAAATGGTGACGGACAGAATGATACATGGGTTATTCCACAAACATTCGTAAGTGGAACAAATGCAGAAGTTCTAATAATAAGCTCCCGAGGAGAAATAGTATTACAAACCAATGATTATCAAAATAATTGGCCAGAAAATGAATTGGATTTTAAAAGTGTAAATCCAGTTTACTATTATATAATAACAACCGAAGATCAAAAAACAAGAAAAGGGTCTATAACGGTTGTAAAATAATATGAAAACATATCTATTACATATCGTTCTATTTTTGTGTTTTACACAACAATTCCATACTCAAGAAGAAGATGGAGTTGTTTCGTTTGTATTACCTGTTAGAAATTCTTTAAAGTTTAATAGATATGCTATCAATCCTACCTTTAGTTTTGTAAGAGAACAAAACAAATATATTAGTTTTAATAATAAAAGACAATGGGCTCAGTTTGAAGATGCTCCTCAAACATATTTATTTGGTTATTCTGGAAGATTTAGAGAAAACATAGGCGCTGGTATTGGACTTTTTCAACAAAATTATGGCGTATTTTCCACCTTTGGTGGCATTCTAAATTTCGCTTACAATGTTGTACTTAATAGAGACAGCAATTTAACTTTTGGTATGAATTTGGGGTTTTACAAAAGTGGTATAAACGAGGGTAAAGTCATAACAAATTTCCCAGACCCATCTTTAGACAATATACCATCAAACTCTTTGATAACAGCGAATCCTGGAATAAATTATGGTACAGATTTTCTTGACTTTGGATTATCCCTTAATAACATTTTTTTATATAATCTCAATACATCCAAGATAGTAGAAGAAGATCCTGAGCAAAGTGTACAAGCCCATATTATGTATACGGGTTATGCAGACACTCGTGGTTTTTTCGATGAAAGTAAATTTTCTGGTTTAATAAAAACAGAATTTAAAAAAGATAAGACAGTTATTTCTGGAATAGCTATGTTAACTGTTCCTAAAGGTATTTGGGCACAAGCGGGGTATAATACTTTATATGGATTATCTATAGGATTAGGTTTAAATATAAGTACTCAAATTTCTATAGAATATAATTATGAAAAAGCTATAGGAGATTTGTTATCTTTTGGAAATTCCCATGATATAACACTAGCCTATAAATTTAAAAACAGATATAGATATGCTTATAGTGGTGACGATGAAGAAGCTTCTATTATCATTCCTGACAAAAGAAGAAAGCGATCTACAGTGAGACGAAGAACTTCTGTTAAAAGTAAAGTTCCGGTTAAACGAAAAACAGCAGCAGAAGTTAAAGCAGCAGCAGCAGCAAGAGCTAAGTTGTTAGCAGAAACAAAAGCTAAAGAAATAGCTGAAAGATCAAGAAAAACAGCAGCAGCCAAAGCCGCCGCCGCCGAAGCAAAAGCAAAAGCCGATGCAGAAGCTGCAAGAGCCAAAGCCGCTGCCGCCGAAGCAAAAGCAAAAGCCGATGCAGAAGCCGCAAGAGCTAAAGCCGCTGCCGAAGCAAAAGCAAAAGCTGATGCAGAAGCCGCAAGAGCTAAAGCTGCCGCCGAAGCCAAAGCAAAAGCCGATGCAGAAGCCGCAAGAGCTAAAGCTGCCGCCGAAGCAAAAGCAAAAGCTGATGCAGAAGCCGCAAGAGCTAAAGCTGCTGCCGAAGCAAAAGCAAAAGCTGATGCAGAAGCTGCAAGAGCTAAAGCCGTTGCTGAGGCAAAAGCAAAAGCTGATGCAGAAGCCGCAAGAGCTAAAGCTGCTGCCGAAGCAAAAGCAAAAGCTGATGCAGAAGCCGCAAGAGCCAAAGCTGCCGCCGAAGCAAAAGCAAAAGCTGATGCAGAAGCCGCAAGAGCAAAAGCTGCCGTTGAAGCAAAAGCAAAAGCTGATGCAGAAGCCGCAAGAGCAAAAGCTGCCGCTGAAGCAAAAGCAAAAGCTGATGCAGAAGCTGCAAGAGCTAAAGCCGCCGCCGAAGCAAAAGCAAAAGCTGATGCAGAAGCTGCAAGAGCTAAAGCCGCCGCCGAAGCAAAAGCAAAAGCTGATGCAGAAGCTGCAAGAGCTAAAGCTGCCGCCGAAGCAAAAGCAAAAGCTGATGCAGAAGCCGCAAGAGC
>NZ_JAUOEL010000007.1:0-175693 GCF_030540765.1 Flavivirga jejuensis | reverse complement strand
TGATGCAGAAGCTGCAAGAGCTAAAGCCGCCGCCGAAGCAAAAGCAAAAGCTGATGCAGAAGCTGCAAGAGCTAAAGCTGCCGCCGAAGCAAAAGCAAAAGCTGATGCAGAAGCCGCAAGAGCTAAAGCTGCCGCCGAAGCAAAAGCAAAAGCTGATGCAGAAGCCGCAAGAGCTAAAGCCGCCGCCGAAGCAAAAGCAAAAGCTGATGCAGAAGCCGCAAGAGCTAAAGCTGCCGCCGAAGCAAAAGCAAAAGCTGATGCAGAAGCCGCAAGAGCTAAAGCTGCCGCCGAAGCAAAAGCAAAAGCTGATGCAGAAGCCGCAAGAGCTAAAGCCGCCGCCGAAGCAAAAGCAAAAGCCGATGCAGAAGCTGCAAGAGCTAAAGCTGCCGCTGAAGCAAAAGTTAAAACACCAGTTGATGATATAACTAAATCGATGAATGATCTATTAACAAGACTAGACGAAACAGTAGCTAGTAGAGATCAAGATCTTAAAGATTTAAAAGAAGAAAATGATTTAAGTGAAAAAGGAATATTTTTAGCGCCAAAGCCTTTTAAAAGTATTA
Organism: Flavivirga jejuensis; assembly: GCF_030540765.1. Taxonomy (GTDB): domain Bacteria; phylum Bacteroidota; class Bacteroidia; order Flavobacteriales; family Flavobacteriaceae; genus Flavivirga; species Flavivirga jejuensis. The sequence goes on along the minus strand of NZ_JAUOEL010000007.1, from coordinate 175,130 downwards.
CGGCAGAAAATGCTGCTTTAGAATCCTTAAAATCAGAACTTGATGGTGTTATAAAAAGTAGAAATGAGAAAATTACAGCGTTAGAAAAATCATATAAGAATTCGATTAATCCAGATGATCTAAAAATGTTAGAAAGGTTAAAATCTGAACAAATAAAAGCTGTTAATTCGAGAAAAAGTTTAATGGCAGCATTAGAAAAAATAAATATAGCAACAGAAATAGAACGAAAACGAAGAATTAAACGAGCAGATTACGAGAATGCAGAGGATAGACATAAAAAAGATATGGCTGCATTAAACAGAATTAAGAAAAATACTTCTGTAAGTGCTGTACCGCCTGAAGAAAAAGATTTTGATTTTGGAGAAAAACAGAGCGGTAATATAATTGTTAAAGATGTTAAAAACGTAGAAAGCGGTTATTATTTAGTAATTGCAGTGCATAGCGATGTTGATAAAAGAGATGACTTTTTAACAAAAACAGTATCTTCTGGACAAGCTGATGTTAATTTCTTCTACGATGAGAATACAAGTAAATATTTTATTTATTATAAAAAGTACGATTATGTAGAACAAGCTAAAAAAGCTTTAGAAGATAAAGGAAGTAAACCGTACAACAGTAAAATGTCTATGGTTAAAGTAGAAAACTAAAAATATATGTTGCAAAATTAAACTCTAACTACTCTTTTTCTGATTTGCCCCATGAAGATAAAGAAGTGTCAAATATAAACTATTATGAAAAAACCTACTATTTTTAAAAACGGACTTATCGTTTTATTGATATTGTTCAGTGTGCAATTATTTGCTCAAAATTATGTGCCTTTTTCAGGTACGACAAGCCCTCCTAGATTTGATCAAGATTTAAAGGGTGATATCGTTTTGATAGGTAATAATATTTTGGGACCAAGCAATAATGCTTACAATAATAACAATGAAACTAATGATGATGTTAATATGAGATATATTGACATTGATTCTGATGGATCAACATTTAGTTCTTCTAGTGCGGATTTACTTATCCCTATTAACCCTGATATTCCAATAGATGCCAACGATTGTTATGAAATAGTACATGCCGCCCTGTATTGGAGTGCCGTTGTAAAGGGACCTGAATCTATTAATAATGTAAAATTGAAAGGACCAATAGGGGGGTATAATGATATTGTAGCAGATGAAGTTATTTTCGATGCAGGATCATCATCGGTAGATGGAGGTAATAGTTTTCCATATGTATGTTATGCAGATGTAACAGATATAATAAGAGCATTAGGTACCGATCAAGGAACATATACAGTTGCAAATGTATCGTCAGCTCAGGGGAGAACAGACACTTTTGGTAACCATACAGGATATTCAGCAGGATGGTCTTTATTTATAGTTTACCAGAACCCTTCATACACAGGTAAGTCAATTACTAGTTATGATGGCTTTAGTACTATTAGAACTGGCTTTGATTTAGATATTCCGATTTCTGGATTTAGAACAGTGCCTGCACCAGCACCAGTTTATGCAAATTTTGCATTTGCTGCTTTAGAAGGAGATAAACCTCTTGAAGGAGACCGTTTAAGGATTAATGGCACAAGATTGTCTGATACTGATCGCTTGAGAAACAACTTTTTCGATAGTTCAGTATCAAGTATAGCTCCAAGAAATCCTAATAGTAGTAACACTTTAGGATTTGATACAGGAGTCATGATGGTTCCTAATGCGGATAACGACGTTATTGGTAATGGTGATTCAGGTGCTACAGTTCGTTTAGAAACGAGTCAAGATACTTATTTTCCATATTTTTTCGCTTTAGCTGTCGATATTATCGCACCCAATTTAGTACTTACAAAAACGGTTGAGGATGCTTTTGGAAATGATATTAGCGGAACATTGGTAGATCTTGGAGATGAATTAAATTATGTGCTTGGGATACAAAATACAGGAAATGATAATGCTACAGAAGCCACCATTAGAGATGTACTACCAAGAAATATAGATTTTGATTACCCAGCAGACATAGGTTTATTACCTAGTGGGGTTACAGTACAAAGTTATGATGCTGCTACTAGAGAACTTATTTTCGCAATTGATGATTCTGTGGTTGAAGAGTTTGACCCTATGTTCGAAATTCGTTTTAAAGTTACGGTTGTAAGAGAATGTAGCTTATTAAATAATGCCTGTGATAATATTGTAAGTAATCAAGCATTTTCAAAATATAAAGGAACATTAAATCAGGACTTCACTATTTCAGACGATCCAAGTTATAGCGCCAATACAGGCTGCTTAATAACACCAGCAGCAACTAACTTTTTGGCAGATATTGATTGTACGTTTGAAGAAGATGTGATACTTTGTGGTGCTAATGTCACATTAGAAGCAGGTGACGATTATGATACATATTTGTGGTCTACAGGTGAAACATCCCAATCCATAACAGTTACAGCACCAGGCGTATATACGGTTCGTAATACGGCAACGGCACCTTGTCAATCTATCGATCAAATATTTAATGTAATTACTTATGGAGCAGGTGTAACAAATCCTGTAATTCCATTTGCAAACGAGGTCGTTCGATGTCCTGATGATGGAGTCGAGTTACCATATATATTTATGTGTGGCGCTAATGATACAAGATTTATTGAAACAAATATTACAGATGCCGATAACATAGTTTGGGAAAAACTAGACGAAACTCAAGGGTGTCCTGCAGTTGCTAATATTGAATGTGCTAATACTAGTACAGATATAAGTTGTGTATGGAATACAGTACAAACAGGAGCAGATTATCTTGTAGATAGCCCAGGTCAATATAAACTGACATTAAATTATTCTGGAGGTTGTTCCAATGTATTTTATTTTAATGTTTATGAAAATGTATTGGTACCTACAGCAACATCAAGGGATATTATTTGTACAACACCTGGAGAAATAGTTGTTGGAGACGTTCCTATTAGTGATTATGAATATAGTATTGACAATGTAAATTACCAGGCAAGTAATATTTTTTCTATTACTACGCCTGATATTTATACTGTTTATATTAGACAAACAGGTCTAATATCTAATCCTTGTATTTTTACAGTACCAAATATTCAAGTAAGAGAAAGAAATTTTACTGTTTCTACTAATATAATACAGCCTTTATGTAATAACGAACAAGGAAGTGTTATAATAGCGGCGAATGATGTTCGTCCACAATACTACTTTTCAATTTCCCAAGGTGGTGGAACCATAAATAATGTAGGTCCTATAGATGCTAACAGTTATACGTTTCCAAACTTAAACCCGGGAATATACACTATAGATGTATCAACAGATGATGGTTGTGTATTTACAGGAAATATAGAAATAGAAAACCCAGCAGAGTTAACAGCTAGTGCAGCGTTAACAACACCATTAACAGCATGTGCAGATGGTGAGATTACAGTATATCCAGTAGGAGGGTCAGGCACTTATTACTATTATATAAATGGTGCTACAGAATTTGAAACAATACCTACAATACCTGTAGTAGCTCCAGGAGGTGTATATGATATTAGAGTTGTTGATTCTAATAACTGTTCTGTAAATACATCAATAACAGTAAATGAGATATTACCTCCAGATTTTAGCGTTACTAAAACAGATATTTTATGTTATAATGATAATAATGGACAAATAGTGTTTAATGTAACTAATGCTAATGGTAACACAATAGCATATAGTATAGACAATGGAGCTACTTATGTGACTAATCCAACATTTTCTAACCTTAGTGGTGGAACTTATCAGACTATGATTAGATATTCATTGTCTGGTACAGATTGTTTTAGCACTGTTCAAAACATTATAATAGATCAACCAAGTGAAGCTTTAACTGCTTCAAGTGGTATATCAGAATTAGCAGGTTGTGGTCCATCTGGAGAAGGAAGATTACGTATTACTAATCCGCAAGGAGGAACACCATTTCCTGGTCCAAATTTTTATGAATATAGTTTTGATAACCAAGCTACTTGGGTAACTACAAATGAAGCTTATGTGTTGCCTGGAACTTATACTTTGTATGTTAGAGATGCTAACGGCTGTATTTATGCAATGCCAGATATTATTTTAGATCCAGAACCAGTACCTCCAACAATAAATATTGGTAATCCTGATTTTAACTGTGATGGAACTGCAACTAGTACAGTCACTGTTAACAACACAGGAGGTTCTTCTTATGAGTATACATATTTATTAGATGGTGTTGTAAATACAAATACAACAAATCCTGAAATATTTTTAAATGTACCTTCCGGACCTCATGAAATTACAGTACAGTATAGATTATTAACTGTTCCAACTTATAGTAATTTATTAAATGAGGATTTTGGTTATGGTGAAGACACTACATCTCCAGGAATTAATACTACGTATTATTGTTTTGAACGACAAGAAGTGGGGACTGAGTGTGGTGGTCATATTGGAATTAACGATGGTGAGTACTCTGTTACTTCTGATATAATACATCTTTTTGGTGGATGGTTAGATCCGGTAGATCATACACCTGCCACTGTACCAGTAACTCCAGATGGAAGATTTTTGGTTGTTAATATTGGAGCTACAATACCTACAACAGCAATTTTATATGAAAAAACCATAAACGATATTATTCCTAATCGTCCTATTAATGTAGAGTTTTTTGCAATGAATCTAATTAGCTCATCAGGCTCATCTCTATTTGATCCAGATATAACGGTGGCATTAATTGATGGTTCTGGTACAGAAATTTCTTCATTTAGTACAGGGAATATACCAAAATCTGAACAATGGGAAAATTATCCTAAAACTCCAATGACTTTGAATCCTGGAGCTAATACAAGTTTAAGATTTATAATAAGATCTAATGTACAGCAAACAAGCGGAAATGATTTAGCTCTAGACGATATTAGAGTTTTTCAACTTCCTGCAAGTTGTGTTACAGAAGTTAACTTTCCTTTTGTAATAGATTCTAATAATGCTTTTACATCGCAAATAACAAATGCAACAGATGTTACATGTTTAAATGCAAACGATGGAACTATCACTATTGCAGCACAGAATTTTGATACTACAAATGGATTCCAATATTCTATAGATAATGGAACAACTTGGAATACACAATTAACATCACCTCATACTATTACAGGTTTAGCAGCTGGTACTTATAACGTTTTAATACGTTATGATGCTGCAGCAACTACTTGTATGGATACATTTACACAAAATATAACTTCACCAAATTTATTAGAAGTTAATGCTTCAGGAACACCAATAACATGTCTTGTTGGATCTACTGTTACAGCTACAGCTACAGGTGGTACTGCTGCATATTCTTATGAGTTATTAGACGCAACTACATTAAATCTTGTTACTAATTTCCCTAGTAGTGGTATTTTAAACGATGTCTCTTCTGGTGATTATATTGTAAGAGTTACAGATGCCAAAAACTGTCAAGCAAATACAAGTACAACATTAAGTTTAAGTGCTCCAACAAACCCAATAGCTAGCATTGATGGAGCATCAAATTTATGTTACGATACAACTACTGGGGCAACCATAGTAGTAGGAGTAACTGGAGGGCAAGCCCCTTTTGAATATAATATTAATGCTGGTCCATTTGGATCTAGTAATACATTTGCTAATTTACTTCCAGGAACCTATACCTTAACAGTAAGAGATGCTAATGGGTGTACAGATGCTTTAGCACCTATAATTATTGCACCACAATTAACGGCAAATGCCGTTTTAACTAAGGATTTAGATTGTACAGCCTCACCAGATGCTTTAATTACTGGTACCGTTTCTGGAGGAATACCACCATACGAATATCAGGTATCCAGAGATGGAGGTCTTTCGTATAATTCAACAATAATACCAATAACAGGAACAACGTTTACACACTTAACAGCAACGGCAGGTGATTACCGATTTAGAATAATTGATGCAAGTGCAAGTGGATGTGTGGCAGAATCTAATATTACTACGGTTAATCCAATAGTTCTCCCAACTGCTACGATAGCATCTGTGAATCCTAATTGTTTTGGAGATACAGATGGTAGTATAGTGGTAACAGCATCTAGTGGCGTACCACCGTATGAATACAGTATTGATAATGGAGTCACTTTCCAAACCTCTAATGTCTTTAATGGATTAACTGTAGCAGGATCACCATATAATGTGATTGTGAGAGATAGTAAAGAGTGTACATATTCTGATACAGTAATATTAACCGAACCTGCGGCATTAATTGCATCACATGTGGTAACACCATTTGATTGTAATACGACTACTAGTGCAGCTCAACCAGCTACAGTAGTTGTAACGGTTGATGGAACAACAGGTACAGGACCATACGAATACAGTTTCAATGGATCTGCTTATAGTACTACTAGCACATTAACGGTGAACGATGATGGTACAAGCCAAAACATTACATATTCTGTAAGAGACGCTAAAGGTTGTACATTTAATAGTACACCTATTACATTAGCACCGTTAGATCCTCCAACAGATTTAGCTTTTGCTTCTTTACCAATTACATGTGTAAATACAACAAGTGATGTTACTTTAACACCAACAAATGGTGTAGGATCACTAACTTATACGATTTTATCTCCTGCAAGTGCAACAGGAAATGTTACTGGAGCTGCTAGTGGAATTTTTACAGGTTTAGCTCCAGATGCTTATACTTTTAGAGTAACTGATGCAAATGGTTGTTTTTATACAGAATCGTACACTATAGATCCTGTAGTAAATATTACAGTTTCAGGAATGTTAGTAGATAATGTAAGTTGTATAGGAGGTACTGATGGAGCAATAAGCTTTACGGTTGGTAATTTTGCAACAACTTATAGTTATACTATTAATGGTACAGGAGGAGCGACTGGTGAAACATTAACAACAGTTCCTCTAGGAACGTTATCTGCTAACACTTACTTAATTGAAGTAACAGACGATATTACAGGTTGTGTGGCAACCACTACAGTAAATGTTGGAGAACCATTAGATGCTCCAACAATTTCTTCAACCACATCAACAAATGTATCTTGTACTAATGCTAATTCACAAATTACTGTTACTGTTGCAGGAGGAACACCAAATTATAGGTATGCCGCAGTTGTATCTGGAGCAGGAGCCCCTGGAGTAGGAGCTTATGGTAATAATAATATTATAACAGTTGATACAAATTTAGGAACAGACCTCGTTTGGGATGTATATGTATTAGATGATAATGGTTGTCCTGCAACAAGTACTGCTACTATTGTTAGTGATCCATTACCAACAGTAACTGCTACAGTGTCTAATCAGTGTAGTGATGGTACTTCTGGATTTACTATAACAGCAACACCAGGAGGAGGACTGATAACGCCATTATCTTATAGTATAAATGGTGGTACAACTTATCAAACAAGCCCACTATTTAATGGACTTGCACCTGGAACTTATACCGTAACTATTAGAGATGGAAACGGGTGTACAGCAACCAGTGCTGTAACAACAATTTTGGATCCACTTACTGCAAGTGCGATTTTAACCAAAGATTTAACATGTTCGTCACCAGTAAATGCATCTATGAATGTTACAGTAGCTGGAGGAAATGGGCCTTATTCTTATAAAGTTAAAATAGGTACAGGCGCTTATGGAGGTACAATAGCAATTGTAGGAACGACATTTACTTATAATTTAGCGGCTACAGCAGATACGTATCAATTTGAAATTACTGATGCCAATGGTTGTACAGTAGAAACAAATGTGATAACAACGAATATTCCAGTTAATCCAGATGTTACAGCAGTAGCATCAACAACAGAAACTATTTTATGTTTTGGAGAAGACACAGCCGCTATTGATGTTACTATTGATACAACACAGGGATTAGCTCCTTTTACCATAAATGTTCATAACGATACAGAAAGCACAAATTATGGAACGCAAACAAGCGGATTATCAGCAGGAACTTATACCATAACTGTTACTGATGCAAATGGTTGTACAGATACAGATACAGTTATAATTAATCAACCAGCTGATCTTAATGTGACTCATCATGCAGTTCCTATTACATGTACAGGAGTTGGAATATCAAGCGGATCTATTATAGTTGATGGTGTTACAGGTGGCACAGGACCATATAATTATTTTGTTACTGGTACAAATGGTTATTCTAATTCAGAGTTTAATGCTACAGGAACAGCATCCGTTGCTTTTAATGTAGTTGATTTTGGATTATATCAAATACGTGTAGTTGATAGTAATGGTTGTAATGAATTGATTCAAGATGTATTAGTTGCATCTCCTCCATCCAATTTAGATGTTACAATAACACCTTTACCAACAACTTGTACCACAGGGGGAACTGTTGTGGTTAGTGTAGGAGGGGCATTAACAGGAAATGGACCATATCATTTTGCTATTTATACAGGTCCTGGAATAACTTATACTGCACCAACTACTGCACCATGGCAAGATGCAGATGCTTCAGGAACTGGTGAGACATCAACATTTACCAATTTAACACCAGGAGTAACTTACTCGTTTATTATTTTTGATGAAGTAACACAATGTTATTATTTTGAACAATCAACAGTTCCTATAGAAACAAATTCTACGTTAACGGCTAATGCAGTTGTTGAAAATAATATTTCTTGTACAGGAAGTGCTGATGGAAATGTAAGTTTTGATATTACGAGTATTTATTCAGGAACTACAGATGTTATTTATGAGGTATTTAATTCGCATACGCTGGCAACAACAGGTATTACAGGCTCAGGAACGGTTCCAGCTAATGGAACACTCCCTGTCGCTAATTTAGGACCATTACCAGTTGGAACTTATTTTGTATTGGTAACAGAAGATGTTGGAGCTAATAATGCGGGTTGTAGTGTAACAACTTCTGAATTTAATATTACCGAATCAACTGCTTTATTAGAAATAGAGGCCTCTGTTTCGAAAAATGCCAATTGTAATGAATTAGGAATTATTACAGCAACAGCACAGTTTGGTACGGCACCATATGAATATCAAGCCGTAATATCTGGAGACCCTTTAGGGGCATGGTCAACTGCTAATACGTTTAATTTAGCAGGAAGTTTAGCATATGATATCTATGTAAGAGATGCTTATGGTTGTGTGCAATCTGATACAGAAACGTTACCTACAGATGCACTACCTACAATAAATTCACCAGCTCTACAATGTTATGTAGGAACTCCTTTAAACATTGTTTTATCTGGAACTGCACCTGTGGCACCAGCAACTTATAGTATGGGAGGTGCTTATCAAGTAAGTCCAAATTTTACAATTAATGGACCAGGAACGTATACTTTAAGTATCAGAGATGGAAATGGTTGTGAGGCATCAGTACCTTATGTAGTGCAACCTCAATTATTATTAAATGCTGCTTTAACACAAGATTTAGAATGTTTAGGTGTTGATGCCATTATTACTTTAACACCAAGTGGCGGAACAGGTGTAGGCCCATATACTTATGAAGTTAGCTTTAACAGTGGTACCTATGGTCCTATTTCAGGCCCAGGGGCTACTCATGTAGCGAGTACAGATGGAGACTATCAGTTTAGAGTTACAAATTCTCAAACTTGTGATGCGACATCTAATGTTGTTACTATCGATCCACTGGTACCGCCAACATCTTTATCTGCGAAAATTGATGTAAGTTGTAATGGTCTTTCAGACGGTAGTATCGTAGTAACAGCATCCAATGGAATATCACCGTACCAATACAGTATAGATAATGGTACCACTTTCCAGGCTTCTAATGATTTTCCTGGTTTACCGCAAGGAACTTATAATGTGATTGTGAGAGATGCGAAAAACTGTGATTCAGCTCTAGAAATAGTAACTATTGATGAGCCTTTAGTTTTAAATGCAACAGCATCAGTAACAACGCCACTTAGTTGTAATACAACAACGAATGCTACCCAACCAGGTTTAGTAACCGTAACGGTTGATACAACAACAGGAACAGGACCATACGAATACAGTTTTAATGGATCTGGTTTTAGTGCTACTAACACATTAACAGTGAACGATACTGGTGTTAACCAAATCATTGCATATTCAGTAAGAGATGACAAAGGTTGTACGTTTAGCGATACTGTAAATATAACAGCATTAAACCCACCAACAGCAGGTACTATTACAGGTACAGATGTTACATGTAACGATACAACAAGTACGGTTACTGTAACACCAGCAGGAGGAACTGGAGTAGGTACATTAACTTATGAGATAACATCTCCTGCAGCTTCTGCAACATCAAATACAACAGGTATTTTTACATTATTAGCACCAGATACTTATACTTTTAAAGTAACAGATGCAAATGGTTGTTTTTATACAGAATCATATACTGTAGATCCAGTAACAAATATCACAGTTTCAGGATCGTTAGTTGATAATATAAGTTGTACAGGTAGTTCTGACGGAGCAATAAGCTTTACTGTTGGTAATTTTGCAGGAACTTATAGCTATACTATTAATGGTACAGGAGGAGCGACTGGTGAAACATTAGCAACAATTGCTATAGGAACGTTATCTGCTAATACTTACTTAATTGAAGTGACAGACGATATAACAGGTTGTGTAGCAACAGCTACAGTAGATGTTGAAGAAGCATTAGTGCCTTTAGATCTTACTGCTACTGCAACCAATATATTTTGTACTAACGATAATTCTCAAATTACAATCACAGAAGTAGGAGGTACACCAAATTATACTTATGCCGCAGTTATATCTGGTACAGGACCCCCTGCACTTGCAGCATATGGTAACAGCAATATTATAAATGTTAATACAAATTCAGGAACAGACTTAGTTTGGGATGTATATGTTAGAGATGCTAATGATTGTGCTGAATTTGAAACAGTTACAATTATTAATGACCCATTACCAACAGTAACAGTGCCACCTTTAGCTTCAAATCAATGTACCGTTGCTTCTGGATTTACTTTTACAGCAATACCAGGAACGGGTCTGGTAACACCATTGTCATTTAGTATAGATGGTGGGGTGTCTTTTCAAACAAATCCGACATTTACAGTAAATGCAGCGGGATCTTATACTGTGACCATTAAAGATGGACATGGTTGTACAGGAACCAGTGCTACAGTAATAACAGTTTTTGAGCCACTTGCATCAAATGCAACATTAGATAAAAATCTTACATGTTCAGTGCCAACAGAAGCATCTATAGATGTTACTGTGGCTGGAGGAAATCCACCTTATGGATACAGAGTAAATATAGCTTCAGGAGGTTATGCAGGAGTTCCAATAGCATTTGTAGGAACAACTTTTACTTATTCGGCTTCTACAGCAGCTACATACCAATTTGAAATTACAGATGCTAATGGCTGTACAACGCAAACAGATGTGGTAAGAACGTTTGATCCAACACCAGTAACATTTACTACCACTCCAACAGACATAAGTTGTAATGGAGGTAACGATGGTGTGATTACTGTAAACTTACCAACAAGTAACGATGATCCAGTTTATACCTATGAGATTACAGCGCCTATTGTAAGAGCTCCACAAACCTCAAATGTTTTTACAGGGTTAACAGTTGGGACTTATACAATACAAGTAAATTCAGCCAAAGGATGTTTTGGTATTAGTACACAAGCTGTGAATGAACCAAATCTTATAGTACCATCTACATCTGTAGTAGAATATGCTTGTAGTGTAGGTGCTAATACGCCAAACTTTGCTTCTATAACTGTAGATAATGCAGTAGGAGGTTCTGGTACATTTAGTAATTATGAATTTATTAGAGGAGGTACAGTTGAGCAGTTTGGTCCAAATAATGTATTTATTGAATCAGACTTATTAGGAGGTACCTATACTATAAATGTTTATGATAATAATGGATGTGTTGGTAGTACAACAGAAACAATTTTACCATTTATAAATATACAAACTGTAAACATAACTATAGATAATGCTATTACTTGTACTAATGATGAGGATATTACAGTATCTGTAGCAAGTAGTGGAGGTATACCTCCAAATTTAGAATATACCGTAGAAGATGTTGTAGGAGTTACAATAGGAGGTATATACAGTCAAACAAATAGTACAGGAGTATTCACTGGATTAGCTATTGGAAACTATTTTGTTACTGTAACTAATTTAGATACTAATTGTAGTATTCAAACAACACATTATGTAGTTGATCCAAATACTTTTGATCTTACAATTGATACAGTTGTTGATGTTACATGTTTTTCAGATTCAGATGGAAGTGTTAATATCACTTTTATAGATAGATCACCTATACCAACAGATGAATCAGGGGCTTTCAATTATAATATAATTAATGATTTAGGTAGTACGATTAGATCAGGTTCAGCATCTAATGCTGGCCCGATTACTCTGTCAAATTTTAGTGCAGGTACCTATACTATAAATGCTAGTTTGGTAAATGCGCCGTTCTGTATAGTAAATAAAAACTTTACTATAGAACGTCCAACAAGAGCTTTAGATATCCAAGAAACTCACACAGAAATTACTTGTGTAAGTGGTAATAATGATGGAGCTATTTCTGTTACAGCAGATGGAGGATGGCCTGGAGGATATGAATTCCAATTGGAGGAAGCTACAAGAGGTATTATTACATCATATAGCAATGTGTTTGATTTCTCAGGATTAATTGAAGGAGATTATACGGTAAGGGTAAGAGATAGCAGAGGTTGTATCGATTTTGTTAATGTATTATTAGAAATTCCAGATCCAATTAATGCTACAGTGACTCCAAGTACAACCTTATTAGATTGTTATGGCGATACTAATGCTACAATTACAGTAAGTGCTGTGACTGGAGGGCAAGGACCAATAATTAATAATTATTCATATACGCTTAATACGGTTTTACCAACACCAAGTTCATCTGGACCTCAAATATCTCCTGTATTTACAGATTTAGGAGCTGGAACGTATAATGTTACAGTAACCGATGGGTTTAATTGTACATATACCACAAACGATGTCGTTATAACTCAACCTACTGAAGTAATAGCAACATTAATGAGAACAGATCCAATAACATGTCCAGCTGGTGGCACTTTAGAATTAACTGCTACTGGAGGTACAGGAACATATACTTATGGTGCTACTGAAAATTATACAACGCCATTAGGAACATTACCAGCAACATTATCGGTAGCAGATGGAACGTATGTTTATTATGTTAGAGATGCAAATGGTTGTGCTACGGCCAAATCGAATGAAGTTACAATTGAACCACTTGTAGATTTAGCTCTTAGTTTTGATTCTCCGAGTCAAACTATATATTGTAAAGGAGATAATACAGGTGTTATAAATGCAACGGCTGAAGGTGGTATCGGTAATTATGTGTATACCTTATTGGATGCGACTGGAACTATCAACATAACCCCAGTAACGCAAGATAGTCCAGGTGTTTTTACCAATCTTGTAGCTGGAACCTACCAAGTAAGAGTAGATAGTGGTGGGTGTTCGGACATGGAAAGTATACAAATTACAGAGCCTAATGACCCATTGATAGTAACTTTTACAGAATTCCCTTTAACTTGTTCTGGTGCTAATGATGGTATTTTAGAAATAGAAGCAACGGGAGGAACAGGAATCATTAAATATGCTATTTCACCTTCTTTGAATCAATTTTTTGAATCACCAATATTTACAGACCTTGAACCAGGTATTTATCAAGCCATTGCTCAGGACGAATTAGGTTGTTTAGAGCGTTATGATTTCGAGATTTTTTCTCCAGATCCAGTATTCTTAAGTATGGTTCCAGGTTCAATAACGGCAGAGATTTGTGAAGGTGATCTGAATGGAAGCTTTAGTGTTGATATTATTGGAGGAAATATGCCATATAGTGTTGCCTTAGATGATATAGATGGTACATACACAACAGGAACCGCTACACAAACACAATTTGATTTTAATAACTTAGGTGGCGGCGATCATATAGTTTATGTTCGTGATGCTCTTGGATGTGAATCGGAATGGGATATTACATTCCCTGAATCTATAAGGATTAATCCAGAAGCAGTTGTTGCGTATAGTTGTACGGGTAATATATCAACCAATACGGTTACCGTAACTGTAGACGAAAGTATAACAGGTTCTACAGATTTAGAGTACGCTTTAAATGGCAATGCATTTCAAAATAGTAATGTGTTTGTAAATGTGCCACCTGGATTAAACCATTATATAGATGTAAGACATGTGAATGGTTGTAGTCAAAGAACCGAAAATTTCGATATTTCTCAATTTGAGCCATTAACACTTGTTTTAGAAGATGGCGGGTTAAACGAAATTGTTGCTGTAACTAGTGGAGGAGCGGCACCATATGAATACACGCTTAATGGAGAATCTTATGGTAGCACTAATACATTTATTATTTATGCTTCTGGAGATTATACAGTAACAGTTACAGATAGTAATGGATGTGTTGCTGTTGCTAGCAGATATTTTGAATATATAGATGTATGTATTTCTAATTACTTTACCCCTAATGGCGATAATGATCTTGATGAATGGGGACCTGGTTGTACATCTCAATACGAAGACCTTACTTTCGATGTTTTTGATAGATATGGTCGTGCAATAGCAACATTGAGAGTGGGTGAAAAATGGGATGGTAGCTACAATGGCTCACAACTTCCATCTGGAGATTATTGGTATATTTTAAAACTAAATGATCCTAAAGATGATCGTGAAATTGTTGGACACTTTACACTTTATAGATAATGAAAATAAGTGATTATGATTTTAAAAATTTTTAAAATGCAAAAACTATATATATATTTATGTCTCTTGGTTATAGCTAAAAGCTATAGCCAAGAGCTAAATTTGCCTGTCTTTACGCAATATTTAGCAGAAAATAATTTTGTGGTTTCTCCTTCATATGCAGGAATTGGTGATAACTTAAAGATAAGAGCTAATGGATTGGCACAATGGGTAGGTATTAAAGATGCTCCAGAGAATCAATCTTTATATGCCGATTTTAGAATTGCAGACCGTTCTGGGATTGGGGTATCTTTATATAATGATAGTAATGGATTTACACTTCAAAAGGGGGCTAAATTCTCTTTTGCTCACCATCTTATTTTAGATTATTATTCAAAACAGTATTTGTCGTTTGGTATTTCTTATAATATTAACAGTTTTAGGCTTGATATTGCTAAATTTGAAGGCTATAACCCCAATACGGGGTCGCCATTTCCAACTGGAGTGACAGACGACAGAGCTACTTCAAATAATAATTTTGATGTAGGGTTTTTATATAGAAATAGAGGCTTTTTTCTGAGTTTTAATGCAAATAATATTTTGCCTAAAAACTTTGATGATTTTGTTAGACAATTAGAGCCAGATTTACTTATAAATTATCAAATATACTCTGGTTACACGTTTAGAGGCCCTAAAAAAAGTGGCTTAGAATTCGAACCATCAATCTATTATCAACTATTTGCTAGTGATAACAGGTCCGGTACAGATGTGAATTTTAAATTTAGAAAATTTAGTAGAAATGAAGATTACTACTGGGCAGGTATAGCATACCGTTTTCTTAATGATCAATTTTTTAAACCTTTAAATATTGGCCCGATGGCGGGTTTTAAAAAATCTAAATTTTATTTCGGCTATGCTTATCAAATAACAACAAATGCTTTAACTAGCTTTAATTCTGGTACACATATGGTTACTATAGGATTTGACTTTTTACGTGGTATAAGTAACTGTCCATGTACACAAAGTCCAATACATTAATTATAATGTTATAAGTTTGCCTTATAGGAATATAAATTAGCTCTCAACTTTTATAAATTTCTATCACGAATTCGCACGAATTCAGTTTTACCACAGTTCTTTTAATAGCTTTCCTATCCTTGATTCGAGTTTTTGTTTAAAGAGATTATTATCAATTTCTAACAATTCTGATAAACTATCTAATTGAAACGACTCTTAATTCTTCCTTCCTTTTTTATTTTTCTAGAGTATATTTATATGGTCTTTGTTTACAATTTTCTATAAATAATCACTTATAAAACCACCCTTTTTAAGTTTTATTTGTTGTTAGTTTAAAGGTGATTTTTATAAAATTTTAAACAACTTCGAAAGGAAAAAATAATTTTAACATTTCATTAGCAGGGGTTAGTAAGATAAATGACGTCTTAGTAGTAATATAAACGTAAAACCAAATTAAAAACGAATGATTATTAAGAATCAAGTTAAAGTAATTGCTTTCCTGTTTTTTGTAGCAGGGACAGCAACCCATTTATTTGGACAAGGTAAAGTACTAGACACAGAATTAAATAGTTTGTTACCTGTAGATCTTAGCGTTAAAAAGGGCATTTTACCAAATGGTATGACCTATTATCTAAAAAGTACAGATGTAACCAAAGATGTAGCAAGCTATTATATTATCCAAAACGTAGGCTCTGTTTTAGAAAATGATGATCAGCAAGGATTAGCACATTTTTTAGAACACATGGCGTTTAATGGTACCAAAAATTTTGAAGGAAAAGGCCTTTTAAATGCCATGGAAAAACATGGGTTGGTTTTTGGAAAAGATATCAATGCTTACACATCTTTTGATGAAACAGTATATAATATAAATAACATTCCAACAACACCAGAGCTTATAGATACTGGCTTATTAATATTACACGATTGGTCAAACTACTTATTGCTTACAGACGAAGAAATTGATGCAGAAAGAGGCGTTATAAAAGAAGAATGGCGTACACGACAAAATGGGAGGGTGCGAATTTTTCAGAAAACTAAAGAAACTATATTTAATAATTCGAAGTATGCACAACGTATGCCAATTGGATTAATGGATATTGTAGATAATTTTGAATATAAAGCATTACGAGATTTTTATAAAGATTGGTATAGAACAGATTTGCAAGCTATTGCTGTTGTAGGAGATATAGACGTTAATCAAATAGAAGAAAAAATTATAAAACTATTCTCAAAGATTCCAGCCGTAAAAGAACCTAAAACACGTTTCGTTGTTAATATCCCAGATAATGAAGATATGCTGTATGCTATGGCTATGGATGAAGAAGTTTCCACATCTAGTATAAGTTTTGGAATCAGGCACCCCAAACCTTTAAAAAACGAAACCGTTTTAAGTTTAAAAGAATCCTTATTAAACTATATGGCTACTAATATGCTATCTGCAAGGATAACCGAGCTTTCCAGAAAGCCAGAAGCTACTTTTCTTAGTGCTCGTATTAATTATGCAAATCATTCCAGAACAACTAAAACTTTTAACATTTCTATATTCCCAAAACCAAATGAGCAACTAGCAGCATTTAAATCTGTTTTAACAGAAGTAAATAGAGCGGTGACATTTGGTTTTACCAAAGCAGAAATAGACCGAACTATATCAGATATACTAAGCTATTACGAAAATCAAGTTAGTAAAAAAGATGATGTATCTCATGCTAGTATCGCTCAATCAATACAAGATAATTATTTAAATAATGAAACGATTACAGATATTGAAAAAGAATTTGAAATAGTAAAATCAATTTATAGTAAATTAAAATCAGAAGAAGTTCATGCAGCCCTTAAAAAACTATATACAGATAAAAACAGATTTTTAACTGTTACAGGGGTCGCTGGTAATAATAATTTAACCAAAGAAGAAGCTTTAAGCACTATTAATGCAGTAGAAAATGATACATCTATAGAAGCTTATACAGATGATTTTGGAGGAAAAACACTAATTTCTGGTATTACTATAAAAAAAGGAAAGATTATTTCTGAAGAGGAAAATAAAGCATTAGAATCTACGACTTTTACTTTGAGTAATGATATTAAAGTGCATTATAAATATGCTAATAAAAAAGCAAATGATGTACAATTAAACGGTATAAGTAAAGGAGGTACTTCTTTATTAAAAGATTCAGATTTGCCTTCAGCAGATTTATTAAGCAATGTTATACAATATTCTGGGTTAGGAGATTATTCAGATACAGACTTACCAAAAGTGTTAGCAGGTAAAACGGCTGATGCTTCAGTTAGTATCTCAGGCCTGTCAGAAAGCATAAAAGGTTCTTCTGTAACAAAAGATACAGAGACGATGTTACAGATGGTATATCTTCGTTTTGTGAAGCCTCGTTTTGATGAGAATGGATTTAATGTTATCATGCAAAATGTAGAGAATTACAAAATAAGAAGAAAAGAAAATATTGGAGAAAAAATGAAGGATAGTATGACGGTTGCGTTGTATGGTGCTAATAACCCAAAGCGACGCCTGTTTAATGATGATTTTATTAAAGATATTTCTCTCGATAAGATAAAGACGATCTATAATGACCGATTTGGTAATGCTGCAGACTTTGAGTTTTTTATTGTTGGAGATATTCAAAAAGACAGCCTTAAACCTTTATTAGAAAAATATATAGCTAGTATACCAACCAATAAACAAAAAGAAGTTTGGAAAGATAACTCAACACCATGGCTTAGTGGGAAAATAGATAAAGATATTTATCTAAAAATGGAAGACCCAAAAAGTTCAGTAAGGATTTTATATAAAAATGATTATAAACATAGTTTAAAAAATGCCCTAATAGCCCGTTCAATAGGAGATATGCTAAAGTTAAGGTTTACAGAAACCTTAAGAGAAGAAGAAGGAGGAACATATGGAGCTAGAGCAAGCGCAGGTTTGTCTAAACGTCCACTACAAAAAGCATCCATTTCTGTAAATTTTGATTGTAATCCAGAAAAGGCAGAAACCCTAATAACTATTGTGCACCAAGAAATTAAAAAAATAGCAAAAGGAAATATTATTCAGGAAGATTTAGATAAAACATTAACAAACTATTTAAAAGAAAGAAAACAGCAAAAAAATTATAATAGTTACGATATGAGTTTGTTAGTAAATTACTATCGTGAAAATTATAATATGAATGCTTCAAAGAATTTTGAAGATATTATTAAAACTATTACAACAAAAGACATTCAAGGCTTTGTTAAAAAACTTTTAAAAGGAGTTAAATCCTATGAAATAGTATTTAAACCTGAAGTTTAAAGTGTTTTTAAATCTAAAAAAATCTCCGACCATTGCCTCAGAGATAGTCAATTTCAAGAATTTTTTAAAAAAATATATAATAAAAAAGTAAACCAATATCTTTCTTAATACATTTGTTTTTGTGTTCATTATATTCGGGTTAGTCAGTTGAAATATAAAAGAAAGATAATAAAAGGGTTATTTATTAAATAGCCCTTTTTTAAAATATATAAAATAGCATTATGAAAAAACTTATTATTCTATTAGCCTTATTTACTTTAAGTATAGGGAATTCTCAAATTTTTGAACCAGTAACATGGACAACTTCAGTTGAGAAAATCTCCGATACCGAGTATAAATTGATTTCTAAGGCAAGTATAGAATCTGGTTGGCATCTATATTCGCAAGCCGTACCAGAAGGAGGGCCTGTTGCAACAACATTCACGTATGATGATGAAGACGGTACTTTTAAAACATTAGGAAATACCTCTGAAGAAGAAGGACATACGATAGACGACCCTATTTTTGAGATGAAAATTAAGTTTTTTGAAAAAAGAGCCAATTTTGAACAAAAAATAAAAGTCCTAGGAGGTAAACAGGTTGTGAACGCTACCGTTGAGTTTATGGTATGCGATGATACCAAGTGTTTACCACCTAAAGAAGTTGATCTGGTTTTTAATTTGCCAGCGTTAAAACCAGCTAAGAAAGAAGAGAAAGCAAAAACAACTAATCCCCCTGTTGTTAAAGCCCAACCAGAAGATACACCTTCTTCAGATTCAGAATTAAAAGAAGATAAAATAGAAAAGGAGGAAGAGACGGTTGTCGAAGATAAAGTGGATGAAGCAGCTATAGCAGTTACAAAAAAAACAGAAAAACCATCTTCAGATTCAGGATCAAAAAAAGGACTTTGGACAATTTTTATTTTAGGACTAGGAGCAGGCTTTATTGCTTTGTTTACACCTTGCGTATTTCCTTTAATTCCAATGACGGTGAGTTTCTTTACCAAGCAAAGTAAAACTAAAGCCGCAGGGATAAAGAATGCAATTATTTATGGACTTTCCATTATTGTTATTTATGTGGTTTTAGGTTCTGCTGTTGTAGCTATTTTTGGAGCAAGTGCAATTAATGAATTTTCCACAGGTGTTACATTTAATTTAATATTTTTCGTTGTAATAATCATCTTTGCTGTTTCATTTCTTGGTGCTTTTGAGATTATGCTCCCTAATTCGTGGGCAAATAAAGTAGACAGACAAGCAGATAGAGGTGGGTTAATAGGTATTTTCTTTATGGCTTTGGCGTTAGCTATTGTATCTTTTTCTTGTACAGGGCCATTTGTAGGTAATATTATTGTTCTTTCGGCATCTAAAGGAGGTTTAGCTCCAGTTATAGGAATGTTAGGTTTCTCAACTGCTATTGCACTACCTTTTGCTTTATTCGCAGCATTCCCAGGCTGGTTAAACTCATTACCAAAATCTGGAGGCTGGTTAAATACAGTAAAAGTCGTTTTAGGATTTTTAGAATTGGCATTAGCATTTAAATTCTTATCAAATGCCGATCTGGTACTACAATTACATTGGCTGGAACGTGAAGTATTTATAGCCATTTGGATTGCTATATTTGGCGCTTTAGCATTCTATCTTTTCGGGAAAATACAATTACCACACGATTCACCGTTAACTCATATTTCGGTAGGACGATTAAGTCTAGGTCTAATAGTCTTATCTTTTACTATTTATATGATTCCTGGACTTTGGGGCGCACCATTAAACCTAATTAGTGCTTTCCCACCACCACAGCATTATAGTGAATCTCCTTATGGCGTTGGGTTTGCTAAAACAGGTTCTGGTTCCGTTTCGGCAGATAGTCATGAAGCCATTCCAGAAGGCGCTCACTTAATGCCACCTCATAACATTTTAGCTTTTAACGATTATGATAAAGGATTAGCATATGCTAAAAAAGTAGGCAAACCTGTTATGATCGATTTTACAGGACATGCTTGTGTTAATTGTAGAAAAATGGAGCAAAACGTTTGGGTAAAACCTAAAGTATTAGACATACTTAAAAAAGATGTTGTTCTAATTTCATTATATGTAGATGACAAGCGTAAATTAGAAGCCAACGAAGTTATAGATTCAAAGCTACGACCAGGCAAAAAATTAAAGTATATAGGACAAAAATGGAGTGAATTACAAGCTGTAAAATATAAAACAAATTCGCAACCATTTTATGTTCTTATGGATCATAATGAAGACAACCTAATAGACCCTGTGGCATATACACCAGATGTGGATGAGTACTATACCTGGCTAAAAGCAGGCGTTTCTAAATTCAAATAAATTTATGGACTGGAAGTCCATAAGTTTGTTTTGACAGACTGAAAGTCTGCTTCGTTAAATACAAAAATAAAAGAATAAACATGGTAAAACTGAGTTAGTGTGAATTCGTGAAACTTGTTTCAAAATTTTTAGAAACAGAAAGCAAACCACACTACTGTAAATAGTTTTAACTACAGTTGAGACCAAATAAATATTTATAGAAATCAGATAAAAATTTATGATTAAGACTATAAAGAATAAACAAATCCCAGAAACCAAAGTTAAAGGATCAAACCTTGAAGATTATTTTAAATCTTTTAGAGAAAACATCGTTGGAGCCAACCAATTTTTTGAATCACCTTATGGTAAACAAAAAATTATTTATGCCGATTGGACAGCTAGTGGAAGATTATATAGACCCATAGAAGAAAAATTACTTAATGAAATAGGCCCTTTTGTAGCTAATACACATACAGAAACATCTATTACGGGTTCTGCTATGACTCTAGCTTACCACGATGCTAGAAACATCATTAAAAACCATGTAAATGCTTCAAAGGAAGATGTCCTTATAACAGTTGGAACAGGTATGACAGGTGCCATCAATAAGTTTCAACGTATTTTAGGTTTAAAATTAAATGAGAATTTAAAAGATCATACAGAAGTTCCTGAAGCTTTAAAACCGATCATTTTTGTATCTCATATGGAGCACCATTCTAATCAAACATCCTGGTTAGAAACGATAGCAAAGGTTGAAGTTATTCCTTCTAATGAAAATGGGTTACCATGTGCTGAAAATTTAGAAAAACTTATTGCCAAATATAAAGATTGCCCTATAAAAATCGCAGCAATTACAGGATGCTCTAACGTAACAGGTATAAGAACCAATTATCATGAAGTAGCAAGAATCATGCACCAGAATAACGGATTGTGCTTCGTAGATTTTGCATGCTCGGCACCATATATAGATATTGATATGCATCCAGAAAATGAAGAAGAATATCTAGATGCTATTACGTTTTCTCCACATAAATTTTTAGGAGGACCAGGTGCCTCAGGGGTATTGATCTTTAACAAAAAGTTATATAAAAACCTGGTTCCAGATAATCCAGGAGGCGGTACCGTATCTTATACAAATCCTTGGGGCGATCATGATTATATAGATGATATTGAAACCAGAGAAGACGGTGGAACACCAGGGTTTTTACAAGCTATAAAAATTGCACTATCCATTCAGCTTAAAGAAAAAATGGGCGTACAAAATATTTTAGATAGAGAGCATGAGTTAAATGCTCTCATTTTTGAAAGACTGGGAAAGATAGAAAACCTAACAATATTAGCACCAGAACATACAGATAGATTAGGAGTCTTCTCTTTTTATATTGAAGATGCCCATTACAATTTAATAGTTAAGCTATTGAACGATCGCTTTGGAGTACAAACCAGAGGAGGCTGTTCTTGTGCAGGAACCTATGGGCATTATTTATTAAATGTAGACGAACCAACATCCAAATCTATAGAACAAAAAATATTAGAAGGCTGTTTGATAGAACGTCCAGGATGGATAAGAATGTCAATTCACCCAACAATGACTAATGAGGATATATACTTTATCTGTGATGCTATAAAAGAGGTCGCAGCGCATTATAAGAGCTGGGGGGAAGATTATGAGTACAACGCTATAAAAAACGAGTTTATTCATAAAGGAAATCACGATACAGAAAAAGAGATAACTCAAGAATGGTTTAAATTATAACTTAAACGCTTTATTGATCTTAAATACCATAGAAGAATTCTTGAAACTGACTATTCCTGCCTTTGCTAACCAGGCTCGAGGTAAAATCAATGTGATTAAAAAAACTCTATAATTATGTCAATTTCGACAAAGGAGAAGTCTCATTAATAGCTCACTTTAATATAAAAATTCTCAGACCCTTGAGTCAAGTTGGACTGTAGGCAAAAGAAGAGAGTCAGTTTCAAGAATTTTTTATTTGTTCATATAGTTTGATTTTTCCTTTGTTTAAATGGTAAATATCTCTGACTCTTAGTAAATATCATGACTAGCATTTACTTATAGTTATACTCTCATTTAATAATAGTTAAACTTAATTATTAAGGATATAGTATGCTATTGTATTGTGCATAGAGCTACTAACAATAAGAAAAACAAAACCAAGAGGGGAGTTGTAAATCGACCCCATGAACTTCTAGTCTATAGGCTATCTGATAGTTCTGAAATAATATCAAAAACATGACTCAAAATAGGGTTTCTATTGCTCTTATTCCAAACAATAGAAAGTGTTGTTCTTTGTTTTATTTTAGATAATTCTATGAATTTCAATTTCTTATTATTCGGATCTGTTAAAGATTTAGGAACAATAGAAACCCCAAAATGATTCTCCACAAGTTTATAAATAGAGCTTGCATGAATCGTATTATGCGATACCATAGGAGAAAAGCCACTAGCATCAAAAATTTGCATCACCTTTTCAAAATAGGTCGCACTATACTTGGGATCGAATAAAATAAAAGAGGCTTCTTTTAGTTGATGCAAACCTTTAAAATTTTCTTTGTTTAATACATGATTATGCGGTAACACCAGGCAGAAACATTCTTTTAAAATAGGTTTTATCTCCAATTCTTTGGGAACCCTATCTAAACGTACAAAACCTAAATCTATATCATAAGAAAGTAAGCCTTCAATTTGCTTATGATTATCCATTTCTTTTAAACCGAAAAGAATATTGGGGTGTTCCTTCTTAAACTCTATTAATAAACTTGGAATAATCTCTTGCATGGCAGACCCTACATAACCAAATTTTAGATCCCCTTTCTTTCCGTCGTGCAACAATTTTGCATGAGAAAAAGCATGCTCTAGGCTTTTTAAACTTAATGTGAGTTCTTCTTTAAGATATTCACCAGCCTTTGTTAGAACTACTTTTCTATTATGTCTTTCAAATAAAACAATCCCTAAGTCAAGTTCCATCTGTTTAATTTGCCTACTCAATCCAGGTTGAGAAATAAATAAACGTTCAGCAGCCTTTCTAAAATGTAGATCTTTAGCAACCGCTAAAAAATATTTGATATGTCTTAACTCTATTTGATAACTCATAGTTATTGATTTATGACTTAAATAGTATTATTTGTTATCAAAAATAAAAATAACTTTGTTATTCACCAATTTTTATAAAATGACATTTAAATACGGTATAGATAACCTAACGGTTAAAAAGGTATTAGCTATTTCTAAAGGGGAAATAGAAGCCGTTATTACCAAAGAAGCAAAAGAAAGTGTGATAGCATGTAGAAAGAAGGTTGAAACAATGGCAGCAGGTAAAAAAGCTGTTTATGGTATTAATACTGGATTCGGACCATTATGTGATGTTCAAATTACATCCGAAGAAACCAATAAATTACAAGAAAATCTGTTAATTACGCACGCAGTTGGCGTTGGAAATCCCATAGACAAAATGTTGTCTAAAATTATGATGATTTGTAAAGTTCATGCTCTATGTCAAGGATATTCAGGAGTCCGATTAGAACTCATTGAGAGAATCATCTATTTTATAAATAATAATTTATTACCCGTAGTACCAGAACAAGGCTCGGTTGGAGCATCTGGAGACCTGGCTCCTTTATCACATTTGTTTTTACCACTAATAGGAGAGGGCGAGTTCTGGATAGATAATAATATCGAGCATGCAAAAGTAGTATTAGAAAAACATAAACTAGCCCCTTTAACATTACTGGCAAAAGAAGGTTTAGGTTTAATAAACGGTACCCAATTTATTTTAGCACATACCATTGTAGGCTTAAATAAAATGAAATACTTATTAGATTTAGCAGACGTATCTGGAGCAATGAGTATTGAGGGCTATCAAGGAAGTTCTGCGCCTTTTAGAGACGAATTGCACAAAATACGTCCCTTTAAAGGAACCATAGAAGTCGCAGAAAGAATGTTTATGTTACTCTATAAGTCACAAAATGTAAATTCTCATGAAGATTGCGAACGTGTACAAGATCCATATTCAATGCGTTGCATTCCTCAAGTTCATGGAGCCTCTAGAAATGCTTACTATCATTTAAATGAATTGGCAGAAATAGAAATGAATGCTGTTACCGACAACCCGATTGTTTTAAGTGATACAGAAGCTATTTCTGGTGGCAATTTTCACGGACAACCTTTAGCCATGGCACTAGATTACGCGTCTATTGCAGCTTCAGAATTAGGAAATATAGCAGACAGAAGATGTTATTTGTTATTGGAAGGTAAGTTTGGTTTGCCTCGTTTATTAACTACTGGTGGTGGATTAAATTCTGGTTTTATGATTCCGCAGTACACCACAGCAGCTTTAGTTTCAGAAAATAAATCATTGTGCTTTCCGCCATCAGCAGATAGTATTCCAACATCTTTAGGGCAGGAAGACCATGTCTCAATGGGGAGTATTTCAGGTCGTAAATTCAATCAGATATTAGGAAATGTCGATAAAATATTGGCGATCGAATTAATGTATGCCGCACAAGCTCTAGAGTTTAGAAGACCCAATACTTTTTCTGATATTATTGAAGAGAATTTCAGAATTATTAGAGAGCAAGTTGAAAAATTAGAAGATGATAGAATCTTAAAAGACGATATTAATAACATGATTCTATTAGTTAAAAATCAAGCTTTTATTTTAAAGTAAAAAAGATGACATTTCAAGATCAAATACTACAAGGAATCCCTGATGTTTTACCAGCTATAAAGGCATACCCGTTAAATGTAAATAGAGCTCCAAAACGAAAGGATAGTTTATCGATAAATGAAAAGCAATTAGCTATTAAAAATGCATTGCGCTATTTCCCGAAAGATTGGCATCAAGAACTTGCTATCGAATTTGCAGAAGAATTGAAAGCGTATGGTAGAATTTACATGTATAGATTCAAACCAGACTATAAAATCTATGCAAGATCAATTTCCGATTATCCTGCTAAATCATCACAAGCAGCAGCTATCATGTTAATGATTCAAAATAATCTGGATCCAGCCGTTGCACAACATCCAGAAGAGTTAATAACCTATGGTGGCAATGGTGCTGTATTTCAAAATTGGGCACAGTATCTTTTAGTGATGCATTATTTAGCCATTATGACAGATGCACAAACATTGCATATCTATTCTGGTCATCCCATGGGATTATTTCCATCTTCTAAACATGCTCCAAGAGTGGTGGTTACTAATGGTATGATGATACCCAATTATTCACAGCCAGATGATTGGGAAAAATTTAATGCTTTAGGCGTTACGCAGTACGGACAAATGACGGCAGGTTCTTTTATGTATATTGGTCCACAAGGGATTGTTCATGGTACAACCATTACTGTTATGAATGCCTTTCGTAAAATTTTACCAAAAGGCGAGACTTCAAAAGGAAAAATATTTTTAACTGCTGGATTAGGCGGTATGAGTGGAGCACAACCAAAAGCGGGCAATATTGCTGGTTGTATTACTATTTGTGCAGAAGTGAACCCAAAAGCTGCCACAAAACGTTATGAGCAGGGCTGGGTAGATGTTTTGATTGATGATATTAATGATTTGATTATTAGAGTTAAAGAAGCACAAGCAAATAAAGAAGTAGTTTCAATAGCATTTATAGGCAATGTGGTTGATGTATGGGAGCGATTCTATGAAGCAGATATGTTTATTCATGTAGGTTCAGATCAAACATCATTACACATTCCCTGGACAGGAGGGTATTATCCTGCAGATATTTCATATGAAGAATCCAATCGATTAATTCGCGAAGCACCAGAAGTATTTAAAGAAAAAGTACAAGCCACATTGCGTAGACATGCATTAGCTATTAATAACCACACAAAAAAAGGGACTTACTTTTTTGACTATGGTAATGCTTTTCTATTAGAATCGTCTAGAGCAGGAGCCGATGTGATGGCAGAAAATGGGATTGATTTTAAATATCCATCCTATGTGCAAGATATTTTAGGCCCCATGTGTTTCGATTATGGTTTTGGACCATTTCGTTGGGTTTGTACCTCGGGAAATCCTGAAGATCTAGATAAAACAGATGCCATAGCTGCAACAGTTTTACAAGACATTATGGAAAACGCACCAGAAGAAATTAAGTTGCAAATGCAAGACAATATTACTTGGATTAAAAATGCCAAAAAGCATCATATGGTGGTAGGATCTCAAGCACGTATATTGTATGCCGATGCCGAAGGGCGTTCCAAAATAGCTGAAGCATTTAATAATGCGATTGCAGCTGGAAAAATTGGCCCTGTGGTTTTAGGCAGAGATCATCATGATGTAAGTGGGACAGATTCTCCTTTTAGAGAAACATCTAATATTTATGATGGCAGTAAATTTACAGCAGATATGGCAATTCATAATGTTATAGGCGATAGCTTTAGAGGTGCTACATGGGTATCTATTCACAACGGTGGTGGAGTAGGTTGGGGAGAAGTCATGAATGGCGGTTTTGGCATGTTATTAGATGGCACTAAAGAAGCCGAAAAACGTTTAAAAAGCATGTTATTCTATGATGTAAACAATGGTATTGCACGTAGGAGTTGGGCTCGAAATAAAGAAGCTATCTTTGCAATAAAACGAGAAATGGAACGCACACCAAATTTAAAAGTAACGCTTCCTAACTTGGTAGAAAACAATATCTTAAATAACCTATTCTAAATGATAACTTTATTTAAAAATATTAAAGAATTAATTCAGGTACGTACAGAACCCATAGCATTTGTCTCTGGAAAAGCAATGAATGAATTGCCTACGATTAAAAATGCTTTTTTAATCGTAGAAAACGGATTGATTTCTGATTTTGGAAGTATGGAAAACTGTCCTAAAATAAATGTTTCAGAAGTCATTGACGCTACTGGAAGAATGATTTTACCATCTTGGTGCGATTCTCATACGCATATTGTCTATGCTGGAAATCGTGAAAATGAATTTGTAGATCGGATTAATGGATGGTCTTATGAAGCTATTGCAAATAACGGTGGCGGCATTTTAAATTCAGCTAAAAAATTACAAGAAACATCAGAAGAAACGCTATATCAGGAAAGCAAAGTGCGTTTAGAAGAGGTTATTCAATTAGGAACAGGCGCTATTGAAATTAAATCGGGGTATGGTTTAACAGTAGATGCCGAATTAAAAATGTTACGCGTTATAAAACGTTTAAAAGAAACCTATTCTATAGCCATTAAAGCCACTTTTTTGGGAGCACATGCTGTACCTTTAGAATATAAAGAGAATAAAGAAACGTATTTAAAACTGTTAACAGAAGAAGCACTTCCAAAAATTGCTGAGGAACATTTAGCGGAGTACATCGATATTTTTTGTGAGACTGGTTACTTTTCTGTTGCCGATACCGAGTTCATTCTGGAAGCAGGAAAAAAATATGGATTGATTCCAAAAATTCATGTAAATCAATTTACGGCTATAGGAGGCGTACAAGCGGGCGTAAAGTGTCAGGCTTTATCTGTAGACCATTTAGAAATCATGCGGGACGAAGATATTGAAGCTTTAAAAAACACAAAAACAATGCCTGTGGCTTTGCCCAGTTGCTCTTATTTTTTAAGCATACCGTATACTCCAGCTCGTAAAATGATTGAAGCAGGGTTACCATTAGCATTAGCAACCGATTATAATCCAGGTTCAACACCATCTGGAAATATGAATTTTGTAGTGTCAACCGCCTGTATTAAAATGAAAATGACGCCAGAAGAAGCTATTAATGCAGCCACTTTAAATGGCGCATATGCCATGGGAGTAGAAGAAGAGCTAGGCTCGATAACCAAAGGAAAACAAGCTAATTTAATTCTTACGAAACAAATTAATTCTTATGGATTTATGCCATATTCATTTGGAACCAATCAAATTGAAAAAGTTTATTTAAAAGGAAAAGAAATCGGTGTTTAAAAGTGATACATTTACCATTCCTGTGAAGGAAGGAATCCCTTTAAAAACCTATACTAAACTTACTTTTCAATAACTTCTACCTCAAACAATTTATCCCAATGTTTACCAGTTACAAAAATAGTATTGGTTTTTGAATTATAAGCAATACCGTTAAGGACGTCTAATTCCTCATGTTGTGTTACAAGCTTTTTTAGAGGCGAAAAATCAATAACACCAGTAACAGCTCCATTTTTAGGGTTAATAATAGCAACACCGTCTTTTTGATAACGATTGGCATATATGTTTCCATCGATCCATTCCATTTCATTAATGCCTATAATTTTCCCTTTATTGGTGTACACTTGAATAAACGATTCTTCAACTAACGTTTTTTGGTTTAAAAGCCATATTTTCTCTGTACCATCACTTTTATAAATAGTATTTGCGTTGTTACATAATCCCCAGCCTTCTTTACTATTTCCGTATTTAAAACTACTTATTTTATCGAACGAATTCACATCATAGACAAAACCAGTTCCTTCTCTCCAGGTTAATTGATATATTTTGTCATTCAAAATAGTAAGACCTTCTCCAAAATATTCATCAGCTAAGTCAATATTTTTGATGATTTTACCTGTTTTATAATCAGATTTTCTAAGTTTAGATTTTTTATATTGTCCAATACTCTCATAAAGCGTATCATTAAAAAACTCAATCCCTTGCGTATATGACGTAATATCGTGTGGGTATTCATTTATAATTTTATAAGCATAAACTTTTGGAGGTTCGTTATTTAATATGGTAACGGTTGTGTTAACTATTTCTTTTTCATTATCAAAGTACACAACAGCTTCAATAGTCTGTTTTCCTAATTTAAAATCTTTTAATGGGGTGTTTTCACTAACCTTAATACCATCTAATGTGTAAGAGATAGAGTCTATAATACGTTTTTTTTTGTCTTCTAAAGTTAATAATAAAGACACGTTATTAGAAATATCACCTTTATTAGCATTCGTTTTAATAGAAAAAGCACTTTTATGCTTCCCAGAATTAGAGCCACAAGAACTAATTAATCCACCTAAAAATATGATTAAGAGATATTTGAATGTTTTCATTTTCAGTTTTTAATTTGAAGCAAGATATTTATTTAAAATCAGTTTAAAAAATCATTGCGTAACTTTTAAAAGATTGTATCTTTGCGCTGGCAAGTCCTACACAACCAGCTCCTGTTGAATCCTCCAGGTCGGGAACGAAGCAAAGGTAAATGGTCGTAGCGGTGTGATGTAGGTAGCTTGCCTTTTTTTGTACAATAAACTTAAATCTTGAAAACGCAGAAGCGAATCAAGATTTTTTTGCTTTAAGGAGTTCTTAAGTTTTCATTAAGATCAATTTGATTTCGTTTCTTTTGCTATGTTATACAATAGGTTATTATATTTGTGCGTGCTACAATTAAATAATATGAAAATATATATTTTATTTATTTGCCTTATTCTCTCAAATAATATTTTTTCACAAGAAGTATCTATTCCAACAAAATTTCTTGAAGATGGTAGTTTATATAAAAGTTTTAATGAAAATTCTCAGCCTCTAACCGAATTTAAAGAGAACGAAAAGTGTCTTGTTACGGATTATTTAGGAAAGGATATCTATAAAATAAAATATAAAGAATGGGTAGGTTATGTGAATTCTGATTTTTTAGATGTTAATGAGGAAATGATGGATTTGTATTTTGCAAATGAAGAAAAAGAAAGAATTAAGGCCATTGAAGAAAGAGAAAATAGAAGAAAAAAGATAGAAGAGATAATCAGGGAAAAGGAATGGAATAGTGAGGAAAGCATAGAAAGAAGAAGACAAGATTCCATCGCAAGAGTTAAAGAAATAGAAAAGAGAGCACAAGAACAGCAAGCGTTAGCAAGAAAACTAGCATTAGAAAAAGAAAGGATAAAGCAAGATTCTATAGCTAAAGTTAAAGAAGCTGAAAGGAAAATACAGGAACAGCAAGCGCTAGCAAGAAAACTAGCATTAGAAAAAGAAAGGATAAAGCAGGACTCTATAGCTAAAGTTAAAGCAGCCGAAAAGAAAATACAGGAACAACAAGCGTTAGCACGAAAACTAGCATTAGAAAAAGAAAAAGCCAAACAAGATTCTATAGCTAAAGTTAAAGAAGCAGAAAAGAAAATACAAGAACAGCAAGCGTTAGCACGAAAACTAGCATTAGAAAAAGAAAGAGCCAAGCAAGATTCTATAGCTAAAGTTAAAGAAGCAGAAAAGAAAATACAGGAACAGCAAGCACTAGCTCGAAAACGAGCAGCAGAAAAAGAAAGAGCCAAGCAGGATTCTATAGCTAAAGTTAAAGAAGCTGAAAGGAAAGTACAGGAACAGCGAGCACTAGCACGAAAACTAGCATTAGAAAAAGAAAGAGCCAAACAAGATTCTATAGCTAAAGTTAAAGCAGCAGAAAAGAAAGTACAGGAACAACAAGCGCTAGCAAGAAAACAAGCATTAGAAAAAGAAAGAGCGAAGCAGGATTCTATAGCTAAAGTTAAAGAAGCAGAAAAGAAAATACAAGAAGAACAAGCACTAGCAAGAAAACAAGCATTAGAAAAAGAAAGAGCGAAGCAAGATTCTATAGCTAAAGTTAAAGAAGCAGAAAAGAAAATACAGGAACAACAAGCACTAGCAAGAAAACAAGCATTAGAAAAAGAAAGAATAAAGCAGGATTCTATAGCTAAAGTTAAAGCAGCAGAAAAGAAAATACAGGAACAACAAGAGCTAGCAAGAAAACTAGCAGCAGAAAAAGAAAGAGCGAAGCAGGATTCTATAGCTAAAGTTAAAGAAGCAGAAAAGAAAATACAGGAACAACAAGCACTAGCAAGAAAACAAGCATTAGAAAAAGAAAGAATAAAGCAGGATTCTATAGCTAAAGTTAAAGCAGCAGAAAAGAAAATACAGGAACAACAAGAGCTAGCAAGAAAACTAGCAGCAGAAAAAGAAAGAGCGAAGCAGGATTCTATAGCTAAAGTTAAAGAAGCAGAAAAGAAAGTGCAAGAACTAGAAGCGCTAGCAAGAAAACAAGCAGCAGAAATAGAAAGAGCGAAGCAGGATTCTATAGCTAGAGTTAAAGAAACAGAAAAGAAAATACAGGAACAGCAAGCACTCGCAAGAAAACAAGCATTAGAAAAAGAAAGAGCGAAGCAAGATTCTATAGCAAAAGTTAAAGAAACAGAAAGGAAAGTACAGGAACTAGAAGCATTAGTAAGAAAACAAGCAGCAGAAATAGAAAGAATAAAAAAAGACTCTATAAATAAAATTAAAGAAGCCGAAAAGGGAGCACCAGAAACACAAGATCTAGCAAAAGAGGAAGAAGCTGCAAGCATTAAGCATCGTAATACTTGCAGTTATCTAATTAACCAATATGATGAATTTCGCAAAGAAAGAAGTATCAGAACAGATCCATACAATGTTCATAAAGATCTAACTATTGAGCTGCATAGACAAGGACGTAGCACAAGTATATTTTTTAATTTATCAGAGAATCTAGGTTGTGCTAGCTATCTTTCTAACAATAGGTCTCATGTAAAAGTTAAGCTTGAAAATAATCAAATAATAACTTTTTATCATTCTTGGAATGTTGATTGTAGAGACTTTAGTTTTAAAGGTAAATTATCCAGTTCACAAATGGCAAGATTAAAAAAATCACCCATTAAGTCTATAAGACTTAGAGGCACAAAATCTTTCCGAGAGATTACAGATATAGACTATAAAACGTTTTTTATTGATAAACTAAAATGCATTGAGTAAATGATATCTTGAAAATGATAAGCTCAAGTCTTAGTAATTGAAATTTAACTATTATTAAACATCATTATAGTTATAAGTAAACTTTTAAGTGTTTTAGTTAAAAAACAGTAATAGTGAAGACTCTCATTTATAAGATTTCAACAACATTTTGTTAAGCTTCGCCAGGTATCGTATCTTCAAGATAAAGTACATTTTATATTTCGATAATGCTACCATCGATGTTTTTTTTGTGTAAAATGCTTATTTTAAATGGTTTGACATCCTATGTTTGCAAAAGGTTGGTGTCATTCAGAGACCTGTGTTAAAAATTTTAACTAGCGGATGAAATGACGTAATTGGGGTGTCATTCAGAAGGAGGTACGACTGAAGAATCTTTAGAGATTAATGATAAAGATTCTTCGCTGCGCTCTGAATGACAAACAATTGAAAGTTAGTCATTTACAAAACACGTCAATGGTAGGAGGTACGACTGAAGAATCTTTAGAGATTAATGATAATATCTTCAAACAAAATATATTTTGTTTTCGATAGCCTTCTGAATACCATTGACATTGAGCTACAAAATAATAAGTTTTAAGAATTTTTATTAGACTACTTTCGAAGTAATCAATACCATTTTATTATTATCACTATCAGTAGTAAAAAATAAGTACAGATGACCTCCTTCTTTAATATTGAATTTTTTTCGGATTTGTACAACCGTTTCAGGGAAATTTCGAGTTGTAATATTCGCTTTAGAAATACCAAGCTTTTTTAATTCCTTTTTATTGTAAAGCACAACATTTTCAATCTTAAAAGATCTGCCTGGAAAATCAATTAAAGAATCATTCGTATATAAATGCGAATGTTTATGAAGCTTATAAAGGTTTAATTGATGACTCATAGAATGAAATGCACCAGCTTTTAAAATGGCGCTATTGGGTTCGTATAAATAGGTGAGAGGTTGCTTATATTCAGATTCTAAGTTTTTTTCGTCTTCTATGGAGAAATTAAAATGTTCCTCGACTTCCTTTTTAATATTTACTGTTTCAATAGTTATATCACCTTCAAAATCATTTTCTAAAACCCATAGTAATTCTTTTACTTCATTATTTACAGCGATTATATGAATTGTTTTCACATACTTTAATTCGCTTATACCAACAGATAAATCCAGCAGCGGAGACGTTTTAATCATAATGTTTTTCGAATGATTAAAAAGTAAATCAATATGTTCTGGTATATTCGGTAAACAATCGTTTAGAAAGAATACTTTCCCTTTACGATCATGCCTTCTGGAAGGATCAACATAAACCCAGTCAAATTGTTTAGTAGAAGCTTCTAAATATTCAATACCATCCATATGCTGGCTTTCAATATTAGTTATTCCTAGCTGTTTGTAATTGTGAACTACAATGTCTGATAGGTTTTTATTGATTTCGCAATGCACAACCGTTTTAAATACTTTTGAAAAATAATAGCAATCTATACCAAAACCACCAGTTAGATCTATAATAGAAGCTCCGATAATTAAACTAGCTTTGTAATTCGCTGTTATTTCAGAAGACGTTTGCTCAATATTTAACTTATTCGGGTAATATATATGTTTACAATCAAACCAAGTTGGTAGTTTCTTTTCACAACGTTTTTTAGCTTCAATTTGTTCAATCACATCTTTGGCTTCAACTAAAGAAAAAGACAAGCCTTTTAGGAGCAATGAAGTAACATCAGAATTTAAATGAAGATCTATAAATTCTTGAATTTCAGTATTTAAAATAGAGGTGTTCAAGCTAATATTATAAGTCTTTTGTGAGCTTTTTTACAATCTTATTTTCAGATAAAAACTCTTTTAAAATTACTTTAATAGCAGTGTATGCAGGTACGGCAATTATTAAACCAATAACACCGAATAGAATCCCTGTAATAAGGATAATTAGAAAAATTTCTAGAGGGTGCGATTTTACACTTTTAGAAAAGATAATGGGCTGACTTCCAAAATTATCAACTAATTGTCCAATCATAAACACGATAAATACCCAGAATGTTTTTGGTAAAATAACCTCACTAAAACTCTCCCCAAGATTGCTTGTCATGGTTAAAGTAATCATTAAAAAAGCACCAACCAACGGACCAACATAAGGAATCAGGTTTAATAAGGCACATAGAAAGGCTATTACTATGGCATTTTCGACATCAATAATAAGCAAACCTATCGTGTAGATAATAAATAGGATGAGTATTTGGAAAATAAGACCTACAAAGTATCTGGAAAGCAAATCTTTAATTTTAGTTGATGAGTTTTTCCAATCAGATTCGTTGTTATCTGGAATAAATGTTAAAATGCCATTTTCAAATAACCGACTGTCCTTTAAAAAGAAAAAAGAAATAAATAATACAGAAAACAAACCAATACTAAAGCTTCCTAAGCCGCTAACTACCGAGTTTAAAAAGTCAGGAATAAGCGAATAATCTATTTTAGATAAAAGGTTCGATTCCTTAATAGACTGTTCTAAATCTATCTGATGTAAATCGAAATAAGTAATAATTTCTGAATATAAATTTTCAATATTAATCTGTAATTCATCAATGTTTAATAATGATAAATTCTGTCCTTGTTTTATAACCAAAGGAATAAATAAACCTACTAAACCTAAAAACAAACCTAAAAGAACCACCATAGTGACTATAACAGCAATAGTATTTTTAAACTTTAATCGATGTTCTAAAAAAAGTACGATAGGCCTGCCTATTAATGAAATTACCGCAGCAATAGCTACATAGCCGATTACCGATTGTATTTTATAAAGCAAAAGCAACACTAAAGCGATGCCTACAATAATAGCTAAAGCCTTTAAAATACCGTTTGATATTGTATTAGAATTCATCTAGTAAATATAATTATTTATTTATTATTGTGAGGTGCAAAGTTGATGTGACAATCTGTTAAATTAAAACACCATATTTTTTTAGTACATGACAAAAATTAATAATATATCAGATGTTAGTCTGAGACTTGTGTTAAAAATTTTAACTAGCAGATGGATTTGACGTGTTTATGCATAATAGTTCACAAATATTGATGCCTAAATTGATGTTTATAAAGAATTTAAAGTCTCAAAAATAATCGTTAAGAATAGACCATAGGGCAAGCCCAGACCCTTCGACAGAATAAAGCACAAAACTTCGAAACCCAGGAGCATAGCCTTGGATGGTGTGGTGGGGTGACGCGAAGTTTTGGGCTTGGTTCTTCTCAAACGAAGTGAGAGGAGAAATTCCTTCGAAGGGGCGTCTTTTCTCCTGCCTGCCGTCTTTTAGGCAGGTTTGTTACTTTTCTTTGGGCGAGCAAAAAAAAGTAAATGAAAAGTAAATAATAAAATAGAAATCTTCTTTAAAAGGTATATGACACCTATACACTTATAATATTAATTAGATAAATTGTTTAGTCATTTCGTAAAGAGCTATGTTTGTCGCTTGAACCACATTCATACTGCTATTCTGTCCGAACATATCAATATGAATTATAGCATCAGACATATTTAAAATAGCTTCAGAAACACCAAAATTTTCATCACCAATAACCAGAGCTATAGGATTTTCTGTTGAAAACTTAAAACGATGGATAGACATACTAACATCAGCAATCTCTAATGAAATGATTTGATACCCATTGCTTTTTAAGTTTTCTACAACACCCAAAGCAGATTCAAGCACTTCAAAATCAACAACCTTTTCAGTAGCTCTTGAAGTTTTTGTCATTTTACGTCCCAACGGAATATGCTCACCACAAAGAATGAGTTTTTCAATTCCAAAAGCATCAGAAACTCTAAACAGACTCCCAATATTAGGCGCGTTCGTTACATTATCACAAACAAGAGTAATAGGAAAAGAGCGTTTTGAAAAATGGGTATTATAGTGTGTTAGTTGCATTTTTTAGTTGAAAGTATTCAGTATTCAGTGTTCAGTATTCAGTATTCGGTGTTCAGTGTTCGGTGTTCAGTATTCAGTGTTCGGTGTTCAGTATTCGGTGTTCAGTATTCAGTACTCAGTATCCAGTATTCAGTACTAGTTGAGCCTTTGCGTCTCGGCGTCTTCGCGAGAAATCAATATCCAGTGTTCAATATTCAGTATTCGGTGTTCAGTATTCAGTACTAGTTGAGCCTTTGCGTCTCAGCGTCTTCGCGAGAAATCAATATCCAGCATTCAGTACTAGTTCCCCATTTTTCTTCGCGCCTTAGCATCTTCAAAAAAACATAATTCAATTTTCAAAAGCATACCTAACAATATTAGCCCCCATTTTAAGAGCTTTTTCTCTAACATTAGCAGGATCATTATGTACCTCAGTATCTTCCCATCCATCACCTAGATCACTTTCGTAAGTAAACAATAAAACTAATCTATCCTCTTGAAAAATACCAAAAGCTTGCGGACGTTTGCCATCATGCTCATGAATTTTAGGTAAGCCTTTAGGAAACTTATAAGGCATATTAAATATTTTATGACTTGTAGAAAGTTCCACCAGATCTTTATCAGGAAACACTTTCTTTAGCTCTTTGGTAATATAAGGAGCCATACCGTAGTTGTCGTCTATATGTAAAAACCCACCAGAAATAAGATAATTTCTTAAGTTCTCGGCATCCGTTTCACTAAAAAACACATTGCCATGCCCCGTCATATGCAATAATGGAAATTGAAAAATATCAGTACTACCAACTTCTACAGTCTGTGGTTTAGGCGTTATTTTGGTGTCTATATTTTGATTACAAAAAGCAATTAAATTAGGTAAAGCTGTCGGGTTGCCATACCAATCACCACCACCTTTATATTTAAGAATAGCCAAATCTTGACTAAATAAGAAAAAGGAATAAAGAAAAAAGAACAAAGAAAAAAGTGACTTCATATTATTCGTTTATAAAAGCTACAGAATGACAAGCTACAATAGCAGCAGTTTCTGTCCGCAATCTGGTTTTCCCCAAAGTTACAGGAATAAAATTGTTTTGAAGAGCTTGCTCAATTTCTTTAACAGAAAAATCACCCTCAGGGCCAATTAAAATTGTAATCTCTTGCTTTGGTTTTAATGATTGTTTTAATGATTTTCTGTCGGTTTCTTCACAATGAGCAATAAGCAAATCGCCATTAAAGCTTTGTTTTATAAAAGTTTTAAAAGAAATAGCATCATTTAATTTAGGGACATAACAATTTAAAGATTGTTTCATGGCCGATTGTAAAATCCGCTCAAAACGTTCTGGTTTAATAAACTTACGCTCGCTATGATCGCAAATAATAGGCGTAATGCTATCAATACCAATTTCGGTAGCTTTTTCTAAAAACCACTCGTAGCGATCGTTCATTTTTGTTGGAGCGACGGCTAAGTGTAAATTATAATCCCTTTTTGGTTGTAGAGATTTAGACACAATAGAGGCCATACACTTATTAACATTAGGAATGGTAATTTCGGCAGTAAATAACCACCCATTACCATTCGTAATATGCAATGTATCCCCAACATTTTTGCGTAATACTTTTACAATATGCTTACTTTCTTCTTTAGGAAAAGAAAACTGCGTTGTACTATCTGTAATTTCTGGATTGTAAAATAATTGCATAAAGCGAAGATAAAAATGATTTACGGTTTTTAAACTGAAAACTAATAATGAATACGATCAACTATATCTTCAATCTAGCAGAAGCAGTAACATTTTGTTCAGCAAAATTACCTTCTAAATACTTTAAATAGCCAACAATAGCTATCATAGCTGCATTATCTGTGGTAAATTCAAATTTAGGAACATATGTTGTCCAACCAAATTTTTGTTCCCCGTCTTTTAAAGCCTGACGTATTCCCGAATTTGCAGAAACCCCGCCACCAATAGCAATTTGTTTAATGCCAGTTTGTTTTGTAGCTAGTTTTAATTTATCAATTAGAATACCAATAATAGTATACTGTATAGAAGCACAAATATCATTTAAATTTTCTTCAATAAAATTAGGATTAGCTTTTACTTCTCGTTGAATAAAATAAAGAATAGCCGTCTTTAAACCAGAAAAACTAAAGTTTAGTCCACTTACTTTTGGTTTCGTAAATTGATATGCTTTCGGGTTTCCTGTTTGTGTTCGTTTATCAATTTCAGGACCAGCAGGATATCCTAAACCAAGAATTTTTCCGCTCTTATCATAAGCTTCCCCTACAGCATCATCAATGGTTTCACCAATAACCGTCATATCGAAATGGCTTGTCACTTCAACAATTTGTGTATGACCACCAGAAATAGTCATTGCTAAAAATGGAAATGAGGGTTTATTAAAACCTTCTTCATCTATAAAATGCGCTAAAATATGCGCTTGCATATGGTTTACATCGATTAACGGAATGTTTAAACCATAAGCTAAAGACTTAGCAAACGAGGTACCTACTAATAAAGACCCCATTAAACCAGGACCACGAGTAAAGGCAATAGCATGCAACTTATCTTTGGTAATACCTGCTTTTTTGAGTGCTTGATGTACCACAGGAACGATATTTTGTTGGTGTGCTCTAGATGCCAATTCTGGTACAACCCCACCAAATTCTTCATGAATTTTTTGACTCGCAATTACGTTGCTTAAAATTCTTCCGTTGTGTATTATCGATGCTGCAGTATCATCGCAAGATGACTCAATTCCTAGAATATAAATATTTTGTGATGACATTAGTAAATATTAGGCACAATAATTGTTAATTTTGAAATTAAATAAAAATCTAATAACTAGTTTTTATTCGTAAGTACAAAAGTAGGGTATTCTCAATTTAAATTATAATTTAAAAGCGCATCAAAAAAATCTTAAAAATAGTATCTAAGATAATAGGCATTATTCTGTTGCTTTTCATCATTTTGGTGCTTATCCTTTCTATCCCTGCAATTCAAACTAGTTTAGGTAATTATGCTACTAAAAGAATAAACGACGATTTTGGAACCAATATAAACATTGATAAGATTGGTTTACAATTTAATGGAGATGTTGAGCTTAAAAACATTTACATTGAAGATTATAAACAAGATACACTTATAAATATAGCCGAATTAAACACCTCTATAATAAATTTTAAAAATTTATATAATCGTAAATTAGAGTTTGGAGATATTGATATTATAGATTTAGTTTTTAATATAAAAACGTATGAAGGCAGAAAAGACACCAATCTAGATATTTTTGTTGCTAAATTAGAAGGGGACAATCCAACGAGAGGGAGTGGGAACTTTTTATTATCCTCTAGCGATGTTTCTATTTATAACGGCGTATTTAATCTATCTGATGAAAATAGAAAAACTACAGAAGTACTTCAATTTAATAACCTATATATTAACGCCACTAATTTTTTAATAAAAGGAAGTAATGTAAGCGCAAGAATTAATACGCTGTCTCTTAAAGATAGTCGAGGTCTGGTAATGGAAAACATGATGACAGATTTCGCATATACATTAACAGACATGACCTTTGCGAACCTTCAAATAAAAACACCTCATTCTGTTTTACAAGGAGACTTAAAGTTTTCTTATAAAAGAGAAGATTTACAATTCTTTACAGATAAAGTTTTGGTTTCGGCAAGTTTTAAAGATTCTAATGTATTGTTAGACGAGCTCAATACGTTTTATAATGAGTTTGGAGTTGATCAGTCTGCAAAATTTAGTGTTGATGTATCGGGTACTTTAAACGATTTGCAAACAACAAATTTAAAACTGAATACAAGTAGAAATACAAGGGTTTATGGCGATATAAAATTTAAAAACTTGTTTAATAAAGAAGATGATAATTTCTATATGAATGGAAATTTTCGAAATTTGTCTTCAACATATAAAGATTTAAAAACTTTATTACCAAACGTTTTAGGAGATGCTATACCTTCTTCGTTTGATCGATTAGGCATGTTTATAATTATTGGAAATTCGCAAGTAACAACCTCTAAAGTTGTTGCAGATATTGAAATAATTACCGAGTTAGGTTTTGTTGATTCTAACTTAGAAATAACAAAAATTAATGATATTGATAATGCATCTTATAAAGGAAATGTCATTTTTGAACAATTTGATTTTGGAACATTTCTTAACGATCCAGCGGTTGGAAATGCTTCATTAAATTTTGATGTAAATGGTAAAGGTTTTATTGCAGAAAATGTTAATACACAAGTAAAAGGGGATGTTTTTGAGATTGAGTATAACGACTACAATTATAAAGGAGTCAAGGTTGCAGGTAATGTTAGAAACAAAATTTTTGATGGAAACCTTGCTGTAAACGATAAAAACTTAAAATTAAGCTTTGCAGGGCTTGTAGATTTTTCTGAAGCCGTTAAAAAGTACGATTTTGATGCTAATGTTGATTATGCAAATTTAAAGGCATTGAACTTTGTAAAGAAAGACAGTATTTCCCTTTTTAGAAGTAGAGTTACAATGAATATGAATGCTAGTAATTTTGATGATGCTTATGGGAAAATCTCTTTCAGAAAAACATCTTATAAAAATCAAAATGATAATTATTACTTTAATAAATTTGATATGTTTTCCCGATTTGAAGGCGATACCAGATTTATTGAATTTAATTCCCCAGATATAGTTGAAGGGGATTTAAAAGGGCGATTTGTATTTAAAGATTTAGGGAAGCTATTCGAAAACTCATTAGGCCATATTTATACCAATTATGAGCCGTACGAAGTAGAAACAAATCAAAGCATAGACTTTAACTTTAAAGTTTATAATAAGATCGTTGAAGTTGTTTACCCAGAAATTGAACTTGGAAAAAACACCTTTATAAGAGGGCGTGTTGAAAGTGACGAAAAGAATTTTAAACTCACATTTAAATCACCGAAAATTAGATTTCTAGATAATTTTGCTAGTAATGTTGAGTTACAAGTAGATAACAGCAATCCGCTATTTAATACTTTTATAGAAATAGATAGTTTAAATACAGAATATTATAATGTTTCTAAATTCAATTTAATTAATGTAACTGTAAACGATACCCTGTTTATGCGTTCCGAATTTAAAGGAGGGAAACGTAACAACGATAGTTATAATTTGAGTTTTTATCATACTATTAATGAAAAAAGTGAATCTGTTATTGGTTTTAAAAAATCTGATGTTACTATTAAAAATAGTAAATGGTTTATTAATGAGAATAAAGACAGATTTAATAAAATTTCATTCAATAAAGATTTAACTAAGTTTGATATCGATAAATTTAAAATTAACCATAAAAATGAAGAAATTAAGCTTTCTGGTTTTATAAAAAATGCGAAGGAAAAGGATTTGAAGCTTAGTTTTAAAAATGTTGATTTAACAAAAATAACACCAGATATAGATAGTCTAGCCTTAACAGGAAACGTAAATGGGACATTAAATATACTTCAAAAGGATGGGAGTTATTTACCTAATTCTTCCATTAATATAGATAATTTTAAGGTCAATGATTTTTTATTAGGTTCATTTGATGCTAATATTACAGGCAACGAAACACTTACAAATTATGAAGTAGATGTTACTATTAAAAACGATACTTCAAAATCGTTTCATGCAAAAGGAGATATAAATGTTGTAGGTGAGCAATCAAAAATAGATGTGAATCTAAATTTTAATGATTTTAATTTGCTGCCTTTAAATCCATTATTAAGAGACGTGTTAACTAATATCCGAGGAGAAACGTCAGGAAATGTAAATGTGATCGGTAAACTTAATCATCCAGAAATTAATGGGAGTTTAACTTTAAATAATTCAGGATTTGGTATACCATATCTTAATGTAGATTATAAATTTATAAATGAAGCATCAGTCACTCTAAAAGATCAGAGTTTTATTTTTAATAAAATTCAGTTAACCGATTCTAAATTTAATTCAAAAGGAGTCCTAAACGGTTCATTAAGTCATATGAATTTTTCTAATTGGAGTTTAGATTTAGATTTAAAAACACCTAGATTATTAGTTCTGGATACAAAAGAAACAGAAGATGTTTTATATTACGGTACTGGTTTTATAGGAGGAAGAGCCCGCATTTCTGGACCAACAGACGAGTTGGCTATTAGTGTAGTAGGAGAAACCAAACGTGGTACAGTATTTAAAATTCCACTTAATGATGCCGAATCTTTTGGTGATAATTCTTTTATTCATTTCATGACCAAAGAAGAGAAAGAGGCCAGGCAAAAAGGCGAAGAGGTTGCTTTTAACGAAATTAAAGGGTTAGAATTAGATTTTGATTTAGACCTTACTGAAGAAGCCGAGGTTGAAATTATTATTGATAAAAATACTGGCCATTCGTTAAAAGGTAGAGGTAGAGGAGGTTTATTAGTTGAAATTAATACA
This sequence comes from Flavivirga jejuensis, assembly GCF_030540765.1. Lineage (GTDB taxonomy): Bacteria > Bacteroidota > Bacteroidia > Flavobacteriales > Flavobacteriaceae > Flavivirga > Flavivirga jejuensis. The sequence goes on along the minus strand of NZ_JAUOEL010000007.1, from coordinate 131,793 downwards.
AATGGTAAATTTAATATGTGGGGTGATTTCTCTGTATTTGAAGGAGTTTACAATTTTGCTTATGGAGGCTTAATACAAAAAGAATTTATTGTACAACCTGGAGGCACGTTATCGTGGAATGGAGAACCATTAGAAGCAGATATAAAAATGGAGGCTGTTTACAAAACACAAGCAAATCCATCTCCATTATTAGATACTCCCATAAACAGAAGTATACCAGTAGAATTAAATATTAGTTTAACAGGAGATTTAGAGCAACCAGAACCAGATTTTAGTTTTGAATTTCCTAATGTGAATTCAACTATTAAATCGGAGCTGCAATATCGATTAGAATCGGCAGACGATAGGCAAAACCAAGCATTGTATTTAATATCAACAGGATCGTTTTCCAGAGGATTAAATGAATTGAATTTCTCAGGAACCATTGCCGAACGACTTAACGGTATTATTAATGGTATTTTTACAAATGGAGATAGTAAGCTTAACTTTGGTGTAAACTATGAGGCAGGTGAAAACAGACCAGATTACCAGACCGATAATAGAGTTGTTGCCACGATACAAACACAAATTAGTGATCGCGTACTTATAAACGGTAAAGTAGGCGTACCAGTAGGAGGAGCGGGAGCTACCGAAACAGTTGTTGCAGGAGATGTAGAAATTGATTTTTTATTAAATGAAGAAGGCACACTAACAGCAAAAGTGTTTAATAGAGAAAATAGCATTAGAAACTTTGGCGAAGCGATAAGGTATACTCAAGGTATTGGTCTTTCGTATAGTGTCGATTTTGATACTTTCAAAGAATTACTTCAAAAATTCTTCAAAAATTTTAAAAAAGAAGACCTGGTTCCACAAGAAAAAAAAGAAGAAGTAGGTACTAATTCATTACCAGATTTTATCACTGTAAAACCGTTTACACAAAAATAAATAGCTGTTTTTTCGCTTTGTTTATAGCTGTTTTCGTAATAAAATGAATTTTTTTATTAACTCAAACGTTATAGTTTAACAACTCAAATTAAAATAGGGTAAATGCTATAGATATGTGCCTTTTGTTTACTAATTTTACCTGTAAATAATAAATTTTGATGCCAAAAGCAATAAAAAAACTAGCCGTTTTAACTTCTGGAGGAGATTCACCAGGAATGAATGCCGCGATTCGTTCGGTAGTTAGAACATGTGCTTATCATGATATAGAATGCGTAGGTGTTTATCGTGGATATGAAGGCTTAATAGAAGGCGATTTTAAACCTATGGACGCGCGTAGCGTAAAAGGTATTATAAATAAAGGTGGTACTATATTAAAATCTGCACGCTCTAAAGAATTTAGAACAATAGAAGGTAGACAGAAAGCTTTTAAACAATTAATTGGTGCTAATATAGATGGGTTAGTTGTTGTAGGAGGAGATGGTTCTTTTACAGGAGCTCTTATTTTTAATCAAGAATTTGATTTTCCAGTAATGGGAATACCTGGTACTATAGATAATGATATTTATGGAACGTCTCACACCTTAGGATTCGATACAGCTTTAAATACAGTCGTTGATGCTATAGATAAAATTCGTGATACCGCGAGTTCACATAACAGATTATTCTTTATTGAAGTTATGGGACGCGATGTAGGACATATAGCTCTTAATGTTGGTATAGCAGGTGGCGCCGAAGAGATTTTAATTCCTGAAGAAGATTTAGGATTAGATAGATTGGTAGAATCGTTGAATAGAAGTAGAAAATCTGGAAAAACTTCAAGTATAGTTATTGTTGCCGAAGGAGATAAAATAGGTAAAAACATATTCGAATTAAAAGATTATGTAGACGAAAACATGGAAGGTTACGATGTTAGAGTATCTGTTTTAGGTCATATGCAACGAGGTGGTGCACCATCATGTTTCGATCGTGTTTTAGCTAGTAGAATGGGAGTAAAGGCAGTAGAGTCTTTATTAGAAGGTGAAACTAATTATATGGTAGGTTTATTAAATAATAACGTGGAATTAACACCATTAGAAAAAGCCATAAAAGGAAAGTCAAAAATTAATTTAGAACTATTGCGTGTCTCAGACATCATGAGCACTTAACATTTATAAACAAGATTATGTCAAAATTGAAATTAGGAATTAACGGATTTGGAAGAATAGGAAGAATTGCTTTTAGAATAGCAGCTTCTAGACCAGATATTGAAATAGTTGGAATAAACGATTTATTAGATGTAGATCATTTAGCATATTTATTAAAATACGATTCTGTTCACGGACAGTTTGAAGGAACTATAGGAACTAATAACGGTAACTTAGTAGTAAACGGTAATGAAATAAGAATTACTGCAGAACGTAACCCAGAAGATTTAAAATGGGATGCCGTTGGAGCAGAAGTTGTTTTAGATTGTACTGGTATCTTTACTACTTTAGAAGGTGCTCAAAAGCATATTACTGCTGGCGCTAAAAAAGTAGCTATTTCTGCACCATCAGCAGATGCTCCAATGTTTGTAATGGGAGTTAATCATAAAGAAATTAATGCAGATCATACTATTGTATCTAATGCATCTTGTACTACTAACTGTTTAGCACCATTAGCAAAAGTAATTAACGATAAATTTGGTATCGCAGAAGGTTTAATGACTACAGTTCACGCTGCTACAGCAACACAATTTACTGTGGATGGTCCTTCAAGAAAAGATTACAGATTAGGAAGAGCTTCTTTAAATAATATTGTACCTGCATCTACAGGAGCTGCAAAAGCAGTAGGAAAAGTAATTCCAGAATTAAACGGTAAATTAACAGGTATGGCTTTTAGAGTACCTACTGTTGATGTATCTGTGGTAGATTTAACATGTCGTTTAGATAAAAAAGCTTCTTGGAGTGAGATCAAAGCAGCTTTAAAAGAAGCTTCAGAAAACGATTTGGAAGGTATTTTAGGATATACTGAAGAAGGTGTTGTATCTCAAGATTTCGTATCAGAACCAAAAACAAGTACATTCGATGCTAACGCAAGTATGGCATTAAATGATAACTTTGTTAAGTTAGTATCTTGGTATGATAATGAGTTTGGTTATTCATCTAAATTAGTTGACTTAGCACAACACATCGGTTCAATATAAAGTATTAATTTAGTCCACAGAATTACTTTGCATTAAATAAGGTAATTCTGTGGATTTTTTATTTAAAAGATTTATGATTTTAATTGTTGATAGTGGTTCTACAAAATCCGATTGGATAGCAGTAGATAGAAATGGAAATCAATTACTGGAAAAAATACGTACCAAAGGGCTTAATCCCGCTATTTTGCCAGAAAAAAAATTAAAAAAAATAATTAAATCTAACGATTTATTAAAAGAACATAAGAAAAGTGTCACTCATATTTTCTTTTATGGTGCAGGTTGTGGTACAGAAAAGCCTGTAGCACTTTTAAAAAGCGTGTTAGAAGGCATATTTATAAACGCGCATATTGAGGTAAATGAAGATACCATGGCTGCCGTTTATTCAACGATTAATCATGATAAAGAAGCGGCCGTAGTTTGTATTCTGGGAACAGGATCTAATTGTAGTTACTATAATGGAGAGCAGCTAGAACAACGTGTGGTTTCTTTGGGGTATTCTGTTATGGATGATGCTTCTGGTAATTATTATGGACGTCAATTAATTAGAGACTATTATTTTAATAACATGCCAGAAGATGTTAAAATCGCTTTTGGAAGTAAATTTAACATGGAGTCTGATTATATAAAGTATAATTTATATAAACAGCCTAACCCTAATGCGTATTTAGCAAATTTTGCTGAATTTATGTTTTTACATAAAGATTCAGAATATACTATTAATCTTATAAAGAAAGGGATTCGATTATTTGCTGCTAATATGATTATGCAGCACAAAGAGGAGTTAAAAACAGTTCCAGTACACTTTGCTGGTTCTATTGCATACTTTTCTCAAGATGAAATTAAATCTGTAGCTCAAGAGATGGGGTTCACAGTTGGTAATTTTGAAAGAAGACCTATTGAAGGACTTGTGTCTTTTCATGTTAAGAACTTATAGTATTCTAGTAAACCCTCGAATTTTGTAAAGAACAGGCTGTCTAAAAAAATGATAAACTTTGTTAGAGCAAAGTGTTTGTCATCAGAGCATTCCGATAATTGTCGGAGTCGAAGAATCTTGAAAATAAAGCATTAAAATTTAAGAGATTCTCTTCTGTCGTAAGCTTTGCTTATATCTTCAAACAAAATATATTTTGTTTTCGATAGCCTTCAGAATGACATAGCGATCTCATTTTGTTCGGGGGTAATGTCATTCAGGGCAAAGCGTTTGTTATCAGGGCAAAGCGAAGAATCTTATCAAAATATTAAAATTTTTAGAGCTGCTTCATGGCATTCATAATAACACTTTTTTAGACAGCCTCCTCTTTTTATACTTAGTTTGAATTGGTAATTCTGTATATTAGTTGTTTCAATTATTCGTTATATAATTTAAACGCCCCCTACAAATGAAAAAATTCAAAAAGTCTCTGTTATTAATAATTATCTTAGGAATATCATCATACGGTTTAAAAAGAGCTGAAAAAATAAATAGTAGTGATGTTAAGCAATGGGTATCTATCTTTAATGGTAAAAACTTAAATGGTTGGATTCCTAAGTTTTATCATCATGATCTTGGAGATAATTATGCCAATACGTTTCGGGTAAAAGATGGTGTTATTCAAGTCAATTATGATGGTTATACTAAATTTGGTGATCGTTATGGTTATTTGTTTTATCATAAACCATTCGCATCATATCACTTAAAGTTTGAATATAGATTTACAGATCAATGGATGGCAGATGCGGCATCATACACTTATAGAAACAGTGGGGTTATGTTTCATTCTCAAGCCCCAGAAACCATACTTAAAGAACAAAATTGGCCTATTTCTATAGAGTATCAAATTTTAGCAGAAGAAACAGAAGGTATCCCCAGACCAACAGGTAATACGTGTTCACCAGCAGAATTCTTCGTAAATAATGAAATGACTCCCCAGCATTGCGTATCATCATCTTCTAATACTTATAAATGGGATGAGTGGATTAAAGGAGAGATCATTGTTTATAGAGATTCACTAATTACGCATATTGTAAATGGTAAAGAAGTCCTTCAATATAGAAAACCACAAATTGAAGGAGGTACTGTTAAAAGAAACAATTCAGTAATTAAAGTTGAAGGGAAAAGGCTAACAGAAGGTTATATTGGTTTGCAAGCAGAAGGACAGGGGATAGAATTTAAAGAAATAAAAATCAAGGAATTATAAAGTTTTGATATAATTTGAATAATTTTGTTAAAACGCACAAAAAATGAGTTTTTTCTTACGTTTAAATAAATCTATTAAAAGAAGAAGGCTATTGTCTTTTTTTATCTTTACCTCTATTGCTACAATTTTATTGGTTGGCTATTTCTTTCTTGAGAAGAAAATCGTTTTAGAAACTGTAGCTTTATTTTTATTTATTCTGACCATATTACAAGTTCTGGTATTGCAGTATTTTTTTAAAAATCAGTTAAAAAATGATACGATACAATCAAATTTGAATAGACGAATTGATGCGTTGAAAATAAGTTTTGAAGAATCTGATAAACTAGTTGAACATAAATCAATTTATTTAGCAAATATGAGTTATGAGGTTCGCACGCCACTTAGCACTGTTTTAGGTATGCTGAATATGTTAAAACAAACGAATCTTGATGACGATCAGAAAGCACAAGTTGAAATTGCAGAATACTCATCAAAACATCTTTTGCAATTAGTAAATATGGTTACAGATAATGCAGATGTTGAAACTGGAGATCTTAACTTGACTTTATCAACAATGGATTTAAAATTAGATTTGTCTTATCTTTTTAAAGTGTTTGAATATCAAGCTTGGGAAAAAGGGTTAGACTTCGATTTTAAGTTTTTATATGAAGAAAAAGATACGTTTTCTGTTTTAGGTGATTCGGCTAGGATTCAGCAAGTATTAATCAATTTAATTAATAATGCCATTAAGTTTACTAACTCGGGAAAAATAGAAATTATAGTTGACCAAACTATTAGTATTGACGACGACCAGATAGTAACATTTTACATTAAGGATACTGGAATTGGTATGCGAGAAAGAGAAGTTAAAAGAGTTTTTAATAGCGCTTCAAGCCCATATAATGCCTCCATGATGAGAGATTATAGAGGCGGCGGTATAGGGCTTTCTATTTCGCATCAACTAGTAAAATTAATGGGTGGAGAGTTAAAATTAGAAAGTAAAGAAAATGAAGGATCTACTTTTTATTTTAGTTTACAATTAAAAAGGACATTAAATATTAAAGTAGAAAAAGTTGAGCAAAAACCGATACTACAAGATAAGTTTAATGTATTGGTTGCAGAAGATAACCGTATGAATCAAAAGGTTATTAAATTTTTATTAGAGCGTCAAGGGGCCGATTGTACTTTTGTGAAAAATGGTATTGAAGCTGTCGAATTATATAAAATTTTAGATTTCGATATGGTATTCATGGATATTTATATGCCAGATATGGATGGTTACCAGGCGACTAAGGCCATTAAAGAAACCAAGAAATTTGCAAATAAAAACACACCAATAATAGCTGTATCTGCAAGTGCTTTTGAAGAAGATATCGTTAATGCTAAACTTGCAGGAATTGATGAGTTTTTAGCAAAACCAATAGAAATAGAGCGGTTAAAAGAACTATTGATCAAATATGCTAAGAAAGATACATCTAGTTAATCTTTTATGTTTTTATTAGTCTACGTATGTATGCTGTTTGTCATTCCTGCCTTTCGTCTTCGCTTAAGATAAACTACGGCAGGAATCTCTACTTGATATCTAAAACACATTATGTACAAAACAAAACATCAATATGATCTCTATATTTTAACTCATGTTAATGGAACATAGATTTGTAGAAATAGGAAATTCTACTTATTGAAAAGAAATATCTAAAGATTAGGCTTATTTATTTGACTAGTGAATTCCTCTCAGCAATGACAAAGTAATTAATTGAGATGTGTACACACGTATGTTAGTTTCAAGAAATTATTTATAGGGTCTTTGCGGTTATTTCTATAGTAGACATATTGCTACAAACATAAAAGTTATGGATATCGTTTACTGCGTACTTTTATAACTAAAATTTTGGTAGAAGAGGAGGCTGTCTAAAAAATGCCATTCGGAACGAAGTGAAGAATCTCTTAGTTTTAAAGTTTTGATTTTAAATAAGATTCTTCACTTCGTTCCAAATGACAAGACCCTTTTGAAAACATACAAACATGAGATGACAAAATCCCTTACTTTTTAGACAGCCCCATGGTTTTATTAGGATGTTTTTAAACTATTTTTTAATCAATCGCAGGGTCTTTATATATTTTTCGTTAGAAATTTTTACAAAATAAACTCCACTTTTAAATGAGCTTAAATCAATTGTTTCTTGTAGTTTATTCGATTTTTGAGATTTAATTAAACGACCGTTCATATCTAATATATTAAACTCATTTTCAGTTGTAATCGCATTATTAAACTTAATCGTAACTTTATCTGTGGTAGGGTTAGGAGCAGCTGTTACTTTAAAACTGTCATTATCCTTTTCCTCCTCAACACTCAAAGTTTCCGAAGGAATTGTTATTGATATGTTATGAAAATCAATGAGTTGAGTATTTAAATTATTATCTGGAGTGCTTATAGTAAAAGATGAAAGGTTCGTATTATTATCATTATTTGTTGTAAAAGTAAAACTAACAGGGACGCCATTGCTATTGGGGGCTGCTGGTGTTTCATCAGTAGTATCTATTACAATCTCATTACCGTCTTTAAAGCCTTTAAATTGTATCGTTTGTGATGATGACTGATTAAAATTTACAAAATCAATTTGATTTAAAGTAAATGTTTGCGAAGCCCCGTCTTTTGTTAAACTAATCTCCCAACTTCCTCCTCCTGATTGTGGACTTTCATAAAAAAACGCCTGATCGTCAGTTTCAAGATCCCATAGCGCAGCTCCACTGTTAGGTTGATTGCCATCGGGACTATGAGTAGCAGTTAAAACATATAGAGATCCATCTTCAATAGTTTGAGTAACACTTGGTCCAGATACGACAGTGCCATTATTAGAATTGGAATCAAAAACAATTGTTTGAGAAAAAGCAATGCCAGTAGATAAAGCTAATGTTGATAATAATACGTTGCGTAATTTTTTTTTCATGGTTTTTAAATTTTAATAAATTAGGTTATTTTATACTTGTGTTAACCTGTTGTTCTTAGTTAAAATAATTGTCAGTTCAAATGATTTAGCTTTTTTCGTCGAAATCATTTGAACTGACAAATTTTTCCCAAAATGCATAACAGATAATATTGTGTAATTTTATAACGTATACTTAAGTTGTTCTAAAAAAAGTGCTTAAATCAATTAAATTAGGGACGAAATAAGTATTTTATGGGATTTAATAATTTTGAAACTGATTTCTGGTGGTTGCTGAGGCAGGTTATCTATAATGGCATGGTGATTATTTAGATTCGCATTCCTGTTTTTGCTTATTGGTGATACTCTTGGATGAAATGTAGCGCCTAGTACATACAAAAAACATCCAATAATAAGTGCCAAAGTCTTTTAAAACGGGACATAAAAAGATTTTTTTGAATATTGAAAATGAAAGGACTTTACTCAATAAGTATTCACTATTATTTGTCCATATAACATCAAATTACCTGTAAATATTAAGTATTAAAGAAAAAGGAAAAAGTGTTCATGTTTTATGTTCATAAATGATTAAAAATCAATACAACTTAATGAGGATCGAGAAAAAAATTATCAAGCGGATGAAATGAGATTGATCGGCACAGACAGGGAAGTATGACTGAAGAATCTTTAGAGATTAATAATAAAGATTCTTCGCTTTGCTCTGAATTACAAACGATTGAAAGTTAGGTTTTTATGGTGTTACCAACCATCCAATACGCATTGTAATGTATGGGGTACTGTTTCAGATAAAGGTATTTCTTCAAGATTATCACCCAAATAATTTCCACTGGCAAGACCCGTAACGTTGTTAAAACGATAAGACCAGCAATATCTAAGATTTGTGTGTTCTTCTGAGTATGTTACCAAATTATCAATTAATATGGCATTTTGAAAGTCGCTAAAGGCTAAAAAATAGCCTAAAAATTGATTGCGACGTACATCGGCATCCGAACTATCATACATATACATACCACAACTATTACATACATTTTCATGAACATAGGTGGCGCGATTATGACCTTTGTCTCCACCACTAGAATATTGTATATAACCTAATCGTCCATTTGCAGATCCAGTAACCATAGTAATGGTATTTCTAGCAATAATGTTATGTGTTTTATGCCAGCTCACAATAGGACCATCCAAATACGTGCTATTGTCGCCTTGTTCCATGACATTATCTAGTATATATACATTTTCACCACTAGCATTTACAATATCGCCACCAGAATTGTGATGAAAATAGTTATTTTGAATTAAGATATCTTCATCGATACGTCCAGGACCTTCAATATCAATACCAAATTGAGGAGCTGTTCCGCTAATATGATGTATTTCATTATCTGTAATTTTAATTCGTACACCACCAACTATAGAAATTCCTTGACGTCTGTTACCGTAAATATCGTTATTGGTAAATGTAACATCGTTAGAATCTAATACCAAAGAACCATCACCAGTAACACTGTATATTTCCATGTTTGTAACCAAGACGTTATTATTACTCCAAACACAAATACCATGACCTTCATCATGAGCCGTTTTTCCATCACTTTCTCGTGGTGTAAATACATGAGTATCTTTATCTCCTATAATAGTACCATCACGTACAATAATATTATCTCCATTTAGTCTAAGCACACAATAATTCCATTTGTTGTTGGTGTCCATCCTTAAAATAGCACCTTCACTAAATACAAATTCGGTATTTTCATAAATATCAATACCCGCTTGATAAATGTCGTTGCCTTCTTCTCCTACCAAAAAAATACCTTCTGGTAATATCACTTTTCCAAAGCCTTCACCATGTGCATAATCAATAGCAGCTTGTAAATTTGCTGTTGTTTTTATAGCATCTGTGCCATTATTTGGAATATCCCATTCTATAACATCAATAGTATACGCGTTGCTATTTGTTATTAAAGGTGTATCAACATTAAAAACCAGTTTTGGTAAACCATTAGCATCTAAATTTTCTATATCTGCGCCATATTCTCCATTAGTGTCTGCGTCATCACTGTCATTGTAACATGATATATTAAGAATAAAGACAAAAATTAATAGGTAGTAGTAGGTCTGGTTTTTCATAAGTCGTTTTATAAATTTGGGGATTTATAAGTTGCAATATATTAAATACATTTAAAAAATATTTTTTAAATCGATACATTATATACGTATCATAATTACAATTGGTTTAAATTAAGACACGAATAGAATCTCAGTGTGATTTAGATGTCTAACATAAACATACTACTCTAAATTTTATTTTTTTTCTTTCTGAAAAGAATCTTTAAAATGTCCTACTAAAATTCTAAGATTTAGAATCTTTAATAGATATCAATAATTCCCTAATATTCACATCTAAAATTTCCGCAATACGCTTCAAATCTTTTAAATGTGGTTGTGACTTATTATTATATATTGAAGTTACTTGTTAATAGATAATACAAGCTCTTAGAGTTTACCAAGGAAAAGACATGGTAGGTTTTTAAACCTATATGGTTTAATAGAGCTAAGACTGTGTAAGCAAAAAATGAATTGATTTCATGATATTATTAAATTTTCAATTTTAAAACCGTTTTAAATAGCAGGAAACCTGATTTTAGGTTTCCTGCTTCTAATTTTTTTAATACCCCGAAACTTGTAGAAAACATTTCCTATTGAATGTCTTGTATGCTTACATCGAGGTCGTTTATTTCTTCATGAATTTTAATACTTTTGAAATTGATCTATTGAATATTCTTACAAAATAGATTCCTGACTTTAAAGAACTGACATCAAATTTTGAAGAATTGTCGCCGCTTTGTAGTTCTGGAATAGTCTCTAATTGACCAGACATATTCAAGATTGATATCTGCGATTCGTTGGTAACTCCTTTGATATTTAGTTCATCAGTTATAGGGTTAGTATATAAATATATTTCATTCTCTATACCCAAACCAGATAATTGACTACTAGCACTACAAGAGCCTACCACAAAATCATGTGGAGAAGCTCCTGTATTATTTTCACCACCTGTAGGTAAGCTATAAGTGTAATAGAAATAAACATGTTCTCCTTCATTAGTATTTGTCTGGAAAGGTACATTTGGAGTAACACCATATCCTGGGTATGGCCCCGTTGCAGAAGTACTGTAATATAAAATACATACAGTATCTCCTATTCCTGCTATTTCTGGAATAAAAGTAATTGTTGGATTTACAGTATCTGCTGAAATCTCATAACTATATTGACCATTTGCTGCTAATCCATTACAATTTGTTTCTCCACCAGTATCCTCGGAAGCTTTTAGTTCTATGAAATTAAGATTTAATCCAGACAAATCAAATACAATTCTTAATTCATGATTTCCGTTATTGATAGAAATACCTGTCACGGTAATTGTTTCATAGTTGTGCCATCCGCCAGTATCAGGTACAGATATCACTTCTGTAATAGAAACGCCATCCAACTCTAGATGAAATTTACCATTACCATCGGGGGAGGCTACACGGAAGTTGATATCATAAACATTTGTTGGAGCAGTACCATCAATATTATATGCTAACCATTCTCCTGAATCAATCCAGCCCACATTATACATCCCTGTTGAGTCTTCAGTGGTTTCTATATCTACATCATCTTGTCGATACGCTCCACCTGTATTTCCTGTACTCGTATCATGATAACCAATTCCTTCTCCGCCTTCTTTATACTGTTCTGCTTCTATAATCCCTGGTATTGCTGTGTAAGATGCTGAATTTTCATTTACAATAATAGAAGCTGTACCTGAAATAGATCCGCTTGTAGCAGTTATTGTATGCGTTCCCAAAGTGCTACCTGTATATAATCCATTAGTATCTATAGAGCCTCCCGTTACTGTCCAGGTAAAATTAGTTGCAAAAATATCTCCATTTTGATCAAATCCCCGAGCAGTAAATGATGCTGTTTGATTTAAACCTATTGAAGCATCCGTAGATGAAACGATTATTGAAGATAGAATAGGTGTTTGTATGGCATCATCTGTTGTTAGAGACCTTAAGTTATCTATATAATAAGTATCCCCGTTACTGCTATTCGGGTCGAACAAGAATACAATGTTATCAATTTGTGCATCAGTAACGATTAGATCTGGTGTTTCTGTGAGTACAAATTCTATTGTATGCCAACTATTTTGTTCTTTTACAGCTGCCTGATATATACTATGCCTTCCTGATGGATAATTAGATGGGGTGGATAAAGAGCTAGCTTCCAATTGCCAGCTAATTACAGTGCCTATTGGTGCACTAGTATATAGATCCATAGTAAATCTCTTTTCTTCTGAAACATATGCACTTGCATCATTTATGGCATTAGTGTCAAAAAATAAGGCATCATATAATTCTCCCGCATTTCTAGCGTAGCTAGCTGCTCTTGAAGACCCATTAACGGTATTCGTTTCTGGATTTTCTACATCTGTTGTATAAGTTCCAGTAGTCGTAGGATTTAGTGTAAGATTATTAATTCCATTATAATCTTGAATCATTTCCGAAAATTGATAAGAAGATGGTAATTTGGTTATACCATATCTAAAATTATCAAAATAGTAAGTCTCAGTAGTATTAGAACCAGAATTAAAAAGTATCGAAATTTCATTGATAGAAAGATTAGAAGTTCCTGCATCTGGTGATGAAGAGTGACTAAATGCTACAGTATGCCAAGCGTTTTGTTCTTTAATAACACCGCTAAACTGACTATTTCTACCTACAGGAAAATCATTATCAGAATTCGCTTGATTTTCTAAACTTAACAAAATTTCTGTTCCCACAGGTGCAGCCGTATATAGATCCATATAGAAGATATGTTCTCCTTTAATAAAAGGACCACTATTCTCTATAGCTGTGGTATTAAAAGCTACCACATCATAGGTTTCGACGGCATTTCTAATATATTTTGCCACATTAGCACTATTATTAACGTTATTGATATCTGGATTTGTTACATTTTTTGTGTACACACCATTTTGGAAAAAATTCGTCAATTGATTTATTCCATCATAATTTGCTATTACAACTTCTTCTAATAAAACAGGATCTGGGGCATCCATTTTTCTTATGTTATCTATATATATTGTATGTCCTGTATAACTATCTGAATCTATTAAGAGTACAAGTTGATCTGCTTCTAAAGCGCCTACACTGGTATCTGGTCTATCAATTAATTCGAACTCTAGGGTTTCCCATTTATTTTGAGTAACCGTCTTTGCACTGTATCTACTATGTCTACCAGAAGGCCAATCTCCTGCAGAAAGCGCTCCATTTTCTATTTGTAAAATGAATTCTGTACCAATTGGGGCTTCACTATAAACATCCATCCAAATTATTTTTTCTTTGGAAGTATACTCTAAAGCATTTCCGATATCTGGAGAGTTCATATACAATCCATCATACTGAGCTCCCGAGGCTCTTACATATTTTCCTACTGTTAAAGAATTATTTACGGAGTTTATTCCTGGGTTAGCTACAGATTGACTAAGTACGCCATCTGTTTTTGAGGAATATGTTAACTTTCGATTGCTCTCAAAGTCTTCATAAATAAATTCTAATACTAGTTCTGGATTTACAGTAACATTCATTTTGAATTCATTTTCTCCACAATTAGGAATATTTACTAGAACCTTTACATCTCCACCAGTAGTACCCCAATCAACCAAAATAGAGCTGGTTCCTTGTCCTGAAATTATTGTAGCTCCATTGGGTACTGACCAATTATAGGATGCTCCACTTGTTGCCGTTATACTATATGCCTTATCCGTTTCGCCTTCATATACTTTGTTATCTCCTATAAGTTGTGTATTAAATACACTACTGTATATGCGTACATAATCAACTTCCATCTGCGTAGGGTAATCTGATGGAGTAGGAGGAATGTTACCTGTGTAAGGTGTTCCAGAACCTCCAACTGCTACATTAAGAATAATGTACCAATCACCTTCGTTAAAAGGCCATGGATCTACTGTATTAGCTGGAGTTACCGTATGATATAATTGATCATCTACATACCATCTAATTTCTGAGGGTTCCCATTCTACAGCATATTCATGAAATCCTGCAGAAAGATCGAGTCCGGCATTATATTCTCTGCCATTATATTGCCAGTCACCATTAGAGTAATGAACAGTTCCTTCTATACTCTCAGCATTTTTATGCTTGGCTTCCATAATATCTATTTCCCCCGTAAATGGCCAATTACTATTTTCGGGTAACATCCAGAAAGCTGGCCATACACCTCCTGCAGAAGGTAATTTTATACTGGCTTCATAGCGCCCATATTTGGAGTTAAATTTACCAGAAGTAATTAATTTAGAAGACGTGTATTGTTTTCCTCCTACGGCTTCATTTCTGGTCGTAATTATTAAATTTCCATTCTGTACTGTTGTGTTTTCTGGTTGATACCATTGTTCTTCATTATTTCCAAAACCGCATAAAGTAGGGCATCCATCTCCAACAATAGAGGTCCATTTACTTTGATCAACGGAGGTACCTGAAAATTCATCACTAAAAATGAGTTCTGAACATTGAGTATATCCTATACTTCCTGAAAAAAACAGGACTGTAAAGGTGATAATAGATTTAAATAATAGGTTTTTTTTCATAATTGATTTGTTCGTGTGTATTACTAAGTTAAATTCATTAAAATGCGTTTCCTAAATACGACCTCCAGAATCTGAAGAGAGAAAAGGATTAACGAAAGCTTGGATTGGGGATAGTCAGTTTCAATAATTTTGTTATGTTATACCTCACCCAGAACAGCCAAAAAAGGCAATTTTGATGGTTCCTAAGGAGCGATGAGATAGGCTACCTCGACCTTAGAAGGCGAAGAATTTTTAGATTAAAAAAAAAGAGAGTTACTAAATAATTATCCTTTCGTGTTTATTTTTAAGATTATAAAAAAAGCTATTTTTTAATAATCTTTTTGTTTTTTAATACACCTGTCTTAGTATTAAAAGCTTCTAAAATATAAATTCCAGATTGCAGGGCTTCAATGCTTATTGTCTTCTCTTTTTGATCATCCTCTACACTTTCAAACATAACAACTCTACCTGTAAGGCTTATTATTTTAATTGTAGAATGTTGTAAACTTTCATTACTAGATAATGTCACGATGTCCAGTACAGGGTTTGGCGTTAATTTTATAAAACCAGGAGCAATCTCTATTTTTTCTGAAGCTTCAGAAGTCCCTTTTTCTGAAATTTTTGCAACAGAACTATCGCAAATTGGCTGGCTGGCTGTACTGCTAAAATACAGAGTAAACCCACCTGTTTTAGAAACCATTACAAAATTCCCAGCATCTGCAGTAACCCAGTATGCACCGTCTAATCCAGTAATTCCAGTACCAGAAAAAGTCGCTTCTGGTTGCGTACTGTTAAAACTGGCTGTAAGACTCTCTCTTAAATCTACATACCAGTTTGGAGTACCATTATTGGTATTTATAGAAAATTGATATAACCCATTATTATTCAGATCCCAATTAATAGTAAATGTGGTCACATTATCTAAATTCGGACCGCCACTTCCTAAAACATAAATATTATGATATGAAGCATTTAAACTTGGTAGGGCACTAGATATAGGCGTATCAAAATCACAAGTGTTAACGCCATCTACTTCTACAAGTATTGTTTGGGTTACAGGTGCAGAATTGACTTCACCATCATTAACAGTAAGTGTTACCGTATAAGATCCAGCAGTTGTATAAGTAATTAGAGGATTCATTTCTAATGATGTATCACCATTTCCGAAATCCCAGTTATAGGTTAAGGTATCGCCATCAATATCCGATGATCCTGAAGCGTCAAACTGCACACTTAACGGTGCATTTCCAGAAGTAACAGAAGCTGTTATGCTTGCTAATGGAGGTGTATTGATACTTCCACCAATTACATTTGGGATTAGCGGTGCAAAATGAGGGCTTAAAACGTCCATTTTCCATTGATTAACACTGGTCCAATCATCCATTAAAATGCCCCCAGTATCACCAGAATTAGGGTTCATGGTCCAAAAAGTCCAAGAATAAATACTTCCCATAAAGTCCATCCATTCCGTATACCAGGTATAAGCAGTAGCATTACTTTGATTTTTAATTCCGAATTCACCAATAAATAAAGGAGATGTATTGTTTTCATATAAATAATGAAAATGTTCATTCCAAATTGCAGGCATATTATTAGGGAAATCTGATGAATCAAACCAATCTTGTGGCGCTACCTCTGGACCATATTCATGTGCCGAATAAAACAATTTACTTGGATTAGATAATTGCACAGGATACTTTGTTACACCTTTAAGTTGTCCGCCCCACCAATAAGAATCTCCTTCAAACTCACCAACACCTTCAACTATAATTAATACATCTGGATGCACTTCTAAAATAGCATTACCACAACGCTCTGCTGCCTTATTCCAATCTGTACTTGGGTTGCTATCTCCCCAAGTAGACCCATGAGGTTCGTTATTAAGATCCATGGCAACTACAGCCGAAAAGTTTTTATATCTATTCGCTAAAAATATCCAATCTGCTATCCATTCTTGTTCAGAAAAAGTATCGGTGTACCAATAGGCTTCGTTTAAAAAACCATCTGCTGCTCTGGAGTGATTATCTAATACAATTTTTATATTATTTTCTTGACACCAGTTTACTATAACATCTAATAACTCAATAGGTTTACTTAGCGTAGCTTCCTCGGCATTCATTGGTGAAACTCCAGAGTAGGGGTCTGTTCCAAAAGAGTTTATGGTTATACTAGCCTCAGGGTTCAACATTTCGTTACACCAAGGAATTCTAATAGTATTAAACCCTAAGTCTTTAATTTGCTTTAATACACTTTTTGTATCTCTAGACCAAATTCCATGAGGACTGTATAAAGATGTTTCGAAACCAAACCAATTAACTCCGGTAAGACGAACCTCATTACCTGCAGAATCAAATAATTTATTTCCAGAAGTGTTTAAAAAATTTTGTTGCTGTGCATGCGTGTTCGTTGTAGCGCTAAAAAGCCATACAATGCTAAAAATTATAAATATAAAATATCTCATTTTTTGTTTTATTATTATGTAAGAAACATTCCCAAAGCCCCCACCTTTAGGAATTGTTTTAAATTAAAAATTACTTTTTGATGATCTTTTTGTTCATTATAATACCTGTTTTGGTATTATGAACTTTTAGAATATAGACCCCAGATTGAAGTCCTTCAAGATTTATGGTTGTCTTTTTTTGAATACCATCTATATTATCAGACATCATAACCCTACCAGTAAGGCTTACTAAATGAATTATGGTATGTTGTAAACTGTCATTGCTAGATAGTGTGACGCTATTATGTGCTGGGTTTGGCGACAATTGCATAATAGTTTGTATTGGATTAGATACAGATTCTATTTTTTGTGAAGCTTCAGAAATGGTTTTTTCTGAAATTTTTGCAACAGAACTAATACAAATTGGTTCGCTAGCGGTATTACTAAAATAGAGTGTAAATCCGTCTGTTTTTGAAACCATTACAAAATTCCCAGCATCTACAGTAACCCAATAAGCACCGTCTAATCCAGTAATTCCAGTACCAGAAAAAGTTGCGTCTGGTTGCGTACTGTTAAAACTAAATGTAAGACTGCCCCTTAAATCTACATACCAATTTGGAGTGCCATTATTGGTATTTATAGAAAATTGATATAACCCATTATTATTCAGATCCCAATTAATAGTAAATATGGTAACATTATCCAGATTTGGGCCTCCATTTCCCAGCACATGTATATTTGTAAAAGCACTGTTAATATTAGGTAATGAAGTTGACAGCGGAGTCCCGAAACTACAATCGTTACTACTACCTTCTGTTATTTTTATCACAGAAATTGTATTTGAAAGATTAAAGTCTCCAGTTAAGCCCGAAGTATTATTTCCAATTGCAAGTCCACTAATAGCGTCGTTATAACTTAAATGCCATATTAAACTAATACCAGAAGTTTCTGTATCGAAATTCACGTCTTCTGGCGTAATTGGTAGCGCTACGATATTATTTTGATTATCGGTTACGACCCATTGTGAGTTTTCACCAACATTGCCAGATAAGGTAATTCCAGATACATGGTCTGCGATGTCATCGCCAACAGTAAAAGTAAATGGCCCTCCAGTAATGGTACCACCATTAACACCAGATCCAGGTATTGGCTCATTACCAAATACCAACACGCCATTATCGTATACAGGAATGTTAACACTCTCTATATCTGTACTACTATTTAATCCTTGTGCAGACCAGTCGTTAGAAGTATCATACGGAACACCATTTTGAACACGAAGATTAATTTGTGTTTCTCTTCGAAATTGAGGATCCCCAATTGGAGCTATCTCTTCGCCCGCTAGTGAAACCTCCATATAATAGATGTTATTTACTGCATCCCATGCATTAATAACAGACGTGCTATTGCCTTGAACTGAGTTTAAAGTGATATCATAATCATCAATAGTATACCCTTGGGCGACTCCTTCAGAAATATCAAAGAAATATCTATAAGAAAGGTTGTCTGTTACTCGCGCTGGCCAAGCGGTTCTATTTTGAATCAAAACTTTTACTGTGCTACCATAAGCATTGTCGCTATTAAATTTTGAAAAAGATCTAATTTCTGTTCTACTGGGAGTTTCATCAATTGGGAAATTTGCTAATGGCTCGCCTCCAAACTCATCGTACATTCTCACCAAATTCCCTGTAAAACAAGCATTATAATCGCAAGCCACCTCATTGGCGATATAATCACCACGATCATCAACAAATTGATCATCAGGATCTTTAGGACCTCCTGCTAATGCTCCAAAAAGGGTATGACTTGGTATCTCTGGACTCCCCTGAAGACTATTTGCCCAAGGACCGTGTGATGATCTATGGTGTGGGTTATTTGCCGGATTATTTCCAAAACCAACCATAAAACTTCTATTAAGCGGGTTGTCTCCTAAGGCATAGTTTGTTTGACTCACGGCAAAATCGTGATATTTTAATTTATTTGCAGCAGAAGTTGATACCTTATCGCTATAAACAAAAGCTAAAAAAGCCGTATTTGCAGCATACCTAAGTGAGCCCCATTGTATTAAATGTGCTTGACCACCAGGGCTGTAAGTTACTGTTTCTCCATTCACACCACTGGTCCAAAAATCTAAAAAGCGTTCTGCATCAGTCATGTATTTAGCTGTCCCGGTTAATTGAGCTAATAGTACATAAGAGCCATAACTTTTATCGTCCCAAGACATTGTAAATTTGTATGCTTTATCAGAGCTTTGTCCTTCATTTCCTAAATTGTCATATGCCAATTCCGCTTTCGAAAGATATGTGGCATCATTGGTAGCCCGGTACAACCAGGTGGCTCCCCAAACTAATTCATCATTATAACCACTGTATGATCTGTAAAAACCAGCGGCATCTGTAATAGATTCCGAATAGATACCTCTATAAGTATCTGCAAAATCATATAACTGTATGGCGTGAGTTAATAACGTAGCACTATAAGTTGGATCAGAATCTTGGAATAAGATACTGGTTGCAGCCAGTGCTGCGGCCGTTTCAGCTGCTAGATCAGATCCTGGGTTATTAGCATCTATTTTGTATGCTGGCCTGTCCATTACCATAACTTCTGGTGCGCCCCAAAAGGAATGATCTAGGCTGCCATTACCTAGTTGTCCGTAAAACTCATTGGGAGCCGTATGGCACTTGATAAAATAATCTGTTACAAAACGAAGATTTTGTTTTAAAATATCCATTTGGCCAGATCTTTTATAAGCGTCTTTATATTCTATACCTCCCCAGGCTAGTGTTGTTACACTATATGCCATTGGGAAGCCAAATTTAACATGATCTCCAGCATCATACCAACCTCCGGTAAGATCTATTCCAATATCAGAGCCATCTCCTAAAGCTGAGTCGGCTCTCCAACTCACACGATTCCAGGATGGAAGTTCGCCAGATTGTTGAGCTTCGTAAAAGAATAGTGATTTTTGTAATGCTTCACCATAATTTGTCTGCGCAAAACTGTTTGCACAATAGAGACATAACAGTAGAATTATGCCTTGTTTAATAAAATTTCTCATTGTAATTTGGGGTTTTATGTTAAAAAAATAAATAAAATGCTTGTGAATTAAATCATCATATTATGATGTATTCACGTATCAATTTAGTAATGATTTCTCCAAATTGTTTCCAAGTTGAAAAAATCAATTCACACATCATTTATTAAGAATAGCAATCTATTATTTGTAAAATTTAAGAGAGCGGGAGAGCACGAAACATGATAATTTTGCTAGCACAAGTGTGTTTCGTTTATTAGGAATATCAAAAAATTATTACTAAGTTAAAAAAACAATTTTGTTTTTATTTATTCAAAAAATACAATTTATAATACTATTTATTTAAAAAACAGTTTATTGTCTGGAAATCCAGAATTGTAAGATAACACGAAGTGTTATAAATTGGCTACAAAGATAAAACATTATGTGTTTATTGTATTCGAAATTATATAAAATGTAAGTATCCGTTAATTTGTTATCATAAATAAATATGGATTATAATATTGTCTACCAGCATTTAGAATATAAGGAACGGCCTGTGAGTTTGTTTTTTTAAATGTGTAAGAAATATATGATTTAAAATAATTTCCATATATTTATTATCTCTTAGATTTTAGTCACTAAGAATATTCTCTCTTTAAATATTTAATAGCATTTTACGGAATTACCCTGTACTGGGGATTTCGTCTAGTTCTTTAATGCTGTTATTTAGCGGCGTGTGATAAGTAATACTTAATTCATCTTGTTTAGTACTAAAAACATTAACAATGAAACAACTTAAACTTCTAATTATCTTAATAATAGCTTGTACAATAACATCCTGTTATTCTGTAAGGTTACGAAATATTAATGGTGCGCCTCAACCCGATCCTTTTTCAGATAGAGATGACTATTATCGCGGAATGTCTGTGGTTGAACTGGATACGGTTATAAAAATAAATCCACTTTCAAAAGACTTCACTTTACTTATTAAAGAGTCTGATGCTTGCGAATCGGGTAAATTGAACATGGTAGAATACCGCAATACGTTTGGAGGATTACTACTAAGTACGATAACATTCGGAAAAAAACGAAAAGTAAAGATTAAATATGTGTGTGAAAAGAAATCAAATTAAATCTTATGGCTACTACTAAATTAAAACTACTAGAAGAGTGGAACACTTTGCATAAGAATGGACCATTTCCATTAAAGCTTCTCTACCAGACAAAGTTAGAAGGAGAACGCGTTATGCCTAAAAAAAAGGATCGTTATAACGATGTTGCCAAAGAGATACAACGTTTAATACAAGAAACTAAAACTGCAGGAGAGGGGTTTCGTGCTTATGGCTCTGCATGGTCAATGAATAATATAGCCAGCCATAAGGATCGTATGCATTATAATGGTTTTATGAATATTTCAATGCCAATACACGCTGGCGATTGTCACCCAGATAATGTTTACAATCCTGACAACTTATTTTTGTTTGAATGTGGAAATACTATTAAAGAAATATCTGAAACTTTAGCCGAAAACGGAAAATCGCTTAAAACCACTGGTGCCAGTAATGGACAGACTATTGCAGGCTGTATTTCAACTGGTGTACATGGTGCAGGTGTTGATGTAGGTTCTGTACAAGACTATGTTGTAGGGCTTAATCTTATTATTGGTCCAAACCAGGAAGATATAGTATATCTGGAACCTGAATCAAAACCAGCTTTGAGTGATACTTTTATACAAACGTTAAATGCCAGAGTTATTAGAGACGACGCTTTATTTTATGCCGCTTTGGTAGGTTTAGGTGGTTTTGGTTTTATTCATGGCGTTGTAATAGAAGCAGAGCCTATATTTTTAATTAAACGTTATGTGAAAAAAATAAAAAAGAGCGCTGCATTTGAACTTGCCAATACCATGGATTTTAAAAATTCAACGTTTGTTATTCCAGAGGAAACAGATGCCAATGGAAAAGGTAATCGACCATTTCATTATAAAATATTTATTAATCAGTATAGTAATGAAACCGATTGTGTTGTTGAGCTTATGTATAAAAAGCCTTTTCAGGAACCCTACCCAGATCCGTTTCCAGTAATTAAAGAATCTTTATACAGGGATTTAATTTACCTCTTTGTAAAATTAGCTGAAAATTTACCTAAAAGTATTCCCTGGTTAGTAAAACGTTTACGTAAAACTATTTTGCCTGTTGTAAATGAAGAAACCACAGGGATGCTTAAAGAAATATTTTGGGATGCCCCTTATCAAGGTCCTGCATTTGCATGCTCGTTTGGTATAAATCATAAAGACTCAGAAAAAGCAATGAATCTTCTTGGTAAGTTAACACGGGATGAAGGTCCTATACCAGGCATATTCGCACTGCGATTTGTAAAACAAACTAAAGCCACATTAGGTTTTACTAAGTTCCCTGTTACTTGTATGATAGAGATTGATGGTGTTTTATGGAAAAAAACACGTAAGATTATAAGTTTGGAAGAATACTCCAGGCTTATGATAAAAGCTTTGCAAGCTAACAATATTCCCTTTACCATACATTGGGGAAAAAATAGTGATTGGGAATTCCCAGATTTGGTTAATCATATGTTTAATGATAATGTCGAAAAATGGAAAACCCAACGTGAAAAGTTGTTATCGCCAGAGATGCAAGCCTTATTTTCTAATAAGTTTCTAAAGACTATTGGGTTAGCGTAAAAACAATACAGACGGGGAGAGGCTAATTATAATTGTTTTGTTTTTTCAATCCAATATTAAGGTGTTAAAAACAATATCGAAGCATTTTTTGTGTTATCTTTTTTGTATAATGAAGTATTATACCTACTGCTAGTAGTCCTTTTATGAAGCTAATGTGTTTTATATGAAAATATTACAAGCTACACACATTTAAAATAGTTATAAAAACATATTGTTCTTGTCTAAAACTAAATAGCAAATGATTGTAAGTAACATTTAAAAAGGTATAGACTGTTAAATAATTTATCAACGAATATTAATTAAAAATTTTATTATTATGTTAGAAGAAATAAGGGTAATTGTTTTCCGGTATCTGTTACCAATTTTGATGGTTTTTGTAGGCTTATACTTAGCTAGAAAAACAGACCTTCTTAAAGATCAAAGTACTTCAAGTGAAAAACCTTATAGTTTTTCGAGGTCTCAGCTGTTATGGTGGACCTTGATCATTTTATGCTGTTTTTCGATTTACTATGGGACTGTGGGGGAGATTCAAAAAATAAACAAATCTTCTTTAATACTATTAGGTATCAGTTTGGGAACCACTACTGCAGCAAGAGTTATTGATAGCACAGAAGTCAGTAATAACATTCCCAGACATCAGGATAGGCTTGATAAAAAAGGTTTTATGTACAATATTCTTTCAGACGAAAATGGCATTAGTATCCATCGATTTCAAGCGGTCGTTTTTAATTTGATCTTTGGTTTGATTTTCATTATGAAATTTGCTTCAAACGGTATCTTTGAAGCGTTTGGGGAATGGGAATTAGGCCTTATGGGAATAAGTTCTGCTGCATATGTTGGCTTGAAAGTTAGTGAGAATCGCGAAAGTAAGACCTAACAGTTAAAGGAAAAGTATTTATAGTAAATACTCTTAAGCGTATAAACTAGAGGCATTATAAAACTTTAGTAAAATATTTATTAATTTAAAATTAATTAATCAAAATGCAATTAACTAAAAACTTTAATAAAATTGAATTTGAAAGTCGTGATGGCTCTACAATGCCAGAAAACGTACTAGAAAATATTAAAGAACTAGCTGTGAATTTACAGATAGTTAGAGATATTTTAAAAGAACCTATTCATATAAATAGTGGTTATAGAAGTGAAGCATATAATGCAAAAATTAATGGTGTTAAAAATTCACAACATATATTAGGTAAAGCTGCAGACATTACAATGAAGCAATATACATCCAAAGACCTTGCGTTAATTTTTGAAGATTTAATTTTGAAAGGCGTTTTAAAAGAAGGTGGTTTGGGACTATATAATGGTTTTATTCATTATGATATTAGAGGACATAGAGCACGATGGAATTATTCAACTAGATATAAAGATTTTTATAGTTAATTTTTTGAAGGAATTTATGAGACCTGCCAAACCAGTAGTACGTGTTATTTTGACTTCATAAAGTTGAATAAAACAAAAATAATTAAATTAATACGTTGTATGTCAAAAAAATGGCATCATCTTTGCCAATCAATAAGTATTAAAAATTTAATTACATTACAATGAGTAAAGGAACAGTAAAATTTTTCAACGATTCTAAAGGATTTGGATTTATTACAGAAGAAGGAGTTGATAAAGATCACTTTGTACACATTTCTGGATTAGTAGACGAGGTTCGTGAAGGCGATTCTGTTGAATTTGATCTACAAGAAGGCAAGAAAGGATTAAATGCAGTGAACGTAAAAGTTATCTAATACATATACTTTCAAGTTTAGTAAAAAGCTCATCATTATTGATGGGCTTTTTTTATCCTTTATTGGTTTCAACTTTAGTTAAAAGCAGGGACTTTAGGTTATCTTTGCTCAAAATTATTTTATGTCACAACCGTTTTCTGATTTAGGAATTAATCAGTCATTACAAAAAAGTTTAGCCGACTTACAAATTTCTGTTCCAACAGATATTCAAGAAAAGGCAATTCCTATTGTACTTAATCAAAAAGAAGATCTTGTTGCTTTAGCAAAAACAGGAACAGGTAAAACAGCTGCTTTTGGATTACCTCTGTTACAATTAATCGATGTTGAAAACGCTTATGTACAGGTTGTAATATTAGCACCTACAAGAGAATTAGGGCAACAAATACACGCTAATTTAACTTCTTTTGCTTCCCATAGCCCAACTATTTCTGTTGCAGCAGTGTGCGGTGGCATTCCTATAAAACCACAAATAGAACGTTTAAAAGCCGCGACTCATATTGTCGTGGCAACACCAGGGCGTTTGGTCGATTTAATAAACCGTGGCGCTATTAGCATTAAAAACTTAAAGTATTTGGTGTTGGATGAAGCCGATGAAATGGTGAGTGCTTTAAAAGGAGATTTAGATCGTATTATCAAAGAAATTCCTAAATCTAGAAGAACGTTATTGTTTACAGCCACCATGCCTGGTGCTATAAAGCAACTGGTTCAAAACTACATGTCAAAACATGTGATACAGATCGAGGCAGACATGTCTACCGTTGGTCATCAGGGAATCGATCATCAGTATATAGTTGTAGAACCTATAGAAAAACTAGACGTATTACTTCATTTTTTAAATACTAAAGAAGGCGAAAGAGGGATTATCTTTTGTAAGACTAAAGCGGCTGTTAATAAATTGGCGAAAAACCTGGCTATTAATAAATTCTCATCTGGAGCTATTCATGGTAGTTTATCTCAAGGCATTCGTGACCGAATTATGGGACAATTCAGGGAAGGGTTTATTGATATTTTGGTTGCGACCGATTTGGCAGCTCGAGGCATTGATGTTAAAGAAATATCGTATGTTGTTAATTATCATTTACCAGATACTTATGATGCTTATGTACATAGAAGTGGACGTACGGCAAGAGCAGGATCTAAAGGACTTTCGCTAACTATATTACAAAAAGAAGAAGTGGAGGATATTGCTGATTTTGAACAAGAATTGGGGATTGTTTTTAATGCATTAAAAAAAGCAGACGCGCAGAGCATAGAAGAAAACAATGGTTTATTATGGGCGAAAAAAATATTTAAAACCAAACCAAATCGTACCATTTCAGAAGAATTTAGAAAGAAAGTAAGAACGGTATTTCATCATTTAACGAAAGAAGAGTTGATAGAAAAAGTACTTGCAAATTATTTGGCACAAACAAGCACAGGTAATTCAAAAACCGAAGCTTCTAAAAAAAGTAAAAAGTAGCGATCATTATGGCAAATAATATTAAAAATCAACAGGATATTTTAACAAAATTAAATATTCAGGCCTTGAATCCCATGCAAGAGGAAGCTGTTTCTGTAATTGAAGCAACAACAAATGCCATCATATTATCTCCAACAGGAACGGGGAAAACATTGGCTTTTTCATTACCATTATTGAAAGCCTTAAACTCCGAATCTAAAGAGGTTCAAGCATTAATACTGGTACCGTCAAGAGAATTGGCCATTCAAATTGAGCAAGTTATTCGCTCTATGGGTTCTGGTTATAAAGTAAATGCGGTTTATGGAGGCAGACCCATGTCTAAAGACAAAATTGAAATTAAACATAATCCTGCTATTTTAATAGGAACACCAGGTAGAATATTGGATCATTTTAACAGTGATCGCTTTTCTAAATCTAGTATAAAAACACTTATATTAGATGAATTTGACAAATCACTAGAAGATGGTTTTGAGAGTGAAATGAAGGCAATTATTAGTCAATTACCTGCTATAAATAAAAGAGTTTTAACGTCTGCGACACAAGGTGTTAAGGTGCCAGGGTTTGTAAGATTAGACAAGCCAATAACTGTTAATTATTTAAAAGAAAAAGTAGCGTCTAAATTGGCCATTAAAACAGTGGTTTCTCCAGATAAGAATAAATTGAAAACATTGTTGGATTTGGTACAACATATTGGCAATGAACCTGGAATTATTTTCTGTAATTTAAGAGACAGCATAGACGTAGTAAGTGCTTTTTTAAAGAAAAATAAAATTACTCATGCCTGTTTTTCTGGAGGTATGGAACAAAAGGATAGAGAACGTGCTTTAATTAAATTTAGAAACGGATCATGTCAAGTATTACTAGCTACAGATTTAGCGGCTAGGGGTATAGATATACCAGAAATGAAATATATTATTCATTATGAATTACCTCGACATGAAGAAGAATTCATTCATAGAAATGGCAGAACAGCTCGGGTCAATTCAAAAGGAACCGCTTATATATTAAAGTGGGAAAGTCAACTATTACCAGAATTTATTCAAAATGTAAAAGGCATTAATATTTCTAAAAAAGCACCACGCAAACCACAATACTGGCAAACCTTGTTTATTTCTGGTGGACGAAAAGATAAAATTTCGAAAGGAGATATAGCTGGTCTTTTTTTTAAACAAGGTGGCATAAATAAAGATGAATTGGGAACTATTGAGTTAAAACAAGATTGTGCTTTTGTGGCTGTAGCATTAACTATGGCAGATGATTTAGTTGAAAAATTAAACAATACCCGATTAAAAAAGAAAAAGGTACGGGTCACCATTTTAGATAATACCAATTATCACTCAAAATAACCCATATAATTTGTTTAGTTCACTGACTCTTATTTTAGAAATAGGAGTTCATGAATCTTCGATTTCTATTTCGCTCATATTTCAATATAAAAATAAAACCATAATATACCCTAATTATACTTACAGAAAATCGAAAAGTACGCTCGAAAATGCTTAAATTTATTTAGCGTTTGATAATGGATATTTTACTTAATATTGAATTACTCCTATTTTTTATAAATAGATCTTAGACGTAAACATCATAATATTCAGAACGACACTTTTTAGACAGCCCTATTTATAGAATGTACAATATGGTAAACATATATTATATGGATAGAAGCGAAATACTTTACTTAAAAAAAGCACTAATTCAGTAAGCGCTTTTTGTATATTTAAACTCTCTTGGAAGTATTTAATAGCAAAAAACATTCATGGTTTAATCTAAATTTGCTAATAATTAAATTAATTGTAATGAAAAACAGCATGTTATTTTTGTTCTTGATATGTTCATGCATTTTGGCAACAGCACAAAACACAAGAGATTCATTAAAGACTAAAGTAGATAATTCTGGGTTTAAGGAGTACTATCCAATACACGTAAAACCAAGTATTAGTTATTTATCTAATATAAGTGACTATGAAGATATTTTATTTGATGCAAAACCTACAGTTTATTATAGTTTCTATAACAATATGCGTCACATAATGCAAAATTCTATAGACAAACTAAGTTATGCCATCTATGCGCTTTTTCAGCCGCATATTAGGATGTACACAGAAAATTCTTTACCAGTAAAAACACCTTCTTATAGAATTTTATTGGGATTACAAGGATTGGTTAAAACCGATAATAATAATTTCTTTGCTTGGGCTATTGAGTCTGGGCATTATTCTAATGGGCAATCAGGTTGTTCTTTTAGTTCAGAATTTGCAGATGAATCTCCTGAGTGCCACTTAGTGCACAATACTATAAATGATCAATCAAATTTATCAGCACTATTAAATAGAAATAATGGTAATTTCTCAACAAATCTTACAAAGTTATCTTTTAATTTCAGGTTGAATAATCTTAATAATGAGAATAAACCGTATAAGGTACATTCGTTTTCTGCTTCTTGGGAACTGTATCATAAAAATATGTTTGGTTTTTTTGATAAAGGAGGATATACTGATTTTGATATAAGTATTTATGGTAGAAATCGATTTGGTTTTGGATATGAATTTATTCATACTTACAACCAAGGATTTAGATATTCACTTGGAGCGAAAACAGAAATAATTCAAGGAGCTCATCCATTTGTAGCGCCTTTTCGAGGGGAATTAAACCTGACTTGTTATCCATTTAATTTTAATAAAGATGTCGGTTTATTTGTAGCTTACATTACAGGTCATGATAATTATAACTATCGTTTTGTAGATTCTGGTAATCAATTAAATATAGGTATCACTTGGGATTGGTTTACACCTTTCGAAGTTAAAAGAGCTGAACGAATTAGAAATGATTACCAATTGTAAAAATTCAATTTTTCAATTTACAGCACCAACATATAAGGTTATGGATATTGAAAGTATTAATTTATGAATACAAAATCAAAAATACGCCCATCATAATACCTAATAATGGTACTAATTTTTTACGTTTATTCTTTTCTTTAAAAACAAGACCACCAACAATAACAGCAATTAGTATTTGACTTCGTTTTATAGCAGAAAGCAGCATAATTAGCGCATCAGGATCTTGCAAGCTTCTAAAATAAAAATAATCGGCTGCCTGTAATAAAACACCAACAGCAATAATAGTCCACCGCCATTTAAACTCTTTTCGTTTTACAGTATTAGGAAACCATGTTACAGATAAAATACCCAGTAAAATTAGTATGGTGTACCAACAAAACCAAAATTGTAAGGTTTGTGGGTTTAACGTTAAGTTCTGAATTAAAAACTTGTCGTATAAACCACTAGAAGCTCCTAAAAATGTTGCACCAATAATGGCAAATATCCATTTATTCCTCTTAAAATTGATGCCTTCTTTTTTTCCTATTTTAGAATAGAGTATTACTGAGAAAATAATAAGTGAAAAACCTATCCACTGTAAAAAATTAGGTTTTTCCTGATAAATTAGAATAGCACCAATAAAGGTGAAAAAAGGACCAGCCGAGCGTATTGGAGTAACAATTGTTAATGGTAAATGTTTTAAAGCTTGATATGCCAAAATCCAAGATGTTGCCATTATCATTGATTTTATAAAAATAAAACCATGCGTTTTCCAGGAAATACTAGTAATGTGAAACCCTATTTGTTTGGTGAATTCTGGAAAATAGATAGAGCCTATAAAAAATGGAAGAAGTAACAAAAAACCAGAACATACTGTACCTAAAAGTACAGGTAAAACTTCATTTCCTTGTACAGCATGTTTTTTACATAAATTATGTAATCCCAAAAAAAGTGCAGCCAATAAACCTAAATACATCCACATGGCGCGAATATACCTTTTTAACCGATTTTGTAATTAGAATATTAACCGATTTTAAAACTTTTAATGATATACAATAAAATTAAAAGTTTTAAGGGGTATTAAGCAATTTTATATGGTACAAATTATGAATTACAACATTCATAATAAACATGATTTTGTTTTTATTCAGACATTTTTTAGGAAATAGAAAAAGTTAAGATGCGTTCTATAACTTAAATACTTATTAAATAATTTTTCTGAAATATTTTTTTATAAATATCCTTACTAAACATATACAATTGAGAGGGTTTTTTTGAAACACCAACTTGTTTTTCGTCAATTGCAATAATGTATTTTTTGTTGATCAATTTTCTCCTAAAATTACGATTGTCAAACTCTATACCTAAAATAGATTGATATAAATCTTGTACTTCATTAATAGTGAATTTATCGGGTAATAATTCAAAAATAACAGGCTCTGCCAAACATTTTATTTTTAAATCCTCATAGGCCTCCAATATAATATGCCTATGATCAAACCCTAATTCTGGTAAATCCTTAACTGGAAACCATTTTTTTTGATGAGCACTGTTTTTTAAATCAACTTCTTCGGTTTTTAATAAAAAATAATATGCAATAGTAATTGTTCTCAAATTAAATCCTTCATTCTTAATCCATGGTAGATCTTTTTCATTCGTTAATCTATCTGGGTCACCAAAAGCTTTAAACTGCTTCTTATATTGATTGGTTAAACCTGTTAATTCTTTTAAAACTCGAGTAGCAGAATCATCTAAAGTTTCGTTTTCATAAACATGATACCCCGTTAACACATAATCGTCAACCAAAACTTCAGATCCAGTTTCAGATTCTAAATAACGCTTCATAACTAAAACATTGAGTGATTTTGTGATGGTGTCATATCCGAAGACCACACAGTCTACCGATATATTTGGAATTTTTTCAAATTTCATAGGACTAAATATGTAAATTTTATGATTTCAACTGTAAAAATAGGTATTAAATGTAAAAAACACGTTATAATTTAATATTATTTTTTTTCAAATTATACTAACAAAATAGCAATTTTTGGGTTTAAATATTGTAAAAACCTTATTTTTTTACTAAAAAAATAACAATGTGTTATTTTTTTTTATACATTTGAAAAATAAACGTAAATATGACGTTTATAAATAATTGTTAATCTTAACCCCCACATAAAATGAAATTAATAACACAAAATTCTGAAAAAAAGGCGCAATCAGTTTTTAACTTTCTGGGCAAAGAAAAAAATAAAAGAGTATTTAGTACTGCCTTTATTTGTGCTCTATTGTTTTTTACAATAAATTTAATCTCGGCTCAAACTGATGATATGAAAGATAACTACAAGGCATTTAATGCCAGTGGACATCTAAAGAACATGCACACGTGGCATGGTTTTGTAGTGCATCCAGGTGCTGTTTTTGCTACTAGTTTAGAGTATAATTCCCGAAATGAAAAATTTACATTTGGCGTCTGGGGAGGGGCAAGTTTTACCAGTATCGATGTGGTAAATAAAAACACAGGAGAAAATGTAAGTGCAAACTATAAGGAGTTCTCAATTTACACGGTATATCGTTTTTCTGATACATTTTTTATAGAAGCAGTTTCTCATAACAATTATACAGGCGTAGAAGAAAGAGGCGATAAACTACATTACTGGAGTTATGATAAAACGCAAGGCTATAATTTTGTTGACATCAACTTTGGCTATAACATTACACCAAATACATTATTGTATTTAGCTACAATTGTAAATGGTGGATCTGGAGATTATGAAGAACAAACAGATGGTTCCTTAAAAAACTCATGGACCCATTATTTTGAAGTTAAGAGTAAAGTTTGGGAGAAAGAGGATTCTAATCTGTCGCTTTTTGCTGGTGGAGCATGGTCTTTTATAACAGACAAAACGTTTTATACAGAAGGCGCAGGAAATCTTATTAATGTAGGTGCTTCTTTTGGTAAGAATATTAACCTTGGAAACTACAAAATGCCAATAGAGGTTACTGCTATGTGGAATCCTGAAAAAGAAATAACAGTATTGCAATTAGATATCACTTTATTTTAATAACACAAATTCTTAATAAATACAATCATTATGGAAACAAAAATCGGATTAAAAAATGTGCTAAAGCCTTTACTGGTATTTGCTTTAGTACTTAATTTATTTAGTTGTGTAGATCAAAACAATGCAACAAAAAATGACGTTAATAGCGCAACTGACACCAGTGAAAAGGTTGAAAGTGCTATAGATCTTAAAGGTAAAAAAATAGGATATTGTACACCATCACTAAACGCACCTTATTACCAAGCATTATTAAAAAGTATAAAAACCAATACTGAAAAAAATGGTATGGTGTTTTTATCTGCAGACGGACAAGATGATATTAATAAACAAGTTGCTGCAGTAGAAGATTTAATTACGAAAGGTGTCGATGCATTATTATTGAATCCTAAAGACCCTAATGCACTAGTTGGTGTTACCAGAGCAGCTAAAGCTGCAGGCATACCAGTGTTTATTATTGATAGTTCTATAGATCCTTCTGCAGATTATGTAACCACTATTCAATCTAATAACTTAGCAAACGGTGAGTTAGCAGGAGAGTGGCTGGCCAAAAAATTCGGAAACAATAAAATGAGTATTGCTTTATTAAGTGGTAATGCAGGAAACCCAGTAGGAAAAACGCGTAAGCAAGGTTTACTACAAGGTATTACCGAAGAGCAGTTACGAAGCTTAGGATATATAGATTTAGATATTAAAACACAAGCGTACACAGATTGGTCTTACGCAGGAGGTTTAAAAGCAATGGAAGATATTTTAGTAGCTCATCCAGATATTAATGTGGTGATTACCGAGTCTGATGTTTGTGTATTAGGAGCCATTAAGGCAATTGCTCAAGCTGGTAAAACAGATGACATTTTAATTGTTGCTGGTGCAGACGGACAAAAAGAAGCTATTAAATACATCATGGATACAGATTTTTACGGATGTACTGCAATGAACAGTCCTGTGCAAATTGGTAAAAATGCTGTACAATACGCCATTCAATACATGAACGGAAAAAGAGATTTTCCTAAAACATCATTTACGCCACCATTACTTATTACAAAGGAAAACGCTGCGAAATATTACGATCCTAAAGCATTATTTTAATTAATAAAACTTATTTGATATGAAAAATTCAGAAAGTGAATACCGAGTTGAAATGACCGGAATATCAAAAAGTTTTGGCGTTGTTTCTGTACTCGATGGTGTAGATTTTAAAGTAAAGCATGGTGAAATTCATGCTTTACTTGGCGAAAACGGAGCTGGCAAATCTACATTGGTAAAAATTCTTAGTGGTGTTCATCAAAAAGATACTGGGAAAATTGTACTAAATGGAGAAGAAATAAACCCGAAAAACACGCACGAAGGTCAAGTTTTAGGTATTAGTGTGGTATATCAAGAATTGTCTTTGGTCAATGATTTATCGGTCGCAGAAAATATTTATTTGCACAAATTAGGAGCGAGTAAATTTTGGATGAATTGGAAAGAAATAACTAAAAATGCACAAGAATTAATAGATTCTTTAGGGTTTAAAATCGATGCATCGGCAACTGTTAGAGACTTAAGTATTGTTCAGAAACAAGTAGTAGAAATTGCGAAGGCATTATCTGAAGACACTAAAGTGTTAGTACTGGACGAGCCAACAACTGTTTTTGATCCAACCGATACTCAAAAATTATTCGAGAACCTTTTTAAATTAAAGGAAAAGGGCATATCAATTATTTACATTTCACATCATTTAGAAGAAATTATTAAAATAGCAGATTCTGTTACCGTTCTTAGAGATGGTGTAGATACAGGTAGTATGGCCGTATCAGAAACAGATACAGATGGTATAATTCATTTAATGATTGGTAGAGAATTGAAAGATTTATACCCTACACGTAATGTTGAAATAGGCAAAGAACCCATTTTTGAAGTTAAAAATTTAACGGCTAAAGATACCTTGGTTCATGATGTGTCATTTTCAGTGAGACCTGGTGAAGTACTAGGAATAGCAGGTTTGGGTGGTAGCGGAAGAACCGAAACAGCCAAGCTTATTTTTGGAGCAGATAAAAAGAAATCTGGTACCATACTATTAAATGGGAAAGAAATAAATACGAATACTCCCGTAAGCGCTGTAGGCCACCAAATTGGTTTTGTATCAGAAGATAGAAAAGAAGAAGGTGTGTTTTTACCACTTTCTATTAGAAGAAACATTAGTGTTACCAGTTTTGACTCTATCTCTAATAAATGTGGTTTTATCAATGTAAATAACGAATATAAAAATGTTTTGGGTTTAATTGAAAAATTGAATGTTAAAACGCCAAGTTCGGAAATTGACGTTAAAAATTTAAGTGGAGGAAATCAGCAAAAAGTAGCTTTAGCAAAATGGTTAAGTATAGATAGTAAGGTTATTATTATTGATGAGCCTACACGAGGTGTCGATGTTGGTGCTAAAATAGAAATCTATAACCTAATTAACGAAGTCGCTAAAAAAGGAGTAGGGGTAGTGGTTATTTCTTCGGATATGCCAGAAATAATGGGGATAGCAGATCGTATTCTTGTGATGCATGAAGGTACCTTTTATGGAGAACTACCAAAAGAAAAATTTTCTGAAGAAAACATTTTACGTTACTCCATTGGAGAACCATTAAAATAATACAGTTTAATGATTAAATAATCTAAATTATGGCCTTAACAATAAAAAAACAACTAAGTAGTCCTGGAGGTGTGCTTAAGTTTTTAGTAAAATATAACACGATATTCATTTTTATATTGCTGGTAATTTTTTCAGCATTAATTTCAGATGTGTTTTTTACCTCCACAAACCTTTCTAATTTATTAAAACAAGTATCTGGTATTGGTATTATTAGTATTGGTATGTTAATTGTGATTTTAACTGGCGGAATTGATTTATCAGTAGGGTCTATGGTTGCTTTATTAGCGGTAACCTTTGCTATTTTAGTAAACATAATTGTTTTACCCTTAGCCATTCTAATAACACTTAGTATCGGCTTTGCACTAGGAAGTGTGTCAGGTTACCTGGTCGCCTATCAAAAAATGGCTCCTTTTGTTGCAACATTAGCGTTAATGACCATTGCAAGAGGGCTGGGTTTTATTTATTCTAAGGGGTCACCAATTACTTTTAAAACCCCAGGAGGCGAGTTTATGTCTAATTTTGCAAATAATTCAACTTTGGGAATCCCTAATATTGCATTAGTATTTTTCCTTATCGTTATTTTAGTTATGGTGATGTTGCGCTATAATGTATTTGGCAGATTAATTATAGCTATAGGTAGTAATGAAGAGGCTTCCCGCTTATCAGGCATAAAAGTAAATAAATATAAGTTTTTAGTATATGCCATTTCAGGAGCATTAGCTGCTACCGCTGCAATAATTGTGGCATCTAGAACAAATTTAGGGTCTCCTAATATGGGAATGGCCTGGGAGTTAGATGCCATTGCTGCTGTAGTAATTGGTGGCGCAAGTTTAAATGGTGGTAAAGGAACTGCTATTAATACCTTAATGGGAGTGCTTATTCTGGGATTAATAGGGAATATCTTAAATCTATTAAATGTACCATCTTATCCACAACAAGTAGTAAAAGGCGCTATCATTATTTTTGCGGTATTACTGCAACGTTTTGAACGTAAATAAATATATAGAAAAAATGACTAGTTATAAATTAAATAGCCTGAACTTACCTAAGTTAAAAGACAGTGTTTCTATTCCTCAATACAATAGAGAGAAAGTAAAAACAGGTATTGTGCATGTTGGCGTTGGTGGTTTTCATAGAGCACATCAGGCCTTTTATACCGATCAATTATTAAACGAATCAGTAACAGATTGGGGTATTTGCGGGGTCGCATTATTAGATTTCGATACCAAAATATACAATACCCTAAAAGATCAAAACGGGCTGTATACACTTGTGGTAAAAGAACTGGATGGCTCCTTAACAAAAAGAGTTATAGGCTCTATTGTAGAGTATTTGTTTGCCCCCGAAGATCCATTACTAGTGATTGAAAAAATGGCTAGTCCAGAAGTTAAGATTATTACATTAACCATTACGGAAGGTGGCTATAATTATAATGAAGCTACAGGTGAATTTGATTTTGAAAATCAATTGATCCAACATGATCAAAAACATCCACAAGCACCAAAAACAATTTTTGGATACTTAACTCAAGCTCTAAAACTAAGAAAAGAGCGTGGCTTAGTAGGTTGTACCATACAATCTTGCGATAATATACAAGGTAACGGACACATGACCAAAAAGATGTTATTGAGTTATGTACTCGTTGCTGAACCAGAATTAGCACCTTGGATATTGCAAAACGTCTCCTTTCCTAATGCTATGGTAGATAGAATTACACCAGCAACAGCACCAATTGATATAACCAATTTAAAAGAAACCTCGGGAATTGATGATGCATGGCCAGTTGTCTGTGAACCCTTTATACAATGGGTTATAGAAGATGATTTTATTGCAGGAAGACCAGCTTGGGAAACCGTAGGGGCACAATTTGTTGAAAATGTAGCGCCATATGAAAAAATGAAATTAAGTTTGCTAAACGCAGGTCATTCTATACTAGGTATTATAGGTGCTTTAATGGGGTATTCCACCATAGATGAAGCCGCTAATAATCCTGACTTACATGCGTTTTTACGTGCATATATGAAACATGAGGTTATACCAATTTTGGGTAATTTAGAAGGTATTAATTTACAAAAATATGAGGAGTCATTACTACAAAGATTTGGAAACAGCTATATAAAAGACCAAATAGAAAGAATTTGTTCTGAAAGTTCTGCAAAATTCCCAATATTTATTTTACCTACCGTAAATGCACAACTCAAACAAAAAGGCTCATTAGATTATGCTGCTTTAGTAATAGCTGCATGGGCAGTATATAGTTTAGGAAAAGATAAAAATGGCAACACTATACATCGTAAAGATGCTATTAAAAATATTTTACAAGAAAAGGCCTTGGCTTCAAAAGAAAACCCGCAAGTCTTTTTAGAAATAGAGTCTGTATTTGGTAAACTTAACCAATCGGAAATATTTGTTGCTGCGTATACTAAAGCATATCAAAAGATAATAACCTATGGTATTGAAAAATGTGTGGCAGATACGAACAGTAAGATTTTAAACAAAAATTAAATGAAAAATATAGTTTGCTTCGGAGAAATTTTGTGGGATGTTTTTCCTAATCACAAAAAAATTGGTGGTGCACCTTTAAATGTTGCCATAAGATTACAATCTTTAAAAAATAATGTTGCTATAATTAGTAGTAGAGGTGATGATGCCAAAGGTGAAAAAATAATAGAATTTATAAAGGAACATGGTGTTGATGCTGAACATATTCAAATTGATAAAAAATTAAAAACTGGAAAAGTAAAAGTAATGTTGAATCAAAAAGGGTCGGCCTCTTACGATATTAAATTTCCACGAGCTTGGGATAATATTCAGTTAACTGAAGACGCTAAGGAAATTACTAAAAATTCGGATGCCTTTATTTTCGGGAGTTTAGTTGCAAGAGATGACACTTCAAGAAAAACGATCTATGCCCTTTTAAAGTTGGCCAGCTATAAAATTTTTGACGTTAATCTTAGGGAACCATATTATACCAAAGAGGTTTTAAATAACTTGATGAACGAAGCAGATTTTATTAAATTTAACGATGATGAAATTTTCGAAATAGCGAAGCAATATGGAGGTTCTCAACGATCTCTAGAACAAACTATAAAATTTATAGCAGAACAAACCAACACCAAATCAATATGTGTTACAAAAGGCCGCCATGGCGCTATTCTATATTATAAAGACGCCTTTTATTACAATAGTGGTTATAAAGTAGTTGTTGTTGATACCGTTGGAGCTGGAGATTCTTTTTTGGCTTCTTTAATAGATAAATTACTTAAAGGGGCGTCTCCTCAAAATGCCATCGACTTTGCTTGTGCAGTTGGTGCTTTAGTGGCAAGTAACGAAGGTGCTAATCCCAAAATAAAGACTCAGGATATTGAAAGTTTTATGAATTCTTAATTTTACTCAAATACTATTTTATATAGCTTTATCTATTGGATAAATTCATTGGTTTTAACTATTTTTGAGACCAATAAGATACCATTATCTTCTTATACCAATTATTATCTAAAATGAGCTATAAATAATTTGAAATATATTGCCAGAAAAAAGATGATACATTTTTTTAATCATATGGAAGTTTTATGAATTCAATGAATCAATTAGGTCTTGGAACAGCTGCTATAGGTCGTCCGCAATATATTAACATTAGATATCCTAATGTAGTTCAGACAAATTTAGAAATTTTTAGAAGCAATGGATTTAAGTTATTAGAAGAAGCTTACAATTTAGGCGTGCGTTATTTTGATACAGCACCTGGTTATGGTTTAGCGGAAGGTTTATTATTAGAATGGTTACAAACTAAAAATGATCCTGCTATTCAAGTAGCAACAAAATGGGGATATACGTATGTCGCTAATTTTGATGCCAAAGCAAAAGTTCATGAAATCAAGGAACATAGTTTATCTAAATTGAATGAACAATGGGAGGTGTCTAAAACATTTGCATCAAACTTAAAAGTATACCAAATTCACTCTGCTACTATAGAAACAGGTGTTTTAAAGAACGAAGCTATTCTAAACCGACTTGCCACCTTGAAATATGAATATGGTTTAGAAATTGGTATCACTACAACTGGAGCCAATCAAACTGAAGTCATTAAAAAAGCTTTGGATGTTGAAGTAGCAGGCCATGCTTTGTTTGATGCTTTTCAGGTAACTTACAATATTTTAGATCAAAGTTTAGAAACCATATCAAACGAGCTTTTTGAACAAGACAAGAAAGTTATTATTAAAGAAGCGCTTGCAAATGGGCGACTCTTTAAAAATAGTAATTATAAACACTATAAGGAACTCTATAATACTTTAGAGAAACTGGCTGAAACACACCATGTTGGTACAGATGCAATTGCTTTAAAATTTTGCCAGCAAAACATGCCAAAAAGTATGGTTTTAAGTGGTGCCTCAAGCAGTGAGCATTTAAAATCCAACCTTAAAGTAAATAAGGTTATTTTATCTAAAGAAGAATTAAGAGAATTAAAAAGACATAGCATAAATTCTAATAATTACTGGCAAGAACGAAAACTGCTTGCTTGGAATTAACAGGCAACTGCGGAAGAATATTTATAAAACCAGAGCCTTTAAGCATTACCATACACATACTTCTACAAAATATTTTATTAGGATTAAACTAAGTAAGAACTTGAACCCATTTTGGCATGCTAGAGCAGGGGTATTCTAAAATATACCCTTCATTGGGTATGTTCAAATATACTTGTTGACAATATATTTGCTATATACTGGTTATTAATTATAAAATCAAACATTATGGTATCTTATAGATTTGGAGGGGAGAAAGGACAAAAAATTAACTTAAAAGAAGCAAACTCACTTGTCGCAATTCGTTTTAATCAAGAACATCTAAATTGGGATCAATTGAATCCAGAAAAGAAACGATTGGTTGATAATTTAATGTTAGTATCTTCATTTCCTGAAGCCTTAGTTAATATATATCATTGTAATGCTCTTGGAGATCTTTCAGGTAAACAGATTCGAAATCAAGTACGAAAATTAGTGTCAAAGGAAGATAATGTTAGATTTGCAGGGCGTGTATTTATAGATAATGATAATGGAATACATTTATATACGGAAAACATA
Source organism: Flavivirga jejuensis (assembly GCF_030540765.1). Taxonomy (GTDB): domain Bacteria; phylum Bacteroidota; class Bacteroidia; order Flavobacteriales; family Flavobacteriaceae; genus Flavivirga; species Flavivirga jejuensis. The sequence continues at coordinate 92,027 of NZ_JAUOEL010000007.1, read as the reverse complement.
TTTATAAAATTTAAAGAACATTTAAGTGAGCCTGAGTGTACGTTTGTTTTGGATTCATTTGAACTTAGTGTAAAGAAAAAAGTGACTTATGCAGCTAATGCATATTTTGTTGCAGCTAAATCTGGGGTTGGTAAAAAGGTTTTTGATATTGCCAATTCACTTTTAGACAAAAAAGAAGTTGAATTATGTCATCCAGAACTTATTAGATATAAAAAGAAAAAAAATATTTATGAACAACAGTGGCATTTAAAAAAAACAAAATTAAATAATACGGATGTAGATGCTCACATAAATGTATTAGAAGCTTGGAAGCATACAAAAGGTAATGAAGCTACAATTGCAATAATTGATGACGGAATAGATATTGATCATCCAGAATTCAATACAAAAGGAAAGGTTGTTCATCCTTGGGATGCAACTTTAAAGACATCCGATCCAAGACCAAAATTCAAATACGAAAATCACGGTACAGCTTGTGCTGGAGTTGCTTGTGCTTCTGGAATAAAAATGGCTTCAGGGGTTGCTCCAGATTCAAAATTAATGCCCATTCGTTTAAATTCAAATTTAGGCTCGATGAATGAAGCTGAGGCTTTTGTTTGGGCTGCAGATAATGGAGCGGACATAATTTCCTGTAGTTGGGGACCACGTGATGGGAATTGGAGTGACCCAAGTGATCCCACTCATACTAGAAGAGTTAGACTTCCAGATTCTACGAGATTAGCTATCGATTATGCAACATCTAAGGGAAGAAATGGAAATGGTTGTCTTATTGTTTGGGCAGCTGGTAATGGTAGAGAAAATATATATTTTGATGGTTACGCAAGTTATCCTAAAGTAATGGCTATAGGAGCCTGCAATGATACTGATAAAAGATCTGTTTATAGCGATTTTGGAAAAGAGTTAATTTGTTCATTTCCTAGTAACGATTTTGAATATCCACTTTTCAATCACCCAAAACCAATAACAGAAGGTATATGGACAACAGATGTACAAGGTGGAGGAGGATATAATGTTGGAGACTATACAGCAACATTTGGAGGTACTTCAAGTGCTTGTCCTGGAGTTGCAGGAATTTTAGCATTACTTGTCTCATTAAAACCTAACATTAGTTTTTCAGAAGTCATTGATCTTATCAAATTAAGTTGTGATAAAATTGATAAACACAATGCTAATTACGATAATAATGGACACAGTATATATTATGGATATGGTAAACTAAATGCTGGTACTCTAATAGGAAACGTTTAACTATTATTCTATATTAATTTATTATAAAATGATTTTTCCTTTATAAATTTGTTATATTTGAAACTGGTTAACCAATTTGGTTTTCCAATTATTTAATTTAGACATAATGAAAAATTATTTACCCGTATTTTTACTGTTATTAATTATTAATGTTCAAGCACAAATTGTTAGTAATAATACCGAGCTTCAGAACGCTATTTCAAATGCACAAGCTGGTACAGTTATTGAACTTGTTGATGGTACTTGGGTGGATGTACAAATATCAATTAATGTAAATGCTACAGACTCTCAACCATGTATAATTAAAGCTCAAAATCCTGGGAATGTGTTTTTTGAAGGACGTTCAAATATCAGTATAGGAGGGAGCTACATTATTTTTGAAGGTATTATTTTTCAAAATGCCTCAGGTCTTATTTCAAATAATGAAAGAATTGAACCAGTTATTGAGTTTAGAGATACCAATAATAACCATTGTGTAAATTGTCATGTAAGGAATGTAAAAATAGATTCATATAATGGTACAGCAAGTCAAGAAGAAAATATTTTTAAATGGATCATTATTTATGGAGCCTATAACGAAGTGAGTTATTGCTCTTTTATAGGAAAAAATGGTGTGGGAAGTATAATTAACGACAACCATGATAACTCTACACCAGATTATTCTAAAATACATCATAATTATTTTGCAGATAGAGTTCCTGTAGATAATGATGTTAATGGATTAAATGACCAAGACGCGATACGAATAGGAGTAAGTACTACGTCTCTTTCGGATTCATTTACAGAGGTTTATGATAATTTATTCAATAATTGGTCAGGTGAAGTAGAAATTATTTCAAACAAAAGTGGAAGTAATAAATATTATAATAACACCTTTAGAGATTATCAAGGTACCTTAACTTTAAGGCATGGAAACAATACAGAGGTTTATGGTAACTACTTTTTTGGAAATAATAATCCATTTTCAGGAGGCGTAAGAGTTATTGGGGAAGATCATAAAGTGTATAATAATTATTTTGAAGGTCTTAATTACAGAAAGCCAAGTGGATCAGGTTCTAATACTACTGGAGGAATAAATATATCTAATGGTAAGCCTGGGTCTGCACTCAATGAATACTACCAAGTTAAAAATGTACAAATAGTTAATAATACTTTTGTTAATTGTGATTTAGGCATTAGAGTGGGAACGGTTGTTAATAGCAGCTTAACTTTGGCGCCAGAGAATGTTATTATAGCAAATAACATCATGTTAAACTCTAGTATTTCTGCATTACAAGAAATTACTGCTCCTACGGGAGCTTCAAAGTATGAAGGTAATATTACACAAAACGGAAATTGGGATTTAACCAATGGTGTAAATTTTAATCAGACAGTAGCTTCGGGGCTGCTAACTAGTGGTACCGATTTTTATAGGCTAGTATCTGGAAGTGATGCTATTGATGCTGGAGTAGGGGTGTATTCATTTTTAACAAAAGATATTCTCTATGGGAATAGAGAGGCGAGCTTTGATGCTGGAGCAGAAGAATTTGGATCTGGTGGTACGGATGGTCCTTATAAGGTTGCTAATGTTGGGTCTACAGTCGGTTTTGGCGCTTTAAATACATTGTCTGTTAGTGATGTGAATTTGGATAAGAACGTTATTAAACTTTATCCTGTGCCAGCCAATGACGAGTTGATTATTTCAAAAAATAATGATGTTATTGGGGCTATTAAAATATTCGATATTCAAGGAAAATTGCTTCATACACAAAATATAGAACTGAATAGAACTAAAATTGATATTAGTAATTTTTCATCTGGTATTTATATTTTGAAAACTATTAAGACTGCAGTTCGTTTTGTTGTTAACTAAGAACCTGAGTTCGACGTAAGTTAAATGAGGTTGTTTTTGTAAAATGTTGTTCATATTTATTGACTTTTATCTATGATCCTTACATCGATAGGTTACGAGTGCTAATCAAAAACTTTAAAATATTAAGAAACTGTTTAAATTTAATCCTTTAGTCTTTTTGCAGTCTTAAGCCCTCATTCAGCAACAAAATTTCTTTAGATAGCGATGCTATTCGCCTTTATTTTGCCTTGACTGAGAGCCTAACCCACCCAAACTAATTCCAAAAACAAAACTTAAACAGTTTCTAAGTATGGTAGTTGCTCTTTACTGTTAATTTTTAGTTAGAGTTAGCGCATCGAAATTAAGCCCTGGATTTCTCATTTCTACTTTTAATTCATAAATCCCTGCTTCTAATTCAATATCACCAGCTAATTGATTCGTAAAAATATTCCAACTACCTGTTCCTACGCCTTGAAAAACTAATGTCTCTTTTTCATCAAATTTTAAAACTAATTGACCAACTGTAGCATTAGCAGAAGCTATAGAAAAGTTCACTCTATATGATCCTGTTTCTAGTACCTCTACGGTGTAAGCTAGCCATTCACCATCATTAGTCCAACCAACATTAAAACTTGGAGTAGGCCCTCCACTAATGTCTACGCCATCATTTCTATAACTGTTACCTCTGTTATTACCATCATAATCACTATACGCTACACCTTGTCCGCCTGTGTTATAATTTTCAGCTTCTAAAGTTCCTGGGAATTCTATTATTCCATCATAGGTTCCCGAAATACTTATTATTTTACTAGTGGTTTCTATAGTTAAATTATAAAGCCCAGAAGCAGTCGATATTAATTGTAAATTATCATCCCCGTCATCGCTTACCTTCATTAAAGCAGAAACCACATTGAAAGAAGAAAAACCATATTGTTCTTCTGACGATAAACTAGGTTCTTTAAAAGCTCTAAACACCTCTCCTGCACCTAAACTAATACTCTTAGCAACATATTTACCTGGTTCGACAGCTGCTATAGTTATAAACGAAGATTCATCCCAACCTGTGGATGCTGTTAGTAAATAAATAGGATCAAGTGCAAAATCGTTTGGAATAAATGTTATTTCGCCCATTAGAGGCGTTGTATCTAAAATTACTTTGTTATCTATTTTTGGACTAAAACTCATTTTGTATGAAAGGGTATAGCTTTTATTTATATCTAAATTAGAGGCTACAATAATTAATACACCTTCGTCAACATTATTTTCAACAGATATGTCTGTAATTTCATTTTCGTTCTCATCAGTTAAGATAAACTCTAGTCCATCTTTATATTGCATAACACCATTATTTAGTGCTTTCCAACTAAAGGTTAAACTGTTTACATTAACGCCATCTGTAGGCGTTACAATTGGTTGAGATAACATCAGGTTTCTAGCTATCCAATCTTTAGAAACTGGAAACAAATCAGCATAAAGTTTTACCGATTGGTTCTCATTTGTATCTATATTATATACCTGAAAGTTATAAGTCTCTCCAGAATCAAGTCCTGTTACAACTAATGTATCAATAGCAGCATCAAAAACAATGGTTTCTATGCCATAATCGACTATTGTTTTGTCTGCTTTATTGTCTGTGGGCTTATCCCAACCTAAATAAACTTGTTCTATACCTATATAAGTTCTTAAGCTGTCTATCCTACCTGGATATACTGTTTCTGTGAGATACTGGTTATGTTTATCATCTAAATCATCACAAGAAAAACAACCAATTAAGAGTATAACTGCTATAATTAAATTATTAAATTTCATAATATTCTATTTTTATATTTAAATAACATTTTATGGGAATCCAAGTTTTAATTAGGATTACCATAAATAGATAGCTCTGATGCATAACAAGTTCCGTCAGCTTCATCAAAACGTTGAAGCCCTCTGTATTCTAAGTATCTAAAAGGTTTTGTGAACCTGGGGTCTTCTTCATAGACAATGAAATGATGACCATCTAAGGCTTCTTGTTTGGCTTCAATTTCATCAAATGGTTTAACAATAATAGCTTTGCGTATGCGTTCCCAATTTACTTTATCGTTACTTATCCATAATTCAAAGATCTCAACATTTCCATTGCTGTATGCATTTCCAGATTGATCTTTACCAGTTTCTATCTGGTTCCAATCTTGCTGCCATACTCTAAAACGACTCATGACTACTTCTTCTCCTAAATCGATATAATAAGAAAACGGTATGCTTCCAGATAGTCCTGTACTAAAAAAGTTTTTATTTCTTAGAATACCATCGTCTACTATGCCGTCCCAAAAAAATTGAATTTCGCCATCGGGGTTACGTTCTTCTGCATTCCAACTGCCTTCAAAACCGCCTTCTTTTTCTGATCGAATAACCGTTCTGTTTTGTGTTATTTCCATACCTTGATCATCTAGTTCTACCCATGTTTCATGCATCTCATCTGGTAGCAACTCATCTCTTAAAAAAGAAAACTTAGTTTTATCTAGTAAAACATCTCCTAGTGGTTTAATGTTAAAAACTTTTGCTGATGTTTTATTCTCAAAATCATCTTCAATAAAAACAGAAATATCATGAGGGCTGGTTTCTAAATTATCAATTAAAATTCTTTCTGATAACTCATTACTAGCAAATTTCTTTATTACAGTAAAATTATTGACTGTATAACTTACCCCTATAACAACATTCTTTCTTTGGGGATTTTCCCATCTAACAAAAACACTTGAAAAAGACGGAATGATTTCTACTGTAGTTAAAACAAGTTGTGTTGTTGGTGTTAAAGGTGTTACTTCTTGAATTACTGGTTTAGATTCGTTACCTGTTCGATCTACAGCAATCAGTTCTACGGTGTATGGCTTTAAAGAACCTAAGCCATCTATTTTTAAAGAGTCTGTATAAAAGCTACTTGATCTAAAAATAGTTTTGTCGCTATCTAGTTTATATACAGCTTTTACAAGTAATACATCTTCATCTTCTGGAACGTCATAGAAAAATGTGCCTCCTCCATTACTTGGTTCGAATGTGACATTAGTAATTTCTTTTGGAGGGGTAGTGTCTCCGTTTGTATCGTCGTCATTACAAGAACAAAGAACTATTAACATACCGAAGCATAAAAAAATAAAGGCTTTTATAGTATATGATTTATAATTAAATATATATTTTTTCATAATTATTCTTATTAATTTATCGATCCCAACCTGGGTTTTGGATTAGGTTAGAGTTTAGCCTTAACTCGTTTAACATTATTGGAAATAAATAATCGCGCGGCGTTATCCAGTTACGGGTTTGTTTGGTTGTTAACTCGTAAAATTCGCTTGTTAAATCTTTGTCTACATTCCAACCAAGAATAGGGTCTATAAAAAACTGAGTCGCACGTTTCCATCTACGAATATCATCATAACGATGTCCTTCAAAACTTAGCTCAATCATTCTTTCTGTATGAATAATATCTCTTAATCCAGCTTTATCGGTATGTTTTCCTGTATTTTTAACAATATTAGCATCACTATAAACTGTTTCAATATTAGGAATTCCTGCTCGTGTTCTAATAACATTTAAATCATCGTAAACACGTTGCTCTGGACCACTATACTCATTACGAGCTTCTGCTCTCATAAGATATAGTTCTGATAACCTCATTATTGCTCTGGGATAAAATGTTGTAGTTTCCCATCCTTGATCGGATGTTGTTTCTGGGTGCACAAACTTTTTTACACCAATACCTGTCCAAAAATAATCTGTTGCATGCGTTTGTCCTCCTGGACTTTCTCCAAAACGCATTTTTAAATTATTACGGGCTTGTTGTGCTCTCCAGATTCCTCTATCTGTACCCAACCAGGCATAAAAACGAGGTTCTCTGTTTAAGTATAGATTAACTGTGCGCTCAAGTGGTTGCAAATAGCCTCTAAAATAATCATCATCTTCAGGAATTTCTCCAATGCTTAACCTATTTTCATAATTAAATGTTTTATCATCATTAATAGGAACGCCATTTTTAGTGTAAAATAATTCGGTCATACGGTGACTTACTCCCATCCATTGCCAAGCATTTGATGTTACTGTGCTGCCTTCTGCACGTATATTAGTAGCAGTTTGAAAAGTAAACCCGCTACTTCGATCATTTATATTAGAAAGCCCCCAAATAAGCTCATTATTCCAAGGTTCTACAATAGAAAATCTTAAGCTATATGCGTGTTTCATAATTCCAGATACCTCCCAATCATCTCTATCAAAGAAATAAGGTTCTTGATTATATACATACATTGATTTTCCAACAGATAATGCTTGAGCAATAGCTTCTTCGGTAGCATCTAATGCCAGTTTCCATTTTTCTGGATCTTCTTCTAAATTAAAATAAGGTGAACCTTCTTCATTTATAAACGAACCATAGAATTCTGAATTTCCATTAAAAAGTGGGCTTGCTGCATACATAAGGACTTTAGCCTTAATACTCATGGCTATAGTCTTATCTATTTGACCAAGATACGATTGTGTTCTACTCTCATCTAAATCTGGAATAGCTTCGTCAAATAAATTAATAACATAATCAAAACAAGTATCTACAGGCTGTCTATATTGTTTTACTGACTCGGGATCCTCAGATGGTGCTAGGTTTTCATCGGCTATTATAATTGGACCATATCTATTTATTAGGTAAAAGTGATAAAAGCCTTTAAGGAATTTAACTTGAGCAATCCAATCTACTCTTTCAGTTTCTGTTATGTCTGGTACTCTAGAAATACTATTTAAAAAGGTATTACATACTCGGATGCCATCGTAAAGTGCGGTTCCTGATATTCTGCCATCCCAAAAATTCAATATAGGATCATTTGCTCCCTGAAATCCACTTCTCATTATATTTATACCTCTGTTTCTATCAACCCAATCTGGATCTAATCTTGGAACAAACTCATCGCCAGCAGACTGCATGCTATTATTTACATGGTCATTAAAAGGCATAAAACTATAACAAGTAGCTAAAGCAGAAATAGCTTTTTGTTTTGTTTCAAATAAATGTTCTACTTCTACCGTATTGTCTGGCACCACATCTAAATATTCTGAACATGATACTCCTAACAATATGATTGTAAGGGTTTTTATATATTTAATAATTTTTTTCATATTATTTTATTTTTAAAAATAACTTCATGTTATAAAGAGGCTTGTACACCTATATTAATGACTCGCTGTATGGGATATCCCAATCCGTCACCTCCCATTTCTATATCCCATAGGTCAAATTTGCTTATGGTAAATAAATTAGTAGCACTAGCATAAATTCTTAGCTTCTTCAAGTTTAATTTCTTTAATGTTTCATCTGGTATAGAAAAACCCGTTTCTATATTTTTAAGTCTTAAAAAAGAGCCATCTCTTAACCACCAAGTAGATGTTTGGGTATTATTACCTACTTGAGCAGCAGATAGTCTAGGCCAAAATGCATCTGGGTCTGGATTATTTATACTCCAATAATCATTTGCTACAACTTGCAAAGCATTACGTCTGTTTACAAAGGGAGCAATACCTTCGGAGTCTATGAAAAAAGACGATTTAGCGGAGCCTTGAAAAAAGAAAGAAAAATCGAATCCTTTAAAACCAGAGGTTATACCAAAGCCATAAATAATTTCTGGACTGGTTGGGTTCCCTATAGCAACTTGGTCGTTGCCATTTATAAGACCGTCACCATTAATATCTTTATATTTAATATCTCCAGCTTGATATGGACCGAATGTTTGTTCTGGTGAATTATCAATTTCGGTTTGATCTACAAATAAACGTTCTGCGACTAACCCCCATGCTTGATTTACAGAATGTCCTTTACGATCTTGATAATCGTAAAGTATTTGACTTTCGTTTTCAATAATTTTACTTGTAGCATAGGTAAATGTAGAACGTCCACTTATCCAAAAATCTTGATTAAAAGAATAGTTGAAATCTAAAGATCCATCGACACCTTTAGACGATGCTTTTCCCACATTTCCGTAAATATTTGCAGATAAGCCTAAAGAACTTGGAATAAAATCACGTTGTAAATAAATATCAGATCTGTTTTCTTTAAAGAAGTCTACATTTAAATTAATAAAATTGGCAATACTCATTTCCAGTCCTAAATTGTATTTTTCTGCAACCTCCCAAGTTATTAGTCTGTTTGCATATCTCTCTACGGAGTATCCAGGATTAGAATTTTGGAAATTTACTCCCCATGTATATCCAGCTCCTGAGGTGTTAACTTGTGATAAAAAGAAAAAGCGATCGTCTGCTGAAGTTATTGCGTCATTTCCTACTAAACCGTAAGTGAATTTTAATTTCATGGTATCAATAATATCTTCTAAACCTTTCCAATAAGATTCGTTAGACATTAAATACCCAAAACCAATGGCTGGAAAAAAACCATAACGCTCCTTATCAGCAAATTTTTCAGAGCCATTATAACCAAAGTTGGCTTCAAATAAATACCTGGAATCAAAACCGTAAGTAAACCTACCAGAAATACCATTATTACGAGATGGTAAAGTAGAATATGTACCAGTTCCTGTTCCTTGATTCATCTTTTCTTCAGCTCGACCAACTAGTAAACCGCTAACGGCATGCTTCTTTTTAAACGTTTTGTTATATAATAAACGCCCCTCAAAATAATTACGCGAATTCGAATCACGTGATACGCTTGCATCACCTAGAGCCTCTGATCCGTCTGTATTAATTTGTTCTAAAGTATAAGTATCGGCCACTTGGTCGTAATCTTTCCACCTATAATAAAATGGGGTATAGCTTCTTGATGACGAAAATTCTCCAAAAGATTGAATTGTAAAATTCCCTGTAAAGGTTAAATTATTTGTTATCTTCGATTCTAATGTTAATTGAGATAATACGGTAGTTGAAAAATAGTCTGTAAACCCTTTTACACTTTCTGCATAAGGGTTTACGAATTCTCCATTTCCAGAATTACCAAATAAAATATGCCTTGTAAAAAGGTTTGCTTCATCAGGCGCAAAGTACTTAGGAAACTCAACAGGGTTAATAGACATAACACTCGTAAAAACGTTTGCTCCAGATATAAGAGGGGTATTTGCCCTCCTAAAGTCTGAATTAATTTTTAATCCTATCTTAGTCTTTTCACTTAATTTAATATTCAAATTAGAACGAAGGTTATAATTATCTATTTGAATATTAGAATTAAAGTCATTCTTTTCATCGACCGATAAAAGCCCATTATCTCTGTTATAAGAAGCAGCTAAATAATAATTAACTACTTTACCACCACCAGTTGCATTTATATTATATCTTGTATTTATTGCTTGGCTTTTAAACAACTCATCATACCAATTTACATTCGGGTATGCATAGGGGTTAAGGTTATTTATTGTGTTTTCGATACGTTGTACAGAATAAAAATTAGGGGCAAAAGGGTTATCATTAAATTGCGCTTGATTATAAAGTTTCATATAATCGACACCTTCAAGAACTTCAGGTATTTGTGTAGGTTGTGAAGAAGTGGATTCGTATCTAAAAGAAATTTGGGCTTTTCCTTCTTTTCCTTCCTTTGTTTTAACTAATATGACACCATTAGCTCCTCTTGCTCCATAAAGTGACGTTGCAGTAGCATCTTTCATTATGGAAAAGCTACCAATATCGTCTGGCTGTACTCTTGCAAGTTCACTAGCGGTAATTTCGAATCCATCTAAAAGAATAAGTGGACTTCTTGAATGTCCAAACGTTGTTATACCACGAACAAAAAACTCTGCATTGTCTTGCCCTGGTTCTCCACTACGTTGATATGATATTAACCCCGAAACTCGTCCTGCTAATGCCGTGGTTAAATTACTAGAAGGCACCTTAAGCTCACTAGGTTTTACAGTTGTAATAGATGCGACAACACTTTCCTTTTTTTGCTCTCCAAAAGCAACCACCACCACTTCATCTAAAGCAGCCGAATCTTCTTTTAATGTTACATTAATAACATTTTGATCATTTACTATAACTCTTATAGCTGAATAGCCAACGTATGAGAATAATAACGTATCTCCATTAGAAACTTTTAATTTATATTCACCATCAAAGTCTGTACTGGTACCTTTTGATGTTCCTTCTACCAAAACACTTGTTCCAGGTAATGGTACACCAAATTCGTCTGTAACGATACCCGAAATTACTTTTTCTTGAATATCGAAACTAACATTGTTAAGGGGGGCAATATGTTTAATTTCGTTTTCAGAATTTAATTTCAAAATTATTTGCTTGTCAATAACTTTAAAAACAATATTTGTGTTTACAAATAATTTTTTTAAAACTTTTGTAACATACTCATTCTTATGTTTTACAGATACTATTTTCTTGTAATCAATGTCATTATCACTGTATAAAATTTTAAATTCCGTTAAGGACTCAATTTCAATTAAAACTCTTTCCAAGCTTACATTTTCAAGATTTAAAGTAACTTTTGCCTTTTGGGAGTACAATTCATTAGCTTGAATTTGAAATAAAGAAACTATTAAGAAAAAAGTAGTAAGTTTCATTTTTAAGTCAAATTTTAATGGCAAAGGGACAAACCTATCCGCCATAAATGATTTTTTCATATTTTTGCTTTGTATTTAGCTGGTTAATTAATGATTTTTGGCCACTATTATAAAATCGAAAGATGTTGGTAGCATCTTTCGTTTTTTATTTGATTTCTTCTTTTAATTTAAATAATCGATATAGTGATTGTTCCGAAGGTTTTTAATGTGTTTTTAAGTCATCTGTAGTTTTTTATTTAGTTTAGGTTTAATTAATTATTACTTGGTTATTTTCAATGCTATACGCTATCGAATGATTTTCGTTAAATGATTTAAGAACCTGATCGATTGATTCAATATCAAAGTTTGCGGTAAAAAGCTTATCTCCTAAGATTTTATTATTATTAATTATATCGATATTGTAGTGGCGTTCTAGTATTTTTATTATGTCATTAAAAGCCATATGTCTAAAAACAATTTTACCATCAATCCATGCAGAATATAATTCAACATCTACTTTTTCGATTAGTGCTTCATTATTAGATTTATTCCAGGTTGCTTTATAACCAGGCTTTAAAACTATTGCTGTTTTGGTATTATAAGTACTCTCTTTATCGTATAAATTGACAGCGCCTTCAACTAATACTGTATTAATGCTCATGTCTTCTTTATAAGATGATACATTAAACTTTGTTCCTAGTACTTGAATATTGATATCGTTTGCGTTAACTATGAATGGATGCTCTACATTCTTTACTACCTCGAAGAAAGCTTCTCCTTCAACATAAACTAAACGATCTTTACCTTCGATAAACTCCACTGGGTATTTAAATGTAGTTCCCGAATTAAGAAAAACGGTAGTACCTTCTGATAATTGGATTTCAAATTGCTTACCATAAGGGACGAATAATGTGTTATAAACAAATGAATATTTCTCTGTGTTATTTTTAGACTTATAAACCAATTTTGTTTTATTCTGTGTACCTAATATGTTTCCTTTTTCATCTTTAACTTCAGATGTTTTTTCTTCATTTAAAATTTTAATTTCCCCATTATCTAATTGAAGTGTAATGGCTTCATTTGGAATATTTAATTTTGGCTGTTCTATTTTATTTCTAAAATAATCTTGTTGATATGCATAACCCAAACCAAGAAATATAATGAACAGTGCTGCATACTTAAAAACAGTATTAAGGTTATATTTATAATAAATAGACTTGTCTTTTCGTATTTTCAAAAACAACATCTTTTTAATATCATTAGTATCAATATCATTTAAATTATAGTTAATGGCATAATTGATTTGTATATAGTTCTTAAATAACAACCTGTTTTTAGAAAAAGTCAACCACTCTAAAAGTATATCTTCCTCATTATCAGTTAATGAGTCTGTAACGTATCTAACTAAGAGTTTTTTGATTTTTGGATTTATCATTTTGATACTTTATGTTAGTATTTATATATATAACAAGGCTTATTTTTAAAACCCCACCTGATTTTAAAATATTTTAGTATTTTTCATTAAAATTTAATTATAATTAAAAATGCCCAAAGACTTTTTTGATAACAAATTCTTGATAGAATCTTTAATTAAAGAAGACGAAAAAGCATATTCTTTTCTAGTTGATACGTATTATAAAAAGCTATTTGCATATGCTTTAAGTTTAACTAAAAATCATTATTCATCCCAAGATATTGTTCAGGTTGTATTTTTAAAGACTTGGGAATTTCGAAAAAAACTCAACTCTTCTTATTCGATAAAGAATTTTTTATATAAATCTGTTTATAATGAATTTGTAAATAGGTACCATAAAGACAAATCAATATCAACATTGGGTAGAATTTTTATAGAAAATTTAAATAATGTAATTGACCATAAAAACGACAGTATTTTAAAAGAAAAAATTTCTTTGGTGAATTCTGAAATTGAAAAATTACCTCCAAAATGTAAACAAGTTTTTATTTTGAGTAAAAAAGAAGGACTTACCAATATTGAAATCGCGAATTACTTGGGAGTTACTGTTAAATCGGTAGAAAAACATATTACAAAGGGGTTTTCTTTGATTAGAAAAGAAGCTAAAAAGAAAATTAAATTTATATTATTTCAACTTTGTAGATTACTAAAGTTCACCTAGTGGGGTTGCTGCTGGTTTGATGTCAAGAGTAGTTTTAGATTATTAAAAATTATGTGGAGATGATGGTATGGAATACGCTTTGTTTGAAACAAGTCTGTTCTAAACGTAGCCGAAAGGATAGGAGTGAAGTGGAAATGTGTATGAAATAGAATTTTACAACAAAGTTACTTGTAAACTGAAAATCACAATGAAATGATATATAATATTCCATCTTTTATCAGTCTAAACAGTATATAAAAACATAGTATTCTATTCAAATATTTTTTAGAAACCGTATTATTCTTATTTAGAATAAGTAAAAACAAAAACCTTATTCGGTATTATTAAAACCTTATTCAGATTTATAGTTGTTTTTATGTAAATAAATTTGCCGGAAATAAATTTTATTATTTTCGATGGGGGTTAAGCAGTTTATTTTTTTCATTTTCACTTTAATATTTTGTATTTCTTTAAATTCACAAACAACTACTATAAAAGGTGTTGTAACAACTACTTCTGGTGTTCCTTTAAGTGGTGTTCTTGTAGATATAATAGAAACTAATACAGCTGTAGTTACTAATGCAAATGGAAATTACGAGTTTAATAATATTCAAATTAACGATTTGAATATTAATTTTTCATTGTATGGTTATAAAAGTAAAAACATATTCTTCAAACCTAAAAAAGACAACCAAAATATATTAAATGTAAGTATTGAGCATCAAGATGAAATTTTAGAAGAAGTCATTCTTGTAGATAAGAGTAAAACGCAAAGACAAAGAGAGGCACCTGTTAAAATAGAAGTTATAGATATAAAGGAACTCCAGAGACGAGCTATTTCTTTACCACAAATTTTAAAACAAGTATCTGGTGTAAATATTCGTCAAAATGGAGCCGTAGGAGGAAGTACTATAATAAACCTTAATGGGATGCAGGGAGATGATATTCGTTTTTTTAGAGATGGCATTCCTCTTGATTATCTTGGAAAAGCGTTCAACCTTAGTTTTCTTCCAACAGATCAGCTTAAAAATATAGAAATTTACAAAGGTGTTTTACCAACAGCATTAGGGGCTGATGCTTTAGGTGGAGCTGTTAATTTAATATCTAATGATTATAGAAATAATGGATTAACCGCTTCGTATAGTTTTGGGGCATTTAACAGCCACCAATTTAATGTTAATGGCTATTACAAAATTCCTAAAACAAAATTATTTATAGGTTTATCTTCATATTATGTTACGTCTGACAATGATTATAAAATTTTAGTTGATATCCCTGATGAAGAAACAGCTGTTCTACAAGAAGAACATGTAAATAGATTTCATAGTGCAGCAAAAAGTACTTTTGCAGAATTTAAAACAGGGATAAAGCATACTAAAATTGCTGATTTATTAGAATTAGGGATTGCTTTTTCTGATATGCATTCGGATAGACAAAGCGATATTTGGATGCGTCAAGTATATGGAGAAGTAACGTATTCTGAAAATGCAGCTATTTTTAATACGCATTACATAAAGAAACTTGGAAAATTAAATATTGATATTTTTGGAGCTTATAGTAAAATTAGTTCTTTGTATGATGATACCCCCGAAAATTATTATAATTGGTATGGTGAAGCAACACCATATGAAACTGAAAATCATTCAGGAGAATCAGATGATGAATCACAATCTTATGAGTCTTTAAATTTTAAAAATACGGTTGGTAGAATAAATTTAACTTATAAATTGAACAAAAGCCATCAGTTTAATTTTAATCATAATTATACAAATACCAAGCGAACAGGTAGTAATCCTTTTCAAATAGAAGAAAATGGTATAGATTTTCTTAATACGCCATCCAAATACACTAAAAATGTAACAGGTTTAGGTTTTACTTCTAAGTTTTTTAACGGGAAAATATCTAATGTGCTCACTCTAAAAAGATTTGGTATTAATGGATCTGCAGTAACACCCACTATTGTAGATTATGGTGAGATTAAGAGTTTATCTAATGCGAGTTATGGTATAGGGAATTCTATAAAATATAAAATAAACAACCATCAATTTATACGGGTATCGTACGAGAACTCAACAAGAATACCTAATATGCTAGAATATTTTGGTGATTCAGAATCAGATATTCTTGGAAATACAGCATTAAAACCAGAAAGAAGTAATAATTTAAACTTAGGCTTTTATACGCATCTAAATGAAGTAAAAACGTTGTGGTTCGATTTTAATTCTTTTTATAGGTTTATAGAAAATAATGTTATTTTGCAAGCCTATTCTCTTTATCAAAGTCAATATAAGAATACTGATGACACTCAAATACTAGGAGCAGAATTTACTTTAAAATCAAACCCCATTCCCCAACTTAATTATAATGTATCTCTTACATATCAAAATATAAGGCGTAAGAATATTGAAAACAGTGGAGATATACTACTTACAGATTCTAGAAGACCCAATATTCCTTATTTCTTCGGTAGTTTTGGCATAAATTATAAACTTAAAAGAGAAATTTTAAGAGGCTCTTTTGAGTTTTATGGGAATTACAACTTCACAGAACAGTATTTATTAAACGCCATTCCAAAATCTGAAGAACCCTCACTTTTTGGAAATGCTAATTCTGAATCTAATCTTATCCCTACACAAAACTTAATCAATTTAGGACTCACTTATAAAGTAAAGAAACTTCCTTTATGGGTTAATTTAGAAACAAACAATGTGTTTAATGCCGAAATATACGATGGTTTTAGAGTACAGAAACCAGGAAGAAATTTTAATATAAAACTTAGATATTCAATAAATAATTAAATTATGAAAATTATAAACTTTAAATTTTTAACTACAATAGCTCTTACAGTTCTATTCTTTTTCAATTGTTCAAATAACGATGATACTCCAAATGAAGGAAATGAAACAACTACTGGCTACGCCTTTTGGTTAATTACAGATACATCAGATAGTAGTGGTTTAATTTTAACTTCAGAAGAAATGTTATCTGGAGATATTAATCCAACAGATGAATCATACAATTTAATTGGAGCAGCAAGAACAGCAGGCATCTCTTATAAAGGGGCTATATATAATACCTCTAATAATACTGGAGATTCTGGAATTCAAAAATTTACTTATGAAGACAATTCTTTATCCGATGCTGGTTTTATATCTGTAGGAGAAAGTGCTTTTATTTTTGAAATGATAAGTGAAACAGCAGGGTACTATACAGATTCTGATAGAAGTAGAACAGCTATTCAAACATTTAATCCAGAAACGATGCAACGTACAGGTGAAATTGACATTGCAGATAAAATGGCACCTTATATGACAGATGATGTTGTTTTAACACGTTTAGGCTCTTTTATGGTAGCAAGTGAAGGTTTTCTTTATACACAAGTATTCTTTTTTAACGCATCTGGAGTTCATGCTTTCGATAAAACGTATGTTGCGGTTATAGATACAAATACAAATGAGTTTGTAAATATGGCAGAATATAACGATTACCTTTATCTTGGATATGATAGAAAAAATACAAATTTTGTAACCAAAGCAGATAATGGAACTATTTATTTAGCTGCTCCTATTGGAATAGCCAACGAAATAGGTTCTAAATGTATTCGTATCAATGCAGGAGAAACAGATTTTGATGCTTCTTGGGAAGTTGATTTTAATGAAATAATAGGAGAAGAAGGAAGCTTTTTATTAGGTGGTCCAGCAGTTTCAGGAGATAAATTGTACGTTAAATTAAAGTCTGAAGGAATGGCTCCAGATTATAGTAATTTTACAAATATAGATGGGGAGTTTTATATTATAGATATTAATAATACTTCTGTTGCAACAAAAATTGAAGAAATCCCAAGTAGTGGAGGGCAACAATATGGAAATCATGGCCCTACAGAAATAGATGGATTAATTTATTTTCTAGTTTCAAGTGATACATATCAAGGATATTATACCTATAATTTAACTACAGGCGAAGTTCTTGAAGCGATTACTTTTGAAGGAGGCATGCCTTGCCAATTGGTTAAAATAAATGAGTAAAATATTAATATCGTCTCAAAGTAGCACAAGTTACTTTGAGGCTTTTATTTTTTATATTCAATGTATAGTTTAGCCATCATATTTTCTTTCTTATCGGTTTGGGGTTTTTATATAACGTCTAACAGAATAGAATTTAATAAAACAGGATTTACACGTTCTATTGCTAATAAAAGAATAATAGTTCGTTTTATTTCGGGGCTATTATTTATTATTTCCGCAATACTATTTTGTTATAGTTCTGGTATAACCATAGGTATTTCAATAATCACATTACTTTACATGTTAATGTTGGGTTTGGTGGTATTGTTTGCTCCATATAACTGTATTAAAATTTCACATTTTTTATTAATAGTCATACTAATAATTGGCTTAGAATTTATAGTAAATACCATGTAATGCCAGCAAATAAAAAATATTTAACAAAATCTAATTGGACTAGAGCAAGTAAAATTATTGCAGTTACTTTAATAGCTCCTGTAGCTTCTATTAATTTTCATTTAGCTCTCGCTTTTTTTATAGGATTCGCTTATGTTGTTCCAACATCTCTATTTTCAATATTTATTCTTTGGGGATTTTTTATGGTGCTTGTTTATTGGATAAAAAAGGTGTGGGTTAGTTGGTTGATTTTGTTAGTAATCATTTTATTTTCAGTGTTATATATTTATTATGCAAAGTCCTAAAAATATGAAAGATAAAAGAATTTATAATGTTTTTTATAACCTACATACAGTAAGTAGTATAACTATTGCTGTAGGGCTTTTTATTTGTTTTTTTGCAGGCGCTTTTGCTTTGTTTAAAACAAACATAAATAGATGGGAGGCAAATGTAAAAAAGCCTGAAGCTATTGCTATAGATTATGAAAAAACATTATCGGTTCTTGATAATGAAGGATATGTCTTAGATGGTAGAAATATTTTTATTGGCTCTGGGGATGATCCTAAACCTTATATCATGGTGCTTTCTCAACCATCGAAAAAGAAAGATTCCTTATCAACTGCAAATAATAGAGGTGCTTTAACTCAAAAAGAAAATGAATTAATTTCACTAAAACTTGACCCAAATACTTATAAAATCACAGATAATAAAAGTATTGAACAACATGGTTTTCTCGGTACTTTTATTTATGAGTTACATTACTTTGAGCCTATTCCTAAAATTGGCGTTTACCTTTCGGGTATTTTAGCTATGTTTTTCTTTTTATCCATTATTGCAGGTACTATAATACATTGGAAAAAAATAGTACCTATGTTTTTTTCATTTCGTATTAAAAATTCAATAAAACAGTTATGGTCTTCAGGTCATACAGCATTAGGTATTATTGGCTTGCCTTTTCAGTTAATGTACGCTATTACTGGTGCTTTTTTTTCACTTTCTATAATCGTATTTATTCCTACAGCTAATGTGCTTTTTAATGGAGAACAAGGAGGATTAATGGAGTATATAGCGCCCTCAAGTAAGTATGAAAATAGAATAGAGGAACCTTTAAAAAACAGAGAAAATCTTAACTTAATATTTAAAAAAGCTAAAGATGAGCTTAGAGTAGATGATTATAGGCTTTCTTTTGTAAATATTACTAATTTTAATTACAAAAATGCTCGTGCATCTTTTTTATTTATAGAAAAACAAGAAAAATCGATATTTGAAAGTGCCCATATTATTTATAATGTATCAGATGCAAGTATTGTAGAAAAAAAACCATTTAATAAGGTAACCTATCAAGAAAGTGTGTTATATCTACTTCATGTTTTTCATTTTGGAGCATTTGGTGGATATTTTGTGAAAATCATTTATTTTCTCTTAGCTATGCTTACATGTTTTGTTATTCAATCTGGTGTTATGTTATGGTTAGAAGCTAGGAATAATAAAAAACATTTAATCAAAAAGAAATTTAATAAATCTGTTGTAGCAATTTATACGGGTATTTGCATGGGATTATTTCCATCTTTCGCTTTATTATTTTGTGTAGCAAAAATATTTCCACAAAATATAGAAAATCGTTTTAATATTATTACAGGGGTATTCTTCATATTCTGGTTGGTCTATACGTTTTATGCATATCTCTCAAACAACTTAAAAACAATCACAAGAAATGCTCTTATAATCGCAGCGTTATTAGGAGTTTTTGTTCCTCTTTTAAATGGATTTCAATCGGGTTTATGGTTTTGGAGTTCTTTAGATAAAGGTTATAAAGATTCTTTTTTTATAGATATAAGTTGGGCGCTTTTTGGATTGATAACTTTTATGGGGCTTATACTTACAAAGAAATCAAAAAAGAACGCTACTACTTCTCTATCAGCTTAAACTTTTATGATTGATTGAAACAAAAAAATAAACATTACTATTTTTAAATCTGATTTAACTTAAATTTGATGTTTCTTAAGTAAATATCATATGGGGGATAAAAAGTCAAAATTTACAGTAAAGACTAATAATGGAGATGAAATTAGAAATGAGCTGAATATTGATTTAGAAAAAAATAGCTTTTTAGAAACAAAAGAAATCATTCAGACCGATTTTTTCAAATCAGAGTATAAAGAAATTTTATTAAAAGGTGCAAGTTTGGTGCTTAGAGATTCAACTATAACACCACCTGTAAATATTGATATTGATTACCCTTTTCCTTTTATAAAAGTACATTTTGAACTTCAGGGAAGCATGTTTTATGCATCAGAACATCATGAAGAGGATGTTGTCTTTGTTGATTCGGGGAGATATAATTTCTTTTATTTACCTAAAGTAAAAGGAACAATTACATTAAAAAAATCTAAAGTTAGATCTTTAGAAATTGTGGTGACTGAACAATTTTTACGAGATACATTTAAATCCAATTTTAACAAAATAAGTAATAGATTTGGTAGAGCACTTCAAGAAAATGTTTTTTTTGTTATGTTTAAAAAAAGCCCTTTTATTCCAAGTTATTTATTAGTTATTGCAAATGATATTATTAAATGTTCTTTTGAGAAAGAGATTAAAGAAGTATACATAGAATCTAAAATTAAAGAGGTTTTTAGCTATATTTTTACTCAATTAAATCAATTACAAGAACCTGTTGATGAATTGTTTAGTATAAGTGTTAATGACAGGCAGATGATTGTTGATGTTGAAAAAATATTAGTAGAAAACTTAGCAGAATATTTAACTATAGATAAACTTGCAAAAATGTCTGGAGTTAATAAAAGTAAATTAAAAAAGAATTTCAAGATCGTTACAGGAAAAACAATTTTTACATATTTAACAGATTTGAGGATGAAAAAAGCCAGCGATTTATTACTTCAAAATGACATGAGTATTTCTGAAGTTGCCTATGCTGTTGGTTATAAATATCCTAAGCATTTTACAGTAGCTTTTAAAAGAAAATTTAATTATTTACCAAGTGAGTTAAAAAAGCATTAGGTAGTAGAAATCTATAAATAAGGTAAAACTCAATATGATTGATATGTAATGCAATATTCTTTTTGTAGAAAAGGAGAAAGTGAATGGAATTAATGTTGTTTTCTATAATACCAGTAAGTATTACTGCGCTTTGCATCCTGGTTTATAAAACATTTTTAATTTATATGGATCCTTTTATGGGTACCCGTAATTAAGTAAAGTATTCAGAGATTATTTTTGGTACGTTGAATTAATATAAATCCAAAAAATAATTATGAGATTACTGTTTTTATTTCTGTCTTTTGTACTACTATCTAGTCCCTTTTTATTCGCTCAGAGCCAATTGTCTGATGATGACAAATTAAAAATAATTACTAAAAAATCATTGAAAGATAACCCAAGCCATTGGGCTTTTATAAATTATGTAAACAAAAATCTTTCTCTTGTAAAACATAAGTCTAATGCAAAAAAGTATTTAAAAAACGGAAATATAAAAACGGCATTGCATCATTATATGTTAGGACTGTCTAAAGCCACAAAAAACAGACAGATAAAAAGGTATAAAAAAAAATTTACACCAGATTTGTCGAAAGAGGCAATGGCTGCAGTTAATGATGAAATGGATAGTATCAGAGAGGCACTTAGTAAACAAAGCTTTATTGAAAAAGCAAAAACAGAAAAATGCTATATTGATTATTTAAAGTATTTACAAAAATTAAATAAGATTAAATTATCTAATGATAATTTATTAGAATATGAAGTTTTACCATATAATAAGGAAGAAATGAATAAGGCTCTCCAAGCTTATAATCATACAGCAAACTTAATAGCTCCTTGTTATTATAATTTAGCTGTTCAAAAAGAGACAACAGCAACTAAAAAAGCTGACTGGAAAAAAATCAGTTCTTATTATGCCATTGTTCAAGCTTATGAAGAGAATTATGAAGATGCCAAAGACAGAGAAGATATAGCGGTAGAAAAATCGATTTATAATGTTACCGTATATCCAGAAACCATTCGGTCTTCAACATATAAAAGACTTGATAAGTCCTTGCAATTAATGATAAAAGATGAGTTGTCCTCTTCTTTTAACGGTGAACGTATGAGACACATTCGGCTAGTATCAGAATCAGTACCTACAGATTTTATAATTAATTTAGCTGTAAGCGACATATTTGTAGATCATAGTGGTACAGAATCGGAAAATGCAAATTATGAGCGAGAGATTGTTACTGGAAAAGATAAGGACGGTAATGAAATAATGAGCACAGTAAGAGCAAGTGTAACTTATTTTAGTATGGAAAGCTCATCAAAAACAAAAGTCTTTGTCGAAATTGTTGATAATTCTACTGGGGAAATTAAGTATTCAGAAACTTTTCAAGGTTCATCAAATTGGTACACTAAGTGGTATAAGCTTACTGGAAATGATAAGGCACTTACTAAAAAGGAAAGCAGAGGATTGCCTTATAGAACAAAACCAGAGACAAGACCTTCCGACTTATCATTAATTCAAAATGCCATTGATGGTACAGTTAAAAATATATCAAAATCTTTAAATTCAGATTTTTTATATGCCAAAGGGGTAGTTAGTTATTAAATTCGTTATTTTTAAAAAGATTGGCTTTTTTGTTGCAAAGTAAACTTTTCTCGAAGCGAAGCGACGAAAGGAGCGAAGTGGTAATGTGGTATAGCGTGTGATATCAAGACTAGTATTTCCAAATAATTACAAAGCTCAGTAAGTAGTAGATAAAAACATCTTTCCCTTACCGAGCTTTTGTAATTGTTTTATTTAATTAGGAAGAATAACCTCTTTTTTATATTTATTTAATAAAAATATCAAAGCTATATTCGCTATAGCAACAAAAAGTAATAATATTATTTGAGAGATATTACCAATATTAACCATTAAAGTTTCAATCACGTGAAATATATTTAATATGGATAAAAGTCCAGCATACACCATTGAAAAAATAAGGAATCCTTTTTTAGTATAAAATAAATGTAAAAAAGCCATAATCATAGGAAATATCATGGCTAGAATATAAATAACATGTGCAAAAGGAGGAATACCAGCGCTTATAGGTTCTTCTAATAAAGGTTTAAAGAAAATAGCTTCGCTTTGTTCTAAAAGAGAATGCATACCAAGTCCAAGACCTATAAAGCTCCATATTATTGTAATTTTTATTTGTTTATTCATTTTAATATCTATTTATCTTATTTGTAAAACTAAAATGCTAAGAAGAATATAAGGGTTCAACTTGCATATAAATTTTTGGGATTATAACTTTATTATTTGCGTTGGACTTCCACCTATTATTGTGATCTCTTTTTCAGATGTATTAGAATCTGTATCGTAAGAATAGAAATATGCTTTTCCTTCATCATCATTTTCAACAACAAAGTATGGTTTATCATCAAATAAAGATGGACCATAAACACTTACCCAATAACCAACAGGAATGTCATTAATTTTAGTTGGTTGTTTAGTATCTAAGTCAATCTCATAAGCGTAATAATCTAATGCAGCAACACCACTAAAATCATTACCTATAGTATTCTCAAACATTTTAACATACATTTTATTGTTAATTATAGCGCCTCCTAAAGCAAAATTTTCTCCGTTTGAAAAATCTCTTTGCGCGTTAATATCCCAAGTAGTATCAAAATCTGTTTCGTTATTGTTAATTCTTAAACTTCTAAAATTAGGACCTTCTGGATCTGTAAAATTACCGATAAAACCATTTAAGTATAAATTGTTATCCTCATCAAAATTGATATAGTTTGTGTTTTTTAAACCATATCCTAATAATATATAATCATCCCATACAATTATCTTATCTAAAGTATCTGTAGCTGTGTCAAATACGGCAACATAAGTTTTATCGATTACTTGAAACCCACTTTCATTAGTAAAATAAACTTCTGTAAACACTTTACCATCTCTTTCTATAACAAACCCGCCAAAACTTGTAGAAACGACATCTTCTAATTCATCTTTAATAGCATTAATCTCAGTAGAACAATCTATTTCACCTGTACGTTGCATCGTTTCTGGATTAAAAATTTGCATAGCTGTTTGACTAACATCGCTATTAGAATAATAACCTTTAGTTTTAGAAATTAAACCAAACATATTTCCACTTGCGTATTGAGCTCCTGTGGGAATAAAACCATCATCAAAAAAAGTGTTATCATCACTTAATGAAAATTTTTGAATCCCTGAGTTACCAGCAGAGTTATTTGAATTATAAACGGCGCCTCCATAACCTATTCCAGGTGTTCTTATGGCATTTATTTGAATTCCGTTTGTTATTGCTGATACATCAATTTCTCCAGCTGGCAATTCGCTAAACGGAACTAAAAGCCCTGTATTTGCTTCTGCATCTGTTTGGATAAACATGGCATAGGCTTCGTTTTCTATAACACCATTAGTGTTAATATCATCATCGCTGCCGCAAGACATTATTATTGTGGCGATAGCGATTAATGGAAATAATCTATTTTTCATTGTACTCATAATTTAAAATTTATTTATAATTTATATGTAACTTTTAACCTAAATGCTCTTGATGGTTTTTGTATTCTAAATTCATCGTATAATTTTGAGTTTATTAGGTTTGATATTTCAGTATTTATGCTAATTGGTAATTTTTTTAACTTAACTGTAAATCCAATATCTACTTGGTGTTGTTCAGGTATAATTAAATCTGTAAAGCTTATATCTCTTTCAAATAAAGCTGGTTCTAAAATTTTTGAAGTTGCTGTTAATAAATATTGTTCTGTATAATTATAATTCGCGTATAAGTCTATAAAAACAGGTAAACGAAAAGGATGTTTATAATTTTTAAAAACATTTAGGTTCGTAAAAAAATAAGGAGTGTTTGGAGTTCTTGAATTTTCAATAGCAGATCCACCTGTATTAACTCTACGCATATCTTGGTAAGTAATTGATATGTTTGCTCTAAAATTATTTTGTAGTTTTAATTTTAAAGAGGATTCTATACCTTTTGTTATTTGCGTATCGGTGTTTTGATTTTGAGTAAACACAAATCCTACAGGTAATTTTCTTATAAAATTATTAGTATCTCTATAGAAGGTATTTATGTCTAAAAAAAGCGTTTTTGATGTATTTAAATTAGAGTAATATCCGATATTTAAGTTTTTGCTTTTTTCGGGATTTAGGTTAGCGTTACTTAAATTAAATAGGTTATCTCCAAAATATTCTTCAGACTCAGGTATTCTTGTTGTGTTTTCAAAAGATATTCTGAGAAAAGCATCACTATTTATCTTATATTTAGTAGAGTTTCCCCAACCAAAAGAACTATTATGTTTTTCAGTTGTTAAAACATCACCAAAAATATTAGCAGATTCTGTATTTAAATGAAAATGTTTAAAGGTAAATTCATTAGTGATTTTCCCTTCAAATAATTTTGAATATGCACTAATACCCGAAACTGTTTTTTTATAATAAGATGGAATTGTAATAGGTTGAATTCCTGTTGTGAAATTTGTGCTTTGGTAAGGGTCTGTGCCTACTTGGTTTTTACTATTATATGTAGAACTCAATTTTAGTTCTAAGCTTTTATTAATTTTATAAGAAGCTAAAAGCCTGGCAACAAAACTTTCTTGATTAATATTGCTATCTGTTTTTGTATCGCCTGTTTCACCTCCTGTAAAATTATCAGTACTAGTAATAGCACCAAGCCAATTGTATTTATTATTAGACAGATCTTTTTGTATCGTGTTTTTTTTACTAAAAGCAGAAAATAAATCAATTTTAAAATTGGAAGTTATTTTTTTTTGGTAGGTGATACTTCCTATTTTGTTAGTTTCTTTAAATGTAGCTTCTCCTATAGCAACAGTAATGTTATTTCCTGTTTGAATTTCTTTATTAAAATTAAAATAAGACATTTCAATATTTAATATATCAGCATATTTAGTATCATGAACTCCAAAATTACCTTGAACAAAAGCGGTTTCTATACCATCATGAAATCTTTCTACAGTTTCATACGAGTAATTTTGAGTTTCTTCATTTAAAACAGGGCCTTCAAAATTATAGTTATTATTGGAGTAGATATAATAACTACTTAAACCAGCCTGAATTTTTGTTTTAGGTATTAAATAATTAGCATTAATACTGGCTTCATGCGTATTAAAGGCTCCTATAGAATAAGATGTATTTAAAAAATTATGGTCTGTTTTTTTTGTTACAATATTTATTGCTCCACCTAAAGCATCTGCACCTAATTGAATAGGTAAAACGCCTTTGTATATTTCAATATCCGAAATTAAATTAGAGGGAATTAAACCAATTTGAAATGCTCTTCCTAAATAGTCAGTAGGAATTCCATTTTTAAAAAAACGAATAGCACCTCCTTGTAATCCATTAATGTTAACAATTGTTGGACTACCAACACCAGCACTTTGCCTAACTTTTACACCAGAGGTTTGATTAATAATTGTTGTTACAGGGGTAGCGCGCTCTAAAATTTTATCTACACTTATAACATCAATTTTAATAGGGGCTTCTCTTTTTTTCTGTTGATGTGTTTTTCCTGTTAAGAGAACTTCTTTTAAGGCTTCTTTTTCTTCATACATCAATATTTTTATAATAACAGGTTTGTTATGTATTGTAATAGCGATGATTTGTTTTTTGTATCCAATGCTTGATACTATTAAATTATAATTTCCATTGGGTACTTTTTTAATTTCAAAATTTCCATTGTAATCACTAATAGTGCCAAGTTCTGTTCCTTTTAAAAGCAGATTAACACCTAATAAATTCTTTCCATTTACATCTAATATATGCCCAGATATAGAAGATTGCCCAATTAATTTAGTCATGAAAAAAAGTAAACCAATTAAGAAGAAATAATTTTTATACATTTACGCTTATTTATATTTATTCTAAAGAACGACAAATGTATTGTAGAAGTGAATTTGTTGTTTACGCGAAAGAGATTTAAAAAGACGTATTTGTACATTTTAATAATTAAACCATCTTTAATATATCAACTTATGATATCTAGTTTTAAAATAAAAAATTATCATAAAGAAGCTGTTTTAACTGAATATCAACCAGATTTAAAAAATGAAATGATTGATGAAGTAAAAACATCTTTGAACACTCATTTTTCAAAATCTAAAAACAAAGAAATTTTATTAGATGGTGTTATAATTAATATGAGAAAAGATTATTTGTCATCTCCAATTTTATTAGAGGTAGCTCATGATTTTCCTTATTTAAAAGTTCATTTTGAAATAGAAGGGAAGCTTGAGTATATTCCCGATAATAAAAATGAAATGTCTATTACTATTAATAATGGGAGTTATAATTTTTTTTATTTACCAAAACCTAAAGGCGTTATTAGTTTAAAATCAAAAAAGAGAAAAGAGTTTAGTATACTAGTTACAGAAGATTATTTAAGGAAATCATTCAAACATTATTTTGAAAAAAAAGATGCTTCTTTTATAAAATCTTTAAAAAAGAAAACGAGCTATAAACTATTTCCTGAAAGTAAAGTTATTCCAGTAGATTTATTACTCATCATTAGTGATATTATTAATTGTTCGTTTCAAAAAGAAATTAAACAGGTTTATTTAGAATCTAAAGTAAAAGAATTGTTTAGTTATTTATTCTCAGAAATGGATTCACAAACTACTGAAAAAAAGGAAATAAAACTAAATGAAATAGAATATAATCAAGTAGTAAAATCTGAAAAAATACTTCAAAAAAACATTCATAAAACAATAACTATAAGTGACTTATCTCAGTTAATAGGTGTTAATGAATATAAGTTAAAAAGAAATTTTAAGATAGTTTATAAAAAGCCTGTTTTTAGATATTTTACAGATTTAAGAATGGAAAAAGCCAAACAAATGTTAGTAAAAAATAATGTTGATGTATCTGATGTAGCTGTGGCGGTTGGCTATAAAAACCCACAACATTTTACTGTTGCTTTTAAAAAGAAGTATAACTATGTACCTAGTAAGTTAAGAAATAAGGTTAAAAATCTTTAAATCACACCTCTGTTATGTTAATAGAAATTTTCTATTACAATCATTAGTTTAAATTATTCTAAATCTGTTACGCATCTACAGTTCATAAAAGATTTATTAGCTCTTTCATTACCATCTTGAACATCTCCGCTTTTATTACTATTATGAAATGTGGGGTTAGATTTACTAACACGTTTAGTATTTCCCGAAAAAGTGGTGTAATTCACACCAAATATATTGGTGTTATTAATTGTTTCTTTTGTAAAACCCGATGACCAATAAAATCCAATGCGTACATTCATATATTTTGTACACCTGTCACCAGATGGATTAGCAATTGTATTTGAACTTCCGTATTGCGCATTAAATGTACTTAGTTTACTATTGTCTGCATTAATTACATTAATTAATGATTGCCAATCAGAATCGTTCGGGACACGCCACCCTTTAGGGCAAAGTCCTTGTGTATTAATAGTATTTGAGTTCTTGTTATATTTTGTTAATGTATACCAATTATAAAAATAACCTAGCTCTTTTTTTTCAGTTTTAGACTCATTGATACATTGAAGCTGATATTCAGCACCTGGAACTCTATAATTTAAATTTCGAGTCATCCAGATTTTATCACCAAATTGAGCTGTATTATAGGTTTCACTATTTCTACCATCTACATATCTGGTTCTATTTTCAGCAATTGATTTGATTAATTTAATGTTTTTATAATCAGGATCAATTTCCATTAATTTTTGAATATATTCTAGAGCCTTATAACTATTTTTAAAGCTAAATATACTTACTGTTTTACTTTTATTAGGTGCTTTATTGGTAAGTTTTTTACTATCAACAAAGCCTTGTTTATTTGTTTTAGTGTTAATGGTTTCTTGTTTTTTAGCAAATGGGTCTATACTGACTTTAAGGCCTTCTACAATATAGTTCCCATTTTCATCTTTTGGATGTCCTGTGTATTCCTCTTTTTCAATCGCTTTTAGCTGTTCTTTAGATAAATTATCCAATACTAAAAGCTTGCTAACCTTAGAATAATAGGTGTTTAGAAGTTTAAGCTTTACTTGCTTTAGTTTAAAACTTATGTTGTCTGAAGATGAATAAAATTTTGCATATCGTAAAATATCATAAGCACTTGCTATTTGTTCTACATTTTCATTTTTTTTCAACATTGAATTAGCTTCTTTAAGCATAATTTGACCGATAACATTTCCAACTGATGTTTTTTCACTATTTAATTCAGATTCTAAAGACGGATTTAATTTAGAAGCCTTAATATAGTATTCAAATGCTATTTTCAATTCACTTATATCTACTGCCTTACTTTTAGCTCTTGCTTCTTTTAGATAATCATTAGCTGCTCTAATTTTTATTTCTTTTAGGGCGCTTAAAGATGCCTTTAATTGTGGAGTATAATCTGTGGTTGGTACACTAATATTTTTACCACGCTTTTTTGTAGCAAGTAGCTTGTTTTCCGAAATATTTCCAAGACGTTCTTGCAATGCCATTAACCCTTTTATACTATATACTATAGAGTCTTTATAGATTACAGATGTATCACGATGGTAATTGCTTGCAATTTTATCAAATTCTAAAATCTGGCTTTGTTTTAAAATTAAAGCGTTATCTAGATTTTCAGCAATAATTTCTTGTGTTATTTTAATCATTCGTTTAGTTGCACTATCCATACTTAGTGACAATGATGCAAACCTAACAGCCTTAAAAATATTGCCTACTTTTAATTCCTTTTTAGCGGCATTCATTTCCTTACGTTGTGCATGGCAATTTCCAACTACTAATAGGATAATAATTATTGCAGATTTTCTTAAAAATAAAAACGGAGTAATTTTTAACATTTTGAGGGATAAATAGGATTAATATAAATCTAAAATAGTATAAATTATTAGACTAATGACTAAAGAGAGGGAACAGGAATGTTAATTTTATATTATCATTAAGATGTTCATACAATAAAACTCCAAGTTTAAATGTCTGATTATAATTATTTTGAATTATAATGTTCTGCTTTATTCAATTTTGATTTGGTAAAAAGCTTTTATCAGTATTTATCTTCTTTGATTTTTTTCTCTAACAGGTTGCTCTAAAATTGTAATATGATATGCTTTGCTGGAACCGAGGTATGAGATTCACGAATACCTAATTATAAAAAAATAATAAACGATGAGTAAGGGGTAGAGGTGTAGCGAAGTACAACATGTATGGAATGATTATTGTGACTACTATATGTTGAAAACATTATTGTACAACAAAAAAGATTACTATAAATTGTTGTAAGAATAGGAATATTACAAGTAATGAATTTATTAAGGTCAAAAGAGTTTTTAGGAAAAACAGTGGATCAATTTTCTTTAAAAGATTATAATATTTCTATGGTAAAGTATAAAGAACCTGTATCTGAAGATTGGCACTCACATGAAGAGTATCATCTTTCTTTGATAATACAAGGAGGTAATTTGGAATCCCGAAAAAGAAAAGATATTGAAGTGTTTCCTGGCAGCATTATGTTATATAATAAAAATGAAGTGCATCGAAATAGACATACAGCATTTCCGTCTGTGAATTTAAATATAGAAATTAGTGATTGTTTCTTTACAAAAAATGAACTTTCAACTTCAGATTTTAAAGCTTCAATGCATAAAAACACAGCGGTTCAGATTCAATTATTAAAAATTTACAAAGAACTAAAAGTTAACGACTTATTTTCTTCAGATTCAATTCATTCTTCGTTACTTACCTTTTTTTCAGGGAATAAAAATATAGCCGATCAGAAACCTGTATGGGTTGATACAATTAGAGAATTATTGTGTGATCGATGGGATGAGTTTATTACATTAAAACAACTATCAGAAGAACTTCAAATTCATCCAGTTACCATTTCTAAATACTTTTCAAAATATTTTAATTGTACTTTGGGTGAATACATGCGCAGGATTAAAGTAGAAAAGGCAATTTTATTTCTAAAGAATAGTAATATGTCTTTGACCGAAATAGCTTTTCTCTGTGGTTTTTCGGATCAGAGTCATTTTATTAAAACGTTTAAATTTAATACAGGGTTTAAGCCGAAAGAGTTTAGACTAATATAATAAGATAAGCTAAACTACGGGCTAATTTCATTCTATTTTCTATTGAATTTTCTTCATTAATTTACATCATTATTAACATTAATGTATGGGTATTATAATTGCCTGATATTAATAATTCAATTTTTATGAAACAAACAGTATTACAAAAAAGTATGGTGTTAATTATATTTCTTTTCGCCACGGCACTACATTTTGCTCAGTCAAATAATGATATCGTAAAACAAGTCCAGAGCTTACTGGAAGAAAATTATATTTTCTTAGATAAAGCAAAAGAAACCAATATGCATTTGGAGGCATTAATAAAAAAAGGTGTTTTTAATAACAAATCATCTATAGATTTTGCTAATTTAATGACTAAAGAGCTTCAAAAAATCACAAAAGACAAACATCTTTATTTTTCATTACCAAATTCTAAACAAGTATTAGAAAAGACAACTACTACATTAGGACAAAGTCTAAACAGATATGACCCTATGTTAAGAGGGCTTCAACTTTGGGAATCAAATATAGGATATATAGATCTTGCATTTTTTGGCGGTTCTACCAAACATAGAAACGAAGTTGATGCAGTTATGAAGGTCATGGAAATTGCTGATGCCATAATTATTGATATGAGAAGAAATGGCGGAGGATTTCCAAGAACCGTTAATTATTTATGTAGTTATTTTTTTAATGAAAAATTATTGCTTAATACGATCTATTCTCGAGCAAATAATCATACTGAAGAATTTTGGGTAACAGATGTAAAAGGAATAAAAAGACCCGAAGTACCTGTGTATATATTAACGAGTGATTTTACTTTTTCTGGAGCTGAAGATTTATCATATACTATGCAGAGCAGGGGTAGAGCAGTAATAATAGGAGAAGTTACAGGAGGTGGAGCACACCCAACAGAGGCTTTTTCGCTTGATAAAGGTTTTAGAATTGGAATACCTTTTGCCAGAACCATAAACCCGATTACTAAAACCAATTGGGAAGGTGTAGGAGTACAGCCAGACATAAAAATAGAAGCAGATAATGCTCTGGAAAAAGCAAAAGAACTGGCAAAAGCAAAAGCCATAAAATATAGAGCTTCCTTTTTTAAACCATTAGAAGAGATACTTACTGATTTAGAAAGTAAACAAGATACAAATGAAAATAACTTGCATGCACAACTTGATTTTCTTGTTAAAGCAAATAAAATGGATGAAGAAGAAATAAATAATCTCGGTTATTCTTATATCCGAGAAAATAAACCACAGACGGCTTTATCTATTTTTAAAAGCAACACTTTACTATTTCCTAATTCTGCTAATACCTGGGATAGTCTCGCAGAGGGTTATTTTACCTTGAACAATAAAGAAAAAGCTATTCTATATTATAATAAAGTAATTAAAATGGATCCCGAAGGTGTTGGAGAAAATGCCAGAGAGATGTTAAATATGATAGAAAAACTTTAAATGATATTTTGTATACTATTTTAACTAATATTTTTTTGACTAAAAAAACAAAGAAGAATGTAACGACATTCTTCTTTGTTAAAATTCTATGTTTTAAAACTTATACCTAACCGTTAACCTTCCATTTATTCCAGGTTCCGAACTAGAAAAATAGGTGTTATAATACCCCCCACCTGTATAAAGTAAATATTCATCTAATAAGTTAAAAATATTTAATGAAACATCTACCTTATCTTTTTTCCAACTTAAGGCACCATCAAGTCTAAAATAATCGGGTAAAATAAAAGGGATATTATCTTTTGAATCCCATTGAATGTTATCTTTAGCATATCGATAGCCTAAAGATATTGCAAAACCTTTTAAAGCTGAATTTTTGTTAAAGTTATAATTAAGCCAAGCGTTGGTTAAATGTTTAGCATGTCCTGATAGAGGTTGTCCTAATCGACTTAAATCTGTGTCCTCTGTTACCTTTGCGTCTGTAAAAGCGTAATTAAAAATTACGTTAAATTCTGGAGTTATTTGTCCTTTTGCATCAAACTCAATACCTTTGGATTGAGCCTCTCCTAATTGAACATAAAATCCTTGACTTGCAAGTGCGCCATCTGGGTGCGCTACTAAAATATTTTCTTTTGTGATTTTATATACTGTTAGACTCATACTTAAATTTTCATTAAGACAAGTGCTCTTAATACCTGCCTCTATATCTTTCGCATTGACAGGGTCAAAAGTTTTATTATCTGTATTTCTTCCAAAATTAGGAGTAAATACTTGATCAAACAAGCCGTATAAAGTTATATTAGGTAGTACATCATAACTAATACCTATTCGAGGAGTATATTTTTTGTCTTTTGCTTTGCTACCATATGATTCTACATCTATATTGGTATGTCTTGCAGCCAAGGTTAAACGTAATTTGTCATTTAACATCCATAATTCATCTTGTACATAAAAAGAAATATTCTTTGTGCCTACTAAAGGTGCATTGTTTTTAAGTTCATCATCAGACCAATGCTTAAATTCTGGAATAACTGCATTTCCATAAATAGGGTTGTATATATTAAAAGGTGAATTTTCATCTATATTTGGCCTAAAACGTCTTCCAAAATCATTATAAGATTTTGTATGTCTATAGTCCATACCACCCATAATTTTGTGAGTAATAACCCCTGTTTTAATTTTACTATTGATATAAATTTGCCCTAATTGATTCGTTGTTAATCCATCCCAAGTACTTAATGTTCTAGACAAATCTCCATTGTTTTGAACGCCATCTAATACATATGTATAGTACCCATCTAAATTATACTTCATGAGCATATATTGAGTATCTACTGACCAGTTTTTATTAAATTTATGGTTGAATTTGGTAAATAAACTCAATTCTTTTATTTCAGATTTTGGCCAATTTTCTTCCATAAAAGTAAAATCTCTTGGAAGTATTTTTAAATTACCATTTATGTTTCTAGGAAGTATTACATTTTCTATACCCGTTCTCATTTTAGCTTGTTTATATGTAAATTCAGTTAAAATGTAGGTTTTATCATTAAATTCATATTTTAATGAAGGTAGAACGCCTATAGATTCGCGTTCATCGTATTTTTTATGAGATTCGTTATAGTTGTAAAAACCTGTAAAGTGGTATTGTAATTTTTCACCTTTTGTTAACGAGCCACCAGAACTCAAAGAAGCTCTATAACTATTAAAACTACCCAGGGTAAGAGCTAATTCATTACGGTTATTTGGTGTAGGTTTTTTGGTTACTACATTATAAAAACCACCAGGTTCTCCACTAGAAAGCATAAAACTAGACGGTCCTTTTACAAATTCGATGGATTCAATTTCTGCTATATCTGCAGGTAAAGGACCATAGGTCATTTCTGTATACATTCCGTTTCTGAATGCAGGTAATGGAAAACCTCTCATGTATAGAGATACATCATGAAGCCATGCACTACCAACAAGGACGCCACTAACATTACGTACAACATCATCTCTCATGGTAATAAGGTTCTGATTATTTAAAAACTCTTTACTAACTACTTGAATGTTTTGTGGAAGTTTCACTGTTTTTGTTTGTAGACGTAGAGTTTCAGAAGTCTTTTTAGGCGGAACATAAGGATTGTAGTTACTTTTTATAATTACTTCATTCAAGGTCTCTGCAGATTCACTTAAAGTGAAATTAACTTTAGTATTACTATTGGAAATAATAGTAAGAGGCTGCGTTTGATTTTTTAATCCTATAGAACTAGTAATAATAGTATAGTCTCCTTCGGGGGCATAAAAATTAAAAAAACCATTCTCATTTGTCGATGCTCCAAAGGAGGTTCCTTTTAATAATATAGAAACAAAAGGTGCAGGCTTGCCATCACTAGTTATTATTTTTCCTGAAATTTTTCCTTTTTTTTCATCAGTATACATCAAAATAGTATTATCTACCACACGATAATAAATTTTATACTCCACTAAAATTTCATTTAGAATCTCTCTTAAAGAAACATTAGAATAACTCTTATTGATACTAATATTATCCTTTATAGTATCTGGGGCATAAGAAAAAGAATAATCTCCCTTACTTTCTATTTTGCTTAATGCAGATTCTAAATTTTCTTTTTTAAACTCAATTGAAATTTCTTTATCTAATATGGTTTCCTGTGAATGTACTGTGCTAAAAATCAAAACAATTAGCGTAAAAAATAATAATTTTAAGCTATGTGATAGACTTCTTTTGGTACTATAATTTTTCATATTTTTGTTAAATGTTGTTTATTTTATATTAATTGAATGACATTAAACCAGTATGTAGTTTGAACGCAGCATACTGGTTACTTTTATTAGATTATATTCTTTTTATTTTCTCATTTTTTAATTCATGTTTTTTAATAAATTATTACTGTTTTTCCTTCGCTCTTATATTTAAAATTTAATACAAAACTTATTTTTTGCATAAGGTCTTGTAATGATGGGTTATTATGATTCCCTCTGTATAATCTGTTTATTAGCCCCTCTTTTTCTACTTTTATTGTTACTCCATAAAAACGTTCAATATCATGTATAACTTTTTTAAAAGGAATGCCTCTATAAACCAACTTTTTTTGCATCCATAACAAAGAGAAGGAAGCGTCTACTTCTTTTTTATGTAAAACATTTTCTTTTAAAATAACTTGTTGATTAGGAAGTAATATAACACCTGAGTTTTTGTTTTCTCCTTGTTTAGAAAATAACACTTTACCTTCGTTTAAAGTAAGCACCTCTAAATCATTAGTGTAAGCTGAAAGGTTAAATTCGGTCCCCAAGACTTCGGTTCTTGATGTTGCTGTTTCAACAATAAAAGGATTTAAACTATCTTTGGCGACTTCAAAAAAAGCTTCTCCATTAAGTATTACTTTTCTATTTTCTTTATTAAACTCTTTAGATAACTTAAGTGTCGATACTGAATTTAAAGTGATTTTAGTACCATCGTTAAGTGTTATAGTTTGTAGTTCTCCTATACCAGTATTGTAAGTAATAGTATCACTCAAAAATGAAAAATAAGTAGTAAAACCTACCAAAATAAGTATAGAAGCAGCAACAGTCCATGTAGATATTTTCTTTAAAGAATATTTATGTTTATTTGCTTCAATATTAGTAGCATTGTTTATGTTTTCCCATAATTCTTTTTCTCTTGATGATGAGTTAAGTACTTCGCCTTTGTCATCAATATGGTTTGTACTGTTTATCCATTGCTCAACAATTTTTATTTCATCGTTAGAACATTGCTGATTAACATACTTTTTTAAAATTGTAGCATCTATTTTCATCAGTTTATACCTTGTTTAATAGTATAGTCGATAAAAAGAAGTAGGAGTCCTAATTAGGAGGGAAGTTTTTTTATAATAAAAAAGAAAGGGTTTTTAAGACATGTTTACGCGTATAAACTTCAGGGCTCGTGTAAGGTGATTTTTTACAGTTTTGGTAGAGATATTAAGAACTTTAGCTATTTCAGAAGTGTTCAATTGCTGCTCTCTACTAAGTCTATATACTTTTTGGCATTGACAGGGTAGTTTGTTTACAATAAGTTGAATTTCCTGTTCTAAAAACTCAAATAAGGCTTCGTTGTGTTCTAAACATTTTTCATCAAACTCAGGATGTTCGCATAAATCACATTGTGAAATATTTTTATGCTTTTTCGTATATAGTTTTCGATAATGGTCAATCACTTTTAATTTTGCAGATTTAACCAAATAGTGCTCTATAGAAGAAGTAATGACTAATTCTTTTCTACGCTTCCACAATGAAATAAAAATATCCTGTACTATTTCTTCAGATACTTCTTTATGATTAGTTTGATTATAACAGATAATGTATAATTTCTTCCAAAATTTTTTATATAAAATTTTGAATTCAATAGGGGAATTTAAATTATATGTTTTATTGAGTTTTTTAATGGTTTTAATCTTTCTGTTACATATTCTTGACAAATATATATAAAAAGCACTTATTTAGATTTAATTTAAATAATAAGATTGAAACATGTTTAATAAGCTAAAATATATTTTATCACATGAAATGTATAGAAATTATCTTGTTAGAGTAATTTTGTACTGTTCTACATATTTGACGAAACGTTCCTGAAAAATATAATAAGCACTAAATGTTAGGTTAGGTTTTGTGCGGTGGTAAGTGCTGGAAAATTGTGTTTAAAACTAAAAGCTTCTTAAAAATCAATGGAATAATACATTGTTTCAAATTTTAGCTGATAATATTACACAGAGAAATCACCATTAATTAATTTTAGATACTCAGTGAAAATTGAAATAATAGATGGAAGACAGAGGTATTAAACAGTTCTAAGGTTTATAAACAATGAATTTAAACTAAAAAAGAATGGGCTATACAATATTAATATTTCTGGTAAGCTTTACAGAGATTTAGATAAAAGTTTACAAGATTTATTTTGAGAGACCAAACATATATAAAACTACTAGATTATATTGTTAATGCAATATAATCTAGTAAGAATGTAGGTAGTCAATTTATTATTTAATCCTCAATAGTTACAGAAGCTGATCCTGCACTAGAAGAAAAGGTAACAAAGCAATGAAAATCTCCTAAAGGAACCGAACTATTATAGACGGTAGCATAAATATTACCATAATGTTCACCGTCACCATATTCGTTTTCACCATAAGAACTATAACTAGCACAATTTGTTGTTTCATAAGTAATGTCCCATTCTTCAAAACGTGAATAACCCGAATCAGAAAGTACACATTGGTATCCTAAATTAAAATAAATTCCATAAGCTCTATACCTTGCAGAAACAGCGATATGTCTATTGTTTCCATTAGATCCCTGGTAGTCATAGCGATAAGGAGCTGGGATATTTGTACATGCAGATCTAGCTAATAAAGTATTACTTCCATCTAAAAATCCTAATACATCTTCATAGATACTCAATTGAGTTATATTACTATTCTTTAAATTTATATTTGCCAAGTCATTATATTGATCTAAAAAAGATTTGTTTAATGAATAAACAGATTCAGTATTTAAATCTACTTTTATTAAATAGTCTCCAATACCTATAATATTATCTTCATTTAAAACTTCTGATAAGATATTATATTCATTGTTTATTAGTTGCTCACTATTATTTATTTCTATACGCTCCATTTCTTTTTCAAAATCTGTTTTTGAATTAAAATATTGTATTTCAGGAATATTATCAGAAATAGTATCATTTATTTCTTCGTGCTCATTTGAACAGGAAAATAGCGTAATTGTTATTGTTATCAAGAGTAAGTTTTTTGTAATTTTTTTCATATTTAGTTTAATTAAAAATAATTTAAATGTTCTCCGAATTTTTTATAGAAGTTTTGTTTTTTTCAGAAACTGTTTTTTTTGACAGTTCTGGGAGAGGAAAAATACAGAATTTTGGTTTTTGACCTTTTTAGGTCAAAACCTTGTGGGCAACTTGATTGGGTATGAAACCAGCGAAATACCTCTATGGCTCTGCGATGATAGTTGGTTTCAAGAAATTCTTTATTAATTTCGAGTTTTGTTTGAGCAAAAAAATGTTGTTGTGATGAATAAGTACAGTATTGTTAAGGTTGTAGTTTTTTCATTTTTAAATGATTTAAGGGGTTGATGAAAAATTTAATGCATAC
Organism: Flavivirga jejuensis; assembly: GCF_030540765.1. Classification (GTDB taxonomy): domain Bacteria; phylum Bacteroidota; class Bacteroidia; order Flavobacteriales; family Flavobacteriaceae; genus Flavivirga; species Flavivirga jejuensis. The sequence continues at coordinate 53,236 of NZ_JAUOEL010000007.1, read as the reverse complement.
TTGTTTATTTTATAAATTAATTTATAAATAGCGCTATTTGTTATAAAATTATAATTATTTAAGATTAAAACATAAAAAAAATGTAATTTTTGTGGTTTTCCCGAAGTGATAATAAGCTGCTCTTTTACTCCAATAAAATTTTGACTAAAACAATAGCTTGCCCGAAATTGATTCGGTGTAACTTTGCTTTGGTAAAAGCTTTTATCAATACTAATCTTCTTTGATTTTTTCTTTCTAAAAGTTTCTTCAAAAATGTAATGGAATACGCTTTGCCAGAAGCGACGATAGGAGAGAAGTGGGAATGTGTATAGAATGGGATTACATATTTATTGTTTGAATATTGTTATAATTTTACTCTAAACCTGGAATGTTTTACATTTATAGACTTGATGGAGCCAGAAAAACTTCATTTACCTACAAAGGAAACCAAAAATATAAAAATTCCTTAACGATTTTCTCCGTACAACTAACTAGTAACCATGTATATTAAAAAAAAGATTGAGTTATTTAACTCAACCCTTAGTCTATAGGTTTATGTTCAATTAACGTTTCATTAATCTTTTAATAGTACTGTTTCCAAATTCTGTATCTGTAATTTTAATTAAGTAAAGGGATTGCATCAGTCTATTTAAATTAGAAATATTTATTTTTCCATTAATACTAGAATGATTTTTGTTGAAAACAATTCTTCCATTTAGGTCAAATATTTTAATATTAAATTCACTATTATTATAGCTCAAAGGTAGTTCAATAGTAATGATGTTATTAAATGGATTTGAAGTAATTAGTGTATTTTCTAGATTGAAATCGTCTATTCCTAATGAACCGTCAGGTGTCGCTGAATTACAATCATCATCTATACTATTTCCAGGAATTTCAGTGACACCTGGATTAATATTAGCATCACTATCATTACAATCTAAATTATTTACAGAATATCCTGGTGGAGCAGTTAAGTCGCATAACATAGTTGTTACTGCAGAGCCATACGTATCTCCATCGGCATCAATGTAATATATTATTGGACTACCATAATTCTGCCAATCACAAGTGCTCGAATCAAATTGATAATCATCCCAACAGTTGGTAACTTCAGGTTCTTCGGGGTATTCCCCTGTTATATCCCAATCACAAATATCATTATTAAATGTAGCGGTTTCCCAACATTCTACATATGGCTCGGTAGGCTCAATGCCTTGGTTCTCCCATGAACAAGAACTCGAATCAAATTGATAATCATCCCAACAGTTGGTAGCTTCGGGTTCTTCTGGGTATTCCCCTGTTATATCCCAATCACAAGTATCATTATTGAATGTAGCGGTTTCCCAGCATTCTACATATGGTTCGGTAGGTTCATACCCATAATTCTGCCAATAACAAGCACTCGAATCAAATTGATAGTCATCCCAACAGTTGGTAGCTTCAGGTTCTTCTGGGTATTCTCCTGTTATATCCCAATCACAAATATCATTATTAAATGTAGCGGTTTCCCAGCATTCTATATATGGCTCGGTGGGTTCATATCCATAATTCTGCCAATAACAAGAACTCGAATCAAATTGATAGTCATCCCAACAGTTGGTAGCTTCGGGTTCTTCTGGGTATTCTCCTGTTATATCCCAATCACAAATATCATTATTGAATGTAGCGGTTTCCCAGCATTCTGTAATTGGTTCGGTGGGTTCATATCCATAATTCTGCCAATAACAAGAACTCGAATCAAATTGATAATCATCCCAACAGTTAGTTGCTTCAGGCTCTTCTGGGTATTCTCCTGTTATATCCCAATCACAAATATCATTATTAAATGTAGCGGTTTCCCAGCATTCTATATATGGCTCGGTGGGTTCATATCCATAATTCTGCCAATAACAAGAACTCGAATCAAATTGATAGTCATCCCAACAGTTGGTAGCTTCGGGTTCTTCTGGGTATTCTCCTGTTATATCCCAATCACAAATATCATTATTGAATGTAGCGGTTTCCCAGCATTCTGTAATTGGTTCGGTGGGTTCATATCCATAATTCTGCCAATAACAAGAACTCGAATCAAATTGATAATCATCCCAACAGTTAGTTGCTTCAGGCTCTTCTGGGTATTCCCCTGTTATATCCCAATCACAAGTATCATTATTGAATGTAGCGGTTTCCCAGCATTCTACATATGGCTCGGTAGGCTCAATGCCTTGGTTCTCCCATGAACAAGAACTCGAATCAAATTGATAATTATCCCAACAGTTGGTAGCTTCAGGTTTTTCAGGTTGAAATACAGTAACAACACCCACACAAGTATCTGTGTTCCCAGGATTTTCTGGATCTGTTGCTGTTAAAGTCACATTATTTGCACCTATATTGGCACATGTGAAACTTGAAATATCTATTGATAGATTACCTATACTACTACCTGAATTAATATCATCAGCAGTAATTGTAAGATTTCCAGTCTCATCCAAAATAACATTAATATTTTGGCATGATGCAGTTTGAGCATAAATACAAACTACAAATAAGTTAAATGCAAAAAAAAGTAGAGTTTTTTTCATAATCGATTATATTTGTACGTATAAGTATACAAATATATGTAAAAACCCGATTAAAAGTAATAAAATCCGATAAAAAGCATTTATGTTTTAAAGAGATATATTTAAGTAAATGAATTTCTAAGTAGTTTAATGTGTTCTAAATGTTTCAAGATAAAAGAGAATAACACAAAGATTTTTTCAATCTATTGATCCAGTTATAGATTATTCTTTGCCCGAGCGAAGTTAACTTACCTAGAAGAGATGGGCATTTCATTTTTTATTTATCTACGGATATTGATATTTTAATTGTTCGTGTATTAAGTCTCTGTAACTTTTACAAGATCCTTAGCGCAATAAAACAGTTTATAAAGCAATTTTGCATAATGTCGAATTATGAATTACTATTTTGTAATATAATGATTTCGTGTTATTATATGATCAAATATATTGATATTCGGACAATGTTTAAAACAATTGTTTATAAAATCGGAATACATAATCCGAATAAGTATTTTTGTGTATAAAAAATCGGATAAAAATGACTGAATTAGGCTTATTTCTTTCTCGAAAATCTGTTAATCGTTCAGATGTAGCACGGAAAACAGGAATCAGTAAAACGAGTCAGTATTTCAAGATAGTCCAGAACCGAAGTATTCATTTCCATTATTATTATTATTATTACCTCTTCGAAAAAGTAAGTACCCCCTTTGTTGTGGATACGACATATGTTCCAACCAAAGATAACGATGGAACGAAAGTCAAAGGAAGTCTTCGTCCAAATGCAAGAGGCAAGACTAAGTTTTATACTCCCGTTTCAGGAGGAACAGAGCTGATTGAAATGGCAGTTTTGGCGTGGACGTGCCAAAATGGTCAATTTACAAACCAGATGTAGATGAAAAAGATAAAGAAGCACATATTAAGATGGGTATTTCCTTCAAGGAAGGGAAAAAGAAGTAATTCCACGCTTGTGGAAGAAGTTGGGTCATATGAAATGATCTCCCGAATACATTTTTGGAAGACTCAAAGTGATGAAGAAGGTCATGGCCTGCTAAGGATTTGGAATAGTATGATTTCAGAAGATGTCACGATAATTTTTTCTGATTTAAAAAGCAATAACGACGGTCCCCACCTTCTTGGTCATTTTGGGGAGTATATTCAAAGTGTAGAGAGAGAGTTTCCAGATCTAGTTAAAGGAGCATCCATTAGCTGGTATGTTCATCGTGGGGCTTTTTCCAGTCATGAGGGAGTGCCAGGTGAAGTTTTACTGAATGTTGATATTGAAAGTATACAGGAATCCCAAATAGCAGATGCAGTACTTGTAAGAGAACACGAAATGACAGATGAGTTGGGAGACATTAAACTAGACCCAATGAGAAGTATCTTGCAAAAATTAGATTGGGAGTTAGTGGACTACATGAATGATCCGAAATGGTGATTTGCAATCAAGCTAGACCAAAAGGAATGGGTGGAAATTTCCCAAGGTATTTTGCTTTTGTGAAAAAGGTTGGTCTTGAAGATCAATTGAAAGCCCCTGTTAATGTAACAAACTATAATGATCAATTTAATGACAGAAGAATGAAAATTTCACAAGCCACAGTAGAGAGGCATAGCAATACACTCCTTATGCATGTGGATAATGATTTGAATTTCAAATAACGTTTAACATGATAATTAAAGAACTCTCCTCATTTCTCTCGGATATCAAATCTAAGTCTTCTAATCTCGAGATCGATTCATTGAAGAGCAAAAAAATTGATCGATTCATAGAAGGGGACAGGGAGCATTACGACAGAATACATTATGATAGATCTCAACAAATTACGCAGGCTCTTGATATTGAATTTAACGAGCAACAGATGGCATATTTTTATCTTGAATCCTGTGAGTTACATTGGTCAAGAAGTGAAACAGAACCTGATGAAGGGATTATTACAGGAGGGTTCTTTATTAACGGGTTAAGAAGTATGCTTATAGAACCTAGTGATTTTTGGAATCAATGTAAATATGCTTTTGAAAAGGCTGGTCAGGAAGAATTGATGGACATGCCAGATGGCTACAGCTGGCTGGAAGGCACAACTGCGCTAATTAATCCATCTTATTACCCGCAATATGGATGTGTGAAATTAGGAGAAAGCCATTTTCTTGATAATTTTTTTTTCTTTGATAGTGGTTTTTTTTACCCTTTACCATTCAAGAGTCTAGAAGAATACTTCAAGGCGATGATTTCAACAGCTGCAGTCAATTGCTGGCAATACTTTTTTATTGATCCATCTATAGTCATCGAGAAAAATAATAAAGTAAGTTACATTTCATGGTCAAATTATTTTAGATCTAACCACCTTAAAGATCAGGATCATCATATATTCAATAGCGGTCTTGATATTGATAGGCTCGATTTAATTGAAGAGTACTTATTAAGATGTGTAAAATTACTACCATCTACTTTTCCCTTTTTAGATTTTACATATCACAAGAAATATTACGAAGAATTTAAGAAATTATACAGCAATATGAGGTAATCCAAAGCTGTTCGTGATTTGAAATCTTGAAGAGCTTTAAAAAGTTGGGTTAAGCTACTAGTGAATATTAAATGTAAACAAATTTATTTACATTTGTTTTGTGAATGACTACATTGAAAAATATAAAGGAATCCATCCTGGAATCGTTTTGTAAAGGGAGCTTAGAAATGAATTTGAAAAAGAGAAAATTTACCAAGAATTTATAGATGAGGCTGTTCGGATTTATCAGATAGGTGGCAAAACTCAAGCAGAACTTGCCAGTGACCTGGGTTGCCGAGCTAATAGTATTAGCCGTTGGGTTAAGCAGCACAAACAGAAAGAAGAGGCTCTTTTGTTTATACTAACAGGTACTGATTCAAAGGATTTTTATTGTTTAATAAATTTACGAGTATAAATTTTGCTTAAACTTTCTACTTTAATAAAGTAAAGCCCAGAATTTAATTTATTTAAATCTACTTTAATTTCTGTTTTATTTGATAATAAACTTATTTGTTTATATAGACATCCATTAACGTTATAAATACTAATTTTATTAAAAGCATCTTCACTTTTTATAGTTATTGTATTAATAATTGGATTTGGATATATTTCTAAACTAACATCATCAAAATCATAATCGGCTAGGCTAAGTACATTTTCAATAGTAGTTACTTCATTGTTTGTCATTATTGGGAAGTTGAAATCAAAATAAATTTCGGCATCATTCTCAATAGTATTTGTTAATACTAAAGTATCCAATGTTCTAATTTTAAAAACGACAAAACCATCGTTATTATCATTATCAAAAGGTAAGTTTATATTTTCAAATATAAATTCTACTGTATTATTATTATTAATTCTAGTAATCATAGAGTGGCTTGAAGTTACAGTTTTTAAGGTTGAAATATCAAACATGCTAGGATCTATTTCATCCTTAACTACTACATTTATTGCATTTGCAGTTCCTGTATTTTCAAATCTAATCATATAGTTAAGGTATTCACCAGCTCTATCTGGAGTAAGTGTATTGCCTTCTATACAAGTTTTATCGTTAGGGTCGAAAGAATTAACTACAGTTTGAGGAAAATTAAAGACATTATCATTTGGCGTTTCATCATTTGTAGAATGGGATAGTGATGCTATAAAATTTAAAACGTCTCCACCATTAAGCGGAAAGTTTGCATCTGTTGGTGTATTTAAATTCATTGACACATAAATCTCTCTACTCTCAAAAGGTAAAATATTACTAAAATTCCATATTAACGTATTTAAATTTTGCGAATCTAATACAGGATTAGCTGAAACAAAATTCATAACATTGTCTTCAAAAGTAAAATGAAGTGAGCCTGTTAAAGAGGTTGTACCTTTGTTTGTGTAAATTAATTTATATTTCGCATCGAAACCAGGTCTGGCATCGTTAAATGGTATAATAACAACTTCTAAATCATTAAAATCTCCTTTAGGCGTCAAGCAAAAATTTTGAATACTAGGACTTGAATCACTAGGAAAATCCACTGTAATGGATAAAGGGGAAACGTTAAAATAATTTGATGGATTATCTAATATTGGTGTAATGGTATGGGTACCGTCTTGGAGATGTATTGAATAACGCCCTAACTCATTTGAAAAAAAATAACCAGAAACAATACCATCAGTTATATTTAGTTTAAGATTGGGAAACATTATATCACTAACATCACAACCATTATTATCAATATCTAAGGTTGTTTCACCTTCTACGATATAAAAATTTCCTCCAGGAACAAATGAACAATATGAGTGGACAACGCAGTTTGTATAGCCATAATCATCTACCAAATCTTGAATTACTTGTTGTTCATCTTCATCAACACAGATATATTCTAAAGTAGGAGTATTATCAAACAATAATTCCATTTCACTGGAGGAATTACCGTTTTTTAAAAACAAAGAAGTTAACGGGTTTGCACTACAAGCTAAAGAAATTATACTTGGGTTCTGATTGATGTCTATGTTAGTCAATAGATTAATAGAACAAAGAAAAATTTCTAAATTTGGATTTTGACTAATATCTATAGAGGTAAGTTTGTTATTTCTAAGTTGTAAGTTAACAAGTTTTTGGTTTTGACTAACATCTAAACTTGCTAATTGATTATTACTAAGAAAAAGTTCTTTTAGTTCTGTACATTGATTTACGTCTATTGATGTAAGTTGATTGTTTTGTAAACCCAAAATTGTAAGGTTTACGTTCTGACTTAAATCTAATGTTGGAAGGTCACTACCAGTTATTCTTAACTCTTTAAGTTTAGTATTTTGATTTAAATTTAAACTAGTTATGTTATTAGAATAATTACTTAATGCCTCAAGATTAGTAAAGCTAGCAATACCTTCTAGCGAAGTTATGTTTTCATTTGAATGGAATAGTCGGAATACAGCTTCAGCCTCACTAACTTGTATTTCACCATCATTATTAAAATCAACATCGGAATCAGATATACCATCACCATTGGTGTCAGCACAAATATTATTAATTAAAGCATTTTTAAAATTAACATCTGGTATGTTAACGATTTGTGCTTCTAAAGAAGCTGAAATAATAAGTAGCAATAAAAAAAGTAGGTTTTTCATGCTAACAAATGTAAAGATAATATACTTGTATCGAGCCTTTGGCAGCCGCAATTTTACATAATTGTAAAGGTGTTTAATGCTTCAAGTGATGCGCATAAATAAAAACGAAAACATTCTGGGGTATATACATAATATTGAATTATAGCTACACATCTAAAATTATTATATTAAAGCCACAAATTTCCTTAAACCTGTTACAATAAAATTCATAAAACTATAGTTTACAAAACAATTTTTATAATGTCTTATTATAATTTATTTTGACTTATAATGTTCTGCGTTAAGTAACTTTGCTTTGATAAAAAGCTTTTACCAATACTAATTTTCTTTAATTTTTTTCTTCCTAAAAGTTTCTTTAAAAATGTAATAGAATATGCTTTTCCCGAAGCGACGATAGGAGCGTAGTGGGAATGTGTATGGAATGGTTTGATTTCAACTATGAAATATAGATAATCATTGTTTTTTATTTAAATCTGCTTTTTTAATAATGAATCACCGTATAATTGTATTTGCTTATTTTTTTGAGGCGTTAAGTATAAATATAATTAATAATATGAATTTTAAACTTCGTTATTTGGAATAAATCTAAATAGATGTATCTTTGTGAAAAATTGCTACTACAGTTGTCTCATTTAAAGTCAAATAAAAATACAATTCCCATTTTCGATATTAAAACTCCTGAGAGTTTTGAAAAAGCATATAAGATGTTCTCTAAAAAGATGTACAGTATATGTTATTCAAAAGTGAATGACAAAGAAATTTCTCGAGATATTGTTCAGAATATTTTTAAATCTTTATGGGAACGTAAGGATAATATTGAGATAAATAGCTCTATGGAACACTATTTAATAAAAGCTGTAAAATTTAAAGTTATAGATTATTACAGGTCTAAAGCTTCAAAAAAAGACAATCTAGTATATGCATATGAAGAAAATACAGCTTTTGATAATACCACAGATAATGATGTATCTTTTAATGAACTTCAAGACAAAATTGATGCAGTTGTAGATAAGTTACCCAAACAATGTAAAAACGTTTATAGGCTAAGTAGAGAAAAAGGCGTTTCAAATAAAGAAATTGCTACGTCTTTATTTATTTCAGAAAGAGCGGTAGCATATCACATATCTAAAGCAGTATCGTTTCTTAAAAACGAACTTGTAGAGTATTATTAATACTATACAAAACACTGTATTTGAGTATGTTAAAAAATATAATTATAAATATGCTTTTTTTTACTTTTTTGACCTTCACTTAACATATCCAACATACGACTATATAAGTAATGGCAGTTTTAAACACCTTATGAATATATAGTATGAAGATTAATTCTCAATTATTAGAAAAATATGTTAATGGTAAATGTTCAAAAGAAGAAATTGCAGTAATAGAATTATGGTTAGAAAACAATAAAGATATTCCTAATATTTTATCTGAAGAAGAATTACAATTTGAAAGTGATTTAATGTGGGGAGATATTTCTAAAAACATTAAACCCTCAAAACAAAAAAAGAAAGCCTATAAAAAACTAATAAATTATGTTAGTGTTGCTTGTGTAGCACTATTTATTGGTTTAATAACTTTTCAGTTTTTCTTAAAGACACCCTTTACAACATACGAAACTTTAGTAGGAGAAACGAAGCGTATTCAATTAGATGATGGGTCTGTTATACATATGAATGCTAGCTCTGTTTTATTAGTCTCTGAAGAATTTTCTAAAAAAAATAGAGAAGTAAGTCTAAATGGAGAAGCTTATTTTGAAATTGCTAAAGATAGTTTACATCCATTTACTATTACTACAAAAGAATCAAAGACTACCGTTTTAGGCACAAAATTTAGTTTATCAGCTTATCCAAATGAACGAACCTATTTAACTCTAAATGAGGGAAAAGTATCATTTAAAAGTTTAGAAGAACCTACCAATAGTAAAATAGTACTCCCAAATCAGCAAGTAATATTGAGTGAAAACTATAGCATTACCAAAAAAGACGTAAATGCTAATTTCTATAATTCATGGACTAAGAATGAACTATTTTTTAATGAAAGTTTAAGAAATGTTTTTAAAGATATTGAACGAAAATACAATGTAAAAATTCAAGTAAATAATAAAAGTGTTTTAAACCAGGTATATAAAGGATACCATAAAACCCCAACTTTAGAAAATCTCCTAAAAAAAATAGGTTTTGTTATGAAACTTAAGTACAAGAAGAATGGAGACACAATAATGATTTATTAAATATATCAACGATACATTAAAAAGACAAAAAAATAAAGATGGTATATAAGGTAAATTCTAGTTGTAAAAACTATCTAAAAATATTTGGTTGCATACTGTTAATGTTAATACTGCCTAATTTAATACAAGCACAAGAAAGTGTTTTAAATAAAAAAATTTCAATTTCAATAGATGGCATTGGTATTATTGAAACATTACAAGAAATAGAAAAAAATGAGAACTGTTTTTTTTCCTACAATAAATCTTCAATAAACACAACTAAAAAAGTTACTAAAACTTTTAATAATACGTCTTTACGATTAGTTTTAGAATCCTTATTCGAAGATTATAAAATGTACTTTAGTGAAGAAGGTAATGTAATTTACATACGTAAAGATAGCAGAAAAGGTAAAGTAACAGGTAAAGTAATTGATGCTAATAATACCCCTATTCCTTTTGCTTCAATTATACTTGAAAACACTATTTATGGAACTTCTTCTGATAAAAATGGTAATTATACATTTTTAGCTCCACAAGGAAATTATGCTATATCGGTTAGCACTTTAGGGTTTGAAAGTAAAAAACAAGAAATTAAAATAATCCCAGACCAACCAACACAAGTAAATTTCACTTTAAACGAAGAAGAAAATGCTTTAAGAGAAATTCTTATTGAGGGCAAATCAATTTCTAAAAAGATAACTGAGGCTCCTATAAAAATCAATACAATAGAAACGAAAGATTTTAAATTGCAATCTGTTGGAGTTGCAGAAATTTTAAAAACATCTCCAGGTGTTGTAGTAAGGCGTTCTGGTGGTTTGGGGAGTGATGTAGAGGTGAATTTAAACGGTTTAACAGGAAATGCTGTTAGGGTATATATCGATGGTTTTCCAATTGAATATTTAGGAGGAGGATTTAACTTAACTAACATACCCGCTTCTAATATTAATAGGCTTGAGATATATAAAGGCGTAGTTCCTACTGATAAAGCTACAGATGCTTTGGGTGGCGGAGTCAATATTGTGTCAAAAAAAATAGAAAATGATGTCTTAGAAACGAGTTATGAAATAGGTTCTTTTAATACCCATAGAGTATCATTATTATCTGGTAAAAAAATTAATGATCACATTACATTGTCTTTTGATGGGTTTTACAATTTTTCTGATAATGATTTCTTGATGAACAATATTACAAACACAACAGAGGAAACTTTTACAGATCAATTTACCGGAGAAATAAGAACACAACTAGTTCGTGAAACGATAAATAATATTAGAAGATTTAACAATGCACACGAATCTTATTTTGCACAAGTGGGAATGCAAATTCACGATTTAAGTTGGGCAGATGAAATTACTATAAAAGGTAATATTTCGCATAAATTTAATGAAATACAAACATTAGATATTACTGATGGTTCTGCTATAGAAGGTTATTTTGGAGAAACAAAAACTTTTAATACTAATTTAGGTTATAAAAATAGTTTTTTTGATAATAAATTAAAATTAGATTATAGAGGTGTTCTCTCCAATGCATTAAGCGCTACAATACGTGATTCGTTAAATGTTATAAACTGGAACCGAGAAGTTATTGTAGAAAATGGTTTAAATCCTATCGATACTGAAACAGAATTTACTACAAACGCACATCGCTTAGGTATTAGTTACAAGTTAAACAATCAACACAAAATAAGCTTAAATAATTTCTATGCGCGATCAAAAATATTTAGAAGAAATTTCATAGACCCTTTTATAAATGTTAATGGTGAAGAAATAAATGGAAACCTAATTCCTTCATTCTTTACCAAAAATATAAGTTCTGCCGAAATTAGTTCCAGTTGGTTTAAAAAATCTTTAAATACCATACTTTTTGGGAAGTATTATTTATATGATGCCAATACGGTAAGTCAACAATCTCCAACAGTTCTAAATTTACAAATAAAAGACGAATTAAAGGGTTTTGGTTTTGCTTTAAAATATGCATTTAATACATCTTTTTTTATTAGAACAAGTTATGAAAATGCTGTACGTATACCAGACGAATTTGAAGTGTACGGTAACTTCACAAACATTAGATCTAACTTTAATTTAAAACCAGAACAATCAGATAATATAAATTTTGGAATCGATTATGAACAGCGTTTTCTAGATAGTTATAAAATTAATTTAGGTTTTAATGGTTTTATTAGAGACACCAAAGATTTAATAGCCCTAAGAGGTGGAGATGTTTCCCTACAATACCAAAACTTTAATAGCGTGTTATCGCAAGGGGTAGAGTTTAATGTAAAAATTACTAAAGACCCATTTTCTAACATCAGTTTTAATTTAACCAATCAAGAACGCACTTATAAGGGATTTAATGCATTGTCTGATAATGGATTGAAATCATTTATTGGGACCTCTTTTCCAAACACTCCTTTTTTCTTCTATAATGTGCTTTTTAACCTTGGAGCAAAAAGTTTTAAGGAAACACTACCCAATATAGTTTTGTATAGTAATTGGTTTCATACTAAGGCATTTAGTAATGATGATATCCCACCAAATGGTGAACCAGAACCGCTATCACTTATACCAACACAGGATGAAATTAATATGGGTATAGGTTATTTTTCGCCTAATAAAAAACTAAGTTTTTCTTTTCAAGTAAACAACATTACAAATGACTTTCAATTATTCGATAATTACAGAGTCCCAAAACCTAATAGAAACTATCAATTTAAAATTAATTATAAAATCTTTTAATAATGAATCTATATTTTAAACAATTTAAAAACAACACTCTTAGTATTTTATTAATAGCGATGTCTTTTTTAATAACCACATCATGTAAAAATGATGATGATGATGTTGATGAACCAGAAGAAGAAACCCGTTTAAAAACAGGTTTTGTAATTAACGCCACAACTCCAAATGACGATTTTATAGTTAAATATTTTGAAGAGTTACCTAGCGGAGTTGCTAATTTAACAGATGGTCAAGTATTCACTAGCTTTACTCCAAATGAATTTTATGACGGTTGTTTTTTTGATAGTAATGGTTTAGATGAAACAGATAGATTAGCTAAAATATTTGTAAATATTGATGGAGAATTAGAAGAAGATGAGGCCAGTATAGCACATTCAGGCAATAGAGGGCAACCTAAAATAATAGATGCCACTACTGGTCTGTTTACCGATAGAGCAAATCCCGCTCAGGTAACCGTATTTAACCCAACCACTATGCAAATTACAGGTTTAATAAATATGGAGGATTCAGAAAACTTGCCTAATGAACAAATTTTAAATGGCTTTCTTGTAAGAGGGGATGAGTTTTTCTGTTATGTAAGATCAGCAGATACAGCGGAACCTTTTACTTCATTTTATGTTCAATCCGCTAATTATAGAACAGGAGCATTTGTAAATACTACGGTAATCCCAGACGCAGGAATAAACGCTTATAGTAATCTTGAAGGTCATACTAATGTTGATGAACAAGGAAATATTTATTATTTAAATACTGGTGTGGCAATACAAGGTACATCTTGTGCATTATATAAAATCCCAGCAGGATCTAATGATTTTGATCCAAATTATACTTTTAATCCTGCATTGGCGGCAAACCCACTAAATACTTTATTATCAAATTGTTTCTTTTTTAATTATATAGGAAATGGTAAAGCAATTGCCTATGCTATTACAGATATCCCACAAGGAGTGTTACAGTTAGTAGCCTCTGTTGGTGGTGATCCCCGTAATTTAACTCAAGCACAATTATTACAAGCCCAACAATTATTTTTTACAGAAAATACAGCTAGATGGATTCTTATAGATGTAAATACAAAAGATGTATCAATTATTCCAGGATTACCTCCTCAAGGTGGTTTTGTAACGCAATCATCTCGAGTTATTAATGGAGAAGTTTATCTAACTATTAAAAATACTGATGAAAATGCCATTTATAAATATAACGCTACTTCTGGTGCTGTAGAAAAAGCTTTTGATGTAGAAGGCGGAACCATTCGAGGTATTTATGATTTATCATCTAACTAATTATTACATAGTATATAATGCCTTCTCGCTTAACGTATAGCGAGAAGGTTTATTCTAAAATAGTTTAAAAAATGCTTAGTTTTTCGTTGTTTTTCTTTTTTGTTTCTATTTACCTATTGTTTGTTTTAGCTAAAAGAATTGAATTTAATAAAGGTAATCTGTCATTATACTTTAATGCAAGACCTTTATTAGCAAAAGGTCTAGCGGTAATTTCTTTAATTATTGGTTTTTGTTTTCTTTATAGAAAAACAGGTGTAACTAATGCACTATTACTATTGTTGGTCGTTTGGCCAACTTTTGCCTCATTAATTGTTTTATTTGCTCCACTTTATAAACCAAAAAAAATAATAATTTTCCTTTCCTTTTGTGTTTTATTTTCAATTGAAACTTCTCTTAAATTAATCTAAATGCCTGCTAATAAAAAATATTTAATTCAATCTAGCTGGATAAAAGCAAGTAAATTTTTAGCTGCTTTTTTAGGGAGTTTGTTTGCTACTATGATGGCGCATATAGCATTATCATACATCTTCGATCAAAGAATAGTTTTGGTTACAGCATTATACTCAACGCTTATAATATGGCCACTATTAATATTGGTTGTGTATTGGATAAAAAAAGCATGGATATCTTGGATCATTTTTTTATTCATAATAATACTGTCTATAATTGTAATTTACATATTAAAGCCATAATGAAACAAAACAAAAGAGATTATAACGTTTTTTTTAATGTACATACTGTTAGTGGTATTGTTATTAGTGTGGGTCTGTTTGTCATTTTTTTTGCAGGAGCTTTTGCTTTATTTATGGATGAAATAAATCAGTGGCAACATAACGAAACAAAAAACATAGTATTTACACCTAAAATAGATTACGATCGCATTTTAGAAATAACAAAAAAAGAAGGATTTGATTTAAAAGGAAGAGAGAGTATTACAATAAACTACAACAGGTCTAATGCAAATTATATTTCAGTTAACTCAAGCCCAATAAAAATCCAAAAAGACACTAAACAAGCATTTAACGCTAAAGACTCTTTGGCAAAGGCTAAAATATATCTTAAAATAGACCCAAAAACATACAATGTTATAGCAAGGAAAAGAGTTGTTCAAGGGAACTTAGGCTCTTTTTTATATTATTTACATTATTTTAAACAGATACCCTTAATTGGTCGCTATATAGCAGGACTTGTTTCTTTATTTTTTGCTGTAGCAATATTTTCGGGTATTATCATTCATTGGAAAAAAATAATTTCAAATTTTTTCACTTTTAGAATTAAAAATAGTATTAAAAACCTGTGGACAGATGCACATGCTGCCCTAGGTGTTTTAGGGATTCCTTTTCAGTTGATGTATGCCATAACAGGTGTCTATTTCGGATTATTAAGTTTATTGTATTTGCCTTCATTTTTTATTGTTTTTGATGGAGATTTTGATAAAACAACAGAATTAATTTTACCGCCTAAAACAGCTATTGTTGAAGTGCAACAAACCAATCCCAAAATTCAAATTAATACGCTTATAGATAATACTCTTGCAGATGTAAATAAAAATGATTTAAATAGAGTTTTTGTAGAAATTAAAAAATTTGAAGAACCGGATGCAAGTATGTCTGTAGATTTATTACATAATGGTGCAAATAAATTTGCAGCAAGTACGAGGTCTTTATTTAGACTATCTGATGGTGAAAAAATATATCAAAAACTGCTTTATGACGATTATTATAATGCCACAAGTAAAACAATAAGAAAATTACATTATGCAGAATATGGAGGATACGTAACAAAAATAATTTACTTTATTTTATCAATTATCACCTGTTTTGTAATTATATCTGGAGTTTTAATTTGGTTAGAAGCTAGAGCAAATAAAAAATTTATTTCTAAAGCAAAGTTTAATACTAACGTAGGAGCTATTTATATGGGAGTTTGTATGGGGCTTTACCCTTCAATTGCTTTATTATTTTGTTTAGTAAAAGTTTTTTCATCTAGCACCAAAGGTGAATTTGGTATTTTATCAAATGTCTTTTTCTTGTTTTGGTTGGTTTTAATAATTTATGCATTCTTAAAAAAAAGTATTCATAAAATAACAAAACATTTTTTGTTATTAGCTGGTATTTTTGGGATTCTAATTCCTATTTTAAATGGAATACAATCGGGATCTTGGTTTTGTAAAGCTATACAAAATACTAGCACTTTCTTTATTGATGTTTGTTGGCTAATTACAGGAATTATTACTTTATTAATAAGTTTTAAAATGAAGCCATTAAAAAAAGCCATAACTAAATTACAGTAGAATACAACATAATATTAAAATTTCTAAACAAGATTTAGGAGATTATTTTAATATTAATAGATAAAGAACCAAAGGTTTTTCTTCGAATATGAGAATTATAGGTTTAACTTTTTTTGGTGTGACCAAACGATGGATAATTGTGTTTAAAAATAAATGCTATAGAGCATTTTAATTTTTTAAAAAGCAATCTAGCGCTTAGCACTGGCAATTTTACATAATATTGAATTATAGCTATCTAATGCTATGAAATACATTTGTACTATAATGTTCTGCGTTATGCAACTTTGCTTTGGTAAGAAGCTTTTACAATACTAATCTTCCTTGATTTTTTTCTTTCTAAAAACTTTTTCTCAAAAGGTAATGGAACACTTATTAACTGGCCTACGGCAGGAGAGAAGGCAATGTGTGTGGAATGGGAATAGTAGTTCATCGAAAAAAACAATAATAATAGATAACCGTTGTTTACAAATTAATTATTTTTATAAACTTAGCCTTAAATTATATAATATGGTAATGAATTTAATAATTAAATTTTCAAGAAACCTACTACCCATTTTGCTTACTGTTATAATCATTTCTTGCAATAGTGATGATCCTTTAACCGTTGATGGTGATACAACTACCAACAATCCAACCGATGACGAAAGTTCTTTTGTTTCTGTTTGGAGTGTTTCCGATGCTAACAAGACAATTGTTTTACCCATTTATGATGGCACTGGTACATCCTATGATTTTACCGTTGATTGGGGTGATGGTACCATAGCAAGTGTTACCAGTTATGATGATCCAGATAGATCACATACCTATGCTGCAGCAGGTGAAAAAACTGTTACCATTATAGGTAAGTTAATCGGTTTCAACTTTTTCATAGTAAAAGATTCTAATGAACTAATAGAATCAATTACGAGTTGGGGTGATATCCATTTTGGTTTTGAAACAGGAATCTTCTGGCAATGTAAAGCTCTAACTACTTTACCAGATGAAAGTCCTGATCTTACAGGTATTACTTCTATTAGTTACTATTTTTCTGAATGTGACCTCTTTACAGGTAATGTAAAAAACTGGGATGTTAGTAATATTGTAAATTTTGATAAAGCCTTTTATAAAGCTCTTAAATTTAATGAAGATATTTCAGGTTGGGATGTCTCAAAGGCTACCACTGTAGATTCGATGTTTGCATATACAGAAGCCTTTAATCAAGATATCTCTTCATGGGATGTTACAAGCATAACTGATTTCTATGGTATGTTTTCAAAAGCAAAAGTATTTAATCAAGATATTTCTACGTGGGATGTTAGTAATGCATATAGTTTAGGAGCTATGTTCAGTGGTGCAGAAGCTTTCAATCAAGATATTTCGTCTTGGGATGTTTCAAATATTAGTAAAATGAGCTCTATGTTTAGTAATAATAAAAGTTTCAATCAAGATTTATCTGGTTGGGATACTAATAATGTTACTAATTGTCTACATTTTGTTAGATACTCTACTTTAGAAATGGCTTATTTACCCACTCTAGGATCATGTTTTTCAACTACTAATTTTACGTATTAAGGAATTTCGAATAATATATTTTCTTAATATAGAAAAAAGAGACAAGTCTATTTATTATATAGATTTGCCTCTTTTTTGTTTTTTAATTTAAAGGCATACATTTTATCAGCAAATCTGCGAGCGGAATTTTTATTCTCAGAGTGCTAAGTCAACGTATGGTTTCCCTAAGAGCCAAATGTTTAATAACCCAAGTTCTAAATTTTCTTTTGGAATACTAAAACCTTATGAGATATTTTACATAATTATGGAATTATAGCTATCTAATGATATGTAACACATATCAAATCTATAGTAAAATATTGTTTTAATATTGAATCATCCACTGGATAATCCAATATTAAAAGTGTACTATAATGTTCTGCGCTATGTAACTTTGCTTTGGTAAAAGCGAAGTTCTTTAACTCAATTTTCTTGAATTTTTTCTTCCCAAAAGTTTCTTTTAAAAATGTAATGGAATACTCTTTTTGCAGAAAGGGAGGAGGAGTGAAGGCAAAATGTGTATGGAATGGGATTAGTTATTGAACGCATGAATTTGACTATTATAATTTTGTAACATTTGATTAAATATACTATATTGCATCAATAGTATGATTATTAAAACACATGCGTTATGTCAACAATTAGAAAAACAATAACATTTACGGAAAAACAGGATAAGTGGATAAAGTCACGGATAACAGAGGGAGAATTTACTAATGACAGTGAATACCTTCGTGATTTAGTAAGACGAGATCAAGCAAAAAATGCCAAGTTTTCAGCGCTCAAAGCAGCTATAACTGAAGGTATGGAAAGTGGTATTAGCGATAAATCTGTTCCAGATATCATGAAGGAAGTTGAAGACCGTATGCGGGCAGATGGGCGTTTATAAAGTATCAAGAAGCGCCGAAATTGATCTTGCCAAAATGTATGAGTACGGCATTGAAACATTTGGATTAAAACAAGCCCAAACATATTTATCAGGAATGCATACACTATTTCAAATTTTAGCTGATAATAGTACTTTAGGACGTGATGCATCTGAATTTATTCTGTCATTAAAAAGATTTTCTTATAAATCCCACACTATTTTTTATTTATCTACAGATATTGATATTTTGATTGTTCGTGTATTAAGTCAAAGTATGGATTATGAAAATAATCTATAAATTATAACTTTCTTTAAAGACAATAAAACTCAAAAAAATAAAGTTTACAAAGCAATTTTATATAATGTCAGATTATAATATGAAAATGAATTATAATGTTCTGCGTTATGTAACTTTGCTTGGGTAAAAGCGAAGTACATACACCAAATAGTTATTCTTTTTTTTTCTCTAAATTTTCTTAAAAAAATGTAATGGAATACGCTTTGCCCGAAACGACGATAGGAGTAAAGTAGCAATGTGTATGGAATGGTATATTGATTTTAATGTTAATTAGATTATGCAATAAAATAAATTCTTATTTTTAGCCTACAAAACTGCTTTACGTTACGAGTAAAAACCAAAATAAAAGTTTAACCTCTTCTAATACGTTTACAGTACAACCCCCAAATGAAATGAAAATAAAACTACTACTACTCATTAACATTTTTATCTTTGGTTTTAACTGCTTTTCACAGCAAATATGGAAACTAAACACGCCAGCTTTACAAAATAAGGTTGTTGAAAATTCTAAGGAACATAAATTATTAGTTTTAGATAATAACAGTTTTTTATCTCTAGTAAAAGGTGTCTCTGATAGGACAAGCTCCAAGAAGAAATCTTCCACAATTTTACTTCCCGTTGAAAATAATACATTTGAAGCTTTTGAAATGGTAGGAGCATCTAATTTTAGCGAAGAATTAGCTTTAAAATTCCCAGAAATAAAATCATACGTAGGTAAGAGTACTCAATCAAATAAGGTCGTACGTTTAAGTTTCTCTGAGCATAATGGACTTAGGGCATTTATTACAGCAGGTAATGAGATCACCTTGATTAAGCCTACAGATTTGAAAACGAATACATATGCTGTATCTAATAGAAAAGAGAGTGAATCTCTTTCAGATTTTGAGTGCGGTGTAGTAGAAGAAGTGCATGAGCATTCACATAAAAAAACTGCAAATGCAAAAATATCAACGACTGATGGGTATCTAAGAAAGTATCGTTTGGCGCTGGCAACTACCGGGGAATATTCAAATTATTTCTTGACAGGAAATGAAACCAGTGATCTTGAAAGAAAAACGGTAGTGTTGGCTGCTTTAAATACGACACTTACAAGAATTAATGGGATTTTAGAACGGGACCTTGGTATAACATTGGAATTAGTTCCTGAGAATGATAGGGTAATACATTTAAATGCTACTACAGATCCTTTTACATTCTTTGGAGAACAATTGCTACCTGTAGTTCAAAATCATTTGGACGCTGAGATTGGTAGTGTAAATTATGATATAGGACATTTGCTAGCACATCGATTCAGGAATTACGGGATTGCCTATCCAGCCAGTGTTTGTAGAGATGGTTTTGCAGGGAAGGGAAGTGCATTTTCATCCGGTCCTAATCTGGCAGCAGATAATTTTTATATGGTCTTTGCACATGAGTTAGGACATCAACTAGGTACAAATCATGTACAAAGCAGTTCTGCATGTAGAGACCCCTATGAAGCAGGTACTGCAGTAGAACCAGGAAGTGGAAGTACGATTATGAGTTATGCAGGGATATGCAGCCCTAGTGTTCAAAATAGCATAGATAGTTATTATAATTATGTTAGCATTCGAGATGTTATTTCAGTTACTGAGGGTAGTGGTTGTGGGGAGTTAATCAGTACTGGTAATCATGCCCCAACGGCAGACGCAGGTAGTGATTATACGATTCCAAAGTCAACGCCTTTTATTTTAGAAGGTACTGCAGAGGATGCTGATAACAATTCAACCCTATCTTATACTTGGGAACAAATTGATACTGAAAGCCCTAACTCAAACAGTACTCCACAACCTACGTGGGTGTATGGCCCATTGTTTAGAAGTTATACACCTACAGATGTTCCCGTTCGGTATATGCCAAAATTGGAGGATGTTGTTGCTGGAAATTTAACACCAACCTGGGATGTTTTGCCATCTGTATCTAGGACGATGGATTTTGCTTTCACAGTAAGAGATAATGCTGTTTTTGGCTCCCACACTGCTTCAGATGAAATGACTGTAACAGTAGAAGGTAATTCAGGACCTTTTGCCGTAACCTCACAAAATTCGAGTACTATATGGCAAGTAGGAGAGGTTAAAACAATTACATGGAATGTCGCCAATACAGATCAGGCCCCCATTAATACCTCTACTGTAGCCATATATTTATCCACTGATGGAGGATATACATATCCCATTACCGTAGTCACCAATGTGCCTAATACTGGAAGTTATGACATTGTTGTTCCTGAGGTTCCTGCATCAACTTCTACTGCGAGATTGATGGTAAGAGCTGAGAACAATGTATTCTATGCCATAAATGCTTCTGACATTAACATTAATTTATCAGAGTTTTTCATGAGTCTTTCTGAATCGGAAAAAGATGTTTGTAAAGATGAGGACGCCGTGTTTGTTTTTGATTATAAAACGGTTTCTGGTTTTAATGAAATGACAACGTTTAGTATGGAAAATTTACCTAACGGTGTAACAGCTACATTTGATCCAGCTACCGCGATAAACAACAATACAGAAGTTACCCTAACCATTTCAGGATTAGATAATTTAAATCAAAACTCTTATGAAACTACTATTGTTGGAAACACAATATCGGCACAACGAAATGTCAATATTAGGTTAAACCTATTTGAGAATTTATCCAAGCCAACGTTAATATCTCCAGAAAATAACACATCACAAATAATTCCAAATTCAGCATTAGTTTGGGAGGCTGTCCAAAATACAGAGGCCTTCTTTACCATTGAGCTGGCAAGCGATCCTGGTTTTTCCAATATCATAGAACAAACCATTACAACTGAAAACACATTCATACCTTCTCAAACCGAATTTAATGCAGATTATTACTGGCGTGTACTAAGTGATAATGTATGTGGTACGAGTGATTTTTCAGAGGTGTTTACGTTCAAGACAAAATGTAATGATCCATCCAATATCACTATGACGGATATAGCTTATAATACAGCTACCATTTCGTGGACGGATAATAGCTCTTCAAGTTGGGAAATTAGAATTATTGAAAATGCTCCAACACCAATAGAAAAAATAATTACAACAAACACTAATTCATATATTATTTCAGCACTAAATTCTAGTACTGATTATGATGTTTTTGTAAGATCATTATGTGCAAGTGATTTTAGTAACTGGATAGGACCTCAAAAATTTACAACACCAGCTAAATGCCCGGTTCCTTCAGATTTTGTTGCCGATTTAGCTGGTAATTTATCATGGACTAGCAACGGAAGTGAAACAGTATGGGAGCTGGAATATGGGGTGGAAGGGTTTTCACCAGGAACGGGGACTAAGGTTTTAACCTCAACCAATCCACATGCAATGGAAGGATTGAATCCTGGAGCTTTATATGATGTTTACCTTACCGCTATTTGTGGAGCAAATCCTGGAAGTGATGACAGTCAGCAGGTGGGGCCAGTACTAGTTGATTTCTATGAAATTAATTGCAATACAGAAAAGTTTTACGATTATGGAGGACCAGAAGGGAATTATGGAAAAGATGACTATTATATAATTCTTTTTAAAGCATCAAGTGCTCCGCTCACGATTACATTCAATGCTTTCGATTTAGCAGAAGATGATTATTTATTTGTCAATACAGAAGATGGTTCTAGATTTTATTATGGAACTGATGGCCCAAGAACCATTACTTTAGAATCAGGTAGTGTATTTTTTAGATTTGAATCGGTGAGTGAAGAAACCAGTACTGGCTGGGAGGCCACAGTGACTTGTGGGGCAATCAGTTGTCCAATGCCTTCAGATTTTGTTATAGATGATATAACTTTTAATTCAGTTGATCTATCATGGACGAGTAATGGAATTGAAACACAATGGGAGCTGGAATATGGGATAAAAGGATTTACACCTGGGCAAGGAACAACAGTTTTAACTTCCGCTAACCCTTACACTTTAACAGGATTATCTGAAGATACTGATTATGAGATATACCTTAAAGCTATATGTGGTTTAAATTCTGGGGATAATGATAGTAACGTGGTGGTGCCAATCGATTTTAACTTATCTGAAGTGTTAGGTGTATCAGAAGTTAGTTTTTTTGATGGATTTAAATTTTATCCTACTCCAGTAAATAATAAATTAACCGTTGAATCAAATGAAGAAATAACGAAGGTTGAAATTTATAATTTGGTTGGTCAACTAATTACTACAAATCAAGAAAGGCTTAAAGAACGAGTTGAAATTGATTTTTCTTATCTATCTGTTGGCATTTATTATATTCGAAGCTATTCTTATGGCAAGATAAGAACATTCAGAATTATTAAGCAGTAAAGAACTTTTAGACTTTTGGATAGGTCATTTTAACACTTATCATTTTATATAATATATAAGTGTCTCGTCTGAAATTGTAAAAGATAATTCAAGAAATTAAAAATGATAAATTGAAACTAAAATGTTAGCAAGTGTATAGAAATTTATTTTTCTTAAATTTTGTACTCTTGCGAATACTCAACGAAAAGCTCGTGAAAAAAAAATTAACGGAATATTCTTCAAATACGAGAATTTCAATAAAACCAAAATGTTAACTTTTGTGCGGCTGCAAGCGTTGGCAATTTTACATAACGACTAATTATAGTTCATAATGTATAAACGGGAAGTTTCTTGAGAATCATGTATTTAAAAAATGTTGAATGATTGCACAGAATATTAAAACTAAACGAAAAGCTAAAACGATAATGTTTAATGACCCAAGTACTACATATTAAATAGAAACTATAACATTCTGGGATATTTTACATAATATAGAATTATAGCTATCTAATTGTATGAAATACATTTGTACTATAATGTTCTGCGTTATGTAACTTTGCTTTGGAAAAAAGCTTTTTTATCATTTAATTTTCTTTATTTTTTTCTTCTCAAATGTTTCTTTAAAAATGTAATGGAATACGCTTTGCCCGAAGTGACGATAGGAGCGAAGTGGGAATGTGTATGGAATGGGATTATTCTTTTTAATTTTCTGACAACTACGTGATTCCGTAAATCTTTACTTGTTAAATTTTTGTATATTTAGAGCCTCCCTATAATTAATAATCAAAAAACATATTTTTTGAGAACTATAATTTTGATTTTATAGAATTTCTGTATTGCGAAAACTTATGCTAAACCAATCATTTAATGTATCAGACCTTTTAAGATTAATCACTTTTGATGATTACAAAAAGTATGATGGATTTGGAGAAAATCGCATAAAAACAATAGATACTCTTACTGAAATTTCAGGTAAGATAAATTCTGATAATTATATAGTTTCATCTATAAATAAAATACTTAATGATTCCAATGAAATTTTCAGTCTTTCTAATGTGGAAGATGATTTTGCTCTTAGAAAGATTAATGATTCTATAAAAAGGTTCTATAAGGTTAAACAAGCAGATAGAAACCTTATAGTAAATCAAATAATTATCTTATTACAAGAAGCAGTTCCAATGTCAATTATAAAATTGGATTCAAAAAAATTTTATGAAAGTATTGATAGGAAATGGATTTTAAATAAACTTAAAGATGATGCTTTGCTTTCAACTAGAGCTATAAATATTCTTGAAGATTTTTTTGAATTAAGTGAGTTTAGTTTATTTACTGGGTTACCAAGAGGAATAGGGATAAGTGCTACTTTATCAGAACTTTATTTAAGAGACTTTGACAGAAAAGTTAATAGACTTGATGGTGTCTATTATTATGCGAGATATGTTGATGATATTATCTTGTTTACAACAAAAAATCCTCTAGAAATTATAGAGGAAATAAAGGAAAAAGAACTTTTACGGACACCTTTACTTTTTAATGATAAAAAAAACAAAATTTTTTGAAGTAAATAATTATGATAAAACCTCTGAAAAGGAATTGAATTTTGAATATCTAGGGTGTAAGTTTTTATTTACTGACTGTTGTAAGAAAACAAAAAATGAGTTTACTGATAAAAAGATAACAGTCTCTATTGCTAAAACTAAGGTTAATAAATATAAAACTAGAATTGTTCGTTCATTCTAAGATTATTTAAAAAACAGAGATTTTTCTCTTTTAGAAGACAGAATGAAATTTTTAACAGGGAATTATCCAATAAAGAGAAATTTAAGTGAAGGAACTGTTCTACGCGGCAATTTTATATAATGGCTAATTATAGTTACATAATGTATAAACGTAAAGTTTGTGTATGGTCATTTAAAATTACGATAAATAATATCTTGAATAATCTTCTAAGCCATTTACAGGGATATTAAAATACATGTTCAAGTTTTGAAGTTAAATATGGAATTTCTTTTAATACATTATCTATATTATCTCTAGATAGTGTCTGGTCGGAAACACAGCAATATTAAATTTGTTTCTTTTCGCGCCCTTTTTATTTATTTTTAATCGATTGATACTAAGGCATCAACTCTTAAAAAGTAAATAAAAATGACATCAAAAATAATTCAAATTATAAAAATAGTCTGTTTACGACCAGGCACTAGATAATATTTGGGCTCCATATTCTAACTAAATAAATTCTTTTCATGTCTTAAAATATTTTGGATTTGTTATATGAAAAATGAAACATAATATTCTTAATAAGAATATTTTAAAATTGAATTAATGTTAAGAATTCGAATAAAGAAATCTATTTTGAGATATAAAAGTAATTAAACTAAAATAATCGATTAAGGTCAACGCCTTTTTTTCTCAAAAAATCAAGATATTTCTTATAGCTTTCTCCGAACAATAGACCTCTTTCTATCCTGGACAATGTAGATTGGGTCATATCAAGAAGTTTTGCTATCTCTACTTGAGAAAGGTTCAACTCTTTGCGTATAGTTTTTATGTTTTTCAAAATAGTGTTTTTTTAAAAACACAAAATAATAAAATTTATCCAAAATTAAGATGTTTTACATTTTAAAGAGATTGGATAACAGATGTTTATACTATATTATTTTCCTGATTCAACTCTATATAAAGTTACTTTTTTTGCAAAAAATCAAGATATTTCTTATAATTATTCTCAGAATAATACACCTCTTTCTATCTCTCTATCTCTGAAATATATTCGTATTAAGAATTTTTTATTAACTTAGCTTCGTAAAAAACTGATAATCTTTTAAATTTTAACTTACTGGTTATTCACTCAAATTAATTATTGTTGAAAACTAAATATACCCCTTATGTTCACAAAGTCAGAATTATTAAGTCTAAAAACATCTTTTAACAAAGTTTATCCTGATTATTTCAAGCAGTTAGAAAGTTGTAAAACAGAAATAGAATTGTCCAATGCATATGAAAAAATCAGGGCTGATGCCATTGAAAAGGCCAAACCTTATTTAGCCCTGGAAGAAGATCCAACAGGATTTCCTGTAATAACACTTACCCAAGAACAGTACGATCGGTTGAAGTCTTGTTCCGGCGAAGAAATCAAAGTATATGTCACCTCCATGCTTGATACTGCTATGATCATCCAACCTCATTTTAGTGTTGGACATGCTGCTGCTGCACTTATAGGTGGCGGAATCGTCGCTATGGGACTGACAGCGATAGAGGCATTTAGAGGGGGGATTGTAGGAGGTTTGGTAACTATGGTTGCGGTTGCAGAAGGCGTCCAAGCGGTTACGGTTGCTGGGCTGGTAGCTATAATAGCTGTTGCAATAATAGCCATTATTATTCCAATTCTTTATTTTATGCTTAAACCTGCTTGTTGCTTTGCACTAGTTTTAAACGAACTCGGAGGAAGAGACATGAAATGGATTGGGGATTATAATACACATGGTAAACCAGTCGGGCATACCCCAAATATTCCTCCAGCTATAACTGTACCTGAACCAATACCCGGGGCAGGTACATATGTAAGTTGTGGCATCGTACAAACAAATAAAAGGGATGGTGCTTTATTTGGTACTCAATATGGATTTACTTATGGACTTCCTAGTGGACCAGATACTTACGGAGCGATTGTTTCTTTTGGTGTCGAATGCCCATTGACAGCTATTTATGTAAATAACAACTGTTATTGTGCTTTTAGCCAAAGTGCTCGGAAGGCTTCCGAGATTACCAGTTCTAATAACGTACTAAGTTATTCAGTCTCTTCAGAAAACCCAAGTCTTACTGCAAGCATTGAGTGCAATTCGGGAAAGGGATATGTAGCATATTATATAGCTAGATTAAGATTGACTAATAATATCTAAAGCAGATTAATAGGAAACAACCTAATATACTTACAATCACTGGATTTAGATACTGTAAAACAAAGTGTTAATTTTTGTATCAAGACAAAAAGATATGCAAACTCTAAAAATCTTAAACAAATGCACAATTTGAGCAAGTGTATAGAAATTTTTGTGTGGATGATGTGGCAGGAAAATTTTATACTCTTGCGGAAACCTTTACGAGAATTGCGTAGAAAAAAATCTTGCGGGATTTTCATCGAATACGCGAATTTAAACAAGAAGCAAAAGTTAGCTTTTTTTGGCGGTTGCAAGCGATGGATAATTGTGTTTAAAAAAATTACTGCGACAGCATAATTATTTTTAAAAAGCAATCGAGCATTTGCGAGCGGCAATTTTACATAACGGCTAATTATAGCTACAAATGTGTAAACGTGAAGTTTCTTGAGAATCGCATATTTAAAAAAACATGAACGATTGTACAGAATATTTAAATTAAACGAGAAGCCAAACACGAATGTTTAATGACCCAAGTACTATACATCAAATAGAAACGTGAACATATTGGGATATTTTACATAATATTGAATTATAGCTATCTAATTGTATGAAATACATTTGTACTATAATGTTCTGCGTTATGTAACTTTGCTTTGGTAAAAGCGAAGTTTATACTACTGCTTTTTTTTGATTTTTTTCTTCTCAAATGTTTCTTTAAAAATGTAATGGAATACGCTTTGCCCGAAGTGACGATAGGAACGAAGTGGGAATGTGTATGTAATAGGAATAATTATCGAATACATAAATTTGAGCTCTCTAATTTATTAATATTAAATACATTAAATCACATAAATAGTATGATTATTAAAGCATGTATTTATGTAAAACAATTAGAAAAACAATAACACCTACTGAAAACAGTTTTATGAGACTAAAGAGTTTGTTTTTAGATAGTTGTATTCTGAATCACTTATTTATCTTAAATTATGAGAATCATTCAATAACAATCTTTTTACTTAGTATTTCTGAATTATAGGTAGTAAGCTTAACAATATAAATACCACTAGCAAGAGTTTGGGGTAAACTAATATTGTTCACACCATTTGATATAAAAGATTTGTTTAGGACCTGTTCGCCGATTATGGAATATAGCCTGACAGAAAAATGAGTATTCTGCAGACCATTAACCGTTAAGGAGCGTTTATCTGTCATAAATACAAGTACCTCATCAAGCGAAATTGTTAGGTCATTAACACTTAAAGTTGCATCGACACCTTGTACAAAAACGTCATCCATCCATAAGAGACCAGCTCTAGTGGCAGAAAAAGTAAAACTAAGTCCAAAATTAGTATCAAATGTGTAATCTGTATTTGTAGCTGTACCCATAGACATCAAAGCCTCAAAACCACCATCATTATCAACTAATAATTCCCATAAACCATCATTTGTTCTTGTAACTCTGATTCCTTTTGTATTATTGGCGTTCCAATCAATTGCAGTTGTAATTACAGCGCCATCAGCTTCACCGTTAGTCACTTTCCATAAAGTAAGAAAATCTGAAGAGCCAGTAAGGTTTACACCTACTGCATATCCATCTACGGAAGAACCATTTAAATCATTATTGTTTGCAGTTAGGTATACCCAGAACTTGTTCGATGAAGAAGGATCCCAACTCCCTGTTTTTAAATTAAACTGCCAGGTAATATTTTCTGTAGTTAAATCTAAAGAAGAAATGTCTTGGTAAATATAACTATCACCAGATGTACCTGAAAAATTATGTTTTAAAGATCTTGCGGCTGTTATAGGATTTGTTGTTGAATTCACCCAATGACTAGCAGTTCCTTCTATCCATCCAGTTATATCACCATCTTCAAAATCGTCATTTATAACTTGACTGTAAGTAGTTATAGATGAAAAGAAGACTACGAGATTTAGAAATATTAATTTTTTGATTTGTTTTAAAAGAGTTGTCATAGTTATTACGTTATTTTATCATTAGATTTTCTAAAATATTCAGAAGGTAGTTTTCCAAATCTTTTTTTAAAAGCCTGAGTAAAATGAGATAGATTATTCATGCCTAATTCATAGGCGATTTCACTAATACTAGCTCTTTCATTATATTCGATCTTACGTTTTGCCGATTGTAATCGAATTTCTCTAATATAGGCGGCGGGTGTTTGTCCTGTAGCAGATTTAATTTTTCTAATCAAACTACGTTCACTGATAGAAAAATGATAAGCTAAATCAATATTACTCATTTTGGGATTGGATATGTTTTCAATAATATAAGCATCCAATTTCTTTTTAAACTGTACTATTTCTGGTAAAGAAAATATGTCAATCGACTGAGACATACTTTTCTTTTGATTTAAAGCATTTTTAAGCGATATATTAATACGTAATTTAAGCTCTTTCTTATCAAATGGCTTAATAATATAGTCATCTATCCCCATATGTAATACTTTAATTTTATCACCTTGTAGTGTCCGGGCGGTTAGAAAAATTATTGGAATCATTGAAAAACTCTCGTCTAATTTTAATGTTTTAATAAATTCAACGCCATCCATGACAGGCATCATGTAATCGGTGATAATAAGGTCTGGTTTTTGTATAGATTTTAAGAGCCTTAAGGCTTCTTGGCCGTTAGCTGCCTGATATAGATTGTAGTCGCTCAAGTGCTGTTCCAGGTATTGTCTCATATCTTGATTGTCTTCTACAAGCAAGATTAATGACTTATTAGGGTCTATTGACGTCAGATCGTTAATAGCATATGGTATAATAGTAGTATTAGATTTAGCAGAATCTTTTACTAAAGGGAAACTTAATTCAAACAAAGATCCTTTCCCTAAAGTACTTTGTACTGTTATGTTGCCATTATGAAGCTCTATAAATTCTTTTACAATAGCTAAACCAATTCCAGTACTACTCACAGATCGTTTACGATCTACCCGATAATAGCGTTTAAATATATTATCTATATCGGTTGGAGCTATTCCAATTCCTGAATCAGCAACAGAAATAAATACCGAATGCTTATATTCTTTTACTGTTATATGTATTTCTCCCGTTGATTTACTATATTTTATGGCATTAGAAATAAGGTTGATGATCATTTTTTCAAATATATCTCGATCAGTATCTATGAATATTTGATTGGATGAATGCGTAATGTAGATGGTTTGTTTATTTTCGGTAGCGTAATTCTTAAATGATTCAATAATACCTTTTAATACGGGGATAATATCCTGTTTCTTCTTTGTAATGGTAAGTTGCCCGTGGTCAAGTTTAGATAAATCCAGCATTTCATTGACCAGTTGTAATAGGTATGTTCCATTTTTCATGGACATTTTTAATTGTTGTTCCATGTCTTTATTTAACTTACCATGATTTAATACGTTTTCCAATGGACCTAAAAGCAGCGTAAGTGGTGTTCTCAATTCATGGGAGATATTGTTAAAAAAGGTAGTCTTTAATTCCTCTATTTTCTTTAATTGTTTCTTTTCTTCTTGAAGCTGACCAACTTCTATTTCTTTTACTGCGATCAATGATTTATCACGAAAGAAACCTAATACAAGATCGGTCATAAAAACAAAATCTCTAAAAACTAAGGGGATAAGCATACTATTGATTGTCCAGAAATTAGCAGGAATAATTTTACTAGCTGCCAAAAACGGGAGTACCCCAGCGATTGTAATAGGACATATAGCCAAAAGGAATACATTTGCCCTATGTGAATTCTTTTTTCGAAATTTAATAAGGAAGATGGTCGCACTAATTATTGTAATTATAAAATAGAAAGCAATTAACAGATATGGATATAGTTTATCAAAATAGAAAAATGCTGGTATCAATAACAAAATATATGGCGATGCCATGAATCGATACCAAAAACGGGAATATTCCATGACTTTAATATAATGCGCACTAAAAGCCGAAAAACTATAAACTACTAAGATAGTAAGGCAGAATTCAAGATTAGAAAGAAGCTGACTATTTAAATCGAAGAATGAATCAAATACCTGATTACGAATGATGATTAAAGGTACGCTAACAAAAATAAGTAACAGATAAAAAATATTCTCCCTGGAGGGTTTTAGATACACCAGAAATAAAAAAATCAGGAAAATGATTATTTCCATCCCAATAGCAAGTGTGAAAATGGTATGAATCTTCGTAGAATATATATCAAAACTCCTTATGGAAAGGTATTCCATGCCGTCCAGAGACCTGCTTATTGATCCTACTAATGGATAATTGGTTAACTTTATATAAAGTGTGTTTTCTTTATCAAAAGAAAGCGGTAATGAGTTTTTATAAATCCCTCTGGTAAGTGTTTTATCTTGATTATCTACCAGTCTTCCAGTGATAGAAATCGCAGAACTAGCATGAGGGGTCTTATAAGATTCTACCTTGTCAAAAAACCTGGATAACAATAACACACCATGTCTCATATTTTGATTAGCGGATTCTTTATATTTCAATCTTAACCAATACACAAGAACTTCACTATTCATGGTGTTAAACGCTTCTAAAGGTTCCCATTTTATATGTTTTAAAGGATTTTCAGGTAAAATATCCCCTTCATAAATACTAATTGACAACACTTCCAAAGACGTTTGTCCTTTAGTAATGGTTGTAGCTATTAAAAAAAATAAAGGGATTATGATTCTTATCATTAATAGGGACATTTTATTGCTTGACTAAGGTATAATGAATCGTACAGGTTACATAGAAGCACCTCAAAATTGGCAAATTTTCAATAGAGATTGTCTGGAATTCAACATGCTTATACTCATATCTTTAATGTTTCAAAATTACAAAAATATATCAAAGTTAATCTCTGGATTACACTTAACTAAAACACTTATTGATGAAAATTAAAATACCATTCTTTACTAAAAAAATAAATACCATATCTATTCTATTCTTTTTGATATTGATTTTACATAGTATTCCTGCACAGGTAATAAACACTTTGGAAGCGCTACCAGAATTTATTCCTGAAAACAATTTTCAAACCCATGGTTTATCTGTTAACATAGATGGCACGTATACATTAAAGGATGCAACTATAAGTTTTATAAAATCTATGTCTGAGATAGACAATGATAATGATAACGTAGAGAATACAATCGATTTAGATGACGATAATGACGGCATTTTGGATACAGCAGAGAATAATTTGGGAGTAGACCCATCTGCCGATGCAGATATGGATGGTATACCAAACTATCAAGATTTTGATAATAATAGTAGTACAACTGCACCTGTGTGTATAGATGCTGATCTCGATGATATTTGTGACACCCTAGATCCTGTCTTTGACTTTGATGGTGATGGTGTTCCCAATCATTATGATTTGGATAGTGATAATGATGGTATTTATGATGTTATAGAAGCAGGAGGCATACCAAATAGTGTAAACTTTGGTCAGGCTAACGATACAGATGGAGACTCTACAAATAATAGCGGAGTGCCTAATTCTGCTAATGGAGGTGCCGGTAATATACCAATAGATACATTATCAGATGGTTCTTTTGATTTTCAAAATACAGATAGCGATGTAGACGGATGTAGTGATGCTAATGAAGCTTATGGTTTATCAACAGCAGACGGAGGAGATACAGGAGTGTTTGGTGATGATACATTAATAACTGTAGATCCTGTTACAGGAATAGTTACTACTGCAGGATCAGGCATTGATTATACAATTACCCCTTTAGATGGGGATATAAATAGTATAGCAGATTATCTGGAAGTTGGTCCCGATGCAGATGGCGATGGCATACCTAATGCTTGTGATGAATTAGGAGTCCCCTTAAGTGTAACACAAAAGGAGGTAACAGGTTCTTCAATATTGATTTATCCAATTCCAACCTCAGAATACATTAACATCTCAAGTAATATTACTATTAAAACAATTGAGCTGGTAAATTCACTTGGTAAGCGTGTGTTAACAACACAGAAAACGAATCAAATTAGAGTGGATCAATTACAACGTGGATTATATTTTATAAAATTAGATACTAATAAAGGAAAATTAGTAAAAAAGGTTATTGTTGAATAATCCCATTATTATTGCTACAACTCATAGTTTAGCTTTCGTGTATTGAATCAAAGTATGGATTATGAAAATAATTTATAATTGTAAACTTTCTTAACACGATTACAATAAAACCCAAAAGATTAAAGTTTACTAAGTAATTTTATATAACTTTGCTTTGGTAAAAGCGAAGTTTAAACGACTACTTTTCTTTATTTTTTTCTTCTAAAAACTTTCTCTACAATGTAAATAGAATATTCTTTGCCCGAAGCGACGATAGGAGTGAAGTGGGAATGTGTATGGAATGGATTTATGCACTATTTTGATTAATTATTAGTTAATCGGTAGATATTGAATTTAAACGATAATATAAGGATTTATTTATAAAATCTTGAAATATAAATTAAATTCGTTTTTCTCATCAATCATATACAATGAAACTCCAAATAATTATGACAAATTTTAAAGCATTATTATTTTTTATCACATCCATTATTCCTTTAGGTTTAATGGCACAGTTGTCTTTTGAAGAAATTGAAATAACTGGAAAAGATGATGTCATCTTTAATCCCAAATTATTAGATCATGAAAATCTAGACCTAGATCAAGATGGTGATTTTGATATTCTTGTAAACTCATTGCTTACTATTGTATGGTATGAAAATAGAGATGGAGCTGGTGATTTTTCTTCTGCTAAGATGATTTATAATGGTGATACCTTATCTATTCAAGATATGCAAATCGGAGATTTAGATGGAGATGGAGATTTAGACATAGTATGTTCATTAGATACAGTTGGACTTGGACCAAATAAAATTGGATGGATTACCAATCTAGGGGATGGGAATTTTAGTGATTTTAACGAAATAGAAGAATTTTTCACCTACATCGGTAATATAGAAATAAGCGATATTGATGGAGATAATGATATTGATATTTTATTGCATCAATTTGAAGGTGTTGTATGGTACGAAAATTTAGATGGCCTAGGAACCTTTACCAATTTAGACGTGGTAATCCCTCCTCTTGACTCTTTTACTTCAGGAATCTTTATGCTAGAAGATGTTAATGATGATTCTAAAATTGACATTGTTTTATACGACCCTTCACTTAATCAAATTTCTTGGTATGAAAATTTAGGGAATATGACATTTTCAGCAGCGCTACCATTTCATGAAAATTTGACTAGTTCTCCATATGTTTTAAAGAAAGTAGATATTGATGGAGATACTAATGCAGATTTTATTGCTAGTAGTTATAATAATCTTATTTGGTATGAATTTGATGGAATAGGAGAATTGTCTCAAACTATTATTAGTATTGAAGGTTATAATGCTGATAATTTGATATCGACAGATTTTGATTCTGATGGCGATCAAGATTTGCTGGGTGCACATAAGGGTAGTTTGTTTTGGTTAGAAAACAATGACGGAATGGGTACTTTCTCAATACCTAAAATAATTGATTATAAAAATTGTAGTTTTTGTAGTAATACTAGAGATAGATTAGCTACGGGAGACTTTGATGGAAATGGAACAATAGATGTTATTACTTCACTTTTTTCATCAACTATAGGAACCATTTACAAATATTCAAATTTAGATGGTCAAGGAACCTTTGACTCTAGAAAGATTATTTCAGAATACCCTTTTATAGACTCTATTGAATCGATAGATATTGACAATGATGGTGATCTCGATTTATTGAGTAAGAATTATTTTTATACTTCTATTTATAGAAATTTAGATGGTAATGGGAATTTTGGTAGAAAAGAAGCCTTATCAGGTAGCGATTATTTGAAAGATTCTGAACCTATTGACGTAGACAATGATGGTGATCTTGATATAGTATCAATTAGAGAGGAACCGAATGCAGATCTTGTTTGGTATGAAAATATTGATGGATCAGGAATATTTAAAAATGCTCAAGTAATAAATTCGACTATAGAGATTAATTTAGGAACTACTGTATCCGATATAGCCGCAGGGGATATAGATAAGGATGGTTATCAGGATTTTGTTCTAGTTCAATATAAAGAAGATGAAACTGTTTATTGGTTAAGAAATGAAAATGGGTCTGGCACCTTTTCTTCTCCCATTGAAGTAGGTACAAATGTCGATAGCCCGGGATCGGTCCAATTAGGTGATATAGATGGTGATGGTGATCTTGATGTAGTAGTATTTGAAGCTTATTATCCCAACCTTGTAAAATGGTTTGAAAATGCAGATGGAAATGGAAGTTTTGCCCCCGCAGTTATACTTCCAAACATTATAGCAACTAGGGGGATATGTTTGGAAGATCTTGATCAGGATAATGACCTTGATGTAATTACCTTTGGAAAAGATATCAAATGGCATGAAAATACAGATGGTACTGGAAATTTTTCGGCTCCAATGTTAATAGGAAATCCTAATGAATTTATTCAATTTGTAGAAATTACAGATTTAGATGGTGATTTTGATAAGGATATAGTATGGAAATCATGGGGAAAAGACGGTATTTTGTGGTATGAAAATTTAACTGGAAATGAGGATTTTAGTGCCGAAATACCAATATTTATAACTAACAGAACGTCAGTTAATCCAGCTACAGCACTTGGAGATTTTAATGGTGATTTTAAAGTTGATATAGCTCATTCAGATACATTCGAATATTATGTTGGCTCAAGTACTTATACTCCAGATCGCCTTATCGTACTTCTTAATGAAGGAGAGCAAGGAAATCAAATCATTGGAAAAGTAACAAATGACTATGATTCTTCAGGTTGTGATGATATGAATAATCCAATAATAAAGAATTTAATGATAACATCAAGTGATGGGGTTAATTCTTATAGTACGTTTACACTTCCCAATGGACTTTATAATCTAAATGTTGGAGAGGGGACTTATACAACTACTGTCTCTGGTACATTACCTAATTATTACGGAGCTAATCCATCGGAGCACGAATTTACGTTTGATGGAATTGGAACTACTGAGTTCGGTGATTTTTGTATTGAAGCGGAACAGGAAGTACATGATTTAGAAGTTCAACTATTTCCCTTATTGGAAGTAAGACCTGGATTTGAGACAAAGTATTTGCTTACCTACAAAAACGTGGGTACTACTGTTCTGGAAGGAGAGGTTAATCTTAATTTTAACGAAAGTGCACTTAATTTCATTGAAGCCTCAGAAGCTCCCAGTTCTATTCTTTCAGGAGAGCTTACCTTCAATATAGATACATTACTTCCTTTTGAATCTAATTCTATTCAAGCAAATTTTTTAGTTGAGCCACCGCCAACTGTAAATATTGATGATTTATTTGTAACTAGTGCTCATGGAACAATTACTGGTGAAGATGATTTTTTAGAAAATAATGAGTTCATACTTGAGCAAGTAGTTATCGGTTCTTTTGACCCAAATGATATTCAAGTGATAGAAGGGTCAAAAATTCTTGTGGAAGATTTAGATGACTACCTTCATTACATAATTCGTTTTCAGAATACAGGAACAGCTTCTGCTATCAATGTGAAAGTAATCAATGAATTAGATTCAAATTTAAATTGGGAAAGCTTTCAAATTTTAGAAACCAGCCATTCGGCAGATATCCAAATAACTAATGGGGAATTTGCTACTTTTACATTTAATGATATCAACCTTCCAGATAGTAATACCAATGAAGAGGGGTCTAGTGGTTTTATCACATATAAGATAAAACCAAATTCTAATCTTCAAATTAGTGATAGTATGCTTAATACTGCTGATATCTATTTTGATTTTAATCAACCAATCACGACAAATACAGTAATGACAACCGTAACGGAACTATTGTCGGTGTCTGATTTTAAATCTTCTGTTTGCAAGATGTATCCAGTTCCACTTACTAATTCTTTAAACATTAGCTGCCACTATAACGATATAACACAATTAGAATTATATGATATTCAGGGCAAGTTTTTAATTAAAAAGCTGTTAAGTGGACAAAATGATGTTTTAAATGTGAGCGATTTACCGCTGGGTGTGTATATCGTAAAACTAAGGGAAGCATCTGGAGCTGTGAAAGTTTATAAAGTGATTAAATAAGACTAATTATACATATTAAACTTGGGTATAGTTAGCTAATTCTATGCAATAAAATTCCTGATTTAAAAGTTTATAAAGCAATTTTATATAATGACTTATTATAGAATATGTAAATGTTCTATAATGTTCTGCGTTATGTACACTTTGCTTTGGTAAAAAGCTTTTATCATTTACTAATCTTCTTTAATTTTTTCATCTCAAATGTTTCTTTAAAAATGTAATGGAATACGCTTTGCCCGAAGCGACGATAGGAGTGAAGTGGGAATGTGTATGGAATGGTGTTATTGAGTTAATTTTCGTACATTTGTCGTAATCACTTAATTATTAATGATTGAACTCTCCCTTTTTTACAATTATTATGCAAGGTTTTTTTGAAATAACCTTCATTGGGTATTTTTTAGTATTCCAAAATTTCCATTATTTATTAAAAAATAAACTTTAATTGTCGTTTGAGATAATCATTATATACAACTAATATTTTTATAAGTATGAAAACAAATTGTTTATTTTTCAGTATTGTCACTTGCCTTTTTATTTCTTCTTATACTTTTAGCCAATCAATTAAGGTAGGTTTTAATGAAGCAAGTATTGAAGTAAAAAGAGCTAAGAAAGATTTAATTCTTCCTCTAAAATTATTTATTGAAATCAAAGATTTGAAGAAAGACAGTTTAGATAGTTATAAACTGGATATCAAGGTTAATAGTCAAGAAACTAATATTATTAGTTCAGGTTATCAACTTTATTTTGAAAAGTCTAAACTATCGAGTTTAGAAAATGAAAAGGAGTTCTTTTTAAAAATCATTAAAGATACTATTCCTGATAGGCAAAGAAAGTTAGTATTTGAAATTGAATTATCTAAAAAGGATTCTATTCTTAAAAAGACAAATGAGGCTAAACATAAAAAAATTGAAATAATCCTAAACTCTTATGAAGAAACACTTGATGGGTATAAGTATTTAGCATATGTAGGAACTAATTTTGACTTAGTCGAAGGTATCAGGGCTAAAGACTTATTTTTTGCAACAAACGTTTATTCACAACCAAAGGCAGGAAAAAACAAAAACGTTGGTTTTTACTTAAGTATTTATGGTAATAGGGCTTTCACTCAAACAGACTCTGCTGGTACCGTAAGGCGTGAAATAAAATTTGAATCTTTGACTGATACAACAAGTCTTAGAACATCAAAAACTGATTTTTATACCAATAAAAGAGTAACAGATAATATAGGGGTATATATAAGTCCTCTTATAAAGTTAAAATGGTTTAAATCGAATAATCCTGAACGAAATATCAACTTGTATTATTCGCCTTCATTAGAGTTTGTTTATAGAAGATCTACACTTAGCTTTGAAAATTTAAATATTGGAACTACAGATTCACTAACAATAAATAGAAATTTTCAAGAAATAGTTGATGAAAGATTACAGAATGGGGAAAATACAAATAACCCTGTGAGACCTTTATTTACAAAAACTTTCAATGAGTATTCATTTAACCTAGGAATAATAGGAGTGTTCTTATCATTAGAAAACGAAAAAATTAGTGTAAGAGCTCATGGATCAATAGGTTATGCTTCTAATTACAATAGAGATATTCAATCAGGTCTTTTAAGTTCTACTATTCGGCAACAAAGTGATATATTTTTCTCGGGTAGGGCATGGGTAACGGACTCTAAGACAGGAATAACTCTTCAAGCAGAAGTAACAAATACAGCGTTTAATCATCGACCCTTTTTTGTTGCTACGCTTTCAAAAGCATTTAATTTTAAAAAAATAGGAGATTTTTTCCAGCCAATAGTTAAGCAATAGTATTAAAAATAAGAACTATAAAGTGTTTTTCTTTACTATTAAGTTTTAATAGTGAATTTTAAAGTCTTTTACCTTCTAGAGGATTTGTATATATTATTTTGGGTTATAATTTAGTAATTTAAAAACAATAGGAGAGTATCAATAATGGGAAGTATCTTAATTTTATTAAATAAAGAACAATGGAAAATTCAAGTTTATTTCAAGAGTTTGGTGTTTTAACAGAACTCTATAAATTCTATTTAGATATAGTTTTAAAATCTGTAACCTTTGTTTTAGGAGTTGCAGGTGCTGTTATAGCATATTTATTAAAAGAAGCAAAGACCCATTTATCGGCTTACGGTTTATTCGTTCCATCAATTTTGTGCTTAGGTATGGGCGGAGGTTTTCTTTTAAGTTTAAAAAAAGCAAAAGAGCTAAGTGTAGCTATTGATAACTTACATTATAAATTGGATTTAGTACTTAAACCGCATACCGAGGTTCTTGAATCTTCACTATTTTGGTTTGGAATACTATTGATGGCATTAGGATTTATTATTCTTATATCAATTGTGCCAATAACTAGGTATTTAAAAAAACTAAATGAATAATGATATTGCCAAATATGTTATGTATTAATATGGCGTTTGCTAGGAATGTTTCCATAAGATCGATTACAATAAAACTCCAAGTTAAAAAGTTTATAAAGCAATTTTATATAATGTCAGATTATAATATTGAAAATGAATTATAATGTTCTGCGTTATGTAGACTTTGCTTGGGTAAAAGCTTTTACCTAATAATAATCTTCTTTGATTTTTTTCTTCTAAAATGTTTCTTTAAAAAATGTAAAGGAATACTCTTTTTGCTGAAAGGGCAGAGGAGTGGAAGCAAAATGTGTATGGAATGGGATTATTCTCTCTAATTTTCAATCGATTGCAGTATTTTGTAAGTGATTACTTGCTAAGTATTTCTATCTTTGAATAGTTATTATTCTCTTAAATTTTAATAAAAAGGAGTAAAAGCAAGTAATATGAGTGAAATAAATCACGTCCCCTCTGAATATATTGAGAAAAATAAATGCATAAAATGATTAAATTAAATAAAATAGTAGCAGAAATAAAAGATGAAGCGGAGAGATTGTATAGCTTAAAACTCAGTGAAGAACTTCTTGTTAAAGAATTGAATTCTGTTGACAATAAAAAACTTACTACTTTACATACTCGATATAGTCATAGCGAAAAAAAACCAGTAAACTTCTTACGGTTCAAAATCATTGAACTTTTACTAAAAGGCACTTTTGTTGACATTAAGTTCATAGATTCATTAATCGAAAAATCAGAAACTAAAGCAGATAAAAATAGTTTCAAAGCATGGGGGACTTTTTCAATACTCTATCCTATAATTAGCAATGACACATCTTTTGATGTAAAACAAACAATACATCAATTTGGAAATGAAATTATCCAAAAATTAAACATTGGTAATGTAGCTGCTAAGCCATTCGTTGTTGATTTTAATGGGGCTAGGAACTTTGGTTCAGATAATGTATGGATGGCTATATACAATAAGGCTAACGCTAATCAGAAAACTGCAATACAGCTTTTCTTCCAAATTGACTACCGTGGTTTAATTTGTCATTTATATGATCGATTGAAAGATCGTTTTATAAGCTCAAAAAAAATTGAAGATGGTAAAGACATGCAAAAGCAAGTTTTTGATTTTTTCAATGCCGTAAAAAATAAAATGATACAAGATAATGATGATAATGAAAATGTTCGTTATCGTAAGATAGGAGTTAAAGAAAACTCCATTTATAAAATTTCACATGGTATAAAGTTTTTTCCAACCTTAAAAGAAATACAATATTGTATAGATAATAATATCGTAGTTGTACATGAAGATACTGAAGCTAAAGGTAGAGATGGAGATTCACAATACGAGAATTTTAAGGAGGCTAAAGCAGGAGACTTGTTTTTTTTGTGCTGGGGTAACTCTCGTTTTTTGTTGGTTGGTCAATTTTTAAACGATAATATTGAAGATTATGATTTCAATGACGAAGAAGGATGGAAACAACGAAAGTATCGCTTTTTATTTGACAGTGTAACTGATGCTAACTTTAAAGGATCTTCTAAATGGTGGACACCTAACAATCCTTCCACCTGTATTCCTATTCCTAAAAAAGAATATGAATTGGCAAATGAATTAATTTTCAGAAAATATTTTAGAGCGGAATTGATTACAAATTTCAACACGACTTTAATTCTACCTAAGCTAGGCGCAGCATCCAGACAAAAAATAACCATTGATGAATTGGTTGAGCCAAAATTGGAAGTTGAAATTATAGCAGAAGAATTAGCTGGAATTATTGAAAATTTGGATAAAAACAAAGGTCAAATGCTCGGAATATTTGGTAGTTGGGGAAGAGGCAAGACTTTCTTATATGACCGCTTAAAAGCATATTTTAATGTATTTAATGATTCAAAATTTGAATACGAACACATTACGTTTAATGCGTGGAAATATCAAGAAACTGAAACAATATGGGCACACCTATACGGAGTAATATTAGATGGGTATATTGGAGAATCAAATTCTTGTAAAAAGTTTAAAAAAGTCTTCTCTTTAAATATAAAGAGAAAAGGGCTTTCACCCCTTATTTCAATTATTGGTTCTGTAATATTATCAGTTTTATTTACTTATAGTATTAGTTCGAAGTTAAAAATCGAAATGCTAAATTATGTAGTAGGCCTTGTTGGAGTTATAGGATTAATTCAAGGTTATATACATTATCGTAAATATTATAAACCTTTAAAATCTACTATTTTATCATATTCTAATTCACGCAATTTCAATGAAATATTAGGTATTCAGGCTGAAATTCAAAATGAATTGACAGTTTTAATTAAGCATTGGCTAGATTCTAATGAAGGAAAAAAGAAGAGATTGTTATTATTTGTTGACGACATTGATAGGTGC
Organism: Flavivirga jejuensis; assembly: GCF_030540765.1. Classification (GTDB taxonomy): domain Bacteria; phylum Bacteroidota; class Bacteroidia; order Flavobacteriales; family Flavobacteriaceae; genus Flavivirga; species Flavivirga jejuensis. The sequence goes on along the minus strand of NZ_JAUOEL010000007.1, from coordinate 11,341 downwards.
AAGGAAGAAAAGATTTTACAAATAATTGATGCACTTAGAGTAATGTTAGATGATGAGGATTTAATAGAACGTATTATTATTTTAGTTGCTGTAGATGAATTTCTATTAGAAAGAGCTATTGAATATAAGTACAAAGATTTTGGCTTCATTAATAATTCGTCTTCTAAGAATTTAATAGAGGAGTATATGGATAAGCTATTTATAGGCGGAATTAAATTGCCAAAATTAAATGAAAAGGAACAAGCTATTATACTACAAACTTATGCCATAAATAATAAAATTTTAGAACATGTTGAAAATACTCAACAAGAACCTTTTGAAGAAGACGAAATTGAAACAAGCTCTTTTGATGAAAAATCTCATGAAATCATCATATTTCCTGATGTAATTACAAGTGACCAGATTGAAACTCAAAATGAGTTTTTTCTACTTAAAAAAGAATTAACATTACTCGAAAAATACTCAAAAACTATATCAGAAAATATTACACCACGCCAACTAAGAATATATATGTACCGTTATCTTTTGGCAAAAAACATTGCTTCATCATATTTAAATCAAGAAACGGGAGAAGGACAATTATCAGATAGTTATTGTGATTTTATAGCAAAAGCAATAGCTCTAAAGTCTAATGAAACTAAAACTTTCAGCTTTACAAATTCCGTATCCATAAGTTTAGTAGAAAACCCAACATTAAAACTATTTACTCCCAAATTAATAGAAATGATTGTACCATATTAAACTTTTTAAATAAAAATAAAATGCCATAAATCGGTTAAAGTACTAGAATTACCAAAGATAGATAATGAAATGTACTATAATGTACTGCGTTGTGTAACTTTGCTTTGGTAAAAGTGAAATTTAAACGACTAATCTTCTTTGATTTTTTTCTTCTAAAATGTTTCTTAAAAATGTATTACTATTTGAAATCTCAAACAACTGTTAGATTTATAGCCTTTTATAATCCTATAATTATACTACCTACACATTTTAAAGTAGTTTCTACAGATTACTCCACCCACTTTTCATTTTTCCTGTATTAATAGTAAATGATTCTAATAATACTATTTATTTACAAAGAAAATTTATGATACTTAGAATAATTGGCTTTATAAGATTCATTCTTTTTGTTTCATTAGGCTCATTCTTTTGTGTTTTATTTTTTATTTATAGTTTGTTTTTATCTAAAGCCAATAAGCCTAAAATTGGTGTTTCTTATAGAACGTTTCTGGCTAAGTTTACAAATTGGGCGCTAGGCATTAGAATTACACAATATGGAGAAATACCAGATGAAAAATGCCTTTTAGTTTCAAATCATAGAAGTTATATAGATGCAACCGTTATATTGTGTAAAAACAGAGCCTATGCTGTAAGTAAAAAAACTGTTAAAGGATGGCCAATAATTGGATACATAGCGAGTATCTCAGGCACTATTTTTATTGATAGAGGAAATTCAACTGATAGAAAAAAAGGATTAGATGGGATTAAAACGGTATTGTCGCGGAATAAATCCGTTCTCAATTTTATACAAGGAACAACTACTGTTGAAAATAAGATTAGGGAAACAAAAAACGGTTCATTAGTGGCAGCGTACAATCTTGGTATTCCTATTTATCCAATATCAATTGATTATCTAGATAAGTCAAATTATTGGGTAGGTGACGATCGCTTTATTCCACATTTCTTTCGAACCTTCGGGAAATTAACAACTAAAGTTAGAATTATTTATCATTCCAAGGCAGAAGGGGAGAATATTGATGAAGTCATATTTAACGTAAAAAAAACAATTAATGATGGTTTGGGAATTTATAAAATTGACTAGCGTTTTCCTTATTGTTTTTAAGGATATCTGATAAAGATATATTATTACTTAAGAATATCAATGTTGTAATAGAAGCTAATAAAACAGTAATTGGCACGTGAAAATATCTTAAATAAACTTTTCTTTCTTTAATTAAAGAAATTACCAACACTGTAATGTATACAATTAATCCTAATATAAGGAAAATCCAAAATAGTGTTTGATACTCTTTAGCCATAAAATTTAGTAATATGTAAAAACCAATTCCCACATTAATTCCAGGGACGATGAAAATAATAGTAGATAAGAGTTTGTTAATAAGTCTTCTTCCACGATTAATTGTAAGCTCTGTACTTAAAGTAAGTGTTACAAATAAAGACATAGGATAATGAATTCGTAATTCTTCATTATTAATTTTACTAAGATTAATTTCATTAACTAAAAGATTGTTCGTGACAAAAAAGAAAGATGTGTCAATAGCAAAACGTGCTAAAAGATAAATGAAAATTACTGGACAAGCTATTAATAAAATAGATATAGGAATATCTGTACCTAAAATGGAAACTGCGTTCTCTTGATAAGTTCCTTGACTAATCGCAAAGAATAAACCAACTGTTAATATTTGATATTTCAAATTTGTTTCCATTGATTTACCAATGGTTTCCAATTTTGCTGTAATTTCCTTTAATGCCATCTATAAATATTTTAAATAAAAATAGGAAATACATTACATATATTTAGAACAATTGTATGGGAATCAATATGATTTTATGATTTTTTATCATATATACGAACTAATTACTCTGGGATATTTTACATAATATTGAATTATAGCTATCTAATGATATGAAATACATTTGTACTATAATTAATATTATGTAAAATAGAATTTTAAATAAGCTCAAAAATATCATATCATTCAAAATTCAAATACCTACCTATTTTAAATAAGTATCCATAAAATATTTTTTAAAAGCTCTTCCTAATGGCAAAGTCGTATTTGTTAAGTAAATTATATTACCAGAAACTTTAATTAAATGCTGGATATTAATTAAATACGATTTATGTACCTGACAAAAATAATTATTATCTAATTTTTCTAACCATTGTTTTAAAGAATCATTACTTATATAAGTCTTTTCTAATGTAGTAACCTCTGTATAATAAGAATCAGATTTAATATAAATAACCTCAGAAGTTAATAGTCTAATATGTTCATAACCAGATTTTAAAATGATAGTTTCAGATCCTTCTGTGGTTTCATTAATATTTAATTTCAGCTTAGAAATAGCTTGTAAAAACCGCTCATAAGAAATTGGTTTTAATAAATAATCGACAACATTAAACGCATAACTTTCTAAAGCATACTCAGAAAATGCTGTAGTAAGAATAACTTTGGGATGATTTGGGACAGATTTTAAAAAATCTATCCCAGACATTTTTGGCAAATGAATATCTAAGAAAATTACATCTACAGGGGCCATATCCATAAAATATTTGGCTTTTATGGCATCAGGAAACGTTCCTTTAAGAGACAATATCTCTACTTCAGAAATATATTTTTGTAATATCCGTTGCGCTGGCGGTTGATCTTCTATAATGATACAATTTAGCATGTCTCAATAGGTTTTAACTGTAAAATTAATTCAACATTAAAAATATTATTAGAATCCGTAATTTTTAAATCATGGGCATTGGGATATAATAAATGTAAACGCTTTTTAACATTAATTAAACCAATACCTTTTGATAAATTGTTTGTATTTGCAATTGGAGAAAATCCGTTCTTACATGTAAAGTGCAACTCCCCTACTTCAGAAACATCTATATTAATATGGATTACAATATTTTCAGATTGACTAGCAGTACTATGTTTAAAAGCATTCTCAATAAACACCATTAATATTAGAGGAGCAATAGTAAAATGCGGTGTTTTAACCCCAGAATTAAATTGTATGTCTCCACGATGTTCTATTTGCAATTTATAAAGCGCTGTAAAGTTTTTTAGATGCATAATTTCTTTAGAAAGAGATACATAATCCTCTTTACAATCATAAAGCATATACCGTAAAACAGAAGCAAGTTCTAAAATTATGGATGGTGTTTTAGGTGATTTTTCAATAGCATAAGCATACAGATTATTTAAATTATTAAATAAAAAGTGCGGATTTATTTGAGACTTTAAAAATTGGAGTTCACTTTCTTGAACTAAAGTTTTTAATGTTTCAATTTCGCTTTGTTTCTTATTATAGTCCCAAGCAAACTTAAACCCAACAAAAACAACAATTGTAGGAAGCGTTTCTATAAGTGTAAATAATATTCCTGGAAAATAAACTCCTCTTGTATCTGGAAAATATATTTTTTCTAATACAAATTCATCTATCAAAATAACAATAGAAATTAATAAAACTAAAGCAACAAAAAATAAAGTAAACCTCTTTTTAGAATAAATTTTTGGTAACAATACATAGTTAATAAGCATAGCAGCTACCATATAATTACAAAAAAAAGATAGTTCATAAGGTATGATCTTTCCAGTACCTGGTTCATTGTAAAGAGAAACACCTTGATTATAAGAATAAAATAAAAATAAAGAAATAGAAACTATAATTTGAAAAATAATTTCTTCATAATTCTTTTTAAAAAAAAACACGGCTTTTAGTATCATTTTAAGCGTAGATGAAAGTCAAAAATATAATATTCTTTTAGTTATTTATAAAGATTCTAGATATTAAAATTATCACTTGACGTTCATAGTATTATATATGTCGTTTACAGATTTATTCTTTCAAAAACTACTTAAATTTTCCATTTTTGCATATTATTTTTATTCAGTCTAAATAAAATGAAATATTTTTTCATATCTATTCTTGTAGTTTGTTGTATGTCGCTAGAGGCACAAACAAGGACAGGAGAATTACAAGGAACCATTATTGACAAAATGGGGCGACCTCTTCCGGGAATATCAGTTCTTATAGATGGCACAAAAAAAGGAGCAGCAACTAATTTTGACGGTATATATAAATTAAAGGACATTATATCGGGTAATTACACCCTTATTGTTTCTGGAATAGGCTTTAAAACAGAGAAGTTATCTATACATATAAATCCGGATGAGATTACAAATAGAGATATTATTTTAATTGAAGATAGGTCGGAACTTAGTGAAGTTGTCATAAAAGGAAAAACAAAAGCCGCAAAAATTGAAGAAAAAGGATTTAGTGTAACTGCCATAGAAACTCAGAAGCTTAAATCTCAAAGTCTTGGTTTAAATAGCATTTTAACTAGAACTACAGGTATAAATGTTAGAACATCTGGAGGAGTTGGTTCAGATTATAACTATTCTTTAAATGGCATGTCGGGCAATGCCATACGTTTTTTTATTGATGGTATTCCAATGGATTATTTTGGTTCATCATATTCTATCAACAATTTGCCAGTATCACTTATTGACCGTATTGATATATATAAAGGAGTTGTACCGGTTAGCTTAGGATCTGATGCCTTAGGCGGAGCCATTAATCTTGTAACAAATCAAAAAATATCGAATTTTTTAGAAGCTTCGTATTCTTTTGGTTCTTTTAATACCCACAAGATAGCTTTACACGGACAATGGCAGCTTAAATCTGGCCTAACCACTAAGTTATCCACATTTTACACCTACTCAGACAATAATTACAAAGTTTGGGGCAAAGGTGTTCATTATGCTGATGAATCTACAGGTTTTAAGGCTGTAGAATTTACCAGAGATAATCCAGCTGAAAGATTTAATGACGATTTCCAAACGACTAGTGCTAAGCTTGATGTGGGGTTTACTCAAAAAAAATGGGCAGATCAATTTTTCATTACCCTGTTGGCATCAGATACTAAAAAAGGCATCCAAACGGCACAAACCATGGCACGTGTTTTCGGTAAAGTAAGAAACAACGAGCAAGTAATTATGCCTAGTATAAGTTATAAGAAAACGAATTTAATAACTAAAGGGTTGGATGTAAATGCTTTTGCAGGTTATACATATACAGAAGGTGTTTTAATTGATACTTCACACGTTCAATATGATTGGAGAGGAATGGAAATAGGTGTTAGAGAATCTGGTGGAGAGATGGGATATGATGGTAAATCTGAATACACCCAGAAAAACCAATCACAAATTTACAGATTAAATACAACGTATCAACTGCCTTCAGATTTTAAATTAGGGTTCAACTACCTTTATTCAACTACTAAAATTACAGGTGAAGACCCATTTACTCCAGAATATAGAATACCTTATTTAGAACCACAAAATATAAGATCACAATTTGCAGGTTTATCACTAGAAACAGTAAAATTTAATAATAAACTACGTGCTAATGCTTTCGTTAAATACTACGGTTACAATGCGAGTATCAATGATTTAGAATACACAGATGAGTGGGAAATTATTGAATATAAAAACAAATTAAACAATTGGGGAGGTGGATTTGCTGCATCTTATAGATTTTCACCAGAGTTATTAATTAAAACTTCTTTGGAGCAAGCCACTAGAATGCCAAGTCCTACAGAAGCTCTTGGAGATGGAGTTACTGTTAATAATAACCCTTTTATTAATCCGGAACAAAGTTTTAATGTCAATTTGGGGGGCATTTTAGGAAGGTATAAATTAGGTTCCTCTCGCCATGGAATCAAAATTGCTGTAAATACTTTTTATAGAGATGTTACAGACAAATTGCTATTTACCATAATTGATGGCCAAGGTAATGGTGAATTTAGAAATATTGATAGGATATCAGGAACAGGAATAGAACTAGATTTTATTTATGATTTTGATTACAATTTCAAATTTAAGCTAAACGGAACATACCAAGACCTAAGAAACAATCTCGAATTTGACGAAAACGGAAGAGAGAATATTGTCTATAGAGATAGAATGAGAAATGAGCCATACTTTATGGCTAATGCAGGGTTAGATTATAATATGTCAGATTTTATACAAAAGAATTCTAAAATTTTCGCCTACCTACAATCTAGTTACACACACGAATTTTTTCTACGATGGGCAAGTCTTGGAAGTGAAGAAAATAAGAGCATAGTACCTTCCCAATTAGTATTCGATGCAGGAATAGGCTACACCTTCCCTTCTAAGAAATTCATTTTGGCAGTAGATATCTTTAACATGTTTAATGAGCAAGTTTATGACAACTATTTACTTCAAAAACCCGGTAGAGCAATTTTCTTAAAAATAAATTATAAAATAACACAACAATAATTAAATAGAGTAATGAAAAATAGAGAATTACAAAATAAAATGGACATTAAATTTAAGATTATGAAAACAAATAAATTATTGAAAAGAGCGCTTAACTGTTTCTTTTTAGCTTTATCTATAACCTTTGTAGCCTGTAGTGGTGATGAACCAACGTGCGAATCATCTATCTGGTATGCCGATACAGATAATGATGGATTAGGAGACCCAAATTCGACATTAAGTGCTTGTGAACAACCTGAGGGATATGTTTCCAACTCGGATGATAACAGTGATACTCTTGAGCCATTAAATTCTAAATTTACAGTTGGAGCAGCTGTAGATGGTGAGGGGTATTTCGTTACAACCGATAATATTTCGTCAGGTACTATTTCTATAGTTGGAAACGGTTATGAAGGATGGGCAAACCTATCTGTTAGTGTAGAAGGGTTTTTATATAACCTTAATGGAGATGAAGGTACATTAGATAAATATGAATTTACAGATAATGGGCTTGTAAAAAGAGATGCTATTTCAACCACAGCACTACTTCCAGGAAGTTTCTTTCGTTATATTCAAGATACAGGTAGTGGAGATTTATTTTTATCAAATTTCCCAAATGAAGATGGTGATGCCCCTTATGCAATTATTGACCTTGAAACATTTACAGTTGAAGGCCATGGGTTAGTTAATATACCAGATGTAAATGGTAAAGATGCGCTTTGGGTAAATGGACTTGTAAAAGATAACGAAATCTATTTTGGTTCTTTATATGGTGATTGGGCAACTTGGACTCAAATTGAAGATTCTTTAATTACAGTTAAGTTCGATTATCCATCATTAACGAATCCAGAGATACTAGTTTCTACAGCATCTGCAGGACAAACAGCTGGTTATAGAAATAACGGTACATTTAAAACAGAAAATGGAGATATTTACCAATATAACCTTACAAGTTCTCATTGGTATAGTCATGATGAATTGGTAGGAAAACCAACTGTTTTTACAAGAATTAAAGATGGGGATTATGATGATTATGTATTAGACGTTTCTGCTAGTTTTTCTGAACCAATCGCTATTTGGAATGCTTGGTATGCTGGTAATGACATAGTATATGCAAGTGTTGTAAAAGAAGCTGATATTACAGTATGGGACGATTTAAAAATAAATACAAATACATTGATAGAAGTTAATCTTGCAACAAAAACAGTTACAGAATTAAATATACCTAAAGCATCTTATGTAGACATATTTAATTTAAATTGTGTAGAAAACGGTAAGTTCTATTTACCCGTAAGTATTAGTGGTGGTGAAGCCAACATTTATCAAATTGATATTAATGGTGGTGCAAATGGTTTCCAAAAAGGAGCTGTTCTTGATGGAAGTAATGTATTTGTAAATTCATTACATAGAAACTTCTAAAAGTCTAATGCTTTTTAATTGAATTAATGTCTTAGCGTTTGATAAAAACGCTAAGACATTTTTAATATTAAGTAAACTTTATAAATAGGGGAGTTTTTTAATGTCGTTTTCTGGATTCATATGACTTTGTTTCTTGGGTATATTAGTGTGAGGCTCTGGGAGCTTTAATAAAACTGTGAAATGAGTTGCTAATGGTGGTGAAACCATTGCAAGAACCGAAATTTCAAAAACCAAAATTTTAAATTTTTTAATGAGTTTAGTGCTAGTATCATTATCAATTACAGGGTTTTTAGTTTGATGGGCACGAAATAAAAAAGGTTAACAATAATGTATAAGAAAACTTAAATTAAACTTAAAACAATGAATAACCTCTTTTGCATTAAAAAGTTTACACTTATATTTGCAAGTCTTAATAATCATTGAGTGCTATGAAACCGAAGCCCAAACCGAAATCAGAGAAAAATCGATTTCAGTTATTACATCAATACTATAACTATACTGGATTTTATAGTTTTGTTTGGAATGCGATTAAAAAAGCATTACCATTCATTATTATAATTGTTGCAGGTATTGTTATAGTTAATAAGTTTTTCAGTATCAATGAGGCTTTAATACGTTTAACAGAAACACTCCCTGCTTATGGCGTGCTTGCTTTCTTTTTTGTTTCAGAAACACTTTTAGGAATCATTCCTCCAGAATTATTTATTGCTTGGTCTGGTAAAATGCCTAGACCGTGGTTATATCTATCATTTTTGGCAGTGCTTTCTTATGTTGGCGGTTTAATATCCTATTGGTTAGGTATTGGAATAACTAAAATACCGCGGGTTCATAATTATATGCAATTAAAAATGGAAACGCAGTTAAAAAACTCAAAAAAATGGGGTGGTTTCCTAATAGTTGTTGGCGCTTTGCTTCCACTACCTTTTTCAATATCCTGTATAGCGGCTGGTATTATTAAATTTCCTTTTAGAAATGTGGTGCTATTTGGCTCATTACGATTGGTTCGCTTTGTTATCTATGGACTCATAATTTTTAATGCACTTTAAATAAGCTGTAATATATCAAGGTTATTTTCTTATTCTGCCTTATTTTTACATGAAAAATTAATGTATGTTTTCATTTCCTAATATATTCAGAATTGTAGCACTTTTAGAAGGAGTCTCTTATATACTATTATTGTTTATAGCAACACCTATTAAATATTTAATGGGAGATCCTCAATATGTAAAACTCTTAGGGATGCCTCATGGTTTACTATTTGTAGCTTATGTAGCCCTTGCTTTTATGCTGAGAAAAGATTATAACTGGAATACCAAAGAATTTTTAACCGTTCTTATAGCATCTGTTATTCCGTTTGGCACTTTTTATATTGATAGAAAATATTTAAAACTCTTAAAATGATTCAAGAATTAGAAACCTCTAAAGTAGTTTCAGAATCTATCGATTTTAAGCATTTGATTTATGACCGATTAATAGGGTTAAACGTGTCTGAATCTATTGCCGAATACCTGAATATGTTCGGCCTTCTTTTTGCATTATTAATGGTTGTTTTTATTGTAGATTTTATTACGAGAAGACTATTACTAAAAGCTTTCAATAAATTCGCTTCTGCATCAAAAACCAATTTTGACGATTTATTAGTAGATAATAAAGTATCCAGGAATATTGCTCATATCATTCCGTTATTAATAGCTATGAAATTTACGCCTACTGTTTTTGGGGATTTTCCAAATTTTGATGGTGTTTTTGAAAAAGGCTTGCAAGTTTTTGCGATCGTTTTAACATTATGGATTGTACGAAGCTTATTAAATACTGTAAAAGATTATTTAAAAATACTTCCTAGATTAAAAGATAAACCTATAGATAGCTACACTCAAGTATTCATGATTTTTGCTTGGGTTGCTGGTTTTATGTCGGCTATAGCCATTATTACAGATACGCCTTTTTGGTCCTTTATAACAGCTTTAGGAGCTGCTTCGGCAGTTATCATCTTAGTTTTTAAAGACACAATTCTTGGCTTCGTTGCCAGTATTCAGGTATCTATTAACGATATGGTACGTATTGGTGATTGGATTACGTTCGAAAAATATGGTGCAGATGGCGATGTGATTGAAATTAATTTATCAACCGTTAAAATTCAAAATTTCGATAAAACAATTACTACCATTCCTACTTATGCTCTTATATCAGATTCTTTTAAGAATTGGCGTGGTATGACTAATTCGGAAGGCAGGCGTATTAAGAGAGCTCTATACATTAAACAAGAGGGTGTTAAATATTTAAGTGAGGATGAAGTAAATAAGCTGAAAGACATTCAATTAATCACGTCGTATTTAGAGACCCGACAAGAAGACATAAATTCATATAATACATCGAATACAATTAATAAAGAACTGCTGTTAAACGGTAGGAACCTTACAAATATTGGTGTTTTTAGAAAGTATATCGACTCCTATTTAAAACAGCATTCAGCAATCAATAAGGATATGATGATTATGGCACGTCAATTAGCGCCAACAACACAAGGTATTCCTTTAGAAATATATGCTTTTAGTAGTGACAAACGCTGGGAGAATTATGAATATATCATGTCAGACATATTCGATCATTTAATTGCTGCACTTCCCTATTTTGATTTAGAGGTTTTTGAGTTGCCTAGTAGTGGTAAATTTATTCAATAAAAGGTTGTCATCCTATATTTGCAAAAGGTTAGTGTCATTCAGAGATCTTTGTTAAAAATTTTAACTAGCGGATGAAATGACGTAATAGGGGTGTCATTCAGAGAATTGAGATAAAAAAAATTATCAAGCGGATATAATGACGTAACATTGCTGAAACAAACCAAATTGTAAAATAATCGATATTGAATTAGTGTTTCCATACCTGTTTCAGAG
>NZ_JAUOEL010000006.1 GCF_030540765.1 Flavivirga jejuensis | reverse complement strand
ACTAACATGACCCTGTTTTATTAATACTAATGCTTTTACTCTCTGATATTGCAATAATTTGGTTTGCTGATTGAGTAAGACCTTTAACTCCGACTCACTTTCTTGAATAACTATTTCTATTTGCTTTGCCATAGGGGAATATACAAATAATTGAGTAAATTAACAAAGGAAATGGTATTAGATAATGACGCAATTTATCCGGTTATATTAGTTTATTTAAAACTAGAAGTTTAATTATTTGTTAAGGTTGTATGAATACAACTTTTAGAATTTGATTATTAGTTGTTTACTTCTTCTAAAATTTTACTTAACGGAAAAGATGAGAACATCATGAAGGGGGGACTTCTTTTGAAATAGAATTTAATTCAAAAACTTTAAGTATACCTACTAATAAAAATAAGGCCATAGCTACAAATGTATTTAAAGTTGCTAAGGATAAACCTATAACATATATAAGCACACACATAAAATCTAAAGCCTTTTTATCTAAACACATCGCTACTTTAGATGTTTTTCCATGAAATCTTGCAATAGAATTTCTTAAAAGCATGAATGATAATTGACTCATAAGAAGTACAAAGCCATATAAAACAACAGGAGTAACGTCTGTATGATGGTTACCGTCTCCAATCCAATTTGTTGTAAACGGGATTACAGATAACCAAAACAATAAATGTAAATTTGTCCATAAAATTTCCCCATTTATTTTTTCTGCTATTTTAAATATTTGATGATGAGCAACCCAATAGATACTAACGTATAAAAAGCTCACGAAATAGCTAATAAATGTTGGTACGATTTCAAAAAAAGCCTCTAAGGTATATTCCTTTGGAGCCTCCAATTCTAAAACCATAATGGTAATAATGATAGCAATTACACCATCACTAAAAGCTTCTAATCTTCCTGATGTCATTTTTGTAAATTTATTTATAGAGTAGTCTAAATTTTTTTGATTGAAATGAGAAACACCTATTTTATGGTCAATTGAAGCGTTTTTTGTGATTCATAGTAGTTCTATGGAACAATAAAAAGGCAAAAATTGAGTAAAAAAGGTCTTTTGTAGTGAATTGAAAAGAGTTTAAATCACTTCAATATCTACCTTTAGACAAATAGTTTTATAATTATTTAAGTTTTACATATTCAAACTGTATTTCTATTTCTTTTCCTGAAATTGTAGCATATAGCTTGTCTTTGTTTTTCCAATATTTTATTTTATTAGGAGAATCGGACTCTTTATTAGGAAAATCTTGCTCATTGTTTTCACAAACAAATGCTTTGGTGTTAGAACTTGTCATTTTAAATGAAGATGGTTCTGTTTCTCCTTTTAGTTCAATTTTAAAACTCCAATCAGTATTCGATTTTACAAGCTTAAATTTTTCTTGGTATATAGTATCTCCATTTTGGGTTGTATAACTAAATCCGACATATTCAGTCTTGCTTTTTTTATTCCAATTTTCAAATGTTTCTTTACCAATTTCCTCATTACTCCTTTTCCATTTACCTAATAACCAATCAAAATTATTGACTACTTCATTTAATTTAGTGGTATCCTCAGTTGTTTTTAGTTTTTCTTTTTTTTCTTGATTACAAGAGATACTAACTAAAACCCCGATAAATAAAATAACTATTTTTTTCATAATTTTTATTTTTTGCTTCCAACTAATCGTACCATATATTTAGTGAGCCCATTACCAAAAGCTTCTAATCTTCTAGGCGTCATGTCTCTTTATTTATAATAATTTCTATCGTCTGGTGCTTCATTTAAAGTAAATACATGCTGGTATTCTGGATCATATACACTCAAAATGGTGTAAGTTCCTGATGTTTTCCATGAACCTTCGTCCCAAGTACCATCATCATTAAATTGTTTTTCTATTTTTTGTGATTGAATTAAAACACGTCCCCAAAACAGCCATTTGCCATCTACATTATGAACAAAATAAACCCTTACTGGGTCTATTTGAAAAATACGCGCACTGGGCTTATCTTTAAATTCAAACACCATACCTTCTACATCTTTTAATGTAATTGGGGTCTTTTGATGCTTTTCCAGATCAAAAATATGAACAGGAAACCCTTGTTCTTCTGTTAATTGTAATGTGTCATTAATTTCTACGAAACTTCCCATTTTTTTTATTTTTTTAGTTAATGATTAATTTTCCTCCAAACATGTTTATCAAATTTTCAAACCCATCCTTATAAAATTGCGTTAACCCATCTTCAGAAGAATAAAATTTAGAAGACCATTGGACTAAGCAACGTTTATCCAATTCGGTTTCTATTACTTGAATTTGGGCATGGTATTTTTGTGTTGTTTCTCCCCACTCTCCTTTATGCCATTTATATTTATAACGCATATTTTCATTATCCATAAAAACTAATTCCTCCCAGGTTGGAGATTGATTGGGAAAAGTTAATTTTCTACGAATGTCTCTTTCTTCTCCTTGTTTTTCAATAACATCACAAATTGGAATATCTGGATGCCATTGATTGATATTATAAAATCCTCCAACCAGATGCCATACTTTGGAGGCCGAAGCATTTAGTTGACAGACTACAACTACTCGCCAATTTTTATATTCTTTTGTACTCATGTTTACTTTTCTTTTATTGGTCTTAAATGGAGTTAAAACTATGTACTTTAGTGCATGTCGCTTTCAGCTTCTAAAAACTTTTGACACGAATTTCACGAATTCACACGAATTCAGTTTTACCATATTTCACGAAGCAGACTTTCAGTCTGCCAAAACGAACCTATGGACTGGAAGTCCATAGGAGGAGTGGTTTAGTTGAAGCTTTAATTTCGACAAAACCTCGTTTCTCTAAATACCTTAGCTGATTAAAAAGAACGAACAGCTCTAACACGACATTCGTGATTTTTGAGATCGGTGAATATATTACCTTCTAAAAAGTATTGAGCCCAAGCGAAGTTAAGATCCAGTTCTGTAGAGCTCCAATAGAAATCGCTGGCAAAATTACCAACTTCTTTATTTGGAGATTTAGCACCACGCCCAATATTTGTAAACATTAAGCTCAATTCTTCTTTTGATGGCAAATACCAATCTGTAAAACCATTTAGACTTAGATCATAACAAAGTTGAGCTGCATATGGTTTAACGCCTTGACTTACGATAATTTTTGACGTGTTAGCTTTCCCAGAACCAACAATGCTATCAAAAGATTTGGTATTAGTGAAAGCTCCATAGTGCCATTGACTTCCTGTACTCTGATCTTGAGGAGCACATACTAACCCGTGTTGTCCAGTTGCGTCTAAATAAAATATAATGCCTCCTAATTCTGGGACATTTTGACCAATACTATATGGTGTTTTCTTTCCCTGTGAAAAAGTATTGATAGTTGCTAAAAGTAAAAAAGCGAATAAAATAGTTTGTTTTTGTTTCATGATATTATTTTTAATAATTGTGATTATTTAAATTTAAAGAAGCCTAAAACAAGGACCATAATTAAGTCCTTCCTTGTTATCAGGAATAGGTATCTGGATAAGAGGTAAAGCAAAATGCTCTAATTTAAACATGACTTCTATAGCATTTACTAAAGCGGCTTGCCCTCTGCCATTTATAGCCCAGGCATCTTCTAAAAACTTTACTAAATCGGTATATACTTTATCAAATTCATTAACTAAATGCCAAACTTCTGGTGATACGTCTTCTTTTAAATAGCCTCCTTTTGGAACTCTTGCAATTTTATAGGTCTCAGGACGTGGATTAGGGTCTTTGAAATAATATTTGTCTCCTTCTTGTACAATTTTCTTTTCATAATAAACTTCCCAAAAGCGATAAAAATGTGCCAGATTGTCCATGCCTGTACTTGCCGGAGTTACGTTTTCTGAGCCTTCGCCTTGTTCTTTAATCATATATATGGCTTTAGAAACACTTTCGGCATCTGCCATAACCCACCATGATAAAGGGCCTGCTAATTGACGTTCTACATCCATTTTTGGCTGTAATTCTTGAAATAATTCATTAATTCTATCGTACAATTCGCCAATAGTCGAATTATGCTCATGACTTTGATGGTGAATTTTATCACTCACACTACCATCTTCAAGACATAGACCTCCAAGGGTTACCAATTCTTTGGTTTCATAATCATAGATATCTGCAATTTCTTCTGGTAATTCTATTTCCATGAAATTCCGAAGTGAACAATCATTCAAGCCTTCTAAATACAGAAAAAGTTCTGGGTGTACACCTCCTGGTAAGCCAGAGGGGAATTTTAATCCATTTTCAGGATCATATATTTTAGGTGCACCACCAATTCCAACAATCATATTACATACCATGGCCATATGTAACATTTCTTCTTGAAAAATATTACGAATGGATTTTGCTACCTCACATTTGTTGTCTTTAATAGTCCACATAGCTTGTAGATAAATAGGAATGGTTGCAAATTCTAGTACTACAGCACTATTTAATAGTTCTTTTAATACGTGTAATTTGTCTTCATTAATATCTCCTACAGATTTTGAATGTAGAATTAATTCTTTTACGTTATTTAAAGTTGTTGCTTTCTCTTGAAAAGCATTTTTGAATTGTATTTCTTTTGTTGACATTGTTTGTTTTGGAATTAGTTTTGCTTTTTTTTAATAAAATGATCTACTAATCTAAAGGCCATTGCAGTAAGTGTAAGTGTTGGATTTACTGCACTTCCTGTTGGGAAAGCAGCATTAGAGCATATGTATAGATTATCGGTATCATGTACTTTCATGAATTTATCGGCTACGCTATTTTCTGGACTTGTTCCCATACGTGCGGTTCCTGTAGTATGGTGCCCGCCTGGTTTGTCCACACGAGAAGAGATTATTTCTAATCCCATTTTTTCAATGATCTGTTCTAGTAATTTCAAACGATCATTAGCATTTTTCATTTCTTCTTCTGTTCTGCTAAAATGTACTGTTGTTTGTGGTAAACCAAAACGATCTTTTCCTGGTTTGGCTTCTAATCTATTACTGTGTTTTCCTTTTTCTTCTAAAAAGGCTTGAATATTAACAGTCATTTCGCCATAAACGATTTCATCAATTTCTTCTCTAGTTTTCCCATCAATCATTAATTGAGCAATATCAACATTTGGAGTGGTACGATTTTTAAACATAAAAATCTTTCCTTTCTTTTGATGTTCTTTAGTATTGTAACTATGTGACATTAAAGTTGGAAAATCATATTCTTGAAACCATCCATTAGGGTTTGATTGCGCTTTACCAACTACATTTAACATAGAATGTGATACAACAAAACGGCCTACTAAATCATAATCATTGCCAATACCGTTTTCCCAGAATTCATTTTTTGAAGCTCTTAATAATTTAGGGACATTATAAGCCCCAGAAGCTAAGATTATTGTATCGCCTGTAATTGTATGCTCTTTTCCATTTATATTATCTGTATATGTTACAGATTCTATTTTAGATTTACTGGAAGTATTTACTTTATGTACTGGTGAGTTTACCCGAACTTCAAAATTGATAAATCGAGAATCTTCTTTTAAATCATCTAATACATATTGTGCATTAAACCGACCTCCAATAGGACAGTATTTGCAAGTACCCGTTGTCATACATTTTCTGTAACGAGCAACTGGCATCTTACCAGATTTTATTTTGCTTTTTTTGCCAGGATTTATATCACCATCTTGATATACAACATCTAATTGTTCCCAAGCTTTAATCATTTCTCCATCGGCAGCAGTCCACTCGAAAGGAGGCACAGGGTAAGGTTTAGATCTGGGAACCCAGTTAGCACTGTCATCTCCACAAACAGATAAATAGGCTTCAGCATCGTTATAATATGTTTCTAAGTCTTCGTAATTAATAGGCCAATCGGCACCTTCTCCTGTGTTGGTGAAAAGGTTAAAATCTTCGGGTCTAAAGCGTAAAGACCAAGCACCCCAATGCATGGTTGAGCCACCATAGGCTTTTACACGAACACCATCGGTTTGATAGTCTATGTTTCCTGTAGAATTTGCTTCAAATTTTTGATCGTAAGTAAATGTATATGGTCTTTCTCCCCGAGTGATATAATCCCACCAAAAGCGCCTGTCTTTGGCTATAATTTCGGGACCTGCTTCCAAAATTAGTATTGAAGTATCATGTTTGTGTTCTAATAAACCTTTAGCAATGGTTGCAGCAGCGACTCCACCACCAACAATTATATAATCAAACTGGTTTTTCATTCCTATTCATTTTTTAAATTATTGGAATCTGGGTTGTAAGCACGCACTTTAGAAATACGGTTGTATCGTGTGCCTCCTAAGAATCCATGATAGTTTTTTGCTTGTTCTCCACCATATTTGGTTCCCCAACTCTTAAATCCTCCTGCGGTAATTTGCATTCGGATAAATTCATTAACTACATATACTTTACAATGTGCTAATCGGGTAGTAGGGGGCGCACTATTATCTATATTACTTTCAAAAAATAATTTTTTATAAGCGTCTTCTTTTCCATACATGGCTTTTAGTTCATCAATCACATAGATAGCATTTACATATTCTCCTGTATAATTAGGCGCATTTTCGGTTTTAGCTTTTAACATTTCATACCATGAGCTTCTCTGGTTATTAGAATTGTAAATGGTATTAGACCAACTGAAACCAATTGCTTCAAATATTTCCCATAAGGCTTCTTTGTTTTGATGTGTAAGATTTTGCCCTTCTGCAAAAATTAAACCTGCAGAAAGTTTCTCATTACATACTGAACCTCCAATAGAAGTAACTTCTTCATTCATAAAGTGTGTATATTTAAAAGATTAATTATCTGTGTATTTTGAATGCTTTTATCAACTAAAGAGTTTACGCTCTGTATAATGTTGCGTTCCTTTTTTGAAATAAATATTGGTCCAGGAATCATCTGTAGCCAAATAATCACTAAAATAAACTTCGTCTAATCCATGGTTTGCCATTTGATCACGGAATTCAAAATGATTGAACAAACGTGTAAATTCTGTAAGATATATGTCTACTACATTGGTGTTTCCACGAATAATAATCATATTCTCATCATTATTCTGTGTAGAGGCTTTAGAAAAGTTAGCAGATCCAGTAATAAGTGTTGGGTCGTCTGTAAGAGGGTCTAAAAAAAGATATTTTGTATGTAAATATTTAACATGGTCGTTTAAACCTGTAAGATGTTCGGCTTCCCAATTTTTTAAACCTTCTTCTTCTATTTCTTCATCATTAAGTATGGCTCCTAAAGCAATTCTATTGTTAGGTGTGTCTTTAAAATCATCAAAAGTGTTTCCTTCGTGTTCTAATAAAATATATCGAAGTGAATCATTTTCTTTACTCATGATATCTGCAAAATCTTGATTTACTCCAAAAGCTGCGGTAAAACCAATAGATTGTTTTGCATTTTCAATTTGCTTTCCGTACCAATCTAAAACGCTTAAATCTGGTCTAGGACTAAAAATTGGAGTAATTCCTTTTTGAACGTCTTTTTTAGGAGTTGGTGTATGATCCTCATTTAAAGGACGAATTTCTTTCATTTGCGGATCTTTGGACAGTCGTGTCCAATATTCTAAATAGGCCTCAGCAACAGTTTTATCTCTTACTATATGCCCAACATTTGATTGTCCAAAAATACCTCCTCTTGTAAAATTGGTAGATCCCATCCATACTTCAATAGGTTTTCCTTTATGTAGGAGTACAATATATTTATTATGTTTTATGGAAGAATTTGCTGTTCTGGGAATCATTAGTTTTTCAACACCAGGAACTTTGGCTATGGCTTTGTCTGTGTTTTCCCAAGGTCCAACTTTTGACCTGTCGTATATAATTTTTACATCAGCACCTCCTTCAGAAGCATCGTATAAAGCTTGAATCACTGGTACATGGTCAAATTCGTAAGCAGCCACACGTAATGCGTAATCTTTTCCTTTAGCTTCTGCAATAAAGGCTAGCATAGCTTCTTCTAAACCTCTGGAAAGCCATTTATAGGCTTCATTGTTTGGAACTTTATCAGGGCTTTTGTTGTCAAATTTTCTAGCATAGGCTTGTCCTACAGTACCTCGATTAAAAAAGACGCCGTGTGTACCAGAATTTGGATCTTCGGTAGTGATCTCTATTTTAATTTCCTTGCCGTTTTTTCTGTTTTTAGGAGTCCCATAAACAGGTGTTGCAGAATATTCATAGTTAGTATTAGGTTCTGCAGTATAATCCCCCCAAAGAAAAGCTTGAATTAAGGCTTCATCATTTTTATTACCTTTTTCTTTAAATTCTTTGAACCCTTTCAGGGCTGTTGTTTTACCAGACGAAGTTTCTTTACGTTTAAGTAAAAAGCCTAATAAGTCTTTTTTTGCAGTTTCATTAACGTCCAAACAAAGTAATACAACATGTGTTCCCGCTATAATGTGTAGTGAAACTCCATTTACTTGATTTCTTAATCTCATATTTTCAATTTATTGGTTATATTTAATAGCCTTATTAAGGCTAAATAATTAATACATAATTTTGAAAAAGACAGAAATTACATTGTCTTAATGAGAGGTTTTAGAGACGAATCTAATTTTATTTTTTTAAATAAACAAGAAAAATTTTACAACTTATTTTTTTATTAATAATATTCGCTCATTTGTTTATGATGAAAATTTTAAGAATAAAATGGAAGTAGTATTTATTAATATTTTCATTTATCACAGGTTCTCGCTAAAACTAAAAGTTGAAGCAAATTCATTAATAAAATATTTATAGGGATTGTTTTTTTGATATTTAACATGTGTAGTCTATACTTTAAAGTCTTTTTGGGGGGATTTTGCTTTTCATTTATATCATGTTGATTGATTATATAAGTGCTAACTTTATGTTTCTACTTCTAAAATTTTGCATTATCTTTGTACTCCAAACACGTTTGGATAGTATATATGAGTCAAAAAGTTTTACTTAACGCAAAAGAGGTAAACATCATTCTTCATCGATTGGCTTGTCAACTTATTGAAAAACATACCGACTTTTCTAATACCGTTTTAATTGGATTACAGCCACGTGGCGTATTTTTGGCAGATAGAATAGCAAAAATATTAGAGGAAGATTATAAGGTTAAAAATATTCAATTGGGACAGCTGGATATTACATTTTATAGAGATGATTTTCGTAGAGGAGAAAAGACACTTGAAGCTAATGCCACTAAGATTAACTTTTTAGTTGAAGATAAAAACATAGTCTTTATTGATGATGTTTTATATACAGGACGTAGTATTAGGGCAGCTTTAACAGCAATTCAATCTTTTGGCAGACCAAATGAAATAGAACTATTAACGCTAATAGACAGGCGTTTTAGCAGACATTTACCTATACAGCCAGATTATAGAGGCAGGCAGGTAGATGTTATAAATAACGAAAAAGTTAAAGTAAACTGGAAAGAGCATGACAATGAAGATTCCGTTTATTTAATTGAAAAATAATAATTTAGCTAGGAGCTAGGAGCTAGGAGCTAGGAGCTAGGAGCTAGGAGCTAGGAGCTAGGAGCTAGGAGCTAGAAGATAGATCGAGGAATACTGGTAACTGAATATTAAAAAAACATGAGCGAATTAAGTGTCAATCACTTATTAGGAATAAAATATCTTAAAAAACAAGATATCCAACTTATTTTTGAAACTGCCGATCATTTTAAAGAAGTGATTAATAGACCCATTAAAAAAGTGCCTTCGCTTAGAGATATTACCATTGCAAATCTTTTTTTTGAAAATTCAACAAGAACAAAATTATCATTCGAATTGGCAGAAAAACGTCTGTCTGCTGATGTTATAAATTTTTCGTCGGCACAATCTTCTGTAAAAAAAGGGGAGACTTTAATTGATACCGTTAATAATATATTATCTATGAAAGTAGATATGGTTGTGATGAGACACCCTAATCCAGGAGCAGGTGTCTTTTTATCAAAACATATTGATGCGAGTATTATTAATGCTGGTGATGGCGCTCATGAGCATCCAACGCAGGCGCTTTTAGATTCGTATTCTATAAGAGAAAAGCTAGGAGAAGTCGCAGGGAAGAAGGTTGTTATTGTAGGTGATATTCTTCATAGTCGTGTAGCGCTTTCAAACATATTTGCACTACAACTTCAAGGTGCGGAGGTAATGATTTGCGGACCAAAAACCTTAATACCCAAGTATATAGGTGGTATTGGAGTAAAGGTTGAAACAGACTTGCGCAAAGCCTTGAATTGGTGTGACGTAGCAAATATGCTACGTGTGCAAAACGAACGTATGGATATTAATTATTTCCCATCAACAAGAGAATATACACAACAGTTTGGTGTTAATAAAGAATTGCTAGATTCATTAGACAAAGAAATAACGATCATGCATCCAGGACCTATTAACAGAGGTGTGGAAATTACCAGCGATGTTGCCGATTCAAAACAATCTATTATTTTAGACCAAGTTCAAAACGGAGTAGCTATTAGAATGGCAGCTATTTATTTATTAGCATCCAAAATAAAACAGTAGATCATGATTTTAGACCAAAACGGAAACACTTCTATAATCACACAAGAAAAAGCCACGATTATAGAATTAGTTAAAAAACTACAGGCTTTATATCCAAAGTTTAAGAGCAATAATATTATAGTTGTTTTAACCTCTTTGAAAGAACTGAATTTACAAGATATTATTGAATTTCTTGAAATATCGAATACGCATCGCGCATCTAAGCAATCCTTTGTTGTTGTCTCAGATAAGATCAATTTAGAGGATATTCCAGAGGAAATTATATTAGTGCCTACTATTCAAGAGGCCTATGATATTATTGAGATGGAAGAAATAGAACGCGATTTAGGGTTTTAATATGAACGAATTACATCTTGCGCAGGTAAACATAGCAAAAAGGTTGGCTCCAATGGACGACCCCATCATGCAAGATTTTGTAAATAATTTAGATAAGATCAATGCTTTAGCTGATAGAAGCGAAGGTTTTGTATGGCGTTTAAAAGATGAGGATAAAGATTTAGCCAATCAAGTTTTTCAAGACGATACGTTACTTATTAATATGTCTGTCTGGGAAAATTTAGAAACGTTATTTAATTATACATATAAATCAGATCATATTGAGGTTTTTAAGCGTAAAAAAGAATGGTTCAGTAAAATGAAAATGATGCATATGGCATTTTGGTATGTCCCAAAAGGTTATGAACCAACGTTTCAAGATGCTAAAAATAGATTAGATTATTTAAATAAACATGGTGATACGCCATATGCTTTTAGTTTTAAAACTAAATTCACGGTATCAGATTCACTAAGCTACACACCTCTTTAGTAATATGAAATTAACTATTCTGGGTTGTTATAGTGCAACTCCAAGAACACTAAATAATACAACATCTCAAGTACTAGAAATTAATAACCACATGTTTCTAATTGATTGTGGAGAAGGGACACAGGTACAACTTCGTAAGCATAAAATTAAGTTTAATCGTATTAAACATATTTTTATATCACATTTACATGGTGATCATTTTTTTGGCTTGATTGGCTTAATATCAACTTTTAGATTACTTACAAGAGAAGCAGATTTACATATTTATGGACCAAAGGGCATTAAAGAAGTTACTATAATGCAACTAAAATTAGCAGATTCCTGGACTAATTATAATCTTATTTTCCATGAATTAACTTCAGATAGTTCTGAATTGGTTTTTGAAGACGAAAAAGTTGAAGTGTTTACGATTCCATTAAACCATAGGGTATATACAAATGGCTTTTTATTTAAAGAAAAAGAAGGAGATCGTAAGTTAAATATTGGAGCCGTTGAGGATGCGAACATAAATGTTGCATATTACCGAAAACTAACACAAGGTTTTGATGTTGTTAACGAAGCTGGTAAAACCATAAAAAATGAATCGGTTACCAAAGCGGGATTAAAACCAAAAAGTTATGCGTTTTGTAGTGATACTATGTACAAAGAGGACATTGTACCCATTATTAAAAACGTAGATGTTTTATACCATGAATCCACTTTTCTGGAAAAGCATGCGCATTTAGGCCCTAAAACAAAGCATTCTACAGCAAAAGAAGCGGCTACAATAGCGAAATTAGCAGACGTAGGCACTTTATTGTTAGGGCATTATTCGACGCGTTATGATAACTTAAATGCTTTTAAAGATGAAGCTCAAGAAGTTTTTGATCACGTAGAATTATGTGAAGACGGTAAAACGTTTGATTTTTAAACGAGTTCCTTCATACTTGAAACCCAATCCATAGCTTCAGTTAAACTAGTACAGCGTTTGATTTTTTTTGAAGAAAACTGTTTCTCAAGTTTTGCATTCATAAGTGTAAAGTTATTGTATGCTATAATGGCACTAAATTGAATAATGCCATATTTTTTATATACTTTTTCCCAAGATTGCGGATCTAATGAATAAGAATTTATTCTATTAGAAACATAGCCTAGTTTAGCATCTTTGCCATAAAAATCACGTACTTCATTCATAAGATAATCAACCATATCCCACTCAAAATGTATACCTTCAAATATTTCTCCAATAAAAAAATTATCGCAAAAATAAAAGTCTCCATAGGTTGTTTCTAATTTATAATGCTTTAAATTTTTATAATATTCGGAATTTTCAAATCTCATGTTAGTTCTATTTGGGGGGTACTAAATTAAGAAGTTTATGAGAACATTATAACATAAAAAAGTTATTTTTTTTGTTATTTTGTACTTATGGAAAAGGATTTAAGTAATTATAGAAAATCTTACGAAAAACACGAATTACTTATAAAAGACGTGCCTAAAAACCCGATGGAATTATTCCAGAAATGGTTTCATGATGTAGATGAATTTTTTACTCAAGATGAAACTAATGCTATGACGGTTTCTACAATTGGGTTAGATGGATTTCCGAAAAATAGGGTAGTGCTACTTAAACGTTTTACATATGAAGGGTTTATTTTTTATACGAATTATAACAGTGAAAAAGGAAAAGCAATAGCTAAAAACCCCAATGTATGTTTATCTTTTTTTTGGCATGGAGCAGAACGTCAAATTATTATTAAAGGGCAAGCAGAAAAGATTGCTGAGAATTTAAGTGATGGTTATTTTGAGTCCAGACCCAGAGGAAGTCAATTAGGGGCAATTGTTTCAAATCAGAGTGATGTTATTGAAAGTAGAGACATTATTGAAAAAAGGCTTTTAAAATTAGAAAAAGAATTTGAAGGTAAAGAAATTACAAGACCTGCCAATTGGGGAGGCTATATTGTAAAGCCATTAGAAATAGAATTCTGGCAAGGCCGTCCTAATAGATTACACGACAGAATTAGATATAAACTCGATGCAGATTACAATTGGGTGATAGATCGATTATCTCCATAAATTATCGTTTAAATACTATGTTTTTGTTTGTAAAATCGCACTTAGTCGATTAAATGCTGAATAACTCGATAAAAACCAAGTTTTTAATCGATTTTAACATTTTATTAACATTTACTTCAGAGGTAGGTTGCTAATTTTACAGAACCTAATCTAAATTACCTACTTATGAAGTTATTAATAAAACTGCCTTTATTGGTATTGTTTGCTGTATTGACAATTACTTCTTGTTCAACAGACAGCATAGATGATAAGGCTGATACTATAGAGTTAAGCCTTATAACACAAGAAACAAAAACCATTGAATTAGAGATACTAAAACGCATTAATGATTATAGATTGTCATTAGAATTGACTGCTTTAGATGATATGTCTTTAGTGAAATCTGTAGCATATAGTCATACTGATTATATGTTGAATAATGGCAAAGTATCGCACGATAATTTTTATACTCGTAGTGATTATTTAAAAGCTAATGCTGGTGCTGAGAAAGTGTCTGAAAATGTTGCATATGGATATAGTACTGCTGAAACTGTTGTAACGGCTTGGATAAAGAGTGATGGACATAGAGGGACTATAGAAGGCGATTTTACAAACTTTGATATTTCAGCAGAAAAAAACGAAAATGGAAGATGGTATTTTACTAACATCTTTATAAAAAAATAAGATTGCTTTTTAAAAAAGCAATTAAAATATAGCCTAATTTAATGTACTAATTTTTAGCAAAAAACGCATGACTTAATTGTGCAACGTAGAATTAAATGGGTTATTTATTGATAACTTCATTGTTATTGAAATTTAGCTTTAGGTAAAAAATCCTCTCATAAACGAGAGGATTTTTGTTTTAAAACTATTTTTAGAATAGACTTCATATTCTTAGGATTAATCACGCTAAACTAAAAACCATCAAAAGATATCTCTCCTGATGGTTTTAATTATTTATTGAATTAAGTTTAGATTATTCCATTTTGACCACTATAAATTGTGTACGTCTGTTTGTTTCATGTTGCTCTTCGGTACATTTAACAGAATCATCGCAATCATTAGCCAATTTTTGCTCCCCATAGCCTTTATACTCAGTGATTCTGGCTGGATCGACTCCTTTCTCTATTAAGTAATTATATGTGGCTTTAGCTCTATCTAGAGATAGCTTATTGTTGTATTCAAATGAGCCTCTAGAATCTGTATGCGACTCTATTTTAATGACCATGCTTGGATAGATATTCATCATTAAATTAACGATTCTATCTAATTCCACAGTGCCATCACGTCTAATATCAAATTTATTAAAGTCGAAGTAAATAGGATAGAATTCTGTAATAGGAGCCACCTTTTTTATAATACGATTTAGATTAAAGTTTTCAGTAATGCTTGTTACTTTATTTTCGACACCTTTAGAAGTGATATGTCTAGTATCGTCTATATAATTATCTTTTTTAATGTTTATTTTATAATCGGTATCTCTATCTATATTTATTTCATAATACCCATTTTCATCTGTTTCTAAGCGTGCAATTTGTTTATCGTTAGTATCTAGTAGCGTCACTATAGCGTTTGGTACAGACTCGTTTGTGGTAACATCTGCTACAGTTCCTTCTATTTTTAATTGTGGAATTCTGATGTATGCGTAGATATCATCACTGCCAACACCACCGTCTCTATTGGATGCAAAATATCCAGATACCCCATCTTCATTCATAAAAAATGAAAAGTCATCTTTACTTGAATTTACAGGAACGCCAAGGTTTAGAATATTTATAATGTTATTGTTTTTATCAGAAACGGTTCCAAAAATATCTAACATACCTAATCCTGGATGTCCATCGGAAGCAAAGAAAAGAACGCCTTCATTATTAATAAATGGGAATCTTTCATTTTTATCTGTATTCACCACATCTCCTGAGTTTTGAGGTGTTCCAAAAGAACCATCACTATTTATGTCTACATAGTAAATATCTGTTCCACCAAAACCACCAGACCTATTAGAAGCAAAATATAACTTTGTCTCATCATTGTTTAATGCTGGATGTCCATTAGAAAAGGCCTTGTTATTAAAAGGTAGTTCTTCAATATTTGTCCATTTACCTTCGATTAGCGTAGCTTTATATATTTTAAGATTTGTCATACCTTCTTCGTCTTTTCCTAAAACATCTTTGTTATAATTATTTCTAGAAAAATAGATTGTTTTACCATCTTTTGTTATGGTAATTGGCCCTTCATGATAGATAGAATTTATGTCTCCTTTAAGTTTAGATTTATGATCGACGATACTATCATTAGCACTCTTATCGGTTGCATATATGTCTAAAAAAGGTTCTTCATTCCAGCCGTAAATATGTTTTGTAGACACACCTACATTTCTAGAAGATGCAAAGTAAATGGAACCATCGTGTTCGTAAGCTCCAAAATCGCTATACTTTGAATTGAAATTGACATTAGATAAAAAGTATTGTTGTTTCGCGTTGAAAATAGCGTTAATAAAATCTGAATCTTTTAAAAACGTGGCTTCTTTTATTTCGCCACCAGCTTTTTTATAGCGTTTCATCCAAACACGAGATTCTTTATAGTTTTTTATGCCTCTTAGTGCTTGTGCATAATTATAATAGTATGCAATAGGAACATGAGGTTGTTCTACTACTTTTTTATAGTAGACCACAGCGCTATCTGGGTTCCTCATAAAGGCATAACTATCTGCTAGTTGTCTTGTTGCATAATCTGCATTAAAGTCTTTTTCTATAAGATTATAGTAAACTTGAGAAGCGCTAACAAACGAAAACTTATTAAATAGCTTGTCTGCTTTTTTTTGAGAACCATATTGAGCAAGTGCCGAAAAACTTGACAGCAATATGATACTAGTTAATATGTGATTTTTAAATGCCATGGGGTCTATTAGTTTTAATTAAAAAGCTATTACTATTTAGTAATAGCTTTTATTTCTTATACACAGTTTGGTTAATGCCGTGTTGTTATTCCATTTTTATAACTATAAATTGAGTACGTCTGTTTAATTGATGTGCTTCTTCTTCACAGTCTTGCCCATCTTCACAGCCATTGGTTAGTCTACGTTCACCAAAACCTTGATGTTCTGTGATTCTAGCTGCATCAATTCCTTTAGAGATTAAATATTCATAAGTTGCATTTGCTCTATCGATAGATAATTTATCATTATATGTTAAGTCTCCTCTTGAATCTGTATGAGATTCAATTCGTATTACCATTTCTGGGTAATCATTTTGCATTAAACCAACAATTTTATCTAATTCTAAAGCTGCATCCTCTCTAATATTATACTTGTTGAAATCAAAATAAATAGTGTTTAATTCTGCAAGTTTTATAACATTAGGTACTGGGTTTAATAATAAATTAGCATTAATCGTGATGAGTTCGGTTTGAATATTTTTAGATGTAAATGTTCTGTAGTCATCAATATATTTATCTTGACTTGCCACAATTTTATAATCTTTATTTCTATCAATGTTTATTTGATAATAACCATTTTCATCAGTAATCATATCGGCTATTTTATTATCCTGATCGTCATATAGAGCAATTACAGAATTAGCAATAGGTTTTGTATTGATCGCATCGGTTACAACACCTTCAACATGAAGTACAGGTTCTCTGTGGAAGGCATAAATATCATCACTACCACGACCACCTTTTCTGTTTGACGCAAAATAACCAGTAATACCATTTGGGTTCATAGTGAATGAAAAATCATCTTTATTAGAATTAACTGGTACTCCTAGATTTATAACATCTGCTATGCTATCTTCTTCTTCACCTTTAATGGTTGCAAAAATATCTAATAAGCCTAAGCCTGTGTGTCCATCTGAAGAGAAGAATAAAACGCCTTCATTGTTTATAAACGGAAATCCTTCGGCACTTTCTGTATTTACAACGTTTCCAAGATTTTGTAAATCTGTTAAAGTCCCATCGGGGTTTATATTAATGACCCATATATCTGAACCTCCTTTGGTACCAGGTCTATCTGATGTAAAGTATAATTTAGTATCATCTATATTTAATGCAGGATGTTGTGTTGAAAAATCATCTCCATTGATTGATAGATCTTCGATGTTTGTCCATAAACTATCCACCAAGGTGGCTCTGTAAATTTTCATATT
Organism: Flavivirga jejuensis; assembly: GCF_030540765.1. Taxonomy (GTDB): domain Bacteria; phylum Bacteroidota; class Bacteroidia; order Flavobacteriales; family Flavobacteriaceae; genus Flavivirga; species Flavivirga jejuensis. Next base: position 395,100 of record NZ_JAUOEL010000006.1, on the reverse strand, counting down.
TGTTAAGCCTTTCTTGTCCTTGACTTCTACACCTTCAGTAAAATTATTTCTTGAAAAATACATGGTACGTCCATCTTTTGTAATGGTTACCGGGCCATCGTGATAAACAGAATTTATATCTCCTTTTATTTTTCCTGTGTGATCCACATTTCTTTTAGAGCCAACATCTGTTACGTAAACGTCTAAAAAAGGTTGTTCATTCCAGCCATATAGACGTTTTATAGAAACACCTTCATCTCTAGAAGACGCAAAATATACTTTGCCATCATGTTCGAAAGCGCCAAAATCACTATATTTTGAATTGAAGCGAACTCTATCTAAAAAATATTGTTTTTTAGCACCAAATACACTAGTAATAAAATTTATATCCTTAGAGAAGTCATTTGAACTTACTACGCCTCCAGAATCTTTAAAGCGTTTTAACCAAATTTGAGAATCGTCATATTTTTTCATACCACGAAGTGCTTGTGCATACTTATAGTAATAATCAATAGGCACATTTTTTTGCTTCACGACACTTTTATAATATCTCGAAGCATTTCTAGGGTCTCTTAAATAAGCATAGCAATCTGCTAATTGGCGTGTTGCATAATCCTTATTATAATTATTATTAATAAGTTCTCTGTAAACTTTTGCAGCTTTTACAAAAGAGAATTTATTGAATAATGTATCTGCTCTTTTTTGTTTTCCTTGTTGAGAGTATACAGAAAAGCTTAATATTAAAGCGATACAGACTAATATGTAATTTTTATTTTTCATATAAAAAATCTAATTAGAAATATCTTGGTGATTTTAATTTAGAACTTAAGAATTTAAATTCGTAAATAAGTAATATTTCATGAGTACCAGTTGAATAACTCGCTATGTCTGAAATTGCTTTTTCGTAAGCATAGCCTATACGTAATTGTCTTGATACTTGAAAATCTGCAATACCACCAATAGCGGCTGTTTGTTCATTAATTCTATAGGAACCACCTAACCAAAATTTCTCATTGAATAAGAAATTAGCAGTAAGATCGAACGATAGGGGGGCACCATTGGTTGCTTTTATTAAACCTGCTGGTTTAAATTTGATACTATTATTTATATCCAGTACAGTACCTAATGTAAAATAGTAGCTAACACGTTCTAAGGCTTTATAATCGCTTTCTGTGTTTTCATCAGTGTTTAATATTCTAGGGACAGATAACCCTGCATAAAACCTATTTGTATGATAGTAAAGACCAGCACCAATATTTGGAGCCCAACGATTTTCTGTTCCATTAAAAAATGGATCTTGAGATATTGATGGGTCATTTAAAAAATCTTGATCAAAACTATAACCAGTAAAACCACCTTTTATACCAAATGCTAATTTTCCATTAAGTCCAGTAGGAATACTGTATGAAAAATCACCGTACAGGTATGAATAGTTTTGTGGGCCTAAGTCATCTTCGATAAAGGTTAACCCTAATCCAATACGATCATTTCTTAGCGGTGTATGAATGGAAAGGGTTTGTGTTATAGGACCTCCTTTAAAACCAACCCATTGGCTTCGATGTAATCCAACAATGCTTAGCGCTTCTCTACTTCCTGCATAGGCAGGATTTATTGAGATTGTATTGTACATGTACTGGGTGAACTGCGGTAATTGTTGCGCAACTCCAACCGTACAACTTAACAATGCAATAGCGATTATATTATATTTAATAAGTTTCATCTGTTTGAATTTTATTGTTTTTAATTTGCCAGATGTCATTCACCATATCAATTATATTCGGGTACTATCGAATATTCGTTATGGTTCATTTCATAGGTTAATATTTTTATTTGGTTCCTAAGTAAACGGGTCCTGTAACAGGATTCAATCCACTGTTTTGTAATTGTACTATATAATAATATGTTCCGTTAGGGACTTTTCCAGCGGCTCCAATAGCTCCTTTACCAGTTGTACCGTTCCAATCATTTTGATAATTATCAGATTCGTATACTAAAGCACCCCATCGGTTAAATATTTTTACGTCGTATTGAAAGCCACACAATTCAATACCAGAGATTTCGAAAAACTCGTTATATGCATCTCCATTTGGAGTTACCGCTTTAGATATAACAATGTCGTTTTCACCACAAGGTAATACCACGCAATCTGCATGCACATTCATCGTGATTTCTGTAATACTTATACAGCCTTGATCTGTAGTTGTGTATTTGAATTTGTAATCAATTCCACCACTGTCTGGTAAAAAGTCCAGGCTTAGTTCAAGTCCAGAAGGATCAAATATATTACCGTTTAGCGTTGCTGCAGGATCTCCTTCTAACAGTTCCCATGTACCATTTTTATTAAGATCGTCTGATAATAGATTGTCCATATTAATAGGGCCTTCATCATAACACCAGTCTGGAGCAGTTAAATCTGTAATAACTTCGTCAAGAGCAACATAAAGTGTTTGTGTGTAAACTTCTTCATTATCACATTCGTCTCTTACCGTCCAGGTTCTAACAATTTCGTAATCAACGAATGCATTTTCATCAAATGAGTTCGTTTCATTGAATACAACAACAATATCAGTAGAACAGTTATCGGTAAAGGTTACTTCTGGTGCATCAGGTATATCGGTGCAACTAACATTTAATGTTTCGGTAATGTCTGTTGTTGGAGCAGGAGGTGTTGTATCATCAATAGTATAAGTATACATATATACATAAGTATTTCCTGTACAATCTCTATAAGAGAACGCATATATTTTGTCTCCTTTACATACTGGATCAGCATTTTGAGTTATTGTTGGTATAATATCATTACCGCATGCATCTGTAACGGTAGGTGCAATAGGCTGTACTGCATCTGCGATACATTCCACTGTTGAGCCAGTATTAGTAGGAACTACAGGAGCTGTAGTTACCTCGATAGTATAAGTATATGCCCAATCAGCAGTATTTCCAACACAATCCTCATAAGTATAAGTATATGTTCTGGTTCCTTCACAAGTTACAGGATCAGGATTCTCAGTAATTACTGCTGCCGAAGGCAATAAAATATTATTACAAGCATCTACTACATTAGGGAGCGTAAAAGTTTCTGTAGCATCTCCAATACATTCAACAGTGCTGGTTCCATCTGGATCTGTAATGGAGAAAGCAGGAGTGTCTATAGTATAAGTATACGCCCAATTTGCAGTATTTCCAGCACAATCCTCATAAGTATAAGTATATGTTCTGGTTCCTTCACAGGTTAACGGATCAGGATTTTCTGTAATGACTGCTGCCGAAGGAATTATAGTATCCCCATTTGCATCTACAACATTAGGCAGTGTAAAAGTTTCTGTGGCATCCCCGATGCATGCAACGGTACTAGCACCATCAATAGGTACGGTAAACGGCGCTAATTCAATAGTATACGTATATGTCCAATTCGCAGTGTTCCCTGCACAATCCTCATAAGTAAAGGTGTAAACAATCTCTCCTTCACAAGTAGGAGTTGTAGACACAGTTGGAGCAGAAGGTATAATATTAGTGTTACAGTTATCATTAACAGTAGGAGGTGTAGGCTCAACTGCATCGGCTAAATTATCAACAGTTTCCACACCATTAGTAGGTAATGTAAAAGGTAAAAGATCAATAGTATAGGTATATGCCCAATTGGCAGTATTTCCAACACAATCCTCATAAGTATAAGTATATGTCCTGGTTCCTTCACAAGTTACAGGATCAGGACTCTCAGTAATTACTGCATTAGAAGGCAATAAGATATTATTACAAGCATCTACCACATTAGGCAGTGTAAAAGTTTCTGTAGCATCCCCAATACATTCAACAGTACTGGCACCATCTGGATCTGTAATAGAGAAAGCAGGAGTATCTATAGTATAGGTATACGCCCAATTTGCAGTATTTCCAGCACAATCTTCATAAGTATAAGTATATGTTCTGGTTCCTTCACAGGTTAACGGATCAGGATTCTCAGTAATTACCGCAGCAGAAGGTGATAAGATATTATTACAAGCATCTACCACATTAGGAAACGTAAAAGTTTCTGTAGCATTCCCAATACATTCAACAGTACTGGCTCCATCTGGATCTGTAATAGAGAAAGCAGGAGTGTCTATAGTATAGGTATATGCCCAATTTGCAGTATTTCCAGCACAATCCTCATAAGTATAAGTATATGTTCTGGTTCCTTCACAAGTTAATGGATCAGGATTTTCTGTAATGACTGCTGCTGAAGGAGTTATAGTATTCCCATTAGCATCTACCACATTAGGCAGCGTAAAAGATTCCGTAGCATTCCCGATACATGCAACGGTACTGTTACCATTAGCAGGTACGGTAAACGGCGCTAATTCAATAGTATACGTATATGTCCAATCTGCAGTGTTTCCAGCACAATCCTCATAAGTAAAGGTGTAAACAATAGCTCCTTGACAATCAGGTGCTGTAGATACAGTTGGAGCAGAAGGTATAATATTAGTGTTACAATTATCATTAACAGTAGGAGGTGTAGGCTCAACTGCATCGGCTAAATTATCAACAGTTTCTACACCATTAGTAGGTAATGTAAAAGGTAAAAGATCGATAGTATAGGTATATGCCCAATTAGCAGTATTTCCAACACAATCCTCATAAGTATAAGTATATGTTCTAGTTCCTTCACAAGTTACAGGATCAGGAGTCTCAGTAATTACTGCATTAGAAGGCAATAAGATATTATTACAAGCATCTACCACATTAGGTAGCGTAAAAGTTTCTGTAGCATCCCCAATACATTCAACAGTACTGGCACCATCTGGATCTGTAATAGAGAAAGCAGGAGTGTCTATAGTATAAGTATACGCCCAATTTGCAGTGTTTCCAGCACAATCCTCATAAGTATAAGTATATGTTCTGGTTCCTTCACAGGTTAACGGATCAGGATTCTCAGTAATTACCGCAGCAGAAGGTGATAAGATATTATTACAAGCATCTACCACATTAGGAAATGTAAAAGATTCTGTAGCATTCCCAATACATTCAACAGTACTGGCTCCATCTGGATCTGTAATAGAGAAAGCAGGAGTGTCTATAGTATAGGTATATGCCCAATCTGCAGTGTTTCCAGCACAATCCTCATAAGTATAAGTATATGTTCTGGTTCCTTCACAAGTTAATGGGTCAGGATTTTCTGTAATGACTGCTGCTGAAGGAGTTATAGTATTCCCATTGGCATCTACCACATTAGGCAACGTAAAAGATTCTGTAGCATTCCCGATACATGCAACGGTACTATTACCATTAGCAGGTACGGTAAACGGCGCTAATTCAATAGTATACGTATATGTCCAATCTGCAGTGTTTCCAGCACAATCCTCATAAGTAAAGGTGTAAACAATAGCTCCTTGACAATCAGGTGCTGTAGATACAGTTGGAGCAGAAGGTATAATATTAGTGTTACAATTATCATTAACAGTAGGAGGTGTAGGCTCAACTGCATCGGCTAAATTATCAACAGTTTCTACACCATTAACAGGTAATGTAAAAGGTAAAAGATCGATAGTATAGGTATATGCCCAATTTGCAGTATTTCCAACACAATCCTCATAAGTATAAGTATATGTTCTGGTTCCTTCACAGGTTAACGGATCAGGACTCTCAGTAATTACCGCATTAGAAGGCAATAAGATATTATTACAAGCATCTACCACATTAGGCAGCGTAAAAGTTTCTGTAGCATCCCCAATACATTCAACAGTACTGGCACCATCTGGATCTGTAATAGAGAAAGCAGGAGTGTCTATAGTATAAGTATACGCCCAATTAGCAGTATTTCCAACACAATCCTCATAAGTATAAGTATATGTTCTGGTTCCTTCACAGGTTAATGGATCAGGATTTTCAGTAATGACTGCTGCTGAAGGAGTTATAGTATTCCCATTGGCATCTACCACATTAGGCAGCGTAAAAGATTCTGTAGCATTCCCGATACATGCAACGGTGCTATTGCCATTAGCAGGTACGGTAAACGGCGCTAATTCAATAGTATACGTATATGTCCAATCTGCAGTGTTTCCAGCACAATCCTCATAAGTAAAGGTGTAAACAATCTCTCCTTCACAAGCAGGTGCTGTAGATACAGTTGGAGCAGAAGGTGTAATATTAGTGTTACAATTATCATTAACAACAGGAGGTGTAGGCTCAACTGCATCGGCTAAATTATCAACAGTTTCTACACCATTAGCAGGTAATGTAAAAGGTAAAAGATCGATAGTATAGGTATAAGTATAAACAGAAACATTTCCTGCACAATCTGTATAAGTAAATGTATAAATTTTGTCTCCTTCACAAACAGGATCTGCGTTTTGAGTGATTACAGGTGTGATATCTCCACCACATACATCTGCAACCACAGGAGCCGTAGGTTGTGTTGCATTAGCAAGACATTCTACTGTATCACTGCCATTAGTGGGTACTATAGGAGCTGTTGTATTAATTACATTAATGGTTTGAGTGGTTGTAGTAAAATTATCACAAGCATCCGTAATAGTATACGTTCTGGTAACAACAACTGGACATGTACCTGTGGCACTATCAGAGCTAGTCACGACAAGATTGGCATCATTCGTACAATTATCATCTATAGTCAATCCTAAAACTTCAAGAGCCGCTACTGTATTAACTGGAGCAGTAACATCGGAAGCAACACATCCTTCTGCGGTAGATTCTGGAATTGTTCCTGATATAGTAGGATCAGTCACATCAGTAATATTAATAATTTGTATTGCAGTATCTGTATTACCACAATCATCGGTAGCGGTATAAGTTCTGGTTATTGTATAAGGACAACTTGTACTTTGTGTAATTTCATCAATATAAGTTATACTAACGATAGTACCATTATCTGATGCTTCATAACCTGTTGTTACATAGGTATCTTTTATATCTGCTGATTGCGATGCACTATAAACATATCTTGTATTTAATGCTGTCATATCATTTTCGTCACAGCCTTCAATATCTAAAGGGCTAGGAGCTGTAATAACTGGAGCTTCATTAACGTAATTTAAATATTCAATAGGTATAATGCTTGGAACGGGTATTGGGTCTCCAATACAAAGGCCTGTTGTTTCATAACCTTGTATTAAATCAAAGTTGAAAGGTAAATTTGATATGGCACCAACACCGCTAATGTTTCCGTTTACAGATACATTAGGATCGAAAGCAGGATCGCTTAGAATAGAACAATCTGTTGTAACAGTTAAAGTAAAGCTAATATCTGCTAGTACGGTGTCTGGATCTGTTGGTACTGGTAATGTTCCTATGTTCCATACAATAGAACCATTTGATCCTGGACTAGGAACGTGAGTAGGAACGTTTGGGTTTGTAATTGGTGTTAAAGGTGGGTATAAATGATAATCTATATTTAAATCATCAGGATTAACAGACTCTGGCAGAGGAATTGTAATTATAGTGTTATTTGTAGCCTCTGTACCTTTGTTTTTTATCTCAATAGCATAATCTGCATTTTCATCTGGTTCTAACGATGAATTTCCTGCGCCAGGTGTATTTCCATCTATGAGTACATTTGTTAAAATACCTTCTAGTTCAGGAACATGCGCATCTACTGAAAATGTGGTATTAAAGATGACATAAGAATCGACACCAGCACCATATCTAAAGGATGTATTGCTTTGAGAGTTTCCAATAAGACTATTGTTGTTATTAGGTATATCAAACATTATTATATCTAATCCAGTATTGTTGACCAGTTCAGGCTCTCTTGCATTACCACCAGTTATTATAGATGAATCAAAAAAGTTATTGGTAGCGCCTCTATTATTAGTTAACCTTTGATAGTTTCCTGTTTCTAATATTTCTATCTCGAAATAATCACCATTCCATTGTAATTCCCCTTCACCAGCCATAAGACCTAGCTTAACATTTACATCTCCTGCTTGTACAGCATTGAAACCATTAATATCGATTTGGAATTCATTATTACCTTCTGGTACATAGGCATGTCCATCAAAAACAGTAATGTTTCTCCATTTCATCTTAGAATTCTCATAAACAATTACCATACCCCATCCACCAGAAAAACCAGTGAGATCTTGACTTCCTTCGTTTAAAGCTATATCGGCTACAAAATATTCACCAAGCCCGTTATCTCTTACATATTGTGTTACTTCTTTGTAAGCTGTAAAAAGGTTTTCATCAATATTTGAAGGGTAATATATATCGGACGGATCTGCAGTAAGTTCTGTATAATTAGAAGATCCAGGCCCTTTTATTAATACTTTTTGCTTATCAAAATTTTTAGTAATATTATTTTTTGTAACCTGAAATGTATTTGGATTATTATCTCCATCATTATTACTGTCACTACCAGTATCTGCTCTACCTACCCAATATAATCCTGCAAAAAGAATATCTGAACATTCTGGGATAGCTCCATTTTCAGTTGAAAAACCTAATGTAGAAGAAGAAGAGTTAAATGTATTGTTACCAGGAACAGCGAACTCATCAACATCTACATATCTCATATCACCGTTATTCGGACTCGTCTCATTATAATTAACAAGTGTGAGGTTCGTGTTACCGATCATAGTAAAATCCCCTTTAATGTTATATAATGTTTGTGTCGGAGTTAAGTCTGATGTTCTTGGCGTAAAAGGTACTCTAACTTGACTATAACTATTAGTAGTAGAGTAAGCGATTATAAGCAAAAAGGCAAATAACACCAATTTTAGTGAGGGTATATTTGCGAAGGTTTTCTTAGCGTATCGTTTTTTCATGTTTTAATCTTTTAAATTGGCCTTATGCTTTATTTAAGATGGTTTTTTTGAAGTATAAAAAACTCTTATTTGAGGGTTTACTTTTATAAATCCTTTTATTAGCTCTGCTGTACATTTAAAATTGCATTTTAGATATATATATATTAATTTGTTTAAGCCAGGTACATTAGATAAATCTAAAGTGTTATTTAAATCGTTAGTACTATTAATTTTTATAGTTATTAGTTGTACTTGATTGTATTTAACATTTTCACTATTCAATAAGTTTAAAGATTTGGTATCTTCAAATGTTAATTTAATAGGTAATCCTTCACCGTAAGTCTGCTTTTCAAGACCGTTTTCTATATATACAGTTGGGTGTAAATTATAAGCAAGCTTATTAAATTGAGTCCTTCCTTCATCAGTCTTCTTATTTATTGCTGATTTCGAAAAATTATTATTGCTTAATTCATAGATACCATTTTCCTGTGCTATTGCCTTATTGGAAAAAAATAATGAAATGAAGCACGTAAAAAGAAAAGTACAAAACGTTAAAGTCAATTTATTTTTCATGATTTAGTATAATTATTTTATTTAGAAACTATATATTATAAACACATAATATGTCGAAATAGTCACATAGAGGGATTGATGTTTATTATTAATGAAAACAGTAAAAAAGTTTTTGAGGGAAAAAACTGTGAGGGATAAACATTTGTTAATAATGCTTTTTTTTTATTTGGTATTTTATTCAGGGTCATAACTTTAAAAACTTTAGTAGGCGTTACAAAAAAACGTATATACTATTGTCTGTTCAAAAATATATGGTAAATCACTTATAAATTCGTTTAAAAGCTTTTAGTGGGCTTTTAGTCGTTGTTATAAGTTTTTAATCGATTTTCATAATTACGAATCGTTTTAATTTATATAAACACCTGGTATTTAGGTGTTTGTAGTGTTTTTCATATACGATTATTTTAACTAATTTTACAAACTAACAACTTGAATTTTATCAATAAAATAACTTTTTATCGATAAAAAAGTCACTTAATCGGTATATTATGAAAAAATTAATCTTGATAAGGCATGCTAAATCTTCATGGAAACATGATGTAATAGATCATGAAAGGCCTCTTAATGAAAGAGGTTTTAAAGACGCCGATTTAGTTTCAATTAGTTTAAAGGAAGATGATTTAAATATAGACTTGGTCTTGACTAGTGATGCTATGCGTGCAAAAACCACGGCAAATATCTTTATTTCTAACCTCGATATTGATACAAATATTGTGCATTTAAATCATGAGTTATATGATTTCTCAGGAATCAATCTTGTTGAAGTTGTTAAAACATGTGATAATACTGCTAATACTCTTATGCTTTTTGGGCATAATCATGCCATTACAGCTTTTGTAAATACGTATGGCAGTAGTTACATAGATAATGTTCCAACGAGTGGTGTGGTTATTATAGAATTTGATATTGATAATTGGAAAGATTTAAATAAAGGAACTACTACAAAAACTTTATTTCCTAGAGACTTAAAATAATATAATTATTGAGTAGGGACCAGTTTTTGTATGATGCTTGTTTATGTTTTATAAGAGCCGCTATCTGATATATACATAGTGTATAACCCTTTCTGAAACCTTTAGATTTCATATTTTTTTAATAATAATGTTTAGCTTAAATAGAATATATTTGTACTCATTATTAAATAATGAGTTATTCAATGACAAAACCAGAATTACAAAATAATAATTATATAAATAGAGAAATAAGTTGGTTGCAATTTAATGCTCGAGTTTTACAAGAAGCGTCAGACGAAAACGTACCATTAATAGAACGTCTGCGGTTTTTAGGTATTTTTTCTAACAATTTGGATGAATTTTTTAAAGTTAGATATGCTACTGTAAAACGTATTGTAGAAGCTGGGAAAGGAGGAAAGAACGCTTTAGGAGGTATAAAAGCAAAAGAACTGCTGGAAATTATAACTCAAATTGTAATAAAACAACAAAGTAAAAGTTTAGAAATATTAAATACGATTCATCAAAGACTAGAGGATGAAAATATTTATATTATTGATGAAAATCAAATTGATGATGCGCAGCATGATTTTATAAAAAAATACTTTTTAACGAAAGTTAGCCCTGCTTTAGTAACTATTATTTTGAACGACTCTGTAGTACTTCCTAATTTAAAAGATAGTGGTGCTTATTTAGCGGTTAGAATGTTAATGTGTAATGATGAAAGGCAGTTTGCATTAGTAGAGATTCCAAAATCCTTTAATAGATTCGTTGAGTTGCCAAAAGATGGTGAGAAGAGTTATATTATAATGATTGATGATTTACTCCGTCATTGTTTAAGTGATATTTTTAATATTTTCGACTATAAGAGTATTTCTGCTCACATGATAAAAATTACTCGTGATGGCGAGTTGGATTTTGAAAGTGATTTAAGTAAAAGTTTTATCGAGAAGATCTCCGATAGTGTTAAACACAGAAAAATTGGTGAACCTGTTCGTTTTGTATACGATAAGACTATAGATCAAGAGACCTTACAGTATTTAATGACTAAGATGGGGATTGATGATACAGATAGTATTATACCTGGAGGGCGCTACCATAACAGAAGAGATTACATGGGGTTTCCTAGTTTGGGTAGAAACGATCTTCTTTATAATAAAATAGAAGCTTTACCTATTAAAGGGCTTAGCTTAGAGGCTAGTATTTTTGAAGCTATTAAGGAAAAAGATTATTTACTTCAAGCTCCATATCAAACCTTTTCTTATGTTGTTAAGTTTTTAAGAGAGGCTGCTTTAGATCCCAGTGTAAAAACTATAAAGATTACTATTTATCGTTTAGCTGAAATATCGCATGTAGCGAGTTCGCTTATTAATGCAGCTATTAATGGTAAATCGGTTACCGTGTCTATAGAGCTACAAGCTAGATTTGATGAGCAAGCCAATATAGATTATGCACAACAAATGGAGGGAGAAGGTATTAATTTAATTTTTGGAGTAACAGGTTTAAAAGTGCATAGTAAAATGTGCGTTGTAGAACGAGAGGAAGGTAAAAAACTGAAGCGTTATGGTTTTGTGAGTACTGGAAATTTTAATGAATCTACGGCGAAAATTTATACAGATTATACTTTGTTTACTTCAGACCAGCGTATTTTAAAAGATGTAAATAAGATTTTTAGTTTCTTTGAGACTAATTATAAAATTTATACCTATAAACACTTAATAACTTCGCCACATAATACTCAAAAAGAAATTTTTAAATTAATAGATGCTGAAATTGAAGCTGTTAAAAACGGGGAATTAGGATATATAAGGTTAAAAATGAATAGTATTTCCAGCTATAAAATGGTTGATAAGCTTTATGAGGCAAGTAGAGCTGGTGTAAAGATTCAAATGATAGTTAGAGGTATTTGTTGTTTAATCCCTGGTGTAAAAGGAATGAGTGAAAATATTGAAGTTATTAGTGTTGTAGATAAGTTTTTAGAGCATTCCAGAGTTTATATATTCGGAAATAATGGCGATTCTAAAATTTATATTTCTTCTGCAGATTGGATGACCAGAAATATTGATAATAGAGTAGAAGTGAGCTGTCCTATTTATGATGATGATATTAAAAAAGAAATTATAGAGACGTTTAATATTAGCTGGAGTGACAATGTTAAAGCCAGACTATTAGGTGAATCACAAGAAAATAATTATAAAATAAATGATAAAGAAAAAGTAAGGTCTCAATTTGCTACTTACGATTATTATTTAAAAAAGTTAGATAGTTAGTATGCTTACAATAAAGAAATACGCAGCTATAGATATTGGTTCTAATGCTGTAAGGTTACTTATTTCAAATATCATTGAACAAAAAGGAAAACCTGTACAATTTAAGAAAAACTCATTGGTTCGTGTGCCTATACGACTAGGTGCTGATGTATTTGTGGAAAATAAGATTTCCAAAGAAAATTCGCAACGAATTGTTGATACCATGGTAGCATTCAAATTATTGATGAAATCGCATAAAGTGGTAAAATATAAAGCTTGTGCAACATCTGCGATGAGGGAATCTGGAAATGGTAAGGCAGTGGTCGATCTGGTTTTAAAAGAAGCAGGAATAAGTATAGATATCATTGAAGGAGAAGAAGAAGCTGCCATAATAGCAGCAACCGATTTGCATAAGTATATAGATAGTAATAAAACGTATCTTTATGTTGATGTGGGTGGTGGTAGTACTGAATTTACTGTAATACATAGAGGCGTACAAGTCGCTTCGAAATCTTTTAAAATAGGAACGGTTAGACTTCTTAATGATATTGTTAAAAAGAAATCTTGGAAAGAACTAGAGGCATGGATCGAAAAACATGCAAAAATTTATCATAAAATTGAAGTTATTGGTTCTGGTGGAAATATTAATAAAATATTTAAAGTATCAGGAAAAGCCATGGGGAAGCCGCTTTCATATTTTTATTTAACGACCTATTACAATATGCTTCAGAGTTATTCTTATGAAGAACGTATTACAGAACTAGGGTTAAATCAAGATAGAGCAGATGTTATTATTCCTGCCATGCGAATTTACCTTTCTTCGATGAAATGGAGTGGGGCAAAAAATATTTATGTTCCAAAAATTGGTTTAGCAGATGGTATAATTAAAAGTATCTATTACAATACTGTTTCTAGTAATACACAGTAAAATTATGCACTTTACCTTTTATAGTTGTTGGTTTTTGATTTTATAATATATATTCGTACCCGTATAATTACTTATGATTATATCCCAAACCTTTATTTTATTATGAAAAGAATATTACTATTTACAATCTTATTTGGTTTTTCATTTTATGGTTTTTCTCAAGACATAAAGTATGGTGTAAGAGGCGGCTTAAATATTTCAAATTTAGATTTTGATACTAACACTATTGTTAGTAATAAACATAGAAATAGTGTTTATATTGGTTTTTTTGCAAGCATAGGTTTGTCTAAAACCATTTCTTTGATGCCAGAAATACAGTTTTCTGCAGAAGGTGCTAAAGATGAACCTTTGCATTTGGATTACATACAAGCTCCTATTTTTTTTAGATTTAAAGTGAGTCAAAAAATTCATATTGGAGTAGGTCCACAGGTCGGAATTAAAGTGCACAAAGAAGACGATGGGATTAAAAACTTTGCTTATTCTGGTGTTGGCGGTGTTGAATACAGAATAAGCCATGTATTATTTGCAGATGCCAGGTATACATACGGTTTTTCTAATGTTTTTGACGATGATTTACTTGTTGAGGCTAAAAACTCAAATATACAAATAGGTATAGGTTATAGGTTTTAGAAACTGTTTAAGTTTAGTTTTTGGAATTAGTTTGGGTGATTACGTTCTCAGTCAAGGTAAAATAAATGCGAATAACATCACTATTTAAAGACATTTTGCTGCAGAATGAAGGCTTAGTTTAAGACGACAAAATAAGCTAAAGGATAAAATTTAAACAATTTCTTAACCGTGTATTGTTTCTTGAGTTCCTAAGTTAGACATAATTTCCGCTTCATATTCTAGAAGTTGTTGCCATTTGGTATCAACTTCTTTTTTATTTCCGTACTTACGGGCAAAACCTAAAAACATAGTGTAATGGTTGGCTTCACTAGCCATTAGGTTTCTGTAAAAGGTCGCTAATTCTTTGTCTTGAAGTTCTTCGGAAAGCAACCTAAAACGTTCGCAACTTCTGGCTTCTATTAACGCAGCATAGAGTAAACGATGTACTAATTGTGTTGTTCTGCTACCTCCCTTAGGAAAGAATCTTATAAGTTGAATAACATAATCGTCGCGTCTATCACGACCAAGTGTCCAACCACGTTCTATAATTATATCATGTACCATTTTAAAATGACTCATTTCTTCTTTTACCAAGGCTGTCATTTCTTGTACTAATTCGGTGTACTCTGGAAAACTCACAATTAGAGAAATAGCTGTGCTTGTTGCTTTTTGTTCACAAAAAGCATGATCGGTAAGTATTTCTTCAATGTTTTTTTCTACAATATTAACCCAACGTGGGTCTGTTGGAAGTTTTAGTCCTAGCATGATTATATGGTATTAGAAACGATATCTATATTTTTAATTTGAAGCACACCTTGTTTATTGATTTTAATAGTAAAATCTTTGCATTCATTTGTGCTTGGAGTACAAAAAGAAGTGTTTAAGTATAGTGTGTCTTCGTTTGAAGTATCATAATCTATCCATATAAATTGCATGATGGCATGGTTCCAAAACGTAGCGCTTCCAAAGTCATAAAAAAGTTTTTTATTGATTAAACTTTCGTTAATAATAGTATTGTTTTTTAACACCAGAAGTTGTGCTTCAAAATTTTTATGGTGAATTTTTATTATAGAATCATTTTTTGATTTTCTGTTTTCTAAAACAAAATTGCTTTCTAAAGAATGATATTTTATTTTAACTTCAAACCCATTATTAAAAATAGTATCTGTTTTAATTTCTGTATATGTTTCTGGAACAAATTTTATTTCTTCAGTAAACGATTCTAAAAGCTTATTTTCTTTTAAAATTTCGGCATTGGTTTTATATATTCGATCTCTACCGTCGCAACTTGATAAAAAAACAATTGATAGTATAGTAAAAAATAAAAACTTACTCATATGTAGTATTTTATATGTCTAGATCGAAAGTTCTTCTTAAAATTTCGATATTTGGGTTTTTATCTTTTAATTTCTCGAATTTATCCATAGCAGTATAAGCGTATTTCTTTTCCATAACTTCGTTTACACTAATGGATAAATTAATATCGAAATTGTTTAAGGACTTTCTAACAAAACCTAAAAGACCGTATTGTTGGCGTTCTACTTCTACTTTATTTGTAGCATTAGGAAATTCTAAATGCACAGTAGTTCCTTTTACTTTTGGCGTGTCAATAGATAATATTGAAGCCAGATTGTGTTTTCCGTTTGCTTGTAATTGTTCTATATAAGTATTCCAAACGGCTATAAGTGCCTCTTCGGTAAAATCTTCAACAGGTAAGTCTTCTTCGTCAATAACAACATCCATTTGTTTAATAAGATGCTCTTTTTTTGCTCTTATACTACTTAAAGATAGACCAGATGTTCGTTTGGTTTTTTGCTTTAAAATAATTTTTGAGGGTTCGTTAACTTGAAAAGTCTCTGAAGTATCAGATTTATATGCTTTAACCTTTACATTTTCCTGTTTTGGGCTAGCATTAGCACTTTCTACATTATTTTGCTCCTGTTTAGGAGTTGTTATAGGAATAGGAGTAATGCCTTTCTTTTTGAAGTAAGACGCTGGAATTATGTAATGTCTGCTATTTTTTTTTTCTCCATCAAAAGTGATAGAGGCAAGCTGCATTAAACATAATTCGATAAGTAACCGTTGGTTTTTACTGGTTTTATATTTGAGATCGCAATCATTTGCCAGATTGATGCCTTGGAGTAGGAATTCCTGGGAGGCTTTTTTAGATTGCTCTAAGTATTTAGTTTTGGTTTGATCACCTACTTCTAGTAGTTCAATCGTCTCTGGGGTTTTACTTACTAGTAAATCCCTAAAATGTGATGCTAGTCCTGCAATATAATGATGTCCATCAAAACCTTTAGATAATGTATTGTTGAATTGTAATAGGAGTTGAGGAATCTTATTTTCTAAAATGAGATCTGTGCTTGTGAAATAGGTTTCGTAGTCAAGCACATTTAAATTTTCTGTAACGGCTTGTCTGGTTAAATTTTTACCCGAAAAGCTTACCACTCTATCAAAAATAGATAAAGCATCTCGCATGGCTCCATCTGCTTTTTGAGCAATAATATGTAGTGCGTCATCATCAGCAGTTATGCCTTGTTCTTCTGCAATATATTTTAAATATTCTTTAGCATCTTTTACTGTAATGCGTTTGAAATCAAATATTTGACAACGAGATAAAATAGTTGGAATAATTTTATGCTTTTCTGTAGTCGCTAAAATAAAAATACAATGTTTTGGAGGCTCTTCCAGTGTTTTTAGAAATGCATTGAAAGCAGCCTGAGATAACATATGTACCTCATCAATAATATAGACTTTATATTTTCCAACCTGAGGCGGGATACGAACCTGGTCTGTTAAACTTCTAATATCATCGACAGAATTATTTGAAGCAGCATCAAGTTCAAAAATATTAAAAGCAAAATCTTCTTCATTGGTTTCTGTGCCATCACTATTAATCATTTTGGCAAGAATACGAGCACAGGTCGTTTTACCAACACCTCTGGGCCCTGTAAAAAGTAAGGCTTGCGCTAAATGGTTATTATCGATGGCATTCAATAATGTATTTGTAATAGCTTGCTGCCCAACAACATCTTTAAATGTTTGAGGTCTGTATTTTCTAGCCGATACTACAAAGTGCTCCAATTTTTCTTAATTTACTTGTGTTTAACAAAGTTAAAAATTCAGTTTAAAATTAAAGATAAAGCTCACGAAATTTAAAGCGAGTTATTAACAACTATAGGTGATAAGTGTTTAAGCCCTCATTCGATGCTGTACTGAAATTAAGAAATACCAGATTTCATCGCATTTTCACCCTTCATTTCGAAGTTGTGAGTTAAAGTGATGTGTATTTTAAAGTTATGGAATAGTTCTGTTTGTTTTTTTGAAATTTAAAATTTCTTTATTGTAATTTTGCTATTAAGTAGATTGCCTTATCGCTCATGTGCCGATTTATTTCAGTATTTGGGAGGAAAGTCCGAACACCATAGTGCAACATAGTGGTTAATGGCCACCAGTCGTGAGACTAGGAAAAGTGCAACAGAAAGTATGTACAGGTTATGCTGTAGTGAAACCAGGTAAACTCTATGTGGTGCAATGTCATGTAAACCAGTGTTTGAGGGCTGCACGCTCGATGCTGGAGGGTAGACAGCTAAAGTGTATTGGTAACAATATGCGCAGATAAATGATAAGGTATTTTTGTGCTTGTTTTAGGAAATCCTGAAATGAGTTTAGAATGAACAGAATTCGGCTTATAGATTTACTTGAATATAAGAAACCCCTTCTTGCTTTTAAGAAGGGGCTTCTATTAAAATTGGTTAGCAGTAGTATATATTTTATTGGTATCAGCTGTATTTCAAAGGATATCCTGTACTTTAATTCATTTCGCTTTCAACTTCTAAAAAATTTTGACACGAATTTCACGAATTCACATTAATTAAGTTTTACAATAGTTTATTTTGGAGCATAAGATAAATCAGGTCTCATTTCTCCATGATATTCTTCTATTCTGGATATGTGATTTATTACTTTGCTAAAAGTTTCCCAGCGGTCTGGTCCCAGCAATTCTTCATTGGCTTTGGCTTTGGTTGCTTCATCTATTTCGTCTTTAGCCGAAATAGCCACCATATAGTAATTTTCCATGGCACCATACCCATTTTTGTAAATTCGGTAATAATTTGTAGACCCTTTACTTATAAAAAGTTCTTTAACAGCTTTCATACCTTCCTTTACTTTATCACCATTTTCGGGTGTGTAATACATATAAATCCATTTGCGATAATTTTGACCTTCTTGTGCTTCTCTGGATCCTTCAGGCATATAGCTTAGTGCTTCATCAAGTACAACTATGTATGAACCATGTGCTGTTAAACATTTATCAAGACGATTAAACAACTCTTTGAATTTACCACCCATAGTTGTTGCCATTTCTACATATGGATTTTTATCTAATTGAGCAAAATTCTCAATTGGAGTTATGTAGAAATATTTAAAGTCATTAGATACTGCCGACAACCATTCATCTTGTACATTATGCTCTACTGTGGCTGCAATAAATTCTTTTGCAATTTTCTCGTACTCTATAAGCATTGAAGGTTTTACGTTGTCTTGATGTACTGAGAACATTTTCTGAGCCAATGACACGTTACATGTAAAGCATAGCAAGCATGCTAAGGTTAAAGTTGTTTTAATTGCTTTCATAAATTTATAAATTAATTGATTTTTAGTTAACTAATACTTGGTTAGTAATTTTAGTCTTCTAAAACTTCGGCTTCGGCTTCTAATTTGGCAGCTGCTATAGCAGCAAATTCTAAATTCATACCTGTACCATCAAAGTAAATAAACTCTTCTACAATTTTTCCATTAACGAATTGTACAGCTAAGTGCACAGGCACAGATAATTCTTTATTGTTAGCAGCAAAAGTACCTTTGTGTGTTGCCCAATAATAAACCCATGTTTCATCCTCTTTATCTAAAACCATTTCAATGTATTCTTTGTCATGGTTAAAACCATAAGCAGACATAGCGCTAGTCATGGCTTTTAAACCTTCTAATCTTTTTTTAACAGTTAAAGGTTTAATAGAATTAACAAATATTTTTGCAGTGTCTGCAAAATGACTTTCCCATTTGTCCCAGTTGCCTGTTTCGTAGGCATTGATACCAGCTTTTAATGTTTCAATTTCAGCAGATTCTGCAAAGTAACGTTGTGTTTTTTTTTCGCAAGCAATAAAAAGAATCACTGCTAATAATAATAATAAGAGTTTTTTCATTTTATTTATGGTTTTTAAGGTTAATACTCAATATTGAACCATAAATAATCATAATTTTTTGATGAGATAAAGCATGTATAGAACTCGGGAAATCTTAGGAATTAAGTCTAAAATACTGAAAAAAAAATAATTAACAAAAAAAAGAAGAGGTAGACTTTAAGCTATTTCGAAAAAACTAAACATATTACCGCCATAACTTTTAGAATAGCTATAATGATTTAGGTTAGATAAATTAGTGTGTTTAGAGTGCTCTAGAATTAGAATTCCATCTTCTAGTAATAAATTATTTTGAAACACTAATTCTGGAATTTTAGCAAATTGTTCTTCTAAAAAGTTATAAGGGGGATCTGCAAAAATAATGTTGGTTTGCAAATTAGATTTTTCTAAAAATTTAAAAACATCACTTTTAATAGTGTTTATTGGCATTTCTAAATTTTCAGCTGTTTGGTTTATAAATTTTATACAGCCATAATCTTGGTCTACGCAGGTAATATTTTGGGTGCCTCTTGATGCAAATTCATAGCTTATATTCCCCGTGCCAGCAAATAAATCTAAAACGGAAATGTCGTCAAAATAAAACAGATTATTTATAATATTAAATAAGGACTCTTTAGCCATATCTGTTGTTGGTCTCACTGGTAATTTTTTTGGAGCAACAATTTTTCTGCTTTTATGAGTGCCTGATATTATACGCATTAGAAACTTTTTATTAATGTGAAATCTGAATGATTGTATTTTGGGTTTTCAAGATATTTGTAATTATCATTTCGGTTGATAAAACTTATATTTCTTATGTATTTATAGCCTATTTGATACAACTCATCATCTTTATGTATATCACCAATAAAAACCAAATTTAATGTTTCTGGGTTTAGTTTTAGTTGTTCTGTAGTAAATAGAACATAATATATAAAATCTTCTTTTGTTGTATATTCAAATGTATTATAAAGTAAAAGTTTCCCTTTTTCTGTAATGATTATTTCAAAATGATTTTTGTTTATGTTTAAATATACTTTGGATGCATTGGTGTTTTTTTCAAGAAGTAAAATCTCTTCAATTAAGATGGTGGACACATGCTTAAAAGTAAAAGCCCCAAATTTTTCATATATAAAATTATTAATATTTATATATGGCACATATACATTAACGCTATCATTTAACAGAATATCATCGTAAGTGATAAAATCTGATTTAAGAATTTTAGAATTAAATTTTAAATAATCAGCTAAATTGTCTTTTTCAAATAAAGGTTTTGGTACTAGAGTCGATAATTCGTTATCGTGAATGACACAAATATTAGTAAACGATTCTTGGAGAATAGTTTCTGTATTAAAAACATTTTTCAAATGATCTAAAAGCTCTAAATGATTCAGTTTTTTATTAAAATCAAAGTGTTTTAAGGCAGAAATTGTATTGGATTCTTTTTGTAGTATACAAAAAGAAAGTCCACTCAAATTTATTTGAATGGACAATTCTAAATTAGTTAGTTTGCTAGAAGTCTTATTCTGCAGCGGCATAATTTGTTGGCCAATTTCCAGTTGTATTAACTTCGTCCATAGAACCTACTTTTAAAGCATTTCCATTTACACCATCTACTGATACCACTTGATTTTCTTGAGAAAGAAGATCTGGGTTTTGATCATATAAAATAACATCTTTTTTTACTAAAGCTTCAAAAACAGGTATTTGTAACTTGTTTTGTTCTATAAATCCAGCATTTAGTGTAAATCTAGCACCTTCTTTACCTACTGGCACAAACATCATGCTTTTGTAACGATCTGAAGTTTTAAATAAAGAATCCTTCACAGAAACAAAGCCTAAAGTATCAATAACTACAATTTCTTTGGTAGTATCAACACCATATAATTTTGTTAATTCTTCATCAATAATAGTAGAATCACGACGTTGTGTAATAGTGTATTCTGCTGTATCAACAAATTTAATTAAGTTTTCAAAACTCCCTGAAAATTTACCAGTTACTTGTTTATGTGCAAGTTGAGCATCTCTAATATCAATCAAACTTGTAATGACTGTTTTGTAACGTTTGTTTTTAAGTTTGTTAAACTGAATAGGCTCGTAAATAGACATATACGTTTGATAGCCTAAAACCCCAATTATTATCCAAAGGGCAATTGTTAGAATAGGCTTGAATTTAGAAGGTATGAATTTGTCAACTAGCTTAACCAAGCCAATTGTAATCAATATCACTGCTACTGCAATAAGAATAAATGTTAACATAGTATGTGTTTTGTTAAAAGTCTTTTCGCAAATCTACAATTTTTTTTTAACCGTAAAAACCTATGGGAGTAAAAATCATTTCTATATTTGAATAATTTTTAATTAGTCTATATAATAAATGACGTCATCCGAATTTTATTCCCTTATAAAACAGCAGTTTCCGTTTAAACCAACGTTAAAGCAAAATATTGTTCTACAACAGCTTTCAGAATTTATTTTTAATCAAGCACCAAATGTGCTTTATGTGTTAAAAGGATATGCTGGTACGGGTAAGACTACAATAGTAGGAACCATTGTTGCTAATTTGTGGAAAGCAAAAAAGAGTGCCGTTCTAATGGCTCCAACGGGTAGAGCTGCAAAAGTGATTTCTAATTATTCGCAAAAAGAAGCATTTACTATACATAAAAAGATATATTTTCCGAAGAAAGAAAAAAGCGGGGGCGTTAAGTTTGTTTTACAGCCAAACAAGCATAAAAACACCATTTTTATAGTAGATGAGGCTTCAATGATACCAGATACCCCTGGAGAATCAAAACTTTTTGAAAATGGTTCGTTATTGGACGATTTAATGCAATATGTGTATTCTGGTCATAAGTGTAAATTGCTTTTAATAGGTGATACTGCTCAATTACCACCAGTTAAATTAGATTTAAGCCCAGCTTTAAACGAAGCTTCCCTTGGACTAAATTATAATAAAGAGGTTACCAAAATGGAATTGGATGAAGTTGTAAGGCAAGAACAAGATTCTGGTATTCTTGCAAATGCAACTGTATTACGAGAAGCGTTGTCGCATAGCATTTATGATAGTTTTAAATTAGATTTAGCAGATTTTAAAGATATAATCAGGTTAATTGATGGTTATGAGATTATGGATGCTATTAATGATGCTTATAGTGATTTGGGAAAAGAAGAAACGGCAATTATAGTAAGAAGTAATAAGCGAGCAAATTTATATAATCAGCAAATACGTAATAGAATACTGTTTAATGAAAGTGATCTGACTACTGGTGATTATTTAATGGTGGTTAAGAATAATTATTTTTGGGTTAAACCAACTACTGAAGCAGGGTTTATAGCTAATGGCGATATTATTGAAGTTCTCGAAATCTTTAATATTCAGGAACTTTATGGCTTTCGATTTGCAGAAGTAAAAATACGGATGGTAGATTATCCAAAAATGGCACCTTTTGAAACCGTTTTGCTTTTAGATACTATTGATGCAGAAACGCCGTCGTTATCTTATAACGACTCTAATAAGCTGTATGAAGAAGTCATGAAAGATTTTGAAAATGAATCCAGTAAATATAAAAAGTTTTTAAAAGTTAAAGGGAGTAAACATTTTAACGCACTTCAAGTAAAATTCTCTTATGCGATTACTTGTCATAAATCACAAGGAGGTCAATGGAATACTGTTTTTGTTGAGCAGCCTTATTTACCAAACGGTATCGATAAAGAATATTTACGTTGGTTATATACAGCAATAACAAGAGCTAAAGAAAAATTATACCTTATTGGCTTTAAAGATGATTTTTTTGAGGAAGATTAGTTTAAATGGATAGTCTTAGGTCTTGGCTTTCTTCGCATTGTATTTTTATAGTACTTTTTAGAGATCATAGTATTAAGTGATTAATTATAAGTGATATTGCTTGTAATTATAAAATTTTTAAATCATTTAAAGGTGAAACCTCTAATAATTATTCTATTTTTGAATTGGATTTTGACCAAATAGTTATGAAAATAATTTCAATGATTCCTGCGCGTTATAGTGCTTCGCGGTTTCCAGGAAAACTTATGCAAGACCTAGGGGGAAAAACGGTTATATTGCGTACTTATGAAGCTACAGTCGCAACTCATTTATTTGATGATGTGTTTGTTGTTACAGATAATACTATTATTTATGATGAAATTGTAAATAATGGTGGGAAAGCAATAATGAGTAAAAAAGAGCATGATTGTGGAAGCGATAGAATAGCAGAGGCCGTAGAGTTTATGGATGTAGATGTTGTTATCAACGTTCAAGGGGACGAACCTTTTACAGATAAAGAGTCTCTGGCTAAACTAATTGAAGTCTTTAAAGATGATCATGATAAAAGTATCGATCTGGCGTCTTTAATGGTGCATATTAACAATCTTGATGAGATTAACAATCCAAACACAGTAAAGGTTATTGTAGATCAATCAAATTTTGCTCTTTATTTTTCTCGAAGCCCAATTCCATATCCTAGAGAAGAAGATGCGGGCGTGACATACTATAAACATAAAGGCGTTTACGCTTTTAGAAAAGAAGCTATATTGGATTTTTATAAGTTACCAATGTTGCCATTAGAAGCTTCAGAAAAAATTGAATGTATTCGTTATTTAGAATATGGAAAACGAATTAAAATGATAGAAACTAATGTTCAAGGTGTTGAAATTGATACGCCTGAAGATTTAGAACGCGCTAAGAAATTGTGGAAGTAGTTTTATGCTAACCTCCTTGTTTTAATAATTCATTAAATGAAAATAGATTGATAAAAGAATATGAAAATATAAAAGTTATCGGCTTTGATGCGGATGATACGCTTTGGGTCAATGAAACTTATTTTCGCGAAGCCGAAGAAACCTTTGGAAGATTGTTATCTGGCTATGAAACTCCCAATAAAATAGACCAAGAATTGTTTAAAATGGAAATAAGCAATTTGCCCATATATGGATACGGAGTTAAAGCATTTGTGTTATCCATGATTCAATCTGCTTTAGAATTATCTAACTATAATGTAACCAATAAAACCATTGAAGCGATACTTAATATTGGTAAAAATATGCTTGAAAAACCAGTAGAGCTATTAGACGGTGTTGAAGAGGTTTTAGAAATATTATCAAAAAAATATCGTTTAATACTAGCCACTAAAGGAGATTTGTTAGATCAAGAGAATAAATTAGAAAAATCTGGTCTCACAAATTATTTTCATCATATAGAAGTTTTAAGTGATAAGCAAGATACTAATTACTCAAAATTATTAAACCATCTAGATGTTAAGCCATCAGAGTTTTTAATGATAGGAAATTCTTTGAAGTCGGATGTGTTACCCTTGGTAAATATAGGAGCTTCTGCTATTCATGTTCCCTTTCATACAACTTGGGCACATGAGGAGGTAACTAAAAAAGAAACAAACGGAAAAACGTATAAAACGGTAGATAGTTTACGAAATGTTATAAAACTATTGAGCTAATTGAAGGTCATAGATATAAATACTTGGAATAGAAAGCAGCATTATGAGCATTTTATTGGGTTAAAAGACCCTTATTTTGCTGTAACTATACCTTTTAATGTTACTAAGGCATATAAGTTTTCAAAAGAAAACCATACAAGCTTTTTTGGGAAATATTTACATGATTGTATGTGTATGAAAGCCATAAATAACGTTGATAATTTTAGGTATAGAATTGAAGAAGATCATGTAGTTGATTATAATATTATTCACGCATCGGCTACAATTATGAGAAGTAATAAAACGTTTGGCTTTTCATTTATTGAGTATCATGACGATTTGAATATTTTTATTAAAAATATAGCTGTAGAAAAAGAAAGAATTGAAAACACAACAGATTTATATCCGCCTCAAAATGGATTAGACTGTATCCATTGTTCTGCGATGCCTTGGCTATATTTTTCTGGACAAAAAGAACCTGTTTCTGGAGTTCTAGATTCAGTACCAAAGATTGCGTTTAGTAAAATAAAAAAATAAATAAAGAATTAATGATGAATGTTTCTGTTAATGTAAATCATGCTTTAGTTGATGGTTATCACGTTGGTTTGTTTGCAGAAAAGTTTCAAGAAAATTTAAACCTGTAAAAATTAAATACTATTTTTACTTTTGAAAAAGAAAACAAACTAAATGAGTTATAAAAACTTTCCAATGGTACCAAGAATTATTTTTGGTAGAGGTAGTTTCAATCAATTAAACGAAATTTTGACCCCAAAACGTTTAAACATCAATGCGCCATTTATTTATTTGGTAGATGATGTTTTTAAAAACAATTCTTGGTTAACTTCAAGAATACAGTTATCATATAATGATAAAATTATTTTTATTTCTTCAAAAGAAGAACCAAAAACGTCTCAAGTAGATGCATTGGTTGAAGAAATTATTTTAGAAAATAAAGAACGTCCTTCGGGTGTTATTGGTATAGGAGGCGGGACACTTTTAGATTTAGCTAAAGCCGTTTCTATAATGTTAACCAACGAAGGGGAAGCTAAAGATTATCAAGGATGGGATTTAGTGAAAAATGCAGCAATATACCATGTAGGTATTCCAACAATATCTGGTACAGGAGCAGAAGTATCTAGAACAACTGTTCTTACTGGACCGCATAAAAAGCTTGGTATAAATTCAGACTTTACACCATTTGATCAAGTTATATTAGATTCCGAACTCACAGATAATGTTCCTAAAGATCAATGGTTTTATACAGGAATGGACTGTTATATCCACTGTGTAGAGTCATTAGATGGCACTTATTTAAATGCTTTTAGTGAAAGTTATGGTGATATGGCTTTAGAGTTGTGTAAAGAAATATTTTTAGGTGACGATCTTACAAAGGTTGAAGCTCAAGAAAAATTGATGATGGCTTCATGGCATGGTGGTATGAGCATTGTTTACTCTCAAGTTGGTGTTGCACATGCTATGAGTTATGGTTTATCTTATTTGTTAGGGACTAAACATGGTATTGGTAATTGTATTGTTTTTAATCATTTAGAAGAATTTTATCCAGAAGGGGTAAAACTTTTTAAAGAAATGAAATTAAAACACGATATTGAGCTACCAGAGGGCATTTGTGCTAATTTAACAGATGAAGAATTTAATGCCATGATTGATATTTCATTTAGTTTGGAACCACTTTGGGAAAACGCTTTGGGTAAAAATTGGAAAAAAATAATTACTCGCGAAAAATTAAGAGCTCTTTATCAAAAAATGTAGTATGCGATGGCTAGCCGAATTTATTTATTTCAAATTATTAGGATGGAAAGTTGTAGGTAATACTGATATTTCAAAAAATTCAATTAAAAAAGCTATAATCATAACAGTACCGCATACAAGCTGGCATGACTTTTATATTGCTATTCTGTTACGTTCTGTACTAAGAATAAAAACAAATTTTATTGGAAAAAAAGAATTATTTGTATTTCCAATAGGATGGTTTTTTAAAGCCTTAGGGGGGGTACCAATTAATAGAGACACCAAAGAAAAAAAAGTAGATATAATCGCTAAGTTATTTGATGTAAAAGAAGAATTCAGGATGGCTTTAGCTCCAGAAGGAACTCGTAAAAAGGTAAATAAATGGCGTACAGGATTTTATTATATAGCTAAAAAAGCAAACGTACCAATTGTAATGATTTCACTTGATTTTGAAAATAAACAAAATAAAATTTCAGAACCCTTTTATCCAACAGATAATATAGAAGCCGATTTTAAGTCTATGCATTATTTCTTTAAAGACGTAAAAGGAAAAATACCTAAGTTTTCTTAATTGTTTTGAGGTTCTTATATTTTATTATAATTGCTTTTGTTTTCCCTGTAGTGTATTCAAAATGAATGACTTTGATTCAATTCATTTCTAAATATTTATGTTTTAATTGTTAAAGTGGCATAGAATTTGAAATATAATAATTGTATTAGAAATGAAACATAAAGTAAACAATTATTTGTTCCTAAAAAGAAACATTTCTACTTCGTATAAACAATAAGGCTACCACATTAAATATATGGCAGCCTTTTTTGTTTGGAATACTTTTTATTTATATGCTTTATTTTATTTCTTTTAAAGCATTATCAATAAGAGTTCTTAAATGTTGTTTATGAGCTCTAGATGCTATATTACCTGTGTTAGAAGCCATTTTTTTGATGTTTTTTAAATTATACAAAGCCATAGATTTAGCATGGTTTGTATACCTGTTACTTTGCTTCCCTGTAAGCATGTTTATAAGCATGTTAGTATATGCCAGCTGTAAATTTTGTCTAAAAGAGTTTATATTAGAATATATATCAGTCTTAAAAATAGCACTATTTAAATCATTCATAAAAGTAGCTAGCTTATATGTATTACCATATAATTCTGAATCTGTAATTCTTTGTAATGTATTGACATGTAATAGATGATTAAGCACACCTTTCTGATAGCCTAATACTTGACTATGAATTTTAGGATCTTCTGTAGCTCTAAAGAAATCAAAGCCCCTTCTTTGCATTGCTAAGTAGTTATATAAGTTGTTGGGAGCATTAAAAGCATCTGGTGCAAATACATATTTACTTAAAGTTGCCATGGCTCTTTTTTGATCTTTTAAACTTACTGGTGTGTAGGGCTGTTTTTCTCCATTTTGTTTTGCCATAGCTCTATCTACATATACGCCTCCAATAAATCTAGATACAACATTGGCAGCATCTATTCTTTGGCTACTTAAAATATAATAAGCTTGTCTTAATTCTTGATAAGACTGTCCAGATTTAGTAAACTTATCTTTTATACCACTCATTATAGTGTTGATCGTTTCAAAACGATCAATAGAATATCTAATTTGATCGTTAGACATATCTCCAATCATAACTCTTGGGTCAATAGCTTTTCCAGGAGCCCGCATATCATCAGCATCATTTCCAAAAATAAGTTCAGGTTTGGTTGATTGTTCTAATAATTTTGTTCTTTCAAGTTCTGTTTTAAAAGGCGTATATCCAAATTGAATGGCCCAAACATCATAAGGTCCAACTGCTGTATCATAAAACTGACCTTGCTTTGTTCTGTCTTTCGTTATGTTAATGGCAGCATAATCCATTACAGAGCCTGTTAAACATTTACCTTTAATAAAATCTGCATCGGCTAATTGTTCTGGAGAGAATAATTGACTTGCTTTCATATTATGGTTTAAGCCTAAAGTATGCCCAACCTCATGCATAATTAAAGACGTCATTGCTTCTTTTTTCATGCGTTTCATTTCTAAATCTGAAGCATCACTGGCTTTTAACACGGCGTTTCCAAAAAGAGTGTTTTCATGCATCACATGGCCTAAAGAGCAATACATTGTATGGTCTTCTTCTGTATTTGAATTCTCAAAAGTCTCATTTAATGATGCCAGGTTAAATAATTTATCATACATAACTCTGTTCGTGAAATGCACATATTCTAGCATAATATCTGCTCCTAAAATTTGTCCTGTTTTTGGGTTTACAAAACTAGGGCCATAACCACCAAAAGGAGGTTGCGGAGACGATGTCCAACGTAATACATTATATCTTATATCTCCAGCATCCCAATTGGCATCATCTGGTTGAATTTTAACAGCCATAGCATTTTTAAACCCAGCTTTTTCAAAAGCTACATTCCATTGTAAAACAGCTTTTTTTATCGTTTCACGCCATTCTACTGGTGTTGAATTTTCTATCCACCAAGTAATGGGTTCTACAGGCTCTGAAACGGCTGCACTAGGATCTTTCTTTTTTAAATTCCAGCGATGTACTAAATCGCGGTATGATGTCGAGCTCGTTGATGTTTGATCGTCTACTTGCGTTGTAAAATAACCAACCCTAGGGTCATCATACCTAATTTCATAATCGTTTTCTGGCATTGCTATCAAGCTATGAAATACCTTAATACTTACATTTCTTCCATCTGCCAAGGCATTTGAACCACGATTTAAAACAGAAGGCGAAGAATATATATATTCTACTACCAGATCTGTATTCTTATCATAATTACGAATAGCGTTTATTTTAGTTTTTGCTTTATTTAGGCTTCCTAATTTAAAAGCGGTAGGTGGTGTTCCAGGAGATTTTGGTCGCTTAATTTGTGATAGTGTTTCGGCTAAAAATAAATTATCTGCCTTTATTAAATAAAGCCCCTTTTTTTTATCATGGCTTTCAATTTTTATACTAGCCATATTTCCATTGCTAATATTGGCATCTTTAGATTTTGAAAGGGCGCTTTTGGGATCAAAGTAAAACGACGTATTTTGTGTTATAAATTCAATCTTATTAAAATATTTTTCAATTTTAAACACTTTAGAGCCTTTGTAAGACCCTCTAATAGTTCTTCCAGCATCCATAACCCCATTGGCTACTTGGCTAAAGTAAATGTACTCTTTGTTTATTTGATCATCCGATATAATCATTTGTATAGAACCTGTTATGGTATCTTGGTAAATAGGGAAGAGGCCTTCTATTTTTTTACTAGATTTAACTAGATCTGCAATTGTTTTTTCTTTTTTCTTAACAGGCTTATCAATAACTTCTACTTGATTTTTTTTCTTTCCTTTTTTTCTTTTTTGGGCTTGTATATTTTCAGATACAGAAAAAAGCACTAGTGTTAATACAAAACAAATGAGTTTTGTGGAAATCCGTTTTTTTAATTTCATAATATTAAAACGATTAGATTTTTGATTATTTTGAATTAGTCAGGATAAAATTAAAAATAAAGGACAGGTAATCACCTAAAAAAATGTTAAAAGGCATCTAATGTTATAGATTTTGAAGGTATTTAATATTTAATATATCAGTATCTTTAACCATTATGGTAAAAGACACTAAAATTGCAGTATTAATTGATGGCGATAATATACCATCAAAGTATATTTCTGAAATGATGGAAGAAATAGCAAAGTACGGAACTCCAACAATAAAACGAATTTATGGAGATTGGACGAAGCCGCATTTATCAAAGTGGAAAAACATACTACTTGAAAATGCCATTACACCCATTCAGCAGTATGCTTATACTACGGGGAAGAATGCTACAG
This sequence comes from Flavivirga jejuensis, assembly GCF_030540765.1. Lineage (GTDB taxonomy): Bacteria > Bacteroidota > Bacteroidia > Flavobacteriales > Flavobacteriaceae > Flavivirga > Flavivirga jejuensis. The sequence goes on along the minus strand of NZ_JAUOEL010000006.1, from coordinate 364,853 downwards.
ATTCTGCGATGATAATTGATGCGATGGATATTTTATATTCTGAAAAAGTGAATGGTTTTTGTTTGGTGTCTTCTGATAGTGATTTTACAAAATTAGCAACTCGATTACGAGAAGCTGGTATGCAGGTTTATGGAATGGGAGAAAAGAAAACTCCAAACCCATTTATTGTTGCTTGCGATAAGTTTATTTATTTAGAAATTCTTAAAAAAGATATTGAAAAAGACGATAAAGAAGGCAAATCTATAAAGGCTAATTTATATAATATTACGCCTAAAGTGATTAGACTTCTTAAAAATTCAGTCTCTGATGCTGCAGATGATGATGGTTGGGCTTTTTTAGGAGATGTTGGTTCTTTAATTCTTAAGAAACAGCCTAATTTTGATTCTAGAAACTTTGGTTTTGATAAATTAACTCCTCTTTTTAAATCCTTGGATCATTTTGAAATGGAACAACGAGACCAAAGTAATGGGCGATTTAAATTAATTTATGTTAAGAATAAATAGTTAAACCTAAAAGTTTTTTGATAGAGGAGGAATCTACTTTGGAAGCTACTAATAACTAATAATAATAATCCTACCTTCACAGGAATTTATGGTTTAGCCAATATTTTATCCATAATCCAGCTAGTATGAAGGGCAGAGTCTCCAGAGGAAGGGTGGATGTAGTTTTTTTTGATTAGCATGTCTCTCATTCCCTCTACATGATTAAGTTGTATATGTTTTGGATTTTCAATGACTAATTCTTCGCTTTTTGTATCGCTGTTTAATACGATTGGGTTATCATGAAAAACAGAGAATTGGATGGTACCTTTACTGCCAGAAATTTGAACCTTATCAGTGTGGTTATCGCAACCAAAATTCCAATTACCCGATCCTGTAGCACCATTTTCATGTACCCAACAGGCTGTTACTGCATCATCTGAGGTATAAAGGTTTTGTTGATTAAGGGTGATTCCATGTGCATTTTTTATATTGCCTAGTAGGTAGGTAAATAAATCAAGCCCATGACTTGCCAAATCATCAAAATATCCAGCAGGAGCTATTTTAGAATCAGTTCGCCAATTATAGGCTTCTGATTTATCTAAATCGCTTGCTGGTTTATTTAATTGCCAATTTATATGTCTAATGTCTCCAATATAATTGTTTTCTAACCAGTCTTTAACCTGATTGAATCGAGGTAAAGACCTTCTGTAATAAGCAACGAATAAAGGGAGGTTTTTCTCTTTAAATGCTTGGTAGATAGCTAAACTCTCAGGATAACTTGGTGTCATTGGTTTTTCAATACAACAAGGTTTACCAGCATTTGCAACTTTTAAAGCATAAAGCTTATGCGTGTCTGGAGGTGTTGCTATGTAAACTGCATCAACAGCAGGATCATTAATTAATTGATCTGCATTAGTATAAAAGGTGCTTATGTTATGTCTTTGGGCATAGTCCTTAGCTTTATCAAAATCTCGCCTCATAACAGCGACTATTTCAAAACCTTCTGTCTCTTTATATGCAGGACCGCTTTTAACTTCTGTAACATCACCACATCCAATAATCCCCCATCTAATTGTTTTATTTAATTTTTGAGAATTGGACATGTGGTCTTTATTAATTGGATAAAAAATTTACTCATTAGTTTCTTTTATGGTATGATACAGATGTTGTTTGTTATTGTTTTAATGGTAATCGTAATAAATATAAGAGTTAAGGAGAATTTTATTTAAAATTGGTTTAGTATTGGTTCTAAAACGATGATATTTAATTAATAGAGTTAATGAACTTTACAAACATACAAAAAGTCTTATAATAACCAAACGAGAGTAATTAGCATATATTAAATTAATATAAAATGATCAAAAAGCAAGTAATTTCTGTAGTTTGGATATAATCGACAAAGCGTAATTTTATTTGATTTTAAAATTATCATTTGTTAATTATTTTTAAAAGAAAAAAGTCACATTTGTTTAAAAATCGTTGAACTGTAGTGATGACTAAGAAGGGGATTAAAATAATGAAAAGCTCTTAGTTTTCATCAAAAATATCTAAAGATAAATATGTAAGAGGTCGTAACAAGTATATTAAAGAGAAGACTAAAAGGAATATATATTCTATAAAACAAAAAGTTAAAAAGTATAATTTGGATGAAATTCTTAAATAGCTAATTACAATTATTTGTCGATTATTGTCTCTAATTGTCTTTCAGACATAGTCTTTATAAGTTTTGTTGAGTAAAATTTAGAATCAAAAATAATTCCAGTCAAGTATTCTTTGTTTTTCTCTGGTTTTGATAATTCAAAATGAAGCACTTGATAATCTCCGCTGTCGCAATTTTCTGCCCATCCCTTAAATTTTTTAAACCTAGAATAGTGTCTCTGATCCGCGTCGTCACATAAATAAGTAATTAAGGACTCTGGGTTGGCTTTAATGAAGTTTGTTAATATGTGGCAAATAGTAGCTCCAATCTTAATGTCTTTTACTCTGGTACTATTAACACCGTTACGAATGGAATCAATGTCTATATTGTATATAGAACTAATAGATTTAAATGATTTTAGTCTGTTTTTAATAGGATGGAAAGATAGAGATACCCTGTAATTGTTGTCTGTCTCAAAAATAAAAAGAGGGTGATCTTCACCCTCAATTGTACTGTATTTATACATTTAGATTATTTAGCTACTTTGAATTCACCATTTTCTAATTTACGTCTTAATTCATTTTGTCGCACTTTTTTTTCTTCCAACATCTTATCAAAGAAATTAGCGACCTTATTACTTATTATTCTAGGTTTTTTATTCATAACTAACAGAATATTAGTGGGATTCATTCTTCTGTACAGTACAAATGTACAATAACTGTACCATTATTTGTAACAATAAGAACAACTATATTTCTATGGTTTTGGGTTGTGCTATAAATTTAATTTATAGTTAATGAATAAGTTATTGTTATATACTATTCATCAAGTTAGACGGTTTAACCTTCAATAAGTTACGATATATATATGAGAAAAAAAGTTTAATATTGGATAGTTTACTTAAGTAAATTATTAACCATTGGTTCTCAAATGTAACTAATATTAGTAAATAATCCTAGATATTAGTAGTTCGTAAGGTGCTCATACTTTTGGTTGTGTGCGTGATGACGCGGTATCACTCATTAGTTTCTTCCATGGTGTGATACACATTCTGTACATCATCGTCATCATCTAATTTTTCTAAAAGCTTTTCAACATCTGCAACTTGTTCTGCAGTAAGTTGCTTTGTTACTTGAGGAATGCGTTCAAAACCAGAAGATAAAATTTCTATTTCACGGGTTTCTAATTCAGCTTGAATGGCTCCGAAACTCTCAAAGGGGGCATAGATCAATATCCCGTCGTCGTCTGCAAAAACTTCTTCGGCACCAAAATCTATAAATTCCAGTTCAACTTCTTCGGGATCTAACCCTTCAGCATTGATTCTAAAATTACATGTATGGTCAAACATAAAAACGACCGAACCTGATGTTCCTAAACTACCGTCACATTTATTAAAATAGCTGCGTACATTGGCCACGGTTCGTGTATTATTATCGGTTGCTGTTTCAACTAAAACGGCAATACCATGAGGTGCATATCCTTCAAAAACAACTTCTTTATAATCGCCTTGGCTTTTATCACTTGCTTTTTTTATGGCACGTTCTACATTGTCTTTAGGCATGTTTACTGCCTTAGCATTTTGTATAACAGCTCTCAAACGGGAATTACTAGCAGGATCTGGACCTCCTTCTTTTACAGCCATAACAATATCTTTACCAATGCGAGTAAAGGCTTTGCTCATAGCAGACCAACGTTTCATCTTTCTTGCTTTTCTAAATTCGAAAGCTCTTCCCATAATACCGATATTTTATTTTTAGTTTCCTCGTAAAGAGGAAGTCTCATTAATTAGCAAATTTAAAAAAATCTACTAACCAAAATAATACTAATCTATTTAATTTTTAGAGTATATTGATTACTTACTGAACACTGAACACTGAACACTGAACACTGAACACTGAACACTGAACACTGAACACTGAATTACTCCTCATCTGGTTCAACAATTGCCTCAATAGCTTCTGCTAATTTGAAATCTCTGCTTGTTACACCATTTGCATCATGGGTTGATAGAGAAATAGTAAGTATATTGTATACATTAAACCAATTTGGATGATGGTTTAGAGCTTCACACTCGAAAGCAATTCTACTCATGGCACTAAAGCAATCTTTGAAATTTTCGAATTCAAATTCGGCATGTATCGCATCATCATAATATTCCCAATCTGGAAATTGTAATAATCGCTTTTCTATATCATCTTCTGAAAGTTTACTCATAATATTTAAATTTTTAATGAAATTATTACTTAGTCAAGTGTAATGTAACTATCGAAAATCAAATTTATGATTTTCAAACTAGTTTTCAATACAATTTTCTATCGAAAATTACTACGATAGATGTAATATACAGAGAACTATTGTCAGACATTTTTAGAACAGTGCTCATAAGTTATCTAAACACAAATCTTTATTTTTGGTTCTAAAAGTGAAGCGGTTTTGGTTGTTTTCACATTATACATAAATCAACTATAGTTTTAATTCTGATATTATTTGATGACTTACAAGTTGAAGGTGTTTAGGTAGTAAATTATATTTTGGTAATACGGCTAAGTATCTGTCGTCATTGGTTGTGTAAACGTTTTTGTATGTCACTTTGTTTTTGTATTCAAAAGAATCTACAATTTCTTTTATAAAATCGTCATGATGTACTAAATCACTGCTCCCCAGATGAAAAACCCCAGATTTATTTCTGTTGATAATGTAATGAATTTGTTGGGTAACTTTTAGATCGTTAGTTACATTTATTATTAAGTTGGGAAACACTTCTATCGGGATTTTCTCTTTTATGTTTTCGTGTATTTCAACCATTCTGGGAGATTGTGCTCCAAAAACCATAGGTAATCTTAAAATGGCTACTTGCTTTTTAGGCATGCGTAGTAGCATGTTTTCAATTTTAATTTTAAAATGGCCATAAATACTATTACTTAAAGTTTTATCGGTTTCGTAACTTGGGTATTTACTATAGGCATCAAAAACATTGGCAGAGGATAAAAAAATGAGTTTTATTTTCTTTGTAAATACGTATTCTGCTAAATGTTGATGTGCTACTAATTGCGCCGAAAAATCACCGCGAAGTGCAGAAATAACAATGGTCGGTTTTACTATGTTTAATATCTCATAGACATCATCTTCCTCAATATTGTATTGAAAGAGATGTTTGTTCTTTTCATGCTGTTTATTGGAAGTCCTGTAAGTTCCAAATGTTTTAAAGTAGGAGCAGAGTTCTTTATAAACAGAACCGCCTAAAAAACCACTGGCTCCTAATATTAAGATTCTATGTTTACTTTCTTTCGGCTGCCTTTTCATTTTTTTAATCTAAAAATTCCCTGACCAAAGGTAAGGATAGTCGGTTTCAAGAATTTTTTTATTAGAAAATACTTTTAGCCTTTATAGAAAGGGAGTTTTATTACCGTTGCCGAGATAGCCTTTTTACGTATTTGAATATTAATTTTACTGTTTACATCTGCAAAAACAGTAGGAACATAACCTAAGCCAATACCTTTGTTTAATGATGGAGACATGGTTCCTGAAGTGACCACTCCAATTTTGTTTCCGTTGCCATCAACGATGTCGTAACCATGTCTGGGAATACCGCGTTCATCTAATTCAAAAGCAATTAGTTTACGTTCTGCACCTTTTTCTTTTTGAGCTTTTAAATTTTCTGAGTTTGTAAAATCTTTAGTGAATTTTGTAATCCACCCTAAACCAGCTTCAATAGGAGAGGTGGTATCATCAATATCATTTCCATATAAGCAATAACCCATTTCTAAGCGCAAGGTGTCACGAGCGGCAAGACCAATAGGTTTGATGCCATAATCTGCACCTGCTTTAAATACGTTATCCCATATTTGCTTTACTTCACTGTTCTTGCAATAAATTTCAAAACCACCGCTTCCTGTATATCCTGTGGCCGATATAATAACATGTTCAACACCTGCAAAATCACCTACTACAAAATTGTAGAATTTTATAGTTGATAAATCATGACTGGTAAGGGATTGCATTGCTTCAATTGCTTTTGGACCTTGAATGGCAAGCAATGCGTAGTCTTCACTTAAATTACGCATGGTAGCACCATCATCATTTTTAGATGCGATCCAGTTCCAATCTTTTTCAATATTACTGGCATTAACAACCAATAAATAGGTGTCTTCTTTTATTTTATATATAATTAAATCGTCTACAATACCACCATCGTCATTTGGTAAGCAGCTGTATTGGGCTTTACCAATGGTTAATTTAGAAGTGTCATTGCTAGAAACTTTTTGTATTAAGCTTAGAGCATGTTCACCTTCAATTAAAAACTCCCCCATATGAGATACATCAAACACGCCAACAGCTTGTCTTACAGTTTCGTGTTCTATGTTAATACCTTCGTATTGTACAGGCATATTGTAGCCAGCAAAAGGCACCATTTTAGCTCCAAGAGCTTCGTGAGTTGATGTTAATGCAGTGTTTTTCATTGTTGTTTATTAATAATTAAATTTTGTAGCGCAAAACTACACAAATTCGTAATATTCTTATTAAAAAAGTTTTATTAAAAAATGAAACATCAAATTGTTGAAAATAAACCCTTTGTATATTAAGTGGTTGATGATTTTTGTGAAGTGATGAATGGTTGCTTTTGAAAGTTTTGAATAAAAACTTAATATGTTTGTTAGGTTAATTTTTTTAAGGAATGTATTTTGCCTGTGTTCTTTAGGTAACTCTTTGAGTTTCTAAAAATTTTTGACACGAACTTACAGGAACTAAGTTTTTACCGTGTTTATTATTTAAATTTTGGTATGTCAGGAAGCAGATTTCCAGTTTATAGTGTTACATGTATAAATCAAATATTTTCATGAGACGTCGTTGTGTTTGGTTAAATTTTGAAGCATTCCTTTGAAAATAAATCCATGAAAAGGAAGTACTGCATACCAATATAATCTTCCAATTAAGCCCAAAGGTCTAAAGGTAGCAGTTTGTATTAATTTGTTATCAACGATTCTAAATTCCAGCCAAGCTTCCCCAGGTAATTTCATTTCAGCAAATAGCAGTAAACGCCCCTCATTTTTATCGGCATACAAAACTCTCCAAAAATCTAAGGCATCTCCTGCATTTAGTGTGTTTTCAGAAGTACGCCCTCTTCTTAAACCGACTCCTCCTGCCAATTTATCTAGAAAGCCTCTAAATCGCCAAAGCCAGTTTCCAACATACCACCCGTTTTCACCGCCAATACGCCATATTTTGTCAATACAAGCATCTCGATCGGAGTAAATATTTTTTTTTATGTCTTTAAAACATCCAAAAGATGGAACTTGAATGAACTCTGATATATTAAAGCTGGAATCACTACTTATAAAGGCATCTTTCCAGCTAGAAACGACTTCATTTCTTTCAATTTTACTAAAAGCCCTTTCAATTGCTGTTTGGTAGTTTATTGGTTCTATATCTAATATTTTGTTGATTTCATCATTTCGGCATATAACTTCTATTTTCATACTATTTACTAATGCAATAGCAAGTTTATAAGAAGTTGATGTTACAAAATACAACCAGTATGAAGATAGTTTGGGCGTCATAACAGGAACAATAAAAATAATGCGTTTTAAGTTTCTTTTTTGGCCTAATTTTAAAAGCATATCCTTGTAAGACAATATATCGGAACCTCCAATATCAAAATCTTTATTAAATGTCTTTGGATTAAAAATTGTTTTGGAAAGGAATTTAATAACATCTGATATACCTATAGGCTGACATCTAGTCTTTAACCATTTAGGTGTAATCATAATAGGAAGTTTTTCTACTAAATCTCTCATTATTTCAAAGGAAGCACTTCCTGATCCAATAATGATACCTGCTCTTAAAGTTGTTAAATTATAGTTGCCCTTGCTAAGTTCTATTTCTACATTTTTTCTGGAAGTTAGATGCTTAGACAACGCAGATTCATTTACTATACCACTTAAGTATACAACATGTTGTACGCTGGTTTGATTGATTGCATTTCTGAAATTAATAGCAGATTCTTGTTCTAATGATTGATAATCGGAAGATGCAGACATAGAATGTACTAAATAATAGGCTCCATCTATATCTTTTGGAATATTTTCTAACGAAGTTTTATCTAGCAGGTCTGCTTGAACTATTATTATTTTTGATTTAAGTGATTCTGGGGGCGTAAACCTTTTAAGATCTCTAACACAACAGATCACTTCATGACCACTTTCTACCAAAACAGGGAGAAGTCGTTTTCCAATATATCCAGATGCTCCTGTTAGTAGTAATCTCATTTTGATAATTTAGTTAAGATATTCACTAACGGTCTATGAAAAGTAGGTTGGTTGATAAACATCTACTTTTCAAACTAATTCCAAAAACAAAACTGAAACAAGTTTCTTAACCTTATTTTTTATTCGGTTTAAGATTTGTCAATTCTTGCACAAACCCAAGTCGCTTCAGCAATAGGTTCGTTTTGTGCATATGCTATTCCTGTTTGTTTTATCAATCTATTGCTTACCCGAATATTCTTGATTATATATTTGATTTCCTCGCTATAAGTTACTCCTTTTAAAAATTGCACATTTTCCATACTGACTAATCCAAAAAAGCCTTCTGCGAGTTTCGCTTTTTTAACACCAGCACCTCCACATTGCGCCATAGATTCAATTAGTATCATTCCAGGAATAAAATCATAATTAGGAAAACTCCCTGTTAGCATTCTGTCATTTGACTTTTCAAAACTTTTTAGTCCGATGACTTCTTTTTCATTCGCAGTTATAATTTTGTCTACGAACAAAAAAGGGAATCTATGTGGTATTAGTTTTTCTATTTCGGTTTTCATTTTATTAGGTTTTTCAAAATGAGGCATAATTATTATATAAACACAATGATGTTATTTTTAATAACGTTATTTACAAATGTAGGGTGTTTTTTATAAAAAAAGTTGACTAATTATTTTAAGATGTCATCTTTTCGATTCAAATTCTATAAATTATTGATACTTTTTTTTGAACTCCAAAGGCGTCATAAGCGTTTTCGATTTAAATACTTTAGAAAAATAACCATAGTCCTGAAATCCTAATATCTCCGAAATAACAGATAAAGAATTGTTTGAATGAACGATTAAACGTTTAGATTCTAATATTACACGTTCGGTAATTAAATCGGTTGTTGTTTTACCTAAAGTTGCTTTTGCTATTCTATTTAAATGTTTGGGAGTGATGTTTAGTTGGTTTGCGTAAAATTTTGCCAATTTTTCTGTTCTGTAATGTGTGTCAAGTACAGTTTCTAAAGATCTTAATGTTCTAATATAAGTGAGAGATGTTGTGTTTTTTATAGATTTATGTGTGCTATATAACCTGGATAGGTCTATGTAGGTTGTGTTGATAAGGCTTGCTATTTTTTGTTTTTTATAGGGGAGATTTTTATAATATTCATCATTGATATCTTTAAATTTAGATTCTAAAGTCTTAATTTTATTAGACTCTAAATGAAGTGTTGGTGTATTTTTAAGTGAATAATAATATGGGAATTGTTCAAGTTTACTTTTTGAAAAGTGAAGTTCATAAAAATCTTGTGTATGAAAAAAAATGAACCCTTCTGGAATGTCATCGAATTTCCAATAATGGGTTTGTCCTGGTCTTAAAAAAAATACAGAACCTGCTTTTATAATGTAGGTATTAAAATCTATTTCATGAATTCCAGAGCCTTTAGAAAATAAAACACAAAGAAAGAAATCATGACGATGGGGTTTCTCAAAAAAGCTTTTATTCTTATCTAAATGATTCCTTAAATCATTGCTATAAAAATCGGATAGAGGAACGTCTTGTTCAAATTGCTGAATATTTAAAACTGGAATACCGTTCATAAAGTATGAATTATGTCTTAAAAGTACAAAAAAAGGCGCATTATTTATGAGTGTTCTTTTTTGATAGCATATTAATTTTGAAAAATGATTTTCAATTGTATAAAATGAAGTTAATTTCAATTTTAAGAGGTAGATGTCCCCAGTGTAAAAAGAACAATATTTTTAATTTTAAAGGTAATTTGTTATTATTTAAAATGCCACAAATGCATGATAGGTGTGATAATTGCGATTTTAAATTTGAAAAAGAGCCTGGTTTTTTCTTTGGAGCTATGTTTGTGAGTTATGCGCTTGCAGTAGCCGAGTTTATAGGTGTTTTTATAACGTGTTATTTTATTATTGGGCTATCGCTTTTAACTTCTTTTTTTTGTATTATAGTGGCGGCTATTTTGTTTAGTACGATTAATTTTAGATTGTCGCGAATTATTTGGATCTACCTTTTTTCTAATACAGAATAAAGGAGTAGACATAAGACCGCTTTGTTGTTAGAATCTAGAACAAAGACTTGTTTTTAGATAGCTTGGGCATTATATTCATAATTTATACGAGCAGTTTTACAGGAGGTTTAACAATGATTCCTTGTACCTCCATCTTAAATTTCTATGTATTATTTTTACTTTAGCAAAAAAATAATAAATGGGACCACTCGTACATCATGTTTTTTTCTGGCTTAAAAATCCAGATTCTTTAGAGGACAAACAATTACTTATTAATGGTATTAAAACTTTGAAAACCATTGAGCAAGTTGAAGATATTCATATTGGAATTCCAGCTTCTACTGAAAATAGAGATGTTGTAGATAACAGTTATTCCGTTACCGAAATGTTAATCTTTGCAAATGAAGCAGACGAAGCTACTTACCAAAACCATCCAATTCATTTAGATTTCGTGAAAAACCACCAGCATTTATGGGATAAGGTTTTGGTATATGACAGTAGGAGTGTGCTGTGAACTTTAACTAATATTTGACATTCACTTCAAGTAGTGCATTTCGCTTCTAAAAATTTTGACGCGAATTCGCACTAATTTAGTTTTACTATATATTTCACGAAGCAGACTTTTCAGTCTGCCAAAACGAACCTATGGATTTCCAGTCTATAGGAATGGGTTAGTTCAATAAGAAAGCTTTCAAATCTTCATAAGTAGAAATTTCTACGGACACTTTTTCTTTACCCATTACCGATTGAATCTGTTCTGGCAAAGGCTGTTCTTCTTTAATCACTTCTTCAACCACATCTAAAAACTTGGTTGGATGTGCTGTTTCTAAAAAGACGCAGTGTGCCTTAGGGTTTTCTTTTAAATACGCTTTAGATCCTAAATAACCAACAGCTCCGTGTGGATCTGCTACATAGTTATATTTGGTATAGATTTCTTTCATGGCTTCTCTGGTGTCATCGTCAGAGAAACTATAAGAAGATATATTGTCTTTTAATGTTTCAAATTTGTTTTTATAAATCTCCTGAATACGGATAAAGTTACTAGGGTCTCCAACATCCATAGCATTGCTAATCGTTTGTACTGATGGTTTAGGAGTGTATAAATGTGTTTTTAAGTATTCAGTCACCACATTGTTTTCATTATTTGAAGCAATAAAGTGATTAATAGGCAACCCTAATTGTTGTGCCATCATACCTGCACATACATTCCCGAAATTTCCGCTTGGTACAGAAAATACGATATCATCGTACTTTTTATGCAATTGCTTGTATGCAAACATAAAATAGAACAATTGCGGTAACCAACGTGCTACATTTATGGAGTTAGCAGAGGTTAATTGCATCTTACTTGTTAAAGTGTCGTCTAAAAAAGCAGTTTTCACCATGGCTTGACAATCGTCAAACGTACCATTAACTTCTAAGGCTTTAATGTTCTGCCCAAGTGTCGTTAATTGTTTTTCTTGAATATCGCTCACTTTTCCGCTAGGGTAGAGGATTACTACATTTACGCCTTTAACACCTAAAAAACCATTCGCTACAGCGCCACCAGTATCGCCAGAGGTTGCTACTAAAACGGTAACCTCATTGGTGTTGTCTTTATTGAAATACGCTAAACAACGCGCCATAAAACGGGCACCGACATCTTTAAATGCCATAGTGGGACCATGAAATAACTCTAAAGTAGATATATGTTCACTTAATTGGACTACAGGGAACTCAAAAGACAGTGTTTCTTCAACAATCGTTTTTAAAACAGCTTCAGGAATCTCTGGAGATACAAATTGTTTAATCGCTTGTAATGCTATTTCGGTATGCGATAATTGATCTATATTCTTAAAAAAATCATCACTTAAAGGCGTTATACTTTTTGGGAAATACAATCCTTTATCTGGTGCTAATCCTTTTATAACAGCATCTTTAAAAGATGTGTTTGCTGCTTGTTTGTTTAGAGAGTAATAGTTCATTGTTCTATTATTTCTGCTTTTGCAGGAATCTGTTTATTAGTAATTTTATTTTTATAATGTCATTTTTGTCTCATCACTTAAAAAAGGAGTGATTCGCAATGACGATCAATTTACAATATTTTTATGCCTTCTGTATTAATTTTTGTTACGTGAATTTCGAATGCTATTCCCGTTTTAGAATATACTTTTTCTAAGGCATCTTGTACTTTGTTAGCGTTTTCTAATCCTTTGCTTAATGTAAAAATAGAAGGTCCAGAACCAGATATACCAGCACCTAAAGCGCCGTGTTGTAATGCCGCTTTTTTAGCTTCTTTATAATGAGGAATTAGTTTGCTTCTATGTGGTTCTACAATAACATCGTGTAGCGATCTTTGTAATAACTCATAATCACTTGTATGTAGGCTATGGATTAAACTTCCAAAATTAGACCATTGTGTAATAGCATCTTGCAGGGGGATTTCTTTAGGAAGTATCGCTCTGGATTCAGATGTTTTAATTTCTATTTGTGGATGAATAATAGTCGCATATAAATTTTTTGGTGATGGAATTTCTAAAATCTCTAATGGTGAGATGCTTTTTACCAATGTAAAACCACCAAAAAGAGCTGGCGCCAAGTTATCGGCATGCTCACATTTACTAGCTAAAGCTTCTCCTTTAATAGCAAACTGCGTTAGTTCGGTTTGGTTATAAGGTTTGCCTAAAAGTTCATTCATTCCAAAAACACTACCAACAGCACTTGCGGCACTACTGCCAATGCCACTACCAGGCTTTATATTCTTGTAAATTTCAATTTCGAAACCACAATCTGGTTTAGCGGCTTCATACATCGCCAAAGCTGAAACACCTGCAACATTCAGTTCTGCTTCAAATGGCAAGTCGAAACCTTCAATTTTAGTAATATGAATGCCTTTTTTATCGGTTTTTCTAATAACCATCTCATCACCAATACTATCTAAGCAGAACCCTAAAACATCAAATCCACAGGCTACATTAGCAACAGTTGCGGGTGAAAATATTTTTATTTCGTTTTTCATATATAGAAAAAAGAAAATAACGAAAAGAAAATAGTCCTCAATTACTAAGTTTTATTCTCTTTTCTTTATTCTCTTGTCTTTTTTAATTAATCATTTCCTATTCTAATAATATCTGCAAATAACCCAGAAGCCGTTACTTCGGCACCAGCCCCAGCACCTTTAATAATCATAGGTTGTTTTGGGTAGCGTTCTGTGTAGAACATAACGATATTGTCACTACCTTCAAGATTATAGAATGGATGTCCTGCTGGTATTTCCTGTAAGCCAACACTTGCTTTGCCATCATTTAGCTGTGCTACATATTTTAATTGACAGTTTTTCGCTTTCGCGGAAGCATATATGCTTTGATAATGGCTTTCGTCATCAATTAATGTTTGGTAAAAATCATCGACAGAATCACTTTTTAATCCTGATTCTGATAAGAAAGGGGTGTTTGAAATGTCTTCTAAATTCATCTCCATACCACTTTCACGAGCTAGGATTAATATTTTTCTAGCCACATCCACACCACTTAAATCTATTCTTGGGTCTGGTTCTGTATAACCTTCTGCTGCGGCTTGTTTAACAACATCATAATACTTCGTAGTATCGTTAAAATTGTTAAATACAAAATTTAAACTTCCAGATAATACGGCTTGGATGGATGTGATTTTATCGCCTGAAGCAATTAAGTTATTAAGTGTGTCAATAATTGGTAAACCTGCACCTACATTGGTTTCGAATAAATATGACGCGTTATATTTAAGCGATAAACGTTTTAATAAACTGTAGTTTTCATAATCACTTGAGCATGCAATTTTATTACAAGCAACAACACCAATACTTTGACGTAAATAATTGGCATATAAATTAGCAACATCTTTATTTGCTGTTACATCAACAAAAATACTGTTGCGTAAATTAAGTGATTTGGTTTTTTCGAAAAAGCCTTCTAATGTTGCTTTTTCTCCCGATGCTAGTTGATCTTTCCAGTTTTTTAAATCGAGACCACTTTCATTAAAAATCATCATTCTAGAATTTGATAATCCTGCAACGCGTAAATTGATTTTTAAGTTTTCTTTTAAATAGGTGTTTTGCTGCTTTATTTGCTCCACCAGTTTTTCTCCAACATTTCCAACTCCAGTAATAAATACATTTAGTTGTTTTGTTTTAGTTTCAAAAAATTGCTCGTGTAAAGTGTTTAAAGCTTTTTTTACATCGTTTTCTGATATGACTGCAGAAATATTCTTCTCTGAAGCTCCTTGAGCAATGGCGCGGATGTTAATATTATTTTTTCCTAAAGTACTAAACATTTTACCGCTAATCCCTTGGTGATTTTTCATGTTATCACCAACTAAAGCAATAATAGAAAGATCCGTTTCAACAATTATGGGATTTATTTTATTTAAAGCAATTTCGTTTTCAAAAACAGTGTCAATAGCTTGTTTTGCTAAATCGGCATCTTTTGCTTCAATCCCTAAACAAATAGAATGTTCAGACGATGCCTGAGTAATCAAGATAATATTGATTTTTTCCTGAGATAAGGTTTCGAATAAACGTTTGGAAAACCCAGGAATACCAATCATACCACTACCTTCCAACGTTAATAAAGCAATATTTCCTATATTACTAATACCTTTTACGGGTAATACAGAGTTGGTTTCATCATTAGAAATTACAGTTCCAACTGCATCTGGCTCTAGTGTGTTTTTAATGTGAATAGGAATTTGTAGGTCTAATACAGGTTGTACTGTTGGAGGGTACAATACTTTGGCACCAAAATGAGACAATTCCATAGCCTCTTGGTATGATATTTTGTCGATAGGGTAGGCTTGTTTTACCAATTTTGGATTGGTAGTATACATGCCGCTTACATCGGTCCAAATTTCTAACTGATCTACTTTTAATGCCGCAGCAACAATGGCAGCAGTAAAATCGGAACCACCACGACCTAAAGTTGTTTGTTCTCCTGTTAAAGATTTTGAAACAAACCCAGGGAGTATCGTAATTTGTTGCGTTGCTGTTTTAAAATAGTCCGCGATATTTTTATTAGTAAGACTATAGTCAATTTCGGCTTTAGTGAAATTTGAATTTGTTATAATTAATTCTTGAGAATTTTTACGATCTACAGACAAACTACGATTTTTCATAGTTTCAGAAATAATATATGATGATAGCAACTCACCAAAACTCACTAATTTATCTGATGTTTTTGGAGATAACTCATTTATTAAATAAATACCATCTAGCAAATTTTTTAACTCAGCTAATCTGGTTTCTACATATTCTATAATTGAATTAGCATGGTTTGGATTTAACTCATTTATAATATTTAAATGAGTGTCTTTAATAGTTTCGAACGTTTCTTTAAAACGAGTGTCCTTATTTTGAGCCTGTTTACCAGCTAAAAGTAGTTTGTCTGTAATGCCGCCAACTGCAGATACTACACATGTAATGGTATCTTTTTGTGAGTACCTTGTTAAAATATCTATGACGTTATTTATGTTTTTTGCAGAACCTACCGAAGTTCCGCCAAATTTTAAAACTTTCATTTTTTAATGAATTGATAATTTAAAAAAATATTTTTGATGTTGTAATTATAGAAATTACAAAAATAGCCCGAAGAATATGTAGTTAGCAACCCCAAAGGGTTGTAGTAATTGTAGTTGTTCCAAAAATAGTAGTGGTTCCTTCTGTTAAAGAAGAAAAACGCACATCTATATTTTGGTTTAAATGATTCATTATATTCTATAAATACTATTCAAAAGTATTACTTTTAACCCAATAAAAAAATAACTTTTGTTTTTTTATAGTATTCTTATATAGAAGCTATTTTCTTAGAATAAAAATGACGAAAGTAATTGAGAATTGAAAAATTAATAATTGAACGCATCTCACTTTTATAGTAGATCCTAAAAAGTTAAGATGTGTCCATTAATAAAAAGTATAAATGAAACTATTTTCTAAAGAACAAATTTATAAAGGTGATAAACTAACCGCAGCACGTCAAAATATATCCTCAACAGATTTAATGGAGCGTGCTGGTACGCAAATATTTAATTGGATGCACATGCGTATGCAGGGCGCGCAGGTTCCTATACATATATTTTGTGGCATAGGAAATAATGGTGGAGATGGATTGGTACTTGCCAGACATTTAATTTTAGATGGCTATAATGTTAAAACCTATGTTATTAATTGCAGTGATAAACGATCTAAGGATTTTTTAATTAATTATGATAGAATTAAAAACGTTACTAAAGATTGGCCAACACTTTTAAGTTGTACTGAAGATTTTCCTGAAATCCATCAAGATGATATTATTGTGGATGCCGTTTTTGGTATTGGGTTAAACAGGCCTGTAGATGATTGGGTAAAATCATTATTTATTCATTTTAGAAGCACAAAAGCATTTACCTTATCTATTGATATTCCTTCAGGCTTAAGTACAGATAAAGTTCCAGAAGATGAAGATGCTGTTGTTTGGGCAGGATATACACTAAGTTTTGTATCACCTAAATTAGTTTTCTTTTTGCCAGAAACGGCAAAGTATACGGTACAGTGGGAGGTATTAGACATTGGGTTTGACCAAGAGTTTTTATTCACTACTAATACAGAGGTAGAATTAATAGGAAAGCATGAAGTACTACCTTTATATAAACCACGAGAAAAGTTTTCGCATAAAGGGCAGTTTGGTCATAGTCTTATAATTGGAGGTAGTTATGGTAAAATAGGTGCCGTCACATTAGCTAGTAGAGCAGCTCTATCTGCAGGTTCAGGGCTTGTTTCTACATATATTCCTAAATGTGGCTATATCCCTTTACAAACAGCTTTCCCTGAAGCTATGGTAATAACTGATGCCCATGAGGAACTAATCACAGATATTAAATTCGATATCGAACCTACTGTTATTGGCTTTGGAATAGGTGCAGGGATCAATACAAAAACTGTGAATGCTTTTGAAACCTTTTTAAAAGGGAATAAAAAACCTTTAGTTATTGATGCAGATGGGATTAATATTTTATCTAAAAATAAAGCCTTGTTAAAATTACTACCAGCACAAACCATTTTAACACCACATCCTAAAGAGTTGGAACGTTTAATTGGTACTTGGAAAGATGATTTTGATAAGTTGAAAAAAGTAAAAGCGTTTTCAAAAAAACATGCCTGTATTATTGTTATAAAAGGTGCTAATACTATTACCGTGTTTGATGATAAGTTATATGTGAATACCACTGGGAATCCTGGTTTGTCGACTGCTGGAAGTGGCGATGTGTTAACTGGAATTATTACGGGATTGATTTCACAAGGTTATACCCCTTTAGAAGCTGCCATATTTGGAGTGTATTTACATGGTAGATCGGCAGATATTGCTGTTGAAGGCTTGGGCTATCAAAGTTTAATAGCGAGTCATGTTATAGACTATTTGGGAGAAGCTTTTATTGATTTGTTTAAACAGCCAGAACAACCGATACAACAAGAAGAAAAACAAGAACAAGCATAGTTTGAAATAGTTTGGTGCTCCAATCTTGAGGGCGTCTAAAGTTTTTATACACACTTTACAGATAAAAAGATAGTGTCAATTGGAGGGTTTTTTTAATTTGAAACGTTTGCTATTTGATACTATTAATTTGAACCCCAAAAAATATTAAAATTAATGAATTGTGATGATTATTCATCTAAAGATTCTATTTGTGAAGAACATAATTATAACATCGCTTTTAAGAAACATTCTAAGGAAGTTTTTAACTTTTTAATGTACAATTATGGAGATAAACAATTAGCCGAGGACATTATACAAGAATCATTTTTAACATTATGGAAGAACTGCAAAAATGTCCCTTTAAAGAATGTAAGAGCCTATTTGTATACCATTTCTAAAAATAAAATAATTGATGCTTTTAGAAGTAATAAGCATGCTCTAAACTATAAAAAAAACACCACTAAAATTGTAGATAAGCAAACGCCTGAGTATATTTTTGAAGAAAAGGAATTTCATCAAAAACTAAATCGGGTTCTCGATAAAATGCCAGAAAACTACAGGATTCCTTTTTTGTTAAATAGAGTAGATAAAAAGAAATATAGAGAAATCTCTGAAATAATGGATGTTTCAGTAAAATCGGTAGAAAAAAGAATTTTTAATGCCCTAGAATTTCTACAAAAAGAATTACAAATTAATAAAAAACGATTTTAACGGAGGTTTTTTTTAGTTTGAAACGTTACCTGTTTAATTAGTATCTGGTCTGAAATATAGCCATATTATAAAAATAATCTATTTACTATCAGGTACTTAAAATCACTATTATGGAAGAAAATAAATCTAATAATATAGAGAAGTTTTTAAATTTTGAATTGGCTTCAGAAGAAGAGAAGGAAGCTTTTAAGAAAACATCTGATGCTTATTCAGAATATAAAGAAATCATAGAATTATTTGACACTGTTAAATCTGTAGATTATGATGAAGATCGTGTTTTACAAAAATTAGATGCAGCTCGTTTAAAACCATTTGTGAATAAAAAACAAGTCATTCCATTGTATAAAAAGTGGCTACCAATATCTATTGCTGCCTCTATATTACTATTTGTTACAGTGTCTTTATTTAATATAACAAACAATGTTGAATTCCAAACACTAGCAGGCGAGTCTGTACAAATAGCACTTCCAGATACCTCTAAAGTTTGGTTAAATGCAAAATCTGAAGTGACCTATAGTAAAAAATGGAAAAAATCCAGAGCTATAGATCTTGAAGGTGAAGCTTATTTTGAAGTTGCAAAAGGAAAAACATTTACAGTTAATACATCGCAAGGTGTTGTAACTGTTTTGGGTACTAAATTTAATGTAAAACAACGAGACACTTTTTTTGAAGTGCACTGTTATGAAGGAACGGTATCTGTTATATACAAGGGACAAGAAACGATTTTAAAAGCCAACAGTTTTTTTAATTCAAAAGCATTAGATAAAAAGATGCAAAAGGCTACTAATATTAATGATAAACCACATTGGATTGGAAAAACATCAATTTTTGAAAACATACTTATAGATGATGTGATCTCTGATATGAGTATTCAATATGATATTACATTCATTATGGATAACAATTTAAATAAAGATTTAAAATATACAGGGAGTTACCATTATGATGATACGTTAGAAACTGTTTTAGACGTTTTTTGTCAATCATTAGGGGTAGTGTATGTTAAAAAGGGTAAAAGTATTTATTTGAATAAAAAGTAGATGACCCTAAAAAGAAAGCGCGCAACAGATGTATTGACTATATTTTTACTTTTTTCAACTTTTAGTTTTGCGCAAAAACACACCACTATTTTACTTGAAACTCATTTAAAAAAAATCGAGGATTTTTTTAAAGTTTCTTTTAATTATGAATCTTCATTACTTAAAAACAAATTATGCACAGATTGTTTTTATAATGATAAAGTATCTTTAAAGACACATTTAGAGTATTTAGAAAGCCAATTCATGCTTTCTTTTACTATGGTAACTCAAAATAAAATTGTAATTAAATCTTTGAAAAAACATACGTTATACTTTTATGATAGTGATGATGATACACCACTAGAGCATATATTAATAACGGATTTGTTTAAGCAAAAAACATGGATTACAGATAAAGAAGGAAAAGTGTTTTTTGAAGATGAGCTACCAAAAAAAATTTTGATATCACACCTTAGTTATGGGAAACAATATATTGATATTAGTAAGTTAAAGACTAACAAGGTATCTATTACTAAGCAAACTCAAGGGCTAGAAACATTAATCATTTATCCATTCTTTTCTACAGGAACTTTTAAGAAAAATGATGGCACTTTTTTTATAAAAACTAAAGAAGTGGGGACTTTAGCTGGATTAACTTCTCATGATGTTATTAAAAATTTAGAAAACTTACCTCAGGTTAGTAGTAATAGCGAATCCATTTCAGATTTAATCGTAAAAGGCAGTACTCAGGATCAAAATTTATTTGTGTGGAATAACATAAAAGTCTATCAAAACAGTCACTTTTTTGGGTTAATCTCTGCATTTAATGAAAATTTACTTTCTACAATTACTCTGTATGATAATGCCACTCCTGCAAAATATGGAAATAGCACAAGTAGTGTTATTAGTTTAGAGCATGATAAAACGCCTTTAAAAAAAATAACAGGAGGTATAGGGGTTAACTTTTTAAGTGCAGATGGTTATGTTAAAATACCGATAAATAAAACATCTGAATTATTGCTTTCTACAAGAAAATCGTTAACAGATGTTTGGGATTCGCCAACATATATAAATTATGCCAAAAAAGCGTTTCAATCTTCATATATTAGAACATTTGATGCGCTAAATAGAAGTCCTGTTGATACTAAAAAAACGTTTGATTTTCATGATTCGCAAATGAAATACAAATTAGCTATTAATAAATCTAATAGCATCGAATTAAACGTATTGCTTTTAGGAAATAACTTGTCATATACAGAAATAGATGCGCATAATATAAGTGAAGAAAGCAGTTTGAAGCAGGAAAATACTGCTTTAGGTTTAGATTGGCAGCATACTTTTTCGAATAATTCTCAAATAGAGGCTGTTATTAATTATTCAAAATACAAACTGGATTGTGGAAATTTTTTGTTGTCCAGAGATATTTCAAGTTTCCAAAGTAATAGTATTAGAAATTATGAAACGGCTTTAAAATATAGTTCAAAGCCTAAAACTTCAGGAATTACATATGAAGCAGGAATCTCACATGAGCATTTAATGACTGTAAATAGTATCAATAATTTTAATCAGTTTTTTCAAAGTTATATAAAGCAGCAAAGTAACATTTATGGGGTATTTGGAACGCTTAATTATTATAAAAATAAAGTAAAAGCAGGGTTAAATCTAAGAAATGTTTATTATGAATTTTTGAAATCATTTCAAACTGAACCTAGGTTTCATTTAACATATAATCCCCTGCCAGAAATAGATATTCAACTTAGAAGTGAAATAAAAACACAAAATATTTCTCAGGTTATTAATTTGGAAAATAATTTTCTAAGCATAGAAAAGCGAAGGTGGCATCTTGCAAACGATTCTATTGCGCCTTTACAAAAAAGTAAACAGATAGAATTGGCCTTTGGATTCAAAAAAAGAAAGCATATGCTTAATACAAGTATTTACGCTAAAACTGTAAAAGGAATTACTACTAATAATCAAGGTTTTCAAAACCTTAATCAGTTTGAAAATCTTTTTGGATCATACGTTATAAAAGGGTATACCTTCCATTATAATTATAAAAGTCGTCATTTAAATACCTGGTTAAGTTATAATTATAGTATAAATAAATACAAGTTTAAAGACAAAAACCTTAATACGTCCCGCTTTTATAACAACAATGATATGAGGCATAGCCTTATTTCTGGATTGAATATCAAACATAAATCATTAAATTTTTCTTTGGGGATGGTATATAATTCAGGGAAACCTTATACTTCAATAAATAAAGAATCGCCAATTATAATTGATACATTTAATAGGATTAATTATAATGAACCGAACACAGAACGCTTATCGGATTATTTAAGATTTGATATGTCTGTGAGTTATAATTTTGACATTTCACAAAAGATAGATTACAAATTAACATTAGGTTTAATTAATATAGGGAATAGGAAGAATATTCTTAATCGTTACTATACTTTAACAGAAGACAAAGAAGACATAGAAACTTTAAATAGATATGGATTGGAATTTACTCCAAATATATCGCTAAATATTGATTTTTAATACAGCAAATATTTTTTAAGAAATAGAGCGGGTTTTATATTTTACAATCGTTTCCTTAGTAATTCAACCCATAAAATAATAGCATGAAACATTTTTTTGAAACACTATTTATTACAGTATTACTCTTTGGAACTTTTCAATCTTGCGCATCTGAAGAAAGTATGACAAAAGAAATATCAGATGAAAAGATTTCATCGAGCTTGTTAGATATAATATATGTAATAGCGGAGACAAAAAATGATTATAATCTCATTAATTTTGATTGTGAGGATGTATATATTAGTGGTGGTTTCTTAAATAACCAAGGAGATTATTATGGAAGCATTAATATAATAACATCATCATGGAATGATGAATTAATGTCGGATGCTCTAGAACAAATTTATCTTGATACTCACATACGGTTTACTAAAGATGACTTTTATATATCATGTATAACTCCTTCCATCTTTTTTGGTGAGGAATATTCTAACAAAAATGATATTATTGCATATTTTGAAGACTGCAGTTTTGAAGGAGATACAAAAACAAATCCAGAGGTTGGATCAATAAAAGTATCTGATGTTAATTTTAATTGTTCAGGAACTGTGTTTTATCATATAGATATTATAAATAACACTTTATTCACTTTGCCAGTAGAAGAAGGTATAGAGGCTGTGGAGAAGGCTCTGTCATTGCATAATGAAATTAATCATACAGAGTATGTTCTTGATGATCTAAGATCTAGTTATATAACGTTTACATCACCAGGAGGAGCTAACTCTTTTTTATTTGGTAAAACTCAAATAATGGATTATTTTGAAGGTTGCAATAGAGATTATAATGATTGTATAAATTTTAAATATCCTTTTGTAGTAAATAAAATTGATCTTCAAACTGATGATATTATACCTGTAACTGTAACTAGTGATGAAGATTTATTTCAGCAGAATTTTACAGACGTAAATATAGCTATTGATTACCCAATAACTTTGGTTACATTAAATGGGAGTGAATTTATTGTGAATTCTAATAATGAACTTGAAGATGCTTTGACTAACTCTGCTGATTACTGCATTGATGTTGAGGTGTAGTAATTAATCTATAGATGTGAGTTCGATTTAATGCAAGCATATTTATAACGATAAACTCACTAATAGTGTTACATGTCGCCTTGAGCGCAATTGAAAGGTCATTAAAATCTAGATGTTTAAATAGGTTTCGATTGCGATCAGCCTGATAATAAGTTTTAACTTGTTGAAATTCAGATTAATAATTTTGTTCTTATATAGAAACTCTCGTTATAGATTAATATACTTATTATTAAATCTATTTTACTAAAAAAGCCTAAGAAACTTGTCTCTTAGGCTTTTTGCTTTATAAAAGTATATTTAAATATTAAATCTCTAAAGATGTAAAAAGTTCGATTAACTCTGGGCTAGAAGGTCTTGGTGCATCTGCATTAACAACATTACCAACTGGATCTATAAGGATAAAACGAGGAATTCCTTTAATTCCATAGCCTGTTACAAAATCTGACTGCCAATTTTTATCGGCAAGTAATTGAATGCCTCCTAATTCTTTATCTGTAACCATTTTTCTCCAAGCATCATGTTGCCCTTCGTTATCTATCGAGATACTAACAAATTCGATATTTTTTCCATGGTATAGTTTTTCAACTTTTTTAAGATCAGGAATTTCTTTTTTACAAGGACCACACCAAGTAGCCCATACATCAACATAAACATACTTTCCTTTTAGGTCTGCTAATGATGTTGTACCTCCTTTATGATTTTCGTAGTCAACAAATTCTGGAGATGGTTTTCCTATAAAACTAGCTAATTGATTTGCCTGCTCTTTTTGTTGCGTATAAGCTGCTAAAAGGTTTTCATTAATTTTTTCTACACCAGCTTTTTCATTTGCATAAATTAAAGAATCAATATCTTTATTATTCTCTAAAAACTCTGATAATTTATTTTGAATCTCGCCACTTTTAGCTTTAAAAGCTTCTTCTTCTAACTCAAATAAGGCTGGGGTAAAAATAGTTTCTTGAAGTAAAGATTTTTTTGCTAAATAATTACTCGTTTCGGCACCAGTACCTGTGTACTTAATGGTTTCATCAAACTCTTTTGTGTCAAGCGTTATATTAATATCAAATCCATTTTCAAGAAACATATTAGTAGACTCTTTTCCATCAAAAAGGTTATGAACACCAGAAATTACTTTTAAAGTATCACTAAATGTACCATCATCATTAACTTTGATAGTTTTTATATATGTTCGTGTTCTAACAACTAAAGAATCGCTGTTTTTATTGGTGATCTTACCAGACAAAGTCGCATAATCTTTAGGGGCATTTTCACAAGCAGCTAAAGCTATTGTAAGAGTAAAAAGAAGTATTTTTTTCATATTTTTAGTTTATTAATTAACCAAAAGTAAACTTTTATACAAAACAATGTTAATTATTAACATTTTGTTATGTATTTGATTGTTTTTATGCTAAAAAACAGGAAAGAGTAAAATTACTTTTGTTATAATTTAAAGGTTAGTTTTTTATGATCTACTATTCTTGGTATAATATTTAAAGCATACAATTGTTTTTGCACATTCATAATAGTATGCTCATCAATTAAATTTTGAGACCATTCTGTAAGATTCAACCATTCCTGTACGTCTTCAAGTTGCTGTTCATAACGATCTGCAATGGTGTTATCAATATTTGGTATGTCTTTAAATTTAGAGGTTGTATTATTAATGATTTCTAAAATTGTTACCAGATCTTCTTTGTTGGATTCGATAAAATCTTCTCGTACAGCAATTACAAAACAAGGCCATGGAGAAGGGCAATTACCTATTCGTCTAAACGTGCCTTTATCAACTAGTGGCTTGGTAGTGAATTTTTCCCATAAAAAATAATCTGCTTTCCCTGCGGTTAATCCTTCTACAGCACCATCTAAATTTTTTATAATTTCAAAGTCAAGATCTTTTTCTAAATTCCATTCATTATTTTTAGCATTGATATATGCCATTAAATGAGAGCCAGAACCATATCTGCTTATTGCGGCTTTTGTTCCTTTTAAGTCTTCTAAGGTTTTGTAGGGAGCATTATTAGCAACATGAATTCCCCATATTAAAGGAGTTTGCACAAAAGTTTGTACAATTCTACTGGGATTGCCATCGATAACATCTTTTATAATACCTTCTGTGAGTATAACAGCTATATCAATTTCTTTGTTTCGAAGGGCTTTACACATCGCACCTGTTCCGCCAGCGTAATCATGCCAACGTAAATTGATGCCTTCTCTTTTATAGTCGCCATTTTTTAGTGTTAGATACCATGCTAAATTAAAATGCTCTGGTACGCCTCCAATATTTACTTTCTTCATTAAGTCAATCTATTTGGTCTGCAATTTTATCGAGAGTATATTTTATAAGATTTTCAATAAGCTCTGAAGGGTTTTTGCTAAAAGTTCCAGAAGCTCTATTGGCAATTATAGCATTTAGAGATACAGCATGGTGCCCCATTAGTTTTGCCAAGCCATATATCGCAGATGTTTCCATCTCAAAATTTGTTATACGCGTCCCCTTAAAATTAAAAGTGTCCATTTTGTTATTTAAGCTAGGATCTTGAATCCCTAAACGTAAAACACGACCTTGTGGTCCATAAAAACCACCTGCCGTAGCAGTTAGTCCTTTGTGAGTTTTATCACTTTCAAATTGTTTTTCGAGTAAAGCACTATTTTTTATAACTAGAGGTCTTGCTTTATGTGAATGCCAATTTGTTTGTTTTATAAAAGCGGCTTCTACATCAGGATGGCTAATAGTGTTTACTTGATAAGCGTGTAGCATACCATTAAGGTCTAAACCGTAAGTGCTTAAAAGAAAAGAGTCTATAGGAATGTCTTTTTGTAACGAACCAGAGGTTCCTATTCTAATAATATTTAAGCTTGTAATGACTTGTTTTGGAGTTTTGGTAGTTAAATCAATATTAAAAAGGGCATCTAATTCGTTAAGAACAATATCTATATTATCTGGACCAATTCCAGTAGAAATAACAGTTATGCGCTTGCCTTTGTAATGTCCAGTATGCGTTTTAAATTCACGTTTTTGAGTTGAGAACTCAATACTATCAAAATGGTTTGATACTTTTTCAACCCGATCTTGGTCGCCAACAAAAATGATGGTATTCGAAATATTTTCAGGTTTTAAATTTAAATGATAAATACTACCATTTGGATTTAATATTAATTCGGATGCTTTAAGAGGCATTTAGTACTGTTTTTACAAGTTTATTTCGTTTCTTATTAAATTGAAAATCAAATTTTTTAAGACCTCCATAAATCATGTTGTTATCAATTTCAATAGCAAAGTTATGCTGACCTAATAAAGCTTCATGACCTTTTCTATTAAGGGTTAAGTATGCATCTTCTTTTGTGAAAAACACATCAAGTTTTTCTATAATTCTAGAGATTTGGAGATCTCCAAAACCATAATACCCTTGGTAGTTAAGTGCGTATCCTAATAAATGGTGCTTAGATTTTATAGCGTTGTTTTTAACGATTTCTAATACGTTTTTCTCTAGTGCATTTAAACCATAAGTAGAATCTGGAAAGCGTTCTAAGTGCGCCTTTAAACAATTGCTTAAATATTTAAACGATGATACAGTGATAATATAAGGTTTTAGTAAATTGTGATCTTTACCACAATAAATTCCCCAGATGGTTTTAGCCAAATCTAAGTCTTCAGAATTTAATACCACTCTTTTTTTATAGTGATCCATTAATTGCTCTGTATTAAGTTCTGATAAGCCTTTTAGTATTTTACTACCTTCAATTCTACCACTACAAACCAGAGATATAGGAAGATTGATCTTCTTTTGTAAAATAAGGTTAATAACTGCGATCATATTGATATGACAAAATAGATCGTATTCAAACCATAATATGATTTCCGAATATTCTTTGTACGAATCCAGTTTATTTAACTCAAATTTAATTTTATCAGTATCTAGATCGATATCATAAAATGAATTAAAGAACCGTTTTCTGACATCTAAAAAGGCATCAGAATATACCTCCACAACTGTTGGTCCTTCACAAAGCATTTCTTGCCAAGTAAGTTTCTCTCCAACAACATCTAACTCATTTAGAAAGTTTGTTAAAACATCGCCATTAGTGATATGAAGAGGTTGTTTGTTCATAGTTATCCTCCAACACGTTTTACTTTAAAGCCTTTATCTTGAAGTATTTTCATTATTTTATCACGATAGTCGCCTTGAATAATGATTTTGTCGTCTTTAAAACTACCACCAACACTTAGTGTCGTTTTAATCTCTTTAGCTAAAGCTTTAAAATCCTCGTTAGCACCAGTATATCCCTCTAATATAGTAATGGGTTTGCCTTTGCGCTTTTCGTATTTACAAATAATAGGATCGTCTTGCATCCATATTTTAGAAGCTTCACTAGGAACTCTATCAGATTCTGTTTGCACATGATCTGGAAATAAATTTTTTAATTGGTCTTGTAGATCCATTATGTTCAGTGTTCAGTGTTCAGTGTTCAGTGTTCAGTGTTCAGTGTTCAGTGTTCAGTGTTCAGTGTTCAGTGTTCAGTGTTCAGTGTTCAGTGTTCAGTGTTCAGTGTTCAGTGTTCAGTGTTTGGCAAAAAAATATTAAAGTAAGAAAATACTTATTTAATACTGTTTACTGAATACTATTTTTTTATTAAACCCAATTCTATTAATCGTTCATTTAAAAATTCACCAGCAGTGATATCTTCAAAAGCTTTAGGGTTATTATCGTCAATACAGCCTTCTAATACATCTAGTTTCATATCGCTAATAGGATGCATGAAAAAAGGTATAGAGTAACGCGACGTGCCCCAAAGCTCTTTGGGCGGATTTATTACGCGGTGTATCGTGGATTTCAATTTATTATTAGTATGTCTGGAAAGCATATCTCCAACATTAATCATAAGTTCATCGGGCTGTGCCATAGCATCAATCCATTCACCTTTATGGTTTTGTACTTGTAAACCACGACCTTGAGCGCCCATTAATAACGTTATTAAGTTAATATCTCCATGCGCCGCTGCACGAACCGCTTCTTTAGGTTCCTCTTTAATTGGTGGGTAATGAATGGGTCTTAAAATAGAATTTCCATTATAAATAAATGCATCAAAATAAGTTTCTTCAATACCTAAATGTAAAGCCAATGCACGTAATACATACTTTGCTGTTTTTTCAAGCATTTTGTATGTTTCTTTACCTATAGCATTAAATTCAGAAAGCTCATTAACAGTTACATTTTTAGGATATTCTGCTTCAAGTTTGGGATTGTTCTCAACATATTGTCCAAAATGCCAAAACTCTTTTAAATCACCTTCTTTTTTGCCTTTAGCACTTTCTTTTCCGAAAGATACATAACCCCGTTGCCCTCCAATCCCTGGAATTTCATAACGTTGTTTTGTTTCCGTTGGCAAACTAAAAAAGTTTTTAACTTCTTTATATAGATTTTCAACCAAGGTATCATCTAAAAAATGCCCCTTTAAAGCAACAAATCCAATGTCTTCATAAGCTTTTCCAATGGCATTGACGAAATTTTGTTTTTTAACTGGATCATCAGAAATAAAATCGTTTAGATCTACACTAGGTATACTGGTCATGAGTAATTATTTAATATAAGACGTATTACAAATGTACAAAAACATTGTAAAAATTAGATGTTTTGAGTTAAGTGTATTTTTTGAGCTAACAATTGCTTTTTATATTATATTTGATAAAAAAAAGAGATTATTTTTATGAAAATAGCAAAATCTTTAGTTGGCATTGAGTATCATATTGAAAACATTGACACTAGCATATTAGTGTCATTGTATAAAAACATGCTAAAATCGAGATTGATAGAGGAGAAGATGCTTATTTTATTGCGTCAGGGAAAGATTAGTAAATGGTTTTCTGGTATCGGACAAGAAGCGATTGCAGTAGGTGTTACCATGGCGTTAAATAGTAACGAGTATATATTGCCAATGCATAGAAATTTAGGCGTATTTACCTCTCGTGAGATTCCGTTAAATAGATTGTTTGGACAATGGCAAGGAAAAGCTTCTGGTTTTACAAAGGGAAGAGACCGATCTTTCCATTTTGGCACGCAGCAATATAAAATAATCGGGATGATTTCTCATTTAGGACCGCAATTAGGGGTTGCAGATGGTATTGCTTTGGCTTCAAAATTGAAAAATAAAAATGAAGTGACTGCTGTTTTTACAGGAGAGGGCGGTACGAGTGAAGGTGATTTTCATGAAGCATTGAATGTCGCTTCTGTATGGCAATTACCCGTTTTATTTTGTGTTGAAAATAATGGCTATGGGTTATCTACTCCTACAAGCGAGCAGTATAATTGCGAAAATATTGCAGATAGAGGCTTGGGATATGGCATAGAATCACATATAATTGATGGGAATAATATTGTTGAAGTTTATAAAAAAGTTAGCGAAGTAGCACAGAGCGTAAGAGAAAATCCAAGGCCAATTTTGTTAGAGTTTAAAACGTTTAGAATGCGAGGGCATGAAGAGGCCAGTGGTGTTAAATATGTACCAAAAGAGCTTATGGAAACTTGGGCAGCTAAAGATCCCGTTTTAAATTTTGAAACATTTTTAAAAGAAAATGACTTATTAAATAATGCAGAAAACAGATCTATTAAAGTTGAAATTATTGAAGAAATTAATAAAAATTTAGATATCGCTTTCGCGGAAGAAAGTATAATTCCAAATGAAGCAAACGAATTAAATGATGTCTATCAAGAATTTGATTATAAGCATTTTGAGTATGGTGGTGAAACAAAAGAACTCCGTTTTATTGATGCCATTTCTGAAAGTTTAAAACAAAGTATGAAGCAACATGAAGACCTTGTAATTATGGGTCAGGATATTGCAGAATATGGCGGTGCTTTTAAAATAACAGATGGGTTTGTTGGGCAATTTGGAAAAGAACGTGTCCGTAATACACCCATTTGCGAATCGGCTATTGTTGAAACAGCTATGGGCTTATCCATTGCAGGTATTAAAAGTATTGTTGAAATGCAGTTTGCAGATTTTGTCACTTCAGGATTTAATCCAGTTGTTAATTATTTAGCGAAGTCACATTATAGATGGGGACAACAAGCCGATGTTGTTATTAGAATGCCATGTGGAGGTGGTGTTGCTGCAGGCCCCTTTCATTCACAAACTAACGAAGCATGGTTTACAAAAACGCCAGGTTTAAAAGTTATTTATCCCGCGTTTCCTTATGATGCAAAAGGATTATTAAATACAGCAATTAATGATCCGAATCCTGTGTTGTTTTTTGAACATAAGGGCTTATACAGAAGCATTCGCCAAGAAGTACCTACAGATTACTACACACTACCTTTTGGAAAAGCGTCTGTGATTAGAGAAGGTGATGCTATTACCATTATTAGTTATGGTGCTGCGATTCATTGGGCTTTAGAAACTTTGAATAATAACCCTCAAATTTCTGCAGACTTGATAGATTTACGAACACTTCAACCTTTAGACACGGAAACAATATACCAGTCGGTTAGAAAAACAGGAAAAGCTATAGTTTTACATGAAGACTCTCAGTTTGGTGGGATAGCAAGTGATATTTCTGCACTTATAATGGAACATTGTTTTGAGTCTCTTGATGCCCCGGTAAAACGTGTTGCCAGTATGGAAACTCCCATACCATTCGCAAGTCAATTAGAAGATCAATACCTTTCTAAAAATAAGTTTGAAAAAGAATTGAAAACACTTTTAGAGTATTAGTTTCCTTGTAATGTTTATTGAACATGTAACTTTTGTTACAGTTTAGTAAGTTATAAATTGTAATTTTTTGCAAAAATTAATTACTCTATTTTATGAAAAGAAGGAAATTTATTAGAAATACCTTACTTGGTGCCACAGCAACTTTTATAGGTACAGAGATTGTGTTTTCTTCTTCAATACCTAAAAATTATACACCAATTATTCAACAAGATCCAGATCTTTATAAATTATTCAATAAGGATAAGGAGATGACGGTGTTAAATGATAAACCCTGGAATATTGAGGCAAAGGCACATTTATTGGACGATAAAATTACACCCAATAAATACATGTTTATTAGAAACAATGGCATCATTCCTCAAAATATAGATGCATCAAAATGGACACTTATAATAGACGGAGAATCAGTTTTTAAACCTAAAACATACACACTTCAAGATTTAAAAACTAAATTCAAACAGCATACATATCAATTAACTTTAGAATGTGGAGGAAATGGAAGAAGCGAGTTTAATCCACCCGCAAAAGGAAATCAATGGACAGTTGGTGCCGTTTCTTGTGCCGAATGGACAGGAGTTAGATTAAAAGATGTTCTTAAAGATGTAGGGATTAAAGATACCGCTGTTTATATTGGATATCATGCTGCCGATACACATTTAAGTGGCGATCCAGATAAAGAGCCAATATCCAGAGGGGTTCCTATGCATAAAGCCTATCAAGAAGAAACGTTGCTTGCTTTTAAAATGAATGGCGAAGCTATTCCTTTAGCTCATGGATACCCATTACGATTGGTAGCTGGTGGCTGGCCTGCGTCTGCTTCGGGGAAATGGGTAAACAGGATTAGTATTAGAAATAAGGTGCATGATGGTACAAAAATGAAAGCACCTGCATATAGAGTGCCTTGCCACCCAGTAGCTCATGGAGAAAAGGTGAAAGATGACGCCATGTGCATTATAGAAAGTATGCCTGTAAAATCTTTAATTACATATCCTAAGTCTGGAGCTATGATTAGTGAAGGGAACACATTAAACATTCGCGGACATGCCTGGGCTGGTGAATTAGAAGTTCAGAAAATGGCATATTCTATAGATTTTGGAGCTACATGGCATCTATGTGAGATAGCCCCCCCTGTAAATCGTTTAGCATGGCAACATTTTAGCAGTACAGTTAACTTTCCAAAGAAAGGATATTACGAGATTTGGGTCAGAGCAACAGACACAGAAGGATCTAGTCAACCTATGTTATTACCTGGATGGAATCCAAAAGGCTATTTAAATAATGCTTGCCATAGAATTGCTGTTAAAGTTAAATAAATGAATGATAAGAAGTTTAGAAATAACGCAAAGCGCATTTATTTAACACTAACGCTATTTTTTGGATTGTTAATTGTTGGTTTAGGTGGGTTGATTTACAAAATGATAAACCCGTCATTTCTTTCATTTAATGATGAAAACATAACCGAAACATATGTTGAGACCAAAAATCCAGACGTTATTAAAAATGGCATTCATGTGGCTACAGGTTTTAAAGATGATGAAGGACTTTCAATCGTTATAGTAAACTGTACACCATGTCATTCAGCAAAATTGGTTACGCAAAATAGAGCCACTAAAGATGGCTGGATAAGTATTATACGCTGGATGCAGGAAACTCAAAACCTTTGGGACTTAGGTAACAACGAAGATATTATAGTTAATTATCTGGCAAAAAATTACGCTCCCAGTAAAAAAGGAAGGCGAGAAGTATTAACAAAAATTGAATGGTATGATCTGGAGAATTAGTGTATTAACTCTATTGGTGTGCTTTAGCTCTTGTAAAAAAAAATCAAAAGCAAAAAAGGAGCGTATTCCAAAAAAGGCTGTGAATATTGATACCAGATACAACAGTAAAAATCATTTAATTGAATGTGAAGATTTAAAAGTTTTAAATACAGATTCCAATGTTAAGTTAATTGACTTTAGGAGACCTGCGGCATTTTTTAAAGAACACATACCTAATGCCATAAATATTTGGAGAACAGATATTGAAGATTCTTCATTTCCTTATGAAGGTATTATGGCTTCTAAAAATCAAATAGAAAATTTGTTTAGTAGCTTAGGAATTAAAACTAAAGACGAACTTATAATTTATGATGATTCTGGTGCATGTAACGCTTTACGACTATGGTGGGTTCTTAAAAATTATGGTTTTGATCATGTTAAAATATTGAATGGCGGATTTACACAATGGAAATCTATAAAAGGAGCTGTAACGACTGACGTTACTGTATATAGCCCTTCACATTTTAAGTTTCTGAACAATACAAATACATCTTTATATGCTAGTTTAGAGGAAATGAAATCTGTTACAAATAGCAGTTCTAATAGCGTTATTTTGGATACAAGAACAGTTAATGAGTTTTCAGGAAAACGTCAAAAAAAAGGAGCGAGTAGAGCAGGGCATATTCCTAATAGTATATTAATAGATTGGGTTCACGCCATTGACTATAATGGTAATAAAAAATTCAAGCCTTATAAAGAGCTCTTAGAGTTGTACAAACAACATGGAATTACAAAAGAAAAAGCTATTTATGTATATTGTCATTCTGGAGTAAGGTCGGCACATACAACCTTTGTTTTAACAGAATTATTGGGTTTTAAAAATGTAAAAAATTATGATGGTTCTTGGGTTGAGTGGAGTTATTATAAAGATTTACCAATAGAGGAAGATCGTTTAACAACCATATTTAAATAAAATGAATAATTATACGGAAGCGTTTAAAAACGCCTTTTTTGGAACCATTGACTGGACATGGAAATCTATTCTTTTCGAAGTGCCTTGGTATACTAATTATTTCTGGGGTTTAATAGTTATATCTTTAGCAGTTTGGCTTTTAGAAATCCTGTTTCCATGGAGAAAAGAACAAGCTGTTTTCAGGAAAGGGTTTTGGATAGATGCTGTTTATATGTTCTTTAATTTTTTTTTGTTTGCAATTATTATTAGTGGCGTTTATGCGATTATAGAACAACTTTTTTTAAGTGTAGGTATTAGCATGAAATCTGTCGCTCTAATAGATATAAAAGCGTTACCAGTATGGGGGCAATTATTAATATTCTTTTTAGTATTAGATTTTGTACAGTGGTTTACACATGTATTATTACATAGATATCATTTTTTATGGCGTTTTCATAAAGTACATCATTCTGTTAAAGAAATGGGCTTTGCGGCTCATTTACGTTACCATTGGATGGAAAATGTGTTTTATAAACCACTTAAAATATTCGCAGTGATGCTGCTTGGTGGTTTTGAGCCAGAGCAAGCTTTTATAGTACATTTTATAGCCATTACCATTGGTCATTTAAATCATGCTAATATCAAGCTCACTTATGGTCCTTTAAAATATATATTTAACAATCCCGTTATGCATTTGTATCATCATGCATATACGTTGCCAAAAGAACGCCATCATGGTGTTAATTTTGGGATTAGTTTAAGTCTTTGGGATTATATTTTTAAAACAAATTACATCCCAGAAGCCAGTGGAAAATTAGCTTTGGGGTATTCCGACGATACCAAAATGCCAAAAAGCTTTTTGGCACAGTTGCTTTACGGGTTTAGAAGAAACGACTAGTATAGTGCTTTTGTTAAAACTTTTGCTTCATGATTTCTATATTCAGAAAAAAATGTTTCATATTAATTATCATTTTGACCTTTTTTCATTGTAAAAAGGAGGAAAAAAAAGAAGTAGATATTTATGATTGGCATACTATAACTGTTACGGCATCAGCTTATAACTCATTAGCATATCAAACAAATTCTAATCCAAGTATAACAGCCTTTGGAGATAGTTTAAGTCCTGGGATGTCATGTATTGCAGTATCCAGAGATTTGCTTAAAATGGGGCTAAAGCATAACACACCTGTTAAAATTGAAGGCTTTGATAGTATTTACTTGGTTAAAGATAAAATGAATGCACGTTGGAAAAAACATATAGACATTTATATGGGAACGGATATTAAAGCTGCAAGAAATTGGGGCAGAAGAGAGGTGATTATCTCTTATGGTATACTAAAGGAGTGAGAACGATTATATTTAAATAAACTCTTCATTTCATTCTGAACGAACTAACCTTTTACAAACATAGGACAATAGATTTTAGACCTTATTATTTTGTTTCAGCTTCCGGAAGTATAAAAGGATAGGCATCTTTAACTTGTTTTAACTCTTCTTTCGATAGTTTATCAGAAGGCTTTTTTAGTACATTTAAACTATAGGTGTTTCTTAATTCATAATACGACTTTGTTAGTTCGTTTTGTACAGCAATAAATTGTTTGTAGCTCGTTTGTTTGCTGTTTTGTAAGGACACTACTGCCGCTTTAGGATTATCGGATGCGTTTGAGCTTTTTGTACCATTACAATAATTACAACTACCGTCTCCATTATTGTCTAAAAAGCTTTTAGCAATCTCCTTTAATTCAGCAAGAGGAATAACATCGTTTTCTATCATGATGTCATCATTATTGTTTATTACAATACGAAGGATGTTACGTTCATTTATAGGGGTGGTGCAATTCACTTCAGGAGGGCAGTCCTTAGGTAGTAACCTATTAATGCCTTCATCAGAAGATATCGTCGCGGTTACAAGAAAAAAGATAAGTAATAGAAATGCGATGTCTGCCATAGATCCTGCATTTACTTCAGGAATTAGTTTTGAATGCCTCATAATTATAGATTTAAATGTTAATATGCAGAGGAAGTCACAAAAACAATACCGAAATACTAAATATTTCTTTGTTGAGGGGGATGTTTGCTTATAATTAAATATTTACTAATTATTCAATTAATAAACTGTCTAAATTGGTTTATTTATATACTTACAAAGTACATAGATATTACAAAAATAATGACAATAGGAGTAATAGAAATAATGTATCCCATCCAAATATTTCTTTTTTGATATGTTACCAGATAATAGTAGTAATTATAATTTTTTTAGCCTTTCTATTAACATAAAAAAATAGCTCCAAACATTTCGGTTACTCCAAGCTGTCCAGAATTATCATAATTAGAAAGCTTTTTTGTTTTTTATCCATGCCTTTAAGTTAATATGCATAGCGTTTTATTTGTTTTTATCTTAAACTAAGGTTTTACCTTATTTATAATAAGGGAAAACGAGTCAAAATCATTAATTATCAATATTTTACCTTACAAAAAAAAGGTTTTTCCCTTACTAATCCTAAGGCGAAACCTTAGCCTTTTCTTACAAAAATTTCAGAACTTTATGAGCACATTACAAACCATAAATTAATGACTTATGAATATGCGATTATTGTTCTTGTTAATTTTTTCTCTAGCTTTTGAAAATGGTATAGCCCAAGACTCTTACCCAAATGTGGTACCACCAGATCCTGTATCTGCACAATTTCAAAAGTATTTAGGCTATCCTGTATCTTACGCTACAGGTATCCCTCAAATAAATATCCCTTTGTATACTATGAATGCTGCTGGCGTAAGTATTCCATTTAGTTTAAGCTATCACTCCTCTGGTATTAAGGTAGATGAAGTAATGGGGTCTATAGGTTTTGGTTGGTCGATGTTTCCTGGATTTAAGATTACACGAACTGTTATGGGGAGACCAGATGATGAATTCCCTACCAACGACATTAGACCTCTAGGTAGTTATGATTGGCAAGCCGAGAACGCAGAAATAAGTGCACTAAAAAATGATGTTAATTTTGTGCCTGATTCTTATTTTGAATATTTATACAAAATTACACCACGTAAACTCCAAGACGGTATGTTTGGAGCCTCTACCCCACATAGTTCAGCCCCAGCAGACGGACAAAACGATATTTTCACAATACACCTTCCTAATGTAAATGCCACCTTTATTTTGGAGTGGATAGGTAACGAATTAAAAGCAACTACAATTCCAGAATCTTCCATTAAAATAGATGTCTTAGAAATAGATTCCTACGGAAGATTTAATTCTTTTGAGGTTACCGATGAAGATGGCGTATTGTATACGTTTGGAAATTCGGATAATCTTAATAATAATGACGAACATTATGAGTACAATGAAGACTCAGAAGCTGTAACTAGTTGGTTATTAAAAGAAATAAACCCTCCAGGGATAAATAATAAAATAACATTTAATTACAATGCTCCTTTTAATGTAAGTTATCAAGCTGATCTTTCCCCAACAATTGGTTTTGTAGACGAAATATTTGGAAATAGTATTTATTACGATGGCTTTGATCATAGCGTTAACCTAAATGCTAATCCACCACCAGTTACTTATAACAGTACAATTTATTTTCCTCAGATATTTTCGATAAAAAGTATCTCTAATATTACTTATGAGACAGGGGAAAGCATAAGTTTTAATTACTCAACAATAACAAATCTCTATGATGCTCTTGATAATATAACATTTAAAAACAGAGACAATACCACTGTAAAAACAGTAGATTTTGAGCGCGTAAACAAACAACTAAAAAAACTTACGGTAAGTGGTGAGGGCGCTTATGAATTTAGTTATGATGAACAAGATATATCAGATCCAGCTGGTCGTTTTATTGGTAGAGATTATTTAGGGCTTTTTAATGGTAATTTTAGTAGCATAAGTGCAGTTCCAGAAATGTATATTTATTTTGATTCTTATACCACAAATGGCTTAACTCCTAAAAAAATTGGCCATTTAAACCCTGTATTTGACCCTGTAAAATCACAAGCTCGTATTTTAAAAAATATTATATACCCTACTGGAGGGCAAACCAGTTTTGAATACGAACCAAATGTTTATGAGACAGTGACAGAGGGTGTGGTTTGTGGTATGGGCTTACGAATTAAGAAAATAGATACGCATGATCCAGTTTCAAATAAAACACTAACCAAAAGTTATAAATATGGACAAAATGAATCGGGTATAGGCAATAGTACCTTACCAAACATTGGGCTTGGTGGGCAATCTGATTATGCTAATGCTTACATAACACAACGGACTGCTCTTAATGAGACTACTGGTATGACTAATACTGGAGGAAGTTATAGATATAGAACTATAAGTCCTTATGCTAAAACTAATATTACTACAGAACCAATTATTTGGTACGATCAAGTAACAGAATATAGTAATGGAGGAAAAACGATTTTCGATTATGAATTCACGAGTTCTGAATACCTCGTGCATTTAGATGGCTCAACGCCTACTAATAGTTTAGACTCCAAAAGTACTCCGATTTTTTTTCCAGATGTTTTTCGTAACATAGGGAGTGCTCCCAGATTAATACGTCAAGAAATAAAAGACTCCAACGATAATACACTAAAACTTATAGAAAACAACTATTCTGATAACTTAAGACTTGTTAGAAATATATTTTCCCGAGTAAGTGTTTGGCTTGAAGGTGTTTCAGGTTTACCTGAATCCCTGTTAAACACTATTTCTATTCTTCCAAATTCACCATTATACACATATGTTGGCAAGTATGGATTCTTGAAAGCAGATAATTATTGGTTAGAACTAAAAGACAACAGGCTAACTTCTACCAAACAAACCGATTATAGAGATGGTGAAGAAATAGTTAATGAGACCACTTTTGTTTATGATAATACCTACACGTTTAATTTAAAATCTAAAACTGTAACTACTAGTGATGGAGGCACATTAACCGAAAAATATTATTACCCAGTAGGTGATGCTATTCCAGATAGAACTAATTTAACTACAGATCAAGAAAACATGGTAAATACCTTTGCTGCTAGTAAAAATTATCATGGTCGTGTTATAGAAAAAGAAGTTTACAAAAACAACACTTTATTAAATAAAGAGCTTTACGGTTATAAAGATTGGGGAAATACTATTTATAAACTTGAAAATGTATATACTAAAAAAGGACCCTCTGGTTTTCAATCACTCTATACTATAGAAGATTATGATGATAAAGGGAATATTCTAGATGTTTCTAAGGAAGACGGCACACATGCATCGTATATATGGGGTTATGATAAGCAATATCCTATTGCTAAAATTGAAAATGCTGATTATAGTGATATTGCGTCTGCTTTAAGCATTTCACCAACCACATTAGAAACCTATGATGAATCTAATATGTCTATTATTAATGGACTTAGAACCAATGCATCAATGGAAAACAGTATGATTACTACCTATACTTATAAACCTTTAGTAGGTATTACTAGTGTTACAGATTCTAAAGATTATACCGTCAATTATAATTATAATGCTGACAATAAGTTAGAGAGCATTAAAGATGATGAAGGAAAAGTAATCAGTGATTATGAATACCATTATATCCCCTATGGGACTTACGACCCCATTCCCGTTCCTGCTTATTCAGGAGATTTAAATTGTGGAGGAGGACAAACGCTTCTTGGAGATAATGCCCCATATGGCACCTATAGTATTACTCCAAGTTCTCATGATTTTCTTTTAAGTGATGTTGGTTCTACGAATACGATGACTTTTGTTATTGAAAATACTACACCAGCTGTTTATTTAGGAAGTACGCTTACTATCAGCGCAATAAACCTTCCTAACGGCTTTGAATTTGCCAATACTAGTTCGACACCACCTTTTACAGTAACTAGAGGCACACCAAAAAATATTCAAATATCTTTTAAACCTACAGCAGTTACTACATATTCTGGAATAGCAGATATTTCAGGTGCTTCTGGTCCTAATTTACAACTATCAGGAGAGGGAAGAGCTGCTAGTAATACAGGAACTAGAATTATAGATATTAGATATAATGGCGCGAGTATAAATAGTTTAGATTTTGGTACTATTTATAATAATGGAACCACTGAAGAAGAATCTGCTTTTAGGACTATTGAAGTTTATAATACAGGAACTTCTACTTTAACCCTTAGTAATGCTAATAATAATAACTCATTGATTTTTATATCTAATTATGGATTTCCCTACACAATAGCACCAGGAGCATATATTTCTTTTGAAATTGAATTTATATTATCTAATAATAATAGTTATCCAGAATCGCAATCAGCAGTATTTAGTTTTATATCAGATAAAACAGGCGGTAATAATGGACTCCTGTTTTCGGGGATAATAGATGAATATTAAAATAGCTAAATTTTTAAAAACAAACACATAGTTATATGAAACCACATCACTATATATTCATATTATTGATAACCATTTTCAATATCCCACAAACAGTCAGTGCTCAAATTACACTAGAACAACTTATAGGCACGTGGACTTTTGATTATCAAGCTTCCATAAATAATATGTCCCAGAAATCAAAAGCTCATTATGCACAAATGGACATTGCCCTCCAAAGTAAAATATCAACAAGATATAAAAATCGTAAAGTCACTTTTAACGATGATGGCTCTTATGTTCAGGTATTAACAGGGGGTAAAAACACTACAGCTGCTTGGGCTATAAATAAGGACAACAACCTCGAAATCACTGCCCTCAATGAAAAAACGATACTATTTAAAATTAAAAAACTTGAAAGAAATACTTTAATCTTAAGCCAAATTAAGCCCAAAGACAGCAATGTTAATGTCTTGTTTACACATTGGTATTTAACAAAAAACTAAAAACATGACAGCAATAACAATAAACCATAATACATTCAATATTAAAGCACTGATTTTTTTAGCAATGTGTTTTATATGCTCAGGTAGTCTTTATGCTCAGACTTATTTTATTGACGGGCATTTAAATCCTACTATAGGACAATCTGAGCCCTATGCCTTTATCGATAGTAATTACAGTACTCCCGGATCTGGATTTTATTATATGTGGTATGCCAATTCTGGAGGGGTTATAACGGAATCGAATAGTAGCACTTATTTTGATTATAACGCCCCTAATATTAATATCACATGGACCTCCTTAGGAACCAAGACACTTATGGTAGATGTGTATGATGATTATTCTGATTATTATGATGAGATAACTGTTACGGTTTCGGCTAGTGCGCCACCACCTCCAACGACTCCTACGATACAAAGTACTAATTGTGGTAATACTGTATTACAACGAGGCACGCCTCCTAGTGGGGTGACCTGGTATTGGCAAAGTAGTGCGGGTGGAACAAGCACTTCTAATTCTGCCAGTACCATTACACTTACTAGCGGCAGTATTTATTACTTACGTGCCAGAAATAGTAGTAATGTATGGAGTACAACCTCTAGAAGTGTAAGCTATAGCATCAATACTGTACCGGCCACTCCAGCCATCCCGACAGTGACCAATAACTGTAACAGTACAATACTAACCAGAAGTACCCCACCCAGCGGGGTCACCTACTACTGGCAAAGCAGTAGTTCTGGTACCAGTACTTCAAATTCAAGCACAACAATAACAAGAATCTCAGGTACGGTTTATTACTTACGTCCTAAAAATAATAACAGTTCATGCTGGGGTACAGCCAGAAGTGTCAACTATTCGGTGAATAAAGCACCTCTTATACCTGTAAAACCAACAGTGACCAATAACTGTGGCAGTACCGTACTTACCAGAAGTACGCCACCCAGTGGGGTCACCTACTACTGGCAAAGTAGTAGTTCTGGTACTAGTACTTCAAATTCTAGTACAACAGTAACAAGAACCTCAGGTACGATTTATTACATACGTGCTAGAAACAACAGCAATTTATGCTGGAGTATTGTTAGAAGTGTCAGCTATTCAGTGAATGAGATACCTAGTATACCTGCAACACCAACGGTTACTAACAATTGTGGTAGTACCGTTTTAACAAGAAGCACGCCTCCTAGTGGTATTACTTACTATTGGCAAAGTAGCTCTAATGGTACTAGCACTAGTAGTTCATCAACCAGTATAACTCGTACCAGTGGAACAGTTTATTATTTAAGAGCAAGAAATAACAGCAATGGCTGTTGGAGTACAGCCAGAAGTGTTAGCTATTTAGTGAATGTAGTACCCGGTATACCTGCAACACCAACGGTTACTAATAATTGTGGTAATACCGTTTTAACAAGAAGCACGCCTCCCAGTGGTATTACTTACTATTGGCAAAGTAGCTCTAGTGGCACTAGCACTAGTAGTTCATCAACTAGTATAACCCGTACCAATGGAACAGTTTATTATTTAAGAGCAAGAAATAACAGCAATGGCTGTTGGAGTACAGCTAGAAGTGTTAGCTATTTAGTGAATGTAGTACCCAGTACACCATCAACACCAACGGTTACTAACAATTGTGGGAGTACCGTTTTAACAAGAAGCACGCCTCCCAGTGGTATTACCTATTATTGGCAAAGTAGTACTAATGGCACTAGTACAAGTAGCTCATCAACCAGTATAACCCGTACCAGTGGAACAGTTTATTATTTAAGAGCAAGAAACAATAGTAATGGCTGTTGGAGTATAGCCAGAAGTGTTAGCTATTTAGTGAATGTAGTACCTGGTATACCTGCAACACCAACGGTCACTAACAATTGTGGTAGCACCGTTTTAACAAGAAGCACGTCTCCCAGTGGTATTACCTATTATTGGCAAAGTAGTTCTAGTGGTACTAGTACAAGTAGCTCATCAACCAGTATAACCCGCACCAGTGGAACAGTTTATTATTTAAGAGCAAGAAACAATAGCAGTGGTTGTTGGAGTACAGCTAGTACCGTAAGTTATACTATTTCTCAGTCAACAACTTGGTATGCTGATGCTGATGGAGATGGTTATGGTAGCTCTGGAGTTTCAATAGGAGCCTGTATACAACCAAATAATTATGTAGCCAATAATTTAGATTATGATGATAATACAGTAAATATCACTAACATAGCACCTCAAACCTTTTATGCAGATATAGATGATGATGG
The DNA here is from genome assembly GCF_030540765.1 of Flavivirga jejuensis. Taxonomy (GTDB): domain Bacteria; phylum Bacteroidota; class Bacteroidia; order Flavobacteriales; family Flavobacteriaceae; genus Flavivirga; species Flavivirga jejuensis. The sequence goes on along the minus strand of NZ_JAUOEL010000006.1, from coordinate 322,127 downwards.
CTTTGGAGATGCCACTGTAAGTGTATTTTATAGTGTCATGCCAGCAGGTTATGTTACCAATAATGCTGATCAATGTCCAACAGAATATGGAACTTATAATGGCTGTGATTATACCCCTGCTGTTTTATCCGATGAGAATTATATCTATACTAGGACCTATCAAAAACCCATGAGTAGTGATTCTGAAATAAATCAAGATACAGATATTATAGAGAGTGTCGCCTATTTTGATGGTTTAGGGAGACCTATGCAAAGTGTTGGTATCAAGGCAGCACCAGATAAGAAGGATATTGTAACCCATATAGGCTATGATACCTATGGGCGTCAAGATAAGGATTGGTTGCCTTACCATGAAACTACAGGAAATTTAGGGAGTTATAGATCAGGTTCGGAAGCGTCGACCCATAGTTTTTACGATGTTCCTGAATATGAGGATACCACAAATCCTTATTCAGAGAAACATTTCGAAGCTTCTCCTCTGAGTAGAATATTAGAACAAGGAGCTCCAGGAAATGATTGGCTAGTTAATAAAACTAGTGATACAGATAATACCATAAAGTTTGAATATCAAACCAATATTTTAAACGAAGTTAAGCACTACAGTGTAACCACTACATTTGCGGATAATACTTTTACGCCAGCATTAATAGATCACGGAAATTATGTGGTAGGCAAATTATATAAAAGTATTACCAAAGATGAGAATTGGACCAGTGGTACCAACCATACCATCGAAGAGTTTAAGGACAAACAAGGGCGGGTGATTTTAAAGAGAACTTATGCAGACGTTAATGGTATTTCTACGCCTCATGACACCTATTATGTGTATGATGATTTTGGAAATTTAACCTATGTACTCCCTCCTAATATAGATACTTCTGTTTCTATAACATCTACTATATTAGATAATTTAGGGTATCAATATATATATGACCATAGAAATAGACTAGTGGAAAAGAAGATACCAGGGAAAGGCTGGGAGTATATTGTTTATAATAAACTGAATCAACCTATTTTAACGCAGGATGCGAATTTAGAAGAAGATGATAAGTGGCTCTTTACCAAGTACGATGCATTTGGAAGGGTCGCTTACACCGGAATGTACAGTGACGGGAGTTTTAGAACAGATCTGCAGGATCTGGCAGATGCTAACAGCTCACAATATGTTACCAAAAGTTCGTCATATACTACCATAGCGGGAACGATTATTTATTATGATAATGGGGGATATCCAACCGTAGCTGCTACGGATGAGCTGCACACCATCAATTACTACGACGATTATACCTTCGATATTGAATCGGGAGTTTCAGAAACGTCCTATGGAATAGCTCCTATCACCAACACAAAAGGCTTGGCTACGGGGAGTAAGGTACGTGTTCTGGACTCCAGTCCAGTAAAATGGATTACTACTGTAACTTACTACGATGAAAAATCCAGACCTATCTATGTATATAGCTTTAATGATTATTTAGGAACTACCGATAAGGTGAAAAGCCAATTGGATTTTACAGGACAGATAACGGAAACCAACACTGTACACGATAAAACAGGACAAAGTACTATAACTACGGTAGATACCTTTGCCTACGACCATGCAGGACGACTCATATCTCAAAAGCAAAAGATCAATAATTTAACTGAAGAACTAATTGTTTTAAATACTTATGACGAACTGGGACAATTGGAAAACAAAAAAGTGGGAGGTGCTGTTGCTGGTAATATTGAAAATTCAACCGGCTTACAAATGATTAATTATACTTATAACATTCGTGGTTGGCTCAAACAAATCAATGATCCTTCCAGCTTAGGAGCCGATCTGTTTGGTTTTAAGATCAATTATAATACTAATGATTATGGTGCGACTAATCTGTTTAATGGCAACATATCTGCGACCGAATGGCGAACTGCTAATACAGATAATAGCTTAAAATGGTATAATTATAGTTATGATGAGCTGAACAGAATTACTGGTGCTACCAATACCAGTAATACCAATTATAATATCTCTAATATTGCTTATGATAAGAACGGAAATATTCTTAACTTGCAAAGACAGGGACACACCAATGCGGGTGCTACGCTCTTTGGAACGATGGATAACTTAAGTTATACCTATGAAACGAATAGTAACAAACTGCTAGAGGTAGCCGATACAGGAAATGACGCTTATGGGTTTAAAGACGGTACCAATTCAAATAATGATTATACCTATGATGATAATGGGAATATGATAATGGATTTAAACAAAGGCATTACTAATATTACCTATAACCATTTAAACTTACCGACATTAGTAGATATTAATGACGGGGGTAGTAATATAGGAACTATTTCTTATCTCTATGATGCTACTGGTGTAAAGCTTGAAAAAACAGTGAGTACAGGTGTAACAACTGAATATGCAGGTAATCATGTATATGAAGATGGCTCTTTGAAATTCTTTAACCACCCCGAAGGATATGTAGAGCCTAATGGTAGTAGTTTTGATTATATATACCAATACAGAGACCATCTTGGTAACATTCGCTTAAGTTATAATGATAGTAATGATGATGGAATTATAACGGGAGGGTCAACCCAAATATTCTTTGATGGTTTTGAGAGTGTATCTGGTTGGGACGGTACAGGACATACTTGGGGTTGGGAGGTAGATGAGTTTGACAGCAACTTCAAATTTCAAGGGAATTATACTGCAAGGTTAGACCCACATCCATCGATCTATTGGGCAAATGCTGTTCATAGCAATGAATGGATAGATATTAGTAATACCGAAACTACAGACTATATATATTCTGCATGGGTTTATATGGAAAATATAACAGAAAACAAAGCAAGAATTTTTCTTTTTATGAATGAAGATGGAGAAACAGGTTATTATACTTTATTGGACCAACACGATCCAACTGTAAAAGGAAAATGGTGCTATGTAGAAAAAAGAGTAAGTGTGCCTGCTAATATAACCAAACTTAATTTAAGAATTGACAACTATTATGCTGGGAGCGTATGGTATGATGATGTAAGTATCCGCAAAGTTAACGATCCTGCAACTGTTGAAATACTGGAGGAGAATAACTACTATCCTTTTGGTTTAAAACATAAAGGGTACAACTTAAATGTAGCTAGTACTAATATAGCGTTGAAACGGAAGTTTGGGGGTAAAGAGTATCAGGATGAGTTAGGTTTAGGTTGGTATGATATTACGGCTAGGAACTATGACCCTGAACTAGGAAGGTGGATGAACCTTGACCCATTGGCGGAAAAGATGAGAAGACATAGTCCTTATAATTATGCTTTTGATAATCCTATATTCTTTATAGACCCAGATGGGATGATGCCTTTTGGTCCAGGAGACCGTACAAATGTTAATGTTATATCTGAAAAAGGAAAAGTTTTATCTCCAGAAAGGAGAAATGGTGCAAGAATGCGAACTAGTTCATTTAAGAATAATAGAGCTTCAAGTGTTACAACTTATAATGTAAATGATAGCAATCTAAGCTCTGGAATGCAAAAAATACAAAAAGCTGTTGGAGTAAAAGAAAACTTTGTTAGTGTGTCAAGAGAACAGATGACTCAAGTTGGTCAATTTTTCGACAAGAATGGTAACAAAGTATCAGCAAAAGATAATAAAACGGGAAGTTTTGTTCTAACCACAACTACCGTTAATCAGTCTATCGATTTAACAGGAGATATATCATTAGATAGTGAAGTAACAACTACAACTACAACTACAACACAGACATTTTCTGTTTATAGAGGAGGTGGTTTTTCAGAAGAAAATCCAAATGGAAGTATACATTCTATTTTTGAAGAAGATTCAACTACGGTAAGCTCATCTGAAACGCAAACTTTAAATGAATCAGGAAATGATTTTTTTGAAGTGGTTAAAAGTAGTTTAGAGCAAAATGCATCTAATCAAAGAAGTAATAGAGATAAATTGGCAAAACAAACGAAAAAATTAAGTAAAATGGCAGAAGATATAGGTAAAAATTTAGGAGATGCAGCACAAAACTAAAAAGAGACAGGTTATAGATATTTTTATAATATCAATTGTTTTATTTCTATTAGTAGAATTATTTAAAATAATATTTTCAGAAACTATATGGAATTATTTCAGTGATAGAAATGTAGAATCCGATGCCATAACACTTACTATACTTTTTTTAAGAGAAGCGCCTTTTCTGTTTTTTACTTTATTTCTTTTTCTAGTAAAAGGCAAAATGAATTTAAAATGGTTTAGTATTCTATTAGGACTTATTCTGGCTTATTTGATTAATCTATTAATATATTAATAGGGTCATTTAATTACCAGCTCTTCGAAGTTTGTAACCCCCGCAAGTCCTCGGGTGTGCTGTGAGTAAGTCGAAAGACTTACGTAACTAAAAATAAGATGGTATTAGGTCTACCGATATAGGCTTCCAGGAGCGTGTATCAAACTACTTTTCTGATGCTATAGGAGTGATTTTATAGTGTGAAGCGAGAAAAGAAAAGACTTTTTTTAAAGAGTCAAGTGCGAATAAAAGAGGTGAGCGAGAGCGAACCTACTGATGAAGCGTCGAGAAAGCGGAACATATTGTCAAAACCGAGATATCTAGGAGTCTTAGGGAAGAGTATAGCGGTTACCTGTTTACTGGCTATACGGCAGTCGTCGTTAAGGAGGCATGACTTTTATTTAGGCTTATTTTTGGAACGCAGGAAAGCCTTTTGTTGATGTTAAAGAGAACGTTCAAGTTAGGGAATAACAAGGCAATTATCAAAGCAACAAAAGGATGCGGATTGGTTTGTAGTAGTGAAGAAGCTTTTGTAATGAAAGTGGAGCGAAGAAGCCAAATTATACAAGTTTTTTTTAATTTAGAAACACCTCAAAATATGAGTAGGATTTTTAAAGAGAAATCAAAACCATTACCAATCAGTAAAGAGATGGTATCACGAGCTTTTAAGCGTGTAAAATCTAACAAAGGAGTTGGAGGAGTCGACGGATTAAGTCTTAAAGACTATGAGGACGACTTGTCTAACAATCTTTACAAGTCATCAAAGATTTAATAGAGACAGAGTTGGAGCAACCCCTGTTAGTCCTCGTGTGGCTAGCCCAGCTGGTGCTCGTATGCGCTAGCGCTTCGTCTTTGACGAGTGCCGTTCTGAGTAAGCAAATAACAAAAGCTATGATTTTTATGTCATAGCTTTTTGTATTTTAGAGACATGAGTAGAAAGTATAAATTTCATAACCTTAGTGGTTTATATTTTGTAAGTTTTGCAACAGTATATTGGTTAGACATATTTACAAGACAAGTTTATTTTAGTGTATTGGCAGACAGCATAAATTATTGTAGAGCAGAAAAAGGTATGGAATTGTATGCGTATTGTTTTATGCCAAGTCATGTACATTTTATATTCCGCTCAGCTGATGAGCAACCCATGGAATTAATACAAGCTTATAAAAAGCATACAGCCAAAAAAGTTTTAGAAATCATAGAAAATAATCCACAAGAAAGTAGAAAAGACTGGTTATTATGGATGTTTGAACGCGCAGGCAAAAAACAAAGTAATGTGAGTAAATATCAATTTTGGCAACATCATAATAAACCTATAGAATTATGGAGTGAAAAAGTAATAAAACAAAAAATAGATTATATTCATAACAATCCTGTAGAAAGTGGTTTTGTAACAAATGCTATTGATTGGAAATATTCTAGTGCCAGAAATTATCAAGAGGATCATACTGTTTTAGAAATAGACTCTATTGGCTTTTTTGGGTAGAATTAGAATAAAGGTAAAAACTAATAATGAAAAAAACAGGCACGGCACTCGTTGCAAACGAGCGCTAGCGGGGGGCATATATAAAAGCAGGTTATGAAACTTCAATAAGAACTACAGAATCTGGAATGACTGAACTCTTACGAACAAAAATCATACAATAATTATGAAAGATTATGAAATGCATAAATTAATAGTGGATAATTTGATTTCTCGTTATGGAGATTTAAAAAAAATGAAAACAAATAATGATGCTTTAAATACAAATGTGTTTTTAAATATTGCAGATTTCAATTCAAACAATAGATTTGATTTTTTAGATAACGAATTACCTATTCTTGATTGTAAGTGTAAAAATGGAAATTATATACTAGCAACAACTCAATCACTTTATAGTTTATTTGAAGGAAAGAAATACTCCATGAAATATAAAGAATTTTTGAATTCGGATAAGTCCTACTTCTCAAGTAACAAAGAAATTGCGGAAGGAAAGACAAAAGTATTCAAATACAACCTTAAATCTGGAGAAGTTTTTTTTTATGAGATAGATTCATTTTATCCTGCGGATATTGTTCATAACCAATTGGTCTTAAGTATGCGCTTTAATAAGTATGGTAATAGTGGTAATGGTACAGATTAGGGTACTAACTCAAATTAGTTGTTAGAGTCATATATATATTTAAACTACTAATAATCAATTAAAAGTAATTTAAATATATTAAAACAACAGGTGTATATAAGTATGCCTGTTTTGTTTTATATAGTATATATTTTTGATGTGAATTTGGTTATTTGTGTTATTGTTGAGTAATGAAAATAATGGTTTTGTAGTTGGAAAATTATACTATTAGTCTATTTTCCCCGCTAGTCCTCGTATGCGCTAGCGCTTCGTCTTTGACGAGTGCCGTATTGAGTAAGTAAAACGGAACTAAAATAATAATAAAAAAAGCTTTTTTATTGAGTCAACTAGTTGGCTTCGTTTGTAGAGTAAGTACTAAGTATAAGAAATTAAAATAAATTAAGAAAGAAGCTACTTTAGAAATAGAGTAGCTTCATTATTTATAACTTTTAACATTGAAAAGTGTTAGTTTCTTTGGTATATGTTGTAGTAGAACAAAACATCACCGCTAGTCCTCGTATGCGCTAGCGCTTCGTCTTTGACGAGTGCCGTATTGAGTAAGTAAAACGGGACTAAAATAATAAAAAAAGAAAGCTTTTTTATTGAGCCAACTAGTGGGCTTCGTTTGTAGAGTACTAAGTATAAGAAATTAAAATAAATTAAGAAAGAAGCTACTTTAGAAATAGAGTAGCTTCATTATTTATAGCTTTTAACATTGAAAAGTATTAGTTTTTTGGGTATATGTTGTAGTAGAAGAAAGCATCATAAATCAACAATATTTTTAACTAAACATCTATAAATTTACTCATAAGTATATTTTTTGTTTAACTATAATTAATATTTAATGGTTAAAGCCAAGCAAAAAAATGTTTAAAAATAAACAGCTTTTTGTATTTACTAACTATTCAATTAATAAATTGTCAAAATTGGTTTTAGATATAAAGCACAGTTAAAAGAAAGTCATATTTAAGAAAAAAGAAACAGTGTTTTTTATCCATACTCTTAATAAAGGGTTAATAAGCAAAGCGCTTTAACCGCCTCCAAGCATCAACATGCGAATTAATATGATTAGATATAATCCTATTAGTAAATAAATTGTCTTGCGTGATACTATTTAAGCATCTAGATATTTTGGTAGTTGATTTCATTTTTTTGATTATTTAATTGATTGATGAACCTTTTTTTGTTTTAAAAGACGCTACTTATCTGTAACGTCTTTTGCTGTTCCAGTTGTAACTTTTTGTATTATTTAAAGTACCACTTAATTGATTACTGTGTAATGTTCTCATGATTTCCCCCGTTAGTCCTCGTATGCGCTAGCGCTTCGTCTTTGACGAGTGCCGTATTGAGTAAGTAAAACGGGACTAAAATAATAAAAAAAGAAAGCTTTTTTATTGAGTCAACTAGTGGGCTTCGTTTGTAGAGTACTAAGTATAAGAAATTAAAATAAATTAAGAAAGAAGCTACTTTAGAAATAGAGTAACTTCATTTTTATAACTTTTAACATTGAAAAGTATTAGTTTCTTTGGTATATGTTGTAGTAGAACAAAACATCATAAATCAATAATATTTTTAACTAAACATCTATAAATTTACTCATAAGTATATTTTTTGTTTAACTATAATTAATATTTAATGGTTAAAGCCAAGCAAAAAAATGTTTAAAAATAAACAGCTTTTTGTATTTACTAACTATTCAATTAATAAATTGTCAAAATTGGTTTTAGATATAAAGCACAGTTAAAAGAAAGTCATATTTAAGAAAAAAGAAACAGTGTTTTTTATCCATACTCTTAATAAAGGGTTAATAAGCAAAGCGCTTTAACCGCCTCCAAGCATCAACATGCGAATTAATATGATTAGGTATTATCCTATTAGTAAATAAATTGTCTTGCGTGATACTATTTAAGCATCTAGATATTTTGGTAGTTGATTTCATTTTTTTGATTATTTAATTGATTGATGAACGTTTTTTTTGTTTTAAAAGACGCTACTTATCTGTAACGTCTTTTGCTGTTCCAGTTGTAACTTTTTGTATTGTTTAAAGTACCACTTAATTGATTACTGTGTAATGTTCTCATGATTTCTGATTTAATTTTGATTGATTGATTGATTGATTGATTGATTGATTGATGTTGTTTAGCAATATAGAACGGCTTATCTAAAGCGTCTTTTATTATTCCATTTATTACTTTTAGTTCCAGTTAATGTTCCTGATAATTGATTGTTGTTTAAAGTTCTCATAATTGTTATTTTTAATTGGTTATACTAGATAGACGACCATAAATTAAAAGTGTTACAGTACTATGTATAACAAAGTAATAAATTAACATATTTTAACAATTTTGATAGGGTAATAGTAAGTAATAGACGCTTTTTTAGACTTTTAATCTATTTTAGGAATGGTTATTGTGTTAAATGAATACAAAATATATAAAAGAGTATATAAGTTTTAAGATAAAAAAATATCTTTGGAATATATTATACCTATTAATTCAATAATATTATTAAATAACAAATGAGACTTTATTTTTCATTTTTTATATGTTTTATTTTTTCGTTATCAACACATGCTCAGATTGATACGAAACAAAAGTCTATTACTATTCCTGCAGTGAAAAGTAAAAAAGATTCATTAGATTCTAATTTACCATTACCGTCTAAACCTACTAATAACAGCACAAGTCTCAATAATATCAATATACCTCGTAATACGACTAATCTTAATATGCCAAAAAAAGAGTTTTCTATGTTAGGAGGCGAGACGTTTGGTAACCCTGGTGAACTTTATGTAGACCGCATTAATAAAGGTTTTGATCAGTTAAAGCTAAGTGAAGAAGAGTTGGAAATGAAAAACGGTAGTAGCACAGATCAGTATTTTGGTGATTTTAAAAGTAAGGCAAAGTTTATTAATGTTGTATACCGAGATCATGGTTTTGTTGATGGAGATGTTATTCGGGTTTTAATAAATGATGATATTATTCATCCCAGAGTATTTTTAACAGGTGGTTTTAAAGGATTTAAACTCGACTTACAAAAAGGTTTTAACAAGATAGATTTCTTAGCTTTAAATCAAGGAGAGTCTGGACCCAATACAGCTGAATTTAAAGTTGTAGATGATTTAGGAAACCTTATTTCTTCAAACCGTTGGAATCTTGCTACTGGTGTAAAAGCAACTATTATTGTAATAAAGGAATAAGAAAGAAATGAAGGGAATCGTTCTGTTTATGTTATGTCTATAAACAGAACGATTCCCTTCATTTGGTTTTCACCTCATTTTCTTTTTAGAAAACCTTCTTTTGTGTATAACCTAATAGCTCTTTCGTTATCTGTAAAAACGATTAAATCTAAGAAACTATCTTGTCAATCAACCTTAATTCCTCTTCAGAAAAACTTAAATGCTCTGCAGCCTTTATATTTTCTTTTAATTGATTAGGAGAACTGGCTCCTATTAAAACAGATGCCACTTGTGGTTGTCTTAAAATCCATGCAATGGCCATTTGCGATAACTTTTGCCCACGCTCTTGGGCTATCGTATTTAAATGTTGAATTTTTTCAATATGACTATTTACAGTATCTACATTTAAATAGGTGAGGTCTTTAGCAGCTCTGGAGCCTTCAGGAATCCCTTTTAAATACTTTTCGGTTAATAGACCTTGAGCCAGTGGCGAAAATGCAATACAACCTACACCATTTTGTTCCAAAGTATTTAAAAGTCCATCTTCCACCCAACGATCGAACATAGAATAACGCGCTTGATGTAATACAAAAGGCACGTTTAAACGTTTAAGAATATCGGCAGCTTTTTGGGTCTCTTCTGGTGCATAATTAGAAATACCAACATAGAGTGCTTTTCCTTGTCGTACAATATCTGCCAGTGCTCCCATAGTTTCTTCTAAAGGAGTATCTGGATCGGGTCTATGGTGATAAAAAATATCCACATAATCTAACCCCATACGTTTTAAACTTTGGTCTAAACTTGATATTAAATACTTTCTGGAGCCCCAATCACCATAAGGCCCTGGCCACATATCGTAACCAGCTTTGGTAGCAATAAACAATTCATCTCTATAAGGCTTAAAATCTTTTTTAAAGATGGTACCAAAATTTTCTTCGGCAGATCCGTATGGAGGTCCGTAGTTATTCGCCAGATCTAAATGAGTAATACCTAGATCGAAAGCACATCTAATAATCTCTCTACCATTTTGTATGCTATCAACAAAGCCAAAATTATGCCATAAACCTAATGAGATTGCAGGTAAAAGCACGCCACTTTTTCCAGACCTATTGTAAGTCATAGTAGTATACCTATCGTTTGAAGCTAGGTAACTTGTCGTTTTTGATTTATCATTAATTTTCATATTTCAAAAAAACGAATTACTTTTTAAGTAGGTACCCTTAAGCGTAAATTATTTTCTAATTTGTATTAGAATTATATTAAATATAATAAAACGGTTTATTATGTATCAAATTAATACTTAAGTTTTGTTAAAGTTTTGAGGTTTTTCAATAGATTGTAGCAACAAACATCTGTCTAAAAAGTGATAAACTTTCATTTCAAAAATTTTTAGAAGTTGAAAGCGAAATACACTAAAGCTTAACAAAAATTGAGACCAATAAAAGGTATTAAATCTGTTACGGAATAAGTATAAACTAATAAAACTTAATTTCTAATCTCTGATAACTTTGTAGTTAATGCATCTTTTATTGAGCTGTTTGATGCACTAAGTGGCAATTGGTTTGCGTTTAATAAATTAGGAGCTTCTAACGGATTACTGCTTAAATCGTAAAAAGCTTCCGAACCATCGTAAAAGCTAATGTATTTATGGGTTGCATTTCTAATAGTGTAATCACTTCCAGATGTTTTTCCAATCTCGGTATACGTATAATCTCTTGTAGCTGTACCAGAACCCGATAATAATGTTTTAAAACTTTGACTGTCGTTGATTTCAGTAATGTCTACCCCAGCTATATTCGCTATGGTAGCAAACAAATCAGTAGTGTTTATTAAAGCATCTTCAGTAGCGTTTATTCGGGTAACACCTTTACCAGAAATAATCATAGGTACATTAACACCGCCTTGATATACCGTTCCTTTAGTACGCATAGAAACATATTCCTGTGCTACTTGATTTGGAGTACCATTATCACCAATAAAAATGATTATGGTATTATCTTTTTCTTCCTGAGACATGGCACTTATTAACCTCCCCATTTCAGTATCTAAAGCTTCAATAGCTGCCAAATAATAAGGTAAAGGATTTGCATCAATGCTTGTTTGGTCTGATGCTAATACTCCCTGAGAATGTAAATCATCAGGAGGTAAGTGAAAAGGCGTATGTGGTGCGTTATAAGCTAACCATAAAAACCAAGGCTTTGTTTGGTCATTAACCCAGTCTATAGCCAAATCGGTAAGTTTTGTAGTAATGTATTCTGTAGATGTTGTTGTTGTACCATTTATATTCAAACTCCAATTAGTATATGAAGGTACGCCACCTCCTAAAGTTCCAGCGTAATAATTAATCCCCATGTTATTTGGATGATTAGCGTTATTTGATAGATGCCATTTCCCGACTACTGCATGGCTATAAGCCGAATTGGTATTTGAATCTAAATATGCTTGTAATGAGGTTTCAGAAGTAGATAGTTCGTCGCCAACTTGAGTCACACCAGTGTTGTATCCATATTTACCAGTAAGTATACCTGCACGTGTTGGTGTACAAGTAGGGTTAGACCATAAATTATTAAATCGTACCCCTGTGTCAATCAAGCTTTGAAGATTAGGCATATTAGGTTTAGTATTTCCTATATCATAACTAGGTGTGGCATCTAAGCCCATATCGTCTGCAATAATTAGTAAAATATTTGGAGCTGTACTTTGAGTATTTTCTGTTTCTTTTTCGGTATCATCAATCATTTCAGTTGAATCACCACAGGAAAAAACGAATAGCATAAATAGACTAATAAATATGTAACGAAGCATAAATTTTAAATTTGAATTAATTGGAGTCACTTGGTTAAAATTACTTAACTTTTGTATAAATATGACTAAGAAGCAATAAATAGGTTTAAAATATCCTTTTAACTGATTCATTTTCAGCAAAGAAAAGAATTATTTGCAATTATTTTTAATTTTCCTGTTAAACATTCGCCATAACCCCTACAAAGGTGTTATTTTTGCACGTCACAAAATTAAATGCATGTCCGTTTCAATAACAGAATTAGAAGAAAGAAAAGAAGGTAAAAACTTATATAGCTATCAAAAAGGAGCTATAGATAAAATTTTTAAAAGCTTTGATGAATCACCAAATGATTATCATCTATTGTACCAACTTCCAACTGGAGGAGGGAAAACAGTAATTTTTTCTGAAATTGTTAGACAATTTCTTAAAACACGTAAAAAGAAGGTGTTGGTGATGACGCATCGTATTGAATTGTGTAAGCAAACATCTCATGTACTTACAGAATTTGGTGTAAATAACAAGGTCGTAGACAGTAAGGCAGATTTAAGTGATCAAGCAGATTTTAGTTGTTTTGTAGCCATGGTAGAGACCTTAAATAATAGGTTGAATGATGATAAGTTAGATATTTCTGATATTGGTCTGGTAATTATTGATGAGGCTCATTATAACTCATTCACTAAGCTCTTCAAATTTTTTAGTCAATCGTTTATTCTTGGCGTTACTGCAACACCCTTAAGTTCTAGTATAGAATTACCAATGACCGATAATTATGATGAATTAATTGTTGGAGAAAGTATCGAATCTTTAATTGAAAATGGGTTTTTAGCTCGCGCAGAAATGTTTTCTTATAATGTAGGTTTAACCTCGTTGGTAGTAGGAGCGAATGGTGATTATACTGTAAAATCTTCTGAAGATTTATATACAGATAATGATATGCTTAGTAAGTTATTACAAGCTTATGAAGAACGTGCTAAAGGGAAAAAAACATTGATTTTTAATAATGGAATTAACACCTCATTACATGTTTATGATACTTTTAGAAGGGCAGGGTATCCTATAGCCCATTTAGATAATACAAATACCAAAAAAGAACGGGCACTTATTTTACAATGGTTTAAAAAGACCCCTGATGCTATTTTAACTTCGGTAAGTATATTAACTACTGGATTTGATGAGCCAACTGTTGATAGTATTATTTTAAATAGAGCGACTAAATCATTAACGCTTTATTACCAAATGATTGGTCGTGGGTCTCGTATTTTAAAAGATAAGAGTACATTTAGCGTTATTGATTTAGGAAATAATTTTCATCGATTTGGACCTTGGGGAGATAATTTAGATTGGCAACGTATATTTAAATCACCAAATTACTATTTAGATGCCATTTTAAGCGATGAAGAATTAGAAAGCAATTTTAGGTATGAAATGCCAGACGAATTGCGTGAAGAATTCTCTAAGTCTAAAGATGTTTATTTTGATATACAAAGAACTTATATAGAGTCTATTAGAAGTGGAGAGTCTTCAAAAGTAGTTTTAGAACGTTCCATAGAGCAACACGCAAAAATTTGCATTGAGAATAGTGAAGATGTCTATGACGCTTTAGGATTAGCAAAAATGTTGGGTGATGATATTGATTTTAGAATACAACGTTATACTAAGTGTATCAGTAAAAGTACTTTTAATTTTGTAGAATGGTTAAAAGGCGACTATAGGAAAAAATTAAATGCCTATTTGCGTTCAAATTTTGATGAAGTTTTTGAGTCTATTCACGGGTATCCGCCAGAAGATTAAAACTTCTTATTTAGAGGATATTTGTACTTTTTATCTTATTTTACTCCTATATTATCATCGCATCCTCAAAATTAAGGCGTATCTTTGTTTTTAATTATTCACAAAATTAAGTACAGTATTATAAACTATGGCAAAATCTCAAGTAACTTTTAATAAAATTGAAAAAGAAAAAAAACGCTTAAAGAAAAGAGAAGAAAAGCAAAAAAAGAAGGAAGCTCGTAAAGCGGAAGCTAAAGAGAATCCTCAAGGTATTCAATTTGCTTATGTAGACTTCAATGGTAATTTAACAGATACCCCACCAGATCCAGCAATGCGTGAGAAAGTTGAGGCTGAAAGTATTGAATTAGGAATTCCTAAGAAAGAAGATAGGGAAGAAGAAGAACCAGCAAACAAAGAGGGTAAAGTTTCTTTCTTTGATCACTCTAAAGGGTTTGGTTTTATAATTGATAGTGTAAATCAAGAAAAATACTTCGTACACGTTAGTGGTTTACTAGAACCTATCGAAGAAAATAACAAAGTTACTTACGAGTTAGAACGTGGTCAAAAAGGAATGAATGCAGTTCGAGTGAAAAAGATTTAATGTCTTTTACACTTTTCTGAATAGCACTTCTGCCATTTTATTATTTTTAATCACATACATAAATGAGCATATCGCGAAAAACGATTCTTATTATCTTAGCGTTCTTTGCCATTTATGTTATTTGGGGGTCTACATATTTACTCAATAAAATTGCGGTAACAGAATTACCTCCTTTTTTTGTGGCTGCCATCCGATTTTCCTTTGCAGGATTAATCATATTTATAATAGCTAAGTTTATGAAACTTAGACTATCAATTAGCAAAAAACAGTTTATTAATTGTGTCATTGCTGGTTTCTTATTTTTAGTATATGGTAATGGTGTTTTTATTTGGGCATTACGGTATTTAGATAGTGGTTTTGCTGCTCTCGAAGCTTCAACGCAACCTCTTTTCGTGTTATTATTAATGCGCCTTATAGATGGTAAAAAGATGCAAAACAGGTCTTTAATTGGTGTCGCATTAGGCATTATTGGGATGTATCTTTTAGTAAGCCAAAAAGAACTAATTACAAATGATGACAGTTTGCTGGGCATGTTTATGGTTCTTACCTGTGTTTTGTCTTGGAGTTATGCTAGTGTTTTTGTAGCTAAAGCCGATATGCCATCAAACTTTTTTGTTAGTACTGCATACCAAATGATGATTGCTGGGGTTCTTTTAATAATAATAAGCTTGGTTTTAAATGAGAATTGGATACCTCCCATGGCTTGGAGCCCAGAAGTACAATGGTCTTTAGTTTTATTAATTTTATTTGGAGGTGTTATCGCTTTTACAGCATTTAATTATCTGCTTAAAGTTGTTTCTACCGAGAAAGCTGCAACCTCGGCTTACGTAAATCCTATTGTTGCAATACTGTTAGGCTGGTATATACTTGATGAAACTATTACTACTCAAACTATAATAGCAGCTTGCATTCTTTTAACAGGTGTTTTCTTTATTACTTCTCGAAAAAAAATAAAAACAAGAACTATTGGAAGTTAAGAATGCTATAAAGTTTATGCTCATTAGCACATTAGCATTTGCCTGTATGAATGCAATTGTTAAGCAATTAGTACATATTAGCGCGTATCAAATTGTATTTTTTAGGTCGATAAGTTCTTTAGTTTTTACATTTACTTTTCTACTAAAAAATAACATTCCTATTTTAGGAAATAAAAAAGTACTTCTAATTACCAGAGGCATTGTTGGGGTTACTTCGATGACCTTCTTTTTTATGTCTACTAAATACTTACCCATTGGTACAGCCGTGTCGTTACGATATATGGCGCCCATTTTTGCAGCAATTTTTGCTGTATTCCTATTGCGTGAAAAGGTTAAACTATGGCAATGGTTTTTTTTCGCAATGGCTTTTGCAGGGGTTGTGGTATTAAAAGGTTTTGATACAGATTTAAATGGTTACGGACTTTTACTGATTTTTATTTCTGCTGTTTTTAGCGGGTTAGTTTATATAACAATTAGTAAAATAGGCAAAAGGGATCATCCTGTTGTAGTTGTTAATTATTTTATGGTAATTTCTACTATAATAGGAGGGGTGTTATCTATAAATAATTGGATCATGCCTGTTGGTATTGAATGGTTGTTGTTATTAAGCTTAGGTGTTTTCGGATATTTTGGACAGTTATACATGACGAAAGCGTTTCAAATTGCATCTACAAATCAAGTAGCACCACTTAAATATCTGGAGGTTCTTTATACTGTTTTGTTTGGGGTATTTATTTTTAGTGAAGTTTATACATTTTGGAGTTTATTGGGTATCGCATTGATCATTGGAGGATTGATTTTAAATATCTTATATAAAGGAAAATCAAAGTAGTAATTTCAATCTAGATTTAAAGGGTGTTGACATTGACTGGTAAAACGAATAAAACAGATTCGTGTGCCAGTTATTGTGTACTTCTTCACTTGTAGTTAAACCCAGGTAGATAGGGAGGAACGACTGAAGAATCTATACTTGTTTTATTTTGAGATTCTTCGCTTTATTCTGACACTAACCTTTTGAACAAAATGGAGTCACCATTCATTCAGAGGCATTAGACCAAAATTTCTCAAGTGGAGGGAATGACGTAATTGGGTGTCATTCAGAGAGGTATGACTGAAGAATCTTTAGAGATTAATTATAAAGATTCTTCGCTGCGCTCTGAATGACAAACGACTGAAAATTAACCATTTATGAAATACGTCAATGGTAGGAGGTACGACTGAAGAATCTCATAAATTTTAATGCTTTATTTTTAAGATTTTTAATTAACCTTAATAAGCCTGGAATCAGCGTTTAATTCTTTACGAACTATAGTTGCATTGCCTTTATAACGTAGCGTACAATCAGCAACGGCTTTAATATCTATAGTTTTAGTTACTGTTAGATTGGCATTACAGTCGGCTGTCATACTCATTTTTAGATCTTTAACTTGTAGCTCATAGCCCGAAAGTTTAGCATCAGCAGAAAGATCTGCGTCCAGAATGTTTATAGAACCAATTAAGTCTGCATTTGCATCAGCTGCAGCTTTAAGTTCCATATAATCAACAACTACTTCACCAGAGAAAAAACTATCGGCAGTTATTTCTATTTTCGCATTATCTTCAGTTAAAGTATTTTCTAAATAAATTTGAGAATCTGCTGTTACTGTAAAGTTCTTAATAGACTTAGTGATAATATGTACGTTTAGTGTTTCTTTCCCTTTAATTCTAATATTGTTTTTAAAGCGAATAACGAGCTCATTATTTTTTTTATCAGCAATAACAAGATCATGTAAATTTTCATTAGCTTCTACTTTGATTGATTCCTCTGTATCAGAAAATGTTATATAAGCAGTAAAACCATTGGCTATTTTTACCGATGTGTAATCGGTAATATTTACATCTCTATAAGTTACATAGTCGTCGGCATTTACACTTATTGTATCGATACTACATGATGATGCCATAAGTATACCTATACATATCAATATTTTATAAAGTCTGTTCATTGTGATTGATTGATTGATTGATTGATTGATTGATTGATTGATTGATTGATTGATTGATGTTTATTTTAAGTTATTTCCCCATGTTTTTATTAAGTTCAATAATTGGAATCCACTGAAAATTTATAGCAGACCATACATTAGAGTCGCTATCCATTTTTAGATATACTTTATTGTTTTTAGAATGCACATATAGAGAATTCATGTCGTTTGATTTTTTTTTAAATGTCATTTTTTATCTTTTTTTTATAACGGTTTCTACCCATATTAAATACTCCTATTTTAAGCCCCATACCAGCCGAAACACCATTTATTCTTTCTAAATCGTATTCAGGTTGAAAATCTACTCTACTGGAAAGTCTAAACCTTACACCAGCTTCTAATTGTATATACCTATTTATATTATAAAGGACATTAATACCAGGTTCTACCACAAAAACATGTTGCCAATCATCATCATCAACAATGCCATAATTATCATCATTAACATCATCGTTTATTAATGCCGCAGCACCAGCTCCAATAAGTATAGGAAAAGAAAGATTTACTTTAGATTTACTAAAGAATATAGGTTCTATATGCAGCCCTCCATAAAATCCTGCTAAATCTTTATTATTAGTATCTAGTCCAAGTCTGTTTAAATCTGTATAAAACGCTGTACCTATAAAACCAATTTCAAATTGTTGATTAGCAACATAGGCCACCTTAAAGCTAGACGAGAATGTTTCGGCTTCATCAATGGTTCCATAATGAAAACCCAGACCCAAATAGACCCCGTGTACAATGTTTTTGCGGTCGTTAAATTCAATATAATCTTCAGATTCTTGAGAGTTTGTGGTATTTGTAAAGCAAAATAATAGTAATAAGAGAAAAGTACTGAATTGTTTCATAGTTGATACTTTTAAGTTTCTATAGTTATAGACATCATAATTTATTATTGGTTGCATTTAAAAATGTTTTTTTATGAAAATTGTTTAACTTTTTTGGTAAGAGGCTTTATTCTTTTAAAATGATAATCCCTTTTTTTCCTATAAAGGAGAAGAAACCAGTAGTAAATGTTCCGTATTTTCCACTTATTTCTCTCATTCTTTTACTTTTATCAATAACATTATTCTCAATATCATAAAAAGTTTTTGGCAGCCTTAATAAGCCTTGTTCTAATGTGGCGTCAAACTTAAAAGATAAGCCTGTAATATTAATATTGATATCTGATGATTCCTGATTTATAGAAACAGAGGCATCCGCTTGATTGATTTTAGCAACACGTAATTCTGCAACTTTCATATTAAGACGAATTTTTTCTTCAACATACTCTATTTGAGCATTAGAAAAGTTTAATTCTCCTTCGATTTTCCCAACCTTTTGAATGATTATTTCGTCTTTACTAGAAATAAGCTCTAGATCTTCAACAGCATCAATTTCAATTTTTGTACCACTAGTTCTTAATAATAAATTTTTAGAAGATTTAATATCGATATCACCATTTTTTAAATTAATGGTTCCGTAAGTAATAGATCTGCTTCTTAATTTGCCAAATTTCATATCTATTCTGGCATTGGTAATAGCATCATTGATCCATAGGTCTCCATGTTCTATATTGGCTTTTAATTTACCCGTCCAATTATCAATAATAACATCACCAAATTTATTTGTTATATCTATTTCAGCATTTATGGGTAAAGAAATAATATAGTTTATTTCAACATTACTTTTATCGAATTCAAATGGATTTACTTTATTAAAATATCTAGAAAAAAGACTGGTATTCTTTTCTGAGATTTCAGAAGTAATATTTACAAAATCGTTGGCTGTTCTAATATTTGAAACAATACGATCAAGAAGAATTTTTGCGTTTTCTTTCTTTTTATTGGTTACTTTAATCTCTATTTTTATAGAAATATCGTTTTCTTCCCAACCTGTAATAGTTACATTGCCATATTTATTATCCAAATGCAATTCTCCAGCATTTGTCATCTTATATATTTCGTCAATAGTTTTTGTCAAAACGTTTTGCGAATACATTGAAAAACTTAATAGCAATAAAACAATTAAGGTTATTTTCTTATAAAGTATACACATCATCATTGTCTAATTTTTTAGAACTATTAAGTTGCTGTAATAAGTTCTCTATTAATTCAATTCTCTTTTTATAGTTGATTACAATAGCTTCTAAAACCCGTTCGCTATCTACATTTTTTTGTAGTTCTACTTTTAGCAATTCATATTCAAGATCCAATTCAACCATAAAGGATAAAAACTCTTTTTTCTCTTCAGAAGATAATTGGGTGCTTTTATTAACAAGTTTTACCTGGTAAGCAACCAATCCTTTGTAATGAGAATCAATATCGTTTAACTCTTGTTCTGCTAAACTATTTAGGCTATTTGTATTTATGTTATTAACTACTAAAACATTAATTAATGAAAACAAACCTAAGGCTATAACGATAGTGGCAGCGACTTTAAACAAGGGAGTATGCCATAACTTTATGGTTTTTGTCTTAGATTCAGGCTTATTTAAACCAGATTCAATGTTTGCCCAAAGTTTATTTTTATCTGCTTTATGCACATCAAAAAGAGCCTTGTTTTCTTTTATATATTTTTCGAAATTATCCATTATAATGTCTTTACAATTTCAACTAATTTTTTCTTTGCTCTGTGATACTGTGATTTAGAGGTAGAGGATGTTATTCCTAATATTTCTGATATTTCTATATGATCGTAACCTTCAACTAAATACAGGTTTATTATTTGCTGGTAACCAGACGGCAATAGTCTAATGCCGCTTATTATTTTTCTAATGTCTACCTCTGGAGGTATATCTTCTGTATCTTCTTTTATATGATACATTTGGTTTTCTATAGGTACTATTGGTATTTTTTTCTTTTTTAACTGATTGATACTTTTATTAATTACAATACGCTTTAACCAAGAACCAAAAGTACTTTCATACCTAAAAGATGATAAATTATTAAAGGCTTCAATAAAGCTATCTTGCACAACATCTTCTGCATCTTCTTTTACATGCATCATACGCATACTTACATTATACATAGCGTCAACATAGAGCTCATACAATTTGTATTGCGCATTTCTGTCACCTAACTTGCTTTCTTCAACAAGCGATTTATGAGTGTATAAAATGTTGGTCTCCAATTATTTTGCTAGCTCTAATTTGCCTTAAAAATAGTTTTATTTTTCAAGCTACTATTATAGACAACAAAATTAATAAAGGGTTGCATGTAACATGAAAAAAAGTATTTTTATTAGAAATTACTTGAGAATTAAAAAAAAGAATTATTTTTGTAGACGACTGGTCTAATATATAAATGAAAAAAGATACTGTTAATAATATTTTAGCCATAGGGGCAGCGTTGGTATTAAAGAAAGGATACAACAATGTTGGTATTCAAGAAATACTTGATACAGCAGCTATTCCTAAAGGATCTTTTTACTATTATTTTAAGAGTAAAGAGGATTTTGGTTTACAATTAATTAAATATCATTCAGAACATTCTATAAGTATTTTAGAATCGCATTTAAAAGACACTAGCATAAACCCCAGAGAACGCATTCTTGTTTTTTTCAAAAAAATGAGGGAAATGTACGTTAAGAATGAATTTAAAGAAGGCTGTTTATTAGGAAATTGTAGCTTAGAATTATCGGATCAATCTGAAGCATTGCGTACTACAGTAGCAGCAGGCTTAGAACTTTGGGATGATCGTTTTGAAAGCTGTATTGCAGAAGGACAACAAAACCATGTTATTAAGAAAGAGAAAACACCTAAAGATATGGCTAGTTTTATAATTACTGGTTGGGAAGGCGCTCTTTTAAGAATGAAATCTTCAAGATCTAGCAGATCTATTGATGTGTATATTGAATTTCTGGACGACTATATATTATAATTTTTTTTAATTGTTTATAGTTGACCGGTCTAATATTAAAATATAATGAATATAAAAGAAAAATTAAAAAGCTTAAATCTAGAACTTCCAAAGGTATCAACTCCAGGAGGTTCTTATGTATCTGTTAACATTAGAGGGCATATCGTGTATGTCGCAATTCAGTTTCCTATTATAAATGGGGCTTTGTATTACCAAGGAAGGCTGGGTGAAGAATTAACAACAGATGATGGCTATAAGGCTATGCAAATGTGTGCGCTAAATGTAATAGCTCAAATACATGAAAAAGTTGGTTTTAATACTATTGAAGGCTTAAATCATCTAGATGCTTATTATCAATCTTATGGAGATTGGAATGATGCACCTAAAGTGGTTAATGGTGCTTCAGACCTATTTTTAAAATTGCTTGAGGAAAAAGGAACACATTCCAGAGCCATTTTTGGTGTCGACAAACTTTACAGTAACTTAAGTGTAGGTTTAACCTGCACATTTACTCTTAATAAATAAAAACAAAAAATTAAAAGAAAATGAATGTATTTGAATCGTATCAATTAGGTAACATAACTCTTAAAAATAGAGTTGTAATGGCACCAATGACTAGATGTCGTGCTATAAATAATATCCCGAACGCACTTATGGCTAAATATTACAGGCAGAGAGCAGGAGCAGGGTTAATAATTACAGAAGGCGCATCACCATCTCCAAATGGTTTGGGATACCCTAGAATACCTGGAGCTTTTAACGACGAACAAATTGCAGGGTGGAAAGAAATAGCTGATGCTGTACATCAAGAAGGTGGAAAAATATTTGTACAACTTATGCACTGTGGTCGTATTACTGGGAAAGTTAATTTACCAGAGGGTGCATTTACCGTAGGACCGTCTGCAGTTCAAGCTGCTGGAGAGATTTTTTCAGATACAGGAATGGTTGCTCACGATCTTCCAAAAGAAATGACATTTGAGGATATAGAGATTGCTAAAAATGAATTTGTTAATGCATCAGACAGATTGGTAAATGAAGCAGGCGTTGATGGTATAGAGCTTCATGCAGCAAATGGTTATTTATTAGATCAATTTTTAAATCCAAAATCTAATCAAAGAACAGATTTTTATGGAGGAAATTACATGAATAGAAGCCGTTTTGTAATAGAAGTAACTGAGAAAATTGTTAAAAAGATCGGAGCAGAAAAAGTAGGAATCCGTTTTTCTCCTTTTGGAGAATTTAATGATATGGAGGCGTATCACAATGAAGTAGAAAGTATGTTTACTTATTTGGCTGAAGTGCTCTCTGAATTAAAGATCGCATATATACATATTGTAGACCAACGCGTCGCTTTTAGTGCACCAGATTTCGCTGTAGATATTCAAAAAATAATTAAAGAAGCGTTTAACGGTACAGTAATTACTGGTGGAGATATTAATAACTTAGAGAAAGCAACAGCTGTTTTAAACAAAGGGTACGATTTAGTTTATGTGGGGAGGCCATATATTTCTAATCCTAATTTTGTTGAACAAATTAGATTAAATAAAGCATTAGTAACCCCTAACATGGACTTGTTTTATTCATCGGAACCAGAGGGGTATACGACTTATTAATATCCTAAAGAGGTTTATCTTTTTTTGATTGAAGCGAAAAAAGTTTTTTTACCTCGCCCAGAGCTGCTAAAAAAGGTAGCAATGTAATTGGAAACCCTGCCTTTGCGAACAAGCAGACCCGATTAAGGAATGGAGAATTTTTAGAGTAAAAAATAGCATTTTGTTAGCCATTGGAAAAGTTTAAATCACTTCGATATAAAAATGCTCTAAAAAAGGTTTATGAACTCATTGTTTATAGACCTTTTTTTTGATTAAATTTATAAATAAAGTGATGGAAATTTGAAATAAATCTTTGCTTGGTTAGTTATTAGCTTATTCGTATTTTGCGCGTGACAGAGACTAACCATATTTACCATATTTAATGAAAGTACCCACGCGAGTAAATGCTTTTAGAAGGAGAACGATGAAATGGCTTACTAAAAGTATAGGAAACACATATTCTATTCCTAAAATTAACTCAAATAGTAAAATTGAAATTAAAAAAATACTTATTTCCAGACCCAATCAAAGATTAGGAAATCAATTATTGCTAACACCTCTAGTACAGGAAGTTGTTAATACATTTCCAGACTGTACAATCGATTTGTTTGTTAAAGGAGGCGTTGCCTATCCTGTTTTTGAAAATTATAAGCATATCGATAAAATTATTCAGCTGCCTAAAAGACCGTTCAGTCATTTATTAAATTACGGATGGTGTTGGTTAAAATTAAGAAATAAACGATACGATTTAATAATTAATGGTGATAAAAATTCATCATCAGGAAGACTATCAACGCTATGGGCTAAAGGAACATTCAAGGTTTTTGGTGATATTAATGAAGAAATTAAAACCTTATATAAGGATTACAAGCACATATCTAAATACCCTATTTACAATTTAAGACATTTTTTAGAGCAATTAGGGTATTCTAAAAACAATAATGGTATTCCCCTTTTGGATATTAAGCTAAATGAAGCCGAAATAGCAAACGGAAAAAAAATATTAGATACTATTGTTAAAAATGACAAAAAAACCATTTGTATTTATACCAATGCAACAGGAAAAAAATGCTATTCCGAAGCTTGGTGGGAAACGTTCTATGCACGTTTAAAAAAGGAATATCCTGATTTTAATATTATAGAAATGCTGCCTATAGAAAATATTTCAAAAATCTCATTTAAAGCACCAAACTTTTATAGCAAAGATATTCGTGAAATGGGAGCCATTATTAAAAATACGACTGTATTTATAGCAGCAGATAACGGTGTTATGCATTTAGCTAGTGCTTCTTTAATACCAACAGTTGGTTTCTTTTCGGTAACAAATCAAAAGAAATATGAACCTTACGGTCATGGAAGTGTTGCTTTAAATACAAATGAAACAACTATAGACGATTGGTTTATTGCCATAAATAACATCCTTAAATAGCGATAAAAATCCCCGATTCCTTTTCGGAAAAATGCATTATAAAAGGGTAAGGGGGCAGCTGGTTCGTGTCAAAAGTTTTTAAAAGCTGAAAATGAAATACACAGAGGGGCGTTTAAAATGTATATTCAAGAATCAACCTCTGCCCAATTCGTATAGGTGTTGTTCTTCTAATATAATTAGACTTGCATATAGAAGTGATAGATATATTCTTTTTTGATGAGATTTCAGATAATGTATCTCCTCGCTTAACAATATAAACTTGTTTACGTTTTTCTAAACTAGCAAGCGCTTCTTCTTTGGTATGTGAAATAGTTAACTTTGTTTGTCTTTTAGAGCTATGAAGCCCTGGTTGAACCCAATTTTTTGTTATCCAAATATTTTTTGATCGTACCATATTCTGTTCGCTAAAATCAAATAAATACTCAGGGTTAATGGATATCCCTTTATAGTTAATAACTAAGTGTAAATGACTCCCTCTGGCATTTCCTGTAGCACCACCATAACCAAGCAGTTGTCCCTGTTTTACTATATCATTAGCTTTAACTGCATATTTAGATAAATGCGCATAAACTGTTTCCAGACCATTACTATGTCTTACAATGACTGTTCTTCCGTGCCCGGAGCTATATTTAGCAAAACGAATTATGCCATCAAACATGGATACGACGCTATCACCCGTAACAAGATCGATGTCGATACCTCTATGAGCTCTACCTCTTCGCCATCCGTAACGAGATGTTACCACTTTTTTAAAATTAATAGGCGGGGTGTATATACTATCATCAAATTTAATTTCTATAGGAAAATCAACCTTTACACCTTTATATGGATTATAAGTTGTAGTATCCCAATTGGTTTTTGTTAGCGCTAACATTCGATCATTAAAGCCATCCATAGCTTTGGAATCCTCAACTTTTATAGTTGTTTTGGTAAATGGAAAATCTGAAAAATCAATTAATTGAATTGACGTTGGATGATCCTGTCCGAAGCTGTAGGTGGTCAGGACTAAGAGAGATAGAGAGACTAGAAATTTCATACTAAAAAATTCGATAATGCAAATAAAAATAAAGTTACAAACTGTTTAATTTTTTTTTGATTGGCGAATTTAGATAAAAATAACGCAATAACATATTAATGTATTGTTAGAGTTAAAAGGTAATTTGGAATAAATTAAAAAAACTTAAACAGTTTCTAAAAAAAGAAAAACATTTAAATGTGTGAGTAGGGGGAGAATAAAAGGTCATTTTCTCCATAAGAAACCATTATGTGATTTATAAAAAAAATAGCTATATAATGGTACTATTATATGTTGTAAATGTCTTCCTGTACGAGTAAATATTTGTTAAAAAGGTACTGATAGCTTAATAAATACGTACATTTTATCGATGAATTTTACCAACAAAATCATTTCGTCGTGTAATTTATGCGTTCACATGATTTATAGTTTTTTATAAAAAAAATAATTTAATTTTGAGTTAAATATTAAGTTCCAGTCCTATGAGAAATCTAAAAAAACTTTTTTGTTTCGTATGTTTTATATGTTTTAGTCATACTATAATCGCGCAAGAATCTGCTAGTGTAACAGAGCAAATACCTGAGAATTTTAAAAAACGTAGTCCTATTTATGATTATTCAGAAAAACAATTAAATAATGTAGATACGATACCAGATTATGCCTCAAAAAAGAATAAATTAAAGATAACTGGTACCATTTATGAAAATGATGGGGTAACACCTGCAAAAAATGTGCTTCTTTTTATACATCAAGCTGATGAGAATGGAGATTTCGAATTAAAAAGATATAATAAAAAACGTTATGTACGTCATAGAGGTTGGATAAGAACAGATGCCGACGGACATTATACATTTTACACCTTTATACCTGGTAAATATATTTATGGAAACGAGCTTAAACAAATACTTCCAATTGTTAAAGAACCAGGAAAACCTGAATATAAAATTGATACCTTTCTTTTTGATGACGATCCACTATTAACAGAGGCTTGTCGTTCAAAAATAAAACAAACAGATGGCAGTGATAGAATTCTTAAATTAGATAAGAAAGAAGGCCTCTATGTTGCTAAAAGAGATATTGTATTAGGTAAAGAAATTGATTCATATAGATAAGTTAGACATGAATTCATACGAATTCAGCTTTACCATGATTATTATTTTACATGCTATCTGCGAACCTAAGGAGTTTTCTATCCATAGTACATTCAACAGATATTGAATCTAATAAACGATTCCATCCAGTAGAAGCATCCCAAATGGAATGCGATTGAAAAGTACTTGCTAAGCGTATGGCATATTCTGGTCGCTCAGATAAAGAAGGAGCCGCATCAGGAAGGTTAATAAACAATTCATACGACCCTTTTGGTAAGAGTTCTGGCCATTCAGAATTTAGTTTAATAGTTTGTAATTCGTCCGAAAACCAATAACGAGTATCACAATCAATTTTCATTTTATAGACTTTTTGATCGTCAATATTACGCAAAACAAGTTCTGCGAATCTATAATTATATGTAGAAGCGTAACCTTCATTTATAACATCTAATTGTATCTCTATTTTTTCTCCATTTCGTATTACAGCAGGATAAACACCTCGTTTTAATACAAAACGATATCCTAAGTTTCTTTTAATATTATCTATACATTTGTTAGTCCAATCCCCATTAACAGCACCAGACCAAGCTGTATTTAAGAACGAAGTATGAAATCGTTTTAAATAATGCTGTGCTTTCCCGCCTTCAGACTCACAATCATTATGCGGACTATAAACATCTTCTCCGTTAACACCACCAGGACAGGTTTCTCCTCCAAAAGCTAAAAATTTTGTTTCTGCAGCTATATAAGGTTTTAAATTTAAAGTATCACTTACAGCTGGCCAGGTATGAAATGAGTTATACGTCCAATAATCATCATAATTTGCCATAATACAGTCATTATGATGTGCGATTCTTGAAATAGGCGTTCCACTAAAAGCTTCTTTTTCTGTTAAAGGCTTCGCTTTGGCAGGATGTGCTTTTTCACCATCAAGAAAACGTAATTTATAATAGGGGGCACGTACCTGAATCATTCTTGATTCTGGAACAACTTCCAATAATTTACTTATCACCTCAGAACGGCCTAACCAATGTTGGTTTGTTACTGGTCCGTGCTCTAAATCGCCAAAATAATCAGAATAATATTGTTCTCCCCATGGACCAATAAGTCCCATTTGCACTAATGCAATAACATCATTATTTTTGATTAATAGTGGTTTTAATTGCTCTAAATGTTGCAAAATAATAGCCTTAGGAGCATCATTAAATGGAGGTGTGCAACAATTATCACTATAAGTAAAGCGAAGAATCATCTTATTACCAACGGCTCTTATGATGTCCATATCGTTTTGAATTTTAAAAAACACATCCTCTGTTAAAGGTTTATCTTTAAATATATCAAATTGATACGATCTATAAGTTAAAGTGCTACCAACCTGAAAACCACCAGCGGCTGGATTTGGCGCTCTTAAATTGAGTAATGTATTTGCATTTAGTGGTTCAAAATGACTAAACTTGGTGCCATAGGGTCTGTAAAAGCCACGTTCGGGGTTGGTGAATTCCTGCAAGTCTGTATCGTAATTAACAACTATCGGATTATTTTTATTCTTATAACATGAATTTAATACGAGTAATAATATGAACGTGAAACTATATATTTTGAATCTGGTAGCGTTAAATCTCATGTATTTTATTTTGTGTGCTCGAGCACAATTATTGATAATATGGGTGCTAATTTAAGACTAATTATTAGAATTAGATCTATTTTATAAGTGGTTTTTATTAATTAATATAAATAATATTGGGTTTTATAGCGTTTAGGAACAAGTAATGATGTAGTAAAGCGCTCTTTTTTGACAAACTTTAATTTAACATTTCTTTTCTATTAGTATTTTATTAGTAACACTCAATTTTGAAGGCGTTTTGCATACTTCCTATCGATTTATATTATTGGGTCTTGGGCTTGTCCTGAAGTTTAATATCTTTTATTGTTGGTCGTACTTCGATTTTTTCTTCTGAAATAATAAATTAAATAAGCGCTTCTTATAACTTTCACCAAAAGGAAGTTCTATTTTTTCTATTTCAACATCATGCTTTGTATAAGCAGTAATTTTATCACGATTTATAATATATGAACGATGTATACGTATAAAACGAGAATCTAATTCATTTTCGAAAACAGAAATGCTAAATTTCACCATAACAGATTCATTTACTAAATGAATTTTTATATAATCCTTTATACTTTCAACATATAAAATGTTGTCAAATACAATTTTTACTTTTTTCCGATTTTTAGTAACAAAAATATGATTAACATTTGGATATGGTGAAACAGGAACGTCTTTATTGATGACTATTTGCTGTTGTATTTTAAATTTTTCGAGTGCATTAAAAAAACGCCCAAAAGTGACTGGTTTTAATAAATAATCAACCGCATTTAACTCAAAACCATCTAAAGCATAATCTCGATATGCCGTTATAAATATAACTTTAGGTTTATTAATTATATTTTTAAAGAAATCTGTGCCTTTTAAAACTGGCATTTCAATATCTAGAAATAATAAATCAACATTTTCATGTTGCAAAATTTTAATAGCTTCAATAGCACTACTACAAGAAGCTACTAATTCAAAATCATCTAATTGTGCTAAATGCGTTTGTATAATTTCACGTGCCAATTCTTCGTCGTCAATAATTAAACACTTATACATTATCTACTCTCGAGTTTTAGGGTTACATGATACGATTCCTTTTCATCCTTAATATACAAAGAATATCGATTCTCATATAATAACTCCAATTGCTTTTTTGCATTGCTCAGACCTATTCCTTCTATTTTGTTCTTATCAACTCTTAATTTAGGTTTAGAATTTTTTATATCGAAAATAATTTGATTTTTAATGGTACTTATTTTAATTGAAATAAAAGCTTCTTTTAATTCTTGACTTACACTATGTTTAAAGGCATTTTCAACTAAAGTCAATAGTAATAAGGGGGCAATTTTTGCATTTGTATCAATAATTTGTTCAGAAAAAGTAATATTTACTCGTTTTCTATACCGTAACTTTTCTAGGGACAAATAATTTTTAATCAATTCAATTTCTTTATTAAGCGGTACAAAAGTAGACTCGCAACGGTATAATATATAATCTAGAATATCAGACAATTTTTCAATAACTTCTGGAGTTTCATCAGATTTTTTTATGGCAAGAGCATATAAACTATTTAAAGTATTAAAAAGAAAATGAGGGTTTAGTTGATGCCTTAGTGCCGTTAGTTCTGCTATCTTTTTTTGCTCGTTGAGTTTTAAATATTTCTGCTGATTCTTATAAAAACGAGTTATTAATAATAATGTTGCGGGTGTTAAAAACTTGATAGATTTACTCAAAAATGCATAAAAACTTGTAAAGCGTTCCCAAAATGATAGTTCAGCTTGTTCTTTTAATATAGGGCTTAAATATTCATAATATTTTGGATCATAATAAGACGATTTAAAGAAAATATATATTGCATACATAATTATTAATAGAATGACTAACCAAAATATAAATAATAATGTTTTTTTTCTGTTTAAAAAATAAGGGATCAAATAGTAAATACTCGTATATGCTGTTATTATTTGCAGACCAACAATAGTACTAGTAAACTCAAGTAACTGTCTGTAATTACTATAATTAGAAATGTTCATATAAATGATGAAATATAAAAACACACCCAACCAAAATACTAAGTGTCTAAAAAAAGAGGTTCTAAAAAAATAGTATTTAGTTTTTGAATAATCCATATTAATCTTCTAAAATACAATTAATAAACTCTTGTTTTATAAATAAAGACAAAACGGCTTTTGATGATGTTGGATAAAGGTTTTGTGCATATAAACCCATAAGTAACCAGAAAGAAGCTTTTTGATAGCGTAAAATACCTGATAGTCTATTAATTAAAAACGATAAAGTAATTTACTCTATGTTTGACGAAACATATTATTAAAGTATAAAAAAATATAAAAATAAAAAAAATGAAACTGATTATCCCAGTCTTTACTGGCAGGCAAACTATAGAGGTATTTCACTGGTTTCACACCCAATCAAGTTGCCATAAGTTTTACTTTTAGAGCCCAAAAAACGAATTTTGTTATTTTACTTCACCGAAAAACTGTAAAAAAGACAATTCTGATAATTCCTAAGAGACGATAAAATTAAAACAAAATTGTAACATTTTTAGATTAAACCATAAATCATGATATTCCTATACAAACAAAGCAGTAATTTATTTTTTAAGTGTATAAAAATAACAATGTCTATAAATAAGATATGTTATTATATTCTATTGTCAATATTTGTTTTTGGTTGCTCTAACGACAGCTCAATTCTTTCAAAAATAAAAGTAGAAGAGCTTGAAGGTCTAGATAGAACTTTAGAATATATAGAAGTTCGTTTACCCCCTTTAAAAACTTATCAGGAAGATTATAATATATATGTCTATTCTAAGAACAACAAAGAAAATGTACGTGCTCAAATTGTAGATCTAAGAGAAAGAAAAAAGGACGATAGGGGGATAAAAATAATATTTCCAATATCAATTAGAGGAAATGAAACAAAAGAATATTCCATTAAAGCAGCCCCAGATAAATATATAAAAACAGATAACCAGATGAGTATTATGGGCGATGGGTTGAATTTAATGTTTGAGAATAAATATTTTTCAGCTTCTTTTAAGGAGTATGTCGGTCATAATAATGAAAAATTAGGATATGGTCATTTAGGAAGTATTTTATTAAAAGAATTTGATAATGTAGTATTAGAGCGAAAAGATCCAAATCTTAAAATTCATTGGGCTCCAAGTTTTGGCAGAGAAAATTTGAATTATAGAACCATGGCTCACATTACCGAACCAGATTCAACTTTTATTTCAACAAAGGGACCTTATTGCTTTAGCTTATTTAAGAGTGGTTATATTGAAGGGTATGAAAAAATTTCATTAAAAGGAGAGTATACGTTCTATGCAGGGCTTCCTTATTTTATTTTTAATAGTAAAATAACCTTTATGGATAGTGACACTCTTAATCTTTTAAGAAATGACGAGATGACCATGGATAGTTTGTTCACTCATGTTGTTTTTCCTAAGCCAAGCGGAAAAACAATTGATTTACCACTTTATAGCGAAACAACGATGACTTATTTAAAAGAGGATCCAATAACTGATGATGCTCCATGGTTATTTTTTTATAATAAGTCTAAATCCTATGCCTTTGGTTCTATACGATTAGATTACGATAATAAGAATATTTATGGAAACGATTCTCCTACCGAGAATAGGCATACAAAAATTTCCACAAGCGCTAACTCTGGAAGATATTGGAATAGAAGACTCATTAATAGTAAAAATACATTGATTCCAAAGGGGAGTATGTACAGAGAAAAAAATGCTTATATCGTTTTTAAGGTTGACAAAGATGATCCAGCAAAAACAATAAAACACTATTACAAATGCTTAAAAAGCCCTGTTAAGGTAAGCAAAATAAATTAGTGGTATAAGATAAAAACGATAGCGATACTATGCTTTAAGAGCATTATAAACCCATAAGAAATGAATAATAAAATACTTACTCTGATTCTTTTACTCATTATATTTGGCGCATGCTCAAGTAAATTTCAAAAATATCGTGTTACAGAAGATGGAACAATTCATGTTCCAGCATATATATTACCAGAATCATCTTTTTTAAGTGATGCGAGTAGAGCAGCGATTAAAAGACAACGAGAAGAAGAAAAAAAGCGTTCTAAAGAAGAAGCCGTTGTCTGTCCATATCCAGAAAACCCAAATGAAGAAACTATAAAAGCTTTTGAAGCATGTAACCGAGCGTATTTCTATACAAGTTCTCTATATCGCAACGCGTTAGATCGCTACCACGTGACTATAGAAATTGATACTATAAACGGTGTATATACAGAAGTGTTTACACCTACAGAAGGGATTAAAGAAGAGAACCGAGATCGTGTTTTAATAAGCCTTCATTCTGGAGCTTTCCTATATGGCTCTCGAACTTCCAGTCGCGTAGAATCTATCCCCATTGCATCAATAGGAGGGATCAAGGTGATTAGCATTGATTATCGGATGGGGCCAAAACATCAGTTTCCTGCTGCAAGCGAAGATGTTGCTGCTGTTTATAAAGCGTTATTAAAAGAATACAAACCAGAAAATATTGGAATATATGGTTATGCTGCTGGAGGTACATTAACAACACAGGCGCTTGCATGGTTTCAAAAAGAAAATTTGCCATTACCTGGTGCGGCAGGAATTATTTGTATGGCTGCTGCAGAACCACGACCAAAGACTGATTCTATGTACATGGTTTCTGCTACTCTTGGACATGAAGGTATTGCACCGTTTACCGTTTTTGAGCCTTACTATGGTGCAAATCCAGATTTCGAAAATCCTCTCTTAGTTCCTTTAAAATCTAAAGAAATCATGGCTAATTTTCCACCTTCTTTATTAATTGTTTCCACCCGCGATTTTCATCTTAGTTCTGTAGTACACACACATTCCCAATTGATAAAATTGGGGGTAGAAGCAGAGCTTCATGTTTGGGAAGGTCTTGGTCATGTTTTTTTAGCCAATACAGAACTTCAGGAATCCAGAGACGCTTATAAGGTTATTGTTAATTTTTTCAAAAAGCATCTGGATTAATTCTTAATTTAAGATCAGTCGATATACTAAAAACTGATAATGAGTAATTTGTGTGTATAAATAAAAAAAATGTGTCATTCTAAACAAGGAACGAGGAGGCATTTCATCTTTTTTATCTGTAAACAGTTTCACATGTTATAAAGAGTCTGAAAATATATTTCATTTGCATAATTATCTCATATACAGTGTTTTATAATGATAATTCTTGTTTTTATTAGGCCGAACTCAGGTTCATAGATAAAAGAACGCCTTTTGTATAGTCAATCGCCTTAAACGTCTATTCCTTTTTATTAAGATAGCATATAATTTCATCTTTGAAGTGTTAAATTAAAAACACAAAAAAATGAAATTATATCTCATTATAGCAAGCTTATTATTTGGGCAATTTTTCTTTGCGCAAGAAGTTTCAAACAATCCACCACCAAAAATATGGTCTTTAGAAGATTGCATAACCTACGCACTAGAAAATAATATCACAGTTAAAGATGCTAAATTAAACAAAAATATAGCCGAAGTAGATTATAGCAAAGCCAAATCATCAAGGCTGCCTAATTTATTTGGGAGTGCTTCACAAAGTTTTTCTAGTGGAAATACTATAGATCCTATTACCAGTGATTTTGTAACAGACCAAATACACAGTACCAATGTTGGGATTAATAGTTCTGTAACCTTGTTTCAGGGAAACCAAATAAGCAATCAGATTAAACAAAATAAATTACTGTTAGAGCAAAGTGTTTTTCAAGAAGAAGTAGAAAAAAACAATATTGTTTTAAACATTCTAGAAACTTATTTACAAACCTTATACAGTAAAGAAAGTATCACGATAGCCGAAAATAATTTAACAGCTTCAGAAAAAGAAGTTTTAAGAGCTAAAGCACGTTTAGATGCTGGAACCATAGCATTAAGCGATTTTACCGAAGCACAAAGTCAAGCAGCAACCAACAAATACGATCTTATTGCAGCTAAAAACGACTACCAACAATACATTATTGACCTAAAACAATTGTTGGAATTGCAACCAATGGAAGATTTAGAAATTGAAACCATTGATGAAAATATGGATTTAATTAATCTAGAGCTTAATAAAAGAACTATATATAACAAAGCATTAAACTTTTTGCCAGAGATTGAAGCTAGTAACTTAAACATTGCTGCAAGCGAGAAAGAATTTGATATCGCCAAAGGGGGCTTTTTACCAACATTATCTTTAACAGGATCGCTTGGTACTGGATATACAAGTATTAACAATACTACATTTTCAGATCAGTTTGATGTTAATTTTAATCAGAAACTTGGATTATCGTTAAGCATTCCAATTTTTAATAGAAAACAAACCAAAGCAGCTGTACAGACTGCTAGGATAAATATTGAAAAAGCCGATATAGAAAGACAAACAACAGAAAAAGTGGTTTATAAAAAAGTAGAAACGGCTTATCAAAACGCATTGTCATCTCAAGAACAAGTTATTGCCGCAGAAGCTTCAAAAATTGCCGCTGAGCAATCGTACAAACTAGCGCAAAAAGAGTATGAATTAGGAGGTTTAAGTACAACTGATTTAGTGATTAGTCAAAACACCTATACCAATGCACAGCAAAATTATTTACAAGCCAAATACTTAAATATTTTATACCATCAATTATTACAATTTTATCAAGGGAATAACATCAAACTTTAATCTATTTTAACATGAAAAATAAAAAAAAGATCATTATAGGCAGCATAGTATTTCTAATACTTGCTAGTGTAGCTTACTCTTTTATAAAAGGCAACGATACTATTATTATAGAAGCAAAAACAGTTGCAGCCAAAAAAGCAGATGTTACCACAATGGTTACAGCAACAGGAACCATAGAACCTATTATTCAGGTTGAAGTTGGTACTCAGGTTTCGGGCGTTGTAGAAAAAATATATGTAGACTATAATAGTGCCGTTAAAGAAGGTCAGCTTATTGCAGAGTTAGATAAAACCAATCTTAATGCTGCTAAAACACAAGCCCAGGCAGCTTACGATAATGCTGTGAGCCAAAGAAATTACATGCAAATTATTTACAACCGACAAAAAACATTGTACGATAGTCAAGTGATTAGTAAATCAGATTTTGACGATGCACAATACAATTACCAAACAGCAAAAGGCACTGTAATTCAACGTTTATCAGACCTCCAAGAGGCAAGAACCAATTTAGGTTATGCTAATATTTATTCACCTATAGATGGCGTCGTATTATCTAGAGATATAGACGAAGGGCAAACCGTTGCTGCAAGTTATAGCACACCAACTTTATTCACAATTGCTCAAGATTTAAAAGAAATGCAAGTGGAAGCCGATGTAGATGAAGCCGATATAGGCCATGTGAGAGATGGACAACGCGTTACGTTTACAGTAGATGCTTATTTAGGAGAAACCTTTGAAGGTACCGTAACACAAGTACGTTTAGATCCAACAGTAACCTCAAACGTTGTAACCTATACTGTGGTTATTAAAGCAGACAATCCAGATTTAAAACTGAAACCTGGCTTAACAGCAACCATTTCTATTTACACATTAGAATTAAAGGATGTCCTAACTGCAGAAGCTAAAGCCATTAACTTTAATCCTGAAACCGAAACTTTAACGAGTTACAATTTGCAACATAATTTATCAGATAATACAAAACACAACAACAAAGACCAAACAACTCTTTGGGTACTAGGTAATGAGGGTGCTATAACCCCAAAAATTGTTACGCTTGGAGCAAGCGATGGTGTAAACGTACAAATTTTAAGCGGTATTAATATAGGAGAGAAATTGGTATACAGTTTAAAAGGCATGAGCAAATCTGCATTAAAAAAAGAAGGCGCAAATGAAAGCCCATTTATGCCACAGCGACCAGGAGGAAACAAAAAAAAGTAAACAGACATGAGTAAAGAGATTATAAAAATAGAAGATTTAAAGCGCGATTTTGTCATGGGAACCGAAACGGTTCATGCTTTAAGAGGTATTTCTTTTACTATAAATGAAGGTGAGTTTGTTACCATTATGGGGTCAAGTGGTTCTGGAAAAAGTACGTTATTAAACATTTTGGGGTGTTTAGATCAACCGACTTTTGGAACCTATGAAATTGATGGTGTAAAAGTAAAAGACCTTAATAGAAATGAATTAGCAACGATAAGAAACGAAAAGATTGGGTTTATTTTTCAATCGTATAATTTATTAGCAAGAACATCTGCTATTGAAAATGTAGAATTACCGCTTTTATACAATAGTAAAGTATCTACCGAAGAACGAAGAGAACGTGCCATTAAAGCATTAGAGATGGTTGGTTTGGCAGAGAGATTGCATCATACACCTTCGCAGCTTTCTGGAGGACAACAACAACGTGTTGCTATTGCAAGATCGTTAGTTAACAATCCTGTTATGATACTTGCCGATGAAGCCACAGGAAACTTAGATACACGAACGTCTTACGAGATTATGTCGTTGTTTCAAGAACTAAATAAACAAGGCATTACTATAACCTTTGTTACACACGAGCCAGATATTGCAACATTTAGCAATAGAACCATTGTATTAAAAGATGGACATATTATGCAGGATTACAATAACTATAATGTACAATCTGCTGCAGTACAATTAGCTAAATTACCTAAAGAACCCCATTGATTATGAGATTATTAAATTTATTAAAAATAGCTTTTAAAGCGATCGTTCTTAACAAAATGAGAACATTGCTTACCATGTTAGGAATTATTATTGGTGTTGCTTCTGTAATTGCTATGCTTGCAATAGGAGAAGGCTCTAAGGAAAGTATTCGCGCCACCATTTCTAGTATGGGATCTAATATGATAACTATTAAGCCCGGAGCAGATGTACGTGGTGGTGTTCGTCGTAGTGCTAGCGAGATGGAAACACTAACGTTTAAAGATTATGAGGCAATAAAAGCACAAACAACATTAACAAGTTACATATCGCCAATAGTGAATGGTAGCGGACAAGTTATCAATGGATCTAACAACTGGCCTTCTACAATTTTTGGTGTCAATCCAGACTATTTAAATATTAAAGTAGTCGATTTACAAAGTGGAAGTATGTTTACAAATGCTGAAGTACAATCTGCCGCTAAAGTAGCTTTAATTGGTCAAACCGTTGTCGATAATGTGTTTCCAGACGGGGAATCGCCTGTTGGTAAAATGATTCGTTTTAATAATATTCCGTTTAAAGTGATTGGCGTGTTAGAAGAAAAAGGTGAAAACACCTTTGGTCAAGATCAAGATGATGTGGTGGTTGCACCTTATACCACAGTACAAAAGCGTATTTTAGCGATTGATCATTTAAATGAAGTTATGGCATCGGCTATTAGCGAAGAGGATGCACCAAATGCTGTATTAGAAATTACCGAAATTTTACGTACGCAACATAAATTAACCGATAATGAAGATGATGATTTTCATGTACGCTCTATGGAAGAACTCATTTCAACATTTAGTTCTACTAGTGAAATGCTAACAATTCTTTTGGTAGCGGTTGCCAGTATTTCATTATTAATTGGTGGTATTGGTATCATGAATATTATGTATGTTTCTGTAAAAGAGCGAACTAAGGAAATAGGTTTACGTATGGCAGTGGGAGGTAAGGGATCCGATATTTTAATGCAGTTTTTAATAGAAGCCATATTAATAAGCGTTACGGGTGGACTTTTAGGTGTCATATTAGGGCTTGGGGCGACTGTATTTATTGAAAAATTCTTAAATTGGCCCACAAGTGTTGCCTTATATTCTATTATAATATCGTTTGCTGTTTGTGCTGTAACAGGCATCTTTTTTGGATGGTATCCAGCTAGAAAGGCATCGGCTTTAGATCCAATAACCGCTTTACGCTACGAATAATTAATGATGCATAAAAATAAAAAAATAACTGTCTTTTCACATCTGCTCGCTTGGCTTGTCTTATTTAGTATGCCTTATGTATTGTCATACGGGCAAGAACAAGATCTTAATAGAGTGATAGCTCATTTTTGGATTCCATTAGTGTTTTATGCTGGAATATTTTATTTTAATTATTTTATATTAATAGATCGCTTTTTGTTCGTTAAAAAAACCTGGCAATTTATTATTATAAATGGTATTATTATTGCTTTTTTCTTGCTATTAAAAGAGCAATTAGAAGAGACCTTTTTTCAAGAGCTTGCTAGAAAATCATCCAAAAATGCTAAAAGAACAGGGCCCCCTTTAAAGATGTTTTTTTATGTACAAACGCTTTCGTATATGGCACCTTTGCTTTTTTCAATTGCAATAAAAACCACAAAGCGATGGGTGAAAACAGAAGCTGAACGTAAAGAAGCTGCTAATTATAAGCTCCAGTCTGAGTTACAACATTTACATTACCAGTTGCAACCGCATTTCTTTTTTAATTCGTTAAACAACATCTATTCATTAGTGGATAGTTTACCAGAGCAAGCAAAAACTTCTATTCATAGTTTGAGTAAACTCATGCGTTACATGCTTTATGAAACGAATATGGAACTGGTGCCACTGTCTAAAGAAATCGATTTTATGAAAAAATATATCGATTTAATGAAACTGCGTATATCAGATAAAACAGAAGTTACTTATAGTTTTCCTTCAGAAGACACTGGCATTAAAATAGCCCCTTTATTATTTATTTCATTAATTGAAAACGCTTTTAAACATGGTGTCTCTGCAAGTAAAGAAAGCCTGATCAATATTGTTATGAATTGTGAAGAAAAGAACATATTGTTTATTATCGAAAATGATAATTTCCCCAAAAAGACCGATGATAAAAGTGGTTCTGGAATTGGGCTTAAAAATCTGGAAAAACGTCTACAATTACTGTACTCAAATAAGCACAACTTTGAAACGACAGTAAAGGACGATTGCTTTTTAGTAACCTTAGAAATAGAAACAACTTAAATAATGAGTAGTCTAAAAATTACCTGTGTTATTGTTGATGATGAGCCTATGGCACTTAATTTAGTGGAAAGCTATGTAGAAAAAACACCCTTTTTAGTACTTAAAAAAAAATGTGCTAGTGCCATTGAAGCTATGGAGTTTGTAAAAACAGCCCCTGTAGATTTGATGTTTTTAGACATACAAATGCCAGATTTAACAGGTCTTGAGTTTTCAAAAATGTTACCCAAAAATACCCGTGTTATTTTCACTACAGCATTCGATCAATACGCATTAGAAGGTTTTAAAGTAGAAGCTTTAGATTACTTGCTAAAACCTTTTGATTATGCAGAATTTTTAGCCGCTTCCAATAAAGCTTATAATTGGTTTTTATTGGTTAAAGGGAAACAAAAAAACATACTCTCTGAAGAAAAAGAATTTCTTTTTGTAAAATCGGAATACAAACAGCTACGTATTAAACTGGCTGATGTATTGTATTTTGAAGGTCTTAAAGACTACATTAAAATATGGCTAAAAGATAACCCAAAACCTATTTTAACTTTAATGAGTTTAAAATCGTTACAAGAAGAACTTCCAGAAACCCAATTCTTACGCGTTCACAGATCTTTTATAGTCGCTTTAAAAAATATTGAAGTTATAGAACGTAGTCAAATTATTATCAATAACCAACGTATTACAGTTTCAGAACAATACAAACCAGCATTTTTAGCGTTTGTAAATAACAATTCTTTAAACTTGTAGAGTTCTCATTTAAAAGACTTCTATAAAATTATTCTATTCATAGATACAATACAGGCATTCGTCTATTTGCTTTTTTTAGTACATCCTATACAAATACCTTTAAACTATTAAGACAATAGATGGTCTAAGTATAAAATAAAATAAACCCTAAAATTTTATAAATTATGAAAACACTTATTAAAACATATGTAATGTCATCATTATTATTGGTGGCTTTTACAACACAAGTTTCAGCGCAAACAAAACGTAGTAAAAAAACAAAAACAGTAGTAACAACTACAACTAAAAAGAGTAACGTTAATAGAAGAGTATCTAGTAAAAAAGTGACTTACAAAACTCCTAAACGAAAGGTAGTTTCTGTAAGAACTGTACCAAACAGAACGGTTATTAAGCATAAAAATCAGAATTATTACTATGCCAATAATAAATATTATACCTATTCAAGAGGACGCTATATTGTAATTGCTCCTAAAATAGGATTTAGAATTAATACATTACCACCTAAATCTAAACGAGTACGTTATAACAACCATAATTATTTTAACGTACAAGGTATATTCTATGTTCAAAGTAATAACGAATACGAAGTTGTAGAACCAGAAATTGGCACTGTTGTTTACGAACTGCCAGAAGATTACGAAAAAGTAACTATAGATGGTCTAAGCTATTACGAATATGCTAATATCCTTTATGAAAAAGTGCAAGTAGATGGAGCCAGAGCTTATGAGGTTGTTGGTGTTATAGAAATAGATTAGTAATAATATTTTTTTTAGTTGACTGATTGATAGTGAGAAAAGGGGATGACTTTATGGTTATCCTCTTTTTTATTAAAGCCATTTTGGCTTTTTCCATTTCCTAAACCCCAAACATGAAATATTTTGCCTTTTTTAGAGCAATTTGATTGGGTATGACTCTG
This sequence comes from Flavivirga jejuensis, assembly GCF_030540765.1. GTDB lineage: Bacteria > Bacteroidota > Bacteroidia > Flavobacteriales > Flavobacteriaceae > Flavivirga > Flavivirga jejuensis. The sequence continues at coordinate 281,261 of NZ_JAUOEL010000006.1, read as the reverse complement.
TCTTGAACCCTGCTGGCAAAGGCTGAGACAATTGGTTTCAAGACATTCTTTTTCTCGTGTTTAGTTAGATAAAAAGAGGGTTATAAGTAATTCTTTTTTTATCATTTCTCTATTTTATGTGTTTATTATTAGCAACTTAAGTCCTAAATGACAGAAAATTGCATCATAAAAATACAGTGCAATCTTATTTTAGCAACAAATAGACACCATAATTGAGAAGTTTACAAGATTCAAAAAGTTTTTTTTTGTATCATTGAAATACTGTGAATTGTGTTATTGTATACTTTTTGGATGATAATTTACCCCTGTTTGCTTTATCGTTTTAGTTAATTTGCACTAAGATACTTTACTCTAAAGTATAGGAAATACATCTTGAAAATTGCTTTAGATTTTACAGTTTTTTTTAAACTATTTAAACTAAACTACTATGATTTTTAAACCAACTCTATTTTTAACCTTTTTTTTACTTTTTTTTTATTCAAAAATGTTTTCCCAATCTATTCAAGTTACAGCTTCAAGTAGCTATGAGCAATCTGGATGGAGTATTGTTAATTTAATAGATGGTGAAAATTCAGAAGTAACAGATGCTAAAGGCTGGACAAGTAATAATAGCACCAAAACTAACCACGAAGAATGGGTACAACTTAAGTTTAGCGAGTTAGTCTCTATTTATGGTATCCATTTGTATTCAAGAGATGGAGGTCAAGGTTTTCCAGTAGACTTCATTATTGAAGTATCTCAAGATGCAAATACATGGAAAACAGTAACTAATGAAACAAATTATACAGTAACAGATTCTAAAAATACTTTTTCATTTCCAGAAGAACAGGTACAGTATGTAAAAATAACAGGAACTTCGCTTAGGATAAATCCATTGGATAATAACCAATATAGGATGCAATTTACAGAGGTAGATTTTAATCCAGATTTAGTTCCAGATATAGAGCCAGAATTACCAAATGATTATAGCTATATTTTAGAACGCATAACGCCTTCCACGATTTCTAACGTTGGTTCAAATGTAGTTTTAGACTTTGGAAAAGCGGCTTTTGCAAGTATGGAATTTACGTATACAGCAACAACTGCTCATACAGTTTCTATACATCTAGGAGAGAAATTATCAGGTACTAGTGTAGACAGAAACCCTGGTGCTACTATTCGCTATCAAAAAGTAGACATTCCAGTTATGGCTGGTACAAATACTTATGAAGTTTCTTTAGCTGAAGACGCAAGAAATACCGCTCACGGAGCTATACAAATTCCAAGTTATGCTCCCGTATTGATGCCATACCGATATGTAGAAATTGAAAATCATGAAGGCACTCTTTTAAAAGAAGACTTTGTACAATTAGCATATTTTGGACCCTGGGATGAGAATGCAAGTTCTTTTAGTAGTGATGATGCTATCTTAAATCAAATATGGGATTTATGTAAATATTCGATGAAAGCTACTTCTTTTATGGGCTATTATATAGATGGAGATAGAGAAAGAATCCCATATGAAGCAGATGCGTATCTTAATCAACTATCGCATTATGGAACTGATGCTTCTTACAAAATAGCAAGAAATACTATTGAATACTTAATGGATCATTCTACCTGGCCTGTAGAATGGCAACAACATATGGTTTTAATGTTTTATGCTGATTATATTTATACTGGCAATACAGAATTGATTTCAGAATATTACGACCGTATAATTGATAAAAGTTTATACGAATTAAGACGTGGTGATGGATTGATTAGTCATGAAAATGCAACTGCATCTTTTATTAATAATGAACTCGGATTTACTTATAACCAGTGGGCTACATCTAAGTTCACACCTATTGTAGATTGGCCAACAACAGAAAGGGATGGTTTCGTGTTTGAATCTTACAATGCAGTAGTAAATGCTTTTTATTATAAAAGCCTTCTGCAATTAGCCGAAATGGCTCAAGCTATTGGAGATACTACGAATTTAAATCTTTTTACAGCTGAAGCTATCAAAGTAAAAACAGCATATAATGCAGTCTTTTTTGATACAGCTACTGGATTATATGTAGATGGAGAAGGCACTTCACATTCTTCTTTACATACTAACATGATGGCTCTAGCTATGGGGCTTGTGCCTAATGCAAATATAGCTACTGTTGTTACATTTATAAAATCTAAAGGAATGGGTTGTAGCGTATATGGTGCACAGTATCTTTTTGAGGCATTATATAATGCAGGTGAAGCAGATTATGCATTAGAGTTAATGACCTCTCAAGACACCCGAAGTTGGTATAATATGATTAGAGTAGGAAGTACAATTACCCTTGAAGCTTGGGATGAATCTTATAAAAATAATTTAGATTGGAATCATGCATGGGGAGCTGCTCCTGCAAACTTAATTCCGAACTATATGTGGGGTATAAAACCTATTACACCAGGTTTTACAAAAGCTTCAATTCAACCACAACTATCAACTCTTCAAAATACTTCAATCAAGGTGCCAACTCCCAATGGAGGAATAGAAGGTGTTTTTGAGATAACCACTGAAGGAAATGATTTCTACACGATAACGATTCCAGCAGGAATCGAAGGAGAGTTTTCAATACCAAATATGAAACTTAATCTGATACACAATAGTGTCTCAAAAAATGATGTCGATTTATTAATTTTAGAAAGTGGCGTTCATACTATCGAAATCACTGAAGCAGTTGAAAAACCATTGAGTATTGAAAAGTTAGAAGATATTAACCTGAACATATATCCTAATCCATTACTTAATTCGGAGATGCTTAATATCCAAATTCCAGATTTAACATTAGCAAAAGTATCTATTATTAACTTAACCGGTCAAGTTCTGAGTACAGGAGATATTAATAAAGGAAAAGGTTCTTTGTCTTTAAACGGTTTAAGTTCAGGTATGTATATTGTTAAAATTGTTGCTGAAGGAAAAACATATTCGAAAAAAATAATCTTACAATAAAATAATTAAAATACGTATTCAAAATTGCAAATTGAACCTGCCTTTACTTACTGGCAGGTCAATCTTGTTAAGTTAAGGAAATTTGTTCTGTTTTGTCACATTGAGGCATCAGATGAAAATTTTAACTAGCGGAAGAAATGACGTAATTGGGGTGTCATCCTATGTTTGCAAAAGATTAGTGTCATTCAGAAGGAGGTACGACTGAAGAATCTCATAAATTTTATTGCTTTATTTTTAAGATTCTTCAACTTCGACAATTATCGTAATGTTTTTAATATCAACGATATATGGTGGTAAACGATTGTGAATTGAGTATTTATAAAGAACGTCAATAGTAGCATTATCGAAATACAAAATGTATTTTATATTGAAGATACCTAGCGAAGCTTAACGAAATACTGTTAAAAAACTAAGGATTGGATTATAATGTCTTCAACGAAAGTCTGTACTGAGCGTAGCCTATAAGTGCTCAGACTAAGATTTTAGCCTTATCTTAATGACACATTTGCCTTGAGCCAGCAAAGGCAGAGATACTTAGTTTTAAGACATTATTTATTTAATGGCAATCATGCTAATTTCTACATTAACATCTTTTGGCAGTCTAGCTACTTGTACTGTTTCCCGAGCAGGAGCAGTATCATCATTAAAATAGCGACCATACACCTCATTTATTTGATTGAAATCATCCATATTACTAATAAAAATAGATGTTTTTATCACATGTTCAAAAGTCATATTTGCTGCTTCTAAAACAGCTTTTATGTTTTGCATAACTTGTGTGGTCTCTGTTTTTATATCGTCTAAAACAAGGTCTCCTGTTTCTGGATTAAAAGCTATTTGTCCAGAAGTATATAACGTATTACCACTTAATACAGCTTGATTATAAGGACCTATAGGAGCTGGTGCCTTAGATGTTGTGATTATTTTTTTCATTGTATAGAGGTGTTTCTTTTCGGTTATCTAGAAGGTAATATCTGCTTGTCTTCGTTTTTCATATTTTAAATCACTTAAAATACTTGATTTAATACCAATAAAGAAATTCCATGAACTTGCAGAACTAAAAGGAACCCAACTAAAATTCATACGCCAGCTTAATAAATCACGTTCAAAACGCAGTTGTGTATAAGTAAAACCAGCATTCTTTAAATCGTAACCAGAGGATGCTCCAACAGACCATTTATCAGATAACTCTAAATCTCCAGAAAACATAAGCGAATGTGACGAAATCTCATTCTGTCGAGCGCTATTTGAATAGTTTACAGCATAAGCTAAACGTAAACTCCAAGGTATTTTAAAATTATAGAATTCACTTGGGGGTTTTTCTTCGTCGTCGTCATCTTCATTAATTTGTTGATTAGCAAAATCTTGAGAAACACCAAATAAATCATCAGCACGCCCTCCACTACGTAAATTTTCTTCAATATTTTTGTCTTTATCTCTATCCTTATCATCTCCTTTTTTACTTGATAAAGACCAACTAGTAGTAAGATTAGCACTTGTTAGCCTAAAGAGACTACCGTTATTATTAATATTAAATTTATCAATTTTAGTATTATTGTTGTCTAATGCATAAGGATCTAAAGTAGCACCAAAATTCACACTCATTTTCTTATCAAAAAGCTGTGTACCACCACTCACTCTAACAGGACTCCATTTTAGTGAATCTCCTGCAAAATTATAAGAAGTAGAAAAATTTAAATTATTTAATATGGTTACTTTTTTAGATTCTGTAGCCGTACTGTCTTTATCACGAACTTTAGCTTCTATATTGTTGGATAAAGATATTCCCATCGAGCTTGAAAAGTTTCTACTAGGACTACCGCCAATAGTTGATTCTTCAAAACGAGTATACTCTAAGTCTACGCCATCTAAAATAATATCTAGTTCTCCTTCAGTTAAACCATCTGCATTTATAACTTCGGCATTTTCATAATATTTATTAAAAGCAGGGTTTATACTATAACTAATAGAAGGCCTCATAACATGCCTTATAGCCTTTATTTTAGGATCTTTTCCTTCTTTTTCAAAATTAAACATCCCATATACAGTTGTACCTAAACTAGTACTAAAATTATAGGTTCTAAAAGCATCGAATCCATTATCGGTTTCTGTTACAAATTCACGGAGATCGACATCATAACTTTTATCAACGGTTTTAAAAGCCCAAACTTCATTATAACTAGTACTAGCACTAAGACTAAAATGTTTAAACAGTTTAAAGTTAGTGCTTAAAGGGACAGAATGTTGAAAACCAGTCTCTAGATCATCAAACATTTCTTTTTTAAAGAAAAGAGAATCTGTAGTTTGAACACTATTTTCGCCTCTAACACTGTACTGTAAATTTATATTTTGAATAATGCCTTTTTTAGTTCCAGATTTTGGAGCAAGAGGGTATATCCTACCAACACTTCCTTGAAAAGTAGGGAGTGTCATGTTTATGACTTGTGTACCCGTGTTTTGCGAATGTGTTGCTGTTAAGCTAAGATTTACCTGAGGTTCCCCTTGAAACGTTTTAGAATAGGAAACAGATGATGATAACGTATTATTTAAAAAGGAACTCGTATTAATTTGATTTGAAGACGTCGAGTAATAGTTACTACTACCTAGGTTTACCGAAGCTGAAAATCGTGAATTAGGATTTGCTTTAGCATCTTGACTATGAGACCAACGGATGTTGTAGATGGTGTTTTTAGAATAATCTGGAAAACCAAGCTCACTACTAATTAAGTTTTCGTACCTAAATCCTAGATTTCCTCTAAACTTATAACGCTTAGCATAAGTGCTTTCAAATCGCAAACCATAACTACCATTGGTATAATAATCTCCTATAACTGCTAAATCCACATAATCACTAATCGCAAAATAATACCCACCGTTTTGTAGAAAGAACCCACGATCATTTTGCTCACCGAATGATGGTACAATTATACCAGATGTTTGTTTGTCACTTTGAGGAAAAAAAGCATAAGGGACACCAATAGGTGTAGGAACATCGTATATAAACAAATTTGCTAATCCAGTAACTATTTTTTTGCCTGGTACAATTTTTGCTTTTCGAAGCTTGATATAATACTCAGGGTCTTCAAGATTGGTAGCAGTAGTATATTTAGCATTCTTTAAATAGTAAACAGAATCATTCTCTTTTCTGGTGACTTGAGCAATTACTACGCCTTCACCTTGTTCTGTTTTAGAATTAAATATAAGTGCTTTTTTCGTATCCGTATTAAAAACAATAGAATCTGGCTCTACAACATTGCTACCTTGAGTAAAAACGGGTTTTTGAGTATAACCATCAATAGAATCTGTTATGCCTTTAGCATATACTGTATTTGTAGTATAATCTATCATAATATAACCCGCAGTAATATTCATATCACCATAGTCTATCTTAGCATTATTGTACAAATAGAGTTTTTGCTTTTTTTGATTGAATTTAGTGTAATCATCTGCGTGATAGTTAACAATATTTTCTAAAAGCTCTTTTTTAGGAGGAATAGAATCTGTTATTGTAGAATCTTGAATTTTCTCATTGAGTTCTGGAGCACGAAGACTGTCTTTACTAATAATGACACTATCCTTAACACTTCTGTTAATCGTTTTCTTCTTGGGAGAAATATCTTGAGCAAAGCTTAACGTGTTAATAAACACTGTAAAACTTAATGCAAAAAGTATTTTAAAGTTGTTTGTCTGCAACGCTTTTAAATGTATTTTTGTAAAAGTATGGCTCGGTTTTTGAAAAGCCAAAATTACATATATTTTTCTGTGATTGATTTAATAATCAATTAAAAATTTAAAATTAAAATTAACCGAGGTTTTTTAGTCGTGAAAATTTTTATGAAGCATTTTTAATTAAAGTAATATGTGACATAATATTCGATTAAAATAAATTTATTTACCACATGAAAACGCACAAAGTATTACTTTTCGTATCCTTTATAATAGTATTAACATTTTCTTCATTTATAAAGAGTGATGAAGATTTAAATGATAACAAATTTATTGTTGTATTAGATGCTGGTCATGGAGGTAGAGATCCAGGAAATTTAGGAAATGGTTTTAAAGAAAAAAATATAGCTTTAAGCATTGTTCTTAAAATAGGTGCTATACTGGAGAAAATGCCTGACTTTAAAGTTATATATACTCGTAAAAAAGATGTTGCTGTAGATTTGTATAAGCGCCCTGAGATAGCTAATAAGGCAGATGCAGATTTATTTGTTTCTGTTCATTGCGATTCACATACTTCACAAGCTTATGGTGCTGGTACTTTTGTTATGGCAGTTAAAAAAATCCCTCAAAACCTTAGTGTCGCAAAGAAAGAAAACGAAGTAATTTTTCTTGAAGATGATTACGAAAAAAAATATGGTGGGTTTAATCCGAATTCACCAGAATCGTTACTTGGGCTATCATTGATTCAAGAGGAATATTTAGATAGAAGTATCCTGATAGCTAGTTTGATACAAAAAAAAATAATTACTAATTTAAAACGAAAAGATAGAAAAGTAAAGCAAGATGTTTTTTGGGTACTTCATAATACTTATATGCCTAGTGTTTTAGTAGAGACTGGGTTTCTAACAAATAAAAAAGAAGGAACTTATTTAAACTCAAAAAAAGGACAAACAGAAATGGCTCGTCAAATAGCGAATGGAATTATAGAGTATAAAAAAGTTATAGACCAAAATGTAAATGACGAAATTTTTGTTAAAGATGATGACGTTGTATTAACTGATACGCCAGTAGATACTACTTCCACTAATACTTTAAATGATGTTATTTTTAAAGTCCAAATTGCAGCAAGCTCTCAAGCACTTGAAACAAAACCATACAATTTTAATGGGTTACAAAGTATTTCCCGTTTAAAAGAAGGGGCTTTTTACAAATATTATTATGGCGCTACACCTAATTACGATAAAGTAAAACAACTAGAAGAAGAGGCTAGTAAAAAGGGATATACTTCGGGATTTATTGTCGCTTTTAAAGGCGGAAAAAAAATAGCATTGATTGATGCTTTAAAAACAACGGCTAATTAAGTTATTTATTTTAAATTTGTTATCTAAATACATTATAGTTTGAAAATATCAAAAGAAGTTAAAACAGGTATATTAGTAGTTGTAGGAATATTCCTTTTCATTTTTGGGTTTCATTATTTAAAAGGTCAAAATTTATTTGAAGACAGTAATGTATATTATACAGAGTTTGATTACAATGCATTAACAACGTCCTCATTAGTCACCATTAAAGGAAATTCAGTTGGAAAAATTCGAGATATTGCATACGATTATAAAACGGGAAAGACCAAAGTCGCATTTTTTATAAATGGCGAGTTAAAGTTTTCAAAAAACAGTGTTGTAAGAATGTACGAAGCTGGTTTAATGGGAGGTAATGCCATAGCGTTAATAACAGCAGAAGATGGAGATATAGCAAAATCAGGCGATTTTTTAAAATCTGAAGTAGAAGAAGGACTTGTAGCCAGTCTTTCAAAGAATTTTTCTGGATTAAGTGGCCAATTAGATGCTGCTTTAATATCTGCAGATACACTTATGGTTAACTTAAACAGACTTATTGTAGATGATTCGGATAAAGGTCTTAAAAGCACTATGAATGAGTTTAAGGAAACTTTAAAATCATTTAAAAATACCTCAAATAATTTAAATAGAGTCATAACCAAAAACGATGAAAATATCGCGATAACCCTTGAACGTTTTAAAGCGGCTAGTACAGATTTATCAGTGATGGCAAAACAACTTAAAGATACTAATATAGGAAGCACGGTAGAATCTTTAAACGGCACATTAGGTAGTTTAAACACCCTTTTAACGACAATAAAGAAAGGAGAAGGCTCATTAGGAAAGTTGATGAAAGACGAGGCATTGTATAACAATATGGAAGGAGCTACCAAAGAACTTGAAGCCCTTTTAAAAGATATAAAACTCCACCCCAAAAGATATTTTAGAATACTATCAAAAAAGGAAATTCCATATAAAGAAGAGAAAACTAATTAACCCTTATGCAATATTTGTCTAATATTCTTTTTGCAATTTTACTAATTGTAGGTATTGGTTTTTTTGCTAAAAATGTAAAAAAACTTATCCGAAATATAAAACTAGGTCGTGATCTAGATGTCAATGATCATAAGTCAGAACGATGGAAAAATATGGCGATGATTGCCTTAGGGCAAAGTAAAATGGTACGTCGCCCCATAGCAGGTATTTTGCATGCTATTGTATATGTAGGCTTTATAATAATCAATATAGAAGTCTTAGAAATTGTAATTGATGGTTTATTTGGAACCCATCGTATCTTTTCTTCAATAGGTAATCTGTATGGCGTTTTAATTGGAGCTTTCGAAATATTAGCGATTTTGGTTTTTGTATCTGTTATTCTTTTTTGGATTAGGAGAAACATTATAAAATTAAAGCGTTTTTGGAAATCTGAAATGACAAGTTGGCCTAAAAATGATGCTAATTACATTCTGTATTTTGAAATGGTTTTAATGACCTTGTTTATCGTTATGAACGCTACAGATAGTCATTTTCAAGATATGAATTCTGGTAATCTAATCAGTCAGTTTGTAGCACCTTGGTTTAATGGTCTTTCAGAAGGAACCATTCATTTTATTGAAAGAGGGGCGTGGTGGATACATATTGTTGGGATATTCATTTTCCTAAACTATCTTTATTTCTCGAAGCATCTACATATATTACTGGCATTTCCAAATACCTATTACGGAAAGATAAACCCTAAAGGACAATTAGACAATTTAGAAGCAGTTACTAAAGAAGTTAAAATGATGATGGATCCTAATATCGATCCATTTGCAGCACCTGCAGCAGGAACAGAAGGAGAAGTACCTGCTAAATTTGGAGCTAGTGATGTACAGGATTTAAACTGGGTTCAACTATTAAATGCTTATACATGTACAGAATGCGGGCGTTGTACCAGTGAATGTCCAGCGAATCAAACAGGTAAAAAATTATCACCTCGTAAAATCATGATGGATACACGTGATCGTTTAGAGGAAGTAGGAAAAAATATAGATGCAAATAACGGTGAGTTTAAAGAAGATGGTAAACAACTGTTGGATGATTATATTACAAAAGAAGAACTTTGGGCATGTACCTCGTGTAACGCTTGCGTAGAGGCTTGTCCTGTAAGTATAGATCCGTTATCGATCATTTTAGATATGCGTCGCTATTTGGTTATGGAACAGTCTGCAGCTCCTGTAGAATTAAATAATATGATGACAAATATTGAGAATAACGGAGCGCCTTGGCCATACAATCAAATGGATCGATTAAATTGGAAAAACGAATAGTTTATTTCATCTTAATGTTTATAAATTCAAAAAATCAAAATAGAAAATGAGCGAATCACTAAAAGTGCCAACGATGGCAGAATTTATGGCTCAAGGGAAGCAACCAGAAGTATTATTTTGGGTTGGCTGTGCAGGTAGTTTTGATGATAGAGCAAAAAAAATAACAAAAGCTTTCGTAAAGCTATTAAATAAAGCTGGTGTTGAATTTGCGGTATTAGGAACCGAAGAAAGTTGTACAGGAGATCCAGCAAAACGAGCAGGAAACGAATTCTTGTTTCAAATGCAGGCGGTAACAAATATTGAGGTGCTAAATGCTTACGAAGTAAAAAAAATAGTGACGGCCTGTCCGCATTGTTTTAATACTATAAAAAATGAGTATCCAGAATTAGGTGGTAACTACGAAGTGATGCACCATACACAGTTTTTAAAAACATTACTTGACGATGGTCGTTTGACTGTAGAAGGTGGGAAGTTTAAAGGTAAACGTATTACATTTCATGACCCTTGTTATTTAGGAAGGGCCAATAATGTTTACGAAGCACCAAGAGAGCTCATACTAAAGCTAGAAGCAGAACTTGTTGAAATGAAAAATTGCAGACGTAACGGTTTATGTTGCGGAGCAGGGGGCGCGCAAATGTTTAAGGATGCTGAAAAAGGAGATAAAGAAGTAAATGTAGCGCGTACCGAACAAGCTTTAGATGTTAAACCAGAAATTATCGCTGCAGGCTGTCCGTTTTGTAACACTATGATGACCGATGGTGTAAAAGCTAAAGAAAAAGAAAGCGATGTTGAAGTTGTAGATATTGCTGAGTTAATTGCTAATGCTCAGGATTTATAATTATATACCTTCTTCAGATAATTTAAAAATAAATATAACGTTTAATATAAAGACGATAATAATAGATCGTACATAATAAAAAATGCTCACAAATTTCGATACATTACCAGAAGAATCACGTGTTTGGATCTACCAGGCAAACCGTTCATTTACAGAACAAGAGATAGAAGAAATTGAATCAAAATTACATGTATTTATTGGAAACTGGACTGCGCATGGAAGCGATTTACAAGCTGGATACTTAATAAAATACAAACGTTTTATAGTTATAGGTTTAAATCAAAACCTGAATAATGCCACAGGCTGTTCTATTGATGCTTCGGTAAATTTTATTCAACAATTAGAAAAAGATTACCGTGTAGATTTAATGGATAAAATGAATGTGTCCTATAAACAAGGAGAATTTATTGCTTACAAACCTCTTGTAGATTTCAAAAAGATGGCAAAAGATAAAGCCGTTTCTAAAAACACCATTGTTTTTAATAATCTAGTAACTAATATTGCAGAATTTAAGCAAAATTGGGAAGTACCTGCCAGTGAAAGTTGGCATAGTCGATTTATTAAATAGTGTATTGGTAATTTGAAAAAGTCTAAATCACTTCAACAATAAAAATCAGTTTTTTATATTAATTTAGTTATTATTATAATGATAATTTAATAATTTAGGATAACTGGGTATTTAACCTGAAAAAATTTTCATATATCAAATAGAATAATGATTTTTACGCTTATAAAGAGTAAAAATTAAATTATGGCTAACGAAATTATCTTATTAAATATTTCGGGACAAGACAAACCAGGACTAACATCTAGTTTAACCAGTGTTTTGGCAGAATATGGTGCCAAAGTACTAGATATCGGGCAAGCAAACATTCATGATACGCTGTCCTTAGGTATTTTGTTTAAAATTGAATCTGGTAAAAAATCAGCAGCCGTATTAAAAGATTTACTTTTTAAAGCTTATGAGCTTGGTATTACGGCTAAATTCACACCAATTACACTCGAAGATTATGAGAAATGGGTCACGCTACAAGGTAAAGATCGATATATAATTACCATTTTAGGAGAAAAACTAGCTGCCGAACAAATATCTGAAGTCACTAAAATAGTTTCAGAAAAGAATTTAAATATCGATTCTATAAAAAGACTTACAGGCCGTTTATCACTTACTAAAGAGGAAGAGTATCCCAGAGCTTGTATACAGCTATCCATAAGAGGGAAAATAGATAATAAAGCGGAATTTACTGAGAAATTCATGCAAGTTTCAAGAGATTTAGATGTTGATATAGCGTTTCAAGAAGATAATATTTACAGACGAAATAGACGTTTGGTTTGTTTCGATATGGACTCTACATTAATACAAACAGAAGTTATCGACGAGTTGGCAGAATTAGCTGGAGTTGGAGATGAAGTAAGAGCCATTACAGAATCGGCAATGCAAGGAGAGATTGAATTTGCAGAGAGTTTTAAAAGACGGATGAAACTTTTAAAAGGTTTGAGCGAAGAAGTACTTCAAAATGTTGCTGTTAATTTACCTATAACGAAAGGCGCAAAAAGACTCATAGATACTTTAAAAAGCTACGGATTTAAAACTGCCATATTATCTGGGGGATTCACTTACTTTGGACACTATTTAAAAGAAAATCTGGGCATGGATTATGTGTATGCTAACGAACTAGAAATTAAAGATGGTGTTTTAACTGGTGGTTATGTTGGCGATATTGTTGATGGCGATAAAAAAGCAGAATATCTTAAAGAAATTGCGCAAAAAGAAGGTATAGATATTAGCCAAACAATTGCTGTTGGTGATGGCGCAAATGACTTGCCAATGCTTAACCTAGCAGGGTTAGGTATCGCCTTTCATGCAAAACCGACGGTAAAAGATAATGCACAAAATTCTATATCTAGTATTGGATTAGATGGTGTGTTGTATTTACTAGGTTACCATGACAGACATATTGACCTAATTGAGTAGTGTATAGCATATCCTTATTATAGGGTTTAGGGCTTATCCTGAGGTTAATAACTTTTATTTACCTAACAGTATGGAGCGAGGGTAAGTATAATCCATTTTCTAAAATAATATAGTTAATTACTTCTTTATAAAATCTATCTTAAAGTCTTTTTATCTTCTCTTTAAAAGTGTTAATTTGGCACGGTTATTAAGTATTAAATTAATACTTACAAATCCCTCTAATTTATTCTTTTATGCGTCATATTTTTATAGTAGCATCATTTTTTACAATCCTTTCTACGTTTGGTCAGGCGACAGGAAACCCTTTATTAGCAGATAATACTGTAGCCCAAAAAAAATGGGTAGACAGCATATATGCGTCCATGTCTTTAGCCGAAAAAGTAGGGCAGTTATATATGGTACAAGTCATGTCTGATCAAGATGCTATTTCAAAAAATAAAATTGTTCAGCTAATTAAAGAGTATCATATTGGTGGTTTAATTTATTCAAACGGTGGTCCAGTTAAGCAAGCAAAACTGAATAACGAATTACAAGCGTTTTCTAAAACACCATTATTAATAGGAATGGATGCCGAATGGGGGTTGAGCATGCGTTTAGACTCGACTTATGCTTTTCCGTGGAATATGACACTAGGAGCTATAAAAGACAATGATTTAATAGAACAAACGGGAAGAAAGATAGGAGAGCATTGCAAACGTTTAGGCGTACATTTTAACTTTGCGCCTGTTGTAGATATTAATACCAACCCTAAAAACCCAATAATTGGTAATCGGTCTTTTGGTGAAGATAGAGATAATGTAACCGAAAAAGCATCCGCTTTTATGAGAGGGATGCAAGATGCAGGTGTTTTAGCTAACGCCAAACATTTTCCTGGTCATGGAGATACAGATCAAGATTCGCATGAAACATTACCAACTATAAAATTTAATGAGAAACGTATCGATTCTATAGAATTATATCCCTATAGAAAACTTATAAAAGAAGGTCTATCTAGTGTTATGGTTGCACATTTAAATGTGCCTAGTTTAGAGTCTCGCTCTGGATATCCATCTTCGTTATCTAAGCATATTGTTACAGATATTTTAAAAGACTCATTGGGTTTTCAAGGACTTATATTTACAGATGCTTTAACAATGAAAGGTGCTTCAGAATTTAGTGAGCCAGGAGATCTGGATTTAGCTGCTTTTATGGCAGGGAACGATGTTATGCTAATGTCTGAAGATGTAAGTCTGGGCGTTTCTAAAATTATAGAAGCTTGCCATAAAGGAGATATTACAGATGAACGTTTAGAACATTCTGTTAAAAAAATATTACAAGCTAAATATAAAGTTGGATTGCATAATTATGAACCTATTGGCTTGTATGATCTAACTAAAGATTTGAATAGGCTTGAAGACGATATTTTATATGAAGAATTGATTGAAAATGCTATTACTATAGTGAAGAATGATAGACATTTTTTACCATTAAGGCAATTAGAGACTAAAACAATAGCCTATGTAAATATTGGAGATGATAGTGGTTCAGCATTTTTTAATGAATTAAGAAAATATACAAAAGTTCATCATATTCAAGGAGATAACTTAGATGACTTAATAAAAAGACTTCAAGTATATAACACCGTTATTATTGGTTTGCATCGTTCTAATGATAGTCCGTGGAAAAAGTACAAATTCACTAAAAAAGAATTAGTATGGTTGAAAAAAATAGCTCGAAACCATACCGTTATTTTAGACGCTTTTGTGAAGCCTTATGCGCTTTCAGACTTAAAAAGTATTGAGGACATAGAAAGTATCGTGGTTAGTTACCAAAATAGTGAGATAGCTCAGCAAAAATCGGCACAACTTATTTTTGGAGCTATAGCAGGCAAAGGACATTTACCAGTGTCTGTTGGAGAATTTTTTAAAGCAGGAGATGGCATTAATGTCAATGCTATTAAAAGATTGGGATATACCATTCCTGAACGTGTTGGGATGAATTCTCAAAAATTAAAAAAAATAGATTCTATTGCACAATTTGCAGTAAACTCTAAAATGACACCAGGGATTCAATTATTAATAGCAAGAAAAGGAAGTGTTATTTACAATAAGAATTTTGGTAAACATACGTACAAAGGAAAAAATAAGGTACAGTTTGATGATATATACGATGTCGCATCTTTAACCAAAATATTAGCGACTTTGCCACTGCTTATGGAATTAGAAGAAAGTGGTATTGTATCATTAAATAGTAAACTTTCAAAAATATTACCAGACTATAAAGGTTCTAATAAAGAAGACATATCTATTAAAAGTATGTTGTCACATTATGCTAAATTAAGACCTTGGGAACCTTTTTATTACCATACTTTAGATTCTGTTACTAAACGTCCAAGTAAAAAATATTATAGAGGAAAAAGAAGCCTTGATTTTAATATTGAAGTTACTAAGGATTTGTTCTTACGATCTGATTATAAGGACTCTATTAATACTATTATTAAAGATTCAGAGTTGTTAGAAAGACTAAGATATAGGTATAGTGACTTTCCTTATTATATTTTAAAGAAATTTATAGAAACTCATTACGACAAAACACTTGATAAACTAGCACAAGATCATTTTTATCAATCATTAGGAGCTAACAATACATTGTACAATCCATATCATACAATAAGTAATAGAAAAATTGTGCCTACAGAAGTAGATGATTATTATAGATATGGGAAAGTACACGGTTATGTACATGATATGGGAGCTGCGATGCAAAATGGTATTGGTGGACATGCTGGTGTTTTTAGTAATGCTAACGATGTGGCAAAAATTATGCAAATGTATTTGCAAAAAGGTTTTTATGGAGGAAAACGCTATTTAAAATCTGAAACAATAGATAAATTTAATAACTGTTATTATTGTAATAAAGGTAATAGAAGAGGTATCGGGTTTGATAAACCACAACTAGGGCAAGAAGGACCAACATGCGGCTGTTTATCTATGTCAAGTTTTGGACATTCAGGCTTTACAGGAACTTATGCCTGGGCAGATCCAGAGGAAGAAATAGTTTATATCTTCTTAGCTAATAGAACCTACCCTAAAGCTGGTAAAAACCTATTGTTAAAAGAAAATATAAGAACAGAAATACAACGCTTTATTTACGAAGCGATAATTGAATAACCTTGCAAAGTTTTTAAACTCTTGATAAGTATAAAATTAAGATTAACAAAAGTTAGATTCCCACTTTTGTGGGAATGAAAAAATAGAGACTCAATGAAAATAGGAATTGTTTGCTATCCAACATTTGGAGGGAGTGGTGTTGTTGCTACAGAACTTGGTTTAGAATTATCTAAACGAGGACACGAAATCCATTTTATAACATATAACCAACCTGTACGCCTGGAGTTGTTAAGTAATAATGTGCATTACCATGAAGTAAATGTTCCAGAATACCCATTGTTTCATTATCAACCGTACGAGTTGGCATTATCTAGCAAATTAGTAGATATGGTGAAGCTTCATAAAATAGAAGTCCTTCATGTGCATTATGCCATTCCGCATGCTTATGCAGCTTATATGGCTAAAAAAATGTTGCAGGAAGAAGGTATTTATGTACCAATAGTTACTACACTACATGGTACCGATATCACACTTGTAGGAAGTCACCCTTTTTATAAACCAGCGGTAACATTCAGTATTAATAAATCGGATGCAGTAACAGCAGTATCGCAAAGTTTAAAAGATGATACCTTACGATTATTTGATATTAAAAATGATATTCATGTCGTACCAAATTTTATTGATTTAGATAAATATAATCATAGTTATACAGATTGCCAACGGGGAATGATGGCGAATGATAATGAGAGAATCATTACACATATTAGTAATTTACGTCCTGTAAAACGTGCTCAAGATGTGATTTCAGTTTTTTATAATATTCAAAAAGAAATGCCCGCGAAACTTATGCTTGTAGGAGAAGGACCAGAGCGGGAAAAGATAGAACTTCGTTGCCAGGAATTAGGCATACTAGATAAAGTTATTTTCTTTGGAAAAAGTAACGAAATAGATAAAATATTATGTTTTAGCGATTTGTTTTTGCTGCCTTCCCAAACCGAGAGTTTTGGATTAGCGGCGTTAGAAGCAATGGCATCTGGTGTTCCTGTTATATCAAGTAATACAGGCGGGATACCAGAAGTAAACAAGCATGACGTTTCTGGATTTTTAAGTGATGCTGGTGATGTAGATGATATGACTAAAAATGCGCTATATATTTTAAGTGATGAAAAGCGTTTGCAGACTTTTAAAGATAATGCCAGAAAAGAATCTTTAAAATTTGATTTACATGCTATTGTACCACAGTATGAAGCTATTTATGAAGATACTCTGGCTAAATGCCTCGTGTTGTAAAAATAAAAAAAGCACCTAAATGGTGCTTTTTTATATATAATTTTATCTACTTTAAAATTAGAATTGGTAACGAATTCCTAAAGCAATATCAAAATCTAAATCATTATTGTCATAAGCATCATCTCCAAAACCAATTTCTGGTCTAAAATCTAATGATATTAATAATGGAATTTCAAAATTATACTCAATACCGATATTACCAGCTAAAAATATAAAAGTATCAGAAACATCTCTTCCTCCAGGAACCTCAAAGCTATAAGAACCAATACCACCACCAGCACCAGTATACCAATTAAAAGAACCATCTAAAGGAAATATCCATTGATACAATCCAGCAAGTTTAAACCCATCAAAATTGTCTCCGTTTCTCCAACCTAAATCAAATTCTAATCTGTTATTATCTCCGAGGCCACGTTGATAAGATACTTCGGCTCCAAAGCCATCACTATCACCTAATCTTAACCCAATAGCATTTTCGGCAATACTTTGAGCGCTTGAAGCAAAAGTAAAAGCTAAAATAGTAATTGATAATAAAAATAATTTTTTCATAAGTTTAAAGTTTTATTTGATTAATGATATACGATCTTTTTAGTAAAAAAGATTATTTGAACATATTAAATTTAGTGAAACAAAAATAACGACAAAATTGTATTTATATTTAGCATCTTTTTAGACTTATAAACATATTTATTAAACTATGGGGTTAACTCCACATTTGCAGGTATTAAAAGATAAACTTTTTGGCGAATTGTATTATGATGATTTAATAAAATCAATATATGCCACAGACGCTTCAGTTTATAGAATTTTACCATTGGCTGTTGCATATCCTAAAAATAAAGAAGATATAAAACTATTAATTGCGTTTGCTAAAAGGCATAAAACCTCTTTAATACCAAGAACAGCAGGGACGTCATTAGCAGGGCAATGCGTTGGTAAGGGGATTGTGGTAGACGTATCTAAATATTTTACAGCGATTTTAAATGTTAATAAAAAAGAACAAACAGTTACCATGCAACCAGGCGTTGTGCGGGATAAATTAAATAATTATTTAAGACCTTTAGGGTTGTTTTTTGGACCCAATACGTCTACGTCAAACAGATGTATGATAGGGGGTATGGTTGGTAATAATTCTTCAGGAACCACGTCCATACAATATGGTGTAACCCGTGATAAGGTTCTAGAACTACAAACTGTTTTAAGTGATGGGAGTGATGTTATTTTCGGAGCACTGTCTTCAGATGAATTTATTAATAAAACAAAAAAGAATTCATTAGAAGGTCAAATTTATAAAACGATATATAATGAACTTGCATCAGAAGCTGTTCAAAAAGAAATAAAAGATAAGTTTCCAAAACCAGAAATTCACCGAAGAAATACAGGGTATGCTATAGATGAATTAATAAAGTCTGATGTATTTACAGATACTTCAGATACATTCAACATGTGTAAGCTGCTTTCTGGAAGTGAAGGTACCTTGGCATTTACTACACAAATTACTTTAAAATTAGACAAACTTCCACCAGAAGAAGGTGTTATGGTTGCGGCACATTTTGATAGCATAGAAAATTGCTTAAAAGCCGTAGAACCTGTTATGAAACACAATTTGTATACCTGCGAAATGATGGATAAAACCATTTTGGATTGTACAAAACATAATAAAACACAACAAGAAAACAGACGATTTATAGAGGGGGATCCCAAGGCTATTTTAATGTGCGAAGTTCGAGCGAATAATAAAAAGGAGGTTGAAACTTTAGCTGAAAACTTACTAGAAGACTTGATCTCTTCTGGATTAAGCTATGCATACCCAATTCTTAAAGGAGCAGATATTGACAAGGCAAATAACCTACGAAGTGCAGGCTTGGGGCTTTTAGGAAATATAATTGGTGATAAAAAAGGAGTTGCCTGTATTGAAGATACAGCAGTCGCCTTACCAGATTTAGCTAATTATATCATGGATTTTGAAAAACTCATGGCAGGTTATAATCAAGAAGCTATTTACTATGCGCATGCTGGCGCGGGTGAAATTCATTTACGTCCCATTTTAGATTTAAAAAAACAAACAGATGTTGCGTTATTTAGAAAAATAACAACCGATGTAGCACATTTGGTAAAGACCTATAAAGGGTCTATGAGTGGTGAGCATGGTGATGGTATAGTGCGTTCTGAGTTTATAGCCATGATGATTGGAGATAAAAATTATAACATATTAAAACAAATAAAAAAGGCGTTCGATCCTGATGCCATTTTTAACCCTGATAAGATAATTGATCCGTTTCCAATGGATGCATCATTGCGTTATGTTCCTAATAGAGAAGAACCAGAAATAGAAACGCTGATTGATTTTTCTAAATCTCAAGGCATATTACGTGAAGCTGAAAAATGCAATGGTTCTGGGGATTGTAGAAAGCTTCCTGAATTTGGAGGCACCATGTGTCCGAGTTATCGGGCTACCAGAAATGAAAAGGATACAACCCGAGCAAGAGCGAATGCATTGCGTGAATTTTTAACGAATTCGGATAAAGCGAATAAGTTTGATCATAAAGAATTAAAAACAGTTTTCGATTTATGTTTAAGCTGTAAAGCTTGTGCTAGCGAATGTCCTAGTAGTGTAGATGTAGCAAGTTTAAAAGCAGAATTTCAATATCAATACCAGAAAGTGAATGGCGTATCGTTACGAACAAAATTGTTTGCTTATAACAATAAGTTAAACAGGTGGGGTGGTAAGTTGCCTGGGCTTGCTAATTTTGTGTTTTCTAACAGAATAACAGCATCCATCTTAAAAAAATCTTTTGGAGTAGCTAAAGAAAGACGTTTGCCTTTAATTTCGAAAGTTAGCTTGAGCACCTATTATGACAACTTTAAAATAATAAGAAATAAAGGTCATTATATTAAAAAAGTGTATTTGTTTAATGATGAATTTACTAATCATTTAGATGCACAAGTGGGTAAGGATGCCTTGGAACTTTTAAAAGGTTTAAATTACTTTGTAGAAATAATTGATAATTCCGAATCTGGTCGTGCGTTCCTATCTAAAGGTTTGTTAGAGCAAGCCAAAAATCTGGCGAATAAAAATATTGAAACCTTTAAGAATAAAATTTCAGAAGAGACCCCGTTAATTGGCATAGAACCATCAGCCATTTTAACTCTTAAAGATGAATATTTAAAATTAGCAGACGATAAAGTGTCTGCAGAGAAGATTGCTAAACATACTTTTTTAATAGAGGAATTTATTCAGCAAGAAATAACATTGGGAAATATAACGCAAGAACAATTTACGTTACAGGAAAAGACAATCAAGTTTCACGGACATTGCCACCAGAAGGCAATGAGCAATCAATTGTCTAGTTTTTCGGTATTAAACCTGCCTAGAAATTATAAAGTGGCTATCATACCAAGCGGTTGCTGTGGTATGGCTGGTAGTTTTGGTTACGAAAAAGAACATTATGAGGTAAGTATGCAAGTAGGGGAACAAACCTTGTTTCCTGCTGTTAGAAAAGCATCAAAAGATGTTCTTATTTCTGCAAACGGAACCAGTTGCAGGCATCAGATAAAAGATGGCACCCAGCGAGAAGCAAAACATCCTATTTCTATTTTAAGAGAAGCATTGATTCGTGTAAACTAAAACTAACCTTTTGAAGGTTATATTTATTAGATTAACACTGGTTCAAAGTGAGGCTGTAACTATTTTGAGTTTGATATAATATGTTCGAGCTTAAACTCCTGTTTTTCCATTCATAACTTATTGGTTTTATATATTAAGTCTATCAATTTAGTATAATGATTACACTAATATAGTTAAAAAACGCTTAATTTTTATGTATTTCGTCGATTTCTTGTTCTATTTTGTCTACAAATAATATGAAAACTTCTCCAGGCATTATTATTTTTTTGTTTTTTAAAGCTAATCCTTCAATATTAATGTTATCTGGTCTAAATTCATTTTTATATAACTCATGGAAAAATACTTTAACTTTATCACAGCATGTAACATTAATAAATATGTCATCAATTATTTTGCTACTTGAAAAAGAAATAGACCTGTCTATATCATATTTTTGTGTCATAGTTATTACCTTTTCTACTTGATATTCGTTTTTACCATTTAATGGAATAATAATGTCTTTTTTATATTTACTTGTTTTATTATCAAATTTTGATTTATCTGGTATTTCATATGGCTCTTCTCCATTTTCTTTAATTAAATCATTTAAACTTTTTCCATCGATTACTGTTAAATCCTTATCAATTTGGGTTTTTATTTCATTATTATCTTCTTCAATTGAATCAACCCAGAATTTTAATTCGATTTTTCCTTTCTTATTTGAAACTATTGTAAAATCTGTAGTTTCAGTAAATTTAATGATATTGTTGTCTAGTAGTTTTACATCGTAATATACCCTAAAACCACGATAATAATATTCTAAATTATTATTATTAAAAAAGTAATTATCTAATTGAGATTTTAAGTTCATTTTCTCCCATAAAACAGGAAATTTAATTTTGTATTTAAAATATGTAATATTTTTCCAGTTGTTTTTGAGCTGGTCATCGTCAAGACTTGTTAAAAATTTATCAGAAAAAACAAAAGATTCAAATTGTTCATTAATTATTTTTTTGAAATCGGCAGATAAAATAATTTTTTTTATGTGTGTTTTTACAAAATATAAAGAGTTTATATATTTTAATATTCCCGAAAAAACACCAATACCAACAATAGAGAAGCTTAAAGTTGATAAGTATTTTTTTATTTCTTCATTTAAATCTAAATATGAAAATGCTATTAAAGTTAAAATTGGAATTAGAAAAATTATTAAAAAAGAATGTTTATTATAATAAAGGGATAATAGTTTATAAATTTCTTGATTGTCCTTTTTAGATTTATAGATTATAAATATTAAAAAACATAACATTATTAATATAATTACCCCTAAAATGATATAATTTATATTTTCTGTAAACCAATTTGTTTTTACTGTTTCATTGACCATAAAATTTATAATTGTTAGTAATAAAAACAATTTATATTTTTCACATAAAAAGCTCTTATTTATTTGTTGATTACAAAAAAACAGGTTGTTGGTAAGAAAATTATTTCAATAAGAAGAATTGTAAAATAGCAAGTAGTCTGAAAACAATTATCTTATTCTTAATAAACAAGTTCAAAATCTAATATATCGTTCAATTCTTTCCCATTTATAATGATGGAAATTTGATGTTTTCCAACATGAAATTTACGTGTTGTGATTACTTTAAACGATTGTTTTCTGTTAATGCTTGTAGTCGAGTTTTTAGGATAGTCTTTTTCACTTATTTTAAATACTTTTTTGGATAAAGAACCATTTGCTTTTTGGTAATAAAGCCCATATTCTAATCGGATTTTAGAGGTATGATTACTGGTATTAAGGAGGTTTAATGAGAATTCGACAAAGTCTCCAATTTTAACTTTTGGTGTCAATATTTTAAAATCGTTTACTTTTATTTTATCGATGGCTCCAAAACCAAATAATGTCATCACTTCTGTATTTCCTTGTTTTAAAAGTGTCCTGCATGCATGTTTAATTAACCAATCGGTCTCTTTACTTGTACCTTGCCATTTTTTAACAAGTCTTATAACAGTTTCAGGATTATCTTTAGAGATATCATTTAAATTGTTTGCGACACTTCTTCGTACATATTCAGACGGGTCGTTTTTTAATTTTTCAAGAATAGGAATAATAGGAGCAGGGGCTTCCTTTAATGATGGAATAGCCATAGCCCAGGGAAGTCTTGGTCTACAGCCTTCTGTAGCTAATCGTCTAACAGAACTGTGTTTATGGTTTGCCCAAAGCAACATTTGCTTTATTGTGCTATCTTGGTATTTTATTATAAAAGGTCTAACGGCAAATTCACAACTTACAAATTGTGTAATTACTTCAAAAGCTTTTATGGATTTATCGTAATGCTCTAAACCATAAATTTCTATAAAATCGGGAAAGAAAATAAATTCTAAATTATCTGGTTTGAATCCGTTTTTTTCTAATACAGGGATGAGTTTTAATAGTGTTTCGACATTGGTGTTAAAATCATCAAATAGATGCTTTTTAAGCACTTGAGTAATATGTCGCATACGTTGTTTTAGCTCTCTGTTTTCCCATTCAGTATCATATATTTCTTTTAAGAAAGATACTTTGTTGAAATCTGGAATAACTTCATTTACAGAAGTAACAAAGCGATCAAAGAATTTTGTATTATATATGTTTTTAAATAATTCTGCCATTTTTATACCCTTTTAATAATTAGTATTTCGTTAGTTATGTCCCATTTACTTATTTTATAGGTTAATAACCTGAGTTCGACGTAAGTTAATAAGGTTGTTTTTGTAAAATACTGTTTGTGAGATGTTTATCTTAATAAAGTGAATTTTAGATATCAGAAACATATTCAAATTTATTAGTTTCAAGCTAAAAACCAATAAACATACCATCTTCTTCCTTAAATTATCATAAACTAGCTAGCTAGTCTATAATAATTATAAGTTGAATCTAGCATATTTATTGACTTTTATCTATGATCCTTACATTGAACTCAGGTTAATAATAAAACAAAAATAAAATAGGAGAGTGACAACCTTATGTCAACTAGGGTCTGTTAATTGGCTAAAATATTTAGAGAGAGAGAAATCTTTTTGATAATCAAAGGTTTGAGAGGCCACATTTATTTTTAAAATTCTATCTAATCGGAATTCTCTTATTTCATTTCTTAGCCTACAATGCGCTACCATAATCCAAGCCTTATCTGTGTAGTAAATACCTAAAGGTTCAATGTCTCTTAATGTTTGTTCGTTTTTATAAATTGAATGATAAGTGACCTCAAGAATTTTAGTATTAGTAATTGCTTTTTGAATTATTGATAACCAATTACTTTCAAATATTTCTTTTTTATAAGAAGGTACTATCCTGTTTTCTAATTTAGCTACATTTTCTTTTTCAAAATCTCTTAGAACGGACTTGATCTTTATCAGTATAGAATTAAAATCTTTAATAAGCGAAGCATCACCTTGATTGGAGATAAGTTTTTCAGAAATGATTAATGCGTTAGCTTCTTCTTCTGTAATCATTATTGGAGGTAGGGAATAACCATCAACAATAAAATATCCGATCCCATTTTCTGAACCGATTGGTACACCTGCTTCTTGAAGTGTTTTAATATCTCTGTAAACAGTTCGTAAACTAATTTCAAACCTGTCAGCAATCTCTTTAGCTGTTACTACTTTTTTAGATTGTAATTGAATTAGGATGGCTGTTATTCTAGTAAGTCTGTTCATTAAGTTGTAAAAAAATTATGTATTTAGTGTTAAATATAATGTTTAGAAGCGATCTAGTGTATGTTGTTTAATTTCTTTTCTATAAACGAACTTATTGGATCGATCTTCTCTAAAGGAGCACCGTTTACTAGAAACTTTGTAACACATATTTAGATTTCTTTTTTTGTTCCCAATAAATATAACACAACACCAGGACCAGATTTTATTTTTCCAATCTCCCAATTAAAGGATTCGTGACCATTTAAACTTTTTACGAGCTCATTCATTTCTTTTACAGAATATGTACGCAAAGAAGATACCACCCCATCCCACAGAACAAAAAGAGGCACAATGGGAATTAGATACGTAAAAATGAATCGTCCAATTTTGAAAGGACGAATAAAAGGCGTTGTAAATAAGACGCTTAAAGGAGAAAAAAGCATAGCTAAAATACTAGGGATACTTCTTTCTTGTGCTTCAAAAATCCCTATTGGATTACTAGAATCAACTGCGTTTTGCAAAATTTGTCTGGCATCATTGGGTTTAAAATGATGTAGAGAAAGAAATTGTGTTCGTAATCCTTTTAATTCTTTTGGAACCTTTCTGGCATCAATTGATTTTTCCAGAAATTCAAAATTATCTGCTTGAGTTTTTGTGTATTTAAACGCAGGAATATTTGGATAATAATCGGTTAAAACTATTTTTAAATCAGGAATATTAGCCTTTAGTTCGGTGTTTAGCCAAATTAGTCCGCCACCACCGCCAGATCCAAGATCAATAATTTGATTCGTCTTACTTTCTTTAAGCCCTTTTTCTATTATTGGAATTATTGGTTTATACAGTTTGGTTTTATTAGAAAGAAATTGTAAAAAATCTGTTCCGTAGTTTCTTAAAAATGCGGGAAACCATTTTTGATCTTCAAATTCAAATAAATGTATTCTGCTCATCTTTAAAATTTTAAATACAATACTATATCTATATGCTATTTAGTGTTTGGTTGTAAATACAACATTATTTACAATAACAAAAATACAGTAATTATTATTTCAATTGTAATATTTGATATTGGTTTTACAGACTTGCAAAACAAACAGAAGTTTATTATTGAAAAGAAATTTAGCCTACAAATAAGAAGTTATTTTGCCTTTTTTTCGTGCTTTTCAACAATAGTAATAGCAGCAATTAAATCTTTGACTTCCATGTTTTCTATGTCTTCATCTACATAAAAAGGAGCCAGCTTATCTTTACTATAGTTGTATATTTTCCAACGATTAAATTGGTATTCAAGAGATGTAAAGTTTTCAACCCAATCTCCAGAATTTAAATACATGGTTTTACCATGTTTATTTTCCTTATATTCCATTTTTGGCTGATGAATATGGCCGCAAATTACATATTCATAACCATTCTCAATAGCCAGATCGGAAATAACTTTTTCATAATCATTAATGTACTTTATAGCACCTTTAACACCATTTTTTACTTTTTTAGATAACGAATAACGCTCTTTGCCTCGTTTTTCTAAATACCAATTTATAAAACGGTTAACAAGCGTTAGTAAATCGTAACCATAACCACCAAGCTTTGCAAGCCATTTAGCATTTTGTATAGAAACATCGAAAACATCACCATGAAAAAACCAGGCTCTTTTTCCATTTAATTCTAAAACAAGCTTATCTACAATAGAAATATTACCAATAGTGGTATTACTAAATTTACGTAACATTTCGTCGTGGTTTCCAGTAATGTAAATAATATCAACACCATCGGCAGCCATATCCATAATCTTCTTAATAACTTTTAAGTGAGATTTAGGAAAGTAACGTTTACTAAATTGCCATATATCAATAATATCACCATTCAGTATTAATTTTTTTGGTTCAATACTATTTAAATAAGTAAGAAGGTGTTTTGCATGGCAGCCGTAAGTTCCTAGGTGAACATCTGATATGACTGCGATTTCTATTTTACGTTTAATTTTCAATAGTAGTTATAGTTTATACAAATTACTAGATTTTATATGATGTAGATATTATCTTATAATTATTTAAATATGAGTATTATGTTAAATGATAGTTCTACAAATAGTTAAATGGATGCTACTTTTTAGATTTCTAAAAGTAGATTTATTTTAAGAATAGTTCAGACTGAACTTTAGGACATTTGTTGAGATCCATTGGGAATCTAAAATAAAGGGTTTGTTTTAAGTTTATACACGTAAAAAAAATACCATTATAGCTGAGTATTTAGGGTAGATGATTTCGAAAAAAGCTTTATTTTAGCAGCAAAATTTTATATATGGCAGGTAATTCCTTTGGACGACTATTTAATGTAACAACTTATGGAGAATCTCATGGCCCTGCTTTAGGAGGTGTGATAGATGGGTGTCCCCCAGGAATCGAGTTAGATTTAGAGGCTATTCAAAACGAACTTGATAGAAGAAAACCAGGGCAGTCTGCTATTGTAACACAACGAAAAGAGCCAGATACCGTTAAATTTCATTCTGGTATTTTTGAAGGTAAAACAACAGGAACCTCTATTGGTTTTGTTATAGAAAACACCAACCAAAAATCTCATGATTATACTCATATAAAAGATAGCTATAGACCAAGTCATGCAGATTATGTATACGACAAAAAATATGGTTTTAGAGACTATCGTGGTGGCGGACGAAGTTCTGCAAGAGAAACCGCATGCCGTGTGGTTGCAGGTGCCATTGCGAAACAACTACTAAAGGGTATTGAAATAACAGCCTATGTTTCTGGTGTTGGTACCATGAAACTGAATACACCATATACCGAATTAGACTTAACAAAAACAGAATCAAATATAGTAAGATGTCCTGACCAAGCTATGGCAGCAAATATGGAAACTTACATAAAAGAAGTACGTAGCAAAGGGGATACCGTTGGAGGTATTGTTAGTTGTGTGATTAAAAATGTACCCGTTGGTTTGGGAGAACCTGTGTTCGATAAATTGCATGCAGAATTAGGTAAAGCCATGCTTTCTATTAACGCCGTAAAAGGATTTGAATACGGTAGTGGATTCGAGGGGAGTACCATGTATGGCAGCGATCATAACGATTCGTTTAATAACGATGGTACCACTAAAACTAATTTTTCAGGCGGCATCCAAGGCGGTATAAGTAACGGGATGGATATTTATTTTAGCGTAGCCTTCAAACCAGTAGCCACACTTATTCAGAAATACGAAACTATAGATAAAGAAGGCAATACTGTCGAAATGCAAGGTAAAGGCCGTCATGATCCCTGTGTGGTTCCAAGAGCTGTACCTATTGTAGAAGCGATGGCTGCTTTGGTTTTAGCAGACTTTTATTTGATTAATAAAATGTATCATTAGGAGCTATTTCCTGCTTTCCGTTATATCTTTTTAAAATTTTATAACCTAGGAGTGTGTTCGACGAAGTAATTTGTTGACTCCTACCAATGGTTATTGTATCTTCTTTAAGTTTTAAAAAGGATGCCACTTCAATCAGGGCTAACAAGTCTTCAATAAGCTATTTTCAATGTATTGAAGAAAGTGCTTATAAATATCATTTCCTATTACTTAACTTCTAATATTTAGAATTAAAAGGAAATGGGGTAAATTAGTATATAATTTTAATAATAATTAAATATATATTTGCAGTAAGATAATAAATACAAGTCTCTTTAAAAGTAGGTTTGTATTTACTAAATGATTAATAACCCCCAAACTCCAAATTATGAAATATATAATTACCCTTTTTTGTTTTTTAATATTACCTATTACTATTTCCTCACAGGAATTGGTGAGTACTACTATTGTATCCAAGGATATAAGTTGTACAGGTGCCTGTGATGGGGAAATGATTATTAATGCAACTGGAGGTATTCCTCCATATACCTATTCTATAGACGATTCTTTTGTAACTTCTAATGTTTTCTCTGGTTTATGTCCAGGCGTATATGAAGCTGTAGTGAAAGATTCAGAAAGTGCGACTGTTAGTGTTATACTATCTATTCAAGAGCAAGCACCTGTAACTATGCAAGTAACGAAGACACAGCCATCACCAAATACAGCAGATGGAGCCATTGAAATTAGTGTATCTGGAGGTGTTTCCCCCTATACATATTCAATAGATGGAGATACCTTTCAATCTCAAAATATATTTTCAAATTTATCTTCTGGAACTTATAACGTTTCTGTTAAAGATGGGAATGGCTGTACTTACTCAGAGATTATAGCCATTTTTCCGCCAGAATTGGTGAGTACTGTTATTGTATCTAAAGATATAAGTTGTACAGGTGCCTGTGATGGGGAAATAATTATTAATGGAACAGGAGGTATTCCCCCATATACCTATTCAATAGATGATTCTTTTGTAACTTCTAATGTTTTCTCTGGTTTATGTCCTGGCATATATGAAGCTGTGGTGAAAGATTCAGAAAGTGCGACTGTTAGTGTTATACTATCTATTCAAGAGCAAGCACCTGTAACTATGCAAGTAACGACGACACAGCCATCACCAAATACAGCAGATGGAGCCATTGAAATTAGTGCATCTGGAGGTGTTCTTCCTTATACATATTCAATAGATGGAGTTACCTTTCAAGCTCTAAATAAATTTTCAAATTTATCTTCTGGAACTTATAACGTGTCTGTTAAAGATGGAAATGGCTGTCTTTTCTCAGATATGATAACAATAAATGAAATTGATAATGAATTAACGAGTGTTTTTACAATTACAGGTGTAAATTATTGTAACGGTGACTGTAGTGGACAAATAGTTATTGATGCAACAGGAGGCATACAACCTTATACCTATTCTATAGATGATTCTTTTGTAACTTCTAATACTTTTACAAGCTTATGTTCAGGTGTATATGAAGCTGTGGTGAAAGATTCAGAAGGTGCGACTGTTAGTATTATGTTATCTATTGAAGAGCCAGAACTTCTAACTATGGAAGTAACAAATATACTGCCATCAACAGATGTAGCAAGTGGTGTTATTGAAATTAGTGCTTCTGGAGGAACAGGAGTACTTAGATATGCCATTTCTCCTAGATTAGATCAGTTTTATGAAAAGAATATATTTGATGGTCTTCTTCCAGACACATATACTGTATTAGTTCAAGATTCAAATGGTTGTTTTTTAATGGAAACGGTAACTGTAGATCAAATTAGTGTTGATAATACTGTAACAATAAATGGTGACATATTAACTCCAAATTTAGAGGCAGATACGTATCAATGGATCAATGCTGATACTCAAACTATAATAGATGGAGCAACAAATAAAACTTTTAAAGCAGAACAAACAGGTAGATATAGAGTGGAAATGACCATAACAGAACCAGGCGTAATAGTTAAACAAGCTAAAGTTGCTAAAATAACTAGCGTTTCTTCTCCAATTTATCAAATTACTGTCTTAGGTGTTAATGATAATACCTTCGATACTTTTAAAGTATATCCTATTCCAGCAGATACTTCTTTAAAGTTACCAAAAACTTCAATTAATAAAAACTATAGTATATATAGCGTTTTAGGACAAAAAATAGACTCAGGAAAGATTATAAATCAAGATTTTTCAATTAAAGCGCTTTCAAAAGGTCTTTATTATTTAAATATTGAGGAACATGGTACTTCTAAGTTTATTAAAAATTAGAAAAAGTAAATAATAATCTAAAATTAACCCGTTGTGCATTTTGAATAAAATTTGCCAATTCGAGTGAATTTCATTCATTTTTTTGAATGAAATTAGTATCGAGAATAAAAATTTCCGATATTAAAACCTGTTCTCGATACAATTTCGACAAAAAAGTCGAACTCACTCGAACTCAGGTTGACAGTTAATTTAGCCGAAAAAATCAAAATGCACAACAGGTTAAAATTAGTATGAAAACAAAAAACAGTAAAGTTAGCTTTTCTGTTTTTTTATTTCTATTAAATAGAAGCGATTTTATTTTCAATTAGTGCATTAATTAGTAAAATCAATTACATGTCAATTGATATAACTTTAAATATATTTTAAATTCAAAAAAGAGGTGATTTCATAAAATAAAAAATAAGATAAACGGCAATTTTAAAACTGTCTTAACAAACACATCAAAAATACTTATCTTGCTGTGAAAATTTACAATTAATTATATAGAAATATTACTGCATGAAAAAACTAGCACTACACTGGAAGATCATTATTGGTATGATTCTAGGAATCATTTTTGGATTTATAATGAATTCCGTAGGAGGAAAGGGGTTTGTAAGCGACTGGATCGCCCCTTTTGGAACCATTTTTATCAATCTACTTAAACTTATTGCAGTACCATTAATCTTAGCATCTTTAATAAAAGGGATTTCAGATTTAAAAGATATTTCTAAGATTAAAACGATGGGGTTACGTACCATTGGGATATACATAACCACCACCTTAGTTGCTATAATTATTGGTTTAAGTATTGTAAATACTATAAAACCTGGGGATGGTATGCCACAAGATACTATTGAAAAGATTAAGTTAAAATACGAAAATGATGCTGGTGTTTCAGATAAGTTAACAAAAGCATCTGCACAAAAAGATGCAGGCCCCTTACAAGCATTAGTTGATATTTTTCCAAGTAATATTTTTCAAGCCTTAGGTAATGCCAAGATGCTTCAAGTTATTTTCTTTGCCTTATTTGTTGGTATTTCTTTGCTGTTAATTCCTGAGAAAAAGGCGAAGCCTTTAGTTAATTTTTTCGATTCGTTAAACGAGGTCGTTATGAAAATGGTAGACCTTATTATGCTTTTTGCACCTTATGCTGTATTTGCTTTAATGGCGAATGTTATTATTGCTTTTGATGATACCGAAATACTTCTAAAACTATTAAATTATGCTCTGTGTGTTGTAGGTGGTTTAATTTTAATGATTGGTTTTTACCTCATTTTAGTAAAAGTTTATACTAAAAAATCACCTATGTGGTTTTTAAAAGAAATAAGTCCCGCACAATTATTAGCTTTTTCAACCAGCAGTAGTGCTGCTACCTTACCAGTTACTATGGAACGTGTAGAAGAGCACCTTGGAGTAGATAAGGAAGTGTCAGGGTTTGTTTTACCAGTTGGAGCTACCGTTAATATGGACGGAACAAGTTTATACCAAGGCATTGCAGCCGTATTTATTATGCAAGTTATCTGGCCCGAAGGTTTAACGTTTACAAATCAATTAGTTATTATTGCTACAGCTTTATTAGCTTCTATAGGTAGTGCTGCAGTACCTAGTGCAGGAATGGTTATGTTAGTTATTGTTTTAGAATCTATTGGTTTTCCAGCAGAACTATTGCCTATAGGACTTGCACTTATTTTTGCGGTAGACAGACCGTTAGATATGTGTAGAACTGTTGTAAACGTAACTGGAGATGCTACTGTATCTATGATGGTTGCCAAATCTTTAGGCAAACTACATGATCCAAAACCCAAAGAATGGGATGATAATTATGAAAAAGTGAAATAATACCTTTTTTTTAATGTTCAGTGTTCAGTGTTCAGTGTTCAGTTGGAAGTATATGATAAATGATAATCAAAATAACGTTTTGTCATGTCGAAATGCGGGACGATTGAGACATCTCATAATGGTTGGTATTTAACAGTGTAAGTAACTAGTATTCAATTTAAAACTTTGCGTATTAACGCTTTTATAAAAAAATAATGAACTCTAATATTTCAATTTCATCACCCATAGTTTCAGTAGAATGGCTTCACAATAATTTAGAAGCGAGCCACCTAATTATTTTAGATGGTACTATAAATAAAGTGTTTGATCCATCACAAACTCAAATACCAAATTCACGACTTTTTGATATTAAAAAGAAATTTAGCGACGTTAATGCTCCATTTCCTAGTACATTTCCAGCACAGGAACAATTTCAAAAAGAAGCTAGAGCTTTAGGAATAAATAAGGACAGTCTCATAGTTGTTTATGATGATAAGGGGATTTACTCGAGTGCCCGTGTTTGGTGGTTATTTAGATCTTTCGGATATAATAATATAGCTATTTTAAACGGGGGATTTCCTGCTTGGAAAAAAGCGAACTATAAAACTGAAGCCATGAAAAACTATACTGGTGAATTGGGTGATTTTGAAGCTAATTATAAGCCCGAAAATATGAGGTTTTTTGATGATATAAAACAAGCTTCAAAAAATAAAACACATCGTATCATTGATGCGCGATCTGAAAGTCGATTTAATAGTTTAGAGCCAGAACCAAGAGAAGGCTTACGAATGGGAAACATTCGTAATTCGGTGAATTTACCTTTTACAGACCTGTTAGATAATGGCGTTCTAAAACCTAAAGAAGCCATTGAAAAAGCGCTTAGTGAAAGGGCTGATAAAGAAGACCCTATTATTTTTTCGTGTGGTTCGGGGATAACAGCATGTGTATTAGCTTTAGGAGCCACTATTTCTGGTTATAAAAACATATCGGTTTATGATGGTTCTTGGACCGAGTGGGGGAGTTTGGTTAATTAGTATAGACTATGATAATTATAAAGTTGAATCTAGCATATTTATTGACTTTTATCTACGACCCTATCATCGAACTTAGGTTATAAAAAGACATTGGCACGAGAAAATATTTTAAGAAGTTTGAAGTAAAACCTCAAAGAAAATGATAGATCATTTTTATATCATTTTCTTTGAGATTTTTAAGTAATAAAAAAATTCTTGAAACTGACTATCCCCGGCAGAGCCATAGAGGTATTTCGCCAGTTTCATTTTGCCTTTATAGAGGCAAAAATCGAATTTTGTTATTTTGCCTCACCCAGAACTGCCTTTTTTTGCAGTTCTGACCTCTCCAAAGGAGAGGTTAATTGGAAACCCCGACCCCAAGGGTCGGAGAATTTTTAGATTAAAGGTTGATCTTTTTATATTTTGGATATTTTAAGGAATATGAGAATTTATAGGAGACAGATTGATCTGATGCTAGATCAACTTTCCATTCTAACAATCCTTTTTTAGAATCATAATTAGCGGTGCCATAAACAATATCATCGACTTTGATCTCTTTGTTTTGACTGATTGGGATTCTATCAATCAAAACAAGATCTACAGGAGATCGTTTATTGTTTTTTAATTCGATCTCAAATGCTTTATTTACAATTTTATTATTACCAATAAATGTCGTTTTCTTAAAATTATTTACAGTATTGCGTTTTATAACGACGTTAGGATCTACACCTAATGAAACCGTAAGACTGTCGGTGGTAGCTTGAGGATTGATATTTGTTTTACCAGAATAACTCCCTTCAAAATAGATATTTGCTTCACCAGGCAATAAGTTAAATTGTTCCCAATCTCCAATTTTTGCTGTAAGAAAAACATTTTCATTGACTAATGGAGCTGCATAGTATGAATATTTAGCAGGAATAGAGTAGTTGTCAATCTCGATAACTGTGATTTCACCATCAGAGGGCATACTATGTTCCTTTTTTATTTCAAAACGTCTGGTTGTGATGCCATCTTCGATAATGTCTCCATTAGAAGTGTGCTTTTTCTCTTTCTTTTTATACGTACTTGATCTGGTATTTGAAGTACTATTGCTTACATACCCTATAACCACAACCTCATCAAGGCTGCATACATCAGCTTCCATAGCTACATTCATTATGCTAGAGTGTATGGGGAGAGTTTCTGTAATATAACCTATATACGACAGCACTAATTCTTTACCACCATTAGTGTTAATGGAGTATTTACCGTCAAAACCAGTAGCCACTCCATTGGTCGTGCCTTTTACTATAACATTTACTCCAGGAAGGGGTAATCCAGTTTCATCAGTAACAATACCACTTACCGTTTTAATAAATGGATTATACTTATAATTATAATTTTTGGTAGCATTAGTGCTGTTATAATTACTGTACCTATTTATAAAGTTTAAATATTTAGGATTTACATCTGGTTTTATATTATTAGTATTAGGATCACTGGTTGATAGCGTGAGTTTTATATTATTCCAATCTATTCCAGTTTTTTGATACACATGTGCCTTGTACCCTAATTCTATGGGCGTATTTATGCTATTTGCTTTTAGGTTGTATACAGGAAACCAACCAGCTTCAGTAACATTATATTTTATAACGAGTTCTAATTGATGTGGCACACTGGTATTTAGTTTTACAGTAATGTCTCCAGTTTGTTCTTTATCATCAACATTGAATTCAGTTAATTGCTGTTGTATTTCTGTAATCTGCTTATTATAGGAACGCTTCTTTTTTAAAGACTTATTAATTAAATTATTTACCTCTGTAATGCGTTTTCTATAATACGTTGCAAATTCCTGAAGTTTCACCAGATTTACCACCTGATTTTCATTGCCTAATTGTCGGTTTGTTTGTATAACACTTAGTTCCTCTTTATATCCTAAAATGAGATTATCCTCAAGTTCTATAGCCTCATTTAAGACCTTTATTTGATCTTGAAGCGTTATAATCTGGTTACTTTTATTTTGCTTGGTTAAAAAATTTATCCCATAATTTATGGATAGAATGGAAGCACTCTTTAATCCAGAAATTTGTATACTGCTTTCTTGAATATTAGGTGAGAGTTTATTAAAAGTAAATTGAGTTGTACCTACTGGCAAAGAAATTTTTGCAGTTCGAGTTATTTGAGCCCCATTAATATAAACAATAACCTCATTTATAAATGATGATGTTGGTTTAGAATTATTAGAATTATAGGAGAAGCCTAAAGTTGTTATTAGTAAAAAAGAAAGTAATAGCTTTTTCATGATAGATTATTTTTAGTTTTGAATAAAACTATCATTACTGGACATTTTATAAAACTAAAAATGAGTGTAAGCTATATTTGAACTGGTAAAAGGGTTCTATGAATTAGGTAAGTCTCTACCCTAAAAATTTACTTTTCAACTCAGGAGTAGGAATCATACAAGCATCCTTTTTACCGTACCATTTATAACGGTTTTTTGCAATGTAATTGTAAACCCAGTTTCGAATAAATGGTGGAATAATAAAAAACACACCCATTAAATTTTGAGGAAAACCTAAGTGTATTGCAATTTTTAAAGCCGCAGTAGATTTTGATACTAAATTATTTTCGGGAGTATATAATAATATAGAATCCGTTTTTTGGGTATCTATATTAAAACGTTCAATTAAGCTTTTACCTACCTCACTTTGTAAAGGAGCAAACAAGAATATATTATTTTTATCATGCTTTATTACATATTGCACACTGCTGTTGCAAAGGTTACAAACACCATCGAATAAGATAAGTTTTTTATGTTTTGGCAACTCTAAATTCATAGTGCAAAGATACGATGTTAAAGGCTATTTAAAAAGGTTATAAACCTGGATTTACTATTATCAAACCACATCGTTATTTTGTAGAAAAGACCTATAAATTATAGTTTTTGAACGATAAGTTATACGTAATTTGCAATTTTTATATAATCTTGCCAATCAATAATAGGTCATGTGTCTCTCCCTAGTGCCTTTATTTTAATAATGATTTTTGACCCACATTTTTAATTTGAAGTTATGCTTCTTATAACATCATTTTATTAGAATGGTCAAGTAATGACATTGTTTAGTAAAATAATTTTTAAAGAAACATGATGCAAAATATGAGTAAAAAAAATAGTTTCTATTTTATTCTTTTACTAGCAACTTTTTTTTTGGTGATTCCTTCAATAAACCAGACAGATTATGTTAATTCTACTATTACATCAAAGACATTATTTTTTATTTATGCTTTACTAGGTCTACTCAGTTTTTATATACTCAATCTAATCTTTAACAAGAACAAACTAGTTTCATTAAAAATATCAAAGATTGATATTTTTGTTTCTATAATATTCATTTTTATTAGTCTTAATAGGTATTTTATACAATCTAATTATGGGTTTTCCATTCGATTTATAGAATTAGTAGGGCTGGGCTTATTATATACAATATTAAGAGGTCTAACTTCCAAAAATTTTATTTGGCTTCTGTTAGCTATAATTGTTTCTGGTTCTATTCAAGCCGTTTATGGCAACTTACAATTATTAGGATACTACGCGTCAAACCATGCTGGGTTTGCACTAACAGGCAGCTTTTTTAATCCAGGGCCTTATGCAGGTTTTTTAACAGCTGTTTGGCCTATAGCAATAGGAATGTATTTATTTAAAGAGCACAATATTAGATTATTACAAATTGAAAATAAGTCAAAAATTGTAAAGCGTTTAGCAGCTGTTGTTTTTGAATATATACCTCTTATAGGTATGGCATCTATTATACTTGTATTACCAGCTACACGATCAAGAGCTGCCTGGGTAGCTGTATGTCTAAGTAGTATACTTATAATAGAATATCGATATTCTATTATAAATAAATTTTTAAGAAATACGAACAAAATAAAAAAGACTATACTAACAATAGTTTCTATTGTTGTCATTAGCTCAATATTATTTGGTGTTTATCATTTAAAAAAAGGGTCTTCAGATGGTCGATTATTCATCTGGAAAGTTACTACAGAAGTCATTAAAGAAAATCCTCTTTTTGGAGTGGGGTTCGATCGTTTTAAAGCGCACTATATGAATTCTCAAACAAACTATTTTGTTAAAAATGGTGAGACTCAAGAAGCGTTAGTTGCCGATAATACCTACTATGCCTTTAATGAATGGCTGCAATATATAGTCGAAAACGGACTTATTGGAGCCGTATTTTTAGGGTTATTACTTTATACCTTATTCAAGATAAAGGTTAAAAAAGGTGACAAGCCTATGTTTGCTATTTTAAGCTCTGGTTTACTAGCCATAGGGTGTTTTGCCTTTTTTTCATACCCCATGCAAATATTACCAATTAAATTAATTCTAGTATTAATTCTAGCCATGTTATCTACAATAGCTATTAAGAAATATGAATTTTTTAAGGAGTTAAAACCAAACAAACCGCTTTTAGTACCATTCAAAATAATAATTTTCATTGTCGGTATTATTAGCATTTTTAAAGTTGCACACTACGCAACTGTTTTAGAGCAAAGTTTAAAAACTTGGAAATCGGCTTTGAATAGTCATCAATATGGTGATTATGAAAGTGCCATACAAGCATACGCAAAAGTGTATCCAGAATTAAAAAAAGATGGGGATTTTTTAATGAATTATGGTAAATCACTTTCAATAAACAAACAAGCTAAGCAAGCTGTAAAAATATTAGAGGAAGCCAAATTACATTTAAATACAACGATCATAGAAACGGCTTTGGGCGACAGCTACAAAAATTTAAAACAATATGATAAGGCAGAAAGAGCGTATCAACATGGAGCCAACATGATACCTGTTAGATTTTACCCCATGTATTTACTAGCCAAATTATACGAAGAAAATGGCGATAAAATTAAAGCTGTTAAAATGGCTCAAAATATACTAGATAAAGACATAAAAATACCATCCACTGCAATAAAAGAAATACAAGCAGAAATGAAAATAATTTTACAACGCCATAATAATAAAACCGATTAAATTAATGCATCCACCCCAAAGAGTAGCTCACCAAAACGAATTAATCCGCGTTTTTATACTATTAGCTTTATTTATTTTTACAAATTGTTCCCAGACAAAACATAAAGAAAAAGAAGCTGATATTATAGATAAAAAACAATACCTCCCAGAAAAAAACGAGGTTGATGTTATAGTGCTTCAAAAAAGTGTTTTTAAAAAAGAAATCGTAAGTAACGGTAAATTGGTGGCCCTTCAAAAAAACGATTTAAAATTTGAAGTCACAGAAACCCTTGAAAAAATATATGTAAATAATGGTGATTATGTTAAAAAAGGACAAACACTAGCGTCTTTAAAAGCTTTTACCTACCAACAAGCCTTTACCAAAGCTGAAATCAATTTAAAAAAGACCGAATTGGAATTTCAAGATAAACTCATTGGTCGTGGTTATGAAACATTTAATGAAGATAGTATTCCTTCAAAAGAATATAATATGTTGGCTATTCGCTCTGGCTATAAAGATGCATTACATGAATTAAAAACGGCTCAATTTAATTTAAAAGCAGTAAAACTAAAAGCTCCTTTTAATGGTAAAGTCGCCAATATTGAAAGGAAACAATATGAACAAATAAATGCAGGAGAAGCTGTTATAACACTTATAAATGATGCAATTTTTGAAGTTGAATTTTATTTAATAGAATCTGAAGTAGGTGAAATAGCTATAAATACTAAAATTCAAATGCAACCTTTTGCTCTCAATAAAAGCTATGAAGGCCGTATTGTTACCATAAACCCATTAGTAGAAAAAGACGGGACTATTTTGGTAAAAGCCAAAGTGAAAAACGATGGGAATTTAATGGAGGGTATGAATGTAAAAATTCGTATTCAAAAAGACATTGAAAATCAATTTGTTGTACCCAAAGACGCTGTGATTTTAAGGCAGAACCAAGAAGTATTATTCACATTTAAATCTGGCAAAACCTATTGGACTTATGTGCAAACCACCAATGAAAATAGTAGTGAATACACAGTAATACCCCACCCAGATAAAAGTAGTGCCTCATTAAAACCAGGAGACACCATTATTGTTTCTGGTAATTTGAATTTAGCTCACGACACTGAAGTTTCTATTAAATCTATGCTAAGTAATTAATAAAAGTCTCAAAAAATATTAACCTATAATATTTTCATGGTAAAATTTCTAATCCATAAACCCATAGCTGTTTTAATGACCACCTTAGGCATCCTTATTTTAGGTTTGTATGCCTTTGGATTTATACCTGTGTCTTTAATGCCAGATATTGATATACCAGAGATAACAGTACAAGTTTCTGCAGAAAATATGTCGGCAAGACAATTAGAAGATGTTGTGGTTAAGCAGCTACGTCGAAATTTAATGCAAGTAAGTCATTTAAAAGATATAAAAACAGAGACTAGTAGTGAAAAGGCCATACTAAGGTTACGTTTTAATCACGGGACTAAAATAGATTACTCATTTATTGAAGTTAATGAGAAAATTGATCGGGCTATGGGAAGTTTCCCAAATACGATAAAGCGCCCAAAAGTTATTAAAGCCAGTGCTACCGACATCCCTGTGTTTTATTTAAATATGACTTTAAAATCGGATTCTAAAAAAACAAAAGCATCTTCTCAAAGTCACTTATATCCAGTAACGCAAGAGTTTGTTGATTTTAACCAGTTTGCAAATCATGTGATTCGTAAACGCATCGAACAGATTAGTGAAGTCGCCATGGTAGATGTTAGTGGTTTAGTTGCTTCAGAGATTTTAATAATCCCAGACTATAATAAACTAAGTGCTCTAAATATCAGTTTGGATGAATTAGAAGCTACCATTAAAACACACGATTTAGAAATTGGGAGTTTATTGATTAAAGACAATCAATATCAATACGATGTACGCTTAGGTACATCATTAAACAATATTCAAGAGATTGAAAATATTTACATCAATAAAAATAACAGACTTTTTCAACTTAAAGCATTAGCACAAGTATTAGAGCATCCGCAAAATAGAACCGGTTTGGTACTTTCTAATAGTAAAGAAGCTATTACGATGGCTATTATTAAGCAAAGTGATGCTCGCATGGGGGATTTGAAAGATTCCTTAAATACACTTTTAAACTATTTAGAGGAAGATTATCCAAACATCGATTTTTCCATTAGTAGAGACCAAACGAAACTATTAGACTATGCCATCAATAATTTATTCCAAAGTTTACTATGGGGTATCCTTTTAGCCTTTGGCGTTATGTTTTTGTTTTTAAAAAATGTTAAATCCCCTTTATTAATAGGTATTACCATTCCAATATCTATAATTATTTGTTTACTCTTTTTTCAACTGTTTGGTATTTCTATTAATATCATCTCCCTCTCTGGTTTGGTTTTAGGGATTGGGTTAATGATAGATAACTCCATTATTGTTATCGATAATATTACACAATTTAGAGAACAAGGGGAGTCGTTATCAAAAGCCTGTATTTTGGGTGCTAATGAAGTTTTAAAACCTTTGCTTAGTTCTGCGCTAACAACCTGTGCCGTATTTTTACCATTGGTTTTTTTAAGTGGTATAAGTGGTGCTTTATTTTACGATCAGGCCATAGCAGTAACTACGGGTCTATTCGCATCGTTACTTGTTTCCATTACTTTATTACCTGTTCTATATCGCTTATTTCATTTTAAAGACACAAAAAAAGTTGGTAGTATAAGTCGTTTTCTTACCCATGCGAACACGCTTGATTATGCGGCTTTATATGAAAAAGGGTTTAGATGGGTGATGCGTAAACAAAGGATATCTTGGGGTTTTTGTTTGCTGTTGTTAATAGTAGCTATAGGATTATTTATGATGCTACCAAAAACGACCATGCCTAATTTTTCAAGGTCTGAAACCTTGTTGAAAATAGATTGGAATAATCAAATAAACGTAGAAGAGAATAAACGCCGCGTTTTAGAACTCTTAGAGCTTGTAGACGATAATACAATTAACCATACAGCGCTTGTAGGAACCCAACAATTTGTATTAGATAAAGACACCGAAGCAAAAACCTCTGAAACCACTATTTATTTACAATGTAAAAACCCCGAATCATTAGCCAAAATTCAAAATGATATAAGTCCTTTTATACTTAATAAATACCCTATAGCGCTTCATGACTATAAAGCAGTTGATAACATTTTTAATTTAATATTTTCTGAAGATGACGCCCCTTTAATAGCACGTCTTAGACATGTTGAAAATTTAGGAAGTTCTCAAAACGTACAACTTCAAAATGTGTGGTATCTGGTGCAGCAGAATCTTAATAATTTAGAATTAAAGCCTATTGCATGGCAAGACTATATGACGTTAGTCGCCGATAAAGAAAAGCTTATGACTTATGGTGTGGATAGTAATACGCTATTTAACACTCTAAAAAGTGCCTTTAATGAACGAGAAATAGTGTCCATTATAGATAATCAGAGTTTTGTGCCCGTTATTTTAGGGAGCACCACAAAAAATATTGAAGCGGTATTAAGTGAGACCATGATAGCGTCCAAGGATAGCGCCGTATTTCATGTGCAAGACTTTGTTAAAATCGCAACGTCTAAAGATTTAAAAACTATTAGTGGCGGTAAGGAAGGTGAATATTTTCCTTTAGAACTGCAAATAAATGATAATAATATTGCGTCTACAATGGACAGGGTAAAAGACATCATATCAAATAACAAATGGTACGATGTTAATTTTAGCGGACGCTTTTTTTCAAATCAAGAATTA
This sequence comes from Flavivirga jejuensis, assembly GCF_030540765.1. Taxonomy (GTDB): domain Bacteria; phylum Bacteroidota; class Bacteroidia; order Flavobacteriales; family Flavobacteriaceae; genus Flavivirga; species Flavivirga jejuensis. Next base: position 239,291 of record NZ_JAUOEL010000006.1, on the reverse strand, counting down.
ATAGGTGAATTAAAAATTGTACTGCTTATTTCTTTAGTATTACTCTACTTTATTTTGGCCTCTCAATTTGAATCTTTTTTAATTCCCTTAATCATACTTATAGAAGTCCCATTAGATTTAGCAGGAGCCTTTTTGTTTTTAAAACTATTTGGTATGAGTATTAATTTAATGTCTATGATAGGTATTGTAGTTATGTGCGGTATCATCATTAACGATTCCATTTTAAAAGTAGATACTATTATTCAACTGCAACGTAAAGGCTGTTCTTTAATGAAAGCCCTTCTGGTAGCAGGGCAACGCCGTTTAAAACCTATACTTATGACGAGTTTAACTACCATATTAGCGCTTGTTCCTTTGTTATTTTCTAGTGGATTAGGAGCAGAATTACAAGCACCATTGGCCATAGCTTTAATAGGAGGTATGCTATTGGGGACGTTAGTCAGTTTATATTTTATTCCGCTATGTTATTATTACCTAGCTAAAAACAAAATCTATGCTAAGAAATAAATTAAACGATATATGCTTTTTTAGGATGCTACCTGTTTGGAACATATTACAAATTGGTATCAGTGCTTGTTTTATTTTAAATAGCTATGTAACATTTTCACAACAAACTGATATACCATTACAAACCAAGCAACGTGTTACACTCCATGATGTTTTAAATTTAGCCATTAAAAATTCATTGGACGCTTTTAAAGCCAAACGCGAATATGGTGTAAGTTACTGGGAGTTTAAATCATTTGAGTCTAGTTTATTACCCAAAGTAGATTTAACCCTAAACCCATTAACTTATAACAGGTCGGTGATACAACGTTATGATTCTGAGCAAAATATAGATGTTTACAGATCGCAACAAAATTTAAACAGCTATGCTAATCTTTCAGCGACTCAAAACATAGGGGCTACGGGAACTAGTTTGTTTATAAATTCTACCTTCAATAGGTTAGAAAATTTCGGTGCTTTGGCTAATGAGAGTTATAATGCAACTCCAGTTAGCATAGGTCTTATACAACCTTTAATGGCCTTTAATGAATTTAAATGGCAACATAAAACAGCACCTCTTGAATACGAAAAGGCAAAACAAGATTTTATATACGAGCTACAGGCTATCAATTTAAAAACAGTCAGTTTATTTTTTAATTGGGCATTAGCCAGTAAAAAAATGGAGATAGCACAAGAAAATAAAGTGTCTGCTGAAAAACTATTTAAAATGGGTAAACAGCGTTACACCATAGGATCTATAGAAAAAGACGATTTACTTAATTTAGAGTTGGATGTGTATAATGCGAATACAAACCTAACTCAAAACGAACAAGTTTTAGAAAAAGCGGAAGCCGAATTCATATTGTTTTTAAGAGATGATCTCCCTTCTAAAACGGTTCCAGAATTACCCGAATTAATTTCAAATTTACAAATAGATGTTAATGACGCTATTAATTATGCGAATACTAACAATCCAGATATTTTAAATTTAAAATTACGGGAAATAGAAGCACTAAGAGATTTAGACCAAGCCATAAAAGAAAACCGTTTCGATCTATCCTTAACCGCTAGTTATGGACTAAACCAACAAGCCGATACATTTAATGCGGTTTACGGTAATTTTTTAGAACAGCAAATGGTTGCTATTCAATTAAATATTCCCATTCTAGATTGGGGCGAACGAAAAGGGAATATTAAAACCGCAAAAATGAATAAAGATGTTGTTGATATTGAACTGCAACAGGATAAAGACACTTATAAACAAAATATCACTATAAAGGTTAACGATTTTAACCTTCAAAAAGAATTGGTGCTGGGTACATTACGGACTAGCGAAATTTCAAGAGAATCTTATAGAATAACTGAAAAACGATTTTTGTCTGGTCAAGTAGATTTATTGAACCTAAGCAGTTCTAGACAGGCATGGCAATTAGCCACTGAAAATTATATACAAAGTTTGCAGAGTTATTGGACGCTCTATTATGAAGTACAACAACTAACACTTTTTAATTTTATAAACGATACTAATTTGAAACACGATTTCAATGCCATCTTAGATGATTAAAAATAATAATTAACAGAATAAAATATAACCCAAATGACATATTCTGAAAGAAAAGAAAAGGAAAAGCACTTGATTTATTTAATTGAACAAGAACGATTACGGTCTTTAGAAAAAGTAGCAAATGATTATGAATGTAGTGTAAGAACTATAAAAAGAATGATAGCTAGTTTACGTGAAGAGGGCTATAATATTTATTTCTGCAGAGTTAGATACATATATTATATTAAAAATAGTTAAGTGACGAAATTTGTCCTCTTATCCTTTTAAATTTGTTATAGATTTTTATTATTACATGAGATGTATGGATTCTATTATTTTTAAAATTATAACCAAAAAAATATAATTATGGCAAGATTAATATTCAGTATAATTTTCATCTTTATGATAACATCTTGTATAGATAATAAAACAAAAGAGCATAGCCATGAACATAATCCAGATGGAACTCACAAATTAGAACAAGTTAATAATATTGTAAGCATCGTAGTGAAAGCTAATAAAAACTTAGAGTATAAATTTAAAATTGACAAGGACGAAAAGTTGGAATATAAATGGATATCTAATGCGCCGTTATATTATGATTTTCATGGTGATCCTGAAAATAAAGAAAATTTCCCAAAAAACTATGATGAGAGTTATGCCATTGGAAACTCAAATAGTGTAAAGGGAAAAATAACAATTCCTTATATTGGCTCTCATGGATGGTATTGGAAAAATGAAAGTGATAAGGACATCACCATTAAACTCTTTACCAAAGGAAAATATAGTGTTATTGGTATAGTAAACTTAGGATCATAACATAACAACTCCATTATTTTAAAATATAAATCAAATGTTTATATCCCTAAATGGTTCTATAAAACTAAAGTTGTTTTTTGGAGAACAATTCCCTAGTCAAGCTAATTCTATTTATAAATTTAAACAAAACTAAAACTTCCTTATTAACAAGGTTAGCAACTTACTTGAAGACTGATTGAATATAAAAGGTCTATTAATGTTTGTTTAGAAATAAAATTGCTCAATAAAGGAAGATTACAAAATAAATTATTGTACAAAAAATAATAAATATTTTTACAGCTGAGCAACAAAGTGTCAGAATTTGTCCCTTAAAATAGCTTTATTTGTAAGACAATTTTCCATATTAATCGATTAAAGCTAAAACCTCTAAGCATTTATAAAAATTAAAAATATAATCACATATTGTTTAACTTAAAAAAGAGCTTATGATATAAACCCAATAAATGCCCAGAGGAAGTCTTTTAAGTTTTTTTAGACTAAATAATCTATATAAGAAAAATAGAATGTTTAATATTTTGCAAAGGTAGTATTTCCTAAAAGACTTTTGTAATAAATAATATTTTAATAATATAAATACAATAACATAATGAAAAAAATAATAAAAGTATTGGCAGCAAGTGCATTAGTTTGTTTAATGGCAGTTACATTGACAACAAATACAACTACAAATTTAAACACAACTACAAATAGTAATAGTGTTGATTTACTTAATTTTAGTTTAAAGAATGCTCAAGCTGATGGAGAAAATGCTGGTAATCACTCACATGGACCAAAAAAGTTGATTCGTGGCTGCATAGCGGCGAATGCTAATAGTTGCTCCTAATAGTCGTCTACCAGTAAATTACTTCAATAAAATTAAGGGGTGTAAAAACCCCTTAATTTAATAATAATAACGTAATGAAAAAAATAATAAAGTATAGGCAGCAAGCGCATTCGTTTGTTTGATGGCTGTAGGGTTGACATTAAACTCAAACACAATTACAAATATTGAAAGTGTTGATTTACTTTCTCTTAGTTTAAAGAGTGTCCAAGCTCATGGAGAGCATGGGACTCACGGGCATGGCCCAATGAGTTTTTGGTATGGGTGTAGGAATACAAATGATATTTCTTGTTTTTAAGTGTCTAAATAAAAAAGCGTTAATGTCCTAAGTATAAGTTTGAAAATACTCAGGCTTATAGCGAAGGTAGTGATGATTATGAATCATATAGAGGAACTATAATTATCAAGATAAATCATAGTTCCTCTATAAAATAATAACATATGAAAATCAAACATTTATTTTTTACCCTATCAGTTTTTATAACCTTATTGTCTTGTGAAAAAAAAAAAGATAAGGCTAACCATCATGGAGAAATAATTAAAGTCTTACTGGATGAAGCTAACTTCGAAAATGTTAAAAACATTTCAAAATATATAAACCATACAGAACTTATAAAATTAGAAGAACATGTTGCTGAATCCATATTTGGGATGGCGAATAAAATTACAGTAAAAAACAACCTTCTCTATATAATGGATAGTAATTATAAAAAACTATTAGTTTTTGACTTGCAAGGTAAGTTTGTTAGAAAAATAGGTACACGTGGAAATGGACCAGGAGAATATCAAAACTTAACCGATTTTCATGTGGATTCTATAGGGAATACTATTATTTTAGATGGGAATAGAGAGAAATTGTATTGGTATGATTCCTCTGGGAAATTTTTGAAAGACAAAAAATATCCTTTTGAAGCCGATACTTTCACAATACTTGAGAATGATCAATATTTGTTTGGATTGGCATCATATAATCGCTACAAGTATGAGGGGAATCAAATTATAACAACCACGAAATCCTTTGATAAAGTAGATGCTTTTTTTGAATATTCAAAATATGTGGATGATAATTTCAGTTTTGATTATTATTTTGTCGAGGGCGATAAGAGTATTTTATATAATAGACCAATTGATAATAATGTACATCAATTATCAAAAACAGGTAAACTAGAAAAAACGTATACTTTTGATTTTGGAAACCTCAATTATCCTGATGAAGCAAAGAAAAACATCGAAAAAAATTTAAATGAGAAATATTGTCATCTATTCTCTGTTCCGCTGATTTCTCATGGTTTAATGTTTGGCAATCTGAAATTTGGAAAATTATTTTTTAGTTTTATTTATGATATAAAGACAAAAGAAATATATCTAAATAATTTTGAAAATTATGCAATTAAAGATGTTAATTTTCCTATAGGAATAACCGATGATTCAAAGATTATATCCTACACAAATAGTGGTCTCTTTTCTCTAATAGCCGCCGAAATAAATATTAATTTTCCTGATGAATATAAAGAATATCTAGATGCTGGAGGGCATATAATTTGTATTACAGAATTAATAGGTTCTAAATAGGAATAACTTTTTATCACTTAAAAATCTATTTTTTAATAATAACTAATTAGATAGTATTATTTATATATAAACCTAATAACAATATAAAATGAAAAAAACAATAAAAGTATTGGCAACAAGTACATTAGTTTGTATGATGACTATTGGATTAACAACTAGTTCAAATACTAATAAAAGCAATAATAGTGTTGATTTACTTAGTTTTAGTTTAAAAAGTGCACAAGCTCATGGTGAAGGTTCTAGTAATAACCATGGGCCATGTCATGATGGAACTTTTGGACCAGCTTATTGTGGTTCAACTCATTGTTCTTGTAATTAATGAATCAAACTTAATATCTATTTTTAATAAAATTACAATAAATGAAAATCAAACATCTTTTATTTACTCTGATACTTTTTTTGTTCGTATCGTCTTGTAATACGAAAGTAGAAAAACATAATATACAGGGAGAAGTAATTAACGTTTCTCTTGAGAATGAAAATTTTAAAGAAACTTCAAAATATATAAAAAAAACAAAATTTATAAAATTAGAAGATTATGTTACTGAATCAATATTTGGTGTGATAACAAAAATCACGGTGAAAAACAACTTTATTTATATAATGGACGAGAATTATAAAAAACTTCTTGTTTTTGATATGGAAGGGAAGTTTGTTAGGAAAATAGGTAAATTTGGTAATGGCCCAGGAGAATATGCAACGATTAATGATTTTCATGTGAATGATACAGGAAACATCATAATATTAGACGGAAATCGAGAAAAACTATATTGGTATGATTCTTTAGGAAATTTTGTAGAAGATAAAAAAATTCCTTTTGAAACGGATATATTTACATTACTTGATAACGAACAATATTTGTTTGGGCTATCTGCATATAATCATTCCCAATTTGAAGGAGATCAACTCATAACAACTTCAAAGTCTTTTGAAAAAACATCAAGTTTATTAGAATACACAAAATATGTAGATGAGAACTATGTTTTTAATTATCATCTAATAGAAAATGAAAAGGGGTTTGTATACAATAGAATAATTGATAATAATGTTCATCAACTATCCAAAACAGGTGAAATAGAAAGAAGTTATATTTTTGATTTTGGCAAACTAAACTTTCCTGAAACAGATAAGAAAAATATGAGTAGATCTATAGAAAAAGATTATTGCTATCTGCTTTCTGTACCCATAATTTCTAATGGGTTAATACTCGGAAATATAAAATCTAGTAAAGCATTTCACAGCTTTGTCTATAATATAAATTCAAAAAATATTTATATAAATAACTATAAAAATTATTCTATTAAAGATATTAATTTTCCGTTAGGAATTACAGAAGATTCTAAAATAATAACCTATATAAATAGTGATATATTAACTGTAATAGGAGGTGAAACTAATGATGTTCCTGAAGATTTTAACGAGCATATAGATAAAGGAGGACATATAGTTTGTATTACAGAATTAATAAATTCTAAATAGAAATAACTTACCACCTAAAAAACGGTATGTTTTTAATAAATAATAGTATTATTTATAACCTTAATAACAACTATAAAATGAAAAAAACAGTAAAATTTTTAGCAGCAAGTACATTTGTTTGTTTGCTGGCCGTTGGATTATCAACAAATTCAAACAGCATTAAAAAAAACAGTAATAGTATTGATTTGCTTTCTTTTAGTTTAAAAAGTGCTCAAGCTCATGGAGAAGGTTCTGATCATAATCATGGGCCCTGTAGTTTTGGTTTAGGAGGGTATTATTGTAAAAGTACTAATTTGATGTCTTGTCCTTGTGATTAAACTAACGATAGTGGTTTTTTAAAATAGTAAACAAATTATATAATACTCCTAGTTTTTAAAAGTGAAAATATTATTAATGAATACAATTAAAAAAAATAGCAAAGGCATCATAATAATTCTATTTACAATTACATGCACCGTGTTCTTTTATTCATGTAAAAAAAAAAATGGTGCATTACATAATACCAATATCGTTTTTGAAACAAAGCTCTACGATTTCAATAAAATTCCTGTAAAACAAGAAGTTAATTTTGTTTTTAAATTTTTAAATACAGGACAAGAACCTTTACAGATAAAGGATGTAAAAACAATTTGTGGATGTACTGTACCTGAATGGCCAAAGGGCCAAATACCGCCAAATGAAATAGGGGAAATTAATGTATTTTATGATGCTGAAACTCCCGGAAAATTTAATAAACCAATAACAGTGTATTACAATGGTGAAGATTCTCCAGTAAAATTAACAATTGAAGGGGAAGTCTTAATCATAAACAAAGCGAAAGAGGATGATATTTTTATAAATGCTATTAATGAAAAATATATAGACGAGAATTAAATAACAAGATGTTTCTACTTTGATATAAATGCACCTTTTTTTACTAAAAAGAAATTAATAAAAGAACGTTTTTATACAAAAAATGTTTTGTTATCAACAAATAAATAATAAGAATAATATAGGTACTTGTACACTATTAAGATTCCTTTAATAAAAGAATAAATAAAAATCCTTTAGTTCGTTTAGAGAAATAACCTTAGAATATACCATCCCATAAATTTAAACTATCTAATAAAAGTTAGGGTATTGATGTGGGTAATTATACTTCAAAAAATAGACTGAGAACTAAAAAAATAAGCTCTACAAATTGAAACAAATAATAATCACAGTTACTTTACTACTATTACAATCATATACTTTTGGACAATCTTTAAAAGGAAAGGTTATTAACACCGAAAAAGAATCTATCTCTGATGTGCAAATATTAGACCTTGCTACTAAACATCATACACATAGTAATAAAAAGGGGGAATTTGTTCTTGAGGACATAAATGTTGGTGATACTCTTAAAGTATCTCATATTGGATATGAAATTAACAATACAATTATTAATTCTCTTTCTTCTCCTATTATTATAATTTTAAAAGAAAAATCTATTTCTCTAAAAGAGGTGGTTCTCTCTCCTAAAATAAATGCCCTAAACCTAATTACAGCAATAGATATAGAATTGAATCCTGTTAATTCATCGCAAGATATTTTGAGGAAAGTCCCAGGTCTTTTTATTGGTCAACATGCAGGAGGAGGGAAAGCAGAACAAATTTTTTTAAGAGGTTTTGATATTGATCATGGTACCGATATTAGTATTAATGTTGATGGTTTACCTGTAAATATGGTATCGCATGCACATGGGCAAGGGTATTCAGATTTACATTTTGTTATTTCGGAAACGTTGAATGTAATTGATTTTGATAAAGGTGCTTACTATGCCGATCAAGGAAATTTTAATACGGCTGGTTATGTTAATTTTAAAACAAAACGAAATGTAACCAATAACTTGATAAAAATGGAATTAGGTAAGTTTGGTACGAGTCGTCTTTTGGGCATGTTTAAATTATTAGACAACGACAAGAACGATAGTTATATAGCCATGGAGCAACTTGCTAATGATGGTTTTTTTGAAAGTTCTCAAAACTTTAATAGAACTAATATATTTGGAAAATATACAGGAAATGTTTCGAACGAAGATAAAGTTGGTCTAACAGTATCACATTTCTCAAGTAAGTGGGATGCATCGGGACAAATTCCACAAAGAGCTGTAGGTAATGGTCTGATTACGCGGTTTGGGGCTATCGATGATACAGAAGGAGGGTATACAAATAGAACCAATGTTTTAGTTAATTATGACAAATATATAGATGAGCAATCCGTTATAAAAAACAGTTTGTATTACAGTAGGTATAATTTTGAATTATATTCAAACTTCACTTTTTTCCTTGAAGACCCAGTAAACGGTGATCAAATCAAGCAAAAAGAAAATAGAAATATTTTTGGATTAAATAGTGAATATAGCAAATTATTTTCTATTAATAATGTAGATGGTAATTGGCAAGCAGGGATAACCTTAAGAAACGATCAAAGTTTTAATAATGAACTTTCTCATACTGTAAATAGAAGCGAAACATTAGAAGAAATACAGTTAGGTAATATTCATGAAACTAATTTAGGGGTTTACTTCAAAGCCATTTTTAATTTGGGTAAATGGGCTGTTAACCCTGGTTTACGGTTTGATTCTTTTAATTTTCAATATAATGATGCTTTATTACCAAATTATAAAACTCAAACATCTTCTAAAAGAATTATTAGCCCTAAATTAAATGTGCTGTATAATTATTCTGATAACCTACAGATTTATTTAAAAAGCGGCAAAGGATTTCATTCTAACGATACACGCGTTGTTGTTACTCAAGCAGGAAGAAAAACGCTTCCTGCTGCTTATGGTTTTGATTCAGGTTTTATATGGAAACCTACCCAGCAATTGTTAATAAATACAGCATACTGGTATTTGTTTTTAGAACAAGAGTTTGTCTATGTAGGGGATGCAGGAATAGTAGAACCTAGTGGAAAAACAAGAAGACAAGGTCTTGATTTTAGTCTAAGGTATCAACCAATAGATTGGTTGTACTGGAATTTAGATACTAATTATACATATGCTAGAGCAACAGAAGAAGAAGTAGGAGAAGATTATATTCCTTTAGCTCCAGATTTTATTTTGGCAAGCGGACTTAATATTAAACATGAATTTGGGATTTATGGAGGAGCTAATTTAAGGTTTATTAAAGATAGACCTGCCAATGAAGACAACTCTATTATTGCTGAAGGATATTCAGTTATTGATTTTAATATGGGCTATAACTGGAAAAAACTGAGCTTTCAACTACAGGTTCAAAACCTTTTGAATACGAAATGGAATGAAACTCAATTTGCCACAGAATCAAGATTACAAAATGAAACAATTCCAGTAGAAGAAATACATTTCACACCAGGAACTCCATTTTTCATCAAAGGAATAATCGAATATAAATTTTAATATATTTATAAAAAGGGAATAATAAATAGAATTCGTTGCTAATAAAATATCTATAAATAACCAGAGCTACATAGAGATTTATTATGAATAACTAAAAAAGATAGATGTTAAAAAAAGCGATGATTGGCTAGGAATGGTCCAGATTAAAATAGATATAATCACTTAATTCATGAAAGTACAATCATTATTTTTTATCATTTTGAGCTTTATTTTATTTCTATTTGGGCTTTGGTGGTTATCTTTAATAATGCTATTACTCTTTGGTTTATTTCATCTAATAAGGTTTATTAAACATCCTGTTTTTTATAAATACACAAAAAATATTTATTTTTTATTTTTAATATTTTCAGCATCTGTAAGTATCAAAATACTTCTATTCGATATTTATAAAATACCCAGCTCTTCAATGAATAATACTTTATATTATGGTGATGTTATAATCGTAAATAAATTAAAGTATGGACCAAAACTACCGCGTTCTCCTTTTGAAATTCCTTGGGTTAATATTGCTTTCTATTTAAATGACAAGACAAGAGCCTCCATGAACTCAAATTGGTGGAAATATAAGCGACTATCTGGTACTACAATTATAAAAAATGGCGATATCATGGTGTTTGATATAAATAAAAACACCTATGTAAAGCGTTGTATGGCTATTGCAGGAGACACAATAATTATAAAACAAGGAGATGTCTATATAAATAATAAATTATTGTATCCATCTAACCTAATACTTAATAAGTACGAATTCAAAGTTAATGACAGAAAAACATTCAATAATAAATTAGATTCCCTAGGTTTAAATATTGAATATAACAGAACAAAACAAGATCATTTTATAGCTACATTATCAATCCAAGATAAAAACAAACTCGTAGGATTAAATTTAATAAAAGGCATAAAAATAGTAACACCTCCTCTTAATGCTTATCCGAAATCTAAACATAACAAATGGAGTTGGGACGAATATGGACCTTATATAATTCCTAAAAAAGAGATGAGAATTAACTTAAATCCCAAAAACTATCTTCTTTATAAAAAATTGATTTATGCTTATGAAGGAGTCAAAATAAAAAACATTAGAGGAGTATACTTAATAAATGGGGAAAAAGAAAATCATTATATTTTTAAGAAAAATTATTACTTCATGTTGGGTGATAATAGAAAAAACTCTAAGGATTCTAGATACTTGGGACCAGTACCCGAAGAGCAAATAGTCGGTAAAGTACAATGTGTCCTGTTTTCTAATTATCAAGACAAATTTAGATGGGATAGACTATTTAAAACTGTAAATTAATAATATTACAAAAAATAAAACAAGAATTGAAATATGAAAAGAACCATAACCATAAAGTTAATACTAACTGAAATGATTATTGGCAAATTACGTCTTACAAAAACAAACAGATGAAACGTAAACCATCCTCTTTTTCTATTATTTTAATTTTTGTTTGTCTTTCCATAATCGGCGTCAGTTTAATCCCCTTATTAAGTATACAGTTAACCCCTTCAAAAAAAGCACCGTCTTTAAATGTAAATTTTAGCTGGCAGGACGCTTCTGCCAAAGTTATAGAACAAGAAGTAACTTCTAAACTAGAAGGTGTTTTTAATACGATCAAAGACATTAAAGAAATAAGCTCAGAATCTAATAAAGGACGTGGTTCCATTTCTATCGATTTTAAGAAAAATGCGGATATAGATATGGTTCGTTTTGAAATAGCAAACTTAATAAGACAAAGCTATTCGGAACTTCCTGAAGGTGTTAGTTACCCACAATTATCTTTAAGTAGTGCAAACGAAAATAATACGCCTATTATTTCTTATAGTGTTAATGCCAATGAGAGTCCTTATCTTATTAAAAAACATACCGAAAATCATGTGGTTCCTAAATTGTCAAATATTAAAGGGATTAATCAAATTAATGTATATGGTGCGGCTCCTTTTGAATGGGTATTAGAATATGATAACAAAAAACTCATACAACTAGGCATCACTGTAAATGATATTGAAATAGCAATAAATGACTTTTTAAAAAGTCAAGCATTAGGGAATGGTATTTTAACATCAAAATACAGTGAAACCATTCAAGAAATAGCTATAGTTTTAAAACATAAATTGGAAGATGATGTTATTATTTGGGGGCAAATCCCCATAAAAAAAATAAAAAACAGAATTATTTATTTAGAGAATTTAGCCGTAGCGAGGTATAAAGAAGGTGCCATAGATAACTATTATAGAGTTAATGGATTAAACACGGTTAATCTGGTTGTTTATGGAGAGAAAGGTGTTAATACTATAGCCTTAGCAAAAGAGGTTCGGAATCTTGTAGATATCATAAAAAAGGATCTTCCGATGGGTTACTCTATAAAACTAACACAAGACACCACCGAATATATTGTTGAAGAACTACAAAAAATTGAATTAAGGACTTTTTTTTCTTTTTTAATTTTGTTGGTCTTAATTGTTCTAATAAATAGAAGCTTCAAATATTTAGGGGTTTTATTCCTAAGTATTATAACAAATCTTCTAGTAGCTGTTATTTTTTATTATCTGTTTAAGGTAGAACTTCAACTGTATTCATTTGCAGGTATCACCATTTCGTTTGGTATCATCATAGACAATAGTATCATTATGATTGATCACTTACGAAACAAAGGAGATAAAAAAGCATTTTTAGCAATTCTAGCGGCCACTTTAACAACCATTGGTGCTTTAATGGTGATTTTTTTATTAGAAGAAAGTCAACGTAATAATTTATGGGATTTTGCTTTGGTTATTGCCATCAATATTGGTGTGTCTTTATTAACATCTCTGTATTATGTTCCTGCTTTATTAGAGAAAATGAATTTAGAACAAAAACGTATTAAATTCTCCAGAAAACGAAAACGCCGCATTTATAAATTTACCAGAAAATACACGAACATACTAAGATGGATGCGAAAACCACCATTTAAATGGGTATTTATAGTATTTTTCATTTTAGGTTTTGGCTTGCCTTTACATTTGCTTCCCAAAGACATGGAAGGAGATGATAATTTGACAAGTATCTATAATAAGACTTTGGGTAATGAATGGTTTAATACAGAAATGCGTCCTACCTTAGAAAAAATTTTAGGAGGTTCTTTAAGGTTATTTACAGAAGATGTCTTTGAAAATTCATATTATAGCGAACCAGAACGAACAACGCTTAGAGTAACGGGTAGCATGCCAGATGGCTGCACCATTGAACAACTTAATGATGTTGTTATTAAAATGGAAAACTATATAGGGCACTTTGAAGAAGTAGCACTTTATGAGACCCGTATTAATAGTTATAAAAATTCTAGTATTTCTATTTATTTTAAAGATGAATTCGAATTTGGAGCCTTCCCATATACATTAAAAAGTCTATTAGAATCTAAAGCTATTAGTTTGGGTGGTTTAGATTGGTCTGTTAGTGGTGTAGGAAGAGGTTTTTCGAATGCTCTTCACACAGGGTATAAAAATAATAGTATAGTATTGGAAGGTTATAATTATGATAAATTATACAGCTTTGCAGAAATTTTAAAAAAACAACTAGTTGAAAACTCTTCTGGTAGAGTTAAAGACGCTGAGATTACTGGTAACCGCTGGAGAAGTAGTGCACTTAATGAATATTATTTAGATTTTGACTTAGAAAAACTAGCTATAGCAGGTGTTTCTAAAACACATGTTTACAGCTATTTAAATAACCAAGTACACTCAGGGACATTAACGTCTATTATTCAAAATAATGAATTACAACAAGTAAAATTGGTATCTGATGATTATAAGAAGTTTAATGTGTGGGATTTAAAACATACACCCATTTCTATTGAAAGTAAGCAATATAAATTAGACCAATTAGCAACTATTGAAAAAAGAAAAACGGGGAATGTCATTCAGAAAACAAATCAACAATATAGATTAACAGTAGCGTATGATTTTTTAGGAACACAACCTTTAGCAAAAAAGGTAAGAGATCGTAATATTGAAACGCTAAATAGTAAATTACCTATAGGCTATAAAGTTCTTGAAAAATCCTATAATACTTGGGATAAAAATGATAAGCAACAGTACTATTATTTATTCGTAGTTATTTTTATTATTTTCTTTATATGTAGTGTTCTATTAGAATCTTTAAAACAACCTTTTGCCATTATAAGTATGATTCCTATTTCTTTTGTTGGCGTATTCTTAACCTTTTGTTTATTTGATTTTAATTTTGATCAAGGCGGTTATGCGGCTTTTATTTTACTATGCGGGATTAGTGTGAATTCGGCATTATATATTATTAACGACTACAACAATTTAAAAAGACAATCCCCAAAAAAGAATGCACAATTCCTTTATTTTAAAGCATATAATTACAAAATAATCCCAGTAATTCTAACTATAGTATCAACCATTGTTGGTTTAATACCTTTTGTTTGGAGTGGACAAAATGAAGCTTTTTGGTTTTCTTTTGCAGCTGGGTCTATTGGAGGGTTACTATTTTCTTTAATAGGAATAGTGATCTATTTACCACTTTTTATATTGAAAAAAACTTAATAAACTAAAACATGATGAAATACATAAATAATTGCTTTTTTATTTTCTGTTTGACTTCTATAGTTTCTTGTTCGGATATTCCTAAGAGTTTAGAATTGGCATTAAAAGAAGCAGGTGATAATAGACATGAATTAGAAAAAGTGTTGAATTTTTATAAAGAAAACCCTAGAGATAGTCTTAAATACAAAGCAGCACTATTTCTCATAGAAAATATGCCCAATCATTTTTCTTATAAACCTATAAAAGGGTTTGAGGGTGCGTTTGATAGTATAAATAACCATCCAAATAGTAGGTTTAGGAAAGATGTTTTTGAAAAACTTTTAGATTCTATGACACATACAACTCCTAAAAGAACTGAATTAGTTTCTGATATTAAGGTTTTAACTTCTAACTTCATAATCAATAATGTTGAATTGTCATTTGAGGCATGGAATAAAATCCCAAAAAATAAAAGAGCATCCTTTGATGATTTTTGTAATTATATTTTACCGTACAAAAATAATGATGAACCTATAGAAGAAAATAGTCGTGAAAAATTATTTAGAAAGTATGCATGGGTTTATAGTTATCTAGACAAAGGAACTTCATTAATATCTGTTGTAGATTCTATCACATCTGAATTTGGACATGAAAATATGACTCAAATAAGAAAATATTACCCAATTCCATTAAGCATTAGTCAAATTGAAAAGTCTAGAATAGGATTATGTGATGATGGTGTAAATTATTTTGTTCATGTTTTTAGAGCTTTAGGTATAATTTGTACCAAGGATATGATATCTCATTGGGGGAATCATCATTCTTCTGGGCACTCTTGGATTTATGTCAGGTATGGTGACGATGAATATGCAACTCAGGTATTCGCAAAAAGAAATGTCAAAATAGAATATATAGGAGAAAGCATTCCAAAAGTTAATAGATTAACATTTGCATCTCAAAAGAAATTTAATGTTTTATCATTTTTACTTGATGTTACTGGAACATATGTGCCGACAATAGATATAGATGTTGAAAATAAATTAAATGCTCCTTTTTCAAACCCTGTAATATGTGTTTTTGACATCAGTCGCGAATGGATACCGATAGGTTTTGGTGAAATAAATAAAAAGAAATTAATACACTATGACGATTTGGGGGTAAATGTCTTGTACATAGCAGCTACACTACAAAACAATGAAATTATTCCTTTTAATTATCCTTTCTACATTAATAAAAATAAACAAATTCACTATTTCGAACCAACTATATTTAAACAGGACTCTATAATACTTACAAGAAAATATGGTCTAACTACTCCAAGGCATAGAAATAAGTTAAAATGGATCACTTCTTTAAATGGAGGTTTTTTTGAGGGGGCTAACACGTCTGATTTCAATAATTCAAATATCATATACGAATTATCCCATTTTAATAGTACACATCTACAAACAATTGAATTAAACGAATTACAAAAATTTAAATATGTAAGATTCAATTCAAATGGAAAAGAATCCTATTTTGCTAAGTTAGCTTTCTTTGATGAGAAAAGGGAACTATTAATTGGTAAAGTCATTAAACAAAACAACTTTGAATACTCATGGGGTGATGGTGCATTTGATAATGACCCCTTATCTTTTTCAGGAGGTGAAAATTTCACATTGGGTCTTAAATTTAATGAGCCAAAACCTATTAAGTTTATTGATTTTCAAGTTAGAAATGATGGTAATCATATAAATATGGGTGACGAATACGAACTCTTTTATTGGAATAAAAATTGGAAAAGTTTAGGGACTCAAGTTGCAAAAGATACTGTATTATATTATAATGCTCCTGAGAATTCTTTGTTATGGTTACGAAATCTTACAAAAGGAAAAGAAGAGCACGTATTTTATATCGATAAAAACAAAAAACAACGATGGTTAGGGTTTGATAATTATTTATAAGATAAAGTTGGTAAATAAGCTAGACTTAATTAGTATGTATTGGATAAAAGATAACACAAATTTAAAATGATGAAATATTTATACAATTACTTTTTTACTTTCTGCACGTTTTTAATAATTTCATGCTCAGATATTCCTAAAGGTTTAGAATTGGCATTAATAGAAGCAGGTGATAATAGACCTGAATTGGAAAAAGTATTGAACCTTTATAAGGTAAACCCCGATGATAGCCTTAAATACAAAGCAGCTGTGTTTCTTATTAAAAACATGCACAAACATGCCTCTTATAAAACAATAAAAGGGTTTGAAGGCGCTTTTGATAGTATTTACAACTACCCTAAAAGTGATGTGCGTCGTGAAATTTTTGGAAAAATTTTAGATTCTGTGTCAAAAACGATTTCTAAAAAAACTGAATTAATTTCTGATATTAAGGTTTTAACTTCCAATTTTATAATTAAAAATATTGAATTATCATTTGAAGCGTGGAAGAGAATTCCGAAAAATAAGAGAGCATCCTTTGATGATTTTTGTAATTATATTTTACCATACAAAAGTACTAATGAACCCATAGAAGAAAACAGTCGTGAAAAATTATTTAAAAAGTATAAGTGGGTATACAATTATTTAGATAAAGGAGCATCATTAAGATTTGTAGTAGATTCTATAACTTCAGAATTTGGACATATAAATATGACCAAAATTGGAAAATATTACCCTGTTCCATTAAGTACTAGTCAAATTGAAAAGTCGAAATTAGGATTGTGCGATGATGCTGTAAATTATTTAGTCAATGTTTTTAGAGCTATTGGAATTATTTGTGCAAAAGATATGGTGCTACACTGGGGTAATCATCCTTCCTTTGGACATTCTTGGATTTACACAAGATATGATAAAGAGGAATATTCAACTCAAGTAAATGGGAAAACAGATTTAAAAATTTCTTTTAAAGAAGAAAGTATTCCTAAAGTGAATAGGGGAGTATATTGTCATCAAAAAATAGAAAATACGCTATCTCAATTTCAACAAGATGTTACAGCAGAATATGTACCTACTTTAAATATTAAAATTAAAAATGTATTTGATGTACCAAATTCTCTCCCTTTACTATGCGTTTTTGATATTAATAATGTCTGGAAACCAATTGCTTTAGGGAAATATAACGGTAAAGAAAATGTATATAATAATGTTGGAGTCAATGTATTATATATGGCAACTAATCAAGAAAATGACAATAATATTCCAGTGAATTATCCATTCTATATTGATAATACAAAAAAAGTTCATTTTTTTAAACCTAATCTATCCACTTTAGATTCAGTTAGTCTAACCAGAAAAATAGGATTAAGTACCCCAAGAAATAAATCAAAAATAAATTGGATCAAAAGTATAAATGGAGGCGTATTTCAAGGAAGCAACAAAAAGGATTTTAATAGTGCAAAAACCTTATATGAAATAACTAATTTTAATAGTACTCATATAAATACAATAAAATTACGTTCAAAAGAAAAATTCAAATACGTCCGTTTTTATTCAAATAAAAAAGAATCATTTTTAGCAAAGTTGGCTTTTTATGGTGTTAATGGAAAACTATTAACAGGAACGGTTTACAAAAAGAATAACCTAGAATTAATATGGGAAAACGGTGCTTTTGATGATGATCCTTTATCCCTTTCTGGAGGTACAGATTTTTCATTAGGGTGGAAGTTTAAAACTCCCGAACATATAGATTCAATTGAATTTCAAGTAAGAAATGATGATAACCATATCAATATTGGTGAAGAATATGAACTGTTTTATTGGGACAAAAATTGGAGAAGTTTAGGCTCACGAGTTGCTAAGGATACGGTGCTTTATTACAATATTCCAGAAAATTCTTTGTTATGGTTAAGAAACCTTACTAAAGGAAAAGAAGAACATGTATTCACTATAGATAAAAACAAAAAACAGCGTTGGCTTGGTTTTGATAATGATTTATAATCGGAATCATGTTATATCTAGTTTACGCGCATGCGGTTTTTACTTTTTGCTTCGGCCAATAATTCTAATTGGTCTAAACTTTTATTCGTTGTAAATAGTTTTTTTCTAATAAAAGTTACTTTTTTTAGTTTACCTAAAAATGATCAGTTTTAACAGCATGTAAGGTCACTTGAGCCGTTTTTTCATAATCTGCATTCCAGCCAAAGTAATTCCCTGTCTTAAAATAGTTTTGATGTGCGTATCCGTTTCCAACATAATCAAATACCAAAGTGTAGTCAATATTTAAGTTTTTGGCTTCACACTCTAATGCATAATAAAATTTACCGTTTTCAATTTTGATTTTAAATGTAAACACTTCGTTATCTACGCGAGCTACATCTATTTTATCATCAAAAGCACTTGTCCAAGGTTCTCCAGGGTCTGGTTTCGTATAGTAATCAACTTGAATCATACCGCTATTCCAACGTATTTTAACTGTTGCAGGAGCCCCACTAAGACCTGTTGTTTCTTTTCCATGTATTTGGGCTATTATAGTACGACCATTACCTTCTACAAAATCTACATGGAGTGTTGTTTCCAAAATATGAGTACCGCTATTCATATACCAATTGTCTTGAGTACTTTGGTTGCCTTTCCAAAATTCTCTAAGTTCGGTTCTGCAATATTTATCATTTAAAGCCGATAGTCCGGAGGTTGTGAAGCCTGTAAATTTGGTAAACATAGTATAACTACCGTCGTTATTTTTATAGAAATA
Source organism: Flavivirga jejuensis (assembly GCF_030540765.1). Lineage (GTDB taxonomy): Bacteria > Bacteroidota > Bacteroidia > Flavobacteriales > Flavobacteriaceae > Flavivirga > Flavivirga jejuensis. The sequence continues at coordinate 219,971 of NZ_JAUOEL010000006.1, read as the reverse complement.
TTTAGATTGTTCAGTCGTTAGAGCCTCTTTTTCTATAGCTTCGTAAAAAATGGATGTCGCTTTACCATCACCATTATTAATAGGAACAGAGAGGTACCAGTTTTTCCAGGTTATTTTACTTTCTATCTCTTCCTCTTCTTCTTCAATAATATTTTCATTAAGGTCATCAATGCTTTTATCTTTTGATGAACTACAAGAAAAGATTAATGAGCTGCTTAATAAAAACAAGAATAATAAGTGTTCTATTTTAAAATTTCTCATAACTGGTTAACCAATTTTTTTATGTAAAAATAAGTAAATTTTTAAGAAGAATATTTTTGTCTTAAAATTCTTATTTTTTTACAGCTTCTACCAGCTCTAATTGATCGATATTTACATTAGTCGTAAAAATGCCATAATTCACAATAGCCTTATTTTTTTCAATTTTATCAATACTACCAATAGCACGACCATCTTCCATACGTACGCGGTCTCCAATTTTTAAAATAACCTTTGGTTTCGGGGTTTCAATAGCTTTTTTCTTTGCTTCTTTTTTCTTTTTACGTATTACGGTTACAACTTTTTCAACTTCTTTTTTTACTTGGGCTTCTTTAACTTTTATGACTTTTTTCTGTTTTTTAGTCACTTTTTTCCGTTTGGAATTCTCAATTTGGACTACTTTAAAAAGCTCATCCATAAGGGCACGTTTCTGCTTGTTATCGAAGTATTTTTCGGCAATATCGTTTACTTTTTGTCCGAGATAAATTAAACGCTGATTGCTGTCATATAATTCTTGATAGCTTTCTAATTTCTTTTGAATTTTAGAATTGATCTCTTCTAGCTTATCAGCTTCTTCTATTTTTTTCTTTTCATTGATCTTTAACGATTCCTCTGTTTTCTCCAAACGAGAACGTTCTTTTTGAAGTTTGGCTATAGTCGCATCAAAACGTACTTTACTACGTTCAATCTTCTTTTTAGAACGATTTATTAAACTATAAGGAATGCCATTTTTCTGAGCCACTTCAAAGGTAAATGAGCTTCCCGCTTGTCCGATAATTAATTTAAAAAGAGGTTCGAGAGTGCGTTCATCAAAAAGCATATTCGCATTAAGCATATGAGGTAACTCGTTTGCTAAGATTTTTAAATTAGAATAATGTGTTGTTATGATACCAAAAGCTTCTCTATGGTAAAACTCCTCTAAAAATGTTTCAGCCAAAGCACCACCAAGTTCAGGATCACTTCCTGTACCAAACTCATCTATTAAAAAGAGGGTATTCTTATTGCATTTCTTTAAAAAGTAATTCATTTGTTTTAAGCGATAACTATAGGTACTTAAATGGTTTTCTATAGATTGATTATCTCCAATATCGCTTAAAATTCTATCGAATAAGCAAACCTTACTACGCTCATGTACTGGAATTAATAGACCACTTTGTAGCATGACTTGTAGTAAACCAACTGTTTTTAGAGTAATACTTTTTCCACCAGCGTTAGGCCCTGAGATTACAATAATTCTACTATCTTGTTTTAGTCTTACGGATTGTGGAAAAGTGGTTTCTTTTTGTTCTAAATTATTTAAATATAATAAAGGATGGTAAGCGTCTCGTAAGTACATGCTTTTATCTTCCGATATCTCAGGAAGAATTGCATTCATAGATCGCGCATATTTCGCTTTTGCTGAAATAACATCAATGTCTATTAAGAATGTTTGATAGTTTTCTAATAATGATAAAAACGGACGTATATAATTAGTAACGTCTTTTAAAATACGAATCACTTCTTCTTGCTCTTCATATTCTAAATTATTAAGCTCTCGTGAGTGTTGTAAGGTCGTTTCTGGTTCTATATAAACAATGCTGCCCGTTTTGCTTCCTCCCATAATAGCACCTTTTACTTTACGACGATACATTGCTTTTACGGCGAGCACACGTTTGTTATCTACTACAGATTCCCGAATATCATCTAAATATTCAAGATTGTGATACATGTTTAGAGCTGATGAGAAACTAGCATTAATTTTACCTTTTATCTTATTAATAGATTGGCGTAACTCATAAAGTAGGCTAGAGGCATTATCTTTTATATCTCCAAAACGATCTACAATAGCATCTACTTTTTCAATAATTACTTTGGTGACCTCTATATGTGAGGCATATTCGTTAAGCTTCGGATAATACTCTTCAAACTTTTTTAAATAAGTAACAATCTCATTTGTAGTTAATGAAATTGAAACTATTTTTTTTAATGCATGTACTTCTAAATAAGTATTTTCAATGCGTAAGAGCTTAATTTCCTTTTCTATAGTATCAAAACCATGATTAGGAATACGATTGTCGTTATAAAAAGACGACAGGTATTCATTGGTTAATTGTAGCGCATTAAGAAGTGTCTCCTTAGTTTTGTAAGGAGCTGTTAATAAGGCCTTTTTGTTTCCTAGTGGTGTTACACAGTGTTCACTTACTTGTTGTAGAACTGTTGAAAACTCTAGGTCTTTTAATGTTTTGTTATGAATGTTTATCATTCTTTTTTCATCGAGGTATAAGTGAACAAAGTTAAAAATTCTATTTGATTAAGGTACTGTTTTATAAGAAGTAAATAACAGATCTAAAACTCTTAAATTATGTTAATTAACAGTCAAACGCGATTCTTTAACAAAACGCTAACACCTGTAAATGAGATTTGTACATACCTTGAAAAACATAATCAATCAAAAAATAAAACAAAATGACAACTAACTACCTCACTAGATTATTTATGTGTTTTTTGCTTTTTTTAAGTTTTAGCACATTTGCTCAGTTAAATACACCACGCGCTAGTCAACAAGCGACTATGTCTCAGCGTGTAGGTATTTCGGATGTTTCAATAACATATTCCAGACCAAGTGTGAATGGTCGAGAAATATGGGGAAAATTGGTTCCTTACGGAATGAATAATTTAGGTTTTGGAACAGCAACGGCTGCGCCTTGGCGGGCAGGAGCCAATGAGAATACTATTATAACTTTTACCCACGATGCTAAACTGGAAGGAAAAGCTATTAAAGCTGGAACCTATGGTTTTCATGTCGTATTGAAAGATGCAGACAACGCAACCATAATTTTGTCTCATGATGTGAATGCTTGGGGAAGTTACTTTTATGATGCCTCTAATGATGCGTTACGCGTAGATGTTAAGACTAAGTCTGCGGCACATAAAGAGTTATTAACTTACGAGGTTAATAGCATAGCACCAACATTTGCAATAGTTTCTCTTGTGTGGGAGAAAAAAGAAATTCCTTTTAAAGTAGCATTCGATGTTACAAATATTGTTTTAAATGAGTTTAGAGATAAATCCACTGGTAATTTAGGTTTTAATAGACAAAACTGGGAGAATATAGCTCGTTTCTCGTTAAATAATGGAGGTGATTTAAATGAGGCTTTAGGCTGGATAAATGGTGCGATTTCAGGTAATTTTTACAGCCAAAAAACGTTTAATAACTTAGCTATTAAAGGACAAATATTAAATAAACTTGGAAATACTCAAGAATATGCTGCACTAATGGATGAAGCTTCAACAATGGCAAACAAAAACCAATTGAATACTATCGGTTATCAAATGATGGCAGCAAAAGACTACGAGCGTGCTTTAAAATATTTTAAGTTAAACGTAGCAAATAACCCGAAAGATGCAAACTCATATGATAGTTTAGGGGAGTGCTATAAAACGATGGGAGATAAGAAAAATGCCATTAAGTATTTAAAGAAATCATTATCACTTAATCCATCTGCAAATGTAAAAGCAAATTCAGAAAAACTTTTAGGAGAACTAGGAGCCTTATAAGAAATCATCAATCAATCAATCAATCAATCAACAAACAGTAATTAATTGGCTCAACCTTTTTAGGTTGAGCTTTTTTATCCATGTATAGTTTCGGCTTTTCCGTAGTTTTTTATTACTATACTTTCAAATTCTACGAGCTCTTTCCAACGTTTATCTACATCAATATCTTTTCCATATTTACGTGCAAACCCTATAAAGGTTGTGTAATGTCCAGCTTCGCTAATCATAAGATCATGATAGAATTTAGAAAGTTCGGGATCTTTTATCTCTTTAGATAATAGTTTAAAACGCTCGCAACTTCTGGCTTCGATCATGGCAGAAAATAAAAGCCTGTCTACCATGCACTGCAGTCTGTTTCCACCTTTATTCATAAATTTATAAAGCTCGTTTACATAACTGTCTTTGCGCTCTCTACCCAGTTTGTAGCCACGTTTTTTTATAATATCATGAACCATTTGGAAATGTTCCAGCTCTTCTTGAGCTAAAAGTAACAGATCGGTAACCAGATCGGTATATTCAGAATTTAAAGTAATTATAGTGATAGCGTTAGAAGCGGCTTTTTGTTCACACCATGCATGATCGGTTAGAATTTCTTCAATATTTGATTCTACAATATTTACCCAACGCGGATCCGTTTCTAGTTTTAAACCAAGCATAGTCGTTTTTTTTTGTAAAAGTAACATTATAAGTAGTTACTCACCAAGATCAAGAGATGTAATTCCAGATATTTTTGTATTTACCTAATGCTTTATAGGCTTCTAAGATTACTTTGTTGTTCGTAGAGGATAGTGTCGCATCGTTTTTAAGTATGTTTTTTGCATGATGTCTTGCCAGTTGCAAAATGTCATGATCCTTTATGATATCTGCTATTTTAAGGTTTAATACGCCACTTTGTTGTGTTCCCATAATATCTCCTGGACCGCGTAAACGAAGATCTACTTCGGCGATCTCAAAACCATCGCTGGTTCTTACCATAGTTTCTAAACGTGTCTTGCTATCACTACTAAGTTTATGACTCGTCATTAAAATACAATAACTCTGCTCTGCGCCACGTCCCACACGACCGCGAAGCTGGTGCAATTGCGATAAACCAAAACGTTCTGCGCTTTCAATAATCATCACAGAGGCATTAGGCACATTAACACCTACTTCAATAACAGTCGTTGCTACCATAATTTGAGTTTCTCCTTTTATAAAGCGTTGCATTTCGTACTCCTTATCGGCAGGTTTCATTTTTCCATGCACTATGGATATTTGATAATCGGGTAATGGAAAATCTCTGGAAATACTTTCGTAACCATCCATGAGATCTTTATAATCCATTTTTTCGTTTTCTTGAATTAGTGGATATACAATATAAACCTGTCTTCCTTTTGTTATTTCATCTCGAATAAATTTGAAGACATTCAACCGATTTTTATCATAGCGATGCACCGTTTTTATAGACTGTCTACCAGGTGGTAATTCGTCAATTGTTGAGATATCTAAATCGCCATAAACAGACATGGCTAAAGTTCTAGGAATTGGTGTTGCTGTCATCACTAAAATATGAGGAGGTGACATATTTTTCTTCCACAATTTACTTCGTTGTGCAACCCCAAATCGATGTTGTTCATCTATGATTGCGAGTCCTAAATTTTTGAATTTAACCTTATCTTCAAGTAGCGCATGTGTGCCAACAAGGATCTGTAATTCGCCATTTTCTAAACTCTCATGAATTTTTTTTCTTTCTGAAGTTTTAGTTGAACCTGTGAGTTTTTTTATATTGATATTCAGTTCTTTACATAGTTCGATTAATCCGTTATAGTGTTGGACTGACAAAATTTCAGTCGGAGCCATTAAACAAGCTTGAAAACCATTGTCAAGTGCTATTAACATTGACATAAGTGCTACTATGGTCTTGCCAGATCCAACATCACCTTGTAAGAGTCTATTCATTTGGGCATTGCTGCCTAAATCGGCACGAATTTCTTTTAAAACACGTTTCTGTGCACCAGTTAAATCGAAAGGTAAATGCTCTTTAAAAAAGGTATTGAAATAGGTGTCAACTTTTTCAAAAGGAAATCCTTTTATTTTTGATTTATGAATTAAATTTTTGATGATAAGTTGTAACTGAATATAAAATAATTCTTCAAATTTTAATCGAAATTGAGCTTTGGAAAGTAGCTCCTGACTCATCGGAAAATGCACATTAAAAAGCGCTTCATTTTTCGGGATTAATTTGAGTTCTGTAAGTAAGTTTTCTGGTAACGTTTCGGTAAATTTTTTACCAGTTTCTAAAAAGAGCTGTTGCATGATTTTATTAATCACACGATTTGAAATACCACTATTTGATAGTTTTTCTGTTGAAGGGTATACAGGTTGCATTGCAGAACTTAAATTTGCCTTGTGCTCCTCCAAGCCTTCAATCTCTGGGTGTGGCATACTAAACTTGCCACTAAACCAATTGGTTTTTCCAAAAATAACATACGCTTTGTTTCGTTTTAAGTTTTCTCGAATCCATTTTTGTCCCCTAAACCAAACCAATTCCATAGTGCCAGTGTCATCCTGAAAAGTCCCAACTAAGCGCTTACCGCGTTTTTGAGCCACTTCTTTAAAGGCGATAATTTTACCAATTATTTGAACATCTGCGTTATTTCGTTGCAGTTGATTGATTTTATAATACTGCGTTTTGTCTATATATCTATTTGGAAATAAATTAATTAAATCCTGATATGTATGAATACCTAACTCCTTACGTAGCAAATCGGCTCTGTTAGGACCAACGCCTTTTAAGTAATCTATAGGAGTTTGAAGCTTTGTAGACATAAAAGCGAATTTAAGTTTTTTCGGTTAAAACATAAAACGAAAAGACTTTTGTTCTTTTATGAATAACCCTATGGTTTTTCAGGATAGTCAGTTTTAAGAATTTTTTATTTCTTTTGAACGCACGATTGCAGTTAATTAGTGCTGCTACAATACAAGAAGGATGGAACAATATAATCATAAAACCGCAACAAATAATAATAATATTTGTTGCGGTTTAAATTATAACTATATGAGCTTGCTCTATAGACTCAGTTATAATTTTTTATTGGCTATTAATTAATTTTATGAATTAATATATGGCTTAGATCAACATTTTGGAATAAATATCACATCAGATTTGAATTATATAATATAGTTCAAGAGATACGATTGTTATTGTATTGTCAATCTGCTGTTTAATATTATTTTTCTTACATAAATTACAATATTATTTTCGTTATAACTTATATACTCGCTTAAATGGTAGGAAAATAAGACAAAATGATTGGTTTTTAGTGTCTTAGGCTGTTTTGTTACCTTTTATTGGTCTCAAATGGAGTTAAAACTATGTACTTTAGTGCATGTCGCTTTCAGCTTCTAAAAACTTTTGACACGAATTCAGTTTTACCATATTTCACGAAGCAGACTTTCAGTCTGCCAAAACGAACCTATGGACTTCCAGTCCATGGTTTAGTTTGTTTAATTGAAAAGAACACCACTAGGCGATGCCTCAATTAATTGCTTTGTTATCCCTGCGAGGGTAGAGGTCTACTAGTCAGTTGAATAAGCCTAATTCAGACATTTGTTTCCAATAATAGGATTTCCTATTTCTATATTTTCCATTTTTAAATAGTTAGTATATTAAAATTTGGATCAAAGTTTGCTATATTCGATATATGAAATTAAGACTCATTATTTTCTTTTTATTGGTTGTTTCTATTGCTACTTCTCAGCAAACTGAATATGTTGATTTTAAAACAGCAAAAGTGGCTATTGCTTTTGGTGACTTACTAAAGAAAGAAGTTATTGGAACTGTTTTGTATGAGTTTGAGATTTTAAAAGATACAGACTCCATTTATATTGATGCTAAAGGCTTTGATAAAATAGAACATATATTAGATGGACAGTTTATTGATAGTTTATATAATGGAAAACAACTTATTATAAAGTACCCTTTTAAAGCAAATAGCAGTCATAAATTAAATATTACATGGAAAACGACTTCTAAAAAGGCTATATATTTTATTGACTGGGATAATAAAAAGGGGAATAAACAGATTTGGACACAAGGTCAAGGGAAATACACCAGTAATTGGTTGCCGAGTATTGATGATATGAATGATAAAATTCAGTTTGATCTAACTGTAGTCTTTGATAAAGGTTACGAGGTTATTTCTAACGGAAAGTTAATTAAAACTGAAGATTATTTAGATAAAAAAAAGTGGTACTACGATATGCAACACCCTATGTCTAGTTACTTAGTCGCTTTAGCCATTGGTAAATACACTAAAAAGATTGAAGTTTCTAAAAGTGGTATTCCTCTAGAAATGTATTACTATCCTGAAGATTCATTAAAATTTGAACCTACATATCGTTATACCAAACAGATGTTCGATTTTTTAGAAGAAGAAATTGGTGTACCATATCCTTGGCAAAATTACAAACAGGTACCAGTGAAAGATTTTTTATATGCTGGTATGGAAAATACAAGTACCACTATTTTCTCTGATGCTTTTGTAATTGATTCAATAGCCTTTGTAGATAAAAATTATGTAAATGTTAATGCGCACGAGTTAGCACATCAATGGTTTGGAGATTTGGTGACCGAAACTTCTGGAACACATCATTGGTTGCAAGAAGGTTTTGCTACTTATTATGCTTTGTTAGCAGAACGAGAGGTGTTTGGGGATAATTATTACTACTGGAGGCTTTACGAATATGCTCAAGAATTATTAAATCAACATAAAGCAAGACAAAGTACCTCCCTTTTAGATCCAAAATCAAGCAGCACGACATTTTATAAAAAGGGTGCTTGGGTATTGCATATGTTACGTGAGAAGGTAGGCGATGTCGCTTTTAAGACTGCTATGAAAAACTATCTAAATAAAAATCAATTTAAAAATGTAGAAACAGATGATTTTATAAATGAAGTGGAGCAGGTGAGTGGGCAGGATTTAGATGCGTTTGTATCGCTTTGGTTAAAAGCTAAGCGGTTTGATTATGATGCTGCTTTAGAAAGTCTTAAAAAGTCAGTTTTTATACAAGAATATTTAATGGTTGATTGTGAGGCGTACACATCCAAATGCAAAGAATATATGTTACATGGAATTTCGGATGAAGCTAAAATAAAAGTGGTCTCACAACTATCAAATCGATTACAAAAAGAAAATTTTAAGAATTCCTTAAAAGTGCGGCAAGCGATTGCAAAAACACTTTCTAAAGTTCCTGAAACACTCAAAAAAGATTATGAAACACTTCTTGATGATGCATCTTATATAACTATAGAAACTGCTTTATTTGGACTATGGAATAGTTTTCCTGAAGAGCAAAATAAATATTTAGAAAAAACCAGGAATATTCAAGGGTTTAATGATAAAAACGTTAGAGCTCTTTGGTTAACACTAGCTTTAGCTTCAAACGATTTTGAACCCGAAAATAGTAAGGCCTTTTTTGAAGAATTATTAGATTATACAAGTTCAAAATACGGTTTTGAAATTCGCATGAATGCATTTCGTTATTTAATGTGGATACGTTCCTGTGGCGAGAAGTGTCAAGAAAATTTGCAACAAGCCACAAAACACCATAATTGGCAATTTTCAAAGTTTGCAAAAGAGATGTTAAAAGTTAAGTAGCTTTTATTTACGTCTTTCTAAATTTGCTGGATTTCTACAAATTAAGCAACCCGTTAAATAGGTGATTGAAAGTTCGTAAACGCCATCGGTTCTACCAATTTTAGACGTATTTAAATCATAGGAAAAACCAAAACGTAACTGTTCAAATTCTAATCCTACAAAGGCGTTAATCGAAGTTAATAAATGACTATTTAAACTGTTTTTTGCTGGATTGGTAACAGCCATAGCGCCTAACATGAGTTTTTCAAGTTTTACTGTGGTTCCTATATCTAATCTGTTATACTGCCCTTGCTGCATATAATTAACAGAAATAAGCATGTCGTTATAATCAAAGTAAGGGAACTTATAATTGGCATGTATGGAATAAAAGATGTCTAAAGGCACGTTGCCATTTTCTACAAAAGAAATATTGGGTTTATTTAAATGTTTAATAGAGGCGCCTAGCCATAAATCGGTATCATTACGTGTATTTTTTTTATCAAAAACAAAACCAGCGTTAAAATCAAAAAAGGTTACATTCCTGTTTGCATTTAAAGCAAAAGCATCTGAAGAAAAGGGGGTTATAGTTTCCGAATTAATATTAATTTGGTCTGCTAAGACTAGGTTTCCAAAATTAAAAGACTTCGTGCCAAAACCAAGCTCAACGGCAGGTCTAAAATACCAATCGTTTGCTAATCTTACATGATATGCAAAACTGACATTACCTTGTAAATAATTATAGTTGGTATTATTTTCATGCTGATTTAAAATGCTAAAACCAATACCACCTACATCTTCGATCGAAGAATTAACGAAAGCATATTCAGTATCAACTCTTAGGTTTAAGCTAGGCCATTGTGTTCTGTGAATTAATCCAAAATATGTAGCGTCCTCAAAGCCTGAAAAGCCAGGGTTCATTGTTTCGGGAACCAAAAAATATTGAGAGAAAATAGGATCTTGAGCATTAACTTTTGAATAATAAGAACAGATTATGATAATGATGATAAATTTTACTTTCATTCGTGTTTATTTTATTAGTACTATAACACCTTCTGATGTTATGGTCTCACCATAAAAGGTCTCACCTGAAAACGTATAATAATAATTACCATTTTCAGCATCTGCATCTTTTATTTTTCCGTTCCAACCATCAATATCATCACCTGTTTCGGAATAAACGATGCTTCCCCAAGTGTCATAAATATCTAAGACCATATTATTTAAAGCTATAAAAGCTGGCGAAAAATGATCGTTCATAGCGTCACTATTTGGTGTGAACGCATTTGGCATTATAAGACTATAGCCTTTTTCTACCTTTAGAGTGATCATTTTATTGTAAACGCACCCAAAAGGATATGTTACGGTCTGGGTAACTGTATAATCACCTTCTGTTGTATAGGTATGTATTGGGTTGTCTTCATCTGAAAAATTCCCATCTCCAAAATCCCAAAGTATAGACCTATAATCACCAACAGCTGTATTTGTAAATTGAATAGGATCTTTTTTTGAATATATACCATAAGAAGTAAAGCCTATTGAGTTTAACTCAAAATCAGCATCTCCTAAAATAGGGATATCTACTTGGTGTGAAAAACTGGTTGTGCAACCGAAGCTATCAATAACATCTATAGTTATTAAACCATCTTGATCTGTGTTCATGATCTCATTATTAACACCACTTATGGTACCGCTAGACCAACTTATTTGATAGGGTGGAATACCCCCAGTAACCCTGGCTACAAAGGTCTGTTCTACATTTCGGGTGATACAATCGAAATCTGTGATGGTGTCTACATCTATAGTAAGCGGATCAAATCGGTTAATAGTCCAGGTTTCGGATATCTCACAATTATTGGCATCAGTTATAACCACCAAATAGTCTCCAGGAGGGATATTGTTTAAGTCTTCTGTTGTAGCACCGTTAGACCATGAATAATTTAATGGAAGTGTACCGCCAGTTACAATTAAGTTAATGGCGCCACTATTGGCATCGTCACAATCTAATGCATCAGTTGTATTTGCAGAAAGATTTAATGGATCAGGTTGTATAATGGTAAAGGTTTCTGTAATAGTACAAGGCGTACCATCTGTAATGGTTACAGAATAAGTGCCTGGACTCAGGTTGTTTCGTTCAACACCCGCAGCAGGGTCGTCACTCCAGGCAAGTGTTATGGGATCAATACCACCAACTAAATTTAATGAAATACTAGCGTCATTTTCTCCAAAACAAGATACTTGCTTAACATCTGGAGTAATTGAAAACTCTGGAGCTTCATCAATAACGATTGTTGCTTGTTTTTCACAGTTGGTATCATCTGTGATAGTAATAATGTATGTGCCTGCTGATAAATTATTTTGAACAGACCCCGAACCAAGATTGCTCCATTGTATCGTATAGGGCGAATTTCCACCCGAAATATTATCGATTGTTATAGAAGCATTATTATCACCATAACATTCAATTTCTGTATCGGTGTAATCTATTATTATTTCATCAGTTTGATTCAAAATAACTTCTAAGGTATCTGTGCAATTGGATTTATCAGTCACTGTTAAATTATAGGTTCCTGCTATTAAGCCTGTAGGGTTTTGTATCGTACTTGTATATCCGTTTGGACCTGTCCATGCATAAGTATAGTCAAAAACACCTGTAGATACTTCAATTTGTCTTCCTCCTACGGTGCTAATACTAATTTCGCCAGTAGCATCACCAAAGCAAATAATATCAACTTGATTCATTAAGCTAACTTGTAATTCTGGGGGTTCAATAATTTGAAAATTATTGACAATAGAGGGGCAATTGTTTGCATCTGTAACAGATATTTGATAATCTCCTGGACCAAGGTTTGATAGATCTTCAGTAGTATCAAAAGGATTCCCATTGCGTGTCCAATTGTATTGATAAGGTGTTGTGCCTCCAGAAATTTCAATACCGATAGTGCCATCATTAGCAGCAAAACAAGAAATAGTTTCAGGATCAAAGTCAATAGTGCTAAAGATTAATTCGTCAGGTTCTAGAATGGTCAGTGTATCTGTGAACGGACAACCGCCGTTATCATTAATAACCACCGTGTAATCACCAGGTTCTAAATTAAAAATATCTTCATTAGAATTGGTATATCCGTTAGGGCCTGTCCATGATATTTGATAAGGACTTCCCACTGTAAATGGGACACCGCCGCTTATTGAGATGTCTATAGAACCAGAGTTAGCTAAATAACAAGGACTGTCTATTATGGTATCTGCTATGCTAATGGATGGATTAACAGTTATGACTATAGTAAAATTTGCGCCAGTACAAATCCCAGAAACGGGAGTCACTGTATAGGTTACAGTGGCAATATTTGTCGTGTTGTTTATTAACGTTTGACTAATATTACTTTGGGGTGTTGTTTCGTTGGAAGCACCAGTTATAGCTCCTGCAGGGCTTATTACAGGGTTTGTCCAAGTGTATAGCGTACCTGTTGGAACCGTGTCTCCACTTGAGGCATCTGGCGTAATATTGAATGTGATACCGCTACAAATAGTATCTGTTTTAGCGGTAATGGCTGGTGTTTGATTCACTGTTTGTTCTGAAATTTGAGACGTGATCTCGGTACAACCTCCAGAAGAAAATGTGATAATGGCATAATAATAAATCGTTCCAATCGAGCTTGAAGGCGGTATATATGTTGGATTTGTTTCACCAGTTAAAGCTGTGCCTGTAGTAGTTGTATTTACAGAATTTGAATACCATTGATAGGTTGGTGTACCAACACCATTTGCGTATCCTACAGATAGCGTGTTAAAGGTTTCTCCAAAACAAATAGTTTCAGTAATGGGTTGTGATGTAAATGTAGGCGCTTGGTTTATGGTAAGAACAGATGTATCGCTAATCACACTACAACCTGGATCTGGTTGTGTAATAACAGAATAATAATAAAGCGTACCAACTGTAGTTGTTGGAGGTGTAAAGCTGCTATTGGTAGCGCCTGTTATTGGAGTACCTCCAGAATTACTGTTTGTAGTATTGCTGTACCATTGGTAATTATATATAGTCCCTAAACCACCAGTAGCTACCACCTCAAGGTTCTGCGGTGTCGTTCCTTGACATAATGTTTGTGAAACTATGGGTTGTGAGGTTATGGTAGGATCGTTTACGACTATAACTTCAGATACATTACTAGTAACAGGGCTGCAACCGCTTCCACTTAGGTTTATAGTTACATAATAGTAATAATTTCCTGAGACTGTAAAAGTTGGAGGGATATAACTAGAATTTGTTGCTCCGGTAATACTGGTTCCTCCTGTATTAGAATTTATTGTGTTTGTATACCATTGATACGTAATAGTTCCTGTGCCTCCAGAATGCGTAACAGATAAAGCGGTATCAATAGCACCACCATTACAAATATTTTGGGAGGCAATAGGTTGTGTATCAATTTGGATACCGTTTACAACTTCTACACGAGCTGTATTAGATGTTATTTTGTTACAACCACCAGTACCAGATGTAAAAGATACCACACAGTAGTAAAAATTGATACCTACAGGAGTGTTGGGCGGTGTGTACGTTGCTGTTGTTTCATTTGTTATAATAGTACCCGTTGTTGTGTTGTTAACTGTATTGCTATACCATTGATAGGTTGGTGTTCCTGGACCATTTACAATAACTGATAAAGGATTTATGGAACCATTTAAACAAATTGTTTCTGCTTGTGGTTGTGTTGTAAATAAGGGCGCTGGATCTACCGTTATAATTAGATTTACTGGAGTTCCTGCACAACTTCCAACAGATGGTGTTATCGTAAAAGTAACATCTTCTGATGTGCTATTAGAATTGGAAATAGTCTGAATGGGAATTGTATTTGTGCTACCAGAAGCAATAAAGCCTGTAACACCAGAAGGAGCAGAAGCAGTCCAGGTATATGTTGTGTTGGTAATGTTTGATGCTAAAATAACTTCGGCAGTATCTGTTCCAGAACAAATGCTCTGCGTTAAATTAGTATTGGTTATTGTTGGAATGAGGTTGATAACAAAATTTTCGGTATCTGTTGTAGTGGTGGTGCAACTGTTTGAAACACTAAAGGAAACTTGATGACTTCCTGGAGTCGTATAATTTATCGTTCCTGGATTTAAAGCAGTTGAGCTAGCAGGCGTTCCTCCAGGAAAACTCCAACTATAAGTTAAGGTTTCTGATGCTGGTGCACAACTCACTACATTCGCTACTGGGTTTATGCTTGCTGAACCACAAAAATCTGGAATAGCAACAATGTTTACTGTTGGAGGTTGTTTTACAATAATATCCTGAAATGTAGAGAAGCCACCGCAAGAATTGGATGCTGTTAATTTTAAAGTGTATGTTCCAGGAGTTTGGAAGTTAAAAGATGGGGTTGGTGAGTTTTCATCAGTACCATTTGTAAAATTCCATATTGCTGGAGTTGAACCACAATAACTAGTCGTATATGTAACTTCCCATAAGTATATTGGCGGTTGGCAACTATCTGTTTCATCAGTTGAATTTGTAATATTGATATTTAATGGACTACAACCGTCATTAGTATTTGTTGTGAAGATTGGAGTGAGTGGTGGCTCAATACATATATTTTGAACGTAAGATGCTTTTTCACAAATACCATTATCGGCAGTCAGAGTTACTGTATAGGTTCCCGAATTTAAAAATGTGTGATTTACATTTTGATAACCATTCACTACAGTAGGGGTGGAACCATCACCAAAATCCCATGTAAAAGTTACATCAGATGAGCAATTAAATCCAAAACCAGGGGTTGTTGTATTAATAAACTCAGCAGAGGTGTTTACGCATTCAGAATCAGGAGCTGTAAAACTTGTATCTGGACTTATTAAGACTAAAATATTTGGAAGGGTTGCTGGATTAGGGGTAGGCGCACAAGCATTCCTAATCCAAAGCCTTGCAGTGTATTCATTTGGGCAATTTGATGTTGTATATGAATGGGGAGCTATAGGAAAAGGTAACGAAGCAGATGGATTTGAAGCATTATAAAAAGAAGATGTTACTAAGTCTGACTGAGTATAGGAAATAGTTGCACCATCACCAAAGTCTATCTCGTAAGTTGTATCAGTCGTGTTTAATCCCCAATTAGTTATTTCGAATTGTAAACTTGCCGTAGGAGCACACAGGTTTTGTGTATTTCCTGGACCAGATATACCACCAGAAGGATTTGTTGCATTCTTAACATAATTTGTAACCGTATTGGAACAACCATTACTGCCGTTAGCGGTAATTTTCATTTCGTAGGTTCCAAATCCTGAATAATTATGTGAAAGAGGAAATGTAACGTTGGTTTGAGTATTAGAGTCTCCCCAATCGATATCATAAGAATTAATACATGAATTAGAAGTAGAATTGTTGCCAACTTCAACTAAATAGTCAGAGCTTGAATTTGTATTGCCACAGTTGTTAAATGCACCTGCTACTCCTGGATTGGTATCAAAGAATGAAATACTTGGTTTTTCTAGCACTGTTATTGTTTGTGTATCTGTGGTTGATAAACCATTAACATCTGTAACAGTAAGTGATACACTAAAGTTTCTAGTATTACAACCTGTAGCTTCAAAAGTATGATTTGGGTTTTGTTGTGTGGACGTCTCTCCGTCTCCAAAATTCCAGGTATAATCAAATCCACCATCACCCGTAACGATAGAGGTAAAAGAGATACTTTGCCCAGAGCATAAATTGTTAGAAAAATTAAAATCTACAGTGGGAGGTGCGATTAAATTTGGAATATTACTGGAGAAAAATGTGCTGTTTTTAATATTTATATTGTTTTTTAGTCCTTTTTTAATTTCGAATTTGTTTAAAGAAAAAATTGAAATAATGATACAAAAAAACGAAAGAGTGAGAAAATAGCTCTTTTTCATGTAAGTAAAATTGGTTAGTTTCGCTAAAGTATAGATTACTAACTGTTTAGTGATCGTTTATTCTATAAAAAGCATAATTTATGGATGAAAACATTGAATGGTTATGTAACGTGGGTAAATTATTGTGAAGAAAAGTGTCAAGAAAATTTACAGTAAGTACAGGGCATCACATTAGCAATTATTTTAATATTTAATAATATATTAAACGATTGATTATAGCTTCTTGTCTATATTTACGATTAGAAAAATAAATTATGAAAGCATTAGTAATTTCAGGAGGAGGTAGTAAAGGTGCGTATGCAGGTGGTGTAGCGCAGTATTTAATACAAGAAGAAGGGAGGGATTACGATATGTATTTAGGAACTTCTACAGGAAGTTTGTTAGTGCCACATTTGGCAGCTGGTGAAATAGATAAGATCAAAAAGGTCTTTACGAATGTGAACCAGAGTAATATTTTTAGCGTAAATCCTTTTGTGATGCGTAAAAAAGGAAAACGAGAATTTGTATCAATCGATTTTATAAATACGGCTTGGCAATTCATTAAAATGAAACGAACCTTTGGTGAGAGTAAAGCATTAAAGGGGTATCTTAAAAAGCATTTTACTAAAGATGAATATAACTTAATTAAAGACACTAAGGATGATGTTGTGGTAACGGTTTCGAACCTGTCTAAAAATAGAGTCGAGTATAAGTCTATAAAAGATTTTAGTTATGATGAGTTTTGCGATTGGATATGGATTTCTTGTAATTATATTCCGTTTATGTCTTTAGTTAAAAGAAATGGTTTTGAGTATGCCGATGGCGGTTTAGGATGCGTTGTACCTATTAGAGAAGCTATATTAAGAGGAGCCACCGAAGTTGATGCGGTCGTTTTAGAGTCAGAAAATATGGAGTATAATAAAGTATTGGGTAAAAATCCATTTTCACTAATGATTAATTTGTTTAGTCACCTGTTAGATCAAGTGGAACGTAGTGATATTACTATTGGGAAATTAGCAGCAAAAAATAAAAATGTAAAGCTTAATTTATATTATACGCCTTCTAAGCTTATTGAAAATTCATTGATTTTTAATAAAAAACTAATGACGTCATGGTGGCAACAGGGGTATGATTATGCTAAAGAGAAATGTAACGAAGCCCGTTCAAACGAGTTGCGTATTGATGGTTGAAAAAACGTGTCTGATGTTTTTGAAACTGTTATTCTTTCCTTTTAAGTTACCACTTAAAATAAACTTTAGCGGTAACTTTAAAAAGGATTTTCTTTTTTTTACCACAAACCAGACACTTCTTCTTTAATAAAAGAAAGTGCTGCATCACTAGGTGAACGTCGTTCCATCATTTCGGTTAAAATAACTTCTCTCAGCTTATTTGCTGTATCTGTTTTTTCAAGCAAATTAGCTTTTCTAATAAGTTGAATCGTAGCATTTTTGGCTGTAGTAATTATGCTCCAGCACTTATCGCTAATATATATTTGCTGTGATAAATTATGTTCGAATTCTTGTTCAATGCTATGTATAAGTAAAGACTCGTAATCTTCTTTATTTGAGGACAATGGAGTCGTTCTAATTAATAATTTAGATGGTGTGATGCGTTCTAAAAATAAAGCCATTCTTTCATAGGCTTGTAAGCGTAAAGGCATGGCGGTTACTTGTAAATCTTTTTTTAATAAAAATCGCCTACGACCATCTTCATTTTTGGTATGTTCTTTAAAAAAATAATAGGCAATAAGACCTGTTATTAATGATGGGATAGTGAATAAAAATAAATCTAAAATTCTTTGTGAATCCATAGTAAATTAGTCGGTTTGGGTTTTGTTATAATTTCCACCCAAATATAGACAATCTTTTAAATTTTGCATACTAATAAATGGTACAGGTGTTTTTTTATACATAAAGGTTCTGTCTAATTCCTTTGAAAGGTTATAATCATCAACATTAATTTCGATATCATTCATTTTAAACTGACAGGGGTGTTCATACCCTGCGGCATGTGTAATCTCTACTAATTCTTTTTTAAAAGTCTTAAAGTATTGTGCTAACCGTTCCGATTTTAAAGTTGGATCGATACCATTTTGTAACCATTTACTTTGTGTTGCTACACCACTTGGACATCTATTTGTATGACATACTTGTGCTTGAATACAACCAATACTCATCATCGCTTCACGTGCTACATTAATACAATCTATTCCCATGGCAAATGCCATAGCGGCTTTGGCAGGAAATCCTAGTTTTCCGCTACCAATAAAAACGATACGTTCAGATAGCCCTTTGTATTTAAAAAGTTTATATAGATTCCCAAATCCATAAACCCAGGGGAGCGATACATGATCTGCAAAACTTGGAGGTGCTGCACCAGTACCACCTTCGCCACCATCAACAGTAATAAAATCGGGCCCTTTTCCTGTTTTTAACATAATATCTGCAAGTTCTTCCCATTGTTCTAGTTTACCAATAGCAGCTTTAATACCTACAGGCAATCCTGTAGCTTCAGCAATTCTTTCTATAAAATCTACCATTTCTGGGACATTAGAGAATGCTTTGTGATTAGGAGGTGATAGGACATCTTTCCCAGCTTCAACGCCACGAATGGTTGCGATTTCCTTAGTGATTTTAGCACCTGGTAATACACCACCCTTGCCTGGTTTTGCGCCTTGGGATAGCTTTACTTCAATAGCTCTAATAAAAGGGTTTTCCTTAACTAGTTGCTTCATTTTTTCCATAGAGAACCCGCCATCTTCTGCGCGAACACCGAAATAACCCGTACCAAAATGAAAGACCACATCGCCTCCGTGACTGTGATAAGGAGATAAGCCGCCTTCACCCGTATTATGATATGCATCAGCTATTTTTATACCTTTATTTAACGATTCTACCGCTTTTGCAGAAAGTGAACCAAAACTCATCGCAGATACATTAATAACAGATGCTGGACGAAAAGGTTTTTTGCGCTTATTAAACGCACCAATAACTTTAGCACAGGGCAAGAAGGTTTTGTCTATAGTATTCGGATGGTCCTTACCAATTTGAAATGGCATCATAGCATTATTAATAAACATGTGTTGATGCTCATAAATATCTCTATCGGTTCCAAAACCTTCGTAATTATTTTCTTTTTTTGCCGACGCATAAATCCAACCACGTTCTATACGGTTAAAGGGTAGTTCTTCTCTATTATTAGCTACAAAGTATTGACGCATTTCTGGTCCAATGCTTTCTAACCAATAGCGTAAATGTCCAATTACAGGGAAGTTATGGCTAATAGTATGACTTTTTTGAAAAAAGACATCACGTATAGCTACTAGGGTTAAACCGATTAAAACCCAGCCCCACCAGGGGATATTTGATAAAAAATCCATGACGTTATTCATACTAATTATTTAAAAAATCAAAAGTTATTTGAGTTAATGTTTTTACACCTAGAAGCATGCCGCTATCATCTATTTTAAAGTCAGGAGTATGATGCGGAAAAGCTTTGGTGTTTCCAGGTGTCATACCTCCTAAAAAAAAGAAGAAACCAGGTATTAACTCTTGGTAATATGAAAAATCTTCACCTCCTGTAGTTGCTTTTCTTAGTCGTACATTTTTAACACCAGCAACTTTTTGTAAACTAGGTAACATTTTGTCTACCAGATCAAAATCATTATAAGTAATCGCTGTATTGTTTTGAAATTCTATAGTAGCCGTCCCTCCATATGCCTTTGCAATAGCACTGGTCATTTCGGTCATTCTACGTTCTATATGAGACTTCATTGCAGGATCTAAAGTTCTTACTGTACCAATAAGTTCTGCTGTTTCGGGAATAATATTAAAACGTGTACCAGCCGTAATTTTTCCAACAGTAATAACGGCTGCTTCATCTACTAATTTGGACTCTCTACTAATTATGGTTTGTAAGCCATCAATAATTTTAGCAGAGATTAAAATAGGATCTACGCCTTGCCAAGGTCTGCCTCCATGCGTTTGTTTCCCCTTAACATTAATAACAAAACGCTCTACAGAAGCCATGATGCCTCCTTTTTTATAGTAGATTGTTCCAACTTCGTAATTAGAACGAATATGTAATCCAAATATAGCATCTACCTTAGGGTTTTCTAAAACACCTTCTTTGATCATAAGTTTTGCGCCACCTTCTTCTCCTGGCGGTGGACCTTCTTCGGCAGGTTGAAAAATAAACTTAACCGTACCTTTGATGTTCTTTTTGTTTTTGGACAGGATTTCGGCAACGCCCATTAATATGGCTGTATGCGTATCATGTCCACATGCATGCATAACACCTGTTTCTGTATTTAAAAATGTGGTGGTTACTTCAGACTTAAAAGGTAAATCATTGCGCTCGGTAACAGGTAAGGCATCCATATCTGCACGTAGCGCAATTACTTTTCCAGGTTGTTTTCCTTTTAAAATACCAACAACCCCTGTATGGGCAATACCAGTTTGAACTTCAATACCTAATGATTTTAAATGTTTAGCAATTTTTTTTGCTGTTTTAAACTCTCTGTTTGACAACTCTGGGTTTTGATGAAAATGATGCCTCCATTCAATAACTTTACTTTCAATGTCTATGTATTGTTGCTCTAAACCATTTTGCCCATGGGTAATGGATATTCCAAAGAAAATAAATATTAAAAAAAAGTATCTCATAATGTTATTAAAATTTTGAAGCTTAAAGATATTCAAAAAGAAGATGCAAGCTATAATTGTTTATAATTATTAATAATTCCCTTTAATTAAAAGCATAACAATGGTTATTTTCACGTCATAAAATTTTTATGGTTTGGAAAAGTATTTAAGTCAGTTAAATGAAGCGCAATTAGAACCCACAATTCAGATTGATGGCCCTATGATTGTTATTGCAGGTGCGGGTTCTGGAAAAACACGGGTGCTTACGTATCGTATTGCTTATATGATGAGTAAAGGGATTGACTCTTTTAATATTTTGTCATTAACCTTTACAAATAAGGCCGCTCGCGAAATGAAAGAGCGTATTGCTACTATTGTTGGAACTACTGAAGCCAAGAATTTATGGATGGGTACTTTTCACTCGGTATTTGCCAAAATTTTGAGAATAGAAGCCGATAAGATAGGGTATCCTAGCAATTTTACTATATATGATACTCAAGATTCTGATCGATTGATCGCATCTATTATTAAGGAATTGAATCTTGATAAAGATATTTATAAGTATAAGCAAGTACGTTCTAGAATTTCGTCGTATAAAAATAGTTTAATTACGGTGCGTGCTTATTTTCAAAATCCAGAACTTAAAGAAGCAGATGCTATGGCAAGGCGTCCTAGAATGGGCGATATCTATAAAGAATATGTAGAGCGTTGTTTTAAAGCTGGAGCTATGGATTTTGATGATTTGTTATTAAAAACCAATGAATTACTAACACGATTTCCAGAGGTTTTAGCAAAATATCAAAACCGTTTTAGATATATTTTGGTTGATGAGTATCAAGATACGAATCATTCACAATACTTAATAGTAAGGGCATTGTCTGATAAATTTCAAAATATTTGTGTGGTAGGTGACGATGCACAAAGTATTTATGCGTTCCGTGGAGCTAATATTAATAATATTTTGAATTTTCAGAAGGATTATGATGATGTGAAATTATTTAGATTAGAGCAAAATTACCGTTCTACAAAGAATATTGTTAACGCAGCGAATTCTATTATTGATAAAAATGAAACAAAACTTGATAAGGTTGTTTGGACCGCAAATGATGAAGGGCCTAAAGTAAAAGTAAACCGCTCGTTGACGGATAGTGACGAGGGACGTTATGTTGCGAGTACTATTTTAGATAATAAGATGCAAAATCAGTTAAATAATAGTGATTTTGCAATTTTATACAGAACCAATGCGCAATCACGTTCTATTGAAGATGCCTTACGGAAACGCGGTATTCCATATAGAATTTATGGTGGTTTATCGTTTTATCAACGTAAAGAGATCAAAGACACACTATCTTATTTGAGATTGATTATTAATCCTGCTGATGAGGAGGCCTTAAAACGTGTGATCAATTTTCCACCTCGTGGTATTGGTCAGACCACTATTGACAAATTAATCGTTTCTGCAAATGGTTATAATCGAACCATTTTTGAGGTTATGAAAAATATCGATAAGACCGATGTTAAAATTAATTCAGGAACAAAAACCAAACTTCAGAATTTTGTAACCTTGATAGAAAGTTTTCAAGTGATAAATCAAACCGCAGATGTGTTTGAATTAGCAGAGCATGTTACAAAAACAAGTGGTCTTATAAAAGAATTTAATAAGGACGGAACGCCAGAGGGGGTTACCCGAATGGAGAATGTTGAAGAGCTCTTAAATGGTATGAAAGATTTTGTGGAAGGACAGAAAGAGATTGCCGATACAACAGGGTCTTTGGCTGAATTCCTCGAAGATGTTGCTTTATCTACCGATTTAGATGCAGACAAGGGCGATGCGGACCATGTGGCATTAATGACGATCCATTTAGCTAAAGGTTTAGAGTTTCCGTATGTATACATCGTTGGTTTGGAAGAAGATTTGTTTCCTAGTGCCATGAGTATGAATACACGTAGCGAACTAGAGGAGGAGCGACGCTTATTTTATGTGGCATTAACACGTGCCGAAAAACAAGCATATTTAACGTACGCACTATCAAGATATCGTTGGGGTAAATTAGTTGATTCTGAACCGAGTCGTTTTATAGAAGAAATTGACGAGCAATATTTAGAAATTTTAACGCCTATTGAAGAACGTCGCTTTAACCCTATGTTAGATGCCGATATTTTTGGTGATGCTCCCCCTAATAAGATTAGATATAAGCCAGCCAAACAAGTTGTGTTAAAAAAAGGAAGCACAGCAAAGAAAGCTCCTGAAAAATTCCAAGTAACGGCACCTAAAAACCTAAAAAAAGTAGCAGATACAGGAGGGAATACTAATTTATTTGATAGTAAATTAGTTGTTGGGAATGTTGTTAAGCATATTCGTTTTGGAACAGGAGAAGTTATGAAAATTGAAGGTACTGGAGCAGATGTTAAAGCTGAGATTAACTTTCAGCATGGTGGGGTGAAAAAACTACTATTACGTTTTGCTAAGTTGGAGGTTGTAGGTTAATCTAACGTTAACTATTATATGATATAATAATGCTTCTTTGTATTTAATCTAAAGCACTCCTATTCCTCGATGCTCTGCGTCTGGGTTTCTGATGTCACTTCTCCTTTGGAAAGGTCAGAACTGCCTTTTTTGGCAGTTCTGGGAGAGGAAAAATACAGAATTTTGGTTTTTGACCTTTTTAGGTCAAAACCTTGTGGGCAACTTGATTGGGTATGAAACCAGTAAAATACCTCTATGGCTCTACCTCCTTTATTTAGCATTTTTAAATACTTAATATTAATAGGTTATGATTATTTATGGTAAAATTTGAAGTTAAACCGAAAGTTTTTATTCAATTAAGCATCTAAACATAAAAATCAAATAGATAATCTAATAAAAACATTTATATCATGAGAACACTTCTATTATTAATCTGCACGTTAAGTTTTAGCATAACGTATTCTCAACCACCTGGCGGTGGTGGTGGACAACGAGGCTCGAGAGGCGGTCAAATGCAAGAAAGACCTCAAAGAGAAGTAGAAGAATTTGATGCTTCAAAAATGGCAGGTATTTTTGCCTATGATGACGCTACTGTTATTAAAAAATTAAAACTTAAAAAGAAAAATGAAGAATTAATTCTTAATGTTAGAAAAGCAATAGCAAATTATAATAGAAAAGTTCAAGAAATTGGATTATTAAATAAAGATAATTTCGATACTTTAAATGTACATATGAATGCTATTATGAAAGCTTCAATGGCTAGTCGTGGTCAAGATAGAGGTAATCAACGTATAGGGGATAGCAATGATGGAGAAAGTGACATAATGAGTAAAGCTAGAGCATTAGCAAAAGAAAAAATCAAACCAGCCAGAGAAGCTGTAAAAAAGGAAGCTCAAAAGTTGAATAAAACTTTAGAAGCGATATTAAATGAAAAGCAATATGTAAGATGGGCGAAATATGAGGAAGCCGTTAAAGAAGCTTTGAAGCCCAAACAAGCATCAAACCAGACTAATCAAATGAGATCTGGCGGACAAGGAGGTCCTCCTAATGGCGGTGGAAGGCGCTAATTTAAGTATATCTCAATAAAAGCTTTAAGTTTTGTCCAGGTATCTATTAGCTCAAGTCCTACCCACCCATGACCAGCATCTGGATATAGTGTAAACTCATGGGGTACTTCTAAACTTACTAGCTTATCACGCATATCTGTTCCTTGAGTCGTTGGTACTAAAGGATCTTGTCCGCCATAGAATAAAATGGTGGGAGGCGACAAATTGGTTACACGATGCAAGGGGCTGACTTCTTCTAAGTACGATGTTTCTGGGTTTATACTATATAAATCCAGTAATTCTTGTAAATCTGGATTTGTATTATTTAAATATGCTGGATCTGTAAAATTAGTTGGCCCAACTATACTACAAACCATATTTGTATTATCATCATCAAAAGCATAGCTCCATAATAATGATAAATGAGCACCAGCACTCGTACCAATAAAACCAATATTTTCAGAAATGGTATATTTTACTTTATTACTTTTTAAGTAGTTAATAATAGAAGTAATATCTTCAATTTGCATGGGATATGGCTTATTATTAGTATCGGCTAATCTATAATTAATATTTGCTATGGCTAAGTTTGGGAAGTCTTGTTGTAACAAATCCTTGATAAGATTCATGTCTTCTTTATCACCAGAAGACCATCCGCCGCCGTGTACTAATATCATTATTTTAGTGTCTAAGTTTCGGTTTGCAGGCAGGTATAAATCGAATTTTTGATTGCTATCGTTTCCGTATGAAATGTTTAAAGCTTCATAGTATTTTTTTGAATCTAAATTATTAACATCTTCTTCTTCAGTACTTCCATTAGAGCAATTAAAGAGCGTTATTGTAAAAATTAAACTTAAGAAACTCAATTTTAGATTTTTCATAACGAAAATAATATTTACTTTGTAAACGATATTACAAGATAATTATTATGGCTGATTTTTTTAGAATATATGAAGAAAACCCCAATCCTAAGGAGATTGAAAAGGTTGTAGCTATTCTTAAACGTGGTGGAATTATTATATATCCAACAGATACAGTTTATGGTTTAGGCTGTGATATTACTAATATTAAGGCTTTAGAACGTATCGCCAAAATAAAAGGAATAAAACTCGAAAAGGCTAACTTTTCATTTATATGTCATGATTTAAGTAATTTAAGTGATTATGTTAAACAAATAGATACCTCAATTTTTAAGATTTTAAAAAGAGCGCTTCCTGGCCCTTATACCTTTATTCTTCCAGGATCAAAATCCTTACCTAATCCGTTTAAAAAAAGAAAAACAGTTGGTATTCGTGTACCAGAGAATAATATTGCTTTAGAAATAGTTAAACTTCTTGGTAATCCCATTATATCGACTTCTATACATGATGATGATGAGGTTATTGAATATACTACAGACCCAGAGCTTATTTTAGAAAAATGGGAGAATTTAGTTGATTTAGTCATTGATGGGGGTTATGGAGATAATGAAGCATCTACTGTTATTGATTTGTCTGAAGACGAACCTATTATCCTTAGAGAAGGTAAGGGGAGCTTGGAAATCTTTTAACTGAGGTTGAGGTGTAAATAATGGTTTATTAGCCCATGTTTATTGCGTATGGCGAAACTCAATTTTTAGCAGAATCTAAGTTAATACCTTTTAGTTTACTGTTTAAACAGGCTTGTTTTCTTCTTCATTGTTATATTCAATCCAAGACTTCAATTTCCCAACAACCATTTTTAGATAATTTTCAGATAGAAATATATTCGACCAATCAAACCTTTGTGCTTGCACCCCGAGATAGAAAACAAAAACGGCTAATCCTGCTTTTGGGATTAATTTCAAGTCTTTGTTTGATAGTTGCTTGACGCTTTGGTAACCATCTAAAAAACTTTGTGCTTTTAATTCATAGTCTCTTTTGTCGGTTTCTATATGGAATAATTGTTTGCAGAAGTATCCAATATCTAATATCTGCCATCCGTTTCCACAAAAGTCAAAATCGAATATTGTTATTTTCTTTTTATTTGCTACAGCCATATTATCATACCAAATGTCCATATGTACGATGCCGTTATGAGTATTTTCGAAGTCGGGTTCTTGAAAAGATTTACCCACTTCTTTAATAAATTTCATTTCAGGCAATGTTTCGGAAAAGAATTGTTTTAAATGCTCGTACGGTAATTCTAAAAGCGAATGTTTGTTATAAGATACCCTATCAATAGATTTGTTTAAAGTCAGTTTGTGGATTTTTGCCATAAGTGAGCCGATAGAGAAACAAGTTTCTTTATCCATAAATCTAATTTTTGACCCTTTGGCAAACGAAAAAAGCACGACATGTCTAATACCTTCTGGAGCATTTATTTCTTGTATAAAATTGCCGTTTTTATCTTGAATTGGGAAAGACACACTTAAGTTATTCTCTTTTAGCAAATTCAAAAGTGCTATCTCTTCAAGAATTTCGGATTTTGATCTCCAATTATGACTGTAAACTCTTAAGGCATATTTTGTTTTATTGTCGGAAAGAAAATATGTATGATTCATTCCCGTCCTAAATAATTCACAATTAAAATTGGCATTCAATTGGTATTTGTCTTTTATAAATTCTCCTAATTCTTTTGCAGATAGGGTGGAAGTTGTAACAGGGAAAACAGTCATTTTTTTAATTTTGGTTAAGAGAGTTTGGAACAGCCTTTTTGATAAGATCATAAAAAAAGCCCAACTTTATAGTTGGGCTTTCTTAAATATATTTTAAAACTGAATTAGTTTCCTCCAGCTTCTAAGTTTTTCATTTCTTTTTCAATCATGTCGTAGAACTGATCGATTTTAGGAAGTACAACAATACGTGTACGTCTGTTTTTTGATTTGTTTTCTGCAGTATCATTATCAACTAACGGTACATAAGAACTACGACCAGCAGCTATTAAACGACCAGGGTTTACATCTAAAGTTTCTAATACTCTAATGATAGATGTAGAACGTTTTACACTTAAATCCCAGTTATCAATTAAAGGAGATTTGCTGTAAGGAACGTTATCTGTATGACCTTCTACCATACATTCGAAATCTGGTTTGCTATTTACTACTTTAGCTACTTTTGCAAGTACATCTTTAGCTTTACTAGTTACATTATAGCTACCGCTTTTAAATAATAATTTATCAGCAATAGAAATAAATACAACACCTTTTTCTACATTAACTTCAATATCTGGATCGTTAATACCAACTTCACGTTTAAAGCTTGTAACTAAAGCTAAAGTAACACTGTCTTTTTTAGTGATAGCATCTTGTAAACGAGTAATTTTTAGATCTTTTTCTTTAATGCTTTCTAAAGTCTTCTCTATGTTACTAGCTCCTTTAGCAGATAAAACCTGTAAATTGTCATTGTTTTTGCGTAAATCTGCTATTTGTTCTTCTAAAGCAGTGACCCTTGCGGTTGCAGATGCTTTGTCTGTTACACAAGAATTTAATTTTACAGTTGTAGAGTTAAGTAAATCCTCTGTTTCCTTTTGTTTTGTTTCTAATTCTGTAAATTGTTTTTTAGAAACGCAAGAGCTTAATAAAAGCGTTGTAGATAATAAACTAACTAATAGTACTTTTTTCATAATGTAATATGTGGGTTAAATTTCCTTATAATTTTAATTAGACAAAAATATGTAAAAAACACTTAATTTTTATAATGTTAACAAAACTTTTATTAACTATAATTATAAGCTTCTGTAAATGTTCTTTTTATTTACGAAATAATCCAGTACTATAGACGTTTTCTGGTAGTATTTTATTTTATTTTTTGTGGATTTTCGTTGTTTTAACAAGTTAATCAAGCTATTATAAAAACTAAAATGTGCTTTAATAATAGCCATAGTATGCTTTGGTTTAAAATCTATTAGAAACTTTATTCCTGCAATACCGTCTAAAATTAATCGAACTGTTATTAAAAAGAATAATATGCCTTTTGCATTTTTAGTTAATGTAAACAAGCTATTTCTAAAATTTAGATATGTTTTTTTAGGATTAACATTATTTAGTGTGGCACCTCCTACATGATAAACCTCAGATGTTCCAACATACTTTATATGATACCCAAAATTCTTTGCACGCCAACACAAATCTATTTCTTCCATATGTGCAAAAAAAGACTCATCTAGTCCATTAAGTTGTTGAAATACTTCTTTTCTAATAAAAAAACATGCCCCCGAAGCCCAAAATATTTCGGTAGTGTCGTTATATTGATTTTTGTCTTTTTCTATGGTATCAAAAATACGACCTCTGCAATAAGGGTAGCCGTATTTATCTATAAAGCCACCAGCAGCACCAGCATATTCAAAATAATCTTTCTTTTTATAATCTAATAATTTAGGTTGAATTATGGCGGTATTCTCTTCTTTTTTAAAGACTTCGATAATAGGGGCTAACCAGTTTTTGGTAACTTCTACATCGCTATTTAGTAAACAAAAAACATCGGCTTCTATATGTTTTAGAGCATCATTATATCCTTTCGCATACCCACCGTTTTCTTTATTTTGGATTATTTTTATAGATGGGTAAGTCGTTTTTACAAAAGAAACAGAATCATCGGTCGAGGCATTATCTGCCACATACACAATCGCTTCTTCCGAATGTTCGATTATTGAAGGTAAAAATTGTTCTAAAAGCTTTTTTCCATTCCAATTTAATATAACAACGGCTATTTTCAAGTTTAAAATTTATAGTTTAAAAGTTTATTTTATTTTGAACACTGAACACTGAACACTGAACACTGAACACTGAACACCAATCACCGCACCTCTTTAATAAAGCTAGGGATTTCTTTTAAAAAATTATAGCGTTCCTTTTCAAAATCCATTTGGCAATAATAGTGATTTAACCCATTAGTAACCATTAAATATGTAGCATTTAATTCTAAATTATAACGTGCTATTTGATCGAATGTGTCTTGATTAATAACAATTTTAGGTGCTTTGCATTCTACAATTAAATGAATACTCCCATTAGGATTATATATTACAATATCATATCGTTTTTTTAAAGAGTTAACAATGAGTTCTTTTTCAACATTAATTAAAGATATAGGATATCCTTTGTTATGTATTAAATATTGAACACAGTGTTGGCGTACCCATTCTTCAGGTTGTAAAATCACAAATTTTTTACGAATACAATCGAAAATAGAAATTTTATTTTCGCTATTTTTGAATCGAAACGAAAACTTTGGAAAATTGAGTGTTTGCATTAATGCGTACTGATTTTTTTCAAAGTTAAGCTACAAAACCAGAAATCACAATATTCAAGTACTAAATCCAGATAAACAGCTGTTTTTATTTGGAATTTAGAGCTTAGAATTTGAAAATTTAAGATAGTTTGGACGAAGTCAAACAATTAGTTACCGATATAAAGAACAAACAATTAAAACCCATTTACTTTTTAATGGGAGAGGAATCTTATTATATTGATAAGATATCCGATTTTATTGAAAGTACTGTTTTAGCAGAAGAAGAGCGTGGTTTTAATCAAATGGTTTTATATGGTCGGGATGTATCGATAGAGGATATTGTTGGTAATGCAAAACGGTATCCTATGATGGCTGAATATCAGGTGGTTATTGTTAAGGAAGCACAAGATTTATCGCGTACTATTGAGAAGCTAGCCTCCTATGCAGAAAATCCACAACCTACCACTGTATTAGTCGTTAATTACAAGTATAAAAAGATCGACAAACGGAAATCACTATATAAAACTCTTAAAAAAACAGGAATTGTTTACGAAAGTAAAAAACTATACGAAAACCAGGTAGCAGACTGGATTCGTCGTGTTTTGGCTTCTAAAAACTATACAATATCTCCCAAAGCAGCACAAATGCTTGTTGAATTTTTGGGAACGGATTTGAGTAAAATAAATAATGAGTTAGAAAAGCTTCAAATTATTTTACCAAAAGGAACTCAAATTTCACCAGATCATATAGAAGAAAATATAGGAATTAGTAAGGACTATAATAATTTTGAATTACGTAAGGCTATTGGTGAAAGAAATACGATGAAAGCCTATCGAATTGTTCATTATTTTGCTGAAAATCCAAAAGACAATCCTATGGTAGTCACGGTATCTCTATTGTTTAATTTCTTTTCACAATTGCTTCATTTTCATGGATTAAGTGATAAATCTCCACGAAATGTAGCATCTGCTTTAAAAGTCAATCCTTATTTTGTAAAAGAATACATTGAAGCTGCAAGACAGTATCCTATGCGAAAAGTAAGTTCGGTAGTTTCTACATTGCGACAGTTTGATGTAAAAAGCAAAGGAGTAGGCGCTAGTTCTGTTCCTCAAGGGGATTTGTTAAAAGAATTATTAGTAAAAATATTATCCAATTAAAATTAAGATGAACGTAGATATTCACGAAAGCTGGAAACCTTATTTAGAAAAAGAGTTTAGTAAGCCTTATTTTAAAAATTTAGTGGATTTTGTTAAAGCAGAATATAAATCTCAAACGTGTTTCCCGCCAGGAAGTCAAATATTTAATGCCTTTAATCATTGTCATTTTAATGATGTGAAGGTTGTAATTATAGGTCAAGATCCTTACCATGGAGTGGGACAAGCAAATGGCCTGTGTTTTTCTGTAAATAAAGGGATTAGTCACCCGCCTTCGCTAATTAATATATTTAAAGAGGTAGAAACAGATTTAGGAATTCCATATCCAGAAAGCGGTAATCTGATGCGTTGGGCAGACCAAGGTGTACTATTGTTGAATGCAACATTAACTGTGAGGGCTCACCAGGCTGGTAGTCATCAAAAAAGAGGATGGGAGACCTTTACAGATGCGACTATAAAAACGATAAGTGACACTAAAGAAAATATAGTGTTTTTACTTTGGGGCGGTTATGCAAAACAAAAAGTGAAATTAATAAATGCAGATAAGCATAAAATATTGACTTCGGGGCATCCTTCTCCTTTAAGCGCTAACAGAGGCTATTGGTTTAATAACAAACATTTTAGTAAAACTAACTCCCTGTTGGAGCAAGTCTCTCAGACTCCCGTTGAATGGTAAGCACCACGGGTTTCTTGTTTGTTTTTTGGGGTCTATTAATTTTATTAGAACTAAATTTTAGCAATAAAAAATTAATAATTACAAGTACTGTGAGGGAAATAATAATTGAGATTAACATAGTTTTGGGTATTGAACGTCGGCAAAGTACGAAAATTATCGGCAAAAAACATATTAAACCGATAAAACTTAAATAGTTAACAAAATTAACAAACTAATTACTACAAAACAATACGTACTTGTACGTATTTGTTTATTTTTATTACTCTGATATTTTTTGTATTAAATATTTATACTTTTCTCAAAATTTTAAGTACTTTTTTTGAGGATTTTAAATACTTTTTTAGGAATAGCCTTTTTGTGTAACATTACAGAAATGGTTTTTAACTTAAAGTATGCTTCACTCATATAAATATATCCTCCATTGTTAACTCTTTTAGGATTTGTTCCCCAAGAATTTTTTACTTTATAATAGGTTGTTCCATTTTGATCTTTTAATACCCCGGTAATGTGCATTAAATGATCGTCTGTGGTATTATAGTTCTCAAATTCTTGTTGCCTCAATTCCTGAGTTACTTGCTTTTCTTCAGATATGTTTATAAACGCATCTTCTAAATTTATACCATCCTTGGGAAGGATTGCTAATCCATGTTTCGACGAAAATGTTTTCTCGCTAACATCGCAATCTAATTCAATAGTAAATCCTTTTTCTAAAGCATTATTTACAATATGTATTAGTTCATCTAATTTTACATTAAAAAAAGCACCATTAGAAAAGTTATCAGGAATGTTCAAGATAAAATTTGTATAAAAAGGTTTATGCGAAAAAGAGGTTATAGTAACGTAATCTTCAGGGATAATCTTTGTTTTCTTCATAAAAGATGCAGGGGTATAAGCAACACCTTTATAATTAAAACTTGTAACATTACTACCGAGATAAGAATCTAAAATAGCATTAACATGCTTTTTCCAGTTAAAAGATTTAGGTGCTTTTATATAGTTATCTAAAGTACTTTTTAAAGTATCTACTAATTTGGAATGGTCATGTTTCGTACGTCCATTCATTAAACCAGTGTATGCAGCATTTGGTACAAAACCATGTTCCGAAATAGAATGAATTACATCGTGTGCTAAGCCTCCTTCACTAAATTGTGTTTTTCCTTGCCTCATAATATAGTTCCATGATTTGTTAATATAGGCATGGCGCACGTTATACATTTCAGATAAATCAATTTGATCACCCGTTATACGAATTATTTCACTTTCAAGAAAAGACGAAGTAGAAAAACTCCAACAAGTCCCTGTATGGTCCTGGCTAATCACATTTGTAGTTTCAAGATCTATAATGGTCTTAAAATCATAATGTTGAGAATGAGTTAAACATGTGAATAAAATAAAAACAGCAGCGAAATATTTATTTTTCATGGTGAAGTAAGCGATTTAATGAAATAAAATTTATTTTTGACTAAAATAACAAAAATGAACCAAGAGAATTGGGTTACAGTTAAAGAATATCAAGATATCACTTATAAAAAGTGTCATGGCGTGGCACGTATTGCTTTTAACAGGCCAGACGTACGTAATGCTTTTAGACCAAAAACTACTAGTGAATTATATGATGCTTTTTATGATGCTAATGAAGATGTTAACATAGGTGTTGTATTATTATCTGCTGAAGGGCCTTCAACCAAAGATGGTGTTTATTCCTTTTGCAGTGGAGGCGATCAAAAAGCAAGAGGACATCAAGGTTATGTAGGAGAAGATGGGTATCATCGTTTAAATATTTTAGAAGTTCAGCGTTTAATTCGGTTCATGCCAAAAGCAGTTATTGCGGTTGTACCAGGATGGGCAGTAGGAGGCGGACATAGTTTACATGTTGTTTGCGATTTAACATTAGCAAGTAAGGAACATGCTATTTTTAAGCAAACAGATGCCGATGTTACTAGTTTTGATGGAGGATATGGTTCTGCTTATTTAGCAAAAATGGTCGGACAGAAAAAAGCGCGTGAAATATTTTTCTTAGGAAGAAATTATTCTGCACAAGAAGCTTTAGACATGGGCATGGTAAACGCCGTAGTACCTCATGATGAATTAGAAGTAACTGCCTATGAGTGGGCACAAGAAATATTGGCAAAATCACCAACATCCATAAAGATGCTTAAATTCGCTATGAATTTAACAGACGATGGTATGGTTGGTCAGCAAGTATTTGCAGGAGAAGCGACTCGTTTAGCTTACATGACAGAAGAAGCTATTGAAGGAAGAAATGCTTTTCTTGAAAAACGTAAGCCTAATTTTGTTAAAAAATGGATTCCATAATATGAAGAAAGTATCCCTTTGGATTTCTACAATGCGTTTAAGGACGTTACCCTTATCTATCTCTGGTATTATTTTAGCATCATGTTTAGCAGAATATAATGGTTTTTTTGAGTGGAAAATTGGCATTCTTGCGATTTTAACCACTTTAAGTTTTCAAATATTATCTAATCTAGCTAATGATTATGGTGATGGTATTAAAGGCACCGATAATAATGATAGAATAGGCCCCGAGCGTGCCATACAATCTGGAAAAATATCGCCAGAAGAGATGTTTAATGCCATTAAAATTAATGTTCTAATTTCTATAGTATTAGCGTTTTTTTTGATTTTTTCCGCATTTGGGGTTAAGCATTTTTTGCTAACTCTTTTGTTTTTTGCTCTTGGTATAGCATCAGTTGTTGGTGCCATAAAATATACCGTAGGAAGTAATGCTTATGGTTACAGAGGTTTGGGAGACATTTTTGTGTTTATTTTCTTTGGTTTAGTTAGTGTTATTGGTTGTTATGTGTTATATGCTAAAACAATAGATCATGTTGTTTTCCTCCCTGCCTGCACCATAGGATTGTTAAGTGCGGGTGTTCTTAATCTTAATAACATGCGCGATATAATCTCTGATGAAAAATCAAATAAAATAACACTAGCGGTTAAGATTGGAATTAAAAATGTTAAATTATACCATTATACATTAATAGGATTAGCCATTACATTGTCTTCCTTATTCGGAATATTATACTATACATCGCCATATAATTTGATTTTTATCGTGGCTTACATACCTTTATTCATTCATATTAAAAAGGTAAGTAAAAATACAGACCCTAAATTACTAGACCCAGAATTAAAAAAGTTAGCCCTAACAACTGTTTTATTAGCAATCCTTATGGGAGTAGGGCATTTGTTATAGTTTTTTTGTACTTTACTTTTGCTAAATTTAATATCTAGAAATAATGAAAATCACATTTTATGGTCACGCTAGTTTAGGGATACAAGTAAATGATGTTGATATACTTGTAGATCCTTTCATTTCAGGAAACCCCAAAGCATCACATATTAATATAGAAGCACTAAAAGCCGATTATATTTTGGTAACACATGCGCATCAAGATCATATTTTAGATGTTGAAGCTATCGCCAAACGAACAGGAGCTGTAGTGGTTTCTAATTTTGAGGTCGCTTCACATTTTGAAAAATTAGGAATAGAATGCCATCCTATGAATCATGGTGGTACGTGGCGTTTTGATTTTGGCTCTGTTAAGTACGTCAATGCAATCCATACATCATCCTTTCCCGATGGAAGCTATGGGGGCCAGCCAGGCGGTTTTGTTATAGAAGGTGAACATAAAAATATTTATATAGCAGGCGATACAGCACTTACTTTTGATATGAAACTTATTCCGCTTCAAACAAAGTTGGATTTAGCCATTTTACCTATTGGTGATAATTTTACAATGGGAATTGATGATGCTATTTTTGCGAGTGATTTTGTTGCATGCGATAAAGTATTAGGCTATCATTTTGATACGTTTGGTTACATTGAGATCGACCATGAGCTGGCAAAGCGAAAGTTTTTCGAAAAAGAAAAAGATTTAATGCTTCTTGAAATTGGCGATTTTATCGAATTATAGATGATACAGGCATCTTATAAAAAACACATCCTAAATTTTAAGCAAGCCAGTGGCACGTCGCGAGGTATTTTAAAAACTAAAGAAACATGGATCCTTCTTTTAAATTCTGAAAGCAAGCAAGGTATAGGTGAATGTGGTTTGTTTAGAGGGCTTTCGGTTGACGACAGACCAGACTATGAAGAAAAACTGCAATGGCTTTGTAAAAACATCAATAAGCGTTTAGAGGATTTATTATCTGAATTAATTGAATTTCCGAGCATTCAATTTGGTTTAGAAATGGCTTTTAAATCTTTAGAAAGTCAAGATCGTTTTGAATTATTTCCATCAAAATTCACTCAGAGTAAGGAAGCCATCTCGATAAACGGTTTAATCTGGATGGGAACAGAAGTGTTCATGAAACAGCAAATAAAGGAAAAGCTAGAAGCTGGTTTCTCATGTATTAAAATGAAAATTGGAGCAATTGATTTTCAAACCGAAATAAATCTTATAAAATCTATTAGAAAAGAATTTAGCTCTAAAGATATCGAATTACGGGTAGATGCCAATGGTGCATTTACACCTTCCGAAGCTTTAGAAAAATTAAAGATATTATCAGATTTCGATTTGCATTCCATAGAACAGCCCATAAAACAAGGTCAAATACAAGAGATGAAGCAATTATGCAAAGAGACCCCATTACCAATTGCTTTAGATGAAGAATTAATAGGGGTATTTTCTGTAACAAATAAGCAAGAACTGCTACAAACCATAAACCCTCAGTATATTATTTTAAAACCAAGTTTAGTTGGAGGGTTTAAAGGAAGTAATGAATGGATTCGTATTGCAGAACATCACCAAATAGGATGGTGGATTACCAGTGCATTAGAAAGTAATATTGGACTAAACGCGATCGCTCAATATACTTATTGCAAACAGAGTCATTTACCACAAGGCTTGGGAACTGGCGGATTATTTACTAATAATTTTGATTCACCATTACAAGTTAAAAATGGTACATTGCAATATAATAATAGTATTAATTGGAACATAAATTTATAAGGAATGTATATAACTCAAGCTTATAAGGGCTTACACGATTGGTGGCGCTATATAATAGGGGTATTAATAGCAATTACTGGTGTTTTTGTATTTTCTGCACCGCATTTAATAGCCATATTTATAGAAACATTTAATGGCAATATAGATCAATCACAAATGGGGGATACAAACTATATTATGACATTATTTGAATCAAATTTAAATTTGGTTTTTGTGTTATTACCTTTTGCTGGCGGCTTGTTATTTTTACTATTAGCCGTTAAATATCTTCACAAACAATCCTTTGTAGATTTAACAACAACAAGAAAAAAAATAGATTGGAAAAGGTTTTGGTTTATTTTCTTTCTCTGGGGAATTGTTTCAAGTAGCTTTGTATTAATAGATTATTATATCACATCAGAGGATTATGTGTTTAATTTTAAATTAAAACCATTTTTAATACTTAGTGCTATTGCGGTTTTATTAGTACCATTACAAACAAGCTTTGAAGAGTATTTGTTTAGAGGATATTTAATGCAGGGGATAGGCATCATTGCAAAGAATAAATGGGTGCCATTAATTATTACGTCTACAGTTTTTGGTTTACTTCATATAGCAAACCCCGAAGTTGAAAAACTCGGGTATGTTATTATGATTTATTATATAGGTACAGGGTTGATGTTAGGAATTATGACACTTATGGATGAAGGTATGGAGCTATCACTAGGGTTTCATGCTGCTAACAACCTATTTACAGCACTTCTTGTAACAGCAGATTGGACTGCTTTTCAAACACATTCTATTTTTAAGGATTTGTCGGACCCCGAAAAAATGGGGGTTATGGAAATATTTGTTCCCGTATTTGTTGTATTCCCTATATTACTTTTTATTCTTTCCAAAAAGTATCATTGGACCAATTGGAAAGATAAACTTTTTGGGAATGTTATAGAACCACCAAAAAAAAAGATTATAAAATCATAGAAGATCTAGGACGTGACACCAAAATACAATAAAGTTCATAATAGATTTAAGCTAAATGGGATTCATTATACGTATGAAGACCTTATGGAAGTGGCTTATAGTTTTGTTAAAGAAGGGTTGCCTTATGAGACGTTTATCGGTGAATTTTTATTGGATTGGTTAGATCATAATGATTTTATAGTGGTTAATACATCTGGATCAACAGGCATCCCGAAACCCATTTCTATTAGAAAGCAAGCCATGGTGAATTCGGCTATAGCAACGGGTGATTTTTTCAATTTAAAATCTGGTGATAAAGCATTACATTGTTTACCTTCAAATTTTATAGCAGGTAGAATGATGCTTGTTAGAGCTGTAGTTATTGGATTAGAATTAGATTTGGTTGCACCTGTTTCTCAACCAAATTTTAATACAAAGAGGCATTATGATTTTTGTGCGATGATTCCGTTACAACTCCAAAACTCATTAGATAACTGCCAACATATTAAAACTATTATTGTTGGAGGTGCATCGGTTTCAAATTCATTGAAAAACAGGCTTCAAAACTTAAATTCGAATGTTTACGAAACCTATGGTATGACTGAGACAGTAACGCATATCGCAGTAAAAAAAATCAATAATTTTAATAAAGAAAAGGACCGAAATACAGAGCTTGACGACGCATCTTACTTCCAAACACTCCCAAATATTAGCATTTCGCAAGACGAAAGAGGTTGTTTAATAATTGATGCTCCAAGACTTTCAAAAAATAAAATTGTAACGAACGATTTTGTTAAATGTCTTTCTAACAGCGAGTTTGAATGGTTAGGGCGTTACGATAATGTTATAAACTCTGGTGGTCTTAAATTATTTCCTGAAGCGATAGAGTCTAAACTTCACGATAAAATAAAAAAACGTTTTTTTGTAGCCTCAAGCCCTCATAAAACTTTAGGAGAACAGCTTATTTTAGTTTTGGAAAGCGATTCTAATAAGCTTAACACATCCGTTTTTTTAGACCTGGATAAATTTGAAAAACCAAAAAAAATTTATGCGGTAGAACGATTTGTAGAAACCCCCTCAGGCAAGGTTCAGCGTAAAAAAACATTAGAGTTATTAAATTTATTGGCTTAAGTCGTAACTTTGTCACCTTTTTCAATACAAATAGAAAATATAAATTATGAATTTTATTAGACGTGTTTTATCTACAGTAACAGGTATTATTGTATTTTTTGTTATCTGTTTTATAGGGCTATTTATCATTGGGTTATTAGTTGGATCGTCATCAGAAGAGACCGTTCATGTAAAACCTAATTCAATTTTAGAGTTAACCTTAGACTTTCCTATACAAGATTATGCAGATAAAACAGAATTCAATGCATATCCGTTTTTAAACGAAGATGAAAAAAACGGCTTATTTAATATTATTGATGCTATAAATTATGCTGCAAGTGATGATAATATTAAAGGAATCTCTATAGATAGTAATTTTATTATTGCAGGTATTTCACAAATAAAGGCTTTGCGAAATGCTTTATTAAAATTTAAAGAATCTGGAAAATTCATAGTGGCGTACGCCGATGTTTATACACAGAAAGATTATTATTTAAGTTCTGTTGCAGATACTATTTACATGAATCCAGTAGGGATGATGGAGTTTAAAGGACTGTATTCTGAGCGTTTATACTTTAAAGATTTTCAGGAAAAATCTGGTTTTAAAATGGAAGTTGTAAGGTTCGGGAAATATAAAAGTGCCGTAGAACCATTCCTGGCAAATAAAATGAGTGATGAAAATAGAGATCAGATTTCTGTTTATTTAAATGGGCTTTGGAATGAAATGAAACAAGATATTTCAAAAAGTAGAGCGATTACTCCAGAACGGTTACATGTTATAGCAGATAGTTTATTGGCTAGAAATGCCAATTTAGCTAAAGCCTCTCAACTTATAGATAAAATTGCATATCATGATGAATATATTAATGATATAAGAGAAGCTCTAGGCGTTGAGTTTAATGAAGATATTAAGTCCGTTACTATTGGAGCGTATTCGATCTATGCTGCTAATAAATTAAAATCTAATAAGAGTAAAAACAAAATAGCAGTCATTTATGCAGAAGGGGATATTATTTATGGAGAAGGGGATGAGGAATCTGTAGGGCAGGGGGTTATGAATGCCTCTTTAAAAGAAGCCAGAGAAGATGATAAGATTAAGGCCATCGTTTTACGTATAAACTCTCCTGGTGGAAGTGCGTTGGCAAGTGAGTTAATTTGGAGAGAAATTGAGTTAACCAAAAAAGTGAAACCCATTATCGTTTCAATGGGAGATGTTGCAGCATCTGGTGGTTACTATATTGCATGTAATGCCGATAAAATTATAGCAGAACCTACAACCATTACAGGAAGTATTGGTGTGTTTGGCGTGCTACCTAATGGGAAGCAATTAGCAGATAATATAGGGATTAACGCAGAACAAGTCGTCACTAATAAAAATGCGGTGTTGTATAGCTTTTTTGAACCTTTAAATGATGAACAACGTGCTTTTATTAAAGAAGGGATTATAGATATTTATGAATTGTTTACAAATCGGGTAGCAGAAGGTCGTAATATGACCCAAGATGATGTGAAAGCCATTGCCCAAGGACGTGTTTGGACTGGCGTAGATGCTTTAAATAATGGGTTGGTAGATGAATTAGGTGGATTGGATTTAGCACTACAGAGAGCTTCTGAAGCTGCCGACATTGAAGATTATAAAATAGAAGAATTCCCTGTTTATGAAGAAGAGGATTTAGCTAATGCTCTAATGAATCAATTGTTGAAAGGTTCAAACACTAAAGAAGCTATTTTAAAAGAAGAATTAGGAGAGGAGAATTATAGAATTTTAAAAGAGATAAAATCGATGTCTAAGAAAAAAGGCATTCAATTATTATTTCCTTATAGTCTGGAGATTAAATAGAGAACTTATCATTTTAACTTTTCTAATAGCAGATAGGACTGGCTTAAATTCTCCCATATTTCATTATACATAACCCTTAAAAGTAATTACTAATTAAAAAAGGCTGGTTTTTTAAACCAGCCTTTTTTAATAATAAAATTTATACCCTAGCCTTTCACTAAAATCTGCAAGGTATGTAGTTTTATAATTTAGCACTTAGGCTTATTATGGCTGAAAACAACCTGCAGTTGGTAGTTGTGCTGGTGTAAGCGCTGAACCGGTATCAAAATAGGCACAAGCTGTTACGTTATCTGTAGCCCAATTTGAAAGGTCTTGACTGAAAGTTGTTGCGTTATTAAACATACCATACATAGTAGTTACCTTACTAACATCCCAATTACTAAGATCTCCATTAAAATTGGATGCACCAAAAAACATAGCTTCCATATTAGTTACCTTACTAACATCCCAACTATTGATATCTCCATTAAAACTAGATGCATTAGAAAACATATTAGACATATTAGTTACCTCACTAACATCCCAACTACTAAGATCTGCATTAAAAGCTGTTGCATTATAAAACATAATAGCCATATTAGTTACCTTACTAACATCCCAATTACTAATATCTCCATTAAAATTGGGTGAGGAAATAAACATCCCCTCCAATCTCGTTACATTATCTAGGTTAGGAACATCTGTAGCATTATAGGTTAGATTAGTACAATAAGCAAATGCAAGAGTCATACTTTCCCATGCTATATCGCCCCAACCTTCAATCGTTTGGAGTTTTTCTGCGTTTGTGTTACCGTAAGAAAGGATAGCAGGAAAATCACCTGATATTTCTACGGTATAGGTTCCTGCACTCGCATATTGATGGGTAGCATCTCCTGTAAGATTATTTTCTGTACTGCCATCTCCCCAATTTATTTGGTAATCGTATCCAGTAGTGATATTAGGGTTTATGTAAATTGTAATATCCTCATTGTCGCTAGTCGTTTTCCAAGTTGTAATAAAAGGGGAAGGTGCATTCACCGTAACACTAACTGTATATGTTGCAGTACTACCATCTTCGGCAGTTACTGTATAGGTAATGGGCGTTGAAAAATCTTGTACCGCTGTTGGGTTTACAGTAGCAAATTCAGGAATACCAATTGTAGGTGTTAATGCGGTTATATCTGTACCAAAAGGAAATGTAACGACTATTGTATTATCATCATTAATGGTTCCCTCTACATCATTTATAGTAAATGAGGTTATAGTATTACTTGTAGATCCAGTAACCACCAAAGTAAAGGTTCCACTTATGGATGAGTCTGCTGTTGATGTTGCTGTAATGCTTACTTCTCCGAGTTCCAAGCCAGTTACTAATCCTTCTTGGTTTACGGTAGCTATCGTTTCATCACTACTAGCCCAAGTGATGCCTTTGTTTTCTGCATTTTCTGGTTTTACAGTGGCGGTTAATTGTAATGTAGTACTTTTTAAAATACTAGTGGTTTCTGCTTCTATTGTTATTAATGTTACTGATACCTGTTTATCATCATCGCAAGAGCAACTAGCCAATAGTATAAAAGCAAGAAACATTAGTAGGTGTTGGGTTCTTAAAAGATTTGATTTCATGAATTTAATAAAATTAATTTAAAATTAAATACAAAAATAAGGGAACCAAATCTTATAAAAAAGTAGCAGGATAGGTTTATTAAAACTATGGTATGCTGTAATTTTGTATTAAGGGATACTATATGTACTTCTTAAAAGTGACTACTAATTAAAAAAGGCTGGTTTTTTAAACCAGCCTTTTTTAATAATAAAATTTATACCCTAGCCTTTCACTAAAATCTGCAAGGTATGTAGTTTTATAATTTAGCACTTGGTCTTAATTATCGCTGAAAACAACCTGCAGTTGGTAGTTGTGCTGGTGTAAGCGCTGAACCGGCATCAAAATAGTCACAATATCTTACGTTATCTGTAGCCCAGTTTGAAAGGTCTTGATTGAAAGCTGTTGCATCAAAAAACATAAATCGCATATCAGTTACCTTACTAACATCCCAACTACTAATATCTCCATTAAAATTGGATGCGAAAGTAAACACATCAGACATATCGTTTACATTATCTAGATTAGGAATATCTGTAGCGTTATAGGTTAGGTTAGCACAATAAGCAAATGCTTTTTCCATACTTTTCCATGTTATATCGCCCCAACTTTCAATCGTTTGGAGTTTTTCTGAGTTTGTTGCATTAGAATAAGGAGAATAAATAGCAGGAAAATCACCTGATATTTCTACAATATAGGTTCCTGCACTCACATATTGGTGGGTAGCATCTCTTGTAAGATTACTTTCTGTACTGCCATCTCCCCAATTTATTTGGTAATCGTATCCAGTAATAATATTAGGATTCGTGTAAATTGTAATACTTTCATTGTCGCTAGTCGTTTTCCAAGTTGTAATAAAAGGTGCATTCACCGTAACACTAACTGTATATGTTGCAATACTACCATCTTCGGCAGTTACCGTATAGCTAATGGGTGCTGAAAAATCTTGTACGCCTGTTGGGATTACAGTAGCAAATTCAGAAATACCAATTGTAGGTGTTAATGCGGTTATAACTGTACCAAAAGGAAATGTAACGACTATTGTATTATCATCATTAATAGTTCCCTCTA
Source organism: Flavivirga jejuensis (assembly GCF_030540765.1). Lineage (GTDB taxonomy): Bacteria > Bacteroidota > Bacteroidia > Flavobacteriales > Flavobacteriaceae > Flavivirga > Flavivirga jejuensis. The sequence goes on along the minus strand of NZ_JAUOEL010000006.1, from coordinate 177,004 downwards.
CATCATTTATAGTAAATGAGGTAATAGCATTACTTGTTGATCCAGTAACCACTAAAGTAAAGGTTCCACTTATAGATGAGTCTGCTGTTGATGTTGCTGTAATGTTTACTTCCCCGAGTTCCAAGCCAGTTACTAATCCTTCTTGGTTTACGGTAGCTATCGTTTCATCACTACTAGCCCAAGTGATGCCTTTGTTTTCTGCATTTTCTGGTTTTACTGTGGCGGTTAATTGTAATGTAGTACTTTTTGAAATACTAGTGGTTTCGGTTTCTGCTTCTATTGTTATTGAGTTTACTTCAATACTTGATGCTTCAGTTTTATCATCATCGCTAGAGCAACTTGCAACTAGTATAAATGCAAAAAACAATAGTAGGTGTTGGGTTTTTAAAAGATTTGGTTTCATGATTTTAATAAGATTCATTTAAAATTAAATGCAAAATAAGAGAATCAAAAGATCACAAATTGGTCAATCAACCTCACAAACTGGTCAATTATTGGGGGTGAAATCTATTTTGAAGTTTTTTCTTATAAAAAAAGTAGATAATGATTAGGTTTATTAAAACTAAAGGATACTATATGTACTTCTTAAAAGTGACTACTAATTAAAAAAGGCTGGTTTTTTAAACCAGCCTTTTTTAATAATAAAATTTATACCCTAGCCTTTCACTAAAATCTGCAAGGCATTTAGCTTCATAATTTATCACTTAGGCTTATTATGGCTGAAAACAAGTACCCGCAGTTGGTAGTTGTGCTGATGTAAGCCCTGAACCAGCAGCAAAAATGGCACAATCTGTTACGTTATCTGTAGCCCAATTTGAAAGGTCTTGACTGAAAGCTGTTGCGTTATTAAACATACCATATGTAGTAGTTACCTTGCTAACATCCCAATTACTAAGATCTCCATTAAAATTGGATGCGTAATTAAACATAGCACGCATAGTCTCTACATTGCTAACATCCCAATTACTAAGATCTCCATTAAAATTGGATGCGTAAGCAAACATATTAGACATATTAATTACCTTACTAACATCCCAACTACTAATATCTCCATTAAAACTGGATGCATTATTAAACATAAAATTCATATTAGTTACCTTACTAACATCCCAACTACTAATATCCCCATTAAAATTGGATGCATAATAAAACATAGCATGCATAGTCTCTACATTGCTAACATCCCAACTACTAATATCTCCATTAAAATTGGATGCGTAAGCAAACATAGCTTCCATATTAGTTACCTCACTAACATCCCAACTACTAATATCTCCATTAAAATCGGATGCATTTGAAAACATACTAGCCATATCAGTTACCTTAATTACATCCCAACTACTAATATCTCCATTAAAACTGGATGCATTATTAAACATAGCATACATATTAGTTACCTCACTAACACCCCAACTACTAATATCTCCATTAAAATCGGATGCACCAAAAAACATACTAGCCATATTAGTTACCTTACTAACATCCCAACTACTAAGATCTCCATTAAAATCGGATGCACCAAAAAACATAGCTACCATATTAGTTACCTTACTAACATCCCAACTACTAAGATCTCCATTAAAATCGGATGCAACAAAAAACATACTAGCCATATTAGTTACATTATCTAGATTAGGAATATCTGTAGCATTATAGGTTAGATTAGTACAATAAGCAAATGCTTTTTCCATACTTTTCCATGTTATATCGCCCCAATTTTCAATCGTTTGGAGTTTTTCTGCGTTTATTCTGTTATTATAACCAGAATAGATAGCAGGAAAATCACCTGATATTTCTACGATATAGGTTCCTGCACTCGCATATTTGTGGGTAGCATCTCCTGTAAGATTACTTTCTGTACTGCCATCTCCCCAATTTATTTGGTAATCGTATCCAGTAGTGATATTAGGGTTTATGTAAATTGTAATACTCTCATTGTCGCTAGTCGTTTTCCAAGTTGTAATAAAAGGGGAAGGTGCATTCACTGTAACACTAACTGTATATGTTGCAGTACTACCATCTTCGGCAGTTACCGTATAGCTAATGGGTGCTGAAAAATCCTGTGCGCCTGTTGGGCTTACAGTAGCAAATTCAGGAATACCAATTGTAGGTGTTAATGCGGTTATATCTGTACCAAAAGGAAATGTAACGACTATTGTATTATCATCATTAATGGTTCCCTCTACATCATTTATAGTAAATGAGGTTATAGCATTACTTGTAGATCCAGTAACCACTAAAGTAAAGGTTCCACTTATAGATGAGTCTGCTGTTGATGTTGCTGTAATGTTTACTTCCCCGAGTTCCAAGCCAGTTACTAATCCTTCTTGGTTTACGGTAGCTATTGTTTCATCACTACTAGCCCAAGTGATGCCTTTGTTTTCTGCATTTTCTGGTTTTACTGTGGCGGTTAATTGTAATGTAGTACTTTTTAAAATACTAGTGGTTTCTGCTTCTATTGTTATTAATGTTACTGATACCTGTTTATCATCATCTCTAGAGCAACTTGCAACTAGTATAAATGCAAGAAACATTAGTAGGTGTTGGGGTCTTAAAAGATTTGGTTTCATGATTTTAATAAGATTCATTTAAAATTAAATACAAAATAAAGGAATTAAAAGATCACAAATTGGTCAATCGACCTTACAAATTGGTCAATTATTGGGGGGTAAAGCTTATTTTTTAAAGAATCTACATACAAAAAAATAAATATTTTCAAGTGAAATTTTATAACTATTAAATTTGTAGCAACAAAAAGCAAAACTTAAATATAAATACTTAAAACTGGTCAATTTATTAGGAATTAGATATACATATTAAATTCATATCTTTATTTTTGAGCCCCAAACAGTCTCTCATGAAAAAAATAATTAAGAAAATAACTGCGTTATTTTACACCAATACTTCATTAGGAATCGATGAAAATACGAGCGAAAATGATTTTAAGAAGATTAAGTTGCTAAACATATTTTGTAATAGTTGGATTTTATTTGTGCTCTTTTCTTTTATAGAAGATTTTTTTAAAGACCAGCTCATAAATATGAGTTATATAATTATGCTATTTTTTATAGCTAGTGTAAAAATATTACAATATTACAAGAAGCATTTTATTGCCAGTATTGTATGTATTTTTAATCTTACAATAATGATCTTATTATTTTCTAATTATATGTATAAAGCTGAGCTTTTAGAATATTATTTTTTATTACCTCCTGCAGTTTCATTAATTTATATTGATAATAAAAAGATAAATATTTTTGTCTTAATAATATGTTTATCAGGGTTTTACTTTCCTAATTTGCATTTTAAACATTACCCTGTTTCTGTTTTTAATAACATGAACCCCCCTTTCTTGTTTTATGGCGTGTTTATAGTAGTTAGTTATTTTAAAAATCTTAATATTAGAAATGAAAAAATACTAGAAGCTAAAACAAAAGAATTAGAACAGCTCGATAAATTTAAATCTCAATTTTTTACCAATATATCTCATGAAATACGAACTCCTTTAACATTAATTCAGGGACAAGTTTCTGAATTAGAAAAATACACAGAAAAAACACTACCAATAATTGCCATTGAAAAAGGTATTAAAAAACAAATTAATGCGATTACTAATATGGTGGATAATGTATTAGATTTAGCTAAAATGCAATCTTCTCAGTTTAGTTTACAATTTAAGTTGGCTAATGTTTCTGAATTGGTTCGTAAACAATATCTAGATTTTGAACCCTTATTTGATCAAAAAAATATTGCTTTTAACATTTCAGAAAACATGGAAGACTATATAGCAAAAATAGATACCGTTTTTCTAGAAAGAGCCATTACTAATATACTTATAAATGCTTTAAAATATACAGATGTAGGGATGGTTACCATTAATCTTTCTGAAGAAAATCAAGAAGTGCTTATTAAGGTTTCTGATACAGGAATTGGTATTGCTAAAGCCAACATGAAAAATGTGTTTAATCGATTTTATCAAGTTAACAACGATATAAATAAATCTGGTGGTAGTGGTGGTATTGGTTTAGCTTTTAGCAAAGAAATTATTGAGTTACACAATGGCCAACTCTTATTGGAAAGTACCCCTAATAAAGGAAGTACGTTTACTATTAAACTAGCTCTAGAAAAAAAACAGCCTCGTATTACTAGCACAAACACAATACCCGATGCCATAAAAAAAGAACATATATTAAAAGAAAATGCTAAAATATCAGGATCCAATTTTTTAATTGTAGATGATAATTATGATATGCGAAAACATATAGTTTCCATATTACCAAATAATACTTGTTTTGAGGCTTCGAATGGTTTAGAAGCTTTAAAAATTATTGAACAAGAAGCCATTGATTTTATAATAACCGACTATATGATGCCAAAATTAAATGGCTATGAGTTTGTTGCAAAACTTAAGGAGCATAACAATAAGACCCCTATTATTATGCTCACAGCTAGAACTGATATTAATACCAAATTAGACGTTCTAAAACTTGGAATCGATGATTATGTTACTAAACCTTTTGATAAAAAAGAACTTTTAACGCGTATCAAAAATTGTATTAAAAATGATACCTCAAGAAATTCGTATAATGAAGTTCACAATATAGAACTAGAAAGATATAGTGATAGTTTTATAACAGAACTAAAACGTTATATTTACGAAAAATCGTATGACAGGAACCTAAACCAAGATAGTATTGCTGAAACATTTAATATTTCTAAAAGTTCTTTTTATAGAAAAATTAAAAGTCATACAGGTTTGAGTCCAAATAACTTTATTAAAGAAATAAGGCTTCAAAAAGCCAGAGAAATTTTAGAAAAGAATCCTACAATTTTACTTAAACAACTTGCTTTGGAAGTAGGTTTTAATAATGATACTTATTTTTCAAAAATTTATACCAAACGTTTTGGTACAAGACCTATAAAGAAAAGAGATTAACCACTATTCAGTGATTAGAATAAGAATAGCCTAAAGAGTACGTAACTTTCTTTTATAATAGTTAATGTCATTCAGAACGAAGTGAAGAATCTCAAAATAAAAAGGCTAAAACTTCAAGAGATTCTTCAGTCGTACCTCCTCTGAATGACAAAGTTCATTCAGAACGAAGTGAAGAATCTTTATTATTAATTTCTATAGATTCTTCAGTCGTAAGCTTCGCTTATATCTTCAAACAAAATATATTTTGTTTTCGATAGCCTTCTGAATGACACCCCTATTACGTCATTTCATCCGCTAGTTAAAATTTTTAACACAGATCTCTGATGACATGACATAGTTCATCACTTTTTAGACCTTTAATCTCTTTTTTTGTACCTGACTCATTCAAAAGGACACTTCACTCATTATCGGTTTTATAAGAAAGGGTTTGAGATTAGTTTTATGCTAAACTTTAAAATCAACTATTATGAAAACGTTATTAACATTCATTTTTGTATTGACCGTTTCAATACACATTCAAGGACAAGAACGACTGATATCTGGAAAAGTAACATCTGCAAGTGATGGTTTACCGTTACCAGGCGTAACTATTTTGATAAAAGGGTCGAGTAAAGGAGTAACGACTCATTTTGATGGACTTTATAAAATTAAAGCAAAACCAACAGATGTTCTTGTTTTTAGCTATTTAGGTTTTGTAACGCAAGAAAAGAAAGTGGGAACCTTTAATACAATTTCTGTGGTGTTAGAAGAAGACATATCAACCTTAGATGAAGTTGTAGTTACAGCTTATGGAACTACTAGGAAGTCCTATATAACAAGATCGGCTTCTGTTGTTAGGTCTAAGCCCATTTCTAAATCAGAAATAAAACGTCAAAAACAAAAAGCATATCACAATAAATTAGCAAATCAAGTAAATGCTACATCCGTTTTAAAAACTATGCAAGGCCACGTGTCTGGGGTTAACATTACTAATAATAAAGGGATGATAGATTCCAATTCTCGTATTCTAATTAGAGGAATAGCATCTGTATCAAAAGGAAGTGAGCCTATGGTTGTTGTTGATGGTGTTGAAACCTCTTATTCCAATATGGAACATTTAAACCCAAATCAAATAAAAAATATTAGTGTGCTTAAAGATGCTAGTGCTACATCGGTATATGGAAGTAAAGGAGCAAATGGTGTGATACTCATTTCTACAAAAAACAGGAAATTTGAAAAAGATGAAGAACTATTATATATCGTTGATGGAATTCCAATAAAAAAAGAGAATAATTATATAATTGAGACTATTGCTGCATCTGATATTGATAGTAAAAAAGAATATAAAAAAGGGAAGGCAAAGCAAAAATTTGGAAAGATAGCAAAAAATGGGTGTGTGGTAATAACAACACACCATGGAAATTTTAGACTAAATAATCAAGAAAATTATGCTGTCATTAACGAGAATAGTTTTGAGCGCACATCGCTTTCTCCGTTATCTACTTTTTCTATTGATGTTGATAAAGCTTCATATAGTAATATAAGACGTATGATTAATAACGGTGTATCTATTGAACCAGATGCCGTTAAAATTGAAGAAATGGTTAATTATTTTGATTATAAATACCCACAACCAACGAATGAACATCCTTTTTCAATAAATACAGAAGTAGCTAGAACACCATGGCATAATGAGACTAAAATTGTTAAAATAGGATTACAAGGAAAAACATATGCTCATGAAGAATTGCCAGCATCAAACCTAACATTTCTATTAGATGTTTCTGGTTCTATGGGGTCTCAAAACAAACTCCCGCTTTTAAAATCGGCTTTCAGGCTTTTAGTGAATCAACTGCGTGAACAAGATAAAGTCTCAATAGTTGTATACGCTGGTGCTGCTGGTGTTGTTTTAGAACCAACTTCTGGAAAGCATAAAGAGAAAATATTAGCTGCTTTAGATCATTTAAAATCTGGAGGATCTACAGCTGGTGGAGCTGGTATAAAACTAGCTTACAAATTAGCAGAAAAACATTATAAAAAGAATGGGAATAATCGAGTAATTTTAGCTACCGATGGGGATTTTAATGTAGGAGCGTCTAGTGATAAAGCTATGGAAACATTAATTGAAGAAAAACGAAAATCAGGTGTGTTTCTATCGGTTTTAGGATTTGGCTATGGAAATTATAAAGATTCTAAGCTTGAAACATTAGCCGATAAAGGAAATGGAAACCATGCATATATCGATACGATGCAAGAAGCTCAAAAAGTTTTTGGAAAAGAATTTGGAGGCACATTATTTACTATAGCAAAAGATGTAAAAATTCAGATAGAATTTAATCCCAATATAGTACAAGCCTATAGATTGATTGGATATGAAAATAGAATACTTGAAGATGAAGATTTTATTGACGACGCAAAAGATGCAGGAGAATTGGGAAGCGGACATACAGTAACAGCTTTGTATGAGGTGATTCCAAATGGGGTAAAAAGTGATTACCTTAAAGATGTGAGTGATTTAAAATATACTAAAACTGAAGTCACTAAGAATTATTCGGATGAATTATTTACAGTAAAGTTTAGATATAAAAAGCCAGATGGAGATAAAAGTATAGAAATGGTTCATGTTCAGAAAAACACTATAACAGAAGCTTCCGAAGATTTGAAGTTTGCTTCAGCAGTAGCTTTGTTGGGAATGCAATTAAGACAATCTAAATATCATAATAATTCGAAAACAGAAGATGTTATTGAGTTGGCTAAAAAAGGTAGAGGAGATGATAAAGAGGGGTATAGAGCAGAATTTATTCGACTTGTTTCTTCATATCAAAATTTGTAATAAGCATTAAAATTTATGAGATTCTTCAGTCGTAAGTTTCGCTGTCATTCAGAACGAAGTGAAGAATCTCAAAAATAAAAAGATTAAAACGTCAAGAGGTTCTTCAGTCGTACCTCCTTACTATTGACGTGTTGTTGTAAATAACTAACTTTCAGCTACTTGTCATTCAGAGCGCAGCGAAGAATCTTTATAATTAATCTCTAAAGATTCTTCAGTCGTAAGCTTCGCTTATATCTTCAAACAAAATATATTTTGTTTTCGATAGCCTACCATTGACGTTATTTTTTAAGACGTTGTTTTTCATAACATTAAAAATATTCGATCATGTGGATTCCTGCCTTCGCAGGAATGACAAAAAAACTACTAACCTGACCATACTCAATAACGTCATTTCCTCCACTTGATATTTTTTTTATCTCAGGTCTCTGAATGACATGTCGGTCTTATTTTGTACAAATGGTAATATCATTCCATGTATGCAAAAGGTTAGTGTCATTCAGAACGAAGTGAAGAATCTCAAAATAAAACAAGTATAGATTCTTCAGAAGTCTCCTTGATCTGCCGATTCTTAGGCAAGCTTCTGGATGACAAAGGTCATCACTTTTTAGACAGTCTCTTTTTATTTCTGCATTTTAAAATAATAATCCAGGGAGTTTTTTCCAGAACCATATAATAAGAAAAAGGCACAAACTAATAATGTTATAATAGCGAATAATAAATTATTAGAATTCATTTCACCAACAAAATTTATAATAATAGCTCCTACTAAAATAGGTAGTTGTGCAATAATAACCCATCTGGTAAGTAATCCAAAAGAAATTAAGACCCCTCCAATAAAATGAGCAGGAGCCACATAGTGAATAACCATCATACCCCCAGCTAAATTTTGGATTGGTTTAAATAATTCCATTAGCATGGCACTGTCTGACATAAAACTGATGCCTTTTATAAATAAAAAGACACCTAAAGCGACACGTAATAAATCAAGAGGTAAATACGTATGTGCATTGGCCCACTTGTTTAGTGTTTTTATTGTTCCCATGATTAAAAGTTATTGATTTTCAATCATTAATATACAGAATTTTCACGAGAAAATAAAAAACTTAAAATCCTTTATTTAGTGTTAGGCTTCTATTTTTTTAGAACTTCTTCAATATTTTTTACTAAATATTCATCTATTGAGGTGACTTTACCTTCTCTTAATTTTATAAGCCTATCGTTAAGAACAGAAACTTTAGCATTAAACAATTCTTCAGATATTGTATTTTTTATAAGAGTGATAAGTTTTAAATAATGTGAAATTCTTTCAGGCTTAGAAAACCATAATGTATATATCTTATTATATATTTTTCCAAAAAACATAAGTTGTATGTCACTATCAGGAATAAAAAAACGAGGCAGGAAAAAGGCTTGTTTTAAAAGGGAGGATTGTTCAATATTGTTAACATCATGATTTGTTTCTTTTAGCCTTTTCAAGTGTTGTTTTGCCTTATTCCATCCTTTAATATTAAAGACTTTAATTAATAAAAAAGCAATTATAACTATAACAAGAAAAATTATTGGAGCTGTTAAAGAATCGTTTTTTTGATATTCGCTAATAGATATTTTTGTAAAAACAAAAAGACCTATTAACCATAAAGGCAACCAAAATAATCTTCCTTTTAATTTTGTTTGTTCCGTAATTCCGGCAATAACAGAAAAGGCTAACCAAAAAAAAGGATGACTCCGGTTTTGAAAATCAGGAAAAATGAAGGATAATAAATAGTTTACTCCAAGAACTAGTAAAATAACTATTACAGCATGAATATTGAATACTACCATTTTATTTTTGTTTAATTTATTTCATTGATAAGCATTAAAACCGCTTTTTAAATATTAAATCTTCATCAAAATTATAAACACGCCAAGTACCATTTTGTTCGTCTTTAGAATACTTTCCAGAGATTTTTAGTTTTCCATTTTTATAATACTCGTTATAGTCTCCATGTTTTAATCCGTCTTTTAGTTCAACAGAAAATTTAACCTTTCCATTCGCGTGCTTTTTTATAAATTCTTTAGCAGTTAAATCTGTAGGATAAATTTCGGGAATATTGAAAATAGTTTCTTTGTTTAAATTTTCTTCGGTAATTTCTATTAATTGAGCGCGTGTGTTTGTTTTAGGTTTGATGTTTGTATCTGTAAAGGTATATTTTGTTTTTACAATCTCTGGATCTTCATAATCGATAACTATTTTACTTTCAAAAAAGTCTTTTTCCGATGTTAATTGAATACCAATTTGCGGAAAACAAATAAAATAATCTTTATTCGTCTTTAACTGTTTTTTTGTATTTGTATCTACAGAATGATACACACTATTATATAGATTAGGAGCGTTTATATAGGTAAAAGCACTGCATCTGCTATCAAACATATCGTTAAAATCTTTATAGGCTTCAAAAGTGTCTAGAGTTTCTTTAGTTGTATAACTATTTATAATACTTTTTAAGGTATTGGGGTGATTGCTAAATACCACATAATCTTCTATTATAGTAAAATAAGGTTTATCAACGTCTTTAAATAAATTTCCTATGAGGAGTTTAAAAAAACCTTTAATGGACATAAAGTTAATGGGATAACCTTTATAATTAACTTCTTTAAATTTTACAGGGCTACGTTTTCGTATTTGTTCTAAAATAAAGTCTAAATGTTTTTTTGCATTTTCACTATCATTCGTTTTTAGAACAATGGCGACATCTTTTTTAGATTGAGAGACTGTTGAATGCAGTTGGAGTAGGGCTATTTCATCATCTATCCAACTAATAAAATTTTCTTTTAAGTCTATCTTCAAAAAGTTTTCTACTTTTTCTATCCCATCTAAATAACTTTTAAATTGCTCTGGATCTTCTTTCTGAATGGTTTCAAAATTATTATAAAACTCATTAAAGCTACTAAACGAAAAACTTAAATAAAGTGCTGTTTGTTTTGGTGCCACTTTGCTAATGCTACGTGTGCTTTTTCCAGATTTTTTTAGAGCTTTTAAGTAGGCGTTTGCTTTATCATTAAAATTTGTTATGCCATTTGCTATTATGGTATTATCATCTAGATCAAAGCTAAAACCACTAAACTCTAAGCTGTTGCTTAATGTTTTTCCAAAATCACTAGGTTCTTTCGAAAAAACCTCAATAAAATCATCTAAATAGTCATACTGAAAATATAAACGAAACATATCATTATAACCAACTTCTCTGCTTACTTCTATAAAATTAAGATCTCTTCCAATCTGAGGTTCTAAATATTGATCTATTGAAGCTTCAACGAGTGTATGCATATACGACACAATCATTTGATTTTTTATGAAGCTCATGTATAGTGTTTCATGAGTTTTTATATCGAAAATTTCTGTTATTTGATGCTCATGATATTTGCGCTTACTTATTTTAAAATTATCATTAGTAAATGTGTTTAAATGATTTTTTAGTACATTTAGTTTTGCTATTTTCTGTAAATCAATAACATAGAAAAAATCATATTTTCCTGGCGCATAAACATGAGCAGATATAAGTATATCTCTGTTTCCTAGTCTTTTAAAAGTACTTTCATCTTGTTTAAAGATGGTGTCTAGCTTATTAAGACTTTCGGAAAGGTTATTAAAATAAGCATTGGTATTTAGGTGTTTCCAAATATCACTTTTACTTATAGCATTCCAATTATCAATCGGTTTCTGACTTTCAATGATATAAACAGCATCATTAGGAACCAAATAAATGGACTTTATATTGTCATTATTATCGATATAGAAGGTATAGACTAAGTATAACACATAACTAGTAAACAGTAGGCCTAGTATGCGTAAAATATTTCTTTTTTTCATAATCTAAACAAATTTGGGGTTGAAAGTGTTTTATTATATTATACTTGCAATATTCCTAAATTAAATGGTTTTTCAATAGGAGCGTGGTTAGCGGCTTCAATGCCCATACTAATCCAATTTCGAGTATCTAAGGGGTCGATAATAGCATCCGTCCAAATACGTGCAGCAGCATAATAAGGAGATACTTGATTGTCGTATCTGTCTTTTATCTTATTAAAAAGCTTAGCTTCTTTTTCAGGCGTAATTTTTTCGCCTTTCTTTTCTAATGAAGCTTTTTCGATTTGTAATAATACTTTGGCTGCCGAATTACCACTCATAACCGCCAATTCTGCACTAGGCCACGCAACAATCAATCTAGGATCGTAAGCCTTTCCACACATAGCATAATTTCCAGCACCATAACTATTTCCGATAATAATCGTAAACTTTGGAACCACAGAATTACTAACGGCATTTACCATTTTGGCACCATCTTTAATAATACCACCATGCTCACTTTTACTACCAACCATAAAACCCGTAACATCTTGTAAAAATACTAATGGGATCTTTTTCTGATTACAATTCGCAATAAAACGTGTTGCTTTGTCGGCACTATCATTATAAATAACACCGCCAAATTGCATTTCACCTTTTTTTGTTTTAACCAATTTACGTTGATTAGCAACAATGCCAACTGCCCAGCCATCAATTCTGGCATAGCAGGTTATAATGGTTTGTCCATAGCCTGCTTTATATTCATCAAACTCAGAATTGTCGACCAATCGCTTTATAATGTCATACATATCATATTGATCGGCTCTGGATTTAGGCAAAATTCCATAAATATCTTCTGGGTTTTCTTTTGGCTTTTTTGAAGCGGAGCGATTAAAACCCGTTTTATCGTAATCACCAATTTTATCGATAATATTTTGAATAGTATCTAAAGCATCCTTGTCATCTTTGGCTTTATAATCGGTTACTCCAGAAATTTCGCAATGCGTGGTTGCACCTCCCAAAGTTTCATTATCAATGGTTTCTCCAATAGCAGCTTTTACCAAATAACTCCCCGCAAGAAAGATGCTGCCTGTTTTATCAACAATTAAAGCCTCATCACTCATAATAGGCAAATAAGCTCCTCCAGCAACACAACTTCCCATAACAGCGGCAATTTGGGTAATTCCCATACTACTCATAATGGCATTATTTCTAAAAATACGTCCAAAATGTTCTTTATCGGGGAATATTTCATCTTGAAGCGGTAAATACACCCCGGCAGAATCTACCAAGTAAATAATAGGAAGTTTATTTTCGATAGCAATTTCTTGAGCTCTTAAGTTTTTTTTGCCAGTAATAGGAAACCAAGCCCCGGCTTTAACTGTAGCATCATTAGCAACAACTATGCATTGTTTGCCCTTTATATAGCCCATTTTAACAACAACACCCCCAGAAGGGCAGCCTCCATGCTCTTTGTACATATCTTCTCCAGCAAAAGCAGCAATTTCTACAGATTTAGACTTAGCATCTAATAGATAATTAATACGTTCTCTAGCAGTCATTTTTCCTTTGCTGTGAAGTTTTTCTATACGGCTTTTTCCGCCACCAAGGCTTACTTGTGCTAAGCGTTTTTTTAATTCTGAAAGTAAGAGTTTATTATGATCTTCGTTTTTATTGAAGTTAATATCCATGTAATATATTAGTTAGTTTGTCGCTAAAGTACAAAAGTTTAAATTTTTAGATTAATCCTTTTTTGTAAGATTTAAGTTTTTTTTTAATATCCACTATTAATAATTATGTTAGTCTTTATATCAATTTGGTAACAAATGATTATTGATTAGGAAGAAATGCAAATTGAGAGTTGGGAATAATAAAAAAAACAAGTTTGATTAGTTGAAAAAACACAGTTAAAAATTATTTAATATACTGATTTTAAGCGCATAGAAAGTTTATTTCAACAGGTTTTTTTTGAATGCAAAAACCAATGATAAGAATTATAAGTTAGTGAAAATATATTATTGTGTCTGTGAAAAATTTGAAGAGGATCTACAAATTTGAGTTCGACGAAAGAGAAAGGGAATAAAATAATACAAATAAAAAAGTATAAGTTTAACCCGTTGTGCGTTTAAGATAAAAATCTCACAAATCAATTAAATGGTTTAGTTTAGAAATAACTTTGATACTTTGGTTAGGGGTATAGAATTATTAAGCCTAAATATGATATTAATACCCTTAAAAATAAGAAAGCTTCCTTAAATGTACAACGAGTAAGTTTATATATTGTTTAATATCTACAAACCTCCCAATGATCTATTAAACCACTAAGATGACTCTTGGATATATCAGCATAATAAGTATAACCTCCATATGTAATTTCAGCAAAATAAAATGTTTCACCACCTTCTAGATAATAAGGGCCATAATACGTACCCATATTGGTTAAATTTATTATTTGAGCATCTATTGTAAATGTTTCAGAGGAAACACTTATTCCCACATCGATAGAATCACTACCAAATGTAAATATATCTAGAAAACCAGTAGATCCAGTATATCCAGGAGTGTTAGATGGGTTTAGACATTGTGCCTGAATTGTAGTTGTTAATCCGATAACAAATAATGCAATAAAAAATAGTTTTTTCATGGGGTTTAAAATTTTAAATTGTTTATCTCAAATATAAAAAGCATGATTTAGAACGACGTGTGAAAAAAACACATAAATGAGAAGTTTTAATATATAAATGTTTTTTTCGAATAAATAATACTTCTATGCGATGTTATATAAATCGCATTGAAATTAGTTTTTGCAAATGTCGTATTCCTCAAGGGCGTAACCATTTACTCCTACCATGAACGCATAAGTATCATCATCAACATCTATTTCTACATAGTACATGTCTAAGCCAGCCAAAAGATATCTATACTGTAATGATGCAGAATATTCAGTGCCACCTATATAAATACTAGCATATTTGTTAGAACCATTAACCCAAATAATACAATGATTACCGCCACTGTTTCCTCCATTAAAGTTTATTACTTCATCTAAGCCGCATAAAGTAATATCATTATAATTATAATCTGAAACACATTGTGAGTGTACTGTGGTTGATAATCCGATTGCAAAAAGAGCAATAAAAAAAAGTTTTTTCATGGGGTTTAATTTTAAATTATTTATCTAAATATAAAAAGCATGATTTAGAATGGTGTGTGAAAAAACCACATAATTTAAAAAAACTTTTCCAAGCGGTTGTTTAATCAGAAGAGTAAGAGTTTATTATGATCTTCTTTTTTATTGAAGTTAATATCCATGACTACCTGCTTGTAAAGGTAAGGATAGTCAGTTTCAAGATTTTTTAGTTTAAAAACGTTACGTTCTGTTTATTCTAGTTTTTTTCTAAAAGCTTCTTATAAGATTTTTTATAATTAGCCTTTGTTTTGGCTATAATCTTTTTTCTATAATTAGAATCGTTAAATAATTTATTTAATCCAGGGTGGTTTTCTATGTCAATCCCATTATTCTTATATCCATTTTCTAAATATAACATAGCCTCTTCCATAATTTCATCACTTAACTCAGGAGGCATATAAGATGCAACTAATTGAGACCTTGACAGTTCTTTTTGAGGTGTCTTATTTTCCTTTTCTGTGGTCGTTTTTTCTAAATTTACAACTTCAACAGAACCATGTTCTAATGCTAATAAACGCTGCTCTAAAGTTTTGAATTTATCTTCTAAAACTTTAATCTTTTTTTCTTGTTCTATAGCCAAATTAGCCACGTCGTTAGCGTTTAAACCTATAGCCATATTTATCATTGATACACCATTATTTATCAATGCTTCAGACCATGCTACGCCAACAATTTCGCGATACTGTTCTGCTTTTATTTTTTGAGGTGAAACACCTATTCCTGTTCCATCATTAAGACCAGAAGGTATGATATAATCTCCTTGCAAGACAATACCTCTAACTTTCACTGGAATTTGCCCCATAAAGGCTACTTTTTCATATAATGCTTCATTCCCCTGCATTGGCATATTACCCAATATGGCTGGTTTAGTAGAAACAACCATATAGTGTTGTGAATTCATTGTATACTTAGAAATTTTTCCTCCATTTACCCCTACAATATCACCTGCACTCATTTTTTCACCAAAGTTGCTTCGTTCTAGCCATTCGGCATAATCTGCAGAACCCGATTGGTATGTTACCCCCAAATTAGATAAAGCGAAAAGATTAAAAGTAACCAAATTTGCTGTTGCCAAAGCTAAATCTGCTGCCGCCGAGGCAATACAAGGGCCACAGGGACCTGTTGCAGCTCCCACACCTCCTACAACGATTGGTGTAAATGATGAAGCAACATTTACGCCTGCTTTTACTTCTTCAGCTATCAAAATAGACTCTTCATAAATAAACTCTGGATCACTAGCTGCTTCTGCTGTTGTTTCTCCCTCTATACGACCTACAGCATTACCTCCATTATCAAAAAAGGTGATAAAATTATTAGAATTATTTGGAGTACCCGCTGTTAATCTAACTGCAATACCTTGCTGGCTGCCTTCTATTCTTAATGGATATGCTTCATAACTCTCTTCACCTCCTGTTATATTAGCATTAATGGTTACCTGATCATTTAAATTTGACGTGCCTTCTACTGTTATATCGTCTTGAAACAATGATGTTCCTTCTACTGTTATATTGTCTTGAAATAATGATGTTCCTTCTACAGTTATATCATCTTGAAATAATGATGTTCCTTGTACTGTTAAATTTCCTGATAAGGTAGTTGAAGAACCATTGTTCACAAATAAATCACTATTTAAATTAGTAACTCCATCGACATCTAAAGTAGACGTTGCTATAATTTCTCTATGCCTTACATATGGTATATAGGTGAGCTCTTGGTAACTAAATTCAATCATTCCATTACCATCATTTAAATCGATTTCTACCATTAAAAATTTAGAGTTATTCCAATATATCTCATCAAATGCTCCAATGTTAGGTGTGCCTTTGCCTATCACTAAATTAATCATACTATAGGCATTGGTTGTTGTATTATGAGTTTCTTGATATTCGGAATTATTCAAATTATCTATAATTGTAAATCTAACCTGTAATGCTGTATTAGGTATATTGTTAGATGGAATATCTACGCCTGGTATTTCCTGTGGATTATTATCTATAATAACTGCTTGATACGTAATTCCATCTGTTTGTGCATAACTAAAACACGTTAATATTAATAATAAAAAAGTTAAATAAGTAGGTCTCATTTTCATATTTTGTTTAATTATCGCAATTACAATTTGGCAGATTTATAACAAAACCAAATCCAAATTGATGTGCATTTAATTTTAATGTTTCTTCACTAGTATCACTATTTATCAGTACTGTTTTGCCAAATGTATAATTTGCAAAAATAGCCGTACTCCTGGAAATAGGGTATTGCATGCCTAAGCTTCCTTTTATAAAAAAGATGTTTTTATTAAATTCCTCTTTTCCTATTAAATTGTATACTTGATTATTTATAGTTTGATTTCCTCTTATCAAGAACTCGGTAGCTATAGCCCCTTTTATATAGAATAAAAAATCATTTAATTGAAACAACTTAGTATCTAAACCTGCTGTAACCCCCAAATAACTAACATCCCACTCATAATAATTATCTAATCTAAGATCACTTCCTATAACTCCATAACCACTATAAGTGGCTCCTAAAGAGAGATAGAGTGTTTTTTCTTTATTGATATTATCTCTATATCCCATACCCAGGTAGGTTTTAGACTGTGATAAAAGATTATCTAAAGGCATACCTTGTGAGTTTTTATAATCAAATGATAAAATATTAGATCCATATTCTATATATAATTGTTGGGCAAAACCTGAAATACTGAATATAAAAATGAGATTAAATAGCAATTGTTTCTTCATATTATCGTTTAATAATTTTCGCATTTAATAATTTGGAGCGCATTCTTATTTGAATCAAATAAGTCCCGGTATTTAAATTATTTAAATTCAAAACAATGGATTGCATTGGACTAAATTGTTTATTTAAAATAATTCTGCCTAAAACATCTCTAAGCGTAACCTGCAAAATATCGATAATTGGTTTTTTAAATTTAACCTCAACTTTAGATGAAAACGGATTTGGAAAAATGACAGCTTCAATATCTGTATTGGAATCTATTGAAATTAAAGAAGCAGATACAGGTTGCAAATAACCTTGTCTCAATGAATAATTATTAGCATTAAAAGTATGGGTAACACTAGCTTGCCCAATACTCTCAAGGATATAATAACTTTTATTATTGGTATAAACAAAATGAGAAGCACCTTGGTTTCCTAAAGTTTGTTTTTTTAAACTTTGAGTATTTCCAAACTGATAAACAATAATTATAAAGAAAAAAAGTAGGTTGTTTTTGGGGAACATATTTTTTTTTTCAGGGTGCTAATATATTCTGTAAACTATTGTAAAACAAATTAATGATTAATATATCCATACTTTAAATAACAACTTTATTTTAATTCTTATTTACAAGGAACGAGCATTCTTACTTATTTGGTAAACCCGTAGTATTTGGTAACAAAATTAATGAATAGGGATAGTTGCCACCTATTTCGAATAAGGTCATATTATGATATTCTGAATCTCTGCTAATGAAAAAATATAAAATATATAACATGGAATTAGTTTCCTTGGAAACTAATTGTTTTTACACTATATTTGTATCATAAAATAATTAAAACATATGAAAAACATTATTGCATTTGCAGGAACTAACAGTAGAAACTCAATAAATAAACAACTCGCTAGCTATGCATCAAGTTTGGTTGAAAACGTAACGGTTACTATTTTAGATCTAAACGATTTTGAATTACCTTTATATGGTATTGATTATGAAATAGATCATGGTATTCCAGATAACGCGCATAAATTTTTAGACGCTATTAAAGCATCAGATGGCATTATTTTATCGTTAGCAGAACATAATGGAGCATATTCAACAGCATTTAAAAACCTATTTGATTGGATGTCTCGAATAGATGGTAAATTATGGAGTGAGAAACCTATGTTATTAATGGCTACATCTCCAGGAGCTAGAGGAGGAGCAACTGTTTTAGATATTGCAAAAGGACGCTTTGCTTTTATGGGGGGAAACATTATTGAAGACTTTTCTTTTCCATCATTCAACGATAATTTTTCGGAAGGAAAGATTACCAATGAAGCATTAAATTCTGATTTGAAAAACAAAATAGCATCATTGCAAAAAGAACTATAACTGAATACTGAATACTGAATACAAAAACACATGGGGGATTTTTCCAAAGATATCAATTCAAAGTTTCCAAATAACAGAATTAAGGCTTTGTTGAATATTATATATACGGCAAGTTGGATAACAAGTTATCAAAATGATTTCTTTAAGCCATATGGGATATCTCCTCAACAGTACAATATTTTAAGAATATTAAATGGCGCGAAAGAACCTTTAAATGTTCAAGTGATTAAGGATAGAATGCTAGAACGTTCCCCTAATGCAACCAGATTAATGGATAAATTATGTGCAAAGGATTGTATTAAGCGTATCCCTTCAGAACATGATAGACGTGTTGTTAAAATTGTTATTACCGATGAAGGAAAAAAGCTTTTAGCAGCAATTCCACGTAATATTAATAAAGATTTATTAAAAAATTTAAGTGAAGAGGAAGCAGAACAATTAAGTAATCTGCTAGATAAAATGCGATGACAACTAATTTGTCATTCCCTCGAAGGATGGAATCTCATTATACTTTTTGAGGTCGCGATAAAAAGATTCCCTTCTTCAATGGAATAAAAAAAGAAAGTTTAATATTAAAAAAAGTCCCTCCTTAGGAGGGATTAGGGAGGATTATGAAAACAAACACAATAAAAACAGTAGGACGAAGCGATTTTGTTAATATGGGACCTATACAATTAAGACAACCATTACCAGGTCGAGATATAGATATGGTAGATCCATTTATATTATTACATCATTATGGTCCTTATAAAATTTCAGAAGAAAATAACCCTTTCGATTTAGGACCACATCCACATCGAGGATTCGAACCGATAACCTTTTTAATTCAAGGCGAACAATTACATAGAGATTCTTTAGGGAATGAAAGTATTGTTAAAACTGGTGATGTACAATGGACAACTGCTGGGCGTGGTATTATTCATGCCGAAGGACCAACAAAGGAGTTTGTGCAAAAAGGAGGGACGTTAGAGGGCATTCAATTATGGTTGAATTTACCAGCAGAGAAGAAAATGATTGCTGCCAATTATCAGCACGTGAAAAACGAAGATTTTAATGTTATAACATCTGAAGATGGAAAAGTGAAAATTCAAATTATTGCTGGCGAATTAGGAAGTAAATACGGAAAAATAAGTACACAAACAGCTGTAAATGCTTATATGATTGCTATTGAAGCAGGCGGTGAGTACTTTGTAGAGGTTTCTAAAACACATCAATCGATGTTGTATTTATTAAATGGAGATGTAGCAGTTAACGGTTCAGAAAATTTGAAACTAGATAAAAATCAGCTCATTCAATTTAATCAGGATGGCAGCGGTTTTACCATTAAAGGAAATAATACAAGTAAGCTATTATTTCTTTCTGGTGAACCTTTTAATGAGAAAGTGGCTACTTACGGACCTTATGTTATGAATACACAAACAGAGATTATGGAAGCGATGCGGGATTATCAAGCGGGTAAAATGGGATTTCTTCCAGCGAGTTAAAAGAAGGAGCTTAAAAAGTGTCATCTAGAGATCTGTGTTAAAAATTTTAACTAGCGGATGAAATGACGTAATTGGGGTGTCATCAGAGGAGGTACGACTGAATAATCTTTAGAGATTAATAATAAAGATTCTTCGCTGTGCTATGAATGACAAATGATTGAAAATTAATTACTTATGAAATCCGTCAATGGTAGCAAGGTGAAGTATCGTTAAACATTAAAACTTTAAGAGACCCTTCATTACATTCAGGATGACATGCATACTTTTTTTGTTCAAAAATTAGTGCTATCAGAATGAAATTTTTACTTTACAAATAGGTATAATATCTTAATACAAAATATTTTCATAGCCGTTGGTATTTTAAAACTATTCAGAAAATTGCAACTTGATTTAAAAACATCAGACTATTATAGTTTCGTGTTAATTCATCTTTTCCTTAAATCAATTCAAAAAATATACGATATTTGCGTTCTGACTAATAACCAAAATAGAAAAATATTATGGGAATGAATAAAAATACCGTTTTAGCTTGGGCTACTTTTATAATGATATTTGTAGGGTTAGCATTAATTGCACTTGGAGCCTTTAGATATGATGATGTAGCAGGCTGGGGCTTTGCTGCTGTTGGAATTGGTTTTTTTGCTAATGCATGGGTATTTAATGCTTTAAAAGGAAGAGTTTAGTAATTATTTACTATTTTGATTGACCATTTTTTACAAGAGCAAGTTTAATGACTACAAATTAATAATTAATAATGAGTGACGACAAGAAAGTAATTTTCTCAATGTCTGGTTTAACTAAGACATTTCAAGGTGCCAATACACCCGTATTAAAAAATATTTATTTAAGCTTCTTTTATGGAGCCAAAATTGGGATTTTAGGTCTTAATGGTTCTGGTAAATCTACGCTACTAAAAATTATAGCTGGTCTTGATAAAAATTACCAAGGAGATGTTACCTTTTTACAAGATTATTCCGTTGGATTTTTAGAGCAGGAGCCAAAACTGGATGATGATAAAACAGTCATGGAAGTAGTAAGAGAAGGTGCAGCCGAAACCGTTGCTATTCTTGACGAGTATAACAAAATCAACGACATGTTTGGTTTGGAAGAAGTATATTCCGATCCTGATAAAATGGAGAAGTTAATGAACCGTCAAGCAGAACTTCAAGACCAAATTGATGCTGCGAATGCCTGGGAACTCGATACCAAATTAGAAATTGCCATGGACGCTTTACGTACTCCAGATGGTGATAAAAAAATTGGAGTACTTTCTGGAGGTGAAAAACGTCGTGTAGCGCTATGTCGTTTACTTTTACAAGAACCCGATGTATTATTATTAGATGAGCCTACCAATCACTTAGATGCAGAATCTGTACATTGGTTAGAGCATCATTTAGCGCAATATAAAGGTACTGTAATAGCAGTAACGCACGATAGATACTTTTTAGATAATGTAGCAGGTTGGATTTTAGAATTGGATAGAGGCGAAGGGATTCCGTGGAAAGGAAATTACTCATCTTGGTTAGATCAAAAATCAAAACGATTAGCACAGGAAAGTAAAACAGCATCTAAACGTCAAAAAACCTTAGAACGTGAGTTAGAATGGGTAAGGCAAGGCGCAAAAGGTCGTCAAACCAAGCAGAAGGCACGTTTAAAGAATTACGATAAATTAATGAGTCAAGATCAAAAACAACTTGACGAAAAACTAGAAATATACATTCCTAATGGCCCACGATTAGGAACCAATGTTATTGAAGCCTCTGGTGTTAGTAAAGGATATGATGATAAATTGTTGTATGATGATTTAAACTTCAACCTCCCACAAGCAGGAATAGTTGGTGTTATAGGTCCTAATGGCGCTGGTAAAACCACTATTTTTAGAATGATAATGGGTGAAGAAACACCAGATAAAGGCGAGTTTAAAGTCGGAGAAACAGCTCAAATAGCTTATGTAGATCAAAGCCATTCCAACATCGATCCAGAAAAATCAATTTGGCAAAATTTTAGTGATGAACAAGAGCTGGTCATGATGGGAGGCAAGCAAGTGAATTCACGTGCGTATTTAAGTCGTTTTAATTTTTCAGGAAGTGAGCAAAATAAGAAAGTAAAATTACTATCTGGAGGAGAAAGAAACCGTTTGCATTTAGCTATGACGCTTAAAGAAGAAGGCAATGTACTGCTCTTAGATGAGCCTACTAACGATCTTGATGTAAATACACTACGTGCTTTAGAAGAAGGTTTAGAGAATTTTGCTGGTTGTGCAGTAGTTATATCGCACGATAGATGGTTTTTAGATAGAATATGTACCCATATTTTAGCCTTTGAAGGCGATTCTCAAGTATATTTCTTTGAAGGTAGTTTTAGTGATTATGAAGAAAATAAAAAGAAACGTCTTGGCGGTGATTTAATGCCAAAACGAATAAAGTATAAGAAATTAGTGAGATAAGTTTATAAAACGCCTGCTGAAAAGTGGGCGTTTTTTATTTATTATCATACATATGCCCCTCTGTAAAATCTGTATAATCGTCATCCGCTTCATCAGGTATTTTTGTATCTATGCTGTTTAATCTATCATTCTCCTTTTTAAGCTTATAAGATTTTCTCACACCAAAAATTAATAAAATAGAGAAAATAATCACCACAACAATTAGCACTGTAACAATATCAGATTGGTTTATTAAAGTGAGAACTAATGTATACAAAGACATATAGTTAAGTAACATAATTTATTTTAAAGGTTGGGTTAGATAGTCTAACCAAATATAATATAATTTATCCATTTAGCAATTTACTAAAAAGATAACATCATGATAAAATAATTATTAATTTAAAAAAAATGTAACATTTTATTAAAGTTCCACACTTGTATTAAGCAAGATGAGTTAAAATAAGATTTCTTAAACTTTAGTCTAATATTTTAATTTACATCCTACTTAAGTAGGGTTTGTTTTGGTAAAAAGAGGCTAAAAACAAAATAAGTGTTTATTTTTAAAATTGATTTTTTTTAACGAAATTGCTTAACTCAAATATTTTTATACAAATTTAAAACTATTCTATCTTTATGTCAGATGATTTTGATTTATTAGAAACCAATTCTAACGAGAAAACAGAAAAAGTAGATGTCAATTGGGGAAAAGCCATAGACACTATGAAATCTAAATTATCGCAAGAAGATGATCCAGAAGTTCGACAAAAAATATTAAATGCCACTTTAGATGATGTGGTAGATATGGCAGAAAAAGATAGAACAACGCTTTTAGATGCTATTAAAGACCTAACCGACTATCAAGATGAAGTTGGTATTATTTTCGAAAAATTTTCAGCACTTAACGCTACCGAGCAAAAAGTAATTGACGATGCTCAAAAAGCGTTAGAACGCGCCAGAATAGAATTAGAAGATGCCGAAGCCAAACCAGATACATGGTGGAATAACCTTTGGGGGCGTAAAAGTAAAATTATAAAAGAGCAAGAGGAACTTAAAATTGCTGAAAAAACACGTGCAGCTGCAGATAATAAAGCAAAAGCGATGTTTCAAGAACGTATTGAAAGTGCCGATGTTCAAACACTTTTAAGTGAATTGTCTTATAAATCTCAAGCAGCAGTAAGCAGATTAAAAAATCGAGAAATAGAGATTAAAGAAGTAGAAGACAAGTTGCAAGATGCCATTGTTGAAGCAACCAAAAATCATACAAAAGCATTAGAAAAGAAGAAAGAAGTAGAAGATAAACTAGAAGAGCAATACGCGCTATTAAAACAAGCACGTCAAGAACTTGAAGATATTGTAGATAAGCAATCTGCAAATTATGCACAAGCCGTTGGTAAAGTAACTACTTTAGAGCAAAAAGTAGAAGAACTAGAGGGTTTAAAAAACGCGTATACAACACTTGCAGCCAGTAAAGATAGTTTTGTGCACAAACATAATTTAACGATCAAAGTATTAACCTCGTTACGTAGCAACTTACAAACACACCGAGCTAAATTAAAGAGTGATACTGAAGAACGTTTAAAATACTATGATGGTTATGTAGTAGCTTTAAAAGCTAGAACCGATCAAGAATTTGCAGCCATTTTAGAACACTTGGGTGTAAAAACCGATGAACATATAGGTGAAACCCTTGCCTCTATGCATACAGCAAGTGCAAAAGCACGTCAGGACATGATGGATAATATCCCCGTTCATGAAAAAGTAATGCAAGGTGTATATAGCAGTTATGCCGAAGCTTTACAAGAAATTCGTGCTAAAGACAAGGATATTCAAAAGAATTTTGCAGAGCGTTATGGTATCGATATGAAAGAGATTTTCGAAGACTATTATAAAACAGATCCTAATAAAGCTTCAGACGGTAATGATGGTGAACCAGAAGGGAAACCAAAGCCAGAAGCAAGCGACGACGATTTGTTGAGCTAAGATAATTTGTCATTCCCGCGAAGGCAGAATCTTATTAATAGAAATTCTGAAGTTATCTTTATACTGCGTTAGGGATTGAACGGTTTGTTTGAGCTCCTTGAAAAGAGCGAGTAGTGAAAGCCCGACCCTTGTGGTAACGCCCATTTTTAAACATAAAATATTAATGTATTAGTAGTATAGTATAACTATCTACTAAATACTGCAACTGAATACTTAATTAATGTCCATTAATCACATTGTAACACCATTAGATTCAGCAGTTCTAGATTCCAAAGAACATTATGTATTCTATCATAAAATGATTGATTTTGCATTTAAAGAACTTATAGTTGCTGTACAACAACAAGCCCTTTGTAATAATCAAGAAGTACGTTTGTTTAAGCAATATAACGATCTGTTACTATACTCTATAGAAGCCATGCGTATTAAATATATGTATGACGACGAGGATAACATGAAGGTCGATTTAACTTATTCTGGGTTTCCAAACTATTTGGAATTTCGTTACCTGTTTAACGATTTAGAATTGCGTGATGATTATTTAGGAAAACTAACACCAGTAAACACTTTAAAAGAAGAGTTTCTAGATACCTTAATGCGTAAAAAAGAACCCATTAAAAAAAGCAAATTATTTCAGGCGGCATCTATAGTATATTATTCATCAGTTAAGAAACAATATATCTTTAATCGTTTTGTACAAGGCAAAATATTAAGTGTTCCTAAAAACCCAAACGGGGATTTACTTACTAGTTGGAGTTTTTACGATGTGTCTCTTAACCGACCTTTTATCTGCTTTATGTATTTCAATTATGACGGTACACGCATTAACGATTATAAAGATGAAATTTATGAGGTTTTAAAAACTACGGCAGATAGAAAAATGAGTTTAGATACTATGGCATATACTATAGATAGAAAACTAGCCAAAGTAGCACCAAAGCTTATAAAACGAATCGATTTAGGCCCCATGCATAATGTTTTTGCAAAAGATGAAAACGATATAACACATGCGCTTTTAGAAGGTATAGGCAAGAAAGAAATTCCTTTAGAATCGTATGCTATTTCATTAAAAATAGATGAAGTCGTATCTGGCAGTGAATTTAAAGAAGGTGGGTTTTTTAATAAACAAATCCTTCAAAAATGGAACGATGTGTTTAAACAAAAATACGTATTTGCACCACATCGTATTATTCAATTACTATACAATAAAACACCAGAGCTTATAAATGATTTAGCAAAACCGCCTGTTGAAATAGTTGGAATGAAAATAGATAAACCATGAAAAAAGAAAAAAAAATAAGCTTAGTTTTTCTTTTTTTATGTCTATCCTTAGCCTTTTCTCAAGAAAGCACTCCTGTTTTAAAAAATTTAAGCTCGGATACAGGTTTAATTATAAGTGATTCTATTACTAAATTAATTATTCATAATAGCTCTGGCGATATAGCTAATGATTTGGTTCAGGAAATTTCATTAATTGATAGACAACAAAATACAGAAGGTTATAACAAATCTATAAACCTAATCGAAAAAAAAGCTAAAGAATTTGGTCTCGATGAGTTAAAAGTAGAATATTATAAATCAGATGGTGAAACTAGTTATTTTGGAGACGCTCCACAAATGACATGGAAGGTTAAAAAAGGAGAGTTGTTTGTAAATACACCTTACTACTATAAATTAACATCCTATAAAGAACTTCCAATGTCTTTAGTCGTTAATAGTTATTCAAAAGATACCATTGCAGATTTAGTGGATATTGGACAAGGTAAAGATTCAGATTACATAAACAAAGACATAAAAGGAAATATAGTATTAACATCTAAAAGCCCGTATACTGTTCTAAACAAAGCTGTTTGGGAAAAAGGAGCTATAGGTATTATTTCCTCATACACGACCCCATATTGGGATAAATCAAATAGGCAAGAAGGTGATTATCAAGATCAAGTAGGGTGGACTTATATGCCAACAGTTGAAAATAAGGAGAAACAATCTTTTGCTTTTATGATATCTAACCGCAGAGCAAATGAGTTAAAAAGTCAATTAAGCAGAGGAAAAGTTAGTCTACAGGTTAATGTTGACACAACACTTGAGCCTGATGAATTTGGTATTGTAAGTGGTATTATTAAAGGATCAAAATTCCCCGATGAAGAAATCATTATAACGTCTCATATAGATCATTATAAACCAGGAGCAAATGATAATGCATCTGGAAGTGCGGTTTCTTTGGAGATAATAAGGACTTTTAAAAAACTGATAGATGAAAATAAGATACAGCAACCTTTAAGAACGATACGTTTTTTGTGGTTACCAGAATTCACGGGTACTAAGGCTTGGTTTTCAAGACATTTAAAGGATAAAAATAAAAAGCTTCTTTTTAATATAAACTTAGATATGTTAGGTGCAAACTTAAAAAAGTCAAATTCTTTTTTTAATATAACATATACCCCAGATTGGAATCCATCATATATAAACGCATTTTCAGCATCTATATTAGATTTTGTAAACACTTTTAATAATAGTAAGTATCCAAAAAGAAAAGACTATCATATTATTTCTTTAACAGGTTCTCGAAATCATATTAATGCAGGTATTGAAAGGTATACACGAGGCTCTGATCATCAAATATTTAATGATTTTGGAATCCCAGGAATCGCCTATAGTACTTGGCCTGATAATTTTTACCATTCTAGTGAAGATACTCCAGATAAAGTTGATGCGACACAATTACACCGTGTTGTTTTTATAGGAATGGCAAATATCATTATGGCTGCATATGCAGATGAAGATAATTCAGTAGATATAATCAATCTCGTAGAAATGTATGGTAAAAAACGATTAGAAGAAGATAAGTTTGAAAGTAGAAAGTATTTGTTAAGCAGTAATGAAAATAAAAAAAAGACATTTTATTTTGCTTCACAAATTATAAACTGTGCATACAAAAGAGAAATTGAAACACTAAAAACATGTTTACAGTTTTCTAATAATAGAAAAGTTAATAAAATAATTTCACATAAAATTGAACAATATAATTTAGAAAAAAGTAGCGCATTAAAAGATTTAGCATCATTAGTAACTATAAATAATGATGACGTAAATAAAAATTATAATTTATCAGAAAAAGAACTAAAAGCTAATAAAATAATACCCAATAAATTTTCTGATAAAAGACTAAACTCTTTTTATTCTACATATGGGCAAATAAAGGAAGATGAAGATAAATATGTCAAAATTCAAAGCGAAATTGAAAAATTACTTTCAGTTTTAAGAGAACGAGAAGTAGGAGAATTAAGAATTTATGAATTTGAAGATATCATTTTAAGTTATGCAAATGGAAAAAATACAATTATAGATATACAAAATGCTTTATTCGCAGCATATAAAATAATTGTGCCTACACAAACATTGCTAGATATATTTGATGTATTAAAGCATGCAGAAGTAATTTTCTATAATAATAAGTAAACAAATGGAACACAACTCAACATTCCCAATAAAACTTACCGAACTTGATATGCTTCGAGATGAAGCGTCTTCTTATTTAAAAAGTATACAATGGGAGCAAGGTCAGCGAGCAAAGAATAAAGATAAAGATGCTCAAGGTGAGTCTATTTTGTTATACCTGTCTCGTGCCAATAATGGTAACAATGCAGCAGAGATTACCTCAGTATCAAAAACGATTTTAGCTTTAAAAAAACGATTATTACCAGATTCCATTGCGATTCCTATTAATTTGAATCAAACACTTTATGCCGTACAAGAAGGTATTACCTTAGGTATTTGGATTAAAGATAGTTACTATGATGCATCTGGTTTATCAAGTTTAAACGAAAACAAATCAGCCTTAGATACCAATGGTAAGCGTGAATTTGAAAGTAAAATGCATACCGCTACAGCATTTATGATATTTGCTACAGCATATAAGATTTTAAACGATATAAAACCACATGCTTCAGACGATTTAAGTGTCATGAAGCAGAAATTTGCAGGCATTCCAGAAGTGTCTATAATGACGCCTTTAAAAGGAATCTCATGTGGTTTATTTTATTACGACAAATATTTAGGGCATCCAGAAATCATCAAATCCGATAAAGATGTTATCGATTTTACAGTGGTGTATTTTGAAGCTTTAATTGATGAAATTCAATTACGTAAAAGCAGTTTAGAATATACCGAAACTATTGAGGACAGAACGTATAAGTTAGAAAAATCTGAATTTGCTATTTCTGGTTGGAGCAATGTATTTGAAGGAACAGCAAAAAGCATTGAGTTCAATAAAATTAAGTTTGAACAAATTGTTGGGAATCGAGATGCAAAACACTTTGCACGTCGTTTAACCGAACGTATGTTGAGCTATGATTTTACAGCTAAGAAAAATCCGTTTCAGGAATTAGGTGGTTTTATGCCTGTATTTATGGGCTATGGTATTCCAGGAACAGGAAAAAGTATGTTGATTGCTGCGATTGCAACGAAACTTAAAGAACATTGTGATACTTTAGATATTCCGTTTTTGTTTCACCCGATGCCTGATACGCTAATAAGTACATTTCAAGGCGGTTCGGCAGAAAAAATGGTCGAGTGGATGAAACCTATGCAAGACCCTTCAAAATTAATTTTTGCACCTATTGATGATGCCGAGAATAATTTACAAGAACGAACAGCACAAGGTGTTTCGGCAGGAGTAAAAGAGGTAATAGGAGTCTTTTTGCGTTATACAGAAGGTGCTTATGCCGTAAACTATGGGAACAGTTCGATAGGATTATTTACTAATCTACCCGAAATGCTAGATAAAGCAGTTATTTCTCGTGTACAAGGGCGATTTAAAATAGATGGCGCCAGAACAGAGCATGACTTTTTAGATCAAGATCACTTGTGGTGGCGTAAATTAGATGCTACCATGCCCGATTTTGTAAACATGCAAGGGCCAGAAAACTATAACTATTTAGAAGATCAAGGGTTGGCAAAAAACATGGGAGAAATCCTTAATGTTTCTAACAAACCAACCGAGGAACGTGTTCATGATATTTATGATAACGTAGAAAAACAATTCAAAACCAATGAACATGCATTCTATGCGAATCTTTATAAAGATATGCAAAAGGCGTTTCCTTTCTTTTCATCACGTGATGTGAGAAACATTCAAAGTGCTGTGTCGTTACGACTAACAGATTTTGATTTAGAGGAAGATTGGTTCGAAAACCCAGAAACCTATTTCAAGCAAGATTATGAAACTAAGTTTAATATGCTTCAGGAATTGATGCGTGCCAATATGAAAGGCTTAGACTTTTCGGAAATTCGTCGTCAAGAAGTCGTTCGTTATTTAGATAATGTCGCAACCATTGCAGATACCGATTTTAAACGAAAAGTAGATGCTAGAGTCAACCAATTAAATATAGATAGAGAAGCAAGAAGCAGTTTTGAAAATGGCAACTAATCGTATTAAAAATATAGTAAGTAAATTACTTTCGGATAACTATTATATACTCAAAAAACTAACGTTTGACTATTTAATGACAAATGGTAAATGGGTAACCCAAGTAAGAGAAGTTTACGATAGAGGAGATGGAGCAGGAATTCTTCTTTATAACAAAGAAAAGCAAACGATTATCCTAACAAAACAGTTTAGGATGCCCACATATGTGAATGACAATGACGATGGTTTTTTAGTTGAAATTTGTGCAGGAATGCTCGATAAAGATAACCCGAAAGCCTGTATTATAAGAGAAACAGAGGAAGAAGTTGGTTATAGGATTAAAGAAATACAAAAAGTATATGAAGCCTATTCGTCCCCCGGAGTGATGACAGAAAAGATGCATTTCTTTATTGGTGAATACACCGATGCTATGAAAGTTAATGATGGTGGTGGATTAGATAGTGAACATGAAGATATTGACGTATTAGAGATGTCTTTTTCTGAAGCAGTTAATATGCTGAATACTGGAGAAATAGTAGATACAAGGACTATTGTTTTGTTGCAGTATGCAATGATTCATAAGTTGTTGGAGTAGTTTGTCATTCCTGCGTAGGCAGGAATCCACTTTGAAAGATAAAATAATGTTTTTAAGTTAATAACATAAAATAATGAGATTCCCACCTTCGTGGGAATAACAAAAGATGGACAAATTAAAAGAAGCCAATTTATATAGAAGTGAACTAATTCCCGTTAGCGGAAAACTAGTGGAGCGTTATAATAAATGTTTGGTAAAATTAGGGTTTACAAAAACGAAGTTAAAAACGTTTCATATAGATGGTATAGGATGGAGTCCAGAGATTGCAGAAGAAAAGGAAGCAATGCATTATCTAAATAATGGTGATGCCAATGCACATGGTATTATAATTTCGCCACTTCAAAAAGGAAAACCAGTGTATGTGCCTTTTCATACATTCGATAGAGATATGATGCAACATGTTTTTAAAACACATGGAGAAAAAATAAATGACATTACACGCGATTGTGCCATTTGTTTAGATTTCGATCAGGGGATTGATACTTTTTATGAACCCTTGGATGTTTTAAAATACAAAACGGTATCTATCAATTTTCATTTAATAAATAACCTGGTAGATGTTCAAAAAGAGCAATTAAAACTCATTGAAACTTTTAATAGAGATAATAATTTTATAGATGAGAAAATTCATGAACAACTATTAGTCTCTGCTAAAGCTTATGGAGACTTACGTAATAGAGATTTAGAATTGTACGAGCTACAATTCAACACCGATTCTTTTTATACCAAAGCATTTAAGGGTGTTTATGTGTTACGTGATTTTATTACACCAATAATAGTTTTTGAAGATGAGACCTGGCATAAAGAAGCTATTAAAGATACAAATTATGATGTGCTAATATATCATATTCATCAACCAGAATTAATGGATAAATTGCGGGATCATGTTATTATAGAATACGATTTAGAAAACGCGGTAAAAACAGAACGTTATGAGCGTATTAAAAAGTTTGAAATAACACAATATCTACAAAAAACAGAACATCCAGTTAAGGATATTTTAGACAATCCTATTTTATACAAAAGTTATCTTAATAAATTAGATCTGGAATCACGTAAAAAGGTTATGAGTGTGGAGCGTTACTTAGAAAAAATAGAAACTAGCAATCAATATAAAATAGCCGACATTGTAGATTTAAAATTGTTTGAAGCATTACATAAACCACATTCCTCTTTAGAAGGAAGACACCAAGA
This sequence comes from Flavivirga jejuensis, assembly GCF_030540765.1. GTDB lineage: Bacteria > Bacteroidota > Bacteroidia > Flavobacteriales > Flavobacteriaceae > Flavivirga > Flavivirga jejuensis. The sequence goes on along the minus strand of NZ_JAUOEL010000006.1, from coordinate 145,056 downwards.
TTTAATCTGGAAATTGTTGGTAAACGTTGCGCCTAAAGATGTATTGTATTGGTATTGGTACGACAAAGAAGATTTTTATGCTAGTTTTAAGTCATGGGACGATTCGTTTAAAGAATGGGCTATAGCGACTATTAGTAACAAAATTTAGTGGTTATAGACTAATTTTATAGATACTGGTATAGTAATTAATAAGTTCCTTCCCTTATTAAGGGAAGGTGGATTTAATTCTTTAAGAGAATTAAAGACGGAAGGGTAAATAACCACCTCGTCTTTTGATTTTTAGAAATCAAAATCCACTCCTCCTTAAAAAGGAGGAGAATAAATAAAAAGAGTATTAACAAGTATGAGTAAGAAACTTCAAGCTTCCAACTCCGTACTTCAAACTAAAAAATAACAACATGGGACTAGATCTAATAATTTTTATAGCAGCAATTTTCTTTGGTACTTTTTTGTATTGGAAAGAATCTCGTGGTAATGGTTTATATCGATTTTTTAATAAAATTTTTAACTCGAAAGCATTGCAAATGAAACCCACAGATAAAAAGGGGTTTGTATATCAGCAATCATTCTTAGTTCGGTTGGTTTTTATTGGGTTTCTATTTTTAGTAGGTATCGTTATTACTCGGTTTTTAATTCCCATAGATATAGCGACTATTTCAATATTTGCTTCTATGATTGTTGGTACACTTGCTGGAACTTATTTGGCTAATTTTGTCTTTAAATCTGGAGAAGTTATCGAAGAAAAATCAGATTCCTTAGAAGATATTGTTCATGATACTATTGAAAAAGGAAAAGATTTTATTGAAGACCTAAAAACAAAAGAAACCGAAGAAATAGAAGATGTAGAGAAAATAAAAGAAGAACCAGAAGGAGAACAGAAAAGTGCTAGAGAACGATTAAAGGATAAAGGATTGTTGTAATTGTCATTCCTGCGTAGGCAGGAATCCACTTTGAAATAAGATATTAATAATATAATAAGATTCCTGCCTACGCAGGAATGACAAAAAGATAATATGATTAAAAGCTACTGGAACAGAGGAAAACGACAAAAGGTTAGAACAATAATTATTGCATTGATCTTGCTCATTACATTATTTGTTTTACGTGATGATTATCAACCAGCTTTATTATTTGTTAGGAAATTCATCTTCATCATTCTATTAAGCGCCATTGCTTTGTTTTTGGGTTTGCGAAAGTTTCGACGCTCGGCAAACACTGGAACACGTTTAGCTATTCTGGGATTATTGGTTGTTTTCTTCGGAATTTTATATGTAATAGGTTGGCACTTTAAAATGTATGATTATATGAAAACATACAATGTTTTTAATAATCTAAACAGGGTAGAGATTAATGAGCTACCTCTAACGCAGAACGAACGCATACAACCATTACGTAACGTATTCTCTATGGCAAATGAAAGTGTAGGAGAAACCAAAGATGTTTCATTACCACATTTAGTAAGAGTAGACGATGAGAATAAATGGACAATGGCTATACAACCTACAGAAAAGTACGTATGGCAAGGTATAACAGATAACACTGAAGAAGTTTTTGCAGTGTCTAGTACCACACCATTTCCCAGGTTTTCAAGTGAAAACAGAATTCCAGTAACCTTTTCGATAGGAGAATCATTAAAGTTTAGTAGAAACACCTATAATGCTGTAGTACAACGTTTCAACTTTTTCCAGTTATTTACACTGGAACCTAGTGATACCTATTATATGAAAAACGATACAGGTCAATGGGTGGAAGTTGTAAGTTTAATTAAATGGAAAGGCTTTTTATTTCCCTATCCAACCTTTGGGGGTGTTGTGGTTATTGAGAATGGTGAACATGATTTTAATGATTATATCGAACGTATTTTAATAGGAAAAGGAACTTATATAAGTCCTGAAGAGATGAAAAATCACCCGTATCTCACAAAACAAAATACATTAGCAGAAAAAGTATCACGTTTACAGGCGGAGTCCTTAAAGTTTTTAGGAGGATTTAGCGATCCGTTACCATGGAATATGGAAACAGCTGTTAAGATCCCTAATTTAGCAGACGATCAGAATCAACAACCATTTGTTACTGATTTTGATTTTTCTGATACTGAAACGGATGCATATAGTGGTTTATATCATTGGTTTGGCTTAGAACCAGTGGGGGATGCCCGTACCAGTTTAACCTTTAGTGTTTTTATACCAGCAGATGGTACCGATACCATTTATTATTACGATCATGCGTCTAAAAAACAAGGATATGCGGGTGTTTCAGCCATGCCTTTAAAAGTTATTGAATCTCGCAAAGAGTTTGATTGGTCGGTGAATAAACCTGTTGAGTTTAGACCATACATAAAAAATATTGCGGGAAGAAAACGCATGTTCTTCTTAGGTACTATATCAGCTGTAAGAGAAGGTTCTGGTAATTTTGATGGTTCAGCGACTCCAGATTTAGCATTGATTGATAGCGAGTATAGAGATGTTATTTGGATTGATGTTAAGCACCCAAGTCAATGGGATAAAACTGTTTACGACCAGTTGAATGAGGCTTGGAGAGCTAGTGAAGGGATTGGCTATTATTTTGTTGAAGACACTAAAGACATAGATCTTTCTGAAACGGTAAAAGATTCTGTAAGCATTATTCCTATAGTAGATGAAAAGGCTAAAGAAATTGAAAGATTACAGAAGCAAATTGATTCTTTGAAGGCTATGAAAAATTAAAACATATAATGGTTGTTACAAATCTTATTTTTTTGTTTTAAACTGTTCGAACGAACAAGATTTTATGATAAAAAGATAGATTTTCATTTTGATAAAATCCATTGTGATGATATTGGAATTTGTTTAATTGGAGAATATCCAAGATTAAATATAATTATGTCTCGATTTTTAAAAAGCATGAGTGGAATAGACTAACTTTTGAAACATTTAGCTTAGCTATATTGAATTTAATCAATTCAGAATTGATTGAGGTTTTTAAATATATTAATAATAAGGTTTCAGATGACGTAGATTAATATTAATACTATTAAATAAATAGTCTAGTGTGTTTGATAAACAAGTTAAAAGACAATAAAAAAAAGAAAAATCCTTTGAAAGATATTAACAAGAAGAGATATGTTAGCAGGACAAAATCTTAATAAAGAGGTTGTAAAAAGGCGCAATGAAAGGAAAAATAAATCGAGTGGTAAATTTGATAAGAAGAAACTACTCAACAAAAGATATGGGAAAAAGCTTGAATTTAATTCTCCAAACATAAGAGCATCAGAACTTGAAAGGTTAAAAGAAGGAATAAGAAGTAATCTTAAAAAAGATAGATTAAAGGATTATTTATTGTTTTTCATTCTTTTTTTGATTCTTTTTAGCTCGTTTTATTATTTCATGAATTAATTTCTATTTATTATTTAAGAAAAATATAATCCGTTTAAATAAAAATTTAAACGGATTATATCATTGGCTTAACTTAGATCCTTTGATAAATGAGTGTATTAAATATAAGTATTGTTCTGTAGTATAAACAATCTGGTTAATTTTTTAAATCTAATTCCATTTTAATATCACTTCGTTTATAGGGAGTGTCAGGTTCTAACGGTTTTTCGATAAACCCGTACTTTTTGTATATATAAATGGCATTCTCTAAAGTTGTATTAGAATAAAGGATAAGGCTTGGTAGTCCGATAGATTTAGCATAATCAATACAATACTGCATAAGTTGCTGACCAATTTTATAACCACGATGTTTAGGAGAGACAGCCATTTTTGTCAGTTCAGAAAGCCCATCGTCACCAATAGGCATTAAAGCAACTGTTCCAACAATCTGGTTGTTCATTTTAGCAAAAAATATATGACCTCCTTTATTAATAATATAGTGTTCAGGATTGCTTAAAACCTCTTCATCGTAAGGTTCTACATAAAAAAATGTCTTTAACCATTCAACATTCAGTTCATAAAAATCTTTAGCATATTGCTTTTCAAAAGAAATGATTTCAAGTGCTTTTGTTGTATTTATTTTAATATTATTAATGATGGTAGTACTAAAACTTTTGGTGTTAAGCTTATTTTCCAAAATATTTAAATGTTCAATTAATGAAGAAGAACTTTCTAGAGTATATTCTTTTATAACTTCATCAATACACTTCCATACAGGCCTAAGTTTTTCTAATACTTTATTTCCTTTATCAGACAAGAAGAGGATTTTTTTTCTTTTATCAAACGCATCTGTTTTGTAAATGATTAACCCTTTGTCATTTAATTTGTTAACGGCTTGAGTTATGGCGGGTTGTGTAAATTGTAATGAATTTTGTATTTCGGAATTTGTGACTCCTTTTTTATTTATAATTATCTTAAATATTGGGAATAGGTAAGGGTCAAAATCTATATTAAAATGATTGTAAACTAATTGTGTTTCTTTCATCAAATATTCACTTACTCTTTTAAGCCTAGATCCTAATCCTAACTCTCCATAACCACGTAATGCATCCATAATATTGTTATTTATATAAGTGCTTATGCAAATATATGTAATTACTAAATAATTTAATATAAATTTTTGCTTTTATAAAAGGGATTAAAGCTAGATCCTACTAAAAATGGGGAGCTTACCAACATAAGAGGTTCAGCTTACAATTTTAACGCGGTCTTACAGACTCCTAAACTGAGTTTTCCTGTTACGCTAATAGCGCGGACTAATAAAATCTGTAATTAAATAGGTGATGAGTTTTCCAATCTGTGCACTAGTCTTTTTATTTGGAGATGCTTCACAAATATGCAGATAGCAGGCATGTTCTTGCTGAGCAAAAAAGTTTAAAAACCGTCTGGTTTTGTTTACACTAAACCCACTAGGTGTCATAGCGCTACTGGGAATATTTTCAATAGCATCGCAATCTATTTCTATACCAAATGGTGCTTTAGAAATATGATTTAAAGCGCGATTTAATTCGTTTTTAAACTTTAATTCTTTTCTTATTTCTAAAGACTCAAACGTATTATATTTAATAGATTTTAATTTATTCAACGTTTTAAATAATTTATCTGAAGTATAATTTTTGTGTAAACCGAAAATAAAATAGTTTTTTAAAAAGCCTTCTGCGTATGCATAACTAAATCCGTTGCCACTATGCCGACCTTCTTCGGGTCTAAAATCGGAATGTGCATCAAAATTAATAACATTAATAGGTTTGTTTAATGCTAAGGAAGTTCCTTTAATATTTCCATAAGCATTATTATGTCCGCCACCAATAATGATTGGTTTTTTGCCCGCTAAAACGATTTGATTTATAATATATGACACATAGTTGTCAATTTTTGAAACTATTTTTCTCGCTTTTAAAATATCTTTTTTCTTAGAAATATCTAATTCTGAAATTTCTAACGCTTCAGAGGTAAAATCAAGATGCCCTAAAATTAAAACGTTGTTAGCTTTTGTATACTGGTTACTTTGAATGTTTAGCAAAACTTTAAGCGTGGCTTCCCAGGCCTTTGATGTTCCTGTTTTACCATGATTTGCAAATACTCCAACATCTTCAGGTAAACCAATTATCACATACATGACATCCAAATTTTTAAGTTGTTCGTATATATTGGAAATGTCGGTTAATATTTTAACATGTTGACCAAATTTGGATTCACCAAGGCGTTTGTTTAATAATTTATTTTGTGAAGAATTTTTAAATAAAACAAGTTTATCCATTTAAGTAATTAAATTTATAAGTACTAAAAATACATTATTATTTATTTATGGCATTAAAAAAAATCAACTATTAAAATTATAATAACACTAAATTTTAAAAACACGTAATTATGGAAATGAGCAAGAATGGCATGGGCCTTAAAATAGCATTAGGAGTAGCATTAGTTTTATTTTTAGGAACTGGATTTTATACAATGAATTTGTATAGAAGTAGTAACCAAGTAAAAGAGGATTTAATAGCAGAAAAGCAATTAGTCATGAACGATCTAAGTGCTATGGCAAAACAATATGATGTGGCTATTAACGAAAATGATGTAGCAAACAAAAATTTAATAGGAGCAAGAGAGCGTATACAAGGTTTAATTGACTCATTGAAAATGTCTGAAACAAACGTAAGAAGTTTGTGGAGATACAAAAAGAAATATCAGTCTTTACAAAAAGAAATGGATGTATTATTAGCGCAAAACGATTCTTTAAGAGTTGAAAACTCATATTTAGCGACATCTTTAGATAGTACTCGCGTTAGGTTAGAAGAGCGTAATATGTTTACTGATTCTTTATTAGTTCAAAATAATGCTTTAGCTGAAGTTGTTGAAAATGCAGCAGTTTTAAATACTGTTGGTTTAAAAGGATTCGGAGTTATTGAAAGAACATCTGGAAAATTAATACCAACAGAACGAGCGTCTCGTACAGATAAAATTAGAGTATGTTTTACTGTTGCTAAAAATGCTTTAGTTCAAGCAGGAGACCAAGAATTATATGTACAGGTTGTAGATCCTCAAAACAAAACTTTAGGTTTAAATGAGCAGGTTAATATAAATCAAAAAATATTAAGTTACAGTATTATTAGTAAATTTAATTATGAGAATACGAGTCTTAATATCTGTGAATTTGTAGCCTCAAAAGGAAAAGAGAGTTTTGCGAAAGGACGTTACGTTGTAAACGTTTTTAACGAAAGAGATTTGGTATCAAGTTCTGAATTTACTTTAAAGTAAATTATATATAACACTTAAGGACTAAGCCTCAAGTTTTTACTTGAGGCTTTTTTATGCAATAATTTTTCTTTTTAATTTTTACTGTATATAGGTCATCCTATGTTTGCGAAAGGATTGAATTTTAAATAATTAATCTCTAAAGATTCTTCAGTCGTACCTCTTCTGGATGACATTGGATTCGAGCTTGCCTATAGGCAAAGGAAGGGGGGCAAGAAATTCTTTATTTAATATATAAGAAAACACAAAAAAACATTAGTTTAGCACAAAATTTAACCTACAAAATTAATGTTATTGGGATTCACCAGAAAAAAAACTATTCATAAAATAGTTTGTGTTTCGTTATTCAAAAGGATACTTAATGGTGCATATAAACTTGTTTATGTGCAAATTACAGAGAAATTGATTGATAATGACAGAGAAGGTATTATTTTAGAATGTACAGAAATACCATTAGGTATAAAACAATCTAATGTATTTTCACCTGTTTTCAATACGATCACTATACAGGCTCCTAATGCGTTTGAGACAGCTTTAAAACTATAAGCAATGAATCCAAATGTCATTTTTTTAAATTCATTTTTAGATGTTTCGGAAGAAACTTTTGAAAAATTAACAAGCATATCAACGTTTAGAAAAATAGAGAAAGGTGTTCAAATAGATAAATCTGGGGAGATTCCCAGTAAAATTTATTTGTTAATATCTGGAATTATGCGCGCTTACCTGAGTTCTGAAACAGGAAAGGAGTTTAATAAGAATTTTTTTATGCCTTTTAGTTTTGTTGGATCACTTACAGCTTTGATAAAAAAACGGCCTTCTAGGTTAACTTACGAAACACTTACAGAGTGTAAAGTATATGAGTTAAATTTCGATGATATTATTAAATTTTGCAAAGAAGATATTCTTATTAGTAACCTGTATAGCAAGGTTTTAGAGCGTATTTTTATTAGGTACGAAGAGCGGCAATTGGAGTTTATTTCAATGGATGCTACAGAGCGGTATTTAAAGTTACGAAAGAAAATCCCAGGAATAGATGGTTTAATTCCACAATATCATATTGCATCATACTTGAGTATAACCCCAGTTCAATTAAGTAGAATTAGAAAAAAAATTGACAAAAATTAACATATGTTAATTTTTAGTAATATCTTTAATTATATATTTGGAGATATCCTTTTAATTTTAAAGTTAAAAGATTGATATATAGCTAACCAACCAAAAAAAACAGGTAATATTTATTACCTGTTTTTTTATGTTATTCTAATTCCTTAATCGAAAAGAAGTTGGTTTCAAGAAATTCTTTATTGGAAATTTATTTTAAGCTTCCAACCATATCTTCGGGTTTTACCCAAGCATCATAATCTTCGGCAGTAACATAGCCTAAATTAATAGCTTCTTCTTTTAAAGTTGTACCATTTTTATGAGCAGTATTTGCGATCTCTGCAGCTTTATAATAGCCAATTTTTGTATTCAAAGCTGTTACAAGCATTAAAGAATTATTTAATAATGTAGTAATTACTTCTTTATTAGGTTCTATACCTACGGCACAATTTAGATCAAAACTCACACAAGCATCTCCAATTAATTGTGCTGAATGTAAAACGTTTGCAGCCATAACAGGTTTAAACACATTTAATTCGTAATGTCCTTGCATGCCACCTACAGAAACAGCGACATCGTTCCCCATAACTTGAGCACAAACCATCGTTAATGCTTCACATTGGGTTGGATTAACTTTCCCTGGCATGATAGAACTCCCAGGTTCGTTTGCAGGAATAATAATTTCTCCAATACCAGAACGCGGACCAGAAGCCATCATTCTTACATCATTTGCAATTTTATTTAAAGAAACAGCCAATTGCTTTAAGGCTCCATGTGTTTCTACTAAAGCGTCATGAGCCGCCAAAGCTTCAAACTTATTTGGAGCTGTTACAAATGGCAAATTTGTAAATTCAGCAATATATTGTGCTACAAGTTTACTATAACCTTTAGGTGTATTTAACCCAGTACCAACAGCAGTACCACCTAGTGCCAATTCGCTTAAATGAGATAAAGTATTTTCTAAAGCTTTAATACCATAATCTAGTTGAGCAACATAACCAGACAATTCTTGTCCGAGTGTTAGTGGAGTCGCATCCATTAAATGGGTACGTCCAATTTTTACAACGTTTTTAAAATCTTCAGATTTCTTATTTAAAGTATCCCGTAATTGTTTTACGCCTGGAATCGTAATTTCAACTATTTTTTTATAAACTGCAATATGCATTCCAGTAGGGAAGGTGTCGTTAGAAGATTGTGATTTATTAACGTCGTCGTTTGGTTGAATCGTTTTTTCTCCTTCTCCAATTATTTTTCCAGCTATTTGATGCGCTCTATTAGCAATGACTTCATTCGTATTCATATTACTTTGAGTTCCCGATCCAGTTTGCCATATAACTAAAGGAAATTGATCATCATGCTTACCTTCTAATATTTCATCACAAACATTAGCGATTAAATCACGTTTTTCAACAGATAAAGCTCCAAGTTCACAATTGGTATATGCGGCAGCTTTTTTTAGATAAGCAAACCCGTAAATTATTTCTAATGGCATGGAAGCCGAAGTCCCAATTTTAAAGTTGTTTCTTGATCGTTCGGTTTGAGCTCCCCAAAGCTTGTCTGCAGGAACTTTCACCTCACCCATAGTATCTTTCTCTATTCTGTAACTCATCTCTTTTAATGGTTTAATTTTAAGCTGTAAAGTTAATTGTTTTGAGCTGTTTTTTTATATGATATTTGTTAGTTTTTTTAAAGACTTTTTTAACATTTATACAATACCATTATTTTAAATAGGTCTTGTAAAAAGAGTATCTTAGCAAGAGATTAAAAACAATTCTATAAAAATTTAAATTTTTAAACATATGGCAACTATTAGATTAGGAGACGAAGCACCAAATTTCACAGCCCAATCAACAGAAGGGACTATTAATTTTCATGATTGGTTAGGGGATAGTTGGGGGATTTTATTTTCACACCCAGCAGATTATACTCCAGTTTGTACAACTGAGTTAGGGACGGTAGCAAAATACAAATCTGAATTCGATAAGCGCAATGTAAAAGTTGTAGCATTAAGTGTTGATGGTGTTAACTCGCATCATGGCTGGATAGATGATATTAATGAAACACAGGAAACAACCGTTAATTTTCCTATTATAGCAGATGAAGATAGAAAAGTATCTGAATTGTACGATATGATTCACCCCAATGCAGATAGTAAATTAACAGTACGATCGGTTTTTGTTATTGGAGCAGATAAGAAAGTTAAATTAACAATAACGTATCCTGCTTCAACAGGTAGGAATTTTAATGAATTATTACGTGTTATAGATTCTTTACAATTAACGGCATATCATAAAGTAGCAACTCCAGCAAATTGGAATAATGGTGATGATTGTGTTGTTGTACCTTCTGTGGCAACAGAAGATATTCCAGGTATTTTTCCAAAAGGTTTTAAAGAAGTTAAACCTTATTTAAGAATGACACCACAACCTAATTTAGATTAGGAATGAATCATTAATAAATTTTAATTTGATATTGTATAACAAATAGCTTTGCATTATCTTTGCATGAGATTTATAAAAGACACGTTACAATTATGTTTGATTTTGATCAATATTTAGGATTTTTAGCTTTTTTAACCATATTAACGATAGGATTTTGGTTAATGATATTTCTATTAACCTTCGTTATCCCTTATTGGATTGGAGGTGCTTTAATTGAAAGATTAAAAGAAATGCGTGAAGAGAAAAAAGCAAAACGTCAAAATTCATAACATTATTTGACTAAAGTTATATTTAAACACAAAAAAGGAAGCTATTTTAGCTTCCTTTTTTTGTGTTTATATGTAAATGGTCTTAGCCTTCAAAATCAAAGTCCCCATTATCATTACCACCACGTCGTTGATTTTCACGTGTTTTCTTTTGGTTAAATCGGTGTGTGTATGATATGTTGAAACTACGCATTCTTCTTTGAAATTCGGCATCGCTATTAAAAGAATCTGTAAATGATTCTATAACACGCTTTTTACTGTTAAACACATCGTTTATAGAAAAAGCTAATGATGCTTTGCTATTAAATAAGTCTTTACTAAAGGCCAAATCTGTTGCAAACATCTCTTTGCGTATGTTTTGGGCATCTTCACTTGGTCCCATATAAAATAAACGGGTTTGCCAATCGATATCTCCTGGTAATGTATACTTATTATTTATTCTGGCAAACCAACTTAAATTATTTGCGTCATAAGTAACATCATTATAATTACCTCTGGTTTTAGAGTCAAATAAATTGAAGTTCCCATTTAAACTCCATTTTTTATTTGGCTTATAAGTAAGCGTAAACTCAAAACCAAAACGATCATTAGTTGCTAAATTTATTGGTGTTCTTCTAATTACTGGGAATTCAGAACCATTTATTATTGCAAAATCGCCTGTAGTTTCTGTGATAAATGTAAATACATCGGTAGAACGACTATAGTATAATGATGAGTTTAGTGTTAGTTTTTCAAGGCTATTTAAATAACCCAGATCTAGTGTGTTTGAGAAACTAGGATTTATATCTGGATTTCCTTGAAAAAGATTCGTAGCACTGCTTCTAGACGGGAATGGGTTTATATAACGAGAACGAGGACGACTTATTCTTCTATTATACCCCAGCGTAATACTTTGATCTTCGGAAATCTCATAAGCTAAATTTATAGTAGGAAAAAATTCAATATAATTTTTGCGATCGAAATCGCTACTAGTAATTTGGTTTATAGTAATACGTGTAGCTTCCATTCTTAATCCTAAAAGGAATGAAAATTTATCTTTTATTTTGCTTCCAAATTGTGAATAAGCAGCATTTACATATTCTCTATAAATAAGATTATTACTTGCGTCTGTATCTAAAACAAAAACATCATTTTCATTAAACTTAAGTGTGTAATCTGTATTTAATTCATTAAAAGTTCCTCTGTAACCGCCTTCAAATTGGCTATTTTTTCCAATTGGGAGTACATAATCTGTTTGCAAAAGAATTTCATTCTGCACTTCGAAAGTTCTAACGTCTTCTGCATCATCACCATCTTGAGTCACTATGGCATTTTCATCTTCTTCGCTAGTTTCATATTGAAAATCGAATGTTAATTTGTGTTCGCTATTTCCATTAAATTGCTTATCGAAATTAACAGAGTATTGAATTGTTTTGTCATCTTCTAATTCTGGTTCCAAACGAATAGATTCACTTAATAAGTTTCCATTTGAATCAAGCTCAGTAATGGTATTGCTTGTATCAGAAGTATTATCACTATTTCTATATACTACTGAAGTTGTTAATGAAGCAGTATCATTTATATACCATTCTAATCCAATATTTGTGGTAAGCCCTTTTCGTTGTCTATCAAATTTTCGTTTTTCATTAATAAAAGTATCAGGATCATCAACATTAACCATTAAATCTCCATCAAAATATTCATTAAAATAGTGTGTTTCTGTTAAAGCATTTCCTGGAGATTCTCTATAGCTGTATCCAGTGGTATTAAAAAAATTAAAATCACCAGTTCTGTAATTAATATTACCAGAGACTCCTGCAGAATTTGGATACCCTGCATTGGTTGTTATTGCTCCATTTAAACCTTGCAGCTTACTTCTACGCAATATAATATTTAAAATTCCAGCAGTACCTTCTGCATCATAACGAGCCGAAGGGGAGGTGATAACTTCAACTCTTTCAATTGCTTCGGCTGGGAGTTGCTGTAGGGCATCTGTAGAATTTAAACCAACTAACCCCGAAGGCTTTCCGTTAATTAAAATACGAACGTTATCATTACCTCGTAGGGCTACATTACCTTCAACATCTACAGAAACTGATGGAACGTTGTCTAAAACATCACTAACTGTTCCTCCTTTAACCGTTAAATCTTTTCCCAGATTATAGATTTTCTTATCAAGTTTTAATTCTACTGTGGTACGCTCGGCGATAATTTCAATTTCATCAAGCGATTCTAGATCGATCTCTAAAAAGAAAACTCCTAAGTTTATATTGGATTCGATTTTTTTGTTTGGAAATGTTAGTGTTTTAAACGAGATATATTCAATAGAAATATCATAAACGCCTTTAGGAATAGGAATACTAAACACGCCATTAATATCGGTAATACCTCCTGCTACAATTTTGTTTTTTTGTTTGTTAAAAAAGGAAACTGTAGCATATTCGAGAGGATCTTTAGTTTCCTTATCGAGAACTTTTCCTGTTATTGTAACATCTTTTGATATTATTGATGCTGTGTTTGAAATGTCTTTGCTTTTTGGTTGCGCATAAGTTACAAGTATGCCCAATAGAAGCATAAAACCAGTTAGAGTGGGTTTATTCATTAATAATTTTTGCTATTAGATCGCAAAAACAACTTAAGGTTTAATGGTGAAAGGTTAAAATTGTGTTAATAAGAATATAAAATATTAGATGATATCTAGTATTTTTTCGGGAGGTCTGCCAATAATAGCTTTTTTACCATTAATAATAATGGGACGCTCTATTAGTTTTGGGTTTTCGACCATAGCAGTAATAACGGCTTTATCACTTAGCGTTTTGTTTTTAAACTTTTCTTTCCAAATAGCTTCATTTTTTCTAACTAATTCTATAGGTTTTATGCCTAATAGCGCTATTAAGCCTTGTAATTCTTTATAACTAGGAACGTCTTCCAGGTATTTAACTATTTCAAATTCTTTTCCAGATTTTTCAAGTATTTCTAGTCCGCAACGTGATTTACTACAGCGATTATTATGATATATTTTTATCATTGTATATGGATGTTATAATTTTTTAATTGTTGAATAAGTTGTTCTGGAGATTTAAAATGAATTCCGTTAATGCCTAAATTGTTAGCTGCTTCGATGTTTCTTAAGTTATCATCAATAAAAATCGAGTGCTCCGCAGTTATATTAAAGCGATTTAAAGTGATGTTATAAATGGCATCAAAAGGTTTTCTGGTTTTTTCGTCACCAGAGACAATAATACCTTTAAACCATTGTAAAAATTCAAATTTATCCAGAGCGATAGGGAAGGTTTCACTGCTCCAATTGGTTAGGGCTACAACTTTATATTTATTAGATTTTATAAGTGATTCAAGAATATCTACAGTACCACTTATTGCTTCTCCTAACATCTCTACCCATCTGCCATAAAACATTCTAATTAAAGTTTCATATTCAGGAAAAAGAGCTACCCGTTCTTCGGTTGCTTTGGCCATAGAGTATCCTGCATCTTGATTTTCGTTCCAATCGTTTGTGCAAATATTATCAAAGAACCATTGCATTTTTTCGCGGTCTCCATTAAATTCATCTAAAAAAACATATTCAGGATTCCAATCTATTAAAACCCCACCGAGGTCAAAAATTATAGTATCTATTTTATTCATAACTGATTATCGTCTTCTACTTTTTGACCCATCGTCATTAAATAAGATTTTAAGAAGGCTTCAATATTACCATCCATAACAGCATCAACATTACCAGTTTCATGAGCAGTTCTTACATCTTTTACTAATTTATATGGGTGCATCACATAATTACGAATTTGACTTCCCCATTCAATTTTCATTTTACCTGCTTCAATATCTTCACGTTGTGCTAATTGTTTTTGAAGTTCGATTTCATACAACTGAGATTTTAGCATTTGCATAGCCCTGGATCTGTTATCATGTTGTGATCTTGTTTCTGAACATGAGATCTGGATACCGCTAGGTTTATGGGTTAGCTGTACTTTAGTTTCAACTTTATTTACATTTTGTCCTCCAGCACCACTAGATCTAGCGGTTGTAATTTCTATGTCTGCAGGATTGATGTCAATCTCAATGGTGTCATCAACTAACGGATATACATAAACAGAAGCAAAACTTGTATGTCGTTTTGCGTTACTATCAAAAGGAGAAATTCTTACTAAGCGGTGTACACCATTTTCGCCTTTTAACCATCCAAAAGAAAAATCGCCTTCAATTTCTAAAGTGACTGTTTTTATACCAGCTACATCACCTTCCTGAAAGTTAAGTTCTTTTACTTTGAAACCATTTTTTTCGGCATACATTAAATACATTCGCATTAACATACTAGCCCAATCACAGCTTTCGGTACCACCTGCACCAGCTGTAATTTGTAAAACAGCACTTAAGCTATCACCTTCTTCAGAAAGCATGTTTTTAAACTCAACATCTTCTAGTAAATTGGATGCTTCGTTATATAGTTCTTCAACATCTTCTATAGTAGACTCTCCTTCTTTATAAAACTCGTAAAGCACCTCTAGATCTTCTAAAAGTGTTTTTATTTTGTTATAATCTTCGATCCATTTTTTCTTAACTCGAAGCGATTTCATAATCGTTTCTGCAGCTTTTGGGTCGTTCCAGAAGTTGGGATCGAAGGTCTGTTCTTCTTCGTTTTGTATTTCTATAAGTTTGGCATCTACGTCAAAGATAGTGCCTAAGTTTATCTAGGCGGGTATTAAGATCTTTAATTTGATCTGAAGTAATCATATTTATTCTTGTTTTGCACAAAAATACAATATAAACATAGATATATATATGTTTTTATAGGAGAATTCAACAGATAATCGAGTTTATTGATACTTTATAAATTAAAAATTTATATTTAATTGCTATTAACTTAAGGGGGAACATTTTACATCTCATCATCTCAATTTTTATAATCATTAAAGTACAGCCTTTGTTGTTACTTATCTTACTAGCTATCTAAGAAATAATTTTAAACAAATTAGCGTATTGAGATTAAGCATCATAATTCCTGTTTATAATGTAGAAAAGTACATAGCTAGATGTATTGAAAGTCTATTAAGTCAAGATTTAGATGAAAATGACTATGAAATACTTATAATTAATGATGGATCGAAGGATGGTAGTCTTTCTGTAGCAAAACAATTTAGCGATAAACACTCAAATATTATTATTCATAATAAGGAAAATGGGGGTGTTGGCAGTGCTAGAAATAAAGGAATAGATTTAGCTAAGGGTAAATATGTTTATTTTATCGATCCTGATGATTATTTAGCTAATAATGTATTACGATTAATTTTAGATCATAGCGATGCATATGAGTTAGAGATTTTAACATTCTTGTCTACAGGAACAAGTCTTTTTAGTTTACACGAATCTGCTTCAGACAGAAATAAGACTTATGCATTAAATAAAATGAATGGGCTAGATTATATTGGAAGTATTGGCTATAAAAGTGAAGTTTGGTGGTATATTATTAGTCGGGATTTTTTAAAGAAAAGTGGTGTTAGATTTATAGAAGGACGATGGATGGAAGATGCTATTTTTACAACATCTTTATTTATACAAACTCATTTTATAGCTCAACTACCAATAGACGCACACAGGCATGTAAAAAGAGTGGGCTCTGCGATGACAAATAGAGAACCAGAGCACTATTTAAATGTTATATACGACAATGAGAATGCAGCATTAGTATTTAATTCGCTTATTGAGAGTATTAATAATTCTAGTAATAAAAACGGACTTTGCATTAAAAGATTAAAAGCAAGACAACAATCTTTTGTTTTTTTTATGATGATAAGAATATTAAAATCCACAATAGAATTAAAACAAGTTAAAATAATTATTAATAATATGTCTCGAATAAGAGCATACCCTCTAAACTCTTTTTTAGGAAACGATTATAATGGAATAGCTTACATTTTTATCTCTAACATATTTAATGTTAAGCGTTTGTATTATATTATTTTTTGGGTGATAAACCCGTTTTTTAGAAAAAGGACATTATTATAAACCAACGATTATATGAGTAATATTTTAATAACTTCTGGAGGAAGAAGAGTTTCGCTAGTTACAGCATTTAAGAAAGAACTAACTAAAATTAACCCTTTAGCTAAAGTGTTTGTTGTAGATGCATTCCCTGGTCTCTCTGCTGCAAGCCAAATTTCAGATAAATCATTCAAGATTTGTGAGATTGAAGATCCAGCTTATATAGATTCATTGTTAAAAATATGTATAGAAAACAATATACGTTTAATAATTCCTACCCTAGATACAGAACTTTTAGTATTAGCAAAGAATAAGAAGAAATTCTTAGAATTTAAGATACAGTTGGTATTATCGAGCAAAAAACTTATAAAAAAATGTAATAATAAATTAAAATCTCAAAGTTTATTTAATGAATTAAATGTTGGAGTACCCAAAGTTTATTCTAAAGATAATTATAAACTTCCCATATTTATAAAACCAATTAATGGCAGTGGCAGTGATGAAAATTACCTTGTTAAGAATGAAGACCAAATATCTAAATATCACGAAAAGAATGATCTCCTTTACTTTTTTGAATATTTGGATCATGATGTTTATGATGAATATACATGTGATTTATATTATGACAAAAACAGTATTTTAAAATGTGTGATACCACGAAAACGGATAGAAACACGTGAGGGAGAAGTAAGTAAAGGCGTTACAAAAAGGAATCAAATTATATCATTAATAGAAACTAATTTTATGCATTTAAAAGGCGCTAGAGGATGTATTACTATTCAATTGTTTTTGCATAAAACAGATAAAAACATAATGGGTATTGAGATTAATCCAAGATTTGGTGGCGGGTTTCCATTGTCATATTTAGCAGGAGGGAACTATCCAAAATGGTTAATTCAGGAGTATCTTTTAAATGAAACATTGAGTTATTATAGCGGTTGGGAAGAAAATTTATTGATGCTTAGGTATGATGATGAAGTTTTAGTACATGATTATGAGAAATAAAAAAATAGTTGTTTTTGATTTGGATGATACGCTTTATAACGAAATAGACTTTTTAAAATCTGCTTTTAACGAAATAGCTATAAAGATCTCAAATGCGATCCACATTAATAAAGAGCTTATAAGTAGTAGGATGCTTGATTATTTTTATGACAATAAAAATGTTTTCATAGAAATAATTAAAACCTATAATTTAGAATTTACTGTAGAAGAATTGTTGAGCATATACAGAAATCATCAACCTAGTATAAGTTTGTCAGAAGACAGAATATCTGTGCTAAACAATTTAAAAAAAGCAAATATAGATCTTGCATTATTAACAGATGGGAGAAGCAGGCAGCAACGAAGTAAGATTATGGCATTAGGGCTTAGTACTTGGTTTTCAGAGATTTTAATATCTGAAGAATTTGGTAGTGAAAAACCTAATATTAATAATTATAAACATTTCGAAAATGTGTTTGGTATCGGTCAGTATTTTTACATTGGAGACAATCTTAAAAAAGATTTTATTACACCAAATAAGCTCGATTGGATTACAATTTGTTTAGCTGATAATGGTTTAAATATACATGAGCAGAATGAAGCTTTATTAGCAAAAGAGTATTTGGCAAAACATACTATTACTGATTTTTGTCAAATTGAAACTATAATTAAATAACAAACAAAAAGTGACGATAAAAGAAACTTTTAGAGATCTATACAAATCTGTTTCAAGTAATAAATCATTATTGGTTTTATTACTTGTTACAGATTTCATGTTTTTAATATTACATACTCTATATGTGCATAATATAATAGATGGGAACCCTTATTTTTCAATAGAATTAGATTTAGGATACTCTGAATTTTATCAATACATGAAAGAATTTTGGATATTTATGTTATTTCTTTTTATAACATTAAGAAAAAAGCATGTCATCTATTTTGTTTGGGCATTATTCTTTTTGTATTTGTTATTAGATGATTCTTTGGCCATTCACGAAAATTTTGGAAAATATTTAAAAGGATATTTTAACATGCAACCGAGATTTAATTTACGCCCTCAAGACTTTGGAGAAGTTTTGGTTTCATTTTCTGTTGGATTTCTATTTTTAATATTATTTCTATTTTCATATTTTAGAATAGATATAAAAGGAAAAAAAGTCACAAAAAATATTTTTGTCTTAGTTCTGTTACTGGTCTTTTTTGGTGTTTTTATTGATCTTCTTCATATAGCAATACCTTACCATAGTAATAGGTTTTCACTCGTTGAAGATGGTGGTGAAATGTTTGCGATGAGTCTTATTTTATGCTATGCTTTTTATTTGAATAAAGAATAATAATTGACCAAACCACTCCTAGACGGAACCGAGTGCAAAAAAAATCAATTTGAAAAGGTCTCACTTCTTAATTTCTTAAAGTTAAGCCATAGGTATAAAAATGAGCTGCCAGCTATTAAAAGTTCAATAAATTCAGAAGTTTTTACTATTGCAAAATCGTATTTAGAACTAATTACAATAATATCTTGTATAAAATCAATGACTCCGTGACAAAAGATAATTAAAAACCAAGTAAAAAGAACTGGAGGAACGCTTATCTTATTAAATTTAGAAAAGTAGCCTAATACTATTCCAAAACCACCTCCTAAACCGAAAATGATTCGTAAAACTTCTGAATGCCCTTGCATTCCTTTTAAATTGTGAAGCGTGGTTTCTCCTTGCATGTTTATTTTTGACCATTCTTCGGGGGTTTCAAAGTGGAAAAACCACTGTCCCCATGCAATTTCTTCCATCGCGATTAGTATTAAACAAATAGAAAATAAAGTATAAAATATTCTTACATAAATTTCTAAATCTTTTTTATGCTTATAAACAAAACGAATACCATAAATACCTCCTATTATAAAAAGAAAGAAAGTTAATAACTCAACTGGGGAGTTTTCTTCAAGTAGCCAAAAACCAAAATTAGAAGTTGCTGGAAAAATAAATAACAACCCCATTAGAATCGACATAATTATTGGAGCGATTAAAATGATGTTATTTGTCTTTTTAGTTATTTTATATGTATTATAATTGATCATTATCAGTGAGTTATTGCGTTTTTATTAATTGTTTAAGGTATCTAAAATTCAAGAATAAATAAAGGAATGAACTTATACCTATTAAAAGCTCTACTAATTCTGAGGTACTCCGTATTTCATGTACATAATTATCACTAATTTGAATCCAACCTTCACCTTCCATAAAATCAATAAAGCCCATAAATACAATAATTAAAAACCAACTAGCAAGTATTTTTGGAGCCCCAATTTTTTTTATTTTCGGGTGATTTCTTAATACTACACCTATTATCCCACCAAGTCCGAAGATTATGCGAAGAATTTCATTATGTCCACCCATAATTTCTAAATTATGCAATGTTGTTTCTCCTTGCCTATTCATTTTAGCCCATTCGGTTGGAGTCTCAAAATGAAAAAACCATTGTCCCCAAGCAATTTCTTCCATAGCAACAATAATTAAAAAAAAAGAAAATATCCCATAGAAAATAAGAGGGCCAGACTCTAGATATTTTCTTAGCTTAAATGAATTATAAGCACCAAACAAACCACCAATTATCAAGAAAATAAAAGTAAATATTTCTATAGGTCTATTTTCTGAAACAAGCCAGAATCCAAAACTTTTAGTAGCAGGATTAATTATAAATATTAAAAAACAGAGTGTCATAATTATTGGAGTAATAATTATAATTTGAAGTACTTTTTTTGGAATATTGTATGACACTACGGATTTAGAAATACTCAGCATATAAATATTTTTGTATGAAATTAATTACTATTTTTTGGTTAAATATATAAATCTTTATTAAGTTAACGTTTTTTAAACCAATAATTTAATATATAAGCTATAACGCAAATAATCACTTTTAATCTAAAAAGTTCTGGATTTTTTAGCGATAGTATTAGCTTAGTGAAACTAAGAAACTGTTTAGGTTTTGTTTTTGAAATTAGTTTGGGAGGATTAGGTTCTCAGTCAAGGCAAAATAAAAGCGAATAGCATCGCTATTAAAAGACATTTTGCTGCAGAAATAGGGCTTAAGACAACAAAATAAACTAAAGGATAAAATTTAAACAGTTTCTAAATTAATATAATATGTTATTAAGTATTATAGTGCCTTTTTATAATGCAGAAGCATGTATTGAACGATGCTTGAATAGTTTAGTAAATCAAAATCTAAATACCGATAATTATGAAATTATACTAATTAATGATGGGTCTACAGATAATGGATTACATGTTATTGAAGCGTTTAAAAAAAAACATCATAATATTAATATTTATAGTCAGGCTAATCATGGGTTGGGGGCAACAAGAAATATTGGAATAACTTTAGCAAAAGGGGAGTATATATATTTTATTGATGCCGATGACTATTTGGCTTTTAATACATTAGATGTTATTTTAAATTGTCAAATTAAATTTGATTTAGATGTATTAGGTTTTTTATCACTGCCTACATATAAATTGGATTTATTTAATTCAAAAACAAAACAGCTAACAAAAGATATTGAAGTATTAAAGGGAACAGATTTTTTGATTAAAAATAAGCATCACGATTTAGGAGCTTGTTGGTATTTAATAAAGAGAAGCTTTTTATTAAATACAGGATTTAAGTTTGTAGAAGGCAAGTTTTTTGAGGATGTCGTATTTACATTTAATATTTTTTTGCGCTCAAAAAGAGCTGCGTTTTTGCCAATAGATGCCCATAGATATGTTGAAACACAAACCTCAATAACTAATAATGACAATCCAGAGCACTTAAAGAAAATAATAGAAGACTATACTAGCTTAATCTATAGCTTGAATGTGCTTATAGAAGAGGTGTTAAAAGAAAATGATAGCAATGCTTCAACAATTATTAAGAATATAGAATTTAAGAGGAGTGTAAATATTTATTTTATGTTTTATAAAATTATTAAATCTAACATTTCAGTTAAAAGAATTAATGATCTATTGAAAGCGTTTAATAAGATAAATGTCTATCCTTTGAATAATTTTATAGGAGATCAATATTTTCATAGAAAATTTAAAATAACCGTCTTTATTTTTAATCATAAATACCTTTTCTTTCTTTTATTATACCCTCTTAGGTTTTTTTACAAGTTGGGACTCATAAAACTTCTTTAAATAATATGTTACACGCTTTAAATATTATTCAAAATTAAATGATATGAAACTTAGTATTTTAATTCCAGTCTACAATGCAGAGTTATATATTGGAAGGTGTCTTGATAGCTTGTTAAATCAAAATATATCAAAACAAGACTATGAAATTATTGTATTTAATGACGGATCTACAGATGAAAGCAGTAAAATTATAAGTAATTACGCAAAGAAGCATCAAACTGTTTTTTTGTATTCGCACGAAAATCAAGGCGTTATTGCTACCAGGAACAAGCTTTTAAAATTAGCTAAAGGAGACTACCTTTATTTTGTTGATGCAGATGATTATGTTACACATAATTCATTGGGATTTCAGCTTGATTATGCAATAGTTAATAATTTAGATCTTATGGGATTTAATGCCTTAGTGACATCAGATGAGGCATTATATGATCTAGATACTTCACCTGGAGAAATAAAATGCTCTGCAATAGTTAGTGGGGGACAATTTCTTAAGGAAAATAAAGATATTCGTTACGAAATTTGGTGGTATTTTATACGTAAAGATTTTTTAGAAGCAGCAGAAATTAATTTTAAACAAGGCGGTTATGATGGAGATGTTGATTTTACTTTGGCTTTATTTTTAAAAGCAAAGCATGTGGCTTTTTGTCCTGTTACTATTTATAGATATTTTCAATCTTCAGAATCGACAATGCGTGGAAATAATTTAGCTTATAAAAAAAGGATTGTTACTTATTTTTTAGCATTAATTATTGATTTCAGTAATTTAATTAATGATTTAGAAAAGAGTTCCATTCAGTATAAAGAAGCTATATGTAGTAATTTTAGATTTAGGAGAGATGCTTTTACTTTTTTTACAATAATAAAAATGATAAAAGCACAATATGGTATAGAGACTTTTAAAGAAAAAATTTTAGCTTTAGAAAGTGTTAAGGCTTATCCAATAAATGAATTTATAGGAAAAGAATATAGTAGCTTAAAATATAGGATATTAACGAAAATCGTAAACAATAAATTTATATTATTTACAACCATTAAATTAATAAATTTTTTTGTTAGATAAAAGTAATGAAGCAAGCCATACTAATTACAGCTTATAAAAATTTTGATCATTTAATTGATATTGTAACATTTTTTGATAATGATTTCGAATTATTTATACATATAGACAAGAAAATAAAAGTTGAAAAACGTATTATAGACAAAATAAAAAACATAGACAATGTTAAATTTTTATCAAGAGAATATAGTATAAACTGGGGAGGTTTAAATCATTTAAAGGCCTATTTATTATTAGCAAAAGCAGCTTTGAAAAATCAAGAAAATAAATATTTTCATTTAATAAGTGGACAAGATTTTCCTGTTAAAGATCTTTCTTATTTTAAAAACATTTTAAACGCGCCAAAACTATATGATCATTTAGAGTTTTTTGAAATACCATCTAGTATTTGGAAGAATCAAAATGGGGGATTAGATAGGTTAGAATATTATAATTTTTTTGATTTAATTGATGCTAAAAAACATATAAAATGGCTGTGGAGATTAGTACGAATTCAAAAAAAGCTACATTTAAAGAGGCGTGTTTCAGAGCGCATAGGTAAGCTTTATGGTGGATTTACCTGGTGGAGTTTAACCAGAGACACATTGCAATATGTAATAGATTACACAAAAGAAAAACCTTATTTGATTCATAGAATGAAACATACTTTTTGCTCTGAAGAAATGTATTTTCAAACCATAATAATGAATTCTGATTTCTCAAAAAATGTAGTAAATGATAATTTAAGGTATATTGATTGGGACCCAGACCGAGTTGGTAAAGACAGTCCTTCACCAGCTTTGTTGGATATGACTGATTATGAAAAAATTAATACATCAAATAAATTATTCGCACGAAAGTTTGATACTCCAATTTCAGATAAATTAAAATCTTTGATACAAAAACAAGATAGTACTAAAAATATTTAAATTTTTTTAGGTAAAACGTCAGTTATACATGTAGGCATCTTATCTTTATGAGATGTCTCGTCACTCATGCTTTGCTCTGCCGACATGACAAAACATTAATTATGCTTTTTTGTAATTATTAAGTACTTTTTTTCGTTTTCCAGAAGCTAGAAGCGGTATTTCGTCTACGTAAGTAATAGTCACAGTGGCATCACTTCCAAAATCTTTTTTAATACTTTCAACCAATTCTTTTTCATAAGGGAATTTATCAAGTACGTTTAGCTTCACCTCGTATTCTTTTTCACCTTGTTGAATAAATTGGTACTGTTTTATTAATTTGTAATAATTATAGAATTTAGTATAAACAATAAAAGAAGACATTATGTTTCCTTTAGTATCTAGAATTAAATCCATTTTTCTACCTTCAATTTTTTCAAATTTTGTTTGCCCATTTTCAAGTTCAATCAGTTTGGCGATATCTCCAGTATCATACCTAATAATAGGCATACAATAGTTAAATAAATCGGTGACAACAATTCTACCAAACTCTCCTGGTTTTACAGGTTTGTCCGTTTCCAGATCAAGTAATTCAATATAATAACTAGCATGGTTTATTACAAAATGTTCTTTTGAACTGATTGTTTGCTGGGCTATAATCCCAATTTCTTCACTAGAATATCTAGATAATACAGGCGTATTAAAATAGTTACTTAATGATGTTTTTGTATAACTATTTAAGTATTCAGAATTTGCTATAAATGCATTAATATTTAAGTTACTTAAGTCTGTTTTATTACTATCTAAATATTGGCATATTTGCTCATAGGATGATGCAAAACCAAGAATGTTCTTTTCTTGTTTAGACTTTTTAAGTAAGTTTATAAAACTTAAAATTCTAGAATCTGTTAATTTAGAAATATCGAACTGGATAATATTTTGTAACCAAGATTTATAAAAACTTTTCTTATTATGTTTTCTCCAGACTTCTAGTTCATACAAACGATTTCCAATTTTATAATTTGATTGACCAGAAAAATGTAAAACATCAGCTGTATTTCTATATCTTTTGTTTTTATCCTGAAAAAGGAAGAAGGGGACGCCTGTAGATCCGCTAGTAGAAACCTTATAATTTTGTTTTTGAATATAGGGAGCAGATTGAAAATCTTTAAAGTTTTTCTGAATCACTGTTTTTTTTATAACAGGAAATGCTTCAATATTATTTATGTTTTTGTAGTCGGAATAAAAAGGTGTTGAATCAACAGCGTGTTTCAATAAGTTTTCCAGGTGTTGTTCTCTAATTTTTAGTGACTCGGGGCTATTTACATCATTAAGGACCGAAGCTATTTCATCTAAATGATTTTTTATTTTTCCACCTTTTAAGGAATCTATCAGCCAAAAAGATTTATTTCTTAAATGATTTAGTAAACTCATAAAGTAAATTTAATTTGTGAATTTGGGGTTATATTAGAAACTATTTAAATTTTATCCTTTAGTTTATTTTGTCGTCTTAAGCCCTCATTCTACATCAAAATTTCTTTAAATAGCGATGCTATTCGCCTTTATTTTGCCTTGACTGAGAACGTAATCCACCCAAGCTAATTCCAAAACCAAAACTTAAACAGTTTCTTAGTTCAAATATAATATTCCAAATAATTTATTTTGCATTTATAGGTTATAAAGCCAGTTTTTTACGATATTAAGGAAATAGCGGGGCAGGGAGGATTTGTCGGGGATTTTTTTTGTGTTATACTAGGATAAAAAAAAGAACGGTATTAACTTTTAAATGCTATAGAGTAGAGCCGATTTTGAGTATCTATGGTATGAAATAAGAAATTAAAATCATG
The DNA here is from genome assembly GCF_030540765.1 of Flavivirga jejuensis. Classification (GTDB taxonomy): domain Bacteria; phylum Bacteroidota; class Bacteroidia; order Flavobacteriales; family Flavobacteriaceae; genus Flavivirga; species Flavivirga jejuensis. Next base: position 119,651 of record NZ_JAUOEL010000006.1, on the reverse strand, counting down.
AAATATTAATGACTATAAGTTTTATCTTTGAACCTCTATAAATTTTATAATTTGCAACGTTAAAATGACCATAGACCTAAGAAGCGACACTGTTACAAAACCAACAAAAGGGATGTTAGACGCCATGATGCAAGCAAAAGTTGGTGATGATGTATTTAGAGAAGACCCAACGGTTAATGAGCTAGAAAAGCGTATAGCAAACATGTTTGGTAAAAGTGATGCTTTGTTTTTCCCTAGCGGAACGATGGCGAATCAAACCGCATTAAAATTACATACAAACCCAGGAGATCAAGTTATTTGCGATAAGTATGCCCATATTTATAATTATGAATCTGGAGGCGCATCCTTTAATAGTGGTATTTCTTGTAAGCTAATAGATGGAAATAGAGGTATGTTTAAAGCAGCACAAGTATTAGAAGCTATAAATCCTGATGCATATTATTATAGTCAAACAAGTTTGGTTGAAATTGAAAATACCACAAATAAAGGAGGTGGAGCCTGTTGGGATTTTAATGAGATTGAAACAATAAAAACCCTATGTGATGAAAACAATCTTGGGTTTCATTTAGATGGCGCACGTATATGGAATGCTTTGGTGTCTAAAAATGAAACGACGCAGCAATATGGAAATGTTTTCGATACTATTTCCGTATGTTTAAGTAAAGGCCTAGGTTGTCCCATTGGATCCGTTTTGGTAGGCGATTCGGAAATTATGAAAAAGGCCATCCGTATTAGGAAAATTTTTGGAGGTAATATGAGGCAAGCTGGTTATTTAGCCGCAGCAGGCCTGTATGCTTTAGATAACCATATTGAAAGATTATCCGAAGACCATAAAAAAGCCAAAGGAATAGGAGAGACCCTTACTAAATTATCAATTATTAAAACAGTAGAACCTGTTGAAACTAATATTGTTATTTTTCAACTAAACCCAGATGTAAATGAAACTGCTTTTGTGCAAAAACTAGCAGACAAAAACATTTATATAATTAGTATGGGAAGTAATAAACTTCGTATGGTCACGCATTTAGATTACACAGATGCTATGCATGACAAACTATTAAGTGCTTTACTGGAATAAATCTCGTTTTTATTTAAACATATCCATTCCAGGAATATTCGGCATACCATCTTTGGCAGCAGCAGCTAATTCAGCTTCATTCAACTTAGTCGCTTTTTCAATAGCTTTGTTTAGAGTAAGAATAAGATAATCTTCCAGTTGCTCTTTATCTTCCAACAATTCGTCATCAATCTCAATAGACTTAATGGTTCTATTAGCTGTAAGTGTTACCTTAAGTTTATTATCACTGCTGGATTCATCAACCAGAACAGTATCTAGACGTTTTTTAGTTTCTTCAACTTTTTGTTGGGCTTCTTTGAGTTTTCCCATCATATCCATCATATCTCCAAACATAATTTTATAAATTGATTATTACACTACAAAGCTATTTAATTTTTCTATTTTTGAAGGCTTAAATTTTAAGAATAAATATATCTTTTTTTGAAAAATACAATTCAGACCCCAGTAGCTACTAAAAAAGCAAAAGAACTTTCAATTCATAACGATTTACGTATTGATAATTATTATTGGTTAAATAATAAGGAAAATCCTGAAGTGATAGATTACTTAAATGCTGAAAACGATTATACTAAAAGTATGATGCAGCATACCGAAATCTTTCAAAAAGATCTTTTTGAAGAAATGAAAGGGCGTATAAAAGAAGATGATACTACAGTACCCTATAAACTTAATGGTTATTGGTATATTTCGCGCTATGAAAAGGGTAAAGACTATCCTATTTACATTCGGAAAAAAGAAAGTTTAGAGGCTCCCGAAGAGGTTTTGTTCGATTGTAACGAAATGGCTAAAGAACATGCTTATTTTAATTTAGGAGGCATTGCTATAAGCCCAGATAATACATTGGCGGCGTTTTCTACAGATATAGTTAGTAGAAGGCAATATACCGTTCAAATTAAAAATTTAATTACTGGTGAAATTTATCCTGATAAGGTTTTAAATACAACAGGAAGTGCCACATGGGCAAATGATAACAAAACGTTGTTTTACTCTATTAAAGATGAAGTGACGCTGCGTTCTCATAAAATTTTTAAACATAAATTACATACAGATACAAAAGAAGATGTTGAAGTTTATTATGAAGAAGATGAGACCTTTAACACTTTTGTATATAAAACAAAATCTAAGAAATATATTATTATTGGGTCTTCAAGTACTTTAACAACTGAATATAGAATTTTAAATGCCAATACACCAGACGATGCATTTAAGGTTTTTCAAGAACGCATTCGCGAATTAGATTATAGTATTTCTCATTATGAGAATCACTTTTATATTATGACCAATAGTGATGGAGCAACAAATTTTAAATTGCTTAAAACAGATGAAACAACTACTAAGAAAGAATATTGGCAAGAAGTAATTCCACATAGAGAAACTGTTTTGTTGGAAGATATTGAGATTTTTAAAGATTATTTAGTGGTAAATGAACGTGAAAATGGTCTCAATAATTTACGAATTATTAGCTGGGATGGGAGTGAGGACTATTATTTACCTTTTGATTCGGAAACGTATACAGCATATATTGGTAATAATGTCGATTTTGATAGTAAGGTATTGCGTTACGGCTTCAACTCTTTAACCTCTCCAAGCTCTGTAATAGACTATAATTTTAAAACGAAACAGAAAGAGATTAAGAAAGAACAAACCGTTTTAGGTGGTACGTTTGATAAGAATAATTATGAGTCTAAGCGCATTTGGGCAACGGCTAGAGATGGTGAAAAAATACCAGTATCTTTAGTTTATAAAAAAGGCATAAAATTAGATGGAACAAATCCTTTATTACAATATGCTTACGGCTCCTATGGATCAACGGTAGATCCTTCTTTTTCAAGCATTCGTTTAAGTCTATTAGATAGAGGTTTTATTTATGCTATTGCTCATATTCGTGGCGGTGAATATTTAGGAAGAAATTGGTACGAAAACGGAAAATTGCTTACTAAATTAAATACGTTCCATGATTTTATAGATTGTTCTAAGCATTTGATAGAACAAAAATATACCTCAGAGAAGCATTTATATGCATATGGAGGTTCTGCAGGAGGCTTATTAATGGGAGCAATTATTAACATGAACCCCGAACTTTACAATGGTATTTTAGCTGCGGTTCCTTTTGTAGATGTTGTTACAACAATGCTTGATGATAGTATTCCGCTAACAACAGGCGAGTACGATGAATGGGGGAATCCAAACGATTTAAGCTATTATAACTATATGAAATCATATTCACCATACGACAATGTAGAGGCTAAATATTACCCTAACATGTTAGTAACTACAGGTTTGCATGATTCTCAAGTACAGTATTGGGAACCAGCAAAATGGGTGGCTAAACTTAGGGAGTTAAAAACAGACACCAATAAATTATTATTTCATATAAACATGGATTCTGGGCATGGTGGGGCTTCAGGACGCTTTGAAAGTTTGAAAGAAATAGCTTTAGAATATGCCTTTTTATTAGATTTAGAAGGAATTTATAGGTAATACAAAAAAATGTTTTATTTTTGACAGATTTTAGGTTACAAATATTTTTAGTAATATTACGGTAGCTTATAAAAAGCATTTATGAAGCACAGAAATCAGGTTTTTGATAATGTATTAGATTTAGTAGGTAATACACCACTTATTAAACTTAATAAAATAGCCTCCAAGTTTAAAGGGAACTTTTATGCAAAAGTAGAATCTTTTAACCCAGGACATTCTTCAAAAGATAGGATAGCACTCTATATCATAGAGCAAGCAGAAAAAAAAGGAATTTTAACACCAGGTGATACCATTATAGAAACGACATCAGGCAATACTGGATTTAGTATAGCTATGGTAAGTATTATAAAAGGGTATGATTGCGTTTTAGCAGTAAGTTCTAAATCTTCAGCAGACAAAATTGACATGCTTAAGACTATGGGAGCTAAAGTATATGTGTGTCCAGCACACGTAAGCGCAGATGATCCTAGGTCGTATTATCAAGTTGCAAAACGTTTGCACGAAGAGATAAAAGGTTCTGTTTATATTAATCAATATTTCAATGAGCTAAATATTGATGCACATTATAAATCAACTGGTCCAGAAATTTGGAAACAAACAGAAGGTAAAATAACGCATCTTGTAGCATGTAGTGGAACTGGAGGAACTATTTCAGGTACAGCCAGATATTTAAAAGAACAAAATCCAAAGATCAAAGTAATAGGTGTTGATGCTTTTGGTTCTGTTATTAAAAAATATCATGAAACCAGAGAGTTTGATGAAAAAGAGATTTACCCATATAGAATTGAAGGATTAGGAAAGAATTTGATTCCTAGTGCTACAGATTTTGATGTTGTTGATGAATTTGTAAAAGTAACAGACGAAGAAAGCGCTCATACAGCAAGATTAATTGCTAAGTCTGAAGGTTTGTTTGTTGGTTATACTTCTGGAGCTGCAATGCAGGCTATTATGCAATTAGGAGAAGGAGGCGAATTTAAAGAAGGTGATAACATTGTTATTATTTTTCCAGATCACGGATCACGATATATGAGTAAGGTATATAGCGATAAATGGATGACCGAGCAAGGTTTCTTTGATAGTAAAAATGAAGCTGCGGCACAAAGGATACAATATATAAAATAATTTAAATTATTATTTTATAAAGAGGTAGTGTTTTGTTCTAAAACAAAATAGTATCTCTTTTTTATTTGTACAAATTAAATTTTAAAGATTATTTTTAAGTTAATCAAGTTAGAAAAATAAGAGGGGGTTACCTATATGTTGCTCATGTTTTTAAGCGAGGAATAACTTAAAAAAAAATGATTTATTCGTATCTTTTTAAAGATTAATTAGTATTTTAAATAATTGAGCAGTAAAAATTATGTTCAAACCATATAAATATTTAATTTTGCAATAACTAACTAGGAACATAAAGCTTTCATGAAATATGCTTAAACATTATAATTTGTTTTTGTTTTTCCCTCAAAAGCAGTTACTCCTAAATAGTTATGCCTTAATTTTAATAGCAATTAGATTATAATAGATGAAGGATTTATTTGAAAAAATTTATAAAGACAAAGGGCCATTAGGCAAATGGGCTTCTCAAGCTGAAGGGTATTTTGTATTTCCTAAATTAGAAGGAGAGATTTCTAATCGTATGAAATTTCAAGGAAAAGATGTTATTACTTGGAGTATTAATGATTATTTAGGATTAGCTAATCACCCCGAGGTAAGAAAAGTAGATGCAGAAGCTGCTGCCGAATACGGTTCTGCTTATCCGATGGGAGCAAGAATGATGTCGGGGCATACTGGTTTACACGAAAAATTACAAGATGAGTTAGCGTCATTCGTAAAAAAAGAAGCCGCATATTTATTAAACTTCGGTTACCAAGGGATGGTTTCGACTATTGATGCTTTGGTTTCTAAAGATGATATTGTTGTTTACGATGTAGATGCACATGCCTGTATCATTGATGGTGTTCGTTTACATATGGGTAAACGTTTTACTTATAAACATAATGATGTTGAAAGTTTAGAAAAAAACTTAGAGAGAGCTACAAAAATGGCAGAACAGACTGGAGGAGGGATTTTAGTAATTTCTGAAGGTGTGTTTGGAATGAGAGGAGAGCAAGGGCGATTAAAAGAGATCGTAGCTCTTAAAAAGAAATACAACTTTAGATTATTTGTTGATGATGCGCATGGTTTTGGTACCTTAGGAGCAACTGGAGCAGGAGCAGGAGAAGAGCAAGGTGTGCAAGATGATATTGATGTTTATTTTGCAACATTTGCAAAATCCTTAGCAAGTACAGGGGCTTTTATAGCTGGAGATCAAGAAATAATAGATTATTTAAAATATAACTTACGTTCTCAAATGTTTGCAAAATCATTGCAAATGCAATTAGTTGTTGGTGCTTTAAAGCGTTTAGAAATGCTTAAAACAATGCCTGAACTTAAAAATAAACTTTGGGAAAATGTAAATGCTTTACAATCTGGGTTAAAAGATCGTGGTTTCGATATAGGAACGACACAAAGTTGTGTAACACCAGTATATTTAAAAGGGAGTATTCCTGAAGCTATGGCTTTGGTGAGAGATCTACGTGAAAATTACGGAATATTCTGTTCTATTGTTGTTTATCCAGTAATACCTAAAGGATTAATTTTATTAAGGTTAATACCAACTGCAACACATACTTTAGAAGATGTTTCTGAAACCTTAACTGCTTTTGAAGCTATTAGATCTCGATTAAAAAACGGCACTTACAAGCGCTTATCTGCTTCAGTTATGGCAGCTATGGGAGAATAGGAGTTAATCGAAATTTACTATAAATACAAAAAAAATCCGATTCATAATTGAATCGGATTTTTTTATATGATATCTTTTTTAAACGTACAACGCCTCTTATTGACAACAGGTTCAAAGTTTTTCCATATTTGCTGGATAGCAACATTGTCATCTAATTCAGGACCTCTAACACACAATTCAATGCCTTTTTCTTTAAATGTTTTGTGAAACTCATTAAAAATGATAGCCGTAACTCCTTTGTTTTGATATTCGGGTAAAACACCAATTAAATAGAATGTTACCGTTTTAGCATGCTTCTTTGCATGTAATAAGTGTTTTATTCCAAAAGGAAACAACTTACCTTTCATTTTTTGTAAAGCTTCCGCATAAGAAGGCGTAACAATACCAAAGCCAACTAATTTATCATCTTTATCTAAAACAAACTTTACATATTCAGGATTAAGAAAGCCAATGAATTTTTTCTTAAAATATTCACGTTGCTCATCTGTTATCTTTACAAATGTTGAAAGAACAGCGTGTGATTTAGAAAACACGTCAAACATCTCATCCGTATGCGGTAGAATGTCTTTGTTTTTTTTAAAATTTAAAGCTCTTAGTTGGTAGCGTTTTTTTATTAAATCTTGTATTCTTGAGAAAAATTCGGGTTTAATATTTTTAAACTCCATAATATTCTCAGAATATGTTTTTGCAGTATCGTAGCCTAATTTTTTAAAATGAGTCGCATAATAAGGAAGATTGTGCCATGTAATCATACTTCCAATTTGATCAAAACCTTCTGTAAGCACGCCTACTTTGTCAAGATTAGAAAAACCAACAGGGCCTTCAATAAATTCAAGGTTCTTTTCTTTTCCAATTTCTATGACTTTATCGAGTAAGGTTTTTGTTACATTAATATCATCAACAACATCAAACCAACCAAAACGCATTTTTTTTAAAGCTTGATCGTTCACTTCTAACCAATTGATTATAGCTGCTATACGACCAACAATTTCATTATTTTTATAAGCTAGAAACAATCTGGCTTCTGCATCATTAAATACAGGGTTTTCTTTTTTGCTAAATGTTTTAATTTCTTCACTAATAATTGGAGGTACCCAATATTTAGAATTTTTATTAAGCTTAAAAGGAAATTTTACAAAAGCTTTTAAGTCTTTTTTCGTAAGTACTTCTTTAAGTATTATCATATATAATAATAGCTATCCTGATTTTTAATTATTGTCAAAATCTATATTGTTCTTTTTTTGTTTTTTAGGTAATGTATTAATAACCCCTTTATTTTTATTGCGTCTAGATCTTCTTTTTCCTTCTTCTTTAGCCGAATTACCATTATCTATGTTTTTGTCTTTTATTTTTTTGTCTTTATGAAAATCTAATCTATAAGATACCCCAAGGTTTACGCCAAATACAGAAGGTGTGTCTTTTGTATTGAAAGTCATCGCTGTATCTAATTGAACATCTCTTCCTATTAAATAAGCACCCCCAAATCTAAAAAGATTATCAGCATAAAAGTCGCTTTGAATACCTTGTGTTTCACCAAAAATAACCAACTTGGAATTGAAAGAATGCGTTAATGTTAAAATATATTGAAAATCAGATTGGTCAGATCCAATTCTATCTTTTATTAAGTTCATAACAAATACCCATCCTCCTGGAAAATTATTTTGAGTCGCTATCATTACTTTAGGGCTAATCCCCTCAACACCTGGTGCTATATATGGATTATCCTTTGTATCGAAATTTGCACCCAAGTACAAAGAGACAGCTGGAATTAACGAGCTCCATCTAAAACTATGGTTTGCCTTCCAGCTATATAAGTTTGGTTTGTTTTTTGCTGAATTCTTATAGGGATCGTATACTAAATATTTAGCGCCAAATGCTATTGTTTTAAAATTAGATCGTTTATCTTCAGCAGAAAAATTAGAGACATAAGTTTTTGTGTCGTTTTGGTAAGTCCCTTCAATGTTTAATTCCAGCTCTTCTAATAATAAGCCGTAACGAACAGCAAAATCAACTCCAAACCCAGATACTTTATAAGCAGTAGCAGGTGTTCTTTTTTCATTAATAATATAAGGACCTACTTCAAATTGGGCAACTTTAGTACCTACGGAAAAGGCACTTCGGGATACACCAGGTCTGTTAGAGTTAATAACATCAGTATATTGACTATAGGCTTGAATAGAAATTAAAGCGAATAAAAAACATAAGATAGATTTAATCAGGTTCATACATTTAAGATTTTAGTTTACAATTAGTAACATATTGGTAATACATTGTAATTGTATTTAAGTCAAAAGACTTTTTCAAATATAGATATTTTATACTTTTTTTATCATTTTTGAGCGTTTTTTAAGCGTATAGAATTGTATTTTTGTTAAAAATAATTTTTATGCTACAATTTGCATCTGTAACAGGTTTTATAAGAATGATACTAATCATTCTTCTTATTTACTTCGGGGTAAAAATTTTATCACGCCTATTAGCCCCGTTATTAGTGAAGTATGTTGCCAAAAAAGCAGAACAACGCTTTGGCGAACAGTTTGGACAATTTGGAAAGCAACAACAGCAGCAACAAAAAAAAGAAGGCGAAGTTACTATAGATAAAATCCCAAAGTCAAGAACTTCAAATAAAGATGTTGGAGACTATGTTGATTACGAAGAAATTGATTAATTTCACGATCATTGTTTTTAATATAATTTCCCCATGCAATTTTCAATCAAAAAAGCACTTCCTCACTTATTAGTTTTAATAGGATTTATAATTCTTTCTTTAGCTTATTTTAGTCCTCTTTTAAAAGGAGAAAAACTATTTCAAAGCGATATCATGCAATATATTGGCATGAGCAAGCAGCAAATAGATTTTAAAGCAGAAACAGGCGAAGAGACGTATTGGACAAACAGTGCGTTTGCAGGGATGCCTACCTATCAGTTAGGAGCTAAGTACCCTCATAATTACATTAAAAAATTAGATTTAACACTTCGTTTTTTACCTCGACCAGCAGATTATTTGTTTTTATATTTATTAAGTTTTTACATCCTGTTATTGGTTTTAAAAGTCGATTTTAAACTCGCTGCACTTGGCGCCATTGCTTTTGGTTTTTCTACCTATTTAATAATTATTTTAGGGGTAGGACATAATAGTAAAGCACATGCTATAGCTTATATGCCGTTAGTTTTAAGTGGTATTCTACTTGTTTTTCAAAAAAAGTACATTTCAGGATTCTTATTAACTACAGTGGCTATGGGGTTAGAACTTGTTTCTAATCATTTTCAAATGACCTACTACCTATTACTATTAGTCATTGTTTTAGGTGTTGCGTATTTAGTGGATGCTTATAGAAAAAAAATACTACCACATTATTTTAAATCAATAGGGATTTTGGTCACTGCTGTTGTTCTTTCTGTAGCCTTAAATGCTACAGGTATAATGGCAACGCAAGAATATGTAAAAGAAAGCACCCGGGGAAAAAGTGAATTAACCATAAATCCTGATGGTTCTCCTAAGCCAACAACATCGGGTTTAGACAGAGATTACATTACGCAATTTAGTTATGGGATTACTGAAACTTTTAATCTTTTTATCCCAAGGTTTATGGGAGGAGGGAATTACGAAAACTTAGGTAAAGATTCAAATACATACGATGCTTATAGGGAATTAGGAGCTAGTACTGCGCAGGCATTAGAAGAATCGAAACATGCACCTATGTACTGGGGAAAACAACCTATTGTTGAAGCGCCAGCATATATTGGAGCCGTTATTTTATTTCTATTCGTTTTTGCATTATTTCTAGTAAAAGGACGTCTAAAATGGTGGCTTGTAGGAGGTACTTTATTATCTCTATTGTTATCTTACGGGAAGAATTTAGGTTTTTTAACCGATTTTTTTATTGACTATGTGCCTCTTTATAATAAGTTTAGAGCGGTAAGTTCTATTCAAGTTGTTTTGGAACTATGTATTCCTGTATTAGCTATTTTTGGGTTGGTGCGGTTATTCAATGATTTTGAAAATAGAGAAGCCAAACTCAAAGCGTTGATGTATTCAACAATTATCACAGGAGGTCTTGCTGTTCTGTTTTTGTTATTTAAATCATCATTATTTGATTTTGTTGGTGCTAATGATGGTCAATATATTCAAGCCTATGGTCAGGATTTTGTTAGAGCTATTAAAGAAGATAGAAAAGCTATTTTTACTAAAGATACTTTACGATCCCTTGTTTTAGTGTTATTATCTGCTGGTGCGGTTTTTATGTTTTTACGAGACAAACTAAAAGAACAGTGGGTAATAGTCGCATTTTGTGTACTGATTCTTTTTGATTTAGTTGGAGTTGATAGACGCTATGTTAATAATGATGATTTCGTATCGGCTATTAAAGTAAATAAGCCATTTCAAGCAAATGATGTGGATAGGGAAATTTTAAAGGATACCTCACATTTTAGGGTATTCGATTTAGTGTCTGGAGCTTCAAAACCTTCGTATTTTCATAATTCGCTAAATGGTTATAATGCTGCTGAGTTAAAACGCTATAGAGAGGTTTTTGATTTTTATGTATCACGAAACAACATGAATGTGCTTAATATGCTTAACACTAAGTATATTATCGCGCAAGATGAAAAAGAACGCATGTTTTCTTATAAGAATGATGAAGCAAATGGTAATGCCTGGTTTGTTAAAAATTTACAAAAAGTAGCATCGGCAAACGAGGAAATTAAACAATTAGATAGCTTGCCTAATAAAATTAAGGCTGTTTATTCTTCACATAAAGCTTTAGAAGCTTTGAAAAATATAAAACCAAATTATGTGGTTGATTCGTTAGCTTCGATTAATTTAATTGAAGAAAAGCCAAATTATTTGAGATATGAATCTGAAAATTTAAATGAAGGATTTGCTGTTTTTTCTGAAATCTTTTACGGTAATGGCTGGAAAACCTATATAAATGGAGAAGAAGCTTCGCATATACGAGTTAATTACACATTGCGAGGTATGCAAGTGCCAGCAGGAAATCATACTATAGAATTCAGGTTTGATCCAGATGTTGTTAAAACAGGAAGCACGATTGCTTTGGCAAGTTCTGTTTTATTTGGATTATTGTTGCTAGGTGCTTTGTTCTATGAATTCAAAAAGAAACAAAATAGCTGAACGAAGTTGAAGCAAAAAAAGCGTTTTAAAAAACGAAACTAGATTAATAATGGGTTCCTTTAAAATAAGGAATGACAATTAATGACAAAAAAAGCACTCATAATTACTTATTATTGGCCACCTGCAGGAGGGCCAGGAGTACAGCGTTGGTTAAAATTTGTCAAGTATTTGCCAGAATTCAATATAGATCCCATTGTTTATGTTCCAGAAAACCCTAATTACCCTCTAGTAGATGAAAGTTTAGTTTCTGAAATTTCAGATAGCGTCACCATTTTAAAACAGCCTATAAAAGAACCATATAGGTTAGCAGGGCTGTTTTCGAAAAAATCATCAAAAACCATAAGTAAAGGGATTATTTCAGATCACAAAAAGCAATCTTTTATAGAAAAAGCAATGCTTTACATAAGAGGTAATTTTTTTATACCAGATGCGCGGAATGGTTGGGTGAAGCCTTCTGTAGCTTATCTTTCAAAATATATTTTAGAAAACAATATCGAAACTATAATAACTACAGGTCCTCCACATAGTTTACATCTAATAGGTTTACAATTAAAAGAAAGCTTGGGACTGGTTTGGTTTGCCGATTTTAGAGATCCATGGACCACCATAGGGTATCATAAGCAGTTAAAACTAACAAAGGCTTCCAAAGAAAAACATAAAACTTTAGAAAAGCAGGTTTTAAATATTGCAGATCAAATAATTGTCACCAGTTTTACAACTAAAAAAGAGTTTCAGGAAATAACAAAACAGCCGATCGAAGTTATTACAAATGGGTATGATTACGAATCTGCTAGTGAATTTAAGTTGGATTCTAAATTTTCAATAGCACATATAGGCTCTCTGTTATCAAAACGAAACCCAGAAATTTTATGGAAAGTATTTAGTGATTTGGTTAAAGAAAATAATGATTTTTCTAACGATTTTCAACTTAATTTTGTTGGTGCTGTGAGTCAAAATGTGTTAGAGTCTATTAAAAAAAACAAATTAAGTAACTATATAAATGAGGTAGGGTATATTTCTCATAAAGAAGCTATTATATATCAAAAAAAATCTCAATTGTTATTGTTAATCGAAATAGATTCAGAAGACACCAAATGCATTATTCCAGGAAAATTATTTGAATATATGATTTCTAATCGACCCATTATAGCAATAGGTCCTCAGGGATCGGATGTAGAGAAAATCATTAAAGAAACGAATGCAGGAGTCTATTTTAATTATAATGATTACGAATCGTTAAAAAGAACTATAGAAACATATTATAAAGCGTTTCAAAATAAAAGTTTGCAATCACATCCAATTGGTTTGCAGAAATACAGTAGAAAAAGACTAACTGAGCAGTTAGTAGAGTTAATTAAAAAGTAGAGTTTTTAAATTCCAATGTATTCAAGTTTATAATATAACGTTCTGGGATTTAGAATTTAATGGTTGAAATTTTAAGAATTAATGGGTATAGTTGCATCACAATCTTTTAAAAATGTCATCTCAACATATTTGGGTTTTTTTATAGGAGCTATTAATACGCTGTTTCTTTATACAAAATTTCTAAGCGACGAATACTACGGTATGGTAGGGTATATGTTGTCCTTATCTTATGTTATCATGCCTTTAATGGCTTTTGGAGTTCACAATACATTGGTTAAGTTTTATTCAACTTTTAAAACACGGGTATCTTTAAATAGCTTTTTAACCCTCATGCTATTTTTTCCTTTTATAATTATTATTCCTCTAAGCCTTTTTTGTTATATGAGGTATGATATGATCGGAGATGTTTTATCACAAAAGAATGAAATTATTAAAGGGTATTTGTGGCATACTATAATCATAGCCATTGCTTTGGCTTATTTCGAAGTGTTTTTTGCTTGGGCAAAGGTGCAAATGCAAACTGTATTTGGAAACTTTATGAAAGAAGTTTTTCATCGTGTAGGCACTATGCTTTCTCTGTTTTTACTACATTTTAAAGTTATTGATTTAGAGCAATTTATGATAAGCTTGGTTTGCATTTATGTTTTAAGAATGCTTGCTATGAATGTATATGCATTTAGCATTAAGATTCCTGTTATCACGTTTAAGCGAATAAATGGCTTAAAGGCTATTTTTAAATATTCATTTTTAATAATTATAGCAGGCTCTATAGTTACTATTCTTTTAGATTTAGACAAGGTAATGCTAGGGCATTATATTCAAATTAAAGAAATAGCATATTACAATGTTGCTATTTTTATAACTGCCGTTATTGCAGTGCCTCAACGCTCTATGCATCAAATACTAATGCCTTTATCTGCTAAATATTTAAATGAAAAAAACTTTGAGGCTTTAGAAGATTTGTATAAAAAGAGCTCGTTAAATTTATTTGTAATTAGTGGGTTTATATTCCTTTTGATCGTTTTAAATATCAATCAGCTATACTACATAGTCCCAAAAGAATTTAGCGGCGGACTGTTTGTAGTGCTTATAATTAGTGTTTCTAAGCTTTATGATGGGTTTTTAGGAAGTAACAATGCGATCCTGTTCAATAGCGACTATTATAGATTAGTGCTGTTTTTAGGCGCAGCTCTAGTTGTATTAATGATTGTTTTGAATATTATTTTTATTCCTTTGTTTGGTATTAATGGGGCAGCCTTTGCAACCTCGTTAGCTGTTTTTGCATACAATTCTGTAAAGCTGTTTTTTGTTTATAAGAAGTTTAAAATTCATCCTTTTACAGTAAACATACTTCGAATAGCGGGTTTGATATCTTCAAGTGTTTTGCTGTTTTATTTTTGGGAATTTCCTTTTAATCCTATTATTAATATTGTTTTAAAATCAACTTTAATTACTGTATTGTATGTGTTTGTAGTTTATAGGTTTAAATTTTCTGAAGATATCTCCTCGCTTATTAATCGTTATTTGAAAATTAAATAAATCTTAACTAAACCATTCCAATGGATTTTCTGTACTAGCTTCTAAAGATTTTGAGATGAATTCACGCGAATTCAGTTTTACAATGTTAATTCTTTTTCTTTTGGTATGTCACGAAGCAGGCTTTCAGTCCGCCAAAACGAATTTATGTACATGCTTATTAAATAGATGAGATCAGTAAAAAACCTTAAAACTGACTATTCTTGAGGTTATTTCCAGTTTCAATTAAAAGGATTCCCGCTTACGCGGGAATAAGGAACAGAAAACCCTGCAATGTCGCTTTGAGGCAAACATGTCGCAGGGTTTTCCAAACTAACCAACCAAAGTTGTTATGATCGTCTTCTACTAGTCGATCTCGTATTGTTATTACTAGATTTACTTTTACTTTGCGTAGCTCTTGTTTTGCTAATTTTCGAAGATCTATTAACACTTGTTCTTTGTGCTACTTTAGGCTTACTTTGAGTACGTTTCGTTACTTGTCTTGTATTTCTAGTATTAGTATTATTTTTATTATAGGTACGTGTATTTTGTACTTTTGGTTTTTGAGTAACAGCATTTCTACGTGTTACATTATTTGTTCTTGTACTACTAGTTCTAGGTTTTGTTGTTGACCTATTAACGCTTTCTCTAGTTTTTCTTGTATTATTTGCTTGTGCATAATTTCTAGTATTATTACGTCTAACAGTTTCTTTTCTATTAGCAATAGAGTTGCTTCTTGTATTTCTGTTTACAGTAGAAGTATTGCGTCTAGTGGTCGTATTTCTATTTCCTGTTGAATAATTTGTTCTAGAACTTTTATTAATAGTGCTATTACGTCTTGTATTGTTAGTTTGTGCAATACGTCCTCTAGAATTAGCTGTTTTATTTATTCTAGTTACGTTTCTAGTACTTCTGTTTACAGTAGCATAACGTTTATTTCTTGCTATAGTATTACCTCGTCTGCTAGCAATGGCTGTTCTGGGTCTGTAGTTATTATAAAATGGTCTATTATAAGTATAACGAATAGCTCTATAATGTTGTCTATAAGGTCTGTTGTAAACAACACAGTGATTGTAAGACGGCACACTGTAATAACGATGCCAAGGTCTGTAAACATAGCTTCTGTTATATATATTTATAAAACCAGAACAGTGAGAGAAACGATTGTATCGGTTGTAATGTACATATAAACTACCTACACGAGATATATACCCAAAGTTATTGTAATAAACATTTATATTTCCTACTTGACTAACACGTCCGTAGTCATCATAATAAATAGGTGTGTTTTCTATTTGAATAATAGCACCATACTCATCATACTGCACATAAGCATTATAGTCATATCCAGAATTGAAACTGAAATTAATATTTGGCGTTCCTATCGACACATTTACATTAGAACGTTTACGTTGTATATTAAAATCAAACTGTCCATCGCGGAACACTGAAAATTCTATACCGTTTTCAACAAATATGAAAGAGTTACCGTAACCTCTGTTATAAATAGATGTCGTATTAGAGTCTGTGTTAGTTGTAATTGCGTTAACAGTAAATCCTGTAAGGATCAAAGCTGCTAATAAGAATATAAACTTTTTCATAATAATTTGTTTTAATGGATGAATACGATTTACTAATTACAAACAGCGTGCCAAAAAATAACAATAACACATAAGGTATTGTAAATGAGTAAATAAACAGCTTTTGGTTTTTGTTAAATAAAATAACCATGTTGATTTTGTGGGAAAAATTAGCGAACTTTGCTAAGGCGATTTTATATAAAGTTGTTTGACTATATGACTACAATTTCAATAATATCTTTAATTCTTTCTATTCTAGGTGTTTTTCTTGGGGTTCTAACATTTTATCTTACTCAAGTTAGAAAAGCTAAGATTATCATATATATGGAAAAAAGAATTCGAATCGGTTATGCCGATGGAGGTGGAGGCTTTCAGTTTTATATCCCTGTGACTTTCATTAACAAAACCCATCAAACTGGAATCATTTATAAGATTCAATTGATGGTTAATGAGATTTCGACACCTGAAAAGATTTATAAAATTGACTTAGCAAGATTTTCTAAAATTGATGAGCAATCCAATCGATTTCTAGACAATGAATTACCACATGCAATTACGGTAAATGGAAAATCAAGTGTTAATAAGCTTTTACGATTTAGTTGGTGGAATGCTTCTCAACCAAGGTTGATAATTGATCAGCCTAGGTATGTTCTCACCTTTAATTTTTGGACAACAAATAAAACGAAACCTATACAAATTAAACACGACCTTATTTTGAATAAGAAAATAATTGAAGAGCTAGAGCGGTTTAGGGTGCAAAAATCAGCATCGTCGATAGGAGTTCCTCTTGATGGTGAATCGCCTAATAATGAAATAATAAGAAAAGTATGAAGAGTAATATTGTGTAAAAATGTAAATATAAAATAGTGTTTAAGCCATTAAAAACCCCGAAACATCCATATAGAGTGTTTCGGGGTTTTTATTAACTAAATAAAAAAATTAAGTATTACTTCTTCGGTATTTTTTCACTTTGCCATAGTGGTTTACTCGACCATGGGTATATATAATTTTGCCCTTATGATTATAAGCAACTCTTAATCCGCCTACTTGACTTAATGTACCTTTTTTGTAATTGTAATCTATATAAATAGAACCTGCTCGTGTAATTTTACCATACCTGTCGTAATTTAAAGACACATTGCCAATACGTTTTACTTTACCATTTCTATAGCGAGAAACAGCAACGTATTTTTTGTTAGAATTATAAGAGTTACCATTTATTGTATTTACAGAACGTTTTCTTGAATTCCCTTTGTAATATGAATTGCCATAATAAGTATTATTAGCATTTGTTTTAAAATCAAAGCTTCCGTCAGGAAAAATTAAGAACTCAATACCGTTTTCTACAAACACAATGGGTTGTACATTGCGGTGGCGCTTTCTAATATTTAAATTGTTTTCTGATTCTTGGTGGTTTAACTCTGTTGCGGATGCAGTTGTTAATCCTATTAACAAACCTGCAAATAATAATATTAATTTTTTCATAATTACTAGGATTAATTATTTTGCCTACTCTTTAGTTTTTCGGCTTTCGCTATCAATATTTTATGTGTAATAAACATTAATTAAATTCATCATAAGAATGAATGGATTTCATTATTTCTTCGTAAAACAAAACAGCAGTAACTAATCTATCTGTATCCGAATACGGTAAAATCGCTTTTTGAAATTCGATGGTATTTTCTACATAGCTATCGGTGTTTTCTATTTGATTTTCAAGTGCTTTTCTATTGTCATTACTATTAGGAATGCCTAAGGTAGACATGGTAACACCTGGTTTTGTAGCAAAAGCTATGTAAGGTAATATGTTAGTTAAAACTTCAATTCTTTCTACATACAAATTCAACAATTGACCTTTTTGCATACGTTTAAGTTCTTCATTGTCGTGATATTTTTTTATACCTACGCTATTACTTATGATACTTTTTGGGGTCGCTTTTTTTTGAGCAAAACTAGAGGCTGCAATTAAAAAAAAGCAAATACTTAATAGGGTAATTTTAGTTTTCATGATTATGGGTTGTATTATGCCTACTCTTTAGCTTTTCGGCTTTCGCTATTTGCATAGTGGCTTTCAATTTGCGTGCCAAAAATGCAACAACTTGATTGTTAAGGTTTTGCGGAGTGTGATTGTTTCGAACAGAAATATAACCCACTTAGTTTTATTGAAAATTGTTTTATTTTGTATGAGGGATGCCTCAATTTTTACTATCCTTGATGAATTTTCAATTGTTTGTTCATTCAGAGCACAGCGAAGAATCTTTATTATTAATCTCTAAAGATTCTTCAGTCATAAGCTTCGCTTATATCTTCAAACAAAATATATTTTGTTTTCGATAACCTTCTCAATGACACCTCTATTACGTCATTTCATCCTCTAGTTAAAATTTTTATCTGATGCTTCATTTCGAGATGACTAACGGCTTGATTGTATTAAAAATAATGGAGTCATTTTAGCTTAATGAGAAATCACATTTTAGTATTATAAAAATCCCTATTTTTATAAAAATCAATCACCTTAATGGAGAACCAGCCAGAAACTTGTAAAAATTGCGAAAATCAATTTGAAAAAACTTTTAAATTTTGTCCGCATTGTGGTCAACAATCAAAAGAAGACCTTACTGTTGGCTTGCTCTTTTACAATACAATAAGTAATTATTTTTCTTTTGATGCTCGCTTTTTTAAAAGTTTTTTGCCTTTATTATTTAAGCCTGGATATTTATCTGAAAAATTTATTGAAGGTAAACGACTAATGTATTTGCATCCTGCACAGCTTTATTTATTTGTGTCGGTCGTATTTTTCTTTTTGCTTTCTATAACGGTAGTTAGAAAGCAAGTCCAGGATTTTGATACAGCTTTAAAGAAAACATTTGAAAAGCCTTTAGTTTCTGATAGCACAAAAATTAAAGCGCAACAAGTTTTGGATTCTGTAAATCTAGATGATATCTTATTACCTCTTAAGAAGGAAGGTGTTCTTGAAATGAAAGAGGCAGAGATTAAAACACTCGATTCTATAATTAAAAACAGCGTCAACAATACTAAAAATATAAATACTACATTTGATTTTGATGAAAAAAAAGTAGACTCTTTAATAGCAATTGAAGCTTCAAATAAAGACATCTATAAAGCTATGGGTATGACTGATGACGCTTCGTTTATCAAAAAAAAGTATTACGAACAAAGCTTGAAATTTTACAAACAACGTAATGGTGGTCAGATACTTCAAGCTGTGTACGATACGATACCTATTTCCTTATTTATACTTTTGCCTATTTTTGCATTTATTTTAAAAGTATTGTTTTATAAACGAGGTTCTTACTCACATCATTTAGTGTTTAGCTTTTACTTTTTTTCGTTTTTGTTTACTGTTTTTAGCTTAATACTTATCGCAAATTACTTTTGGAGTATTCCTAATTGGATAGATTGGGGATTAGTATTGTTTACCTTTTTCTATTTGTTAATTGCGGTAAAACGATTTTATAGGCAGGGGTGGTTCTGGAGCTTTTTTAAAACAGGTTTAGCTACGTTTACTTATTTTACTCTTGTTATACCAATAGCTATAGTGCTTTTGATGTTGTCGTCATTTTTATTTTACTAGTCTGCGCTTATTGTGCGGCAGGAAAACTCAATTTTGAGAAGTCTGTAAGACGCATTCGAAATTGCAAGTTAAACCTGTCTTTGCCGGCTACGGTGTACCCACAAATATTAATACTATATAAAAGTAGACACTAATTTCACTAATTTTCCTGCCTACCGGCAGATTTCAAACCTGTAATCCTGCTAAAAGTGAGGTCTTTAAAAAACAGTTAAAGTTTTTCTTTTAAATATTTTCCAGTTTCTGATGCTTCTACTTTAATGATGTCTTCCGGGGTTCCCATAGCAATAAGGTTTCCACCAGTTTCACCACCTTTGGGGCCTAGATCGATAATATAATCGGCACATTTGATTAGTTCTAAATTGTGTTCTACAACAATAATAGAGTGACCATTTTCTATAAGAGCATTAAAAGATTTTAAAAGTTTTTTAATGTCATGAAAATGCAGACCTGTAGTAGGTTCGTCAAAAATAAAAAGAGCTTTTTCTTTATTATTGCCTTTACCTAAAAAAGTTGCTAATTTTATACGCTGTGCTTCACCACCAGAAAGGGTGGAAGAACTTTGTCCTAGTGCTACGTAACCCAAACCAACATCTTGTAGTGGCTGGAGCTTATTTTTTATTTTTGTTATCTTTTGAGTATCAAAAAAATCGATGGCATCATCTATAGTTAAATTTAAAATATCATCTATATTTTTATCTCCAAAAGTTACCTCAAGTACTTCTTTTTTAAAGCGTTTCCCTTTGCAGGTTTCACATTCTAAATGAACATCTGCCATGAATTGCATTTCAATAGTTACTTCACCTTCGCCTTTGCAAGTTTCACAACGTCCGCCATCTACATTAAAAGAAAAATGTTTTGCTTGATAATTTCTTATCGTACTCAATTTCTGTTTTGAAAACAAAGCTCTTATATCATCATAAGCTTTAATGTAGGTCACAGGATTGGAACGCGAGGAACGACCAATAGGGTTTTGATCTACAAATTCAATATGTTTGATATTACTAAAATTGCCTTCTAAACTTGTAAATTGCCCTGGTTTATCCCCAAAATCGGTTAGTTTCTTTTGTAATACTGGGTGTAGTATTTTTTTAACTAATGTGCTTTTTCCACTACCAGAAACTCCAGTAATAACGGTTAGCATGCCCAACGGAAACCGAACATCGATGTTTTTTAAATTATTTTCACGAGCGCCTTTAATGTCTACATAGTATTTTGAGGTTCTCCGTTTTTTTGGTACTTCAATTTTTAGTGATTCATTTAAATATTGAGCTGTTAAAGAATTTGATGCCAGAATATCTGCATAGGTACCATTTGCAACTACATGGCCACCAAGAGTTCCGGCTTCAGGACCAATATCTATAATGTTATCTGCAGCTATCATAATATCCTCATCATGCTCAACAACAATAACTGTATTTCCTAAATCGCGCAACGATTTTAATACAGAAATTAATTGTTCGGTATCTTTAGGATGCAAACCAATACTAGGCTCATCTAAAATATACATAGAGCCTACTAAACTACTGCCTAGAGAGGTTGCTAAATTAATACGTTGACTTTCACCACCAGATAAGGTATTTGATCTTCTGTTTAATGTTAAATAGTCTAAGCCTACATTAGCAAGAAACAATAGCCTGTTATTAATTTCCTTTAAAAGTCTATTAGCAATTTGCGTATCATGGTCATTTAATTCTAACTGTTTGAAGAAATTTGCTAATTTATCTAAAGGCATTTCAACTAAATCGGTAATTGTAGCACCGCCTATCTTTATGTAATTAGCTTCAGTACGTAAACGCTTACCGTTACAAGCTTTACATGTTGTTTTTCCGCGGTAACGGGACAGCATAACCCGGTTTTGAATTTTATATGCTTTAGATTCTAATTCTGCAAAAAACGTAGTCAATCCTTCAAAATATTCGTTTCCGTTCCAAATAAGTTGTTTTTGAGCATCGCTTAATTCAAAATAGGGCTTATGTATAGGAAAATCGAATTTATGAGAATTATTAACGAGTTGATCTCTGTACCAACTCATGCTTTCTCCGCGCCATGGAAAGATCGCATTTTCATAAACAGATAAACCAGAGTTAGGAATTACTAAATCATCATCAATACCAATAATATCACCATAACCTTCACATTCTGGACAGGCACCGTATGGATTATTAAAGCTAAACAGATGCACATTGGGTTCTAAGAAATTAATACCATCTAATTCAAATTTATTACTAAAAACACGTTGTTTATTATCATTTAAAGTTTCTATAATGCATGCGCCTTTACCTTCAAAAAAAGCAGTTTGTATAGCATCTGCCAATCGGTTAAGGAAATCTTCTTCATTCTTAATAATAATCCTATCGACGACTAATAGTATGTTTTCGTTTTTTGGAATCTTCTTAATGTCATCAATACGAGTCACCGAATCTTTTATTTTAACTCTGGAGTAACCTTGTTGCTGTAGAGCTTTTAGTTTATTTTCCATACTACGATCTTCTTCTAAATGAATAGGAGCGAGGAGTAGCAACTTTTCTCTTTCAGGAAATGTTTTTAAATAATTTAAAACATCTGTAACGGTGTCTTTTTTAACTTCGTCACCAGAAATGGGTGAGAAGGTTTTACCTATTCTAGCAAACAGCAGCTTGAAGTAATCGTAAATTTCTGTAGTGGTGCCAACGGTTGATCGTGGATTTGTTGAGTTTACTTTTTGCTCAATAGCAATAGCAGGAGCAATCCCTTTTATGTAATCTACTTTTGGTTTATTTAACCTTCCTAAAAATTGACGCGCATAACTTGATAAACTTTCCACATAGCGCCTTTGTCCTTCTGCATATAAAGTGTCAAAGGCTAAACTCGATTTTCCAGATCCCGATAAACCAGTAATAACCACTAACTTATTTCTAGGAATCACTACATCGATGTTTTTTAAATTATGCAATTTAGCACCTTTAATAATGATATTTTCTTTGGGGTTTACATTCAGGATGTTAGTGTTCATAGGCTTTTTACAGGAATAATTTCGCAAAGATACTATAACTATTTCAGCTTAAAAAATGCATTGTTTTTTAAATAAATATTAAAAAAATGATTAATTCTTGTTTTTTAGGGATGTTTGTTCTTATATTTGAATTCATTTAATCTAATAATAAATAAACATTTGCCTATAGCAGAATATTACTTTTAAATATGTAACCCCAAGCAGAGAAGTTCTCTTCGATGCACTAAAAAGTAATTATTATGCAAAAAGAACTTGTTTCAGATGCTAACTTAGTTAGTAACTATATTAAAGGCGATGAAAGTGCTTTAGAAATTCTTATCACAAGGCACAAACAAAAAATTTATAGTTTTATTTATTCAAAAGTTTACGATAGAGATGTCACAGAAGATATCTTTCAGGACACTTTTATAAAAGTTATTCGAACGCTTAAACGTGGTACTTACAATGAGGAAGGTAAGTTTTTACCATGGGTGATGCGTATTTCTCATAATTTGGTTATTGATTTTTTTAGAAAAAACAAAAGAATGCCAAAATTTGATAATGCAGGAGAGTTTAGTATTTTTTCAGTACTTAGTGACACTAGCTTGAATGCTGAAAAAAGTATTATTAAAGAGCAGGTTGAAAACGATGTGAGACGTTTGGTAGAAGAGCTTCCGGGAGATCAAAAGGAAGTATTGTTGATGCGTATTTATAATGATATGAGTTTTAAAGAAATATCAGATAGAACAGGGGTTAGTATTAACACTGCTTTAGGAAGAATGCGTTATGCTTTAATAAATTTAAGAAAAATTATAGATAAGCATAATATTGTTTTAACGAATTAATACAATAATGTAAATTTTGCTACGTTAGTAATTTGTATTAATCCTTAAATTATTAAAATGGCAAAAATTTACCCTGGAAATTCTATTAAAAATTTAAATGGACATGAACCAAAAGAAGAAACAATTAAATTTCTTCTAAATTACTCTAAGGCTTTAAGTGTTATAAATTATAATAAATTGAAGTTTGAAGCGCTTCTAAATTAAGTTTCCAAAAAGTCCTAATAGTTATATTAGGACTTTTTTAATTTATTATATTCATCTACAACAGATTTTCTTCCAATTGTTTTAGTAATAACATCTTTATCTAATTTCCAGCCTCTAGCTGGTGAATATTCTCTGCCATACCAAATAATTTGGAGGTGTAAATCGTTCCATAATTCCTTTGGAAACAATCTTTTTGCATCTTTTTCTGTTTGCACAACATTTTTTCCATTGCTTAAATTCCAACGATACATCAATCTATGTATATGTGTATCTACAGGAAAGGCGGGAACACCAAAGGCTTGAGACATAACCACGCTAGCAGTTTTGTGTCCTACGGCAGGTAATTTTTCTAAGGCCTCAAAGCTTTGAGGTACTTCGCCGTTGTGCTCTTCTATAAGTATTTTTGATAAACCGTGAATCCCTTTGCTTTTCATAGGAGACAAGCCAACTGGCCTTATGATATCTCTTATCTCTTCAACCGAAAGTTTGACCATATCATATGGATTGTCTGCTTTTTCAAAAAGTAACGGTGTTATTTTATTAACCCTAACATCGGTACTTTGTGCAGACATTAACACTGCTATTAATAAGGTGTACGGATCTTTATGGTCTAATGGAATTGGTATTTCTGGATAAAGTTCACTTAAAGTTTTAATTACAAAATCTACCTTTTTTTCCTTAGTCATAAGTTGTATTTTTGTTAAAAACAAAGTTAGTACTATGAAGACATTAAAACAAGGTGATGTGGTTCCAAATTTCTCTACCAATGATGAACAAGGAAATACTATTACTTTAAGTGATTATAAAGGGGAAAAGCTCATTGTATTTTTCTACCCAAGAGCGAATACTCCAGGTTGCACCGTTGAAGCTTGTAATTTGAGAGATAATTATGAAATCTTAAAAGCAGAAGGGTATAAATTATTAGGTGTAAGTGCAGATACTGAAAGGAAGCAATTAAATTTTAAGAAAAAATTCGATTTCCCTTTTCCTTTATTAGCAGATGTAGATAAAACTGTTATTGATGCTTTTGGAGTTTGGGGTCCAAAAAAGTTTATGGGTAGAGAGTTTGATGGCATCCATAGAAAAACATTTATTATTAATGAAAAAGGTATTGTTGAGCGTGTGATCGACAAGGTGAAAACTAAAGACCATGCCGCTCAGATATTGGAATAATAAAAAAGCCTTCTTGAATTTTCAAGAAGGCTTTTTTACTTAAATTGTGTAAGTTATCTCTATTTACGTTTAGTTAAGGTTAAAGGTTTTCTAGTGTAACCAAACAAACGATAATCCTTAATTAAATCTGCAGTGCCTTCTGGTACCATATCTTCCCAGCCACGTTCACCATCAGTTATCATACGTAAAATTTCACGAGAGAAAATATTCATGATAGTCGTGTCGTAACCTTCAATATCAATCACTTTTCCGTTGTATTTAAAGAATTTATACAATTCTTTCATACGTGGGTATACTTTTAAGTTTTCACTAGTAATTAATTCTCCGTTCTCATCTAACATCGGGTATAGGTAAACTTTTAAATCTTTGAAAAATAATTTACCAAATGCTTCAAGAATGCCACCACTTATATGACGGTAGTATTTTTCATCAAAAATATCAACCAAATTACTAACCCCCATAGCTAATCCCATTCTAGCTTTTGTATAGTTTGAGAAATACTCAACAACTTTAAAATATTCTTGAAAGTTAGAAATCATCACAGATTGCCCCAATGAGCATAATAAATCTGCTCTATCTATAAAATCTTGTTCATCAATTTCTCCCTCAGCCCTTAAATTGGATAATGTAATTTCAAAAACGACTACAGTTTTATCTTTATCAACTTTGTTTTCTTCTATAAACATATCATATGATTTCTCATACATAGCCATGTTAACCTTAGTAACAGGTCTAAAGCTTCCACGTAAAGCTAATATGTTTTTTTTATAAAAAACTCTTGCAGGAAGCACATTAGTTCCGTCTGGACCAAATACTACCGCATCCGTCATACCATTTTTAACAAGTTGTAAACTCATTAATCTGTTATCAATATTTTTAAACGCAGGCCCAGAAAAGTTGATTGTATCAATTTCTAATTGGTCTTTATCTAAATGATCGTATAAATAACGTAGTAATTTTTTTGGTTCGTTATGTTTATAAAAGGCACCATAAATAAGATTGGTTCCTAATACACCAAGTGTTTCTTGTTGTAATCGAGCATCCGTTTCTTTAAATCTAAGATGCAAAATAATTTCATTATAGTCTCCAGTAGCTTCAATTTGATATTTAATACCAACCCATCCGTGTCCTTTAAATTGTTTTGCAAAATCTATTGTGGCAACAGTATTGGCATATGTGAAGAATATTTTATTCGGATGTGTTTCACGAGTTAGCCTTGTTTCCATGAGCTGCATTTCGTGAGTAAGCATCTTTCTTAAGCGAGCTTCTGTAACGTATCTTCCATCTTCTTCAGCGCCATAAACAGCATCACTAAAATTCTTATCGTAAGCAGACATTGCTTTCGCAATAGTACCTGAGGCACCTCCAGCTCTAAAAAATTGACGACAGGTTTCTTGCCCCGCTCCAATTTCAGCAAAAGTTCCGTAAATATTTTCATTCAAATTAATACGAAGTGCTTTTGTTTTTAACGAAGGAATATCCGCAAATTCTTTATCACCTTTTATGGTTATTTCCATATTATCAAACTGGTTAGTTTCTATAGTTACAAAGGTATCAAATATGTATAGCAAACAAAAAAATAACGCTATTTTTGTGTAAAACTTAATATCATTGAAAATAACTTTTCTCGGAACAGGAACATCACAAGGAATTCCAATAATTGGAAGTAAACATCCTGTCTGTTTAAGTACAGATTTAAAAGATAAGAGATTACGTGTTTCTGTTTTAGTAGCATGGGATGATTATAAATACGTTATAGATTGTGGTCCAGATTTTAGATATCAAATGTTAAGAGCTAAATGTGATACTATTAACGGTATTGTTTTTACTCATGAACATTCTGATCATGTATTGGGATTGGACGACATTAGACCGTTTTATTTTAAACAAGGTGATATTTCTATTTATGCACACAAACGCGTATTGAAATCTTTACGGAAGCGATTTGATTATATTTTTGCTACTAAAAATAAATACCCAGGAGCACCAACGGTTATTAGTAATCGAGTAAAAAACAAACCATTTAAATTAAAAAACTTAGAAGTAATACCTGTAAAAGGTTTACATGATACCTTACAGGTTTTTGGATATAGATTTAATAATTTTGCGTATTTAACAGATATGAAAACCGTTTCTGATAAAGAGATAAAAAAAATAAAAGGTGTCAAAGTTTTGGTGATTAATGCTTTAAGAATAGCTCCGCATCGTTCGCATTTTAATTTAGAAGAAGCATTACAGTTTATTGATAAAGTAAAACCCGAAACAGCCTACTTAACTCATATAAGTCATTTACTTGGATTTCATGAGGAGGTAGAGAAAACATTGCCAGAACATGTTTTTTTAGCTTATGATGGTTTAGAAATAACAATTTAAAATAAAAAATTTCTTGAAACCGATTATCTGAGGTAATCCACAGGAGTATTTCGTTAGTTTTATTTTGACCTCTGGGTCAAAAATCGAAAATTTTGTATTTTACCCCACCAAGAACTGCCGAAAAATGTAGTTTTGGCCTCTCCGAAGGAGAAGTGAATTAGAAACCCGCCCTATAAGGGTCGGAGAATTTTTAAATTAAAGTTTATGAAACAAAGAATTTTTATGTATTTGTTCGTTTTTGCGGCATTACTAGTTTTATTTCAATATGTGAATTCAAAACGGATATTTGAAGATCTTAATGGCAAGTTAATATCTCAAAAAGACACCTTAGAAAAGTACAAAGATTCGGTGGCCGTTTTGCAGGATGATGTTTTAGAGCTTTCACATTTTAATTTATATAGAAACGAAGATGCTATTAGTTATTTTGAAAATGATGGCTACGATGTATCTGAACTAATTCCTTTTATAAAAGATGAGCTTTACAAATTAAATGAAGTTAAAGGAGATCACCCTATAGTGCCTTATGCAGCGAGTACAGGTAGAAAAATGTTAATTAATACAGTAAAGACATTAAATCATAAATGGATAATTGCTGATTTTTCGGATGGTGAATATTGGGGAGAAATCTTTTTGACTTATGAAATAACAGAAGAAAAACAACTTAAATTCAAATTGGTTGAGTCATTCTTATATCCATTTGATTGATACTTATTTAATTTTATAAGCAATACCCTTTTGTTTTTTTGTTTCTCCTACATAAGAATATTCGAAAGTATATGAAGAATCTGTTGTGGTTAAAATTTTTAAATGAATATCTTTTCGTTCTGCCATGTTCTTAGGCTTAATTGTTTTAAATATAACTTCACAATTGTTGATCCAGCGTAACTGAGACGAATCTATCTTATTATTATAAGTTTCGACCTGTAAAGCTTCCGAGCGCTTAAATTTAGATTTAAATAATTCGTCATTAATTATTACTTCGCTATAAAACTCACCTGTTTTATAATCTTTACAATCACGAGCAGTTTCATAACAACTAACAAAGCTTAATAGTAGAATTAGTAATAGAAATTTCATAGTATATATTTAGGCGCAAATTTACTAAAGAATACTACTAGTTCTGGTAATTTTTGAAACTTCCGTCAGAATAAAAAATAACAATACGTTCAATAGTCTTTTTATCGTTAGATATATCAAATGGCAATTCTTCATTAAATGGTAATTCTTTATTAAAAGAGCTTGGATCTATTTTTTGCTTAATCTCTTTAATCTCTTCTGGTTTACTTTTCGATAAAAATTCTCCCTTACCATTTAGTAGCCAATACAAATCTACCTTAGGGAAAGCATAAAGGATTTTTAAGATAAAGTCTAAGCTAGGTTTATTTCTGCCAGATAAGATATGGGATATACTAGAGCGTTGTACGCCAATTTTTTCCGCAAAGGAGGATGCAGATTCCCCATAGTGATCCATTACTTTCTGCAGTCGAATTACAAAATCTTCAATGTTTACCATTGTAAACAGTTTAAAATTAATAGTTTTACAAATGTAACAATATAACTATTGAAAACAGTGTTTTATTGTATATTAGTGTAATAAAACACAAACTTTAACTTCATATAAAGTACTTTATTATACTAATTTATAGGTGTTTAAGTGTTAAATAATATAATTAAAGTTTTTTAAGTATATTTAGTAAACAACTCACTTAAAACACTTCTTTTATTGTATAAATCTGTAAACATTTCTGATTGTTTCTGTGTTCACAATTGTAAATTGTTAATTGTTTACATTTGTCACTTAAAAACCATAGTATGCAAGTAGAAGAAATAAAATCATTGTTTTTAAAACACAAGGAAACGAACTTATTTCATCGTTATATAACGAATAAACACATAGAGCCTCTTTTAAATAATTTAGCCAACCATGTAACGGTAGACGTTATTGGCAAATCGGTTTTAAACAACTCTATTTATGGATTAAAAATTGGTGAAGGAAATAAACGAATTTTAATGTGGTCGCAGATGCATGGTAACGAATCTACCACGACTAAAGCACTATTTGACCTATTAAATACTTTTTTAAATGAATCTTCAACTTTTAAAAGCCTTTTAGAAGCCTGTACCTTATATATAATACCTATACTAAACCCAGATGGTGCTCAAGCTTATACAAGAATAAATGCTAATCATGTTGATTTAAATCGAGACGCTCAAAATTTATCGCAACCAGAAAGTCAGGTTTTAAGAGCCCTTTTTAAGTCATTTAAACCTCATTTTTGTTATAACTTACATGGGCAACGGACTATTTTTAGCGCTGGAAATACTAATAAATCTGCTACGGTATCGTTTTTAGCACCTGCTCAAGATGATGCTTGTACTATAACGCCTAACAGGAAGATTGCTATGGAGGTTATTGGTGTTATGAATGACACTTTGCAAAAGATTATTCCTAATCAAGTAGGAGTGTATGATGATGCTTTTAATTTAAATTGTGTTGGTGATACTTTTCAAAATGAAAATATACCCACAATTCTGTTTGAAGCTGGTCATTATGAGAATGATTATGAACGTGAAGTAACACGTGAACTCATCTATATATCTTATATCTCATCATTAAATTATATTTCTAATACTATTATAACGGGGAGTAATTATAAATCCTATTTTAAAATTCCAGAAAATGAAAAGCGTTTTTTTGATGTTATAATAAGAAATGCCAGGGAGGGTAATTCGGATGAAAAAATTAATGATATAGCAATTCAATTTCAAGAAAAATTGATTGATAATAAGATAGAATTAATTCCAAAGGTTGAAAAAATTGAAAATTTAAGTGATTTTTACGGGCATAAAGAAATCAATGCCAATGGTTTTGAGGTCTTCGGAGTTAATAATCAATTAGTGAAAACAAGTTACGAAAACGTTTTCGTAATAATAAATCACGAGAAGATCTTATTATTATCGAAATAAAACATACTAATTACGCGTAATTATTAATGAAAATGTATTAATTTTGATCTTTATTTAAGAATAACTAATTATGGGTAAAATAAAATTAGACGAAATTGACCATCAAATTCTTGATATGTTAATTGATAACACAAGAATACCGTTTACAGACATAGCAAAAAAATTATTAATTTCTGCGGGAACAGTACATGTTCGTGTTAAAAAAATGGAAGAATCTGGAATCATTAAAGGTTCTTCATTAATGTTAGATTATAAAAAACTTGGTTATTCATTTATTGCATACGTTGGTGTGTATTTAAATAATACGTCTCAAACTAAGTTTGTTTTAGAACGCATTAATGAAATTGCATATGTCACTGTTGCACATATTACTACAGGGAAATTTAATATTTTCTGTAAAATTAGAGCTAAAAGTACAGAACATGCTAAAGAAGTTATTTTTCTATTAGATGCTATAGAAGGTGTATATAGAACTGAAACAATGATATCTTTGGAAGAAAGCATAAATGATAAAAAGCGATTGATGCATTCTATTTTTAAAAATATGTAAATTGTATTAATTCTTACTGTATAATATAAAAAAGCCCTTTTTGAAGGGCTTTTTTATATTAACATTTTTCGCAACAGAAACAGTCAAGGGGTTTATAATAACTTCTTTTATGTTAAAGACTGTATAATTCGCTCTTTGAGTTTTAAATAGAATGAAATTACTTGATAGTAAGTATGTATTCTTTTTCTTTTAGTATTTCATGAAGCAGGTTTTTAGGCATAGGAGTGGTTTAGTTATATATTATTTGATTAATTATTTCGGTATATTAACTTAATTAATAGCTTGCTAATCTTGTTTTTGTGTTACTTGTATATAAATCAAGTAATTCAAAGAATAATTTTGAAGTTTCAGATGGGTTGTATGATATTTATAAACAATTTCATTGTTCGATATATTTTAACTGGCTAATGCATGGTATTTAATTCTTTAGAGTTCTTTATTTTTCTTTTTATAGTTTTTGTACTTTATTGGTTTCTTTTTAAAAGGCATGTTAAAATTCAGAACATTCTTTTACTTGTAGCCAGTTATGTTTTTTATGCTTGGTGGGATTGGCGATTTTTATCGTTAATAATATTAAGTACTACCGTAGACTATTTTGTAGGAATACTGATAGATTCCAATTCTAAACAGTCAAAAAGAAAACTATGGCTTTGGGTTAGTGTTGTGTTTAACGTAGGTCTTTTAGGCTTTTTTAAATACTATAATTTTTTTGTAGACTCATGGATAGATATGTTTTCTATGTTTGGGTACAATATAAAAAGTACATGGACATTAAAAGTGATTCTTCCAGTAGGTATTTCTTTCTATACGTTTCAAACGATGTCTTATTCCTTTGATATCTATTATAAAAAACTTAAACCAACAAAAGATTATTTATCATTTGCTGCCTTTGTAAGTTTCTTTCCTCAGCTAGTTGCTGGACCTATTGAAAGGGCTTCGAATTTACTTTCTCAAATCACTAATAAGCGGGTGTTTAGTTATGATCAATCTGTTAGTGGCCTAAAACTAATATTATGGGGACTATTTAAAAAAGTTGTTATTGCTGATGCCTTGGCTCCAATAGTAGATGATATTTTTGCTAACTACACCTCATATCCTGCATCTACTCTTATTTTAGGCGTCACATTATTTAGTTTTCAAGTATATGGTGATTTTAGTGGGTATTCAGATATTGCCATTGGTACTGCTAAATTATTTGGAATTGAGTTAACATCTAACTTTAAGTTTCCATATTTTTCAAGAAACGTGGCCGAATTCTGGAGGCGTTGGCATATATCTTTATCTACATGGTTTCGATACTATGTATATATTCCGCTAGGAGGGTCTTATCAAAGTAAATGGATATCTCTTAGAAACATAACTATTGTTTTTTTAATTAGTGGATTTTGGCATGGAGCCAATTGGACGTTTATAGTTTGGGGGCTAATACATGCCCTTATGTTTATTCCATCCTTTTTAAGTGGTCGAAATAAAATGTATGCTTATACTAATATAGGAGATAGCACTCCTTTTAAGACTTTAAATGAACTCTTTAACGTTTTGCTTACTTTTTGTATAGTGACATTTGCCTGGATCTTTTTTAGATCAGATTCTATTTTAGAGGCATTTGTGTTTATTAAAAGAATACTGTTTAATTTTTGCTACGAGTCTTATAACCATCCTATGGGGTATAGAATGATCGATTATTATATTTTAATTGTTTTGTTCATATTATATGAATACAGAATAAAGAAAGACGAGAGGTCACCATTTAAGTTTAGGTCAAAATTTGTAAGATTTATTATATACACTTTGATGATACTTTTGTTAATGTTGTTTTATGATGACGATATTGATAGATCATTTATTTATTTTCAATTTTAATCAAGATGAAAAAAATATTTTTTAAAACTGCTTTATATGTTATTTTGATTTTAATATTATTAGAGGTCATTGTTCGTGTTTTACATTTAGCAAAAGATAACCCTATACGATTTGTTGATAAACATAAAGTAGAAAAGTGGTTGCCAAATCAAGAAGGTTACTCCGTAACAGGTAATCGACGCCAAAACTTTACTAAATTTCATATAAATAACTCTGGATATAATTCTTATAGAGAATTTATTCCTACTAAAGAAAAAAAAGAGATTGCGCTGGTTGGAGATTCTTTTATTGAAGGCTTTCACCAAAATTATTATAACTCAATTGGTAAAAAAATAGAGGATAGGTTAGAAGGGGTAGAGGTGTATGAATATGCGTATGCGGGATATGATTTGTCAGACCAATTGCATTTGATTTATGCCTATAAAGATCAATTTGATTTAATAGATTATGTCGTTATTGGGTTGAAATTTGAAGATGATTTGACAAGAAGCGAATACCATGTTGTACAAGATAGGATGCATTTAGAATCTCCTTTATATAAAAAAGCTCGTAGTATAAAATTATTGGTTTATGCTCAAAATATAGGTATATTAGAATCGTTATGGAAATTAGCGGGTCGATTATCGTATATAGGAAAAAAGCAGACAAATACACCGAAAGAGGTTATTTCTAAAGAAGCTATTGAAAAAACACACCTTACTTATATTGAAAATTTTAAAAGCCTCGTAAATAATTATGGTTTTGATAAAGAACGGTTTGTGTTTCTTTTAGATACTAGTATTACTCCCTCCATTTTTTTAGATTATTTGGTAAGTAATAATTATAAATATTTAGACACTTATGAAGTGCTGAATAAATCAAAATCACCAACTACACTGATTTATGATAGGCATTGGAATAATCATGGAAGACGTTTAATAGCTGAATTAATCGCAAATCATGTATTTATCTCTGAAGAATAAGTGTCGTTTATAATTTAATCAAATACGACTTTTTGATTTTTCTTGCTTCCTATAATTAAATAGGACGTTTTTGATTTTTCATATACAACTACATCATTAATATGCTCTATATTAGAATATAAAAAATCAAATACAATTTTTCTTAAAAAAAGGTATTGATCTGTATTATAGTCTATTTTTTTATAACTTTTTAATGCATTAATATCATTATCAACAGAAGACAGCTTATAATTTAATTTGAAAGGCATTGTTTTGTTTCGTTTTGCTTTCCATTTTTTATAGCGTACATAAGTTAATTTATAAATACCTTCTTTTATGCTAACTTTGAGAAATTCGATATTGGCATTTATTATTGCTATAATAGATTTTTTTGGATAAATAATTTGATGATTAAAATGATATATATCGTTAGACCATTCGCGTTTATAACTTAAATCACCCATACCAAATTCGTATGTGTTATGATTGTTTTCAAGACACCATTCTAGTTTTTTGTAGATCTCAATACTACCTAGACTAAATTTTGCATAATCTATATTGTATGATGAAACGGAACTAAACATTTTTCCATTAAAATGATTGCTTAGAGATATGCAAATAGGTTCAGAATTATTTTTAATTACAAATAGGGATGCTTTACTATTGTTAATTAAATTAAAGAATATTTTATGATAATGATTCCAATTGAGTAAGTTTTGACTAACATCATTGCGTTGCTGAAATCTTTTGGTTATCATTTCTTTTAAGGTATCCATATAAAAGTTATAGTCCTTCTCTGAAATAGCGCCATAATGAAATTCATAACTTATAGGGAAACTAATTTCTAACCTTTTAAGTCTTTTTAATATTGATTTTGCATTTTTTTTAAACCGGTATTTTAAATACGCATCGATACTATCAAACTTATCTAATAGAATAGCATATCCTTTAAAGAACTGAGTCACTTTTTTTAAATTAAAGAGATCTCTATCAATTTGTGGGGCTATATAATTAGGAATAAACATTACAGAATTTATTCTACTAGAATTCTTTTTCTTTTGATAATTTGAATTAATCAAATCTTTTTTCTCTTGCGTATAGTATACATTCGAAAAAACATCTGGAATGGTGTTTTTCTCATAATACTCAAAAAAGAAATCAGTAATGTTTTTCTTCATTAATTATCTATTTTGGAACCTATAAAGCGGAAAAAAATAGTTTTTTAATTCTTCCTTATGGATGCTACCATAATCTTCTAAATGATTTTCACATAGTTTATCATATGCTTCATAATCAATTATTTTTCTGCCTGTATAAAATGTAACATCCTCGTCTTTTGGGAAAAGCGCTTTTTTACTTTTATGTAAACCGTCATTATCTTTCAATCCACCACCTAAGACATAATGTTTATAATTGTTTTTTATGGCCCACTTAATAATTTCTACCCTTAAAAAATCATTAGGTCTATATTTGTAATAATTAGCATCAGTACCACCAAGAAAAGCAAATACAGTATTGTCGTTTTTAATAATGAGTTCTGTTGAGATAGCAATATCATCTAAATAAACTATTGCAATTGTGAATTCATCTAAATTATTTAATATCAAATTCTTGAAATAGTCTGATGAAAAGAAATATATGGACTTCGCATCGTGCCTAATCATTGTATCTGTATAAATATCAAAGAAGGTTTTAATATGTTCCTCGTTAATATCATTGGAGTTAAGAATTTTGATATTCAGATTATATGAAACTGCTTTACGATAATTATTTCTAACCTTGGATGAAAAAGAGAGCCACTGATTTTCAAAATCATGATAAAGTTTCCCTTTTACATTCAAAAGAGAACTTATTAATAGACCTGAATAACCCAAATAATTTTTATTTAAACTAAATCTAATAAATTCTGTGATGATGTTATTCTCTTTGTACCAATTATCTACAGCCTTCCAAAATTCTTTTAAATCTAATTCAGTTATTTGATCATTATATAACGGACCACTATATCCATAGGGTGTAATAGCATCAAAATATTGTGAATCAGTCTCATTTGATTTTACTTGCCTTAAAATAATTGGCATAAATATTTGAGAGGAATCATTAACTTTAAATAGAAAGTATTTTAATGAGTTTGTCTCATTTTCAAAATACTTTAAATGGTCGTAGGCATAATAAATATTATTGTTCCAATTTTCTTTTAATATTTTTTTATATTTAATTATATCGAGATCATTATTTAAACTATTAATCTCTAGCTTATATTTTTTTGGTGTATAATCTTTGTCTTGAAATAGGTCATCAGCAATAATTTTTGATAAAACTTTAGATAACCATATTATTCTCCCACAATGCTCAACATGCCAGACAGGTTTGTTTTCTATAACATTCCCAGCTAACATAGGTCCCATTATATGAAGGTTTTTATTAGCTTCTAGTGAATCATTTACGTAAAACCCGATTTTTGATTCATTAGGGGTGCAATATCCTTTTTTAATTAAATTTTGATGAAGTATTGGTATATCGTCATGGCTTAAATTTTTACTACCAACACAATTTATGACTATATGGAAATGTTTGTTATGTGTTTTTTTATTTTTTGTAGAAGTTTCTATATACTCCATATTATAATTTCCATCGAAATCTGATTCTAAATTATTGAAGCGACCAGAAATATGTTCAAATCTATTTTGTTTTTCTAATTCTGTTATAACATTTGAATAATGTAAACCAGCACAACGTTGCCTTTTCCCAATTTCATTGCCATATTGACAAGCGAATATTTCAAGTTCTTTAACACTAAGAGTCTCAAGTAAAACCCCAAAATATTTAGAAATTATATATACAGTAGATGCTGGTCCTAAATTAATTTCATCCGCATAGTCAAGATCTTTAAATGTAGCTTCAGCAATTAATTTTGCTGTGATATTTTTTTCTTCTTTTAATTTATTTAAATGATTGGGAATAAATCCTTCTAGTTTTTCTTCATTAATCAAAGCATCTGGAACGGTGCCTTGCGTAGAAAGGAAAGTGAAATTAGTATTATTACGCTTGGTTTTTGAGCAGTCATTGAGTTTATAAATCAATTCAAGAGCACTAGCGTTTGCTCCAACAATAAGTATGTTTGTTGTTTCCCCGTTTCTGTTATTAATAAAGTTGTTTAGTTTATCTAAAACTACCCCTAATTCTGGTTTGTATGGGTTGTTTACAAACATTAAATTTTTCTTTTCAATAAGATGTTTGTTTTGCCAGAGATAGTTTATAGGCAAAGAACCTACAGATAAAACAACTTTTTGAGTACTAATTTCAGAACCGTCTTGTAGAACAATTTCATATATGTTGTTATCTTTTTCAATATCTATTACTTCTCCCGAAATAAAATTAACATCAATAAGACCTTTCTCTTTAAGTGCTTCAATTTTATTATTAACTCTTAAATTAATATAGCAGCCAAAAAAACGTCTTGGAATAAAAAGATCTTCCCAATTATTGTTACTAATAGCTTCTTCATTATTTGAAAGCCATTCTTTAGATAAAATACCCCCCTCTTTTTCAAAGGCATCTAAAAGCCAGGTTTTATTTTTATTTAACCATTTTATAAACAAACTAAGTTCTGGTTCAATTAAAAAATTCCTTAAAGAGGTTATTAAAAGAGTTGAAAATCCTGATCTAGAACCATATGGAATACCTAGATTAAATTCAGAATATTTTTCAATTATGTTTATTGATACCCTATCATTAATGATAGCTTGGTTATCAACCTGATCTAAAAAATTTATAATACTAAAAGAGGTTGAAATTCCAGAACCAATAAATGTAATGTCCGATATTTTTTTATGCGTATCCAAACCTAGTTCTGTTTTTTTGTGTTTATTATTTTTCCTGGATTTCCAACTACTGTTGAGTAATCAGGAACGTCTTTTAATACAATGGTTCCAGCACCAATAGTACACCATTTACCAATTTTCACTTTTGGTATAACAACAGCACCAACACCTACATGGGAGCCTTCTCCAACCTCTACATGTCCACACAAAGCAGCTTTAGGAGAGATGTGAGCAAAATCACCAATTACGTTATCATGATCAACACTTGCTCCTGTATTTATAATAACATGTTTTCCTATTGACGTATTTGGTTGAATAATTGCTCCTGCAAATACAACCGTACCATCTCCGATTTTTGATGTGTTAGAAATAATGGCTGACTGATGAATGGCTTTTTCATAAGTACAGTTTAAAAAATCTGCAATTTCTGCTCGCTCTGCGTTTATTCCAACAGCGATAATTACTGGAGGACCATCATGCGGAAAGGTGTTTATATTTTCTCTAGCTCCAATAGCTACATTTTTAGAAGCGTAGTGAACTCCTTCTGGTTTATCATCAAAAGTTTCTGTAACGATATAATTATTAATTTCTAAAACCTCTTTTATGACCTGAGAGTGACCACCAGCTCCGTATATTCTTACTTTGCTTTCCATTAATTTAATTTTTAATATATTATACACTATTACCTCTCCATGTAGGCATAGTCATGTTTTCATTAGTATTAACTCCATCTTTTTTTATAACTTTTAAAATAGTTAGAAAAAAAATTTTTATATCTAAACTTAAGCTCAAATTTTTCACATACCATACGTCATATTCGAATTTCTGATTCCAGTTTAATGAATTTCTACCTTTGATTTGTGCCCAACCTGTTATGCCTGGTCTTACATCATGTCTTGTCTTTTGAACAGCATCATACAAAGGCAAATACTCAACTAATAAAGGTCTGGGGCCAATAATGCTCATGTCTCCTTTTAGAACGTTTACAAGTTGTAAGATTTCATCTAATGAATATTTCCTTATAAAAGCCCCCACTTTTGTAACACGATTTAGACTATGCACTTCATTTTTAGTATTCGAGTTTAAGTCGGTCATTGTTTTGAACTTAATAATTTTAAAAAGAGCTCCATGTTTACCTGGTCTTTGTTGCAGAAAAAAAGGTTTGCCTTTATTGGTGAAAAGCAATATTGTTATGATAATTAAAATCAATGGTGATAAAATTATTAAGCCTATAACCGAAATTAAAAAATCTATAAAATTTTTAAAAAATAATGAATACATTACCTGTTTATTATTATTTGTTAAAGCCACATACTATTTTGCTAAATATGGTTCTCCTATTTCTCTATCCTTAATCTTTTTTGTTGGTACGCCATATGCAAGAATATTATTCCCTATATTTTTTAAAACCAATGAACCTGCACCTATAATAGTATGCATGCCTATTGTAACATTTTGGATGACTGTAGCTCCTATAGATATAGCTGAAAATGCTCCTATATTAACATGTCCACCAATAGTTGAGTTAGGTGCTAAACTTGAAAAATGATCCATAACGCTATCATGTCCTAAAGAAGAGTTCGTATTTAAAATACAAAACTCTTTTATTGTAGATGCTGCGTTAACAATAACTCCAGCCATTATAACCACACCAGACTCTATTTTTAAATTATTGCATAAAATAGCATTTGGATGTATTGCTGGTAAAAACTTAAATTTTGGAGCTATTTTTTCTATAACATCCCTAACTTTATTTCTTGACCAATTATCACCAATAGCTATAATTCCACCAATAATATTCTGTTTTTCCATTAATTCTGGAATTAAACTTTCCTTTCCTAAAATGGGATAGCCCATTATTTTTTGACTGGGTTTTTTATAAGAATCAATTAGACCTATTATTTGATATTCATTTCGTTTTTCGATGATGTCAATTATAACTTTTGCATGACCAGAGGCACCTATGATAACTATTTTTTTCACTTTTATATCTTTGGGATTCGTTTATAAGAATGATCAAGTTACTAATTTATTAACAATTCTGATTCTATGGTATTTAATAAGTCTCCAACACTGTCCATATTCATTAAATCCATCAATTTAAATTTAATATTAAATGTTTTTTCTATTTCAGTAATAATCATCATGTGTGTGATCGATTCCCAACCATCAACATCTTCAGCTGTAGTTTCATTGGTAAGCTCAAAGTTAGTATGTTCTAAAACACTTGAAAATGCGTTGGTTACTTTTGTTAAAATATCTTCTCTATTCATAGTTTTAATTTATATCGAAATGTTTTTTTAATTCTTTTCTATCAATCTTGCCATTTATGCTATGTGGAAACTCTTTAATAAATCGAACATGCATTGGAATCATATAACTTGGCATTTTAGTTTTCATATATTCAAAGATGTCGTTAGTATCAAAAGCGTCAGATTCGATGGCAAGTCCTAATTCTGCATTTCCAAGTTCATTATATACATCTAGCGCTACCATGTTAATCTTTTTTTCTGATTTGGTTTTAGCATGAAACTCTATCTCCGATAGCTCTACGCGGTAGCCTCTTATTTTTACTTGAAAATCGGCTCTACCGACATAAAGAAAATCGTGATCCTTATCTTTTATACATAAATCTCCCGTTTTATAATATCTTATTTTTTTTCCATGTTCGTTTCTAATAAAAAAGCTCTGTTTGTTTCTTTCTTCATTTTCCCAATAACCTGGTGTTATTTGTGGGCCTCCTAAGCAAAGCTCTCCAGTTTCTCCAATAGGAACTTCTTCGTTATTTTCGTTAACTATAAGATATAATGTGTTTTTTTGGGGTGTTCCGATTGCAATTATTCCATTGTAAGCCTTTGTATGTGTCTCCTTTTGGTATGGATAAAAACCACTATAAACTGTGAATTCTGTAGGACCATAATAATTAAATATCTTACAATTAGGAAGACAATCACTCCATTCTTTTGCTATATCACTATGTAATGCGCCTCCTCCAAAACTACAATACCTTACAGATGGCTCATTAATCTCGGGAAAATAAGGACGTAAATAATTTATTATGGAAGGAACCATAGTAAGTACTGTAAGCTTTTTTTCTTTGATGAGCTTGAAGATATAAAAGTATTTCATTGTTCCCTTAGGTATGGTGTACATGCAAGAACCTGCCAATAAAGGGAATAAATAGGTGACAACAGAAAAATCAAATGTTAACTCAAACATTTGAAGGCATCTATCTTTATTATTTAGATTAAATTCTGATTCGGCATCTATAGCATCTACAAGTGCTTCAACATTATTAAATGTGATGGGTACTCCTTTAGGCACTCCTGTTGTTCCAGAGGTAAATAAAATATAAGCTAAGTTATCTCCAGAAAAATCTTTTGGATTTAGATCTGGATAAAGATCTTGTAGTGCACTAGAATTAATAACTTTATAATCTTTATAAATTGATTCTTTAGTAGAATCAATCACATGCTTGGTTTTTGTTAACTCAAAAATATGATAATTTCTGTCTAGAGGCGTATCTGGGTTTACTGGCACATAAGCCTTTCCTTCTAGCCAAAGAGCTATTATACTAGCGTACGTTTGTATATCATCATTCGTTACTAAACCAATTAGTTTTTCTGAGGCTTCAATGGTGTTAACAATGGCATACCTGATTTTTTTTACTTCAATCTCAAAATCTTTATATGTAAAATGTGTATTATTAATACAAAGCGCATTGTAATTACTGTTATTTTCTATTGAATTTTGTATGTTTTTTATAAATCTCATTTAATATTTTATTACAATTATCACTAATAAAAATGACCGTCTCTGTTTAAAAGATTTACTCTCTCAGGACTTAAATCTAAAGTGTTATGAGCTAGTCCTTTTTTTACAACTTTATGAGTGAAAACAGTGAAAAAACGTTTTCTTATATTTTCTGCTAGTTTAGTATCATCTGTAAATATAAATTTAGTCTTCTTTTTAATAAAATTATCAATTAATGCATCTATGCATAAATCGTAATTTTCTTCTTTTTCAACTATAAAATATTTTACATTAAATTCATTATAATTTATTATGTAAGATAAAAAACCTATAACTTCTTCGTTTTTTATAATTTTTAAATTGTGTATATATATGTTGTTACTAATGCCTGTTTCTAAAGATTTATATTGTTGATTTTTAGGCACAACAACTTGGGTATATTGTTTATTATCTATTTGCCAATTTATATATTCTTTCGTTTTTATAATTAAATCGTTTTTGCATAAAGGTTCAATAAAATGCCATGCATCTTCATCTAATTCGTTTATATAATCATATACCAAATCTTTAGTATTTTTCTTTAGCTTATTATAGTTGATTTTATTTATAATTGAGGCTACGATGTAATCAAACCTATCAAGAAAATATCTAAATGGTTTTAAAAATTTAAACCTGCCAACTAGCATAGAAGGGTCTACGCTTAAAAATATGGTATATCTTAATCTTGATGCAATAACAGTAAAAGGTTGTTTCTCATAAAAACCTTCAATATGCTCGGCATAGGACTTTATTATTATTTTATTATCAGCTAATCTTAATGCTTCAGAAAATGTATACGTTCCAAGAACTGTTTTTTTATATTTCGGATGTACCCACCATGAAATCATCCAATATACTTTCTCTATTTGTTCGTTTTGTTTGTTTAAAAAATCTGGAATCATGAAAA
This sequence comes from Flavivirga jejuensis, assembly GCF_030540765.1. Classification (GTDB taxonomy): domain Bacteria; phylum Bacteroidota; class Bacteroidia; order Flavobacteriales; family Flavobacteriaceae; genus Flavivirga; species Flavivirga jejuensis. The sequence goes on along the minus strand of NZ_JAUOEL010000006.1, from coordinate 77,711 downwards.
TGAACGACACCATTTTTTGATTTTCTGTAGTTATAATACAGCAGTAGTCATCCTCTTTAATTCTTGTATTAGACAGAAGCCATATAGCTTTACTTTTTGGTAAAGGAGAAAGACCACCTTTCCAGTAGGTGTTTTGTTCAATGCTATCCCGAAGCATTTTTTTTGTAATTCCAGTAACACTTAAATCTTTACTCATAATCAAAAATCAATTATTACCATTAAAATACTCTGATGTTAGTTCATTAGAGAGGTTTACGTCTTTTTTCTGTATTACTTTAACAAAAGTTTGTATTAGTATTTTAAAATCTAATAGAAAACTAATATTCTCAACATACCAGACATCTAACTCAAACTTTTTTTTCCATGTTATAGAATTTCTACCATTTATTTGAGCCCAGCCAGTGATACCAGGTTTTACGTTATGACGTTTTTTTTGTGTTTCATTATAAACTGGTAAATATTCTATAATGAGTGGGCGAGGCCCTATTAAAGACATATTTCCTATAAGAACATTAAAAAGTTGAGGAATCTCATCCAATGAATATTTTCTAACAAATTTCCCTAAGGTTGTAATACGATCGTGATCGGGTAATAAATTCCCTTCCTTATCCCTTAAGTCATTCATTGTTTTGAACTTCACAATTTTGAAGATTTTTTCGTTTTTACCAGGTCTTTTTTGAAAGAAAAATGGCGTGCCTTTATTTGAAGCTGTTAGAAAAAGTGCCACAATTATTAATAAAGGAGAAAATAGAATTAATCCTAAAAGGGCAAAAAGAAAATCTAATAGTCGCTTTACTATTTTTTTATACAAATTCTACGGTTTAACTTATACTTTGTTTTTTTGCTGCTATTAATAATTCAGTATCAAATATATGACTATCTATAAAATTATATCTTCACAAATTGTTAAATCCGTTCTTCACTATTGTTTTATCGGTAAGGTGCTTATTTTGTAATTAACTTATATTATTTTCAGAATAATTATTTATTGTAGCCTTTCTTTTTCCCGATGCTAACAATGGAATTTCTTCTACATAGTTAATTTTTATTTCTGAATCATTACCTAAATATCCTTTAAATTCATTAATAACATCAACTTCTTGTTTAAAATCATTAGTGACATTTAATTTTAACAAATATCCTTTTTGAGATTCTTGAATTAATTGGCCTTGAATAACACCTTTATATTCTACAACGTTTGTTATTATAAAAGAAGACACAATTTCTTCTTTGGTATTATAGATAACATCGGTTTTTCTTCCTTCTATATTTTTTAAGATAGGAGGGGTAACAGAATAATCAATAGTACCTACATCACCAGTATCATAACGTATTAATGGTATTGCATAATTATGCAAATCTGTAACAACGATTCTTCCTGCTTCTCCTTTTTTTGCTGGGGTATCTTTATCTAGTTTAAATATTTCTACATAAAAACTGGCCCAATTTATTATGAAACTTTCCTTTTTAATGGCCTGCTGGGCTATGATTCCATTTTCACTATTTGAATATCTAGAAACCAGGTGTGCATTAAAGTATTTGTACATAGATTCTTTGGTGTATTTATTAACACCTTCAGACATTGCTATAATTGATTTTACATAGCTATTTATGGGCTTGGATTTTGTTTTATCTAAATACTTACATATAAGCTCATAACCAGATGAATAACCTAGCCATCCTTTTGAGGATTTATCCTTTCTAATTTTATTTATGATACTTTTTATGTATAAGTCATTAAGATCAACGACCTCGAATTCTTCAATATTTTGCACAAATTTTGTTAATCCTGATTTTTTTAAATTAGTATCCCAATTTCTTAAGTATAGGAGTTTACGACCTATTTTAAATCCTGCTAGTTTTCCAAAATAAATAGAATCTGCAGTGTTTCTAGTAACTTTATTTTTGTTTTGATTAATTTTTAATGAAATACTAGTTGATCCGCTAGTTGAAACGATTTTTGTTTTTTTGTTTATATAGGATTGCGATTCGAATTCTTTAATACGAGTCCTTAAAATATTTTTATTAATTACAGGAAAATCTTCTATTGTTTTATAATTTTTATAAAACAAGGTAGATCTATTAGCATGATTTATTAATTCTATTAAGTTTCTTTCTCTAAGAGCTTTGGATTTAGATGTAGAGAAATTTTCTAAAATATAAGAGATCTCTTTATAGTGTCGTTTTATTTTTTGCCCCTTAATCATATCTAAAAACCAAAAGGATATAAATCTTAGGTATTCTAATAATGATATTAATAATTTCATTTTAGTTTTTAATTTCTTTTAAAATTTCTTGGATTTTTTCATGTTTACAATAGCCGCCATAGGCTACATCTGTCATATGCAAGGATGGTCCGTTATTACATTCAATAATTATCGGTCCATTTACAGTAATAGCAACATCCCAGCCAACAATTCTATTTGGTAAGCTTTTGCATGCTAGTTTTACCAAATCACAAGATTCGGTCACAAAAGGTATGGCATATCCATTTAAAATAGTTTTGGAGTCTGGGTGCTCAACAAACTCACGTCCTCCTTTAGCAATGTCTTGCCAACCTTTTCCCTTAAGCTCACCTGTATCTGTATTAACTGAGATATAGAAGCCACCAGAACTGGCATTATCTATAAAGCTACCTCCAATTCCAAAACGCATAAGTGCAGATAATACATAAATATTTTGTTGCTCATCTATATAGGTATCAATTCTTAATGTATTTACAGCACTTGAATATATTTTATTTATAACTGGATGCTGAATTATAATTTCTTGATGGATATAACTGTTTTTTAATAAAGCCTCACTAAATTCTTCTATTTTGTTTTTTAAGTTTTTTTCTTCCAAAAGGATACAACCCTTGCCTCCAGAACTATCTAAGGGTTTTAAAAACAACTTCTTTTGCTTACTTTTAAATAAAACGTTTTTGAAAAAAGTGAGAAGTTCTGACTTCGTTTTTATTAAAACAATTGTATCGTTTAAAAAAAAAGTATTTCTTAAGTTATAGCTTATAAGGTTGGGGGTGGGTATATTATTTTTTATGCAGTAAAGTGAAAAACTTAATTTATTATTTGAAATAGCAGCTATTTCTGGAATGAGCATTTTTGGTGATTGAATAATGCGAACATATTCCTTTAGACTTAAATAATTTTTATAATCTGTAATTTCTTTTCGATATAAGAATTTTCTAAAATAGTCTATAGGAATTTCTTTTTTTATCCATGTAAAATGGAATAACTCTTTAAATATTCTTAACCATTCTTTTTTATTTTCGTCTTTAAAAAAGACCCCTAAGAGTTTAAGTTTCGAAGTCATAAGGTTTGTTATTTTTGCTAGTTGACTTTTACTTGGTCTCAAATGTGGTTAAAACTATGATTTTTAGTGCATGTCGCTTTCAGCTTCTAAAAATCTTTGACATGAATTCACAGAAATTCAGTTTTACCATGATTATTATTTTACATTTCGCATATGTTATAAAGCAGATTTTTAGTTTAAATAAACCCCTATTTACATATTGAAAATGAATTACTTAAATGAGTTATTACAATTTTTGATATTCGGAAAGTAAAGCTTCCCAAACTTTTTTTCGTTCAAATTTTGAAACTATATTCGTTCTAGAATTTATTCCCATTTTTTTGGCTTTCTCCTGATGTAATAATATATAATTCATGGATTCGTAAATTGCATTTTCATCTTTTACAGGAATAATAAGCCCTTGTTTTTCATGTTCAATTATTTCATTGCAACCGTTTATATTTGTTACAATACTAGGTAATTCCATAGCTCCAGATTGCATAACTACGTTAGGAAACCCTTCACGGTAACTAGGGAAAACTAAAGCATTTGATATTGCAAAATAAGGTCTAACATCGTCTACCCAACCAGTACAGGAAACATTTTTATTATTTTGTATTATTTCCATTGACTTTGGTAAAAGTGGATCTAATTCGTTTTCATAGGTTCCTACCAACAGTAGTTTTATCTTATTATGTTCTTTGTCTATTTTATCAAAAGCTATCATCAATTCGTTTATTCCCTTATCTGCGACTAGTCTACCTGTATATACAAATACAAAATCATCTTCAGATATATTTAAACTTGTTTTAAGTTCCAGTTTAACTTCATCATCAAAAATTACTGGATCGAAATATGAAGTATCAATTCCGTTAGAACTCCCGTTTGCTATAACTTTAAGTTTATCTTTATTTGTGAAATTATGCTCTATAATAATATCTACCAATCCAAAAGAATTTGGGTATATTTTAGTAGCACATTTATAAGTTATTTTTTCAACCACATTAAGAATGAATCTTTTAAAACCTGTTGCTTCAACAAGAGGTAGACCAGCTATAGTGTGTAATCTATGAGGAACTCTTGCTAATTTAGCTGCAAGCATAGATAAAGTTCCTGCTTTAGGTGTGTGAGAATGTACAATAAAAGGCTTTTCTTTTTTGAATAATTTATACAGTTGCCACACAGCATAAAGGTCTTTAAAAGGTGTTATTTTTCTTGTCATTTCAACCGCAATGGTTGGCACATTTTCAGATTCTGAAACTTTAGCCAGCGCATTATCTTTTCCTTTTGAAGACACAGCTAATATGTCAAAATAGTTAGACATAAACTTTAATTGCCCTTCTAATAGACCGCTTAATGACAAAGGAACTGTAGTAACTCTAATAATTTTTTTCTTCATAAATTCGGTTATGTTAACCTAATAATTGTGCGGTGACAAATATATAAAAGTAATTAGTTATCATTTGTTTTTCTCTTTCTATTGCTTAGTTTTAGGATAAACAGCTAATGAATTGAAAATTATGTTATTTTGATACAGTTAAAAGCAAAAACGAAGGATTATAAGAAAATCTTTTATCTATAATTTTACCATACATCGATCTTAAAGATTACAATTAAATAACTTAAAATATACGTTTTTGCATCTTTATTGCGTTATTTTTAATCAATTGATTATTAACATATTAATAGCGATAAGTTATTAAAACTTATTAACAATTAATAGATATAATGGGTATTAGGGGGTATTTTTGTTTTTTTTATTTGCATATGGAAGTCCAAATTAAACTCTTTAACGTAAATATCAATCAGTTAAGGGAATCAATAAACACTTAATCGTATAAATTTGTACTTAATCGATTACAAATTATTTTTAATTTGTTTTTTATCGAAAAAAAAGAACACTTAAACGGTTTTTTAAAAAATTATTTTACTATTGGAAAAGATATTAACCCCCAAATCAAGATTATTATGAAAAGGACTTTAAAAACTATGCTATTTACATTACTATTAATGATATCAATGATGTCATGCAATAAAGAAGAAATATTTACTGAACCAATTATAGATAATGAGGAAGAAACACCTATTGATACTGAAGATACTGATGATGATGACGATGATTATAATGCAACAACACCGTGTGATTTTACATTAGACAACTTAGATCCTAATACTACCGTAATAATAGATTGTATTTTAGACCTAGGAGGGGGTACTGTAAACCTTCCTGCGAATGTTACCATTGATTTTGAAGGTGGTGATATAATTAACGGTACACTAAATTTTGGTGATAATGGCGTTATTGATGGCCATTTATTAAATTCAACATTAACAGTATCGGGATCTAATCCGCAATTAAAAGATCCAACTTTTAATTTTGATCCAAAACGATGGGGGATTGTAGAAGGCGCAACAACCTCTGATATAGCATGGGAAAATAATAAAATACTTGAATCGGCAATGTTTAGGGCTAAAGAATTAGGTGTAACTACTTTTAAAATAGATGCAATAGATGCTTATTTTGAAGGATCTAGACCAACGCCTCCTGAAACTAATTATTATCCACATAGGGAAGCTGTAAATATCCCTTCAGATTTTAATTTGGTTATGACGGATAATTCACATTTAAGAATACAACCAGCAACTACAAGTACTGAAGAATTAGATAATGGAGCGATTTTTTCTATACGTGACGAAGATAATGTTACGGTAACTGGAGGTGTTTTACACGGAGATAGAAAGGTAAGATATTTTTCTCCAAATGATAATGGTTTAGAAGGGAGTCATTTATTCTACATACAGTCTGGACGAAATGTTACACTTGATGGAATTAAGTTTATTGATGGCTCTAAAGGAGGTTTAAGTATTAGTTCTATAGGCTTTACTACAACGCCTGGATATAACCCTACTAGAAATTTGAAAGTATATAACTGTGAGTTTATAAATATTAGAAGAATGAGTATTGCATTAACGGATGGTCGTGATATACTAATTGAAGGTTGTACTTTTACAGATACAGCTCAGCCTGATGCAAATGCTGATGGTGGTGAAGTAGGATATGCAATTAATGTTGAAGCTGGTAGAATACGTGATGCAAATGGCACCCTAATCGAACAAGAAAAGGCGACAGATATTATAATCAGAGGAAATACAGAGACAGGAAGTAGAGGAGGATCTATTTCTGTACATATAGGTCAAAATGTTACTATTGAAGATAACGATTTAGAAACCCAAGTAGCATATACTTATACTAATGGTACAAAAATTATTAATAATAGATTCCATGGTGCACAATCATCATCCAATTATGCTGTTTTTGCAACTGGTGATGGAGATACCGTTTATAATAACGAAATAGCTGGAAATATAATTAAAGATTACAGCTCTGGAATTATTTTAAATTCTAACGATATTGATGTTCATGATAATGTGATTTCTGGAGGAACTATTGGTATTCAATTATCCAAGACAATAAATTCGCAAGTTTATAGCAATAATATTACGGCATCTTATGCTGGTATTAGTGTAAGTAACACATGGCTTAATAATGTAGAAATTAAAGGAAATGAAATATCTGCAGGAAGTTTAAACATGTCTTTTTCACATAGTAATAATGAACCAGAACATGCTAGTTATTCTGTTACTGTAACCGAAAATATTTTTAAAACTTCAGAAAAAGTAAGTTTTTCGAATGTAAACGGAATTACTTTTAGCAATAATGATGTTGCTGGTATACAAATAGGGAATTCTACAAATTTAACGATATCAGAAAACACTATTAGACCTACAGATTTTGATGGTATTCGTCTTTATGAAGGGCACACAAACATTTCGCTTTTAAATAATACCATATATGAGCCTACTGGCGCTGACAGATTTGTGTGCGTTAATAATAGTTCTCAAAACCCAAGCGAAGTTACAGATACAGGAAATACATGTAATTAAAACACCAAGTCAATCTAAAATTGATTGACAGTTTTTATAAATTAAACCAGAGAAGTTAACTTCTCTGGTTTTTTGTTTTTTTATGTGATAGCTAGCTAAAGGTCTATTTTAAAGTTTCTTTTAACAGCATCAAACTTCCCGTTAGGCCCTAACGGAATATCATCTACGACATTAATACTATAGTTTATATTTTCACCTAATCTGGTTTTTAGGTTATGTAAAAAGCTTTCCTGCATCTTTTTATCAAACTTTTTATCTGCTATTAAATTAACGAGAATCTCTTGAGGGTTTTCTTGAATAATCTGACTTTTAACTATGCCTTCTAACCCTTTATACGCTGTATCCATCCTACCTACATAACCTTTTTCTTCTGTCCATAGAATATCGTCTTCTCTTCCTGTAAGCTTTTCTATAATAGGCATTGAACAACCGCAAGAGCATTTCCTTTCTTTTTCACTTAATAAAACAGTATCTTCTATATTATACCTTATTAAAGGCGTTTTTAAATTTGTAAAACTAGTCACTACAAGTTGAGCAACCTCACCAGGTTTTGCCTTTTCACCATTTGTATTAATAAATTCAAAGACACCCGAATCTAAGTTTAGATGTAAATTACCTTGTACACATTCGGTTATAAAAGGACTTCCTTCACTAGACGCATATTGGTTAAAAACATGGCAATTAAATGCTTTTTCTATTTCTAATCGTTGGTAATCATATAAGGTTTCTGCTGTAACAGCTATCGCTTTTGGTGTAAAATCTAATGTGATATTATTCTCATTTATAAATCGGCTAAGTATATAAATTGCTGAAGGATATCCATCCAATAATAGGGGTTTAAAACTATTTATTTTTTTTATATAATGGATTAAATTAGCTTCTTTTAGATGGTATGTAGACATTAACAATTGCCTTTCGAAATAGTTATATACCCAAAACGGTGGTTTTGTTGCATCTGGACGCACCATCAATCTACCAGAAAAACGCACTTGTCTTACTTTTTTCGTATCTAAACCAATCACCTTATGAAATCGTCTCCAAAGGGCAAATGAACGATTTATAGACTCCGAATCTAAATAATTAATTGTTGGAGAACCAGATGTCCCGCTTGTATAGCCAACACCATCAGTTTTGCGATTGGTATTTACAAGTAGGTCTGCATTCGTTTTTCTTTCCGATTTTTTAAGAATAGGCATTTTTTGAAGCACATCATAGGGGGTTTCTTCGATGCTTTTTAATGTTATGCCTAAATCGTTCATCTTATTGGCATACCATTTTGAGTATTGATAGGCTTCTGAAAGTAAAAGAATTAATCTTTCTTTTTGATATTCTTTAATGGTCGTTTCATTAGAATTCCATAAATTAATATATTCTTTTAAATAGGTATCAAACGCTTCAGTATATCGCTGCTTTGTATTTTGAAAAGCTTTTATGTTTAACAATATATACTTAAAAGGGTAGGGTAGGTGATTGTATATTTTTTCTTGGAATTTACCCATAATTATATAGTTATTTGCTGCGTATAGAATTCCTGTATTTGCTCTGTATTTGAAACAATATCATAGTTAGCTTTAATAATTTTATCAGTCTGATCTACTTTTTCAATAGAATCCAGTTCTGTTATTTTATTTGCCCACTCATCAGCAGTTTTATTAATTGAAAGAAATTGGATGTTATCTGTTAAATGCACTTCATTCGTTATAGAATCTGAGGCAAATATTTTTAAACTAGAAGCTTGCGCTTCAATTAAGGTAACAGGTAATCCTTCATAAAAAGAAGGAAAAACAAAGATGTCCATCATTTGACATAATTGTGGAATATCTGTTCGAACACCTAAGAAAAGTACTTTATTAGTAATTTTTAAACTTTCGGCTTCTTTTTCTAATGATTTTTTTAATGGTCCATCTCCAATCAAAATCAAAGTCGCATTTGGTTGCCTTTTTAATAGCGCAGCAAATATTTGTAATAAAAAAGAATGGTTTTTTTGACTAACAAAACGACCTATATGCCCAATAACTAATTCGTTTTGTAAATTAAATTCCTTTTTATAAGCTTTCGATATTACTTCATCATATCTAAATTTATCAGTATCAATTGCATTATTCATGGTTGTAAATGCTGTGTCTCCAAATAACCAATGGCCTGCTTTTTCTCCACAGGAAAAGTAATGGGTGGCATCTTTTTTTACCTTTTTCTTCAACTGAAACTTGACTAATTTTTTAAAAATTTCTTTAAGGCTTTCTTTTTGATTTATAAAAGTTGAAAAATTAACCTTATCTATAGCTATGTGTGCATGAGCAATTCGGCAAGTGATATTAAATTCTCGGGCTATTTTCAAAGGAAAACAACTAAAGGTATTTAAGTGTGAATGTATTATATCATATTCTGAATGCGCATTAAAAAAGGCTCTTAACTCGCTATAATATTTTTTTGGTGCGAAAGGACTTATGGGGTCAAATTTATATATGTTACCACCTAAACTTTTTATTTCATCATCAAAAGCAGCCTTTTCTTTTCTGTGTACCAGAAAATCAAATTGAATTTTATCTCTATCTATTTTACGATAATAGTTCATAATCATGGATTCTGCACCTCCACGATTCATAATCGTAAAAACTTGTAAAACTCTAATTAAAGCCATTAAAAGTTGTTTTTTGTTTTATATCTTATATAAAAGTTTAAAGCTATTCCGAAAGGAATTGCAAAAAATGTAGTGATTTTTTTAGGAGACTCTTTTAGAAATGCCCCATTTTTTGTGAACATAGAACTTGATACATAATGAATAGCATTTTTAAATTTGTCTTTAAAATTCTTTGCTAACCGCATTCTACTTTTTCTAGAAAAAGCAAAACCTTTGGGATGGCGTCTGTATTGTTTTAACATATTCATGCTTGAACCATCTTCCATATATTCTACAACACAAAAGACGTCGTTAACAGGTAATAACTTATAATCTTGGTCTATAAGTTGATATAAATAGCCCAGAGGAACAAAACGTTCACCTTCATAAATAGGGTATGGCGGGTATTTTTTAACCACTTCTGTTCTATAAACCAATTTCTTATCTCCTAATACTTTATGCGTATTATATAGTTCATACAGCGTGGTTTCTTTAATGGTCTCAGGAATTTTTGTTCCAATGATGGCACCACTTTCGTCTGCATCTAATCCTACTAAACCAGCAAAATTTGGTTTGTCTTTAATTCTATCCCATGCATTGAGTATCTTTTCTATAGCTTCTTCTGCCATACAGTCATCACTATCTATACAAACATTAAGTGTTGTCTCAATAAGCCTATATGCTGCATTATGACCGCCATGCATACCCAAATTTTCTTGAAAATGGTATTGTATATCAATCTTATTTTCTTTAATCCAAGATTCAACTAAACCTTGAGTGTCGTCTGTTGAACCATCATCAATAATGAGCCAAACAAAATCTTGATTAGACTGGGCTATTAAACTTTCATAGCATTTATGAAGGCAATAGGCACGATTATACGTAGGAGTAAATACTGTAATTGTTTTCATAAAATTTTAATAATTCATTATTACCAATAGAATAAATAATACATACAATATGTAAACATAAAGTAGGTTAATACTACTTTACCAATCATGAAATGTTGAGTTTTAAAAAATCGTTCTTTGAGAAAAGGGTAAATAATAACTAATCCCATCATAAACCAACTTAAATAAGCAAATCTATTTGAGTAATTCGCATTTATTACGAGTATCCAAAACCCATTACAAATTAGATATGTATTTAAAATTTGAAAATAAAATTTATCTTGATAATTCTTTTTATATATAAAATACCAACCAGCAAAAACGGCGAAAGAACTGTGAAATAAGAAATCCCAACGAAACCCTGTGTATGCAAATGTACCTTCTTCAGCTTGGGTTGTTAAATACCCTGCAAGCCTATCATCATCACCAAAACCTAAGTTTGCGAATAATGTAATCCATACACTACCCAGAACTAATGATAAGGGAATACAGGCTAACCAGCCTTTTAAAAACACTTTTGGGTTGTTATAAAAATTAGTAATCCCGTATGCTATCATTGGGAGAAACATTGTTTTATGAAATGATACAGCCAGTAAAAAACACAATCCCATAACAACCTTTTTGTCTTTATAACTCACTCCTAATAAAAACAAAGAACCTGCAGCTCCATTTCTAATACCATTAACCCCGTAGGTGTAAAAAGAAAAAGAGACTACAAACATAAAAAATGCATAATACCAATATTCTTTAAAAAGTACTCTAGAAATTCTTATGAGAGGTAATGTGTAAATCATGACACAAATTGTAAAAAACATGTGTATTGAAAAGAAGTAAGAACACGTTTTCATATACACATGAAAAAAGATGTCTTTGGTCCCTTTTATAGGTGCTCCTAACTGGTAGTCTTCATAATACGTAGCATAGGTCCTCATATCTCCAAAATACTTTCCACTTATTGGCCTCTGTCCTAAATATAAGATAACAAAAACCGCTAAAAGTACCCCTGCAACTTTTATGAAATTTATATTTTTAGGTTCCTCTAACTTTAATACTCTTGTATGCAATAGCGTAAACAAAACTAGAAAAAGAAATGCATTAATATAAACATCAAAGTATAAGTCTAAAGGAACTAAACTATTCATATTCTATTTTTTTTCATTAAGAGATTTGTGATTTACTAATGAAAATAGTCTTATTAATAATATTAATTTTTTAAAATAGAATCACACAAACTTTCTGTGAATTTACCACTATAAAGTTTACTTAAATGTGCACCATCTAACGTTTTATATGTATCACTTGTGTTTTTGTAATTATAATACTTAATATCATTCATATTGGATAAAGAATCAACTAATTTATCAAAACCTGGGCACATTTTTTCTTCAAGAGGGAGGAAAATTGGATCGACAGGCAATCTAGCTAAATGAACTTCACCATATTTTTTTAATGTTTTTATTAGAGTATCTAAGCTTGCAAGGCGGTACTCTGAAAAGGCATATCTTTTGTCAAAATTACTATAGCTATTTATCCACCAATCTCGCCTTTTTTCATAGTCTTCTTTCGTTTTGGGTAAATTATTGTCTTGTAACCAGCCATTTTTTTGTGAGATTAAATTTTCTCTAAAAATGGCTTTAAAATGAAAGCTATTATAGTTTTTAATTAAGTATTCATAATTTGGATTCATATCAACGAAGTCCATATTATGTGGTGATAAATCGGCTTCAATAAATTCATTTTTATAATTATCATGAGATCTATCAGAAAGCAGCATCAAGGGAGAAATGGATAGTATAAACAAACCATTTTTTGTGTCTGGTTTTAATTTTTTCAAAATACTTTTTCTGTACAGTGGACCAATTGGTGCTTGAGCAATTGTAAAACTGTAATTAAGCATTGGTAATTCGAATCCTTGGCCTGATAATTTTTCATTAATGACTGTAGGTCTAATTCCTGTTAACGCTCTAGAATCACCAATTATCATAGAACTAACCTTAGGCGTCGTGAATTTATTATAAAAACTATCTACTTGTCCTCCAAACTTTATAAGAATAAAGGTAATTATTGCGAGGCATATAAATGATGATAGAATTATTTTAAAAACTAATTTCATGTTTATTAAAATTGAAAGTATATAAATGTTTCAGAACTTTTACCAAAAAATAATATCAGTAAAAAAATAAAAATATATGAACTCCATCTGAAAATGATATTGTAATTACTTATCTCAAAATCATGAAGTCTTTCTCTGTGTTTCCATTCTACTATAGTAAAAAAGGCTATAAGTACTATGCCAATTATATAACTTGAACTTAACAATTCATTTGGAAATTTAAAAAGGCTATATGAAAAAATAGAAGCTATGTAGTTAAACGCTTCTGTGACTGTATTTGCTCTAAAAAATACATCAGTTAACATAATCAAAACAAATAATGCTAACATTTTGAATAACTCTTTAAAAGATGGCATCCATTTTCCTTTAGCGACTATTTCTGATTTATTCATTTTTCCAGAATAAACCAAAGGAATAAAATAGATTCCATGAAGTAAACCATAAAAAACAAATGTCCAGTTTGCTCCATGCCAAAACCCTACAAGTATAAAGGTTGCTATAATTGAGATAACTAGTCCTTTTTTCTGATAACCCCGTAATGTAAAAGAAAGTGGTGTAAATACATAGTCCATCATCCATGTTGTTAAGGAAATATGCCATTTACGCCAATAATCACTAATATTTGTAGAGAAAAATGGTGTTGAAAAATTTCGCATTAGTTGAAGACCAAATAATTTAGAAACACCAATAGCCATATTTGAGTATCCAGAAAAATCAGCATATAACTGTATGGCATAAAAGAATGCTCCAAGCAGCAGTAAACTCCCTGATTGATTTTCAAAGTTATCAAAAATTGGATTTGCGATTTCCGCACATTTTTCTGCGATCACCATTTTTGCAAATAACCCCCATAAAATTTGTCTCAATCCATCAGTAAAAATGTTATATGAGAATAATCTTTTCTTCTCTATTTGAGGAAGAAGGTTTGCTGCTCTTTCAATTGGTCCAGACAATATTTTTGGAAAGAAAGCAATAAAGACTGAAAATTGAAGTAAATTTTGATTAGGTTTTACTTCTTCGTTGTATACATCTATTAAATACCCTAATGTTTGAAATGTAAAAAAACTGATACCTAGGGGTAATAATATTTTTAAGGTATTATGGTTGGAATCTAACCCAAAGAGGTTTAATGCTTTAAAAAAGCCTTCGTAGAAAAAATTAAAATATTTAAAATATAGTAATAGTCCTATATTGAAGACTAAACCTATATTTAAAAACATTTTTTGTTTACTTTCTTTTTCAGCATTATGTATTTTTAATCCTAAATAAAAATTCAACAAAATACTTGCTATCAATAAAATTAAAAAGCGCCAATCTGCAAAAGCATAAAAGAAGATACTTGCAAGTAATAAAAAAACGTTTTGTAATACAGAAGATCTTTTAAAAATAATCCAATACAGTAAGAGTACTGGTATTATAAAAACAATAAAATTAAAAGAATTAAATACCATGGTTACAAATTAAATTTTAGATTGTATGACTGTAACTAATGTTCCCATATTTTTGAGTTTATTCAAATCTCTGAGCTTGAATTTAATATTAAATTTCTCTTCTATTTTGGTAAGAATCATCATATGAGATAAAGAGTCCCAACCATCTACGTCTGCAGCAGTTAGTTCGTCACGCATATCAAAATTTTCGTGCTCTAAAATAGAAACAAGAACCTCTTTTATTTTTTCTTTTATTATTACGGCTTCCATGTTATTATTAATCAATTAAATTGTTCTTCTAATTTTTTTCTATCTATTTTCCCATTGGTATTAAGTGGAAAATTATCAATAAATTTAATTTTTGCAGGTATCATATATTGAGGAAGTTTAGCTTTTAAATCTTCTAGTAGTGCTGTTGTTTCAAAAACTTTTGATTCTATCACTAATCCTATTTCTGCATTATTTGCGTTATTAGAAATAGCTAGAGCAACAGCATTTACTCTATCTAATGCTGCTTTAGTATGAAATTCAATTTCTGATAATTCGACCCTAAACCCTTGTATTTTTGCTTGAAAATCAACTCTTCCATGGTATAGAATGTCACCATCTTGATCCACAGCACATAAATCCCCAGTTCTATAAAATCTTCTTTGTTCTCCTTTATGTTCTTTTAAAAAGAATGTTTCTTTGTTTTTTTCTTCATTTTTCCAATAACCAGGTGTAAGCTGTAAACTGCTTAAGCATAGTTCTCCTTTTTCTCCAACAGAAACCTCATTGTTGTTTTCGTCAGCAATAATAGTGATGGTATTTTCCATGTCTTTACCAACAGCTATAACACCGTTATGCGTCTTATTTGGCGCACCACGTTTAAAAGTGTAATCTGTACAGAATACAGTGCATTCTGTTGGTCCATACACATTGGCTATAGTGGCATTTGGAATGCATTCACTCCATTCGTTAGTAACATCCAATGGTAAAGCTTCCCCACAAAAAAGACTTAGTTTCACCTTAGGGCAATCAATCTCATCAAAATACGGTCTTAAATAGTGTAAAATTGAAGGAACCATTGGCAATATGGTAAGTTCATAATCCTCCATTAATTCAAATATATAACTATACTTAATTTCGTCTTTTGGTATCGTATATATACAAGCTCCTTTTAATATTGGTAATAAATACGCCATTACTGAAAAATCAAATGTTAACTCGAACATTTGTAGGCATTTATCTGTATTATCGTAAGTATAGCTTAACTTCCAAAACGCTTCTGAAAACGCATGAAGATTATTAAAAGTTATTGGTACACCTTTTGGAGTGCCTGTAGTTCCTGATGTGAATAAAATATAACCAAGATTTTCACCAGATACGGTCGATGGTGTTAAATCAATATCTACGTGGGATAATTTTTTTGTTAGTATGGTTTTATAACCATCAAACACAATGCTTTCTGATGAATCAAGAATGGTTACAATATCCGCTTGTTGTATTACAGAGGTATTTCTTTCTATTGGAAAGTCTGGGTTTAAAGGGACATACGCCTTTCCTTCCATCCATAAAGCAATAATGGAAGCATAAGTCTGTATATCATTATTGGTTACCAGACCAATGTTCCGCTCATTTTTATTGGTGTTCTTTTTTAAAGAAACTCTAATATTAGATATTTCTTGAGCAAAATCTTTATAACTATAAAACACTTTGTTTATACAAAGGGCATTATTATTATAATTATCTTGAATAGAGGTTTGTAGGTTAGAGAGTAAGTCCATATTAATTATTATTTTTTCTCCATTTATATAAAAATTGGCTTTTAACTATCTATTATCTTAAAGTACTTATTTTTAATACTTCAAATAATTTTAAATTTATTTCCGAGGGATGAAATAATAACTCCGCTAACATACTGCATTTAGAAGATTGCGCCATTTTTAATCTATGAATTAACGAAAACTTCGTTGTAAGTGAGTAATGATTCCCTATATACTTTATGTATAAAAACACGACTAATTATACAATCTATACTTTTTCACCATTTTGTTTTACAATTTTACCAGGATTTCCTACGACAACACAATTATCAGGAACGTCTTTCACTACAACTGCACCAGCTCCAATACTACAATTATCACCAATTTTTATGTCACCAATAACTATAGCGCCTGTAAATATCGATACATTATTTCCTATGGTTGGTCTTTTGCCGTTAACTTCTCCAATTGTAACTAAATGATTCACATAAAAATTTTCACCAATGCTTTCTGCATTTAGTATAGTACTATAGGGGTGTCCTGTTAAAATACCGCCTTCTAGTTTAGTTGTTACGTCAATTCTAAAATACTTTTCTTTTCGGCAATAAATATTTAAAATGTAGCTGATGATACCATGATTTCTGTAATAAAAAATGGTTCTAAAATCTGAAGAATACGCTAAAAAATGTAATAGTAAAGAAATCTTTCCTCCCTTTATGTTTTTTGCAGTAGCCCAACGCTCAATATCCTTATCTATATGTGCTTTGTTTTTACTCCTTTTGTACAAAACAATATGTGGAATTAAAAAGATTTTAAAAAGGTTTAGTACTAGTTTCATTTTAACTATTTCTGTTTTGAAGTACTTTATCAAACATGTCTGTCCATAAAGACATTATTTTTTCAACACTATAATTATACGCATTTTTTCGCGCATTTAAACCCTTATTTATTAGTTGCTCTTTATTTAGTGCTAATGTTGCTAATTTATTTGCAAATAATTGATTATCACCTACTGGGATTAATAAACCATTTTCTTTATTAATAATATTTCTAGGGCCATTTGGGCAATCAAATGAGATAATAGGTAAACCACAAGCTTGCGCTTCTAATAAGACAAGAGGGAAGCATTCATTATGTGAACTCATTGCAAAAACAGAGGCATTCAACAGCTTATTTTCTATATTGTTAGTGGCTCCTTTTAAAATTATAGATTTTTTAAGATTTGCATCATCAATTTTATTTTGTAGTTCTTTAATGTAATTGATATCGCCATCTCCATAAATATGTAATTCCCAATTTGGAATGTTTTTATGTGTCTGCTCCCATATATCAATTAGCATATCATATCCTTTTACTGGAGCAATTCTACCTGCCGATATTATTATGTTGTTTGACAAACTTGAAACACTTTTCGGAAAAAACGTAATTGGATTAGGAATTACAATAGTATTATTGCTTTTGTAATATTTTGATTCATCAGGATTTAAAATGACTAGACGATCGTATTTTGATTCAACATAATCCGTAATTAAAAAAAATATCTTTTTAAAAGTTATTCCCTTTTTATTTCGTTTTTTTTCTTCAATAAACTTTGAATAATGAAATTCTTTTACTTTTGGAATCGTCTTATTTATAAAAGGTATAAAATGTGTATCTGTGCTATGACTGCAAACAACGACGATATCTGGATTAATTTGCTGAACTGCTTTTCTTAGCTTAAATAAGTGTCTTATGGATT
Organism: Flavivirga jejuensis; assembly: GCF_030540765.1. GTDB lineage: Bacteria > Bacteroidota > Bacteroidia > Flavobacteriales > Flavobacteriaceae > Flavivirga > Flavivirga jejuensis. The sequence goes on along the minus strand of NZ_JAUOEL010000006.1, from coordinate 59,939 downwards.
TTAAAAGGTTTGTTGGGTGAAAATATGATTTACCCCTTACGTAGTTAATAGCTAAATCTTTAAAAACAATTTCTTTATCAAAATCATAACAAGGCTTTTTATTGCATTGTTCAGTGGTTAAGATAGAAATTTGATTATTCTTATTTTTAGCTAAATAATTTGCTTTTATAGAAAGCACTCTTTCTATACCTCCATGTAAGTAAACTTGATCAATAACAAATACTATGTTCATTTCAAGGATTTAGAAATTAAGCTTTGAAATAACTGATCCCACTGATAAACAACTTTTTCAGGAAGATAACGTTCTACATCTATTCTGGCTTTTTGCCCCATAGATTTTCTTAATTCAGAATCATCTATTAATCGGATAATGCTATCAGATAGATCTTTAATATTACCATTTTCAACTATAATACCATTTTCATTATGAGATATTATATCTGACGGTCCAAAAGGGCAATCAAATGAAATACAAGGCACTCCATAAGCCATTGCTTCTGTTAAAACCATACCAAAACCTTCATATCTAGAAGACATTGCGTAAATAGAAGCTTCCTTATATTTTTCTCCTATATTCTTTTCTGGAGGAAAAAGATTTACACAATCATCAAGTTTTAATGATTTTGCAAGCTTTTTTAAGCCCACATTCTCATTTATAGTTCCATAAATATCTAATTCCCAATCAGGGTGTTTTTCAGAAACATCCTTCCAACTATTTATCAGCCTATCATAACCTTTTTGAAAACTATGTTTTCCTACTGCTAAAACTTTTTTGTTTTCTAAGTTGCTTAACTGAGTGCTATCAGGAAAAAAAGATAATGGGTTTGGAATTACCAATAAATTGTTTAATTCCCATTCTTTTTTGTTTCCATTCGTAAGAACCACAAAATTATCAAATAATTTACCTCCAAAGTTCATTGCATTAAACTTAAAAAAAGTAAAAACCTTATTTATATATGATGTGGCATCCTTTTTTATTTCAATATTTCTAGACACATGCCGTTCATAAATCATAGGACATGGTTTACCTATAAGCAATGGAGCAAAAAGACCTTTGAGTCCATCGTCACAAACAGAAATGACGTCTGGTTTTATTTCTTTTATAACCTTTTTAATACCAGAAAGGTAGGAGTATAGATAGCTTAAATGACCGCCTTTAGTTTCTATATTGTGACAAATTATTTTCTGGCTAAACGTATAAAAATGAGCGCTATTTTTCTCATTTAAGGAGATAATATGCACCTCATACCCAAAGTTATCAGCTAAATAGCTAGCTTTTATTGATAGCACACGTTCTAAACCTCCAGGACCAGATATACCATTAGTAATGTATAGAATTTTATGCGCCATTATTAAGTTGTTATTTTTTTAGTACAATATCTAAATATGGATAACAGAAACCAGAGTGAAGGTTTTTATTTAGAGATTTTAAAAATTTTATATGACGCATCCCTTTTATACCAGCTTTAAATAATGTTGTTTTTTCAAATTGCATCAAAGACCCCACAACATTTAAATCCTTTAAGGGAGCTATAGCAATTTCGAATTCATGATAACTGGCACCACGACCCCAGCGTAAAAACTTCATCATATTATCATCATTTAATTCTCTGTAAGAATCTTTAAAGTTTTTCCTGTCGGAAAATTTAGAATAGTAAAAAGCTAATTCATCTGGTAACCAATCGTAAAAAGGCATAGCTGCCGTATGCGAGTCATAATACCACAATCTATTTGGAGTTTCTATAACTGATAAAAAAGAACCTTCTGGTAAAATGTCCCATGCTTGCTTAAGAGAAGATAGTCTTTCTTTAATCGTCATATGTTCTAAAACAGCATAATATATGATAAAATCAAACTTTTTTGTTTTAAAGTTTTCTTTAATTTCATCAGCATTCATTAAATGTAATTCGGTATCGAAACCAGCCATTTTCATTCTGTCCTTAGCAACATTTAATGCACCTTCGTCTACATCGATACCTGTTACATTAGCGCCTTGTTCGCTTAGTGCTAATGTTGAAATACCTGTACCGCAACCAATTTCTAAAATATTTGCGCCTTTTAGACCTTTTATACTATTTAACCATGGTGCTATACGGTTTCTATTATATGCTAAACGTTCAAATAATTGACCGTTTAAGGCTCTATCATATTCTTGCTTTGTAAGCCTGCTTTTCGTATCACCTCTATCTAAATAATTTGATTCCAGTGAGTTTTTAAGCTCTTCTACCTGCTTTTCACTAAATGTTAAATGATTTTTCTGCATCTTTTTTGGAGCAGAATACATTAATTTTTTTACTAAGGTTTTCATATTTTTAGGTAATTAGTTTTACTTACAATATACAAAGCTTGGTTTCTATATTTGGCTTTTTACTTTTTCTTTTAACGCATTCGCCAAATCATGATGCTTTTCAAGGTTTTTAACATTGGTCAATTTGTTAATTTTACCTTTTAATTCAAAATTAGAAGTATATACTCCTGTTTTACTGTTTATATCAATGCGATTAAATAATTCTAAAATACCATCAAACCTGCAAGAATCTACGAAACTATCAAATCCATTAACAAATATTACTGGTGTACCAAGTGCTAAACATGGTAATGCACAGTGAATCCTAGAAGTTATTACTAGTTTTGCTTTGGCATATTTTTTTAATAACGATTCTGCCATTTCAAATTTTTCCACATCAGAATATTTATTTGAAGGGGGTTCTTGATTAATAAACTCGGCAGATTCTAATAATTCGTCACTAATAAAATTCTTTAAGTGCTTATTTTTTTTGGAAAGTTGAAAAGCAGTTCCGTTTAGTATATTTCTTACTGTAGCTTTTGCATTATAAAATATTTTTTCTGGTCTTGGGTAACTATACAATGGATCTACAATGTATATATTTTCATCTCTTTGAGAATCATCAACTTTATAAGAATCTAAAGTAAGGGTTAGGCATCCAGTGAAGTGAGCATCAATTCCTTTTGCTATGAGTGTATCAGCCGTAAACTGGTCTCTACACCCAATAGGTTCATGCTTTTTCAAATAAGCAATTCCTTTATCGCTTAACATTGCTGGTGCTGCTGTATTATTCATGTGAAACGAAACAAATACTGGCGAAATATCATCAGAGGGTACCCAATTATGGATATTGTGTGTAAACCACCCATTCATAATAAGTTTGGTTTTTTCTCCTTTATATTCGCCTAATCGCTCTCTATTTATAAATGTATCAACATTTGGTAAAAACTGTTTAGCTGCTAAGCTTTGTATATTGTCTCCAACGTTAAAAAAACGTTTATTTTCGTCGTATGTAAGCAGTCCGTATTTCATTTTATCGTACTTGGATGGTTAATTTATCTTAAAATGGATCTTGGTCTAATTAAGAGGTTTTTATTTTTTTAATTAGGTTATAAACTTTTGAAAACTTATTTCTTAAAATAAATTTAAACTTTTGATTACTACTATTAGTCTTTAAAGATATTTCGTCTAAAAGCTTATCAATTTTCCCATTAGCTATGTCTTTAATCTGTGATAGTTCTTTTTCTTTATCATTAAAAATGTAAGGATTTGTAGCTGTTTTAGCTTTCTCCATTAATTCCCACCAAAAGTATTGCATCCCCTTATTCGAATTACCAATCTCTAATGTCTTAAACATCTCGTCATAATATTTCTCATCTACATTAAAACCATAATTATTTGGATTTTCGCCAGCAAGCACTAAACCTAAAATAGTTCTGTAACATTTTTCACAATTACTACAATTAAACTGGTCTCTTACTTCAGAATAGCAAACTCTAAGGCGGAAAGGCGTATTCGTTTCTTTAGAAAAATTAGCAATTAAATCTACTTTATCCTGTCTTCTTAAATCGAATGCATCATGATGTATTTGTATCCCAGCCCAAGTTATTTTTTCATCTATTTCTGGTTTTGAACCCCATACGACATCCATTAGCTCTGAGTAAGTCGATGAAATTGTAAGATGTTTATAGCCGTTAATAAAAGAAATAGGAGCTACCGAGCCTAATAGAGACAAGCCATGCTGTACTTTACCCCACCAGCCTAAACCTTCAATTAACAAGTTGACTTCATAAGTATAAAAATCACGAACATTAGACTCAATAAAGTTTTTATTGTTTTTTTGTAATAAAGACTGACCTTCAATAAACGTTTTTAAATCGTTCCATTGTTCAGTATCCTTAATGGCAATATCTGGACCATGTATGGTTACTAAATCTGGTACAGTGTCTATTTCTCTGATATATGAAGAAAAGGCATCAACACCACCACTAAAAAGCAATGCATATTTCTCTCCATTTATAGTATTCTTTATCAGGTTATTAACTAGTAGTTTACTAGTAAGTGTATATGAAGCATCTCGCTTCTCAAATTCCTTTTTAACAAGTACCATGGCATTGTAAAAATCTTCATCTAATTCATCTGCTTCAACATCAAAACAGCCATACCAAGCAATAGTTAATACATTAGATAAAAAAGGAATGGCCAAAATACTTTTAGGCACTTGACTAACATCTACGCCATATTCGGCATACAATGGTTGATCTTCATTGAAAAATTTTTTGATCTTATTTCCAATTGAATAATCATAATTAACTCTTTTTCCATTGTTTGAAAAAGATATACTATTAAGTTTTAATACATTATTCATTTTTTTTTATTTTAAATAATCTACTGAATGTTTTTTTAAATAATTCTTTTTCAAATTCTATTAAACCAATATAATACATAAGAATACTAAAGACAAACGTGTATAAAATAGATTTGGTAATAAAATTTACCCAATCATTAACCGAAACTGAAATTGAATTGATAAAGTAACCTATAGCTAATGCTATTACTATTACCAAAATGGTTTTATTTAATAATTCTTTAAAGAATCTAATAATGTTGAGTCCTATTTTGTTATGATAATAAAAATTCATAACATTTTGTACAATTATCCATGCTATAACTGAGCCTATCATCATTCCTATGGCGCCATAGTCATGCGCTAATATGGCGCCAAGTATGGTTCCAAGAATCATAAATGACAAGTATAAGATTGCTTTAAATTTAAGCTTGTTTTTAGCTTCTAAAATAGAATTCCCAAAGCCTTGTACTAGAGGTAAAGTATAAGCAACCATTATCATTAGAGCAATTACCCACGATTGAAAACTTCCATCATCACCTAATTCTCTACCAACCCATAAATACACAAATTGTTTTCCAAATAAAATGAAAGCAGTCAAAATAAACATTAAAACAATAAACGATAATCTACCTATTTTAATCATCATATCTGTTAGCGCTTCACCAGAGGCATCATCTACAGACATTTTTGTTGCCCTTGGTAAAAATACGCTAGAAATTGCTGTAGAAAAAGCGCCATAGTAAGACCCTAAGACAATCCCTATCCCATATATACTTAAAACTTCAGGAGGGCTTATTCTCCCTAAAACCCAATGCCCAGCTTTCCATTGAAGTAAACCTACTAATGCAAATACAAATATCCATGTGGAATAACTAAATATTTTCTTTATAAAATCTACAGAAAAGGAGTGAAGCTTAATTTTTACATCTAATTTATAAAACACATAATATCCGGTAATTAGTATGATGCATATATTAAAGATGGAGTCCACTATTACAAGAGCTATTGCTTTTCCACCTAATAATAGCACTGCTACTACAGTTATTGACCTTAAAATATATCTTATTATATTAAGTGTTTTTGGAAATACAAACTTCTCGTAGCCATAGCATATTCCTGTTAATGAACCACCAGGTAAACCAATAGCTAGATTAAAAATAAAAATTATAAAAATCACTTTTGCAATTTCTATTTCTCCTGGATTCATTTTGGTGAAATAGGTGTCTATATAACCGTAAAAAACAACACCAATAATAACGACTAGCGTAGATATACCAAGATAAATAAGCATGGTAGTTGCTAGAAAGTTTTCTTGACCAATTTTATCTTTTTCTGCTTTGTATTTGGCAACAAAACGTACTACTGTGTTGTTAAGTCCAAAATCCAGCAAAGATATTGTTCCTACTAAAGCGCCTATAGTTAGAAAAATACCGTATTCTTCTTTCCCTAAGTGATTAAGTATAAAAGGAGTTATTAATAACCCTATTACATTTATCAAAATAATAGTTGTGTAATTTAAAAAAGCTCCTTTTTTTAATTGACTCAAAGCGCGTAGGTTTTAGTTAAAATCATTTAAAATGTATTGATAAAGGTTATAACCTTCCATTCACATTTTCGCTAAGAATACCTTTAACATCATATAAAACGCCTTCTGGATTTAATAATGATCTTAAATCTTCTTGAAGAAATTCTTTATGAGCAACAGTTAAAACAACAGCATCAAATGTATCTTTTGGTAATTGTCTTACTGTCTGTAAATCATATTCATGTTTTACTTCTTCCGGGCTAGCCCAAGGGTCGTATATGGTAACTTCTGTACCATAACTTTTAAGTTGGTTAATAACATCAACAGCTTTGGTATTTCTAACATCCGGACAATTCTCTTTAAATGTAATCCCTAAAGCTAATATCTTTGCGCCTTTTATCCGGATATCATTTTGAACCATTAACTTAATAACTTCAGAAGCAACATATTGTCCCATACTATCATTTACGCGACGCCCCGCTAATATGATTTCTGGATGATACCCAACTTCTTGTGCCTTTTGAGCCAAATAATAAGGATCAACACCAATACAATGGCCTCCAACCAGACCTGGCTTAAATGGTAGGAAATTCCATTTAGTACCTGCAGCTTCTAATACCGAATGGGTATCAATATCCATTAGATTAAAAATTTTCGCTAACTCATTTACAAAAGCAATATTGATATCACGTTGTGAGTTTTCGATAACTTTTGCTGCTTCTGCGACTTTAATGGTTGGTGCTAAGTGAGTTCCAGCTGTGATAACGCTGGCATATAAATCATCCACTTTTTTGCCTACTTCTGGAGTTGAACCAGCCGTAACTTTTAGTATTTTATCTACTGTATGAAGTTTATCTCCCGGATTAATTCTTTCTGGCGAATAGCCCGCATAAAAATCTTCGTTAAACTTTAAACCGCTTATTTTTTCTAATACTGGCACACACTCATCTTCTGTAACTCCTGGGTATACAGTAGATTCGTAAATAACAATATCTCCTCTTTTTAAGACCTTAGCAACTGTTTCACTAGACTTATATAATGGTGTTAAATCCGGACGATTATTTTTATCGATAGGCGTAGGGACAGTAACAACATAATAGTTGCAATCTTTTATATCTTCAAGATTAGAAGAACAAAACAAACCAATGTTATTGCTTGGATTCTTTTTTAAAACAGATTGTAATGTTTTAGAATCGACTTCTAAAGTAGCATCATTACCTTGTAATAATTCTTCAATTCTGTTTTCATTAATGTCAAAACCTATAACATCATATTTTGTTGCAAAAAGTCTAGCTAAAGGTAGACCTACGTAGCCTAAACCAATAACGGCAATTTTAATATCCTTCATTTTTTTATTTTGATAATGTAACTTTTATTTTAAATTTTCCCAATACCAATTAACAGCTTCTTTTAAGCCGCTACTAATATCGTACTTTGGGTCGTAATTTAATAATTGTTTTGCTTTATCAATAGAAGCCAAAGAGTGAGGGATATCTCCAATTCTATTATCTCTGTGTTTAATTTCAATATTTCCTATAGCATTATCAAAATCAGTCAAATATTCTTTTAAAAGGTTGACTAATTCAATTAAAGTCGTTCTTTCGCCATACGCTACATTATATACCGTATTTATAGCTTTTGCATTACCAACTGTTAATGCATTTATATTCATTTGTACGACATTATCTATATATGTGAAATCTCTAGAATAACTACCATCACCATTAATAATTGGAGATTCATGACTTATAAACTGTTGAACAAATTTTGGTATCACAGCTGCATAAGCTCCATTTGGATCTTGTCGTTTTCCAAAAACGTTGAAATAACGTAATCCAATAGTATCTAATTTATAAGTACTGTAAAAAATTTCAGCATATAATTCATTTACATATTTAGTAATAGCGTAAGGAGATAATGGTTTTCCAATAGTGTCTTCTACTTTTGGTAAAGCTTCATGATCTCCATATGTTGAGGAACTGGCTGCGTATACAAAGCGTTTGACACCTGCATCTCTAGAAGCAACTAACATATTTAGAAATCCTGATACATTAACATCATTAGTAGTAATAGGGTCATTGATAGACCTAGGAACAGATCCTAAAGCCGCTTCATGTAATACATAGTCAACATTAGCACATGCATTATGGCAATCTTCAAGGTTTCTAATATCCCCTTCAATTAATTTAAAATTGCTATTATTTAAAAAAGGATCTATATTGATTCGCTTCCCTGTTGAGAAATTATCTAAGCAAACGACGTTTATATTATTGTCTAATAATACTTCACATAAATTAGAGCCAATAAAACCAGCGCCGCCAGTAATAAGAATTCTTTTTCCTTGTAAAGTTTTTAGTTGTTGTTTAGTCATTTTAGATTTTAGGATTTATTTAATTCGGAGCAAATATGAAAAAAATAAATGTAATTAGTTAACTAATTATATTAAGGTCTCGTTTTTACCGATGAAATTCAAATAAGTGCTAAAATAAGCGATTAAGTAAAGCTTTTTTTATAAAAACAGAATCACATTCTTTATAATTAAATCTAAGCATTTTAGATTTTGTAAGTTAAATATTATGCATATATATCTATTAATCAATAATATTTAAACTTAAAACTGAAATATAGAATCGATGATATGCATACTTTTACTTTTAACTAAATACGCCTATGTATTTAACCGATTTTAATTACTCTTTTAGCGAATTAAGTTAGTTATGCTCTTTTTGATATAAAACAATTACTAAATTTACACCGTAAAACACAAATTGAATTGATTAATAGCAGCATTAATTTAATTGTATTAAAAAGGATAAATAAAAATATTTTCAAAATCTCTCTATTATTAATCTATAAAAAAGTAAATAGATTAAAACGAATATTTTAAAATCATTTAATACTAATTTAATTGAAGCTAATAAACAGGTAATTAATTTTGTTTTATGAATAAAGAGGGAAATCATCCAGAAAAAAAATGTATTTAATTGTATAACCGTAAAAAGTTGTACGCATGTTTTATGCAATAAACTGGAATTATAAAACTGTAAAATGTTGACCAAAACTAAAATATATTTATCATCGCCACATATGGGAGGCACAGAACGAAAATTTGTTGCTGATGCTTTTGATACTAATTGGATTGCTCCATTAGGGCCTCATGTTGATGGTTTTGAAAATGATTTAAGAAATTATTTAGGAGAAGATAAATATGTTGCTGCGTTAAGTTCTGGCACAGCGGCTATTCATTTAGCACTTCTACTTCTTAATGTATCTAAAGGTGATGAAGTTTTATGTCAGAGTTTCACCTTTTCTGCTTCTGCTAATCCAATATTATATCAAGGAGCAACTCCTGTTTTTATAGATAGTGAAACTGACACTTGGAATATGTCTCCAGAATTATTGGAAATAGCTATTAAAGACAGGATTGAAAAGTATCAAAAACCGAAAGCAATAATAGCTGTTCATTTATATGGTATGCCATACAAGGCTAATGAAATTAATGCTATTGCTGAGAAATATCAAATTCCAGTAATAGAAGACAGTGCTGAAGCTTTAGGAAGTACCTATTTTAATAAAGCCTGTGCCACACTTTCAGATATTGGTATAATATCTTTTAATGGTAATAAAATAATAACGACTTCTGGAGGAGGTGCTTTAATTACAAATACTCAAGACCTAAAAGAAAAAGCTGTTTTTTTATCAACTCAAGCAAGAGATCATGCCCCTCATTATGAGCATTCATCAATTGGTTACAATTATAGAATGAGCAATGTTTTAGCGGGTATTGGTAGAGGACAAATGGAAGTGATTGACGATAGAGTAGCTGCTAGAAGACAAAATTTTGAATTTTATAAGAAGAATTTATCACAATTTAATACTATCGAATTTTTAGAAGAACCTCAAGGTTTCTTTTCAAACAGATGGATTACTTGTATTAAAACCGATTCTTTTAACACTCGTGAGCAAATAAGACTTACGCTATTAAAAGATGATATAGAATCAAGGCCTTTATGGAAGCCAATGCATATGCAACCTGTCTTTAAAGATTACCTTCATTTTACAAACGGTACTTCAGAAGACCTTTTTGATAAAGGTTTATGTTTACCAAGTGGATCTAACTTAAGTCAAGATGATTTAGACAGAGTCCTTAACAATATTTTAAAAACCCCAACTTATGGTAAATAATTACTTTACTTATCTCTCGCAAAAATATGCTTCAAAATGGCTGGTTTTAGCTATCGATTTAACAATTGTTTTGTTAACGTTTTTTATAGCGTATTTAATTAGGTTCAATTTCACATTAGATTTTGATTTAAAACAATTTTTTATCCAATTACCCTTTTTGGCAACAGCTACGACTCTTAGTTTTTTATTAACAGGATCATTTAAAAGTGTTATTAGACATACAGGATTTGCAGATGTTGTAAATTTATTTAAATCGATTACTGTAATATCTTTTATATGTATAGCTGCTGTATCAGTTAATAGAATATTTGTGATATTTCCTGAATTTACAATACCATTATCTATTGTAGTAATGCATGCCTTATTAAGTTTTGTTGCACTTAGTGCAAGTAGATTACTTTTTAAAATGTCTTACAAGTACTTAAAGTGTCAATTGATAACATCAAAAAGAGTTCTAATTTATGGTGCTGGAGACTCTGGAATCGTTACTTACAACGCTTTAATAAGTAATGTTACTACGCAATTTCAAGTTGTTGGATTTATTGATGATAACTCAAAAAAGAAAGGAAAATCAATAAATGGTATTTCTATTTTTTCTAAAGAAAAGATTAACAATGATTACATTGAGTCTCATAAAATAGACGAATTAATTATAGCTTCTAAGAATATAGAGAAGGAAAATTTAATTGATTTAGTAAATCTTAATATAAAGATCACTAAAGTTCCGCCTATTGAAGACTGGATTAATGGAGAATTAAGTGTTAAACAAATAAAACAAGTACAAATAGAAGATCTATTAGGAAGGCCTCCTATTGAAATAAATAATCCTAACTTAATAAATGAATTCACAGGTGAAACGGTTATTGTTACTGGTGCAGCTGGATCTATAGGGAGTGAGTTAGTAAAACAACTTTCTAATTTTGATGTGAAACATTTAATTTTGGTTGATCAAGCTGAGTCTGCTCTTTATGATGTACAGCAAGATTTAAAGCAAAATGGAAAACATAACTTTACAGCTATAGTAGCAGATATTAGAGATGGTTTGAGAATTGATACCATTTTTCAAAATCATAAACCAACCATGGTATTTCATGCCGCAGCTTATAAGCATGTCCCATTAATGGAGAAATCTCCTTATGAAGCCATAAAAATTAATGTTAATGGAACTAAACTTTTAGCAGATACAGCATCTCGCTATAATGTAAAAAAGTTTGTTTTTGTATCTACAGATAAAGCTGTTAACCCAACAAGTGTTATGGGAGCTACAAAAAGAATGGCAGAAATGTATATAAGCTGCCTTCAAAAAGAAAGCAAAACAAAATTTATTACCACACGATTTGGTAATGTATTAGGTTCCAATGGATCTGTTATTCCTTTATTTAAAAAACAAATTGAAAATGGAGGGCCTTTAACTTTAACACATAAAGATATTACCAGATATTTTATGACCATTCCTGAAGCTTCTCAACTAGTATTAGAAGCTGGAACAATGGGCAAAGGAGGTGAGATATTCATCTTTGATATGGGTGAATCTGTTAAGATCTATGATCTTGCAGAAAATATGATAAAACTTTCTGGTCTTAGATTTCCTGAAGATATTGCTATTAAAATTACAGGATTACGTCCTGGTGAAAAATTATATGAAGAACTATTAGCTAATGGAGAAAATACATTATCTACATATCATAAAAAAATATTAATAAGCAAAACCAGAGAATTAGATTACGATAAGGTTAGGGCTCAAATAGAAGAATTATGTATTACAAATCGTTTTCAAAATAACAATATTGTTATGAAAATGAAACGACTTATTCCTGAATATAAATCTAATAATTCTGATTATGAGCGATTTGACAAAAGAGTTCAGATATACAAAAAAGTAAAAGGAATATCTCAAAACAGGGCCGATAAAAATTATGGGAACCTATAATTAACTATTTCTAGTTTCACTATTTTCCCCCAAATAATATTAAAAATGAGCATATCACTTATAAAAAGTAAATTATTTATTATTGGTATAGTAATTAGTCTGTTTTTGACTTCATGTGCATCAAAAGAAGATATTGTATACTTTCAAAATGCCAAAAATTTTGAAACTATTGTAGATACAGATACTTTTACAGCCAAACTTAAAGTTGGTGACGTAGTAAGTATTTATGTTTCTACTTTAGATCCAACTGTTACACAACCGTATAATTTAATTAGATCTGCTGGTGCCCAAGGAGAATTAATTGATTATTTAATTGATGCAGAAGGTAATATAGATTACCCTGTTTTAGGTAAAATAAAATTATTAGGTCTTACCGTTGAGGAAGCAAAAGCTTTATTTAAGAAAAAATTTGCTGAAGGTAAGCTATTAAAAGATCCTGTTATTATTTTTCGTGTCCTTAATTTTAGAGTAACTGTAGCTGGAGAGGTGAACAGTCCAGGTGTTTACCCTGTTACTGGTGAAAGAATATCCATTCTAGAAGCACTTGGCATGGCTGGAGATTTAACGATAAAAGGCAGAAGAGATAATATATTAATAGTTAGAGATTTTAATGGTACAAAAACGTATACAAGAATTGATTTAACAAATAAAGAGGTTTTTAATTCTCCCGTATATTATTTAACACAAAATGATTATATTTACGTTGAGCCTAACAACTCAGCTATAAGTGGTGCTTCTGGTGATGCAAGAATTGGAACTCTAATTTCAATTACATCATTCCTCATAACTACAACACTCTTATTAATTACTAGAAATTAGAATTACGACATGGCTTTAGCTGACAATAGAAACTCATCTGATAATACTTCTGAAGATTTTAGTTTTAATCTAAAGAAAGTACTTTTTGTATATTTAAAGCAATGGAAATGGTTTGCATTAAGTTGTATTGTATGCTTAGGTATGGCTTATCTACATTTAAGGTATACGATTCCGCAATATCAAGCAACTGCCAAAATAATGCTCTTAGATGATAAAGATGCATCTTCCGCAGGGGCATTAAAAGATTTATCTATTTTCTCTGAAAAAGAGGATGCGATGGTCGAAGATGAAATACAAGTCATTCAATCTAGAAGTTTTTTAAGAAATATAGTTAAAAGGCTGCGTTTAAATATTACCTATTTTACAAAAGGAAGAATTAACGAGTTTGAACTTTATAAAACATCTCCAATAGTTGTCAATTTTATTGAATCTGATTCTATTATTAATACGACTAATTTTAATTTTCATACCGAAATTCTTTCTGTTACTCATTTTAACTTTAGAATTAATGAAGAAGATCCTCCCAAAAAATACACTTTTGGAGAAACAATTCCCACGTTTTTTGGTGGTCTTATAATTACACCTAAAAGTAAAAGTTTAGAAGGTTATATTGGAAATAACATTAGGGTAAAAATAACCCCGTTAGAATCATTAGCTGAATCTCTTAAATATAGAATTTCAATAACCCCTTCAGGTAAATCATCGAAGGTTGTTAGAGTTACTATGACTGACCCTGTTATACAGAAAGCTAAAGATATTGTAAATGTTCTGATTGATGAGTATAATATTTCTACCATTCAGAAGAAAAATGAAATATCAAAGAATACAGCCGACTTTATTAATAAGCGTGTTGAATTAATAGCCTCAGACTTAGTTAATGTTGATGATAGTATTGTAAAATTTAAAACAGGAAATAAAATAACAGATGTTTCCTCTGAAGCTGGTCAATTTCTGAGTTCTAGCGTATTAAACGAGCAACAATTGGATGCCTCTAGAATGCAATTGAATCAATTAAATTATATGAAAGAGTCATTAGGTGAGGAGAAATATCAAGCCATCCCATCTAATTTAGGCTTGGGCGATGCATCTATTAGCCAACTTTCATCTAGATATAATGAGTTACTTGAAAGAAGAAAAACACTTTTAAAAAGTGCAGGTGAACAAAACCCTATAGTTATAGAATTAGACCAAACTTTAAGAGGGATAAGAGAAAATCTTCAACAAAGTATTAATAATTCCAGTAAATCACTTAGAATCCAAATAGGTGGTTTAGAAAGCCAATCAAAAAGGATAAATTCCAAAATATTCTCTGTTCCAGGACAAGAACGCAGACTAAGATCTATTGAAAGAAAACAAGGTATTAAAGAATCTCTATATTTATACTTGCTAGAAAAAAGAGAAGAAGCCACCATATCTTTAACAGCGACTTCTCCGACTGCAAAAGTAATTGATGAAGCCTATAATAGTTACGGAGGTCCTGTATCTCCAAACAACCAAATTACATACATCACAGCATTATTTTTTGGGCTCGTAATTCCCTTTTCATTAATATATTTAGGGCATTTATTAGATACTAAGATCCATAATAAAGAAGATTTAGAAAAAGAGATTAAAAATATAACTGTTCTAGGGGAGATACCAAGAGTAAAAAAGAATGGAGAAACTTTAGTAGAACAAAATGATAGATCTATCTTATCTGAGTCATTTAGAATAATAAGAACGAATCTTGATTACGTTAAAAGAGGTAGAGAAGCCAGGGATTACGAGAATGTTATTTTTGTAACATCTACCATTAATGGAGAAGGAAAATCATTCTTCAGTTTAAATATGGCGCTTACACTAGTAAATACAGGTAAAAGAGTTTTACTTCTTGGTGCAGATATTAGAAATCCTCAAATTTATTCTGCAATAAAAAACGAAAAAGGAAAAGAGTATTCTAAAGTTGGGCTTACTGAATTCTTAGTTGACCAATCTATAATTGTTGGAGAAACTATTAATACACATAACATTAATGGAATAAATATTGATATTTTACTTTCAGGAAAAGTGCCACCAAACCCGGCAGAATTATTAATGAATAATAGAATAAAAGATTTATTTGATACTGTTTCAGAACAATATGATTATGTTATTGTTGATACAGCTCCATCCATGCTTGTTACAGACACATTATTAATAAGTGAATATGCTGGGCATACCATTTATTTAACAAGAGCAGATTATACAGAAAAACGTATATTGAATTTTGCGAAAGAATTACATGCTGAAAATAAACTTAATGGAATGATGCTTGTAGTTAATGATGTAAAACAATCTAATTTTGGATATGGAGCAAAATATGGTTATTATGGAGCTCCTGAAAAGAAAAGCTTTTTTAGAAAGATATCAAAGAGATCTTAAATTACTGAAAATGTTCGGTTCGTATTTTCTATTATTCCATTAAGGCTTTTAACTATTTTCTTATTTAATGTTAAATTAGATAATTTATCTACATGACCTTCATTGTGAATATCTGTACCAACAAAATCAATTAATTGTTCCTCTATTAAATAACTAGCGGTCTTTTCAACATTTTTTCCATAATGATTACCAAGTGATAGCAAGTTAAGCTGAAAAAAACACCCCAATTGTTTTAGTCTTTTGTAGTATTCTAAATTGTTATGATAAAACGAATAACGTTCGGGGTGTGCCAAAATAGGGAGGTACCCTTGCGTTTTAATTTTAAAAATAATGTCTTCTAAATTTATAGGTGCTTGAAAATACGACATTTCAATAAGCACGTAATCTCTTTTTAAAGTAAATAAGTTTTTGTTCTCTAATAAGCTTTCAAAATGACTATCAAGCATATATTCTGCAGCTGGGTTTACCGTAATAGTATCAAGTGATTTAGAAGCACTTAAAGCTTCTAATAAAATTTGATAAGCACCTCCAATAGATTCATCTGTATTGGGGTAAAAATCCTGCATGATATGAGGCGTAGGTATAAACTGTTTTACCCCCAGTTCTTTCATTTTTTTTATTAAGAGTAAAGCATCTTCAATAGTCTTTGCACCATCATCAATCCCAGGAAGTATGTGATTATGGATATCTACAAAATCTTCTAATAAATCTTTTAAAAATAGTTTCTTAGAAAAAAAATGAAACATTTATAAGTTTACAAATTATATTAAGTTAACAACTAATTATTAGTTGTCATAAAAATGAAAAGCATCTACGATTATCTTGTTATCTACTAAACAATCAATTCTAGGTTTCCCTATCGATTCTAAAAGCACAAAGTTAATATTGCCATGATTATTCTTTTTATCATATTTAAGCAGTTCAATTATAGCGGCATGTTCATCTTCATTAATTTTAACTTTACCGTAATAATTAATAAATAAGCTTTTAATATCTGCCGTTGTTTGCTTAGGGAAACCTGCTAATTCTGTAGAAATATAACAAGCTAAAATCATACCAATTATAATAGCCTCGCCATGCAACAGTGTTGTTTTATTAGGATTGCTTAAAAAATAAGATTCTATAGCATGGCCAAGTGTGTGACCAAAATTTAAAGTTTTACGTAAATTATCTTCAAAAGGATCATTCTCTACAACATTCTTTTTAATTAATACAGATTCATAAATTAAAACATCTAAATCATCTAAAGTTAATTTTGAGACCTCTTTAAATTTATTCCAATAAGCTTCATCTCTAATTAAACCATGTTTTAACATTTCTGCTAAACCAGAACGTATTTGGTTTTCTGGCAAAGTATTTAGAAACTTAGTGTCAATTAGTACCAAATCAGGATTACTAATAACGCCTATTTGATTTTTTAAATGTCCTAAATCAACGCCAGTTTTCCCACCAACAGAAGCATCAACCATAGAGAGTAGGGTAGTAGGAACATTAATATATGAAACCCCTCTTTTAAACGTACAGGCAACAAAACCTCCTAAATCTGTAATAACACCGCCTCCTATATTTATAACTAAGCTTTTTCTGTCTGCATCTAAATCGGAAAGAGTGTTCCAAACTCCTACACAGGTATCTATTGTTTTGTTAATTTCGCCAGATTCGATTTCAATAATTTCAATGACTAGGTTTGTTTCTAGTTTTTCTAAGAAATAAGGCAAACAATATTGATGCGTATTTTCATCAACTAAAACAAAAATTTTAGAAAAACCACTTTCTTTAATGTGCTTGTTTAAAGGCTCATAACATAAGTCATTAAAATGAATTGTACATTCATTTGCAGTAATAGAATCCATAGAATAATTATCATTTTTAAGGTGGTGAAATTAAGGAGATTTTATATAAAATGATAGTATAGATATAATTATCTTTGCGAAAATTTTTAATATGAGTTCTAACAAAATATTTGATAATACAGAAATTGCATTTTCATTAAAAAATGATTCTCAATTAGAGCGTGCTTATTTTTTATTTAAAATGATATCTATAGAGCCTTTAGTTAGAATAGGTACAGCGGCTACAAACTTTGCAATTAAGGCCAATTTACCAATAGAAGGGTTGATTCGATCTACAGTTTTTGATCATTTTTGTGGTGGTGTAAATGAAGAAGATTGCTTGCCAGTAATTAACAACATGTTTGTGAATGGTGTGAGTTCCGTTTTAGATTATTCTGTAGAAGGAAAAGAAAGCGAAAAAGAATTTGATTCTGCAATGAATACAATACTTAGCATTATTGATTTTGCAAAAAATATTGATGCCATTCCAATTGCTGTTTTTAAACCTACAGGATTTGGCAGATTGAATTTATATGAAAAAGTTGGCAGCGGAGAGACACTAAGCCAAAGTGAACAAGAAGAATGGAATCATGTTATAAATAGATTTGACCTTGTTTGTAAAAAGGCTCAAGAAAATGATGTTGCAGTTTTAATTGATGCAGAAGAAAGTTGGATGCAAGATGCAGCAGATGCATTAGTAACAACAATGATGCAAAAGTATAATACAGAAAAACCTATTGTATATAATACTTTGCAAATGTATAGACACGATCGATTAGACTTTTTAAAAGCAGAACATGAAAAAGCAAAAGCAGGTCATTATTTTCTGGGGTATAAATTGGTTCGAGGTGCTTATATGGAAAAAGAAAATGAAAGAGCTGAAGATAAAGGGTATAAGTCTCCCATTTGCGTAAGTAAATCTGCTACAGACGAAAACTTTGATCAGGGGTTGCATTATATGATCGATAATTTAGATACGATGTCTTTATTTGCAGGTACTCATAATGAGGCTAGTTCTTATCTATTAATGGAATTAATGGCAAGTAAAAATTTAAAAAATAACGACAGCCGCATTTGGTTTGGACAATTATATGGAATGAGCGATCATATTAGTTTTAATCTATCTGATAAAGGCTATAATGTTGCTAAATACATTCCTTTTGGGCCTGTAAAAGATGTTATGCCTTACTTAATTAGAAGAGCAGAAGAAAATACTTCTGTTGCAGGACAAACTGGTAGAGAATTAGCACTTTTAAGCAAAGAAAAGAAACGTCGGAAAACACTATAATTTAGACATATTTTTTTAAAATAGATTTAATTTCCGAATTCGACATATTTGGTGTAATACCCTCTAATTCTGTAAAATCAACCTTTTTAGTTTCAATATTATTTTTTGATCTAACCATTAAAATGCTCTCATCTTCGGTTGGTATTAACTGCTCATTATTCCAAACTATTTCTTCATGAAGTTTTTCACCTGGTCGTAATCCTGTGATTTTAATTTCTACCTTTTCATCTGTACTACTATAAAAGGCTACCAATCTTTCTGCTAAATCAATTATTTTAATAGGTGCTCCCATATTAAAAGTGAAAACATTACTTTTTCCTCCATCAAGAATAGCAATCTGTAATATTAAAGAACATGCCTTACTATTGCTTATAAAATAACGAGATATACTTTCATTAGTAACTGTAAGCGAGATATTTGATTCTATTTGCTTTTTAAAAAGGGCTAAAACAGACCCATTAGAACCTAGTATATTACCAAATCGTGTGGTTATAAATTGTGTTTTTGATTGAGTCGATAAATAACTCAAGTAATTCTCGGCTATACGTTTAGACATGCCCATAACACTTATAGGTTTTACAGCCTTATCTGTAGAAATAAATATAAATTTATTGACATAATATGTTGTTGATAGATCTGCCAGAAGCTTCGTTCCTAACACATTAACTTTAATGGCTTCGTACGGATTTTTTTCCATTAGAGGGACATGCTTGTATGCCGCAGTATGAAAAACAAATGTAGGTTTATAAGTTTCAAATAGCCTTTTTATTGATTTGGTTTCTGTAATATTTATAAGAAGAAAATCAATCTTACTAGTATCTTCAAACTCTAAATCTGTTATAAGATCATAAAGAGGAGATTCTGCCACATCAACTAGAATAAGTTTTTTATACTTGCATGCTAACAATTGTTTAGAAAGCTCACTACCTATAGAACCAGCAGCTCCAGTAATTAGAATGATTTCATTAGAAAAATCGAAATTATTTAATGGTTTTTTATCTGTTATTTTAGTAGGAAACAATCCAGAATCAATTAACAATTGATCTATACGATTAGATGTAGATTTATTCATTTCAGGGTTTTAGCTGTGCTTAAATGTATACTTAACGAGGAGGGTTACATTTGCAAAATATGAATAATAATGTTTTATGCCAAATACAGTAGGCAAAAACGAAATAAAAAAATCTTAAAACAGAGCTATCCTAAAGGATGGAGAATCTTTAGATTAAAAACTTACCTAGCTATAACTTTAATTATAGTAATGAATATAAGCTTCAAATCAAAAAAGAAATGGCGTTTTCTAATATATTCTTTATTATATTTTAACTTATCTGGAATAATTGTATTAATAAAGAAATCTTCAGGGTTTTTGGCAGCTTTTAAAAGCTCAACTTCGTTTCTGTATTTTAAAGAAGCAAGCCCTGTAATACCTGGCCTAACAGAAAAGATCCTCATGTCATCTTCATTATAAAAATTCACGTAGTACCTTAATTCAGGTCTAGGGCCTACAAAACTCATATCTCCTTTTAAAATATTTATAAGCTGCGGGAATTCATCAATTTTATAACGCCTTAAAAGATAACCTACTTTAGTGATTCTTGAATCGTTATTTCCCAATGTAAGCAATCCCTTTTTTTGAGATAGCACATGCATGGTACGAAACTTAAAAATATTGAAGTCTATATTATTTCTACCAACACGCCCTTGAACAAAAAGAACAGGGCCTTTTGAGTCTAACTTAATTAAAACAGCAATTAATATTAAAAAAGGAGCCAGTACAAATAATCCTATTACAGAAAGAATAACATCGAAACTACGTTTAAGCATTGCTACCTATTCTATTTTTAAATTAGTTATTGTAGCCGTGCTATCACAATTTTGAATAGTTAAAACAATTTCTTTTTTTTGAAATTCACCTTCAACATTGTATATGCCACATGGCTTTTGTCTTGCATTGCTTTCAGAAAAATCAATATTTCCTTTTCTTAAAATATAATTTATAGCTACAGAATCTATATCATATTGCTGCAAATTAGACTGAATGTTATCACTATAAATAATTCTTTTTAATCTAATATTCTTTAAAACCCTAGCATCTGGTCCATAACTGCAGGAGGTTTTTTTTCCATTTAAAAAGAAAGCTAAAATTATTAACCCGATAGAAAAGCCACCTAGATAATAACCAATGCGCTGAATAAGTTTCATTTAATGTGTTTAGTGAAATAAATCAGAATTGTAATCAATTAAAAAATCAGCAAATTAACATCGCTAAAATCTAAATCAAACCAATCACCTACAGATTTACTTGTTAAAATTCCGTGGTAAAAATACAATCCATTTTTTAAACCTCTATCAAATCTTAAAGAATTTTCTATCCCACCATCTTCGGCTATTTTTAATAAATAAGGTGTAAAAATATTACTTATAGAAACAGACGCTGTACGTGAGTACTTTGCAAGAATATTGGGTACACAATAATGAATAACATCATGTTTAATAAACGTTGGTTTTTTATGTGTTGTCACTTCACTAGTCTCAAAACACCCACCCATATCTATACTTACATCTATAATAATAGCGCCTTTTTTCATAGATTCTACCATAGCTTCCGATACTATTATAGGAGCTCTATTTGTACCACGTATGGCACCAATTACAACATTACAACGCTTTAGAGCTTTTGTTAAGTTTTTTGGTGTAATCGTAGATGTAAAAAATGGTCTACCAAGATTGGTTTGTATTTGCCTTAATTTTGTAATAGAATTATCAAAAACCTTAACATTAGCGCCAAGTCCAATCGAGCTTCTTGCTGCAAATTCCCCAACAGTGCCAGCACCTATTATAACAACTTCTATAGGAGGTACTCCACTAATATTTCCAAACATTAATCCATTTCCATCTTTAGTATCAGACAATAACTCTGAAGCTATTAAGACAGAGGCAGTTCCTGCAATTTCACTTAAGGTTCTTACAGCTGGGTATGTGCCATCTGCATCACGAATAAACTCAAAAGCTAATGCTGTAACTCGTTTTGATGCTAATGTCTCAAAATATTTTTTAGATTGGGTTTTTATTTGAAGTGCAGATATTAATATCGTTTGTGGATTAATAAGTTTGATTTGCTCAATACTTGGTGGTTCTACTTTAAGAATCATTGGACATGCAAAAACTTTAGCTGTATCTTTTGTGATTTCGGCACCAGCTTCACTATAATCTTTATCACTAAAACTGGCGCCAAGTCCTGCACCAGATTCAAGTAATACTTTATGGCCGTTACTTACAAGAGCAAATACAGCATCTGGAGTTAAACACACACGTTTTTCCTGAAAAGCAGTCTCCTTAGGTATTCCAATATATAATTCTCCTTTACGTTTATGTATCTCAAGAGTTTCTTCTTGTGGTAAAAGTTGTTGCTTAGTAAAAGGGGAAAGTGATTTCGACATGGTTAGTTTAATTAATAAAAATCAAATTACAAATAAATTCTCTATTGTTTAATACAAACTGAAAATAATTATTCTAGTTTCTTTATAACCTCAAAAGTAAGCAATTCGAAACTGTAAGAAAAAAAAACAAAAAATTATAGTTTTTCCTTAAATGGTTTTATCTTAATTATTTATAAGTTTGCATTACAACTATATATATGATTAAAAATTTATTTTATTTTTTCATTCTGTTGCTTTCTATAACATCTTTTTCTCAAGAATTTAGAATAAATGGACATGCTAAGGATGCTAATAACAATCCAATAGCATATGCAAATGTATTAATTACAAGCCTTGGAAATTCTAAAACTGCAAATGGTACTTCTACAGATGAAGCAGGGTATTTTATAATAGAGAACCTAAAAGCAGGTGATTATATTTTAAAAATTAGCTTTCTTGGATTTAAATCATATATTACTAGGGTAGAACTTTATAGAAATATTAATTTTGACACTATTATACTTAAAGACAATATAGAAGCGCTTGACGGTGTAACTGTTATGACAAAAAGACCAACAGTTAAACGGATGGTAGATCGCCTGGTTTTTAATGTAGAAAATTCCACGCTATCAAACAGTAACATTTTAGATATCTTAAAACATACACCAGGTGTGTTGATTCATGATGGTGCTATAACTATAAAACAATCAACACCTACGGTGTACATAAACGATAGAAAAGTTCACTTATCTTCAAATGAAATACAACAACTTTTAGAAGCTACATCTGCTAATAATGTAAAATCTATAGAAGTTATTACAAATCCTCCTGCAAAGTATGAAGCTGAAGGTGGTATTGTGCTTAATATTGTAACCAGTAAAAATATCATTGCTGGTTATCATGGAAGTGTTTTCGGGAATTATAAGCAAGGAGAAATGTTTCCTAAATATTCATTAGGTACTAGTCATTTTTTTAAAACAAAGAAACTTAGTGCCTATGTAAACTATAATATAAGCCCAAGAAAAGATTATAGGCATAACAATGAATTTATTAATTTTATAGATAATAACGATCAAATCACATCAAGTTGGGAAACAGATTTTGAAAAAACGCGTGAAACTTCAAATCAAAATATAAATAGTAATATTGATTATATTATAAATAAGCGCAATAGCTTAAGTTTTTCTACAAGTATGCTTATCTCACCAAGGGAAAACACAAAAACTTCAGTTAATTCTTTAACCGAAGTTTTTAATTCAAATAAAACATTAGATTCTACTTTTAATACTTTAAACCGTAAGGTTGATGAATCCTTTAATTTAGCTTTTACGCTGGATTACACTCATAAATTTAAAAGGGCAGGAGAGAGGCTCTCAATAAGCACACATCATACCAATTATGATTCTTCAAGTTTTCAAAATGTAGATACAGATTATCGTTTTTCTGATAACACCCTTATTAGGAGTAATAGATTTCAAACATTTTCGAGTCAAATAATTAAATTATATACAGGCCAAGTAGATTATGAATTACCAATAAGTGATTCAGCACAATTTGAAGCAGGTGTAAAGATCTCAAATATTAACTCAGAAAGTATTTTAAATCAGTTTATTTTTGAAAATGACGAAAAAGTAGAAGATTTACTAAACTCAGATACTTTCTTATATGATGAAACTAATTATGCGACCTATATAAGTTATTCAAAAGATTGGGATCATTGGAGTTTAAAATCTGGTATAAGAGGAGAATATACCGATATTAAAGGAAGTTCCTTATCAACGAATCAAATTAATAATAATGACTACTTTAAATTTTTTCCTTCTTTTCATTTGCTCAATAAAATAAATAAGAATGATGAAATTTATTTTAATTACAATAAGCGTATTTATAGACCTCGTTACACGCAGTTAAACCCATTTAAATATTTCTTAAATGATAATACCTTTGTTACTGGTGACCCCAATTTAAAACCTCAAATAGATGACATATTTGTTTTAGGATACACTTTCGATAAAGATTATACTTTTGAGCTATATTATCGATATGAAAATAACCCTACAATCCAAATTACATTTCAGGACAATGACGAAAATGTTATAAAATATATTAACACTAATATAGATAGAAGTATTTCTTATGGACTAGATTTTATAACTTATAAAGCAATTACTCGCAATTGGAACTTATATGTTTTATCGTCACTATATTATTATGACGAACGTTTTTTTGCTTTAGAGAGTAATAATGAATTATTGACTAATGATAGGTGGTCCACTTTTGCCCAAATAATTAACTATTTCTCCTTTTTAAAAGATAAGAGCTTAACCGCCGATCTCTCCTTTTTATACGTATCTTCATTCATTACTGGGCCGATAAATATTAGTTCTAGTAATGGGTTGGATGTAAGTTTAAAGAAAACTTTTTGGGATAATAAAGCTTCATTTAACATTGGAGTAATGGATATTTTTAATAGTAAAAACGTTAATACAGTTACAAAATATATCAATCAAGATGTTTCTTTTTTATCACGAAAAGAAAATAGACTCTTTACTTTTGGGTTTAATTATAAGTTTGGAAACTTTAGATTAAATACTAATAAAAAAGAAATAGAAATAAACGAAAGAAAAAGATTGAAGAGTACTAATTAAAAATACTCTTTTATTTTACCCCAGAAGTTTTTTGGAGATATTTTAAATTCATCTTCAAGTTCTTGTAAAGACTTTGTTGCCTCATTAATTTTATTAAAAATTCTTGCTCTTATTAAATATATAGTAGGAATGATAATCGCCATTACAGGGATTAAATAAATTAATTGAAATTCATCAATATATTTAATTGTCGAATTGAAAAAGTCAAATATTTGGTAAGAATACATTGCAATAGGCACTAATAAAGCGTGATACCACCAATGTCTACAAGTAAAAAACCATATAAATAATAAAAATAACGGAATTGCTTTACCCGTTAATACCCACATTGCAAAATTAGCATCCCCCCAGGCTTTGCTGTCATAATCAAACAAAAAAGTGCTCCAAACTTGTTTTTGAGGAACACTTTCATGTAAATAAAATAAGTAAGGTATAATTGCTATGAAAGTAGCAATTATACTCCCAATAACTAAAGACTTATTACCTTGTAGGTAGCGGTCTCGATCTTTTGTCAATTTTTGCTGTTTGTTGTCCATCTTGGTTGTAAGCGTCTGCAGCTTGAGCCATAAACAACATTCCTCCGAAAATTGCGATTGCAATTACATACTTTTTAGTTTTCATTTTTAAGGGATTTATTAATTAATATAATCCAAATGTAACTAAAGACTATTTTGAAGTATTTCTTGAAATGTTAAAAAAATGTTAAAATCAAGATTTTTTTAAATTCACAATGTGGTTTTCCCGTAAAACTTCAAAATATCGGAGTTTTTTATGTTATTTATTTGTAAAAGCTAAGATATTAGTTCGTTATTTGTTGATTACGTTTAATCTTAAAATCCTTTTATTAGAATCAAATTCTAAATCGATTCTATCGAAATGATCTGTTAAAATTGGTACAATTTTTTCTGGCCATTCTATTAACTTCCAATTTTCTGAATCAACATAGTCTTCTATCCCAAAATTATAAGCCTCTTCTAAATCATCTATTCTATATAAATCAAAATGATATATTTTATCATCATTTAATTGATATTCGTTTACAATAGAAAATGTTGGACTACTAACTTTATCATGACTGCCTAAAACTTTTACTATGGTTTTTATTAGTGTTGTTTTTCCAACCCCCATGTCTCCATAAAATAATAATGTTTTAGTTTTTACATTTTTAATCAGCTGTGTTGCAACATTTTCAACATCATTTAATCTGTAATTAATTTCCAATTTTGTTAAATTTTACACACAAGTATAGTCATTAAAAATTAAAAAAACAACAAAATAATGCATTTTATCGATGTTTTATGCTTTTAATAGGTTATTTTGGATTAAATACAACAAAAGGAATAATCATTTCTTCAAGTGAAACGCCTCCATGCTGATAAGTATTTCTAAAATAACTTACATAATGATTGTAGTTATTCGGATAAGCAAAAAACAAGTCGCTTTTTGCAAAAATATAGGAGCTACTCATATTTATTGATGGTAGACAAGCTTCTTTTGGATTCTTAAAAAACAAAACATCTTTATTATCATATGTTAAACTCCTTCCGGTTTTATAACGAAGATTTAAACTAGTATCCCTATCACCAATTACTTTCGATGGATTTTTAACATTAATAGTCCCATGGTCTGTTGTTAAGATTAGTTTAAACCCTAATTGCTGAGCCTGTTGGATCATATCTAAGAGTGGTGAGTTTTTAAACCAACTTAATGTTAAAGATCTATATGCTTTATCGTTTGAAGCTAATTCTTTAACGACTTCCATTTCTGTTTTAGAATGCGATAACATATCTACAAAATTATACACAATAACAGTTAAGTCATTATTTTTAAGAGTTTTAAAGTTGTCAGCTAATTTTTTTCCATTTTTAAGATTCGTTATTTTATGATAATCATAATTTAAATGAGTCAAACCTAATCGCTTCATTTGTGTTTCTAAAAATTCTGCTTCATGCATATTTTTACCACCATCATCTGTATCATTTTTCCAATATTCTGGAAATAATTTCTCCATATCGCTAGGCATCAACCCAGAGAAAATAGCATTACGAGCATATTGAGTAGCTGTTGGTAGAATACTAAAAAACGCTTCTTCTTTAACTTTTTTGTAGTAGTTATTAATTATAGGTTCAAAAACTTTCCATTGGTCATAACGTAAATTATCAATAACAACTAAAACAGTTGGTTGTTCTTTACTAATCTCGGGAGCTATTTTTTCTTTAAAAAGCGTATGAGACATTATTGGCGACTCCGTATTTGGTTTAAACCAATCTGCATAGTTTTTTTCTATAAATTTTCCAAAGTGGATATTAGCCTCATTTTTTTGAGATTCTAAAATTTCAAACATACCTATATCTTCAATATCTTCAAGTTGAATTTCCCAATAAATAAGTTTCTGGTATAAATTCACCCATTCTTCATAAGAATTAACCATAGATAAATCCATCGCAATTTTCCTAAACTCTTGTTGGTAGTTTGAAGTCGTTTTTTCAGATACTAAACGGGAATGATCCAGGTTTTTCTTTAAACTAAGTAGTATTTGATTCGGATTTACAGGCTTAATAAGATAATCTGCTATTTTATTACCAATAGCCTCTTCCATAATATATTCTTCCTCACTCTTGGTAATCATAACAACAGGAAGATTGTCTTGTTTTTCTTTTATTTCGTTTAAAGTTTCAAGACCTGTAAGTCCAGGCATGTTTTCATCTAGGAATACGATATCAAAACTTTTTTCATCTATAGCATCAATAGCTTCAGTGCCACTCATGCATGTTGTAACATTATAATTGCGTTGTTCTAAAAATAGGATATGAGGTTTTAGTAAATCAATTTCATCATCTACCCAAAGTATTTGTATTGTATTCATTTAAATGTTTTTAATAATCATTTATAGTTATTTGTTTTAATAATGTCCTTATATATAGACTTCATATAATTATATTTGTCTATTTAAACACTAACTTTTCAAGTTTGAACAAACTTAAAATATTAAACGACCCAATTTACGGATTTATTACTATTCCAAATTCCCTTATTTTCGATTTAATTCAACATAAGTATTTTCAGCGTTTACGCAGGATTACACAAATGGGGATGTCTTATTTAGTTTACCCTGGAGCACATCACACCAGATTCCATCATGCTATTGGCTGTGTGCATTTAATGCAGCAAGCCGTCAAAGTACTTCGTTTTAAAGATGTTATAATTTCAGACGAGGAAGAAAAAGGGCTCTATGCTGCTATTTTATTGCACGATATAGGTCATGGTCCTTTCTCTCATGCCATGGAACATAGTATTGTTAATGATGTATCTCATGAGGACATTTCTTTGCTTTTTATGGAACAATTAAATCAAGAATTTAACGGAAGTTTAACGCTTGCCATCCAAATTTTTAAAGGAGAATACCACAGAAAGTTTCTGTGTCAGCTTATTTCCGGACAATTGGATATGGATAGAGCCGATTACTTAAAAAGGGATAGTTTTTATACTGGAGTAGCAGAAGGCAATATAAATAGTGAACGATTAATTACAATGCTTAATGTTGTTAATAATGAATTAGTAGTTGAAGAAAAAGGCGTTTATAGTGTTGAAATGTTTATTGTTGCAAGACGTCTTATGTATTGGCAGGTTTATTTACACAAAACAGGATTAGTTGCAGAACAATTATTGATTCGTGTTTTAAAACGTGCCAAAGAATTACATAAAAAAGAGGTGTCCTTAGAAGCAAGTAAAGCATTACTGTTTTTTTTAGAAAATAAAATATCAATTGATAACTTCGATAACAATACGCTTGATGTTTTTTCTCAATTAGATGATTATGATATTATTTCAGCCATGAAACATTGGCAACATCATGATGATTTTGTGCTTAGCAATTTAAGTAAAATGATAATTAACAGGGACTTGTTAAAAATTAAACTAAAAAACAAAATAATAAAAAAAGAAAGCCTTGAAAAGCATATTCAAAGTTTAATTAGTACATATAATGTAAGCAAAGAAGAAGCAAGGTATTTCGTGTTTACTGGTGAAATATCTAATCAAGCTTATCAATTAAAACACCAAGGCATAAATATTTTGCACAAGACTGGTAAAATTGAAGATATTGTTAAAGCTTCAGATCAACTTAACCTAAAAGCATTGTCTAAACCAGTAACTAAATATTACATATGTTATCCTAAGGAAGTCCTGTAGTTATTTTTTATATGGCTATAAAAAATGTGACAAATGTCAATAAAAAACAATAAGCATCTGCACATGAAATACTTTAGCACATTTTTCCTATTTTTGCGTCAATCAAACAAAAAAACAAACTTTTCAGTGTGAAATTTACAGCACAACAAATAGCAGAAATATTAGAGGGTGATATTGTTGGAAATCCAAATGTAGAAGTTTCAAAGCTATCCAAAATTGAAGAAGGCACTAATGGTTCTTTAACATTTTTATCTAACCCAAAGTATACCCAATATATATATTCTACGAAAGCTTCGGTAGCAATAGTTAATAAAAGTTTTGTGCCCGAACAAAAAATAGACACGACCTTAATCAAGGTTGAAGATGCTTACGCTGCTTTTTCTAAAGTACTTGAGTATTATAATATGGTTAAGCTTAATAAAACAGGCATAGAGAAACCTTCATTTATATCAGAATCCGCAGAATATGGGGATAATGTTTATTTCGGAGCATTCTCCTATATAGGTGAGAATGTTTTAATAGGCAATAATGTTAAGATATTTCCAAATGCTTATATAGGTGACAATGTTGTGGTTGGAGAAAACTCTATTGTTTTTTCTGGATCCAAGATTTATTCAGATACTATTATAGGACATTCATGCGTCATAAACTCTGGAGCAATAATTGGAGCCGATGGCTTTGGTTTTGCACCAAGTCAAGATGGTCGCTATAGCAAAATACCACAAATAGGTAATGTTATTTTAGAAGATCATGTAGATGTGGGAGCAGGAACAACTATAGATAGAGCTACGATGGGATCTACAATAATAAGAAATGGCGTTAAATTAGATAATCAAATTCAAATTGCTCATAACGTAGAAATAGGTAAACATACCGTAATAGCTGCACAATCAGGAATTGCTGGCTCGACTAAAATTGGTGAGTATTGCCAAATTGGTGGGCAGGTAGGTATTGCGGGGCATATTACTATTGGCAATAATGTAAAAATTCAAGCGCAATCGGGTATTGCCAGAAATGTAAAAGATAACGAAACCCTCCAAGGGTCACCAGCACTAGCTTTAAGTGACTATAATAAATCTTATGTGCATTTTAAGAACTTACCTAAGATTGTAAAAAATATTAATGATTTAGAAAAAAACAAATGGGAATAATAAATACTGAAATAAAGCAAAAAACTATTAAAGAAGAAGTTTCTTTAACAGGCGTTGGCTTACATACAGGAAAAAATGTTACTCTAACTTTTAAACCAGCTACCGCTAATTCTGGATTAGCTTTTAAACGAGTAGATTTAGAAGGCACTCCGGTGATTGAAGCCGATGTTAACTACGTCACTAATACACAACGCGGTACCTGCTTAGAGAAAAATGGGGTTATGATTCAAACTTCAGAGCATGTACTTGCTGCTCTAGTAGGTTTAGATGTCGATAATGCTATAATAGAATTGAACGCATCTGAGCCACCAATTATGGATGGTTCATCTAAGTTTTTTGTTGATGCCATTGAAAAAGCTGATGTTATAGAACTCGACGCTTTTAGAGAAGAGTTTGTTATTACAGACATTGTTTCCTATACAGATGAAGAATCTGGTAGTGAAATTTTAGTAATGCCTTCTAAAGAATACAAAATAACTACTATGGTAGATTTTGGGACTAAAGTTTTAGGAACTCAAAATGCTACTTTAAATAAAATATCTGATTTTAAAAAGGATATTTCAAATTCACGTACATTTAGTTTTTTACATGAAATTGAAATGCTTTTAGAACATGGATTGATTAAAGGAGGGGATTTAAATAATGCGATTGTTTATGTTGACAAAGCATTATCTCCAGAAACTATGGAAAAACTAAGAGTCGCTTTTAATAAAGATTCCATAGCTGTAAAACCAAATGGTATCTTAGATAATTTGACTTTACACCATCCCAATGAAGCAGCGAGGCATAAACTACTTGATGTTTTGGGAGATTTAGCACTTGTAGGCACAAGAATTCGTGGAAAAGTAATAGCAAATAAACCAGGTCACTTTGTAAACACACAATTTGCTAAAAAATTATCTAAAATAATAAAGAACGAACGTCGTAATAATGTACCAAATATAGATTTGAATAAACCGCCTTTAATGGATGTTATTCAAATTATGGCTATGTTACCACATAGACAACCTTTTTTGTTAATAGACAAAGTCTTTGAGCTTACTGATAATCATGTTATTGCTACGAAGAATGTTACTATGAATGAACCTTTTTTTGAAGGTCACTTCCCAGGAGCTCCTGTAATGCCAGGTGTCTTAATTGTAGAAGCTATGGCACAAACAGGTGGTATTTTAGTACTTAATACAGTTCCAGATCCAGAAAACTACTTAACCTTTTTCATGAAAATGGACAATGTTAAATTTAAACAAAAAGTAATGCCTGGAGATACGTTAATATTTAAATGTTCGTTAATTACTCCTATTCGTCGTGGTATTTGCCATATGCAAGGTTATGCATACGCCAATGGTAAACTTTGTGCAGAAGCAGAATTAATGGCCCAAATATCTAAAGTAAAATAAATATGAACCAACCACTAGCATACGTTCACCCAGGTGCAAAAATTGCGAAGAATGTAGTAATAGAACCTTTTACAACTATTAACAATAATGTAAAAATAGGAGAAGGCACATGGATAGGTAGTAATGTAACCATAATGGAAGGTGCACGTATTGGTAAAAACTGCAATATTTTCCCAGGTTCAGTTATTTCTGCTGTCCCTCAAGATTTAAAATATAATGATGAAGATACCACTGTAGAAATTGGTGATAATGTTACAATAAGAGAATGTGTAACTATTAATAGGGGTACCACCGACAGAATGAAAACAGTTATTGGTAATAATTGTTTAATAATGGCATACTGCCATATTGCTCACGATTGTATTGTTGGAGATAATTGTATTTTCTCTAATAATAGTACTCTTGCTGGTCATATTACAATAGGCGATTATGTTGTACTTGCAGGAATGACAGCAGTACACCAATTTGTGTCTATAGGTAATCATGCTTTCGTAACAGGAGGATCTTTGGTTAGAAAAGATGTGCCCCCATATGTAAAAGCTGCACGTGAACCTTTATCATACGTTGGTATAAATTCAGTAGGTCTAAGAAGACGTGGGTTTACGACAGAAAAAATAAGAGAGATTCAAAATATTTTTAGGATACTTTATCAAAAGAATTATAATAATACCCAAGCTTCAGAAATTATTGAAGCAGAAATGGAAGCCACAACAGAGCGTGATGAAGTCCTTCAATTTATTAAAAATTCGCATCGAGGTATCATGAAAGGGTATTTCAAATCAAATTAATTAAACCAAGTTATTTACAAAAAAGAATTTATGGCAACTACAAGCGATATTAGAAATGGATTATGTATAAAATACAATAATGATATTTATAAAATAATAGAATTTTTACATGTAAAACCAGGAAAAGGACCTGCTTTTGTAAGAACAAAAATGAAAAGTGTAACGAATGGTAAAGTTATAGATAATACCTTTTCTGCTGGTCACAAATTAGAAGATGTACGTGTTGAAACCCATAAATTTCAATTTTTATATAATGATGGTGAGTTTTATCATTTTATGAACACAGAAGATTATACGCAAATTCAATTAGCAGAATCTGCTTTAGATAATCCAAGTTTAATGAAAGAAGGAGAGGTTGTAACAGTTATTATTAATTCTGAAGACAATATGCCGCTTTCTGTAGAAATGCCAGCAAGTGTTATATTAGAAGTAACTGCAACAGAGCCAGGAGTAAAAGGTAATACCGCAACCAATGCAACAAAACCTGCAACAGTTGAAACAGGAGCAACAGTTAATGTGCCTTTATTTATAAATGAAGGAGACAAGATAAAAGTTGAAACCGAAAAAGGAACTTATAAAGAACGTGTTAAGGAATAATTCTAATTAATTTCTTTCTCTTTTAAAGATTTTTAATAAAAGAAGGGGCTTTTGGTTTTAATAAAAATCAGAAGTCCAAAAGGTTTTTACAAATACATATTTTTCAAAACTGAATGAAATTTCCACAACCACATATTTTAAAAGACATTGCTCAATTAATTGATTGCACTTTTGTTGGCGATGCAAATTTCTCCGTTTTAGGAATGAATGAAATTCATGTAGTAGAGCCAGGAGATATTGTTTTTGTTGATCATCCTAAATATTATGATAAAGCACTTGATTCTGCTGCAACCATTATACTTATTAATAAAGAAGTTGCATGCCCCTCGGGAAAAGCATTATTAATTAGTGATGATCCTTTTAGAGATTTCAACAAACTTACAAACCATTTTAAACCATTTCAATCTGCTAATAGCCAAATATCTAACACCGCAGTTATTGGTGAACATACCGTAATTCAACCCAATAGTTTTATTGGACATAATGTTGTAATCGGAGATCATTGTGTGATACATTCTAATGTAAGCATTTACGACGATGCCGTTATCGGAAATAATGTTACCATTCATGCAGGAAGCGTTTTAGGAGGTAATGCCTTTTATTATAAAAACAGACCAGAAGGCTACGATCGATTAAAATCTAGTGGTCGTGTTGTTTTAGAAGACCATGTAGATATTGGAGCTGGATGCACCATCGATAGAGGGGTAACTGCAGATACGACTATTAAAGAAGGAACAAAAATTGATAATTTAGTTCAAATAGGGCATGATACAGTTATTGGAAAAAAATGCTTAATTGCATCTCAAGTAGGAATTGCTGGTTGTGTTGTTATTGAAGATGAAGTCACTATTTGGGGTCAAGTTGGTATTACCAGTGGTATAACCATTGGAAAAAAAGCGGTCATATCTGCAAAAGCAGGCGTTAGTAAATCATTAGAAGGTGGCAAAAGTTATTTTGGAATTCCAGCTGATGATTTCCGTTCAAAATATAAAGAAATTGCAGCTATAAGAAAGATTCCTGAGATATTTGACAGATTAAAAGAACAAGATAAAAATAAAGCTTAAAGTCTGTTTTAGATTTTCTGACTAGACCTTTTTATAGGCTATTATTTTTAAACATGGCCCAAGTTACGGTTCAAAATTTTAACAAAATAATGCGCAAAAAGGGGCATAAAAAGATAATTGACGAAATTTTAAACAGGACTCTTAATACTTCTAAAAATAAAAGTGCGTTTTTACTTTAAATTTTTAATACAAAAAATTACATTTGCTCAATAAATTAATAAACGACAAATAATCTCCTATGAGTGTTTTAGTAAATAAAGATTCAAAAATTATAGTTCAAGGGTTTACAGGAAGTGAAGGTACATTTCACGCTAGCCAAATGATTGAATACGGAACCAATGTAGTTGGAGGTGTAACACCAGGTAAAGGAGGGCAGACGCACTTAGATAAACCTGTTTTTGATACCGTTTTAGAAGCTGTTCAAAAAGTTGGAGCAGATACAACTATTATTTTTGTACCACCGGCTTTTGCTGCCGATGCGATTATGGAAGCTGCCGATGCTGGTATTAAAGTTATTATTACAATTACAGAAGGCATTCCAGTTGCAGATATGATCACTGCATCTAATTATATAAAAAATAAAGCGTGTCGCCTAATTGGACCTAACTGCCCTGGAGTAATTACCCCAGAAGAAGCTAAAGTTGGCATCATGCCAGGTTTTGTTTTCAAAAAAGGTAAAGTAGGTATTGTTTCTAAATCGGGAACACTTACTTATGAAGCTGCAGACCAAGTTGTAAAACAAGGATTAGGAATTACTACGGCCATTGGTATTGGTGGTGATCCCATTATTGGAACCACAACTAAAGAAGCTGTTGAATTGTTAATTAACGATCCAGAAACTGAAGCTGTTGTAATGATTGGAGAAATAGGTGGGCAATTAGAAGCAGATGCTGCAAATTGGTATAAAGCAAGTGGAAGTAAAAAACCAGTTGTTGGTTTTATAGCTGGTGAAACAGCTCCTGCTGGTCGTACTATGGGACATGCTGGTGCTATTGTTGGAGGAAGTGATGATACTGCACAAGCAAAAAAGAAAATTATGAAAGCTTGCGGAATTCATGTGGTAGATTCTCCTGCCGAAATTGGAAAGAAAATAGCAGAAGTATTAGGGTAAATAAA
Source organism: Flavivirga jejuensis (assembly GCF_030540765.1). Lineage (GTDB taxonomy): Bacteria > Bacteroidota > Bacteroidia > Flavobacteriales > Flavobacteriaceae > Flavivirga > Flavivirga jejuensis. The sequence goes on along the minus strand of NZ_JAUOEL010000006.1, from coordinate 24,949 downwards.
CCTAGTAATTCTTTAAAATATAAATCCGTTGACTTAGATAAGTCAGCGGATTTTTTTTTGCAATAAAATAAAATATGGGGTAACAAAAATGTGATCTAATTGATATACTAGCATAAAGCTAAAAATTAGGAATCATGAAAGCACAAAAAATAATATTAGGACTACTAATCATAGGATCATGCTTCAGTAGCTGTTCTAAAAATGATGATGATGTAGAAATTATTGAAAGCATACCTGAATACCCGATGAAATCACTAATAGAAAGTGGGCACATGCAAGTAAACTATCAAAAAGTAGATGGACCGAGTACCTTTGAGATTGGTTACAAATTTAAATCATTCAAAAATGGAACAATAACAGCATTAGGTATTCGTGTGCCAAATAACGGTGTGTATCGGGTAACATTGTGGCATATAGAAACCGAAGAAATTTTAGTAACAACAGATATTACTTCAAGCTCTGGTTTATTGTCTTTTGAAGATATAGCCCCAGTTGCCATTAATTCTGGAACAGCATATTTTGTTTCTGTTAATACTAACGATTATTACCAGTTTACTAATTCAGGAAATGATTTATTCCCTGTAGAAATAGGGAACATGTTAATTTCTGGTTATGGTTCTAACTTCGGAACAAGTCAAACCTTACCTGCAACGTTTTCAGAAACATCATATCTTGGAATGGTAGATATTAAATTTACTGCAAATAATTAAAATACTTATCCATTATAAGAAACTGTTTAATTTTTTAGTTTGTTTTGTTATTTTGCCCTGACTGAAAACTTAATACCACCCAAACTAATTCCAAAAAACAAAACTTAAACAGTTTCTAAATTTATCATAAGCCTCATAACCTGAGTTCTACATAAGGAAAATGAGGCTGTTTTTGTAAAATACTGTCTATAAGATATTTATCTTAATAAAGTAAATTTTAAATATCTGAAACATATTCAACTCTATTAGTTTCAAGCTAAAAACCAATAAACATACCACTTCCTTCCTTAAATTATCATAAACTAGCTAGTTAGTCTATAATAATTATAAGTGGAATCTAGCATATTCATTGACTTTTATCTATGATCCTTACATCGAACTCAGGTTCATAAAATCTTGTGAGGTTTTTTTATTTGGTACAACTTGTATTTGTTATATTTGAATTCAAAAATAATTAACAACTTTGCTTACGAATCACATAAATGAAATTTATACATTCGTGATATTAAAATAAATAATAAATACATGAAATTGTTAGAAGGAAAAACAGCCATAGTAACTGGAGCAAGTCGTGGCATTGGTAAAGGTATTGCTCAAACATTTGCTAATCAGGGAGCCAATGTAGCATTTACATACAGTTCGTCTGTAGAAGCAGCAAACGCATTAGAAGCCGAATTGAACGCACTAGGAGTAAAAGCAAAAGGATACCAAAGTAATGCGGCTAGTTTTGATGAAGCGCAAAAATTAGCCGAAGCTGTTGTTGGTGAATTTGGAAGCATCGATATTTTAGTAAACAATGCAGGTATTACAAAAGATAATTTATTAATGCGTATTAGCGAAGAAGACTTTGATACTGTTATAGAAGTCAACCTAAAGTCTGTTTTTAATATGACGAAAGCGGTACAACGCACCATGTTAAAACAACGTAAAGGTTCTATAATAAACATGAGTTCTGTAGTTGGAATAAAAGGTAATGCCGGACAAACTAATTATGCGGCTTCTAAAGCTGGAATAATAGGATTTTCTAAATCGGTAGCCTTAGAATTAGGGTCTAGAAATATTAGAAGCAACGTGGTTGCTCCTGGATTTATTGAAACTGAAATGACTGCTAAACTCAGTGAAGACATATTAAAAGACTGGCGTGCTGGAATTCCTTTAAAACGTGGTGGCACACCAGAAGATATTGCCAATGCTTGTGTCTTTTTAGCTAGCGATATGAGTGCTTATGTCACAGGACAAACACTTCATGTTGATGGAGGTATGCTGACTTAATTTTAGATTTACGAATGAATCACGGTTTTTGAATTCAAAAATCGACAATCAAAAAAAAATCGGCAATCTAGAATGCATACAGAAACGATTATTTATATCATACTTGCTGGAATAGTAGCTATTTTATTAGCGGTTTTTCAGTATTATAATAAAAAGAAAAGCATGTCTAAATTAAACATGCTTTTCTCTTTTTTAAGATTTCTTAGTATTTTTTCTGTTCTTTTATTACTAATAAACCCAAAATTTGAACAAGTTAGTTTTTCTATTGAAAAACCAAATTTGGTTGTTGCAATAGATAACTCAAGTTCTATAAAACATCTTAACCAAGATACACATGTCATTAATTTGATTGAAACAGTATCTAATGATGCAGGATTAAATAATAAATTTAATATAGACCTATATACATTCGGCGAATCATTTAAAGTTTCAGATTCTACAACCTTCTCAGAGAATCAAACGAATATTAACAACGCCTTCAAACAACTATCTCAAATATATAGAGGAACCACAGCACCTACGTTAATAATATCAGACGGTAATCAAACTTATGGTAACGATTATCAGTTTACTGCATCCACATACAAACAAAGTATTTACCCTGTAATATTAGGAGATACAGTAACTTATACCGATTTAAAAATCAAACAGCTAAATGTAAACAAGTACGCCTATCTAAAAAACAGGTTTCCTATAGAAGCTATCCTGGTTTATAATGGAAATAAAACTATAAATTCTCGTTTTCTGGTAACAAAAGGCCATACAACTGTTTACTCTCAACCCATTAGTTTATCAAAAGAAAACAACTCTAAGATTATTAACTTTACATTACCAGCCAATAGTGTTGGTGTAAGTAGCTATAAAGCAACTATTGTTCCAATCGAAAATGAAAAGAACACGGTTAATAATTCTAAAAACTTTGCGGTAGAAGTTATCGATCAAAAAACAAAAATAGCTATTGTTAGCGATTTTTTGCACCCAGATTTAGGTGCTTTTAAAAAGAGTATTGAAAGCAATGAACAACGCGCTGTTACGCTTTTAAAACCAAAAGAAATATTAAATCAAATTAATGATTTTCAGTTAATTATAATAAATCAACCAAACTATAGGTTTAAAGATCTGTTTGACATTTTAGAAAAAGAAAACAAGAATCATTTTACTATCGTAGGAACTAAAACCGATTTAAATTTCTTAAATAAAAACAAGCAGAATTTTTTACATGAAAAAACAAGCCAAACCGAAAACTATCAAGCAGAATTTAACACTAATTATTCACCTTTTATAGTAGATAATATCAACTTTGAATCATTCCCGCCTTTAAACTCAAATTATGGATCTGTATCTTTTACAACACCATTCGAATCCATTTTAAATAAACGTATTAATGGAATTTCAACAAACGAACCTCTATTAGTAACTTATGAAACGAATGGTAGGAGAGAAGGCGTATTGTTTGGCGAAAATATTTGGCAATGGCGAGCACAAAGTTATATTAACAATCAATCATTTAATCAATTTGATAACTTTTTAGGAAAACTTGTGCAATATTTAGCTTCAAATAAAAGAAAAAACAGATTAAATATTGATTATGAGTCTTTTTATAACGGAAGCAGCAATATTATAATTAAAGCAGAATTCTTTGATAAAAATTATGTTTTTGATACACGAGAAACCCTTAATATTTCCGTAACAGATAACATTTCAAAAGAAAATAAAACCTTCCCTCTTATTCTTAAAGGTAATAATTTCCAAGTAGACCTAAGCAGCTTAGCGCCTTCAAACTATAGCTTTACGGTAAAAGCTACTAATGAAAATATAGCCAAATCTGGGAACTTTCAAATTTTAGAATACAACGTTGAGCAACAATTTTTAAATGCCAATGTAACAAAACTGCAACAATTAGCTACTAACAGTGACGGTAAGAGTTATTTTATTGATAATACTAAGGATTTAAAAACCGATTTATTAAACGATAATCGTTTTGTTTCTATTCAAAAAAGCAATAAAAATATCATACCTTTGATAGATTGGAAATATCTACTCATCATACTGGCTTTAAGCTTAGGTCTAGAGTGGTTTATTAGAAAATATAACGGATTAATCTAAATTAAAATAAATAATGGAAAAATTACCAAAAATTGCATTACCTGTAATTATTGTTGCAATTATACTTGTTGTAATATTAGCAAAATCGGCTGTAACTATAGGTTCTGGTGAGGCAGGCGTTCTATACAAAACATTCGATAATGGAGTTGTTACAGATGCCCCCCCTTTAGGAGAAGGGTTTCATATTGTAGCACCATGGAATAAAGTTATAATTTATGAAGTACGTCAACAGGAACTTTTCGAAAAAATGAAAGTACTTTCATCTAATGGACTTGAAATTCAAATTGATGCTTCAGCATGGTATGAGCCTATTTACAATGATTTAGGAAACTTGCACCAATCATTAGGAGAAAATTATTTACAACGTGTTATTCAACCAGCTATTCGTAGTGCTGCTCGTAGTGTTGTTGGACGTTACACGCCAGAGCAATTATATTCTAGTAAGCGTGACGCTATTCAAGATGAAATTTTTGCTGAAACGAAAAAGATTCTTGATAAACAATATGTACAATTGAATGAAGTATTAGTAAGAGATGTTACTTTACCAAATACCATAAAAGAAGCTATTGAACGTAAACTAAGGCAAGAACAAGAGTCTTTAGAATATGAATTTAGATTGGTTACAGCTGCAAAAGAAGCAGAAAAAGTAATTATTGAAGCGCAAGGTAAAGCAGATGCTAACCGTATTTTAAGCGCGTCTTTAACAGATAAAATTCTTCAAGATAAAGGTATCGAAGCAACCATTAAATTATCAGAATCACCAAATAGTAAAGTTGTAGTTATTGGTTCTGGAGATAGCGGAATGCCTATTATACTTGGAAATCAATAGGGCTGAATTAAATAATTTAAGATTTTTGCTAATATTTTAAACATTTTTGATTTTTTTTTAGCTAAAAACATATAATATTTATTTGAGATAAAAATTGTTACTATAATTTGGAATTATAAATATAAATTATAGATATTTGCAGAAATAAAACAAAACATGACCTTTATTCAATTACATCATCATCATTTTCATATTTGCTCTCAAGCGAACTGAAAATGTATTGAATAAAATCAACATATTTTTTAAACCCGTTTGAGACAATCAAGCGGGTTTTTTAGTTTTAATTCCAAATTGATTGTTTCAAACTCATAAAAACAACAAAATGAGTAAATTAAGAATTGCAGTGCAGAAATCGGGTCGTTTAAACGAAGATTCGATGAGAATTTTAAAAGACATCGGTATATCTATCGATAATGGAAAAGATCAATTAAAAGCATCAGCCAGAAACTTTCCAGTAGAAGTATTTTACCTAAGAAACGGGGATATCCCACAATATCTTAAAGATGGGGTAGTAGATGCCGCTATTATTGGAGAAAACGTTCTAATTGAAAAAGGTAATGACATTCGTGTTGCCGAAAAATTAGGATTTTCAACCTGTAGAGTTTGTATCGCTGTACCAAAGTCAGTTGACTATAAAGGTATAAAAGATTTAGAAGGCAAACGTATTGCGACCTCTTATCCAAACACCGTTAAAAGCTATTTAGAAAAGAATAATATTTCTGCTAACCTACACATTATTAATGGTTCGGTAGAAATAGCTCCAAACATTGGGCTAGCAGATGCTATTTGTGATATTGTTTCTAGTGGAAGTACCTTGTTTAAGAACAACTTAAAGGAGGTTGAAATGATTTTAAAATCTGAAGCAGTATTAGCTGTTTCTCCGATTCTTAATGAAGAAAAGCAGGCTATTCTTGATAAAATTCAGTTTAGAATTCAATCCGTATTAAAAGGAAGACAATCAAAATATATTTTATTGAATGCTCCTAACGAAAAAATCCAGGATATTATTAACGTATTGCCAGGTATGAAAAGCCCAACCGTTTTACCTTTAGCACAAGAAGGATGGAGTTCTGTACATTCCGTTATAAGCAAAAATGAATTTTGGGATGTTATTGATGAATTAAAAAATAATGGTGCTCAAGGTATCTTAGTTTGTCCTATTGAAAAAATGGTTGTTTAGATATTTTTTTCATTTCCGCAAAAAACGGAAATCTCATAATACTAAGAAAAATACGAATTATGCAAATTATAGATAATCCTAATAGAAGCAGTTGGTTCGACATATTAAAACGTCCTACACAGACAGTTAATGATATTGAAGGTATTGTAAGCGATGTTTTTAATGATGTCATTAAAAATGGTGATGCAGCCATAAATAAATACACAACACGTTTTGACGGCATTGATTTACAATCCAATATAGTTACTAAAGAGGACATAAAAAAAGCGATAGAAAGTGTTCCTGAAAAACTTCAAAGCGCTATTAAAAATGCTAAGAAAAACATTGAAGCCTTCCATACAGCACAAAAAACATCTAAAGTAGCTGTAGAAACTACAAACGGGGTACAATGCTGGCAAGAAAAACGCCCCATCGAAAAAATAGGTTTATATATTCCTGGAGGTACAGCCCCTTTATTTTCAACGGTTTTAATGTTAGCAGTTCCAGCTCAAATTGCTGGTTGTAAAGAGATTGTTTTATGCTCACCACCAAATAAAGAAGGCGAGTTAGCACCAGAAATTCTTTTTGCTGCAGAACTTTGTGGTGTCACAAAAATCGTTAAAGTTGGAGGTATACAAGCCATTGCGGGATTAACATTTGGAACAGAGACCATTTCTCAGGTTTATAAAATTTTCGGACCAGGAAATCAATTTGTTACCGTTGCAAAGCAATTAGCCACTAAACATGGCGTAGCTATCGATATGCCAGCAGGACCAAGTGAATTGTTGGTTGTAGCCGATGGTGATGCCAATGCATCCTATATAGCTTCAGATTTACTAAGTCAGGCAGAACACGGCGCAGACAGTCAGGTTATTTTAGTATCGACATCTAAAAATTTAATTAGCTCAGTTTCAGAAGAAATTGAAAAACAAATTAAAGAATTACCAAGACAAGCGATTGCCGAAAAAGCGATTACCAACTCTAAATTAATTTATATAGATAATGATGCGCGAGCACTCGATTTAATCAATGAATATGGTCCAGAACACTTTGTCATCTGTACTAAAAATGAAGATTTCTATGTAAATGGGATAACTAACGCTGGCTCTGTTTTTATAGGAGATTACACACCCGAAAGTGCTGGAGATTACGCTTCTGGAACAAACCATACCTTGCCGACAAATGGATTTTCGAAAGCTTATTCTGGGGTTAACTTAGACAGTTTCTTAAAGAGTATGACCTTTCAGAAAATATCAAAAGAAGGTTTGTTAAATATAGGAGAAACTATCGAGTTAATGGCAGAAGCTGAAGGCTTACAAGCACATAAAAATGCAGTGTCAATTAGATTAAAAGATATCATTCCTGCAAAGACAGGAACCTCATAAATCCAGCTTTAAAATTAAAATGAAAACTACAAATTTCAATATAGACAACTTAATAAGACCTAGCATTAAGGCTTTAAAACCTTATTCATCAGCAAGAGATGAATTTCAGGGTACTAGCGATGCTATGGTGTTTTTAGATGCCAATGAAAATCCATTCAATAATGGCGTAAATCGTTATCCAGATCCTCAGCAAGGGGATGTTAAGGCTATACTTTCAGAAATTAAAAATGTTAATTCAAAACATATCCTTTTAGGAAATGGAAGTGACGAAGTATTAGATCTTATTTTTAGAGCGTTTTGCGAACCAAATAAAGACAACATCATTATATTGCCCCCAACATACGGTATGTACAGTGTATTAGCTAATATTAATGCTATTACCATTAAAGAAGTGCAACTATCGGACAGTTTTCAACCGCAAGTTGAAGAAATATTAAACATTACAGACGGTAGTAGTAAAATCCTTTTCCTCTGTTCACCAAACAATCCTACAGGGAACAGTTTTTCAAGCGAGTCGATTGAAACACTGTTAAATAAATTTAAAGGAGTGGTTGTAATTGATGAAGCATATATTGATTTTTCAAAAGAAAAAAGTTGGATTGATCGCTTAGAGGAATTCCCTAACTTGATAGTAACTCAAACCCTGTCTAAAGCCTATGGAATGGCTGGAATCAGATTAGGAATATGTTATGCCTCCACCAAGATTATTTCAGTTTTAAACAGAATAAAACCGCCCTATAATGTTAATGAACTAACACAGCAAAAAGCCATTCAACAGTTAAGCATAAAAGATTTGGCAACAAATCAAATTAATGGTATTCTAAAAGAACGTGCTAATTTAATTTCAGAATTGCAATCTGTGAGTTTTATTTCAAAAATTTACCCCTCGGATGCTAATTTTGTTTTAGTAAAAGTTGATGATGCCTCTAAACGTTATGATCAACTTATAGACAAGGGCATTGTTATTAGAAATAGAACCACGCAACCTGGTTGTGAGAATTGTTTAAGGTTAACAGTTGGCACAAAAGAGGAAAATACGATATTAATAAAAAACCTTTTATTAATATCGAAATCCTGAGTATGAATGGATATTAGAAATGCAATTTAGGAGTAGATTGTTATTCCTGCAAAGGCAGGAATCCATTATAGAAAGTTTAAGTTTAAATTAAAAAAGTTCCTGCCAAGTTTATCTTGAGCGATAATCGAAAGGCAGGAATGATATGATAACAAAGATGAAAAAAGTATTATTCATAGACCGGGACGGAACCATTATCAGAGAACCTGCAGATGAGCAAATCGATTCGCTTGAAAAGTTAGAGTTTTACCCTAAAGTATTTCAATATTTAGGTAAAATAGCTAAAGAATTAAATTATGAAATTGTGATGATCACTAATCAAGATGGATTAGGAACAGAAGCATTTCCAGAAAGTGATTTTTGGCCTATTCATAATTTTATTATTAAATGCTTTGAAGATCAAGGAATTGTTTTTAAAGAACAGTTTATAGACAGAACTTTTGCAAAAGACAACGCTCCTACAAGAAAACCAAATACAGGTTTGCTAACAAAATATTTTTCTAACGATTACGATTTAGAAAACTCTTTTGTAATAGGAGATAGGCTTACAGATATTGAATTAGCAAAAAACTTAGGAGCCAAAGGTGTTTTTATAAACGATGATACCAATTTGGGTACTGATGAAATCACTGTAAAAAGAGAGCAATTAGATGCCTATATCGCTTTAGAGAGCAACGATTGGGAAAATATCTACGCCTTTTTAAAAACAAGCGCCCGCACTGGAGAGATTATTAGAAATACAAATGAAACAAAGATTGCTATTCAAGTTAATCTCGACGGAACGGGAAAAAGTAATATAGATACAGGGCTTGCTTTTTTTGATCATATGTTAGACCAAATAGCACGTCACGGACAGTTAGATTTAAATATTAAAGTTGATGGCGACTTAGAAGTTGATGAGCACCACACTATTGAAGATACAGCTATTGCATTGGGTGAATTATTTAACACCGCTTTAGGTAATAAATTAGGCATAGAACGTTACGGTTTTTGCTTACCCATGGACGATTGTTATGCACAAGCTGCTATTGATTTTGGAGGAAGAAACTGGCTTGTTTGGGAAGCAGACTTTAAACGAGAAATGATTGGAAAAATGCCAACAGAAATGTTTTATCATTTCTTTAAATCCTTTACAGACGGCGCAAAATGTAATTTGAATATTAAAGCCGAAGGACAAAACGAACATCATAAAATTGAGGCTATTTTTAAAGCTTTCGCAAAAGCTATCAAGATGGCGGTAAAGCGCGATGTAGAAAAAATGATTTTGCCATCAACTAAAGGAATGCTGTAAAAGCCCATCCCAACCTTCCCTAAAGGAAGGCTTTATAAACGGATAAAAATATAAAATGAGTAAAATAACAGATCAGAATAATAGTTCTTCCTCTTTGAAGAAATTAGATGAGGCTTCTATTGTAATAATAAATTACGGTGCAGGAAACATTAAAAGCATTCAATTTGCTTTTAAACGCTTAGGCGTTGATGCTGTTTTATCAAACGATCCAGATGAAATTTTAGCCGCAGATAAAATTATTTTCCCTGGTGTTGGTGAGGCAAGTACTGCTATGGCCATGTTACAAAAAAGTGGTTTAGATAAACTAATACCAACCTTAAAACAACCCGTATTAGGGATTTGTTTAGGTATGCAATTACTATGCGAATCAACCGAAGAGGGTAATACAAAAGGCGTAGGCATCTTTAAAACTAAAGTGAAACGTTTTAACAACGATGTAAAAGTGCCACAAATGGGTTGGAATGTTATTAAAGACCTAAAATCCGATCTATTTTCTGGAATTAAAGAAAATGAATATATGTATTTAGTACACAGCTACTATGCCGAAGATTGTGAAGAAACCATTGCAAAAACGGACTATGGCATTAATTATGCCTCAGCTTTGCAACACAATAATTTTTATGGTGTGCAATTTCACCCAGAAAAGAGTAGTTTAGCAGGAGCAAAGATTTTACAAAATTTTATAGAACTGTAAATTAAAATTTCTTTGATAAATAAGTGAGTAAAAGAAATGAAAGGATTAAAATTGAAACTAATAAAAAATCGTAAAACTCAATGAATTGTGAAGCTATTCCTTCAACCACTACAATCGAGATAATAAAACGAAAAGCTAAGTTTTTAATTAAATCCACATTGTCAAATATATAATAATTAGTGACTTAAAATCATTCAAAGATGAGAATTATACCAGCGATAGATATCATAGAAGGTAAATGTGTAAGGTTAACAAAAGGAGATTACGAAACTAAAAAAATATACAATGAAAACCCTTTAGAGGTCGCAAAGATGTTTGAAGACTCTGGCATTGAATACTTACATTTGGTAGATCTAGACGGCGCAAAAGCGAAACATATCGTGAATTATAAAGTGCTAGAACAAATAGCCTCAAAAACAAATCTCAAAATAGATTTTGGTGGCGGATTAAAGGCGAACGAAGATTTACACATTGCTTTTAATTCTGGTGCAAAACAAATTACAGGAGGAAGTATTGCCGTTAAAGACCCAGAAATATTTGAAGGTTGGATTAATAAATACGGTGCTGAAAAAATTATTTTAGGAGCCGATAGCAACAATGGGAAAGTGTCTATTAGTGGCTGGATGGAGCAAAGTAAAGAAGACGTTATTCCGTTTATTAAATCATATCAGAAAAAGAGCATTAAATACGTTATTTGTACCGATATTTCAAAAGATGGTATGCTTGAGGGCCCTTCTATAGATTTATATAAACAAATCATCTCAGAATGTTCAAATAGTAGCAGCGATCAATCTATTAAGCTAATAGCTTCTGGAGGGATTTCATCTATTGACGAATTACCTGTTTTAAAAGAAATTGGTTGCGAAGGGGTTATTATAGGAAAAGCTATTTACGAAAATAGAATAAGTCTTTTCGAATTAGAAAAATTTGTATAAACATGCTAACAAAAAGAATTATACCCTGTTTAGATATTAAAAACGGACGAACAGTAAAAGGCGTTAATTTCGTTGATTTGCGTGATGCTGGGGATCCTGTAGAATTAGCAAAACAATATGCTGATATAGGAGCAGATGAATTGGTTTTTCTTGATATTTCGGCAACCCTTGAAGGACGTGCTACTACTTTAGATATGGTATTACACGTTGCAGAACAAGTAAACATTCCATTTACAGTTGGGGGTGGTATATCTTCTATTGAGGATGTGGATGCCTTGTTAAAATGTGGTGCAGATAAAGTCTCAATAAATTCATCAGCTGTTAAAAGACCTGAACTTGTTAATGAATTATCAAATAAATTTGGAAGCCAATGTGTGGTGGTTGCTATTGATGCTAAAGAAGTAGATGGCCAATGGAAAGTTCATTTAGCAGGCGGAAGTATTCCAACAGAAATTGATTTGTTTGAATGGGCAAAAGAAGTAGAACAACGAGGTGCAGGAGAAATTCTGTTTACCTCCATGAATCATGATGGTACCAAAAATGGATTCGCTAATAAAGCTTTAGCTAAGTTGTCTGAAGCATTAAACATTCCTATTATTGCCTCTGGCGGTGCAGGAAGTGTACAACATTTTATAGACACCTTCAAAGAAGGAAAATCTGATGCCGCTTTAGCCGCAAGTGTTTTTCATTTTGGTGAAATTCCAATTCCAGACTTAAAAAAAGAATTAAAAGAGAACAATATAGAAGTACGACTATAATCCTTTTAGCCCAAAGGAGGTTTATTACGTATAAAAAATTAAGGTTATGACAAATAATAAAAATACAGCTATCATTTCTCCCTCTTGGGAGAAGTTAGAAGGAGGGCTTATACCTGCAATCATTCAAGATGCGACAACTAAAAATGTATTAATGTTGGGCTATATGAATAATGACGCCTACCAAAAAACCATTGAAACGAAACAAGTTACTTTTTTTAGCAGAAGCAAGCAACGTTTATGGACTAAAGGAGAAGAAAGTGGTAACTTTCTCAATTTAGTTGATATAAAAAATGATTGTGATAATGATACACTCTTAATTCAGGTAAATCCTGTTGGACCTACATGCCATAAAGGAACAGATACATGTTGGCAAACTGAAAACAAACCATCCTATGGATTTTTCTCAACTTTAGAAGCTATTATTACAGAACGTATTTCAAGCAAAGACGCTAAAAAGTCTTATGTCGCAAGTTTATTTGAAAAAGGCATCAATAAAATAGCTCAAAAAGTAGGAGAGGAGGCTGTAGAAACAGTTATTGAGGCGATGGATACTAATGATGAGTTGTTTTTATACGAATCGGCAGATCTATTATTTCACTATTTAATGTTACTGCAAGCAAAGGGATTTACCTTAAAGGATATTGAAGAAGAATTGAAAGGAAGACATAAATAATAAAAAAATATTATCTTTACACTATATAATTTTAATTTAAAGACCCCATGAACCTACAAAAAACAATGCTGTCGTTATTATTTTTTATAACCGTTTCAGCTACCGCATTTGCCCAAAAAGGGATTGACAGTCAAGTAAATGATTTAATCAAAAAAGATAATCTTGAGTTAACAATAAATGATAAAAGTTTAAAATTGTCAAAAAAGCAAGAAGCTAAACTCAGAGAACTTTACAAAGAACTTCTTACCCTTGAAAAAGAAGCTCCTAAATCTAAAAAAAAGAAAGAAACTTTCAATAAAAAAATAGAGGAGAAACGTAAAAAGACGTATGCTGCGAAAAATGATCTTTTAACTCCTAAACAAAAGCAAGCTTTAAAACGCTAATACAACTAAGTCTCCATTGGATGAATAGTTGGTTAAAAATATATAAGGCATTAGAATAAATTTTCTAATGCCTTTTTTTATTAATAACCTTCTTCTAAACAGCCCTACAGGATAACTATTGCAAATCCTGTAAAGGTTTCTTTGGTTTCTTTTCTTACCTCAATCAAATTCTTTTCAAGAAAGCCATCCTTTTGCTTGAGACCTTCTGGAAACCCAAAGAAAAATAAATGCTAATACAACAATCATAAGAGTCATCTCTAAATGAGTGACTTGATTATTAATAAAAGCATAGCCCATTTGAACGATTACAGCAATTAATGAAATACTCCAAAAAATTGTAGCCCATTTTTTTCTTAACAAAAGCCCAATAGCCCCAATAACACCCGCAAAAACAGCAATAGCAAATGTTGCTGTTATCCATGAAGGTAAATTTGCAGCAATTTCAAGTTCTTCAGCCGAAAAAGAATTACGATACCGTTCGGTATTATATGTTTGCCCTAAGTAACCATCTATTCCAAGTGTATTCCAAACAAGTGCAATAACACTTACTATCCAGAACCAAACAGGCGGATCATTTGTTGATGTTTTAGTCATAATTTTGAGTATTTAGTTAGTTAATAATATATACAAGTTATAAATTTTTTGTCACAATTAATAAAGAGCGTATTTTTCGAGCCTTATATAAAATAAAAAATGAAAAAATATTTTTATGTGTTTACTATTCAATATTTAGGATATCGTTTTCATGGTTGGCAAAAACAACCCAACGTAAAAACGCTGCATTTAATGGTAGACAGAACTCTAAATTTTATTCTTGAAGGCAAGCGATTTAAAAGTTTAAGTTCGGGAAGAACAGATGCAATGGTGTCTGCCGAAAATGCTGCCTTTGAATTGTTTTTATTTGAACCTATTGAAGATGAAAACGCTTTTTTAGAGCTCTTTAACCACAACCTGCCACAAGACATTAGAGCCACCAGTATACAAGAAGTCGACGCAGAGTTTAATATAATAAAACATTCAAAAATTAAAGAATACCTATATTTGTTTACTTGTGGTGAAAAGTGCCATCCGTTTTGTGCACCAATTATGACCACTATTCTTGACGATTTAGATATTGATATTATGAAACAAGGCGCTAAACTTTTTGAAGGTAAGCACTATTTTAAATCGTACTGTTATAAACCTACAGATAATGGTATTTACGATCGGGAAATTTTGTTATGCGAGTTAGTAGAAAACACCATTTATACCGCTAATTATTTTCCTAAAAAAACGTATTTATTAAGAGTAAAAGGAAAAGGGTTTATGCGAAATCAAATTAGATTAATGATGGGGACACTAATTGATTTAGGAAAAGGAAAACTATCTATAGAAGATATTAAAAACAGCCTACTACCTGGTAGTAACACAAGAATGGAATACATAGCTCCGGCATCGGGACTCATTCTTAACAATATTCAGTTTGAATAATACTGCGATTTTTGTAATTTCCTCGCATTATTTAGACTAAAAGTCTTTATATACTAACCATCAATATCAAAAAACATAATAATATGGGAGTAACGGTTCCAAAAGAAGCATTAGATTTTTTTAAAAAATTAGAAAAAAACAATAATAGAGATTGGTTTAATGAACGAAAAAAAGAATTCAAAAGTGTAGAAGCCGAAGTTAAACAAGTGTATAATGCCATTTTGGAATCTCTTAATACGCATGATGAAGTAGACAAACTAAAAATGTTTAGAATTTATAGAGACGTCCGTTTTTCAAAAAACAAGGATCCTTATAAAACACATTTTGGTGGTTCGTTTCGCAGAACAAAACCAAAACTAAGAGGTGGTTATTACCTACACCTTCAACCTAATAATGAAAGCTTTATTGCAACAGGTTTTTGGGAACCAGCACCTGCAGATTTATTGAGAATTAGAAAGGAATTTGAAATGGACGATAGTGAAATTCGCGACATTTTAGCTAATAAAAAGTTTAACAGCATCTGGGGTGATCGTTTTGTTGGAGATGAAGTAAAAACGGCTCCAAAGGGCTTTAGTAAAGACCATAAAGCTATAGATCTTATAAAGAAAAAGCAATACATATTTACTAAAAAGTATACAGATAAAGAGGTTTTAGATACTAATTTTATAAAAGATGTGAATGATTCTTTTAAAGCCATTAGACCGTACTTTAACTATATGAGTGATGTACTTACTACAGATTTAAATGGGGTGTCTTTGATTTAGAAAGTATACGACTTTTTTTAAAGATTAAACAGCTTCAAGTAATTCTGGCTTTTCAAAAATTTGAATATTACTTAGTAAACGCTCTTTAACGATACGCATCATCCGCTTATTTAAAGCAGATGAATTCTGTATGTATATTTGATATTCTTCGACAGTAAATTGTCCGATAATCATGCCCTTTAAAGCATTTCTAAATTTCATATCTTTTTGAATGGCATTTTCAATATAGATCATGCGTTTTTCTATAGACAAATCGTAAAAAACCGATTTATGCTTAACAATGTAATTCTTAAAAACAGCAATTAACAAGTCATTCTGCAACGTAGCTATAGGTCGCAAAACTAAATTTTGAAAACGCTCATCATTACTCATGCTATCATTAATAGTAGTAGAAGGAACTTCTGGACGGATACTTTTTAGATTATATTGTCTTGTGTTCATTATCTATGATATTGGTTTTCATAAAAGTATAGATTATTGAGGCTTAAATATGATAGGGGTACTTGTAATTGTTAACGAGGTTATTAACAAAATAATTTAAAGTACTCGTTTTTAGTCTAAAAGTTCTCCAATCAAGGAGAGGGTTTCCAATTATATCGTCCTTTTGGAGCCATTAAAACGGTGATTTTTTTACAGTTCTGGGTGAGGTAAAATAATAAATTCGATTTAGCTCTAAAGCAAAACCTGTGTTGATCTAAGCCAAAATATACCCCTATGGTTGCTATAGGGGTATTCAGTTTCAATATTTTATTATAATTTATGCTTCAAAAATGACACAAGTTCTAAATCTGACTTATACCACCATCAACTTCTAATTCAACACCATTTATATAAGAAGCATCATCAGAAGCCAAGAACAAAGCTGTATTAGCTATTTCTTCAGAAGTACCAAAACGACCTAGTGGTACCATAGCAGCAAAACCTTTTCCTGTTTCTTCAAGTGCGTTCTCAGGTAAACCCATTTTTCCATAAATAGGAGTGTCTATAGGTCCGGGAGCAATCGTATTTACACGTATGCTTCTAGATTTCACTTCAGAAGTTAAAACTTTTGAAAAAGAACGTAAAGCACCTTTACTTGCAGAATATACACCAAAGCCATCAAATGCCTTTTGCTTTACAATTGAACCTGTAAATATAATAGTCCCCCCATCATTAATGTGTGGTAAAGCTTCTTTTGTGGCCAATATTGGACCTTTAACATTCGTGTTAAAAATAGCATCATAATGATTCTCATCAATCTCTGTGATTTGCGTAATAGGAGCAATCCCTGCATTTAAGAATAGTATATCAATAGTTCCAAATGCCTCTGTAGCTTCTTTTATAAGCTTAACATTATCTTCTGGTTTAGATACATCTGCTAAAACAGTAATAAAATCACCTTCCAGACTTTCTGATACCTCATTTAATGCCTCTTGGCGTCTTCCCGAAACAACTACTTTGGCACCTTCTTCTAAAAATAATTTAGCTGTTGCTAAACCAATACCACTGTTTGCACCTGTTATTACGGCGACTTTGTTTTTCAATTTATTCATAGTTTACATATTTTATCTGAAATGATCGTTCCAAATAGGATTAAAAAAAAAATTAAATTAATGTTTGTATTATAGTATTTGCAATAGTTTGCAAGTCTTTCTTATTTGATATTAAAATGCCAGCAGTTCTAAAACCTTGGATAGACGAGAATAAATATAACGCATATTCGTTAGGCGTTCTACTGAGGTTTATAGAGGATTCTTTTTGACCTTTAGCAACTAATTCTTCCAATAATTTGATAAAAGATTTCTGATTTGATTTTAAAAAGGTTACAATAGCATTTTCTTGATTTGCCATTTCGGAAATACAATTCGTAATCAAACAACCTTTATCATCTTTATCTTTAAGAGTATCATGCAAATAAAGCTCAAAAAGAAGTTCTATAGCATGTAATGAGTTATCTGCGCTTTGCAATATCTCTGAAACTTTTAAAACATACGTATCTTGATATGATTTTAAGCATTCTAAAAACAAATCCAATTTACTCCCAAAAGAATTATAGATACTCGATCTGTTAAGGGTTGTGGCATCTACTAAATCTTGCATAGAAGTAGCGTTAAAGCCCTTATCATGAAAGACCTCAGTAGCTCTTTTTAAGACCAGCTCTTTATCGAATGTTTCTACTTTTGGCATATTGATTTGAAATGAACGTTCCAAATATATAAAATATTTATGAATCCAGTTATTAAATTTTTTGTTATTATGCTTAAAAACATTAAAAATACTTTCAAAATATTTACTTTTGGTTAAAGAAACATACTATAAAAAAAGAACAAAGCTAAACTTAGAAAATTCTATATATTATGTGACGTATAAATTACTAATAAAATAACCTATGAAATTTGGACGTGTAGACAATCCTGAACTTATTGATTTCACTTTTCCTGAAGATCATCTAGATACCGAAAACGTATTAAATAAAGTTAAAGATGATAACATTCCTGAAATTTATGTGGGATGTGCAAAATGGAATAGGGCAGAGCTCAAAGGGTTTTATCCTAGAGGTACCAAAGATGAATTGGCTTATTATTCAAGACAATTTAATGCAATCGAATTAAATGCCACATTTTATAGAATTTTTCCAGCAGAACAATTTGCTACCTGGTATGATAAAACACCACCAGGATTTAAGTTTTTTCCAAAGTTAAATCAAGAAATAAGTCATTGGAAACGCTTAAACGATACCCAAGCTATTGTTGAGAATTATTTATACAATGCTTCTAATTTAAAAGAAAAGCTAGGCACCATCTTTTTGCAAATGCATAGTAATTTTGCACCTAAAGATTTTAATCGCGTTATTTCTTTTATTGAAAATTGGCCAAAAGAAATCCCATTAGCTGTTGAGTTTAGACACACGGACTGGTATAACGATGCTACCATAGCCAAAGAATTGTACCAATTATTAGAAACCAATAACATTTCTAATGTTGTTGTAGATACTGCTGGTAGACGCGATTTAATGCATATGCGCTTAACCAACGCTACTGCTTTTGTTAGATATGTAGGTGCTAACCATGAAACAGATTATTCTCGTTTAGATGATTGGGTAGAACGATTAAAACTTTGGAAAGATTCTGGAATTAAAGAAATTAATTTTTTCATTCACCAAAATATTGAAAAAGAATCCCCACTATTATCGGCATATTTTATTAAAAAAATCAATCAAGAATTGGGATATTCTTTAACAATCCCTAATGAAGACAAACAACAAAAATTATTATAAAACCAAAACACATGAGATTTCATACAAGAAAATGGATAAAACCAGAAGATCTAAACCCTAACGGAACATTATTTGGAGGCAGATTATTAGAATGGATAGACGAGGAAGCTGCTTTATATGCCATTATTCAGCTCGAAAACCAAAAGGTAGTAACAAAATTCATGAGTGAAATAGACTTTAGATCTTCGGCTAAACAAGGAGATATCGTAGAAATTGGTATTGAAGTGGTTAAATTTGGAAATGCTTCTATTGTACTGAGCAGTGAAGTTAGAAATAAAATGACTCGAGAAACGATTATAACCATTTCTAACATTGTAATGGTTAATCTGGGAAAAGATGGCAAACCAAAGCCCCACGGAAAAACACAAATAGAGTATGTTGCAGACAGATTATTGAAATAGTTATAGTAAGTTATGACCTTTAAAATATTGAGTTCATTCTAACTTTTTATTTTTTACAGATAAATAACTTTTTTTCACATTAATTACTATTTTTTTTAATGCCATTATTATGAATAATGGCATTTTTACTTTTGTATTGTATTAACTTCCTCACAGAGACAAATAAGACAACATCCCCTTTCAATACTAGATAATCAGGCTATTCTTCTTTATAAAAACAGATACTTTAAAAATTATAGTCAATTTCAGTGTTTTATTGCATTTAATTCAATGAATGTGCTATCTATTAATGATTTTATAAAAATTTAATACCAAAGTATCTTACTCACTTAAAAGACTGCAATAAAAAGCAGTTTTTTATAAATTTGCTTTCCTTAGTAATACATTACATTAAATTTAAAATATTTTATGAGTAAATCATTATTTGACAAAGTGTGGGATTCGCATGTTGTAAGAAAGATTGAAGGTGGTCCAGACGTATTCTTTATAGATCGTCATTTTATACACGAAGTAACAAGTCCTGTAGCCTTTTTAGGGTTAAAAAATAGAGGATTAAATGTTTTATTTCCAGAACGTACATTTGCTACTGCAGATCATAATACACCAACTATTAACCAACATTTACCTGTTGAAGATCCGTTATCGGCAAATCAATTAAAGGCTTTAGAAGATAATTCTAACGAATATGGTATTAGCCATTGGGGGCTTGGTCATAAAAAGAATGGTATTGTACATGTTGTAGGTCCGGAAAACGGCATTACGTTCCCAGGAGCTACTATTGTTTGTGGCGACTCACATACATCAACTCACGGAGCATTTGGTGCGATAGCCTTTGGTATTGGAACCTCTGAGGTTGAAATGGTATTATCTACACAATGTATCATGCAACCAAAGCCTAAAAAAATGCGCATTAATGTAAATGGGCAATTAGGAAAAGGTGTGACACCTAAAGATGTCGCGCTTTATATCATTTCAAAATTAACAACTTCTGGTGCTACTGGGTATTTTGTAGAATATGCTGGTGATGTTTTTGAAAATATGACTATGGAAGGTCGTATGACGGTTTGTAACTTATCTATAGAGATGGGTGCTCGTGGTGGTATGATTGCTCCCGATGAAACAACTTTCGAATATTTAAAGGATAAGCCGCTATCTCTAAAAGGTGACGCTTGGGATGCTGCCGTTGCACATTGGAAAACCTTAAAAACTGAAGCTGATGCAACCTTCGATAAAGAATTAACTTTCTTAGCTAGCGATATTGAACCAATGATTACTTATGGTACAAACCCAGGTATGGGGATAGGGATCTCTAATAATATTCCTGATGCCAATACTGTTGATGGAGGTGTTGCTACATACAAAAAGTCTTTAGATTATATGGGGTACGAGGAAAACGACCCTATGCTTGGTAAAAAGATTGATTATGTTTTCTTAGGAAGTTGTACAAATGGTAGAATTGAAGATTTTAGAGCATTTGCTTCTATAGTTGAAGGAAAACAAAAAGCAGATCATGTGACAGCTTGGTTAGTTCCTGGGTCTCACGAAGTAGAAGATAAAATTAAAGCAGAAGGGATCTTAGATATCATTACAAAAGCTGGATTTGTATTAAGACAACCAGGTTGTTCTGCTTGTTTAGCAATGAACGATGATAAAATTCCAGCTGGAAAATATGCAGTAAGTACCTCTAATAGAAACTTTGAAGGACGTCAAGGTCCAGGGTCAAGAACATTACTTGCTAGTCCTTTGGTTGCAGCTGCTGCTGCAGTTACAGGTGTAGTAACAGATCCGAGAGATTTATTGTAATTCCCCTAAATCCCCGAAGGGGACTTTTGGAAGGATTCGCATAAAAATATAATTAAAAACACTGGCAATTGAATACTCCCCTCAATCCCCAAAGGGGAAGTTGAAATATAAGTAGGGAAGAAGAGATTAAATATAAAATAACTGCCAACTAAACATTGGCAACTGAATAATCCCCTCAATCCCCAAAGGGGAAGTTAAAATATAAATAGGGAAGAAGACATTAAATATAAAATAACTGCCAACTGAATACTGGCAACTGAATACTAAAATATGGCTTACGATAAATTTAATATACTAACAAGTACAGCGGTTCCTTTACCGTTAGAAAATGTTGATACCGATCAAATTATACCTGCAAGATTCTTAAAAGCTACAGAACGTAAAGGATTTGGAGATAATTTGTTTAGAGATTGGAGATATAATGGTGATGATACACCAAAAGAAAACTTTGTGTTAAACAACCCTGTTTACAGTGGTAAGATTTTAGTAGGAGGTAAGAATTTTGGTTCTGGTTCTTCTAGAGAGCATGCGGCCTGGGCTGTTTACGATTATGGGTTTCGTTGTGTTGTATCTAGCTTTTTTGCTGATATTTTTAGAAACAATTGCTTAAATGTTGGTGTTTTACCAGTGCAAGTGAGTCCAGAATTTTCAGAGCAAATCTTCAATGCCATATACGACGATGCTAACACAGAGATAGAGGTAAACTTACAAGAGCAAACCATTACTATAAAATCTACAGGTGCTCAGGAATCTTTTGACATCAATAGTTACAAAAAAGAGAATATGCTTAACGGTTTTGATGATATTGACTATTTACAAAACATAAAAGGTGAAATAGAAACATTCGCAAATGGTTTGATGCTATAAAATGGCCATAAAAAAAATAGAAATAATGGATACGACACTGCGCGATGGTGAACAAACATCGAGTGTGTCGTTTTCTGCCTCAGAGAAACTAACCATAGCAAAGCTTTTATTAGAAGAATTAAAAGTTGACCGTATAGAAATAGCATCTGCAAGAGTATCTGAGGGAGAACTTCAAGCAGTAAAAGAAGTAACCAGTTGGGCTAAAGACAATGATTATTTAAATACAGTTGAAGTGCTCACTTTTGTTGATAAAGGTGTTTCTATACAATGGATGATTGAGGCAGGAGCAAAGGTTCAAAACTTATTAACAAAAGGTTCATTAAATCATTTAACTCATCAACTCAAAAAGACTCCTAGTCAGCATTTTGAAGAAATATCAAAAGTTACTTCATTAGCTAAAGAAAAAGGTATTGAAACCAATATTTATTTAGAAGATTGGAGCAATGGGATGCGCAATTCTAAAGACTATGTTTTTGAGTTTTTGGAATTCCTTTCTACACAACCTATAAAACGAATCATGCTTCCAGATACTTTAGGTGTTATTACTCCTAAAGAATCTTACGATTTTGTAAAAGAAATTAAAGATAAATATCCGAACCTACATTTCGATTTTCATGCACATAATGATTATGATCTGGGTGTAGCCAATGTTATGGAAGCTCTTAAAGCTGGTGCAGACGGACTTCATTTAACCATTAATGGTATGGGTGAACGTGCCGGGAATGCCCCTTTATCGAGTACCATTGCTGTTATTAATGATTTTATGCCAGAAATAGAAGTTGGTGTTAATGAAAAAGCGTTATATACAGTTAGTAAACTGGTTGAGACATTCTCTGGAGTTATGATTCCAGCGAATAAACCTGTTATTGGCGCTAATGTGTTTACGCAAACAGCTGGAATACATGCCGATGGCGATAATAAAAAGAATTTATATTTTAGCGATTTACTACCCGAACGTTTTGGAAGAACTCGTAAGTATGCCTTAGGAAAATCGTCTGGAAAAGCTAATATTCAGAAAAATTTACAGGAATTAGGACTTCAACTTAATGATGACGATTTAAGAAAGGTAACGCAACGTATCATCAAATTAGGTGATAAAAAACAAGTCGTTACTAAAGAAGATTTACCTTATATTATCTCTGATGTTTTAGATTATACTTATGAAGAAAAAGTAAAGATAAATTCTTATGTACTAACACATTCTAAAGGGTTGAAACCTTCAACAACAGTTTCTATCACAATAAACAATGAAACGTTTGAAGAAAATGCGCAAGGCGACGGACAATTTGATGCCTTTATGAATGCGATTAGAAATGTCTTCAAAAAGAAAAAAATGGTATTACCAGATTTGATAGATTATGCCGTAAGAATACCGCCAGGAAGTCATTCGGATGCGTTATGTGAAACCATTATTACCTGGAGAAACCCTGAGAAAGAGTTTAAAACACGTGGTTTGAATTCAGATCAAGCAGTATCTGCTATTAAAGCAACCGAGAAAATGCTAAACATTATTATTAATTAAGATTACAATAAAACAAAATAAATGAAATTTAATATTGCGCTTTTAGCCGGAGACGGTATAGGACCAGAAGTAATAGATCAAGCCGTGAAGGTAAGTGATGCTGTTGCTAAAAAATTTGGACACGAAATAACCTGGAAACCAGCATTAACTGGTGCAGCAGCTATTGATGCTGTTGGAGAACCTTATCCAGATGCAACCCATGATATTTGTGTTGCTTCAGATGCGGTTTTATTTGGTGCTATTGGTCACCCACGTTTCGATAACGATCCTTCTGCAAAGGTGCGTCCAGAGCAAGGACTTTTAAAAATGCGTAAAAAATTAGGGCTATTTGCCAATGTAAGACCAACTTTTACTTTTCCATCACTTATAGAAAAGTCTCCTTTGAAGAAAGAACGTATTGAAGGTACCGATTTAGTGTTTTTACGTGAATTAACTGGTGGTATTTACTTTGGGGAAAAGGGAAGAAGAGATGATGGTGAAACAGCTTATGATAACTGTGTGTATACAAGAGCAGAAGTACAACGATTAGCAAAAAAAGGCTTTGAGTTAGCTATGACGCGTTCTAAAAAATTATGCTGTGTTGATAAAGCTAATGTACTGGAAACATCTCGTTTATGGAGAGAAACAGTTCAAGCCATGGAAAAAGATTATCCAGAAGTAGAAGTAGCTTATGAATTTGTTGATGCTGTAGCCATGCGATTGGTACAATGGCCAAATAGCTATGATGTATTAATTACTGAAAACTTATTTGGAGACATTTTAACAGATGAAGCGTCTGTTATTTCTGGTTCTATGGGACTTATGCCATCGGCATCTATGGGAAGTGATATCGCTTTATTTGAGCCAATTCACGGATCGTATCCGCAAGCAACAGGATTAAACATAGCAAACCCATTAGCAACTGTATTATCTGCTGCTATGATGTTTGAAACAGCATTTAACTTACCAGAAGAAGGTGCAGCTATACGAGACGTTGTAAACAAATCGCTTGCTGAAGGTGTTGTAACTGAAGATCTTGCTAACGGTGGAAAAGCTTACGGAACCAAAGAAGTAGGGGACTGGTTAGCTACAAATATCTAAGAAATATATACTACTCTAATTATATTTAAACGTGGGCTCATTTATTTTTGAGTTCACGTTTTATTTTGTCTTAACTGTAGACTGGAAGTCTGCTTCATGAACTACCAAAACAAAAGAAAAAGCTTTGTAAAACGTGAAATTTGTGTCAAACTTTTTAGAAGCTGAAAACGAAATCCACAAAAGCACTTAGTTTTAACTACGGTTAAGACTAATAAAAATAATTTTAGATTCTTCAGTGGTTCCTCCTTACCATTGACGTGTTTTATAAATATTTAACTTTCAATTGTTTGTCATCAGAGCGCAGCGAAGAATCTTTATTATTAATTTCTATAGATTCTTCAGTCGTAAGCTTCGCTTATATCTTCAAACAAAATATATTTTGTTTTCGATAGCCTACCATTGACGTCTGTTTCAAGTATTTGATTTTTAGAGTTTTAAAAATCACACTTGAACAACCTTTAAACCTAGTTCTTTAGCCATTCTTGTAACAGAGCGTTGCTTGTTGACTAACATTAT
>NZ_JAUOEL010000005.1 GCF_030540765.1 Flavivirga jejuensis | reverse complement strand
CTTAGAACCAAGAAAAAAGACTCATTTTCAGTTAGCTTAAAGCATAATAATTTATCAAGGATGATTCTAAAAAAACTAATAATGAGATTACTTTGCGTCTTAGCGTCTTTGCGAGACCAATACGTCAAAAAACCCAAGACCGCTTCACTCTTAGAACCAAGAAAAAAGACTCATTTTCAGTTAGCTTAAAGCATAATAATTTATTAAGGACGATTCTAAAAAACTAATAATGAGATTACTTTGCGTCTTAGCGTCTTTGCGAGACCAATACATCAAAAGACTCAGACCACTTAGCAACTAGAACAAAAAAAGAAGTCTTTTTAGTTACCTCAAAGCATAATAACTATTAATTCGCCAAACTAATTCCAAAAAAACTAATCATACTTCTCTGTCTATTATTAAATAAATCAAGTACCAAATAATCCTTAAAATTGAATAGATCACCAGACTTCACAATAATGCAAAAGGCTGAAACGAAAAGCAAACATGACAATCCAGAAACTATTTCACAAACAGCGTATAACTTTAACCAAAAAAGGCTATTATTAATTCGGCTATCCAAAAATAAAGAAGAATTCCTAAAATATCATTGCTGGTAGTTATAAACGGTCCTGTAGCTATGGCGGGGTCTACTCCGCGTTTATTTAAAAACAAAGGAACAAAAGTTCCTATTAAACCTGCAACTATAATCACCATTACTAATGAAACCGATATTGCTATAGCTTTGTCTAGTTCTCCTTTGTAAAACCAAACAAATAAAAATAAAAAAATAGCCAGTATAATACCATTTAATGCTGCTAAAAGCATTTCTTTTATTAGCCTACCGTTAACACTCCCTCTAACATCGTCGTTAGCAAGCCCTTGTACAATAATCGCGCTAGATTGTACACCAACATTACCAGCCATAGCTGCAATTAAAGGTGTAAAAAAGAAAAGGATGGCTTTTTCTTTAAATGAATCCTGAAACCCTTCCATAATTAAAAAGGCACCTACACCACCTACTAGTCCTAAAAATAGCCATGGTAATCGTGCTCTTGTAAGTTCTAAAATACTATCATCGGCTTCTACATCTCCAGTAATACCCGCTGCTAATTGATAATCTTTTTCTGCTTCTTCTTTTAAAACATCTACAATATCATCAATGGTTATTCTCCCTAATAAAATTTGGTTTTCATCAACTACTGGGATGGCTTCTAAATCGTACTTAGCCATCACTTTAGCAACATCTTCAACATCATCATCAACGCCAACAAAATCTACATTAGAGATATAAATATCAGCAATTTTCTGGTCGCTTTTGGCAACAATAAGATCTTTTAAAGATAAGCGTCCAATTAATTTTTCTTGCTTATCCACCACATATATGGAGTGTACTCTAGTAACTTCTTTGGCTTGTCCTCTAATACGTCGTAAACAACCTGCAACTGTCCAGGTTTCATAAACTTTTACAAGCTCTTTTGCCATGAGTCCACCTGCAGTATCCTCGTCATAAGTTATAAGTTCTGTAATTTCCGCCTTGTGTTCCTCATCTTCAATTTTCGAAATAACTTCTTGTTGACGCTCTTCTGGAAGTTCCAATATAATATCTGCAGCATCATCGGTATCTAATTCCTCAACTTCTTCGGCAATCTCTTTGGCTGAAAGATTTTTTAATACCTTTTCTCGATTGTCTTCATCGATTTCCATCAAGACATCTGAAGTTGTCTCAGAATCCAATAATTTAATAACGTAGATAGCCTCTTCTAGACTTATTTCATCTAAAATTTCGGCAATATCTGCGTAATGAAAGTCTTTTAAAAGATTTTGTAATGCCTTATCATCATTTTTTTCGATGAGGCCTTCAACCCGATTAATTAAATCTTCCGTTAATTCAAATTGTATGTTTTCTAATTCTTCAGACAAATGCTTGAATTTATGTGTCCTTTTCAATTAGCTGGGTGAGTTCTATAAACTCCTGAACTGCTAATTGTTCTGGACGTTTGTCAAATATAACATTTGCTTTTAAATTATCTGATAAATCAAATGTTTTTAAACTATTACGAAGTGTTTTTCTGCGTTGTTGAAACGCTGTTTTTACGACTCTAAAGAATAAAGCATCATCACATGGTAATGCATAATTTTTTTTTCTAATGAGTCGCAATACGCCCGATTCTACTTTTGGTGGCGGATTAAAAACATCTGGTGGCACCGTAAATAAATATTCTGCATCATAATACGCTTGGGTTAAAACCGATAAAATTCCATACACTTTACTACCTGCTTTAGAACAAATACGCTGCGCTACTTCTTTTTGAAACATCCCAGAAAATTCAGGAATTTGATCACGCATTTCTAAAGTTTTAAAAACTATTTGGGTAGATATATTGTATGGAAAATTCCCTATAATAGCGAACGGCTCTTGATTAAAAACATCATTTAAATCGTACTTTAAGAAATCTTTTTCTATGATTCTTGGAGCTAAATTTAAGTAGTTTGCCTGTAAATATTCTACCGATTCTGTATCTATTTCTATCACATAGGTTGTGATATCTTTTTTTAATAAATACTTAGTTAACACGCCCATACCTGGACCTATCTCTAAAACATTTTTATAGTCTTTTAAGGCAAGTGTATCGGCTATTTTTTCCGCAACAGTTTCATCATTTAAAAAATGCTGTCCTAAATATTTTTTTGCTTTTACTTGATGTCGGTTGGAGTTATTAGCCACAGGTGGTATCTTTTAAATGCTAAAATAAAGTTTATATATGAATTCTTGCCTTTGCAGGAATGACAAAAGCTATTTAGTTTCTGGTTGGAAACAGACACTATTTAAATTCCACCTTATATTCATCAATGATCTCAAGTTCTGTTCTAAAGGCTAACATCTTATCTGCGAATCTTTTTTGCCCATCATTCCTTAATTTTTCGGCATCTTCTCTATAGTAAGCATCTAAAGCTTCTCGCGAATATGATCTATATTGAATAGAATATGTTAAACCGCCCATGTCTTCTTCTACCAAAACCCTGGTTAATGTTGCTTTTTCAAATTTACCAGTAGCTAATACTTGAGGGATATGTTCTTTTATCCATGTTAACCATTCGTCATGAATACTTTCATCTATGTTTGCTGTTACGTTGTAAATTATCATTTTAGTCTGTTTACGGATTCCTGTCTTCGCAGGAATGATAAATTTATTTATAAACTTTTTGCAAATAACAGAAGTTCTTTTTCATCTTCAAAAGGTTTTACCTTTTTTTCAAAGATTAATCCTAATTTTTCTAATAGTTTAATAGAATTTAAATTTGTTGGAGATGCAATGGCAACAACTTTTTTTAGGTGAAATTGTTCTTTAGCTATTTTTAAAACAGCAATAGAAGACTCATATCCAAATCCTTTACCTTCGTATTCAGGAAGAAAAGCAAAACCTATATCTACATCATCCAATCCTTCTCTTTTTACCAATCCACAAGAACCTATAGGTTTGTTGTTTTCTTCTTTTAGTAGAAGTTTATAAAATCCAAAGCCTAAAGTATCATAACTTTTAAAATGATTGTTTTTTATATAGGCTTCTGCATCGTTGATTGTTTTTACATTTCTATCGCCAATATATTTTAACCAATTTGGGGTATTTACTAGTTCCTTAAAAAAAGAGGCATCTTTTAAAGTGAATTTTTTAACTAAAAGTCTATTTGTTTCAACCATCACGGTTTTAATTTATAGCATCGCCCCGCAAAGATCTATAGCGTTTTCTAGCATTTACAAAATAAATACTATCGGCATGATTAAAGATAATTAGCTCGTATAAAGCTTTTGCTTTTTCTGGCATATTCAATTGTTTTTCATAAATCCCAGCTAAATTAAAATAGGTATCATCTATTAAAATACCATCACTATAATTGGCAATAATAGCATTATAATTAGCTGCTGCTTTTTCATATTGCTTTTTAATTTCAAATAATTGTGCTTGTTTATATAAAGCTTGCGCTACTATTGGTTCGGTTTTATGTTCGTTTAAAACCTTATTTAATAAGGTTATAGATGCTTCATTTTTATTTTGAAAAGCAAGTAAGTCTGCTTTGGCGTAAAGTTTTAAAGCTGTTTGCAGAGAGTCTTCATATTTATTATCAGAAATAAGTAATTTTAAATCAAGAGCATCATTGGCAATAAGTTGAGAGGTTGAAGCTTTTAAAATTTTAAGCTGTGCCTCTGCCCATTTAAAATCGCCCTTATAATAACTTGCTTTTGCTACTTTGTAACGGGCTTCTTGTGAAATAGTACTGTTTTTTAAATTACGCTGAATTTGTGTATAATAAATTAAAGCTTGATTAAACTTTTCTTGTAATACTAGAATATCTCCTAACTCTAATTTCACTTCTGCTTTCTGTAATTGGGAAAGTGGTAATTTTAATGTCTTTTCTAAAAATGTTGTTGCTTTATTGGTTTCATTCATATAAAATGCCAAAAAATGAGCATATGCTATTTGCAGTTTTAAGGTCTGCGAAAAGGATCCAAACTCATTAAATAGCTCTAAATATTTAGTGTTAATAATAGAGTAATCCTCTTTTAAACTTTCTTTTGTCTCTAATCGAAGTAAATTATAATGTGCTTCTAATATGGTTTTTGAGTCTTGTGCGATTTCAATGATGTACGCAAAAATTTCTTTAGCAACTTCATTTTCGTTCTCATTATAAGCTATTAATGCTAACTCCTCTATTTTATTTAAGTTCTCTGGCTTTCTATTAAAAATTGCTTTTTCTTGAATGAATGCTTTTTTAAAATCCTTTTGTTGAATAAACAGCCAACTCAACATGTCATTCCAGAGCAAATTAGGCTCTTGTTGATTTTTTTTGAGTAAAATTTTTCGAAATAATATATTGTTTTCACTGTCGCTATTTTCACTTATAAAATCGTTAATAGCTCGTTTAACATTGCTTAAACTAACAGGATTAAATTCTGCAAAATGAATATAACTAGTAAACATTTTTTCTATGTCTCCCTGCTCTCCATATATTTTAGCTAATTGTAGATTAAAATTAAAATCTGGATTTAGCACCATAGCCTTTTCATAAGATATAGCTGCTTCGTTTAAAAGTGTATGACTTTGAAAACTCCTAGCAACAGAAAACACATTACTAGCCCTAATATCTATACAGGCAATAGCTTTGTTGTAATTAATTGTTGCGTTTTCTAAATCCTTTTTTAGTTGATAGTTATAACCCAATTCTACTAAAAAAGCAGGAGAAGAATTAGCTTTTTCTAGTAATTTTAACAGAAACGTTTCAGCTTCATCATATTGTTCTAATTGTTGATATGTGTTTACAATCAGACTAACATAATTAATACTGGAGGACCTGGCATATAACTTTTTATATTCATGCAGTGCCTTTTGAAAGTCTCCTTTTTTAAAATATTCTTTCGCAAGAATATCGTTTTGAGAAAACACCGTTGTACTTATTAGTATGAATAAAATATGAATAAATCTCATATCGTAAATATAAGAAATGTAACATCTAGATATTATAATATTAACGAATTTTTAAAATTACAAAGCGAAAAAAAATGCCCGAATAAAAATTCGGGCACTAACCAACCAAAATAAATATTTACATTAACAACCGTTAATATTAAAAACGATGTAATATATGATTGGGGACAGCTTTTATAAATGAAACTAAATCTCTATTTATTCACGACTGCGGTAACTTCATTTTCAGGTTTTGAAATCTCGAAATCTGAAAATAAAACTTTGCTTGCGAAAAAGATTAGTGTAATTAAAATTACAATGCGTTTAAGATTTTTCATTGTTAGCGTAGGTTTGGTTAATTTGGTCTAGCTAACATCTAAAATATATACCGTATCTCAAAAATAATTAAAACAAAATCGTTAAACGACATGCGGAATTTGCGTTTAATCGATTAAAAAAGTAAAATCCCACGTAAATGTAGGATTTTACATTCAAAAAATATGGTTTAAGTTTTTCTAATCAATAATATTAAATCCCGTATAAGCTTGAAGTACTTCTGGTATTACAATGCCGTCTTTAGTTTGATAGTTTTCTAAAATTCCAGCAAGCACTCTAGGCAAAGCTAACGAACTACCATTTAATGTATGTGCTAATTCGTTTTTACCATCACTATTTTTAAAACGTAATTTTAATCGGTTGGCCTGAAAGGTCTCAAAATTAGATATCGAAGAGATTTCCAACCATCTATCTTGTGCTGTAGAAAACACTTCAAAATCGTATGTTAATGCCGATGCAAAAGAAGTATCTCCACCACATAAACGTAAAATTCTGTATGGTAATTTTAATTCTTTTAAAATATCTTTTACATGGTTAATCATCCCATCTAAAGCATCGTATGATTTACTTGGATGTTCAACACGAATAATTTCAACTTTATCAAATTGATGCAATCTATTCAAACCTCTTACATGTGCGCCATAACTTCCTGCTTCACGACGAAAACATGGTGTATAACCTGTAATACTAATAGGCAGCTCACTTTCGTTTAAAACTACATCTCTAAAAATATTGGTTCCTGGCACCTCTGCTGTTGGTATTAAATACAAATTGTCTCCAGTAACATGATACATTTGCCCTTCTTTATCTGGCAACTGTCCTGTACCAAAAGCGGAAGCTTCGTTTACTAAATGAGGCAATTGATATTCGGTGTATCCTGCAGCCGTATTTTTATCTAAAAAATAAGCAATTAATGCACGTTGTAGTCTCGCTCCTTTACCTTTATAAACTGGAAACCCAGCTCCTGTAATTTTGTTTCCAAGTTCGAAATCTATAATATCGTACTTCTTTGCAAGTTCCCAATGTGGTAATGCACCTTCATGTAAAACAGGAACGTCTCCTTCTTTAAAAACTTCTTCATTATCCAAATCAGAATTACCACGAGGTACAAGTTCATTTGGTACATTAGGAATTTTATAAAGTAATTCGCTTAACGCATCAGACTTATTATTAAGTGTTTCTGCAAGTTCTTTTGACTTTTCTTTAAGTTGGCTTGTTTTTTCTTTTAAAAGATTTGCTTTTTGAGCTTCTCCAGATTTGAACAGGTTCCCTATTTCTTTAGACAATGCATTAGATTCTGCCAAAGTATTATCTAATTCTGTTTGGATACGCTTTCTATCTTCATCAAAGGAGATAACATCATGAATCATTTGAGTAGCATCTATATTTCTTTTTGCTAATCGTTCAATCACTAATTCTTTGTTTTCTCTAATAAAAGGGACTTGTAACATATCTTGAAAATTTAAGGGACAAATTTAGGAAATTACGAAGATATTCAATCCTCTTTTGAAGGTAAAATCCAATTGTTATGTTTAAATGTATGCCATTCTACATTTGCCAAATCTACATCTGGATTTATTAATGTTTTATATGGTTTTCCATTTACACTTATTTTACAGTCAACATAAACCGCTATGTCTTGACCATTATCTTTAAACTTTTGTTTTAAATATTGTGCAAATTGCCAAATAACATCTGGTTTTGTACTTGCAGAACGTTTCTGCTTCCTGCTCAAATAATCATTTAAATTAACGATACTCTTTTTACCTGAGTCTTTATCTTTAATTCTATAGGTTGTTTTACTACTTTTCGATCTAAGCATCATACGCCACGAAAGTCTATGCCCTTCTTCTGTCCAAAGTACATTATCTTCTATAAAATGATGTCTTAGTGGTAACCCTATTTGAATCAAAAAATAAATAGAAAACAGTATTAATAATGGCGTTTTCAATTTTGGAATTATTACCTCTTCAGCATTATAAAAAGGTTTCTTTTTTAAAAATAACTTTCGAATCTGTTCTGGCTCAAAAAAGAACAATGAGAAGGCTAATGATAAGTAAGGAAAAATACCAATTTGAAATACAATCGAATTAAACAAATGGAAGAAGATAGAGGCCATAAAAGCATATTTTCTAGTTGGTTTGAATAATAATAACGGAACAATTAAACCATCAAACAGTATCCCTCCATAAGCTAATATATAATGCACCCATTTTAGTTGAAGGATACTCCCAATTAAAATGTAGTTTGCCTTTCCTTTCATAAATAGCTCCATAACACTAGCATCTAACCAATCTGGATATAGTTTTGCAATGGATGCATAAGTGTAAACAATAAAAAGGTGTAGTATAATAACCAAACGACACCAATTGGGCATTGAATAACTTTTTAAGTTAGGGTTTAATTTCACATCTACAGAAGCGTATTTGTGCGCTGGAAGAAATACCATAAGACTACTTATAAGCATCAATAAATAATAGTGATTATTATAAGACGATTTCTGCATTAAATAAGTTGCTGTCCACATTAAAGCAAAACTTATTATACTCAACCTATATTTATAGCCAACCATAACGAATAATGCAAATATGCCCATAATGGCGTAGTAGAAATACATAGCATTTCCTGGGAGTGGCTGTAACCATTCAAATCCAATAAACGAAAAAGTAAATTCTGGCGTTACAAAAACACGTTTTACCCAACCTGTAAAAATAGCTCCAACAGATTCTAAAAAACAAAGAAGTCCGAAAATAATTCGAAAAACAATTAATGCTGAATTATCAATATTTTTAAACAGCCATTTATTTAACATAATAAGTTGTGATATAGGTAAGTGTCATTTGTTTATCTTTTTTTAATTGCATTTAGTTTTTCTACTAAAATTTGATATTAGAATCTTTTTGCAATACTATTCGCAGATGCGAAAAAAAGTAAGTATTACAGATTGTGAGCCTTCCTCTTTTTCTCTATTAATTAAGCGTTTTATTATTTTTTTGATGTCCTGTATGAAAACCGTCAAAAGTACCAATGGTAACAACGGTTTGTTTTTCTGGTAAGGTCTTTAAATTACGCATTGTTTTCAAGCTTTAAGTTTTATACAAACTTAGGTATAATGTCACTCAAAACAAACTTAAAACATTTATAGTAAAGTAAAAGTATGGTTTATTTCATTTATAATTTGCGGAACTTCTATGATTTTAAAATTTAAACTAAGTTGAAAATTTTTATCGCCTATCTTAGTTACCGATAGCTTACCATGATTAATCTTATAGTACCCAGTTTGCCCTTTGCAATAACACCATCGTGCAAAAAAGAGTTTTCTACCTTTTAAATCTGTGGTTTCACCTTCAAGATTATTGGTATCTAATTCAATGAAGATTTCTTCTCTATAGCCACTATCTGCATAATTAGTATTTCCTTGCTTTTTGTATTCAAACTTTAATACAAAATGATTGCCATCTACAACTTCTGTATAAACACTTCCTAAATTATCAGTTTTAGTTAATAGCGCTTTGTTTTTAAGAATTTCAAAAGAACAGGTGCCATCTTCTGGACATGCCATATTAATCACTTCCGCTACTGTTGTTGATGCTAATTCACCTTTTGTTTTACATGAAACTAAACAAATTATCAAACAAAACATATACAAATACCCCATAAACAAATATATGTTATTTTAAAATGATAGCTAATTTTTTGCAATTGATACTTTAACAGAGTACTTTTATCAAGCCCATTAAAATCTAACCTTATTATTGTTATGAGACTTCTTTCCACAAAAAACAATTTATGCCTACTTCTGTCTTTACTTATTTTAACAACACTTTCTGCCCAAGAGAACCAAGAAATTTGGTCTAAGGTTTCTAAAAAAGACGCGGTTGTTGGAAAAAAAATGTTAAGAAAAACCGAACCTACAAAATCTGTTTACTATCAATTAGATTTAAATAAATTAAAAAGCACTTTAAATCGTGTTTCAAAGAACGCTACTAATGAAAAAACCTCTATAGAGGTTATCCAATTCCCTAATAGTGAAGGTGGTTTTGATAATTTTAAAATACAAGAATCTTCAATTTTAGAGCCTGATTATCAAGAAAAGCATCCTGAAATACGAACTTACATTGGTCAAAACACTAAAACCCCTTCATCTATAATTAGTTTTAGTATAACCCCACAAGGATTGCATGCCATGACATTGTCTTCAAAAACAGGCACCCAATTTATTGACCCATATTCTCAAAACGATACATACATAGTTTATAACAAAGGAGATCTTCCTGCTTTGAAAAAAGGATTTCAATGCTTTGTGCCAGATGATATCATAGTTGATAGAGAAATAAATAAAAGTTCTAAATCCTTTAAAAATGCTAACGATAGTAAATTAAGAACGTTTAGGCTAGCATTAGCTTCTACCATTGAATATTCTGAATTTCATTGGATGGCAGCAGGCTTAACGGCAGGAGATAC
Source organism: Flavivirga jejuensis (assembly GCF_030540765.1). Classification (GTDB taxonomy): domain Bacteria; phylum Bacteroidota; class Bacteroidia; order Flavobacteriales; family Flavobacteriaceae; genus Flavivirga; species Flavivirga jejuensis. The sequence continues at coordinate 481,902 of NZ_JAUOEL010000005.1, read as the reverse complement.
TGAAGCCGATAAGAAAACAGCTGTATTAGCTGCTATGGTAGTAACTATAAATCGTGTTAACACCATTTATCAAAGAGATTTAGCCCTTAAATTAATTTTAGTAGATAATACGGATATCATTTTTATTGATTCTGATAACTTTACGAATAATAATGCCAATGACTTAATTGACGAAAGTCAAGTAGAAATAGACAATGCAATTATGACTGCTAATTATGACATCGGTCATACATTTAGTACAGGCGGTGGTGGATTAGCATCATTAAATTCGTCTTGTGTTGCTTCTAGAAAAGCTAAAGGTATTACTGGATTACCATCACCTGTCGGAGATGCTTACGACATTGATTATGTTGCTCATGAGTTAGGACATCAATTTGGCGCACCACATACTTTTAATGGGGATGCTGGTGATTGTGGAGGAAACAGAACTGCAAGTAATGCTTACGAACCTGGTAGTGGAACAACAATAATGGCTTATGCTGGCATTTGTTCACCACAAAATATTCAAAATCAAAGTGATGCTTATTTTCATCAAAAGAGTATTCAAATGATTTGGGATAATATTACTACAGGTTCTAGTACATGCGGAGCAGAATCTACATTAACAAATAATGCTCCAATTGCTATTGCAGGACCTGATTATACTATTCCAATTTCTACGGCATACAAACTTGTAGGAAGTTCAACTGATCCAGACGGTACTTTAGGACACACTTACACATGGGAACAATACGATCTTGGACCAGCTGGTATTCCTAATGAAGCAAATACTTCAGGGCCTTTGGTTCGCTCAATTGAAGGCACAACAAACCCAACTAGAAATATTCCAGAATTTTCAAGTTATGTTGCCGCAGGTGGAGGCTCAACAACTTGGGAAAAAATACCATCAGTTAATAGAACAATGACTTTTGCTTTAACTGTAAGAGATAATGATGTTATTGGGACAAACGGTGGCGGACAAACCGATGTTGACTTTGTAGATATAATTGTAAATAGTACAGATCCCTTTGCTGTTGTAAATCCCCTTTCATGGACTCAAGGTTCTACTCAAAATATTGAATGGGTAGTTGGTCAATCAGCAGATGTTGGTACTATCAATTGTCAAAGTGTAAGTATAAAACTATCAACTGATGGTGGAGTTACATTCCCTACTATAATCACTTCAAACGGTATCTATAAACTTAATGGGCGAAGCCATAAAACCTCAAAAAATAAGGAAAAAATTTGATTTTTGAAAAATAAAGAATTTTATAATTTAGGTGAAAAACGGACTACTTTTTTTTCTTTTTTGTTAATCTTGGGTTTGGGGTATTAACAGCCGCTAACATTGCAGTCATAAAAGGTTTATTTTCTAATATAAAATCGGGTACGGGTTTTTTTGTTTTTGAAGTATCTTTTTTTGGTTTATTTTCTTTTGCCATTTGTTATAATTAAGATATATAACAAAAATACAAAATTTTAATTTTAATGACGTCTTATTCTTTTTCGTCTTGCTTTTTCTTTAACTATTGGTAAAAAATAATATAATTCCGCTTTTAAGCCTAAAGCAATGTTAAACGATTTAATGTTATTGTTTTGTTTAATTTCGATGTTGTTTGCTTTGGCTGTTAGCGATACAAATAAGCAAACGATAAATAAAATATTTGTTTTTTTCATGGCTATATATATTTACACCTCATAAAGATAGTATTTTCTTACAAATGAAATTAAAAAATGTTAATTTTATGAAAGGCGTTAACTTATAAAACAACCTTTGTTTACATACGGGTAGTATAAAAGTTTAGCTTTTCGGTAAAGTGTAAGAAAAATCTATTTTATATAAAAAAAACATGAAATTTTTGCGTATAGTTTATTCTTTTTTATAGATTAGCCAAAACAAAAGTTTATTCTTTCTTTAATGTGAGATATTACTTTAATTTGAAGGTTTGTAATTTGCCATTATTATTGTCAAAATTTGGGGGAAGGGTAACACTTAGTAGGTTAATGGTTATCCTTACTTAGAGCTGATTTTTAGCAAAAATTAACCAACCAAAAAAAGGTGCTTACTATTAAGTGCCTTTTTTTAATTAATAGTGTAAATAAAACAATATATATAGTTATTTGATTTAGTCTCAACAACGTAAATATATTGTATCTCTCATTTAATTATTTAATAAATAATAACCCCGTTCAGTAATTGAACGGGGTTATTTAATTAAGTTAGAGTAGATTTAACCTTTTTATTGGCTAAACATTTTTTTTCGTTTTTTACCTTTGAGGGCTAAATAATTTTTGTTTTTAATAGATTCTAAAATTATGCCCGTTGCTATTAACTTGCAACGCTCCTCATTTTTAATGTACTGATTTGCGTATTCAATTAATTCGTTGTAAAAATCTTTATAATTTTGAGCAAATTTTTTTATTTCTAATCTTATCAAAAAACGTGTTTTTTTAGCAATATATATCAAAATAATATAACTATTTAGTGTAAATATTTATTAATCCGTTTGAGACAATTAAAAATCCTTTTGAGACAATTAGTAAAATAATATAATGCCACCCACTACATTAGTTTTTTTGTTATTACTTTAAACATTATTAAAGATGAAAAAACTAACATTATACTTTACATTATTATTAACTTTTAATTCTTTTGCGCAAATAGAAATAAAAAAACGTATTTATGAGATTAATGGAAGTAATAAGCAATACAGTACAGAAATTTTTACTTTCGATAAAAAAGGTAGGTTAATAATAAAAAATGACTTTTATTTTTACGGTACAAGAATTACGACTTATGAATATAATAAACGTGGTTATATAGTCTCTAAAAAGCGATACAAAACTCAACAAAATTATGAAAAAAAACAAATTTTGTTTCGCTGGGATTATGCATATAATGACAAATCTCAAATTGAAAGTATAAATGGCAGTCTTAGTAAATGTAATTATTTTTATGATGAAAACAATCGACTTTATAAGTATGAACGAATTATGCATAGAGATTCATCAAAAACGATATATAGATTAAAATACAATTCAAAAAATGAACTAATTGAAAAAAGCTATGAAGGCAATTGGAAAAAGATTTTTACCAAAAGGAATGATACACTAATTACACATGATTATTTATTTGATTTTCCTAAAAATAACGATACAACTAAAACTATATTGAAAGAAGTGTTTAAAAATTCTAAAATAGTTTATCGTTATGAATTTGATTTTCCAAAAACAACTATTGAAAATTATAACTATGCCAAAAATGGGCAATTAGTTTCAGAAATTACGACCAGATTAAACAACAAAAAAGAAAATCAATATAAAAGTAAATACACCTACTTTAATAAAAGCGGAATTATAAAGGGTGTTAATGAGTTTGCGTTATTTGAAGATATGCGGGTTTTAGAGTATAAAATAAAATTTGAAATAATAAATGGTAGTAATATAAATATTTTAAGTAAAAAAGTTAAAAACAAAATAAATCAAGAATTAACAGGTGTAAATAGGGCTACGAACGATTTTTTTTATTAAGGACAACTTTTGAAATTAGAGTTAATCCAGAAACTATGCTTGAGTTAAGAAAAAATCAATCAAGAATTAATTAAAAACTGGCTATAAATTACATATAACCAGTTTTTTGCAAAAGCAAACTAAATAAAATGCCTATATATTTAAGAATTTATATTAATTGGGATAACTAATAATAGACATTATACATTTGATATTTTAATTTAATAACAATAAAAATACAAATAGGGTAGGTTATTTTGATGTTTTATTTTATATTGTATTAAAAACATACAATATGTGTAAAAAAGAAGATAAAATTTACAGTTCCCTTACGGATTATGCAAAACTATTTGATAGTTTATATGCTCAATTATGTATCTCGGCTTATAACAAACATATTAACGATTTAGAAGTATGTAAAGAATTAGTGCAAGAAGTATTTATTGAAGCTTATGAAAGTGGTACTAGCTTTGATAGTGAAAACCTAGCCAGTACTTTTTTATATAAAAAGGTTGACGAAAAATGCAAGGTATATTTAAAGGCTAATAATATAGAGGTAAAAGAGGTAATTGTAAAAGACTTAAATCCGAATAATGTTGTAAGTAATGTGCTAAAATCAATGAAAAATAAACAACTAGCAAAGGAGATTGAATTTAGTATTGGCGATTATTCCACGAAAAAGAATGATATAAAGAATTAATCCTTTATAGATAAGTATTTAGCCTTTAAAACTAATTTTTACTTATTATATTTGGTGTATTAAGAAGTATCGATTTTAAAAAATATTTCTTAATGTAGATATTTCAAGATGAGTAGGTGTGTTATTTTATATAGCACACCTTTTTTTATTTAAAATATTGATAATTAATTATTTAATCCCTGTGGGGCAATTAATCATCCTTTTCGGACAACTTTAGTTTGGTAACTTTGGAGTAATCAAAAATTAATGATGTAACATGGAAATTAAAGCAAAAACAAAAAAAATCATTTTAGAAATCATTTGTTTTTTACTCGTTCTATTATTTTTCTACGCAGCTTTAAGCAAACTATTTGCTTTTAGCGATTTTCAAAAACAATTAGCAGGTAGCCCCATTGTTAAAGATTATTCTTATTTAGTGGCTTGGAGCATACCGACGATAGAAATTTTAATTTCTCTTATGATTATAATACCAAAATTTAGGATGCTTGGTTTATTTGCGTTTTTTTCCCTTATGGTTATGTTTACAACCTATTTAATTTTGGTTTTAAACTTCGTAGATAAAAAAGACATACCATGTGCTTGCGGTGGGGTGATAAGTAATTTAGGTTGGCGTAACCATATTTATTTTAACTTATTTTTCATTGGTATTGCTGTTATTGGGATTATCATTTTTAATGCACAAAAAAGAAAACAAATTTTATCAATGGGATAAAATTATACAATATCATTGCGCTATGATTATTATAGGTGGAATCCGAAAAACCTCTAAAGAGTAGGAATAAATATTTAATACTTTATATTATGAAATCTATTTTTTTTAAAACATTGTCCGCATTAGCATTAACTCTTGTTTTAGTTTCTTTTACTTCTATTCCTGATACTATGGGGTGGGTTGTAACACCAACAGGTACAGAACAAGTAACAATTTCTGATGATTGTGATACAACTAAGCCTATCCCTTGTTTATATAATGGACTATATCAATTATTTGAAACTAAAGAACAGGCTGAGGCTATTCCTTTTGGTTCTAAAGGAGGATTTTTAAACAAGGATTAATTTTTTGTAAAAATTCAATCGTAAAGGTGTTCAATTTTGGACACCTTTTTTTATTAGTAAAATCTAATTAAATTTTAATTAATTACTTTTGTCCCACCAACTTTAGAGATACCCTTCAAACACCCCTAACGATGGCTCTTTTTCTTATACCGTCCCTGCAATGGCAGATACAACAGATGCCAGAATATTAATTGAGGCAGTAGATAATATTTTTTATGATGTTTCAGACTTTAATTTTTCTATATCGGCTGATCCAGATTTCTTTATAGTAAATGAGATTTTAACTCCAATCAATTGTGGAGAAACTACTGCTATATATAATTTTGATTATGTAGTAGCTAATGGGTTTTCTGACAATACAATATTTAGTGCTTCAGGGATTCCTGGTAGTGGAACCGTTGCTTTTTCACCAACAAACCTAAGCACATCTGGGCCTGTTACCATGACTATTAGTAATTTAGAAGGAGTTGCTCAAGACAACTATAATATTACCGTAACAGGAACAGTAACATCACCTCCTAAAACTAAAAATAAAATTTTTGATTTCTCTTTCTTTAATGATATATGTACTTCTGTAGCTAATACAGAATTTGAAACCAGTACAACCTTAGTTCAATTTAATACCATTAATCAAGCTTCGGCAAAACCTTCAGGTTATTCAAACTATAGTTCTTCTCCAACTAATGTAAACAGAGATAGTTCTTATGATTTAACAGTAAGAGCAAATACTGATCCTGATGATGGTGCTTATACTACTAACACTATGGTTTGGATAGATTGGAACCAAAATTGCAGTTTTGATACTGGTGAAGACTATGATTTAGGTGACGCCTTTAATGTGGCTGATGGAGAAACAGGAAATTCCCCACTTGCCATCACCATACCAAATAATGCTGTTTTAGGAACTACTGTAATGCGTGTATCCACTAAATATAAAGATGATGGTTTACCAAGCTCTTGCGAAAATAGTTTTGATGGTGAAGTTGAAGATTATTCACTTAACATTATGCCAATACTTTCAGTTGAAGAATTTGGTTTTGAAAATTTTGTAGTTTATCCTAATCCAAATAAAGGGGAGTTTACTATTAAATTAAACACTGCTTTATCAAGTAAAATTAAAGTTGAACTAATTGATTTAAGAGGTCGCGTTATTGATAGCAATATTTATGATGACGGTGGTGACTTTAAAGAAACAATAAGTTTAAAAGAGGTACAATCTGGTATGTACATTTTAAATGTTAGTGATGGTTTGCGACAATCGACTAAAAAAATTATAATAGAATAAATAAAAAAGGAATCCGAAAATAATTCGAAAAACAATTCATGCCGAATTATCAATATTTTTAAACAGCCATCTATTTAGCATAATGAGTTGCGATATAGGTAAGTGCCATTTGTTTATCTTTTTTTAATTGTATTTTTAAAGCCTCGACAGATTCAAATTTTTCTTCATCCCGAATACGATTTAACAATTCTATTTGAATGGTTTTATCATAAATATCGGTATCAAAATTAAAAAAATGAACTTCAATAGTCTCCTTTTTACCATTAACTGTTGGGTTCATACCAATATTCATCATACCAAAAACAGCTATTTTATCTATTAATGATTTAACAATATAGGCTCCTTGCTTGGGTATTAATTTATAATCTTCTTCTATTTGAATGTTAGCTGTTGGAAAATTTAATTGTCTCCCTAAACCTTTCCCTTTTGTAACCATTCCTGATAACATAAAATTATAACCTAAAAAGGAATTTGCTTTAGTTATATCTCCATCAACCAAAGCATGTCTAATCTTTGTGGAGCTAACAGCTACATCATTTATGTCTTGTGCCGAAATTTCTTCAACTTCAAATCCATAAACCTCTCCAAACTTTTTTAAATCGTCGATATTTGCTTTTCTGTTTCTTCCAAATCTATGATCGTAGCCAATAATTACCTTTTTTGCGTTTAGCTTATCAACAAGAATTTCCTTAACAAAATCTTCAGATCTAAGTCTTGAAAATTCTTTTGTAAACTTTTTAATTATTAACAGGTCTAATTCTAAAGAATCTAAAATATGGCGACGTTCATCAATAGTATTTATCAATTTTATACCCGAATCTTTTTGAAGTACCATACGTGGATGAGGAAAAAAAGTAAGAATTACAGATTTTAAATGCTCCCTTTTACCAATATCAACTAAATGTTTTATTATTTTTTTATGACCTATATGCACCCCATCAAAAGTTCCAATTGTAACCACTGTAGGTTCCTCAGATCTATATATATCAATGTTCTTTACCTTGCCCATTTAACGAGTAAAAATTGTTAAATTAATTTAAAAAAGTTAGATTTGTTATATTACGTTTAATGAAAATGCCCTAAATTTTTTATGAAAACAAAACTACATTATGTTTTATCAATAGCAATATTTTTGTTTGCATTTTCGAGTGTTGCGCAAAATTCTTCTTGGAAAAAGGTTGAAATCATTAAAAACTCTGACAAATTATCTAAACTTCATTTAGATAAAAGTAAAGTCAACGTTTTCGAACTTGACCTCTCTTTATTTAAAAACACTACTGTTTCTGCAACATTAAGAGGTCAAAATAAAAAAAGCAATACCATTATTAGTATTCCAGGTCACCAAGGAGAATTAGAATCATTTACCATCTATGAAGCTCCTGTTTTTGCTCCAGAACTTGCAGCTAAATACCCAAATATTAAATCCTATATTGGGGTAAGTCGAGATAATTCAGGCACCCGATTACGAATGAGTGTTTCACCTAAAGGTGTGCAAACCATGATTTCGTATATTGATAAGCCCACAGTTTTCATGCAACCCCTCTCTAAAAACTCTAACCAATATATAGTATATAATAGAGAAGACAAAAACAGTCTTACAAGTAAATTTGAATGTAAAACGATTGATAAATTAAATGAAACATTCAATAAAGACAGTGATAATTCTAAAAGTAAAATTAATGAAGGCGGGGCTAACAATCAAACACTTCAAAAATTTAGAATAGCGATTTCAACGACTTCGGAATATACAGCTTATCATGATAGCGGAGATCCTATTTCTGATGCTTTAGAAGCAATTAATGCATCTTTAACCAGAGTTAATGAGATTTTTGAAACTGATATGGCTATTACTTTTGAGCTTATTGCCAATAATGATTTATTAATTTATAATGATGCAGCTACAGATCCATATTCTAATGCCAATGCTGGTACCGATGAGGGTAATTTCAACAATACCAATGGATGGAGTTTACAACTTCAAAATACGTTAACCAGTGTTATTGGTAATAATGCTTACGATATAGGTCATTTATTCGGAGCTAGCGGCGGCGGCGGAAATGCAGGCTGTATTGGGTGTGTTTGTGAAAACCCTTCTGGCGGATCATCTCATGGTAAAGGAAGCGCCTATACATCTCCTAGCAATAATATACCTGAAGGAGATACTTTTGATATAGATTTTGTCGTTCATGAAATTGGACATCAAATGGGAGCAAATCACACCTGGGCTTTCGATACTGAAGGTACTGGTGTTAACTCAGAACCTGGAAGCGGTACAACAATTATGGCATATGCTGGTATTGAAGGCGCAAATAATGTAGAGTTACATAGTGACGATTACTTTCACTACCATAGTATTAAGCAAGTACTAGACAATCTAAGTACTAAAAGCTGCCAAACAACCGAAGCTATTTCCAACAATCCACCAAGTGCAGATGCTGGAAATAATTATAATATTCCTAAAGGAACCGCTTATGTTTTAAAAGGTTCTGCTACAGATTTGGACGGAGCAGATAATTTAACCTATTGTTGGGAACAAATCGATAGTGGCGTTTCCAGCTATCTTAATTTTGGCCCCACTTTAACTTCTGCTCCCATGAACAGATCCTTACCTCCTTCCAACGATCCAGACAGGTATATACCTAAATTTAGTAGTGTTTTAGCAGGAAATACAACCCAAACCAACCCTACTTTAGGAAGTGATTGGGAAACAGTTTCAACTGTAGCCAGAACTTTAAATTGGGCATTAACTGTTAGAGATAGGTCTATAGCTTCTTCAACAGGCGGACAAAGTAGTTATGACACTATGCAAATCACCGTAGAAGATGTAACACCTTTTACTGTAACCAATCCTACTTCTTGGGTACAAGGTTCTAATCAAACTATTGAATGGGAAGTAGGGCAAACAACTAATGGCACTATAAATTGTCAAAATGTAAATATTCTATTATCTACTGATGGTGGATTAACGTTTCCAATCACAATTGCATCAAACACGCTCAACAATGGTTCTTTTATTTATACAGTTCCTGCAATATCCGATACAGCTAACGCCAGAATATTAGTTGAAGCCGCAGATAATATTTTTTATGATGTTTCTGATTTCAATTTTTCGATTTCTTCCGACCCCGATTTTTTTATAGTTGAAGAGACTTTAGATCCGATTAATTGTCAAGAAACTACTGCTGTATTTCATTTTAACTATGTTGCAGCAAATGGTTTTTCAGAAAACACCGTTTTTAGTGCTTCTGGAAATCCAGGAAGCTCTACAATTGATTTCTCTCCAACAAGTTTAAATACTTCTGGTAGTGTTACCATGACCATTAATAATTTAGATGGTGTTGCCCAAGATAACTATTCTTTAATAATTACAGGAACTTCAACATCCATTACAAAAAACAAGAATGTAACGTTACCTTTTTTCAATAGCATCTGTTCATCTGCTGGAGACACAAAATATCAAACTAGCACCACTCTAGTGCAGTTTAATGCTATTAACAACACCTCTGCAAAACCTTCTGGTTACTCAGATTACACCTCAATCATTACAGATATAAATAGAAACGTCCCTTATGATTTAGTTGTAAATGTTAATACTGATGATAATTATACTACTTTTACTAAAGTTTGGATAGATTGGAATCAAAATTGTAGTTTTGATGATGTTGGAGAAGAATATAATTTAGGTAATGCTACTAATGTTACTAATGGAATAACATCGCTTTCGCCACTCTTAATCACTGTCCCTATTGATGCTGTTTTTGGTAATACTATTATGAGGGTTTCAACCAAATTCGGTACATTCCCAACGTCTTGTGAAAATGGCTTTGATGGTGAAGTTGAAGATTATACACTCAACATATTATCATCAGATTTCGTATATAATACCTCCATAACGCTTGTTCAATTTAATACTATTAATCAAGCTTCTGAAAAACCTTCTGATTATTCCGATTACTCATCTATCTCTACAGAAATTAATAGAGATAACACTTATGATTTAACTGCAAATGTTACTACTAATGGTAATTTCACTACAGCAACAAAAGTATGGATTGATTGGAATCAAAATTCCAGTTTTGACGATATTGGTGAAGCATATGAGTTAGGTAATGCTACCAACGTTACAAATGGAGCAACTAATAATTCACCTCTTTCTATTAGTGTTCCTATAGACGCTGTTTTAGGAAATACTATTATGAGAATCTCTACCAGATATATAGGAAACAGGGGAGAACAAGAGCCCATGTCTTCTCAAAATGGTTTTGATGGAGAAGTAGAAGATTACACGCTTACAATATTACCTACCAATGCTATTGAAGAGTCTGGTTTTAGCAACTTAATAGTATATCCTAACCAAAACAATGGAAAATTTAATGTTAAACTAAACGGTTCTTTATCTAGAGATATTACTACCGAAATTTTTAATACAAGAGGTCAATCTATTTATAAAAACATATTTGAAGGTACTGGTGATTTCAACGAAAGTATAGAATTAAATAATGTGCCATCTGGCATCTATATTTTAAGGGTATCCGATGGTATTCGAAAATCAACAAAAAAGGTAGTTATAGACTAAGTAAGGACTGTCTATTATATTGTTAAGTTTATTTCAAGGTGCTTTCCTAAACGGCAGTCAGGGGTGTCAATCTGTTTAATTTTAGTTTAAGATGATTGGCTTCACTTAGTTCATAATATACTTTTGATTAATCTTTCAAGTCCGTTTTACTTCCCATTAAAAGTATTCATCGTAATATTCATTCCTGCTAAAACAAAAGATTTTATAAGTTCAATCGATTTATCTAAACGCTCTCCAAGCTTGTCTGACTCTTCTTGGCTCCATTCCCCTAAAACATAATCAACCTGCCTACCTTTGCTAAAAGCATCACTAATTCCAAATCTAAAACGATTGTATTTAGTTGTATTTAATTTTTCTTGAGTATCCTTTAATCCATTATGTCCGCCATCACTCCCTTTAGCTTTCAATCGAAGGCTTCCAAAAGGCAGGTTTAAATCATCTGTAATAATTAATAAGTTTTCCAAAGGAATTTTTTCTTTTGTTAACCAATACAATATGGCTTTCCCACTTAAATTCATATAAGTATTTGGCTTTAAAAAAATAAAGGTTCTCCCTTTTAATTTATACGTAGTAATAGCCCCTAGTTTTTGAGTTTCGAACGTTAATGCTTCTTTATTTGCAAAATAGTCTAATATTTTAAATCCTATATTATGGCGTGTATTTGCGTATTTCTCTCCTATATTTCCTAAACCAACTATTAAATATTTTTTCATTACATCTTGTTCTATTATTACTTTTTTTCTCTTAAATAGTTTGAATAAAAACCGATACATACATCTTATCTTTCTGTAAAAATAAAAAAGCATCCTGAATTATTCAGGATGCTTTTAATATTTAGTTAAGAATATGTTTATTCTTGAGCTGCTGGCGCTTCTGCCCCTTCTGCTGCTGGTGCTTCTGCTCCTTCTACTGCTTCTTCATCATCGTCTTCTTCTTCAACCGCTACTCTAGAAGTTCTAACTTGACATACTACTGTATTATCTGTATGCAAGAAAGTATACTTTTCAGTTAATAAATCTGCTACTGTTACTTTATCTCCAATTTTTAAAGGAGTAATGTCTATCTCAATAAAATCTGGCAAGTTTGCTGGAAGTGCTTTAATACGTAATTTTCTGTTGTTTCTTCTTAAAACACCACCGTTTTTAACACCTCTTGAGTTTCCTACAAGTTGAACTGGAATATTTAAAGCAATTTCTTTGTCTTCAAATAACTGATAAAAATCTATGTGTAAAATTTTATCTGTAACTGGGTGAAATTGAATATCCTGAAGTACTGCACCTAAAGTTTCTCCATTATCTAATTTAATCACAACTGTATGCGCATTTGGTGTGTATACAAGTTTAGAGAATGCTAATTCTGCTGCTGCGAAATGAACTGGCTTATCTCCTCCGTATAATACGCAAGGAACCTGACCAGCATTACGTAAGGCTTTTGTCGCTTTTTTGCCTACGCTTTCTCTTTGAGATCCGTTGATTGTAATTGATTTCATTTTCTATTTATATATTAATTAATAATTATTCTTATCTAACACTCCTCTTTTTGGGAGTGATTACATGACAAATTGTGAACTGATAGATTGGTTGTTGTGAACTTTATCCATAACCTCTGCAAATAAATCTGCACAACTTAAAACTTTTATTTTATCACTCTTTTGTGATATAGGGATAGAGTCTGTTACTATTAGTTCTTCTAATTTTGAGCTTTCTAAATTCTTATAAGCTTTTCCTGATAAAATCGGGTGTGTACAAATAGCTCTAACACTTAATGCACCACGTTCCATCATTAAATCTGCTGCTTTTGTTAATGTACCAGCTGTATCAACCATATCATCTACCAATACGACATTTTTTCCAGTAACATCTCCAATCAATTCCATATGCGAAATTATATTCGCCTTAGCACGTTGCTTGTAACAAATAACGACATCGCTCTTTAATGCTTTAGAATAAGCATAAGCTCTTTTAGAACCACCCATATCTGGAGAAGCAATTGTTAAATTGTTTAAATTCAAACTTTTCAAATATGGTAGAAAAATAGTAGATGCAAATAAATGATCTACTGGTTTTTCAAAAAACCCTTGTATTTGATCTGCATGTAAATCCATCGTAATAATACGAGTAGCTCCAGCCGCTTCTAACATTTTAGCAACTAATTTTGCTGCAATTGGTACACGAGGTTTATCTTTTCTATCTTGTCTTGCCCATCCAAAATATGGTAATACCGCAGTAATATGTCTTGCTGAAGCACGCTTTGCTGCGTCTATCATTAATAACATTTCCATCAAATTTTCAGGACCTGGGTTAGTGGAACCAATAATAAAAATTCTAGTTCCACGAATAGACTCTTCATAGGATGGCTGAAACTCTCCATCACTATAGGTAGATGTTATTACTTTACCCAAATCTGCCCCAAACGACTTCGCTATTTTTTCGCCAAGAATCTTACTTTGTGTGCACGCAAAAATTTTAGCTTCGGTATTTATAATTGGCATAGATAACTAGTTGTTTTGCAGCACTAAACTGCACCTTATTTTAAACGAGGTGCAAATTTATACATTTATTTTAACCTAAAGAATATATTGACTGGTATTTTTATGATTAATCCCGAAAAAATATATATTTTTGCTATTCGAAATGCTCAAGTGGCGGAATTGGTAGACCTGTCTGCCGACAGGCAGGCGCGCTTAAATTTTGAAAGATGTATTATGTTTATGCTATTTCAAGCTTGTCAAGGAATTATATTTATGTAGGAATGACAATTAATATTCCTGATAGATTACAAAGACATAATCAAGGTCGTGAGAAAACAACTAGAGCATATCGTCCTTTTAAGCTAGTATATTCTGAAACAATTGATACTAGATTTGAAGCTAGAAAAAGGGAGAAATATTGGAAATCAGGAATTGGAAAAGAAAAGCTCCGTATAATTAGAGATAATTTGTAATTTTGAATTGTCTTTTAGTTTATTAATGCTCAAGTGGCGGAATTGGTAGACGCGCTGGATTCAAAATCCAGTTCTTTCGAGAGTGTGGGTTCGATTCCCACCTTGAGTACCAAAAAAGGCTTCAACAAAAATGTTGAAGCCTTTTGTATTTCACAGGTACAACATAGGTAAAACAAAGTGGTATTTAATTTGTTTGATTATTTCGTATGGTTTCTATGATTTCTGTTTGGTAGCCCATAGCATCTATCGTTATAGTGCAATTATCTATAGAAATACTATTTAGTAATTTTGGGATTGCCTTTATCTCATTCGATTTATCCTCGGTCTTTATTTGACCTAAATACACCCCTTGTTCACTAGCAAGAGCTCTTATTATATGAGGAGAAATAATACAATACTTTTTCGTTTTACGAATTTCTGTAATAAAAGGAGCTTTATTTTTATCTATTTTAGAGCCTAAAACCAAACCGATGCTTAAAAAACTACTCGTAATACCTTTTTTGTTTTTTTCTTTAAATATATTTTCTCAGTCAGAAAGTATTACTTTGATATCATGGAATATACAAGATTTTGGAAAAACTAAAAGTAGTGAGGAATTAGATGAGATTGCAGAAATTGTTAGGTATGTTGATATCATAGCGATACAAGAAGTTGTTGCTGGATATGGTGGAGCTCAAGCTGTTGCTAAACTTACTGATATTTTAAACCGAAAAGGGTATACATGGGATTATGCAATAAGTAACCCAACAAACAGCTCGAAATATGTTACAGAGCGCTACGCCTTTATTTGGAAAAACAAGCATATTAAAATAAAAAACAGAGGCCGGTTAATTACCGAATTGGATGCAGTAATAGACAGGGAACCCTTCCTTTTAGATTTTTATATAAATAAAAAGAAATTCTCCATTGTTAATTTTCATTCTAGGCCTTTTAATAAGAATCCAGAAAGTGAAATTAAAGCTTTAACTACTTTTATAAGTGATTTTATTGGAAGACCATTAATTATAGCTGGAGATTTCAACGTAAATGAAACGAAACCCGTATTTGACGATTTTAAGAATATAGGATTTACTCCTGCTGTTAATAATCAAAAAACAACCTTGAAAAAAGTTTGTAAACAAAATAAATATTTAAATCATTCTATTGATAATATCTTTTCATCCAAAGAAATTGATAAAATAGAAAGTAAGGTTATCGATTTTGTGAAGTTTTGCGAAAACTTAGAAAAAGCGAGAAAATTATCGGATCATTTACCTGTTTTTTTAAAATTTTCTATTTGATAACTTTTTTACTTTTCCATAGAGTTTAATTTCTCATTCGCACTTACACCCTGTTCCAACAATCCATTTACAACAAGGATCTGCCTCACATGGAGATTTGTTTTTTCCCGAGCAACCACAGTTAGATGTCGTAGCGCAATTTTTCACACTATTTCCAGGTTCTTCACAGGCAATACCATCGTTATCCCTGTCTAAATCGTTTCGGCATTCTGGATCTGCTTCATAAGCTGCTTGAGCAGAAGCTTGAGAGGTATAATCTGCACAATTGGTATCTCTACAAGGGCTAGGACTGTTAACATTTTCGCTGGAAGAACAAGAAAATATTAGGACAAGAAGTATCCAAGGAATCAAAGCAAATATGCATCCTGCGTTTTTAGCTTTAGAGAAATTTTTACGATAAGATATACCAGGGATTCCTGTACGAATGGAATAACCTTTTGTGCTTATACTTCCTCGTTTTGTTCTGTAACTTGGAGTAATACTAGATTTACTAATGTTTATACCAAAGTTTTTGCCTAGTTTTACTCTTTTATTGAATCTAAATGACATAGTTATTTGTTTAGAATAAAATTGAAAATGATCTTTTCTATATTAGACGGTAAGTCTGAATTTTTAATTTTTGGTTTTTTTACTCCCATAGATTTAAGCCAATTATACCAATAGGCTTCAATAATATCTTGAGCATAGGGATGTTTTGAATTTTGATTTTCAATACCAATAACGAGTACTTCTAAATCATTTAAACCGTTATTAGCAGGGATAAAACCCATATTACGTTTTTCCATGATTTCTTTCCAATTGGGTGTATTTAGTCCCAGTTTTGACAGGTGTCGAGGAGTTAAGTAGGATGTCTGGTTTTTATCATTTCTTAAGGATTTTTTGTGGTACATATAACCATCGGTAAGGATAACCAATATGTTTCTGCGACAACTTTCTATACAATAATCCTTTACATGGTCTTTAAAAAAACGCCAAGTGTCCGAACCAGGGTAACCTCTTTTTTTAGATGATGATCTTGCTAGGTTATAAATTAAAGATGGATTGTTTTCATAAAGATGAATCGTTTTAGGTATCCATTCTTTTTTAGAAACTCCTTTGACATATGAAATTTTTAACTGATCTGATATTTGATTTATTTTACGGTCTGTAGGGGTTGGTTCAAAAAAAACCTCCATTTTATCATAAAGCAACCCTAGTTTTTTGCTTTTAATATGAATGTTGAATGCTTTTGCTAAAGATAGAATATAAGCTGAATCTTTAACTTGTTGGTTTGGTAAGTCAATTCTATCGGAAAGATCTAAGAGAATACTAATATTTAGGTTTTCTTGCTTTCGCTTCATCAAAAAATCAGAGCAATCATTTTTAGTTTGTGTTTTTTGGTATTTATCAGAGATATGGTCTTTAGACTTTTCTTTTTTATCATGGGCACATGACATAAAGAAAAACAATAAGCAACTAGTAAAGACTACTTTTTTCATTTTACAAGGTTTTTGTGAATACGGTGTTTTGATAGTCTTTTCGAACGCCTACAGCATCAAGATGAAGTTTATTTACATCGATACAAGCTGTAATCAAGTTGTCCTTTTCTGACTTTGCAATTGGTAATTGTTCTCCTATAAAAGTTAACCAGCCCTGTAAATATTCAGAGGCATATAACTTGTATTCTGCAGTTGGAATAATAGTACCGTCTATAATACTTTGTAACTCCTGAATTCTACCATTTGCGGCCGAAATTTTTTCTTTTATAGTTCTAATCAGAGACTTTAATTCATCTATTTTGACTGTATTGTCGTGTATTTGTTCTTGATGAATTTCAATTTGTTCATAACGTTTACGAATCGCATTTTTTACTTTGTCTTTTTCTTTATTCTCTTCCATTACAAAATCGAAAATAAAGCCCCAAATAAGGTAGGCTATAAACCCTAAAAAGATAATTAACCAGAACTCTTGACTCTGCATAGCTTCAGAGAACCCAAATGAGGCATTTTCATCGACCACGTTTAGTTCCCATAGTTTTTTCTCCACAAAAAAGGCAAGTAAAACATCAAAAGCTAAGGTTGCTAAAACGACACCAGCAAGTTTAAAATAGGATATTAGTTTTTTCTTCTGATAAAACATATGGATGAGGTATCCTAGCCCTATAAAAATAAATGGAGCAAATATAACAGTTGCTAAGGCTTGAAATCCATCTTCTGCGGCTAATAAAATGGCATTGGGTACATACCACCGCAGATCGTCATAAGTAAATTGTTTTTCCATGGCAGAATAAACAACAGAAGCGTAAAACATAAATAGATAGACGGTTATGGGGATTAAGACAATGAGGCCAATCCAAAATTTAGCAGAGGCACCTTTTTTTGCAGGAACTCCATATACTTCAGGGTTTAAGGGCAGGTCTGTCATCTCAAACCTTAATTCTTTTATACTGTCTTTTATGTCTTGATTCTTATCTTCTTTTTGTTTAATATTTTCATTTGCATTATCAATGGCTACTTGAAATCCTTTAATTTCTGACTCTTTAGCACGTTGTTCTTGAAAATAAGGTCGTTTTAATTCTTCTTGCTTATGATTCAATTCTTTTTCCTCATTCTCGAATTTAGCATATACAGCATCCAAACAAATACCAAGTGTTTGGGAATTCCCCATGTTTCTGGAACTATGACGAAATCCTGTTTCGTGATATGTTCGTTTTCTTACTTCTTGTGAAACCTCCTCATCGTTTGTTTTTGATAAGGGTTCTTTAGGCTTTAATTGTATTAAGTTTTTGAATCCCATAATTAGTTTTTTAGTTCAATTAAAATGTCTTGCTTGTTTTTATTGGCCTTAACTGCATCTATGAGATGGTTTGCTAATGGTTTTATGTTTTCATCTATAAATCCAAAAAGTTTTATATATTTTTCTAAAGCCATTTGTTCGTCTTCAGTTACAACGCCGTCTGCCCATATCATAATAGCAAAATCACATAAGAATATGAGTTTCTCATTAATATCTTCAGGAATAAGATTATTGGTGTCTAGCGGATGTAATAAGATCTCATCCAAATACTCTTTAGAAACCCCACGTTCTTCTGCAAATTCGTATAACATTTTAATTTCTAAAGTGCTAAATTCACCGTCAGAAAGTGCAATTTGATATAATCTTAAAAAATGACTTTTTAGAACTGCTGATATTTTTGTTTTTTCCATAATAAGTTAATTTAAAGGATTCGATCACGTTGGTATTTTTTCTCCTCTTTTTTTTGAATTATGACCTTTTCTATTTTGGGTTTATTTATAATAATTTCTATAAGAAATAGTAGACCAGTTATTATATCCAGAGGCATCCATAAAACTTTTTTATAGAGGTAAATGGGGAAAATAGGATTGAATAAGATGGCAACAATCAGAAATAACAATACCCAATAGGTAGTTATATTTTTAATAATGACTAAAACAGCACCAATAGAAACGACTGTGCGTAGTAGCCAGTAATATTCTCTTGGTGCTTTTAGTACTGCCATAAAAAGTAGTATTGCACAAATAATAGATGTAATCCGTACTGTATTATGGAAAGTTTTAGTGCTCATTTGAGATTTTTAAGCAATGGTTAAATCATAAGTTTCTGCAATAGGCGCATTTGTCTTTACTGATGCAATGCCATGATCTCTGGCTTGTGTAGAATTATACATTTCGCTTTTACCTATAGTTTCTCCATTTGTGGCTTTTAGAACAAAAAAGCATTTGCCATTTGTAGCAACCTTTCTTTCATAATTACTATCTTCTGGTGCATGCACTTTTACCGAAGTAATACCTGATTTACAACTTTGCTTTGAGGCATACATTTGACTCGTCAAAATAACTTCTCCATTTCCTGCTTTTAGGTTAAAATAGAATTTGTCGTTAGTGCTATTTTCAATTTCGAATTTTGGTTGTCCCATTATTATATGTTTAAATTATTAATACGTCAAATCTAAACCCACTAGAAGACAAATCCTTACAGATATCTGTAAAGCAAAAAAGAATGATATACATCATCCTTTTTTGCTTTCATATTAATTTTTTAAGATTAGGTTAAATACTATCCCATATAAGGGTAATTTCATCACATGCATAATTTATAATTTTCCTTCTTCTTTTAAAAGATTTTGGAGCGTAATAGATGGAACGATTAAATACATCTATACTTAAACAAAAATCAAGATGAGAAACCTCTTTTTTAGAATTTATCACAACTTTTTCTTCAATAGCTTTATGAATTAGAGTAGAAACATTTTTTTGCATTTCTTCAGTTAACTTATTATGCTTAGATATGTGGATTTTTATACCACCAATAACCTTTTTCTTTCTATAAACTCCATCTATAATTAGTTCAGGGTTTACATTTATTTGAAGTTTACTTTCTACTAGGTTAATTTTTTTCTTTGGTTTTGATATCTTAAAATCTAAGAGATGTTCTGGAAATTTTATCTCTAAAAAAGATTCTAAGGCTTCTATCGAAGTTTTTCTATCATTTTTCTCAAAATCTGTAGAGCATGTTTTTCTTCTTAATTTGTCAATTGCGTTATCAATTATATCAACATCATAACCTGATTTAATATAATTTATCATTGCCTCTTTTGCCGCTTTATACCTAGTAATCATAAATTCAACAGGCTCTTTTTGATCTTCGATTATTCTTCTGCGCCTTAATGCATCTGACCCTAAATATTCTGATAATTTATTAACGGATATTTTATTCATTTAAATTTATTTTTATTAATCTTTTCGCAATATCTTTTTCATCAATAATTTGATGATTGGGTAATATCATTTGAAATTTATTATCGATTGGGTTTTTAAAAATCTCAAATCCATGCCTGCAGTTTTCGTATCGAAACCTAAAAGCTTTTAGTCCTCTCCATAAACCGTTTTCTGAAGTTTCTTTAAAAACATAGTTAGAACAGGATTTTCTAAATATGCACTTTTTCCGTTTTGATTTTGGGATTATAAGCCAATAGGCTTTAATTATTATTAAAAGAATAATTTTCATTTTATTTTTGAAAAACGATCATTTGTCTTGTTGTTGTATATCCTGGTTTAGCTCCTAAACCAAAACATCCAGAATCAGGGTTTACAAAAGTTGATACGCTCTCTAAGCGAATATATTTCCAACCTTTACTTATATTGTCATTAATAATTGTCTCTAATTGTTCTGCAACATCACTAGATTTCCCTTTGTTTTGTTCTATTGATGCTATAAAAGGTATTACTTTGTATTCCATAATTATAAAATTTGATGTATTAACTAATCTTTCTTGAATATTTAAATTTTGTGTAAGTATTTATGTAGCCATTTAATCCTTTTCCTTTAATTGCTAAAGATTTCATTGTTTCAATATGATTATTCCCAGCACTTTCATAGGTATATTCATAAATTGAATTTGTAGAAAATGTTATAGTTATTCTATCGCTTCCTATTTCGTAAGAATACACCCCTGATCCTCCGTTTAAATTTCCGTATCTAGACATTATTTTAAGTTTTAAATTAATACTACTACAAAGCTAAGTTCATAAAACAACACCCCCTTACAGATATGTGTAAGGGGGTGAAATTATTAAAAT
The DNA here is from genome assembly GCF_030540765.1 of Flavivirga jejuensis. Lineage (GTDB taxonomy): Bacteria > Bacteroidota > Bacteroidia > Flavobacteriales > Flavobacteriaceae > Flavivirga > Flavivirga jejuensis. The sequence continues at coordinate 460,994 of NZ_JAUOEL010000005.1, read as the reverse complement.
GAAAATGTTTAATTTACATATCTAAATCAATCCATCTCTGGTAAGTATAGCAATAAGCTGTGTAGAATTTTTGGCACCAAAATCATCAAATAATTTACTTACTCTTTTATCGATAGTACTTTCGCTATTTGGTGTGATATTATTTTGTTTAAATTTTTCTGCAATTTCTTTTTTACTTAAACCATTTGCTAATTCTGTTAAAATTGAGATGTCGAACTCATCCAATTCTATGATATGTTGGTTTGAAGCCATATTTATTTGTGGAGATAAGTAGATGTTATTCTGGTAAACCTCAAGTATAGCAGTTGTTAATTCATTTAAACTATGCCGCCCTTTACAAACATAACCATCAATGTGTTGTTCTTTAAAAAGAGACTTTACTTTTGATGGGTTCTCTTCCATAGAATTTACAATAATTTTTATGGACGGCTGTATGGCTTTTACAGCCTTTATAAGGTCTACACCCGAGGTTAGTTTTCGGTCTATATGATTCTCTTTAAATAAAAGGTCAGTAATCAATAATTCAAAAGGCGCTCCATTAGCTTGCGCTACTTTAACTCTGTTAAAGGCTTTGTCACAGTAGAGTTCTTCTTGTAATTCATGGATATTCAGTTTATTTGATAATGCACTCACAATACCAGCATTTGTATCTTGAAAATCTTCTGCAATCAAAACTTTTTTAAACATAATAGAAGCTTTTTAATTTGGGGTTTTAATTTCGGCTTTAAACCCTTTTCCTTTATCAGTTTCAAATATAATTGTTCCTCCAATAGCTTGAATACGCTTTTCTGTATTCCGAAGTCCGTTTTTATTGCGCATGGCCATTTTTGAAGCACCTTTACCGTTATCTGAATAATTAATCTGTAAGCCATCGAATAATGTCTTAAACGCAATTTTGACTGCTGTAGCATTACTGTGTTTTAACATGTTTAGCATTAATTCTCTCAAGACTTTATACAAAACGATTTTAGATAAATCATTTATGGTAGACCAGTCTATAGATTTACTTCCAGTAGTATACAATTTAATCTGTGTTGAAGTATATAGACTAAGCATGTCAAAGAGTTCGTTTTTATAGTTAACGCCAGTTTCAACTTCGTTTATTTCTCTCGAAAAATCGCGACTTTGATGATAAAGTTCATCTAGTGTATCAAGCAATTTAGACTTGTCTGAATCATTTTGAACCAGAAGCATAGAATGGTTTATTTTGGCACCAAAATCGTCATGTAGTTTTCTAGATAATTCAGCTTCTGTACTATATATAGTTTCTAGTTTTTCTAATTCATTTTGTTGTTTTAAAATCTTTGCACGTCTTTTAAAAAAATAAATAGCAAAAGCTATAGTTATACAGGCAAGTATAAAAGCAGACAAATAAATTATTTTGGTCTGACGCTCTTTCGTATATGCCAAATCTTTCTCTGCTTTTTCTTTTTGCAAGCGTAGAATAGATTCTTGTTTTTGCTTGTCATCATATTTATACTTGGCGAACTGCGTTTTTACTTTTAGTTCTTGAGCATAAAGACTGTCTTGTAATATGGTATAACGATCACGTAGCTCTACATTTTTGGGATAGAGTTTTATTAAAAATTTAACGACATCCTTTTCGGCTTTTGGCATTTTTAAATCTTTTGATAAACGAATAACAGAATCAAAATATGCTGAAGCTTTCATTCTATTGTTCTTAGAATAAAATTCTCCTAAATGGGTGTAACTGGCTATTTGTCCGCGCTTATCATTGTTTTTTATTCTTATGTTTAGTGCTTCTAAGAGAGTTTTTTCTGTTTCATTTTGACCAGAAAGCCATTTGACATAAGCTAAATTGTCTATTATTCTTGCGTATTTTTTTTCATTATTTAATACTACCGAATCTTTAACGATACTTTCTAGAATTGAAATAGCGCTTTTATATTGTTTATTATCTGTGTATGTCGCTGCTAAATTGTTTTTATAGGCTAGTTTGTCTTTTTTAGATAATATGATTTTTATAGCTTTTTTATAGAAATTTATGGCATCATTATAATTAAGAAGTTTTCTGTGATTAGTAGCTAAAGTATTATATGATGAAGCTATGTGTTTGATGTCTTTTTTTGGGTGTAAATATTGTAAAGCTTCAGTTATAGTTTCCTTGCTTCCAAAAAAATCGCTTTGGTTTTGTTGTATAAGGCTCATACTTATTAGCCGTTTTCCAACTTGGCTACTATCATTAATATTTAAAAAGTGAGTTTTAGATATGTTATAATGATAAAAGGAACTATCTGAAAGATTAGTTATTTCGTCGTAGTAATACCCTAATAAATAATTTGATTTTCCTAAATAAGATTGATTGTTAATTCTTTTTGCATATTTTCTTAAATTTTTACTGTATAGAAAAAGACTATCATATTCTTTTGAAGATAGGTGTATGACTCCTTTTAAATATAGTATTTTCAGGAATAAGGTATCTCTTCCTCCTTTTTTAACTAAACTAAAAGATTTATTAATAGCTTCATATCTTTCTTGCAGGGAGTTGTTTTTGTTTTTGGCAATTTTATAATAATCATTAATATCTGTATTACCATTATCAATGGTTTTTGAATTTATTTTAGTATTATCACAACATAAAAATAAAAAGACAATAGAAAATATTAAAATTTTACTCATCGTAATAAATTTTCTATAAATCTAATAAAAAAAGACTGTCTTTTTGAGACAGTCTTTTTCATAATTAAAAATTGTTAATCATCTTCAGGAGATGGTTTTACTTGCTCATCATCCCCTTCTGTAGCATGAGTATCATAAAGATCATCCGTTTCAGAAATAGATTCACCTGTGCAAGAAAATAAAGACGTACTTAAAACTAGTGCCATTAAGGCTATGGTTACTTTTTTCATAATTTAAAAATTTTGGAATTAAACAAAGGAGTGGCTGTCTGGGATTTTCCCAGATTTGTTTTTGTTAATCAACCACTCGTGAGTGTTTGGAGTACTCCGTTGTTTTTTTGAGAAGTAAAATTGTAATGCAGTAGTTTGTAACTACTTCTCAATGCGTTAATTACTAACCACATTACAGATTTTCGTAACAACTAGTTTTGTACATTTGTTATGTTAGCAATGCATAACAAGAACCAGCCGATAGGGCAAAATTACTTGAGATTAAAAGCAGTCGCTATAGATGATTCCAGATATTCCAATAGTTCTTAAGAATTCCATGAGAATTCCAATAATTCTAACCAAATCATTGAAATGAAGACATCTGAAACTTATAAAAAGGAGATATTAGAAAAGTACAATAGAGATAAAGGAGGAGAAATGAGTGGTTATTTAGCAGAGCCTACTCGAAAAAAAATTAGAGAAGCATGCTTATGGTTGTTAAATAGAAGAAAAGAAAAAAACGATGAATATATTTTAAATCAGTTTTTTCAATTTAAAGAAGGAGAAAATAAAGAATCCCATATAAAAAAGTTAAAAGGGTATAAAGCAGATAAATTTGTTCCTGTTATACAATACCTAAAAGGAATTACTCGTGATACTAGTTCTGAAAATTTAGAATTGATAAGTTGGCTGATTGATTTTCAGCCTAGACCATTACAGGTATATCGAAAATCTGAAAATTTAATCTCTGAAGAAAAGTCTAATACTAGAAATGGGGAAGAAAGTGTTGATATACTAAGTATAGAAGATCTAAATAAAGAAAACGAAGAGGTAAAATCTGGGAAAGAAGACCTGAATACAAAAGAAAAGAAACGTAAATGGATTATAACTTTTTCAATTAGTATTGCTCTTACAGTAATTCTTATGGTTGCGAAAAGTGGAATGTTTGATGAATCAATAGTACAAACAGAAAATAAATGTATGGTATGGGTGAAAAATCAGTACGAAAAAGTCTCTTGTAACTTAACTTTACATAAAAAATACAGTACAAAAATTGAACCTTACGATTCTAAATTAATTGCAAATTTTAAGAAGGTAGAAGTGACTATGAAGACAGATTTCTTTGCAGAAGGAACCAATAAGCCTTTAATATGGTATACTAAAAATAAAGATGGTAAAATAGAATATTTTACGAGTCCTGGTCTTCACCCTATTACTGGTAAAACACTTGATGAAATAACGCCGTATATCATCCAAAAATATGTGCCTCTACATTCTGGAAATATAAATTCTTTTGCTGATTGAGCTAGTTTTTTAAGATTGTATCTTTGTGTTAAATCTTAACACAAATGAGTGATTAAAATTATTGTAGACACTGTGATTTTTTGAATATATGAGCCTTTTAAAGACATCAACCTTATATAAATATCAATAAGTCTGTTGCCTAATATTTCTTTAGCTTTTCTTTGGTTTTTAACATAGGTGGAGTTGGAACAAAATTGGCAAAAAAAAGGAAAGAATATTTAAATCAAATGCAGTGATTTGCATTTAAATGGAGGTAAATTATGTTAAAATTTTTATGAAAAGAGGCGAATTCTGTGTCAGTGAATTTTTCACCCTCTGAAAACGTCTATAAACCTTCATAATTTCAAATTTCAGCTAGTTTCACCTTGATTACTAAAAAGGCTTCAACAAAAATGTTGAAGCCTTTTTTAGTATCAAATATAATTTTAAGAATCAAGTGATAATTATGCATAAATTAGGATTAAACCTAAATAGGTAAAAATAATATCTCTGACTTCCCTAAACTGGGTTCTCGACTCTTTTTTTAAAATAGATTTTAGTTAGAGGACTACAGTGATGCTAAATAACTACAAAAAACACCACTTAGTAGTCCCAACTAAACAAACTAAACTAAAAACAATTTTTTAATATTCCCACCTCACAAAGGCTTCCATAGCGGCGTAGTGAGACAAGCCTAATTCATGGTATAAATGGGCTGTTTCTCTGTTTCTGTCTTCTGCTCGCTGCCAAAACTCTCTGCTATCTGTTCCCTGGAATACCACACCATCTTTTTGAGATTGATGCTTGAAAATACCTTTTCGTTTTTCTAATACTTGGTCAGGCCCCATAGGAACAGCCATTTCAATCTCATCAATGCCCCATTCTTGCCATGCTCCTCTGTACAACCAAACCCAACAGTCTTTCATAAACTTTTTAGGTTTTAGTTGTTTTACGGCTTCAAAAACGGCATCTAAGCATACTTTGTGTGTCCCATGGGGGTCTGCCAAATCACCAGCTGCATATATTTGATGTGGTTTGATTTGCTCAATAAGATTCATCGTTATTTCGATATCTTCTTCACCTAAAGGCTTTTTCTCTATAGCTCCTGTTTCATAAAATGGCAGTTCCATAAAATGAATCTGGGCATCTGGAATACCAATAAAATAAGAGGTAGATTGGGCTTCTCCTTTTCTAATTAATCCTTTGATATAGCGAACTTCTGGAATATCTATTTCGCTGGCTTTTTTGTTTTTAAGAAATGTTTCTGCTTTTTTGTAGATCGTTTCTGCTTCTGCGCTTTCTATTCCAAATTTGGCATTATAATCGCATACAAAACTAGCGAAACGCAAGGCTTCATCATCTGCTACGGCTATGTTTCCTGAGGTTTGGTATCCTATGTGTACTTCGTGTCCTTGTTCATGTAAGCGTTTAAATGTACCTCCCATACTTATGATATCATCATCTGGGTGCGGACTAAAAATAAGCACGCGTTTTTTTGCGGGTTCGGCACGCTCTGGGCGTTTAGCATCATCGGCATTGGGCTTACCTCCTGGCCATCCTGTTATCGTATTTTGTAGTTTGTTGAATATTTTTATGTTTATATCGTAAGCTGGGCCTGAATCTGCCAATAAATCACTCATACCGTTTTCTATATAATCGGCATCGGTGAGCATTAGAATAGGTTTTTTTAAATGAAGTGCTAAGCCTAATACTGCTTTTCTTATAAGTTTGTCTGTCCAGGTAATTTTTTCGACTAACCAAGGTGTATTTATACGGGTTAGTTTTGAGGATGCTTCTTTGTCTAATACAAAGGTGGCGTTATTATGTTCTTGTAAAAACGAGGCGGGTACCAGGTTGGTTACGGTGCCTTCAACGGATTCTTTTGTTATATGGGATTTGCTTTCGCCCCAAGCCATAAGGATTACTCTTTTGGCTTCCATAATCTTTTTGACTCCCAAAGTAATGGCTGTTCTTGGGGTATTGTTTAAGCCTGAAAAATCACCACTGGCAGCAACTCTGGTTATATGGTCTAACGCTACTAATCGGGTTTTTGAGTTTTGTAAGGAGCCTGATTCGTTAAATCCTATATGACCATTGCCTCCAATACCTAATATTTGTAAATCGATACCGCCGTAAGCTTCTATTTTTGATTCGTATTGGCTGCAATATTCTGAAATAGCATCTTTGGATAAGGTGCCATCTGGAATATGGTAATTCTCTGGTAATATATCTACGTGGTTAAAGAGTAATTCTTTCATAAAACGCACATAACTATTTATAGAATCGGGTTCCATAGGATAGTATTCATCTAGATTGAAGGCTATCACATTTTTAAAACTCAATCCTTCTTCTTTATGTAAGCGTACTAATTCGGCATATAAACCTTTAGGGGAGGAGCCTGTGGCTAAACCTAATATACAGGGTTGTTTTTGGGCTTGTTTTACCTTTATTAAATCTGCTATTTCTTTAGCTACTGCTTTGGAAGCGCTAGTGGAGTTTTCAAAAACAATGGTTCCTACGTTTTCAAACCTTTTTTCAAAATCTGTAGATTTGTCTATACTACTCTGTAACATGGCGTTTTTGTTTATTTCTTAATTATAGATAGTTTCTTTTATTTATTTATTTTCTTGTCCAACTTTTATACTTATGTCCTCGTATTGCAAAAAACAAGATCAATGCATAGCAAGGAATTAATATCCAATAACTATGGGTAGAGGCTGTTGCTAAGGCATCTACTTCGTTGATACCACTAGTTATAAGGGCTTCTTTATTGTCATCTACCATTCTACCATATAATGGTGGGATTATCGCGCCTCCTGAGATAGCCATAATTAATAAGGCGGAGCCTGTTTTTGTGAACTTGCCTAATCCTTTCAGGGTTAATGGCCATACTGCTGGCCAAACCAAAGCATTGGAAATTCCCAGTGCTGCCACAAATAAAATGGAGGTAAACCCTGTGGTACATAGGATGCAAATGCTATAGATGACTCCTAAGGTGGCACTGATTTTAAGTGCGGTGCCTTGCGTTAAGTATTTGGGGATTAAAATAACACCTAGCCCATAGGTGCATACCATGGCTAATAATGTGAGGGTTGTAAAAAACTTAGCATCTGTAGCAGGAAAGCCTAATGAAATACCGTATGCGATAATAGTATCGCCTGCTATAACTTCTGCTCCTACATAAACGAATAGGGTTAGTACGCCCAACCATAAATGGGGGAATTGAAAAATACTGGTTTTTGTAGTCGTGCCATCTTTTGTGTCTTCTACTTCGGCGGCTTCTACATGAGGTAATGGGGCTTTTCTAATTAATACTCCTAATATAAATAAAATGATAGCCATCACTAGATAGGGTGTAAAAACACTATCTGCCATCGTATCTAAAAGATGGCCTTTTTCTTCTATTGAGGCACTACTTAGTTTATCTTTTACTTCGTCTATTCCTGATAATAATAAGGCTCCAAATATTAAAGAGCCTAAAGCTCCTGCTACTTTGTTTGCTATGCCCATAATAGCAATACGTTTGGCGCCACTTTCTATGGGTCCTAAAATGGTTATGTATGGGTTTGCTGCTGTTTGCAATATGGTCATACCGATGCCTTGAATAAAAATACCTGATAAAAATACCCAGTAGGTTCTTGCTTCGGCTGCAGGGATAAAAACTAAAGCTCCAATGCCCATAATTATTAAGCCTAAAGACATGCCTTTTTTATAGCCTATTTTATTTAAAATATAGGAAGCTGGCAGGGCCATCACTACAAATGAGATATAGGAAGCCGAGGCTACCAAATATGATTGGGCATCGGTTAACTCATTAATGGTTTTCATAAAGGGGATTAGTGCTCCATTTATCCAGGTGACAAATCCGAAAATGAAAAATAAGCCTGCTATTATTAGTATGGGTGTTAAATTATTCTTCGGTGATGCTATATTTTGTGATGCTGTCATAAAAGGTTGATTTATAAGATGATTTTTTAAATTAAATAGCGCTTTACCTAGCTTATAGTACTAACTATATTTTAATGATTACCTCTACTTCTCTTTTAAGATTTTATAATAATATTTCATTATGAAATTAAAAGGTCTGTAGTAAAGAATTGTCCAAAAAATCAAACGTTCTGTATAAACTAAATTTGGTTGTCCATCGTTTCATAAACTTGTTAGTTAAATAGTTATTGAATTCGTTTTAACTTTCTGAAATACACTGCAATGTGTAGAGCTAAATAATTCTTTATTTCATGTTTTCATTAGATTTTGGTCGATAAAATTATTATTTCTTTAAGGTTTTAATAAAGAATTTCGACCAACAACTTCGATGCTTCGACTAATAATTCCAATGACTGATTTTTTGATTTTTCAGAAATAAATACGATTAAAAAATATTTATGCCAGATAAACAGCAATATTGGTAAGTAATTATTTATTGAAGGATAACCCGTATTCTTATTTTTTTGGAGTAAGAAATACTTTTTTAAGAATAAGGTCTAACAATTCTTTGGGATGGACTTCCAATGCTTTAACTAGAGTGAGCTGTTTACACCACCTTTTTATTACATTAATGCTTTCTTTAGAAACGCTATATCTTGCGGCTAATGCATCATTTATGGAAATAAAGTATTTATTATTTTAGTCTTATTAATGCGGATATAGACAATTGTCTATACACATTATGTGTTAGTCGTTACACGGGTTACCATTATAACACAAAAGGTTTACCAAACGTAACACCTAAGCTAAACTCGTGGACATTATCAAAAATGGATGATATCAAAGAAAAATCTAAATTTGACAACATGATTTATGTAGTTATTAATAATAAAACGGAATTTTTAGGAGCAGGTACTGCAATTGAAACTTTAAAAATTGTTAAAGGTAGTTTACCTAATAATATAACACCAGCAATAAAAGGAACAACAGAAGGTTGATAACTAACGCCAACGTGTATTATTAAACAAATAAAATGCTTCCCTTTGCTAGCATTGACGTTTTTTATAAACACTTAATTTATAATCGTCTATCATTCAGAGCACAGCAAAGAATCTTTAGAGATTAATTATAAAGATTCTTCAGTCGTACCTCCTTCTGAATGACACCCCAATTACGTCATTTCATCCGCTTGCTAAAATTTTAGCAGATGTCTCTGGATGACAAAGTTTATCGCTTTTTAGACTTTTTAAATTTACTTATAGTTATCTTTCTATTTTTCAAGTAACTTATCTGGGCTTACTACGGTTCGGAAACCAACATGTTCTGCCGAAGAGTCTAAGCTTGTACCCATTCTCGAAGATATTCTATAACTCGCACAATACGAATCACTACATAAAAAAGAACCGCCTTTTATTACTTTTTCTTGTATATAGGGATTATTAGGGTTGTATCCTTTACTAGCTCCTTTTGGATTTATAGTAGGCGTATTTGTCTTTGCAAGCGTTTCATAGTAGTTTATATCATACCAATCGGCTGTAAACTCCCAAACATTACCTGCCATATCATAAAGACCAAAATCGTTTGGGGGATACGATTTTACAATAGCTGTTCTTTCAAAACCGTCTTCTAAAGTATTGTTTACAGGAAATTCCCCTTCCCAGCTGTTAGCTCTTTGCGACAACTGAGACCTATCATCTCCCCATAAATAAGTCACATTATCCCTATTGCCTCTAGCAGCATATTCCCATTCTGCTTCTGTTGGTAAACGCCTACCAACCCATTTGCAATAAGCCAGAGCATCCTCATAACTAACATGCACAACTGGATGATTTTCTTTACCTTCTAAATTACTTTTAGGATCACTAGGGTGTTTCCAATTAACACCAATAGCCCATTGCCACCATTGCGAAAAATCATATAAATTAGGCACCGAAGATTTTGTTTTTTTAAACAATAGAGATCCTGGTTGTAATATACTATCATGAGGTTTTAAGGTGCCTTCGGGAAGTTGTTTTTTCATTTCCTCCCAATCAATTTCTCGTTCTGCAACCGTAATATATTCCGTTTCTTCAACAAACTTTAAAAATTGTGCATTCGTTACTTCTGTTATATCCATAAAGAACCCATCTACAGTTACAGCATGTTGTGGCTTTTCATGATTCATAGCCATTTTGTCTTGTGGAACCGCTCCTTGTAAAAAAGATCCTGAAGGAATCCACACCATACCTTCTGGGGGATTATTAATAATGCTATCATTTACCTGATTTGTAAATGCTTCTTCAGTTTTAGCATCTGTTTCGGTTTTTTGTTTCTTACATCCAAAAAAAACTAAAATACTAATGATTGCAATACATGTAACCGTTCTATTCTTCATCAAAATCATTTTTTAAAAAGTAACTTATTCACACAAAAGTATCTATTAATTATTTGAAAAACCTCATATTAATACAAAGTATTTTTTACACAATTTATTATCAGTTTTCTATCCTTTAGGTTTTAATTACCTTTGCAGAACTTAATACATGCATTATGATATATTCAATGACAGGTTACGGAAAATCTGTATTGCAATTACCCACAAAAAAAATAACCATAGAGCTTAAGTCTCTTAATAGTAAAAATTTAGATTTAAATGCAAGAATGCCTAGTATTTATAGAGAAAAAGAATTGTCTATTCGAAAGATTCTTGCAGCAAAATTAGAACGGGGGAAAGTTGATTTCTCAATTTATGTTGAAACTACCGCAGAAGACACATCTACACAAATAAACACACCTGTTGTAAAACAATATATCGAGCAATTAAAACATGTTGTAGATGGCGATGCTATTGAGCTTCTTAAAATGGCTGTGCGTTTTCCTGATGCTTTAAATACGGTTCGCGAGGAAATTGATGATAATGAATGGAAAATTATTGAAGCACAAATTAATACTGCAGTAGACGACTTAATCTGTCATAGATTAGATGAAGGAAAAGTACTTGAACAGGATTTTAATAATCGGGTAAAAACTATTGAGACTATTCTCGAACAGGTTATTGCTATGGATCCTGAACGTGTTGAAGGCGTTCGTGAACGTTTACTTAAAGGTGTTGAAGAACTAAAAGAGAAATATGATGAAAACCGCTTTGAACAAGAATTGGTCTATTATATTGAAAAGTTTGATATTACCGAAGAAAAAGTACGCTTAAAAAACCATTTAGATTACTTTTCAGAATGTATCAACTCTAAAGACTCTAACGGTAAAAAACTTGGATTTATAGGTCAGGAAATGGGACGAGAAATAAATACCATTGGCTCTAAAAGTAATTATGCACCTATGCAACAATTGGTGGTTCAAATGAAAGACGAACTAGAAAAAATTAAAGAACAATTATTAAACGTACTTTAGTTGGTTTGTGGTATTCAGTAATAATGTGCAGCAAATTTAATAACATATTCAAGTAGTAAGTGACGAAACAAAAGACAAAAAACAAAGGTAAACTCATCGTATTTTCTGCGCCTTCTGGTTCTGGAAAAACAACCATTGTAAAGCACCTGTTAGGTCTTGAAGATCTAAATTTAGAATTTTCAATCTCGGCAACCTCACGAGAAAAGCGAGGTGAAGAAATAGATGCAAAAGATTATTATTTTTTATCTGCTAACGATTTTAAGTCTAAAATTAAAAATGACGCATTTTTAGAATGGGAAGAAGTATATCGCGATAACTTTTATGGTACTTTAAAAACGGAAGTGGAGCGTATTTGGGCCATGGGAAAACATGTTATTTTTGATATTGATGTATCTGGTGGCTTGCGTATAAAACGAAAATTTCCAGAGCAAACACTCGCTATTTTTGTAAAACCACCGAGTATTGACGAGCTAAAAATTAGATTAAAAAAACGTAAAACAGAAAGTGAAGATAAAATAAATATGCGGGTTGCAAAAGCTTCGGCTGAACTAGCAACGGCACCTTTATTTGATGTTATTGTTATAAACGACAATTTAGATAGCGCTCTTAAAAATGCTCATAAATTAGTTAGTGATTTCGTAAACTCTTAAAAATATTAAAATGAAAGTTGGGTTATTTTTTGGTTCTTTTAATCCCATTCATATTGGTCATTTAGTTATTGCCAATCATTTAGCAGAATATAGCGATTTAGACCAAGTTTGGTTTGTAGTAACCCCTCATAATCCATTTAAAAAGAAAAGTAGCTTATTAGATAATTACCAACGTTTAGAAATGGTGTATCGTGCTACTAAAGATTATACAAAACTTAAACCAAGCGATATAGAATTTAACTTACCACAGCCTAACTATACCATTAATACGCTTGTTTATTTACAAGAAAAATACCCAGATCATGCGTTTTCTTTAATTATGGGTGAGGACAACTTAAAGAGTTTTCATAAATGGAAAAACTATGAGTTAATCCTTGAAAATCATCATATTTATGTATACCCTCGCATTTCTAAAAATAAGATAGAAACGCAATTTGATGGTCATAAAAAAATACACTATATCGATGCTCCAATTATGGAACTTTCTTCAACACTAATACGTAACGCTATTAAAACAGGCAAAAACGTAAAGCCGATGCTTCCAGAATTTGTATGGGAGTACTTGGATGAGATGAATTTTTATAAATAGCATTATTAAGTAACATTTGAAACTCTTAAACTCTCTAAAAAACAACCTCATTTTCCTATCGAGCTCAGGTTTAAACAAAAAAAAGCCAGCTTAAAAATAAACTGGCTTTACAAACAATGTGCTAATAAATAAATCCTAGTCTAAGACTGGAATGCGTAATAATTGTCCTGGATAAATTTTATCTGGATGCGTAAGCATTGGTTTATTTGCTTCAAAAATAATGGGATATTTCATAGCATCATTATAAAATCCTTTTGCGATTTCCCCTAAAGTATCACCACTTACTACCGTGTGAAATTGGGCTATAGGTGCTACATGTTCTACTATCATCTGGTCATCAACAATGGCAATCCCGTTAGAGTTCCCAACAATTAAAACTACTTTTTCTTTGGTAGCCTGATCGTAAGCCAATCCAGAAATCATAGCAACGTCGCCATCAATAAAAATATCTAATTTTTCTACTTTTAATTCAAAATCTTTGATTATTTCTTTAAGTCTATTTACCGCTGCCTTTTCTAATCTAAGTTCTTCTGCGGCTACTTCGGCTGCATCGTCTGGATCTGCATTACCAATTCCAAATATCTCAGCCCCAGCCTTTTTAATGAATGAAAATAATCCCATTATATGTCTACGTTTTTTTTAAGGTTATATTTTTTAGACACTAAAAGAATTATATCGTCACATATTTTATGATTTTCTTAAATGAACTCACCTTGCCTTTTTATTTTTAATCGAAGAAGAGTTGAAAATTTGTTCAGATTAAGCGCTTTTAGAAAGGCATAGCATCTGCGCTTAATTAAATAGTATGGAGAATTCTATAAAAAGAAGAAACCGCTCAAAGATTAACTCTTTAAACGGTTTCTAAACTAAATAACCAACCAAAATTTTTATTTAACCCGAGTATTTTCCCTTGGGTTTTCTACTTTATCTTTTCTATACTTACGCTTCTTATCAAGCGAAATGTTTGTTTTTCCTTTTTTTGTATCTGATGTTTTTAGGTATTGTATATACCCCCTGCCTTCAAACTCATAAACTGTTTCAGATGATGGGTGAAACAACTCTATCTTCTCGTCATTTATAACGCTCAATTCGAAGTATTCATTGTTGAAGAAATCATAATCTAATGTTAAAGTTTTCAAGTACATATCTCCGTTAACATCTCCAACACCATATATTCCTGAATAATGCCATGTAAGATTATTTACTGCTGTACCATTGTCATCTTGTGAGCTTTCAAATGTAGAATCATTTCCTCCAGATAAAAATTGTAAATAGTTTTCATTATCAAATTCATTTATAGCTCCAAAAGAACTTGTATACGTCTTTTCCCAAGCTTCATATTCTTGTAAGAAATAATGAATGTTATCATAGAAAACAAAATCATAATCAAAATTGCTACGTTGATAGCCTTCTAGAAAATAAGAAGTGTCATTATTAGGATTGTAAAGCTCTAAAGTATTACTATCTATTTGAAAAACATCAAAAGTTTCGAATCCATCAATATCATGAGTAACATCTAAGATCATATTGTAAGCATCATATGTTCCTACATCGATACCAAAACCGTTACCGCTATCTCCTAATCCAACGATATTGTTATTTGCATATATAACACCATTTCTAAAAGATATCGTAAATGCTATTTGTAAAAAAGGTGTTTCTCCAAATCCTTTTGTTCTATTAATATCAACATACCATAATTCATGCGAGTTTAATAATTCATTTATTGAAATTATTGGTTCGTCATCAATATTTACTTCTGTATAGCATGATGTAAACAATGTTGCTGTTAAAGCAAAGCTAAAAAGTAATTTTACTGTCTTCATAATCAAACATTTTCTAGTTTATATTTTTAGTATTTTCAAAACACGTGCCAAAAAAGAATTTCTTAATCTTTTCTTGACTTAGCAATGATTATTATTTTGTGTATTTTTGAACCATAAATGAATGTTATTTATGGATAAACCTTTAAAATATGCGGTCTTTGGAGCAGGAAGCTGGGCTACTGCTATTGTAAAAATGCTTTGCGAAAATTTAAATGAAGTTGGTTGGTATATGCGAAGTGTTTACACTAAAGAACATTTATTAAAAGAGCAACACAATCCTAATTATTTAAGTTCTGTTGAGTTTCATTTAGAGCAACTAAAAATTAGCAACGATATTAATGAAATAGCTGCTTATGCCGATGTTTTAATTTTTGTAATTCCTTCTGCCTTTATTCATGCAGAGTTAGAAAAACTAAATATTGATATTTCTAATAAAACAATTGTATCTGCTATTAAAGGCATTATGCCCGAAACAGGGCTTTTAGTTGGTGAGCATTTTCATAATGTTTATAATATCCCTTATGATAATATTGCGGTTATAGCTGGTCCTTGTCATGCCGAAGAAGTCGCTTTAGAACGATTGTCTTACCTAACAATTTCATGTTCAGACCTCAAAAAAGCAAAAGTAATAGCTAACAAATTTTCTAGCGATTATATAAAAACTAAAACTAATGATGATATTATAGGCGTAGAATATGCTGTTATGTTAAAAAACATATATGCTATTGCTGCGGGAATTGCACATGGTTTAGGTTATGGTGATAATTTCCAAAGTGTCCTAATGAGTAATGCCATTCGCGAAATGAAACGTTTTATTAAAAAAATGCATAAAATGAAACGTAACATTAATAACTCTGCTTATCTGGGAGATTTATTAGTAACTGGTTATTCGGTCTTTTCTAGAAATCGCATGTTTGGCAATATGATTGGTAAAGGTTATACTGTAAAATCGGCTCAAATGGAAATGAATATGGTAGCCGAAGGCTATTATGCTACAAAAAGCGCCCATTTACTTAATCTTAAAAATGCTAAAAAGACACAACTCCCAATTATTAATGCGGTTTATCAAATTTTATATGAAGGTAAAAACCCTAAAAAAGTATTTAAAAAACTAACCGATAAGTTGAATTGAGGATTCGATTCCAATAAAAAATTCTTGAAACTGACTATCCCTGAGGCAAGCCATAGGGGTATTTCGCCAGTTTCATTTTGCCTTTATAGAGGCAAAAATCGAATTTTGTTATTTTGCCTCACCCAGAACTGCAAAAAAAGGCAGTTCTGACCTCTCCAAAGGAGATGTTAATTGGAAACCCCGACCCAAGGGTCGAAGAATTTTTAGATTAAAAACGGAAAGGTCTAGGATTAAGAATTTATTTCACCAAAACACCCTTTACTTGCATCAAAGGTATAGGCTGTAACGCTTTTAAATTAATCGTATTTTTTCTAAATAAGTATGTTTTATCAAACATCGTATTGCCCTCAAAAAAAGAGACTTTAAAGGTGTTATTGATAGCGAACAATTCCTCTTGCATCAATTCTATTTTTGCGTAGCTTTTTTTTGGAAGCTTATCCAGCTTTTTTCTAAATATAGATGTTTTTTTATCATCAGAATAACCACTGGTAACAATAAGGATCATATCTAGATCCACATCTTTATCGTTTATTATATAGGCATTCCAATCTTGTGTCTTGTAAACATCATTATATTCGTTTACAACAGCCACATAAACATCTCTAACTTCTGGAATTTGAATGTCTTTTTTCAACGTTATAAAGCACTCTTAAATTGTTCTAGAAACCTAACATCATTCTCACTTAATAAACGAATATCGCCTATTTGGTGTAGTAACATTGCAATACGGTCTATACCAACTCCAAAAGCAAACCCTGAATATTCTGTTGGGTCTATTTTACAGTTTTCTAAAACATTAGGATCTACCATGCCACAACCTCCAATTTCTAACCAACCAGTTCCTTTTGTTATTTTATAGTCGGTTTCAGTTTCCAATCCCCAATACACATCTATTTCTGCACTTGGTTCTGTAAATGGGAAGTACGACGGTCTTAAACGTATTTTACTTTTTCCAAACATCTCGGTAGTAAAGTGTTGAAGTGTTTGTTTTAAATCTGCAAAGCTTACATCTTTATCTATATATAAACCTTCTACTTGATGAAAAAAGCAGTGCGAACGTGCCGAAATGGCTTCGTTTCTATAAACTCTACCTGGTGAGATAGTACGAATTGGAGGCGCGTTATTTTCCATATAACGTACTTGTACAGAACTTGTATGTGTACGCAATAAAATGTCTGGATTTGTTTGAATAAAAAACGTATCCTGCATATCACGTGCTGGATGATATTCTGGTAAGTTTAAGGCTGTAAAATTATGCCAATCATCTTCTATTTCTGGACCTTCACTAACATTAAAACCTATACGAGAAAAAATGTCGGTAATTTGATTTTTAACAATCGAAACAGGGTGACGCGCCCCAATTAGGACGGGTTCTCCTGGTCTTGATAAATCACCATAGATGCCTTTTACCTCTTCTTTACTTTCCAGCTCTTCTTTTAAAGCATTTACCTTATCTTCAGCTGTTTTTTTAAGCTTATTAATAGTTTGACCAAATTCTTTTTTCTGATCGTTAGCTACATTTTTAAACTCAGCAAAAAAATCATTTAACAACCCTTTTCTACCTAAATATTTTATACGAAATGTTTCTACTTCTTCTTTAGATTGGGTTTTAAAGGCTTCTGCTTCGGCAATGTGTTCTTTTATCTTATCTATCATGATATTCAACATTGTGCTGAATTTATTTCAGCTTCTAAATGACGGCAAATTTAATCAATTTTGTTAGAATTGTCCTAGTGATGGAGTAATTGTTCAAGCTCTTTATAATTCGAATTCTCTCTTAAAGTCTCTCTTAAGTAAATCTGAATGTTAGGGATTTTAAAAATATAAAAAAGCCTTTTGAGCGCACAAAGTAAAGAGTCATTATCGAAAACTAGCTAATATATTCAGTCTCTATAAAATAATTGACTATGGCTTCTTTCATTAAAATACTTTGTTCACCCGCTTTTAAATGAGGAAGTGCTTCAAGCGTTTTATAATGTGGCCATCCTTCGTTATCTACAAAATCGAGTTCGTAATACCCATAAGGCGTCAATAATTTGCAGATAGCAATGTGCATGAGGTCTAATTTTTGGTCTTTTTTAAAGCTTTTATCTAGTTGCCCGAGTTCTTGCACACCTATTAAATAGATAATAGCATCAAGATCTAAAATGTCTCCATCTGCAAATTGATCGGATAGTTTATTAACTATCAGTTGCCAGCGTTTTTTTAATTGTTCATCTCTAGACATAATAATTTGAAAGTAGCAAAGTTAATAAACCTATGTGGGACTATTATTTTATATTTGTTTAAATTCTAATAATCATGAGTATTATAGACATTGTTTTAGGAGCTTTGATTTTGTTTGGTCTTGTTCGTGGTTTTATGAAAGGACTTTTTGTTGAAATAGCTTCTTTAGTTGCTTTAATTGCTGGTGTTTATGGCGCCATCCATTTCAGCAATTTTGCTGGTGAGTTTTTAGAAAGCAAAGTAGATTGGGATGAGAAAACTATTAACATCGTTGCTTTTGCAATAACCTTTGTTATAATCGTTTTAGCCATTGCATTAGCAGGAAAAGCACTAACCAAATTAGCAAATTTTGCTGCTCTTGGTATTATAAACAAACTTCTTGGGGGTGTTTTTGGAGGGCTTAAAATTGCACTGATTTTAAGTGTAATTTTAATTGTTTTTGATAAAATGAATAATGCGATTCCGTTTGCTGAAGAGAAAAATTTAGAAGCTTCTGTACTTTATAACCCAGTAAAATCTTTAGTGCCAATGATTCTTCCGAGTATCTTAACCGATGAAGAAGAGGATGCTACAGATAATGAAGTATAAAAACCTGAGTTCGACGCAAGAAAAATGAGATTAATACATTTCTAATATTTATTTTTCACATTTGCTTTAATCCAATCCATACAGTGTTCGAAATCCTCGAACAAATGCTCTTTTGGAATTAAATCTGGAATAATATCAATACGTTCCATCATATATTTTGGCTGTTTTAGCAAGCCGACAAACAGTACTTCAATATCTTTTTTGCTTAATTCCTGAAGCATATCTTCCATAGCATATAGTCCAGATTGGTCCATATATTGCATACGTCCTAATCTTAAAACTACCGTTTCAGCAGTATCTGGAATTTGGGCTGTTAATTGCTGAAAATCGCTTGTTGACCCAAAAAACAAAGGCCCCTTAAGATGTTTTATAAATACTTCTTCTTTTAAATTATCAGGAAAACCAATCTCATCTGCCCAGGCTTCTTCTTTAAGAGGTTTCACATCCGAGCGTTCTGCGGTTAGATCTCCTATCTTCTTCATAAACATTAAAGATGCAATAACTAGTCCAATACCCACAGCGTAAATTAAATCCCAAAATGTTGAAAGCAGTAATACAACAATCATTATTAATACTTCTGAACTTAATCTGAGAGGTCCAAATTTAATATCTCTTGGTAAACTTGGTATGGCTTTTAAACCTTTATAATCCATAACACCAATGCCTACAGTAATTAAAATTCCTGCTAAAACAGCAGCGGGGATTTTTGATGCTATCGGTCCAAGAGCTAATAATATTATTAACAGTAAAATACCCGCAATCATTCCTGAAAGTTTGGTTTTTCCTCCAGAAGTAATATTAACGACTGTTCTTATGGTAGCTCCAGCGCCTGGAATACCACCAAAGATAGCTGCTATACTGTTACCTATACCTTGGCCTACTAATTCTTTATTTGGCTTATGTTTGGTCTTAGTCATATTATCTGCCACAACACTTGTTAATAAAGAGTCAATAGCACCTAATAAGGCTAATGTAAGAGCAGTAAACACATAAGGCGTTATACTATTGAGACTAAAACTTGTAAAAATCTCTAGATTGGGAATAGGGAACCCGCTAGGAATTTCTTCAATAGGTCTATAATCTAAACCAAAACCAACAGCTATACCAGACATTATTAGTAGTGCTACTAAAGTACTCGGAAGTGCTTTTGTAATGCGTTTAAATCCATAAATTATAAATATAGTTCCTAGTGCTAGTGCCAATTCTAACCAATTAATATTTTGTAAAGCTCTAGGTAATATTCTTAATATACCAAAAGCGTTTTTCCCTTCATTCTTTGCCAGCGTTTGAGATTCTCTTAAAATATCTTCTTGCGAAATAGCTTGGGATCTAGAAATAGTTTCTTTAAAATCCTCTAACACTAGAATTCCTTCTCCTTTTTCTTCTTCGATAATATTTTTAAGGATAACGTTTTCTGCTTGCGGTTTAAACGTGCTTACAAATTCTGCATCTTCTTTAGGGTAATACCCTATTGAGGGTAATATTTGTGTTAATAAAATAATAACACCAATAGCCGTCATAAAACCAGAAACAACTGGATACGGAATATATCTAATGTATTTACCCAAACCCAATGCACCTAGACCAACTTGCATTAAACCAGCTAATAAAAAGACCGTTAAAATTACTGGCAAAGCCTTAGTTACATCTCCATCGTTTGTAGCTATAATCCCTGCTATTACGACCATACTTACAGCTGTCATTGGCGCTGTAGGTCCAGAAATTTGCGTATTAGTTCCTCCAAAAAGAGCTGCAAAAAAGCTAATAAATATAGCTCCATATAATCCTGCTGTTGGACCTAAACCTGATGACACTCCAAAAGCTAATGCTAATGGAAGCGCAACAATCCCTGCAGTTATGCCACCAAAAGCATCTCCTTTTATGTTTGAAAACAAATTTTTCATAATTTATATTAAAATTTTTAGAATTACCAAGTTAATTCATCTTCACCCAATAAAAAAACCAATACTTAAAGTATGTTTCTTTTTAACTATTAGTTAACTTAAAATGTAACAAAAGTTACAATATTAAGTTGATCTCTACTACTGGTTTCAAAAAACTGATTCATATAACCAGCTTCTAACCTTATGTTATTATTGATATTATAACCAATACCTCCGTATACTCTATTCCTATCAAAAATAGATGTCTTAGTATTTAAGAATATTTCATTGTATGCAGAAAAATAATATTTACTGCTTTTATCTTCTTTATTACACAAAGGAATATTTAGCCCTAAAAAATAACGAAAACGTAGCTTAAAATCATCTTCAACAAAACGTTGTTCAAACCTGTAACGATGATTCAATTTTACGCGTCCTATATTTTGTTTTGATGTAAACTGCTGAAATAACCGATGCTCATTAACAGAAACCTTATCATCTGTATTTCCTATATAATTTTCTGAAGCTATATACCCATACCCTAATAATACATTATTCTTATTTTCATTGAATGTATAGCCTAAACCTGTTCTTAAAAGCAATTGTTCAAGATCTCCAATGGCATTATAATTTCTGTATTGGACCTCATTATGAATATTCCACTTTGAGTTTAGTTTCTTATTACCAATATATATTAACCAATTACCAAGATTACTATCTTGACCTTGCATAAATATGGGCAGCATCAATGCCATGATTAATGCTGCCATACTTACTTTTTTTTTCATATTATTATTTTTCATCAATAAGCGATTTACTCATAGAATGATACGAGTCCTGAATGAATATCATACATAGCCCCAACAATCATAATCTCACCGTTATTCTGCATTTCGGCTAATACATCGCTTTCCTTCATAATTCTTTCAATAGTTAACTCGACATTCTTCTTAGAGACATTATCTACAAATTCCAAGTTTTTTGAATTTCTCAAACTTGTATCGTTAGGATCGGAAACAGCTTTTACTGCTGGTGTGATCTTTTCAATAAGCTTTGTTAAATTACCCATTTTAGCATCATCGCAAGCACCTTTTATGGCTCCACAACTCGTATGCCCTAATACAACTATTAGTTTGGTTCCAGCTAATTTACACGCGAATTCCATGCTCCCTAATATATCTTCGTTCACAAAATTTCCCGCTATTCTTACGCTAAAAATATCACCTAAGCCTTGATCGAAAACTAATTCGGCCGATACTCTGGAGTCTATACAACTTAAAATGGTCGCAAAAGGAAACTGTCCGTCGCTAGTATCGTTTACCTGTTCTAGCAAATTTCTATTAGCTTTTAAGTTCTTTTGAAACCTCTTATTTCCTTCTTTTAAATATTCCAATGACTTCTGTGGTGTCATTGTTGCTTGTGTTTCTCTTGTATGTGCTTTCATAATCTTTTAATTAAATTTATATATTGCAAAATTATTTTACTAATAGTTTTTGTTCTCCCGTAACTAGAAACGAAACATTGAGTTTACCTATAAATGTTTTAATATCTGATGTCGATGACTTTTCGTTTTTTACGGTGTTTTTCCTTTCTCTATTTACACATAACAAGTTAATATCATTTTTCGATACATAATTAGAAAGATTATCAATGGTATTATCACTTGCTTCAAATACGTATTCGATCGTTTTTTTGTTAATATGCTTATTCGTTTTTGAAATTGTATTTGAATCGTCTTTACCAATTTTAAACAATTTCAAAGGCTTTTGGGTATGATTTGTCAAGTCTTCAATAAATTCTAAATTAAATGATTCTTCATCCCCGTTCAGTACGCCAAGCGATATTTCTTTATTTGGTTCTAATACATTATTATTATCTGCCATCATTATTACACCATTATGTTCTTTAAGAATAAAACTTGTAATATCATAACCCATAAAATCAAGTGGTTTAGACTTTTTCTTACCTATAACAATTATATCGGGTTTATTAAGTTTAATGTATTTACGCACTTCATCTTTTACATTTCCATAAGTAAACGAATAATTTATGTTTACGTCACAATCTTTTGCAATAGGGTTTATCAAATTTTGTATTTTCTTTTCAATTGCAAAATGTTCTTTATTTATAGTACGAATTGCTGATAATTGATTTTCTTTTTCTATTACATCTGTAGGTTTTTTAACATGAAAAAATTGTATATCTCCATTTATCATTTTAGCTAAACTTACTGTGCTTTTTAATGTAGCATTTGTCGATTTTTTCAAATCTGAAAGCATTAATATTTTATATTTATTTTTCATATTTTTAGATTTAAGTTGATTTTGGTCTCAATTTAAAAAACTCAATAAAGCTCGATGGGTTTTCAACACTACCCCGCTCTGAAATCAATTTAATATCAATATCTCTTTCATTAGCTTTAAACGCAAAATCTTCTAAAATTTCAATAATATCATTATCTAAATATCTTGTTTTTCTAACATCTAATTCTAAAAAGGTATCTCTTGGTAAACTATCTAATTCTTTAAGAATAGCCCCTTTATTAAAAAATGTAACCTCTTCGGCAAATGTCATTTTTATTTTATGCTTTCCATTACTATTATCTTCAATATGTAGAAAATGTGAGTTTTGATAACTTTTTATAAGTATAACTATAATACCTACACTTAATCCAAGCCCTATTCCGTATAAAAGATCTATAAATACGATACCTAAAACAGTCACCGTAAATGGAATGGATTGTTTCCATCCTAAATTATACATTTTTTTAAACAATGAAGGTTTAGCCAATTTATATCCAACAACTAATAGTATGGCTGCCAGAACAGATAGCGGAATCATATTCAATAACTTAGGAATTAAAATAACCGAAATTATTAAGAAAAGTCCATGAATAATTGCAGACATTTTTGACACACCGCCTGATTGAATGTTTGCTGAACTACGTACAATTACTTGCGTTATTGGCAAACCACCAACCATTCCAGAAATAATATTACCTGTGCCTTGAGCTAACAATTCTCTATTAGTAGGCGTTACATTTTTGTTAGGATCTAATTTATCGGTTGCCTCTACACACAATAAGGTTTCTAAACTTGCTACTAAAGCAATTGTAAATGCAATAATCCATACATCTGGATTAGTAATAACACTAAAATTAGGAAAACTGAATTGACCAAAAAATGATGAGGCATCTTCAGGAACAGGAACATTCACTAAATGTGATTGTGCTATTGCTAAAACTTCATTTGACTTTGTAACTGCAAAGAAGATAATCCCAACCATAACAGCTACTAGTGGTCCCTGTATTAACTGAAACACTTTCCCTTTTTTAGATAATACTTTATCCCAAAGTATTAAAATGGCTAATCCTATTACACCAATTAACGTAGAACCTAATTTTATATGGTTGATAGTACCTATTAATTCTGAAAAAGTCCCTTTACTATCTAATTTAAAGAAGAGTAAGTCACCTTCGGGATTGGCATCATAGCCAAAAAAGTGAGGTATCTGTTTTAAAATAATAATAATCCCAATACCAGTTAACATTCCTTTAATTACAGAAGAAGGAAAATAATATCCAATAATTCCAGCTTTTAAAATCCCGAATAACAATTGAATAACACCTCCTAATACTACAGCCACTAAAAAGTTTTCATAGCTCCCTAAGGTTGCTATGGCTGCTAAAACAATAGCTGCTAATCCCGCAGCTGGGCCACTAACTCCAATTTTCGAACCACTTAAGGTTCCAACAATAACACCCCCAATAATACCTGCGATTACTCCTGAGAAAAGTGGGGCTCCACTTGCTAATGCAATACCTAAACATAACGGTAATGCAACAAAAAATACGACTATACTCGCTGGTAAGTCATTTTTAATAGTTTTAAACATATTATAAATAAAAATATACTCCTTGCTTTGATAAAAGCTAAAGAGTGATTAATCTAATCAAAAAGGCTTTTAAAAGCCTACTAAATCTGTATATTATAATATGTGTGATTCCGGGGGTGGTGAGATAAGATTTAAATGAGGTTTAGGGTAGTTTTTGAAGTAATACTCTAAATTATTTTTTGCTTCATTTGAATCGAAGTCTAGTTCATTAATATTGAATTCAAAAAATAAAACCTCTTTATCTTTGTTTTTTTCTCCACCTTTTTCTTCTTCTTCAGACGAAGAAAAAAAGAAAGAGATATCAATAGAATCGTCTACAATAGTAATAATGGTCGGTGTTGTTAAAAACACCATGAAAATTATTGAAAAGCATATAGAAATTATATTTCTAGACATTCTATTAAAAAATTTGAAAAACAAAGATATATTATTATTTGTTAAAGAAAAATTAAATATCATTCAACAATTTAATATCTTCTGAGTTCACCCAGCCCATTTTACCATCAGAAAGCTTAATTTTTTTCCAATCATTATAAGTTTCTAATACTTGTATTTTAGTCCCTTCATGCAATCTAAATGATTCCTCACTTCTTGGGTTTGGATCGCTTTTTACTTTGCTTTCTTGTGCAAACACAATAGCAGGATTATCTTTTTTATCTAAATTGTACTTATGAAAAGCAAATGCAAGTGAGATACATAATAAAACTAATGATGCTATACTTCCCATAAACGTTAATCGCTTGTTTAATGTTGAATAGGCAAAATAATAAATGAGAAATAAAACTACAAAACAAAACACCAAGCCAATAGCCATACGAGCCCAATTATCGAAACTCATCGTGTTAGTGATATTTTTTATAAGTTTAGAAAGTCCCGCTTCAGGAATAACATCAACAGCATCTATTGTCATGTTTTGAGCAAATGACAAATTGTTTTTAATATCCGCATCATCAGGCGCTAATTGTAACGCTTTTTCATAAAAATAAATACTTGGTGCAATGCTATTTAATTTGTAGTGTGCATTTGCTAAATTAAAATACAAATCGGCCGAGTGATTCTTAGTATCTAAAATAACTTTATAATTATCTATAGCTTCGGCATATTTCCCTTCATTATACAAGGCGTTGGCCTTTTCAAACAATGCCTGATTTTGAGAAAAAGCCGTTAAGCTTAACAAAAACGATACTATGTAAAAAACTTTTTTCATCTTAACGTGCTTGTTTATCGATTAAAGAAATTGTTTTTGCTGCCTTATCATAATCTTCTTGCATCGTAACAACATCTATTGGTGTATATCTTGCTAGTTCGCAATTTTCTACAATAGCGATAAAGTCTTTTAGAGTCTTATCATCAACGTGTTTTTCTTTTAGTAAACTATTAACTTTATCTTTACTTAAATCGTTTGTTTCAATATGTAATCTTGCTTTTAAATAGTTATGTAATGCTTTCTCTAAAGCAATATAAAAGGCTTCTTTTTTACCGAGTGATTTTTTAGCATTACTCAGGTATTTCTTTGCTAATTTATCTGCCTTTCTAATTCTATTTCCATATACATCGGCATCTCTATTTGCTTTTTTATTCCGAACAACTATGGCTAAAGGAATTGCTAAAAAGGGCAGTAATAACAAACTCCAAAATAAATTTGTTTTAAAGAAATGAACCGATTTTGTACTAATAAAACTTGTTTTGGTTTTTATAAAAGCAAATTGATCGTTGTTTAAAACAACCCGTTGTTTCCCATTGTTTACAGCATTTCCGTCGGAAGTTCCACTAGCGTTATTTGTAGGTCCATTTAAAACATCTATTATAATTTCATCGGACGATAATCGTTTATAACTTTCTGTTTTTAAATCGAAATATGAAAAAGAAATACTAGGAATTGGATACTTCCCTTTGTATTGTGGCACAACGGTATAACTATCTGAAACGGTTCCTCTCATTCCTGATAGATTTGTTTTTACCTCTTCTTTATGTTCTGGCTCGTAAACCTCTAAAGAGCTTGGTAATGAGATTTTTGGTAACTTAAAAAGCTTTAAATTCCCGTTACCTTTAACGGCTACTTTTATTTGAAACGACTCAGACGCATCTAATACTTTTTTAGAGGTTACTACATCTAGTTTAAAATTGCCAACAGCTCCTGCAAAATCCACTGGTTTACCTGCCTCTGGCAATGGTTTAACTTGAATTGTTTTATTGCCCGCAGAAACCGTTTTATTAACACGTGTCATTAAACGACTTCCAAAAATATCTCGCCTATTAGAAGGCACACGTAAAACAATATCTAAACTTAGCGGTTCTATATTTAGCTTTCCTGTTTTTTGAGGGTATAATACTGCTTTTCGCAAAACCAAAAAACGATAGTCTTTACCATTAAAAGTCCCATTTTGAACTTTTTGTCCTTGGGTATTAATATTCTGACTCCAAAAATCATTATATCTAGGACTATCGATCTCATTCCAATTATCGACTGCTATGGTAGGTGATACATATAGTTTGTAAACAACGGTTATTGCCTCGTTTAAATAAGGGTTGCTTTTTGAGACCTCAGCAACCAAATGAATATTCTCCGATGCTATAGAACTTACATCATTCGGATCATTGGGTTTATCTACTGCAGCTGTAACTTGAATATTTATGGGTAATGTCTTGTAAATTTCACCTCCAATTGAAATGGTTGCTTGTTTAATAGTAAAATTACCGCGTTTTTTTGGTGTTAAAAAATAACTATAGGTCTTCTTATAGGTTCTTACACCATTAATCCATGAGTTGCTTACAGATTGTGTTGGCCCTACTACGTTAAAATTTGAAAAATTTGGAGGGTCGAAATTATCCCCGTCCTTATTCATTTCAAAGTCAACGCGCAAACGTTCATTAATCCCCAACTTTTGTTTACTTACTTTCGCTTCAAATTTAACTTGCGCAGAAGCTATACTTGCTGTAAGTATTAATAATATTGATATGTGTTTAATGAGTTTCATAATGATTAACGAACAACGATTAGCGATTTTTGATATTTGAATTATTACTTTTCGATGTTTTAATGCTAGTAACAAAAATAGATATTAATTGGTTGTTTTCGTCTAAAGCCTTATCCATTTCAACTTGATTTCCACTAAATAGGTTAGCTTTATTTATTATTCTCTCTTCAGGGTCATTTGTTTTCATTAATACGTCTCTTATTAATTCAAAACTCGTTAATCAAATTTAATTTCTTTGGGTTACCAGTCTTTTTCAGTTTTTATTTTTACCCCTTTTTCTTTTGCTTCATTCATTTTCTCTTGAACTTTTTGTTCTTGATTATTCATGGCTTCCAATAAATTCTTTATTTGTTGTGGCGACATCTGTCCTGGTTGTGGTTTAGGCTTTTGCTGTTCTTTCTTTTTATCATCGCCCTCTTTACCTTTATCTTCTTTTTCGTCTTTAGGCTTTCCTTTATCATCTTTTTCATCTTCACCTTCTTTTTTCTCCTCATCGCCTTCGTCCTTTTTATCCTCTTTATCGTCGCCTTCCTTATCTTTTTTGTCTTCGTTCTCTTTCTTATCTTGATCGTCCTTATTCTCGTCTTTGTTCTTATCGTCTTTATTTTCGTCTTCTTGATCTTTTTGTTCTTCTGCACAAACCTTTGCTATCCCTAAATTGTAACGTGTCTCATTATCTGTAGGGTTATTTCTCAAAGCATTTTTAAAGGCTTCAACAGCTTCTTTACATTTTTTATTTTGCATTAAAATATTACCAATGTTATGATAAGCTTTATGCTTTTCTAACTTTGAAGTAGTTGCTTTTGCTGCTTGTTCATGGCGGTAAAGAGCTTCTTCATAATTCCCTTTTTGGTAATAAGCATTTCCTAGATTGTAAACTCCAGCCATGGAATTTGGTTGCTTAGAAATAGCTTGCCTGTATGCCATTTCTCCAGAAACAAAATCATCATTTTCAGTAATTAAATTATTCCCTTCATATATATAACTATTCGCTTTTTTTAAAGCCAACAATTCTTCTTTATCCTGCTTTTCCTGTGAAAAAGATAAAGACACAAATAATACTAACGTAATTAATAATACTTGTTTCATCTGCCTAATTTTTCTTTTAATTGCTTTAATATTTCTAATAACATATTAGAACTTATTCTTTGTTTATAGTTAGGACTGATATACTCAAAGAGTATAGTGCCTTCTGTATCTACAACAAATACCGATGGAACAGGTAGGAAACCTGAATTAAGCCCTCCTGAAAATTTGTTAAGCTTATCGGCATAACGTTCGGGAGCTTTAAAGGCGATCCCTATAGCTTTTATTAGTTCTCCATTTCCATCTGAAAAAAGTTTGTATGTAAGGTTTCCTTTTTCTTTAGAGGCTTTTAATTTTTCGGGAGAATCTGGACTAAAACCAATTATCTGGTATCCAAGTGCATTAATCTCATCCTCAATTTCACCAACAGCAGAAAGATGTCTGTTGCAATACGGACACCACCCACCCCTATAAAAAAGCAAAACCGAAGGTTGTTCCTTTAATATTTTTTCTAAAGGCACGTTATTCCCTTCTATTGAAGTCACACTTACATTAGGAACTTTTTCGCTTATTAATAACGGAGAAATATCAGTGTCTTTTTCAACAACTTGAGCCATACAAGGAAATACTGTTGTACATAAAAGCATTAATATTGTAAAAATCTTCATTTTCATTTTTTTATTTATTGAGACACTTTAACTTGTATCTAGTACAATATTGTTTATTCTAATTTCTAAGATATAAAACCTTCTCTTTTATCTTCGTTAAAAAATTTATAAATTCTCATTAAATAAATTCAACTTCTTTAACCAAGCTGTTTTACGCTCCAATAGGAAAACATCTAAAAGCAAAAAGAATATACCAAATCCTAAAAACCATTGAAATTGATCTTTAAAATCGGCAAATTGTTTTGCTTCAAATTCTGTTTTATCCATGCTATTTAGAATCTCACGAATATTTTCTACAACATTATCTGTGTTTTTTCCATTTATATAAGCACCATTGGCCTCTTCTGCAATAGCTTTAAGAGTTTCTTCGTTTAATCTCGTGATAACTGTTTCTCCTTGATTATCTTTTTTATAATTTAATACAATGCCATTTCGCTTTTCTGGAATGGGACCTCCTTTTATATCACCCACACCTATAGTAAATATTCGTATCCCTTCTTCATTAGCCTCTTCTGCTATGGCTATAGCCTCTTCACTATGATCTTCTCCATCCGAGATAATAACAAGCACACGATTGGTTTGTTCTTCATCATCAAAATATGTTTTTGCCAGCTTAATAGCTTCATTTATGGCAGTTCCTTGTGATGATAACATATCGGTATTCATGCTTTGTAAAAACATTTTAGCCGATGCATAATCTGTTGTTATGGGTAATTGCGGAAATGCTTTTCCTGCATAAGCTATAATACCAACACGATCGCTCGCTAGGTTATTAATAATTTGTGTAACGAGTTGTTTCGATTTGTCTAATCTATTTGGAGCAATATCTTCTGCCAACATACTTTTAGATACGTCGACTGCAAAAACAATATCAACACCTTCTCTTTTAACTGTTTCTAATTTTGTGCCTATTTTAGGGTTTACCAATGCGATTGCTAAACATGCAAAAGCCAAACTTAAAACAACTACTTTTAAAATTGATTTAAACAATGAGGTATTTGGGCTTAATCTTTTAAGTGATTTTTTATCAGCAAACTTATTTTGTGCTTTGTATTTCCAAAACTGAAGCACCAAAAAGAATAGGATTATTACTGGAATAACACCTAATACCCAAAACCATATTTTCTCTTCTAATTGATACATTTTCTTCTAAATTCCAATATTTAAACTTTAAACTCCAAAACTTAATGTCTTTTAAACAAAACTTCTAAAAACCGTAAAACGCAATAACAATTCTATGAGGAGTAATAATCCTGCTAATAATACTAGCGAACGGTATTTCTCTTCGTAATTATAAAATTTAAATTCCTCTATTTCTGTTTTTTCTAGCTTGTTAATTTCATCATAGATCTCTTCTAGCTTTCTATTATTGGTTGCTCTAAAATATTTACCTCCTGTAACATTGGCAATTTCTTTAAGTAATACCTCGTCAATTTCTACTTGAATACGTGCGTACTGGAAATCACCTGTTCTCTGATCTATTGCTACTGGAGATAAAGCCATTCCATTAGTTCCTAAACCAATTGTGTATGTTTTTATATCATATTCAACCGCTAATTCGCTGGCAATTTTAGGGTCTATAAACCCAGAATTGTTAACACCATCGGTTAATAGGATAATTACTTTACTTGTTGCTTTGCTATCCTTTAATCGGTTTACCGATGTTGCTAAGCCCATCCCTATAGCTGTTCCTCCTTCTATAATATTATTATACCTTATATCCTTTAAAGATCTTAGTACAATAGCCTTATCGCTTGTAATTGGCGTTTTTGTATAACTCTCTCCTGCATATTCCACCAAGCCAATTCTATCATTAGGTCTGCCTTTAATAAACTCTGCTGCTACTTTTTTTAATGCTTCTAATCTATTTGGTGATAAATCTTTGGCTAACATACTCGCAGAAACATCTATGGCCATAACAATGTCTATCCCTCTTGTGGTCTTTGTTTTTGTTGAGACATCTACCGTTTGAGGTCTTGCTAATCCTGCAATTAATAAAGTCAATGCTAACAAACGCAAAGCAAACAATAGGTGCTTTAATTTTGGCAACCAGGAATTAGTAAGCTTAAAACCTTTTAAACTTGATATTTTAAGTTCTGCTGTTTGTTTTTTATTCTTAAAAACATACCACAGTATAGCTAATGGAAGTGCTAATAACAACCAAAAAAATTCTTTATTTAAAAATTCGATTCCCTCAAACATTATTCTTCTGCCTTTTTAAGTTCTACTGAATTTAAAATTCGCTCAACTATTTGATCTGCATAAACATCATTTTGCTTCCAAAAAAGGAGTACTTGTTGTACAACATTTTCTGATGCAAATGCTAAAACAACATACTTCCCTTTTTCAACTTTGTCTGAGTTAGGTACAGACATTTCCAAAGGCCCATGAACTTTTAGTCCTTCAGCGCCATTTGGAGTTACAAACTCATCTTTCTTTGTTATGATGTTTTGCGCACCTGCAGCTTCAAGAGTTTTCAAATTCCCATCTATAGACTTTTCTAAATCTATTTTATTTTCACCTAAATTCTTATACTTAGAGGTAGCAACTACAATATTAAATTCACCTATTAAACTACCATACCCAAACATGGTAATATCAATCTGTTGCGCTTGTTCTTCCGACAAACCAGAATCCATTCTTTTCAATACTTTTGGTGTTGAAATGGTTATTGGAGGAATACCGTACTCACTAGTTATCCATTCGCCTTCTAAAAGCTCAATACTTTCATGTCCTATAATAGTATCCTTTACATAACTAAAACCGTATTTCATTGAAAAGCCCACTAAAGTTGCTAGTAGCAAAAACACACTAATGCCTACGGTTATAATGATTTTTTTTCGCGTTTTTTTACGTTCTAACGCTTCTCTATATTCTTCGTCTAAAAGCTTCTCTTCTTCTGTCGCTTCTGGCAACACTTCTTTTACATGATCTATTTCACTATCAATCGTATTTCTATCTAATTCTGCTAAAGCAACATCTGGAGCAGACTTTGCAAATTTTACTAAATCAGCTCGTTTTAAAATACTTTCAATATTTTTAATGGTTTCCTGACTTAAATCAATTTGATTCCCTTCTTTAAGTAATCGAAGTCTACTTACAAGTTCATCGGTGGTACTTTCTAAAGAATGATCATACACCTTTTCATCTAAATATTTCCTGATGATCCCTGTTAATTCTGAATAATACTCTTTTAATTCTGAGGATTCTAAATAATGACTTTTATCTAACTTTTTAAGGGCTAATTTAGCTCTATCATATGGTGGAAGCAATGCTATTTCTTCCTCTTCTGTTAATGGTTTTTTTCTCCATATAAACCAAAACAATAAAAAGGCTACAACACCAATTATTAATAGTGTAAGTAATAGATATTTCCACCAATTACTTGAAGGTTTTTTCACTTCAATAAAAGGCTTAATACCATACAATCCTTGTTTAACAGTGTCTACTACTATATTATTAACCTCAACTTTTAAAGAATCGGTAAAAAAGGTTTTGTCTCCAATAATTATTTTTTGTCTCGGAATGGTATAGTGTCCTGAATCAAATTGTGTTAATCCATATTTCTTAATAAGGTTATACTTATCGCTGCTTTTTACAGTATCTATTTCGTAAGATTCGATCATTTCTAAAGGCGAAAACGTTTGCCCTTCTGGAAAAACAACCAGACTAGTTGTATCTGTTTCTACTTGAATATGGTAAGTAATTTGTTCTCCTATTTTTATAGATGTAGAATCGATTGCAGAAGTAACTTGACCAAAAGAGAAAAAAGAATATAGACCAAAGAATATAGACCAAACGACCTTATATGGAAGACCACAGGTTATAGTTTTTTTATTCGTAAATCGTAAATCTCTCATCATAAATCCTAAATTATTTATCCTCTTCTTTTAAAATACCCTAGAAGTTTTTTTACATAGCTTTCATCAACACGACAATCAATAGCCCCTGCACCAGATTTTTTAAAACTCTCTTTATAATAAGTTACTTTTTCTTGATAGAATTTACCATAATTAAGTCTTACCTTTTTTGATGACGTATTTACTAACATTAATTCTCCTGTTTCTTCATCTTGCATTTGTACCATCCCTAAGTTTGGTATGCTTTCTTCATGCTTATCGTAAACTCGTATTCCTGTAACATCATGTTTTCCTGAAACAATTTTCATTGTTTGATGATAATCGTCTACAATAAAATCGGATAACACAAACACAATGGCTTTTTTCTTCATCACGTTTTGCATGAACTTTAAAGCTTCTACTAAATTCGTTTGCTTACTTTCTGGCTTAAACTCTATGAGTTCTCGAATAATACGAAGTACATGCGAACGTCCTTTTTTAGGTGGAATGTAAAGTTCTACTTTATCAGCAAATAAGATAAGCCCTATTTTATCATTGTTTTGGGTTGCCGAAAAAGCCAGTGTTGCTGCTATTTCTGTAACCACTTCGTTTTTAAACTGCTGTTCTGTACCAAACAACTCGGAACCAGATATATCTACCATAAGCATCATGGTAAGCTCTCGCTCTTCTTCAAAAACTTTTATATAAGGTTCGCTATAACGTGCTGTAACGTTCCAATCTATATTTCGAACGTCATCACCAAATTGATACTGGCGCACTTCACTAAAAGTCATACCGCGTCCTTTGAAGGTTGAATGATATTCGCCTCCAAATATATGATCAGACAAACGGCGTGTCTTAATCTCTATTTTTCGTACTTTTTTTAGTAATTCTTTAGTATCCATTTTTTGATTTACGATAGTAGATTTTTGATTTACGATTTCCTAAATCGTCATTCGTTATTCTAAAATCTAAAATTCTATGGTACTTCTATTTCGTTTACAATTTTGTTAATGATGTCTACAGAAGTCACATTTTCAGCTTCAGCTTCGTAGGTAATCCCTATTCTATGTCTTAATACATCGTAAACAACAGCACGAACATCTTCAGGAATTACGTAGCCTCTACGTTTGATAAAGGCATAACATTTAGCTGCAGTTGCTAAATTGATACTTCCACGTGGCGATGCTCCAAAAGAAATAAGAGGTTTTAAATCTGCAAGTTTATATTTTTCTGGATATCGCGTTGCGAATATGATATCCAAAATGTATTTTTCAATTTTCTCATCCATGTACACTTCTCGAACAACCTCTTGAGCTTTTATTATTTGAGAAACAGAAACCACAGGGTTTACTTTATCCCAAGCGCCTTTAAGATTTGCTCTCATAATCATTTGCTCTTCATCAATTTTTGGATAATCGATAACCGTTTTTAACATAAAACGGTCTACTTGAGCTTCTGGTAACTGATATGTTCCTTCCTGCTCTACTGGATTTTGCGTTGCCATCACTAAAAATGGCTTATCTAATACAAAAGTTTCATCTCCAATAGTTACTTGTTTTTCCTGCATAGCTTCAAGTAAAGCCGATTGTACTTTAGCAGGTGCTCTATTAATCTCATCTGCTAACACGAAATTAGCGAATATAGGTCCTTTTTTTATTGAGAAATCATTAAGCTTCATGTTATAAATTAATGTACCTGTTACATCTGCAGGTAATAAATCTGGCGTAAATTGTATTCTACTAAAGCTCCCGTCTACTGCCTGTGCCAAAGTATTTATTGCTAAAGTTTTTGCTAACCCCGGAACACCTTCAAGTAATATATGTCCTCGACCTAATAATCCAATAAGTAAGCGTTCAACCATATATTTTTGGCCAACAATTACTTTATTCATTTCTAGCATCAGTAAATCAACAAAAGCACTTTCTTTTTCAATTTTTTCGTTAATTGTCTTAATATCAATTGTACCTGTTTCTTGCATCTTCTTTATTTTTTAAAGCTCGAATATAATAAGCTTATTTGAGCCATGCAAATTGTTAAAATTTTTCTTTTTATCCTGTTAATAATTGGTTAAAATATTTAAGAAACTTCGTTAATAATTGCTTAAAAACAAAAAGAGTAGTTTCTTTCGAAACTACTCTTTTTGTTTTTACTTTTTTTTATTAATCTGTTACAGTAAACCTATATGTTTCAACAGGTTTTAATACTAAATCTATAGAACAGGTTGAAGCACTGTAACCTGTCCATTAACCACTTCTATATTAGAGATCGTTGTTACTTTATATTTAGAATTTGAATCTACTGGTGTTAGTACAACCTCGTACGTTCCTGTTGGAACTCCCCAAAGCGCAAAATAGCCTACAAAATTAGTATATGCAGATATAATTTCGTCATCATCTGTTTCTGGTGTTCCCTTAGTATCTTTTACAGAAACTATGGTTGGTTCGTCTGCAGGAGACACAGCGCCTTCTATAATTCCAGAACTTACCTCTGTCATGGATCTCATTATCGGACTTAAACTAATATTTCCTGGTTTTCCTGAAAACACAACCGATTTATCAACATTGAGATCTAAAACAAAATCATAAGTAAAACCTGCTTCTATTAATGCATCTAACTTTAATTTTAAACCAGACCGTTGCGCCATTGTTGTTTTTAAATCAAGTGTCTCATCTATATCAAAA
Source organism: Flavivirga jejuensis (assembly GCF_030540765.1). Lineage (GTDB taxonomy): Bacteria > Bacteroidota > Bacteroidia > Flavobacteriales > Flavobacteriaceae > Flavivirga > Flavivirga jejuensis. Next base: position 425,564 of record NZ_JAUOEL010000005.1, on the reverse strand, counting down.
CCATTCTTAAAAACAATGGTATTATTATCTCCTAACACCAGTTTAATTTGTTTTAGGTTTCCAGCAGGAATAGCAGATTTATTTACTAAAACTTTATTAGTCCCTTTAGTAAGATTAAGCGAGTTTAAGGTCTTTGCATTTAAATCAAGTGGTATCCATTCACTTTTATCGTCATTCATTTTAACCATAACATCAACCACATCAACATTTACTGCTTCAAAATTTCCAGATTCATCTACTAATTTAATAGTAATGGTTGGTGCTGGTAAATTTTCTTTATTCGATTCCGAATTATTACATCCAAAAAGAGAAATAAACACTATAGAAAGCAGGGGTAATTTTAACTTATTTATAATTCTCATAAATATCTGGTTTTGAAGCTAAAGTTTGTCTCTATGAACTAAAACTATACTTAAATAGTTTACATTTTAGAAATGCAAGTTAAAAACTACCATTCCTATCACCTGTAACAAACTAACAGCCAAGGATTAATTATAATTTCAAAACAATTATACAATTTTAAACCAGTTTTAAGTATTTTTATACGTGAATTGCTAAAAAAGACATATAAACTGTAAAAAACACGAAAAAATGTCTTTTAATTATATTGATAAAATGAAAAAAACAGCCCTAATTACAGGAGCAACAAGTGGTATTGGTGAAGCAACTGCTTATGAATTTGCAAAACATGGTATTAATTTAGTATTATGCGGAAGGCGCTTAGGACGCCTGAACACAATAAAAAAAGCCCTAGAACGATTAACTGATGTTCATATTTTAAACTTTGATGTGCGCGATAAAGAAAAAGCACTTCAAGCCATTGAATCACTCCCTAACGCTTTTAATAATATTGATATTTTAATAAATAATGCTGGTAATGCACATGGTTTAGACACTATAAATGAAGGAAATATTGATGACTGGGATGCTATGATGGATATTAATGTGAAAGGATTGCTATATGTAAGTAAAGCTGTTATTCCACAAATGACTGTTCGTCAATCGGGACACATTATTAATATTGGTTCTTCGGCAGGCAAGGAGGTTTACCCAAAAGGAAATGTGTACTGCGCTAGTAAGCATGCCGTTTTAGCCATTACAGAAGGTATGCGTATAGATTTAAATCCATTTGGAATCAAAGTAGGAGCTGTAAACCCTGGATTGGTAGAAACCGAATTCTCACAGGTTCGTTTTAAAGGTGATAAAGTTGCCGACTCCGTTTACAAAGGGTTTAAAGCTTTACAGGCTAAAGATATTGCAGAGATTATTTATTTTGTTATTTCACGTCCTGCACATGTAAATATTGCAGACCTATTGGTATTTCCTACTGCTCAAGCTAGCAGTACGGTTGTTAAAAAGGATTTATAAACTAAAATTCATGAGATTCCTGCCTTCGCATGAATGACAGATATGATTAATAAACGCCTTCTCATAAAACATCTCTTAGCTCATAATGACGAGAACAGTTTTTATGATAAAAAGCGAAAAGTAAATATTAGTCATAAGGAAGGAAAAGCTAAATTCTTAAAACATATCTGTGCACTCTCTAACAGCAATCCAAAAAACAACTCTTATATCGTTATTGGTGTTGAAGATGAAGATAATGATATTATTGGTGTCGATTTTTTTGATGACAGTAAAATACAAAACCTTATTAACGCCTATTTAAGTCACCCTCCAATAGTACAATATGAAAACATTCCATTTCCACACCTTCCTGATAACAAAGTTATCGGCTTAGTAACTATTAGACCTACTGGTAAAATTACATCTCTTAGAAAAAACATTTGGAAATACTACGGTGGCTCTGTGTTTTTTAGAGATGGCAGTATGAGTATGCCCAAGGTATTTGATATCGAAATAAAAGATGTTAATTCTAAAATTGTTGAGGCCATTGAGAATAATGCACAAAACAATATAGAACATACATTAAATGGTGTTTTCGATTTTATGAATACACGTAAAGACTACAATGCGCAATATAAAGTTTTTAAAGAGTACTTTGTAGTATGTTGGGCAGGACAAAAAAAGGTTGTAAAGAACAAAGTTTTCTTTTCCAGAGTGGATATCGAGTTGATAAACGAACAGGTGCGTTTATTCTTTTCTGCCTTAGATGAAGTTTCTATTTCATTTGATGATGATAGTTTTAAGATCATTGAATACGTAGATCTTGGTCTTCAAAATTCTAATAAATATTATCAATTGGAAGAAACAACCATTCGTTTCGAAAACAATGCAAGCTACACGATTGATACAAAGCTATTATTTGAGCCTCCTCAATTTGATAAAAAAGCACTACACCACATTTATAACACCAATAATGCTATTTTAGAAAAACTTAAAAAGAAACTTACGCTCACAAAAAGAGAAGAAATAGATTTAAAAAATTTACCTGGAACTTACCTTATATGTTTCCTTAATTCATTTCAGGACGCCATTAATAAGCTTAATGAGGCAAAACCTTATTTAAAAACCCATAGTAATGAGCTATATAATCTTTACAAAGAATCCCTTCGTATTTTAAGAAAAGTCAAATACAGTTAACATTTGTTAATAAATTTGACCTACAAATTTTTTATACGCATGAAAAATGGTTAGCTTTGCAGTGCTATTAATCACTTTTGAATAAAACCTTGTTTCTCCCGAAAAAATTCGGCATTGAAGCAAGGTTTTTTTTTATGCTTAAATAAAATCTAGTTGATTAAACGATTTATTCAAAACAACCTTATCATTTACTTCCAGCCATTTATTTAAAACGGTGGCATAAATGGTTCTAAAATCTATTTCGAATTTTAAATCGCCATTATCATCTAAATTGCTTAAACTAGATACATCATTATAAAATCCTTGTTTTTTTAGCTGGTCTCCTATAATAAAAACATTATTAGCTGCACCATGATCGGTTCCCATACCTGCATTTTGTTTTACCCGTCTGCCAAATTCAGAAAAGGTTAAAATTAGAGTGTCTTTAAAAGTATTATTTTCTTTTAAATCACTAACAAACGCTTCTATACTATTAGCATAAACACCTAATAGTCTGTTTTGTGTGTTTTTTTGGTTTGCATGTGTATCAAATCCGCCTAAAGAGGCATAAAACACTTTTGTTTGCAAGCCCGAATTAATAAACTGCGCGGTTGTTTTTAACTGATTTCCAAATTGATTTTTCGGGTAACCGTCCTTAGCCGAAACGGTTTTACTTGTTTCATAAATATATTTGGCTGAAGACTCTGCCGATATCATAGATTTATATAAGTATCCTAAATTGTGTTCACTAAGGTGGACGTCGTTTTGATGTTTCAATACGTTTTTAAAATAAGGGTCTCTGGACATGTTATACAAAACTTTTGGATTTTGTGTAGCGATTCCATTAAATTTATTTCCTTTTAAGGCAATAGATAAACTTTCGTTTAATTCAATAGCATGATACGGATGTTTAGCAGAATGGTCTAAATAACGACCAATCCAACCCTCTTGTAAATACTCATTAGAGCCACTTGCTGTATGCCAAATGTCCATCGATCTAAAATGAGACCTAACAGGGTTAGGATACCCTACACCATTAATAATAGAAAGATTTCCATTATCGTATAAACGTTTTAGAGGCAATAAACTCGGGTGCAACCCTATGTCGTCATTAAGTTTTATAACATCGGTTTTTGATAACGCTATGGTTGGACGTTCTTTATAATAGATATCGTTTCTATAAGGTATAACCGTATTTAAACCATCATTCCCTCCAGACAATTGAATAATAACTAAACGTTTATAACCTAAGCTACTACTGGCAACTTCTTCAAAAGCTTTTACAAAACTTGGCACAAAGAACAAACTACTTGCCAATGTTGAATTCTTTAAAAATTTTCTTCTGTCCATAACTAACACATTTGATATTCTGGCAACGACATTAACTGAATACAATAATCTCGTTTAGCCCCTTTTTTCAATGACTGTAAATAATCTTCCGTTTTAGAATTAATATGACATTGTAGTAAATGGTTTTCCAATGCTTCTAAAGACACTTCTTTAAAATTCGTATTAAAAACATTCCAATTAGCCTCCACTTTAAATCGGTTATTTTTATTTCTATTTTTAGAGGACATAGCCATCATACTATCAGAGTCATCCGCTTCAATTTTAGAAATATAAGCATTGTTCAATAGTACGGAAGGCAATTTTAGCCGAAACATAATCGTATTACTGTCTATCCAACTTCTTCCGCCTTTCCAGCCCGCTACATTGGGTGGGTTTAACAATGTTTGCCCTAATACTTTTTGAATATATAGCAATTGTCTTGAGTTTTTAAATTGAACGGGGACAATACCATTTATACCAACTAAAAACTCAATAGGAGATTTAATTTTTGTTCCTATATTTTCATCATCATAAAACCAATCGGAAAGAAATAAATGCCGCATCAGTTTTTCAATATTATAATTAGGGTAAAAAACACCTACCATTTCATCTATATGCTCTTTACGAACAACATCACTCACAAAATATTTGTATATTTTTTCACAAATATATCTGGCACATTGTTCTTTTTCTAAAATGATATCGATAATAGCTTCGCCATCAAAATTCCCTGTTTTACCAAAAAATGTTTTATTACCAGTGTCATGCAGAGCTTTTCTTAAAACAAATTCTCCTTTAAAATTATGATTATACCCTGTAAAAGCACGGGCACTTTCTTTAATATCCTGTTCTGTATAATTGCCAACGCCTAAAGTGAATAATTCCATAAGTTCTCTGGCAAAATTTTCATTAGGCTTTTGCTTTCTGTTTTGTTTCGTATTTAAATACTTTGTCATGGCTGCTTCTTTTGAAATAGCCTTTACAAAATCTCTAAAATTGCCTAAAGCATGCTTACGTAATGTGTTATTAAACTGTTGAATAAATAAAATATTATTGTCTTCGCATACAAAATGGTTCGCCCAAAATAAGGTCATTTTTTCACGTAGCAGTTCGTCTGTATTTGCTAATCTGCCTATCCATGCAACATTTAATTCAATCCTCTTTTTTCGACTAATTTCTTGAAATTTCTTTCTGTTTTCTTTTGTAAAATCAGATCTGCTGGCAAACAAAGCATTAATTTCGGAAGTATCTACTTTTAGAGGTGTAACACTTTTTGAAGCTTTAAAAAGATGCTCAACAATTTCTATTTTACTATTTTTTGATAAAGTATTAAGTGGGGCTGGCAAAATACCAAAACCTGTACGCCAATATAAATGCTGAATATGTTTATGTTTCATAATTGAAAACTTTAATAATCTATTGAAGTATACTAAATAGACTTTTAAAAAGCAAAAAGGTTTAAAATTAGAAACTTAGAACCACCATAAACATTTTTATTGAGCTCAAAATACGGTTAAATCCAGGCACTTTAGTGCATGTCGATTTCAGATTCTAAAAACTTTTGACATGAATTTTCACAAAGCAAGCTTTCAATCTGCCAAAGTAAATCTATGGGTTTCCCAATAATACTTTAGTTTACAACATTTCACACGAAAAAGCCCAAACGGATTTTAAAAACCTGTCTGGGCTGAATTAAAATATTTATTTTTTATTAATAGTTCACTTTAAAGTGAAGCTGAAAGTAAGAGCGCATTACAAATCAAACTTAATTCCTTGCGCCAAAGGCAATTCAGCTGTGTAATTAATCGTATTTGTTTGACGTCTCATATATACTTTCCAAGCATCAGAACCAGATTCACGACCACCTCCTGTTTCTTTTTCGCCACCAAAAGCACCACCAATCTCGGCTCCAGAGGTTCCTATATTTACATTAGCAATACCACAATCTGAACCAGCAACAGACAAGAAACGTTCTGCTTCTCTTAAGTTATTAGTCATAATCGCAGAACTTAACCCTTGTGCTACCTCATTTTGAATAGCAATGGCGTTTTCAACTTCACCCGAATATTTTAATAAATATAAAACAGGCGCAAAGGTTTCATGCTGAACAATTTTAAAGTGAGATTTTGCTTCAGCAATAGCAGGTCTTACATAACATCCACTTTCGTAACCTTCACCAGAGAGCACACCCCCTTCAACAACAATATTCCCTCCTTCTTCTACAACTTGAGTCAGTGCATTATTATACATAGTTACTGCATCCGTATCAATTAACGGTCCTACATGATTATTTTCATCTAACGGGTTCCCAATACGTAATTGTTTATACGCATCAACCACCGCATTTTTAACCTGATCGTAAATGCTTTCATGGATAATTAAACGTCGTGTCGAAGTACAACGCTGCCCCGCAGTACCCACAGCTCCAAAAACAGCTCCAATAACAGTCATTTTAATATCGGCATCTGGAGTTACAATAATGGCATTATTACCACCTAACTCTAACAAACTTTTCCCTAAACGCGCTGCCACTTCCTGTGCTACAATTTTACCCATTCTGGTAGAACCTGTAGCAGAAATTAATGGTATACGAGCATCTTTCGTCATAAACTCACCCACTTCATAATTGCCATTAATTAAATTACAAATACCTTCTGGCAAGTTATTTTCTTTAAAAACCTCAGCTGCGATATTCTGGCAAGCAACACCACACATAGGTGTTTTTTCAGAAGGTTTCCAAACACAAACATCTCCACAAATCCAAGCCAAAGCAGTATTCCATGCCCAAACAGCCACTGGAAAATTGAATGCAGATATAATCCCAACCACACCTAATGGGTGATATTGCTCGTACATTCTATGCCCTGGACGTTCCGAATGCATTGTTAAACCATGAAGCTGGCGGGATAGCCCTACTGCAAAATCACAGATATCAATCATTTCTTGAACTTCACCCAGCCCCTCTTGGTAAGATTTACCCATTTCATAGGAAACCAATTTACCTAAAGCTTCTTTCTTTTCTCTTAGTTTTTCACCAAACTGACGTACAATTTCGCCGCGCTGTGGTGCAGGCATGGTTCTCCAGGTTTTAAAAGCACTTGTTGCTCTGTCCATAACCACCTCATAATCTTCCTTAGTGGTTGTTTTTACCTTACCAATAAGTTGACCATCTACAGGAGAAAAAGATTCTATAATATCGCCATTGGAAAAACTATTTGAACCTGTTGAAGTACCTTCGTTTACACCTTCTACACCTAAAGTTTTAAGTGCTTTATCTATTCCAAAATCAGTTGTTATTGCTTGCATTGATTATTGAATTATTATTTATAATAAAATTATCTTGCGAATATAGCAATAAAAACTCTCTTTTATCCAAATTTGGTAATGATAAAACTGCTAACTTTAATGCGTTAATCAATTTTAATTTTCATGAAAAAATCTATCTACATTTTAATAATTACTTTATTGTTCTTTAGCTGTAAAGAGAAAGGTAAATTAATAGACTCTAATCCTCAAGAGAATTATCAATACAACACTGAAATAGAGTCAAATACAAATAAAACAGCCCCTTTAAATAATGAAAAAACAAATGAGTTTTCAATAATAATCCATGGAGGTGCTGGTACTATTTTAAGAAAAAACATGTCTCCAGAAAAAGAAGCAGCTTACAAAGCTACTCTAGAAGAAGCTATTAAAGTTGGTTATAATATTTTAAAAAATGGTGGGTCCAGTCTTGATGCAGTACAAAAAACAATCAATATCATGGAAGATTCCCCTTTATTTAATGCTGGTAAAGGTGCCGTTTTTACCAATACAGGTACTAACGAACATGACGCTTCTATTATGGACGGGAAATCCTTAGATGCTGGAGCATCAGCAGGAACAACCATTGTAAAAAATCCCATAAATTTAGCCAGAGCAGTTATGAGCAATTCACCTCACGTTATGCTATCAGGAAAAGGCGCTAATACCTTTGCAAAAGAGCAAGGTTTACAAATTGTAGAATCTAATTATTTCTATACTGAAAAACGTTATAAATCACTTGAAAAAATAAAAGAAGCTGAGAAACTTGAATTAGAGAACAGTGATAAAATGGCTTTCTATGATGAAACTATTAAGAACTCCAAATTTGGTACCGTTGGCTGCGCGGCACTTGATAAAAACGGCAATTTAGCTGCTGGAACCTCAACAGGAGGCATGACCAATAAACGCTGGGGGCGTATTGGAGACTCTCCTATTATTGGAGCAGGCACTTACGCAAATAACAATACCTGCGCAGTCTCTAGTACAGGATGGGGAGAATATTTTATTCGTGCTATGGTAGCTCACGATATTTCTGCACTTATGGAGTATAAAAACCTATCTCTGCAAGAAGCTGCTAAAGAAGTTATTCAAAATAAACTAACAACATTAGGAGGTACTGGAGGCATTGTTGCAATCGATAAAAATGGGAATATGGTTGCAGAATTTAATACTGCGGGTATGTACCGAGCAACAATGAACGATACAGGGGAATTATCCATTGGTATCTATAAAAATTAATAATATATCAGTCAGTCTGAGACATCTGCTAAAATTATTTTTTTAGAAAAATTTGCGTGTAATAATAATATCCTTCATTGTTTTGAATAGCACTAATACCTATATGTGTAAAATCACCTTCTATATTGTCTCTGTGTCCTTTGCTATCTAACCAAGCTGTCATAACATCCTCCGCAGATTTTTGTTTAGCTGCTACATTTTCACCCACACCTTTAGCATTTTCCTCATCAAACAACCTATCTGCTCGATCATCAAAATTTTCATGGCTGATCTCTCCTTGACTAATCATGAATATATTGTGTTCTTCAGCTAAATCTTCCGCCAAAGTATTAGTCTCTAAAACTTGTTTCCCTATACTTAATCTATGTTCGTTTACTAATTGAAGTATATTAGTTGTTATTTCCATTTCGACATCGGTAGTCGAATCGTCTTTCGAACACGCTGTGTTGCAAGTTAATATGGTAAAAAAGGCTAATGCAAGTCCTGCTTTTAATAATATTTTTTTCATGAATTATGTGATTTGAGGCTTTTAAATATACGTTTTATTTAACTTTATGGTTTACTTAGCTACTTAAAATCTTATAATTAATTTAACATATAACAAAAATCTAAAGAATAAAATTCGAACGTAAATTAGTTTAACAAGAAACAACCTACACTTTCTTTTTGAGTTCATTTTTCATCTAAAAACCTCTACCCTATGCTATTAAAAAAATTATTCACTTTTGTAGTACTTATTGTTTTAGCAACATCCTGTAAAAAGAAAGTCGTTGAAACTGATAACCTTTTTAAATTTAAAGATTACATAAGTTATACCTCATCTGGTTTAACATCGGTGATGAGTCCCATTGAAATAAATTTAACCGAAGATGTTGAAGGCTGGGAAATGGGTCAGGAAATTACAGATCGTATCGTTTCTATAAGCCCACATGTGCAAGGAAAGTTAGTAGTAGCCAATAAGCATGCTTTATTGTTTACTCCAGATGAACCACTTCAATCATCTACAGAATACGCTGTTACAGTGAAGCTATCTGAAATTTATAAAGACCTTCCTAAAGATTTTAACACCTATACTTTTCAGTTTAAAACCATACCCCCTAGCTTTAATATTACAACCAATAATCTTCAATCTTATAGTAAAAAATGGCAGTATTTAGAGGGCGTTATTAAATCAGCAGATATCATTTCTTTAGAAAAGGCCGAGCAATTAGTGAAAGCCTCTCAAAACGGAAACAACTTAAATATTGTCTTTAATGAAGCTAATGAAAAAAGCAACATTTTCGATTTTAAAATAGATAGTATTAATCGTTTAATTGATGATAGTCATATTCTTGTTTCTTGGGATGGAAAGTCCATTGATGCCGCTAACGAAGGGGAAAACGAAATAATTATTCCTGGAATAAATAACTTTACAATTACCAAAACAGATGTTATTCAATCACCAGAACAGCATCTATTGATTAATTTCTCAGATCCCCTAAAAAAACAACAAAACTTTGATGGCTTAATAACACTTCAAAACGTAAAGAAACCAAAATATGTAGTTGATGGCAATGTACTAAAAGTATACCCAGATACTAAATTGGTAGGTAATATTAATGTTAATGTCTTTCAAGGCATTAAAAATATAGATGGTTTAAAACTTAAAAAACCTTTTTCTGAAATTATTGCTTTTGAAGCATTAAAACCACAAGTACGTTTAATTAGTAATGGTAGTATTTTACCAAATTCAGAAGCATTAAAATTCAATTTCGAAGCCGTTAACTTGAGTGCTGTTGATGTTAGAGTTATTAAAATTTTCGAAGATAATATTCTTCAATTTTTGCAAGACAATAACATGAATAGTAATAACAGCCATGAAATTAGAAAAGTGGGACGTCGGATTGCAAAAAAAACAATTCCATTAGTCTCAGAAACTGAAAACACAGGAAAATGGAAAGCGTACAGCATTGATTTATCAAAGTTTTTTAAAGCCGATCCAGGTGCTATTTATCGTGTAGAAGTTAGCTTTAACAAAAACCATTCATTGTATGATTGCGATGCTGTTGTAAAAGTGAATACTAATGAAGATAGTGATGAATATTATGAAGACGATTACAGCAACGAAACGATTGAAGATGAAGAATTAAAAGAGGAGGCCTATTGGAATAATCTAAACTACAGATACCGAAACTACTCGTATAACTGGCGTGAACGAGAAAACCCTTGTCATGATGCCTATTATAGTGAAAACCGTATTGTATCTCAAAACCTAATTGCTTCAAATTTGGGAGTCATTGCAAAACAAGGAACTAATAACTCATATTACTTTGCAGTTACTAATATTTTAAACACCAACCCAGAGGCAAATGCAACGGTAACACTTTATAATTTTCAACAACAAAAATTAGAAGAAACAACTACAGATAATGAAGGTTTAGTAACCATTGATGCTGAAAAACATGCATCATTTGCTATTGTTTCTAAAGGAAATAACGTTAGCTACATAAAACTTCATCATGGCAATTCATTATCACTAAGTAAATTTGATGTTTCTGGAAATAGATTACAACGCGGACTTAAAGGATATATTTATGGTGAACGTGGTGTTTGGCGACCTGGAGACACATTACACTTAGCATTCATGTTAAACGACCAAGCTAATAACCTTCCTAAAAAGCATCCTGTTAAACTAGAAATTACAGATCCTAATGGAAAATTAGTTTATAAAAAAGTTACTACAGATAATATTGATAACTTTTTCAAATTCACAGTTCCAACATCTTCAGAAGATAAAACAGGAAGCTATAATGCTAAAGTTTCTGTTGGTGGGGCAGTATTTCAAAAAGGCTTAAAAATTGAAACGGTAAAACCTAACCGATTAAAAATTAAAATTGATTTTGAAAACGATATTCTTACAAGTACAGCTCCTTTAAAAGGAGATTTAGAAGTAAAATGGCTTCATGGTGCTCCAGGAAAAAACTTAAATGCCGAAATAAAAGCAAAATTCAGCACCTCTTATACTAGCTTTAAGAATTATAAGAAATATACGTTTAACGACCCCACACGTAAATTTAATACTGAAGAAATTAATATTTTTAAGGGGAAAGTAAACGAGGAAGGCATCGCTAAAATCACTAATAAAATTGCAGTTGGTAAAAATGCTCCTGGCATGTTAAATGTTCAGTTTTTAGTACGTGCTTTCGAAAATGGTGGTGATTTCTCATTAGATGCCTTCACAAAACAGTATGCACCTTACAAGTCTTTTGTTGGTTTACGTTCTCCTAAAGGAAATGCCTATGGTTCTTATTTTACAGATGAAAACCAAAGCTTTGATGTAGTGGTGGTAGACCCAAAAGGCAGGCCTATAAAACGAAACAACCTAGAGGTTAAAGTCTATAAAATTGAATGGCGTTGGTGGTGGAATTCGTCTTACGATAATCTATCAAGTTATGTTTCCAGCAACTACCACAGACCTTATTTAAACTCTAAAATAAATACCGATGCTAACGGAAAAGCAACACTAAACATAAAGATTCCAGATGGCGAACGCGGACGCTACCTAATAAGAATCACAGACCCTGTAAGTGGTCATGCCACAGGAAGAACTGCCTATTTTTATAAAAACTGGTGGCAAAACTCATCTTCTAGTGATAAAGGTGCTGCAAAAATGCTTGTTTTCTCAGCAGATAAAGAAACCTATAATGTAGGCGAAACAGCTAAAGTAACTTTTCAATCGGGCAGTGAAGGTCGTGCATTGGTAAGTATTGAAAACGGCACAGAAGTATTAGATTATAAATGGGTAAAAACAGCACCAGGGGAAACCGTAGTTGACATTCCTGTTACTTCTGAAATGGCACCTAATGTATTTATCAATATTTCACTATTACAACCACATGCTATTTCTGCTAACGATTTACCAATTCGTTTGTTTGGAGTCATTCCTATGATGGTAGAGGATCCGAATACCAAACTAGAACCTGAATTAAAAATGCCCAATACCTTACGTCCCGAGCAAGAATTTAAAGTAACCGTTTCAGAAAAAAACAAAAAAGCCATGACTTATACCATCGCTATGGTAGAAGAAGGTTTGTTAGATTTAACACGTTTTAAAACACCAAATGCATGGAATTCTTTTTATGCTCGTGAAGCTTTAGGCGTAAAAACCTGGGATGTTTTTGATGACGTTATTGGTGCTTATTCTGGTAGTATAGATCAAGTTTTTGCCATAGGTGGTGATGGCAGTGCTGCTGGTGGAAAAAACAAAAAAGCAAACCGCTTTAAACCTGTGGTTACTTATTTAGGTCCATTCACTTTAGATGCTGGTGATAGTAAAACGCATAAAATAAAAATGCCAAATTACATTGGTGCCGTAAGAACGATGGTGGTTGCTGGAAATAATACCACCGAAGCTTATGGAAGTACAGATAAGTCTGTAGAAGTGAAAAAACCTTTAATGGTATTAGCATCGCTTCCGCGGAAATTAAGCCCTGGAGAAAAAGTAACACTCCCAGTAACTGTTTTTGCTATGGAGTCTAAAGTTAAGAATGTAAAAATTAGCTTAAAACTTAGTCATGGTATTTCCATTGTTGGAAACAAATCAAAGACACTTAGTTTTCCTAAACCAGATGAGCAAATGACGTACTTTGAATTGGATGTTAGTAAAGCTAAAGGTATTAATACTGTAGAGGTTATTGCCACTGGAAACGGTGAAAAATCAACTTATAAAGTAGAACTTGATGTTATTAATCCAAATCCTATTACATCAAAACCAATAGATCAGATTTTAGAAGCAAAAGCATCAGCGTCTATTGCATTCTCAACATTTGGAGTTTACGGAACAAATTCAGCAACTCTGGAATTTTCAACAATGCCTCCAATGGATTTCTCACGCAGATTGCAATACTTAATTCAGTACCCACATGGATGCGTGGAACAAACAACATCAAGCGTATTTCCGCAGTTGTTTTTAAACGATATTTTCGATTTAACACACGATAAAAAGCAACGTATTAAGAATAATATTGAGAACGGCATCAAACGTTTAGGTCATTTTCAAAGACCAAATGGAGGTTTAAGCTATTGGATGGGTGAAAATAACACCAACGACTGGGGCTCCAGTTATGCTGGTCATTTCATGCTAGAAGCCGAAAAGAAAGGTTTTGTTTTACCTCTTACATTTAAAAGCAATTGGATTAAATACCAACAACAAGCAGCAAGAAATTGGAGACCAAGTTACAAATCGTATAATTCTGATTTAGCGCAAGCTTATAGACTGTATACGCTAGCCTTAGCTGGACAAGCAGATTTAGCAGCTATGAATAGACTACGTGAATTTAGTGATATATCAAACGAAGCCAAATGGCGATTAGCGGCAGCTTATGCCTTGGCAGGACAAAAAGAAGCCAGTGAGTCTATTTCGAAATTAGCAAATATTAATTTTAAACCCATTCGCTATAACTATTATACTTATGGTTCGGTAGACAGGAATCGTGCGATGGCATTAGAAACAATGGTGCTTACTAAAAACCCACAAAGACGCGAATTATCTCAATATATTGCTAAAGACTTATCAAGTAATCGCTGGATGAGTACGCAAACGACTGCTTATAGTTTATTAGCTATTGCAAAAATGGTAAACGCCAATGGCGGAAAAGCTCTTAACGTAAACTATACCGTAAATGGAAAAACAGCAACCATAAATTCTAAAAGTGCGATTGCACAACGTGAATTAAAGGTTATTGATGGAGAAAACGCTTTATCTTTCACGAATAATAAAGATAACATCGTTTATGTGCGTGTTTTAAATTCTGGAAAATTACCATTAGGTCAAGAATTAGCAGAACAACGTGGTTTGAGTGTAACCTATTCATATAAAGATTTAAAAGGAAATAGAATTAACATCACCGAGCTACAACAAGGACAAGACTTTGTGGCAACTGTAAAAGTTAGTAATCTTAAAAATGAAGCTATTAACGATGTGGCATTAACGCAAATATTTCCATCGGGTTGGGAAATTGTAAATACACGTTTTACCGATTTTGGAAATACTACAACCAGCCAAGCCAGATTCACAGACATTAGAGATGATCGTGTTAATTTCTATTTCGATTTACAACGAAAAGGAAGACAACAGAGTACCAAAACCTTTAATGTTATGCTAAACGCATCCTATTTGGGTACTTACTATTTACCTGGAGTTCAAGCAGAAGCCATGTATGATAATGAGTATTTAGTGAGGACAAAAGGAAAATGGGTTACTGTTGGCAAGTAATAAAAGGTATTAAAACTAGCTAAAAACTCCTTCCCTTGTTTTAGGGAAGGTGGATTTGATTTCAATAAAAGAAATCAAAGACAGAAGGGGCTATACACAAACTCAAAACCTATCATTTACCAGAAATTCAAGCAAAAAACGCCTTTTAATAACTTGGGTTTTAAATATATTATCAATAAGCTATATTAGTAAAAATAAGATTTTGAATCATGGAATCATCAGAAATACTAAAGCACAATTCACATAGGTCGTTTAAATATCCTAACCATTCTTGGAAATTCTACCAGGAATGGAATAAAGCGGTATTTCTACATTGGGAAGTAGCCCCTGAACTAGTCAGCCCTTTCCTTCCAAAAGGCATAAATCTAGATATTATTAACGGAAAAACGTGGGTGAGCCTCGTGGCTTTCGACATGAATAATATTGGTATTAGAAACCTTCCTAAAGTGCCTTATATTTCAGATTTTCATGAGATAAATATTAGAGTTTATATTACATGTAATAACAAACCAAGTGTTTACTTTTTAAGTATGGAAGGCAGCAAACAATCCTCTTGCAAGGTTTTAAAAACTGTCTCTAAATTCCCATATCAGTATTCAAGAATGAATAGAGATGATACTAGCTATATATCAAAAAACAAGATATTTAATGATTCTTTTAATATTGAATACAGCACAGAGAATACTCATATTGAAAAAGACGAAACCGATTTATGGCTAACCGAACGCTATGCCGTTTTTCAAGACTATAAAAATCATATTATTGAATACGATGTACATCATATAGAATGGCCCATGCAATCTATTAGCGTCAACAAACTAAATTTAAACTATCCTAGATTTAGCCATTTAATAAATAATCAACCTAATAAAATACATTACTCTAGCGGTGTGCAAGTGTTAACATGGGATAAAAGGAAACGACCAATAAGTGACTTTTAATTAAAAAACATGAAAAGACCACCTCGTCTTCAGATTTTTGAGAAATCTGAAGCCACTCCTCCTTTAAAAGGAGGAGAATTGAATAAAAATTAATTAATCGAACTAAAATTAAAATTGAAGTTAGAAATACAACTCCTTCCCTTAAAAGGGAAGGTGGATTTGATTTCATTAAAGAAATCAGAGACGGAAGGGGCAAAACACAGAAAAGGTAAATGCATAAAATAACAACCTACATAAAGCATCATAAAATTAAATCGCTAACACTAGCGGTATTATTGATTGCTTATTATTTCTGTTTACCAAAACAACTTTTTAAAGATCCAACAACAACAGTTATTACAAGTTCAAATAATAAACTATTGGGAGCTCAAATTGCCAAAGATGGTCAATGGCGATTTCCTAAAAACGATAGTATTCCAGAAAAATTTAAAACATGCATCATTCAATTCGAAGATGAATATTTTTATAAACACCCTGGTTTTAATCCCATATCGATCTTCAAAGCCTTAAGAGATAATGCAAAATCTGGTGCAGTAAAACGAGGTGGAAGTACCATTACCCAACAAGTCATTCGGTTATCTAGAAAGGGTCGATCCAGAACTTACTTCGAAAAAATTAAAGAAATTATTCTTGCAACCCGATTAGAATGTCGTGAGTCGAAAAACGAAATACTATCCTATTATAGTAGTCATGCGCCTTTTGGGGGAAACGTTGTTGGGTTAGATGCTGCTTCATGGCGTTATTTTAACAGAGACGCCAACCAATTATCTTGGGCAGAAAGCGCTACACTCGCTGTTTTGCCTAATGCTCCTAGTTTAATTTATCCAGGAAAAAACCAGGAACGATTATTAAAAAAACGTGATCGTCTTTTAAAAAAACTCTTAGAAAATAATATTATAGATTCATTAACCTATCAACTATCTATTGCCGAAGGCTTGCCTCAAAAACCTTATCCCCTGCCACAAATAGCTCCTCATTTATTACAAAGAGTAGCTCAAACCCATTACGGAAAACGAATAAAGACAACCATTGATACAAAACTCCAGCAACGTATAAATTATATTATAAAAACTCACTACAGTCAATTAAGTCAGAATGAAATTCACAATGCTTCGGTATTGGTTTTAGATGTAAAAACCAGGCAGGTTTTGGCTTATATAGGCAATACCCCAACAGATAAAGCACATCAAAAAGATGTTGATATTATTGATAAACCAAGAAGTACAGGGAGTATTTTAAAACCTTTTTTATACGCTGCAATGTTAGATGCTGGAGATTTATTACCTAATACATTGGTAGCCGATGTACCTACACAATTTGGTAGTTACAACCCAGAAAACTATAATAAATCCTATGACGGGGCAGTGCATGCAAGCAGAGCCTTATCTCGATCACTAAACGTTCCTGCTGTAAGAATGCTTCAAGAATTTGGCTTAGATCGATTTCATCATTATTTAAAAGCATTACAATTAAAAGATTTAAAATACAATGCAAATCATTATGGATTATCACTTATTTTAGGAGGAGCTGAAAGTAATCTGTGGGATTTATGTAAAAGCTATGCGGCACTCTCTTCCACTTTAAATCATTTTTCTGAAACTTCTGGCGAGTACTTTTCAAATGAGTTTTGCGAACCCACTTTCTTTGCATCTGATAAAATCGATTTTGGCAATAAAACTAATGACAAAACACTTTTTGATGCAGCTTCTATTTATTTAACTTATGAAAGTTTAAAAGAAGTAAACAGACCAGAAAGCGATGAAAGCTGGGCGTTTTTTGATAGCTCTAAAGAAATCGCATGGAAAACAGGCACCAGTTTTGGATTTCGAGATGCTTGGGCTATTGGCACTACTAAAGATTATGTTGTTGGGGTTTGGGTTGGCAATGCGGATGGGGAAGGACGACCTGGTTTAGTTGGTGTGCAAACAGCAGCTCCTATTCTGTTTGATGTGTTTGACATATTACCAAATAGCGACTGGTTTCCAATACCCTTTGACGAAATGCAAGAGATAGACATTTGTAAACAAAGCGGATATAGGGCCTCTCAAAATTGCAATACTATTGAACAAAAATTTGTTCAAGTAAGTGGTTTAAAAACAGGATCATGCCCCTATCACGTATTAATCCATGTGGATCGCAATGAATCGTTTCAAGTGAATTCCTCTTGCGAGGATTTAAGTAATATAACCCACAAATCCTGGTTTGTACTGCCGCCTTTAATGGCTTATTATTACAAAACTAAAAATCCTTTTTATAAACCACTTCCTAAGTTTAGAAGCGACTGTTTAGGACAGCAAACCATTTCGATGGCATTTATCTATCCCAAAGAAAACAACGCCATTTTTTTACCGAAAAATTTTGACGGTAAAACCAATGATCTTGTTTTAAAAATAGCGCACTCCAAACCCGAAAGCACCTTATTTTGGTATCTTGATAATACTTTTATTGGAAGCACTAAAGATATTCATGATATGGGAATCATACCTACACAAGGAGACCATACGATTACTGTAGTGGATGAATTTGGCAATGATGCAAAACGAAAGATTACAATTTCTGAATAATGTCGTCTCTTCTAGAAACTAAGTTTCTTTTAGTAAAAAAATGTTTTTTTTTGAACCTTTTATAAAATGAAGTGTATACTATAATAAACAATCATTAAACATTTTAAAAATGAAGAAAATAATATCAAAATCATTTCTAACAACTAGTATAATACTAGGCTTAACCTTACTGTCTTTTACAGGAATTAAAGAACAAACCATCAAAGGTTGGCTTTTAGCAGGAAGCAAACCAGATTCGTATGAAATCGGAGTAGTAAAAAACAAAGAAAGAGGTACCAATGTTGCTTTTATGAAATCTATTGATTCTGAAATAAATGGATTTGGTACGATTATGCAAAATTTTGAGCCTGGAAAGTTTTTAGATAAAAAGGTAAAACTTACTTGCTATATCAAATCTAAAAACATAAAAAAATGGGCAGGAATGTGGCTGAGAATTGACGGAGTGGGGAAAAAAAGTTTAGGCTTTGATAACATGCAAAATAGACCTATCAAAGGAACAACAGACTGGACTAAATATGAAATAATCCTTAAGGTCCCTAAAGAAGCTACCAACATAGCATACGGTGTTTTAACTTCGGGAACAGGAGAAGTATTGATTGATGATTTTAAATTTGAAATAGTCAGTGACGATCATAAAAATACTGGACATCAGGGCTCAATACGATTAACGAAGCCTACTAATGTTGATTTTGAAGAATCATTTTAATTATTTTTAAAACAGATCACTATATTGGATTTTCAATTTGGAATTAATTATAATAACAAATCTGATGAAGAATTGATGGTCTTTATAATTAAAGGAAAAGAAAAAGCTTTTAATGAACTCTATGAGAGATATTCAAAAAGGCTGTTTCTTTTCTTTTATCAAAAACTCTATCAAAACAATGATAAAGCCCAAGATTTATTACAGGATTTATTTTTGAAAGTAATTGAAAAGGCAGAAGCATTTGATCATACTAAGAATTTTTCTGTATGGATATATAGTATTGCCTATAATATGTGTAAAAATGAATATAGAAACAATAGTATAAAAGCAGACAAGACCATAAGTTTAGATCTTGAAAATGTAAATAAAAAAACAGTTCCTGCCACTATAATAAATATTGAGAACAACCACTCTTTATTCAAAAAATGTTTAGATATTGAACTAGAAAAGTTAAATAAAAAACATAGCTTAGCATTTACTTTAAGACATCAAGACAATTTGTCTATTAAAGAAATTAGTGACATTATGGAATGCTCAGAAGGGACAGTAAAATCGAGATTATTTTATGCTTCAAAAAAACTAGCGGTAACATTAAAAAAGTTTAATTCGGACAAATATTAAAGTTATGAAGTTAACCATAGAAGAACTATTATTAAAAAAGAATTTTTCAAACCTCTCATTTGAAGAAAAACAATTTGTTCTATCCAAAATATCAGATACCGAGTATAGTGAGCTTCGTTTTCTTTTAACTAATTCTAAAGAATCTTTTAAAAGAGATTTTGAAGCATTAAAAGTAAATGATTCAACAAAAGAAAAACTATCAATAGCTTTCAAGAAAAAATATATAAAAGAAAAAATACAACCTGTTCATGTGATTTTTTGGAACAATTATAAAAATATTATAAAACCAGTACTTTCTCTGGGTGTTATTATGATTCCTGTGATGCTAACAATAAATAACACGTTAAAAAACAACGCCTTACTATCTGATATAAATAATGTAACAACCTTTCTAAATGAAAAAAAGGAATTTTTAAAAATTAATAATAAGCATTCTTCAGATTTAATAGATAGTAACAAATTTTATAAAGACTCTATTCTTGAAATGAATAATTACCTTCGTATAAACACAGAAGGCTTGTATCTGAATTAATAAAAAAAGAAGTATTTTTATTTCGAATTAATTACTTTCTGATAAACGTTTTTACCATACTATGGTCGGATTTAAAGGTGTTTATTTTTTTCGCTTTAAGAATTTTTAAATCTTTCGATACCCAAATGTGATCGAGTGAAAGCAAAGGAATATTCCAAAACCAAGTCTCTCTAAACCCGTTCCCTTTTTCAGTAAATGCATGATTAAACCTCTTTTTAACATTATCTAAATATTTAGACTCATAAGGCACATTAAAATCTCCTAAAACAACCGTGTTTTTTGTTTGCGTAATAGACTTATCAACAAACTCTAAACCCCATGCTCTGGGAACATCAAGACTTGCTGATACATCCACCGCATAGAAGTTAATCCCTTGTGTCTTAAAATTTATAAGTGTTGTACTTAATTTTGAAGATAATACGTCTAATATTTCAATAGGTTGTGTAGAAAATACTCCTATTTCTTCAGTTTTATGCTTATAAAAGTAATATTCAGGATATTCTAATATCATATCTTGTAGTAATTCACCGTGGTATTCAACTAAAACTACAACATCTGGAATGTTTTCGGTCTCTTCAAATACATCTTCAAATTCTCTATAGTGAGATGCATTCCAAAAAACAATTTCTAAGTCTGTTTCCTTAATATCATCTGCAATATGGATTTTAAAACTTCTTCCTAACCAGACAATTAATAAAATCCCTGCTAATGTTAGATGATACTTTCTTTTTTTTATAAAAATAGAAAGTATTAAAACGATAAGGATAATTATAGGTATAGGGAACGTATAAAAGTATAAAGACGCCTGAAAACCACTTTCTTTTATAACAAAATGAATAATCAATAATGCTACAATTATTATAGCATTACTAACACGAAATAGGAGCCTTAAAAGTTTTAACATTACCGTAAAGGAAACCCTTTTCCTGCCCACCACGGGTGTATTTCAATTTCTAATCGTCCTGCTTTTACCATGGGATCTGCATTTGCTAAACTATCTGCCATTTTTAATGAGGGTACATTATAAATAGTAACCCCGCGGATATCTCCCTCATCATCAAAAGGTCCAGAAATATCTGCATATCCTAACTCATACATTTTGGTTAAATGTGCTAAATGTTCTTTTTGTAAAAAGGCTGTTTCCTCTTCATTTTGCACTCTAATAGGTCCTGTTTTTAAAAATGCCATAAAATATTGCTGCATTAAAATAGTGTCTTGAGTCTTTTCATCAACATAATCAAAAACCTTGAAGCCCTTTGCTATAAGCTCTTCTTTAACCTGTTTTGCTGATTTTTTAATGGGTTCTTGAACAACATCTATTACTGAATCTACTTTTTCTTCTATTACTTCAGATACCTTTTCATCAATATCAGACATAGATGCTTTTACGTCTTCTTTACATGAGAAAAATATACATGCAAAAAGTATTGGTATTATTAAATTTTTCATAATGATAACTTTTTAAGTTAGAGCCAAGTTTTATATGATTGTTTACTTAATTGCGAATTGTAATATTTTATATCTCCTGTTACTTCTTCTCCCAGCCAGAAAGGTTTTTCAAAAGCCTCATTTTCATTTTCTAATTCAACTTCTGCAACAACTAAACCTTTATTGTCGCCAAAAAATTCATCTACTTCAAAAATATGATTTTTAATCTTTACTTCATAACGAATCTTATCAATAACTCCTAATTCGCAAATATTCAATAATGATTCTGCTTCCTCTTTAGATATTTCTTTTTCCCATTCAAATCTTGAGAGTCCGTCTTGTGATGATTGTCCTTTAACTGTTATATATCCTATATCTCCTTTCAATCTAACACGAACTGTCCTTTTTTTATGGGTGTTTAAAAACCCTTGAATAATTCTGGTACTCTTAAATGCTTCATCTTTATAGGCATTTGATGTCACTAAAAATTTACGTTCTATTTCTATCATTTATTATCTAATTCAAATTAATACGCCTCTTAAAATTCAATAATTACAAGAGGCCATAATAAAAAGACATTTAATGCCTAAATTTACAGTATGTCTGGCGATTTACCAATACGAAAAATTATTCATGTGGATATGGATGCGTTTTATGCTTCTGTTGCTCAAATGGATAATCCTGATCTTAAAGGTAAACCTATTGCTGTTGGAGGCGGTGGAAAACGAGGTGTTGTTAGTGCTGCTAGCTATGAAGCTAGAAAGTTTGGTGTAAAAAGTGCCATGGCTGGAAATTTAGCTGCAAAATTGTGCCCCGAACTCATTTTTGTAAAAGCAAATTTTGAACGCTATTCGGAAATCTCTAAAAAAGTTAAGAGTATCTTTTATGATTATACAGATCTAGTGGAGCCACTTTCTTTAGATGAAGCTTATTTAGATGTTACCGAAAACAAAAAAGGAAACCCAAGCGCTTCTTTAATTGCTAAAGAAATTCGTGAGCGTATTTTTAAAGAAGTTGGTTTAACGGCTTCGGCTGGCATTTCTATTAATAAATTTATTGCCAAAGTTGCAAGTGACTACAACAAACCTAACGGACAAAAAACAGTAAACCCAGAAGAGGCTATTGAATTTTTAGAAAAATTAGATATTCGAAAATTTTACGGGGTTGGTAAAGTCACTGCCGAAAAAATGTATCAAAAAGGCATTTTCACAGGTTTGGATTTAAAAGGAAAATCGCTAGAATATCTTGATAAAAACTTTGGCAAGTCTGGACGCTATTATTACTATCTGGTTAGAGGCATTCATAATAGCGAGGTAAAACCTAATCGCATAAGAAAATCATTAGCTGCCGAGCGTACATTTAGTAAAAACTTATCAAGTGAGGTTTTTATGTTCGAAAAACTTGAACACATTGCTGAAGAGGTTTCGCGACGTTTAAAGAAAAGTAAAGTTGCAGGAAAAACAGTAACATTAAAAATAAAATATAGCGATTTCACATTACAAACTAGAAGTAAAACATTGCACTATTTTATAAGTGACATGAGTATTATTTTAGAAACTGCTAAAGATTTGTTATATCAAGAAAAACTGAGTAATTCAGTACGTTTATTGGGTATTTCAATGTCAAACTTAAATACAGAAGCTAAGAAAAAACCTGAACAAAAAAGCGTGAGTGTTCAGTTAAAATTCGAGTTTTAAACAGTTATTATAAAAGTTAAAAACACTTCAAATTAAAACAATTTATAAACTATTTTCGTTTTTAAAGGTCTAACTAAAAATGCTATTGTTTAACCTGTATTTACTACAAATACATTAGTCCTTATTAATCAAATCTTTGATCGACGAGTCTATTTTTTTAAACGAATTAACAAGTAATAAGCATAAAGAAAAAGCATTTTCAAAATTGCTCGATCTTTATCAAGAGCGCTTATATTGGCATATTCGTAAACTAGTAATTACACATGAAAATGCAAACGATGTACTTCAAAATACGTTTTTAAGAATTTACAAAAGCTTACCTAATTTTAAACAAAAAAGCTCTTTACATACTTGGATGTATAAAATTGCATATAATGAATCCCTTCGTTTTATAGAAAAAAACAAGAAAAGACAAAACGTTTCAATTGACGATATTAATAATACATATCTGGAAAATTTAGCAAGTGATACTTTTTTTGATAGTAATGATATGCAATTAAGGCTACACCGTATTTTATCTGAACTTCCTAAAAAACAAAGGCAAATATTTCAAATGAAATATTTTGATGATTTAAAATTTAGAGAAATAGCCGATATTTTGGGAATAAAAGAAGGCACTTTAAAATCTTCTTATTACAATTCGGTTAAGCACATTGAAAAAAATATACTCTCTGTTGAACTTTTCACAAAAAAACAGGTCTAAAATAAACGATGGGAACAAAAAACAATAACATAACTCCTGAAAAACAACCAAACAATCAAAATTTGTTTGATAAAAACATACGAGAATTGCATAGTAATGAATTAGGGCTAGGCATTCCAGAAAATTATTTCTCTAAATCTAAACAGGAGATCCTATCTAAAGTTTTAGATAAAAAAGAAAAAGAGAAACCAATTTTCTTTTTAAGAAAATCATTTGTTTGGTATGCTGCGGCATCAATTATATTATTGATTGCTATAACATTAATTAAACCAAATCGCGGTCTGCAAATTAATGATATTCAAACAATTGTTTTGGATACTATTAAACAGTTAGATCCAGAAAAAATCACCGATAAAACCAATGTATTATCAGAAAGTGATATTTTAATTACATCTCTTTTTATAGAAGAAAATAACATTGACGAATTTATAGACAACTATGTTTTAGAAGAAGCTTTATTTGATGAAGCTTTATAACACTAATTAATTTAAAACCTCTTATATTATGAAAAAGAACAAATTTAATATAGCTTTTGCTATAGTAACAATTACTTTAGGCCTTTTTTCTTGTACCGATGACACCTCCCAAAATCAAAGTACTAGTGCCGTAGAACTTGTTACACTTGAAGCCTCTGTTGAGGAAGTAGAATCGGTAGTAGATACTTACAGTTTGTACGCATTAAGTTCTCTGGAGTTTGAATCTACAACAGATGTTACAGGTAAAACCAGCTCTGGAAAAACGAAGCTAGGAAAAGGCTGTAAAGATAGATCTGGTTTTTTTCCTGACTGTGCTGTATTTGAAGAAGTAACCGAAGGTGATGTTACAACAACTACCATATCTTTTCCAGATGATTGTGAAGATCGTAACGGAGACATTATATCTGGAACCATTACTATTGTAAAGTCCACCTTAGATACAGACAAAAGTCGTACAATTACATTTGATGTTTTTACAGTTAACGGCTATGTTACAAATGGAACAAAAACTCATGAATATACTGCTGAAAACGAAAATGGCAATCCACAAATAGAAGGTTCTGTTAATATAACAATAGAAACTGATGAAGGCACTATAACAAAGGCAGGAACACGCTTAGTAGAAGTAACAGCTGGAAGCGACACAGATACTCATAAGGATGATGAAAAAACGATTACTGGATCATATTCATTTACAGATGCTGAAGAAAACACAAAAACTGTTGAAATAACAACAGCATTAATTAAACCAGCAGCATGTAAGTATATTGCAGAAGGTATTAAAGAATATACAGAAGCTGGCGAAACATCTATTTTAGATTATGGTGATGGTACTTGCGATAACTTAGCTACGCTAACAGAAGCTGACGAGACAGTTACAGAAATTGAATTAAAGAGAAAAAGAAAACGCTAAAACATTCTGTTTCGTTTGAAATAAAAAATTCAAGAATTTTGTATTTTACCGTACCCAGAACTGCCAAAAAAGGCAATCCTGATAGCTTCAAAGGAGAGATGTAATAGGAAACCCTGCCTTTGCCAACAGGCAGGCCCAACCCAAGGGGTTGGAGAATTTTTAGATTAAAGACATGAAATTTGTAAAAAAAATTAAATTACTAATGCTCGGTATATTCATAAGCATCATGGGTTTAGGGGCTCAAGAAGACATTCTTAAAGAGAGTTTAACTACAGAGCAAAACAAACTTATGGAAGAGCAACGTACTTTAATTAAAACAAATAGAAACGCTTTTAAATCTAGTCTAACAGCTGAACAGTTAGCTATTTTAGAAAATGTAACCCTTTCAAAACAAGAAAGACGTGAGGCATTAATAAAAACTTTTACTGAAGACCAAAAGTTTTTATTAGAAGAAAATAAAGCTAAAGTAAATAGGCTAAAGGAACAATTTAGGGCAACACTTACTACAGAACAACGGCAGCAAATACGTACTAGGTCGAAAAATCGAAGAGGAGAAGACAGGAATGAATTGCGCGAATCTGTAAAAAGCGATAGAATGAAAAAAAGAAAACAAAAAGATAATGGTTGATTAATAGCTTTTTACTTCTTAAATATATCTTTAGTTTTCTAGAATAAGTGGTTGAATGCATTCAACCACTTTTCTGCGTTATATACATATTTAATAAAATATGTATATAATTTTGACACCAACAAACATGTTAAATACGTAATTAAGATTTATAAAAAATACTAAATGGAAAAAGTCTTCATGACATTTTTAATATTATCAAGTGGTTTATCTGCATATTCACAAGAAAAACCGAATTCTAACGAAGACGAAGAAATCGATGAGATTATTGATAGTTTGTTGGATGATGAGGGTATTTTAGATGAACTGATAGATGTTAATTTTCAATTTTTATATGTATCTGTTAATTACAATAGCGATACCTATTTTTCTGGAAGAGATATTGGCATTAATCAATACAATTTAAGACCACAAATTACCTATATGCATTCTAAAGGTTTTGTGGCTAGTGCCTCAGGAGTATATTATAATGAGTTTGTTCCAAAATGGGATTACACAGCCCTAACACTTGGGTATGGTAAAAATATAGGTAAGAAAAAATTGCTTAGATTATACACTTCTTATTCAAGATATATTTATTCAAGTGGTGTAGATAACCCTTTCGAAAACACATTAACCTTAGGGGCTGGTATTAAAAACAAACAACGCACTATAGGTACACAGCTTTCTTGTACTTATTTATTTGGAAGAGATGATTCGTTTCAAATTTCATCAACAAGTTACGCGTCGCTTAAATTATTTAAAACAAAAAGAAGTAGCTTAAAATTAAGACCAGAGCTAAATATGGTTATTGGGAAACAAACCTTCGAATTAGGACAAATTTATATACAAAATGGCGTCGTAACTACTGAGTATTTAGAAAACGATGCCTTTGGTTTAATCAATACTCAAATTAATTTTCCATTAGAGTTTAGTACGAATGCTTTTGACTTCGAACTTGGGTATAATATAAATTTACCTTCAGCTATAGGTACTGAATCTAACTTAAACACTACAGGGTTTTTTAATTTTTCTGTAGCATATATGTTTGATTTGTAACTTTATATTATAACTTATATAAAACATTGCCCCTATTTAGCTTTTCTAAATAGGGGCAATGTTTAAATATTTAAATACTGAATTTATTAAAAATTACAAGAATCTATTTCGGTAACACGCAACGTGTTTACCATCCCTCTATCTTTAATTGGCATTGCCGCTAAACTAATAAGCATATCACCTTCTTCTAAATAGCCTTTTTTACATGCAATCGCGTTTACATCTTCAATAGTTTCATCTGTGCTTACGAATTTATCGTAGTAAAAAGCACGAACGCCCCAAAGTAAACTAAGGCGTGTTAAAATACGTTTATTAGAAGTAAAAACTAAAATATGACATGATGGTCTCCATGCTGAAATTTGAAATGCTGTATATCCACTATTTGTTAATGTTGAAATAGCTTTTGCATTTATTTCATTTGCCATGTTGGCAGCATGGTAACAAATAGATTTTGTTATATAACGGTTCGTACGAATATGTGGTGGTAATTGTGGTACTTTAATTAGATTTGAATCCTCTACACTTTTAAGGATATCAGACATTTGCTTTATAACTTCTACAGGGTAACTACCAACCGATGTTTCGCCAGATAACATAACGGCATCAGCGCCATCCATAACTGAATTTGCAACATCGTTTACCTCTGCTCTTGTTGGTGTTAAACTAGAAATCATAGTCTCCATCATTTGGGTTGCTATAATTACTGGAATTCTTGCTTTTTTAGCACGTAATACTAATTGTTTTTGAATAAGCGGTACTTCCTCTGCAGGAACCTCAACACCTAAATCACCACGGGCTACCATAATACCATCGCAATGTGTTACAATCTTATCGATATTTTCTACAGCTTCAGGTTTTTCAATCTTAGCTATAATAGGTATTTTATGTTCACTATGCTTATTTATTAAATCACGTAACTGCATTAAATCTTCTGCATGGCGAACAAACGATAAAGCAATCCAATCTACATCTAGGCTAATTGCAAAAATAGCATCTTCAATATCTTTTTCGGTTAAAGCAGGTTGTGAAATATCTGTATTAGGAAGATTCACCCCTTTTTTAGATTTAAGCGGGCCACCTTGAATAACACGAGCAACAACTTCGCTCTTTTTATCTGTTGAAACAACTTCAAACATTAATTTCCCATCATCTAAAAGGATACGTTCCCCTGGTTTAGCATCTTGAGGAAACCTTTCATAGGTCATATAAACGCGCTCTTTTGTGCCTTCAAAACGCTCTCCTGTAGCAAATGTAATTTCATCACCAGGATTCACAACAACTTCCTCTTTCATAACACCAACACGAAGTTTAGGGCCTTGTAAATCTGCTAAAACCGCAGCAGTAAAACCGAATTCTTCATTTAAATCTCGTATCATTTTAATACGTTCGGTTACATCTTTATAATCGGCATGAGAAAAGTTTATTCTAAATACATTAACGCCTTCTTCAAGCATTCCTTTTAGAACTTCTTTTGTACTTGTAGCAGGTCCTAATGTTGCTACTATTTTCGTTTTCTTTGTTGTTGACATTAGCTAAAAATTAAATTGTCTTTGGATTTTAATTGATTGATATCAATATTGTAAGCTGTGGCAATTTGAGGTGCTTTTAATACATTATTTAGAATATATTTTTCTTTACTAGAATCGATTTCGTTATCTATTTTTAAAAAATAATTAACCGTTTTATATTCTGGTATTAAATATGCTGTCCTCGTTATTTTTTCTTCAGAATCAAATAATGACTCATTCCTTCTTTGCCTATAATCTTCTGTTTTACAAACATTGGAAACTAAATTCCAAATAGTTTGTTGTTTATTATCTTCCCATTCAAAAATTGAGTAAGTTGATTTTTTATTTTGATAATCTAAATCTAGTGGCTTTCTAACTAGGCTTATTCCTAAATGTTTATTTAAAAGATACGCTAAACGATAATCTTCGAGTGTACAGTGAATTGCTATTAAAGTATATAAATCTTCTTCAAAAACATTATCCAGAATAAGCTTGTGTACAGCCATAACTTATATTAATCGCTGTAAATATAGTCTATAAAACGTTCAATTGAAAAACGTTTAACCTAATCTTAATAACAAAATAAGCGAAAACGTTGTAGTATTCCCTTTTATCTAAAATACATTTTAAAGCATTTTAGATATCTTATTTTGAAATGCAAAAAAAGCACGTTTAGAAGCTTTCTCTTCTGCTTTTTTCTTTGATGTTGCTCGTGCTTTCGCAACAATTTTTTGATCTATAGATAATTTTACCGAAAAATGCCGAACATCATCATTACCTGTATCTTCATAAACATTATAGTTAAATGTTTTCTTCTCTTTTTGACACCATTCAATAAGTAAGCTTTTATAACTAATAACTTTACCTTCTAAGGTTTCTATATCTACATAGGGAATAATAACACGTTTGTATATAAACTTTTCACAAAACTTATAGCCTCTATCAAGAAAAATAGCACCGATTAAAGCTTCAAAAATATTGCCGTGAATATTGTCTCCAAACTGTCCTGGAGGAATTTTACTCTCTACTAAGTCTATTAAGTGTAAGTCTCTGCCTAATTCGTTTAAATGCTCTCTACTTACAATTTTAGAGCGCATTTTAGTTAAATACCCTTCATCGCCGCTAGGTACTTGTAAATATAAATGTGATGCAATTACAGCACTTAATGTAGCATCTCCCAAAAACTCTAGCCGTTCATAATTAATAGCATTCCCTTTACTATCTCTTATATTCATTGAACGATGGGTAAATGCTGTTTTGTAGAACTTAATATGTTTAGCTTTAAACCCAAGAATTTTAGTTAATTGCATAAAAAAATTCCCGTTGCGTTTAAAACGGGAATTTAATATGTTACGAATGTTTTTCATCTGATTTTTAATATATTATTTTAATGTCAGATGTAATAAACCATGTTTCATTTTACTGTAAAATTTAATTTATCATTATGGTTTATTTCATTCGGGATTTAATCTATTTTCTTGAATACTACACAAGCGTTGTGTCCGCCAAATCCAAATGTATTACTCATAGCTACTTTAACGTCACGCTTTTGAGCCTTGTTTAAGGTTAAATTTAATTCAGGATCAATTTTTTCATCTACTGTAGTATGGTTAATTGTTGGAGGTACAAGACCATTTTCCATTGCCAATATAACCGAAATAGCTTCAATAGCGCCCGCAGCACCCAATAAGTGCCCGGTCATTGATTTTGTTGAATTAATATTTATATTCTTAGCATGATCTCCAAAAACTTTAGAAATAGCTTTAAGTTCGGCCACATCCCCTAAAGGTGTAGAAGTTCCATGAGTATTTATATGGTCTACATCTTCTGGTTTTAGTCCTGCATTTTCTAAACAGTTCTTCATGACCTCAACAACACCAATACCTTCTGGATGCGGAGCTGTCATGTGATATGCATCAGATGACAATCCTCCTCCTGCAACCTCAGCATATATTTTTGCTCCTCTTGCCTTGGCATGTTCATACTCTTCTAAAATTAAAGCACCTGCTCCTTCTCCTAAAACAAAACCATCTCTGGTTCCATCAAATGGTCTTGAAGCTGTTTCTGGGCTTTCATTTCTAGTGGATAGTGCATGCATAGCATTAAAACCTCCCATTCCAGCAATAGTAACCGCTGCTTCACTTCCTCCTGTAACGACTACATCACAATACCCTAAACGTATAGAGTTTAAAGCATCGAACATAGCATTTGCAGAAGAAGCACATGCAGAAACTGTTGTGTAATTTGGCCCCATAAATCCATGTTTTATGGAAATGTTGGCCGGTGCAATATCTGCGATCATTTTCGGAATAAAGAATGGATTAAACCTTGGAGTTCCATCGCCTTCGGCAAAGTTTAAAACTTCTTGCTGAAAGGTTTCTAAACCTCCAATTCCTGCTCCCCATATAACACCTACTCGCAACTTATTTATCTCATCTAGATTTAATTTAGCGTCTGCAATAGCCTCATCTGAAGCTACCATAGCATATTGCGCAAATTTATCCATCTTACGAGCCTCTTTTCTATCAAGAAAATCGGTTGCATTAAAACCTTTTAATTCGCAAGCGAACTTCGTTTTAAATTTCTCGGTGTCATAATATGTTATAGGCGCAGCACCGCTTTTACCACTAATAAGTCCTTCCCAAAAATCTTCTTTGGTGTTACCTATAGGTGTTAAAGCCCCTAATCCTGTGACTACAACTCGCTTTAGTTCCATAAAGTGTATTCTTATTTTGCCTCTTCTATATAAGAAATAGCTTGACCAACTGTAGCAATGTTTTCAGCTTGATCGTCCGGTATTTGAATATCAAATTCTTTTTCGAATTCCATTATTAATTCAACAGTATCCAATGAGTCCGCTCCTAAATCGTTTGTGAAGCTTGCTTCCGTTACAACTTCGTTCTCATCAACTCCCAATTTGTCTACGATAATCGCTTTTACTCTTGATGCAATGTCTGACATAATATTTTAATTTTAAATTTTAATTAGTTGGCAAAAATAAAAAACTTTATTTTTAAAACACATCTTTAATAAAAAAATGTGTTTGTAATTTACTAAAATTAGTTTTAAGTATTTATATTTTACCTTCAAATTGTTAATAATTATTCTTTTTTTTGTTCGAATAATTTAACATTACAATCTGAAAATGAAATGAGCTTGAACAATTTTGCTGAACATTCTTTGAATTTGATCTACCAATTACGTCTAACATTAATTTAAAAATATAAACCAATAGATGAAACGTATTGTAATTTTTGCGTCCGGAAGTGGTACTAATGCTGAAAATCTAATTAAGTTTTTTCACAACAGCGATAATGCATCTGTTATTCAGGTTCTTACAAACAATCCCCATGCCAAAGTTTTAGACCGCGCTAAAAAGCTAAAAGTAAGTGCGCTTTCTTTTAATAACATCGCGCTTACAAAAACAAACGACGTATTAAATATTTTAAAGGCATCTCAACCAGATTTAATTGTTCTGGCAGGGTTTTTATGGAAATTCCCCGAGTCTATTTTGGAAAGGTTTCCTAATAAAGTAATTAATGTCCATCCAGCTTTATTGCCAAAATACGGAGGTAAAGGCATGTATGGTATGAATGTACACAAAGCTGTAGTAGCTAATAATGAAGTTGAAACTGGCATTACTATTCATTATGTGAATGAAAATTATGACGAAGGTGCCATTATTTTTCAAGCAACATGTGATGTTAATACTTCTGATACAGCTGAAGATGTTGCTACAAAAATTCATGAATTAGAAATGGAACATTTTCCTAAAGTGGTCGAAAAACTATTAAATGTCTAAAAAAAAGAAATATTACACTGTTTGGAAAGGGCACCACATTGGTGTTTTTGAATCTTGGAAGGATTGCAAAGCACAAATTAAAGATTTTCAAGGTGCCCAATATAAATCGTTTTTAACATTTGAAGCTGCAAAAAAAGCTTTAAAAGGGAACTATAAAGATTATATTGGAAAATCTTCAAAATTTAAAAGTGAGCTCTCGAAAGAACAATTAAATAAAATAGGGCAACCCAACTACAACTCTATTTCGGTTGATGCTGCTTCAAGCGGAAATCCAGGGAAGATGGAATATCGTGGTGTTGATACTAAAACAAAAAAGCAACTTTTTATCCAAGGTCCTTTTAAAGAAGGAACGAATAACATTGGAGAGTTTTTAGCTATTGTTCATGGTTTAGCTTTTCTTAAAAAAAACAATAGTGATCGTATTTTATATACAGATTCTAAAACAGCTATGAGTTGGGTAAAAAAGAAAAAATGTAATACTAAATTAGAACAAAACAGTAAAAACAAAGCCCTTTTTGAATTGATCGACAGGGCTATCGACTGGTTAAAAAACAACACTTACAAAACTGTTATTGTAAAATGGGAAACCAAAGCTTGGGGTGAAATTCCTGCAGATTTTGGAAGAAAATAGTATTATGCTCCGCCGTCGATCCATTTTTTAAAATCCTTTACACGCTCTCTACTTACAATAATCTCACATTCATTATAAGAACTTAAAACTAACCTTAATCTACTATTAGAATATGAAACAATATTTTTAATGGCATTTATGTTAACAATAAACTTCCTGCTAATTTGAAAAAAAACAGCAGGATTTAATTCACTTTCAAGATCTATTAATGCTGAATTTAGAATATAATTAAATTCATTTGAACGTAAATATGTAATATTATTTGAACTAAAAAAACATTCAACAGCATCTACATCAATCAGTTTTATTTTTTTTCCGAGTTTAACCGCAAACTTATTTTTAAATACAGAGATATTATATTCTTGAACAGCTTCTTTTAAAACCAATAGCTCACTTTCATTCTTACTAAAAACTGTTGCTTTTTTAATAGCTTTTTTTAATTGTTCTTTATTAATTGGCTTTAGCAAATAGGACACACTATTATAATCGAATGCTTTTATACTATATTCACTAAAAGCGGTAGTAAATACTATAACACTTTTTATTTCTACGTGTTTAAAAATTTCGAAACACAAACCGTCTGAAAGATGAACATCAAGAAACAAAATATCCGGATGTTTGTTTTCTTTAAACCATTTGATAGTAGATTTTACTGAGACCAAATTTGCTAAGATCTCATAATTATAATCAGATAACATACGCTGCAACCTCCTACTTGACAACAACTCGTCTTCTATAATCACAACTTTCATTAGTTTTCTATTTTTAATAAAGGTAATTTAATGGTATAATACTGTTCATCATTAATTATCATCACTTTTTCATCCGTAAAAAAGGCGTATCTATTTATAATATTCTTTAATCCTGTTTGTTTTCCTTTTCCAACATCTTCTTTTGGGTTTTTATTGTTTTTAACAACTAAATAATCTCCCTCAATAACCATCTCAATACATATATAAGATTCCATGCTTATCTCATTATGCTTGATTACATTTTCAAACACTTGCTGTAATGCCATTGGTAATATATAATATTCAGAAAAATCCTCTGTTCTGTCTGTAAAGGTCATAGCGTTCTCAAATCTTACTTGTAATAACTCTAGGTACTCTTTAGCAAATACTAACTCGTCTTTCAACAATACCAAATCTTGATTTTCTTGATTTAAAAAATACCTGTAAACATGAGATAGTTTCTCTGAAAATTGAATGGCTCTTTCTTGATCTTCTTCTATTAATCCGGTTAACACACTAATATTATTAAACAAAAAATGAGGACTTAGTTGTGCTTTTAATTGTCGATATTTTAGAGAAGCTGTAACTCCTATTTGTTTTAAGTTTTGTTTTTGTTTTTTGTTTTCTTTAAAAATAAAATAAGAATGAATGGTTAACGTAATAAACAAGAAATACGAACCCTCCATAATTACAGATCGAATATAAAAAACTAAAGAAAAAGAAGGAAAATATTTCGATAAATCGAAAGCAAATGGTCTTAAAAGAACATAAAACAACAAAGGCAGTAATAGGATATTAATTAAATAAGCCAAAACAACTACGACCCTCTTATTGTATTTAAATCTTATTACCAGAAACATAAATACTGCTGCACAAACTCCACTAATTGTAACAGATAACATATAATTTATTGGTAACGAATATCCTTTCAAAACACTAACAATTAAAACATACAAAACACTAATGATCAACCATATAAACATGCTAGTTGTTACAGATAAGCTAATATTTTTATTGGTTCTTTTTCTATCATTCTTATTAACTATCAAATAATAGATCAATGAGCTAAAAACTAATAAAATTATTGCTGTTATTCCATTAAACAAACTTCCTTTATTCCAAAAGGGAATCGGAGTATGATCAGTTTTATAGAATGTAATTGTTAAATAAAATATTATATAGATCGCTATAAACGATAAGCATGCAGGTTTTATAATTGTTTTGATTATTCTTCTCAACTCTTTATACTCATTCATTTTAAAATAATAAATTGAAAAAAAGCAAGGGAAAAAAATTAAGGATAATGATAGCGGAGCTACTTCTTTATAAATATCTAAAACCCTTTCTATTCCATTAAATAAAATGGAAATAATAAACCCAATCGCGTTTACCATAACACTAACAATACTTGCATATTTAAATGCTTTTAAAAACTTGCTCATAATTTTTATTTCTAAATTATTACTTGAACCCGCATTATGCTGGTTGAACAAAAATGAGTAATCAATATCTACTATAAAAAGGAAAGTTAGTGAATTGTTGATCTATAATAGTGAGTTGTTAAAAGTTACATTTTTCTCAAAAAAAATATTCTTGAATTCGTGCTTAAAAGACTTATCTTTGCAGAAAATTATCAGGTTTTTTATGAGTAAATTAGTAATAGTAGGCTCAGTCGCATTTGATGCTATTGAAACGCCTTTCGGTAAAACCGATAAAATCCTAGGTGGCGCCGCTACTTATATTGGTTTATCTGCTTCACAATTTAATGTAGACTCTGCAATAGTATCTATTACTGGTGGAGACTTTCCTCAAGAGTATTTAGATTTATTATTAAATAAAGGCATAGACCTTTCAGGAATTGAAATAGTTAAAGAGGGGAAAACGTTTTTTTGGAGTGGTCGTTACCAT
Source organism: Flavivirga jejuensis (assembly GCF_030540765.1). Lineage (GTDB taxonomy): Bacteria > Bacteroidota > Bacteroidia > Flavobacteriales > Flavobacteriaceae > Flavivirga > Flavivirga jejuensis. The sequence continues at coordinate 390,090 of NZ_JAUOEL010000005.1, read as the reverse complement.
AACGATATGAATTCTCGTGACACACTAGTTACAGAATTAAACACACTTGCCGATTTCAACCCTATAGTTCCGGAAAACTACCGCGATGCCGAAATTGTTATGCTAGGAAATTTACATCCTTTAGTACAACAAAGTGTTTTAGACCAAATGACAACAAAACCTAAATTAGTAGTTTTAGATACTATGAATTTTTGGATGGACTGCGCTTTGGAAGATTTGCATAACGTTATTAAAAATGTAGATATCATTACCATAAATGATGAAGAGGCAAGACAATTAACAGGAGAGTATTCTTTGGTTGTTGCAGCTAGAAAGATTCATAATATGGGGCCTAAATATGTTGTTATTAAAAAAGGAGAGCACGGCGCTTTATTATTTCATAATGATAATGTGTTTTATGCTCCTGCTTTACCTTTAGAAGAAGTTTTTGATCCAACAGGTGCAGGAGATACGTTTGCTGGAGGTTTTGCTGGATACATTGCAAAAACGGGTGATACTTCTTTTGAGAATATGAAAAACGCTGTTATCTATGGTTCTACCTTAGCATCATTTTGTGTAGAGCGATTTGGAACAGAGCGTATACAGGATTTATCAAAGGAAGAAGTTCATCAGCGATTGTTACAATTTAAGGAACTAACGCAGTTTGAAATAAAATTAACATAATACGAACGCGCTCTAAAATAGAGCGCGTTTTTAAATTAAGAATTTATCATTTCTTCACCTCAAAGAGCGTGTCGAATTAAAAGCGAAAAAAAGCACATATGAGTGATGCCTTAAAACATGAATGTGGAATAGCAGTTATAAGACTTTTAAAACCACTGGAATATTATAAAGAAAAATACGGAAGTGCATTTTATGGTGTAAACAAAATGTATCTAATGATGGAGAAACAACACAATCGTGGTCAAGATGGTGCTGGTTTTGCAAGTATTAAGTTAGATACAAAACCAGGGGAACGCTATATAAGTAGAGTCCGTTCTATTGCACAGCAGCCTATTCAAGATATTTTTGGTAAGATAAACGAAAGAATAAACAACGAATTAACTGCTCACCCTGAATACGCTAACAATGTCGCTTTACAAAAACAACATATCCCATATATTGGAGAGGTATTATTAGGCCATGTTCGTTATGGTACTTTTGGTAAAAACAGCGTAGAAAGCGTGCATCCTTTTTTAAGGCAAAACAACTGGATGCATAGAAATTTAATAATGGCAGGAAACTTTAACATGACAAACGTTAAAGAGCTTTTTGCTAATCTTCTTGAATTAGGGCAGCATCCAAAAGAATATACCGACACCATAACTATTATGGAAAAAATTGGTCACTTTTTAGATGATGCCGTAAGCAAAATATACAAAGATCTAAAAAAAGAAGGCTATAATAAGAGAGAGGCTTCGCCGCTTATTGCAGAACGACTTAAAGTTGCTAAAATACTAAAACGTGCTGCAAAAAACTGGGACGGTGGTTACGCTATGGCAGGACTTATTGGTCATGGCGATTCTTTTGTTTTAAGAGACCCAGCAGGTATTCGCCCAGCATATTATTATAAAGACGATGAAATTGTTGTTGTTGCATCAGAACGACCTGTAATTCAAACCGTTTTTAATGTAAACTTTAAAGACGTAAAAGAATTAGATCCAGGACAAGCTATTATTATTAAAAAATCTGGAGAAGTACGCTTTAAACAAATATTAGAGCCCTTAGAAAGAAAATCTTGTTCATTTGAACGTATCTACTTTTCTAGAGGTAGTGATGCTGAAATATATCAAGAACGTAAAATGCTTGGTAAGTTATTGATGCCAAAAGTGCTTGAGGCTATTGATAATGATACTAGGAATACTGTTTTCTCTTATATCCCAAACACAGCAGAAACATCATTTTTTGGAATGATCGAAACTGCCGAAGCTTATATAAACCAGAAGAAAACCCGCACCATTTTAAACGGACAACGTTCTTTATCTGCCGAAAAGGTAACCGAAATCTTATCGGAGCATACTCGAATTGAAAAAATTGCTATAAAGGATGTTAAACTTAGAACGTTTATTACTGAAGATAGTAGTCGTGACGACTTAGTGGCTCACGTTTACGATGTTACTTATGGTGTAATAAAACCTGAAGACAATTTAGTTATTATTGACGACAGTATAGTTAGAGGAACCACATTAAAGATGAGTATTTTAAAAATGCTTGATCGTTTAAATCCTAAAAAAATTATTGTGGTGTCTTCTGCGCCACAAATTCGATATCCGGATTGTTATGGTATAGATATGGCTAATCTTGAAAGCTTAGTTGCTTTTAGAGCTGCTTTAGACTTACTAAAGGATGCAAACAAATATCATATTGTAGAAGACGTATACAAAAAGTGTATTGGGCAAAAAGATTTAGATGATAAGCATGTACAAAATTTTGTAAAAGAGATTTATGATCCTTTTACTGATGAAGAAATCTCAGATAAAATTTCTAAACTATTAAGTGATAAAAGTATTAAAGCTGAAGTTAAAATTATTTTTCAACCAGTCGAAAATTTGCATAAAGCATGCCCTGGTCATTTAGGTGATTGGTATTTTACAGGAAATTATCCTACTCCAGGAGGGAATAGAGTTGTAAATAGAGCATTTATTAACTTTTATGAAGGCAATAATGAACGCGCTTATTAGTTTTAAATTGTAAATATTTTCTGCTTAATCTGCACAAAAATGCACTTAATCTAAAAAATACGCAGTTTATCTAAAAAATAATCGGAATACCTAAAATACATATAACTTGGTCTCACCATAACATAAGTAGGTTAAGTTCATGGTAGATTTGGGGCAAAAAAAGGTGAACATCTGTTCGCCTTTTTTTATGCAATTTAGTTTCTTTTCTGAACCCGTTTCAAAAAATTATTTCTTATCTCTTTTCACTTAATAACAGCTTTAAAAAATCGTTTAATCCAATATATCAGCCGTTTAACTAAAATATTCTATCAATTCTATATAAGCTATATATATTTGACTCACCATAACATAAGTAGGTTAAGTTCATGGTAGATTTGGGGCAAAAAAAGGTGAACATCTGTTCACCTTTTTTTATACAATTTAGTTTCTTTTCTGAACGCGTTTCATCTGAATTCATTTCAAAAAATTATTTTTTTATCTCTTTTTTCTTAATAATGTTTTCCCAAAATCGTTTAAGCCAATATATCAGCCGTTTAACTAAAATATTTTATCAATCTCTACAAGATATATATATTTGTCTCACCATAACATAAGTAGGTTAAGTTCATGGTAGATTTGGGGCAAAAAGGTGAACATTCGTTCACCTTTTTCATTTTTATATCTTATTATTATTTTACCATTTACTCATTTTCGTTTACCACAGTACACAATCATTGTTTCAGACCATCTATCTGTTTCAAACCTTAGTTATAAGCTATCTATCTTATATATAGAAATAAACTAGGAGCGCCAAGAGAGTGCCTTCTTTTCAATCTAGCCTTTTAATCAATTCAATATCTGTGTCCAAACTGGTAATTTAAAGATGTGTATTGTCCAATGGAGAATTATTTGTTCCCATATTGTAATTGTAAATAAAACGTGCGTTATTAAGTAAAATAGATTCTAAGTGCAGTCAGATAAATGATGATACAGTAAACTATTTGAATGTTAAGGCGTGAAGCTTTAATTTAAAGCACAAAAAAAAACGCCTGGTAAATACCAGGCGTTTTTATAAAATAATTTTTTATGATAACTCTTTATTTTGCTTCAGCGTAACGTCTTTCAACCTCATTCCAATTAATAACACTAAAAAAGGCATTAATATAATCTGGACGTCTGTTTTGATAGTTTAAATAATAAGCGTGCTCCCAAACATCAATACCTAAAATAGGGGTGCCTCCACAACTAACTCCTGGCATTAATGGATTGTCTTGATTTGGCGTAGAACAAACTTCTACTTTACCTCCTTTATGTACACACAACCAAGCCCAACCTGAACCAAAACGTGTTCCTGCAGCTTTAGAAAAAGCAGCTTTAAAATCATCAACAGAACCATAAGCAGCTTCTATAGCATCTTTTAATTCTCCAGATAAATATCCTTTTCCTTCTGGGTTCATTACTTCCCAAAATAATGAGTGATTGTAAAAACCGCCACCATTATTTCTCACAGCACCATTATTCATATCCAAATTCCCAAGTATATCTTCAATAGATTTTCCTTCTAAATCTGTTCCAGCAATGGCATTATTTAAATTGTTTGTATATCCTTGATGGTGTTTAGAATGATGTATCTCCATAGTACGAGCATCAATATGAGGTTCTAATGCATCATACGCATATGCTAATTTCGGTAATTCGAAAGCCATAGTTTTTTGTTTTAAAAATATTAATATTTAATTTCTCCCAAATTTACATATAAAACAGTTCAATTAAAAATAATAAATAGTTATGAAACCATTGATAGTTTTTATATTGTATCCAAATTATAGTTCATGAATAAAAACCATTCTTTCACTATTTATAATGCTTCTGCTGGTAGCGGAAAAACCTATACACTCGTAAAAGAATATTTAAAAATCTTGTTTCAATCTAACAATTCAGAGCACTTTAAACGCATTTTAGCTATTACGTTTACAAATAAAGCTGTTGCTGAAATGAAAGACCGGATTATTGAAACGCTCAAACAATTTTCTAACAAAACCATATTAAAAGAACAAGATAGTATGTTTAACGCTATTTGTAAAGAGCTACAAATGGATCCAAATGTACTTCATGATAAATCGGGGAAACTATTAAACACCATTATACATAACTATGCGGCATTTGATATTTCGACTATTGATGGCTTTACACATAAACTCATTAGAACCTTCGCTTACGATTTAAAGTTGCCTTTAAATTTTGAAGTCGAATTGGATCAAGATGCTTTATTAAGCGAAGCCGTTAATAGTTTAATTGAAAAAGCTGGAACAGACGCTGAACTTACTAAAATCCTTATTGATTTTGCTATTGAAAAAGCAGATGATGACAAAAGTTGGGATGTCTCCTTTGATTTTAATAAAATAGCCAAACTATTGATTAATGAAAATGATATTCCTTTTATTGAAACATTGAAGGATAAAACTTTAGATGATTTTAAAGTACTTAAAACACAATTAAAAAAAGATCTTACTGCCTTAGAAACTGGTATTATTGAAAAAGCACAAAATATATTAACTTTAATAGAAGAGGCTGGTTTAGAGTTTAACGATTTTTCTGGAAGCTATTTACCTAAGCATCTTAAAAACTTAACAGACAAAAGGTTTGATCTAAATTTTGAGGCCAAATGGCAAGAAGATATAGAAACTAAAACATTATACCCCAAACGCGTTACCGATGCTATAGCTTCTATAATAGAACAAATTCAACCGCAAATAGCTGCTAGCTTCTATGAAACCAAACACATGGTTTTTCATCTTAAATTCTTAAAGGCTTTTTATAGAAATATAACACCCCTATCTGTTTTAAACGCTATTAATAATGAATTAAAAGCGCTTAAGGAAGACCAGAATAAGATGCTTATTTCTGAATTCAATACCATTATTAGTAAGGAAATAAGAAATCAACCTACGCCTTTTATTTACGAACGTATTGGCGAAAAGTTTAATCATTATTTTATAGATGAATTTCAGGACACATCTGTAATGCAATGGGAAAATTTAATCCCTCTTTTAGGAAATTCGTTATCTACCGAAACAGGAAATACGATGTTGGTTGGTGATGCCAAACAAGCCATTTACCGTTGGCGTGGTGGTAAAGCTGAACAATTTATTGGATTGTTTAATGATGATAATCCGTTTCATATTAAAAAACACGTCGAAAATCTTCCAACAAATTATAGGAGTTTTAAAGACATTGTAAATTTTAATAACGGCTTTTTTAATTACCTATCAAATCAAGTTTTTAGTAAAAAAGACTATAAAGAACTTTATGAAAATGCACATCAAAACATTTGTTTAGAGGATACAGGTTATGTTGAATTATCTTTTTTAGATATTGACGGAGATGATGATAGAGATGAACTGTTTTCTACAAATGTTTTAAAAACCATTAATACGTGTTTAAAAAATGGTTTTAGATTAGAAGATATTTGTATTCTGGTGCGCAAGAAAAAAGAAGGCGTCGCCATTGCAAATTATTTAAGTCAACATCATATTTCTATAATTTCTTCCGAAACTTTATTAATCAATAATTCAACCGATGTTGGTTTTATAAATAATATTCTAGCACTTTTAATACAGCCAAAAAATAATGAAATAAAAATCGAGGTTCTTAATTACCTTTCCTCACTTTTTAATAGTAATGATAAACATGAATTCTTTTCAAAACACATAAATTTATCGGTATTCGATCTATTCAAAAGTTTTGAAGCGTTCAATATATTTATAGATAGTGATTTATTATTACAACTTCCGCTTTATGATTTAGCAGAAACTATCGTGAGAGATTTTAATTTAGTTACATCTTCCAACGCTTACATACAATTTTACTTAGATATTATTTTAGATTTTTCACAAAAAAAAGGATCTGATATATCTGGGTTTCTGGAATATTTTGATAAGAAAAAAGAAAGCTTAAGTATAGTATCTCCTAAAGGACAAAATGCTGTTCAAATAATGACTATCCATAAATCTAAAGGTTTGGAGTTTCCTGTGGTTATTTTTCCGTATGCCGATTTAGATATTTATAGAGAACTAGAACCAAAAGAATGGTTTGAGGTAGATAAAGAAAAGTTCGCTGGATTTACACACACCTTGTTAAATTATAATAAAGATTTTGAGAATTACGGAGAAGAAGGGCAACGAATCTATAATAACCATCAATCTGAACAAGAATTAGATAATATCAATTTACTATATGTAACCTTAACGCGTGCTGTTGAACAATTGTATATCATTTCAAAAAAAGACATCTCTTCTAAAGGAGTCCCTAACAATAAAAGGTATTCGGGTTTATTTATAAATTATCTGCAACATTTGGATCTTTGGAACGATTCGCAATCAATATACAGTTTTGGTCATTCTATAAGAACTAGTGAAAGTGCCACAGTTACAAAAGAAGCTCATATTCAACAAGCGTTTATTTCGACAGCAAAAGAAACTCATAATATAAAGGTTATAACTAAATCTGGAATGCTTTGGGATACGAATCAACAAGAGGCTATTGAAAAAGGAAACCTTATTCATAATATGATGTCTCAAATTAAAACAAAAGATGATATTAATTCTGTTATAAGTGATTTTATAAATGCTTCATTAATTACAAAAGAGCAAAGCACCGAATTAAAGCAAATAATAACTAAAATTATTGGGCACCCGAAACTCGAAAACTATTATAGCTCAATGGACACCATATATAATGAAAGAGATATTATTACTAAAGAAGGCATTATTTTAAGACCAGATAGGTTGGTTATAAACTCTAAAAAAGAGGCCGTAATTATCGATTATAAAACGGGCGTTGAAGATAAAAAACACTGGCAACAACTACAATCGTATCAGGATGTTTTAGAAGACATGGAAATAACAGTTAAAAAGAAGATTCTTATCTATATTAATGATGATATTAAAATAAAAGAGGTGTAAAAAACGATATAGTAGTGTTTGTAAATAGCACTGGGTTTTATAGACCACGAATGTCCTATTTACTATAGTGTTGTTGACAGTAGTTTTAATTTAATTAGAAATTCGATACCCAATTCATTTAAACAATTTCTTATAGACAAATTAAACAATATTCACTTTAAAACTAACAATTTCACAATGCACAACTGTTAAAAACATCATTTTTTTACGCGAAAAATCATAAAAAAATGCATTATCCAATCTCAAACCAAGGTAAATATACTTTTATAAGAAGGTATTTATTCCTATCTGGTTCTTTTTCATATAGTTTCAAAAAAAAAGCAAGAATACAAGTACAACTTTAAAATTCTTATATAAAGCTGCATTTAGACTAGGCTATTATTACGTTTACAAAATAGAGAACGTTTTAAACATTATCCAAAATCGTTCAGAACAATCTAGAAACAAACGAAATGTCTCATTTTTTTATATATTTGTCTTTGTTAATAAATTTTAACAACTTACTTTTGTTTACAATTAACACTTAAAAATTAAACTTTTAAATATGAAAAATCTTAGCAGATTATTGTTCGCTATGTTGCTTGTACTTGTTTGTAGCAACGCTAATGCGCAAGACAAAGACAACCCATGGTTAATTAACATTGGGACAAACGCAGTTGATGCTTATCCCTCTGGTGATGGCGCCCCTTTTAGTGAAACTATCTTCAGCAAATACGTTGACGTAGATAACTGGAACATTTTGCCTTCTCTATCAACTATCTCTGTATCTAAATATATAGGTGATGGTTTTTCTTTTGGAGTTACTGGTTCTTTAAACAAAATAGAAAACTGGGGAGAAGATGCCAATGGCGATGCTCTTAGTGTAGACGATTTATCTTACTATGCTGCTGATGGTACTATTAAATATAGTATTGGTGAAGCACTAGACTGGAAAACGTTAGAGCCTTATTTAGGTGTTGGTGGTGGTTACACTTGGATAGATGAAGTTGGTGCTGGAACTTTAAATGGAACTTTAGGTCTTAACCTTTGGTTTAACGAAAACATTGGTTTAACTGTACAGTCTTCGTATAAACATGCATTTGAAGATTATTTAGACACACATTTCCAACACTCTATTGGTATTTCTATCAAATTTGGTGGATCTGATACTGATGGTGATGGTATTTATGACAAAAATGATGCTTGTCCAGATGTTGCTGGTTTAGAAGCTTTCAATGGTTGTCCTGATACTGATAATGATGGTATAGAAGACAGTAAAGATTCTTGCCCTAACGAAGCTGGTTTAGCTGAACTTAACGGATGTCCTGATTCTGATGGCGATGGTATCGCAGACAAAGATGATAAATGTCCTACAGTTGCTGGATTAAAAGCCTTAGCTGGTTGTCCAGATGCTGACGGTGATGGTGTAACAGATGCTCAGGATAAATGTCCTAATACTGCAGGTCCTGCTGCTAACAATGGTTGCCCTTGGCCAGATACTGATGGTGACGGTGTTTTAGATAAAGATGATAAATGTCCAGACGTTGTAGGTAGTGTTGCTAACAATGGTTGTCCTGAAGTAACTGAAGAAGTTCAAAAAACTTTAAATGAGTATGCTAAAACAATCTTATTTGATACTGGAAGATCTACTATTAAAACACAATCTGAAAGTGTTTTAAAAGATATCATTAGTATTTTAAATGAATATAGCACTGCAACATTTACTGTTGAAGGACATACAGATAGCAGTGGTAGAGCTACTACTAACCAAAAATTATCTGAGTCTAGAGCTAATGCTGTAAAAGACTATTTAGTTAGTCATGGAATTGATACTTCAAGATTATCTGCTGTTGGTTATGGAGAGGATAAACCAATCGATTCTAACAAAACTAGAAAAGGTAGAGCTAACAACAGAAGAGTTGAGATCAACTTAGTAAAATAAAAAACTATCAATTAGTTTTTAAAATAAGTTTTATAAAAACGCTTCGGATATCCGAAGCGTTTTTTATTTTTATATAATACCAATTAAACTTAAATGACAACTTTTATTTTTGATGTTCTAAAAGATTTACAAAATAAAAATGAAGGTCTTTCCGAATTAACCTTTATTCTACCAAGTAAAAGGGCTGGACTGTTTCTAAAGCATCAACTCTCTAAAGTTGCTAAACAAACGATCTTTTCTCCCAACATAATAAGTATTGAAGAGTTTGTAGAAGCCTTATCTCTTCTTAAAAACATTTCGAATACAGAGCTTCTTTTTGAGTTTTATAACACTTACATTAAATTAACTAACAGTAAAGAAGCAGACTCTTTTGAATCATTCTCAAAATGGGCTCAAATATTACTTCAAGACTTTAATGAGGTAGATAGATACCTTATCCCTCAAAAAAATATCTTCGATTATTTAGGAGCTATCCAAGATTTAAATCACTGGTCTTTGGACGACAACAAAACAGATTTTGTTAAAAACTATTTGTCCTTTTGGAAAAAACTTCATAATTACTATATCCAATTTACCGAACAACTTATAAATAAAAAAATAGGTTATCAAGGTTTAATTTATAGAGAAGCTACCAAAAATTTAAAATCTTATATTGAAAATAACCCCAAAAAACAACATGTTTTTTTAGGGTTTAATGCTTTAAATACTTCCGAAGAAACCATCATACAAGAATTACTTCAAAACAACTTAGCAAAAACATATTGGGATATTGACAACCTTTTTATAAGCAATCAAAAACATGATGCGGCTTTGTTTACAAGGCAACATAAAAATAATTGGGGCTTTTTTAAGAACAATCCTTTTAACTGGATAACAACAAATTATTCCAAAGAAAAAAATGTTTCAGCTTTTGGTATTCCAAAAAATATTGGTCAAGCAAAATACATTGGTACACTTTTAAATAATCTACAAAAAGACAATCTATCATTACAGAATACAGCTGTTGTTTTGGGTGATGAAAATTTACTTATTCCAGTATTAAATTCACTCCCTCCAACTATTGAAGCGTTGAATATAACAATGGGATTCCCTTTAAAATCGATCCCTATAGCTTCGCTTTTCGAATCCTTGTTTCATTTACATAAAACGCCATCATATACATATTACTATAAAGACATTATTAACATTATATCGCATCAATTTATAAGACCCTTATTCTATATTGAAAATGTTGATTATGCAACAAAAATAATTGAGACCATCAATGCTAATAATTTAGTCTATTTAACCGCAGAACGCTTAAAACAACTGGCGGATAATTCTAATAAAGTTATTGACATATTGTTTTCAAATTGGGATAAAACAGTCGATACTGCCTTAAAAAATTGCTCTCAATTAATATTGCATATCAAAAATTATTTAGACGATAAAAAAGCTTCTAATTTATTGTCGTTAGAATACCTATTTCGTTTTAACGAGCTATTTAATGAATTATCTCGCTTAAATACAGAATACCATCATATTAAAGATGTTTCAACACTATATAGCGTTTATAAAGAATTGTTAAGCTCAGAAACTCTCGATTTCCAAGGAGAGCCTTTACAAGGTCTCCAAATTATGGGTATGTTAGAATCTCGTGTTTTAGACTTCGAAACGGTTATTATATCATCTGTAAACGAAGGGGTGCTTCCTTCTGGAAAAACTAATAACTCATTTATTCCTTTTGATGTTAAAGTAGAAAACAATTTACCTACTTATAAAGAGAAGGATGCTGTTTATACCTATCACTTTTATAGGCTCTTGCAACGTGCTAAAAATGTTTACATCCTTTACAATACCGAATCCGATGTTTTAACGGGCGGCGAGAAAAGTAGGTTTATAACCCAATTAGAACTAGAGGGTGTGCATCGTATAAATCATCAAATTATAGCGCCTCAAGTTCCCATAATTCAAACATCACTTAACGTTGTAGAAAAAACGACTCCTGTTTTAAATGCCTTAAAAACGGTTGCAGAAAAAGGGTTTTCGCCATCATCATTAACGAATTATATAAGAAACCCTATTGATTTTTATTATCAGAAAGTATTAAAGATAAAAGAGTATAATAATGTAGAGGAAACTGTCGCTGCTAATACTTTAGGAACTGTTGTACACAATACACTAGAAGATTTTTACAAACCACTAACAGGCTCCTTTATATCTGTAGAGGTTATTAATGATCTAAAAAATAAGATTATAAAAACTGTTACGCATCATTTTACAGATGTTTATAAGGAAGGCGATATTACTAAAGGCAAAAACTTAATAATTTTTGAAATTGCAAAACGTTATGTCTCAAACTTTTTAGACTTAGAGATTGAAGATTTAAAAGCTGGTAATCAAATAAAAATAATAGCTATTGAAACTAATAATGATGTTGTTATCGACATTCCTGAATTAGATTTTCCCGTTACTATTACGGGTAAGGTAGATAGGGTTGATGAGTTTAATGGTATTACTAGGATTGTAGATTATAAAACGGGGAGAGTAGAACAAAATAGTGTTGAAATTGTAGATTGGACAACGATTACTATAGATTACTCTAAATACAGTAAAAGTTTTCAAGTACTTACCTATGCCTATATGATGCATATATCTAATAAAATTCAGCTTCCAGTTGAAGCTGGTATTATATCGTTTAAAAATTTAAGTAAAGGGTTTTTAAAATTCTCTAAAAAAGACAAAGCTGGCACGTACGCAAAAAAAGATGCTTTGATTACTCAAGAAACTCTTGATAATTTTAGCAGGGAACTAATACAGCTCATTTTAGATATTTGCAACCCTAATATTCCATTCACTGAAAAAGAGGTTTAACTATGATTATAAAAAAAGATACTGTTATTGATGGTAAACATGGAAAATCAATTTTAATTGATGCTACATATACTTCAAATAATACTAATAAGCCTATTATTATATTTTGTCATGGTTACAAAGGCTTTAAAGATTGGGGAGCATGGCATCTAATGGCTAATACTTTTGCTGAAGCTGGGTTTTGTTTTATAAAGTTTAATTTTTCACATAATGGAGGCACTATGGAACAACCTATAGATTTTCCAGATCTGGAAGCTTTTGGTAATAATAATTACACAAAAGAATTAGACGATTTAGAATCTGTGATCGATTGGGTATTTAATAATGATGTTATAAAGGATATTGGAAACACAAATAATATTAGTTTAATTGGTCATAGCCGTGGTGGTGGTATTGTTACAATAAAAGCAGAAGAAGACACTCGCATTAGAAGCATTATAAGTTTAGCTGGTGTTTGTGATTTTGGTAAAAGAACCGCAACTACAGGCGATTTAGAATCTTGGAAAAAAGACGGTGTAAAATATGTTCTTAATGGCAGAACTAAGCAACAAATGCCTCATTTTTATCAATTTTACGAAGATTTTGTAAAAAACGAAGCCCGCTTAACCATTAAAAGGGCTGTATCTAATTTAAATGTTCCTCATCTAATTATTCATGGTAATGCAGATACTAGTGTTTTTATGGATGAAGCCGAAAAGCTCCACAATTGGAACCCAAATAGTAAACTCGAAATCATAGAAGGTGCTAATCATGTTTTTGGAGCTTCGCATCCTTGGGATAAAAAGGAGCTAACTAAACACTTAAAAGAAGCCATAAATGCGATACTTTTATTTTTAGACAAGCTTTAAAAGCAAGACAAACCAAATTATTTAAAGGAACCGCTTTGGCTCAATGAAATACCAAAGCGATCCTTCTCACTAAAACAATCAAGTAAAATTAAGCTGGTTCTACTTAATTAAATTTTTATATACCGTTTTTTCAACCAAGTGTAATACGTTTCAACATCTGGATTATACACTATAGAGGCTAATAAAAAATTCTTGAATTTTGTTTATTTTACCTCACCCAAAACTGCAAAAAAAGCAGTTCTGATGACTCCAAAGAATCAATATAATTAGAAACCCCGATCTAAGGTTGGAGAATTTTTAGATTAAATATTAAGTTCATTAAATAAAGTGATCAAATCTGGATTTGAAGGTCGTGGCGCATTCCATGATACAATGTTTCCTTTTGGATCTAATAAGATGAAACGTGGTATGCTGTTAATTTTATAGCTTTTAATAAAGTCTGTATTCCAATCCTTATCTGCAAGTAATTGAACTCCTCCTAATTCTTTATCTGTTATCATTTTACTCCAAGCAGCTCGTTTTTTTTCTACGTCGATAGAAATGCTTACAAACTCTATGTTCTTACCATGATATTGTTTTTCAACTTTTTTAAGGGAAGGCACCTCTGCTAAACATGGTCCGCACCAGGTTGCCCAAACATCAATATATACATATTTTCCTCTAAAATCACTTAAAGAACTTGTTCCTCCTGAGTTATTAACATAATTGGTAAAAACAGGAGAAGGCTCTCCTCTAGAAAGTTTCTTTAAGGCCTCATACTTGTCTGTGATACTTTTATCATTTTCTATTGAAGTAGAAACAGATAGGAAGGTATTATAATACGCATCCATATTATCTGTATAAGCTATGTCATATTCTGATGCTGATCTTAATAAATCATTTTTTATATGACCATTAGGTATAGCTCCAAATACTTTAAGCTTAGCTAAGTACCTGTCAATGCCTTCTCTGTCTGCTAATTCATCTGCTTTCAGTTCGAAATATTCCTCAACCAATTCATCATACCAACCTCTATGTTTATAAGCTTCTTCGTTAACGTAATCGACTCCTTCTAATGGTTTAAGGAAATCCTTTGAAACTCTAAAATTTGGTTCATTAATATTATGTCCGTGTCTATATTGGTATCTAATTAAAGATAAAAGATGATAATTAATCAATTCCTGACGCTCAAATTGAGCAAAATCTTTAGGAATACCTGGAAAGCTATCTAAATATTTTATAAGATTTTCTTTAATCATAGTAGCTTTAGCACTAAAATCTGATTCGTTCAAATTATTATATTCTTCAAAATCTCCTCTTAAGCGTTTGATGCGACTATCTTTAGTCAATAAAAATTTAGAGGCATTAGGAGATGTTCCAGTTAATACTGAGGTATTTCTCATATCTTTACCATTTGTCTTGAGGTTATATTCTCCTCCATTAGTAAAGTAAATATCAATCCTGTTCATTCCTAAACCACTAAATCTGTATGTACCTGTTCCAGAGAATATGGTATCGCAAAAAAAGGATCCATCTGCTGTTGTTTTAACAGTAAATCGGCCTTTACCATCTTTATGAACTAATCTAAATTCTTTTAATGGAGCATCAGAAATGGTTCCAGAAAACAAAATATAATCTTTTGGGGAATTTGATTGACAAGATCCTAAGAACAACGTTGAAAGTAAAATAATTACAGTATTTTTCATGAATGTTTTTTATTAAAATAATTAATGTATAAAGTTTGTTAAATATTGAAGGCGGTAATTCGTCTAAATTAAATAGCTATCAAGCTATTTAAAAAAGAGGCTGTCTAAAACGTAAAACTAATAGTCATATGAAGCACTTTGACTGTACTGAAAACAGGCTTTGTCAAAATATATCAACTTGCTGATAATCAATAAATAAGTTTCGACGCCTTCAACCTAAAAAAATCAACAATCTAGATTTTTAGACAGCCTCTTCGTTTTTAAAATAGCTATAAAATCATCTTTTTATTGAAGTCGAATACCATCTAAACAAAACAGAGGAGGGTAAACCATGTTTCCTAAAACATCCACATAAGAAGACGACATTTTAAATAATACTTTATCTACATCTCCTAAAGAAGTTAAATCTACTTTTCTCCAATCATTTAAAATAAAATCGTATTCAGGGTTTACAGGATCAACACCTTCTAATACGGCTAAATAAATTTCTACGGTTCCTGTAGTCGTTCCTCCTAAAGACCCTTCAATAATCAATTTTACATAGCCCGTATTTATAGCATCTGCTGCAGCAGTATAAGCAGCATCATAAGCAGCTTGTACCTCATCTGCTGTGAGTGGAGGTAGAACAGCAAGGGCAAGAGCTTCTGCAGCTTCTCCTGCAACTACGCCCGCTTCATTTTTAGCTAGGTTTTGTTTACCTTCTAATCTTATAGTATTAAGAGTTCCATCAACTCCAGGAAGTGTAAATACACCATAACGACTAACATCTGGATTTTCTATTCCAGGGTTACTTCTCTTTTCTCCATTAATTAAATAGGCTTGGGTAACTGGATCTAAATCTTCAGAAAGTATAGATCCATATCTAGCTAAAAGATAATTGTAAGACGTGTTTGCTACTAGTACATGTTCTACAATGCCAGGTTCTGATAATGTAAAATAGGCATTATCTTCATTTGTATTTCCCACAAGATAATTTTCTGTTCTATTTACTGCATTTGTGAAAACACTAAAAGCTGTTGTATTTATAGATTCTTGTACTTCATCTGGTGTAAGTCCTCCTGCTGGGGCAAAATCTGGGCTCAGATCCCAAGGATAGGAACGAAAATTTTTATTGGATAAAGCAAACCCACTATAATTTCCACTACCCGAATTAGATGTGTTAACAGTAATCACTCCAGATTTATCATCACCAACAACAAAAGGAGCATTAGGGATTTCATAAGAAAATCGATCTAATGGTAATTCGTTAAACGTAATATCGTTTGGATAAGGTATTCTAAGATCTAACTTATCTTCGCAAGCACTAAACAAGACTAAACCAATTATGGCAGTTATGGTGCCTATATATTTTTGAGTAAATTTCATATAATACAATTTAAATTATTCTAAATCAGGATTTTGAATCATTAATTTATTTGTTTCCATCTCTTCACTTGGAATAGGGTAACACAATCGGTTGAACTCTATTGTCATTTCCTTCAAATTTTCTGCCCAGAGTTGTCCTGCTCCATCTTTAAATCGTACAGAAGCAAAAAACTCACTCCCATTTTCCAAGAACGTTTCTAAAAAATATTCTTTAAAGATAAGATCCATCAATTCTTGTTTTGTTGTAGGGTTTAAAGGTGTAGGAAATACTGGATTTGTTCTTTTAGAACGCATTTCGTTAATGGGTGCAATTGCATCTGCAACAGTAGCACCAGTTCTTGCTAACAATTCTGCTTTTAAAATGTACAATTCTGGATATCTAAAAAAATAGGTGTTGTATTTATTATCTGGCGGAGTCTGCCTCAATCCTGCATATTCACCAAATCTTGTTACTTTAGTAAAAGCATATCTTTCTATTATATCCCAAGAATAAGAATCTCTAGACACACCTGTAACAATATCCCAACGCGGATCTGCTTGAAACCAATCGGCTCCACGTCTTAGCCCTGCAGTAGGTAGTATGCCAGGATCGAGAGGCAACCTGGTTGAATAGTTATGAAGAATTCTCTGCCTATACCAAGAATCGCTGTCTCTATAGTTAGTATCTCCGTTTCCTTCTAAATAACCAGAAAATAGGTTTTCTTCAGAATCCCACGAATCTTTATAAACCTGAGCTAAGTCTCCTTGCATAGAAAAACCTGGAATACTAGAATTTAAGACTTCATTTACCAAAGTAAGAGCTTCGTCAAGACCAGTTGTTTTATCGTCAAACCCTGCTCTATAAAGCATTATTTTAGCTTTTAAAACTTTAGCAAACTCTTTAGAAACGTGCCTATTAGTACTAAAGTTTCCTAAATTAGCAATAGCATAATCAAGATCTTCATATATTTTTTTATAACTTTCTCCTACGTTAAGTCTTGGTTTTTGAAGATTTGTTACGGTAGCTAGTTCATCACGATATAATATACCATAAGCGTCGCTATCGTCACTAGCCCACCAATGTCCATAAACCCAGAAAACATAAGCATGTGCCATCGCTCTTAAGCATCTAGCTTCAGCAATTAAAGCAATTTTTTCTTCCTCATCTAATTTCACTTCACTGAGTTTGGAAATACCACTTATAGCAAAATTTGCAGCATTTATGGTTTCGTAATACCCTAGCCATTTATATTGTACAGAAGGGCTATTATTTGATTGTGTGGTGGTCATATTAAAATCACCATTAGACCAGTCAACAAATCCAGCTTTAGATGCTAAAGCACCATAAAGCCCTCCAGAAAAATTAGACCCTTGTGTTATAAATGGATAGATTCCATTAACAGCAGCTCGAGCCTTAACCTTGTCTGTTATTGCATTTTTCTCATTTAACTCATAATCTGGTGTTAAATCCAAATTATCAGCGCAAGAGCATACTCCAAAGATTAGAGCCATTAACGCTATATAAAATAATTTTTTCATACCTAATATTTTTATTTAAGTTTAAATTTAATTCCAAGACTATAAATTTGTGCAGAAGGATAAGTACTATCATCTTCTCCCGCTCCAGAATCAACATCTGTATAACTAGACCCTCCTCCATCTGGTCTAAACCCTGGATATTTTGTAATCGTTAATAAATTTGTAGCTTGGAAATTAATCTCAATTCCATTAAGTGTTGAGTTCTTAAAAATTTGATTGGGAAGTTTATAACTAATATTCAATGCATTTAAGCGAACATAAGATGCATTGTGTAAATAAAAATCAGAAAACAATCCATTACCGCCAATTCCGTCTGGGGTTATTCTTGGAAAGACTGCTTCATATGGATTTTTTACAATAGTACTTTGTCCTCCAATTAGATTACTTTGATTATAATCTCCAAAACCGCTGTTAGCATCGTCCCTAGGTAAATTCCAAAGTCTTTTGTGCCCATAGGCATAAGTAAAGGTTGTATTAACTCTAAAACCTTTATATATATAAGTTAAACCAAATCCTCCATAGCCTTTAGGGATTGAAGTTCCTAAATGTACACGATCATCGTCGCTGGTAATTTCTCCATCTCCATTTTGGTCAATATAGATAAGATCTCCTGTTGTTTCTGTATCAACGTTGAAAGGCTCTGGACTTCCCGAAGAACTTGAGTTGTTTCTCATTGCGTAAGCATCCTCAGCATTTACATAAAATCGTCCAGCTGTTTGGAATCCATACCATTCGCCTATTTTGTCCCCTGCATTCACCACCATAAGTGGGTTATAACTTCCTGGGAAAATTAGTTGATCTAAATTTCCATTAATTTTTAATATTTTCGAAGCATTGGTGGCGAAATTAAAATCAAAAGTCATCCGATGCTCCTTAGAGCGAATGATATCATATTTAAAATTAAATTCAAAACCTTTAGCTTCCATTGAGGCTACATTAGAGCTAATGTCTCTCGCAGCAGAACTCCAGGGGATATCCTCATCGTAAATTAACTTATCACTTTTCTTTTGGTATATCCCAACCGAACCAGCGACACGATCATCGAATAATCCAAAATCTGCACCTAAATCAAACATTTGAGTCTCTTCCCATTGTAATTCAGGATTTCCAAGTGAACTTGGGAAAATCGCAGGGCTATCATTATAAGTTGTAGCATCAACTCTGGTTATCCAATCAAAATTTCCAAGGTTTTGAGAGCCTGTTAAGCCTATGGATGCTCTTAACTTTAAATAAGAAACATATTTTTTAATTTTTTTAGATTGCATAAAATTTTCCCCAGTAACTAACCATGCTGCAGCTCCAGAAGGGAAGGTTCCCCATTTTCTGTCCTCTCCAAAACGTGATGAACCATCTCGACGAATAGTACCTGAAATAATATAACGATCGTCAAATTTATAATGTAAACGTGAAAATTGCGAAACTAACGCGTTACTTGTTTTAGACTCATCTATACTGCTTATCGATGCCTGAGATCCAAAATTATTGAGAATATCATCATCAGGAAAATTATATGCACTCATATAATAACTCCCCCTAACGTTACTCTCTAAAGTGTAACCTGTTAAAACCTTAATATCATGTTTGTCCTTTATAAGTGACGCATAAGTCAAGGTGTTTTCGATGGCATCACGGGAAGATTTTCCATTACTCCAGATTCTTTCTCCATCTTCTTCCTGGTAACTTCCTCTTCGGGTATATCGTAATCTTTCAGAGTCTGCATAAGTATTTGAAAAGGCACTTCTCCATTTTAGATTTTTAAAAATTTTCATTTCTAAAAAGGCGGTTCCAGAAAAGTTAATTCCCTTTCCAGCATTGGTATTTGCTAAAGCAGTATGAGGGTTTTCAATATAGTAACCTGGAACAAATATAGTACCATCATCGTTATACTCCTTGAAGTCTGGACGTACTCCTTTTAAAGTAAATAGTAAACCATCTTTATCGCTAGTTGTACGTGTACTACCATTTAAGTTTAGTCCAAATTTAATATTGTCATTAACACTTGTCTCAAAATTAATACGCCCAGTGTAGCGCTTACTTTCTCCAGTGATAACAATACCTTCTGTATCTTGATGGTTGAATGATACAAAATAAGTAGTTCGTTCTGATCCGCCACGAACGGAGAAGTTATAGTCCACATTTACAGGATTCTGTGTAACGATATCTTGCCACTTGGTATTGGCACCATAAAAGGCATTTGGAAGATTCTTCAAATCAGACGCATCATATTCACTAGTGTTCAAATTCCAGAAGGCCTGTTCGTCTAAATATTGCGAAGAAAAATATTGAAACCCCTCAGAAAGAACACCTTCCTTATTAGCAGCTGTGACAAAGTCAATGTATTGGGGTGCATCAAAATATTCGAACGAATTAAAGTCAGAAACCGTAAGTGAAACATTCGTTGATACCTCAAATATAGGCTTCGTATTTGGTGACCCTCTTTTGGTAGTAACAATTACGACACCATGTGCAGCTCTTGAACCATAGACAGCTGTTGCAGAAGCATCCTTTAAAACGTCTATACTTTGAACATCCTGCAGGTTTAAATTATATAATGTATTTTCTATATTACCAGAAGTTGTCGAGGAAGCTTGTGCTACACCATCAATAACCCATAAAGGTTGATTGTCTCCATTTAGTGATGAAGCACCTCGAATAATGACACTTATTGGTGATGTTGGTGACGCAGATTGAATTTGAACATTTACTCCTGCAGCTTTGCCTTGCAATAAACTTTCAACACTTGCCCCCATAGGAGCATCATCAATCTCTTTAGCACTAATTCTAGAAATGACTCCTGTAGCATCTCTCACCGTAGACGTTCCATATCCTATAACAACAACCTCATCAAGTCCAGAAAAGTCAGGTTTCATTTGTACATCAATTGTTGTCTTAGATCCAATAACAATTTCTTGTTTTTTATACCCTAAAGATGAGAACACTAATACATTAGTCACATCTGCGACCACTATGGTATAATTACCATCAAAATCTGTAGCTACCCCCCTTCGAGTCCCCTTAACCAGAATTGTTGTGCCTGCCAATGGTATACCATTTTCATCTGTGATCGTACCAGACACTTGTCTTTGTTGACCAATAGCCTTTGGCTTTATTACTATATTATTGTTTGCAGATAATATTATATTAAATTTTGCCGTACCAATACTTTGGTTAAGTAACTTATCTATCTTAACAGCACCTTTTTTAAGCTGTATTTTAGGATTTTTTTCAAATAAGCCCACTGGATAGATAAAGTTGTACTCCGTTTGATTCATGATTATTTTGAATACCTCATCAACAGATACAAGTTTATCGGCATCAATAGTGACTCGATTTTGAGCCAAACTTATTTCTGTATTCAAACTAAAAACTATTGTACTTAGTAAAAAAATGAATGTTCTCATGATCATCAACAGCACCCGTTTTCTAAAAAAAGAACAGGGCCTAATTAATTTAATTTCCATAAATTTGTTTTGTTATTAGTTGGTTAAACATTTAATTAATTGGTAATACACAAGGGAATGGCGTTTTATACTTTTTGCGAGGTCTAAACGATGTTCCCTTTCTTTTTTAATGATATAGTTTTATGTCATAAATTTTAGTATTGGTTAATTATTTTACAGTTTTATTTAAGTGTTATTGTTTTATTATTGATCTCGAAGTTATTAATGACTCCGAAATTTTTAATATTATTTAGTATCTCTTCAATATCTTGATTTTTGCTTAATACTCCTTCGAAGCGAATTTCTTCGAGGTCTTTATTATTAAAGATTACTTCTACATCATACCAACGAGACAGTATTTTCATAATTTCCTTTAATGTTTTTTGCTGTAGTATAAACTTGCCATTAATCCATGCTATTTCTGCATTTACTTCTACATTTGATACTGATATTGTATTCCTTACTATGTTTACTTTAGATTGTTGACTTGGTGCTAATATTTGATTAGTAATTTTAGTACTTACAGCCACTTTTCCCTCTACCAAGGTGGTGTAAATATTAGTTTCATCTTTATAGGCTTTGATATTAAACTCTGTACCTAGTACTTGTACTTCTTGCTTTTGATGGTACACTTTGAAGTCTGCTCCATTATGATTAGTACTTGATGATACATCGAAATAGGCCTCACCATACACAAGTTCTACTTGTCTGGTTTCACCAGTGCTAAATGCTACGGGGTATTTTAATTGAGATTCAGAATTTAACCAAACATCTGTTCCATCGGCTAATATAATATGGTATTGCCCTCCTCTTGGGATTGTTAGATAGTTGTGGGCAATGTCTTTACTAGCCCCTTTTTCATATACAATCTCCTCACCATTGCTCGTCGCGTTAGGGGTTTGGAAGGAAGTTCCTTTAACCAAAGTTATCTCCTCGCCATTTTCCAAGGTTAAAATTGCTTTGTCTGTTCCTACTTGAATCGTATTATTTATGATGATTGGTTCTGTAAACTGCGATCCGCTTTCTTTATTTAAAAATACAGTAAGTGCTACAACAAGTAATACTGATGCTGCAACTGCATATTTCATAACTGTTTTTATCTTTCTTCTAAAGAATACATTTTTTTCTTGTTTTATATGGAGCATGATTTTTTCCTCTGCTTTTTGTATATCATAAGTTTTTAGCTCCTTTTCTATAGCAGCATTCATTTTTATATAATCCGAAAAAAGCTGTTCGTTTTCAGGGTTTTGAATCCAATTTTCTAAAAATTCTAATTCTTCCTTTGTCGTATTAAAAGTATCGTTAGAAAGAAATTTAATAATTATGGGGGGCATTTTAATCATGTCTTTTTAATCATGTCTTTTTAATCATTTGATTACATTTTAATCAAAAAACAGTATAAAGTTGTATTATTTTTTAATTAGGCTGTACATACTGTTTTAAGCTGCTTTTTTAAGCCTTATCACTTTACTAATACAAAATCTACCCCACTATACCCCCAAAAAAATAAAAAAAATTATATGTTTACATAAAATTAATTTGATTTACCCTTGAAAAAAGAGTTCTCTACACATCTTAAATTAATTAAACATCTTAAAAAAGGCGATGAACTTGCTTACACCTATCTTGTAAAAACTTATTTTAAGGTTTTATGTGATTATGCTTTTGGGCTTTCGAGAGATCATTTTGTAGCGGAAGATCTCGTTCAAAATGTACTGATAAGGTTCTGGGAAAAACGTAAAAAATTAAAATCTGATACTTCTATTAAAAGTTTTCTCTATAAATCAGTCTACAATGAGTTTATAAATTTATACCGAAAAGAAGTTTCTACAGATAAGTTAAGAAAAAAATATTTTATGACTATAAAACCTCTTTATGAAGAAGGTGATATAGAATTAGATCGTTTAGTGGTTTTAGTAAAACATGCGATAGAGCAATTACCTCCTAGATGCAAAGAAATTTTTTTATTAAGCAAAAAGGAAGGGTTAACCTATGTTGAAATAGCAGATTATCTTAATATTTCTCAAAAAACGGTTGAAAATCAAATGGGGATAGCTTTTACTATAATTAGAAAAAAAGCGAGAGAAAAGATGCATACCATCCTATTTCTTCTTTTTGGCTCAAATAGAAAGCTTAAAAGTGTATTGAATTAGGGTTTTAAAATATTAGTAATACATCGATTTCCCCTGTTTTTTATGGAGCATAGCAAAACGAATATTTGCCAAAGTAATCTATAAACCAGTGTTTATAGCTTGTAAAGCTATTCTGTTTTTCATATTTTTTTTAAGTTTTTAAACTAAGGGTGACCGCATAACTAAAAAAGGAATTTAAAAGGGCTATTTAAAAAAATAACCCTTCCCTTTAGCTCACTCAAATAATTAATTTAATAAAGGGTATAAGTTTATCATTTATGTTCCTTATGTAGTTGAAGCTTAAAATAATTGATTACTCCTTATCAAAAAGACATACTAAATATTAAGTTGATTAAATAAAACGATCAAATCTGGATCTGAAGGTTTTGTAGCATTGCTTGATACAATCTTTCCCTCTGGATCGATTATTATAAAACGTGGTATGCTATTAATTTCATAGGCTGCAATAAAGTCACTATTAAAATCTTTATCTGCAATCAATTGAACTCCGCTAAACTCTTCATCCGTTACCATTTTTCTCCAAGCATCCCGTTTTTCTTTACTGTCGATGGAAATACTTACAAATTCTATGTTTTTTCCATGGTATTTTTTTTCGACTTCTTGAAGGAAGGGCACCTCTTTTAAACATGGTCCACACCATGTTGCCCAAATATCAATATATATGTACTTCCCTTTAAAATCACTTAAAGAAGTTGTTCCTCCTGCATGATTGACATAATTCTCAAAAATCGGTGAAGTTGCCCCAGCACTGAGTCTTTTTAGACCCTTATACTTTTTGGTCATTATTTCGTTATTCTCTTTTGAAGTGGAAACAGTCATGTAAGCATTATAATACTCATCTATATTATCTGTATAACCTATGTGATACGGGGCTGCTGACATTAATAAATTATTTTTTATATGGTCATTAGGGATGGCTCCATATACTTTCAACACATCAAAGTATCTTTCTTTTCCTGCTGCTACTGATGTTTCTGCTGCTGAATCAGCTTTCTTTTCATAGTGCTTAAGAACCAATCTACGGTAAGAACCTATAAGTTTATAGAGCGCCTCATTATGAAAATCTACATCTTCAAATTGCTTGGCAAAATCTGCTGAAACTTTAAAATTAGATTGTTTAGTATATCTTCGGTGAAAATCCTCATAGTAAGTTAAATTTAAAAGGCTGTAGTAATGCAACTCCTTACGCTCTCTTTCAACAAATTCTTCAGGAATATTCGGAAAGCTATCTAAATAGCTAACATAACCTTCATAAAGCATTTCTTGCTTAGCAATAAAATCTGATTCGTTTAATGAATAAAATTCAGAATGACTTCCTCTTAGCTTATCCATGTTATCTTTTTTAGACAATAAATAATTAGAAGCATCAGAATTAGGCCCAGTTAATTTTGCGGTGTTTCTGAATTCCTCCACAATAGCCGTCAAATTATATTCGGCTCCATTAATTAAATATAATTCTGCAGAATTTCTACCACCATCACCAAAAGTGTAATATCCTGTTCCAGTGGTTATGGTATCGGAAGAGAAGGTGCCATCTTCTGCTAGTTTAATAATAGTGAGATCGGCTCCACTCTTTCTTTTATATAGTCTAAACTCTTTTTCTGGGGCACCTGAAATGGTACCAGTAAGCAAAATATAATCTTTCTTTGGGGTTGACTGACAAGACACTAAAAACAATGCTGAAAGTAAAATTATTACAGTATTTTTCATGAATATTTTTATTAAAATAATAATGTATAAAATTTGTTAAATATTAAGTTCTTTAAATAAAACGATCAAATCTGGATCTGAAGGTCGTGGGGCATCCTTTGATATAATGTTTCCATCTGGATCGATTAATATAAAACGTGGAATCCTAGTAATATCATAGGCTAACATAAAGTCACTATTAAAATCTTTATCTGCAATTAATTGAATTCCGCCTAACTCTTTGTCTGTTACCATTTTTCTCCAGGCATCACGTTTTTTTTCTTTATCAATAGAAATACTTACAAACTCTATATTTTTTCTATGGTATTGTTTTTCGACTTTCTGAAGGAAGGGAACCTCTCTTAAACAAGGTCCACACCAGGTTGCCCATACATCAATATATACGTATTTTCCTTTAAAATCGCTTAAAGAAGATGTTCCATCTGCATGATTGACATAATTTTCAAAAGTTGGTGAAGGTTGCCCTTTACTAAGTCTTTTTAGGGCTTCATACTTTTTGGTAATGATTTCGTTATTTTCTTCTGAAGTGGAAACAGCCATATAAGCATTATAATACTCGTCTAAATGATCTGTATAACTTATGTGACGGTTGCCTGTTATCATTAATAAATCATTTTTTATATACTCATTAGGAATGGCTCCATATACTTTTAGTGTAGGTAAGTAACTTTCATTTCCTGCTTTTTCTGCTTCTTGTTCTGCTAAAAAAGCTTTTGCTCCAAAGTGTGAAGAGACCATCTCTTTATAATAAGAACCTCTAAGTTTATAGAGTTCTTCGTTAGTATAATCTACGTCTTCAAGTTTTTTGAGAAAATCTGATGAAACTTTAAAATCACTTTTCCCAGTATATTCTGGGTGTAATTGCATATATTTATTTAAAACATCAAGGTTATGGTAATACAATTCCTTGCGTTCTTTTTCAACAAATTCTTTAGGAAGATTTGGAAAGCTATCCAGATAGATAACATAAAGTTCATTAAGTCTTTTTTGTTCTGCAACAAAATCGGATTCATTTAATTCATAAAATTCATAATGATTATCCAATAGGCTGTAAATATGGTGGGTTTTAGATAATAAATAATTGGAAGCATCAGGATCTGTTCCAGTCAACTTTGCGGATCTGTCGATTTTTCTTGAAACCCCCGTCAAATTATATTTTCCTCCATTAGTTAAATAAAGGTACGCTTTATGTTCACCATTAGTAAAAACATAACGTCCTGTTCCAGTGGTTATGGTATCAGAGGAAAAGGAACCATCTTCTGCTAGTGTAATAATAGTGCGGAGATCTGTTTCACTATCTATTTTAATTAGTTCATATTCTTTTTTTAAAGCTTTTGAAATAGTTCCAGTAAGCAATATATAATCTTTAGATGGGGGTGACTCACAAGACGCCAAAAACAACATTAAAAGTAAAATTATTACAGTATTTTTCATGAATAGTTTTTATTAAAATAATA
This sequence comes from Flavivirga jejuensis, assembly GCF_030540765.1. Taxonomy (GTDB): domain Bacteria; phylum Bacteroidota; class Bacteroidia; order Flavobacteriales; family Flavobacteriaceae; genus Flavivirga; species Flavivirga jejuensis. The sequence goes on along the minus strand of NZ_JAUOEL010000005.1, from coordinate 363,537 downwards.
ATGCATAAAGTTTGTTAAATATTGAAGTAATAATTTAAAGAAGGTATATAAGCTCATCAATACTTTTATTTTGTATTCGTCATATAGTATGGCTTAAAAGAAGTGGTTTCCCCTATCAAAGACATGTTAAATATTAAGTTCTTTACACGCCAATATCCATAGAGATAAAACAGATAATAAAATTATTTTTTCCATTTGTTTTTAATAATAAATGTTCTGGATATTGTTTTAATATATTTTATGAACTACCATTTCTAAAAAAGTAAACATCTGATCACATGAAAACCAACTACATAAGTTTATAGGTAATTTTAGTTATTGTTTACAGGGTGAATAATTAAACTCACCCTGTAAACAATATGTAACTAAGCAACTTAACTATTTATTAATCTATCCATTGTTATTGTTGAATACGGATACCGTCTAAGCAAAATGTTGGAGGGTAAATCATATCGCCAGATCCATCAACATAGGATGATGACATTCTAAACAATACACGATCTACTTGTCCTAAAGAAGTTAAATCTATAGGGACCCAATCATTTAAAACAAAATCAAAATTGGGGTTTTCTGGATCTCCTCCAGGTGTTGTTGCTAAATAGGCATCTACAGTTCCAGTAACGTTTCCATTTAAGGAGCCTTCTATCTCCAATTTAACAAAGGCGCCATCTACATTATCTACTATCGAATGTGAAAATAAACTTATTGCTTCAACCCCTCCTGGAGCTGGCAGGAAAAATCTTCCTCCCCGGTCTTCGTTCGGGATATTTGGATTGAATATTGGCCCCCCATTAATATCAAATATTTCTGCATCAAAATCCAAAAAATCACCAGAAAATACTGATCCAAATTCTGTCAATAAATAATTATAGGTTGTATTTGATACAAGAATATGCTCAATCACCGCAGGTTGATTAAGTGTAAAAAAAGCATCTTCTGCAACCGCATTTCCAATCAAATAAGTTTCAGTTCTATTTGTTCTATTTGTATATACGCTAAATGCTGTTGAGTCGATAGCTTGCTGTTGTTCTGTTGCCGATAGCCCTCCAGCAGGTTCATAATCTGGACTTAAACTCCAAGGGTACGACCTCCAATTTCTATTTGATAAGGCAAATCCGCTAAAAGATGTTCCTCCTGTACTGACTACATTAACCGTTATAGTACGAGATGCATTTTCACCTGCTGTAAACGGAGCAGTTGGAATTTCTGAACTAAATCTTTCTAATTCGATTTCATTAAAGTTGATGTCATCAGGAAAAGGGATTCTGATTTCATCATCATCGTCACAAGAAACTATTCCTACGAATGCTATCAATGCGACAAAAATTGCTTTTATATATTGTATAAATTTCATATTCTGTTCTTATGTTGTTATTATTCTAAGTCTTCGTTTTGTATCATTAACTGGTTCCCGAATATTTCAGCATTAGGAATAGGGTAAGGAATACTATTAATTACCAAGGGAATACCAGCACTAGCTTTTATTGTTTCAATCCAGGGGTCACCATTTGGAGCGTCAAATCTTAACGCTGCATAAAACTCATTACCGTTTTCAAGAAATGTCTCAAAGATGTACTCAAAAAAGATAGCATCCATTAATTCTTGTTGAGTAGTCGGATTTAGACTTGGCAATACTGGATTCGTTCTAATAGATCGCATGGTATTTATTGGCGCTATTGCTTCTGCAATAGAAGCTCCTGTTCTAGCCAATAATTCTGATCTCATGATATACAATTCTGGAAATCTAAAATAGTAGGTATTAAATTTTAAATCGAACTGTCCTATTGTCGGAGAAAAACGAGTAAGTTTAATCCATGTATATGTTTCAAAAAATGACTCTCCAGTAACTATAGACCATCTTGGATCTGCTCTAAACAAGTCATCTCCAAAGCGCAAACCTGCTGTTAATTCGTCTGCTGGGATGGGATCGAACGGATTTATTTCCTGTCCAAAACGTACAGGAATTTCGAATTCATACTCAAAAGGAATATCATCACTAGTCTCACCATCACCGTCTAAGAAACCTACGAATAAATTCTCTTCAGAATCCCAAGAATCTTGATACACCTCGGCAAGGTCTTCTTGCATAGCAAAACCAGCTGGAGGATTATTTAAAACATCATTTACTAAAGCAAGTGATTCGTTTAATTGATCTATATTATCATTAAACCCACCTCGTCTAAGCAATGCTTTTGCCTTAATGATCTTGGCAAATTCTTTGGAAAGAAACCTATTATCAGTAAAATTATTTAAATGCATTATGGCAAAGTCTAAATCTTCAAAAATTTTCGCATAACTTTCGCCAACATTAAGTCTTGCTTGTTCTAGATTATCAAGGTCAGCTACTTCTTCACGATATAAAACACCATAGGGATTTATATCATCATCAGAAAACCAATGCCCAAAGTTCCAAAAAATATTCATATGAGCCCAAGCACGCCAGCATCTTGCTTCGGCTAATAGTGCATTATATTCCTCTACACCATCAAATACATCAGACCCTAAATCTGTAATTCCTTTTATAGCGAAATTTGCTGCATTTACGATTCCGTAAAAATCTATCCAATAGAACTCTCCCACTGATGTTGGATTAGTTTGTGTAGACGACATTTCAAAGTCTCCCTCATTCCAGTCTATAAAACCAGACTGTGATGCTTTGGAAGTATAGTGTCCTGCGCTCCATCCTCCAGAAGCATCCTCTCTAACAGCGTAAATTCCATTCACCGCTGTTCGTGCTTCTGTAGGAGTAGTAATTGTATTACCTTCAGTCAGAATAAAATCTGGTTCTCTGTCTAGAAAGTTATCAGAAGAACAGGAACTCGCTCCAAAGACTAAGGTTATTAAAGCTGTATAAATTATATTTTTCATATTTATCGTAGTTTTTTATTATAAAGTGACTCTAATACCAAGATTATACCCCTGCGTCTGTGGAAAAGTACTAGCATCAACACCAAGTCCAGTTCCTAATTGGGTACTAGTAAAGTTTCCTTGTGGATCTATCCCTGGATAATTTGTAATAGTAAATAGGTTTGTTCCTTGTAGGGTGATATCAATACCTGAAATTGTACTATTTTTAAAAACTTTTTTCGGTAGTGAATACCCGATAGATACCTGACTTAAACGCAGATACGAAGCATCAAACAAATACGCATCAGAAAATAACGAATTTACTGAGCTAAATAAGGTTATCCTTGGAAACTGAGCATCTCGTACATCTACTACTCCAGCACTCTGACCTACAATACTATTAGATTGATTTTCAAACGCAACACCTCCACCAGATCTAAAAGCATCTTCCCATAGCCTTTTATGACCATATGCATAAACAAAAGTGGCATTGATTCTGAGACCTTTATGGGTATACCCAAAACCAAAACCTCCAAATCCATCGGGCGTTGCTGACCCTATATTTACGCGATCTTCATCTGTAATCTCACCATCACCATTTTGATCTATATAAATTATATCACCTTTAGTTTCTTCTCCTCTACTATTTCGAATTAATCCTACGCCTCCATCTTCAGTTCTAGGTCTAAAAGAAGCAGCATCTTCAGCTGAATCGAAAAACCTTCCGGCTGTTTGAAACCCCCACCACTCATCGACTGCACCACCTTCAACCAATCTCTGAAAAGGCTCAGAGAAATCTGGAAAAAATAGTTCATTAGTAGTTCCATTAATTTTTGTGACTTTAGTGTCATTGGTAGCCCAATTAAAGTTAAAGGTTAAATGATGATTTTTTGTACGAATAATATCATAATTTAAGGAGATTTCGTAACCGTCATTATCTAATGAACCGATGTTAGTAGGCACTTCAGTAAAAGAAGAACTTGTAGCTATATTTGTAGTAAAAAGAGCTTCCCTACTTTGTTTTTTATATTTTCCAAGAGTTCCAGATACACGACCATTAAATAATGAAAAATCAATCCCCAAATCTAATAGGTCTGTCTCTTCCCACTGTAAGTTTCTATTCCCTATAGAATTTGGTATTAAACCAGGAGCTCCATTATAAGTAGTACCTGCAAATGTAGAAAGGTGATCAAAATTCCCTATATCTTGTCCTCCAGTTCTACCAAAAGATGCTCTTAACTTTAAAAAAGGCACATATTTTTGCATTTTATCTGACTGCATAAATTTTTCGCCAGAAACTACCCATGCTATTGCTCCAGAAGGGAAATACCCCCAACGTCTGTTGGCTCCAAAACGAGAAGAACCATCGCGACGAATTGTACCAGAGACTATATAACGCTTATCGAATTGGTACTGCCCTCTTGCAAACTGAGAAATTAAAGCATTATCCGATTCACTTTCGTTTATAAAATCGATAAAAGAGGCAGATCCAAAACCATCTAGAACCTCATTATCAGGAAAACCATTTCCTTGTATATTTAATTGATATCTATTACTTCGCTCAAAAGTATATCCTAATAAACCCGTTACATCGTGTTTTTCATTAAATATTTTTTTATAGTTTAATGTGTTTTCCCATATGTTTGAAGATGTTGTGCTTAAGTTCGTTTGTTTCAAACCTTCTTCCTCAACTTGAAGACTTCCTCTTTTTTTAAAAGCAACACTTTCGGTATCGACGTAATTGTTGGAAAATGCTGTTCTAAATAGGAAGTCTTTTAAAAACCTGGCTTCTAAATAAGCTGTCCCCTGAAAAATCACATTTTCACTTAAATTATCGTTCTCCAAATCCAATAAAGGATTTTGTGTAAATCCGTCATTTCCTAGAAATAAAGTGCCATCAGGATTATATGCTTGGAAATCTGGACGCGTTGTTTTTAGATTATTTATTGATGCATCCTTATTATCGGCTTCTCTAGTTGAGCCGCTTAAATTCAACCCAAATTTTAAGTTTTTACTAAATTTAGTGTCAAAATTAATTCGACCACTATATCTTTCACTAAACCCAGTTTTAACGACACCTTCAGTTTTATTATAACTAAAAGATGTGAAATAAGATGTATTCTCTGAACCTCCTCTCGCAGAGAAAGAATGAGTTGTTGTAATAGGAGATTGTGTTAAAAGATCTAACCAATTAGAAACTTGACTTTCCGTATTAAATGCATCAGGTAGTAAAGCAAAAGTAGATTGTCCATCAAATTCACTTGTATTTAGCTCAAAAAAAGCAGATCTATCTAGGATGAAACGGCTAAAACCAGGATTACCTCTGGCTAAAACATCTTCATTCGACACATTTGTTAAAAAATCGACATATTCGTCTCTCTCCAAATAATCAAAATCATTCCAATCAGCAACTGAAATGCCAACGTTGGTTGATATTTCAAAAACAGGCTTACTATTATAGGAACCTTTTTTTGTTGTTACAAGAACGACTCCGTTTGTTGCTCTAGATCCATATATTGCAGTAGCTGATGCATCTTTTAAAATATCAATACTTTGTATATCATCTAAATTTAGATTATAGAAGATGTTATTGGCATCACCCTCAAGTAGACCAAAAATGTTACCGTCATCAGATTGGGCATATTGTGGAACACCGTCGATAACCCACAATGGTTGATTAGTACCACTAAGTGAAGACCCGCCACGTATAATAACACTTATAGGAGAGGTTGGCGATGCCGACTGAATCTGTACATTAACTCCCGCAGCCTTACCTTGTATTAAACTTTCTGCAGTAGCCCCCAATGGTGCAGTTTTTATTGCTCCTGCGCTTATACTAGAAATTGTACCCGTTACATCTCTTACTTTAGAAGTTCCATACCCTATTACCACAACTTCATCAAGCCCAGAAAAATCTGGAATCAAGGTCACATCTATATCGGTTCTAGAATCAACAACAATTTCTTGGGTTTTGAATCCTAGGTAACTAAAGATTAAAACAGTGCTTTTTACATCTCCATCTCTTAGATTAAGCGAATATTTACCATCAAAATCTGTTGAGGTTCCTGTTTTTGCTCCTTTTATAATAACATTCACACCTGGTAACGGTTCTCCTTTATCACTAACCACGGTTCCTCTAATAAGGTGTTGTATAGTTTGCGGAATGGTGTTCTGTATGGGAACCTTTATTTTAATCACAATAGTTTTATCTGCCGAAAAACTATAGACAAACTCTTCTTGTGGCAAGGTTTTTTCTAAAAGCTTGTTTGCTTTAATCGTTCCCTTTTTCAATAAAACTTTAGGATAGTTTTCAAATAAATCAGACCTGTAAATGAAGGTATAATTCGTTTGATCCTTTATTATTTTAAATACCTTATCAATAGTAACCCATTGGTCTTGATTGATAATTACTTTTTCTTGAGAGAACGACGGTTTGGGTGCTAAACTGAAAACCGTAGTGCATAATAACAAAATAATTATTCTCATAATCATAAAGGGTAACCGCTTTCCAGGAATGGAACGGAGTTTAATTAATTTAATTTTCATAAATTTGTATTGGTTAGTTAAACATTAATTAATCAATTTATAATGGGATATTACTGGCTGTGAGATGTTAAGTTTTATCCCTTTTTATTACTCTATTATTAAATTTCTATTGTTAAAAGTATAAGTCATATTATTAGTGTTTCGAATGATTTCTAGTATTTTTAGTATGGATTGCTGTTTATTCAAAACACCTGTAAATTCAATGTTTTTCATTTCATTATTAGTAATAATAATATCGACATCATACCAACGAGATAAAACTTTCATAATATCTTTTAGTGGTTTATTAGTAAAGCTAAACATACCCTTTCGCCAAGATATTTCATCCTCTACGTCAATAGGGTATATATCAAAATCTCCTGTGTTTTGGGATAATTTCGACTGCTGGCCTGGGCTTAGTAATTTTTCATAGCTTTTATTACTTAGTGAAACACTACCTTCAACTAAGGTGGTAAAAACCTCTGTTTCGTCTCGATAAGCTTTTACATTGAATGCCGTTCCTAAAACCGTGATATTTTGTTTATCTGTTTTTAAGGTAAATGCATCTCCATGATGCTCATTGCTTTTGGTAACCTTAAAATACGCTTCTCCATAAACTAACTCTACCTCTCTTGGTTTCCCTTCAATAAAACTTACTGGATACTTTAGCTTTGAATCTGAGTTTAACCAAATTTCAGTGCCATCGGATAGAAAGACATGATATTGCCCCCCTCTAGGTATTGTTAAATAATTGTATAAAACTTCCGTTTTTTTAGAGCTAGGTGCTTTATAAACTAACTCCACCCCATTACTCTCTAAATTATCTGAATTATAATGCTGCCCTTTTTCTAAAGCTATTACAGTACCATCTTCTAAAGTTAGCGTTGCTTTATCGGTACCTATTTTAATATTATTCTTTACAATTATAGGAGGCTCATTAAATTTATTTGATTGGCTATTTCTGTTTAAGTAGTAAGTAACAGTAAGCAAAATTAAAAGAGACGCAGCTATGCTATATTTGAAACTTTTTCTCCCAATAAACGATATAAGTTTAATTGGTTTTTTATTTGAATTGTTGCTTATTTCTAATTTAACTTTATTGAAAATATTTTTTTCAACATCTTCCTTATTAGAAAATTCTTCTGGCCAACTACTAATTTTTTGATTGTTTACAAAAAAAGAGAACAACTTGTTTCTTCCTTGCTTAGTGATTGAGCCATCAATAAGTTTATGTATTAGTTTTAAAAGAAGCTTTTTATTTTTATTTCTCATCGTTTAAATTATGACACTTATATATGTGTCGATAAAATAAAAGACCACACCTGCTTGAGAAGCAGTTTTTTTTTAATTATTCTTCATTTTAATTATAAAAAAGACAAATTCTAAACTTAAAGATATACCTATTGATCCTCTAAGAATACTTAAAGCTTTTGTTATATGTCCTTCGACCGTTCGTTTTGAAATATGTAACTTATCTGCTATTTCTTTATTCGTTAACCCTTGTTCTCTACTTAGCTTAAATACAGTTTTACATTTTACGGGAAGTTTTTCTATAACCGAATCAACATGTTGGATTAGCTCTTCATATAGTAATTTTGTTTCTGGTGTGAAACACTGAGTTTTTTCACTAAAATCATCTAATAATTCAACCTTAATTAACTTTTTATTCTTTCTAAAAAAATCATAAACTTTATAGATCGTACTTGTGTATAGATAGCTTTTAAGTGACGTATTTATAAAAAGATTATCCCTTTTATTCCATAAATTAACAAAAATATCTTGAACGATATCTTCGCAAACCGCTTTATCTTGAACCAAATTATAAGCAGCTAAATACATCATTTGCCAATACTTTTTATAAATTAATGAAAGCGCTTCATCATTCCCTTGATGAAGCAACTCAATCAATTCTTTATTATTATTGATAATAGTATTAGATATCATAATTATAAATTTTATATCTTAAAAAAGATATACATTAGGTCAATATTAAAATTAAACCTGACAATAAAAGTAATTTTTTTTTATATAAAACACACGAAAATTAAAAATTGTTTCAAAAAAAAATGATATTACATGCTAATTGTTGTGAATTATTTAAAAAAACATTTGCAAATTAAATAATACCATACATAGTAAAGTTTGTATTACGATCATCTACTTTGACTTTTCGTTTATAAGTCAGTTCAATTTCGGAGATTTAAAAAGGTTTATTTTTGTTATGGAAGGAACATGACAGAAGGTTTATTAACTTCGTACTGTCTGAAACTACACTCTTTTTATATTAAGAAAATACCGAGTGTTTTTTAATTGACCTGTTTTAATTAACATGCCTTTGTCGACCAAATCTTTTAAATCACGAGTAGCTGTAGAAGCTGATGTTTTTGCAATCCTCGTATAATTTTCAGCACTCAATCCACCTATAAACCCTGTATGTCCCGCATCAAACAAACGCTTGATTACTTTTAATTGCCGTTCATTCATAAGGGTTGAAAAGCGATCAAAAAACTTGGCTTTTTCAATCAGAAAATCAATTAGTTTAAGTGTATCTTCCTGAGCATCTAATATGGTTTGACCAAAGTAAATCAACCAATCCGTAATATCACAAGATTTATTATTCGCTTCTAAGGATTCATAATAGGCTTTTTTATTCGCCTCAATTGTTTTTGATAGAGAAATAAGTGCAGGTTGCCCCATGCTTTTTGAAATAGATTTTTCTGCCACAGCACGACCAATTCTACCATTCCCATCTTCAAAAGGATGAACACAAACAAAATAAAGATGGGCTACCCCTGCACGTACCAAAGGCAACATTGATTTTTCTTCACTCTCATGTGTTTTATTAAACCAAGAAATAAACTGTTCCATTTCTTCGTTCATCCTACTAGATGGTGGAGCTTCAAAATGAACTGTTGGCTTATCCAATCTGCCCGATATAACTTGCATCGCATCTTCATGCGTTCTGTACCTGCCAATATCAGATAGGTCACGCCTACCATTAGTCAACATTTCATGCCAATTAAAAAGTTGTTTATCAGAAAGAGGTTTGTCGTGATTGCGGTATAAATCGACCATCATTTCTGAAATGCCATACTCTGCAGGCGGCACTTTTCGTTTATCGATACTTAATCCTAGATTGTTTTTAATCGACGATTGAATGCTATCTCTGTCGAGATATTCTCCTTCAATTTCAGAAGTTTTAAGCGCTTCATTAGATAAGATTTCAACAAGAAGATTATCCTTCTCACTATCACTCACATGTTTAAAAGCTCCAAATACAATCCCATTATTTTGAGAAAACTTGTATTCCAGGTCTTTAAGAACATCCTCATCATAAGAAAAATGAGGCCATTCTTTTTGTTGCCAGTTCCATATTTTACGTGCCATGGGCTATAAATCTTTTTTTTATAGCTCAAATATAAACATATTTCGAGCTATAAATCCAATCTTTTCGGCTCAAAAGGTGGCTTTTCACAAAAGAAAAGGCTATAAATCTATATCCTTGTCTTCTTTGTCAGGTGTTAAATCGATATAGGAATTATCAATACTACCCATATCAAAAGGAGGGATAATGTCTCTTTCTTGGGTCTTTTCCTTTTCTAAAGCAATCTCTTTTTGAAATTGCTCCATACCCTCTTTCATGGGTTATATACGATTATTTCCTGCATTAATACCCTGTAAAGCAGCGGGTTTTAATCCTAACTCTTTTGCGATTTCATAGCCTTGATTAAAGGCTTCGATGTTAATGTATTCTTCACTTGCTTTTGTATCTTCATTCATAACTTAAAAAGGTCTACGGGAATGTTTCTCTAAGAAAGCTTCAATTGAATCCGCATCATAAAGAATTACCTTTTTTCGAGGTTGAGAAAAATCAATATCGTCCTTATCTCTTAATTCTTGTAAGGTTGTTTTGAGAAATAAAAAATACTGCCAGCTACAAAGAACTGAATCAAAAAGTACGTTTTTTCAAAAAACTCAAACTTATTCATTTAAAAAAAGGCACGCTATAAACAAAAAAAGACAATCACAAATTAATGTAACTGTCTGACTTTTAAGTGGAGAAGATCGGATTCGAACCGACGACCTCTTGACTGCCAGTCAATTTTTTTCGAAGTCATACAAATTCATCTGATTTAAAACCCTTGATTTACAAGTGTTTTAGTATATTTGACATCATATTAATTCATATTAAACAGAAAAAAGCACGCCGAAAGCACGCCGATTTAAAATCCTCATTATTTATGGCTACTATTAAGATAACCCTTGATAAACGGGCTGATCACACAACCAAAGATAAAAAATTCCCACTTGTTCTTCGTATCGGGCACGACAGAAAAACACGTGATATTCCATTTAACCTCCATCTAAAGGAAAGTCAGTATGATTTTTCCACAGGTAAAATTACAGGCATTTTAAATGCAACACGCCATACAAAACGAACTCGTAAAACCTTTTCTGATGTCGATTTATGGATTGATGAAAACGAGGGGGAAATAAAAAATTGGGAAATGGCACGTTTAAAATCTGAAATAGAGCAACACTTTTTTAAAAAATCTCCATCCAGAACGATCTTAAATTATGGAGGGGTCTATCTTAATCGCCTGCGTATGGAGGGACGATTTTCTACGGTTGATTCTTATGAGAGTGCTTTAAAGACTCTTGTTAAATATAGGAGGCATTTAAAGGGTTTGGAAAATAAACCAATCAAAACCCTATATGAAATCAAAGACAATAAGATGCTTCCACTAGACGAGTTCAATGACTTTGATATGGAGATTAAAGCGATTGATTATAGTTTTGTCCGAAATTTTAAAGCCTATTTAATTAATCGAACTCAATCTAAGAATACACCGAATATCTACTTACGAAGCATACAGGCTATTATGAATGATGCTGCCAGATCATTTCAGGATTTAAGCAATCACAAACCATTATCAAAGATTAAAAAACAAAGTTTTGAAAACGCACCAGCTCCCATTACGATAGAAGATATCAACACAATCCGAAACCTTGAATTAGAGCCTAATACACCCATCTGGCACACCCGTAACTATCTATTATTCATGTTCAATAATATGGGGATGAATCATTTTGATATGGCGGTGATAAAACGATTTCAATTTGAGGATGATCGTATTAAATATTTTCGCAAAAAAACGCATTATGAGGGAGATTACTTTAGCGTTCTACAAAGTGATGAAGCTCTAGAAATCATCAAATATTATTTAAACGATCAGGAGGATAACGATTACTTATTTCCAATCATACCTAACTCAACGACCCCTGAACGTTTACACAGGGTCAATAAGGATAAAGTAAAACTATTCAATAAATATGCGTCAAGAATTGCAGAATTGGTAGGTATAGACAAAAAAATAACCACTTATACCATTCGTGATACATGGACAAATATCGGCTTGGATATGGGGATTGATATTCGTAAAATATCATCGGGGCTTGGTCATTCAAGTGTGCAAGTCACAGAAAAACACTATGGCAAAAGCGTGTCGACAAAAATACTTGATGAAATCAATGCCAAGATTACGCAGGAATCTTAATAGCTTATACTTTAAAAGGTTAGAGATTCAAAATGTGATCATATTTATTGTATGTAAATAAGTATTAGATTAATTTATCTTTTAACCCTGTTCGTTAAGTTATATGATAGAGAAAGAAATAGAGACGGCTTCAACACCTTTTCAACAACGTTGTTTAAATCAAAACCCGTCTCAACATATTCAACTCCCACCTCAAATTCATCACTTTTAAGCCTGTCAACACTAAGATAGCTTACTCCTCCACTAAATACTATTTTTTGCGATTTACCCCAAATTAGAGATCCCCCTAAATAAAAACTAAGATCAACATCCTCAACACCCTGAAAACCAGCTCCAATCCCAAACATTCCACCAAAAGAAGTGTTCTTTTTGGGCCTTCCGTGAAAATGCATCATAGCAGCTAAACCAGGGCTTATCGAGTTATTGTTTTCTCTTTGTCTAAGTGTCACAAACCCTTCATTTTCACTTGACTCATAAAAAAACTTTTCATCTCTAGATGATTCTCCAAAAGAAAATATAGGCCCAACGCTAAAATCTACTTTTAGACCTCCATGGACGTTCACATCAAAATCAATGACTTTAGTATTCTTGTATGCCCCAAGTTCACTAGTTCTGGTGGGTTCAGCTGTGATTACATAATTAATCAAATCGTTTTGGGCTTGTATTGCTGGAGATGTGATTCTAAAATTCTTTTCATTCAACAATTCTGTATAAAGAAAATTCACTTCACTATAAAGGAGTAATACTTTCTCTTCATCTAATGTATTGTGTGCATTTTCCAGTTCCTCAAAAGTTGATTTTAATTCTGAAAGCAAAGGAGTGTCTTCAACTAATTTCTCAACTTCTTTATATTCCTTTTTTAAATCAATGAATTCATTTTGAAGATTTTTATGTGACTCCTTTGGGTTACTAGGTTTTAATTTATTTTTAATAATATTATTTTCGATTTCTTCACCATTAATGTCAGTTCTCGCTAGATTAACCAATTTAACTTTTATAATTTTTAACTCTAAAACCTCTCTCGAAACTTTTCTTATACCATCTAAAAATTTATCAGCTTTCTCTAAAAACTTTTCTGCTTTTTCTTGCAGTTCTTTTCGTTTCACATCTAGCTCTAACTTCTGTAATTCATTGGGGTTCGCTCCATAAAACTTGAGCGATAAAAAATTAGAAAAACCCTTTAAGTTTTCTTCTAAATTTGGTCGTAATTCGGACAATTTATCTTCAGCATCTTTTGTTGCTTCATCAACATTATCTGTTTGAGAAGTTGCGTTAAGTTCGTCCGAAGAGAGCCTAAATAGAGTTTGGAGTTCGGTAGGAATGGGAGTTTCCAATTCAATGTTATTCCCTTCTATGGTAACTTTATACAGAAACCTATTAATATTTTTAACTCTGAATATATGGAATTCACCATGTTTTACAGGAGTCAATAGCTTACCGTTAATTATTGATTTTTCCTGTTCTTCCCAATCTATTTCAATTATTTGACTCCAAATCGTTTGAGTAGATATTATAAAAAAAAGAGTGAAAAGTTCTTTTAGCCTCATATTGAATACTTTTAAATTAATAAAAAGTGGAATTCTCTATCCCAAATAGACGCTAAATATAGTAAGAAAATACCTTGTTTTTTAAATTTATAGTAATTCTTTAAAAATTATGACTTATGGGTGTCTATTTCTAGACAGCTTTAACTGCATTTATTTCTGTCTGTTAATGAATAAATTACGATAAAACATTTACAAATTTTAAGATTTTCTATTAGTTTTGGTGTCTCTTATAATTTTTATATGTCAAAGCTAACCGTTAATGTACCTTTACGGGCCAATCCTATAAGATGGATTGAGTTCGTTAATAGAACCCGCTCTATAGATCTTAGTGATAAAGATATATTGGAGTTTAACTTAAGAACTTCAGCCTTTATTAAGCCAGCAGAATTAGTTTTAATAGCATGTTTAATTGAAGAATTAAAATTAAAGTATGAAATCACAGTTACTTTTGTTAATGGTTCGTTTGGGTTAAATAGTCATTTAGATAATATCAAGTTTAAAAGGTATTGGGATCATAATTTTAATAGAGATAATTATACAGATTGTAATAACTATTCCACACTCGGACTTTGGAAAATATCTCAAAATATAATTGACGTTTACGGTAGAGTGGCTCAATCCTATTTTAGGAAAGCGTATCTACCAGATAAAGATTTACTTATGTTGTCTTCCAATTTAGTGGAAGTGTTTAATAATGTATTTAATCATTCGCATTCATTGATTAGTGGTTATGTGCTAACTCAGTTTTTCCCTCAATTATGCAGTATAAAATTTTCTGTTTGTGATTTTGGTGTTGGAATCCCGCATTCGGTTAACAAGTTTTTATCTTCTAAAGGTGGTGATACATTGGATGATTGTTCTGCTATTATTAAATCCCTAGAAAGAGGTTTTAGTATTAGGTCAATACCTCAAAATGCAGGTTTTGGGTTAAGTAACGTGTTAGATTTTACCGAAAATTGCAACGGGACTTTAACAATAATTTCTAATCAAGGGTTCGTTCAAAAAAGTGCGGGAGAGGATTTTTTCAGATCAAATTTGGATTATTTTCATGGAACTTTAATTCAAGTAGAAATTGATACTAATTGCTTAGATGAATTTGATACAGATGATGAAGTTTATGAGTTTTAAAACAAAATAAACTGAGCAATAACTCAATAAAAAGGGGTTAAAAGCGTTAAAAAATAGGTAAAAGATAAATTATACGTACATTTGTACTATATTCTTGAACTCATGAAAACAATTAACATTTTAAATATCACTCAAAAGACATCATCAAATAGTGATGGTGATATCTTATATTCTTATTTGAGTGACAATGCTGTTTCTGATCAAGTGATAATTGAACTTAATGGTTCATTGAATCTTTCATCTTCTTTCCTCAACTCTTCGGTTGGTAAATTTATTGATGTTTTTGGCTTGGATACTTTTAAGCAAAACGTGAAACTAAAAACCAATAAAAATACGTTTAGTTTGATAAGTAAGTATGTTCAGGCTTACAGTGTTATTCACGGTTAATTTCATCATCATATACTGTTGTTTTATCAAGAGTTGTCAGTTTGCAACCCAAAGCGTCAGCCCAGCAATATAAGTGATAGGCTAGAGGTGTTCTTATACCATTTTCCCATTTAGTCACTAAAAAGTCAGCCATACCGAGTTTGTGATTGAGGTCTTGCTGAGATATACCCAATTCAATTCGTTTATTTCTTAATTGAGATACAACCTCCTTTAAAAAATCATCACGAGTTTTTGAGGGGTAATCAAAACGCATATTCACCATCTATTTTCTCCGTTGTTTTTTTGGTTTTTTAAAACCACGGAGCGATAAATCGTATGCACACAAAAAGCATTATCAGTGCATTTTTCACATACCTAAGTGTTTCTTATATAAAGGTTTTATGTGCATAGCGTTTTTTTGAATAATTGCCTAAGTCCGTTCTCTATTGTTCACAAACAAAAGGAAATAATGATGGTTAAAACAATCGACAATAATGGTGTTATTTTGATAGACCCAGATCAAGAAAAAGAGGTTTTGATAGGACTGATGTTAGAGGTAAATGCCTTTGCCTCTATCAAAACAACAGAGATTTTAACAACTCTCGATAAAACAACCCAATACCGACTACGTAAAGCAGGGAAGTTTCCTAAACTCCATTCTCTGAACCATCAAGGGCGTAGGAAAGCGTATAAGATACAGGACTTGAAAAACTGGATTGAAAATCCTGAAAACTACAAACATTAATTACTAAAAATAAAGATTAAGCACTCTCGGTCTTTGAGAGTGCTTTTTTATTTTGAGGAGAAAGAATGAAAGCCATCGAAGAACAACGAATAAAAATACAATTAGAGAAGATATTATATCTTAAAAAAGAAAACCTTGTTGATACAGATATAACCCTTAAACTACTTATCCAGTGTAGAAATATTATGGCTAAGATTATAAAAGAACATGGAAACGAATTTTTGCCAATATTTATTCGGATAGAAAAAGAAATTGAACAGAAAAAAAAGGACAATCATTTTAAAAATAAGGCTTTACAAATAGCAGAAAATGTTTAATACTCACCGTGTACTGGTAATCATTATTTGTCACCGAATTTGTGACCGTAAAAGTTACCGTAGGTTTTGAAGAGTGATTTTTTAATATTTCTTTTCAACAGGTTAGCTAAGGCGATGATTTTTTATAAAATCCCATCCTCTCCTCCAGCTATATGCTAGTTTTATGTGCATAACCTTTTGAAAAAAATCGCTTTATTAAAATCGTGACCTTGTCTTTAGAATTCATAAGGCAAATTTGTCACCGTTTTTGTAACCGATAATGTAACCAAGAGGTTTGCCATGAAATATCTTATCTCTCGAAATGGATGGTATTATTATTCCCGTCATGTTCCATTGTATCTAAAAAGGTTTGATGTTAGAGAGAAAGTCCGTATTGCTCTTAATACCAAATGCCCGAAGACAGCCATAAAGAAAAGTGTTGTCGTTAATGATGAAGTTGAAAGCTATTGGGAAAGGTTAGCAAAAACCAATTCTTTCCATTCAGATCAAGACTTTAAAAACTTGGTCTTAGCGTCGAAGCTGTTGGGGTTTCGATATATCCCATCAATGAAACTGGCAGAAGCCGAGATCAAAGAGATTATATCACGTATTCTATTTACAGATAAAGCAAACCATAACAATCTGGTGACAAATGCACTTTTAGGAAAAGAAGAACCTAAGAAACTAATTATATCAAAAGCTTTAGAAAAATTCTGGGAATACTCTAAACCTCGCTTGCTCAATAAAAATCATGATCAAAAGCGCAAATGGAAAAACCCACGGACTAAAGCGGTTAATAATTTTATCAAAACTGTCGGCGACAAAAATATAGGTGAGCTTGTTAATTTGGACATGCTAAAATTACGTGATTGGTGGTTGATGCGTATTCAAAATCAAGATATGAAGCCAGAAACAGCCAATAAGGATTTTACACATTTACGAGGTGTTATAAAAACAGTGAGCACACATGAACAGCTCGACATTGATATTGACGCCATTTTTAAAGATATTTATCTTCCAAAAGGTAACACTAATACACGCCTGCCTTTTGAAAATGATTTTATAGTCGATAAGCTATTAAATGATGATAAGTTAAATGGAATTGAAGAAGAAGCAAAATATATTCTTTATGCTTTGGCTGATACAGGGGCTAGACCTCAAGAACTACTTAATTTAGATGGAGAAAAAGATATTATTCTTGATGCGCCAATTCCATATATCCATATAAGACCAAGAAAAGGATATTCTTTAAAAACCAGAGTGAGTGAGCGTAGATTGCCTCTGATTGGTTATGCTTTAAAAGCATTTAGAAAATACCCTAAAGGTTTTATAAAATATCAAGGAAGATCAGATCAGTTTTCTACTTATATAAACAGTTTTCTACTTGAAAAAGAATTGAGACCTACACTAGATCATACGCTCTATTCTTTACGCCATAGCTTTCAAGATAGGTTAACCGCAAAGGAAATCCCTGACCGTATTCAATGCCAACTCATGGGGCATTCATTTAAGGCAAAAGGACGAATGCGATATGGTTTAGGTGCTAGTTTAGAGCATTTATATTCTGTGATGAAAAGAATTAGGCTATAATTAAAGTAAATACTAAATAGGTTTTTATTTTGATGTCATGTTGATTTTACGTCTTTTATGCGATTTTTTGTATATTTGACTACTCGCAACTTATGGAAGTTTATTTATTCATATCATCCCTAATAGCTCTAATCGCTTCGATATTGAGTATCTATGCAACACTTAAAAATGATACGGCTTTGTTCGAAATACCCAAAAGGGTATTTAAAAAAAACATTTTTTTTTGCATACATAAAAATGAATTATTTTTAAAATAAACAAGTGCTTTTTTTTATTTTTTAACAAAATTTTAACTTTATCAAAATAGGCACTACTTTTAATTTATAAATACGGATTGAGGTATCCGAAAACACCTCAATCCCTTTGATAATATTGTTCTCTTTAAGAGCCAATCTTTCTGTTACGGTTGTCTTGTCACAATTATTCACTCGACGCTGTTTAGCGAATTTCTTTAATGCCTTCCAATGGGCAACAACCTTCGTTTCCGCATAGCAGTTTCGATTTCATCAGTGGCAATTTTAAGATGACGTGCAGATCGTTTAAGATGCGGGTCTAAATCCACTTCCTCATCAAAATCCTCTGCAGCTTCTAAGGCTTTATCTAAAGGGGTTTCATTATTAAAATCGTCATCGTTGTTATCTGTCATCATCTTCTCTCTTTCTTATTAAAGTTAAGGGGGGAAACGGAGGTATGGCTGAGTGATTAAGCCATTAAAAACCAGCACATACCTCACATCCCAAATTCAAAACGAGCGTATTCGTTCGTAATCAAGAGGAAAATCTTGGAATTACGCCAATTTTGAAATTTATAAGTAAAAGCTATTTATGCAGATTTTTGACGACAATCCCGACGTTCAAATCGTTCTAATACATCTAACGCCTTGAAAGGGTCACTTTCCTTTTCAAGAATACGCTCGATAGCATAGAATGGATTAAACTCATCATTTTGATTGACTTTGAAAGCCAATGTTTGTTGGGGTGTCATAGTTCTTTCCTCACAAAAGTAGTCTTTACACATACCCGTTAAGTAAATATTTCGGGTAACACAATTTCGAGATTACTGATTCGTATTCCATATGTCAAGAAGAAAATACCTATAATAGTTATTTAAATTATCTATGATCTCCTTTTGATGGTAATTTACTTTACTTTTTGTATTTGTATGTGATATAAAATTCTCATGATTAAGCCGAATCAAATAAAAGCCGCACGTGCAATGTGCGGTTGGTCACGTAGTGATCTTTCAGAGCATTCTGGTATCCATGATGCCACCATTAAAGCCATTGAAAATGGGGAAGTTGATAACCCTCGCTCAAACACACTTGACCCTATAATTGAAGCCTTTGGTCGCAAAGGCGTTGAGTTTATTGATGGTGGCGTTAGAGAAAAGAAAGATAAAATCCGTATTCTAGAAGGTAAAGATAAATACCTAAGACTTATGGATGAAATTTACAGAGTATTGAAAGATAGCTCAAACAAAGAAGTTTTAGTTTCTCACGCTGATCAGCGTCGCTCTACAGAGCCTGTAATCGAAGCTCAAAAGAGAATGATGAAAGCAGGCATTCGGATAAAATTTACAGTCTGCGAAGGCGATAAATATCTTCTATACCCACTAGAGAACTATAGATATATCCCAAAAAAAGATTTTTTAAACTCAGCCATTATTGTTTATGGAGATTACGTTTCCATTTCAGTTGGAGAAAACACAACCAAAATTACAATCATCCATGATGAAACTATTGCCGAAGTCTTTAGACGACAGTTTAAAACCCTCTGGAATATATACAAAGAGCCAACAGAAGCTTTATTGGAGAAATAATAATGAAAAAATACAAAGCACGTGTTTCAAAACATATCCTAGATAGTCATGAAGGATATACATGCCTGTACGGCATCAGTATTGGCAACCCAAACCAGTCTGACGAAAAACTGAAAGCCACAATTGATTTTATCAATGATAATTTCAGTGAATGCATTATTGGACTGTCAGATACACTACAAATTCCTAATCACATTGCCAATGGATTAACCAGAGAAGAAGCAAGAGAAAAAAGTATTATCAATCGCAATATGTGGATTGACAGAAATGAGCATATTATAAAAAAACTAAAAATCAAATATACTATCCAACTCTGGGATGAAACCATGTCCCTGCCTTGTAAACATGGTGATTTATTTGACTTATTCAATAAAATGTATGAGAAAGACTTACGATTCAAGTGCGTTATTGATTCCGATGTAAAGCAGTTTGTTGACAGAAACCCTAGCTTGATTGGCAAAGAATATCTTAGCCGTGAATTTTTATTCACAGAGCTTGATGGTTATTCTCGTGTCGGACAAACAGGTAAATATATCAAAATATACCCTTCAAGTCCCTTAAAATCGTTTTCAACCATACAAGACGGTAAATTTGATTGGGCTATGTACGGTATGAACAACATACGCTCATCACGTATTTACTTTGATAGAGTAGCGCAAAATAATAATCAATCATGTTACAAACATAAAATAGCATTGTGAGATGAAATTGATTATCACATAATGATTTGCATAAGTTTTGCTTACATTTGGTTCCTCAACTTATGGAGTTTTTTGTGTTTATATCGTCTTTGATTGGTTTTGTGGTATTGTGAGTATTTATTCGGTGTTTAAAAATGACACGCCTTTGTTTGTGCTATTCTGGAATAAAAAAAACCTATTTTTTCACAAATCTTGACAAGTATTTACAGTACTAAACAAGACGACAGAGTTTCAATAGATTTGATGATTGATTAAAACATCTTCGGATAATTGATCATATGCTACTTGATTTTCTAGTAAAGATTAATATTGTACCTTTGCATGGAAATACAAAAGAAGAGCCTTCAACATATCTCTTTACAAAGCCTGTACGCTAAAATCCGAGATATGGAGAAGGCTCGCTCACATCACTTACGTATACTTTTTTTATTTTCGCGTTTCCCACATTTTTCACACTTTTTACGTTTAATAAATAGCATATAAAATGTTAGTCCTGCAAAAATAACTAGCATGACGCCAGTAATCGTTTGAACGAAATTTAAATCTACTCTCATCATAAAATAAAATTTGAATTAATTACTGTTAAAATCTTACTGTTCTTGTAAGTGACGCAAGAATTTCATTTCAGCTTAATCTACAAATACCATTCTATGGGGTAAAATCATAAATTTCTTTTGGAAGAGTTAAATTGGCTTCAAAAGAATTTAATCCTCTTCCTAATTACTACAACTCGCTTACGAATTGATGATACAAGTTTAAAAAATATATTTTTAATTAGCAATTATTTGGACATCCAAATAATTATCATAATGACAAATAAAACACATAAAAACATAATATATTTGAATAATTAACATTAAATACATGTATTTATTGAGAATATTTCAAAATAACAACACCTTCTTCTATTGAAACAAGTGAAAAATATCTCAAAAAATCGCTATAAATCATTCTCTTCTTTTTTCCACATGATTTTGATGTTGGTGATGAAGGGAGAATTTTCACTGATAGCGTTTAAATATCTCTGGTCGTGAGCTTTGAGGTTTATTAAGGTAAGTGTTGTGAGATGGTTGTAGATATCGTCGAGGCAGAAGCCATTGATTGTGATAAGATGCGTGGCGAAGACAATTTTAATCACCCGATTATTGTTTTCTTTTGTGTTACTGTCTTTTCCGAGCCATGCCGTTAACATATGAGAATAAAGAAAACATTGTCGTGTCCCATCTAAAAGACAAAAATCGATAGTGCGAGTATCACCTGTTTCGAAAACTGTTAGGGCGTTTGGGTCTTTCTGTGCTTGCTTTTTTTCTTCTCCATTTTTGGCAATTTGCAAGCTTTTAAATTGGTAATCTTTCTTCATTACTGATGCTTTTTAAATTAACTTAAAAGAGGGTTGGTTATTGATTTCACTATTGGGGTTTCATCAATACCAACCCGCATATCTCCTTTATATTGACACGCAAGCAGGGAATTGATTGCACTGTTTGTGTTGTTCCATCAATTCCTGCCTGCTTGTTTTTTATATTTCTGGCTCGTAATCGATGTCGATGGTTTTAGGAGGTTCTGGAATTTTGTTTGGTTCTTTTTCTATCTCCACAGTTTTGTTAAAATCAAAATTGACTTTTTTTAGTTCCGTTGCGCCTTGCCTGTCACCACTTCGTTGAATATAGGTAAGCAATTCTTCCTTATCATCGGTATAGATTGAGACATTTTCACGCCCCCGTGATGCGGACACATAAAATTGTTTCTCATTAGAGGCTAAAAAAGTGGTCGCAGGCTGTGAGAGTATAACTTTATCAACCGTTTTTCCTTGCGAACTATACGACGTTATCGCATAGGCATATTCAAAATTGCCATGATCTTTATTCAAGATAAATTCAGTGTTTCTATGGGCAGATTCCTTAACCGTCTTAATATGCCCTTCTTTGGTAAACCCAGTGACTTTTAAAATTGTTTTACTCTCAAGGCGTTTCCCTTGTTCATCAAAGCCATTTTTATTGACAATGCGTATTTCATCGCCCTTGCTTAAATGAGTTTCTTTTGCGCTATAGAGATCATAATCCTTTGCCTTATGGGTGGGCAGGATATGATCTCTTCCTTGACGGTCTGTGATAATAACATGTTTGTTTTTTACTTCTTTGACTGCTAAAGCCGAGCCTTTTTTGATACCACCATTTGATGAGGGTAGGTTTTGACGGGCTTGGATTATCTGCCTCTTTTTATAAAAACGACTATCCAGTTTTTGAGCAATGGTGAGGTGATGATTTTCGTAAACAGTAAAATTCTTTTCTCGTTTACCGATAAGTTTGCTCTGCCTTAGCCCCTCTCGAATATCATTATTAATTTTTTTCATTTGTTCACGGGTAGGCGTTACCACGATAGCAGACTTTTTTTCTTGTCGTGTGGTCAAATAATCCTCGACAAGTTTTTTAGATATTTCGGTGGGATTAATTTCTTGAATTGACCCCATTTTATTCAAGATCGAAAAACCTGTTTTGATATTTCCCTGATTGATTTCTTTAACCGCAGTTTTATAATCCTCGTTTTTTTGCCGATAAATTGTTTCCATCGAGACTTGAGGAATTTTGCCAACATCACGAAGTAAGCGCATCGCATCCCCTCGCAAAATAGCAGGATGTTGTCTTGGGTCTCCTAATACAATTATTCGAGCATTTTGTTTATTAGCTATTTCTTGAACACGAGCCATATCTTGTGTTCCCAACATACCAGCCTCATCAATAATAAGGGCTTGTCCATAAAGTTGATCTTGCAGTTTTTTATCAATTAATAACCTTGCGATAGTATCTGCATTTTTAAAACCTTCGCCTCGAAGAACGTCACGGGAAGCTTCGGCTGTGGGTGCAAAAAGAAAGGCTTGTTTGCCTGCTTTTTCTATCTCTGGAACAAGTGTTTTTAAAAGTGTTGTTTTTCCTGTTCCTGCACCGCCTCGTATCATCGTCACACGATCTTGTGAGGTCATCACATGGCTCATCACCAAACGCTGTTCTTCATTGAGGTGTTTAAATTTTGTAACGTCAAAGTCGTGTTTTAGAGGTCGAAGCTTGCCAACTCCGTCACGGGCAAACTCTATCATCCGCCTTTCTTCTGCATGGACGAGCTTGGTTGTGCAGAGGCGTTGACTACCCACTTGAATTTTAAAAACTTCGTCGTTGTTCTCTAATGCGCTATCAATTTGATCGAGGGTAATATTGTTATTATCAACAGCGTGTTTATAGCCTTCGGCTAATATTTGACGATCTCGCATCACAGATTTTCGAGTGAATACATTGTCTATGGCAAAATCAATGGATTGGGTTGCCGTATGTGTTTTATCAGTTGTCTTTACTTCTTCTGGAGTTTTTCCATTAATGCCAACCTCAATCAAACTATCATGCCATGTCTCACGCAATTCTGGCATTGTTCTGTTTTTCTGTTTCTTCGCCCGTGTTTTTGCTCCAAGCTTATCAAGTTCTTTAGGGTTAGTAATACCTTTTTCTTTAGCGACTTGTCCGATATGGTTTGTCCGTTTAGAGAAAAAATCAATTGCCTCTTGCGGAATGACTGCGACCTCAAAAGCGTTTTTGGTTTTTCTTATCTCATACCCCAAATGGGATAGTTTATCGGCGAGGCGTTTATCTTTTCGAGCTTGATAATATGGCATATCCCGTTTGATATTATGAAACTGACCTGCTTTGAATTTATCTTCTACCTCGTCATAGGTCACATTAAACGTGAAGCAGTGACAATGGAGATGTGGATCTGGCGGATGACCATCGACAGGGCGCGCCGTTTGGTGGATGAAACTTGCCCAGATGAGTTCTGGAGCATCACGGTCATCATATTGCTTTTGCACACGGACACGGGTTTGCATATCAGCTTCCATTTCGATCATTGTTTCATGAACGCTTTCTTCAAAGGCTTTGAGCACTCGTTCGTCACCACCTAACGCATGAAGGATAGATACTGATTTTGGACAATGGAAACTAATATCATACCCGACCCGTCTGTTTTCAACGGTACGGGGTGTTAAAGAACCACCGTCTTTCGGATTAATATTATCGCATAGTTTATCGAAAGTTTCAGTATCTGCAACCTTGCTCTCCAACCCTAATCGCTTAGCAATCTTGCCGTTGAAAACCCCGTTCATCTCTTGGTCTTCGATATAATAATCTGCTTTAGACAAAGCATCACGGAAATAGTTCTTTGCCTGACTTACCGTCTGGCTTTGAAACATACGTATCATAAATTCTCTGCTGTGAAAAATTCAAAACTTCATTTAACCCCACTGAAGAGCAGTTTGGGTATTCACATAAATTTTTGTTAGAGAGCAAGGTTTGACAAATCTAAGTAATAATTTTCACACATTTATTTTGTGTGATGTTTTGTGTGCATATTCCCGCTTCCTTTCTTTGAGTTATGACGGATTAAGTCTGCCATTCCCTTATGGCACAAACGCTCCTTTTTTCTCTCCACTTGCCCGCACCAAAAACCGTGTGGTTCCGAGAAAAAAGAGATGCTTCCTTGTGCCTGATCGCTCTGGCATCAACTTAAACCGTCAAACAAAAAGGAGATTTGACATGACACAACAAAAAAATAAAACACCAAAAAAAGGTAATAAACCAACGCATTCTCTTTTTGTCAAGAGTGACCAATTCGGCAATTCTATCAATATGCGGTTTTCTGCCATTTGGAATAATCCTGAAAAGGGGTATATGAGTTTAAGCCCTGAAAAATTACAACTTTGGGAAAACCCAAATGCTAAAGATGGTGAGCCACGTTTTCAGCTTTTTCTAAAGACTAAAATCTACGGTCAAGATGCTTGTGTTCAATTTGGTAAAATTATCAAGGAAGATACCGAACATTGCTTTGAGGTCAATCTTGGCGATTTAGTGATTTTTGAGAATAAGCCTCGTGAAGCTGTTCAGCCCAAGAAATCTGTAACTGCTGTAACACCTAAACCATAACCTAAAGGGAGCTTCGGCTCCCTTTTTTCTTTTATTCAAAAGGAGAATAGAAATAGCCGATACTGTTCAACAAAAAGATCATTATAAAGATTTTACCAATAATATAGAGATTTTAAGCCGTCAATATGAACGCAATCGTATTTTCGATGATTTTCTCACGATGTCAATTTGTGCTTATCATCAAGCTAATATTCAATCACAGCTTCGAGTAAAAGATGAAGACAATGAGAAACACTATTTAGAAACTATAAAAGGGTATGACAAAGAGAGCATCAATACTTTTCCAAAGCTTTTAGGCTTCCTACAAATGAAGATTTATGATAATCCTTATTCAGATCTATTAGGAGAATATTTTACCGAGCATATTACACGCGGTCAAAATGGACAATATTTTACACCTGAACATATTTGCGAATTAATGAGCCAATTAAATAATGCATCAAACCAAAAAGGTAAACGTGTTCTTGATCCTGCTTGTGGGTCTGGTCGCTTTCTTTTAAAATTTGCAAAGCATAGCCCTGATAATTTTTTCTATGGAGCGGATATTAGTTCCACCTGTGCAAAAATGTCCGTTCTTAATTTCTTTCTTAATGGGTTGAGAGGTGAGGTTGCATGGATGAATACGTTATCTATGGAATGGTTTGGAGGCTGGCACATCAATATGAATGGATTAGGGATTGTCTCAATAGAAAAAGAACAATCTTTAATCTGGTCAAAACCTTCTTTCTCTAAAAAACCCGAAAACAAACCATCGACTAAAGGAAATCAATTGACATTGTTCTAACCCAAAAACATTGCATAGGGTTTGTTCGATAGATGTTGGGGCTTTTGGTTCGTGCTATGGACTATGGTCTGTGCGCTTTTACCTAATGGTAAACGTTTATAAGAGCCTGACCATCTTTAAATAATATATTTCCACCTCCATAGAAGTGAGAAAATCTATATAAATATTATATTTATGAGGTATTTCTATTTGTAAATCATATGAAAAACAAAAAATTAACCACTATTATCTATATAATCTTAGGCACTATAACGGGTCTTCTTATATCATGGAAGAGCACTAGTATTTATTTAATAATGTTATTTGTCGTGCTTCCTATTTGTGGAGGTTTAATTACCTATAAGTATTTTTCGCATAGAAAAATGTTTTGGTATTTAATTTCGGCATTCTCTATAGGCGACATTGTAGGGCTTTTGATACTTACCGAACTTCTGGAAGAATTCTTCGTAATTAGTTGGGATGATGATTTATTGCTTACTATACTTGGGATTATATTTATTATTTCAAAGTTATTGTTATTTGTTTTAATTAGTTATTTCTTGCTAAGAGTGTCTGGATTAATATCATCAAAAGCTAAAACAAAATTTACGAATAAAGAGGAAGAAGAGAAGCTAAAAATTAATGTAACTGAAAATACGAATTCTGAATTAGATCGTTTAATATCAAATATAGAAGATCAATCAGGTCAAATCCAAAATATTCTAAAGTCTTTAAAAAAAGAAGCTGAAAATAAAAATGAAGAAATAAAGAGATTAAAACTTGCAGAAATAGAGCTAAAAAAAAGAGTTTCAGATTATGAAGAGCTAAGTAGTTTTTCTGAAGAAAAATTAGAAATAATAAGTAAACAATTAAACAAAGATAAGTACAAAGACTATGTAATGGGTTTTGTTATAGGTTGTGCTTCAAGTTTTATTATGACCTTAATAATTAAAAAGTTAGGGTTGTAAGTAAAATATTTCTCTATTTATTAAGTATACTAATTTATCAATAAACTAAGGATTAAGATTGACACCATACAGTGCATATATAGACCAACTTTTCAGTGCATTTTTTCATCAGACATCTCCCCTAAGCAGTGCTTTAGGTTTTTTTGAAAAGTCAACCCTAATCAAAAACATATTTCAAAAAATAAGTATTTTCCTATATTCAAAAATTACTTTATATTTGGCTAATTCCCTCTCTAAGAATGTTTAAGCTTAACAACTGTGTTAGACATTCCTCTTATCGATTGGCAAGTCGGTTATCCCTTTACAGTACGTGACGCCTGTGAAGGTGTTCTCATTATGGGTGGATTAGGTAGTGGTAAAACTTCTGGCTCGGGGGCGCTCCTAGCAAAAAAATATTTAGAATTAGGCTTTGGTGGATTGGTACTGACTGCCAAAGAAGATGAGTTAGACCTTTGGAAATCCTATTGCAAAAAACATGGTCGTGAAGATGACCTTGTTATTATTGGACATGGCTCTGACCAGTATTTTAACTTCCTTGATTATGAGAGTAGTCGCCCTGATAAAGGCACTGGCATTACGCACAATATCGCCGACACACTTAAAACGGTTATTAAGGCAGGTGCAAATGATGGTCAGGAATCCGATAAAGCTTTTTGGGATGCTTCGCTCCAACAATTGCTTGTTAATGCGGTAGACTTATGTCTCTTAACAAGTGATAATATTCGGTTTAAAGATATTTATAAGATCATTCAAACTGCTCCTAAAAGTAAGAATGAATTAGCAAGCGAAAAATGGCGTAAGGATTCATATTGCTTTTTGATGATGGAACATGCCGCCCGTCATCTCAACAAACACCCTAAAACAGAAAAAACAGACAGTCTTGCGAGACGTTTACACATCATTGAAGACTTCTTTTACGGCAATTGGTTGTACCTCTCTGAGAAGACCAGAAGTATTGTTGAACAAATGTTTTTTGGCTTTGGGGATCGATTTATGCGTGACCCGCTTTATTCTTTGTTCAATACAAAAACCACCGTGACTCCAGAAGACACAATTAAGGGCAAAATTATCATCGTTAATCTACCCTATTTGATTTTTGAAAACACAGGTAGAGATGGTCAGATTTTGTTTAAATATATTTGGCAACGTGCCATGCAAAGACGGCAAATCAAAGACAAAAGTCGACCGACTTTTTTATGGGTTGATGAAGCACATTATTTTCTCCATGACCATGACATTGACCATCAATCAACGGCGCGAAGTTATCGCGCTTGCACGGTGTACCTGACGCAAAATCTGCCCAATTATACCCTGCATGCGGGTGGCGGCGAAAAGGGCATGTATCGTTTTAAAGCCTTAGCAGGGAATTTAGGTACTAAATTTTTTCATGCTAATTCTGATGTGGAAACCAATGAGTATGCCGCTGATCTTGTTGGAAAAGAATTAAAATGGATGGGGAGTGAAGGTCAATCTATGGGCGATAGTGCTAGCTTTAATGAAGGTAGTTCTCAAAGTCTATTACACATTATTCAACCATCAAAATTTGCACAACAAAAAACAGGTGGACAACTTAATGGCTATGACATTGAGGTCGTCGTTCACAGACAAGGCATACCATTTACAAGTACAAAAAAAAATCACGCATTACTAATTATAAATCAGAAAAAGATATGAGCACAGAAAGTAAGTATTATGAATACAACCCCGAAAAAAGAAATATTTTTATTGAAACTCACAAGGGAAGACAAAACCATGCAGGAGATTTTATTTTTGGTTTTTTTATGATGTTTGCCTCGCATGCATCTGCCATTGTCGAAGTCTTTTTAAGAAAACGCTTTGGAGAAAGATATATAACTTTCTCTCAATCTATCACATTATTTTTTGTATTGAATTTTGGATATGCCTATTTGGATGATATATTTAGGTTTAGATTAGATGGAGACACTTATTCGATATTTATATTTTCCACTGTGTTTTTGGTTTTTTCAATTCGACATCGTATGGAAGTTTCCAAATATGGAACAGCTTATGATTTTAAACGTTTCAGCCTTTCTGATGGTGAAACCGCAAATTTTTGGTCGAGGGTTATCGGTAAAAAGTTTTTAGGAATAAAAATTTCCTCATATCATGTTCATACGCTTTTAGAACCTGCAATTCCTGTAATCATAGGAATTCCATTACTACCTTTGGAATTTACACGACCAATAGGTGTACTATTAATTATATGCGGCATTATCTTCGGCATTAGAAATTTTAGCAAAGCACAAAAAGGACGTAATTGGGTTTTAGATAATATTGACAAAAAAATAACCAATGAAATGAAATACGATGTTTTTATCGGTCGCAAACCGAAACAAGAAACCAAAGGTGTTTACCTACCCATTGATTTACCCGAAGATGAAGGATTGAGAAAATCTCTCTACAATATGGTTGAAGATAGTTTTTCAGGAACAAACGACCTTTGGGAAAATGATTCCTTAGATGATGACAGCTCTGACAATGGTAGCGAAAGCAGTGACGGGTTTGCTAAAGAAAGTGGTGGTGTTGGTAATGGTTTTCAATCTGATAACCATAGCACCCAAAGCAACGGAGAAACGAAAAATGATAGTGGAGGCGCAGGGAATGGGTAATTAGCGCGTATAATTCTCTGCTTCTTTCCTATCAAATAGATGCCTCTGTTCAGGGACTGCTCGAAGAATATTTAATTTTATATTGTTGCAAAAAGTCTCTACATGAACTTGGAATTTCTTCTCTTCTAGTTTACCTGTTTTAAAACGCTTAAGAGACTTTCGTAAAGAAAGTTCAGGTAAACAAGAGGCGTTTAAACTAGGCTCAAATCCAAGTTGTTCACAAACGATTTGGCGAGTTTCATCGGCATAATCCAAATTTTCTGTTTTATATTCTTCGTAGAATGTAGGACATAAAGAGTCGAATTTTATAGCCATATCAAAGCGCCTTTCATTTGTTACAACTGTAACACAAAAATATCTTTATGACAAGAGAAAACAAGTGGGAACAATTAGATGACCTTAGAAATGTTGCACTAGGAGATAGTGACACAGGAAATCTTGTTAAAGAAAAAAGGGAGATAATAGATAAGCTTAATCATAATAGACCAGACAGGTCTTATTCTTTAGAACCCTCTCCGAAACCAAAAGGAGATATTGAAATCCCAAAGAATAAAAAAGAAGGAAAAGAAGGAAAAGACTCTTATCAAGACCATATCAATAAAACCCGCGATGATTACGACCAAAAAATTTATGAGACCATTAAACAAAATTTTGAATCTCATGAGTTTGACGAATATATAGAACAGCTTGATGAACTCAACAAAACAGAAATAGGTATCTTGATGGAAAACGACGGTGCTAATAAATTACTCGACTACCAAGAAGAAAAACAACAGGAACTGGATAAAACAAATTCTGATAAAGAACCAATTCAAGAAATAGATGTTGAACAATCAATGAAATTGAGCAATGAACAACGGGATGAAATCATTGAGCATGGTTCATATATTGATCTTGATGATGACTCTAAAAACAAAGATATAGACAGAAATAAAACGGAAAAAGAACTATCCGACTTTCAAAAAAACTCAAAAGATATATCCGATGACTTTGAATAACAAAAAAACGCGCGTTTAATCGCACGTTTTTCGACTAATTCAATGGGAGTTTTACAGCTACCAATCGTTCATCTTCCCCCAATCATAATATATCAATTATTGAGTAAAATAAGTCCACCAAACGGAATCTCTACTTACCCCATCGCCATCAAAAAGTTTTAATTCGTTCGTATTTAGCTCTACTAATACGTCCCAAAAAAGGTCACCATCACCAGATTCTCTTTCAGAATCAGACGTAACAGTTCCATCTTCTTTTAAAGTGCGCCTATGCTCGATTAATACCAAGCGTTTTGTTGTCGCTTGATAAGACCAAACGCCACGATTTTCATGGGTTTTTACGACTTTGCCACTTACCTGTTCGCATGTTTCACTCGATGCACTACGGTCAAACTTATCGTCAATTCTATCGTTCTTATAGCCATATGTTCCATCAATATTTAAGGTTAATGTATTTTTGTCCTGTATTGAAACACCGCTCAAGGTTATTCTTTCCCCCGTATCACAATCAAAACTTGAATAATATTTTATGAGTGTATCTCCAATTTTAAATGTTTCTGTACCACCCATATCTGAAATATAAAAATTTTGACGACTAGCAAAAGACCATGTTTTAGCTAACTCAGCATTTCCTCCTAAAACCCCGACTTCTACACAAACCCTTTGCGGCGCACTAATGTTCTGTTCAGCATCATAGACGCTAATAGTGTAGCAAAATATAGCAGATGAAATATTTTCATTAAAATCAATATCAAGTGTATATTTCTTGTTGAGAGTTACTTCATTTTTGGTATTACTGCGAGACGTTTTTCCAAGAAGGTTTTCTCTAATGTTAACATCAAAATAACCAGAGGCGAGTGAGCCATCATTATGCTCAAATTGAATATAGGCGCCAATTATTGGTTCTTCCGTTTCTAAAGAAATGTCAAACCCCTCAACAGGTAAAGCAAATTGGTTTTGTTTTAATAATTCTAAAGATATGTTGCCATTAGGCGTTGGCAGCTTATCTTTTATATAGTCGCTACCCACAATGATTACATTTTCAGACACCATATTGGGGTCTAATAAATCACCAATCGGGTTCATGTTGGTTTCTGGATTGTCGTCTTTTGAACATGACACCGATAACAAAAATATTAGGGCAATGAATAAAAATTTGTAGTTGAATAATAGCGTTTTCATTGTTTGTTTGTTTTTAAGTTAGTAATTTTTTGTAGGAGCAAATATACAAAAAATAACCACTTATAAATGGTATCTTTAAAATGGTAACAAATAAGTGGATTTAAAGCTTAATTTGTTCATGGCAAAAAAGAACTTACATAGCAAAGACATACTCCAAAAACTGGGGAACAGGTTAAGAGAATTACGGATAGAAAAAGGATACTCAAACTATGAGCAGTTCGCCTTTGATAATGAAATCCCAAGATCACAATATGGACGCTACGAAAAAGGGTCAGATTTAAGAATAACTAGTTTACTGAAAGTTCTTGAGGCATTAGACATTAGCCTTACCGATTTCTTTTCTGAGGGATTTGATTAGATGATTAAATTTGTATCAGAAAACGACACATAGCTTTCGTCGGTAACGATAATGTGATCGAGGACTTTTAAATCTAAGTAGCGTCCACCCTGCACAAGTTTTTCAGTTATTGCTTTATCTGCACGGCTATGTTTTGTGGCTCCCGACGGATGGTTATGTCCTAAAATAATGGCACAGACACGAGCCTTGAGAGCAGAGGCAAAAACAAGTTTAGGGTCAACGACTGTTCCCGACACACCGCCTTTAGAAATCGGCACAATTCCCATACAGCGATTATTGCGATCAAGAAGCATGATCTTAAATTCTTCAGCCAGATTAATTGTCAAGTCATCCCAATTTTCACGAAATACCTTATACGCATCCCAAGATGATGAAATCTTTGGACGGTCATCGGCTCTGACTTTTCGTTTATAAGTGAGTTCAATTTCAGAAATTTTATAAAGGTCAATTTTTGTCATGCAAGGAGCATGACAGATTTTTTTTGAAAAGGTATTCACGCAAAACAAACAACCTTTATATAATTTATTTATATTCAGGCAAATAATTAAAACATGGAAGATTTAAAAGAACGTAGGCGACTTTCTTATGAAGGTTTATTTTATAGTATTCAAAGAATTGACTTGCTTACGATATCGATTAGCGGAGCTGGTACTTATGTTTGTTTGGAAACGTTCAAATACCTGAAAGAAAATCCAGTAAATTATCCTGTCTTTATAAAGATTGCTGGAGCATCATTTATTCTCGCAATAATTTTCAATTTTATTAGCCAAATATTTGGTCGTAAATCAAACGAACAAGATTACTTAATGTGTGATACCGAAATCAAAGCAGGAAAAAAAATCACCAAAAAGGATAAGTGTAAGATTGAAATGTATGATAAAAAAGCGGCAACCTATGCTACTTACACAGATAATTTTACACTCGTGAGCCTTATTCTAATGTTTTTAGGGTTATTAACCCTCCTCGTTTTCTTTCTATTTATTTTTTAGGCGGTCTTGGATTACCTCTAGTTGGTGGAGAAGGATTATGCTTAGGGGTTGGAGTTGGAGAATCCCTTCTTAGTGGAATGCTTGGTTTTGGAGGTTGTGTTGGTTTAGTTGGTTGTTTCATCTTTTTCTTATTTTAAATATCCATATCAAGACCTTTGTCTTTATCCTCTTTGTCAGGCGTTAGATCAATATAATTATTATCTATACTATCCATGTCAAAAGGAGGGATAATATCTTTATTCTGTGTTTTTGCTTTTTCTAAAGCAACTTCTTTGTGATATTGCTCCATCCCCTCTTTCATAGATTGCATACGGTTATTTCCTGCATTAATTCCGTTGAGTGCATCGGGTTTTAATCCCAATTCTTTTGCAACTTCATAACCTTGATTAAAGGCTTCAATATCAATATATTCTTCACTTACTTTTGTTTTATCATCCATAATTAGTAGGGTTTACGTGAATGCTTTTCTAAATACGTTTCGATTGAATCTGCATCGTAAAGAATAACTTTTTTACGAGGTTGAGAAAAACCAATATCGCCATTATCTCTTAATTCTTGTAAGGTTGTTTTTGATTTAATATTTAAGCGTGACATAGCCTCTTGGTCACTAATCCATTTACGAGGCTTATCCCCATATTTATTTCCTATATGCTCCAAAACCTTATCAAAGAGAGCGTAAAAAGCTTCTTCTTGTAAGCAAACAACTTCCATATATAATAATTAGACTACGAATATCGTAAATTTCTCAAAACAATCAATCATTCTAAAAAATTTATAAACATCTGGATGTCAGAAACTAATATTCAGTTTTTATGCTAATGACTGCTTGTTAATATGTAAGAATTATTACCTTAGCATGTAATATATAATTAATGTTAACTACATGTTTTCGTTGTGCTTAATTAAAAAAACTTCCGAATATGAATCATATTACAGCCTTTGCAGATGAATCTGGAAATAATTCTTTCCAATTTTCAACTCAAGGAAGTCACTTTATAGTTGCGACTGTAATTTGTAATTCTGACAAAGTAATCGAACTTGAAAAATCAGTAGATGAAATACGTCAAAAACATAATTTTCAAACTGGAGAAATAAAATCTAGTGGAATTTCAAAACATCATAAAAGAAGAATAAGAGTTTTATCAGATATCGTAAAATTAGACTTATCTATTTATGCAGTTATTGTAGACAAGAGAAAATTAAAAGGAAAAGGATTTAGCTATAAAAAATCCTTTTATAAATATTTAAATAACCTTTTATATAAAGAATTATTTAGAACTTTCCCTCAATTAGAATTGTATGTAGATGAACATGGCGGAAATGACTATATGTTAGAGTTCAAATCTTATGTGAATAAACATCATCAAAAAACCTTGTTTTCTGGTTCTCAATTTGGAATTGAAAATAGCAAGCAAAGTAATTTAATTCAGATAGCCGATTTAATTGCTGGAACATTAGGCTACATTTATGATGAAACCAAGATTTCAGAATATAGTGAAGAATTTAAAACAATCATAAAACCAATAGTTAGCGATTTAAACTTCTTTCCTAAAGATTATAATTTCAAAGATTTTGTTGAGTCAAATACGGACGACATTTTTAATCCATTAATTGCTGAAGTCAGCCATTTAAGAATAAACGATTTCATTGAAAAAGAAAGCGGGAATAACCAACAAAAAATTGACCAAATTAACTTTTTGAAATTATTACTATTGTATCAACGAGTTTATTATAAATCAAGATACATTTCAACAAAAGAGATATTTAATCACCTTAATCAAAGTAGAGATAAACCTTTAAAGGAAGAATATTTCAGGTCAAAAGTTGTTGGGAATTTAAGAGACAATGGAATTTTAATTTCATCAAGCCCTAAAGGTTATAAAATACCAACTTCTGAAAAAGATTTATATTCTTTTATTAAACACGGAAATAGAATTATTCTACCAATGGCTAATCGAATAAATCAAATGCGGAAGGCAATAAAATTAGCATCTGGAAATAAATGGGATTTATTGGACAATCCAAACTTTAAAGAACTGAAAGAAATGTTAAAATAACTATACCCAACAAAGAACTGAATTAAAAAAGCAGATTTCCCTCAGAAATTTTAAACTTATCCGTTTTAAAAAAGGCACGCCAAAAGCACGCCGAAATAAAAAAAGACAATTACAAATTCATGTAACTGTCTGATTATTAAGTGGAGAAGATCGGATTCGAACCGACGACCTCTTGACTGCCAGTCAAGCGCTCTAGCCAACTGAGCTACATCCCCTTTGCCTTTATTTACAGTGCTTGCAAGAGTTTACAAACATTTTATAACGTTTAGGTTATATTGCATTTACCTGCATTTGGATACAAATGTATGCATTTAGTTGCAAAAACCCTCCACTAAAACCCATCACCTTTTTATTTATTATTTTCAATATTAGATAATTTATTATGATAACATCATTGTAGGACTTATCTTTAAAAAGTGTAAAATAGACATCCTTTATGGTATTTGTAAAAACAAACTAAATGCAATTAACAATTTCACTTCACCACATTAAGATTTTTGACTTTGAGCCTAACTGGTTTGATTGGCTGACACTTTCACTAATCATAGCAAGTATTTTAAGTGCTTATTTAATTTCAGAATCAGTTTATAAAAGAGAACAAAAGAATATAAAGAAAGAAAATCAAGAACTAGAAAATTCTGAAAATCTTTTATTAAAAAATAATCTATTATCAATTCAAAAGCCAATTGAAAAACAAATAAAAAGTCTTGAAGAATATATGCAAAAGAAGGATTTCAGACTTTCTTTTTATTCAGATATTCAAGTGAATTTTCTTCAATTTATAAGCGTCAAAGACATTTATAAAAAATATGGTTTTGATAATACAGAAAATACAAAGACTATAAATAGCCTTATGACAAACCTCTATTCCTTATATGACTTTAGAGACTCGTTAAGGAGTGAAGTTAGAACTTATATTAAAAAATATAATTATCACGAGCAAAAATTTTATAAATATCGGGGATTATTATACACCAAGTATTTTGAGCTTTGCAATTTAAGAGCGGAAAATATTATTAATGAGAGTGGAATTAAAAAATTCAGTTTTAACCCCAACGACAAGTTTATGGCTGAATATACTCAATTACGATTTAAAACATTTAATGACAATGAAATTATAGATAATAATGGATTAAAAAACAGAAACTTACTAGCAGAGCGATTTGTTAAACCTCTTATTGATATATCAGCAAAATACATTCCAGAAGATTATAACGCAATAGAGACTAATGATATTGCCAATCAAGTTCTTTCCGCTTTTGATGATATGGAATACGTAACTAGCAAACATATGAATGCTATTAAGGGACATATTGAGTCGTTAGAAAGTGTTAGTAGTAAGATTAAAAAATTTGAAGAATTAGATTAACCTACGTTGGCAAGAGCTAAGTTAAAATGGCCATAAACTGTAATCATATTTTAGGAGAAATAAATTAAACAAAATGGAGAAAACAAAACTCTGGAAAGTTGATAATAATAAATTAGTAGAAATAAATTCAAACAATTTAGACTACGAAGACAGAATTCATAAGTGGATAGAAAATGATATTTCAATTGTGCTTCCAGATGCCATTCTAATTGGTTCTAAAATTAAAACCGACCATGGTAAGGAAATTGATTTACTAGCAATAGATGAAAATGGAGATTTAATAGTTTTAGAACTAAAAAGAGGTCTAACTACAAGAAAAGTAACAGCACAAGCTTTAGACTATGCTTCTTGGATTAATACTCTTGATGAAGATGCAATTAATGACATACTCACAAAAAATGGAATAGATAAATCCGTATCTGAATTAATGTCTGAAAAATTTGATGACTATGAAGAGGACATAGAAATTAACGAAAATCAGAAAATTTACATTGTTGGTTCTTCAATAGATTTAATTACAGAAAGAATATGTAAATATCTTGCTAGCAACGGACTTCAAATTAATGTTTTGACATTTAACTATTTTCAAGATGAAGATAGTGAGTTCATTGCAAGAAACTTTCTTGTTACAGAATCGGATTCACCTAAAGATACTGGTAAGAAAAGAAAAGGTAGATACATTACCAAGCTTTTTCAAGAAGAGAAAATTAAAGTTGGACAAAAAGTAAATTACATTCCTTTGAACGAAAAGAGTATTGAAAAAATAGCTACTATTTATAGAAAAGGTAGTAAGTGTTTAAAATTGGATGATACAGGTGAAACATATTCGTTTAGTGGATTACGTAAAAAACTAATCTTAGATAATGGACTTGATTTAAACCCTCACTTCCCATATTGGCAATGGACTGAATGGCTGCTAATTGAGAATAACACTAAATTATCGGATTTATAAAATGTAAACCATTAGCTAATATTGGAGATGAAAGAAAAAATTAAATACATTGAATTATTAATAGAGAAAAAAAAAGATTTCTTTGGAGGTCTACATGATATCTATATCCATAGTATATTAAATACAATCGATTTAAATCAACTAATTACGTTTTATCTAAAAAAAGAAGATTCAGAACTAAAAAAATCCATAGAATCAAATATTATAAAACGTTTAGAAATCGTTGATAAACCAGAACTACAATATGAAAAATTATTATTAAGATTAAAAAATGCTAATTATCACACCAGACAAAGAATAAAAAATTTACAATTTTCTCTTCTAAATAGATTATCTAAAAATCATTATCAAGATTTTTTTAACACCTATTTTTATTCTAAATATTATTACGAAAACACAATTGCATTATCGATTTGTGATAAAATTTGGAGTGATGATTTAAAGCAAAAACTATTAGATAAATTTTTGGAGAAGAGACAAAGTCCCTACTTAGCCACTCTTTTAGAGAATGGAAAAATTGATTACATAATTCCATATTTAGAAAAGTTGTTATCTCACGATTTGGAAAACTATTTAAAAATGAAAATCATTAATATGGTTTCTCCAAAGCATTTTAATAATCTAGCTTTTTTAAAAGAACGAGAACCTGAGAAATATTTTTATGCTATGAGCCTGTCAAAAAAGAAATTTTCTCTAGAAGAAATAACTCTTTGCTTCAATGAAATTGATTCAAGCATAAAACATTTTGGATTAATGAGTTTGGGTAGATTAAAACAATGGGGACTATTAAAAATCGAATTAAACAAAACATTAATTAATGTAAAATGAAGCAAATACTAGCCATTTTAATGATAACTACTTCTTTTTCGGCTTTAGCTCAATCTAAAGACAAAACCAAAATAACTTGCACCAAAAATGGTTGCGAAGGATTTTATAAAGGACCTGAATTTATTGACGGCTCAGATATAGCCCATCAATTTTCAAATAAAATGTCAAGTGCAGTTGGTGATAAACTAAAAGAACTTTATAAAAAAGGTGAATACTCTAAAGTAGATTTTTCAAATATTACTATGACTACCAAAGGCATGGGGTCTGGTACTGTAATTTACAAATTATCAATCCCGTTTATATCTGTTAAAGAAACATGTGATGCCTATACCTCATTTGACCATGTTGGTGGATGGAATCATAAACCTGCTTTATCTAGAAGAAAAGCAGAACTAAGTAAAGTTTTAATGGAAGGAGAGTCTTTAGATATAAGTGATTTAAAAACTACGCCTGAAGGACTACAAGAATATTGGATTCAATGGAAAAATAAAATGACACAATCTAATTGTAACTAAACCATTCCAAAAGAAAAAGCATTGTAAAACTGAATTCGTGTGAATTCGCGAAACCTGCCAGCTAGATGCACCCACAAATATTGGAGCAGAAATAGCTTTTTATAAAGTTTTAAAGGCTCAAAAATAATCGCTAAGAGCAGACCTTAGGGTGAGCTAAGGCATAAAATCTGACTCATCGGCAACGAAAATCACACAAGTTGACGGACTCGATTTTCATACTTATGAATTTACGATATACAACCCTAAAGGGGATGTTATTTTAAACCAATTAATGTATAGCCGACTAATGAAGAACAACTTAGACTTTAGAGTAAGCATAAATTACAATAACGAATCAGACAAAAAAGAAATGCTTAGTTCTTAGGCTCAATTCAAAGTTTAAAAAGTAAATACAATCCGTATAATAATTATTTTAACCCTCTTAAAACTAAAACAGGTATTAAACTAGAGAAATCTTTTTTCAAAATAACATTCTTTTCCCATTTTTTAATAAAAAACCCTCTTTTACGCCTAACCACACAAAGCATATCTGGATTATAAGATTGTAAATGCTGTAATACCCCTTGAAAAGTAGTAGCATTTTCTGTTTTGGTGATATTATGTACCGTATCTAATAACTTTTTATCCACAACAAAATCGCCCTCATTATAATAAGGTGTTTTTACCAATAACATATTTATTGTAGCCTTAAAATTGTTTTTAAAACTTAATAACGGATTTAATGCATCATTCTTTTTTATTAT
Source organism: Flavivirga jejuensis (assembly GCF_030540765.1). Taxonomy (GTDB): domain Bacteria; phylum Bacteroidota; class Bacteroidia; order Flavobacteriales; family Flavobacteriaceae; genus Flavivirga; species Flavivirga jejuensis. The sequence goes on along the minus strand of NZ_JAUOEL010000005.1, from coordinate 324,103 downwards.
CGCAGACTTAACAGCAAATAAGATATTCTTTAATGGTTTAAACACGTACCCTTCAGGCACAATTAATGCAGGTATCTCTGTTTGCTTAATAATTTTTCCAGAGGTTTTACCTAAAAACACTTCTTTTCTAATAGAATTAGTTCTAGGCTCAACCAAAATTAAATCAATATCGGCTTTTCTACTTGCTAGTTCAAGAGTGTCAATCAGTTTTCCTTTTAAAGTCTTTATAACAACCTCAACATTTTTAGTATCAATTTTAGAAACTAAATCTTTTAAAAAAGCTTTACTTTCTCGTTCAATTATATCATCTATTTTAATCATGGTTCCTGCTTTGGTATATACATTATATACCTGTACAATAAAAAGTCTTGCCCCAAAAGTCTCAGCAAAATCTACAGCATATTGCAAGTGGCTTAAAGCATTTTTAGATGATCCAACAGGAACTAAAATATTCTTCATAATAAATAGTGGTTTACTGACTAAATTTTTAACGATATTTATGCAAAAATAAACATTTAAATGATTCGTAAAGGAACACGTTCCGATATTAGTAATATTATAGAAATTACCAAAGCCTGTGCTGTAAATATGATACAGCAAAATATTCATCAATGGAATGAATATTACCCAAATAAAGAAGCTTTTTTAAAAGATGCAGAACGTAGCGAATTATACATTTTAGAAATAAAGAATGTTATAATGGGTTGTATAACCATTTCTACTTTTATGGATGAGGAATATATTCCAATATCCTGGTTAACAGAAAACACAAACAACATTTATATTCATAGGCTAGCAATACATCCAACACATCAAGGAAAAGGATATGCACAAAAACTAATGGATTTTGCAGAAACATTTGCTCTAAAAAGCAACTGTATTTCGGTAAGATTAGATACCTTTTCTCAAAATAGTAGAAATCAAAAATTTTATGAACATCGCGGATATAAACGTTTAGGAAACATTTATTTCCCTAAGCAAAGCAAACACCCTTTTTATTGTTACGAATTAATACTGTGAGTACAAACATTAACCTAAAACATATAAACAAATTAGCCATACCAGCACTAATTTCTGGTATATCAGAGCCCATTCTATCATTAACCGATGCTGCCATAGTTGGGAACATAGACCTAAATGCCACCGAATCTCTAGCAGCAGTTGGTATTGTTACTACCTTTTTATCTATGCTAATTTGGGTATTAGGACAAACACGAAGTGCTATATCATCTATCGTATCGCAATATGTTGGAGCCAATCAACTCGATAAAATAAAAAACCTACCAGCACAAGCTATTTTCATTATAACATCTTTAAGTGTTTTTATTATAATAAGCACCTATCCTTTTGCCCAAAACATTTTTAAACTATACAATGCCACAGACCTAATTTTAGAATATAGTGTTGATTATTATAAAATCCGTGTTTTCGGATTTCCATTCACCTTATTCACCATAGCTGTTTTTGGTGCTTTTCGAGGATTACAAAACACCTATTACCCTATGATTATTGCCATTATAGGAGCCTTAGTTAATATTATATTAGACTTTATTCTAGTGTATGGTATTTCAAATTATATTCCTGCTATGAATATAAAAGGAGCAGCCTATGCCAGCGTTATTGCACAATTAATAATGGCTATTCTTTCTACGTATTATTTGCTTAAAAAAACCTCGATACCTTTAAAAATAAGCTTTCCTTTTAATAAAGAAATCAATCGCTTTGCATTAATGATTTTTAATCTTTTTGTTAGAACCATTGCACTAAACGTCACCCTCTATTACGCCAGTGCCTTTGCTACAAGTTATGGCGCAGCATATATAGCAGCCTATACCATTGCCATTAACTTGTGGTTTCTTGGAGCCTTTATAGTAGATGGTTATTCCAGTGCAGGAAATATACTTTCTGGTAAATTGTTAGGAGCAAAACAATATAAAACACTTATACACCTAAGTAATACACTAATTAAATACGGCATAATTATCGGAATCACAATAGCCATTGCAGGTGGTTTACTATACTACCCTTTAGGAACCATATTCACTAACGATCCCGAAGTTCTCAAAGAGTTTTACAACGTATTTTGGATCGTTTTAGCCATGCAACCTTTATGTGCATTAGCATTTATTTTCGATGGCATCTTTAAAGGCTTGGGCAGAATGAAAATTTTGCGAAATATCTTATTAACAGCGACGTTTTTAGTCTTTATCCCTATTTTATTTTGGTTAGACTATCTCGGTTATAAACTATATGCCATTTTTATAGCATTAACATTTTGGATTCTTGCCAGAGGCTTCCCACTAATTATAAAATTCAGGAAAATATTTATTCCTCTTGCTCAAAACAATTAACTTTGCCATACAGTATAAAAACAAGTATGCTATTACTAACGCCCTTTCTTCAACAAATTAATATAGAAGATAAAATACAAAACGCTCCCGATAAAGGCTACGAAATAGGCGTTTTTATTGGTTCAATGTTACCATTTGTTGTCCTCGTGTTGCTTGCATATTCAATTTATAGATATAATAAAAAGAAGAACCAATAAAGAATAATTATGGATATCATGTCATTTATAAGCGGAAACGGGTTATTTCTGTTACTAGCTTTAGTTTTAATAATTGTTTACCTAGTAAATAGAAGAAAAAGAAGATAATGAGCAACATTCGCATCACAAAGCAATTTTCTTTCGAAACAGGTCACGCTCTTTACGGGTACGACGGTAAGTGTAAAAACGTACATGGTCACAGTTATAAACTATCTGTAACCGTTATAGGAAGCCCTATTACAGACCATACCAATGTCAAATTCGGGATGGTTATCGACTTTGGAGATCTAAAAAAAATCGTAAAAGAAGAAATAGTTAACGTATTCGATCATGCTACTGTATTTAATAAAAACACCCCACACGTAGAACTAGCCAGAGAGCTTGAAAATAGAGGACACAATGTATTGTTAGTAGATTACCAACCCACTAGTGAAATGATGGTTATCGATTTTTCAAAAAAAATAAAAAAACGTTTGCCAAAACACATTTCATTACACTCTTTAAAACTTCAAGAAACCGATACTTCCTTTGCAGAATGGTATGCTTCCGATAATAATTAGGGCGTTCCCTTTCAGGTCGGGTTTTCACAAGTCGCTCTCTGCGAGGAGCTCCAACAATTGCTCAATCCCTAACGCACTAATCCGCAATGGGATGTGTTCAGCCTTCAGAGTTTGTACTAATTTGTGTCAAAAAAACTTAAAATCAACAAACCAATATCAATTGAAATTTAAAACTTATTAATAATGAGATTCCTACTGGAGTTTGTTTTGAGCTAGACGAAAGGCAGGAATTTATATTATATTTACAGCATGCAAATTCAAATTCCAAAAGGAAAAAAAATATACTTTGCCTCCGATAATCATTTAGGAGCTCCAACCAGAGAAGCATCGCTTCCTCGCGAAAAAAAGTTTGTTGCTTGGTTAGACGAAGTAAAGCAAGATGCGGCGGCTATTTTTCTTCTAGGTGATTTATTCGACTTTTGGATGGACTATAAAAAAGTAGTTCCAAAAGGTTTTACAAGAACACTAGGTAAACTAGCCGAGATCTCAGATTCGGGCATTCCAATTTATTACTTTGTGGGCAATCATGATTTATGGATGAATGGCTATTTTGAAGAAGAACTCAATATTCCTGTGTACCACAAACCAAAAGAATTCACCTTTAATAATAAAACATTCTTTATTGGTCATGGAGATGGTTTAGGTCCTGGAGATAAAGGTTACAAACGCATGAAAAAGGTATTTACAAATTCATTTTGTAAATGGTTATTCAGATGGTTACACCCAGACTTAGGGGTTAAAATGGCACAATATTTATCAGTAAAAAACAAATTCATTTCTGGCGATGAAGACGCCCAATTTTTAGGAGAAGACAATGAGTGGTTGGTACAATATTGTAAACGAAAGTTAGAAGACAAACACCACGATTATTTTGTATTTGGACATCGTCATTTACCACTAAATATAGATCTTAAAGACAACTCTAAATACATCAATCTAGGCGATTGGATAAGTTATTACACTTATGGTGTTTTTGATGGTGAAAATTTTGACTTGAAGGAATATTAGTTTAAAAGATCAAATTTTTCTCCAGTAATTGACTCAACTAATTTAGTAAATGATTCAAGAGAAATTAATTTAGATAAAACTTCATCTCCAAACTTTCCTTTTATAATTTCTATCAAGTTCTTTTTATTTAACTTTTTTACCAATTTTTCTAGGTCTTCAAAATGGCTATCCAGTATTTGACCTGTAAAATCCAATTTAAGCTCAATTCTTTCTAATGAATTTCTTAAAATACTTATATTTTCAATTATTATTTCTTGTTGGTCAAAAGAAAAATAATCTTCATCGCTGAAAACTTTGCTTTCTTTCAAATACCACTCAAATAATTCTGTAAATGGCTTAAAAAAATATGTGATAAAATCTACCTTAAAATCATGATAATCGCCTCCTCTTTTATAATAATTCCAATCTCTAACTAAATCAATATAATCATTTGAATACTTATTCGAATGATTATATCTTTCTAGAATTGTAAAAAAACCGAAAGCTCCTTGTAGTTCTCTAGACACTAATTTCTCTTTTACCTCTCTTTGTCCTTTTGGAGAATTAATACAATCATCAGAGAATAGTTTAACTTTTAAATCTTTAAAATCTGTTGACAATCTCTCTAATATTCTAGAAGAAATTTCTTGATCTAAAAGAAAGAAAAAAAACTGATTCATTTTTAATGTTAAATCACTAAAATCACAATACTCAATATCAAGAGAGTAATCTTTAAACTTATCTAAAAGTTCATATGAATTTAGTTGTCTCATAAATTTCAGTAATTAGATTAATCTCAAATATTTATTCTTTCTCATGCGCCTCAATATCTTTAGTTAGATCTAACTTTCTAAACGATGGCGATACCAGTCCAGTAGTTACAACAGTTATCAATGTCATCGTGCCTCCAAAAACAACAGCTACAACAGCTCCCATATATTTTGCCGTTATACCACTCTCAAAAGCACCCAACTCGTTAGAAGACCCTACAAACATAGAATTTACAGAAGAAACACGCCCACGCATATGATCTGGTGTTTTAATCTGCAAAATGGTTTGTCTAATTACCATAGAAACGCCATCTGTCATCCCACTAAAGAATAATGCCAGTAGCGAAACCCAGAAAATAGATGACAACCCAAAGACTATAATACAAACCCCAAAACCAAAAATAGCAGCTAGTAATTTCATACCAGCATTTTTACTTATTGGTATATATGCTGTTACTAACATGGTTAAAAAAGCGCCAACAGCAGGAGCTGCACGAAGTACTCCAAAGCCTTCACTTCCCACTTCTAAAATATCTTGAGCAAAAACAGGGAGTAAGGCAATAGCACCGCCAAATAAGACAGCCACCATATCTAAAGTCATCGCGCCTAAAATAGCTTTCGTTTTAAATACAAATCGCACCCCTTCCTTAAGGCTTTGTATTACAGGCTCTCCTATTTTAGGATTTAAAATAGGTTTTCGCTTTATCTGAAACAAAATAATTAAAGACAATAAAACTAACCCAAAAACAATGCAAAGCGACCAATGCACACCTATCCACCCAATAGAAAGCCCTCCAAATGCAGGCCCTAAAACACCAGCCATTTGCCAGGTAGAACTATTCCAGGTAGCAGCATTAGGGTATATTTTTTTAGGAACAATTAAAGCCACTAAAGAAAAAATAGTTGGTCCGAAAAAAGAACGTAAAAAACCTCCAAAAAATACTAGTCCATAAATAGAGTAAAGTATCGTTCTGGTTGCCCAACCTTCAACAATGGTATCCCAGGTTAATAAAAATAGCCCTAAACTAATTAACGAAAACGCGGCAATACATAAGGCTAAAAGGTTTCGTTTTTCTTTCTGGTCTACAATATGTCCCGCAAATAAAGCCATGGTAAATGCTGGAATTATTTCCATTAAACCAATAATTCCAAGAGAAAGAGGGTCTTTAGTTAGGCTATAAACCTGCCATTCAATCACAATAAATTGCATAGACCATCCGAATACCAATACAAAACGGACTAATAAAAAAATATTAAACTCTTTAATTCGTAAGGCTGCATAGGGGTCTTTTTTCGCCATTAAAATTTAATTTTTATTAGTAAACAAATCTAAATAGTCGCTAAATGCATAAAGACGGCCTCGTTCAGCACCAGTTACTTCATCAATAATCTTTAAAAACTCTAAATCTCTTAAAAGCTTATAAGCAGATGCAGGAGATTTATCTATTACTACAGCTACAGTCGCTGCATTTATTATAGGTTTAGTATATAAATAATCTATTAATAATTTTGCATCTGTACTTCTACCTTTTAGTGTCTTGATTTTTTCATCAATAATTTTTTGAAGTTGTAAAATCCCATCAAAGGTTTTAACACCTTTTTGCGCTGTTTCTATAATTCCTGTTAAAAAAAACTTAAGCCACTGTGATAAATCGTTATGAGTTCTAACACGCATCAAATTATCATAATAAAGCATCCTATTTCTTTCAAAAAAATCAGATAAATATAGAATAGGTTGTTTCAAAATACCTTTACTAACTAAATATAAGGTTATTAATAATCTACCAACCCTTCCATTACCATCTAAAAAAGGATGAATAGTTTCAAATTGATAATGAATAATTGCTATTTTAAGTAAATCTGGTAAATGATTTAATTTATTATTTGCGAATTTCTCAATATCAGACATTAAATCATTTATTGAATTATAATTTGGAGGCACAAAAACAGCATCGTCAATAGAAGCTCCTCCAATCCAATTTTGGCTCGTTCTATATGCTCCAGGTAATTTATTCTCTCCTCTTACTCCTTGCAAAAGAATCTTATGTGTCTGTTTTATTAACCTTGAAGAAAAAGGCAGTGTATGTAACATCTTAACTGCCTCATTCATAGCTGAAATGTAATTTTGTACTTCTTCCCAATCATCTCTTTTCTCGTAAGCTACATCTTCCTTACTTAAAAAAGCATCTTCCATATTAGTTTGGGTACCCTCAATTTTAGATGATTGAGTTGCCTCTTTTGCTATATGCATACTTACATATAAATCTAAATTGACGTATTCCGAGTACATATCTAATCTTCCCAAATGTCTATCTGCTTTACTTAATAAAGCAAATATCTGCATGTCCGTTATTTCCCAATCTTTATGTATTAGATTAGGTTCAAAACTTTTATAATAACCCTGATTTATATTTCTTCCCGATTGAAAACTATTCATATAAAATTAAAATAACTATGGTCTTTACTTTACAAAAATAGATAAAACTAAAATAACTACGGATTTTATTTTATTTTTATGTTAAAAACTAAAACAATAACACTATTGTTTTAGTTTTTAACAATAATCACTCCTTAATATCCCTTAACTTAAGTTGTAACGACACATTACCTTGCCACTCATTTTCATCTACAGAATAAACAGCTCTAAATGGTTTTTTGTTTGAAATCAAATCAAACTTATCTCCCATACTAAAACCAATACAAACAATATTACTAGCATCGGGTTGTGTAGCTGTTAATCTTAAATGTGTTTTATCTGCACCCACACACTTACCATAACCTGTATCTGTTAAATTTTCAGTCATAAAAACAGGTGTCATATTATTAGGACCAAAAGGTGCAAATTGTTTTAAAACGCGATAGAATTTTGGCGTAATATGATTCAAATTAATTTCAATATCTGCTTTTATCTCAGGAATTAATAAGTTTTTATCGATCGTTCTGGAAACCACATCTTCAAAAGCTTGCTTAAACGCTTCATAATTTTCTTCTTTCAAAGTTAATCCTGCAGCATATTTATGTCCACCAAATTGCTCAATATGCTCACTACATTCGCCTAAAGCATTATAGATATCAAAATCTTTAACAGAACGCGCCGAAGCAGCTAATTTATCGCCACTTTTAGTAAAGACTAAAGTTGGTCTATAATACGTTTCTGTTAATCTAGAAGCCACAATACCAATAACGCCTTTATGCCAAGTTTTATCGTAAATAACAGTAGTAAAACGTTTCTGTTCTTCCTGTTCTTCAATTTGCTTAAGAGCTTCTTCTGTAATTCGTTTATCTGTTTCACGTCTGTCTAGGTTATAATCATTAATCTCAGAAGCATATTTCTCTGCCAAGTCCTCATCCTCCTCTGCTAACAAAGTTACTGCATAATTACCATGCTTCATACGTCCAGCAGCATTTATTCTGGGAGCTACAATAAAAACGACATCAGTAATAGTTAATTCCGTTTTTTCGACTTGATTTAAAATTGCTTTAATCCCTGGTCGTGGTTTGGTATTAATTACCAGAAGTCCGAAATAAGCCAATACTCTATTTTCTCCATTTATAGGAACAATATCGGCACCAATAGCAGTAGCTACTAAATCTAAATATTCCGTTAAGTCATCTACTGTTTTCCCTTCTTTTAGTGCTAATGCTTGTATCAATTTAAACCCTACGCCACAACCACACAACTCCTTAAACGGATATTCGCAATCTTCTCGTTTAGGATCTAAAACAGCTGCCGCTTTAGGAATCTCTTTTCCTGGTCTATGATGATCACAAATAATAAAATCAATCCCTTTCTCTTTAGCAAATGCTACTTTTTCTATAGCTTTAATACCACAATCTAAAGCTATAATAAGTGTAAAGTCATTTTCTAAAGCAAAATTGATTCCTTTATATGATATCCCATAACCCTCATCGTATCTGTTCGGAATATAGGTATGAACTAAACCATATCGTGTTTTTAAATATGTAGACATTAAAGCAACAGAAGTTGTACCATCTACATCATAATCACCATAAACTAAAATATTCTCGCTATTAACAATGGCTTTTTCAATGCGGGCAACAGCTTTATCCATATCTTTCATTAAGTATGGATCGTGCAAGTCGTCTAAGCTTGGTCTAAAAAAAGCTTTAGCTTGCTCATACGTTTCAATACCACGTTGTAATAACAATGTTGCTAATACCGAATCTACTTGGAGAGCTTTTTGTAATGCTTCTATTTTAGAGGGGGCTGGTTTGGGTTTTAATGTCCAACGCATGGATTAATTGAAATTTTATATTTTAAAAGTTAGAACTTGATTCCTTTAATCCTTATTTTTATAAAAATGAGTTTCTATAGTTAATTCTGAAAATTGTCGAAACATTTCCATAACACCACAATATTTTTCAATAGATAAATCAACCGCTTTTTGAAGTTTTTTTTCATTTAAATCGGATCCATAAAAATGAAAATGCATGGTTACTTTATCATAATATTTTGGATGCTCTTCGGTAAGGTTTGCTTCTGTATCTATTTTAAAATCATCTACTTCTAATTTCATTTTTTTAATTAGAGAAGCCACATCCAAACCAGAACAACCAGCTAAAGCAGATAACATTAAAGCTTTAGGACGATATCCTTCACTTTTACCACCATTTTCTTCACCCGCATCAATAAACAAATTATGCCCTGAGGGATTAGTACTCTCAAACTTCATGTCTCCTAACCATGTTGTTGTAATATGATTTGTCATTTTTTATTAAATTATTTTTTGTTTCTTGTAATTTCAAAAATACTACTAAAAAATATAAATATGCCTTTAGTAACACCTTTATCTGCTAATCATGATTCTGAGACCAAAGAACTTGCAGAATTCTTTAATGAAACTTTGGGTTTTTGTCCAAACTCGGTGCTTACCATGCAACATCGCCCAGCCATTAGTAAAGCATTTATAAACCTAAACAAGGCCGTTATGGCTAACGAGGGACGCGTAAGCTCTGCTTTAAAAAGAATGATTGCCTGGGTAAGCAGCAACGCAACAGGTTGCAGATACTGTCAAGCACATGCTATTCGTGCAGCCGAACGCTATGGTGCAGAGCAAGAACAATTAGATAATATATGGGAATATCGTACACATCCTGCTTTTAATGAAGCAGAACGTGCTGCTTTAGATTTCTCTTTACTAGCCTCTCAAATACCAAATGGTGTAGACGATACTATTAAAAAACGCCTACATGAATATTGGAATGATGGCGAAATTGTAGAAATGCTTGGTGTTATTTCTCTATTCGGATATTTAAACCGTTGGAACGATTCTATGGGCACTTCTATTGAGGATGGTGCCGTTGAAAGTGGTGTAAAATATCTTGAAAAACATGGTTGGGAAAAAGGGAAGCATAAATAATTTTAAACTAAATCCTTGGTGGTTAGATAATTATTCCTTATGTTAGCGGCAACTATTATAACCCAAAATTATGAATTTACCTACAACAACCGCTCGCGTGCTACTGTTTTGCGCGCTTTTCAGTCTTTTTAATTGTAATAATAAAACAAGTAAAGACCCATCAGAACCCAATTACATTCCAAGAAACTGGTACTTTGTAGACTCTTACAACGGTGTAAAAGTTTATAGAGATAACATTTCTAGAGAACCCTTAGACGGTTATTTTATCGTTGGAGATGAAATGACAAAATGGGAAGAATTCCATATTAAAGAAGGTCTTTTATATGGAAAATACGTTTTCTACCACCAGAATGGAAAAAAATTCATGCATTCCAACTACAGTAAAGGAAAACTTCATGGAGAAGAAAGAACATATTTCCCTAACGGAAAGTTGAAAAAAGTAAGCAATTACACAAACGGCATTCTTAATGGAAAAGTTACATGTTATTTTGAAAATGGCAAAGTGCTTTCTGAATCTGAAATGAAGGATGACAAACCTGTAACATCTTTAACTTACAACGATTCTGGGGACATCGAATCTAAAATGTTTATTAAAGATGGAAGAAATATAACACAATCTCTTAAAAACGGTAAAGTGTTTAAAGAACAAATAACATCTAATTACGACAATTTTGAAGGCGTAAAATTTTATAATGATGATAGCAGTATGAAAATTTATCTACAAATGGTAGATGAAGGAAAAGATACTTACTTAGTTGAACTAAATGAAGAAGGAAAAGAAATAAAACGTATTAATTTTGCTACAGATCCTAGAGAGATCTCAAAATACAAAGAATACATAAGTAGCCTTTAAAATATTAACCCGTTTTATTAAAAAATTTAAACCTCACCTTATGGTGGGGTTTTTTGTTTACACAAAGTTAAATCAGGTATTTTACTCTTTCTTGTAACCCTGGTAACACCTCAACATCAAACCACGGGTTCTTTGTTAACCAAAACCGATTTCTAGGTGATGGGTGAGGTAACGGCAAATATTTAGGTAAATAGTCTTTGTAGTTTGCTACCGTTTCGGTTAATGTTTTCTTTGCTTCTTTTTTTAAATAATATTTCTGAGAATACATCCCTATTAAAATAACCAATTCTATATTTGATAGCTTATTTAATAACAGCTCGTGCCATTGCGGAGCACATTCTGGTCGTGGCGGTAAATCGCCTGTTTTGCCCTTTCCTGGGTAACAAAACCCCATAGGAATTAAAGCTATTTTGGTATCATCATAAAATTGTTTGTCTGTAACCCCCAACCATTTTCGTAATTGTCTACCACTCGGATCGTCCCAAGGCACTCCTGTTTTATGAACACGTGTTCCAGGAGCTTGTCCAATAATAACAATTTTAGCATCAGGATGTGCACTTACAATAGGACGAGGTCCCAAGGGCAAATGTTCCGAACATATGTCACATTGCCTTATATCGTAAAGTAAATCGTCCATCAAAATAAGTTGTTATTTTTCACTTAATGCTTCCTCACTAAAAGAAAGGCCTTCAAAACCTGTTTTCATAAAGTTTCTAATGTTTTGGTGACCTGTTCCATCGGGATCTTTCAATACCTCATTAAAATAAAACGAACCAAAACACGCCAAAGTTTCTTCTTTTGTTAATCCCTGCTTTTTTGCAAAAGCAAACAATTTACAAGAACCAGAGTTCTCTCCGCTTTTATTTTGTAACATGCCATTTGTAAACGCTACTGGAGAAAAATTATAGTTGGATTCTATAACATCCATCGTTTCAGAGAATTCGATGGCTTCTGGTGAATTTTTAAGTTTATTTTTAAATGCTTCTATAATCATTAATCTTATTTCTTTCCACCAACAACAATTACAATTTCGCCTTTTGGTGGTTTATTAGTATAATATTCTAAAACTTCTTTAGCGGTTCCTCTAATAGTTTCTTCGTAAAGTTTTGTAAGCTCTCTGGATACTGATACCTGTCTATCCGCTCCAAAATACTCACAAAAATGCCCAAGTGTTTTTATTAATTTATGTGGACTTTCATAAAAAATAATGGTTCTCTTTTCTTCTGCCAATAATAACAAGCGCGTTTGTCGTCCCTTTTTAACAGGTAAAAAACCTTCAAATACAAACTTATCATTAGGCAATCCAGAATTGACCAAAGCGGGCACAAAAGCTGTTGCCCCAGGAAGACAATCTACTTCAATATTATTTTCTATACAGGCTCGGGTTAGCAAAAACCCTGGATCTGAAATGGCAGGTGTTCCCGCATCACTAATCAATGCTATAGCTGTGCCACCTTTTAATTTCTGAATAACACTTGCAACAGTCTTATGCTCATTATGCATATGGTGCGATTGCATATGCGTTGTAATTTCGAAATGTTTTAAAAGCTTTCCAGAAGTTCGCGTGTCTTCAGCAAGAATGAGATCGACTTCTTTTAAAGTTTCAATGGCTCTAAAAGTAATATCCTTTAAGTTCCCTATAGGTGTTGGTACAATATAAAGCTTACTCATTAATCTCTAATTTGTTTTCCTAAAAAATAAGATGGAAAAATTAGTAGCAATCCATAAAGAGAAAAGCCTACAATGCCATCTCCTGCATAATAATGTGCTGCCGTTGCCAATACCAAATCAAAGAAAAAACCAGCATAAGCCCATTCTGTTAGCCAAGTACTTTTTCGCCATAAAATCATAGCTATACCCAAAACTTTTAATATAGCTAAAGGAATCACCACATAGGTTGGGTAATTAAGGTTTTCAAAAAAACCTTTAACCATTTCTGTACTTGTAAAATACATAGAGGCAGAATATCCCATTAACAAACACAAGAGCACGGTGCTTATCCAATATAAAATTTTGTTTATTTTCATCAGACTATGGTCGAGAGTTTTTATTGAAACTTACTTTCAATAATTTGCATAAATCGCGTTTCGATTTCTTCTTTATCAACCCAATTATTATAATCGGGCTTTATAATGTCTTCTATTAAATGCTTCGCATCACTAAAAGTAACCGACGTATTTAACTGAGATATCACACGATCATAATCTTCATTTTTACCATCAAATAAATGCTTTATAAACGCAATTTTATCATTAAGTCCAATGTTAAATCCTCCCGTTTTTAATATGTCATTCAACGTTTTTTTATCATCTCCTTTTCCTTTCTGCGCCTTAGAAACAGGTTCAAAAACTGGTGTTTCTTTATACCCTTCTGTAATCTCTTCTAAATCATCTTTATGATAATCTTGTTTAGGAATGGCCTCTTCAAAAAGAGTATCAACTTCTTGAGTTTCATGAGGCATTTGCGCCACCATATCTTTAATTTTTTCCATAACAGGCTCCATAATATCATCCTCTTCAACTTCATCAAGATTGATATAAATTTTGTCCTCTATTTCAACGGTATCACTAACCTTATTGTTAAATGCCTTATCTAACATACCAAAAAAGGATGAGTCGCTCCCAATTATTGGTATATCATCTTCAAAATTCTCATTTGCAAACTTTAACACCGATAATTTTTCGTAAAGAGCTGACACTTCTGCATGCATTTTAACAACATCTTCTTTTCCTTTTAATTTAAGAATTCTATGTGCTATACTAATGAGTTCCGACTCTATCTTCCTCTTCATTATTTATAATTTTTAAATTATTGCTATTTTGGCTTTTGATTTTTAATAAATTTGCGCCACCTTTATACAAATAATTGCTTTGTTTTAGTGCTAAAATTACGAAATGTTTCTTGAAAATACAGTAAATCATAAAGAACAATTTGGATGGATTGAAGTTATCTGTGGATCGATGTTCTCTGGAAAAACGGAAGAATTAATCCGCAGACTTAAGCGTGCGCAATTTGCAAGGCAAAAAGTAGAGATTTTTAAACCTACTGTCGATGTACGCTACAATGAAGAAATGGTTGTATCTCATGATGCTAACGAAATTCGCTCCACACCTGTCCCTGCCGCGGCTAACATACCAATTTTGGCTGATGGTTGCGATGTTATTGGTATTGATGAAGCTCAATTTTTTGATGACGAAATTATCCGGGTTTGTAACGACCTAGCAAATAAAGGCATTCGGGTTATTGTTGCTGGACTTGATATGGACTTTAAGGGAAATCCTTTCGGACCTATGCCTTTTTTAATGGCAACGGCCGATTATGTTACAAAAGTGCATGCAGTATGTACTAGAACTGGCAATTTAGCACAATACAGTTATCGTAAAGCTAAAAGTGATAATTTAGTCCTTATTGGTGAAGTCGATGAATATGAACCCTTAAGTAGAGCCGCTTATTACAAAGCCATGATGCGAGATAAAGTTAGAAACATGAAGGTAAAAGACGCCGAAGAAGTGACTCCTAAACCAAACCAACAAAGTCCTAATGCTTAAAACGCAAGAAACTGTACTTGAAATTGATTTAAAAGCACTTAAACATAATTTTGAGCATCTAAAATCGAAACTCCAAAACAATACCAAGTTTTTAGCCGTTGTTAAGGCCTTTGGATACGGAAGTGATTCCTGCGAGATAGGAAACTACCTAGAAGCATTAGGAGTCGATTATTTTGCTGTAGCATACACACAAGAAGGCATTGCATTACGTAAAGCAGGTATTACAAAACCTATTTTAGTATTACATCCGCAAGCTGTAAATTTAAAAGCATTGATAACGCATTCCTTAGAGCCTAGTTTATATAATGCGAAAATTTTAAAGGAATTTATTAAAATAGCCACCGCAGAAAAACAAAACGACTATCCTGTTCATATAAAATTCAATACGGGCTTAAACAGACTTGGTTTTGAGTACAATGACATCGATTATATCGTTTCAGAAATAGAAAAAACAGACACTTTAAAAGTGACATCTATCTTTTCCCATATAGCTGCTAGTGAAGATCTAGATGAAAAAGAATTCACTTTACATCAAATTGCAAACTTTAATACTATTTCTAAAAAGATAATTGAGAAACTAGATTACAAACCTATGCTTCACATGTGCAATACTTCGGGTATATTAAATTATCCTGATGCACATTTTGATATGGTTAGAAGTGGTATTGGTCTTTATGGGTTTGGGAATTCTGAAAAAGAGAATAAAAACTTAACGCCTATTGCCACTTTAAAAACAGTAATTTCTCAAATTCATAACATCGAAAAAGGAGAATCTGTTGGCTACAATAGAGCCTTTAAATCTAACTCGTTTTTAAAAACAGCGACACTCCCTATTGGTCATGCAGATGGTATTGGCAGACAATATGGCAATGGAAAAGGTTTCGTGACTATACACGGGAAACAAGCTCCTATTGTTGGTAATGTTTGTATGGATATGATTATGGTTAATATTACCAACATAGATTGTAAAGAAGGTGACGAAGTCATTATTTTTGACCAAAACAATACCACAGCTGAACACTTAGCAGAAACTACGAATACTATTTCTTACGAACTTATAACATCTATTTCTCAAAGAGTTAAGCGTATTTTATTGAAATAAGATATTTAACAAATGTTAACTTTTAAGCTTTTTTTTACTTATTTTAGTCATTAATTAACCAAAAACACTAAAAATTATGCTTAAAGAGTTTAAAGATTTTGCCATGAAAGGCAATTTAGTCGACATTGCTGTCGGTTTTGTAATGGGTGCCGCTTTTAATAAAGTAGTTGCTTCATTTACAGGAGGCATTGTATCCCCATTAATTGGTTTAATTTTTAATGCAGATTTCAAAGATCTAAAATATGTACTTAAGGAAGGAATCGCCAATGCAGATGGCGTTATAGAAGGCGAAGTATCTTTACTTTGGGGCGCTTTCTTAACTAATGTGATCGACTTTATTATTGTGGCATTTGTTATGTTCATGATTGTAAAAGGCGTTAACAAAATGAAGAAGAAAGAAGAGGAAGCACCAGCTCCACCAGCAGGACCATCACAAGAAGATTTACTTGCAGAAATAAGAGATTTGCTTAAAAAATAACTGTTTGTTAAATAAATAACATCGTGTTATTTGTTGTTAAAAAGACCTCATTTTTAAAAAATGAGGTCTTTTTTTAGATTTTAAAATGGAATTAATACTTAATTTTGTTTTCTAAGAAATTTATTAAATATTAAAAAAATGAAAATAGCTGTTGTTGGAGCCACTGGTATGGTTGGCGAAGTGATGCTTAAGGTATTAGAAGAACGTAATTTTCCTGTTACAGAATTATTACTTGTTGCGTCCGAGCGTTCGGTTGGAAAAAAATTAACCTATAAGAATAACGAATATACCATAATCGGTTTAGCAGATGCTGTTGCAGCAAAGCCTCAAATTGCTATTTTTTCTGCAGGTGGGGACACCTCTATAGAATGGGCTCCTAAATTTGCAGAAGTTGGCACTACAGTAGTTGATAATTCTTCAGCTTGGAGAATGGATCCTTCTAAAAAATTAGTAGTTCCAGAAATAAATGCTCACGAGTTAACTAAAGAAGATAAAATTATCGCAAACCCTAATTGCTCTACCATACAAATGGTTATGGCATTAGCACCGTTGCATAAAAAATATAAAATGAAACGTGTTATCGTTTCTACATACCAATCTGTTTCTGGTACAGGTGTAAAAGCTGTAAAACAATTAGAAAACGAAATAGCTGGAGTTGAAGGCGAAATGGCTTATCCTTATCCTATTGGAAGAAATGCATTACCGCATTGTGATGTGTTTTTAGAAAACGGATATACTAAAGAGGAAATGAAGTTAGCCCGAGAACCACAAAAGATATTTAACGACAAAACATTTTCTGTAACTGCGACTGCGGTTCGTATTCCTACTGCAGGAGGACATTCAGAATCTGTAAATGTAGAGTTTGAAAGTGATTTTGATTTAGCTGATGTCCGTAAAATGCTTCATGAAACACCTGGAGTTATAGTACAGGATAACACAGACACGAACACTTATCCAATGCCTATTTATGCACATAATAAAGATGAGGTATTTGTAGGTAGAATTCGTAGAGACGAAACACAACCAAACACACTAAACATGTGGATAGTTGCAGATAACTTACGTAAAGGTGCCGCAACAAATACCATTCAAATAGCTGAATATTTGGTTGAAAATAATTTAGTGTAGACCTTAATTGTTCTAGACTAATCTAAGCTTCTGTTTTTACAGAGGCTTTTTTGTTTATTTTTGACATATCTAAAATTTACTAACCATAAATAGACTAATAGTCAGCCTTTTATCTCTAACCGTTTTAATTGCTAGTAAAAAAGACATTGCTGTGAACTATCCTGAAACAAAAACTATTGATACCATAGATACTTATTTTGGTGTTGAAGTAAAAGATCCATATCGTTGGTTAGAAGACGATAGAAGTAAAGAAACTGAAGCTTGGGTGAAAACTCAAAACAAATCAACCTATAGTTATTTAGATAACATCCCATTTAGAAAAGACCTTAAAGAACGTCTTTCCAGTTTATGGAATTACGAAAAAATAAGTGCTCCTTTTGTAGAAGGTGATTACACTTACTTTTATAAAAATGATGGTCTACAAAATCAATACGTTTTATATAGAAAAAAGGGGAATGGTCCATCTGAAACCTTTTTAGATCCTAATACTTTTTCTGAAGACGGTACAGTATCATTAGATACCGCAAGCTTTTCTAAAGACGGAAGTATCTTAGCGTATGCTATTTCTGAAGGAGGTAGCGACTGGAGAAAGATTCATATCATGAATACCGAAACTAAAGAAATCATAGAAGATACCTTAATAGATGTCAAATTCACACAAATATCATGGTATAAAAACGAAGGCTTTTACTATTCTAGCTATGATAAACCTGAAGGTAGTGAGCTTTCAGCGAAAACAGATCAACACAAGGTATACTATCATAAATTAGGAACATCTCAAAAAGAGGATGTCTTAATTTTTGGAGGCACCCAAGAAGAAAAACACCGTTACATATATGCTAACGTAACCGAAGATGATACCTATTTAGTTATTACACCTCGTGTCTCCACCTCTGGAAACAAATTGTATATAAAAGATCTTTCTGTTCCTAATAGTAAATTAATTCCGGTTTTAGACCATACAGATAGTGATACTTATATTATTGAAAATGAAGGCAGCAAACTATTTATCGTTACAAATCTTGATGCGCCAAATAAAAAGATAGTCACCGTAGATGTCTCTAATCCTACTCCAGAAAATTGGGTGGATTTTATACCAGAAACGAATCATGTTTTAATCCCATCAAAAGGTGGTGGTTTCTTTTTTACCGAATATATGGTTGACGCTATTTCTAAAGTAATGCAATATGATTATAACGGGAAGTTAATTAGAGATATCAAATTACCTGGTGTTGGAAGCGTAAATGGTTTTGGCTGCAAAAAAGAAGAAAAAACAAGCTATTATTCTTTTACAAACTACAACACACCTTCTAGTATTTATAAATTGAATATTGAAACAGGTAAATCTGAATTGTATTGGAAGCCATCTATAGAATTTAATAGCAATGCTTATGAAAGTAAGCAAGTTTTCTACACATCAAAAGACGGCACCAAAGTCCCTATGATCATTACGCATAAAAAAGGCATTGAGTTACATGGTAAAAATCCGACCATACTTTATGGTTACGGCGGATTCAATATTAGTTTAAATCCTTCGTTTAGCATTACCAATGCGGTTTGGATGGAGCAAGGTGGTATTTTAGCAGTTCCGAATCTTAGAGGTGGCGGTGAATACGGTAAAGCATGGCATGATGCAGGAACTCAACTAAAAAAACAAAATGTATTTGACGACTTTATTGCCGCAGGGGAATATCTAATCGAAAATAAGTATACCACTTCTAATTATTTAGCAATAAGAGGAGGCTCTAACGGCGGTTTATTAGTTGGAGTAATTATGACGCAACGTCCAGATTTAGCTAAAGTAGCTTTGCCTGCTGTTGGCGTATTAGACATGCTACGATACCACACCTTTACTGCTGGAGCAGGTTGGGCTTATGATTATGGAACGGCAGAACAAAATAAAGAGATGTTCGAATACCTAAAAGGATATTCTCCAGTACACAATGTAAAAGCTGGCATACAATACCCCGCAACATTAGTAACTACTAGCGACCATGATGACCGTGTTGTACCTGCACACAGTTTTAAGTTTGCTGCCGAATTACAAAGCAAGCAAACAGGAAATAACCCAACATTAATACGTATTGAAACTGATGCTGGTCATGGAGCTGGAACACCCGTTAGTAAAATTATTGAGCAATATGCCGATATTTATGGTTTTACATTATATAATATGGGTTTTGAAGTGTTACCAAATAATAGGGAAAGAAAAAGATTAATATTATAAACCTTCATTTAAAAGGAAGGGGTTTAAAAAGTGGCATCCAGAATAAAATGAAGAATCCATTTAAACTCGAATGTCTAAATATTAATATGTTCCCATTTTTAGATCGTCCTCAAAAGGATAATCTATAGACTTTTTAGACACCCTCTTTTTTTATACTATTTTTGCAGCTTACAATTACAAATGCTCGAAGTAAAAAACATTTATTTTAATTACAATAAAACTGTCGTTTTAAAAGACATAAATTTCACTGTAAAAACAGGTGATCATGTTTCTATAATTGGTGAAAGTGGCTCAGGAAAAAGCACCCTTTTAAAATTACTTTATGGTACTTACGATTTAGACCAGGGTCACATTTTTTGGAAAGACTCTGAAATCTTAGGGCCAAAACACAATCTTATCATTGGTCCAGAATTCATGAAGTATGTGGCTCAGGAATTCGACCTAATGCCTTTTATTACTGTTGCTGAAAATATTGGTGCTTTCCTATCTAATTTCTATCCTGAAGAAAAACAAGAACGCATCAACGAACTATTAGATGTTGTTGAATTAAAGCCTTTCGCTAAAACGAAAGTTAAAGAATTAAGCGGTGGACAAAAACAACGTGTTGCTTTAGCTAGAGCCATTGCAAAACAACCTGAAATAATTTTACTTGACGAACCTTTTAGTCATATCGATAATTTTAAAAAGCAATCTTTACGTAGAAACTTATTTAAATACTTAAAAGAAAAAAACATTACCTGTATTGTTGCGACTCATGATAAAGATGATGTATTGTCGTATTCCGATAACATGATCGTATTACACGACACTAAAATTATAGCAAATAACACGCCTCAACAGTTATATGAAAATCCAGAAAACAAATTGATAGCTTCCTTCTTTGGTGAGTTTAATGAATTAAAATCGAATGGCATTGTTTATGCCCACCAATTAAAAGTAGTTGATACATCTGATTTAAAAGCGATTGTAAAACAATCTTACTACAAGGGAAATTACTATTTAATTGAAGCTGATTCGAACGGAGAAACTGTATTTTTTGAGCATGATATTGCGCTTCAAAAAGGAAAAGCTATCTTTTTAAATCGAGTTTGATAATTTATATATCTTTGCACTAGTTCATTGAAAAGTTCTTTTGATAAATTTTGAAGGCTATGTATGGCAATAATGCGATACATAACATTTAAAATTAAATATTATGAATTGGAAAATTCAAAAACTACAAAATGGGGAAACCATTATTTCAAAAGAACCTGGTAATTCTATGTTACCTCTACTAAAATCTAAACAACCTGTTAAACTTCAACCGATTCAATGGAAAGATTGCAAAACAGGAGATATTGTTTACTGTAAAGTTAGAGGCAATTGCTTTACACATCTTGTGAAAGGAAAAAACAACAAGCGTGGTTTATTAATTGGTAATAATCACGGAAGAATTAACGGATGGACTAAAAATGTTTATGGAAAAGTAATAGAGATATTACCAATGTCGTAGACATTATCTAATAAATAAAAAACACTCACAATATTTCTTTTTCAGCATACTGTAATCCGTTAGGTAACTCAATTGAGGAAAATTCTAAATGTAAAACACGACGTCTTTTTTGAACTGTAGTTTCAGACGATGCATGTAGCAATAATGGTTTTAATAATTGAACACCTCCCGATGACACTTCGCTTACAAAAGGAATAGAATTCGAACTAATTAATGTAATCTCTTCATCTTTCAATCGTTTATTATGCGAACCAGGAATCACCCTTAATGCACCATTTTTAACCGTTGTATCATCTAAGTGAATACGCATTGAAAAGGTGTTTTTTGAAATTGCTTCTGGAGGACAAACACTAATCACTCCTTTTTTATTGGTCCAGGAGGCAAAATCTTTGGTTTCTATTTTCTCCGTAACATTAATAGGTACGTCCTGATGCCAAGTCACATACCAATTATCTTTGGGTGACTTGTCAAAATAAACAGCCTTCGTCAAAAACACATCCTTATCAATTGATTTTATAAGCTTCTTGAAATTTCTGTTGAATAATAACTCTTTCAATTCAGGCATCTTTTTAAGCACTTCCCGCATCCCAAAAGCTTGCTCGTCATGAGCTTTAATATAATTATCTAATCTCGTTTTTAGTTTTCTAATATCTCGCTTAGAATACACATGATTTAATATCCCAAAACCTTTATACTCTAGACGTTTTGCAATAGTCCGCATGTTTTTATCATTAATTTCCGTTTCGTAAGCATCAACAGCATCACATAACCGCTCTTTAATATGCCGTTTTAAACGTTCGGGAGCAATAACTTTTACCCCTTCTCCTAATCCTAAAATCTCTTTTTCTAATTCAAAATTCAATTGAACCTCTAAAGAAATAGTCACTCCATAATTATCTCGACTCACTTCTTTTTGCGAATGATGAAACGGTTTTGTGAGTACATACGGTGCCTGTTTATGGTTTATATAAAGCAAAACCGTTTCGGGTTCTAAACCAGGGCTTACCGAAACACCAATTGCGTTTTTATAATACGTTTCAGAATTAAAATCGGAGTCAAAAACAAATGGTTCCTCACTTTTTTTAATGGATACAATGCGATCTAAAGCTAAATTCATTAAGCCTTCATTTTTTTTGCGTTGTCCAATTACAAACCATCGATTTCTAAATTCTTTCAACAAATAGGGATAATAAGTAAACGTGCTTTCTTGCCGTGCTTTAAATGACTGATATGTGATTTCTATAGCTTCCTTTTTAAGTATGAATTGGTAGAGTTCATCCAAAAATCTTAAGCCTTTTAAGTTGTCATTTTTTTCAAAGTCTATTAATGATTTCTCTTGTGTTTTTTGAGTATAAACATGATCTTCTAATTTTTGAACCATACTTCCCAATTCGGTAAAATGAGAAAAACCCTGAAACTGTTTTAAAAACGACACGGCTTCAGATAATTTGGTTAAATCCTGATTAGAAATAGGGCTATTCGTAATGCTATAATTATCGTCTTCATACTTATAAAACTTCCTGTCGTAAACTACAATGGGGGCATTATACCCTAACTTATCACTACGCATCATTTGGATGTCTAACTGCACGGTACGTTTACTTACATCTATATCTTTTCCTTCGTATTCGTAAAGCGCATCAGAAACAGCTTCAATCAGGTCATTAAGCGTCCATTTTCTAAAGCCATTTTGAAGACATTTATCTATGGTTTTATAGCGAATTAATGCGTTTTTATTGACTGCCATAATATTAGTTGTTACAAGCCTTACAATATAAATTTTTCACACCTTCATATCTCAAGTTTTGAAAATCCTTATCAATCCATTCACACCACTTTTTCCGATTAAATTTTATAGCTAGCTTATGAACATCTAACAATTCTTCCAATCCAGATTCAGAATTTTCAAGCACATAAGTTTTAGCTAAAAGAAATGAAGCTTCTTCGTTTAAGGTTTTATCATTAAATCGATACATTAACAATTCAACCGTTAAGTAATAAGCGCTCCACTTATTAAAAAATAGGCATAAATCTATATCATCTTGGATTGTTGAAGATACTTCCCTAAAATAATCTGTAATGAATTCAAATGATTCATGAATCTTTGGACTAAAATTAATTTGTCCATAATATTCTATGCTTGCCATATGAAAATTTAAAAATAGAGGATTCACCGTTTCCTCAGATTTATACTTTTCAAATAATAATTCCACCTTTTTTGGGTGCATTACCTTAGAAAAATCTTCTAAACTACTATCCCAAGACCAAAGTAACTGCCTACTTGTTATTGCATATAAGTTTAAAAGGTTTTGCTGCGCCTCTAAAGAAAGTTGTTCTGGTTGCGATAACCAATTTCTAACAAATAACACAACATTATCTAAGTTATAATTATTTACTTCCTTTAATAATAAAGCTGAAACATTCTGAACCAATTCCTTTTTGTCAAACAGTTTATCAATTATAAATTCTTCATTAAAAAAAACATCATTCTCTTCTCTATTATACATTTCAAACAGTACTCTGTTTGCTAAATCGTAATTTTTTGTAAGCAATGCATCTGTTAAATTATAAAAAAGAAAATTAGGATCAGTCTCAAGCCATTCCCCATATTCATACAAAATAGCTTTAGACTTTCTTTGTAAGTTTAGCGAATTTTCCCAAAAAGGATCAAGATTATTTTTAATGTATTGTTTTATCTCTTCTTTATCATCTCCCAAATGCTCTTCTAACCCCAAGAGCTCGATTTGATATTGACATAACTCCCAGTTTTCCTTTGCCTGGATATCAAAAGGAACCTCATTCGTTATCTTATTTTTTAATAAGTTTTTTATGAATCGTGCTCGCTCAGTATGTAATATAGAATTAGTGTTAGTGTTTCCATCAATAGATGTAAAACTTTTTATATCTATGGCAAATAATTTCTTTGAATCGAGATTTATTTCAGGCTCCTCTACAGGGGTTTTTCGTCCTGTTTTAAAATCAAAAATGATATCCCTAATACCATTAACCCCTTTTAATTTCAGGGTAACTTCAGGCTTTTTAATAAGAGGTTCAATATGCCTTAAATCATACCTTTTACTTGGTATAGATGTCGGAACATTATAACTACATTTCTTCCCATCTTTTATTAGAATAAGGTTTGGGCTTAGATCTTTACCTCTCATATGCTCAGGAATTACACCTAAAAAAGTTACAAATCTTTTTTTATTCTCAGCAAGATTATGAGGAAGCAAACTATCTCTATAAACAGGACTTAACATGACACCATCGTAAATAGGAGAGACGTCTAGTTTATTATCTCCATAGCAAACTAACTGTTCTCGTTCTACTAAATCTATAGCAATCCCATCATTAGGGTTTTCTATTATCTCTTCAACAATTTCTTTACTATGAAATTTTAAATATATGCCTCCAAATTCAATCGTTATAGCATTACCCATATTAACCATAGAATTGCCTTTATCTGCCATGAAATATTTACATGAGTTATCACTTTTCTTTATTCCAAATGCATTTTCAGATAATTGCCCTGAAATTATTACGCCTTTTTTTCCAAACACTTGAGCAGCAAAAATGCGTTTGGATTTCGAATTATATGTAAACCCAAAATCGCCATATTTATAATCATCTAAAATCATATTAGCATAATGTCCTGGAGAATTTTTCCAGGAACGAAACATATCAAAAGCTAGTTTTTCCAAGGCCTTTGAATTTAATGACAACCTTACTGGTTTAGTGTATAATATATTTTCTCCAACTGTTGAAAATTGTCTGCTAAAATGAGAAACACGATCTTTTACTCTTATAAACTTTGTCCCTACTTGAACATGTGTTAAAGAATTTATTTCTGCAATATAATCCGATTGAAGTTTTGCTGCTTTAGCTAAATCAGCATCTCGTTTTAATGGTAATTTTCCCAGTTTTATTCTCAAATTATTTACATGAGCTGCTAATAAATCGGATAATTTCTCATGATTAAAATCTGATTTTTGTGCATTCAAAAAAGAAAAAAATAACATAAATATTAGTACACCAAATAATTTCTGTTTCTTCATGAAAATGTTTTAAAATTAAAGGTAAAAATTATTACGCAAAAAGACTGCGTACCAACATGAAATATTTGTTTAAAAGACAAAATAATGGAAGTGCTAAAACTTAAAATATTCGATGTATTAATTGAAAAGATAACTGTTTCAGAATTTGAAAACTGGTTGTATAATTCAGAAGAAATTATTGAAAACCTCAATAGTAATCCATACTATTTTGATCTAATTTCAATCAATTACAAAAACGAAGAATGGTTAAAACAACTAAACAATCTAATTAAAGAAAAATACAGTGAAGATTATCTTATAATTTTAAAAATAGAAAAAGGATGTTTACAAATATGTCAATCAAAAACACCATACCAAGTCTATCAAATTCTATCCGAATTAATAAGGGATTTTGATTATGACACAAACTTTGACATTCTTTGGAAATTTTATTCTCTTTATAAGTATTATGAGTCATTTGAAGGCAGTATGTTTAACAAATATTCTTTTGAAAAAGAAGCTAAATTTTACTCAGAGCAAGTGCTTCGTATTTCAAAAAATTGTAAAGATTATGAAGAAATAAAACAGGTTTTATCGCGAGATTTAATTCCATTTAGGGAGCCTGTTTTTAACCAAACAAGAACCTTAAAACAAAAAATTCTTGCATTTTTCAAAATAAATTAATACTTCGTATTAAGGGGGCATTTTTTTAGAAAATAAAAAAATAAATTTTGAAAAGTCAAAAATAAATCTAAATCTTTGCATCGCAATAAAGCAAAAAAATAAGTTTAACTAAAAATCGAAGCTATGTGTTTATTCATCTCATATCAAGACAATCCAGAAGGGATACCGCCTTTTGTGATGCTTCGTGATTATCGTTAGATAAACTTTTCAAATTATAAATGAAAAATCCGAAGCAACTTAAAAACTGCTTCGGATTTTTTGTTTTCAGTCATTAGCAACTCTGCTAAGCAATTTCCAAAACAGTTTTCAATTATAAATGTCGAGTCTAGATTCTTAAAACAGAATTATGACTTCACTAAAAACAAATTATTAAAATAAAAACAATGGGCACTCATTTGTTAAACAACTATGTACTAAAAGCCATAGATGCTTTTCCATACGATTTAGAAGAAACAGTAGAAAATTTAAACTACGCTTTATCATACGAATCTAATAATGCTTATGCCCTTTTCTTAATGGGAAGATTACAAGCTGAAAAAATTGAAGATTACGAAACAGCCAAGTTATATTTTGCTGAAGCTTTAGCATCAAAAATGGATTTTCAGAAAGTATACCCAAGATACATTCAAACCTTATTATGGAATGACGATTTGGATGAGGCTCAAAAATTAATAGACTTTGCATTAACCGTAAAAGGTATAGATAAAGGTTCTATTTGGGATAAACAAGGACAACTTTTTGAAATAAAACAAGCATACAAAAAAGCTATAAAAGCATATAAAACAGCAAAAACATTTGGTTATAACGATTCATTTATAGACTACATTAATGATGAAATTAGTAGAATAAAAAGCAAGTTAAAACCAAAGAAAAAGAAAAGCACCTCTAAAAAAAAGAAGCGCAAGAAGAAAAAAAAGTAAAATAAATTTTACTACGCAGAAACATTGCGCAATTGTGTAAAATATTTGCAAAGTAATCATAAAGAAGTCTATTTAAACAAGATTTCAAAGTAGTGCTCCACCAGACACGGATGCTGGTGGAGCTTAGTAAAAAAGTTCTTTAAACAACTGGAAATATTGAGCAATTGGCTGGCTCGCCTGACTGTAAATCAGGTCTTTTATAAGCATGTAGGTTCGAGTCCTACTATTTCCACATCAAGCGAGTCTTGTTAGGTGTTTCGGTACAACACCATTGTATAAATCCTTACTATTTAGTATGAGGTTTTTATATTCAACTTGACTTGAAGGCTTCGGTTATTTGCCAAATAATAACCACCACTCTATCGGTCGTGGGTTCGAATCCCACTCTCATTAATTTGAGATAGTTCAGTCAGGTTAGAACAATAGATTTCGAAAGTGTAGGTTCGAATCCTACTCACGCAAATGCGTGATGGCGAAATTGGTAGACGCGCTGTATTTAGGTTACAGTTTGAAATGGACTCAAAATCCATCTTTATAAAGAAGGTCACTTTTAAAAATAGACCACCAAGTGAGTCGCACTCTAAACGGCAAAAACAAAGTGAAATGAAACTGGCAAAAAGCAACCTGTTGTTTATGCAGTCCAGAAAACACCTTGAGATACAGTAGTATTAAAAGTTATTTTGTATTTCCTTTTTAAAGATTTATTTATTAAAAAAGACTTGTGAGATCACATATCAAAACTAATAAATCATCAATAGAAACGATTTATAAAACACTTAAAAATCGCTTGTATTTCCGTCGTTAGAAAGATGGTTTTCTTTTGCTTTGTTTTAATTAAGAATAGCCATTCTCAAAAAAAAGAGAATTCTATTATAAGTGTTTAATCGTTCTGAAAAAAAAGAAAACATCAGAGCAAAAATTTAGAAGTCATGAACCATCCATAATCAAAAGTTAATGGTTAGTTCATCGCATCAAATGGATGTACCATTTGACAATTGTTTAACAATAAAAATGAAACAAATGAAAAGAGTAAGAATTCATGCAGGAAATGTAGGTTTAGTTTTTAAAAATGGTGATTACCAACGTGTCATCACTCAAGGAAAACACTGGTTAAGGTTTAGTGAACGTCTGAGCACGTATGCTTTAAATATGCCTTTTCACGCGCCAAAAGCATTAGAAGTCTTACTTAAAGATGAGGCTTTGGCAACAATCTTAACCCTTGTTGAGGTAAAGGATAATGAAATTGTTTTAGTCTATGAAAACAACAATTTTAAAAATGTGTTAACAGCTGGTCGATACACCTATTGGAACACCTTAATCGATTACAAATTCGTTACTGCCGATTTAAGCAAAATTAGCATTACTGAGGCTATTAAAAAAAACTTGTATAGCAAAGCTGAATTAGCAAAATATATTCGGGTATTTGAGGTGGCAGCTTATGAAAAAGCGATAATGATTGTTGATGATGAGTTCGTTAAAATCTTAGAACATGGTACATACCATTTCTGGCGAAACGATCAAACCATTAAAATAGCCAAAGCAGATATGCGTCAACTACAATTAGAAATTGCTGGTCAGGAATTGTTGACTAAAGATAAAGCAACTGTTCGAATTAATTTTTATGCGCAATACAAAGTTACAGATATTGAAACAGCTTTGATGCGAAACAAAGATTACGAAAAGCAATTGTATATTACATTGCAATTGGCATTGCGGGCATTTATAGGTGCTTATACATTAGATGAATTGTTAGAGCAAAAAGAAACCATTGCCGAAGCAGTTTTAAAAGATGTCAAAGGGCAAGCATCTAAATTAGGTGTTAATGTATTGCATGCTGGTATGCGAGATGTGATCTTACCTGGTGATATGAAAGACATTATGAACCAAGTATTGATCGCTCATAAAAAAGCACAAGCTAATGTGGTAACAAGACGAGAAGAAACAGCTTCTACAAGGAGTTTGTTGAATACCGCAAAATTAATGGAAGACAACACCATGTTGTTCAAATTAAAAGAGATGGAATATGTTGAGAAAATCGCTGATAAAATTGGTGAAATCACCGTTGCTGGTAATGGCAATGTTATTGAACAATTAAAAGATATTTTCTCTGTAAATAAGTAAAATAACATCCAAGGTTTTTAGAACCTTGGATGTTTAATAAAACAAGCTACGCAAAAACACTACGTAATACATTATAATATTTGTAATGTCATTAAAATAAAAGTTATGTCAATACATACAAAAGTAACAGGAAACGATTTAATACAATTAGGATTTAGACAAGGAAAATGGATGAAAAAAGCCATTAAACATATTAATACAAACAAATTAAACAAAACAGATATGGTCATTTATTTAGACCAATTTAAATCGCCAGATCCTATCGAATTGCATAAAACATCCATGACGTTTTTCACAAATATTAAAGCAGAAAACGAATTGGAAGAAGACAATGTTTCAAAAGTCATCAATTCGATGGAAACATTAATGAAAACACCGACATTAGTAACTGGTGCTATTATGCCCGATGCTTGCCCCGCAGGTTCAGATGGAACGATTCCTGTTGGTGGTGTTGCAGTAGCAAAAAATGCGATTCACCCAGGTATGCATAGCGCAGACATCTGTTGCTCGGTGATGCTTACCGATTTTGGTAAAGCGAATCCTAAAGACATTTTAGATGCAGCACATGCCAACACACATTTTGGTCCTGGAGGAAGAGACAGAGATACGCAATTTAGATTCCCAAAGGAATTATTAGATGCTTTTGAATCTAATTACTTCTTAAATGATGGGAATATGATTCAAATCGCTCGTTCTCATCTGGGAACGCAAGGTGATGGTAATCATTTCTTATTTGTTGGAACCTCTAAAAAGACAGGAAATACGATGTTGGTAACCCACCATGGATCTAGAGGTCCAGGAGCAAGACTGTACACCAAGGGTATGAAAATAGCCGAACGTTTTAGAAAAGAACTATCACCTGAAACGATGAAACAAAATGCATGGATTCCTTTTAAAACTGAAGAAGGACAGACTTATTGGGATGCCTTGCAAATTATTAGAGATTGGACTAAAGTGAACCACGAAGTGATTCATAATTCGGTTGCTGACACTTTAAAAATTGATATTGAAAACAGATATTGGAATGAGCATAACTTTGTATTTAAAGATGGTGATTTATTTTACCACGCCAAAGGAGCAACACCTCTAGATGCTAAGTTTATGCCAGATATTACTGGGCCGAGATTGATTCCTTTAAACATGTCTGAACCTGTTTTAATTGTTGAAGGCGCTACCACCAAAACTAATTTAGGTTTTGCACCACATGGCGCTGGTAGAAATGTGAGTAGAACACAACATAGAAAAAGTAAAACAGGAACTATTATGCAAATTTTTAAAGAAGAGACTAAAGGTTTAGATGTTAGATTCTTCTCTAAAGAAATTGATATTACCGAATTGCCTAGTGCTTACAAAAACGCCAAAGCAGTTAGAAATCAAATGGATGAATACGGTTTAGGAACCGTTATTGACGAGGTGATGCCCTACGGTTGTATTATGGCTGGAGATTGGCAGAAGAATGCTCCTTGGAAAATTAGGAGAGAGAAACGAAATAGGAACAAGTAAATATTTAATTTATGCAAATCAAAAAAGGAACACTGTATTAAGTTATAACAAATAACTTAATACAAAATGAAATCTTACAGCAACAAGAAATTTTATAATTT
The DNA here is from genome assembly GCF_030540765.1 of Flavivirga jejuensis. Classification (GTDB taxonomy): domain Bacteria; phylum Bacteroidota; class Bacteroidia; order Flavobacteriales; family Flavobacteriaceae; genus Flavivirga; species Flavivirga jejuensis. Next base: position 293,666 of record NZ_JAUOEL010000005.1, on the reverse strand, counting down.
CAAAGAAGCTCATAGAAGAAAAAAGAGAACCAGAAGCACACAAAGATGGTGGAAATCTGGAAGTTCAGATTATCTAAAATTTAAAAGACAGGGTTATAGAACTAAAAGTAAAAAAATCCTTAAAAAAATAATAAATCATCAAGAATTGGAGTTTCCTTTATATAAAAGAACACTGTGGTGGGACTCTTAATTTATCAGAAGAAAAGTGAGCAAATGAAAATTAACTCACTTTTTTCTATAACACTTCTTTAATACTGAACTTTTGCCCCCTAAAAAGAACCTCATCACCAACCATTTTCCCTATCAGCAATTGCCCAATAGGCGTACTAGGAGAAACCGCATAAAATGTAACTCCATCTACAGTTAATTCCCCAGCACTAATAGCAATAAAATAATTAGATTGAGAAGTATAAACAATACTTCCTAAACCTACCGTTTTAAAAACTTTAGTAACATCTATTTTAGAAAGGATTTCTTTAATCTTTTGAATTTCTGCTAATTGATTTCCTGCTTTTTCACGCTCTAATTGTAACATAGCACGTCCCGTTTCATGCTTGTCGCCCGCACTGCTTTTTGTTTCTGAAGTTAATGAAATTTGAATCTCGTTTATGGTGTTTTGTATGGTTTGAAATCTACCATTTACAACATCTAAACATTGTGAATACAGACCTTCTTTAATTTTTAACGGTTTTTCCATCTTTATTAACATATTCTAGTGGTCCAAAATAATCCATTTGTTTTATAATCCAAGCCTTTCTGACTTGAATATAATTTGATGCTGGGTTTGCCTTATAGACCCTCGGATTTGGTAAAACGGACGCAATAGCAGCTGCTTCTAATGGTGATAATTTATCCGCTGACTTTTTAAACCAATATTGAGACGCTGCTTCGGCGCCATAAATACCATGCCCCATTTCTATACTGTTTAAATAGACTTCGATAATACGTTCTTTAGTCCATATCGACTCTATTAAAAAAGTAAAATAAACTTCTAAGCCTTTACGAAACCAACTTCGTTCTGGCCATAAAAAAACATTCTTTGCCGTTTGCTGACTTATGGTACTCGCTCCTTTTAACTTTTTCCCTTCTTTATTATTCTTATAAGCTTTTTCAATGGCTTTTATATCAAATCCATTGTGGTTTAAAAAGTTTTGATCTTCACTACAAATAACTGCTAATTGTAAGTTCTTAGAAATGGCATCAATTGAAACCCAATCGTGTTTCCAAAATGTTTCTTTTTCAACATCCGATTTTTCAAAATGTCGTATTATCATAAGAGGGGTTATAGGAACAGGAACCCATTTATAAAGAAAAACAAAGCCTATAGATAATATAAAGAGCCACAGTACGATTTTAAATAGGAATTTGAAAAAACGTTTTATCAACTTGAATATTTTACTTTTTAAGATTTCTACTTATACAGAGATTAAATCTGCTAATTCCTTACCAACTAAACTTCCAATAGCAATCCCCATGCCTCCTAAACGAACGCCACAAAACACATGATCTGATACTTGTTTTACAATTGCCTTTTTCTGATTGCCTAACCCCATAATACCACTCCACCTATGATCAATTTCAAAACTGGTTTCTGGAAAAATAATCATTTTCAAAAGTTCTTCCAATTTATTTTGGATTAAAACTGTTTGATTAAATACCATGGTTTCTTCTCCTTTAAAATCAAGATGCCTACCACCTCCTAGTAATATTCTATTATCAATATTTCTAAAATAGTAATATCCTTTATCTAAATGAAATGTACCTTTTATATGAAGGTCTTTAATAGGTTTTGTAATTAGTACTTGAGCACGAGCTGGTTTTACTTTTTCATCTAATAATTGCGATGCAAAACCATTTGTAGCAACTAATAAGTTAGACGTTGAAAACTTAAATTTATCAGTCTTTATTTTTACTGCATTCATGTCTTCTGAAAAACTTTCAACAGTAATATTATTGAGAATTTTTATTCCTTTTTTTTGTACCAACTGCGTTAATGACATCATCATGCTTCCTGTATCAATTTGGCCTTCAAATTGATTGAAAATATATTGATTCTTTATATTCTGGAATTTAAAACTATTAGGATTTGCGCTGAATACTTTATCTTTAAATATGGGTTGAAGTAACTTATTGATATATGCTTTTTTTGAAAGGCATTCCTCTAATAAATCATCTTCTTTTGCAAATAACTCATACCCCCCATACTCTTTATAGTTAATCGTTTTATCTCCTAAAGTTTTACGTAACAATTGCAACCCAATCACTCGTTTCTTCACAAGCTCTACAACTTCTGCTTCGGTATGTGACTTTAAATCATCAAGAATTTCACTCAAGCTGCCAAAACAGGCAAATCCAGCATTTTTAGTACTTGCTCCTTGGGGTAAAATACCTTTTTCTAATATCAAAATATTGGCTTTAGGAAAATATTCTTTTAAGTTTAAAGCACAATTTAAACCAACAATACCACTACCCACAATGGTAAAATCTACGTTAGTTAACCAGCTTTTTATTTCCCAATATGATAAGTTCATCTTACGAAGTTACAGCTTTCGTATCAAGAATAGAAATCTTAAATACTCCATATAACATGAAAAATGTATAGTCGTACTGTCTTTTTTTGACAAAATGAACACCATAAAAAAACTCCGAAATTGCTTTCGGAGTTTAATATGATTTATTCTTCTATTTCTTTTTCTATTACAAAGTCTTCCATAAACTTAGTAGTATAATTACCCGCTAGATAATCGGGATGATCCATAAGTTGCCTGTGGAATGGAATCGTCGTTTTAATACCTTCTATTACAAACTCATCTAAAGCGCGTTTCATTTTATTAATCGCTTCCTCTCTTGTTTGCGCTGTTGTAATCAACTTAGCAATCATAGAGTCATAATTTGGCGGTATCGCATACCCAGCGTAAACATGTGTATCTAAACGTACTCCATGACCTCCTGGAGCATGTAAAGTAGTTATAACTCCTGGTGATGGGCGGAATCCATTAAATGGATCTTCTGCATTAATACGACATTCTATAGAGTGTAATTTAGGCGTATAATTTTTTCCTGAAATCGGCACTCCTGCGGCTACCAAAATTTGCTCACGAATCAAATCGAAATCTATTACTTGTTCGGTAATAGGGTGTTCTACTTGAATACGTGTATTCATTTCCATAAAATAGAAATTACGATGCTTATCTACCAAAAACTCTATGGTTCCAGCCCCTTCATATTTTATGTATTCTGATGCTTTAACAGCAGCAATTCCCATGTCATCACGAAGTTCATTCGTCATAAAAGGAGAAGGTGTTTCTTCTGTTAGTTTTTGGTGACGTCGTTGTATTGAACAGTCTCTTTCTGATAAGTGACATGCTTTACCTCTAGAATCCCCAACTATTTGAATTTCGATATGTCTTGGCTCTTCAATGAGCTTTTCCATATACATATCATCATTGCCAAATGCAGCTTTACTTTCTTGTCTTGCTGAATCCCAGGCATCTTTTAAATCTTCTGCTTTCCATACGGCACGCATACCTTTACCACCACCACCTGCAGATGCTTTTAACATAACGGGATATCCCGTTTCTTCAGCAATTTTTTCACAGACTTCAAACGTTTCTATAATGCCATCACTTCCTGGAACACACGGTACGCCTGCAGCTTTCATGGTCTCCTTAGCATTGGCTTTGTCGCCCATTCTATCAATCATCTCTGGCGAAGCACCAATAAACTTTATGCCATGTTCATCACAGATTTTTGAAAACTTAGCATTTTCTGACAAAAAGCCATACCCTGGATGAATAGCATCAGCATTAGTAATTTCTGCTGCTGCTATAACATTAGACATTTTTAAATAAGATTCACTACTTGCTGGTGGGCCTATACAAACAGCTTCATCTGCAAATTTAACATGCAAACTTTCTTCATCTGCAGTTGAGTAAACAGCTACTGTTTTAATTCCCATCTCTTTACAGGTTCTAATAACACGTAATGCTATTTCCCCTCTATTGGCTATCAATATTTTTTTGAACATAACTTGTTGAATTAAAAATTACAAATTCCAATCGCCAAATTCCAAATATTGGATTTCGAGATTTGTATATTGGAATTTTTAATAGGTTATGATGGGTCTACTAAAAATAATGGTTGATCAAATTCGACAGGTGAAGCGTCGTCAACTAATACTTTAACTATCTTTCCTGAAACTTCAGATTCAATTTCATTAAAAAGTTTCATGGCTTCAATAACACAAAGCACGTCTCCTTCTGCAATAGTTTGTCCAACCTCAACAAATAATGGTTTATCTGGTGATGGTTTTCTGTAAAAAGTACCAATGATTGGTGATTTAATTGTAATGTATTTCGAATCTTCAGTTGCTACAGGTTCGCTAGTTTTCTTGGCTGCTTCTGCTGCTACTGGTTGCGCAGCAATTGGAGCTGCTTGAGGTATATGAGTCGCAGGAACTTGATGTACTATCGTTGTATCCGACTCTGATCCTGTTTTAATGGTGATTTTAATATCATCCATCTCTAATTTAACCTCACTTGCACCAGATTTGGCAACAAACTTAATTAAGTTTTGAATCTCTTTTATATCCATAATTTTGCTAATTAGTTCGTGGTTAGTTTACCTTATTATACGCCCATTTTAAATAAATAGACCCCCAATTAAATCCGCCTCCAAAAGCGGCAAATATTATATTATCTCCTTTTTTAAGTTTCGATTCGTAATCGTTTAAAAGTAATGGTAAAGTTGCAGATGTTGTATTCCCATATTTTTCTATGTTCATCATAACCTTTTCCTCTTCTAATTCTATACGTTGTGCTGTAGCATCAATAATTCGCTTATTCGCTTGATGTGCTGCTAACCATGAAACATTATCCTTAGTTAGATTATTACGTTCTAGTATTTTAACAGTAGCATCTGCCATATTAAATACCGCATTTTTAAATACCGTTCTTCCTTCTTGAAAAGCATATTGCCCACCTTCTTCCATAGATTCTGGTGTTAATGGAAAAGAAGATCCTCCATAAGTGGCTTGTAGAAATTCTCTACCAGTACCATCACTTCTTAAATATTCATCTTGAAGTCCTAAATTCTCCTCATTAGGCTCAAACAAAACAGCTCCCGCTCCATCACCAAAAATGATACAAGTCGCTCTGTCTTTATAATTAATAATAGAAGACATTTTATCTGCTCCTATTAATAATACGTTTTTATACCTCCCAGATTCTATATAACTTGAGGCTACAGACATACCAAACAAAAAACTAGAACATGCCGCGTCCATATCGAACGAAAAGGCATTAACAGCTCCTATATTAGATGCCGTAAAAGCTGCAGTTGAAGCCGCTTTCATATCTGGTGTTGCAGTAGCAACAATAATAAGTTCTATATCTTTAGGGTCTATACCCTTTTTATCAATAAGATTTTGGGCTGCTTTAACAGCCAAATAAGAAGTGCCTTTTCCTTCGTCTTTAAGAATTCTACGTTCTTTAATTCCTGTACGAGAGGTAATCCACTCATCATTTGTGTCAACCATAGTCTCAAGAATTTGATTAGTTAACACATATTCTGGCACATATGCGCCTACAGCTGTAATTGCTGCTGAAATTTTACTCATAACTTTATAGTTAATTCGACCAAAAAATCATTAAAATTGGACAAAAAAGTTCTAATTTGGGTGAAAACTACTAAATTTTCGTTTAATAACACACTAATTAATTGTTTTTGTCTTAGAAAAAATACTTCATAAAAAAAAACGCCCACAGGTGAGCGTTTTATTATATGCATGCATAGTATTTATGCTACGTTTTCTACTTCTGAGTTGTCAATTAACACTTGACCTCTGTGATATAACTTTCCTTCAAACCAATGAGCTCTGTGATATAAGTGAGGCTCACCTGTTGTTGGACATGTAGCAATCTGTGGCGCAGTTGCTTTGTAATGAGTTCTTCTTTTATCTCTTCTTGTTTTTGAGATTTTTCTCTTAGGATGTGCCATTTTTTATATTTATTTATCCGTTAATAGTTTCTTTAATGTATTCCAACGAGGATCGATATCCTCTTTTTCTTTATCTTCTTTAAGCCTTGGGCTTAATTCTTCTAATTTTTTAAGTATGTCTGAATCTAAAGTTCCATCTTCAACTCCTGGATGTATTCTTTTAGTAGGTACAGCAAGTACAATTAATTCGTAAATGTATTGTTCTATACTAATTTCATAAGTTCCATGAGGAACTATAAGAATATCAATATACTCATCATTAAACTCATCACCAAAATTCACCACTAAATCAAACTCATTTTCTATAATTTGATTAAATGGCTCGTTTGTTACATCGCAATTAACATTAACCCATCCTGAAACTTCAAAATGTAATTCAAGTAGTGTCGCCTTTTTTTCTAGCACAACATTTACATTGATATTTACACCATTAAACTCTTCATACTCAAAATGTTCAAAGAACGCTTGTTCAATTTTGTACTCAAAAAGATGTTTCCCGATTTTTAACCCTACAAATGGAATTGTAAACTCTTTCAATGGCTTCATTCTCTCATCTATTTTGAGCCTGCAAATATATGAATTTTTATTTACGCGACATACTTATAAACATTTTTTTGTTTATATCTATTTCTTTATCTTCTTTAACGGATTTGAGGTAAGCACTTCATAATCAAATCTATTCTTAAATATCTGTATGGCAGTAAAAACAGCTTCCTTAAATGAGCTTGAATCTGCTTCTCCTTTTCCTGCTATTTCGTAAGCGGTACCATGATCTGGGGACGTTCTTACTTTGTTTAGCCCTGCTGTAAAATTAACACCCTGACCAAAAGATAGTGTTTTAAAAGGAATTAAACCTTGATCGTGATATGTTGCAATTATAGCATCGAAATTTTTATAATTACTAGATCCAAAAAAACTATCTGCAGCATAAGGACCATAAACTAATTTCCCTGCTTCTTTAATTTTTTTAAGTGTAGGTCTTAAAATAGCATCATCTTCACTACCTATTACACCATTATCACCAGTATGTGGATTAATGCCCAAAACAGCTATTTTAGGTTTATTTATTTTAAAATCTTTTTTAAGAGACTCATAAACTATATTTATTTTTTTCACAATTAAGTCCTCCGAAATATGCTCAACAATATCTTTTACTGGCACATGGTCTGTTAAGAGTCCAACTCTTAATGATTCGGTTACCATAAACATTAGGCTTTCTCCTTCTAGCTGTTGTGCTAAATAATCGGTATGTCCAGGAAACTTAAAGTCTTCCGACTGAATATTATGTTTATTTATAGGTGCTGTGACTAAAACATGAACATCATTGTTTTTTAATGCTTTTGTTGCTACCTCTAAAGATTTTATGGCATACGTTCCTATTTTAACATTCTCTTTTCCAAAATCTATCTTAACAGGTTCATTCCAACAATTAAATACATTAACTTTCCCTATAGCTAATTGATTTATATTATTAATATTATGGAAATTAATATTAGATTTAAAATGGGTTTTAAAAAAATTCATAGTTTTTGCAGAAGCAAAAATTACTGGTGTACAGAAATCTAAAATTCTAGCATCTTCAAATGTTTTTAAAACGATCTCACCTCCAATACCATTTAAATCTCCAATTGATATTCCTACTATTATATTTTCTGCTTTCATCATTAAAATAACAACTTTTGTTTGTAATTTTGATCTCATACCAAATAAGCACAATAACCTATCATATTTGTTTATTTGGTATCGCAAATTTAACCAAATAAACAGAGAATAATATGTTTACCGGAATTATTGAAGACATAGGTGTTGTTTCTAACTTAAAGGAAGAGCTAGATAACCTTCATATATCTATTAAAAGCAATATTACAAACGAACTAAAAATTGACCAGAGTGTTGCTCATAATGGCGTATGCTTAACAGTTGTACATATAGACAATGATGAATATACAGTTACCGCTATAAAAGAAACCTTAGACAAAACAAATCTTCATACTCTAAAAGCTAAAGATAAAGTGAATTTAGAGCGTGCCATGAAACTAGGAGACAGACTTGATGGGCATATCGTACAAGGTCATGTAGACCAAACGGCAACTTGTATTAATATTGAAGAAGCTAACGGTAGCTGGGTTTTTACCTTTACTTACGATTCTTCTCTTAATAATATTACAATAGAAAAAGGCTCTATAACTATTAATGGCACAAGTTTAACAGTTGTAAACTCAAAAAAAGACACTTTTAGCGTTGCCATTATACCTTATACATACAGTCACACAAATTTTAATACTTTTAAAATAGGCACTATAGTTAATTTAGAATTTGATGTTTTAGGAAAGTATGTCGCTAAACTAGTAGAACTGAATAAGTGAAATTAATGATTATTCTTAGTCAATAATTTTCTTACCCCATAAAACATAGCGAAAACAACACCAAACAATACACCTCCATCAATAGGTAATCCTGGCGGTACAGGTGGTGGTCCTGGCGGAGCAGGAGCAGGAAGATCTTGAGCAAAGCACACTAAACTTATTAATACAAATAAGACCGAGGCTAATATTCTTTTGTTTTGTACTTTCATTGGGCAACAAATGTATTAAAAAAAGTGAGGACACAAAAAAAACATGTCATTATTTACAAAAAAACACCCACAAAACGTTATGAAATACCGTTGAAATGCTTTTTTTGACTTATAGCTAGATAATGTTCACTAATTACTTCTTAATAAAAAAAATCTCTTTTTTCTTATTTTTCGGAACAAATATATATCATTTAGTTAGAAAAAAATAAATTAAAATGTAAGCGACACATATTGAATATTTTATTGATTATAAAGAACCAAATATTTAATTACAACCCTGCAATAACTATTCTTTTTATAAAAAACCTACAAGCTTGACGAGCTCACATATTATTTAAGTAAAAATGTTAATGTTTTCGTTCCAACTAAATACTTAACTGCACAATAAAATGAAATTCACTCGAATTTGACAAATTTTATTCAAAATGTACAACAGTATTATTCATATTTTTATAATAATAAATTCATGAATCTCGCGTTTTCTCGAGAATGAGAATTTCAACAGAAACCACAATACAAGACAAAGCTCCAAGGAATTCTTTTCGATTAAAATAAGAAAAATATAAATCAAAAAAATTGTATTATGAACGCAGGTTCATTATTTTTACACAAAATATAAATCATGAAAACTTCATTGCTTTTAAAATCTTCTTTTTTAGTTTCATTAATACTATTTACTGTGGTACGTATTGCCTTATCGGAAAAATATTTTTAGGACTTTCAATGATTCTATTTCTTATTTTCACAAATATAAAATGTATTAAACCTAGACCCCACTAAATACTAAAAAAAGTTCAGCACAAGAAGCGAGACTAGCCAGCTTAACGGCATAGGCAAGTTCAACTTAAAATTTTGAACGTGTCTTACAGACTTATCAAAATTGAGTCTTTCTAATAAAAGAATTATTTAAAAAATTATAAATGCCACGACCGAAAAAGAAGAGAAAAGTTAATAATCCACCCAAAATGTATGGCTTTAAACCATTTGGAATTGCATTTTGTGACACAGAGCATATTATCATGCAATATGACGAATATGAAACGGTTAAATTAGTTATTTACAACGACCTTCAGCAAGACGTAGCAGCAGATAGGATGGAGATTTCACGACCTACGCTTACTAGGGTTTATAATAGTGCCTTAAAAAAAATAGCGCAAGCCTTTGTGGAAGGTAAATCGATTTTAATCAAAGGTGGCCATTTTGAGTTTGGAAAAGATTGGTATAAGTGTAAAAGCTGTTTTAAACTAATTTCGAGTATTGGAAATCAAACAAAATGTGATGATTGTCCTGCTCATAATATGGATAAACTAATAAATTTAAATGAATAAGTTATGCCAAATTTAGATCCAAAAACCAGCACAGCGTACGTTAAATAGTCATCCAAAATTATCCCCATTACTAACCTTCGTTCCGATGAACGTTTTAAATTAAAATACCCATGGAAAATAATACACTTATTGAAGATCAATATAAAAGAACAAGCTTATTTAGAAAAGAAAATGTTAATTATCTCGTCAGAGTTTTAAAAAGATTTAATACAGCTCCCAAGATAAATAACATAAATATTACGACTTCTAATACCGAACCTGATTTATTTAAAATTGTTCCCAACAAATCAATTAAAATAGGTTCGTCATTTTTAGATAAGCCTGTTTTAGCTTTAATTTATCTAAGATATGGTATTGAATGGCAACTTTGGTATAAAGCTTTAGGTGAAGAAAAAGCTGACACTATCTTATGTGATCTAGCAGCTCTTAAGGTTACTCAAGTATTTTACAAATTATTACAAAAAAAGGATAAAGAAAAATTAAAATCTCTTGATTATTTTTTAATTGATATAATCAAAAAAAATGAAGATTTAAATATTGAATCTTTATCAAAACATAAAGAACTACAATCTTTTCATGGATTAAATAGTTCAAACAAAATATTTAAAGAATCTTGGAAACCAATTCTTGAAAACTTAGCAAAACCAACAGAAGACTTATTGATGTCGGGTGGGGATCTTAGATTGAATATCGACGAATTTGAATTGTTAAATAAATATGGCTGCCGTCCATTTCCAAGACCCGAAGCATATACTTTTGCCTCATCAACCGCAACAAGCATATCAAATTTTGCTTTTGATAAAACAGACAAAACTAGAACTATATTAATTCAAAACAGCTTAAAAAAAGGTTTCAAAAATACTATCCTTGAATTTTCAGAATCGCTAAAAAACAACCTTCGGAAAATCCTTAAAATAAATCATGAATGTCAAATAATTTTTTCACCATCGGGTACTGATTCTGCACTTCAAATAGCAGCCATGACTCAGATTGTTTCTGATAAAGAAATTACGCATGTTTTAGTGGCTTCTGATGAAACAGGTAGTGGTGTTCCTGCAGCATTAAAAGGGTGTCATTTTGAAAATACAACGGCTTTGAATTATCCAATTAAAAAAGGGGATAAAATTGAAGGGTTTAGGGATGTTGACTTGATTAAAATTCCTCTAAGAGATGAAAATGGTGAATTAAAATCATCATTTCAATTAGATACAGAGGTTTTTAATGCCATTTCAAAAACGAATGAATTAGGAAGACATATCGTGTTACATGCCATGGATCAATCGAAATTAGGCTATCAATCACCTAGTGAGGAAATGATACAAAATTTGAAAAAAATTGACGGTTTATCAATACAAATTGTTGTAGATGGGTCACAACTTAGGTTAGATCCAAAAGACATACAAAATTATTTAAACAAAGGATATATTGTTACTATAACTGGAAGTAAATACTTTACAGGCCCTCCTTATTCGGGCGCACTAATTTTACCTAAAAGTGTTAGTAAATCAATTAATTCCCTAAAAAAGACTTTGCCAGAAGGCTTAACCAATTACTACAATCATTCAGATTGGCCAACATCTTGGTTCTGTTCAAAAGATTTATCTGATGGGTTTAATTATGGCTCATATATGCGCTGGAACGCTGCTATAACTGAAATGGACAGGTATTACAAAACACCCATTTTATATAGAAATTTAGGCATTGAAATGTTTTGCAATTTTGTTGAAGATTCTATTAAAGATTCCACTTTTTTAGAACCTCTTTTTGAAAATGAAACAAAAATTAATACTTATAACAGCGAAGCATTCGGGCTTAGAAATATTCGAACCATTTTCCCTTTCTTTATTCTTAAAAATAATAACGCGTTAACTGTTGATAATGTGAAAAAACTCTACGTATTGTTAAATTCTGATATATCTGATAAGTTTGAAGGATCTTCTTTTGAAACCATTAGGCTTGCTGCCCAAAAATGTCATACAGGACAAGCAGTTAATGTGAAATATGGTAATGATTTTCAAAGTGCTGTATTAAGAATTAGTTTGGGTGCCAGAGTTATTTCCGAAAGTTGGGTTAATAGAGATATTAGCATCTATTTTAGAAACATAGAAACACAAATGAATCAGGTTACTGTAATTATAAAAAAGATAGAATTGATTCTAAGTAATCCTGAGTTGTTGGATTAAATAAGGGTTTAAAATGATATAGATGTATAATTTTTAGCTTCTTTGAAAGATTGAGACCCTAATCAAGTACTTTTGATCCATTAAAGATCTTATAAACAGAAGATAATATTCCCAAGGCGCAGAGTATTTTGCAACGCAACGCTTTGATAGAACAGGCAATCGAAGATTACATACGCATACAGCTAATGGGTTGTTATATTCGGATTTTAGAACACCATCATTGGATTATGAAGATTTAATTACACTCACAACCTGAGTTCGACGTAAGGAAAATGAAGTTGTTTTTTTTGTAAAATACTACCTACAAGACACTTATATTAATAAAGTGAATTTTAGATATCTGAAACAGATTCAAATCTATTAGTTTCAAACTAAAAACCAATATTAAGCTCATAAAATCTAAAATGCTGTGATGTCAAAGACTTCTTCTTCAAAAATGAGTTGCAACTAAAATTTTAATAATTATTCTTTTATTTTAAAATTCATTGTAATTAATCAATAAATATTTCAATCTATTTTATTTTTGAAACAACTCTTCAATGGGGCTCCTATTACTTGTATTTGGCAATGGAATATTTAATAACATGGAAAGCGTTGGTGCAATTTGAGTGATGACATGTTTTTTAATAGTTTCTCCTTTTTGTATTTTATCTCCGTACCATAATAAAGGAACATGTGTATCGCTTGTATACATACTACCGTGTGTTGTTCCATAAGGCCTTTCTACCATCCATCCTGAATGAAAATGCATTAAAATATCCCCTGAGTTTTCCAAATAAAAACTATTATTAATTAAGGATTTCGTGTTATTTTCGTAAGAATTACTACGAAGTAAATTGGGAGTAAAAACCGCTTTAATACCTACTATAGTTTTTAAAAAAGAAGCCGCTTTTTTAATTACCAATTCTTTAGTGCCTGTCTTTTTATTAAAATAAATCTGTGTTTTATCTATAAAAGCGATATAATCAGATTCTCCAAATTCTTCAGACAAATAAGCATTAAGCGCTTTTTTTATCTTCATTGGATCATAAAACATCCCAGGTAACCTTGCCTGTTCTAAAAAATAAGGATTATCACTAGACCCATGATCTGCGGTTAAAAACAGGGTATAGTTTCCCTTCCCCACTTCTTCATCTAAAGTCTTTAAAAGTGTTCCTATTTCGCGATCCATTCTAACATAGGTATCTTCTAATTCTTTTGATCTAATCCCAAAATAATGACCTACATAGTCTGTAGCAGAATAACTTATTGTTAAAAAATCTGTTTCTTCTCCTTGTCCTAAACGCTCGCTTTTAATAGCTTTCAATGCTAATTCCGTTATTAATGTGTTACCATAGGGTACTTCTGTAAGTAACTTAAAATTACCATTACTTTTTCGAAGTTTTTTTAAATGATATGGAAATGTAGCAGTTTCTTTATCTTCATAAATTTTCTCAAAAGACACATTATCGGCTCCACTATGTGTATAATTCTCAATTGGCAAATAAGGTTTCCAAGTAAGATTTAATAAGGAGTCTGCTTTATGATAATTATTAAATGCTATTAACCACTCTGGAAGTTGCTTTACATAATATGTACTAGACACAAAATTTCCATTTTCAGGATTATACCAATAAGCAGCATCTGCCAAATGACCTGCTGGAAAAATGGCACCTCGATCTTTGAGTGATATGCCTATAACTTTAGACCTACCGCTACTAAATAACTTTAATTCATCTGTAATGGTGGTCGTTTTTATTTTTTTGGGAGACCTATTTCCTCTTGAAGGATTAACTGTTTGTTTTTTATTAGAATCAACAAGTTTTACGGTTGTGTCTTCCGCACAATACATCGTTTTTTTCAACACTCTATTATACCACTCATTACTTACTATACCATGATTTGCTGGTGTTGTTCCTGTATAAATAGAAGCGTGACCTGGCCCAGTAGCCGTTGGTATATAATTATAATGAATATTTTTCACATTAAACCCATCCCTCAATAGTCTTTTAAAACCCTCCTCTGTATAATTATCTTGAAAGCGGTATAAATATTCTGCTCGCATTTGATCTATTACAATCCCAACTATTAATTTTGGTTTACGTTCCTGTTGTGCGACTAATGTCTTAAGACAAAGGATATGTATTACAAAAATGATCTTAAATAGTATTCGCATTTTATTAAAGTATTAATTATGTAATCCTTTTGACCTTAAATATTCTAACACGATTTCTGGTCTATCTGTTTGAATGATAGAAGTTCCTTGGTCTAACACCCAACTCAAATGAGTATCTGGATTGTCTACTATTTTCTCATCTGTATGACCTGCACTATGAAAAGGCTCTAGGGTATTCATCCATAACCATAAGCCTTTACTTTTTGCATTAGGTATCATTTGTAGCAAAGTATCTTGTTCTGTTAATGCCCTAGTTTGTAGGATAACCGATTGGGTCTTTTTTAAAAAGGTATCTAAGTACTTTTTAGGGTATTTTGTGTCGTGCTTTATTTTAGGCATATAGAGTACACTATCTATTAAATTACCCGAAAGTTTTTGCAGTTTTTTATACGGGTAATAGCTACTAAAAATGGCTTGGTCTAAAGTTTTTGTTTTTTTAAGAATCTCATATACTAAGGGTATATGATCTTCTCCTTTATCAATATTGATAAGAATTTTTCCTTTTACTTTTTCAAGCGCCTCCTCAAGTGTTGGTATTTTGCTTCCAGTTAGATCGTCCAATCCGTCTTTCAATCTACATTTCGTCAAGGATTTATAAGTTATATTCTTAACTAAACCCAAACAATTCGTTGTTCTATCTAAAGTTTTATCATGCATTAATATTGGAATACTATCTGCTGTTACTGCAATATCAATTTCAACAATATCAACCCCCATATCTATAGCCATTTCGATTGCTTGCAAAGAATTCTCTGTTCCATGGCGCCAATCTCCTCTATGAGCAGCCACCATCACATAGTTGTTTGTTGGTTTAAGCAACATTTCTTTTAATGCCTTAAAAGAACTTGCCATCGTAGCCGTTAGAATTTTATGCTTTGGAAGGTTTTTAATTTCTAAATATTTTCTAGCATAACGTAATCCTAACAAGCGTTGAGATTTACTATCAAAATGATGTTCGTCAAAATTTGTAAGACCATCGGAAGAAACAAGAAAAGCATTCGGAACTGTTGTTTCTATTTTGGAAATCTCATTACGAATATTTAAATATTCTGGATTCCAGAGTCCTAGTTGTCCGCAGATTATTGGAAGTTTTGGACTGTTTAAATCATTCCTATAATCAGTTACAAGCAGATTTAATTTTTTAAGATAGTCTTTATAATTATTACGATTAGACTCTCCTTGATGCCAAATAATGGCTTCTAATGTTCCGGAAGGC
This sequence comes from Flavivirga jejuensis, assembly GCF_030540765.1. Taxonomy (GTDB): domain Bacteria; phylum Bacteroidota; class Bacteroidia; order Flavobacteriales; family Flavobacteriaceae; genus Flavivirga; species Flavivirga jejuensis. The sequence goes on along the minus strand of NZ_JAUOEL010000005.1, from coordinate 278,212 downwards.
ACCTTTTTTTGTGCTTTCTGAATACGTTCTATCGTTTTTTTGTAATACGCTGTAGTATCTCCTTTCATAAAATGTTCTATGGCTGTTCCTCCTCTAGCATTCACTACAAGTAAAATAGTATCTCTTGGATACGCATTGTGTATGGCTTTCGCAAAAGAATACGCAGGCCCTAGTCTTTGCCTATACGCCTCTTTTTTTACATTTGAATAAAGGTTTAAAGGGTTGCGTGCCCGTATAAACTTTTCTTGATCATCCAAAACATAGACATTGGGAATGTCTTTAAAATCTATTTCTTCAATGGCAGCTCTTCCTGCCATATTAGATTGCCCTGCAAAAATGAATATTTTTTTTTGCGCATCTGCATTTTGCTGTAGAAATAAAGCAGCTAAAACAATAATTTTAACTAGTAAACTCTTTGAAAACAGATCTGTTTTTATAGAATAATCCATCATTTTATTTAGGTTTTCAATTAAGATAAATATCATTTTTTTATTGGTATTGTTAATACCTAATCATGATAAAAAAAGCTGTCTAAAAAGTGATGAACTTTCATTTAGAGCAAAGGAATAATCTTATTTATCTAAAAATCAAAACATTGAAATTTTAAAAGATTCTTCATGCCATTCAGAATGACACTTTTCAAACAGCCTCTTGTAAAAAACTAATTCAGCAAACTACTATAACAATTCTTAAAATTTAATACCCTGGGTTTTGTGGCAATAAATTTGGATTTGCTTCTATTTCCGTTTGGGGAATAGGTAATAATTCATTCCTGTTTACTGTAAAGCCTCTATCTACGGTAGCATTTTCTTCTACAATAGCATTAATTGTATTTTCGGCTATACCAAGTGTAATTAAATCAAACCAACGTTGACCTTCAAAAGCTAATTCTACTCTACGTTCATGAATTATTTCATCTTTAAGAGCACTTTGCGAAAGACCTGATAAAGCAGGTAATCCAGCTCTATCTCTTACTAAGTTCAATGGTGTATGACCATCGCCACCTGTTTCGTTCAAAGCTTCTGCTTCCATTAATAATATATCAGCATATCGTAATACAGGCACATCTAATGTTCCTTCATTAAAACTTGAAGTAAAATCGGTTGTACAAAACTTATTTACAAATAAATTTGTAGCTGTACCAGGTGAATTAGAACTTACAAAACCTCCTGTATCGGTTCCGTCATAAGTTAATCCATTAAAAGTAAGTCCCTCGTGCATAATATTTACACTTAACCTAGGGTCTCTACCCACATAAGTATCATCAATTGGGTTATAATCTGAACCATCTGCATAATCATAAGCATCTGCAAAATTTTGATGAATATGCATAAATAATGCCCCAGCATCCCATGAAAATTCTTCTTTATAAGAGGTTGAGAGATCGATAGAGCTAAATTTTACTGAAAAAATAAATTCAGAATTACCCTCATTAGCTTCTGTAAATAACGATTTATAATCATTATCAGGTGTGTCTGTATCTACTAAACTATGCCCGCCATTTATTGCGGCCGATTTTGCAGCATTTATTGCCGTAAGAGCATTTGCCCAAGTTTGGTTACCTATTCTTGCTTCGTATAGCATTACTTTTGCGTGAAAACCTAAAACGGCTTGTTTAGTTAGCCTTCCGTCTGAAGATACAGCGTTTAAAAGTGCTGCAGTAGCTGCGAATTCGTCTAATACAAAATCAATAACTGTATTACGATCCGTTCTACTTATTTGTAATGCTTCCTCTCTAGACATAGTAGTTAATGTAAAAGGGACATCTCCAAATAAGTACACTAACTTCATATAAGCTAGTGCTCTTAAGGCTCTAGCTTCGGCCTTAGCAGCAATTAAGTCTTCGTCATCTGGCGCTATACCCTCTATAAGATCTGCATTATCTAATAACAGATTAGCCCTTTGAATTACTACATAGCCATCTTGATACATGTCTATAAATGATGAAGCGACTTGTAGTTGCGAACCAGCAGCAAAAGCAAACATATCAGGTGTAAAATTAGAAACAACGATACAATTATCACTTATACCATCTAACTGCAATTGTTTACCATACACACCATTAAGTTGCAAGGCATCATAAATACCGTGCAATCCAGCATTCAAATTTTCTCCAGAAATATAAAAATTTTCAGAAGCAATCGAATTTAAGGGTTCTAATTCTAAACTATCACATGAGATATTCGTGATGCATAAAAATAATATGCATGTTTTTATAAATAATTTCATAATATAATTTTTAAAATTTTAAATTAAGTCCAAGTGTAATAACCTTTGATTGAGGCATAGTTGCTGCAAAATGATTTGTAAATGCATTTCTCTCTGGGTCTAAATCATCAAGATTTGACTTTGTCCATAAATTTTGCCCACTTACATAAAGTCTTAAATAATCAATTGAAAATTTTTCTAATATTTCCTCTGGTAATGTGTATCCTATAACAATATTTTTCAATCGTAAATAAGACCTATCAATAATCCAATTAGACGTTTGTGCTAGACCACCAACACCTTCTATAGTATTTCCGTTCCAACCTTCTCGGTCAACAAATATTCTTGGCACCGTATTACTACGGTTTTCTTCTGTCCAACCACCTAACCAATATTCTCTTAAACCTGAATGTCCAAAATTACCTGTATATCTATTTACTAACGAATTTGCAGTACCAATACCTTGGAACAATACTCCTAAATCCCATCTTTTATATTCAAAATCTAAGTTAAAACCATATAGCCATTCTGGGTTTGGATTACCAATAACAACCATATCGTCCTCGTTGATTGCGCCGTCATTGTTTTGATCTGTATATTTGATATCACCAGCACGTGGTTCATTATTTCCTAACCAGCTAGTATCAAGAGGGTCAACTAAATCGCCATTAGTATCAAAATCTTCTACTTGATAGATTCCTCCAAATTCATGACCGAAAAAAGAATTAATAGGCTCTCCACGAATTAACCAACCTTGACCAACACGTCTTCTATCATCTTCACTAGATAAACTAGGGTCAATTTCAAGAACTTTATTTTTAACATGTGTTACATTTCCACCTATTGAGATTTTTAAATCACCAATGTTGTGGTATGTATTAAGTGATATATCGAATCCTTTATTTTCTATGGAAGCTGCATTAATAGATATATCGGAATCTACACCACTGGTAAGTGGGTTTGCAAGGTCTGTTAAAATACCTAGACTCTTTTTTATATAATAATCTGCTTCCAAAGACACTTTTCCACCAAAAAACTTAACATCAAAACCAATATCATTCACAGTAGTTTCTTCCCATGCCAAATCTGGGTTCCCTAATTTAGTTAATGCAGCCCCAGAAACACCATCATAATCGGTACCTAAAACTACTTCAGATGCATACGGATATAAATTAGAACTTTGAACTCCTAATTTTCCCCAAGAACCTCTTAGTTTTAAATGGCTAACAAAATCTCCTTTCCAAAAATCTTCTTTTGAAAGTACATAACCTACAGATACTCCAGGAAAAGTTGCCCATCTGCTCTCTGAACCAAATCTTGAAGACCCATCTCGTCTTACATTTGCTTCTAATAAATATTTGTCTTTGTAATTATAATTTAACCTACCAAAAACAGACTGTAATGCCCATTCACCACCGTAATTTGTAATATCTACCGCTTCGGTTCCATTTCCTATTCTAACTAAAGATGTAGACCCAAACCCTTTTTCGAATGTCGCTATTCTTCTAACGGTTGATGTTTCTTGATTAGCACCAATAAGAAAATTAAAATTATGATCTCCTATAGATTTTTCATAAGTAGCTTGTAACCAATTGGTATAATTAAGTATAGTAGACTCTCTTGCTATTAAAACACTACCTGCCTCACGAGTAGCTGAAAGATTACCAAATCTATCATATTGTTCATGCTCTAAACGAATATCCTCATGTGATTCTTGTTGAAAGTTTATTGCAGATGTATATCTAACTTTAAGCCCTTCTAAAGGTGCGTATTCTACAAAAGCGTTACCTAAAAACTCATTACCATCTATATTTACCCATTGGTTATCTATTAATGCCTGTGGGTTATGACGTTGTGATCTTGATGACTCGCCACCTGTACCACCATACCTTCCAAACTCATCATAAACGAATGCGTTTGGCGCACTTACATTAAGTATGGTAAATAAAAAGCTTCCTTTATTTCCGTCACCTGAATATGTAGGAACAACCCCTTGACCTTCTGCTGATGATATACCACGACTAGTACTAGTTGCTGGAGCATCATTTTTTGGAGCTTGTCTATTATCAGTATTTACATAAGATAATGACGTACCGACTTTAATTTTATCACTTACTTTAACGTCTAAATTTAATCGCGTGTTTAGTCGTTTTAAATAGTAATCGCCTTCTAAATAACTATTTTGATCTAAATAACTTGTAGACCAACGGTATTTAACATTTTCTGAGCCTCCAGAAACAGCAACATCATGATTTTGTACAGAACCCGTATTAACGTAATCTCCAAGCCAATCTTTAGATCCTAAAGCTGCAATCTCATCTATTAATTCTGGTGTAAAAGGGTGAGTTCTTCCAGAATATTCGGCAGCTTTAACATATGTTTCTAAATATGTTTTAGTATCTGTTACCGTATTAGCTAAAACTGTTGGAGAGGTTACACCATAGTATGTATTATAAGTTACAGAAGGTGCTCCAATGGCCCCTCTTTTTGTCGTAATTAACACAACGCCATTTGCAGCTCTTGTTCCATAAATAGACGCAGATGCCGCATCCTTCAATACATTTATAGATTCAATATCATTTGAATTAACACTATTCAATGGTCCCTCTATACCATCAATTAAAACTAATGGATCTGAGTCGTTTAAAGTACCTATACCTCTAATATTAACAGTAGCGGTATCTGCACCAGGTTCTCCTGAATTGGTATTTATAAACACCCCCGAAGCGACTCCTTGTAATGCCTGTGAACCCTGTGTAATTGGTCTTTTATTTATATCATCGCCTTTTACACTTACTACAGATCCCGTAAGGTTTACTTTCTTTTGTGAACCATAACCAACAACAACTATTTCGTCTAATTTAGCAGAATCTTCACTTAAAGCGGCATTAATTGTTGTTTGTCCATTTACAGGAACTTCGCTTGTTAAAAAGCCTAAGTATGAAATAACGAGTATCGATTTTTTATTAGCTACAGTAATCGAAAAATTTCCATCAAAATCGGTTTGTGAGCCGTTTGTTGTTCCTTTTTCTATGATGTTTGCTCCTGGTAATGGTTGTCCATTGGCATCTTTAACTGTTCCTTTTAGGTTATAACCTTGTTGGACAATGACTTTTCTTTTAGGTTTTTCTTTTATTAAAATAGCATTATTAGCAGTTACCGTAATGTCTAGATTTTCCAGCGATAAGCTTTTTTTCAACAACTTATTGGTACTTATAATGCCTTTTTTTAATTCTACCTTGGGAAGGTTATTAAATATGCCTTCTTCGTAAAAAAATTTATAATCCGTTTGATCCATGATTAAGTCAAACACCTCATCAACTGTTAATGTTCGTGATTCTTCTATCTTAATTTTAGAATTTTGTGATACAACATTATCAGGTATTAAAGCAAAAACAGAAGTGAAACATAAGAAAATGAATGTTCTCATAATGATCATTAAAAACCGCTTTCTGAATAGAAAACAGAGACTAGTTAATTTAATTTCCATAAATTTGTGTGTTATTTAGTTAGTTAAAACATTTTAATTAATTTGATAATAATACCAAGGGGGTAGAGCTTTAGACTTTAGACGGTTAAACTTTATCCTCTTTTTGTTTGTTCTTTTATTGCATAGGCTATAATTTTTGAGTTAATAAATTAGTTTTTGATTCCTTTCTGAGATTAAATAAAATCTTACTTATTTTAGTATTATAGTTTTATCTATTATTTCGTAATTATTTATTGTATTGGATTTCATAATTAATAAAATTTGATCAATACTCTGATTTTTATCTAAATAGCCTTTAAATTTTATTGATTCTAAATCTTTATTTTCAAAAATTATATCAACATCATACCACCTTGAAATCACTTTCATGATGTCTTTTAATGGTTTTCCTTTAAAACTGAAAATGCCATCTTTCCATGAAATTTCGGTATTTACATCTACTTTATAAACCGTAATACTATTATTTTTTAGATCAAAATTTGATTGTTGATTAGGTACTAAATATTGTTTTGAAGTCCCGCTATTTACGACTACTTTACCCTCAACTAACGTCGTGTATATATTCGTTTCATCTTTATAAGCTTTTATATTAAACGCTGTTCCCAAAACTTCTATTTCTTGAGATTGATTTAATACTTTAAATTTTGCACCTTTATGATTTGTACTAGGAGATACATCAAAATAGGCTTCACCATAAACGAGTTGAACTTCACGAGTCACACCATCAATAAATGATACTGGATATTTAAGTTGAGATTCTGAATTTAACCAAACTTCTGTTCCGTCTGCCATAACCATATGAAATTCACCTCCTCTTGGAATGGTTAAATAGTTATATACAATCTCATTCGTTTTTTTATTGCCAGCCTTGTATATTATTTCTTCTCCATTGCTATTAGCATTTTGTGTTTGGTAAGTACTTCCTTTTTCCAATGCCACAACAGTACCATCACCTAGAGTTAAAGTTGCTTTGTCTGTTCCAGGTACAATAGTATTAGTATCTACAATTACTGGGGTGGACTCAACAGGTATATCGGATAAATTATTTTTAAATAAATAAGCTGAAACCATTATTCCAACTACTACAGCTGCAGCTGCATATTTGTAAATTGGTTGTCTTCTTAGTCTATAAACTAATGTTTTTTCTTTTTTTATTCTCAAAAGGAGTTGTTCAAGTGCCTTTTTTGTATCTGGATTGTTCATACTATGTATTATTGCATAGTGTGATTGTATATAATCTTTAAAGGCTATTTTATTTGCAGGGGTTTTAATCCATTCAGAAAGCGTATCCAAATCACTTACCGTTGCCGATTGCGTTATATACTTTATTACTATTTTTTCAATTTTTGGAGTCATTTTTAATACCTTAACTTTACATATATTACAAGGCAGAATGAAACAACCCTTGCTTTTTTTACATTTTTTTGCTTTTTTTATTATTATTTTATCATATTTACGTGCTGATAAATTAGAATTTACAGTTTTTCACTATGTCTTTTCCATATATTAATAATGTAGAATTCATCGAAAGCCTTAAAAAAGGAAATGAGAATGCCTACACTTATTTGGTTAAGACTTACCACAAACCTCTTTTTATTTATGCGTTAAGTCTAACAAATGACCATGCTCAATCTGAGGATATTGTACAAACCGTTTTTCTAAAGTCTTGGGAATTTAGAAAACGATTGAATCCTGATTATTCAATAAAAAGCTTTTTGTATAAGACTACTTATAATGAATTTATTAATCAGTACCATCAAACAAGAGCTATTTCTAATCTAGAAAAAGTTTATATTGAAGCTATTGATGAAACGGTTGATAGTAGTAATTCGGAATTATTAGAACAAAAAATTGCATTAGTTACTGAGGGTATTAAAAATTTGCCAAAAAAATGTAAAGAAACTTTTTTGTTAAGTAGAAAAGACGGCCTTACCAATATGGAAATATCTGATTACCTTAATATTTCCATAAAAACGGTTGAAGGACATATTACTAAAGCATTTTCTATATTACGAAAAACAGCCTCTGGTAAAATAGAAGGGATCTTATTTTTTCTGTATAGGAAAAGACACGTTAATACCTAATAATAAGCTAATTACACACTGTCTGATTTAAATTGGTTTATTCTGATATGTATTTTGTTCGAAGGTATGAAACGTAGCTTTTGATGAAGTACCTCATCTTTATGAGATGTCTCATCACTCATGACTTGCTCTGTCGACATTGACAAAACACCTCTTATCAATAACATAAATATTATTTATCTGTTTTAGTTTACATCGAGTTCACGTTAATTAAAATGATACCGCTTAAAAGCTTCAATCGCTGCATAATCTGCTAAACCAAGATCATTATATTTTTTTGCTGTTAATCTATTTCTATCTTCTACACGTACCCAAAACTCTCTGGAATCGTCACCTTGAAACATCACCCCATCTTTTTGTGATTGGTGATAAAAAATAGCGTGTCTTTTTTTCAATACTTGGTCTGGACTCATAGGAACGGCCATTTCTATTTGATAAGATTCCCATTCATGCCATGCGCCACGGTATAACCAAACCCTGCAATCGTCCATATATTTGTTGTGTTTTAATTTTTCTAAGGTTTCAAATAAAGCATCTAAACATACTTTGTGTGTACCATGGGGGTCTGCCAAATCTCCTGCCGCATAAATTTGGTGTGGTTTTATAGCCTCTATTAAGCGACACATAATATCTATGTCGTCTTGCGACAAATTATTCTTTTTAACGGTACCAGTTTCATAAAACGGAAGGTCTAAAAAATGAACATTAGCATCATCTAAGCCCAAATATCTAGTAGCTGCCAGTGATTCACTTCGTCTTATTAATCCTTTTAACCTTCTTACTTCATGTGAATCAACATTATTTCCTGTTTTATTATTTAAGTTATCAATAATAGCATGCGATGCTTTACAATCTGGGGTGAGAGACATAGATATTTCGGCAAACTTTAAAGCTTCTTCGTCTGAAACCGCAATATTCCCAGAAGTTTGGTAAGCAATATGTACATCGTGCCCTTGTTCAACAAGTCTATCAAAAGTACCACCCATCGAAATAACATCATCATCTGGGTGCGGACTAAAAATAATAACTCTTTTTTTAGGAATATTTGCACGTTCTGGTCTATTAGAATCATCTGAATTTGGTTTTCCTCCCGGCCAACCAGTAATGGTATGTTGTAGTTTATTAAACATTTTAATGTTTAAATCATATGCAGTACCTTCTTCTGCTAAAAGGGCAGACATCCCATGATCATTATAATCTTTATCTGTTAATTTAAGAAAAGGTTTATTCGTTAATTCACTTAGCCAAACAACTGCTTTTAATTTAAGAGCTTCTGTCCACAAACACGATGTTACTATCCATGGTGTTTTTATTCTGGTTAATTCTGTAGAGGCTCCTTTATCTAAAACAAAAGTTGTATTGTTATGCTCTTGTAAATATGTTGCAGGCACATGTGATGTGATCTCACCTTCAATGGTTTTTTTAAGGATGTTTGCTTTACTAATTCCCCAACCTAACAGCACAATTCTTTTTGCACTTCTTACTGTACCTACACCCATAGTAATCGCTTTTCTAGGAACATTATCTATTCCTAAAAATGCTGGTGCAGCATCAACACGAGTGATGTGATCTAAGGTTATATTTCTTGTGCCTGAATTAAAATGAGACCCAGGTTCGTTAAATCCAATATGCCCTGTTCTACCAATGCCTAGTAATTCAAAATCGAGTCCTCCAAGCGCCTTAATTTTCATTTCATAATCTATACAATATTCATATAGGTCTTCACTGCTTACACTTCCATTGGGTATATTAATATTTTCTGGTAAAATATCTACATGATTAAAAAGATGTTCATGCATGAAGTAATAATAACTTTGAATATTATTCTTATCCATTGGATAATATTCGTCCAAATTAAAAGTAATAACATTGGCAAAGCTTAAGCTTTCTTCTTTATGTATTCTAATAAGTTCTTCATAAACTTTTATAGGTGAAGACCCTGTGGCTAGCCCTAAAATACAGTTTGCATTAGATTTTTGTTTGTCTTTAATTAAATCTGCTATTTCTCTAGCAACTGTTAAAGAGCCCTCGGTTGAAGAATTAAAAATAACATTATGAATTTTTTCAAAACGTGTTTCTTCAAATTGTCCAGCAGGTTTGTATTTAATTTCCATTTTATATTTATTCTTCAATTGCTTCATAAATTAAATCCAGGATATCTGTTCTTATATTTCTCTCTCCTAACTTATTGTTAGCCATGGTTGGATATACTCGGTTTGATAAAAAAACATATAAAAGGCCAGTTTCAGGATCTGCCCAAGTATAGGTTCCTGTAAAACCACTATGACCAAAGCTATTTGCAGATGCGTATTTACTAGTCACTTTGTCTTCTAATTTTAATTGAGGCTTATCGAAACCAAGCCCTCTTCGAATACTATCTCTTTCATAATACCTATGATTAAATTTGTGAATGGTTTTTGATTCAAAATACCTTTTACCGCCATAGTACCCCCCTTGTAAATACATTTGCATCATTTTAGCAACATCGTTTGAATTTCCAAAAAGGCCTGCATTGCCACTTACCCCATTCATCATAGCTGCTCCCATATCATGAACATGACCATGAAGCGTTTGATTTCTAAAATAATTGTCTATTTCAGAAGGAACAATTTCAGATGGATTGAACTTATTTAGTGGATTATAGGTTAGCGTTGTTGCTCCTAATGGTTTGTAGAATTCCTCATTATCAAGAGCATCCATTTTTTTATTGAAGGTGGTTTCTATATATTTTTTAAATAAATAGAAAACCAAACCACTGTATTTATAACCTACTTCTGTTCGCTGTGGTGCCTCTGCTATTTTTTTATAGATGGAATCTGTGTATGAATTAATTAAATATAAATCTTCAGCCACTTTTATTGAAAAATCTTTGCTTTTAATGGTACTATAGTATTCTTTTAAAGGTGTTTTAGCAATGATATCGATCGTTTCTAAATAATAAGGAATCCATGGCTTTATTCTTCCAGTATGTGATAATGCTTCTTTGGTAGTAATCGTATCTTTATTGGTCGCTTTTAAATAGGGTAATATTTCACCAAGTGTGGTATTCAAATTAAAGAGCCCCATTTCTTCGCTTTTCATGATTAATGGAAGTCCTCCTAATATTTTGGTAACCGAAGCCAAATCATAAAGATCTGTCAATCTTACTTTTTGTTTTTTATTATAGGTATGGTAACCAAAACTTTTATGGTAGATTACTTTTCCATAACGTGCAACTAAAACCTGACCTCCAGGAGCCATTGAAGAATCTACTACCTTTTTTGTTACAGTATCTATTTTTGCTAATAATTTACTACTCATGCCCACATCTTCTGGAATAGAATAGGAAAGTCTTAATAAACCAGGAGTTGTTATACCAGTGCCTTCTGGAAATATATTTTTAATGGAAACGGGTAGTTTTCCTTTAATTTCTAATGCTCCAAAAATCATTTGTGCAGAAATCTCTTGCGACACTTTACTATTTTGATAGGATACTACAACAGCATCAATAGTACTAAAATCATCAATATCCAAAAGCGCATATGGGCTTGCAAAAACATCTAATATCACTTTGTGGTTTTTAGAAATTTCTTGCAACCAGATTAATTCATCCTCAGACATTTTAAAACGTTTCCAAGGGGTTTCGTTTGATTTATGATACCCTACAATTACAGTATGATACGGTTTTAATTTCTGAAGTAAGTCCGTTAAGTTGTCTTCAGAAATAACATCAACTTGTGTGTACTTATTCAATGTATTTGTAAAGTTAAAATGATTGGAATCTCCCAGTTTAACATAGGCTATCTTGGTTTTAGATAAATCATGAATAGGAAGTGTTGCATCATCATTTTTTACAAGGGTTATGGCTTCTTCCATTAAAGATCTATATAACAGTTTATCTGTTGAAGTAATAATATCATCTTTAATACCCTCCTCTTTTATTGGAACAAAATTATTTAAACCCACATAGTATTTAGCCAACAATATTTTTCGAACAGATTGATTTAAACGTGCTTCATTAAATATATTATTTTCAAGTGCCGTTTTTATTTTTTTTACAGCTTCCTTTATATCCTCAGGAATGAGCAAAATATCATTTCCTGCAAGAAAAGCAGCTAAATCAATAGCACCAGGTTCGGCATAATTAGCAGCGCCTTTCATATTTAAAGCATCAGTAAAAATTAAACCCTTAAAATTCATTTTATTTTTTAAAAGCTCTGTAACTACTTTATACGAAATAGATGTTGGAACGCCTTCTTTTGGTTCTAAGGATGGTACATTTAAGTGAGCAATCATAACACTTGCTAAATCTGAATCGAATAGTTGCTTGTAAGGATACAATTCTATGGACTCTAACCGTTTTAAATCAAAGTCTAGAAAAGGCAGTGTTTTGTGAGAATCTGTTGAAGTATCTCCATGCCCAGGAAAATGTTTTGCATTTGCTAAAACCCCTGCGCTCTGCATGCCTTTAGTAAAAGCAATTGCTTTTTCTGTGACATTGTATTTGTTTTCTCCAAAAGATCGGCTTCCTATAATTGGATTTTTAGGATTTGTATTAATATCAACAACAGGAGCAAAATTAATATGAATACCAACCCGTTTGCAATGCGTTCCAAGTTGTTTACCAAATAACTCAATTAATGTATTGTTTTCTACGGCTCCCAAAGTCATATTCCAAGGGTAACGAAACGTATTTTTTAATCTCATATTTAAACCCCACTCGCCATCAAAGCCTATAAGTAAAGGAATTTTAGACTTTGACTGGTATTGATTTGTTAGTTTTACTTGTTTTTCAGGAGTCCCTTGCATAAAAATAAGACCGCCAATATGATATTGTTTTATCATTTTTTTAATAAAATTCTGATGCTTTTTATCTTTATTGGAATAGGCTTGAACCATAAAAAGCTGACCTATTTTTTGGTCTATGGTTAGGTTTTTCATGATACTATCCACCCACTTTTTTTGATTTTCTACATCTGTAGTAAGTAATGGTTCTTCTTGTTGTGCGTAGCCTGCAAGACATACCAAAAAAGTACTAGCTATAATTAGTTTCTTCATTTTCATTTAATTTTACTCCTGTTCCATTTATATTCGGAAACTGCACGTTTCCATGTTCTATTTTCACACCTTTAGCAGTGTCATTTTTTAATAATAATACCCCATCCATATCCACATAATCTAACATAGGTGTTAGATGTGCAATGGCTGAAATGCCAACTGAAGACTCCGTCATACAACCAACCATGGTTTTCAATCCTAACAATTTAGCTTTGGCTATCATTCTTTTAGCAGGTGTTAAACCACCACATTTCATTAGTTTTATATTAACTCCATGAAAATGGTTGTGGCATTTATTGATATCTGTTTCTACAATACAGCTTTCATCAGCAATAATTGGTAAGCAGGAACCTTTAAATACTTTTTTAGCATCTTTCCAGTTAGTTGCTGGTAGAGGTTGCTCAATGAATTCAACGCCCAGTTTTTTAAATTCATATGAGTACTTTATGGTTTCATCTACAGTCCATCCACAATTCGCATCAATTCTAAATATTGAATTGGTATGCTTTCTTAATTCGGTAACTATTTCAAGATCTCTTTTAGTTCCTAATTTAATTTTATAAATGGGCCAAGGTGTTTCATTCATTTTAGCGACCATATTTTCGATAGAATCAATTCCAATAGTATAATTTGTTTGGGGTAATTTTTCCAATTTTAATCCCCAATATTCATAGAGTTTAACGCCTTTAATTTTTGTATACAAATCATGATATGCTTCATCTAAGGCACATAATAAAAACATGTTTTTATCAAAATGTGGCAATAAATAGTTCCAATATGCTTTAGGTGTTCTTCCTGAAGAAACTTCAACAATTTCGCGTTTTTCAATAAGTTCTTGCACCAATTGTTTGGCCGTTTTATTATAGTATACGTTTTCTGTTGCTTCTCCATAGCCAGAAAAACCATGTTCTTGAAGCTCAACTATTACAGAGGGAATAACCGTTCTGGTGGCTCCTCTTGAGATTGTAAAAGGATGTTTTAACTGTAAATTATATGTTCGTATTATTAATTTCAATTTAAATCAATGCTTCTTTTAAAATTGTAACGGGATGTTTTGAATTTCGATTGGTTCCGTCTTTTATTTGGTGCCTGCAACTTGTTCCCGAAGCTACAATAATCGTATCTTTTTTCATCTTTCTTATTTTTGGAAATAATGTGGTTTCACCAATTTCCATGCTTATATCGTAATGTTCTTTTTCGTATCCAAAAGACCCAGCCATTCCACAACATCCAGAAGTAATAATTGTAACATCATAGTTTTTAGGAATAGAAAGCATTTTAAATGTAGATTCTATAGTACTTAAGGTTTTTTGATGGCAATGTCCATGTATTTTCAATGTCTTTTTTTCCTCTTTAAAACGATTGGCCGTTATATGTTTTTTTTGCAACTCCATGCTTATAAATTCTTCTATTGTAAATACATTTTCTGCTATTTTTTTTGCCGCAACTTTATCATCAGACAATCTTAAATATTCATCTCTAAACGTTAATATGGCTGATGGTTCAATACCAACTAAAGGGGTTTTGTTTGTGATCAATTCTTTAAAAAAAGCAACATTAAAATTTGCTGTTTTTTTGGCTTTATCAAGTAATCCTTTGGAAATAAAACTACGCCCACTTTCTTCATGCTTCGTTATATGTACTTTGTAGCCCAATTTTGTTAATAATTCTATAGCATCTATACCGATGTTCACATCATAATAATTAGTAAACTCATCAATAAACAGATATAATTCTCCATGTATATTTTTTTGATTTAACAACTGTTTTTTGTTTTTGCTATACCAATGATATACTGTTATTTTTGACAACTTAGGCACATGCCTTTGAGAAGCAATTCCTATTATTTTTTTTGATATACTTGCATTTAATAAAAGATTTGTTAAAGTAGGGAAATAGCTGTTTATTTTATTCCATTTAACATTATTCGCAAACATTTTTGTTCTAAAAGGAATGCTATTTTTTTTATAATACTGATGTAAAAATTCGGCTTTTAAAATAGCGACATCTACATTACTTGGGCATTCGCTAGCACATGCTTTACAACTTAAGCAAAGGTCAAAGACATCTTTAAGCTCCTCATGATTGAATTTATTAGGTTTGGTGGAGTTGGTTAAAAACTCTCGCAAGGCATTGGTTCGTGCTCTTGTTGTATCTTTTTCATTTCTTGTTGCTCTATAACTTGGACACATTGTTCCTCCTGCCGAAGGTAATTTTCTGCAATCGCCAGAACCATTACATTTTTCGGTGGCTCTTAAAATACCCAAACTGTCTGAGAAGTCTAAAAGCGTATTTATTTGTGGTTCTTCTCTATCTGCTTCATACCTCAGGTTTTCATCCATTAAATAAGGCGCTACTATTTTTCCTTTGTTAAAAATGTTATTAGGATCAAAAATATGTTTCACTTTTTTTAAAAGTTCATAATTCTTAGCTCCTATCATAAGAGGTATAAATTCCGCTCTCACAATACCATCACCATGTTCACCACTAAAGGAACCGCCATATTTTTTTACTAATTTTGCTGTCTGGCTTGTAATGTCTCTAAATAAAATAACATCCTTTTTTTTCTTTAAATTCAAAATAGGACGTAGATGCAATTCTCCAGCACCAGCATGTGCATAATACACTACTTTTTGCCCAAATGCTTCCATTAATTTAGTGAATTCTGAAATATAATTCGGCAAATCTTTTATTTCTACAGCTGTATCTTCAATACAAGGAACCGCTTTATTATCCCCAACAATGTTTCCTAATAATCCTAAACCTGCTTTTCTGAGGTTGTGTGCTTTATTAATATCATTATTTAATAATTTAGGATATGCGTAACCCCAATTATGTTCTTTTAATTCATCAATTAACTTGTTGGCTAATTGATTCGTATTTTCAGTGGAATGGGTGCAGATTTCAAGCATTAAAACGGCTTGAGGGTCTGCTTCAATAAAAAACCTGTTTTTAATTTGCTCTCTGTTATTTTTAGTGCAATCTAAAATGGTTTTATCCATTAATTCACAAGTATATAAGTTATACTTCATCGCTGTTGGAATTGCTTCCATACTTTCTTGGATGCTATTAAAATGAACAGCAATCATCATTTTTTCAGAAGGCGGCAACCTGTCTAATTGTAGAGTTATTTCAGTAGTAAACGCTAAGGTGCCTTCGCTTCCACATAATAATTTTGCTATATTAATTTGTTCACTAGAATGATCAAATAGTTCTGTTTGAAGCAAGGTATCAATAGCATACCCTGTATTTCTTCTATGGATACCAGATTTAGGGAATTCCTTAAGAATTTCTTTTTGAACCTCAGCAGGTGATAATTCTTGGTACAACTTATTATAAATCGCCCCTTCTAAAGTGTTTTTCTCTGTTTTTTCTATAAATTCTTTTTTAGAGATTGCATGAAATACAGCTTCTGAACCATCACTTAAAAGGGTCTTTAATCCCAAAACTTTATCGCGGGTTACTCCATATTGTATCGATGTGGTACCTGAAGAATTATTACCTATCATCCCACCAATCATACAACGATTACTTGTAGAGGTGTTAGGGCCAAAGAACAATCCATGGGGTTTTAAAAACGCATTTAATTCATCTCGTATAACACCTGGTTGAACTTTTATGGTTCTCTTTTCTTTATTGAAATCTAGAATTTTGGTGAAGTGTTTTGAAATATCAACCACAATACCATGCCCTACGCATTGACCAGCCAAAGAGGTTCCAGCTGCTCTTGGAATAAGTGTTAAACGATACTTATTAGCAAAGTCTATTAATAATTTAATGTCGTTATTGCTTTTTGGTAAAGCTACTGCCGAAGGATACATGCGATATGCTGAAGCATCGGTGGCATAAATTGACAAATGTAACTTATCGGTAAAAATATCACCCGAAAAATTTTCTTGTAAATTTTTATAGAGTAACGCGTTAGTTTGAATTTTCATTAGTAGACTTAGCTTTATAAATATCAAGTATTTTTTTTACGCTTTTATGTTCACTTAATAGTTTATTTGCCAGCTCTTCTTCAATTTTTAGTTCGTCAACTATCATTTTCACACCTCTGTTTACAAGCTTTTTATTTGATAATTGCATATTTACCATTTTATTGCCTTTTACTTTGCCAAGTTTTATCATCACAGTCGTAGAGATCATGTTAAGTGCTAGTTTTTGTGCTGTACCAGCTTTCATTCTAGTACTTCCGGTAACAAATTCTGGTCCCACAACCAATTCGATCGGGTACTCAACTTCAAGAGATAAAGGGCTTTTATTATTACAAACAATACAAGCTGTTGTTATATTATTTTCTCGTGCTTTACGAACACCTCCAATAACATAAGGAGTTCCTCCCGAGGCAGCTATTCCAATAACCACATCATTTTTATTTATATCATACTCCATTAAATCTAGCCAGGCTTGATATAAATTGTCTTCGGCATTTTCAACCGCTTTTCTTAAAGCAGAATCTCCACCTGCGATAAGACCGATAATCCAATCGTCGGTAACGCCAAAAGTTGGTGGGCATTCAGAAGCGTCTAAAACACCTAATCGCCCACTAGTTCCAGCTCCAATATAAAAAAGTCTTCCATTATTCTTCATTTTTGAAACAATAACATCTATCAATATTTCCAATTTTGGAATTGATTCTCCTACTATATTTGCGACAGTTCTATCTTCCTTATTTATGTTTTTAAGCAAATCCTGAGTACTCATTTTTTCTAAATCATTGTAATGAGAAGCTTGTTCGGTTGTTGATTTATTTTCCATCAATAATTAGTTTTTGAGTTATTATTAAACTTAAAATAGTAAGTAGTGCATTTACGAATATATTCATAAATCCAAGGTCAAAATTAAAGTTAACAATTAAGTAATCATTTAAGTAATACGTTGCTATGGGTGCAGTAATGCATAGTATGGGTACGGACTTATCATGTATTTTTATTTTAGTAAAAATGCCTAATAAATAAAGCCCTAGTAATGGTCCATAGGTGTAACCTGCTACCTTAAAAATAGTAGAGATAACATCGCCTTTACTATTTGAAAATAACATAATAATTATAAACACTATGACAGAAAAACCAAAAAGAACTCTATTTTTAATGTTTGTTTTTTGGCTACCACTTTTATCTTCAATATCTAAAAAATCATGAGTGAATGAAGTTGTTAATGCTGTTAATGCAGAATCTATGCTTGAAAAGGCAGCTGCAGTAATACCTAAAATAAAAGTAATACTTGCAAATAAACCAAAATGATTTAAAGATAAAATAGGAAAGAGTGTGTCTGTATTTACAAATTCACCGTTTACCTTCTCTAAAGTAATGCCATTTTTTTCAGCATAAATATATAAGACAACTCCTAATCCTAAAAATAAGAATTGTGTTATTGCTAGAATAAGGCTAAATACTAATGCATTTTTTTGAGCATCCCTTTTATTCTTACATGTTAGTGTTTTTTGCATTATATTTTGATCTAAGCCCATCATAGCGATCGCTATTAGCATCCCAGATATTATTTGTTTAAAAAAATTGTTCTTAGAATTAAAATCCCAATTAAATAACTTAAAATATTGGTGATCTTTAATACTTGTTATCGTTTCGGAAAAAGATAATCCTAAAGAGTTTTTAACAATTACAATGGCTACAATGGCCGCAAAAATTAAAAAGGTTGTTTGCAGCGTATCTGTCCAAACAATTGTTTTTATTCCTGATTTATTTGTGTATATCCACACAAGAAAAATGATAATCATTACGGTAACAGGAAAAGGAATGTTATAACTATCAAATAATGCATACTGTAATATTTTAGCAGCCAATAAGAGTCTTAATGCCGCTCCAAAAGATTGGGATATTAAAAAAAACAAGGATCCTGTTTTGTATGAGTAATTCCCAAATCTAGAAGATAAGTATGTATAAATAGATACTAATTTTAGTTTGTAGTAAATGGGAATTAACACCAATACAATAAAAATGTATCCTAAAACATTCCCTATAACAAACTGAAAATAATAGAAAAAATTATTACTTACCATGCCAGGAATAGAGACAAATGTGACGCCCGATAATGCGGCACCAACCATCCCATAAGCTACGAGAGGCCAAGGAGATTTTCTATCTCCTGTGTAAAATGTATTATCGCTGGTATCTTTTGAAGTAAGATATGATATTACCATAAGCACGGCAAAATAAATTGCTATGATCGAAAAGATTACTATCGGATTCATAAATACAATATAAAATTGTTATGTGCTTTTAATATATTTTTACAGCGTTAAATTGTTCCTTATAAGCCTCTAAATTTTCGAAATCATCAAGGGCTTCTGTGGAATCATTATTTTCTATCCAATGTCTTAATTTCTCTGTTCCATTAATAATATCGATAGGGTTTTGCTTGTAATTATATTCATAAGGCGGTTTTTTCCATTCAAAATCGTCTCCTAATAGATGGTATAGTTCTCGTAAAATAAATTGCCCTACGCGCCAAGGCCTGAAAGCTGCTTTATTGGTTACATGAATTTGAAAGCCGCCGCAAACAGTATTTCCATGTTTTTGAAAGGTAGGTAGGAAGGTTATGGGTCTTAAAACAAAACCCTCGAGTTTTGATTTTTTTATACTTTGGGACATGTGATTCTCATAAAAAGAATAGGGTTCTATTTTTGGGTGCCCTACAATTTCTAATGGCTGTGATGTACCACGCCCTTCACTTAAAAGTGTGCCTTCATAAAAAACAGTCGCTGCAAAAGTTAAAGCACTTTCTGCTCTTGCAAGATTCGGCGAAGGTAAAAGCCACGGCAATTTCGTGTCTTCAAAAAACATGTCTCTTTTCCAATGTTGCATTTTTATTATTTCGAAGTTTGTTTTTCCTTTAGCCCATAAATTTTGATGCATTAACCCCACTTCCCCAATAGTCATTCCATGACGTATCGGAATTGGGTGACGGCCAACAAATGATTCAAATTCTGGTTCTACAAGATTTCCCTCGATATCAATGCCGTTAATGGGATTGGGGCGGTCTAGTACAATAATTTGGATATCCTTATCAACACATTTTTCAAGCAATAGTGTAAGCGTATAGATGTATGTGTATATTCTGCAGCCTACATCTTGCAAATCAATAAAAAAGTGATCAATATTTTCTAACATCTCGTCTGTAGGAATGCGTGTTTCTGAATAAAGGGAGTAGACAGGTATGTTAAAATGTGGATGTATATAATGATTTGTTTCAACCATATTGTCTTGCACATCTGTTGAAAAACCATGCTGTGGCCCAAACATTTTTATAAATCTTGAACCAAATATTTCTTTAAATTTTACTGCTGCGTGTGTAAATGTGGAATCGATAGATGCATTATGGCATAATAATGCTACGTTTCCTTTATATTTATTTTGATGCGTTTTATCCCTTAGGAAAACATCCAAGCCTGTTTGAACTTTCATGATTTAATAACGTTTATTTTTTAATACGTATTTCTGAATATATTGAAGTGATTTTTTAGTATCCTTAATTAAAAATTAAATTTAGGATTTAATAATTAGTATTGTATGTAACACCAATAAGCATCAAAACGTCGCATATAACTGTTTATTTTTCACTTATATGAAACAAAAAATAATTCAAATTATTTATTATACACCATTTTTGAAATTTAAGTTGGTGTAAGAGCAGTATTACTACTACTCTTACACACAAACTTAAAAAAACTAATATTTTAGATGGATGGATCTGAAGGTGTATTTTGATTATTTTCTCTTTCTATACTTGGATAGGGGTAAAAGTTCCTATTCCTTTCGTTAGTCGTATTGGCTGCAGAAGGCACTACAAAATCAGGATGAAATCTTTTACTATCCTCGTGCCTCATGCCTGTTAAAAAGAGCTCAATAGATCTGTTCTTATATATTTCTTCCAAAATGTCTACCTGACTTGCAGCATTACCCGTCCAGGCAGGAAGGTCAGCGTTAACACCAAGAGGATCATCATTTTTTTGTCTTACTAAATCTAATTGAATAACGGCATTACTCAATTGATCTTGTCTCGCATAGGCTTCTGCCTTGTTTAACATCATTTCACCAGGAAGATAGATTGGAATAGATGTTGTACTCGTAGCAAAAAAGCCAAGCATTTCACTTAAAGCCTGACCGCCAGCATCGGCATTTGCATTTCCAGCGCCTGCACCTAGATAAAAATCAATCCGACCATCTCCTACTTCAGGAATATACATCCCTAGTAATCCAAAATTAGTTTGTGGGTTTAGATCTTCTGAGTTAACGGTTCTATTCCAAATAGGGTTTTGATTATTAGCATCAAAGACCCACATTGAATTAATTGGAAGACTAATATCATCTAATACGGTATCTGCAGCAGTAATAGCTTCTGTATAATTACCTGCTAACAAATGATATCTAGAAAGGAATGCATTAATTGTTTTTTGTAAATTAATGTCATTCCAAAGAACACTTGATTTAAAATCATCAGACATAGCTGTAGCAGATAATACATCAAGCGCATCTTCTAGTAACGCAATGCATTCAGCTAGTACCGTTGCCCGATCACTAAAAGGTGCTTGTCCATCTAGAGCATTATCTATTGGAACTTGCTCGAACATCTGAATTAATGATCCCAGACACATGGCCTTAAATAAATTCCCATAAGCCAAAAGCCCTGCTTTAGTCCCATCGGTAAGCTCTACGGTATTAGCACCATTAATTAATGATTCTGCCATTCCTTTGGCACGTAAAAGATTCACCCAAGGGTTTGTAATACCACCACTTTCACTAGGTAATTCGGCGCCTCCTTTAGCGAGTTCATTAATGTTTAAAAACGTATTGGTTACTCCCAGCTCTCTTGTAGTAATTCCTGGGGCTTCTATGACTTGCCTCAATGCAGTTACTGAGTAGTATTGTCTAATTCCAGTAGCTAATGCAAAGAGACCTTCCTTTGTTTGCAGAACAACCTCCTCAATAGGATTGTTTGGATTTTCAAAATCAGTTTCGCATGCTGTAAATAAACAACTACCTATAAGCAAAACACTTACGATTGTATATATTTTTATATTTTTCATATTTTAAAATTTATTGATTTTGATACTTAAAAAGTAGCTGTTACACCAAATTTAATGACACTAGGTATTGGGACTAACCCCATAACACCACCTCTGGAGCCATTGTTTTGTGCATCCATATTTACTTCTGGATCATATCCTGAGAAATTATCTATAGAAAACAAATTACGCCCCGTTAAGCTTAATTTAATATTGCTAACACCTTCAAAAGGTCTATTTAATAAATATGAAGCTGATATTTCACGAAGCTTAACATAAGACCCGTCTTCAATATAAGATTCAGCAATACCAAATTTAGCCGCTCCAGTTCCACGAACTTCGTCTCCTCTTAATTCACTAGCTGTAGCACTTCCACCACCAAAATTATAGAACATACGGGTATCCCAGCTTAAAATATCATTACCTTGAACAGCATCAAGTTGAATTCTGAATGAAAAGTTTTTGTATCTAAACTCATTAGTTAAAGAAGCTATAAAATCTGGATTTGGATCTCCAATAACCTTGCTTAAATTAGCACCACTTGGTTGTCCTGATGCGTCTCTTTCTGGAACGGGGTTTCCATTTACATCGAAAGACCCTTTTTCTCTTTGAGGAAGACCTCCTGAAGTTAAAAGTAAACTTCCATCCGAATTTCTTGCATAATACCCTTGGTAAAAAACACCTAAAGGATTACCATTTTTAGCAACAGAAAACCCAAAATTCCCAATTCCAAATTGCTCTCCTTCTATATCATTTACTTCGTTTTTATTTGTGGAGTATGTTCCAGTAATAGACCAACTAAAATCTTTTGTTTGAATTGGTGTGGCTGTAATTAATGCCTCAAAACCTCTGTTAGTCATCGTTCCAATATTTTCGATCCTTGTGCCTGAGCCGGTTGAAGGAGATAATATTCTTTCTAATAAAAGATCTGTTATATCTTGTTTATAATAAGTAAGCTCAATTCCTATCTTATTATTAAACAATCCCATGTCAATACCGAATTCCAATTCAGATTGTCTTTCAGGTTTTAAATCAGGATTCCCAAGTAGGGTGGGAGCAACAACGCCAGAATTCCCATCAATACTTCCTGGCGAATAACGTGTAAACCGATCGAAAGCTTTAATACCAGTAAGATTACCTCCTTCTCCCCAAGCTGCTCTAAACTTAAAACTATTGATGGTACTTCCAAAACTATTTTCCCAAAAATCTTCATCAGAAACTAAGTAAGACATACTAGCTTTTGGAAAAAATTGCGTTCTTTCCTTTGGAGCAAATACTGAAGCCCCATCAAGTCTAATCGCACCAGTTATAAAAAGCTTATTACTAAAACCAAAAGTTTGTTGTAAAAAGCCTCCCCAAAATGTTACTTCACTTCTTAATTCCCTAGTGGAGATAGAAGCTGCACCATCTGTAGTTTCTATACCTACTGCCAATCCTGTTCCTGAAATTGAACGTTCTAAAATCTTCTCTGATTGCCAAGAGCCCCCAATTGCTGTTGTAGATTTTATATACTCTCCTATCTTTTTATCATAAGAAGCATTTAAATCACTATTTACTAGCTTGTTACTAATTGTAGAGGTACTAGCACTACCTAATAAAACCGTATTGGTGCCAATAGGAACATACGTACTACCTATAGATTCAGCATTGTCATAACCAAGAGTGTAGTTTATTTTAAGACCATCTGCTGGTTTTAGATTAACTTGCACATCACTAATAATTCTATTATTATTTTGATGAAAATCAAAAGTATCAATATATTCTAAAATGTTTGGATAAAAGGTCAGATTAGGATAATTTCCATCCACATCACGATTTGGATCAATGATATTATTTGTAAATAATATAGTTGGTAATGGTCCAAATTCATAACCTCCATTAGGCAGATCTTGACTTCTGCTTGTAGAAAAATAGGTTCCTATAGAAGTAGACGCCCAATCATTAATGACTTGATTAATTCTTACTCTTCCTGCCTCTCTTTCAAAATCAGTGCTTTTGAGAATTCCATCATTCTTTAAATAAGAAAATGAAGCAAAGTAGTTTGTATCGTCTTTTCCTCCCGCAATCGAAACATAATTATCGGTTCCTGTTGAATTTTCAAATACCATATCTTGATAATCGTACCTTGTTACAGGCACTTTATCAAGAACCGTAATATCACTTGATGCCCAGTCAAAAGGTTCCTGATTAAAATCACGTTTCTTTCTTAGTGAATTAAAATTCACACTACTAGATAATGTAATTACAGGTTTTCCTGATTTCCCTTTTTTTGTAAAAATCTGTACAACACCATTACCAGCTCTGGCGCCATATAACGCTGCAGCTGCAGATCCTTTTATTATCTCAATTCTATCTATATCTTGTGGATTAATATCTGAAAGTCGGTTTTGCATCACACTGGTTACATTCAAAACATTAGTAGAATTGTTATTAACAAATACCCCATCAATAATATATAATGGATCCGAACTACCATTAACTGTACTTGCACTTCTTAACCGAACACTAATACCCCCAGCAGGATCACCTGAGTTTTGTGTAACTTGAATTCCAGCCAACTTTCCAGAAAGACCAGCAGTTATATCTACCGAGCCAGATTGAGCAATATCTAATCCTTCAACAGTTGAAATAGTGTTTCCAAGTTGTTTTTTTGCTGTTAATGCCCCTACTCCAGTAATCACAACAGCATCAAGCCCTAAAATATCTGTGGTCATAATAACATCGGTTACAACTTCCGTTTGAGCACCAAGCGTTAGTGTGACTTCTTTTGTAGTTAAACCTAATGATCTAAAAACAAGTACATAACTACGGGCGTTTAGATTTGCTTGCAACTTATAGCTACCATCAAAATCAGTAATTGCCCCATGGCTTGTGTTTTTAATCTGAACAGTCACCCCAAGCACTGGTTGTCCCAAATCATCAACGACATTACCTTGTAGTTTATAGTCTGTCTGACCATGAATTGTAAATCCAAATAACATAAACACTAACAAACTGTTTATGAATTGAACTCTCTTAAAGCATGAGAAGCTTTCATTTGTTTTTTTCATGAGATTTTGTTTAAAAGTTAGTTGTTTGACACAAATATATAGCAATAAAATTATTTTGCAATAAATAACAGCAAATAAATATTGCTTTCACATGCTTTTCATCTATAAAACAGCAATTTTTGATTTGTTTTGCAGCTTAATTGCGCGATATTAGAGTATTTTTTTATATTGCGAACGCTTAAAATTAACATACAAATACTTTATAATTGAATAAAAAACAACGACAACAAATTATTCTAAACGAAGTACATATTCATAATAGAGTGCTTTTAACCGATTTGGCCGGGATTTTAAAAGTATCCATTGATACAGCGAGAAGAGATATTACTGAACTAGATGGTTTACAAAAATTAAAAAAAGTACATGGTGGTGCAGTATCCAATGGATTTAATATCTATTCGGGAAGAAATAGAGAAGTTTACGAGTTAGGAAGCAAAACAATCATCGCTCAAAAAGGAATATCTTTACTTAACAAAGGAGATATCGTTTTAATTAGTGGAGGATCCACTAATTTAGAGTTAATCAAACTAATTCCTAAAAATTTAAATCTAACATTTTTTACGCCTAGCTTGCCTATGGCAATAGAGTTACTTAATAATATTTCAGAGCATGAAGACGTCATTTTTATTGGAGGAAAACTATCAAGAAAGTCTCAATTAGCAACTGGTGGTAGTTCTATTAATATTTTATCAGAGATTAAAGCAGATATTTGTTTTCTAGGAACAAGTTATTTAGATGTAAACGAGGGAATCACAGCAATCGATTGGGAGATTGCCCAGGTGAAAAAAGCGATGATTAAGGCTTCGAAAAAGCTTGTATCATTAACTATATCTGAAAAACTTAACACATCTAACAGATATAAAATATGTGATATTAATGATCTAGATGTTCTGATTACAGAACTGGATCCAAGTTCTACAATCTTAGATAAATACTCTCTACAAGGCGTAAAAATTCTTTAAGAGTCTAATTTATTATATAATTTTTATTTACGTCCCAATCAGAAATAGCTGATTTTATTTTCAGTGGTAACTCTGCTCTTCTTCCATTTACCTTAATCCCAATATAAAGAGATGTGGTGCAAAGTTGGAGAGAAGAGCCATTCAATTAGGAATACGAAATAAAAAGATTGAAAAATATGCCAAAAACGACATATTACAAATTGAAAATATATCTGAGTTTGTAAAAGAACAGCATCAATATGTCCTTAGCAAGGAATTAGATAAATTGATGATTCCTCAAGATAAAAATGTCATAATTCAAATATTATATTAATTAGATTGTCACTCTATTATACATATATAAAAATGTAACCTAGGAATAAAATAAATAATCGAATTATAATGATCTCAAAATCGAGAGACTTTGCAGAGCGGAGTATTGACGATATTGAGCATTTACCCGAAGAAGATAAAAAGCCACACTATATCGCTATAATGTGGCTTATCTTTTTATTGCTTACTCAATACGGCACTCGTTAAAGACGAAGCGCTAGTGCACACTAGAACTATTGGGCATGGAAAAAATTTCTGCACTAACGGGGTTATTTGAGTTAGTCATCAAATTAAAATAATTTGGATTTATGAAAAGCACATTTTACCGATGTGCTTTTCTAACGGAGGTTATTTGGGTGTTACCATAAAATTGTCCTTCTAATACAAAATTAAATCCCTTAGCGATAAATTTTGTGTCATATATTTATTTCTCCGAAAAAGTCCCTGACTTAGGTGGTACATCAATCAATCCAGCGCAAAAAAGTGGAAAAAGGCTACAGTCGTTTATTGGTATTATGATATTGCTGTATTTCCAACAAGACACATATATAAGTAGCCCTACCCCCCTTTAACTTTGGCATAAGTTTCATTCATGCCTCATCTTTTTATAAATGCACAACGTGTTAATCTAATATTTTCTGTTTTAACAACTAGTATTAATACAAATTACATTACTAAAAACCAATTAAATACATGATTGCTTAGTCGTTTTATTTAAAAACTTCAAACTTTTATCACTGCAGTAGATAGCAGGTCTAAGCAAATAATTTTAAGGTTCATAATAACAGTTAGTACACAATAATAGTGGAGAATTAAATTTTAAGATATACATAATTTAGACTATCAAATTTTAAGATTCACATAAGGTTGATTGTAGGTTTCCAATGGTATTTATCATTTTGATAAAAATCAATATGTAAGGTTTAGATTTCATTGCTATTTATTGTTTCGATAGCTTATTATTAGGAACTTTAAAACAACTAATTCAAAAATTTTTATATGAAAAACACAACGAAATTTAGTGGAATTATAACGCTATTTTTAGCGTTTGCTGTGCAACTAACATTTGCACAAGAAAAGACAATTTCTGGTATAGTCTCAGACGATTCTGGCTTACCTCTTCCAGGAGCAACAATCTTAATTAAAGGTACAGCTACTGGTATTACAACAGATTTTGATGGAAAATATTCAATTAAAGCTAATCTAGGAGCTACTCTTGTATTTAGCTTTATTGGATACATAACCTACGAAACTAAAATTACAAATTCAAATTCAATCGATGTAACATTAAACGAAGATGTTTCTACATTAGAAGAAGTTGTTATTGTCGCTTTTGGTACTACAACAAAAGAAGCATTTACGGGGTCGGCTAGTGTTATTAAATCGGAAAGTTTCGAAACAAGACCTTTAACATCACCAATAGCCGCTATTGAAGGAAATGCTACAGGTGTGCAATTTATTTCTGCATCTGGACAACCAGGGTCTTCACCAAGTATTGTTATTAGAGGTGTTGGAACACTAAGTGGATCGACAGATCCTTTATATATAGTAGATGGCGTATCTTTTCAAGGAGGTTTAAACACTTTAAATCAAGACGATATAGAGTCCTTAACAGTACTTAAAGATGCTGCTTCAACCTCTCTTTATGGTTCTCGGGCAGCAAATGGAGTTGTTATTATTACAACTAAAAAAGGAAAAAAAGAAAATGCTATTAAAGTGAGTGCTTCTAGCCAATTTGGAATTATAACAAAGGCCATTGATGAATATGACGCTGTTGGACCTGGTGATTACTACGAACTAATGTGGCAAGCTTACAAAAACTCTTTGGGAGGAGATGAAGCTGCAGCTATAGAAGCTTCTTCTACCATTTTTAACCGTTTAGGAAGAAACCCTTTTAATGTTGCAAATGATCAAATAGTAGGAATAGATGGCAAGTTGAATCCAGATGCCCAAATTATAGCTCAAGATTTAGATTGGTATGATGCTCTTGAAAGAACAGGAACAAGACAAAACCATTCTATTAACGTATCAGGAGGTGGAGACAAACACTCAGCATTTTTTTCAGTATCTAATTTAGATGAAAAAGGATACGTAATTGAAAGTTCTTATAAGAGAACTACAGCCCGGTTAAATACCGTTTTTAATGCGACCGGTTGGTTATCTATGGGAGGTGGTGCATACTTCACATCAGAAACAACAACAGGTTCTCCTTCAAGAGGCAGCTCTGCCGCTAATGTTTTTGCCTTTGCAAAAAATATGGGGTCTATTTACTCTCCATACTTACTAGACCCAAATACAGGAGCATATCTTTATGACGAGACTGGAGCCATTCGATGGGATAGAGGAGAAAGTGATGCTACATTAGGCATACTCTCTAGACCTACAGACGTTGGAAGAAATGCCCTGGAAGAAGCCATTTTAAATAACGAACTCACAAAAAGAAATAAGTATGGTTTTAGATACAATACTGATTTCTCCATAATTGAAGGTTTAAAAGTAAGCTTTTTATACGGTCAAGATATTCAAGACAGTGTAAACCAAAGTTATGAAAATGCCCTTGTTGGAGATGGATCTCCAACAGCTAGGTTTCAAGATGCTAGATTTAAAAGAACTGTGGAAAACTTCAATCAATTAATTAATTACAACACAACTTTTGGGAAGCACAATTTAGATATCACTTTGGGTCATGAAAGTTTTAGTAGAAATTTTTCAGAAAACAGCGCTTTTAAAAGCACAGAAACCATCGCTGGTATTTATGAGCTAGACAATTTTTCTGAAGTTCTATCTGCAGATGGTAGTAGTACAGACTACAATCTTGAAGGTTATTTAGGAAGACTTAATTACGACTTTGATAGTCGCTATTACCTAAGCACATCTGCAAGAAGAGACGGCTCTTCTGTTTTCACAAACAGTAAATGGGGTACATTTTACTCTATTGGGGGCTCTTGGAGAATTAGCCAAGAAAATTTTATGGATAATGTATCTTTTGTAAATAATTTAAAATTAAGAGCATCTTATGGAGGTGTAGGAAATGATCAATTAGAAAATAGTGATGGAAGTTTAAATTATTATATCTCTCAACCGCTATATGCCATCTATTCAAACGCTGGAACTCCAGGATTACGATGGGATACTACAGGTAATTCTGAATTACAATGGGAAACCTCAGAAAGCTTTGATATTGCTTTAGAATATGGCCTATTTAACAATCGCTTAACGGGTGCATTTGAATTTTATAAAAAAATATCATCTGATCTACTTTATAATGTACCAATACCAGGATCTGAAGGTCAAACTGTAGCACCTGACAATGTTGGAGATTTGTACAACCAAGGTTTTGAAGTTGGAATAAATGCTCTAATTATTCAATCTGATAACTTTTCTTGGAATTTGGGAATACAAGCCTCAACACTTAAAAATGAAATTACATACCTCCCTGCTCCATTTATTGATGGCTCTAAACGTTGGGAAGCAGGGCGCTCAAGATATGACTATTACATATATGATTATGCAGGTGTAGACCCAAGCAATGGCGATGCTTTATTTTACATGTATGAAGAAATTGATGACGAAGTTGGTGTAGCTGTATTAAATGCAAATGGAACCCACGCAACAACAAACAATTTTGAAGAAGCAGGAAAAGGCTATGTTGATGCTACCTCAATACCCGATATTATAGGAGCTGTATCAAACGCCTTTAAATATAAAAATTTAGATCTTAGCTTTTTATTTACTTACCAAATTGGAGGCGATATTTTAGATTATGGGTACGCCAATATGATGCATGAAGGGGCTTATGGAGAATCATTACATCCAGATGCGCTTAACGCATGGCAAAACCCTGGAGATATAACAGATGTTCCTAGGTTAGAAAATGGTGAATCAGATTTATCTCCTTCTTTATCATCTAGATGGTTAACAGACGCCTCATATATAGCACTAAAAAACACGAATATATCTTATAGCTTAGATAAGGACGTTTCTCAAAAATTCGGTATCGATCAATTAAAGTTATTCTTATCTGGAGAAAACTTATTGCTTTTTACTAAAAGAAATGGTTTAAATCCACAATATAACCTTTCTGGAACACCATCGGGTAATGATTATAACCCAAGTAGAGTAATCTCAGTTGGTGTTAATCTTTCTTTTTAAATTAATATTATTAAATTAAAACAATATAAAATGATACAAAAAAAAATCATATTACTACTTGCTTTGTCAATAGTTATTTTTGTTTCCTGCTCAGAGGAGTATCTTGAAAATATCCCCACAGATTCAATATCAGAAGAGGCAGCACTTTCTAGTGAAGAAAGTATGGCACTTGTAATTAACGGTTTGCACAGAATGATGTATGCCCAAAATGTATTAGAAGGAGGCTCATCAAGTCGATCTGGAGAAAGTCACTTCATTCCCTCTTTGGATGCTATAGGCGGAAATATTATTCACTCGTCTCCTGGTAATGGTTGGATGACAGCCGATTTACAATGGCAAAACCACACATTAGCATCTTCGACAACTGCGTTTAATTTCTGGTTTCAACGCTACCACTTTATAAGTGTATCAAATGCTATAATTAATACATCTGCAGAAAAAGAGTTTCCAGAAACTGAAAACCTAAATAACGTATTAGGTCAAGCTTATGCCTACAGAGCATGGTCCTATTGGAGATTAGTTACAACATTTTCTAAAGGTTATATTATTGGAGATCCATCAACAGATGCTGGTGTACCTTTAATACTAGATTCGGGAGCACCTTATGATAGTGCCCCTAGAGGAACCGTTGAAGCAGTATATACTCAAATAGAAAAAGATATTGATATAGCTATTAGTTACTTACTTAAAGCAAGCACACATAATAACAAATCCCACATATCTATAAATGCAGCCTATGGTATAAAAGCTCGTGTTGCTTTATCTAAAGGAGACTGGGAAAATGCCGCTAAATATGCCCCACTTGCAAGAGATGGATACCCGCTTCTAAACGAAACCGATTGGCTTTCTGGATTTAATACCAATGAGTTATCTGAAGTTATATGGGGTGGTTACGTAATAGATACAGAAACAAATTACTACCAATCGTATTTTTACTATATAGCGTTTGCTTTTAACGGTAGTCAAAACAGAAGTAATCCAAAGCTTATAAGTAAAGAATTATACGATAAAATTCCTACGACAGATTATAGAAATCAAGCCTGGTTGCCACAAGCACCAAATACAAACCCTGCCGCTTCTAATGATCAAGGCGGAAGTTATGAAACCGATTCTAATTATAACAATGAAAATGATTTCTGGGATGCTTGGGAAGAAATTATCATTAAATATGGAGCAACAACTGGACATAATACACACCCTTATATGAATGTAAAATTCAAACAAAAAACCCCTGGGGGTATCGATCCTGATGATGTTATTTATATGCGTTCAGCTGAAATGGTTTTAATAGAAGCAGAAGCAAAAGCGATGATGGCAGATATAACTGGGGCACAAGACGCACTTGATGTTTTAGGATCAGAAAGAGACAGTGCTTTCGACAAAACAGTTTTTGATACTCAAACAAAGTTAATGGATGAGATTAAATGGCAAAGAAGAGTTGAACTATGGGGTGAAGGATTTAGCTATCATGATCAAATTAGATGGGATGAAGGGCTTAACCAAACAAATTCTGGTGCATCAGAGGTTTTATACAAAAATGGTTTTATAGTGGATAAACCTTCTGTAAATGACGAATGGATATTCAAGATTCCCCAATCTGAAATTGATGCGAACCCAAACATTACAGAGGCTCATCAAAACTAGATAATTAATTTTAACGTGAATCTTGGGTAAGAAAATTTATGTCAGTTAGAATGATTTTTGCAAAAAATCGTATCGAAAACCAATAAATTTTCGATATATCCCGAAGCAAGTTCGGGACACTCGAAGTGACATCTTGAACTCTTAAATCAAGATTCACGTTAATTTTAATAAAAACTTAATCATGAAAAAAATGGTATTAAGATATAGGTAACAGGCACTCTAGACATCGTTTTTAATGGATATGGATCTGAAAATAGTATACCCGATAGCTCGGATTTATATCTTAAATTCGTGATTCTTTATCTCAAATATAGCCCATTATATAAGGCTATCACTCCACTACAAAAGCCTTCTTTTATTTTATTACGGGCACGGAAAACATTGCGCTAGCGGGGGGGGACTGATGAATAGCATTATTTATTTTTCTTTATACTTTTTCTCTTTTGTTTCCTTGCTTCTTTTTCTTTTAAGAACTTCATAATTTCATCTTCTTTTATATTTGCTACTCTTTTAAAAAAATCAGATACAGACATTTCCTTTTTTAAGTTAACTGGCATTGCCTTTAAAAGTAAAACTTGTGGCAATAGATCCTTCTTCTGGAACTGACTGTGAATATAAATGAAGGTTTATACTCACAGTAGTAACTAATTGGTTCTCTCTAGCTAAAAAATTCAGAAACAGTTGTTGACCATTTTACAGACTTTAGAATTTGGACTTACGAAAAGCTAAAAGGGCAAAATAAAAATGACTTTATTCATATAAGTAAATTCATTGTTTTGGTTTGAATACAACTTCGTATGATTTTCCTCCATCAAGTATTTGCTTTGCTATTTTTTGAATGTCTTTTTTAGACATTTTATTCACAATCTTTTCAAAGTTTTTAGGGTCGTTAATGTTCTCGTTATATCTAAAGTAAGATGTAAGTACTTGCATATCATACCAGTTTTTATCTTTTGCTTGTTTGCGTTCTTTTATAAAATTTGTTCTTATTTTATTTAAATCGTCATCTTTAATGTCCCCTTTAACTATTTTTTGTAACTCAGCATTCACAACATCTACTAATTTATCGGCCATATCTGGATTACAATCAAAACGAAAAGATACGTAAGCTTGCGATTTTGGTTCTCTAAAAAAACGAGCATTCGCTTTTGGGCTATAAGCTCCCCCTTCAGATTCTCTTACGGTTTCTGTAACTCGTAATTGTAATATGTCGCCTAAAGTATTGGTATAAACAACGTTGCTTTTTGTATATGGCATTTCCTTTTTGTAAACAATATTTACAGAGACCTTTGGGACTTCCATGGTTAAATAAATAGCTTTATCTATCGTATTTGATACCCATTCTGAACCGTTGTCTTTATAATTTTCTTTTATATTTTTAGTTGGTAAACTAGCGATATAAGTTTCTAAAAGAGGCTTTAATTGGCTCTCTTTAACATCGCCTACGATAAAAAACTCAAAGTCTGAAGCATCAGAAAAACGGTCTTTATATATGGTTTTTATCTTTTCAAATGAAATATCGTTAACATAATCTTGGTTAAAAATCCGCTTTTTCGGGTTGTTTTTACCATATAAAGCTATGGTTAAACTATCTTTCATTTTTTCGGCTAAGTCTTTGCTTCTTTTAATAACATGATTGTTTATATTACTTTCTAAAACTTTAAACGCTTGCTCGTCAAAACGTGGTTTTACAAAATAAACATGTGCTAATTGTAACATTGTTTCAACATCTTTTGTATTTGATCTACCAGAGAGTGTTTCGTTTATATTACCTAAACGTATTCTAACAATTGCTGTTTTTCCTGCCAATACTTTTTGTAAATCGATTGTTGTAAAATCACCCAATCCAGACATTTGAATTAAGTTATCTACTAAACTTGCTGATGGTAAATCTTCATCTTTTAAAAGCGAGGTACCCCCATAGCTAATGGCATTCAAAGATACTTTGTCTTTTTCTTTATTAACAAATTTGTAATGTACTTTAATACCATTACTTAAAGTATATGTAGTGGCGCCTATTTCTTTATTTGTTTTGGTTTTCTCAATGGTTCCTGCTTTAATATTTAGGTCTGATACTAACGTTTTTCCTTCTAATACTTCAGAGTATGGCTCTAAAGCTGCATCGTTTTCAACACCTGTAATAATTTGTTTAACGTCTTCTTCTGTTAAATTTTCTTGACCTTCAACACCTGTTACATTTATATACCTGCTTTTTTTTGCATATAACATTTTTATAGTATTATGAAGCTCTTCTTGAGTTATAGCACTCAATATTTGTTTTGCGATATCGTATTCTTTTTCTACATCTGTAATGGTACTATTGTTCAAAAAGTTATTTTGAATAGATTTTTCAATTTGTTTATGACTCATATCGCTTTTCTTAGCAATTTGATTTTCGTAAGAGCTTGACATTTTTGCAATAGCTCTATCTATTTCTGATTGTAAGTAACCATGCTTAACTGCTCTTAAAACCTCGGTTAAAACCTCTTTAAAGGCTTCTTTTTGTTGATTTGGTTTAGGTGAAATCCTCATGTTAAACGCATTAAAAGTTCTAGACATTGACCCATAGCTAATTCC
This sequence comes from Flavivirga jejuensis, assembly GCF_030540765.1. Taxonomy (GTDB): domain Bacteria; phylum Bacteroidota; class Bacteroidia; order Flavobacteriales; family Flavobacteriaceae; genus Flavivirga; species Flavivirga jejuensis. The sequence continues at coordinate 243,671 of NZ_JAUOEL010000005.1, read as the reverse complement.
AGCTCCTAAAAAACTAGCTTCTGGATTTTGCGCTTTTTCTAAAATTCTTACAGATAACATTCTGGTTGCCATAGATTCTAATAACGACCGCTTTAAATCAGCAACTGTTTCTGTCTCTAACGATTTTTTCTGACGAATAGCAAAACTAATATTAGCCGTAGATACTTCGGGGTCTTTACCTAAGCTATACATCATGGTGTCATTATCTGGAATATCAATTACAAAACGTTCTTTTGGGTTATCAACCGCTGGGATTTTTGAAAACTTTTCTATGATTTTTTGTTCTATTTCGTTAACATCTAAATCACCAATAATTGCAATAGCTTGCAAATCGGTTCTATACCAATCGTGATAAAAATCGCGAAGGGCTTTGTAATCAAAATTCTCTACAACACTCATTAAACCTATAGGTAATCTATTGGCATATTTTGAATGGTTAAATGCTATAGGTAAACTCGTTTTAAACAAACGCATTTTCCCATTTTGGCGCGCACGCCATTCTTCCTTTATTACGCCACGTTCTGCATCTATTTCTTCATCTGTTAACAATAAATAGTTTGACCAATCTTTTAATACTGTTAAGCAGGTATCTACCAAACCTTCTTTTGTTGGAATGTTATTTAAATTGTAAACAGTTTCATCGAATCCTGTATAAGCATTGATATCTTTCCCAAATACAGCTCCATATTTTTGAAGCGTATTTAAGATACCCTTACCTGGAAAACTCTCGGTACCATTAAACGCCATATGCTCCAAAAAATGTGCTAACCCTTGTTGGTTTTCATTCTCTAAAATTGAACCCACGTTTTGAATAATATAATAACTGGCAGCAGCTTTTACTATATCTGTATTTTTAATATAATATGTTAAACCATTAGGTAAAACACCTTTTCTTATAGTTTCATCTACAGGTAAAGGCGCATTATAATTAATAGCTTGTGCTAAACCTCTGGTTGTTAATAAGACAAAAAAGATAATTGATAAAATTAAAGTGCGTTTCATGTAAATTTCTCTATTTTATAGATTAGAATAAATTAGGATTTCGTAGGGTTATATAACTCCTTTTTGACTGTTTTAATAATTAAGGACTGTTTTAAACAGTCCTTAATATCTATAAATCTTCTTTATTTAGAAATATAAAAGAGTGACTAACTCAAATTATTTATATAGCAAAGACAAAAAACAGGACATACCCTCATTAAGAATGTGTTAAAGCTTTTTATTTTTTAAATATTTGGGATAATTTCTCTTCTAATATATAGCCTTTTAAATTTATTGCTATAATTTTTCCTTTGGGATCAATTAGAAGGTTTTTAGGGATAGAATGAACATTGTATAATCTAGCCACTTCATTTTCAAAACCTTTTAAATCTGACACATGCGACCAAGGAAGGTTTTCTTGTTTAATGGCTTTTAACCATGCTTCTCTTTTTTTATCTAACGATACGGCTAATATTTCAAACCCTTTATCGTGGTATTTTTTATAAGCGGTAACTAAGTTAGGGTTTTCGGCTCTACATGGCGCACACCAGGAAGCCCAAAAATCTAACAGTAAATATTTTCCTCTAAAATCAGATAATTTTATGGGATTTCCCTTTTCATTATTTTGAGTAAAATCTATGGCAAACGCTCCTATATCAAGACGTTTTTTATTTAGGTTTTCTAAAAATTTCAGCCCTAATCTACTATGACGTAACTCTGGAGGAAAAGTTTCAAAAAAGGGTTTTAGCGCTCCTTCTTCAAACCCTCTTTGTTCTAAATCATTTAGTAATTTTAAACTAAGATATGAATTAGGTTTTTGTTTTATAAAATCAAATATAAGCGAATCTTTATACCTTCTTCTTTTATTACTTATCTCTTTTTTTCGTGTTTTTAATTCCTTCTTTTTTTCATCAGACACTTCTTCTTTAATAGATTCATTTACATGATTATAATCATCATCATATTTTGTTGGACTATTAATTATTTTGTTATATGCTTTAAATTCGGTATTTAATTTTGAACCCGTAATAACAGCATCTTCTCTCGTAATATAGTCATTTTTGGAATCTTTAATACTAACATGAATATTTCCTTTTTCAAGGTACATACCTAATATACCACTCCAGTTTTTTAGATCTTTGAGACCAGTACCTTTTTTGTCTATAACTAAGAAAATTTGACTTGGCTCTGGCATTTCTCCCTTAATGTGAAATATGCCATTTTTCAAACTAACAGAATCTATAATATTATCGTTAATTCTTATTAGTGATTTTGTTAAATATATCTTGGCTTTAGGATTACTTAAATTATTTATTTTTACAGTTAAGTTAAAGTTTTCATCTTTATTTTTTTTACTACAACTCCACAGAGTTATTAATATAAGCGCAAGTATAATATTTTTTTTCATAATCATATATATAATTATTTATGGATTGTTTTTTACTTTTAATACTGAAGTTTTACTATAAATTAGGGTTTCTTTCTAAATCATCAAAGGGAATAGGGTAAAGTGCTGCTTGAGAAACCCACCCTGTTTTATTAGCCCCAAAAATAGCATCAGCTTGCCCTGTTCTTTTAACATCCAGCCAGCGATGTCCCCATTCTCCAAAAAGCTCTCTCGTTCTTTCTGTATAAATCTCTTGTAACATTGTAACTTTAGTTGTTGCAGTTGTGCCCAACAGACCAGCTCTTGAACGAATTGTATTTAAATCTGATTCAGCACTATTCAATCCTATAACGTTATCTTGTTGTGCTCTTGCTTCAGCTCGTATTAAATACATTTCTGCCAATCTTAGTATGTTGGTTGCTTCTGTAGTCTCTGGCCCTCTTGTATTTGAATAGGTTTTATATTTATAAACCCCATTTAAGGTAGGTGTCAACCATTCAGCTCTTCTTCCATCATCAGATGAAATATTGTCTGCTATAAACGAGGTTAATCTATATGTTGGTGCCGCCACTGTAGAGCCTGTTAAATTCACAAAAGTATATCTATTGACAGAAGAATTAGCCAATTGTATAATACTCTCGCGAGAAGTAGCAAAAAAGGCTTCAGTTAAAGATTCTAATTCATAGAAACCCGAATTGATAACAGCACTTGCTTGAGTTTCTGCATCAGCCCAATTTTCTTGATATAGCCTTACTCGTGCTAATAAGGCCGTTGCAGCCCATTTATTTGCTCGAATTCTTTCTCCTGCCGTTGTATAAAGGTCACTGCTTAATTTATTCTGTGCATCTAGCAAATCTTCTTCAATTTGAGCATAAATTTGAGCGACTGATGATCTAGGGAGCAATCTAACAACATCATAATCAACAACTAAACTAAGGGGGACATCTCCCCATAAGTTTGTCAAATAAAAATAACAAAATGCTCTCATAAATTTGGCTTCTCCTACCAATTGATTTTTTGTGTCTTCCGATAAATTGGTTGACTCAGATACATTTAAAACCAAATTATTACATTGGTAGATTATATTATAAAAACCCCGCCAGATATTTGAAATAGTACTACTATTTGAAGCTATTACATTTGTTGCAAACATGGTTTCTTCTACATTATAACTAAGTTTCTCTAATTCATCTGAAGATAATCCAACAAATTTAAACATAGAAGTTATTGCTGAACTACTGCTTGAATATGCATAAATACCTCTCATAGCAGCCTGTGCACTACCTTCATTTTCAAATACCTTATCCGTATTTATTAAATCTGGTGGTAAATCTAAATCTACAAACTCTTCACAACTAGTATAACTAATTAATATTAAGATAATAACAAGTATATTTTTGGTCGAATAAAACGATATTCTATTGTTTTTTAATTTCATAATGAGTATTTTTTAGATATTAAAAGCTAATTTGAGCACCCATAATAAAGGTACGTAATGGAGGCAACCTGTTTAATGTAGCTGTTTCTGGATCTCCAATCTTGTATGACGTAAAAGTTAATAGATTTTGCCCCTGTGCATAAAAACGAAAAGCACTCACTCCTAGCCCTTTCAACATGTTTTCAGGAAGATCGTATGATAAAGACACATTTTTTAAACGTATAAAAGAAACATCTGTGTAATGAAGGTCTGAAAAATACGCTGGTGCATGGCCTCCATTTAAATTATAAAGATCAAAAAATGAAGCAGATGTTGTGAATTTTTGAATATCTGTAACATCTCCTATATTTTGCCAACGATCTAAAACAACATCAGGATAATTTTTTCCTACTGCACCTACTGGGCTGGTAAAAGATGTATAGGAGCTAAGCCAGTTTCTACCCATCTGTTTTCTATACTGAAATAAAAAATCTAGAGTAATACTTTTAAATGAAATAGCGTTTTGAAGTCCTCCATAGAATTCAGGATCTGTATTAAGCTGCGGTTTTAAATCACCATCAGAAACAAGATCAAACGTACCATTATCGTTGTAATCTTGTAACAAATATAAACCAGTATCAGGATCAACCCCTATAACATGTCCTGCAATAACAGTATTAAGAGACTGTCCTATTACATAAGAATTAATATATGATGACTCTTCAAAGTTTGGAAACTTTAACAGTTTATTACTTGGAATTGTTATGTTAAAGTTAGTACTCCATCTAAAATTTTTGTTTTCAATATTTATAGAAGTTAATTGTAATTCTACACCCTGATTTTGTACAATAACACCATTTAAATTATTAACTACACTGTTATAACCTGTTACTCCTGGTAAAAGATAGCTAACCAAAGGATCGGAAGAATTGTTTCGATACCATGATGGTGAAAATTGTAAACGATCTTTAAACAAATTTAAATCTATTGCCACCTCTGTTTTAATATTCCTTTCCCAATGTAGATCAGGATTAAACAAAGAAGTAGGTTTAAGTGCCACCTCACCGTTATAGCTAGTACTACTCCCACCAGGCGAATAAACATCTTGATATTTATAATTTCCTATTTTATCATTTCCGGTTACACCATAACTAGCTCGAAGTTTTGCAAAACTTATAAAAGGAATTGCCTTCATAAAAGTTTCATTACTTAATAACCAAGCAGCACCAATAGCTCCAAAATTCGAAAATCGAAAATCTGGTCCAAATCGGCTAGAACCATCTCTTCGTCCTGTTAAATTTAAAATATATTTATCGTTGAAATTATAATTGATACGCCCAAAAAAAGCAGCATATGTGTATTCTGAAAAATTACCAGATGGAGCACGACCAACCATATCTGTAGTAACAACAGCTAGCGATCCTATTTGATCATCATTTTCATAACCATTTATAAAAATGCTATACCCTTCATGTTCTTGACTTTGGAGTGAGCCCCCAATTAACGCATTTAAGGTTCCTTTTCCAATAGATTTACTGTACCCTAATTGAGGTTCGAAAATCCAACTTTTAAAGGTACTGTATCCAAACAGATAAGTACCATCGGCTCCTGTTCTATCAAGGGGGTTTACCGATGTTGATGGTTTAATTGTATTTTCATCAGACGTTATAAAATTATACCCAATACTGTTCTTTAAAGTTAAACTAGGTAATATTTTATATGATAGTACTGCATTTGTATTAAGCGTTGTTGTTCTAGCTTCGTATTTTTCTAAAGTATAGACTAGTGGATTATTAGATTTATACCCGCCTTCGTTCCAAGCTAAATCACCATTATCTTCATACAGTTTATAGTTAGGTGGTAAAGTTAATCCGAATGAAAGGTCTGATGATGTACTAGTATTAAGTGTAGACGTATAACTTGCAGAAAAATCACCTCTGAATTTATTATTAGGTGTAGTAGTAGTTACATTAAACCTACCTGATACTCTGTTATTTGGAAAACTTCCTGGTACTACCGTTGTTTGTTTATGGTAACCACCAGCCAGAATAAATTGGGTTAAATTACTACCGCCAGATAAAGAAGCCTGTACATCTGTGGTATACGCTGTTCCTCCTATTAACTGCTTAGCAAGGTTATTATCCCTTAAAGTATCATACTGTACCAAATCGTAAACTTTATTCCTATTAGAAAGACTCGTACTATTTGCTAATGTTTCTAGATCTAATCCGTCATTTAACAAAGCCTCTTTACGCATAGCCACATATTCTTTAGTAGTGAGCATATCTGGTAAAGGAGCTACACTAGCTCCATTTGAAACATTTAAACTAAATTTTGGTTTCCCTTTTTTACCTTTTTTTGTTGTAATTAAAATAACACCACTCGCACCTCGACTTCCGTAAATAGCAGTCGCATCTGCATCTTTTAAAACCTCTATACTTTCAATATCAGCTATATTCAAACTATATAAGGGACTTAAACCACTAAGTGTAGATGCACTTATGGCAGAACCCAGTTGATTAATATATTCATTCCCGCTCGCTATTGGAACATTATCTACAATATACAAGGGCTCGTCTGACGCTCCGTTAATTTTATCAATTTGTGTTCTCCCACGAATTTGAACTTCAAAAGCAGCTCCTGGATTACCACTAGATTGAGTAATTTCCATACCCGGAATTCGACCTTGAAGAGCAGCCATTGGGTCTGTAACGGGAGATTTACTTAGTTCTTTGCTTGATATTTTACTAATATTTCCTGTTTTTAATCTCTCTGTAGTTGAATAATAACCTGCATTAATTGTTACTTCTTCCAATTCATCAATACTTTCATTAAGAGTAATATTAATAATTGTTTGGTTTCCAATAGTTACTTCTTGAGTTTCAAAACCTAAAGAGGAAAAGACTAAAACATTTCCAGAATCATGAGCATTTATAGCATATTTTCCATCAAAATCAGTAGCTGTTCCGTTGTAAGTACCTTTTACTAATACAGTAACTCCAGCTATAGGAACACCTGCCTTATCTGTAACTAAACCAGAAATTTTATATTGCTGAATTGCACTTAAAAAAGATTTTTCTTTAATAAGTATGGTATTGTCCTTTGTTACAATGAAATTAAAATCGTTACTTTCAATACTTAACCGTAAAAGCTTGTTTGCTTGGATTACACCCTTTTTTAGATCTACTTTAGGAAAATCTTTAAATAAATCTGATCTGTAAATAAATGAATAATCCGTTTGTTGGTTAATCATCTTAAAAACGTCATCTACTGTTATCGTTTTATCGATATCAATGGTAACTTTTGAATTCTGTGATAGGACTTCTTTAGATGAGAAACTAAAAACGGTGGTGCAAAACAAGAATATAAAAGTTCTCATAAAGAATGTTAAAAGCCTCTTTCGTTTTAGAAAAAGCGGCATTGTAAATTTAATTTCCATAAATTTGTTTGGTGTTAGTTAATAAAATAATTAATACTTCAAAGGGGAAATGAAAGCTTGTGTTTTAGCGATTCAACTTTCTTTCCCTTTCTTTTTATCTAAGAACTACTGTCTTATTATTGATTTCATAATCGATATTGTTCATATTTTTAATTATTGATAGTATATCTACTATACTCTGCTTCTTTTTAAGGCCTCCATTGAATGTTACGTTTTCTAAGTTTTTATTTTTAAATACAACTTCAATATCGTACCATCTTGATAAAACTTTCATGATATCTTTTAAAGGCATATTTTCAAAACTAAACACACCATCTTTCCAAGAAATTTCTTTATAAACATCAATTAAAGACACTGTTATTTTGTTGTTTTCTAGATTTACGCTTGATTGTTGGTTTGGAGTTAAAATTTTATTAATCCCTTTACAATTAATTTCAACTTTACCTTCGACTAATGTTGTCTTAATAGTATTCTCATCTTTATAGGCTTTTATATTAAATTCCGTTCCTATAACTCTAACTTCTTGATTACTATTAAGCACTTTAAAATCTGCTCCTTTGTGCTGTGAACTAGAAGAAACATCAAAATAAGCTTCTCCATAAATTAACTCAATACTTCTAGTTTTTCCTTCAACAAAACTTACGGGATATTTTATCTGAGAATCTGAATTCAACCAAACTTGAGTACCATCCGATAGAATGACATGATATTGCCCCCCTCGTGGAATAGTTAAATAATTAAAAGCAATTTCTTTTTTAGCAGCATTAGTTGTACTATACACTATACCTTCTCCATTGCTTGAAACGTTATTTGCAATATAACTTTCACCTTTTTCTAAAGGAACATTAGTACCATCTTCTAAAGTTAAAATAGCTTTATCAGTACCTATTTCAATGTTATTATTTAAAGTAACAGGTGTATTATATTGTGGTATTTTTTCACCATTAAAAAAATAAACCAAAGAGAGTAAAAATACAACAGAAGCAGCAACGCCGTAGCCAATAAATCGTCTCTTAAATAAAGGGAGCACCTTATTTCGTTTTTTCTCAGTACTATTCCATACTTTATTAAAAGCGGTATCAACATCAATAGTATTATAAAGGTTGTTTAAATTAAAATCGTCTTGAATGTAGGCTCTGAATTTCTCTTGATTTTTAAGGCTTCTCAACCATTCACGTAGTTTAGTCAGTTCTATTTCAGAAATAGAATTAGTTAAATATTTTAAAATTAAATTTTTCAATTTTTAATTTTTTTTTGATGATATATTCAGTTGACGTAATCGTTTCATAAAAACCCTTAAAAAAATTAACACTTTTTTAAATTTTTTTTTTACAATATATATTTACACTTTTGTATACCAAATTAATTTAATGCAAGATTTAAAGCTTATAAACGCTATTAAACATGATGATGAAAATGCTTTTGAAGTATTATTTAAAAAGTATTATGCGAATCTTGTTAATTATATCAATGTATATACTTACCACAAATCAACATCAGAAGACATCGTACAACAATTGTTTATAACGCTTTGGACTAAAAGAAAAGAGCTTAACATAACAAAATCCGTAAAGGGTTATTTATATACTGTTGCCCAAAGAGACTACTTAGACTACTATAGAAGTTTAAAACGTAAAGACACGTTTTTTGATGAACTAAAGGAAATAGCGGTTAGGAATTCTATTGATGAGGATGAAGACATAGTTAATAGAAAGATTAAAAGATTAAAAGAGATTATAGATACACTGCCTCCTAAATGTAAAGAAATTTTAGAACTGAATAAACTGTCGGGGCTTAAATATCAAGAAATAGCAAAACACTTAGGTATTTCTGTAAAAACTGTTGAGTCTCAAATGCGTATTGCCTATCAAAGAATAAGGGAAGGTTTTGAAAACGATTTATCTATTTTGTTCTTTTTGAAAGAGTTTATTAGTATTTAAAGTTAATAATATATCCATTTTTTAAACAAAATTTTATATGATAATGATGTGATCATATTAATTAGATTGTCACGCTATTAAACAATATTACTGGCACGGAAAACACCCTTAAATTCTTGATTATCAATCTCAAACATAGCCCCATTATATGAAACTATCACCTCACTAAAAAAGTTTTCTTTATTTTATTATGGGCACGGAAAACATTTCCGCGCTAGCGGATATTTACGATATTGAGCATTTATTCGAAGAAGATAAAAAATATATTTTTTATATAATTGACAGCCTTGTTAATGCCGTTAAGCTTAAAAGTATTTAAACTAAAAAACCTCACTATACGCTATAATGTGGCTTATCTTTTTATTGCTTACTCAATACGGTACTCGTCAAAGACGAAGCACTAGAGCATACAAGGACTAGCTGGCGTAGCCAGTTTTTATTCAATTTCTATATATTCTGATTTTCCACCAGATAAATCTCCATTCAACCAATTCCAGTTAAATTCCAATTTAAGTTTTCCATTTTGTGTTTTTGAAATCTTACCTTTTGATTCTCCCGCTTTCAATTCTCCCTCGTTTGTTAAGCATTGATACAAAAGTTCAATTTTTGAATCTTGAGTTTGCTTTCCAACTATAAATCCTTCAAGTATTGAACCTCCTTTATATTTTCCAGTAATTGTAGTTCCACTCTGGAAGTAGTGAAAAATCGTTTCATCAGATGATAATCCACTTTTATTTTCAGTAGTCACAAATTTTTTGTCATTCAGATTCATTAGAGTTCTTGTTTTTAATTGGCTACAACGTTTTGGCTAAGCTGCCTTTTAATGCAGTTTAGGTTTTGTTGTTAGCAGTAGTTATTTAATTCTACTTCATGATAATCGTAAAGCCAAAATTTGAAATAATTTCTCCATTGATTTTAATGAAGTCACCATAAGTCTTTTCTTTAATGATTCCTTCAACTGTGGTAGGGATTCCTTCAATTAACAGGTCTTTTTTATCACCCCAAGCCCCTTTAAAATATGCACCTAATTGTAGCCGAATACCTTCTGGTGATTTAAATAATAGCATTGGAATTCCAGTATGAGATTCTCCAATAAAAAAGAGTTCACCAGTTATCTTCACTTTCTTTCCAGAATATTTACCGTTCGCATCCTGTTCATTAACGGCATATTCATTTAACAGATTATCTGAATTTATTTCAATCATGGCTATTATATTATTGCTAATGATTTGTGTATGATTTGTTGTGTGAAAATCCAAAGGGATTTTCAGATTAAGAAACGAAAATAGCAAAAGTGCGATGATAATCTTGGCATTTCAAAGCAATCATTGATCAAATTAGTTGATTCTAATAAGACATGAGAATAGCTTTTTATTTTAACTTTAAATATGTTTGTTGACATTTTCTAATTATTGTGTAGCGTTTTATTTTATAAGTGTTTTAATGGTAGCTACCTGAATAGTCATCTTTGTCTAAGTCATAATATGCAAATACAGAGTTCCCTCTCCATCCAACTGCTTTAATTTTTCTAATTCTATTTTCAGAAACAATATTTATTTCTCGATAAAAAATTCCAATCCAAGTTCGTCTTTTGTCTTTTGGTATCAAGTCAATATTTTTGTTGTATAAAATTCTTTTAGATTTTCCTTTGGTATCGATTTGATTGTTGAGTAAGCCAAATCAGTTTCATGCATAATTATACTTGCGGTCAAAATATATGTCGGAAAAATAGAGGTCGAAATGATTACAAATACAATACTTAATTTTAAACCATAGAAATTGAAATATTTTAAAAAGAAAAAGAGTCCAAGTCCTATTGCTCCGTAAATAAGCAAATATGTGATGATTTCAAAATCCATTTCCAAAGCAATTGAAGTCATGATGAGCATAATAATTAAATAAATCCCAAAGTATTTTAGAAACTTCCTCATGTTTGTATTATTTTCTCTATGCTACACACCGGTCTTGTGTATGATTTCGTTGCGTGGTTTAAGCACTAAAGTTAGCAAATAAATCACAGATAGAAAGTCCGCGAGGACTTTCGTAAGTAGGTTCTAACTCAATGTCATTAAGTTAAGACTAAAATGTCAGTCTGAGCGCAGTCGAAGACCTTATAAGCCTTAGTTTTTAAAAGCATTTCGACTGTGCTACCAATGTGACAAAACAGAACAAATCCCCTTAACTTAATGACATTGGGTTCTAACTAGTAATAAATTATACATTTTGTGACTGTTGCACAACTCAAAATTTTTAGGAAATCATGTGTTTTAATTTTCAAACAATTATTAAGCTACTGATTATCAATGTTCATTATTTTTAAAGTTCTCAGAAATAACCTAATTCAGTCAAAAAAAGTAGTTGTGCAACAGCCACCGTTGTTGTGTGCAGTTTTTATTCGGTTATTCTTTTCCTTAAATCCATTCTTTCGTGTAATATTCTCGTAATTTCCACATAATTTTTGTCCAATGTTCTATAGAATATTACGTATCTATTTGCTTTCATTCCGAGAAGTTGCTTTGATATCCCTTCGTAGTTTTTTCCTAAATCTGGATTTTCTGCAATTTCTTCACAGTTAGAAATCAGTCCATCATAATATTTGTCTGCTTGTTTTTCAGACCAAACCTCAAATGTATACTCCCAAATTTTAGATAAATCCTCAACAGCTTTGTTAGTCAGTTTATATTCAGCCATTCAAGTGTTTTTTCGCTTTCAAAGATTCCAAATGCTTCTTTGGGTCAAAATCGTGAGCAATTCCGCTATCGATTCCTTCTTGAATTGCGTTTTTTAGAGCAATAACTTTACTTTCTTCTTCTTCTAAAAGTCTTAGTCCAGCGCGTATAACTTCACTAACGTTTTTAAATCTTCCTTCATTTATTCTACTTTGAACGAATTGGTCAAAATAATTTCCGAGTGATATAGATGTATTTTTGCTCATTTGACATAAATTTACTCAAATTTACCAAAAATTGGTATAAAAGCAAAATTCACCTCAAATTGCAACCTAAAAAAGTGTAAACTATGTCCCTTTAACTTTGTAAACTATGTGCCTTTACCATACCTAATTACACATAACGTTTAGTATAAGATTAGTTGCGTGGTTAAGTAACTAAATTAGTAAACTAGGACTTGCCAAAGGAAAATTCCTGCGGAATTTTCCAAGTATGCCTGAACTAGCAATTAATTTTATACCCTGTTGTATGCCGTTTTTATTGTTTTAATTTCAAATCCTTAAAAATTTCTTTAAACATTTCTCCAGGGTCTATGTCAATAGCCAACGCAATTAAAAATAACTCATCAGCTCTCAATTTAGTCGATTTGTTTGAAGTCAATTGCGATAACCGAGCTTGACTGATTCCAGTTCGTCTGGAAACCATAGCTCTATTCACAGATTTTTTGGTTAAATAAAGTCCTAAAGAAGTCATATAATCTTTCGAATTTGTTAAGATAAATTTAGCCTTATTATATAAAACTTTAGAAAATCTATATTTTTATTTTGAATTTAAATAGATAATCAATAGATTTGTTTAGAAATTCTAAAGAATTATTTATAAAGTATAATGATATGAGCAAAAGATATACCAAAGCCGATTTAGAGCAAATTGTTTACAAACAGTTAGAAAATTTAAATGCAATGCACGATTTATTGGGAATTATGAAATACCAAAATGATTTGATTCATAATATTAATCAAACATTAAGAGAAGAAATCGGTCAATTCAAAAAACAACAGGTGATGTATCCGACTAGAAGAAAAATAAAATCATAAATTTTATATGGCTAGGTTCTCTGTAATTGCGCACTTATAGATTGTTATGTAGCGTTTTTACCACAAGTACTTCAATTCAATTTTATCAGTTTGGATGTTTAACACTTTATACATTGAACCTTTTATTTCAATTAATGTACTACCTTCATCAATATCCAACTCTTTTTTAAAATCTGATTCGTTTTCTGTTTCAAATGTCCAGCGATAAAATCCGTTAATTTTTGGTTTGCTCTTTGTTGTTCTTGTAAGTACTAAATTCCGATTTTTAAGGACTCCATTTTCCCAACCAGAAACATCCCAAGTTCCATTAAAACTCTTTGCCAAGGAATCAGCAACGATTTTTCTCTTTTTCCTTAGTTCAACGAATTTGTGTTTGAAAATTTTGCTTTCTAAACTGTCATAGTCTATTCCATTCCATTGGCAATTTCCAACTATTTTTATTTCTTTTCCACTAGTTTTTATATCGTAATAATCGATTGAAGAAGAATTTAAAGAACAAGTGTCCTTAATAGATTTTGCTTTATCAATAAATTCAGTTATTAATTTTAAGTCAGATTTCCCGATTTCAGTTACCCAAGTTGAATCAGTTCCAGAGCCATAATAGTAAAACGGACTTTTTTTAATTGCTTTTATTTTTTCTCCGCTTTTAATAATGTCCATTGAGTAGAATTCAATTCTTTCATCTCCAGTTCTAAACCGAATTTCAATATCCGAAAAGTCATTTAATTTCGTTTTGTCAATTTTGTCAGAATTGCAAGAAGTTAAAATCAGAAATAAAATTATTAAATGGTTTCTCATTTTTCTCAAATGGCATACAACAATTGTATAACTACAATAAATAGTGATTCTATTGTGGTTATATCGTTTATACATGCAATGTATTACTTTTTAATAAAGCATCCAATGAACTTATAATGGTCTTATTGTTAATTTCAATAGTTTTGGTATAAATTTCTGTCGTTTTTGGCGAACTATGTCCTAGCATATTCTGTAAATGACGAATATTTATGTTGTTTTCAATACAATGCAATGTGTAGCAAACCAATGGCGCAATGTATGTACTGTTGCCCATGGGTTCAAATTAGTATCGTTCACGACTTTTCTATATATGGCTCTTATGCTAGTGGTACTGTATTTACATCTTGTTTGTCCTTCAAATAGCCCAATAGCACGGATTTTTAATCCGTGATTCATTATCTTAAACATAACCCATTATATGAAGCTTTCACCTCACTACAAAAGCCTTCTTTTATTTATTTACAGGCACGGAAAACAATTCCGCGCTAGCGGGGGAAACTGCCTTAGAAGGCAGTTATAGAAGTCTGTTTTTATAATTTATTGGCCTGTGCAACGGTTACCGGTGTTGTGCATAGTTATTTTATATTTATTTCGTTCAGATTCAGCTCAAATAGATTTCCAAACTTGTCATCGTCAATTTTACTAATTTGAATATTATCCCAAGTCAATTCTATCCGTATTTCTTTGTTTTTTCCATTCTTGATGACTGTAATTACGATAGGAATATTTTCTCTTTTGGCTTTATATAATTTGAATAAGCTTTCCGATTTTTTATAGAGATGAGAAGTCAGATGCGAACCTAATTTGATATCAATTCTGTTTTCGATTGGTTTAATTTCGATAAATCCCTTTTCCGAATTTTCTTCTTCTAATCCGTGTAGAAATTCAATTGTCGGAAGTTTTATTTTTTCAATTTTTATTGATTCTGAATTTATTTTTCCGACATATTTTATCCTGTATATTCCGCAAGCTTGTCCAAAAGAATATTGGATTGAAAGACTTAAAACTAACAGTATAAATATTCTTTTCATTCGTTCTCTCTAATTATGCACAACGTTTAGAATAAGAGCAGTAGCGGATTAAAATGCACTTATCTTTCAAATAGCAATATACTTAATAAAATGCAAAAAACGGCTCAAGTCTGTACCTGAACCGCTATTGCTTTTATACATTGTGGCTGTTGCACAACTCAAAATTTTTAGGAAATCATGTGTTTTTAATTTTTAAATAATTGTTAATCTGTTGATTATCAGTAATTATTTCTTTTGGAGTTCCCAGAAACAACCTAATTCAGTCAAAAAAAGTAGTTGTGCAACGGTTACCATTGTTATGCACTGCCTTTTTATTTTTATTTTCCACAAACTATTGATTTACAAGTTCCAATTTTTTTAATTCCGCAAGTGTTGCTTGTCCAACTCCTT
This sequence comes from Flavivirga jejuensis, assembly GCF_030540765.1. GTDB lineage: Bacteria > Bacteroidota > Bacteroidia > Flavobacteriales > Flavobacteriaceae > Flavivirga > Flavivirga jejuensis. The sequence continues at coordinate 228,522 of NZ_JAUOEL010000005.1, read as the reverse complement.
CGGCTGATTGTGGATTTTGTCCTGTAATCAATCTTTGGTCAACGGTAACGTGTTTTTGCCAAAGTCCTGATTTTTCAAAAATAGCATCCCTTTCAATCAACTTACTTTCCAACAAGTAAGGAACTACTTTTTCAAGTCCGACTGCAACTTCTTCTTCATTCGTAAACGCATTTACTTTTTTACCATCCACAAGATATTTTCCATTAGTCAATTTGATATTGACAAGTCCCGCTGGCCCGTGACAAACTGCACTTACAACACCTTGGTTTTCATAAATCTTACTTGCAATTGAGGCGATTTGTTCATTTTCTGCGAAATCCCACATTGTTCCGTGTCCGCCTGCATAGTGTATAGCTACATAATCTTTTGAATTTACTTCGCTCGGTTTCATAGTATTTTCAATTTTGTTTCGGTACGTTTCGTTATCCCAAAACTTTTTGTTAATCGGGTCGTTCATATTGAAACCGTCAACAGGTGCTTTTCCACCTTTCGGGCTTACAAAGTCTATTTCATAACCTGCAGAATGTAATACTTCCCAAGGATGTGAGACCTCACTTAAATAATAACCTGTTTTTTCGCCTGTGTTACCTTTTTTGTCGTGACTCGTCACCACAAATAAAACTTTCTTTTTCATCTTATTTTGATTTTTAGTTTGTGCAGTTACTTTGTTTGAAACAGATAAAATGATGCAACCTGCAATGACCATTAAACCTGTTGTAATTGTTTTTGCTAATATTTTCATATTACTTGTTTTAAATTGATGATACAAAGTTGCTAAACCTTTACAGGTTGACACAGGACATAAATCACGAATTTTTTGTGATGTAAATCACATTTTAGGAAAGTCGGCTCAATGTTTCTCTTGAAACTCCAAGGTAGGATGCCAATATGGTTTTCGGCACTCTTTGTAGTAAAGATGGATAAAGGGAAACCAATTCTTCATATCTACCTTTGGCGTCTTGGTCAAGAAGCGACAAAATCCTTCGTTGTAGTGCTATATAGCCAAAATTAGATTTTACTCTAAAGAAATGTTCGATTTTTTGAAGTTCTGCACAAAGTTTATCTCTATTGTGAAGCGATAGACAAAGTACTTCGCAGTCTTCCAAACAATCTATGTTCGTTGTTGCTTTAATTTTTTTGAAATACGCTTGATAATCGGTAATCCACCAATCTTCCTTTGCGAATTGTAAAATGTGTTCTTTTCCTTCGTCATTTGTATAGTAGGCTTTTAAAAGTCCGTTTACTACAAAATGGTCATCCTTGACCAAATTCCCATTTTGAATTAGGAATTGATGTTTTTTTAATTTCTTTACCTTGAAATGAGAAAGGACATATTCAAATTCCGAATCGGAAATTGGTGTAATCTCTTCAATATGTTCTCTTAACTTAATACTCAATTGTAGTTACGCTTTTTTTTAAGGTTTTGCATAACGTTTAATGTAAAAAGGCGTTTTAATGCTTTTTACATAGTGTTATGTACTTTAATAAATTATTAATTCCCAATCTTCAAATGGTTCTGAAGGTTCATAGCCTCCAAGGATTAAAGTTTTATACATTTCAATTGCCCTAGCTATCGCATGAGCTTTATTCTTGACTTTGTTGTCCTTTTTGTCAATATCTATATTACAAGCTAGAACTGCATAGATTCTTTCAATAGGTGTTCCAGTATTTAATAGGGTTGAAAAGCCCTTTTCCTCATTGATTATTTCTTTAGTTAAGTCAATTACTACTTGCTGATACGGTTGTAAATTCGCGTAACTAAAATCTGGCAATTTGAAATCCAATGAACTATTGAATCTCGCATCTATTTTTTCCGTTAACCATTGTTCATCATAGTTTTCGAACATTCTAGCATCATCACACCCCCAATTTGAGCTTGCATAATATATTATTAAGAGGTCTACGATTGTATTAGGTGACTTTATTAAAAAATCCCGATATTCCATTTCTGAATACCTTAGAATATGATTCCCATTTGCTATGGAAAACATATATTTTCCAATATCCTGAAGATCGTCTATATCAAGCTGGTTAGGTTTCATTTGTTCTATTGTACATAACGTTAAATGTAAAAAGTCGTTTTAATACTTTTTACATAGTGTTAGTAGTTTTTTTTATTTTCTTTCCAAAATATTTTTCTCTAGCGTCTTTATAATCAAGATTATCGTTCTTAATAGACCAAGCAATTTCAAACAATTCAACTAGGTTAGACATTGCAACCTCTCTTGTTGGGTCTCCAGGTGAAGCATGAAAACCCGCATTTTCAGAAACTGCATAGCCTTTACCATTATCTGTTAAGGTCACATAAACAATGGTTTTCGAGTTAGCACCCGTCTCGACTTCATCTTCCATATCCCACCTCCATCTTTCATTGTCAGTAGCTCCGACAAGAATCTCTTCTTCTTCTATTCCTATTTCGTTAATTACTAGGTGTGTTATTGGTCTATCTATCATTTCAGTTTAAATTGGTCATTGCTACTAACGGTTAATGTAAAAAGTCGTTTTAATGCTTTTTACATAGTGTTATGCATTTTTATTTAAGCGTTTGAGCAAGGAATTCTAAATGTTCCAACACTTTAACAGGTTCCATTTTAGAGATAGATTTTGAACCTCCAAGTGAAATAGAAGGAACAAATGCATAGCATTCATCCCATGTAATGGAGTTACTTTTTTCTATTACTTTCAACTCCACGCTTCCAAAGCAATCGTTTTTCCAGAAAAAGGTTGCAGGTAAATTCCATTCAAATAGCATGTCAAACTCATTTGCAATAACTTCACTTGTTCCATAGTGAACGTTTAAATGCATAATTACTTTGCCAAATGAATATTCTTCTAATATAAATAAACATCCAGTAGCAGATTTTGCAAATACCAGTGCATTATCTGAAATGTCAGGGAACTTTCTTGCTATATCATTATAATGATCTGGGTTTACTAAACTGAAAAGTCCAGATTTATATGAACAAAGTCCATCCTTTCTCCAGATAAAATTAATAATATCAACAGTATCATTGCTTCCCATAAACTTTTCTTTGTACTTATTGATGAGTGCTTTGGATGGTTTTTCATAAGAAGTGGGATTCCCCATGAATTCTAAAAAACTATTATATATTTTTTGTTCCATATTTCTTATTATGCATAACAATTGTATAACTACAATAAATAGTGATTCTATTGTGGTTATATCGTTTATACATGCAATGTATTACTTTTTAATAAAGCATCCAATCCAATGGACTTATAATGGTCTTATTGTTAATTTCAATAGTTTTGGTATAAATTTCTGTCGTTTTTGGCGAACTATGTCCTAGCATATTCTGTAAATGACGAATATTTATGTTGTTTTCAATACAATGCAATGTGTAGCAAACCAATGGCGCAATGTATGTACTGTTGCCCATGGGTTCAAATTAGTATCGTTCACGACTTTTCTATATATGACTCTTATGCTAGTGGTACTGTATTTACATCTTGTTTGTCCTTCAAATAGCCCAATAGCACGGATTTTTAATCCGTGATTCATTATCTTAAACAACCCATTATATGAAGCTTTCACCTCACTACAAAAGCCTTCTTTTATTTATTTACGGGCACGGAAAACATTTCCGCGCTAGCGGGGCATAGTGACTATTCTTTTATAAATGTTATGACTCCTTCGGGAAAAATACGGTTTACTGAAATTAATTCCTTCCTTTTAAGAATAAACTTAAAGTTTGTGAAATCTAAAAAATTAATATATCGGAAATTGAAAGAATTCACTTTTTCCTTTCTCATGGCTATATCATTTATTCTAAATTCTGATAAATTAAGAGTAATACAACCTTTTAGAGCAACTCTTTCTTTGTCGGAACAAATCATTAAATACTTACTTTGCTTAGGTAGCCTCAAGAAATAAGAGAAATAAAGATCTAGGTCTTCGTATGACATTAATTTATTGAAATCAGATATAGGTATAGTGTCATAGGGAACAATATTTGTTCTTTCATTAGCACTGTCGATAGAAAAAAAAGAAAGACTATTTACGTTAGCATAAAAATTATTACCTTTTTGATGGAATGATATTCTTAAAGAGTCTTTCTTTTTATAGTTGTTACTTGTTGGATAAAACAGTACATCTTCATTGTCTGGAAGAGGAGAAACAAAACTTATTGTATCCTTGTTTTTATAATACTTCCCCAACGACACCAAAATCGTATCCCCGGAGTTATTATCTCTATCTATTTCATATAGTTTGAATGTCATATTTTTCATCAGATACAATCTTAACTCGTTGTAGCTAATAACATCACCTCCAGAGTCAAAATGGTAATTATATATTCCCTGTGTTTTTTGACTATATCCTTTAATGGATATTATAATAAGTAATATATAGATTGGTATTCTCATGTATTTTGCATTATGCCCAACGGTTTTGTGTATGATTAGTGGCGTGTTTCAGCACCTAATTTAGCAAATAAAAACCGAATAGAAAATCCGCAAGGATTTTCGTAAGTAGGCGAGAACCAGCCATTAATTATACACGTTGTTGTAAGCTGGCTTTTCATTCAGATTCCTTTTTTTTCTTGTATTTGTCAAGTTTAGTTTTGTCGTAATAATCATTGTCAATAGACCATTTTTTTAGAACTTCTATTCGATTTATCATTACTTCGCTAAATTCTTTTTCATTGAATAGTTTAAGTAAATCATTTTGTTGTTCAAGCCACTTCTTAAATCCACAGCCTTCGATAGTCAATTTCTCAATAAACAGAACTTGTTCCTCAAGTTCTTCCTCTGTTTTGTCTGGAAAAGACTTTATTTCTTTAATAGTTTCTTGTGTTGAAATATCAGTTTCAGCAATTTTTTCGATACTCTCTAAATAGTGTTCAGGAAGAATCTTCCTGATTTTCTCGATGTTAAATGTTTCTAATCCACCAAAACTTGGGATGTCGATTCCGAATTTTCTTGAATAGTCATATTTCACTACTGCTATTGGGTATTTTAGTAAATGAAGTGAACAAACTATTGAAGCAATTTTTTCATAAGTATTCAGCCAAGAATCGATTAAGTCTGGCTCAAAAGTTTGAGAATTACTTTTTAATCGCCCAAGTTTATTTGAGTACTTATTACCTTTAGTATGAACGTAATTATGTAAAAATCCGAGTTCCTCAAATTTCTTTTTTAAATTATGCTCTTCGTTAAATTTCTGAATATTATTATTTGATAATAGTACTTTCCAAATAGCACCTGCTCTTGGTGTATTTGCATCATTGGAATCTTTTGATGAAAGCCAATCTTGTACCATTTTATGTCCCTCATCATTGATATTGTAATAGACAGATAACATTCCTAATTCGAGTGCACTTCGTAATGAGACAAAAGCTTGTTTGTAAAGTCCGAAACAAACTAAATTAAATGAGATTTGAAGTTCTTCCCAAGATTCCGAAAATGGAAATATGTGTCCAGACCAAAAATTATCCCAGTTTTGAGGAATTGTCATTCCAATTATGTGATAAAACCAACCTAATTCTTCTACCTTTTCTTTTATGTTAGGATTTTCCAATAAGTATTCAGAAGTTTTCTTGTAAACTTCAATACTTTTTTCGGGTTCAAATATGTATGGTGTTATGTTCAATGTTGGTTGGGTGTTCTGCTTGCCTATAACAATTGTATAACTACAATAAATAGTGATCCAATTGTGGTTATATCGTTTATAGATGCAATGTATTACTTTTTAATAAAGCATCCAATGGACATATAATGGTCTTATTGTTAATTTCAATAGTTGTGGTATAAATTTCTGTCGTTTTTGGCAAACTATGTCCTAGCATATTCTGTAAATGACGAATATTTATGTTGTTTTCAATACAATGTGTAGCAAACCAATGGCGCAATGTATGTACTGTTGCCCATGGGTTCAAATTAGTATCGTTCACGACTTTTCTATATATGGCTCTTATGCTAGTGGTACTGTATTTACATCTTGTTTGTCCTTCAAATAGCCCAATAGCACGGATTTTTAATCCGTGATTCATTATCTTAAACATAACCCATTATATGAAGCTTTCACCTCACTACAAAAACCTTCTTTTATTTATTTACGGGCACGGAAAACATTTCCGCGCTAGCGGGTTTCGTAAGTAGACTCGTACCTAGCAATTAATTTTATTTATCTAAAGTCAAGAATTTTTCAAATAACACTATGTCAGTTGTGTATCCTTGTTCTTTTATCTTGTCGCCATTTTTATCAATTATGACAAAATATGGTTGAAAGTTGTTTTTGAATTTATCTATTTGTAATTCTGAATGTTTTTGTCCAACGTATTTAATTAATTTTCCGTTTCTTTTAGATTTTGTCTGTTCATCTTCAGGTAAACTCTTTTTATTATCAACATATAGATTTACAAAATAAAACTCATTTTTCAGTTTTTCCATAATTGAATTGTTCGAAAGAACATATTGTTCAATTTTTCTAGCATTTACACAGGCATAGCCTGTAAAATACAAAAGCAACGGTTTTTCTAATTCAATGGATTTATTTAAAAGGTCGTTATAATTTACATTACCAGCATTTTTAAAAATTCCACCGTGCTCTTTTTCGCTTGGTTTTGGTTCTATACTCTTTGTTTTTTGAAAATCTGTAAAAACCTGTTTATATGTTTTTTCTGGATTAGAATGTTCTTTTAAATAAGTGTAGAATTTATCTATAAAATCCGATGGAACTTGTAGTTTTTGCAAAAGTACTTTGTCTTTTTCCCAATTATCTATGTCGGCTGGTCGTTTAGATAACTCATTAGAAACAAGAATAGTCGTTTTGATTAATTCGTATTGTTCTAATTCTTTGAATTTCAATATTTTATCATATAAAATTTGAAATGTCAATTTAGAATTACTTTCTTTATTTGATGTTAATTCCACTAAAATTGTTCCTAATATTGGACCATTTGAGAAAACTTCGATATCGCCATCATCAAGTCCACAGCTTTTAAGTAGCGAAAAATCTTCGATAAATTTTTTCAGGTTTTCTGTGTCATTTGGAATTAGATTTATTTCTTTCATTAGAATTTTATCACAATCTATTGTAGATTGGCTAAATCCATTAAAAGACAGAAGTAAAAATAATAGTAGCGAGGTTTTTTTCATATGTGTGGTAACAATTGTATAACTACAATAAATAGTGATCCAATTGTGGTTATATCGTTTATACATGCAATGTATTATTTTTTAATAAAGTATCCAATGAACTTATAATGGTCTTATTGTTAATTTCAATAGTTGTGGTATAAATTTCTGTTGTTTTTGGCGAACTATGTCCTAGCATATTCTGTAAATGACGAATATTTATGTTGTTTTCAATACAATGTGTAGCAAACCAATGGCGCAATGTATGTACTGTTGCCCATGGGTTCAAATTAGTATCGTTCACGACTTTTCTATATATGGCTCTTATGCTAGTGGTACTGTATTTACATCTTGTTTGTCCTTCAAATAACCCAATAGCACGGATTTTTAATCCGTGATTCATTATCTTAAACATAACCCATTATATGAAGCTTTCACCTCACTACAAAAGCCTTCTTTTATTTATTTACGGGCACGGAAAACATTTCCGCGCTAGCGGGGTTCGCAACTTCTCGACACCTCTTCAATGGTTCACTTTCGTTCATCTCCTTTATCCATACCTGCTAATCTCTTGGATTAGATTCTCCTAAACGCTCAATACCATAACTATTAATTACAGCACCTTTAGGTGGTTTAAAGCCATCGCCTGTACAACGACTTTGGTGGGCCGTCTTTCTAAAAAAAAAGATTCCACCATCTTATTTACAACATGCAATAGATAATTGTTGCCGTCTATTGCTTCTCGGCACACTATGGAAAGTTGCGTGTTTGTTTGCGAGGATTTTCCGAAGAAAAATCAGAAGCTAGCAAACGAGCAACTAACATTGGTTAAGCTAAAAATAGCAATTTTTTATATACTTTGTTGTAGCACGTTTTTTTATTCAATAACATAATATTCTCCTTCTGTAAAAAATTCATTTTCCATTTTTCTAATGGAGTCTTTATGCGGTTTTAAATATACTATCTCTTTTAATTTAAGAAAGAATTTTCCACCTCCTTTTTTGTTCGGTATAAAATTAAAGTCAATCGAAAAAGTGTCTTTCAATTTGGTTTTTTTTGATAAAATTGAATCGCATTTTGAATCGAAATTATTTTTATTGTACTGAGCTTTATCCAATGAATTAAAAGTTATGCAGCCATCTAGTAGTTTGAATCCGAGTTTTTCTTTGTCAAATGTTGAATAATCTTTGGAACTTATAAATTTAAAAGATAACTCATTTACTTCATTTAATTTTAGTGTATCAAAAGGCGTTTCTAAGTAAGCCTCTAAAACCTCACTATTAGCTGTTGTTTCTTTTTTTTTATTGCAGGAAATGAACACAATAAATAGTAATGGTAAAATGATTTTTTTTGTCATTAATTGGGATTCGGTTAATGTGCTACAACAATTGTATAACTACAATAAATAGTGATCCAATTGTGGTTATATCGTTTATACATGCAATGTATTACTTTTTAATAAAGTATCCAATGGACATATAATGGTCTTATTGTTAATTTCAATAGTTGTGGTATAAATTTCTGTCGTTTTTGGCGAACTATGTCCTAGCATATTCTGTAAATGACGAATATTTATGTTGTTTTCAATACAATGTGTAGCAAACCAATGGCGTAATGTATGTACTGTTGCCCATGGGTTCAAATTAGTATCGTTCACGACTTTTCTAAATATGGCTCTTATGCTAGTGGTACTGTATTTACATCTTGTTTGTCCTTCAAATAACCCAATAGCACGGATTTTTAATCCGTGATTCATTATCTTAAACATAACCCATTATATGAAGCTTTCACCTCACTACAAAAGCCTTCTTTTATTTATTTACGGGCACGGAAAACATTTCCGCGCTAACGGGGATTAATTATATGAGCCAGTTAAGTGTGGATACTGGACACCATGTGATTACGGGTATCAAGGCTCATCATGCGGATGGTAAAGACAGTCAGTGTTTGCCCGATATATGTAACCGCTTAGAAAAACGTTTGCACAAACAGGGACTGTTATGGCATAACTGTATTGCGGATACGGGCTATAGTAGTGGAGAGAACTATGCTTATTTAGAAGAAAAGGGACTGCGCAGTTATATCCCTCCACACGGCACTTACAAAGGCGGGCCTGATGGGTTTGAGTATCACAAAGAAAACGATTGTTACACCTGTCCACAAGGAAAGACCATTCCTTTTAAAAAGGTGTTTTTTGAGAAAAAGAACAATACTAAGAAGAAAGAATATAGGGCGTTAAAACATGTTTGTGTTGATTGCCCAATACGCTCGCAATGTCTAGGTAAATCTGCTCAGGAGAAGAAATTTACAGTCACTTTCTATAGAGAAGAGTATGAACGTAATAATGCACGAGTGAACAGCCCTAGAGGCAGCTATATGAAAGGCAAACGTCAAAGTACGGTCGAACCCGTATTTGGAACGCTTACGCAGTTTCTAGGGCTTCGAAAAATAAATACATTGGGAATAAAACAGGCAAACAAAGTCATGCATCTATCCGCCATTGCTTATAACCTGAAAAAGTACCTGAAATTCACCCAAAAAAGGGTGAAAAGTGGAGCAGGGATGCTTGCTTTATTATTTTTAATAAAAAATAGTGTGTACAAGCTCGAAAAGTTGTTTTTAAGGAGCCTTAAAATAGCTAATTATAAAGCGATCTAAAAAAAGAAACTGCCTTAGAAGGCAGTTATAGAAGTCTGTTTTTTATAATTTATTGGCTTGTGCAACGGTTACCGTTGTTGGCAGTAGTAATTATTTCCATTCTTGACTTGTTCGCAGATTAGCAATCATATCATAAATCTTTATAAGTCCAAGAGTTCCAGTTTTGCCATAGTCAGATATAACTTTGATCTTGCCTTGGTCATATGTTATTGTAAGCTTTGAACCAGGATTGTCTGTTGCAGAGACCCAATAATTTTCTTCAAGAGAGGGGAAATTCAGATAATTTAATAAATCGATTATTTCTTGATAGCTTTCTTTGTCAATAATGGTTTTAAATTTTCCCTTTAATTCCCGAGAAATCTCATATTCCCATAAATTAGGTTCTAATGAATTGAATTCAATTGCATTTAACGAGGCAGTTCGGTTATTGCCTATAGTTAATTCAAATATTGGACAACTACCATAACAAGGTTCTGTCTCATATTCAATTTTTTCAATTGAATATTTTTTAGGGTTCTCATTATATTCTACAAAAGTTCCGTTTTTATATGCTAATTCTATTTTTTTTAAGTCAGAGATTTTCTTTTTATCTCTCCAAGAATATTGTGGTGGTTCAAATATCATCAATGTAGTCCAACCTTTAATGTCTTTTATCTTTGGGATAACAGCGTCTCCAACAGAACCACGTCGCATTAAATCGATAGGGTTAATCGAGTCATTTCCAAAATTCATTAGGGCATAAACACTATAATCACAAGACCTTGTTGAATTAGGCTTAAGAGAACCTCCAGAACAACCTTTGTCATCTCCGATAATGACTAAATCTGAAAATCCGTTATTGTCAATATCTGCTTTGTAAAAGCTTTCAGTTATTTTTAAAGAGTCGGCTATTATTTTGGTTAAACTATCAATGTCATTTCTGTGACTTCTATCAAAATCCTTTATTTTTTTTAATTCAAATTTTCCTAAAGGTTTATGGATTCTTATCGAGTCATTGTGTTCCCTATATCTGACAAATGGATAATCCAATTTTTGAACGAATACCTGAACTTCTTCTTTTGTTGCTAAACTGTCAATTTTAGTAGGTTTGATTTTAGTTTTTACAAAAGTAGTTTTTGGTGAATCGTTTATAATTTCTGTCTTTTCTTTTTTACATCCAATGCAAAATAGCAATCCTAAAATTAAAAGGTATTTCATATGTTTAAATGGGTAGTTGTTATTACTGCCAACGTTTAGTATATGCGGAGTGCGACCGATAGGAAGCATTACGTATATACATTGTTCTCAGCTTTTTTCAATTTTCAATATTCTCAAACTGTTTTTCGCCATCTTTTAAATGATTATACATTTCTTCCAAAGTTTTTGGTTGTTTGAGTGTTTTGTATGCTTTCTTCTTTCTCGCAAGGCTAATTTCCTTTTCCATTTCGGTATATGATGCGTTAATTGAACCAAATAAATCTTCTGGAATTGCTGTTCCCTGTCTGAATGACATTAAAATTGCTTCCATTGAACTTAAAGCATATTGAGCATTTTTATTCAATTTAGACACTAAAATTAGAAGTGAGGCATCTTGATAATGAGGGCTGAATAATTCAATTACCGAAGAAAATCCATTGATTTCTTTTTCATAAGAATTTGAAAATTGAGTAAACCAATTCACATTTTCAGTTCTATATTTTGAGATGTTTTCTTGAGTCAGATTATGCTTTATTCTTTCCTCCTCCGTAAGAGCTAAGTAATTTTTTGAAGTATTGTTTAGTCGGTAAGCAACTTGGTTAAACTTTATCATCAAGCTTCCACCAACTTCCATTAATTCATCGATGGATTTCAAGGTTTGAGTTACCAAATGTTTATTTTTCACCCTTTTCCGAACTGATAAAACAATTGGGATTAAAATGATTGTCAGGATTATATCTAATCCGAAGAATAAAGCATTTCCTAATAAACTGTCGAAATTCATATTTCTGTTTTCTTTTTAATTGCTGAGAACGTTAAATATATGGCAATTTGGGCAGAAAATAAGCGATTACTTTCGGTTTAACCACAAGCCAAACTTTTGCATTTTGATTTATCTTTTTTATCATAAAGCCAAATCAAAAGATTTGGCGAACTCGTAAATAAACAACAACTTTTGGATTAAACACTAAATCGCCCTATTTGCTATATATAGTGTTGTAGTGCGTTTTATATTCAAAGTTCAGTTATCAATTCATCAAGATATTGCTCATTTTGATATTTTGAATTATCAGCATTATAGTTATCATTCGCAAACTTCAATATATCCTGTATATTATCAGATTCAAATACCTTTTTACCATAAATATCATCTGGTTCAACATATGAATATGAATAAATAGATTCAATTCCTTCATCACTTTCATCAAATACCAAATGGTAACTAAGTAAGAAATTAGATTTAGTTTTATTTATCTCAATCCATTCAAAAGTATCATAATTGTCATTTTTTATTTTACCTAAAAATTGTTCTATACCTTTTCCTCTATTTAATGCGCTTATGATTTCTCCTATGCTTAAAAATCTCATTTATAAAATAATTGTTTTGTAGGATAAACATTTGTCAACAATACTTTCAATTTTGGGATTATAATTATTTAAGTCGTCTTTTCTTGCATTATAATTTTCAGGATAATAGAACAAATTTGCTCCATCTGGATATGGAACATTTTTATTGAAAAGTTCATATAAATCTTTAAGCTCTTTTTCTGTTCCTTCTGCCTTTATAATTCGTTTTCCTATGTATATTAATTCCTCTCTTGTCATTTTTAGATATGCACTACAACAATTGTATAACTACAATAAATAGTGATTCTATTGTGGTTATATCGTTTATAGATGCAATGTATTACTTTTTAATAAAGTATCCAATGGACTTATAATGGTCTTATTGTTAGTTTCAATAGTTGTGGTATAAATTTCTGTCGTTTTTGGCGAACTATGTCCTAGCATATTCTGTAAATGACGAATATTTATGTTGTTTTCAATACAATGTGTAGCAAACGAATGGCGCAATGTATGTACTGTTGCCCATGGGTTCAAATTAGTATCGTTCACGACTTTTCTATATATGGCTCTTATGCTAGTGGTACTGTATTTACATCTTGTTTGTCCTTCAAATAGCCCAATAGCACGGATTTTTAATCCGTGATTCATTATCTTAAACATAACCCATTATATGAAGCTTTCACCTCACTACAAAAGCCTTCTTTTATTTATTTACGGACACGGAAAACATTTCCGCGCTAGCGGGGTTTACTTTTTTCTTTCTAACACCAAATTGAGAAAACATTATTGATAGTGAAAAAGAATATTAAAATCGTGAAAACTGCCTGTTTTAATTTTAATTTGTTCAATCAAAGATATTAATAAAAACACTTATAATTAATAAAATATAATCAGTATTGTAATGACAGTTTTATATAAGTATTTTTGGAATTATAATGACCTCAAAGTCGGGAGAATTTGCAGAACGGATTAAAAAAGAGATTTCCTAAACAGCTATCTACCATTAGATTTATCTGATAGCTTTTTATATTTATTCATATCAAAATTGAAAAGTTCATTTATTGTAACCTGCAATTCTTTTGAGATAAGTAAAAGAGTTTCATATCTTGGATTTGTATTTCCTCTTTCAATCTCACCAACAGTTTTCTTTGCATGACCAGTCCTTAGGCTTAATTCTTCTTGGGAAATATATTTGTTTGTATCTGGGTTTATAACCTTACTTCTAAGCTCTCTTATTCGGTAACCTAAAGCCTCTTTTTCTCTTTTGAAACTTTTCTTCTCCATAAGAGTAAATTTCTCATATTAAAATCAAAAAAAAGGATACTTATATGTATCCTTTTTGAAGTTATTTTCTTATGTTTGTAAAAGAATTACATTATTAATGTAGTTTTGCGATTCTTCGTATTAAAATATTTGAAGCAATTGCTTAAAGTCTCAACTTGAAAACTGGTAATTTTTAAACCGCGAGATGATAAGTAGATTGGCTCACGACCTAGGCGTGGGCTCTCTTATCGTGGTAAGGTATGCCAGTACCTCAGGTTGGTAAGTTGAGTTCCATGCCTTTTTGTTTCCACTCATTAAGGCCTTAATAGAATGCTATCTCATTTTTAAGGAAACTTCAACTTTGTAGAATATTATAAAGTAAGCATTTCTAACTTTAAATAGTGATGCGCTATTTTTTATTTAAAGTGGGCTTGTGGTAAGCAATCACAAGGATAAAGGAACATCTAAAAACCGAATCCATGGAAAAAAACAACGTTAATAATTCTCGCGAAATTTTGATTATGACACACAATGCTCTTTTTAATTCCCTAACACTTTTAATCAATCAAACATCTCTTAAAAATGACGTAAAAAAACATTGTAGACTGGGCTTGAAAGTCATTGGAATCATTTTAACCGATTTAAACTACAATACGGGAACTCATTTGTTAATGGAGAAAGAATTCGACCTATTCTTTGCTCGTTTTCCTGCCAAATACTATAACGAAATAAAAGAGAGCAGAAAATGGATTTGTGTTTATACAGTGGCTAAAAATATTGAGGCTTGTATTAAAGCTAATGCGATTGTAACCACCCCAGAAGATATAGCCGTTAAAACTATAAATATTTCAATTATTTAAAAAGTAAACAGTGTTAGAAACCTATGAGAAGTAAATGCTTTGAAATAAGTACGACACTTTTTAAAAACATCTTAACTGTAGTATTTAAAGTCTATGATATATAACAATAAAAAACTAGGTGAAAAAGCTAACAATAAGAAAATAGGTAAAGCAACTATTTCTAAAATAATTGAAATGGGGCATGGCGATATAGGAGTAGCTGCTTTCCCTGAAAAGGAGAAATTCGTATCCGTTTGTTTTACGCAAGGCAAAAAGGGTGAGATTGGTAGAAAAATATACAATATTTGTGAATTTTCAAATAATCGAGAAATACCCGATACTATGTTAATTTTTAAAGATGAAAAAAGTATAAATGTTGTAATAAAGAGATTGAAGCTTGCTAAATTCATTCTAAGAAAGCAATCGAAAAAATCTTATTAAAATATCCTTTTGGTTGTGAGCAATCAAAATTGACTATTCAATTTTATTGAGGGAAAATAGTCAAATATCAAGCCTCCCAAAAGGAGGCTTTTCATTTCTATTAATTCTATACTAGGATAAAAACCCGATTTCGATATAACAAGCCTATTTTAGGTATGAAACCAATATTATAAAGTGTTTGTCTCCTTGAACTCAGTCAAAAGCTCTTTTTAACGTATGAGATTAACATTAGTTTTTCTTCCCAAATGTAAAATTACAATCTAAAACAGATAATAACTATTAAAATAATACAGTACTCTTTTTTCTGTTTGACGAGTGGTGTTGACCAATCACTTTGATAAGGGCTAGATATAAAAATTAACTAAAATTGACCAATTTGTGCGGTCGATTGACCAATTTGTGATGTTTTGGTTTGGTAGTTTTGCACATTAACATAACAAAAAGAAAGACAACGAAACAAATGAAAATTAAAAACCTACTATTCACTTTACTTATCGCATGTCTGGCACATCCAACTATGGCTCAGATACAGTTTTCTACAGACTTATTTTAAACCAAAAACATATCAAACCCAAATACTATATCAAACCCAAACACTGTTAGCAACTCGTCTTGAGTAAAAGATGATTGCTGACGCTATTAAATTTAATAAAAAATAAAACAAGGTTAAACTTATAAAAACATAAAATATGAGAATTCTAGTATTAATTATTATGATTATTGCTTTTTTAATTGGAGGAGGACTTTCTTTTCTCATTAAAAGTAATATTGATTCACGCACAAAAAACATTGATTACAATGAGATAGCTGCGGCTCATAAATTTATAGCCAAACTAAAAAAAGAAGGCGTAGATTTAGAGAAAACGGAAGATTCAGAGATTAAAAATACATTAGAAATATTAAAAAATGCTCCAGCAAAGTGGAGAGTAACCGCTTCAGGAATTCTAGGTATAATCCTTGGTCTTTCAGCTTTAGGTATGGTTGTAATTGCGTTCATGAAAAAAGAACTTGTAAAAAAAGTAAGTATTGCAGTAGCTTCAATGGCTGCTGTATTATGGCTTTTAGCCCCAAGTATTAAAGCCGGTATGCTTTCTGGTTCAGACCCTAAAACCATTGCACTTGTTATACTTGTTTCTTTGGTGATATCATCTGCCTGTGCATTTGTTAGCTATACCATGCATATAAAAAAATCTGTTACTAATTAGTAACAGATTTTTTTATATGTAAATTTCGGGTTTGATATCCATGAATCCCAACCTTACAAGGTTGGGGTTTTTTGTTTAAGCCAAATTAGATGGTGTCTCTTCAATTCTACACTGGAAGCTGGAGCTCTTCAACTTTTCCGAGAAGTATGCTTTCACCCACTTTATCAGGTTTATAAGGCTAGATATAAATATGGGTATGGATAACAAGCTCATAAAAGATCTATAGCGCAGTATAGATGTAGCTGTCTTTCATCAACATTAAATTTTAACACCTTGCAAAACAAACAGTTAGAGTCAATCACGAAGAATATTTACGGTCTTTTACTTAATTTAAGTAAATTCATTGTGGTATACTTAACCAGTATTTTATATTACACTGTTTTCAGTATTTTATATCACTATTTTAAAACATGCACACCTATTTGTACACTAAAACCATAAAAAGAACTCTAAAATATAATTTGCTCTTCTTTAGTACAATAAAGGTACAAATTATATAAATATTAATGAACTTTATTCAGCATAAGGAGCAATTTCCAATACAGTAAATTAACTTAAATTGATTTTCAATTAGTTACATCTTTTAAGTACAAATAGGGTACATACTTAAACCCTACAACTGTTTTTGTATTAGATGAAGAGTAAAAATTGCATTAAAGCCAAAAACAAAATTCCCATCATCAGTATTGAAATTATTTGGTGTTTGCAGAATAAAACCATCTTCAACCATACTACGTGCATTTGTCATCTGGAATTGCAATAATAAAAAGCGAACATCCCAATTAACACCTATTGCAAACGCACCGTATGTATCACGAGATTTTAATGGATTGGCAACATAATAATATTCTGAAGTAAGAGATACATGATTTGCTATTCTGTACCTTCCTCCAAAACCAACGGCAAAATGATTACTAGGATCCACTTCATTAAAAGAAAAGCTTCTATGAATAAATGTTGGTGAAACTTGTAATGAAAACTTTGGTGTAAATTTATGTGCTATTAAAACTTGACTTGTAAAGGCTAAACGATTTTTAAACCCAATATCAGAATTAGGCTCCGACCTATCTCCTCTATAAGAAGCGTTTTGAAATAATGATATACTTAATGGCGCTTTTTTTGCATCCTTACGCTGGCGCAAAAGCGTATATTTTAAATTCACATCTGAAACTTCCTCTAAGCTTGTCCACCCTGCTCCTATAGTTAAATTATCACTTATTCCATATTCAAAGGCTAATCGAGCACTTAATTTATCGGCAACAAAACTTTGAATTTTAGCATTTGGAAGATTCCAATACCTATTTAAAGCAGCAAGTTGCAATACGCCTTTTTTTCGATTTTCTATAGATTGACCTATAGCTATACGTGTTCCTTTAAATGTTGATAATTCGTATTGAGGAATATTTGGGTACTCTTTATCTACTGCCTCTAGCAAATCTTGTGCGTTTAAAGACATAGTGGTTACTAACAACACACATAAACTCAGAATGTAAAACAGATTATTTTTCATAGGACTGATATTCAAATCTAAAACTAGTTGATATAATTTTAGCAATATTAGGAGCTACAATTGGCGGAATTTTGATATCAAAATCTTCAACAACAAGTTCAAAATCACCTGTTAAAATATAATTCCCATTAATATTCTCAATTTTTGTTTTAATATTAATTTCCTTAGATATGTTTCTTATAGTGAGTGTTCCTTTAATAATTCTTGTTTGAACGGTTGTAGCTAATGGATCAAAATCAACAATAACACCTTTAAAAGTAGCTTTAGGATACAAATCTGATTCTATATAACTAGCATTGAAATGTTCATACATTAAAGATTTTTTAAAAACAAAAGCATTCATAAGCATACTTATAGCAATTTCATTATTAGAAACATCTATAATACTTAATACTTGATTGTTTTTTGCTTCAATATTTTCTGCAGTAGTATAAGAAAAAAAAGAAACCTGACCTTGACGTGCTATAAATTGTTTAGGTTCTAATTTAGAATTAATTAAGTTTATCAATAAAAATATAAGAACACCTATTTTAGTCATTATTTTGGGTATTTATAAACATACAATTTAAAAGTATAACATCATGTAAAAATCCTTTGCAAACACCTTTTATGGTTACCTTTTGACTAGGTTTTAGTTGTTTAAATACGTCTAACGAGTCTACTTGCATGTCGCAAATTACATTATAATCATTGTAATCGCTTTGCAATATTATAGTATTTGTTTTATTTACAAAAGTAGTTCCTTTAATTATTCCAAAAACTTCAACAACCTTATCCTTATACAACTCATTAGCAGCACTTTCGTCCTTAATAAAAGAAGCTGTTAGTTTTTCAGCATTAACCGTTATTTCTACAGGTGCATTTTGGATATCTACATTAGAGGTGCTAAAATAACGTAAGCCTACATAAAAGCTTATCAATAAAATAAAAGCAAACAGAAAATAAAAATAGTATTTCTTTTTATTCATTCTTAAATTTATACTATTACAAATAAACTAATACAAATTAAATAATTAAACTAGAAATAGTTTGTTTTAAAATAAAAAACGATACTAAAAATACACTATTTTGGCAGCAAACTATAATTTAACATTGGAGTAATTTATTATTTATTGTTTAAAACTACTTCAAAATCTAATATAATGAGAAAAGACAAACTATACTTACTTACTTTTATTTCTATCTCTGTTATTTTTTTAATTATTGCATCAGTTGGAGTTAAATATTTTATTAAAGTTAGCGCTAATCAATTAATTGAATTGCAATTAGAATCTAGCAAAAGAGAATCTAACGAGATATCTAAACTAATAAATTATCAACTAGGTAAGGATTTAGATAAAGAAAATGTTATTAAAAATATACAGTTAACTATTGAAAACACTCAAAAAGAAGCTTCATTTATTAGTGTATTTAATTGGTCTGGAAAAGCAGTTTGCCACCCAAACATTACCCAAGTAGGTCAAAAAGTAAACTCAAATCAATCTTTATTAAATTCTTTAAAAGAAGAAAACAGCTCTGATCAATTATATGATTTATTAATAAATCAAAAAAAACCCTCCAAAGATTCTAATACAAACCTTTCTTCGGAAATTATACATATATCTCCTGTTCTTAACTCAGACTTAATTATAGCAGCTCATATTAATTTAGACAAATTGTCTATTGAGATTAGTAAATTAAAAAAGAGTTTCTATACCATTTTTATTTTAATGGGCGTACTCATAATATTTTCTTCTTTTTTGGCAGTACGTATTATTGGTAGTTATTATGAAAAACAGCTAGAGTTAAAAAACAGCAATTTAGAAAGTGAATTAATTAATCTATCTAAACTTAACGCAGATTTAGTTGATTATCAGCAAAAAGTAGTTGAAAATAACACACAACCTTCAATAAAAGAAAGCATCGAAGAAAACAATGAGGAAGCAATCTCAGATTCGGGTAAAAAAAGAATTCTTACCTATATAAGAAACGAATTAGTTCCTATTCATATTAGCGAAATATCATATATCTATACAGAAGATACGATTACTTATGTAATAACATCAAATGATAAAAAATCTACAACTAATGCTAGTTTAGATGAATTGCTAGCTAATCTAGATGCATCTTTATTTTTTAGAGCTAATAGACAGTTTATAATTAGCATTACTTCAATTAAAAAAATAATTAAATACGGTAATAGTCAACTTAAAATTTTAATTCAGGATACCGATGTTGAAATTATCATTAGTAAAAATAAAGCATCCGAGTTTAGACAATGGCTAAATATTTAATCCGTTTTTCTTAATTAGTAAACACTTATTTTCTAGTTCGTTCTAAGATTTTCACTCTTAAGAAAAACAAAAAACTAATAATTCATCTTTTTTATTGTTTTGAAACTCTGTTTAAACAACATGTTTAATTCAATTTCAAAAAACGCTTAAAATTTCAAGGCTTTTTTTTCCTTTTCAGGCTCATTTTTTCCCTTTCACACACTTTATGTTGTTTGCAACCGCTGTATTGGCGGTTATTTGCAGAACAATCAATAAATTATATAAAAATGAAAAAAGGAAAATTATTAGCTCTACTATTAGTCGCTTTAATATTTAGTTGTAATACAGAAGATGATACAACTGATCCTATTGAAAGCGTAAATTCAGTAAAATCATCTACCAATTCTACTTTTGGTAACATCTTAACAGACTCAAATGGTATGTCTCTTTATTTCTTTTCTAAAGACGTTAATGGAAATTCGGAATGTGTAAACGGCTGTATAGCTGCATGGCCAGTTTTCTATAGTGAAGATCCTACTTTAGATAATGATTTAGCAGCTTCAGACTTTGGCGTATTAACACGTGAAGATGGTGAAAAACAGACAACCTATAAAGGTTGGCCTTTGTACTATTTTGCAAACGATAGTGCTGCAGGAGACACCAATGGAGATGGTGCTGGTGACAATTGGTTTATTGCCAAACCAGATTACTCTTTAATGTATGCTCAAGCTGATATTCTTAACGTTAGCACGTTCTACATGACAAATGCTACTGGAAGAACCATATATCTTTTTGGAAATGATACTAAAGACGATAACAACTTCACTCAAGAAGATTTCTCTAATAATGGTGCGTGGCCTGTAATTAGTTTAGATATTAATCTAATACCAAGTATTTTAGATATTAATGACTTTGGTACTATAGATGTTTTTGGCACCACACAAGTTACCTACAAGGGATGGCCTTTATATTACTTTGGTAATGATGTAGAAAGAGGCGATGCTAATGGAGTAAGTGGCGTTTGGCCAATTGTAAATGTGGATACTGCACCTGCATTATAAAACTAATTTAATAATAAACACTAGAGAAACAAGCCCAAATTATTAATACCATTCTTTATAAACAGGCTCTATAAAACATATTCCACCCTGTTAATAGATTGTTTTTAGTGTTGATTAAAGGGGAAGTAAACAAAGTATTCTTGCTTCCCCTTTTTAAAAAAATAATCATTATGAATCGAATTCTAAAAATTACAGGCATAAAATTATTACTTATTATATCTGCTTTGTTTTTCTCATGCGAAGCAAGTGTAGAAGAAGATGACGAACAATTAACGAATATACCTGAAAACGAGGTTTGTGATTCAAATATATCCTTTGTATCACAAATAAAACCAATTATAGATAATAACTGTATAAGCTGCCATGGTGGAAATCAACCTCCAAATTTAAGTAGTTACTCTGGTATAAGTAATAGCGCAAACAACGTAAAAACACAAGTTGTAAGCCGAAGAATGCCTCAAGGAGGCTCTTTAAGCAGTACAGAAATAGAACTAATTAGTTGCTGGGTAGATAATGGCGCTTTAAACAATTAAATATTTAGCATGAACAAAAAAACAAAATTCATAGTTCTAGGTAGTGTCCTTATTCTAACATTTATTATGGTTCTATTGGTAGTTATTTATAACAAACCACATACAAATGTTGCCAACTCTAAAGCAGATATAACACTTACGGCACAAACTATTCTGAATGACTTTGAAAATGATGAGAACAATGCAAATGCTAAATATCTAGAGCAAATTGTTGAAATTTCTGGAACCATTTCTACGCTATCTATAAATGATAATAAGGGAATAATAGCACTTAAAAATGAAGGTTCATTAGGAACAGTTATGTGTCATTTAACGCCAGAAGAAACAATAAAATTTAAAAATCTATATACAGGGAAACCTGTAATAATTAAAGGCATTTGCACGGGCTACTTAATGGACGTTATTCTTGTAAAATGTATAATAAAATAAATATAATTATGAAATCAATATATATAACAATATGTCTTTTTTTGTGTGTAACCTTTACTTATGGACAAGAAAAATTTTTAACTAAACAAGGAGAAGTATCTTTTTTTTCTAGCACACCTATTGAAGATATTAAAGCAGAAAACCATCAGGTTTTAAGCATTATAGATACAAAAGACGGAAGTCTTGCTATAGCCATATTAATGAAGTCGTTTATGTTCGAAAAATCATTAATGCAAGAACATTTTAACGAAAACTATGTAGAATCAGATACTTACCCTAAAGCTATATTTAAAGGTAAAATAAAAGATTTCAACTCACTAAATTTAAATACAAATGAAGTTGTTATAACCGGAGATATTACAATCCACGGGGTTACAAAAAGTATAGAAACTAAGGCTAAATTAATAAAGACAGCAGATAGTTTATTACTTAATGGCACATTTACTATACAAATAGCAGATTTTGATATTAGCATTCCTTCTGTTGTAGCAAATAATATTGCTGAAAATCTGAATATTGACTTTAAATTAAACCATAATCCATATAACAAATAGTATGAGAAATTTATTAACTCTTTTTGTTTTATTTACTATAACTAGTAAAACAATGGCGCAAGACCTTCTAAATATTTTAGAAAGCGAGGCTCCAAAAACGAAAAATTATACCTCTGCCACTTTTAAAGGAACACGAATATTAAATGGTCACTCTATAGAACTCCGAAAAAAAGGTGTTACTGAATTTGTGATTTCTCACCGCTTTGGTAGAGTTAATTTAGGTATAGATGAACTTTATGGATTAGATCAATCCAATATCCGTTTTGCATTAGAAAAAGGTATTACCGATAATTTAATGGTAGGTTTAGGACGAAGTAGTTTTGAAAAAACTTATGATGGATTTCTAAAGTATAAACTCATTAAGCAAAGATCTAATAAAAACTCTACTCCTATTTCTGCTACTGTATTTGGTAGTGTAGCTTACAGGTCTATTAAGGATTTTGACCCTCTAGACAAACCTACATTTAACCAAAAACTAACCTACTTTACACAACTTATGATTGCACGGAAATTTAGCCCTGAATTGTCTTTACAAATCATGCCTAGTTATACGTATAGAAACTTAGTAAAAACTAACGATGACCCACACGGTATAGCAGCCATTGGTTTTGGTGGTAGAGCAAAAATCTCAAAACGTATGGCATTAAATGCCGAGTATCATTATACAATAAACCCGCTAAAATCTATTGATACAACAAATTCATTAGCCTTAGGACTTGAAATTGAAACTGGAGGCCATGTTTTTCAAATAATTCTATCCAATTCTATTACAATGATTGAAAAGAGCTTCATTACTGAAAGTACAGACAACTTTTTTGAAGGTGATATACATTTAGGGTTTAATATTTCAAGAGCATTTCAAGGAAAGAAAAAAAATAAAAATCATAATTAACTAATAGCTGTAGATTAAAACCTCTCATTTTTTTATAGCTACCATACATTATATAAAAATGTTTAGACAACAATATCGAGTAAAAGGAGAAGATGTAAATGATTTTATGGAAATGGAAAAATTTGCCTATCGCCTATATACCATATCATTAATAAAAACATTTTTGAGCAAAAAAGGATATAGTAAAAAAGCTGTTGAAAATTTTAAAACCATTTTAGAAGAATGTAGTATCCAATTAGCCTTTCAAAAAAATTTAATATTCACACAAGACTTTTTTATGTATTTGGATAACTTTAAAGTAGCCAAAAACGAAAAGGAATTAATTTTAAATACTAGATTTTTTAATGCAAAGAATGAATTGTGTGCAACATTAACTATGCAGAATTGTGATTAAATAGCAAGTAATTACTCTATTAAAACGAAAATAAAATATGGTTTTTGAATCATTTCACACAACACAAAAATCAAGACTACTATTAAATGTTATGCTTTGCTTATCAGTGTAATATTTAACAATCACCCAACACTCAAAATAACAATGCAAACCTATTTTTCAAGTGGATATAAGTTACAATTAATATTTTGAAAAACTCTAATAATGTATTTTGATAGTAGGCTAATAAGAAAAGTATTCCCAATAATAAATTACTAATTAATAGAAAAGGTGTCATCCATAAATCTCTATGAAAACTATTAATATGAAACTAAGGAGGGGAATAGCGAGAGGGTAACATGCAGAGCGATGTTACTTATTTTTCATTTAATTTAAAATCAAAGATTTCTAACTTTAAATAGTGATGCGCTATTTTTTATTTAAAGTGGACTTGTGATGAGTAACCACAAGGATAAAGGAACATCTAAAAAAGCGAATCCATGGAAAAAAACAACGTTAATAATTCACACAAAATTTTGATTATGACACACAATGCTCTTTTTAATTCCCTAGCACTTTTAATCAATCAAGCCTCCCTTAAAAATGACGTAAAAAAACATTGTAGACTGGGCTTGAAAGTCATTGGAATCATTTTAACCGATTTAAACTACAATACGGGAACTCATTTGTTAATGGAGAAAGAATTCGACCTATTCTTTGCTCGTTTTCCTGCCAAATACTATAACGAAAAAAAAGAGAACAGAAAATGGATTTGTCTTTATACAGTGGCTAAAAATATTGAGGCTTGTATTAAAGCTAATGCGATTGTAACACCCCAGAAGATATAGCCGTTAAAATATAAATATCTCAATTATTTAAAAAGTAAACAGTGTTAGAAACCTATGAGAAGTAAATGCTTTGAAATAAGTACGACACTTTTTAAAACATCTTAACTGTAGTATTTAAAGTCTATGATATATAACTAATGAAAAACTAGGTGAAAAGCTAACAATAAGAAAATAGGTAAAGCAACTATTTCTAAAATAATTGAAATGGGACATGGCGATATAAGAGTAGCTACTTTCCCTTAAAAGGAGAAATTCGTATCTGTTTATTTTACGCAAGGTAAAAAAGGTAAGATTGGAAAAGAAGTATACAACATCTGTGAACTTTCAAATAATCGAGAAATACCCGATACTATGTTGATTTTTAAAGACATAAAAAATATAAATGTTGTGATAAAGAGATTGAAGCTTGCTAAATTCATTCTAAGAAAGCAATCGAAAAAACCTTATTAAAATATCCTTTTGATTGTGAGTAATCAAAATTGACTATTCAATTTTATTGAGGGAAAATAGTCAAATATCAAGCCTCCAAAAAAAAGGGCTTTTCACTTCTATATAAATAAAAGCTTTTTGATTGTTTAACGGCTAATAATTGTTTTGGTAACAATCAGAAATAGATATTAAATAACCCGATAGCTCGGATTTATACCTTAAATCCGAGATTCTTTATCTCAAACATAGCCCCTTATATGAAGCTATCACCTCTTTACAAAAGCCTTCTTTTATTTTATTACGGGCACGGAAAACATTTCCGAGCTAGCGGAGTTGACAGCCTTGCTAAGACCGTTAAGCTTAAAAGTATTTAAACTAAAAAACCACACTATATCGCTATAATGTGGTTTATCTTTTTATTGCTTACTCAATACGGTACTCGTCAAAGACGAAGCACTAGCGCATACGAGGACTAGCTAGGAAATCCTCATTTTCACATAATTACCAATAAATATTGGAAAATTGAAAAATGGTGGAATTATTGGCTAGCACTTCAGAAAAAAAATGGAGTACTGCCAAGAAATAAAGATTTTAAACCCTAATCTGCTTTTGATGTAAAACAATTAAATGCCAAGTATGGAATTGCTCAAGAAAAGTATCGGAACTATATACCGATTTTTATACAACTCCCGAGTTTACAGACCAATTTAAACACCTTAAAGCTGTTTCAAAAGAAAATAATAGACAAAGACCGCAATAACCATGTAATTAACATTAAAATGATTGATTTAAACAGACACACTTTACCACTTTATAAAAGACTTGACGATAAAAACATAAACACTTAAAAAAATAAATAATAAAATTATTGAAAACATATCATTTGACACAAAAGTAACGGATAAATTCTATCTTATTACTGACAAAAAAAATTAGAGAAAAATTCAACATTTATCAAAAACAACTTTGAATTTATAACATCTGATGAAGGCTATAATTACGGATATGTTCATTTAGAGTTTGAAAATAATATTTACCTATCATTTACTAATGAATATGGTTTTATGCTTGATTTTTTATTATTAAATATCACGACAAGACTAGTCAAGAGATTATAAAATATTTATCAAACAATGTTGAAGATGAAATTCATAGAGCAATCATAGAGGTTTATAAAAATTCAAATGATTTTTAAGATTGAAAAATGAAAGAATAAAATAAACGTTAATTCCAAAATAAAATTTCTGTAACTATTTGTTAATTTCTTTGACTAACATAGTATATTTACTTACAATAAATTTCAAATCTTTATTTAATTCTTATTTGGATGAACTTTAAAATAACAAGCAACATGATAGGTTGGATAATATTTATAGCGGGTGGGATAGCTTTAATAGGAAGTCAGGTACTTCGTCTACGGGGTGAAAAAAAAACTAAGCTACAAGACGATGGAATTGAAAAAAATATGGATGGAGTAGCGGAAAACAAAATTGGCATTCGAAAATTAGCTGATGATTTTAGAGCGTTTCAACAATTAAATATTTCAGATAAATTTGAAAGCTATGTAGACCAAGAATATGGACTTACGAAGGTCGGTTTAGCCAAATTACTTTCTGATAACATCTTAAACTCAAAATCACAATTAAATAAAGGCTTAGCATATTATTTAAGCAACGATACTTTAAATGCTATCCCCATTTTTACCGAATTAATTAAAGAGACTAACCCCTTTGAAGTACGTGCAATAAGTAATTCATATTTAGGACGAATGGAATTTTATATAGGGAATTTAACTAAAGAATCTTCAGACTATTTATTAGAGGCAGAAAATTTATTTAAGAAATTCACTACAGAAGATGAAGATGTCAAAAAGGTAAGAGCAACAAATTATTACGATTTAGCGTACTATTTTAAAACGCATTCACATGATTTTAAACTTTCACAAACTTATTATTTAAACTCAATAGAGATTTATGAAAGCATAAATGAAGACACCTCTGCTTTATATAGTTCAAAATTAGGAGCCGTGTATAATGACTTATATTTATTAACAAATCAGGGCAAACTTGAAGGAGATACTAGTTTGTTTTTGCAAAGAGCGAAGTATTATAAACTCAAAAGCTTAAATAAGAAATATGATGATGATACTTTTTTTAAGTATATAAACTCATTAGAAATATCAGGCACTGACTACTCTGAAAAAGAAGATTATACAAATTCTTTTAAAGAATTTGAAAAAGCTTTTAAATTACTAAATGATAAAATCTTAAAAAACCCATCCAGTAAAGAATTTAAGCTAAGAAAAGCAGAAACTTTCACAAAAGTTAGTAAAACTTATTTAGGAAAATATGAAAAAGATTTATTAGAAAAAGATTTGATTCAGGCGCAAAAAGGATTGGCTTCTGCAAGCCAAATATTTCAACAAAACCTAACATCCACAGTCTCTAAAAATGAAATAATTATTTTAAAGAGTTTTCACCAAGTTCAAGGCAGGTTCCATAGAATAACAAATCAATATCCAGAAGCAATAAGTGAATTTAATGAAAGCCTTAAATACATAAAGCACCTAATCTCTTTTGACGATTCCAACCTTGATTATATTAATTACGAAGCAAATATTAATTACGAATTAGCATTGACCTATGTAGTATTCCCAAATAATAGAGGTTGCATTAAAGCAAAAGATTATGCTGAAAAAGCATTATACTCATATAATAAAACAGGTGAATCAAGAAAACTGAATAAGCCCTTCATTGAAATTTGTAATAATATTATTAAAAAGTGTAATTAAAAATGATTTTATTCATCCCCTCAATCGTCCCCTATAAATAAAAAAGCCTTATAAACTCAACGTTTAAAAGGCTTTACAATCTCTAAAAGTGGTCCCACTTGGGCTCGAACCAAGGACCACCTGATTATGAGTCAGGTGCTCTAACCAACTGAGCTATGGGACCCAAATTGGAGTGCAATATTACTACTTATTTTATTTTCTAGCAAGAAAAATTATCCCTTTATCTCCTGACACAACTCAATTAAAACACCATTTGAAGATTTTGGGTGTAAAAAAGCCACTAACTTATTATCTGCACCCTTCTTTGGATTTTCATTTAAAACTTTAAAACCTTCTTTTTTAAGACGTTTAATTTCTGCTTCTATGTCGTTAACATCAAAAGCAATATGATGAATCCCTTCTCCTTTTTTACTTATAAATTTTGCTATCGGACTATCTTCGTTAGTAGCTTCCAATAATTCAATCTTATTATCACCAATTTTAAAAAAAGACGTATTAACACCTTCGCTTTTTACTTCTTCTATTTTATAATGGGGTTTCCCAAATAGTTTAGAAAACAAGTCATTAGAATCTTTAAGGTTTTTTACGGCAATTCCTATATGTTCAATTTTGTTCATTTGTAATGTTATTTTTGTCATTCCCTTGAAAAAGAGAATCTACATTTATAGTTAAGATGCAAATTATATAAATCAAAAGTAAGATAATCTTTAAATATCCGTTATTTTTGCACTATGGAAGAAAGTCAAAGACAAAAAAAGATAGGATCTGTTTTACAACGTGATTTAGTCGAAGTACTACAAGGCGCTGCAACACAAGGTGGTATGCATGGTATATTAATATCGGTGTCTAAAGTAAAAGTAACGGTAGATTTATCGGTAGCTAAAGTCTATTTAAGTATTTTTCCAAATAATAAAGCTAAAGAACTTCTTGAAGGTATAAAATCCAATACCCCTTTAATTAGACATGAATTAGCACAACGTACCAAGCATCAATTAAGACGCATGCCTAATTTAGAATTTTTTGTGGACGACTCTTTAGAGTACATCGACCAAATAGAAAAATCTCTAAAAGGAGAAGAAAACCCTATTAAAGACCCTAAAATTTTAGATAAAAGAAAAAAGTCCTGATCGGTTTTTTAAAAAGTCTTCAAATTATGTGCTCTAAATCAAAACTTATTTTTCTTTACTTAACATAAACATGCATTTCCCTTTATATATAGCAAAACGTTATTTACGCTCTAAAAGCAGTAACAATGCTATTAATTTTATAACTATAATTGCTGTTATTGGTGTTATATTAGGTGCTGCATCATTATTTATTGTATTATCTGGTTTTGCAGGTTTAAAAGATTTTACACTTGAATTTTCTAGTATTGTCGATCCCGATTTAAAAGCTGAAGCTTCAATTGGTAAATCTTTTATTTTAACTAAAGATGATATTTCTAAATTACACGATCTAGAAGACATAGCCTTATTTTCTAAAATTATTGAAGAGCGTGTTGCTATTGCCTCCAATGATAAAAACTATTTAGCAGTTATTAAAGGGGTAGACGAGCACTATCAAAACGTAGTTAATATAGACTCTAAAATAGATCAAGGTAATTGGTTAGACCAAAAATCCAATCAAATTGTAGTAGGCTGGGGTGTTTCAAGAAACTTATCTCTTGGTATTTTAGATTTTACAAAAACGGTAAGTATTTATGTGCCAAAACCAGGAAAGGGGCAAATAACTTCTGTTGAGAATGCATTTAACACTGTTAAAGCTGTTAATGTAGGTGTGTTTTATATAAATGAAAAATTAAACGATACCTATGTATATGCCTCCATAGATTTAGCTAAAAACCTTTTAAATTATAAACCAAATCAAGTATCTGCTTTAGAATTTAAACTTAACGAAGGCGTTGATGAGGATGCAGCTAAGCAAAAAATTCAAGCTGTTTTAGGCGATAAAGTTATTTTAAAAAACAGAGCACAGCTTAATGATGCGCTTTACAAAATGTTAAATACCGAAAACCTTGCTGTATACTTAATATTCACTTTGGTATTAATCATTGCCTTTTTTAATGTTATTGGCTCATTAATTATGATGATGCTTGATAAAAAGAGAAGTTTAAGCACGCTTTTTAATATGGGGGCCACCATAAAAGATATTCGTAAAATTTTCTTTTTTCAAGGTAGTTTAATGAGTATTATAGGCGGTTTTATAGGTTTAGGTGCTGCATTAATAATCGCTGTGCTTCAAAAAACATTTGATTTGGTCATGATCACAGCTTCACTAGCTTATCCAGTAGCCATTAAGGTCGAAAACTTTTTCATTGTATTTATTACCATTTCGGTTTTAGGTATTATTGCTTCCAAAATTGCGTCAGTAAGAATTTCAAAATCATTAGTACGAAACTATTAATTAGAGTTAGTTGCTATAAAGAGGGATGCTTGCTTTGAGCTGAGAAGAAGAGCCTCTACCCTTCTGGAAAAAAAACCTCCTCGTCTTTAGTTTTTTTATGAAAACTAAATCCACTCCTCCTTAAAAAAAGGAGGAGAGCTAACTTCGATTTATAATTTGAATTTGTATTCAAAATCATTACTCCAAACATGATCTCTAAGCAGTTCCTTCCCTTGACAAGGGAAGGTAGATTTCAATTCCATAAAATTGAAAGACGGAAGGGTTGATACCTTAGTTTACTTTTTCAACTAATAAAAAACATCTGTTCTTTATTACACACATTACCAACAATAGATAATATTAAATCTTCGAGTTATAATTTTGAGTTATTTATCTAGTTTAAATCATTGCCACAAATATAATCGTAAGCAGCTCCTTCCCTTGTCAAGGGAAGGTGGATTTCAATTCCATTGAATTGAAAGACGGAAGGATTGATACCTTAGTTTACTTTTTCAACTAATAAAAAACATCTGTTCTTTATTACACACATTACCAACAATAAATAATATTAAATCTTCGAGTTATAATTTTGAGTTATTTATCTAATCTAAATCATTGCCACAAATATAATCGTAAGCAGTTCCTTCCCTTGTCAAGGGAAGGTGGATTTCAATTCCATTGAATTGAAAGACCGAAGGGTTGACACCTTAGTTTACTTTTTCAACTAATAAAAAAACACCTGTTCTTTATTACACACATTACCAACATATAGATAATATTAAATCTTCGAGTTATAATTTTGAGTTATTTATCTAGTTTAAATCATTGCCCACAAATATAATCGTAAACAGTTCCTTCCCTTGTCAAGGGAAGGTGGATTTCAATTCCATAGAATTGAAAGACGGAAGGGTCGAAAAACAGAAGGGTCAGGAAAAGCTCAAATACAACAAACCTTACTCCACAAACTGATAATCTGAGAATTTCTCCAATACCTCATCAAAAGCAGCAAATACATCTGCAGAATGATCGCTAGTTACCATTTTCATGCGATAGTCTTTAAAATGCGGAATGCCTTTAAAATAGTTGGTATAATGTCTACGCGTTTCGAAAACACCCAAAATTTCACCTTTCCAGTCAATAGACATTTGTAAATGTCTACGGGCGGCTTCAACACGTTCTGCCAAAGAAATAGGCGCTAAATGTTCACCCGTTTTAAAATAATGTTTTACCTGTTTAAAAAACCACGGATTCCCAATACTGGCACGACCAATCATAGCACCATCTAGACCATAGTCATCACGCATTTCCATAGCTTTTTCTGGGCTCACAACATCACCATTTCCAAAAACAGGAATATGCATCCTAGGGTTATTTTTTACCTCAGCAATCGGCTTCCAATCGGCATCACCTTTATACATTTGTGCGCGTGTACGTCCATGTATAGCAATAGCTTTACAACCTACATCTTGCAATCTTTCGGCTACTTCAACAATTCTTATAGAATCATGATCCCAGCCCAAACGTGTTTTTACAGTAATAGGAATATCGCTGCGTTTTACCATTTCGGCAGTGAGTTTCTCCATTAAACACACATCCTTTAAAATACCAGCACCAGCACCTTTGCTCACCACTTTTTTTACTGGGCAACCAAAATTAATATCAATAATATCTGGTTTAGAAGCCGAAACAATATCGATGGTCTGTAGCATACTGTCTAGATTAGCTCCAAAAATTTGGATTCCTACAGGGCGTTCTTTCTCGTAAATATCCAACTTCATAACACTTTTTTCAGCGTTACGAATTAAACCTTCACTAGACACAAACTCGGTGTACACAACATCTGCGCCTTGTTCCTTACATAAAGCTCGAAACGGCGGATCGCTAACATCTTCCATAGGTGCTAGAAGCAATGGGAAATCTGGAAGTTCGATATTGTCTATTTTTACCACGTTGTGAATTTTGGGCAAAATTAAGATTTTTTCACCAAACAGAAACAATCCAAAGAACAAAGTAACCCCTGGGCTTATTGCAAAAATTATCTCTTGATAATTTTTTTTATCTGTGAAGTAGCATCTTTCAAATTAATTTTAATAATATAAACACCTTCATTAAAAATACTCATATCAACACTTATAGTATTTCCTTTGTAAAGCAGAACAGATTTAGTATCATATATTTCAATAGAATCCACATTTTTACTTTCTACATACAAAAACGTGTCTACTGGATTTGGATACAGCATAATATCATTTTCTTTAGTAATACGCTCTGAAGACAAGGAAACATCATTGGTTGAAAATGAAATTAATTTAGCATAATCTGAAAAAGGAGATATATTAAATGATTCCGATGTTATAAAATACTTGTTTTCGTTAACAAATGTGATGGCTTCTGTTTGTTCAAAACCAAATGAAGAAAGTAATGTTTGTGTATTTGTGCCAGAAAAAATATCGCTCCCATTAAAATTTTCGCTAACCCATACAAAAGGCTGTAAAAGATTAGTATACCCTACTAAAAAAAGTTTTTTGGTTAATGGGTTATAAGTGCCTCCAGAAATTAATCCGCCACTATTTAAAGAGGTAATCAACATTGGTAAAGCATATACACCTTGCATTTTCGGAACCAAATATGCTTTTGTTATCCCATCAACCCAATTTTTACTAAATAATAACAAGTTTGTTTCATCAAAAGAAACAAGCGCTTCAGAATCCCATTCAGTATTATTTGGATTAGCTGTAAAATCTATTTGAGAAGCATAACTAAAGGCAATCGTTTCGGCAGTTACATTGGTGGTATTTACAAAATCAGTCTTATTAATTTTATAAATTTTTAAATCTGTTCTATGGCCACTATTATTTCCTATATCTCCAATATAAATACTCGTATCATCTTGAGTGAGATCTTCCCAATCTACATTTGTAGCATTTGAAATGGTAACTGTTCTTGTAACTAAACCAGAAATAGTATCTAATTCGAAAAGCTTGTTTTCACCCCCAGAATCATTATGAGTAATGAGTTTATTATTAAAAAAAATAGCTCCCGAAGACTCCATTAAATTATCAGGTAATGCAAATTTCTCAATAGCAGCACTTATCTGACTTGTGACATTAAATGTACCTAAAACAAAAACTAGTATTGAAATTATAATTTTCATGAATTGCAGATCCTATAAGCATCAAAGTTAACTATATTTATAAAAAATTCATCCTTTGCAAATTCCTTTTGAGCCTCAATTATTCGGTTATAACATAAACATACATCTGGTTTTAGAATACTTGGCGTTTTTTATAGCCTTTCGGTATTACATACTTTTAAAAAGAAAAAGTAATGATGTTATTTCATCAAACAATAGGCTTTCTATTATTTTAGGTGCCGCTCTCGGGGCTTTAATCGGTTCCAGGCTCGTTGGTTTTTTAGAAAACCCTTTAGTTAACATCTCCCAAGAAAACATCATTCAATTACTCAATACAAAAACGATAATGGGTGGTTTATTTGGCGGTCTGCTTGGTGTCGAAATTGCTAAAAAATGCATCGGCGAAACACAATCATCTGGCGATTTATTTGTATTCCCTATCATTTTAGGCATTTTTATAGGACGAATAGGATGTTTTCTATCTGGTATAAACGAATTTACTTATGGCATAGAAACAACTTCTGTTTTTGGTATGGATTTAGGCGATAGGATATTACGCCACCCTCTAGCATTATATGAATTGGTCTTTTTAATTATACTTTTTTTATGTTTAAAACAAATCAAAAATACAGCAGCCTTAAAAAGTGGCGTCCTGTTTAAATGGTTTATGATTCTCTATTTTACATTCAGATTTTTTATAGAGTTTTTAAAACCAAATGTATTTTATCTCTTTGGATTAAGTACGATTCAAATATTATGTCTAATTTGTTTGCTTTATTATCACAAAACTCTCTTAAATATTTTTAAAAATGCCCGTTAGAAAATATACTTACTATGATTTTACCTTAAGTCTTTGTCCAGAATGTTTAAAACGTGTGGATGCTAAAATCGTATTCGAAAACGGCCATGTTTATATGTTGAAACGCTGTAATGAGCACGGTAATTCTAAAGTATTAATTGCAGATGATATTGAATACTATAAAAACATAAGAAATTACAATAAACCTTCTGAAACACCTTATAAATTTAATACTAAAACAGATTATGGCTGCCCTTACGATTGTGGGTTGTGTCCAGACCATGAGCAGCATTCCTGTTTAACCGTAGTTGAGGTTACAGACCGTTGTAATTTAACCTGCCCAACCTGTTATGCTGGTTCCTCACCAACTTACGGCAGACACCGTACACTAGAAGAGGTAAAAACCATGTTAGATACCATTGTTTCTAACGAAAAAGAACCCGATGTGGTACAGATTAGCGGCGGCGAACCTACCATTCACCCACAGTTTTTCGAAATTTTAGATTACGCAAAATCATTACCCATTCGGCATTTAATGTTAAATACCAACGGCATTAAAATTGCAAAGGATATCGCTTTCGCGGAAAAATTAAAAACCTACGCACCAGATTTCGAAATCTATTTACAGTTCGATTCTTTCGAGAATAGCGTGCTACAAGAACTTCGTGGTGCCGATTTGAATGATATAAGAAAGCAAGCCCTTGAAAACTTAAATAAACTCAATTTATCAACCACTTTGGTTGTTACTCTCCAAAAAGGATTAAACGATCATGAAATAGGAAAAATAATAGACTTTGCTTTAAAACAAAAATGTGTTCGCGGTGTCACATTACAACCCACCCAAATAGCTGGAAGATTAAAGAATTTTAATCCAGAAAGCGATAGAATGACACTCACAGAAGTACGTCGGAAAATCATGGAACAAACCGCTATTTTTAATCCAGACGATTTACTTCCTGTACCTTGCAATCCAGATGCTTTGGTTATGGGATATGCCCTTAAATTGGGTGAAGAAGTATTTCCTTTAACCCGATATATCAATCCCAATGATTTATTAGACAATAGCAAAAACACCATTATTTATGAGCAAGATGAAAATCTTCAAGGTAAAATGGTAGAACTTTTTAGTACTGGTAATTCTGTTGAAGTTGCCGAAGAAAATCTAAAATCTATTATGTGTTGCCTACCAAATATTGATGCACCAAATTTGGGCTACGATAATTTATTTCGCGTTATTATCATGCAATTTATTGATGCCTATAATTTTGATGTACGTGCTATTAAAAAGTCCTGTGTTCATATTGTAGATAAAGACAATAAAATCATCCCTTTTGAAACTATGAATTTGTTTTATAGAGATGATAAAAAAGCAAAATTAGAAGAATTGAGAAACGAAATATCATGATACATTTATTATTAAGTCCGAATATAAATTTAGATGGTATAATCTACCTAATTATAGCCATTATGTTTGGCCCAGCTATTTTATTAGCTATTATTGGATTTGCTATTCTTAAAAAGAATAAAAAAGCCGCCAAAGTATTATTTATTCTTGCCGCAGTTTATGTTATTGTAAGCTTAGGTCTTTGTGGGAGTATGATGGCGTAGCTTCACTGTAATAAAGAATTTCTTGAAACCAACTACCCCCTGCCTTTGCTAGCTGGCAGAGCCTATAATTCTTTTCGATTAAAAACTACAAGTTTTCTCAAACATCCATCCAGTTTTTTATAGCCCCATTATAGCTTCTACCAGTTGTAATGTTCGTTTTGGTCTTATTGTTTAAACTGATTATAAATCTGCTATTAAAATACTTTTGAACCTCTTTTACATAATTAGTATTTATTATAACGCCACGATGTACTCTTAAAAAAGAGTCTGGTAATTTTTGTTCTAACTGTAATAGGGATCGATCACTTAAATAGTTCTCATTTACAGCATACACCGTAATATATTTTTCAGATGCCTCAAAATGAGAAACATCATCTAACTTTATAAAAATAAGTTTGTCTCCTTTTTTTACTGTTATAGATGTCATTTTTTTGGCTTCTCTTTGTTTTGTGACTTCTTTAAGAACTTCTAAAATATTTTGAGATCTAAAACCTCGATCAAAAAGATTTAACTTATCAATAGTTTTCTTCAAACGCTCTAACCGAACAGGTTTTACCAAATAATCAATACTATTAGTTTCAAAAGCTTTTAAAGAATATTGATCATACGCTGTACAAAACACAACAACAGGGATGGTTTCTAACTGTTCTAAAAGCTCAAACCCTGTAAGTCCTGGCATTTCTATATCTAAAAAAATAAGATCTGGTCTTAAGATCTCTATTTTCTGTTTCGCTTCTGTACCGTTTTTAGCAACATCTAAAACTTGAAACGTCTCTGGGAAATGAGCCAGCATTTTTAGCAAACGCTCTCTCGCTGGTGGCTCATCGTCTATGATTAAGGTTTTATATTGGTTTGTCATTTTTAATTATATCGTTTTATCAATTGAAATAATAATCCTTTTTCCTGGAGTATTTTGCCATTTTAAAGACGCTTTATCACCATAGCTTAATCTTAATAGATCGTAAACCGATTGTAATCCGTGACCACTAACCAATCCTTCGGGGAAATCGGGACCATTATCTAATACCTCAATATCAATACCTCGTTCGGTTTTTAAAATATTTAATATGATCTTTCCTTTTTCTTCGATCTTAGAAATGCCATGTTTTACAGCATTTTCAACTAAAGGTTGTAATATAAACATCGGAATCTCTTCATTTAAAATAATCGAATCCACATTAATGGCAAATTCTAACCGATCGCCAAAACGAGTTTCCTCAATTTCTAAATAGCTGCGCACCATGATAACCTCATCGTTTATTGTACTTCTCTTTTTTCCTTTTCTATTAATGGTGTATTTAAACAGATCGGATAACGCCAATGCCATTTTTTCTGTTTTGTCTGCATTAGTATGTGCTAAACTTGCAATAGAGTTTAAAGCATTGTATAAAAAATGAGGGTTTATTTGAGCTTGTAAAGATCTTAATTCTGCTTTAGTCTTTAATTCCCTTAATTTTGATAGTTTCATATCATTTTCGATAACTAAATTTCTTTCTTTAAAAACGAAAAAACTTATCAATGCTCGAAAAGAAGCAACACCCATTAGACCTATAAAAAATTGAGATAACACGATCTCATATTCACTGGATTCTAAATTCCCTGTAAAATATGCAATCACCATTACTATAAGGAAAGGTATAAAACCAGTTGACAAAAAGATTAAACCAGTTTTTACAGCAACATTATGAGCCCTTTTGGTTATTTTTAATTCAATAAATCGAAGACAAATTATAAACGGAAACGCAATAATTAGTGCAGGCGCAACATCTCTATCTATATGAAACGTCGCTGTTCTATATTCAATAGGAGTCGTTAAAAAGTTTAAAAAAAAGAAATACAATACCAATAAAACCCACGCAAATATTAAACCTACAACTAGAATAATAATAAATTTAAACCAATCATTTTTTATTACACCTCCAATAAATTGATTGATTCTCTTAAGAAGCATTATAAATGCCAAAAGCAAAATTAATCCAGGTACAATAAGAATAGCATTGGGGTTTTTCACCCACCAAATAGATTTACTACGTTTTAATATTTTTTTATTTTCTATTTCGTCAAATACATACTCATATTGTTCTTTAGCTTCCTCTAATCTAAATTCAAACCCAGAGCTATATACTTCTTTTATAATAGTGATATCACCCATATTTAAAGGGCTTTCTTCATTATTTAATAATCGATGCGGATTAAAAATGCTTTCTCTTTTCCCTTTACTTGCTAGTTCAAATTCGAATAGACCTCCAACTAATTCTTTAGCTATTCTTGATTCAATAGTACTATGAAATTTAGAGTTAGTTCTATCAGTATTATAAAAATAGAGCTCACTTTCGAAAACTCCTTTTAAATTAGCCGAAGATCCCCCAGTAATTCTATCATTAAAGTTACCTTTACTATACCTTATTGTATCTAAAAATAAGATTTTTAAATTTGTCTTTTCTTTTTTTGAGAACCTAACAGAAATGGTTTCTGTTAACGAATCGAGTTTGGCGATCACCTTTGCCACCTGCAAAGAATCCTGTATTGTATAATTTCCTTCTAATTCAATTTCTATATCAGAATTCCATCTTTTGAGTTTGTCATGCTTATAACTATTTATCTCAACAATCTCTTCCCAGTATTTAATGGGTGTTCTCCCCGTTTCTTGAGCAAAACATTTAGAACCTATTAATAAAAAGAATAAAAAGAATGCTGTTTTTTTCATCGTGGTAAATTTAAATATTTATACCACAAAAGAACTTTAATACCAAGTTAGATAAAACACTTTTCTGACCAACTACATATAGAGAATATAATTTACATAAGATCAATATTTATCGCTCACTTAAATCATCTATATTTGCAGAATCTTTTTTATGGAGATTTTTTGACTATGAAGCATATTAGAAACTTTTGCATTATTGCACATATAGATCACGGTAAGAGCACGCTCGCAGACCGTTTATTAGATTTTACAGGATCAGTAACTGCCAGAGAGCAACAAGCCCAACTACTAGATAGTATGGATTTAGAGCGCGAACGTGGTATTACTATTAAGTCGCATGCCATCCAGATGGAATATGAACTTAATGGTGAACAATATATTCTAAACCTAATTGATACCCCTGGTCACGTAGATTTCTCGTATGAAGTATCTCGTTCTATTGCTGCCTGCGAAGGCGCTTTACTTATTGTAGATGCTGCTCAAAGCATTCAAGCACAAACAATTTCTAATTTGTATTTAGCTTTAGAAAACGATTTGGAAATTATTCCTGTTTTAAATAAAGTAGATTTACCAAGTGCTAACCCAGAGGAAGTAACCGACGATATTGTAGATTTATTAGGTTGCGACCCAGAAGAAGTGATTCATGCCAGTGGAAAAACAGGTTTTGGAGTCGACAATATTTTAGCAGCGATTATAGATCGTGTTCCTGCTCCAAAAGGAGATCCAAACGCCCCTTTACAAGCCTTAGTTTTCGATTCTGTTTATAATACTTTTAGAGGTATTGAAACTTATTTTAGAGTTTTTAATGGTGAAATTAAAAAAGGTCAAAAAATTAAATTCGTTGCAACCGATAAAGAATACTTTGCAGACGAAGTTGGAACATTAAAACTTAACCAAGTTGCAAAACAAAGTGTGAAAACTGGTGATGTTGGTTATTTAATAACGGGTATTAAAACCGCTAAAGAAGTAAAAGTAGGAGATACGATTACCGATTTTGCAAACCCAACAACCAATATTGTTGAAGGTTTTGAAGATGTTAAACCAATGGTATTTGCAGGTATTTATCCTGTTGATACAGAAGATTACGAAGAACTTCGTAATTCGATGGAAAAACTACAACTAAACGATGCATCCTTAGTATTTGCTCCAGAAAGTTCTGCAGCTTTAGGTTTTGGTTTTCGTTGTGGTTTCTTGGGTATGCTTCATATGGAAATTATTCAAGAACGTTTAGAACGGGAGTTCGATATGACTGTTATTACTACAGTTCCCAACGTATCGTACCATGCTTTTACAAATAAAAATCCAGATGAAGCTTTTATAGTAAATAACCCATCCGATTTACCAGAGCCTTCAACAGTTAACCGTGTTGAAGAACCTTATATTAAAGCAACGATTATTACTAAATCCGATTTTGTTGGTAATGTAATGTCGCTTTGTATTGAAAAAAGAGGACTTATTTTAAATCAAACGTATTTAACAACAGAACGCGTAGAACTAACGTTTGAAATGCCTTTGGCTGAAATTGTTTTCGATTTTTACGATCGCTTAAAAACCGTTTCAAAAGGGTACGCCTCTTTCGATTACCATCCAATAGGAATGAAAACTTCTAAACTTGTACGTTTAGACATTTTATTAAATGCACTACCTGTTGATGCACTATCTGCTTTAATTCATGCCGATAACGCTCAGAATATTGGTAAAAAAATGTGCGAAAAGCTAAAAGAACTTATTCCACGTCAGCAATTCGATATTCCTATTCAGGCAGCTATTGGAGCTAAAATTATTTCAAGAGAAACT
This sequence comes from Flavivirga jejuensis, assembly GCF_030540765.1. Lineage (GTDB taxonomy): Bacteria > Bacteroidota > Bacteroidia > Flavobacteriales > Flavobacteriaceae > Flavivirga > Flavivirga jejuensis. The sequence continues at coordinate 188,397 of NZ_JAUOEL010000005.1, read as the reverse complement.
ATAAAAGCACTTCGTAAAGATGTTACCGCAAAATGTTATGGTGGTGATATTTCTCGTAAACGTAAACTTCTAGAAAAGCAGAAGAAAGGTAAAAAACGTATGCGTCAAGTAGGTAATGTAGAAATACCTCAGCAAGCGTTTATGGCAGTTTTAAAGTTAAATGATTAAAAACAAACCGTCTTAAAATATTTATTAAGACGGTTTGTTTTTTTATCATTTCTACTACAATGCCGCGCAGTCTAATCCATCAATTAGAGCCTGTGTTGTTGCTTCCTCTCCCTCTTCTAAACAAGTTCCGTTATCAACTAATGCTTGTAATGCCGCTTTATAAGCATTACAGTTTTCAACAGACTGATCAGTTACATAATCAGACAAAGTATCAGTAAGCTCCTGTGCTAATGTTTCACAGCTTTTCGCTGAATCACCATCATCATCACTTCCGCATGATGTAAATCCTAAAGCTCCAATTAATAGAGCAGATAACATAAGTTTTTTCATAATTATAAGGTTATTTTGTTAAATTTTGAGCTAATATAGTTTTTCTTTAAAGCTAAAGAAAATTAACCTAATAAAAATACGAACAATATTTCATTTTGACTGATTTAATCATTATTCCATATTCCATGCAAATTCAATCACCCAAAAAACTTTTATTAAAAAATATCCTTAAGAAAAGACTATAATTCGTTTGTACTGTTTTACATTGAATGGTTAAAAAAGTTACTTTCAAAAGTGATTTTCTCGTTTATATTGTCAGAACCCAAACAGTACCAACTAGTTATTATCACTAAATTTAATTGAACAATTAAAATTAAAACAAGGTATTTAATGCGATTACTTAACAATAATTTCGATTATTTGTAAATATGCTCTTTTTTCTTCAAAAATAGAGTACGTCAAAAATTTTAGATAATAATTTTGTAAGTTTATAAGATATGCAAAATTATATATGAATGTTGTACACATAAGTGCAGAATGCTACCCCGTAGCCAAAGTAGGAGGATTAGCAGATGTTGTTGGAGCGTTACCTAAATATCAAAATAATGCGACAGTTTCATCTCAGGTTATTATGCCTTTTTATAATAACAAGTTTACCAAAACCAATACATTTAATACCATTTATAAGTCTGAATTAAGCTTAGGAGACACATCATTCCCTTTTAAAATATTAAGCTTAAAAGAACCTCTTTTAGGTTTTGACTTATTTTTTGTTGATGTTCCCGAACTTTTGTTCAAAGAATATGTGTATTCTAATGACGATACCGAGCGGTTTTTAGCCTTTCAAATTGCCGTTTTAGATTGGATGTTAACTTGGGATAAACACCCCGATTACATACACTGTCACGATCATCATACAGGACTAACACCTTTTATGCTCCAAGAAAGTTTTAAATATGAGAGTTTTAGAAAAATCCCCACTATTTTAACCATACATAATGCACAATACCAGGGGTGGTTCTCTCACAAAAAAGTAAACTTAATTCCCGCTTTTAATTTTGAAAATGTAGGGCTTTTAGATTGGGGTAACAATATAAACCCATTAGCAGCGGCAATAAAATGTGCTTGGAAAGTTACCACAGTTTCTCCCAGCTATATGGAAGAATTAAAACAATCTGCCAACGGATTAGAAGATTTACTAAATCATGAAAGTGCAAAATGTTCTGGTATTCTAAATGGTATAGATTGGAATGTATGGAATCCTGAAACCGACAACTACCTTATTTCTAATTACAATACCAAAACAGTCGTTTCGGGAAAAAAGGAAAACAAAAAACATTTATGTGATACTTTTAATTTAGATCCTAACAAACCGCTTTTTGCTTTTATTGGTAGATTAGTTGGAGAAAAAGGATCTGATCTCTTTCCTGAAACATTTAAAGAGACTCTTGAAAAAGGAGACGCCTCAATCTTATTATTAGGCTCGGGGCATGATGAGGTGGAAATTCAGCTAGAAGCTCTTAAAAAAGATTATAAAGGTACATACAATGCTTTTATAGGATACGACGAAGCATTATCACATATTATTTATGCTGGAGCAGATTTTTTACTCATGCCATCTAGAGTTGAGCCCTGTGGCTTAAACCAAATGTATGCCTTAAGATATGGCACCATACCAATTGTAAGAAGTATTGGTGGACTTAAAGATACTGTTATAGACATCTCAGAAAAAAACGGATTCGGTATTTGTCATAAAGACGTTACCATTTCAGATATAACAAACGCCATTAACAGAGGCGTTTCCCTCTACAATAACAATAACACTTATAAAAAATTAAGTGAGCAGATTATGGAAATTAACCATTCCTGGAACGCATCTGCAAAAGAGTATGTAAAATTATATAAATCCATTAAACTAAAAATATGATTAACGATAAGGTTTTAGCTATTATATTAGGTGGCGGTCAAGGTTCAAGACTATATCCATTAACAGAAAAAAGGTCTAAACCAGCAGTTCCTATTGCAGGAAAATATAGGTTGGTAGACATCCCCATTTCTAATTGTATTAACGCAGATATTAAACGTATGTTTGTTTTAACACAATTCAACTCAGCATCTTTAAACCGTCATATTAAAGATACCTATCATTTTAGTTTTTTTAGTAGTGCTTTTGTTGATGTGCTTGCTGCAGAACAAACACCAGATAATAAAGGTTGGTTTCAAGGCACAGCAGATGCCGTTCGCCAAAGTATGCATCACTTTTTAAGACATGATTTCGATTATGCATTAATCCTATCTGGAGATCAATTATATCAAATGGATTATGATAAAATGATTGATGCTCATGAAAAAAGTAAAGCTAAAATTTCAATTGCAACCATCCCTGTAAATGCAAAAGACGCAACCTCTTTCGGTATCTTAAAAGCAAATGATAAAAGTGTAGTAACCTCTTTTATAGAAAAACCAGAAGCAAATTTATTACCCGATTGGACCTCTGAAGTGAGTGATGAAATGAAAAGCGAAGGTCGAAATTATTTGGCTTCTATGGGGATTTATATTTTTAATAGAGATTTATTAATCAAATTAATGAATGATCCTAGTACCATAGATTTTGGTAAAGAAATTATTCCTCAAAATATTGAAAAACATAAAACATTAAGTTATCAATACGAAGGGTATTGGACAGATATAGGTAATATCGATTCCTTTTTTGAAGCAAATATTGGCTTAACAGACGACATCCCTAAGTTTGATTTGTATGACAAGAAAAAGCGGATATACACACACGCTAGAATGCTACCCACAACTAAAATAACAGGCACAACATTAAACAAAACAGTAATTGCTGAAGGATGCATTATTAGTGCCGCAAAAATTGAAAAATCTGTTATTGGCATTCGATCGAGAATTGGTGACGAATCTACAGTAATAAAAACCTATATGATGGGTAGCGATTATTACGAAACATTACACGAGATAAAAGAAAAGAAAATAAAAAACTTAATGGGTATTGGAGAGCGGTGTTTTATTAAAAATGCCATTCTAGATAAAAACTGTCGTATTGGTGACGATGTAAGAATAAATGGAGGTAACCACTTAAAAGATACAGAAACCGATACCTATGCCGTTAAAGAAGGCATCGTAGTAGTTAAAAATGGTGCAATTATTCCTAACGGGTTTGTAATTTAATATATGGCACAAGTAAAACCTTATAGCTTATTTACAGATTTCGACATCAATCTCTTTAAAGCAGGAACACATTATCGTCTTTATGAAAAATTTGGATCTCATATAACAATTATTGATGGTATAGAAGGAACTTATTTTGCTGTTTGGGCTCCTAGTGCTAAATCGGTATCTGTAATTGGCGATTTTAACTATTGGAAAGAAGGCGAACATCAATTAAACGTCCGCTGGGATTCAAGTGGTATCTGGGAAGGCTTTATTCCTTTAATTGGAAAAGGCTCTATTTATAAATACAAGATTGAAAGCAATAATGACGGTATAAAAACTGAAAAAGCCGATCCATATGCAAGACGTTGCGAACACCCTCCAAAAACAGCATCGATAGTTTGGGACGACTCTTATGTATGGAAAGATACAAATTGGATGAAAAAGCGTAAAAAGCATAATGCGATAGACGCTCCTTATTCTGTTTACGAAGTACATTTAGGCTCTTGGAAAAGACATTTAGAAGAAGATCGGTTTTTATCGTATTATGAATTAGCTGATGATTTAGTAAACTATGTAAAAGACATGAATTTTACACATGTAGAACTCATGCCTATTATGGAATATCCTTACGATCCTTCATGGGGATACCAACTAACAGGCTATTTTGCCCCCACTTCTCGTTTTGGGTACCCAGAAGAATTTAAATATTTAGTTGATAAACTACATCAAAACGATATTGGTATTATTCTCGATTGGGTACCATCTCACTTTCCTGAAGATGCCCATGGTCTCGGTTTTTTTGATGGCTCAAATTTATATGAACATCCAGATAAAAGAAAAGGCTATCATCAAGATTGGAAAAGTTTAATTTTCAATTACGAACGTAACGAGGTAAGGTCTTTTTTAATAAGTAATGCCATTTTTTGGATGGAGCAATATCACGCAGACGGTTTACGTGTTGATGCCGTTGCATCTATGTTATTTTTAGATTATTCTCGTGAAGATGGCGAATGGGAACCAAATATTTATGGCGGCAGAGAAAACCTGGCTGTTATAAGTTTTTTAAAGGAATTGAACAAAGAGATATACAGATCATTCCCAGACGTTCAAACCATCGCAGAAGAATCTACAGCGTTTCCTATGGTTTCTAAACCTGTTTTTTCTGGAGGATTAGGCTTTGGAATGAAATGGATGATGGGCTGGATGCATGATACGCTTGAATATTTTGCTAAAGATCCCATTTACAGAAAGCACCATCAAAACGACATAACATTTAGTCTGGCGTATGCTTTTACCGAAAATTTTATGTTACCATTATCACACGATGAAGTGGTTTATGGTAAAAATTCTATTTTAGGAAGAATGCCTGGTGATGAATGGCAGCGCTTTGCAAACCTCCGTTTATTGTATGGTTATATGTTTACACACCCAGGAACTAAATTATTATTTATGGGAAGTGAATTTGGTCAATATAACGAATGGGATTTCCAGACAAGTTTAGACTGGAATCTATTAGAGTTCGAACCACATAAAAATCTTCAAAACTATTATAAAGAATTAAACAAACTCTATAAAACAACCCCAGCCTTATATGAAAAAGGATTTAGTGGCGAAGGGTTTGAGTGGATTAGTTTTGATGATCATCAAAACTGTGTAATATCCTATATAAGAAAAGGCTATGAGTCTAAAAATGATGTGATCGTTGTTTGCAACTTAACGCCAACTATTAGAGAAAATTACAAAATTGGAGTTCCTATAAAATCAAAGATCAAAGAAATTTTTAATAGTGATGCCAAAGCATTTGGAGGAAGTGGGGTTATGAACAAAAAAATGATTGCAACAAAAAAAGACCCCTGGAATGGTAAAGACTTTTCGGCAGAAATAACACTACCACCTTTAGCCATGGTTACATTTCAACTTAAATAAGTTCTTATTTGAGGTTTTTGTAATTATCTCGTTGATTATTTGTGTTTTATCAAAAAACCGTGATGTTTTTTTAATAAAAACTGACCACTAATGCCTGCTAAATTTAGTAATTTAGGCAACTAATAAATTGCGCTATTCCCTATGATTTTAAATACCGAATTAGAATATAAAGGAGACCTATTTCCTGCTAATATAACAGATTACCAAAAAGATGTAGATGTATTACATTTTTCAACTTCTAATAACGTTATCCTTCAGCTTACTGTTTTAAGAGATAGTGTCCTTCGTTTTAGATATACAACCGTAGGCAAATTTAACAATGACTTTTCTTATGCTATAGATGAAGATGCAAGTAGAGGCTACAATCACTTAGAAATTACAGACGACGAGAAAAAATATATAATAACCACCTCAAAATTAATTTGTCACATCCATAAAACAGATTTAAGAAAATCTATTTATGATGCCAAAAACAATACCTTAATTTGTGAAGACGAGCTAGGTTTCCATTGGGAAGAAAGCTACGAATTAGGTGGCGATATTGTTAAAATGAGTAAAGCTGCTCAAAATGGAGAAAGTTATTATGGTTTAGGAGACAAACCTCAACACCTGAATTTAAAAGGAAAACGTTTTGAAAATTGGGCAACAGATTCTTATGCTTTTGGTAAAAATACCGACCCTATTTATAAAGCCATTCCATTTTATACAGGATTACATAACGGAAAATCTTATGGAATCTTTTTTGATAACACGTTTAAAACATTCTTTGATTTCTGCCAGGAAAGAAGAAACGTAACTAGTTTTTGGGCTCAAGGTGGCGAAATGAATTATTACTTCATTTACGGCCCTAAAATGCAAGATGTGGTTACAAACTATACGGATTTAACAGGAACCCCAGAACTTCCACCTTTATGGGCTTTAGGATACCATCAGTGTAAATGGAGTTACTATCCAGAATCTAACGTAAAAGAAATCACCAATAAATTTAGAGCACTAAAAATTCCTTGCGATGCTATTTATTTAGATATAGATTACATGGAAGGTTTTCGTTGTTTTACTTGGAGTAAAGACCATTTTCCAGATCCAAAAAGAATGGTTAAGGAATTAACAGACGATGGCTTTAAAACGGTCGTGATTATTGATCCAGGAATCAAAATTGATAATGCATACAGTGTTTTTAAAGAAGCACTGGATAAAGACTATTTCTGTAAGCGTGCAGACGGTCCTTATATGAAAGGTAAAGTCTGGCCTGGAGAATGTTATTTTCCCGATTTTACAAGACCAGAAGTAAGAGAATGGTGGGCTGGATTATTTAAAGAATTAATTGAAGATATTGGGGTAAAAGGTGTTTGGAATGATATGAACGAACCCGCAGTTATGGACGTTCCTGGGAAAACATTTCCTGCAGATGTACGCCATGATTATGACGGAAACCCTTGTAGCCATCAAAAAGCGCATAATATTTATGGAATGCAAATGGCTCGCGCTACCTACCACGGGTTAAAACGCTTTAACTATCCAAAACGCCCCTTTGTAATTACACGTTCGGCTTATTCTGGTACACAACGTTATACCTCAACCTGGATGGGGGATAATGTAGCATCATGGGAGCATTTACAAATTGCAAATATTCAAGCACAACGTTTAGCTTTATCGGGATTCTCTTTTGCAGGATCTGATATTGGTGGGTTTGCCGAACAACCAAACGGAGAATTATATGCACGTTGGATTCAACTAGGCGCTTTCCATCCATTCTGTAGAACACACTCTTCTGGCGATCATGGCGACCAGGAACCTTGGGCTTTCGATGAAGAAATTACAGACGTAGTCCGTAAGTTTATTGAAATTAGATATGAACTATTACCTTATTTATACACATCATTCTATCAATATTCCCATAATAATGTGCCCATGTTAAAATCGTTAGTGTTGTTTGATCAGGAAGATTCGCAAACACACTACAGAACTGATGAGTTTATTTGTGGCGATCAACTTTTAATTTGCCCAATAAACGAGCCCAATTCTAAAGGACGACGCATGTACATTCCAAGAGGTGAATGGTACAATTTCTGGACAAAAGAATTGATTTCTGGAGGAAAAGAAACATGGGTTGACGCCGATTTAGATAGTATGCCCATTTTTGTAAAAGCAGGAGCTATTATTCCTAAGTACCCTATACAACAATATGTAGGTGAAAAAGACATTGAAGAATTAACTTTAGATGCCTATTATAAAAACGGAAAAGAAGACTCTGAGCTATATGAAGATGCCAATGATGGTTACGATTATACTAAAGGGCGTTACAGCTTAAAGAAATTTAACCTAGCTGGTAATGGAAATAAACTTATTATTAGAATACATAAAAGAGGAGAATACGAAACCTCTTATAAGACCTTTAAAATTAATTTATTCGGATTGCCTTTTAAAGTAAAATCTATTAAAGTAGACAATGAATATGTTGATTTAAAAGATGTTAAATTTAATGGTGACAATTCACTTATTGTTCCTAAAGAATTTACAAACCTTCAAATAAAAGGGTAACGTTTTTTGCTCTTTGTGAATGTATGTATCATAAAAGCCTTTCTTTTTTAAAAAGAAAGGCTTTTTTATATTATTATACCAATTCTAAAATTAAAACAAACCTAAAATTGGGATTGGTATAGTCTATTATTTTTTAGAGTATTAATTTCAAAAATGCCATTCGTCGGAAAAATATTTTGAAAAATACCTTAATAAGGTTTCTTTGTAGTGTAACAAAAGGTTAAACCTCAGGGTCGAGGTATTAAAAATAGATCCCGCTAAAAATCGGAATTAACCTGCCTGTCAGCAAAGGCAGGTTCAACTTACAATTTTGAATGTGTCTTACAGACTTCTCAAAATTGAGTGTCACTAATAAATTAAAGATGAAAAAAATACTCTTAATTATAATACTAATAACCCCGTTGTTTTTGAAAATGATGAGTTCTTCTCAAGATTCATTATTAATACAGGTTGAAGATAACGGTTTTTCAAAAAAAGAGAAGGATATACCTTGGGAGTATGTAAAAGATAAGCTTTTTGAAGGAAAGATAAATAGAAGCAATGAGACTGCTAAAAAGTTTTCAGGTCCTATTTTGTTCACACTTAAAAATGCTACAGAAAAGGATAGTGTGGCTGTTAGTATAATTATAGAAGATTTAAAAAAAATAATCCCTCATAAAACAGTTGAGTACTTTTCAAGTTTTACAAAAAACGAATTTTCAGAATATAGCAAAGATCTAACCAACAGAAAAAATAAAACGCAAGGCTATTCATATTGTGATATTATTTCATCTACTATAAAAATCAACTTCGAAACAGATCCATACAGAAATAAACGAGGAACCAATGAAAGCATACAATCATTATACTTTAGTTTTAAAAAGGAAACCTCTTTAGAAGAACGAAAAAAATACATCCAATATGAAGTCTTAAGAACAATCTGTTTTGTTCATAATAGTAATGATTTCCTTTTTTTAAACATCACCTATCCTACTGAAGCACTCTTTAACAGTCCAACATATAATGTACTGGATAAAGAATTTACAGAAATAGACAAGTTTTTAATTCAAAAGTTATATTCAGATAATTTTGAACAGCAATTTTCTGACTATATGTATGAAACTTACCCTTGGAGGTATGCAAATCTTTTTATAAATAAAAATTTAGCACACTTAAAGGTTTATGCACTAATAGGCTTAGTAGGCTTGTTGTTATTTATACTCTCATTTTCGCTTTTTAATAGTCGAAAAACAACATACTTGTATTATTTTTTTCCCATGCTCGTTGTTTTATTGGGATTGATGAACTTACATTGGATATATAGCCATTTTATAGAAATTCAACAACCAGGTGGTTCATTAAAAAACACCATAAATAGCTTTCTGTATGTATTGAGCTCAGCATTAATCATATCCTTTTTATTATGGGTTGCAGAGCAAAGAATCATCAATAATTACCTAGGTTTTACATATCAATTTGTAATGAAATTAGTTTTAACATTTAGCGCATTACACATTCCTGTATTAATAGGCTATTATTTAATTAGTAAAACAAACGGAACACTTCCTGTTTATATTCCGCTATTTTTTGTGTTTCTAACCTTAACCCTTGGTCGCGGTTTGTTAATCTATTTAAATCATTTTTCAGATTCTTTAGTAAAACAAAAAGAGATAGAATTGAGTAGACTAAAAGAATTAAATGCAAAAAACGAGTTAAAATCTTTACATGCGCATATCAATCCACATTTTTTATACAATGCGTTAAACTCTATTGCTAGCTTAATGCATGAAAGCACTAGTAAAGCAGAAGAAATGATTCTTTCTTTATCAGATTTATTTCGGTATTCTATCAATCGAAAAGATAAAAAAATGAGCACCATAGAAGATGAAGTAGAAATGTTAGAAAATTATTTAAAAATTGAAAAAATTAGATTTGGAAAGCGTTTACAGTTTACAATTGATGTGGAAAACGGTTTACTAAAAAAAGAAATTCCCATGTATATTTTACAACCACTTATTGAGAATGCAGTGAAACATGGTGTTTCTAAAGTAGAAGCCTGTGGAGAAATAAATTTAGAAATAAAAGAAGAAGAAGGAAAATTATGGATTACTGTAAGCGACAATGGAATAGATTTTCCAAAGGATATGTATAGTGGCTACGGATTGCAATCTGTGTATGATTTGCTACGATTAAGCTACGGAGACAAAGCAATCTTAAACTGGACGAACACGCCTAAAAAGAAAATTACAATTTTAATTCCGTCACAATTATAATCATGAAAAAAACATATACCGTTTTAGTTGTTGATGATGAGCGTTTGGCTAGAGTGCGTCTTAAAAAATTAATTGCTAAGTTTTCGGAATTATTTACAATTATAGGAGAAGCAGAAAATGGTCATGAAGCGGAAAAATTGATTATAGATTTGCAACCCGATATTATTTTTTTAGATATAGAAATGCCAGGTTTAACAGGTTTCGAATTGTTAAAAAGATTAGAGGTGATACCAATGGTTATATTTTGTACCGCTTTTGAAGATTATTCATTAAAAGCCTTTGAAACCAATAGTATTGACTACTTGATAAAACCTGTAAAAGAAGCGCGATTACAACAAACCGTTTTAAAAATAGAACAGTTAAAAACAAATTTTTCAAAAGAGAATATTTTTAAAGCCATAAATACCATTGCTGAAACCAAAGAGAAAAAAAGAATTACATCGGTAACAGTTAAAAAAGGCGATAAAATAGTTTTTGTGAAATTAGAAGACATTAGTCATTTTGAAGCCACAGAAAAATACGTGACTTTATATACAAATAAAGGAAATGAACTTGTTGAGCAGTCTTTAACTCAATTAGAAAATAAATTGCCAGAAAACTTTTTAAGAGTACATCGAAGTTTTTTAATCAATACCGTTTATGTAAAAGATTTTCAGAAGTATTTCAATAATCGTTACATAATTAGTTTACACAATCATAAAAAAACAGTTATTACCTCTGGAAGAACTTATAAAGACACTATAAAAAATTATATAAATCAATAAAAACAGTATTATGAAAAAGATTTTATCAGTACTATTCATTTTTATTACAACTTTTGTTTGTAATGCAAAAAACCCCATAGAGCCTTGCAATAAGGTAGAGAATATTAATGATAACAAGATTCCTGAAGGCATTAAAAAGTGGTTAAAAAGTGAATTATCAAACACAACAACCGCAGTATTAGAAAACTTTGAATCACCAGCTTTTTATACCAAAAAGAAAGCAAAAATTATTGGTTATATAAAAAGATATGATAAAACATTAGGAGCAAAAACAGGAATCTTTTATTACACAAACCAACTAACAAGAGAAAACAAACCCAGAGTGTTAGAAATCCATCAAGATGGTCGTTTTGAATTGGAGTTACCACTAGAATACCCCATGCAAAACTATTTTGTTATTGAAAAACAAAGAATCTCCTTTTATATAGAACCAGGACAAAATTTGTCTATTATTTTAGATTGGGAAGACTTAAAAGCTAAACGTACTTCACTCTTTTTAAAAAAAGCCATTTATCAAGGGACTTTAGAAAATATAAATACTGATTTATTACATTTTCAACCTAAATATTCGCCTAGATCTATACAAAAAAAGCAGGAAGAAATGGAGCCAATTGCGTATAAACAAAAGATGTATCAATTTAAAGAGCACTTCTTAAATAAAATAAAAGCCTATGAAGAAAGTGGCGAAATAGACAGAAAAACAAGTGAGTTACTAGAAAACCAAATCATACTTACAGCTTATAGATATATATTTGATTATTTTTCAGTAAGTAAAGGAATTAAATTAAACCGTAAAGGGATCAATATTGAGGATCAAATCCCTGAAGGTTATTATGATTTTATAAAAGAATTACCATTACATAAACAGTCTTTATTGGTAAATCAAGATTTTGGTCTTTTTGTAAACAGACTAGAATATGCACCACCATTACAAGCTTTAGAAAAAAACAGAAGCATTAGTACAGGCATTGCTACAAAAGATTTTTTAGAGTTTTTAGAAAACAAAAACGTAACCGTAAGCGCAGAAGAGAAACAACTCTTTGATAGAATTGAAAAGGAAAAGTCTAATAGAATTAATAATATAAAATTATCAAAAGAATTAACAGAAAAAATAACTAAGTTTCGTAAAAAGCATGAAGTTCTTATTAAAGAATATTCTCAAGTTAGCAGAATAAGAATGGATAATAAGAGAAAAAAGAACTTTGTACAGAAATGGAAAAAACAAGATTCGTTAGCAACTAATTTGGGTGTAAAAAATAATTTAATCTATGAAATTATAAAATCCAGAACATTAAAATTTATAATGGAGACTGATGGTTTATACAAAGACAAGGCATGGTATTGGTCAGAATTAAAAAAAGATATTAAAAGTCCTCATTTAATAAAAGTGGGAGATGATTTATTTGAAAACGAAATATCAAAACCTGAGTTTTATAAGTTACCCTATAGCGAACCAGGAACAGCCATTTTTAATAAGATAATAGCGCCTTATAAAGGAAAGATTGTAGTGGTTCAATTTTGGAACCCCAATACTTACTACAAAGGAGAAAGCTTGGAACGCATGAAAAAAAGACGAGACTTATATAAAAACAATAAAGACATTGTATTTCTAAATATTACTAACGAGTCCAGATCTTCAATAGAAAAATACAATACTTCTGTTGAAAAAAATGGCTTTATAAATTCTATAAGAATGCCAAACGATGATTATAACTATATTAGACAGTTATTTAGGTTCAACGCTTCAGTACATGATGTTTTAGTAAAAAAGGATGGAGAGACTGTATATAATGATTTGAAAAGTTACAACATAGAATCAATTTTTATAAAAAAATTTAATATAAACCCAGATAAATAAAGAATTTCTTGAAACCAACTATCCCTGCCTTTGCTGGTTTCGGTTTCATACCCAATCAAGTTGAGCACAGGCACGGAATGACAATTTCAACGGAAACCTGGAAATTCTTTTCGATTAAAACATAGTGAAACAATCTGTTTTATAAGCTTCAATCTACATCCTTTGGACACCTCTAAAACCTAGCGTATAAAAGACGCTAGGTTTTATATATGTTTCAGATATCTAAAATTCACTTTATTAAGATAAATATCTTATAAACAGTATTTTACAAAAACCACCTCATTTTCTTTACGTCAAACTCAGGTTTAAACCCTTTGGTTTTAGGAATTGGTGTCTTTTTCAACATCAAAAGGTTTTCCTAAATACACTAATTTATAGTCTTTTTCAACTTTCTCGATAGCTTTATTATATGAAGATATTATTTCTAAAACCCCATTTTTATCTTTAACAAACAAGGGTATCGTATCACTTTCTTTACTTATCGCTTCAATTAAAGTTTCATAATGTTCCCTGTCATTAATTTCAACTTCGTTAATATTCGGGTATTTACGAGCTACTTCTGTAAGTTTGGTAAAATCATCTGTATCCGAAAACAACCCTTCTTTCGGACTATTATTAGGGTTATTCATTTCATCAACCGTTATCAATCTAAAAGATCCATTTTCTCCAAATTGTTTTTCAAATTTATCAATAGCATACTGGTTAATATCAGCACTACCCGTTAAAGCCATTAAATACCCTACATCATTAAGTTCTATATTATCTCCTAAAGTTTCAGAATAAATATCAGTGCCAATAGCCTCAAGACCTAACTCTTGCGATAATTGAATATTTGTTTGATTGCTATCTATCAAAACAACATGTCTGCTATTCTCTTTTAAGTATTTACCAATTAATCTGGATACTTGGGAAGCACCTACAATTAATATTCCTTCCGATTTTATTAAAAATACGCCCACAGTTTTCGCAAATAAGCGTGCTGTTGTTGCATTAAGTAAAACAGTTCCTAAAACAATCATAAATACCAAAGGTGTAATATATTCGGCACCTTCTATACCTTGTTTGAGTAACTTACTGCCAAAAAGAGATGCAATTCCCGCAGCAACAATTCCTCTTGGTCCTACCCAACTAATAAATAGTCTTTCATTTACTTTTAATTTAGACCCATACGTACTTAAAAACACCCCCAATGGTCTAATTGCAAATACGACAATCAAGAAAAGCACTGCTGTTTTCCAGCTATAAAGCAGCATTAAATCTTCAATATTAATATTGGCCGCTAATAGAATAAATAAAATAGATATGAGTAGAACACTTAAAGACTCTTTAAAATATAATAGTTCTTTTATATTTTCTAGTTTTCCATTACCCAAAACCATACCCATTACAACAACTGCAAGCAACCCAGATTCGTGAGCAAATATTTCGGATTCAACAAAAACTAATAAAACAGCAGAAAGAGACACTACATTTAACAGATAATGCGGAATTAGCTTTTTATTTATAGCAAATGCTAAAGCATGGGCAAACGTAAAACCAAAAGTAGTCCCAAAAAGAATAATTTTACCAAACTCAATTAAGGCTGTTTTTGTAAAACCACCACCTCCGCCAACACTAATAAACTCAAACATTAATACCGCTACTAAAGCACCAATAGGATCTATTAAAATACCTTCCCACTTTAATACTGTTGAGACATCTTTTTTTAACGGAATATTTCTAAGAATAGGTGTTATTACCGTTGGCCCTGTAACAATTATTAACCCCGAAAATAAAAATGAAATTTCCCAACTAAGATCAAAAATAATATGTGCCAATACACCTGCACCAAAAAAGGTAACGGCAGAACCTAAAGTTATTAACTTAGTAATCACTGGTCCTACATTTTTTATTTCAGAACGCTTTAATGTTAAACCTCCTTCAAAAAGAATGATACTAATAGCAAGCGATACAAAATAGTACAGACCTTCTCCTGGAAATAATCCTTTTTCACCATTCCAAATGGGCTCAATCCATTTAGCCCTATCTTCGCTTAAAAATTCTGCAGCAATAGGTCCTACTAGTAAACCAATGAGAATCAGTGGTAAAATGGCTGGTATTTTAAATTTCCATGCAACCCATTGTGCCAATATGCCTAAAATGATAATTCCTGCTAATTCTAACATCCTTTAAAAATCAATATAAAAAATACTAATTTAAGTAAAACAGATGATTTAATGTTTTTAAAAAATGTTATCTTTCACCTTTAAGTAAAAACAAAAAGTAAAGTATTGTCTCTAAAACCTTTTAAAAGTATTGGTATTGGGGTGGCATTTTCACCTAACTTAAAGGCTAATCTTTTTGAGGCCGCTAGATTGTCTGTCTTTTTCGGATCTAAGTTATTTTTAATTCATGTAGGTGAAGCCTCCGAGGATAAAAGAAATATGCTTGGTGCCATCCTTAAAAGTTTTGAAAAAGACCATTTAGATTTTGAGGTTGTTTTTAAAACTGGTGATCCTGTTAATGTTATTTTATCTACTTCTGAAGAAAAAAAAATAGATCTATTAATTCTTGGAGCTGTTCAACGAGAGCGTTTTTTAAAATACTATGTGGGCTCTATTGCAAGAAAAATTACGCGACAAGCTAAATGCTCCATCTTACTTTTAATTAAGCCTTCGGTAGAAAGAATTCCGTGTCAACATATCGTTGTAAACGGTTTAAAAGATCCAAAAACAGAGCAAACCATTACCTCAGCATTTTACGTTGCTAAAAAGTTGAAAGCTAAAAAAATCACCATCGTAGAAGAAATTAATGAACAAGAAGTTTCTGTAAAGGTTAATGATAACAAATCACTTAGAAAGGCAACCATCATAAAAGAGCGTATCGAGCTTAGAGAAAATTCTAGAATAAAAGAAATAATAAGCCATATTCCCGAAGAATATACTAAAAACAAAACGGTTAAACTACAGCCTATTTTTGGAAAAAAAGGGTATTCCATAGGTCATTATGCACAAATTTCTCGTGCCGATTTGCTTGTCATGAATGCACCAACTAAAATGACCTTTTGGGATCGATTATTTCCTCATGATATTGAACATATTTTAACCGAGTTACCAACCGATGTGCTAATTCTACAATGAGTCCTAAAAAAAATAACATAAAAGACTTTTTTAAAGCTTTACCTAAAAACATGTTTTCTGGTTTTGTGGTAAGCCTTATTGCATTACCTCTTGGATTGGGTTTAGCTATGGCTAGTGATGCACCACCTATTGCAGGTGTTATTGCTGCTATTGTAGGTGGTATTGTCGTATCCATCTTAGGAGGGAGTTATGTAACAATTTCAGGCCCAGGCAATGGTTTGGTTGGTGTTCTTTTAGTGGCCATCGCAACCTTAGGTTTAGAGAGTGCTTATGTTGCCATTATGTGTTCTGGTGTTTTGCTTTTACTCTTAGGATTCTTTAGAATGGGTAGGCTAGCCGATTTTTTTCCATCTTCTGCCATACAAGGGATGCTTGCCGCAATAGGACTCATTATTTTAGGGAAACAGTTTCATATTATGTTTGCCCATAAGATAAAACGTGAAGAAACCATCGATTATCTTTTGGAGATTCCCTATACTATTAACGATGCTATTCACTATGAAAATAAAGGGCTCATTTTTGCCGCATTAGCAGGGGTTATTAGTTTAGCTATTATGCTGTTTTATTCAAAAATTAGAAATAAATATCTACAGCTTATTCCTGCACCTATGTGGATCGTTATTTTATCTATTGGGTTTAGTTATTATTTTGAATTAGGCATGCATGAGCCTAATCCAATTGCTCCAGAATATATGATATCGGGCATTCCAACCATTCAAGAAATTATAGCCGATCTGCCAATACCTGATTTTAGTGGTATATGGAGCTTCTCTTTTTGGGGTAGCGTTTTTGCATTAACATTAATTTCAAGTATAGAATCCCTTTTAAGCATTAAAGCGGTTGATAAATTAGATCCTGAAAAAAGACGTTCAAATGTTAATAGAGACCTTAAAGCTTTAGGATTAGCAACCATTGGCAGCGGCCTTTTAGGAGGGTTGAACGTGGTTACTGTTATAGCTCGTAGCTCTGTAAACGTAAACAACAAAGCAAGTAACAGATCCTCAAACTTTTTTCACGCCATTTTTTTAATCTTGTTTATTGGCTTATTCAGTACCCAATTAACTCGAATTCCATTACCCGCGTTAATGGCCATATTAGTATATACTGGTTATAAACTAGCATCTCCAAATATTATTACAAAAATATTTTCAATAGGTAAAGAGCAACTTGTTATCTTTTTTGTAACACTTATAGTAACCTTAAAAATAGGTTTAATTACTGGTATTATAGCTGGTGTGATCGCCACAATAGTTATTCATATTATTATTAATAAAAGTGTTGGACTATTTATAAGAAATATATTGAAACCAAATGTTTTAATGTATAAAGAAACAGAAACTCAAAATAGTTTTTACGTAAGTGTTAAACATTTTTGTAGTTTTTTAAATTATTATAGACTTAAACAGCGCTTAGAAGACGTTCCTGAAGATCAGGATGTTATTGTAGATTTCTCAATGTGTGAATTTGTAGACCATACCGTTATGGAAAACATGCACAGTTACCAAGAGTTGTTTAAAAAACGAGGCGGGCATTTTGATGTTATTGGTTTAGATATGCATGATACCGATTCTAAACATCCATTTGCTTTAAGACGTATGCTTCCTGTTCCAAAAATTATTACAAATAATTTAACTAGAAGACAGACCAGTATTGAAAGTTTAGCAAAAGATTATAATTTAAATTATAATGCACAAAAGAAAAAAGATGAGTCGTTTTTAAATGATTTCTTGTTTTTCAACACCAAAAACATCAATCATATTTACAATAAATTGTCTCACGAAAACAATGCTATTAAATTATTTGACATTGAATTTTCTGAAGGTGAATTTATAGCCAAAGAAGTTGTTCGTTCTACCATGCTTCATATTCAACTAAACTATGCTATTCCTGAGTTTACTTTAGATAGAGAAGGTTTTTTAGAAAAGGTTTACGCCTTTGCTGGCTTTAAAGATATTCCGATAGAAAATCATTCAGACTTTTCTAAGCGCTTCTATTTATTGGGAGATAATGAAACAGAAATAACCGAATTTTTTAATGATGATGTGACACATTTCTTTGAGAGCAACCCTTATTATCATGTTGAATCTAATGGTAACAGCTTGTTAGTTTTTGGAAAAGAACGCCTTGCTAGTGTAAAAGAGATAAAAGCCTTGTTCGATTTTGGTAAGCGTTTAAAAAATGTTGTTAAATCTACAAGGCAATAAAAAATTATTGAAACCGACTATCCCTGCCTTTGTCAGCAGGTAGGCTCGAGAATAGGGGTATACTTTGGCTTCGCTCAGGTTTTTGCCAGTTTCATTTTGCCTTACATAAAACTGCAAAAAAAAGCAGTTCTGACCACTCCAAAAAAGCCGTTTCGTTAGTAAAGCCTTATATGTTTGTAGCTAACTGTGTAGCCAAGTAACATTTACCATGACATTGAAGCTCTCGTGTTTTTCTTTATTAACACAATACAATAGGTTTCTATAAAATAGTCTATAATTTAATTGAAAATATGCTAAATATGTTCTCAATCAATATGTTAATTACGTACAAAACAAAAATTAATAAAAAACTTTTTCTTCTATAAACTATTTTCTAAAATATTTCTTAATAAATTCTTAACGAATTGCGGTTTTTATTACGATTTGTTTAATTTTACAGACTATGAACTTATTTCCTATAAATGCTGGTAATCTCAAACTTGATGGAGGTGCCATGTTTGGTGTTGTACCTAAATCTTTGTGGCAAAGAACAAATCCTGCCGATGCTAATAATATGATCGATCTTACAATGCGTTCTTTGCTTATTGAAGACGGTAACAGACTCATATTAATAGATACTGGTATGGGTAATAAACAATCTGAAAAATTTTTTAGTTACTATCATCCTTGGGGAGACGATACTTTAGAAGGAGC
Organism: Flavivirga jejuensis; assembly: GCF_030540765.1. Classification (GTDB taxonomy): domain Bacteria; phylum Bacteroidota; class Bacteroidia; order Flavobacteriales; family Flavobacteriaceae; genus Flavivirga; species Flavivirga jejuensis. Next base: position 169,428 of record NZ_JAUOEL010000005.1, on the reverse strand, counting down.
TCTTAAAGCAAATGGGTTTCATCCTGATGATATCACCGATGTCTTTATGACGCATTTACATTTTGATCATTGCGGAGGTAGTGTTCAATGGAATAAAGATAAAACTGGTTACGAACCTGCTTTTAAAAATGCACACTTTTGGAGTAATAAAGACCATTGGCAGTGGGCAACACAACCCAATAGACGGGAAAAAGCATCCTTTTTAAAAGAAAATATTATCCCTATAGAAGAAAGTGGACAACTAAAATTCACATCACTTCCAAAAGAAGACTTACTTAATAATTCAGAGCTTGGTTTCGATATCTTTTTTGCTAATGGACACACGGATAAGCAAATGATTCCGCTTATTAACTACAAGGGCAAGACCATTGCTTTTATGGCAGATTTATTACCTACTGTTGGACATTTACCAATTCCATTTGTTATGGGTTACGATACCAGACCCTTGTTAACACTTAACGAAAAAGAAAAATTTCTTGACATCGCAGCCGATAATAATTACTACTTGTTTTTAGAACACGATGCTCATAATGAAATTATCACTGTACAAAAAACAAAAAAAGGAGTCAGATTAAAAAACACATATACAACTAAAGAGATATTTAACTAAAAAACATTAAGACTAGAGTATGAGAACATTAAAAACAATAACTACTTCTGCTTTTGCAGCTTTATTAATTTCTGGATGTGGGGGTACAGCAGAAATACTATCAACACCTGTTGAAAATATTGATAATACACCATTAAAAGTGTTAGATCTAACTGAAGCAGAAAAACACAATTGGGGGCATTTAGATTTAGTAAAAGATACCATTCCAGGAATGAGTGTTGATAAGGCATATGCTGAAATTATTAAAAAGAAAAAAGGCAAAAAAGTTATCGTAGCTGTTATAGATTCTGGAATTGATATTGATCATGAAGATTTAAATGATGTGTTATGGACCAACACTGGAGAAACGCCAAATAATGGAAAAGATGATGATAACAATGGTTATGTAGACGATATCCATGGATGGAATTTTTTAGGTGATGGATACAATGAACAATTAGAGTTTATTAGAATTTTGGCCAGCGGAGATACAAGTAATCCTGATTATAAAAGGGCTGAATCTGAGTACGATAAAGAATATCAAAAATACTCAGGTTACAAAGGGAATTACGAACAGATTTTTCAGCAAATAAAATCTGCAGACGAGACTTTATCTAAACACTTCGGAAAAGAAGATTATACCAAAGCAGACGTTAATGCTATTAAAACAGAAGATGACACACTTAAACAAGCCATACAAGTAGCCAAATATATGTTTGGTAATGGTATGGAGTCTATGGCTGATGCTAAAAAAGAAATCTCTAATGGTATTGAAAGTATCAATGAAAGATTAAATTATAACCTGAATAAAACGTTTAAAGGGCGTGTTAATGGAGATAATCCAGACGATATGTCTACCACATCTTATGGTAATGGTAACGTAAAACCTATTAAGAAAACAGAAAGTCATGGTACGCACGTAGCAGGTATTATTGCTGCAGAACGTAATAATGGTAAAGGCGCAAATGGCGTAGCAAATAATGTGGCTCTTATGAGTTTAAGAACAGTGCCAAACGGAGATGAATACGATAAAGACATCGCATTGGCCATTAGATATGCTGTTGATAATGGTGCAAAAATTATAAACGGAAGTTTTGGTAAAAGTTATTCACCACATAGTGATTGGGTACGTGATGCCATTGCTTACGCAGGAAAAAAAGATGTACTTTTTGTACATGCTGCAGGAAATGACGGTAAAGATGTTGATACAGCACCTAATTTTCCTGACGATAATATAAACGGAGAAGAAGTTTCCGATACATACATAAGGGTTGGTGCTTTGGCTCCAAAATACGGTTCTGGATTGGTTGCTAGTTTTTCTAATTACGGAAAACAAAATGTAGATGTTTTTGCTCCTGGAGCTAAAGTATATTCTACTACGCCAGAAAACGAATACGATACAAAAGGAGGGACCTCTATGGCTGCTCCTGCTGTGGCTGGTGTCGCTGCATTAATTCGTTCTTATTATCCAAAATTAAGTGCCGCTCAAGTAAAGCAAATACTTATGGATTCTGGTTTAGCTGTAAAAACAAAAGTAATTGTTGGTGGAAATACTGATGATGTAAGACCTTTTGCTGATTTAACAAAGTCGGCTAAAATGGTTAATGCTTATAATGCTTTAATTATGGCTTCGAAAATGTCAAAATAAATTATTAAATTTATAATGGTAAAAAAAGGGGGCGATTATATTATATATTGCCTCTTTTTTATTTTTTTAACTTATATATTCTATCTATAGTATGAAACGACTCCTTATTTCCGTGTTAGGCTTAACTGTCCTTATTTCTTGTAACAGTTCTAAAAATATAAATGCACAAAATGCACCTGTTGCAGCAACCCCTCAAACACCAACAACACGACCAGTATCAAAAACCACTTATTGGCAACAGCATGTAGATTATAAAATGGAAATTGATATGGACGTAAACACCTATCAATACAAAGGAAATCAAACCATAGTATATACAAATAATTCGCCAGACGTTTTAAATCGTGTATATTATCATTTGTATTTTAATGCTTTTCAACCAGGAAGTGAAATGGATGTTCGTTCTCGTACCATCGCAGATCCAGACGCTAGAGTTGGAGATAGAATTAGCAAATTAAAACCTAATGAAATAGGTTATATAAAAGTCCATTCATTAAAACAAAATGGAACGACTTTAAAACATGAAACTGTTGGTACAATTTTAGAAGTTGATTTAGCAAAACCCATACAACCAGGAGAAAGTGTTACATTTAATATGATTTTTGATGCTCAAGTTCCTGCTCAAATACGTCGTTCTGGAAGAAACAATAGGGAAGGGGTCGCGTTATCTATGACGCAATGGTATCCTAAACTAGCAGAATACGATTTTGAAGGATGGCATGCCGATCCGTATATTGGACGAGAGTTTCATGGCGTTTGGGGAGATTTTGATGTAAAACTAACCATCGATAAAAATTACGTTGTTGGTGGTACAGGTTACTTACAAAACCCTAACGCAACTGCCAGTAACAACAAAATAACATGGCATTATAAGGCACCAAAAGTACACGATTTTACATGGGCCGCAGATCCAGATTATATTCACGATACGCTACAAGTTCCAGATGGTCCGCTATTACACTTCTATTATAAAAGCACCTTAGATGCTGCTAAAAAGGAAAGCTGGAAAAAACTGCAACCAAAAACAGTGGAACTTATGCAATATTTTAGTAAACATATTGGTAAATACCCTTATAAGCAATATTCTGTTATACAAGGCGGTGACGGTGGTATGGAATATGCTATGTGTACCCTAATAACTGGAAACCGTAGTTATGGAAGTTTAGTTGGTGTTACAGCACACGAAATGGCACACACATGGTTTCAATTTTTATTAGCATCTAATGAGTCAAAACACGAATGGATGGACGAAGGGTTTACTAGTTATATTAGTGATTTAGCCGAAAATGAGATTATGAATCGTAATAGAGAAAATCCTATTTCTGGTGCTTATGGAAATTATATTTACTTAGCAAAATCTGGAAAAGAACAACCCCTTACCACACATGCAGATCGTTATCATTTTAATCAGGCTTATAGTATTTCGGCATACAATAAAGGTGCTGTGTTTTTAGCGCAATTAGGGTATATTATTGGAAAAGATAACCTAAAGAAAACTATAAAACGATATTTTAACGATTTTGCTTTTAAGCACCCAACACCTAATAGTATTATTCGTTCTGCCGAAAAAGTGTCTGGTTTAGAATTAGATTGGTATTTAATGGATTTTGCACAAACCACCAATACGATTGATTATGCTGTAAAAAATATAGAAGAAAAAACCATCACTTTAGAGCGAATAGGGCAGATGCCAATGCCTATAGATCTAACGGTAACTTATACCGACGATAGTACCGAAGATTTCTATATCCCATTACAAATGATGCGTGGTGAAAAACCAACCTCAGCGACTTTAAAAGCAGATTGGGCTTGGGCGTACCCAACATACTCCTTTGAAGTTGGTAAAGCTGTTAAAAGCGTTCAAATAGACCCTAAAGGGATGATGGCAGATGTAGATAAAAAGAATAATACTAAGTAGGTTTTATTTTTTGAGTCTTTTGAAAATGGTATGTCTTTTTTGTTTTATACAATTAAGCTTGTTTTGTGATGTATAGTATAGTCTGTTAAATATTTTTAATAAACTTTCTATATAAGGAAAATAAACGCAATTGCGTTTATTTCATAGTTGGGCAACATTTGAGAAACGCAATCTAAATGGAATTAAAACGAATATCTGGACAACAAAAGAGGACATTACTTGAGTTTTATAACCCAAAAAAATGGCCTTCTCAATGGAGAAAAATGCCTGAAATGATGTGTGAATTAATTAAATCTCTGAAGTTAATTGACCACAAACCTGTTTGGGCATTTACATCTCATGCTGAACTGTTATTCACAAATAAGGATGACTATCAGTATTGGCAAGTTTTAGTAAAAATAATCGAAATTGATGACAAACAACACTATAAAATAACAGTAGCACAAGACAATCCTTGGCATCATTTAACAGGATTTACAGATAATCACAATGAAGCAGTTGAATTAGTAATATCTGGATTATCGGTTTCGGTAACTGGAAAAAATCGAAATATATTTTTGGACTCGAACTGATAAAAATCGTTACTCAACATTAAAAATGCACACTATAATTAACAGTATAAACTTTCAAAATAAAATTAAAGGAAAATATTCTTCTGAATATATTGAATCTATTTGTGAAAAATTATCAGTTAATCCAAGAATTGGGAAAAAGTTTATGGCAGTAAATAATGTATATAAATTAGATATTGGTTTAACACTTAATAAAAAAACCGAATATAGTTTGGTTTATTATTATCAAAGTAAAAACACACCTGTTTTTATAATAAATATCTTTAAAAAGAAAGAAAAAGATATCTTATCAAAAGTAATTAATAGTTTAATTGTAGAAACTGACGCAATTTAGATAATTATGAACATCAGTTTTGACCTTGACAGTACATTAATTCCAAACGGAAAGGAATTTGAAACTGAAAATAGAAGTGGAATTGCTAAACTATTTGGAATTGAGGAAATACGAAAAGGAACATCTGAATTAATTTTGGACTTACAGAATCAAGGACACAAAATTCATATTTATACAACATCATTTAGAACTAAAAGAAAAATAAGACGGACTTTAAAATATTACGGAATAAAGGTCAACCGAATTGTAAACCAAACAGAAAATCATCGAGTTTTAAAATCTAGGGATATTAACTCATCGAAATTTCCACCAGCATTTGATTTTGACTTGCATATTGATGACTTAAAAGGCGTCGGAATTGAGAGTAAGAGATTTAATTTCAAGGCAATTATTGTTGAGCCAACTGACAAAAAATGGATTGAAAAAATAAAAAATGGAATAAAAAACGTTGGATAAGGCATATAATAGCTTAACATTCCTTTTCTTTTCTTAAGGCATTGATAACTCTCCTTATTACAAAAATAACATTCTGTATATCTTTTCTATCAAAAGTATCTTCTTCTATAAAAAACAACATCTCAATTCCCATATCCAAACATTCTGCCAATTCCTCTGACGAGATACAGCTACTATCGATTAATTCAGATAAAAAGTCTTGTTTTTCTTTATTCAGCATTTGATTATAGGTAACTATTTAAAATATAGTAATTTCTTTTTAAAAACTACTAATTAGTAGTAGTTTATTAATAGCGAACTTAATTTCTTTACTCCATGGATAAACCAACAGAAATTAAGAAGCTAGCTAAACGAATAAAGTCTTTGAGAATCAAAAAAGGCTACAGTAGTTATGAAAACTTTGCATTTGACAACGGAATTCATAGAGCTCAATATGGCAGGTATGAAACTGGGACTGATATACAATATTCAAGTCTGTTAAAAATTGCCAAAGCTTTCGATATGACACTTAAAGAATTTTTTAGTGAAGGTTTTGAATAAAAAAATTCTTGAAACTGACTATATTTCTAAGCCCTTATTATTGCTTTTTAATTTTTCAATAATAATATGTTTAGGTCAAGGCAACACAAATATTATCTTAACTCAGACATTTGAACAAGACATTAATAAAGTCGAAAATATTTTTATTCAAGGCGCTAAAGTAGTCGGAGAAAATAATAAAACTGTTTTTTTGATGACGTAGACGATTTCATATTACTTGATACCTCTTACCTTAATAAGAATAATGACTTTTCCCCGCTCGGGTATAATATGTTTGTTACCGCCATTTTTCTAGCTAGTGGCGTTAGAGTAAGAAAAAAGAAGCCACCCCGTATTTTATGATAAAAACATTTGCGACATTAGTACTCTGTATAATGGAAATATAGTTACCATGGTAACTATATTCAATTGTTGTAACACATTTGAAAAAACTAATAACTTCCATATTAATATTTACGCTTTGTCTCGGTTGTTCTGATGAAAAAACTGAATGGCAAATTGAAAGAAATGCAATAATATTCTTTGGTTGTAAATTGAAAAATGAAAAATTCACGTTGAGTTTTAAACAAACTAACAAATCACTGAATTATGAATATGTTAATGAAATTGACTCATCAAAAACTATTTTCATTAAAAAGTTAAAAGATTCAAACTCTCTTCTTTTTGGAGGTGAAAAATTTATAAAAACTGACAAAGAACCATTCAGAAATCTAATGTTTCAGGGTTTAGAATTTGACTTTTATGATTTGGAAAATCCAGTATCTGATGGAACTGGACCAATCATTTTTAATTCAAAATTCGGACTTCTTGCAATAAAAAATGTTTTCGGACCGACTATCATAATTTCTTGATGATAAAAACGACAATCTGACTGAACAAATAATTACCAAATTGAATGAATAAAAAACGTGTTACAACAAAGGTGACTGTTGCTCAACTCAAAATTTTTAGGAAATCATGTGTTTTTAATTTTCAAACGATTGTTAAGTTGGTGATTATCAATATTCATTATTTTTAAAGTTCTCAGAAATGACCTAATTCAGTCAAAAAAGTAGTTGTGCAACAGCCACAATAGCTAAAAATCATAAACCTAACCAACCAAACCATTTTTACGCTTTTTAGCCGGAACGTTAGCAAATATTGAAAAATATTAATTATTTTCGCACTTCTTTTAAAAATATTTATATGAAAAAAATAGCAATTATTCTGTTCATTCTGACTTTAAGTATAACTAGCTCTTACGCTCAAACAATTAAAGACGATTTAGAAAAAGTACTTCAACATATCGACATCTCTAACCCTTCAGAAATAGAGATAGCAATATGGATAAAGACCAGTACTAACAATGAGAACAAAATAATGAAAACAAGTGAAAAATATAATAAGGGGGATATAAAAAAAATTGAGCTTTTGAGTAATGGCCTTTTTATTACAGGTGACAATAGCCGTTATTATATAGCTTACGCCAACATAAAGACTGTGGGCACATACAAAAGCAGTGGCAATATCTCTATATTTCTAGTGGACTAACACTCGCTATTTTTGAGCAATTCCTATCACACACCTACCACAACATTTTTAAAGAAACTGGCAGCTTTATAGTAAATCAATTTTGTATTAACTTCGACAAGGATGTTTTATCCAGAATCTATCTGACGGAGGCATGGTAGTCAGGTTAAATTTACCCGCCTCAATCAGATTGATAGAGAATAAAAACGATTTGCTAATAACTAAGTATATGGCGTGCCGATAGGCCAACGCTATATGCCTTGTTGACTGATCCATTACTTAGAATAAGGGGGGAAACGTTTTTTTGAGGTGTTTTTATAAAAGATTATCTATAAAAAGAGATATAAAGAAGGGCACACTTAAGGTAATAAAGCATCTGTTTTCTCACCTTTTTGTTTCTAAACACATTTAAAACAGCGTTTTAGTGTTTGTTATTTGAGTATAGGCAGTAGTAACCTCTATGGGCACATTGCCATATCTTTACTGTTTGTATTTGAGGATTTTACGTGTTACTATTTTTTTGTAATTCTTTGGAGGCCCTCGACTATCAAAAGTTAATATCGTGATTAAAGTTCCTTTTTTACAAGCTCTACAGCACCCCGCTAGCGCGGAAATGTTTTCCGTGCCCGTAAATAAATAAAAGAAGGCTTTTGTAGTGAGGTGAAAGCTTCATATAATGGGTTATGTTTAAGATAATGAATCACGGATTAAAAATCCGTGCTATTGGGCTATTTGAACCCATGGGCAACAGTACATACATTGATTGCGCCATTCATTTGCAACATAATGCATTGAAAACAACATAAATATTCGTCATTTGCAGAATATGCTAGGACATAGTTCGCCAAAAACAACAGAAATTTATACCACAACTATTGAAATTAACATAAGACCATTATATGTCCATTGGATGCTTTATTAAAAAGTAATACATTGCATGTATAAACGATATAACCACAATTGGATCACTATTTATTGTAGTTATACAATTGTTATGTGTAATGAAGAATATTATGGAAAAACTATTGCCTGAAAAAGTTGCTCAAATTATCCCAATGCTAGAAAATGCGTTAGTTGATTTATTTGAATTGCATAAAAATGAACTAGCTCCTATGGAGTATGATATCAGTGGAATCTCCTTTGATTTAATTCCATCGGCATATCAAACATATTCTGCCATTTCATTTCGACAAGATAAGGATCATAAGGATTCTGATACTTACGTTGATGATGAAAGCCTACGTTATAGTCCAGCAGACTGGGAATACTATAGCATTTTTGAACATTCAAATTGTAAATCAGTAAAGTTCAAAGAAGCCTCTGAATTCGTGTTTAAATTATTCGAAGAATTATATGAAAGTGTAGAAGATTATAACGGATTACAACAAGACATTAATCATTTGATACTCACTGCCGCAGCTACCGCTTTACTTAAACCTTCTGTTGCAGCAAAACTAAAAGAGTGCGGTATCCTTAATGCACCGACTCTAGATGCGGAACCTGACTTCTGTTTTGAATATATCGTAAAAGACGAAGACCGTCCGTTTAACTTTAACTATTGTGAATATGTCATGGCGACTAGAGCAACCAACCAAGTGATTAATAAACTCAAACTATAATACACATAATCGTGTAGACGGGTGACGACTTAAAGTCGCCACTGCGCCTCACACACCACCCAGCGTACGGGTCTCGTACTGGGCGGTTCACCAAATTGAAATAAGCTTGCCCTTCTTCTATCCCTAAGCGAATTAGGTTTTTACGTTTCCGCTCTAGTTTCTTCCAATCATGCCAAATGCAATACCGTAACCGATTTCGTAACCATTCATCTAGCTTTTTAACTTTTGCATAGATCTTGGTTAGGCGGTAATTAGTCATCCATCCTCTACAAACATCATTCAGACGTTCGAGACGCTCTAATAACGACATGGGCTTGGTTTTCTTGGTGATACTTTTGAGCTTACGCTTTAACTTTCCCCAACTTTTCTTTGCTATTACTAATTGATAGTGTCCTTTTAATCCCTTTTTATAGATGGGGACAAATCCATGTCCCAATAATTCGAAATTTACAGGACGACGTATACCGCTTTTGGCTTTGTTAATAGGTAACTTTAGTTTTTCTTTTAGAAAATGAGAAACCATAGTTTCTATCCGATTTGCCTCCCTTTTCGTTTTTGCATAAATGCTAAAATCATCTGCGTAACGCAGGTAATACAATCCTTTTCGTTTCATCTCTTTATCCAATACGTCTAACATAATATTAGATAATATTGGACTTATAGGGCTACCTTGTGGAATGCCTTTGCGACGTTTACAAAATTTCCCATTTATTAGAATGGGCGCTCGTAGCCATTTACGAAGTAACCGTAAGGTCGTTGGACATTTTACCTTATTGTAGATAAGCTGTAATAGGATACAATCGTCGACTTCATCAAAGAATCCTTTTAAGTCGATATCTACAATCTCGGCGTAACCTGAATTGATATACGCCTGAGCTTGTAATACGGCCTTCTGGATGTTCTTCTGCGGACGAAATCCATAACTAGTGGGTTCAAATTCGTACTCGAATTTAGCCATTAATTGGAGATTTACCGCCTGTTGTAACCATCGATCTACTACTGTTGGGATTCCTAATAGACGCGTTTTACCATTACCTTTTGGAATACTTACTCCTAAGATTGGTGCTGGTATATAGCTATGCTCATGGATTTCTGTGAGTATGGTCGCTAGGTGGGCTCTGATATAATCAGATAGTTCCGTGGTTTTCATACCATCAATGCCACTTGATCCCTTATTTCGCATCACATCGCGTGCTGCTTTATCTAGGTTCTCTGCTGCTAATACGTTTGTAATCATAGGTATTAATAATTTGTAATCTCCTGTTGGTTTAAGAAAAGGCTTGCTTTCGCATCCTAGTCGAATTCCAACTTAATTTAATGTTCTGTCCTTCCCTACTTGTGAGACCATCTGTGGTTTTCACAGCTCGTTTCCTGTAGGTAATATGACTTCTGCTGACTTCTCCATTATACCAACTCGTGATTATGGAGACCTCCCCAGGTAATGGCATCTTCTTTCACTCAATCACTGCCGTATCTACATATCTACCCGTTTGATACTATTTTGGGCGTTGCAATGATGTGCTTGCTTACCCGAGTAATTATGCCTCTGTATACGGTTTCTGTTCGTCAGTACCGAGCTTTGTAGTATCGCTTCCTTCAGATAAAACCTCACGATTTTCACCCTTGCGACTTACTAATGCTTCAAGACGTTACTCCTGCGCATAAGGGACTTGCACCCTCTAGATTAATTATTTACCTTTCGGTAATTAAAAGATGCCCATGCTGGGCACACACACTGTGTAAAAATGCATTGAAACGCATTTTACATTAAACATAATTTGAAAAAATGAACATTGATTTAAAAAAACATATTTTACCATTCGGAATTATGGTCTTACTTTTTTGGTTAAGCAAGACTTATAATGAATTTATTGGAGCATTTGTCTTTTTAATTGTTGGTGGCGGGTTTTTATTTGCAGGATTCTATATGCGAAATTCAAATCGCCGAATTCAAGCCAACGGAATTAAAACGAAAGCCAAAATTATTGACTTTGCCGAGGAACGCTCGAAAGACACCGATGGATATTCGCAAGTTCATCACTTTCCAATTGTCCGTTTTAAAGACAGAAACGGAATTGAAACTACTCAAAAATTAGATACGAGTGCAAACCCAAAACGAATTAACGAACGGATTGATATTATCTATTTGAAAAAAGAGAATGAATACGAAATAATGATAAACACCGAATTCTGGAAAACATATTTCCCACTAATTTTTATAATAGGTGGATTTATATTTTCTGGAGGCGGAATTATATGGTTGATAAACAAAATCTGAATAAAAAACTACCTACAACATTGGTGGCTGTTGCACAACTACTTTTTTTGACTGAATTAGGTCATTTCTGAGAACTTTAAAAACAATGAACATTGATAGTCAACAGCTTAATAATTGTTTAAAAATTAAAAACACATGATTCCCTAAAAATTTTGAGTTGTGCAACAGTCACAATGTATAAGAAAACATAGAGTTTTTATACTTAATCAAAAAGTCTGTGTTTATTTGCAAAGTCGCTAAATATAAAATTTGTCATTTATAGTAGAAAAGATAAAAGACACTTTATAAGAATAAAGTGTCTTTTCTTTTTTATTATCTGATTCCGTTTTTTAGAACGACACTTATTAGTATTGCCAAATCTTGTATCTATCCATTATTAAAAGCCCTATCAACTTTTTTAAAATAAATCCATGGATTAAGCACTTGAATTATTAGCACCATAAAACAAATTAAAAAATAGAGAGGGTTTTATGATTTACAATCGTTATTAATGCTAATGGAAACGAAACAGGTTAAACCTCAAAATATTTTGAACAAATTATTTTCTAGATTATGAAACAAATTAAAAAAAATTACAAAAAAACATTTCAGAAAACAAATCTATTAGTACTACTAATATTCATTCTTTCTAGTTGTAGTAGCGACGACGATAATGGGTCCCAACCTAACCTAAGTAGTGAAAACCTCATTACTAGCATTGTCTTTACTACTGCGAATAACACGGTACTGTCCGAAGATATTACTGCTGTTATTAATCAAGAGAACTTAACAATAACTCTTTTGTTTCCATCGGGAACAGATATCCACAACCTAATACCTACAATTGCTATTTCAAATTTTGCTACAGTAACCCCAGAATCTGATGTAAGTGTCGATTTAACTTCTCCTGTAATATATAGCGTTAAGGCAGAAGATGGAACGATTAGAAATTATACAATAAATGCTACTGTTTCCGAGCCTTTTTCAGACAGAGAGATCTTGGAAATATTTTATAAAGCCAACTTTATTAATACTTTAGACTGGAATTTAAACGCCGATTCTATGAATTCCTGGACAGGTGTTACCGTAGTTGATGATCGTGTAACAGAATTAGCTCTTTCTTCTAAAAACATAAACACTGTACCAGCTGAATTTGGTGGTCTTTCTAGTTTAAAAGCACTTGACATTTCAGAAAACAACCTTAGCAATTTTCCAATAGAATTAGGACAATTAAACAACCTAGAACGGTTAGTCGCCAATGAAAATGAAATAAGTAGTTTGCCTGCAGAAATTGGTAATTTAACAAACCTTAAGTATTTAATGGTTGAAGACAATAGATTAACAAGTCTACCAACCGAAATAGGAAACTTAAATCAAGTTACCTCTTTAAACTCATCTAATAACTTTTTGGTTCAAATTCCATCCGAAATTGGAAATATGAGTAGCTTAAAGACTTTAACTTTAAATAATAATGAAATTAATAGTTTGCCTGACGATATTGGTAATTTAAGTAATTTAGAAACACTCGCTCTCGTAAACAATCAATTGGCTTTACTTCCTGCTACTATTGGAAATTTAGACAAAATAATTACTTTAAATTTAGGCTACAATAACTTATCTATTATTCATTCTAATATAGGCTCGTTGTCTGCTGTAGAATATTTAAAATTAAATAACAATCAAATCGTAATGCTCCCTTTGGAAATTGGAAACCTCACTACCCTTAGAGAGTTAGATTTGTCAGATAATATGTTAAGAAGTATTCCTTCCTCAATAGGCGACTTAACAACAATGAGATTACTTAACCTTATTAGCAATGAATTAACTACAATTCCTAAAAAGGTTTGTAATTTAGGGAGTGTAATAAGTCTAATACTCACAGATACAAATGTTACTTGCTTATAAATACAGATATAAGTAACAGCTAAAAAATTAGATTTTATTCTATAAGATCTTTGAAAAGATAAAAGGCACTTTATGAAAATGAAGTGTCTTTTTCTTTTTTTATTATCTGATTCCGTTTTTTAGAATGACACTTATTAAAATTGTCAAATTTTGTATTCATCGGGAACAGATATTATCCACAGCTAATAGCTTCCTTACGGGGTGTTTCACGTGAAACACTTTGTTTTTATTCTGTTGTAGTTGTGATGTTTATCATTTGTAAACGATAATACCATTAAGATTTATACTACAAAAAAGCGTATTATTATACAAACTAAAGAGGCGTTTCGTAGGTTTCATTCTGCCTTTAAAGGCAAAAATCAAATTTTGTTATTTTACCTCACCCAGAACAGCAAAAGAGTGATATAATTGGAAATCCCGACACAAGTCGGATAATTTTTAGATTAAATTAAACCTTTAATAACTTAATAGGTCTAACACATTAAAACACTTTTTAACTTTGCTAGTAATTATATTTTTTAAACAACAAAAAAGACGTCTTTTATATCTTATTTTAATAATTTCTTTTTGTTTAAGTTGTAAAAACGAAAAAAAAGAAGTGTTGATAACAAATAAAAGTGTTTCTAAAATTAGCAATGATATTCCTATTTACAATTTTAATGAGCTAGAACCTCTTCTTTATACTAAAACCAATAAGACATACGTTATTAATTTCTGGGCCATGTGGTGTGCTCCATGTGTTAAAGAATTACCATATATTCAACAATATGCTAACAAAAATCCAAATGTAGAAATAATACTCGTAAGTCTTGATTTTCCAGAAGATATTGAAACAAAACTCAAACCTTTTTTAAAGCAAAAAAATATTACTTCTAAAGTCATTTTATTAGATGATCCAGATTCTAATAGTTGGATAGATAAAATAGACCCGAATTGGTCTGGCGCTATTCCTTTCACTATCATTTTTAATAATAAAAAACGAGGCTTTTTTGAACATACTTTCTCTAGTTTAGAAGATTTAGAAAACACCATAACAGAAACCTTAAAACTCTAAAAATAATCTATTTATGAAAAAATTAATTTTATGCATTGCCGTAGTTGGTCTAGTATCCAGTGTCCTTGTTTCTTGTAATAATAAAGCAAAACAAAACACAGATATTTCTGCAGAAAACAATAACCCAGAAAGAAAAGGACCTCCTCCTGGAGACCGCAAGGGACCACCACATAATGGAGAAAGAAAAGGACCTCCTGGTGGCCATGGTCCAGAGCAAACAAAAACATTAGAAGAAATTGGAGGCTATAAAATCGGAGACGTTGCTACCGATTTCAATCTTAAAAATGTGGATGGTTCTATGGTTTCATTAGCAGGTATAAACAATGCAAAAGGATACATTGTAACGTTTACTTGTAACGAATGTCCTTTTGCAAAAATGTATGAAGACCGTTTAATCGAACTACATAATAAGTATGCTACAAAAGGATATCCAGTAATTGCTATTAATCCTAATAACCCTAAAAATGAAAAAGAAGGGTATGAAGCCATGCAAAAAAGAGCCAAAGAAAAAGGATTTCCATTTGCTTATTTAGTTGACGAAGGTCAAAAATTATATCCAAAATACGGAGCTGTTAGAACGCCACATGTATTTTTATTAGATAAAGAACGTAAAGTTCAATACATTGGTACCATTGATGACAATGCAAGATCTGCCGAAAATGTAAAGGTAAAATACCTTGAAAATGCCATAGAAGCCATAGAAAAAGGAGAAAAACCGAATCCAAGTTTAACAAAAGCTATTGGATGTCCAATTAAAGCTTAATTCTACTTAGTTTTAGAATACAAAAACAGCCATCTTAGCGCAAGTTATTAAAACTTGCGCTTTTTTTATACGTTTATTCTATTCAAAAGAGTAATAGAATAGGGCAAACGCATAAAAAATTCCGTATACATTTTGAATAACTGTTTATCAAATAACTAGGATTGAATTGTCATGCAGAACGTAGTGAAGCATCTCATATTTTTGAATAATGATCAATGTATTTAAGAGATTCTTCCTCATACTTCATCAGAATGACAGAACAAGGACTTTTAAATAATAGAAAAAAATTTAATGCGTTGCCCTGAGTAATAAAATCATTATTGGCTATACCTAAGGCACTAAAAAATAATAGACTACTTAAATTTTTTCTTTTTTGAATTATAAATCCCCCTTTACTTCTTAAACCATCTTTCTTTTTTATAGATCCCTGTTTTAGCTACACGTTCACGGTTGTTGAGCCTTAAATGAGTCCTTGTAATTTGTTTATTTCTATAACCCAACAAATGAAAAAACGACTTAACAAAAAACCTGGAAACCTTTAAATTAACCTGTAAAACACCTTCATCTTTATTTAACCAGGAAACACCAGGTAATGTTACTAATAAACTATCAAATTTTGTGCGCCTTAAAAAGGTTGATAATTTTAAGTAAAAAGGGTTGATACGTCTTATAATAAAAAAGCCTTCGGCCCCTTTAGTTTGATACAACGGCATAAAAATACGTCCATTATATTTTGCTTTTAATTCTCTACTATTGCTTATAGCTATTGGGATCCCTTTATCTATGGCTTGAAAACTTTTAAACCCATTTATCATGGTAAAAGTTTCGTGAGATTGTATCTTATGAAGATAAATAACTTCAAAAATATCAATAATATTAGCAGCCTGTGTCTGTAATTGTTTATAATGATCTAAGAAATTGGTAACAGCTGCTGCTTTCAAAATACCCGAAAACACTAAAGCCAAATAAATAAATGCCCTATTATTCGTGATAGCACTTAGATCGTCATGCTGCCCAGATTCAAAACCTAAAGACACATAACCTAATTCGTTTATATAACTTAACAAGGGACCATTTAAATACTCTTCTATGCCCAACACAATGGGAACGGGAAACTGTTTAGAAAATTTTCGGTTTATTAACGCGTCATTAATCGTTATAAAAGGTAAAGTTTTACTTGATGTGGTATGTAGGTCTATAAAATAAAATGGTGGTTTTTCGGTCTCTAAAATAGTGTTTAAAATAGTTAATAGCTCCAGCAATTCTGATTCATCATCATTTAAAACCACTTTTTTCTTAATAGCTTCAATACGTTCTTTAGTCCAAAGTCGGTTTAAATCCTCATCAACATATCGTTGGTTTAATTTAAGTGCTTTTAAATTGCCCGAAATTCCATAAATAACACCTTTTACCTTTAAAGCGTCAATACCCTCTAAAACCTCTTTTAAAGCATAAATTCCAGAGGTCTCATTACCATGAATACCGCCAAAAAATACCATCGTCGATCCTGGTTTTGATCCTTCTATCTTACCAAGTATTCTTTTTACAGTTATGCTGTTATCTCGTGCTTTACTATATACATCGATCATGTATTAAAATCATTTCTAGTGATCAAGCCTACTAATTTATTTTGTTTTACCACTGGAAGACTCCCTATATTGTTATCGTTCATTAGTTTTTTTGCGACATGAATAGGTGTGTACTCATCTGTAGTTATAATAGCTGTTCTCATTATTTTACCAACCGAATCATGTTGTTGTTTAGGGGTTTCTAAAAACGATTTAACGTCTGTCCAACTTATTAAACCTAGCAATTCCCTACCATTATTTATAATTGGCACATGGTGAATGTTCTTCCATTTCATGATATTTAAGACCAATTCAATACTATCTTTTTTATCGACAGAAAAAATGTCGGAACTCATAATATGCTTTACAACTCTTTGTTCTTTAAATGGAAAATCATTGCTATCGTGTAAGATTCCCCAAGTAGAAACTGGATATCCTTTTTCTTGCTTTTCATACATTTTAGAGGTTAATATTTGCATGGCCTCAAAACGTTTATGCGTTTTTAATAATTGCCTAAAGTTTCTAACAAGCCACTCTGAACCACTATTACCCTGCACTCTATCTTTAATAATTTTTAAATAATATTCTGCATCTTTTGGTGATACCCCAGCACTATATAAGCCTTTATATGCCATAGGTAAAAGCTCATTTAAGATTAAATCGTAACTGGAAATATACGTACCATTCCAATAAAATTGGGTTGCTATCCCATATCGGGCGGCATTAAAAAAGTTTGTTTTTACATCTTTAAAATCCCATTGTTTATGTATATTTTTATACTTTTTGGGTTTGCCTAGCATAACACCCACCCAAAATGCCATGTTTGCAATTTCATCAACAGGAGTTGGACCCGAAGGGATATATCTGTTTTCAATTCTTAAATTTGGTTTGCCATCTATTGTACCATAACAAACGCGATTCCAAGGATATACAGTGCCGTTATGGAGCCCTAAAGCTCTTAGTTTTGGAATTTCGTTGTTATTTAACATATCAACACTATCCTTAATAAAACCAGTAGTAATAAAGCTTCTAAACCTGGAAATATTATCTTTAAAAATATCGATCGCAGATCCTGTTTGCCATTTGTTCCCAAAACTAACTCGCGACAATTTATCGTTTAATAGATAGGAATTAGCTCTGGTATCAATACTTTGTGTAAATAGGGCTATTCGGGTCTCTCTCCAAAGTTCTTTACCAAATAGCAATGGCGAGTTAGCACATATACTTAAAATAGGTCCAGAAATAGCTTGTGCCCAATTATAACTATCTACGAACGTTTTCGGACTTAATTGTAAATGCATCTGAAAACTGGTATTGCAGCCTTCTAACATCACAGAATCATGCCATAAATTTAATTCATCTGCACCTTTAATATGGATATCGAAATTTTGTTTTCTTATTCTTTTTATTTCATCATTTAATACAGAATACCGTTCAACATTGGTCATATTCTCCTCATTAGCATTGTTAATAGATAATGATGGTAAAATGCCTGTCAATATTATTTTAATATCTTTCTTAGACGCTACTTTCTTCCCCTTTTCCAATAGTGTTTTCAACTGCTTATGCAACCGTGAAAAACAAGTGCCTCCAAGTATTACAGGATCTAAATTTATCTCAAGATTATAGTTGCTAATCTCTGTTGTAAAATGGTCGTCATCAATATCTTTTAAAAGCTCTAACGACTTACTCTCTGGTAAAAATTGATTGTTTACCAAACAAAATTCTTGTTCTGCACCTATTCTATGAACATCTTCTTCTATCAAACCTTTTTCAATCATTAGATCAAGAGCCTTAATATCATTTAATAAATGATGAATGTAATTAGCCCTATCCTTTTTAGTCTTTAGCTTTATAATATTTAAGTCACCCATTCTATAGAATACTTTAATTATTTTTAAACTATTAAGTTACTACGATTCAATGAGTTTAAATATGATTTTTATCATGCAGATATATTGCAATTGAGGTGTTAATTGTTATTGCTATTTTTGCATTCATATATTTACATATGTCTACATCATATCCTAAGAAAGAAAAACTTAAAAGCAAAAAGCTTATCGAACAATTGTTTGAACGAGGACAATCTGTTTCGGCTTTTCCCTTACGGTTAGTCTACCTTCAAACAACTTTTGATGATGATGTTATCGCTAAAACAGGCGTATCTGTAAGTAAACGAAATTTTAAAACAGCTGTAGATAGAAACCGCATAAAACGATTATTAAGAGAGGTTTATAGACTAAACAAAGCTGTGTATTTTAACAACATTACAACACAATATGCGTTTATGATTTTGTACATTGGCAAAGACAAACCAACCTTAACCCAAATAGAATCTAAAATGAAACCTTTGTTTGAAAAATTTTCCAGCAAAGTTTCATAATAAAAAGATACTTTAACTATGAAATACTTATTAAAAAAGAAAATCATAATTCCTATACTGGCAAGTCTCCTTTTTTTTGCTGGAACTTCTTTTAAAAATGATTTTTTCGAAATAGCGAAGCAAATAGAAATATTTACAACGCTTTTTAAAGAGCTCAACATGAATTATGTTGATGAAACAAACCCAGGTGATTTAATGGATACTGCTATTAAAAGTATGCTAGCAGGTTTAGATCCATACACCAATTTTATGAACGAACAGGATGTTGAAGCTGCTAGAATTAATAATACTGGCGATTATACGGGCATAGGTGCCAGAGTAAAAACATTTAAAGATAAATTGGTTATTGTAGAGCCTTATAAAGACTATCCAGCAGATAAAGCGGGTTTAAAAGCTGGAGACGAAATTATTAAAGTTGGTGACATTAGCATAGATACTTATAAAGAAGATGCTGGCAGCTTATTAAAAGGCACTTCAGACACATCTGTAGAAGTTACTTATATACGCCAAGGTAAAACTCAAACTGCCACTATAAAAAGAGCTGAAGTTGAAATTAAGGCTGTACCACATTTTTCGATGGTTAACGATAAAACAGGTTATATTGTTTTAAGCAGATTTAATAATAAAGCACATGCAGAGACCAATTATGCTTTACGTGATTTAAAAGCTCAAGGAGCAGAACATATTATTCTGGATTTAAGAGGAAACCCAGGAGGACTGCTTAATGAGGCTATTAAAATTGTGAACCTTTTTGTGCCTAAAGGCCAATTGGTAGTCACCACAAAATCTAAAGTTAAAAAATATAATAAAACGTACTATACACAAAGTGAACCTATTGATACCAAAATACCATTAGTAGTTTTAATTGATGGAAGTAGTGCTTCGGCAAGCGAAATTGTATCGGGTTCGTTACAAGATTTAGATCGCGCTGTTATTGTAGGCGCCAGAAGCTTTGGTAAAGGTTTGGTACAGCGCCCTAAGCTACTTACTTACGGTACACAGGTTAAAATAACTATTTCAAGATATTATACCCCTTCTGGCAGATGCATTCAATCTTTAGATTATTGGAACAGGAATAAAAAAGGAGAAGCGGTTCGTGTAAAACAAGAAAATTATAACGAGTTTAAAACCAAAAACGGTCGTAAGGTATTTGATGGTGGCGGCGTATTTCCAGATGTTATTTTTAACGCTTCTAAAAATTCGGCAATCACAAATGCCATAGTAAACAGCGACTTAATATTTAATTATGCCACAGAGTATTATTATAAAAATACTCCAAACGATATTAATAGTTTAAAGCTTTCGGATGCTGACTTTTCAAATTTTAAAAATTATTTAAAAACGAATAACTTTTCTTTTGAAACAGATACAGAAAAGGCTCTATACAAAGCTTTTGAAACAGCAACTAAAGAAGAATTGAATGATAATATTGAAAAAGACTTTAAGACTTTGGTATCTAATTTAAGAGTCTCTAAAACTGGTGTTATAGACGAGAATAAAGATTATTTATTAGAATTATTAACAGAAGACATCGTAAAAAGATATGTTTACAGAGAGGGGTTGTATGAATATTATAAAGTAAACGATTCTAAAATTAAAAAAGCAACAGAAATACTTAGTAAACCCTCAACTTACTTTGATTATTTAAAGTAAGATTTACTTATTTCTATATAAAAAAAATTAAAACAGTATATTTATACCTGTTCTATTATCTTACCTATGAATAAATTTTTGTTATTAATATTAATAACACTTAATAGTGTATCTGCGTTTTCTCAAAAAGAATTAACGCACGAGGTTTACTTTGATACAGATAAATACAATCTACCGCCAACTGAAAAAAATCGTTTACTACTCTTTATTTCAACATTGACGGATATAGACATTGAAAGCATATCTATATTTGGCTTTTGTGATGATATTGGTGCCGATACTTATAATCTAAAACTTTCTCAACAACGTGCAATCGCTATAAAAACTATTTTTTCTAGTAATGAAATTAGCGATGATTTAATTACTAATGTTGATGGAAAAGGTGAAATTCTATTAAAGATTATTGAAGAAAAAAACCTACTAAAAATAAGAGGTTTAAATAGAAAAGTAGAAATTATAGTAAAGCAAAAAGTACCAAAGCCAAAACCAGTCGAAAAAAAGCCTGTTCCAAAAGTCGAAAAAAAGAAAGATGTTCCAGAATTAATTAAAGGCGATCTTAAAGTTGGTGATAAAATAATTTTTAAAAATATTTTATTTAAAACTGGTTATAGTACAGTAACCTCAGGATCTAAAAAAACACTGGAGGCTATCGCAAAGGCACTTGTTGAGCGAAAAGGGATTTATTTTACTATTCAAGGGCATGTATGCTGTACACAATACAGTAGAGATGCTGTAGATAGAAAAACTAAAAAACGAAACTTATCTGAAGCCAGGGCAAAATATGTTTATGATTATTTTGCCAAAAAAGGTGTTGACAAAAAGAGGATGCGTCATTTAGGGATGCGTCGAAAATTTCCTCTTGGTGGTGACCCAAAATTTGATAGGCGTGTTGAAATTTTAATAACCTATGTGGGTGATTAAAAAATACTTATGCTTTTTAGTATTAGTATTACTAAGTTCTATTGGTACGTCTCAAAGTACCACATTTGTTCCAGACGATAATTTTGAACAAGCTTTAATAACTTTAGGTTACGATACAGGACCTTTAGATAATTTAGTCCTAACGGCAAATATAAGCGGTCTTACGGAGTTATTTATAGAAAATGAAGGTATATTAGATCTTACCGGTATTGAAGCCTTTACGGCTTTAGAAATCCTTAATTGTGAATCAAATAATCTAACAAATCTCAACGTTACACAAAATACACGCTTAATTCATTTATTTTGCGGTAATAACCAATTAACCAATTTAGATGTTACTCAAAATAGAGATTTACAAATTTTATGGTGTGATTCTAATCAATTAACCAGTCTTGATGTTACTCTAAACACATTATTGATTTCATTAAGGTGTGAAAATAATATGCTATCTAATTTAGATGTTACGCAGAATACTCGCTTAAATGTTTTAGTATCTGAACACAACCAAATAGCTTCCTTAGATACATCCCAAAATAATACATTAAGTACATTTCAATGTGGTAATAATCTAATAAGCAGTCTTGATCTTTCTAATAATCCGAGTCTAACTTTCTTTTCTTCTGAAAACAATCAACTAACCAATTTAGACCTTTCTATAAATAATCAATTAATAACTTTAAATTGTGCATTTAATGAATTAGCAGAATTAAATCTTTCCAATAATTCTAACCTTACCCAACTGGATTGTAGTAATAACAATCTATGCAGATTGAATCTTAGAAACGGTAATAATGCTAATATTACTGCAATAGATTTTAGGGTTAATCCTGATTTAAACTGTGTTGTTGTTGATAATCCTTCAGGAAATCATTTAATTTGGGAGCCTGTTTCTTTTTCAAATTACATTACTTCTCAAAACGATTGCAGCAATTTTGTTAATGTAGATACTCTTGATAATGTTATAACGAATACGTCTTACATTTTGCCTAGTTTAATAAACGGAAATTACTTTAATCAACCTGGAGGTAATGGCATCTCGTTTAATGCAGGAGAGGCTATTACAACTTCTCAAACCATTTATATTTATAATGAAACTACTTGCGATAGCAACGAATCTAGCTTTAGCGTATTAATTATTGATGAAGATTATTATATCCCAAAATACTTTACACCAAACAACGATGGTAGCCACGATTTATGGCAAGTTTTTGATAGTAATAATTCCATAAAAATGATACATATTTTTAATAAGCACGGTAAACTTTTAAAAACATTACCTCCAAATTCTCCAGGTTGGAACGGCATTTTTAATGGAAAAGTTTTAAATAGTGATGATTATTGGTATGTAATTACTTTAAACTCTAATGAAATTATTAGAGGTCATTTTGCTTTAAAACACTAGTTTATTGGTCTCAACTATAGTTAAATCTAAGCTTTATTACATTTAGCTTCTAAAAAAATTGACACGAATTCATACTAATTAAATTTTACAATTTTTACCTTTTATTTTGGTATTTCACAAAGCAGATTTTCAGTTTCCCAAAACGACTCTATAGACTTTCAATCCATAGGAATTTACTTTTTAATCATAGCAATATGTGGAATATCATCTTCTAAATATTCCACACCAACAGCTGTAAAACCCAAATTAATATAGAATTTTTTTAAATATACTTGTGCCGATATTTTTATTAACGAGGTATTATAATTATCTGTAATAGCTTTTATTGAGGCTTTCATAATATCATAACCATACTTATAAGCACGTTCTTTTTTAGCAACCACCACTCTACCTATACTAGACTCTTTAAAATAATCTCCTGGTTTGAAAATACGGGTATAAGCCACTAATCTATCTTCTTTAAAACCTAAAACATGCAACCCTTTTTGGTCTTTTCCATCAATATCCTGATACACGCAATCTTGCTCAACTACAAATACGTCACTTCTTAATTGTAACAGACTATACAATTCTTGCTTGGTTAATGCCCCAAATGTTTTTACTTGTATTTTTAGCGTCATTTTAAAATTTTACTTAAATATGTTCTCATGGTTAACTTATAATACTCATTAAAAAGGAACTATCTATTAAATAAAAAGAAATCAATAAGTTATAATGAAAGAATAACGATTTTTATTAGTCTTGTACAATCAAATCTTTAGCATCATCCTTTCCAAATTCTGGCTGAATATTTACGTGATTAATATCGTATTTATTAAACACTAAGTTTTCTATTTCGTGTAAAATAACATCAAACTCAGATAAGGTAATATCATTATTAAAATCAATATGTGCTTCTAAATGAATTTCTTCTTCGTTTAATTGCCATACATGAACATGGTGTACATTTTTAATAGATTCGAAAGCATTTATTTCAGCAACAATTTGTTTTAAAGGAATATCGTCTGGAGTAAATAACATTAAAACTTTTGTGGAACTTTTTAATAAATCGAAACCCATCCAAATTAAATAAAGCGCTATAGCAAAAGTTAATACACTATCTACCCAATACAATTGATAATATTTCATTAACAGACCTCCTATTAGTACTGCAATACTTGCCATCATGTCTGTTAATAAATGCAAATAGGCACTTTTCATATTCATATTAGCCTTGGAGTCTTTTTTTAATAAAAGGACACTAAAGCCATTAGCTACAATGCCTAAAAGAGATAACCAAATAACTAAATTAGATGCTATTTCTTCTGGGTTTTGAAATCTTTTAATAGCTTCAATTATTAATAAAACAGCAACAATTATTAAAGTCGAAGCGTTTATAAAAGCTGCTAAAATTTCTGCACGTTTATACCCAAATGTTCTGTGAATTGAGGCTTTTTTTTTCGATAATTTATTAGCTACATAACTTACAACTAAGGAAAGAACATCGCTAAAGTTGTGTAATGCATCACTTAATAAAGCTAAACTACCAGAAACAATACCTCCTATTACTTGAGCAACTGTAATAAGAATATTTAATAAAATGGATATAAAAAGATTACGTCCTTTTAAGTCGTTATGAGTATGTGAATGGTTATGAGTATGAGAATGCCCCATTTAACAAGATAGTGGAATCTTATCTATTCTATTTTGATGTCTACCCCCTTCAAATTTAGTATTTAAAAATATTTCTACCATTTGTAAGGCCTGAGGAATAGCAGTATAGCGTGCAGGAATACATAAAATATTTGCATTATTATGTTGCCTTATAAGTTCTACAATCTCTTTGGTCCAACACAAACCAGCACGTACTTCTTGATATTTATTAGCTGTCATAGCAACACCATTGGCACTACCGCATATTAAAATACCAAAATCTACTTTTTTATTTTTTATATCCTGGGCTACTGGGTGTACAAAATCTGGATAATCTACACTATCATTTGCATCGGTTCCATAGTTATTAACAGTATACCCTTTATCTTCTAAATAGTGTTTAATTGCAAATTTATAATCTGTTCCTGCGTGATCGTTTCCTATAGAAATTGTCATGATTTTATTATCTTGTTTTAATAAAGTATAAAGGTACTAACTTAATTTTTAAAATCATTAATGTCTTTGTTACGTATAAGACTTATTCGCTATTAAAATCAAGAACAAAGGCTGGTTTCTAACTAATTAATAAACAGAATTATAAAAAAAGTATTAGTTAACATTAAAGACAAAATAGCTTAATTATCAATGCTTTATAAATATACTTGAAAAAGGTTTCAAATAAAAGACAATAATTTTAAGGAACAAAAATAGTTAACAATGTGTGTTATTATATTCATTACTTGTTAATAAGTGTTGATTACTTTCTAAAAGAAAAATATTGTTAATCCATTTATTTTTCCAATCAAAAAGTAAGATGACTTTACCAAAAATTTAATTCACTTTTTTTAGCAATGTTATTAGACTAAAAAATGATAGATGTGAACACAAAAAATAAAATAGTTATTAGAAAAAGTAGTTAACTTTAGTTGTTAACAAGTGTTCATATAAATATTAAAATACCTACAAATGAATCTATTAAGATAAATTCTATTGTTAATTAATTATTAATAGAAAGTAAATTAATTATGATCAAAGAAAAATCAAAAAAAGTTATCCTAGCTATTAACACACTATAATATGCATTATTGTTTTTTTAAATTTTAAAAATAAAATAGTATTATAATATATAATGTGGATAACTCAATTAGTTATCTGTTTTAAAATTTTAATGCTAATAAAAGAAGAGTTAAATATTAATCTTTAAATGTTTTATAATCAATAATTTAATATGATTTTACTGTTTCATTTGGCATTAGATATGATATAAATTGAAACAGTTTAGTAAATCTTTATTTATAATTTATCTTAATATCAACTAAGAATATATTTGTTTTAAAAAACATAGATATATAGTATCTATTCTGATTCATTATTTGTTTTAGTAATATAAATTTTTGATTTAAAAATAATTACAAAACAAAATATACTTTTAATAGCTTTTGTTGATTCCAATCTTAAAATATAGGTAAGATCTAATAGACTTATTTAAAGGCGTATTTAATGATCGATTAGGTTTAGGTGTTAATCTTACCTCTAAAAAAAGTATTATTGCAATTATTAGCTTTATAATTAGGTCTGATGCTATAAGTATTTACAAAAAATTAATCTATTATGTAGAAGTTGAAACAAATAGAGGAAAAGTTACTTAGAAACTAGAGATTGAGTTATTAGTAAGAAAAATATTACTTTTTATATTTGTTTGTGTAATTACAAGATAAATTGACAATCATATAAAAAAAGAGTTTTATAAAACAAAAAAAATCCTAGCGTTAACTAGGATTTAATTAATTTATAAATTTTGATTTATCTACTTTTTATAAGTCTCGTTTAAAGCATCAAGAATTGTCTTTGTTAAATCATTTTCATCAGTACCATATAACACAGTTGCAGCTGCATCGCTTGTACCTAAAATATAAGTGTAACCATTTTTCTTTCCGTAATCTTTAACAAAGTCTTTTACTTTAACAATTAAAGAATCTATTTCTATTTGAAAATCTTTTTGAAATTGTTGTTGTTCTATTTGTATTTGTTGCTCTAATTGTTGTGCCTTTTGTTGGAAAGGAGCCATTAATTGTTCGGCTTCTTTTCTTTTATTTCTTTGAAATAAATTTTGTGCTTTAGTTTGGACAGATAAGTACTCATTTTGAAATGCCTTACCAATACTATCTGCTCTTTTTTTTAGAGCTTCTTCTTTTTCTTGAAATTTAGTTTCTAGATCTTTTTTTTCTTGAAAATCATTTATAACAATTCCATTGTCTATAAAACCAATTTTTTCTTTTTGGCAAGATGTTAAAACAAATGCTACCAATAATACATAAACTATTTTATTCATTTTATTATTATTTTAAATCTGAACAAAAATAGTAAAGTACCTTAAAATTCAAGGCAGAATTTCTTTGAATTTAAATTATAATTAATTTTTATAGACTAGTTTAGTATAAATAGCTAATATCTATTAAAAATGGATCGATTTAAAGCGTTTTAAGGAACTTTAAAAATTATGACTGGTGTTTGGATATTTGGTATACTAAAGATTAAAAGAAGTTTCTGAAAATCAATTTTAACTATTTTTAATGATATAAATTAGCGAAGATGCTTCTTTAGACTTAATAGCTTTTAAATTTGAAAGAAATCCAATCCAAAACCCTTTAATAGGATTCATTTTTCCATTCTTGTATTTTTCAGAAAGTAGGCTTACATAAAACGCATCATAAAGCATGGGTTTTATTTTTATGACTTTCATAGAAACTTTAGATATTAATTTAGAAATGGATGTTTTATTAAAATGCCAAAGATGTCTCGGTACATCATAAGCAGCCCAGAATGATTTATAATATTTAGCATCGTAACATTTATAATTAGGAACAGCAATTATTATTGTACCATTAGGTTTTAGTAATTTTTTAATAATTGTAATATGTTCTTCTAAATTTGGTAAATGTTCTAACACATGCCAAAGTGTAATTACATCAAAACTTTCAGCATCAAATTTAAAAAGTTGTTCAGTTTCGAACGCAGCATTATTTGTTTTTTTATTTGTAATTTTTCTAGCTTTTTCATTTGGTTCTATTCCGAAAACTTTCCAATTGTTTTGCTGTGCAATTTGTAAAAAATCGCCAGTACCACAACCAATATCTAAAAGCTTTTTATTTGTAGAAAAAGAAAAGGAATTAATTAATTTTAATTTTTTCTTTAAAGATATGCTTCGAATTATATGATATACTTTTTCAAAGAGATTTCTTTGTGTATCTGTATGCGAAATATAATCT
This sequence comes from Flavivirga jejuensis, assembly GCF_030540765.1. Classification (GTDB taxonomy): domain Bacteria; phylum Bacteroidota; class Bacteroidia; order Flavobacteriales; family Flavobacteriaceae; genus Flavivirga; species Flavivirga jejuensis. The sequence goes on along the minus strand of NZ_JAUOEL010000005.1, from coordinate 141,436 downwards.
TCACTTTTGTAATAATCTGGTAATTTATCTAAAGATGGTTGTGGTGATGTTTCTAAAAAACCATATTCTAAATTCTGAACTAATGTAAAATTTTCACCAGAAACAGAGTGATCTTTTAAATTTAAATTATTTGAATTTTGTTCCATTTAAATAAATTATAAATTATGTTTAGAATGATGCGTTTTATAATTGGTATAAAATGTTCCACGTGGAACGTTTGAAAATTACCTACCCATATAAACTAATAATACCGAAATATCATTAGGTGAAACACCACTAATTCTTGATGCTTGAGATACGGTAGTTGGTTGTATTTTTTTTAATTTTTCTCGTGCTTCAAAACTCATAGATTTAATTTGTGAGTAGTCAAAATTCTCTGGAATTTTTACATATTCTAACCTGCTTAATTTATCTGCATTGTTTTTTTCTTTAGCTATATATCCTGAATATTTAACTTGAATTTCTGTTTGTTCAATAACTTCATTATCTAAATTATTGTCTTGAATATATTGTTCTACAGCTTCAAATTTTCGAACATCGTCAATTGATATATTAGGCCTGGAAAAAATCTTAAAGATTTTATCAGATTGTTTAACTAAAGCAGATCCTTTAGCTTCTAAAACTGGATTTGCTTCTTCTGGCTTTACACTTGTTTTAGAAAAGAATTCTACAAACTTTTCGGCATCATTGTGTTTTTGTTCCATTCTCTTTAATCGCTTTTCGCTGGCTAATCCAAGTTCAAATCCTTTAGGTGTTAATCTTAAATCTGCATTATCTTGGCGTAATAAGGTTCTGTATTCTGCTCTAGATGTAAACATCCTATAGGGCTCTTCTGTACCTTTCGTAATTAAATCATCTATCAAAACACCTATATAAGCTTCGTCTCTTCTAAGTGTAAAAGCATCTTTTTCGTTTACTTTTAAACTGGCATTTATACCTGCCATTAATCCTTGAGAAGCTGCTTCTTCGTAACCTGTGGTTCCGTTAATCTGACCTGCAAAATATAAACCATCAACAAGCTTAGTTTCTAAAGTATGTTTTAATTGTGTAGGTGGAAAATAATCATATTCTATAGCATAACCAGGTCTAAAAAACTTTACATTTTCAAAACCAACTACAGATCGTAATGCTTTAAATTGTACATCCTCTGGTAAGGATGTAGAGAACCCATTCACATAAACCTCACAAGTATTCCAACCTTCTGGTTCTATAAATAATTGGTGTCTGTCCTTATCTGCAAATCGATTAATTTTATCTTCAATCGAAGGACAATACCTTGGTCCCAAACTTTTAATTCTACCATTAAACATAGGAGACCTGTCAAAGCCTTCTCGAAGTAAATCATGAACCTCAAGACTCGTATAAGTCATATGACAAGAACGTTGATTTTCTAATGATTTGGTTATATCTAAATAGGAAAATTTTTCTGGTTTATCATCGCCTGGTTGTTCTACCATTTTTGAATAATCTAAACTACGACCATCTACTCTTGGAGGTGTTCCTGTTTTCATTCTACCAGATTCAAAACCTAAATTTACTAGCTGTTCTGTAATTCCAGTAGCTGCTTTTTCCCCTGCTCTACCACCACCAAAATTCTTATCTCCAATATGTATAAGTCCATTTAAAAAAGTACCGTTTGTTAGAACAACAGATTTCGCTTTTATCTCTAATCCTAAAGATGTTTTTACACCTGTAACTTTTCCTTTTTCTACTATTAAACCAGATACCATTTCTTGATAAAAATCAAGATTAGGTGTTCCCTCTAAAAGCAATCTCCAGTCTTCTGCAAAACGCATGCGATCACTCTGTACTCTCGGACTCCACATAGCAGGTCCTTTAGATTTGTTAAGCATTTTAAATTGTATAGCAGATGTATCTGAAACGATTCCGCTATAGCCACCAAGCGCATCAATCTCTCTAACAATTTGTCCTTTTGCTATACCTCCCATGGCGGGGTTACAAGACATTTGCGCAATGTTTTGAAGATTCATAGTAACAAGCAAAGTCTTACTACCCATATTTGCAGCAGCAGCAGCAGCTTCACTTCCTGCATGACCTGCTCCAACAACTATAACATCATATACTTCATTAAACATAATTTATGGTTTTAAAAACGTGAGTGTTCCACGTGGAACATATCAATAATTTAAGTTTGCAAATATACGGTGTTTATGTAAAACACCTTTTTAATCTAAAAACTCTCCTACTCTAGTTTGGAGTTTCCATTCCAATTTACCTTTTCTTAGAAGAGATTAGAACTTCTTTTTTTGCAGTTCTGGGTGTGATAAAATAAATAAAAAAATCTTAGATTTTTTTATTTCCTATTTCACCCATAGCTTTAATAGGTTAGTAAATGTATTTTATAAAATTATGATTTAGTATTTAAGATTATTTCAATGTAAATATTAAAGAATAGCTTTTAACTATTTGTATTTATGTTAATCTAATTGCTTCAAGTAATGGTTCTCTTTTTCTCGCATTACTGTGGCATCTTCATCTGTTTTATCTTTATAGCCACAGTAATGAAGTATACCATGAATGATAACACGATTCAATTCCTCTTTAAAAGAAACAGAGAAATCCTTTGCATTATCTTTTACTCTTTCAATAGAAATAAAAATATCTCCCTGTATTAATTTTCCAATAGAATAATCAAAGCTAATAATGTCTGTTAATGTATCATGATTTAGAAATTCTACATTCAATTTATGAAGGTATTCATCATCACAAAACACATAATTTATTTCTTCTATTTTATAGGTTTCTTCAGAAACAGTATTTAAAATCCAGTTGGAAATTTCCTCTTCACTCTCTAAAGAAAAATCAGTTTCGTAATTGAAGTTAATCATTATTCTGCTTAAAATATTCTTGCACTTTCTTTTTATAAACTTGTTGCAAAGGTAAAGCTTGTCTGTTTAATATTTCGGTAGTTTTAAAATATTGTTTTGCAGTAGGAATTTGATTGTTTGTCGTGTTACTAAAATTATTTTTATTTGTTTTAGATTCTCTTTTATTATCTTCTCCTTGTTGAAAAGTAGCGTTCTCTAGTTTCAATAACTGATGTTTTAATTGCATCATTTTTTGAAGCGTTTGGTTTGTAAATCCTTTGTTTAATAAATCCAATTCAATGTTTTCCATCTTTCTTAATAAAGCATTTCCATTACCGTTCTTTCCTTTTCCTTCTTTGGATAATCTTTTTTCTAAAGCATTTCGAAGCTGTTGTTGTTCTTGGTATATTTTATATAATAAACCATTTAGATCATCATTAGTTCCTTCACCTTCACTTCCTTTTTTCTCCCCTTCTTTTCCTTCTCCTTGCTTACCTCCTTTATTTCCTTTTTTGCCTTCTTTACCCTTCTCTCCTTCTTTTCCTTTTTTACCCTCATCGCCTTTCTTACCATCTTTTTCTCCTTTACCTTCTTCTTTAGGTTTTCCGTTTTCACTTTTCTTCATGCCTTCCTCCATCATCTTATTAAGTTCTTCTTGACTCATAATAATATCTGGTAATTGCATATCGCCTTTCCCTCCTTTTCCAGGAGACATACTCATATTTTCTTGCATGTTATCTAAAACATCACTTAAAAAATTTGCTAAATTATTAGCTGCGGTTACAGCAAATTGTTGATTAGAAACCCCCTGATATAATTGATTTTCGGCTAATGAACCTAAAGCCTTATCTATATTATAATAAACATCTGTGATTTCTTTATTTACCTTTTCAGAAAGTTTAGGTTGCCGAAGTGATAATGAAAATAGGCTATCATCAATATGTTCAAAATGCTCTTTTAAATTGCTTTGCTTACGTAAGAGAGATGCGAATTTATTATGGTTAACATCCATACTTTTAAACTGGTTCATCACAGCTTCCTGATCAAAAGAAAATAATACCAAATTATCTAAAATCTGTCGAAGCATATCAACATCTTCTTGCATCTGCTCACCGCCACCTGCTTGCATAGCACTTTGCATTTGTTTACTCATTTTTTTCATTTTCTGAGCTGCTTTTTTCTGGCTTTTCTGTGCGTTCTTTAAATTCTCTTTTTTATCTTCTTTAGGCGTTTCTTCGCTTCCCTCTTTAGGTTGTTCGTTTTCTTTTTTTCCTAATTCTTCCGAAGCATTTTTTTGTTCCTTTTTAATCTCATTTTCTTCTAATTTATCTTGAGGAATCTCAACTGGCTTTTTTAAATCTTTACTTTCCTTTTTTAAATCTTCTATTTGTTTAGAGAATTCATCAAACTTTTTATTAAGAGCTTCTTGTTTTTCTTTCGTGTTTTCTTTCTCAGATTTCTCAGATAGTTTTTCTTGTTTTTCAGCAAGTTTTTCTAAATCACTTTTTAATTTTTCTAATTTTTTTTCTACATAAAAACGTTTTGTTAATTCTAATAACTGCTCTAAACTTCGTTTTTTGTTTTTATTCTGCTTAGCAAGTTCCTCCATTTTTTTGGTTAGTACGTCTTCGTTATTGATTTTTTCAAGAAGCTTTTTTAACTCATCCAAAATCTTTTCATCTTTCTTAAGTTGTTCTTCGTTTTCTTTTAAACGTTCTTTTAAATCTTCTTTAAATGGATCTTCTTTCTGGTCTTCCTTTTGAAATTCTTCTAAGTTATCTTTTAACTTTTTGTTGAAGTTTTTCATCATATCGTCTTGTTGTTTTTGACGCTTAAAGAAGGATTCTAATTTCTTCTTATCGTTAAAATTTAAAGACACTTTTTCTTTTTGAGTTTTAGTTAGCTCTTTTAATTGTTTCTCTTGTTCATCAAATCTCTCTAAAGATTTATTTAAATCTTTGATGGTTTCACTCTGTTCTTCTAATTTTTTCTGAGCCTCTTCTTCTTTAGTGCGTTTTCTATAAGTAAATACATTGCTTTTTACCGTTTTATATTTATTGATGGCATCATTATCAAATACCTGAAAATATAATTCATACGGAATACCATCTTCTATCTTCAAATTGTTTGGAAAAGCACTTATAAATTCTGAAATATTAGAATTAGAAATTGGAATCTTTTCAAACTGCTTGTTTTTCTCATTGTCAGATGGATAATAAACAAGTTGTAGTTTACTAAAACCATAATCGTCGCTCACTTGCCCATAAAAATAGAGTGTTTGTAAATCTAAACTATCAGTTTCCACTTTTAAATCGATCTCTGGATATTCATCTTTAACAACAGCAATATTAAACGCTAAATTTTCGTAATTCTTAAGATTTTTGTTGCTTGTGCTTACACTATAATCTAGATTATTATAAACACGTTTAGAGGCTTTAAAAGCACCTAATTCATTGGAAGAGAAATTAATGGTATCGTTTGCATATAAATACACATGTTCTGTTGCTTTCGTTTTTAACTGCCAAATAATATTTGTGCCCTCAGGAACCAAAGCATTCCCAGTACTTTTTATAATTTCATCCTTCTTTTTAGTATAGTTGGGGTAATCTAAAACCATTTCTAAACTAAGTAAGGAAGGCACTTCAACAACTTTAATCTCATAAGGTTTAGACCTCACTTCGTTAGCCGATAACTCAAAATTAATATCCGATTTAAGTTGTGAAAACACATACTCAAAGGCTCCCACTCCCTTTTGTTGTAAAAAATAAGTTTCGTTATTATAAGTTATTTGAGCACTTTCTGGAGCTAGTTCTCCTGCTGTTTTTACAATTAATTTAAAGTCTTTGTTTTCAATAGCCTTTAAATGATCGTTTACAACAAAAAACTGAAACGGAGCTGGTGGTTCGTAAGCCGTTTTATAATGAATTACACGTTTGTAACTATCACTAAACCAACTAAAATTACCTGTTAAAAAAGTAAATAATAGGATTAAAACAGGAATAGCAGCATACTTTAAATAAGAGATATTTTTTTTAAGGTTAATAGCCAATTTAAAAGGAATTGGATTTAGCTCTAATGATTTCTGTTCGATGCTCGCTAAAAGTAATTCCGATTGCGATTTATTTTGATGTAACTGAAGTACATTTAGTAGTTTATCATTTACTTCTGGAAAATGGTGTCCTATAATTCTTGAAGCATCCTCATAATTAATTCCTTTTTGAAGTTTGAATAATTTAGCCAAAGGAATAACGATAAATTTTGTAATCAAGGCTATTTCTACAGCTATAAACAACCAAAACAAAATAGTTCTAGCTATGGTTTTTAGCCATAAAACATGTTCGATGAATAATGTGAATATTAAATATAATAATCCAATGGCGAAAAATAAAATGGTGCCTTTAAGCAATTCATTGGTGTAATAGCGTTTAATAAAGGCTTCTAACTTGTCTTGTATGTTTTTGAAGTTGCTCATGAAGTTATCTTAATACATTCATAACTAAAGCAAAAATTAGCTATGTGTTATAATTGTCAGTTCAATTTATCTGGATTTTTTCCGAGTTTTTTTGGTTCAGAAATAACCCTACGCTCGAGTTTCTTAAGATCTTCTTCAGCAGGAAGTTCTTCGGGTTTTATTCCTCTATTAAGTAAGATTTTTCTAACAGATTTATTATTTATAATGTGTTCAGTAGAAATTTGTCTTTCGTTTTTTAAACCTTTTTCCTTAGTATTAAATACGGTAATTTCTGTTGCAAAGTCTTTTGCTTTTATAGTTATGGTCGGTAAAAAATCAGCCAAGGATCGTCCTTTAGGGACTCCGAGCTTATTTTTCATTTGTTGCGTAGTTTTACCAAATAAAGCTTGGTCTCCTTTACTCCGTATTATTCCAAAATTTCTATCATTACCAGTTTGTTCATAAATAAGTTCAGATAATTCTTTTTCGGATAATGTTAGTTTTTGTCTTGCTTCTAACCTTTCCCAATCTTTTATTCGTTGTTCTATCTCTTCAAATCTTCTAGTTTGTATTGCGAAATAATTTTGAGCAAATGCAATTTGTTCTTTTTTCGGATCTCCATTTTGAGCAACCAAATAACAAGCATATCTTGTCAACATAATATCATCTATTTCCCGCTCACTTCCTGATCCTAATTTTACCATTTTGTTGACGTCAACAAAATGGTCTAAAATATTATTCCCAGTTACTTCACAAGAGATTTTACTTTTAGTCATTACTTTTTGAAAATTTCTCCATTCAGAATATCCTAATAAATGCTGAAGATCTCTTGCAAACCAAAATTCTATACCATTTTCAGTTGTTTGAGAGTGGTCTTCAAAATTATTTGATAATGATTTGATTATTTCTGATTTCATAAACTAAATTTCACAACTTGTTATAAGCTATATACAATTTATATATAGATTTTTGTTTTCACGGAAACAAAAATAGAACTAAAGACTAAACTACAATTTTATTTTGTACAGAGTTTATAATTAAGTGTTAATTGTATCTTTGCAAAGAAATTCCTGAAACAGGTTCAGGATGAAAACCCAATAGACTCTTAAATCTAACTATTTAAGAATTATTTTTAATTATAACATGACCAAAAACGTTCGTGTGCGTTTTGCACCAAGCCCAACAGGACCTTTACATATAGGAGGAGTTCGTACAGCTTTATTTAACTACTTATTTGCAAAAAAAAACAAAGGAACTTTTGTTCTTAGAATAGAAGATACAGATCAAAACAGATATGTTGAAGGTGCCGAAAAATATATTATTGATGCTCTTAATTGGTGTGGGATGCCTTATGATGAAGGGGTTGGAAAAAATGAAACATTTGGGCCTTACAAACAAAGTGAGCGAAAACACTTATACAAACAATATGCCGACGAATTAATTGCTTCTGGCAATGCGTATTATGCTTTTGATACTGCCGAAACATTAGATTTTCATAGAAAAGATCATGAAGCAAAAGGAAAAACATTTATTTATAATTGGCATAATCGTTTAAAACTGAGTAATTCTTTATCGCTAAGTGCAGACGAAGTAAAAGCTAAATTAGATGCTGGTGATGCTTATGTGGTTCGGTTTAAATCACCTCAAGATGAAACACTACACCTTAAAGATATAATTCGTGGTGATATTAAAATTGACACTAATATTCTGGATGATAAAGTGTTATTTAAAAGTGATGGGATGCCAACCTATCACCTAGCGAACATTGTAGACGACCATTTAATGGAAATAACCCATGTTATTCGTGGTGAAGAATGGTTACCGTCTTTAGCATTACACTATCAATTATACAAAGCTTTTGGTTGGGAATCTCCAGAATTTGCTCATTTACCTTTAATTTTAAAACCAACAGGAAAAGGAAAATTAAGTAAGCGTGACGGTGATAAATTAGGGTTTCCTGTATTCCCTTTACAATGGACAGATCCTAAAACCAACGACATTTCAAGAGGTTATAAAGAAGATGGCTATTTTCCTGAAGCTATGGTAAATTTCCTGGCTTTTTTAGGCTGGAATCCAGGTACCGAACAAGAAATTTTTAATCTGGACGAACTTATTGAAGGTTTCGATTTAAGTCGTGTTAATAAATCTGGTGCTCGTTTCGATCCAGATAAAACAAAGTGGTTTAATCATCACTATATGCAAGAGCAAAGTAATGATGATTTGGCAGAGTTATTTAAAAATCAACATTCAGAATTAAGTGATCTGGATGTGAATTATATAGCTATGGTTATTGGCTTAATAAAAGAACGCGCCACGTTTGTTTCTGATTTCTGGGAACTGAGTCATTTCTTTTTTCAAGCACCAAATACTTATGACGAAAAAGCATCAAAAAAAGCTTTTAAAGAGGGGACAAAGGAACTTATGCAGGAATTGGTTTCAATAATTAATACGATTGAAGACTTTACTGTTGAAACGCTTCAAACTAAAATTAAAGGCTGGATTACAGATAATGAAATTGGTTTTGGAAAAGTCATGATGCCATTGCGTTTAGCATTAGTAGGTGCTTTACAAGGTCCTGATGTGTTTGATATTATGTTTATGATTGGAAAACCTGAAACAGTAAAGCGCATTGAGAAGGTGATTGATTCCTTATAATTTTATTCAAAGCGAACATTTTATTGGTCTTAACTGTAGTTAAAACTATGTATTTTAGTGCTTTTAACTTCTAAAAATTTTTGACACAAATTTCACGAATTCACACTAATTCAGTATTACCACATTTCACGAAGCAGACTTTCAGCCTGCAAAAACGAACCGATGGACTGGAAGTCCATCGGAGAGTGGTTTATTTTGTAAATTTTTTTTAATTAACTTGTTTAATATTATTCAAATATTTGCCATTTATTATTTTTACTGGCATTTTTTTGATTTCTAATATTTACCAAATTTCATTATATTTGGTATAAATTAGATTTGAAATGCCGAAAATCATTGAAAATAAACTCATAGAGGAATTTAAAGACAGAGATACTTTTTCAAGAGAAGAACTATTTGACTTTTTTAGGTATTTCGAACCAGACTTGAAAGAAGGTACCTTTGGATGGAGGATTTATGACCTTAAAAATAAGAACATCATAAAATCAATACAAAGAGGCTATTACATCATTTCATACAGGCCAAAGTACAAACCCGAAATTTCTGGAGAGATTTTAAAACTAGCCAAAGTAATTTCTGAGCGATTTGAAGATGTAAAATACTGTCTATGGGACACTGATTGGATAAATGAATTTTCCCAACATCAATCAGGTAAAAAATTAATTATTATAGAAATTGAAAAAGATTTTGTTGAATCACTCTATTATGAACTAAAAGACTCTTTTCGATTTGATTTCTATCTAAATCCAGATGAAAAAACCATTGACTTTTATATTTCCGAAAGTCAAAGCCCTGTTATTATAAAAAAGCTCATCACTAGATCACCTATTTCAAAAAGTACGGAAAAGAGAACTAAATTCTACACACCTCTACTTGAAAAAATACTGGTAGACCTTTTCTCAGAACACAAACTATTCTATTTTTACCAAGGAGTTGAACTGATACATGTGTATGAAAATGCTTTAAAAAGCTATACACTTAATTACACCAAATTATTCAGTTATGCTAAACGAAGAGATCGAGAACAAGACATTAAGCAATTTATGACCAACAATATGTACCACCTAGTAAAAGATGTCATTGAATGATAAAAGAACATTGCTTTACAGAAGAATGGTTTGATACTTTTAAAAAACAGGCAGTGCATAAGCGAATAGACAAGGCTATTCTTGAAAAAATGATTTATGCTCTTCATTTGTTGGAATGTATTAAAGTTAATGGGCTCGATTTTATTTTCAAAGGAGGTACGAGTCTAGTTCTTTTACTTGAAGAAGGAAATAGATTCTCCATTGATATTGATATCATTTGCAATACAGACAGAGAAACCTTAGAAAAGATATTAAAAAAGGTTGTTAATTCGTCTAATTTCAAATCATTTGAATTGGATGAGCACCGCAGTTATAAAATAGGTGTTCCAAAAGCACATTATTCTTTTACTTTTGATTCTGTAACGAAAGGAAAATATTCTGGAACCATTTTGTTAGATGTATTAATTGAAGACTCTATTTATCCTGAATCAATCGAAAAAACTGTACAAACCAAATGGATTGAAACAGAAGGAGAAACGATCATTAAACTACCAACAATTGATGCTATTACAGGTGACAAGCTAACAGCTTTTGCTCCAAATACTGTTGGAATTCCTTATTTCAAAGGAAAAGACGAACAACCATTTTCTATGGAAATTTGCAAACAGTTATTCGATTTAAGTAAACTCTTCGAAAGAATAGAAAATATTGCAACTGTCTCTCAAAGCTTTGAAGCCTTTGCAATACGAGAAATTGAGTATCGTAAGGCAGAAGCACCAAATTTAACTCCAGAAAAAGTGCTGAAAGACACCATAGACACTTGTTTGATTCTCGCAAAAAAAGGAAATGGTTCTCCAGACGATAAATCAAAATTTACAGAGCTACAAAAAGGAATACGTGCTTTTGGTACTGGCTTCTTAATGATTGGTAATTTTAGAATTGATGATGCGATTCCTGCTGCTGCACGAATTGCATATTTAGCAACAAAACTGCTGTACAAAGAACTATCACCACTGGAATATTACAACAACCAAGACATAAAGGTATTAACTATTAAAAATCAAGATTGGAACTTCTTGAACCGATTAAAAAGACAACCAGATAAATCAGGTTTTTACTATTGGTACAAAACCCTAGAAGTAATGAATTTGATTGATTAAGAATAAAAAAGACACAATATAAAGGTTTGAACAAACCTTTTCAAGAAAGGATATATAATACCATAACCAAATCATTCAGTTAATCAATTTCCTGTCGAAACCAACAATTCCCGAATATCAATTTTTAAGAATTTAGAGATTTCAAATAAGGTCTCAATGGAAGGTTGAACTTCATTAGTATACCATCTTGAAACAGTAGATTCCGTTTTTCCTAAATGATGTGCTAATTGTTTATTGTTTGTATTCTTTTCAGCAAGAATAGATTTAATTCTATTTAAGTTTTGTTTCGACACCATGCTAATATAAGGGTTTTAAAATTGTAGCAAAAACCCTAACTAACCTAATGCTTCAAAGGAATCACCATATTCCAAGTATTTTCAAATTTCCAAGCTTTGGGTCCACTACCAACAGCCGCAAATAAATGCGTAGGCTTTCCGTCTTCAATGAGAACAAAAGGACGTTCAAAATGGTTTTGATGCGTTCGTGTACCATCATCCCATAAAATATTACGGCTATAGGCCTTTACATTATCAAATAAATGCCACTTTATACCATCTTTAGACCAAACATGAATACCACCACCCTCTTCTCCACAAATTTCTCCAGATCTATCTTTTATAACCGCTTCATACTGATCGCCTGCCCACCAAATGTATGGATCCTCTACGTCTATATGGCTATTGGTTTCTGTTTCAAAACGAAATACAGGTTCTTCACTTAATCTTTTATACTCCCCTTTTGGGCTAGATGCCATAGATACGCCTAATAATAGTGGTGGTTTTGAATTTACTGATGATTTATACATCAACAATATTTTTCCTGTTTTTGGATCTACAGCAGGAGCTGGATTAGATGTAATAGAAGCATCCCAATGTCCAGGACGTGGTTCAATTACAGGTTTGTCCACGCGTTCCCACGGTCCATAAACAGAATCACTAATAGCCAAACCAATACGTTTATTCATCCAGGCTTGATTCCAGTTTTCACCAGAAACACTTGGGTTTTCTTTTGTAGGTTGTGGGAAATCATAGGTTGTGCCAAAATGATATAATAAATATTTGTCTTTATATTTTATAACCCTTGGGTTGTGCGTACACATCCCGTCAAAAAATTCTTTTCCACGAACAGGAAGTACCACTTCTTCAAAAACATAAGGTCCTACTGGCGTATCTGATACCGCACGAACAACTTCTGAGTTTGTAACCCAATTACCGAAGCCTACATCTTTAGACCATCGGGAGGCAAACATATGGTATTTATTATCTTCCCCTTTAATAACAGACGATCCCCAAATCCAATAATCATCATCACGAAAACCACCATTTTTAGGAGCAGGTAAAATACGATCAATAAAAGCTGTTTTTGGAGGTTGATTATTATTAGACAAACATGACCACAAACCCGTTGTAGCTAAAATTGCAGACCCTTTTACAGAAGTTTCAATAAATGTTCTTCTTTTCATAAATACCTTTTAATTTAAAAATTCCCCACCTCTTGTCGGGCCTACCTGCTGGCAAAGGCAGAAGTAGTTGGTTTCAAGAAATTTTTATTAGGCTAAAATAAAAATAAAACTCCAAAAACCAACATATTTTGGTTCCCTTTAAAGCTTGAATTTCCTCCTGAAGGATCAACGTCTTGAGAATTTAATTTATTTAATATATTGGTAAAACCATAAACGTATTGAGCCTTGAGTTTTACATTTTTTATGCCTGCCGAAGCTCCTACGGCTCCATTCAAATTAAATTGGGAAATAGTAGTAATATCCTCAGCAGATAAATTTGTGTAGTTATTTACAAAGTAACCTTTTTGGTCTTTATTTTTAAATTCTAATCTGCTGTTATATTGTAGCATAGGTCCTAAATCTATAGTAAAATGATCTGGAATAATCTTTATATGCCCTAATAAAGTTACTTGAGCAGCAAATATTTTATATTCAATAAAAGCTTCTTCTGTACTCGTTATAGTAGGTCTTCCTAAAATTTCGATATTGCTTTCAGATAATTGCATCCCAAAACTTATATTATACGGCTTATGAGGAATATCTACCGTTGCAGATAAACCGCCTAAAAAGCCATCACCTTGTTTGGTAACAAAGTTATTTGTAGCAATGTCAAATTTGGTAATTGCAGCATTAATTCCAAAGCCATTAGAAATTCTAAGATTTCCTTTTTGTGCAAAATTTGTTGTAACAAAACAGGTCATAATGACTACTAATAAGACGAGTTGTTTTTTCATAAACATTTATAGGGATAAGTGTGCAAATATAACTTAAATTAGTAATTCGTTATTTTCTAACATTTTTATATAAATACCATGAACTATTTCCTTACCATTATTATCGTATTCGGATTAATAATATTAATCTCGTCATTCTTTATTGTAAAACAACAAACTGCGGCTATTATAGAACGCTTTGGTAGATTTCAAGCTATTCGTCAATCAGGCTTACAATTTAAAATTCCATTAGTAGATAGGATTGCAGGCAGATTAAGTTTAAAAATTCAACAACTAGATGTTATTGTAGAAACAAAAACTAAAGATGATGTATTTGTACGTTTAAAAGTATCTGTGCAATATAAAGTAATTAAAACCAAGGTTGCAGATGCTTTTTATAAATTGGATTACCCACATGATCAGATTACAAGTTATGTGTTTGATGTAGTACGTGCTGAAGTACCAAAAATGATTTTGGATGATGTTTTCTTAAAAAAAGATGATATTGCTATTGCTGTAAAATCTGAATTGAATGAAGCCATGCAAGATTATGGTTATGATATTATTAAAACATTAGTAACCGATATAGACCCAGATGCACAAGTAAAAGAAGCCATGAATAGAATTAATGCTGCAGATAGAGAAAAAACGGCTGCACAATATGAAGGAGATGCGGCTCGTATTTTAATTGTTGAAAAAGCAAAAGCAGAAGCAGAAAGCAAGCGTTTACAAGGTCAAGGTATTGCAGACCAACGTCGTGAAATTGCGCGAGGTTTAGAAGAGTCTGTTGAAGTACTTAACAAAGTTGGTATTAACTCGCAAGAAGCGTCTGCACTTATAGTAGTAACACAACACTATGATACATTACAAGCTATAGGGCAAGAAACCAATAGTAACTTAATTTTATTGCCTAATTCACCACAGGCAGGAAGCCAAATGTTGAATGATATGGTGGCCAGTTTTACGGCTAGTAATCAAATTGGTGAGGCTATGAAAAATAATAAAAAAGACAAGAATAAAAATGAATAAAACAACTTCAACTATTTTAATGCTACTACTTTTTTGTAGTAGCATTTCTTTTGCGCAATCTACCCAAGAATTAAAAACATCGGCTTTAAGAGACGCCAAAAGAATTTGTCAAGCGACTTTTAAAATGGATTTTAATAAGTCTATAGACTACATGCATCCAGGTTTTTTAAAAATGATGGGCGGGAACGAAATGGCGCTTGAATTACTAAAATCAAAGTTTAATACGATGAAAGAAGCTGGTTTTGTTTTTGAAAAATCTGATGCTTTAGAAGTTTCAGATGTTGTTTTAGAAGATGGTGAATATCGCTGTTATGTCGAAGCTTTCAATCAAGTGACTATGAATGGCAAGCGGATTAAAACTAAAAGCTACTTATTTGGAATTTATAATGCCGAAGCAAAATCATGGTATTTTATTGATATTAAGCAATTAAAAAATGAAGCTATGATGAATCAGGTGCTTCCAAATTTTAAAACAAGTCTGGAAATTCCAGACGACGAGGTTACTACCGAAGATATTTGATATATAAAGCGGTCTGAAAAATATTTAAATATTTTTCAGACCGCTTTACTTTTAAATCTATAACTTTCTATACTTTGTTTTTTCTTCTTTCTTTATCTCCTCCTTTTTTACGTTACTTAATTTTCCTGGAAAAGTAAGCGATGTACTGGCAAATGTTGAACCAAAATTCACATGAGCATAATACACTTGACTAACCGCATCTTTTACTTGATCTTCTGATAATTCTTTTAATGGATGAATAAATACTGACCATAAAATACCATCTGAAACGGCGTATTTAACATCTAAAGCAGTGTGAAAATTAGCAACCAAAGCAGCCTTGATCAAGGCATCATTTAAACTATTTGAATCTGCAATTGGCGAAATAATTCGCATTCTATTGTGGTTGGTATCTGTAATAGACATAAATGGAATGTCTTTTATATAAAACTGCCAAGAACCACTACGTCCTTGAATGGAATCGCTAACAGCCGAATAAATATCTTGGAGTTTTTCATTCGTCATATTTTGGGAAAAAATACAAAGAGGAAAAACTAATAAAAGAAAAAACCATTGTTTCATAAGCGTATATTTTATACTATAGTGCTGTGTTCTAACCAGACACTATATAAGTCGGAAGAATATTTAAATACTTAATGCGCCTATGTTTTATTCTTTAAAAGGATGGCGTTCTTCCCAATCTTGTTTAGGGTTCATTAAACCAAATACCTGTTTTAAAATAGCATTAATAAACCCATTGGTATGTTTTATATATACTGCCATAGCTTCGGGTTTAGCGCCTACAGAGCTTTTAATCTCCATAGCTGTTCTTGCATAAACAATATAAGGCAATGGATTATCAATGCCGTACTTAACCATGTCATATAACATATTCAAATACAATTGATTTGAATGCTGATGTTCGTTATCATAACCTAAAAAATAAGTTTCTAGATTTTTGTTGTTTACGATTAAAGTAAAAAACCCGACGAGTCTGTTGTTTAAATAATATCCAAAAACTTTAAAATTTTCTTTTAAATATAATTTTAAGCTATAAAAATGATTTTCTGGTAACAAGAAAGTATTAAACTTAGCATTGTTAGAAACATTCAAATAAAGGTTATGTAGTTTGTTAGAATTACTTTTAATTGTTTCCAAATCTAATTCATGGCATGTAATAACCCCTAGTTTCTTTTTTGCTCGCTTATACCGTGTTCGATATTTCTTGGTCATACTAGCCATATAATCATCAATAACCTGCCACTCTGGTCGTATTTTCATAATCATATTTGGCTGTACAGAAACTTTGTGTAATTTATGTGAATTAAAAAAAGATGTTTCAGCGTGAATAGTATCATCAAGAAAATAATCCTTAAACATAATAGCTCGAATTTTCTTGTTTTGCTTTTCCTTTATGTCTTTTTTAATGGTCTCTAAGGCATTAAAAACACATTCTAAGTATGCAGATTGAGAGATGTTCTCCTTGTTAAAAAACACGCCGTGTTGCCCTGTATGCGTCAAGTTTCCAACAACGAGAATGTTTCCTTTTAATATTTTTGAAACAATGTCTTGAAAAAATTCTTTTAAGCAAGAGACTTGTGTTTTTCTAAACATATCTTTTAAGTACAATTGTACGCGCTGTATGATAGCAATACCGACTAAAAGATTGTTATTGTAAACACCAATATAAAAATGTTGAATATTATCTGGAGAAGCTTCTTCCAAAGCTTTTAAATAGTCTACTTGTAAAAAAATATCGTGGTTTACTAAAGCATCCCAACCTTTAGGAAGCTTGTTAGCAGAATAATAAATATGAGATGTTTTGTTCAATAGGAAAATAAAAAGACTGAAAATTACAGTTTTCAGTCTTTAAATATGTTAAAACTTTACAAAATGATTATTTCCAGCCGCAAATAATAGCGCCCATTACAGTTAAAGTCACAATCCAATAGCCACTATTAATAAAAATATATTTGGCCCCTTTACGTTCAAATAAAGCGTTTGTACCTATAATAGGAAGTGCTATAAAAACACCTGCTAGTGAGCCATGTAAAGCACCATGTTTAAACGTTCTAAAAGCATCACCATAATCATTCATTAAAGCTTCATAAGAAGGTAAAGCAATAGATGGATCACCTCCAACTAAACTATAAACACCCATTTGATGAATAACAATGCCAGGAAGTGCTGTAGCTAATAAGAAAGCAAACAATAATGCTAAACCAAAAATTTTAGCCATGTTTCCACCTTTAACTTGCTCGTCTGTCATACCAGCTGCTTGCATCCAAGCATTTCCAAAAACTTTTGGGTTGTACCAAATAAATCCGACAACTAATGCCGAAACTGCAGCAACAATAATTGCTGGGAAGTTTAATAAATCCATAATTCTTTAGTTATAGTTAGAAGATAAATATACAAAAAAACAAAGTGATAGCTTTTAAATTGCTGAATGTAAGAACTTAAGCACTTATTCTTTTTTTAAATCTTTAACCAAATTTGATATAAAAAATAAAATAACTAATCCTGTAATAATAATACAGCTCCACATAAACCATGGCTTTTGCCATAAAGATTCTTTCTTAACAAGGTCTTGAGGTGTTTTTTGTTTTACGATTTCTTTTATTTCTACGCTTGGTAGATCTTCAGAAATATTATTTCTAAAAAAAGAAAGATCATACTCAGGAGCTTTGGCAGTCTTACTTCCTGTTTTAATACTATAATGTTCGTTCTTATTTAATGTTGTTATAATGTATAGTGGCTTTTGAAAAAAACGAATATCACTAAACGTTAAATTATTACTGTCTTTGTTTTCAATTTCAATATAAATACTGTCTTCAATAATCTCAGGAATATTAAAGATCATTTCGGTTTCTGAGTTTAATCGAAAGCGAGCTAATTCCTTATTGTAGACCTCTGTTTTATGTTTTACAACTCTTGAGGATTTTGTATATATAATAACATTTCTATTAAAAAACTCTGGCGCAATTACTTTAAATTGAATCTGGTTTATAACTTCTTTGTTCTTGAAAGTAACATGAATCTGTGTTTTTTTCTCTTGGATTAATTCTGAGGTAGTTTTGGTTTGAGGTGTTACTATTTGTAATGCTCTATGGATCGCATTATTAGAAATACTTCCAATTTTTAAAACATTTATAGGCAAGCTGTTTTTATCATTAAACACGATTTTTAAATAACGATATGCACACTGCGGAAATGTAATCGTTTTGTCTACACTTATACCCTTTGCATCATGCAAATTAGATAACGCCCCATTATTTAATATGCCAAACCATTCCTCTCGATTATTGCTTCCAGAAAGTTTAAATGTTTTAGACCCTGAATAATTAGCTACAGATAAAACAAATTGTTTAATAGTTTTAAACGGATTCTCGAAAATAATAGAAGAACTAGTGTCTTTAAGTACCGTTTTTGAAACAATCTTAAACGTAGCATATTCATTTGTTCTTAACAATTTCCCTTTCTTGCGAATAAAATAAGGGACTTCTTTTCCTTTACTATCAAAGATTCTAAAATCGCTAAGATCTTTATTAGAAAAAGAGCGGATTTCGTTTGGTAAACGAATTTCATGTAAGCCGTTTATATTAGCTTCTGTTAATTCCCCTGTTGTATTATATTGAGCAATCGCAAGATTAGCAAATAAAAGGGGTAATAAAAATCTAATCTGTTTCATTATTTATCTGTTCTTTAGTATCATCAATAACCAAAAATTTAATTTTTTGATAGACGAATGAGATGATTAAAATTAAAACACCTAATAGAATAAATGATATAATTTTACCTGTTTCAGATATGTTATTAATATCGTAAACGAACAATTTAATAATAGTGATTCCTAGCAATACCAAAGCAATTATTCGTACGCTTTTTATTTGTTTTTTAATACCAAAAACTAAAAACATAAAAGCTAGAATCCCCCATAAAACAGGAAAAGAAGTCTTAATTATTTTTCGCTTTGCCAAAGCTATATCTTCATAAGGCAATGCGTTTTGTGTGTCTTGAAGGTCTATAGGGTCTGTTAGTAATTTTAATCCGTGTAATAGAACTTCACTACTAGCTATAAAGATTAATAAGAAAGCAGCGATCCAAATAACTATTTTCTTATTGAATATATTAAAAACAGGCCTCTTCTTATTTGATTGATAGATAATAAAACCAAAAAATAAGGTTAAAGCAAACATGATATAATGCAAATAAAAAGCTGTTTGGTAGTTGCTGATAGCAGCAATAAAGTCACTATGCTCTTCGAAAACGAAACC
This sequence comes from Flavivirga jejuensis, assembly GCF_030540765.1. Classification (GTDB taxonomy): domain Bacteria; phylum Bacteroidota; class Bacteroidia; order Flavobacteriales; family Flavobacteriaceae; genus Flavivirga; species Flavivirga jejuensis. Next base: position 122,295 of record NZ_JAUOEL010000005.1, on the reverse strand, counting down.
TAAAAAGAACATGGCAAAAAGAATAATATTTCCACAAGCAATTATATTTGCTACCTGAGTATAGAGAACGGTTTTTCTTCTAAAGAAAATAAAAGCAACAACAGCAGTAAAAAGTAAATGGTAAAGTGCTGGGAGCGACAAAGCAGAACTCCAGTTTTCTATATGGTAAATGGCTTGAAAAAAGGTTTCTATAAACCCAACGATATATAAAAGTAATATGCCAGCAATTAATATGCATTTACGATATTTACCCGTATCCATTACTAATTTCCAAAAGGGTAAACGGACAGTTTCTTTTTTAAGTAAAAAATAAACCAGAAAAAGAGATGTAACTACAAAAGCACCCGTTATAAAAATGGGATTTGCTACAATATTTAAAATAGCTTCGTCATTATATTTTTGAGTCCAATCTATAACAAGACTAAAAATTGATAAAACATGTACAATCACTGATACAAAACGATAGCTACTAATACTCGATTTTTTGGCTAACCACATTAATAAAACAGCTTCTGCTGCCCAGAATAGTGTAATATAATTACCTTCAAATTGTAAAGGAACAGCTAAAGTTATAAAGGTTAATGTTAAACCTATTAACATATAAACAGCAATCTTATCCAATTTAAATGTCTTATATAAGAACCAGGCAAAAAACAAATTAAGGATGGCTAATCCCGCTGTAAATAGTCCTTTAAGTTCAGGATGGTAATTATTTAATACCACCATGCCCACAGCAAAAAAGAAAAATGTGTTTACTGCTAAAAGAGTTAGTTGTGTTTTACTAAAAATCGCTTTGGTTTTTACATTATTTATAATGTTTGCGAGTGTAAATATGACGTAAAATGCAAACGCAAAAAGTAGCGCTCCCATATAATGAGGGGTTTCGCTGTTAGTATCTTTTACAAACCAAGCACCAAATAAAAGCACCGTAAATATAAAAGCCAGTGTATTTACCAAATGCCATTTTTTATAGAATGCTAATATGGTTATTCCAATATTTAAAATGATGATGTATGTAAAGAGCACCACATAATTTCCAGAACCTGTACTCACCATAAAAGGAACAGCAAATCCGCCAATAAGTGACAATACAGCAAGTTCTATTCTATTGTATGATAAGGATACTAAACAGCTAAACAGCGTAATAATAACCATAATAGCAAAAGCTATTTGTTGATTAAAAAGCTGGTATTCATGAAAGGCAATGGCAATAGTAAAGTAAAAAATGGCAATGGCTCCCGCTACTAAAACCGAGCTAAAAGCCGCATATTTTTTACGTAATTTATTAGCAATAAGCATGACTAAAGAACCGCATAAAACACCTATTCCTACTCTTGCTGGCTCATTTATCCAATCTTTATCTATGGCATATTTTACGAAGTAACTAATACCTAAAACGAGTATTAAAACCCCTAGTTTATTAATTAGATTTTCACCAATAAACTTTTCTAAATCGGGATTTTTCTCTTTGAATTGTTCCCAAACTGATTTTTTTGGTGGTTTTAAGGCTTTGGCTTTTTTAATAACATCTTCAATACGTTCTTCTTTTTGAACGGTAAATGTTTTAATAGCGTCTGCTTTTATAGGCTCTGGTAAAGGTTTTGATTTTTCTTCATCAATAACTGGTTTTGAAATAGGCGTTTCAAGAGGCGGTTTTTTGACTTCTGGAATAGGTAAAGCCTCCTTAATTATTGGAGGAGGCATGGTTACTGGAGACTCTGTTTCTTTTTTAGCTGAAATACTGCCATTAGTAAGACCGTTGATCTTATTGTTTAGTATTTTAATATTCTCATTTAGCCTCTTATTATTTTCATTTAATTTGTGAAAACTGGAATTTATCTTATTAAGTAAAACAATTAATATAATTAGTATTACAAATAGTAAAAGATAATTCATAGGCTTTCAGTTTAGGGATTGATCACAGAAGCTTCTTGGACTAAAATATCGTTTTTGTCTTCTAAAGCTTTAGATATAAAGGCACTAATATCGTCATTTTTTATTTGTCCGTTTTCTAATAACACACCTAAAGAGAGCACAACCGCAATTCTGGTACCTACTTTTTTAACAGCAGTATTGAATAGTGGTTGTAGTTCTTCGTAAGTTACATTTTTAGCTAGTTCCCGAATCTCAGCTTTTACTTTTTGCTGCTTTATTTCTGGTAAATTAGTGTACTTTTTCCCTAGTTGCTGAATAACATCAATGGCTTTTCGCTTAGGTTGCGAATGGTTATTCTTTTGTTGCTTTTGATTGGAATTATTCTGAACAGGTTTTTGCTTAGCCCAAGAATCACGTAGCCCAACAGTTTTATTAAATATGATTTTTTCTGCAGTAGAATCATTATCTACATTAAAATAGCCCAAACGTTGAAATTGAAACTGATCTCCTTTTTTTGAATCTTTTAAGCTTGGCTCAGCAAAGGCCTCAATAACTTTTAAAGAATTCGGATTTATAAAATCCATAAAACTTTTGTCTTGATGACTATCAGGAGCCTCGTCCATAAACAAACGATCATATTCTCTAACCTCCGCCTTTATAGCATGCTTAATAGACACCCAATGTAATGTGCCTTTTACTTTTTTAGAAGTGTCCTCAGAATAAGTACACTGAATCTCAGTAATATTCCCATCAACATCTTTTTTAACACTTTCGGCTTTAATGATGTAAGCGTTTTTAAGACGCACCTCACCTCCTAATTTCAGTCTAAAAAATTTATTACCAGCTTCTTCTTTGAAATCTTCTTTTTCAATATATAACTCACGAGAAAAAGGTACTTTTCTAAAGCCTGCACTTGCATCCTCTTGATTATTCTCCGCCTCTAACCATTCTTCTTTACCCTCAGGGTAGTTTGTAATCACTAATTTTACAGGGTCTAAAACAGCCATTACGCGTGGCGCCGTTTTATTCAAATCTTCACGAATACAGAATTCTAAAAGCGACACATCAATGATATTATCTCGTTTTGCAACACCAACGGTTTCTACAAATTTTCTAATAGCACTCGGTGTATAACCGCGACGACGTAAACCTGAAATTGTTGGCATACGAGGGTCATCCCATCCATTTACCACACCATCATTAACTAATTGAAGCAATTTACGCTTACTCATAATAGTGTAACTTAAGTTTAAACGCGCAAATTCACGTTGCTTAGGTCTTATAAGAGTTGTATCTATAACCTGATCTAAAAACCAATCGTAAAGTTCTCTGTGAGGTTTAAACTCCAATGAACATAACGAATGCGATATTTGCTCTATATAATCACTTTCCCCATGCGTCCAATCATACATAGGATAAATACACCAATCGTTTGCTGTTCTATGATGGTGTTTTTTTAGAATACGATAGATTATTGGATCTCGCATTAACATGTTGGGGTGCTGCATATCTATTTTAGCACGAAGTATGTGTGAACCTTCTTCGAACTCCCCATTTTTCATGCGTTCAAATAAATCTAAATTTTCAGCAATACTCCTATTTCTAAAAGGACCATCTACGCCTGGTTGTGTTGGTGTTCCTTTTTGTTCTGCCATGGCTTCACTAGATTGCGAATCTATATAAGCTTTTCCTTCTTTTATAAGAATAATGGCCCAATCATATAGTTGTTGAAAGTAATCTGAAGAAAATAATTCTTTATCCCATTTATAACCTAACCAAGCAACGTCTTCTTTAATAGCGTCTACATATTCTTGCTCTTCTTTTGCGGGATTTGTATCATCAAAACGCAGGTTAACAGGTGCGTTATATTTTTCTCCTAAGCCGAAGCTTATACCAATGGCTTTGGTATGTCCAATATGTAAATAACCGTTTGGTTCTGGGGGAAACCTAAAACGCAATTCGCTTTTCGACATGCCATTAGATAAATCTTCTTCTATAATTTGCTCAATAAAATTGAGTGACTTTCTTTCTTCAGACATTTTTCTGATTTTTTCAACTAAATAAGCTCCAAAATTACGGAAATTCGAGTTATTTTAGCTCAATACTAAAAACATTCCCGAATGATTAATATAAACGAGTTTGTTTTTTGATCAATCAATTGAAAAAATGAAACTACTTCTGTAATTAAGAAGCTTAACAAACGGTTAATTACAAAGGCTTATCATAGTAATACTTATAAATGTAGGACAAATGAGAACAGAGCGACAGGTGGAACATTTTTTAAGATTTTTGATATACAAAATCAGAAATTCATTTCTGTAATGTGCGAACGCTGTACGTATGCAGAATTTTACAAAACTAAAACTAACGGATTAAGTAACGTTTTTGATTTCTTTACAAATTAAATGGGTATTATAAAAGTTGAAAATATTAGAGTATTTGCCTATCATGGTTGCCTTAAAGAGGAAACTAAAATAGGTAGTGATTATCGTGTTGATTTAGAGGTTAAAGCAGATTTACAAACCTCGGCGAAAACAGACAAGTTATCTCATACGGTAGATTATGTGTTTTTAAATAAGATTATTAAAGAAGAAATGGAAATCCCTTCTCATTTACTTGAAACCGTAGCAAAACGAATACTTAATAGAATCTTTAATGAAGATAAGTTGGTAAAAAAAGCAACAGTTTGGGTAAGTAAATTAAACCCGCCAATTGGTGGAGATGTTGAAAAGGTAACGATAAAAATGACCGATAAGCGTAAAAAGTAATTTAAAGTAAGAATAAGTTATATTTTTTTTTACATTTGTAGCATAATGAAAATGGCGTCGTGGCCGAGTGGCTAGGCAGAGGTCTGCAAAACCTTCTACAGCGGTTCGAATCCGCTCGACGCCTCAAAAAACCTTCAAGTTTTTCTTGAAGGTTTTTTTATGGTAATTTTTATAGAAAATTAATTAGATATTGGTAAAAATCAACCCCTTTTTTTATTAAATCCTTAATGTTGAATTCAGATTAAGAAATGTATTGTCTCAATGTTGGTGTAACTATGTTGAAAATCAAACAATTCTGATTGGATTTTCTTTATTTTCTTCTTTTTTTTTCGGTACTTCTGAAAGCATAAGTGTACAAAACTTTCATGTATAAGTTTACAAGCATTTATCTACAAACTAAATTAATAATCTTTAAACTAAAAAATTATGTTAAAAATTAAGCAAAAACGAAGTATTCATCTATTAGTTATTTTAGCACTTCTAACTTATTCTTGTTCAACTCTAACAGATAATGAAATAGATAATGAAGAGTTAGTTGAAAGCGAAGAGTCTGTTGAAAACGTATTAAATCTTACAGTTAGCAGTAGTAGCAGTCTTACTGCTTCCTCTTCATCTGGTCATCATTATGTTGGGAACTTAGAATATGTACTTGGAGATGTAAAACAAGCACAAATTACGAATGCATATAATACCACATCTAAAATTGACAATGCATTAGACGGTTTTGAAGAAATGGGAGTTAATGGAATTCGTATCGCTATTTTTGCAGATGGTGTTAACCCAAATGAAACGATGTATAATTATTTTTATAATGAAGCGAAATCAAGAGGATTCAAAATTTTTGCAAACCCTGCACAAGGTGGCGGTGGAGCAAGAATAGCTAATGGGATACTTAACGGTACAATTACATCTGTTAAGAATACAGCATCTAAAAATGCCCTAGTAGCTCGTATTAAAGCATTTGCACAACAATACGAATGTGATTGGATAAGTCCTTTTAATGAAGATGGACGCCCTGGAAATATTTGGTACTCAGGACAAATGAATAATATATATTCAGAATTATCTGGGCAATTAAATGGTGCAGATTTAGTTGGTTCATGTGATTGGGGAATCCAATCGGGACTATTATCACTTCAACAAACAACGATGAAGAATTATATATCGGTAGCTACTACACACAACTTAGGTTTTGAGCACTCCTTATGGCCTAATTATATTGCTGAAGCAGGATCTTTACCTGTTTGGGATTCTGAGACCAATAGCCACCAAAAATTTCCAAATCTATCCACTAGAATAGTTGCAGCTATAGATGCAGGTGTAGACGGAATAGTTATATACGATAGCTGGAAAACAATTAGCTTAACTACTGGAGATCTAAATGCTGATGGTCAAGAGTTTAAAGATACATTTACTCAATATTATTTTATAGAAAATAAACAAAGTGGTGATAGAATTAAGCCATATAGTAATGGAACAAGCGGCACATTAATAGTACAAGCTCCTTCAAGTTATTCTGGAAATTTTACTCAATGGGAGATTGTTCCGACAGATAATGGATACGTTAGATTTAGAAATAGAGGGTCTAAAATGTATTTTCGACCAACTAATAATAATAGTTACTCAAATATATATGGAGTAAACTCTTTTTCTGGAACTGCGGCATTTGTGCAATGGAGAATTGATGACATCGACAATACATATTCATACGTGGTGAATCGCTCATCAGGAAAAAAGATGCGCTCTATAAATGGTAATGATTTAAGTACTCATAGTAATGAATCGGATATAAGAATTAATCAAGTTCCTTCTTCCTGGACTGGGGATGCCACTCGTTGGAGATTTGTAGAAGCAAATTAATATAGTTAAGATGTATATGATTAAGGTTTATACTTTATCATAAAAAGAGGCTGTCTAAAAAGTGTCATTCAGAGACCTGTGTTAAAAATTTTAACTAGCGTATGAAATGACGTAATTGGGTGTCATCCTATGTTTGCAAAAAGTTAGTGTCATTCAGAAGGAGGTACGACTGAAGAATCTTTAGAGATTAATTATAAAGATTCTTCGCTGTGCCCTGAATGACAAACGATTGTAAATTAATCATTTATGAAATCCGTCAATGGTAGGCTATCGAAAACAAAATATATTTTGTTTGAAGATATAAGCGAAGCTTACGACTGAAGAATCTCTTAAATTTTAATGTTTTATTTTTAAGATTCTTCAACTCCGACAATTATCGGAATGTTTTGAATGACACCAATATTTTACAAACATAGGGTGACACTTTTTAGACAGCCTCTTTTTAATTTTTTCCAAGATTAGATTTACACTTGATTCGTGTTATATCCAAGTTTGCTTTTCGAATCTATTCGACGCTTCAAAAAACTTCCAGATTATTCCGAAAGCTTGTCTTTTATAGGTCTTATTTTTTCTAATTTTTCTTTGTTCTTTTTGTAGGCCTCTGGGGATACCCCTTGAAGAAATAATAAGATTCCAAAACCTAAAATAACAATGGCAATCACTTTTTTAGTTTTAAAAATAAGGCGAGGTGTTAATTTCGCTTTTAATCTTTTAGCGATCAAAATTTTAATGAGATCTGTAATAAAATAAGAAGCTACCATGGTAGCTATAAAAACAATTTCACCATTTTCTGATGTCGTTAACGAATCTCCTAACACCATAAAACCTAACCAACCAATTAGAACACCAATATTTATAAAATTAAGTAAAAAGCCTTTTATAAAAAGTTTCCCGTAATCTTTTTGAATTTCAACTTTGTGATATTCTTTAACAATAGCTCTAAAAGACTTTGACGTTTTTATAAAAGAGATAATACCATAAACAAATAACAATACCCCACCAAATATAAAAAAACTAGGGTCGTTACTAATTTTCCCTCTTAGGTTATTGGTACTATAAAAGGCTACCACGATAAAAATAATATCTGCAAATACAACCCCTAGATCGAATATTAAAGCACTCCTAAAACCTTTTGTGGCACTTGTTTCTAAAAGCACAAAAAATACTGGACCAATTGTGAAGGCTAGTATTATTCCGAATGGAATGGCGGTTAAGATATCATCAAACATAACTAAGTGAAGGTTTTCACAAAGTAAAGAAATATTTTAAAACAAATATAAGCTTGGTAGCTACAAATGTAAAAAGCGTGTGATAATAAAATCACACGCTTTAAAACAAACTAAGTTAATAAACACTCTAACTATTTCTTAACTAGTTTTAAACTGCTAATCCCATTTGCAGTTTTTATTTGAGCAAAATATAGTCCAGATTTTAAACTAGATCCATCTACGGTTGCTTTGCTTTTATTAGGAGTTACTGATAACACATTTTTTCCTAAAATATCGAATACTCTAATTGATGAGATGCTTTCATTTTTAGTTTCAACCGTCCAACTATCTTGTGTTGGGTTGGGGTATGTTTTAAAACGAGCTATGTCATTTTCTTCTGCACTTAAAGAGGTGTTTTTATGGAGATAGATATTATCTAAATAACCAACATCTAATGTTCCCGAAACCGTTAATAAAAATTCTAATAACTCGGCTCTGGCTGTTACACCAGAACCTTTCACATTGGCAAAATTTGTTAATGGAACATCTATTGAAACCCATGTTTGTACATCAGTCGGTCCGATTGCTACTGTTAATTCAAAAGCATCCGTTTCAACACCGCCACCTGCATGATTTGACCACTTAGGGTTAAATACTTGTCCTGCTACAAAAGCATCGGAGATCCAAAAATCCATATGGAAATGTGTCATTGCAGAAGCGTCAACAGAAGCACCTAAAGACATCCCTAAAAAATTACCAAAGTCTATTTTTAGAACGTCATTTGAAGCAATATTTTCTACAGTAAAATCCGAATCATCCCATGGCACATTAGCGACACCTATAGGAGTACCATAAGCATCTCCATAGATAGAAATAACATCTGCTGCTAATCTTGCTGGGGGTGCATTTGGTGCGGTTGTTGGTGGTACTGCTGGTTCTGTACATGCAGAACAGACTCCGCCACAATCTATATCATCTTCATCCTGATTCTTAATCCCATCATCACAAGATTCAATAGGTAATGAAGTACCTTCAACAAAAGTTACATTATCGATAAAGGTTGTTGTAACGGGAGAATTATTTTCCATACCAATAAAACCTCCAGGTAAACCTCCAGAAATATCATAAAGCGGGAAAAATGCAAATGTTTTATATTCTCCATTAGGAACACCTCCAACAGTGGCATTATTAAAATTAAATTCTAATGTTTCCCAACCAGTTCCATTATGAGCGGCTGGAACTTCTGAAGCGCCAGCGCCACTTATTCCGTCTATTACTTTAAGCAAAAAATCATTACCCGTAGTAGAATAAACATCAACAGAAACAGTTTTAGCACCACCTGTAGCAGTTGTTAAATCAATAGCAGATGTCGTCATCGTAAGATGGGCTTCCTGCCAAGGTTGGCCACCTGCTTTAGTAAGTAGTCTTCCAACTTTTCCATTAGCTGGTGCTGTTGGGGTTGCATCATCTTCTATGGCGACATCGACACCAGCATCTATCCAGTTAACACCAGTAGTAACATCGCTCTCAAAATTTATTGGAGACGACTGTGCGTATCCTAGAGATGCTGTTAATAAGATTAGTAATAATGTAATTTTTTTCATCATAATTTGTTTTTAGAATGAGTTAGTATTAATTGTTTTTTTAAACTAAAATTCACGCCTTGCAAACTATAATGCACAATCTAACAAAGGTGGTTTTAGATATTATTAAATGTACGTGCTGTTTTTTAATAAATTGGTAAAGTATACCGCTACAAAAAGCATACAAATCAATAAAAATGACATATTTTTAAATTATTCGTAATACAGATGGTGAGCTAAGTCTCTGTTAATGCGGTAAATGGCGTGTTTTTAGCTACTTCTCTTTAGAATCTATTTATAATTAATTACTTGTATATAAAGTAATTAGCAGCCTGTGTTGTGGTCATGTTGTGGTCATTTTATTAACTGCTGCCTTAATTTTTACCCTTGTATGCATTTATTGTTACTAAAAGCATCAAGGTTATAGAAATACTGATGAATGTTGGACCATATTATCAGTGCTTTATAGCATAATTTTGGACATTGGTCTGAAACTTTTTATCACTAGATTTTTCTTGATCGAAAAGAATTTCCCCAGGCTTTACCTCGGGTTTCCGTTGAAATTGTTATTCGTGAAAACAGAAATCTAAATACAGAATTTTGGTTTTTTGACCTTTTCAAGTCAAAATAAAGTCAGGGTAATATCTCTATGGCTAGGGCTCGAGGATAGTTGGATTTAAGAAATTCTTTATTACCGTATGTTTTTTTAAAACAGCACTTTACTTTTTATAACTAAAAAAGGATGGGAAAGAATTATTATTTGTAATGACTATGGTGTTTTGGTTATTCTCCTGTTTCAGGTGTTTTATAGACCTACTATCATGGGGTGCATAGAGCCCACTTTGAGAAGGCGGCATAAATTGAAAATTGTTATTACCGTCTCCTAAAAGCACCGCGCCAATACCCGCATCATAACGTGTAGTTTCAACTTCTACACCGTAATGATTACCAACTGTAATAATATCTTGATGTCCATCTTTATTTATATCGAGTACTATAGAAGATTTAATAGGGGAAACTTGTGTTTCGTACGGCATCGGTTTTCTTATAAGCTTACCACCTTCATTTATTAAAATAATGCTTTCAAAATTATGGATTTCATATATAACGGCACCGTCTACTTTATCTTCTGGTAGAATGTCTAATAATTTGGAAGATGCGAAACTATTAAAATCTTTGAATTTATCTGCGACATAAGGCATTTGTTGGCTTGTACATTCTCTCCCTCTTACAGGTACATAATCGTTTTTGTAAAATTTTGCTAACACAATGTCGTTTGTTCCATTGTTATCAAAATCGTTGGCGTATACCTTAAAAGGGTGTTCTTTGGTTGCTTTAAATTTATTATTCTTTCCAAGGTTTCCTATAATATAATCGTCATCACCATCATTATCCAGATCACTAGCCGTTATAGACCACCATAGACCTCTGGCGTTTTTAAGTCCATATTTTTCCGAGCTATTTATAAATGTGCCTTCTTTATTTTCTAAAACTATAATCTCCATCCATTCTCCAACTAACATCAAATCGGCGTCATTATCGTTATCAATATCTGTAAAAACAGCATCGGTAACTAATCCAATATTTTCAAGGTCTGGAGCGGTTTTATGCGGTGCTTTTTTAAAGACACCATTATCGTTAATAAGCAAATAGCTGCTTGCTGGAAAAGGGTATTGTCTGGCAATAAGTCGGGTGCCAATAAATAGATCTAAATCGCCATCTGCATCAATATCAGATGCTTTCACGCATTGAGAACTTTCAAAAATAGAAGGCAACCCATGATTGCTTTTTACAAATGTTCCTTGCCCATTATTTATATATAATCTATCTTTTAATAAGGCATCTCCCTGCTTAAATTCATTACCGCCACTAGCAACAAATAAATCTTGATCATTATCCCCGTCCACATCTAAAAATAGTGCTCCTAAATCTTCTGAACCTTTATCATTTTCCCAAGGTTGCGAGGTGCTTTTATTGAATTTTCCATTGGTATTTTGAAGATAGAGTATGCCGCCTTGTCCTGCTGCTCCACCAATAAATAAATCTTCTAATCCATCGCCGTTAACATCTCCAATAGCAGAGAAGGGACCGTTTTGAGATAGTTTATGGGGTAGTAAAATCTCAACTTCAAAATCATCAAATTCATTTTCTTTATGACTGTAAGAAATGCCAATATCGGCAGGTTCTATTTGAGCTAATAATGGTTGTTTTTCTTCAACTTGTTTTGTCGCGATTTTTGCTTTTGAATATTTAACAGTAAGTGTTGTATTTGCCTTTATATTTTCAAATACATTTATTTTCCCATCTGGCCAGAGCACTTCTACTTTATCAACTTCAACATCTTTACCCAATCCAAAAAATAAACCTGGTTCTACTGAAGATAAATAACCTCGCGTTACTGAATTTTCTAAAACCTGCATGTTACCGTTATGATGAATAGTTGCCTTAACCCCATAACCAAATGTGTTTTTATCAGAACCTTTTAGATCAATTTTTAAGAAATTGCCAGTTGCTTTGTTTTCATAAACGAATGCTAAAGCGTCCATATTATTTGTAACAACGTCTAAATCGCCATCATTATCCAAATCGCCATAAGCGATTCCACTTGAAAAACTTGGTGTTTCAAAACCCCAATTTTTTGTGACCTTCTCAAACTGAAGATTACCCTTATTATTATAAGCATAATTAGAAAGCGGTTGGGAAGGTGTGTTTTTACTTATATTGAAAAATTCTTGTGTCGATATATCTGGATCAAGATTGTTTACAATAGTTAAATAATCATTATTTCTAACATCTTTTTTAACGCCATTAGATATTATAATATCTTTTAAACCATCATTATCTAAATCTACAAACAACCCGCCCCAGCTCCAATCGGTTTTAGCAATCCCAGCCATATTGGCAACATCAGAAAAACTGCCGACACCTGTATTGACTTGTAGTGTGTTTGACATGTATTGATGATGCTTTCCTAAGTGAACTAGTTGATTGAAATTTTCGGTCGACATGGAACCCATGTTGGTTTTTGATCGAAAATGATCCTCGGCAGCCATTTCTAGTGTGATAATATCTATCAAGCCATCATTATTTATATCGCCAGCGTCGGAACCCATACTGAATCTGGAAATATGTTTTAAATTATCGTTAATCACATTTCGAAACGTGCCGTCTCCATTATTGTAATACATAAAGTCTGGTTCATCATAATCATTAGCAACATATAAATCGATCCATCCATCATTGTTAAAATCGGCAGCATTTACACTTAATCCATATGCTAAAACACCTGAAATACCTGCTTGTTGAGAGATGTTATGATATCTTCCGTTATCATTTCTATATAATTTATGTGTAAAGAATTTATAACTGTCTTTAGTAATTGTATAACGTATAAACAACTTTTGGTCTGCTGGTTGGTTGACTTGATACATATCCAAATCACCATCATTATCCATATCAAAAAAAACAGCTTGGGTAGAATATCCAGCATCTGCAAGCCCATAAGCCATAGCCGATTCTGTAAACGTAAGGTCTTGATTATTTATGTAAAGTAGGTTTTTACGCTGCTCAGGATTCATAAATTCTCCATTTCTACTAACATAAATATCAAGATAGCCATCTGAATTTACATCTGCCATGGTGACGCCCCATGACCATCCTGAAACTTTGGCGGCTCTTGATTTCTTAGTAATATTTTCAAATTGAAAATGGCCTTTGTTTAGATAAAGTCTATCGCTCACTTGGTTGCCACAAAAGAATATATCTGATAAACCATCATTATTTATATCGCCTATAGCGACTCCCGCACCATTATATATTTGAGCATAATAGAAGTGATTAAAACTTTCGGTTTCTTTAATGGCATTATTAAAATCAATGCCTGTTTTATCTGAAGAAAGTAATTCAAATCCTCCAACTAATGTTTCTGTACATAGCGGACGTTTTGATTTTTGGCAAGACATGATTACAATTAATATCAATATTGCAGCATAGTTGGGTTTAATTTTGTTCATGACCTTTCTTAATTAGAAGTTTAGTTTAATGTAAGAAAATTATGATTATAAAAAAGACTTTTACTTAGAAACTGTTTAAATTTTATCCTATAGTTTATTGTCTTAAGTCCTCATTCTGTAGCAAAATTTCTTTAAGTAGCGATGCTATTCGCATTTATTTTACCTTGATTGAGAACCTAATCTTCCCAAACTAATTCCAAAAACTAAACTTAAACAGTTTCTCAATGATTTGCTTAAAACTTCAATTTTTCGTTGTTATCCCACAATCCCCAATAGGCTCCTACATCTCCTTCGTCTCCTACTTTCCATGATTCATCAAAAGATGAAAAATAAAACATTTCAATAGCATCATCATTAGACCATATTTGTGAGTTTATAAAATATTTTACGGCATTTTCTTCTGATGGAATCGCACCTTGCAGTCCTTCTCCAAAAGAAGGCCATCCTGTTTCGGTTATAATCACTTTTTTTCCGTTTCCGGCACTTTTAGCCTGGTTATACATATCTCTCATATAAACCAGAGCATATTCTTGACTACAGCCCTCCCAATATGGATAGCAATTAGCCAAAATAACATCACAAGCTTCTGTAATTCTTGGTCTGTGTCTAAACTCATAATAAGCGTCTACATATCCCATTGGCACATTTGGAATCGCAGCTTTAACTTCATGCATAAAAACTAAAAGCTCATCTTCGGTTAAATCACCTCTATACATCACTTCGTTACCAACTGCAGCAATATCTACATAGCCTTCTTTTGCCAGTTCTATAAGCCCAGCGATCTCTTTTTTATTGATTTCAGCATCATCGCCCAACCAAGCGCCAACAAGTGTTTTAATCCCGTATTCTTTTGCAATACGCGATATCGCCTCATTGCCATCTGTACAAGAAAAAGAACGAATCCATTTTGTATACGGTTTTATGATTTTCATACGACGTCTAATTTGCTTTTCAGTCATTTGATCACCTGGCTTTTGACCTTCTTCATAAGGACTAAAACAAAGCCCATGCATCCCATTTTTTAATACTCTTTTAAATAGATTATGTAACCCTTTCTGAGTTTTGTCATCAAGATTTAACCCTGCTAACGACCTTATTTTATCTGCTCTGTACGACATATTATATTCTATTAATTTTCTAAAGTTCTCCTCTACGTTTTACTAATTCTACTTTTATCTCTCTTGCTCTTGTTTCATTCAAATTATATTTATACATAATCCCAATGGCTATTCCAGCAGTAACAGCTGGTATAACAATATCTGCTATTCGTAATTTTGTCATTGTTTCAGTTGTTTGCGCCACAGCACCTTCATCGAAACCAACTAAGGTTAAAATGGCTCCACCTAGTACTAAAGCAATTGCCTGTCCCAGTTTTACCATCCACCAGTAAATCGCTCCAAAAGTTCCTTCTTTTCTTGGCATGCCATTTTCTAGTTCATCTAGATCACAAACATCTGCAGTCATACTCATCATTAAAGTAAATAAACCTCCTAAACCAAAAGCCATAAATGGAATAGGTAAGAACATTAGCCAAGGCCCACCCAGGCTTGTGTCCATACTAAACCAGGACATGCCAATGCTGTCCAGAAAAGGATTGATTGCATCAAATATAGAACCCACAAAACTGTTTAATCCTTCACCAAAATTCGTTTTATTGAATTTATCGTTTAATGAATTATCAAAGCCCCACCACTTAAGTATGTAACCAATAATAGAAATGACCGTAGAAATAATAAAAGCCTTCCGCTTTCCCCATTTGTTAGCTATTTTTGAAATGATAGGAATAACCATAAAAGCGGTTATTACTGCTGTAAGCGAAGCAAACCAAGCTGGCCAGGTACCAGCATCACCATAGTTGCCATTATAAATATAAAAGACAATTATAAAAAAACTGAATGAAGCCACCATTTGGAATCCATTAAATACAAGGAATGTAGCTCCGCATAACTTCATGAAGGGTTTGTTCTTGGATACTTCCTTAATCCCTTGAAATAATTCTTTAAAACTAGATGATAGAGTATTAAGGCTTATTTTTTTTCTGTTTTCCATTTTTACAGAATCAATCCCTTTACAGAATAAAGCTGGTAAAACTCCGAGTACAGCACATACTAAACCAACCATTAATGATAATTTACGAACTCCTGTTGCTTGTAGTTTTTCGTCTGTTATTTTTTGTAATTCATCTCCTGTAAGCCCCATTTCTCCAATAATTCTTATGGTTTCTTCACTTAAAGGAAAGACGGTAGGATCGGCAATAATTACCCAAAACCAAGGCACTAGCATCCAAGCAATTTGACCAATAATATTAGCAAATGCCATTAAGCGTGTTCGCTCATTATAATCAGAAGTCATTTCGTATCCTAAACCTACCAATGGTGTAGCATACATGGTGTTTCCAATGAGAAACAATAAAGACATAAGAAGAAAATACCAAAAGTTGAACATAACCGAATTATCTTCGCTCATTTGGAATAAAAGCGCAAACAGGATCCCACTTAAAATAGCTCCAATAAAAATATAAGGTCTTCTACGTCCCCATTTTGACTTGGTATTATCAGAAATAAAACCCATTATGGGATCTGTGATAGCGTCAAATATTCTAGGTAAACCACCTAATAAACCTGCTAACCATGGATCCATTCCAAAAGCAGTTACCAAAAAGAACATAAAAACGGCTAAAGCTCCTGGTAATAAATTAAGTACCAAATGCCCTGAACCGAAAGCTGATTTTTGTAAAAAGGGAACTTTGTCTTTTGCTGCTGTTTTTATATTAGACATATATTATTGGTTTAATAGTTAGACTTATTTTATATTTTAGGAATCATAATAGTTTGAATAGCCTTTACATCTATTGAAAATTCTACAGTTTTTTCATGCATTGAGAGGTTAACACTTTTTGGGTGTTCTGTTTCATTAAAAATGACAACTGCAATACTTCCATCGGGGTTTGTAGCGGCAGTTACCATGAGTTTTTCATTAGAGTTATCTACTCCAATTATTTTTGCATCTGGTCTTATGTATTTACTGAAGTGTGCCATGACATAATAAATGGGAGTGAAATAAACTTCATCAGCATCAGGATCAACAATTACAGGCGCTACACACCAATTCTCAAACCAATTGGGACCGCCTTGTCTATCTAAAACCATATTCCAGTCTACCCAACCATCAACCCAGTTGTTTAAACAACCAATAATATCTCTGGCATATCGGTTTACTGGTGCATATTTTGGATGTAAATATTTTTCTTCTTCAGATGCCCAATCCCAACCCCAATCGGTGGCTTCTTTGCTCCAGTACCAAGTATCATCTTGCCATTTTGGTACTTCAGAATCTACACAACCTTCGGTTTCTATTAGATATTTATCAGGTGCTTTATTGTGTGCATATTGCAAGGCTTCAGGGAAATAATCATAGGTGCTTTCATACCAATGTATCGCCGTACCATGAAAATATTTTGAAGAAGCTTCGTCTTTGTACATGGCATTTACCCACTCTTTTAAGCCTGCTCTATTTTGGTCGTATCCTAAAATTATTTTATCACCTTTTCCATCAGCTTCTAATTTCGGACCTAAATGATGTTGTACGAAATTGGTCATTTCTTGCGGTGTAAAATGCATGCTTTCCCAGTTGTTGCCATTTCCATGAGGTTCGTTCTCCACGGTAAAACCCCAAATATCTATACCTTCTGCTTTGTAGGCATCTAAGTATTTAGAGAAGAACAATGCCCAGGTATCGTAATATTCTGGAAGTAGTTTGCCTCCAACCCATTTGTTATTATCTTTCATCCACGGGGCTGCTGTCCAGGGTGATGCAAATATTTTAAACCCATCTTCAGAGATCGCTAAGGCCTCTTTTATCATGGGAATGAGGTCATCCATATCTTCTTCAATAGTAAAATGTTCTAAATTTTTATCGCCTTCTACGGGGGAATATGAATAGTTGGTTAGTGAGAAGTCACATGAATTCATGTGTGTTCTGGTTAAAGAATATCTAGCGCCGTCTTTGGCGAAGTATGCACGTAAGATGGTATCTCTGTTTTTCTTACTTAGTTTGTTTAGTAAGTAAGCTGAAGACTCTGTAAAAGCACCTCCAAAACCAGAAATGGTTTGAAAGGTTTGTTCTGGAATTAACTTTATAGTCACCTTTGTGTCTGTAGCAGGAAACTCTGTGATTTTGGTCAGTTGATTTCCTTTTGCTGAGGTTTCAAAAATTTGGACTTGTAATTTGTTATCTGTTTTTTCGCAACTCATCATTGTAAATACTAGACAGTAGAAATAATATTTTAAAAGTTTCATAGTCATTTATTATAAATTTTAATGGGATACATTAAATTCCACAGGATTTGGAGGCACTAAAACGTCTTGCATTAAAGCTGCTTTGTCTCCATTATATGTTTTCTTTATTGGGTTTCCATCTCTTGTTAATCCGTCGAATACACCCTGATCTACCAAATCCCAAAGTGCGTATTTTGCTTGCCCTTTTAAGGTGATTAAACCAAAGTGGTTTTCCGACCCTAATTTGTTAGCTGCATCTTTCCATTGCTCGTCAAAAGCTTCAAAATAAAAGCAAGAAATATTCGCTTTATTAGTCCAGTCTCTCATCAATTCATGGTAACGACCAGATTTATATTCGTCTGTCGCTCTCGATCCTTTTATACCATAATGACCATTAGACACTGTTGACCAACCTGTTTCGCCTATGTGTATGGGTTTCTTGATACCTAAACTCTTTATATAGTTTGACACACTATCGTATTGTGTTTTTGAAAAGTTTAAGGCACGTTGCATCGCTGATTCAATCTTTTCTTGTTCAGTCAGGTTGTTTTCATTTTCTGGAACAAACCAAAAGGCAGGATTATAGTGAGAGTTATGCATAGGATAGGTGTGCATAGAAACATAATCTACAGCATGGATTAGTTTTTCTAAATCTTCTGTATGGTAACTAGGGTCTCCGCCGCCCCAAGAAGAAAAATCATCTGAACTGGTTATCCATAATGTTTTTGGAAGTTCGCCAGATGTTTTTAATTCCTGCAAGTGAGTCACCCATTTTAATATCACATTCGGACGCACAAAATAACTTGTTGCCCAATTTACCATGGCTTCATTGCCAACCGCTATAATTTTAACGATGTCTGGGTATGCTTTTGCTAAAGCGACGGCTCTATCAATTTCGGCTGCATTGGCCTCACTTTCTATGTCATGATTTGGTGCTTTATCTGTCCAAGCATTTTGGCAATCTATCCAAGCGCCTAACATTATATACATCTCAAAAGTGGGATCTTCGCTTTTTAATGCTCTTATAGCTTTTAATATATTGGGAGCTTGTTGCAGTTGTACATTATAGGTTCGTAATATTTTAATGCCCATTGCTGCTAAAATTTTCATGTCTTCTTTTAGCTCTATAATGGTTGGCTGTATCTCTCTGGACACTTGCCTATAACCTCCATAGGAAATAGCTAAGTATTTGGGATTACCTAAGATTTCTGCCGCAGTTATATGTTTTTCTTTAATCACTTTTTCTGTTACTTTTTTAGACTTATTTGCACATCCTATTGTTGCAATTAAAATGGTTAGTAATAGGGTTATTTTAAAGTTAGTTTTCATCTGTTTGCTTTTACTTTTTTAGCAATACATTTATTTGAATGACTTCGCCTTTTCTTTGAAAAATTGATTTTGATATTTCTGAGATAAGACTTAAATCATCAAAGTTCAATCGTCTATTATTACTATAAATGACTTGTAAGCTATTTTTATCTGAAAGCTGATATATAATTGGCACTTGACAGTACGTAAAGCAAAGAGAGTCTACTTCTAATAGCATCTCCCATTCCATGTTTTTAACATCTATATAGGTGAAAATTTCTCGATTTTTTAGAAATTCTTCCTTACGTAATAAACGGGGATTAAATGTGATACGGCCATTGTTTACAAAAACACCTAGTTCTCCAAACCTGCTTAAAACATCTTCTTTAACCTGACCCGTCATGCCTGGTTGCTGAGCGCCTTTGGTAGCTGGTGTATGTGAATAAGGGTCTGTTGGAAAAGCACCGTATAGTTCGGGCGATTTATGGGTACCGATACCTGCATTTATTTCGTAATAATGGTCTAATAGATTTCCTATAAGTTTTTGGCTTTGATTGGTGTTTATAGCTAGCAAACAATTTTCTTGAACGGCTAGTAATAATTTGGAAACCATATGCCAATAAATAGACCCCAGGCCTTCGTAACCAAAAAATGTTCCTGAACGCCCTGTAAAAGATTTATGATCGAAGATATCTTCAAAAATATCTAGTAATAATTCGGTGTCTTTTTTTATTAAAAACTGGTAAGTGTCTTTAGGTAAGGCTGCCAGAGCATCTTTTAAACTTTTTGAATTGTTGAAATTACTGTTAAAATGATAGCCTCCTAAAACATCTTTTTCTATAATAGAGGTGTTTCCATTTTTTACTAATTGCTTTAGTAAATTGGACTGTTCCACTTTTTCAGCCGCAATATTGTTTTTCTTATCAAATCGAGGTAATTCTTTATCTGGATATAAAATATAGCTGTACTGATCGCTTCTAAAGAGTGTGCTCTTTTTTAAACCATCTAATAATGTTAAAGCTTCTTTTGGTGATAGATATCCTGAGCTTAAAGCGGCTACTTGTCCTTCCAGCATTTCTGGTAAATAGGATATGGATACTTCCTTCTCATTTTTAACAGTCATCAAATTATATGCGTGGAACATATGGTCCGAACGCTTATTAGCATCAATGGTATGTTGTAGATAGGCTTTTGTTGTTTTTATAAAATCTAGAAGTTCTGTTTTTGTTATAGCAGACTTGTTACCTGTAAAGCCATTATTATAAACGGTTGCTCTATACTTGCTTCCTGCTAATCCCAGACCGTCTAAAACTGTTTTTCTGTTTTTATCAGATACTTTTCCAGAAAGGATGTATTTATTTTTTTCAAGTGTTGAAACAACTTCGTTAAAGCATGCTTTTAGTTCTTTTGAGATATTAACTTGACTTGTTTTTGATTTGTCAACAATCTTTTCGAAGAAATTTAAAAAACGGTTTAAATAGTATAGTGTTACCATAGATACACCATTACCAACTAGGGCATTGTTGGCATCATTCCATTCTGGTCTTTGCGTGTTTAACCAAATACCACCTTCTGGAATAAAGTTTGATACTTTGGCTAATACGGTTGCGATTAATTTTTCAATTAAATTGACTTTATAAATAGCATCGTTTTTATCTCTTAATAAAGCGCCATCTGCTCCTATTTTTTGTTTTGTTTCATTAATTTTCGCATCTAGTTTATGGTCAAAATCAATAGTGTCCTTAGGGTTAATAAGTGTTTCTTGATAGCTTTTTATTTTATAAGGAACATTGGCATAAACAAAAATGTTTTGATCAAAACGTTCTTCAAGTTTGTTTGGGTAGTAATCTTCTATAAATTCCAGAAATTTTAATAGGTAAATAATCTGATGATCTCCCCAATATCCAATATAGGACCACGGGTCGTTTTCTTCAATAATTTCCCAATCGAAACCGTCTTTTGTAACACGATATGGATTGTAGCCTTCAAATGTTGTAGCATTTAAAAACTTATGAATCATATTCTCTATAAATTCTGGATATGAGTGCGCTAAGGCTTCCCAATTTTGAAAAATATCTCGCCAATTTCCTTCATAATCTAAGATTTTAGAGCCATCAATTTCACTATGGGTATTTATTGAAAACTTATTCCAAGGTCGACTGGGATCTCCGTGTCTTCTACTAAATTTTAAGGGTAAGTATTCAAAACTAAGTCGTTTAAAAGTGTTATCGACATCTTGTTCTGCTAGGTTTTTTAAATAGTTAAGTGTAAATAATTCAGGCAAATTATTTAACTGTTTTTCTTTTTTATTGAAAAATGGTTTATTCGCATTTGCCAGATATTTTACAAAATCTGCCTTTTCAATATTGTAATTATCATCAAAAATACCACCACGCATAATATTGAATAGCGTGTTTGAAAAATGCCTTGTGTTTATTAAAGGATCTGCTGTTAACTGCAAGCCATCTGCCGCTGCTGTTAATTGAATTAAATTTTCGGTTCCAGCATCAATATCTTTTTGAATAAGACCAGAGATATCTTTTTCATTTTTAATGATTTCTGAAATTTGATTAACATCTGAAATAGATTGGTTTACGTTAGTAACAAATAGCCAATTTTTCTCCGATTTTGATGCTAAGTCTATATTGGAAGAAATAAAATAAGCGCCTTTTTCTGCTTTTACATCAACTTCTTGTATTAAAGCGTTCTTTTTTCTAAAGCTATTAAGTTGCAATGACGACATTAAATGAATGGGGTTTTCAAAACCAACAGACCAAACGGTATTAGATTTTAATGCTTCACTAGGTTCTGCTTTGTCAACTATTACAGCACTCAATGTAAAAACACCTATACCAACATCGGGTAATAATTCATTTTTTTTGTAAGCGTCAACTAAATTACTTCTACTGTTTTGTAGATCGGAAGTAACACCTGCGGGCAAGATATTTTGTAATCCGTCTAATAAAGTAATGTGAGTTTTAGAATCGGAATTGTTTATCAATGTTGACTTTTTTACAAAACCAAATTGATTACTAGAGTTCCATTGGTATCTGAAAGTTAATCCCAAATCAAGGTTTATTTCTTCAAAAATTATTTTATTTCCAAAACTGTTTTTATATAAATTTCTTGATGTTTCATAAACGCCCATTTGACGGATTGAAAATGGTTCCCATATATGAGTTTCTCCACCCATATGAATCTGAAATATGGTTTTACTTCCTGTAATATCTGCCGATTCTGTTATTTTATCGTCTGTATAATATGGAAATAATGAAGATTCAGAATTTTTTCTTCCAGCAGAAATACCACCATTACTTGATATAAACATCCAGTGATTGGAATCACTAACAATGCTCATAAAAAATGGGCGCATTTTGTCACTGTTGGAAATCTTGTAGTAAGCTTCATTATTAAAAGTGATTAATTCTCCTTTTATTTTATTCATCGTATTTGAAACTTTAGGCTCGTCTATAAAAACTGTACTATTCATTTAGCTTTTTAAGAGTTTAATTGCATTTATATTTAATAAAAAAGGCTAGCTAGTAGATCAAATTTGAGCTAGCCTTTTTTTAATTTTATTCTAGTCTTATATCATCAAAATAATAGATCCCTTCAGAACTTGTTGTCTCACCGTCTGTCCCATCTGGGTTATCTGGCTTAATAACTATCTGATTAACTCCTGTATTACTTGGAGGAATTCCTGTGAATATAATTTCAACTTCTGTCCAAGTATTGGCATTTGTAATTGTCGCAAACTGAGGACCAGGATTCCCTGAACCAGAATCTTGAGGGTCGCTATTTATTTCAAACCTCATAACCACATTTGCCTTAGTAGAGTAAATTTTAACCTTAAGTGTTTTTGTCGCATCAAAATTATTTGGGAATGGGTTTTGAAAACCTGCCCATCTATTTGTTCCTGATGCTTTAACTACTTTTAATACAAAATCTGAAGTATTTATTCCTGTTTTTGCAGGGTTGTCTGTTAACTCTGTTTTAATGCTACCAGAATCTGTAAATGTGCCTAAGAAAGATTCGCAACTTTCAAAATCCACAGGAAATGCTGTTGCTGCTATAGCTGTAGCGCTACAGCCACCACCAGTACCTCCGCCACCGCCACCAGAGCCAGCGTAAAGTCTAAAATCATCAATATAAAACACACCAGTAGTGAATGTGCTTAAATTCATAAATAATACAATCTTATTATATTTATCACTTTCGCCAGCTGCAAAATCAAAAGTCAATTCTTCCCACTCACCAGCAGTGGTTGTAGGAACCGTCGATTCTACAGGTCCCACACCCGCTCCTTCAAGTTTTACTGTAACATTAGTACCAGCATCTGGAGACCATACTTTTATTTTGAACCCAGCATTAGCATTAAAATCGAAGTTTGAAGCAAATGAAAATTGATTGTTTGCAAATTCAAGACTTGCATTTCTAGTAATTTGCCCTACTTGACATGAGGTGTTTACAGGGTTGTCAAAATCGGGGTTTAGTACTCTTACCATAGTGGCGCCATCATCTACAATGGTAGACGTGGTATCATCTGCTTGAAAAGTTATGTTAAAATCTGCTACGTCAAGAGATTGAGCGGTTTCTGGAACACAGTCTCCACCGCCACCAGAGCCAGTACCATAAAGCATAAAATCATCAACATAAAACACACCTGTAGTAAATGTGCCTAAATTCATGAATAGTACGATCTTATTATATTTATCACTTTCGCCGGATGCAAAATCAAAAGTTAATTCTTCCCATGCACCAGCAGTAGTTGTAGGAACCGTTGATTCTACAGGTCCCACACCCGCTCCTTCAAGTTTTATTGTAACATTAGTACCAGCATCTGGAGACCACACTTTTATTTTGAATCCAGCATTAGCATTAAAATCGAAGTTTGAAGCAAATGAAAATTGATTGTTTGCAAATTCAAGATTTGCATCTCTAGTAATTTGCCCTACTTGACATGATGTGTTTATTGCATTATCGGTATCAGGGTTTAGTACTCTTACCATAGTGGCACCATCATCTACAATACTTGAGGTGGTGTCTTCTGCTTGAAAAGTTACATTAAAGTCTGCTACATCAAGAGATTGCTCTGTTTCTGGTGTACATGGTGGTGCTGGCGTTTCAATTTGCATAACATCATCCATATAAAAAGTACCTGTAGTTGTTCCTGGTCCATCAACAAAGAGCACTAATTTTGAGTATTTAGCTGTAGCACTAAAATTAAATGAAAGTGCTTCCCATCCACTACCGCCATGGCTAACAATAATATCTGGTGTAGATGAAGAACCTTCTTCAAGTTTCAATAAAACATCTACTGCCTCATCTGCCCAGAAATTCATTTTAATAGTTTTATCTGTAGCTAAATCTATAGCAGTTCCTAATTCAAAAAAGATACCTTCAAATGACGCTCCACTATTTGTTATGGCGCCTACTTTAGATGCGACATTATTTGTTCCTCCAGGAGCAGGATTATCAACTACTTCAAAAGAGGCACCGCCAAAAGCTGTAGGCTCATACTTCGTGTTTTCGCCATCAAACGTAATGGGTAATGTGGCTATTTCAGGAATTAAAATGGTGATCTCATCCTCAAACACATCGGAAGCTCCTGCAACGTTTGATGCTGTTAAAACGATGGTGTACGTTCCGTTTACATACGTCTTAACAGGGTCAATAAGAGTCGCGCTAGTTTCGTCTCCAAAATCCCAGCTATAATCGGTTGCTTGTGTTGAAATATTAATAAAAGTTACTGTGCCTGTATCTGCATTAATAGTATACGTAAATCCTGCAACAACTTTTGGTAAAACCGTGTCATCATCTTCGCAACCTATAAAGGTTATCGCCAAGATTAAAATCGAGATCTGTTTAAATGTTCTGATTAATTTTTTCATTGTCTTTTTTGTTAGTTGTTACTGTTTTTATAAACTCTTACATAATCTACCAGCAAGGTTTGAGGAAATACGGTCTCTTCATTTGGAGAACCTGGTAATGCACCACCAACTGCTAGATTTAATATGATATAGAAAGGCCCACGATTAAACACCCATTCTCCTGGAACATCATCTGGTGTTATTTGATTATATAATACATCGTCAACGTAGTAATTGATGTAATTTGGACCCCATTCGACACCAAAAACGTGAAATCCAGTATCAAACCTATCGTTCTCTAATTGATAAGGCTTACCAATAGATTCACCACCTGAATACCCAGGACCATGAACGGTACCAAACATTATAGTTGGTTCATCTCCAACATATTCCATGATGTCAATTTCTCCAATTTGTGGCCAAACTTCTGTACCATTAGAATCATCACCTAACAGCCAAAATGCTGGCCAAAGCCCTTTTCCATAAGGCAGCCTCATACGGGCTTCAAAGCGACCATAGGTTTGTTCAAACTTTCCTTTAGTTAATAATCTTGCTGAGGTATACGAAGCCCCATTAAATGCTTCTTCTTTTGCTGTTATTATCAATACCCCATTTTGTACAGTTACATTTTCTGAACGGTCTGTGTAATATTGCAATTCATTATTACCCCAACCATTATCACCTGTACCTATATCGTAACCCCAAATGGCTGAATTAGGAGCGCCTTCTGTGTCAAACTCGTCTGCCATTACTAATTCTGTGAACCTAGCAACGATTTGTGTATCGTCTGTAGCACAGCTAGAAAGGAAACCAAATAGTATGATTACAATGCCTTTTAGAATGATTGATTTCATTGTTTTAGTATATATGTGTTTTATGTCCATAATTTTATTATTTGATATTTAGGATATGAGACTATTTTACGGTGTGTAGAAATATATATTATCCAATATAAAGTTAGGACCGCCCGTTATTATAAGAGCTCCTAAATTATTTTTTTGACTAGCGATATCGCCTGCTAGAGGAATTTCAAATGAGGTCCATTGACCAGCAGTTAAATCTGTTAAATCAAATCTAAAATCTTTATCATCTGCTATTGGAAATCCTGTATTTGTATCTGTTTCTATTACTTGGTTGGCACCAATATCTCTAATCTGAAGTCCTACATTTATGCCAGCTTCTTGTACATATACATCAACATGTAAGAATGTTAATCCAGAGGCATCTATAGTATTCTCAAAAAGAATTCCAGTAAAATTGTTATTAGTATAAGATAAGAATGAATCACCGTTAGATGTAGGCGTTGATGTTTCTGTTGTAGACCCGCCAAAACCTGGTGTGAAGTTGCTTTCTGTATCATTTACATAAGCATCGCTAAATATAGATTTTACATTAGCTTGCGAAAAAGTTGGAGTTGGAGCAGATTCCAAACCGCCACTGGATGTTATTGACAAAGATCCTTCTGCTAATACGCCACCTAAGGTTGCTGTTATTTCTGCAGTACCGTCTCCTATAATAGAAATTTCGCCGCGTTCGCTTACTCTAGCAACCTCAATATCTGAAGATGAAAAATCGAAATAAGATGGTGCTATAGCTACCGTTTGGTTGTCACCTGAACCTAAATTAAAAGTTTGTGTTAGCCCCGTTATTGTAATACTTGAACCTGTAAAACTTTGTTCCGAAAGACTTTCTCCATTAAAAATCTTTGGTCTTGGTTGTGATACCGTACCTAGTTTTTCAAATTTAATTTCGTCAAACCATAATACATACCCACCTTCGTCTTCTGCAAAAGACGCGCCTTCAGCTAACCAAAATAAGCCAGTTTCATTAAATAATTTGGATGCATCAGGGATGGGTATTGTATATTTGTCCCAGTTGGTGTCTATTTCTAAGCCATTAAGTTCAACAATGTATTTATTTTCTGTATCACCAGAAATACCAAAGCCTATTGAGTTTATACTTGCCGATTGGGATGCTTTTGCATAAAAGGTAAGTGCATCAAAACCCGAAAGGTCTCTATTAGATGTTGTATTAAATGTAGCTCCTACAAAACCATTACCAAATGAAGGCACATCGAATCGCATGGCTCCAGATCCTGAAAATACATCATCTGATACAACAGTAAAGGCAAAGGGATCGGCGCCCGCATCTACAAAAGGAAAGTAATTTAATCCAGAAGAAAAGGCATCAAGAAAAACACTTCCATCTGCAGGGAATGTCGCAAACTCAGCTTCGTTTGATAAATCTCTTTCACAACTTATAGTGGTAATAATTATAGCTAATGTGAAAATAGTTGTAAGCTTTGAATATATAAATGTTCTATTTTTCATAATATCTTTATTTTCCAATATTAATGTGTACGTATGTTCTAATTTCCCACTCATTTCCGTTACCGAAACCAACAGGACTTATTGTAGGTGCTGTTGCAAATTCGGATGTTGTTTGATTTGGTAAGTAGCGTGGAGAAAACTCATTGAGTGAACGCCATGTACCACGAATTCCAATTTTAGTATTGGGTAAAACAAACCAATCTGGCTTCCCTATAGATGTTGATACATCTAACATGAGCTGTACGGGATAGGTTAAGTTAAAATCACGATGATAATCGAAAGGCCCCCAGTCATTAATTTTAAAGGAGTGTATTAGTTTAAGTTTATTGTATATTAATCTAATATCACCACCAACACGTTTAATCAGTCTTTCGTCACTACCATTGGATTGTGCGTTTCCAGCATAAAAATTTGCGATAAGTCCTAAATCTGGACTTACTTTAGATACCATACGTGTATGTGCTTCCCATAAATCTTGTGCGGGAGCGGCATTAGGAAAGGCAAAAGAGGTACGGTCTGCTAAAAACCCGATGGCAGCATCTTGAGCTGTTGGATGATGACGAAAAACAAAACCGAAATTAAAAGCAAATTTTGCGTCTTCAGCTCTATCGTTATCCCATTCGTACATCCAAGTTCCTGGAGTTGGATCGTAGGTAAATAAAATCTCTCCAGCTGTTGTTTCTCTATTTGCTCTTACAGCAAAGGGATCGTCTTGAATGTTTCTAAGTCTTCCTGGTGCTCCAACATCATTTGGCATGGCATCAACAATTGGTTTTTGCCATAAGAAGTTTGGTGCAATTTGAAAGTTTCCTATGGTATATGTAAACCCTGTAAGAACGTTATTTTGATTTCCGCTTCCTGTGTCTTTAAGTTTCCAGCCTGTAAATGTTTGTGTTTGATCGGCTCCTCCGTTAGCAACTAACCCCATGGTAGCTCCTTGAGCATACCAATTAAATAGTCCTTTTTGAAAGGTTATTTTAGCTTTTGCGCCCCAATTATCTTTTTCATTGATTTCATCATTATAAATAATATAATTTCCTGGTTCGCCTTCGGAAACTTGAAACTTTCGTCCATTTAAAGGGTGTCCACCCCAAATACCACCAGCTTCTATCTCAAATGCTCCAAATTTTTTTTTGGCATGAAGGGTTACTCTACGTGTTTTTGGAAGCGGCACTGCAATTGAAGTTACGGCTTCGCCAACATCGTCTATATCTTCATGATATACACCTGTAACATCAAAATGAGCTAGTTTTGTACTGTATTTTAATAATATTGCAGGGTTAGCGCCCCACCAAAGTTGAGGTCCAAAAGCGGCTTTTAAACCTTTTAAGCCTTTTTTACCATCAACTTCAAAACCAAGAATCTCTCCATTATAAATATCTAGATTTGGACCATAATTAGCTTGCGGGTATAGACCGAAGAAATCACCTTCGTAAGCCCAATGGTAATGTCCTGTTCTATAAAAACCTCTTAAATCAAACTCTTTAGCTTTCCATTCAAATTCGGCGTTGTAAACTTTTACGCGATTAGGGTCTGTAATATCTACATTACCTTCATCTGTATTTACTGAAAGTGGACGCCCTGTGTTTTCATAAAAAATTTCATCAATAGGATTTTCGGCGACATTGCCAAGAATATTGAAATTTACGTTGGCACGCATATTAGAGGTTGGATTTCCTTCAACTCCAATAAAATAGGATTGCATGTGGTCGAAACCTAATTCATTTGGATATACTGTTTCATTTGGATTGGCTTCACTTGGAGTTGTAATTAAATTACCACCTGTATTGTATGTTGTAAATTCTGCTCTTAAATTGCTTAGTCTAATTTTATCTGAACTACTTCCTTTTAAAGCCGCTTTGTCTCCTCTGGCTTTTAAAACAGCATCCATTAATTGAATATTATTAAAATGGTCTTTTACAAATTTTGCTGTGACACCTTCTTGGTATGGATTCAGTTGGTGTGCTTCTTTTAGGGCGTAATAGGCAGCCCGTGGGTATAAATCGTACAATCCTCTTGCGCTGGTTGGTCCTTTGGCACAGATACCAAACCATTCTTCGTTCATATTATTTTCACCAGGCGCTAAATCTCTAGCATATCCGCCGTTAGCCCATGAGGCATTATTATCATGTACATCTGCATTTTCTCTTTTGTCGAAACCGAATTTCCACCAACCATCACTAAATTGAAATGTAAACCCTCCTATAGAGTTATCTTCTTTTTCTAAACCAGCGGCATTTTCATAAATCTCTTTCCAGTTTTCAACCATATAATAGGCTTGAGATTTCTGATCTTCTTTATTTTCAATGGCATTGAATGCATCTGCGCCAAACTCGGTAAACATAATAGGTTTATTCAGTTTTTCTTTAACCACCTTAAACATGTCGGTAAAAGAAGGGCCTCGATATGAGTTGACTCCGTATATGTCAATGTCTTTACATTCTTCTGCAATAATATCGATGAACAATACATCGCCATTGCATATAGCTACTGGGTGGGATGCATCCATAGCCTTCATTTTTTTAGCAACATCGTTCATGAGTTTATACATGGGTCTGCCACGTTTTTCACCTACTTCTCTTTTTTTCTCTTCTTCATCAGGAAAATCTTCTGTTTCTGCGCCTGCCCAAAATAAACCGTAGTTATTTTCATTACCAAGTAAGTATAGTAATAGGCCTGGCGTGTCTTTATAGTCTTTTACTAATTGCTCCATTTCGGCTATTAAAAACGCTTGAGTCCGAGGTTCAGAATAGATAGTTACGGGTGTCCACACACCATCAAGCGTTAAACCGTAACGCCCGAAAGAATGATTAAGCATGGTGTAAATACCATAGTTCTCATATATATATTGAATCCATTTTGCTGGAACGCCTGTATATTGGCGTATAACATTAACATTCATGTTCTTTAAAAGTGACATTTCTGTGTCAAGTCCTGCTTTGATGATATCATCGGACTTTTTCCAGAAATTAGCATTCACAGTATTGGTGCCAATAGGAATGTAATCCCAGTTCATACCATTAATCATGAAGTCTTCTCCATTGACAACTAATTTCATGCCCTCTTCATTACTTACAACGGATACTTTATTGGCTTGAGACCATATCGTTATTGTAAATAAAAAAAGTGCTAATCTTAGAAAAGTGTTTTTCATAGTATTATTCGTTTTTACGTTAGTTTTCTATAAAAAAGGTTAAGGATTAAAGCTTCGGGATTATTTTAACCAAGACATTTTAGAGAATTATAAATTTAGTCTGTTTGGTTGTTGAATTGGTAAAAAACACCGCTACAAAAATCATACATCCTTAAAATTCATAGCATTCTATTGCGAGAACGACAATATTTATAGGGTTTGTTTGGTAAATTGACAGCGGTATTGGGAGCTTTAAAATTTCGTTTTTAAACGTAATGTTGTGGTATTGTATAGGTTAAAAAAGGAGATGTTGTAGATTTAATTTTTGCGTATAGAAGTATAAAGCGCCATAAACATTGAAAAGTCTTGATTTTTAGTAACCTTTAATGTTAGATCTACTTCATTTGTTGAGGGTAGTTAGTAGTGGTTTTATTGGTTTTAAATAGGGTTGAAAATTTTGACATGAACTAACCTGACGGTTGATAGGTTTCACGAATTCACACTAATTAGGTTTGCTCTGTTTACTATTTTAAATGGTACATTTGTAATGCAAACACATTTTAAATTCAGAGGTCTAATCTACAAATTAGTCTTAAACAGAAAATATTGGAAAGGCATACGGGTGCAAGTCCCGAGACCAGTCTGGGCATCGCTTGGAATGTGTTTGCGGTGACCTTTCCTCTTTTTATTAATCTTATTTAGCTCTAAAGTAACTATCGTTATTAGTCACAGACGAGCAATCCATGTGACAAAATGGAATAAATCTCTTTGACTTAATAACATTGAGCTGAAGGTATAGACGATTAAAGCCTTTTGATTTATGCAGAAAAAAAGAAGGTCTAAAAAGTGATGAATTATACATTTTGTTGAGTGTTGTTTCTTTTCTTACATTTGTAGTGCTAAACTTATCAAATTGTCATGATGCAATTACTATTTCATCGATTTAAAATTAAAATTTTGGACAGGCATACGGGTGTAAGTCTCGGGATCTTTCGAAGCATCGCTTTGATGAGTTTAGCAGTGACCTGTCCTCTTTTTATTAATCATTTAATCCATTATTATGCTAAACTCAAATGGTCAAAATGTATGTTCGAAATGTAAGTCGGTCAATACATCGGATGATGCACGAAACGTATCGAAAAAAGTCAAAAAGCTTTTATATACCGCTCAGGTAGAACTGTTGGAGTTTATTAGTTTTTACGACACTTTAGAACTCATCAAGTCTTTAGAATGGGTTCATAACACAGCACTTTACCATTCTCATTTGTTTATTGAGGATGAAGAAAAATCCATTTTATTTAATGTCAAACTACTAATGGATAAGTTGGGTGATATTGTCCGACAAGATTAGTTTTTGAAAAAAAGATTGTCAATTAATCTTTTTGGCAATCTTTTTTGAGTTTCTTACGGGCACGGAAAACATTTCCGCGCTAGCGGGGTTAGGTTGGAATCCTAAAGACAATAATTAAATGATAAAACTTTAAATTATTATATTTATAAAAAATTTACTTCATGCAAAGCAATATATCATCAATAATTTCAGCTTTAAAAATCATTAAAAAAGAAAACCCTGATAGCGGAGCTATTGAGTTGTTAGAGGACGCTCTTAAAAAATCTATGAAATACCATGTATTAGATATGGCTTCTATGGGATCTGTAATTGATATAAAGGAAGTAGAAGAAGAGCTAAGAAATGGATTAAGCCTTTTAGGAATTGTAAATTCTAAATAATTATATACCCATTTTTAGATGTTTAGTTAGGATTAAGCCAATACAGTAAATATTAACGAGGTGTATATTAGTTCTTTCTAATAGAAGATTTATTTTGTTGGATGACCAACCATAAGAGCGTATATTGTTAAGAGATATGAAATAAATACTTCATTGGAAAATACCCTAATTTTTTTTTTTGGGTTTTCTGTCTTTCTCTTTTTGGTGTAAACTTGTATGGAGTTCTCTATTTTTCATTGTTTTCAGATAACCATTCAAATCGTTTTAGCATATAATCATAACCTCTAATTTCAGATTCATTTTCAGAATTTGCCATTTTAGATTTTATATGACTTAATATTTCAGAAACCCTTTCATTACTCAAGTCTAAACGTCCACTTGAAAGTCCAGTATCCATACTTTTTGAAGCTCCTTCAATATATTCATCAAAGTATTTAATTCCAGTTCTTTCTAATAATTCATTGGCGAATAAATGAAAGCTGTTATATACTCCGAATGTTTCTTTTGCACATTTTGATAATTCGAGATACAAGTCAAGTATTAACTTTTCGGAAGAGTAAGAGAAGTCATTTTTTATCGTTTCACAAAGTTTCATTCGGAAATCATAATTTTTATCTTCAAAGTCGCCTTCGTGTTTTCCATTCCAGTCAAATTTTATTCTGTCAAAATCTTTGTCAGAATAGTTTTTTGCAAATGTCTGGATTTGGTTTTTCGTCATTTTCTGAAATTGTTGCCAATGTGTTTATAATTGGTTACGTGGTTAAACTACTAGTTTAGCAAATAAAACCAAATAAAATCCGCGAGGATTTTCATAAGTAGGCTAGAACTGCAATAAATTATATACGTTTTAGCTTACTGGCTTTATTCCGATTTACAAGTGAATTTTATATTCAAATTCCTTATAAATTCGAAATCGTCAATCCAACTAACATTCATATTATCACAAACGTGAGGGATTTTAATTTTGGTTTGTTTTTTGAAATAGTCTTTTGTTTCCTTTGTTACCACAATTGCATTTTCTTTCATTGCGTGTGCAATTACCCAAGGATCAGCTTTTGAGTGAATTCCGTTGCTTGAAACTAAATATTTATGGTTTGGATTTGATGTATATATTTCTTTAAGACAGTTTGCTACTTCACCATCAATTTTTTTAATCGGAATATCGCTGTTTTTCAGCCATTCAAATAGGTTGTCTTCTCCTTTCTCAATTTCTTCATAAACCAATTCGGGAATAAAAATTACGCCTCTTTTCCCTAAATTATTTAAAACGTCCCAATATGATGGACAAATTTCTGGTGAGTAATATTTTTGCCAAGCTTGAATAAGAATGTTAGCATCAATACAATAAATTACTTTTTCATCTTCGAACATTAGGCAAGCAGTTTTTCAAATTTTTGGAATTTATTTATCTGCGTGTTAAGAAGGTTACTTGCAATTGATGGTGAAAGTGAACCATTATTAAAAGAATCCATTACAATTCTTGTAAATAGCTTACTGTTTTTATTTAATCGAAGAAGGTAAGCGTCTGGACCACCTTTTCTTTCTTTTTGTTTTTCCTTTTTAATCTTTTCTCTTTCCAAAAATTTCTCAAATTCATCTTGAGATTCTTGTTTAAGTGCCTTGTATTTAGGTTGATTAATTAAATTTAAGTTTAAAGCTCTTACTAATAAGGCAAAAGAACTTACTCCAAGTTCATTTGCTTGTTTGATAATCAAATTGTTTGAGTCAAATGTATCTGTTCCAAATTGAGTAATTATTTCCGTTGGCATTAATGCATTAGCTGCAACTTGGTTACAGAATAATTCTACTGGATGAAATTTTGATTTAGGCTTGTCGCTAAAGTCAATATCTATTTCATTTGATATTCCTGATTTAGCTATCCAAATATGTGCTAATTCGTGAACTAGTGTAAAAAGTTGTGGTGCATTCCAATTTTTTGAATTCACAAAAACAAAAGGAGCAAACTTGTCGGCAATGGCAAATCCTTGTATTAAATCTCTATCTAAAACTAATCTTGAATGTAAGTAGCTTGTTCTAGATATAAATATTCCTGCTGTTTCGGATTTGTCAATCCATTCGTTAATAGGTGTTTTTTGATAACTACTTGGATTAATCTTTAAAGTGGTTAATATATCTTTTGCAACAACTTCTGGATTATCATTTATAGAATATTTACCAACAAAGGGAAGTTTGTCCTCTCCAATTTCTTCGAATAATTCACTTATCCAATTCTGTTTTTCTTGAACATCTCGAATAATAAATAATGAAGCTGTATCTAATTTTTGTGAATCACTTCTTCTATAATCCTGAAGTGGTTGAAAGTCTTTTGGAATTTCTGGTAAAAAGAAAAGTGAAAATGGTCTTCTAAAACTTTTTGCCAACATTTGTGCTTGTCGAATGGTCGGGAAATCATTTCCATCCTCCCAAATCAAATACCTTTCAGGCGATACCGAAACTTTTTTGGCAGCATCTTCCACAGAGATTCTAGCAGACTCTCTAGCCCACTTTAAAATCTCGGATGTTATAAATGCTTTATCAACCATTACTTTTTTCTAATTTTTATACAAAGGTAAAATTTTAATTCATTACGTGATTTTTTTCAACTTATGACAACTATATAGTATTAGTCTAAACGCAATTGTGTTTATATCTCTTTCAAATATAATAGTTTTAATGCGAATTTTCTGTATAAATTTTCAAACTTAATGATCGTGTTTTATACCTCATGCAGAATGAAACTAGAGATCTTTCAATTGTAATATTTAGCTCTAAAGTAACTACCGTTATTCGTCATAGACGAGCAATTCATGTGAAAAAATAGACAGAAAATCGGAATTATTCCGATTTTCTGTTCAAATTATTACAATAATTTTCTAGGTGTTTATCTACAAATCTAGTAGGTTTTTAATTAACTTAAAATGATTTAAAGCAATTTTGGTGTATATTTCTGTAGTCTTTTTGATTACAAAATCATATGTTAACTCCAATGCAATGCACAAACAAAAAGTACTCAAAAGAAAACAATACAATGAAAAAAGCTCAACAAGGATATTCCTTGTTAAGCTTTAATTAAAACATTTCCGCACTAACGGACAGTAAATGTAAAAAGTGTTTTTAATGATTTTTCACATAGTGTTGTGTGTTCGTTTTTGTAAACCTTGATCTAAATTTATTTGTTCTTCAATTTCTTTAACATCTCTATTCCGTTCACATTATCAGAGTCTAATTCAATAGATTTTTCGTAATTTTTAATTGCCAATTCGGAATTTCCATCTACCATATATGCTTCTCCCAAGCTGTCATAAACATTTCCAGATTCTGGGTATTCTTCAACATTTAACTTAAATATTTCAATTGCTTCCTTTACTTTATCCGATCGAAGTAATTCATAGCCAAATCTATTAAGTGAACCTTCAAAGAAAAGATAGTCATTAGTTTCAGTTGTTTTCACCTTTTTATATTTGGCAATTGTAGAAGCAATTCCCTCATTAATGAGAGTCCTGATTAATAGTGGGGTAATAATCTTTTTACATCTATCTCCTAGTGATACATCCAATTTCCAGTTAATCCAATCGCAATATGCTTGGCGATATACATTATGTCCCGAACCTCCGTTGGTAATCATGGCAAACCCGTCGCCTGTTTTTTGATTTACCTGTAGAAAGGCATGCCAACCAGTATTGGCTCCTCCATGTCCTACTAATACTGCGGAAGTATTGGGAATAGAATCAACATGATATCCTAAACCATATTTACCATCAGATGCTGGTACAGGGGATGTCATTAGTTCAATCGTACTTTGCTTGAGAATTGATTGCTGAGTTCCTGAGGTATTAGAAACATTAAGGCTTGCTTGAGCAAAAATCGCAAAATCTTCAATTGTCGTATGTAGACCAGCAGCGGCCTTTGCCGTGAATAATTCAAAAGGAATTACTGCTCCATAGTTATTATGTTCTAATGATGATTTATCTAATATCTTTTCATTGATTATGTAGCTACTATTTACCATACCTAGTGGATTTAGAATCTCAGCCTGCATGAAATCAGCAAATTTTAATCCAGTTACTTCTTCAATAACTAATTGCAGAATAGTAAATCCACCACCTGAATATTTCCACTTTGTTCCAGGTTCCATAATTAACCTGACATCACCTGGGCCATTATTTTTTCCTGATAAGGATTCTTCAATTGTTGGCAAAGTGTCGCTGGGAGACCAACCAGGATACCCAGGCAGTGATAGTCCAGATGTATGACTAAGTAGTCTTCTGATTGTTACTTTATTGATGCTATATTCCGATTTCGGAAAATGCCATCTAGTTAGATATTTTTCTACGGGGCTATCCAATTCAACTTTGCCTTCTTCAACTAATTTCATAATGCCCCATGCAGCTACAGTCTTTGAGATGGAGCCAATATTGAAACCTGTTTGATCATTAACTTTAATATTGTTTTTTACATCAGCATATCCATAACCCTTTTGAAGGATTACCTCGCCATTATCAATTATCGCAATTGCAGCTCCAGGAACGACGAACTCATCTAACCATGCAGGAATCTTGTTATTCAAGTTATTTAAATATTCATCTTTAGTAATAGATTTCGATTGAGCATAAACGGCATGATTTAAAATCATAATCACCCAAATCAAAAAATATAGTTTACTTACATAATTTCTCATATTATTTTCATTTTAATTTATTTACTAAAACTGCTCTAACGAGCAAAGTGCCTGTAATTAGCCTTGTTACCTATCTCTTTATTAAGAATTTCACAATGACCAGAATACGTTTCTCCTTCTTTATAAATTAGTAAGTTCTTGTATTGACTTTTGAATTAAATAATTTGAATCTTTTAACCTCTTTTCTTTTACTGATTTTTCACAACTAAAAAAAGAATGAAAGGGGTAAGAATAAAAACATATTTTTTCATTGATTTTGATTAATGATTTGTGTCAAAAATAAAATAATGATTAGTATAAAAATAGAATGAAATTAGCCTGTTTTTATAATTTCCTAAAATGCTTTGGTAGAAATCCAGTCATTTCATTGAAGATTCTGGTAAAATGGCTTTGATCTGTAAACCCGCAATAATGTGGAATTTCAGTAAGCGACATTTTTGAGTTTTTTATTAATTCGAGACTATAATCAATCTTTAGTTTACGTTGATATTCTCCTAATGTACAAGAAAAGTATTTTCTGAAAAACTTTGAAATTGTAACAGTATGCAGACCTACTACTTTAGATCTTTTATTTAAAGACATTGATTTATACCAAGTATCAATTAAGTGGTTCTTTTAAAATTAGTATCGAGTTTGGGGTGTCTTTAATATATGATTGGTTTAGATTTTAGGAGGTTTGGTAGTTTGTGTATGAGACGATTAAAGCCTTTTAAAATGTCTTTTAATTTATACACAAAAAAAGAAGGTCTAAAAAGTGATGAACTTTGTTATCAGAGTAAAGCGAAGAACCTCAGCTCACTTGTAATGGCTAAAAATCAACGATTTAAAAAGATCCTATACTTATAGAACTACTAATAAGACGAAAAACATTTTGTTAAAATGTTGATGTCATTCTGAATGCAGCGAAGAATCTTATTCATCTAAAAATTAAAACTTTTAGAGACTCTTCATTGCATTCAGAATGACATTTTTAATACCTTCTTAATTATGCATACTACAAACCTTCTACTGTACGGGTTTTTCCGTTTGATATTTACAATACCATGCATTCCCTGGATTAGCGCTATCTGTCATTCTAACAAATAATGTAGAGGCTGTTACTTTTATAATTTCAAGTTTGCTAACACCCACATACCAACTCATAAAACCATTGTTAGAAATACTTATGGTAGTACCTCTATAATCTCCAGCAACTGTTGCCGTAGAAGAAGCTGGTATCATCGTTACGTTTTTAACACCAAATAAAGATGGTGCTACATCTTCGCCGTGGCAAGAATCTCCAGCCACTCCAATTGAGGCAGCAAAATCTCCTGGTGTATAGGCAGATCCTACGGTTTGCTCATATAACAAATTTCCTTCTGTAGGTTGTGTAAATACAAATTCAGCATCATACATACATAATTTGTCTGCATGCCATGCTGTAGATGTAAACCATTGCGAATAGGTGTGTTCGCCACCTGGCTGAGTTTCATTTGGCCCTAAACCAATATTACCAATCTTATCGGCTGCCCAATACCATGTTTTGCTTAATCCTACGCCTCCACTTAATAGGTCTTTTGCTTCTTGGTCTTCAAAGTTACTTACTACGTCTATGTTAATGGACTTGGTTGAGGAAACACCACCAATACCAAAGGCTATTGCTGTTACTGTATAGGTATTAACCCCGAGCTCTGCA
This sequence comes from Flavivirga jejuensis, assembly GCF_030540765.1. Classification (GTDB taxonomy): domain Bacteria; phylum Bacteroidota; class Bacteroidia; order Flavobacteriales; family Flavobacteriaceae; genus Flavivirga; species Flavivirga jejuensis. The sequence continues at coordinate 83,986 of NZ_JAUOEL010000005.1, read as the reverse complement.
AAGACAAAGCTTTGTTTGCCTTCGGGAGCAGCAATTCTTTCTCCATTAATAAGATATTGGTATGAAATGGCGTTATCTGCGGTGGTTATGAATTCTACCATGCCACTTCCATCACCGTTAGGATTGCTTGCATCGGCTCCTACAATCACAGATGTGATTTCAATATTAGTAGGTGCTATGATGTCTCCCACTTCATAATCGTCTTCTTGACATCCAAAAAGAACTCCAACTAAACTGAAAATTGTTATTAATAATTTTATATTTTTCATAATTCTAGTTTTAAAATTTAGGTGACTTTAATTTATGTCAATATCGTCTACGTAAATCGTATAATTATCCGATCCATCTCCTTCTGTTCCATTATCCATAATTAGGACAATATTTGTGAACTCAATATTTAGGTCAATTCCAGAAAAATCAAAAGTCAGTTCTTCCCATTGATTTGCAATGCTACTAGTTGCTGTTATTTCAGCTGAAGGTGTTGCGTTATCGTCTTCAAATTTTAACAATAAATTTAATCCAACTCTGGGTGACCATACTTTTGTTGTTACTGTAGTTGAATTTACGAATGACAATGGTTGGGTTGGCGTAATTACAGAACCGCCCCAAGTTTGTCCTGCATCTTTTACTAATTTTGCTACCATACTTGAGGTATTGCCATTATTAGGATCTTGATCGGGATTCGTTATTATGGAAATATCGCCACCATCAAAACTTCTTAAAGCTTGTTGGGGCTCAAAATTTAAAAAGGACCTCGATGAAATATCATCAACATAAATTGTGAAATTATCAGAACCATCTCCCTCCGTTCCGTTGTCCATGATTAGTACAATATTTGTAAAATCTAGGTTGGTATCAATACCTGGAAAGTCAAAAGTTAATTCTTCCCATTGATTTGCAACGGTACTAGTTGCTGTTATTTCAGCTGAAGGTGTTGCGTTATCGTCTTCAAATTTCATCAATAAATTTAGCCCTACTCTAGGTGACCATACTTTAGCCGTTACGGTAGTTGAGTTTACAAAAGAGAATGGTTGTTCAACAGAAATTACAGAACCGCCCCAAGTTTGTCCAGCGTCTTTCACTAATTTAGCCGCCGTACTAGAGATATTGCCGTTATTAGGATCTTGGTCGGGATTGGTGATTATAGAAATATCACCCCCATCAAATGATCTTAATGTATAAGGCGTTTCAAAAGTAATAGGTGTGGCACTTTCTCCTGTAACGGGAGCTGCTTGTTTGATATTATCGATATAGAATGTCCAATCTGAACCTCCTGCGCCTTCTGTTCCGAGGTCAAAGATTAAAACGATATTTTGATACGCTTCTGCGGTGTCAATAGCACTTAAATCGAAAGTCACTTTTTCCCAATCACTATTTCCAACCAATGTCACTTCAGTCTCGAAGAAGATATTTTGAGGATCTACAGGATCTTCAACTTTAAACAATAGTTTTCCGCCAGATCTAGGTGACCAAACATCCATAGTGACTAGTTTTTTTGCAGTAAAATCGATAGGTGCGGACATTTTAATTTGATTTCCGCCCCAAACTTGTCCAGCATTTTTTACAATTTTAGCAACTGTAGCAGAATTGTTATTTTCATCTATTTGAGGGTTCTCTTCAACTGTTATCACGCCACCATCGAAACCTAATAAAGCGCCTGTATCTATAAATTCAAAATCGATAGGAAAGTCTGTAGGTGAGGACACTGTTATAACCTGATTGATTTCAGCAGTTTCTGCCCCGCCACTTAAAGCTACAACTCTAATGGTATAATCTCCAACGGCTGGATACTCAAAACTTACCGTTCCGTCTAACATTAAAGGTGTTGGTTCTTCGTCTATTATAGATGTATCAAAAAAGACATTAAATGCTGCTGCAAAATCTGCAGTTGCAGAAACATTTAATTTAAAAGGATTAGAAGCGTCTATTTCTGCGGTAACAACCAAGTTTTCTGGAGCTCTAAATGAGACTATCAATTGTTGTGTTGTTTCTGTTTTTAAACCTGTAAGACCAATAGCTTCAACGGTAATGGTATATGTGCCTTCTGCATATATATGTTCTGCACTTTCTCCTTGATCTACTTCGGCTAATTCTTCTGTTCCATCTCCGTAATTAACATGATAGGATGACGCATTTGTTGCGTTTGGTGTAATGGTTACCAAACCTGAATTATCTTGTGATAAATTCAATGTTACTGTAACATCTGCCGGGGCTGTGATTTCGTTTAAATAATCTAAACTACGGTCATCATCGGTACAACCAGCAAAGACCAGTAAAAGTAAACCGAGACTAAATATATATTTTAATGTTTTCATAATTTATGATTTTTTTAGTAGTTGGAGTTTTGTTCCCATCTGTTACCTGCTAATTGAATTTCAATTGAGGGGATTGGAAAGACTTCATGTTTTCCTGTAACAAACCCATCTATTTCGGTTGCTGCTCTACCTGTTCTTACTAAATCGAAAAAACGGTGACCTTCACCAACTAACTCTACCCGACGTTCGTTATATATATCGTTTGTTAGGTTTGTACCAGATGTGGTAACATCTGCTAACATAGCTCTTGTTCTTACTCTGTTTAGATAAATTTTTGCTCGATCGTCACTTATGTCGCCCCTGTTTAAGGCTTCTGCAGCCAATAATAGTACATCAGCAAAACGAATGGCTCTATAATTATTTGGGTTAGTTAAATTGGCATCTCCCGTATTTAAATCTCCTTGACGTGCTATATATTTTCTGTTATAATATCCTGTATGTTCAAAGCCTTCTTTAAAAGTAGCTCCTGTTTCTGTAGCCCAGGCATTAATGTCTAATATGGAGTATTCTAAACGAATATCACCATCTTCAAAAGCATCTACTGCTTCTTGCGTTGGTACATTGAAACTAAATCCAGATTCAAATAAGGTACCATCATAGTTTCTTATGCCATTAAAACCGACAGCCACATTACCTCCACTGCATTGTAAACAGTCAAAACTTGCTCCTTCTTCATCGGTATATTGTATTTCGAAAACGGACTCTATGTTATTTTCATTATCGTTTTCAAACATGGTATTAGCTGTTTCTGTAGGAAGTAAATCTAAAGGGATAGATGGTGCACTATTAATAAGGTTTTCTAAAACAGTAGCCGAATCTGAAAATTTATCTTGATACAAATAAACCTTACCTAATAAAGCTTGTGCTGCAGCTTTAGTTGCTCTGCCTTTTTGTGCTTGAGTATTGGGTAAATTTGATACTGCAAATGTTAAATCGTCTTCTATTAAAGCATAAACATCAGCTTTGGGTGATTTGTCAATTTCTAATTCTTCACCAAATTGAACTCTTTTATCTATAATTAATGGGATGTCACCAAACCACTTTACTAGTTCAAAATAATAATAAGCTCTTAAAAACTTTGTTTGAGCTAGTACGTTATTTTTATTAGGAAAATCTGTTTTATCTTGAAATTCCAGAATGTAGTTAGCTCTGCTAACGCCTCCATACATCCAGGTCCAAATGTCTCTTAATTGAGCATTTACAGGTGTATGTATCATATCATCTATTTCCTGAATTCCAGGAACGTCTGTTGCGCTTTCTCCTCCTGCCAGCGTATTATCTGATGCTATTTCACCAAGCATGACATTTAAATAGGTTGATTGCAATAGATCGTAAGCTCCAATTAATGCGTCTTGGTAATCTTGTTCTGAGTTAAAGAATTCATCAGATATTTCGTCTGGAGATGGCACATCTACAAAATCGTCGCTACATGACGTTGCCAAAACGAGAACGATTAAGATATTTTTTATTATAAATTTTTTCATAATACCAGTTTAAAATTTTAAATTAAGTCCTAATAAGAATGTGCTTGCGCTAGGATAAAAACCCTGATCTATACCGCCACCAATTGGATCTCCTGAAGACGCTGCTGGATCGTAACCTCTATATTCGGTTAGAGTCACCAAATTACTTGCGGAGATATATAGTCGTAACTTACTTATTTTAGAATCCTCAAGAGCTTTGTTTGAGAAGCTATAACCGAGTTGTACATTCTGTAATCGAACAAAAGACCCGTCTTCTACAAAATAATCTGAAAATAAGGTGTTTGATGTAGCAGCCGTAGTTACTCTAGGTGTTGTGTTTGTTGTGCCTTCACCATTCCAACGATCTAAGAAATATGTTGGTTTGTTAACTAAATTTTGATTTCTTTCATAATTACGAACAATGTCGTTGCCAATAGAGGCAAACGCATAAGTTGCAAAATCGAAGTTTTTATAATCTAAAGAGATGTTTATACCCATGGTGGCGTCTGGTATGGGATCTCCGAGGTTTATTCTATCATCGCTATCTATTATATTATCTCCATTTTGATCAACAAATCGTAAGTCACCTATTTGTGGTGGATTTGTTGCGGTTGGTGTGGCATTATTAAATTCGTCTTGATTTTGGATGATGCCATCTGTTTGTAAACCGTAGAAAAAACCTATTGGGAATCCTGCTTCCATTCTTGATGGCGGAAATTCTTGTCCAACACCAAAATCACCCCCTTCAACAAAGCCACCATCGTTACTTACTGAAATAACCTCGTTATCTAAAGTAGTAACGTTATACCTGATACTAAATTTAAAATTATCATTAAAATTATCTGAATAACCAATGGCAAACTCCAGTCCTGTGTTCTCAACAATTCCTGCGTTAACAAATGGTGATGCCGATCCTGGTGCGGATGCTCCTAATATACCTGATACTTGAGGTTGTACTAATAAGTCTTCTGTTCTTTTATTAAAATAATCTACTGTAATATCTACCTTGTTATTTAAAATCCGAGCATCTAATCCAATATCCAGAGTTTTTTGCTTTTCCCATTTAATTTCTGGATTAGCAAGACCACCTATAGATAAACCAATGGCCTCCGAATCATTATTATTAAATGTATAGGCGGCCTGACCATCGTTTAGTGAAATATATTTGTAATCTGGAATTCTATCGTTCCCTAAAACCCCATAAGAGGCTCTAAACTTAAGCAAATCGAAAACGTTACTGTCTGATAAAAAATCTTCATCTGAAGCTACCCAACCAATAGATCCAGAAGGGAAAAAGCCAAATCTATTTTTTGGTGCAAATTTGGTTGAACCATCACGTCTAACGACTGCTGATACTAAATATTTTCCTTTATAGTCGTATTGAACTCTAGCGAAGTAGGACAATAGTCTAGAATCGAACGTGTCATTTCTTCCCATATTCCCTGCATTAATGTTTCTAACATCAGATGCTTGTTCAATGGATGCGTTTATAATATTATTATCTGTAATGTCAAACCCATCAAATCCAGTATATTCTCCTGTAGTTTTAAATACGGATGTTCCTAATAAAACATTGACATTATGAATGTCGTTAAACTTATTTTCATACTTAATAAAAGCATCAAAGGTGTAATCTCTAAAATAATCTAATCTTTCAGAAATTTCGCTTCTATCTTTATTAAATACTTTTCCGCTTCCATAATTAACCGTAGGTCTAAATATTTTTGATGTAACTTCTGAATAATTAAATTGAATATTAGATTGTACCGTAAAGTGTTCTAAGAAGTTATAAGATAATCCCGCATTACCACTTAGCTTCATAACTTTACCTCTATCATAGGTATTTGCCATTTGTGCTATGGGGTTTATGACTTCATTACCTAAGCCTTCTGCAATTGTAAAGGCGCCCGTTTCATCTCGAACTCTTTTGGTAGGATCCATATTTAAGGCATTAAATAAAACAGACCCTAAGTCATTTTCAAGAAGGTTTCTTTTATTCGTTCTCATTAAAGTTAAACCCGAAGTGAGTTTAAAGTTCTCAAGAAAATCTAAATTATAAGTAGCAGCGTTTGTAAAACGTGTAAAGTTTGATTTATTACCACCAACAATTCCATCTTGTGTTAAGAATGAACCGCTATAAGAATAGGATGATTTTTCACCTCCGCCTTTTAGCAAAATACTATGGTTTTGTATGGCTGCGTTTTCAAAAACCTCATCTTGCCAATCTGTTCCTTGCCCTAAAATGGCTAAGTCTCCAAAAGGAGGTTGACCACCACCAGATGCAAATGCTTCATTTATTACTACAGCGTATTCTGTAGCATTAAGTACTGGTATTTTACGTGTTGTTTGTTGAAAACCTCCATAGGCGTTATATTCTACTGTTAAAGGCATATTTTGGCGTCCTTTTTTGGTGGTTATTAGAATAACCCCATTGGCTGCTCTTACACCATAAATACCTGCGGTTGCATCCTTAAGGATGTTCATGCTTTCAATATCACTGGGGTTTATAACACTTAAGTCTTCAATAACATTGCCATCAACTAAAATTAATGGTCTGCTATCGCCATTTGTAGAAACGCCCCTAATACTAATGGTTGCACCACCACCAGGCGAACCAGACTGGGAGGTTATATTAACCCCAGCCACTTGCCCTTGTAGTGCTTGTTCAATTCGTGTTGGTTTAAGCGCTTCAATGGTTTCTGCACCTAAAACAGAAACGGCGCCTGTAATTTCTTTTTTGGTTTGTGTACCATAACCAATTACGACGACTTCGTCTAGTTGGGCAAGGTCTTCTTCCAATTGGATCGTTAATTTAGAATTATCGGTAATAACAAATTCTTTTGTTATATAACCGATGTAACTAAATGATAGCGTAGTACCTATTTCGATATTGGTAATTGTAAAATTACCATCAAAATCTGTTACTGCGCCTTTTGCTGTGTTTTTAACAAGTACATTAACTCCTGGTATAGGGAATCCAGTATTGTCTTGAACATTTCCACTTATGTCTATATTTTGCGCACCAGAGTACGTAAAAAAGAATAAGGTTAAAATTTTGAAGAGAGTTCGTCTCATTTTTAGTTTAGTTTTTTGAGTTTTAGTAAAGCTAGTTATAGTATTTATTGTATTCTTATTTTATACCTCAACAAAAAACATACATGATAAAAAAAATGACACTTTATTGATAAACTCTTAATTGACGTGGGTTTTTATTCGTGAATTCTTTGTTTTGTGATATTTTAAAAGTACGAAAAAACATCAATGTTGTGGTAATGTATGGGTAATAAAAGCAAGTGTTTTGATACTATATTTCCAAAATATAGTCTGTTAGGCTGGATTCATGAGGCAAATCCATTTTTTTGCGAAGTCTATAACGTTTAACCTCCACACTTCTGGAAGATATGTTAAGTAGTGGTGCAATTTCTTTTGATGATAGATTGAGCCTTAGATAAGCACATAATCTCAAATCATTTGAAGTAAGAGCTGGGTGTTCTATTTTTATTTTTTTAAGAAAATCTTTATCAGCATTATTAAAAGCTTCCTCAAAAACATGCCAATCATCTGTATTATTTAGATTCCTATCAACTATCTTAATAACATGTTTTATATTATTAATGTCATCAATATTTTGTAATTCTTTTTTTATGCTATTCAAAAATTCGTTCTTTTTAATTAAACTCATTGTTGAAATACCTAGTTCGCGGTTTTTGTTATCAATATCTTGTCTTAATTTTTCGTTATTAAAACGCATTAACTGTTGTTTGTTCTCTAATTCTTTTAATTCTAGTTCTCGCGTCGTTTTTTGTAATAGTGCTTCTCTTTGTTTTCTGTAATAACGTTTATAGATATTATGCATGATTAATGAAAACAATAAAACTAAAAACACATAAGCAAATAGCATTGTTTTAGAAAGATACCAAGGGCTTTCAATATTAAAGCTATAGGACGCCACATTTTTAGTGATGGTGTTGCCTACTCTAGCTCTAACATTAAAGACATAATCGCCATAAGGCAAATTTTCGAATAGTGTTTTAGATCTGGCAGACCAATTACTCCAATTTGGATATATGCCTTCCAGTTGATATTGATATTCTGTATCGAGATATTTTTCAAATTCTGAAACACTGTATGTAAATTCTATATTGTTATCTTTATTTTTAAAGCCTCCATTAGTATTTTTGTTTACAATTTCTGGACTTGAAATGATACTCTGTTTTGTTATCAAATTAATTGAAATATCATAAGCTCTATTAGATCCTTTATCTAGATCTATAACCACAAAACCTGTTGAGGTTCCTATTAAATACTTTTTATTATTGAGATACGATATGTTTTCGTAACCTGTTAAGCCTCTTGGTAATGACTTGGAATAAGGTATTTTACTAACTTTTGGAATATTACTTAATTTTCCAGGAGAGATGTAATTTAAATCTTTTAAAGAAAAACACCACAGGGTATTGGTCTCTTTATTAAACTCAAGTCTCCCCGAGGTATAATCTTCTTCTGTGAATAAGGTGCTTAAAACAGTGTCTTTTAAAAACTTATTCACTTTTGTATTATATTTTAAGACGCCTTTTTTATGAATGTATAATAGATCATTATTATATTTAATAATACTGGAGTTTAATTCTTTACCAAGATCTGGATCCTTTTTAATTTCTAAAACTTTTGTAAAATCATTATCCACATCAATTTTAAAAACACCTTTGTACTCATGACTAACAAAAATTTGACCATCATAGATCTCAAAAAATTTACTTGAGAGGTTAAACCCTTTTATTTTATTTCTAAATACCCATGTATTATTAATTTTCTGAATAATGTATAAGCCATCGTAATTACCTTGTAATAATAGGTCTGTTTTATCTATGGGTTTTATATTCCAGGTACCTTGTTGTGTGCCTTTGATTTTTTCTGCTGTATGATTATTTATAATAGATGTTCCTGTATCATGACCACAAAATAATGTATTATCTATTATAGTTAAACACCAAACAGCTTCTTGTATACCTTCTACAAGTTTAAATTTTTCTTTTTTACCCTGAGGCTTATAAAACAAACCTTGATTTGTACCTATATACAAATTATCATTAAAAACGGAAGAGGTGTATATGGTTCCTATTTTACCTTCTTCATCTGTATAAATACTAAAAGAAGATTTCATATTCACGCAATTAATGCCGTTTTCTAAAGCCAACCAGATATTATTTTCAGCATCTTCAAAAACACCATGCACCGTATTATTACTTAATCCATGCACGGAGTCTATGTTATAATTTATGGTGCCATCTGCGGTTAAGTGCAAAATCCCATTAGACCTCGTACCTAAAATAAAACTATGGTCTTTTAACCGAATGCTACGAAATACACTTACTTCTGATAATTTTTTGTTTGCGGGGATATCCCATTTAGAAAGGATTCCATTGTCTAAAACATAAAACCCGTTATTTTCGGTTTCTATTAAAAGATGACTGTTTATGCTAAAAATATTAACCAGTCTATTTTCTTTAAGAATTACATTATTGGAAACTAGTTTTGATGCCCCATTCTCGATTTTGTATATACCGTCTTTGGTTTTCTGATAATAAATAGTTTCATCAACTTTGAATATTTTATAGATAATAGTATCAGAATCGATGATGCTGTAGGAAGCATCTGTTTTATTGTAAATATAAATTCTCTTTAAGGATTGAAATAAAATATAATCATCTATACTTATAATGTTCCAGAATTCTTCATCTTCTAAAAAATCGACCTTTAGTTTTTTAGATAGTGATGTATAATGCAGTTGCCCCAATTTATTTCTTTGCCAATACCCGAACTCTCTGTTACTACCAGTATATATTAAATTATCTATAACATTAACCGACCTTATAATGGTTTCGTTAGGCGACATATATAATTGCCAATTTGCACCATTAAACTCAAGTAACCCTTTATTATTAGCTACATAAATATAATTTTCTTTGGATTGAGAAATGGACCAGTTTTGAGTTTCGGCTCCATAATCTTTTGGTGAAAAAATTTCAATAGGAGGACGTTCTTGAGCATGTATAAAACTACATGCCAAAACACAGATATTAAAGAGTAAAAAATAAAACTGTTTCAAAAATCATTAGTTGTTGTAGCACTAAGATACTAAAAATAAGATATGTAAGAGATGTTGTATGGTTTTTGTATGGGTAAAACACGAGTTGTTAATTAACAAAAAACCCACTACAAGAGCGGGTTTAGTTTTAAAAAATAAATAAATCTAGTCTGTTTATTTGTCCATCTGTTTTATTCTACCCCCTAATACTTTACTCTCATCGACACGTTCGGGTTTGCCGTAAATAAAGATATCTCCTCCAGCTCTTATTTTAGCATTAACAAGAGTTTTAGCGTGAACATGTGCTTCTCCAGCGATTCGTATTGAAACATCTGTAATATCTGTTTTAAGTGCTTTTCCTTCGTAAAGGCCTCCTGTATAAATTGATATATCCTGATGTTTGGCTGTTCCCGAGGTTGTAATATTAGAACCTGTTACCGATCTAATATTTGCATATTTTACATCTAGTTTTAAGTCTATTTTTCCACCTTCTTGGGCATTTAAATCTATTTCAAATTGTTTGATAATATCTTTTGAATGTACTTTTGCACCTTCGTTAACATCAATAACATCTATAGACTCATAGTATAGTTGTGCTTTTGTTTTATTGCCATCGAAAGCTTTTTCAAGTTTCAGTTTAATTTTTAGTGTTCCGTTTTTATTGTTTATAAGAACATCTTTGTTATTTTTTCCTGAAATAATAATTTTATTTTCATCAGATTTAATAAGTTCAACTTCTATTAAATCATACACTTTTAAGTGTGTAAATTCTCCAATTGATTTTTCAATTGGTTTTTGTGCTACAGCTATTGTGGAAACTAGGATTGCTAATACTACTATTAAACGTTTCATGGCTAAATTTTTTATGTTTTTTGATTTAAACGTAAAGTTATCAATAATTATTCCTTTTTTTAAAATTAAAGAATTTTTACTGCTGTTCCTGTAATAGATACTATAATTAAAACTGAAGTTGGATTTGTTTCTACATCAATACAAATCCCAACGACAGCGTTGACTTTTAAATTAATAGCATTTTCTTTAAGTTTTTGAAAGGCTTCTTCTTTAAATAGTCTTGTATTGTGTGACCTTCTACCGAACTCGTTGTTGTTAAAACCATAATTTATTTTATTAGTGAAACTCAATTTTGAGAAGTCTGCAAAGCGTATTCAAAATTGTAAGTTGAACTAATCCCAATTTTTAGCGGGATCTAGGTTTAATACCTTTTATTGGTTTTAGCAATTGTTACAAAAAAATTAATGTTACTATTCAATTTCTTTTTTGCCTACTAAATTAAAATCAAGATGTTTTTTAACTAAATCTGTATTTTTAACTTTTACAACAACTTCGTCACCAAGTTGATACATTGTTTTTGTGTTTCTGCCTACCATGGCGTATTGGTCTTGGTCGAATGCGTAATGATCGTCTTTCATATCGCGAACACTTACCATTCCTTCACATTTATTAGAAATGATTTCAACATAAATTCCCCAATCGGTTACACCAGAAATAACCCCTACAAACTCATCATCTTTATGGTCTTGCATAAATTTAATCTGCATGTATTTTATAGAATCTCGTTCTGCTTTTGTGGCGAGGTTTTCCATAGCACTAGAATGATTGCATTTATCTTCATAAGCCTCTTCACTTGCAGATTTACCTCCATCTAAATACTGCTGTAATAAACGGTGTGCCATCACATCTGGATATCGACGAATAGGTGATGTAAAATGGCTATAATAATCGAATGCTAAGCCGTAATGGCCAATATTATGTGTGGTATATTCGGCTTTACTCATACTTCTAATGGCTAAGGTATCAACAAGGTTTTGCTCCTTTTTACCATTAACTTCTTTGAGTAAATTATTAAGTGATGCCGATGTGGCTTTTCTATCTTTAAAATTAAGTTTGTAGCCAAATTTAGATACAACACCTTGTAGGTTCGCTAATTTGCTATCATCTGGCTCGTCGTGTACCCGATAGACAAAGGTTTTTTTAGGATCTTTTTTACCAATAAATTCGGATACTTTACGGTTTGCTAAAAGCATAAATTCTTCAATAAGTTTATTAGCATCTTTACTGGTTTTAAAAAATACGCCTACTGGATTGCTTTCTTCATCTAAATTGAATTTTACTTCTACTTTATCAAAAGAAATGGCACCAGAACTCATACGTTTTCTGCGCATAATTTTAGCTAACTCATTCATTTTTAGAATGGCATAAGCTATTTCTTTTGGTGTTTGATATTCTTTTTCTGTGAGTGATACTTCTTTTGGTATGGTATTATTAATTTCACTAATGTTGTGGATTTCTGCTTTTGCAGGAATGGCAAGACCCATGTTATTTTCGATAATAGCCTGGGCTTCTTCATAAGCATATCGGGCATCACTATAGGTCACTGTACGACCAAACCATTCGTTTTTAATTTCGCATTTATCATTCATTTGAAAGACAGCAGAAAAGGTATATTTTTCTTCATGCGGACGTAACGAACAGGCTTTATTTGATAATACTTCAGGAAGCATGGGCACTACTCTGTCTACTAGATAAACAGATGTGGCACGTTCGTAAGCTTCATCATCTAAAACGGTACCTTCTTGTAAATAATGGGATACATCTGCAATATGGATGCCTATTTCGCATAAGCCATTATTTAGGACTTTAAAAGACAAGGCGTCATCAAAATCTTTAGCATCTTTAGGATCAATTGTAAAGGTTAAGTCTTTACGCATGTCTCTACGTTTAGCGATTTCATCGGCTGTAATAGAGGTATCTAATTTATTTGCAAAATCTTCTACTTCGTGTGGAAATTCATGAGGCAAACCATACTCGGCTAAAATAGAATGGATCTCTGTATTATGGTCTCCTGGTTTACCAAGTACTTGGATTACTTTGCCATAAGGTGAATCGGCTTTTTCTGGCCAATCTTCAAGTTTTACTAATACTTTATCGCCGTCTTCTGCTTTAAAGGTCTTGTTAATGGGAATAAAAATATCTTTATGCATTTTTGGACTATCTGCAATTACAAAAGCATAATTACTGTGTAATTGTATAACACCAACATATTCGCTTTTATCGCGTTTTATAATATTGGTTATTTCTCCTTCTAATTTTCCTCGTTTTCTACGTTTATATACATAGAATTCGACTTCATCACCATTTAATGCTTTATTAATGTTATTAGATGCTATAAAAACATCATCGTCGAATGCATCACAAATAATATAACCAGACCCTTTGGCAGATAAATCTAAAATACCTGTATGATATTCTGTATTAATAACGGCTTTAAATTTTCCGCGTTCTACTTGTATAATCTCTTGTTGAGCAGCAAGTTTTGCTAAGGTTTTTATAATTTTATTTCTGCTACTGGCATCATTAACACCTAGTTTAGCAGCAATTTGTTTATAGTTGAATGATTGGTTTCTATCTTTTTTTAAAATACTTAGAATGGTATTTGTTAAGTTGGAAATTCCTTTTTTTGATTTCCCTTTTTTCTTTCTTGTCATTTATAATTTAATTCATAGTCGTTTCCTAAAGATATATAGGAATTAATTATTTTAAACTTAATAAGAGGCGAAGTTATTTGTATTAAGTTTTGTGCAAAGTTACATTTAAAATATTTAATCGTATTTTTTTAATGTTATGCTATAAAAAAGAAAAGGTTTCTATCTACATAGAAACCTTTTCTTAATGTTATTTTTATTACTTGTTAGTAAGCGCTATACCCCTTATTTTTTAATAAACTTAAAGGTGTTTCCGTTTTCAAATTTTAGAAAATACAATCCATTGAGTGATTTTTTAATATCAATTTTTTCATTATTAGAGATAATTCCACTACTTATTTTAGTTCCTAAAATATTATAAATTGTATAATTTTCTGTTCTGGGTAATCCGGAAATTTGAATAAAATCTGGGGAAGGGTTTGGATATAGTCTAATATTAGAGGATATTATATTCTCTCCTGTTGAAAGCGTGCCTAAAGTGAATTTAGAAATTTTAGATTCACCATTTTCAGCGATATACAAATCGTTTCCATTAATTGCCATTCCAATGGGGTTATCTAATCCAGTAACCACATCTGTAGTTGTTGGCATAGCTGTGGTGATGTCTATTTTAGAAATTTTGGTGCCTTCGGCAATATATAAATCATTTCCATTAAGTAAAATTCCATAAGGCCTATCCAATCCCGTTATCACATCTGTAGTTGTTGGTGTTGTTTCGGTAATGTCTATTTTAAAAATTTTGTTTTCACCGTATTCAGCGATATACAAATCGTTTCCATTAATTGCCATTCCAGTAGGGCGATCTAATCCCGTAACTACATCTGTAGTTGTTGGTATAGCTGTAGTGATATCTGTTTTAGAAATCTTATCACTTTCACAAAAATACAGATCATTTCCATTAAGTAAAATTCCATTAGGCCTATCCAATCCAGTTATTACATCTGTAATTGTAGGATTCGTTTCGGTTACGTCTATTTTAGAAATCCTGCCTCTTTCTAATGAAAAATACAAGTCATTTCCCCTTAATGCCATTTCAAAAATACCTGTCAATCCTACAATTATATCTGTAATTGTTGGCGAAGTTTCTAAAATGTCTATTTTAGACATTGTCTGAAATTCAGCAATATATAATTGGTTTCCATCAAGTAGGATTCCGGCAGGACCATTTAATCCAGTTACTACATCGGTTTGTGCAGTAAGTTTGATACAGCTTAAAAATAGAATTGTTAGAGTAAAATAAATTCGTTTCATAATTATTTAGATATTAAAGGGGTTATTTTGTTTTATATTAGTCTTCGAAATTTACAGCCTTGGTTGTAAATTTCGAAGCGTTTAGTTTTTTAATTGATAGGAATTATATTTGGTTGAAATGTTCGTTATCATCATTTAGTTTGGTAGTAAAATAAGCCTGATTTTAGATTCATTTTTACTTAAAACTATAGATTGAAAATTTATAGTTTATTTTTTAATAAACTTAAAGGTGTTTCCGTTTTCAAATTTTAGAAAATACAATCCATTGGGTGATTTTTTAATATCAATTTTTTCATTATTAGAGATAATTCCACTACTTATTTTAGTTCCTAAAATATTATAAATTGTATAATTTTCTGTTCTGGGTAATCCAGAAATTTGAATAAAATCTAGGGAAGGGTTTGGATATAACTTTATATTGGATACTTCTATATTTTCATTTATTGAAAGTGTACTTAAATTGAGCTTAGAAATTCTGTTGCCAGAAATTTCAGAAATATACAAGTCATCTCCATTTAATACCATTCCAACTGGACCATCTAATCCTGTTACTACATCTTCTACTGTTGGTATAGCTACATTAATGTCTATTTTAGAGATTTTGTTACCATCTAATTCAGCAATATATAAATCATCTCCATTAAGTACCATTCCAACAGGCTCGTTGAATCCGCCAGCTGCAAGGACTGGTGTTATTGGAATTGCTGCAGTAATATCTATTTTTGAAATACTATTGCCATAATATTCACTAATATACAAATCATGTCCATAGAGTACTATGTCGAAAGGCCTATTCAATTCATCTGATGCTACTACCTCTTTTGTTGTTGGTATAGTTGCGTTAATGTCTATTTTAGAAATTTTGTGTCCAGTATTTTCAGCAACATATAAATCGTCTCCATTAAGTACCATTCCAGCTGGAGCATCCAATCCTGTTACTACGTCTTCTGCAATTGGCGTAGTTGCATTAATGTCTATTTTAGAAATTTTATTTCCAGTAATTTCAGAAATATACAGGTCGGTTCCATTAAGTACCATGTCAAAAGGGCGACTTAATCCAATTATTACATCTGTTGGTGTTGGCGTGGTTGCATTAATGTCTATTTTAGAAATTTTACCTTCATCAATATCAGCAATGTACAAGTCATTTCCATAAAGTATCATTCCAGTTGGGCTATTAAATGCTACTACTACTTCTGTAGTTTGTGCGATAAGTTTAAAACAGCTTAGAAATATAACTATGGTAAAAAAATAAATTTGTTTCATAATGTTTAAGGGGTTAAAATGGATAATTAAACTAATTTTTTGACTAAAATTTTAATGGTCTTAGGGCTAAACAGAATTCTTTTTTAAAAGATTAAATCATTTTATTTTTCATACAAAACTCCGATATTTAAATTTGTTTTTCGTTGATATAAATCAAGAACGTTTAGTAAGTTTTTTTCTAATTCTACTTACAGTTTCTGGGCTAATACTTAAACATGAAGCAATGTCATATTGAGGAATTTTATATAAAAGCCTTCTATTTGAGTTAAATAATTTTAAATACCTTTCTTTAGCATTTAAAAGTCTCAAGTCATCAAATTTTTTCTCTGCTAAGACATATAGATGTTCAGTGACTTTTTTCTCTATTTTACTAATGAATAAGTATTTATTAGATAGTTCTTCAAGTTTTTCACGATGGATTGTATGGATTGTACAATTCTCAATACAAATGATGTCTTTAGTGGATTTCTTTTTTGTTAAATAACTGCGGTAGTCTGCTACAAACTGATTTTCAAATATAAAATCATCAATGAGTTCTTTTTCTTTACCAATTGTGATACTTTTTAGGAGTCCTTTTTTTACAAACCCAATGGTATTACAAATGTCTCCATGTTTTAAAAAAATATCGCCTTTTGAGTATTCTTCTATATAAAATGAAGATGAAAGAATTTGAGCTTCGTTTGTTGTAATTTTAAAAGTGTCTATAAAAAAATTATTCATTTACCTATAATCATTTAATGAAGTATTATGTTTATCTCTAATAGATAGATACTATGTGCTATCTGAAAAGAGTGAAACACGATTACTCTAACTTGTTACCGCTAGTTTTATTAATTCTTTTATGACTATGGGAGATTTGACTTATAAAACAGATAAGCAAAAATTAAAAGAAGGTTTTGTTTTATGTTATTATTTTATGAGGTTTAACAAATATAAAAACGATTGTAAATCGTAAAACCCTCTTTATTTTTCTACTTTTTTTATAATTTATTCAATTATTAATTTTTTAGTGGCTTTCCCTTTATTAGTTATAACTTCTACATAATAAAGGCCTGTGGATAAGTTTGATGTATTAATGGTTTCTTTTTTAGTGGATTTTATAAACTTACCTAAATTATTGTAGATAGAGATTTTCTCTAAGGCTAGCCCCTTGTTTAATTTAATGGTTGTTTCATTTTTAGCTGGATTTGGAGCCATGTTAAATTGAGATAGGACGAAAGAATCTGAGGCTAGTAAAGTGCTTAAATTGTAAACGCGTACATGGCCAGAAAGATTTTCATTGTCACTATTATACGGTGCTCCAATAGCAAGGATAGAACCATCTGAAGAAAGAGATATGCTATATCCTGATTGATCTTCTGGGGCTTTTCCATCAATATCACTACCTATCTTTTTCCAAGACCCCGAGTTGTTCTTATAAATACGTACATGACCTGAATCGCTACCATTACCATCATTTTTTATTGCCCCAATAGCAACTATAGATCCGTCAGAAGAAAGTGATACACTATAGCCTGATTCATCATCATCAGCTTCTTCATTAATATCATCACCTATTTTTTCCCAATCGCCTGTGGTACTATTATACTCATAAATCTTTACGAGTCCTCCAGTAGCTCCAATGGCTAAAATATTACCATCAAAGGAAAGTGAGACACTCCAACCTAATCTTTCAGCCAGATCTTCACCTGTAAAGTCACTGCCTAACTTTGTCCAAATACCCGATTTGTTTCTATAAACACTCACTTGACCAAAAAGCAAGGTAGTAGCAAAATTTTTAGCTCCAATAGCAACGGTAGTACCATTGGCAGAAAGAGACACGCTATGACCAAATCGATCGTTAGTTGCTTCCCCATCAATATCATCTCCTATCTTTTGCCAATCGCCCAACTTATATTCATAAACCTTAACATGCCCTGAAAAAGAACCATTCTCTCCATTATGATGGGCTCCAATAGCGACAACAGAGCCATCTTGAGAGAGTGATACGCTATTACCGGATTGATCAGGGCTTGCTTCCCCATCAATATCATTACCTATCTTTTCCCAAGAGCCTGAATTATTTCTATAAACCCTTACATGCCCAGAAAAAATACCATTTTCTTTATTAGCAATAGCTCCAATAGCAACGGTAGAACCATCTTTTGAAAGAGATATGCTGTAACCTGATTGATCACCTTCTGCTTCTCCATCAATATCACCTATTATTTTCCAATCACCAGATTCATATTTATAAATTCGCACGTGACCTGAATTATTACCATTGCTATCGTTAAAAGGAGCTCCAATAGCGAGTATAGAACCATCTTCAGAAAGCGATACACTATGACCTGAAAAATCATCAGCGACTTCACCATTGATGTCAGAGCCTATTTGTGTCTGACCTAAACTAAAAAAAGGAATAAGTAAAATTAAGAATAGGTTTTTTTTCATAATATTTAAGGGGGTAAAAAGAATTATTTAAATTGTTTTTATTTCTTTTAAATTAGCTTGAAACAAAATTAAGTAGGGTGAATGACAGCCCTATGTCAACTAGATTAAATTAATTTTATAAAATATCTTGAAAGATTATAAACATATTTTATAATCAGAATTTATGAAGTGTTCTTGCTTTTTATGTGTTTTGACCATGATAACTTATCGACATTAATTAAGATTTCCTGTATTATTTAAGGTTATTTCTTTGCCAGTCAGTCGCAAATGTACCTTGTGGCTAAAGAGTTTTGGTTTTAAAGTGCAATCTGAAAATTGCTTATTCAATTCTTCATTAGAAAGTTGATAGTATTTTTCCATTTTATTTTTAGTTATATGAATTGTTTTCATCTATTGATATTTTAATTTCAATAGTATGACAAAACAAGTATATAAAACGTGACAGGTTTAAAGAAAAAGTGATGTTAACGTATTCTAAGATAACCCCAAATATTTAAGCCGCTCATAGCGTTAATTGAACGGACAAAGATCGATGATAAAAATTATCCCAAATGGATTAAAACTTGTCTGTAAAGGATATATTGAAAAGTAATTGGCAGTAAATACTTTAACAAGCTTATTTCAAAATCTGTTTAGTTTATTATCATGAAGGTTTCTTATGGAGTAACCGAGTAAGCTTAATAGATAAATCGGTTAAAATAATTTTAGAATTACCATTACGTTCAATATGATAAATAGCGTCTTGAAGTTCGTCGCTAATTTCTAAAATATTGTTGCCATGTATAAAAGGCGCAAAATTTTCTAGTTTAAATTTTGGTGCTTTAGGTTCTAAATAAACTAAATCTGTAGCATTATAATTTAGTAGTAATGCCTGTCTAAAAAAATCTAAGCAAAAATGTAAGAATTGTTTTTGTGTTTCTCGTCCTGTTTTGGCTATGTCTTCGCTCCAGGAAATAAGATCGTGTATGGCTGCTTTATTTCCTTTTGCTTTAAAAGCGCTTCGAATCCAGAAAATAAACCATTCTTCAAATTGTAAATCTTCAGAATCTTGATATACCAAATCGCAGGCTTTATTATAATTTCCATTAGATTGATGCGCAATTTTGGTAGCAACAGGTAGATCTAAGCTATAATTTTTAACTAAAGCTTCTT
This sequence comes from Flavivirga jejuensis, assembly GCF_030540765.1. Lineage (GTDB taxonomy): Bacteria > Bacteroidota > Bacteroidia > Flavobacteriales > Flavobacteriaceae > Flavivirga > Flavivirga jejuensis. The sequence continues at coordinate 64,515 of NZ_JAUOEL010000005.1, read as the reverse complement.
TTATAACATCTTCTGCTAAAGGCGGAAAATGTAATATTTGGCAACGTGACCGTATCGTATTAATTATTTGTTCTTCATCTTCGGCAATAAGAATAAAAATGGTTTTATTCGGCGGTTCTTCAATAAGCTTTAAAAGTTTATTAGCACAAGCAATATTCATCTTTTCTGCCATCCATATAAGCATGACTTTATAGCCGCCTTCGTAAGATTTTAAGGTTAAAGATTTTACAATATCGTGCGCTTCATCTACGCCAATTTGTCCTTGCTTATTATCAACACCAAGTAATTTATACCAATCAAAAAGGTTTCCATAAGGTTGTTCTTTTATCAACTGGCGCCATTCTTCAAGATAATTACTAGAAACAGGGTGGCTTTTTGCTTTATCGCTTGTTGTTACTGGAAACGCAAAATGCAGATCGGGGTGCGATACATTTTTAAACTTTAAGTTGCAAGCGTCATTTCCTGTTGTGTTTTTTCCACCAGTATTCGAGCATAAAATGTATTGAGCATATGCTAATGCCATTGGTAAAGAGCCACAACCCTCATTTCCAACAAATAATTGTGCATGTGGAATCCTACCATTATCAACACTCTGTGTTAAATGATTTTTAATGTGATCCTGACCTAAAACATCTTCAAAAAGCATGAAACAAACCTACACATTTTTTATTAGATGTTAAAGCGTAAAAACGATAAGTAAAGCGGATAATCTTGTTATTTCTAAAAATGATTTCTTATTCTTGTCAAGATGCTTTTCGGTTTTTAACATTAAGTTGTAATAAACACAAAATAAATCGACTTATTTTTATATATTAAAACAAACGCAGATCAATTAAAATGACTCAAAATGCTATTCTTTTTATTCCTGATATTTCGGGGTTTACAGAATTTGTACATCATACAGATATTAGTCACAGTAGACATATCGTTTCGGAACTATTAGAATTATTGATTGATGCTAATACCATGGATTTAGAGTTAGCTGAAGTTGAAGGTGATGCGTTGTTTATGTATAAGATTGAGGATCAGGTTGATGTTTTAGCTATCGAGAAGCAAATTGAAGCTATGTATATAGCGTTTCATGCACATATTAAACGCTATGAATATCAGCGTATTTGTCATTGCGGTGCCTGTTCTTCTGCGTATAATTTAAAAATCAAATTTGTTGTGCATTATGGTGAAATAGAATTTATAAAAGTTAAAGATTCTAAAAAACCTTATGGAAGTCCTGTGATACAAATTCACCGTTTACTTAAAAATAATGTGCCTTTAGAAGAATATGCTATTTTCACTGAAAATGTTCAGCCTAAAAATGACGAGAATAAGCTAATTGCAGAATACGATTTTGGAAATATTACATTTTCATACAATCCGTTATCGCATTTAAAAGAGAGGCTCTCAGAAATTGAACCCATCCCAAATGATGTTCCTAAACATAAATTATATGATGAAACAGAATTAGTCAAACTTCCAGCTTTAGAGCTTTATGAGGTTATTAGTAATTTTGATTATAGGTTACTCTGGGTTAAAGGCGTTAATAAATTAGAGTACGATAAAAATAAAGTGAACCGTGCTGGGCAAAAACATAGATGTTTAGTCAATAAAAATGAGGAAGTAGAACAAACCACTGTTAGAAAAACGGTAAACAAAAACCAATTAGTTTATGGTGAGTCTACAACCAATGTTCCATTTACAAAACGCATGAATAATTATTTCGTTTTAGAAGAAGCAGAAAACGGATATACCAGGTTACGTATTGAGGTTTTTGCAGATTTTAAACCTTTTGGTATCCTTATGAAACCCCTGATGAAAAATAACATAAAAAAAATTATTTCAGGAAACATTAAAGCCCTTATTCAACTGATTAACTCTGGATTTTCAATAAAAAAGTAGTGTAATAATCGATTTATTAATAATCTTCGTGAGCTATATCGTTTTCGTTAAAAAACAGGTTTTATAGCTGTTTTTAATTAGTTACATTTGTGTTCCAATTAGTTAAAAAGAGACAAAAGAATATAAATAAAACATTTATATATAGTTCGTATTTCTATAGTTTAGAGAACTATTAAATAGATGTTACATTTAACAATTAAAAAATAATAAAACCGAACAAATGAAAACGCTTAACGATTTTAATTTTGAAAATAAAAAAGCATTAATTCGTGTAGATTTTAATGTGCCTTTAAATGAAAATTTTGAAGTAACAGACGCTACAAGAATTGTATCTGCAAAACCAACTATTATTAAAATTTTAGAAGACGGTGGGAGCTGTATTTTAATGTCGCATTTAGGACGACCAAAAGGTTTTCAAGATGCCTTTTCATTAGGTCATATTGCAAAAAAAGTTGAAGATATTTTAGGTGTTGAAGTAAAGTTTGTAAAAGATTGCGTAGGCGCAGAAGTTGAAGCAGCAGCGGCAAGTCTAGAACCAGGACAAGTTTTACTATTAGAAAACTTACGTTATTATAAAGAAGAAACAGCTGGCGATAAAGATTTTGCAGAAAAATTGTCTAAACTAGGTGATATTTATGTAAATGATGCTTTTGGTACAGCACACAGAGCGCATGCATCTACAACTATTGTTGCAGAATTTTTTCCAGAAGATAAATGTTTTGGAAGCTTATTAGAACAAGAAATAAAAAGTATTGATAAAGTTATGAAAACTGGAGAAAAACCAGTTTTAGCAATACTTGGAGGGGCTAAAGTATCGTCTAAAATCACAATTATAGAAAATATTTTAGATAAAGTAGATCATTTAATTATTGGTGGTGGTATGGCATTTACCTTTATTAAAGCGCAAGGCGGAAAAATTGGTAATTCTATTTGCGAAGATGATAAAATGCCATTGGCTTTAGAGATCTTAAAACAAGCAGAAGAGAAAAATGTACAAGTACATATTCCTGTAGATGTAATTGCTGCCGATGATTTTAGCAATGATGCTAACACACAAACTTTAGATATAAACGAAATTCCAGATGGATGGGAAGGTGTTGATGCCGGACCAAAATCGAGAGAGCAATTTCATGAGGTCGTTATGCAATCTAAAACGATTCTTTGGAACGGCCCGTTAGGCGTTTTTGAAATGGAAAGTTTTGCTGGAGGAACGATAGAATTAGGAAACTCAATTGCAGAAGCAACTAAAAATGGTGCGTTTTCATTAGTTGGAGGTGGTGATTCTGTTGCGGCTGTAAAACAATTTGGCTTTGAAGATAAGGTAAGCTATGTAAGTACTGGTGGTGGTGCGATGCTAGAAAGTTTAGAAGGTAAAACGTTACCAGGAATAGCTGCTATTTTAGAATAGTTTCGAAGTTAAATAGGTATACATTTTCAAATTAGCTTAAAAAATACGATTTTAGCCATAGTATCGTTCAATTAAATTAACTGAATAGATTTTATGGCTTTTCGTTTTCTTACAATTATATTTTTATTAAATATTACAACTTGTTTTTCTCAGGTTCAAAATTCTGTTTCTTCTTCGCAAAAAAAAGAAATTAAAGATTCTCTGATTGACAGAAACCCTGGTATAGTAAAACTGATAGAAGCAGAAGAGGATAGTACGTCCCTTAAAGACAATGAACTTGCTGCAAAATTAGACGAAAAATGGTTTGAAGAATTGTATAACAATACGTTGTTCGACACGATCTATAAATCTGTTACAGAATTAACTTTTGAGCCTGTTGATTACCCAGAGCTTTCTACCGATACGCTTAAAGCTCGTTTAAAAGAATTAGATGCCAGAACCCCTTTTAATGTAGCATATAATCCTGCATTAGAAAGCGTGATTAAATCCTATTTAAAACATAGAAGAAAATCTATCCAAAAACTAATTACATTAAGTGGTTTTTATTTTCCTATGTTCGAACAAGAGCTTGATAATTATAATATTCCGTTAGAAATAAAATATTTGGCCATTGTCGAATCTGCATTAAAACCCAGAGCGAAATCTAGAGTAGGTGCTACAGGCTTGTGGCAATTTATGTTTAGTACAGGGAAAATGTATGGATTAGATGTAAGTAGTTATGTTGATGAGCGTAGCGACCCTATTAAATCTACAGAAGCAGCTTCAAAATACTTATCGAAACTTTATGAAATTTTTGGTGATTGGGATTTAGCTTTAGCTGCATATAATTCGGGGCCAGGAAACGTAACAAAAGCAATTAGGCGCTCTGGCGGTTACAAGAATTACTGGAATATAAGACATAATTTACCACGAGAAACAGCAGGCTATTTGCCAGCGTTTTTAGCTAACATGTATATTTTTGAATACGCAAAGGAACATGGTTTTAAACAGTTTAAGCCAGAAACAGCTTATTTTGAGACGGATACTATTAGAGTGAAACAAATGATTACTCTAGACCAGGTTTCAGAAGTTACTGGGACACCTATTGAAAAGCTTCAATTTTTAAACCCATCGTATAAACTAGATATCATACCAATTATTAAAGATGAAAATTACGTTTTAAGATTGCCTATTGATGTTATAGGAGATTTTGTGAATAATGAAGAAAAAATTTATGCCTTTGCTAAGGCCGAATTTGACAAACGCGAAAAACCGCTACCTCAATTTTTTAATGCGACCGATAGAGTACGGTATAAAGTAAGATCTGGGGATTTTTTAGGTAAAATTTCTAGAAGATATGGCGTTAGGGTTAGTGATATAAAAAAATGGAATGGTTTAAGAAGTAATAATTTAAGAATAGGACAGCGTTTAACCATTTATCCAAGGAAGCCCTATGTTGCTCCTCCAACTTCTGTAAAAAAGGCATCACCCGTTAAACCTATTTCTGGCAATGTAGTTACCTATGTTGTTAAAAATGGAGACTCTTTATGGAGTATTTCACAAAAATTTTCTGGAGTTTCTGTTCAAAATATTAAAGATTGGAACGGTATTAGTGGTAATAAATTAAAACCAGGAATGAAACTTAAAATATCTAAGAGTTAAATTTTAAAACCGAAAAACTATTATGAGATATATTATTTTTTTAGCATCATTACTATTTATTATTTCTTGTGGAGATAAAAAGACTTCAAATGAAAAGTTTTATTTAGATTCTTCGGGTACTATAAACAATGTTTCTGTTGTTGTTGATAATCAACTATGGGCTGGTAGTGTTGGGGAAGCTATAAGAACGGTACTTGCTAAACCAATTTATGGTTTACCACAAGAAGAACCTACATTTACTATTAATCAAATACCACCAGCTGTTTTTTCTGGTTTTGTAACTAAAAACAGAACTGTTTTAAAAATAGAAATGAATAATAATAAAGCTGGTATTGGAGTTTCAAAAGACGTATATGCCAAACCACAAAAAGTTATAGTAGTTTCTGGTAAAACAAAACAAGATATTATTGATTTGATTGCCAAAAATGAAACAAAAATAATTGAAACATTTAAGAACGAAGAGATTGCCGAAAGACAACGCCAGATGGCAAAATCACCTCATAAATTTAAATCTATTCAAGAAAAATTAGGTGTAAACATTAAATTTCAGTCTGTATACAGAATTGCAAAAGAGACAGATAACTTTTTTTGGATTCGAAAAGATATTACAACAGGAACTACTAATTTAATGATTTATGAATTGCCTTTTGATGCTATTAAAAGAAATGATAGTGTTGTAAACCAAATTATTAAAATTAGAGACTCTATTGGGAAAGTTTATATTGAAGGCCCCGTAGAAAACTCTTATATGACTACTCAAAACGCCTATACGCCGTTTCACAGTGAAATCGTTTTGAATAACAAACCAACTTTGGAGACAAAAGGAGTTTGGAATGTAAAAAACGCATTTATGGGAGGCCCTTTTATTAATTATGCTATTGAAGATAAAATGAATAAAAGATGGGTTATTGTTGAAGGATTTGCTTTTGCACCGTCTGTAGGGAAACGTAACTATATGCTAGAGCTGGAAGCGATTATTAAATCTATTAAATTAAATTAAAACAGGTGTTTTTTCAAAAAAAAGACTCGTCATATTGCGAGTCTTTATAAGATCAAAAAGAGTAATTATTTGCCTTTCAAACAAAAATGATTACTCTTTTTGATCCTCTTTTGATCCTTCTTCTTCTTTGCTAGCGTCTTTAAACTCTTTGATCCCACTACCTAAACCTTTCATCAATTCGGGGATCTTTTTTCCTCCAAATAATAGTAAAACAACAACAGCGATTAAAACTATTTGAGGCCAACCAATAACTAATGGTAACATATATAAACTCATAATAATTATTTTATAATGCAAAGTTAATAATTAATGTTTAATAATGTCGTTTTAAGTTTAATTTTAGCACAAAGACGAACAGGTCTTGTAATAATTTTATTTAATTTTGTTTTTAAATGGAAGAAAATAAGAAACCTAAAAAGATAAAACGAAAATTATTAGATAAGTACCGATTGGTAATACTTAATGAGAATACGTTTGAAGAACGTTTATCGTTTAAGTTAACAAGGCTTAATGTTTTTGTTTTAAGCTCTTTGATCGCGGTTTTTTTAATAGCTTTAACGTATATAATAATAGCCTTTACCCCGCTTAGAGAGTATATTCCAGGATATTCGTCAACGGCTTTAAAAAAGCAAGCTACAGAATTAAATTACAAAACAGATTCTTTGCAGCGAGTTATTGCTATGAATGAATTGTATTATGCATCAATAAAGAAGGTGTTAAAAGGAGATGTAAGTGCGAGTGATTTTAATAAAGACTCCATTATAGAAGCTGTAAGGACAGAAGCAAGTGAGGTTGATTTCGCTCCCATATTAGAAGATTCCATTTTAAGAAATAAAGTGGACAAAGAAGATAAATACAATTTGTTCGAGTCTGCTACATCTTCAACTAATTTTGTGTTATTTCCTCCCGCAAATGGTACTATAAGTGAACCCTATAATTTAAAAGAAAAACATTACGCAGTCGATATCGTATTAGCGAAAGATACGCCTATAAAAGCGACAGCAGATGGTATTGTGATTTTTGCAGAATGGACTGTTGGTACTGGGTACGTTATCATTATAGAGCATAGTTACGGGTTAATTTCTATTTATAAGCATAATGCATCACTAACAAAAAGACAAGGTGATTTGGTTAAAGCAGGAGAAGTAATTGCTACCGCTGGTGATACAGGAGAGCTCTCAACAGGACCACATTTGCATTTTGAACTTTGGAATGACGGTTACCCTATTAATCCAACAAACTTTATAGATTTTAAATAGATGATATCATTAAAATCAGTTCTTGTAAAACCATTTGCGAAGCATGTTTATAAAAGCATTCAAAAGTGGGCTAATAACCCCGTTGAAACTCAAGAAAAAGTATTTCAAAAATTAATATCAAAAGCCGCTCATACAGAGTTTGGTAAAAATCACGATTTTACAAGTATAAGTTCTTACGATGATTTTGCCGAAAGAGTTCCTATTCGAGATTATGAGGCACTTAAGCCATATGTAGAAAAAGTAGTAGCAGGAAAAGAAAATGTCCTTTGGCAAGGAAAGCCTGTTTATTTTGCTAAAACATCAGGAACAACATCGGGATCAAAATATATTCCTATTACAAAAGAAAGTATGCCCAGTCATGTTGAGGCTGCTCGAAATGCTATTTTAATGTATGTTCATGAAACTGGAAATAGCAAATTCGTAGATGGGAAAATGATTTTTCTACAAGGGAGTCCAATTCTAAATGAACAAAATGGGATACAATTAGGACGGCTTTCTGGGATTGTGGCACACTATGTTCCTAAATATCTTCAAAAAAACAGACTCCCTTCTTGGGAAACTAATTGTATTGAAGATTGGGAAACAAAAGTAGATGCCATTGTTAAAGAAACATTACCTGAAAACATGACCATTATCTCTGGTATTCCTTCTTGGGTTCAAATGTATTTTGAAAAACTTCAACAAAAAACGGATAAAAAAGTAGGTGATATTTTCAAGAACTTCAATTTATTCATCTTTGGAGGTGTTAACTATGAACCCTATAGAGCAAAATTTGAAAACCTAATAGGAAGACGGGTAGACAGTATAGAATTATATCCAGCCAGTGAAGGTTTTTTTGCATTTCAAGATACTCAAAATGAAAAAGGCATGTTGCTTCAGTTGAATTCTGGAATCTTTTATGAATTTGTGAAAGCAGACACGTTTTTTGATGAAAACCCCAAAAGAATTACGATTAAAGATGTTGAAATTGGTGTAAACTATGTGATGATTATTTCTACTAACGCAGGCCTTTGGGCTTATAATATTGGAGATACCGTAGAGTTTACTTCAACGAAACCTTATCGAGTTATTGTTTCTGGGCGTATCAAACATTTTATTTCTGCTTTTGGTGAACACGTAATAGGTAAAGAAGTGGAGCAGGCTATGCAAGAGGCTCTTTTAAATTCAAGCATTAGTGTAACAGAGTTTACAGTGGCACCTCAAATAAATCCAAAAGAAGGGTTGCCATATCATGAGTGGTTTATAGAATTTGAAAACGAACCTGAAGATATTTTAGAGTTGGCTAAAAAAATTGATGAGTCACTTCAAACGCAAAACACGTATTACTTCGATTTAATAAAAGGTAAGGTATTGCAATCTCTTAAAATAATTAAAGTTAAAAAGGGAGGTTTTAAAGAGTATATGAAGTCTATTGGTAAATTAGGCGGACAAAATAAATTACCAAGGTTATCTAACGACAGAAAAATAGTTGAACAGTTCCCTCATATAGGTTAAGTCAAATAATACTATCTTTGGGGAGATTAAAAAGATAAATGACTAACAAAAAGCATCATTCTAGAACGAGAGCCCAAGAAAGCTCGAATGCCATCGAAAAGATGTATGTTACTATGCGTCATTTATTTAATAGAGGGTTTTACAAACCTATGGGTATTTCGGGTGAGACTTTGCGGCAGTCATTATTGCTTTTACGCCCAGAAATTTATGGGTCTGTAGGTGAAGAAAAAGCCGAATTAGAAGGGTTGCTTTATGTTATAGATAGACTCCCCATTGGTATTGAAGAATGTACATTTATCAATTTAACCAGCGATGAAGGTTATGGAAATTCGCATTTTAAGCCTATAATCCCAGAAAAAAGACGTCGTAACTGCTATCGAATAGATGCAGAACAAATGAATATTGAGATTACGCGAGGGCGATCAGAAATTTACGATATTTTAACACACCTTACATTTCTTTTTGTTGAATCTCATAAAATAAGTAATCGCGTTTTAATAGATGAAAAAGGATCGACAACAAGAGATTGGATAAAACTTGAAAAAGCAGTTCTATCAAAAAAGAAACTCACGCAGGATGAACGAGAAGTCGCGATTTCTCATGGCGCTAACATTTTAGGAAGAACATTTGAAGAATTAAGAGCTGTTTATAATGAATTTGCTACGTCTTCACAACCAGAAAGATTGCTTCATATTGTATATTGGCTAGGCAAATTAGCTATAGAAGAACAAATACATAATAATAAAAGAACGGTAACGTTTAGCCCTGTTTTAAGGGAACGTATTGGGCATCATATACACGGAGAAATTTGGGCAGATACGATAAAAGAGATCATGTTTAAAAATGATTTATTAGAACGGCCCATACATATAATAAGTGCCAATATGCATAGCGTTATGAATACACTTTTTGTGTCTAGCGTATTAAAATCAACAGCTTCTAAAAAGGATATTTTTGAAGTGTATGAGTCTTTGAGTAAAAAAGAAAATGAAGGACTTCGAAATAAAGTAACTAAAGAAGCGTTACAGCGAGGGATGATTTATATTAAGGATACCTCTGGAGCTAATATTGATGTTCAAATTTTTGATACTAGTAAAATAGACGCTTCTAAAACCGATATTGAAGTTAGTGAAACGGTATTAAAACAAGACAAACCTGTTATATTAGTCATGGATTATGCGTTTGGAGAACAGGCCTATGAGACAATTGATGAACTGTTGAAGCCATATAATAATATGGATAAGAAAACGTATTTGAATGTGGAATCGGTATCGATTATGGGCAAGGCAGGAATTTTAGAAGGCGGTAAAGGGGATATTATGATTCCTTCAGCGCATATTTTTGAAGGTACAGCAGATAATTACCCTTTTGCGAATGAACTTAAGAAAGAAGACTTAGAAGGACAAGGCGTCGATATTTATGAAGGATCTATGATTACTGTTTTAGGAACATCATTACAAAATAAAGATATTTTGAAATTCTTTTACAATTCAACATGGCAAGTAATAGGGTTAGAAATGGAAGGTGCACATTATCAAAAAGCCATTCAAGCAGCTTCAAAAGTTAGAGGGAGTATTAGTCCAGATGTAAAAGTAAGGTATGCTTATTATGCTAGCGATAATCCTTTAGAAACAGGAGCCACACTTGCTTCAGGAGGCTTAGGTACTTCGGGAGTAAGACCTACATATTTAATAACAAGAACGATATTAAAACAAATACTTAATTAATATATATAATTATGAGTAAAGATTTGCCACAACCACAGCAATCTGAAGAAGTAGACTTAGGACAGCTTTTTAAGTTAATAGGGAATGCGTTTAGTAATCTATTTCATTCTATAGGTAGGCTTTTTAATAAACTCTTTTTAGCATTTGTCTGGTTGGTCTTTTTTGTAAAGACGCATGTTTTAAAATTAATAATAGCTGGTATTGTTGGTGTTGTTTTAGGAATAGTCTTAGAAAAAACATCTGAAGCTGTTTATAAGTCTTCTATTACGTTAAAACAGAACTATGATACAGGTGAGAATTTATATAATGAGATTAACTATTATAAAAATTTAATAAAACAAGAGGATATAAGTACTTTAGAAAACATTTTAGGTATTAAATCAGATGAAGCAGAATCTATTTTGGATTTTGAAATTGAGCCCGTAATTAGTGAAAATGAAAAACTTCAAGAGTTCGACGCTTATCTTAAAGAAATTGATACATCATTATTAGAAACAATAGAATATAAAACTTTTTTAAACAACTCAAAAGATCACGATCATCAATACCAAAAAATCACGATAAAGGCCGAAGAAAGGAAAAATTTCAAGAAAGTATTCCATAAGATTATTACGAATATTAATTCAAATGTATATTTTAAACGAGAACAGGAAAAGGATTTAATAGAATTAAGAGAACGCGCCTCAGCAATTACTAAATCATTAATTAAAGCAGATACGTTATTAGCTGTTTACCAAAAAGCAATAGTAAAATCGGCAGAAAATAACAATGATTTTCAGGGGAAAATCAATATAACTACAGATAAAGGAAGAGAAAGCTCAACCAAAGAGTTTGAGCTTTATAATAAAGGTTTAGAGCTAAGAGCAAGTTTAATTGAAATTGAAAGAGAAATAGCTGATAAGGAGTATATTATTGAAATAACGTCAAGTAAACAAGATAGTGGAACAATAGATGACAAAAAAGAGCTTTTTGATGTTATGATAAGCCCAAAGAGATACTATGCGATTATTTTAATAGGGCTTACTTTTATAACATTACTTAGTTTAAGATTTGTTAAGTTCTTAGAGCGTTATAAAGATAAAATATAATAAATGACGATTTTAATAACTGGAGGGGCAGGGTTTATAGGGTCACATGTGGTAAGGCTTTTTGTTGATAAGTATCCAAATTATAATATTTTTAATTTAGATTCTCTTACATATGCAGGGAATTTAGAGAACTTAAAAAGTGTAGAAAATAAGTCAAATTATTCATTTATAAAAGGAGATATTACCGATAACATTTTTATAAATGAATTATTTGAGAAATATAAATTTGATGCAGTTATACATTTGGCAGCAGAATCTCATGTTGACAGATCTATTGACGATCCGTTAGCCTTTGTCAAAACAAATGTTATTGGTACGATGAATCTTTTAAATGCTTTTAAAGATTGTTGGAAAAACAATTTTAAAAAGAAGCTTTTTTATCATATAAGTACAGATGAAGTTTACGGAACTTTAGGAAAAACAGGATTATTTACTGAAACCACAGCTTATGATCCTAATTCACCATACTCTGCTTCAAAAGCAAGCTCAGATCATTTTGCGAGAGCTTATGGTGAGACCTACGGAATGCCTTATGTTATTACTAACTGTTCAAATAATTATGGACAGAATCAGTTTCCAGAAAAATTAATCCCTTTGTTTATTAATAATATTATTAATAACAAACTGCTTCCTGTTTATGGTGATGGAAATTATACTAGAGATTGGTTGTATGTAAAAGATCATGCGATAGCTATCGATCTAGTCTTCCATAAAGGGAAAAATGCTGAAACTTATAATATAGGTGGATTTAATGAGTGGAAGAATATTGATTTAGTAAAATTGTTATGTCGTCAAATGGATGAAAAATTAGGAAGGTCTGGAAGTTCTGAAAAATTAATTACTTATGTTAAAGACCGCCCAGGACATGATTTAAGATATGCCATTGATGCCTCTAAAATAAGCAAAGAATTAGGGTGGAAGCCTTCTGTTACTTTTGAAGAAGGACTTTCTCTAACGATTGATTGGTATCTAAATAATGAGGATTGGTTAAAAAATGTAACTTCAGGGGAATATCAAAGGTACTATCAAAAACAGTATAACTAATATGAAAGGAATAATTTTAGCTGGAGGATCTGGAACAAGATTGCATCCTTTAACTTTATCTATAAGTAAGCAATTAATGCCTATTTATGATAAACCAATGATTTATTATCCGCTTTCCACACTAATGTATGCAGGAATTCATGAAATATTAATTATATCAACCCCGAAAGACTTACCCCTATTTAAAGATTTATTAGGAGATGGTGAAAAATATGGTTGTAGGTTTGAATATGCCGTTCAAGAACATCCAAATGGATTAGCAGAAGCCTTTATAATTGGAGAAGATTTTATTGAAAAAGATAGTGTAGCATTGATCTTAGGGGATAATATTTTTTATGGATCTGGGCTAGAACAAATTTTAAAGGCTAATACGATTCCAAATGGAGGAGTTATTTTTGCATATCATGTTTTGGATCCCCAACGATATGGAGTAGTAGAATTTAATAAAAATAATAAAGCAATTTCCATTGAAGAAAAACCAAAAGATCCTAAATCTAATTTTGTCGTTCCAGGCATTTATTTTTACGATAATGAGGTGATTGATATTGCAAAAAAGATTAAACCAAGTAAAAGAGATGAGTTAGAAATAACAGATATTAATAAAGTATATTTAGAAAAAGGATTGCTTAATGTAGAAATTTTGGATAAAGGTACTGCGTGGTTAGATACAGGAACCTTTAATTCACTCATGCAAGCATCACAGTTTGTTCAAGTAATTGAAGAGCGGCAAGGGTTAAAAATAGGCTGTATTGAAGAGGCCGCATATAAAATGGGGTATATAGACAAATCTCAACTTAATAAACTTGCTCAACCATTACTTAAAAGTGGTTATGGTGAATACTTACAACATTTAATATAGAAATGACCGTTGAAGAAACATATTTAAAAGGCTGTTTTGTTTTAACACCTAAAGTATTTGAAGATGAAAGAGGCTTTTTTTTTGAAAGCTTTAATAAAAAAATTTTTGAAGCAAAAACAGGAGTTACTGCAAATTTTGTACAAGATAACCAATCAAAATCCTCAATAGGTGTTTTAAGAGGCATGCATTTTCAAACTAAAGAACATGCCCAAGCTAAGTTAATACAAGTTATAAAAGGAAAAGCACTTGATGTTTGTATAGACGTTAGGAAAAAGTCTCCAACATTCGGCAAGAGTTTTTCTATTATTTTGGATGCTATTGAGCATATACAAGTTTATATTCCTAGGGGATTTGCACATGGCTTTTTGGTTCTAGAAGATGATACTATTTTTTCTTATAAATGTGATAATTTTTATAACAAAGCATCCGAATCTGGAATTATATTTAATGATAAAGACTTAAATATAGAATGGGGTTTTCCATTGAATCAACTCATAATATCAGAAAAAGATAAGCAATTGCCTTCATTTAAAGAATTTTGTAAATGAGTATTAAAATTTTAGTAACTGGGGCTAATGGGCAATTAGGGAAAACTATTGAAGAGCTATATTCTGACAAGCAGAATGGTCTTGATTTTGTGTTTGTTTCAAAAGCAGAATTGGATATTACAAAAGTGGAAGAGCTGAAGCGGTTTTTTAATAATAACAACTTTGATTATTGTATAAATTGTGCAGCATATACAAATGTTGAACAGTCAGAAAAAACACCTGAAATTGCTTTTGAAGTAAATGCTAAAGGGGTTAAAAATTTAGCTGAAGTATGTAAAGAAAAAAGGATTATTTTAATCCATATTTCAACTGATTATGTTTTTGATGGTAAAAAAAATGAAGTATATACAATTGAAGACACTCCAAATCCAATTAATGAATATGGCAAATCTAAGCTGTTGGGAGAAAACTTTGTCCATGAGATATTAGATGAGTATTTCATAATTAGAACATCTTGGTTATATAGTAAAGTATATGGCAAAAACTTTTATAGATCAATTTTAGAAAAAGCAAAAACAGAAAAAGTGTTTTCAGTTACTGTTGAGCAAATAGGATGTCCAACAGACACTGTTAATTTATCTAAATATATTATTATTCAATTAATTAAAACCAAAAATGGCAACTTTGGGATACATCATTTTTGTGATAGGGTTCCTATGACTTGGTACGATTTTGCTAAACAAATATTACAAGAGAATAAGATTGATAATAACATAAATCTTGTTAAAGTAAACAAATATCGTACTTTTGCCAAGAGGCCAAAAAGGTCCGTTTTATTAGAAAAATTAAATTAAAGATGCAAAAAAAAGTAGCATTAATTACAGGAGTAACCGGACAAGATGGTGCTTATTTAAGTGAATTTCTTTTAAAAAAGGGCTATGAAGTTCATGGTGTAAAAAGACGTTCTTCATTGTTTAATACGGGAAGAATTGACCATTTATATCAAGACCCACACGTAGAAGATCCAAGTTTCTTTTTACATTATGGAGATTTAACAGATAGCACAAACCTTACAAGAATACTTCAAGAAGTTCAGCCAGATGAAATTTATAACTTGGCAGCTATGAGTCATGTACACGTGTCTTTCGAAATGCCAGAATACACGGCTAATGCTGATGGAATTGGAACCTTAAGACTTCTTGAGGCTATTCGGTTTTTAGGTTTAGAAAATAAAACAAGAATATATCAGGCGTCAACATCAGAGCTTTATGGTAAAGTGCAAGAGGTTCCGCAGACAGAAACGACGCCTTTTTACCCAAGAAGCCCTTACGCAGTTGCTAAAATGTATGCCTATTGGATTACTGTAAATTATAGAGAAGCTTATGGCATGTATGCATGTAATGGAATCTTATTTAACCATGAATCTCCTGTACGTGGTGAAACATTTGTTACTCGAAAAATCACAAGAGCGACATCTAAAATAGCATTAGGCTTACAAGAAAAAATATATTTAGGAAATTTGGATGCCCAAAGAGACTGGGGGCATGCTAAAGACTATGTGAGGATGATGTGGATGATTCTTCAAGCTGATGAAGCAGAAGATTGGGTAATCGCAACAGGGAAAACAACTACAGTTCGCGATTTTGTAAAAATGTGTTTTGCTCATGTAGGTGTCGATCTTGAATTTAAAGGCACTGGTGCGGATGAGAAAGGTTATATCAAATCTTGTTGTAATCCAAAGTATCAAATTGAATTAGGTAAAGAGATTATTGCTGTAGATCCTAAATACTTTAGACCAACCGAAGTTGAATTATTAATTGGAGATGCAACCAAAGCTAAAGAAAAATTGGGATGGATTCCTAAATATGATTTAGCTGATTTAGTTGAAGATATGATGGTGAACGATATTATTCTTATGGAAAAGCAGCAGTATCTTAAAGACGGTGGATATAGAATTAAAAATTATTTTGAATAAGTCTTTTTAATGAATAAAAATTCTAAAATCTATCTAGCGGGACATAGAGGATTAGTGGGGAGCGCGATATTGGAAAACCTTAAATCTAAAGGGTATGATAATATTGTTACTCGTACACATAAAGAGTTGGATTTAGCCAATCAAATTGCTGTTTCAAAGTTTTTCGAAGAAGAAAAACCTGAGTATGTTTTTCTTGCAGCCGCTAAAGTTGGAGGGATTGTTGCGAACAATGTTTATAGAGCAGATTTTATTTATGAAAATATGATGATTCAAAATAATGTAATTCATCAAAGTTATCTTCATAAAGCACAAAAATTATTATTTTTAGGAAGCACATGCATTTACCCAAAAGACGCTCCTCAACCTATGAAAGAGGAGTTTTTGTTAACGAATACTTTAGAGTATACTAACGAGCCTTATGCCATTGCTAAAATTGCAGGCATTAAAATGTGCGAAAGTTATAATTTACAATATGGCACCAATTTTATTTCAGTAATGCCTACAAATTTATATGGTCCAAATGACAATTTCGATTTAGAAAAATCTCATGTATTACCCGCTTTAATACGTAAAATTCACTTGGCAAAATTGCTGTCAGAGTCTAAATTTGATGAGGTTGTTAAAGATTTAGGCGTAAAGAATATTGAGGAAGCTAAAGCGTATTTAAACACGTTTGGAGTATCAGATAATAGTGTTGAAATCTGGGGGTCAGGAAAACCGAAACGTGAGTTTTTATGGAGTAAAGACATGGCGGATGCTTGTGTGTTTATCATGGAGAATAGAGATTTTTCAGACACCTATAATCAAGGAGATAAAGACATCAGAAATACACACATAAATATTGGTACAGGTAAAGATGCATCCATAAAAGAATTAGCAGAAACTATTCAAAGCACCATTGGTTTTAAAGGGAATTTAGTTTTTAATGCAGATAAGCCTGATGGCACTATGCGTAAACTTACTGATGTTTCAAAACTAAATAGCTTAGGCTGGAAACATAAAATAGAGCTAGAAGAAGGTATAAAAAAGGCTTACGACTGGTATTTGAATAAACAAAATGTATAGCAATAAATATATAAATGCAATGAATAGAATAATCTTGCTTTTAATTTTAGTAGTAACGTTTTCTTGTAAAGATGAAAAAAAGAAGGAAACAGAAGTAGCGACTAAAGTTGTTGAAAAACAATATAAAACAGTAAAAATCTTTACGAGTGATGATTTGGGTTCGTGGAATAAAAATAGAGTTAACTTAGAACCATTAACAGATGTTGAATTTAGAGATGCTTATCGTCTTTTCCGTAATTCAGTTACTGAATCTGCTTATTTAACAAGTGGTCTAGTTCCAGTAATTTACGCTTCAGAATATAGAGTAAGTGTAGTTGTCAAAAAAGGAACAAATAATAACTTTTTTGGATTAAGATTATCTGGAGCTTATCCAGATAGGGTTGATGCTATTTTCGATTTAGAGAAAGGTACAGTAGTCGATTATAAAACAGCTCAAGATTTTGAAAATCCAATGGCAACCATAGAGAAGTTAACTGGTGATTGGTATAAATGCACATTAAGTGCAGAAGTTGCTGCAGATAACGTTAGAATTATAATGGGAGCTACCAGTACAGAAAGAAATGTTTTAAGCTGGGAAGGAACAACGGAATCTGAAGTAGACGTTCACATTGTTCTTTCAAGTGTAACCATCGAAGAGTTGTTATAGACCAATTTGTCTATCAAAAATAGAAAGTTTGACTAAAATTTATAAAACAATCTTTTTCGTTATTGGTTTGCTAGTAGTGCTTTCTTGTACTTCAAAAAACAATGATTTAAAGGAGGTTAAATACGAAGGTATTGCAAGGACATTACACTTGTTAAATACTAGCAACCAAATAAATCGGAATGAAGTACATATTTTGTTTTATGGTCAATCTATAATTGGAGGTTTAAAGTCGGATATTTTAATTGATTCTCTTAAAAAAAGGTTTCCTTTTGCCAATATAAAGCACAAAAACAAAGCTATTGGAGGCTTTACACTACCTAGTTTAATAAAAACAGCTGAACATGATCTTTATATAGAAAACCCTGATTTAATAATTTTTCATGGTTATGATGGTATTAAAGATAGTTTGTTTGATGCTCTAATTCATAATGTTAGGTCAAGATTGAATTCAGATATTTTATTATTTGATCATCATTATGTTTGGGATAAACCTGAGAGCAGATTGGACGGAGTTAATAAATCTCATGATTCTGATTCTGATGCCATAAAAGAGATTGCTAAAAAATACAACTGTGGTTTTGTGAATGTGAGAGAACAATGGAAAAACCATTTAGATTCAAATAAAATAGAGCCGAATGAATTAATGGGTAATACCATTGCTCCAAATGTGCACCCTAATGATAAGGGGAATGTGCTTTTAAGATCAATATTACTCTCGGTTTTTGAAAAAAATAGAATTGAAAACTATAATATCGAAAATGATGCGCTTAGAGATGAAATCTACTTAGAAAACAATTCTAAAGAATTTAAGATTATTTGTTTAGCCAATAGATTAAGTCTTGAAACAAATAGAAGGTATAATAAGGGAGCTAAAGTTGAACTTTTAATAAACAAGAAAAAACCCTCAGAAATCCAATCAAATTATACAATTACTAGACCTTCTAAAGGATATCAAACTTGGATGCCAGCAGTTAAAATGGTTTCATTTGGCTCTATATTTCCTAAAGAAGAAGAATGGAAAATAAAAATTTTTGAAATAGATAGGACAAAAATAGCATTTAAGCATACATTAACAGGAAGTTTAACAGGTTTTGATGGAGAAGGCAACTCACAATCAAATTTTACTTCTAATTCTGGTAGAGTATTAATTAACAAAGCGGATTGGAATATATTTGAGATTGAAAAAATCACTAAAGTACCAACTCCCGAAAATTTCGAAATTAACTTTAATGTAACTTTATTGGTTAAAGATATTTTAGAACTGGAAAGGAGAACCTCAAAATACCTTTTATTCAGAAACAATAATATTGAAAAAGTTGACCTAAAGCTTAAAATTATTGAGGGTAGTCCAGAATTAAAAAAAATACAAGTTTCTCGCCCATATATTGATAATTTAATTTTTTAGAAGATACACATGCTTTTTAACTCCATTGATTTTGCCGTTTTTTTTCCAATAGTTTTTATCCTTTATTGGGCTCTTGCTAAAAATTTAACTCTTAGGAATGTGTTAATATTAATCTCGAGCTATGTGTTTTATGGTTGGTGGGATTGGAGGTTTTTAATTCTCATTGTAATAAGCTCATTGGTTGATTTCTTAGTAGGTAAAGCTATAGATAAAACAGAGAATAAAGGTAAAAGAAAAAGTTTTTTAGCTATTAGTTTGTTCGTAAACTTAGGTTTTTTAGTCTATTTTAAGTACACTAATTTTTTTATTGACACTTTTGTAGATGCCTTCACTCTTTTTGGTAAAAATATTGAAATTTCAACTTTAAATATCATCCTTCCAGTAGGCATAAGCTTTTATACGTTTCAAACCTTAAGTTATACTATTGATATTTATAGAAATCAATTAAAATCTACAAACAATGCATTAGCCTTTTTCTCTTTTGTAGCATTTTTTCCTCAATTAGTTGCTGGACCCATTGAAAGAGCATCACATTTATTACCACAATTTTATAAAACCTATAAATTTAATTATGTTCAAATAAAGTCTGGGCTTCTTCTGATAGCTTTTGGTTTATTTAAAAAAATGGTTATTGCCGATAGAGCCGCAATAATTGTTAATCAAGTTTATAACAGTCCAAATGATTATAAAGGGATTGAAGCCATTATAGCTACAATTCTATTTGCTTTTCAAATATATTGTGATTTTTCAGCGTACTCAGATATTGCTATTGGAACTGCTAGAACTATGGGGTTTGATTTAATGAAAAATTTTGATAGCCCTTACTTTTCAAAATCAATTACTGAATTTTGGAGACGTTGGCACATATCTTTATCAACTTGGTTTAGAGATTATGTTTATATCCCATTGGGTGGCAGTAGAAAAGGAAAATACAAAACATATGCAAATTTGTTTATAGTGTTTTTAGTTAGTGGTTTATGGCACGGAGCTGCTATAAATTTTGTCATTTGGGGCGCTATACATGGTTTAATAATGGTTTTAGAAAAAGCAACTTACAAAAGTCGTATAAAGCTATATAAATCATTAGGTTTAGATAAAAATTCATTCTCTAACCGCTTGTTTTTTGCATCAATAACCTTCATTGTAGTATGTTTTGCTTGGGTGTTCTTTAGAGCTGATACATTTGCTAATGCTTGGACTTTAATAGGAAGTATTTTTGATAACAACTTTATTATTTTGTTCACAGACCAAATTTATGAACTAGGCTTAGAAAAGGGAAATTTAGTAATATTATTAGTTTTTATGGTATTGTTATTATTTTTTGAAGTAATACATAACCGAAAAAGCGTTGCTTCACTCCTAAATAAACAATCGATAATTTTTAGATGGAGTACTTATGTAGCAGTAATTATGGTTATAATTATATTCGGCGTTTATGGTGGTGAAGACAAATCGCAGTTTATATACTTTCAATTTTAAATTAAAAAGAAACCATGTTTAAGCTATTTACAAAATCATTATTAATATTAATAATAACTGTTTTAATAATTAAATTTATTGATAGATACTGCATTCAAGATGAGCGTTTTCATTATACATATAATAGAGTTTTCAATAAAAAGGAGAAGTTTGATATTATGCTTATGGGTAATTCACTTTCCCAAACAGACTATAATACAACATATGTAGATAGTGTTTTAAACACAACGAGTATTAACATTGGGGGATGGGCTCATCACTTTTTTTTAACAAATGCAATATTTCAAAAGTTGATTGATAATGAGTATTCTTATCCAAAGCAACTTTTGGTTATAGAAATTTCACCTTGGCAGTTTAAGGATTATGATGAAGAAAAGCTTAAGTTTTTACAAATGGCTGGCTTAGACGAAATTGAGTATTCAACGAATTATTTTCAAACCGTTAATAAATTTTTTGAAATCAAAGAATACCCTAAAGTTTTGAGTTCCACTATTAGATTTCATGATGAGCTGACGGATGAATGGGTTAAAACATATAACAGCTTAGGATATTTAGAGAAAGCAAATGCCAATGGTTTTCAACTTAATGACACACATAAATTAGATGATAACGAAAAAAAAACTAAATTAAATTACTATGATATTGCTTCTCAGTACTCAAAAAAGATTAATAATGCGAAAGAGATAAAAATAGATGATCTAAGTGAAAAAATGATTTTGGGCATTATTAAAAACTGTAAAGAAAAAGGCATAAATTTATTATTTGTTACAGCTCCCGCACTTTATATGATTTATAGTGATGAGGAGGGATTTGGAAAAATGAAATACATAGAAAACCTTTTAAAGTCTAATGATGCTAAGCATATTAACTTCAACTTGGTTTTTAATAGTATTAATTTAACTCTTGATGATTTTAGTGATTTTACTCATTTAAATAAATTTGGGAATAGAAAATTAGCACCATTATTCTTGGACTCAATTACTTCAATGTTTAGTATTAAAAAGAATACTGTTAATGCCCAAAATGAGAATGAAAAAATTAAATTACCAAAATTTAAAAATGTAATTAACGACAACATCATTGGATGGAGCAGAGTTAGGTCAACGCTAAATAAATTAAATTTAAAATTTGATCAGGATCAGGAGGTATACCGAATTTCTAGAAATACAAATACAAAAAATTCTTATATACAATTAGCAAATAACAATACACAGATAAACCAAGACTATAGAGTTAGCGTCATTGCAAAAAAAGGAGATTTAGACAACTACTTGGGGTTGAGAATTGTTAGTGTTTATCCAAATAGAGCTGATGCCCTTTTTAATTTGGATAGCGGAACTATAAGAGGGGTTTCTAAAGCAGGAAATTTTGACAATCAAAAAGCAAATATCGAACCTTTAGGTAATGGTTGGTATAAGTGTAGTTTGTCAGCAAAGGTTGGTGATAGTAAAATTAACGTAATATTGGGTCCAACAAATAATAGTAGAAAAGCTTCATCATGGGAAGGCGTAACAAATGATAATAATGATATCTTGATAGTACCAAAAAGCCTTAGATTTGAAAAAAACAATTATAAAGAGAATAAAAAATAAACTAAAAAATGTGCTATCAGATTTTCGTTACTAAATAAACAATCTATAATCTTTTAGATGGAGTACATATATTACAATTATTTTGGTTATAATTATATTTGGAGTTTATGGTGGTGAAGATAAATCTCAATTTATATATTTTCACATTTAAACAAATTTGGAAGTCGAAAAATAGCTCCTTATTTAGTCAATTATATAGTTGAAAATTATAATATAAAAAAAGACATTAGTAGTAATAATCAAGCCGTATATGAAAACATTATTGGATTCAAAAAGGAATATTATGTTGGGAGCATAAATAGTCAATTCTAATTTATCGAAAAACAGGCAAAAATTAAATAATAAAAGCACTTTAATGGGATTAAGAATACAAGGAGTCTATCCCAATAGAGTAGATGTTGTTTTTGATTTGGAGAATGGTAAAGTTAAAGGGTATAAAGGCACTCAAGATTTTCAAAATGTACACACTACAATAGAAAGTTTAGATGATGGATGGTATAAATGTAGTTTAAACTTAGATGTAGCTGCAGATAAAATAAGAATTATTTTAGACCCAACTACTTCTGAAAAATAAATTTTAACATGGGAAGGGAAAACGGAATCATTATGTGATGTAAATATTGTGCCTTCGAGTTTATTAATGATTGAAAATCTTTAATTTTAAGCTATATTTATGGTTTATTGAAATGCGAACAGTAGTAATCTCAACATATAAATCTTTTAGATTTCCAAGAATTTACTATTGTTTGCTTAATGTGATAAATATAGTTAAAAACAATAGTAGAGAGAGCCCATTATCAAGGACAGATGAGATGACATTTAAATAAACGATTTGGTTTTACCATAATGTTTAAAATGCGCCATGATGATTTTAGAGATTGTTTAACAGAAATCAATAGAGTTTTTGATTAGTGGTCAAAAAAAATATACATGATAAATAACACAAAAATATTAGATTGTACATTAATAGATGGTGGTTGTTATACCCAATGGGATTTTGACAAAGATTTGGTAGAGGGTTATTGTAGGTTAAAAAAAAGAATTTAGTTTTGCGACAAAAATAATAGCATTTATTTCTTGTTAAGAAGACCTAATTTTTATTTATAATGTTAAAGTGTGTCAAAAGGGGAGCCTGTATGTAGGTGAAAATAGTTATTTTAATAATATATAAATATAATGAAAAATTTAGGCGTAGTAATTCCAGCTAGAGAAGGAAGAACAAGAGTGAAAAATAAAGTTACTTTACCTTTTTTTGAAAAGAATGATTGATTTTAATGAGCTAAAAAAAAAGGTGCTTTCAGTTAATAAATTTACTATTGATACTTTCTTGTATACCTTTGGTGATTTTTTGAATAAAGGTCTTATATTTTTAACTATTCCAATATTTTCAAGAATACTCAATGTTGAAGATTATGGTGTATTATCTATTTATCAACTTTTTTATAGTTTCTTAATTGTGCTATTAACAATTAATTTTCCTGGAGCAGTTACTCAAAGACTTTTTGAAAAAAAGGAAAAGGAAGATCTTTTTATTCAGGTAAATCTGAAATTTATAACTGTATTTTCATTTGTTTTTAGTTTAGTGTTAATTGTTAGTGAAGTAATTTTTGATTATTCTTCTATTTTAGGATTGAATACAAAATATTACTACATATGCATTGTAGATGTTTTTTTTATGGGGTTCATAGGTTTTTATCAATCTACCTTACTAGGTAAAAGAGTAAGTGGAAGTTATGTTGTGAACTCTTTAATAACTTCAGGTGGTAGTGTGTTGATTTCAATAGTATTAATGTTGACCATTTTTAAAGGAAATGAACTGTTGGGGCAGTTTCTAAGTAGGTTGTTTATATCTGTTATTTTTTGTTTTATTGTTTTGTTTAGGTTTAAAGATTTATTTAAAGTTTCAATTACAAAAAATAAAGAATTGATACTATATTCTTTTTCTTTTGGAGTGCCATTAATACCTCACCTAATATCTAATCTTGTTTTAAGGCAGTTTGATAGAATAATAATAGGTGCCTATATTAGTATTTCTGCTACTGGAATATACTCTTTAGCGTCTAATTTAAGTTTTGTTTTACCAGTTTTAATAGGTGCTGTAAATAAATCATGGGTCCCAATATTTCAGGACTATTTGAGAACTAAATCTTATTTATTGATAGAGAAAAGAGTTAAGTTATTATCATTTGTATTCCTAATAGTTTGTATTTTGTTAATACTTCACGCTGATTTAATTTTTAGAATAGTAGCTCCAGTAGAATATTTTGAAGGCTATAAAATTTTTCAATTATTAATTATGGGGTCATATTTTTTATTTGCTTATAACTCTTACGTTAATTACGCTTATTATACTAGAAAAACATATTCTATAGCTTTAATTACAATTGTTGTTGGATTAGTTAGCTTTACTTTAAATTTATTTTTAATACCTAAGTATCTAATGAGTGGAGCCGCATATTCTTTTATTATTGGTTCTTTTATTTTGTTCTTAATAAATTATTTAAATGTTAGGTTCTTTTTGAAAATAAAGTGTGTTTCTTTGTGGGTTTTTATAAAAGATGCAATTATTTTATTAGCCGTTTTACTTAATTGCTTAATTTTCGGTGATTTTTTATTTGGCAGTAATTTGGGGTTGTTAATTAGGGTTATACTTACTATTGTTGGTGTAATATTACTATATCGAAATAGATTCTTTTTTATAAATAATTGATGGAAACTGTTTATTATTACTTAAGTACTGATTTTAGGTATGTTTTTGTATATATTAAGAGGAGATTTAATCTTATACTATTGGAATAATTTACGGCCTTTTTTGCATTTAACCTAATAAGAAAAATATCGAAATATAAAGTGTTAATTAAATATAGAATAGTGAAAAAACAAAAATCGTTTACAATTACTTGTCATCGTCCACTAAATTATGGAGCAGTTCTTCAAACGTACGCACTAAATACAAAGTTAAGAGAGTTGGGTTTAGATGCAAGAGTAATTGATTACAATCCTCCATATTATACAAAATCCAATAGATCCTTGTTTATAAGGATTATTCGAGAAGTATTTAGATTGCCAGATTGGATTTATGGAAAATGGAGGTTTGGGAAGTTCATTTCAAAACATATACCACTCTCAGAAGATCAATACAAGAATTTAAATGATTTAAAGAGAAAAGTCCCAAAGGCTGATTACTATTTTGCAGGAAGTGATCAAATTTGGAACTGTGAAGAGCTTTTAAATGGTAAGGATGATTCATTTTTTTTAACTTTCGCTCCAAAAGAGTCAAAAAAAATATCCTATGCAGCCAGCTTAGCCATGCCTAAAGTTCCTTATAATCAAGTTGATAGATATAGAGAGTTAATTAATGATTTTGACGCAGTATCAATTAGAGAGAAAGATGGACTGAAAGTTTTAAAAGACCTTGGTATTAAAAATGTCATTAATGTTTTAGATCCAGTATTCTTACTTGATAATGATGGTTGGAATTATATAGTATCTCAAAGTAATTTCACACCAAAAGAAAAGTACATATTGGTCTATGGTTTTAAAAGGCAAAAGAATTTATACGAATATGCTAGGAAATTAGGACAAAAATTAAATGTGAAAGTTTATGCAATAAATACCAATATAGAAGATTATTTCCTAGATATAGATAAATATTTTTGGAATGCAAGTCCAGAAGCTTTTGTTAAACTGATTAAAAATTCAGAAGCTGTTGTAACCAATTCTTTTCATGGACTTTCATTTTCTATTATTTTTAATAAACCCTTTCACCTTTTCTCTAGAAAAGGTAAAGCTAATTCTAGGATGTTAAATTTATTGAGTGATCTAAACTTATCCGATCGAGTAATTAATTCTGAAGAATTGGTATCTAATGAAGTTAATTTTAGTGAAGCAAATGAGTTTATATCGTCAAGAAGAAACTTTTCTATTGAGTTTATAAAAAATAACATTAACTAATATGGAAAGTAGTTGCCTCATTTCTATAGTAATTCCTGTGTATAATGTGGATAAATACTTAAGGGAATGTTTAGATTCAGTCTTAAATCAAAGATATAAAAGACTTGAAATTTTAATTGTTAATGATGGAAGTACCGATAAGTCAGGACAAATTTCTGATGAATACGCTTTAAGAAACTCTAGAATAAAAGTATTCCATAATGAGAATTCTGGAGTTTCATGTGCTCGTAATTTTGGTTTGAATAAAGTTACAGGAGATTATGTTGTTTTTGTTGACAGTGATGATATTATATTGCCCAATTTTGTAGATTATATGCTTTACATTGTCAAGAATACTGGGGCAGAATTTTGCATGTCGAAATATGTTTCAAATACAAAGGATGTTGACGTATCGAATGATAAGTCATTTACAGTTTTGTCTTCAGAAGAAGCAACATGTACTTTATTATATCCAGAAATACCAATAGGTTGTTGGAATAAAATATATAAGGTAAGTTTATTAAGAGATAATAATATCACATTTCCTACTGATTTTTTTATGGGAGAAGGTTTGAATTTCATAACAACAGTATCTCAAATAGCCAATAAAGTAGGTTTGGGTTATGGAAAAGTCTATTACTACAGGAAAGATAACTTTGATTCAGCTACGACAAGTTTTAATATTCGTAAAATAGATAACGCTTTTAAGGCAATTTATAATATTAAAAAGAAGTTGATTTTAAGAACACCAAAAGTTAATAAGGCTCTAGATTTTCATTTGTGGTGGACTAATTTCTATGCTTTACAAAGTATGTATAAAGCGAATCAAATGAAAAAACACAAAGAAGAAGTGAACTTTTATTCATCTAATCTTACTTCTGGTGCTTTAAACATGTTGACTGCTAAAGTTTCTTTTCTAATGAAGCTTAAAATAATACTAATATGGGTATCTCCTTTAGGTATTTTAAACTTACAATATTATTTAAGAAATTTAAAAAATCATATTAATTAAATGGTAATATAGAATTAATGATATTACAACCATTATCAGATTTGATGGACGATTTTTCAATTTCTAATGAAATAAAAAATAGAGTTTAGTTAATCTAAAGGATTCCTCGATGCTCGCTCTGTGTCGGGATGGTTTATTATTGCTAATTCGAAAATAAATTAAAGAATGATTTTAAAAAAACTACCAAAACATTTACTTTTTCTAATAATCCTTTTGTCAATCAATTCTTTCGATAAGAACAATAAATACAAGGGGGATAAAATTTTAATAGATATTGGAGATTCCTTAATAGCTGGCGCTGGAGGTGAAGGAACAACTATGTCAAATGTTACTTTAAAACTTTTAAAGGGAAATTGGATTGTAAAAAACAGAGGTGTTGGTGGAGAAAACACTTTAACAATTGGAGCAAGACAAGGGGGGATTCCAATGTATATAAAAGATGCTATAACAATACCTGCTAATGGATTAAGTGTTGAAATTCCAAACGGAATTTATAGCTCTTACAATAATAAAAATATTCATCCTCTTATTCAAGGTGAAGGTGGTTTAAACCCATGCTACATTAATGGTATTGAATGCACGCTAAAAAGAAACTCAAAGACAGAAAAATATTCAATTAAAAGAAATAGAAGAAGTTCTGAATCATACACTACAAAACCTAACACTAATATCGTAACACAACTTTCATTAGAAACAAAAGGAATTGCGACAATGTTTATTGGACAGAATGGCGGTTATGAAAACCCTGAGGATTTACTCAATCAAATAAATCAATTTGTAAACCATAAAGGTGATGAAAACATCATAATTATCACTTCTCATGGAAATGGTAATTCTGAAACAGTTAAACCTATAAAAGAGAAATATGGTAGAAAACTTATTGATTTAAAAAAATATATGTCTGAGAAAGCAATATATGATGCAATTGAATTTGAGTTATTGCCAAATGACAGAGAATATCCGACTAGTGAAGATTTAGAAAGAATGGATAAAAATCAAACTCCTAAAACATTATTAAAAGACGGAATACACTTTAATTCAGTTGGATACGAATTATTAGGACGGCTTAGGTATAAAAAAGGAAAAGAACTAGGGTATTGGTAAAACTAGCTAAAACAGGTGTATAAAAATAATAGCGGCTTAATCGATAAAACAAAACAAAGTGAAAATAAAAAAGGTCTATAACAAACAGAAAAGTTAGCGTTTAAAATTCTGCTACTATTCTTAAACGCGACCGATTTCATTAAAAATTTCTATGGAAAAATCAGAAAGTACACTAAAAACAAACTTTCATTCCCAACCGACGACGCTGTGATGAAATCCGTATATTTGTCTACAAGAGATGCAACCAAAAATGGTCAATGCCTATTAGAAATTGGGGAGTGATTTTAAATCAATTTCTAACTTTATACGAACAAAGGGGCTAACTTTAGAAAAAGTTAAACCCTTGGTTTTTTAAACTTACACACTTTGCGGGATAGTGTCTAAATAGAATTCTCTAATTGAAAGCCGTGTAAGAAAAAAATTGTTGAACATTAAGTAATATTAAAGTGAAAATTAAATTAAATACATTTTTAATATTTATATATATTTTAATTGGGGCACTAGCATTTTTAAGTTTTAGAGCTTCCTTACCAGTTTGGATTTCTTTTTTTATTAATTTCTCTGTAATTTCACTTGTTTTCTACTACCATTTGAAAATAGAAAAAAAGTATTCTCCATTTTTAACTTGTTTTATTGTTTTTTTTTATTTGTTTTTAATAATTGCCCCAATAGTTCAAATTTCATCTTTTAAATTAAATTTGAGCCTATTTGTAACGAGGTATCCCTATATAGAGTCTGAAGTTATATATGCAAATTTTATAATCTTAATTTTCCTTTTGGCTTTTATAATTTTTTATTTTATTCTTACCAAAAACATAATTCCAAAAAGGTCAAAACGTTTATTTTTCATTACTAAACCATTATTTATTCTTAATATTTTTATAATTACAATTTTAATAATCGGGATATATTATAATAGCGTAATTCTTGATATTACCAGTTCTATATATGAGAAATCGGCTAGAAATATTAGTGTTGCTGCTGGCCTTATTAAGACAAAAGTAATTTTTATGATACCATTTGGAGGTATAATTCATGCATATAGATATTTAAAGGAAAACCATAAGAATAATTATAACAAGTATATTGTAATATTAATTTTACTACTATTACTGGCAGCATTAGTTTTTTTAAAAAATCCTCTAAATGAAAAAAGAAATTTGTTAGGCCCTGTGTACATAACGCTCATTTTTTTATTCTATCCTAAATTATTAAACCGGAACTCTACCTTCTTTCTTTTCATGTTTATTTCGTTAGTGGTTCTTTTTCCAGCCCTTTCAACACTCACTCATATTGATGCAAGTTTGAGCCAAATTATTTCCAATCCAGAAGAATTAATTAAATCATACAATCGTTTTGGAGGTATTAGTTCAGCCTTTCAAACATTACACTATGATGCCTATGCGAATATTATGGCCACAGTAGATTATACGACAAAAAACGGGTTTTCTTTAGGGTATCAATTGCTATCAGCTTTATTGTTTTTTGTTCCTCGAAGCTTGTGGAGCAGCAAGCCAACATCTACTGGAGAGCTAATAGGAGACTATTTGATGAATGATTATGGCTTAAACTTTAATAATTTATCAAACTGTATAATATCAGAAGCATATATTGATTTTGGTCTTTTTGGAATTATTTTATTTGCTTTCATATTAGCTTATTCCTTCAAATTTTTTTTAAGTTGGTTAAAGTCCAATGATTTTGCAAAACAGATTACGGCCTTTTATTTTGCGGTTCATTTGATTTTTTTACTTAGAGGAGATTTAACCAATGGGTTCGCTTATTTTATTGGGGTTTTTTTAGGAATTTATTTTATTCCTAAACTTTTAGAGCGAATCATTTATTTTATTCTTAAAAAAGCAAAATGAACCAAAAGTACATAACTATAGCTTTAATTTTAAACGCTAGTATTTTATTGTTTCCTAGTAATTTTAAATTTATTCCTATTGTAATTTTAGGCTGTATTGTTTTGAGGAACTTTAAGGAAATGAATTTCAAATATCTAGTTTTAATGTCTATTCCATATCTGATAATTGTATTTGGAATTTTTAATTCCACTAATTTAGATAGGGCTTTTTCACAAATCCAAACAGGACTTTCTTTGTTTCTTTACCCTTTATGTTTTTCTATGTTACCCGAAAAGTCATTAAGTAAAATAAATAAAAGAAAAGTTGATGATGCATTTATAGTTTCTTTAGTTATATTTTCGGCTACGGTCTTTTTGTATTATTTTTTAATAAAGGGTAAGTCTTGGTTGTTTTTAGTCCATCACTACATAACTTTAATTGATAAAATAATATGGGAAAAGTATCAAATTCATTCCTTATATCTAGCCTTATTGCTAATAATAAGTATTATTTTAAGTTTAAGAGGAGCAATAAAAACCAAGAATAAATTCTTTATCTTACACATAGTAAATATAGTTTATTCTTTGTCACTATTGGCAATAATGAACAAAAGGGCATCTATAATTTTAATAATAGTAACAAGTCTATTGTTTTTGTTTACATTAAAAAAAAATGTAAGAAAAATTGCTGTTATTTCCGCTTTTGGAGCAATAACGTTATTATTAGGGTTAGTGATTTACCTACCAAGATTTAATGGGAATAGTTTTTCAGAGTTTAAAAAAATCGAACAATCCATTAATGATCCAAAAACTTCAATAGGGGCGAGAATCGTTCTTAATAAAGCTACATTTGAAATTTTTAAGAATAACCCTTTATTTGGTGTAGGAACGGGAGATGACATGCAAATATTATCAGAGGCTACGACTAAACTATCTGATGGAATTGTTGAAAAATATAACTCTCATAATCAATTCAATAGTTATTTAATTAGAACAGGTTTGTTCGGTCTTTCTATATTTTTGTTTTATTGTTTCTTTCTATTGAAAATGGCTTTGAAATCAAAGGATATAGTTTTTATTTGTTTACTGATCATTTTTTTTGGGAATATGCTTATTGAAAATATATTAGAGAGGGAGGCTGGTGTGTTGGTGTTTTCGTTTTTTATTAGTTATTACAGTAGAATATATTTTAAGTATGAAAAGAAATAAATTGTTATTAATAGGGCCATTGCCAGAGCCTATAACAGGTGTTTCACTTGCAAATAAAGTTGTTATTGATGGTTTAAGAGCAAATGGTTTTAAGGTGGAAACTATAAATACTTCTTATAATAAATTTGAGGAAAGTTTAGGGGGTTTTTCATTAAGAAAGGCTCTGTTTTTTCTAAAACTTAATTTTCAATCTTATAAAATATTTAAAGTTAATACCGTATATATTACTCCGGGTCAAACTTTTTTTGGCATAATTAAGTACGCCTTATTTATACTTTTAACAAAAATGTGTGACAAGGAACTAATTATACATGTTCATGGAAATTATCTTGGTAAAGAGTATTCTCAGTTAGAAGGGGTTAAAAAGGCCATTTTTAAATGGCTTTTAAGTAAAACCACAAAAGGCATTGTATTATCAGAATCTTTGAAAGATAATATGTTACCTTTTATTGATGATAAGCAGATTTTTGTATTATATAATTTTGTTGAGGATTATTTATTTTCTAATAAAGAAAGTGTAGATAATAGTAAACCAAAAATTGTATTTTTAAGTAATTTAATGCAAGAAAAGGGGATTTTAGATTTGTTAGAAGCCCTTTTAATTTTAGAAACGGAGGATTTTGTGTATGAAGCTAAAATTGCAGGAAATATTGATGTTAAGAATAGAGATGTGATACAACGGTATTTTAATAAATTAAAAAATGTAGAATATTGTGGTGTAGTTTCTGGTATTGATAAAAAGAAATTACTTGATTGGGGAAATGTTTTTGTTCTCCCTACCTATTATGAAATGGAAGGACAACCCATTTCAATTTTAGAGGCTATGGCAACCAAAAATTTAATTTTGGTTACGAATCATGCTGGTATTCCTGATATCTTTGAAGATGGGATAAATGGGTTTTATGTTGAAAAAAGAAACCCTCAAGATATAGCCATGAAGATAAAGAAAGTGTTTTCCACTTGTGACCAAAGTACTTATGTAAGGAATCATAATTATTTGACAGCGATTGAAAAATACAAAGTAGACAATTTTTTAAATTCATTATCAAAAATATTATTAGAATTATAAATTAACCTAAAATTATACGATGGGAAATCAAATTAGAATTGATAGTTTAATTTTTTTTAAAGGACAAATTTCAAAACTAAAAGCATAAGTGATTTTACTGTTAAGGATGTATAGTTTAAATAGACTAGTTTTAAATTAGAAATGCAGCGATTAGATTTATATAAAAACCCTAAAAATTTTAGAGGGAAATCAAGTTGGTTTGTGCAAATTTGGTGGCTAGTGCAATCGACACTATTTGCTTGGTCTCCTCAATTTTTATATGGGTGGAGACGTTTTCTTTTACGCTGTTTTGGAGCTAAAATAGGTAAAGGAGTTATAATAAGGCCTTCAGTTAAAATGACCTATCCTTGGAAAGTGTCTATTGGAGATTACAGTTGGATAGGAGATGAGGTTGTTTTATATTCTCTTGGAGAGATTGAAATAGGAACTAATACCGTAATATCACAAAGAAGCTATATTTGTACAGGATCTCACAATTATTCAAAGAAAGAGTTTCCAATTTATGCAAAGAAGATTACAATAGAAGATGAGTGTTGGTTAGCAACCGATGTTTTTGTTGCGCCAGGATTATTGATTAAAAAAGGAACTGTTGTAGGTGCGAGAAGTTCGGTGTTTAAGGATTTAAATGCTTTTTCCGTATATGCAGGATCTCCCGCTAAATTTTTAAAGAAGAGAGAAATTGAATAAAAAAGTTACCATTGTAGGTATAAACTATTATCCAGAAGA
Source organism: Flavivirga jejuensis (assembly GCF_030540765.1). Classification (GTDB taxonomy): domain Bacteria; phylum Bacteroidota; class Bacteroidia; order Flavobacteriales; family Flavobacteriaceae; genus Flavivirga; species Flavivirga jejuensis. The sequence goes on along the minus strand of NZ_JAUOEL010000005.1, from coordinate 31,553 downwards.
TAGTGCTATTGGTTTATATACTACTCAAAAAGCAGAGTATTTAGTAAGTCAGGGGTTTGATGTAACCGTAATAACCGGTTTTCCGTATTACCCACAGTGGAAGATTAGAGAAGACTATAAAAACAAACCTTACCTACTTAAAGAAACGATTAATGGTGTAAAGGTACTAAGGAGTAAGCAGTACGTTCCTGAAAATCCTACGTTTTCAAAACGTATAATTCACCTTATAAGCTTTACTTTCGGAAATTTTATTAATCTTTTTAAGAGGTCTAGACCTGATATTGTTATTGCTATAGTTCCATTCACAACATCTGTTTTACTGGGTTGGTTTTTAAAGCTACGATATAAATCTAAGCTATGGGTTCACATTCAGGATTTTGAATTTGATGCAGCCATAGATTCTGGTTTATTAAGCGGAAATGCAAAACGTATTTTTAAATCCTTGTTATGGGTAGAAATGAAATTACTTAATAAAGCCGATGTAGTGTCAACAATTAGTCATGGAATGATTAATAAGCTTAGTGAAAAAACTAACACTAAAGCATATTATCTTACCAATTGGATAGACATTTCATTATTTAATTTAAATGAAAGTAATAAACACCCTTATTTAAATTCCAACAAATATAAAATATTGTATTCTGGAAATATTGGGGCAAAGCAGGATTGGGAATTTTTTGTTGATTTTGTAAATCGGTTAAAAAGCATTGAAAATATTGAAGTTATAGTTGTTGGGGAAGGTGCCGAAAAGGAAAATGTAATAGTAGATTTAAAGAGTTTTCCATTTGTTAAACACTACAATTTAGTTCCATTTGAAGATTTGCCTGTTTTGTTATCTAGTGCCGACGTTCATATTTTATTTCAAAAGAAAGATGTTATAGATACCGTAATGCCATCAAAATTATTAGGAATGATGGCTAGTGGTAAACCCTCCATAGTTACAGGAAATATGAAAAGTGAGGTAGCAACTGTACTTACAGAATCTATTGGAGGGTATTATTTTGATGGTAGTTCAGTAAAGGAAATAGTTGATTGTGTTAACATCTTGAGAGAAGATGAAAAGTTAAGTAAGGCTTTAGGGGTAAACGCTAAAAAGTATGTTCAAGAAAAGTTTTCTCAACAAGAAGTTTTAGATAAGTTTGTAAAAGAATTAGTTAGATAGGAGAAATAGATGAAAATAAAAAACATTTGTTGTATTGGAGCTGGCTACGTAGGCGGCCCTACCATGGCCGTTATAGCTAAACAGTGTCCAAACATAAAAGTAACTGTTGTAGATATAAACCAAGCCAGAATTGATGCCTGGAATTCTGATGATTTTAACAAATTACCCATTTTTGAACCAGGCTTAGCAGAAATCGTAAAAGAAGCAAGAGGAAAAAATCTGTTTTTTTCAACAAATATTGATAAAACCATTGATGAAGCAGATATGATTTTTATTTCTGTCAATACACCTACTAAGACTTATGGGAAAGGGAAAGGAATGGCGGCCGATTTAAAATACATTGAACTTTGTGCAAGGCAAATAGCTAAAGCTTCCAAACAAAATAAAATTGTTGTTGAAAAATCTACACTTCCAGTGAGGACAGCTTCAGCTATAAAAAGTATTTTAGACAATACAGGTAATGGAGTTCAATTTCAAATTTTATCAAACCCAGAATTTCTAGCTGAAGGAACAGCTGTACAAGATTTATTAGATCCAGATCGTATTTTAATTGGAGGAGGTAGTTCAGAAAAAGATCAAAAAGCAGTCGATGCTTTGGCTGATATTTATGCAAACTGGGTGCCTAAAGATAAAATATTAACAACAAATGTGTGGTCGTCTGAACTGTCCAAGCTTACGGCTAATGCTTTTTTAGCTCAAAGAGTGTCCTCTATAAACGCAATGTCTGAAATATGCGAAAAAACAGGAGCAGATGTAAGAGAAGTTTCAAAAGCTATAGGAATGGATTCTAGAATAGGTTCTAAGTTTTTAAACGCTTCTGTAGGTTTTGGAGGTTCTTGTTTCCAAAAAGATATACTAAATTTAGTGTACATAGCAAAAAGTTATGGTTTAAATGAAGTTGCTGATTATTGGGAGCAAGTAATCCTTATGAATGAACATCAAAAAAACCGTTTTTCAGATAATATGGTGAGCACTTTATATAACACAGTTTCTGGAAAAAAAATAACATTTTTAGGCTGGGCTTTTAAAAAAGACACGAACGATACTCGTGAGTCTGCAGCTATTAAGGTTGCTGATAATTTATTAAATGAACAAGCCAAAATATCTGTTTATGACCCTAAAGTTTCAGAAGAAAGAATATATACTGATTTGGATTACTTAAATACGCGTTCATCAGACGAGAACAAAAGCTTATTGACTATAAATAAAGATCCTTATGACGCTTGCAAAGATTCTCATGCTATAACGATTTTAACCGAATGGGATGAGTTTAAAAGTTACGATTGGAAAAGTATTTATAAAAACATGCAAAAGCCTGCTTTTGTTTTTGACGGTAGAGGGCTTTTAAACAAAAAGGAATTAGAAGAAATAGGTTTTGTTTATTATAATATAGGAACGGGTAATTAAAATCTTATGAAGAAAGTCTTAATTACAGGAGCAGCAGGATTTTTAGGCTCACATTTATGTGATCGATTTATTAAAGAAGGCTACCATGTTATTGGAATGGATAATTTCATCACTGGAGATAAAAACAATATTAACCATTTAGTAGATAACACTAATTTCAAATTCATTGAACATAATGTCACTGATTTTGTTAAAATTGACGGGTCGTTAGATTACATTTTACACTTTGCATCCCCTGCTAGCCCAATAGATTATTTAAAGATACCTATACAAACTTTAAAAGTAGGTTCGTTAGGAACTCACAACTTACTTGGACTAGCAAAAGCTAAGAAAGCTAGAATACTTATAGCATCAACATCTGAAGTATACGGAGATCCATTAATACACCCTCAAACCGAAGATTATTATGGAAATGTGAATACCATCGGTCCTCGAGGTGTTTATGATGAAGCCAAACGTTTTCAAGAGTCTATAACTATGGCGTATCATAGATTTCATGGTCTAGAAACTCGTATAGTTCGTATATTCAATACCTATGGACCAAGAATGCGTCTTAATGACGGTAGAGTTATTCCAGCATTTATGGGGCAAGCTTTAAGAGGAGAAGATTTAACTATATTTGGAGACGGTTCCCAAACTAGATCGTTTTGTTATGTCGATGATCAGGTTGAAGGGATATATAAGTTATTATTAAGTGACTATAGTTTTCCTGTAAATATTGGTAACCCTCATGAGATCACTATTAAAGAATTTGCAGAGGAGGTTATTAAGCTTACAGCAACTTCTCAAAAAGTAATATATAAAGAATTACCTCAAGATGATCCATTACAAAGACAACCTGATATATCATTAGCTAAAAAACTATTAAATTGGGAACCAAAAATAGGTCGAGAAGAAGGCATGAGAATAACTTACGAATACTTTAAAACACTCTCAAAAGAAGAGTTATTTAAAAGTGACCATAAAGACTTTAAAAATCATATAAAAAAATAAAGTGAGCTATAAACAGGGAAGATATTCAAATTTGATGAAACCATTTTTTGGGATCGTTGATTTATGTATAATAAATGTTACTGTGTTTTTATTTGATATAAATTTATCAAACACATACATATTTTGTATATACCTTTCCCTTTTGTGGGTTATTATTTCTCTTATAAATAATTTTTATGAAGTTCAGCGTCACACCAGAATACTTCAAATTATACCGCTTTTGTTTAAGCAAATTGTTTTTTATTCAATTGCCCTCTATGCTTTTATTGGGTTTTTTAAGCAACCAACTATAAGTAGGCTTGCATTAGGGAATTATTTATTAGTAACTTTAATATTCATATCAGCTTTTAAGATATTAGCTTTTTTCTTGCTTAAAAAATATAGATCTGTTTTAAGTGGTAATACAAGAAATGTAATTGTTATTGGGAAAAATCAAAAAACAAGGCAATTAATTAATACATTTAATTCTAGACTTGATTTCGGATATAAATTTAAAACACAATTTAGTGTTAATGAGAATGATTTTTCTTTAGAAAAGTGTTTTAAATACATTATAGACAACGATATTGACGAAATATATTTTTCTATAGCAGAGTTGTCAAATAAGCAAATTAATAGGCTTATAGATTTTGCAGATAATAATTTAAGAGAATTAAAATTTATCCCTGATAATAAGGATATCTTTTCGAGGAAAATGAAGTATGAATATTATGATTATATTCCTATTCTATCGCTAAGAGATATTCCTCTTCAAGAGTCTTTAAACAAGTATCTAAAGCGTTTATTTGATATTTTATTTTCATCGTTTATTATTGTTTTTGTTTTATCTTGGTTAACACCAATATTAGCAATATTCATAAAGTTAGAATCTAAAGGTCCTGTTTTTTTTAAACAATCTAGGAATGGATTCAATTATGAAGAATTTGATTGTTTCAAGTTTAGGTCTATGAAGCCAAATGAAAAGGCTCATTTGCATCAGGCAACAAAAGGAGATCAGCGAATTACTAGAGTAGGAGCATTTATTCGTAAAACAAGTATAGATGAGTTACCCCAATTTTTTAATGTATTATTTGGGAACATGTCTGTTGTAGGACCTCGTCCTCACATGGTTAGTCATACTAATATGTATGCTCAAAGGGTTGATAAGTTTATGGTACGCCATTTTGTAAAACCTGGTATAACTGGATTAGCTCAAATTAGTGGGTTTAGAGGCGAAATAGAAATGGAAAAAGATATTATTAACCGAGTAAAGTATGATATTTTTTATATTGAAAACTGGTCGTTATTATTAGATTTAAAAATTATTATACAAACATTTTTGAATGCTTTAAGGGGAGAAGAAAAGGCCTATTAAATTTTATTAATTAGCATGTCCAATTGAGTGCTAAAATCAAAATTTTTAATAGCAGACTCTTTTATCGTTTCTTTGAGTTTTAGATTTAATTCAGATGTATTAATTTTTGAGATCACGTTGTTTAATTCCGAATAATTACCCGATTCTGCTACCCAACCTAATTGATTGTCTTTTATTATGGATTCTCCTTCACCCCCACCAAAATAAATCATAGGTAGGCCTAATCTGGCGTATTCAAATATTTTTGAGGGTACAGATCCATAAATTCTATTTAACAACGGGATAATGGTTATATCGTAGCTTATAAGAGCTTCATGCAACTTGTCTCTTGAAATTTCGCCATGATATACAATATCTAATTCTGAATTATTAGGAATAAGAGCTTGAATTTTATCTCGTTCTGCACCACCTCCATAAATATGAAGTTGAACATGGGTATAATCTAATTCTTGACACAATTTATAAATACCTTGTGCCATTCCTAATAAGCCCGCATAAACAATTTTTAATTTTCCTTTTGAAAGTGTACTTTCAGAAACTTTGGGTGCGACAAAATCTGGGAAATTACGATATAAAAAAGTATCTTTTTTAGGAAACAGAGATGTCACGTGACTTATAATTTCATTACTCTGTCCTAAAATTAAGTCAGAATGATTATAGTTAAAGGATTCAATTTTTTCGAGTAATTTATAGCTGAAATTTTTTTTTAAAGCTCCCAATTCTAAGCCAGCAATAGGCCACAAATCACTTACATTTAAAATAAGCTTTCGTTTTTTAGAACGCAGAAACAAAACGGAAGTAAATGCAACCAGTAATGGAGGAGATTGTATGATAACAGTTTTCGGAAGTTTATTCCATATAAAATACCAACATAAACTAAAACTATAAGAAAGCATAGCTATTAAACGTAATATCTTGTTTTTAGAGTTACTAGCATAAATCCATAAACGATGAATAGTAATGTTGTTCTTTGTAGAAGTGTATTTGAACTTTCCTTTATAAGCATCAAAAATTTTACCTGTTGGATAATTAGGTAAAGGCGTTAAAACAGATACTTTAAAATCATGTTTTTGTAGTCCATTAGCTAAATGAAAAATCCGGTTTGAAGCGGCACCAGTTTCTGGAGGGAAATAATTTGTTATGATGAGGATATCGGTCATTATAACTTATAAATAGCTGTTAAATGATTAATAATTCTTTTTGCAGCATGTCCATCCCATAACTCAGGAATACTTCCTTGCTTCCAAGAACTAGAAAGTAGTAGCTTAAAAGCATCTTCAATTTTTTTAGAATCATTTCCAACTAAAACATTGGTTCCAATGTCACAAGTTTCTGGTCGTTCTGTCGAATCCCTAAGTGTAATACAAGGCACATTCATAACAGAGGTTTCTTCGGTTATACCACCAGAGTCTGTTAATACACCTAAAGCATGTTTTACTAAATAATTAAATTCTAAATACCCTAACGGATTTACATAATGGAGATTTTTAAAGTTTAAACTTAAACCGCTTAAGAGCTTTTTAGTTCTTGGGTGAACAGGGAAAATTATTGGATAATTTTCAGCTAATGCTACAATTTGAGAAACTAACTTTTTTAGAAGATATTCTTCATCAACATTACTGGGTCTATGAAGCGTCATAACCAAATACTTTTCATTAGATAAATTCAAGTCTTTCCAAAGAGCAGGTTTTTTTAAGCGAGTTTCATTTCTTCGGAGTGTATCAATCATAACGTTTCCAACAAAGAAGATATTCGATTTTGGAATGCCTAGTGACGTCAAATTTTCATTCGCATACATAGATGTTGTGAAAAAATAATCTGTTAAACTATCTGTTACAATTCTGTTAATCTCCTCAGGCATTTTCATATCACCAGAACGGATTCCTGCTTCAACGTGAGCCACTTTTATATGTGCCTTCTTAGCAACAATAGTACATGCCATGGTTGAGGTAACATCCCCAACAACCATAACTAAATCGCACGGATTTTGTTCTAATTCCTTCTCAAAACCAATCATAATTGCAGCAGTTTGTTCTGCTTGAGTACCACTTTTAACTTCAAGATTGTTATCTGGAAAAGGGATATTTAATTCATCAAAAAAAGTATCACTTAAGTTTTTATCGTAATGTTGTCCAGTATGTACAAGTCTGTAATTAATATTAACTCCATCCTTTTTTTTATTCTGAATCGCTTCAATGATAGGAGCAATTTTCATAAAGTTAGGTCTGGCACCAGCAACTATGGTTATATTCATTCGTTTATGTGTATTAATGATGAAAACTGTTTCAGTTTGCCACTTTTCGAGCGTTTTAGTTCCGTTTGTCTTTCAAATAGAATAGTAAGCCCATCTTCAAGATAATTTTCCATTTCATTCTTTATCATGTTCATTTTGTTTACAGGAATATCGCTGTTGCTAACATAATAAATTTTAAAAGTATCAAGTTTTAACTGTTCAATAACAAACGCTTTAACGTTACCTCCATCTTCTATAACACTTTTAGTTATGTAATAAAATGTTAATCCAGCCGCTTTTTTTCCACTAGGTAAAATAGCGATGTCATTTGTTCTGCCTGTCAATTTTTCTAAGATAGGCTTTTTGAGGGTGCTCCTTTTAGAAAGGACACCTGTATCACCAATGTCGTATCGTATAAAAGGTTGCGCTTTATTATATAAAGAAGTAATTACTAAACGACCTTCTTTCCCATGAGGCAAAACATGATTGTTATCGTCTAAAACTTCTACAAAAAGCGTTTCGCTATTAGTAATCCATTCATTTTTAGTGTTTTCAAAAGCAATTAAATCTAGCTCTGAAGCACCATATTCATTAATAATAGGAACCCCAAATTGTTTTTCCATAAGTTTTTTGTCATCTTCAAAAAGCATTTCAGATGTTACAACACAAGCTTTTAGAGTAGGACAAACAGTTTTAAGTATGATATTTTTATATCGAAGGTATTTTGCGAATTGAACGATAGGACTTGTATAGCCATTTATATAGTAGAAAGGCTTCTTTTTAAAATCGGTTAGCCAATTTTCAAGAGCATCATCACTTAAGTCAAAGACATTAAATCGATATCTATTGCTAATAAAGTCTTTTAGTTTTTCAGTATAATATCCTTTTTTATCCAGAGGAATCCCATAAAACCGGGCTTGTTTTGTGGTATTAAAATTAAGACTAAACCAAGAAAATCGATCCATTATAATACTCCAGGTTAATGCATGAGTAAATTTATCCTTAGAAAAAATAAAGGGATGCCCAGATGCACCAGAAGTTTTATCAATATAGACGTTTTTTTTTGAAAACCCATCAGACAAAAGTGTTTCTAATGGTTGTTGCAAATCTTTTTTCGACATAACAGGAACAGTATTCCAGTCTAATGGATTGGTGTTTTTTGCAAACGATTTATAAAATGAATTATGTTTTAAATGGTAAGCAACAATTTCCTGTTTTTTAGTTTCAATATAGGTATTAAATGCTGTATCATTTTTCTTTTGAATGTCTTTTAAAGCAAGTTTAGCCTTTCGTATAGGAAAGCCTTTAAGTTTTAAAGAAAGGTTAAATAAATTCAAGATAAATGAAGATAAAATAGTTTTGTAAAGTAAATAAAAAATATTCGTGTATTCATAGCATTAGTTTTATTTTTGCATTCGAGAAAACACTTTTAATGTAAAAGCATTAAAAAAACAAAAATTGTTATTCCCATGAAAAGGGAATCTAATAAATACAATACAATGAATATCTTAATTCTTGGTTCTGGAGGAAGAGAACACACATTTGCTTGGAAAATAGCGAAAAGCACAAAATGTAACCAATTATTTGTTGCTCCAGGAAATTCTGGAACAGCTCAAATTGCAACTAATGTAAACATTGGAGTGAATGATTTTGATGCGATCAAGGAACTTGTTTTAAACGAAGGTATTGATATGGTTGTTGTTGGTCCAGAAGACCCATTAGTTAATGGGATTCACGACTATTTTTTAAATGATGAGACTATTAAACACATATCTGTTATTGGTCCTCAAAAAGTGGCAGCCGAATTAGAAGGAAGTAAAGAATTTGCTAAAGAGTTTTTATACCGTCATAATATCCCAACAGCGGCATACGAGAGTTTTACAAAGGAAACTGTAGAAAAAGGCTATGCGTTTTTAGAAACTTTAAAAGCACCTTATGTTTTAAAAGCTGATGGGCTAGCAGCAGGAAAAGGTGTTGTTATTTTGAATGACTTAGAGGATGCTAAAGCAGAATTAAAAAGCATGTTAGTTGATGCTAAATTTGGTGAAGCGAGTACTAAAGTGGTTATTGAAGAGTTTTTAGATGGTATAGAACTAAGTTGTTTTGTATTAACAGATGGAACAAACTATAAAATTTTACCAACAGCAAAAGATTATAAACGAATAGGTGAAGGAGATACGGGATTAAATACGGGCGGTATGGGAGCAATTTCACCTGTGCCTTTTGCAACAGACGAATTCCTTAATAAAATTGAAGAGCGTATTGTAAAGCCCACCATCAATGGTTTTAAAAAGGATAATTTGCCTTATGTGGGATTTGTATTTATTGGGCTTATTAAAGTTGGAGACGATCCAAAAGTGATAGAATACAATGTTCGTATGGGGGATCCTGAGACAGAAGTCGTACTCCCTAGACTAAAAAATGATTTTGTTGAGATACTTGAAGCCATGTCTAAAGGCTCATTAGATAAAATTGACATAGAGATAGACGAACGAGCAGCAACTACTATTATGTTAGTATCTGGAGGTTACCCCGAAGCTTACGAAAAAGGAAAAGAAATAACTGGAATAGAAAGCATCCAAGACTCTATACCTTTTCATGCAGGAGCACTATTAAAAGATGGCAAAGTAATGACCTCTGGTGGTCGTGTTATGGCCATTACATCCTATGGTAATACATACCAAGAGGCCATAAAAAAATCTTACCAAAATATAGAAAAACTACATTTTGATAAGATGAATTATCGTAAGGATATAGGTTTCGATTTAAACTAAATCTATTATAAATTTAGTTTTATAAAAACGAATGAGAAGAAACACTTTTGTCTTCTTCATTGTTATCGTTAAATATTTTAAGTTGTTTCATCCAATAAACCATAGCAACAAAACCTATGGCAAGGAAGATCCAGGAAATTGTATTTGCAGCAAACCAGCTTTCTAGCTCAAGTGCTCGTAAAGCATCATAAGGAGCAAAAAGTACATTAACAAATAAATCCTGTATAGCGTAAAAGAAATCTTTCATGTTGTTTATTTATTGCTTTCTAACCTTTATAGTTAGTATATTTACGTAGCAAAAATACAAAAAGAGTTAATGATAACAAGCATTTTTAATAAATCTAAGTCAATAAATTTCATCATTGTTTTTATTATTACACTTTTAGCTTTTATTATGGCTAGAGTAAAGTTAATAGATGAACCAATAACTGTGGTGTTTGTATTAAAGCAAATTGTTCTACTTTTTATTTGTTACATATCTGTTTTTCTTTTAAACTTTATTGTTAGTAAGAATAATTTAACAATGGAGAATAATAGCTATGAAATTTTATTATTTAGTCTGTTTTTGTTATTAATCGTTCATACTACTAGTAATACAAACATAATTTGTGCTAATTTTTTCGTTTTATTAGGTTTAAGGCGCATCATGAGTTTGCGGTCTCAAAAGAATGTAGAAAAGAAATTATTTGATGCGGCCTTTTGGATAGCTATAGCAGCGTTATTTTATTTTTGGTCTATCCTGTTTTTTGCCTTAATACTCATTACCTTAGTTCTATATCCAGAGAATAAATTGAGACACTGGATTATACCCTTTTTAGGAATCGTTACAGTTTTTGTGATTTCTGTAAGTGTCTCTATTATTGTTTACGATAGTTTTTTCGAAATATTCAACATTTCTTCAACAATTAACTATGATTTTAGTAGCTATAATTCTATAAAATATTTGGTTGCTATTACATTGCTATTGTCTTTTGGGATTTGGTCATCCATATTTTATTTACAGAATATTAAAAAGAAGAAAAAAGCTTTTAGAGCATCTTTTAAAATCATTATTGCTGCAGTAATTATTGCTTTTTTGATAGTGCTTCAAGCGCCCGAAAAAAGTGGAAGCGAATTTTTATTTATGTTTGCGCCATTAGCAATAATCATAGCAAATTATATCGAGGTTATTCAAGAAAAGTGGTTTAAAGAAGTATTTCTAGCACTACTTATTCTTGTTCCATTTATAACCCTACTGTTGTAGTTTTTCACCAAAAGCTAGGTCGCCAGCGTCCCCTAGTCCTGGAATAATATAACCTTTATCATTTAGTTTGTCATCAATGGCAGCAATCCATAAGTGTGTTTTATTATCAAAATTACTTTCAACAAAGTCGACACCTTCTTGCGCTCCTATAACACTTATTAAGTGTACTTCTTTTGGTGTTCCAAATGGTTTTAAAGCTTCAAAAGTAGCTACCATTGATTGTCCAGTGGCTAACATGGGGTCTGCAAGAATAAGTGTTTTGTTTTCTAAGCTGGGGCAGGCTAAATATTCTACAATAATTTCGAAACTTTCTGGGTTGTGTTTATGATGTCTGTATGCTGAAATAAAAGCATTTTCAGCAGTGTCAAAATAGTTAAGTAACCCATTATGTAATGGCACACCAGCTCTTAAAATAGAGCATAAAACAATGTCATTATTTAATAAATTAATAGAGCTTTTTCCTAAAGGAGTTTCAACGGTTGAAGCGTTATAATTTAAAGATTTACTCATTTCATAACCTAAAACTTCTCCAATACGTTCAATATTCCTTCGAAAACGCATGCTGTCTTTTTGAATGTTAATATTTCTAATTTCAGAAATAAAAGTATTTAATATGGAATTTTCTTTAGATATATTGTGAATTTGCATAGTAGTTTTATGTCATTTTTGAGTAGTAAAGTTAACTAAATATGAAGTATATTTACGCTTTAAAATTAAGACAGTATGTTTACAGAAAAAGCCAACAAAATATTTCAAGATGTTATTGAAAAATATCATGTAATAAATACAGTAGACCAGCCTTTTGAAAATGCCTATGATAAAAGTGATTTATTAGAGCATTTATTATATAGAAAATGTTGGATTGATACGGTACAATGGCATTACGAAGATATTATTAGAGATCCACAAATAGACCCAGTTGCTGCTTTAACATTGAAACGTCAAATTGATGCTTCAAACCAAGACAGAACGGATATGGTTGAATATATTGATAGTTATTTTCTTGAGAAATATAAAGATGTTTCATCTAAAGCTGATGCATCTATTAATACTGAAAGCCCAGCTTGGGGGGTAGATCGATTATCTATTCTGGCGTTGAAAGTTTATCATATGAATGAAGAAGCGACAAGAACAGATGCTTCCGATAGTCATAGAGATGCCTGCAAGAAAAAATTAGATGTCTTATTAGAGCAACGTGTAGATTTATCTACAGCGATAGACACACTTCTTAGCGATATTGAAAAAGGTGATAAGTACATGAAAGTTTATAAACAAATGAAAATGTACAATGATGATGAGCTAAATCCAGTGCTAAGAGGACAAAAATAAATTAGTGTTATTCTGAAACAGATGGAAAATATCTATACTATTAAGATCTTTCGACTGCGCTCAATATGACATAAGACTTTAATTTATGTCACAACCAAAACATATTCTAGTCATTCGACTTTCCGCAATGGGAGATGTTGCAATGACTATTCCTGTATTACAGGCATTGAATAAGCAATACCCTGATGTTAATATCACTGTACTTACTCGTGCTTTTTTTACACCTTTCTTTCGGGACTTAAAAAATGTTACAGTTTTCCCCGCTGAGGTTAAAGGCAAACACAAAGGTGTTTTGGGGCTTTTTAAACTTTCTAAAACATTAAAAAAGCTAGAGATTGATGCTATAGTAGATCTACACAATGTTCTGCGGAGTAATATTTTAAAGTTTCTCTTCTTTGGAAAAAAATTCAGTCAGATCGATAAAGGGAGAACAGAAAAAAAGGAATTAGTTTCTGGAAAAAGATTTAGGCAATTAAAAACAACGCACCAAAGATATGTTGATGTATTCGAAGCTTTAGGTTTTAAGCTAGACTTATCGAATCCAGCATTTGCCAATAGACCAATCTTAAATGAAAAGACCAAAACACTTATAGGTCTAGATTCAAAAAAAATGATAGGGATTGCTCCTTTTGCTGCCCACGAAGGAAAAATATACCCTCTAGATTTAATGAAAGCCGTTATTACAATGCTTTCAAAAGATTATAAGATCATTTTATTTGGAGGGGGGGCAAAAGAAATAGCTGTTTTAAATAATTTTGAAAAAAGCTTAGATCATGTAATAAGTATTGCGGGTAAATTATCTCTTAATGAAGAGTTAGACGTGATCTCAAATTTAAAAGTGATGCTTTCTATGGATTCTGGCAATGCACATATAGCTGCCATGTTAGGAGTAAAAGTTATAACTATTTGGGGAGTTACCCATCCATTTGCTGGTTTTGCACCATTTAACCAGCCGAACGATTATACTATAGTGTCAGATAGAAACCAATTTCCAGAAATCCCTACTTCTATTTATGGCAACAAATATCCAGAAAATTATAAAGAAGCTTCCAGAAGTATTTTGCCAGAAACTATTATTAACAAAATTAAGTCTATAGTCTAAATATAGTTTTGTCATTCCTGCGAATGCAAGGAAGGAATCCACTCAAAAATAATATAGATTCCATTTTAATCTAGATGTCTCATGTTACTTTCTCTTCTTCAGAGAGATGTGTCATAAGGCAAAGAGAATTAAACATCATCATAATCAATTATAAGACTTGGTGTGGTAGGTTGTGCCTGACACGTTAAAATTAAACCTTCGGCAACTTCATTTTCGGTTAAAATATTATTCTGTCTCATGGTTGCTTCGCCTTCTTTTATACGAGCTAAACAACTACTACAAATACCACCTTGACAAGAATAAGGCGCATCTATGTCTTCATCTAAAGCAGCTTCAAGAATAGTTTGTTTTTGAGACATTTCAAATGTAGATTCCTCATCATCAACAACAATTGTTATTTTCGTTTTACCGCTTGCTACAATATCTTCTTCTTGTGTTTCGGCAGGTTTAGCAGCTTTAAAAAGTTCGAAATGTATGCGATTCTCATCAATATTATGATCTGTTAAAACATCTTTTACAGTGTGAATCATAGCCTCTGGACCACAAAGATAAAAAGCATCAACCACAACATGTTTGTGTTCATTTTTAATGACATAATTAACCGTGCTTTTCTCAATACGACCAAAGATTGAATTCTCTTCATCTTTTTGGCTAAAAAGAAATTGAATAGAAAAACGATCTTTATAAGTCTGTTGTAGCTCTAAAAGTTCGTTTAAAAACATAGTGTCATTTGTAGTTTTATTTCCGTAAACCAAAATAACTTTACTTTGCTTTTCTTCTTCTAAAGCACATTTTATAATACTTAATACTGGTGTAATACCACTCCCAGCGGCAAAGGCTGCAATGTTTTTAGTTTTAGAATCGTTAGGTGTAAACGTAAAACGTCCTTTTGGTGAGGCAACCTCTAGAACATCACCAGGCTTTAACGTGTTGTTTGCATAAGCCGAAAACGTTCCATCTTTAACTTCTTTAATAGCTACTTTTAATTCGCCACTTTTTGGAGACGAACATAACGAATAATCACGTCTTATTTCTTTACCGTTTATTTCGGTTTTTAAAGTAATATATTGACCTGCTTTAAATATAAAATTATCCTTTAATTCTTGAGGTAAATCGAAACTAATACTTATCGCTTTGCTAGTTTCTCTCTTAATATCTTTTATGGTTAGTTTTTGAAATCCAGACATGTGTAAAATTTTGACAAAAATAGTGAAGCCATTACATTTTGTGCATATAAATTTTTAAAAAATACATACATAAGATTATTATGCATAAGAAAATTATGTATATTTGAAATGTTATGAAAAGCTCTAATTTATACAAAGGCAGTTTAACCACTATTATTTTGAAGCTCTTAAACGAGCATGATAAAATGTATGGTTATGAGATTGCTCAAAAAGTAAAAGAACTCACTAAGGGAGAACTTAAAATTACCGAAGGCGCACTTTATCCGTCATTACACAAATTAGAAGCCGAAGGTTTTTTAGATGTTGAGGTTTTAAAAGTTGATAATAGAATGCGTAAATATTATAAACTTACCGAAGAAGGAACAAGAGAAACGGTTAAGAAGCTTAGTGAGTTAGAACAGTATATAACGACAATGAGGGCTTTGGTGAATCCTAAATTTAGAATAGGATGATGATGAAAGTTTTTGAAAATCAAATACAACAAACTTATACATTCACACAAAAGTGTTATGTTGAGTGATGTGATGTGCAATCGAGTTTGTAGACCTATTTAACAAATGGGATCGAAAATCAATGTGTAACATACCTTTTAACGTCAATTAAATATATTAAATATTGTTAATAAGCAATTTGTGTATACAAATAATGGAATTGTGTCATTCTGAGAGCTATCGAAAACAGATTATATTTTGTTTGAAGGTATGAAGCGTAGCTTTTGAGGAGGTACCTCATCTTTATGATGATGATGCCTCGTCACTCATGCTTCGTTCTGTCTACATGGCAAAACAGTGTTTATCAATAATATGCATTATTTGCTTTTTTAATTTACGTTGAATTCACGTTTTTATATAAAATCTGTAACATTTCAAGAAGAACAGACACTAATGTCATAATTAACCATTAAAAAAGTAAAATGAAAAAAATAGTACTATTAGCTTTGTCTATAATTGCTTTAACATTTCAATCCCAAGCACAAGACAATACCGAATTTAAAAATGTAACGGTTGAATTTATAAAACTTACAGGTGCTGGAGCTGCGTTTGAAAATGCTATAGATCAACTAGGAACGGGTGTTTCAGAAGCCAATAAGGAAGCTTACACAAAAGAAGCAAAAGGGACTTTAGATGCGTTATACACTAAAATGGCCGATCTTTATATGGCTGAATTCACTCAAGATGAAATTAAAGAATTAGTCGCCTTTTATAAAACAGATTTAGGTAAAAAATTATCAGAAAAACAATTAGGATTAACTCAAAAAGCAATGACGTATGGACAGTCTTGGGGAATGGAAATACAAGGCATAGCTCAAAAGCATAACTAATTAGTTATGATCAAAAATTTTTTAAGTTTAGAATGGAAATCTTTTTTACGGTCTGCCAGTTTTGGTAAAGGACTTGCTGTAAAAATATTAATGGGCTTTTTTGCTCTGTATTTTATAGCGATGTTTTTATTTATAGGTTTCTTTATGGATAAAATTCTTTTAGAGACCTATCCTGATGTTGATCCATTTGTAGCATTTAATGGACTTCTTTTCTTTTGGGTTATCGGGGATCTCATTATTCGGTTTTTTTTTCAAAAACTTCCAGTTATGAGTGTCAAACCATTACTAACACTTCCAATAAAAAGAAAAGGAATAGTTAATTATGTTTTAGGCAAATCTGTAGTTTCACTTATTAATTTTTTACCCTTATTTGCTATTGTACCATTTGGCTTTAAACTTATAGCAAAAGGGCATAACGGAACAACTATTTTAACGTGGATACTGGTTATTGTTATCATAACACTAATTAATAATTTTCTTAATTTTATTATTGAAAGTTTATCTGCAGAAACAGAGTTATCTTTTTTACCAATTATAGTGTTCGTTGGAACTCTTTTTGGTTTAAACCATTTTAGTATTTTAAATATTTCTGAAGCATTATCCAGAGGTGTCGTTTCTATTTCAGAAAACCCAATAGAGTTATTAATTCCAATAATTATATTGGTAGTTTTATATGCTTATAATTTTAAGACCTTACGTAAGAAACTGTTTTTAGATAGTGGTTTAAAAAAGGAAATTAAAGAAGTATACACATCTAACCTTGAATGGACAAAAAACTTTGGAGATATTGCTCCTTTTATGCAGTTAGATTTAAAATTGCTTTGGCGTAATAAACGTACTAAATCTTCTGTTTGGATGCTACCATTGGGATTGTTTTATGGCTTGTTTTTTTACCCTCAACCAGCCTATCAAGATATGCCGTGGTTTTTTGCGTTAATAGGAATCTTTGTAACAGGAATCTTTTTAATCAATTTTGGGCAGTTTATTCCAGCCTGGGATAGTGGTTATTACAAATTACTTATGAGTCAGAATATTAAATACGAGCAGTATTTAAAATCGAAATTCACGCTAATGGCCTTAAGTGTTATGATACTATTTGTGCTAAGTATCCCTTATGTTTACTTTGGGTGGGAAATATTATTGGCACATTTTGTAGCAGCTATTTATAACTTGGGAGTTAACACACACGTTATTTTATATGGAGGATCTTTTAACCGTAAAAAAATTGATTTAGATCAAAAAGCCGCTTTTAATTTTCAGGGAACTGGAGCAGTACAATGGCTAATAGGTATTCCATTAATGTTATTGCCTTTAGCAATATTCGGAATCATGTATGCAATAGCTGGTTTTGAAATAGGCTGTTTAATCCTTGGTATATTAGGAATAATTGGTATTATCTTTCATCAAAGATTGATGAAAGTAATTACTAAAAAGTATTTAGAATCAAAATATAAAATGATTGATGCTTTCGAGCAAAATAATTAAGATATAGAATTATGATAATAACTTCAGACTTATCAAAAAAATATAGTGGAAACGAAGTTTTAAATATAGAATCATTAGAAATTCCAAAAGGACAAAGTTTTGGCTTAGTAGGAAATAATGGAGCAGGAAAAACTACTTATTTTAGTTTACTTTTAGACTTAATTAAACCGTCAGCAGGATTTATAAAGAACCATGGGGTTCAAGTAAATGAAAGTGAAGAATGGAAACCGTTTACATCTGCTTTTATAGACGAAAGTTTTTTGATAGGCTATTTAACAGCCGAAGAATACTTTTATTTTATTGGCGAGTTACGAGGCCAAAATAAAGCAGATGTTAATAAGCTAGTGGCACAATTTGAAGACTTTTTTCATGGGGAAATATTAGGACAGAAAAAATATTTACGCGATTTAAGTAAAGGAAACCAGAAAAAGGCAGGGATTGTAGCTGCTTTAATAGGAAACCCAGACGTTATTATTCTAGATGAACCTTTTGCAAACTTAGACCCAACCACTCAAATTCGTCTTAAAGGAATTATTAAGAATTTAGCCAAAAAACAAAGTACTACCGTTTTAATTTCTAGTCACGATTTAATGCATGTTACCGACGTTTGTGAACGTATCGTTGTCCTTGAAAAAGGTGAAATAATAAAAGATTTAGAAACAAGCGAAGCAACACTAAAAGAACTAGAAGCACATTTTGCAGGAACAGATATTCAGTAGGCAGTAGACAGTATTCAGTGGGCAGTGGGCAGTCTTAGGTTTGGTCGCCATGATTTTTATTAGTAATTCTTTAGTTATGAGGTGGCTTTGCGACTCTGTGGCTTCGCGAGAATATTCAGCATAGAGTTCCAATTTTGAGTCATAGGTTTGTGTAGTCCCAGTTTTTATTAGTATATTTTTAGCTGTGAAATAACTTAGCGCCTTCGCGCCTTCGCGAGATAATTCAAGAGACCGAATACAGTTATAGGTTTATTATCGCCATGATTTTTATTAGTAAATTTTAGTTGCGAAATAGCTTAGCGTCTCAGCAACTTCGCGAGAACATTCAGCATAGAGTTCCAATTTGAGTCATAGGTTTGAGTAGTCCCAGTTTTTATTAGTATATTTTAGTTACGAAATAACTTAGCGCCTCTGCGTCTTCGCGAGATAATTCAAGAGACCGAATACAATTATAGGTTTATTATCGCCATGATTTTTATTAATAACTCTTTAGTTATGAGTTAGCTTAGCGTCTCAGCAACTTCGCGAGAACATTCAGCATAGAGTTCCAATTTGAGTCATAGGTTTGAGCAGTCCCAGTTTTTATTAGTAAATTTTAGTTACGAAATAACTTAGCGTCTCTGCGTCTTCGCGAGATAATTCAAGAGACCGAATACAATTATAGGTTTATCATCACCATGATTTTTATTAGTAACTATTTAGTTATGAGTTGTCTTCGCGTCTCAGCAACTTCGCGAGAACATTCAGCATAGAGTTCCAATTTGAGTCATAGGTTTGAGCAGTCCCAGTTTTTATTAGTATATTTTAGTTACGAAATAACTTAGCGTCTCTGCGTCTTCGCGAGATAATTCAAGAGACCGAATAAAGTCATAGGTCTATTATCGCCATAATTTTTATTAATATATTATTAGTCGTGAAATAACTTAGTACTCCCTCCCCTTACAACTTTACAAGAAAATTTGAATCCAAAACAAGTTAAATTTAGTTACCACCCCACCCAAAGTATAAATTCAATAACAAAAAAATTGAATCTTTTAAAAATGTAAGACAATACCTGCTATTTTGCAGCCACCTACATAATTTGATAACATAACGAAGTACGATTTCGTTCAAAAGTCGTTTAATTTTTATAGGTTAATCGAAAAAGATGTTTATTTTTACCTGCTTACATAATATATGTGAGAGTTTATAGTTATTTAGTTAGACTAAAAATACCAGCATTGAAAAGATCTTGTAAAGCGATATTAATTATTCTATGTGCTACTTTATTGGTTGTAGGATGTTCTAGAAAAAAGGACAAATTCATCAGCCGAAATTTCCATGCAGTTTCGACAGAATTTAATACACTTTATAATGGCTATAATGCTTTAAACCAAGGAAGGGAAAACCTTAATAGTGGTTATACCGATAATTATTGGGATGTGCTTCCAATAGAGCGGATGCAAATCTTTGAAGAAGTTGTGCTTCCTGGACAATCTAAAAATGAAGATTTTACTAGGGCAGAAGAGAAAGCCGTTAAAGCTATTCAGAAACATAGTATGAATATAGATGGGAAAGAGAAAAACCCACAAATGGATGAAGCCTATCTTCTACTAGGAAAATCCAGATATTTCGATCAACGTTTTATACCAGCCTTAGAGGCATTTAATTATATCCTTTACAAATATCCAGCGAGCGATAAAATAAATCAAGCAAAAGTTTGGCGTGAAAAAACTAATATTCGTTTAGATAATAATGATTTAGCTATTGAAAATTTAAAACGTCTATTATATCAAGAGGAGTTAGAAGGTCAGGATTTAGCAGATGCGACCTCTATGTTAGCACAAGCATTTTTAAATACAAAATATGTTGATAGTGCCATTACACAATTAGAAATAGCATCAAACGCAACTAAGAATAATGATGAGCGCGGACGTTACCGTTTTATACAAGGACAATTGTATAATAAATTAGGTAAAAAAGACAGTGCAAATATGGCATTTGATGAAGTTATTAAACTTAATCGTAGAACACCTCGAATTTACATGATAAGTGCACATATTGAAAAAGTTAAAAATTTCGATTATGAGAATGGTAATAAGTTAGAGATAACAGAATTACTTACAAAACTTGAAGAAAATAGAGAAAACAGACCTTTTTTAGATAAAATTTACCATCAAATAGGAGCGTATCATTTAAATAATCAATCAGATACACTGGCAGTCGTTTATTTCAACAAATCGTTACGTACTAATTCTAGAGATAAACTATTAAAAGCTAGGAATTATGAAATTCTTGGAGACATGAATTTTGATAAGTCTATTTATAAAGACGCTGGTAAATATTATGATAGTACGTTAGGGAGTTTAGTTTTAAACTCTAAGCCATATCGTGTTATTAAACGAAAGCGGGACAACCTTGAAGATGTTATTTATTATGAAGCTATTGCACAAGTTAACGATAGTATTTTAAGACTTGTAAATTTATCTGATGCAGATAGATTAGCTTATTTTGAATCATTAATTGAGAAGTTAAAGATTGAAGTAGCAGAGGAAGAAGAGAGAAAGAAAAGAGAAGAAGCTGCACAACGCAACACAGGTTTAGCAACAGTTAATAACACAATAGGAGGTCAGTCCTCCCAAGTAGGTGCATCAAATCAAGCAGCAGTATTTTATTTTTACAACCCTACAACAGTATCATATGGTAAAAATGAATTTATAAAAATTTGGGGAGATAGAAATTTAGAAGATAATTGGAGATGGTCTAGCAAAACAAAATCAATAGGAATTAGTAATGATATAAACAATAATGTTTTGGCTACTGCTACAGAAGAAGAATTGTTTGACCCCCAGTTTTATATATCTAAAATTCCTGCCGAAGAAAAAGAAATTGATAGCATTTCTAAAGAGCGTAATTATGCGTATTACCAGTTAGGATTGATCTACAAAGAAAAGTTCAAAGAGTACGAATTAGCAAAAGGCAAGTTTCAAAATTTACTCGAAAGCAAGCCGGAAGAGCGACTAATATTACCATCTAAATACAATCTATATAAGATTTATGAGGCTTTAGGTGAAAATGATGAAGCTACAATTGCTAAGAATGAAATTATTGAAAAATATCCAAACTCTAGATACGCTACCATTCTAAGCAGTCCAGAATCAGCAACAGAACGGGATGAAAACAGCCCAGAAAGTTTATATGAAGCACTCTATAAACAATATGAAAATCAGGAATATGCAGATGTAATTTCTAAAAGTGAAAACTATATAAATGTATTTGATGGTGAGGCAATTGTACCAAAATTTGAACTGTTAAAAGCAACAGCTACAGGGCGGCTATATGGATACGAAGCTTATAATAAAGCAGTGAATTATATAGCAATTACTTATGCAAATACAGAAGAAGGGATACAAGCTCAAAATATTGAAGCTAAAGTGCTACCTAAACTTGCAAATAAAGATTTTATTTCGGACGATAAAATAACCAGTAATTATAAAATATTTTTTAAGTTTGAAAATCCAGAAATGGAAAAAGTAAAAGGCTTTCAAAAAACTTTAGATACCGTTTTAAAAAATATAAGATATTATGATCTAAGATCTTCGGTAGATGTTTATAATTCAAATACAGTTCTTGTAATTGTTCATGGATTAAAAAATGCAGAAGTAGCAAAAGCTTTTGATCAGTTATTAAATAAAGAAGATAAACGAAAAATAAAAGAACCATATTTCGCAATAGCATCTGAAAATTATCAAATTGTTCAAATTCATAAAAATTTGGATGCTTATTTAAATATAGAAAACAATTAAATTAATAGCATATTATGTTCTCCGATAATAAAAAAGAAAAACAAATGGTAGAAGGAAAACCAAGTCAAAATATTGTAGCTCAAGGTACCAAAATGGTTGGTGATTTTAATAGCGAAGGTGATTTTAGAGTTGATGGAATTATAGAAGGAAATATAAAAACTTCAGGGAAAGTAGTTGTTGGTAAATCAGGTCTTATTAAAGGGACTTTACATGGAACAGATGCTTATTTTGAAGGTAAATTTTCTGGAAAATTAGCATTGTCAGGAACATTAACGTTAAAAACATCTGCTTATATTGAAGGCGAAGTAGTTGTTGGGAAATTAGCTGTTGAACCTGGAGCAACGTTTAATGTGACCTGTATTATGAAAGGCTCTGTAAAAGAAATGAATAAAGGAGGTGGACAACAACAACAAAAAAGACCAGAAACCGAAAAAACAGCTTAAAAATGCTGCTATTCTTATGGGGATAGGCCTGCAAATGGGAATTACTATATACCTGTTTGTTCTTCTAGGAAAATGGCTTGATTCTAATTATAACGATGGTGAAAAACTATATATTATAATTATGACCCTTTTAGGGGTTGCTATATCGCTATACGCCGTTCTTAAGCAAGTCAACCGAATTAAATATTGATGAATAACCCTTTTTTAAATTTTACAATAAAGGCTATTATTATTTTAGTAGTAGTCTTTTGTGTTCACCTAGGAGTTTTACGTATTTTAGGCCTTCCTCTTTTTGAAAATAGGATCGTATTATCATACCTAATAAACCTTGTTTTAATCGTTGTTATTTTCGGTGTGCTTTATCTACTTAAAAGAAAATATAAAAACCAATTAGGTTTTTTATTTTTAGCAGGTAGTTTTTTAAAGTTTGTTGTCTTTTTTATTGTGTTTTACCCTTTCTATAAACTTGATAATACCATCACTAAACTAGAGTTTGCGGCTTTTTTTGTGCCTTATGCTTTTGGTTTAGTTTTAGAATCTATAAGTTTAAGTAAATGGCTAAATAAACTTGAATAGCCATTATAATTTTTTCATTATAACAATCCTTTAAAATAAAAAGCAAAATTGTTTTTCTTTTTGAGATAAAAACATACCTTTGCAGCGATTTTTAAGCTACTATTATTTAGAGTGATATGCGAAGAAAAATATCTTTGAAACCGATTACATTATTACTGCTTTTAACTGCATTTGTTTCTTTTGGGCAAGATGCGCATCATAATGATGAGCCAAAACCAGATGGTAAAGCAGAAAGAAAAGCTTATATCCAACATCATTTAAAAGATTCTCACGATTTTGGTATAGCATCATATACCAATGCTTCAGGAGAAAAGAAACATATAGGTTTTCCACTGCCAGTAATTTTATGGGATGGTGGATTAAAAATATTTTCTTCTTCTAAATTTCACCATGAGAAAACAGTTGCTGCAGTTGATGGAAATTTCTATAAAATATATCACGGTATGATATATAAAACAGATGCAGTAGGAACTATTAACTACGATGATGCTCATCATCCAACTAACGTAAAGCCTTTAGATCTTTCTATAACTAAAAGTGTGGTTATGATCATTGTTACAGCTTTATTGATGTTTTTGTTGTTTGGTAGTTTAGGGAAGTCTTACGGGAAAAATGGAGGAATTGCTAAAGGAGCAGGACGCTTTTTTGAACCAATAATACTTTATATAAGAGATGATATCGCTATTCCAAATATTGGAAAAAAACATTATAAAAAATATATGAGTTTTTTATTGACTGTGTTTTTCTTTGTTTGGTTTTTAAATATTTTTGGATTAACGCCTCTTGGTGTTAATGTAACAGGGAATATCGCTATTACATTTTCTTTAGCTATTTTAACGTATTTAATTACCACGTTTACAGCAAAAAAAGATTACTGGAAACATATTTTTTGGATGCCAGGGGTGCCTGCACCAATGAAAATTATATTAGCTCCTATAGAGTTATTAGGTACGATCATTAAGCCTTTTTCCTTATTAATACGTCTTTATGCAAATATGCAAGCAGGACATATTGTATTAATGAGTTTAATTGCTTTAATGTATTTGTTTAATAGTATTGTAGGGAGTAGTTTGTCGTTCTTCTTGTCGTTTGCAATTTCATTGATTGAAGTTTTAGTAGCATTATTGCAAGCGTATATTTTTACCATGCTGTCAGCGCTTTATTTTGGTATGGCGGTTGAGGAGCATGATCATGAAGAAGCGCATTAATAAATTGAGTGTTTAATTTTTAAATTATATATATTATGGAAATTCCAGTAATGGTAGGTGCAGGTTTAGTTGTAATCGGAGTAGGTATTGGTATTGGTAAAATTGGTGGTTCTGCTATGGAAGCAATCGCTCGTCAACCAGAAGCTACAGGAAAGATTCAAACAGCTATGCTTATTGCAGCTGCATTAATTGAAGGTATTGGATTTGCTGCATTATTTGCAGTATAATTTAAACTTAAAAAGTAAAGCTGTAACGGTTGGTTACAGTTTTACTTTAATTTTAAAAATTAAATAATTTAACATTATAAATATAGTATGGAAAAATTATTAGGAGAGTTTTCATTAGGATTATTTATTATACAAACAGTATTATTCGTATTGCTTGTATTGTTATTAAAAAAGTTTGCTTGGAAACCTATTTTAACTGCTATTAACGATAGAGAAGAAGGGATTATAAATGCATTAGATTCTGCTGAAAAAGCAAAATTAGAAATGGAAAACCTTCAAGCTGATAATCAAAAGTTATTAAAAGAAGCTAGAACAGAACGAGAAAGCATGTTGAAGGAAGCGCGTGATATCAAAAATAAAATGATTGAAGACGCTAAAAGTGAAGCACAAGAGCAAGCTAATAAATTGATTCAGCAAGCTCAAGCAGCTATTGAAAGTGAAAAGAAAGCAGCTATGGCTGAACTTAAAAATCATGTAGCAGGTTTATCTTTAGATATTGCAGAAAAAGTAGTGCGTGGAGAACTATCTAACAAAGACAAACAATTAGAATTGATTGAAACGATGTTAGGTGAAAAATCATTAACTGAGGTATAATGGCAGGAGCAAGAGCAGCAATACGTTACGCAAAAGCGGTATTAAGTTTAGCATCAGATCAAAAATCGGCAGACGCTGTAAATAAAAACATGAAACTAATTGCTAATACTATTGCAGAAAGCAAAGACTTAAGCGATACGCTTCAAAGTCCTGTAATTAATTCTTCAGTAAAAAAAGCTGTTTTATTAGAGGTTTTTAAAAAGTCAGATAAAACAACTTTAAGTTTAATAGATACGCTAATTAATAATAATAGAATTGATATTTTAGAGAATGTCGCTTTAAAATATAGTGAACTATTTGATCAATCAAAAGGTGTTGAACTTGCAACAGTTACAACAGCGATTGCTTTAACAGCAGATTTAGAGAAAAAAGTTTTAGCAAAAGCAAAAGAACTTACTGATAAAAATGTTGAAGTAGAAAATATTATAGATGAAAGCATTTTAGGTGGTTTCATTTTACGCATAGGAGATATACAATACAACGCAAGTATTGCAAATCAACTAAACAAATTAAAAAGAGAATTCACATTAAATTAAAAAGAGTTATTCGAAGGGTGTTTTAACATCTAGTGTCTAATATCTAATATCTAATATAAAAAAGATGGCAGAAGTAAAACCAGCTGAAATATCAGCAATCTTAAAACAACAACTTTCAGGTTTTGAAGCGGGTGCTTCATTAGATGAAGTAGGAACAGTATTAACCGTAGGTGATGGTATTGTACGTGCTTACGGATTGGCTAACGCTCAATATGGTGAGTTAGTAGAATTCGACGGAGGATTGGAAGGTATTGTACTTAATCTTGAAGAAGATAATGTAGGTATTGTATTGTTAGGTACATCTATAGGTGTTAGAGAAGGATCTACTGTAAAACGTACTGGACGTATTGCTTCTATTAATGTTGGAGAAGGTATTGTTGGACGTGTTGTAGATACTTTAGGAAACCCTATCGATGGAAAAGGGCCTATCTCTGGTAAAACTTACGAAATGCCTTTAGAGCGTAAAGCTCCTGGTGTTGTTTTCCGTGAGCCAGTAACAGAGCCATTACAAACAGGTATTAAATCTATCGATGCCATGATTCCTGTTGGTCGTGGTCAACGTGAGTTGGTTATTGGTGACCGTCAAACTGGTAAAACCACTGTTTGTATTGATACCATTTTAAATCAAAAAGAATTTTACGATGCAGGTGAGCCTGTATATTGTATATATGTTGCTGTAGGTCAAAAAGCATCTACTGTAGCAGGTATTGCTAAAACATTAGAAGATAGAGGTGCTCTTGCTTATACAACAATTGTAGCAGCAAACGCATCAGATCCTGCACCAATGCAAGTATATGCTCCTATGGCAGGTGCTGCAATTGGTGAGTATTTTAGAGATACTGGTCGTCCTGCATTAATTATCTATGACGATTTATCTAAACAAGCGGTAGCATACCGTGAGGTATCTTTATTATTACGTCGTCCACCGGGACGTGAAGCGTATCCAGGTGACGTTTTCTATCTACACTCAAGATTATTAGAGCGTTCTGCAAAAGTTATCAATGATGATAGTATTGCTAAAGATATGAATGACCTTCCAGATTCATTAAAACCATTAGTGAAAGGTGGAGGTTCTTTAACAGCATTACCAATTATTGAAACACAAGCAGGCGATGTTTCGGCATATATTCCAACAAATGTAATTTCTATTACAGATGGACAGATTTTCTTAGATGGAGATTTATTTAACTCTGGTGTACGTCCAGCAATTAACGTAGGTATTTCTGTATCTCGTGTTGGTGGTAATGCACAGATTAAATCAATGAAAAAAGTATCTGGTACTTTAAAATTAGATCAAGCACAATTCCGTGAATTGGAAGCATTTGCTAAGTTTGGGTCAGATTTAGATGCTGTTACTTTAAATGTAATTGAAAAAGGAAAACGTAACGTTGAGATCTTAAAACAAGCTCAAAACGATCCATTTACTGTTGAAGATCAAGTTGCTATTATTTATGCAGGATCTAAAAACTTATTAAGAGATGTTCCTGTTGAAAAAGTAAAAGAATTTGAAAGAGATTTTATTGAATTCTTAAGAGCAAAACATGCAGATGTGCTTAGTACATTAAAAGCAGGTAAATTAACTGATGAAGTTACAGATACATTAACAGCTGTAGCAAAAGATTTATCAGGGAAATATATAGCATAATTTTAACAAGTGTTACTCTGAGCATTGCCAAAAACAAAATACATTTTGTTTGAAGGTAGCTAGTCGAAGAGTCTCTTTTGAATAACATTCGAATACAATAAAAGAATGGCAAACTTAAAAGAAATACGTAACAGAATATCATCGGTATCTTCAACGATGCAGATTACTAGTGCCATGAAAATGGTATCTGCTGCAAAGTTAAAGAAAGCACAAGATGCTATTACTGCAATGCGTCCTTATGCAGATAAGTTAACAGAGCTTTTACAAAGCTTAAGTGCGACTTTAGATGCAGATTCTGGAAGTAAATTTTCAACACAACGTGAGGTAAATAATGTTTTAATAGTTCCTATCACTTCCAATAGAGGTTTATGTGGTGCTTTTAATTCAAATATTATTAAGCAAACACAACATTTAATTGATAGTGTTTATGCAGATAAAAATGTGTCTGTAGTAGCAATAGGAAAGAAATCTAATGATGCTTTCACTAAGCAAAATAAAGTTATTGCTAATAAAAGTGATGTTTTTGAAGATTTAACTTTCGATAATGTTGCAGCCATTGCAGAGTTATTAATGGATAAATTTATTTCAGGCGAGTTTGATAAAATTGAAATCGTTTACAATAAGTTTAAAAATGCAGCAACTCAGATTGTAATGACCGAACAGTTTTTACCAATTGTTCCTGTGGAAGGAGATACTAACAGTAATGCAGATTACATTTTTGAGCCATCTAAAGAACAGATCGTAGAAGAGTTAATTCCTAAGTCGTTAAAAACGCAGCTTTATAAAGGCGTTAGAGATTCTTTTGCAAGCGAACATGGCGCTCGTATGACAGCTATGCACAAAGCAACAGATAATGCGACAGAGCTAAGAGACCAGCTTAAATTAACATACAACAAAGCACGTCAAGCAGCCATTACTAATGAAATATTAGAGATTGTTGGTGGGGCGGAAGCGTTGAACGCTTAAACGAAGATTCACATTAACTAAAATATAAAACAGGCTCGAATTGAAAGATTCGAGCCTGTTTTTTTTAATAAAGAATTACCTCAGAGCCTGAGTTCGACGTAAGTTAATCGTAGATAAAAGTCTCTAATTTGTATATGAAGCATTTTAAAGTTTTTGGCTTTATTAGGTAAGGTTTGTTTTAAATTTGGGTAATCTTGTTTCAAAGGGTTATAAGGACTCTATCCATCTGCTAATACTAAGGGCATCATTTTTAATATAAGTCTCAAATATAAGCTCTAATGATGCCGTACTGTAATCTTGAATGACCTTAGTGCAAAAACGCTACCTGATTTATTTTCTCTATGCTCAAAAGCAATGTTTATCAAGCTCTTTTAGTACTTCCATCGTATTGGGATTTGCATAATAATAATAATACTCTCATATAGAACTATTTGGTAACTAAATGGGTAATCCTATTTTCTTATTACCGATTTTCGTAGGTTTCGTACCAAAACGCTGGTAGTAAATTTTAGAAAAATGAGTGTCATGACTATACCCCAATTCTAAAGCAAGTTGTTTTAGTAAAATATCAGGGTTTTTTTTCAAAATATCCTGTGCTTTTTGAAGCCTTACTTCTTTGATAAAATCCTTGGGATTTAAGCCTGTCTGACTTTTAATTTTTCTATAAAAAGAGCTTTTAGAGAGATTAAACTGTTCAGTTAAAAAATCTTGGGTTAAATTAACTTTACTGGAATTTTCATAGATATATTGTTTAAGCCTATTAATATTAATAAAAGAACTATTATTATTATATTCAGTAATATCAATTTGATGTTTCTCATTATATAAATTTCTAGATATAGAATTTTTAATACAATTTTCAATACGAGCCAAAAGTTCTTCCTTATCAAAAGGTTTTGTAATATAATCATCGATACCAAGTTTTAAAATATCTAGTTTTGCAGTAGGATCTGTTTTTGCTGTAAGCATAATAATGGGGGTATTGTTTTTAAGTTCTTTAAGCTTTAAGACAAACTCATACCCGTTTAATTTAGGCATCATATAATCGGTAACAATAAAATCGACGCGTTTCTCCTTTATAATACGAAGAGCTTCCAAACCGTTAGCAGCCTCTAGACAATTATAATGATTTAGTATGGAGATTAAATATTGGCGCATATCACAATGATCATCAACAACTAAAAAAACGTATTCCTGTTTGTGATGGAGTTGCTGCCTGGCTTTCTTAGTTTTTTCCGTAGAAACAGTTGTATTTATAGGCACATGGGGAGTATGAACAATGCTTTTTTCCAACGGTAGTATAATTGTAAATGTACTTCCGATATTAAGCTCACTTGATAATAAAATTTCAGAATTATGCAACTCAATAATTTCTTTGCTAAAGGCCAGACCTACACCACTGCCACCAGATTTATTAATATCATTATTTACTTGATAAAACCGATTAAAAACATACGCCATATCGTTTTTAGAAATGCCAATGCCAGTATCAGAAATTTTTATGTGTACATATTGGTCTTTTTTAGAGATAATTATTTTAACCACACCACTATCGGTATATTTTAAGGCATTTATAAGAATATTGTTAATAGCTCTTTCAAAGAAAACAGTATCAATATTAACAATATAATCTTCAGAATTTTTAAAAATTTGAAAAGCAATATCTTTTTGTTTAAATAAAGGCTCAAAGCTCAAATATTGTTTTCGAATCAGTTCAGAAACATTAGCAGGTTTTAATTGTAGGCTAAAGTTAGAAGATTGCATTTTGGCTAAATCCAATACATTATCCACCATATAAGCAATGGTATCTATTTGCTTTTTAATACCTGATTGAGTTGTGGTTAGAGCATTGTTTTCAAAAGTGTACGTATCCAAATCAGATACATGCCCATTAATAAGAGTTAAAGGCGTGCGTATTTCATGAGATATATTGGTGAAAAACTGCGATTTAAATTTATCCAAATCTTCCAATTCTTTGGTTTTAGCCTTTAGCTTTTTTTCATTTTTTATATTAAGATTTTTAAAATAACTCATAACAATAAAGAGAGAAAAGAATAAGAATGGGGGATTAAGATTATTTAAAACGGAAATAGGATAATGTTTAAAATAAAAATTAGGGATATAGAGCCCTAGGAGGCATATAATCAGTATAAAAATATTTATTTTTTTATTATCGATATAGATTAATGAAATACACGGAGGCAATAAAAAAAAATATTCTAAAAGATCTCCCTTATATATGTAATTAGAAAAAAATAATATGGTTAATATAAGATTAAAATTGTAAATAATACTAGCGAAAAAAATCTTTTTATAATATAATAACACCTGTACACTTATAACAAAAAAAAACATAATAGGGTAACTAATAATCATAAGTTGATTTTTAAAAAAATCTTCAGTAAAAGAAAGAATTGTAAATAAATGCCAGGTATTACAAAAGATGCGCAACAGAACAATTTTCTTCAAATCATCTTCACTAGTATTTTTGTCTGCACCTAATGTAAAATATTTGTAAAATAGGTTAGTTATCTTTTTGATCATAGGACTTGGAATTTAAGTGTTCGACAAAAATAAGTATAGAGGTTGAAATGCAGAACAATTTAAAACAATTGAATGATTAGTGATGTCGATTGACCAAAAATTGATGTTAAGGTTTAGTTTTTTTGTGCAGAATTTTAAACCAAACAACATGAAAACGAATCTATTAAAATTTAAAAACCTACTATTGCTAATAGTAGCTATAGTTGGGATGTTAGCTCAGTGATGTATATGTCTTCTATGTTTAGTGATGCATCAGCATTTAGCCAGGACCTTTCTGGTTGGGTTACCGATAATGTAACAGCCTGCACAAACTTTAGTAGTGGTTCTGGTTTAACACCCGCACAGTTACCTAAAATTCACTTTATTGATATAAATATCTCGTAAGTAGTATTCTACAAAAAAAACAATCTCATTTTTCTTACGTCGAATCCAGATTTACACTACTGTAATTTAAAATAATTGAACGATTTGTGATGTCGATTGATCAATTAGTGATTTTAAATATTTGTTGTTTTGTACCATGTAATTTAAACATTTCAAAAAAAGAAATAATGAAAACAAATCTATTAAAATTTAAAAACCTACTATTGTTAATAATAGTTATAACACTTGCAAGCTGTTCCAAAGACGACCCAGCAAAGAGTGATGGCAAACAAATTCTGAGTTTTATATTTGCCTCCGAGAACAATAGTATACTTAGTGAATCCGTAACCGCTACCA
>NZ_JAUOEL010000004.1 GCF_030540765.1 Flavivirga jejuensis | reverse complement strand
AATCTTACAAGATAAAATTACAGAGATGGTTGATCAACTCGAGCCAGAGTTAGTTAAATCTATTACTGGATATGAATTATACACTAAAACATTTTTTGAGTATTTTTAAATCAGAAACGGTATAATTGTAAACACATTTTCGTTATCAATAATACATTTTAAACAAAAAAAAGCCTTCAATTTCTTGAAGGCTTTAATTTTATAAATGATTTGGAAAATTATACTTTCCCGTCCATTTTATCTTTAAGAGCTTGTAAAGCATCATTAGCATCACCTAAAGTTGGTTTTGCTTCTGCTGCTGCCGTAGCTGCTTTCTTAACTGCTGCTTTAACGTTTGCAACCTCTTCAGCTTTAAATACAGCTGTATGAGATGCTACTACACGTTTAAACTCTTTATTAAATTCAATGATTTTGAATTCTGCAGTTTCATCTTTCTTAAGTTTACTTCCATCTTCTTTCTCAAGATGACGAGAAGGCACAAATGCAACGATATCTTCGTTAAACTCAATAGTAGCTCCTTTATCAACAATCTCAGAGATAGCTGCATTATGAACAGTTTCTAAAGCGAATTCTGTTTCATATTTATCCCAAGGATTATCAGTTGTTTGTTTGTGACCTAAACTTAATTTACGTCCTTCAACATCTAACTCTAATACAATAACATCTAACTTATCTCCTACTGCACAGAACTCAGATGGATGTTTGATTTTCTTAGTCCAAGATAAATCTGAGATGTAAATTAATCCATCAATACCTTCTTCTAATTCAACAAAAACACCAAAGTTTGTAAAGTTACGTACAATACCAGTATGTTTAGATGCTAATGGATATTTCTCTGTAATATCTGTCCATGGATCTGGAGTTAATTGCTTAATACCAAGAGACATTTTACGATCTTCTCTATCAAGAGTTAAGATAACTGCTTCAACCTCATCTCCTACAGAAACGAAATCTTGAGCCGAACGTAAATGTGTAGACCAAGACATTTCAGATACGTGAATTAATCCTTCAACACCATCAACTACCTCAATAAATGCACCGTAATCTGCAATAACTACAACTTTACCTTTTACTTTATCACCTACTTTCACCTCTTCTGCAAGAGCTTCCCATGGGTGTTTACTTAATTGTTTTAATCCTAATTGAATTCTTGATTTGTTTTCATCAAAATCAAGGATTACAACATTAAGTTTTTGGTCTAATTCTACAATTTCGTTTGGATGATTAATTCTAGACCAAGATAAATCTGTGATATGAACTAAACCATCAACGCCACCAAGATCAATAAATACACCGTAAGAAGTAATGTTTTTAACAACACCTTCTAGTACTTGACCTTTTTCTAATTGACCAATAATTTCTTTCTTCTGTATTTCAATATCAGCTTCAATTAAAGCTTTATGAGATACTACAACGTTTTTGAATTCGTGGTTGATTTTAACAACTTTAAATTCCATTGTTTTATTTACGTACTGATCGTAATCTCTAATTGGTTTAACATCAATTTGAGATCCTGGTAAGAATGCTTCAATTCCGAAAACATCTACAATCATACCACCTTTAGTTCTGCATTTAACAAAACCATTAACGATTTCACCAGTATCATGAGCCGCATTAACACGATCCCATGCTTTAATAACACGTGCTTTTCTGTGAGATAATACTAATTGTCCTGTTGCATCTTCACGAACATCAATTAATACTTCTACTTTATCACCAATTGCTAAATTAGGGTTGTAACGAAATTCGTTTAAAGAAATAACACCTTCAGATTTTGCATTGATATCAATGATAGCATCTCTATCAGAAATGTGAACCACAGTACCTTCTACAACCTCATCATTAAGAGTGTCAACGAAATTTTCTGCTACTAATTTTTCAAATTCTTTAAGTTGTTTGTCATCAACCTCATCAATACCTTCTTGGTAATTGTGCCAATTGAACTCTTTTAAGAATTTTTCTGGATTTGCTTTCGCTTCAGAGATTACTGGAGCTTCTACTATTGGAGCATCTGTTGCTTCAACTTCAGCTTTTTTTTCTTTTTCAGCCATGTGCTGATTAAATTTTGTATTCTGTATGTTTTGGAAAATTTTATGCGATTAACACACAGAAGTGTTATATATAGATTTTATTTCATCCCTTTTATCTTTCCAATGATTCGCTAAAAGGAGTGCAAAAATACATTTTTTCAATAAAATAGCCTAATTTCAATACGTTATTTTAACTAACTGATTTTTAAGTCTATAATAAATTTCAAAAAAACTTATTTTTGGCATTCATTTTGTTATATTGTATTAATTAACAAAAATAAACTCACAACATTTATGACTATGAAAGCAAAATACCAATCAGTATTAGACTTGGGAGCATCTTTAAACATTCAAAATGGCGATGTACAAGAAGAAAATGGCATTTTAAAGGTTTCGGGGACAGCTAATACACCTTATGAAAAAAACCTAATTTGGGATAAAATAAAAGAAATTGGTGGTGAAAACCCAAGTGATATTGTAGCAGACATCAAAGTGGCCGATGAAAGTGTTTTTCACAGACATACTGTTAAAAGCGGTGAAACTTTAGGTAAAATAGCTGTGCAGTATTATGGTAAAGCGTCAAAATATCAAGATATATTTAAAGCAAATTCTGATATTTTAAAGAATCCAGATTTAATACATCCAGATCAAGAATTAATTATCCCAAATTTATAAATCTTAAATGGTTTATAAATAAAAACAAAAAAGACTATTAGGCAACTAATAGTCTTTTTTGTTTACTTCTCTTTTTATATTTTACGATGCAAATTCCAATCATAATCCAAATATACTATTTTAGTTTTTGCATTAATTTTAGCAGTTCCAGAATGTTTATTAATAAAATTTATCATCGTTTCTAAATTAGCAAAATCATCTTTATACCATAGAAAAGTTTTTGACAATTTACTTAAATTCACCCCTATTTGATTCTTTGTTGGGTCGTTCAAAAAATTACTGGTTGCTAATCCTAAATCACGTTCTACAGAATCATTTTCATAGGCTGTCCTTTTTAATACGGGCGATGATATTGCAGTTGAGTAAAGTGCAAAATGGATTCTAGGGTCTTCTAATTTTCGTAAAATCTCATGCTCTACATCATCTAGAGATATCTTTCCTCCAGCATAATCAATAACCTTTATGCTAAAGGCGTTTTGTACATAATTGATACTTTTAATAGGATAATGCTCAGATAATAGTTTTATAATATTAGCATTATAAAAATTAATCCAATATGCTTTTTTTTCACTTTTACTCCATCCGCTATTTGGAGATATTTTAGAAAAACTACGAGTAATTTTATTTAACTCATCTACATTTTTTAAGACTTTATCAAAATCCACAACGCCTTTAGAGGAGACGTGATCTTTTAAAAACTCATTATATGCTGTTAAATCGATTGTTTGCGAAAATCCATTTAGACAAACAAATAGTAATAGGGGCAAAATACTTTTCATTATAATTATTGTTTTGGTTAATATGAGATATTGAGTCGTCATTTTACAAAAAACTAACATACTAAATTATAATAATAGATACATTGCCATAGCCATTCACCCTGAATTTGTAGTAATTAAATTATAAATACAAATTTTATTCTATAGCTTCAAGTGTCATTTTAACTAAGTTTAAAAGCTTATCAAACTGCTCTTCTAATGTCATATTTGAATTATCAATTTCAATGGCATCTTTAGCTTTAAACAAAGGAGAGTCTTCTCTATTAGAATCTAAATAATCACGTTCTTGAACATTTTTTATAACGTCTTCATATTTAACCTCATCTCCTCTATTAATAAGTTCATCATAACGTCTCTTTGCACGTGTTTCTGCAGAGGCTGTCATAAATAATTTAAGGTCAGCTTTAGGAAAAACGACGGTTCCTATATCTCGACCATCCATAACTACGCCTTTATTTTTTCCCATTTCCTGTTGTTGTTCGACTAGTTTATGCCTAACTTCAGAAATAGCAGCTACCTTACTAACAAAACCAGATACCTCTAATGTTCTTATTTTTTTTTCAATATTAATGCCATTCAAATACACTTCAGCAAAACCGACAGACTTATTAAACTTAAAACTTATCTTAATTTTTGGTAACTGATGAATAAGCCCTTTAACATTAAAGCCATCATCGTTAATGAGTCCATTTTCCATAGCATAATATGTAACAGATCTATACATAGCACCTGTATCAACATAAACATAGCCTAGATGCTTAGCTAATTGTTTTGCTACAGTACTTTTTCCTGTTGATGAAAATCCGTCTATTGCTATAGTAATCTTTGGCATAAATATTAAGTTTGTAATGCCAAAAATACTTAAAATGCTAAAGAGAAAAACTAATAATTTAAATTAAGTTTGCTTTAAGTACTTATTACTTTAGTTCTTTAAATGAATGCATCTTGACTTATTATTGTAAATCTATTTGTAAACCAAAAAAGTTTGAATTAGCAGCACTTGTATATTTTGCGTGTGTATAGCTAAAGCGCATTTTATTCATTTTAATTGAAATACCTGCTGATAATCCCGAGAAATTACGCTGATCTATAATTCGTAATTCTTCACCTCTACGAAAGTTATAACCAAGTCTTATATTAAAACCACCTTCTGGAAATATTTCTGCTCCAAGAATGGTATGTCTTATTACTTGTCCTAAAAAGCCAATCTTTTCGTCTGTTTGATTACCTGATAAATCACTAACCGCTCGAGCAGGATTTGAACTAGCTATTGGCCATTGTTGTAAATTCTCTAACGTAACATGCCAACGAATTGGTACATTTTCTAGCTTTTGAGACATGCCAAAATCGACTTCAAACGGAAGACGTTCTCTAAGATCTGCATAAGTAGTTATTTGAGCACCTAGGTTTCTTACAGCTAGAGCTGCAATAAAATCTAAATCTTTATTAATATACAACAAGCCAAAATCTGTAGCAACACCGAGCGAATTATATTGTTCTAATTTTGATGTAATTAGTTTTAAATTGGCACCAATATAAAAATCGGAAAAACCTATTTGAAGTGCATACCCGATAGATAAAGCCGTTTCGTTCCCTGAAAATGTCCCAGTACTATTCCCGTTTTCATCATAACCATCAAACGAACCGTAATTAATATAAGTAATTCCTGCATGAAATGTTTGTATACGCCTATTTATAGTAGATGCATAAGCAACTGTTCCGTAACTAATACCTCCTAAGTAACTTGTATAGTTTAGCGCCAACTGATTATCCATTTCAGCATTTATAGTTGCTGGATTATAAAGTGCTTGGGTAACATCGTAATCAACATTTGTTAACACTTTCCCACCTAATGCCGCCTGACGAGGCGACGATATCAAATTAAGAAATTGATAAGTTGTTTCTCCCCCAAGTTGCCCTATAGCAAGCGCACTATAAGATAAACAAAAAATAGTGATAATTTTCTTTAGCATATTTACGATACAAAGTAAGTAAATCTATCTTAAAACGATGGCAAATATCTTTTATTTTGTAATACTGCATAAAAAACCCCGAAATGAATCGAGGTTATGTTTATCTTATTTTAAAGTTTTTTAGCATGCTTCACTTTTTGGTCTGTAACGGCGATTTTAATAACATCACTCATATCTGTTACATAATGAAATGTTAAACCTTTAAGGTAATCAGCTTTTATCTCGTCTATATCACGTTTATTCTCTTCGCATAGTAAAATTTCCTTTATACGTGCGCGTTTTGCTGCCAGAATCTTTTCTTTAATACCTCCAACTGGAAGCACTTTTCCTCGAAGGGTGATCTCTCCTGTCATCGCTAAACTTTTCTTCACTTTCTTTTGCGTGAATAACGATACTAATGATGTTAACATAGTTACTCCTGCGCTAGGACCATCTTTTGGTGTTGCACCTTCTGGCACATGAATATGTACATTATAAGTATCAAAAATGGCAGAGTCTATTCCAAAACTATCTGCATTAGATTTGATATATTCCATCGCAATAGTAGCAGACTCTTTCATTACTTTACCTAAATTACCAGTAATACTAAGGGTTCCTTTTCCTTTTGATAAAATAGATTCTATAAATAGTATATCACCACCAACACGTGTCCATGCCAGTCCTGTTACTACCCCTGCTACATTGTTATTTTCGTATTTATCACGCTCTAATTTAGGCCCGCCTAAAACTTCAATAACATCTTCGTTAGAAATTTTAATATTATAATCTTCTTCCATAGCAATATTTTTAGCTGCATAACGCACCATTTTTGCTATTTGTTTTTCTAAACCACGAACACCAGATTCCCGCGTATATCCTTCAACAATTTTTTCTAACTGCGCCTTCCCTATTTTGATATGGCTTTCTGTTAAGCCATGCTCTTTTAATTGCTTAGGTAACAAATGGCGTTTAGCTATTTCTACTTTTTCTTCAATAGTATACCCCGTTACATTGATGATTTCCATACGGTCACGCAATGCTGGTTGGATGGTAGACAGACTATTTGATGTTGCTATAAACATAACTTTAGAAAGGTCGTACCCCATTTCTAAGAAATTATCGTAGAACTCATTGTTTTGTTCAGGATCTAAAACCTCTAACATGGCCGAAGACGGATCTCCTTGATGTGAGTTAGATAGTTTATCTATTTCATCTAAAACAAAAACAGGATTGGATGTGCCCGCTTTCTTCAAACTTTGAATAATACGCCCTGGCATAGCTCCAATATAAGTTTTACGATGTCCGCGTATTTCTGCCTCATCACGTAAACCTCCTAACGAAATACGAACATACTCCCTGCCTAAAGCTTCTGCTATAGATTTTCCAAGCGATGTTTTTCCAACTCCTGGAGGGCCATACAGACATAAAATAGGTGATTTCATATCGTTACGCAATTTCAATACAGCAAGGTATTCTATGATTCTGCGTTTTACATCCTCTAATCCAAAATGATCTCTATCCAGTACCTTTTTAGCGTATTTTAAATCGAATTTATCTGTACTAAACTCATTCCATGGTAAATCTAGAAACAACTCCAAATAATTACGTTGGATTGAGTATTCTGCAACTTGCGGATTCATACGTTGCATTTTTGAAATTTCTTTATCGAAATGTTTTGCAACTTCTTTGCTCCATTGTTTTTCACTTGCTCGCAACTTCATTTCTTCAATCTCTTCATCATGACTCACGCCACCCAATTCTTCTTGAATGGTTTTCATTTGTTGATGCAAGAAATATTCGCGTTGTTGTTGACTCATGTCCATTTGAACCTTAGACTGAATGTCATTCTTAAGTTCTAATTTCTGAAATTCAACATTCATGAACTTAAGTGTGGCTAGAGCACGTTTCTTAAGATCATTCATTTCTAAAAGCGATTGCTTTTCAGCCACCGATATATTCATGTTAGAAGACACGAAATTTATTAGAAACGAATTGCTTTCTATATTCTTTATTGCAAAAGAAGCCTCACTTGGAATGTTTGGACTCTCTTTAATAATTTCTAACGCCAAGTCTTTTATAGAGTCTATAATTGCAGAAAACTCTTTATTATTAACTGCAGGTTTAGCCTCTGCCATATCTCTAATAGTGGCATTCATATAAGGATCTTCCGTAAGAACCTCGGCTACTTTAAAACGTTTTTTACCTTGAATAATAACTGTTACATTACCATCAGGCATTTTTAAAACACGTAGTATTCTCGCAACAGTTCCTGTTTCGTTAATATCTTTTGCCGATGGGTCTTCAACAGACTCATCTTTTTGAGATACCACACCAATAACTTTTCCGCCTTTATTAGCGTCGTTTATTAGTTTAATAGATTTGTCACGTCCCGCTGTAATAGGAATCACAACACCTGGAAACAATACCGTATTTCTTAATGATAAGATGGGCAATGTTTCTGGCAATTCCTCATTATTTATGGCTTCTTCATCTTCTGGTGTCATTAACGGAATTAATTCTGAGTTTTCATCAAATTCCTGCAATGACAAACTGTCAAGGGTAATAAAATTAGATTTCTTCA
The DNA here is from genome assembly GCF_030540765.1 of Flavivirga jejuensis. Taxonomy (GTDB): domain Bacteria; phylum Bacteroidota; class Bacteroidia; order Flavobacteriales; family Flavobacteriaceae; genus Flavivirga; species Flavivirga jejuensis. The sequence goes on along the minus strand of NZ_JAUOEL010000004.1, from coordinate 563,877 downwards.
TATATACATTCAAGTCAATCTGTCATTAAAACAAAATTGATCATTTTTTACATTTATTTCTTAAAACATTAAAACCATGAAAATCAATTACTTAAAAACAAATAAAGAGATTCATTACTACTATAAATTCAATAGCTATGCCAGATGCTAGTTAAAAGCATTAAAAATTTCAGAAATGAATTTTTAAAGGCCTACAACTTATCCATTTTCTTCAAAACAAATAATAGTACAATAGGCAATGCTAATAAACCAATCATAAGTAAATTGGTTTTAAATAACTCAGGCGATACGATTAAAGTAATAATATATCCACCTATGGCACCACCAAAATGAGCATCATGCCCTATATTACCTATTCTTTTCTTCATCCCGTAAATGGAGTATAATAAATAACCAATTCCGAAAATATATGCTGGTATAGGAATAGGAACAAAAAACATATATAGATCCATTCCTGGTCGTAATAAAATAGCAGCATATAAAATCCCTGTCACTGCGCCACTAGCTCCCACTGCGCTATAGTGGTATTCATTTTTATGAAAATAAAGCGATAACAAACTCCCCATTAATAAGCTACCTACATAAATTAAAACAAAATAAAATGGATTTAAAAGTATGGTAACTACAGGTGCAAAGAAATACAGAGTAAGCATATTGAACAATAAATGCTGTGTATCTACATGTAAAAACCCAGAACTGAATAGTCTGATTTTCTCACCTCTTTGTACACCTCCTATGTGAAATTTGTATTTATCAAAAAAACTATAATCACCAAATCCCTTATAAGATATGATGACATTTGCTGCTATTATAATTATGGTAATTACATCTAATTTGCCCATGGAGTATAAACGTTTAAAATCTATTTAGCATATATTTGCCGCTACAAATCTAAAATTAATTAATGCAATTTCTAATTTATATTATTGTTTATCCTTTTTTATGGTTTACATCCAAGCTTCCATTCAGATTATTGTATCTAGTTTCTGATGGTCTTTACATACTTCTTTACCATGTAATAGGCTATAGAAGAAAGGTTGTCAACAATAATTTAAGGCTTGTTTTTCCTGAAAAAACCGAAAAAGAAATTACTGCCATTAGAAAAAAATTCTACAAACATTTATGCGATATGTTTTTAGAAATGGCAAAAACCATGTCTATTTCTGAAAAAGAATTAAAAAAGCGATTTAAAATAACCAATCCAGGAGAATTTAAACGTTTAGAATCTTTAAACAAGAGTATTATTTTAATATTTGGACATTATGCCAGTTGGGAATGGTCTATTGTGCTTCAAAATTATCTAAACTTTAAAGGCTATGCTGTTTATAAAAAGTTAGCAAACCACCATTTTGATAAATTAGTTAGAGACATTCGGTCTAAATTTAATACAACATTAATTAGCACCAAAGAAACTATAAGCATTATCAACAAAAATGAGTCTAATGGGATTAAAAGTATTACTGGTTTTTTAAGCGATCAATCTCCTAGATTAAGCAAAGATGTATATTGGAACGAATTTATGGGTATTAATACGCCATGCTTTACTGGTGCAGAACGCTTAGCAAAAAAATTAGATTTATCTACTGCTTATTTAAAAGTATCAAAAATTAAGCGGGGTTTTTATGAAGCAGAAATTATAGTACTTGCAGAAGACTCCAATATGTATAAGGATTACGAATTAACAGACCTATTTCTTAAAGAAGTAGAAAAACAAATCCATAAAGCCCCTGAGTATTATTTCTGGACACATAAACGCTGGAAACATAAAGATGAATTTTCGAAATAGTCGCTTCTTAGTTAAGCAAAGCTTACGACTAAAGAATCTTTAGATATTAATTATAAAGATTCTTCGCTGTGCTATGAATGACAAACGATTGAAAATTAATCATTTATAAAATCCGTCAATGGTAGCACTTCGGCTGCGCTCAGTACAGGCTTCGTCGAAGACATTATATTATAAACCTTAGTTTTTAATAGCATTTCGACTCCCTTTTTCACTTGCTTTCAGTGTTCCTAGGCTTTTTAAAGAAAGTTTCTATTTTATTATTTACTTTTAGTTCACAAATCTTATTTGATAAATAGGAATTCATGAATCTTCGATTTCTTTGCGCATCCAAAAAAATAACAAAAGAAAAATAGTTTTTAGATTAAACTATTAGCTTTCGCAATAGCTCCAATCTCCTCGATAAACTTATCCGCCAAAGTATCTGCTTCTTTTTGCGATTTAGCTTCTGTATATATTCTAATTATAGGTTCTGTATTACTTTTTCGAAGGTGTACCCAACTTTCAGAAAAATCTATTTTAACACCATCAATAGTGGTTAGTTGTTCATTTTGATAACGGTTTTCCATATCTTTTAAAACCCCATCAACATCTAAATCTGGCGTTAATTGAATCTTCTTTTTGCTCATAAAATAATTAGGATACGTTTTTCTAAGCGCACTAACACTTATATTTTTATCAGCCAATAAACTCAAAAATAAAGCAACTCCAACTAACGCATCACGTCCGTAATGAGACTCTGGGTAAATAATACCGCCATTGCCTTCTCCTCCAATTACAACTTTATTCTTTTTCATAAGGTTTACAACATTCACCTCACCTACCGCACTAGCTTCATAAGTACCACCATATTTTTCGGTTACATCTTTCAATGCTCTCGTAGAACTCATATTACTAACAGTATTTCCAGGTGTTCTACTCAATACATAATCTGCACAAGCGACCAAGGTATATTCTTCACCAAACATCTCGCCATTTTCATCCATAAAAGCCAAACGATCCACATCTGGATCTACTACAATACCAAAATCTGCTTTATGTTTTTTAACTTCAGCAGATAAATCGGATAAATGTTCTTTTAAAGGCTCTGGATTATGCGGAAAATGCCCGTTTGGTTCACAATATAGTTTTATAACATCGACACCTAAACGTTCTAAAAGCAAGGGGATAGCAATACCTCCCGTCGAATTTACACCATCTACGACTACTTTAAAACGCGCTTCTTCAATAGGTTTAACTGTTACCAAAGGTAAATCTAGAACCTCTATAATATGTAAATCTATATAAGCTTTATTCTTCGTTATCTTTCCTAAGCTATCTACATCGGCAAAATTCATACGGTCGCTTTCTGCTATCTCTAAAATTTTAGCACCTTCAACAGCATCTATAAATTCGCCTTTTTCATTTAACAACTTTAAAGCATTCCATTGTTTTGGATTATGACTTGCAGTTAATATAATACCGCCATCTGCGTGTTCCATAGGTACAGCCACTTCTACTGTTGGTGTTGTAGAAAGTCCCACATCAATCACATGAATTCCTAAACCTACTAAAGTATTCATCACTAAATTTTGAATCATTTGTCCAGAAATACGAGCATCCCTACCTACTACAACACGGTAGTTTTCTTTTTCTCGGTTTTGTTTTAACCAAACGCCATAGGCTGCCGCAAATTTCACAGCATCGATAGGCGTTAGGTTTTCACCCACTTGTCCGCCAATAGTTCCTCTAATTCCTGAAATTGATTTTATAAGTGTCATAAGTCTTTTTTCAAATTAAAAAAGCAAATATACAATTACAAAATTGGAATACTAAAATCGGAATTCGTAAATTTCACAAATGAACTACTTAGCACATATTTATCTTTCAGGCGATAACGACCTAATTACTGTTGGTAATTTTATTGCAGATGGCATTAAAGGGAAAAGTTATAAAAAACATTTAAAAGATATTCAAATTGGTATTTTGTTGCATCGAAATATTGATACATACACTGATGCACACCAAACGGTGAGATTAAGTACAAAAAGGTTACACGAAAAATACGGACATTATTCTGGTATTATTGTAGACATCCTTTACGATCATTTTCTTGCCAAAAATTGGAGCAAATACTGTACGGTTCCTTTACATAAATATGTAGCTGATTTTTATAATTCTTTAGAAACTCATTATGACCTGCTCCCTTTACGAATACAAAAAATGATGCCGCATATGATAGCTGATAACTGGCTTCTTAGTTATGCTTCCATAGATGGTATCTCCAGAGTATTGAATGGTATGAACAGAAAAACAAAAAATAAATCTGGCATGCATGAAGCCGTCGTTGAACTTGAAGAATTTTACAAAGAATTCGAAAATGAATTTACGCTATTTTTTAATGAGTTGATTATCTTTTCTAAACAAAAACTTGAAGAACTAAATAAAATATAAATTTATGAAACAGCTAGTATCTATCTTATTATTATTTACCCTCTGTAATTCATGTAAAAAAACCGTTGCTCCTATAAAAACAGGTTTAATAGCTGAACATGCTATGGTCGTTTCTGCACGAGTAGAAGCCTCAAAGATTGGTAGTGATATTCTTAAGAAAGGAGGTAATGCTTTTGATGCCATGGCAGCTACGCAATTAGCCTTAGCTGTTGCCTACCCATATGCTGGAAACATAGGTGGTGGTGGTTTTATGATTTACCGAAAATCGGATGGTGATATTGGAGCACTAGATTATAGAGAAAAAGCACCGTTAGCAGCCACTAAAAGTATGTATTTAGATGAAAAAGGCGAAGTTATTCCCGAAAAAAGCACCATAGGAGCTATGGCAGTAGGCATCCCTGGATCTGTTGCTGGTATTTTTGCTGTGCATGAAAAGTTTGGTAGCCTACCTATAGAAGCCATCATAAGACCATCTATTAACCTAGCTTTAAAAGGCGTTATTGTTACAAAAAAGCAAGCAGCAAAAATAAAAAGATACCAACCTCTTTTTTTTAAAGCTAACAAAGATTCTATTCTATTTAGTAAAGCATGGAAAGAAAAGGACACTATTAAATATCCAGCACTTGCAAAAACATTAGAACGTCTTTTAATACATGGAAAAGATGAATTCTATAAAGGAGAAACAGCTAAACGCTTAGTAAGGTTTATTCAAGAAAATGGCGGTATTATAACCGAAGAAGATCTAGCGAAATATACCGTTAAATGGCGTAAGCCTACTACATTTATGTATGATGATCTAAAAATTATTTCTATGCCACCGCCTTCTAGTGGAGGTGTTTGTTTAGCGCAAATAATGACGATGGTTGAACCTTACGATTTACATGAATTCGGACATAATTCTGTTAAATCCATTCAAGTTATAACAGAAGCCGAACGACGAGCTTTTGCCGATAGAAGCTTTTATTTAGGAGATCCTGATTTTGTTAATATTCCTGATGACACATTAATAAGCAAATCTTATTTAAATGATCGCATGCGTACATTTTCTTTTGAAAAAGCAACATTATCTAGCGATGTTTCTCATGGAAACGTTCAAGTAGTTGAAAGCGACGAAACCACCCACTACTCCATCGTTGATCCATTTGGTAATGCCGTATCTGTTACCACAACTATAAATGGGGCTTATGGATCAAAATTATACTGTTCCGATCTAGGATTCTTTTTAAACAATGAAATGGACGACTTTAGTAGCAAGCCTGGGGCGCCAAATATGTTCGGACTTATAGGAGGTATTGCAAATAGCATCGTTCCAGAAAAACGGATGCTAAGCTCTATGACACCAACCATTATTGAAAAAAACGATAAACTATTCATGACCGTTGGTACACCTGGAGGATCCACTATTATAACATCTGTTTTACAAACCATTCTGAATGTCCATGAATTTAATATGACCATGCAAGAAGCCGTAAATGCACCTCGTTTTCATCATCAATGGTTACCAGACGAAATTAGAATGGAACCAAATTCGTTTGATAATACATCCATTCTTCAACTCCAAAAATTAGGATATTCTATAAATGAAAAGGATTCTCCTATAATTGGTAAGGTCGATGGAATACTTGTTTTAGATGATGAATTGTTAGAGGGTGGTGCAGATCGTCGAGGAGATGATACTGCCATCGGTTTTTAACCTTTTTTTTTTACTAACACAATACTATTTAATAATTTAGAGCTTATATTTAAAAAAATGACATAAAGGTTTTATGGCAAAGAAATCAAAAAAAATATTTAAAATAATATCTGGGGTAATCATATTTTTCACTTTACCTAGCTTATTGTTCTTTGGTTTTTTATTCTTTAAATACAATGAAGACCTACCTACAGGCATTCAAGGCAAACAAGCTGATGCCTTAGCTTATAAAATGCTTAAGGCTTTAGATTATGATGCTTTTAAAAACACCAATCATATTGAGTGGACCTACAAGAAAAGACATCATTATAAATGGGATAAAGAAAAGAACACCTGCGAAGTTTTCTGGAAAGATTTTAAAGTGGATTTAGATCTAAACGATCATAGCAAAAGTAAAGCTTACATACATAGCTTTAACGTTGAAAACGATATGACTAAGGGGTTACTTTCAAACGCCTTAGAATATTTTAACAACGACTCGTTTTGGCTGGTAGCTCCCTATAAAATCTTTAATAAAGGCACAGAACGCAGACTTGTAAAACTTGAAAATGGAGACGAAGCTCTTTTAGTTACCTACACCACTGGTGGATCTACTCCTGGAGATTCTTATTTATGGCTATTTGATAACACAGGAAAACCAAAAGCCTTTAAAATGTGGACATCTTTACTTCCTATTGATGGTTTAGAAGCCTCATGGAACGATTGGATAACCACAGAAAGTGGTGCCAAATTGCCCACGTTTCATAAATTACTTGTTTTAGGTTTGGAGATAAGTGATATTAAGGGAACACAATAACTGTTTTCTCAAGAATCTTCAGTATATAAGCAAAACCCATTAATCACATGTTAAAAAACCTACAAAAAAATAAGGTTTCCCCTTATTAGTGCTAAGGTAAAACCTTAGCTTTTTCTTACTAAAATTGTCGAGCTTTATAAGCACATTACAAACCATAAATTAATGTACTTATGAATACACGATTATTCCTCTTATTAGGTTTTATATTAACTTTCAAAATAGCTATAGCTCAAGACTTACCTGAAATAGTATATCCATCTCCTACAGCAGCAGCTTTAGGTGAATATGGAAATACACCTATATCCTTATCTACTGGTACTCCAAATATTAATATTCCTCTTTGGGAAATTAAAGGTAGAAAACTAAGTGTTCCTATATCATTATCCTATAGGGCTTCTGGTATAAAAGTAGAAGAACATGGTTCTAAGGTAGGTTTAGGGTGGACGCTTAATGCAGGAGGTGTTATTTCTAGAGTTGTTAAAGATGAAGAAGATAATAGTAATCAAGGAATGTCAAATTCACCTGCGATTGGTGATCTACTGTCGAGATTCTCTGACACTTACTATGCCATTCATGATGGCTTAAGATGGATTCGGGATTATTATGACAAAGAACCTGATCTCTATTATTATAATTTCTTAGGTTATTCAGGGAAGTTTGTTTTTGATGATGCTGAGAACCCTATAGTGTCTCCAGATATTAATTTTAAAATAGCTTTGAACAATAATCCTTTAGACCCTATGCAAATAATAGATGCTAATGGAACTATTTACACATTTGGATATTTGGAACACGAAACAGGAACAGGACATGTAACGGCTTATTATATAACAAGAATAGAAAGTTACGACTTAACAGAATGGATTGATTTTGAGTATATACAAGAAAAATACAAAACGCTTACAAATGATAGAGAAGAAACTTACATAAGCCATAGCCAAACTATCAATGCATTAACTTATCAGTACGCTAAATCCCCAACAAGTTATGGGCAAAGACTTTCTAAGATAACGACTAGTTTTGGGGAAACTGTAACCTTTAATGGCGGAGAAGTACGAGAAGATTTACGTGATTCAAATTTAATAGAAGAAGCCAAAAGACCAAAAACTATTGGAGGTATTGAAATAAGTTATTCTGGAAATTGTATAAAAAAGATAGATTTTGATTATGAATTTATAGAATCGGAAACACCTGGTCGTGTAAATGGGTCAACTACTAGTTACAATTGGGCAAATAAACGCCTTTATTTAAAATCCTTAACAGAGACAACCTGTAATGGTGATGATATAAAAACGCATGCATTTAAATATTATGGGAGAACTGCTGATAATAAAGACATGTTACCTAATAAATTATCTTTTGCACAAGATCATTGGGGTTATTTTAATGGGGCAATTACTAACACTTCTTATAGGCCTGCTTTTTCAGGAGACGTGCCGAAAATAAATTATTCTCATACCCCAGAATATGTAAACAGACAAGTTCCTGGAGCTGATCGTGAACCATCATATCCGCATATGGAGTATGGCACACTAAAATCTATTACGTACCCTACGGGAGGAGAAACGGAATTTGTTTTTGAGCAACATACTAATATATTATCTGATTATACTTTTAACAATTTTAATAGTAATGCTGGTGGTTTACGAGTGGCAGAGATAAAAAATAAGATAGATGGTTCAGTTGTAAAGCATAGAACATTTACTTATTCAGGAGGGCAATATGCAGATTATCCTAATTATGGAAATAGTAAAACGGTTTTTAGAACTGTAATAGATAATCATGATATTTCTCATTATCATATACATCCTGCATATAGGTGGGACTATTATATGGATGGTGTACCTTTCGGATCCAGTGACATTAATGATAATCCTAATGAAAATTATTTTTACAAAATAGGATCTGGTAATCCTATAGCTTTAGGAACCACTAATGGTTATCATTTAAGTTATGAACGTGTAACTGAAAAGGAAATAGGAAACGGAAGAATAGTTCATAATTTTACTGTACCAATTTTTTTAGGCCTGCTAAATAGTACAGTATATTGGTTTCGCAGATATGCTGGTTCTATTGTTCAAGCATATAATTTAGGTTCTTTTGATGCAGAAAGTTATGAGTGGCCTTATAATAACAAAAGAATTGATTGGAGTTGGAGAAGAGGATTACCTACATCTAAATTTTACTATTCAGAAACAAATGAACTTATTAAATCTATTGGGTATCAATATGATTATGTACAATTAAAGGGTACTAAAAGAAAAATTCAATATAATTATCTAACGGGAGACTATCAACTTTATTTAGATTATGATGTCCCCATGACTGGTTTAACTTTTAAATATACTGAGTTATATCATGCAGATGGCATTAAGCCAGAAGAGACGTATTATTTGGCAGATTATGAATTAGGTTTGGGAGTTGCTTTAATAAATAAAGAGACCATTACAGAAAATGGGGTTACTACAATTAAAAATCACACATACAATAATCAAAACCAACTAACATCAACTTCTTTTTCTAATAGTAAATCAGAAACCATAGTCTCAGAGAGTAAATATCCTCAAGATTTTGCAGCGCCTAATAATGTATATCAAAAAATGGTGGATGCAAATATTATTAATCCAGTAATTGAACAAAAAACAAAAAATGGAGCAGTAACATTATCAACTTTAAAAAACAATTATGAAGATTGGGGTAATGCAATTTATGCACCAGATATCATAAAGTCTTCAAAAGGCAGCGATGCATTAGAAGATAGAGTTGAGTTTATAGGTTATTATAACAATGGGAATGTACAAGAAGTCAAAAAGTCTGATGGTACTCATATTGTTTACATCTGGGGTTATAATGAAAAATTTCCCATAGCAAAAATAGAGAATGCTACATATTCAGAAGTATCTAGTCAAATTACTAATTTACATACAAAATCTAATGATGATGATGACAGAACTGTTGATGTTATAGATAGTAGCGGAGTTGTAACTAGCTATGTAGGTAATGAAGGTCAGCTACGTGCTGCTTTAAACACGTTAAGAAACTTATCTGATGCATTGGTCACCACCTACACTTTTGACCCACTTATAGGGGTAACAAGTATTACAAACCCCAAAGGCTATACGATGTATTATGAGTACGATGATTTTAACCGATTAGAGCAGGTAAAAGATGCTAATGGTAAGATACTATCTCAAAACGAATACCATTACAAAGGGCAACAATAAAGAATCAACACCCATCTACAATCCTAAAACAAAAAATATCATTATGAAATCACACATATATATTATCGCATTCATGTTAGTGCTTTTAAGTATCCCACAAACACTTAGCGGGCAAACTATTCAGGAAGAACTCATTGGCACTTGGACTTTTGATTATCAAGCCTCTTTAAATAGTATGGCACAAAAATCTAAAACTCATTTTAATGAAATGAATACCGTAAGAAAAAGCAAATTATCTAGTACTTATAAAAACCGAAAAATCACTTTTAATACAGATGGTTCTTATGTACAAGTTTTGTCAGATGGTAGGACTACAAACGCCAATTGGGCTACAAATACCAATAACAACTTAGCAATTACGAACCCTAATGGCAAAACCGTATTATTTAAAATTAAAAAACTAGAAACAAACAGCTTAATCTTAAGCCAAATAAATACTACTGGTAGTATGAATATTTTATTTACCAATTGGCATTTAACTAAAAACTAAGTTATTATGAATACTATAACAATAAAAAACAACAAATTTTATATACAAGCCCTAGTAGTATTGGTAATGTGTTTAGTGTGTTCCGGTAGTTTTTATGCACAAACCTATAGCATTGATGGACCTACAACTGCTAATGTTGGAGAAACTAAACCTTATATATTTTCAGATACCAATTCAAATACACTAGGTTCTGGGTATTCTTATTTTTGGTATGTTGGTTCTGGAGCAACAATAACAGAATCGAGTAGTAGTTCATATTTAGGTTATAATGATCCCGATATTTCTATTTCTTGGAGTTCTGCTGGCACTAAAAGTATTACTGTTGATGTGGATGATGATTTTTTTACTGAATATTATTATGATAATATAACTGTTACAATAATTAGCCCTGTTTCTACTCCTACTTTAAGTTCAGTAACTCATCCAACCTGTAGTCTTTCAACAGGAAGTTTTTCTATTACAAATTATAATGCGTCTTATACTTATTCCGTAGTTCCATCATCTGGGGTAACTATTTCAGGGGCAACTATTACAGCTCCCCAAGGAACTTATTATGTATCCGCTACCTTAAATGGAAACACATCAGCCTCTGCAAGCAAAACGGTTAATGCTCAGCCCTCAACACCCTCAACACCTTCAGTGGGTACCATTACACAACCTACAATTAGTGTAAGCACAGGAAGTGTAGTGCTAAGTAACTTACCTACCGGAACTTGGGTTATTAACCCAGGAAATATAACGGGCTCTGGTTCAAGTAAAACAGTTATTGGCTTATCAGCTTCTACCACTTATAATTTCACAGCAACTAATGCTTCTGGATGTATATCAGCAGCTTCGAGTAATGTGGTTATTAATGCGCAACCTACCGCTTCCACTTGCGGTCCTAGCGATGAAAATTATGTATACACCATAACACCCCAAATAGAATCTACAGATGTATCTCAAATCACACAGGACGATAACAAGATAGAGTCTATTGCTTATTTTGATGGATTGGGCAGACCTTTGCAAAGTATTGGCATTCGTGCTGGAGGAAACAGAGAAGATATTATTACGCATATTGCATATGATGAGTATGGCAGACAAGATAAAGATTATCTACCCTACGCAGAAACTACACAATGTGGAACTTATAGAGCAGATACTGAAAATGCAACTAAAAATTACTATTACAACGCCACCAGATTTGATGATGATTTTATAGGACTAACCCAAACTACAATAAATCCATATTCACAAAAAGAATTAGAAGCCTCTCCTCTGGGTAGAGTATTTAAACAATCAGCTCCAGGAGCTGATTGGGCATTAGGTGGAGGCAATGAAATAGAGTTTGATTATGAAACCTATACCGCTTCAGGGACTAATGTGAGAATTTATAGTGTAAGCCTTAGTTTTGCCAATAATACCTATACTCCAACATTAACAGGAGGCACTTCAAATTACGAAGCAGGAAAACTTTATAAAACCGTTACCAAAGATGAAAACCATAGTGTTGGAAATGATCATACCACCGAAGAATTTAAAAACAAACAAGGGCAGGTTATTTTAAAACGAACTTATGAGTCTGGAGTAGAACACGACACTTATTACGTATATGATGACTATGGAAATTTAACCTATGTATTACCACCAAAAATGGATGCATCATCTACTACAAATATATCTACAATAATAAGTCAATTAAATGATTTAGGATATCAATATAAATATGACAATCGTAATAGATTGGTAGAAAAAAGAATCCCAGGGAAAGACTGGGAATACATTGTATACAATAACTTAGACCACCCCATACTAACACAAGATGCTATACAAAAACAAAATGGCGAATGGTTATTTACCAAATACGATGCCTTTGGTAGAGTAGCCTATACAGGAAAAGCAACTAGTGTAATTAGCACAACACGTAAAGCTGTACAAGCTGAAGTTAACGCAATAAATGGAAATTTATGGGTTACACAAAGCACAAATAGCACAAATTATGGAGGCGTTAATATGTTTTATAACAATGGGGCTTACCCAACTACAGGCTTAGTAACACTTTCAGAAATACTTACTATTAATTATTACGATAGTTATGTAGACCGACCAACAAGTGCACCAACCTCTGTCGTACTTATGGAATCCGCTACCAACGAAACTAATACGACCTATGTAAAAGGACTAGCTACTGTAAGCAAAGTTAAAGTACTAGATGTAACTGGAACCAATGTTTGGATTAATACGCTAAGCTATTACGATACAAAATCTAGACCCATATATGTATATAATGAAAATACTTATTTAGGAACCGTTGATATTATTGAGAGTAAATTGGATTTTGTGGGCAAACCACTTAAAAGCAAAACGACACATACCAGAAATGGAATAACCATTGCCACTATAGATAATTATACATACGATCATGCTGGACGATTACTAACACAAACCCAATGTATTGGCGATCAAACCATGGGATACACCTGTTCTGGTAGTAGTGCCACTGCTGTAGATTTAGCCTTAACAGGAGATATTACTACAGATCAAGTTGCTAGTAATAGTATAATAATAACAAACGGAACTATTTTTCCGGATACACGCTTATGGATAAGCCCAGAAATACAAGAAGTTATTGCAGACAATACTTATGATGCATTAGGACAATTAGAAAGCAAAGGTGTAGGTGGCATATTAAACACTAACAGGTTACAAACGGTTGATTATACTTATAATGTTAGAGGCTGGCTAAAACAAATTAACGACCCTACAACATTAGGTAATGATTTATTTAGCTTTAAAATCAATTATAATACCACAGAATTAGGATCAACAAATACCGAATTATATAACGGAAACATTAGCGAAACTATATGGAAAACAGCTAACGATGACAGCTCAAACTCAACAAGGGCTTATGCTTATACCTATGATGCTTTAAATAGAATTACCAGTGCAGATTATGGTATAAAGTCTAGTAGTAGTTTTAATTTATCATCTGGGTTTGATGTTGGAATAGATGGTTATGATAAAAATGGAAACATCCTATCTTTATGGCGGGATAATATTACTGACAACAATAAAATCGATCAGCTTACTTATGCTTACGATAATAATGAAGTAAGTAATAAATTAAAAGTAGTAAATGATACTTCTGGTAGTACGGAAGGTTTTAATAATGGTGCTAGTTCTACTGATGAGTATAGCTATGATGTCAATGGCAACATGACCCAAGATGATAATAAAGGGATTACAGCAATTACCTACAATCATTTAAATTTACCAACACAAGTAACATTAGCTTCTGGAAATATTTCATATATTTACGATGCGACTGGAGTAAAGCTTAAAAAAACTGTAAGCACAGGAGCTACAACTGAGTATGCAGGTAATTATGTATACGAGAACAGTTCTTTGAAATTCTTTAATCACCCTGAGGGGTATGTTGATGTTGATAATGGTGCATATGAGTATGTGTATCAATATAAAGACCATTTAGGGAATGTGAGGTTGAGTTATAAAGACAATAACGGTACGTTAGAAATATTGGAAGAAAATAACTACTATCCTTTTGGTTTGAAACATAAAGGGTACAATAATAATGTAACTTCTACCAATATTGCGCTTAAACGTAAGTTTGGTGGTAAGGAGTATCAGGATGAGTTAGGTCTTGATTGGTATGATATTACAGCTAGGAACTATGATCCTGCTATTGGTAGGTGGATGAATTTAGATCCGTTGGCTGAACAGATGCGAAAACATTCTCCTTATAACTATGTATTTGATAATCCAATTCGTTTTATAGACCCTGATGGAATGGCACCTGTGTGGGAACCTCTCGGTAATGGTAGATGGAAAGCACAAGCTGGAGATAGTGCTTCCACTCTAGCTAGAGATGCAAATATAACCTTTGAGGAAGCCAAGGTAATAATGGCGAATACAAAAAAAGATAATATATTAGGTAATATGGGTACTTATATAGACTCTAATGATGGTATAGAGAAATCTGCTGTTGACACTGGTGATGTAGTGGATTTAAATAATGTTGATTTTTCACAATTTGGTGATAATCCTGTTTCAGACGTTTCTACTACATTTGGAGGCAATGGAGACAATGGTCACTATGACCAAGTAACAGGTGAGTGGCAAGTCACCGTTGGAGATAGTGTTTCCTTTTCTTCTAAGGATTTTCATATGTTTGATATGAAAGATGGTATTGATAGTGAAACAATTGAATTAGCAGATGAACTTGGTGGAGGTGTACTTGAAGCAATATTTGGTAAAGGAGCTGGCATGATAATGTCTACTCAAACACTAAATGATGGTGAGACATCTCAGTTAAACGAATACAGAGCTAGAAATATAGCTAAAGATGCTGCAAAGAACTACAAAGAAAAACATGAAAATGACAAAAAAGAATAATATTTTAAATCAAAGTAATATAACAAATAGGGTGAATGAAAATATCATATTTTAAAAGTTTTATAATAACTTTAATTTTTATTGTTTTAGTCATTATTGATAATGAATTAAAGCTGTACAAATATGGTATTCCATTTATTACACTTTCGTATTTTGTTGCATGTCTATTCTTAATAGATCGCAAAATTATAGATTATAAATTATTGAAATTTAAGGCTAAAGATGTATTTATGGTCATAATTTCAGCGATAGGGTTTTACATAGTAAATTTAATATTATCTATTGTTCCTTATATAATCACAAGTAATAAAATTACAATACCAATTGACGTAGTTTATAGTGTTAAAAACATAACTATTTTAATTTTAATTGTACCCATCGCAGAAGAGCTATTTTTCAGAGGTTTATTAACACACGGTATTAGTTTAGTACATAATAATAAATCAGCTGTATTGGTTTCTTCTATAATTTTTGCACTATTACATTATTATTCTGGGGGTATTTTAATAGCCTTTTTAGGAGGCTTATACTTTGGATATATCTATGTTAAAACTGAAAATATCTTTCTTTCAATAATTGCTCATATTTTTGCAAACACTATAATTTTATTCGATGAAAGAATTATTGAATTCATTACGAACAAAATAGATTTAACATCTAATATTTTCATGTTATTAGTTTTATTTATAATTGGGGTAACAGTCTGTATTTTTTCATTAAAAAAAATAAGTCCCGCTGGGTCATAGTATGCCCCTGCTAGTCCTCGTATGGCTAGCCCCCTGCTAGCGCTCGTCCAATGTCATTAAGTTAAGGGTTTATTTATTTAATTTTCACTTGTTTAGCATTGTTTTTGCGATTGGTTTTTCGTATATTATATTCATAATCAAAGCTTTAATATATTGAAAAAAAAACCCCGCTAGTCCTCGTATGGCTAGCGATCGTTTGCAACGAGTGCCGTTCTGAGTAAGAAAACAACAGAAGTTATGATTTTATGTCATAGCTTTTGTATTTTAGAAGCCATAAAAATAATCCATAAGAAAGTAGAAAAGAATGGCTATTATGAATGTTTGAGCAAGCAAGCAAAAAACAAAATAATGTGAATAAATATCAATTTTAGCAACATCATAATAAACCTATAGAATGCTGCTGACTGGAAATATTCTAACGCCAGAAATTACCAAAAGAATCATACTGTTTTAGAAATAGACGCTATTGTTTTTTTGGATAGAGAGTTAGAATAAAGGTTAAAACTAATATAAAAAACAGGTACGGTACTCGTTACAAACGAGCACTAGCTGGGGTAACGAGTGCCGTTACCAGTAAGAAAACAACAGAAGCTATGACATAAAAATCATAGCTTTTTGTATTTTAGAAGCCATAGACAATAATCTACAAGAAAGTAGAAAAGAATGACTATTATAAATGTTTGAGCGTGCAAGCAAAAAACAAAATAATGTGAGTAAATATCAATTTTAGCAACATCATAATAAACCTATAGAATGCTGCTGACTGGAAATATTCTATAGCCAGAAATTACCAAGAGGATCATACTGTTTTATAAAAAGACGCTATTGTTTTTTTGGATAGAATTAGAATAAAGGTTAAAACTAATAATAAAAACAGGTACGGTACTCGTTACAAACGAGCACTAGCTGGGAATAACGATAAGAGCATCAATATTTGGGGTAGTTTTACTGCTACTGAAATTAGTACATCTGTTGATACAGATGGTAATGTTCAAGGTCCAACAATAGAAAATGGGAATTTTGATGGAGATTTTAACTTAGGAAAAGGAAAAACAGTGTCTCTAACTGCTAAAGACATATCTACCGTGGGTGTTACTGGTAAATTAGGTCCAGCTAAAGCTTCTCTAAGCATAAATTTTTATAATTTAGCTTCTGGTTTATCAAAGACAGTTGAAGGAGGGGTTAATTATTTAGCAGAAAGAGCTAGTAGTATTCTTAATTGGCAACCAAATTAAATATTTGTAATGAAAAAAATTATAGAAAAATATAGTAAAAAACCTGAAAACTTATTTAAACTTTTGTTTGTCAATTTTTTATTTGCATATACACCTTTTGCTTTATTATTGGGATTCTTGTCATTATTTGATTTAGTGCCTGTCAATTTTAATGACGAGCAAGTTTATGGTATAAAAGGATTTCTCGTAGTTATATTATTTATTCCTTTTGTTGTATTTATTTTGAGTTTTTTTACTTGGCTATATTTTGTAATTGGTAATTTTTTCTTAAATATATTTAAAAAACTTTTTTTATGAAATTTCTATTGTGCATATCATTTTTTATTCTACCATTAAATCTTATATCTCAAGATACTTTGAAAACAAAATTTTATAGTATTGAAATTCCTGAGTCTTTAACATACGAAAGACTTAAATCTGACAAAGAAGATTTATCTAATACAGACGTTTTTAAAATAGTCGATTCTAAAAAGCAGGATATAAAGTATTTGATTTATTTAATGTCAAACAAATTAAATAGCAATGCTGAAACACTATCAGAGAATAATTTAAACGAATACTTAAAAGATTTAGGAAAAGTAGAAATACTAAACCATGAAAAAATCTTTTTTAAAAACTCAGAAATTTTTAAGTTAAAATTGTCATTAGGCAAAGAAATCATTGGAGTTGTATATTTGACCAATGTTAATAATGTTTTATATAGAATGCTTTTTATGGTTCCGGATAAATTTTATACAGATATTAAAAATGAGATAGATTTATTGCTCAGTACTACTTTGTTTTTGAAAGATAATTGGGATGACGTTTAAGGCATGAGTACCTTACAATTAGCAAAATTATTTAAAAACGAAGTCCCCCGCTAGTCCTCGTATGGCTAGCGATCGTTTGCAACGAGTGCCGTTACAAGTAAGAAAACAACAGAAGCTATGATTTTTATGTCATAGCTTTTTGTATTTTAGAAGCCATAGAAAATAATCCACAAGAAAGTAGAAAAGAATGGCTATTATGGAATGTTTGAGCAAGCAAAAAACAAAATAATGTGAGTAAATATCAATTTTAGCAACATCATAATAAACCTATAGAATGCTACTGACTGGAAATATTCTAACGCCAGAAATTACCAAGAGGATCATAATGTTTTAGAAATAGACGCTATTGTTTTTTTGGATAGAATTAGAATAAAGGTTAATAATAAACAGGTACGATACTCGTTACAAACAAGCACTAGCCGGGTATAATCAGCATATGGATGCAAGACAACCTAGTTCTTTATTTTTAGAAAAAGTACTTCCAGTAATGATTAACATGCATAAGACAGGTAAAACAGGACTTAGTAAAAGTGAAATAAAACAAAGGTTATTAAAATACAAGAATTAAAATGAAAAAGACACGATTTATAATTTTCTTGCTTCCCATAGTACTACTATCTTTGAGATGTGATAATGAAAAAAGGGTTCAAGATGAAACCATTTATTCAGATATAATCTCTAATTTAATAGATGATAATTATGAATATGAAGGGTTAAATGTTTATTTAAAGAACAAAGGGATAAGCATAGAAAATGACTCAATTGATATTGATTCTCTACACAATGATTATCTGAGATATAGAAAACCGAAAACAAATAAAAGATTGTATATTTCTAAAATGTTGAAGCCAATTGATTCAGATGAATTAAAGATATTAAAAGATGAAAGAAAGTTAAGTTCGATATATGTTTTTGAGGATAAAGAAGAAAAACTTCTTGATTTAGATTTAGTTCAGTCAAAAAAGTTTGATTTAAAAAGCATGAACAATGACATTAATTTTGATTTAGATATTGGGGCAATTGAATTTTCAAGAGTTTATTTTAATTTAGAAAAGAATCAAGGTATTTTATATTTTAAGTTTTTATGTGGTAATTTATGCGGTAATGAAAGCTATATTTTTATTAATAAAGAAAATAATCATTGGAAAATTACGAAAAAAGAATTGATTGCATCATATTAAAGCCCCTGCTAGTCCTCGTATGGCTAGCGATCGTTTGCAACGAGTGCCGTTACAAGTAAGAAAACAACAGAAGCTATGACATAAAAATCATAGCTTTTTGTATTTTAGAAGCCATAGAAAATAATCCACAAGAAAGTAGAAAATAATGGCTATTATGGGTGTTTGAGCGAGCAGGCAAAAAACAAAATAATGTGAGTAAATATCAATTTTGGCAACATCATAATAAACCTATAAAATGCTACTGGCTGGAAATATTCTAACGCCAGAAATTACCAAGAGGATCATACTGTTTTAGAAATAGACGCTATTGTTTTTTTGGGTAAAAGTTAGAATAAAGATTAAAACTAATAATAAAAAACAGATACGGCACTCGTTACAAACGAGTACTAGCCAGGGTTTACTAAATATTGATAACTATGTATAAATTTATCTTCTACAATTTATATAAGATTGCAAAAAAAACGGAAAAGGCTTGGATGCCAAATTTGAGGATGCCAGAAGTGATAGCTTTATTTTCTCTGTCTATTTTAGTTATGCTAAATTTGATAACTCTATTTGTTATTGTTGTACATGGATTCAATATTGTTGAAAATTTTAAATTAAAGTTAATTCATGTTCTAATTGTCATCTCATCTATAATATTTTTTAACTTTTATTTATTTACAAGCAAAAATATTTAATAATTGAAAAACATTTTAAAAGGAAATTATTTAGCAATAGTAAAATAAAAATAGTTCTTTTCTGGCTTTATATTATTTTAACTTTTGTAATAATAATAATAATGGTTTTTGAAGTTCTTGGTAATCGACCAAATTAATAATCACAGTGCTCTCGATAGCGAGGATGCTGATGGCAATATATCTACAAGCCCTTGCTAGTCCTCGTATGCGCTAGCACTTCGTCTTTGACGAGCGCCATTACGAGTAAGAAAACAACAGAAGCTATGATTTTTATGTCATAGCTTTTTGTGTTTTAGAAAGAACTTTTTAAATATGTAGCTGTAAATATCATATAAACAGTATTCTTAAAGGAATCAATTAAGCTATTTGATAAACACATAAAAACATATCAAAGTGAATCATAATAATTTACTACCACGCCATGCCTGTCCCTATCAATGGCATAATAACCAATGGCGACAGCTCGGCTTCTTTCTTCCATCATAGCCTGATAGTGACCACCATCTGGTCCTTCCTCATAAAAAAGTTTAGGCACCCACCAAATTGATTTTTCAACAGTTCCGTTTGAGGTGTCACCGCCTCGTCCACCACCAGCAGCACCCTGTGATTTCCAGCCACATCCATCACTCCAATGAGAAACATCATTTTCCACAGCTAATCTAGCCTCACGAGCAGCACAAAGCTCATATTCAATAGCACGTACATAAGGAGGTAAACCATGCATAGAACGATACTCATTAATCTGATTAAGCCCATACTCCCCTACATCAACATAACCACAGTAAGGATCATCTACCATTAGTTGCATTTCGCCATTGTTGCATAGGTTTTCAGGATTCCCATCACCATCGGGCAATCCACCTACTAAAGAGGTTGTTAATCTAGACAGAACTTCATCATCATCAATTCCTAAATCTATCATTGTTCCATGCTGTGGCGAATCATCTTTAGAGCAAGAAAATGATAAAAAAAGAAGCTGTAAAAAAATAACTAGAAGCCATTTATAAGACTTCATTCGGGAACATTTCATAATATATATAGTACGCTTTATAGATTTGGGAATCTTTAAAACGAATTTACAGTTTCAAAATTCTAAACTAAAATAAAATCGTATTAATTCGATGAACGTAACTATCTAAATATAAAATAGTCTGTTAATATTCTATTCTAAAAAATATACAAACCCATTACTTACTCCGTTGCCCTACAAAATTATGACTCTTCGATTTAAACAACACATTAAAACTTGTCAAGCTACCATAAATTCTGGTAATATATTGTTGCAAATCTATTTTACCCTGTTCATCCAAATCACTTGAATTTATACGTTGTTCCATAACACGTAATCGATCTCTAACCATCGTTATTTTATGGAAAAAGGTATCTATTGGTAACTCATAAGACTTTAAACTAGTATCGGCTGGTTCCAAAATGAGTCTACCGCCTTTATATTTATCTGAAATAGGCACAATTTCACTAACATCACTCCATTTTTTCAAAATACTCACCAAACTACTTTCTACATCAAAAAAGCTTACGGCATCCACATCACCATCAGCGGCTTCAATAATTTCAAAATCGCTATCTAAATCTATGGTTTCCAGTCCACCTTCTATAAAAGTCACCCAATAATGCTGCGTAGTCACGTTAGTTACAACACCTTTCCCGTATTCCGAATGATTAATTCTTGATCCTATTCCTAATAATTTCATAAATAATATTTTTATCATTTTCTCAAAGGAGAAAACATTTTAGTTTTTCTTTATGAAGTGGTTTAAACTTTTTTGATTGAAGCGAGAAATAGTTATTTCATAGATCAATTAAAGCGTTTTTTTTGCGATTCATAGTAACCCTATGCATCAATAAAAAGGCAAAAATTGAGTAAAAAAGAGCATTCTGTAGCCAATTGAAAAAAGTTTAAACCACTTCTATTTACAATTATAATAAATCTGGGATAAAACTTCACAGAAATTTAACTACAAATACCATTTGACATTTGATTTTTTTTAGAGTAAAGCTAAATATTCTTGTATGATGCGAAAAATAAAAATCAAGCATAGTGGTAGTTACGGTTTATTTTTATTTTTAAGCATACTGTAAAAAGAACCGTTATAATCAAAAAAATTCAAATATCAAATGGTATAATATCGTAACTTCGCAGTTTTGCGATTTTATGAGCCAATTTGACAATTTTATTGAAGTAAAGGGAGCCCGCGTACATAACCTTAAAAACATAGACGTATCTATACCCAGAGAGAAACTTGTAGTTATAACAGGATTATCTGGTAGTGGCAAATCTTCTTTAGCATTCGATACCATTTATGCCGAAGGACAACGTCGATATATTGAAACCTTTTCGGCTTATGCACGACAATTTCTAGGCGGTTTAGAAAGACCCGATGTTGATAAGATCGATGGCCTCTCCCCTGTTATTGCTATCGAACAAAAAACGACCAGCAAATCACCACGCTCTACCGTTGGTACGATTACTGAAATTTATGACTTTTTGCGTTTATTATTTGCACGAGCAAGTGACGCCTATAGTTATAATACAGGAGACAAAATGGTGAGTTACAGCGATGAGCAAATCAAGAAACTCATTATTAGTGACTTTAGCGGAAAACGCATTAACATACTAGCGCCCGTAGTACGTTCGCGTAAAGGGCATTATCGTGAATTATTCGAGCAAATTGCAAAACAAGGCTTTGTAAAAGTAAGAACCGACGGAGACATTAAAGACCTTACAAAAGGTATGAAATTAGACCGTTATAAAACACACGATATTGAAATTGTTATAGACAGGTTGGTGATTGACGCCTCTGTAGATAACGATAAGCGTCTTACCGAAACCATTAATACAGCGATGTATCATGGTGAAGATGTTCTTTTAGTAATTGATCAGGATACTAACGAAACCCGCTATTTTAGCAGAAATTTAATGTGCCCCTCTTCTGGGATTTCATACCCAAATCCAGAGCCCAATAATTTCTCTTTCAATTCTCCTAAAGGAGCCTGTTCTAATTGTAATGGTATTGGAGAATTATATCAAGTAAATGAAAATAAAATTGTTCCAGACGATAGCTTATCCATAAAAACTGGAGCATTGGCACCACACGGACCAGAAAAGAACAGTTGGATCTTTAAACAATTTGAAACCATTGCACAACGTTTCAATTTTAAACTAACAGATGCTTACAAAGACATTCCAGAAGAAGCCAAACAAATGATTTTGTATGGTGGTAACGAAAAATTCTCTGTAGAAAGCAAAGTACTTGGGGTGACTCGTGATTATAAAATAGATTTTGAAGGAGTCGCTAACTTTATTGATAATCAATACAAAACAGCAGAATCGACCTCTTTAAAACGTTGGGCAAAAGATTATATGGACAAAATTAAATGTCCAGAATGCCAAGGTTCCAGATTAAAAAAGGAATCACTTTATTTCAAAATAAATAATAAAAATATAGCAGAACTAGCCAATACAGATATTGTAGAATTAGCAACTTGGTTTCATAATTTACATGAGCATTTATCAGAAAAACAACTGAGGATAGCCGAGGAAATTTTAAAAGAAATAAAGTCCAGACTACAATTTTTATTAGATGTAGGCTTAGATTATTTATCATTAAACAGAAGTTCTAAATCATTATCTGGTGGTGAGGCACAGCGTATTCGTTTAGCCACCCAAATAGGCTCGCAATTGGTGGGGGTATTATATATTTTAGATGAGCCTAGTATTGGTTTACACCAACGCGATAACGAAAAACTCATTAATTCCTTAGTATCACTTCGTGATATAGGAAATTCGGTTATCGTTGTAGAACATGACAAAGACATGATTGAGCGTGCCGATTATGTTATTGATATCGGACCAAAAGCTGGAAAATATGGAGGAGAAATAATTAGTATTGGTAACCCCGATGAATTAAAAAAACATGATACTTTAACGGCAGATTATTTAAACGATACTAAAAAAATTGAAGTCCCTAAAAAACGCAGACCAGGCAATGGTAAGTTTTTAGAACTTAAAGGCTGTACAGGGAACAATTTAAAAAATGTATCTATAAAATTGCCATTAGGAAAAATGATAGGAGTTACTGGTGTTTCGGGGAGCGGAAAATCGACATTAATCAACGAGACCCTCTACCCTATTTTAAATGCTTATTATTTTAATGGTGTAAAAAAACCAATGCCTTATAAAAGCATTAAAGGCTTAGAACATATTGATAAAGTCATTGATATTAATCAATCACCCATTGGAAGAACACCACGAAGTAACCCCGTTACCTATACAGGCACTTTTAGTGAAATTAGAGCCTTATATGCTAAAATTCCCGAAGCCATGATTCGCGGTTATAAAGCAGGACGTTTTAGTTTTAACGTAAAAGGTGGACGTTGTGAAACCTGTCAAGGTGGCGGTTTACGAGTTATAGAAATGAATTTCCTTCCAGATGTATATGTTGAATGCGAAACCTGCCAAGGCAAGCGTTTTAATAGAGAAACCTTAGAAATTCGCTATAAAGGAAAATCAATTAGCGATGTATTAAACATGACCATTAATGAAGCTGTTTTGTTTTTTGAACACATTCCTAAAATTTATAAGAAGCTTAAAACAATCCAAGATGTTGGCTTAGGCTATATTACTCTGGGACAGCAAAGCACGACACTTTCTGGTGGCGAAGCACAACGTATTAAACTAGCCACAGAATTAAGTAAACGAGATACAGGAAATACATTTTACATTCTTGACGAACCTACAACAGGCTTACATTTTGAAGATATTCGAATACTCATGATTGTTCTTAATAAATTAGCAGACAAAGGCAACACCGTTCTTATTATCGAACACAATTTAGATGTTATAAAAACCGTTGACTACATTATCGATATTGGCTACGAAGGTGGACGAGGTGGCGGACAAATTATTGTTGAGGGGTCTCCTGAGGAAGTTATCAAGCATAAAAAAAGCTATACCGCTAAATTTCTTAAAAAAGAATTAAATTAGCAGATAAAAAACATGATCTATGAGAAACGAAAAGCATCATAAAGGATGGAATGAAATAAAAACAAACGATTCTTGGGCCATTTTTAAAATAATGGGAGAATTTGTTAATGGTTTTGAAAAGATGAGTAAAATAGGTCCCTGCGTATCTATTTTTGGATCTGCCAGAACAAAACCAGAAAACAAATACTATCAACTAGCAGAAAAAGTAGCAAAAAAAATCGTAGAAGCTGGATATGGTGTTATAACTGGCGGCGGTCCTGGAATTATGGAAGCTGGTAATAAAGGAGCCCACTTAGCTGGCGGCACCTCTGTTGGTTTAAATATTGATTTGCCTTTCGAGCAACATGACAACCCATATATAGACCAAGACAAGAGCTTAGATTTCGATTATTTCTTTGTCCGAAAAGTGATGTTTGTAAAATACTCTCAAGGCTTTGTTGTCATGCCTGGCGGCTTTGGTACTTTAGACGAACTTTTTGAAGCCTTAACACTTATACAGACACATAAAATTGGAAAGTTTCCAATTATTCTAGTAGGAACAGATTTCTGGGAAGGATTATTAGACTGGGTTAAAAAAACATTACTAGATTCATTTTCAAACATAAGCGCCAAAGATTTAGATTTAATTCATTTGGTAGATACCGAAGATGAAGTTATAGAGATTCTTGATTTATTCTATAAAGAATCTGGTTTAAGTCCTAATTTTTAAAAATCATAACTTTTTTACGACTAAAGACTTTAGGATCGAGATATTGGTAAATTTTAGAACGCAATTTTTACTATGAATTATTAATCTTTAAATATTTTGTAAATTGAAATTACGCTTTTTTAATTGCATTATTAATATACTAATATGCTTTACAAGCTTCAGTCAAAATAAGATTGACCTAAAGGCTATTTTTGATATTGAAAACAAACAAATCAAAATATCACAAACTATTCAATACCACAATACGACACAAGATGAATTACAAACCATTTATCTAAACGATTGGAATAATAGTTTTTCAACAAAAAAAACACCATTAGCCATAAGAATAGCAGATGAATACAAAAATGATTTTCATTTAGCAAAAAATAAGGACAGAGGTTTTTCTATTATCACTTCCATTAAACAAGGTCATGACAATTTAACATTTCAACAACTAGAAGATCAAATAGATATTATTAAGGTTGAATTAAAAAAACCCTTAAAACCAAATAGTACTTACAGTATTGATTTAGAATATATCGTTCAAATTCCAAATGCTAAATTCACAAGTTATGGCATAACAGATTCTGGTAATTTAAATTTAAGATATTGGTATATTACACCCGCAATTTATAATGGCGAATGGCAATATTATAGTAATAAAAATTTAGACGATCTGTTCATACCTGAATCAGATGTCACACTAGAAATTGAGCATCCTAACACCTATGTTTTAACTTCAGAATTAGATTTAATCAAAAAAACACAATTACCTAATAAACAAATAGTTAAGCTTCAAGGAAAAAACAGAAATAGCAATAAATTATTTTTAAGCAAAGGCTCAAATTTCAATACCATACAATCTGGTGACTTTTCTATAGTTTCTAACATAGATGACGAAGGTTTAGATGTTATAGAAAAAGTTATCATTACAGAAAAAGTCACAAAATTTATTCTGAAAAATTTTGGAGATTATCCACACAAAAGACTTTTAATAACAGAAATTGACAATGCAAAAGACCCAGTTTATGGTGTGAATTTTTTACCAAAATTTATAAAAACATATCCTGGTAATTTTCAATACGAGCTTAAATTATTAAAAATCACATTACGTAATTATTTAGAAAATACACTATTAGTAAACCCAAGGAAAGAACAGTGGTTTCTGGATGCCATACAGATTTATTATTTAATGAATTATGTTGAAGAATATTATCCAGACATGAAGTTTCTTGGTGCTATGGCCGATTTCTGGGGGATTAAATCTTTTCATATTTCAGACATGAAATTTAATGGCAAATACACGCTAGCTGCCATGTCTGCTGCAAGAACAAATATAGACCAGCCGCTCACCATGCGAAAAGATTCTTTGCTTAAGTTTAACACCAATATTGCTAACAAATATAAAGCAGGTATTGGACTCAAATATTTAGATGATTTTATAAACAGTCAAATATTAGAAACGAGCATTACATCATTTTTGTCTGAAAATAAATTAAAACAAACCACTACTAAAGACTTTGAAACACATTTAAAATCTAAAACCGATAAAGATATCGATTGGTTTTTTAAAGATTACCTAACCACTCGTAAAAAAATAGATTTCAAAATAAAAAAGGTCATTAAAACCAAAGATTCCATAACCCTTACCATAAAGAACAAAAGAGATAATAACATGCCTATTTCTTTGTACACTTTTAGCAAAGATAGTATTACCTCAAAAATATGGATAGAAAATATTACAAAAAATAAAACCCTTACAATCCCCAGAAACAATGTCGATAAGCTTGTTTTAAATTACGAAAATATAGTTCCCGAAATCAACACAAGAGATAATTGGAAATCATTAAAAGGCTTCTTTTTTAATAACAAACCATTACAATTTAGGCTTTTCAAAGATGTTGAGGATCCTTACTACAATCAAGTGTTCCTTATGCCAATTGCAGAATTCAACAACATTTATGATGGATTTACTCTGGGAATGCGCGCCTATAACACAACGCTTTTAAGAAAACTTCTTAAATATAAAATTGAGCCATCGTATGCCTTTAAATCTAGGTCTCTAACAGGCTCTGCGGCCATATCAAAAACACATTATTTTGAAAACAGCAACCTATTTGCTCTTAATTACGGAATTGTTGGAGGCTATACATCTTATGCCGAAGATCTATTTGTTAGACAAATAAAACCCTCAATAACATTATCATTTAGAAGAGATGATGATTTTCGCTCAAACAAAAGACAGTTCTTAAGATTTAGGTATTTAGACATTAAAAGAGATGAAGACACAAATAATATCTCCCCTATTTTCAGGCCTAACTATAAGGTTTTTAATATTCGCTATCAAAACTCGAACGACAATCTAATAAACTTTAATAAATGGTATACCGATTTTCAAGTTGGTGAAAAATTTAGCAAAATTGCTTTTAACTATGAGTACAGACGTTTATTCCAAAGCAACAGGCAATTAAATTTACGCATATTTGCTGGCGCTTTTTTAAAAAATAAAACAGATATAATCTCAGATTATTTCAGTTTTGCGTTAGACAGACCAACAGATTATTTATTTGACTACCCATATTTAGGACGTTCTGAAGATTCAGGTATCTTTAGTCAGCAATATATAGCAGCAGAAGGTGGATTTAAATCTAAACTAGAAACGCCTTTTGCAAACCAATGGATTACAACGCTTAACACGAGCACGACATTATGGAAATATGTATTAGCATATGGAGACCTCGGATTTGTTAAAAACAAGTTTAGCGACCCTCATTTTGTATACGATTCTGGTATAAGAATTAATCTGGTTACAGACTATTTCGAAATTTATCTTCCTGTATATTCAAACCTTGGTTGGGAAATAGATCAACCTAATTACGATGAAAAAATCAGATTTAAATTTACTGTAGACCCACAAGTGCTTTTAGGTTTATTTAGAAGACGCTGGTACTAATATTTTAAATAAAATTCATTTTTTAGTCATTTTTATTACGAAATAATCATTTTAACTTCTTTTTTTTGGTTATTTTTAACAATACCTCAATAATTTAGATACCTATATAATTGCAAAAACGACATTTTTTTTCTACTTTTGCACGAGCAAAAAGCACAGCCAAATGCAAACAATTCCAAAAACAAAAAACGATATATCATTTGACGATTTTAAAGCAGAAGTTATAAACGACTTCAAAATTGCTACTCAAAGTCGTGAATGTAGTCTATTAGGAAGACGTGAAGTCTTAACAGGCAAAGCAAAGTTTGGAATTTTTGGAGACGGCAAAGAAGTACCACAATTAGCTATGGCTAAGGCTTTTTTAAAAGGAGATTGGAGATCTGGTTACTATAGAGATCAAACATTCATGATGGCTATTGGCGAATTAACTATTGAGCAGTTTTTTGCTGGCTTATATGCTAATACCAATTTAGAGCTAGAACCTATGTCTGCTGGTCGCCAAATGGGTGGGCATTTTGTCACACATAGTTTAAATAAAGACGGTGACTGGAAAGATCTCACAAAGCAATATAACTCAAGTGCAGACATCTCTCCTACGGCAGCTCAAATGCCTCGTTTGCTAGGTTTAGCGCAAGCTTCAAAAATCTTTAGAAATGTTGATAATATAGACACAAAGAAGTTCTCTGTTAATGGGAATGAAGTAGCCTGGGGTACTATAGGAAATGCGAGTACTAGTGAAGGTTTGTTTTTTGAAACTATTAATGCTGCTGGTGTTTTACAAGTCCCTATGGTCATTAGTATTTGGGATGACGAATATGGTATCTCAGTACATGCTAAACACCAAACAACTAAAGAAAATATATCTGAAATCCTAAAAGGGTTTCAACGAGATGATAAACATAAAGGCTACGAAATACTACGCGTTAAAGGTTGGGATTATGCAAACCTTATGGAAACGTATCAAGAAGCTTCCACTATTGCCAGAAATGAGCATGTACCTGTATTAATTCATGTATCAGAATTAACACAACCGCAAGGTCACTCGACTTCTGGTTCCCATGAAAGGTACAAAGACGCCAAGCGATTAGAATGGGAAACACAACACGATTGCAATTTAAAATTGCGTGAATGGATTATAGAAAGTGGTATTGCTACAAATGAAACGCTTATAAAAATCGAAAGAACTATTAAAAAGGACGTTCGAGAAGCCAAGAAAAAAGCATGGAATGCCTATTTAAATCCTATTTTAAAAGAAAAACAAGAGCTAATTTCTATATTAACACAAGTAGCTTCATCTAGCGTAAATAATGTGTTTATATCTAAAATCAAAGAAGGTTTAGCTCATATAGATGAACCTACCAGAAAAGATATTTTATCAAGTGCCAGAAAAGCTTTAAGGTATGTAATAGGAGAAACATCTACAGAAAAACAACAACTTAGTAATTGGGTTAATAACTTCTTTAAAAATGTTCAGCCTGAATTTAGCTCGCATTTATATTCTGAAACCAATAGATCTAACACTCTTATAAAAGAAGTAAAACCAACTTATAATAAAGATGCCGCTCTAGTAGATGCGCGCATCATTCTACGTGATAACTTTGATGCCATTTTCAGTAACCACCCAGAAACACTTATTTTTGGTGAAGATACAGGTAAAATTGGAGATGTAAATCAAGGTTTAGAAGGTCTGCAAGAAAAGCATGGTGAATTACGTGTAGCAGACAGTGGGATACGAGAAGCTACCATTCTTGGGCAAGGTATAGGCATGGCATTACGTGGTTTAAGACCTATTGCAGAAATTCAATACCTTGACTATATTCTATATGCTCTACAGATAATTAGTGATGATTTAGCAACAGTTCATTACAGAACAAAAGGCAAACAAAAAGCACCTTTAATAATAAGAACCCGAGGACACAGACTTGAAGGTATTTGGCACTCAGGGTCTCAAATGGGCGGTATTTTAAATTTAGTAAGAGGCGTAAACGTTCTGGTTCCAAGAAATATGACTAAAGCTGCTGGGTTTTATAACACTCTTTTACAAGGAGACGATCCTGCTATTGTTGTTGAGTGCCTTAATGGGTATCGATTAAAAGAAATAATGCCAAACAACTTAAGCAGCATTAAAACACCTATCGGCGTTGTTGAAACCGTTAAAGAAGGCACCGATATTACTTTAGTATCTTATGGATCGACCTTACGTATTGTTGAGCAAACAGCAAAAGATCTTTTAGCAATTGGGATTGATGCAGAAGTTATAGATGTGCAATCATTATTACCTTTCGACTTAAACCATGACATAGCAAAGAGCATTTCAAAAACAAACCGTGTTATGGTAATTGATGAAGATGTTCCTGGAGGAGCTTCAGCATATATTTTGAATGAAATATTAAACATTCAAAATGCGTATCAATATCTCGATGGACAACCAAAAACACTTACAGCCAAGGCACACAGACCTGCCTATGGAAATGATGGCGATTATTTCTCTAAACCTTCTGCTGAAGATATTTTTGAAGCTGTATACGATATCATGCATGAAGCGAATCCCGCTGGTTTTCCAAAACTGCGATAATAAAAAACACATATTTTTATTTTAAACCTTTCAGTACCTAAATTGAAAGGTTTTTTATTTCTATATTTATAGTAGAAACAATTTAAAAGCATGTTAACCAAGCGAGATAAAGAAAAACTTCGAGCTACCATTTTTAGGCACCTTGACGGTATTGCTACAGCAACTACCGCTTATACATTACATAAAAATGGGGTGTTATCATATTTATTAGAACATAAAAAAGGAAACCTTCAAGATCTAGCTAAAAAATTCAACGCCAATAGCGGCTATCTTAATATAGGTTTACGCATATTATGTGCCCAAGGCTGGTTAACACAACATGTTGATAATACAAATAACACTGTAAGCTTTGAGGTAAATAAGCTAAGTAAAAAAGCCTTTAAGCTAACACCTTTATACGAAGACGCTGTTAACCTTTTAAATTATTCTGTTAAATTTCCTAAAGAACGTATTGGCCCAGATGCTTTTAATGCTTTAGAAAAAATATTTAAAAAGCACAAACATAACTTTGGTGTATCAACTATAGAAGAAAGTACTGTAGAATATCAAATTATAAAACATATTGAAGGCGTTATAGCAGCTCCAATCATTGTATTATTAGGCATGAATGGTTTTTTTCATAAATACTTCATGGAGGCTTCATTTAGAGCCCAGGAATATCATAAAAACCCAGAGAGTTTTAAGAAAATCCTTGACTTTTTATCTCATTTAGGGTGGTTTACCAAAAAGAAAGACACCTATCAATTTACAGATGAAGGTTTATTTTTTGCTAAACGAGCCAGTGCTTATGGGGTAACAGTCTCATATTTACCAACATTTGTCAAACTAAACGACCTCTTGTTTGGAAATCCATTCCTTTTAAAAACAGAGCTATTAGATGAAACTGAAAAACATGTAGATAGAGAAATGAATGTTTGGGGAAGCGGAGGTGCGCACTCTACTTACTTCAAGATAATAGACAACATCATTATCGAACTATTCAACAAACCTATTGACGAGCAACCAAAAGGGATTCTAGATATGGGGTGTGGCAATGGTGCTTTTATACAGCATATTTTTGATGTTATTGAGTATAAAACGCTAAGAGGCAAAATGCTTGATGCCTACCCATTATTATTAGTTGGTGCCGATTTTAATCAAGCAGCATTAAAAGTAACCAGGGCAAATTTAATTAAAGCCGATATTTGGGCCAAAGTAATTTGGGGCGACATAGGCAGACCAGACTTATTGGCTAAAGATTTAAAGGAAGATTACAATATCAATTTAAAAGACTTGCTAAATGTGAGAACCTTTTTAGATCACAACCGAATTTGGGAAGCACCACGAAAACCGACAAATAGAAGTAGCAATTCATCTGGAGCGTATGCCTATCAAGGAAAACATATTAGTAACAATTTAGTTGAAGATTCCCTATTAGAACACTTTCAAAAATGGAAGACCTACATAGAACGCTTTGGGTTATTAATTATAGAATTACACACCATAAACCCTAAATTAACAGCCAATAACTTAGGCAAGACTCCTGCGACGGCTTATGATGCAACACATGGCTATAGCGATCAATATATTTTAGAAGTAGCAGTTTTTAATAAAATAGTTTTAGAAGCTGGTTTACATCCAGACCCTCAATATTTCACTACCTTTCCAAATAATGAATTAGCCACAGTAAGTGTTAATCTATTAAAAGGAAATTAATAAAAATTTTAATCTTATAAGAAATTAATGAAAGCAGTAACGCTTAAAGAGATCAAACAAGAACTAAAAACACTCTCAACACTAGAAATACAAGAACTTTGTCTTCGTTTATCTAGATTTAAAAAAGAAAATAAAGAACTCCTAACCTATTTATTGTTTGAATCTCAAAATGAATCTGGGTATATAGAAAGTGTAAAAAGCTATGTGGATAATGAATTCGAATTAATAAACAGAGATAGCTACTTCTATATTAGAAAAAGCGTTCGGAAAATTTTAAGAAATATAAAAAAATATGTTCGCTATTCACAGAACAAAGAAACAGAAGTAGAACTGTTACTTTATTTTTGTCAAAAACTAAAAGACTTCTCCCCTAGTATAAGCAGGAGCGTACAACTACAGAACATGTATAACAGGCAGATACTTTTAGCAAAAAAAATAGTATTAACATTTCATGAAGATTTGCAGTATGATTATAATCTAATGCTAGATGACTTATAATATAAAACACCTTCGTATAAGATCAAAATAGGTCAAATGAATATCATTAAGCAGTATCAGATTTCGCTTGAACCCGATTATTAAGAACAAACTCTAAAAAGGCAATGACACCATGAGTCAATACTCTCAAAAGAGAAATTTAAGTTTTCGTAATTCAAAAACTTATTCTATATTTATAGAATAAATCGGACAAGATTGGTTTATAAAATTAAGGGATAATTACAACATAAATTACTCTACAAAATAATAAACCGAGCATATAGTAGCTTATGAAAATTTGGTGTTTTTACGATATAACGTCAAAACAAGTTTTAACATTTAATCAATAAGATTCAAAAGTTAAAACACTATTTTGGTTTAGTACAAACCCAAAAATTCTTCCCTCTTCCTACCCTTTGTCTTGTATAAGTATTTATAATCAACAATAATATTTAACCCCTAAAATCTTCAAAATGAGTTACAATCTTGTTTTATTATCCAGTGATTTTTATTTTTTTCATCACCAATCATTAATCAATCATTCCTTCCACAACAGAACTTTTTACTCAAGGAAAAGTGAAAAATTATTATAATCCCAGAAGTTCTCCATACCTTACATACTTAGAAATAGACCATTTAAAAATTTGAAGTTGAATTCAACAATTAACATATCAAAAACATCTTTCAAAAAATTGCAGATCGATGTTTAAAGAGTATATATCTTTACAATTTTAATGTTGATTACAACTATTAAAATAAACTAATTTTTTTTAAAATAAATAAAATAATGAAAAACGTAACTACATTAGCTGGAATCTCTATTACCCTAAATTTCAGTAACAAATTAAATGATACCCCTATTAAATCTGTCTATACATCCAGTGAACCTTTAGTTTCTATTTATAAAACTCAAACAGAAGGCGCATATACCGTAAATATTATCGCTCGTGTCCCGTTATCGGTCATAAGTCTTCAAAATAGCTGTACCCCTTTAAGTAGTGGTTTATTTTTAAATAATGAAAAAACACTTTTCTTAAATTATAATGGAGTAAGCAATATCAGTACATCTGTAAATAAACCAAATGAAATTTTACTATGTAGAACTTTTAGTGTTGTATACGATAGTGAAACTAAAGTTAATGAAGATTACGACCTATATCATATTCAATTCAATTATAGCTTTTTATCTAAAAACTTTCAATCCGCAGAGGCTATTATTGTTAAATTGAATAATACGGATCCAGAAACCGATAGAGGAACAGTAACAACAGTAAGATCTGATGAAAATTAATAAACTTAAAAAGTTATTGATTTTATTTTTACTGCCATGCTGTGTATTTTCTCAAAAAAATGAAGATCATTTTGCTTTAGAAAATAGCATTAAGAAAGTATGCAAAGGAAAATACACAAATTTTCATAAAGCGCATACTTTCTTTTTTGAAAAAAAAAAAGATTCCGCTTTTTTATATAGTAGTCAGGCATTAAATGATTTTATAGAAGAATCTGAAATAACTGATTACTTAAACTATATTCATGGTGTAAATGCTTATGAAAAGAAATTCTTTTCCATAGCTCAAAAAAAACTAAAGACAATCTCTAGTACGTTTCCCTACAAATATCTTGTAGATTATAATTTGGCAAATATTGCTTTAAATAACAACAAATATGAAGAAGCTTTACATCATTATAATGTAGTCATTAATTATAATAAAATTCAAAGTAGTCATACATTAAAAAGAATGTATCACAATGTTGGCATCTGCTATTTGCATTTAAAAAAGTATCCAGAATCTGAAAAATTCTTACTTAAAGAATTAAGCATTGCTCAAAACACAAAAGATACCTTAAGTGCTATATACGCTAAACTAGATTTAGGCAATTTGTATTATCAACAATATAAAGATAATAAAGCAATTTCCTATTTTAATAAAGCTTATACTTTAGCAAAGTTATTTTCAAATATAGAAGCAAAACAAGCTACTGCCAAAAATATGGCTGTTGTAGAAAAAAATAGAAAACACTATAAAAAAAGTGTTGATTATTACATTGAATATGGAAAATGGAGAGATTCTCTTTGGAATCGGGATAAAATTTCTGAGCTTCTAGAAAAAGACAAACAAATTACCGTAGCTGTTAAGGATAAAGAAATATTTATTCAAAAGGAGATTGCCAAAAAACAAAAGGGACGCGTACAATTATTTGCCATCTCATTTATTATTGTATTTCTTTTTTTAGCAACCTTGCTTTTCTTGTACAGAATTAAGATAAAGCAGCATAAACTTATAAACACACAAAAACAACAATTAGAGAAATTAAATACAACAAAAAATTATTTGTTATCAGTGATATCTCATGACTTAAGAACATCTGTGAATTTATTAAAAAACAATCATAAAAATTTATCAGAATTGTTAAATATTAATGATACGGAAGCAGCTATACTATTAAACAATGAAAATACTTCTATCTCTGAAAGTACATCTCAAGTATTAGATAATATCCTTAATTGGGCTTTACAGCAAAATGATCAATTATTATTTATGCCCGAAGCACATCCAATAGAAATTTTAATAGATGCTATTTTATTTGATTTTAAACCCCTCGCTATTACTAAGAATATTGAATTAGTTACAATCCATAAAAACTCTGATGCATTAGTGCTTTTAGATAAAGAATTATTTAAAATTGCTTTTAGGAATTTAATTGATAATGCTATTAAATATACGCAAAAAGGAGGTAAAATTAGCATAGAAACCTCGATTTTAGATAAAGAATTTATTCTTAAAATTAAAGATACTGGTGTTGGAATGTCTCCTACTATTTTAGATGTAATTAATAATTATGAGGCATTAACTGTTGAGAAAATAGAAAAATCTAAAGGTTTAGGTATTGGTTTGCAATTAAGTAAAACACTTATAACAAAAAATAATGGTACCTTTAAAATAGTAAATAATCCAGATGTAGGAATAACTGTTTTTTTAAAATTCCCCATACAAGAAATCTAAAAATGAAATCACTTCATATTCTTTTATTAGAAGACACTATTGCAGACTCTCAAAATATTATCAATCTCTTATCTAAAGATTATAATATTACTCTAGCTAATACCATAAAAAAAGCAAAAGACACTTTAGCATCTTCTCTTTTTGATTTGGCTATTTTAGATATAAGTATAAATGGTAAGTTAGATGGGATTGAATTCGCAAAACATATTCAGTCTACCCCTACTCCTATTCCTTTTTTCTTTCTTACAAGTATGCAAAGCAGAGCTGTTTTTGACCAAGCAAAATTAACGAAGCCCTTTACTTATTTGTTAAAACCATTTAATGTTATGGAATTACAATACTCTATTGAATTAGTTATAGAGAAACATTTTGAACAAAAAAACGCATTAAGATCAAACACAGGTTTATTAACACCCGATTACCTGCTTATAAAAAAACAAGATAAAATATGTAAAGTCATTCTTGATACAATAGAATATGTAGAAGTTGAAGAAAACTATAGTACTTTATACACATCAAACCAAAACCACGTTATTAAAAAGTCATTATCAAAAATTAAAGAAATGCTATTGGATAAAAATTTTGAGCAAATCCATAGAAAATTCTTAATCAATTTTGATAAAATAACAGAAATCAATCTTTCAGAAAACACTGTTTATTTAAGCCCTGGATTTCAAGCCTCCATAAGTGAGCGATTTAAAAAAAAATTAATTCATCGTTATGGAATTATAACATAATTATTTTTCATTTTTATTGCTTTTATACTATTATTCTCCATCTGTGCAAATAACTAAATTGCACAATTCTGTGCATTACGTTCGCACATACAAACAAGTACGTTTATCACCTCAATATATACGCATATCTACATATATAATTTAAGTATCAATATTTTCAGCACCTTTATACTAAAGAACTCATAATAAGCAGCTTTTTAACGCATCAATCAATGCATGGTTGCAGGTGGAATCTGAAAAGCAAAATTTAAATAGTTTCATAGTAATCCCTAAAACGAATATGACATGAATATTAAAAGATTATCATAATTTTCTGAAACTTTTTCTTATAAAATAAATCTAGATATTCCCTTTGGTAACATCTATGAACAATTAGATTTAGTAACAGATTATAATACTGAGTTAGCAATATCTACAAATACTTCGAAATCATATTAAGTGTTAATATCAAACAGCTTTAAATCTAAATTATCGCCTAACATTTCGAGAATAATGCAAACGAAAACAAAAAACATCACCTTAGTATTATTCTTATTAACGGCAAGTTTACTAATGATAAATATTATTTATCAAGATCCTACTGCTAGTATCGCTCATAGAATAGACTTGGCAAAGTTGTTCTTTTACATAGGTATTATAGGCTTTATACTTTGTCTAAAATTTATTGAATTGAAAGAGATTTACTTATTTCTCATAACATTTACGATCATAGCATACGGTATTTCATTATACCATAATCTAAATCTATTGAAAATAAATTATGAAACATATCTATATTATGAAATGTTATTTGACTAAACTACTACTCCTATGGACTTCCAGTCCATAGGTTCGTTTTGGCAGACTGAAAGTCTGCTTCGTGAAATATGGTAAAACTGAATTTGTGTGAATTCGTGAAACCTGCCAGCCGGCAGGCTGGTTCGTGTCAAAAGTTTTTAGAAGCTGAAAGCGACATGCACTAAAGTACATAGTTTTAACTCCATTTGAGACCAATAAAATGAATTAGGAAACTTAACGAAAAGGGAGAAAATTTTAAAAAAAATTCTTAAAATTGACTATCTCTCCCTGCCTTTGCCAGCAGACAGATCTGAGGCAAGCCATAAGAGTATACTTCGGCTCCGATCAACACAGGTTTTTGTCAGTTTCATATTGCCTTTAGAAGCAACAATCGAATTTTGTTATTTTGACTCACCCAACCTAACTACCCAAATTAACAGAGGTGTTCAACAACAAAACATGTGTAATAAACAGATCCTAATTATTAAAAAATATAGTGTCTACATTTAATGAACATTAATTCCCCATTCCCACTTATATACAAAATACTAGCAGGTTTTATATTCCATTATTATTTGTTAAATTAGATGCTTAAGCAAATTCATACCCATGAAACCACTAAAAAAGGAAGCCATAAGTCAGGACGTTTTTGATTTATATGATGATTATGCACATAACGAAATTGGCAGACGTCAATTTATAGAAAAATTATCTACCTATGCCATAGGCGGTATCACAGTAGCATCACTTTTAAGCTTCATGTCGCCCAATTACAAAGATACTATAACAGTAAAACAGAATGATCCGAGGTTACATTCAGATTATATTACCTACAATTCTCCAAAAGGTGGAGGTTCAATTCGCGGGTTGTTGTCTAAACCCAACGACACAAATACCAAACTTCCAGGTGTTATTGTGGTTCATGAAAACAGAGGTCTAAATCCGTATATCGAAGACGTAGGCAGACGCACAGCCTTAGATGGATTTATATCACTAGCTCCAGATGCTTTAACACCATTAGGCGGTTACCCAGGAAACGATGATGATGGCAGAGCTTTACAAAAAAAGCGCGACCGAAATGAGATGCTCGAAGACTTTATTGCTGCCTTTGAATATTTAAAATCTCATGAACACTGCAATGGAAAGATTGGTATTGTCGGATTTTGTTTTGGTGGTTGGATATCCAATATGCTGGCAGTTAGAGTTCCCGAACTTTTAGCTGCAGTTCCTTTTTATGGCAGACAACCTAGTGATGAAGATGCTGCCAAAATAAAAACACCACTGTTATTGCAATATGCCGAATTAGATACCAGAGTTAATGCTGGTTGGCCTGATTTTGAAGCTGTACTTAAAACCAATAATATAGACTATAAAGTACATTTTTATCCTGGTGTCAATCATGGGTTTCATAATAACACCACACCTCGTTATGATAAAAAAGCTGCAAATTTAGCCTGGAGTAGAACTATAGACTTTTTTAAAGAAAAATTAAGCTAGTCTATAAAATGCATTATTAAAACTAGTATAGATTGTATGATTCGAAATAACAGCACAGTACCTATCAAATAAAAGATAATATTTAATCCTTTTTAATTCACAAATTACAAAGCAATGTTTGAATGCTAACTTCAATATTTTATCTTTGCACCCTTAAAAGAGCAATAGTTTATGAAGATTTCATACAATTGGTTAAAACAGTTTTTAAAAACTGAATGGACACCAGAACAAACTAGTGAATTACTTACAGATTTAGGTCTTGAGATAGAAGGTATTGAAACCTATCAATCTGTTAAAGGAGGACTAGAAGGTATCGTTATTGGTGAGGTTTTAACCTGTGTTAAACACCCAAATGCCGACAAGTTAAAAATAACAACTGTAAATATGGGAGGCGAAACTCCTTTACAAATAGTTTGTGGCGCTCCAAATGTGGCTGCTGGACAAAAAGTGCCTGTTGCAACTATCGGAACCACTTTGTATACTGAAGAAGGCGACTCTTGGACCATAAAAAAAGGTAAAATACGAGGGGAAGAAAGTCATGGAATGATTTGTGCTGAAGATGAGTTAGGCTTAGGAAAATCTCATGATGGTATCATGGTTTTAGATAATACCCTTAAAGTTGGAACACTTGCTGCTGATATTTTTGATATTGAAAACGATCAGGTATTTGAAATTGGGCTTACCCCAAATAGAGCAGATGCCATGAGTCATTTAGGAACTGCCCGCGATCTAAAAGCTGGTTTAGTTCAAAAAGATATTAATTTAGAACTTATAACACCTTCTGTTAGTTCTTTTAATATAGATAACCGCACCCTAAAAATTGATATTGATGTTTTAAATAAAGATTTAGCACCCCGCTATTGTGGTGTTACTATATCTGGACTAAAAGTAAAGAAGTCCCCTACTTGGCTACAACACCGACTAAAAGCTATTGGTTTAAGTCCTATAAATAATATTGTTGATGCTACAAACTATGTATTACACGATTTAGGACAGCCTTTACATGCTTTTGATGCTGTAAAAATTTCTGGTAATAAAATTGAAGTAAAAACACTAGCTACAGGAACCAAATTTACAACCTTAGATGGCGTAGAGCGTGAATTACATGAAGATGATTTAATGATTTGTGATGCAGAAAAGCCCATGTGTATTGCTGGTGTTTTTGGTGGTATAGATTCTGGTGTTACCGAAGCTACAACAAGTATTTTTTTAGAAAGTGCCTATTTTAACCCTATAAGCATTCGTAAATCTGCTAAAAGACACGGATTAAATACAGATGCCTCTTTTAGATTTGAACGCGGTATCGATCCAAATATTACTGAGTATGCATTAAAACGTGCTGCACTATTAATTCAAGAGCTAGCTGGTGGTAAAATTACTAGTGATTTAATTGACCTTTATCCAAAAAAAATTAAAGACTTTGAAGTACGGTTAAGTTTTGATAATGCTAAAAAACTAATTGGTGAAGAAATCCCAAAGGAGGTCATTAAGCGTATTTTATCATCATTAGATATAAAAGTAAACAACGTTACCGAAACAGGATTAGGTTTAACAGTCCCAGCTTATAGAAACGATGTTCAACGAGAAGCAGATATTATTGAAGAAATTTTGCGTGTGTATGGATATAACAATATAAATACTACCAAAAAATTAAACGCTTCTATTTCCAGCACGTCTAAATTTGAAGATTATAAAATACAAAACATTATAGGCAATCAATTAGCCTCTCAAGGTTTCTATGAAATTCTTTCCAATTCATTAACCACTCCAAATTATACCGCTTTAAGCGAGCAGTTAAAGGATGAACATAATATTACTATACTAAATGCATTAAGTAATGATTTATCTGTTTTAAGACAATCGTTATTGTTTTCTGGATTAGAAGCTATATCATTTAACATCAATAGAAAACGTGCCGATTTAAAGTTATTTGAATACGGTAAAACATATCATGGTTTTGGAGATAAAAGAGAAGAATTTAAACATTTATCGCTTTTTATAACAGGAAATCAAACATCAGAGAATTGGCATAACGCAAGTAAAAAAAGTGATTTCTTTTTTATTAAAGGTGCTATTATCTCTGTGCTTCAACGTCTTGGTATTTCAAGATTTAATGAAACACCTGTTAATAATGATTTTTTTAGTGAAGGGTTAGAATTAAGCCAAGGGAAAAAGAAATTAGTGGACTTTGGGTTAATAAAAAAACCGATATTAAAACATTTTGATATCTCTCAAGAAGTCTTGTTTGCTAATTTTAATTGGGATGCTATTTTAGAATTAGTCAAACATAATAATATTAAATTTAAGGCAATCCCTAAGTACCCAGAAGTACGACGTGATTTTGCCTTATTACTAGATGATAAAGTAACTTTCGAATCTATTTATAAAATAGCAAAACAAAGTGAAAAACAACTATTAAAAAATGTCAATCTATTTGATGTATATCAAGGTAAAAACCTACCTAAAGGGAAAAAGAGTTATGCTGTTAGTTTTACATTACAAGACGAAAACAAAACCCTTACAGATAAGCAAATAGACAAAATTATGAATAAGTTACAAACTAATTTTGAGACGCAACTTGGTGCAGAATTGCGATAAGATATCAGTACAAAAAAAATTTTTTCTAATAGTTATATGTTTGGTCTCTTTTAATTTGAGCGCACAGAAAATACGCTTAAAAAAAACAAAAGACACCGCTTCCATAGGTCGATTAGCAAGCCATGATGCTAAACAAGCTTTTTTAGGTGTTAAACATGCTTTTACCAGACCTTTTTATTGGAAAAAGAAAGATTTTAAAACTTTAGGAGCTATAACTTTAGGACTTTTTGCGCTTTCTTCTATAGACGATGAAAGTAGTGCTTTCTTAATTCGTCAAGAACCAAATGTACCAAACATATTTCAAGAAGCTGGTACTCGGTTTGGAAGCCCGCAAGTCTATTTTATTGCAAATGCTGGATTGTATGGTTTTGGATTATTTACAAAAAATGAAACGATTAGAAAAACAAGTGTATTAATTATTTCATCTTCGTTCACTACAGGACTCATACAAAGCTTTAGCAAAACTGCTTTTGGTAGAGCTCGTCCAGAGAATGGTTATAAAAGTACAGAATTTAGGTTTTGGTCAAATGAACCTGAATTTCATTCATTCCCATCTGGACATACTGTTTTATCTATAACCATGGCTCATGCCATTGCTAAACAGTTTGATAACACCTGGTCTAAAGTTGGGGTATATACATTGGGCTCAGTAGCTCCCATTTCAAGATTATTTGCTGGTGCTCATTGGCTCACAGACATTGCCTTAGGTACTGCCTTAAGTATTGTTGTTGTTGACTCTGTAGATAAATTTCTATTCAATACTAAAGCTTATGATTATCCCGTGAAAAAAAAGAATCGTATTTCATGGAAACTTAACTTTACAGGAAATAAAATTGGCGTTGTTGGTGTATTTTAACTGTTTGTGTTTTTAACAACATATTCAACTTTTAAAAACAAATCGTCAAATAATAATTTTGAAGAATAAATGATAAAAATCTAAAAAGCTAATTTAATATTAAATTAGCCTTTTTTAGATCCTTACTATTAATGATAAATTTATATCATTCTATAAAAAAGTAATTAATAATTTGTTTGATGCTGCATTTAACATTTCTTGTGATGTCATGTTGTCTCCTCCTGCCCAACTACTAATCCGAGCGCCAACACTAACACTTCTAGTCGCTGTAGCACCCAAGAAACTCGCAGCGTATACTTTTACCTTTACCGTGTAAACTCCAGCATTGAGGGTGATAGCATGCGAAAATGTAGAATTATTCATTAAAAGTCTAAAACTATTTCCTCCTGGGTTGTGAACCATCGGCAAGTAATTAGACGATCTAACATCATTAGCGCCGTTAATTTCAAGGATGGTAAACATTTGAGCAAAGCCAGAAGTCGTTGAAGCTAATGTTTGACCAGTAAACAAGGTCCAATCTATTTTAATGGTTTCATCTTCTAAAAGTGTAAACGTAGAATTTAAGTCTGGTACATCAAGCCATTGTTTATCATTTGTTGTATCAATCACCAAAGAGTTACTAGAAACAATAACGGTAGGTATTGTTGAATTGTCCGTCTTATTTAAACACTCCCAATTAGGCGCAAAAGGAGGGCCAATATTTACAGATGTACACTTATTGGTTAAATCATATACCATAAGCCCAGTTGCAGGGTTAAGGATATTATTTTTCTGATTATTGGTAAGTCGTGGAATCAGTAGACCCTTATCTGTACTTTCTACATCCATAACCGATGAGCCATCAGGCGTTGTAGTTCCAATACCAACTTGAGCATAAGTAATAGAAATAAAGCAATATAAGATAAAGCTTAGAGTAGGTTTTTTCATTATAAATATCATTTAGGGTTATAAGTCGAACAATTATAAATAAAAAAAAAAAACAGAACAACAAACTCATAGTAAATACGTTAAAATGCATCCATTCGTCTAACACTATAAAT
This sequence comes from Flavivirga jejuensis, assembly GCF_030540765.1. GTDB lineage: Bacteria > Bacteroidota > Bacteroidia > Flavobacteriales > Flavobacteriaceae > Flavivirga > Flavivirga jejuensis. The sequence continues at coordinate 520,503 of NZ_JAUOEL010000004.1, read as the reverse complement.
TTTACAGAAAAACAAAGGAAATTAAAGCATTTTTTAAACGTATTTACTTATTAAAAATAAGATATAAATCGTACAAAAATTCACAATAAGACCTTATAAAACAAATAGTTAACATAAATTCATTTTTATATAACAATATAATTTTGTATCTTTAAAAGACACCTATATACTTTCAACGATGATAGATTCAAGTTATATAAAAATATTTACTGGAGACCTTATAATTGTTCAACGTATTGTTAATCAGTTAGAAATTGTTAACATTAACCCTATTGTTAAAGATCCAACCGAATCTGCTCGTTTAGCTGGTTTTGGTGGCGGTATTGTACCTGGTTTTCAAGAAGTTTTTGTAAATAAAGATGAGCTCGACAAAGCTGTTCCTATTATTGAAAGTATAACTGCTGAATTAAAATCGTAAAACAGAATACAAAATAAGTTTTATCTTACATTATTTATGTAAAACTCCAGATAAGACTATGTATGCTCTTGTTATAAACTATAGATTGTTACACGGTAACAGCATACATTTTATTACGCAATTCTTTAATTTTAGGATCTTGCATGTATTCATCAAACGTCGTGTATCTATCAATAACTCCGTTAGGTGTTAACTCTACAACTCTATTAGCAACAGTTTGCGCAAATTCATGATCGTGTGTCGTGAATAAAATAGTGCCTTTAAAGTTTTTAAGTGAATTATTAAAAGCTGTTATACTCTCTAAATCTAAATGATTTGTAGGCTCATCTAATTGAAGTACATTAGCTCTTGTCATCATCATTCTAGATAGCATACAACGTACCTTTTCTCCTCCAGATAATACAGAAGATTTCTTAAATGCTTCCTCCCCACTAAAAATCATTTTCCCTAAAAAGCCACGGATATTAACTTCTTCCCTTTCTTCTTCTGTTTGCGCCCATTGACGTAACCAATCAATCAAAGTTAAGTCATTATCAAAAAACGCACTGTTATCTAATGGTAAATAAGATTGTGTTGTAGTTATACCCCAAGCAAACTTACCTGCATCTGCCTTTTCTTTATTATTTAATATTTGATAAAACGCCGATGTTGCTCTAGAATCTCTTGAGAAAACGACTATTTTATCTCCTTTTGTTAAATTTAAATCGATCTCTTTAAATAATGTCTCTCCATCTGCAGATGCCGCTAAACCTTCAATATTTAAAATCTGATCTCCTGCTTCCCTATCACGCTCAAAAATAATGGCAGGATAGCGTCGAGATGTTGGTTTTATATCATTAATATTTAACTTATCAATCATTTTTTTTCTACTGGTAGCTTGTTTACTTTTTGCTACGTTAGCAGAAAAACGTCTGATAAATTCTTCTAATTCTTTTTTCTTTTCTTCTGCCTTTTTATTTTGCTGTGCACGTTGACGCGCAGCTAACTGAGACGATTCGTACCAAAAAGTGTAGTTTCCTGAAAAGTGGTTTATTTTCCCAAAATCAATATCAGAAATATGAGTACATACCGCATCTAAAAAGTGACGGTCATGCGATACAACAATAACACAATTATCATAGTTTGCTAAGAAATTTTCGAGCCATGAAATGGTTTCATAATCTAAATCATTTGTTGGCTCATCCATAATTAAAACATCTGGGTTACCAAATAGTGCTTGTGCTAATAAAACACGCACTTTTTGTTTACCATCCAAATCACTCATTAAAGTATAATGAAATTCTTCCTTAATACCTAAATTAGACAACATAGCAGCTGCATTACTATCGGCATTCCATCCATCCATTTCTTCAAACTTTACTTGAAGCTCCCCTATTTTATCGGCATTTTCATCCGTATAATCTGCATAAAGAGCATCCATTTCAGATTTAATCTTAAACAAAGGCTTATTCCCCATTAAAATGGTTTCTAAAACGGTATGGGCATCATATAAATTATGATTCTGTTCTAAAACAGACATACGTTTTCCAGATTCTAAAGAAACATGTCCAGATGTTGGATCTTGCTTACCAGAAAGTATCTTTAAAAATGTTGACTTCCCCGAGCCATTGGCACCAATAATTCCGTAACAATTACCATTATTAAAGGTTGTATTTACTTCATCAAAAAGAACACGTTTTCCAAATTGAACTGAAAGATTTGATACTGATAGCATAAAAGTTGTTTTAATTTACTCAGAAATTTTATTATAATAAATCTTGATAGACTTACATATTGATAAGGGTACTCCTTGACATACACCTTGATTGTAAGTTTTTGCAAAAGTAGAAAATTCAAATGGTACAAAACAACTTAGCTTGTTTATTTTTAAACAAAAAAGGGCATTTTTTTTAGCTATAATAATTTTTAACAACGCATTAACAGCTCTTTATAAATACAACGCATATTTTTGTATAGTAATACGTATTTAATTGAATACAATTAGGGGGATTTTATGAAATTATACTTTTCAATAATATTAGCAATATTAGCTCTTTCGGCCTGCAAACAAGATACGAGTGAAGCGGACATTAATTACGCGTATATTGGTGGTGAAATTATTAATCCAACCACTAATTATGTAGTATTATTAAAGTCTGAGGCTACTATTGATACTATTATGCTTGACGGTAGAAATAGGTTTTTATATAAAATCAATGATTTAAAAAAAGGCTTATATTCATTTAGTCATGGTTATGAATTTCAAATGATATTATTAGAACCTAAAGATAGTGTTCTTTTTAGGTTGAATACTTTGGAGTTTGATGAATCACTTGTTTTTACTGGTAAAGGCGCTAAAAAAAACAATTATTTAATAAATGGTTTTTTAGAAAATGAAGTTGAAGAAAAATATATTTTTAAGCTTTGCCAATTAACCCCATCTATTTATCAAAAACGTATAGATTCTTTAAAAGCTGTAAAGGTTAAAAATTTGAAGGCTTTCAAAAAAAAGTATGAGACGTCTCCTCTATTTGAAAAAATAGCACAAGTAAATATAGATTTTAGCTACTATTCCAGTAAAGAGGTATATCCATTTGTACATTATGGTAAAAACAAAAGAGCTATTTTAAAATCACTTCCAAAAGATTTTTATGACTATAGAAAGGATATAGATTATAATAGTAACTTTTCTAGTAATTATCATAAATACAATAAATTTTTAAGGTACAGTTTTAGTAATATGGCTTTAAGAGAGCATAATCTACATTCTAATAGTAAGCATTTTAACAGAAATTCGTTATGCTATAATTTAGACAGATTAAAGCTTATTGATAGCTTATTAACAAACGTTGCTATTAAAAATGATTTACTTTATGAGTTAGCAATAAATTATATATCAAAAAACGAAAATATAGAAAATAACAATACTATTTTAAAATCTTATTTAAGCAAAAGCGAAAGTAAAAAAGGCAAAAAGAAGATGATAAGCTTCACAAAATCGCTAAACAGGTTAAAAAATGGTTCCAAACTCCCCAATGTTAAACTTGTTGATTATAATAATGTAGAATTTGATATTAGTACTATTATAGACGCTCCTTCGGTTATAAGCTTTTGGTCTCACACCTATCATGAGCATTTTAAGGACAGTCATAAACAAATCAAAGAATTAAAAAACAAGTATCCTGAAGTCGCATTCATTACTATTAATGTTGATAATTACGGATTAGAAAAATCGAGAAAATCATTAAAAATAAATAGATTTATTTTTGAAAACGAATATGTACTTAAAGATTCAAAAGAAGCTAAAAAAACTTTAGCTATTCACCCCATAACAAAAACAATCATTGTAGATAAAAACAGTAGAATAGTAAATAATAATACAAATGTTTTTTCTGTAAAATTCGAGAATCAGCTTTTGGGATTAATTAATAACTAAAGTATACGTTTTAGAAGTATTATCAGAGCATAGTCTCCCATTAATTCTATCATTTCCATAGGTATTATAATGAGGTACAACCTCTAAATAAGCTCTAATAACAAAACTTCCAGATGCTTTCGGTATTCCTTTAAAAACAACTTCTCTATGTCTGTTATAGTAAACATCTATTCCTTCTGGAAGTCTGCCTGAAATATCAAAATAATAGTCATAATCATTATCATTCGCTTCATTCTTAATTTCAGCAGAAATAGTTTCAGAATAATATGCATCAACAAGTCCTACTGCTAAGGTTTTATTATGCAATTCTGGTCTTACATTAATAACACAATCTAATACATCTTCACAGCCACTAAAAGAAAAAAAGGAAACTAGAAGAATTACAAATACATACTGCTTCATCGGTTTTAATTTTGAAACAGTAATATCAAATAATATGCCGAAAATATTTTTAAATCCGTATGAGCCATTATACTGCGAAAATGAAGAGTGAAAATACCATGAAATTTAGAGTTTTATTAATTTCAACAGAATTAAGTTTACTCTAATTTCTTTTAGTGCATGACAAAAATTATCAAATACTTTTAATGTTTAGGTACAACCTGCTTAGCACTTTACAAAGCCAAAAGCATGGCAGGTTTCAAATCTATATATGTTTGACAAACTGAAAGTCTGATTCGTGTTTATTTAACCTACAGAAATCCTCAAACACAAGAAACTCAGTTCGTATCTTAATAATATTTAAGAGCGCTTGTTAAAGCTTATAATGATTCATTAAGAGTTTTTCATAAACCTTATCTGGTAATAGTCTTTTTAAAACAATTGAGAATTTTTGCATAAACTCTCCAACCTTATAATGTACTTTCGGATTACCTGTATTTATAATGTTATGCACAGCTTCTGCCATTAAGTTTGGATTACTGCCATTATCAACATGCTCGTCCATTAAACTTAATGTATCTCCATATGGCTTTTTATAAGGGGATGTTTCAAGAAGTGGTGCATGATAGCGCCCCGCTGCTATATTTGTTGCAAAATCACCAGGAGCAACATTGGTCATTTTAATATTAAAATCTTTAAGTTCCATTCTAAAAGCTTCAGTTAAAAGCTCTAAAGCTCCTTTACTTGCACTATAAACACCTCGATATGGTAATCCCATATAACCTGCAATAGAAGTTATATTTATAATTAACCCAGATTGTTGCTCACGCATTTGTGGCAATACAGCTTTAATAACATTAATAGGTCCAAAAAAATTAGTATCAAAATTATTTTTAATTTCAGCTTCTGGTATTTCTTCAATAGGTCCAGTAATACCAGCTCCAGCATTATTTATAACAACATCTAACCTCCCCTCCTTTTCTATAATAGTACTCACCGTTTTTAATATGGTGTTGTTTTCCTTAACATCTAATGCTAAAATAGGAAACTTACTCTCTTTATACTTCTCAGGATTTCTACTAGTACCATAAACTACAAAGTTTTTTTGGATTAAATATTCTCCAATAGATTTTCCGATTCCTGAGGAACCGCCTGTAATTAAAACAACTTTACACATATTTTTAAAATAATTGAAGGGTTAAAAATACAAATAAAAAAATTCTTAAAACAGACCAGATTATTATCAATATTGATAAATGGAGACAACCTACTTACTCGTTGTATTTAGGCTATTCCTTATATCCTATAAATCGTAATTTAAGATACTTTTAACACAAATAGCATAAGGTTAATTTTCAAAAACAGTGTATTAAGCTTATATATTACCTAATGGTATATCTAAATTTATATTTATGAAGAAAATCACTTTACTATTTAGTCTCATTTTGCTAAGCAACTATTCTTCTTTTGGACAAGAGGTTAGCCCAGAGATACCAACACCTAATTATCAATTAGCATCAAAGTTTTCACCAAAAAAAATTAGTAAACTTGTACATTCTACTTCTGTTACACCTAATTGGTTAAAAAACGGAAATCGCTTTTGGTATCAATATAAAACGACTGAAGGTTCTAACTACTACATCGTAGATGCCGATAAGCGCACTAGAACAAAATTATTTGACAATGCGAAAATGGCTAAATGGTTATCAGAAATAACTAAAGACCCCTATGATGCAAAACACTTACCACGTTTTAATTTTAAGTTTGTTAAAAACGAAACAGCGATTAGATTTAGAGTAACTTCCAAAGAGAAAGTTGAAGTTGTTGATGAGAAAAAGGAAACCTTAAAAACGAAAGACACGACTTCTATTAAACAAAAGACTAAAAAGAAGACTCCTAAAATGACGAATAAGGTTTATCATTTTGAATATAAATTAGGTGGTAATGGTTTAACCATAATCGACAATAAAAAAGAAAATAGAAAATGGAAAGCATGGGCGAACATATCCCCAGATAGCACCATTGTTCTATTCTCTAAAAACTTCAATTTGTATTGGATGGATAAAGAGAATTTCTTAAAAGCGTTAAAAAACGAAAAAGACTCAACTATTGTCGAAAACCAATGGACTAAAGATGGTGTGGAACATTTTGGATATGGATCTGAGAGTAGAGGCGAAAACAACGAAACTAAAGATAAGAAAAAGGGCGAACGTAAAAATATTCATGGGTTTTGGTCTCATGACTCTAAAAAGTTTGTATTTCAAAAAACTGATTCCAGACATATAAAAGATTTATGGGTAATTAACTCGATTTCCAAAAAACGTCCAACTTTAGAAACTTATAAATACCATATGGCTGGCGAAAAAGAATATTATAAAAGAGAGATTCTTATTTTCGATATAGCATCTAAAGAAGTCAATAAAGTTAAACTAGATACTACTGTACAACAAGACTTATTTATTTATAGAGCTCCAAGAAAAAAATCTAGTTGGTCTGATGAATTTAAACCATCGTTATTACTTTCTAAAAAAGGAAAGATTTACTTCAATACTACAAGTAGAGATAAGAAAAAAATAAATATTTGTGTTGCCGATATTAATACAGGAGACGTAAAAACATTAATTAAAGAAGCACTAAACACTTATGTTGAAGTTAAGCCTTTAGTGTTATTAAACAACGAACAAGAGCTACTACATTGGTCTGAACGCGATGGTTGGGCACATTTTTATCTTTACGATAATAATGGAACATTAAAACATCAGGTAACAAGCGGAGAATATCATGTTAATAAATATACTAATTTTGATGAAAAAGAACGCGTTTTATATTTTACAGCAAATGGTGTTACCAAAAACCAAGACCCATATTATGAGCATTTATTTAGAATTAACTTAAACGGAACAGGCTTAAAAAACATAAATCCTGGTAACTATAATACAAGTACAAGTATGTCTGACTCTAACAAATACTTTGTTAGCAACTACTCTAGAGTGAATACCGTTCCTAAATCTGAATTACGTAGTAGTACAGGCGCTGTTATTATGAATCTTGAAGAAGCTGATTTATCACAATTAATGGCTACTGGGTATAAATTCCCCGAACCTTTTAAAATGAAAGCGGATGATGGTATTACAGATATTTATGGTGTTATGTATAAACCTTTTGATTTTGATAAAACGAAAACTTACCCCCTATTAGAATATGTATACCCAGGACCTTGGACTGAATATGTAAACAAATCATTTTCGGTTAAAATGGATAAATTGGATCGTATGGCACAGGTAGGTTTTATTGTAGTTACCTTGGGTAATAGAGGCGGACACCCAGCACGATCGAAATGGTATCATAATTACGGTTATGGTAATCTAAGAGATTATGCATTAGCAGATAAAAAGTATGTAGCCGAACAACTTGCTGATCAACACTCATATATAGACATTAATAAAGTGGGGATTTATGGGCACTCAGGTGGCGGGTCTATGTCTACTACTGCCATGTTAGTTTATCCAGATTTCTTCAAAGTAGCGGTATCTTCGGCTGGAAATCATGATAATTCTATATACAATAGTTGGTGGAGTGAAACCCATCATGGTATTCAAGAAGAAAAAGATGCATATGGAAACAGCAAATACAAATATGCTATTGATAATAACCAATCATTGGCTGGAAACTTAAAAGGACAATTGATGCTTATAACTGGCGACATAGATAATAATGTACACCCAGGAGCCACTATTAGAATGGCGAATGCATTAATTAAAGCAAATAAGCGTTTTGATTTTATGCTCATGCCAGGGAAACGTCATGGTTTTGGAAATATGAATGAATATTGGTTTTGGTTAAAAGCAGACCATTTTAGCAAACACTTTCTAGGTAAAAAGGCTATGAGTGTTGATATAACAGAAATGAATAGAGATAAACCTTTGAAGAATTAATATTTTTAGAATAGGGTTCTGTTATATAAACGTGAATTCGAAGTAAATTAAAAAAACAAATAATTTATATTATTGATATATAGTGTTTTGTCAATGTAGACAGAGCGAAGCATGTGTGAGGTCGTCTAAAAATTACTTTTTAGACGACCTCTTTTTCTATCACTCACTTTATTATTTATAGTCTGGTTAAAAACAGCAGCTAGTCTGTCTTCCTTAAACGTATAGGTTAAACCTTTAGTAGATCTACCCCTACTTGCTTTTATTTATAAAGAAGATTGATTGTTATTAGCCACCATATATATACTTACATATCACCTTTGTTTTCTTTCTTACCTATAGATGCTATATAATTTTGCATATATTCAATTAAATGCTTGCGCACATTATATTTCAGTGGAATTTCAAAACGAGAAAACCAACCAGACCTAACACTAGATTTTACCATATCAAACTCCTCTGCTACTTTTTCAAAAAAATCTTCTTTATTAGATTTATTTATTTTACTAAAAAGCTGCTTAATATGGTCTATGTCATTAATATCTCTCATAATGCTTTTTTAATGTTTTTTATGTTTTCACTTAGGAACGTACAGGTTTTCGCAAATCCATGTATAAGACAGTTGCTGAACTAAATAGCTGTCATCACTTTTTCCCGAAAACCATTAAACACTAAATGAACTATTCTGTTTTTCTTACTCTGTAGGTCTTTATGTATTAATAATACTTTACTAGTAATTTAATCTCATTTGTTGTTTTACAAGATTTTACAACATATATTTGTTGTAGTATCGCAAATAACACATCGCATACAAATGTACGAGTATTTTTACTCATTTACAATAATTACAGAGTAATTTTACTCAACAAATTAATAACAACACCCCCTAGATAACACATAGTCAATTATTTTTCAACATGTTAGACATTAAAAAAGAAAGAGAAAAATTAGACATGACTCAGAAAGAGTTAGCAGATCTTCTTGGTGTCACCAGAAAGACTATAGTAAATTACGAAGGAGGGAGTAATATTCCTGAAAGTAAAGAAAAAATTTTTAAGCGCTTACTGAATAATCACTATGCTCAAAAAAAAGCCAGTTATAATATCGATAACGCAACCCATCGATTTAATGAACCAAAAAAGCATAGGAAATTAGAACAAAAGGAAATAGACTTCATCACATGGGGCTTTGAGAATAACTTTGATCAATTAATGACTCATAAGCCATTTAAAAAAGAGTTTTTATATAGAAATTCAGAATATTCAGACTCTCTTACTCCTAAAAAATCGAAGCAATAACCTATTTAAGTATAGTATTCTTTTTTTGTCCATACTCATTATCTCCTCTGCAAAATAATTTCTTCAGTAATCTCTTCACATTTTTTCAAATTCTTAGTTATAAAATACCAAGGTTATTTTGAGATATTTTACATGTACCATATCATACACCCACAACAATAAATGTGGAAAATTCTGTAAATCATCTCTAAAATTTAACCATAAGTATACTTAAATAAATTTATTTTACATATATATATAATTTTACCCACCCGAAATTTTGTTGTTGTTGTTGTAGTTATACATATTAGAAATTAAAAAAATGCGGAAATATATAATTGGATTATTTTTTACAATAGTTCCTATTTCATTATCTCTATATCATATTGGAATTAATCATGGAGAAAACAACAAAAATGTAGAATACCTCGAAAAGGACAAACGATATGATTCACTAAAAAAAAATGTGTTAAAGTTTAAAGATTCAATAGCAAAACTTAACACAACTATAAGTTCTCTTAAGAGTAAAAATAATAATGATTCTGAGGCAAAAAAGAATTACACTATTTTAGTTATTAATAATGAACCAGATAAATATAGATTGATATATTGGTTACAACACTAATAAAACAAAAGGAAATACTCTAAAATATCAAAACTAAATCACTCCTATGGACTGGAAGTCCATAGGTTCGTTTTGGCAGACTGAAAGTCTGCTTCGTGAAATATGGTAAAACTGAATTCGTGTGAATTCGTGAAATTCGTGTCAAAAGTTTTTAGAAGCTGAAAGCGACATGCATTAAAGTACATAGTTTTAACTCCATTTGAGACCAATAAAAAGGGATCAAGGTTTTAACTAACTTATATATTGGTTTTTGCAATTCTTTACAAAATCTTATCAAACACCACAAACCCTACAAAAACAAAAAGCCTCACTATGTCTAGTGAAGCTTTTTGTGAGCACTGAAGGATTCGTATTCTATAGTGTTGAAATCTTATTTATAAAATTCTATCTGTTATAAAACGTTCTTCTAGTTCAGGAAGTTTGTGTTGTTTTTTAGGATCAAAACTTTCTTTATGAAAATTAATGATTTCTATACATGCATCATCTTCTGGAGTTGGATCATCAATATCTTCTTCAAAAGTACCTCCAAGAACCATATAATCTCTTCTGGGAAAAATATATCCATGACCACTATATAAATAAGGTAAGTCCTGGGCTTTTAAAAGTGCTAACTGACCTTTTATTGGTTTCATTTTTTCATCATTAAAAATAGCTTTTGCACCATAACCAGAACAATTAATAACGATTTCTTCGGGTAAGTCTAACACATCCTGAACATTTAAAAACGTTTTTTCAATAAGTTTAGAGCGACCTGTTATTGTATTTCTCACTACTTCATCAAGTAATCTTTTTAGAAAAATATAAGGTTCAATCAATAAAGTTTCGTACGAATAGCCTTCCATATCATGTCCTTCAAAAGGAAGTCGGCTATAATACTTAGGCTCAGGAATAATATCTTTAGGAACCAATTCGAATGATCCCTTATTGTTACGTACATAATTCGTTCTTCTTGAAACACCATATTCATCTCCTATTTGACTTTCAAACATTCTAAACGATCTTCTTAAAATTCTATGAAATCTCTCTATATCTTTTTCTTCAAAAGAAACGGTGGAGGGATTCCATTGTCCCCCAGCGACATCTGAAGTAGTCCCAGGTGGAGTTTTTTTAGTATAAATCGAGACATGATGCCCTAAATGAAGCAAGCGAATTGCAACTGTTAAGCCCATAATGCCACAGCCCATAATAGCTATATTAGTTTTATTGGTATACGAATCAAGTCCAACAAGCAAGTCTTCAACTTCTAAGGCACAGCCCCAACTTAAGGTTACCCCTGCTCCTCCATGACCATAATTATGTATAATTAATTTTTCGTTAATCTGCTCTTTTTCTAAACGGTAAGTTTCTTCCCTATAAGGCCTTATTCCAGCAATAAATTTTGAATCGTTTGGTGTAAAATCAAAATTGGGTGAAGGTAGGTTAATTTTCATTGTATTTAAATTTAATATTTAGTGATTGCTTACATAAATATAAGAAAAAACACAAATAAATTCAAAGTAATAGTTTACAATATTCTTGCTCATTAAAAATGACATACCCCTCTCTTCAGCTATCACCTTGAGACACAAGAAGTCAATATATATCAGGTACAGAAAAGTTTATCCCTGCACAAATGGGTGGGGTATTTAGTTTGTGTGTGAAAGCGTGAGGTGTTTTAAGGTAGGGGTGCGTATACACTATATTAAAGTGAAGGTATTTTTTATAAAAAATTCAGAAAATAATATATTTATGTAACCCAAACTGGCATCTATACCCCTTATAGTCCAAAACATCCTTCTAAGATACGTTTTCATCCCTTAAAAATAAGTTTAATTTCATATACTAATAGTAACAGCTATAGGGGGTAAGACCGAAAACCCGTAAAATAGAGTAGGTCATTAATATTAAATACCTACATTATGAAAACAAAACTTTTCAAAATCATTTTACCAGCCTTCGCATTTATACTTGCTATTACGGCTTCGTTTGCGTTTACTTCTTCTAAAGAAGATATAGAGAGTCAACAATATGCTACTAGTGGTTATATTCAAACCAATCTTTTTGGTTCTCCTGAATGTCATCCTGTTTTTCTATTTCCAGATGAGTATTGCACTACTAATTTTGCCCCATTCTTGTGTACTATTTATTATTTTGGTCAACAAGAACAAGTATATCAACATAGATTAGATATTACGACTTGTATAGTTCCTATGTGGAGATATCTTGAATAAAAATTTATAAGAAAAGCTATCTGTCTTTATTATTTTCATTAGGAAAAGAGGTTTTTTGGGATTAACAACTAGTAGTTTTTGGATCCACTTTATAATTCAATAAAATTTTAGTAAAAAGGCATAAAAACAAAAAAGCCTCACTATTTCTAGTGAAGCTTTTCGTGAGCCCTGAAGGATTCGAACCTTCGACCGCCTCCTTAGAAGGGAGGTGCTCTATCCAGCTGAGCTAAGAGCCCTCAAAGAAAACATTTTTGTTTTCTGGTGTGCAAATATAAAATTAACTACATACCTAGCAAAAGAAAAGTTCATAATTTTTATCATAAAATCATAATATTCTAAAAACCTTGTAAATAGCATGGATTATTCATTTATAAATAGACTTATTGAATTAAAACATAACAAAAAAGCACCATATAAAATGGTACTTTCGTAATGTATTATTCATTTAACTACCAAAACAAGCTATATAAAACCGTTAAGATAATCATAACTGCAAACGATCCAATATTAAATAATGGCGATGTTTTAAATAGTTCTTTTGTAAGAGGAATAGCTTTAGGGTCATCCGCACCTTTGTTTTGCATATTACTTAATACCGCTATAATTAACATCGTTAACAATGTCGTTATACCCATTTGGTGCATCCATGGCTCAAATACTGGGATAGGTAAAAATTTAAGAGCTAATGCAATTGGAATAGATAAAATAGCTCCCCAAATAGCTGCATTGTTTGTTGTTTTTTTCCAGAATAAACCTAAAATAAACACGGCTAATATTCCTGGACTTACAACACCTGTATATTCTTGAATGAATTGAAATGCCTGATCTATACCTCCTAAAAGAGGCGCTACAATTACAGCGATTAATAAAGCTATGGCAGCAGAAATACGTCCAACATTCACTGTCGTTTTATCATCAGCATCTTTATTAATATATTGCTTATAGATATCCATAGTAAATATAGTCGATGTAGAATTTAACATAGACGCTAAAGAAGATACTATAGCAGCAGCTAAAGCAGCAAAAGCAACACCTTTAAGTCCTGTTGGTAAAAACTGTAACAACCATGGATATGCTTTATCAGCTTGATCGGTTGTAGGCACATTTAACATACCAGCTTCACCTAAATTAGCCATAATTGACGGATCATTAACCATCACATAAGCAGCAATTCCTGGAACAACAACTACTACAGGAATGATCAGTTTTAAAAAAGCAGCCAATAAAATTCCTTTTTGAGATTCTTTTAAAGATTTTGCTGCCAAAGTTCTTTGTATTATATATTGATTGAAACCCCAGTAATATAAATTAGCGACCCATAAACCGCCTACTAATACCCAAATACCAGGTAAGTTCACATAATTATCATTTGTTTCTTCAAGTATCATATGGAATTTCTCTGGAGCAGTTTCAACAACTTTGGAGAAACCAGCTAAAACGCCTTCTCCTCCAGACACCGTATTCAATGCTAAATATGTAGTAACCAAACCACCTAATACTAAAAATACAACTTGTATCACATCGGTCCAAGCAACAGCAGATAATCCTCCATATAAAGAATAAGCAGCAGCAAATAATGCCAGACCTATAATAGCATACACCATATCAATTCCCATGATCGTCTCAATAGCCAAGCCACCTAAATATAAAACAGATGCCAGATTCACAAAAATGTAAAGAGCTAACCAAAATACAGCCAGGATCGTTTTTAAATTCGTTGAAAATCGTTTTTCAACAAATTCAGGAATTGTGTAAAGGCCTTTTTCAATAAATATGGGTAAGAAATATTTACCAACAATAATTAAAGTCAAAGCAGCCATCCACTCATAAGATGCGATAGCAAGCCCTAGAGCAAATCCAGATCCAGACATCCCAATAAATTGTTCTGCCGATATATTTGCTGCAATTAGAGACGTACCAATCGCCCACCACGGTAAAGATTTACTTGCTAAGAAATAATCTTCTGCATTTTTTTGATGACCATCTTTATCTCTAGATACCCATAACCCTACTCCTAAAATTAAAATGGCATAAGCTATAAAGACTACATAGTCCCACATTTCGAATCCTGCTGTCATAGTAAAATAATTTAGTTTAAATTAGTAAATTAAGACTCAAATATAAAAATTAAATTTAAGATTAATGCAAGTTTAGCACAAAAAAACCAAACTAGTAGGGTCTAGTAGTTTTTTTAAAAAATAAATGATACATTTGTAGTCGTTTATGATAAAGATCAAAAAAGCAATAGGAATTCCAAAGTATAAGCAAATAATCAATTCAATTGAAGATGCTATACTATCTGGCACTTTAAAAAAAGGGGATCAAATCCCTTCCATTAATAGTATTAAAGACACCCATAAACTGTCAAGAGACACTGTTTTAATGGCTTTTAACGAGTTAAAAAACAGAGGGATTATTCAATCTATTGTCGGAAAAGGCTATTACATTACTAGCGAGGATGTCAATGTAACTCAAAAAATATTTTTACTTTTTGATGAGCTAAATTCTTTTAAAGAAGACCTGTATAATTCCTTTTTAGAAAACTTAAAAGGTAATATTCAAGTAGATATTTTTTTCCATCATTTCAATGAAACCATTTTTAGCAAGTTAATTAATGACAATGTTGGCAACTACAATTACTATGTAATCATGCCAGCAAACTTAACAAACACAAATAAACACATACAAAAATTACCAAAAGATAAAGTCTATATTTTAGATCAAATACACGAAGATTTATTAGAATACGCTGCCATTTATCAAGATTTTGAAAAAGCAATATTTAATAACCTTAACAAAGCTTTGCATCTCATTAAGAACTATAAAAAGATGATTTTAATCTTTTCTGAAGACAAACAACCACAAGGCATGCTAAAAGGTTTTAATCGATTTTGCAAAAAAAACAAAATACCTTTTGAAGTTATAAACTCACTAACAGATAGGGATTTAGAAAAAGGAGAACTATATATAATGCCCGACGACAAAAGCTTACTTCAAATTATTAAAGAAATGAAAAGTAAAAACCTATCATTGGCTAAAGACATTGGAGTTATCTCATACAACGACACCTTGCTTAAAGAAATTGTTGAAGGCGGCATTACCACCATTTCTACAGATTTTAATATGATGGGACAGCGTTTAGCAGACATGATATTAAATAAAGAACAAATTAAAATAGAGAATTATAACCATTTAATTATCAGGAATTCATTATAAAAATTAAATCAAAAAACAGTGTACAAAATCAATCACAATAACACGTTAAACATTTTAGAGATTGAAAACTCCCTAAACAATGTGTATGGAAAAATCCACCTTAACTCTGGAGCTAGTTTACAAGAGTTAACATTAAATGGACATGCTATTATAAAAGACCTATCGCCTTTAACCTACGCCAATACCTATGCTTCTTCAATCTTATTTCCTTTTGCAAATAGGATTAAAGACGGAGCATATACTTTTAACTGTAAAGATTTTCAATTTGAAATCAATCAAAAAGAAGAAAACAATGCCTTGCATGGATTGGTTTACAACAAAACATTTCAAATTATAGACCAAGAAACCAGTAATGATTCAGCATCTATTTTGTTAGAATATAATGAAACCGAATTCTCTACAGGCTTTCCTTACACATATACTATTCAGTTAAAATATATTTTTACTTCAACCAACTTAAGCCTAGACGTATCTGTAAAAAACACAGACACTAAAGAGTTTCCTTTTACTTTAGGATGGCACCCCTATTTTTCAAGCGCCGATTTATTTAATAGTTCACTAGATTTTAATAGCAGCAAAAAAATAGTTTTAGACGAAAAAAATATAGCGACTGATATTGAAGATTTCGAATTAGAAAATGTTTTCAATATTGAAGACAAACAATTGGATGATTGCTGGATTTTAGATTCAAACAAAGTCACTTTCCATACACCTAAATATCGATTAATAATTGAATCTTCTGCAGAGGATAATTTTCTACAAGCTTACACGCCCCCTAAACCAAATACTATTGCTATTGAGCCTACAACAGGTGTTTCAAACAGTTTTAATAATAATATAGGATTAGAAATTTTAGATGCGAATGATACTTATAATATTAACTGGAACATAAAAATAAATAGCAACTTTAACTAATAGCAACAAATGAGTACCACATTAATAAACGATGTAAAAACAACATTCATAAATACATTTAAAACCGAGCCAATTCTTATTTTCTCTCCAGGTCGAATTAATATTATTGGAGAACATACAGATTATAATGATGGCTTTGTGTTTCCTGCAGCAGTAGATAAAGGCATTGCAGCTGCTATCCAAAAAAGTGATTCAAATATATCTACAGCATATGCTTTAAACAAGGAAAGTCGCATAGAATTTGAATTAGATAAATTAAAACCATCAGCCGAGGGCAGTTGGGAAAATTACATCTTTGGTGTTGTTGCCGAAATTCAAAATAAAAACAAAGTCGTAGGTAATTTTAATATTGTCTTTAAAGGTGATATTCCAGGAGGCGCAGGCATGTCATCATCTGCAGCATTAGAAAACAGTGTTGTATTTGGTCTAAATGAGTTATTTAATTTAGGATTAACTCAACATGAAATGATTTTAATATCCCAAAAAGCAGAGCATAATTATGTGGGTGTAAAATGTGGAATCATGGATCAATATGCCAGTATGTTTGGTATTAAAGACAATGCTTTACTACTAGATTGTAGAACTGTAGAATCTAAACCCTATAAGATAGATTTTAAAAATCATCAACTCATGCTAATTAACACGAACGTCAAGCATAGTTTATCTGATAGTGCCTATAATGACAGACGTTCTGCCTGCGAAAGCATTGCTGAATTACTCGGAATAAAAGCATTAAGAGATACTACTGAAGCCGATTTAGAAGCTATAAAAGACAAAGTAACCCCAGAAAATTATCAAAAAGCATTGTATGTTATTCAAGAAAACAATAGAGCTATAAAAGCGTCAAAAGCTATTGAAAATAACGATTTAGATACCTTAGGAAGCTTAATTTTTAAATCGCACCAAGGTTTACAACATCAATACAAAGTAAGCTGTGATGAATTAGATTTTTTAGTAGATCAGGCAAAAGCAAACAAGCATGTTTTAGGTGCTAGAATGATGGGAGGTGGATTTGGTGGTTGCACCATTAATCTAATAGCAAAAAGTGAAGCCAAAGCCTTTGGAGAAACAGCATCTATAGCATATAAAAATAAATTTAACAAAGCGTGTTCCGTATACTTCATAAAATTATCTGAAGGCACACACCTAGTTAAATAATCAATAACAATTTCTTTAAAATGAATCATACAGATTTACAGGACTATTCACATAAACGCTTAAATATACTTACTGGCGAGTGGGTTTTAGTATCCCCACACCGTGCAAAACGTCCTTGGCAAGGACAAAATGAAGCCGTATCGAATGACGTTAGACCTGCTTACGATGAAACATGCTACCTATGTGCAGGAAATACTAGAATTAATGGAGAAATCAATCCAAAATATCAAGATGTATTTGTTTTCACTAACGATTTTGCTGCCTTACAAAAAGATTCTAAATCTTTTTCGGTTGAAGATGGTTTATTAGTAGCCGAAAGCGAAACAGGAATATGCAAAGTTATTTGCTTCAGTCCAGATCACTCAAAAAGCTTAGCAGACATGGATGCTAAAGATATCCAAAAAGTGGTTTTCGCATGGCAAAGAGAATTCAAAGAACTTTCAGAAAACCCCCATATAAATTACGTTCAAATATTTGAAAACAAAGGCGCTGTAATGGGTTGTAGCAATCCGCATCCACACGGACAAATCTGGAGCCAGTCTACCCTTCCAAATGAAGTTGATAAAAAAAACACACGGCAACTCGCTTATTACAACAAAAATAACAGCAGTCTTTTAGGAGATTATTTAACTCAGGAATTAGAAAAGCAAGAACGCATTATTTTTGAAAATGATTCATGTGTTGTTTTAATTCCGTTTTGGGCAGTATGGCCGTTTGAAGCTATGATTGTTCCTAAAAAACAACAATCAAATATTCTAGAACTAAATAATACCGAAGCTTTAGATTATGCCGAAGCCATTTCGGTACTAACAAAAGCATACGACAAATTATTTAATACATCCTTTCCTTATTCCAGCGGTATACACCAGGCACCAACCAATGGAAACGATAATAAACACTGGCATTGGCACATGAGTTTTTATCCCCCTTTATTAAGAAGTGCCACAGTAAAGAAATTTATGGTAGGTTATGAAATGTTTGGATCTCCGCAACGAGATATCACTCCTGAAATTGCTGCAAAAATGATTAAAGCACAAATTTAACCACCATCAATTGATTGATAGCAAATATTGTTTAAAAAACCTGATGTTACCCATCAGGTTTTTTTATATCTCATGTTAAGAGTTTATTAAAACCGTTGTTAAAATATCTTAATTATCAATAATTCAGATTATAAAATACGTTAATTTGAAAAACGTTAACCAATAAAAAAATCTTGAAACTGATTATCCTTTAGGCAATCCCAAGAGGCGAAGAATTTTAGATTAAAACAAAAATGAAATACCTCATTTTTATTCTTGTACCATTTTCGATGCTTTCTCAAAATATAACAGGAAAAGTATACGATAACGATACTACAGTAAAAGGAATAGATGTCTTTAACCTTAGCAAACAAACTAAAACGTATACAGATAATTATGGTAACTTTACTATTAAAGCGAGTATAGGCGACACCCTTTCATTTCATTCCATATTCCATAATAAAAAAATCGTAGAACTTACTAAAACCGATTTTAACCATATTATTGTTATTGAATTAAGAAAAACTATAAATAGACTTAATGAGATTTTAATACAGAATAATATAAGACCTAAAACATTTACCCCCGTTCAAGTACAAAACACGCTTGAAGAGCAAACCAAAGAAGATATAAAGAGAAATCCGCATAAATATGGATCTTCTTCAAAATACGGACTTGATATTGTTAGAGTAGCCACATTAATTGGTAAGATTTTTAAAAAGAATAAAACAAAAAACGCTGCTACAGTTCCTATCTCGTATAAAGATCTGGATTCGTTATTTTCCAATAATACATTTTTTAATGAAGCATTACTTATTAATGATCTAGCAATTCATAAAGACTATAAACACCTCTTTTTTGAATATTGTGGCACCAAAAACTTAAATAAAGAATTACTCACAAATAAAAATGACATAATTCTTTTAGACAGCCTAGTAACCTATAGCAAAGCATTTTTAAAAATAATTGAAGAATCTAAAAAAAAGTAGTCCTTTATTTATTTTTTCGATTAAAATAAAGCATATCATACTAAATCATTGTTTCAAAAGTTATATTTTTAGCCTCTAATAGGCTTTTAATTTATACATGTCAATGAAACGTTACCTATACTTCACACTAACCTTAGGTTTTTTAATATTTTGGAGTTCTTGCAGAAAGGATTTTGAATTTTCCCCAAGCACTGGTAATCTTGAATTCTCAAAAGACACCGTTTACTTAGACACCGTTTTTACTAATATTGGTTCCAGTACCTATAACTTAAAAGTTTACAACAGAAGTAATAATGACATTTCCATACCATCACTAAAATTAGCATTAGGTGAATCTTCCAATTACAGATTAAATGTAGATGGTGTATCTGGTAAAGTTTTTGAAGATGTACAAATATTAGCCAAGGATAGTTTATTCATTTTTATTGAATCGACTATAGATATTACTAATTTTACAAACACAGATCGTAGTTATTTATACACCGACCAAATTGAATTCGATGCCAATTCAAACTTTCAAAAAGTAGAACTTGTTACGCTTGTACAAGACGCCATCTTTATTTATCCTAATCGAGATAATACCACAAAAGTTATTGAAACACTAACACTTGATATTGGTGGTGAATTAATTGAAACCGAACTCCAAGGGCGCGAATTATTACCAACCGAACTCACTTTTACAAACGAAAAACCCTATGTTATTTATGGTTTTGCAACGGTTCCAAGTAATGAAACCTTAACGATAGAAGCAGGTGCACGTGTATATTTTCATGATAACTCAGGAATAATTGTATCTAATAATGCATCATTACAAGTAAATGGTGCCTTTAGTAACGATCAAGACCAATTAGAGAACGAGGTTATTTTTGAAGGCGATCGTTTAGAACCTAATTTTGCTAATACGCCTGGACAATGGGGAACCATTTGGTTATTAGATGGTAGTATTAACAACTCAATAAACTACGCCACCATTAAAAATGCATCAGTTGGAATACTATGTGATGGTAATCCTAATACTATTTCCGATAAACTTACCATCACCAATTCACAAATTTATAACTCTAGCAATTTTGGTATTATAGGAAGAAACACCTCAATTTCTGCAGAAAACATCGTTATTAATAATACTGGCTTATCTTCGTTTGCAGGAACATTTGGAGGTAAATATAATTTTACACACAGTACGATTGTAAACTATTGGGATAATGGGTTTAGACAATTCCCCTCAGTATTACTCAATAATTTTGTTGTAGACGAGGACAATAATGTTACAATTACAGATTTAACCGAAGCCAGTTTTAATAACTGTATTATCTACGGAAATGATAACCCTGAAATCCAGTTTGAAGAAGAAGAAAATGACGCTGTTGTTTTTAATTTTAAATTTACGAATTGTTTAATCCGTTTTGAAGACAATAACAACAATTTTACTGGATCCAATTATGATTTGGATGATACCAATCACTATGAAGGGAATATTTTTAATGAAAGCCCTAATTTTCTTGATACAGAATTAAATAAGCTTGTTATAGGAGAAGAATCAGCCGCAATAAACCAAGGTTTATCAACTTTTGCTACACAAGTACCAACAGATATTTTAAATGTAAATAGAACAACATCTCCAGACTTGGGAGCCTATCAACATATTACGTTTCCTGAAGAAGAATAAAAATATTGTGAGATTAGGAAAGTTATCACTGAAACAATCATTTTTATTTAAAGCTTTACATAAAATATACTTATAGCTAAAAATATACTTATAGCTAAAGTTAAAAGGTTCTCACGTTCTTCCCCCAATGTCATTAAATATGCTTAAAAATAATACAATGCTAAACTCAGTTTAAAGATGTCAAAAATGTAGAATTCTTTTTATTCAGAAATAACTAGAATCTTTGTCTAAATACAACCTTTGCACATAGTATCTAAAACATTTATTTGCATATTAGAAACAAAAAAATCCTGCATAAAGCAGGATTTTCTCAATTAACACATTGTATTAAAGCTTCTACACGAATAAAGGTTTATCCCTCATCATAGCGTTCACTTTATCTTTTATTGCTTCTAAAGCTGATTCATTTTCAAAATTTGTAATCACTTCATCGACTAATTCTACTATAGCCAACATAGCATCTTCTTTTAAACCACGAGTTGTAACAGCAGAAACCCCTAAACGAATTCCAGACGTTACAAACGGAGACTTATCATCAAAAGGAACCATGTTTTTGTTTACAGTAATATCTGCTTTTACTAAAGCCTGTTCTGCATCCTTACCAGAAAGGTTTTTATTTCGTAAATCAATTAACATACAGTGATTATCAGTTCCTCCAGAGATAATATTATACCCTTTAGATACCAAAGCTTCAGCCATAGTTGCAGCATTTCGTTTTACTTGCAACTGGTAATTTAAAAAGTTATCTGTTAACGCTTCTCCAAAAGCAATTGCCTTAGCAGCAATAATATGCTCTAAAGGCCCGCCTTGATTTCCTGGAAAAACAGCAGAATCTAATAAAGAAGACATCTTACGAAGGTTTCCGTTTTTTAAAGTAATACCAAACGGGTTCTCAAAATCTTCCCCCATCATAATAATTCCTCCTCTAGGACCTCTTAGTGTCTTATGAGTTGTAGTCGTTACAATATGACAATGTGGTATCGGATCGTTTAAAATTCCTTTTGCTATTAATCCAGCAGGATGTGAGATATCTGCCATTAAAATAGCACCAACACTATCTGCAATCACTCTAAAACGCTTAAAATCAATATCGCGAGAATACGCAGAAGCACCTGCAATAATTAATTTTGGCTGTTCTTTAGTTGCTATTTCTTGAATCTTATCATAATTTAAAACACCTGTCTCCTGCTCTACCCCGTAAAATACAGGATTGTAAAGCTTACCAGAAAAATTTACAGGAGATCCATGTGTTAAATGGCCTCCGTGAGACAGATCGAAACCTAAAATTTTATCCCCTGGCTTTAAACACGCATGATACACCGCTGTATTTGCCTGACTTCCCGAGTGCGGTTGTACATTTACATATACAGCACCAAACAATGCTTTTGCTCTATCGATAGCAATTTGCTCAACTTCATCAACAACTTCACAACCTCCATAATACCGTTTTCCAGGATAACCTTCAGCATATTTGTTTGTTAACACAGATCCCGCAGCTTCCATAACCTGATCACTTACAAAATTCTCAGATGCAATAAGTTCGATACCATGTAATTGGCGTTTTTTTTCAGCTTGAATAAGTTCAAAAATTTGTTCGTCGCGTTGCATAAAATTAAATTATGATTAAATATTCGGCAAAAATAGGAAATAGAATAATTAATATCATTAAAAAAGGGTTATTTAAGATGAAGTTTTCAACCATTTTATTAACGGTTGTATTAAATCTATTTTTTTATCCATTTTTTCAATTAAAATAAAAAAAATGTGTAGGTTTGATACGAATTTAATAAACAATAAAACATTTTTAAGTTATGCCATTATCAGCTAACAATCCAGATAGAAAATCGTGGTTACACGTAGATAAAAACTCAGATTTCCCCATTCAAAATATTCCTTTTGGAGTTTTCTTAACTCGAGATGATATCATTACAATAGGAACACGTATTGGTGACACCGCTATAGACCTTGGAGCTTTACATCAATTAGGGTATTTTAAAGGAATTCCTTTAACCGAAGATATTTTTCTTCAAGATACTTTAAATGATTTTATTGCAGACGGGAGAAAAACATGGCGTTTAGTACGTGATAGAATTGCAGATATTTTTGATTCTGAAAACACATCCCTTAAAAACAACAAAAAACATAAAGAAGTTGTATTATTTCGTTTAGATGAAATTGAAATGCAATTACCCGTACTTATTGGAGATTATACAGATTTTTACTCCAGTAAAGAACATGCTACTAATGTAGGTACCATGTTTAGAGATCCAGACAATGCCTTATTACCAAATTGGTTACATATTCCTGTTGGATACCATGGTAGAAGTTCTTCTATTATTCCTTCTGGGATTCCAGTTCACAGACCACAAGGACAAACACTTCCTGGTGATGCCAAAGAACCTGTTTTCGGACCAAGCAAATTAGTCGATTTTGAATTAGAAATGGCTTTTATAACAACAGATGCGAACGATTTAGGAGAACCTATTCCAATTGAAGAAGCCGAAGCATATATTTTTGGACTCGTTGTTTTTAACGATTGGAGTGCCAGAGATATCCAAAAGTGGGAATATGTCCCATTAGGACCGTTTTTAGCTAAAAACTTTGCATCTTCTATCTCCCCGTGGATTGTAACACTAGATGCTTTAGAGCCTTATAGAGTTGAAGGTCCAAAGCCTATAAAACCACAACTTGAGTACCTTCAATACAAAGGAAAAAAGAGTTTTGATATTAATTTAGAAGTTGCTATACAACCAAAAGGTGCTAAAGAAACAGTAGTTAGCAAATCGAATTTTAAATATATGTACTGGAATATGGCGCAGCAGTTAACACACCATACCGTTAATGGCTGTCCTATAAATTCTGGTGATATGATGGGAAGCGGTACCATTTCTGGACCAACGCCAGATTCTTATGGATCTATGCTAGAACTTTCATGGCGAGGTGAAAACCCTATAAAAATGAAAGATGGTACAGAACGAAAGTTTATTAATGACCATGATACTGTTATTATGAGAGGGTTTTGCGAAAAAGATGGTACACGTATAGGTTTTGGTGAAGTAAAAACGGAGTTGTTGCCTGTTTTTAGTAAAAAATAAAAGGTATTAAACATAGATCCCGCTAAATACTGAAACAAGTTCAGCACAGGAAGTGGGATTAGCCAGCCACGATAAAACAATAGTGCACCCACAAATATTAGCAAAGGCGTAGTTCAACTTACAATTTTGAATGCGCCTTACTAAACTTCTTATAATGAGTATTCCTGCCACACAATAAGCGTGGATTAATAAAAGCTAACTTCAGTCAGGATTAAATACAAATCTTTTCGAGAAAGGCAATGATACTTTTTAGCACTTCAGAATCCTCTATCCCTTGATTTGGCATAAAAGTACCTGGAGCAAAAGATTGCGGATCTCTTAAGTATGCCTCTAAGTTTTCCTTAGTCCATTTACCATTCTTAGAACGTAAACCTTTAGAATAATTTTTATAATCGGTAGTAGCTATTTCTCTATCAAAAATGGCACCTAAGCCTGGTGCTTTTTCATGATTATAATTATTAAACTCATGACATTCCATGCACTTATTTGCATACGATAAAAACTTATTCTGCTGAATATCATTCAATTTTTGCGTTTTGCAAAAATTCTCTAACTGAGACTGAATATCTTTATTATTAATAGGTGATATAAATTGTATCTTTTTACTATCAGTCCATAAAACAATTTTGCCGTTACTATGCTGGTGTACATACCTTATTCTTTCCCCAGTATCAATCGGTTCTGCAAACAACACTCTTTTGTCCTTGATGCGAATTCGAACTATTTTTTTGGCAATAAGTGAGGATACTAACAAATCACCATCCCAAGCGGGATGAAAATTATTAATTTGAGTAATCCCAGAAACAGCTATTGAGGGAATCCATGCGTAAATTGGAGCCGTATATTTCTCATGCCTACCGTAACTACTACTCATTGGCCAAGGATTATGGTTATAAGCAGTGCCTAAGGTTTCATTAGGCCATCCATAGTTTTGGTCTAGTTCAATTAAATTAAGCTCATCCCCGCCTCGTACGCCATGTTCGGTAATCCAAATTTGACCTGAATCATCTACTACCACACCTTGCATATTACGATTTCCAATTGATAAATGCTTAGAAGTTCCTAAGTCCAAATCTATCTCTAAAACTTTACCATAATCATTGTCTGTTGCCTGAGCATAAGATTTTGGAGCATATACGCCATCCCAATGGTAATCACCATTACCAAGAACCATTTTATGCCCCGAACGTATCGCTATTCGCCCGCCCGCCATGTGGCCTTCTATAGCCCTGTATTTTGATTTAAGTTTCAGGCAAGGTTGCGTACGGTATACAACATCCCAATCTGTAGGTTTTATTTTAATATCGAGTAACGAATTCGTATTTGCAGGTAATTTAATCCTGGAAATGGTTGTTCCATAACATTCATTTTCAGCAATCCATTCGGTATAAGATAAGACTAAATAATCATTTTCATTTTCAGAATAATAGAGTATATCGTTATATCTAAACCAATCAAAGACATGTGTTAAATCCTTAAACTTATCAGATAAGGATGCTTTTTTGTAAGCTTCAAATCCATTATCAGGAGCTAAAATTTCTGTTTCTTTATATCCAGCTTCATTTACCAAAAAAATTCTACCTTCATGGGTAATTACTACAAGCTCGTCTTTAAAAGACGTTACAGCCCCACCTTCTCCAATGCGATCTGTTGGAATAGAAACCGATACAGTCTCTAATTCTGTAAATATGGATGTCATTTTCACTATTGGTTCAGAACTTAATTCAAGTCCCTTTAACAAACTCCTAATCTTTGAATGACCTCGCATCTCATCCTCAGATACAAGAAAACCTAAAAAAAATATACAAGCACAACAAAACATGACCAATAAAAGTAAAAGAAGTTGTTTAAATCTTGAGAATTTCATGTAGTAAGTGTATTTAATTGTAATAGTTGTTCTAAATCCGAAAAGGCAGTTCTTAATTGCTTACGAATATAAAACAAAAGGATTTATATTCCCTTTAATACTTTTCCGAAATATAATATTGATTACTCAATAAAAAAGACACTTAAAATCTTTGTTTATAAAATAGAAATTGAATAAAAAACTTAACCTGTAAGCCAATGAAGACGAGACATTTTTCGTAAATAGACTTTTATACACATAATTAGCTTTAGTTATTGTAGAACGTTTTTTCATAATTTAATTTCCATCTTTTTTACAAAATCAATGGTGGTCACTAGCAATGATCACACACCTGTAAATTATCATTCATAATAACCATTGTGAGAATGATGGAACACTAATTGGTTTTGGTGAAGTTTCTAAGAAACGACTTTCCGTGTGTAAAAAATAGTACAATATATTATGATTCAATAGATTAAGTTAAAAATAAATGACTCAAAATTTTGTATTTAAAGCTTTGGCATTATATTTGGCATATAAACATCATAACTGTAAACCCCTAACATTATGAAAAAACTACTACTTTTTACTATAGGTCTTATATTTATAGCTTGCAGCGGACGAAAACAGGTTGAAGCAGCCGTTAATTCTGGTAACTACGACCAAGCTATTGTAACAGCTTTAAATAAACTTAAGATTAATAAAGACAAAAAACGTAAACACGATTATGTTTTAATGCTGCAAGACGCTTACTATAAAGCGGCAGAACGTGACTTAAACACTATAAACCATTTAAAAAAGGATAAAAATCCTGAATTATATAAGGATATTTATGAAATCTATCTGGACTTAAATGCACGCCAAGAAGCTATTAAGCCTATTTTACCATTGACTGTAGATGGGAAAAACATTCCTTTTAAATTCAGTGATTATAGTAATGATATTGTACAATCTCGCGAGAATGTTTCAGATTTCTTGTATGAAAAAGGATTGGATTTATTAGAATTAGAAGATAAAACAAAGATTAGAGAAGCTTACGGTGTGTTAAGCTATATTGAATCTATTAATCCAAATTACGAACATACCAGAGATTTAATAAAAGAAGCTCACGAACGAGGTACTGCTTATGTAAGCGTATCCATAGAAAACCGTACCCGTCAAATTATTCCACAGCGTTTAGAAGAAGACCTGCTAAACTTTGATACGTATGGATTAAATCAATTCTGGACAGTATACCATGCGCAAACAAGCAAAGACATTAATTACGATTATGCCATGCAGTTACAACTAAAACAAATTAATGTTTCTCCAGAAAGCGTTAAAGAGCGTGAGTATATAAGAGAAAAAGAAATTATTGACGGTTGGAAATATCAATTAGACAGTAAAGGTAATGTTGTTAAAGATAGTTTAGGCAACGATATAAAAATTGATAAAATAGTTAAAGTAAAAGCGCGATATAGCGAATTTACTCAAATAAAATCTACTCAGGTAATTGCAGATGTTGTTTACTTTGATGTAAAAACAAATCAGTTATTAGATACTTTTACTATTGATAGCGAGTTTGTTTTTAAAAACCTTTTTGCTAGAATGCGAGGCGATAAAAGAGCTTTAGCATCTAAGGATCGCAAAATATTGAACAAAAAAAGAATCCCCTTCCCTAGCAATGAACAAATGGTTTATGACACTGGCGAAGATCTAAAACTCAAACTTAAAGATATTATTAGCTCTTATAGAGTTAGAGGTTAACTAAAAAACTCCTAATTTATGTTGGGAGTTTTTTAATAGTAATCATTTTATTGTTGCACCCTTCTAGAAATTAAGATGCTCAGAATTCAATTGCAATAAATCCCATAAATTTCCATATAAATCCTTGAATACAGCGACCATCCCGTAATCCGCTTCCTTGGGCTCTCTAACAAACTCAATGCCTTTTGAGACCATTTCATTATAATCTCTCCAAAAGTCATCCGTATTTAAAAATAGAAAAACACGTCCGCCTGCTTGATCCCCTATAAACGTTTCCTGTTCTGGTTTTGATGCTCTTGCAAGCAAAATTGTAGTTCCAACAGATCCTGGTGGAGCAACAACAACCCAACGTTTATCCTGTTCTGGTTGGTAAGTATCTTCAACCAGATCAAAATTTAGTTTCTTGGTATAAAAGGCTATGGCCTCATCGTAGTCTTTAACTACTAATGCAATATGAACTATTGACTGTTTCATTTTTAGTTATCGATAAATAAAATAACATATTGATTTTGCAAAGCAGTTATCCTTTAATAATAACTAACTTCTTTTTTCGAGAACCCCAAAAAGTTCTTGCCCCTTTCTACTCGAAACCGAATTATAAGCTTCTTCAAGGGTTTTAATTTTAAAATACGTTGAGAATAATGCTACATACTCCGACTTTGTTCCTCCAAACGGACGTTTTTCTAAATCCCCAGAAAGCGGGATATCAAACCAAAGACCTACTAACTTTCCATTAGCATTTAAGAGGTCATACATTTTTTTAATATACTGCGGTCTAATAGTATCAACAGGTGGAAAAGAACACATAAAAGTTTGTTCTATAATTAAATCGAAAGTACTGTCAAGTTTAAAAAAGTCGTTATGAATAATCTGTTTAGAAGGAAAATCTGAAACCCTGTCTTTAAAACTATTTAGCGGAAGTTCCGATATATCAACAATATAAGTATTCTTAAAACCAGACCTATACAAATATTCAGCCTCATAAGCATTACCAGCGCCAGGCACTAAAATCTTAATATCTTTATTCTTTAACTGATCCACATAACAACGAATAGGCTCTGAAACATGCCCCAAATCCCATCCAGTAGATTGATCGAGATACCTTTTAGACCAATATGTTTCTAAATCATTGTTATTATCCGCTTTCACTATAAAATGTTGAAGTTAATAATAGTATGAATTACACAAAACTATTTAAATCAATTTCATTAATAGCACCATGAGATGCATGCGCAACCACTACGCCATTTCTAATAACTAATAACTGAGGAGATTCATGCATAACTTGAAACTTATACCCTACCTCATTAGAAACGTCTCTATAATTTATTAAATCCAAATAATATAAGTCTAAATCTTTTTCGGTTAAATTATAGCTACTAACAAACTGTCTCATAACCATACTACTAATTCCGCAACGCGTAGAATGCTTAAAAATAACTTGCGTTTTAGTAGCCGATTTTTTTTCTATAAAGTTTAATTGAGGCATTTCATTTAAAGGAATCCAAGGGATTACCTTCTCCTCCTTTGTTTCACCAGTTCCTCCAAATATTTTATTTAATAATCCCATAATTTAAAATTTCTATGACACACAAACTCATTAATATATTCAATTATTGCCAATGTAGTAATTTTGGAGAGAATATGATTCTTGAACCCATTAAAAAAGAATTAGCATCACTTTTTCTAATTGAGTCCATTTATTTTAACTTAGCTTACAAATTTGACGTAAGTAATTTGATTGTTTCTTTACAATTTTTAAACCCCTTAATATTTTAAAAACTTAGCTATATTTTTATTTATTGCAGTATTAGCTTTAATAACGTAGATACCATCACTAAATTTAGACATGTTTATTCTATTAGCATCTAAAGATTTAAAGTTTAGTACTTCTTGACCAACAGAGTTATATATGGATATAGATTGTATATCATTTAAAATGCTATCATTGTTTATTATTAAATTTTCAGTTTTCTTATCATAAAAAACCGAAAGATTTTGATTTTCGTAATTACCCGTTGTTAAACTATTATTTTCCTGAAATACAATAACATATTGATCTTCGTATGTATTCTTTTGTAAATACAATTCAATAGTCTCATCTTTTAAATTATAATAGGAGTTACTGTAATTATCTTTCAAGAAAACATTTAAATCCTCAGGAACATTTTCCTTTTTATCAATAGCAAATTTATATAAGCCATCATCAGTTACTTTTATAGTAACAGGCAATTGATCTTCAATATTAATATTGGGTAAAGCTTGAATGATTAATTTTTTATCATTTAGCATCCAATACATATCATTTTCTTGGTCTCTGTATAATTTGCCATCATACCCTTTATCATACCCCGTAGTAGCATTATTAGAATCATATCCTAAACCTAAAAAACTTGTAAATTGACTAGGATCTGTAAAGGAGAACCAAATTTTCGGTCTTAGATCCTTATCACTATTTACTTTTGCTGTTTTTTCGTTTGTGGTTTTATGGAATATAGGAGCATCTGTAATATCTGATTCTTTAGCAAATATTCTTTGCTGGTTATTAAAAACAATACTCCCAGTATTATCTATAGCTGTAAAGAAACCTTGAGCGACACTAATATTACCAGTAGGTATTCCTTTCGCAGAAAAGCTAGTACCGCTTGCAAGCCCCGATGCATCTGGTATTGCGGCAGCGGCGACTCCCATTAGTGAATTGTAAGTAGCAAATCCGCCTATATATTGAGATAGATAATGACTATTGTTTGTTGTTCCCTGCTCCCAAAAATATAATGTGCCTTCTATAACCGAAGCGTTATCAGTTATAAATTGGTCCGCATTTAAAGCCGAAGGGTATGGATTTCCTATTAAAATCTCATTACCAGCGGTAACAGATATAGAGTAATTACCATCATTAGGTGTGCCTTTAAATATATATTCTTGTTCAGGGTCTGTGGTACCAGATCCTTTCATAGTATAACCAATACCTGGGGGTAAATCGCTAGTTGTTGTAAATGCGCTCCATTCTGAAAACGTATTTAACAATCCATTATACCCATATAGCCATCTACTACTAAGCGTAGTAGGAGATGTAGCAGCATTAGCATTAATGTTACTATGAAAATTTATAACGCCAGCGGCATCTTCTAAATACCCAATTTGCCAAAAACCACCAGTGTTTACAGGTGCACTCCAATAATTATAATTAAATAAGCTATTAGTTCCTTGTTGTCTTTTTACTAAGACCCCAGTACCAGAGTTGGACGTTGTGTTAGTATGTTGTTGAATAAGTTGTGCTTCACCTAATAAATCGATAACTCCATCAATAACAACTTGGTCATCCACTTCTAACAATATACCATCGGCAACATTTAATGTACCTCCAGATTCAACTTCCACTTCACGAACATAAGCATCAAAAGTAAGCAAACCAGTTATACCAGATTTTACAGTAAGTTTTAAACAGTTATCTGAACTGTTAGGGGCATTAGCAGCACCAGAACCATTAAAAAAAGAAGTGCCATCCCACACGATTTGATCTAAATATCTAAGTGAGAAATAGTCTCCATCATTAAAATTCACTAGAGTTGCTGTCGCTGTAGACCCAGAAATGGTTAAGCTGTATACAGTAGGTGAAGAAAAATCACTATCATTATCAACAACAAATTCTAAATCTCGGCAACTTTGCTTAGCAGATAAATCTATACCAGAAATATCGAAAGAAACAGTAACAGTACCTAAATCGTTTATTTTACTAACGCGCCATTTAGAGTTTAGGTGTTCTCTATATGTTGAAGAATTAGTAGAAAAAGTATAATCTTTAGTGTCTTCACCCCAAAATAAATAATCACCATTAGAAAGCGCAGAAGGGTTATTTATTCTAACAATACCTGTACCTTGAGAATCTGAATGAGAATTAGAACCATTAACTCGGCCTATACCAGCTACATGATGGTCAAAATCTCCGTTCCCAGAATCATCTTGTGTATATAAATCGTTTGCAGCAAGTGTGGTACCATATTTAGCAGAAACATAGTTATGAATAATAATAAACTCTGCATCATTAATTTCCCTATCAAATACAATAAGTTCACACATATCACCATCATAAAAACGGGTAATATTACGATTAGCACCTATCCTAGCAATTTCATTATCTGTGTTTATAGTTTGGACGTTACCGGCAAGACCAGATGATGCTATAAGTCCACCATTATCATAAAATGTAAACTCATCAGAATCTGTACTACCTACCGGAAAAACAATAGTTCCTACACGTAAAGCTGTAGAACTTGTTAAAGTACTTCCGTACCTCTGGCCATTTATAGCCATACTAATTTCATTATGATTATTCGTTATGTTAATTCGCCTTCCATAACCAGCTACAGTAGTGTTGGTAGATCCATGATAAAGAAGGTTTTGATTTCCAGCACCAGAAGAACCTTCTCCAACAAATATATATGTCCTGTCTTCGTTACCCGATGGAAAATTAGTATAATCAGGAATATTCATATACTCACTACTTACACTTGTAAAATGTACAGCAGGGTAACCATTATGTTGAGCCGTTTGGTAGTTAGGCGCATTAATTGAGCTAGCATCATTATTAT
Source organism: Flavivirga jejuensis (assembly GCF_030540765.1). Lineage (GTDB taxonomy): Bacteria > Bacteroidota > Bacteroidia > Flavobacteriales > Flavobacteriaceae > Flavivirga > Flavivirga jejuensis. The sequence goes on along the minus strand of NZ_JAUOEL010000004.1, from coordinate 487,997 downwards.
CGCCGCTTTGATCAAGCCATGAAGATACATTGTCGCCATTTGTAGCATCAATACCAGTTGAAGATTCAACACCTACATCGGCACGTAGCCATAACATTAAATTTGCAGATCCGTCGCCTACACCACCAGGACCAGTTTGAGAATTAGTTTTTAAAAAAAAGGTAAAGCATACCAATAATAGCAGTAGGTTTTTGGGACTATACATAATTTTAGAGAATTGAGAGTTGAGAGATTGATAATTAGGGTCTTAATTTGAGGTTAAATTGCAACGCAAATTACAGATTAAATTTAATCTGTTGGTAATTAACAAGCTACTAATTTTAAAATTATTAATAATTTCATAAAATATAGCTTATTACGTATTAAACCACTGTCAATACAGTTATTTTAGGAAGAATAAAACTCTAATTAATATAATAAATAACTTTCAAAAAAATAATTTATGAGGCTATATAACCCTTAAAAAAATAGCGTAATTTCATACAAAAAGGCATTAATTACATCATTCAATATGCATAGATTTAAAAAAAATGGAAGAGTCTATTTATAATTATGCCAATTTTTTCATATTGGTGTATAAATTTAATACTATATATTTATTTTCTTAAAATGAAAATTATATTAATTCGATATATCATTTAAACCAAAGCTAATTCCAAATCTTATAAACTGACTAAAAGTCAGCAAACTAATGCTTTTGTATGACATTTTGTCTCTCGAAATGTATTGGTAAGATTATTGACTTAATCAAGTTGTAAAAGTAATAAACACATTCCTTATTGCGAGAGAATGATAAAAAACAAATCGATGAATTTAAATAATTATACCATAAAATCTCAAGAAGCCATCCAGCAAGCACAGCAAATTGCACAAGGCTTCTCGCATCAACAAATTGAAAATGAACATCTTTTTAAAGGTATTTTTGAAGTTGATGAAAACGTATTGCCATTCATTTTAAAAAAATTAAATGTAAATATTTCCATACTTCAATTAGCTTTAGATAAACAATTGGAAAGTTTTTCGAAAGTTTCTGGTAGTGAATTAATGCTATCTCGTGACGCTGGTAAAAGCCTTAATGAAGCATCCATTATTGCAAAAAAAATGAAAGATGATTTTGTTTCTATAGAACATCTCATCCTAGCTGTTTTTAAATCAAATAGCAAAATAGCACAAATGCTAAAAGACCAAGGGGTTAATGAAAAAGGCTTAAAAGCTGCTATTGAAGAATTGCGTAAAGGTGATAATGTGACCTCACAAAGTCAAGAAGACACTTATAACTCATTAAATAAATACGCAAAAAACTTAAATCAATTAGCAAAAGATGGAAAATTAGACCCTGTTATTGGTCGTGATGAAGAAATACGTCGTATTCTTCAAATTTTATCACGTAGAACCAAAAACAACCCCATACTTGTTGGAGAACCAGGTACTGGAAAAACAGCCATTGCAGAAGGTTTAGCACATAGAATTATTGATGGTGATATTCCCGAAAACCTAAAAGACAAACAAATCTTTGCTTTAGATATGGGAGCCTTAATTGCTGGCGCCAAATATAAAGGTGAATTTGAAGAACGCCTAAAAGCCGTTATTAAAGAAGTAACTACAAGCGAAGGCGATATTGTTTTATTTATAGATGAAATCCATACCCTTGTTGGTGCTGGTGGCGGACAAGGTGCTATGGATGCCGCCAATATTTTAAAACCAGCTTTGGCACGTGGTGAACTTCGTGCCATTGGAGCAACTACTTTAGATGAGTACCAAAAATACTTTGAAAAAGATAAAGCTTTAGAACGTCGTTTTCAAAAAGTAATGGTTGACGAACCAGATACAGAAAGTGCCATTTCAATACTACGTGGGATTAAAGAAAAATATGAAACACATCATAAAGTTCGTATAAAAGATGAAGCCATTATTGGAGCTGTCGAATTATCTGAACGTTATATTACCAATCGTTTTTTACCTGATAAAGCTATCGATTTAATGGACGAAGCTGCTTCTAAACTGCGTATGGAAATTAATTCCAAACCAGAAGAACTGGACGTTTTAGACAGAAAGATCATGCAGTTAGAAATTGAAATAGAAGCTATTAAACGTGAGAAAGACGAATCTAAATTAAAAAGCCTACGTGCCGATCTTGCCAATATAAAAGAAACCAGAAATGAAATTAATGCAAAATGGAAAAGTGAAAAAGAAGTGGTTGACACGATTCAGAATACAAAGCAAGATATTGAAAACTATAAGTTAGAAGCAGAACGCGCCGAACGTGATGGCGACTACGGAAAAGTAGCAGAATTACGTTATGGAAAAATTAAAGACGCGCAAGAACAGCTTGAAACATTTCAGGTACAATTACAAGCACAATCTGAAAACTCATTGATAAAAGAAGAAGTTACTTATGATGATATTGCAGAAGTCGTTGCCAAATGGACAGGAATACCAGTAACAAAAATGGTTCAAAGCGAACGTGAAAAACTACTTAAACTTGAAAATGAGCTACATAAACGCGTGGTTGGTCAAGAAGAAGCCATTGTTGCTGTTAGTGATGCCGTTAGAAGAAGCCGAGCAGGTCTTCAAAATTCGAAAAAACCAATAGGTACGTTTCTTTTTTTAGGAACAACAGGCGTTGGAAAAACAGAATTAGCAAAAACTTTAGCTGAATATCTTTTTGATGATGAAAATGCAATGACCCGTATTGATATGAGTGAGTACCAAGAGCGACATGCTGTAAGCAGACTAGTTGGTGCGCCTCCTGGATATGTTGGATACGACGAAGGCGGTCAGTTAACCGAAGCTGTAAGACGCAAACCTTATTCTGTGGTACTTTTAGACGAAATTGAAAAAGCGCACCCAGACACATTTAATATTTTATTACAAGTTTTGGATGAAGGACATTTAACAGATAACAAGGGTCGTATAGCAGATTTTAAAAACACCATTATTATCATGACTTCAAATATAGGAAGCCATTTAATACAAGAACGTTTTGAAGCTACCAAAGATATTGATTCTGCCATTGAAGCAGCAAAAATCGATGTCTTAGGATTACTAAAACAAAGTGTTCGTCCAGAGTTTTTAAATAGAATTGATGATATTATTATGTTTACGCCCTTAAACAAAGAAAATATTACAGCTATTGTTGAGTTGCAATTAAAAGCACTTAAAAAAATGATAGGTCAGCAAGACATTATTTTTGATGCAACACAAGAAGCCATACTATATTTAGCTGAAAAAGGATACCAGCCAGAATACGGTGCAAGACCAGTAAAACGTGTGATTCAAAAAGAAGTTTTAAATGCCTTGAGTAAAGAGATATTAGCAGGAAAAATTACGACGGATAGCGTTATTTTATTAGACGTTTTTGATGATGAATTAGTTTTTAGAAATCAAGGTAATTTAATCGCAGAAGAGTTTTAAAATTTAACAGACTCAATAAAAAAACTGTATTTCAGTAGTTTATTAATTGATTGGTTAGTTGAAAAGCAACATGAATCTTTAATGAGATAATTGTTGCTTTTTTAATAAAGGATTTTTTGAAATATTATAATTTGTTAATAATTAATAAATTACGTAAATTCCCACATGGGGATAATCAAATATATTAAATTGAAAGACACGGAAGTTTTTGTCTTTGATGACTTCATTATAAATCAAATTAAAGAAGGTGTTTCTATTGAAAGTCATCACAATGATAAATTGAATGAGATTGTGCAGAAATATTTTAGTGGTAAAAACATGGTTTATATTTCTAATAGGGTAAAATCTTATTCCGTAAATCCACTCATTTATTCAGAAACTGAAAAAATACCCAATTTATTGGCCATTGCTGTGATTGCTAAAACTCAATTAATGCGTAATAATGCAGAATATGAATTAAAGTTTTTTGATAAGCCTTATCAAATTTTCGACTCTTTAAGCCTCGCTATGGCTTGGGTACATAAAATCATAATGGAAAATAAACCTGTCTCTCTTCAATAGTTTGTTGTTTATCATTAACAACCAAAACTTCAGTACTATATAAACGATCAACATAAGCAGTTAAAAATATCATTTTTATTTAAAATATACCAATTGGTATATTTTTTTGTATCTTTGTAAAATATGACAACAAAAGCAGAACTTACATCACAATACATACTGGAAATAGTAGCGCCTATTTTTAATAAGAATGGCTATGCTGCTACCAGCCTAAGCGATGTTACTAGTGCCACAGGCTTAACAAAAGGTGCTATATATGGTAATTTTAAAAATAAAGAGGATTTAGCTATAGCTTCTTTTAAGTTTACTGTTAAAAACATGATGAAACGAATTGCTGATCATTTATCAAATAGTGATTCCCCAATTAAAAAATTATTTCTTATAACCGATTTTTATAGAAACTACTATGACTACAGTAAAGAACTTGGTGGTTGTCCTATTATAAATATTGGTGTGGATGCAAACAATCAAAATACCCTTTTGCTTCAAAGAGTAAGACAAGTTATAGAGCGTATTCAAGATCAAGTAGCAACACTAATCGAAGATGGTATTGATGCAGGCGAAATCTCATCAGAAATAAACGCCATGCATTTTGCTAAACGATTAGATACTATGATACAAGGTGCCATATTTATGACTTATACCATGGATGATGATTTTTACTTACAAGACACTATGGACATGATAGACAATGTAATAAACACAGAACTAAAAATATAATATTTTTTTAATCAAAACATACCGTTCGGTATATTTAAATAATATCCATTATGAACCAATTATTAGATATTTTACAAAGTAAAACGAAAATCAGATTTCAAGACTGCGATCCTTTCAATCATTTAAATAATGGAAGTTATATAAACTATTTTATGAATCATCGTGAAGATGCACTCATAAAACATTATGACATAGACATCTATAAAATGGCAAAACTAACTGGAAAAAGCTGGGTATCAAGCAGTAATCAAATTGCCTATCTAAAACCTGCTTTTTTAATGGAAACTGTAACTATGGAGTCTCAATTAATACGTTTTACAAATAGTGAATTACAAGTAGAAATGCGTATGTATAATGAGGACAAAACTCATTTAAAAGCTATTATTTGGTGTGGTTTTGTTCATTTTAATTTATTGAAACAAAAACGAGACATCCACACAGAAGATTTAATGCAACTGTTCGAAAATGTCAATAATCCTGTAAATGCATTTACCTTTGATGAGCGACTCAGCCTTCTAAAATCCAACCTTGTTAACAATATGTAAGTTTACTCATACAGAACGGTGGTTTAGTAGTAAAATATTAGGTCTTGATGTTAATAAAAATAGGATTTTGTAAATTTAATATCAAGATAAATATGTAAATTTGTGTCTTGTGTAAGTCCCTAAACTTATACAAAAAATAGACAATTCAAGTTTATACCCTTAAATGAACTTTTAAAACCTACTAATAGCAATGGACATTTCCAAGTATATTGATTATACACTTTTAAGCCCTACTACCACAGAGCGTAATATTATTGACCTATGCCATGAGGCAAAAAAAAACAAGTTCTATGCCGTTTGTGTTAGCAGTTCTTACGTAGCATTAGCAAAACAATTATTAGAACAAACAAGTATTAAAGTTTGTTCGGTTATTGGATTTCCTCTCGGTTCTACGGCTACACCATCAAAAGTGTACGAAGCAAATCAGGCTATTAGTGATGGAGCTGATGAAATTGATATGGTTATTAATCTTGGATTTCTTAAGAGTAAAAATTATGTATCTGTTTTAAAAGATATTAGCGATGTTAAATTTGCTATAGGAGAAACCCCTTTAAAAGTTATTATAGAGGTTTCTGAGTTAAACAAAAATGAAATCATAAAAGCTTGTGAAATTTCTTTAGACGCCAAAGTGGACTATATTAAAACCTCTAGTGGATTTTCAAAAGGAGGTGCCACATTAACCGTTGTTAAAATTATTAAAAAAACGGTTAAAGATAGTATTAAAATATGTGCATCAGGTGGCATTGATGATATTGAAACTGTACAAAAATATATTGATATAGGCGTTAGTAGAGTATGTGTTTCATCAGATTTTAACAAAAAAAAGCAATCTATTTAAGATCGTTTAAATTATAGAAAAAGGCTTTTGAAAACATTTTTAAAAGCCTTTTTTTTATGAAACAAATCGAGAAATTCTAAACTTCTGCATGCTTTAAAATCTGATTAAAGTTATTGTACGTATATAAATAAGATACGCACATTTAACTTAATCTAAATTATACTTTTAATCCAATTTTCGGTTTAGAAAAATAATCTTAATTTTAACCAACATTACATGAAACCAATTAATCAATATATAGATCATACACTTCTAAAACCAACTGCCACCTTAAATAATATTGGTAAACTTTGTGAAGAAGCAAGAAAACATAAATTTTTCTCTGTTTGTGTGAGCGGTTGTTATGTAACTTTAGCCAAAGAGCTATTAGTAAATACCAATGTTAAAGTTTGTAGTGTTGTTGGTTTTCCATTAGGGTCAATGGGTACTAAATCTAAAGTAACAGAAGCAACTGTGGCTTTAAAAAATGGTGCTGATGAAATCGATATGGTTATTAATATTGGTTTATTAAAAAGCAAAAACTTTGATGCCGTATTGAAAGATATTGAAGCTGTAAAAAAATGTATGCCAAATAATACCTTAAAAGTTATTTTAGAAACATGCTATCTTGAAGAATCTGAAATAATTATAGCTAGTGAATTAGCTATACAAGGCGGTGCAGACTTTATAAAAACATCAACAGGATACGGAACTGCTGGTGCTACATTAAACGATGTAAAACTTATAAAAAGTGTTTGCTTAGATGGTACTAAAATAAAAGCTTCTGGAGGTATAAAAAACTATAAAACGGCTATAGAATATATTAACTTAGGAGTGGATCGTATAGGCACATCATCTGGAGTTACTATACTAAGAGGAGCTTCTACACATACAATTTACAGAAAATGAGCTTACATATAGAAGCTAAAAAAGGTGACATTGCTGAAACTATTTTACTTCCAGGCGACCCTTTAAGAGCTAAGTGGATCGCTGAAACTTTTTTCGAAAACCCAGTTTGTTTCAATAAAATAAGAGGCATGTATGGATATACTGGGATATATAACGGTAAGCGAGTTTCTGTAATGGGAACTGGCATGGGGATTCCTTCTATATCTATTTATACACATGAGCTAATTACTGAATATAACGTTAAAAATTTAATACGTGTAGGTAGCGCTGGATCGTACCAAAAACATGTAAACATTAGAGATATTGTTCTAGCAATGGCTGCATCTTCAAATTCTGGTGTCAACAAATTACGATTTAGTGGTGCCGACTACGCTCCTACTGCTAATTTTGATTTATTTCAGAAAGCTATAGAAGTTGCTAAAAATAAAAATATTCCATTAAAGGCAGGAAACGTTTTTACTTCGGACGAATTTTATGAGGATGACTTTGAATCTTATAAAAAATGGTCTAAATTTGGAGTACTTTGCGTCGACATGGAAACTGCTGGTTTATATACCATCGCAGCAAAACATAGTGTAAGTGCTTTAACTATTTTAACAATTTCTGATTCTTTAGTTACTGGAGAACATACTACAAGCAAAGAACGCGAAACTACTTTTAAAGAGATGATAGAAATCGCGTTAGAACTGGCTTAATTTTATGATATCAATTTCTAAAACGCTTCTTCTTCAAAGTATCAAATTTGAAAACCATTCGGTATTAGTTGAGCTTATGGATCGTATTTACCCGCCACCATACAAGCATTTATGGAAACATGAAGATTGTAGCTGGTATTTAAATAAAAGCTATGGTATAAATAACTTTAAGGAAGAGTTAAAGAACACCGATGCTTCTTATTTTTTCGTGATTTATAATTCAAAAATCGTTGGAATATTAAGACTGGTTGTCGATCAAGAGTTAAAAGAATTTCCTAATCAATTAACAACTTATTTACATCGTGTTTATTTAAGCGACGAAGTACAAGGTAAGGGAGTTGGGAAACAATTATTTAATTGGGTTGAAAAAATAGCAAGACAAAATAATAACACACATATTTGGTTAGAGGCTATGGATACTCAGCAACAAGCTTTAGCTTTTTACACCAAACAAGGCTACAAAGAAATTAATAATATGTCATTAGAATTTGATCGTATTCACAAACATTTAAGAGGGATGTTACTTATGAGTAAATCACTATAAAACTATTGCTATTCAACTTTTATTTCCTCAAGATCAATTCTTGATAATTCTTTTAAACCGTTAACAGCATATAAACTATCTAGAGATAATAGATTTGCATTTTTATCAAGTGGTTTAAAATTAATATAATCTACAAATCTTATTCCTTTTATATAACGCTCATTATAAGCTGCTCTAAAACGAAATCCTAATTCATCATCTTCTGCATAAGAATAAGCCAAATAATCCATTTTAAATGTTTTAGTATCTACCCAATAGATAAATTCATCTTCAAAATCTTCGCCGCCTCCTTCTTCATTAAAAGTAATTTTAATTTTATAATACGTTTTTTTCTTAATAGTAGCTTTACCTAAATATTGCTTATTCACCGCCTCACTATTTAAACCATATGGCAATACCGAAAAATAATGTACAGAATTTATAGAACTACTATATTTTACTGCCATACTATCTGGTGTGTCAACAAAATTGTTATTTATAAAACGTTCAAAGCCTTTATTCGTTAAAATATCTAAAATGGAATCAGTGGAATTTGTAAATGATCTCCCGTATAAAAAACTGCCTTTATTACGCTTTGCGATATAATGTTTATCTCTAAAATTAAAACTAATATTCGATGAATCTAATAATGAGCCACCAGAAACATTTATTGCTGTATCTATAATAAATTGTGCATTTTTATTTTCACAACTTGAGAGGCACGTTACTATAAAACAAAATAATGCTACTTTTTTAAAAAATTTCATGTGATTTTTTTATTGTAAGTCGTAAAGCTAATTATTACTTACTTTGGGAATTATTAAAATTATGCCTTTTTTCTTTATTCTTAGGGGTTAGGTTTAAGTCTTTATATTTTTTAAGACGCTAAGACGCAAAGTAGTACTTGGACTTTTTATGATATAATAGATACTCACTTTTATTGGATTTTTTAGATATGTTCTTATAAATGTGGATTACAATGATCTAAGATTACTATATACATGTTTTTTTTATTGGTTCTATGGGCTTTGGTATGGGGCTCGCTAAGACGCTAAGGCGTAAAGATATACTTGGACTTTTCTATGATATTATAAATACTCACTCTTATTGGATTTTTTGGAAATGCTTTTAGGAATATGGACTACTATGATTTAAGATTACTAGATACATATCCTTTTTATTGGTTCTATGGGCTTTTGTATGGATCTCGCTAAGGCGCTAAGGCGCAAAGATACTTGGACTTTTCTATGATATTATACTCGACTTTTTAAAACTAATATTGAAAACTACTTCTTATAAATATGAATTACAATGCTTCAAGCTAACTATAAACAAATCTTTTCTCTTTCGTCTTACTTCTTATGTCTTTCATCTTTTTCCCTCAACCCAAAATCAATAATTATTTAAGATCAAAACGTATAGAATCTCCTGTAATTTTTTGTGCTAAACTGTTAATCGAAGACTCTTTTAACTGCAAGACTCTTGGGTAGCCTCCTGTCGTTTGACAATCTCTCATTAAAATAATAAGTTTTCCAGAAGGTGTTAATTGTATGGTTCCTGGTAATACTGAAGATGTAATAATGGGTTCCAAATTGTTTTCTAAAGATTCTGTTAATTGGTAAGCCATCCTATTGTTATCTTTAGAAATAGTAAAAGGTTGTGAAAACAATAAATCTTGTTGTTTTTTTGAAAGTTTATCAAATTCTGGTCCTTTAAAAACGTCCATGGTTTTATTAGTAAAATGTGTATTTTTTACTTTTATTCCAGCGTGATTCTTATCAAGACCATCCAATGATGTATCAATTATTAGCGTCATGTTTTTAAATAACATAGCATACTTAGTAATACCAGGATACATACTATAACTATTCATCACCTTTTCAGTCTTAAATCCCCCTAAAACAGATAAATAAGATCTAAATCCAGAAACTAATTTACCAAAAGATACTATATCGCCACTTTTTACTGAAATTGGCTTATTTAGCCTTATTTGACTCTCGTTCAGTCTAGGAGAGAGATCTGCTCCCGAAATACAAATACTAGTCTCACAGTTAAATTCTAAAGTTGGTCCAGTCATCGTAATTTCTATAGTGGCAGAATTGGCGTCATTCCCTAATAACACATTCGCCATAGATGCCGAATAAATATCCATAGCTCCAGAATATGGCACACCATATTCTTGATAGCCATGGCGCCCTAAATCTTGAATTGTGGAATATAAGCCTGTTTTTAAAACTTTAACCATCAAGCACCTCACTTTCTAACTGATAAACACCAGCGTCAACCAGCGTTTTAATATCTTTATATTCTTTAAGCGATATCGGTTTAAAAATAATTTTATCGCCTGCATTCACAAAGCAAGGCACATTATTATTAGGATTAAAAAATGCTATAGGAGAATTTCCTATAATATTCCAACCGCCAGGACTATGACTTGGGTATACCCCTGTTTGTTTTCCTCCAATGGCTACGGCTCCTTTTTCTATCTTTAATCTAGGCGTAGCTTTTCGTGACATGTGAAGCTTTTCATTTAGCCCACCCAAATACATGAATCCTGGTAAAAAACCAATAAAATAAACGGTATAAACAGTCTTAGAATGGAGTGTGATAATGGACGTTTTAGACAGATCCTTTTCAAGAGACATCTGCTCTAGGTCGATAGCAAAAGTAGCATCATAACACACAGGTATTTTCCATTGTTTTTGTGTGAATTTAACATCGTCACTTCTTTGAATATATAATTGTTTAAGTGTATCAATACTGTTTTCTAATGACTTAAAAACAATATCATATACAACTAACAACGAATTATATGCAGACCTTAACTCAATGACACCTTTAATATCATTGTTTTTGATTTTTTCTTTAAATATAATAATATCAGAAAGGGTATGCTCATCAATAACTGCTGGCCACTCAATTAAGACAGACCGTTCCCCAAAAGGTTTATATGTGAGTTTATAGGTCACTTAATTTGAATACTGTGTTTTTTTAAACGAAGTTCTAAATTCTTAATCAAATTTACCGCATTAGGATTATCTCCATGAATACAAAATGTTTGGACCTTTATGTCAATATCCTTTCCTGTGATTGTTTTAACCTTTTGTTTTAAAATCATATAAAAGATATGCTCAAACAAATGATTTTCATTGTGTATGGATGCTGCTTCTTTTTTTCTAGAAACGAGCGTTAAATCATCATTGTAATTCCTATCTGCAAAGGCTTCATAAATAATTGGAATATTTTGGGATATGGCTAACTTTTCAATTTCCGATTTAAAGGGTACATAGAGCTTAACAGGTGAGCTTATGGTTTTTATAACTTCTATAACAATATGCGCTATTTTTTCATCAACGGCTGCCAAATTATATAAAGCACCATGTGGTTTTACATGATGTAAAGGTTCTTGTTCTTCATCAAGAATAGCTACTAAATCATCAATCTGGTCTTTAATGCTTTTAAATAAAGCTTCATTAGACATTTCCATATTAATTCGACCAAAATTCACTTTATCTGGAAACGAAGGGTGTGCTCCTATTTTTACACGATATTTTTTAGCCAACTTAACGACGTTCCGCATGGTATCTGTATTTCCAGCATGACCGCCACATGCAATATTACAGGAAGAAATGAATGGCATGAGTTCTGACTCATTACCAATCCCCTCTCCTACATCTACATTAATATCAATAGTTTTTGGTATCACTAAAAAATATTTAACTGAAAAACTTTGTTAAGTGTCGCAACAGATAGCAAGATACTAATTCCTAGAATTATAAACCCGAAGATATTCTGCTTTATAGTATTCTTATAGATCCCTAAAACGGATGGTTTGTTCATAATCCAAATTAAAAAGCCCGCAATAACTGGTAATAAGATACCATTGGCTACTTGAGCAAATTTAATAATATCGATAGGTTTTATTCCTAAAGACGAAAATAAAACGCCTAATAGCAAAATAAACATCCACACGCTTCTAAATTTTTTAGATTTTAAATTAGAACGCCAACCCAAACAGCCACTCGTAACATAGGCAGCTGCCAAAGGTGCTGTAATCGCACTAGTAATACCCGCTGCAAACAATCCTAAAGCCAAAAAATATGTAGCAAAACTTCCGAATAAGGGTTCTAATCCTTTTGCTAAATCTGAGGCACTATTGATATCTTGAGATTGAATGGAAGCTGCAGAAATAATAATACACATAGACACCAAGCCTCCTAAAACGATGGCGATAATAGTATCTTTTCTCGCGTATTTCAAATCGCTCGTTTTATGCCATTTTTCTTTAACTAAGGCGGCATGTAAAAACAAATTATAAGGTACTACCGTGGTTCCAATTAATCCGATAACAGTTAATATACTATCGTTTGAAAATTTTGGAATAAAAATACCTTTGAAAATGCCGACTACATCGGGCTTTGTTATAATAGCTGTAATTAAAAAAGCCAAACTCATTAACGTTACCAATCCTACCAATACCTTTTCAAGGAGTTTATAATTGCCAATATATAGTAAAACAAAAGCTATGGCGCCAATTACCATACTTAAAAAATTCAGCGAAATACCTCCTATTTCTATATTCGGATTTCCAACAATGGTTTGTAATCCCAAAACACCACCACTTATATTACCTGCTTCGTACGCTGCATTACCAATTACGATAGCAGATAGGATTAATACAATGGTAAACCATTTTAGAATAGGGTTCTTGATTTCTGTTCGTATAATTTGTGATAACCCTCGCTGAGAAATAATTCCCAAACGCACAGACATTTCCTGAAGCACGATAGTCGCTATTACAGATAACAACATGGCCCATAGTAAGGAATAACCAAAGTCAACACCAGCAAGTGTACAAACGGTAACAGTACCAGGACCGATAAATGCCGCAGCGATCAACGGTCCAGGGCCTATATTTTTAAAAATGTTTTTCAGGTGGCGTAAAAATTAATTTTCTAGCTTAAGAACCTGTTTAAATTTTATCCTTTAGTTTATCCAAAAACAAAACTTAAACAGTTTCTAAATTTATTACTTTATTTGGGTTAATAAAACCTCAACCGCTTTTTTTAACTGTGTATCTACTTTTTTAGACTTATCATCTGGGTTGTTATATACTAAAACATCTGGTACTGCTGGTCCTAATTCCATATTAGATTCAGAATCTTTCACATACCATCCTCTAAAAGGCATTCTAACAGTAGAACCATCAATTAGTGATGCTCTTCCTGTAGAGATAACAGCTCCAAAGGTCGGGACTCCAACCAGCGTCCCTATATTTAATGCTTTATAGGCATGCGAAAATATTTCAGCATTAGAATAACTGGATTGGTTACACAACGCTACAGATGGTTTTGTCCAGGCTGCTAGTGGTAATCGTTCACTAAAAGGATAATGATTTTTAAACGTTTTGTGTTCTTTTTCTAAGTTTTTCGCGGCACCTCTAGGCACTGTATACGCATGTTGTTTTACACTAAGTACAGCCATTAAATAATCGGTAGTCCAACCACCTCCATTAAAACGCACATCTATTACAATACCTTCCTTTCCTAAACCAGCTGCTGTAAGTTCTCGCTCAAAACGCTCAAAACTTGACCAATTCATACCTTCTATATGAATATATCCTAACTTTCCATTAGAATACGTATTAGTTAATTGCTTGCGTTCTTTTACCCAAGCATTGTATTTTTCAACACGGTTGCTACTTTTTGGTCTTATAACTATTTCTTTTGCTGTACCACTTCTATTTACTTCTAAGTAAATTTTTTCGTCTGAAGTGCCTTCTAATAGACTATATATATTTAGGTTTTTAGTAAGTTTTGTACCATTAACAGCAATAATAACATCTCCAGGAGATACTTTACTTGTACTTCTATCGCTTGGCATATTATTAACGATTGCTACTACTTTAAGATTTCCATTTTTTTCTGGCATTAGTTCTAGTCCTAATAACCCTGTTCTTTCTCTTTGCAAATCTTCTCTTTGTTCTCCACTTCTAAAGCCCATATGACTAGCGTTTACCTGACCCAACATCCAATTAAACATATTTTGGAAATCGATACGAGTAGATGCTTTTATTGCCAAAGGTTTATAAGTCTTTTTAAGACTTTCCCAACTTTTTCCATGGAAATTAGGATCATAAAACCCATCATTAATAACTTTCCAGGCTTCATCAAAGATTTGATTAGACTCTAAATTGTAATCAATATCTAGCTTAGCTTTTATAGGTAGGCTTTCAGATTTATCATTCGATAAATTAAGACTAGTAAGGCTTCCAGAACTTTTCGTCATAAATATTTTAGAATATTTTTTATCGACTATAATATTAGAAGGTTTACTATTTTTTGTTGTAATTGCTTTTTTATCTTTTCCTTCCCATGAAATTTTAAATAAATCGGATTCGACACTAGCATCTCCTCTACTTCCATTTCCTGTTGTATAATAAATAGTTTTTCCGTCTTTAGAAAAGGCGTGACCAAACTCGCCTCCTAAAAATGATGTTACCTGAACTTGACGCTCATGAATGTCTTGAAAATCAATAACAACATCGTCTACAGCATCTTTTTGTTTTTCTTTGTCTCCTTTATCAGTATCCTTTTTGTCTTTTTTCTTTGGTGTATCTTCTGAATCTTCTTCCCAATCACGTGTTGTTTTTTCCCAATCTTTCTTTTTCAGCCATGTAAACCAAACATCATAATCGTTATTATTTCTATTAGATGAAAACATTAATTTTTTCCCATCAGCACTCCAAATAGGATTTCTATCTTGTTTAGGATGCATCGATATATTTACTGGTTTTCTACTATTATCTGCTTTATGAATATATATTTCGGAATTAAAATCTAAATCTTTTAAACTATAGGCTAACCATTTGGAGTCTGGAGACCAAGACACACTACCAGCAGTATCCCAACCATCTAATAATGTTATTTCGTTAGATAACTTTCCTTCGTTATTAATATTTGCAACGACTAGTTTTCCTCTACCTCTATTAAAAACAAGTGATTTCCCATTAGGTGAAAGTATAGGATTAGATTCTGGTGCATCCGTTTTAGACAATCTTACTACTTTACGCTTTAATGTTTTGAATAAATTAGTTTCTTTATCATCTTTAGATTTCACAAGATATAAATCATTTTGTCCATCTCTATCCGACACAAAAATCAAGGTACTATCATTTAACCACGTAGGCATTCTATCTCTAGAAGACGACTTAGAAACATTAACTGTTCTGGGTTTTTCTTTTTTGTTTTCTCGTATAAAAATTTCTCCTCTAATTACTAAAGCTGTATGCTTCCCATTAGGAGACAAGGCTATATCTCTAATACCACTACTATATGTTTTGTGCTCTATCGGGTCTAATCTATTATCTGAAGAAATATTTATTTTAATTTCCTTTTGTTTTTTTGAGGCTGCATTGACTAAAAATACTTGATCGCCTTTCGTCATAATCAAATCTTTTCCATTTCTGCTTATACGAAATGAAAAGATCCCCATATCTTTAAATGAGGTTATTGATGTTAAGTTTCCTTGCTTCTCTCCTGCACTATCAATTTCTAGTTTATGTATATTATACTTGCCACTTCTAGCCGATTGAAAATAAATAGTTGTATCGTTACCCCATTGTGGATAAAAGTCCTGACCATTAAAAGTAGTGAGCTGTGTATAAGTATCTTTTTCAATATTGTATAGCCAAATATCATTATTTGCGGGTCCTTTATAAGCTTCACGTTGTATTCTACAACTCCCTTTTACAAAAGCTATAAACTTTCCGTTAGGTGATACGGTTGCCTGAAGTCCCAAAGCACTCATATATCTATATGGAGTCCCTCCTTTTTCGTTCACTATATGTATTTCGTTTTCCCACTCAACCTGAGCAAAGTTTCTTCGTGTTGAAAAGAGAATATCGCCATTTTTAGTATAATCTGTAATATTATCACTTGTAGAATGATAGGTTATTCGCTTTGCAATGCCTCCTACAGATGCGATAACATATACATCATTATTACCATATCTATTGCTTGTAAATACTATTGACTTGCCGTCGAAACTCCAAATTGGATTCGTATCGTAAGCTTCATGTATTGTAAGTCGCTTTGCATTTTGTCCAGTGATATCTGAAGTCCAAATATCGCCCTGATAATTAAAGGCTATAGACTGTCCGTTTGGACTTATTGAAGGAAAATTAATTAATGGATTCTGGGCAGAGATACTAATACTTAATAGAAAACTAAGCACTAATGTCGATTTGAAAAATAACTTCATTTTTGATGGTTAATTTATATATCCATCAAATCTAAAAATATTATATTTTATGAGTCAGTTATTAGGGTTTCTTTAACATTTAGAATGGTTATTAAGTGAATAAATAGCCAAATCCCCAACTTAACATCTATTTTTATTAGCACCTCTTATCACTTAAGAATACGATTCAATCCTCTATATAGATTTTGCTCTAAAATGTCATATTTATTATCACTTAAAAAGAGCGTTTTCATCTCTTCAAATAAGCGATCTACTGCATCATTTGTATAACCATGATCTTTAATTGATGATCTGATCTTTTGGATACTTTGATAATCATTATCCTTCTTAAACTCATCATGAATTTTTTCAAAATCACTAGTTTCTATTTTCGACTTGATATAGTCTATTTCTGCTTTAGATTCTGAAAAGTCGGCGTTAGCGCAATAGATTAGTATGTAAATTTTCAGTTCTTCTTTTGTCCAATCTGTCTTGAAATCTTTCATCAATTATTTTTTAATGATTTTCAATAATAGTTATTATCGATTAACGAAGTTTGTACATTTTGTTGGGCGGGATATCAAAACATCTCCAGAATAAAATAAATTACCTTTTAAAACAACTTGCATACAGAATAGAAACTGCCTCAGTTTTATATTAGCAGAAAGCCCCTTCTGAAATATTTTTAACCTTATGTCGAAGCAGTTTCTATTCTGTATCCTAGCCTATCTATATTCTGAAATTAATTAACTTAAATAAAACAAAACACCTCTTCAGTATTTTGTGTTATTTTTAATACAACAAAAGATAAAAATGGGTGGTACAATTTTATATGAATTTTTAAATAAATGTCATTACTACTTTTTTCTATTGAGTAAATCAAATAAAGGTTGATAACATCAAGAGTTGAAGAGTTTTATATTAACCTTTAGATCTAAAATATTCACTGTAAGTAATTTCCTTTAAATCAAGTGTATTTTTGTACAAAAATGACCCATAAGTTACATTTATTGGTCTAATTTTTACAATTACTCTCCTCACTAAGTCATATCTTTATTAAAATCCCAATTATTTAGTTAAAATTTTAACAACTAAGCCACTCCTAGACAGGAAGTCCATAGGTTCGTTTTGGCAGACTAAAAGTCTGCTTCGTGAAATATGGTAAAACTGAATTTGTGTGAATTCGTGAAACCTGCCAGCCGGCAGGCTGGTTCGTGTCAAAAGTTTTTAGAAGCTGAAAGCGACATGCGCTAAAGTACATAGTTTTAACTCCATTTGAGACCAATAAATAAACTAATAAATCTAAAAGTTTGACTAAAAAAATTGAAAAACGATAAACCCTATTTAATCTGTAAACTATAACTAAAATTAATTAAAATGAAAAAATTATTCTATTTAACAGTATTAACACTATATTTTGGGGTAGTCAATACCTTAAACAGTCAAACTTTACTCAGTCACCATTTTAATAATGGTGAAATTTACCCCTTTGAGATCCCAAAAGTAGATCAAGAGGCCAGGGTTAGCATCGTAAACAAGCGAGTAGAAACTCATTGGGATGAGGATTTATATAACGGTACTAACTCTGGCAGAAAAGCACAAATAAGACCAGAAAATAATGCCTATCACTTCACCCAAGAATTTTGGACAGGCTTTTGGCTTAAAATTCATCCAGATTATATGGCAAACAACACCAATACAGATGCTTGCCTGATGCAAATTTGGGGACACAATGATGCTACTGGAAGCGCAAACCATTATGCCATGCTTAAATTTGATGGTCGTAATGGAGGTGCGCTGGTCTGGCAACATCGATATAATAGTGTTGCAAATAAGGATCATTATCTTATATACGGTAATTTTCCAAAAGACACCTTTGTAAGAGTTGTAATTCGTGTTAAATTAAGCAGTAACGGGGGTATCGTTCAAATTTGGGTAAATGATGTTCTAAGATTAAGTAAGACAGGCCAGACAATAGGCTGGGGTGATATGAATGCTAATGGCATGTATAATCAGACATATTCCTCAATTTCATATGGACAGTACAATTATCGCGAATCTGCTGGCTATGATCAAACTTATGACTCTGAAAATCATTTGTTCGACGGACATATGGATGGTGAAACAAGAACAGTTACTTACGATGAGCTTTCTCTTTGGAATGGTAGTAATGGGTATGCCATTGTAGATCCTAATGGTGGTGGTATTCCCAGCAGTGATAATTTTCAATTAATTAAGCGAAACGCAACAGGCTTTGCCATCAATGGCGGATCTACTAATGCTAGCCTGGATGGTCGTTCTGTGAGGCTATATACAAATATTAATCACAATAATTTAACCTGGACAGAAATAGACCGTGGAGGAGGCTATTATTCCTATGAAAAATTGAATTCTGGCTATTGCATGGATGGTGGTTCTGGAGGTAGTAATGGACAAGATATTACTATGGCATCATGTAACGCATCCGATTATAACCAACAATGGGAAAAAATAGATGCGGGAAATGGGCATTATCGCTTGCAAAAACGTGGAACTAATTACTCAATAGATGGTGGTAATGGAGGTGCGAGTAGTCAAAATGTTTACCTATGGACTTCAAGCGCTACAAATCAAAACCAACAGTGGCGGTTTGATACCTCTGCAGCAAGTACATCTAAAAATTCTATTCCAAAAGCAGAAGCAGAAGAACCATTGGAAGAGAATTTAAATGCTTTTAGTGTATATCCAAGTCCCGTAGAAAATCAACTAACTATCAAGTTTAATAATAATTATGATCAAGAAACAGCTATAACACTACATGCTGTTAATGGCCAAAAAGTTATACAAACTAAACCAAACGGAGAAGAACTTAAGTTAGATTTATCTAAATTAAATAGCGGTATTTATATTTTAAAAGTAAACTCTAAAACGCAAAATTTGACTAAAAAAATCGTGAAATTATAGTAGAACGAAGGTATATAAACTAAACCTATGGACTAGAAATCCATAGGTTCATTTTGATAGCCTGAAAGTCTGCTTCGTGACATACTGAAATAAAAACATAAACATACTAAAACTGAATTCCTGTGAATTCGTGTCTGAAATTTTTAGAAACTGAAAGTGACATGCACCAAAGCACATCTTTTTAACTACAGTTGAAACTAATAATATAAGACTGACTATCTAGGAATGATCCTTTTTCATTCAAAACAAAACAGCTTTAAGCTGCTTCTCAATAGACTTACTGATTTAAGATTTTATTGCAAAAAAATCTTTTCAAAATACACCTTTTCCCTTTTTTAAAGATCACAGAATAATGCAAACGGAACTAAAACTCGCGCTTACCAAATTCGCTATCAATAAATTTCGATTTGTTTTTTACTTTATTAAATGTGTACGACAGATTAAAAAATACCATATCTACTTCGTAAACATAATTGGTGGTGGTATAAAACTCATTAGGTCTAGATGTGGTAATACGCTGTTCGTTAGTATTTAATAATCCCATATCTATATTTTGCCATTGTAGGGTCGCTACTAATTTATCATCAAGAAACGTTTTCCTAAAGGCCAGATTAGGCGAGTAATATCTGGAATCTTCACCCATAGCTGTATTTCTGTCTGATAAATAATTAAATGTAAACTGTAAAGAAGCATTATCCCAAAAACTAACGGTTGAATTTAGATTAACTGAGTAAATAGTAGATTTCGTATCTATATCGTACGATCTGTCAATACCATCTCTATGCTTAAAATTCAAAACACCATCTATAGCATAATTGTAAATATTCGCACCAATAAAATTAGTCCAGTTTTTAGTAGGTTTTATGGTTGCTCCTACTTCTAAACCAATCGAATTACTTTTTCCAACATTAGAGTAAACTCTGTTTATAATACTATCTATAACAGCACCATTAGGTTGATAAGCTAAGGTATTTACACGATTTATTACATTATCTACATGTCTAAAATATGTGGTAGCATATACCGAATTTCCTCCTTTTAATTTTTTTGTGACTCCTAATTCAACCAAATCTATAAACTCTGGAAGTAAGGTGTTATCGCCTTGTTCAAAAACTTCAGAATGCTCACGTTCGGCAAAACTATTCATCTTAAATGTGGTGGTACGCTCTACCCTTTTGCTATACGCTGCTTTTAAATCGGTAGTTTTATTTACTGTATATTTTGCAGACGCTGAAGGAAATAATTTTAGAAAATCGTATTTATAAATATTGCTGTTATTTTCACTTGCTAAAGCTTCTGTATAGGTTCTATCCATAGATTCTAAACGCACACCCGCAGCATAATCCCATTTGTTTTTTGCTCCTGTAAGTTGTGCATAACCAGAATGTATCGTTCTTTTTAACTTGATATTACTAGAGAATTCTGGAACTAAATTACCATCACGTTCGTAAACAAAATCGCCTGTATGATCTAAATCTCGGTATTGATAACCCGTTTCAATAGTTCCGAAAGACAAAGGTTTCAACGCATAGTCCAAATTGATTCGAGTACCATATAAAGGATTATCATTTGTATTATATTCTTCCTGATAAACAATGTTATTATCTGGGAAACCTACATTATCATTTTCGGTTGGACCACCTAAAAAAGTATATTCATATAAAAATGAAGCAGATAGTTTCGATTTATCATTAAAAGTATGAGCATAATCAAAACTACCCAAAGCAAAATCACCTTTTCTAATTCTTAAATTATGATTGAAATACGCAAAGGTATAAAGTCTGTTTTCACTTCCTATTGGAGATACGGCATGATTATCGAAATACACAATATCGGCAAGTCTTTCTTTGGTGTGTTTCCCTGCAAAAAAACCTAAAGAATACGTGTTGTTATCATTAGGCATAAAATCTACATGTAACCGTCCATTATATGTGATTTCATCAAAACTACGCTCCCCGTCCGATGGTAAGAATGTGGTGGTATTTTCAGCATTATTTACTATAAACATATCCCCTTCTCGTCTACCTGTTTTATCATTTCTTTGATAACTGGCTCCTAACGAGATATTCCATACATCGGTACGTTTATTTAAAGTAGCATCAATCCCATAACGTTGCGCATCTTCTTGGGTATCGTATGCTTCGATTGATGGAAACCCACTACGGATATTAACTTGTGCATAAGTCCCATTAGCAGCCCCTTTTTTAGTAATTATATTTAAAATCCCACCTTTACCTTCAGGGTCATATTTTGAAGAAGGCGCGGTGATTAATTCAACTGTTTCTAAAGCGTTTGCTGGCAGTTGTGCTAAAATAGCACTAACATCACCTTGGGTGGGTTTCCCGTTTACTAAAACAGCAAAACCTTGACTCCCACGAACGTTTATCTCTCCTTGACCGTCAATGGTTACTGATGGTAAGTTTTTAATCACATCAATTGCATTACCTCCTTGGCTATTTTGATACTTTTTACTATCAAATACCTGCCTGTCTATTTTATGTACAACCGAAGCACGTTCTCCTTTTACAACAACTTCACTTAACTGACTCCCTAATTGTAATGTTATAATACCCAATTTGAGGGCTTCATTTTTTCTGCTTACTATAATATCTCCTATTCGTTTTGTGGTGTACCCCATAAAAGATGCTTTTAAATAATAAGTACCAGGTTTAACACCTTCAATAGAAAAAACACCAGCTTCATTGGTTATAACACCTGTTACTAAACTATTGTCTAATCCCTTATATAGTGCAGCTGTAGCATATTCTAATGGGTAGTTATCTTCAGATTCAATAATTTTTCCTGAGATTTGAGCAAATAGGCTATTTGTTATAAAAAAAAATAGAGTAGCTAGTAGAATACCTTGTATTGATTTCGTCTTATCTAACCTTGTCATGTGATACATATATATTTAAGTTATAGGGACAGTAAATGTAAATAATAAGACGTTTTTGGAGTATAAGCGTTTAGGGAAATCAATAAAATTTCGGGAATCGTTTTTATTAAAACGGTTTTATTAAAAGAATCTAAACAATCAATCTAAAATATTATTGATTTCATAAATTGAGATTCTAAATAAGGGAGTGATACTGAAATTAAATACAGTACTGGCATTCTTTAAGGTTTATAGGTGTTTGAGTTCTTATTTTTAAAAGCTAATCTATTGCAATAATGTCTTTGTTTCACCTAAAGAGAAGCTTCGAATATTAAGCATATAAAGTCCAGATACAGAAATAAAAAAAAGCTTAACATATCTTATTTAGGTATTCCTTAGTTTTTTTACTTCTAACTCATCAAGTTCTTTCTCTAATTTCTCTCTTATTTCTTTATAAGCTGGATCGTAAGCCAAATTAGTAATTTCTGTGGGGTGTTTATAAGATCATATTGTTATAAAAAGAGCCTAATACTGTAATTATTCTTTTAAAAGTCTTGCTAAATTCTCTGAATTTATACTATACTTTTTTTCAATGAATAATTGCTTTTCTAAAGATGTAATTTCTGATAAAACGTTTATTTCAAAATTTTCTATATAGTTTTTTACCTTAAAAATATAAATAGTAATATTTTTATTTGGCTTGGAAAATGTTTCAGGAAAATTAATTGTTCCATAACCTTCATCCAATTTTTGTACCGTTTCATTTTCTCCGACGGTTCGCTTAGCTAATGGATCTGGAAATTCTGTAAAATAGATTAACTTACCATTTTTGTAAGCAACTAGAAATAGATCAATAGGAGATACTAAAAAATAGTTTAACTCTCCTTCTTGTTTATCGGCAGAAATGAATTCTATTTTTGACTCTGTGAATATATAGTTTACGGCAAAATAATGTGCTTCTTGTTTCAACCCATCACCTTCAGGTTTTATATCTACTAAATCTTTTGTATTCTTATTTGAGCTTTGAGCTGTTTTAGAAAAGTTATTACAACTGAAACTTAACCAAAATAAACTTACTATTAAAATGTAGTTTTTCATGAGTTTTTCTTTATAACAGAATACATTCAGTTTTGTGAAATTAATAATATATATTTAGAACACAGGATCTTTTCCCGTGTTCTAAATATATTAACTAAACACCTATTTTTTTAGTACCATCCATAATCATGGTGCTTAAATGCGTGAATATAATCTTTATACATTCCCTTAATATATAAACCTGAATTACCAGACCACATATAACTAAACCAATTGGTATTATGTATAAACAAATTATCTCGTCCTGTTTTTCGGTTACCTACAATCAATTTATCCGAATTACCTAAATTCCAGCCACCTATCCAGTTGCTTTGGTAATTTACATTTACTGTACTTCCATTAGTAATAACTCTTCCCAAATATTGCGTTGACCAATCTTGGTTATTAAACACAAACAAATCCTCTTTTCCATTACCATCTATATCGGCAACATAAAATTTGTCACGGTTGTTCATATTCCAGCCTGGTAAGGCATCATCGTATCGCTTAGTATAATTATATTTAGTTCCATCTGAACGTAATAAAAGTAAATATTCTGGTCCCCAATTCGTACCATTAAACACATAAATATCATCCTTTCCATCTCCATTAATATCTGCTATATAATATTTGTCTCCAGATTTACTTGTCCAACCAGGAAGATTAGCAAAATACTCTTTGGTTTTACTTAATGAGGTTCCAGAAGATTTAAACATTCTGGTAACTTTAGAATTTGGATTAAATAATACTAATTCCTCCTTATTATCTCCAGTATAATCAGCTACATGATATTTATCTGATGCTGACATATAGTGCCCTGGTAAATATTTATCATATCGTTTTACATAAGAAAAATTGCTCCCAGTGGATCTAAACATTCCCATGTACCCTTGATTCCAATTGGTTGCATTGAAAATATAAAAATCATCTTTATTATCGCCATTAAAATCAGCAATAAAAAATTTATCACCATCACGCATTTGCCATCCTGGAAGGTTGTAATATACCTTTTTAATACATTCAAAACCATTTGGCACCGATTTTAGAATTCCGAGTCTTGAATATTGTCCATTTGGATAAAAAACCAACAAATCGTCATAACCATCTCCTGTAAAATCACCAACATAAAATTTATCTTTACTGGAAATATACCAAGTACCTCCAGAGCCTTTTACTTTTTTAGTTGTGATATACGAATTAGCAGGCCTCGTTGTACTCGCACCACTTCCTGTAAACCCTTTAGGACGTTCTGTTGGGTAAGCTGTTATATAGTTTCCATAATGTAAGACGACATCACTATAACTATTGCCTTGAAAATTACCAATAATTGGTTTATTGAAATTATACTTACTTTTTGGTTTATTTCGTTTCCAAAATTCGTTATAACTAGGAGGATTGAATAAATTGGTATTTCCTTTCATGGTACTGTTACTAGATGGACGATAAATACAATCTGTTTTATAATGTCCTCCTTCAAAACCATCAACATTATACTCTAAAGGATTTCCTGTTGTAATAGAACTTCTGGCAAATTTATTCCATTTATTTGGATTACTATTTTTATCCACATTAACAGCTGAAGGGTTTGATGGTCCATGGCAACCTGCTCTTGTGTATTCGTCTGCTAATTTCCCCACAGAATGTCCTAATTCATGCAACAATACTTTGTTGCTGGTCGTTTTAGTAATAGACAATACTTTACCATAAGAACAACCTCCAAAACCAGTTTCATTAAGTATAACTACTACAAATTCTGCTCCTGACAAACCTACAGCACTAAGTGCGTTATTTATTTTAGTGTTCGTATTTGAAGATTTACTCATCCAACAGCAATTCCAGCATCCTGAATATTTAAAATTTAATGAAGTGTTTTTTTGATTTGGTGAATTATTACTGCAATCATCATTATTACAGGTATATTGAGTAACTCCAGATTCTGCAGATGTAAGGTTTACCCTGTACACGTTAAAAGCGTCTTGTAATTCTGAAAGTACGTTATCTAGATTACCATTATCATGAGTGAACATAGCTTTAAAATAATCGGCTACCATATTGTTATATTCCGTCTGGTTAGCTGAAGAAAAACCATCTCCCATAAATACAATATCAAATTTAGAAGCTGTACTTCCATTGTATAATAAGGTACTTTTAGTTTGTGAAAAACTTATACTTTGAATACAAATACTCAAAATAAGAACGAAAATTATTTTTATATGTTTCATTTTTCTAATTATTAATAATTATTGATTTTTTTAACTTTGAAAAATCTGCTTTTTGAGCTGTTTTTAATACTTGAAAAGAGGCATTAATGCCAGCACTTTTCAGTTCTTTTGCTTTTACTTTTTGTAACACGCTTTGCGCTTTTGATTCATCTTTAAATCGAACCATTTTAAGTTCTAATTTTTCAGAAGCTACTGCAGATTTATATTTTATTGGCATAGACACATTAATATAAGCCTCAGTAGCTGTAAATTCTTTATGGTCACTTACCCCTGGTTCAAAAATGGCTCTATATGTTAATGGGTTTTCAAAAGTTTCTACTAAAACGGCTTTTCCGTTTTCTACCCCAATAATAGCCTGATTTCCTGACACTTCAGTTGACGAGGCATATTCTCCATTTGCTTCTATAAGAGATACTGGAGAAATACCGTTTTCTGTAACTCTATATGTTACTACTAAATGCTTTTTTGCTTTTTGAGTTGTTACTATTTCGCCATTAGTTAAAACTGCCTTATCAAAACTCCTTATTTTAGAAGCTGTAACAGGAGTAATTTTGTTTACCGCTTTCATCTTTTTAGAATTTTTGAAAACTGCATTTTTAACCTTGAAAGGATCTTTTATTTTAGAAGAAGTCCTTAATGCCAAAACAGGTTTAGAAATAATTAACTTATTGGCACTTTTAAGTTGTGGTTTATTTTTATCTGAAGCTCCGTTTTTATCACCTTTTTGGCTTGAGATCTTGCCAACTGAACTCATAACTGTGGGGGTTCTAAAATTACTTTTTGCTACAAAAGCTTTTTCTTTAGTTTCTGAAATTACTTTGTAAAAGTATTTAACACGCTTTGGAATAATCTTCGACAATACACGATCAATATCTGTATTTGCATATACACCACTTACTTTAAAATTTTGATTATCACTTAATATATACAATTGTAGACCTTGCTTGATTAGCTCATCTATTACTTTTGTAATAGGTGTTTGATTTAAATTTACTGATAATGTATTATCCTTTGAATTGTATTTTATTGCTGTATTTTGAGCAATTAAACTATTACAAAACAAAAGACATAAAATTACCTTTACTATTTTATTTTTCATCTCTAAAAATTTTATGGGTTAATGTTTTTACTAAAAATTGAATTCATTTTTATAAACAACTAAACTACAATGAACTACATTTGTTTTAATCTAGTTTTACCCTCTTTTTAAATAGGTTTTATCCTCTTTTTTAAATAGGTTTTACACTTTTTCAAATAGGGAAATCACTTATTTTGTTTCAACCTTTTTGTGCATATTACTCACAATACGACACAGAAAAATATTTAGTGTACTTAAAAATTCTTATCAAAATTGGGAATGGAACCATAATTTTCCTGATATTAAAAGCAGAAAAAAGTAGCTAATTTTTTGGACTTTAATTACTGGGATGATGGTATGGATTCACTTTCAAATAAAGTTTTGTTTTATCGTATTAAATCTGAATTGGCTATGAGTAAATTTGCTCAAAAAATTAATGTTTCAGTACGAACAAGGCATTGAAAATAATGAAAATGCATATTTCTGAAAAGAATGAACAAAAAAGCTGAGAAGCATATTAAAAGACTAAATTTTGTCTTTATCGTATATCTAATTAAGATACCTTCTTTTGTATTATATACCACCTCTTTATTTATTTTTTTGTCATAACTTTATAGAATCCTTAATTTAGATTTTTTTAGAGTGTTCAAATCATATACACCAGATATCAGAAGATTGGAATCAGATACGAAAAACTAAATTCAACTCAGTTTTAAACTAGAGCCATTCATAAATATTTAAATTATTATTTATTTTTAATTCAGAATTACTTACTATAAAATTAAAAAGCCTCAATGATGAATAATAGCATAGAAAAAGCCATAAATTCTATTCCATATTTTTTTTATGATTTATTTGCATATATAATACCAAGTGCTATTCTGGTTTTTACTATGTTTATTGAGATATTGACCAAATATTCAAACTCAAAATCCGAAAATATAGTTTTAAAAAATCTTAAAGAAATTTTTTATGAAATAGTATCACATGACTCTTGGGTCTATGAATTAATATTTAGCTTGATATTTCTAGGCGCATTATATTCTTTGGGACTTATCATTTCTTCTTCTTCAATTTATTTAACAAAATCATTAAAATTAATTGAGTGGCTTAAAAGCAGAAAAATAATTATAAATTTATATCAGAAGATCGGAATAAATAATAAACAAGATGAAATATCAACTAATCTTGGGAGTTTAATGCTAAAACTTGCTAAAAAAATAGATATAAAGCCTCTAGTATATTCTGAAATGGTTAAAAGATATACAAGAGTTATCATGCTTAGAAATCTAGCTTTTGTGACGCTACTACTGTTAATTATAGGTGTAATAATTAATTACAGCAGAGCAAAACTCCTCATCGAAAGTTTAATATTTATATTCATTTATATTTCTTTTAGAAATAGACATAAATGGTTTAATGCGCAACTTAATTACTTTCTAAAAAACGAGAGTGTAAAAACTAATGATTAATCGTTTTTTGTTGCAGAAACAATTCTAATCTCCTGAAAATTGGATATAAGGAAAGAATAGTACTTATTCTTAAACCTTAATGTTTATTATGATACTTAACTAAATCATTATTTAAGTGATGATATACCTTATTTTTAATAATGAAGGCTTGATTATTTTTTTGTAACAAAAAATATATTCGTTTTTAATTACTTGTTATATATTCTGCAAAAACAATAATTTCATCAGTCGTGGGAAATATCAAATAGTCAAAATATAGTTAAAAAAAATATCAGAATGTTTCTTTTAATCACAGAAAACATTGTCTTTCACAAAATAAGTGTTAATATACTCATTTTTAAAACTTTAAATATCAAAAAATCGTACCTTTAATATACTTTTTTTAAGCCTGTAACGTAACTATTTAGCTTATGAAAAATTGTATTTTTTTATTCATTTTACTCCTTGTTTCTTGTAGCCAATCAATGGGGAGTACAGCGAATTATATTCGTGAAATGACCCCTCATGAAAGTGGGAGTTATCAATACGCTAATATCCACATTAGCCAATTGAGGAAATTACAAAAGAAGTATAATAGAAGTTACCAAACCACAATGCATCATAGGAAAACTGGAGCCAATCATGACCATAGTGAAGCTATGTGGAGGGACTTATATAATCTTGGAAGATCTTTTATAAAACTTGCTCCTGATTCTAAGCAAAAAATTATTGTTCCAGAATCTATGAATGGTATTAAATATGCATTTAATGCAATTAAAAGAAAAGGAAAAAGCTTAGTTTCAGAAATAGGCTCATCTAATAGCCTGAAAAATGTTTCTAAAGAGTCTTGGAATGAAGTAATAAAACTTACTCAGAAATTATTAAGCGAAGATAGTAAGTTTCGCTCTCTATATTATTTTCCAAAATATGGCTACGGAAATAGCAGCAAAAAATTCACACATAATTTATCCGTTCAATACAGTGGAATACCTCTTGCTTTGGATTTAACGGATGGAAAATTTTCTATAAAAGGAACGGCTAGAATTGGTCCATGGAAATTTACATCAAAAGTAGGGTATCAAAAAACATCGAGTAACCTTGGAATTAAAATACTTAAAATCGTTCACAGTGACGGTAGAATTTTCCTTTATGATGTCCGGAAAACAAGCTTATCCTTTTATTTTGAAAAAGTTTACGTCGATATAAATAAGGATATTATCACATTGAATGTTATTTAGGGACTTATCATATTCATGAAAAAGACTATCTAACACATATTAAACAAATTTTGATTGAACTCCCCCTAGCTAGTTCGAGCACAATGTCAATAAGTTAAGGGTTTTTAGTACCTCAATTGTCTGTTCGAGCATTACTGAACGACAAAATATATTTTGTTGTGAAAGCAGCAAGCATAGCTTGTCTAGAACTCATCATTTTAACAAACAAAGAGGTTTTAACTGTTCTCGAACAGACATACCCCATTAACTTATTGACATTGAGTCTATCTAGCACGAACATCTTGTTCATGCCGTTAACGTTAAAGATTTACTTTAAAATATCAAATCTATACTATTTCTTACTCATGCCTTCATCAGCGTGACGCACACACTAGTGCAGGAATGACAATGTCAATGGAAACCCCGCCTTTACTAACCAAGCAGACCCGAGACTCCACATCAGGAAATTCTTTTCGATCAAAAAAAGGAAAAAAACCTTCAAAAAAAGGGAAATACTCCCTTTTAAAAAAGAGGAAAAATCCCCTGCAAAAAAAGGGGAATTTCAAAAAAACAAAAGCGAAAACATTAATAATTTTACTCAAACTATCAATGCCATGATCTACGAAACACTCGAAATTGTAATGGACCAAATCACCAAGTTCTTAGAAACAAAGTCAAATGACGACAGTATTCTTGTGTTAGAAAATATAGCAAAACAGGATGATGCTTTGGTAACCAGATTGAAAGATCGAGTTGCAGTTTCCTTGCTTAATATGGAAGAAGAAGCTACCCTTAAAAATATTCCCAATACAAGTTTTAAGAATGGGAAAACAATCTATAAAAACAACAAAGTTAATTTAAACCTCTATGTACTTTTCTCAGCAAATAGAATAGCCTATGACAAAGCACTTATATCTATAAGTAATATTGTTGAATTCTTCCAATCGAAAAAAGTTTTCACACAAGTTAATACACCGTTCACTTCTACGAGTTCCATTTTTGATGACCTCAAAGAATTCAAATTCATTGTAGACTTGTATACACCAACCTTTGAACAACTCAATTATATCTGGGGAACACTCGGTGGCAAATCCGTTCCAAGTGTCCTTTATAGAATAAGTATTATTGAAATAGAAAGCACAAACATGCACGATACAGGCATCCCTATTAGCAATGTAGCAGGCGTATTAAAAGACCATACAACATGAGTTTTAATCACAAATACCGTACCCTTTGCACAGTCAATCTGTACCATCAATATTTTCTAAATGATGGTGTAGAAAGATTTGATAATCTTGCCAATCCTGATTTAAAAAAAGAACAGTTAGAAAAATATAACGTCCAAAGTTTTCTGCAAATCAAGCCTACAGAACGAACAAAAAAACTTATGTCTGGACAAAAAATAGTGATGAAGCAAAACCGAAGTGGTTTTGTATTGTGGATCCAAGCAGAAGACACTATAACAGACGGGATTTATAAACCAAAAATAGATGTATCTCAAACCGATCAATTTGACTTTTTGTTATATGTAACAGACCCTTTATTCGAGAACTATTCTACTGTGGTTGGTGTGCCAGATATCCCCTTTTATTTTTCAAATAAAAAACCAGCAACAGAGTTAGGAGTATTCAGCGAAATAAATATTGAAACTGATATCCCTCAAACACCAATAGAAGATTATGATATCACAGCTTTTACTTATGAAACGGTTTCAGAAAAACTCTCCTCAAGCGAGAAAAAAGGTTTATTTGGTATCATTTCATTAAGTGTTCAAGCAGATACTGCAAGTAATAGCCTTCTTGATACAAGCGGGCTAACACAAGCAACCACACCTACCTTTAAAGTTCAATTAAGAAATAGAGAAACCTTCTGGAGCTATTTAGACGCAACAGACGGGACTCTAATACATAAATCTCCAACTCTTTTACCATTAGTACAGAATGGTATCGTTGGATACACTTTTGATACAACAGCCAAAAGAGCATCAGCAGAACCAAACCGCCTCGTTTTTGTAAAAGACGGGAGTGGTACTATTATAGAAACAATTTCAGAAATATTCATATCAAATTAAATTTAGAAAATTATGGGAACATCCTTCAAAACACCTGGAGTCTACGTAGAGGAAATTTCAACGTTTCCTCCCTCAGTAGCACAGGTTGAAACAGCTATACCTGCCTTTATAGGGTATACAAAAATAGCAAAGAAAACAGTCACTGGCGACTTATTAAATGAGCCCACGAAAATTTCATCAGCACTTGAATTCGTGACCTTTTTTGGAGGAGCACCAGACGTTAATGTAAATTCTATTGACCTAAATGCTTTACAGCAGGTTACAAAAGTAGATATAAAAGAATTGTACTATCTATACGAAGCAATAAGGATGTTTTATGCGAATGGTGGCGGTGATTGTTATATCGTATCAGTTGGTACCTATGGAGATACCATAGAAAATGGAGACCCTAGCGATCCTTTAGCCAACCCAGGGCTTTTAGTTGGTCTTGACAAAATTAAGAAGGTCGATGAACCAACGCTACTAATTGCACCAGATGCACCAATGATGTCTCAAAATGACATGAATTCGCTATACCAAGCCATGCTAGCCCAATGTAGTAAACTTCAAGACCGATTCGCTATTCTTGATACGAGAGAAAATAGTGATCCACATGATAATGCAGTAGAAAATTTCAGGAATGGAATTGGAATGAATAACCTTAAATACGGTGCAATTTATACACCGTGGATAAAAGCAAATTTGCCAAGAACTGTCAATTATAAAGATATTAAAGGCAAAATTACCTTAAACGGTCCAACAGTAAACCTATCCGATTTAATTTCAGATGCAGAAGCCAAAGCCTTAGCAGATGGGTTAGACGATCTTGTAAATGATCAAGCAACCGTAGAAGCAGCCATTGCAGCTATAATTGGAAGTTCAACATCCTTAGACGTGCATTTTGAGGGATTAATGACTACTCTGAGAAACAGTACAACAATTGGTAACCTTGAAGATGTTTTACAATTCTTAGCCAGTGTAACAGATCTAATTGTAGATTTAATTGATGCCGAATTTGGAGCTGCCGTAGGTGCTTTGAGTTTAACCCATGACAGTGGAGATGCCTTAACATATCCAATTCCTGAAGCAAATCGTGCGTTTTTATTAGACTTCCTTTATCAAGAACTTTTCCCTTCCTTAGATACAGGAGGCTCTCTACTTGGAGTTATTGATGAAATCATGAAAATGCAAGACGATTGGGCAGCTGGAACCCCGTTAGGTACAGGGTTATCAATTCCAGATAATGCAGTTACAGGAATTGATTACGACTCAGGTGTTCCAATATCTGTTAAAGCTTATTTCCCAACAGAAGCTACACAGACAGAAAGAATTACACCATTTTTAAATGACATTGCAGCACTATGGAATCCAATAAAATCTGCAATAGAGATGATAAGTTCTTCTACCGAGAGTTTTACATCAACTTTTGAAGAGTCTGCAATAGAAGCCATTCCTGCACTTAAAAATATTGTTTCTGCCATTGCTGAAGAATATCTCGAATTACCTCCTAGTTCTACTCTCGCTGGTGTATACGCACAAGTAGACAGTAACCGTGGCGTATGGAAAGCACCTGCAAATGTAACGCTTAACAGTGTTATTGGTGTAACCGAACTAATCGATAAACAAGAACAAGAAAGCCTTAATGTAGATGTTGTAGCAGGTAAATCCATAAATGCCATTAGACCCTTTAAAGGCAAAGGAATTATGGTTTGGGGCGCTAGAACTCTGGCTGGAAATGATAAAGAATGGCGCTATATCCCAGTAAGACGATTCTTTATTATGGTTGAAGAATCTGTAATGAAAGCAAGTGAACAATTTGTTTTTGAACCTAACGACGCTAATACTTGGGTAAAAGTACGTGCCATGATTGAAAATTTTTTAGTACTTCAATGGCGTGCAGGAGCTCTGGCAGGTGCTAAACCAGACGATGCCTTTTACGTACGTGTTGGATTAGGTGAAACCATGACAGCCGATGATATTTTAGATGGATTGATGAATATTGAAATTGGTATGGCAGCAGTTAGACCTGCTGAGTTTATCGTTTTAAAATTCTCACATAAAATGCAAGAATCATAAAATTTAAAAATAAAATAACTATAAAAAAATAAAAAGATGGCAGAAATATATCCATTAGTAAAGTTTCATTTCACAGTAGATTGGGCTGGAACAAACATAGGTTTTACTGAAGTCTCAGGATTAGATTTAGAAACCGAATTAATAGAATATCGTCATGGTGCAAGTCCAGAATACAGCAAAATTAAGATGCCTGGCATGCAGAAATACAGCAACATTACCTTAAAACGAGGATCATTTAAAAACGATAATGAGTTTTATCAATGGTGGAATACTGTAAAACTAAACACTATAGACCGAAGAGACATTACCATCAAGCTTTTAAACGAAGAACATGAACCCGTAATTGTATGGAAAGTAAAAAATGCTTTCCCAATAAAAGTGCAGTCCACCGATTTAAAAGGAGATGGCAATGAAACCGCAATTGAATCATTGGAAATTGCCCATGAAGGTTTAACCATTCAAAACGGTGATTAATGGCAACGTACTACCCTCCAGTTAGTTTTCATTTTAAAGTAGAATTCAATGGAATTTCAACTCAAGAGACAGATATTCAATTTCAATCTGTTGCTGGGCTTTCTGTCGATATCGAAACAGAAGAATTTGCTGAAGGTGGTGAAAATAGATTTAAGCACAAATTTCCAGTGAGAACAAAATTCCCAAACCTTGTTTTAAAACGAGGTCTGGTCACAGACTCAAAACTCATAGACTGGTGCAGAGACGCCATCGAGAGTTTTCAGTTTGCTCCCATAGACCTTACTGTGAAATTACTTAATGAAAAACATGATCCGCTAGTTACATGGAATGTAGTACACGCCTTTCCAGTAAAATGGACAGTTGCAGATTTAAATGCTGAAGAAAACAAACTTTCAGTAGAAACCATAGAATTAGCCTATAACTATTTTACACTCGTATAAGATGCCAATTGAAATTAAAGAGCTACACATTAAAATTAATGTAAACGACAGCAACCAAAGCAATGCAAGTGCTAACAAAGCACCTGGAGGAAATGCTGCAAATCTTATATCTACTTGTATAGAAAAAGTATTTGAAATTCAAGACCGTAAAAACGAACGATAGATGAGCACTGGAGAATTAAAAAAACTAAAACTTATTGGGTACAAGGATGACAAATTCACCGAGAAAATTGCAGACGGTGAGTTTACCACCTTATTAAACCCAGAAAAGTACACGTTTAAGTATAAAGTCGAATATACCGAAGCTCAAGGACAAGGAACCAGTGCCAGTGCTCCTAAGTTTGTTAGAACACCACCCGAAGATTTTGAACTCGAGTTTCTTTTTGACAGAACTGGTGTTATCAAGGGACAGAATAATGAATCGGGAGACGGCATAATTGATGACATAGAAAAGTTCAAGAAAATAGTTTTCGATTATAACGGCGATGAGCATAAACCAAATTATGTTATGATAGGTTGGGGCACCCTCCTTTTCAAAGGATCCCTTCTCGAAATGTCCATAGACTTCAAA
This sequence comes from Flavivirga jejuensis, assembly GCF_030540765.1. Lineage (GTDB taxonomy): Bacteria > Bacteroidota > Bacteroidia > Flavobacteriales > Flavobacteriaceae > Flavivirga > Flavivirga jejuensis. The sequence continues at coordinate 453,098 of NZ_JAUOEL010000004.1, read as the reverse complement.
CTCTTTGCCTCAGATGGTACACCATTAAGAGCTGTAGCAAAGACTAAGTTTAAAGGCACCGTTGAGGATGATCTCCGTGTGGCAAAAGAAAATAACAATTCACCAGATTTAACTCATATAAGAACAGTAAAAGAAGGTGACACATTACCACTTATGACTTTCAAAATTTATGGAGATAGTAAGTATTATTTACAAATAGCACAAGTAAATAATATAACCAACTTTAGAACATTAACAACAGGACAAAAAATCAAATTTCCTCCTATAGAAAAAGTATCCTAATGGACAATAGCAGAACCATAAACACATCACAAAGTTCAGATCTTATTACCTATACGGTTTTAGTTGATGGAACTGCGCTATCTGAGGTTTATCAGGTTGCTAGTATTACTGTTGACAAAGAAGTAAATAGAATCCCGTTTGCCCAACTTATTTTTTATGATGGAGAAGCTAATTCTCAAGATTTCAATTTAGGAAATGAAAACACCTTGATTCCTGGAAACGAGGTAGAAATTAAAGCGGGTTATCACAATGATGAAGAAACCATTTTTAAAGGTATAATTATCAAACACAGTATTAAAATTCGGGAGAATAATTCCTTATTAATTGTCGAATGTAAAGACCAGGCCGTAAAAACTACATTAGGGAGAAAAAGTTGTTATTATTACGATAGTGCAGATAGCGATATTATTGAAGAAATTCTTTCTAAACACAATCTCGAAGCAGATGTAGAAAGCACGGCATACAAGCACAAAGAATTGGTGCAATACCGCACTTCCGATTGGGATTTTATAATGACAAGAGCCCAAGCAAATAGTAAAATATGTATTGTTGAAAACGGTGCTATAAAAATCGTAAAACCAGATTTTTCATCAGAATCAGTACAAACAATAGCATACGGAGCAACCCTTTTAGCCTTTGATGCCGAAATAGACGCCCGTAATCAATTCAGTAAAACAACAACCTATGGCTGGAATCCTTCCGAACAAGAAATTGTAGAAACAGAAGCGAATGATCCAGCTCTAAATTTAAATGGGAACCTAAGTATTTCCGACTTGACCGATGTTCTGGCAATAGAAAACTTAGAACTAAAACATGGAGGTAGTTATAACTCAACCATTCTACAAGACTGGTGTGATGCACATGCACTATTTCAGCAAGCTTCAAAAACACGTGGAATAATCAAATTTCAAGGAATTCCCGAAATAAAACCTGGAGTTGTAGTAACGCTGGAAGGTGTAGGAGACCGCTTTAACGGAACCGTATTTATTAGTGCCGTTAGACATGAAATAACCGATGGAAATTGGACTGTCAATGCAGAATTTGGAATCAATCCGAAATGGTTCAGTGAAACATATGACATTCATGAAAACCCCACAGCTGGATTAGTATCTGCAGTGAACGGATTGCAAGTTGGAGTCGTCTCACAACTGGAAGATGACCCCGATGGTGAAGACCGAATCCTTGTACAAATACCTATTATTAACAATGAAGAACAAGGTATTTGGACACGAATTGCCTCATTAGATGCAGGTGAAAATCGAGGTGCTTTTTTTAGACCTGAGATTGGTGATGAAGTTATTGTAGGTTTTATTAATGACGATCCTAATCATGCCGTAATACTTGGTATGATGCATAGTAGCGCTAAACCATCACCAATAGCGGCGACAGATGACAACCACGAAAAAGGATTTGTTACTCGCAGTGAAATGAAACTGTTATTTGATGATGACAAAAAATCAATCACTATCGAAACACCTGGTGGTAAAAAAGTTATAATCGATGAAGATGCTGGCTCCATAGTAATAGAAGATGACAATAACAATAACATTACTTTAGACAGTAATGGCATCTTAGCCGAAAGTGGCTCAGACTTCATCATAAAAGCTACAGGAGATGTTAAAGTAGAAGGAACAAATATAGAATTAAAAGCCAATGCTAATTTTAAAGCAGAAGGTAGTGCTGGAGCAGAAGTTTCAACAAGTGCCGTAGCTGTTTTAAAAGGATCATTAGTTCAAATAAATTAACACAATGGGAGCACCAGCAGCAAGAATTAATGACATGCATGTATGTCCTATGGTAAATCCAGGAGGCGTGCCACACGTAGGAGGTCCTATTCTTCCTCCTGGCGACCCAACAGTATTAATTGGAGGAACACCAGCAGCAAGAGTTGGTGATATGGCGGTTTGTACCGGGCCTCCAGATTCAATCATCATGGGATCATCAACAGTCCTCATCGGAGGCATGCCCGCAGCAAGAATGGGAGATAGTACAGCACATGGAGGTACCATCGTTCTTGGAGAATTTACAGTATTAATAGGATAAAAATAAGAACAAACAAAATGATTAACGAAGACATATTTTTAGGTGAAGGCTGGAGTTTCCCGCCACACTTCGATCGAAATACAGGCACACTAGTCACTACATCTGGTGTGGTAGACATTAACAAAAGCTTAGAAATTCTATTATCAACAAAATTAGGCGAACGCATTATGGTTCCTGGCTATGGCTGCAATTTAGAAGAGCTTTTATTTCAACCATTAGATATTACGCTTAAAACCTATATCCGTGATTTAATAAAAACAGCAATCCTTTATCATGAACCCAGAATTGATGTCCTTAAAATCGACTTAGATACAACTAACGAATTAGAAGGCGAAATTCAAATTATAATAGAATATATAATCCGAAGTACAAACTCAAGAGCAAATATGGTATTTCCATTTTACAAAGTGGAAGGATCAGAAATATAGATATGGCAAAAAACTGCGAACATACCTTTTTAATAAACCATAGTGGTACTGGACAAGCCGAACGCGTTAAAAGTGCTTTGGTGCCTGAAAATCTCAAACTGAATGATTTTACGCTTTCAGAATGGATGGAATTTGCATATACCTTCGCTAAAGAAGTAAATTATTTTAGTACTCAAGATACCAACACACCATTAGGCAACTGGGAAAACTTTTTTATAGAAAAAGAAGAAATTACAAGTTTTCTATCCGAAATTGAAACAGGGACTTCACTCACCCCACACCTAACGCTGTTTGTTTGCTTTCTTAAACTCATAGAACATTCCAAAACACGATTTAATGGAATTACAAAACGACATCTCGATTTTTACTACAAGGAAATTCTTCAAATTGAAAAGAAAGCCCCTATTGAAGATAGTGTACACCTTATTTTTGAAGTAGCAAAGAATATATCATCTACAAAAATAAACGAAGGCACATTACTAGAAGCTGGTAAAGATCCTGATGGTAATAAATTACAATACGCCACAGATGAAGAAGTTGTAGTAAATAAAATAGCTGTAAGTTCTTTAAAAAGCATTTATCACCATATAAAACAAAAACCAACAGAAGAAAGTGCTTTGTATGCCGCAAGTCAAGTAGATTCTATCGATGGAAAAGGAGGAGCATTTAAAGAAGAGCCTCAATGGCTTCCATTTGGGTATCCAGAACACTATAAACCAACTACAGTATTAGAAACTCCAAAGCTAGGTTTTGCAATCGCAGCACCTACTTTAAATCTTCAAGAAGGAGATCGTGATATACTTGTAAAATATACAACAGAAGATCACATAAACACTATAAGCACAGCCAATCTTGCAAACGTCTTTGAGGTGTATGCAACAGGAGAAAAAGGCTGGCTAGGCCCTTTTACCTTGGAAACGACATCCAAAACAGGTTACGCAACCCAAGTTTCTGACAATAATATGGAGCTCTATCTTGCACTAGATAAAAGTCAGGAAGCTATCTTACCTTACGATAAAAAAATCCATGGTGAGAATTTTGAAACCACACATCCAGTTTTAAGATTTTTACTTAAAACACAACAACCGGAATTTAATGAGGGCTATAAACTATATACCCAACTTTTAAAAAAACGTATTCTAACTACAACAATAAAAGTAGCAGTTGCAGGAGCAGAAAAAGTAAGCCTAAGAAATGATTTGGGCGATTTAGCAGAAGATAAGCCTTTTCATCCTTTTACAACACAACCCATTGAGCGTTCTTCCTTCTATATAGATACGCCTGATGCATTTAGTAAGAACTGGAAAACGATAACAATAAGGGCGCCATGGCTAAACACGCCGTCAGATTTCATGGATCATTACATAGCATATAGAAAAACCGACACTAGTAAAAACCTATCCCCTGCCATTTATCAAAATGCTCTAAGTAATGTAGATAATCTATACGTAGATAGTAACGATTATTTTAAAGCCAAACTTACTATCAATAATAATGAAACTTCAGATGTCATAAATGCCGAAACCTCCTTATTTACATCAGCAGAAGAAGGGTTCGAATTACAACTTTCAATACTAGCAGAAACAAGTCCCAAAATTAGAAAAACGGGACCTCTAAAGCTTTCATTAAACCAATCATTTTTGCATGCCATCTTTCCGCAAGTATACGCTTTAGCTCTTACAAGTAAAGTCGATACCTTATTACCAAATGAGCCATATACGCCATTCATCGAAAAGTTATATGTAGACTATACTGCAGAACAAATAGTTGACTTCCAAAATCCATCAGATACAACAAAGAATTTAGACACGATTCAATTATTTCATGAACATCCTTTTGGGCAAGCAGAAAACAACCTATTCGTAGCACCCGAATATTGTCAAGGAGGCACCCTATACATAGGCCTCACAGGTACCGTTACATTGCAACAAGTGCAACTATTATTTCAATTAATTGAAGGTACCGAAAATCCATTGGCAGATTCCTTTGCAACAAACGAAAAAATCACATGGTCTGTACTACAAGGCAACGATTGGGAGGAGTTAGATAGCAACTATCTATTAGGAGATAGTACTGGTAATTTCTTAAAAACAGGTATTGTTACAATTACAATTCCCTCAGAAGCAACAACAGAACACTCGTTATTACCATCAGGAATGGTTTGGCTAAAAGCAAATACACAACGAAATTTTGACGTCGTTTGTCGTTTCAAAGCGATTCATGCGCAAGTAATTAAAACCACTTTTAGCAATAATAAAAACGAGCTTTCCCATCTAGTTGATGGTCTTGAGGCTGGTACCATAAGTAAGCTTACCGAAAGAAACGCGCATATAAAGAGCGTAACTCAACCATACGGAACTTTTGGTGGTAGCCCAGAAGAAGGAGACGAAAATTACTATCAGCGCATTTCAGAGCGTATCAGACACCGCGATCGTGCCATCAATTTATGGGATTACGAACATCTAATTTTAGAAGAATTTAAAGAAGTTTATAAAGTTAAATGCCTTAACCATACAAAAGATAACAATTTTCATGCACCAGGACATGTAGCCATTGTTGTAATTCCAGATACTGTAAATCAGAACGCGTTCGATATTTTTCAACCAAGACTTAGCACAGCAAAAAGAAATGAAATACAAACCTACATAAATGGTCTAAACACCATGTTTGTTGAAGCACAAATTATCAATCCCGATTATGAAGAAGTAAAAGTAACCTTGAATGTTCAATTTAATACAGGCTATGATCAAAACTATTATACCAAGCAATTAGAAGAAGATATTAAAAGGTATTTATCGCCATGGGCCTACAAGGAAACAGCTAGCCTACATTTTGGAATAACCTTTCATAGAAGTAAACTCATTGCCTATTTAGAGCAGCTAAAGTATGTAGATTATTTAGACAGTGTTGTTTTAAGACATATTAAAACTCCAGGAACAACTGGTACTGCCAAAACTAATATAATTCCAACAAGCGCAAAAGCCATTTTGGTCTCCGCTAAAGAACATAGCGTAACCGCAATTACATCAAAATGTAAATCCACCGAACCAATAAATTGATATGCCATGTCTACCTTAGTTAAAGATACAACCATAACTAAAAGCACTCAAACCTCAGACGATCTAGATTTCGATTTTCTAAGAAAGCAAGGCGTGTCTTATATTGAAGAACTGGGTAGCAAACTATGGACAGATTACAATTCGCACGACCCAGGTATTACCACTTTGGAGGCATTATGTTATGCCATTACAGATTTAGGTGCTCGTATGGCACTTCCAATGGAAACCTTACTCGCCGAAGAAAGTAATTTTGATTATCTAAAAGAGCAATTCTTAACCGCCGAAGGTGCTTTGCCTATTAAACCCGTTACAGCACAGGATTATAGAAAAATATTTATTGATATAAAAGGCATTAAAAATGCCTGGCTAAGAAAACATGAAAAGACCGTATATATCGATTGTAAAGAAGATAAACTCTCCTATCAACCTTTCGAAATTGACTCCAATAACCAACATGAATTTGTTCTTAATGGCTTGTATGATATCCTTATTGAAATAGCCCCTTTAGATGAAGATGTATTTGATACAGATGCTAAAAAAAATACTGAGTTAAAAAGATTAAAAAAATTGGTTCGTGAGACCTATCATGCACATCGTAATTTATGTGAAGATCTTATAAATATTGAAGAAGTTGATGAGTTTCCTATTGCGGTTTGTGCCCATATTGAATTGCTCCCAGATGCAGATGAAGAATTAGTACATGCCCATATCCTGCGAGCAATCAAGAATTACCTTTCGCCATCCCTGCGGTTTTATTCACTAAAAGAAATGCTTGAAAAAGGCTATCCAACCGATAAAATCTTCAACGGTCCACTATTAGAAAATGGATTCCTAGACGTGACAGAATTAGAAGCCTCAGAATTGGTAAAAGAAGTTAGATTAAGTGATCTCATTCAAATTATACAAAAAATTGAAGGCGTTGACGTCATCCGAGATATAACCATAAACACATGTGATGGCAGTACTTCAGACAGCTTAGAATGGAACATATGCGTAACTAAGAACATGAAACCTATTCTTTGTGATAAGAGTGCATTTAGTTATTTTAAAGGCTACCTTCCACTAAACCTGAACCAAGATGCAATAGATAATCATTTAGAAAACTTAGAGACAACAGACCATACAGCCGCTAGTATTGTGGCATCAGCATCGAAGGAACTGGAGCTTCCATCTGGATCTTATTTAGATACAGGCTCCTATAGTACCGTGCAAAATGATTTTCCAGACGTCTACGGAATAGGTCAATTAGGAGTAAAAGCTCGTGCCACAACAGCAGAAACATCTCAAGCAAAACAACTCAAAGCGTACCTCCTGTTCTTTGACCAAATTTTAGCATCTTATTTCGCTCACTTACAAAAAGTAAGCGAAATCCTTTCCATTAATGGAGAACTGCGTGATACCTATTTCACCCAACTGGTAGCCAATGTTAAAGACAGAACAGAATTGGTTTCTTCAGAATACAGTACAGATGAAAATCTTACCTCTCTACTATTTCAAACATTAGATGATAAAGTAACAAGAAGAAATGAAACCTTAGATCACCTATTAGCACGTTTCGCAGAAAATTTTAGTGAATATGCTTTTCTGATGAAACAACTATACGGCTCTTATTCAGATGAAGAAGTATTAAAAACCAAGGAGGGATTTATTCAAAACTACAAAAACATAGGATGCCAGCGTCCTTTAAGCTTTAATTATTGGAAACAAGCACCAGAAGACTTATGGGATACATCAAATATTTCTTCATTTCAAAAACGAATAGCACTCCTTACGGGCAATACAAATTACTTCCGAAGAGATTTTTCTAACGATCCGTTAGAAATCTACGAAGAGATTGATATGGATGGGAAAATTGAGTACCGTTTTAGGTTTACTAATGAAGCGGACACCATTTTATCATCATCTAGCAAACATTATCATACGCTAGCAGCTCTTTTTGCTGAAATATTAGATGTAAAAAACTACGGCCGATATGTAGAAAATTACGAAATCAAAACAAATATCGCTGGTAAATTCTATTTTAATTTAACCAATCCCTTATATCCAGATCCAACGGACGAGCGTCATGTGATAGCACGAAGAATCCCAGCCTTCGATACGCTCGCAGAAGCAGAAGCTGCCATCGATGAAGTAGTCGCCTTTATGAATGAACTCAAACCCAACGAGGGGATGTACGTGATTGAGCATATTTTGCTAAGACCGAACGTGCACAAACCGTCACTAACTCCACATTTCATGCCTATTTGCACTGAAAATTGTGATAGTTGTGAAAGTGTAGACCCCTACTCTTTCAGGGTTTCTATTGTATTACCTGGTTGGACAGAACGTTATTCAAATATTGACTTCAGGCGCTTTATGGAAGATCTCATTCAAAAAGAACTACCATCTCACATACTCGCAAAAATATGCTGGATTGGATATCCATCAAGCTTTGATACAGCAACCGAAGAAAATGAAATGATGGTTCTGGAAGATGCTTACAAAGCATGGTTACTGGACAAAACTAATATGGGACAAGATCAACCCATTACAAAAATGAAAAACCTTATTTCCATTATGAGTAGTCTACACACGATTTATACACAAGGTAGATTACACAACTGTGATAATGATGACCCACAGCAAAGTGTCATTCTTGGACGCACAAATTTAGGTAAACTTTAATGCAAATGTTATGAGCAGAAAACTTTTAGAAATTACACCGCAGTACAGCTCCTTCGTGGATGACCAAGTACTTACCTCCGCAAAACTTAATGAGTTTATGGAGTATTTTGATGAACAAGATAGACTCACGCGTGTTTGCCTTACAGGTGTTGGTATTGCTTGTGGATTTAGAGTTGAATTTGATGCAACAACTTCTCAAATCGTAATACACCAAGGTTGTGGAATTACCACAGATGGTGATCTAATTAAACTCCAAAACGATATCGAAGTTGAAGAAGAAGCTGTTTCAGGAAGCTCTTTCAAAAACATCAACGAGATGGTGGATAGTATAACATTTACGCACTCCAAATTATTTACAGATGAACACGTTTTATATCAACCCTTCCAAGACGAAGGCAGTGTAATCACATTGCATGAATTAGTATCAGATGAAGATGCATCAGAAGATGAAGAAGCTTCTTTACTCACATCTGCGGTACTCGAAAACAAAGTAGTTGTTCTATACTTAGAATGCTACGAAAAAGATGCAGACATCTGTACAACTACCAATTGTGACAACCAAGGGCAACCCAATATTCAGAATGTAAAAGTGTTACTTATTGATAAAGATGCTGTTGAAAATATTGTTAACAGTGAAGATTCAATTTTTAATAAACATAATATTTACGAGACAATTCTGGCATTGCCCAGAACTGCAGTTCAGCGTGTCATTCTCAATGGGGAAAGTGGCGGAAACAATAATATTTCTAACTATGCAGAAATTGCTGCTACCTATAAAACTAAAATTACAAATGCAAAAAACGAATTAAATACCGCTTTTGGTGATTTTTTCCTTGGTTTCTCAGAATTACTCAACATTTCAAATGGCGTAAGTAATACCATTCTAAACCAAATTGACGATTTGGATAATTTTTCAAATGACGAACGTGTGCAATATCGCTATACACTCACAAAAAACGTGAGCGACACCTTCAATGAAATAGCCGATTTATTATTGAAATTAAAAGCCGAGTGCTGTCCAGATATTCATGCCTTTCCAAAACACTTACTCCTTGGCTGTTTAGAATCTGAAAAAGTATACCCAGAATTACGACATAGTTTTTATCATGCTCCTGTAAATAATGATTATCACACGATTATTAAAAAGGTAAAATCCTTAATAGAACGTGTTCGTTTTATGTTAGATAATTTCAATTTGAACAATGCCCAAGAAATTGAAATCACCCCCTCCTTAAGTTGTGGGCCTTTAGGATCAAAGGCTATTCCTGTTTATTTTGATGTTGATGAATTCTTATTAAAAGCCTGGGATTTCGATAAAACTGAAAATTATAAGCAACAATACAATCTTAGCTTTCATAAATCTCTTTTAGCACCAGGTAGTTGGGTACAAAATCCGTTGAATGTTGAATTAGACTGTACCGATTTATATAGAATCGAAGGTCATTTTGGAGAAGAGCCTTCACAAAGTAAAAACTTTGTAGATAGCACTAAATCAAACAAAGGACTTGATTTCGATTGTTTAATGTTTGATATCGATAAAGACAAAGAAGAGTTTTCAGCATTCGTTCGGGAAAACCCTTCCATCACGCATAAAGGAGGTGTAGACAAAGGAGGCACATTCATTTTACTATCAAACGATAAAGAAATCCTCGCAGATTTTACATTATCTTATAAAATTGCTCCAGAATCTGGAGGCATAGGCTGTTGTAAATTAATTGAATGTTCCTACCCTTGGATTAGCTCCTTAAAATATTTAAATAATTTATCGCGTAGTTTACTTGGAACACAAAGTAAAAATATGCTGATGCCCCAAGAATATGTATTTACTGTACTGAGTTACAAAATAAACGGACAACCTTTAATTTCTTCGCAGCAAATAATACGTATTCCCATGGGAGAAATCTTTTTAAGAAGAATGCATGCTGTAACAGCTGCATTAAACAATAAATTCCCTGAAGGAGTTGTGTTCGATTATAATGAGGACCAAAAACGGTTATTAATTATAAGAGCAAAAGATGATACATTTTCAATCAGATTAAAAGAAAGCTCATTAAACACAGATAACGCTGTCTATTCATATTCAAATAATGGAATGTTTAAGGACAATAAAGTCTTTAGACCAAAATCAATGATTTGTCGGGATATTGACGGTGCTAAACCTTCATTTTATAGAAGCCTTCACAAACAATACGATCCATCAATTACAAAAGATGATGATTATGGCAGTTATGATGAAAAATGGAGAAAATGGGAAAACCTTGTTTTTATTGAACTACCAAAACATGAACTTTATTCAGATAATCAAGTAAGATTTATTACTAGACAATTCCACTTCCCTAGTAATATAAGAGCAAAATTAGAAAGTATAAGAGATGCCTTTATAGGTATAGACCAAACAATTGAACTGTACATTGATGGAGATTGGGTTAACGGAACTTGGGTTGATGACCAAATGTTAAAACATTACAATGCGAATAAAGATGATAAAAATGATGCTGTCGTTAGCTTTATTAACCTAAGAGCATCGCTTCATAACAAAGCAGTGGCAAAAACAACTAAGCTTTCTGTATATATTGGAAATATAAATTATGATGAATCACATCAAGCAATAATTGATAGATTCTGTCATGATGCAGATTTCTATTATTCAGTACCAACAGGGAATACAATGAGAGAAATACGATGAAAACAAAAGCTTCAACTTTACTCAGTATTACCTGATTTAGGTTGAAGCTTTTATGGGGAGCATATCGCCCCTAGTCCAGTAACACATTACGTGCTCATTTCGAGTTGTAAATATAGATAAAAAATTTCAATTAAACAATGGTTCAAGAAAAAAATATAATAAAAAAACTAAATGTAGAAGTTAATACTTCTTCTTTAGCAGACGCTTTCTATTTTAAAGACCATTTAGATACTTTTTTTCGTGATGAAATTTATCCAGAGATTAATAGCATTTTTGAAAATTTGCAAATAGAAACAGGGAATAATTTTGTTCGATTTGATAGTATTCCTCTCGAAATAAACATTTCAAGTAAAGATTCAATAAAAGACATTAAACCATTTATAATAAGCAAATTAAATAATATATTAACAAAAAAAGAAAAGCAAAAATCAAACATAAAAAAGACCACTTATAAAGCATTAGAAAATGACGTAAACGTTCTAGTGTTTTATTTAGAAAAAGGAAGATATCCCTGGTTTTCCTCAGAAAAAAAGCTGGACTCAAAAGCTATTAAAAGAATACTAAACACCCCCCTTTTTCAATCTAAATTACAGCGAATTATACCCAGTAAAAATGTTCAAAAAAGACTCATTTACCAATTCGATGATAAGCTCTTAACTGAGCTCGTTTTTTCCATTTTAAAAGTTAAAGAACAACCTAAAACCACCGCATTAAATTTAACTATAATTAAAGATTTTAGATTGGAATTTTGGTCAATAATTTTAGACCAGATTACAAATAAAAACACAACGCAATATTTACAAAAAACAAAAACATTGGTAAAGCGTGTTTTAGGAAAATCACTGAGTTCTAATAAGCCCATTATTATTCCAAAAAAAACATGTGAACTACGCATACTTCCGCTTATCAATTTATGTAATTTATTGAGTCCGTTGACTATTGTTTTTCAAAAATCAATAGACCATACAATCAGTCTACAACTTTCTAAAAAGTTATCACAAAAACAAGCAAACGTAAACAACCACATATTTTTTAAAGATTTCAAAGCTAAAGAAACAATTTTCAAGTTAAAACCCGAAGAATCAGTCATAAAATCTAAATCCGAATACGTAGAAACAAAACAAGTTAATGAACCTTCAGATAATGGTATCCTCGTCAACAATGCTGGATTAGTACTACTTCACCCCTTCTTAAAACAATTTTTTAAAAACTTAAAGTTTCTTTCTGAAAATAATGAAATCCTAAACGAAAAAATTCCTGAAGCCATATACGTGCTTCATTATTTGGCAACAAAACAAGAAAACCCAAATGAGCACGATTTGCTATGTGAAAAATTTATATGCAATATTCCTTTTGAAGAAGCCATTTTACCAATTAAATCAATAACAAAAGAACACAAAACAGCCTGTAATGACCTTTTAAGCTCGGTATTAACACATTGGCCAGCACTTAAAACAAAAGATGTTGATGTATTGCGTAGTGAGTTTTTAACACGTGAAGGAAAAATTACAATAACAGCGGAAAAAGAGAAATTATTCGTTCAACGTAAAACCGTAGATATCCTCTTAGATCGTTTACCATGGAATCTCGGAATTATGTCATTACCATGGAAAAAAAATATGGTGTTCTTGGAATGGTAAATTTAAATAAATACGCGGAAAAAATTATAAGAATATGAGAAAGCGAAGAAAAAGACCAAATTTAAACACATCTATTGGAGATGGAGGACAATTCTTTCCAGGAGTACAGAAAAAATTAGCCGTAGGTCAACCAGGAGATGCTTTTGAAGTTGAGGCAGATAAAATGGCCGATACCGTTGTGAGTGGCACTGAAAGTGGCGCTGTTCAAAAAAAAGAAACCGAAGATGAAATACAACAAAAACCTTTGGCCGAATCTATAAGCTCAGTTCAGAAAAAAGACATGCCTGCTGAAGAAGAAACTGTTCAAAAAATGGAGGAAGAAGAAGCCGTTCAGAAGAAAAGTACTAATGTAAACACGTATGCAACAAACGGAACTGAAACGACGCTAAAGCAACAAAAAGGTATGGGAAATAAAATGGATACTCATACACAAAATGAAATGGAACGTGGTTTTGGAGCAGACTTTAACAAAGTCAATATTCACTCAGATTCAACAGCAGAAAAGCTGAGTAGTCAATTAGGGGCTCAAGCTTTTACTCACGGAAATGATATCTATTTCAATAAAGGCAAGTACAACCCTAACTCCACAGAAGGCAAACACTTACTGGCACATGAGCTTACTCATACTATTCAACAAAACGGTAGCAAAGAACAAGTAAATCGAGCTCCAGAAGAAGCAAATACGTCTCAAACCTGTGAAGGAAAAGAAGATATTAGTGATTTATTTAAGATGCTTGCGAAAGATGCTAACACAATTATTGACGGAGCTGAAGATCTTTCTACTGATGAGAAAAAAGCTAAAAAAAGCGCTGTGACCAGAGTACTATCCCCAGAAGGAGTCTTTTCTACTCAAACTACTACGTTCTTCGCTTGCGACAAAATTAACTTACCTGGTCTGGATGGTGCTTCAGAAAACGGGTTTAATGGATATTCTGACGAACAATCAAATGAAATTGGTATGCTAAAGAACTTCAAGGCGGACATTGCTGGTTTTGTTTCTAACAAAGATATGGATGCTTTACTTAGAGTTCTGAAACTTGTTGCGCATGAAAAAACACATATGAATATAAAAGGGGCTCCTATTGTTGCTCCTACGGACTTACAAGAAGGAAGTCCTGAAAATGCTGCTGCATTAAGTAGTTACTATGTAGAAGAGATACTGGTAAACGCAGAAGAAATCGTCGTTAATTATTACTTCACAAGTGGAGATTACGATGTTCCTCATTCCTTATCCAAGGAAATTCATGATTATTGGAAAAAAATCACTGCTATGTTAACACTTGAAAAAGCAGAAGAAATGAAACAATTTATTGTTAAATATTTAGAACAAAAATATAGTTCCAAAAATAAGGAGAATGCTATTTCCATTGGAATCATCAATGCTATGGAACGTGGTAATTGGAGAGCAAACCCTATGCATGAAGATTAACTTAAAAATTACTTTAATTAATCCTCAATGAATTTGTATTAAAATGATTTAATGAAAGCTTTTACTAAAAATAATAATGATTCATCCACTTCGTCTACACGAAGTCAGGATAGTACACCTTTTTTTGGAATTCAGGCAAAGCTTTCAGTGGGAGAACCCAACGACAAGTATGAAAAAGAAGCGGATTCAATGGCTGATCAAGTAGTTGCAAAGTCCGGTCAATCTGATTCATTTTTTAGCAGCAGTGATTTCTTCCCTGCTTCAACTCCTAATACTGTTCAAAAGCTTCCATTCGAAGAAGTTCAACAACAAGACGAAGCAGAAGAAATTCAAGAAAAACCATTAGCCGATTCCATCACACCTGTTGTACAATTACAACCCTTAGTTATTCAAGAAAAATGCTCGGCTTGTGAAGAAGAAGATAAGAATGTACAAACCAAAAGTAGTAGACCAAATCAATCTAGCGCAAGTGGCGCCTTTGAAAACAAACTAAGCAGTTCGAAAGGTTCAGGTTCTCAGCTTAATGGCAATTCTAAAGCCGAAATGGAAAGTGCCTTTGGAACAGATTTTAGTAATGTTCGCATTCATACAGACAGTAATGCCGTAGCTATGAGTCAGGAAATTGGAGCTCAAGCATTTACCAATGGAAGGGATATCTATTTCAATGAAGGAAAATACAATCCTACGAGTAATTCTGGCAAACATTTATTGGCGCATGAATTAACACATACCATTCAGCAAGGTGGAAGTAGCGGGGTGGCACAAAATAAAATACAAAGATGGCCCGGATGGGCCGACAGTGCAGCTAATTGGGTGACCGATACCGCATCGAGTGCGGCGAGTAGTGTTGCAGATGGAGCTATGTGGGTAGGTGGACAAGTTGCAGATGGCGCTGAATGGGTTGGCGGACAAGTCGCAGACGGTGCAGCTTGGGTAGGAGACCAACTAAGCGAGGCCTATGATTGGTTAATTGAAAGAATAAATGGAGCTATTAATTCGGGAACTGACTATTTAGACAATAAATGGGAAGAAATAAAGGCTTTTGGAACCTCATCTTTTGATGATATAAAAAATGGTTTTTCTGCACTTGCAAGTTTGATTACCTCACCAATGTCAACTATGGTTGCAGCATTATCAGATATGAACGCAGACTTTCTTGAAGGTACTTTTAATGATTTAAAAGCAGGAGGAAATGCTTTATTAGCAGGTATTAATTCAGTAGTTAATGATGTACTAGCAGCAGGTGAAACTATTTGGAGTACTATAACTGGATTCATTGATGGAATTTTTGATACAATCGACGGTCTTTTCAATAATTCCGCATTTAATTTATTGCCAGATTTTATAACAAGTGGATTACGATCTGCACTTAGTGGTCTCAGATCATTATGGAACCGTGTATCTTCTTTCTGGACGGATCTTTGGGATCGATTAACAAGTTTTGCACGAGAAATAATTGATGCAGTACAATCATTCGTGGAGAATGCTATTAACTTCGGAATCGAACAAATAATTTCTATGGTGAGAAATCTTAAGGAATTATACGATTTCGTCATGGCGACATTGATGGATCCGGCGGGAACGGTCGCTCCTATGGTAGAGGCTATTGCTAGAAAGATTAGCGAAGAGGGACCCGGAAAGTCTCACGAACTAGGTAACCAACTTGCCCTTGATAATTTCACAGGAGATAATTCACAAGCTCAAGATAATGGCACCATCCAACGAGTTGTGATCGACGGGGAGGAAAGAACAACGGCGTCAATATCGGAAGTAATAGAAGGGATCATGTACTACCTCGGTGAAGCGTGGAAAGGGTTAACCATGTCAAAAATCCTAGAGATGCTCTGGAAGACCGTCACAGACCTGATCTGGCCATGGAGTTCAATTGGCCAACAATTCGTTACGCTTTGGAACGATGAATGGGCAACGGCCTATAATAGTCTGTATATGCCCAGAAACTTATTGGTTAACCCCATCGGGTGCTTACATGATATTTGGTCGAATTACATGATTCTTTTTGATTTCCCAATAGCTTTAATGAGAACACTCAATAATGTTGTTGGTTTATTGATGGGGTGGATAGCCATTCTTATGATGCTAATAGGAGCTGTTATAGGTGGATTGGGTGGAGCTATGTTCTTTGGCGTGGCGATACCTGCAGGAATTGGAGCCGGAGCAGCTGCGGGACTTGCAGTTATGGAACCTTTAGGGTTAATATTAGCTGCATCCATTATTGGTACTGAATCCAATGCGGCCGCAATAATTATGGGACGACTATTTACCGCCAATCAAGTTTGTGAAAAAAGACAAGTGGATATTATGCAGGCAGTTACTAGTGTTATTACTGCAGCAGTAACAATAGTCGTAGCCGTATTAATGGCACTTTTGGCCAAGTTAATAGCATTGATAGCTGAGTTCTTGAAAGGAGCGCCAAAAGGCATACCTACCCCAGATCCTGTACCTGTACCTGCACCTGGACTACCAGCACCAGCACCCGCTCCACCATTACCTGTGCCAAGCCCACCAGCTCGACCTGTGCCGGTTCGCCCAGCCCCATCACCAGCCGCTCCTCCACCAAATGTGATTCCTTTTCCAGGTAGACCACAACCAGGAGTTCCACAGCCAGGTGTTCCTGATAGAATTGCTGCAAAGTTTGAGGATGATGAAGATGGCGCTACTTTGGCACAAATGATGTCGGAAGAAAATGAAGAAACTCCAATCATTCAAACTGCGAGAATTGATAACATTAATCCTGATGCCTGTGATGATGATGATGATGAATTACCTCAAACAGAGGTAAATAATAATATGGACAGTATAGGTCGTGCAAGTTATGTGATCGCGGATCCGCTAACGAGAATTCCTGGAGATCCAGGTGGCTCGAACCCAACCACTGACCCATCTGTTCCAAGAGGTTGGCCCCACGTAAGATCATTTGATCTAGATTATGACAAGGACAAGGTATTAAGAGTAATGAATTGGGTCAAATTCCACTTACTTCATAATCTGAGAATGCATGGGCCAGGCGAAGGATGGAATTTGGTTCCAGCTAGTAAAAAAGATAATTCCGCATATTACGGTGACTTTGAAGAAACCATGGTAAACAAACTGGGGCCTACTTCCAATGGTATTTATACCTATGAAATTACTGTGGACGGATATCGCGAAGCTACTGATGAAGCACCTTATTTATCAGATTTTCCAGTTTCCTTAACTATTAATGCAAAAGAATATAATGACTATCACAATGATCGTTCCAAAACAACACCAATCTTTTCTGGGAAAAATTTCACATTCAAAGATTCACCATTAAGATCAAGATCTCCAGATGAAGTTAAGTCCTTCATCATGAACAATGGTGGGCGGACTAACCTCGTAAACTTTACGCAGCTTGGTGAATGGGGCGCCAGACAATTCGCCGCGATTAGCGGTGCTTCCTCAGTTTCCGATATAGGCCGACAGCTGGTAGAAGAACCATCTGATAATAGGTCCCAATTTGAAACAAAACTAGGATATTTGAGAGATGTTAGGGATAGTTTAGGCCCATTCCTTAGAAACGATGTTCATGAAGCAAATGTGTTTTTGTTTAATGAAAACGAAAATGTAGATGTCATTCGAGGGGAGGTAAGTCAAAAAATTGCAGAATATGAATCTGTATTAAGAGATAATAATCATATCACATTAAAAAGTAAATTTGATAAAGTCGTAGAAGCCGATAACGGATTAGGCTCAAACGATGTGAAAAATAAAATTCAAGATGAATTCGACATCAATAGAGATCTTGTGAATAAATATTTGAGAGGCGCAACAAGACCTAATCCATATGTAATACGCGATATTATAACATTTTTAAACACCCTTTATAATGACTAATAGTTCAGAATTTTGGTGTAAGTACACTGATAGACAAATCTTAGAAGCAATTAAGCGATATTTATACCAACTCTATGGGTTTAAAAAAGACAGTATACCTAAGATTAAAGATGAATTTTTGAAAAATATATATTTTTCTACACACGTTCTTGAGTTCTTAATAGATGAAAGCTGGGCCGTATTCAACGAAAGTATTTGGAATATAAAAGACTTTTATCAGGCGATAGGATATTTTAACGGTCGCTTTTTAAATAAGTTAGAAAAAAAGATCACTTATTACGATCCTTATGAAGATGATAGTGTTCAAGAATTTGTTATTGATACTCAACTTCGATTGGACATCAATATTTCTGAAGCCATGAGATTACATCAATCGAAGTTCGATTCAATTATTAGTGAACTAGAGTTGCTTATTCAGCAAAACAAAGAAAGAAGAGATAATATTTATATAGAAAAATGGAAACAATAAGAAATATAATAGCCTTATCATATAAAGTAAATAAACACGATACAACAAATGATAACTACCGAAATAAATAATAATATAAACATACTTTTTTCATTCCTTAAAGAAGTTATACTATGGCGTCTTGAAAACCTCGAAATTTCCTTTGATGAAGAAGCCCCTAAAATAGATTTGACTGCACTTCCAGCAACAACAATAACATCCTTTCTCATAAACAGAAAAGTGTCGCAATGGGAACTTGTAACTTTTCTAATTGCTTTAAGTCCAAATATAAAACCTAGTTTTTTATTGGACTGCATTGCAGAAGCATTTCCCAACGGTACAGATTTACCACAATTTGGTGGTGTTAAAGGGAAACAACATCGCGGTATAATCCCAACAGGAGAAACAATACAATTCATATTAGGGGGAAATAATACACAGGATCGCATACAATGCATGTCTTTATTTTCTGCAACAAGTACACTAGAGAAAAGAAAGGTTTTATTTCTTGAAAAGGCCTTACCTGGCGAACCAGTTATGAGTGGTAAAGTATTACTTTATCCAGAATCATTTTCTCTTGCTACAACAGGAGTTGTTCCCCCTCCAAAAATGAGTGCACAATTTCCAGCAGAAAAACTTGAAACTGGATTAGCATGGGAGGATTTAGTATTAAATGATTCAACAAGTAACGAAGTAAAGGAACTCAAAATATGGCTTAAACACAGTGTGACTTTTCTAGAAGATTGGGGTATGAAAAACCGTGTAAAATCAGGATTTCGTGTATTATTTCACGGTCCCCCTGGTACGGGTAAAACCCTTACAGCTTCCTTGCTTGGAAAGTACATTAACAGAGACGTATTTCGAATTGATTTATCGACTGTAGTATCTAAATATATTGGAGAAACAGAAAAAAACTTATCAAACTTATTCGATAAGGCCGCACATAAGGATTGGATTCTATTTTTCGATGAGGCAGATGCAATCTTTGGAAAACGAACAAACGTTAAAGATGCTCATGATAAATATGCCAATCAAGAAGTATCCTATTTGCTTCAACGCGTAGAATCTCATTCTGGATTGGTTATATTAGCTACCAACTTTAAGGAAAATATTGATGAAGCCTTTATGAGAAGATTTCAATCTATTTGTGAATTTCATCTTCCTGCTTCGAAAGAACGACTCATCTTATGGCAATCTAATCTTCCTAAGCAATTAAAACTAGACCATACAATTAATTTAGGTGAAATAGCCGAAAAATATGAAGTAAGTGGCTCTAATATAATGAACATCATTCAACACTGCTCGTTAAAAGTATTAAATCTAAATAGTACCGTTTTAACCCTAGAAATTCTTCTAGAGGGTATAAAAAAAGAATATATAAAAGAAGGTAGATTGTTTTAAAAACTGTTTTTTAACAAATTCTAATTTATATTATTCCTCTGATTTAAATACATTTTTTTTAATTTTAAGAACAGTATAGAGAACCTTACACCTAATCAAGTACATCAAAACAATTTATAAACAGAAAAACTAAGGAAGAATTATTATGTAAAAAGCCAAGCCCTATTATTGTAAACCAATAACAGGGCTAAGAAAATAAGTTGTAAATCTATTTAAGGTGCCTTATTAGATATACCTTGGGTTATCTTTTTTAAACAATTCCAAGTCAAAACAATACGGTTGTTTTGAAATATCATATTTTGAAATAAGTTTATAGTTATGATTTACTATACTCTCATAAACATCCATAAACCATTTAAAAAGCTCCTCCCCCATACTTGAAAAAATATTTTCGAATGATAAACCTTTTAAATCATAACCAAATCTGGTTAAAATATAAGTAAAGCGCCCTAGCATTTCAAATGTCATCTCTTGTGTGAAATCATTTTTTTCGTTACAAGAATTCCAAAATAAATTCATCCATGTTTCCGTATAAATACCATGTAAGACCTCAAAAACATTTCTCGTATCTCTATCATTATTATTAAGGTTAACCATTAGGGTTTCCTTTGAAATATTCATAAAATTTTTAGTTTCAGAAATTGCATTAAAAATGACATGCCCTCCTTGATGTATTAAATCCTCAGAGAAAAATATTTCATTAGAATTTTTAGGAACATTCAAAAAAATTGTGCCATGACAGCCAAGTGATGCAAATGAAAACGGCATATCATGCCTATAGATAACTATTCTTTTAACGGCTTTAACTAATTTAGAATAGTATTTCGGAAGATGTTGTTTGATTAATATAAATGAGTTTTCAATTTCCTTTATATATGTTTTTGAAAAAAAAGGGATTTCAAATTTACTGTCAGCATTTGAACTGCCTGTTAAAAAATAGTTGAGATATGGGTTATTGTAAAATGATAATTCAATTTCTCTGTTTAAAACAAACATTGATGGTTCAAATTTATATTTAATTTCTTTCCCCCTTTGAGTCAAATCAAATGAATCGGGAAAAGATTCTGTTCTTAGAGTTAGTTTTGTATTTGTTACATCTGTTTGGAGATATCCTATACCAGGTAATTCAATGACTCCTTCTTTGTTAACATAAACCTCAATCTCATTTTCGTTGCTAAATGCTACTAAATTTTTAATTAGTATTTGTTCAAGTGTCAAAGATTTTTCTTCGCAAACAAAATAGGTAAACAAATAAGGATTAAGGAATGTATCGTCATTGTTAAAATCCAAATAACTAAAAAGGTCAGGTGCTGTTTTGTAAATAAGAAACTTGATTTTTTCTGCTAATTTTTTTTGTCCCTCTTCAAAACCTTTAGACAAAAAAGCTGGAGGTGTTATTTTTTGATCTATCATTTTATTAAAGATTTTAAAGATTCTACATATTGTTTTTCCCGCATTCCAACTAATACATGATCAACACCAGAATCTATACAAAATTTACAAGCTATTTCTGATAAAGACATATTGTTAAAATCCTTAATTGTACCATTCTTTTTTAAGGTATTTAAATAAGAATTCGTTAAGGTCATCATATTTCTTTTTGCGTAACCTCTTAATATGGCCTTGAGGTTTGACAGGCTTTGTAATATTTTAGGGGGCAAATCATTGTCAAATATTCTCATTACAAATGGAATAAGATGCTTGTTAAAAACACCATCAACAACATCTGTATTTGGAAAAATGTTCCAACTAGTTTTAACTACTTGAATTGGTACAAAACTGAGAATATCATCATGAACATCTATAGCTAAAAGTTGCTCTTTTATCTGATTTAAAAAGTTAGTGATCACCTTGAAATCAAATTCTTCATCTAAGTTTGATATGTCTTTTGTGTAATTAGCAAATCTAACAGTTCCTTTTTCTGTTACAGCTGTCAACGTTCTATTAGAAATTGTTATTAAGCCATTTAATTTGGCAAACTCTATTAAACTTTTACCTTCATAATTAGGTTTAGACGGTTCATATTCAGCAAGATTTAAAGGAAATTGGATGAATTTAAAATGATTGGTTTCTGAAATATTCTGAGCAATTTTTATAATCTTTAACAAATTTATTCCATTGTCATTATTCGGTAACTGAAACATATTAGAGCTAATTCCGTAATATCTAATTTTACCTTTCTTAACTTGTGTTTCTAAGAAAACAAATACCTTTCTTATTAACTCATAAAATCTATTATCAGAAATCGATATTTTATTTTGGTTAAAGTAATATTCAGGATTATGTAATAGAAAACCATCTATATAAGACGTTTTCAATCTTTTTAATGATGTTTTAATTTCATTCTCTAAAAACTCAGCTCCAAAGGAATGAAAGCTATTATCTGATGTTTGAAAAATTTCTTCTTTAGGAATTTTTAGTCTTTTAGACACCTGATCTATATCCTCATTGTTAGATCTAATATAACCAGCTTTTGTTATTACGAATAAATGTTTTCGCCTTTCCGAAATAACATCTCCTATAAGCATTTCGGATTCTCCATTAGTATAATTTGATGATGTATCAATAAGGTTGCATCCATTATCAATTGCATATTGGAGTGCTTGATTATGCTCATTAGAAAATTTTGAGATTCTATAAGCTCCAAATCCAATTTTATTCAATTCTTCAAGACTTAGCATAATTACTATAAATTTAATATTGAAAAAACATAGCTACCTATTGCATAGAATAGATAGCTATACTAGATTAGACTTGTAACTCAGCAGGAAGATCTCTTGTCATTAATTGAGCATCCAGTTTTTTGAAAACTGGGACTAATTCAGGAATCCATAACCCTGTTGATTCATAAAATTCTACATGACATTTCATAAAACTACCTCCATTCAATGAATCTGCCAATTTCTCAACACTTGGCGTGTCTTTCATTGATTGAAAATCATTTAATGAAATCTTTCTAAACCTTTGTTTATTTTCCATAAATATTTAAGTTGTGCCAAGATTTAATAAAATCAAGGCTGGTTATACAATGATTCAAAATTATTAGATAAGCACATATTAAAACAGAAGAAAAAACTCTCTTTTAAAGAAGGAAAAACCCTTATTTAAAACAAGGAAAAACCTTATTTTAGTTTTTGTGATTGCTTGTTCTAAATTATCTTTTGGTTTTGACTGTTCATTTATGGTTAGAATAATAAAGAATATATTACTATTTTAAATTTACTTATAGATATACTATTGTTTAATAATAGTTAAATTTCATTATTAAGACTCACGTATATTATGTCGCCAAGTTGTGCTTAGTATCTGGTAAGATTAAGAAAAAATAATACAAGGAAGCTACTTTAAAAACAGGACATTTTTTGTATTTTAAGTGTTTAAAAGAGCCCCACGCTACCTCTAGTTTCAAAACTAGTAGAGGCAAGAGTAAGCAAAAACAATTAATTCATTTTAATTTAGATTTACATCTGTGCATATAAAACTAAAAGATTCCTGCCTGCACAGGAATTTATCACCCCAACCCCCCCTCACGATCCAAACTCCTATACTGAATCGCTTCACTAATATGCGAACCATTTACATCTTCCAAGCCCTCTAAATCAGCAATAGTCCTAGAAACCTTCAAAATACAATCATAGGCTCGAGCAGAAAGATTCAAATGCTCCATGGCCGTTTTTAATAATTGTTTAGAAGCATCATCCAACAAGCAATACTTCCGAATCTGCTTCGTATTCATTTACGCATTATAATGTACCACATCCGACTCTTCAAAACGATCGGTTTTGAATCTCTCTAGCCTACGTAACTCGTTTTCTAATGTCTACCGAAGTTTCTCCTTTTCAATCTTCCGACAGCTTTCAAAAGGCACAGGCGTTACTTCAATATGAATATCGATCCTATCTAATAAAGGCCCAGAAATCTTACTCAAATACCGTTGCATTTCCGTAGGGCTGGAAGTAACAGGAGCGTTAGGATCATTAAAATAAAAACTTTTGTAACCGCATGAACGACAAAATCATGACGAAGCCTTCTGACGCAACTTTGAATACTTGTTATTTTTACACGGAGCATAACATGCTTAACATAACGGGATTCAGAGCGCAGAGAGAACCGCTACAAACATTTCTCAAGACCATGAAACCATATATAATGCTATCTACAAGTGGATTAAAGTAAAAAATCCGTTAGAGTTAAATTTTTATCCCTTAGAGATATACAAAGGACAAATATTATCTAGTCCTTTAGTATAAAAAAAAATATGATATGATACGCTCTAAAATAGTCTATGAAGATGTGCCAAAAACAAACAGTATTTTATTTATTCTTTTATTTGTGTATACTGCTACCAGTAAATCCATAGGTTTTACCCATTTTAACACGCAATTGGAGGGATTTTCCATAATAGGCGACTACGCAACATGGGTTACTTGGAGCGTGCCAATAGTGCAGCTCGTTATTGCTATTACATTTTCTTTTGCAGCTAAAGATGTAGAGGGTGCTTCGATGAATGGTTATTATGAAGATTCGTCGGGTACTATTCATCAAGAGACTGTTGACTATTCTGAGATTGCATCTCTTTCCTTTGTACACACACATGGATATTATTAAAACCTAAATATTAACTCAATTTAAATAACCCTTGAAACCAATGAAAAACAACATTATGTTAATGCTGTTGGTGTATTGCACCATGAGCATTTCTCTTTTTGCACAAAAAAGTAATAAAGAGCTCGCCAATGAATACCTGAACCTAAAAGGGGAAGTGATTTTTAGCTTCACAATCAACAACAAAGCAGAATTAAACACTATTACTAAGGAATTAGCTATTGTTCACTTTGATGAAAAGACCAATAGCGTTAAAGTAATGGCAAATAAAAATCAGTTTTCATCTTTTTTACAAAAAAACGTTGCTTTTACAGTCATTTCAGAAGATAACATTATAGGGTATAGAACTATGACTTCTGATTTATCTATTAAAGCCGCTACGTTTCCACTTACGGCATACCCAACATATGCTGATTATGTAGCAATGATGAATGATTTTGCTACCAGTAATCCGTCCTTATGTAAAGTAGAAAATATTGGAGCTACAGACGAAGGAGATAAATCACTACTATTTGTGAAATTATCAGATAATGTAAACCAAAATGAACAAGAACCCCGAGTAATGTATACTTCCTCTATGCACGGTGATGAAATAGCAGGGTATCCTATGATGCTTAATCTTATTGACTATTTACTTGGAGCATACAAAAATACAAGTCATCCAAAACATATCGAGATCAAAAATCTTTTGGATAATAGTGAGGTTTGGATTAATCCACTGGCAAATCCTGATGGTACGTATCGCAATAGTGCTAATAACACATCTGTCGCTAATGCTACCCGAGGAAATGCTAATAATGTAGATTTAAACAGGAATTATCCTGATCCTGATGATGGTGCTCATCCTGATGGAAATACATATCAGACAGAGACCATTGCTTTTATGAATTTTGCTGATACTAAACATTTTGTATTATCTGCTAATTTTCATGGAGGAATAGAATTAATCAATTACCCATGGGATACATATGCTGGAGCACATCCTGATAAGGATTATTTTGTACATATTTCTAAAGAATATAGAGATCACTGTCAGGCGAATAGTCCTTCTGGATATTTTACTGCATTAAATAACGGAATTACGAATGGTTATGCCTGGTATGAAGTACAAGGAGGAAGACAGGATTACCAAATATATAATCAGAAAGGGAGGGAGGTAACTGTTGAATTGTCAAACAATAAAGTGCCTGCTTCCAATCAATTAGTGAATTTTTGGAACTATAATAGAGATGCTCTTCTTGCATTTTTGAAACAAGTAAATTATGGTATCCATGGAGTAGTAACTGATGCAGTAACCAACCAACCGATACAAGCTAAAGTAACAGTTGTTGGCCGTGAGAGTTATGATTCCTGGATACCAACAGAATTACCAGAAGGAGATTATTACAGACCTATAAAGGCAGGAACTTATAATGTTTTGTATGAAGCAGAATGTTATGAATCCCTTACTTTAACAGGAGTAACAGTAGCAGACTATGCTACGGTTATTAAAAACGTTCAATTAACACCTATAGGTGGAGTAACACCAACAGGATTAACAGCATCAAATGTACAGCCTACTACGGCAACGTTAAGCTGGAGTGTTAATTCTGGAGCCACATATAATGTAAGGTATCGCGTAATAGGAAGTTCGAATTGGACAACCTTATCTTCAAATACAAATACGATTAACATAACTGGGTTAATTGCTACAACTCAATATGAAGCTCAGGTAAAAAGCAATTGTGAAGGGGGAACTAGTTCTCCTTATGGTACCTTAATGAACTTTACAACTACGTCGGGTACCCCGATTACGTACTGTGCTTCTAAAGGAACTAATGTAAATGATGAGTATATAGATTATGTGGGGTTAGGTGGTATTACTAATACGACAGCTGCAAATGCAGGATATGGAGATTTCACCAATTTAATAGCGAATATCGGAACAGGAACAAATACAATTGTAGTAAGTGCCGGTTTTACAAATAAGGCATACAGCGAATATTGGAGTGTTTGGATTGATTATAATCAAAATGGCACCTTTGATACTGAAGAGCAGATTGTATCAAATTTGTCTAATAGTAGTGCTAATCTATCTTTTAATTTTGATGTTCCTGCTACAGCTTTATTAGGTAATACAAGAATGCGTGTGTCTATGAAATATAGTACAGCATCGGCACCATGTGATACTTTTACCTACGGAGAAGTAGAGGATTATAGTGTAAATATTAGTACCTCCTTACTTTCTAAAGGAAACGAACCTTCTTTGGTAAATGACTTTATATTGCATCCAAATCCAATAAAAGAAGCAGAGGATTATAGTGTAAATATTAGTACTGCCTTACTTTCTAAAGGAAATGAACCTTCTTTGATAAATGATTTTATATTGTATCCAAATCCGATAAAAGAAGGAGTGTTATTTATAAAAAACATGAATCAAAAAAATGTATCCTTCAGAATTGTTAACTATATGGGGCAAACGGTTATGAAAAATCAATTATCGGGAGATAAAATTAACGTAGCGCGTTTATCTAATGGGCTGTATTTTTTAGAAGTAAATACAAGCAACAAGACTATTACCAAAAAGTTTATTATAACTAAGTGATTTTTATATGTAAAATAGAAGCTTCCAGAAGATTTATCTTTCGGAAGCTTTTTTGATTGAACCTGTTCGGTTTTTAAAATTACCCCAACCACCCCTCACGATCCAAACTCCGATACTGAATCGCTTCACTAATATGCGAACCATTGACTTCCTCTACCCCTTCTAAATCCGCAATAGTCCTAGAAACTTTCAAAATACGATCATAGGCTCGAGCAGAAAGATTCAAACGCTCCATGGCAGTTTTTAATAATTGCTTAGAAGCATCATCCAACAAACAATACTTCCGAATCTGCTTCGTATTCATCTGTGCATTATAATGTACCACATCCGACTCTTTAAAACGATCGGTTTGAATTTCTCTAGCCTTCGTAACCCGTTTTCTAATATCTACCGAAGTTTCTCCTTTTCTATCGTCAGATAACTTATCAAAAGGCACGGGAGTCACTTCAATATGAATATCAATTCGATCCAATAAAGGCCCAGAGATCTTACTCAAATACCGTTGCATTTCCGCAGGGCTGGAAGTAACAGGAGCGTTAGGATCATTAAAATAACCACCTGGGCTCGGATTCATACTCGCCACCAACATAAACGAGGATGGATAGGTTACCGTAAACTTCGCTCTGGATATGGTTACTTCTCTATCTTCTAATGGCTGGCGCATAACTTCCAGAACTTCACGCTTAAATTCTGGGAGTTCATCTAAAAACAAAACACCATTATGAGACAATGAGATTTCCCCTGGTTGCGGGTAGCTGCCACCTCCCACGAGGGCAACATTTGAGATGGTATGATGCGGACTTCTAAACGGACGTTGTGCCATCAATCCCGTATCTTTTACACGACCAACCACCGAATGTATTTTAGTGGTTTCCAAGGCTTCATACAGTGTCATAGGTGGTAAAATACTAGGCAAGCGTTTTGCTAACATGGTTTTTCCTGCTCCTGGCGGACCAATTAAAATAATATTATGCCCTCCAGCTGCTGCAATTTCCATACAGCGTTTAATACCTTCTTGTCCTTTTACATCAGAAAAATCAAATTCTGGAAACTCCAAATTTTTATAAAACTCTTCTCGTGTATTGATAATGGTTTCCTCGAGAGGTTCCCCCTTATCAAAATAATTAATGACTTGCTTAATACTATCAATACCATAAACTTCCAACCCATCTACTATGGCAGCTTCTTTAGCATTTTGACTAGGTAAAATAAACCCCTTAAAACCTTCTTCCTTTGCTTTCACTGCAATTGGTAAGGCGCCTTTTATGGGTTGTAAACTTCCATCAAGCGAAAGTTCTCCCATAATTAGATAACGCTCTAAATCCTCAGCTATAATTTGCTTAGAGGCTGCTAGGATTCCGATGGCCAAAGTAAGGTCGTATGCACTCCCCTCTTTTCGTAAATCGGCAGGAGCCATATTAATGGTTATTTTCTTTCCTGGAATTTTATAACCGTTATTCTGTAATGCCGCAGCTATGCGATAATTACTCTCTTTAATAGCATTATCAGGGAGTCCGACAAGATGATACCCTATTCCTGAATCCACATTAACCTCAACTGTGATCGTTGTGGCTTCCACGCCAAAAACAGCACTTCCAAAAATTTTTTTAAGCATATAGTTTGTTTACTGGATAAATGTAAGAAAAGTATTCTTTATTGTAAACAAAATAAAATATAAGACCCTGAAAATATTTCAAGGTCTTAATTAATACTTAACATAACTAAGTTTACAACCATCCTAAAATAGAATATGTTAAGTTTTTTTAATTTCTTTATATCGTCTTCCTCAAATTCCAGGAAAATAGCCTTAATCAACGCTACATCATTAAGCTAGATTGGTTATACCTACCATTGACGTGCTTTATAAACAACTAACTTTCAATTATTCATTCAGAGCATAACGAAGAATCTTTATTATTAATCTCTAAAGATTCTTCAGTCGTACCTCCTTTATTATAAATACCTAATTTTCAATTGTTTGTAATTCAGAGCGCAGCGAAGAATCTTTATCATTAATCTCTAAAGATTCTTCAGTCGTACCTCCTGAATGACACCCCAATTACGTCATTTCATCCGCTTGCTAAAATTTTAGCAGATGTCTCTTAATGACACCAACCTAAGAACTAGAGATAGCATAACGTACTTTAGTTAAAATAGACCTACTAAATACTGATTTTGACATTCTTTTATAACTTTTATCTTCATTGTATTGTAAATGGTAGGTACTGGGCAAGAAATAAAAAAATCCTGGTGTTTCCCTTTTAATAGTATATTCCTCTTTTATAGGTTCTTGTTTATATAAGTTAAGTCTGGTAAAATTTTCAACAAAAATTTCTGATTCTTTAGTAGAAGACTTATAAGCTCGTTCATATCTTACTTCCATTTTATTTTTGTTTATAGTAAATATGAATGTAGATTTTGAAGTACTAGTATCGAAAATAGTCCAATACATATTTGTACTATTGCTTTCAGGGATTAAGTCTTCTGTCCCCCAGTCACAATCTTTTGAATTTGCTTTTTCAAATATCTGAACATGTTTTCCATTATTAGAAATTATGATTTTGGTGGTACTTTTTGTGTCTTCATTATCATTAACCCAAGTATCATCAATAGACCTTTTAGTATTTAATATGCAACTAGTTGCTTCCATTAGACAAGTTTTAAACTTTAGATTTATCTATATAGGTTCAAAACTATTTTAAAAGATATGACAAATCAAGAGTGAAAAGCTTGAAAAGTTACTAGGAGATTATTCCAAAATATAATAGGTGTAATATTTTTATATAAGGGTGTTTTTCCCCTTTTTTCAACAATACATATGCCTTATAATTGCTCAAAAACCACCACAAACACCTATTAAACAGCTATTTAACTAGAAAAAAGCATTCCAATCGACTTACCAGTAGTCTCTAAAATTCGAATATTAATATGTATTTTTGAATTGAACCATAATATTAATAATCTTATAATGGAAACAAAATCAAATCAAAAATTAGCTGTTTTTCTAATAATTATGACATTGATCTTTCAGTCATGTAAAGAAAAACCAAAAAAGATCGATCGGCCAGAGAAAAGTATTGATTACAAGCATGCTATTCTTTTAGAAGCCGAATTTATTAGAACCAGAGAAAAAATTATTAATGAGTACCTTAATATAGAAGATACTCGTGAATACTGGTTTGAATTAGAAAAATTAAAAGAATACATTGCATATGTAGAACAAGAAGCGAAAACATTGGGTTACCAAAATTTAGGCATTCGTATTTATAAGGGAGCATATCCAAATGACCCAAAATATCCAGACCCAGGACTTTCAACGGTGTTTTTAGTTCCAACAGGAAACAAAACAACTTCAAAAGCAAGTTTTTCACCCATAAGTACCACTTTGGTTATTAACGATAACATTGCAGAAATTCCAGCATATAATTATGGACATGCAGGAAAACCTCCAAAAGAATTATAAAGAAATAATTCTCCCATAATATGAGTGATTTTTACGTAGATATTTTTTCATATTCAATTAATGTACTTGAATTTATTGCTGCTCTAGTTGCATTAATTCATTATGAAAAATACGTAAATTCATCAGAACGTTATTTTTTACATTTTTTATGGGGAACTTTTTTTGTAGATGCCATATTAGGGCCATCATCAAGATTTTTTGAAATTGATAGTACATGGCTCTATTATGGATATACAGGTATTAGTTTTTTATTTTATTACTGGTGGTACTACACTATTTTAAAAGAAAAATTATATAAGAAAATAATAATTGTATTAAGTATAATATACATAATATTGTATATTATAAACAGTACCAATTTTGAATTTCATCAGTATAGTTTTGTAATAGGTACTTCTTTTGCATTGGTTTTAGCAGGGTTTCATTTACATCAGTTATTTAACTCGGATCATATTTTAAAAATAAAATATAAATTAAGTTTTTGGATAACTACAGCTCTTTTATTATTTAATATAGGCGTGATACCAACTATATTATTATCTAAATATTTTAACATTTATGCCAACAATTCTGTATTTAGTATTATTTTATTTTTTCTAAACATAGTATTATATGGCCCTTATATATTAGGCTTTATATGGACGAAAAAGAAATACAATCATTTTTAATTATATCATCTGTTGTATTATTTATGTTAATAATTACAATGATTTCCCTTTTTCTTCTTTTTAAAAAAAGAAAAAATGCCTTAATTTTAAAAAATGAATTTGCCGAAAAACATTTTGAACAAGAAATTTCTAAGACTAAAATAGAGATTAGAGAAGAAACCTTTAGGAATATTAGTTGGGAATTGCATGACAATATTGGACAATTAATAACTTTAGCAAAAATACAGTTACAAAATAATTCTTCTGTCGAAGATGTCAAAGAAACATTAAATAAATGTATTAAAGAGTTAAGGGTTTTATCTAAATTAATTAACCCTGATGCCCTAAAAAACATGTCTTTAGATCAAGCTGTAACTCAAGAAATTGATCGGTTTAATAGACTTAATTTTATAGAAGCTAAACTTTCTATTAAAGGCTCTCAAATAAAAATAGATAACAAAATTGAGATTGTATTCTTTAGAATTTTACAAGAATTTTTTTCAAATACTATAAAACATGCAAAAGCAACTCATTTAGATATTATATTAGACTATCAAACTGATATGTTGACTATTATTGCAAAAGATAATGGTTTGGGATTTGATTTAAACGAACAAAACCATTCTGGAATAGGTTTGTCTAACATAAAAAATAGGGCGAAATTGGTTAATGCAAATGCTACAATCTTATCTGAACCCAATAAAGGAACCGAATTAACTATTACATATAAACTTTAACCATGGAAGCATCGTATACAATAGTAATTGTTGAAGATCATATTTTACTATCTCAAGCCATTGCAAGTCTCGTAAATTCGTTTAAAGATTTTAATGTGCTATATACTTGTAAAAACGGTAAAGAGCTCCTAACAAAGCTAAAAACACCAAAAAACATTCCAGATATTATACTTATGGATGTTAATATGCCTATCTTAAATGGTATAGAAGCAACAGAAATTGTAAAAAAGGAATACCCTACTATTAAAGTTATAGCACTTTCTGTTGAAGAAAATGATATAACTATTATAAAGATGCTAAAAGCTGGAGCTAAAGGTTATTTATTAAAAGATGTTGAAAAAGATGTTTTAGAATTAGCTTTAATTGAAACTATAAAAAATGGTTATTACCATACCAAAGATGTTTCAAATATTTTAATAAACTCTTTAAATAGTGATAATACAGACGAAATTCAACTAAAAGCTAGAGAAATAGAATTTATAAAACATACCTGTTCTGAAATGACTTATAGGCAAATAGCCGAAAAAATGTTTTTAAGCCCAAAAACAATAGATGGTTATAGAGATAATCTTTTTCAAAAACTGCATGTTAAAAATAGAATAGGACTTGTATTATATGCTATTAAGAATGGTATTTATAAAATATAATCCAGAGCTTAAAGAGATCACTATTCTAAACACTGTAAAACTTTAACAAAAAAAGAATCCTCTTACGAGGATTCTTAAATTGGATTAACACTAAAACAAGATTTTGTATCCAATTTTATATAGAATA
This sequence comes from Flavivirga jejuensis, assembly GCF_030540765.1. Classification (GTDB taxonomy): domain Bacteria; phylum Bacteroidota; class Bacteroidia; order Flavobacteriales; family Flavobacteriaceae; genus Flavivirga; species Flavivirga jejuensis. The sequence goes on along the minus strand of NZ_JAUOEL010000004.1, from coordinate 420,335 downwards.
TATCTTGTCAATTATTTAGTACCATTTAAAAATTTAGGTTTTAATACTAACATAGCCCATCCCCAGTTTTGTATATCGGATGCAGCATCTTCAGTAACTCCCTTTAATTCATACATGCCATCGCTTGCAAACATTTGAGAATAACCAACTACTAATTTATAACCTTTAAATGCTTTTGAATATACCAAATCAACCTCTGTTCCTAACGATTTCTCACCGCTAGTTAATTCTTGCTCGCCACTAAAGTTTAAAGCTTTAATCATAAGGTTTGAAGTATCATTCAATTTGAAGTTAGCACTTACATGAACATCAAATAAACCTATTTGAGTTGGTTCAGCATGATTACTTACATAAAAATAATCCATAAATCCGTTAAATTTATGATTGGTACCATATAATGGAAAAAATGCGCTTGTTTCACCAGCATCTGCGTCATTTCCACTAATAATCTCAAGACCAGCACCTAAACCAACTTTAGGAGATGCTTTGTAAGTTAGATCTAATCCTAAAAGGTAAGCCCCTTTTACATCAACAGAACCTTGTCTTTCTCCTGTCTGTAAATAAGCATTCGCAGCCAGACCAAATTTTCCTTTTTTAAAGTTTAAATGTGTCCCTACAGTTGTTAAATTATTAACCCCATCTGGTGCATCCGTATCATCATATTTTTGAAACCCATTATTTAATAGCAGTAAGCTACCTGTAAAGTTTTCCCATTTCTTATTTAAATGCAACATTTGCATGGTTTTATAAGAAAACAAACCTGTTGTAGCATACTCTGTTCCTGTTGATACAAAACCTGTTGGGTTAGAATAATCCTGATTAAATGCTAATGCAAAATCTAATGCAAAACCATTTTTCGCATATTTTAATAAAGCAGCATCATGGTTTCTACCTTGTTGTGCCCAATCTAATCCACCTAATATACGTTGATCATCATAAGATAATACCTGACGCCCTATTTTAGTTGAGAACCCTTCTCCTAAATTAATCTCTGCCCAAGCTTGAAAAACGGCAAAAGAATTATTTTGATCATAAGGTAAAATCTGTCTGTTTTCACCCCAAACCATAATATCTTGTAAGCTTACAAATACCTTGTAAGTATCTGTTTTATATCCTGTATTTAAACGTACTCTTGTCGATATACCAAACCCAGCATCGGCATCATCGGCTATTAGGCTTCCAAAACCATTGCGGTATTCTGTACGTGGTCGAAATTCACCATCTAAAGTAAATTGCGCTTGTGCAAAATTTAAACATCCTGCTAATAATAGCCCCAATATTACATATTGTTTTTTCATTTTTTTAAGTTTAAGTTATTTTATTCTTTTTGAGTTTAATTTTATTGTTAAATTATTGATAGCCAAATGTAAAAAGACATAAACATCTTATTTATGACAAATCTCATATAACCTAACATTTATAATATTATGATTTTTATTAATTTTTTATTAATTAATGTTCTAAAAAATCTATCAAATGTTTTCTGTATTTATAATAATCGTCGTGTTCTAAAACAGATTTTCTCGTCCGCGGTCTTTCAAAATCAATATTTAATATGTCTCCTATTTTTGCTCTGGGACCACTTGTCATCATCACCACCCGATCTGCCAAAAAAATGGCCTCATCAACATCGTGGGTAATCATCACCGCAGTAATTTTTTCTTTATTCCAGATTTCAATAAGAATATCTTGAAGCTCGCCTCTGGTAAGAGAATCTAACATTCCAAAAGGCTCATCCAACAACAATACTTTTGGTTTTATAGCAAAAGCTCTGGCAATTCCCACACGTTGCTGCATCCCTTGAGATAGTTCTGAAGCTTTTTTATTAAAAGCATCCTCCAACCCTACTTTTTGCAGATAGTATTTAGCAATATCATTTCTTTGCCATTTAGTAGCATCTGGAAAAACTTGATTAACACCTAATAATACGTTCTGAAGTGAAGTCATCCATGGCATTAAGCTAGGTGATTGAAAAATCACTCCCCTATCTGGTCCTGGGCCTTTTATATGTTTTCCTAATACAGAAATGTTACCTCCAGAAATCTCATTAAGCCCAGCAATCATAGAAAGCATGGTTGTTTTACCACAACCTGAATGTCCTATGATAGTTACAAATTCTTCTTTTTTTATTTGAAGATTCAAATTTTCAAGAACCACATAATCACCCTTAGGGGTTGGGTACACTTTCTTTAGATTTTTTAAATCCAACATTACCTGAGATGAAGGAAAAAGTCCGTTATCAGTAATAATATCTGTTTTTTTATTTTCTATTGTAGCGTTCATCTAATTCCTTTATTAAAACTGATTAACAAAATCTTTCGGACTCAAATCTGGAAGTACAAATGCTTCTTTAGCCTGAGATTTTCTTTCGTTTCCAATATCCATTAAGTACTCTATAATGGCGTTTCTGGTTTCCTTAAAATTCACATTATCATTCATCTCCGTTTTATCACGAGGACGCTCAATATCGATTTTAAATTCGGGTCCTAAGGTTGCATTTGGTCCTGGTCTTAAAGGAATAATACGATCTGCCATATAGATCCCTTCATCAACATCATTAGTAATCAATAAAGCAGTGCGCTTATCTTTCCCCCAAATGTTTAAAATCTCATCCTGAAGGTTCCCTCTCGTTAAAGCATCTAACGCTCCCAAAGGTTCATCCATAATAATCATTTCTGGTTTCATGGCTAATGCTCTTGCCACTGCTACACGCTGACGCATACCTCCCGATAATTCTTTAGGACGTTTATTTATTGCTGGAGTTAAACTTACCATATCAACATAGTCTGCAACAATATCATTTAGCTCCTTTTTACTTTTCTTAGGAAAGGTTTCTTTAACAGCCATAAAAATATTTTGTCCCACCGTTAACCATGGTAATAATGAGTAATTCTGAAAAATCACACCACGTTCATGACTCGTTCCAGAAACAGGTGCTCCTTTAAATAAAACGGTGCCTTTTGTTGGTTCCAGCAATCCATTAATTAAGTTTACTAAGGTTGTTTTTCCACTTCCGGTAAACCCCACAATAGCTACAAACTCACCCTCTTCAATCGATAAGTTAATATTCGAAAGCACTTCGGTAGCATTGTCACCTTGTCCGTAAGTTTTATAAATATTATTTAATTCTAAATATGCCATTTCAAAAATGTTTATTCGGTTATTTGTTTAAATGCTTATACTCTCATCCGTTAAAATCTTCCAATCGAATCCAGATATAAAGAAACCAGTTTTTTTTTGGGCGTTACCACAAGGGTCGGGCTTTCACTACTCGCTTCCTCCTACGTCGGCGAGCTCAAACATTTAGCCTGCGGTGAGCGCAGTCTAACCGTTCAATCCCTAACGCTGGTTAGTCCGCAATTATCAATCTTCAGTAAACAGTCATTACCCATCCGTAAACCAGATAACTTCTATCTCCCAGCTTCAAACTTCTATCATTTTTATATCGCATCAGATTTATCAAAAGACACCGCATTTTGTATCGTTAACATCAATCGGTCTAATAAAAAACCAATAATACCAATAACAAACATGGCAACTATAATTTTTGCATTAGAATCGTTGGCACCATTCTGGAATTCTTCCCAAACAAATAAACCTAAACCTGGACTTTGTGCTAACAATTCAATAGCAATTAAAACCATCCATGCGACCGATAAAGTAATCTTTAATCCTGTAAAAATTAATGGTAAAGACGATGGTAATACCACTTTAAAGATTTTTTGAAACGCTCCTAATTTTAATACTTTAGCCACATTTATAAAGTCTTTATCTACAGACGACACTCCCATAGCCGTATTAACTAAAGTGGCCCACATAGAACAGAGTCCCACACTAATAAAAGAAATGGTAAAAGAGCTGTCTTCATTAGAATCTATTAAAAGTGTTTTCACAATCATAAAAACTAATAAGTACCAAACAACTGGCGATACAGGTTTAAAAATTTGAATAAACCAATTAAAAGCACTCTTCAACGTTGGACTTAACCCAATGAAAACACCTAAAGGAACAGCAATTAATAACGCTAATAGAAAACCAGCAAATACCGTTTTTAAACTTCTAAATATTTGATCTACAAATGATGGTCTTCCTGTATACGTAATAGCATCTTTTCCTTCGGCAATTCGCTTTTCATTTAAAGCCGCCGTTTTTTCTATAAATGCTGCTTTATCAGCGCTAATAATATTATGGTCTCTCAATAAAGACTTATAAGAATCCCAAACCTGACTAGGCGATGGCAATGTATTTGGCTGACAACTAGATGCTCCCGATGCTATACAGGCACGTAATGCTTCGGCAGCTTCTGGCCCTTGATCGTTAAATGCCTTTTCTATTTTAAAATCTGCTTCTATGTTGTACAAGGTTTTTGCGCCCATATGCCACAGTCCAATAAATAATAATATGGAGACAAGCGGTACAACTGCTTTACGTAGAAAACTCTTAAAATCTTCCTTTTCCAGCTTCCCGGTAAATAAGTCTTTTAATGTGCTAAAAAAACCTAATCCCATAAATTTGGTAACTTTTCCTAATGTTATACTTTGCTTCATTTTCTCTTGTTTAGAGTTTTTATTATTTTAAAGTTTAAAACTGAATTTCAATGGTTTGTCATTTCGATAGAGCGAGGCACGAGCGACGAGAAATCTCAAAAGTGATGAGATTCCTCCTCACAAGCTCCGCTTGATATCTTCAAACAAAATATATTTTGTTTTCGATAGCGTTCGAAAGGGCAAAAAGCAATTACTGTACAGCCTTATCCTTATTACCAATTTTAAAACTATTGATATATGCAATCGGGTCTTTAGCATCATAAGATGTTCCATCAATAAAATCTGCAGTTGCAGGTTTATAACCGTCTGTCGTTGGAATATCACCAGCTGGAATATGACCTTCTTCTACTAAAAGCTTAGCTGCTTTTGTCCAGATATCTGGTCTGTAAATATCTTTAATCGTGTTAGGATACCAATCTGCTGCCTTAGCTTCAGGAATTTGTCCCCATCTACGCATTTGAGTTAAAAACCAAATACCATCAGAATAGAATGGATATGTTGCATGGTACTTGTAGAATACATTAAAATCTGGCATATCACGTTTATCTCCTTTTTCAAATTCAAAAGTACCAGTCATAGAGTTTGCTAACACTTCTTCTGGAGCACCAACATATTGAGACATTGATAATATTTTTACCGCTTCGGGTCTGTTTCCTGGTTCATCTAACCATTTTCCTGCACGAATTAAGGCTTTAGTTACAGCAATTGCAGTATTAGGGTTTTCTTCAACAAATTTCTTAGTCATTACAAATACTTTCTCTGGGTTATTTTTCCAGATATCATAGTTGGTAGTAACTGGCACACCAATCCCTTTAAATACAGCTTGTTGGTTCCATGGCTCCCCAACACAGTATCCATAAATAGTTCCTGCTTCAAGCGTTGCAGGCATTTGTGGCGGTGGTGTTACAGATAATAAAACTTCAGCATCAATTTGTCCTTGTACGTTTTCGGCAGTATACATACCTGGGTGAATTCCTGCAGCTGCCAGCCAATATCTTATTTCGTAGTTATGTGTAGAAACAGGAAACACCATCCCCATTTTAAAAGCTTTACCAGAATTTTTGTATTCAGTAATAACAGGTTTTAAAGCATCTGCTTTTATAGGATGTATTGGTTTTCCATCTGCTCCTTTTGGTACATTTGGTTTCATTTTAGACCAAACATCGTTAGAAACTGTAATACCATTTCCATTTAAATCCATAGAAAAAGGCGTCACTAATTCCGCTTGGCGTCCAAATCCTGCTCCTGCTGCTATAGGCTGTCCCGCTAACATATGAGAACCATCTAACTGACCATCAATTACACGGTCTAATACATTTTTCCAATTTGATTGTGCTTCTACTGAAACAAACAAACCTTCATCTTCAAAAAAACCTTTTTCTTTAGCAATGGCTAAAGGTGCCATATCTGTTAACTTGATAAAACCAAAAGTTAATTGAGGCTTTTCAATTTCTAAGGCTTTTGTTTTTGAAGTTTCTGCTACAACGGCTTCTGCTGTTGTTTTCTTTTTATCTCCGCCACCACAAGCAAAAAGCAGTAAAGCTAGAGAAAACAGTAATGATGTTTTAGTAATTAGTGATTTCATATGAATAGTTTTAAATTATTTCTAAGTATTAATACTTATTTATATGGCAAATATATAAGTAGTCTTAATTCTATTTCATGATGAATTCCACGTTAAAACCTCTTTTTAAACCATGATAAAAGCTGTCAAAAAACAGGTTTTTAACATAACCAACTGTAAAACATATTTTTAACTAAGAAAAACACAATAGGTATAACCTACGTATTTTTACTTGCAACATCTTTTATTTTATCTGATTAAGGAAAAACTCCAAGGAATTTCAAGAACAAATTTTTATTTATTTCGTGTAAAAATTTACCATACATTATACTCTTTAGAGGGTATCATTTTAAAAGTATTTGATAGTAAGGGTTCTGAGATGTCTTCAAATATTAACCTTCACGAATTTTATATCGTAGTAGGTTATGATAAAACCACCTCGAAACGCTACTCTACCAAGGTTGTTTTGCAATAACCTTGTAAACTCACTTTGATACAATTCTTTATTATAAACTATTGATAATGATAGGGTTTTTCTTGACTTTTATATAAAATTTATCGAACTTCTATTCTGTTAGAATAGAAAACATTAAAACGGTTTTATATTCTTAATAAGTTATGTTTCATACCCGAAACTTGCCGTACAAAGCAAAGAGTGCTATCGCACACATTGTTTTCTTCCCAACTCTGAATGAGATTTTTTTCATAACTTGCGATTATAAATCTAAACAAACAAAAGTGCTTCTAAAAGAGAAAATATCGATTGAAAATTTTGAAGATAAAAAATTCAAAATCAGACTTATAGAATCTAAAAAAGATACAGAAGCTGCTTTTACACATTATTTGCATAATCACAGAAATGGAGTTTCTCAATTCTATAAACCTGATGCAATAGAGCACGTTAAAAACTTATTTGAATATAAATTTCCAGAAGAAAAAATTTCAAATTTAGCAGCCGAAGAAGCTCTACAATATTTGATTTTCCAACAAGAAAACATTCCTTTTCTTGCACCGAAAAAGCCCAAATTTAAATTCATTGACCTTTTTGCTGGAATTGGTGGATTTAGATTAGCATTTCAAAACTTGAAAGGAAAATGTGTCTTTACAAGTGAATGGGATAAATATTCTAAACAAACATATCAAGCAAATTTTGGAGAAGTTCCTTTTGGAGATATTACAAAAAAAGCAACCAAAGATTATATTCCAGACAATTTTGATGTTTTATGTGCTGGTTTTCCTTGTCAAGCATTTTCGATTGCAGGAAAGCGTGGCGGATTTGAAGATACCAGAGGAACATTGTTTTTTGACGTAGCTGAAATTATTAAAAAGAAAAAACCCAAAGCTATTTTCTTAGAAAATGTAAAAGGGTTAAGAAATCACGATAAAGGAAAAACCTTAGCTACAATTCTAAATGTCCTACGAGAAGATTTGAACTACTTTATTCCAGAACCTCAGATAGTGAACGCAAAAGAATTTGGAGTTCCTCAGAATAGAGAACGAATTTTTATTGTTGGATTCAGAAAAGATTTAGAAATTACGGAATTTGAATACCCCAAACCAGTTAAGAAAAAAGTAACACTTGAAAATATTTTAGAAACCGAAACGGTTTCGGTAAAATATTATTTATCTGAAACTTATGTAAACACTTTACGGAATCACAAAGCAAGACACGAAAGTAAAGGTAATGGATTTGGCTACGAGATTATTCCAAATAACGGAACTGCAAACGCAGTTGTTTGTGGAGGAATGGGACGAGAAAGAAATTTAGTTTACGACTTTAGATTAAAAGATTTCACACCAATAACGCATATTACTGGAGAAGTAAACAGAGAAGGAATTCGTAAAATGACACCGAGAGAATGGGCTCGTCTACAAGGCTTTCCAGATGAATATAAAATTGTTGTTTCAGATGCTCAAGCGTATAAACAATTTGGTAATTCTGTTGCAATTCCAGCTATTCAAGCAACAGCTAAAAAAATTATAGAAAAACTTAAAACTTTATGATTACAGGAAATAAAGGAGAATGGAGTGAAATATATACTCTTTTCAAATTACTTGGCGACAAACAATTATTTCTTGGTAATAAAAACATTGAAAAATTAGAAGGAATTGTCTATCCAATTTTACGTGTTTTAAGGACAGAAAACAATGGGGATTTTGAATATTCAATAGAAGACGAAATCATACTTATTTCTGGAGGAGAGGAAGTTTTAAAAATTGCAATTACAGAATTTAAAGAAAAAGCAAAATTCTTACTTGAAAAAATCAAAACAAACAAAGAAAGAACTTTTTCAGTCCCAAAGATTGAAGAATTTATGCAATCTATTAGTTGTCTTTCTCTAAAAGCAAGTTCAACTTCAAAAACAGATATTACAATTATTGTTCACGACCAAAGAACAAATCAACAACCAACTTTAGGTTTTAGCATAAAATCACAATTAGGAAGCCCTTCAACTCTTCTCAATGCAGGTAAGACGACTAATTTTATTTTTAAAATAAACGGAATAATTGAGAACAAAGAAATTGAGCGTATCAACTCAATGATGGTAAAAAGAGGTAAAAAAGAATCTGCGGATTTAAAAGGAAGACTAAAATCAATTTGTTTAAATAATAGAGAACTTAAATTCTATAAAACAGAAAGGCAAATATTTTCAAACAATTTAGTTCTTATTGATAGTAGATTGCCAGAAATATTATCTGAAATTGTTTATGAATTTTATTCCAGTAAAAAATCAAGTGTTGTCTATTTAGTTGAGAATATCAATTTTAAAAACCCACTAAATTTTGATGTTTCTAACGAACATAAATTTTACGAATATAAAATTAAACGTTTTTTGACAGACATTGCATTGGGAATGATGCCTTCTAAAGTTTGGGCTGGCCAATATGATGCAACTGGTGGATATTTAATTGTAAAAGAAAACGGAGATGTTTTATGTTATCATATTTACAACAGAAACGAGTTCGAAAATTATTTATTTAACAACACCAAATTAGATACAGCAAGTTCTAACAGACATGGTTTTGGTTCTATTTATGAAGAAAATGGAGAGTTTTACTTTAAACTCAACTTGCAAATTAGATTTCTATGATTTACAAAATGTTAAATAAGATAAATACTCTTCAACAATTAAGAACGAATAGTATTCATAAACAATATTATAGAGCATATTAGATTTCCATTTTTTAGAAATTTAGAAACTAACACTAAAATAACATTTGATTTTCTAATTACATTTTTGTAAAAAAACTTATGAATTAAAAGTTCGATTTTACAATCTCTTTATGGTTGTCATAAAGGGTATAGTCTAGTAGACTATTGGTTTACAACTGAATTTGATAAAACAAAAGAGTTTGATAAAAATCGAAATACAAAAGCCCTTCTACTGATAAACTCTGCTTAGTTGCGGTACAGGAAGGTTAAACAAGAATTTCAAATATCTCTCGCCCTAGCTATCCTAAATCACTCTTAGGTAATGTAACATCACGAAATGTTGGAGAATTCTCGGTAATTCTTCCTGCTCCTTTTTTATTAATTTTAAAAGTAACATCTTTTGTTGTAGTAAATAAAAGCACAGATGAAAAAGATGTTCTGAGGTATGGTTTTAAAAACACAAAAGCCTCATCTAAAGTAAGCTCGTTTTCTTCATCTTCGGTCTCTCTCGATTGGTAACGCAATTTTACTAAAACCTTAAAGTCACCTTTATAAGACAATGGTCTGACAAATATATTTTTCAAGTCTGGCTTACCAATGGTTTTTGCCATAGTTAATTTGGCAAAACGGCCTTCTTGAAAACTTTCTTTTACTTGTTCCCAGAAAAGAACAAATACTTCTTGGTACGGCATAAACTAAGAATTGATGATACAATATTTTGATGCTTCAAAAATAAGATTAATAAAATTTGATTGTCTGTTAATAATTATAAAATGCGCGTCACTCTGTACTTGTTTCAGGGTCTCAATTATAAATAAGTATTTGAATACTAAAGTTTATGAGATGCTGAAACAAGTTCAGCATGACGAAAAATTAGCGATATGATACAAAAACGAACATTAGCAAAAACAAATCGGCTTGTATTTAAAACCAAAAGCTAGCAGGTACTTGCGTTCAATGTCGTTAAGTTAAGGATATAACCAATTTTCACCCTATTTAAGATGCCCCTACTGTTAACTACAGACAAAAAAACCATCTAAAAATTGTTAGATGGTTTCTTATATTGTTTGACCTTATTCTTACAAAGGCAATCTTAGTGATTTATTGAGAAGTAACTATATTTAACAGTACAGGTTTTATCATTACCTTCTGAGTAAACACCCGCTTTTAAATAATATGTATTACTCTTACTACTCCACGCACTGCTGGGAGAAAGTGTTTTTGTCCAACTATTTCCATTAGTTTGCACTTTCACCTCTGCTTTAGACTGACCACTTATACCTGTCTTAACTGTAACTGATATAACATCTCCTGAAGTATATTTTGGCCCTGTATAAGTAGAATAACTAGAACTGCTACCAGTTGGGTTTGTTTCGGTTTCTTTAATTCTAATATATCTATCATCGTCTATATAAAGTCTTATCCAGGGTCTTTTAATCCCACTGCCTCTGTTATGGATTTGAGCTATACTCATACCATATTTCGCTATATTAGTATACTTGGCTGTAAATGTCATAGTTTTGGATGTACTTAATGAGGATTCATCTCCAGTATTCTCTTTTAATTCGGTTCTATGTCCGTCACCCGATAAACATCTCATCATAACAATTCCATCGTTATATTTATCCATCCAACTTTCACCATCTACACCACAGGCTCCAAAAGTACTTCGGTTTCCTGTGCTACCAGAAATCCAACTAGTTTCCACAACCAAATCTTTAAAATTAACATTAGGTCCACAGAATCCTCCAGAAGTTTTTGCTGATAGGTTTTCAGACTTTAAGTTAACCGATTCTGAGTTAACTGATTCTTTTTGCTCTGGAGTTTTCCCTTCATCTAAGGAGCACCCCATAATAATTAACAATAAAACAAATGTTTTAAGCTTCAATAAATTTTTCATAATAGTTTAGTTTAAATTAATATTAAATAACATTAATTAGCAACTTTTGTCTGAAAATGAATTGAAAAACTAAATTGGTTTCCCAAAGTGGTCAACCAAATTGGTTTACCAAATATACTGATATTTATTAATTATTTTGAATAAAATATACTTTTTTAACAAAAAAAATACACATTTACCTACAAAAACATCAATTTTATAAATGATAAATCTTTTTTCGTAAAACAAGAGAACCATTCCTTAAGAAGGAATGGTATTTTAATACGATCTAATTTAGAGAATTAATTAACAGCTTGCTTAGTGCGACAAAAAAACCGCTTATAAAAAGAAAGCGTAATTAAAGATAAGTTTATGGCAAAAACGAAGAAGTTAGTTGTTTTCTAATTGTTTCCCTCGCTACCGCTAAGCTCTGCTTAGTGGCGTTACAGGAAGATATAACAATTTTATATATCTTCACCCTAACTATTCTAAATCTCCAACTGCATTAGATTTACGATCTGGTCTTTCTTCTTGTCGGATACATCACCTGTTGTTTTTTGAATTGACCGATTTCCTCTCTTAACGTTTGATTGATATTGTGAATCAAATCATTTTGAAATTTCATGATTCCTAATAAATCGTGCATAGCATTTAGATTTTCTAATTGCTTATAAACAATTTGTTCTAAATCTGCTTTGGTATATCTTTTGCTCATAACTATGTGTTTTAAATATTCAAAAAAAATCTTATTAGGTTTATTTAATGCTTTTAAAGCATCACAAAGATATTAAAAATATTCAATTGAACATTATAAAGCATTAAATAATGCTATTAGCATTTAAAATGAAGTCATTACATTTGGCTTTCAATGATATTAATTCATTATGGACAAGGAAGTTTACAACCGTATAAAGGCTGTTTTAGCTGAAAAAGGAAAAACCAACAATTGGTTGGCTGACCAATTAGAAATGAATAGAACTACTATTTCTAAATGGTGCAGGAATGAAATGCAACCAAGAGTAGAAACTTTATTTCAAATTGCTAGAGTACTGGAAATTGATGTAAGAGAATTATTGATATCCACAATAAAAAATTAAAAGGCATACAACAACGTTCTATGTAATTTGACCAATGAACAGATTTCAAGATAAAAATATTAGCATTTACCATTTCGATGATGAAATACTTGTCGAATGTCCAAAGTGTGAAAAAAGAGCAATTGTTACTAAAGATAATCCGAAATCTTATCTCTCTCAAAGAACATTAAAATGTCCGAATTGTTTTCATTCACAGAATGGAAGAAAAGAATCTTTTGCGATTGAATTAAATTGTCATTGTTCTCATTGTACATCTGAATTGAAAGTAAATATTCCTAATGTTAATGAAAAGAAAGAAACCATTGCTGTTAAATGTCATAATTGCGGAGAAACTGAAAATTATTCACCACGGAATATAGCGCAAGAATGGATATTTGATAGTAATGGAAAACCTTCCGAAAATTATTTTGGACTACCATTATGGCTAACCGAAAATTTCAGAGGAAATAACTTTTGGGCTTTCAATTATGACCATTTAGAATATTTGAAACAATATATTTCTGCCGAATTAAGAGAAAAGAATGGTCGAACTCATTGGACAATGGTAGAAAAATTGCCTAATTGGATGAAATCAGGAAAGAATAGAGATAAGGTTATTAAACTAATATCCGAATTAGAACGGAAATAAAAAAGGCATACAACCCTAGCTACTGCTAAACTCTGCTTAGTGGCGTTACAGGAAAGTAACAAGAATCTTATATATCTATCACTCCAACTATTTTAAATCGCTCTTAGGCGGCGTAACATCACGAAATGTTGGTGAATTTTCGGTAATTCTTCCTGCTCTTTTTTTATTGATTTTAAAAGTAACATCTTTTGTTGTGGTAAATAACAAGGACAGATGAAAAAGCCGTTCTGAGATATGGTTTTAAAAACACAAAAGCTTCATCTAATGTAAGCTCGTTTTCCTCATCTGAGATCTCTGTGTTTCAATTAATAAATGAAACAGTTTTAAAGCTTTATTACGGATTCCCGCCTTCGCAAAAATAACAATTTTGAATGCCTCTTACAGACTCCCAAGGATCGGAGAATTTTTAGATTAAAGATAAGTTTATGGTAAAAACGAAGACGTTAGTTGTTTTCTAATTGTTTCAACCATTCAGATTGTGACAAACCAATATACTTTTTATTGGTACCAAACGGATCTTCACCGCCTTCAAAATAAGTTTTAATAGCCTTCATAGGAATGGTATCTTTCAATTTAGTTGGGACATCATATTTATGATTTCCATGAAAATCATGACATTGGATGCATGTAAACCATTCTTCTTTAGCTATTAAATCTTTGTGTGATATATCTAACGGATCATTCTCAACAGCCAGATCCTGATGACAGTTCATACAGTAATTAATAGAAACTACGGAGACCCGTTCTTCGTGATGTTCGGAATGACAAGTTATGCAGGTAGTTGCATCTATTTTTTTAATGGCCTCTTTAAATCTGGGTTCTGAAAAACGGTAGCTGGGGTGTCGGTCGTTAGGCCTGTCATGACATTGCAAACAATTATCTACAGTAACATCTTGTGTACCAAAATCGACCCCTTCTTTTCTGCCTCCGACTGCATGGGATATATTTGACTGGATTTGCTGTATTAGGTTTCCTTTAGCATCTGCATGACAAGCAATACAAGATATGTTTTGATGTCCTGTATTCATTGGTCCAATAGAAACATATATGCCAGCCGATTCTAATGTTAAAAAATAAAAAACAGCGCCTCCTATAATAATACCAATTATACCACCTATAAACTGTCTTTTCCTTAACGGACTTACTTTATACATAAATGCTAATTAAATTTCAATAACTATTTTTTCACTTATAGGGTAACTTACACAGGTTAGAATAGTACCATTTGTTACATCACTTTCCGAAAGAAAATGACCTTCAGTCATTTTAACTTCTCCAGAAACACATGTAGCCTTACAAGTAGAACACATGCCTGACCTGCATGAATACGGCAATACAATATTATCCGACATTGCTTGCCATAATATCGATTTATCGCCTCTAACCTTAATTTGGTGGGAGCTCCCCTTAACCTTTAATGTTACATCACTTATCAAATCTTTACCTACAAGCTTTACTTTAGGGCTTTTAAAAACTTCAATTTTTATTTGCTCTCTGGAAATACCATTTGTTTTTAAGATCTCTTTTATTTTTTCCATGTACCCAAAAGGGCCACAAATCATATAAACATGATCCTCATATTTAATGTTATTCTTTAAAAACAGTGTATCTAACAACGTTTTATTGGCTAAACCTGCATGATAGTTTTTAGCTTCATTAGCACATGTAGATAAGATATACTCCACACAAAACCTGTTTGGGTATTGGTTTTCTAAAGCTTTTAATTCGTTATGAAAAATAATAGACTCTATGTTTTGATTGGCATATACTAACACTATTTTAGATTGTTCTTCTTTTGCTAAAACTGATGTTATTATAGAATAAATGGGAGTTATACCACTCCCTCCAGCGAATAAAACATATTGTTTTTTTACTTCTGGTTTAGGGGCTACGTAAAATGACCCTGCAGGTTTGTCTATTACTAATTTATCTCCAATTTTAATGTGATCGTGCAGATAATTAGAGACCAAGCCCTTTTCAACACGTTTAATTGTTATTTTTAGATCCTTATCGGTATACGGGTTACTGCAAAATGAATAGGCTCTCTTATGAACAACATTATCAATAGGCACATGAACTGTTAAAAACTGTCCTGGTTTATAAGATAATTTGTTAAATAAATTTCCATTTTTAAAACTCAAACTAACTGAATCTTTGGTTTCTTGAATGATATGTTTTATCTGTAGCTTCATACATTAATATTTATTTATAATAGAAAACAACACCTATATGGAACAGCATAAGTATTGATATAATCATAGAGCATGCAACATGAACAATCATCCAACCTTTAAATAATAAGTCGCCACTATTTTTAATAACATCTAAGTTTATATAGCCAAATAAAGCGCTTGAAAAAAATGTATATGAAAGTAATAGCAGGTAACCATAGCCTAATCCCATACTATGCACATAAAAAAACAAAGGACTTAAAGCGCCTAACCATTTATGCATAGTCGTCATTTTAATTGAGTAGTTCCGCCATTTCTTAACAACTCTGGTAATGGTAAGCAACCACTGAAATGTGATTAGTAAAGCAATTGCCAGACCAGACCAACGCTTATACATTTCATTTTGTTGAAGATTTAATAACCAAACCCATTCTAGCTTTAAGAAAAACTGAATAAAGAAAAGTACGAGCAAGAGGATGCCTAAAATAGTAGGTCTGTTATCGGTTGTCATATATCAATATTATACTCTGGAGAATTAAGTTACTACAATCAATCTGCCTATAGCCTAAAATTATAAGCTATAGACATGATTGCATCGAATAAATATCTATTTATCTATTTCGTAGTCACCAAATGTTTCATTGTTTCGTAAGATGCTAGTTTTTTAACACTATCCAGAAAAACGGCAGCAGTCGGTAAATAGTTTCCTTCTGCGGGCCATTTATCTCCTATAACTGGTTTTTCGCTTTTTTCAAAAGCTTCAATTTCATCCAGGTATTCCATATAAATAGCTACTGTTCCTTTAGCATAAGAATTTAACACAGCAATTGTTTCTTTATAGTTTAAAGAATCCTTAGGATATTGCCATGTTGTTGCTCCCATAACATCTCCTAATTTCCAGTCGTTTTTTGCGGTTTGCGTATGGTTATTATGACAGGTTACGCATGCGTCTGCACTTGCTATATCTACAAACATAGCTGTATGCAATTTTTGATCTTGATCATAAAAAAACTGTGGCTTTTGATTCTCCTTAATTTGTTCAAATAAAACAGCCTGTTTCCCTTCAAATTTATTAGCTGCATTAATAGGAAAGTCAGATCCCAAATACAATCCAAGCGGTACTGGACTTTTCTTTATACTTGTGGCTACCCCTCTTAAAAACAATGCTGGTAATGGTCCTGCCTCGACATCATCTTTTCTCCAATCTTCATCGAACTTCATTCCCTGAGTTTTGCCCTTACCAACAATAGCTTTAGTATATAATGTGCGTGTCACATCATTTTCTTTAGCGACCATTTCCAATACTTCTTCTACCGAAAATACATTCTCAGTACTTGCCAAAACCTTATTATCTTCAGGTACGCCTCCACAAGAAATTAAACTAATGCTTCCTGCAGCTATAGTACACACGATATTTAAAAACTTAATAATGTTTTTCATAATTCATTTTTAATGATTATACTTTTTCATATGCAGCTTCTATCATGACATTAGACATGGTAGTATACACCGATACCCAAGCTTCTTTTACCTCTGTAGTAAAATCATCTCCTAACCCTGCTTCCAAAGTCCCTAATAAAGCTTCTCCAACTGTTTGATAATGGAAAGCTTCTACTTTATATTCTACATGACGCTTTCCTAAATCTTTTAATATTGGTATTAAAGCATCTAAATTGTTTAATCCTGCTACTGCTGCACCTAACATAGACATTAGCTTATTTCCTTGTGTTTTCATAGCTTCTTCATTATTCGGAAATAATGGTTTTAAGGCTGGGTCTAACTCAAATAGTTTAGAATAAAATATTTCTGCTGCTGTTGAAGCAATTGGCTTTACCTTTTCAAAAGAATTTTGTACGAGAGTAATTGTTTTTTGTTCCATAATCTATAATATTATTATATACTATACTTATATTCAATATAAGTATTTATACTTATTTATGAAGCAAATCTAATACGACTTAATTGGAATAAATATGGCTATTAACAGAAGAAAACAACTTTTTATAACAGCTTACAACCTACAAGATGCCATAAAAAAACCTGTGTTTACCACAGGTTTTAATTTCATATAATTCTTAAATACAACGAATTAACTATCCAAGAAGAAGTTATGTTCATTAATTTCTTTTTTTAAAAGGCTGATATCATTAATACCTATTTTTTTTCCACTGGCAGAAATTAAGCCCTCCTTTTTTAAGGCAGAAAAGGCTCTAATAACTTGTTCTTCAGAAGTTCCTGCATAATCTGCATATTCCCTTCTACTAAGCGGAAGATTTAAAAAGCCATTAAGGTCTCCAAATTTTCTGTGAATATATAATAAGGTGTCAACGATACGTTCTCTAACCGTCATTTGAGATAATGACTTTACTTTAGATTCACTTTTATTAAGTTCATTAGCATAAAAAAGCATCATATCGTATGTAAACTCAGGGCTTTTACGCAATATATCTTGTAAAACATCTTTTGAAAAATAGCACAATGTCGTATTTTCTAAAGCAATCGCACCAATAGAATAATATTCCTCAGTACCAAAACCACGATGACCAATAATTTCACCTTCTTTAGCAAATCTCACTATCTGCTCTTTTCCATTAATTCCTGTTCTAAAGACTTTAACAGTACCTTTTAAAATAAAAAACAATCCATTTACAGGAGCACCTTCTATAATAAACTGCTGTCCTTTTTTACACTTAATGTCATTTTTATGATTAGTGATAGTGACACTTGAATTTGCTAAAACAGATAAGTTCTTTTTTATTAAGCAATTTATATTATCACACGAGCTGCAAGCTACACCAGATGACAACCTTGCTTCCACCCCAGCTTTATATGTTGTTTTTGTTATTGCTTGCATGCTTTTAAAAGTTGTCTTCTAAAGTCTAAGACTCTATAGCCTTAGTTTCAAATATAAGTATTAATACTTACACCTAAAACTAAAGCACGTGCTTTTAAGAGAAAACCAAAAATCAACATCCAAATTCACAACAAAGTAATTTTGGTTGTTAATTATTACAATATTCTTATTTTTCCGAAACTATTTTCTTATCCTTATTTCTAAAGGCGGCAACAACGGCTACAATGATCATAAAGGCAGCCAGTACATAAACAAACGTAGGAATAGGTAAAGGATCCCCAGCAGCATAACTATGCAAACCAGATAAGTAATAATTTACGCCAAAAGAAGTCATTATAATAGACCAAAAAGCAAACATACTAGCCACATTAAGTACATAGTTGTTATTTAATTTTGGAATAAACCGTAAATGTAAAACAATGGCATAGACGATTATACTTATGAGTGCCCAGGTTTCTTTAGGATCCCACGCCCAATAACGTCCCCAAGATTCGTTTGCCCATATACCACCTAAAAAAGTCCCTACTGCCAATACAAATAAACCAATGGTCATTGCTATCTCATTAATATAAGAAAGCTCTTTAATTTTAATTTCTATAATGTCTTTTATTTTTGGTGTCTTAAAGATCTGTAATAACAAAGCCATGAGACCTAAAATAGCTGACAACGCCAAAGGTGCATAACTACTCACAATAGTAGCGACATGAATCTTTAGCCAATAGGACTTTAATACAGGCATTAAATTGGTGATTTCTGGGCTTAACCAATCTAAATAGCTTACAAATAATAGTGCTCCTGAAAATAAGGTTGCCAAAGGCAATGAGAAATCTGATTTCCGAAATGTAATTAGCCCACACAACACCAATACCCAGGCTACAAAGATCAACATCTCATAACCATTACTCCATGGTGCATGTTGCGCTACATACCAACGTAAAAGAATGTTTCCTGTAAAACACAAAAAGGAAACGAGTGTTAAAATGATGACCGTATTATTAAAAATCTCCAGCCATTTTTTCTGCGTGAACATTCTAACAATAGCTAAAACCAATAAGATAAAACCAAGCGTAAAAAACACTTGAAACAACCAAAAATTAATATTGGCTTTATTATACCATAACTCGGCTTCTATACGCTCTGGTGTTGGAATAACCTCAGCACCTAATACGTCTTGGTATTTTTTAATATACATGAGTTTCTCATGAGCGCTTTCATAGTTTTTTGTGGCAATATCTTTAAAATATGTTGGTATAATTGTTTTTGCAAATAGAGCATCCTCTTCCGAAAAATCCTTAAAATGATGTGTATAGCTAAACCATGTGTTGTTTTTATCATTTTTATTTGGGAAAATTTTCAGATAGTTACCTATAAAAACACTGTAAAGGATATTAAAACGTTCATCAATCTTTAACACCTCTTTATCGAATTCGTTACGCTCTGATGGTTTCTTTTTATTAGCTTCTTCAACTTGATTCGTTAAAAGATATACTCCTTTTTTATCTAATAAATTCGCAAAAGCTATGAGTTTATTTTTTCCTTTAGGAATACTATCAAAAAGCTTTCCTATTTTTCCGAAATCTGCTTTTATAATAGGTACGTTCTGCCATATTTGCGGTAACATATGCATTGACAGAAAGGTTTGATTCGCATCTAACACGATCTTTTTATCAGCTAAAGGGTATATGAATTTAGATTTTCTAGAGATTTTTCTAAGAAATTCTGATGCCAGTGTATTTATGGGTTTTATACGTCCGTCCAGATCTTGAACCAAGAGTCGTCCAAAAAAATCGGCATGATTTTTATCTATTTCCTGATCTTCTAGTGCTTTCTCAACGGCAAGCGTTAATGAATCTGTTGGAGTTTGTGCAAAACCAGTAGTTAAACCAAAAAGAAGTAAAAATACAGCAGTAATAGGCTTTTTCTTTAATTGTTTTAATTTTTTATTGATGAATTTAAAACGAGATGTTTTTCCAAAAAGAGTAAAAAACATACCAACCATCATTAACAAATACCCTAAATAGGTAACAAAAGTTCCTAATCTGTCATGATTTACAGAAAGTACTGTTCCTTTTTCATCCGTATCATAACTTGCTTGAAAAAAACGATAGCCTTTATGATCTAACACATTATTCATGAAAATTCTAAATGGTATTTTTTTATCATTATCTAAAATAGTGACTTCACTAGCATAGGCAGAAGGACTTGAAGACCCAGGGTATCTTTCTAACTGAAAATCATCTAATTGAATTGAAAAAGGCGTTTTTATTGCTGCTGCGCCATAGGATAGCACTATTTTTTTTCCTTTGATTTCTATATTGTGATGTGTTGGTAAAAAGCCTTCTCTGTATAAAATATTTACAGCTTGTTCTTCTCCATCTATAGATACATTTACGATTAAAGCATCATCTTTCGTTTTATCGTTGTCTTTAGGTTTTTCTGAAACACTTTTTAATTGAAATGTCCCTTTTTCATGATACACCAACGGTACAAAAGAAATATCGCCATCTCTATATAAAGTTCTTAATGTAATAGGTTGTAAGCTATCCTTAACAATTTTTCCTGCTTGTTGTGAAGACATGATAAAAAAGTCTAAATCGTGAGGTGCTTTAAGACTAAATGCACCATCTTTTTCTATAATATTGATAATGCCTTCTTTATTAGAATTAAACCCAATTTCGTGTTGATGCTCCCCTATTTTTTCAATTTCGCCTTTTTTAAGGTATACTGTATTTCTACCATTACCAACGGTTACAACCATTTCTAAAAGCGGTTCGCCCAAATCGTCATCATGAACAACTTCTGGAACAGCATCGGCAATAAATTTGTTATATGAGATAACGACTGGAGTATCGTTAAAACTTGTTTTTAATGTGAAATCATTATCGCTTATAGGAGTGAACGCTAGCTTTTCTTTTACAGTCTTAGTAGTGGTTCCATCGGTTATGGTCACCGATAAAAAATTAGTATCAGAAATAACAATATTAGACGAAGCACCTTCTCGTATCCTCATAATCCCGCCATAAGAAGTATATCTTGTAATAGCGGCACCTAAAATGATAACAATAAATGCCACATGAAATAACAGGGTTGCCCATTTTTCTTTGCGCAGCAGTTTATATTTAAAAATATTAGCCATAAAACAAATGGCCAATCCCAACATAACAACCTCAAACCACCAGGCATCATAAATGGACACCCATGCGGTAGCTATACCATAATCATTTTCAATAAAGGTAGCAACAGCCATAGCTATTGCAAAAATTAACAGGAGTAATAATGCTAAACTTGATGATGAAAATAATTTATATAATTTTTGCATGAGATTGTCTTAAAAGAAGAAAGATAACATTTGTGGTATGGCTCCTCAAATGTTATCTTCTTATTAAATAATAATAATAATAAGTAATAGTAAAACTATAAAATCTTATTTATTCATTGATACTTCTTTAGTATCGTAGCCAGCTTCACGAGTTTTCGCTTCTTCTAACCATTTAGGCACTAAGTTTTGTTTAAAGGCCTCTTTTTCTTGTTTCAGTTTTTCAACATCTAAACCAATATAAGATTGTGCTTTTTCTTTAGTAGAAATATCTGGCATCTCTACAGGTTTATTATGTCCTAAATCAGATAACAAACGAGCTAATTTTATACGCCCTTCTTGAATAATAGTAAATCCACTTCCCATAACTCGAGCTGTTTCAACAGGTGAGTGAAATGATGCACCATGCGCAGCGGCAGAATAATCCCAACGCCATTGTGCATGACGAATATCCATCAAGATATCTTTCATTTGTTCTTCAGTGGCTCCCAGATCCCAGGCTTTTTTAGCTTCTACATGCGCTTTTACTAAGAAATCTTCTAACTTTAATCTGTTTTCTGCTGCTTTACGTTGGCGCTCGTAAACATTCTCTTTTAATTTATCGGCGTCTTCTCTATGGCAAACCTGACAAGCATTAGATACGTTGTTTAAAGGTGATTGTATATGGTGATCTGTGAATTTCTGACCGCCTTCACTCTTATATGGCATGTGGCAATCTGCACAAGACACGCCTCTATCTGCATGTACACCTGTTAGATACGTTTCGTAACCTGGATGTTGCGCTTTAAGCATAGGCGCACGACTTAATTTATGAGTCCAATCTTTAAAATCAATATCATCATAATATTTTTCCATAGCCTCAACAGACATACCGTTCTTCCATGGGAATTTTAAATAAGGTACTCCTTCGTTTCCTGGTTTTTTCTTCTCAAAATAGTATTCAACATGACATTGTGCACAAACTAAAGAGCGCATTTCCTGGTGAGTTGCTTGATTAATATCTTTTCCCATCTCTTCAAAAGCTTCAACTAATGCTGGTCTTGAAATGGTTAATTTCATAGTCTCCGAATCGTGACAATCTGCACAACCAATAGGGTTCACAACTTCGGCGCCTTTATCGGCCCATTTTCCAGAATAAAATTCAGCAATACCATTTTCATTCATTAAACGAGGTACATCTGGACTTTTACAGGTCCAACATGTTGCTGGCATAGGACCATCCCCTGCTCCCTTAGGACCTCCTGTTCTTAAAGTATTTCTTAAATCTTCAATAGCATATTGATGGCCTCTACCTTGGTTATAATCTTTTGAAAATCCATATCCAGCCCAAAGTACTGCTAAACGCGGATCTTCGTGTAACACATCTCTCATAGCAGAACCTCCTTGTTGAGATGCGAAATCAGTTTCTGTTGTTTGCAAAAACGATTGGTATTCGGCTGGGTAATTTTTACCCCATTCTTCATTTCGTGGTTCGTTTTCGCTTATATCAACTTGCGGAACATATTTGTATTTGGCTTCGTTTTTTCTGTTAACAATGCTAGATGCCAACAACCCTAGTAGAAATACGACTACTCCGGTAACAATAAATAAGACTTTGTTTTTCATTTTTGTTATAATTTATTTGTCTGCTATTTGTTTTTCTAACCAATCTGGAATTACAGTTTCTTCTGTATCTGTTGGAATAGGTGCTATATTATTTTTTATAGTAGATATGCCATGCACGGTACCATGTGGTACTTCTTGATGACAACTCCAGCATTTTCTTTCGGTTCTGTTTTTTGCATGATCGTCTATCCAACCATCATACTTGGTTTGCGTTACTTGCTGTACATGGCAACGAATACAATTATTTTGCACAACTTCTTCTGATTCTTCTCGCATAAACATAACCTCTGGTTCTGCCCTTAGCGTAAATATGGAAGCGTGAAATAAACCATCTTTTGCCTTGAAATAATACTTATTAAATACATTGTTATGAGGCACGTGACAATCGTTACAATTTGCCCATTCTCGATGGGAGCTATGCATCCAACTATTATAAACTGGAGTCATCACATGACAATTTACACAGGCTAGAGGATCGTCTGACATATAAGAAACTAGTGCAGCTTCTTTTGCCATAAAAAAACCCAATCCCGTAATGACTGCTATTAAAAAAACCGCAACAGTCCGCCATCTCGATTTTTTGTCTGGTAATATGTTTTTTTTAAGATTCACTTTATTTAATTTCTATCTTGGTTAAAGTTCTATTTTTAAAATTCATTTTTCAGGGCATTACGAGAACTCTTTTAGTCATTTTTAAACATAATATACGTGCTTAAACTTAGGTATAAATCTCTTATATTTTAAGAGCAAATAAGCTGATATATATCATATTTAATGATGTTTTCATGAACATAAGATACTAATTTTCTTTGTTCTTTTTATATTTCAATTCTCCTAACTCTATACCAATAGCTGTTTTAGCTAATATCGTAAATATGAAGGCTCCAAGCGCCCATATCCCTAACGTTACTCCTATCTCAATGCCTGTAGGCGTATATTCAGCTATTTTACCATATGGTCCAGGGATAAAACCAGGTACAATAAGCCCGAATCCTTTTTCAATCCAAATAGCCACGAATAATATAAAACAGCAAAAGAACAGCACTTTAAAATTATTTCTGAGCTTATGGAACGTTAGCAATACTGTAGCTAATACATTTAAAGGAATTGCGGTCCAGATCCAAGGCAATAAAGCATCTTTACCATCCAATCCAAAGAATAGGTAATAAGCACTTTCGCTATGGTGCGTAGGCGCATAAAACTCTTTAAATAATTCTGAAATCAGCATGATTAAATTTATCTGAGCTGCTACAGTAACTACCATCGCTATCTTTTTAATGGTTTTATCCTGAATTTTGAACTCTGTAAAGCTTCTAATAATGGCTAAAACTAAAATAATTAATGCGGGACCAGCAGCAAATGCCGAAGCCAAAAACCGAGGCCCTAATAATGCATTATTCCAAAACGGACGTGCCTGCAGACCTTGGTATAAAAAGGCTGTTACTAAATGAATGCCTACTGCCCAAAAAACAGATAAAATGGCTCCAGGGATATAAACTTTTGATTTGGCTTCTTTTCCTTGATAATGTCTAAAAAGAATGTAAAAAGGGATGGTTATGTTTAAAAACAGATACCCATTAAGGACTAAAACATCCCATGTTAACATAGAGTTAGGGAAATTAAAGACGCCTATTCCTGGAATCATATGCCATAAAACCGAAGGGCCTCCCATATCTGCAATCACAAAAGCTAAACACATAATAAGTGCAGACACAGCTAATCCTTCTCCAATTAGTACGGCTTGCTTAAAATCGATATCTTTTAAAACGTATGTCGGCATAACAAGCATGACTGCCGCCGCGGCAACACCTACTAAAAAGGTAAAATTAGAAATATACAATCCCCAACTCACTCTATCTGTCATACCAGTAACACTAAGACCATGTTCTAATTGAATGGAATAACAATACATACCAGTCAACATGCCAAAAGTTAAAAATGCCATCCATAAATGATATTTTTTAGAACCATGTGTTATAGTATCTAAGCTATCTTTAACTAAACTTCTAAAAACTCTTAATCGTCTCATTTAAATATAATTACACATCATTATTAGTCCATAAAATACCAGAACTTAGGCTCTGTACCTAAATCTTCTTTTAATCTAAATACTTTCTTATTTTCTAAAACCCACCTAATGGTACTATCTGGGTCTAACAGATTTCCAAAAATACGTGCTCCAGTAGGGCAAGCCTCTACACAAGCGGGATTTTTGCCTGCTCTGGATCGTTGTACACAGAAGGTACATTTTTCCATAACACCTTTTTTACGCATCCGATTTCCTAGATAATGTTGATTCTTATTGATTTCTGCTTCTGGCACTTCTGGTTTGCTCCAGTTAAAGCGTCTGCCATCATAAGGACAAGCAGCCATACAATATCTACAACCTACACACCAATCGTAATCGACCACTACCAAGCCATCATCTTCTCTCCAAGTAGCTTGTACAGGACATACTTCTACACAGGGCGGATTATCGCAATGAAAACATTGTGTTCCCATGTAAAAATGACCTTCGGCAGGAACTTCATGATAATAATTATCATCAGCTTCATTAAAATTAAAGCCTTTTCCATCCTTCATTTCATGTATTCTTATATATTGCATTTCTGAATTTCTATCCTGATTATTTTCCTCAACGCAAGCATTTACACAATCCATATACCCTTGACATTTAGAAATATTGAAGGCATAACCAAATAAGACATCTTCTTCTGCATTTTTAGAAGACATACTAATAGTTTTTCCTGTTCTTAATTGATAGGATCGTACCAATCTGTCTACAGTGCCGTTTTTCTCTTCGTCGGTCATCAATTTATAGTTTCCTTTAAATTGCTCTTCCCAATCTATTTGTGCTTTTTCTTTACTTTCATCACCACCTATAACGCTACAGGATGTACTCACAGCTCCTGCTCCAATTAACAAACTAGCTGTTAACTTTTTAAAAGCGGTTCGCCGATCCATTTTGACATCGAAAACTTGCTCAAATCCATCTTTGTTTTTTTCTTCTCCAATAGAAGCGTGTATTGCTGCTTCGGCAAAGGCGGCATCGGTCATTTGATCAGACTGTGATGCGGCACCACAACCTCCTGAAGTTTTCCCACAACCACAAGCCCCTGAGGACTCTTTTTCCTTCCTGCCAAGATTTAATGAAAACCATTTTTTGTTATTATTACTCATACCTAAATATTATTAATGCCATAAATGGTGTTAATTACTCTCTTTCTTTTACCTTTTGGGTATTAAAACGTGCTGGCCACCGCGACTCAAAATGTGGGTCGTGCGGATTGTGGCAGTTTACACAAGTCATAGATGCTCTTGGTGGTGCCCATCCTCCAATTCGCTTACCATGTGCGCCTCCTTTCCAATCTTGAAATTGCTTTGTATGGCATTGATTACACAGGTTATAACTTTTATTAAAATCGATAGACTTGCCTGTTAAACTGGTTAATTCGTCCATATTCGATCCATTATGACAGGTAATACAATTCATAGTATTTTCATTGGCATGCTCTATTTTAATATCCCAATGTGCTTTTTTAAAGTCTTTATTCTGCATTTTCGCCAATGGTTTTATATGACATTCGGTACAGGCATACGATTTAATCTGACTTTTTCGTTCGGGAATTAAAAAGGTATGGGCGCCTTCTGTAATTTCAATTGTTTTTATGTCTCCTATATATGCTTCAGATGATATTGAAGTCCCTTGATAATTTTTACCTTCTGCTTCAATCTTATCTGTAATGCTATGATATTCATCTTCATGATGTTTACAAGAAGCGAGTCCTAACACCATAATAAAAGCACTTACAATGTATTTTAAATTATATCTATTCATCATTTTTCAGCTCTTATAAAGGATCCAATATCCGTGGTTTTTTTATTATTTAAAACATGGCATTGTCTGCAATTAACACGTTCTGGATGTGATACTCTTATTTCTTTTGGAGCACTTGGTCCTACGTGGCAGGATAAGCAATTCTCTCTCAATTGAATTTGATGGGGAATTACTGGAGGGCTTCCAAGTAAAGCATTGTTGATACCTGCTTTTGGAGCCATCACACTTGCATAATCGCCTCCTTTAAACAACGTTTGCGTGTTTTGTTCTACATGACATTGTTTACAGTTTACCAATTCTGGATGGGGTGTTACTGGTGCATAGGCTTGAAATTTTTCAGTAAATCCACCATTTTCATGACATTTTAAACAACTTTGTCCTCCCATATTTTGATGTTCATCTACAGGATGTGGAATACTGGGAGGCGCACCATAGTATGCTCTGTTTTTATAGTATGTAGTTAATGACCTTTGGTGATTGGCATCTACAGGCATATTTTCATAATCTAAAGCATATTGTGAACGTTTAAAAACACCAGACTCCGAAGGGATTGCATAAACAGGATTACTATTCTCAATTGGAATATAGGCTTCTTCAAGTCCTACTTGATAGCTGTAATTCCAAATAGTAATAAATGCTATAAAAAGAATTACAAATAACGATATGATACCTAGTCTTTTTTTCATTGCTATGCTTTTTCAACTTTAACAGCGCATTTTTTATAGTCTGGCTCTTTAGATATAGGACAAAAAGCATCTAATGTGACATCATTAATCAACATATTCTCATCAAAGAAAGGCACGAAGACCTGCCCTCTGGTAGGCAACCCTCTTTCATTTATCGAAGCAGGTAAAATACAGGATCCTCTTCTTGAGCTTACTTTTATTTTTTCACCATTTCTAACACCTAGTTTTTTAGCATCGTCTGGATGAAATTCTACGTAGGCAGCTGGCATTGCTTTGTGTAATACTGGAATTCTACGCGTCATAGACCCTGTATGCCAATGTTCTATAACACGCCCTGTATTTAACCAAAATGGATATTCTGTATCTGGAGACTCTGCTGCTGGCTCGTAAGGACGTTGCCAAATAACAGCCTTGCCGTCTGGTTTTCCATAGAAATGAAAATCTTTATCATTACTACATGCTGGATCGTATTTTGCATTAAAACGCCATTGCGTAGATTTTCCGTCTACATAAGGCCAGATAGCTCCAGATTCTTCCTTAAGAACTTCTAAAGGTGCCATACCGTGTTTTGCGCCTTCGTGAAACTGTCTATATTCGTTATATATTTCTTCTACGTGGTTTTCCTCACTATATGGGAACAGATCGCCATAGCCCATTCGTTTTGCGACCTCAATAGTCATCCACGCATCTGGAGTTGTTTCTCCTGGACCGTCTACCATTTTATCCCAATGCTGTGTTCTACGTTCTGAGTTTCCGTATAATCCGCTTTTTTCTATATGCCAAGATGCAGGCAAGATAACATCAGCAACATCTGATGTTGGCGTTGGAAATACATCAGAAACCACAACAAAACAAGATTCTTTTTCCATTCCTGGACGATAACGACTTGTTTTTGGTAATGATACCAAAGGGTTTGTAACTTGTGTCCAAATAAATTTAATATCTCCACGATCTACAGCTCTAAACATTTCCGTAGCATGGTATGTCGGTTTAGCTGGAATATTTTCATAAGGTACATTCCATATTTTAGCTGCTAACCGTCTGTGTTTTTCATTCGTTACCACGCCTTTTGGTAATTTATGTGTAAATGTACCAACCTCTCTTGCTGTACCACAAGCAGATGGTTGTCCTGTTAAAGAAAATGGACCGTTTCCTGGCTGTGAAATTTTACCAGTTAATAAGTGAATGTTATAAACTAAGTTGTTTATCCACGTTCCTCTTGTATGCTGGTTCATTCCCATACACCAATAAGACACTACTTTTTTATTAGGATCTCCATAAATAGCTGCCAAATATTTGATGTCTTTTACAGATACTTTAGAGTATTTTGCTACTTTTTCTGGTGTATAATCTTCTAAGAATTTTTTATAAGATTCAAAATCTATTTTGGTTGGCTTATCGCTAAATTTAAATTTATCTTCTAAGCCATACCCCATATTCGTGAGTCCTTTACTAAAATTCACATGGTTTTCTACAAACGATTTGTTTACCCAACCATTATTAATAATCTCATAACAAATAGCATTTGCAACAGCCAGATCTGTTTGGGGTTCAAATAAAATGGATTTATTAGATGCTGTACTGGAACGTGTGGTTCTTGTTGCAAAATCTATAATTTTTGCACCTCTTCTATTCTTTTGTTCTAACATCCTTGAGAATAATACAGGATGCATTTCTGCCATATTATTTCCCCAAGTAATAAAATAATCGGCATGGTCTATATCTTCATAACATCCCATAGGTTCGTCTGCACCAAAAGTGGTTAAGAACCCTGCTACAGCACTTGCCATACATAAACGTGCATTACAATCTAAATTATTAGTTCCAATAGCCCCTTTCATTAATTTTGAAGCTACATAGCCTTCAGGAATTGTTGATTGTCCAGAAGTATACATCGCTACAGAATCTTTACCATGTTTTGTTATGGTTTCTTTCATTTTATTAGCAACAAGATCTAATGCTTCATCAATAGGCGTTTGGACGTATCTGCCGTTTTTCTTAACCAAAGCATGCGTTAGCCTATCTTTAGCTTGTGTACACATAATTTGGTGATAGCCTTTTACACAAAGTAATCCTTTGTTTACTTCACAGTTAGGATCTCCTTTTACCGCTACTGCTTTACCTTGATCTACACCTACCAAGATCCCACATCCTACACCGCAAAAACGACAAGGTCCTTTTTTCCAATCCAGATTAGCTCCTTTAGGTAAATTGGCTTCTTGCTCTGAAGCAAATATAATTCCGGGAAACATCGATGCAGCTGCTGTCATTGCTGCTGCTGCTGCCATCTTTTTTAAAAAATTTCTTCTGCTTGTTAAAGAATTTTGCATATTTAGTTGTTTTTGGGTGTATTAAATCCGGAAACCATCGCCAGTAGTTTTAAACTCTCAATAGCTTCAATAGATCCTTTTACTTTTTCATCGTCGGTTTGACTTTCTGTATCGGTTACTACTATAAGGAGGTTTTTGTTTTCGGCAGGGATCACTTCGCAATTATCTATTTTAGATAAAGCTTCCATGAGTACTTCTTTTTGGCCTTCCTGAGGATGCGCTAAGTAACTTTTTATAGGCATATAAATTCGATTAGTTTTTAAAAAGATAAAAATATCTTAATTAAAAAAAACAAAAACTGACAAATATCATAAGAATGATAACATCGGGTTATTTAAATTTAATCTAAATAAAAGGTGTCAAACTCCAGGGCTGACCTAGAATCCAATAATTAGGAATCAAGCTTAAAGTCGGAGAATTTATAGATTAAATCCAGATTCAGCTAAAAGCAGGATAAGCTCAACTTACAATTTTGAATGTGTCTTGAATACTTTTCAAAATTGAGTTTTCATACCACGCAATAAGCGTGGATGAATAATTCTTAACTTAAAAATCGAAAAAACTGATATATATCATGTTGTATTGAAACGTTCATTCGTTATATTTGCATGAACATAACGGTATTGATACATGATAACTATAGATGAAGCCTTGAATGCTCTTAAAAATAATAATATAAAACCGCTTTTCAAAGAAACCATAAAACCTTTGGAAAGATGCGGTGGCTATTACTTATCCAAGGATGTTATTGCACCTGTGAATATGCCTCCATTCAGTCAATCTGCTATGGATGGTTATGCTTTATCCTTACATGATGATCTATCTTATGCTTTAATAGGCGAAGTAAAAGCAGGAGATCATCATCAACCTATCTTAAAACTAGGGGAATCTGTGAGAATATTTACAGGCGCTCCAGTTCCAGAAACTGCCAATGCGGTTATGATGCAGGAAAAAGTGGTGGTTGCTGGTTCTAAAATAACGATAGAACATAATTTATCAGAAGGTCATAATATTCGTCCCATGGGAGAACAAGTTAAAACTGGAGATCTAGCTTTAAAAAAAGGTACCAAATTAACACCTGCTGCTATTGGCTATTTAACATCTTTGGGGATCACTGAGGCTTCGGTTTACAGCAAACCATCAATCGCTTTAATCACTACTGGAAACGAACTTATTGAAGCTGGACAGCCGCTATCCTATGGAAAGATATACGAAAGTAATTCCAAAATGCTTTTAAACGCTTTATACAATCTTAAATTTTACGATGTTACGATTCATAAAATAGAAGATGATTACATACAGACTAAAAATAAACTTGAAACGGTTATCCTTGAAAATGATTTGGTAATTGCTACAGGCGGCATTTCTGTTGGTGATTACGATTTTGTTGGTAAAGCGCTTAAAGAACTGCAGGTGGAAGAAGTATTCTATAAGGTTAAGCAAAAACCAGGAAAACCTTTATTTTTTGGAAAAAAAGAAGACACTGCCATATTTGCTTTACCTGGTAATCCCGCAGCGGCATTAACATGTTTTTATATGTATGTTTATGTGGCACTTCAAAAAATGATGAATCATAAACAGGTGGAATTACCAAGAATTCAAGTAAAGTCTATTTCAAATTTTATAAAGAAAGGAGACCGCCCTCAATTTTTAAAAGCAATTTATAATAATGATACTGTAGAAATATTGGAAGGACAAAGCTCATCCATGTTGCAAACATTTGCACTTTCGAATGCCTTGGTCTTTATTCCTGAAGATGTTTCTAAAATAGAAAAGGACGATTTGGTTGAAGTTATTTTATTACCTAATACTTAAAAATATGGTTATTGATATTATAGGAGCTGGAATTGGCGGTTTAACAACGGCAATAGCTCTTGAACAAAAAGGCTTTAAAACAAGAATTTTTGAGCAAGCTGAAAAAATAAAACCTGTTGGAGCTGGGATTATTTTAGCCAATAATGCCATGCAGGTTTATAAAAAATTGGACTTGAATGATACTATTAAAAATAATGGAAACCCTATTTCTTCATTAAACATTACAACACCTAATCTAAAGCTTTTATCTAAAGTTGATTTAAACTATTTTGAACAAAAATATGAGGTTAAAAATATTGCAATCCACAGAGGTATTTTACAACAAATATTAATTGACCAGTTAAAATCATCTGAAATAATTCTAAACCACAAGCTCAAAAGCGTCATCAAAAATGGAAATGAATTGGCCTTGAGTTTTGAAAATGGTAAAAACTATAAATCCTCTACCCTCATTGGCGCTGATGGAATAAATTCTGTTGTTAGACAGCAATTGTTTCCTAAAAATAAGATTCGACATGCTAACCAAAGTTGTTGGAGAGGAATCTCAGATTATAATTTACCACCAGATTTAAGAAACGAACTAAATGAAGCCTGGGGAAAAGAGGGGCGTTTTGGTTTTGTACAAATTTCTGAAGACAAAGTGTATTGGTATGCTTTGAAATCTTTTATGAAAAACAAAGATGAATTAACATTTAATAATGTAAAAGAAGCATTTTACAAGTTTCATCCTACTATTAAAGATATAATTTGTTCAACCTCAATGCAGCATATTAATAAGGCTGAAATTTCTGATTTAAAACCAACAAAGATATGGTATAATAAAAATGTCTGTTTAATAGGCGATGCCGCTCATGCTACAACTCCTAATATGGGACAAGGTGCCTGTCAAGCCATTGAAGATGCTTTTATACTTTCTGAGTGCCTTAGCAAATACGAAGTAAATAAAGCATTTAATGAATTTCAGAAAATAAGATTACCAAAAGCGCATCAGGTCGTTAAAATCAGTTGGATTATAGGTAAAATAGCTCATTATTCCAGCCCCTTCTTAATTAAATTACGAAATACAATATTACGATTAACACCTTCCTCTGTTAATAAAAAGCAAAATGAAAGCATCTTTAAATTAGGAAACATATGAGCTATAAAATAAAAAGCCGAATATGGATAGAATCTGATAACAACGTATTATTAGGTGAAGGGCGCGTGCATTTACTTAAAGCCATACAAGAAACGGGGTCGTTATCTAAAGCAGCAAAATCGTTAAACATATCATACAAAAAAGCGTGGCAATTGATAGATTCAGTAAACAAATCGGCGAAAAAACCTGTCACCATAAATAGTATTGGTGGTAAAGGTGGTGGTGGCGCCGAACTAACTGACTATGGGTTATCATTAGTCAATGCTTTTGATGATATCAACAAGAACTGCTGGGAATTTTTAGATCAACAATTAGAAAAAATTAAGTTGTTGTAAAAAGTGTCTAAAGTAATTAGTACTTAAAGTGCCTAAAGTAATAAGTTTCTAAAATTATAAATATTTAAAGTTTAATTATGAATAATAAGGAGTTTGCAAAAAAGTTAGAATACAGAACACGACAGTTTGGGATATCAATTATTAAATTATCATGTTCATTACCGAATACAATTGAAGGTAAAGTTATTCGTAATCAAATTACTAAATCGGGTACTAGTATTGGTGCAAACTATAGAGAAGCCAA
Source organism: Flavivirga jejuensis (assembly GCF_030540765.1). GTDB lineage: Bacteria > Bacteroidota > Bacteroidia > Flavobacteriales > Flavobacteriaceae > Flavivirga > Flavivirga jejuensis. The sequence goes on along the minus strand of NZ_JAUOEL010000004.1, from coordinate 387,134 downwards.
TCGATCAAGAAGTAAAAGAGATTTTAAAAATAAAATAAAAATATCAGAAAGTGAAGCAAGCGAAACAGAATATTGGTTAGAAATTATTAGTGATCTAAAATGGGTTGAATTAGATTCATTAAGCACCATTGTTAAAGAAGCAAAAGAACTTTTGGCACTTTTCACTTCTATATCTAACAAACTCTAAACACTTTAGAAACTCATAACTTTAAATACTTTAGACACTTTTAACTTTAGAACACTTTAGGTATTCATATTAGTCACTCATAAACTAAAATGCTACAAACAGAAAACATATACATATTCTTAATCATACTACCAGTAGTATCCTTTCTGTATTCCAGTGTGGGACATGGTGGTGCCAGTGGATATTTGGCGCTTATGGCTTTGTTTTCTTTTGCTCCAGAAAGTATGAAACCCACTGCCCTATTACTAAACTTGTTTGTTGCTGGTATTTCATTTTATTACTATTATAAAGAAGGTCATTTTAATAAAAAGTTATTTATATCATTTGCAATGGCTTCTATACCATTAGCTTTTATTGGTGGTATGATTGAAATTGATGCTTCCATATATAAAAAAATATTAGCTGTTCTATTGATTTTTGCCATACTAAAAATGCTGAACGTTTTCGGAAAAGAAAGTACATCAATAAAAGATGTAAAACTATGGCAAGGCTTATTAGTTGGAGGCATTATTGGTTTCTTCTCAGGACTTATTGGTATTGGTGGAGGCATCATATTAACACCTATTATTTTGTTGTTGCATTGGGGAAACATGAAAGAAGCAGCAGCAGTTTCAGCTTTATTTATTTGGGTGAATTCTGCTTCAGGTTTAATAGGTCAGTTTAGCATTGGTGTTACCTTAGAAAAAGCCTCTTTTTTATTAGTCGCTATCGCGTTAATTGGGGGTGTTTTAGGTGGTTATTATGGTAGTAAAAAAATAAACAATCAGAACTTGCAATACATTCTAGCTTTTGTATTACTAATAGCTTGTGCTAAATTATTTTTCACATAAAATGATAGACAAAAAAGACATAACAGGCATCATTTTAGCTGGTGGTAAAAGCTCCCGAATGGGAACGGACAAAGGTTTTTTAATACTAAACGAAAAGCCTTTTGTTCAACACAGTATTGACGCTTTAAAGCCATTGGTTTCTGAAATTATTATTGTTTCAGATAATACAGATTATGACACTTTAGGTTTCAAAAGAATCACGGACACCATAAAAGATGCAGGACCAGTTGCTGGCATCTGTTCTGGTCTTGAAGCCTCCAATACTGACTACAATTTAATTTTAAGCTGCGATATTCCGCTTATTAAAACGGAGATACTGGAAAAACTAATAGTAAATGCTGATGTTGGCTCTGATATTATTCAAATAGAAAGTAATGGTAAAACGATGCCATTAATAGCACTTTATAAAAAGCAATGTGGTCGTGTTTTTAATAGTCTATTGGAAAAAGACGAAAGACGTTTACGCATAGCGGTTAATCAATGTCGTGTTAAAAATATTTCATTAGACCATGCTAATAATAAGGCTACGATGAACGTGAATACAAAAGAAGAATTAAAACAATTAGAAGATGCTTATAACGATTAAATATTTTGGTCAAATAGCTGAAGTAACTCGGCGGGAAGAAGAGTCTTTAGAGTTTTCAGGCAGCTTGATTTCTGAGCTTATAGAACAGCTTTATAAAAAATATACGGCATTAAAGAATAAAGATTTTAAAGTAGCACAAAATCAGGAATTAGTGACATTAGAAACAGTGGTTTCTGGAAACGATATTGCGATTTTGCCTCCTTTTGCAGGAGGCTAGTCATTTCGACCTAGAGGTCGACATCACATAATTAATGACATAGTTCATTGTTATGAGATGTCTCAATCGTGCCTCTTTCGACATGACAAAAAATGAAATATTAAAGTAATTAGAAATGGTAGGATGAGATTCCTGCCTTCACAGGAATTTAGGAATGAACAGATACAATAGACATATCATATTATCAGAAATCGGACAAGAAGGTCAAGACAAAATTTCTAAGGCTAAAGTATTAGTAATAGGTGCTGGTGGTTTGGGTTGTCCTGTTTTACAATACCTTACTGCTGCTGGTATTGGAACCCTTGGTATAGTAGATTTTGATGTGGTAGAACTATCAAATTTACAACGGCAAGTATTATTTGGTACATCGTCATTAGGAGAAAATAAAGCAGAAGCAGCAAAAAAACGCTTAGAAGATTTAAATGATGCTATTTCGATAGTCGCTTATCCCGAAAAGTTAACACATAAAAATGCCATTGATTTATTTAATCAATATGATATTATAGTTGATGGTACCGATAATTTTGCAACCCGCTATCTGGTTAATGATGCGTCAATACTAACGGATAAACCATTGGTTTTTGGTGCTATATACAAGTTTGAAGGTCAGATTTCTGTGTTTAATTATAACAACGGCCCTAGTTATCGCTGTTTATTTCCAACACCTCCAGCAAAAGGTGCGGTTCCTAATTGTTCAGAAATTGGTGTTTTAGGGGTATTACCTGGTATTATAGGGAGTATGCAAGCTAATGAAGTTTTAAAAATCATATTAGGTCTTGGCAATACGCTTTCTGGAGAGTTACTTTGTTATAATGCATTAAACAACAAAACTGTAACACTTAAAATCAGTAAGTCGGCAAAAGAGATTGAAACCATTCTAAGTAAAAAAGATAGTTTTGACACCAATCAGGTTGAGGAACTTTGTGAGATAGACGAAAACCTCATCTCTATAAAAGAAGTGGCCGATCAAACAAATATTCAAATCATAGACGTTCGAGAGATTCACGAAACACCAAAAATTGAAAGCTTAGAGGTGACATCGATTCCACTTAGTGAATTAGAACAGTCTATACATAAAATAGATTCCGAAAAACAAAAAGTTATTTTTTGTCAATCTGGAATCAGGAGCAAAAAAGCCATTTCATTATTAAAATCATTAGAAGTAACTAATTGTTATAGCATCGTTGAAGGGGCTTTAGAAATACAATCATATTTAAAAGAACAGTATAAAACAATATCATAATGGCAGATAAAAAAATAAAAAACGTTTTTAGACAAGGTGCAATTTCTTCAGAGTTTATTGGAGATTCCATTGCAAAACATCAAACAAAAACAAGCATTGGCGCTCATAACATCTTTTTAGGACAAGTACGAGCCGATGTTATAGACGACAAAACAGTTTCAGCTATAGAATATACTGCTTATGAGGATATGGCGAATGCCAAATTTCATGAGATAAGAGAAGCGGCATTCGAAAAATTTGAATTAACATGTATGCATATTTATCACAGTTTAGGAACCGTTAAAGCAGGTGAAATATGCTTATTCGTATTCGTATCATCACCAAGAAGAAAGGTCGTTTTTAAAGCTTTAGAATTTATTGTTGAAGCCATAAAAGCGGATGTTCCTGTGTTTGGTAAGGAAATTTTTGAGGATGAATCACATCAATGGAAAGTTAACCATTAATTATTGACTAATTATTATTGATTATTATGAAGGAAGCATTAAAAAAAAGAACTAAGATTTTTGCTCATAATTGCATTAAGATTACAGAGTTTTTCCCAAAGACTTACCTAGCTAATCATATCAAGATGCAACTTATTAGATGTTCAACATCAGTAGCTGCAAATTATAGAGCGACCTGTGTTGCCCAATCAAAACCCAGTTTTGTTGCAAAAATTAGTATAGTTATCGAAGAAGTAGACGAATCAAATTTCTGGCTGGAATTTGCTCTAGATGAAAAGCTTATTCAAAAAGACAAGATTGAGTTTTTGCTAAAAGAGTCTAGTGAATTAACAGCAATCTTCATAGCTTCAAGAAAAACGGCAAACAACAATAATAAATAATCAATAGAAAATAATAAATCGAAAGATGGTCGATATCACACATAAAAGTACCACATTAAGAACTGCAGTAGCTCAAGCTATTGTTAAAGTTAGCAAACCAGAAACCATAATCGCCATTCAAAACGATACCGTTCCAAAAGGTAATGTTTTTGCTATGAGCAAAGCAGCTGGGTTATTGGGTGTAAAACGCACACCAGACATTTTACCAGATTGTCACCCCTTACCTATCGAATTTACTGGTGTGGAATATGAAATCAATGATTTAGAAATTACCGTTTTATTCACCGTCAAAACCATTTACAAAACGGGTGTTGAAGTTGAAGCTATGCACGGCGCCAGCGTTGTTGCTTTAAACATGTATGATATGCTAAAACCTATAGATAAAGGCATTGAGATTCACGCAATAAAATTACTCAATAAAAAAGGCGGAAAATCTGATTTTAGAGATCGTTTCAGAAATGACCTAAAAGCAGCAGTGATAGTATGTTCCGATACTATTTCAGCAGGACAGAAAGAAGATAAAGCAGGAAAAGCCATCATAAAAAAATTAGAGGAAAGTGATGTTAAAATTAAAGATTACATTATTATTCCAGACGAAAAAGAGATCATTCAGGAGAAAGCAAAAAGCTATCAGAAGCAAGGTGTTGATTTAATTATCTATACTGGTGGTACTGGACTTTCTGTGAGAGATATCACTCCGGAAGCGCTTTTGCCACTTTTAGACAGAAGAATTCCTGGAATTGAAGAAGCCATTCGCAACTACGGACAAGATAGAACGCCATTTTCGATGTTATCCAGAAGCGTTGCTGGTACTATGAATAACACCTTGGTATTGGCACTACCAGGCTCAACAAATGGAGCTAAAGAATCCATGGATGCTATATTTCCATCGGTACTACATATTTTTAGAATATTAAAAGGTGCAAGACACGATTAAGCGCCACCAGAAATTGCTAAATAGCAATTCCAACCTCCTTATAAGGATAGGTATAATTAGGATATAAAATGAATAGAAGTCAGAATAAAAATATATTGCAAGATTTACATGGTAGAGACCATGCGTATTTACGTATTTCATTAACAGAACGATGTAATTTACGATGTACCTACTGTATGCCAGAAGAAGGTGTACAACTCTCTCCCAAGAGTCATTTAATGACTTACGAAGAAATTTATGATATAGCCAAAACTTTTGCAGACCATGGGGTTACTAAAATCAGATTAACAGGTGGAGAACCCCTAATTAGAAAAGATATTCCTGTTATTTTAGAAAAACTAGCTTCATTGCCAGTAGAGTTATCCATTACCTCTAATGCTGTTATTATTGATAAATTCATTCCCGTTTTAAAAGCTAATGGTGTCAATAAAATTAATGTGAGTTTAGATTCCTTAGATGCAGGTAAGTTTAAGCACATTACCAGAAGACATGAATTTAAAAAGGTTTATAACAATATTTTACGACTCGTTAAAGAAGGCTTTACAGTAAAAGTGAATGCCGTTTTAATGAAAAATTTTAATGATGATGAAATTATAGATTTTATAAATTTCACCAAAGATTTACCTGTTTCCATTCGCTTTATTGAATTCATGCCTTTTGATGGGAATAAATGGGATATGAGTAAAATGGTTTCTTACGCCCAAGTGATGAACTATGTGAACGATGCTTTTGAAGAGGCAAACATTATTCGCCTGCAAGATGCTCCAAACGATACTTCTAAAAACTATAAAATAAAAGGTTATAAAGGGAGTTTCGCTATTATTAGTTCTGTAACGAATCCGTTTTGCGATTCTTGTAACAGACTTAGATTAACAGCCAATGGACAGTTAAAAAACTGTTTGTTTTCTTCAACAGAATCTGATTTATTAACCACACTTCGAGAAGGGAAATCTATCGAACCAATCATTCAAAAAGCAGTACAAGCAAAGCTTAAAGTTCGAGGTGGTATGGATACTTTAAAAAAACTACAGGAACCTAAATTGCATAATAATAACAGAAGTATGATTACTATTGGCGGGTAAGGGTTTCATTATTACATCAAAAAATAAATTGTAAAAACATAATGAAATTTGGAAAAAGTAACTAACCCTTGAAATATGCTCGCTCCTCTCCTATTGTTTTAACCAAAGTTTTCTGAGGTCATTTGAAAAAGTTAAAATTAGTCAAAAAAAAAAGACTTCTTTTAAAAGAAGTCTTTCCTATGATTTTTTTCGTTGCCATCTTATTATTATCAATAAAGTTTTTTTGTCACTATCCATAGACTTTTTCTTTATTGAATACTTTACAAAGATATTAAATTTGCATGTTACAAAACAAATTTTATACCATTTTATTTATTCTAATTAACTAACTTTAAGAGATTCTGCCATTCTTTGACTTAACGATCTTTGAACTATAGTCTGAATAGTAGCATTCATATTTGATAATGTGAAAATCTTTTGAAACTGATAAAAACCAAGTTCCACAACTAATTTTCCAATAAATTCATCTGCAAAAGAAGAAGAAATTACTCCAACATTATCAAAATCTATAATAATTGATTTTTTTGCTTTTTTATATAAATTTATGACTTCATTTTTAATCTTTAAACCACTTTGACGAGTTCCTGTTCCAGATGCAGCTTCAAAAATTTTAAAAACAACTCTATCATAATCATCTTCCATATTTTCAATATACATATCTACCATTTCAGTGCCACCTAAAGCATCCTTTATTGATATGTCCTTATTTAAATTTAAATGAAAATTAACAGTTGTTGCTTGTTGTTTTAAGCTTAACATTCTAATTTGTTCATAAGTCTTCATTACTCCTCTATTTAAACTCAAACCACCTTTTCCAGATATAACACTCATATGCCCAGAGTTTAAGTTAACAATATTATATAGACCCCACATTCCGTTTCCTTGCCCAACGGATTTATCTCTAGTAACGCCTTCTTGAACAGCAAGAGAAATTGCATCTGCTGCACTTTTAGGATTATATACGTTATCAGAATATTTTAATGAAGTATATATTCCAATTCCATAGTCAAAAATTGAAATATTAATATTCTTCGTTTTTTTATGAATAACCCCCATAATAAACCCACATTTAGCTTCGGAATGTTGTATTACATTATCCATTATTTCATTCAACCCCCAAGTACAAGCATCTATTACACCAGGTTCACATTCTAAAGCTTTCCTTATATCTGTTAGTATACCATTAACTAATAAATGCACTTCATCAGAATTATTAAAAATCCATATTCTATCTAAACAATCCTTATGTCTTCCAACATTTTTTTCTGTAACTATTTTGGGAGCTGAAAAACTTATTTTTTTTAAATATGTTGGCATATTTAAATATTCAAACTCAATACCCAATTCATTTTCAAAATAATATATATAGCCAACTATTGCTGCTGCTGGATATGGATATACTTTGTCTACTTCAGAAAAATCTAAAATAATTTTTGTGTGTTTGAATTTGAAATGCAATCTCTTGATTGAATTAATAAATTCGGGTACTAACCTTTGGTTTGATAGATTTGAGAATTTAAAAATATTATCTTTAACCCAACAATTATAATTTTTAAAAAAAAGTGTTCTTTTTTCTTCCATAAACAATAAATATTCTAAAAAATCTAATTTAGATATTAGTTTTAATTATTTTAATTTTAAGAATTATCTTACAACAAAAATAAACATAATAAAACAAACACATTAAAGATATTTAAATGAAAAGAGACAGAACCTGCAAGCGGAAAGGGTTTCTTTTTTTGATAAAAACCTAAGATTTTCAAACTTTCAACTTAACACTAACATCAAAGCGTCGAAAAACTCTATAGATTAACTAAACCTATGATCTTTCAACTTTGGCTGCCTGAAAAGTTTGCTTCGTGACATACAAAAATAAACAGGTAAAACTGTATTCGTGTGAATTCGTGAAATTTGTGTCAATTTTTTTTAGAATCTGGAAACAAACCAATTACACTCCCTCTTATAGTATTTTGAACTCTTTTACAAAAAACCTAAGCTTAAATCCCCAGAGAATATGTAAGTCCAAAAATAACAGTATCATATCGTTTTCCAAAACTCTTTAGATTAAATTCTACAAATACATGTATCGGATTTATATGACATAACCCTCTAAATTTAAGTGCTGCAGCATGATTAAAATTACCTGTGGAGAAAAACAATGAAGATGTATCTTCGGCTCTACTTAAAATTCTATAATCATTTCCAATATATCCAACGCCCCCAGTAATACTAAATGCGTCCCAATACATTAAACGCACATTATAAGTAATACCAAACTCATTATAAACTTCTGTATTTTCGAACTCTTTTACAAAAAACCGATTATACTCAGCTATATAAGTCTGTGTGTTAGTTGAAGATTGATACTGAAGTCTAACACCAAAACCTACTTCTTCCTGCAAGCCAACACTAATTACGGCGCCCACACCAAAATCAATACTTCCATTCTCATAGTGTTGAGAAAAGGAAAAAAAGCAAATAAACCATATAAGCGTTAAAAAAACAGTTTTCATCTATTTCACAATATTATTAAAAATTTATTGCTAATGACCATTTATTTCTCAGTATTCCAACTTAATATTCAAATACCTCAAATAGTCTTTTATCGAGAATATATTTTTTAAAAGAGGCTTTTGTACCAAATGCTTTTTAATAACATTCAAGTTATGCTGAATAATTAATTCTTTATGATGCTGTGTTTCATTTAATAATTCAAATAAAGACATAACCTCTTTCATTTTACCAACATTAATATAGCCTATATGTTTTAAATCGTTATGGTTAAAAAGGTACCTTGCCCCTGCTTTAATAGCCGCCATTTTACCTTTATTATGTTTAATATCTATTATGGTACTTTTTAATCCAGACGTTTCTTTTAATTCTTGTAATTTTTCTAAAGTTTCATCTTTGCTTCCATTATTTACAAGACACAAATGAACATCGGAAAGATTAGAAACCCCTTTAAATAAGTTTTTATCTATAGCTATAGCATTGTTATAAAATAGTATTATAATTCCAATTTTCATCTGATTAATTTTCTGTTGAGAGTAGTTGATACAGTAACTTAAACCGTTATACGATCTAATTCTAATTGAAATTTTCCGCTTCCCTTATTACTTCTATAAACCCAGGCTATTTGAGCTAATTGACCAATAATTTTCATGGAATCCTTCATTGAAAGTTTAGAACCATCGGCATGTATCCAACGTTTTAATGGTTTTTCACAAATTAAATTCTTAGCCTTTTTAATTCCATAAAAGGTTGTCATTCTTTTAAAGATCTCTACATCAAAGATCCATTTCGTTACATTTTTTTTACTAAAAGAGACGTCAATAACATCTTTATGAAAAATCTTTGCACCACACTATGTGTCTTTAAAATTCATTGATAAAATCTTTCTAATAATAAAGTTTATCGTCATACTTATAATTTTCCTTGCATACTATGTGATTGTATAAATTTAACAAAAGCGTTCACATTCAATCTCTTTTCTTCGTTATAGCATGGTATAATAATTCCTTTTTCATAAAAAACCTGTTTAAAGTCTTATATAAAAGTAGTTGTAATAAACAGCAATTTTTGTTGAAATTCGGTGACAGGAGCACTTCTGTAGATGAATGAATTATTGCTTTTTAAAAATACTATTCGTCTATACAAAACTTTGTTATATATTTAAAACATAAAAAATAACCTACGTTATATGCATGAAAAGTCGAACAAGTACTTAATTGCTGCTATTCTTATAGGATTAGCATTTCATGGGACTTCTATATTCTTTACTATAGAAAGCACTTATGATGCATTAATCCATTTGTTCTTTGCCAATCATTATGCTACGAGTTGGCTTGAGCCTTGGAATTATCAATGGTATACCGGTTTTACGGTTATGAGTTACCCGCCATTGGTACATCAGGCCATCGGGGCTTTATCTCTAGTAGGCGGTTTAAAATTCGGACTATTTACCGTTGCTTTTATTGCTATTCTATTATTCGTTACAGGGGTTTATCGGTTTTCATTATTGATGACTTCAAACAGAACTGCAGCCGGTTATGCCGCCATCTTAGCGGTACTTTCTTCATCATTTGTTGAAACATTACATTTATTTGGGCAACTACCTAGTATTGTTGGGGTTTCAGTTCTAATGCATGCCCTTCCAGAAATTTACTTATGGTTAAAGACCGGAAAAATCAGATACTACTTTACATGTTTATCGTTAATATCGGTTACAGTTACGTCGCACCATGTAACTCCTATTTTTGGAATGGTATTCTTTATATTCCCTTTAATTGGTACGGTGATTATGGACACTGCAACCGAACAGGTGGGCTCGGCTAAAGATGTTACTATTAAGGTTTTTATAAGAACTTTTTTCAAACTCTTCAAACGTATTGTTGTTTTCGGGTTCTCTTCATTAGTCATCATTGTAGGGTGTATTCTCCCCTATTGGATTAACTCAAAGAAAAACCCCATTACACAAGTTCCAATCCCTCACGGTTCCAGAGATAACTTTCTTGAAGTTACCTCTTCTGGCTTGGTGTTTTTTTTAATTCCCTGGGGCATTATGCTCATTCTTATACCATATATTTTCTATAGGTATTATAGTAAGCGTTATTGTTTTTTTGGTTTGTCTATCACCGTGTGTACTGTTTTAGGAACTGGTGGTACTACACCTATACCTTTAAAGGTTTTGGGTGAAACGGCTTTTAATATTTTAACATTAGACCGATTTACTCTTTGGGCATCTATTATGTCTTTGCCTATATTTGGCGAGTTTGCATATCGTTTTGTAGAAGGTGATTTAAAAGACCTTATTCAAAACTGGCTCGGGTCTGTATATCATAGAATTATTGGGGGTGTTCTAGCCGGTTTACTTTTATTTATGACCATTTTTACAATGAGTCTGGGGTATTTTAGGCCTTCACAACCGCAAAAGATTAAGATGCTTCCTATTGTTAACTTTCTCAATCAGGATCAGCACGATCACTGGCGGTACATGACCTTAGGTTTTGGTGACCAGATGGCCTGGCTATCGGCACAAACCAAAGCCATGTCTGTAGATGGTAACTACCATTCTGCCAGACGACTTCCAGAGCTAACCACACGTCCTATTGAACGTTTAGAAAACTCAAAATTCAGGGGGCTGGAAGGCATCGGATCGCTACAGCAATTTTTAACTACTCCCGAAAAATATCATTTAAAATATATCTTTTCTAACGATAAATTTTACGACCCTATTTTATATTTCTGTGGTTGGCAACGTTTACAACAATTAGAGAATGGTATTATGGTTTGGGAAAAACTCAATGTCCCCCCTGCTCCATCTATTTTACCCAAAGAAGATGTCCCCCTTTGGTTAAAAATACTTTGGGGTATGATGCCACTAACAACCGTTCTTTTTGCCTTTATACTTAACATTCAAATGCTATGGGTTAGGCTTTTAAAAACAAGGGAAAAGATTGTGCCAGCATACATGAATTTCACAAATAATTATACCAAATTTCCTAAATGGCTTTTAACGTTTACACACGTCTGGTCTTTTTTTATAGCCATCTGCATTTTTTATGGAATTTACCTTTTCTATATGAAAAACGAATCGCATCACTCTCCTGAAAATGCCGTTTTGGCCTATTACGATGCGTTGGATTTTAAAAGATTCGAACAAGCCCATAGTTTAATTGATCCGGATAGTGATATAAGCATTGCTCAATACATGCTACAGGTTTCGGTTACCGATGGTCTGTTGAGTTCTTACGCCAAAATGGATGGCATTAAAACCACCATGATAAAGGAGACAGATAGCCTGGCCAATATGAAAATAGAAATGGAATGGATTACACCTTTGGAAAGAATGAGTACATACGCTTATAAATCTCTTGTAAAGAAAAAAGGAAAGTGGTATTTATTACCCGATGATGTAACCACAGATTTACCTCCAGACCAATTATATTCAGGTAATGTTACAGAATATTTTAATCAGGGACGTCGACGTATTACCACAGAACAGACCCACCACGAAGATGTATTAAAACAACCTGTTTTAGAAATACTTTCGGCAAAGTTGGTGAAGCATGGAAATAGTTATTCCATTATTGGAGATATTCAAAACATAGACAATATTCCTGCCGATGTTGTACTTAAAGGAACACTTTACAATGATGATAATAAGGAGTTAGCTACCTATAATGCCAAGCATCAGGTAAAGCATAAAATAGTGCCTAAGGAAGTCACTGCATTTAGAATTAATTTTGAAGGCATCGCATGGTCTAAAACCAAGGATTCTATACCCAAAACCTTTAATCCCGATGAGTTTACCCCGGTAGAATTTGAAGAACAACCCACAAAATTCAACTTACAAATTGCTGGTAATATCGCAAAAACAGATTTGTATAAAAGAACTTCTTTAAGTGATTTAAAAATCTCTTCGGGGGTTGTTAGTGGTACTTTGTTTAATTCCGGATTGCAAGAAGTAACCATACCACAACTTATTGTTTCCTATTATAATGCAAATGCAGAAAAAATCTGGGTAGACCATCAATACCTTGCTGAAGGTATTAGACAGCAAAGAAAACTATACTTTGAGTATAGGCTACTTGAAAATGATAGTTTAACATCTATAAGTGACGATATGACCAATTGTTTTGTTAACGGTTTGCCTAATGAGGCTATTTCAGATAAAATAGTTCCAAACAGAATTTTTAATCAAACCAAATCGGTTTTACAACCCGTATCTCACCCTAATTATAGTTATATAAAAATTGAAGTTAACACCTATATAGGAAACCCAAAATAATAATGCGTAAAACAACATACTTACTGGTTATTGCTTTCATGTTTTCATCATCTATTTTATTGATAGGTCAATCATCTGATGAGGAAATAGCTATTAAACTGTTAACTACTAAAACGCAGTTTGAGGCTGGACTTGGTATTAATTTACAATTTTCCACAAGTAATAACTCGCAACCTATATTATATTGTTCTAATAGTTATGGTACAATTTTAATTGAACCAAGTATTGAAAACAAGACACTCAACTATAAAATTCCAGAAAATATTGCTAACAGAAGCGGACTGATTAATTGGAAATTATTAGCAAATGATAATACGTTATCGGGTAAATTTTATATTAATCCGAAACAAGTCGCCAACACTATGGAAACCTATATAGGGCCTCCAAGTATCGAGGCTGGTGGATTGGACTATACTATGCTTGTGGTTATCCCTACCGATATTTATGGAAATGCTCTAAAAGACAGTACCGAGGTAGAAGTTAAACATCAGTTTTTGAGTTCAGAATATCGTAACATGGTGCGTATGCATAATTTAATTGCCTATAAAAACTTATATTCTGAAACTAAAACCGGACGGATGCTTGTAAGTTCTGAAACTTTAGGAAAAAACTCTAAAGAATTTGTTATAGATGTACAACCGGCCATTCCCACTAATTTTAATATATCCTTTAAACAAAATCACAATTATGCTGATGGTAATCAAATCACAACACTTCTAAGCTCTATTATTCGTGATAAAAACGGCAATATTGTTAGCGATGGTACGCTTGTAGATTTCTTTATTACCAACAGGGATAAAAACATTCTTAGAACTTCGGCACCTACTATTAATGGCATTGCAATGGCTAAAACAGTCCATCCGGATTACGAGGATATCTGGAAGATTAAGGCTTATATAGAAGGTATGGCAGAGAGTGATATTATTACTATTAATTTTAGACAAATTATTAAAGGCTACGATGTGGTTTTCTCTAATAATAACAGAACCATCACCGTAGGTCCCTTACAAAGTTTTATGGATCAAATGATTCCAGATGGTCTACAAATAAAACTACATATTTACAAAGACGATACTAAAATTGATATGATTTTAAAAGAGTCTTTTGAAGGTTTTACTACCTTCAAACTAAACCCTAATGAGATTCCCAGTGATTCTTATAATATGATGATAGAAGTCGCTAAAATTGAAAAAACATTTAAACATGTTAAGCTATGAAATCTATCAATAGAAAAATAATTCGCGGTATTTTATTTCTATCTTATATCATAATTATAAGTTTTGTAACATACGGACTTAGTGCCTTGTTTGGTTACCTAAATACTGGAGCAGATAGAAGTACCATGCTACATACAGAAATAAAAAAAGTAGAACAGTTTCTTCCTAAAATCCTATGGAATGCTAATGAAAATGAAGGCCGACCTATGGATGAACAAACACTTTCAAGTATTGAAAATGATTATTTAGATGCCTGGTACGTTAAGCATTGCGCCTACCAAACCAATACCACAACCGGAATTGAAGATTACTACACGAAAAATGCACGTAAAAATCTTTATAATATTATCAATAAGAATATTGAAACGGGTACTACTATAAGAAGTACAACGTTACAACATCATCCTAAATTAGAGTTTTTTAGCGAAGATGGTCATATGGTGGTGATTACCGATAAGGATGTTATGGAATACAAACGTGTTTATAAAGATAAAACGCTGCTTCTTGAAACAAAAGACCTGTCCACTTACAAAATAATTATGCTATTAGAAGATGGTTTTTGGCGCATTCGTCACATCGTAAAAACATCTAATCATGATTTTAAACCCAATTATAAATTTATTTCTAAGGAGCATATAGATATTAAAGGCATTAACTATTATCCGCAAGCTTCTCCCTGGGAAGTTTTCGGAAAAAAATTCGATATAGATACTATTACCAAAGACTTTAAACTTATTAAAGAAACAGGACTTAGCAGTATTAGAATTTTTGTTCCTTATGAAAGTTTTGGCAAAGCTAATGTAGATAAAGACAAACTGAATAAACTAACCCAAGTAATGGATGCAGCCGAGGCAGAAAACTTAAAAGTGGTCTTAACTCTTTTTGATTTTTATGGTGATTATTCGATTTTAAACTGGACCTTAAACCAACGCCACGCGGAAACTATCGTGTCTAAACTAAAAGACCATAATGCATTATTAGCCTGGGATATTAAAAACGAACCTAATCTAGATTTTGAATCCCGCGGAAAAGACCTTGTTCTTGCTTGGTTAAGAAATACAATCGACCTTGTAAAATCCATTGACCCCACTCATCCTGTAACCATTGGCTGGTCTGACATAGAGAGTGCTCCCCTATTAAAAGACAAGGTTGATATTATTACGTTTCATTATTATGAAGATTTAAACAATTTAGAAAAAAAGTATTTAGACTTAAAGCAAGATATCCCTAATAAGCCAATAGCTATTACAGAGTTTGGGGTGTCTTCTTATAAAGGTTTATGGAATCCTTTTGGCAAAACAGAACAAGATCAGGCAGATTACTACAAACAGGCTCAAGACATTTTTAGTAAAAATAATATGCACTATATGTCTTGGACGCTTTATGATTTTACTGAAATACCAAATGAAGTTACTGGTATGCTTCCCTGGCGCAAAACGCCACAAAAATACTATGGTTTTATAAATGCTCAAGGCGTTAAAAAAGAAGCTTTTAGATATATTTATAACCCTTGATATTATTCGTAAACTGAGGAATCAGTTAAAATTATTTTAATGGCTTGTGCTTTCGTACATTTTTTTAGGCTAAATGTCTTTTTTCAACCTATTAGGATTTTGTCTTGTGTCAAAAATTGTAATTATTTCAATTTCGTTTAATTCTGTTGATATTCGATAGTAAAAAGTAGTTTGTTTTGTTACGACACATTTATAAAGACCTTTAAATTCAGAAGATTGAGGACAGCTTTCAGGTTGTTTTGAAATCTGTTTGATTTTTTCTGTCAGTTTTTCAATAAACTTATCACGTGCTTTTATATTCCAATTTTCTAAAATATAGTCTGACAATTTTAGAAGTTTGTTTTCAGTCAGTTCTGATAAAAACACTTTCATTAAGAAATTTTCTTCAAAAATGAATCATAAGAGACTCTTTTTCCTTTATCAAGTTCATTAATTCCTTCTCTGATTTCATTTTGCTCAGAAATACTTAATTCTGTCCAAAAATCAACTTTTTCTTTCTTAATGAATTCAGCAACTTTTTGAATAAAATCATTGTTTTCTATAGCTAGAATAGTCTTTATTAATTCTATTTTTGTTGATTGAATATCCATAATCTTTTTTTAATAAAACAAATATACGAAAAGAGTTTCATTCAGTCGCTTGAGTGATTATTTCGAAAGAAACTGATGTACAGAACTGTAATAAGTTCGTCTAAAATTTTCAGTTTAAAAGGGTCTGAATACCGTCTGTCTGATTATTTTGTCATTTTTGTACATAATGTTTGAAATTATGTAGCCTTTATTCAGGACGGGGCATAATAACCTACAACGTACAGATACACACACTAACGTATACACTCATATTATATACCCTCCAAAACATACAATAATACTTACAAATCTAGATCGCTTTTAATAGACTCGAAACTACTATTAATAACAAGGGTTTTTAGTTTTAGTTATTTTAAACACCTTTTAAAAATTCATGCAATCCATATCAACTTTTAGACAGTATGACTTTTTTAGTATGTCTATTATTTATCTCTTTAAACGTATCTAAATAAATTTCTGTGATTTTAGACATGGGGTATGCCGTTGCAGCTTTATAATTGGCATGTCCTAATTCTTTTCTATAATCGTCGTCTGTCACAATTTTTTCAATCGCTTTTGCTAAACTATCCACAGAGGTAGGTTCAAAAAATTCACCTTGATAGCCTTCATCTTTAACAAGTAAAGCTAAATCTCCTAAATCGGGCATAATAACTGCCTTACCGTAACTACCTGCTTGATGTAATACACCAGAACTACCTGTTGTAGATGTATATGGAAATACAACAACGGCACTTTCATTAAATAACACGGGAACGTCACTTTCTTCAACATAACCTGTAAAACGTACTTGTTTTATATGTTTATAATCGGCTTGAACTTTTTCTAAATATCCTGGTACATTGGGGTTATCGTTTCCTGCAATCACAGCCTCTAAATCTAA
Source organism: Flavivirga jejuensis (assembly GCF_030540765.1). Classification (GTDB taxonomy): domain Bacteria; phylum Bacteroidota; class Bacteroidia; order Flavobacteriales; family Flavobacteriaceae; genus Flavivirga; species Flavivirga jejuensis. Next base: position 370,238 of record NZ_JAUOEL010000004.1, on the reverse strand, counting down.
TCCTGTAAATTGTCTTACTTTTTCGACCGCTTCAATCATGCCCTCTACTTTTTTATAGGTACCAAATTTTCCAAAGGTCATAATTTGCATAGGATCTGTTGCTATTTTAGAATCTGGTTTTTCGGGAATTTCAAACGTCCCATGCGGTATCAACTTAACATTATTAGTTTTATATTTTGTTTCTAAAATATCTACATATTTTTGCATGGTAACAGCAACGACATCTGCCTGAAGAATTAATCTTGTTAAAGTCGATCCTATAAATCCATATATCTTTTGCATAATTTTATTCGATGTAAAACCTGCACTTTCTAAATCGACTTCTTCTAATATATTGTGTAATAAAGCTATTGTCGGGATCTTTTTTAGTTTACAAACCCAAGGTAACATTAGTCCCAAAGCGGCAGCAATCTTTTTATCTCCAAACTTCATAAACTGTAAATTAAATAATATAGCATCAGGTTGTGTTTTATTAATGGCTTTGGTCACACTTATAATATTCATATAACTATTAAATGACCAACATTCTTCAACGGTTATTTTACAACCTGCTTCTACAAATTGTAAATCTTTTTCACCTTCGGTTTTGTCTGTTAATAAAACAATTTCTGTTAATGAGTCTCTCTGTCTAAAGTGTTTTACTAAATGATATGCATATTCATTTAATGTAACTTTACTTGGTGGGTATGCTGTAACAATTGCTAATTTCATAATATTGGTTGGTTAAATTATTATACTTATTAAATTAAGGGTTACTTGTTTTTATAATCAAACTTGTAAAACGCAAGCTGTATTAATAGCAATAAAACCATCGCTATAATTTGCATATAAACGACTTGTTCTAAGCTTTCATGAAAAAATATGACTAATCCCATTTGTAACATTCCAAATACTCCAGATATAATGACTGGTAAATATCTATCTAAAGACAAATAGTAGTAGGCAAATATGTTTGATATTGCAAACATGGAGGTTGCTAATGCATACTTCCAAAGTAAATGAGCCATCGATATATAGCTATCTCCAAAAAGAATGGTAATAATTGTTTCTGGAAATAAAAAACAACCTAGCACTATGGTCAAAGAAATAATACTTATATATAGTACATAATTAAACAGCACTTTTGATGTGTTTTTATTCTCCTTTTTTAGTTGTACAACCTTTGGTAATAAAAGCATCACAAACATCCAGGCAACAAAATACACAATACGACCAATGAGCGCTAACGAAGCATACAACCCAGCTTCATAAGGTTCAAAATAGTGCTTAACCAATAAGATATCACTGTTATTAATGATAATTTGGGTGAGCTCATAAAATGCGGTTAGTAAAAAAAAGCTTCTTATTGATTTAAGTGCTGCTTTATCAATAACGGCTTTTGTTTCAAATGAAATACTTTTATACCTAAAGGGTATTAAACCAAATAGAAAGGATATTGAAATACCTAATGCTATGAGTGTAGAATATGCTATACTAGATAATGTGAAAATTAAAATTAAGGTTATTATAAGTCTACTAAGCATTTCTGCTTGGTACGTAACAGAAAGCGATTTTAACTCTTTTTTTCCTTGAAAGATCCCTCTATTAACACTCATCAAAAAATAAAAAGGAACCCCAACACCAAATATGACGAACATTAGAGACGTTGATGTATTAAATAAGGTTTGTAACTGAGGTGCACATATTATAATAGTAAGACCTAAAAGTATACCAATTAAAACAGCATTTTTATAAACCCTAAGAATAAAGCTTGTAAACAAGTTCGATTCAAAAAGCACAGAAAATTTTGCTGTTGCTAATTGAAACGTCATGGCTATAAATGATAATACAAGTAAAAATGTAACCAATACAGCTGCATCTGCAAACTCTGTTGGACCTAAAAGTCGTCCAAGAATTAAATTATATAAATAATTCCCGCCATTAACTATTAATACGCTTAGCATAAATAGTTGCTCTGGGTTAACTTTTTTTGATAAAATAAACGATTTTATTTGCATTGGTTACTAATTAATAAAATTATTGTCTATATAATTTTCAGATTAAATCTGACCAGAATATTTTGTTAAAAAATGACATTTTTTATACTATTCAATCTAATAACAGTAAGGCTTTAACTACGATTTCAAAAACACACTTACAAGCTGTATTATCTCACAAAAACAAGCATTACATCGGATAAATATAACACTTTATCTTGTTTTTTTTATTAAAATTATTATATTTCTTTCAAAAAAAATAATATATTTACTACAAATTAAACCTAACCAACTTGTATTATTAGCTTGTTTTTAAAAAAATAAATAAGTAAAAATCAGCCCAAAAAACACTCATGTTATGATAAAAATTTTAGCAATAGATGACCAACAATTAATACTATTATCACTGGAAAAACATTTAACCGATTTAGGCTATGATATAAAATGTGCCAAAAATGGTAAAGAAGGTTTGGAACTTTTTGACACCTATAAACCAGACATCGTTATAGTAGATATAAATATGGAAGGTATGTCTGGATTAGATGTGGTAAAAACGATTAGAATAGAAAAAAAGTCCAAGACCAAAATTTTGGTGCTTTCTGGAAATACAGATGAAGATACCATCATTGATGGATTTGATTTAGGGATTGATGATTACATGAAAAAACCTGTATCTCTTAGCGAAGTAACGGTTAGAATCTCCAGAATATTCGGAATAAAAACTGATAAATCTGAAAACAAAAAAGCCAAGATGCTTCAAAAACGCTGTGTTGGTGTTGTTATACCGTGTTATAATGAAGAGAAAAGACTATTAAGCAAGGAGTTTTTCGATTTTGTTGATAGTAACTTAGGCTATCATTTATGTTTTGTAAACGATGGTAGTACAGATAATACCTTAGAGGTTTTAAATGACTTATGTAAGAACAGAGAAGCTAATATTAGCGTGTTTAACTGCGAAAAAAATGGCGGAAAAGGTGAAGCTGTAAGACAAGGTATTTTACACTTGGCAAAAGATGAACAATTGGATTATATAGGTTATTTAGATGCCGATTTATCTACTGATTTCAGAGATTTTGATGATCTGGTTAAAACCATAGAAACTTCCGATTTTAAAATTATTAGCGGTTCCAGGATGAGTAGAATGGGCGCTGATATTACCAAAGAATCTGCTCGTAAAATAATTAGTAAAACTATAAACCTTATTATAAGAACTATTTTAGGAATGCCTTTTAATGATACCCAATGTGGTGCAAAAATTATGGATAAAGACATTACAAAACATATGTTTAAAGATAAGTTTATTACGCGTTGGCTCTTTGATGTTGAAATCTTTATAAGAATGCGAAAACATTACGGAAAGAAAAAAGCCATTTCTTATATCTGCGAACAACCCCTTAAAAGATGGATTCATGCCGATGGCTCTAAATTGTCTATGAAGGACTCTATAAAAATTGTTGGCCAACTTGGACAAATAGCTGTGTATTATAGGTAATTCCACAATAAGTATAAAAAACAGTTTAAGTTTTGTTTTTGGAATTGGTTTGGGTGGATTACGTTCTCGATCAAGGCTAAATAAAAGCGAATAGCATCGCTTTTTAAAGAAATTTTGCTTCAGAATGAAGGCTTAAAACTACAAAATAAACTAAAGGATAAAATTTAAACAGTTTCTAAATACCAAAAGGAAGTCATAGAAGGGCTTCTCTGGTATAAAACACTCAAAACCATTTTGGGATCAATAAATAATGGAACAAAAAAAGGATCTTTTTAAATACTAATACTTAAAAAACAGAAATTATGGCATTTAAAATTACAAATCAAAACGGAACATCTTTAATAGAAGGAACTATAAACGCTTCTACTGCTTTATATTTTCAAGATCATTTAGAATCTATATTAAATCTCCAGAAAGCATTAACTATTGATATTGAAAACGTCACAGAAATTGATGCTAGTGGCATGCAAGCTTTAAGAACACTTTACAACAACGCATTATCTAATAATAAACCATTTCATATTCTTGGTACGGGTTGTAAAGAGGTCTATGATGATCTTATATCATTTCTGCATTGAAATTAGACTTACAAATACAGTACAGTATAATTATTAATACCCCAAAACCTACTATTATGAATCTTGAAATAATAAATAACAAAGGTGTTTTTGAAATACATGGCGATTTCGTTAACGAACATACCAATCGGGTAGCCACTTATTTTAATAGATTATTAGATAGATATTACGAAATAGTAATATGCCTTGAACATGTAAAACAGGTTGATGAAACTGCTATAAACGTTATGAGATTTATTGCCAGCAAAGCCAAAAGAAGAGGTAAAACACTTTTTGTTCTTGGTAATGAAAATAAAAGAATTCACGATCAATTTAATAAGGCGAACCTAATTTCTGTTTTTAGAAATGATTACGATTTCAAATAGCTTAAACGCCTGTAATATGACATTTTGCACTCAAATTGATATAATTTGTTCCTCTTGTAAGGTTTCTTTTTTCTTTTTTAAAATGATACTTTGAAATGTGTTTAAGTACATATTACTTATTCTAGACATAGGATACGCTGAAGCCGCTTTATAATTCGCTCGTTCTAATTCTATTCTATAGGCATTGTTCTCAAGTATTTTTTGAATGGCTAAGGCTAAACTGCACACACTCGTTGGCTCGAAAAACTCACCCCTATACCCTTCTTCTTGTACCAAAAGTGCTAAATCTCCTAAGTTAGGCATCACCACCGCTTTACCATAGCTCCCCGCTTGATGTAAAACACCAGAGCTTCCTGTTGTAGATGTATAAGGAAATACCACAAGCGCACTCTCTTTGAACAATTTGGGGACATCCTTTTCTTCTACATAACCTGTAAAGGTTACCTCTTCTACATGGCTATAAGCCTTTTTTACAGACTCTAAATAGCCTGGTGTATTTGGGTTATCGGTTCCTGCTATGACTACTTCTATATTTAAATTTGAAAATTCTCTAATCTTCTCTACAGCTTCAATCATACATTCTACTTTTTTGTAAGTTCCAAACTTTCCAAAAGTCATTACTTTAAAAGGTTGTAACGGGATATCAAAACTTGGTTCTTCAAAAATTTCAAACGTACCATGCGGTATTAATTTTACATTTTTAGCCTTATATTTTTCTTCTAAAATAGCCACATACTTTTGCATGGTGACCGCTACCACATCGGCCTGAAGAACTAATCTGGTTAAAGTAGATCCTATAAATCCATATATCTTTTGCTTAATTTTATTTGATGTAAAACCAGCACTTTCTAAATCGACTTCCTCTAGTATATTGTGTAATAAAGCTATTGTCGGAATCTTTTTTAGTTTACAAACCAATGGTAACATTAAACCTAAAGCTGCAGCTACTTTTTTATCTCCAAACTTCATAAACTGTAAATTGAATAATACAGCATCAGGTTGTGTTTGGTTAATAGCCTGAGTTACTTTTATAATATTTGTATAACTATTAAATGACCAGCATTCTTTAACGGTAACTTTACAACCTGCTTCTACAAATTCTATATCTTTTTCACCCGCTGTTTTATCGGTTAATAAAACAATTTCGGTAAGATCTTCCCGTTGTCTAAAGTGTTTTACTAAATGGTATGCATATTCATTTAATGTGACTTTACTTGGTGGGTATGCTGTTACGATTGCTAGTTTCATAATGACTTATTTTTTAGTTATAGTGTAAATTTCAGGATTTAAAATCCTAAAACTGGTTGGTTATGGGCGGGATAACATTTGCTATAGACGACTGGTAATTTGTTTTAGATTAGGCAACGCTACTTAAATACAAATCGTCGTAAACTTCTTTGCATCCTGTTCCTACAACATAAAATTTTTTGTCACAAGCTATGGCACTTGCATATATAGATCGTAATGCTTCCATACCGCTAGTATCAATTTCAGTGACATTTTCAATATTAATAACTAAATCCTCAAGATCTCGTATAGCAGCTTCTATATGATTTTTAAAGTTTAAAGCTGTCATCGCATTAATAGTTCCCTCGGTTACAAATATTCCTTTCTTGTATGTAATTTTAAGTGCCATAATTCTAAGTTTTAAATGTTAATGCGGTTTGTTTCTGATACAAATATCTTCTAAGAATCAATAAATATGCATTAAATTTCGTTCAAATACAGATTAATGTAGGTGAATGATTCAATTCTTATGCTTAACTTGTGCAATTATTAAAAACGTACGATATGCCCTATAAAATTCAAATAAGATTACTTCTGCTTTTTATAACAGGTTTTGTGTATTCACAAAATATGCAAGAAGGCTTTACCTATTTAGAAACTGGAAAGTATGCTGCCGCCGAGTCTTTTTTTGAAACCGTTTTAAAGAAATATTCAGATAATAAAACAGCCAAATTGTGCTATGGGCGTGCTATAGGTTTAAATGGGAGTGCTGAAAAAGCGGTTGTTATTTTCACCGAACTACTGCGTACATATCCTAAAGATTTTGAAGTCAAGTTAAATTATGCCGAATCTTTACTTTGGAATAAGAATTACAATACAGCCAAAACATTTTATGAAGGATTAATTAAAGAAAATGACCAAAGTTTTCCAGCGCTTTTAGGATATGCCAATACCCTATCGAATCTTAAAATATATGATAAAGCATTAATTTATGTAAATAAAGCCCTGGAAGTGTCTTCTGGAAATCCAAATGCTTTAACTTCAAAAAAATATATCTATTTAGGCCATGCCTACCAAAACCAACAACAAAAAAATTATGCAGAAGCCGAAAGACTTTTAAAAGAAAATTTAACCCTCTTTGATAATGATAAAGATACCCTGCTTAATCTTGCTAATTTGTATTTAATTTCGAATGACTTAGAAAAAGCCCAGGAAACTTATAACAAAATAGCTAAAAATCCAGAAAACAAAATCATAGCTTTAAATGGTTTGGCTTTAGTATCACATTTAAACAGCAAAGAAAAAGAGGCTTTAAACATAAGTGAACAAGCTTATAATCTGCTTAATACCCATACAGATACTACACTTGCACAACAAACCAAAGAACGTTACATACAGGCTTTAATTTGGAATAAAAAATATAAAAACGCTAAAATTTTAATTGATACTCTTATTGAAGAGCAGCCCAATAAAAACTGGGTTTTAGCCTTACGCGCGACCTTAAATATTTACAAAAGTGATTTTAAAAAGAGTTTAGTGGATTACAATAAAATTTTAGAAAACGATAGTACTTCTTTTGATGGGAATTTAGGAAAAGCTAATATTTTAAAAGCTTTAGGACGCTATAATAACGCTTATACATCTGCAGAAAACACTTTAAAATTCTATGATAATCAAAAAGATGCTATTAATTTTATAAAGGACTTGAATACAAGCTTCACCCCTTTTTTAAAAACGAAAGCGTCTTATACCTTTGATAATGGTGATAATGAAGCATTTTCTGTTCAAACACAGTTAGAATTTCCAACATCCACGAAGTTTAAATGGCTCGCTAATTATAGTTATAGAACCACAAGTAACTCGGTTACCAATAACAAAGCGACCTCAAACAATATCTTATTTGGATTGGCTTACCAGCTGTTACCAAATATCACCTTTAAAGGTAGTGCAGGTATAACGGTAGCCAAAGCTGAATCTGATGATTACACCCAATTACTAACCGATATCGTTTTTAATATCAAGCCTTTTAAATTACAGGTATTAGACATTGGTTATAAACGGGAGATTCAGAGCTTTAATGCGGATCTGTTGGATTTAGAAATCGCAATGAATAATTTTTACGCGAATTATAATATAAGTACCAACTTTAATTTGGGCTGGTTTACGCAGTATTATTATACCTCGCAAAGTGACGATAATTCCAGAAATTTATTGTTTACTTCCCTGTATTACAACATACTTAGCAAACCATCTTTAAAGGCTGGGTTTAACTATCAATATATCACGTTTAAAAATCAGGTACCGACTATTTATTTTAGTCCGTCGAAATTTAATGCCACCGAAGTTTTTATAAACCTGATTAAAAATGAAGCCATTACCAAACCTAAAGAGTGGTTTTATGAGTTAACTGCTGCTACTGGTTTTCAGTTTATTGAAAACAATGAGAAACAAAGTACCTACCGTGTACAAGGTAAGTTAGGTTATAGATTTTCTAAACGATCTTTATTAAATATCTATGGAACTCGAAGTAATATTGCTTCTGCAACTGCTGCTGGTTTTACGTTTACTGAAATTGGGATGCGTTTTAAGTGGTATTTGTTTAATGCCCCTGTTTTTAAACCTTAACGATGCTATGAATACCTAGTATCTCATAGAATATAAATAGTACTCTCAATAATTTTTAATTCATTTGTGTTGATAACACCTTCCGCCACCTTTTACTTTTCTCTTACAATATCCTCCAGATTTAGTTCTTGCTCCACAAGTTGAAACGGTACCACTTTTTGAAGCATTTGATTGATGTGAGTTTGAAAAATTATTTTGACTGGTGTGTTGATAACAATAACCATTTGCTAGCTTAGTCTTATGTTTACATCTTGCCCCTTTTTGAGTACCCCCCTTGCATCTAACCGACGTAGACTCTCCTACTACTGCCTTATTCGTGAAACTATTGCCATTTACTAATCTATTTTTATCAGGTGGCTTGCATATTTTACAAGGTGTTAATGAGTATTTATTAATAGCATCATTTCCAACTAATTTTTCTGATACATTTTCAACCATTCTACAAGAAGACAAATGATATTTTTTGCCCGATGGAGTTTTATAAACATTTTGTGCATTTAGACTAATACTTATTACTACTAAAAGAGATATAAAAACGTATTTCATAAGTTTTTTTCTTTTTTAGGAGTTTATTATATCAAGTCACCGATAATTAATGGATAATTTTTGATTATAATATTTCATATGAATCCCATATATCAGCTCCTTTTTTTGCTTCTTTCATTTGAGACATAAATATTTTATTTCCATCACTTCTAAGATTAATTAAACCATATAAAATCTCATTTTTACTATTTTGTGAACGTGCCAATTCTGTAGAAAACACCTTTGGTCTAATGCCTCTAGAATATCTTCCTGCACATCCTACTGCATCTGCCCTTGGATGTGCATAATTTTCATTATCCCCAGAAGATATAACAGTAGCATAAGGTTTCATTTTTTTCATAAAATTGACTTCGAAATCTCCAGAACCATGATGACATTGTTTTGCTACGTCTACCAAAAATGGGTTGTTACTTCCAAAATAATCCATCAAATGATTTTCAGATGCACTATTTAAGTCTCCTCCAAATAACATAGTTCTATCACCAAAATGTAATTTAATAACCACACTATGCCCATTACGTGTATGAGAAGAATCTTCAAACCATTTAAAATATTTTTTATTTCCTTTAATAGTTGGCACTGGTCCCAGACATTCTAATTTTACTTGTACACCTTCCAGATTTCCTAAATTTATTTCATCTCCTTCTAATAACCATTTTACTGAATTTAGCTTATGGTTTTCTTTCGCTTTTATTACTGCATCACAGAATTTTGAAAACCGATACTTAAGCCCTCCTATTTCCTGTAACTTTTTAATATCTGCAATTGAACTAAATGTCGTGGTAAGCATTTCTATTCCATCTACTTCTTTTACCGTACCCAAATCTTCATTATATATTTCTGGCCGTATTTTACCTTTCCTTATGTCATCTGCGGTATAGAATCTTGCTATTCCATTATGATATATTTTACCAAATGTATAATTAGGATCATTTATTAAAGACACTAAACCCTTAAAATGATCGTCATCAAAATGGCTTATAATCAAATAGTCTATATGAACCTTATGTCCTGCTTTAAAAAGAAACTTATACTTCCATCCAAGGAATCTTTTGAGATTGGAATTTGGTCCTCCATCAATAATTATTTTTTTGTTTCCAGCTTCAATAAAAGAGCCATCACCTTGTTTTACATCAACATAATATACTTTTAATCCACTTTTCTCATTTACATCATCTTTGTGAATCCATCCATCTGGCCCTGCAGTAACTACTTTGTAATAATCTCCTTTTATTTCTGTAACACCCACCCAAGTACCTAAAAGGATTTTATTTACCTTGCTACCCTTATATCTTACTCTAGGTTTAGTCTTATAAATAATAGCTTCATTGGTCGCTGCAAATAATTCTTTGATGTAACTCATGTCAATTTAATTTAAATTATTCCTGTATTGTTCACTATGTTTTTTGTAACTACCTAAAAATATGAAATATACTACAGAACAAATAAGAAAAACAAAAAAACTAACATCTTTTTCTTCAGAGAAACATTAGGAATTTTTTCACTTTTTAAACTATATGCTTACCCCCTGTTTTAATATTGTTTTGTTGAAGTGTTTGGATTCTCAATTATTGAGTCTTGGTTATTTTGCATATTAACTTGGAGATTTATGCTATCGATACATCACCTTCAAAAATCAAGCAGCAAATATTTACGTCGAAATTTAATGCCATTAAGGTTTTTAGAAACCTGATTAAAGATGAAGTCATTACCATTGCCAAAGAATGGTTTTATAAGTTAACTGCTGTTACTGGCTTTCAGTTTATTGAAAACAATGAGAAACAAAGTACCTACTTAGCTCTTAACTAAATATGTTTTATAAACCATATGGCTGTTGTACAAGTCAAAAAATATTACAAAAACACTTGTTTTTTTGTATTTAAATAAACATTATCGACTTATTTTTAGTTCTATTTTATTGATGATTATTGAAAAAACCATAGATTTATTCAAAATCATGAGCTGTGCAACGGCTATTATTGTTGTGGTAAGTTTTTTTATTTTTTAGATACCAAGATTTTGCATTCAATTCTGTTAAATCAGTTGCTGGAGTAGTATTTATTTCCTGCTATAATTGGAATTTGTAATTGTTCCATCTGGGTTTATAAATTCGTAGTGATAATTTCCGTTGTCGTCCCAACCATAATTTATACTATATATTAGTGATTCTACTTCATATTTTAAAATGTACTCGTTTGGTTTCGGGTTTTTAAAATCAATAATTTTAGCATCACGTAATGGTTTTAAATCTGGTCGAACTCCTCTGGTTTTCGCTTGTGGCATGATCTCATTTTCTGGAGCTTTAGTTCTTGGATTTATTTCCACTTTCCCTTTCATCATTGCAATTAGATATGGATATTCTTTAATTGTGTGATATTGATATATGCTGTCTGAGGTAAAGCGTCCAAGATTTTCATCTAACTGCTCTTCAGTTTCTCCGTACACAGGAAAACCATCTAAAGCATAGGCTATTGGTTTATCATCTCCTACTTTAGATTGCAAGTGTGTAGGAGGTAGATGATAATGATAATCGTCAGCTCTTCCACAATGTCCACCCCATTTGTCTAATTCTCCAATGGCGTTTGCATCTTCACCTCGGTTGTTTAAGGGATTAAAAATAGGTATTCCATTAGCTGCAATAGCAATTGCACCTTTCATAAAATTGTCTTTTGTAGATAAGGAATCTTCAGCCAATACAGGTTGTAAGGGAATTGCCCAAGCATTATTACCCGAATAATCGTGATTAATAGGAACTTGTTGTTGCCAATTGGTTATACCTGTCATCATTTCGTGTTCTGGTATTCCATCTGATTCTATGTAGAAATATTTGCTATCGTAGCGTGTATTTACTTTGTCAAAAACGCCAAAGATAGATTCTAAATATGAAATATCATTTTTCGCCATTTTAATTCCTTTTGATGAAATATTGGTTTTACACCCCATAACAACAATAGAAAAACTCAGTACACTAAAGAATACCATCTTAGGTTTGCTTTTTCTACTGAACTTGAAGAATGAAAATAGTAATAAGCCAACACCAAAATAAATTAGAATTTTAGAATAGTTAATTGAAAATAATTGATGTTCTGTTCGCGAAACATTTTTGTTGTTAACCCAATTTGTTTTGTTTAAAATATAGTGTTGCTCTTCACTTGTGAATTCTGAAATATTGAAGACAACAACTTTGTGTTTATCATTCATTAGATACACTTTGTTGTCAATTTTTTCAATAAATTCAGCTTTTAAATTCATTTCACTATTTGTAAAATGCCAAACTTTTGTTGGCAAACCGTGTCCGCCATCGTGAGCAGAAATTTTAAAGGATATACACAGTATTACTAGTATAAATAGTATCTTTTTCATGGTGTTTATTTTACAGTATAACGTACCAAAACCTCATTATCTAAAACAACATTAGTTGACCATATAAATTTTGCATTCTCATCTGCAGCATCAAAAATAGATGTGAAATTTGTATATGCAGGTTTATTATCTACGCCAATGGTTTTGTTGGTATAAGTAGTTGCTTTTGGCCAATTTGAATCGTTGAAATTTTCCTTCATCCAATCGTTAGGTAATTCCCAATGTAAAGCATAGAAAGAAGCTCCATTTTGACCGCCATCTGTATCGCAGTTATTGGAGTATCTGTAACTTCCTTCTTCTGAAACACATTTCAAGTCTTTTATTGGTGCTATATAAAAAGTTTGAGCCTTCCAATCTTCATTGGTTGTGGCAATTATATTGTTTTGTTCATCTTTAATAACAGCAACCATTCCTCCATCTCCATTGTGGAAAGATTTACCTCTATTAGCCTCGCAACCTATACCAAGATGCTCCTCCCAATCTACCAGTTTCATTGCTATCGTAAATGGTTTTTGAGCTTTAAATTTCACTATACTTGAATTAAATTGTGTAAACGGAACTTTATCTTTGCCAACAGCTACGCCGTTAACATACATTTCGAAATAATTATCGGCAAATATATACGCAGTGAATATTTCGCCATCTTGATCAATCTCTATTATTCTAGAATCATCAAAATTAGATAAGGCTTCTTGCTGTGTTGCATAATTTTTTCCTTCGCAAGAATTATTTAGGTCGCTGGCAAATGGGAAATTGTCATTTTTATAATTTGTTTCAGCAGGTACAATCCATTTTTTACCATCAGTAGAAGCAATCTCTCCAACATCTGTTTTTCTTCCACGTTCACAAGAGTAAATATTTTCAGTTATTGTAGCTGCTATGCCTTGCGTAATACTTGCTGTTCCATTATATTTTATTGCTTTTGAATTGTTTTTTGTAAGTTCTTTTGATTTCGGTTTTTTTTCAGCACAACTGACGATTAATAGTATAATTATTAGAAAATTAAGTATGTTTTTCATTGTTAGTATGTTTTTATATTATTGCCAACGTTATTGTACAAGATTAGTTGTACAGTTTGAACAAATAATTTAGCAAATACAAATTGTTAGCGATAGTAATTTTCTTCCCATTTTTTTTGCAATACTATTTGTTCTTGCAGCCAATCTTTCATTATTTTCAATTCTTCCATTGGGATGTATTTACCAAAACGTATTATTTTGTTTAATAATTCCTCATATTCTTCCAATTCATAGTAACTTCTCGGGTCGTCATCATTATCGACTAATTCTTCCAGAAACAATCTCATTTCAATTACTTCATCCTTGTAATAATCGGCAATCAATTGAGGTGATTCCTTATAATGATAGAGAACGTATTTATCAAACGCATGATCCCATTGGTCAAAGTCAGTCGTCTCTTTAATGTGCAGTTTGCCATTTGTAATATTGAAGCGACTAATTCGTGTATCGTAAATTACGAAAAAGAGAGTGTCTTCTAGATAAGGTGAAGTTCTTTCAATACCTTTAATGAATGCATCATTAAAACCCCACTTGCCATCAGATTGAATTGAAAGGTATATACCTGGCTCTTGTAGATCAAGAAGTCTTTCAGCCGAATAAATTGCCATTCTTTCGACCTTGCCATCATCAGATTTGTAAACAAATGTATCAGAAAAAAATCCCTTTACTTCTGAGCCTATTTCTTCCAAATCAAATCGTTTCAAAAAGGATTCTTCGCAATTCTTCTTAACTTTTAAAACCGCAGAAGCAGATAATGTAATAGGTTTTAATTGATATACTTCATTTAAGCTCCCCATTGATTGTCATGGTTTATTGTCGGTAACGTCTCTTGTATGTTGCGTTTGCTTACCGAAGGGAGCATATACAATATACAAATTGTTAGAGGTAGTTTTTATTATTACTTATAATCTCTTTGCCAAGTTATTTCATTATTATCATGAAATATTGGACATAAAATCTTAAATATTCCGTCGTTTTCGCTTTTTACTAGCCATTTCGAACTATTAATCAAATCAAGGAATTTGGATTCTTCTTTAATCATTTTATTATAGTTTTCCTCATCACCATTTTCTAGATAATTACTTGATTCAATTGAATGTTTAATAAAATTTGAGAGGTGTGTATTACCAGTTGTTTCTCCTTCATAATTGAATTTGAATCGGATACTACCTGAGCTTCTCATGTCCCAGTTTGTTTCCGTCAATGCTCCAATTTCAATATCTTTCCAAAATAAATTCATGCTTTTCGAGTTTTTCAGATTTCTCTCTATAAATACAATATATTCTGTTTTGAAATCACACTTTTTCTTATTTGAAGTTCCTCATTGATTACAGGGAATATCCTATGGTCTTCAAGTATCAAGCTAATATTATCATCTACTTTGCTAATGAATTTATTAATTATTCTGTCATTCCATTTTAACTGTAAATAATCTAAAATTGATTCAAAATCCTTTTCAGCTGGAGGAGACCAAATAACTTCTTTAAGCATTTGTATATCGTTTCCTAATATCAGACATTACCACGTCTTTTTGCATTAAGCACAGCAATTGTATATAATTACCATGGTAACTATATTTTCATTATATAAATCGCTAATTTAGTAAGATTTTCCTCTTTTCTATATAAGAATAAAGATGTATTTAATATATAAAAGGTAAAATTAGATAAGCTATTAATTAACAATAGTTTAATGGTATAGTACTATATTTACTAATTATTTTACAGAAAAACGTCTAGAACTTAAATGGCCTCCCTCTATTTATATTAAAAACACCAACTTCATTACCATTCGAAGATCTTACTTTACCATATATATCTGTCAAAAAAATCAACTCCAGCTGCACTAGTTTCTACAACTATTGCTAGCTTTACGTTGACTGCATAACCTTTTACTAAATGGTCTTTTAATACTTTATTTGCCCAAATTCTGAATTGAGTACCTTGTTTGGATTTTACTCTGTAGCCTACTGAGATGATAACATCTAAATTATAGTATTTGATACTTTTAGATTGTGTTTTTCCTTTAATAGCACCATATTGTGTGGTGTATCGGAAATCCCGACATACCGCTTCTTCTATCAATTCACCTTCAGTAAAAATATTTTTAATGTGTTCGGTAATAGTCGTTCTCCCTTTATTAAAAAGTTCAGCCATTTGAGCTTGTGTTAACCAAACCGTATCATGTTCAAATTGCACATTAATTTGGGGAGAACTATCATTGGCTTGATAAATCTCTATTTGCTTTTTTATTTCCATATACTATTTAAACTGTCGCATATTTTATGACAATTACTATTTTCTATTTTTCAACTGTCAAGAAATCCTTGACAACTCATTTGTAAGTTTTATAACTATTAAAAATTAATTAATAAATTGTTTTTAAATGATACTTGTTTGAGAAGTCTGTTTTTTAAATAGTCGCATATTCTCCTTGCTTGTATTTAATAGTCTTGCTGTTAGCATCAGCCCAAATCAAGGTAAATGTTTCTTCATTAGAACACATTGCAACAGGACTATTTGGATTAATAACTACATCAGTCATTTCTTCTTCTCTTGTCCATCCTGCCTGATCTAGTGTGCCATACCCATTAGATAATTCATTAGCTGCAGAGTAAATACCTGTTAGCCCAAATATTTCAGTGTAAGCATTAGATAAATATATAGAACTACCTCTGTGCACTAAGTGCATCTCTCCCGATAATGTTGCCATAGCCATATGCCCTAAGTTTTCGTATTCATCTGCCAAAGCTGCCATTTTCTTTGAAAAATGACCCACCGTAAAATCTGTTACAGACCACTTCCCAAAAGTGGTGTTACTTTCAGGAGCTGGATTACCGTTGAAATTAATAGCATCAAAAGCATTAAATGGAGCCGTATTATATGAAGTAATACGCATCTTACGCGTATTTCTTTCTTTGTATACTAAAAACAAAGAAGCACCCACTTGTCCTAAAGTCATCGCTCCGTCAGTTAATTGATTTACTGGAGTAACTGTCCCAGAAAAACCATTAACATCTCCATCCATTGATTGAATAAACCCATCGGCAGATACCCAACATAACATCAATTTATTTGTATAAGTTGCCATGTCTAAATACGTTGTTAAAGCAATGCTTCCAGCTGTTTTTTGTTTTAAGGAGCTTGTTTCAGACCATTGTTTTTTTACAGTGTCGTATGCGGTACTCATCAACACTCCATCTGCTCCAACAGTTATCAAAGTTATTTTGTTATTGATGGATGCCATTGCAATTGCTCCTTGGGTAACTATATCTAATTTATTAGGTTGACTCCAGCTAGAAGCACTGAGAATACTATCAAATAATTGTCCATTGGCATTAGAAAACACCATATGTTCGCCTGCAGTTTCATTCGCAATTGCAAGTGTATTTCCGACAGCGAAACCAGTGTTTACTGGGGTATTCCAAGCAAAGGATTCATTCCAAAGGAAACGGAACCAATTTGCATTGTGGTCGTTCTTCTTTAAAGAACCCAATTGATAATTCTGTTCAACAGTTCTAATCAGATTATAGTGATTATATGGAGTCGAGACAACGGTTCCTGGTTCAATCATATCCCCCAAAAGAACCGTGTATATTTGATTAGGACCATCGTAATTGGTATCAAATACTTCCGCATTAAAATCGGCTTCATCAAATGTGACAACAATTAATGTGCCTTTAGGGACATTAGAATTTTCCCAAGCTTTTTTCGGATCGCTTAACAACAAATCAACATCTAAATTGAGTCCTAATTTTTTTAAACCTGTTTCTGAACCGCCTTGAATATTAGTAGTGTCGATATCTCCGAGAAAAACATACTCCAACCAAGCAGATAATTGCGGAATAAGCTGCGTGCGAGGGTTTGTATCAATATGTGTATTGTAAAGGTAATGACCATCGTTCCATATATCAGGCGTAAACCAGCTATATTCTGGCAAAGAATCATTAGCAACATCATTCCAGAATTCCGTGTCACTCACAATTTTATTCCATCGCGCTTCCTCTTTTTGAACATTGTGAAACGACGCAAATGAATTGTGTTTACGATAATACCTAGAAAGTTCTTTGGCACCAGCAGCAGGGAATTGATTAATAGGTTGTTGCTGTTCTGAATATTTTGGGTTTTTCCAAGCTGGATTCCACGGTTCATTCGGATACGCTTCCATATAAGCTTTCCAACTCACATTTTTTTCTTCTAATAGATCAACTAACGTTTCTTGCATTAGTGGAGAAGCAGGAGGTGTGTCTGTGGTAACACCACATATCTCTCCAGATAAGGAAGCTAAATAGTTTGTTTGGGAAGGATGAAAGGCACCAAAGTAATTAGTCATATCTGCCCCAGCAGAAGCTAGTTTTTTTAAAAATGGATTTTGAATAGCGTAGCTCCTGTACTGATTCTCAAACATTATGGTAATAATGCGATCGAATGGTTTTTTCATAAAATAATAAGTTTGAAAGGTTTATTGATTTTTAACACAATTCATGAATAGTAGCGGGTTTCCACGCTTTTGTTTTCGATAAAGCAATAACTTTTATTAAAAACACTTACCATTAATTCTTCGCTGAAACCGCTATTGTTTTTATTTTTTGTCTACAGTTTCAATTATTACTTTAGGTTCTACATTAGTTTGTGATTCATTGTTGGCTCTAACACTACCATTGAAATCACTTAAATCAATTTCCTCAACAATCTCTCCAAAATTATAATTGAAATTGTCATTATTCCATATCCCATCTACTTTATTTGAATTATCGTTGTATCCCCAAGTCCATTTTTGTAGTTGTTCATAATTGTCGCCTTCTAATTTTTTTGCAAAAATAATTATGAATTGTTCATTTACAGTTAGAGAATTAGGAGGTCCGTAGAATCCTTCAGCAGGAGAAGTTTGTGGATCATCAGAGAGAATAATTTCAAAATCACCAGGGGCATTAACTTCTATTATTGTTCCATTAGAGTACCAAAGGTTTTCATCTTCCATCACATCTCCATCTAAAACTGGTAAATGATTAAAATTACTTGTTTGTATATAACTATCATTTTCCAAAATTCTTTCTGAAGCAGTCACAAGTTGTATTAAACAATATTGCCCATTATCAGCATCATTTTCTGAAGTAAAGGTAAGAGTGAAACAAAATCCTCCATTAATACTAAATGTTTGGCCATTTAATCCTGACGGGTATTCAGCCTCAGTATTTTCATCTAAATTTGACATTCCATTAATGTTAATAATCATTTTTTTTTAATTAAATTACTTACTCTATTTATAAATAGGCTTTTCAGTATTCCGCCTTAATAATTAGCTTTTTTTTTAATTCGAACTAACGTTAGTGTTTCATAAAAGCAGTCGTTAGTGTTTCTGGTTTTCAATCGTATATTCCTTTTTTGGGCTAATTAAACATTAGCTTTAAGTAATTATTTATTTTCCCACAAAAAGAGGAATTGTGGACAACGTAGAAGAAGCTGTCTAAAAAATGATGAACTTTATCATCCAGAGTAAAGCGAAGAATCTTATTTATCTAAAAATCAAAAAGATTAAAGTCTTTAGAGATTCTTCACAGCTTTGCTGCTACCTTCGAAACAAAATATATTTTGTTTCTCGGTAATATTCAGAATGACACTTTTTAGACAGCCTCATCCATAATATGAATCACTAATATAGTAAGATTTTTCCTTATTTATATGTAAGATTATAAATATGTAGCAAAAAGATTAAAAATAAAAATTAGAGCAGGTCAATACCACAACCATTTATTCATTCCTGTATTTACATTTGGTGAACTATAATTTAATTCTGTTGTATTTACAAAGTTTAATGATTCAGTATCACTTTTAGAATGTTGTTTGAACTCGGATGATTATCATATCCATCAAAAAAAGTCAGCTTTAAACGTTGTCGTTTCTTCAACTTCAGCTGATTTTACATTTACTGAAATTAGGATACGTTTTAAGTGGTTTTTGTTTGGGAAGCCTGTTTTATAAGCTTTAACAGTTTAGTGTAAATACGTTTCGGTGCAATTAATAGCATACAAATCATTCTGGATTATATGCTTCCTTAAATTCTGAAATTTCTTTTATAGAAGGGTTGGATTATTCTTTCCAATGAATTTTAAGTCTCTTATTTCTTCATGCGAAAGGTTTAAGGGCTGCTCGAGTAAAAGGCAGGTACTAAACTAATATCACAATATGTAAAACATATTAGATAACCTATTTTTTGAGCAACCCATAAAAAACAAACTAACTCTCAATCTTTATAACTTTATTTTTGTAATACCCTTCTTATTTTTTGTTCACTATGTCAAGTAATATATAAGCGAAACTAGCTATTTCTCTTACTAAAAAAATAAAAATTTCGACCAACAACTTCTAGGAACCGATAAGAATAGTAATCTGTAGTTTTATAAACTTTTTAGATATCATGAAAACAACGCATTTATTCAGCTCAAAATAAATAGGTTACATTTTTAACTAAACCATTATGATTGGAAGTCCATAGGTTCGTTTTGACAGACTGAAAGTCTGTTTTGTGAAATATGATAAAACTGAATTCCTGTGAATTCGTGTCTAAAATTTTTAGAAGCTAAAAGCACTAAAGTACATAGTTTTAACTGCCTTACTTTGGCTATAAATACCTTTTATTTCTATTATCCCTCTAAATTCACTTTTTTAGTTCCATCAAGTGATTTATCTACATCTTTTTGAATCGCATTGGGAGCATATTGGTTACTATCGGTCGTAATTTTGAATACCCAAGCATGTGAACTTTTTCCCATATTTTTAGGCGGTACAATTTCAAGACCTTCTGGAGTTATCCTATGAACGACTTTAAAATTAATTACTTACAAAACACATCAATAGTAGCCTTTCGACTCCGTTCAAGGCAGGTTAAAGTCGAGATGACATTGTTGAAATATAGTATAAGCCTCATTTAAATGAGGCTTATACAGTATTAGTAAATCGTTACTTCACTATAAGTCTATAGGTTTCCTTTGCCTGTTGAGAATTTAATTCTATGAAATAAACCCCCATAGCTTTCTCTAATTTAAATTGATAAGTCGTTTCGTTGATATTTTCTTTGTGATAGATTAATTGGCCATTCGTATTAAATACTTTTATACCTACATTTTTTAACTCACCTAAACTAATATTAACAATGCCTTCATTTGGATTAGGAAAAATAGATACATCACTAAATATTGTGTTTTTCTCTATTCCTAATACCGAAACAGGAACACATATAGAAGTATCTGTACAGCCATTTTTTGTTACTTCTACAGCATAATTACCAGAATTTGTCGCGGTAAATGATACATTATTTTCTCCAGGGATTGGTAATGTGGTATCGCAATTTATCCATTGATAAGATGCCCCAATTTCATTTGACGTTACTGTTGAAAGATTGACCGCAACTGATGTGTCTATAGTAACAACTGTTACGGTTATTGAAGCTTCCACCGCATTACAAGTACCATCCAGTCTAGCATAGTACGTTGTGGTGGTTGCTGGTGAAACAGATAATGGATTTGAATTTCCCAGATTGTTTCCTGTGCCTCCTGCCCCATCGTACCAGGTTAATGTCGCGCCACTTCCTGCGGATACACCATTGGCTGTTAAATCTACCGAAGTGGAAGCACAAACATTATTCGTACTGGCAGTGGCCGAGGTGATGCTTGATGCTGTTTGATCTACTGTTACGGTTACTGAAGCTTCCACCGCATTACAAGTACCATCTAGTCTCGCATAATACGTTGTAGTGGTTGCTGGTGAAACGGATAATGGATTTGCAGTTCCCAGATTGTTTCCTGTGCCTCCTGCTCCATCGTACCAGGTTAATGTTGCGCCACTTCCTGCGGATACGCCATTAGCGGTTAGATCTACCGAAGTCGAAGCACAAACATTATTCGTACTGGCAGTGGCTGAGGTGATGCTTGATGCCGTTTGATCTACTGTTACGGTTACTGAAGCTTCCACCGCATTACAAGTACCATCCAGTCTCGCATAATACGTTGTGGTGGTTGCTGGTGAAACGGATAATGGATTTGAAGTTCCAAGGTTATTTCCTGTGCCTCCTGCACCATCGAACCAGGTTAATGTCGCACCACTTCCTGCAGATACGCCATTGGCTGTTAGGTCTACCGAAGTGGAAGCACAAACATTATTCGTGCTGGCTGTAGCTGAGGTGATGCTTGATGCCGTTTGATCCACTGTTACGGTTACTGAAGCTTCCACCGCATTACAAGTACCATCTAATCTGGCATAATACGTTGTAGTGGTTGCTGGTGAAACAGATAATGGATTTGCTGTTCCCAGATTATTTCCTGTGCCTCCTGCGCCATCGAACCAAGTTAATGTCGCGCCACTTCCTGCAGATACGCCATTGGCTGTTAGATCTACCGAAGTCGAAGCACAAACATTATTTGTACTGGCAGTGGCTGAGGTGATGCTTGATGCTGTTTGATCCACTGTTACGGTTACTGAAGCCTCTACTGCATTACAAGTACCATCTAATCTCGCATAATATGTTGTAGTGGTTGCTGGTGAAACGGATAACGGATTTGAAGTTCCCAGATTGTTTCCTGTGCCTCCTGCGCCATCAAACCAGGTTAATGTCGCGCCACTTCCTGCGGATACACCATTGGCTGTTAGGTCTACCGAAGTCGAAGCACAAACATTATTCGTACTGGCGGTGGCTGAAGTGATGCTTGATGCCGTTTGATCAACTGTTACGGTTACTGAAGCTTCCACCGCATTACAAGTACCATCCAGTCTCGCATAATACGTTGTGGTGGTTGCTGGTGAAACGGATAATGGATTTGAAGTTCCTAGGTTATTTCCAGTACCTCCTGCCCCATCGAACCAGGTTAATGTCGCGCCACTTCCTGCGGATACGCCATTGGCTGTTAGATCTACCGAAGTCGAAGCACAAACATTATTCGTACTGGCGGTGGCTGAGGTGATGCTTGATGCTGTTTGATCCACTGTTACGGTTACTGAAGCTTCTACAGCATTACAAGTACCATCTAGTCTGGCATAATACGTTGTAGTGGTTGCTGGTGAAACGGATAATGGGTTTGCAGTTCCCAGATTATTTCCTGTGCCTCCTGCCCCATCGTACCAGGTTAATGTTGCACCACTTCCTGCGGATACACCATTGGCTGTTAGGTCTACCGAAGTAGAAGCACAAACATTATTCGTACTGGCGGTAGCTGAGGTGATGCTTGATGCCGTTTGATCTACTGTTACGGTTACTGAAGCTTCCACCGCATTACAAGTACCATCTAATCTCGCATAATACGTTGTGGTGGTTGCTGGTGAAACGGATAATGGATTTGAAGTTCCCAGATTATTTCCTGTGCCTCCTGCGCCATCGAACCAGGTTAATGTCGCGCCACTTCCTGCGGATACACCATTGGCTGTTAGGTCTACCGAAGTCGAAGCACAAACATTATTCGTACTGGCGGTAGCTGAGGTGATGCTTGATGCTGTTTGATCTACTGTTACGGTTACTGAAGCTTCCACCGCATTACAAGTACCATCCAGTCTCGCATAATATGTTGTAGTGGTTGCTGGTGAAACGGATAATGGATTTGAAGTTCCCAGATTATTTCCTGTACCTCCTGCGCCATCGAACCAGGTTAATGTCGCGCCACTTCCTGCGGATACGCCATTGGCGGTTAGATCTACCGAAGTAGAAGCACAAACATTATTTGTACTGGCGGTGGCCGAGGTGATACTTGATGCCGTTTGATCTACTGTTACGGTTACTGAAGCTTCTACAGCATTACAAGTACCATCTAGTCTGGCATAATACGTTGTAGTGGTTGCTGGTGAAACGGATAATGGATTTGCTGTTCCCAGATTATTTCCTGTGCCTCCTGCCCCATCAAACCAGGTTAATGTCGCACCACTTCCTGCGGATACACCATTGGCGGTTAGGTCTACCGAAGTGGAAGCACAAACATTATTCGTACTGGCGGTAGCCGAGGTGATACTTGATGCCGTTTGATCTACTGTTACGGTTACTGAAGCTTCTACAGCATTACAAGTACCATCTAGTCTGGCATAATACGTTGTAGTGATTGCTGGTGAAACGGATAATGGATTTGCTGTTCCCAGATTATTTCCTGTGCCTCCTGCCCCATCAAACCAGGTTAATGTCGCACCACTTCCTGCGGATACGCCATTGGCGGTTAGGTCTACCGAAGTAGAAGCACAAATATTATTTGTACTGGCGGTAGCTGAGGTGATGCTTGAGTTTGTACAAGAACTGATTGTATTTTGGACATCTCCAGTCATTGTAACAAATTCTCCGATCGGGCATGCCCCTCCCAAATTATCCACCCATGTGCCTAAGGTTAAATCTGGTGGGTTTGGAAAGGAAGCAGATGTATTGAAGTAGAGAACGGCCGTAGAATAATCTGGAGCATTTAAAGGCCCATCATTATCGAATGAGACTTCCCATCTTGAATTACTAATGTTCCACTCTATTTGTATCTCACAAACACCAGCGGGACAACTTTGCGCAAAATCGGATGGTGTACTTTCGTAAGTATTACGGATTGTTCCACTATCATTGGTTGTTACGGTTGCTGTTAACGTGTAATCTTGGGCTCCCAAAATATTTGATGTACACCCTCTAAATGTAATTTGAGAATTTGCAACATTATCAATGATTACGGTAAATACAAGGAGTAGTAATATTTTTGTCTTGGTCATCTTTTTTAATGTTATTGTTAATATTTTTAAACGTTTATGCATAATAACATCTCATTTTCCTACAAGTGTTTTCTTACTTAAAATTAGACATAGAAACAGCATACTAATCTTTGACTAAGAAGCATTTACGTATTTTTATTATATGGTATACCTGTTGTGCAATGTACAAAAATAGCTTCAAAATTAGTTGTAATTTCACACATTATCTTCAATACACTAAAAAAGGGTATTAAGAAAAATTATTTTCTCACTTTTAAAATGAGTGATCGCAGTCCAAAACACTTTTCTTATGGACACTTAAAATCCATTTTGGTTTTAGAATATTTGTATGTACTTAGGCAAGCGTATTATGAAGAAAGTGGACAAAAAGGCACGCGGCTTATTATGTTTTTAAACTCTGTTTGGTTGGATGTGTATAGGCTATTAATAAGTTTTTATTTTAGCTTACGTTTAAATGGTGTTTGACAGTATAAGGTAAACTAGCTGGCTTTATCTATAACAAAATGATGCCTATTATGTTTGTCTACAAGAGAATATCATGCCATTTAACAAATTGTTTTTAGACTAAAAAAAGCCCCTAAATTAAGGAGCTTTTGAGTTAAATTCTGTATGTTTTTAGAGACTTGTGCAACGATTACCGTTGTTGGCAACAATACTTTTATATTCTGATTTTATAGTTTAAAATTTTATAATCAAGTACATTTTTATAAAGCTGTTATACTTTTAATTGTAATTCCGATAAAGCAATCATCCATACATCCGTTTTCAAAATAACCGCAAGTTGAGATTAGCCCATTGTTTTCTATTTCGAAGTATGTCGTTGCATTGTCTCTTTTTATTAACCATACCTCTTTAGCTTTATCATATATTTCATCTAAAGTTAAAGCAGAAAAAGCACTTGTATGTTCGTGTTCTGAATTATTAATGTCATTTTCATTCTCTGTCCATTCCAATTGGTCTACAGGAATAAAGTTTTCTGCCCCAGATGTGTATTTAAAATCCCGTTCAATTATAACCCCATTTGATACGGTTATAGTCGTTTCCCAACCATAACTTGTAAAAACAGAGCCCCCAGATACCACATATTTATATGAATTATTTGAAGATTCTTTAAAATCCAACCAAGCTTCTTGGCTATTTTCGAAATCAGTTTGATAGTTCAAATCGTCATCAGACTCGCAAGAAGCTATTAAGAAACTAACTAATAATATTGTAATAAAATAAATTTTATTTTTCATATTTATACTTTATCAAGTAGATGTGAAATTCACTTATAGGTTGCGTCAAATTATTAGGTTGCGTCAAATTATTACCAATATTTGACACAACTTACTTGTATAAATTAAAGTTTGAAATATTCTTTTAAATTCTATTTATGAATTTAGTTTTTGAGTTATTAATAGTCAGCGTTTTATTCCTCAAATAACAAAATTCGATTTTTGTCTCACCCAGAACTTCAAAAAAAGGCAGTTCTGATGGTTCCAAAAGAGTCATAAATTGGAAATCCCAATCCAAGGATCGGAGAATTTTTACATTCAATCATCTACTTCTGGATTTAAAGGTTTTCACATAACCTACGGCTAATTCTGTAAAATCTGCTTGTCCAAGATTTGAATTTATAAAAACACCCGTGTAAAGATTGTTAACAGGTCTTTTAGCAGTTCCTATCAGGTAATATTTTAGTCCTAATCGAGCAGATATTGTACGCTTAACTTTGTAGTAAGACTCATCTAAATTACCGAGTTTATAATAACCACCGCTTTCGGTAATAACTCTTGGTACATCTCCCCAACCTTGATTAATACGCCAATCAATTTTATATGCTGGTTTATAAATGTTTATACCCACCTGTAAGTCTATTCCAAAATGATTTAATAATAATTCGCTATTGGCTGTTATGCCAACGTTTAAAGCATTGGTAAATGCATTAGACTTTAAGCCTGAAAATTCTCTGCCATCTTGAACTAGAGATTCATTATTTGTAATATAATTGTAATACGCTTCATAAAACCTGAAATATGCCCCCAGACCAAGTTTTAATACATTGTTGTATACCTTACCGTAATCGCCAGAGATAGTATATACACTTTCTTTATCATCAAAAACTTCAGAAAGTACATTTAGACCATAACCATAACGTATTGAAAAATAATCAGAAATAGTCCTTTCAGATATTTTTATAGGTGTTGCATTTTTTGACAAATTTTTAGAGGTTTTTATTTCTGCTCCAACACTAAATAAAAAAGCGTTGTAACCTTGGTTTGGCAATTTTGTATGTCCGTTAGAATTATGGGCATATCCCAATCCAATTCGCCAATTAACTTGTTTAGATTTTATCATGTTATAATACATAAATAGTCTAAATGACCAAGTAAAATCTGTAGATACTGCTTTATTAAATTCGTTTGTAATTGGGTGGTGTTTTTTAGTAAGATAAGAAATTCCTGTGCCTAAATACAGGTTTATATCTTTACATTTAAAAGCATTGAATTCTAAAAAAGGTTGTAGTGTAAAAATATCTCCTAGTTGCGCTTTGTTCCCTAGATTAGCGTATCCTATATTTATACCTGTTTTCTGAACTTTCAGGTATGAAGCCCATTCTTTTGTATATTTTGTGTGATGCCAGCCTAAACTCATAAAGACTTGTTTTTGAAGACCTCTATCTGGAAAGTTAGTATTTGGTTCTCCTGTAATACCAATAAGAATTTCTGGAGTAATACTAAATAAATTAGAATCATTTCCTTGTCCTGTCGAAATTAAAACACTCAAGAACAATAGAAAGGTTAGTCTGTTTATCATAAATAAAATTATATAGGGATTTTTTTAGGAATAAATATGTGAACAGCGTTTATGTATAATAGTGCGGTTTTGTGTGCGAGTATTTCCCATCCTGTTACACTTTTTTATCGAGGAGGAAAATAAGACATAGCAAATGTATACTAACATTTGATTAAGCTAACTATCTGATTATTTTTTATATGACGGTGGCGGTTTATGCACTGGTTTTTATTTTTTTCTACTTCGGTCAGTTTTATATCCATGGCATAAATGTAAGGTTTTATTAAAACTAATAAATAAGTTCTATTCCAAATTCACTTGCTTTATCCGAAATTAAGTTAATTTTTTCTTGGTATTCTTCCTCTAATCCTAATTCTGAAATTCCGCTTGTTGCACTGTCAAACATTTTTTCTAATGCTATATAATAACGCTCATCCCAATATCCAAAATCTTCAATAATTTCCAAACAGCAACTTACATAGTGTAATTCCAATTCAACATTAAGTTCCGTAATTTTCATTTTTCGGAGGGTTCTGATTAATTTTCGTGCTTCAGCTTCACGTAAATTCATATTTCTACCGCTAGGGTAAATATATTTTTCGACTTCTTTTTTATATTTTTCTACCAGTAGTTTTATTTCTCCAGTTGAAAAAATATCTAAAAAGGTTTTTACGGACGGTATTTTTTTGTACATGTCTGAAATCAGTTTAATGATTTCAGTTTTGTCCATTTTATTCAATTCTTTTTTTACCTCTCTAAGTGCCATTTTAAAATCTAATGTTGTTTTTTTTATTTGTGATTAATGATTTGTAAAAAAACATCAAGTTCGTGCTATATTTCCTGTATGCACAATGTCATTAAGTTAAGGATTTTTCAACCTCAACTGTCTGGTTGAGCGCAATCGAAACCTCTTTATTTGTTAGAATGATGAGTTCTCGACAAGCTATGCTTGCTGCTTTCACAACAAAATATATTTTGTTGTTCAGTAATGCTCGAACAGACATAAATCACCTTAACTTAATGACATTGTCCTGTATGCCACTAAAGTAATAAAATTTCTCCTTTGATTTATTAGTGCAAAATGTAAATAAAACTATATGATTTAACACATTACGTTTCCAGCTTCTAAAACTTTTGACACGAACCAGCCTCCTGGCTGGTTTCACGAAATAGACTTTCTGTCTGTCTAAACATTTTAAAATATAAAAAGGCAAAAAAACTTACGTCTTTTGCCTTTTCAAAAACAAATTAGAGTAGCCACTAGTTATTCTAGTAGTAATTTAATGGTTTTATAGTTTCTATACTTGCTTTTCACTTTACAGAAATACATTCCAGAACTTAGATGGTCTCTCTTTATTCTAATGTTGTTTTGACCTTTTACAGTTTGAAAGTCAATTTGCTTTACCAAATGCCCTATTTGATTATACATTAACAGTTCTACTGCTTCTGAAGCTTCTGCTGTAAAATGAATTTCAGTATTAGATTTCATCGGGTTTGGTATGGCTGTAATTTGTAATGAATCGTCTGCGTTTAAAGTTGCAACTGACAATGTATTACTTACCGAGAAGCGTAATTGCTCTAAGGTCATTTCTTTAGTTTCCTCTTCGCCACTTTCAGATAGCATCGTAAACACGACAGATGTTACATCATTTACTGCCATAGCTTCATCTGTAATCGATTTAAATTCTGAAAATGGGATACTGTAATCTTGTAAATTATCTGTTAATGTTATCACAGCCTTGTATTGAGATTCCCAATTACTCACACTTTGTTTAACTAATCTTATAATCATCGTACCTGTTCCTTTGGCTTTTAATTGAAAGCTATTATAACCAGATAGGTCTATAGGGTTAAATTTTGGTGTTAAAGCTCTGTATGCTGCAACATACTCGCTGGTGTTCGCTTTTAATGTGATGTTTCTCTCAATAGGGAATTCATCATCATTAAACTGTTCTTTATTAACTTCAACTTCATAATTATTAACGGTGGTACTAGGCGCTGCATCATCATAACCCCAAGGACCATCAGACATAAACAAATCGTCTGGAGTTGCTACACCATCCCCTATTCTAAAACCAATATCAAACAGATTTCCTGCATCAAGTTCTATATTAGTAATGTAGTTTCCATCTAAATCTAAAGAAGAGGCTACATATTCAACGGTGTTTGTTTCTGTGACTCTTAAACCACCATCAAAATTTACAGTTGCTGTTCTATTAGTATTTACAATTTCTAAATCAAGTTTTCCATTAATGTATTTTCCTTTTCTAACAAATACTGATGGTGGTGCTGAATTGTTATACTCTGAAATTGGTTTTTGAACTTCTAACAGTCTAACAACCTCTTCCCCTAGCCTTAATAAATCATCTAAAGAATTAGACCATATTTGAAAGTTATAAAAAGGCACATTAGTTTCATACTTATCTAAATTCCAGTGGCTTTCTATTGAAAAATCTGTATCATTATTTACTGATTTTGCCGACAAGCTTAATACAAACTCTAAGGAGCCATCAACATTTTTTATAAGTGCTTTTATGAATTGTTGTTCTCGTATTTCTATCGTTGACACGGATATTAATTCTGCACCTAATAAACGATCACAGATGTATTTTGTATGCTCGTAAACCCCTTTTTCTGTTTTTAACAATAGTATGGAAGCGACTGCTTCACCTTGTTTCATATAATCTACCGAATATACATTTGTAGCATTGGTTATGCTTAACAGATCTGTTGGTGATGATTCTATAACCCCATCTTCTCCTATGGTTTCAAAAGGAATAAAATCGCTTAATTGTAAACTTCCTTTTGCTGTTTTCTTTCCATATTTGGCAGATTTCGAAAAACGTTTCGCCGTGTTTTTATCAAACTTATAACTTGCTTTTGCTCTATTAAAGTTTCGTTTACTAATTTGCTCGGATAGTCTGTTGTTACTTTCTAATCCTCCTGCATTAGCACTAGATGTTGGTGCTGCTATAACAGGACACGCTGCATAACCAGAACATGAAGGATCTTCACAATCTATCAATCCGTCGCCATCATCATCAATACCATTGGTACAATCTTCTTGTGGTACTGGAGCTGTTGGACAACGTGCTCCATCATTTTGTGAACTTGATGGTCCGAACGCAAAAAGATTTGAGTCCATAGCATTTGTACCATTTAAATCTTGAACATTTTGAATCACATATATGGTCCCCGTTTGATTAGCTGACACATAAAAACGACCAGAAGCATCAAAATAAACGGCACCATAGGTATAGTTTAAACCAGAAAGGATAGGGACTTCACCCATATTTTCTATACTACCTGTTTCTGCATCTATACGGTATAAAATATTTGTTTTCTTTTCTACGGTATATAATTTACCATCTACTGAATTAAATGCCCAGTCGTGAATGCTTATATTTTGTGATAAATTCTTAGTTGCTATATAATTTCCATAATTATCAGATTCTGGATTTAAATCTATGGCATAATATGGCGTTCCTCCTCCTTTTAAGTAATAAACACCTTCGGCACTTACATCACCTACATAACGTCCGCTAGTAGGTAACTCATCAACATAAAAAATAAGCGTTGAAAAGTTTTTACCTATTCTAACTATAGATTTTGATGGAAAACTTAATGAGCCCCAGATAAATCCATCTGCTGGATTATAGGCAGCAGCGTTAATAGTTCCTTCGGTTACATCGGTGGCTACGGCATATGAACTCCCCGAAGCTAAATCTATAGCATACACGTCGTTATATTGAAATAAGTAAGCATTATAATCACAATTGAATGGAATATCTTGTGTATAGGCATTCGTGTAGATAAGTACGAGTAATAGTAGTATTTTTTTCATAATAGTTGTATTTAATACTCTAAAGTTATATGACTATAAGGGGTTATATTTTTATTTTCGGTAGATGAAAATTAAGTGTAGACGAATGGAGGTATTACCTAGATTAGTTATTTTTCACCTAAAGAATGGACAGGAAGTCTACAGGTTTGCTTTGTTAGACTGAAAGTCTGCTTCGTGTTTATGGTAGACATAGAAATCTCAAATACATTGAGTTTCTATTCGTATAAATTTGTGCAACCTGCCATTCGGCAGGCTGGTTCGTGTCTTAATTATCGTTTGATACTCAAGCCTTAGTTTGCAGTCGTAGTTTATATAGATTAAAGTTCTATAGGGAAAATAATTTAAAAAAGATGTGGGTACACCTTAGCAACTAGCAGGCTGGCTCGTATCAAAAAATTTTTAAAGATTGAAAAAGAAGTACACTAAAACATCTTTTTAACGTCATTCGAGATCAATAAAAAAGGCAAAAACATAATGCTTTTGCCTTTTAGGTCTAAAAATAATTGTCAATGTTACTCAATGAGCAATTTTATCGGGTCATAAGTTTTAGTATTACTCTTTATACTGCAGAAATACATTCCTAAGTTTAATCCTATTCTGCCCAATTTTATTTCATTTTTACCTTCAACAGTTTCATGTGTCGTCCTTTTCACCAAGCTTCCTAATTGATTATAAACCAATAATTCAACGCTTTCTGAGTCTTCACTTGTAAAATGTAACGTTGCATTAGATATCATAGGATTTGGAGATATAACTATTTTATCATTTAATGATTCCACTAAAACGGCTTTACTTGTTGAAAAACGTAATTGTTCTAAGGTCATTTCTTTAGTTTCTTCCTCGCCCGTTTCAGATGTCATAGTAAATATCATAGATGTTATGTCATGAGTCGTAAAATTATTACCGTTAGTAGATGTAAACTCAGAAAACGGCATACTATAGTCTTGTAATTTATCTGTTAACACAACGTCTGTTTTATATTGTGCATCCCAATTACTTATACTTTCCTTAATTAATCTTACAGTCATTGTTCCTGTTCCTTTGGCTTTAAATTGTAAGCTATTATAATTGGATACATCTACAGGATTATATTTAGGTGTTAACGCACGATAAGCCGCTATATAGTCATTAGTATTCGCTATTAGCTCTATATTACGCTCTATAGGGAAATCAGCAGCATCAAATGCTTCTTTATTTGGTACTATGTCGTAGGTAATAAGCTCTGTTCCTGAAGAAGCATCATCATACCCCCAGGGACCATCAGACATAAACAAGTCATCTGGTGTTTGTATTCCGTCTCCTATTCTAAAACCAATATCAAATAGACTCCCTGTATCTACTTCTATATTAGTAATGTAATTACCATCTAAATTCAATGTTGATGTTATATTCTCTAAAACATTAGTTTCTGTAGCTCTTAAGCCTGCATTAAAATTAATAGATTCACTCTTATTGCTATTTACAATTTGTAATTCCAACTTACCATGGTGGTATTTTCCTTTTTTAACAAATACTGTTGGAGGAGCCGAACTATTATAACTTGTTACTGGTTTTTGAATGTCTAATAATCGTACCACCTCTTCACTTAAGTGTAATAGATCATCTAATGAATTAGACCATATTTGAAAATTATAGAATGGCACATTACTTTCATATTTATCTAGATTCCAATGGCTTTCTACCTCAAAGTTATTATCACCATTAGATGGTTTTGCCGATAAACTGAGTACAAACTCCAAAGAACCATCAACATTTCTAATTAAAGCTTTTATAAAACTGTGGTCTCTTATTTCAATAGTTGATACCGAAAGTAATTCTGCTCCTAATAATCTATCACAAATGTATTTAGTATGTTCATAGACACCACTATCTGTTTTAAGAACCAGTATGGTTGCTATAGCTTTATCTTCTTTCATATAGTCTACAGAATATATATCTGTAGCATTGGTAATGTTTAACAGATCGGTTGGAGACGATTCTATAATATAATCTTCGCTTATCGTTTCTATGGGCACAAAATCGGATAATTGTAATCCTGTTTTACCTGCTTTTTTACCATACTTTGCAGATTTTACTAATCGTTTTGCTGATGCTTTATCAAACTTGTAATTATTTTTTGCTCTGTTAAAGTTTCGTTTATTAATAAGTTCTGAAAGTCTGTTGTTACTCTCTAAACCACCTTCATTACCACTAGATATAGGTGCTACTATAACTGGACAAGAAGCATACCCAGAGCATGAAGGATCTTCACAATCTACAAGGCCATCTCCATCATCATCAATGCCATTAATACAATCTTCTTGAGGTACTGGTGCCGTTGGACAACGTGCTCCGTCATTTTGAGAACTCGAAGGTCCAAAAGCAAATAAATTAGAATCTATAGCATTAGTACCATCTATATCCTGTACATTTTGAATCACATAAACGGTTCCTGTTTGATTCGCTGATACATAAAAACGACCAGATGCGTCAAAATATACAGCACCATAAGTATAATTTAAACCAGATAAAATAGGCACTTCTCCTAAGTCCTCTATAATATTAGTATCTGGGTCTATACGGTATAATTTGTTCGTGTTCTTTTCTACCGTATACAATTTATCATCTACAGCATTAAACGCCCAGTCATGGATGCTTAAACTTTGGGAAAAATCGTTTGTAGCTATATGATTTCCATAGTTTTCAGAATTCGGATTTACATCTATGGTATAGTAGGTTGTTCCCCCACCTTTTAAATAGTAAACACCTTGGGTATTTATATCACCAATGTAACGTCCACTTGTAGATAATTCATCCACATAAAAAATTAATGTTGAAAAATCTTTACCTATTCTCACTATGGATTTTGACGGATAACTTAACGATCCCCAAATAAATCCGTCTGCAGGATTGTATGCTGCTGCATTAATTGTCCCTTCGGTAATATCGGTTGCCACATTGTATGAACTTCCAGATGCTAAATCTATAGCATAAACATCGTTATACTGGAATAAATAAGCATTGTAATCGCAGTTAAATGGCTCGTCTTGTGCATTACTATGGGTAATAAATGCAAAAACGAAAACAAAAAGTAGGTTTTTATTCATGGTTTTGTTGTTTTATACTACAAGTATAAGTTATTATATGTTTTGAAACTTTAATTTTCGGTGAATGCAAGAAAAAGTGTCGACGAATTGATTGTTTTAATCGTTAAACGGTAATTATGAGACCAATAAAAAGGCAAAAACCTAAGTATTTGCCTTTAAATGACACATTATATTAATTGCATAATCACTCAATTATAAAAGGATCACTATAGTATTGTTTCAAGTCACCTCATCACTTATATTTCGCTCTGTAACAAACGGATTAGGAACATGGAATTATAATTTAGGAATCATGTCGAAATAAGGTACGATTTTGAGACATCGCATTATAAAATGAACTCTTATATGATATCTCGTCACTCATACTTTGTTCAGTCAAAAATAACGCCCTGTTGTTTTAAAGTTTACAACAAATTCAATCGTTTCATTAACTCTGGACGGTTTGAGCGACTTACTGGAATTACATCTTTTTTAATCAATACACTATTATCTTCAATATCTATGATTTTTTTAATGTTGATAATATATGAGCGATGTACTTTTAAGAATAAATCGTTAGGCAATTTATCTTCTATTTTCTTTAATGTAGAATGTACTGTATAGTTTTTGTCTTCGGTTTTTACATTGATATAATCTCCTTTAGCTTCTATAAGATAAATACTAGGAATATCTAGTTTTATTAAACGCCTGTCTATATTTATATATAAATCATTACCAGATAACGTTTCAACATCATCTGTTGCCATTGCCGTTGTTGGTACTTCTGTTTTTATTTTAGTTGATTCTGCTTTTTGAATCGCCTTTTCAAAACGCGGCAATGTAATGGGTTTTACTAAATAATCGACAATACAATCATACTCAAAAGCTTCAATAGCAAATTGAGAATCGGAGGTCGTTAAAATTATTTTAGGCAGACTTTTTAGTGTTTGAATAAAATCAAAGCCTGTAAAATCTGGCATATGAATATCTAAAAAGATAAGATCTACATCATTCTGATTTAAATATTTGATAGCTTGTAGTGCATTTTGGAATTCTTCTAAAACATTTAAACTTGGAATATTAGTACATAGTTGTGCTATAATAGCTCTGGCAGTGGATTCATCATCAATTATAATACAATTCATAAAATAAAATTATAAAGTATCTAAAAAGTTGGTCATGTTTTCAAGAATGATTTTAAACGTTTCTTTTTCCGCATCATCATGATTGTTTTTTAAATTGTTTTCATAATCTGTAGCGACCTCATAACTCTTTTCAAGCCCTAAAATACTAATTTTATGTTTAAGTTTGTGTACATTTTCCGAAGCTTCGTTAAAGTTTTTAGCTTCAATGTTTTTAAAGTATACCGCTTTTTCTTCTGGAAATTCAGCTTTAATAATAGAAATCATCTTTTCTTTAAAGGCTTTATCATCTCCAGAAAGCGTATCAATGTATGATAAATTAGGTTGCTCCATAAGCTGTGTAAGTTACTTTTTTATGGTGAAATAGAAAGTTGTTCCTTTACCTAATTGAGAGGTTAACCAAATCTTACCATCGTACAGGTCGATAATTTTCTTAACTATAGATAGTCCAATACCTGTTGATTGGGTGTTATTCTCTAATTTATGAAAGGTTTTAAAAATTTTATCGAAATAGGGAGCATCAATCCCCTTACCATTATCCTTTATATAAAACTCCCAAAAGTTTTCCTGGCTTTTTACACCAATCTCAATAAGCCCTGATGTTTTATCATTATTATTTATGGCATTATCGATTAGGTTTTGAAAGAGTTGTTGTAACCTATACTTATTCCCTATTAAAACAGGTAAGCTTCCTTTTTTCACTATAGAAATATGTTTAGGTATCTCAATAACATTCAGAATGTTATCTATAATTTTATTGAGATCTACATCATAGCTTTCTAATTGATTTTTACCAATGGTAGAATATTCTAAAATACCCGTAATAAGGGTATCCATTTTTTCTACATTATCTCTAATAAGTTTTATATTATCCTTACCACTATCGTCAAGCTTATCGTGATAATCACTATTTAACCAAGACGTTAATGCATCAATGCTTCTTAACGGGGATTTTAAATCGTGAGATACCATATGTGCATAATCACTTAACTCCTGATTTTGATGCGCTAACTCATTTAAGAGCTTTTCACGTTGCTTGTTCATCTCTACGATCTCTTTAGTTTGATTGTCTATAAAATCTATCAATTTTATACCATCTAAATCTACATTTTCCAGACTGTTATTATTTGGAAGTTCATAAAATTTAAGTGTTTCTATAACCCGCTTTAATTTATTTATAACTTCTTGTTGCGTATTCGTTTCTTGTTTTAATTGTTCGTTTGCAACAGACAACTCATCAGAACTAATAGCCATAGCCCGTTGCTGCATAACATATTGTTCGTCAAAATTATGATACGATCTATCTACAGCATCTATAAATCGCTCCAAATCTTTAGAGCCTGTCAATCCTTCTGGAAAACATTTACGTAATTGACGTTTTAGTAATGAATTCATTATTCGCTAATTAACGTTATAGTCATGGTTTGATTATGAAGTTGACAATTATTCTCACCATGAAAAGGTGCAATTTCTCCGTAAGAATAAAAGCCACAAATAGTGGTGTCTTGTCCAACAACCGCAACAACTTCTTCAATTTCTTCTTCAACACGTTGGTCTAAAACCAATTTTCTCCCAATACAACTTACTAATAATGCCAATTGAGAGGTATTGGTTCTTAGTTCTAATGCTTGTTTAGCTGCACGCTCTGAGGCATTGGCAATATTATCCACATTGGTCATCATGAGTTGTACCTTAGAGTTTTCTGGAATATCTCCAGCGAGAATCATGGCATTATCTTTTTCATTAATATTTAAAATAGTTCTAACAAAAGATTGTTTTTCTTTTAAGGATTTTACGTTAAGAGGATACAATAAGGCGGCGGCTGGTAATTCGTTAGATTTATCTCCTAAATATTTTTTATATAAATCGAGCGCTGGTTGATTGTCTAATTCATAAAGGACATTCGACTCTGATTTTGTTACCACACGCTCTGGACCAAAGGGTGTCCAACCACCATGAATAGAAAAAGAAGCTTCCAACGTCTCACCATAAAATCCTATGGCAACAATTTCTCCTGGTTTAGGGTTTTCGTTATAGGATGCTACCGTTTTTTCAAATCTGGCGGCATCACCACAAAGTCCGCCTGTAATTAAAATATTGTTTTGGATTGAGGCATTCATACCTTTGGTTAACTCACTACCATTAATAAAACTACCTTCAGACAATACAAAAATGTATTTTAATCCTTTTTCTGGAAACTGATTTACTAAATCGACTCCTGTTTTATAACTATCTAAATCTGAATTTAAAATATTACTGGTTTTAATTAAAAACTGACTTTTTTCAAATTCAATGGCTGTAACTGTAATGCTATCATCATCAACACTATTGGACGTTATATCGCCACTGGTAGAACCAAACACTAAATGTCCGTCTGGATAAAGCGCTTTCACATCTTCAAAAATAGTGTCGTCTTCTAGCATATACCTATTACCAAAAACTAAAACTAATGGTTTTTTTAGTGTTATATTTTCTGTTAAATAGTTCCAATCAGCAGTTTTGTGTTTTTTTAATTGTACCGTTTTCATCTTTTATTTTTTAAGAGTGAAGAAGAATGTAGTTCCTTCACCAGGGTTACTTTCCAACCAAATTTCTCCTTCATGCAAATCAATTATCTTTTTTACTATGGATAATCCAATGCCAGTAGAGTCTTTACTTTTATTTAAAGCATGAAATATTTTAAAAATCCTATTATGAAATTGCTTCTCTATCCCCATGCCATTATCTGCTATAGAGAACTTATAATGTGTACGAAGTGATTTAACCTGGATAGTAATGAAGCCTTTTTCTTTATCAATAAATTTAATAGCATTCCCAATTAAATTTTGAAATACTTGTTGTAGTTTCATACGTTCTCCTTTAATGGTTGGTAACGTATTTTCAATATTGATAGAAATATGATCTGGCACATAAAGAATCTTAATTAGATCTTTAACAACTTTATCCAGATCGACGTCTGTTTTCTCATTTTTTTCGGAACCTATACTCGAATAACTTAGCACATCAGATATAAGTTGTTCCATTTTCTCTAATGTCGTCTCAATTAACTCAAAATTCTGAATACTGGTAGGATCTAATTTACCTTTATTATCTTCTTTAATCCAACTAACTAAAGCATCTATACTACGTAAAGGTGATTTTAAATCGTGCGATACAACATGTGCATATTCTTTTAATTCTTCATTACTTTTAGATAAATCATTCAGTAATTTTTCTTTTTGATGTTCTAATTTTCTTATACCAGTTATATCTAAATGAACCCCTATAGAACCTACAACCTTTCCTTCTAAATTATAATTTGCAGCACCACTTACTAACCAATACCTGTCTTCTCCTAATTTGTTTCTAACCTTTATTTCATAAGAATGCGCTTCACCTCTATGGCGTTTCGAATCTTTAGTTTCAATAATTTCCGCATTTTCTTCTGTTATAAATAGTTCTTTTCCTGTTTTTCCTATTATCTCTTCTTCTGAATATCCAGACATTTTGGAAAAACTTTGATTAACCATTAATATTTTATCGTCAATACCAGTTTCAACCAAACCTAAATTCATATTAGCGATAATGTTACTATACTTTTGGCGCTCTGTTTCTAACCGATTTTTATATTTATTATCTAATGTTATATCTCTAACAATACCTTGGGCTGCTACAGGTGTTCCATTATCGTAAATAATACTGGCATTAATATGTACTAATTTCGGTTCGTTTTTCCTTGTAATAATATTTAAATGAAAATCTGTAAGTGACCCCTTTTTAAAAAGAATATTAAACGATTCTAAAACACGCTGTACCTCTTCAGGGGCTGCCATTTTTATAAGGTTGAAATTTTCTTTAGCGTGATTAAAACCTAACAAAGATACAGCAGCTTCATTCATTTTAAGAATATTGCCCAAAAGATCCATAATAACATAGGCATCTACAATGTTTTCAAAAACACCCTGTAATTGCGAGTCTTTTTTATTCAACGATGCTTCCAACTCTAAATATGATTGTTCTAACTTTTCTTTAGCATCGTATAACTCTAAAGATTTATCTTCAAGGATTTTTTCCGCCTGTTTTCTGGCAGCTTTTTCGCGGGCAAGTGCACGCTGTAGTACGTCAATTTTATCTTGACTCATTAATTTTTATTAATTATAAACTTAACTTCGGTACCGTCTTCTTTTATTTTTTCTAACTCAATCGTAGCAGCTGTGTTAAAATGTTCAAATGTTTTATTCATTAATCCCAAACCAAAATGATGCATCGCTCTACTTGATTTGTATATCATTATAATCGAATGGCCTGTTTTCTCAAGAACTTCAAATGTTGGTAGTTCTGCATCTGGATATATTTTTCTAACTTCTATATGTATATGGTTTTCAATAGATGAAATCATTTCTATAGGGTCTTTGTAGGTCTCTAGGATTTCAGGATAGCTAGTTTTTAAAACACTAAAAAAATGTTCTGCATATACCAATAGTAAATCATCGATAGATATTCCTGTATTGGTACTTAAATGATTAAGCAATTGTAACATTTCTGAAAACTTGTAGGTACCTACAGAAGTGTAAACACCACCAGATTCTAGATTAGACTTGTTTATTATTTCATCAACCATTTCTAATCCAAACTTATCTTCTACTAAATCTAAAAATTCGGTAAAAACAATACCTTTCATATTATATTTTATATTTGTTTTAACTCGTTAATACTCCAATACGCTAATATCTTTTCCATTTTAGAAACATAATCATCGTATTTCAAAGGTTTTAAAACATATCCTGCAATCCCTATTTTATAACATTCTAATAAATCATTCTGGTTATTAGAGGTTGTTAAAATAATAGTTGGTATATATTTTAAAGTGTTATCTTTTTTAAGAATATTTAAAAATTCTATGCCATTAATTTTTGGCATGTTTAAATCTAATAAAATTATGTCAGGTAATTCGTCTTTTTTTTGTAAAATTTTTAAAGCATCTTCTCCATTGTTCGCTTCAATGATAGTATGCTGAAGTTTTAAAGACGCCACAACCCTATTAAATTTCATGATTTCAATCATATCATCTTCTATAAGAAGTACTTTTAAATTATTTTTCATCATTTCCAAACTTTAATTATAATGTAAAAATAATGTAGTAAGATAAAATGAATGACCACCCTTAGCTAGATTGAAATTAAGTGTAGATGAATAACGGTTAAGTGTCGACGAATGGTTTTTTTGTATAGATTTTAACCTGTTCTTAATAAAAGGACAAGTTTATCCTTTATTAAATTTAGTATTAGATTTACAGCATAAAATAAAAAAATCTTGAAACTGATTATCCTTGCCTTTGCAGATTCTAGACAAGCTATAGTAGTATTTCGTCAGTTTTATTTTGACTTTAGAGGCAAAAACCTAATTTTTTTATTTTGTCTCACCCATAACTGTGAAAAAAGGCAGTTCTGGGTGAGGCAAAGGAGAGGCTATTAAGAAATCCTACCTGTATCTGCTACGGTGTACCGGCATCTTTTATATATTTATTAATTACTTTTAGTTCACAAATCTTATTTGATAAATTAGGAATTCATGAATCTTCAATTTCTTTGCTCATCCAAAGAAAAGTAACAAACCTGTATAGGTGTTATAACTGACTGAAAGTCTGATTCGTGTTTACGGTAGACATAGAGATCTCAAATACATTGAGATTCTATTCGTGTAAATTCGTGCAACCTGCCATTCGGCAGGCTGGTTCGTGTCTTAATTATTGTTTGATCTTCAAGCCTTAGTAACACTATTTATTTTTGGGTTTGTGCGGCATTATTTGCTGCCTCCATCTTTTTTAATCGCGTTAAAGCTTCCATATAGTAATAATCTGCATAAATTATTGGTACGTCAATTTCTGAATTCTTAGGATGATTTCCTGTAGAGTGTAATAAGAGAGCCTTACTTGTATCTCCACTAAAGTAATCTTTAGATGATAGTTTTTCTACAAAATTATTTGCTGCTTTTATATATTTTTCTTTCAATTTTTCATCTTTAACTAAACCTGTCAATTCTAGCAACCCACAAGATGTTATAGCTGCAGCTGATGCATCTTTTGGGGCATTTGGTATTTTTGGATCATCAAAATCCCAATACGGTATACCATCTTCAGGCAAACGGTTTAAAAAATGATTCGCTAGCTTTATAGAGGTATCTAAAAATTCTTGCTTTCTTGTTTCTCTATAAGCAATTGCGAAACCATAAATGCCCCATGCCTGACCTCTAGCCCACATAGATTCATCTGCATACCCTTGGTGTGTATGCCCTTTAACAAATGCTCCTGTATTACCGTCAAATTCTCCTACATGAAAAACAGCATCATCTGGTCTAACTAGATTCTTCATAGTAACTTCTGCATGGCTTACTGCAATATCATACAAACGCTTATTACCTCCATTTTTAGCTGCCCAAAAAAGCAACTCCAAATTCATCATATTATCTATTATCGTATTATGACCATACTCCTCTACCTTTACTGGCCAGGAAAGAATAGACCCAACCTTTGGATTGTAAAGTGTTGCCAAAGTATCTGCCGCAGATAGTAATACTTTTTTATATGCTTCGTTACCTGTCAATCTATAACCATTTCCATAACTACAGTATACCATAAAACCTATATCATGATCCTCTGCTGGCGAGTAGGCTATTGTTTTTATAGAAGCTGTAAAATTTTCGGCACGTTTCTTTATTGTTTCATCCCCAGAATTCTCATAAGCATACCACAAAATACCTGGCCAAAAACCACTACACCAATTTTTAACTCCTACAACTTTCCAATCTGATTTCCCTTTCGGAATATTTCTTAGAAAGCTATTTGAATCGGATATTCCTTTAAGGTTCTCTTTGGTTTTTAAAACACTTAAATCCAACATTTCTGTTGGGCTAAATACTGGTTCCTGCTTTTTGGGTGAAGCACATGCAACTATTAAAAAAACGGTCGATATTAATAATGATAATGATCTAGTCATGTCTATGGTTATATGTTTTTGGTTAAAAAGGACTTTATTCCTTTTAAATCTTTCTGAAAATTCCTGTGAATTATATCGCAAGTATAATAAAGAATGATGAATATAAAGGATAAATTATCGTTCAATAATTATAAATTATCATCCTTTTTCATTGTATTCTCACTAATTACACATCTTTTAACTCCA
Organism: Flavivirga jejuensis; assembly: GCF_030540765.1. Taxonomy (GTDB): domain Bacteria; phylum Bacteroidota; class Bacteroidia; order Flavobacteriales; family Flavobacteriaceae; genus Flavivirga; species Flavivirga jejuensis. Next base: position 328,343 of record NZ_JAUOEL010000004.1, on the reverse strand, counting down.
TGGAATATAATATTTATTTATGAATCTTAATAATTAAGATATTTTTATAAGAATAATTATACAAAAAAATATTAAGCCTTCATAGATGGTAAAAAAAAATGCACATTCTTTATAATATATTCATACTAATATATTAAAAATAAACACATTACATGTATTTTCATCTTTTTAATAGCCTCATATAATCTTATCCAAAAACTATTAAATAGATGTACATTAAATTTTGGTTTTCAAAATAATATTGAGCCAAAAAACACTCTCTAAATAACATTTTAATAGAAATCATTCAATTAAAACTTATTTTTTCTTACAAAAAGAACCATAATTTACAGCTATTGAATGAAGGTTTATTATTACTTATATTCTTAATAATTACATTGTATTAACAAATTAAAACTAATCTTTTTAAATTAAAATTTATGATTAAACTAAGTCCCAGTAAGTTAATACTTAATTTTTTCGCAAGTCTATTTTGGATAATAGGTTTTCTATTTTGTGGTACATTTACACAAGTACATGCAACCACAGAAATTTCTTATCTCGAAAAACCAATTTCAAATTTAGACATTGAGCAAAATAGAACCATTTCGGGTAAGGTTATAAGTGCCGAAGACAACATGAGTGTCCCTGGAGTAAACGTCATTGTAAAAGGAACCTCCAAAGGAACAGTAACAGATTTTGATGGGAATTTTTCTATTAATGTACCATCAAATGAAAGCGTAATCATTTTTTCTTATTTAGGATATGTAACTCAAGAAATAACAGTAGGAAAAAACAATACTATTCATGTAACATTGCAAACCGATCTTGCTGCTTTAGACGAAGTTGTAGTAGTCGCATACGGAATAGCAAAAAAGGAAACACTTACAGGATCTATTGAGCAAGTAAAAGCTGAAGCTTTCGAAGATTTAGCAGTTGGTAGCACTGCTTTAGCACTTCAAGGTAGAACCCCTGGTTTGGTAATTACTCGTAATTCATCTCGTCCAGGTGATGAAGACATTAACTTTCTTGTTCGTGGGGTTAGTTCTATAAATGGAATATCTCCTCTTATTGTTATAGATGGCGTTCCAACAATAAATGATGCCTCTTTCAATGATATGAATCCAAATGACATTGAAAGTATTAGTGTTTTAAAAGGCGGGGCTGCATCTGTATATGGTTCTCGTGCTGCTGGTGGTGTTATTTTAGTTACAACCAAAAAAGGGAAAGGAGATGTTAAGATTGAAATAAGTAGTATTTTACGTGTAGGTACCATAGGGATTCGTCCACCAACACCAACAATGCAAGAATGGGGAGCCCTTTGGTTAGCAGCTACTTCTCAGGATGAAACTCCTAATTTTGGTTTTTGGCTAGGAACTGAAAATTTAGAAAGATTCGCTGCAGGAGAAGAGGGAATCTATCATTTTACTAATTTTTTAGGAGATGTATATGTAAGTGATTCCAATAGATTTGATGAAATGTTTGGAAATTCTTATTCTAACCAACATAATATAAGTGTATCGGGAGGTAGTGAAAAAAGTAATTTCCGTATGGCTGCAGGTTACGACGAAAATGTTGGTGGTTTAAAGGTTGCAGATGATAGTAGAGATAGATATAATTTCTCATTAAATTATGGTGTTAATGTAAGCGAGAGGTTAAAATTAAGCACAAACATATCTTACTTTCATACGTCTTTTTCTGGGCCATCAGGTGGTTTAGATAGAGAAGCTACAACCATTGATCCACCAATATTTGCCTCGAAAAATCAATTCGGTCAATGGTATGCAAATTTCGGGGGTAATATTGCTGGAGGTAGAAATGCTGTTGCAAGAGTTATAGATGGGGGTCGAGAGAATAATATAGACAAACAGTTAAGATTAACAACATCAATAGAATATAAATTAACCGATAATTTAAATATTACAGGGTCTTACTCTTATAGCGATCAAGATTCAGAAGATCAGATATACCATTTAACTGTTCCAACATATAATTGGTTTGGAGATGTAGCTCCAGCCCAGATAAATGGCACATCATATATTCAAGAAACAACAGATAGAATTACTTATAAAAACTATAAAGCATCTTTAAATTATAGTAATAATATTGGCAATCATAACCTCTCTGGTTTATTAGCAATAGAAGCCGATAGAAATACAAATAAAAGACTCAGAGCTAGAAGAAATGGTTTTGTTGATTATGGGGTTTACGATCTAGCCATAGGATCTGAAGATTTAGCAGTTACAACCTTCGGAGGAGGTAACACATGGGGCTTTTTTGGCTATATAGGACGTATAAATTACGACTACAAGGGTAAATATTTATTAGAATTACAAGGGAGACGAGATGGTTCTTCTAGATTTGCTAAAGGACAAAAATGGTCTAATTACGGTAATGTGTCTACTGGTTGGGTTTTAAGCTCCGAAAATTTCTTAAAAAATAGCAATGTCGTGTCGTTTTTAAAAATACGTGGTGGTTATGGTGAATTAGGAAGTACGGCTGGTATTGATGAATTTGGATATTTATCGACCGTTGCCCTTAATACGATCCCTAACATTGACTCTATAAAATCCAGAATTACTGTTTTTGGTGCTACTGCAGCGCAACAAGGAAATTCTTCAGGAAGCAATTTATTTAGCACTACAACGACATGGGAACGTATTGTTTCTAAAGAAATTGGTGTCGACTTTAAATTATTCAACAATAAAGTATTTGGTGCAATCGATTTTTTTAATAAGAAGAATATCGGCATGCTTATACAAAGGCAAATCCCTGCTACCATTGCACCTTTAGCTCCATATACAAATTCAGGTACATTAGAATCTAAAGGATGGGAAGTTGTTTTAGGATATGCGAATACATTTGGTGATTTCAATGTTAGCGTTAGTGCTAATATGAGTGATAGCAGAAACAAAGTAACTTCATTTTTCTCTGAAGATAATTTTGGCGGGGTACCAGTAGCGGGGCTTAATGCTGCAGATGATTCTGAAATAATTGAAGGCAAACCTATTAACTCGTTTTATATGTGGGAAACTGATGGTTTTTTCGCAAACCAAGCAGAAGTTGATACCTATTATAGTAGTCTTAAACCAGGAGGCGAATTACCTTCGCAAACTTCAACAGGTGCATTACGCCCAGGAGACACTCGTGTTGTAGACACTAATAAGGATGGTACAATTGATAGTGAAGATTTAACTTACCAAGGAGATGCTTTACCTCATCATGTTTATGGGTTCAATTTTGATATAAAATATAAGAGTTTTGATTTTAGTGCATTTTTTCAAGGGGCTTTAAATCATAAAATATTAAGAACAGGTTTTTTTGCATCACCCTTTCAACAAGTATGGCAAAACCAGTCTAATACATGGTTAGGTAGAACTTGGACCGAAGATAATCCCAATGCAGAATTCCCTAGGTTGACTACTATTAGTCCTTTAGCTGCTTGGAACTATACAAATAAAGATTTCATGTTACAAAACAACAGATATATTAGATTAAAATCTCTTATTCTTGGTTATAATATAAAAGACCTCAAAATGGGGAATACGCTAATAAATACACTACGTATTTATTTCTCAGGAAATGATTTATTCGAGTGGAGTCAAGTAAAAGACGGATGGGATCCAGAATCAAGGGCAGACACCAATGCGAGTGCATATCCATTTATGCGTACTTGGGCACTAGGTGTAAAAGTATCCCTATAACTAACATTATAGTTCTTTAATAATTAAAAAATATAGAAATGAAAAAAATAATATATATAATATTACCTAGCATCCTATTGCTATTTGCATCTTGTGCAGACGAATTTATAGATTTAACTCCACCTGCAGAAATAACGAATGAGGTTTACTACAACGAACCAGAACACTTTTTAACGGGCTCTAACACGTTCTATACTGGTTTGATCCAATGGAAAGGTAATATGGGATATCTTATGGATCATGGTTCCGATTTAACTGGTTTGAAAGAAAATTCTGATGAACAAAAATATAGTAGAGGAGATTTGGTTGCCTCCGAAACTGATGATTTTTATAATAATACTTACACATCCATTAGAGATATAAACCTATTAATAGAAAGAGCAGAAAGTTATGCTGGAGATCCAAATGATATCGCAGAGTATGTAGCAGTCTCTTATTTTTTTAGAGCTTATCAACATTTCTTTTTAGTACAACGATTTGGCGGTGTTCCTTTAATAACAAAATCATTACTGGTTGATTCTGAAGAAGGATATGCCCCTCGTAATAGTAGATATGAAGTTGTTGCCCAGGTTTTATCTGACTTAGATGTGGCTATAGCTGGTTTACCTACAGAACAAAACATTGCTTCTAATGATAAAGGTAAAATTAGTAAATGGGCGGCTATGGCATTTAAAGCAGAAGTTTTGTTGCATGAAGCCACATGGATGAAATATGTAGGAACAAGTACAGATGGTGATGGTGTTTCTTCTGGAGCGGGAAGTGCAGGGTTTAATGATTCTAATATTGATTTGTATTTACAAGAAGTCATTACCTTAACAAAAACGGTTATGGATCAAGGTGGTTTTGAGCTTTGGAATTATAATGATGTTCTTGATAATATGAGTTCTTATTTCTTATTTATGCTAGAGGATAGCGGATCAAACCCAGCTGGATTAGACAAAACATCAAATAAAGAGTATATCTTTTATGGTAAGTATGATGCTACTTTAAAACCAGGTGATGCTTTATTTAGTCACACTGCGGTAGGTAGATTAAAACCTAGTAGAAAAATGTTAGATATGCTTTTATGCATAGATGGATTACCTATTGATCAATCGCCATTATTTCAAGGTTATGTAAACGTGTCTGATGAGTTCCAAAATAGAGATTATAGAATGAGAGCTTATTTTACTGATAATGCTACCCATGAAATCCCTGTAGATGGCACGGTACTTTTAAAAGGTGAAAATGATTTTGGATCCTTTAATTCAAAATTTGTTTCATGGAATTGGCCTGTATATAGAGCATCCCATGAAGAATCTCCAGATTTACCCTATATACGTTTAGCAGAAGTGTATTTAATGTATGCTGAAGCTTTATACGAACTAAATGGTAGTCTAACTGATGCACAAATGAATGAATCTATTAACTTAGTTAAAGCTAGAGCAGGATTACCAGCTATTAGTAATGCGTTTTTGGCAACTAATAACATGAACATTGAAACAGAAATTAGAAGAGAGCGCACTATTGAACTTTTTGCAGAGACTTCAAGGTATAATGATTTAAGACGTTGGGGTATTGCAGAAGAAGAATTAAGTGCGGATATATTTGGTGCTGTTATAGAAGGTACTGCTTATCAAGATAACGATGCTCTTTATACACCTAGTTCTTATGCTTTTGGAGAAAAAACCACGAAAACAGGTGTTGGCGATAGAAGATGTTTATTACTTGAGAAAGGGGAGGTTCGCAATTTTACTAGAGAAGATTATTTATACCCGTTACCTATTGTAGAACTAAATTTAAATCAAAACTTACTACAAAACCCTGGCTATTAAACAAATAGATATAACAGAATTATTCTAGTTATTTTTGCTTTAGTTTTTTTAACAGCTGTAGATAATTTCTGCAGCTGTTCTTTTTATGGCATAAATGCTAACTAAACCATACCATAGACAGAAAGTCATCTTATAATTATGGGAAGTAATGATCTTTCGATTTTAACCTGTCCTGAGCCGAGTAGAAAGACTCAAAGCGACATGTAACACTATTAGTGAGTTTATTGTTATAAATATGCTTGCATTAAATCGAACCCTGTTTTAATCAAACTCACGTCTATATTAATTATTTAACTAATATCTTTTTCCTAAAACTACTTTTGGGAGCTTCACATAGGGAACATTCATAAGTATCAGAAAGGTTTTCAAAAGATGTTTTTGGTGGAATTTGTTGCGTGATATCTCCATAAACTTCGTTGTAAATGGTTAAGCAATCCTGACATTGATATACTTCTTCTTCAATTTTATCTGAGACCACTTCAGCTGCTTTTTCTTCTTCTCGTTCTGTTCCTAATTGTTCAAAATACAACTGACTTAATTCCATTAACAACCCTGGTAATTCCACTTTATCAACATCCTGTACATGCATGATGTATTTGCGTGTATTAGGATCGAAATCCTTAGCGTACAATAAATTATAGGTATCTCTTATCTTAAAATCTCCAATAGCTTCAGGTTGCTTATTTTTTTCGATAACGATGGAAGTAAAATTATAAGTATCGCTCTTGTAACTCGTAATTCCAAAAGTTAGTCCGTAAGTACTAATATCATTTTGATCAAAGTTAGTAACCAGATATTTTTTTAAGTTCAAGGCATCAGGATCGTTTACTGGAATATGCCAATTCATCTCTAACATAGAATGACGCACATTAATACCAAATTTACCCAAAAGTTTTTCCCACTGAAGTTTCGCCTTTAACGGAATCCCTTTTACTATAAAAGATTTCCAGGGTGTGATTGAAATCTTACCTAATTTATTCTCAAAGCACAAGTCGCACATCGCTTTTAAGAAATCTAAATCATAACGATTATTTCTCCAATATAAACCCAACCAATATCTATCAGTTCCAATACGATTCATACCTTCATAATACGGAAATGGGTAAAAAGGAACTTCTAAAGGCTTATCTACCGTTCTGTTATTGGTATCGACAGAATCACTTACCAATTCAAAAACGGTTTCGATAGTTTCTGGTTCTTCTTGTAAAATATCTTCTATAGCCAGTTCTATCTTATCCATATCCCAGCTATATATTAATGCTGGATACATTTGTGTTTTTTTCCAACCAGGAAGCCTAATATATAAATACCAATAATCTTCATGCTCTGAAGCTATAAAATTAATATTTCCTGTAAATAAGGGGACTAAACGTTGTTTTGGGTCTGTAACATTAACTCTTAAACTCAGTTTATGCTTAAACTGTTCTATAATATATAAATACCGATCGCTGGTAAGCCATGAGGTACTAGGTAATATATCTGCCGAAACATAAGAAGATGTTATATTTTCAACACGATCTCGTTTGGGTTTTACAAATTGCACTTTATCAAACTGATCGAACTTACTTTCATCTATTTCCTCAGGGAAAATAATATCCTGCCTAGAACCAAATGATATGGCATCTAAACCTAAGCCTTCAGCAGCTTCACAAATGTATTTTAATTCTCCAGGAGATAATACGCCTCCATTTATTCTTAATCTGTAGCGTTCTTCCATTATGCTAATACTTTTGAATTATGAAGTATGTCTCTAACTTCAGTTTTACAGCTCCCACATCCTAAACCTGCTCCTGTTTTACTGCAAAGCTCAGTAAAATTAGTACATCCACTTGCTATAGCTTCTTCTATATTACCTTCTCCTACCTGACTACAAGAGCATATTAATTTTCCTAAAACGGGTTTATCATTGGATGAACCGCGAAGTAATGTATTTCGCTTATCAGACATCTCAATCTTACTCTCAATCATCGTTTTAAATTCGGCAAATTCATTCTTATCGCCCATTAAAACAGCACCGACTAGCAAATCATCTTTAACAATACACTTTTTGTAATAACGCTTGGAAATATCTGTAAAGATCACTTCTTCGTATGTATCGTCATTTTCTGGTACTTCTATATTTCCAATGCTGCATAAGTTAAGATTGTTGAATTTTAAAATATTCATAAGCACCGATCCATGGTAAGAGCAACTAATATCTCCTGCTATGTAATTTGCCAAAATAGTGGCTTGTTCCTCTGCTGCCGATGTAATACCGAACAATTGATTTTTAAATTCTGCAATCTCACCAATAGCAAATATATCTGGATGCGACGATTGCAAATGCTGATTAACTCTAACACCACGACTGCAAAGAATGCCATTTTCTCTGGCAATCTCTATGTTAGGAATTGTTCCAATAGCATAAACAATAGCATTCGCTGTAATTAACTTACCACTTTTTAAATTGATATTAAGTTCCCCAGTCTCATCATCATCAAATACCGTACTAACCTCATTATCAAAGTATATTTGAATACCTCGCTCTTGCACATCTAAAGCTAATAACTTACTGGATACTTTGTCTAACTGACGTTCCATAAGCCTAGAGGCTCGTTGAACAATCGTGATTTTTACATTTTTATGCTTTAAAGCTGCCGCTAACTCTAAACCAAGCAATCCGCCCCCAACAATAACAACATGTTGTTCTTCTGGAGGTAAATTAGTAGCATCTAAATACGCTTTAAACCTATCGGCGTCAATTTTATTTCGCATGGTAAAACGTCCTGGTAAATCTATCTTGGCATCTTTAGGAATAAAAGCGCGACTTCCCGTAGCAAGAATGAGTTTATCGAATGTATGTGTCTCACCATTACTATCTGTAACTTCTTTCTTCTCTTTATCTATACTAGAAATAAACGTTTCTGGATGAAGTTTTACTTGAAGTTTATTCAGCTCAATAGCCTTAATTTTTAATAACTGCTTCCAAGTTAACTCTTCGGTAACATACTCTGGAAGTAACACTCTATTATAAAACAGATTAGGTTCTTTTGAGAATACATGTATATCGTCTACCTCATTATGCTCTCTATAATTTTGAATAAATCTAAACGCTGCGGCTCCTGCTCCAACAATTATAATTTTCTCTACTGGTTTCTTATATTTTTGAACCGAAACACAGGTAAATTTAAAATCTGGCTCTTTAGATATGGGATCTATAGCCGTATTCGTTAAATTATTGGCTCTATTTAAATCATTCTGCAACTGTTTTCCCCAATGCATTGGTAAAAACACGACACCTTTTTTAATAGCTTCCGTAACTTTTGCGCGTACTCTAACCACACCATTACTACTCTTAATTTCGGTAATATCGCCCTCTTTAATTTTATTTAAGTAGGCATCAACAGGATTAATTTCTAAAACAGGCGTTGGATAATGTGTTTTTAACCTAGATACTTTACTCGTTTTAGTCATGGTATGCCATTGATCCCTAATACGTCCTGTAGTAAGAATCAAAGGAAATTCCTCAGTTGGTTTTGATGATGTGTTCTCTATCCTGGTAGGCGTATTGAATATGGCTTTTTTTGAAGGCGTATAAAACTCCTTATTTTCAAAAAGTCTGGGCGTTCCAGGATGTCTATGTTCTGGTACTGGCCATTGAAAAGTGCCTTCGTTTTTAAGCCTGTCGTAATTTAAAAACGATACATCTATATTGGTACCTTTAGTCATAGCGGTATATTCACTATAAATCTCTTCGGCACTGTTGTAATTAAATCCACGGAAACCCATTTTTTGTGCAAAATCACAAAGAATTTCTACATCTGGTCTTGCTTCTCCTGGGGCGTCTATTTCCTTTGGTAAATATGAAATACGACGCTCAGAATTTGTCATCGTCCCCTCCTTCTCTAACCATCCTGCAGCTGGAAGCACTAAATCGGCATACTCTAATGTATCTGCTTTATGCGAAATATCTTGAACAACAACAAATTTAGCCTGCTTCATGGCACGCTCTATTTGATGTGTATTTGGCATACTCACTAACGGATTGGTACAAATAATCCAAACCGCTTTTAATTTCCCACTTTCCAACGCATCAAACATTTCGGTAGCTGTTAACCCTGGTTTCGGAGATATTTTATCAACACCCCAAAACTGAGCCACCTCTCGCCTATGCTCTTCATTCATTAAATCTTTATGAACAGCTAATAGATTAGCCATACCTCCTACTTCGCGCCCTCCCATAGCATTGGGTTGACCTGTAAGTGAAAAAGGCCCTGATCCTGGCTTACCAACCTGACCTGTTATTAATGACAAATTTAAAAGGGATACATTTTTGTTGGTTCCTATAACACTTTGGTTAAGTCCCATAGCCCACATGCTAATAAACCCTTTTGATTGTCCAATAATATCGGCCGCCTTTTTAATATCTTTTTCAGGAACGCCACATAATTTTGAAGCTTGCCTTATCGAAGTTTTAAATATGAGGTCTTTGTAATCTTTAAAACCTTCGGTATAATTTTTTATAAAATTTTTATCAATCAAACCACGTTCGAACAAACGCCTTCCAATGGCATTGTAAAGAATAATATCGGTACCTGGTAGTAATTGAAGATGTAAGTCTGCAAAACTAGCGGAATCTGTTTTACGAGGATCAATAACTATTATTTGAACTTCTGGATTTTCCTCTTTACGCTTTTCAATTCGTCTAAAAAGAATAGGATGGCACCATGCTGGGTTAGCACCAGTAATAAGAAAACAATCTGCTAATTCTATATCTTCATACGAAATTGGCACACTATCTTCTCCAAATGTTTTTTTATAGCCAACAACAGCAGAACTCATACACAAACGTGAGTTTGTATCTATATTATTAGTTCCTAAAAACCCTTTTGTAAGCTTATTGGCAATGTAATATTCTTCGGTAAGGCTTTGTCCAGACACATAAAACCCGACGCTATCGGAACCATACTTTTTTATAATCGATTTAAAAACACTACTTGCTCTATCTAAAGCATCATCCCAACTCACACGCTCACGTGGGTGTGATCTGCTCCATCGCATTTCTGGATATAAAATTCTGTCTGAAGTATCATTTACAACATAGTGTAAATTCATGCCTTTAGAACAAAGCATACCTTTGTTTACTGGATGATCCTTATCCCCTTCAACAAAAACCTTATTATTGATGTCTTTCTTTACAATAATACCACATCCAACACCACAATAAGAGCATGTTGTTTTTACTTCATTTTTGACCATTTACCACAACATTTTATACTAATTAAGAAAATAAAACAATACGATGCAACCTCTATTTCAATTATTCTGAATACTATAAAAATCAATACTGATATTCATAAATTGATAATTTTTGGTTCCCGTTTTTTTCAATTAGTTATTAGCAGTTGCTAATTTTCCTAGAGATTGTTTTAATTCTGTATCAGCTATTTTTTCATCTTCGTTAGAAAATTTAATGGCTAATGCCACAATTCCCGTTACGACTACTATAAAACCAATTATTAAATACCCTTGAGAGACGGCTGCAGAAGATGCTGCTGCCTGTGCACTATTTATAATATCTTCGCCTAAACCTTCATTGGCTGCAATAGCGGCTTTTTCTGCTACAGAAGATTTAGATTTAAGTAATATTGCTGCTAAAAAAGCACCTACATTTCCGCCTGCTCCTACGATACCCGATACAGAACCAATCGCTTTTTTATTTATAAATGGTACTACCGAAAACGTGGCGCCTTCTGCCATTTGAACCGATAAGCTAAATAGAATTAAAAAGACAAAACCAATAACAATGCTGGTTGTTAACGAAAATGAAACGAGTATGATACCTTGTAATGTTAATATGAATGACAGGAATAATACACGACCTCTCAATCCTTTTAGTTTCCCGAATTTATCACCAAAGAAACCACCCAAAGTACGCGCAAATATATTCATTAAGGCAAACGACAAAACAATGTTACCTGCCGTAATCCGCTCTAATTGAAAGGTGTTTTGAAGATAATCGTCCATAGTTCCATAAACCGTAAGTTCAATACCAAAACTCGCTGCGTAAACCACAAAAAGTATCCAAATTCTATAATCTTTAAGCACTTTTAAAAAACCAATTTGGTCTTTTTTGGTGGTAACCATTTTACCTGCTTCTCTTAATTCTTTGATGTTTCCTTCTGGTGTATCCTGAGTAAAAAGATAATATAGAATCCCCATAAAAAAACAAATAGTACCAGCAATAACCATTGAATACCTCCAAGCCTCTCCTTCTGCTATGCCAAAACTTACAACCATAGCAGCAATTAAGGGCATTCCTAAACGATTAGCGCCTCCTCCTAGATTACCCCAACCAGCAGACGTTGCATTTGCTGTACCAACAATATTAGGAGCAAACATTAAAGAGGTATGTACTTGGGTGATAACAAATGAAGCACCTATAAAACCAATGAATAATCTACATATTAAAAATTGAAGTGGTGTTTGCACCAATCCACATAAAACAACTGGAATAGCGCCTAAAACCAGTAACCAGGTATAACATATACGGGGTCCATATTTATCGCATAATTTACCAATAAGTAAACGTGCAAACACCGTTCCTGAAACGGCTAAAATGATGGAGTTCCATTTTTGGTCTGGTGTTAAACCTAACTCTTTAACAACATCTGGCATAAATGGAACAATACCAAACCATGCGAAGAAACACATAAAAAAAGATATAGATGTGATCCAAAAAGTACGAATGGACACATTTTTAAAATTCAATAAATTTAAGTTTGTAGACTTAGTTGGTGTTGAACTGTTCATAATTAAGTATTTTTATACGTACAAAACTAAGTAATTATACGTAATTTAAAAATATTAAAATACGTAATTTGGAATAAATATCAGATTGATAATTATTGAAAGTGAATTTTAAGGATTTGATAAAAAAGAGAATATATTAGAGAAATATTTATTGGATTAATAAATAGAAAAACTTCAACATACGTAATTGACCTTAACTTAAAAGATTTATTATTTTAGTCTTATTAATGTGGATATAAGCAATTGTTTATATCAAATTGTTATTGGTAATTAATAAAATATGGCAAATCACGAATATATTATATCCGAAGTAATGTTTTTTAAAGATAATGATGGTGTTTATACCGCTACATAAATTTGAAAGAAAACTAGGAAGTCCGTAAGTTCGCTTTCGCAGACTAAAAATCTGTTTCGTGACATACCAAAATGTAAAATAATAGTAAAACTGAATTCCTGTGAATTCGTGAAATTCTTGTCAAAATTTTTAGAAGCTGAAAGCGACATGCACTAAAATACATCCTTGTTAAATACAGTTGAGACCAATAAAACTGTTACACTACCTAATTAACGCTAGTAACATAAAAGATTAATAAAAACCGTATAGTTAATATAACTTTATTGTAAGTAATTTGACGCAACCATATTGAGTAAAATACATCTATGAAATAAAATAGATTATTTATGAAAACGTATCTGAAAACAATATCTCTTGGGATTTTTATATTACTTTTAAGTTGTAATGAATCTGATGACACTAATATTTCAAACCCTACGCCAACGAGCGATTCATTTCTTCCTATGCACATAGGGAATTATTGGAAGTATGATGAAGACAATTACACTGAAATCACCGATACACTTCGAATAGAAGGGGATTTATATTATAAATTTTATTCACTAATTGGAGGAGATGCAGTTACTTTTCAGTATTTAAGAATTGATACTAATCAAAACCTTATTCAAGGGTATCCAGACAATCCTGATTTTAAACACATACATGCTAAATTTAATACATCACTTGAGGATACATTTTGGACTCTCAATAACAAATCAGTGAATGACTTTAAAGCCACTCTAATTGAAAAAGATGACAATTTAAGAACTTATGCATTTCAAAGATTTTACAAAAACCCAGAAGAAGAAAAACTCTTTGTTTCATATATAAGGGGATTAGGTTGGAATTATAATTTTTATACTACTAGTTACAAACAAATTAAAATAGATGGGGAAATATATAATTTTTAGGTTACAATTTTCCTCTTATAAAACAAAAACTATTTCAACATAGATGTATAAAATAATTGCTTAATTTTGAGTCTAACAAAAGATTGTTGCAAGTTTATTACATCTGATTTTCCTGAGTAAAATCCTCGCACGTAACCCGAAATTATTCTTATACAAGACGCTGTTCACCGAAAAAAAACGAGAAACAATGAAAAAAACTTTATATGATTTAACCAAAGAGGATTGGAACACACTTTTTCCAATTGAATTAGTTGACCATAATCCCGAATGGAAAAACATTTATGAAAGCGAAAAGAAACGAATAATTGAAAAAATTGGAAATGAAACAATCTTGCGAATAGAACACTTTGGAAGTTCTTCAATTCCGAGTATCAAATCAAAACCATATATCGATTTGATGATAGAAATTCCTAAAGAAACGCTATTTGACGAAAATCTAATCGCAAATTTCACAGAATTAGGTTATTCTCATTTTGTAGTTCCAGCCAGAGAAGATATCGAGGCATATTCAACATTCGGAAAAGGCTATAATATTGACGGAAAAAAAGAACAGATTTTCCATATTCATATGTGTCCGAAAGATAACGTAATGTGGAAACAAATTGACTTTCGAAACTTTTTAAATTCTAATTCTGAAAGAGCGAAACAATACGAAAATCTAAAGCTCGAATTAGCAACTAAATTTAAAAATGACAGAGGTTCTTATGTCCTTGGAAAGACCGATTTTGTGAATGAAACTTTGGAAATCATCAGCGGAAAAACCAGCGCACAATAACATGAAAAATAATTACCTGGTTATTACAATACAATGAACCTATTAAAAACCTATCCTAATTTAAGCCGACTGCTTCTTTTTGTGGTTCTGATTATCATTGCTCTTTTTTTACCTGATTTCATACCCTTGCCGAAAGGGACTAAACAAGTTTTCCCATTTGTTGGACTGATATTGATTATAATAGCAAATTGGACTTTATATAAAACGGAAAACAAAAATCTAGATGAGTTAGGGTTCAATTTTAGTGGACAAAATTTAAAATATCTCCCCATTGGACTTGTATTAGGAATTTTAGCTGTTCTAATTGGTTATTATTTAAAATGTTTGCTAACAGGTGATATTATAATAACAAACAACTCTTTAGATTATCGAGAAATATTAAAAGAACTCTATTGGATTTTGCCAACAGCGGCAGTACAAGAATTTATATGTAGAAGTTATGGATACAAAAAACTGATTTCAATCTACAATTTGAGAATAGCAAACCTAGTCACTGTTATAGTTTTTGTTTCAATGCATAATGTATTTAACATTGGAATATTCGGAGCAATTTTCTACTCTATTTCACTAATTATAGGACACTTTGTTTTTGCAAATGCTCTTTTAAAGGCTGGAACCATTTTCTTTGCTATTGGAATTCATTGGGGAAGTAACGTGGCAAACAACCAACTGTTTACTGAAGAAAAACTATCCACATCTATTTTATTTCTAGAAAAGGCTGCACAAGAGGAACCAACAGGGTTCAATCCATTGGGAATTCTACTTTATATTATCGCAATGAATATAGGTTTTATTCTGTTATGGAGATTTCTTAAAAGATGGAGGAAACCAAAGAAAAATTAGAACTAAAACTACACAGAAGAACGAGATTGTTGTTTATAATGATGACGTTTATGCAGTAGTTACCCAAAATTCAAATATTCGTGAGTACCCAAAGTTCTACTTCTTCCAAAGCACGCCAATGCTGATCTCGTTTTGTTTTACTGGAAGCAGCACTTACAGATTTTTTAAAACATCTTTCCAATTGAAACCTGTTACCTTCATCTAATTCTTTTTGTATAGGATGATCTGTTGTTACATTAGTTATTTGAGCTAAGTTTGAGAAGATGAGTACCAGTTTCCCTTCAGGTAACAGTCTTTTTTTTGCCGCAGCAAAAAAAATCTGCAAACAAGGTTTTATTGTAATAAATAGCGGCATCAATATGGCTCAAGTCATGAACTTCTGGTAGCCAAGGCGGATTAAACACAATCAATTCGGTCTGTTTTTCCCACTTACCAAAAAGGTGTCCAAAATCCAATTCAATTTTTCGAGACAGCTTAGTTGTTCCCATAAATTCTATCAATCCAACAATGGCATTAGGGTTTATATCCGTAGCATACACCTTTTGAAAATGATGTTGTATCATTTGCAAAGACAAAACACCACACCCAATACCTATTTCTATAGCTGTCTTTTTTGGCCCTTTATAACGCTTTAACCAATTATCAAAAAGGACTAAATGTTCAAAACGCGTAGGAAAGTAGGTTCCGTAATAAGGATGCATTTTGTTCCGAAGTACAGGTATAGAAATCCCATTTTGGTACCATTGCCAAGCACTATTCAAGCCTTGTATTTGAGGAAAAGTTAAAAAGAAATGATTATTTTCTGAATAAAATTTTTCTAACCAGCCAATACCAGGAGATTTCTTTACACATAGTTTTTGATCGACAATTTCTAATAAAATTAAATTTGAAAGTCTATAATACTCTGTGCGATACGCCTGTTGCTCCAGAAAAGACTTGTTAGGTAATTTTAGTTTTAGATATGTGTGTAAATCATGAAGCAGAGATATTCCATCATTATAGAACTCCTTAATTAGTATCGATTCACCTCGTTTTAAGGCCTCGATCGTAGCCTTAACGGCTGTTCCTTGTTTAAACGATTTAAGCTTTTTACCAATTGCAATAGGCTCTGGCTTGTTTACTTCTATATCAGTAATCATAGCTTAATTTCCTTTTTTGATAAGGTAGGCAATCCTATCTGCCTATTACTGTTATCTAAGGATAAATATTAAAAAATACTATGCAAGCTTACTTATGAAAATCCACGCTCTTAAAAGCATAACTAATAAAATCAGAAACTTATACAAACCATTAATTTAAAAATAAAGACAGACTTGTCTTTATTTTTGAATATTTGTTTTATATTTGCCTCATGAAACATTCTGAGGTAAAAAATAGAATCATTGAAACTGCTTCATTCTTATTTTATAAGAATGGGTATAATTCCACTGGAATAAATGAAATTATTTCAGAAACTGGTATAGCCAAAGCAACACTTTATAATCATTTTAAATCAAAAGAAGATATATGCCTTGCCTATCTTCAATTCAAGAATGCGACTTTTATTTCAGATATTGAAGCGTTCACCACTTCCAAACAAAAAGGGAAAACTCAAATACTTGCTATTTTTGATTTTCTTGAAGTCTTTTTTCGGGATAAAGATTTTAACGGTTGCTGGTGCATCAAAACAGTTTCAGAAATCCCAAAGGATAATGAAAAAATCAGAAATGAAATACAAGCCCAAAAAAACAGTTTTATTCATCTTATCTCAAAACTTATTACCAACAATTTGGAAAATATTAAAGAAGAACAAATCGATTCTCTTTCCCGACAAATTTACTTACTCTACGAAAGTGCTGTAAGTGAAAGTCATTTACATCAAGAAAATTGGCCTATAAAAGAAACAAAGAATTTGTGTTCACAAATCATAAGATAAAAAAATTTTATCCATTTAAAGACAGACTTACCTGTCTATTTATAAATTAAATAAACAAAAAAAATGAAAGAATTCGAAAAAAAAGTAGCCTTAGTAATTGGAGGTACAAGTGGCATTGGAAATGAAACAACAAATGCCTTATTAGAAGGCGGTGCAACGGTACACATTGTAGGTAGAAATGTTGATAAAGTAGCTGATAATCCTAATTTGATTAAACATGCAATAAACATATCTAAAACAGATGAAGTAGAAACTTTAATTTCAGAAATCACAGCATGGGATAACTTAGATTATCTCGTTAATGCATCAGGGATTTTTGGACCAAAACCATTTTTAGATCACACATTAGAAGATTATAATTCTTACTTAGATTTAAACAGAGGTTTCTTTTTCATTACACAAAGTGCCGCTAAAAAGATGAAAGCCACTAATGGAGGAGCCATCGTAAATGTAGGATCTATGTGGGCTAAACAAGCTATAAAAGCAACACCATCTTCTGCTTACTCTATGCAAAAAGCGGGTTTACATTCTTTGACTAAACATTTAGCAATGGAACTAGCAGATGATAATATCCGAGTAAATGCTGTATCTCCAGCAGTAGTAAACACACCTGTTTATCACGGTGTTTTTGGAGGAAAAGAAGAAGCTCAAAATGCATTAGCAGGTTTTAATGGATTTCATCCTATTGGAAGGATTGGAGAACCTAATGATATTGCAAATAGCATACTCTTTTTACTTTCAGAAAAGGCATCTTGGGTTACTGGTGCCATCTGGGATACCGATGGTGGTATCATGGCTGGAAGAAATTAAGCAGACACATAACAATGCAAGCCATAACAGAGTTTAGGCTCTGTTTATGGCTTTTTTTATGTTTATTATCAATATTACTCACTCAAAATATTTTGAAATACCCTTGCCCGAAATCAATACAAAAATTAAAAGTGCCCTTATTTAAAATAAAACACAATGAAGAATTTATTAATCACATTAATCACAGTTTTCCTTTTTGTCTCTTGTGGAGACAAAATTAAATCTAAAGTACGTACTCGCCCCAATGATATAGAGCAAATAAGAGAGAAAAAAACAATAACACTTAAATATAAAACGATAGACATTAACGGAATCAACATAGCCTATCGAGAAGCTGGTAATCCTAAAAATCCAACTATAGTATTATTACATGGTTTTCCTGCTTCTTCTCATCAATATAGAAAAGTTTTAAATCAATTGTCAGACGAATTTCATCTCATAGCACCAGACTATCCTAGCTTTGGTAATAGTGATTTTCCAGATTCCAACACCTATAAATACACCTTTGATAACCTGGCATCAACAATTGATGCGTTTCTAGAGAAAAAGAAAATCAACTCATATGCACTAATGATTCAGGACTATGGAGCACCTATTGGTTTTAGAATTGCAACGGCACATCCAGAAAGGGTTACTGCTATAATAAATCAAAACGGTAATGCCTATGAAGAAGGTTTAGGAGAGGCTTGGGCAGGAATTAAAGAGTTTTGGAAAAACAGAAATAAGCAAACAGAAGAAGCTTTATTACCTGTTTTTTCTTTAGAAGGCTTAAAATGGCAATATACACATGGTGTTAGAGATATAGAAAATGTGAATCCTGATAATTGGCATTTAGATTATTTGAGGCTTTCCAGACCACATGCACATGCTATTAACCTAGATTTATTTTATGATTATCAAAATAATTTAAAATTGTATCCAAAATGGCAAAAATATTTGAGAAACAATCAACCTCCTCTATTAATTGTTTGGGGTAAAAACGATGCTTTTTTTCCTGAAAGTGGCGCAGAAGCTTTCAAAAAAGATGTTAAAAATATTGATTATAATATATATGATACAGGACATTTTGCATTAGAAGAAGATGGCGATGATATCATTCAAAAAATCAAAATATTTATGAGAAAAAACATAGAATAACATCTCTAATCTAGATAAAAATCGGGTATTAACAAGTCATAAAAAATAGCGATTTTGGGTAGTAACTCAAACCGTTATTTTTTAAATTACATATCTTTTAACTTGAAAGATAGCAGCGATTAATCAAATAATTATAGTCAAAAAAATGAAACAATTATTAATCATTATACTTTTTACAATCGTAATAACTGGATGCGACAATCCAAAATATAACAAAACCGAATCAAACCAAAAGGAATACTTTTTACCTCCTCCAACAACATATAATTATAAGATGATTGATAGTGTTAAATTATTTTATAGAGAGTCAGGTAATAGAAAAAATCCAACAATTGTTTTATTGCACGGCTATCCATCTTCTTCCCATTCGTATAGGAATTTAATACCCATGTTATCCACGCATTATCATATAATTGCACCAGATAATCTGGGGTCGGGTTATAGTGACCATTTAGACCCAAATACAACGACTTATACCTTTGATTTATTAGCAAACTATACTCAAAAACTTTTAGATAAGCTCGAAATTAATAACTATGTTATGTACATGCAAGATTTTGGAGCCCCAGTAGGCTATCGCATGATGATGAATGATCCTAATAGAATAGATGCACTAATTGTTCAAAATGCAAATGCATATCTTGATGGACTAACTCCAAAACGACAAGACTTTTTTAGAACAGCTCAAACAGATACTACACGAACAAAACACGATTTTTTATACAGTCTTACTGGAAAAGATGCAATAATTAACAAACAGTATTTGTTCGATCTTGACTCAACAAATATTAATATTCAAAGTCCTGATGCTTGGACACACGATCTTGTTTTTTTAAATTCTGATAAGGATAGAGAAATTCAAGTGCAACTTTTTCAAGATTATAATAACAATTTAATTAGATATCCTAAATGGCAAAAGATGCTTAGGGAGCATCAACCTAAAACCCTTATTGTTTGGGGTAAAAAGGATTTAAAATTTAATTCTAATGGCGCAAAAGCTTACTTAAAAGATTTACCAAAAGCAGCACTCCACCTTCTTGATGCAGGTCATTTTGCTGCTGAAGAAAAAACAAGGGAAATCGCAAAACTGATATTAGAATTTCTAAATAATAACGAAGTAGAATAACTGAGAACAACAAAGAAGTATAGAAATAATAAGGATTTCGTTTCAAACCTAAAATGAGTATTTTTAACAAAGTCTGCAAAATTTAAAATTTGACGATTCAAAGAAAATTAATCGTAAATTTAGCTAAGTGTTAACCCTATAAGAAAGTGATATATACCACTTAATATTGCACAAATCGTTGTGATTAATACAGAAAACGCTAGAAACCGAATGAACAAAACAATATTTGAAATTACCAAAATGGATTGTCCATCGGAGGAAAACCTCATCCGAATAACATTGGACGGAATTCCAAATATTGCAAATTTAGACTTTGACATTCCAAACCGAAAATTGACGGTTTTTCACAGCGGAGAAATCAACCAAATCGAAAAGTCTATTATCGAACTGAATTTAGGTGGAAAGAAACTTTCAACCGAACCAACCGACCAAACGGATTTTAAAGAAAACACAAACCAAAAAAAGTTACTTTGGTCTGTACTTCTAATCAATTTTGCTTTTTTTATTATCGAAATAACAACAGGGGTGATTTCAAAATCTATGGGACTTATTGCCGATAGTTTGGATATGCTTGCAGACAGTTTCGTTTACGGAATTAGTTTGTTTGCAGTTGGCGGAACGTTGATTAAAAAAAAGCGGATTGCAAAACTTGCTGGATATTTTCAAATCACACTTGCGATTATCGGATTTGTGGAAGTTTTAAGAAGGTTTTTTGGAGACGAGAAACTTCCAGATTTTTCAACAATGATTATCATTTCGATTTTTGCCCTTATTGCAAACGGAATTTGTCTTTACATTTTACAAAAGTCAAAAAGCAAAG
Organism: Flavivirga jejuensis; assembly: GCF_030540765.1. Classification (GTDB taxonomy): domain Bacteria; phylum Bacteroidota; class Bacteroidia; order Flavobacteriales; family Flavobacteriaceae; genus Flavivirga; species Flavivirga jejuensis. The sequence continues at coordinate 307,383 of NZ_JAUOEL010000004.1, read as the reverse complement.
AAGAAGCCCATATGAAAGCAAGTATGATTTTCACCTCAAACGACGTGATTATCAATTTAGGAGTAATAATTGCAGGAATTTTGGTAAATTGGTTGAGTTCCAGTAAACCTGATTTGATTGTAGGAACAATTGTTTTTATCTTGGTCATTCAAGGAGCCTTTCGAATACTGAAATTGAGTAAGTGAAAGAAAAACATTAACCACAAAATCCCCTTTTACTTAAACAGAACTTAAAAACACAAACTAAATCAACTGATATTCCTTAGCTTTATTATTAAGTTCCATAATATTTTTTACTTCTAACTTTTTCATTAAATTGAAACGATGTACTTCGGCAGTACGTTTGCTTATTTGAAGTTCTTCGGCAATATCTTTATTATTTTTAAGCTGTAAGACCAAACCAAGTATTTGTTTTTCTCTTTTAGTTAGATGAAACGGATCTTCAACGGGTTCTTTTTGTGTTGAACTGGCCGCATTTCCGTTCACAAAATTATTCATGATAATGGCAGATACATCACCTGTAAAATATTTACCTCCCGATGCTACTTTATTTATAGCTTTTAAAAACTCCTCTTTACTTGCTCCTTTTAATAAATAACCATCAGCGCCAGCTTGAATCGCTTTAATAACGTATTCTTCTGAGTCGTGCATAGACAAGACCAAGGTTCTTACTTTTTTATGCTTTTTTGACACTTCAGTAACCACTTCAATACCATTAAGCTCTGGCATTCTTATATCTACAATTAACAAATCTGGCTTGGTACGTTCTAAAACTTCCAATGCTTCTTTACCATTTGATGCTTCATCTATAACGGCTATCCCTTGCTCATCTTCTAAAAGCGCTTTAATACCATCTCTTACCAAAACGTGATCGTCTGCTAAAACTATATGAATCATATCTATTTATTAAACTTGAATTATAAGTACAAAAATAACGATTTTAAGTAATACTACGTATTTTGTGACTTCAAAGCTGTCACTTGAATTTCAATTTTCATTTTATCATCTGCAAGTAATGCCGAAAACATGGTTGCCGCTGGCCTAACCTCACCAAAATATTTTTTTAATACTGGCCAACAAGATTCAAATGCTTTGGCATTTGGCAAAATATAAGTCACGCGTACTACATCAGACAGGCTTGCATCTGCTTGCTCTAGTGTATTCTTTATATTAATTAAGCATTGCTCGGTTTGCTCAACGATATCATCACTAATACTCATGGTTTCATAATTATAGCCTGTTGTTCCAGATACAAATACCCAATTGTCTTGTACAACTGCTCTGGAATAGCCTATACTTTCTTCAAATGTTGAACCTGAGCTTATTAATTTTTTATTCATAATTTAATTTATAATCGTTTGTCAGAGCACAGCGAAGAATCTTTATAATTAGTCTCTAAAGATTCTTCAATCGTAAGCTTCGCTTATATCTTCAAACAAAATATATTTTGTTTTCGATAGCCTACCATTAACGTTTTTTATAAATACTTAATTTATAATCGTTTGTCATTCAGAGCGCAGCGAAGAATCTTTATCATTAATCTCTTAAGATTCTTCAGTCGTACCTCCTTCTGAATGACACTAACCTCTGAATGACACTAACCTTTTGCAAACATAGGATGATACCCCAATTATGTCATTTCATCCGCTAGTTAATTTTTTTATCTGGTGCCTAGCATTGACGGATTTTCATAAATACCTAATTTACAATCGTTTGTCATTCAGAGCGCAGCGAAGAATCTTTATCATTAATTTCTAAAGAGTCTTCAGTCGTACCTCCTTCTGAATGAACTAACCTCTGAATGAACTAACCTTTTGCAAACATAGGATGACACCCCAATTACGTCATTTCCACCGCTAATTAATTTTTTTTATCTGGTGCCTCAGACTGACATCTGATATATTATTAATTTTTGTCATGTACTAAAAACCAAAGGAATATTTAACGTCACTCTTGTACCCTTTCCTTTTTCAGAATTAAGAAATAATCGTCCGTCAATATATTTAATGCGTTCATTCATAAAAGTCATTCCCATCCCTCCTTCTCCATTCTTTACATTTTTAATCTTAGTGGGATCAAAGCCTTTACCATCGTCATCAATAACAATACTAAGTATTTTTTTACTATGCGTTAAGGATACTATAATATGTTTGGAATCTGCATATTTTATAGCATTATTAATGGCTTCTTGTACAATTCTATAGATATTAATCTCAGCAAGTGAATCTAATCTATCTGCAAAATCTGTTTTGTTATAAAGCACAATATCTTTCCCTGTAAGTTTAGAAAGTTCTTGAGTAAGCTTAGTCATTGCAGGTACAATGCCGTAATCTGATAATTCTGGAGGCGTTAAATTAAATGTTGCTGTTCTTACGCCTTTTATAATATTAGATGTGAGTTCTTTTAGGTGTTCAATTTTTACAGCCGTTTTATCAACATCCTTTATATCGATACTTTCCAGATTATACTTTAATCCTGTAAGCATTTGGCCTATGCCATCATGTACATCTTTAGCAATTCGGTTTTGCTCCTTTTCCTGATTTTCTATAATCTTACTGGAAATGGTTTTTTGTTGACTCATTCTCTCCTCAAAACTAGCTTTTGTTAAGCGCTCTATTTCTATAAGTCCTTCCTTCTTTGATGTGATGTCTGAGGCTATAATCAACAATTCTGATTTATCATTAGTTGGGCTAAAAGGAATAATCGCCATTTCTAACCATACCGCTACAGCATCTTTAGTGGTTGCTTTAACCTCTCCTTGCCAACCTGTTTTTTTATGTTGCGAAACAATATCGTCTATAATGGTTTGTTCTTTTTCATGAATAGATAAAACTTCAGAAAAAAGCACATTCGTATTGAATTTACTAAACTTAAACAAGCGGGAAAACTTATTCCCCATATGCATAACAATACCATTGGGTGCAATACGTGCAAACAATAATGTTTCGTCAATCGCAAGACTTAGTGCACGTAACTCTTTTATTGATTTTTCTTTAGCTTCACTTAAAACATCGGCATCAAAAGCCATTTTTTTTGCTTTCTTCTCTGCTTCTAACAATTCGGAAAGACTATTTTTTACTGTTTTAGCGGTAGGCCAGAATATAAAAAGGAATTCCCCTAATAAAAGTAATAATGTGATTGCCATTAGAAGCATTTCTAAATTCCGTAACCAGGCTACTTTTTCTTCAGCTTCTAAATCAAATTGATTTACAATTTGATCCATTTGCAATAAAAATACCCCTTCGTTTTTTTGGATAATGCTTAACTCATCTGCAAATACTAAAGTGGAACCATTTGAAATATTCTCATTTTTTTTTATAATTGAAGAAGCCGCTTCATTTATAGCGTTGAAAGACAAATTAATGTCTTTAAACATGGCTAAAATCACATCACTATTATTCCCTGGAAGTCCAAGGCTATCACTTCCCTCTTGAAGCGCATGGTGAGACGACTCCCAAAGTTGAAGCGTCTTTTTAAGTCTATTTTTTAAGGTAAGCCGTTCTTCCTGATTGTTTTCTATTGAAATTGACAAAATTTCTTTTGTTAATTTCTGACTCAACATACGCTGTCTTCCAGCGATATTTATTACTGTAGAATCGTTTTGTTGATCATTTAAATGTTTTCTAATAAGAATCTGACTAATAATAACAGAAATTGCAATGGTACTTAAAGCAATAATATACAAACGACTCAACCGTTGGAAAGTACGTTGATCTAAAGAACTGCCATGTTTAGTCATTTTTTATTTTGTTACGCTAAGGCTTGTTTTACCAAAGACAAACTTTTCTCTGAGAAGTTAAGCTTCAATGCTGCTTCATGTCCTTTATCAGACATTTTTACCCAGGTCTTTTTAAGAATATCAATGATCTTTTCATCATTATGCTTTGCTGCAAACTCTTCAAAATAATAGTCTAAAAAAACCAAACAGATCGTATCTTCTAAAATCTGAGATTCTTCATTTTTTTTGATTAGCTTTTTGTTTATCAATAGAGATACTCTATCTTTAAACTGCGTATCATATCCTACCTGATCAAGAATTTCGACTGTTAGCTCTGCATGCATTTTTTTTAGAGTTTCTCGCCATTTTAGATACCCAATCCGATCCATCGGATATGTATCTCTTGCTATTTTCCAACGACAAATATGTTGAGCTCGTGCTGCTATTTGAAGGGCTCTTGATGCATTTGGATTAAATTGTAAAAGTTTTCTAGACATACGCTGCGAATACAATAATTCCTTTGGATAGTCTAAACCATAAACCTGATATGTATTAATATCTTCAGCGTTTTTTTTATCTATCAACGCTATGGTGGTTTCAAATCTTGTGGGCTTCATTTTTTTATGTGTTTTGAACTAATCACAACTTTTAATTTCACCTCTAAAAACCAAACTTTTTGGTATAAAACTAAAAAATTAAGACGCGTTCATTAATCTGAAAAGCCAATATACACATTTCCGTTTTCAATTTTAACAGGATAGGTCGCAATTTTTAAATCTTCTCCTGCCAGGTTAGAACCATCTTCTAAAGAAAAATTCTTTTTGTGCATCGGACAAGCCACTTTTGGGATATCGTCTTTATCCCCTATCATTCCTAAAGACAATACCATTTCCATTTTATGCGGACACAAATTTTGCGCGGCATACCATTTAGACGTTCTACTAAAATTATAAACCGCTATTTGCTTGGTTTTATATTTAATACAAGCACCGCTATTTTCTGGAAAATCGGATACTTCCCCAACATTAAACCATTCTTTTACACTAGTTTCTGTTACTGTTTCGTATTGATTAAGTAAATCTTGCATCTTTATAATAGGTTATATTTTAAATCAATCTATTCTTTATTTGGTTTTCTGTTTTCAGTGTTCAGTGTTCAGTGTTCAGTGTTCAATATACCACTTCAAACTTTAAACTTCCAACTCCTAACTTCAAGCTCCCAACTTCAAACTTCAAGCTCCTAACTCCCAACTTCAAACTCAACTCCAAACTTTCGGCATTTTTTGATCACGCATTGGTACAAACACTAAGTTATCATCGGTATCATCAGAGTTCACAAAATGTTTAAAACGTTTCATCATTTCTGGGTTTTCAACCGCTTGTTTCCACTCACACTCATACTTATCAACCAAACCTTGCATTTCTATGTCCAAATCTTCTGCAATTCCAAGAGAATCTTCTATAACTACTTGTCTTAAATACTCGATGCCTCCTTCTAGTTTATCCAACCAAGGCGCTGTTCTTACTAATGGTCCCGCAGTACGTATATAGAACATTAAAAATCTATCCAAATATTTAATAGCTGTTGCATCATCTAATTGTTCTGCTAATAACACCGCATGTTTTGGTGTTGCGCCGCCATTTCCACATACGTATAAATTCCACCCGCCGTCTACAGCTATCAATCCAAAATCTTTTCCTCTGGCTTCAGCACATTCTCGAATACACCCAGAGACACCTCCTTTAAGTTTGTGTGGTGAACGTAAGCCTCTATAACGATTTTCAATTTCTATAGCAAACGTCACACTTTCATGCATACCATAACGACACCAAGTAGACCCTACGCAACTTTTAACCGTACGAAGTGATTTACCATAGGCATGACCACTTTCAAACCCTGCATCAATAAGTTCTTTCCAAATTAGTGGTAATTCGTGTAGCTGGGCACCGAATAAATCGATACGCTGTCCACCAGTTATTTTTGTATATAAATCGTATTTCTTAGCGACTTCACCAATAACAATTAACTTATCTGGTGTAATTTCTCCTCCAGGAATTCTTGGCACCACAGAATACGTTCCGTTACGTTGAATATTTGCTAAAAACCGATCGTTTGTATCTTGAATACCAACCTGTCGGTTAGGTGTTTCCATATGAATACTTGCAAATATTGAAGCTATTAATGGTTTACAGATTTCACAACCATGTCCTTCTCCAAACAGATTAAGGGTTTCATTGTAATCTGCAACTTTATTAATTTTAATGAGATCGTATAATTCTTGACGATTAAAATCGAAATGCTCACAAATGGTTTCTTTTACTTCTTTTCCAAGTGATTTAAGGGTTTCGTTAACCAAATCGACTACCATAGGTTTACAACCACCACAACCTGTTGTTGCTTTTGTTTTGGTGATAACGTCTCCTAAATTCTCACAACCTTCTTCTGTAATGGCGCAACAAATATCTCCTTTAGTAACGCTTTCACAAGAACACACTTGTGCTGCATCTGGAATGTCCATAACGCTTCCAAACGATGAACCGCCTTCTCCTCTGCTTCCTATAATTAATTCTTCGGCATCTTCTGGGATTGGTAATCCGTTTAAATAAATTTGATGAAACATATTATAATCACTGGCATCACCTACTAAAATACCTCCTAACAATTTTTTACCATCGTGACTTATATTGATTCGTTTGTATAAGTTTTTTGTTTTGTTTTCGTAAATTATTGAATAGCCTTTTTCTACTGGCATAAAAGGTTCTCCATAACTGGCTACATCTACACCTATTAACTTAAGTTTGGTAGACATATCGATATCACTTGCCATCAATACTTCAGAATTACCTAAAATTTGATTCACTGCTACTTCTGCCATATCGTAACCTGGAGCTACCAAACCATAAATCATTTGGTTATATAGAGCCACTTCACCTATAGCATAAATTTCTGGATCGGACGTTTGCATTTTATCATTTACTACAATACCGCCTCTTACTCCCATTTCCAAATCGCAGGTTTTTGCTAATTCGTCTCTAGGTCTGATACCCGCCGAAACAACTAGCATCTCTACATCTATTTTATCGTATTCTCCAAACTCCATGCCTGTAATAGCATCATCACCCAGAATTTTATTAGTTGCTTTAGATAAATGAACATTAATACCTATAGATTCTATTTTCTCTTGTAAAACCTTACTCGCACGTGTATCTAATTGCCTTGGCATTAATTTTGGTGCAAATTCTACCACATGAGGTTCAAACCCCATATCCATAACCGCTTTGGCAGCTTCTAAACCTAAAAGTCCACCGCCTAATACAGCTGCTTTTACTGTCTCTGAATTTTTAGATCTTAAAACCTCGGCATAGGCCAACATATCTTCTAAATCTTCTATAGTTCTGTAAACAAAAACACCTTTCTTTTCTATACCACTAATATTGGGCACAAAAGGCGCAGATCCTGTTGCTAAAACTAAATAATCGTACGTATAGTTTAATTCTTTACTAGTTGTAATTTTTTTGGAAGACCGATGTATGTCTGTAATACGCTCATCGGTAATTAATTCGATACCGTTTTCTTCGTACCATGATCTAGGAGCCATCTCTAATGCTTTGGCATCACTATTTTCAAAAAACTCGCTTAGATGTACCCGATCGTAAGCTGGTCTTACTTCTTCTCCAAAAACAGTAAGTTCAAATCCTTTAGAACCAGAGTGAGCTACAAATTTTTCACAGAACTTGTACCCTACCATACCATTACCAACAACTATAATTTTTAACATAACTACGTATTTATTGAAAAACAAAATTAAGTAATTATACTTAGTTATTAATATATAACTTAAGTAAATTGCGCTATAACCTGAATTATTATAGATTTCTCAAATTGATACTATGTATATTGATTAATAACTAAAATATGAGGGTTTGAATTAAATTGAATTAAACAATTCAATGACATCATTCAAAATTCATATGATATTATTTTAGAGGTGATTTTTGTTATATTTGAATGTATATTTGATTGTTGCCACACATATGAGAAAAATGCAGTTACCTGAATTAATAAATAGTTTTGAGAAGGAAAATCAAATCGAATTAGCTATCGAATTGATTGAAATTGGATTACCGATTTGGGATAATTACAACTCTGAAAATCGAATTGAATACACAGATTCTGTTGTTGGAATGTATCATAAAATTGATAAGAATTTAATTAACAAATCAATCAAACTCTTAAAAAAAATAAATGGACGGAATAACTTCTTATCTGACAAAATAAACGGAGCTAAAATTGAACCTCTTCACAATGAAATTAGAGAGCCTGTTGTAGCAAGAGAAGATGACGACTTTGAAATTCCAACAGAAGTTGAACTGATTTTATACTCAACCTCAAACTTGATTGAATATGTAATGGGAAAAACACATAATTCATTAAATGAAAATTTAGCTTACATCTCAATTAACCAATCAATTGATGCAATAACCAAAAGTGGAATCTTAGACTTCGATGAAATAAGAAATATTTTGGAAAGTAAAAAAGCGTGAGGCAACCAGGCAAGGGTCAGAGAATTTTTAGATTAAAAAGCAAAACCTAATCTACTCCCACCACATTAACAACAATACTCTTAGAAGCTGGTGTTTTAGCAGTATGCGCATAACTATCTATAGGCACTAATACGTTAGTCTCTGGAAAATAGGTGGCACAGCAGTTTTTAGGAATATCGTAACCAACCACTTTAAAACTATTGGCTTTTCTAAGTTTACCATTGAATTCTGAAGTTAAATTTACAACTTGGTGTTCTTTAAGGTTTCTAATTTTCATGTCTTCCCGATTCATAAAAATAATCCGTCTTTCGTTAAAAACACCGCGATAACGATCGTCCAAGCCATAAATAGTCGTGTTAAATTGATCGTGGCTACGTATCGTCATCATAATTAATTCAGAATCCTTAAGCTTCCATTCTGGTAATTTATTTAAAGAGAAATTTGCTTTCCCTGTTTTTGTTTTAAATTTTCTTTCTCTGGCACCATTTGGTAAATAAAATCCAGAGGGTTGTTTAAGTCTTTTATTATAATCCTGAAACCCTTCAACAACCTCCTGAATGTCGTCTCGTACTAAATTATAATCATCTTTATATTGCAACCAATTGATTTTGGAACGTTCTTTTAAAGTGGCATGTGCAATATTACAAACCACAGCTACTTCACTTAATAGTTGGTCTGAGCAAGGTTCTAAAATACCTTTGGTAGATGATACAATACCCATAGAGTTTTCTACACTTTGAGTTTGAATGCCTGTTTTTTGATAATCTTTTTCGGCACGTCCTAAACAAGGTAATATTAAAGCTTCTTTACCTGTAACTAAATGTGATCGATTTAGTTTAGTACTTACATGCACTGTTAAATTACAATTTGCCAGACCTTGGGCAGAATAATTTGTATCTGGAACGGCAGAGATAAAATTACCACCTAAGCCAAAAAATACTTTGGCTTTTTTCTCGTTCATGGCTTTAATGGCATCAATTACAGAATAGCCATGTTTTGTTGTTGGTTTAAAACCGTATTTATTTTCAATTTTATCTAAAAAGGCTTGTGGTGCGGATTCCCATATTCCAACGGTTCTATCTCCTTGTACGTTAGAATGTCCCCGTACGGGACAGGTGCCAGCACCTTCTTTTCCTATACTACCTTTTAACAATAATAGATTCACTAATTCTCGTATATTATCAACCGCATTTTCATGCTGCGTGAGTCCCATCGCCCAACAAATGATTATCTTTTCGTTATTTAAAACTAAATATAATACAGCATCAAAAGTCGATTTAGAAACCCCAGATAAGGCCAAACAATCATCAAAATTAAACTGTTTTAAGTCTGAAATAAACGCCTCATAACCATGTGTATGTTCATTAATAAAATCTTTATCAAATACGTTGCCTTCTAATGTTTCTTTTTCTAATAACTTAATCAACAAGGCTTTTACAAAAGCAACGTCTCCATTGATGGTGATTGGTACAAATACATCGGCTAGTTTTGTACCTCCTGTTAATAATTTAATTGGATTTTGCGGATTGGTAAACTTAATAAGTCCTGCTTCTGGTAATGGGTTAATGGCTATAATTTTACCGCCGTTTTTTTTACACTTTTCTAAGGCAGTTAGCATCCTTGGATGGTTTGTTGCTGGATTCTGACCAATAACCATAACCAATTCTGCTTTGTATAAATCATCTAATGTTACCGAGCCTTTTCCAATACCTAAGGTTTCAGAAAGCGCGCTACCACTTGCTTCATGACACATATTTGAACAGTCTGGAAGGTTCGCTGTTCCGAATTCCCGAACAAACAATTGATATAAGAAAGCTGCTTCGTTAGTGGTTCTGCCTGATGTGTAAAAAACAGCTTCGTCTGGATTATCTAACGCATTTAAATGTTTGCCTACTTTTTCAAACGCTGTTTCCCAAGATATGGGCTGATAGTGGGATGCACCTTCTGCTAAAAACATAGGTTCTGAAAGGCGCCCTGATTTCCCAATTTCAAAATCGGATAAGTTAGCAAGTGCGTCAACGGAATGGTTTGCAAAAAACGCATAGTCGATTGTTTTATTTTGCATTTCTTCCGACATTGCTTTCATACCATTTTCACAGTATTCACCTAATAATGAACGTTCATCGTCTGGGTCTGGCCAGGCACAACCTGGACAATCGAATCCGCCTTTTTGATTTATTTTGGTTGATATTTTAATAGCATCTGTAGGTTTCATATACTTAGAAACATGCGTAAATGCGGCTTTCAATGCTTTAAAACCACCTGTGTTTGTTGCAGGTTTTGTGGTTTTTATGCTTGTAAACTCTTCTGGTGTATTTGCTTTATCGATTGGAGATCTGCTCATGAAACGCTGCTATATTTAACTGCTATTGCTGTAAATTTAAGTTTTTTTAAATTTGATCTTTATAAAGATTCGCATAATCTTCTTTATAATCTAAATCTATATTCTCAAATTCGGGCTTAAAAACTTTTACTAAAGGGGCATATTTTTTTAGAAGTATTTTAGCGCCATTATCATGCTTTAGTTTTGATAATTCTGAGAGGTAGACCTTATCAAATATCACTGGAACACCAGAAACGCCATTTTTATAGGAACTTGCTATTATTTGACCTGTATTAATAGTAACGTTTTGAATTAAAGTATTTAAAAATTCAGGATCTATAAATGGCTGATCTGCTAAACAAATAAGTACGGCATCAACCTCTTGTTTTAAGTTTAAAATATATTCGGCAGCACAGGCTATAGATTTTCCTAAACCCAATTCCCAATCTTTATTTTTAATAATAGTAACAGGCAACTTATCTATGTTACTTTTTATCGTAGCATAATTTGCTCCTAATACCACAAAAACCTGATTCGTGTTCGTTTTTAATGCCATTTCAATGCTATGTTCTAACAACGTATTACCTTCTCTCCAAGGAAGCAATTGTTTTATAGTCCCCATGCGTTTTGACGCACCAGCAGCTAAAATAACTATGGGAATATTTAAAGAATCTTTAGGCACTTTTGAATATATTAAGAATGAATTTTCCCTGTTTTTTTACTTAATGGTATAGGGTCTTTTTTTCTGGCAACAGACAGTATTTCCGACACAATAGAAACGGCTATTTCTTGTGGGGTCTCAGAACCAATATTAAGCCCTGCAGGACCGTGAATCGTATCTAAAAAGACAGTATTTACATCTGGACAATATTCTATAAATTGAGACAACAAATCATCCCGCCGTTTCGATGGTCCTAATAGACCAATATAAACGGGGTTAGTCTCTTTTAGTTGTACTAAATACCTCAAATCGTTAGCAAAATTGTGGGTCATTAGTACAACCGCTGTTTGATTATCTATGGCTGCTATTTCCATATTTTCTGCCGAAACCGCTTGAAAACTAATAGCGCCAGGGAAATTCGCAATAGATTTAGACTCTGATGGTCCAGAAATAATAGCAACCTCCCACCCTGTTAATGCTGCATATTTACATAATTGTACAGCATCGTGCTCTGCTCCTATAATTACAAGTTTAAAACAGGGGGTCATGTTTTGCTTAAAAAGTGATAACGACTTGTTTTCTTTTAGTTTTTGCTTATTGCTTTGCAATGAAAAAAACGAACTATTCATTTTAACCCAAGACCCTATTCCAGAAATGACGCCTTCTTTTTTATCAAAATAAGACCAAATTTCGAAGGTCTTTCTGTCGTTCATTACTTTAGAAAACACGTCTTTAAAATCGGACTCAAATAGTTCTATTAAAATATACAAAACACCTTCACAACCTAATCTATATCTACCGTCGTAAGTCATTATTTTAGAATCTCCTGTCTTAAAAACAGATTCTGATTGTAACAAGATTTCCTTTTCTACACAGCCCCCACTCACAGCACCAATCATATTGCCATCTTCTAAAATAAGCATGCGTACTCCAGGTTTTCTATAGGAAGATCCATCAAGTGCTACAACAGATGCTAATACAGATTTAATGCCTGCTTTACCAGCTATTGCTGCTTGATTGACGATGTTTTTAAATTCATGTGTCATAGATAAAAATTACCCAATAACTTTTTCTAAATTCAGATTATTAATATAAGGTTGTTTTCTTAACCTTTTTCCCGTTGCTTTATAAATAGCATTGGCAACCGCAGCGCCTACAGGCGGTAATGTAGGTTCTCCTAAACCTGTTGGAGCAACATCTCTTTTAACAAAATGGACATCTACTTGTGGCGTCTGTCCCATACGAATAAGTTGATATGTATTAAAGTTATTTGATTGTGGTACGCCCTGATTAAAAGCGAAATCCGAATACATAGCATGTCCAACACCATCAATAACGCCTCCTTTTGCTTGATTTAAAGCGCCTAATGGGTTTACAACGATACCGCAATCAATGGCACAAGTCACTTTTTCAACAATAGGAAGGCCATTTTTCATGGTAATATCTGCCACCTCAGCAACATGGGTATTATGACAATAGTATACCGAAAATCCTTGATAGGTGCCTGCTTTGGTTTTTCCCCAATGAGATTTTTCGACTGCTAATTTTATAACATCTTGCAATCTTTCTGGATTGTAATCTATATTTGGATTTGGGTTTTGTTTTACTTTTTCCAATAAATCCATATGAAATTGCACACGGTCTACGCCTAATGCTTCTGCTATTTCATCAAAAAAACTTTGTTCTGCACTTGCTAAAAAGTTCGTAAAAGGAGCGCGCCAGGCACCTGTGGTAATATTACTTTTATAATGAGTTGTATCGACTTGATAATTTTCTAGAGCGCCAGCTGGAAAAAAGTGAGGAATTAAACCATACATATTTCCATTTATACAAGCTTCTTTTAAATGATATCCTGTTAGCTTACCGTCTTTTATTGAGGCAGCTATTCTATATTTTGTGGATGGACGATATACTCCAGTACTCATATCATTTTCTCTGGTAGAAATCATTTTGACTGGTTTCTTGATCGCATTCGAAATTTCGGCTGCTTCAAAAACAAAATCACTGTACAGTCTTCTTCCAAAGCCGCCTCCCATTCTTGTCATTTCTACTTGAATGTCTTCAATAGCTCTACCCAAAAAGCTAGAGATGGCTATTGCTGTTGCTTCTGGAGTTTGTATAGGACCAACTAAATGTACCTTATCTTTTGTAACATTTGCGAAAAAATTCATGGGCTCCATACAATTATGTGGTAAAAATGGTGCCTCATACGTACGTTCTATAATTTTGTCTGCTTGTGCAAATGCTTTTTTTACATTGCCGTCTGAGCGTCTGGTTTTAAATACATCCCCATCTAATAAATCAAACAATATTTTATCATGATTTTCGGTACTCTCCAGTGGGGATTCATTTTTCCAAGCTGCTTTAATAGCTTTCATACCTTTTATAGCATCCCAGGTTGTTTTTGCTATAACCGCTACTTTATTACTTGCACTTATTTGTGCTGTCCAACTCTTTTCATCTTGTTTATAATAGTCTTTAACTTTTTCTCCAATGGTAATAACATCTATAACTCCTGGTATAGCTTTTGCTTTCGAATCGTCAAAAGATTCTAATTCTTGTCCAAAAGCTGGTGGTCTTAAAACAGAGGCATATACCATACCTTCTTCTTTATAATCTAAACCAAACAATGGTTTTCCTGTTATAATTTTATCGATATCTACATTTCCTGCTCCATTACCTACAATCGTAAAATCTTTGGGATGTTTTAATGTAACATCTTCTGGAACTTCTAATAAAGCAGCATCTTTAACCACATCACCATAACCTAGCGTTTCTCCTTTTGAATTTGTTATAACTCCCAATTTAGCAGTGCATTCCGACGCATCAACGCCCCATTTTACAGCTGCTGCGTTAATTAACATCTGTTTTGCTGTGGCTCCTGTTTGTCTTAAAGGTTCCCAGCCATGTCTTATGGATTGGCTACCTCCAGCGACTTGTCGTGTATAGTTTTTAGTATCAAGCTTACCTTGTTCGACATAAACATCTTCCCAAGCTACATCTAATTCTTCGGCTATTAACATGGGCATGGATGTTTTAACGCCTTGTCCGATTTCTGGGTTGGGTGAAAATATAGTGACTTTACCTTCATCTGAAATCTTTATAAAGGCATTGAAATCATTAAAATTTAACTGACTAATATCTATGGGCGGTTTTACATCAGATTTACAGGCTGTAAATAAGTTAAAACTAATAAGCATGCCTCCACTTGCCAAGGCTGACGTTTTTAAGAATGACCTTCTACTAAATGTTTGTTGTTTTGAAAGATTCATTTTGTTTCTTATTTAGTGTCTGATCGTAAACAGACTATTTTTATAATTTGAATTATTTTTGATGTCATTTTTATTTACTTTTTATGAGTTGATGCCTTAGCATCAATCGATTAAAAATAAATAAAAAGGGCGCGAAAAGAAACAAATTTAATATTGCTATGTTTCCGACCAGACACTATCTATTAAGATTAACTTATTTTTTCTGATGCCACTTTTACTGCTTTTTCTATACTATTATAGGATGCACAACGGCATATATTCCCATGCATAGCGTCTCTTATTTCCGAATTACTAGGATTGGAATTTTGATTTAAAAAAGCTGAAGCTGTCATAATTTGTCCAGATTGACAATAACCACATTGTGGGACATCAATTTCCTTCCATGCTTGCTGTACAGGATGGTTTCCATCTTCTGATAGTCCTTCGATAGTTGTAATACGCATGCCTTCTGCTTGCGAAATTGGAAGCAAGCAACTTCTCATCGCGTTACCATCAACATGTACTGTGCATGCACCACATTGACCGATACCACAACCATACTTGGTTCCTACTAAATCTATTTGATCTCTTAAAACCCAAAGTAAAGGGGTATCTGCATCTGCTTCGACTGTATGCTTTTTATTATTAATTTTTAAATTGAAGGTTGACATAACTATAGTTGTTAGAGAGTTAATTATCAGTTAGCTAAGTACATGACAAAAAAAGCAAAAACCAACACAAACACCTATTTAACAAGTATTTAAACCGCGTCTCCTCGAGCATTATCGAAATATAAAATGTATTTTATATTGAAGATACCTAGCGAAGCTTAACGAGGGGTTTTTAAATTAAAATCAATTAGTTAAAAACTTAACTTTTCTAAAAGTACGAAAAAACGAAAGTGGTCATTGTCTCTATACGGCTTTTAACATAGTTTTAATAAAATGCTATGGGTCTATTATAGCAAAAAAGTCAATAGTTTACTGAGGTATAAAAGAGGCGGTTTATATTGAAATATAATATAACAACAAGAGCCTATTTTCTACTTTATTTTTTTTTAGATTTGCCTATATATAATTACTTTTTATGGCTATTATTTCGTCCTTAGGGCTTATTTTAATTACATGCATTATTATTTGGAGAGCTTGCGATGGTTTTGAAATGGCCTCCAATTATTTAGGCAGAAATATGAAAGAGGGTGTTAAAGGCGCTACTATTAATGCTATTGGAAGTAGTTTGCCCGAATTATTTACGACCCTTTTTTTCTTATTTGTATTAAAAGATAAAGATGGGTTTTCTGGTGGTATTGGTACCACAGCCGGAAGCGCTGTTTTTAACGCAATGATTATTCCAGCTGTTGTTATTTTAGTGGTTATAGGAAAAGGTATTTCTTCTAAAATCGAAATCTCCAGAAAAGTTATATGGCGTGACGGAATCTCATTAATTATTGCTGAATTAGCATTGATTTTTGTAATTACTGGTACCTCTTTACATTGGATTCACGGACTTATTTTAATGGTACTATACTTTGCTTATGTTGCTTACATGTTAATAAGTCAAGGCACTGGTGATGTAGAAAATGATTATGAAGATACTGCGGATGGTGGTAACAGAACTGTTGCTCTATTTAAAGGAGATTTGTCTACTGTCGTTTTGGGAGGTTCTAAAATCAATAAAGTCAAAGCTATTGGTTTATTAGTACTTTCTGTTCTTTTTATTGGTTTAGCCTGTTTTTGGCTCGTTCAGGCTTGTGAACAATTTGGAACTGCTATCGGGATGCCAATTTACTTTGTTTCTGTAATACTGGCTTCTGCGGCTACAAGTGTGCCAGATACTATTATATCGTATAAGGATGCTATGAAGGGTAATTATGATGATGCTGTTGCCAATGCTTTAGGAAGTAACATTTTTGATGTATGTTTTGCTTTAGGACTCCCTTTATTCTTATTTACTCTTATTTACGGTCCTATTGAAATGAGTGCAGAAACCATCGAAAATATTGGTCAATTGCGTGTACTTCTCTTAATTTCGACTATACTAGTCTTCTTTATATTCGTTTTTGCTAAAAAAGGCATTAAAAAACTTCATGCTAGATTACTCTTATTATTATATGTGCTGTTTGTTGCTTATTCTATTGGTAAAGGTGTGAGTTATAACATTCCTGTTATTAATGAAGTATCGGATTTGTTATCTACAATATCGCGTTGGTTTGCTTCTATTTTTTAGTGTTTATAGATGAATTAAGACTTGTATTTAAATATTTTGTCATTCTTTGTTTGCAAAAGGGTCGTATCATTCCAGAACATTCCGATAATTGTCGGAGCTGAAGAATCTGTTTTGATTTTTAGATAAATAAGATTCTTCAATCCTCCCTCCTACCATTGACGTATTTTATAAACAACTAACTTTCAATTATTTGTCATTCAGAGCGCAGCGAAGAATCTTTATTATTAATCTCTAAAGATTCTTCAGTCGTACCTCCTTCTGAATGACACTAACCTTTTGCAAACATAGGATGACACCCCAATTACGTCATTATATAGGCTTGATATTTTTTTATCTCAAATCTACTATTGACGTGTTTCACAAACAACTAACTTTCAGCTATTTATCATTCAGAGCGCAGCGAAGAATCTTTATTATTAATCTCTAAAGATTCTTCAGTCGTAAGCTTTGCTTATATCTTCAAACAAAATATATTTTGTTTTCGATAGCCTTCTGGATGACATTACGTTTTACTTTTACATAGGAATAATGTCAACCTGAAGAATACCAGAGTGTAAGCGAACATTTGTATATTAAAATATTACGCTAGCTTGAAAAAATCATCTAAAGTTCGTCCTCACTCAAAACAATTAAGAAATCATTTTCAGTAAGCTCAATAGCCATATCCTTTTCTGGGTTAAGTTTAATACCAAAGTTATCATCTATAGATTTACTTAAGTTTCCTTTTCTAACTCCTAAACAAATTTCGTCACGTTGATGTGCACAGAAAATAGCATCCGTAAATGTTATATTTTGTGGGAACGTATCAAAATATAAGGTTGCTGGTTTTACATATATTTCGCTACCATCTTCTGAGAAAATATCGTCGTAAAAGTTTTTCATTAAGGTCTCTTCACTTAATTGCGCTAAAATCATAGTGATTAACTTATTACTAATAATGAAATCGTCTACATTGGTTTGTGTGATGATCTCTTGGTTCTCTGAATTTAAGACCTGTGTAATAATATGTAACCCGCTATCTTTACTCAATACTTTTCTTAACAGTAAGAGAATAATTAGTGTATCTGAATCTATTTTATCTGCAGATTGCTCTTCCATACTCTGAGATAAAATAACAACGGTATCGTAGTTTTCTGGATTTACGGCTTGTAATTTTTCTAAATCTAATGGGTTAGAGTCATGAAGGTTTATATTAAAATCTTCATATTCTGTATTTATATTTTTAACAATATCTTGTAATTCTTCATTAGGCGCATCGAACATAATATCAAAATCTGAACCTTCTAATAAATAATCTGTGGCTTCTTCTATAAAGACCTCTGCAACCTTATGCCAACCTAAAATAAGGATGCGTTTCTTTTTCTGTTCTAAACGTTTATCAATAATTTTTTTAGAGGTATCTGGAAAGAAATATTGCTTATTTCCGAAGGCTATAGTGGAATCATCTTCGGCTAAAATAACAACGGTATCTCCATTTTTAAGAACTGTATCTACTGGAGGGCGTAAAACTAACCCGTCTGCTTCAGAATATATTCCTAATGGGATTCCATCTTTCATATAATAACTTAACTCGTAGAAATTAGTACCGTTCCAGTCATCCTGATAAAAATAGATCTCACAGCCATCAAAGGATAATATTTCTTTATAAACCGTATCCAATCCACTTGTTAAAGAGGTTTGAATGAGCAGTTTTCCCATAATGTCCCAGCTATCGATCGCTATAATATTATCATCTTCGAAAAAACTGATAATATCTCGTTTTTCTTTAGTGAAAATTTCAGCAATTATTGGCAGTTCATTTTTACCGTCTTGACATGCCGTGACCGCTAGTATGGACTTTACAGATTGCACATCGCTAGCTACTTTTTTATCTGTGGATGCACTCTCTGAACAGTTTGCCAATATAATTATAGAGCGTGCGGATTCTAAATTTACACGTTTTAATTCATTGATATTTGCATAATCCCCTTGTGTTGTAATGATCTCTGTAGTTAACGTGTCTGGAAGACGCTTTGTTATAAGGTTATCCATCACCTCTTTACTCTCTCTAGATAAGATTACAACAGCCGCCTTCGATTCACTTTCATTGGCTAAAATAAGTTCTCTGATAACATCAACTACACGTTCGTTCCAACCTAATATTACTGTATGGTTATTTTCTATAACCTTACCTCTACCTTTTCTAAAATCGTAAAGCATCGTATCTAATGCGGTCGTAATAAAACCTATAAGCATAGACAATAAAATGACGCCTGTTAAACCAGAAAGCACTGTTATAATTTTAAGATATGTTGGAGCTTCGTTATCCTGATTCATATTCCCAGGATCTGTCATTTCTAAAAAAGTCACCCAAATATCTTTAAAAATATTACCTGTATAATCTAAACTTGGGAATAGATATATGAGTAGTAATCGTAGGCCTGTAAGGACTACAAATACTACTATAAACAAGATTAAAAGGCTTTTAAATATGGAAGCGCCTCCTTTACTTAAAAAACGTTCTGCTTTATAGCTTAAACGTTCTCTGAAAGAATTTTTCATAAAATAGTAGGATTGAAAGTTGTTAGAGTTTGGGGTATTAAATAATGCTAAATTTTAGTTGAGTTGTTCTACAAATTCTGCCATGATGCCTTTTACATGAGCTGAAGACATATCCATAACGGTTCCCATTTCTAGGATCATTGTTCTTTCTGAAGCATCAAAATTACCATCAGAATATGCAACATCTAAAGCACATTTTATTAAAAGTTCCTTACCATGCTCATTTAAAGACGGACCGACATTTTTTAAATAGGTTGAAATATCGCTGGAATCTGCTTGTACTTCTTTTATATAATCTTCTAGCTGAAATGAAGACATATCATTATGTCCATATTTATTAATGATATTTAATACCATTACTTTTTCGTTATTATCAATAACACCATCGGCTAACATGATTTTTACCATAACATGGCGTATGGCTTGCTCATACATAGCCATGAATGCTTCTTTATCTTCAGAAGCTGTATTATTTATAACTTTTGTAATAAAAGTACCTTTACAATGGTCACACTCTACATATTCGCCTTTACTTCCTAAAGGAATAAGTGGAATAAAATATAAGGTAAAAAATTGAGTTACTTTTCTGTGTCTATACCCTCTATTGTCTTCACATTGTGGGCAATTAAACATGCCTGTTGCTTTAGTTGAGCGTACACCCCTGGTTCCGAAAATAATCATGATAGTTAGGTTGATTTAGGTTAAAATTATTGCCTAAATATAGTAATCTTAATTTATAAACTAAAATTAGTTATTCAATACAGTTAAGAATTATTAAATATGTTTTTATTGTAGTAACCATTCTTTTTACCTCCAAATTCTATTATTTATGATATGTTTGGGCAAAACAAACAAATTATAAGTGTGATTTTTCTTAAAAATTTAATAATTTTTTATTTTCTTCATTAAGTAAAGAGTATGCAAATAAATTAACAGAAATATTACGAATGGATTTGAATATTATAACAATCCTACATCAAAATCATAGCTTATTGACAAAAACAAGAATAAGCTTATTTTTAACATAAGAATATTTCTTACATTTGAATATCCTAGAAACACAATCTAAAATTTTATGCAAAACATTACTTTAGTGCTTTTATTTTTATTTGCTTCATTGGTTTCTTGGAGTCAGGATTTATATAAGACAAAATCTGGTATTACATACAAGATAGGTGATACTTTATACATTGGGCAACCTTTAAGCAATTTAGGGTGGCTGTCTATTTATGAGACACGGGAAGAAGATTATATTAGAAACAAAAATCTAATTGACAAATTAGTAATTATAACAGATATAAATCTAGAAGCAAATCCAGTACATTTAATATTTAACTATTTAAATAAGGATTTAAAAATAGATATTGACGATGCTATTCGTAATAAAGAAGTTATACCTCATGTAAAAAGGGATTTAGCAGACAAAAAAAAACTCAATAAATATCAATTATTGAAGGATTTGAAAGACCTATTAGACTCTGGAGCATTAACACAAGAAGAGTTTAATGAAGAGAAGAAGAAAATATTAAAGCACTAACCAAAATAAACTGCAATGAAATTGCAGGGTTTATCTTTAGATAAGATAATAAACAAATCTCTTTTGGAACATTACATATGAAGAAATTAATTTTATTATTACTTGCGTCTATTGTTTTTTTTTGTAATTCTAGTGATAATACTTCTGCAACTTTAGACGATAGCAAAAAACTGTTTTAAAACTTGTTAAAATCGTTCAATTAGAAACTAAATCACATCAAGCTCCTTACCTATTTTAATAAATGCTTCAATAGCTTTATCTAAATGATGACGTTTATGTCCTGCTGATAATTGAACACGTATTCTTGCTTTTCCTTTTGGTACTACTGGGTAGAAAAAACCAATAACATAGATGCCTTCTTCTAATAATTTTGAAGCAAATTCTTGTGCCAATGTTGCTTCGTATAGCATAACAGGAACTATAGGATGATCTCCTGGAACGATGTCGAATCCTGCAGCTGTCATTTCTCTTCTAAAGTATCTAGTATTTACTTCCAAGGTATCTCGAAGCTCTGTAGAAGCACTTAAAATATCCAATACTCTAATGGAAGCACCAACTATTGATGGTGCTACGGTATTTGAAAATAAATAAGGTCTGGAACGTTGTCTTAACAGCTCTACAATTTCTTTTCTTGCTGCTGTAAATCCACCAGAAGCGCCTCCTAAAGCTTTACCATAGGTACCTGTTATAATATCTACGCGTCCCATAACTTTTCTGTATTCATGAGTGCCACGACCTGTTTTACCAATAAATCCTGTAGAATGGCATTCGTCAATCATAACTAAAGCATTATAGCTATCTGCTAAATCACAAATTTTATCAAGCTGTGCAATGGTACCGTCCATAGAAAAAGAGCCATCTGTAACGATTAATTTTCTACGTGCTCCTTTTGCTTGAATTAATTGTTCTTCTAAGTCTGACATATTGTTATGGGCATATCTAAATCGTTTTGCCTTACACAAACGAATCCCATCAATTATGGAAGCATGGTTTAATGCATCTGAAATAATAGCATCTTCGGCATTTAAAATAGGTTCAAATAAACCTCCATTTGCATCAAAGGCAGCGGCATATAAAATACAATCTTCCATCCCTAAAAAAAAGGCAGTCTTTTGCTCTAATGTTTTATGAATATCTTGTGTACCACAGATAAAACGTACAGAAGACAAACCGTACCCATGGGAGTCTATAGCTTTTTTTCCTGCATCTATAACTTCTGGATGAGATGATAACCCTAAATAGTTATTGGCGCAAAAATTTAATACTTCTGTTGATGTTGTCGTGCTTATTTCTGAGTTTTGAGGCGTTGTTATAATTCGTTCTGATTTATATAATCCTGCAGCCTTAATTTCTTCAATTTCATTCTGCAAATCATGTTTTATATCTGAATACATATTCTTATTATTTTTGATATTACTACTAAGGGGTTGTTTAAAAATTTCGTCTATTATTTTTTATGCTTCTTTTTACGCATTATTTTGTTAAAATTTAGAACTGTAACTGAGCTACTTTTAAAAATTTCGCCTTGTATTGCATCTCTGCCTGCCAATGTCATTAAATTAAGGAATTTTATCCTATTTTGTCACATTGAACGCAGTCGAAATGCTTTAAAAAGCTAAGGTTTATAAGGTCTTCGACTGCACTACCATTGACGGATTTCATAAATAATTAATTTTCAATCGTTTGTCATTCAGAGCACAGCGAAGAATCTTTATTATTAATCTCTAAAGATTCTTCAGTCGTACCTCCTTCTGAATGACACGAACCTTTTGCAAACATAAGATGACACCCCAATTACGTCATTTCATCCGCTAGTTAAAATTTTTAACACAGATCTCTGACTGACATTTTAGCCTTAACTTAATGACATTGGCAGGCAGGAAAAATAGCCTATAAAAATTCTAATCACAAAATCTTAAACAGACTCTAAACTTCAACAGTCATTTTATATTGTTCTATTAGCTTACTAATCATAGTTTCTGTAATAGACCACAAATCGTATTGAGGTTTCCAATCCCAATCCATTTTCGCTTCGGAATCATCTATAGATTTTGGCCAATTTTCTGCAATATCTTGTCTGAAATCTGGTTTATACTCAATTTTAAAATCGGGGTATAATTCACAGATTTCTGATGCTATTTCTTTTGGTGAAAAACTGCTCCCTGCTATGTTATATGACGTTCTTACTTTTATATTTTCAATAGGTGCTTCCATAATCTCTAAAGTAGCTCTAATGGCATCATCTATAAAAATCATAGGTAAAGCGGTGTCTTCTTTTAAAAAACAAGTAAATGTTTCATTTAAAACAGCTTTATGATAAATATCTACGGCATAATCTGTAGTTCCTCCACCTGGTAACGACTGGTATCCTATAATACCTGGATAGCGAATAGACCGAATATCTAAGCCATATTTAACATGGTAATATTGTGCCCAATTTTCACCATCTACCTTACTAATACCGTATACAGTAACGGGATCTAGATAGGCATCATTAGGGGTATTATTTCTTTGGGCACTCGTTCCAAAAACTGCTATTGAGCTTGGATAAAACACCTTTTCTATATTATAAATTCTAGAGACTTCAAGAACATTAAGCCACGTTTTTATATTAATATCCCAAGATCTCAATGGGTTCTCTTCTCCTTTAGCAGATAAAATGGCCGCTAAATGATAGATTTGAGTCACTTTATATTGTATAACAACTTCTTTAATTCTATCAAAATTAGTAGCATCAATGATTTCAAATATACCCTCTGAATCTTCGCGCTCTCTTATATCTGAAGCTATAATGTTTTCTTTCCCATATTTATCCTGTAGCGCTTTGGTAAGCACGCTTCCAACCTGTCCATTAGCTCCTATTACTAAAATCATTGTTTTCATAATTTAAAAGCATTATTTGCTTTCAAAATTAAATATTACAGCTTTTAAAATAAAATATATAAATTAATTAAGTAATTATATCTTTTTTATAATCAAATAACAGCTATATTTACTTTTAAACAATTAAATAATCGTTTTTTGCAATAATTTTTATTTGACACATTATGGAAAATTTAGACCAAACAGACATTACCATACTTAGAATTTTACAAAATGATTCTAAAAAAACAGCTAAAGAAATTGCTAAAATTTTAAACTTAACGCCTTCTCCTGTTTATGAGCGCATTCGTAGACTTGAAAATCAAGGATTTATTAAAAAATATGTCGCTATACTTGATAAAAAACTCATTGAACGATCTGTAACTACTATATGTCAAGTTTCTATGCGTTATCACAGTGAAGCTTTTATTGAAAAATTTGAAGAGCAAATTCAAAATTTAGACGAAGTTCAAGAATGCTATCATATGGCTGGTCAGGTAGACTTTATTTTAAAAATAAACACAAAAGGGCTGGAAGATTATCATAATTTCGTAAAGTATAAACTTTCTAAAATTGAAAATATTGGTGTATTAAATAGTACGTTTGTTTTAAAGGATATTAAGAATTCTTCGGAGTTTTATATTTAATAACCTCGGCTAGATTTGTAACAAATTTTACTTATTCAAGACTAATAAGTATACCTTTATGCCTTACATCTCATATTCAAGAGATTAAACAAATTGATTCAGCCCTCTGAAAGAAATCTTCAAAACACAGGTTCTATAGGATATGACCATATCATTTATAGTCGTACAGAAAGAATAATCTAAATTATAGAAAAACAAAGATGAAAGAAACGCCCCAAGTTCGAAAATCATTACACAAACCTTATAGATACGACAACACCAATCGTAGTAATAGAGGGGATATGACTCTGTTCCTGTTTATGATATTCATAGCTTTAATTACTATTTTTGGTTTTCTAGTAATATATTTAACGATTCATTTGTCCTTATATATTTTAGGCATATCTGTAGTAGTAATGATAGTAGCATTTAAAATTTATAACACTTTTTATCACCGCTATTATCGAATATTAAAAATAACAGAACAACAAGGTAAAAATGAAGATCGTATATATTATGCTGTTCAATCATGTATTTCATACAAAAAACTAGAAAAAATAGTTCATAAAGGGAATGCGACATGGAAAAATGTGAAGTTATTTTATGATGATTCTGGTAAAAAAAAGGCTGAGGCTTTTTTTGATCGTAAAACGATTGAAAATAAGGGAAGTGACATTGTAATATCTCAAATTAGGAAGTCGATACATAAGCCTAAATTCAGTGATAAATTTTTTGAGAAAAACAATTTCCATGTATCTACATTAATAGTTCCTGGAATACTACTTGGGATCGTTTTAATCATCATTTCACTTAGGTTATTAATATTATTTATGCCCTCAAGCATGTTTTTATTTGGTTATTTGGCTATGCATGGGATTATTATATTTTGCACCATAGTAGTGTATCAACTTTATATAAGAAAGAACCATCGTTATATTCGATTGATAGAAAGCACTGTGTGGCAAGGTCGCTATAAAAAGACATCATACCATTTACAATCATTTATTTCCAAAAAAAAGCTAGAAAAAATAGAACGTAAAAAAGATATAAAATGGAAATATTATGAACATCATGAATTTAAACCAAACATTTCCAGAAAAAGTGCTGAGTATTATTTTGATAAAGATACCATTGAAAAAAAAGTTATAGAAGAAGTTTTATGATATAACAAGAATTGATTTTCTGTGGTAAATCAAAATAGTTTACTCCTAAAAAATACGATCTTAAAAAACAATCCTCTAATTTATATAAAAACAAAAATGAAAGAAACGTCCCAAATTAGAAAATCACTACACAAGCCTTATTGGTATGATAAAACCAACTATAGTCATGTAAGTAATTATGATTTTATACTAACCAGTTTAACATTCCCATTTATTGCCTGCCTAGTATTAGTTCTTTTTTATAGTGTCTGGCCTTTATTTATACTAGTAGCAACCGTAGTATTAGCAATAATAAGCTATAAATTGTATAATAATTTTTACTATCGCTATTATCGCCTTATAAAAAGAACAGAACAAAGAGGCTCAAATAAAAAACAATATTATGTGGTTCAAACATGTCTTTCTTCCAAAAAATTAGAGGTTTTTTTAATTAAAAAACGTGTAAAATGGAAAGACGTTGAATCAGGTAGTAAAGAAAGTATGGAGGCCTTTTTTGACCAGAAAACTATTGAGAAAAAGGTGGATGAAATTTTACTATCACCAATAAAAAAGGCTATACTAAAACCTAAATTTATTCATAAGTTTAGGGAGAAAAATAATATCTTAAAAGCAGAAACAAATACCTCTAAACATTTTTTGTATTTACTTCTTCCTGTCTTGTTATTTGGCTTGGCTTGGTACTCACCCCAACCGTTTTATACAATAGGAGTTGTTATACTGAGTCTGATAATAGTCTATGTGTTTTATACTAAAAATACTTCTCGTTTTCTTCGTGTGGTAGAAAAACGTGTGCACCAAGGTCGGTATGAAAAAACAAGCTATCATATTCAGTCCTTTATTTCTAAAAAAAGCATAAACGAAATAACACATAAAAAGAATATAAAATGGACAGATCATTATCCCGAAGAATTTAAAAATGATGTTTATAGAGAAGAGGTCGAGGCTTTTTTTGATAGAAAAACTACTGAAATAGAAGTGATTGATGATGTTCTATAAGGTGTAAAATGGTTATAGAAATCTGGTTAATGAGTTTCTTTAACAAACTCTAAAGCTCGTTTTTCATTGTAGTAAACATTCTTTTTGTCTACAAACCCTACATGCCCTCCATGTTGTGGCATTTCTAAATAAAGATTGGGGTTGTTTTTTGCCTCTTTTACTGGATAACATTCTGGAGATAAAAAGGAATCGTTTAAAGCGTTTATTATTAGTGTTGGTATTTTTATGTTAGGAAGAAATTGTAAACAGCTAGATTTTTCATAATAATCTAAAGCATCTTTAAAACCGTGTGCTTTAGAGGTGTAAATATTATCAAAATCGAACAATGTTTTTATTGAGGCAACGTCTTCGTCACTTAAATCTTCTTTGAAATTTTGTTGCTTCGTTTTTAGGCGATTCACTAAATATTTTAAAAATCGATCGTGATACAGTTTGTTTTTAAAAGTATGCAACGCTTTAGCGGAACCATACAAATAACAGGGCGCAGATGCTGTAATGGCTGCTTTTATTTGATTGGGTATTACTTCTCTTTCTCCTAAATATTTTAAAATCATATTAGCGCCCAAACTGATACCTTTTAAATATATTTCTGAATAGTCTTTTTCTGAAATAATGTGTGTAATAACAGCCTCTAAATCTTCGGTAGCTCCAGAATGGTAACTACGGAACTTTAAATTATCTTCTCCGCTACATCCTCTAAAATTTACACAAACGGCATCAATATCATTATCATTAAAAAGTTTTGCTGGGCCTTTCATATAAGGTCTCTGTCCGTTGCCTTCTAATCCATGCAGTAATATAAGAAGCTTATTGGTTTTTGTTTTTGAGAAACTCCAATCTAAATCGATAAAATCACCATCGAATAAAGTGATACGTTCTCTTTTTTGTTCGACTCCTTGAACGCGCCTAACTAATCCTGAATATACTGTTGAAATAAAGCCATTTTTTAAAAGGAAAGGTGGTTTGTAGGTTGATTCTATTATTGGCATGTGTTTAGTGTTGGGTTTTCAGTGTTCGGTGCTCAGTGTTCAGTGTTTGGTGTTTGGTGTTTGGTGTTTGGTGTTTGGTCGTTAAAAATTAAATTTCTAGGGACGTAAATTTAAAATCGGTGCCATTAAATAATCCTTTATCGCTTAGTTTTAATGATGGGATGACTAATAAAGCCATGAATGATAATGTCATATATGGGGCGTTAAGACTACTACCTAATTGCTTTGCCATGGTATCTAATTCTGCATATTGTTTTCCTATCGTTTCACCATCTTGATCGCTCATAATCCCTGCAACGGGAAGTGGTACTACTTTTTCTTCGGAATTTGAAATAGCACAAATGCCTCCTTTATTCTCAATTAGTAAATTAACGGCTTTACAAATAGCTTCATCACTCACTCCTACTGCTATAATATTATGTGAATCATGCCCCACAGAGGAAGCTATTGCGCCTTCTTTTAATCCGAAATTCTTAATAAAGGCTATGGCTGGTTTTTGATCTTGGTATCTATTTACAACTGTCATTTTAAGGATATCATTTTCAATATTAGAAACCAAATTTCCATTTAAAACTGAAGTGTTAGCAATGTGTTCATTTGTTACTAATTGTCCTTCTAAAGCTTCTATAACTCGAATTTGTTTGGATGACGATTCTAATCTAAAATCTGATACGTCTTTTTTATTGCTATTGAAATTATTAAGGTTCTCAAAAGCTACTGGTTGTATTAAAGAGGTTCCTTTATCGAAAACCAATGTGCCGTTTATATAGGTTTGAAGGGTTTTAAAGTTGATTAAATCTTCTACAATTATAAGATCTGCAAAATCACCTTCTTGCAATAACCCAACGTCTAAATTATAATGTTTTACGGGGTTGATACATGCGGATTTTAACACTTTAAAAATGTCTATTCCTTTTGCTACGGCTCTGACACATAGATTATTGATGTGATGTAGTAGTAGATCATCTGGGTGTTTATCATCACTACAAAACATCATGTTTTCAAAATGTTCTGGTAGTAAATCTATTAAGGCTTCAAAGTTTTTAGCGGCACTCCCCTCTCTAATTAGAACTTTCATTCCTTTTTTAAGCTTTTCTAAGGCTTCTTCATAGGTAAAACATTCGTGGTCTGTAGAGATTCCTGCATTTATATATTTAGTAACATCGTCTCCTCTTAAGCCTGGTGCATGACCATCAACGGGTTTATTATAATGTTTCGCCCAAGCTACCTTTTTCATGACTTCTTCGTCATCAAACAATACGCCTGGATAGTTCATCATTTCTGCTAAATACTTGATATCTGGGTTTTCAAGAAGTATTTTAATCGCTTCTGAATCTATAACGGCTCCCGCCGATTCGAAACTGGTTGCTGGTACACAAGATGGTGCTCCGAAATTAAACTTAAATGGTACTTTTTTACCGTTATCAATCATAAATTCAACGCCTTCAACTCCTAATACATTTGCTATTTCATGAGGATCGGAAACCGTGGCTACTGTGCCGTGCGTGACTGCCAAACGTGCAAACTCACTTGGTACCAGCATAGAGCTTTCTATATGAATATGAGCATCTACAAACCCTGGTAGTATATAATGATTTACATTGTGTTCTTTTTCTTGAATGGTAGAAATTTTTCCGTTTTTAAAAGTGATTTCTCCTTTAAATATGCGTTTGTTTTGTATGTCTACTATATTGCCTTGTAGTTTCAAATTGTATTTGTTTTTTAAAAGTGAATTCCTGTTTTCACTTCGACTGTGCTCTGTGTGACACATAGGAATGATACGATCACTTTAATTCTATTTTTAGAATATTTTTTGTTTTTTCTTTTACTTTAAAACGGTTATCTGCCCGCTTTCCTAATATCCATATGATATCTCCTCCAGAGCATAACAGCCTTACATTTTCTTTGTCTAAAAGCGATAGTTTTTCGTCTTTAAAATACTTACTTAGTTTCTTTTTTCCAGACATTCCTAATGGGTAAAACACATCACCTTCTTCCCATTTCCTGATGATTAGCGGATATTTTAATGCTTCTTTATCTACATATATAGTTTGCTTGTTTTTTTCTAGAATAGTATCTGCTTCATCAAAAAATAAAATTCCTATGTCTGTTTTTACTTGTTTATCTGTTTTCGAAATTGTAATTAGTGTGTCTTCTTTTTCTAGGTCTATCTCACTTAATAAAATATGTTCTCTGTCTTTTATTAAACGGTGTGTTGTTGAGAGGATCTGTTTTCCTGATTGTGCTTCTAATAAGTTAACGATATCATTCCATTCTGTAAATCCGTAGTCTTTAAATGCTTCGAATAAATAGGCTTTTGGATTGTTTAATTTTTTGAATTCTGAAATCTTGTATGCTTCTTGATCTTTTTCGGTCGTTCTGGCTCCTTTTAAGACTTCTTTTACGCTTTCTTTAACGATATCTGCTGTATCGTTTAGATTGTTAAGTGTACTCTTGAAATTTTGTAATAGTTGTGGATTGATCTCTTTTAATGTTGGTATGACATCATGCCGCAATTTATTTCTTAGATATTTAGTTGATGTATTACTACTGTCTTCTCGCCATTTTAAATGGTTTTCTTTGGCGTATGTTTCGATAGATTCTCTTGGGGTTGTTAGTAATGGTCTAACGATGTTATTATTGACTTCTGGGATTCCTGTTAGGCCATCTATTCCTGTTCCTCTGGATAAATTGATTAAAAAGGTTTCTAGGTTATCGTCTGCATGGTGTGCTGTTAATATATAATCGAATTGTAATTGTACTGCTAATTCTTGAAACCAATCGTATCGTAATTTTCGAGCCGCCATTTGTGTGGACAGCTTTTTTTCATTGGAATAGGTTTCTGTATCAAAACTTTCTATGAATATTTCTATGTCTAATTCTTCTGCTAGTTGTAATACGAAGTCTTCATCGGCATCGCTTTCTTTTCCTCGTAAATTAAAATTACAATGGGCTAAGGTTATGTTTAGGTTTAGTTGATGGCATAGATGGGTTAAAACGATACTGTCTACGCCTCCTGAAATGGTTATTAGGAGCTTACTATCGTTTAGGTAAGGGTGCTTTTTATTTATATGTTTTTTGAACTGTTCTAACACGTTTCAAAGTTAATATTTTTAATTTTAGTTCTGTTGGGATTTGCTGAGATAACTTAGGGGTGTGTTTTTTCTTTTGTGGGGATGGTTTCTCTCTCTCTCTAAGACGCTGAGGCGCAAAGGGAATGCTGTTTATTGATTATTGTTTACTTATTATTAAATACTGTTTTGCTTATTATTAAATATTATATGTAAAAAACAACTCTATAGTCTTACTGGAAATGTCTGTGGTGAACCCTTTATTATAATTTTTTGTTGATAGGTTATTTCTCGCTAAGTCGCAAAGCCGCAAAGGAAGTACTGCTTACTAACCTCTGCTTACTGAACACTGTTTACTGAATACTGTTTACTGAGCACTGAATACTGTTAACTAACCACTGTTTACTGAATACTACCACTGGGCACTGTTTACTGAAAAACAATTCTATAATCTTACTAAAAATGACTGTGGAGAATCTTTTTATTATAATTTTATGTTGGTACTTTATCTCGCTGAGACGCTAAGCCGCAAAGGAAGTACTGCTTACTAACCTCTGCTTACTGAACACTGTTTGCTAAATGCTGTTTACTGAGCACTGAACACTGAACACTGTTTACTGAATACTGAACACTGCCTACTGAACACTGAATACTGAACACTAACTCTCCAACACTGTTCGCATTGCTTTTGCTTTTAGTAGACATTCTTCGTATTCTTTTAAGGGGTCACTTTTTGCTGTGATGGCTCCGCCTACTGAATAGGATACATATTTCTTGGTTTGGTTGTACAGAATGCTTCTTATGACTACATTAAAATCGAAATTGCCTGTGGGAGAAAAATACCCTACTGATCCTGAATATAATCCGCGTTTGGTCGTTTCTAAGTCTTCTATTATTTTCATGGCTGAGATTTTTGGGGCTCCCGTCATACTTCCCATTGGGAATGTACTTTTTATAATGTCTACTGGGTGTGTTGTTTCTTCTATCTTTGAGGTGATTGTAGAGATCATTTGATGTACTTGATCGAACGTATATACTTTTGTTAATTCTTCAACTTTTACACTTCCTTTTTTTGCTGTTTTTGATAGGTCGTTGCGTACCAGGTCTACAATCATAATATTTTCGCTGCGCTCTTTTGTGTCTTGAGATAGGGCTTTTTTTAGTCTGTCATCTTCTAATTTATTCTTCGAACGTTTTGCTGTTCCTTTTATTGGTTGGGAAATTATAGTGTCTCCTTCTTTTTTTAAATAACGTTCTGGTGATGCCGACATCAAATATTTATCACCATATTTTAAGAATGTTGCAAATGGTGGTTTAGAGATATTGTTAAGTTTTAAATAGGTTTCCAACGGGTCTATACTCGTGTTTTCTGCATAAAATTCCTGGCAAAAATTGGCTTCATAAATATCGCCTCGGTGGATATGAGCGAGCATCTTGTTTACTTTTTCAAAATATGCATCTTTATGTATACGTAGTTTTATTTTTATCTGGTCTTCTTTGGTTGAAAGATTGTTACGTTGTAATGCTTCGCCATGTTGTATGTTTTTTAAATCTTCTTCAAACTCATCATCAACACAATTTAAATATTGGATTTCTACTTGGTTGTCTTTTAATAGAAATAGTTTTTTAGGTTGAAAAAAGTATAAATCTGGAAATTCTAAGCTGTCAAAATTATTAGATTTTAAAGGTTCTACATCATTTTTTAAGTCATATGTTAAATATCCAAAAATCCAATCGTTTACATTGGTTTGGTATTCTTTAAGCCTCTCAAAACTGCCTTCAAATTTCGTTTGTATACTTGTAAATGCATCTACCGCCAATATCGCTTCGTAATTGGAATGATTTTGTTCGTAGTTATTAGAATCTAACCAAACGACATCATCAAATTGCTGACTCCAAATCAGTAATTGGTCTTTAAATTGGTTAGTATTGTCTAAACTGTGAGTTTGTGTTGTTCTCAATAATAAAATTTAATGTGTAAAGTTAGTTAGAATCCTTAAAAAATTATAAGTTTTGTCACTTGAAGTCCTTTAAACTTTTTATTTTACCTGCGAATTTCACGTTTTACACCTTAACTTTATAGTTTTTGAGTGCTGTAACTATAATTATGCTGCAAAAAATGTTTTTATTTAGGATGCAAAACCTAAATTCTCGGTTATAAACTAAAAGTCTAGATCATTTTATTACTTTATATATTTCATTTTTATGTACATTTTAGAAAACGAAAAACTAAAAATAGCTGTTAAAAAAACGGGCGCAGAGCTATGCAAAATCACGTCGGTTAAAGATAAAATCGATTTTATGTGGGATGCTAATCCAGAGGTTTGGGGAAGTTATGCTCCTAACCTATTCCCTATAATTGGTGCTTTAAAGGATGATACTTATTTCTTTGAAAATCAATCATATAAATTGTCTAAGCATGGTTTTATAAGACACAATGACAAACTCATATTAAAGGAACAAAGTAAAGATTCTTTAACTTTTAAATTGAGTTATGATGAAAATTCATTAAAAATATACCCTTTTAGGTTTGAGTTTCTTATTACATACCAACTTATAGACACTATAATTTCCATTACGCATACTATTAAAAATCATGATGATAAGGCCTTGTATTTTTCTCTAGGTGGACATCCTGCTTTTAAATGTCCTGTATATAAAGACGAAGATTATAGTGATTACTGCTTAGAATTTGAGCACGTAGAAAACTCTGAAACACATGTTATAAATATGGAGAATGGTCTTATTTCGAATACTACTAAACCTGTTTTTAACAACTCAAATAGTTTAGCATTAAGGCATGACTTGTTTGATACTGACGCTCTTGTTTTTAAAGATTTAAAGTCTAAAAAAGTGACTTTAAAAAGTAAATCTAACGGTTCTATTCTTACTGTTAACTATAAAGATTTTCCTTATTTAGGTATTTGGGCAAAGCCAAATGGGGATTATGTTTGCATAGAACCTTGGCTTGGTATTGCTGATAACGAAAACACAAATCAGAATCTCAAAGAAAAAGAAGGTATTTTAACTTTAATGCCACAACAAACATTTAAAGCGGCTTATAGTATTGAAATACACAATAGTCATTTAGAAACTGTTTAAATTTTATCCTTTAGTTTCTAAGTCTAGAATTAATTATTAATTAAGCGTAACTTTGCCAGCTAAATAGCATCATTTTGAATTTTGAAGATTTAAATTTAAACACTCCGCTTTATAACGCCTTAGATGATCTGGGTTTTACAACTCCTACGCCTATACAAGAACAGGCATTTAATGTTGTTAATTCTGGTAAAGATATGGTGGGTATTGCGCAAACGGGTACTGGTAAAACCTTTGCCTATATGCTACCTATTATTAAGAATTTAAAATATTCTACTCAAGAGGAGCCACGTGTTTTGGTTTTGGTACCTACACGTGAATTAGTTGTGCAGGTAGTAGATGAGATTGAAAAACTTTCAAAGTACATTAATAATCGTGTTTTAGGGGTTTATGGTGGTACCAACATCAATACCCAGAAACAAGCAGTTGCTCAAGGGATAGATATACTAGTGGCAACACCTGGGAGATTATACGACTTGGCTTTAAGCAGGGTTTTGCAACTTAAATCGATACAGAAATTGGTGATTGATGAAGTTGATGTGATGCTCGATTTAGGGTTTAGACATCAACTAATTAATATTTTTGATATTCTTCCTAGTCGTAGACAAAACATTATGTTTTCGGCTACTATGACGCAAGATGTCGATGCTTTAATTAGTGATTTCTTTAAGAGTCCTCAACGTGTTTCTATTGCTATTTCTGGTACGCCTCTAGATAACATATCGCAAACACGTTATAATGTTCCTAATTTTTATACTAAGGTTAATTTATTAGAGCATTTACTATATGATACCGAAACTTTTAATCGGGTTTTAATATTTGTGGCTTATAAACGAATGGCTGATCGTTTGTTTGAAAAACTAGACGAAACATTTCATGACGAGTTATGTGTGATTCATTCTAATAAAACCCAAAATTACAGACTACGAAGTATTGAACAATTTAGAAATGGTGACAACCGTATTTTAATTGCTACAGATGTCATGGCTCGTGGGTTGGATATTGATAATGTATCCCATGTTATTAATTTTGATACGCCTTTGTATGCTGAAAACTATATGCATCGTATTGGTAGAACAGGTCGTGCAGAACGTGAAGGAAAGTCCATGGTTTTTTCTACTAAAGCAGAACAAGAGTCTATTGAAGGTATTGAAACTTTAATGAATATGGAGATTCCTTTATTGGAAATTCCTATGGCTGTTAAGATCTCTACGGAGTTAATTGAAGAAGAACGTCCGAAAATAAAGGAACGTAACAATCCTATTAAACGTAAAGATGAAGATGCTCCAGGACCTGCTTTTCATGAAAAATCTAAAAAAAACTCTAAAGAAAATTTAGGGGGTTCTTATAAATTTAAAATTGCTGCTAAGTACAAAAAGCCTAAAACAAGAGGTGATAAGAATTATAATAAACGGAATAAGAGGAAGTAGTTGGTTTAGTATTTTGGTTTGTTTTTAGAGATTAAATTTCGACGTGAATAAAAATTATAGAAATAATTTTCTAAATTTACGTTTATTGTTTTCAATATAACACTTGTTATTTGTCTATATATTCATTACCATAAATATCAAGCCATCCCTTCTTGCCACTATCTAACCTAAATCTTGCTAACGAACCATTGAAATTATCAATTGAAGTATACCTGCCCGATTTATTAATTGGAAAATAACCATATTTCTCATCCCTCTGAAACAAAATCGGAGTATAATAGTTTTTACTTCTAATAGTGTAAAGCATGTTATCTGGTAATAACTTTTTTAGTGAGTGAACACTGTCTTTTTTGAAAAAATATTCAAACAATGTTGCCCCATCACCTTTTTTTACAATAAAATAATTGTAGGCTTCGCCTGGTAATTGGTAATGAGCACCTAGACCAGAATTATCATCATAACTCAACGCTTTACTACCATTGAGAAAATAGGTTTCATATTCTTTATCCTTGAAAGGTAGATTATATACAAGTGTTTTCGGTGGACCTCCATCAAAATTATCAGTTTCTTCAATCATTTGAACTAAGTTTCCATCACGCACTATTTTTCTTTTTACCGAACTTACGGTTCCGCACACGGAATAAGGAAGCTCTGGTTTGTCTTTTAAAATCATCCCTTCTTTAGTAAGCCACTTTATTTGATTGTTGACCAGAATCTGTGAATAAGAATCATTATTAGCAAACACGGCTCTTGTGCCTTTTGGAGAGATTATTTTTAATTTCAGATTATAAACGTCATACTCTTGATTCTTTCCACCAATACCAAATCCTTTTTTGATATAAATTGTATCATATTTTTTGTTCAAAAGTGATTTATTAAATATAACATCTCTAAGTTCTTGGTGGTTGGTAATTCTGTAAAGATTAGTAAACTTATCGTTGTAATTATATGTACTCGTAAGTTCTTTAAGTTCTTTTATTGATGCTTTATCATCAATTTGTTCCTTAAAATTTTGCCCTCTTAAACTAGCCTTTAATCCATTAGCTCCATTGGTAATGAAACCTACTATGTCTAAGTGCCTACCCTCATGTTCTGTAAGTACTAGGATTTGGGTGTTTTTCTTAATATTTATAATAAAATAATTATAAAATTCTGTTTTGATTAAATTCCATTTGTTTTCTCTTCCTTGAATAATCTCATTATATTGATTTTTGTATTCAAAAACTCTTACAGAGAAATAAGCATTATTGAAATAATTAAGTTGGTATAAGACGTTTCGTTCTCTAAAATAAAGCGAAGGGTTTTGTTCAGAGAATCTGTTAATTGAAAATGGGGTTAAGGATTTTGTTTCAATTACGGAATCATCTAATTCTTCAGTCTCAATCTTTTTACTATAATAAGAAATATTGTGTTCATAATCGTAAAGTTCCAACAGTTCAAATTCAAATTGCCGATAATGTTCTTCTGATTTTTTGTAGAGTCTAAAATCCCTATCATTAAATGAAATAAGGTCAGCTTCAATGTTTACTATTTTCTGGCTAAATATCAGGCAAGGAATTAGTAATAGTAATTTAGAGAATAGTTTCTTCATGTCTTCTATTTGGGGTTAAGATTAGATATGAAATCGTTTAAATACTAAATAGTTATCTAGAATTTACATATTGTTTTAAAGTTCATTTTATATCTGATGATACTTACTTATCTACAAACAGAAGCTAATTTATATTAAAAAAACTTAAAATCAATATTTTCTGCAAAACATCTACTAACTTGTAAAAACAAAAAAAGCCCATAAACATGAGCTTCTAGTTTTAACAAAGTGCCTAAGGTTTTTATTTCACCAAAGTTTCTAAATGCTCGACTAATCTATCAAAAACAGAGCCCCAACCATTTAGAATACCCATTTTTTCTTGTTGCTTACAATACTCTTCTGTGTCGTGTACAATATTAAATGTAAAATTTGTTTGATCGCCATTTTTCTCAAAGAAAGCTTGTATTTCTACACCTTCGGTCATAGGTTTGAAATCTGCTGATGAAATTATTTTTTCGAATTCAACAATTTCAGAATATACGCCTTCAGTAATAAATTCATTACCATCTGGCATTTCCATGGTGTATTTCCACGTGCCTCCTACTTTAAAATTGTGTTGAATCACTTTAACATTCATTTTTACATGCCCCCACCATTTTATTATATGTTCTGGTTGAGTCCATGCTTCCCAAACCAATTCTATAGGCGCATTAAACGTTCTTTTTATGGTAACTGTTCGGTTGCTAGCATCATTTGTTTTACTCATTTTTTTTATTTTTAGTTTGTAATGTCATTAAATAATCTTCGAAAGTATCTATCCTATCTTCCCACAGGGCTTTATATTGTTCTATCCACAAAAATGCAGGAATAAGGTTTCTGGGTTTTATGATGCAAAAGCGTTCTCTACCCTTTTTGTTTATCTCTATGATTCCACATTCCTTCAAAATTTTCAAGTGTTTTGAAATTGCAGGACGGCTTACCTCGAATTTTTCGGCTACAGTATTTACAGTAAGTGATTCGTTAGAAAGCAACTCTATAATATCTCTTCTAACAGGGTCTGCTATGGCTTGAAAAACATCTCTTCTCATAATATTAGGTAACTGATCGGTTACAAATATAAACGTAACCGATTAGTTACGCAACTATTTTTGTCAAAAAAATAGATTGAGAGTATTTTATTAAATGAAAAGCAATTAGAATTTATGGTCTTAAAAACACAACTTTATTTGAAATGGTTGCTGTTTCATCAATAAGAATCGTTTTAGAAATAATGTTTGCTAAAATAGAGTCTAAACCTTTATAGGAGTCTGACACTACATTGTAAACTAGTTTTATTTTTTGGATAGAATCTGAAATAGTTTCAACTTCTCCTACTTGATGAATATTTTCTATTGAAAAATCACCAGTATAATTTAGAATGGAATCATTCGATAATTTTCTAAGTTGTAATAAAATATCATCTTTAAATTCTGGATGTTTTTTTTGAAGTTTTATTAAATCAAAATAGTCTTGAAGTTTTTGAGTTGATAGGGTTTCATATCTATTCACTTTTGAATTTATCTCAAAGTCGTATACTTCGGTATCATTTTCCATTTCCAATACAGGGCTTTCGGATACTTTATTAGCTTCATTATTTTTACATGAAATAAAAATCAGAATACATATTATATAGGTCAATCTCTTCATTTCACAATAAATTTAAGTTTTGAAATCTTTCCATCTTTCAACGTTTTATCTAATATTTCTACGCGTCTTAAATTACGTGTTGGCGTTGTAATAAACCTTATAAAATCTTCTTTAGTAAATAATTCAACTCCAATGTTGGTATCAAATAATTGATATATCTGAGCATCATTTGCTATAAGGTTATTAAGCTGTTGTTTATGTTTTTTCCAATCTTTTACGTTTCCGTTAGAATAATAATGCAGCATTAAAGCATAATCGTCTGTAACAAGTTTAACTGTTTGATTAGAATTGGAATCGATAAATCGAACTATAGTATCTGTTTTATGATATGGTGATTGCACTACAAATTTGATACGAGTCTCTTTTGTCTCATAATTAAAGCAACCCAGACTATCGGTTTTAAAATACAAAGGCGATTCTTCATCTTGCAAAATCTTGATATCTAATGGCGTTTTTGTTATGGGTGTATTTTTAATAGCATCTACAAAGCAAAAATGAAATTGATTTTTAGAATTCATACCAAATACAAAAAAAACAATTACGGGTATTAACAACAATAACCAATACAGTGGTTTTCTTTTATTTGATAGGACATGTGTTTTATTTTTATGAGTAGCCTTAAATGTATTCCAATCCTTCAAATCAACATATTCGCTTAGTAAATTAAGCATATCAATCCTCGGTAGTTTTTCAGTATTATTTTTAAAATAGGTATAAAACCACTTTTCGCTAACTTTTGCTTTTACTTTAATAAACAAATCTTCCTGAAATGAAACAATATCTTCACCTTTCCAAGCTTCAATTAAATCTGGCGCATGATTCGTCTTTAAAAAAGTAGCTGCTACTTTCTTTTTTAAAAGATTGAAATAATAAAAATCTTGTTTGATCAAGTTAAAATCTACTGGTTATAAATTAATTACAAATTGTAAAATAGATTACAAACCTTTTACAATCGCTTTACAATTCTTTGCTTCGATTGCTCGATATGTTTGTTTATATAATTATTAAAAATATAAAATTATGAAAGCAAATCAATTAAAAATAGTATTTAAAATTTTGGCAGTTAGTTTAATCTTTGTTTCATTTTTGGCTTGTAGTCAATCTTCTAAGTATAACGAAAGTGTTCCTGTTACTCATGTTGAAATAAATGAAGACTTTGAATCTGTTAATGATGAGACGTCTAATTTTGTTTTAAAACAAGATGCATCAATAAATGCAGTTCCAAAACATTTAAAAATAATTAAATCTGCCAATGCTAAATATAAAGTTAAAGATGTAAAAAAAGCAACCAATCAAATCAAGAATATGGTACACAAATACGGTGCTTATATTTCTGATTTAAGGTTTGATAATAATTTATACAAAAAAGAGAATCGTTTTACTATTAAAGTGCCCGAACAATACTTTGACTCTATGATAGACTCCATAAGTACTTTTGTAGAATTTATTGACTATGAAAACATAACGACACAAGATGTTACCGAAGAATATATCGATATTCAAACCCGTCTTAAAACAAAACTAGAAGTTAAAGCTCGTTATGAATCTATTTTACGTAAAAATGCTAAAACGGTTGAAGATATTTTAGCTACTGAAGACAAACTACGAATTATTCAGGAAGAGATTGAGGCTGCTCAAGGAAGACTAAAATATTTAACGAATAAAGTTTCATACAGTACGATACAAATTGATTTATATGAAACTGTAGATTATAAAGAAGAGCCTAACACTTATAACAAAACATTTTGGTCTAAAATTAAAGAAGGTATATCTTTTGGTTGGGATTTTATTGAATCTCTAGTTATAGGCATCATCCATATATGGCCATTGCTTATTATTGGAATACTAACTTTTATTTTTATAAAAAAGCGACTAAGACATAAAAAATAAAGAATTTCTTGAAACCTACTATCCTCGGCAGAGCCATAGAGGTATTTCGCTAGTTTCATACTCAATCAAGTTGCCGACAAGGTTTTGACCTAAAAAGGTCAAAAACCAAAATTCTTTATTTTTCCTCTCCCAGAACTGCCAAAAAAGTATTTAATAATCTTAATAAAAGCCCCTTTTCTTAATTCATGAAAAGAGGCTTTTAAACAATATATTCCAAAAATAACTAAACATTTTTTTGGAATCCTTTTAAAATTATAATACCAATTCTAGGAAGAATAAAAGTTATGCATCCAAATACAGTAGTTAAAAATGCTACCTTAAGCCCTCCAGACATCATACCTGCACTAATATCACCAACAGCTTCTATAGAGTCAAAAGCTTGAATCATACCTATGGTTGATCCTAAAAAACCAAAGACAAGCCCCAAAATACTGACATCTGATGCTAAGCTCATCATTTTTTTAGATTTGTTTAAATCCTTTTTAACACTTAAAAAGCCAAAGACAAGAAAGACAAATGCCAATATGAAACAGATTAAAATAAGTGACATAAAAAATGATCCGCCTTCTTCAAATCGTTTTGATAATTGTGAAAAAAAACCTGGGTTCTGTAATAATACTAATGTTATCATAATGTTTAAATTTATTGTTTTTTTGTTAATGTTTTTGGGTTAATTCCTGCTTGTGAAAAAATTAATGTCTTTTCCTTTAAATTAAACTTAAGATGAATTCCGAATTTTTCTTGTACAAATTCATTATTCTTTATAGCTTTAAACTTAAATAACATGTTTGGATTTGGACTACCTTTTAGTACATTACCCTCTGCTACAATGGTAAAACTAACCTTTTCATTTTCAATGAAGTATTCATATTCTCCAGCAAAAGGCTGTATTTGTTGTTCGGTCAATTCGATAAATGTCATATTAGCCATAGGTTTTACCAAGTCTTTATTTTGACTTGCTAAAAAACCATTTGTAATAATGTCTGATATACTATAATTTAAAGCATTTGCCAATAAAACAATGGTTGTTTTTTCTTCAGGGATATACGTTATTTCAGTAGCGAATCCATCGATAGCTCCCCCATGACCATAACTATCCAGACCGTACATTTCTCCTTTAAAAATGCCACTCCCATATGGGAACTTTTTAATTGTAATCATTTTTGAAAAACTTTCCGACGACATTAATTCCCCAGTAAATAGTGATTCATAAAATGTTACAAGATCGTATGGTGTCGCAACAATACCACCTGCACCACCAGGAACGCTCATATCTGTTTCTTCAGATTGTGTTAACGTACCTTTTTTATATTTATAAGAAACACACTCATTATTTGTTGCATTTATTTTACCACCATAATAGGTGTTTTTTAGGTTTAGTTTATCTGCAATTCTTTTTTGAAGCACCTCGGCATAGCTAGTCTTTTCTATATTTTCAATGATATAGCCCAGAAGAAGAAAATTAGAATTGGAATATTTACATTTTTCATTGGGTTCAAAAACTCCAGGATATTTTTGCATTCTTGCTAGCATTTCTTCTCGGGTAGCCCCTTCTAAATGCCATGTTTTAAAACCAGCATCTTTAGTAATTTCGTATAAACCACTACTATGAGTTAATAAATTTTCAATGGTGATATTTTCTGCATTTGGAATCTGAGGGAAATGGCTTGAGAGTTTATCCGTAAGTTTTAGTTTGCCTTCATCAACCAATTGATAAACCATGGTTGCAGTAAAAGTTTTTGTAATAGATGCTAATCTAAATTTTGAGGCCTTGGTGATTTTTTTCCCCTCAGAAACACTAGCGTATCCGATACTCTTATCATAAATAACCTGTCCGTTTTTAGAAACTACTAAAGTTCCCATCACTTTGTTGTTATCTGATAAGGTTTTAAAAAATGAATCTAACTGTTTAAAGTTATCTTGTTGTGGAAAACATAATGTACTTGTTAAGAGAAAAATAACTAATAATTGTAATCGTTTCATCTACTTTTAATTTTAAATATGCAACAAACTTAACCTTAAGAACGAGTCTAAAAACTAAAATGCGACAGATAACCTAATTAGTCTCTTTTTTAACAACATGCTAAAACTGGTACTAAATCCGTCATTCATCTACAAAACACATCATGTAGTAAAAATTATAGTAATATTGTTATATGTTAAATATTATATGCTAAAAAAATTCATTTTAAAAAAAATAGTGCAATTGCTACTCCATGCGTTGTTTTGGTTTGGGGTTCTTTTATTCTACACTTATTTTTTTGGTTTTGATAGTAGTGATTTTAGCTATGTATTATCATTCTCCCTGTTTTTAATGCCCATAACTATTGCCACTACCTATGTGTTTATTTATAAAATAATTCCAGAATACCTTATAAAAAAACGATACATCCTTTTTGCTTTATATAGCTTATATACCGTTATTATTTCGGTATACCTTATCCTTATTTCGGTATTTTATGGGCTTATTTATTTATCAAGTTTTGTGTACACAGATATGGCACCAATTAGTAGAAACTTACTTTTTGTAACGCTTGCTGTATATCTAGTTGTTATTGTAGTAAGTGGGTTTAAGTTGTTAAAACTTAATTTAAAACATGTCGAGCAAACTAATAAACTAGAAACTAAAATTTTAGAGACGCAACTTAAATTAAAAGAGCAGCAGCTTAAGTATTTAAAGATGCAAATTCATCCGCACTTCTTGTTTAACACTTTAAATACCATGTATGGCTTTGCTTTAAAAAAGGCAGATGAAACGCCCGAAATGATTTTAAAACTCTCAAATTTATTAGATTATTTACTCTATAAAGTTGATAAACCATTTGTCCTTTTAATAGACGATATAGATCATATTAAAGACTATATTGAGTTAGAAAAAATGAGATTTAACAACACTTTAGATATTATTTTTTTAACCGAAAACATATCCGAAGACCTTAAAATTGCCCCCATGCTATTACTGCCTTTTATTGAAAATAGTTTTAAACATGGTGCTATTAAAAATGGTTTGCTTTCTATTAAAATAATATTAACTTGTGAAGACAAAAACATTCATTTTAGTATAAAAAACACGAGTACATCGTCTGAAAGCTATAAAAAAGGTATTGGATTAGAAAATATACAAAAGCGATTAGATTTACTATACAAAGGTCATTACACGCTAAATATCACCAACGAAAATGCCCTTTTTAAAGTCAATTTAATATTAAATACCACAGAATAATTGTTGAAAAGCAAAGATATATCATGCCTTATTGTTGACGATGAAGCTATAGCAAGAGAAGTTATAGAAACACATCTAAAAAAAATACCTCATATTAAAACAATTGTTAGTTGTAATAACGCTATTGAAGCTTTTAGCGCCATAAGAAGTAACCATATAGATTTGATTTTTTTAGACATTAACATGCCCGAAATATCTGGAATCTCCTTTGCGAAATCAATTAACAAAGACATTAAAATTATATTCACAACCGCTTATCGGGATTATGCTGTAGAAGGGTTTGAATTGCAAGCGGTCGATTACTTATTAAAACCAATTTCTTTTAACCGTTTACTAAAAGCAATTAATAATTATTTTGAAATATACAGTGATACAAAAAGTGCCATCATAAAAAACATAGATAATAGTGATTTTATGTTTGTTCGATCAGACAGACGCATGATCAAAATAGATTTTGATGCTATTATTTATATTGAAAGTTATAGTGATTATATTAAAATTCATTTAGCAGATAAAACGATTGTAACCAGGGAAACTATTAGTGCTATTGAAGCCAAACTACCTGTTAAAAATTTTATTAGAATCCACAGATCCTATATTATATCAATAAATAGTATTATTTCTTTTACAAATGAAGAAATAGTAATTAATAATAAATCATTACCTATTAGCCGAAGCTATAAAAAAGAGGTTTTACAAATCTTAGAAAAGTTCTAAAAAAAGGCGCCCTTTCCAAACAAATGAAAAGGGACTTATAGAGAGTTGCTAAAAACCTGGATAAGTAACCAACCAAAACTTTAACCCTAACTAAAGTCAATCCTTAATTTTCACTTGGCTCTCTACTATATCCTTTATAGGAACGACTAATTTTCCTTCCTCTGTTTTTAACGTAAGAGATATGCTATCTATTGTTTCAACTTCACCTTTAATATTGTTAAATTCGATGACCTGTCCAATTTCGTAGGTTTTTCTGATATAAAAAGCTTTTAAAACGTCCCCAACTACTTTTTGCGCACCAAAACCAAATGCTAAAACGAAGGCTAACAAAAAGGCTGCCAAAATCATAGTTAAGTTACTTGTAATAATTTCGGTGTTAACACCAGCCTGATTCAATGCTGTTATTGAAACAAAAATTAATATGATAAAGAAGACCACCTGGCTTATAACTTTCGCTCCAGATAAATCCATAGATTCAAAAAAAGATTTTAAGCCCTTCTTAATGGTATTAGCTAAAATTAACCCAATAGTAAAAATAACTAAGGCTGCGAATAATTGTGGTAAATAACCTAATAAATTACTAATCTGTTCAGAAATCATGGTCAAATTCATGATATCCGATACTATGATTATTAACATAATATACATCACCCATTTCACAAAATTTGAAATAATTTTAATGGTTTCAAATTTTAGTTTTTTACCCTCTATAATCTCAATATCATTTAGCTTGTCATCTAATTTATCAGCTTTGGCCAATTTTAAAGCTTTCTTTATAATTTTAACAACAAGTTTTGTTACCAACCAACCAATAAATAAAACAATAAGGACTATTAC
Organism: Flavivirga jejuensis; assembly: GCF_030540765.1. Lineage (GTDB taxonomy): Bacteria > Bacteroidota > Bacteroidia > Flavobacteriales > Flavobacteriaceae > Flavivirga > Flavivirga jejuensis. The sequence continues at coordinate 262,463 of NZ_JAUOEL010000004.1, read as the reverse complement.
CAAATTAAGGAGTATCTTAGCTACTTCTGGCCACATAGCTGCTATAGATTCCATAACTTTATCTTTCAATTCTGTTGCTTTTTCCATATTTATATTGTTAGGTTTATACTTAATTATTGGTTATCTCTTGTCTTGTCTTTTCTTTGTTTCATAACAGATTCTATCAAATCACCGATATTATAAGAAAACAACTGGGCAAGATCCATAAGTAACTTAGCTATAGCAATATCCTGCATAACCTTAGACTTCAGTTCTTTTGGAACTTCCTTAAGCGGCTTGTTTATGTCTTTAAACGGATTATATTCCATTATTTAAGATTATCGTTATACACTGTTATCAACTTATCTTTAGCGCGTTTAATTCTCATTTTAACTGCGCTTTCACCAATTCCTAAAACACTTTCAATCTCTTTAATAGAAAGAAAATCTTGGTATTTTAGCAATAAAATCATTTTCTCATCAGGAGAAATTAGTTCCAAAGCTATTTTTAGCTTATCTACTTTCATATCAACAAAACTATGATCGTCGTCGTCTTCAGAAAGATTTTCAATATCTTTATAATCTACAGATTGTTTTTCTAATTTTTTGGCTGTATTTCTGGTTACATAATTTACACAATGGTTATATGTAAAGGCATACAACCATGTGGAGAATTTCGATTTCTCTTTAAAACTCCCTAATTTAACAAAAAGTTTCAAAAAGACATCTTGAGTTAAATCTTCAGCTTCGTCTTCATCCTTCGCAAAACCAAAACATTTATTATATACTAACCTAGCATACCTATCGTATAAAACCTCAAAAAGCAATGTGTTATTGTCTTTAACAATGCCTTTTATCAGATCTTCATCAGATAGTTTATTAATGTTTTCGAGGGTTTCCAAATGCAGAGCAGACTCTTTTTTTACTATTTTATAACTTAAAGAATATATAATACCTTAAAAGTAATATTTTTTACACAATAGATTAAATAAAAATTAACTTAATTAATTTTTATCTTAAATACACCTAAAAAATCACATTTGAAACCCATTAACTCTAATTGAAATTGAGTAAATAATGTCTCTTAATATTCTTTTTTTGTCTAACAAATAGAAGATAATGAATTTATCAATATATTAGTCTTGTGTAATAACGCCATAAACAATTTTGACAAAACGCTACTTAATGAAAAAATTGAATTTATTCTTAATACTTCTAATTGGCTTAGTTATTTGGTCTTGCTCAACAGATGACTCTACAGATTCAAAAAAGGACAAACTTCTTTCTAAAATGAAAATTACAGTTTACAACCTAGGTGAGCCTGAAAGATTTGTTACAAGGGTTTATGAAGACAACAAACCAAAAACCGATTCTTTTTATGATATAAATAATAAATTAACCAATTATTTCAATTGGACGTATAATAATGGAAAATTATCTTCGAATAAGGGATATTTACCTGATAAAACTCTTACCTATGAATTTACCATATCATATGATGATATGGAAAGAATAACCAAAACTATAAAGACAGATAATAATAATATTACCACTACAAATTTTATTTATAATTCGGATAACACAATAACGAGTATTCGCGAATTCAATAATAATTCTTCCACTAAAACTTTTTTTACAAATAATTTAGGGCTTATTTACAAAGAAACAAGCGATAATGATTCTATAGAAGTTATTTATGATAATGATAATAATGTTACCACTATTACATCTAATTTCGGTATTGTAAATTTAACTTATGATAACATTAATCTTCCTCCAAAAAATTTTCCAGTATATGAAAATTTCATGTTTGGCGTAAATAAAAACAACTATATAATTTACGGGAATTCATTGAATATGGCAACAAATAATGAAGCTTCTATTCTTCCTAAGTTTGTACTTAAATATGAACGAGGTTCAGATACTAATATACAAGATTGGACATTAGACAATGAAAATTATCCCATTAACAAAAAATACTACACTCAAAATCAACTAGAAATTAATTATGATTTTATTTATAATCAATAATAAAAACTATTTGTACATCGGTAATCGTTACTCAAGATCCTAAAAAACAGACTTTAACTCAAAAACTTTTTTTTTAAGAGACTTTTCATAAACTAAAAAGTATAACTTAAAAAACTACTGATTAGAGTTTAGCAAATAATGTCCCTTGACATCCTTTTTTTGTCTAATAAATAGGACAAGATCTGGAAATTTGATGGTAGTATGACTGAAATGTCTTCTAAAGAAAAAATTAGTACCTCGGTTGCAGAGGTTGGCTATAACAATATTTACTAAGATCTGATATTATTATTGAACGATTTATTAACGAATCACCAGCGCACTTACTTATTGCCCCACAATGGAACGGTTTAAAGAATTTTGAAATGGGTGCTAAAATTGATAAAAAACTAATTAGAAAGAACCTTTGGCAAGGGAAACATTTTCTAATCAAGAATATGATATCTGAAATCTGAAAGTGGCACTAAAAAACAAAATTAAATAAATTCCACCTTAAATACATCTAAAAATTTTAGTAAATTGCAATACAGTAATTTACTGAAAAACAAAACATTACAGAATGAAAAGAGGTATACTAGTATTCATTACCCTAAATCTATTTTTTTCTTGTAAAAAGACCAACGAACAACCAAAAGATTTTATTAGTAAAACCACTGTATCATCCAGATACGCCTGTGTACCACAAGTTACAGATGCAGAATGGTATAAAAAAGACAACATAGCCCCTCTTTTAAAAGGTTATGATGTCGTAAGCTATCCTATTACCACTCAAAATACTTTGACACAGCGCTATTTTAATCAAGGCCTGGCATTGGCTTATGCTTTTAATCATGCAGAAGCTGCCCGTTCTTTTTATTACGCCACAAAATTAGATCCCAACTGCGCTATGGCTTTTTGGGGATACGCTTATGTATTAGGACCTAATTACAATGCGGGAATGGAAGACGATAATTACGAACGTGCCTACGAAGCGATACAAAAAGCAAAAGAACTATCTAAAAATGGTACAGAAAAGGAAAGACAGTTTATTAATGCAATGGCATTACGCTATGCTCCCAAACCTCCCGAAGACAGGTCTGCGTTAGATGCTAAATATTCTAAGGCCATGAAGACTTTATACGATCAATATCCTGAGGATACAGAAATTAGCACCTTATATGCAGAGTCTCTTATGAATTTACATCCTTGGGATTTAAATGAGAAAGATGGTACAGAAAAATCTTGGACTCCAGAAATAGTAACGCTTTTAGAAAAGCTTATAGCTCAAAACCCAAAACACCCTGGAGCACATCATTTTTATATACATGCCGTTGAAGGTTCCAAAACACCAGAACGCGCTAATATATCTGCTAAAGCTTTTGATGATGGCTTGGTTTCTGGTTCTGGACATTTATTACATATGCCCTCTCATACCTATATAAGAACAGGAGACTATCACAAAGGTACCTTATCTAATATTGCTGCTGTAAAGGCAGATAGTACGTATGTTACAACCTGTCATGCTCAAGGAGCCTACCCACTCGCCTATTACCCACATAATTATCATTTTATGGCGGCTACGGCAACTCTTGAAGGAAATAGTTATTGGGCTATGATTGGTGCTAATAAAGTATCGGAACATGTGCATCCAGAAATTATGAAACTACCAGGCTGGGGCACTTTACAACATTATTACACCATTCCATATTATGTCGCCGTTAAATTTAAACAATGGGATTCTATTTTAAACATGAAACTAGAAACCTACGATTTAAAATATCCAAAAGCGATTAGGCATTATGCAGAAGGTATGGCTTATTTAGGAAAAGGCGATTTGGATAAAGCTAAAGCTGAACTAACTGAATTAGAAACATTAGCAAAAGACGAAACATTAAGCGAAGTAACTGTTTGGGACATTAACTCGGTTTACGAATTAGTTAAAATAGCTGAAAAGGTTTTAAAAAGTGAGATTTTAGCTCATGAAGGCGATTTAAAAGCTAGTATTGCGCTTTTAAAAGAGGCTGTTATAATGGAAGATGCATTAAATTATAACGAACCACCAGATTGGTTTTTTTCTATTCGTCATCACTTAGGGCCTATTTATATACTTAACGGACAAAAGAAACTCGCTATTGAATCCTATCTTAAAGACCTTGAATATTTACCAAAAAACGGCTGGGCGTATCATGGCTTAAAAACGGCTTATGAAGCATTAGGCGATGAAGAAAACACCGAACGCTATAACGAACTTTTTAAAGCAAGTTGGAAACATGCTGATTTTGAATTGTAATGATTCACTTTGATTCTTATAAAACAAAAGAGACTGCCTAAAAAGTGTTATTCTGAATACGATGAAGTCGCTATGTCATCCAGAAAGCTATCGAAAACAAAATATATTTTGTTTGAAGATATAAGCGAAGCTTACGACTGAAGAACCTCTTAAACTTTAATGTTTGGTTTTTAGAGATTCTTCAACTCCGACAATTGTCGGAATGTTCTGAATGACACTAGTTCTGATGACAAACTTTTGAACAAAATAAGACCGCCATGTCATTCAGAAGGAGGTACGACTGAAGAATCTATAGAGATTAATAATAAAGATTCTTCGCTGTGCTCTGAATGAACTAGCCTTTTGCAAACATAGGATAACAAACGCTTTACTCTGAACAATAATAAAGTCCATCACTTTTTAAACAGCCTTTTTATTTTGTTTTAATAACAGAAAATTATTGAAACGTATAACTCGTTCTTACAACTTGTGTTAATCTAAAATATCCAAAAGCATAATTATCTGCATTTGTTGTATTAATACAATTTCCTTTTAAAGGCACTGGAGTTGTACTAAAAAGACCTGCTCCCTCGGCTTGTTCTATAAGAATTTGCATATAGTTTGAAAATGCTTCAGAAATACCATAAAATTCGATACTCACAGTATCTCCAGGCATAAAAGCTTCTATTTCATCTGTATCGTCATCTTCTTCCTTTTCAAACCACCAGGTTACTTTATTTCCATTAACAAATTCATCATCACCATCTTCTAATGTTGGTAACAGATCGCCTTCTTTTTGAAACTTAAATAAATAATAATTCTCTTCTGCTTCAGGATCTGTGAATATTATATTTACTTCTAGATCCTCATCATTAAAACCACTTTCTACAGACTGCGTAATAGCATCAATATCCACAACAGGTGTTAAAGTCTCATTTGCGCTATAAGTTTCTCCGTCATGAATAACCTCTAAAGTATAAGATTCGCCAACCACAGGAATAAAATTGTTTGTTGTGTACGCACCATCACCTTGATGGGTGAAAACAAATTCTGTTCCATCGTTATCATTAACAACTCTAACAGAGGCATTTGTAACACCTGTATTGGTTGTAGTATCGAAATACGGTGTCGATTTACTTAATTTTATAGTTTGATTACTTCCTGTTGTTCCTTTTTCCCAATCAAGAGAAGCTTCAATAACTAATCTGCTAACGCCATTTTGCACATCTACATCTATAACATCTTCACATGATGCTAACGATATTGTTAAAAGAAGTAATATTAATTTAAAATATATTTTCATTTTATTAAAATTTAAAGTTGTAAGTTACCGATGGTACCATTGTAAAAATGGCAGTTCTTGTTGCTTCATTAATACCTAAGTCCTCATTTTGAGTAAAAGAAATTGAAGCCGCATTTTTACGATTATATGCATTATAAATACCAAAAACCCATTCGCCTTCCCATCCTTTATTAGGCCTTCTATTAGGTTTATACGTTGCAGAAAGATCTAACCTATGGTAAGCGGGTAGTCTATCAGAGTTTCTTTCAGAAAAACTAGCTATAGATTGTCCTTCATATTCATATTGACCATTAGGATATGTTACAGGTCTTCCCGTTTGAAAAACCATATTACCTCCAAAGGTCCATTTATCATTTAACTTATAGGCTCCTGTGATCGAAATATCATGTGTTCTATCAAAAGCAGAATTATACCAATCGCCATTATTAATTCCAGGGCCTCCTGCGGTACCTCCCAAGGTTCTTTGCTCTGCTTTAGATAAGGTGTACGATACCCATCCTGTAAATCTTCCTTCGTTTTTACGTACTAAAAATTCCAGTCCATAAGCTCTGGCCTCTCCGTTTAAAACCTCTGTTTCAATATTATTTTGACCTATTAAATTAGATCCATCAATATAGTCTATTCTATTATCTGTTGTTTTATAATAACCTTCAACTTCCAAAGAGTATTTTTTATTATTAAAATTTCTAAAATATCCTAATGCATACTGATCAGATAATTGTGGCTTAATATACTTCCCACTAGCAGTCCATACATCTAATGGCGTTACCGAGGTTGTATTTGATAATAAGTGAATATATTGAGCAGATCTTGAATATCCTGCTTTTACAGAAGATGACTCGTTTAATTGATACGCTAAGGATGCTCTTGGCTCTAAATTACCAAAACTTTTAATAGTTTCTCCTTCTTTATAAGCGGTCTCTCCTATTTCTGTGCCACGCTCGTAGATACCCAAAGTACTATTATATACAACAGGCTGACCGTTGGCATAATCTATCATTGATTGACCTCCCAAACGGCTAAAACTACTATGCCTTAAGCCGTATTGAGCTGTTAACTTATCTGTGATCTTATGCTCTGCATTAACATATAAACCTCCTTCAAATGCTTTTTTTCTATCTAATGCTAAAAAATTTATTGGAGACGTATCGGAAGTAGGACGTACTTGACCAGGATCAAAATCATAATAAATACCACTAATCCCAAAATCTAATTTAAACTTATCACTGGCATAATATTTAAGATCGTATTTTACATTATAATTCTTGATTGAAGAAATCCAATCAAATTCATCATCTGTAATCTCCAGATCGTAGTCATATTTACTATAGATTAAAGATAAGTTTGAGAATAAACGATCATTAAATATATGGTTCCATCTTAAATTCCCTGAAGCATTACCATAGCTACTGCTAAAACTTTTGCCAAATTTAAAGCTATCTCTACCAAAATACCCAGAAAGGTATAGTTTATTCTTGTCGTTCAATTTATAATTGGTTTTCAGGTTTAAATCGTAAAAACCAAGTCTATTGTCCTCATTTGCTGCTGCCAGAAACAAATTAACATAAGAACTTCTACCAGCTATTAAAAAGGAGCCTTTATCTTTAAACATAGGCCCTTCAACAGCAAGTCTACTAGAAATTAAACCAATGCCTCCTGTAAAAGCAAGCTGCTTGCTATTTCCATCTTTTTGACGCACATCTAATACAGAAGATGTTCTTCCACCAAAACGTGCAGGGATTCCCCCTTTATACAATTTAATATCCTTAATGGCATCGGCATTAAATACAGAAAAGAAGCCTAACATATGTGACGTGTTATATATAATAGCCTCATCTAACAACACTAAATTTTGGTCAACAGCACCACCCCTTACATGAAAACCACCTGTACCTTCACCGTTTTTTGTAACTCCTGGAAGCATTTGTAACGATTTTATAATATCAACCTCTCCTAAAACCACTGGCATTTGTTTAACCGTTTTAATATTTAGCTTAGAAACACTCATTTCTGGTTTCTTAAGACTTACACGTTCAGTTTCCTCTGCAACAACAACGACAGCGTCTAATTGGGTTGACTCCTCATTAATTTCAAAATTTACTTTTTGATTTTGATCTAGAGTTATTTCTTGTCCCATACTTTCAAACCCTATATAAGAAACGGTCAAAGTGTATGTTCCTTTTGGTGCTGTAATAGAAAAGAACCCATACTCGTTAGTAATCGAGCCAATACGCGTTCCTTTTAAAAATACTGAAGCTCCAAAAGCCGTTTCTCCGTTACTTGCCTCTTTAACTATACCGCTAACAGTATAATTATCCTGTGCCGACAAAATAGCAGTGAATAACATAAATAGTAATACTAAGTTTTTCATTTTTTTTTGATTAATGATTGTTTTAAAATTTTAATTTGATTGATGAATAAAAAATTCTTAAAACTGACTATCTATCTCCGAGGCAAGCCATAGGAGTATTTCGCCAGTTACATTTTGCCCTTAGAGGTTAAAACCAAATTTTATATTTTACCTCACCTTGAACTGCCTTTTTTTTGCAGTTCCGACCTCTTCTTTGGAGAGGTGGGTTTTTAGATTAAATGATTTTTAATTCGTTTTTAAACGTATTCTTTTTGCTTTTAACATTTAACATCTCTTTTTTAACACTGTTCTTCTATTTCAGCCAAACCTTAAAAGGGGATTTAGTTAATTGATTTTTGCAATTATGTTTCATTATTCTATTCATTACTTGTTCGTTTTTTTGATTTTTTGATTGTTACATTTTTAATTATTTTCTCATAACTTTATTATTGACAGATCAAAAACTAAAAGGTTGCATAAATAGTTTCTTTTTTTTTAGGTTATCTTTTTTTTATAAAAAATTTATGATTTAAACATGTCTGGAATTTTGTATCCCTATAAGCTCTTTCTTAGTTATATCAGTTGGAATAACAAATTAGATACCCAGGAATGGTTGATGGGAAATTAAATGGAATGATCGCTTTTGTCTAAGGAAGGTGTTTTTAAACCCGTTACTTAGAAAGGCACGCCTGATTTTTGATGCTTAAACGCAGGTGCCCAAACATCGTGTTTCTTAAAAAAATTGTGAAAGAATCTGGTACGTCATCTTTTAATCGTAAAACCTTTAATAAGCACAAAGAATCAAGAACATACTTAATTCTATAATTTCTGATACCATTAACGATTTAAAGCAACAAAACTACAAACAAAACCGTTTTTTAATAAATCTATGCCTTAAGATTCCCCTTTTCATGAAAAACTCATACAAGAATAGAATTACTTTTAAAGTTTTAATAGGATATTGCATACTTGGGGTTTTAGCCACTATTTCTGGGTTTCTAGTTCTTTCTGAAATCAAAACATTTACCCAATTACAAAAACAAGATATTTCAGACCGAAATAAAATTGTTAAAACAGGAAGTTTAATAGCAGATATTTATAAAAATGAAAGTTTAGCAAGAGCTGCATTACAACTAAATTCCAGCACAAAGTTTAATGAGTATCTTGATGAAAACGAAAAATTGTTATTAAAAATAGATTCCTTAAACTTTATGGTTTATGATACTACACAGGAATCCATTCTAGACAGTATAAAATTGATTATCGATAATAAACTAAATAATATTACTGATTTAAAAAATTTAATACACAATGATAATTCAGAAGAATCAATAAATGATGCCATCAATAAATTAAGTTCCATCGATTCCCTTTTAGGAAAAGTCACTTTAGGTGACCTTGTTAAAAACCCCAATACTTTAAATAATAAAACACGTAAACAATTTGAGGAATATGTTATGATACTTAACAAGTATAACCCTCAAGATTCCATTAATAATATTGAGCAAAAACAAATAGATTCTTTATTATCTATTTCTAGAAATATGTTAAAGGAGGCTCAAAAAGAGTCCAACAACAAACGTAGATCTCTACAAAAAAAAGAACGAGAGCTCATTGAAAATGATTTTACTATTTCAAGAAAGCTACAAGAGCTTCTAAATAATTTAGAAACAGACGTCATTCTTTATGCCAGTAGCATGAATAAACAACGAGAAAAAACTCTAAATCACAGTAAAAATATTATTCTCTTTGCGGCAGGAATCAGTTTTATTATTATTATAATATTTTCAGTTATTATTTTAAATGCTTTTTGGAAAGCACAGCGATACCGAAAACAATTAGAGCAAGCTAATGAAGTCACATCATCGCTTTTAAAAAGTAGAGAACAGTTAATTTCTATGGTAAGTCATGATTTAAGAACGCCATTAAGTACTATTTCTGGTTTTAGTGAATTACTTCAAAAATCTACTTTTAACATAAAAAATAATAATTACATAGACCATATCAGAAGTGCCTCAAACTATATGTATCAATTGGTAGATGATCTTTTAGAGTTTTCAAAACTTGAAAATGGTAATATATCTATTGAATCGGTTCCTTTCAATCTAGAAAAACATTTAGATGAAATTATCCAAAACACTAAAAATATTGTTCAAGATAAACCCATAAATTTTGTCGTTAAGCATGATAAGGCTCTCAATAAACTTATCATTAGTGATCCTTTTCGAATCAAACAAATTCTATATAATTTGGTTATAAATGCTTATAAATTCACTGAAAAAGGGATTATTACCATAGAAAGTTCTTTAAAACAAGATTCTAACATAAATATGTTGAAAATTTCTGTTAACGATACTGGTATTGGTATTAAAAAAGATCAAAAAGAACTTATTTTTAAAGCATTCACCCAAGCAGATAACAACGAAGAAAATAAGCAAAAAGGGTTTGGGTTAGGGCTAACCATTTCAAAAAAGCTTGCAGAATTGTTAGGTGGCAAACTAACATTAGAAAGCAAAGTAAATAAGGGAAGTACATTTACTTTAAAAATACCAATAACGCTTTTAAATAAACCCCTTAACGAACCAATAGAGCAAAAAAAGGAGGTGGCTTTTAATTTAATTGCCATAATTGTTGAAGATGATGCTTCTATACGGGAACTTTTAAAAAATCTTTTAAAACAATACAATGTTAAAACCCATCTTTTTGATAATGCCCAAACCGCTCTTAAAACGATTTATGATATAGATTACGATTTTGTTTTAACCGATATTCAGCTTCCAAAAATGAATGGCATACATTTTATGGAAACACTAAAAAATCACAAATCATACAATAAGCAACCTATTATTGCCATGACAGGGCGTGCAAGTATGTCTAGAGAAGATTATATCAATAGTGGTTTTTCAGAAGTACTCATAAAGCCATTAAATTCTAAAAAAATTCAGAGTATTTTACAGGATTTTTTTAGTACTAGACCTTTGACCGCAAATGGCTATACTTCAGATCATCAAAATACTGAAAGAGAAGGTTTCAATATGATATCTTTAGGGTCTTTTTTAAATCATGATGTTACTGCAATAAAAAGCACATTGCTCACTTTTTTAGAGGATACCAAAAAGAATTACACCCTATTAAAAGATGCTAAAAAAAATAACAATACTGGTTTGCTTAATAGTATTAGCCATAAAATGCTTAGTATGTTTAAACTATTAGGGGTTAATGAGATTATTCCTTTTCTAGAAGTATTTGAAACCACAAAAAAAATTGATAACCAGGTTTTTATAAATTTTGAAGAAGGCCTTAATCGCTTTATTTCTTCATTGGAGGCTTACCTTAAGTAAGTTTATACTCCTTCATTTTGTTATAGAGTGTTTTTCTTGTAATGCTTAACAACTTTGCTGCTTGAGTTTTGTTATTATCAACCTCTTTTAAAGCATTAATAATAAGCTCTTTTTCATTTTCTTTAGTTGAAAATTTATTTGATAAAACTTTATTTTCATTAGTTTGCTTTAATTCGCCAGGTAAAACATTTTCATCAATAATTTCCGACTGCGTTAATAAAGTAGCTCTTTTAATAATGTTAGACAACTCTCTTAAATTCCCAGGCCATTGATAATTCTGAAAAATGGTTAACACGCTTTTTGAAAACCCTAAAACTGATTTATTTAGCTGCTTATTAGCCTGATCTAAAAAGAAATCGGCATAAAGAATTAAATCGTCATTTCTGTCTTTTAAGTTGGGAACTTTTATAGAAAACTCATTTAAACGATGGTATAAATCTTCACGAAAATCACCTTTTTCTACGGCACGAATTAAATCTTCATTCGTAGCAGTAATTAAACGAATATCAACGTTAATTTCTTCACTACTTCCAACAGGTTTCACTTTTCTTTCTTGTAAAGCTCGTAATAATTGAACTTGATTTTCGTATGTTAAATTGCCTACTTCATCTAAAAAAAGTGTGCCACTGTTAGCCGATTCAAAATGTCCGATTTTATCATTTTCAGCACCAGTAAAAGCTCCTTTTTTATGTCCAAAAAACTCACTGGATGCTATTTCTTTTGGTATAGCACCACAATCAACAGCAATAAAAGGCTTATCACTACGCAAACTTTCTAGGTGAATGGCTTTTGCAACCACCTCTTTTCCTGTTCCGCTTTCTCCATTTATAAGTACCGACATATCTGTTGGTGCTACTAAATGAATATATTCGTTTAATGTTCTTGATGCGGTACTTATACCTTTAACAATGTTTAAAGTTGATTTACCTGCATCTTTTTTATTTTTTTCTTGAGGAATTAATCGACTGGTGGCTTTTTCTTCTAAAGCATTACCTATAACTTCTAAAACTTCATCTGGGTTAAAGGGTTTAGAGATATAATCAAAAGCACCTTGTTTCATGGCTTGTACAGCTGTAGAGACTTCGGCGTAACTAGTCATTAAAACCACAGGAATGGGACTTTTACTATGTTTTATTTGTTTTAATAAGGAAATTCCATCGCCATCGGGAAGACGTAAATCAGTAAAAAGCAAATCGTAGTTTTGTTTTTTTAACTGAATAGCAGCTTTCTGAATATTATAACAAACATCAACTGCATATTGGTGCCGTTTAAGGAATTGCTTAAGCATTTCCGAAAACGCTACATCATCTTCAACTAATAGGATATATTCCATAAAATTTTCTCGTTCTTATAATATTAATTATGATACGTTGATTGTTATATTTAAAGAAACGTAAAAAAGGACGTTTTAATTTAAAACGTCCTTTTTTATTTAATAAAATTTAGTTTGAAGATTTTTTACTTCCCTAAATAACTTGATTTTTATCCTTTAATACTATCTTCTTCAAGCCAGTTTCCATCTTTATCTATATAGAAGGTACTTTCGCTCTTTTCGACAGTAATTAAAAGTTTATATTGCTCGCTGCTATTTACATAAGCTTTACTTATGGTAGCAGTTGCAAAATCTTTCTTAACAGCTTTAATAACTGCTTCTGGCAATTTGTCTAAAGAAATTTCTTTAAACTCTTCATTCATTGTAATAGTAATTTCTGCATTAGGCGTCATGTTGTTACACAATGCGAAAGTTGACATGCCACAAGTTAAAATTGCTACGGATAAAATTAATTTTTTCATGATTTTAAATTTTAAATATTAATAATTGTCTAATGCTTAAGTATAAAGAAACAAATATGCCATAAATGATTATTTAACAGGTAAACGAATTAAAACACTAATTTTCAATACATTAATAAATTAGTGCTTTTATTTATTAAAACATGTTTTGTGTAAAATGTGTGTAATTAGGCATTGTGTTGAGTAAATTTTACTCAACACAATGCCTTTGAACAAAAGTGGATTTCCAAGGTTTTAATATAGTTCTCTAAAGCCTGAGAGCTCATATTACCCTGAGTTCGACGTAAGGAAAATGAGGTTGTTTTTGTAAAATCTGTTTATAAAATATTAATAAAGTGAATTTCAGATATCTGAAACATATTCAAATCTATTTAGTAAAAAAAAAAGCAACCTTAAAAAGATTGCTTTAATATCATTAAGATTCCTGACTTCTCAGGAAAATAACTTTAAATATGTAATGCCCGATCATCTGTAGCCGCTAAAGCAGCTTCTTTGATCGCTTCAGTAAATGTTGGATGCGCATGAGACATACGTGATACATCTTCAGCAGAAGCTCTATATTCCATAGCAACAACAGCTTCAGCAATCATATCTGCAGCACGAGCGCCCACCATATGTACCCCTAAGATCTCATCGGTAGTTTTATCTGCAAGAACTTTTACAAATCCATCTAAATCCATACTAGCTCTACTTCTACCCAGAGCACGCATTGGAAATTGACCTGATTTATACGCTACTCCTGCCTCTTTAAGTTGTTCTTCCGTTTTTCCAACCGTAGCAACTTCTGGCCATGTATAAACAACCCCTGGAATCAGGTTATAATCAATATGTGGTTTTTGTCCAGCAATAGTTTCGGCAACAAACGTACCTTCTTCTTCTGCTTTATGCGCTAACATCGCTCCCTTAATCACATCACCAATAGCATAAATATTAGAAGCAGATGTTTGTAAATGATCATTTACTTCAACCTGTCCTCTATCATTTAATGTTACACCAGCAGCTTCAGCGTTTAAACCATCTGTGTAAGGACGACGTCCTACAGATACCAAACAATAATCTCCTTTAAATTCTACTTCTACTCCTTTTTTATTATCTGCTTTAACGATAACTTCATCTCCAACACGCTCAACAGATTTCACTTTATGAGATGCATTGATTTTGAATTTCTGCTTCTTTAAAACTTTATTAAGTTCTTTAGATAAACCTGCATCCATAGTTGGAATGATACGATCCATAAACTCAACAACAGAAACATCTGCTCCTAATCTTTTATAAACCTGTCCTAACTCTAAACCAATAACACCACCACCAATTACAATTAAGTGCTTTGGTATTTCTTTAAGCTTTAAAGCTTCTGTAGATGTTATAATTCGCTCTTTATCAATATTTATAAATGGTAAACTTGAAGGTTTACTTCCAGTAGCAATAATGGTATTCTTTGCTTCAATTTCTATAGTTTCTTCTCCAGAAATCGTAATATGAGTTGCATCTTTAAAACTTCCTAAGCCTTGGTAAACATCAATATTGTTTTTCTTCATTAAGAAATCAATCCCTCCTGTTGTTTGATCTACAACAGCTTGTTTACGAGCGATCATTTTTTCTAAATTCACCTTAACCTCTCCTGGTATCTCTATACCATGCTCTTCAAAATGCTTTATAGCATCCTCATAATGATGAGAAGAATCTAAAAGTGCTTTACTTGGTATACAACCAACATTTAAACAAGTACCACCTAATGTAGAATATTTTTCTATAATGGCAGTTTTCATTCCTAATTGTGCACAACGTATTGCTGCTACATATCCTCCAGGCCCTGAACCGATTACGGCTACATCGTATGAATTCATAAAATATATTTGGTATTTTTATTTCTAAATCGAATCACAAAAATACGAATGTTTTGTGGGAAGGCAATAAAAAACATAAGCTTAATATAGAGGAAATTGAGTTTCTTTTAACCTCAAAGAAAGTATATATAAAGTATCTATTCTTTAGTCTCCAGAGCAGCATTGCATCTTATGTTTGCATAATGCAATAATGTTAAGACCATCAGATCCTTTTTCATAAAGTAAACTTGAATAAAAGCTTAACATGTATTATGATACATAATAAACAAATATGCTATCTCTTATTTTTAATATCTTGTATCACCCAGTCTAATTCTGTGTCTTTTTTTAGCTTCCTATCGCTAACTGTAGGCAAAATTTCAACATCTGGCTTAATACCATAACCATCTGGTTCTTGTTTTTGAGGGGCTTCTATTTGCATCATACCCATTCTTATTTTTAACTTGGTATTTGGTAATTCGTATATTTTATAAATACCAGCTACAGTACCATTATAAGCACCTCCCGTTTCTTCTCCAACAAAAGTAGCTCTTTTTGTAGCTTTTAAATGTGTAGATATTAAAGAAGAAGCCGAAAAAGAACTCCCATTAATAAGCACATAGATCTCACCTGTAAAATGTAATGGTTTAGGCGCTTTAACTTTCGTTTGTCTAAATCTGTAATACAATTTGCCATCTCGTTTTCTTGTTCTTATTAAATTCTGAACAACAATTATTGGAGACACAATCCCAGATAACACTTTAATACTATTTGATGTTGTATTACTCATTAAAAATTTTAAGAAAGGCACACGACTATTTACTTCGCTATCTTCAATAAATTTATAGTCAACCTGAGTTAAATACGAATACAAATAATCTATTTCTGCTATTCTTCCTCCCCCGTTATCTCTTAGATCTAAAACTAAATATTTGGTTTTTGCAGAATCTAATTTGGCAAAACTTTCCTTATAGAATCTTTTATAATTACCATTAGTAAAACTTCTTAATTTCATATAAGCCACGTCCTTATCTGTTTCCATAAAACGAAAATTACGTGTGTATTCTTTATATTTTTTTATATAACCATGCTTTCTTCTAAACTTTCGTTCTTTTTTAAAAGCCAAACGATTCGCTTTTTTCTCTGCCGAAGTTAATTTTATACGTTTTTTAGTTTTAGTAGAATCTTTCTTTTTAGGCTTTTCTTTCTTTTGTAATCTTCTAAAGGTTTTGATAAATAATGAATCCTTGTTTTTAAACGTAACCCTTAAACTATCTACAGTCCCCTTATCTTTATAATAAAAGTTGGAAAAATGACGTCCCATATACCTGTTATGCAACGTGGTATTATAACCATCTGAAGCAAAACGTGTTTTATACACATTTACCAAATCGGAAATTAAATCATCCTCAATTTTAACGACTTCGCTTCCTACAATCGTAGAATCTTTACCTCTAGTACTTTTAACCCAAAGCTTATTTTCTAAATACTCAAAATCTAAAGCGTAAAATTCAAACTTATTTTTAAGTAATTTTTTTCGTTCTTTCTTAGTATGCCATTTATTTGCAGAACCTAACGAAACATGCCCTTGTTTTACTTGAGCAACTACAGGTGCTAATCTTTTATAGAATTCTCGTGAATCAATAGGCGT
Source organism: Flavivirga jejuensis (assembly GCF_030540765.1). Classification (GTDB taxonomy): domain Bacteria; phylum Bacteroidota; class Bacteroidia; order Flavobacteriales; family Flavobacteriaceae; genus Flavivirga; species Flavivirga jejuensis. The sequence goes on along the minus strand of NZ_JAUOEL010000004.1, from coordinate 245,944 downwards.
AGTAATCGCCTTTTTTAAACTATCAAACTTAAAATCTAAAACTTTTTTTGAGGTATATTGATATAATTTGGGATGGTGTCTTTTTAATTGATTGTATACTTTATCGATATCTTTATGTAAATCGACTACATCATGCAATTTGGTTATTTGTTCATTGTGATTTTTAATACTTCTACAAGATATTAAAATCAATAAAACTAAAATTAATAAAAACGCTTTCCTCATATACAAATCGAATTCTACCTGCTAAAGTAATTGTATTTACTTAAATTTAAGACACGAATTACACAAATTTACACGAATAGAATCTTAATGTAGTTGAGCATTTCTATACCCAACATAAATACGAATCAGACTTTCTTAACCTCTATTAAATCTATACAGGGGAAACCTGTCATGCCTTTGGTCTGGTATACTGTTAAGTAGTAAAATGCGTGAAATTCATGTCTACTTTTTAAGTACGCCTATTAATAATTAGTTTCAAGAAATTCTTTATTTACTTTTTCAATGACACCACACATTAATAACTTCATAAAATTATGTAGTTTTGTGCTCGATGCAAAAAAACATTAACATACAAAACAAAAAAGCACGCTTTCTATACGAAATATTAGATAAGTATACGGCAGGAATTGTGCTAACTGGAACAGAAATTAAATCAATACGTAGTAGTAGAGCATCTATTGCCGAAAGCTTTTGTGAGTTTAATGAGCAAGGAGAGCTTTTTGTAATTAATATGACTATTGAAGAATATGCCTTTGGTAATTATTACAACCACCGCCCTAAAGCAGAAAGAAAGCTTTTATTAAACAAAAAAGAGCTTAAAAAACTACTAAAAGAAGTTCAAAATACAGGGCTTACCATTATTCCTTTACGATTATTTATAAATGATAAAGGCTATGCTAAAATGGACATTGCTTTAGCAAAAGGTAAAAAACTGTTTGACAAACGAGAAACTATTAAGGATCGTGATAATAAACGTGATCTTGACAGGATTAAGAAAAACTTTAGATAATTATCAATCTTACTAAAACGAGTTCAGTACCAACACAAGAACAACAAACCTAGAAGACTCTTTTGTGTTTGTAGCCTCTCTAAACCTGAATTCAACGTAAGAAAAATGAGGTTGTTTTTGTAAAATATTGTTTATAAGACATTTATCTTAATAAAGTGAATTATAGATACCTGAAAACATATTCAAGTCTATTAATTTCAAGCTAAAAACTAATAAACATACCAGCTTCTTCCTTAAATTATTATAAGTTGAATCTAGTATATTTATTGACTTTTATCTATGATCCTTACATCGACACTCAGGTTCTAAAATATTTTTAAATTTAAGAAAGCCTTAACGTTTCAAAACCAACAAAATCTTTACTTTGTTAATCTAATTAAGATCTATTATATTTTAAGATGAAAAAAATTATAACAGTTATAGCATTATGTATTCTAGCAATTTCTGCTCAGTCGCAAGAAAAAGCAAAAGACTATTCAGAAAAAGTAAAAACATTAGATAGCACTATTGAAACTTTATACGCTGTTATTTCGGGAGAAAGAGGTGTTGAGAGAGATTGGACATTATTTAAATTTCTGTTTAAACCAGGTGCAAAATTAATTCCATCTGGAAAAGATGAAGAAGGAGAACATAAAGTGAGTTATATGGCTCCTGCCGATTATGTAAAAAGTTCTGGAAAATGGTTAGTAGACCATGGTTTTTTTGAAAAAGAGATACATAGAAAAGTAGATACTTTTGGTGATATTACTCAAGTATTCAGTACATACGAAGCTTTTTATAGCAAATCTGACACCAAACCATTTATGAGAGGCATCAATAGTATTCAACTTTTAAATGATGGTAAACGTTGGTGGATCATTAATATTTATTGGACTCAAGAAACCAAAAAAAAACCTATTCCTGGAGAATATCTTCCTAAATAATAAGATCTCTTCTATTTTGAAATGACTGTAAAAGTAATAGTCATTAGTTACGGTTTCTTTTTATGAAGAAGAAAGAAAAAAGAAGCACTTTATTACGGCCATTTTAATGTAGAAATGGTATAAAATCAAAAAAATGAACAACTCTGTTAGATTAAAATCTGTAGTATTAACAAGCATCTTATTTATTACAGGTGTCTTTTCTTGTTTAGGACAAGAAGCAACAACAAAAGCAACACCTATTTTTAAAGATGGTGAAGCACAAATAGTAGAAGCTTTCAAAACTCCCGATACATGGATTAGACATGACCTGTGGGTAGAAACTACTTTTGATACAGATGGCGATGGTAAATTAGACCGTATGCACGTGGCAGTTACCAGACCTCATCAAACAGAAAGCGAGGGGTTAAAACTTCCTGTTATTTATGTTTCCAGTCCTTATTTTGCTGGTGTTGCACCAAATGTTGATGGCCTTTTTTGGGATGTTAATCACGAACTTGGTGATGCAGCAAAAGAACGTGTTCATCCAGAAGTAACACGTATAGGCAAACGCCCTGTTATATCTAATTCTCATATAAATAAATGGGTTCCCAGAGGTTATATTGTTGTACATTCTTCCTCTCCTGGTACTGGATTATCACAGGGATCTCCAACCGTTGGAGGTATTAACGAATCTTTAGCACCAAAAGCAGTCATAGATTGGTTATGTGGTCGTGTAAAAGGTTATAAAACCATAGACGGTAATGAAACCGTTACGGCCTATTGGTCTACTGGAAAAGTAGGTATGACTGGAACCTCTTATAACGGAACTTTACCAGTAGCAGCTGCAACAACAGGCGTTGAAGGACTTGAAGCGATTATCCCTATTGCACCTGTAACTTCTTTTTATAAATATTACAGGTCTAACGGATTAGTGCGTTCTCCAGGTGGTTACTTGGGTGAAGATATTGATGTTTTATATGACTTTATTCATAGTGGTGATGAATCAAAAAGAGCACATAATAATGCCAAAGTAAGAGATACTGAAATGAAAAACGGTATAGATAGAATTACTGGTGATTATAACGATTTTTGGGCGGGTCGTGATTATATGCATGATATGAAATTTATGAAAGCAGCCTTACTCATGTCTCATGGTTTTAATGATTGGAATGTGATGCCAGAACACAGTTATAGAATTTACAAAAAAGCTAAAGAAATAGGGATACCTACTCAAATATTTTATCATCAAAACGGACATGGTGGTCCACCTCCTATTAAAATGATGAACCGTTGGTTTACACGCTATTTGCATGGTGTTGAAAATGGTGTTGAAAACGATGCCAAAGCATGGATAGTTCGTGAGGATGATAAAAAAGACACCCCCACAGCTTATAAAGATTATCCTAATCCAGAAGCCTCTAATGTAACACTACACTTAACATCGGGAGCTCCTAATGCGGGTAAACTAAGTACTTCTAAAGTAAAAAAACAAGGCAAAGAAACTTTAGTGGACGATTATTCTTTTTCGGGAAAAGACTTAGCAAAAGCAGAAAATTCCAAACATCGCTTACTTTATGTAACTCCTAAATTAACAAACGATATCCATATTTCTGGAATACCTAAAGTAACTGTAAAATTAGCAAGTAGTAAATCTGCTGCTAACTTATCTGTTTGGCTGGTATCACTCCCTTGGAATGAACAAAAAGGCGCAAAAACTACAGATAATATTATAACGCGTGGTTGGGCCGATCCACAAAATCATAAATCATTAACAAAAAGCAATCCTTTAAAACCTGGGAAATTTTACGAGGTATCTTTTAACCTCATGCCCGATGACCAAATTATTAAAGCTGGACAACAAATAGGTTTTATGATTTTTTCTAGCGATAAAGAATTTACATTACACCCAAAAGCAGGAACCGAATTAACTGTTGATTTGGATGGAACCAGTTTGACGTTACCTGTGGTTGGTGGCACCAGCACCTTAAATAAGGCCTTGGACAACTAAAGTTATCTATAAGTTAATTCTAAGTTAAGCCAGCAATAACACCAAATAAATCAGCTATTTTTATCACAAAAATTCAATGAAAGAAAAAGCCCTATTTCTCTTATTAACTAGCACATTGCTTTTTGCCTCTTGCAGTAATAATGAACAACCCTCTAATCCTAGTTGTCAAGAGCAAACATGGTATCAAGATGCCGATAATGATGGGTTTGGAAACGAAGAAAATCAACTAAGTTCATGTATCCAGCCAGATGGCTATGTTGCAAATAATAATGACTGTGATGATACCAATAATTTAATTCACCCAGACGCTCCAGAAATTCAAAATAATATAGACGACAATTGCGATGGTATTATAGAACCTGCAGTAATTGAATGTAATTCAGACAGTGAATGTGCTGGAGTTTGCCTCAATAATGTCTGTGTCGATATTTCCACACCTGTTCCAAATGAATTTGTCAAATACTATTTCACTCACGATTTAACAAATATAAATATCCCCTATCGCTTTTTTAGGCCAGAAGGTGCAGACACGGTCAATACTGAGTACCCTTTAATCATTAGCTTGCATGGAGCAGAATTTTTTATAAGTCCAGAAAATACATTTTTGCAAGGCGATTATGGCACTTATATGGCATTAGCTTGGATAGAAGAAAATAATCAAGAAACATATCCCGCATACGTAATAGCTCCTAATATACATAGAGATATACGTGGACAAAATTATCGTAACTGGCTCACCGAAGCATCTTTAGATTTTATAGAAAAGCTATTAGATTTTATTCTCCAAAGTGAAAATATTGATGAAAGCAGAATATATATAACTGGACATTCTATGGGAGGAATTGGTAGTTGGTATCTAGGAGCAAAGATGCACGATAAAATTGCTGCTATTGTGCCTCTTAGTAATGCATTTGTCCCTGGTGATCCGAGTTTTGATGAAGTAACATCTCAAATTGAAAATGACATATTTGAAAACCTGCCTGTTTGGAGTTTTATTCATAGAGCAGACACTGGAGCATCAGGCTCCAGAGGGGCTTTTGGAGCACTGTCCGACAAAGGATACAATATAGTAAACACGCATTGGGTAGACGATGTTGAGTACAACTTATCTGAAAATGACATACGAACAAGAATAGATGCGGGAGAAAAATATTTTCAAACAGAATACAATTACCCATGCGATAACAGCGAATTTTGCCATTATGCTATGGACGTAGCATTAAAAGATCCCTTATTATTTGAATGGCTTTTTAAACAAAAAAAAGAATAAGCCTAACAAAAACAAATATTAGTATTTCTAAACTAATTAAGCTAAAACTAGGAGATACGTTTAGGGTTGTTATTTATCATAACGAGAGACATATAATACAGGCCTTAAAAACATTAACTAGTTGTTAGCGTACACCTTTGTGCTTAAAAGTATCTTTCAATGTTAGGAAAGTTTATAACGCTATTTTAGTTAAACATTTGCAAGATGAAAATAAAATAAGCAAAATTTATTTTCGACATCGAATATGCAAAAAAATTAGCTGTAAATAATCAAATTCATGTTGTAAATATCTTACTTTTGTGGAAAACGTAAAATATATACTTAAAATTGGTGTACCTGATGCTGTTGATGTGGTAGATATAGAACACCTACACTTTCTCATTACGACTGTGCAAAACAAGCCATAGCAAAAGGCAAACACATATTTATTGAAAAACCAATAACTAACACAGTAGAAGAGGCTGAACATATTAAAGAACTGCTCTGTAATAAAAAAATTCTTGAAACTGACTATCCCCGAGGCAAGCCATAGGGGTATTTCGCCAGTTTCATTTTGCCTTTATAGAGGCAAAAATCGAATTTTGTTATTTTGCCTCACCCAGAACTGCAAAAAAAGGCAGTTCTGACCTCTCCAAAGGAGAGGTTAATTGGAAACCCCGACCCAAGGGTCGGAGAATTTTTAGATTAAAGTTTATGGAATTTGCCCAAAACAAAGATTATTTAAAAAATGTTGGACATCGGACTGCTGGATTAGAAGATTCCCGATTATTACCTACAACCGAAATAAAAAACGATACCCAAAAACCATAATTTAAGAAAAAAATGAAAATTTGTGTTGCACAGACAGAACCGATTAAAGGAGATATTCTAAAAAATATTGAAAATCATAAAAAGTTAATTGATCTTTCTATTAAAAACGGCTCAGATATTATAGTTTTTCCAGAGCTTTCATTAACAGGATATGAACCTGAATTAGCAAGAAAATTAGCAACCACAAAGGATGACAAAAGATTTGATGAATTCCAAAAAATCAGTGATTTAAATAAGATTATAATCGGAGTTGGACTACCTACTAAAAGTGAGACAGGAATCTGTATTAGCATGATACTTTTTCAGCCAAATAAATCTAGAATGACATATTCGAAAGAATTTCTACACCCAGGTGAAGAAATTCATTTTGTTGCTGGAAAAAACCTCCCTCCTATTACATTTAAAAACAATAAATTAGCTTTTGCGATCTGTTATGAAACATCCATTCCTGAACATTCAGAAAAAGCATTTAAGAATGGCGCAAATGTCTATATCGCAAGTGTCTTGAACTCAGTAAATGGAGTTAATAAGGATATCAATCGGATTTCTGATATTTCAAAAAAATATGAGATGGTGGCAGTAATGACTAATTTCATAGGAAAATCAGGAAATTACGATTGTGCAGGTAAGAGTTCCATTTGGAATAATAAGGGGGTACTCATTGAACAATTAGATAACTCCAAAGAAGGTATTGCAATCGTTGATACCAACACACAAAAAACAATTAAAATACAACTAGATAAAACTATTGACAAAATTGATTAGCACTTAATTGAAAAGGAATCATTTGATAGTAGAATAAAAACAAAAGCTAAATTAATATATACCAAACCGTTAGCTTTAATACTGGTTTTGCAACAAAAACTCCTTTTTTTTGGTCAAATGCCTGTAATTCCAAATGTTAAATGGCATAACTTTAACAAACATTAAGAATGATAGTGATGACATTATTTTAGCTTTACTTACTAAAATAATTTGACGTTATGTATAAATTAAGGAGAAACATTGGATTAAAAAGTTTAATGTTATTAACTAATCTAATAATATTCACGGCATGCAACAACTCAGTAAAGCCTGAAAGTTACAAAGTATTGTTAATTACCAATAATGATTTGTCTGAAGCTTGGCAAGCCTATGCAGATTGGAAAAAATCTATAGGGAAATCGACAAAAATAATAACGGTTTCAGATATTAGCAAAGACTATAATGCAACAAATATTCAAGAGAAAATAAGATTATGCGTTAGAAATTATATAGAAAATCACGGTGTTAAATGGGTGGTACTAGGAGGTGATAGTCAACCAAATGGTAAAGGTGTTGTACCAGGCGGACATACTACGATTCATCAACAAGAACCCAAAGGTATTCCCACAGATATTATTTATTTGAGCCCTACAAATTGGGATGCAGATAATGACGGTATTTACGGCGAGTTTAAAGATGACCGAGAGGCCATTACCTATCCTGATGGTAGTATTGGTTTAGGAAGAATACCAGTACGCACAAAAGAAGACGTCATAGCATTCACCGAAAAAGTTATAGCTTATGAAGCTAATTACCCTACAGGTAACTTTGCAAGTAATATGGTATATACATGTACAGATCAACCCGCATATGCTAAGGTTCGTAATAGTTGGGATGGCTATCTTTCAAAAGTTTGGAATGGAAATTCTAAACGCTTTTTTTCATCTGAAACGCCATGGGATGAAGCAGGTAAACTTGGAAGCTACGAACTTAGTGCTGAAAATTTAGTGAGCCTTATTAATAACAAAACAACAAGTAAAATACACATTCATGGGCATGGACATTTACCTGCTTGGTTATTAGAAGGAAAATCTATTTTTATTGAGGATCATGTACAACAATTAAATAATGAAGGTGCTTACCCTCTAATTACCACGGTTTCTTGTAATACTGGTGAATATGATTCTGATAAAGATCCTTCTATTGTCGAGCAAATGATAAGAAAGCCTAAAGGAGGTTCGGTAGCTGTAGTAGCACCAATTCGTACTGGGAAACCTCATTTTTCTGATCGTAGCGACTTTAGATTGATGGTGTTAGAAGGAAAGCTTGATGGAACTACTCATACAATGACAAGATATTGGATGGCTGGTATGAATCATAATGCTACTACAGGAGAAGCATTAATGAAAGCTAAAAGTGAAATGATAGCTGATGCTAAAAACTCTGCAGCTTACCATCTTTGTATTTGTGAGATAAATTTATTAGGCGATCCTACATTAGATATGCGGTCGACAGCTCCCAAAACACCTAAATTAGAAGTTGAAAAACAACTTACATTGGGTAAAAACAAACTAGAGGTAAGCACTGCTATTTCTGATTGTACAGTATGTATATGGAAGGAAAATGACGGTATATACGAAATAGCAAAAACAGATGCTACAGGAAAAACTTCTTTTAATTTAGAAATAGCTAGTACAGGAGACATTGTTGTGTCTGCATCGGGAGTTAATGTTAATAGTGTTGTAACAAAAATAAATGTAAAATAGGTTATTTAGATATGATTTCTATTGCCCCATTATTTCTTAAATATGATGACTGCATTTCTATACAAAATAAAATAGATGTCATTTAAAAAATTTTATAAATCGTAGTTACAATAACCCCTTCACAACCATTTAAAATAACAGATAATAATTGTTTTTCCTCTTTTACCTTAAAATTAAATGGTGGCGCTAATAAGTTTAAACCACTTTGTTTTTTTAGTCTAATGCCTTGTCCTGAAATAATCTCTTTATTGGGTACAAAATCTCCTTCAGGTAAATGCTCTGTTAAAATAACATATTTAAAATCAGTTAACTTACTCACTATACTTTGTACTTCTTCATTTGATACATGCTGTAATACTTGTCTTAATATAGCACAATCCCCAGAAGGCAAATCATCTACTGCAATATCTAAACAATGAAATTCTAAATTTTCTTCTTTAAATTTTTCTTTATTATATGCTATAAGATCTGGTACTATATCTACCGCAACATACTTCTTTGTATACTTTACCAATTCCTTTCCTACATTAAAATCCCCACAACCTAAATCACATACCACAAGCGGACTTTTAAAAGAGGTTAAAAATGATGTTAAAACATCTATATATGGTTTTACTATCTCTGGATAATGCGACCCTGTACCTGAATAAAAATCGGATTCACCACCACCCCAAAGTTTCATTGCATAAACCTGTTCCATAGCCTCTTTAGTTGGCCAAGGTTTCTTTATTTTTTTAGTTTCATTTTTTTTATTCTTCATAAACACCCTATTCACCTATATAGACTATAAAAACATATTTATTATGTACTCAAATAACATATTAAAACAAGCGTACAAGGTATAAAATAATAAAGGTTAAGTAGCAAACCCAAAGTTGGTATATATCAACAAAGTCCGCCAAATTTACAATGTTTTTCAGCAATTCGATAACAGTTAGAACGCTACTCAATATAAAATCATTTGATTTACACCCTTTAATTACGATCCTTTAACATAGACACAAAACGAAATTCTTAAAGTTACTAAAGTTCATTTTTTTTTACTTTTTTCTATTAAAAATGGTCATACCTTATACATTATTATTAATTTAGTTTTCAAATAAAAAATAGTAATGAATAATAAAGTGATTAATTTGTTTGACAACAAAATAGTTCCAAATAAAGGTGTAAAATATTCTGAATTATTAGAACAATTTATGTCACCGTTTACAGATGAATTTATTGACGCAGCATATATTGACGATATATTTGAATTTTCAATGAATGCTTGGAATATGGCTAATATAAATATTATGATGCCAAATGAGGATATTGAAAAAGAAATGAATGCAATTGAACAAGAAGGTGAAGATATTTCATTACTAAAAAAAATGATAGCTCATAAGGAGGAAAAATACAAAGTGTTTACCAATTTCATAATAGATTATGAATTAAAAGAACCCCAACCAGGCAAAGCCCCTATGCTAAGTGTTGTGACTCAAGAAGAACACGCTTATTTATCCGATATGGTAAATGAAATAAAAGAAGAAGAGAACCTGCACTATCAAGAAGATTATCATGAAAATTATATTAACCGTAGTGCAATTGTTCTAAAGCCGCAACAACCCTTTTTAGATTGGTTTTCTAATTTGAATCCAGATGAGGATTTTGAAGAAGAGCTTAAAGAAACCAACATTTATTTAGTTGATGACACCATAGATGATGTAGAAAAATGGTTAAAAAAGAAATTCGACACCTTTTTTATGATGGAATTAGAAGAATGGCACGGCAATAAAAAAGAGTGGCCTCAAAAACGTAATTATAAAATGTTTAACCTTTGGTTTCGAGTTGAAATATCAAAAATGATTTATGATTTAGAAAAAAAACCAGTTCTAAAATCAGAATAATTAACCATTTTATACCTGAAAGTCTGCTTTGTGAAATCCCGAAATAAAAGAATAAACATGGTAAAACTAAATTAGTATGAATTCGTGAAATCTGCCAGCTGGCAGGCTAATGTCATTAAGTTAAAACTAAAATGTCAGTCTGAGCGCAGTCGAAGACCTTATAAACCTTAGTTTTTAAAAGCATTTCGACTTTAGCTTGTCTTGAGCGGAGTCGAAAGGCTCAATGTGACAAAACAGAACAAATCCCCTTAACTTAATAACATTGGCTGGCAGGCTGGTTCGTGTCAGAAATTTTTAGAAACTGAAAGCAAAACACATAAAGAATGATACCTATTAGCGATTTACTTTTATTTGGACTAGCCTCATTAATAATGGTGCTTTCTCCTGGGCCTAACATGATTTATTTAATTTCCAGATCCTTATCCCAAGGAAAAAAGGCAGGAATTATATCTCTTTTTGGAATCATGTGTGGTTTTTTATTCCATATACTTATGGTATCCTTCGGGTTAACAGCCATTTTCTTTGCTGTTCCTTATGCATATGTAACAGTTAAATTTTTAGGTGTAGGCTACTTACTTTATTTAGCCTATAGCACTGTTACATCAAAAAATAAAATCTTTGATTCCGATAAAAATCTTAAATCGGACAAAAGCCTCAAGCTATTTAATATTGGGTTACTAACCAACGTTCTAAACCCAAAAATGGCGATTTTTTACCTTTCATTTTTTCCTCAATTTATAAAACCTGAATACGGTTCAATTTTAAATCAAAGCTTTCAACTCGGCATTATTCAAATAATAATTAGTTTTTCAATTAATTTTCTAATTGTAATATCTGCAGCGAAAATGGCGAAATGGTTTTCAAAAAAACCAATTTGGCTAAGGATACAAAAATGGTTTATGGCTTCTGTATTAACTGGACTTGCTCTAAAAATGGCATTAACCAAAGCGAAATAAAATAGGTACAATACGCTGTCTAATAAAAAACTGCCTTTAAATAAAATGACTCCTATTTCAATACTAATAGAAAAACTAAACAGTCAAAATTTATGGCAAAAAACATTAGAGTTAAAAAGGAACGAATACCTAAAAGTAAAAGGAAGTATTGATACCAATTTATATTTAGTAGTTACTGGTGCAGTAAGAATTTTTGTTTTAGATGAATTTGAAGAACACACCATTAGGTTTGGTTACAAGAATAACCTAATTGCAGCACTTGATTCTTTTTTAAGTGAAAAACCATCCGATTTATATATTCAAGCTTTAAAACATACATCATTAAAAGTTATGGATAAAAGCACGTATATGAATTTTGTGACTAATTCTACAGAAAACACAAAAATATGGCAGATTACTTTAGAGAATTTTGTACTTCAGCAAATGGAAAGAGAACGTGATATTTTAACAACATCTCCTATTGAGAGGTATAACCGTGTTTTAAAACGAAGTCCTCAACTTTTTCAGGAAATACCAAACAAGTATATTGCTTCATACTTAAGAATGACTCCAGAAACACTTTCAAGAATTAAAAAATCTTAATTTGAATCAATGTTTATATGACGTATAATTGAAACCTTTGTAAAAAAATATTATGAAGGTAACATCAGAAGTATTAATCACAGAATTAATAGAAAAAACAAGGCAAAACATTAACCAAATTGAAGCCTTAAGCCTAAAACCAATTAGTGAACTTAATTGGAAAGCAGACAGCAACATATGGAGTGTCTTAGAATGTATTGAACATTTAAATTTATACGGAGACTATTATCTCCCTGTAATAGAACAAAGCATTATTAATAACGCATCCAAACCTAAAACTTATTTTAAATCAGGTGCTTTAGGTAATTACTTTGCTAAAAGCATGTTGCCAAAAGAAAAGCTAAACAAAATGAAAACCTTTAAGGATAAAAATCCTAATGGTAGCGATTTAGACAAAACAACTTTAAACCGCTTTTTAATACAACAAGAAAAAATGTTAGACCTCCTAGACAAAGCTAGAAAAGTGAGTTTAAATAAAACAAAAACGAGTATTAGCATTACAAAACTAATCAAGCTTAAACTTGGAGATACCTTTAGAGTTGTTATTTATCATAACGAAAGACATATAGTTCAGGCAATAAATACATTAGAAACTAAAACCAATATATAAGGCTAATCAATTCTTATCCTCCAACAAAGGCACAAAACGAAATTCCCCAAACTCCTGTTGTTCGAATTCTTTTTGTCCTTTTCTGGTAAACATAGTCATGATCTGCACATTATCCCCCACAGGAATAACTAACCTACCTCCTATTTTTAATTGACTTAATAAAGGTTTTGGTACAAAAGGTGCACCTGCTGTAACAATAATACTATCAAAAGGAGCTTCATCAACCAAACCTTTGTAACCATCACCAAAAATGAGTTTCTTAGCACGATAGCCTAATTTAGGTATAAATTTACTGGTTTTTTTAAATAACTCTTGTTGGCGCTCAATACTATAAACCTTAGCTCCTAATTCACACAAAACAGCCGTTTGGTAACCACTCCCCGTTCCAATCTCTAAAATCTTGTCCCCTTTTTTAACCTGTAATAATTCACTTTGAAAAGCCACAGTATAGGGTTGCGAAATAGTTTGGTCTGCAGCAATAGGAAACGCTTTGTCTTGATAAGCATGGTCTAAAAAACTAGAATCCATAAACAAATGTCTGGGTATTTTCCCGATGGCATTTAAAACATTTGTGTCTGTTATTCCTTTGGTCTTTAAAATATTAACGAGCTGTTGGCGTAATCCTTTGTGTTTAAAAGTGTCTTTCAATCTTGATGGCGTTTAGTTATGCTAAAATTAGTTAAACATTTGCAAGATGAAAACAAAATAAGTAAAATTTATTTCTAACATCAAATAGGCAAAAAATTAGCTGTAAATAATCAAATTCATGTTGTAAATATCTTATTTTTGTGGAAAACGTAAAAATATGCTTAAAGTTGGTGTACTTGGTGCTGGTCACTTAGGTAAAATTCATTTAAGACTTCTAAAACAATCTGAAAAATATAACCTTGTTGGTTTTTATGATGCAGATGAAACGAATGGTAATAACGTAGAAGCAGAATTTGGTTATAAATTTTTCAATTCTTTAGAAGCCCTCATTGATGCTGTTGATGTGGTAGATATAGTAACACCTACACTTTCTCATTACGACTGTGCAAAACAAGCCATAGCAAAAGGCAAACACATATTTATTGAAAAACCAATAACTAACACAGTAGAAGAGGCCGAACATATTAGAGAACTGCTGGCCGAACACAACCTAAGAGGTCAAGTAGGACATGTAGAGCGTTTTAACCCTGCATTTATTGCTGCAAAAGGAGATATTAAATCCCCCATGTTTATTGAATCCCATCGTTTAGCAGAATTTAACCCCAGAGGCACCGATGTACCTGTAGTATTGGACCTCATGATTCATGATATTGATGTTATACTAAGTCTCGTAGATTCAAAAGTTAAAAACGTGTCGGCAAGCGGTGTTTCAGTCATTAGCGACACACCAGATATTGCCAATGCCCGAATTGAATTTGAAAATGGTTGCGTTGCCAATCTAACCGCAAGTAGAATCTCACTAAAAAAAATGCGTAAAGCACGTTTCTTTCAAAAGGACGCTTATATTTCTGTAGATTTCTTAGAGAAAAAATGCGAAGTGGTTAAAATGAAAGATGCGCCAGAACAACCTGGAGATTTTGATATGGTACTTCAAAATGCAGAAGGTGTAAAAAAACAAATCTATTTTGATAATCCAGATATATCAGACAACAACGCTATTCTTGACGAATTAGAAACGTTTGCTGATGCTATAAATAATAACACTACCCCTATTGTAACGCTTAACGACGGTACAGAAGCTCTAAGAGTGGCAACTCAAATAATAAACTGTTTTTAAACAAATACTTACATGAAAAATATTGCTGTTATTGGAGCAGGTACTATGGGGAATGGTATCGCTCATACTTTTGCGCAAAGTGGTTTTAACGTTCAACTTATAGACATAAGTGAAACATCACTAAAAAAAGGCATAGAAACCATTACCAAAAATTTGGACAGAATGGTGGCTAAAGAAAAAATTTCTGAAGCTGATAAAACAGAAACCTTATCAAATATTGCAACTTTTACGAATATATCCGATGGAGTTAAATCTGTCGATCTAGTCGTTGAAGCTGCTACTGAAAATGTAGATTTAAAACTAAAAATCTTCAAGCAGTTAGACGAAGTTTGCTCAAAAGAAACCATTTTAGCTACAAATACATCTTCTATATCTATTACACAAATAGCTGCCGTTACATCAAGACCAGACAAGGTTATTGGCATGCATTTTATGAACCCGGTGCCTATTATGAAACTCGTTGAAATTATACGAGGTTATAATACAAGTGATGAAGTCACTAAAAGCATCATGGATATGTCTAAAACTTTAGGCAAAGTACCTGTTGAAGTTAATGATTACCCTGGTTTTGTGGCAAATCGTATTTTAATGCCTATGATCAACGAATCTATTGAAACACTTTACAACGGTGTAGCTGGTGTCAATGAAATAGATACGGTTATGAAACTGGGTATGGCTCATCCAATGGGACCATTACAATTGGCAGATTTTATTGGTTTAGATGTTTGTTTATCTATACTTCATGTGATGCACGACGGATTTAAAAACCCAAAATACGCTCCTTGCCCATTATTAGTAAACATGGTTAGAGCAGGTAAATTAGGCGTGAAATCTGGTGAAGGTTTTTATGATTATTCTGAAAGTAGAAAGGCTGAGAATGTTGCTGGGCAGTTTTTGAAATAGTTGGTTCAGTGTTCAGTGTTCAGTGTTCAGTGTTCAGTGTTCAGTGTTCAGTGTTCAGTGTTCAGTGTTCAGTAAATGTAAAATTTAAGAATGAGGTTTCAGGATTTATTAGCTTATAAAAAGTCATTTGATCTAGCAATGAATATCTTTCATTTATCAAAATATTTTCCTAAAGAAGAGACATACTCACTTACAGATCAGATAAGAAGGTCTTCTCGAAGTGTTTCTGCTAATATTTCAGAAGCATATCGCAAAAGACTATATCCCAAACATTTTACAAGTAAATTAACAGATAGTGATGCAGAAAACTCAGAAACCCAAACATGGTTAGAATTCTCCTTACGTTGCGAATACATTTCAAAAGAAACTTTCAATAGCCTTATGAGTGAGAGTAATGAAGTTGGAAAATTAATTAACTATATGATTCAAAACCCTGGAAAATTTGGTTCTAAATAAGAAGAGGAATAGTAATCAGTAAACAGTGTTCAGTAGGCAGTGAACATAATACGAACACAAAATACTGAACACGAAATACTGAATACTGTTTACTGAACACTGAACACCGAACACTGAATACTAAAACATGGCAAAAGTAATCCCATTTAAAGCTGTAAGACCCACGCGAGATAAAGTAAGTCTGGTTGCAGCTCGATCGTATCAAACATACACGGAAGCAGAGCGAGAATCCAGGATGGGCTACAATCCATTTTCATTTTTGCATATTGTAAACCCTGGGTATCGATATCATAAAGATATTTCAGGGAAAGATAGATATGCCTTAGTTAAAAATCGCTATTTAGAATTTAAGGAAGATACTATTTTTATTCAAGATAAAACGCCAAGCTATTACGTATATAAAATTGTAAATAGAGAAGGCGGTATTTTTTCAGGAATCATTGCTGCTACCAGTTCGGAGGATTATGAAAAAGATATCATCAAAAAGCACGAGGACACTATTGAATATAGAGAGCAGGTCTTTAAAGATTATTTAAAAACTGTTGGCTTTAATGCAGAGCCAGTGCTTTTAACTTATCCTGATAATGCAACAATTGCTAACATCATTTCAGACATTCAAAAAAATAGAGCAGAATATGAGTTCACAACAACTTATAGAGACACGCATTATTTATGGAAACTCGGTGATTCAGAATTGATCAATACCATTAGTAATGAATTTGAAAGGATGGACACCCTATACATAGCCGACGGACACCATAGATCTGCATCTTCATATTTGCTTTCTAAAGATCTACAATCTGAAAACGATACACATACTGGAAATGAGCCATACAATTATTTTATGAGTTATTTAATTCCAGAATCGGACTTAAAAATTCACGAATTCAATAGACTTGTTAAAGATTTAAACGGACTAACAAAAGAAGCATTTTTGATACAACTGGATATGATGTATCGCATCGAAAATAGAGGTAGTAATTTATATAAACCAAATAGAAAACATCATTTTAGCATGTATCTGGATGGTGAGTTCTATTCTTTATTCTTAAGAAAAAGCAATTATGAATTTAGCAACGCTTTGGAAGCTTTAGATACGCATATTCTTTACAAAACCATTTTAGAACCAATTTTAGGTATTTCAGACCTACGTAACGATACACGCATTGATTACTCACATGGAAAGAACGATCTAGTCACTATAAAAAGTAAAGTAGATAGTGGAGAATTTGAAGTAGGTTTTGGTTTAGTCCCCATTAATGTAGATGAGATGAAAGCCATTGCCGACAATAATTTAACCATGCCACCCAAAAGTACTTTTATAGAACCTAAATTACGAAGTGGTGTAACCATTTATGAATTTTGATATTTTCATTATAAATTTGCTCCGCTACTTAGAGTCTGTTTAAGAATTTATGATTAGAATTTTTATCAACTATTTTTGATGCAGTATAAGGCAAAATGTTTTAAACATAGCCTAGTTACGGTTCAAAATTTTAACGAAATAATGCACAAAAAGAGGCATAAAAAAATAATTGATGAAATCTTAAACAGACTCTTAATTAAAAAATTTAAATGAACTCAACTGATATTATTTTATTAAACTTCTCTGAAATTAGAAGACGTAGTATAAAACTTTGGCAAGGGATTCCAAAAGAACACTTACATTGGAAACCAGACGATCAAGCCTTTACAATAATAGAAATGATAAGACATGTTCTCGAAGGCGAACATTTATTTCATATGATAATTGAAAAAAGAGGTAACTTAGGAGCTTATAAATCGCCTTGGGATGATATCCCGTATAAAGATTTAGAGATGGAACTTAAATTTGCCAAAACTTACCGTGAAGATTTTATAAATATGATTAAAAATTTTAATGCATTAAATTTAGAACAAATTAAAATTGAACGTAGTGAAGTTGGACAAAGTAAAACCCTTGGTGATTATCTTAACCGTATAGCATATCATGAAGCTGTACATACAGGACAAATACTAAGCTACTTAAGAACCATTGGAATTGACAGACCACAAATTTGGGATTAATTTTACGTCATTATGGATATAATTATAGATATAAAGCAAAACCTTAAAGATATAAAATCGTTATTACCAGAACATGTTACACTTGTTGCTGTTTCAAAAACAAAACCAGTGAGCGATCTAATGGAAGCCTATGATGCGGGGCAACGCATTTTTGGAGAGAACAAGATCCAGGAAATGACAGACAAGTATGAAACCATGCCAAAAGATATTGAATGGCATATGATTGGTCATGTTCAAAGTAATAAAGTAAAATATATGGCTTCCTTTGTACGTTTAATTCATGGCGTAGATAACATCAAGCTTTTAAAAGAAATAAATAAACAAGCCATAAAACACCATAGAGTTATTGATTGTTTAATTCAAATAAAAATCGCTTCGGAAGATTCTAAATTTGGAATGACACCAAATGAAGCTTCAGAAATTATAAAATCTGAAACATTTTCTGAATTAAAAAACATTAAAATAGTTGGACTCATGGGTATGGCAACCTTTACTGATGATGAAAATCAAGTAAAAAAAGAATTCAGTTATTTAAAAAATACTTTTGAAGATTTAAAGCCCTTAAACACTACTAATTGCCAATTACGTATCATTAGTATGGGAATGAGTGGTGATTATCAACTAGCCATTAATTGTGGCAGTACAATGGTTCGAGTAGGAAGTAGTATATTTGGTTCACGAAATTATAATTAAAAATAGATTTATTTACGCAATATTAGACATAGAAACTACTGGAGGCAAGTATAATGAAGAGGGCATTACAGAAATTGCGATCTATAAGTATGATGGTCATGAAGTCGTTGATCAATTCATAAGTCTTGTTAATCCTGAACGAGACATACAGCCCTTTGTTGTAAACTTAACAGGTATAAACAGCAACATGCTACGTAATGCACCAAAGTTTTATGAGGTTGCAAAACGGATTGTAGAAATTACAGATGATTGTATTTTAGTAGCTCACAATGCCCAGTTTGATTATCGAATTTTAAAAACAGAATTTAGCCGTTTAGGATTTGATTTCGAAAGAAAATCACTTTGTACTGTCGAACTCTCAAAAAATTTAATTCCAGACCAACCTTCATATAGTTTAGGTAAATTAGTTCGAGCTCTTGGCATTCCTGTTACAGACAGACATCGTGCTTCTGGAGATGCATTAGCAACAGTAAAACTGTTTAAAATGCTTTTGGATAAAGACACGACTAAAAGTATTATTCAAGAATCTGTACGACTAAACCCGAAACTCCAATTAGAGCCAAGACACATAGATATTATAAAAGATTTACCCTCTATTACTGGTGTTTACTACATTCATAAAGCCAATGGCGCTATTATATATATTGGAAAAAGCAACAATATAAAAAAACGCATCAATCAGCATTTTACAAATACCAATCAAAAATCAAAAAAAATACAAGCTCAAGTTACTGCAGTAACTTACGAAGCTACAGGTAGTGAATTAGTAGCACTACTAAAAGAAAACGAAGAAATAAAACGCGTTAAACCAATACTTAACAGATCATTACGCCGCACAAGTTTTACACATGCTTTATATAGTTTTAAAGATGATAATAATTATATTAACTTAAAAATTGATATTGCAGACGGACGCAAAAAAGCGGTTACCACTTTTAGTAATAAGCAAAGCGGCAAAAGTTTTATAATTAAAGCTATTGAAAAATATAAGCTATGTCAGAAACTAACAGGCGTATACAATACAACTACCAGCTGTTTTAATTACGACATAAAAACGTGTGAGGGCGCTTGTATTCAAGAAGAGTCAGCAGAGTCGTACAATAAAAGAGTAGAATTACTCTTATCTAAAAATA
The DNA here is from genome assembly GCF_030540765.1 of Flavivirga jejuensis. Classification (GTDB taxonomy): domain Bacteria; phylum Bacteroidota; class Bacteroidia; order Flavobacteriales; family Flavobacteriaceae; genus Flavivirga; species Flavivirga jejuensis. Next base: position 226,399 of record NZ_JAUOEL010000004.1, on the reverse strand, counting down.
GTTACTCTAACAAAAACATGGTTATTATAGATAAGGGTCGTGAAGTTGATGAACGTAGTGCTATATTTATTGAAAACGGTGTATTTAAAGGCTTAGGCTTCTTCAATCTTAACTATCAAATAAATAATATTGAGGTTTTAGAATCTATTATCACGCCCATGAATAATAATCGAGATACACAGCATATTATTCAAAATTATCTCCGTAAAAACAAAAAAGTAAAGCAAATTATATTCGAATAAAAAAATTCTTAAAACTGACTATTCCTGCCTTTTCGGGCTCTTAAGCAGCCCCTAGGCAAACCATAGGCGTATTTAGCCAGTTTTATTTTGCCTTTAGAGGAAAAACACCGAATTTTGTTATTTACCTCACCCAGAACTGCCAAAAAAGACAGTTCTGACCTCTCCAAAGGAGAGGTGAATAGGAAACCCCGACCCAGGGTCGGAGAATTTTTAGATTACATATGAAGCAAATCCCCTTATATTTTTTACTACTTACTAATTTAATTCTTTTTTCGCAGTCTAATTTTAATTCTGAATCTTACAAAATAACTCTAGAGGATCTGGAAACAAATACTTTTAAAAAAGATTCTACTGCCAACGCCATAATAGTATACAAATACGGAAACAGTTTTGTTGATAGATCCGATTATGACTTAAGAACTGAGGTAAAACAAAAAATAAAAATATTAAATAAAGAAGGTTTTAATAAAGCCACTGTTACCATTCACCTATACAACAATGGTAATAAAAAAGAAAGAGTAGAACAAATCATTGCAACTACTTATAATTTAGAAGATGGAAACATTACTACTACTAGATTACTTAAAAAAGACATATTTAGAGAAAAATACGACGAAAACCATTCCTTTGTAAAATTTACACTGCCCAATATTAAAGAAGGATCAATTATTACGTATAGCTATAAACTTATCTCTCCCTTTATGTTTAATTACAAAGGGTGGGATTTTCAAAGTGATATACCAACTTTATACAACGAATACAGAACAAGTATTCCTGCAAATTGGCATTATAATATTAAGTTAGTTGGGGACAAAAAATTAACAATAAACACCTCAGAAGTAAAAAAGAATTGTCTGGAATACCGAGGTGGCAGTGCAGGTTGTGTAAATAGTGTTTACGCTATGAAAGATATACCCGCTTTTATAGAAGAAGATTACATGACTTCGAAAAGCAATTATTTAGCAAGAGTTGAGTATGAATTGCAAACATTTAAAAGTTTTGATGGCAGTGTATATAATTATGCAAAAACATGGAAAACAGTCGATCATGAATTTAAAACAGATGGAGATGTTGGAAGACAATTAAGAAAACCTATAAATATAAAAGATATACTGCCTCTTGAGATTATTAATGAAAATGATTTATTAAAAAAAGCAAAAGCTATTTATAGCTATGTTCAAGAAAACTATACATGGAATGGTGACTATAATATATTTAAGGATGTCTCTATTAAAGATTTAATTAAAAACAAATCAGGAAATGTATCATCTATAAATATTTTACTTCATAATCTATTAAAAGAGTCTAATATAAATGTAAAACCTGTATTATTATCGACTAGAGAAAATGGATTTGCAACAAAAATTTTCCCTGTTATTTCTGAATTTAACTACCTAATTACCCAAGTAACCATAAATGATGAGATTTATTATTTGGATGCTACAGATAGCTACTTAAACTTTGATGATATTCCTTTTAGATGTTTGAATGGTTATGGTAGACTTATGGATTTTAAAAATGGTAGTGAATGGGTAGATATAAAACCAAGTAAGGCTTCAAATGTTTTTTACAAAGTAGAACTGCATCTTAATGAAAATGAAACTATTTCTGGAAGTATCACCTCAAAACGAACTGGATATCACGCTTTAAATTATAAAAAATCATATTATCAAAACAGTGACGCTTATGTTGAAAAACTAGAAAACAAGTTTCCTTATTTGGATATTTCAGATTTTGAAGTAACAAGTGATGGTGTTACAAGTTTAGACTTTAAAGAATCTTATCGCATAGATTATAATTATGAAGATACTGGTGATTATATCTATTTAAATCCTTTTTTCGTGAAATTTTTTAATGAAAACCCTTTTAAACTTCAAGAAAGATCATATCCTATTGATTTTGGTTATAAGGATACTTATTTTTATCTATTCAAATTTCATTTAGATGACGATACATATACTATGGTTGAATCTCCTAAAGATAAAAACATAGCTTTACCGAATAATTCAGGTAGAATTACTTTCTCTACCAAAGTTCTTGGTGACTTTATAAATATCATGCTAAAAATATCCTTTAATAAAGCTATTTATGAAGCTGAATATTACCCCTATTTAAAAGAGTTTATGAGTAAGATTGTTGATATTCAAACTAATTCACTCATACTTTTAAAGAAAAAGTAATCTATCTTTCTTACTTTTGAATACATGGATAAACCGAAAAAAAGGCATTGGAAAATAAGACTTCATGAAATTATTTATGAAGCCGACACATCTGGTGGAAAGATATTCGATATTATTTTACTTGTTACGATTATAGCAAGTATTATTCTAGTAATGTTAGAGAGTGTTAAATCTTTCGATGCAAAATATCATAATTTCCTTAATATATCAGAATGGATCATTACCATATTATTCAGCCTAGAATATATAGCAAGAATAATCACTGTAAAGAAGCCTTTTAAATATGTTACTAGTTTTTATGGCATTATTGATCTATTATCAACCATTCCAAAATATATTTCTTTAGTTTTTGGAGGTATTCACGCGCTTGCAGCATTACGAGCTTTAAGGTTACTTAGAGTCTTTAGAATATTAAAATTAGTTCGTTATTTAGGAGCATCTAACACATTATTAAAAGCCCTAAGATCCAGTCGTGTAAAAATATCTGTATTTTTATTTACCGTTGTCATTATTGCCATTATTTTAGGTACTATTATGTACCTTATTGAAGGTGAAGAAGCTGGTTTTACTAGCATCCCAACAAGTGTATATTGGTGTATTGTTACTTTAACCACCGTTGGCTATGGTGATATTTCACCCGTAACACCTTTAGGACAATTCATAGCCTCTATTGTTATGATTTTAGGTTATGGTATCATCGCTGTGCCTACTGGTATTGTATCTGCAGAATATGCAACTCAAAGTAAGGCGAATAAAATCATAGAAGAAGACGTGCAGTTAAATTCGCAATCTTGTTCCAATTGCCTATCCGAAAAACATAAAGATGGTGCCGATTTTTGTTATAATTGTGGTGAAAAACTTCATTAGTGAATAGCGTTATGGTGTTACTAAACTAGGGCATGGCAAAACAACTTTAAGTATGAAATTGGCAACCATTATAATCAGAATTGAGGTTTATGAGCTATTCAAATTCGAAGATTAATAATAAACAAAAAAGAGCATACCTAAATACGCTCGCTTTATTAAATACTGCTAAGATTTTATATTTTAATCTTCATCATAATTTAAAAGGTCGAAATTTTCCTTCAAAACTTCATTTGTCCTTGGTAAAGGAATACTCTTAATAGAATCCTCTAATATTTTTGCAACATCCTTAAAGGTTTCTCTTGGGTCATATAACCCATTCAGAGAAAATAATAATTGCTCACAAACATCATCATTGTCTTTATATAATTTCAACAATTGCTTAATGCCGCTATATATATCACATCCGTAACATTTGCCAAAGCACCAAGCAACAGTAACTGGATAAACATTAATATTTATAATGTGGTAAAATAAGAAATGAACAATTTCCGTTGTATCTGCTTCAGATAACCTTAGTTTAAACAAATCTTCATCATTACCAAGTAATATAAGATAATCCTCATCTGAATATCTATCCTGTGTGTGCCTCTCCATTAATAAACCCAGATTTGTTAAAGCCGACATTATTGCTTTATGGTCATTAATCAATTTAGCTTCTTCTATTAATTCTTGAATTTTTGTATTCATTATTCTATTGTCTTAAATTATGTCCTATAATACTCTCTGCATCAATCCTATACACAGTGCCTTTATAGAAAAATTTCTCTTGCAGAGTTGTTCTTGTACCAGCAATGCCCCCGCTAGCGCTCGTTCAATGCCATTAAGTTAAGACTAAAATGTCAGTCTGAGCGCAGTCGAAGACCTTATAAACCTTAGTTTTTAAAAGCATTTCGACTGCGCTCAATGTGACAAAACAGAACAAATCCCCTTAACTTAATGACATTGAACTAGCGCCATCAGGGGGGGCTTCTAACAGATTTATTATTTGTTTTCTGTTAAAAATATTAATAAATCCCTTTTTTGTTTCTTTGAAACTAATATTAGTTCCTTAGATACTTTTTCTCCACTTGGATTAACTTTTATAAATGAATTTGCACTAGTCGTTTTTGAAAGAGTTTTTCTTAATTGCAAGTTTTTCTTTTTAATTGAAATAGTATCACTTTTTCTTAAATTATATGGAACATCTGTGAATAATATACAAAAAACAAAATTGTTGTTAATAGTATTAGAAACGTCTCTATTGTTTAATATTTCCCAAATCATTTTAGGAGTTCCACTATTGTTAATTCCTGTAAACACAACCAAAATATCTTTTTTGTTAGATTTTGACAATTTCTGAGCCTGTTCAAATGAAAATACTGGATTTAAATTCCAAACATTTTTATATTCATCATTAATAAAAGATTTTTCCATTTTACTATACACAACAATCTGCTTATCATCTTTACAGCAAATTAAAAGAAGAGCTATTATTAAAACATATACTACTCTCATGATATTGATATTCTATCTAAAATTAATTTCTATTGTAATTTGAATTAAATTCTGTGTTTTTTTAGTGCCTTGTGCAAAGATTACCTTTGTTGGGTAATCGTGTTTTTAATTCAATATTAATTTCGATGATACTACTTTGGTGCTTTCAAAATTTACTTTTATGAAGTATATACCTTTTCTAAAAGTCGATACATTAACTTTTATATCAGAGATATTAAAAATATTCTCATAGTAAATACGTTGACTTAAAGCATTATAAAATTCAATAGACTTAACTTTACCCGCTAGCGCGGAAATGTTTTCCGTGCCCGTATACTGTACTCAAGCGGCTCCCAATACAAAAGTATTAAAATATAGCGTTCTTCCTCTTCAGATTAACTAGACTTTTGCTTAAATACAACTCCCCCCGCTAGCGCATAGTCAAGTAGGAACAAGGAATTTCACCTCATACCTCTCACAGAACCGTACGTGACAGTCTCCCGTCATACGGCTCTTATTATACAACCTATACAAATGCATAACCAACTTTCCAATGATAGAAAAGATAAGGTTGAGTCTTATGTATATTTTTTAAATACTCAAAGGCTCGTTTTCTACTTCTCTTAAATCGTTTGTACTTGTTTAGTATCCATTTTTCCAATCTGTTATGCAATCGATGAAATACATTTTTTAAACTACCTTTTCTAAACTTTTCATAGTAATGCATCCAACCTCTAATATAAGGATTCAACTCATAGGCTATGCTTTCTATAGTTGCTCCTGACCATCTGTGCAACTCCATATCCTTGAACTTCTGTATTATTTTAGAATACTTCTTCTTACTGATAGTACAGTCATAACCCAAAAACATTCCTCCTCGATTTGAAGCCTTACTTTCTGGACGAAAACTAAAACCTAGAAATTCAAACTTTGTTGGATTTCCTTTCTCGACTCTACGGTAGTCTTTGCAATACACAATGGTGGTTTTCTCTGGATGCAACTCCAAATCACATGCTCGCAATCGTGTTTGGACTTTATCTAAAACATAATGAGCCTGCTCTTCGCTATGGCAATGAATTATCATATCGTCTGCATAACGTACAAAAGATAGTCTCGTAAACTCCTTTTCCATCCATAAATCGAATGCATAATGTAAATACAAATTTGATAACAGAGGACTAACAACACCTCCTTGTGGTGTCCCTTTTCCGTTTCGTTCCTCCAAATCTCCATTTTGCTTTAATACAGGAGCTGTAAGCCATCTTGAAATATACATCTTTACCCATTTCTCTTCTATGTGCCTATCTAAAGCCATTAACAACTTTTCATGATTGACATTATTAAAGAAATTTTTGATGTCTAAATCAATCACCCAAGCATATTTACGCACATTCTCTTTTACCGATTGTAAGGCTTGATGTGAGCTTCGCAAGGGTCTGTAACCATACGATGACTCGTGGAAGTGTTGCTCCAACTCTGTCTCTATTAAATCTTTGATGACTTGTTGAGCTGTTCTGTCGGCAATCGTTGGTATTCCCAACTTTCGATACTTCCCGTTATCTTTTGGTATTTCTACTTCTTTTACTGCTGGTGGGAAATAACTCCCTGAAGCTAATCGATTCCATAATTTGTAAAGATTGTTAGACAAGTCCTCCTCATAGTCTTTAAGACTTAATCCGTCGACTCCTCCAACTCCTTTGTTAGATTTTACACGCTTAAAAGCTCGTGATACCATCTCTTTACTGATTGGTAATGGTTTTGATTTCTCTTTAAAAATCCTACTCATATTTTGAGGTGTTTCTAAATTAAAAAACTTGTATAATTTGGTTTCTTCGCTCCACTTTCATTACAAAAGCTTCTTCACTAATACAAACCAATCCGCATCCTTTTGTTGCTTTGATAATTGCCTTGTTATTCCCTAACTTGAACGTTCTCTTTAACATCAACAAAAGGCTTTCCTGCGTTCCAAAAATAAGCCTAAATAAAAGTCATGCCTCCTTAACGACGACTGCCGTATAGCCAGTAAACAGGTAACCGCTATACTCTTCCCTAAGACTCCTAGATATCTCGGTTTTGACAATATGTTCCGCTTTCTCGACGCTTCATCAGCAGGTTCGCTCTCGCTCATCTCTTTTATTCGCACTTGACTCTTTAAAAAAAGTCTTTTCTTTTCTCGCTTCACACTATAAAATCACTCCTATAGCATCAGAAAAGTAGTTTGATACACGCTCCTGTAAGCCTATATCGGTAGACCTACTACCATCTTATTTTTAGTTACGTAAGTCTTTCGACTTACTCACAGCACACCGAGGACTAGCGGGGGGATAAACAGTCTCAAAACTAGAATTATTTACAACCCTATCTATTTTTACCATTAAGGGAAAAGAATCAAACTTATTTTTTTATTTAATACTTCTAAAACATATTTATTCTTATTTTTCCAATTTATCTTAAATACTTGAACTTCGTCAGGGTTATCTAAAAAATATTTAATTTGATAATTTCTATCTCTGATAATATGGCTAACACTTGAATCATCATGCACTATTTTAAAGGAGCCTTCCTTAAAATTAATTCTATTCTCCTTTTTACAAGAAATATATCCTAAAATAAATATTACAACTATTATGTTAATTATTTTATTCATATTCTAATCCATTTAAAAAAGGGCATAATAAAGATATGCCCTTAGATTAATTTCATAAATATCTACCATGAATGGTTTACCTCATTTATATAACTTTTATTATTATACATCTCATTTAACTTTGCTCCACAAAATGGACAATTATTTATAAACATAGAATCTGTTTCTTTTGAAGAGAGATGTTTAGAATACCCCTGTGTTATAATAAACCGAAACTCCCTATCTATTTTTATTCCTCTTCTCAAATGTTGATTTATAAACTCATCAGAATTCAGAATTACTCGAAAGTTTGGCTTATACTCATTACCAATATTATACAGTCCTTTAAGTCTTTCACAACAAAAGATATTATCCTTTGACATAGTTATTTTTTTAAAATTTGATTAATTGCAGTTACTAAATTTCCCCGCTAGCGCTCGTTTGCAACGAGTGCCGTGCCTGTTTTTTTCATTATTAGTTTTTACCTTTATTCTAATTCTACCCAAAAAAGCCAATAGAGTCTATTTCTAAAACAGTATGATCCTCTTGATAATTTCTGGCACTAGAATATTTCCAATCAATAGCATTTGTTACAAAACCACTTTCTACAGGATTGTTATGAATATAATCTATTTTTTGTTTTATTACTTTTTCACTCCATAATTCTATAGGTTTATTATGATGTTGCCAAAATTGATATTTACTCACATTACTTTGTTTTTTGCCTGCGCGTTCAAACATCCATAATAACCAGTCTTTTCTACTTTCTTGTGGATTATTTTTTATGGTTTCTAAAACTTTTTTGGCTGTATGCTTTTTATAAGCTTGTATTAATTCCATGGGTTGCTCATCAGCTGAGCGGAATATAAAATGTACATGACTTGGCATAAAACAATACGCATACAATTCCATACCTTTTTCTGCTCTACAATAATTTACGCTGTCTGCCAATACACTAAAATAAACTTGTCTTGTAAATATGTCTAACCAATAAACTGTTGCAAAACTTACAAAATATAAACCACTAAAGTTATGAAATTTATACTTTCTACTCATGTCTCTAAAATACAAAAAGCTATGACATAAAAATCATAGCTTTTGTTATTTATTTACTCAGAACGGCACTCGTCAAAGACGAAGCGCTAGCGCATACGAGCACCAGCTGGGGGAGCACCAGCTGGGGCGGTAGCCACTACTTTGACATACTAGCGCCATCAGGGGATAAAACATTTTTGTAACATTTTATAGTTTTCCATCAGAGAATAGATTTCTTCACTTTCCCATCTATTTTCTTTAATATTCCTAATTAATGAATTTAACTCCTTTAAAAAAGCCTTTGTAAATAATTCAACATCCACTTCGCTTGAATATACAACCTCTTTATTTAAAATAAAATATAAACTGAAAGAATTATTCTTAAGATATTGAACTTTCACACTTGCAGGTCCATCCATAAAATCTAATTCTTCTTCAATTGATATGTTTTTAAGAAGTTTCAAAATAGATTTAGCCCACCAATTAAGAATAATTATAACAAAATCATTCCACCCCTTTTCGGGAAAAGCATATTCATTTTCTTCAAAATAAATATTCCCAAAAATCTTATCATCATCTTTGTTTAAACTACTTAGTTCAACTGTTACTTTCATTTTATTATTTTAATGGATATGCTGTCTCTATTGTTTTAGTAACTTTATTTACCCAAATTTCAATTACTGTACCATCCTTAGCTTGACCTACCACTTTTATTCTATCACCTTGAGTCTTTATTCTCTTTGCATTACTGTAAGCTGTTTTAATCATATTTTCAATTTGCTTATGGCTTAAATTAGAAGCAAAAAGTGTTTTTATAGATGATGCTCTAACTCCACCTGCTACATGACCACTTATAATATGCTTCATATTTATAGTTAAACTTCTTAATCCGGGTAAACCAATAGATTTTATTTGATTTAATCTAAGAAATATACCAGCACCACCCCCGCTAGCGCTCGTTTGCAACGAGTGCCGTACCTGTTTTTTTCATTATTAGTTTTTACCTTTATTCTAATTCTACCCAAAAAAGCCAATAGAGTCTATTTCTAAAACAGTATGATCCTCTTGATAATTTCTGGCACTAGAATATTTCCAATCAATAGCATTTGTTACAAAACCACTTTCTACAGGATTGTTATGAATATAATCTATTTTTTGTTTTATTACTTTTTCACTCCATAATTCTATAGGTTTATTATGATGTTGCCAAAATTGATATTTACTCACATTACTTTGTTTTTTGCCTGCGCGTTCAAACATCCATAATAACCAGTCTTTTCTACTTTCTTGTGGATTATTTTTTATGGTTTCTAAAACTTTTTTGGCTGTATGCTTTTTATAAGCTTGTATTAATTCCATGGGTTGCTCATCAGCTGAGCGGAATATAAAATGTACATGACTTGGCATAAAACAATACGCATACAATTCCATACCTTTTTCTGCTCTACAATAATTTACGCTGTCTGCCAATACACTAAAATAAACTTGTCTTGTAAATATGTCTAACCAATATACTGTTGCAAAACTTACAAAATATAAACCACTAAGGTTATGAAATTTATACTTTCTACTCATGTCTCTAAAATACAAAAAGCTATGACATAAAAATCATAGCTTTTGTTATTTATTTACTCAGAACGGCACTCGTCAAAGACGAAGCGCTAGCGCATACGAGCACCAGCTGGGGGTGCCAAAATAGCCAAGGTGTTTGATGTAACCGTTGATTTTTTGATTGGCGAAGGCGAGAACGCTTCCTACGATAAAGAAACGGTTGACCGTATCAACGATATTCAAAAAATGGATAACAGTACCAAGTCTGTACTTTTCAACGTTATCGATACCTATATCCAGAACTTCAAGACAAAAAAGGCGTTCGCTAAATAAAAAAAGCCACCCTATTTGGATGGCTTCGTTTTTCTAATTAAAAGTGTCGTATTCTTCTTGACTTAAACTTCCTTTATACCGTTTAATAGCATCTAATTTTATCAATGAAGAAATATAATTAACAAGCTCATCATTTTGATACTTCCCATCAAATATTGTTCCCGAACCATATTCGATTGTAGGACTGGAATCGGTACTTTTTGATATACTCATTAGTAATTGCACTCCTGTATTTGAATTTGTATAAATCAATCTCATAAAAAATTCCGTACTTTTTAAGTTCGCAAACCATTTTCTTTTTGATTGATTTTTTAAGTGATTTAGCTTTTTTACTTCTAAAGGACTTGTTATTGAAATTTTCAACTTACCATCAATTTCATAATCTCCATATCCATCAAAAGTAATTTGCACACTATCATAAGTAATACTGTCTTTATCTCCTTTATATTCTGAGCAAGAAAAAAGAACCATTGCAGTCAAAAAAATAAGATATCTTCTCATAATAATCTTATTTTTTATCTGACCTATAAATGAACTCACTTACTCCAATATAACCCGAACCACTACCACCTAATTCAGGAATACCTAAAGAACCACCTAACGAAGCTCCTCCATAAACCCTTTCAACAAAAGGATATGATGATGTAAAGCCAAACCCCTCAAAATATGAGCCTGCCACACCGAATACACTACCCTGTGCTCCATATTCAAGACCTCTTAAATTCCCTAAAGATAAATCCTGTCCATTTAAAGACCAATAAGCCGAAGCACTTCCTGTAACACTTCCTTCAAGACCAACTAATCCATTTCCTTGTAGTGTAACTCCCCAATCTCCTTTATTTTCACCCGCAACAATACCTATCAAACTCACTTCTAGTTGCATACCTACCTTAAAGGCTGCTTCACCAGAAACATCTAATGAAAACGCCTGTATTCCTGTACTTTCAAGAGCATTGCTAACCATTTCATTACCATCTAAATCTACGGTTACTGGTTCAAAGTTCTCTGGAACATCAAATGGAAGTACATTCTGGTCAATATTTATTTCTTGGTCAAAAGCATCTGTTACGATTCTTCCGAGTTCAATCTTATTGCCATTTTCATCAATAGAATTAAATATGATATCATCAGGTGCAAGACCTAAAGGGTCTATAAAACGTAATGGATTGTTAAATACAAAGTTGTATGGCGACCATTCAGGCATTTCGGATGCTAACGGGTCAAGATTCATCCACCTACCCAATGCAGGGTCGTAGTTCCTTGCCGTAATATCATACCAATTCAATCCAAGTTCATCTTGATATTCCATTCCACCGAACTTTCTCTTAAGCGCAATGTTCGTTGAAGTTACGTTCGTATTGTAACCCTTGTGACGCAAACCAAAGGGATAGTAGTTATTCTCCTCCAGTATTTCTAACGTACCGTTATTGTCTTTATAACTCAACCTCACATTCCCTAAATGGTCTTTATATTGATACACATACTCATATGCACCATTATCAACATCAACATAACCCTCGGGGTGGTTAAAGAATTTCAAAGATTCATTTCCAGAAGCACCTTCATAAACATAGTTACCTGCATATAATGTATTCGTTCCTGTACTCACTATTTTTTTTTGTTTTACCCCTGTCGCATCGTAAATATATGAAATGTTTCCAGAAGCTAATGTTACTTGGGTAGGTAAATTTAAGTAGTTGTATACTATATTAGTTGAAATACCTTTATTCAAATCTGTTAACATATTCCCATTACTATCATAAGTATACTCTTCGGCAGATTCTGCTCCATCAATAAATCCAGTAACTGCACTAGCAGATGCGCTATCATCAACAGCTTTAAGTTGGTTTCCATCATAAGAATACGTTAAATCATCCATCAACCCAAAGGTTGTAATATTAGCATCCCTATGCCCATTACGCTCTAAATGCATTATATTTCCATTCTTATCATAATCTACTAAACCAAGATTATAATTCGTTGTATTATTGCTAAGCGCACCAGTAATCCTATTTAAAACGTCATAACTATAAGTGTATTGGGTCGTTTCTGTACTGCCAGTGTTAATACTGGCTGTTTCCCAAAGCGTTTGACTAATATTACCATTAAATAAAGAGCTGCCTGTATTTGGGTTATTATAATTTATTTGAAAGCCAAACAAATCGTCTGTTCCTAATCCTATAGAAGCATTGCTCCCTCCTGTATTATTAATACCTTTTAACCAGCCTCTAATATTATACGTGTAATCTACAGTTTGTAAGCCAGTTGAATTTTCAATAGCACTAGCAACATCTCCTCCCACTTTCTTGTTTTCCAATTGCCCCAATGCATCATAACTGTTTAAAGTTATAAGCTCCTCTGCTTGGTTGTTGATTTTTTGTTTTTGTGATACCAGTCGCCCAACATGATCGTAGGTAAAGACATTTTCGATACTTATGGTTATTCCATTTTTAGTATGCATTGTTAATGTTTTATCTATGGCTCCTGTAAAATCTAATTTATTCAAAATCCACTCTTCTGTATCTAAATAATCATTCTTTACATAATATTCCCATGCTCTTCCTTTTTCATCATAATAAGTTGCAGATGTAATCCAATCACTTGTCTCAAGTACTTTAACTCTAGAAACTGTTGGTAGCCCCTTAACTTTTATTGATGCTGACATTCCTTCCCATGTACCACTACCATTAGCAGGGTTAAAGGTTATTTGATTTCCAACTTCATAATTATCGTAATAATTAATAGTATATACCTCATCAGTTGCGGCAACAACAGGATAGGCTCCATTATCATAATAAACAGCTGTTCCTGCTATAGTAACAGGAGAATCACTTTTGGTCACATATTGTAAACTTGTACCATCTGCTAAAGCTTGTAAATCTATTCTAGAACTACCATTGCTAAAAATTCCTGTATAAGCCACCCTGCCAAAAACATCATACTTTGTAAATAACCATTCATTATTAGCTTGTAAATTAGCATCTTGAGTTAAAATAGGCTGATCTAGTTTGTTATATACTATATATTCCCAATCCTTACCTGGTATTTTCTTTTCTACTAAGCGATTCTTATAATCGTATTTGTATTGGTACCCTAAACCATCTAAATCGTTTTGAGTAATTGGTTCTGGAGTAAATGCAGATTGTAAAGAATCTAAGTTAGCATTCATTGAAATCCATTCACCATTGCCTGTATAGATTGTTCTTCCGTTAGAATTAAAATATAACCCCTTATTTTGAATATAAGCAGTACCAAGAACTTCACGATAATCATAAAGTATATCACCTAAATTCATATCTGGAAAATCGCTAGGTAAATCTAAATCTAATACTTTTCCTGTTTCTAACTTAATAAATTCGGGAGTCGGTGATAGTTCAATATCTATATGTATATCACTACCTAGATATAAAAATAATTCGAAACTAGTACACCATGAACTAAAACTCACAATCAAATCTGAACATTCTCCATATCCTTGACCATTATACTCATTATCTTCAAAATATTGAGTTAGAGAACTTATTGTATTTATCATTGGAGGCAATACAAACGTTAAATTTCCAAAATCGTCATATACATAATACGTATCATGCCATTTTTGATTAATAAAAGTTCGTTTTAAAATAACCTGTCCTTGTTTATTTTTATATTCTTCTATTGTATGGTCTGTTAATGATCTCCACAAAATCCAATTCTCATCTTTGGTAACTGTTTTATATAATTCTCCTGCTTTATAAGTAGTTCCATTATCTACAAGGGTTGGTTTGTAAATACCATCTGAAAACGTAGTGTTTACAGAAAAAACACGTACATGGTCTTCGTCTAAATTGGTATTATATTCAAATTTAATGGTATGATCAGCGTCCGAACCTTTATTAAGTGCCCAATCTGCTCCCGGGGCAGCTTGTTCTAAAACTCTACCTAAAGGCGAGGCCTCTAAATGCTTTTCAGAATAAGGGTTTATAGTTGTTTGTGTTAAACCTGCAAAATCATCGGCAAACCTTGTGGCATTATAGTAATAATCTTTTGTCGCCTGTTCAGCACCTGTTTGAAAGCTACCACAGCTACTGGATGTAGTATAGGGTAAATACTCTTTATCTTGTCTGCCCAAATCATCATAACCAATATGGGTGATAATATCTTCTTTATTACCACCTGCTCTTATACCAACACTTTGCATAGGGCGACCTAAGCCATCAAAATACTGTACAGCTTCAATCATATCATCTTGTGAAAGTGATGAGGCATCATTAGTGGCCTCTAGTGGAGTTAAGGTATAAACATAATTTTCATCAGTTAAGGAAGCTGTGCAGCCTACTGGTTCTGATGGTTCTGATGGTTCTGAGGATATTTTAATATTATCTATACTCATATCGCTTTGATCCGAATTTCCTGTTATACCTGTAAACTTAAAAGTTAGATTGCTATTACTATAACCAGATAAATCTACTATTGCTGTTTTCCAACTATTACCTTGATTACCACTTAGAGACCAAATAGATTGCCATGTACTACCGCCATTGATACTAGCATATAGCGTTAATGACCCCATATAACTACCATACATATGGTAATTGAATGTAAAAGTACCATTTGACTCTACAGTATAAGGTCTTGATGTTATAGTTGCTGTTTTTGATGGATAATTAGGTGATGATGCCTCTACATATATATAATAACTACCTTGAATAGCCGATGTTGGTCCTGTACCACTTGAACTCGTGGAACCGCTTTTTATTGTCCAATCTATATGATCATTGGTTGCTTGTGTCCAATCTCCTAAACCACTTTCAAAAGTAGAAGAAGTACTTGGACACCCATTATTAGCAGATGTACCAGCTTCATCAGGGCATTGGTCTAAGTTGTTAGATACATAACCTAAAGGTTGTTGTGAACAGAATTCGTCGGATGTATTTGGGTCACCAAGCCCATCACCATCAGTATCGGCATACCATGTAGAAGATTGATTAACGGTGTAACTTACACTGCTGGAGCTGTCACTCCATTTACCTGAAATGCTTCGGGCTCGTAAATACTGTATTGTACCACTTTCTTTATCAATATATTTAGATGAATTAGAAGTACTTGTTCCTGAACTCGTATTTTGCCAGTACCATGTTATTCCAGCTGGAGCATACTGATTCTCAGCAAAACCTAAAGTGGTATAACCACATTTATTTTGATAAACCTTTGGGGTAGGTGGAGTGGGTGGTGGTGTGTTTCCATAAACAATAACAGTAACTTCATACGTAACACCTTGAATACTAACCTCCAAGGTCTTTATGCCCTCTGTGCCCCACTGTACTTGGATTTCTGTATGATTATATGCCTCATAATAATTATAATAATCCTGAGAGTCTAAAATGATGCCGTCTGCTGTGCTCCAATAATAATAGCCACTAGGAACATTATCAGAATAACTATTCTTAAATGTATAGGTATCAGGTTGATTCATAATTAGTGCTTCGGGACCATCTATAGTATAGGTTTGTGCATATAAACTGGAGCATATAACACACATTAATATAAAACCAATCGTTTTTATATGGTATTTGTTATGATGTTTTGATGTTGTTGCCATGTGCTTAATTTTTAGTTAAATGCCAATTAGTAAATAAAATCTTCAGACTACCCTGAGCATTGCTCTTTATTTGGCTTAAGATTAAAGTATTGTTTTGCAGTGTTACTATTTTAAAAGGTATGGTTCTGCCATTGGGAAGCTTAAACTCAAGATTGTTTTTGCTATTTATAGTCCAATTGGCATTCGTAGTCCTACCATCGGATAAAACTTGAACATATGAATCATCACTATTAAAAGTAATCTTACGGTCTTTATAAGTAGTAGACAACTTGCTTTGTCTTGAAGCATCCATCTTATTATAATGGTCTTTTGATTTTTGTGTCATGCTACCTAAAGAAGCTTGGTAATCAAAAGTCCATGTACCTATAAGTTGTTCCTGAATAGTTTGAGCACTAACTGTTTGAAATAGACTAAATACTATAAGCATTAGCCCCATGATATAATGTTGTAATTTCATAATGATATGTATTTTTTGAGTAATGGATAGGTTATTGCTGGCTTTTATAATGGTACTCGTTATGAGATAGTATCTTTCCATCTGCATCTTTTACCTGTTTTAACCTGTTAAAATCGTCGTACTCATAATACGTAGTGTAGCCCTTGGGGTCTGTAATACTAGTGACACCTATTAAAGGGGCGTAGGAGTAAGTAGTAACCATGGCATTGGGAAAACCATCTCTTAAAGCTTGTAAATCTCCAACATAATTAGAT
This sequence comes from Flavivirga jejuensis, assembly GCF_030540765.1. Classification (GTDB taxonomy): domain Bacteria; phylum Bacteroidota; class Bacteroidia; order Flavobacteriales; family Flavobacteriaceae; genus Flavivirga; species Flavivirga jejuensis. Next base: position 209,800 of record NZ_JAUOEL010000004.1, on the reverse strand, counting down.
ACCTCTGCATAAGTTGCATTTACAATTTTTGCAATTGGATATCGGTTTCCATACCCCCATAATATGCTTATTGGTACATTATCATTATTATGGTACTCTATAATATTTCCGTTAGAATCATAGTGGTCTATTACAACTCCATTATAACTACTCGAGTTTTTCTTTTGATAATTAGTTTGTGTTGGAAAAAGCATCGTTAATCCTCCTCCAATAGGATCTTTATCATCATAAAGATGTTCTTCTTTACTTAGTTTTACATCATTTAAATATTCTGTTTTTTCTAAATAACTATTTATCTGATTTCTAGCTGTAAATTCATCAAAAAATGGCATACTTGGGTCAAATGGATATGTATAGCTAATCTTTTTTACATCCTGATTACTATGTGTTGTTGTTTGCTCTTTTACAAGCGTAGGTTTAATTGTAGAGTATGTATAATCAGTTATTACTTCAATTTTCTCATCAGTCTGGTAAAGGCTAAATGTTTCAAATGTTGCCTCTTTTGACTGCTTTAATCTATAACTCTTATTTGTTTCTAAATACCTATTAGCCTTATAGGTTAATATTTCATCATATTTAAAGGAGGTAGGACTAACGGCGCCATAAACATCCCATTCCACCGCCTTTAAAGAAAAGACATACGCACTAGTCGTTTTAAGGTTTGTACTATCAACTTCATATTCATTATTTATTTGATGCACCACCTTTCCATCAGCGTTTTTTTCCTTTCTTTCCAAAAGGAGGCCTCTTTGATATGAATTTCTTAATTTTGGAATGGTGAATCCTTCTGCATAAGGAGATCCTGAATTATTTTGATAAGCACTAAAGTAAGTATTAATATCGGTAGGATTGGTATTTTGACTAAACCAGTTACCAGAATCAAGATCGACATTAGGTGTAAGGGGAGTATAAGAGTGAAGTTCAAAATCATTTACTATAGAATAATCAAAATAACCAGTGTAAATGTTTCTAAAAAAAATTCTATCCGAATATTCGTCACCATTTGTAAGTAAATCAGTGTATTTATTTATTTGCTTACTACCGTCCATATATTCTATAATCGCCTCTCCATATGTAACATTTGCTCCGTTTAAATCAAAAATTTCATTCATAGATGATGAATAGACTCTATAACCATAGCATGAAAGATCTGAAACATAGTAAGGATTATTATTAACTGTCACCTCTTGGTGGAAATATGCATCTAAATATTCAGGAAAACCATACGTTGTACCTGAACTTTCTGTTAAACTTCCTTCTCTTGTATATTTATAATTTGTTATTATAGGTGGGGTGTTTGCGTTTTCATAGTTTTCTATTGACTCAATACGTAATCCTCCACCTTGGTAATTATTCATTCCTGCTCTAAACTCATTTAAACCATAAATAAATTTTGTATAGCCTCCTGTTTGATAGGTTATTTTTTCTAAAATACCAGCTTTCGTATATAACTCATTAGGAGTTTTATTTTCTTTATGAGTACTATAAACACTTAAAGTAGAAGTTTGGTCTCTTGTAATTAAACTGGTTTCGCCATTACCATTATAATAACCCCAATGATCAACTTCTGGAGAGTTTCTTTTAGGTAATGGTGTAGTATTGTACTCAAACTCATACTTTCTTATTCTATCTCCAGAGCGGGATATCTCATCTACTCCCAATAACTTTAAACGTTTGCACTCATCACTCGCGCAATCTTCTTTGGAAATAAAATAAGCATTATTATCTAGCTCAACGGTTTTTATTAAAGTTTCGTTATGATCTAACAACTGTAATTTTGTAATACGGTTTGATTTTGTTAAATCTTCCCGGTCTGCTTCACTTGTAATTTCAATACTCCCAAACCTTGAACTAATTTTTTTTAATGTTAGAGGCTTTATAACTCCTGTTATATGTTCCACGATTCTATACCTATTAGAAGTAGAAGTCGAAGAGCAATAAGCATATGTATACGCTTCTGTAACATTTCTAAAGGTATAATTAGCCCCTTGCTTATACTCAAAATCAAATTGTTCACCTTTCGCCGTTACTATAGAAGAAAGATACCAAGCCGATCTATAATTTTGATCACTAAGACTACCCGTTGTAGAATTATTAGTTACTTCTTGTTCATTTTCAGTTACACCAAATTTATATATATTACCACTTTTATCATAAACAGTCCAATAGTTTTCACCCACTACGCTCTTAGGGCCAAAGGGAGGTATTATTTTATAGTCCTGTTCAGGTGTCATAATAACATCACCTTGGTACCCCAAAACAAACCTACCAGTATGACCTAAAAAATTGAAATAATAGATATCTGGTTCGGAATCACTATCATATAGCATAAAATGGTGAATAGGAATAGTATTAAAATCATTCTGAAGAATTGCCCCCGCCCCTACTAGATAACCATTAGTTTCATCAGCCCTACCACGTACCACTCTTGTTATTACACCTCCAGCATTCAAAGTCCAACCCAAACCAACAGAACTCGACATTTCATTTACTTTATTTCCCGCAGAATGGTAACTTAATGAGACAGGTATGTTCATGTCTTTACCTTTCAATTCCATTAATGGTAAATTTATATTAGCAACCCCTGTAGGAAGGCTTACTGGTATTTTAGCATATTCTGCCAGTGCACTGGCTTCGGGAGATGGTGGGAAAATATTCTCTGTTTGAGCTAGACTAAATTGAGATAAGGTAACACAAAATAAAATACTTGTAATTTTTTTTGCTATTTTAATCATTATTTTTTTTAATTTAAAATTATCGAATCCACTTCGTATAGTTAATAAATTTCTCTACAACAATTTCTTTATTTTTCGCCCTTCTTTTCTTATCCTGCGATAGATTAATAAGAACTGTTTACCTCTTGAGTTTATGGTATAAAGAGGTATGGAAATATCGGGCACACCTGTATTATGAGATACAGGGTATATCACCATATATATGGAAAGAGGCTGCTCTTGGTGAGGATGGAGTTACAGTTGGTAATCCTTGAGTTATTGCCATTTTAAAAGCTGGCAAAAGAAACGTAAGTGTTAAAAATCGAGTATTCATAAGGGCATTAATTTATGGTTTGTAATGTGCCTGTAAAGTTCTAAAACATTTGCAAGAAAAAAGCTAAGGTTTCCCTTAGGATTAGTAAGGGAAAAACCTTTTTTTTATAAGGAAAAACCTTAGTTTTTCTTGAAAAACCCTACTATATCTATAAATATCTAGGTTTAGTAAAACAAAGAATTTCTTAAAACGAACTATCCCTACCTACAGGTTTACCAAGCCACAGCCATGGCAGATTTAAAACCTATAAGAACCTAAGACAGACTGAAAAGTCTGATTCATGTTTATGTTAGACATAGATATCTCAACCACATTGAAATTCTATTCGTATAAATTTGTGCCATTCGTGTCTTAATTATCGTTTATTGCTCAGGGTTTAGTTTGCAGTCCTAGTTATATTCTTGTATTTTCTCATTAAATTTGTTCCAACAAATAAATACTTAAACACATCAACTCAAAAAACAAATATCTAATCTCTATAGTTGGCCCTACTGCCATTGGTAAAACTGCTTTAAGCATCAAATTGGCTAATCATTTTAATACAGACATACTATCTGCAGATTCACGTCAGTTTTTTAAAGAAATGCAAATAGGCACTGCAGCTCCAACACCAGAAGAATTAGCTGCAGCGAAGCATCATTTTATACATCATAAATCTATAAAAGACCATTACAATGTTGGTGCCTTTGAAAAAGAGGCTATTAGTACTCTAAATACCCTTTTTAAAACTCATGATATAGTTATCATGGTTGGAGGATCTGGACTCTATGTGGATGCCGTTAATAAAGGGTTAGATGATTTTCCTGAAGTTAAAAACAGCATACGGGAAACGCTTAATAATGACTTAGAAACCAAAGGACTTTCTCATTTACAAGAACAACTAGAGCAGTTGGATGCAGTCGCTTATAACACAATTGCTATAGATAATCCACATCGTGTTATCCGTGCTCTGGAAATTTGTATTGGCACTGGGAAACCGTATTCATCATTTCTAAAAAAAGGAAATATAACACGCCCTTTTAAAACCATTACCATAGGACTGACTGCCGAAAGAGAAACCATATACAACCGCATTAACAAACGTGTTGATATGATGCTGCAAGAAGGTTTATTAGATGAAGTTAAACACTTAGTACCTTATAAAAATTTAAACGCCTTAAATACGGTTGGTTATAAAGAATTATTTAATTTTTTAAATGATGAATGGGTTCTAGATTTTGCTATTTCAGAAATAAAGAAGAATACACGTCGTTTTGCAAAACGTCAGCTTACTTGGTTTAAAAAGAATGAGGAAACACACTGGTTTGATTATACAACTTCGAGCGAAGAGATTATAAATAAGATAAAACAACATATTTGTAAATAATGACACTACCACCTGAAGATGCTCTGGATAATCCCGTTTGGTTCTCCTTAATCGATAGTCATTTTAATGAAGCTATAGATTATGGGAATGTCAAATTTTTTCATCCCGATTATGCGCCTTTCGGAGCTTTTATAAATAATGAAGATACGAGTGTGGCTATAGAAAAGTATGCCAAATTAGTTAAAGACTTCTTTATTGTTGGCGAGAAACCTAAAATGCCAGCACATTTTAAAGCACCTATAGAATATATAGGTTTACAAATGATTATATATAACAAAATAAATACCCCAATAACTGAAACCATTGTCGAATTAACAGCATCGCATTATAATGACCTAATTGAGCTTGTAAAGCTTGTATATCCTGAGTTTTTTAAATCAAAAACAAATGAGTTAGGACAGTATTATGGTATTTATAAAGATAAAAAATTGGTTGCTGTAACTGGCGAACGTATGCAAACGACTCATTTTATTGAAATTAGTGCCGTAGTAACACATCCAGAACATACAGGCAAAGGCTATGCAAAACAGCTTATTACACATACAGTAGAAACCGTCTTTAAAAAAAATAAAATTCCGTTTTTACACGTAGATCAAACTAATTTGGGACCTATACAACTATATAAAAAGTTAGGGTTTACTTTACGAAGAAAATTTAGTTTCTGGAAGATCAGTCGTGAAAAATAATGAAGCTTGTAATTAATTTAATTTAACTATAAGTAAAATTTAATTATAAGTAAAACCAATTATTATTTAAAATGAGCTATAAATATTTTGAAGTATATTTTGTTCAGATAAGATAGAAAATTCAATACGCTATCGAAAACAAAATAGATTTTGTTTGAAGGTATGAAGCGTAGCTTTTGAGGAAGAATCTCATCTTTATGAGATGTCTCGTCACTCATGCTTCACTCTGTCGACAGACATGACAAAACACTATTCATTAATAACATAAATATTATTTATCTGTTTTAGTTTACGTCTAACTCTCGTTAATTATAGTTTTATTTTATATTGAAATATGAGCGAAATAGAACTCGAAGATTCATGAACTTCTATTTCTAAAAGAAGAGCTGGTTAACTGAACAAATGATATGGGGTATTGAGTTATAATTTGGTAAAACTACTGCATAGTTACCTTACTATACTTAGCATTAACAAGAATACTTTTTCCATTTACCAAACTACCTGTAGAAAAATTAGAAATATTATGGTTAAACTTTTCTTTGGGGTGGCTTACATGCGAACGATTTCCTTTATACTGTAAATTATGCTCTATTTTAGGGAGTGAGATAACCGCATTACTATTTTGAATAATCATATTTAAGTTCATAAAAGCATCATCAATATCTAAAATTTTTAAATCACCAATATTACCATCAATTATAGCACTTCCTGATAAATGTCCTATAGTGGTATTGGATGAATTTGAGTTTAACACCAGATGGTTAACATGCTCTAATTCAACATCTTCCGTATACCGAAGATTTAGTTCTCCTAAGTTCCAATGCGTTACATAAACAGGCGAATATGAAGCATTAACAGAAGTAGAACTTCCATTAATGCTAAATGCTGTAAATTTTGTATGCGATAGTTCTGCCTTTATATCATCAACGTTAGCAGCAAATTCTATTTCACCATGTCTAACATTAACCTTTAGCTTGGCCTTTTTAGGCATTTTAATTTTAATGGTCTTTTTAACCTTAGCATCAGATTCTTTATTCACTAATTTTTCAATTAAAACTTTTCTTTTAGTTTTTAGTCTCTTAGCTTCTTCTACATGTTTCCTTCTTTGCGCTTCGTGTTTTTCTCTTTCTGCCTCATGTTTTTCTCTTTCTGCTTCATGTCTTTCCATTTGTTCTGCAAAACGTTCTCCCCAGGCTTCTATGCGTTTTCCATTTTTTTCTTCCCATTTATCATCAAATTTTGCTGCCCACTCCTCCATTTGCTTTCCGTATTTCTCTTCCCATTCTTTACCAAATTTTTCACCCCATGCTTCCATTTTTTTAGCATAGTCTTCACCATACTGCGATTCGAAATTTTGTGTATATTTTTCTAAATATTTTTCACCATCTTTTTTATAGGCATTATAATCAAAATGGACTTTACCTACTCCTTCGGGGATTTCTGGAAGTTCTGGGAGTTCTGGTAATTCAGGCATTTCGGGTAGTTCTGGCATCTCAAAACCTATGTTAAGTTCTCTCCCTTCAAGTACTACTTCTGGTAAGTCTGCTAATTCAAACTTTAACTCTTCCAATATAGCATGTACAGCATCATTATCACCATGTCCTGAACTGTAAACCCAGGTATTTGCTCCCCCTCCTTTTGTTCTAATTTCTACTTCCGCATTCGAAGCATCAATATCTACATCCCAATTTTTCAAAGCGTTCTCTATCGCTTCCTTACTTAAACCATCCCCTTCAATAAAAGCTTCAATTTCGATAACATCTTTATTCCATGTATCAAATACAATATTGCAATGGCTTGTGCTTAGATCAATCACAACATCTTTATTTACCTTAATAGATTGTGATACTTTTGTTAATTTTTCTTGTGCCATTAAACCTCCTGTAATAAAAAGGCATAAGGCTAATACTCTTATTTTTATAATTGTTTTGTTCATTTTTTGATTTTTAAATTGATGATTTTACTTCTTCTCCAATAGCATCCGAAGTATTTAATTCTTTTAATTGTGCTCTTAAACGATACAAAAGATTTAAACGAAACTTTAAATTATCAATCAATGCATTTACTGTTAACTCACTTGGTCCAGACTCGGTTAATTCTGCCGATAAACGTTTGTACTCTTTATCAAGCTCATCTAATTGCAGCAAATACCCATCAAAAAGATCTTTGGTTTCTGGAGTATATTTCATTTTAGATAATTCTAAATTAATACTCGCTAAATAATAATCTTCCACTTTTTTAAGACCAGGAGAGAGATCTCCAAGAGTTTTTGTTTCAACAGGTTCTGTTATTACAACCTCTGTTGGTTTGTTTACTTTTACTTCTGGTTGAAAAAACTTAAAAGCACCAAACCCTAAACCTATTAACAATACAACACTTGCAGCTATACGTATCCCATTAAATTTGGATTTATTTGCTATGGGCATCGCTTCATCTAACTTTTCAAGAAATCTCTTTTGATGATTTTCTGGCATTTTTTCATGCGCTATTTTATCATCTTTAAACAACTCTCTAATATCTCGTGCCATCTTTTTTAAGTGTTAACAGTTCTTGTAATTTGTTTTTACCTCTTGATAATTGAGTTCTTGATGCAACTTCAGAAATACTTAAAATCTCTGAAATTTCTTGATGATCGTACCCCTCAATTAAATAAAGCATCACAACATACTGATACTTATCTGGTAATTTATTGATGGCACTTTTTACATCGTTTAATGTAATAGCATCGTCTACCAACCATTTGTCATCATGTGTTGTATCAACTACTTTCAGGTGCACCTCTTCTAATTCAACAAGTTCTTGTTTTTTAGATTTTAAAAAGTCAATACTTTTATTAATAACAATACGTTTTAACCAAGCTCCAAAAGTAACTTCTGCTTTATATTGATGTAGTTTAGCAAATGCTTTAATAAAAGCTTCTTGTACAACATCTTCAGCTTCAGCTGTATCTTTTAAAAATCGTTTAGCAACAATATACATCCCGTCACAGTACTGGTTGTATAACTGTAATTGCGCTTTACGATTGTTTTGTTTACATTGTTCAATAATGTCAACTTGAAACATCTAATTCTACTTTTGATTATTAGTTAGTTCGTTTTAAAGACGGTAAAAAAAAAGACATGTTGCAAAAAATACTTTTTTTTTCATAGAAAATAAGAAAACTTAAAAATTCTGCGTTTACTTTATTCGTAATCATTACTTTTTAAAGTATATTTATCTCCTATTAAAAACTTCTATATGAATACCTTTTTAAAGCGTATATTATTTCTTTTATCTATAGTAGCATTGGGGCTATTTTTATATTCTTATTTTGTTGAAAATATATTTTCGAAACGCTTGAGTCCTAAAGATACTATAGAATTTAAACTTAATGATTTAAAACTCGAAGTCTTTTACAACAGACCTTCAAAAAAAAACAGAGCCATTTTTGGTGCTTTAGTTCCTTTTGATAAAGTATGGAGAACAGGAGCTAACGAAGCGACTACTTTTGAAACCAACCAAACCCTTGAATTACAAGGTGCACAGTTACCTATAGGTAAATATACGCTTTGGACCGTACCAAAAGACACTATTTGGACTGTTATATTTAATTCTAAGCAATATCCCTGGGGTGTGGATTCTGAAATGAAACCTATGTGGAATCCTAACTATGACGTTTTAAGTATTGACGTTCCTGTACAAAAATTATCTTCTACAGTTGAGCAATTTACTATAGCTTTTGATAATTCTACCGATAATTTATTTTTAACTATGGCATGGGATGATGTAAAAGTTGCTGTACCGCTTAAATAAATAGTCATCAATGGCAATAGTCAATGTATCAAGTAAACTACCTCGGCTGCAAACATACAAGGCATTTAAATAGGAAATATTTTTTAAAGATCCGAAGCAAGCTTCGAGGTATTAAACCTAAAAATATCGCTAAAAAGCGGGATTAGCCTGCCACAACAAAGGCGCGGACTAATAAAATAGTAAATTAGACAAACATTTGTTTACTCGTGGCAAAAGAAAAAAAATCTGCACTTAAAGAAGGAAAAGGTGTTTCAGTTTCTGAGATCACTAATCTATCTAGGATTAAAACTATTAAAGAGAAACGTAAATCTAAAATTAATACAGAAGCTTTAGTAGCATCCATTTTAAATAAAAACATTACGGCCTTAAGCAGAGCCATTACTTTAGTTGAAAGTAAAAACCTAACACATTTAGAACAGGCAAATACCATAATAAAAGCATGTTTACCACATGCTAATAAATCTATTCGTATTGGTATTACTGGGGTTCCTGGCGTTGGAAAAAGTACTTTTATAGAAACCTTAGGTAAGCATCTTACTTCTAAAGGAAAGCGTATCGCTATTTTAGCAATAGACCCTAGTAGCACCCTTACAAAAGGGAGCATTTTAGGTGATAAAACCCGAATGGAAGATTTAGTAAAAGATGCTAATGCTTATATACGTCCGTCTGCTTCTGGAGATTCTTTAGGAGGTGTAGCCAGAAAAACCAGAGAAACTATAATTTTATGTGAAGCGGCTGGTTTTGATGTTATTATTATTGAAACTGTAGGTGTAGGTCAAAGTGAAACTACAGTACATAGCATGGTAGATTTCTTTTTATTATTAAAATTAGCTGGTGCTGGTGATGAGCTTCAAGGTATAAAACGAGGCATTATAGAAATGGCTGATGCTATCGCTATTAATAAAGCAGATGGTGATAATTTAAAACGCGCTAAACTTGCAAAAGTAGAATTTAATAGAGCACTTCACCTCTACCCAGAAAAATCTTTTAACTGGCATCCCAAAGTAACGATTTGTAGTGCACTTAAAAATGAAGGTATTGATGCTATCTGGGAATTGATTTTAGAATATGTAGCTATAACTTCTAAAAACAATTACTTTTATGAGAAGCGAAATGAGCAGAATAAATTTTGGCTTATTCAAACTATTGAAGAACAGTTAAAGTCAGATTTTTTTAACACACCGAAAATCAAAAAAGAACTGGAAAATCAATTACAACTTATAGAAACCAATCAAACCACTCCTTTTGCAGCTGCTGATTATTTACTAAAAATATAAATGAAACCTGTATCCTTGTATCCTCCCTTTGTTTTAAAAAGGTGAGGACAATTTCGATTTTATCGAAATTAGGAGGGTTAAAAAGCATCAATATCAAAAGGTTCTCAACTTCCAAACAACTTATGCTTTGAAAACACTAGCGTTTAGAAGACAAAAAAACAGTATAAATTAGGCTATTTACCCCTTCCGACTTTAATTTCTTTTAGTAAAATCAAAGCCACCTTCCCTTAAAAAGGGGAAGGAGTTTAAAAAAGGTATTTTGCTAAAAACATAAACTTTAGAAAGGTTTTCAACTTCCGAACACGTATGTTTTCAATACCTCTTTCTTGCAGGATAGGATATAAAAATGTATTATTTGACGATTTTTGAAGTTACCGCTACTTTTACTGGTTCAAATAAATCATCACTATCATAATCATGGTATATTCTAGTATAAAAAACGGCTGTTGATTTATAGGTGCCTTCTGGGTAATAATAAGACGACACTTGCACATTTACATTGGCACTTTCTCCAGGTACTAACCCGCCACTAGAAAGGTCTCTATCTACAGTAATAGCTTTAAAAGTAATCCCTCCAGCTGGATCTACATCTTCATAAGTTGTTGCTTTTTGATAATTAATTTTATGATTTCCTTGATTGATCCATTTTGTTACATCCGTAAAGTATACCGATGTTCCTTCTTTTACATCTGGAGTTGTAATTGATTCTGTTTCGATTCTAACAGGGTTAACAACATCTACAATTATTGTAGTTCTTTTTTGCTTATCATCATTCCTGTCTACAACCGTTAAGTCAAAAGTCTTTGGATATTTAAAATCAAAACTGGTAGCTGTTGATGGATATAAGACATTCACCGTTGTCAACGGATTCTGAGAATAATACAACGTTGTTCCATCATAAGTAATCGTTGGTACTAAATCTGTAAAATCGGTTCCTAAAGGCACAAAAAGGTATATTTTATCTGTCCTACCAACCTCTTCTATAGTTTTTGTAATCGTAATATCGTTTGGCAAGCTTGGATTTTTACTTTTTTCGAAAGTAAAACCTGTTATTTTTAATGTCTCAGGAACAGGCGGTACTTCCTTAATAATACTAACATTGTAATGTAGCAATGCTTCTTTATCTCCTGTTGCAGTAGTAATGGTAAATACATGTACTTTACCATCTTCAAAAGATAAGTTTACAATATTCTCTGGCAAAACACTAAACTTACTAAAATTAAGTTCTCTCGAGGTGATTGATATGTATATATTTTCTAAAGACGTTACGGTACTTGGTAACGTAATTTTTATATCTCCATAAGTGACTTCTTTATTATTGACAATCTCAGGTTGTACTATTTCTATCCCTGTAGGTTCAATTCCTATTAATGGAAAATCTAAAAGCTTAGCCTCTTCTATGTTAATATCTGTGGTTTTATATGTGGTTTTATCATCATCAGAACAACTCATCATAAAAAATACAGAAAATAATATGAGGCCTATATTTTGTAATTTTATAACTCTTTGCATGTCTTTTATGTTTAATTTTTGGAACGAATTTAAATAACCGTTATAGTTTTTCATAATTAATATCGAAAACAAAATATATTTTATTTGAAGATATAAACGAAGCTTGCGACTGAAGAATCTCTTATATTTTAATGTTTTTACTTTTGGATAAATAAGATTCTCCGACTACGACAACTATCACAATAATTTGATTTACAATAGCTTAAACTCTAACAACAAGTTCCCTTTATTATTTAATAATATTTGAAGTTACTTTTACTTTTACTGGTTCAAATAAATCATAACTATCATTATAACCGAAACTGTTTTCGTATATTTGGGTATAAAAAACGGCTGTTGATTTATAGGTTCCTTCTGAGAGAGGCCATACCAGCACATTAACATTATCACTTTCTCCAGGTATTAACCCATCAATAGGTATATCTCTATCTACGGTAAAAATATTATAATAATAAGTATTATCTATAACAATTAGATCTTCATCTTCATAAGTTGTTCCTTTTCGATAATTATAATAAATTTTATGATTTCCTTGATTGATCCATTTTGTTATACCAGGAAAGTATAACAATCTTTCTCCTTTTTTTACATCTGGAATTGTAATTAATTCTGTTTCGATTCTAACAGGGTTAACAACATCTACAATTATTGAAGTCTTTTTTTGCTTATCATCATTCTTGTCTACAACCGTTAAGTCAAAAGTCTTTGGATATTTAAAATCAAAACTGGTAGCTGTTGATGGATATAAGACATTCACCGTTGTCGACGGATCCTGAGAATAATACAACGTTGCGCCATCATAAGTAATCGTTGGTACTAAATCTGTAAAATCGGTTCCTAAAGGCACTAAAATGTATATTTTATCTATCCCATCGTCATCCTCAACAATTTTTGTAATTGTAATATCGTTTGGCAGACTTGGATTTTTACTTTTTTCGAAGGTAAAACCTGTTATTTTTAATGTCTCAGAAACAGGCGATACTTCCTTAATAATACTAACATTGTAATGTAGCAATGCTTCTTTATCTCCTGTTGCAGCACTAATGGTAAATACATGTACTTTACCATCTTCAAAAGATAAGTTTACAGTATTCCCTGGCGAAACACTAAACTTACTTAAATTGAGCTCTTTTGAGGTGATTGCTGCAGCTATGTTTTCTAAAGATGTTATGGTACTAGGCAACGTAATTTTTATATCTCCATAAGTGACTTCTTTATTATCGACAATCTCAGGTTGTACTATTTCTATCCCTGTAGGTTTTATTCCCATTAATGGAAAATCTAAAAGCTTAGCCTCTTCTATGTTAATATCTGTGGCTTTATATGTGGTATCATCATCAGAACAACCCATCATAAAAAACACAGAAAATAATATGAGGCCTATATTTTGTAATTTTATAATTCTTTGCATGTCTTTTATGTTTAATTTTTGGAACGAATTTAAATAACCATTATAGTTTTTCATAATTAATATGGTAAGCCTTTACACATACATGGTGAATATGTTAAAATAACAGGTGAATAGAATACGCTTTCCATAATTATCCAACCATATTGAATGTTATGGTGTAGCATGCACCTGGATTAGAAGTAATATCTAAAGTACCTTTAATTTGTTTTGTTAGTCCCTGTATGAGTTGAATTCCTAAAGACTGACTATTTTCTACTTTAAACCCCTCTGGAAAACCAATACCTGTATCTTCTATAGTGAGTACACATTTATCTTTATTTTTAATAGCTTCTATACTAATATATCCTTTGGTATCGTCTTGAAATGCATGTTTGATACTATTAGCTATTATTTCATTAATAATTAAACCGCAAGGCACCAAATAATCCATATTAAGATCGATAAAATCTATAGCAGTCATTATTGTTATACTTTGTTCTGGAAGGTCATAACTCGTATTAAAATAAGTTAATAGATTATCAAGATAAGTCTCCAAATTAATCAATGACAAATCACTAGATTTATATAATCTCTCGTGTATAATAGACATAGCTTGTATTTTATCCTGTACCTCCTGTAAGATATCTTCAGCACTTTTATGATTGCCAAACTTATGTTGGAGCCTTAACAAACTTGATACAATTTGTAAATTATTTTTAACCCTATGGTGCACTTCTTTCAATAAAATTTCGCGCTCTTTTAAGGTTTGAGATATTACGTTATTCTTTTCGGCTAGAACTTTATTGTTTTTTCGTTTGGTTTTATAGTCATTAAATAACGCTAATAGAATTATTGTTAATGCTACTAACCCTATTATTAATTGGGTTTGTGTTGTACGTTGGTTTTTATTTTCTAATGTTTTAATTTTATTTTCGTTAGTTAGTAATAGGATTTCTTTTTCTTTACTCTCTAAATCAAATTTCGATTGGATTTCTTTTAGTTGTTTATCTTTTTCTTTAGTAAATAAAGAATCTTTAGCCATGTTATATTTTAATACATACTCGTAACTTTTCTTATAATCTCTTTTTCTATTAGCATACTCATGAAGTGCCCCATATACTTTAGATAATTGAGGTAAGGCTTTTGTTTTTAAGGCCTCTGCCAACGCTTGATTGTAATGTGATGCTGCCGCCTTAGTATTACCCATTTTTTCATATATGTCTGCCAGAGCTAAATATATAGATGCAATGTCTTCTGTATACCCTAATTCTAAACACATTTGCAAGGCTCTCTTTGAATGGGCTAACGCTTCTTTAAATTTTTTTTCCTCTATTTTTATTTGAGATAGGTTCTTTAAACCAGATAAAACAATTCTTGGATAGTTTGCTTTTTCTGCAAGGTCTATAGATTTTTCTAATGAATTTACTGCTTTTGTAAACTCTTTTTGTCTCATATACATTTCGGCTACGGCTCCTAAAACATGAGATCTAAACACATCATTCCCTGTTTTTTTCGATAATTCTAATGCCCTGCTATAATATAATAAACCATTCTCATTGTCTCCTAATCGGCAAGAATACAAAGAGCCTATGTTACCTGTTAGCGTTGTAATAAGAACCTCTTCATCAAACTTTTCGTAAATCTTGAGTGCTTTTAGATCATAATCAAGTGCCAGGTCATAATGTCCCATTTTTACATGAGTGACTCCAATATTTTGATAGCACTTCGCTATTCTCAATTCATTTTTTAGAACTTCTGCGACTTCTAATGCTTTTTCATAATAAAATAACGCTTTTATATGCTCGGATTTATTATTGTGTAAGTACCCAAGCTTCATATAAAAAAGCCCCGTATTCATACTGTTTTCTGCTTTTACAAGTTCCAATCCAAGCTTCGCATAATCGATGGCTTTGTCTACTTTAATATTAATGTGTTTTTCAACCAATTGCTTATATATTTCTACCTTTTCTTCCTTGGGAGCTGTAACAAGTTTTTGTTCTAAACTGTCGGTCTGCGCTGTTAATGAAACATAAAAAGACAAAAAAAAGAGAGCTACAAATCTCTTTAATAAAGATAATTTTTCCTTCATATTATAAAATATCTAATCGTTCTAGCAATTGGCTTTTATAGGCTTTACTTATTGGGATTTTATGCGCCTCAATAAAAACAAATTTATTTTCTATTTTATCGATTTTGTCTAAAGCCACCATATATGATCTGTGAATTCTTAAAAATTTATCCTGTGGTACTTTTTCATAAAACTCTTTTAAAAACATATTTACCAAAACCTTTTTGTCCTTAGTAATAATTTGGGTATAATTATCCATGGCTTTTACCCATAAAATGTCATTAGTCTTAACACTTATAAACTGCGATTTGTCTTTAATAAATAAGGTTTCCGATATTTTATTATTAGGTTTTATTGTTTTAAGTGATTCATTTTCAAGATGTTTTTGTAATGCTATTTGAATTGTAAAAGACAACTCCTTTATATTAAAGGGTTTTAGTAAAAATCCAAAGGGTCTGGACTGCAAAGCGTCTTTAAATGTATTATCATCACCATAAGCCGTTAAGAAAACAATCGGGATGTTATACGTATCATAAATATCTGTTGCTGCTACAATACCATTTTTTTCTCCAGAAATATTAATATCCATAATAACAACATCTGGTATAACGTCTTCCACATACCTTATTGCTTCATCATAATTATTCGCAATTCCTACTATAACATATCCCTGTTTTTCTAAACTAATTTTAATATCTAATGCAATAGAAAACTCATCTTCTATTATGAGTACTTTTTTATTACTAATTTCCATAAACACATTCTAAATTCGTGAGAGTAAAGCTACCTAAAAGCTAATCTAAAAACTATAAAAAAACACGCATATTCTATCAATTAAAACCCTTAACTATATAACTAAATACCAATTAATTAAGCTTAAGGTTAAACCTTATAAATAAATTATTTATAATTTTTCTTTTTTATGAAATAAAAATATACGCTTACAACGCCTAGATAAAATTAATATGGTAGATGGTATGCTATTCTTGGTGAACAATTAAAAAAAAAGGGTAAACAGGTTTTAAAAAGATATTTTTATATACTAACCTGAATTCGATGTAAGGAAAATGAGGTTGTTTTTTTATTGACTTTTATCTATGATCCTTACATCGAACTCAAGTTACTACAAACAATCATTGGGGATTTTTAACCTTAAAAGAACCAATAATTAGAAACAATAAAAAGGCTAATGTGATATAGCTAATATAAGTGTAAGACCCTAAACCTGTAAAAGAATAACTAAACAAACTAGGAGCTATGGCACTCGCAACCACTAAAAAACTCATAATTTTACCTGTTATAGATCCCAAATACTTTCTTCCATAAAATCGGGGCCATGTTACCGCATTTACAACAGCAAACAAACCGCTATACACACCCAATCCTATTATTAAGAGATACACGCCTATAGAATTTGATAGAAATATCAATCCTAAAGATGCTAAAACACCACTAAGTAACATAAGGTATAAATACACTTTGTGTTGCACGTAATCACTCAAAATATTACATAAAGTAGATACCGATATGGCAATAATTGAAATGGGTATAAAAATGGCTATTGCCTGAGTTTTTGAGTAATCATGACTTGCAAAAATAGACACCACATGAAACGTAAAACCTGTTGAGAAAAAACTACTAAAAGCCAATGCCAAACCAAACATCCAAAATGCTCTGGTATTTTTGGCTTCTTTTAAAGTAAAATCTATTTCTATACTTTCTACCTTAATAACATCATGTTTTTTAGTTTCCCCATCTGGTAGCATATTAAAATTTTCTGGTTTATTTCTATATAGTTGTAGCACACACAGGCTAAAAATAAACAGACAAATGGCAATAATCTGCCAACTCATTTGCCATCCATTATCATCAATAAGCTTATTTATAAAAATGGGCGCACTAGAAAAACCTAGAGATACTGTAATACTGCTTATTGCATTTATTTTACCCCTGTTTTTTTTAAACCAAATCATGATCATATTTCTAGATGCCATAGTTAAAACCCCTTGCCCACTAAATCTCACAAAGAAAAACAGAACGGTTATTAAGAGAAAAGGAATGAACCAGGAATCAAAATTAAAAAGGGCTTTTATATACGTACTAATTTCAACAGAAACAGAGCATATTAAAACCGATATCCCTAAAAGTAAGGTAGCAAAAAAAGCAACATATCTGGCACCATAAGTATCAAACCAAACACCTGCTTTTGCTACTAATAAGGCACTTAAAAATGTTCCTATCATATAGGCATTGCTAAATTGGTTTCTGGTAAGCCCTAGTGCATCCTTTACAGGATCTGTGAAAACAGAAATACCTATAGTTTGTCCTGGAGTACTCGCTAAAACACCAATACTACCTATAAAAAGAATCACATACCCATAAAAAAAAGGAACCTTTTTAGGGTTTATAAAAGAAAATTTGTTTGGATTGGACATATACTATTTTGAAGCATCAAATGTAATCCTTATTTAGCTATCAATAATATAGATTCCCTTTTAAATTTTAAATGGTTTCAGTCCATTAAAAAATGATAATCTCAAATAAATTTTGGGTTTATTTTAACATTTAAAACATCCTGTTTTTAGCATCCATGCCAGTATCTTTGTTATTTATTTTTGCGATTATCTTTTATGAATTCAAAACATTTACATCTTATTCTCTTTTGCCTTGTTTTAATGGGTTGGAAATCTACTATGTCCCAAAATATCACAGTAGAAATTACGGGAAAGGTTATAGAAACCAATAGCAAACAGCCTATTGAGTATGCCACGATATCCATACTAAATAACAACGACAAAAAACCTATAACAGGTGCTGTAACTAATACAAACGGTATCTTTATAATTGATACTCATGCTACTAATTTTTATATTGAGGTTAGTTTTATTGGGTTTACCACTCAAACATTTAAAGACTTTAATATTTCTAACAATAAAATAAATTTGGGAGTAATCTCCTTATCTGAAGATGAACAAGATTTAGATGAAATTTTAATTCGTGCAGAAAAATCGCAAACAGAATTTAAGCTGGACAAACGTGTTTTTAATGTAGGCACAGATTTAAGCTCGACAGGCGCTAGTGCTCTGGAAGTTTTAAATAATGTACCATCGGTAAATGTTAATATAGAAGGCGAAGTTAGCCTACGGGGCAGTCAAGGGGTTCAAATTTTAATAAATGGTAAACCTTCTGTTTTAACAAATGCAGATGGCAATGCACTGGGTACTATTACTGCAGATATGATTGAGAAAATAGAAGTTATTACCAATCCATCTGCTAAATATGATGCCGAAGGAACTTCAGGAATCATAAACATTGTTATTAAAAAATCTGAAAAAAAAGGATTAAACGGCTCTGCTAGTCTTAATGTGGGTGTACCAAATAGTAATAGTTTTGGTTTAAGCCTTAACAAACGTACAGAAAAATTTAATTTATTTAGTCAAATAGGGTTTGGTAAAAGAACGTTTCCGAGAGAAACAACATCTATAAATAGTGATTTAATAAACAACATCACTATAAATAGTGTTGGCGAAAGTGAATTTAATGAAAAGTTCAGCAATATTCTTATAGGTACAGATTATCATATAAACGATAGCAATGTTATTACACTTTCTGGAACTTATGCGTATGAGGTTGAAGACCAAAACTCGACAGCTAATTACAACAGTATAGATGCTACAAATTCAATAACAGATAGTTGGATACGTGATGAAATAACAAAAGCAACGAACCCTAAATTGCGATACGAATTACAGTATAAAAAGGATTTTAAAAGACATGAAGATCAAGACTTATTGTTTAGTGCTTTGGGAAGTTCTTTTCGTAAAGACCAATCTTCAGATTTTTTAGATACCATACTCACGGGTAGTGATACCGATACACAGCAAGAAACGCGAACAGATTATAAACTTGAAGACTACATTTTTAAATTAGATTACACCCATCCGTTTCTAGAAAAATACACGATTGAAACGGGGTCTCAATATGCTATTAATATTGTATCGAATGATTTTGCTGTAAGTGATTTTACAAATGGTGTTTGGGTTGATAATGCTGATTTGACTAATGTTTTCGATTTAGACCAAAAAGTTTTAGCGCTCTATGTTACCAGTGCTTATGAAGGTGATATATGGGGTGTAAAACTGGGTGTAAGAATGGAAAATACAGACTTATATACCATATTAAAAAACACGAATGAAACGAACAATACTAATTATACAAATCTGTTTCCTAGTATACATACCTCCTACAAGCTTAATGAAAATATGTCTTTACAAGCAGGCTATTCTAAAAGAATAAACAGACCAGGATTAAGAAGTTTAAATCCGTTTTCTAATATTCGTAATAACTTTAGTATTTCTACAGGTAATCCAGATTTACTACCAGAATACACCGATTCGTATGAGTTAACCAGCATTCAAAAAATAGGTAAAGCCTCTTTGAATTTTAGTTTATACCACCGTTATACGACCGATGTTATAGAACGCGTAACCATTAGTTTTGAAGATAACATAAACATATCCCGACCCGAAAATATAGGAACTAGTAATACTACTGGACTGGAGTTTAATGGTAAATACAACCCTATCAACTGGTTTTCTTTAAATGGCGATTTTAATATTAATTTCTTTAGCAGAAAAGGTGTTTTTGAAACAGAATCGTTTGATTTTAAAGGAAATAGTTGGTCTACAAGTTTAGCATCAAAATTTAAACTTCCTTTAGATTTCGATTTCGAAATATCTGGAGATTATTTTTCTAAGTATAAAAGTCTACA
Source organism: Flavivirga jejuensis (assembly GCF_030540765.1). Taxonomy (GTDB): domain Bacteria; phylum Bacteroidota; class Bacteroidia; order Flavobacteriales; family Flavobacteriaceae; genus Flavivirga; species Flavivirga jejuensis. The sequence continues at coordinate 189,890 of NZ_JAUOEL010000004.1, read as the reverse complement.
AGGGGAAACATCCGATAATTTGTATGCAGACTTGGGTATTAGAAAAAAAATATTAAAAGGGAAAGTGATTTTAAATATGAGCGTTCGGGATGTATTTGCATCACGTGTTAATGAGAGTGAGACCTTTCAATCAGACTTTTATTTGTACAACAGTTCGCAACGCGGTCGTTTTGTAACCTTTGGCATTAGTTATGGCTTTGGAAAAGGAGAAGCTATGGAGTTTTCTGGACAACGCCATTAATAACCTACTATAATCGGAAACAAATATTTATACACTGTAGTTACTGATTTTAAGCGGTTTATTTTTTTAGTAAAACTTCTAAATTCAAAACTAAACCTTGATAAATCTTTTTAACGAATAGTTACCCAGTTTGTAAAAAAGGAATCCAGAAATGGCACCAAAAGTTAATCCGCAAATAATATCTAATGGATAATGAACACCCACATAAATCCTGCTATATGCGACTACCACACTCCAAAATAATAAAATAAAGATCAGATTTTTATAATGTGCCCTAAGCATTAAACCAGCAAATACGGCTGCTGCCATTGAGTTTGATGAGTGACCAGAGAAAAAACCATATTTCCCACAACGCACGGCTATAAAACGCATCTGGTCTATTAAGTTTGCTTCACCACAAGGTCTCGGACGTTGAAAACCTCGTTTAAAAACATTGGTTATTTGATCTGTAAATGTGATCATTAAAGCCACAACCACAACAAAAACAAGCAATGATTTTAGTCCATATTTTTTGTACAGCAAGAACAGCAATACAGCATAAAACGGAATAAACGTATACTTGTTAGTTATTATTAACCATAAATTATCCCAAGGCTCAGAACCTAAATTGTTTAAAAACAAAAACAATTCGGTATCGTATTTTAAAAGTTGGTCAATCATATAAAAAGCTTAAAATTAATCTTCGTATTTGCTTATTTCATTGTCGTAAAACTCAGTGGCTAGTTTTATGGCATTTTCTGTTTCGTTTTCCAGTTCTTTTTGGTCTTCAGAATCAAAATCTTCAAACCATTCCACGTCATCATCCTCTAGATTAATAATAAATCTTGGGAATTCTGTATGAATTACAAAAATAGCATTTGGATATTCAGTGTTATCACCAAGTATAAATTTTGGGAGTGTCATAATTAAGTTATAAGTTATAAATGCCTAAAGTGATCTTAAGTCATCTGGTGCAAAGTTATAATTTATTAACTATTGAAGTATAAATTGTAAAAATTCTTTCTTTTAATTGTTTCGCTAACTATTAGTTTGTCATTATAACACCATCAAATATAAACACTTTAGCTCATTTTTAACAGGTCTTCTTTAATCATTTTTTTAGTTAAATAATTGAATCGAATATACAATAAAATAGCTGCGGTTGTTAAACCTGCAAGCAAACCTAGCCAAATACCAAAACTACCATAAGTATTTTCTTTTCCTAAAAACCAACTTATAGGAAATCCAATTAACCAATATGACACAAATGTAATTATGGTTGGTATTTTAACATCTTGTAAACCACGTAAAGCACCTAAAACTAAAACTTGAATACTATCACTTATTTGAAAAATGGCTGCTGCAATTAGCAATTTTGATGCTATAGCTACTACTTCAGTATTATCAATTAAGTTCTTGGCATCATCAAAATCGACATACAACTTAGGCAATTGATTGTGAAATAAAAAGAACAGCAAGGCAAACCCAGTGGAAAACATAACTCCCATTAAAAACAAAGAAAATGCAATACGTCTCAATTCAGAATATGCTTTTAATCCTTTTTGGTTACCAACACGAATCATAGAAGCAACACTTAGCCCCATAACCACCATAAACGTCATAGACGATAAATTAAGAGCTATTTGATTTGCTGCTTGCGGATTTTTACCCAACAAACCACTTAACCATATAGCAGCAGTAAAAATAGCGACTTCAAAGAACATTTGCATAGCACTTGGAGCACCTAAATTGATGATTTTTTTAAGCATTAATTTATCTAAAACAAAAAACTTAATATGTGTTACAAATGCTTTCGATTTCTCATTTCCTTTAAGTAAAAACCATAAATACCAAACCATAATAATACGAGACGCCAGCGTGCCATAAGCCGCCCCTACAATACCTAGTTCTGGAAACCCAAACTTTCCAAAAATTAATAAATAGTTTAAAACTATATTTATAATATTCCCTAATAAAGTTGAATACATAGGGTATTTAGTCATAGACAGTCCATCACTAAACTGTTTAAAGCCTTGAAAAATAATTAAAGGGATTAAAGAAAAAGCAACTAAATCTAAGTACGGAATTGCTAACTCAACAACCTCTACAGGTTGTTTCATTAAATACATAAGTGGTTTTGCAAAAAACACCATTAAAAATAGTAATACGCCTAAAACAGTACACAAAAATAAACCATGTTTAAAGGATGATTTTCCTTTTATAAAATCTTTTGCGGCATCATACTCTGCTATTAAAGGTGTGATGGCTGTAGAAAAACCAATACCTAAAGACATAGCAATAAACATAAAGCTATTGCCTAAAGACACAGCTGCAAGTTCGGCAGTTCCCAATTGTCCTACCATAACGTTGTCTACAAAGCTAACAAATGTATGTCCCAACATACCAAGCATCACTGGGGAAGCTAACTTCCAATTGTATTTAAACTCTTTGGTATAGTCTTTTAATTGCATGAAGCAAATGTAATCTTTAGCCCCTATTTTTTTATCAATTTTGTAATCTTCTTTTAGTTTTTATTAGAAATTAACAAATGTTAAGCAATTGTTGATAACTCTTTACAAATCTGTACAAGTTTAAAACTATTTATTAGAGGTTTTTTATACATTCGCAACTCCTTAATTTAAACTAAATAATAAATAGCACTGGTGGAAACATTTTAGCTTTTCGTTTTAAAGGGATAAAATTATAATAGTTATTAGTTTCAACACATTACAAAGGAGGAATTTTTAAATTCCTCTTTTTTGTTTTTAAGTATTTTTTTTAAAACTTCTTTAGAAACGTCAGCTCGACATATTAAGCGCTGATAATAAGCAATTTGCGTGTATAAATAATATGATTATCTCATTCCGAACGCTATCGAAAACAAAATATATTTTGTTTGAAGGTATAAAGCGTAGCTTTTGAGGAGGAATCTCATGTTTATGAGATGTCTCGTCACTCATGCTTCGCTCTTTATACATGATAAAACATTGTTTATCAATAATATAAATATTATTTACCTTTTTTAATTTACGTCGAATTCAGGTTTAGAAATAATAAGAAAGTCCAAATTGTAAATTTGAGGAACCTAAAGAAAGATTAAATACGTTAGATCTGTTATTTAAACTTAAACCCTTTATAATGAATCCATAAGGGTTTTAGCCTCTTCAAATTCTTGTATGATATCTTCAACAATCGTTGATACTGGTTTAATATCATGAATCAATCCTGCAATTTGTCCAATTTCCAATTCACCTTCATCCAAGTCGCCTTCAAACATGCCTTTTTTTGCTCTGGCACGTCCTAATAAAGTTTTAAGAGCTTCAACGGTTGGTCCATTTTTGTATAAAGCTTGTACGTCGTTATAAAATTTATTCTTTATTAAACGTACTGGCGCCAATTCCTTTAATGTTAATTGCGTATCCCCTTCTTTAGCGTCAACAACAACTTTTTTAAATGCTTCATGCGCAGAACTTTCTGTACTAGCCACAAACCGACTGCCTATTTGTACACCGTCTGCACCCAAGATCATGGTTGCTAACATGGCTTTTCCTGTAGCTATACCACCAGCTGCAATTAACGGAATATGTATTTGCTCTTTAGTCATTGGTATAAGTGTTAACGTGGTAGTTTCATCCCTACCGTTATGTCCTCCAGCTTCAAAACCTTCTGCAACAATAGCATCCACACCAGCTTCTTGAGCTTTTAAAGCAAACTTTACACTACTAACAACATGCACTACTGTGATGCCTTTTTCTTTTAACCAAGGCGTCCATGTTTTAGGGTTTCCCGCAGAAGTAAATACAATCTTAACACCTTCTTCCACTAGAATGTTCATGATCTCCTCAACATTAGGATACAGCATAGGCACATTAACACCAAAAGGTTTATTAGTCGCTTTTTTACATTTTTGAATATGTTCTCTTAAAACATCTGGGTACATAGACCCAGCTCCTATTAAACCTAAAATGCCCGAATTACTTGCTGCCGATGCGAGTCGCCAACCACTATTCCAGATCATACCTGCTTGTACAATAGGGTGTTTAATATTAAATAGTTTGGTAATTCTATTATGAGTCATTTAATATATTATAAGTTTTATTTTTTTTGATACGTTTTCAGATTGTATTCTAACAACATAGACCCCTTTTGAAAACGAAGATAAGTCTATTTGATTACTCGTATTTGCAATTGTAGATTCAAGTATTTGTTTTCCTAAAGCATTAAAAATAACGACAGATAACTCACTTTGGTCTAAAGGAAAACTAAAATAAACGATGTCTTTTGTTGGATTAGGAAATAGTTTCAAATCTTGACTTATATCAGCATTGTTTCCTAAACTTAAAGCAGTATTAAGCGCTGTTTGTAAATTAGGAATCCCATAACCTAAAAAATAATCGGGGGAACTATATTGTGAAGCAGATTCTCGAACTAACTGCATAATTTCTGCATTTGTTTTATTGGGTAATGCCTGCCATAAACACACCATACCTCCTGCCATAATAGGTGAACTAAAAGAAGTTCCGTTAACTGTTCCTATTACATCATTAGTCCCAATAACATAACTCGCTTGACCTTGCGCTACAACATCTGGTTTTTGAGTAGGTTGTGTACTATTTCCTTTTGAGCTAAACGCTGCATAGGTTCCATTTGCCTGAACGGCACCAATACTAAAAACACCAGCAGCATCTGCAGGTGCTCCTACAATTCCCCAACTTTTATTCCCCGAGTTTCCAGCAGAGTTCACCAATAACATCCCCTTCTCAAAAGCAATATTAGCTCCTCTGGTAATAAAAGCAGTATCGCCATCCATATCTGCTGTTGTATAGCTATAATTAGCATTATCATAAGTGGTATACCCTAAAGAGGTATTTATAACATCAACCCCTAAGCTATCTGCACGTTCTGCTGCTTCTACCCAATAACTTTCTTCTACAGGATTTTCACTTAATGCATCTTCGGTAACAAATAAATAATAGGAGGCGTCTGGAGCGGTTCCTACATAGTCCCCTTCAATATATCCTGCCATGGTACTTAATACCCAAGTACCGTGACTACTTGTTGCATTGGTATATACATCGTCATCTCTATTAACAAAATCGTAATCATCTAAAATATTTCCAGCATCTCTTAATCTTTGAAATGATGACATGGTATTTACATTAGGGAAACCAGCGTCTATAACAGCAACTGTTATTCCTGTTCCTGTGTAATCTGCCAAATGCAATTCATCTCCATGAATCATTTCTATTTGGTTGGCTGCATCACCATATTCAAATACAGTAAAAACATTTTCTAATTTAGATTTACTTTTTTGTTTCGTAAATTTAAGCGTGTTTAAACTTTTATCGGCAAAGTCTATAGAATCTATAAAAGAGTATGTGGTAGATAAATTATTAATATCGGTTTCGCTTCCCCTAACATGCACTGCGTTAAGCCATTTAGATTTTGCCATAACCGATATCCCTATGGCGCCTTTAAGTTGAGAAATATAACTCTCATTAACAGGAACATCTCTGGCATCAATTAAAACATTATGTGCATTTTTTCTATCAATGGCTTTTTGAGTTAGTATAGAAATAGGGTTTGCAATTGAGCTTGTAACATTCTGTTTATCTTTTAAATACACCCAAGCATCTTGTTGGGCAAACACATTCAATAAATAACAAAAAAACATTGGAAGTAGTAGGTATTTTTTCATGGCGACGCGATTAATCTCACGTAAGTTAAGAAATAACTCCCGAACCTACTAATTCATCACCTAAATACCAAGCTACAAATTGTCCTTCGGTGATCGCAGATTGAAATGCTTCAAACTCGACATATAAACCACTTTCAACTCTATGTAATACCGCTTTTTCTAGGGATTGTCTATATCTAATTCTAGCCATAACCTCCATAGTCTCATCGATATCTAGTTCTAAATCTTCACGAACCCAATGCAATTCTTCATTTGTTACAAACAATGCTTTTTTGAATAAGCCCGGATGCGCTTTTCCTTGTCCTGTATAAATAACATTTTCATCAACATCGGTATCAATAACAAACAAAGGTTCTAAAGTGCCACCAACTGCAAGCCCTTTACGTTGTCCTTTCGTGAAATAGTGAGCTCCTTGGTGTTTACCTACTATTTTCCCATAATCAACTTTATAATCAATCTTACGAGATAGATATTTTAATTTCTCTTCATCTGAATTAAATTCGGTCTTAACATGATTAAAAACCTCCTGTTCTTTAGGTATTTCTACAATAACACCTTCTTTTGGTTTTAGCTGTTGCTGAAGAAAATCTGGTAATTTTACTTTACCAATAAAGCATAATCCTTGAGAATCTTTCTTTTCGGCTGTTACTAAATCTAATGACGTTGCTATTTCACGTACCTCAGGCTTCGTTAATTCCCCAATAGGAAATAAAGATTTTGCTAATTGATCTTGAGATAACTGACATAAAAAATAAGACTGATCTTTATTATTATCGATTCCTGCAAGTAACTGATATATTTCTTTGCCTTCTTTTTGAATGGTGCCTTTTCTACAATAATGTCCTGTAGCAACATAATCTGCTCCAAGCTCTAAAGCGATCTTCATGAAGACATCAAACTTTATTTCTCTATTACAAAGCACATCTGGGTTGGGTGTTCTACCCTTTTCATATTCATGAAACATGTAATCTACGATACGCTCTTTGTACTGCTCACTTAAATCGACTGTTTGAAATGGTATTCCCAATTTTTCAGCAACAAGCATAGCATCATTACTATCATCTAACCAAGGACATTCATTAGATATAGTCACAGAATCATCATGCCAGTTTTTCATAAACAAGCCAATAACTTCGTAGCCCTGCTCCTTTAACAAATAGGCGGCAACACTAGAATCTACACCTCCAGAAAGCCCAATAATGACTCTTTTCATTTTACATAAATTAGGCTGCAAAGATACGCATATTTAAAGAAAATGATAACTAAAATACTGATTCAGAAATCATTCATAAATTATTTTTGTTTATGTTTTACTAAAAAATATTAAACAAAACTTGGAGTTTTGTTTAATTATTTTGTACTTTTGTTAAACAGAAAAACAATAAAACTAAATTTTATGAAAAAACTAGCTCTTATTTTCTTATCATTTGCTACCATTTTATCATGTAGTAATGATGATGACAACACGACCCCCGAATTAGAATCTTTAAACATTGTAGAATCAGCATTGATTACATCGGATCTATCTAATTTAGTTGCTGCTTTACAAGCTGCTGATGGTGATTTAGTTAATGTGCTTAGTGGATCTGGACCATTTACTGTTCTTGCACCAAACAATGCTGCTTTTACGGCATTCTTATCTGCAAATAACTTTGCAAGTTTAGCAGATGTGCCAACAGATATTTTAAAACAAATATTATTAAACCATGTTATTTATGACGCTACTCTAATGTCTACAGACCTTATTGCTGCTGGTTCTGGATACGCATCAACAGAAGCTACTGGAGCTGGAGATAATAAAATGAGTATTTACTTTGATACTTCGAGTGGTGTCACTTTTAATGGTATTTCTAATGTTGATACTCCAGATATTGAAGCAATAAATGGTGTTATCCATATTGTTGATGCTGTAATAGGTTTACCAAATATTGTGGATCACGCTGTTGCAAATCCTAATTTAACAAACTTGGTTAGCGCTTTAACGACAGATGGAAATACAACTTTTACAGATTTATTATCTACACCTGGTGATTTCACAGTATTTGCACCAACAAACGATGGTTTTACCGCATTTACTAATCCAGCGGGGAATGCATTAAATGATATACTATCAAATCACGTTGTTACAGAAGTTACCGCTACTGCATCTGGCTTAGCAAATAGTTATGTAAAAACGGCTGCAACTTTTGGGGCAACTACAAATAATTTAAGTTTGTATATAAACACAGATAATGGTGTAACACTTAACGGCATCTCTACTGTTGTAATTCCAGACATTATTGCATCAAATGGTGTTATACATGCCGTTGATGCCGTAATAGATATCCCAACTGTAGTTACTTTTGCTGTTGCCGATCCTAATTTTTCTACACTAGCAACTGCCTTAACAACATTAACGCCATCCACAGATTTTGTTGCAACGCTTTCTACTGCAAATGGAACAGACCCTGCTCCATTTACCGTATTTGCTCCAACAAATGATGCTTTTGCAGCTATTACTGTCCCAGAAGAATCTGTATTAACACAGGTGCTCTTACATCATGTTATTGGAGGTATGAATGTTGCTTCTGGAGATTTAAATAATCCTGGAGATACCGTAGCCCCTAGTTTAGAAGGAGATAATCTTACAATTACTTTACCAAGTACTAACACTAATATAGCAGATTTAACAGATGGTTCTGGTGTTTCAGATATTGGAATTGTTACAGTAGATGTACAAGCTGGAAACGGTGTTATACATGTAATTGATAAGGTGGCTATTCCAAATTTAATGAATTAATTTAGTTTGTAGATTGTAGGCAATCGTTAAATTGTCTATAAAAAAGAAGGCTCCTTAATTAAAAGGAGCCTTTTTTATCAATGATCAATGATCATCCTTATTTTTTATTCTTTATATACTTACTCTTATAAGTAAAATCTTTTTCTTTAATTAATTTCCCGTTTTCATAATATTTCCAAATACCATCTTTCTTACCTCTTTTATATGGCCCTTCAATTATTAGATCGCCTGTAACACTATAATATTTAGAAACGCCATGTAACTCTCCGTTTTCATATATAAAGGCCTTAAGCACAACTTTGTTTTCTGAATACCAAAATGATTCTCCATCTAGCTTGCCATCAATATAGTTTTGCTTTTCTGCTATTTCTCCATTTGGATAATACACAAAACGCTCACCTACTAATTTCCCATCATTATTATAATGCTCTATAGTTAAAAGCTTATCTGAATTTTTTTGATAATATTTCCAGGTACCAACGTATGTTTTACCATCCATTTGTCCTTCACTTAAAAGCTTCCCTCTGGATGTATAAAACTTAACCTCTGCAATGTTATTATTCTCGTTAAATTCCCTACTGGCAGTAAGTACTGCCTTATTTCTTATATTTTTATAAAACTTAAATAGCCCTATTTCTTTACCATGAGAAAACGTCCCTTCATACCTAAGTATTTTTGTGCCTTCAAAGTTTTTTCGCCATATACCATGGCGCTTTTCATTAGCATCAAATTGATTTATGGTTTGAGCTGAAATTATTGAAGTAACCAATAAAAACAAACCTATTATTACATTTAAATATTTCATATACATCTTTTGTATTTAGATTCCCTTTTTCACGGGAATAACAATTTTAACGAAAATCCTGCCTTTGTCGGCAGGCAGCCTCGAGGCAGAGCCTGGAGAAATTATTTTTGATTAATTATTATACTTATAAGTATAATATTAGTTAACAACGAAAAAAGTATTTTCAAATTGTATATAACAAAAAAAAGCCGCCATTTACTAGTGAGCAATATATGCTTCACTGTTGGCAGCTTTAATTTTATCTTTCGAATCTTCCAATATTATTCAGTGAAAGTCTTCTTCCCCAAATAATACAAGGGAATTCATTTTAGAGTCTGTTTAAAATTTCGTCAATTATTTTTTTATGTCTCTTTTTACGCATTATTTCGTTAAAATTTTGAACCGTAACTGTGCTATGTTTAAAAATTTCGCCTTATACTGCATTAAAAATAGCCTATAAAAATTCTAATCACAAAATCTTAAACAGACTCTTATATTATTTACGCTTTTTTTGCTGCATTTGTTTCTGCTTTTCTGCCTGCTCCATCATATCTGCCATTTTTTTCTGAAAACGACTCTCTTTTTTAGGCTTCTTTTTTTTCTCTTGCATTTGCGCATGAATCTTATCTTCATCAAGAATATAATTCTTAATAACTAAAATGATTCCAATACTAATTAAGTTAGAAATAAAGTAATATAAACTTAATCCAGATGCATAATTATTAAAGAAAAACAACATCATTATTGGTGAAAAATACATCATGTATTTCATCATTTTCCCCATATCTGGCATCCCTTCCTGAGTTGGTTGTGCAGACACTTGTTGCCCCGTTGTTAAACGCATGTAAAAGAAAATAGCAACAGATGCTAATATTGGAAATAAACTGACGTGATCGCCATAAAAAGGAATTGAGAATGGTAATTCTGCTATGGTATCATAAGATGATAAATCTTTTACCCATAGGAAACTCTTCTGTCTTAAATCGAACGCAGATGGAAAGAATTGAAACAACGCATAAAACACGGGTAATTGTATTAAAGCTGGTAAACAACCCGCCATAGGGCTTGCTCCTGCTTTGGTTTGCAGCGCCATAGTTTCTTGTTGCGCTTTCATTTTGTTATCCTTGTGTTTTGCACGAATAGCGTCTAATTCTGGCTTTAGAATCTTCATCTTTGCTTGCGATAAAAATTGCTTGTACTGAACAAAAGACATCACTAATTTGATTAAGATTGTCATCACAATAATAGCGATCCCATAAGGCAAAAAGCCTCCTAAGAAAGCAAATAAAGGAATAAAAAGAAACTTATTAATCCATCCGAAAATGCCCCAACCAAGTGGTACAACTTCATCTAAATTTCTATCGTACGCATTTAAGATCTTAAAATCACTGGGACCGTAATACCAATCCATTGTTTTATTAATCTCTCCACCAGCTAGCTCCAAAGGTAGCTTAGCAACAAACGCTTTGGTGTAAACAGTGTCTACTTCTTCATCTTGAACTAGATTTCTAGACTCAAAAGAGGCTGTTTTAAATGGAGCGTCTGCTAATAAAATAGATGTAAAAAAGTGTTGTTTAAATGCTACATAACTAACATCTTCTGCAGTATCATCTGTTTGTTCTTGCTGCCCCAAATAGTCATCTTTACCATCTTCATATTCAAAAACCACCTCTGTATATCTATTTTCATAAGAAATGCTTTTTGCATGACGGTAGGTTTTAAGATTCCAATCTAAATTAACTGCCTGCGAACTATTTATAACATCACTTAATCCTTGTGAACGGATCGTGAAGTCTATCATATAATCACCATCTTTTAACTCGTAACGATATTCTAAAAACTTAGTTTCAGATACCTTTAGTTTCATTGAAACGATGGTGTTATCTCCATTTTTAGTTACTGTAGGTTCGAATGGTAAGTCTTTCGTATTAAAAATACGGTTATTTGTTGTTCCTAAATTAATATTAAAAGAAGCATTATTATCTTTTATTAAATAAATAGGTGTATCATTAAAATCTACAAATTCTTTTAATTTTACTTCAGAAAGATACCCCCCTTTTCTATTAAATTTTAATGCCAACAAATCACTTTCTACAAGTATTTCTTGATCACCAGGCAAAGTAGCAGCATAGGCAAATGCTCCCAATTTATTTTTTAGATTGACTAATTGAAGAGAATCTGTAACCGCTCCAGGTATATAATCTTCTGCAGTTGTTACTTTGGTTTGATTTTGCTCTGAAGCTTTTTTCTCTGCTTCAACCTGCTCTTGTTTTGCTTTTTCTTGAGCTTCTAATTCCTCGGGCGTTGGCTGATTTTGCCAAAGCATGTACATTAATATTCCGAAAATAAGTAAGAACCCTATAATCGAATTAATATCTAATTTTTTTTCTTCCATTTAATATATTATCGGTTGGTAGATTATCTTTTATTTTAAAATTACTTTACTATTCTATAATTTAAAGAACAACAAACAGTTAATCAATAAGCTATCCAAATTTAATTTTGTGCCATACTGACACCTTTTTGGTTTTTTTTATAATTCAAAGCTGCTTTTACAAAAGCCACAAACAATGGGTGTGGGTTAGCAACTGTACTTTTATATTCTGGGTGGTATTGCACACCAACAAACCAAGGATGTTCTGGAATTTCAACAATCTCTACCAAGCCTGTATCTGGATTTAAACCTGTAGCAATCATACCCGCAGCCTCCAATTGCTCCTTGTAATTACTATTAAATTCGTAACGGTGTCTGTGACGTTCTTTTATGGTATCATTCTTATAAATATCATGAACAATACTCCCCTTTTTAAGCTCACAAGACCATGCTCCTAAACGCATAGTTCCTCCTTTATCTGTTATGGTTTTTTGTTCTTCCATCAAATCAATTACAGGGTTTGATGAAGCAGAATCCATTTCTGTTGAGTTTGCATCTGCTATACCTAAAACGTTTCGTGCAAATTCAATAACCGCCATTTGCATCCCTAAACAAATTCCTAAAAATGGAATGTTATTTTCTCTAACAAATTTTACCGCCGTAATTTTTCCCTCAATACCACGTTCTCCAAAACCTGGAGCTACTAAAACACCATCTAAATGACTGAGTTTTAATTTAATATTATCTTGATTTAAATATTCAGAATGAATCGATTCTATCTTTACTTTAACCTCGTTTTCTGCACCCGCATGAATAAAGGATTCTAAAATAGATTTATAGGAATCTTGTAATTCTACGTATTTCCCAATTAATCCTATAGTAACTTCGGTTTTTGGGTTTTTATGACGGTGTACAAAACTATTCCACCTTGTAATATCTGGTGTATCACTTTTTAAATTTAATTGCTCTAAAACAACCTTATCTAAACCTTCTTCTAACATTAAGTTTGGGACATCGTAAATGGTAGAGGCATCAATAGATTGAATAACTGCTTCTTCTCTAACATTACAAAATAAGGCTAATTTACGACGTAATTCTTTTGGTAAGTTATGCTCTGTTCTACAAACTAATATATCTGCTTGTACCCCACTTTCCATAAGTGTTTTAATACTATGTTGTGTTGGTTTTGTTTTCAACTCGCCTGCGGCCGATAAAAAGGGTACTAATGTTAAGTGAATAACAATAGCATTATCTTTACCTAAATCCCAACGAAGCTGACGTACAGCTTCTATATATGGTAGGGACTCAATATCCCCAACGGTACCTCCTATTTCGGTAATTACAATATCGTAATCTCCAGATTTACCTAAAAGTTGAACACGACGTTTTATTTCATTCGTAATATGAGGTACTACCTGTACCGTTTTCCCTAAGAACTCTCCGCGACGTTCTTTTTGAATCACGCTTTGATAAATGCGTCCTGTTGTTACATTATTGGCTTGACTTGTAGGTACGTTTAAAAAACGCTCATAATGTCCTAAATCTAAATCGGTTTCTGCGCCATCTTCTGTGACATAACATTCTCCGTGTTCGTATGGATTTAATGTTCCTGGATCTACATTAATATATGGATCTAATTTCTGGATAGTAACTCGATACCCTTGAGCTTGTAATAATTTAGCAAGTGATGCTGCTATGATGCCTTTTCCTAAAGACGATGTAACCCCTCCGGTTACAAAAATGTATTTTGTTTTTTGTGTCATGTTGCGCTTATAAACGCAGGCAAATTTACAAAATTAAAATAGTTATTTGAGAATTAGTTTTGAGTTATTTAAAGGGAGTTTTTAACAATGATTAGGATAAGAAAAAGGCTTCTCCTTACCATTTAAAGGTTAAAATTCATTTCAAAATTATAAGAAAAGCGACCTTCGAAATAAAAAATGCGATAAGAACATCCTAAGTTCATGTGAAAAATTATGATTATCATACTAACACCAAATATGGTTTCTCATTCTTTTATTTCTTACTGTTCTTTTTTTTACACTAATACACTGTTGTGCAATACATTAAATTCTAAAATCAAGGATTAAGACTACTAAAAAAGAGAAAAAAACAACAAATTTATTAAGATTTATCTTTAACAATAGTAATAAAATACATATATTTATATCTGGTTAACCAATTTGGTTAACCATTAATTAAAACCAAATTATTATGACAAACAAATTTAAGTTAATTGCAACAGGTTTAGGTCTTTGCCTCGTTATCTTTATCATGAACAGCTTTCGGTCGGTAAAAAGTGAAGTAACTGATTTTGACGATTGTATTACAACAGGTTTCTATGATGACTATGGTCATGCAATTGGAGATTGCGATAATGATGATCCTGTCGTACTATGCGATGATGGTACATATGCTTGTACACCAGAAGAATGTGAGTGCAAATAAAGAATTTCTTGTAACCAACTTTCCTTGCCTTTGCTGACAGCTCAATGTGACAAAACAGAACAAATTTCCTTAACTTAATAACATTGGGCTTGAGGCAGTAGCCATAGCCTTATTTCGCTGGTTTTATTTTGACCTAAAAAGGTCAAAAACCAAAATTCTGTATTTAGATTTCCGATTTCAAGGGAATGGCAATTTCAACAGAAACCCTAACTTTTCCAGCTTGAGGCAAAGCCAAAGGGAATTCTTTTCGATTAGAGACTAATACTTCAGAATAATTATCTCAAATAGGAGGCTATAAAGCCAATTAAGGATAAATACTTCTGAAGTATTTTTCTAAGAAATTTTTTAGAAAATTTCATTCAGCAGGTTTCAAAACAAAATAACCATATCTAAAATATGATCTTTTTTTGGATACAACTTCTTAATATTTTTGATCAAACACCCCCAGCTGTTTTTATATTAATAACTTTTTAAGCAATTGTTTAAACAATAAATTATTATTTCCATTAACTTACTTACCTCATTATGATTTAATTTCAGACCTTATGAAAAACAAACAAGAGGTTTGACCGATAAACAACTCATAACGCAGTTATTACTAAAATTCGAAATTAATATAGCATTACGCATACGAGTTGCGGACTAAAATGTGCGTATAACTTATGCAACACTCATATACTAAGAGCACTTGTTTATGTAGAGGAGTTCGATATATTGAATATTGATAATGAATAATTTGTTATATAAATAATAAAATTGTGTCATTCCGAAGACTATCGAAAACAAAATATATTTTATTTGAAGGTATGAAGCGTAGCTTTTGAGGAGGCATCTCATCTTTATGAGGTGTCTCGTCACTCATCCTTCACTCAGTATACACAAAAACACTGCTTATAAATAATAATACATAGATTTTTATATCTAACACATTAAACTTTCTATAAAAAAAACAATCAAATAAAGAAACAATCAAAAATGAAATTACACCTAACTTTATTACTAATCATTCTTAGTTTCCAATCTTTTTCTCAAAAAGGTTCAGAAGATCTAAGCGCAACTATTATTGGTTCAGGATCGCCTAAGTATAACCCTGAGCGTTCGGGACCTTCGGTACTAATTAGTTATAAAAACACAGAAATATTAGTAGATATGGGTAATGGTACTCAAGCAAACCTTAACAAAGAAAAAATTAAGACTAAACAGTTAGATGGGTTATTGTTTACCCATCATCATTTAGATCATAATGAAGAGTTTACACCTATATTCATCCACTGTTTATTAGGAGGTAATCCTTTTGTCGTTGCTGGTCCAAATCCTACTTCAAGTTTTGTTTCTAATACCTTAGATTTATACAAAGAAGATATTGAATATCGCATGAAAAAGAGTGGTAGAACATTACAAGATGTTAAAACCAATTATAGTACTAAAAACTTAATAGGTGGTGAGACATTTACTATTGGTGATATTAAAGTGAGTTGTACAAAAGTAAATCATTCCATTTACACGCTCGCTTACCGTTTTGATGCGGGAGGAAAATCTATTGTAATTTCTGGTGATTTAGTCTATTCTGAAAGTTTACCAATTTTGGCTAAAAATGCAGATTACTTAATTATAGATTCTGGCGGAGCCATTGGATTGGGTTCACAAAAAAAACAAAATGAAAATAAGAATAAGAATCGGAAAAACACACACAAGAAAGAACGTGCGCATACTAACTTAGATGAAAGCTCACGCATGGCGAAAGAAGCCCATGTTAAAAATTTAGTTTTAACACACTTCGTTCATACAGATATAGATGAAAAAGCCACAACAGATAAATTGCGAATAAATTTTACGGGAACCGTTATTTATGCTGAAGATTTGATGACTATTCCTCTTAAAAAAGTTTCATTTACAGAAGAAAATTTGAATTATACATACCCGATTGTTGACACGGGCATAAAAGATTATTATTCTAATACAGACCATATTTCTAAACCATCGGTAGGCGAAACGTTTTATGGGCAGGATGCTAATTACAATGGTAATGCTCCTTCATATACAGACAATGGTGATGGCACTATAACAGACCATGTAACAGGATTGATGTGGGAGAAAGATATGGGATCCAAAATGACTTTTGAAGAGGCATTTCAAAAAGCGAAAAAATCGAATTTAGGGGGCTATTCAGACTGGCGAGTTCCATCTGTAAAAGAACTTTATTCCATCATATTATTTACTGGTAAAGTTAAAGGTGCAACCGCTATCGATATGTTTATCGATACAGACTACTTTACTCAACCACTAGGCAATACTGATATTGGTGAACGCGAGATTGATGTGCAGACATGGTCTTCAACAGAATACGTAGGACAAACAATGAATCGTAATGAAACTGTTTTTGGTGTTAATTTTGTAGATGGGCGAATCAAAGGATATCCAAAATACAACCCTAGAACACGTAATGAAAATAAAATGTACTTCCGTATGGTACGTGGTAATGTTGACTATGGAAAAAATAATTTTATTGACAACGGAGATGGTACTGTTAGTGATTTAGCAACTGGTTTAATGTGGCAAAAATCTGATGATGGTAACAGTCGAGATTGGGAAGCATCTTTAGCCTATGCCGAAAATCTTGAACTTGCCACGTATTCCGATTGGCGTTTGCCTAATGCCAAAGAGCTTCAGAGTATCGTAGATTACTCAAGATCTCCACAAACAACAAACTCTCCTGCTATAAATTCTATTTTTGAAACAACAGAAATTAATGATCCAGAAGGAAACGCAGGGCAATATCCATTTTTTTGGTCAAGTACAACACATTTAGATGGTGTAAATCCGTATGCAAGTGCTGTTTATGTTGCATTTGGCGAAGGACAAGGGAAAATGCATGGAAGATTAATGGATGTACATGGCGCTGGATGTCAAAGAAGTGATCACAAAAGTGGAAACATTAACAATTACCCTCAATTCTTTGGACCTCAAGGTGATGTTAGGTATGTTTATAATTTTGTTAGAGCCGTTAGAACTATAAACGCTCCTGTAAAGGTTGATACGATACAACAATCAAATCAGCAATCAAATCAACAAACCGAGCAAAAACCTAATCAAAATCCTAATTTAAATGGACCGCCTTCATTCGCAAACATGCTGAAAAAAATGGATGTTAATAATGATGGAAAGATCTCAAAATCTGAAGCTAAAGGGAAATTAAAAGAAAATTTTGAAAGACGAGATGTAAATAAAGACGGCTATATTACTGATAATGAAATGACAAAAAGAAGAAGAAGATAAGAGATTCTTACAAACTTTTATATGTAGCGATTATAACATGTTAAGAAAATTAAAGAAACACTATCGCTTAGGATATTGTTTCTTTATATTCCGAATTAAATCCTCTAATCCGTTTAATTTCAGCTCATAAACTTGAGTAAGCATATCCCCTAGTTTTCCTTTGGGAAATCCTTTATTATGATACCAAACCACATAATATTCTGGTAAATCAATTAAATAACGGTCTTTGTATTTACCAAAAGGCATTTTAGTATGTGCCAAATCTATAAGAAATTGTTTGTCTGGAAGCATGTATTTAATCTATCGATTTGTATTTAGATAGTTTCTTTAATTCATCTGCAATATATACTTTCCATGTTGCTTGACCATCAACATTTCTGGAATAATTGGTTTCCGAATCGTATCTATTTTGCATCTGTGAAAGTTCTTTATTAATAGCATTGTGCAGCTTTTTTAATTGACTTCTCACATTGTTAGACACTTTTATCTGTTCTATTCGTTGCCTAAACTTACGGGCATGTAATTCGGTAATATCAAAATGTAATTGTTCGTGCCCTAAAACATGGGCATCTGCTTGTTCTTTTTTATACCAAGATTTTTCTGGATAAAAATGGGCATGTACTTGAGATGTATAGCCTACAACCCGATCGTCTTCTTTACTTACCGAAAAGCCGAATGTGATACCCGATGCCGTTATAGCTACCGCACTAACATCCTTATCGGGTACATCTTTAAAATCTTTCCAAGATAACTTATAAGATTCGTTCCAAGACATGGCAGATTCGTCTTGTTGGATACAAAGAAAACAACATAAAATAAATAAAACTCTAATCACAGGGCTTAGTAAAATTAAATTCGTTGCTGTAACTCCGTAGTGTTTACCATTTAATCAACCTACAGATTCTCACAGCTGTACTTCCTTAACAATAGACATGTACATTTGATATAAAAACGAATGGTTATAAAGTTTATTACTTAACCTCAACAATAGTTAAATCATCATACTTTACTAAATACACTGTATTGTTATAATAACCACCAAAAAGCTTCTGCTTGTAAGCAAATTTGTTTTCTACATACTCGGTAAGTAGTGCTTTATCAGCAGACATGTATAAATCTTCTGATGATACTAAACGCAATACAACATCCATAGTTAAATCGAAACCTTTTACTGCTCTGTTGTTAGGCGTAACATTGTAAATTTTATTATACTTTTTTACAAAGGCATTATTATCATTTTCATTATACGTTTTTGAGATTGTCGTAAAATGAAATTGCAATTTTGATAAATGGGTATTATTTATTTCATCACCTTCAAAAGCAGAATTAATATTAGTAGTAACTAACATAATTTCTATAGCTTCTTTTTCTTCTTCCTTGTTTTCTTTTTGAATTAATGATGCTAAAATACTTGTTACATTAGAAGCAAATCCACCGTCTTGCGTTTCTAAAAACACAATGTTTTTTCCTGGTTTTAATTCATCTTGAATGTCTTCTTTACTCACAAAATACTTGTCTACACCCTCTTTATCCTTTCTAGAACGTATTTGCCTCGCATGAAAAAACTCTTTCTTAAGGTCTTTTGATACTGTTTCATTTTCAGTATCCGAAATAATTATAATATTAGTTGCTAGCGTATCTGTTTTTACAAAGTTTACTATCTTCTTTTTTAATAAATTATTAGACGGTCTAGACTGAAATACGTTTTCGTATAACTTTAATTTTGTTCCTATAGGCGCTACAACTGGTGTATTATATTTTCTTAATTCTGAAGCAGCTTCTTCAAAGTTTTTAACTATTAACGGCCCAATAACGGCATCAACATTTTCAAAATCATTTTCATCAATAATATCTTTTACTTCACTTAATTCATTTTTAGTATCATATACATCTACTTTAAGTGAAATCCCTAATGTTTTTAAAGAATCTATTGCCATTAAGACTCCAGAATGAAAATCTAGCGAAGCATTTAAATATGGATCTTTTTCAATACTTTTCTTTATGTCTGGGATAGAATCAAAATCTACGCGATTTAATCTAAAAGGCAGCATAACAACAAGATGCTTTGTATTAAAATCGACAATACTATCTGTAAGGTTAACACTTTCAACATTAAATTCTGTAACCTCATCAGCTAAATCAGAGTATGGTATTTTTAGTACCATGCCCGCTTTTAATCCGCCCTCTTTTAAAATGGGATTCAAAGCTTCCAGTTCTGCCTGTTCTAATTCTAATTTAATCTTTAGTCTATAAAATCCTTCTTTTGGTAATACTTTATAATAACTATACTTTTCGTCTACTTCCTTTTCTTCGTCATCTTCTATATTTGGTACATTTAAAATAGCGCCTTCTTGTAAAACGGCTCCCATCTCAGGATTAAGTTCTTCAAGTTCTTTTACTGTAATGCCAAATTTATAAGCAATACGCCATTTTCCTTCTTTAGGAAGTACAGTATACGTTTTAGTAAGTCCATTTGGTTCCTCAACTTCTGTAATTTTAAATATTGGTATTTGAAGTTTATCTCCTTTTCGTAGCGGATTTTCATATAAAAACTTATTATACTTCTTAAGATCTTCCACTGTGATTTCATAGCGTTTTGCTAGACCAAAAAGGGTTTCTTTTTTTTTGGTTCTGTGTTTTTTAAAACCCTCTAATTCTTTAACAATAGTTATTTTAGGCTCGGGAAGTTTAGATTTTGGAATAATTAAAACAGAGTTAATTCTTAGCTCCTTTTTAGCATCAGGATTTAAGCTATAAATATCTGAAGGAGTTACTAAGTATTTTTTGGCAATACTCTCGATGGTTTCTCCTTCCTTAACTTTATGTGGACTATAATTTTGGGCTTCAACTGTATTAAAACCAAATAATAGTATTAAGCATAAAACGGAAAAAAATTTATTCATGTAGTAATCTGTTTTTAAATTGCGTTTATGGGAGCAATCCCGCGATTTCATTCAAGGCAAGCAACTTTTTACTTTATGATACATATAGTATGCCAAAAAAAGATACAGCCAATAACCTGATACTGTTTTAAAACCACTTATTTATATACGACTATTTGTAATAAATAAGATGATTTCAAAAATTAAATATAGTTTATAAATATTATATCATGCAACTTAATAATATTATTTTGCCTTATCGTAACCTGTTTTTAATATGATACAAAACAGTACAAAAAGGCATTATAATTATTATTCCCACTCAATAGTTGCAGGTGGTTTAGAACTAATATCGTAAACTACTCTATTAACGCCTTTTACTTTGTTTATTATATCGTTTGATGTTTTTTGCAGAAATTCATACGGTAAATTTACCCAATCGGCTGTCATACCATCGGTACTTTCTACAGCTCTAAGCGCCACACATTTTTCGTATGTACGTTCATCTCCCATAACACCTACGCTATTAACAGGAAGTAGCATAGCTCCTGCTTGCCAAACGTTATCGTATAGGTTCCATTCTTTTAAACCATTTATAAAAATAGCATCAACCTCTTGTAAAATGCGCACTTTCTCTGCAGTTATATCTCCCAAAATACGAATCCCTAGTCCTGGTCCAGGAAATGGATGACGTCCTAAAAGTTCTGGATCGATTCCTAACGTAGCTCCTACACGTCTCACTTCATCTTTAAAAATAGCTCGTAACGGTTCTACTATGTTAAGTTTCATAAAATCTGGTAAGCCTCCCACATTGTGATGACTTTTTATAGTCGCAGATGGACCTCCAGTTGCAGAAACACTTTCAATAACATCTGGATAAATAGTACCCTGTGCTAACCACTTTACGTCTTCTAGTTTATGAGCTTCATCATCAAAAACTTCAATAAAGGCATTTCCTATGGCTTTACGTTTTTTCTCTGGGTCTTCTATCCCTGCCAAGGCATCTAGAAAACGTTGCGAAGCATCAACTCCTTTTACGTTAAGTCCCATACCTTCGTATTGATCTAAAACACTTTGAAATTCATTTTTACGAAGCAAACCGTTATTTACAAATATGCAATACAGATTTTTGCCAATAGCTTTGTTAAGCAACACTGCTGCTACAGTAGAATCTACACCTCCAGAAAGACCTAGTACCACTTTATCGTTTCCTACTTTTTCTTGAATCGCTTCAACAGTTTCTTCTACAAAAGAATCTGGTGTCCAATCCTGGTGAAGTCCAGCAATATTGACTAAAAAGTTTTCTAATATTTGTTTCCCATCTGTTGAATGATACACTTCAGGATGAAATTGAATGGCATACGTTAACTCGCCTTCAATTCTATATGCTGCGTTTTCAACATCATGTGTGCTAGCTATTAAAACACTACCAGTAGGTAATTTTTTAATGGTATCACTATGGCTCATCCAAACCTGACTACCTTCACTAACATGTTCGAAAAAAGGGTCTTCTGTTTTTATGAATGATAAATTGGCACGACCATATTCTCTGGTATTTGAAGGCGCTACTTCGCCTCCACCCGAAAAATGTGCTAGATATTGCGCGCCATAACAGACTCCTAAAAGTGGTTTTTTTCCACGTATTTGAGATAGATCTAGGTGTAATGCCTCTTCGCCTCTTACAGAGAATGGGCTACCAGAAAGTATAACTGCTTTATACGCATCTATATCTGTTGGAATTTTATTGAATGGGTGTATTTCGGAGTAAATGTTGAGTTCCCTAACTCGACGGGCAATAAGTTGTGTGTATTGCGATCCGAAGTCTAAAATTAGTACCTTGTCATGTTGCATGCGCAAAAGTAATCATTTGCTATTTTTTTGCAACTTTTAAATTATAATTTTTTACAACGAATAAAAAATTCTTGAAACTAATTAGCTCCACCTTTGCTGGCAAACAGACTATAGGGATGTTTCGCCAGTTTCATACCCAATCATGTTGCGCACAGGTTTTGCCTCACTCAGAACAGCAAAAAAGCAGTTCTGGTGGCTCTAAAGGAACGATATAATTAAAAATAGTCAAGAGCCGACTATCCATTTTACACCATAGAATCTAAAATGAGTTTTATATCTTGTTCTGTAGTATCGGGGTTTATAAAACAAAAACGAGACACCGTCTCAAAAGTATCTCCATTTTTCCATTTTGTTGGTGTCACTAATGCAAACCCTTTACGGTGGTTTTCGTAAGTCCAATTAGTATAATCTTCTGGTTGCCATCCTATTCTTCTATATAACACACAAGACAGGCTTGGTTCTCTAACAAGTTCTACATTAGGATCTTCGGTTATCAGTTTTCCTGCTATTTGAGCTAATTCTAAACCGCGCTCTACTGCTTCTTTATAGCGATCTGTTCCATGAGTTGCTAATGAAAACCATAAAGGCAACCCTCTTACACGACGTGTTAATTGTATTTGGTAATCTGTTGGGTTAAAACCTTGAGACCCTTCATCTTTAAAAATATCGAGATACGACCCTTCTTGTGAATGCGCCTGTTTAGCCAGTTCTGGATTCTTATAAATAACAGCGCCACAATCGTAAGGTGAAAACATCCATTTATGTGGATCGATGGTGATGCTATCTGCTTTTTCAATACCATTAAATAAATGCCTTACAGAATCGGCTGCTAATGCACCGCCTCCATAAGCAGCATCTATATGAAACCATAAATTTTCTTTTTCGCAAATAGCGGCAATACCCTTTAAATCATCAATAATACCAGCATTGGTAGTACCTCCTGTAGCTACCACAGAAAATAAGCGTTTACGTTCACTTTCTGTTAAATTTTTAATAGCATTCTGTAATTCTTCTCCTCGTAATCGATCCTCTGTATCTACTAATAAAACGTCCACATCAATCACCTTAGCCATGGCTTTAATGGAAGAATGTGCCCCTATTGAAGTAATTATAAGTCCTTTTTCTCTTTTAAAAGCATCATTCTTTCTCCAATGTTCCCGAGCAGTTACCATGGCCGAAAGATTTGCTGCCGTACCACCACTTGTAAACACACCAAATGCCCCTTCTGGTAATCCTGTTAATGACACAATCCATCGCATAGCTTCATTCTCGCAGAAAATACCACCAGCACCTTCCATCCAATAGGCTCCATGTATACTAGAAGCAGATGTTACTAAATCAAACATGATGGATGCTCTGGTTGGAGATGCAGGTACAAAAGCTAAATTCCTTGGATGGTCTACTGGTACAGTTGCCTTCATTAAATGTTTTTTCCACAAATTAAAAGCGTATTCACCTCCCACACCTTTTCCTGTAACGGTTTCCCCTATTAGCTCTTTAAGTTTGGCTTCACTTTTAGGTTTTCCAATCTTACTTTGGGTTGAAGAAAGCCTATCGATGGCATATTTCATGACGTCCATAGTCATTTCAACTAATTCTATATCAATTTTATGCATTAATTAGATATTTAATATTAATAACTTGTCTTTTATGAGTATCTGTTTTAAAATATATTGTAAACCTTATAAAAGACCTCTTATAAGATTAATATGATAAAATCTTTTTTTAACGGCTCTAAATTTTCAACAAGTTTAGGAATTAGCGCTTCTCCATATTCCAAATAAATCTCAGAGAAATTAGCATTCCGTTCTTGTAAACTTTTATTAGGAAACAATTGTTCTTGCAATTCGGTAATTCTTGAAACCTGATCTGCTAACACTTTTTTTTGAGCCTTAAGTAATCTTTTTTCTAATTTTTCTAAGCCTTTTAATTGTTTTACTTCTTGAGCTTTTACTGTTCCCAAAAAAGACTTATCTGTTTGTTCAGCCAACTTAAATAAACCTTTAAATTGGGCTTCTAAATGTGCTTTTTGATCTGAAAAATCAATATCAATATTTGATATCTCTCTCACTTTTTTATTGATAAACGCATCTCTTTTTAAAAAGATGTCTTCATTAGAAATATTCAGCTTTTTTAATTTATCAGCCTGTTGTTCTGTCTTAATTAAAACTGAATTACGTAATAGTAATATTGGAAATGGTACATTAACAGTGTTAAAGAATTGTTTTAACTGAAACCAATAAGCTAATTCGCCACCACCGCCAATATAACATAGATTGGGTAATATGACTTCTTGATATAAAGGGCGCATAATCACATTTGGTGAGAATCTTTCTGGCATCTCATAAAGATGTTTTAACAACTCATCTTTGCTCCATGAGATATCGGTATTGTTTACCTTAAATACATCATCTTCAAAAACAATCCGTTCCCGTAAGTTTGCTTTTATATAAAATACATTAATCGCTCTTGGATTTACCTGAATACTATAATTTTTAGAAAGACTTTTGTTTGTTTCAGAAACTGACTTAAAAGATTTTTGGCTCAACAATTCATCTTCCACATAAGGAGCAAATTGTTTTTTTAAATCAGAATCGTTAGCATCAATTATCACTAAACCATAATCTTTAAATAACTCATTAGCAAGATAGCGTGTGGCATCTGCTAAATTAGTATGATTTAAATACGCATTACGAAATAAATGCCTTAAGTAATCTGCATTTTTACTAGCTCCTAATTCTTTTGAATATAAATTAAATACGTCCTCTAAACCTTCTACCGATAATTCCCCTACAGCACCTAGAGAATCTCTGTTCCACTGTACCTTCTTGCCTTTAAAATTAAAATAATTGATTTCATCAAAATCATGATCCTCTGTCGCCATCCAATAAACTGGTACAAAATTAGATTCTGGATGTGTTTCTTTTAATTCTTTTGAAAGGTTAATAGCAGATACTATTTTATATAAAAAGTATAAGGGACCTGTAAATAAATTAAGTTGATGTCCTGTAGTAATCGTAAATGTATTCTCTTGTTGTAAGCTATCAATATTTTGCTGCGTCAAATCTGATGCCTCAATATCCTTATATTGTTGTTTTAGACTATTTACTAAAACAGTTCTGGAATGCGCTTTAAAAGACACCCTTTTTTCTTTTATCTGATTTTCAAAATTTTCAAGCTTAGGGAAGTGATGATAAAACGCTTTTAACTCTGGTTTCTCTTCCAGATAATCACAAATTAGCGATGAAAAGTAGCCTGTTTTTTTAAATAAGATACCGTCTGATGACATAAATAATATTGAAAGATTAGATGTGTAAAGATACAGATATTCAATTTCGGAAATCTAAAAAATTCGTTAAGAGTTTATACTTAATCCTAGTTATTGCATTAGTCCTTTTAATTTAAAAAAGCATTACAAAAAACCTTATTTAATTAGTTGATAATATTAGCCCAATTCTATTAATACTTTTTTAACCTTGTTAACATTATTGTAACTCTAAATTAATAAAACAACATTAATCCCTTAACAAGTTTTACACGGTCTAGTAATAGTTTTGAGAACTAATAATAACCACAAAAATTATAATTTTAGATTATGAAAAAATTACTTAAACTTTTTTTATTACTACTAGTTTTAACGACTCCCTGTTTAACAGTAATAAGCTGTGACATTGAGGATGGAAAAGATGGCGCTAACGGTGCTAACGGTGAAGATGGCATTGACGGAGAAAATGGAGAAGATGGTGAAGATGGCCAAGACGCTTCTGTTTATTTAATAGCATCTAAAACACCAAACTTTTTAAAAGTAACGAGTGAATTTTCTAACTTAAAAATTACTCCAATTCTATCTTCTGAAGATGTTATCCCTAATTCACCAGATTTTGTTTACGGTTCTATGGCAGATGGGGCTGGTTTATTAGCAGAAGACGATGGAACTTTTACACTAATTAATAATATTGAAGCAGACTTTTCAATCGCAAGAATTACATTAAATAAACATTTAAGACCCGTTTACGGAGAGTATATTTTAAATGCAACAGCTACGGCGTCTACTGCTCAATGTTCTGGTTCTATGATTACTCCAGAAGAGCACGGATTTGGTCCATTATACCTTTCTGGAGGCGAATGGGGTGGTTCTTCACAAGGCGTTTTTGTAACAGATCCATATAAAGATGCTGCTAACGCTGATATAGCTGAAATGCTACCAACTATGGGACAATGGACTACAGAAAATGCAGTAGCAATCCACCAAGATGCTTATGCTGATAAAACAGTTGTTTTTATAGGAGACGATCAAGGTGAAGATGATATTCCTTCTGGGCAATTAGGCATGTATGTAGGTGATAAAGGGGACTTAAATGGAGGTAAGTTATACGGCTTAAAAGTAACTACAGCAGGTATAACTTATGAAGTTGACATGGCAGAAGGAACTGAATATGATGCTGAGTTTGTTGAGTTAGAAGAAACAGAAATTAATGCTTTAGATGCAGAATGTAAAGCAAAAGGATTAATGGGATTCTCTCGTTTAGAAGATATTGACTGGAGAAGAGGTTCTGCTGCCAATAATAGAGAAATTTATTTTGCTGTTACTGGTCGTGACAAACCAGATTTACACGGTAAAGGCACCATTTCTGGTCGCATTTATAAAGTAACTTTAAATGATACAGATCCAACTGGTGCTGCAAAAATTACTTGTGTATTAGACGGTGATATTGTTGGAGGAACTGCTGAAGAATTCCTCTCGCCAGATAATATTTTGGTTACCGAAAACTATGCATACATCCAAGAAGATCCTGCCATCGCAGGAACTGGTAATAAAGCACATTATGCAAGATTATACCAGTATAACTTAAATTCAGGAGAGTTAAAAGTAGTTGCCGAATGTGATCAAATAACTGCAGAAACGAAAGGATATGGTTTTGCTGCCAATAGATGGGAAATTACAGGAATGATTGATATTACAGATATTGTAAACAATGGAAAAAACACATTTTTGGCTATGACACAAAATCACAATTGGAATCCAGCAGATGGAACTTCATTTACAGATCCTTTGGCAATCACTGAAGCATATAGAGATGAAGGCTCAATTTTACACTTAATTACAGGATTAGACAGATAGAAAATGACTCATAAAATAATAGGTCAAGCTAAGACATGCATTTATGTATGTCTTTTGCTTTTATTAGTAGCTTGCAATAAAAAAGAAGATAAAAACAAATACAAATCAATCAATAATTCTGCAAAAAAGATTGAAAATTTGTATATCAATTATTTAACAAATACCATCAATAACTTAGATAGTATAGATGGAAAATCAATAACAGAACAAAAGAAGTATTACGTTTTAGCTAGAAAAAACTTTAAACTATTAGAGCCCATTTTAGCATATTCTAATAAGGGTAACTACAAATCTTTAAATGCACCTAACATTCCAATAATCAAAGAAGATATCAATGATGTAAAAGTAATAAATCCCATAGGGTTTCAAGTAATCGAGGAAGCACTATATGATGAAAATTTAGATACAATGGCATTAAATCATGCACTTCATGTAACAAGAGATCGATTAAAATTGATTAAAAAAAATCCTTTACTTAATTTAAAAAATTATCATATAATTTGGCTGCTTAGAGATCAATTGGTTAGAATTGGAACTACTGGTATTACTGGTTTCGATTCTCCTGTTTTAAATCAATCTTTATTAGAAAGTAGTTATACATATCAAACAATTATTGATATTTTACAATTTAATGAAGCCAACTTCACATCAAAAGAATTATTAAATACATTCATTACATTAGTAAAAAAAGCACAAAAAGATTTACAATACGATTTTGATGCTTTTGATAGGTTTGAATTTATAAAAAATCATATTCATCCCCAATTGGAAACATTAGTAAACATCCAAAAGGATTGGAATGTTAAGTTCCCTTTTGAAATGGCATTGTCTAATGACCTGACATCTCTTTTTTCTAAAGAAACTATAAATCAAGATTACTTTACAGATCATTTAAGTGATACCACACAGATACAAAAGAAAAGAGCTTTAGGTAAAGAGTTATTTAATGACAAATCACTTTCTAAAGACTATTCTATGGCTTGTGCCACATGCCATGTTAAAGATTTAGCGTTCACCGATGGAAGAAAAACCTTTGATAATCGCCAAACAAGAAACACACCTACCGTTACCTACAGTGCTTATCAAAAAGCATTTTTTATGGATGGAAGAGCAGGAAGTTTGGAGGGACAAATATTAGGCGTAGTAAAAAATCACAATGAGTTTAATATCTCCATGGATTCTATTATAAACCGATTGATGAAAAACGAAAAGTATAAAGAGAAAATAACTACCCTATACAGTAATAAAAGAGTAGATTTTAATATCCGTCATGCAATTTCATCATATATACGAACTTTAAATACGTTCAACTCTAAGTTTGATAGAAACATAAGAGGCGAAGAAAATACTTTAACTGCTCAAGAAAAACTAGGGTTTAATCTATTTACAGGAAAAGCTTTATGTGCAACGTGTCATTTTGCGCCTGTTTTTAACGGAACAGTGCCTCCTTATTTTAATGATACAGAATTAGAATTTATAGGAGTACCTGCAACAACAGACACAATTAATCCAAAAATTTCTCCAGATTTAGGACGCTATAACTTGTTTAAAACAGAAGAGCGCAAACATTTTTTTAAAACTCCAACCGTTAGAAACATAGCAAAAACAGCCCCATACATGCATAATGGTGTTTATAACACTTTGGAAGAAGTCATGGAGTTTTATAACAAAGGAGGAGGTACAGGTTTAGGTATTGAAAATAAATATCAAACCCTGCCTTTTGATAATTTACAGTTGTCTGAAGCAGAAATACAAGCTATTATCGCTTTTATGAAAACACTCACCGATGATAATAATATCTGAAAAACATTAAACAACCTGATTTCGATTTAATAATAAACATATCTAAATAAAAATCAACACATTAAATTTAGATGTCTGAAGCGCAGTTGAAACCTCTTTATTTGTTAGAATGATGAGTTTTCGACTGCAAACAGACATAAACAGTTTGGTCATTATATCTAAACTAAATAGGTACAAAATTGAACTAAACCACTCCTGGACTTCCAGTCCATAGGTTCGTTTTGGCAGACTGAAAGTCTGCTTCGTGAAATATGGTAAAACTGAATTCGTGTGAATTCGTGAAACCTGCCAGCCGGCAGGCTGGTTCGTGTCAAAAGTTTTTAGAAACTGAAAACGAAATACACTAAAACACATAGTTTTAACTCCATTTAAAACCAATAAAAAAGAACGCTTTGTAGGGAATTTATGAACAAAATATGACGTGAAAAGAAATATACTTTTCTTAATTTATACCGACTACAAAACACTTAAGATCAAATAGATAACAATTATTCATGCTTTTTTTGTATCTTTCAGTATAAATTATAAAATCATGAAAAATTTTCCCCTACTAACATTAAGAACTTTAGCCACTCTTTTTATTTTTAGCGTGTTCACTATAAACGCACAAGATAATCAGCTCGGAAAAGAGATTAAAGGCACCGTTGTTGACCAAAATACTAATGACATTTTAGTTTTTTCAGACATCGTTATTACTAATTCTAATATCAGCACTGTTACTAATACAGATGGTGAATTTCTTTTAAAAATACCTCAAGATTTATTAGATGGTACGTTAATTATTTCTCACTTGGGTTATGAAAAGAAAGAAATTAAAATTTCAACCATAAAAAATAAAATAAAAGTAACATTAACACCAGCAATTACTGAGTTAAATGTTGTTGAAATTGATACATACAAAGACGCCAAAGCACTTTTAGAAGCAACACTTAAAAACAAAAGTTTGTTATACAATAATGACAATACGTTAATGACGGGTTTTTATAGAGAAACTATTAAAAAAAGAAAAAATAATGCATCGCTATCTGAAGCTATTGTAAAAATACATAAACGCCCATATAGTAGCAATAAAAGAGATGCTATAGAACTCATTAAGTCTAGAAAAAAAACAAATTATGCCAAGCTTGATACCCTTGCTCTTAAATTACAAGGAGGTCCCTTTAGTAATTTGTACACAGATATTATAAAGTACCCAGAATATATTTTTACTAAAGAAGATATTCCGCTTTACGATTTCACTTTTGGTAAATCAACTCAAATAAATGAAAACTTAATTTATGTTATTCATTTTAAACAAAAACCAAATGTTCTCACCCCATTATATTATGGTAAACTTTATATTGAGTCAAAAACGTTGGCACTTACAAATGCTGTTTACAGTTTAAATGTTGAAAATAAAAAACTAACCAGCGAAATGTATGTACGTAAAAAACCTGGAGCAGCACAGGTATACCCAACCGAAGCTAGTTATAGGGTAAATTACAGAACTAAAAATGGCAAATGGCAGTATGCATATAGTAATATTTCATTAACCTTTAAAGTGAATTGGAAAAGAAAACTATTCAACAATATCTATACTCTTAATAGTGAAATGGCTATTACAGATTGGCGTATTAAAGATGCAGATATTGAAAAACCCAGAAATAAAATGATGCGTCCAACAACAATCTTAGTTGATGCGACTTCTGGTTTTACCGATCCTAAATTCTGGGGGGTGTATAATATTATAGAACCAGAAAAATCTATAGAATCTGCTATAAAGAAAATACAAAAACAACTCTTAAAAAAAGCTAAAAAAAACAAGGAAGCAAACAAAGTATAAATAAGAGTCTTCAATTTGTTCTTAATGAAAAATGCTATGACAGCCTTTGAACAAAAAGGAGTTCCCATCTCGTCCTATTGTTTGCAAAGGCTAGTCAGAGGGTTAGTGTCATTCAGAAGGAGGTACGACTGAAGAATCTTTAGAGATTAATAATAAAGATTCTTCGCTGCGCTCTGAATGACAAACAATTGGAAGTTAGCTATTTATAGAACATGTCAATGGTAGGCTATCGAAAACAAAATATATTTTGTTTGAAGATATAAGCGAAGCTTAGGACTGAAGAATCTCTTAAATTTTAACGCTATATTTTAGAGATTCTTCACTTCGTTCTGAATGACATTACCGTTTTTTAAGTGCATTAGGATACCTTTTCTCAAATGATTTCCATAAAGCTGGTAAATACGCTCCAGAATTCATTTTCTTAATCGTTTCTATGGGATTATTTACAATAGCTTCAACTTCTGGAAACAACTTTAAATTAACATTTCTATTTTTAAAATTCTCTTTTAATTGATTCATAGAAATTTCAAAAATGTAGCCATATTTAGAAACCCATTCCTCAAGCTCTACATCTGTTAATTTAATAGAATCCATTGATTTAGTAGGTGATTTTGCTTGCGTAGCCACTAATCCTTTATTATCTGTATCAACAGATTCTCCATTTAGCTTTTTTAAAACAAGATTTAATTGATGCTTTATTTCTTCAATTTCTTTTTCTTGTTGTAATACTTTCAAAGCTATATCGTTAGTATTTATTCCAATAGCTACATTTATATAGCCAAATGTCTCATTTCTTGAAGCTTCCCAAGCTACACCTAAAATAGATTGGTAATCATCAATATTCATATTATTTGGCGATACGGCAATACCTGTACCATCATGACTTCCTGATGGTAAAATATAATCACCTATAGCAACTTTCCCAACAACACGAACGGGGACTTGACCCAAAAAAGCCACTTTTTCAAAATTGTTTTCATTCCCTTTAACCATATTTCCTAATACTATAGGATTAGTAGAAATAACCATAATATGGTGGGCGCCATTTATATTTTTACTAATCTTACCTCCTTTCACTCCTACTATATCTCCTTTAGTAAACGTTTCGGAATGATTTTCTTTTTCTAACCATTCTGCATAATCGGCGCCTCCAGATTCGTAAGACACCCCAACATTATTTTCTGCTGCTACTGTTAATTCTATCCATTTTGCTCCTAAAACAAAATTATTTACTAGCATAACTCCAGATTCGGCCAAATCTAACTGTGAACCACAAGCTATTTGTTCTGCTAAGGTAAACGCCTGTTCTAATCCTGCCATAGCTTCATCCCAAATATATCTAAAACTACCATGCAACTCACTTAATGTTTGCCCCTCTATAGCTCCATGAATGCCAGAAGCATCTCTAAAAGTCACAAAGTTTTTACCCGTATTTCTACCGCCGTTTACTTGAATAACGACACCTTGGTCACTACCTCTTACAATTAATGGATACGCATTATTGCTAGATTGTCCGCCACTAAGAGAAGCATCTATAGTTACTTGTCCGTTTAAATTACTTACTCCCGATGTTGTTAATGTATTTAAATTAGAACTTTGGGCAACTGTAATATTTTGAAAATTACCATCTTGAAACGTCCCTATACCTTGTACCGTTATATCACCAGAAAGATTGGTTGTTGCCCCATTATTGACAAATAAATTATTATTTAAATTAGTGATCCCATCAACCGTTAAATCTGCATACAATTGGGTATCGCCACCAACTTCCAGGGGACCATCAAAAGCTACCAAACCATCTACTGTTAAGTCGCCCGTTAAATAGGTTGGACTTTGGTTATTTACGGTTAAATTGTTATTTAAATTAGTTGCTCCATCGACATCTAATGTAGAAGTTGCAATAATTTCACGGTGTCTCACATATGGTATATAAGTTAGCTCCTGATAGCTAAACTCTACCATACCATCTCCTGTATTCAAATCTATTTCTACTCTTAAAAACTTTGAATTATCCCAATACACTTGATCAAATGCTCCTATTACTGGAGTCCCTTTTCCTATAAGCAAATTAATCATACCATAGGGATCGGTTGTTGTGTTATGTGTTTCTTGATATTCTGAACCACCAGCAGCATCAACTATAGTAAACCTAACTTGCAAATCTGTATTTGGTAAATTATTAGATGGTATATTAACGCCCGGAATTTCTTGAGGGCTATTATCAATTATTACTGCTTGATAAGTAATTCCATCTGTTTGAGAAAAGCTTAAAAAATAAAAAAAAGTGACTAAAAGAGTTAAAAATATTTTTTTCATAAGTTCATCTATTTAAAAATCGCAATCACAGTTTGGTAGATTTACAATAAAACCAATTCCAAATTGGTGAGTATTTAAGTTTAATTTTTCTGCGTTAATTCCGCTATTAAGCAAGACTGTTTTTCCGTAAGTATAATTTGCAAAAATGGCTGTATTATTAGAAATAGGATATTGCATCCCAAAACTTCCTTTTACAAAAAAAATAGTGTTATTAAATTCATCCTCACCAACTAAATTGTATACTTGGTTATTTATAGTTTGATTGCCTCTAATTAAGAATTCTGTAGCTATAGTTCCCTTTAAGTAGAATGAGAAATCCCGTAATTGAAATAAATAGGTATCTAAATCTGCATGAACTCCCAAATAACCAACATCCCATTCAAAATAATTATCTAACCTATTGTCGCTTCCTATAGTACCATAGCCAGAATACGATGCACCTAAAGACAAAAACAGGGTTTTAGCACTATTAATATTGTCTCTATACCCCATACCTATGTAGGTTTTAGATTGTGATAAAATATTATCTAAAGGTTCTCCTTGCGAATTTTTATAGTCAAAAGATGAAATGGTAGTTCCATATTCCATGTACAATTGCTGACTAAAGCCTGAAATACTTGATATTAATATTAAAATGAGGCTAATTAGTAATGGTCTCTTCATATTAACGTTTAATAATTTTTGCTTTTAACAATTTAGATCGCATCCTAATGTGAACCAAATAGCTACCTGTATTTAAATGGTTTAAGTCCAAAACAATAGATGGCATTGGGCTATATTCTTTATTTAAAACAATTCTACCTAAAACATCTCTAACTGTAACTTGTAATATATCTATAACAGGTTCTTTAAATTTAATTTGAACCTCTGAAGGAAATGGATTTGGAAAAATAACTGCTTTAAAATCTGTATTAAAATCGCTAGCAATAATAGAAGCAGAAACAGGTTGTAGGTACCCCTGTCTTAAAGAATAATCGTTAGCATTAAAAGTATTAATAATACTAGCTTGTCCAATGCTTTCAATAATATAATAGCTTTTATTATTAGCGTAAACGACATGTGAAGACCCTTGAATTGCCAAAGTTTCCTTCCTTAACATTTGCGCATTGCTTAAATGAAAAACACATACAAAAACAATAAAAAACAAGTAATTCTTTGGCATAGTAAATGGTTAAAACGCGACCAAAATAAATTGTAACTTACTATAAAACAAATAAATACTTCAATATGCATATTTAGTCTGTTAAAAATATTTTCTGCTTCAAAATTCTGACATAAACCACATGAAATTAAACACTTAAATAGATTTTTCTGCTTACACACGTAAGCAAGAACTTATATAAAAAACATAAAACCCTCACTCAATTCTAATATAATAATAGTATTAAAATCTAATTTTTTTAACTGCAAAATATTAAACATAGATTCTATTAAAAATCGGAATGGTTTCAACTTACAATTTTGACTAAATAAAGAATTTCTTGAAACCAACTATCCTCTGCAGAGCTATAGAGGTATTTCGCTGGTTTCATACCTAATCAAGTTTCCCACAAGGTTTTGACCTAAAAAGGTCAAAAACCAAAATTCTGTATTTTTCCTCTCCCAGAACTGCCAAAAAAGGCAGTTATGACTTCTCCAAAAGAGCTACGGTGTACCCACATCTTTTAAAGAAGGTTTCTATTTTATTATTTACTTTTAGTTCACAAATCTTATTTGATAAATAGGAGTTCATGAATCTTCGATTTCTTTGCTCGTCCAAAGAAAAGTAACAAACCTGCCTAAAAGACGGCAAGCAGGAGAAAAGACACCCCTTCGAAGGAATTTCTTCTCGCGCTGCACTTAAGAAGAACCAAGAACAAAATTTCGCGTCGCCCCATCACAGCATCCAAGGCTATGCTCCTGGGTTTCGAAATTTTGTTCTTTATTCTTACGAAGGGTCTGGGCTTGCCCTATGGTCTGTTATTAACGATTATTTTTGAGCCTTTAAAAATTTATAAATAGCTTTCCTACTCCAATATTTGTGGGTACACCGTAGCTCCAAAAGAGAGGTGACATCGGAAACCCCGACGCAGAGCCTCGAGGGATTCTTTAGATTAAACATAATCTA
Organism: Flavivirga jejuensis; assembly: GCF_030540765.1. GTDB lineage: Bacteria > Bacteroidota > Bacteroidia > Flavobacteriales > Flavobacteriaceae > Flavivirga > Flavivirga jejuensis. The sequence goes on along the minus strand of NZ_JAUOEL010000004.1, from coordinate 154,408 downwards.
AAAACAATCTTATTAACGTATATATCTTTTTAACACATATTATAGATGAAAAACTTAACCTGCAAAATCATCAAGAGTCTATTTATTATAACTCTTGTTTTTACTTTTACTAATTGTTCTAAACAGAATGATGACGTTTTAGCTTCCACGCACAACCCTCTAGAAGCCCCCGAAAATGGTCCTGCTGCTGGAAATCCTGATGGGAATTCAGCAATTCCAGTCGAAGCCAGCTTAGAAGACGTTACAAATCCTGATATTGTTATAGGAGACGGCACACCAGAAAGTTGTACCTGTGAAGCTGTTGTAGACGCAGTAGCTCAGGGCGGAAAAATAGTATTTAATTGTGGGCCAGACCCATATACTATTGTTATGGACAAACCAGCAAAAGTAATTAATGATGCGAATCCTGTTGTTATTATAGATGGAGGTGGATTAATTACTTTAAGCGGTGGCGGGAGCTCACGTATTTTATATATGAATACTTGTGATCCCGATCAAGTATGGACAACAAATCATTGTCAAAACCAAGACCATCCAAAACTCACAGTACAAAATATCACTTTTGCAGATGGGAACTCAACGGCTGAAACCGAATACGATGGCGGTGGGGCTATATGGGTTCGCGGTGGACGATTTAAAGTGGTAAACTCACGCTTTTTTAATAATCATTGCAAAAGTACTGGACCAGATGTTGGCGGTGCTATTCGGGTTTTTAGTCAATATAACAACCAACCTGTCTATGTTGTGAATACTACTTTTGGAGGTGCCGAAGGCTATGGCAATGTAGGATCTAACGGTGGTGGCATAAGTAGTATTGGTGTATCCTGGACGATTATAAACAGCTTTTTTTCGCATAATAGAGCCATAGGAAATGGTGGGAACCCAGCAGAGTCTGGTACCCCTGGTGGTGGTAGTGGTGGTGCTATTTATAATGATGGCAATACCATGACTTTAACGCTACTTGGAACACGTATTGAAGAAAATGAAGTAAACGCCTTTGGTTCATCCATTATGTTTGTTAGTAATGATCATTCTGGAAATATCGTTATTGATAATTCTACAATACAAAATAACATTGGTGGGTCCTGGTATCCTGTTTATCCTAGCATTTCTATGCATTCTGATACACCAATTGATGTAACCAATTCGGTAATAGAATAGTAAACAAAACCATAAGTTGAAAGTCCATAGGTTAGTTTTGGCAGACTGAAAGCCTGCTTTATGAAATATGGTAAAACTGAATTCCTGTAAATTCGTGAAAATCATGTCAAAAATTTTTAGAAACTAAAAACGAAATCCACTAAAGTACAGTTAAAACCAATAAACTTTAGATAAATAAAAAACCTCTTAACTTATTCTATTTGCTAGAATAAGTTAAGAGGTTTCATTTTAATGAACTCACAGCTAGGTTTAGTACAAAAAACCTATGCTTTATACATATATTACCTCTTTTTATTTTTCCTCTTTGTGGTTTTTATAAGGCTATAATTACAAGCTCTATTTTCTACATTTTCAATTTTATATTCAGATAGAAGTTGAACAATTATTTTCCTTGTTTCATCCTCACTAATACCCATTTTTTCTCCAAGGTCTATTTCATTCAACTGACCATTATTCGCAATCAAAGCTTTAAAATATTTATTTTTATTTTCCATACCTGTTTTGTTTTTTTACTGCGATCATCATATGCGGGCTAAAAGGTAAAAGATAGCTGTCGTTTTCTGTGACTTTTGTGAGTTCTATTAATGTTTCTTTCTTTGTATCGTTTAACATATTGGAAAAATAATCTTTATCTAACCAAGCCATTCCTTCAACAGCATAAGTATTGAGATAGGTTAATTCTTGATTTATAAACTCCTCTTTCAATTGTTCTGGTTTGTGATAATATCCTTCTGCTAATAGCCAAGGGAAATTACTTGGCGGATTGTGTATTCCAGTTGTTAATTCGTCCTTACACATTTCAAAAAAGGTTTTTTTATGAATTAAACCATTTAAGAGACCAACCAAAGTGGATGCTGTATAATTAATAGCAAAACCCAAAATAATTCCATCATTTTTAAGAACACGTTTGGCTTCTTTAATACTTAAATCTCTATCTTCTTTTTTTTGAAGATGATAAAGAGGTCCGTGTAGAATTATTAGGTCGGCAAAATTATTTGGAAATTCTAACTTTCGGGATTCACCTAATTGAACAGAGAACTTATTCTTTAATTTATTAGTTCTATTTTCTGCGATTCTTATATGTTTAGAAACAGGTTCTACTAAATAGACCTGATGTCCTTTTTTAGCAAGCCATTCCGAATACTTTCCTGTTCCGCCACCTATATCAATTATTTTTGAAGATGTTGCGGGGATATATTTTTCAATGAGTGATTTAATTCTTTCAAATTCAAATACGCCCATTCCTTTTTCAAGTCGGGTTTCTTCGGATGCTTTATTATAAAATACTTCTATATTTCTACTTATTAACTGTTTACTTTTCATTTTAAATTCATTGTATGATCATCACATTTTGAAATGTTCAATACATTACAAAGTGATAAGCCAATCGATTTGATAATCAACTGTTTTTGTTTAAGGTTTGATAAAATAAATGGATATAACTATCTGTGCATTAGTAATCAAAAGATTTCCATGCATCAATGACTCGTTTTTATCGAGATTGTCTTTTTTGAGAAAGACTCAGATAATATGTTTGACTTAGTGTAACAGACTATAAAGATAGAATTTCTAAATTAATTCTTTTCGGTTTGTTGGTTTTTAATTACGAATAACAAACTTGTATAAGGTTAAGACAAACTGAAAGTCTGATTCGTGTTTATGTTAAGCATGGAAATCTTAAGTACTAGAAACTCAATTTGTGTAAATTCGTGCAATTCGTGTCTTTCAAATACAATGTAAAGAGCGCAGTCGAAGTAACTACCATTGACGTGTTTTATAAACAACTAACTTTCAATTACTTGTCATTCAGAGCATTCCGACAATTGTCGGAGTCGAAGAATCTTTATCATTAATTTCTAAAGATTCTTCAGTCGTACCTCCTTCTGAATGACATTCCAATTACGTCATTTCCTCCGCTATTCAGACTGACATTTCAGCCTTAATGATATAGATCTGCCGTTTCAGGAAATATACAAAATCAAGATAAGTTCAATATTTAAAACAAGCTTTTTTGTCCATCTTCATCAGAATCCTCTTGGGATAATTTAATATTATCTGAATTTGGAGTATCATTCTCGGGAGTATCAGCAGAAACTTCCGTTTCATCAATAACCTCTATATCCTCTGCATGTACTTCTTCTGGAGCCTCGTAAGGTATTGGATCCAACAAATTAACTTGATTTACTCTATCTTTTGTTAACTGATTTCCTAAAGCAGCTATCCCTTTAATAGAAATAAATTCTTCAAGGTTTATTTCTAAATTGTCTTTTCTATCTTTTCCGCGTTCTTTAACAAATACGACTTCTGCAATCGGTTTCCAATCTGTAGAGACGATTTCTAGTTTCGAATTAGGATGGTCTGATATAAATGATTCATCCCGACCTTCATTTTCAATTAAAAAACGTTTGACATAATAGATCTTTTTTTCACCATTAAAGTAAATAGCAGATATTGGTTTTTTAGGTACCCATTTTTCCATAATGATCATATCATTATCAAAATGCATGGTAACTTCTGGCGTAACCGTTTTTACTATCCCAGATTGGTTGATAATAAGCAATTTATCTTCGCCTCTAAATTCTCCAATCAACTCACCTCTACCATCAACATTTAAACGTTGCACAGCATCATCAAACCATATTTTACGTGGTTTTAATGTAGACACACCTTTCTCTTTTAATTCAACTCGTTTTATTGAATATTTAGTAACCAGATTTCCTTTAGAAACTCTACCTTTTATGAGTATATCGGCAAAGTCAATATCCCATTTTAATTTTTTAATGCTTCCAGCTTGTCGTAACAATATTGTGATAACCTCGGCTTCACCATTCTGGTTTGCAGAAAAATAAAGCAGCGTAGACCCTTTATTTCCTTTAGTTAGATCATAATCCTTATCTCTTGTCACACCAGTAACGGCGAACCTTTTTATATATGAAGGACCACTTTTACCATCACGATAAATTAAGTTATAAATAGTACGCTTATCCTTCTTTTTAAAGACAGCAACATGTATAATGTCTTTCCCAATAAATGTTTTTGTTCCTACCTTGGTAATCATCATTTTACCTTCTTTGGTAAATACAATGATATCATCTATATCACTACAATCTCCCACATATTCGTCACGACGGAGCGATGTTCCAATAAAACCTTCTTCTCTATTTACATAAAGTTTCGTGTTTCTTATCACTACTTTGGTAGCATCGACATCATCAAAAATACGGATCTCTGTTTTACGTTCTCTTCCTTTGCCATAATCCTTCTTCAACCTTTTAAAATATGCGATTGCATAATCAATAAGGTTCGCTAAATGATGTTTTATTTCGGCTATTTGCTCTTCTAAAGCCTCTATTTTTTGTTGCGCTTTATCAATATCAAATTTTGAAATCCGTTTAATTCGAATTTCTGTTAGTCTAACGATATCGTCTTCTGTAACAGCGCGTTTTAAGTGTTTTATATGCGGCTGTAACCCTTTATCAATAGCTTTTATAACACCTTCCCAGGTTTCTTCTTCCTCAATTTCCCGATATATTCTATTTTCAATAAAAATACGCTCTAAACTTGCAAAGTGCCACTGTTCTTCAAACTCCCCTAGTTTAATTTCAAGCTCATCTTTAAGAAGCTGCACCGTATTATCTGTAGAGCGACGTAACATTTCTGAAACACCAATAAATAAAGGTTTGTTATCTTCAATAACACAGCCTAAAGGCGAAATAGACGATTCGCAACTAGTAAATGCATACAAGGCATCAATCGTTTTATCTGGTGATAATCCTGCAGGTAAATGCACTAAAATCTCTACCTCTGCTGCAGTATTATCCTCTATCTTTTTAACCTTTATCTTTCCTTTTTCATTCGCTTTTAAAATAGATTCTATAAGCGACGATGTGGTGGTTCCAAATGGAATCTCTGAGATAACAAGCGTATTTTTATCCAACTGTGAAATCTTAGCACGTACACGTGCTTTACCACCTCGTAATCCATCATTATAATTAGAAAAGTCGGCGATTCCCGCAGTTGGGAAATCTGGTAATATGGTAAAACCTTTTCCTTGTAAATGCTTGATGGAGGCATCTATAAGTTCTATAAAATTATGCGGTAATATTTTTGTTGACAACCCTACTGCAATACCTTCTCCCCCTTGTGCTAATAGCAAAGGAAACATTACAGGTAAGTTAATAGGCTCCTTACGTCTCCCATCATAGCTAGCCTGCCATTCGGTAATCTTTGGATTAAATACCACATCTAACCCAAATTTAGAGATACGAGCCTCTATATAACGTGATGCTGCTGCGCGATCTCCTGTTAGTATATTTCCCCAGTTCCCTTGAGTATCTATTAATAAATCTTTCTGTCCGATTTGTACCATCGCATCAGCTATACTTGCATCACCATGTGGGTGATATTGCATCGTATGACCAACAATATTTGCTACTTTATTGTAACGTCCATCATCCAGATCTTTCATAGAATGCATAATACGACGTTGTACTGGTTTAAAACCATCTTCAATAGCTGGTACGGCGCGTTCTAAAATAACATAAGATGCATAATCCAGAAACCAATCTTTATACATCCCCGTAATTCGGGTAATGGTCTCTTGAGGCTCATCTTGTTCGTTAATTAAATCATCGTTTTGGTCTTCGTCTTCGGTCATTTTTTATATCAGTTCTAAGTAGGAGAATTTTATTTCTTATTTTTTGCTATTTGTTTGACACCAAAAATGATCAATAGTATCATTATCAAAATGCCAAGATAAGCTGTGCTATTATTTTTATAACTTAGATCGTTATAATCTATTTTAAAAAGCCATGCGATCAATAAAATAACCGATATTATAGTAATCGCAGATCGTGCTTTATTCATAATTAATTTGTTTCTTCAATGATATCTAACTCAACCTTTAGATTATCAATAATAAACTCTTGTCTGGTTGGTGTATTCTTACCCATATAGAAGGATAATAGCTCTTCTATAGACATATTATCATCTAACATAATAGGATCTAATCGGATATCGTCACCAATAAAATGTCTAAATTCATCTGGTGAGATCTCACCCAATCCTTTAAATCGAGTTATTTCTGGTTTTGGTTTTAATTTTTCAATAGCACTACGGCGTTCTTCCTCTGAATAACAATAAATGGTCTCTTTTTTATTTCTTACTCGAAATAATGGGGTTTGTAAGATATACAAATGCCCTTCTTTTATTACTTCTGGAAAAAATTGAAGAAAGAATGTAATCAATAATAAACGAATATGCATCCCATCCACATCGGCATCTGTTGCGATCACTACATTATTGTATCGTAAATCTTCCAGAGACTCCTCTATATTCAATGCTGCTTGTAACAGATTGAATTCTTCGTTCTCATAAACAATTTTCTTGCTTAATCCATAACTGTTCAGCGGTTTTCCTTTTAAACTAAAAACGGCCTGAGTATTAACATCACGAGATTTTGTAATACTACCTGATGCCGAATCTCCCTCGGTTATAAAAAGGGTAGTTTCTAAATTACGTGCATTTTTAGCATCACCAAAATGAACCCTGCAATCACGTAATTTCTTATTATGTAAACTTGCCTTTTTAGCACGATCTTTTGCTAATTTCCGAATACCTGAAAGTTCCTTACGTTCTCTTTCTGCCTGTAATATTTTACGTTGAATAGCTTCTGCAACATCTTGATTTTTATGCAGGAAATTATCTAAATTCGTTTTTACAAAATCATTTATATACGTTCTAACCGTTGGCAGGTCACCTCCCATATCGGTTGAGCCTAATTTTGTTTTGGTCTGACTTTCAAAAACAGGTTCCATAACCTTAATCGCTATAGCACTTACAACCGATTTTCTAACATCGGAGGCATCATAATTCTTACCATAAAACTCACGTACGGTCTTTACCAACGATTCTCTATAGGCATTTAAATGCGTTCCTCCTTGCGTAGTATTTTGTCCATTTACAAACGAATGGTATTCTTCACTATACTGTGTTTTACTATGTGTTAACGCGACTTCAATATCATCGCCTCGTAAATGAATAATAGGATAAAGTCTATCTGACTCATTAATATTTTCACTTAATAAATCTTTTAATCCATTTTCACTATAGTATTTTTCACCATTAAAAACGATGGTTAATCCTGGGTTTAAATACACATAGTTTTTTAACATCTTAACGATGTACTCGTTCCTATATTTATAGTTTTTAAAAATGAGTTCATCTGGAATAAAAGAGACCTTCGTTCCTTTTCTTCTCGAAGTCTCTAATAAATCTTGATTGATCAAGTTACCTTTCTCAAATTCTGCAGAAGCAGATTTATTATCACGCGTAGATTCTACTCTAAAAAATGAGGATAACGCATTTACTGCTTTGGTACCAACACCATTCAATCCTACAGATTTTTTGAATGCTTTAGAATCATACTTTCCACCAGTATTCATTTTAGAAACCACATCAACTACTTTTCCTAAAGGAATTCCACGTCCGTAATCACGGACAGTGATCTTAGTTCCCTGGATGGCTATTTCGATGGTTTTTCCTGCTCCCATGACATACTCATCAATGGAATTATCTAAAACTTCTTTTAATAAGATGTATACACCATCATCTGGAGACGACCCATCTCCGAGCTTACCAATATACATTCCTGGTCGCATACGAATATGTTCTTTCCAGTCGAGTGAGCGTATATTATCTTCGGTATAATTGGATTGTTTGGCCATAGAATTGAGCAAAATGTTATGATAGAATGCTAATATAAGACAACGTTGCAAAAAATGAAACCTCAGCTACACAAAGTAATTAACAATATAAAATTGTTTTTGTTGAGAACCTATTCTTTTACTTTTGGCTTGTTTAAAGACACTAACATAATGCCTGCTATAACTACCAGTGCTCCAAAAAATTGTAATATCGTTAGCTTTTCACTTAAGAACACAGAGGCCAAAATAATAGTCGAAATGGGTCCGACACCTGCTACAATTGCAAAATTCGACGAACTGATCATTTTTATAGAAGCCGATACTAAAAAGGACGGAATCACTGTCGCAAAAACAGCAATTAAAAATCCAAGAACATAAACTTCCCATGAAAAACCAAACAGGTCGTCATGACTCATAATACTATAATGTACAAATACGCAAACACATGAAATAATCATGGCATAGGCTGTAAATTTCATAACTCCAAATTTTGGAATTAGCCAGCCACTACCTACCAAATAGGATGCGTATGTTATAGCACTTAGTAAAATAAAAAAGCCTCCTATATAAGTATCATTTCCAGACATAGCAACCTCATGCCAAAAAGCAATAACAATACCTAAATAAGTTAAAGCAATGGCTCCCATTTGAATTTTTGTTATGGGTTGTTTTAAAAAGAATCTGTTTAAAAGAATAACAACAGTTGGATACAAAAATAAAATAATACGTTCTAAACTTGCTTTAATATAAGTAAGCCCAACAAAGTCGAAATAACTCGCCAGATAATACCCAACAAATCCGAAAAAAACAATCCAAGCATAATCTTTATTTTTTACAGTAGTACCCGTATTTTGGTTCCGATACAAATAGGCAATAATAATATAAAAAGGTAAAGAAAACAGCATTCTAAGTAGTAAGATACTAATTGCATGCACTTTATATTGATACGCTAGTTTTACCATGACAGCTTTTGAGGAAAATAGAACAATCCCCAGAATTCCTAATGCTATTCCGTATATAAATGTTTTTGTTGTTTGTTTCATAAAACGAATATATAAGGCGTAGATTTAATTCGTTTTTGTCTTACTAAAATAATACGATGTCCAGCATACATCTTAATGCAATCAAACCTTCAATTATTACGTTTTTTATAAGAAACTGTTTAAGTTTTGTTTTTGGAACATCTGATATATCATTTATATCATTAATTTTTATCATGTACTAAGCGTTTTTTATATATTGCGACATCTGAACTCTTATTTTACATCTCTATTAAGACTTCCTAAATATTATAAAAAAGTGGTTTAAATGTACCTCAATAAATATATAAACAAATGAAAAACCTATTGTTCCTTTTTATCTCTTTCTATATCGTTACAGGGTGTCAATCAAAATACCAGGATATTCCAGAGATCTACCATGCCCTTTTAGACACTGCGCTTGTAAAAGCAAATACAAATGCGCCTGAAATTTTAAAAGTATTAACCGATGCTCCTAAAAACCAAAAAGAAGGCGTCGCATTTCTTATTAGCTATATGCCAGAAAGAGATTTAACAACGCTATCTGCTTCATTTCTTTTAGAAAATGCAGAATATGCTTATAAAACAAGAGAAAAATACCCCTGGTGCAAAGCGCTACCAGATTCTATTTTTTTTAACGAAGTGCTCCCTTATACAAATGTTGCTGAAACACGAGACCCATGGCGAAAAGATTTTTACGAACGCTTTTCAAAGTACGTAGAAGGTAAAACCAATTTAAAAGATGCCATTTTAGCGATTGCAAAACCAATTAAAAACGAGGTTAATGTTTCATATAATGTGAAACGTTCTATAGTAGATTCCAGTCCCAAAGAGGCGATGGCAGAAAATATGGCTACTTGTACAGGTTTGTCAATTATTTTAACAGATGCTTTCCGCTCTGTAGGAATTCCGTCAAGACTAGCTGGAACGCCCATGTGGACTAATATGAAAGGCAATCATACATGGTCTGAAGTCTTTATAGATAATGAATGGAAATTTATAGAGTATTACCCCGAAGACCTTAATAAAGCTTGGTTTTTAGCAAATGCTGGAAAAGCAGATCCTAATAACCCGATACATTGGATTTATGCTGTTTCATACAAACCGACAAATCAATACTATTACGCTGGAAAAGCTTTTAAGCATTTGATAAAAAAAATGGATAGTAGCAGTTTACCTCCTAAACTAAGAAAAAGGCATAAACGCTATAAAGAAAAAAATGATATAAATAAAAAACCTTATATCTATGGTGTTAACGTAACGCAACGATATATAGATTTATATGAAAACTCTCTGGAAAATAGTAAACTTGCGGACGATGAATTAATAGCTGGTTTTATAATATTTAAAGATAAAGACCTGACTAAAAGCGATTCGAGATTAGATTGTCGTGTTGATGTTTTTATGGAAGATAAAAGAATTAATTTTGGTTATTCGCCCAGTGCTACTGATGACATGAATAAGTTTTTAAAATTAAAGTTAAAAAGAAATAGCGATTACAAAGTAACCGTTAGTCACTCCAAAAATAATGTTGAACAGTCTTTTTCAATAAAAACTGGAAACACTTCTTTTGATGAATTTAAATTGATATTGGAAAACTAAAATAGGCAAACAACACCTACACCACTAATAAACAGCTATTTGTCATGTCGACAGAGCGAAGCATGAGTGACGAGACATCTCATAAAAAAAAGATACCTCCTTAAAAAGCTACACTTCAACCTTAAACTAAACCGCCCTGAACAGGAAGTCCATAGCTTCGTTTTGACAGACTGAAAAGTCTGCTTTGTGAAATATGGTAAAACTGAATTCCTGTGAATTAGTGAAACCTGCCAGCTGGCAGGTTGGTTCGTGTCAAAAATTTTTAGAAGTTATAAGATACGTTCCTGTAAAAAATGACTAGTCTGTGACTTAGTCTATGTTCAAAAATAATTTCTAACTCCTAACAAAACTATACGTTAAACAAGAAATGCATCACATCTCCATCTTTAACAACATAGTTTTTACCTTCTACACGCATTTTCCCTGCCTCTTTTACTTTGGCTTCACTTCCAAAAGACACATAGTCTTCATAACCAATAACCTCAGCACGAATAAAGCCTTTTTCGAAATCGGTATGTATAACACCTGCTGCCTGTGGTGCAGTAGCTCCTACGTCAATAGTCCAGGCGCGAACTTCTTTTACACCCGCAGTAAAATAGGTTTGTTGGTTTAATAACTTATAAGCAGAACGAATTAATTTAGCAGCCCCAGGTTCTTCTAACCCAATATCTTGTAAAAACATTTGACGCTCTTCATAATCATCCAATTCATTAATATCAGCTTCTGTACCAACTGCCAAGACTAAAACCTCAGCTTTTTCATCTTTAACAGCCTCTTTTACCTGGTCAACATAAGCATTACCAGAAACGGCTGCACCTTCATCAACATTACAAACATACATCACTGGCTTATCGGTAATAAATTGTGATGGCTTTACAAAATCGATATAATCATCTTCGCTAAATTCTAAAGCACGAACCGATGTTCCTGCTTCTAAACCAGCCTTTATTACTAATAATATAGCCTCTTCCTTTTGAGCTTCTTTATTTCCTGTTTTTGCGGCACGCTTTACCTTATCAAGCTTCTTATCGACCGTTTCTAAATCTTTAAGTTGCAGTTCCATATCGATAGTTTCCTTATCTCTTATAGGATTTACATTGCCATCTACATGTACAATATTATCATTATCAAAACAACGTAGCACATGCAGAATTGCGTCTGTTTCTCTAATATTTGCTAAAAACTGATTTCCTAAACCTTCTCCTTTACTAGCTCCTTTAACCAAGCCTGCAATATCCACAATCTCAACAGTTGCAGGTTGTACACGTTCTGGAGTAACCAATTCTTCTAATTTTTCTAATCTTGGATCTGGTACATTTACCACACCAATATTAGGCTCTATAGTACAAAAAGGAAAGTTGGCACTTTGTGCCTTCGCATTAGATAAACAATTAAATAAAGTTGATTTTCCTACGTTTGGTAATCCTACAATTCCTGCTTTCATTAAAAATTTGTTTTCATTCCCGCAAATACGAGAACTTATTTTAGCGAGTGCAAAGATATACTATATTAATAGTATTTTATAATTTTTATATAATTCAATGATTATAAAGGAAAAAGCTATTAATAAGGTGGTTTCACCCCTCTTATTGTAAGTAATTATTTATAACAACAGCATTATTATAGTATATTTACTATAACTAATTCTAATAAATAATAAATTATGAAAAGCATTTTTACATGTACGCTAAGTTTATTTAGCATTATTTTTTCATTTGCACAACAAGAAGTATCGGGTGTTGTTTCTGATGTTTCTGGATTACCAATTGCGGGTGTGAATGTTTTAGAAAAAGGAACAACCAATGGTGTTGTTTCTAATTTCGATGGGAAATTCACAATTGCTGTCGATGGAAATTCAACTATAGTTTTTAGCTATATAGGCTATAACTCTTTAGAAATTCCCGTTAATAATCAGGCGATAATTAATGTTACCTTAAAAGAAGGTGTTAGTCTCGATCAAGTGCTTTTAGTGGGGTCTCGGAGTCCCAGACGAACCGCAACAGACACGCCTGTTCCTGTAGATGTTATAGATATTGCAGACATTGCATCTACTACGGGTAAGGTTGAAGTTAATGAGATATTACAATATGCCGCTCCCTCTTTTAATGCCAGTAAACAATCTGGATCAGACGGAGCAGACCATGTGGTACCTGCTTCTTTACGTGGTTTAGGACCAGACCAAACCCTCGTTTTAATAAACGGAAAACGTAGACACCAATCTTCTTTGGTAAACATTTTTGGAACCAGAGGCCGTGGTAATTCTGGAACCGATCTTAATGCTATTCCTGCAAGTGCCATTAAAAGAATAGAAGTATTAAGAGACGGTGCTTCTGCTCAATATGGGTCTGATGCTATTGCTGGTGTTATCAATATTGTTTTAAAAGATAATACCGATGGCTTTTCTGGTGGTGTTACCTACGGTGCTTATAGTACTGCTATTGGTGATGGCTGGGAAGATGCTACTGGCGAAACGCTTAGTAATGTTGAAGGTAAAAACCGATTGGATGGTGATGATAAAAGCTGGGATGGTGAAACCGTTAAAATAGATGCCAATTATGGTGTTACCTTAAATGATCAAGGTGGTTTTATGAATTTTACAACAGAATTTTTATCAAGAAAAAACACTTTAAGGCCAGGTTTTGCTTGGAGAAAAGGATATGGTAGTGCTGGAGTTGAAGGTTTTAATTTTATGATTAATGCTGCTTTACCTGTAAACGATCATACCGAAGTATATGCTTTTGGCGGTAGAAATTTTAGAGATACCAATGCCTATGCTTTTTCCAGAGATAGTTTCGCTGAAGGTGATAACAGAGCCGTTCCTAGTTTATATCCAAACGGTTTTACTCCAAGAATTACTTCTAATATTACCGACGTTTCTGTTTCGGTTGGTGTAAGACATGAAATGGATAATGGTTGGCATTTAGATTTTAATAATACCTACGGAAAAAATAACTTCCACTATTTTATAAAAAATAGTAATAATGCGTCTATGCAAGATGCTTCTCCTACCGACTTTGATGCTGGTGGACACTTTCTTTCTCAAAATACAACAGGGTTAGATTTTAATAAATATCTGGAAGATGTTGCTTCTGGACTAAGTTTAGCTTTTGGTTTTGAATATAGAACAGAAAACTTTGGCATTTTTGCTGGTGAAGTGCCTTCTTACGGACTTTATGATGTAAATGGGGTTGTTATTACAAATCCTAGTGTACAAACGGTTGCTTTCGATTCTAACGGTGATGATTTACCAGGCAGTTCACAAGGATTCCCTGGATATAGCCCAGATAACGAAGTAGATAGAAGCAGAACTAATTATGGTATTTATTTCGATACAGAACTTAATGTAAGTGACCCTTTTATGCTAGCTGCTGCAGTTAGATATGAAAGTTATAGCGATTTTGGAAGCACTTTTAATGGAAAACTAGCTAGTAGACTAAAAATTAACAATGACCTTTCATTAAGAGGCTCTGTCTCTACAGGCTTTAGAGCACCTTCCCTAGCCCAATTGTATTATAACCTAATCTTTACCAATATTGTTGCTGGTGCATCTGTGCCTTCCTTATTATCTGCAAATAATAGTACGGTTACAAAAGCATTTGGCATTGGTCAATTAAAAGAAGAAAAAGCATTTAATGCCAGTATTGGTTTTACTTATAAAAAAGGTGGGTTTACAGCAACTGTGGATGCTTATTCTATTACTGTGGATGATAGAATTATTTTAACCGATAATTTTACAGACCAAGCTATTTTGGGTCCTTTAAATGTAGATGCCGCTCAGTTTTTTGCTAATGGTGTGGATACCAGAACCAATGGTTTGGATATTGTTTTAGGTTATGATACTAAAATAGGAGAAAATAGCAATATTAAGGTTGCTGTGATTGGTAATATTAATGATTTAGAGATTAAGAATATTAATAACGGTAACTTAAATGAGTTTACCTTCTTTGGTCCATTCTCACAGGCTTACCTTGAAGCTGCAGCTCCCGATTATAAATTTGGGCTTAATTTAGGGTATTCATGTAAAAAGTTTGATGCTACAGTTTCCTTAACTCAGTTTAGTGAGGTTACCCTTCAAGATTTTCAATGGGTAGATACGCCTGCAACAAATCAAGCAGAAGCAGATGCTCTTTTTCCTGTAGCGACTGATGTGTATGAGGCAGCTCTTGTTGTAGATCTTAGTTTGGGATATCAATTAACCGAGAAAATTAAATTTAGCTTAGGAGCTAACAATTTGTTTAACCAATATCCGACCCCTCAATTTGATGGGTGGACAGACCAAGGTGGTTTAGCCGATTCTGTTCAAATGGGATCTGATGGTACTTATGTGTTTGGAAGACTTAATTTTAAATTATAATAATTATATCCCTTAATAAAGAGGAGGTTGTCTAAAAAGTGTCATTCTGAATATTAGACAAATAAGATGCTTCGCTTTGCTACTATTGACGTTTTTTATAAATACCTAATTTATAATCGTTTGTCAGAGCACAGCGAAGAATCTTTATCATTAATCTCTAAAGATTCTTCAGTCGTACCTCCTGAATGACACCCCAATTATGTCATTTTATACGCTAGTTAAAATTTTTAACACAGGTCTCTGTAATGACAAAGTTCATCACTTTTTAGACAGCCTCCTCTTTTTTTATACCTATTGTTAAACTTTTTATAAAGCCCTCGATCCCTCATGTAACATTCTTGTAATGTATTCGTCAATCTTATGTAATCATGAATTATGAAAAGATCGATCTTACTTATTACATTTTTCTTTATTACCATTGGTATCCAGGCTCAAAATATCACAGCCAAACTAGTTTCTAAAAGTAATAATACGCCCATACCCTATGCGACCATTAAAACAGGTGAACTTAGCGGTGTTATTTCTAATGAAGAAGGTTACTTTAGCTTAAACTCAGAAGATATTCAGCATAAAAACGTTACCATTTCTTGCCTGGGCTATCAAAACAAAACACTTAGCATTAAAGACATTAAGGCTTTAAATTATGTGATTTCTCTAGAGGAAGCCATCAACCAACTTAGCGAAGTTTATATAAGTAACAAAAAACCACATGTGGATTCCATTATCGCTAAAGTAACAATGAATCTTAGCGAGAACTACGATAGTAGTCTTAACAAGTACACTATCTTTTACAGAGCTACAGACTATGCTAATTTTAAAAGTTTAGATTTTGAAATTGAAAAAGCATCTCATGTAAAATCTAAAAACTTAGAAAAAGCGAATACCAGTTTAGACTCTCTTTCCAAACATATTATTTCCAGCAATATTATTGATTTTTCAGATTTTAAAGGCGAGTTATTCAATTTAGATAAAGATAGTAGCAAACTTGTTGTAAATAAAGCAACCAAACTTATCGACTACAAAAAAGACTTCTCTATTGAAGCGGTACAAGAAAAAGCGCAAACATAAGAACAAAAGACGAGTATAATTATAGTTCTCTAATTCAAAATCATTAAATCCTTCTTTAATTGTACCAGTTACAAATTGGCACTAACATCATAGCATGAGCATAGAACAACAAGGTCTTTTTAGTTAAATTCTATATTTTTGGGTCTTGCGCAACGATTACTGGTATTAGTTTTAGTACTTTTTTCGATTATAATTCTTTTCTTTTTCTATACGTTTTCAAAAAACTTAACTGCATATTTACAATATTCTATGATTAAGTCTTTATCAGTATCAAATTCCTTCCGTTTTTTTAAAAAATTATTAGAAGTTAAAGTGATTTCTTTTCCTTCACTGAGTTCTTTATATGAAATACACTTTATATGCTTTTTGGAAACAAGAACAAATAGAGTGTTTTCGAAAGGGTAGTCACCATATTTAGTAATATCCTTTAATTTTAGTTCTCCACTTGCTCGATATTTGACTTCAATAAAATGTGCTTGATTGTCTTTGAATACAACAAAATCAGGCATTTGTCGAATATTTTTAGAAACATCTCCCCTAACTCCTTTTAAAAGATCTTTTATTCCTGGAATCGAGTTTTCCATTCCGTAACTGAACACTTGAAAGCCGAGTGAACGGAAAAGTTCTTCAACAATTGTCTCCGCAATTCGACCTTTTATAACTCCTGAAATCCAAGGGTTTTCTTTCGATTTATGTTCTCCTTTTTTGTTTTTATTTCCTTTTTTTTCAGGTTCCTTTTCTGCAACCAATACTTCTTTAGATTTTTCGTCTTTTTTATAACATGAAAAACAAAGTCCACCATTAAATTTTGTGTATTCTCCGCAAGTTATACATTCAGCCATATTTATTCTTTTTTATTAAATATTCGTTTTTTTCATTAAGAAATTTCGATTCTGCAAACTTGCTCTCATAATAAAACTAACGGTTTAAATTGTGCTTCAATACCGTTTAGGTTTGTTAGTAATCGTTTCATGTAAGTTACATATAGATAAATTGATATCATACATTATTCAATAAGTGGAGGAATACTCATTTTAAACTTAAACAACTCATTAGGGTCTTGTTCCGCCTTGATTTTACGGAGGCGAGACAAATTATTTTCGCCATAATAAATCTCTAAAAGTTCCAATAAACCTTCATGAGTTTCTGGATGGTCTACTAGAGATTGGTCTACAAAATTAATAAATGATCCTTCTGTAAAAGGAGCTATATTCAATCTAAAATCTTTTACCCATTTAACATATTCATCATTTCTAGATTGATTATCAAATGCATTACTAATATCATCCCACCAACCTTGAATTTGCAAAAGATAAGGTTTATCAGAAAAAGCAAATACTCTTTTATCTACGTTCTTTTTTACAGCGCCTCCCAGACAATGGAAACTCATGTACTTGCTTACATCTCCATAATAGCAACATTTAGATAGGAAATCATAAATGCGTTCTGTCATCTCTGAATTATCATCGCATGTATATTTTTTCGGAAAGCTTGATGAAACTTTATGCGGATGTGGTTGGTCGCAAGTTGATGTAGGTGCAACTGGAAGGACTCTATAATTTCGATGTTTACACTCGTTAGTCGCCCTAATTTCTTGCTCTGGTGTACTTGTCGGATTTAGGAAATTAGCAAGAATCGATTGATGCCTGGCTAATGAAGCATGTGTTTCTTTTTCCGACTTGGCTAAACTTTTCTTTTTTGAAGCATAGCACACTTCTTTTAATAATGTAAATTTTGAATCTTCAGGGATAAGGTCTTCTCCAAAACATTTTTTGAGGAGTTTTATTAAATCAGTTTTGGTTCCATAGAACTGACCTCCCATTCTACCATCTACAAAACTTTTTTGACCTTCTTCTAATTCTCTTATCCCATCACAATCGAGGTCTTTTTCATCTGGATTTGCTAGTATCATAGTACAAGATGAAGAAAGCGCTGGGTCTAATTCAACCTCTGTGGATGCATGTAAATTCATCCAGACCCGAATAACCTCTTTTACATCTTCTGGATGCTTCCATGTTAATCCAAATGTAGTAACATAATCAGTTAAGGCAGATAATTGAAACTTGAATCGGGTTACTACTCCAAAATTTCCACCTCCTCCACCTTTTAATGCCCAAAACAACTCTGGCTGATTTTCTTCCGACACTATTTCAATGGTTCCATTTGCCAAAACGATCTCTGCCGCTAAGATACTATCGCAGGTCATTCCAAACTTACGAATGGAATACCCCCAACCTCCTCCTTGCGTTAACCCTCCAACATTTACAGATTGACAACCTCCTCCTGGAATAATTTGTTTTTCTTTTTCGAGTTCTGTGTATACACTATCTAATTGTTTCCCAACTGGTATCCAGGCCTGGTTAGGTTGATTATCAATATATTCAATTTTATTCATCTCAGACAAATCGATAATAATCACGCCATTTCCAGAGCACATCCCTTCATGCTGATGTCCCCCCGATCGTATTCTAAAAGCTTTATTATTTTGACTGCAAAATTTAACGCAGTATTGCACATGACTTGCGTCTTTACAATATGCAACCGAAACTGGTTGGTATCCAAATCGCGTATTGGAGATCACCCGTGCGTAATGGTACAAGCTATCTGTTTGCTCGATTATCCTTAAGCCTTTAGGTGCTAGGTTTTTAAAATTAGTAGTGTTAGACATATATGGTTAATTGTTTGGTTAATATTTATCTTGAAGCTCTAGCACTTCAGGATCAATAAATGAGGTCATGTGTAATGACATTTAATGCTTACTAACAACTTGATATAAAACGGTTTTTATGTTTTATATCTAATTACAAACGAAGTTACAATTCTCATGCAAGAAAAACAATACAAAAAATTTAAGAGATGACACAGTCTGTGAGCGAAACCGAAAGGCTCGACCAGACATATAAAAGTATTTGATAATTTTTGTCATGTACTAAACCATTTTGTAAAACATAACAGGAATAATATACCTATTTTTATACTTTAAAATCCCGAATAGGCTATTATAAACTAACAGCGTAAAATTCAGTTTTAACCTGTAGCCCTATTTTAGGACGAAACATTCGATAAAAATGGAACTATTAGAAAAATTTAAGGCATTAGTTGATAAACATTTCATTGAAGAACACAACATTTCTTTTTACGAAAGGCAAATGAAAATAAAACCAAAATATTTAAGTAAATTATCTAAAAAACTTAATCTGGCACCGCCTTGTCAAATATTGCTTCAAAAACAGATTGATCACAGTCAACACCTTTTATTGGATACAGAAAAAACCGTAAAAGAAATTGCTTACGAAATGAATTTTCAAGACCCTTATTACTTTAGTCGCGTTTTTAAAAACAAAACAGGAGTATCACCTACAAAATATAGAGAAATTAATAAGTGAACCTTTGTCTATTGTTTCCCCTCTTTACTAATATTAATTTTACGTGATAATTTTAATCGTTAGAAAATGAAACAATTTATTAAGCACACTATTGAAAGTGCTCCAGAAGCATCCAAAGATTTACTAAAATATGGAGAAAAAAAATACGGAATGCTACCCAATTTATTCCGTTATATGGCGGGAGCTCCAGCTGCTTTAGAAGGCTATGTTAATCTATTTAATACGTTTTCTAAAACATCCTTCTCTGGAGGCGAACAACACCTTGTTTTATTAGCGGTAAGCATAACTAATGAATGTGACTATTGTACTGCTGCACATACGCGAGCTGCAAAAGCTAATGGTATTTCTTCTTCTATTTTAAATGCAGTACGAAAAAAAAGGGTGTTAGAAGATGACCGTCTGAACACTTTAATTAACACCACTAAAAAACTAACAGAAACAAGGGGAAATATTGATGCTGAAGACTTAAATAAGTTTTATGATGCAGGGTTCTCTCCTGAGAATATTATGGAACTCATAGTAGGGATTTCATTAAAAACCATAGGTAATTATATTAATCACGTTACAGAAAATATAATCAACGATGAACTGCAACCTTTTGCGGTTGGTAAAGAAATAGGAGATTAAAAAAACGGATTTGTAGCATCAAATTTAGTCTTTAATTTTTGCATATAAATTTGTATTATATTTGAGAATATATTAATTGGATATAGACAATTGTCTATATCCAATTGTTAATATGTATATATAATACTATAATTATGCAAATGAAAAACAATATAAAAACAGCCTTAATAACGGTGTTTTGCATTGCCATATCATTGGTATTTGTTCAATGTAATAATACGGTAAAGACGGATAAGCAAACTAGTCATAAGCCAATTATTCCACCAAAGCCACGATTACAGATGGATATAGCAACGGGTAGTCCTGATCTACAATGGTGGAGGGATGCTAAAACCACTCGTGACCAACGTTTAGAAGACTGGCGTGATGCGCGATTTGGTTGTTTCATTCATTGGAATGCTTCTGCATTGCTTGGAAGTAACTGGAAAGGAAAAGCCTATCGTGGTTATGGAGAGCACATACAACGAATGGCAAAAATACCTTGTGAGGAATATCGACGAGATGTAGTTGGTAAATTTAACCCTACTGAATTCAATGCCGATGCGTGGGCAAACACTATTCGGAAAGCAGGTATGCGATATGTAATAATCACAGCCAAACATCACGATGGCTTTGCTGTGTACAATTCGGATGCTAGTGATTATAATATGCTAAAAGCCACTCCCTTTGGGCGTGATCCAATGGCAGAACTAAAGGCTGCTTGTGATAAAAACGGACTGGATTTTGGATTTTATTATTCTCATGCTTTCGACTGGGGAGAACCTAATGGACCAGGTAATGATTGGGATTATAAAAATCCAGGTGGTGACAAACATTTATTTGCATCAAAAAAAACGAAATGGTTTGATGAGCACCCAGAAATCGCTCCTCGAATTCGTAAATATGTTGATGAGAAATCAATACCGCAAGTTCTAGAACTCATCAAAAAGTACGATCCCGATTTCTTATGGTTTGATACCCCACATAAGCTACCTCCCGAAGAGAATCTTCGTATAATGGAAGCTGCCCGTGCCGCCAAACCAAGCATCGTAATCAATAGTCGTGGTGTACAAGGTTACGATGGTGGTCCAGACCATTTTGGTGATTATGAGAGTACTGGCGATCGCGCAGTTGATTTCCCAACAAAAGATGGGGATTGGGAAGCCATTCCTACTACCAATGAATCGTATGGTTATAGTGAGTCCGATCGTAGCCACAAAACACCTGAATACCTTGTTCGTGTTTTGGTAAAAGCAGTAGCAAGAGGAGGTAACATGCTTCTCAATATTGGTCCTAAAGGAGATGGTTTAATTGATGGTGCTGATATTAATATACTTGAAGGCATAGGCCAATGGATGGATGTTAATGAAGCGAGTATTCGTGGTACAGTTCGTACAACACTCCCAGTACAAGCATGGGGTGAGTCTACTAGAAAGAAAAATACATTTTACTTACATGTCTTTGATTGGCCTACTAACGGAGTTCTTCAATTAGGAGGTTTTTTAGGTAAAGTGAATAAAGCATGGCTTTTGTCTGATAAAAATCAAATTGCGCTATCACTTAAGCGTACAGATAATATGACCGTACAATTTGAGATCCCATCAAAAGCTCCAGATGCAGCGAGCAGTGTGATTGTTGTTGAGGTGGATGATGCTAAGAATGTCGATTCTCACCGTCTAATATCAACAAGCCAAGACAATACACTTCGTGCTTTCGATGGAATAGCAGTTGGCGGTGAATTTAAATATGGAAACGGTAAATCAACGAATAACGGTGTTTCTGGCTGGAAAAATAGTGATCAAGCTATAACATGGCCAATATATCTTTCTGAAGCTGGTAAATTTAAGGTCATTGCCGAATACAAACCTTACAAGCAATCAAATAAGTTTGTTGTTGAGGTTGGCGGGGCAACACTATCAGATAATACAAAGACCAACGAAAAAGGTTATATTAAACATGATCTTGGAAACATGGATCTTTCATCAGGAAATCAGATAATTAAAATACATGCTGATGGTATCCCTGAAGGGGATATTATGGAATTACGTGCTTTACATTTTACACCAATTTCAGAGAAATAACTAAATCGCTTTTGCAGACTGAAAGTCTTCTTCATGAAATACCGAAATGTAAAAGAATAATCATGGCAAAACTAATTTAGTGTAAAGTCTAATCTTTAACTTGTGTAAACTATGTCCCTTAACGAACATTGGGTACGTTGAAACGTGAATTCTACGTAAATCAAAAAGGCAAACAATATTTTGTCAATTCCGAGGTCTGTGTTAAAAATTTTAACTAGCGGATGAAATGACGTAATTGGGGTGTCATTCAGAAGGCTATCGAAAACAAAATATATTTTGTTTGAAGATATAAGCGAAGCTTACGACTGAAGAATCTTTAGAGATTAATAATGAAAGATTCTTCGCTTTGCTCTGATGACAAGCAATTGAAAGTTAACTATTTAAAAAAACGTCAATGGTAGCGAAGCGAAGAATCTCTATAATTAACTTAACATGGCAAAACTAAATTTGTGTGAATTTGTTAAACTTTTCAATCGGCGTGGTTCATTTCAAAAGTTTTAAAAAGCTGAATTAATTCACTTTAAGAATGTATTTTTTTTCTAATTCTGCTTAAACTTTCGGGATGAATTCCTAAATATTTAGCTATTTTATTAACCGGAATATGAAAGATATAATCTGGTTTGTCTTGGAACATTTCAACATAACATTCTTCGGCTGTTTTTGTTAAAAGAGCCTTTTCTCTATTAGATTTTCTTATATAACCATGTTCGGTCATAATTCTTCCAAACTTATTTAAATCTAATGAATGCTCATAAGCTTGCATCAAGTCTTTATGCCTAATAACTTCTACTTCGCAATCCATTAATGCTACAATTTGAACATCTGTAGGACGCTGATCTAAAAAGGATGTAAGTCCACAAAAAAAATCTTTTTCAAAAAAGAAATCAATTACTTTTTCAGACATGTAACTTTTAATAGTCATTTCAACAATACCATTGTTTATAAAATATAACGAGTCCTCTACCTGCCCATAAACAGTAATAATTTCTCCTTTTTTAAAATGCCTTTTTTTTACAGGAAAAAGGAATTCTTCATAGGATGCTATAGAAGTGCTTAAAACGGCATTATAAAACTCTAAAAAAGTCATGTCTTGATTGCTATAAAATGATGATTAAATGTCTTAAACTCTTTTATATAGATACCTTTTTTAGCTAGTGGTTGCGTTAAATTATCTACAACCGTAAAAATATTTTATTCTTTCAAAAAAAAATCCCAAGCAAAAGCCTGGGATTCATTTTATTATTATAAGATCGATTATAAACTATCCTTCAGGATGCATAAAACGTTGTTTAGCTAATAACTCTTCTTCCGTTTCTACAATATCCTCATCTGGTACACAACAGTCTACTGGGCAAACCGCAGCACATTGTGGTTCATCATGAAACCCTTTACATTCTGTACATTTATCTGGAACTATGTAATAAATCTCATCACTTACTGGTTCTTGCGCCTCGTCTGCATCTACTTCGGTTCCATTAGTTAATACAACAGCACCTTCCAAGCTAGTACCGTCTTTATAACGCCAATCATCGGCGCCTTCATATATTGCTGTATTTGGGCACTCGGGTTCGCAAGCACCACAATTTATACATTCATCTGTTATTATAATAGCCATAGCATTTTTTCTCTTGAGTTTGCTTAAATTTGCTGACACAAAAATAACGCCAAAACCATTCATAACCAAATACAGAATGAATTTACAACAAAGAATTAACGCTTTTGTAAAATTAGGAGATTTTTTAAGCCAATTCTCTAATGAAGTTATTGTAAATAAAGATAATATTAAACACAACGATATATTTTTTGATGGTTTTAAGCATCAATTAAAACTGGCCGAAGAAAACAATGGTTGGTTTACTCAGGAGAATATTCGGTTTTCGCTTCAAGGTTGGATAGAGTCCTTAGCGTCAGACAACTTAAACAAATGGTTAGAATCTTATCAAATTAAAATTACGAAGCCTAAACAAATTGCTATTATTATGGCGGGAAATATACCTTTGGTAGGTTTTCATGATTTTTTATCAGTGCTTATTTCTGGGCATCACGTCTTGGTAAAACAGTCGTCAAACGATAAACACTTACTCCCCTATTTAGCAAAATATTTAGAATGTATTGAACCAGAATTTAAAGGTCGTATCGTTTTTACAGAAGATAAAATAGAAGGTTTTGATGCCGTAATTGCAACTGGTAGTAATAATACAGCGCGTTATTTTGAATATTACTTTAAAGACAAGCCTTCCATTATAAGAAACAACAGAAATTCGGTGGCAGTTTTAAACGGAAAAGAATCCAAAGAAGAACTCGAAGCGCTTTCTGAAGATATTTTTAGATATTACGGTTTGGGCTGTAGAAATGTATCTAAACTATTTGTTCCAAAAAATTATAATTTCGATGCTTTTTTTGAAGCCGTGTATCATTGGCATCCAATTATTAACAAAGCAAAATATGCTAATAATTATGATTACAATAAAGCTGTATATTTAATGAGTGAATTTGATATGCTAGAAAATGGCTTTTTAATGATAAAAGAAGATGAAAGCTACGCCTCCCCTATTGCTACTGTTTTTTATGAATATTATAATTCTACAAAACAATTAAAAGAAAAATTAGATGCAGAAAAACACCAAATTCAATGTATTGTATCTAATGGATTTACAGAAAATGAAATCACATTTGGCGCCACTCAAAAACCGCAACTTTGGGATTATGCAGATAGTATTGATTCTATTGAATTTTTATTAGCAATTTAGCCAAAAAATTATTGATTTTTTAACATATAATACCCAATTAATTAGGAACTTTGCATCTTAAATTTTTTTACAAAAAATGAAGAAACATAACTTTAGTGCAGGACCAAGTATTTTACCACAAGAAGTTTTATTAAAAGCTTCTGAAGCCATTGTTGACTATGATAATAGTGGTTTATCTTTAATAGAAATTTCTCACAGAAGTAAAGCTTTTGTCGATGTTATGGAAAAAGCTAGAGCATTAGTTTTAGAATTACTTGGCTTAGAGGGAAAAGGCTATAAAGCTTTGTTTTTACAAGGTGGAGCAAGTTCTCAATTTTTAATGGTTGCAATGAACCTTTTAGAAAAAAGAGCTGGTTATTTAAATACAGGTGCCTGGAGTCAAAAAGCAATAAAAGAAGCCAAACTTTTAGATGATATATATGAAGTAGCATCTTCTGGAGAAGCTAACTTTAATTATATCCCAAAAGGATACGATATTCCTTCAGATTACGATTATTTTCACTGTACCTCTAACAATACCATTTTCGGAACGCAAATGAAGGCATTCCCTAAATGTGATATTCCAATGGTATGTGATATGAGTAGCGATATATTTTCACGTCAGTTAGATTTCTCACAATTTGATATCATCTACGCTGGAGCACAAAAAAATATGGGTCCTGCAGGAACAACCTTAGTTGTTGTAAAAGAAGATATTCTAGGTAAAGTATCTCGCAAAATCCCTTCAATTATGGATTATAAAATCCATATCAAACAAGGAAGTATGTTTAATACACCTCCTGTATTTGCTGTTTACACATCTATGTTAACATTAGAGTGGCTAAAAGGGCTTGGTGGAATTCCTGGAATTGAAATAGAAAACGAAAAGAAAGCACGATTAATGTATTCTGAAATTGATTTAAATCCGTTGTTTAAAGGATTTGCGATGAAAGAAGACCGTTCAGACATGAATGCCACATTTAACTTAGTAAATGATAATTTAAAAGATACTTTTGAAACTATGCTTAAAGAAGCTGGTATTAGCGGTGTTAATGGTCATAGAAGTGTTGGTGGTTATAGAGCATCTATGTACAATGCACTCCCTTTAGATAGTGTAAAAGCATTGGTTGAGGTGATGAGTGAATTAGAAAGTAAAGCGTAAATTATAGTTTCCAGTAGGCAATAGCAATTTTAATTAAGTGCTTACTCGAACTCTAAAAATAAATTTAATAAAATATAAAGCTAACAGGTTCTAATAACTTTAAACTTTATATTTTTCAACTTTAAACTTAAAGAATGAAAGTATTAGCAAACGATGGTATTTCGCAAAGTGGAATTGATGCACTAGAAAAAGGTGGTTTTGAGGTTATCACAACTACAGTAGCTCAAGAACAACTAATTAATTACATCAACGAAAAAGATATTACTGTTTTATTAGTACGTAGTGCCACTACAGTACGTAAAGACTTAATTGATGCCTGTCCTAATTTAAAAATTATTGGTCGTGGTGGCGTTGGTATGGATAATATCGATGTTGCATATGCAAGAGAACAAGGACGTAGTGTTATTAACACACCTGCAGCCTCTTCTCACTCGGTTGCAGAATTAGTATTCGGTCATTTATTTGGGTTGGCACGTTTTTTACATAACTCAAACAGAGAAATGCCGTTAGAAGGAGATTCTAACTTTAAAGGCTTAAAGAAAGCTTATGCAAAAGGAACCGAATTAAAAGGAAAAACTTTAGGTGTTTTAGGATTTGGTCGTATTGGTCAAGCTACTGCAAAAGTTGCTATAGGTGCTGGTATGAAAGTTGTTGCTTTTGACCCATTTATAGAAAATGCAAATTTAGAATTAGACTTTTTTGATGGTCAAAAATTGAATTTCGATATTAAGACAATTTCTAAAGAAGACGTTTTAAAACAAGCAGATTTTTTAACATTACACGTTCCTGCACAAGACGATTACGTTATTGGTAAATCTGAATTAGAGATCATGAAAGATGGTGCTATACTTGTTAATGCTGCTCGTGGTGGTGTGGTTGATGAAGTTGCCCTTGTAGAAGCGATTTCTAATGGAAAAATATCAAGAGCTGCTTTAGATGTTTTTGAAAAAGAGCCTAAACCAGAAATGCAATTATTAATGAATTCTGCATTGTCGTTAACACCTCATACAGGTGCTGCAACAAATGAAGCCCAAGATAGAATTGGTACAGAATTAGCAGAACAAATTATAAGCATATTAAAATAAGTCACATAAATGTGTGACTATACTGTTATATTTGAGTCCTAACTATATGTTAGGACTTTTTTTGTACATTGAACAATCAATTTAACTAACTAATTTTCAATTAAAAATAAAACAATATGGCAGGAATTTTAGACTTATTAAACAGCGATTTAGGAAAAACAATCATTAGTGGTGTAGCAGGCCAAACAGGACAAGATGAGAGTAAAACAGGAAGTGTATTAACTATGGCGATCCCTGTATTAATGCAAGCAATGAAACGTAATACGGCCACACCTCAAGGAGCAGAAGGCTTACTTAGCGCATTAAATGGTAAACACGACGGAAGCATTTTAGATAACCTAGGTGGTTTATTTAATGGTGGCGTAGATTCTAATGTATTAGATGATGGTGGAAAAATACTAGGTCACGTTTTAGGAGGCAAGCAACAACATGTTGAAAATGCTTTAAGTCAGAAATCTGGTATGGATGCTGGATCTATAGCTCAAATATTAAAAGTGGCAGCACCAATTTTAATGGGTGTTTTAGGAAAACAAAGCAAACAACAAAATGTAAGCAACTCAAGTGGTATTGAAAGCCTTTTAGGTGGTTTGTTGGGTGGCAATTCTCCTAAACAAGAACAAAGTTTTATAGAATCTATTCTCGATGCTGATGGTGATGGAAGTGTTATTGATGATGTTGCTGGTATGGTATTAGGCGGAGACAAAAAGAAAGGTGGTCTTGGCGGATTACTTGGTGGGCTTTTTGGAGGTAAATAAGTCAATAAATCATATAAAATATCAAGCGTCGAACATGAGTGTTTGGCGCTTTTTTGTTAAAATCATTCAAAAAAAGCTATTTAAGGTATGATTTTTGTAAATTTAGTTTGGCGAATTAAATAAAAAACCTTGAATTTTATTATTTTTTCCTCACCCAGAATTGCCCCAAAAAAAAGCAGTTCTAACTTCGCCAAAGGAACGATGTAATAGGAAACCCCGACCCAAGAGTCGAAAAATTTTTAGATTTTAGAATGAAGATTATTTTAAGAATATTATTTTTTGGAATTATTTTTCCTTTTTTGTCCTTTAATAATGAACCGACAGATAACCTAACAGATAAATTAATTGGGAGCTGGAAGTATAATAAGACCATGAAATTATATGTAAAAGTTAATAGCTTAGCGCCTAAAGAAACAGGATACGAATTCAAAGCTAATGGAAAAGTAGCTATTAAGCGTTTTTATGTAAATAAATGTGGTAATTCTAAAATATATAATAAGAACTACGATACGACATGGCAAACAACATCAGATTCAACATTAGTTATAAAATATCATTATAAGGATAAAATCACAAAAAAACATTTATTAATAAAAAAACTAACCACAAACTTTTTAGCATTTAAATATATCCCCTTAAATGCCAGCTCACTCAATGATAATGGGCATTAACTCATTCTTGTTTTTTTAACACAAGGCTATATAATACTTTTGAAGAATAAATCGAAATCCATTGAACGCTATGAAAAAAGTTATTTACATATTACTGCTATCCGCATTTGTTTTTAATTGTAATACATCCAAACCTATAGTATCAAATAAAAACAAATCTGAAAAAGAACTCGCGAAAACTGACAATGATACAGTTACTATTGCTAATGACGCGTTAGAATACGAGATTATTATTATAGAACCAGGTTTTAATACCTGGCTATTAAGTAGAGCCAGACCAGAAGGCTTCTATTCTCAACAATATCTAGAAACCAGAAACTATATTTATGTTATAGAATGGAATCAAAGAGTGCTTCAACCACAACGTTTTGATCCCAATTTATACGAATTGCAAATCGATTATAGACCTGATATAGACTATGGATACGAAGTTAATTACAAGCTTTTTAATTACTTTACCTATTTCCAATTAACATATAAACAGCGATTAGCAGGTTTTGTTCCTAGAATTTAAAGTCTTTTTATTTACTTTTGCATTTAAATTGCATTTGTGGAAAAATTAAAAAAACGCTGGGGTATTGACCATAATTGGCAAATTATTGTCATTTTATTTGTCTTTTCTGTTACTGGGTCTACAGCTTCCTATATTGGAAAGCCTATTTTAAACTATTTAAATATTACTACAGACGTACTTGGTAGTTTTGGATATTGGACCATCCGAATCCTTTTATTATTTATCATGTACCAATTTATGTTGGTTTTCTTTGGATGGATTTTTGGGCAATACAAGTTTTTTTGGAATTTTGAAAAGAAAATGCTTCGCAGAATAGGTTTAAAGCGCTTTGTAGATTAGTGAATCAAATAAAACAACATATTATATTCAAAATAGCAACCTTGTTACTGGTTGCTACTTTTCTTGTACCTACTGTTGTTAAATTTCATCATATTTTCTCACACCATGATCATGAGTATGAAGTTTGCTTAGGAGAAAAGTCAACACATTTACACGAAATAGATTTAGATTGTGAGTTTTATAAGTTTCAGCTTAATAAAAATTTCGTCTATACCTCTTTTAATGCTGATCTATTTCAGATACCATTATATCATAAAACATCTTCTTTAACATACAATTATCTTTATAATCATCGGCGATTATCTTTAACTCTAAGAGGACCACCCGTTTTAGTTTAAAAAATAGCTCATTTTTTAAAACTAAAAATCTTAACAATGAAATACTATGCATTGCTAATAGCTTGTGTTATATATAACTTAGCTAATGCTCAAGAATGCACATCAAAACTGTCAGGAAAAGTTAATGATTTTCATGATGGTTCTAATATAATTGGAGCAATCCTTCACATTAAAGAACTAGATATTTATACCACAACAGATCTAGATGGTGGTTTTGTGTTTCAAAATCTTTGTGATGGAAAAATAACAGTAACTATATCCCATGTGGGTTGTGACACCAAAGAATTGGATGTTGTGATTAAAGGTGATACCCAATTTAAAATAAATTTAGAGCATCACATAGAACAACTTAATGAAGTTACTGTAAATGGTCATCTTGTAGGAAAGCAATCCAAAACAAGCCAAGAAACGCTGTTAAAAACTAAAGATTTAGAGCTGTTTAGTTCCGGTAGCTTAGGAGATGTGTTAAAAAAAGTTAGCGGCGTATCATCCTTAAATACAGGTAGTACCATTGTAAAACCCGTTATAAATGGTTTGCATAGTAGTAGAGTTATTGTTATGACAAATGGTGTTAGGTTGCAAGATCAAGAATGGGGTGTAGAACATGCTCCAAATATTGATATTAATGCTTCTGGAAGTATTTCTGTAATAAAAGGCTCGGGAGCTTTAGCTTATGGTGGTGATGCTATTGGCGGTGTTGTAGTTTTAAACTCAAGCCCCACTATTTTAAAAGATTCGTTATACGGAAAAACCATTGTTAGTGGGCAAACCAACGGAAGAGGTTTTAGTTTAAGCTCTTCTTTATATAAAACCTACGCAACGGGTTGGTATATAAATGGGCAAGCCACAACAAAATATTATGGCGATTTTAAAGCTGCAGATTACAGCCTCACTAACACGGGTTTGAAATCCAATGGGTTTTCAATACATACGGGTTATAAATCTTTTGAAAAAGGCTTTAATATCTATTACAGTTATTTAAACAACGAAATTGCTATTTTAGAATCGTCTCATATTGGTAATGCTGAAGATTTAATAAACGCTATTAATACCCAGCAGCCCCTTGTTATTGATGATTTTAGTTATAATATAGGTTTCCCAAAACAAGATGTAACGCATCAATTAATAAAGGCAGATTTTTACAAGCGTTTTAAAAAGTTTGGGAAATTAAAAGTACAGTATGATTTTCAAAATAACCAGCGTTATGAATACGACCTACGCATAGGTGAAGATAGGTTTAAGCCTGCTATAGATTTAACACTAAAAACACATAGCATCAAAACCGATTTAAAATTAGACAGTAATATTGGAAATACATACGAAATTGGACTTTCTGGAAGCTCCCAAAATAACTTTGCAAATCCAGATACAGGTGTTAGAAGATTAATTCCTGACTATGATAAATACGATTTTGGGGTGTTTTTGCTTTCAGACTTTACACTTAATAAAAATGTATTTTTAGATTTTGGTGTGCGTTATGATTTTAATAAATATGACGCTAAAAAGTTTTATAAAATAAGTCGGT
Source organism: Flavivirga jejuensis (assembly GCF_030540765.1). Lineage (GTDB taxonomy): Bacteria > Bacteroidota > Bacteroidia > Flavobacteriales > Flavobacteriaceae > Flavivirga > Flavivirga jejuensis. Next base: position 123,309 of record NZ_JAUOEL010000004.1, on the reverse strand, counting down.
GGGAAGAGCTTGGGTATGATGCTGATTTTAGTAATTTAATTATTGATGAACAATCAACCCAGTACCTTACCAATCCTATTTTTGAGTATCACAACATATCTGCTTCAGCTGGTGTTGCTTATAATTTAAACACTAACAGTAAACTTATAGCAAACTACAGTTTATCTAGTAGAGCTCCAAATCCATCAGAATTATTTAGTGATGGTTTACATCATTCTGCTGCGCGAATTGAATTGGGAGATTTACGTATTTCACAAGAAAAATCCAATAGAGTATCTGCTAGTTATATCTACAATACAAGTGTTTTAAATTTAAGTTTTGAAACCTTTTACAACCATATAGACAATTACATTCTTATAGAACCCACGGACACAGAACAAACCATTAGAGGCGAATTTCTTGTTTGGGAATATAAACAAACTAATGCATCGTTGTTTGGAGTTGATTTAGATGTGCATTATCAATATAATAAACATTGGTTCGCAAGTAATAAATCCTCTATTGTAAAAGGACATGATATTTCTAAAGACAGACCTTTAATTGATATGCCTTCATTTAAAACAGTAAATGCGCTTAGTTATTCTAATAAAAAATGGTGGCATTTTAATAGTGAATTGCAAAGTGAATTGGTTTTAGCTCAAAATGAATATCCAAACAATAATTTTGAAGTATATATCCCCACAACAGACGAATTTGAATTATTAGATATAAGCACACCGCCACCAACCTACCATTTATTGCATTTTAACAGTGATATTACTTTAAATATATCACAAAAAACAAACCTAAACATAGGTTTACGAATTACTAACATTTTAAACACTTCTTACAGAGAATATCTTAACAGATTGAGATATTTTGCCGATGATTTAGGGAGAAATATTATGTTGCAATTAAAATTAAATTATTAACAAATTTAAAAATCTATTATGAAAATATTAAAAAAAATAACAATCTTATTATTTATATCAGCTTTAATTTTTAACAGTTGTTCTAGTAACGACGACAACCCTGAACTTGTTATAGAAGAAGAAGTAATTACAACAGTAACAGTAACATTAACACCTGAAGCTGGCGGTACTGATATTGTTTTAGAGTCTGTAGATTTAGATGGTGATGGTCCTGACGCTCCAGTAGTTTCTGTTTCAGGTAATTTAGATGCAAACACAACTTACAATGGCAGTATTGTATTGTTAAATGAAACCGAATCGCCTGCGGAAAATATTACTGAAGAAATCGAAGAGCTAGATGAAGAACATCAATTTTTCTACTCTACAACTAGTGGTATTGCAACATTTGAATATAATGATACAGACGCTAATGGAAATCCAATTGGTTTAGATTTCTTGTTAACAACAAGTACATCTGCTGCCAGTGGCACTATAACTATAATTTTGCGTCATCTACCTAATAAAGATGGTGAAAATGTTAGTGATGGAGATATTACAAATGCTGGAGGAGAAACTGATGTTTCTGTTACATTTTCGGTATCAGTTCAATAATATCCAAAAACATTTTTAAAATGCTCTCTTTTCTATAAAAGGGAGCATTTTATTTATTCTTAGTTTTTTTTAAACATAAATATATAACCACATCAATGTAAAAGCTGGTATAACATCTAACCTAGGAAGTGCTTCTTTAACAAAAGTTATAACACCCTGCATTTCTACCTAGTTTTCCTTTATAAAGTTTTGTCATTAAGCAACCTAAAACGGGAGATCAAGCAATAACTGATACAAAAACAGATGGTTATAATCTAATAAAAAAATTCTTGAAACTGACTATCCCTGAGGCTAGCCATAGGAGTATTTCGCCAGTTTCATTTTGCCTTTATAGAGGCAAAAATCGAATTTTGTTATTTTGCCTAACCCAGAACTGCCTTTTTTTGCAGTTCTGACCTCTACAAAGGAGCTACCGTGTACCCACATCTTTTAAAGAAGAGGTATATTTTATTATTTACTTTTCTTTGCTCGTCCAAAGAAAAGTAACAAACCTGCCTAAAAGACGGCAGGCAGGAGAAAAGACGCCCCTTCGAAGGAATTTCTTCTCGCGCTGCGCTTAAGAAGAACCAAGAACAAAATTTCGCGTCGCCCCATCACAGCATACAAGGCTATGCTCCTGGGTTTCGAAATTTTGTTCTTTATTCTTACGAAGGGTCTGGGCTTGCCTTATGGTCTGTTCTTAACGATTATTTTTGAGCCTTTAAAAATTTATAAATAGCTATTTCTTCTCCAATATTTGTGGGTACACCGTAGCTACAAAGGAGAGGTTAATTGGAAACCCCAACCCAAGAGTCGGAGAATTTTTAGATTAAATGGAGTCTTTGGAGGTCGTTTTAAATTATTTAAAAATGACTTGGAAGTTTCTATCTCTGGAACAAATCTAACTAATAAAAGATATATTAATCACCTGCCACGATTGAAACCTGATGGAATATTTAATATAGGTAAAATATTAGTTTGGGACTTACCTATTCTATAATGTAGAAAAAATCTTATATTTGAATACTACATAAACACAACATCCATTGAATAAATATTTATTTTTCATCGCATGGCTTCTTATTATTTTTAACATAAATGCACAAAACAATAGTTTAGATGTTATGTTGGATAGCATCCAAAAAAATGAAAGAGCAACAAAAAACAAATCTATCATAAAACAATATGAAACAGATACTTATATTAATAAAACAAAACATTTAACAACTCAAAATATTTTAATTGTTGTTATTGGGCTTATCGTTATTTTAATCTTTACACTAATTTTTATTATAAAAGTCCAAATTACTAAAAACAAAATCTTACGTTTTGAGAGTGAACAACAAAAAGCCAATGAAGAGATTTATACACTCATGCTAAGACAACAAGCCAAAGTTGAGGAAGGCCGCCTTTTAGAACGTCATCATATTTCTGAAGAGTTGCATGATGGGATTTTAAATAGACTTTTAGGGGCTCGATTGGGATTAGAGTTTTTATCGTTAGATCAAGGTAAAGACAAAGATAAATACACTTTCTATATTAATGAAATACAGTCTATTGAACTAGAAATAAGAGATCTTTCTCATGAATTAAAATACACACAATTAGATACTAACAAGGATTTCATTACTATTCTGGAAGGTTATATTAGTAATCAAAGTAATCTACATAGTTTTAATTATAGTATTAACCAAAACTGCAACATCTTTTGGGAAGATATTAATGATTATATAAAAGTGAATCTATACAGAATTATTCAAGAGTCCATTCAAAATGTTATTAAACATGCCAAAGCAAATACCATTACTATTAATTTCTCCTTAAATTCTAATAAATTGCTTTTAGATATTACAGATGATGGTATTGGCTTCAATTCCAATAAAGAAAGCGACGGTATAGGTTTATTGAATATAAAATCTCGAGTATCAAAACTTCAAGGTAATCTGAAAATTAAATCTGAAATTAAAAAAGGTACCCTATTAGCTATAAATGTACCTCTTTAAGCCTTATCTATAACATTGTCTTTCTTATTAAAAACATATGTATATAACCACATAAGTGTAAAAGTTGGTACCACATCTAAGCCAGGTAATGCCTCCTCAACAAAAGTTATAACACCAGCAATTTTACCAGGCTTTCCTTTGTAAAGCTTGGTCATTAACCAACCAGACATTGGAGCCCAGACTATATCTGAAAACTCACCAATTCCTGGAATTAGAAAAGACACATATCCAATAGCATCTAAAACAATACCAATTAATAGTTTTTTATATTTATTCATTAAGTAATATTTAATACAATTAGGATAAGCAAGAAACATACCAAACCCCACAATAAAACTACTTCCCTATCAACTTTAAAAACTCATTTCTAGTTTCAATTTTTTCAAATTGCCCTCTAAACCCAGAGGTGGTCGTAATAGAGTTTTGTTTTTGTACACCACGCATCATCATACACATATGGGATGCTTCTATCACTACAGCAACACCTTGTGGTTTTAAAGTATCATTTATACAATCTAAAATTTGTTCTGTTAAACGCTCTTGTACCTGTAAACGTCTTGCAAAAACATCTACAATTCTTGGTAATTTACTTAATCCGACAATTTGTCCGTTTGGAATATAAGCAATGTGAACTTTTCCAAAAAAAGGTAAAATATGGTGCTCGCAAAGAGAATACAATTCTATATCTTTTACAATAACCATTTCATTATAAGACTCTTTAAACATCGCGCTTTTTAGTATTTCAACAGGATCCTGATGGTATCCCTGTGTTAAAAACTGCATCGCTTTTGCTGCCCGCTCTGGAGTCTTTAATAGTCCGTCACGCTTAGTATCTTCCCCTAAGTCTTTAATAATATTTTCATACCTATTCTTAACATCATCCGTTACTTGAATATTATATTCTTCAAACTTCTTATATGGCATATTATTTTTTTATTTAAGCAATCTTATTTTCATTATTTTTTAAAGTTAAGCAAATTTCAACTTTTAACAACAAAGTAATTATGAACACGCTTAAAGAAATGGGAGTCGTTGAAAAAAATCATCAAAAAACTAATGTAAAATCAGAGACTGCAATAATCTAAAAAAATAGAAATAAAAAGTATTAAAACTCAAGGCAAGCCCTGAATTCAATAATAATAATAATAATAATAATAATTGCCCCAAAAATCGAGGTATTAAGTCTAGATTCCATTAAAAAAGTAGGATTAGTTCAACTTACAATTTTGAATGCGTCTTGCAGACTTTTCAAAATAGAGTTTCATTAATAAAAGAAATAGCTAATCTTTGCTCATAAATCCTTAAAGTAGTATTTTCACTGAAAAACAAGAATGATTCCATTTAGAGGTTTAATAGATTTATTTAAAAATGATTAAAGCAAAAAACATTCATAAGTATTACAATGATTTACACGTATTAAAAGGTGTCGATATTCATATTAAAAAAAGTGAGGTTGTCTCTATTGTTGGAGCTTCTGGAGCTGGAAAAACTACCTTATTACAAATACTGGGAACTTTAGATTCTGCTTCTTCTAACGAAAATTTTGAGTTAAATATAAACGATGTTAACATCCAAACTCTTAATGATAAAGGCTTAGCAAAGTTTAGAAACGAGCATATCGGTTTTATATTTCAGTTTCATCAATTACTTCCAGAATTTACGGCATTGGAAAATGTATGCTTACCTGCTTTTATAAAAGGCACTAAAAAAGTTGATGCAGAAAAACGTGCTATCGAGCTTTTAGATTTTTTAGGTCTATCACATCGGTATGATCATAAACCAAATGAATTATCTGGTGGAGAACAACAACGCGTTGCCGTTGCAAGAGCATTAATAAATAATCCCGATTTAATTTTCGCCGATGAACCTTCTGGTAATTTAGATAGTGAATCTGCCGAGACATTACACAGTCTCTTTTTTAAATTACGTGATGAATTCGGACAAACCTTTGTAATTGTTACTCATAATGAGGAATTGGCTAATTTAGCCGATAGAAAACTCACTATGGTAGATGGTAATATTTTAGTCTAAGAAATTAGCAATTCTTTAATTTGTTAATTTTATTCTTAATTGCTTATTTTTTTGAATTTATAACTACAACCCTCAACACATATTATAGTTGTTGGTATTAAAGTCAAGAAGTTTGATTCAAAACTCAAGCTATAAGAAATAAGACCATTATAATCTTGAAACTTATCACAATCATACATTAAATTTAATGTATTTGACTCTAATTCAAATTCGCCTGTTGTACAACCAAAAAAATCATCGGATACAAAATCACCATTGTTCGAAAAAGAATACTCAGCCCCATTCTCTACATCAACCTTGTATTGTGGGCCACCAGCGCTTAAATATTTTTCAACTAGCTTCCATTTTCCAAAAATAGAATTAGCATCAGTTGGATTATTTAAATTTTGTTCACTACTACACCCTATTAAAGAAATTAAGAAGATCGCAACAATACCTATTTTAAAATCATTCATTATTATGGGTTTATTAATTAGATGCTAATGTTTCTATATGGTTGCGTATAATGATATAGAATAATTAAAAATAAAGAATTTCTTCAAACCAACTATCCTTGGTAGAGCCAAAGGGAATTCTTTTTGATTAAACAAATTAGCACTCAACAAGAATACTTACTTTTGAAAAAAATATTGTTTTGAATAAAAAAGACCTCAAAGATTTCCTAGACGCTAAAGTCATCCAATATAACAACCCTAAATTTATTGAAAGTGACCCCATTCAAATTCCGCATCAATTCAGTAAAAAAGAAGATATTGAGATCTCAGGTTTTTTAACAGCTACCATTGCTTGGGGCAATAGAAAAAGCATTATCAATAATGCAAAACGTTTAATGGAATTGTTAGACAATTCTCCTTATGACTTTATTTTAAATCATTCAGAAACTGATTTAGAAAAGTTAAGTCCTTTTGTTCATAGAACCTTTAATGGTCATGATTGCATACAGTTTATAAAATCCTTAAAACATATTTATAAAAATCATAATGGACAAGAATCTGTTTTTTCAAAACATATAAAAACGGAATCACTACAAGTATCTATCTCTAAATTTAAGTTGGCTTTTTTTGAAATTGAACATTTACAAAGAACTCAAAAACACGTAAGTGATCCTTTAAAAAATTCGGCAGCAAAACGTATTAATATGTTTTTACGTTGGATGGCTAGAAATGATAACGCAGGTGTTGATTTTGGTATTTGGAAAAGCCTCCCTCCTTCTAAGTTATCTTGCCCTTTAGATGTGCATTCTGGAAATGTTGCCAGAAAACTAGGGCTATTGCAACGTAAACAAAATGATGCGAAAGCCTTATTAGAATTAGATACTGCTTTAAGAGAATTAGATGCAAACGACCCTGTTAAATATGATTTTGCACTTTTTGGATTAGGGGTTTTTGAAGGATTCTAGGATTTGTTTTGTTTATTCTTTTACTTCAACTTCTAAAAATTTCTGATCCAAATTTTCATAAAAAATGGTCTTAAAGTTTTTAGTATTAGTCTCTTGGGCAACATCATAAAAAACGATGAAGCTGTCTAAAAAGTGTCCTTCAGAAGACTATCAACTACTTATCATTCAGAGCATTCCGACAATTGTCGGAGTCGAAGAATCTTTATAATTAATCTCTAAAGATTCTTCAGTCGTACCTCCTTCTGAATGACACTCCTATTACGTCATTATATACGCTTGATAATTTTTTTTATCTCAATCCTTTTACAAACATAGGATGACATTAACTTTTCTGAATGACATTAACTTTTTGCAAACATAGGATGACAAAGTTCATCACTTTTTAGACCGCCTCATCGTTACTATAAAATTATCCTTTTAACCAAGCATTACGCAATGTCTTTTGTGCCTCTGTAGCATTAGCCTTTTCTATAATAGCTTTACCCGTAGCATAAGCTTGCGTAGTAGTTGTTTTAACAAGAACCTCTTCACCATTTCTGTCTAATACGACTTCAATATCTTTACCTGGTTTCCACATAAAGACTTTTTGTAAAATGCTATTAGCATTTTGCATTGTTAAAGCCTCTCCATCAACAGATTTAATAACATCGTTAGCTTGTACACCTTGCTCTACCCAAAAACTATTCTTTAATACCATCTCTGTAAAAAATATGGTTCCTTTTTCTGGATCTCCACTCACAATAGGAGCCCCATCCATTAATATATAATTAGTTTCTACCTTTCCTTCTCCAACTTCTAAGCCAACTTTTTCAAAAAACTCATTATAATTTATTGGTAAATCTCCAATAACATGCGTATTAAAAAATTCACGTAGAGAAGGATATGTCATGGCTACAATTTCATCAATAAGTTTATCATCTTCAAACGGTTTATTTTTCCCATATTTATTCGATAACTCTTTCATTAAAGATAAAATACCTCTATTCCCATTGCTCGCTTCTCGCATTAAAATATCAACACACATCCCTATTAACGCTCCTTTTTGATATACGTTTAAATATTGATCCTTATAAGGTGCTTTTAAAACATTCTCACTCATTATAGTAAAACTCATAGCGTCATTCAAACGTTTAGAGCTTTGAATTTTACTCATAATTTTATTATAAAAATCAGTGTCATTAACAAGCCCTTGATTTACTTGAAATAATGTAGCAAAATATTCAGTAACACCTTCATACATCCATAAATGCTTTGAGAAAGTAGGATTGTTATAATCGAAATAATGCACATCCTCAGAATGTACGCTTAAAGGCGTTACTATATGAAAAAACTCATGAGAAACGACATCTGTCATACTCTCTGCTAAAGCTTCCTTTGGCATAGATTCTGGTAATACAACTACTGTGGATGTGTGATGTTCCAATGCCCCAAATCCTTTTGGAGAATCTTCTTTTCCTTCCGATAAGTACAGATAAATATCATAACGCGATGTTGTATTTATATCACCTAAATATGTTTTTTGAGCTTGCATCATTTTAAATACAGTCTCTTTTAAAGATTTTGCCGAATGAACTTTATTAGGAGAATATACACTTAATACAATTTTAATAGTCCCTACTTCGAATTCTTCAACATCTAAATTACCGTACATCATAGGATTATCGGTAATATCGAAGTACCTTGAAGCAAAATAACTTGTCGTTATATTTTTCCCGTCTTCACTAGTCGCAGAACCTACATTTTGTAATGCCGAAGTACGTATAAAATCTGCCGAAGCGGTAATATCTAATTTGTATTGGTTCTTTTTTAAAGAATCAAAATACCCAATAAAACCATGTAAATTTAATACATAATTATTGGGTTCCAGGTTTGTGCCTGAAGGTGAAAAAGGCGTATCTTTTCCTATACCACCATTAACTTCAATATCGTAAGTATCATTAACCAAATAAGTAATTTTATCTAATTGTTTTGCATTACTAATAGACCATGAATTAGTATCTACTTTATTCACCTGCATCTCATTTCCTTCATAATCAATCGCCTTAAAATCATCAACATACTTCCCAAAGTCACTTACAGAATAAGTCCCTTGTATAACTTTTGGTAAACGATATGTTACAGTTTCCACCGTAAATCTCCCAGGATTAATAACTACTGGTGCTTTATCGTTATCAATACCTACTAAGTTTATTGATGTGGATATAGGTAAACTTGTTGCTAAATCATTTTTTGTGTTCTTTGTAGAACTACAACTGGCTAGTAAAATACCTGCAAATAACGAGGCAAATGTTTTAGTATTCATCTAATTAACGTTTGTTTTTTTAATTGACGCACAAAATACCATTATGTTACGGGCTCTATTCTTAAGGTTATGTTAAAAAGTTAAATTATATTCGCCCAATGCAAACTCCTCTAGTTAGTATACTTGTCCCTTTTAAGAATACAGAAGCTTTTATAAAAGCTTGCCTGGTCTCTGTATTAAACCAAACATATACGAATTGGGAATTGCTCATCGTTGATGATGCTTCATCAGATTCTAGTTTTAATATCGTTAAAGAATTTGCTGAAAATGACCATAGAATAGTCCTTTTAAAAAACTCGGGAAATGGCATTATTGATGCTTTACGATTCGCTTTTAAACATAGTAAAGGTGAATTTATTACAAGAATGGATAGTGATGATGTTATGCATGCTAACAAATTAGAAGTATTAGTAACTAATTTATTAAAATATGGCAAACAACATGTAGCCATTGGCTTGGTTAATTATTTTTCTAAAGAAGGTATTAAAGAAGGCTACAAAAACTATGAGATTTGGTTGAATAACTTAACCAAAATGGGGCGTAATTATTCTGAAATTTATAAAGAATGTGTCATACCTTCCCCCTGTTGGATGATCCACAGAAGCGACCTAATAACATGTGATGCTTTTAACCCAAATAGATATCCTGAAGATTACGATTTGGCTTTTAGGTTTTATAAGCATAATTATAAATGCATCCCTTGTAATGATATTATTCATGATTGGAGAGATTATAGTTCGCGAACCTCAAGAACACACGAGCATTATGCCGAGAACCATTTTATAGATATAAAACTGCATTACTTTTTAGAGTTAGATCGTAGTCCTAATAAAACACTTATAGTTTGGGGAGCTGGAAACAAAGGAAAAACGGTAGCTAAAACCCTTATAAAAAAAGACATTCCTTTTGAGTGGATTTGTGATAATCCAAATAAAATTGGAAGAGATATTTATGGTAAAATATTAAAGCCTTTTGGTTATTTAAAAGAAATCAATAATCCTCAAAGTATCATTACTGTTGCTAATAAGGAAGCACAAATAGAGATTAAAAATTATATGAAGGCTCTAAATATGATGCCTATTATAGATTATATTTTCTTTTGTTAATTTCTAAAATACGTATTAAAATATTCATTTTTATTTTCTATTTTTCCTCTGTGATATATATTTGTAAAATAATATAAGAAGGAAGCTAATAATATTTTTTTCATTTCATTCAATAACTTGAAAATGAAAAAAAATATGTAGCTTTGACAAATATAAAAATGAATGCAGTTTAAACATCCAGATCTTCTTTACGCTTTATTTTTACTGCTTATTCCCATAATTGTTCACTTATTTCAATTACGTAAATTTCAAAAAGTTCCTTTTACTAATGTGGCATTTTTAAAAGAAGCTACGATACAGACCCGTAAAAGCTCGCAGATAAAAAAATGGTTAATTCTTTGCACAAGATTACTCCTTCTTGCTGCCATTGTTCTTGCATTTACACAGCCATTTACGTCTAAATCGGATAGCTTTAAAACTAAAAAAGAAACCGTTATTTATTTAGATAATTCGTTTAGTTTACAAGCCAAAGGAAGTCAAGGAGCTCTTTTAAAACGTGCCGTTCAAGATATTATTAGTAATGTCCCCGAAAATGAAAATATCTCATTAATTACTAACGACAATACGTATAAAAACACAACAATAAAAGCCATTAAAAATGATTTACTGCAATTACAGTATACATCTACCAAGCTAACATCTAAAGCTGCTTTATTAAAAAGTAAAACCGTATTTAGCAAACAAAAAAGCACTTTAAAAAATCTGGTTTTTATTTCCGATTTCCAGCAAGATGCATCAAGTTTCAACCTAGAAACAGACTCTCTTACAAAGCTTCATTTAGTAAAGTTACAACCTATCAACACTAGTAACATTAGTATTGATAGTATTTATGTTTCTAAAAGAACAGCAACAACTATAGCGTTAAAAGTACTTATAAAAAACAGTGGAAGCCCTATTGAAAATCTACCTGTTTCGCTATTCAATAATGATAATTTAATTGCTAAAACTTCGGTAGCTATTGAAAATAATGCCGAAACCATATTTTCTATTCCTATAAACGAAGTTATTAACGGAACCATTATAATTGACGATATTAATTTACAGTTTGACAATAGCTTGTATTTCAATATTAACAAGGCATCAAAAGCGAATGTCCTTTCTATAAATGCTACAAATGATTCTTTCTTAAAACGTATTTATACTAATAACGAATTCAATTACACAGCAGCTTTAGAAAACCAATTAGATTATAATATTATTGACCAACAGCATCTTATAATTTTAAATGAGTTGGATGCTATTCCTAATGCCTTAGTTGCAACGTTAAAGCAATTCACGATACAAGGAGGCACACTAATTGTAATTCCTTCAAAAAATATAAATAAACAATCCTATAATCAATTATTAACCAATTACGGTTCTAATTTTAACGACTTACTACAAACCGAAAAACGGATTACAACTATTAATTATGCACACCCTTTGTATAATAATGGTGTATTTGAAAAACAAGTAAGCAATTTTCAGTACCCTAAAGTGACAAGCTTTTATAATGTTTCGTCAAACAGTGCTGCCGCTTTACAATTTGAGGATGGGAAACCCTTTTTGTATCAAAATAATAATGCTTTTATTTTTACTGCGCCTTTAAACAGTGAGAATTCAAGTTTCACAAACTCACCATTGATAGTTCCAACGCTTTATAATATAGGAAAATACAGTCTCAAAACGCCCAATTTATATTATACTATTGGACAGGAAAACACTTTTGATGTCGATACACAATTACAACAAGATGATATCTTATCATTAGTAAATAACGATATTAACATCATACCAAGACAGCAATACTTCAATAACAAAGTAGTTGTAAATACGTCTAAAGATCCGTCGATAGCAGCGACTTATGCTATAAAAAACAAAAACGAAAGCATAAAAAATATTAGCTATAATTATAATAGAGATGAAAGTCATTTAATCTATAGAAATCTTTCACCTTCAAAAAACATTACGGTTAGTCATTCAATTACCGAAATTTTTGACACCTTAAAAAGTGATACAAAAATTAACGCCTTATGGAAATGGTTTGTTATTTTTGCGCTAGCGTTATTAATTATTGAAATGGGCATCTTAAAATACTATAAATGAACGTACTTATAAAATCTGCCACGATAATAGATCCAAAAAGCGAGTTCCATAACACAACTCAAGATTTATTAATTGAAAATGGTACGATTTCAAAGATTGCTACTAGCATTAAAAACACAAATAATTATCAAGAGATTAAGTTAGACAATCTGCATATTTCGCAAGGTTGGTTCGATAGCAGTGTCTGTTTTGGAGAACCTGGTTTTGAAGAACGTGAAACTATAAAAAACGGACTTAAAACGGCTGCTGCTTCTGGTTTTACCGCTGTGGCATTAAATGCAAATACCAACCCTGTTTTAGATTCTAATTCTGACATTACTTTTATTAACGCAAAGTCACACAACAACGCCGTTACATTATTACCTATTGGATCTCTTACTACAGGTGGTAAAGGTGCAGATTTAGCAGAGCTTTATGATATGAATTCTGCTGGAGCGGTGGCTTTTTACGATTATAAAAAACCTATTTCCAATCCCAATCTTATGAAAATTGCTTTGCAATATACAAGTAATTTTGGAGGATTAGTTTATTCATTTCCGCAAGAAAATAAAATCTCTGGCAACGGTGTTATGAATGAAAACATAACAAGTACCACGCTTGGTTTAAAAGGGAATCCTGCCCTGGCTGAAGAACTACAAGTAACACGCGATCTATTTTTACTAGAATATACAAACGGAAAATTACATATCCCTACCATTTCTACAGCAACATCTGTGGCTCTTATAAGAGAAGCCAAAAAGAAAAAATTAGATGTTTCCTGTAGTGTTGCTATACATAATTTATATTTTACTGATACCGTATTAACAGACTTCAATACACATTTTAAAGTATTACCACCCTTACGTACTCAAGAAGATACACAAGCTCTAATTGAAGGTGTAAAAGATGGCACAATCGATATGGTTACAAGCGATCATAATCCTATTGATATTGAACAAAAAAAAGTAGAATTTGATCATGCCGAGTATGGAACTATAGGGTTAGAAAGTGCCTTTGGAGCTTTACAAACTATATTCACAACTAAGAAAACAATAGATATTTTAACCAAAGGAAAAACACGGTTTGCTTTAGAACAGACACCTATTAATATTGGTAATAAAATTAATATCACGCTTTTTAATCCAGACACTGAATATTCGTTTTCTAAAAAGGACATTATTTCAAAATCGAAAAATACCATTTTTGAAGGTGAAACTTTAAAAGGGAATGTTTATGGAATCATCTCTAACAACAAAATTTCATTAAATCAATAAAGTATGACTGAGAAAGATATTGAAGCAGGAAGACAAAATGCTATAATTAGCTATCTAACTATATTTGGGACCATTATTGCCTTTTTTTTAAATAATGAAAATAAAAATGAATTTGCTAGTTTTCATATAAGACAAGCTTTAGGCTTATGGCTTACTTTTTTTGCTCTTGGATATATTATTGGAAGTTTTGATAGTTGGACTATCTCTTTAGGATTTTATATGTTTTTTTGTGTACTCTTTATTTATGGTTTTATGAATGCTGTAGGGCGAAAAGCCCAAACCGTTCCACTTGTGGGTAATTTATATCAAAAAATATTTGTAAATCTGGGTAAGTAAATCACTCCTGAAAGTCTATAGATTTGCTTTGTAAAATACCGAAGCATAAAATAATAATCATGGTAAAACTGAATTCGTGAAATTCATGCTAAAAGTTTCTAGAAGCTGAAAACGAAACACATAGTTTTAACTACATTTTAAACTAATAAATGACAAACAATACACTTTCTTTACATCATATAGTTCGTAAATCTACTTTAACAGAAAATGCACCGTTGTTAATTATGCTACATGGTTACGGTAGTGATGAAAACGATTTATTTTCATTTGCCAGCGAATTACCAGAAGAGCTCTTTATTATTTCGGTTAAAGCACCTTACCCTATGCAACCCTATGGAAATGCCTGGTATGCCATTAATTTTGATGCAGGCAAAGGTAAATGGAACGATAATGAGCAAGCTGAAGCATCTCGCGACCTGATCTCTAAGTTTATTGACGAGGTTATTGAGGCTTACCCTGTAAATAAAAACAATGTCTCACTTTTAGGATTTAGTCAAGGGAGTATTTTAAGTTATGCTGTCGCTTTAACGTACCCTGAAAAAGTTAAAAATATTATAGCTTTAAGTGGTTATGTGTATAAAGATATTATTCCTCTAGAAGACGCTAAAGACTACTCGCATCTTAATTTTTATTGTTCCCACGGAAGTGTGGATCAAGTTATTCCCGTTGACTGGGCAAGACAAACAGCTCCTTTCTTAAATAGTCTCAATATTAAACATCAATACTCTGAATTTCCTGTGGGACATGGTGTTGCTCCTCAGAATTTTCATGAGTTTAAAAATTGGCTAGTAAATAATATATAATATTTTTCGTACCTTTCGGTTCTCAAAAAGACCAAAAATGAACCGAGTAGCAATTTATACTATTAGCCTATTTTTACTTTTTATTAATCAGGCCATTTCTCAAAATTATAATGATTTAAAAGAGATTAATTCTCAAATTTGGAATAAATTCTCCAAGTCTTTCGAAACCGTAGATTATCAATTGTTTGAAAGTTTACATAGTGACGACTTAATTCGAGTAAATGGAGGTGACTACAAATCCATTAGAAATAAAGAAGCCTATCTAGAAGGCTATAAGAATCGTTGGAGCAACCAGGCTTTAAGACAATCTATTTCTTTTAGATTTTTAGAACGGGTTTGTAAAGATGGTATGGCGTCTGAGCGAGGTATCTATAAATTTATTATAAATCCAGGTAGTGAAAACCAAAAATTATACTACGGTGTATTCCATGTTATTTTAAGAAAAGAAGATAACCTTTGGAAAATATTAATTGATTACGATTCTTCAGAGAATGAGTCTATTAATGAAATAGAAATATTATACAAAGAAGCTTTCGCTTTAGATGATTTTGATAGAAACATTAAAAAATCGGGGTAACGCTAAAGTTCGTTATCTAATATTTGTTATAGGCTTTTAGGGTGTTTTATAATTAGGCATCGTTTGTCCTATTTTACTATATTCTCTTCGAATACCTTCTAAAATAACTACAAGAGAAAGCTTTCCAGAATTTTGCTGTTTATACAAGGCTACAAAACGTAAAACATTGACTAAAGCCCCTCCTCCCAATTTATAAGTGACTGCTAAGTTGTGTATCCAATTATCGGGAATTATATAGTCATTAGAAAAAATGGTATGCCATAGTTGTATTCGTGTAGATACATTGGGTATCACGAATTGTATACTCACTTCAAAACGTCTTAAAAAAGCCTCATCTATATTGTCTTTTAAGTTCGTTGCCAATAAAATAATGCCTCTATAACTTTCTATACGTTGCAGTAAATAAGCAATTTCTTGATTTGCACCACGTTCAGTTGCTGCACCTGTATTACTTCGACTTCCAAAAATGGCATCACACTCATCAAAAAATAAAATCCAATTATTACGCTCACCACGATCAAAAACTTTAGCCAGGTTTTTTTGTGTTTCCCCAATATATTTAGAAATAAGGCTGGAAATATCTATGCGATAGACGGGACGGTTTGTTTCTTTACCTATCAACGTAGCTGTAAGCGACTTTCCCGTTCCAGGAGGTCCATAAAACAAAGCTCTAATACCTGGACGAATCCATTTTTTCAGATGAATATCTTTTTCAAAAGCTGCCTCATGATTAATCCAATAAATTAATTCATTCACTTCATTAAAAATAGTTTTAGGGAGAATAAGATCCTCTTTTTTAAGGGATGTTTCTAACAATTCTGCAGGAAACTCTTTACTATATTCTGGAAGGTATACAATATCACCAAAAAATAAATACTGTGCTTTTTTTGTAAAAATAAGAGGTGTATTGAAAATAGACGGATAAAAGATAAGAGGTTCTATAATATGATCTGCAAACAAAAAATGATGTTCGCTTAAAAACTGAGTCTTTATACCACAAGCATCACAAAGCCAATTAGCGGTATGAATTGTGGGTTGTATATAACCTGTAGTAGCGTGCGCTATTAAACCAAAAGAATCTATACTCGTTGTATTTTCCATTTCTTCATGTTGTAACTTTTGAAAAAGCTTTGGTGCTAATTGAAAACAATGTGCTAAAGCAAGAATGACGCGCTCATACAAAGTAGGCTGTACTTTTTTCAAATAGCTTGAATAAGCCAAATTTTCTGGCAATATAGGTGGAACTATAAAATCGTCTTGTTCTATTGGTTTTATGGTTTGAAGTATTAGGTTATATATCCAATTTATTTCAGACAATATTGGTGATTTTATGGAGCTAACAGGCATATATTTTTTAAATTTTTAATTATTATCTTCTTCTAAAGGAGGTATGCAATATTTTTTAAGTGTTTTTAAAATATGGTCATAATCACCATTTTTAGCTTCTTTTAATACAGCTTCTATTGTTGCTTTTGACCAACCTTGTTTTAATGCTTGTTTTTCAAAAACAAGCATTAAAACAAAATAATTTGCTTCTATATCTTCTAAATTCAGATGTATCTTATTCATCTTTTTTTCTTTTTTATAGATAGAGAAACTCTTGTATTATGCTATACTTTGGTATATTTGATAAAGGCAAATATCCTTTGCCAGCTTACGTTGTTCTTCTATAATGAGTTTTAAATCTGTTTTATTTACCAAGGGACTTGCTAACACAATACGTAAGCCCACAATAAGATCTCTATCATACTTTTTTAGTGGCACTGTAGTATAAGACACGAAAGAATTCCCAGCCTCCATTTGCTTTTTCTGTAGTATTTTATTAAAAGTATTTAGAGCCTTATTTACTGTTTTGGTTTTGGGTATGTTTCCAAGAGTTTCAGGAATATACCGATATAAAAAAATATTTGTTTCTGGAAAAGTCAGCAATTCAAAATCATCCAAAGTATCCAGATAATCAGCCATATTATTGGTGTTTTCTATGCCTTTCTCAATAAGCCTTGCATACATTTTTTTTCCTAATAGTTTGAACCCTGCTTGTAAATAAAAGCTATGAGCTGGTCGGGAACCTTCAATGCTCCGCTTACCAAGATCTATCGAAGTTTTTCGAATAATATATTCTGACTGTTTCTCAATTAGTGCCGCCATTTTCGGGTCTTTAAAAAGCACAAGACCTATCCCCATAGGCAAATACAATTGCTTATGTCCATCTATAGTAATAGAATCCGCTTTTTCTATACCTTTAAGTAAATAGGCATATGTTTCAGAAAATTTTATGGAACCACCCCACGCGGCATCTACATGAAAATAAATATTATGGATTTCAGCAATTTCTGCTAAAGCATCTAAAGGATCTATACTGCCACATTCTGTTGTACCAGCAATACCAATAAGAGCAATTATTTTAAGTTGTTTTTTTTGACATTCATGGATCGTTTTTTTAAGAGTATCTATGCAAATTTTGTTTTGGTCATCTGTAGGAATAGTGATTAGACTATCGCTCCCTATCCCTAGTAACCCCATCGATTTTTTAATGGAGTAATGACCTAATTCAGAACAGAGCACTACACCTTTGCTCTCATTATACAGTCCTTTTTTTTCTATCTGAGGATATAACAAGTTTCGGGCACATTGTAAACTCGTTAAATTGGCTATAGTACCTCCTGAACAAACAATTCCTAGGGTACTATTCGTTTGATGAATGTGTTTCTCATAGAATTCTTTTGTGTTACTATACAGTAATTCATGCAACATAGCTATAGCTTGCCGCTCGTAAAAAGTAGCAGATTGTGCTGTTTCTAACTTCACTACATTTTGATTTAATGAAGCAATTAGCTTAGCAACATCAAGAGTGAAATTTGGCAATGCAGACGTCATATGTCCTATAAACTTTGGACTTGAAACATTGGTACCATAAGGCAATATCTTGCGCTCTAATTCAATGATATAATCTTTGACAGGATAATTTGTTTCTGGAATGGATTTAAATGGAAAAAGACGCTCCATACTTTGTTGATTATATCTTTTAGAAACATTTTTCTTTCTTTTGTATAACCCCAGCATTCTTTCTATCTTTTTAGATAGAGTTGTCCTTTTATAATTTTTAAATGCCGTTGCTAAAAATTTATTTATTTCTTTATCTTTCTTATTCATTTTCTGGGATTTATATCTTCATCTAACTTTAATACTGGAGATTTCACTTTTAATAAAAAAAGGATATAGAGCACTAATGCCATAACAATGATGGTAACTAAAACGCCTAAAAAAACTTCTTGGGGATTTAATCGGTTAATTTGCCACAAAAGGAAAAGAGAAAACCCAATACCCCCAAGAATAGAAACCTCGGGATCCATACCTCCTTTTAGAGAATTAACAGCTTTATTATTTTTTAGACAACTGGCTAATATACCACCACCACAACTCGTTAACACTCCTAAACATGGTCCCCAAAGCCAAAGCGGTTTTAAATTCATCTCTACAGCAACACCCACCCCAACAATAGTATAAGCCCCTAATGCAATAGCCTCTATGAACATCTTCAAAAAAAGAGACTGCATACCATAACGATTAATAAACAAATAATAGGACCTATATTTTCGTATTAAAAAAATATGGAGGGCTAAGAGTAAAAAGCCAATTAGAGAAACGGATAAAATAATATATAAATAAGTTGTATCTGCTAAAAAGGAAGGTGTTTTGCTAACGAGCAAATCCCGCATTATTCCACCTCCCGAAGTAAGCAAGGCTACCATTATGATGGTTCCAAAAATATCAAATCTGCTTTCGCGTGCTAATAAAAAACCTGTAATAGCAAAAAAAACTGCTCCTATATAATCGATTAATTGAAACCATTTTGTCTGTACCGTGATATTCATTAAAACAGGAAATAAATAATTAGCTATAAGATTATTTAATTCTCCATTTTTTTTTGAAGTTTTTAAACTTGTATTAAAACGACTCATTAGTGCTTTATTTCTTTGTATGCTAAGACTATCTTTTCCTTTGTGCAGTAATAAATGAATGGGTTTTTTAGGCAACTGAAGTATATGCTCCGAAACATCAATCTTCCATTTCTCCCTATTTTCCCATATAATTTGTGCCCCAGTAATACGATCTGCTATTATAATATTTACTTTATTATTGATTAACTGATCGAAATTTTCTTCTTCATTGATTGATTTTATTATAAACTCATTTTTATCTCCATAGGTGTCCACAAAATTATTCACGACAGGGCTTGTATAGCGATACCCCAAAACAACACCTAGCTTTAGTTTCTTTTTTTTAACATAATGTAATAAGGCATCTATGTTTGAAATTTTTGATAATTCTCTATCGTCTTTAAGGATATATAACGTATTCCATTCATAGCGGTATGGCTCAGATATCAAATATTTTTCATGCCGGTCTTCTGTCCAAAAAGCACCTCCTGTAACGATTTTTTTTCCGTCAAGAACATCTTTTTGATTTTCTTCCCAGGTTTTTTCTTCTTTCAGGTCAAAATTCACTTTTACCTCAGCTTTTTGAAAAACATGGGTGATCAATGCATAATCCAACCCTGTAATAGTTCCTTGATCATTTATATATTGATAAGGCACCCATGGGTACCAAGCTCCTTGTATCGTATCTTTAATTTGAGCTTGTACTACAGAAACAAACAACCATACGATAAGAAAACTATATTGTTTAACCTCTAAAATCTGTTTTAATATTTTCATAATCAATAAATCAAAAATTATAACTCATCACTAGTCTTACATCAAAAATTTGATTGTTTTTATTAGAAATATTTTTATCTAACAATGCTGCTTTAATTTTAGTATTCCACCTTTTATTGATGTTATAAGAAACTATAAGGTCTAGCTCATTATATATGGCAGGAGTATTTTGTAGATGATCATCTATATATAATTTATCTCTGGTATATAAGTACAATAGATAAATGTTTCCTTTAGAAAAACGATAGCTACTTTCTAAATAATAAGATTCGCTTCCTTCATTATAAGAGCTATTTGTTCCCAATAGAGGTTCCGAAACAATTAATTTAGCACCAAAAGGGTTTTGTAAAAAGGTATTTTCTTTTGCTGTTTTTTGTGGTACTAAAAAGGCTCCTGTTTCTAAACTAAGTCCTCTATAATTAAGTAACACCCCTGGTTGTATACCTTCTATAGTTTCTCCTTTAGTAGTAGTTCCATTATCCCATTGAAAAATGCTTTTACCTCTAATATTCAGATTTATATCTTTGCCAAATGTGATTATTTTTTGCAGGTAGTATATACCAACTATATTCCACAAATTATTAGCCGATATATAATAGGCCCCAAAAGATACATTAGCCTCTTTATTACTATGAGAAACCTCTACGAATTCCTGTCCTTTATCTATATCAGAAATGTAAGCGCTACTTATCGGCTTAAATTCATTTGGATTTGACTTCCAACTACTAAATTTGGATAAATATCCCAACGTAA
Source organism: Flavivirga jejuensis (assembly GCF_030540765.1). Lineage (GTDB taxonomy): Bacteria > Bacteroidota > Bacteroidia > Flavobacteriales > Flavobacteriaceae > Flavivirga > Flavivirga jejuensis. Next base: position 102,462 of record NZ_JAUOEL010000004.1, on the reverse strand, counting down.
TTCTCCAATTACCAACATCAGGAATATCTATTAACACACCTTCATAAGCTTGATTTTTTTGTCTTAGTCTATTTCTTGTCATAAACCCAGTATCTAAAGCAAAACGCCCTACAGAAATAATACCTTCTTTAAACCCAATCGTTTCTAAATGGTAATTAATACTCACATTATTTAAAATACCAAAAGATCCATTTTGTAGTACATCGGCGGCATTTACAGATAGTGAGCTATATTCTTGTAATACCATAGCTTGTATATAAGAAAGGGTTACAGAAAAGTGTTTAATTTTTGGGCTTTTATAATTTAGAGTGAATGCCATAGAAGTTGCATTATTAATTGTATTACTCAGCTCTAAGATATTATCAGGACTATGAAAAGTTTTTTGGTTGATAAAAAACAACTGCGCATTTACATCAAAAACACCCACACCTTTATTATTGAGTGTATTAAAAACAGACTCCTGACTATAACTAAAAATGGAGAAAAAACACACGCTTATTATGATATAATTCTTCATTAAAAATCTATTTTTAAATTATTGAAAAGTGAAATGTTGTTAAAATGAATATGAAAAAACAGAGCAATGGCCAATACATCATTTTTATGATTTCTCCATCATTCTTTTTGAAGAAAGGAGATGCTGATGCTGATGAAAACAGAATAGCACCTACTGAAACAATGGTGATTAAAAAATACAAGCAGAAGAAAAAGTATTCTAAATAAATAATACTTCCCGTTTGTAATGTTTCTCTTAATGACATATGAGACACGATAATGACAAAAAACAGACTGGCACAAAACCCCAAAACAGTAGAGGCGCTAAACCCATAGAATTCATTTTCTTTAGAATTTCGGGTATAGGTCATTAATACTGTGAAAAGTAAAAAAACGGTCACCAAAATAGGAATAAAATAGACTACAAAGACTTCTAAAAAATCACGTTTCACACTAATATTAAAATACAGTTCTGGATATGTATGGTTATTTTTAAAATTATACTTGCCAAAGGAAGTTGCATACGGTCGGTCTCTAATAGCAAAAGAGGTGCGTACAATTTCCCAACCTTTTATAAATAAATCTTTTTCTAATCCATTCTTCAGGTTTGCTTCAGTGATATTTAGATTTAAATAATGATCATTTTGTGAAACAAATTTTGGATATGAATCAAAATCTGGTATAAAGAGTAATTGATCTTGATATGCTTTTTTAGGGTGCACTCTTAACCATATATCTTCTTCATCAAAAGGGTAGTCCGAATAATCAAATGATTGTCGTATCTCTGCCGAAAAGTACCATTGTATCAAACCATCTTCTTTACTTACCAATTCTAAATCCAAAGATTCGGCTTCAGGAAAATCTGGTTGTAAAACTTCGGTAAGCACGTTTTCTTTAAACCTTGAAGTAAATGTTGGCACATCTATTTTTTGCCAGAAATAACCTGTGATATTCAGATCATTTGCCGAAGAAAACTTGACATTCTGAATAAAAAAACCAGTCTTAACATGTAACGGAGAAGCCTTCTTTTTTTCTCGCTTTATAGCATTTAGGTACGCGTCTAACTCGGTAGTATTGGTGATTTCTATATCGGTAGTCGAAAATGAATACAGAGGTGTTTTTAATTGTACATGGATAATTAATAACGAACCAATGATATAAATGACCGATTGTAATGTGATTAAAAACCAAATTCGTCGAAAATCAAATAATAGGAAAATCCAAAAAACCAGTAAGGATATAATTAACGTGAATCCACATAAAATCTGTAATCGTAATGATTTTACTTTTTGTGTCGGGTTTATCTTTTCTGTTGAAAAAGCAGATAGTGTTTCACTCTCCTTTAAAATAATAATAGCACTGTATACTGTTCCTGTATTGGTAATATGTAACTTATATCTAAAGTATAAATTACGATCATCAATACGATCTTTATACTCCCGGATAGGTAAAAACTTTTTTTCAGGTAAGGCATTAATTTTTGAAAACACCTCCTCAGGAATAACTTCGGTTATCTTTTTTCCCAAATATTTTGATGAAGGATGCGATATTACCAAAGAATCTTCATTAATAATAATACCATATCCTTTCCGAAAAAGGTTTAGTTTTGCAACTTCCTCCTGTATATATTCTAGTGCATAATCCAAACAAACGATCCCTTCGTTTTTATCTTTTTCGGTATCACTAAGTATAGGTGCCCTATAACTAACCACCAATGTATTATTGGCATCTCCTAAATATGGCGTTGTCCAGCTACCCGTTTTCAATTTTTCAGAGTACCAATTTTTCCCCGAAGTATCAGGATCGGTATAATCGTACGGAAAAGCAATAGTTGTTTCCTGTTCTTTTTTATAAAATGGCGCCCATAATTTTTTATTGGTATTTAAGCTATAGATTGTATCATATTGTAATAGCCGTTTGCTATAGTATGCCGAAGGATGTATGCCAATCGCAGAAAAATTATAGGTTGTAAACAATCCTTTTAAAGAATCTGCAATGGCAATGGCACTTTTAGGTTTCTCTCCTATCTTTTTTGCATAATCATCTGCAATTTCTTGAGCCTCTTTAAAATCCTTGTGCAGCTGTGTTTCTAATTCCTCTAGCTCCTTCGCTACTTCTTTTTCGGTAATTGCAATAACTTTTTGTTTACTTTCTAAACCTAAATTTTTATAGGTAAAAAATAAAGACACGGTTCCTGTAAGAGTTAAAAGGCTAACAAAAACTAAAACCCATTTTTGTGCTTTTGATAGTTTTTTCATCATATTAATGTTTTATAGCACAAAATTGTGGGAATCAACACTGCTATGCATGCGCATTTATACGGGGTTTTGGAAATTGGGTGGTTTGTGGTTTTTGTTGATTACTACTTGCTGACAGTTTACATAACATACTAAAGTGAAATAGTATATCAAGAAACTGATTCTTTTCAGGCGAAATTATTATACAAAAAATCCTATCATAGTATAGTTATAATAGGATCAGTATATCTAAGCTTTTTAATATAGATACCCATCATCATATTCATATCCATCATCATATTCATATTCAGCATCATATTCATATTCAGCATCATAATAAACAGTAAGAGCATCTTTCAGTAAATCCTTGGCACTAGGCTTACTTCCTCGATCTCGAAGACGAGTACTGCGATCATTACGATCTATCTGTTTACGAGACTTAGTACTCTTTTTTCTGGGTTTCTTAATCTTTTGCTCATCTATTAGTTTTTGGAGCTCGGAGGCATTATAGAAACCCCCTTTGATCACTAAAGAAACATTTGCCAAAGCGATTTTCTCAATGAACTCAGGTGATATCTGACTCACAGATAACGTCGGACATGAATAGGCAACTTTGGCTTCTTCTTTTTCTTCCACTAACCCCTTATACCCTTGCATTTGTGGATAAGTCCCTTTAAGACCTCCATCTATCTTGTCTCGAAGCTTAGAAGGTGTTGCTGCAACCTCAATAAAATAGGACTGATCTCCATCTAAGGAAACTAGATCAACTTCCTGAATTTGTTTATTACCATATTTAAATATTGCACCGAGGCGATTAATAGGTTTTCCCGTTTGAACGATCTGAGCAGCTGCACTGAGCTCACCAGCCAATCCTTGAAATTCAGAAATCCTACCACTACTAAATTCATTCCTTTGTTCGCCAATAACGGCTGTGTAATCATCTTTAAAACCGATGACCTTTTTGAAAGCACCTCTGATGTCTTCCTGTAGCATAGTATTCATCCTATTCGCCTCAGATTTATTAATTTTCATCAAAAAACTCGCAAGGCTAGCAAAATCGAAATCACCCATAATTAAACCAACAAGGAATATAAAATTCTGCTCATTGTCATCAAGATAAGGGCGGATCTTACCTATAAGTGAACCGATTCTTCCAGTTCCTTTACGCAAAATATCATCTACCTCCATATTTCGTGCTTTTTTCACTTTATCAAACTGAAATACAGGATGAGTAACTAAAGTAATTGCATGTTGTGAGGAAACAGACTTACTTTCAAGTGTTTCTTTTTCCAACCTCCCTTTTTGTCTTACTCTTTGAAAAGTAACACTATCAGTCATACTTTTGTAAGGTTTAAATTGTTTTACAAGTAAATTGTTATCCATTTTCTGAAGTTGTTCTTGAGTATCGACTTCAAACCGATTATCTACAACTCCAAAACGTTGTTGATCATAGTTTCTCTTCTGTAAAACAAAATTATCATCTCTCTTAATCTTATTATCTCTTGACTTCTCTACTTGTTCATACATACCTTATTTTTTATTTTCTATTAAATGTTATTAGTTTTGTCTTTAAGCTAGATGGCTCCTTAACTAGTTTAATACATTCGTGATTTTATGTTTATTTATTTTTTAGGTAGTAATATGAATTTGTTACTTTAACACTTAAATTTTATTTTTTTGCTGTTTTTAATCACTAATACATATAAACCCTTTTTAATCTTTATATTCAAAATTATTCTTCTACGACTACTTCGTTTCGATTTCTTAACCACCATGCCAAAGCCAAAACCAAAGAGGCACCAGTTAAAAGCAATATCTTTTTAATAGGTACTTTCGAAGAAATCTCAAAAACTTTTCCTGTTTCTATGTTATAAACATTATTTTTACCTATAATAGCTCTAGCTGCCAATATTACACTATCGGGAGTATTAGGATCTTGCCATACTTCCGCATTCAAACCGTTATAGTTAGCCGCTTTTTTTAATTCCAAAACACGAGCTTTGAAATGACTCAAATTTTCCGCTTTAGCAGCTCCTCCAACTATACCTATTGCAGTTGGTGAACGCACATCTATTGGTGTTGTGTTACCATCATCACCTATTACGACTTCCTCGTCACGACCATTAATTTTTGCTACATTCCCTCCCATTAATACGGCAACTCTCTGTTCTCGATTGTTACCTATAACATTGGATGCCCTTGATGATTGATGAGCTTGTTGAAGTCCCAAAGCTAAGCTAGCTAATGATGTTGCATGATGTGTTTCATTACTGTTCACTTTCCTTCCAAGAGATTTTCCTAATGAATTATCCCAAACACCTGCCCCCTTCATAGCTCTTATTAATGTTCCCATATCATGGTAGGTTATACCTGTAGAATCGTCCGTGATTGATCTTTGTGTTATCGATCTATCTCGATTATCCACTAATCCAACCCCTTGCTTAATACTTCTTTTCTTCTGTACAACTGAATTAATATTTGACTGATATTTATTTTCTTTTTGTGCATACATATTCTAAACCTTTTAATATGAATTTTATAAATGATTATAGACTGTCTCCATCATTCACCATAACAATTTAGAAAAGTTACCCTCGTTACTTTAAGGTTTTGTTATGCGATATTTTTATTATTCAACTTCTATTTATGTTTTGCTAGTAGTCGCTTCTCTAAATAGAAAACTTAGAGTTTGTAGAGTTTTTCTGTAGATAATTAAATTTTTATACTCATTTATTAAGTTAACGTTTTCCTTTTATCATCTCATATACACTCTTTCTTAATTTTTTTAAATTTTGCTAGTGTTTCCCATTCTTTAATCTGACGATTGATCAAAAAACCCAAACCCACCATATACATCAGATTCTTCCAACATACTTTCTAAGGGCTTTAGATTAAGTTGTGGAAATAAAGATAAATCGTTATGCTTAATTCCACTGACACTAGTTCTCAATGACCATGATGTTCCGACTTCCCTTGGTATATGCTTAATAATCAAATCCTGAAGAGTATTCCATGCCTCTATATCATTATTGTTAGACCAAACAATCCCCTCATCAAGATCATCTTGATATCTAGCTATCATTATTTGATTAACCCCATTCCACCAAGCTGGTAACCCCATTATTGGAGTAACAGTTAGTTTAGCATCTTCATTTGTTTCAACATCATTTACAGCTTCATTATCAAAGCTATCCCAATCTGGTGAATGCCCAAGACCTATACGAAGTTCTCCATGGATCTCTTGTTCTTGAGGAGTCCATATGTTATTTTCAAATGTTCTACTCCATACTCTTACATTATCTACATTACTGCCATCTCCGCCAAACGAACTTGCAACCATATGTGCATTCATCATATTTAGAGCTTCGTTATGATTAAAATTTCCTTCAAAAAAATAACCTAATCTCTCGCTAATTGTTTGTGCCTGCCCTGAATTTTGTCCTCCAACCTCTGTTCCTTGTTCTTTTGCCCATCTTAAATTACTATAATCTTTACTAAATGTACCCGAACTGACCTTTAGTCGTCTTTGTAAAACATTACAATATTCCTGTGTTCTTTCTGAAGAAAGTAACTTGGACATTATTCTCTGATCTGCAGATTTTTGTCTTACTGACATATCATGATTCATTACTCTTTGTGGTTTTCTTTGAGTAATAGTTCCTCCACTACTTTCAACAAAACCAAATCCTTGTTTTATATTTCTTCCTTTCTTATCAATAGAATTGACAATCATTTTACTTTTATTCTTTCTTGATTTCTTTAATTGTTCATACATAATACATTTTTTAATATTTGCTTTTATCCTTTGTTATAGGTTTTTATAAATCATCTATATCCACAGTATTATAAAGCAAATCACATTGTTTCCTATACAAATTCACTTAAGAATTTTGCTGCAATTTTCTATGAAACTCCTTTAATGAAAGACTTAAACAAGTTAAATATAAACGAGTTAAGCATAGCCGTTAAAATAATCTAAATCAACTGCGTAATATGAAAGTCTATAGTGCCCTTTTCTCCATAATTAACTACCGTACGCATCTCTAAACTATAGTTAAAAGATGTGCCGACCCAACGCAATTGTATACGTCGCCACCATCTCCATCCATAATAGCTTTGAAACTTTCTAATACGTCCTCTTTTTCCTGAAAAGGGATTAAGCGCAAAAGCATGGAGCACGGCATATTTCCCTTCGCCTTTTCCTCCTTTGGCACAGGCACTAACCTCCAGCAGTTTGCAGTCGGTTTGATTGGTAAGAATGGTTTGCCACTTGCCGTTTGCCATAATAGTACCATTAGCATAAGTTCCTTTTCTACTTTGTATTCCTAGATCCCCTTTTATATCCAAAGCATGTTTTGGGGTGGTGGTATTGATACCTATTCCGCCTCCTTTCTTTATATATAAGCGACTTATACTATTATCTCCTTCTTTAAAATTTAGCCCTGCGCCATCCTCTTTGGAAGTTAAGCCCAAAGACCAGGCGGCGTATCCGTCATCAATCTGATGAAAAAGACTTAATAAGTTTTCTGCTGTATTCCCTTGTGGGGAAAGGCTTAATCCATGATCAAAATTTTTCTCTATGCCATCGTCTAACTTATTGATCATAGAGTAAATTAAATTCGAAAATATAGCCCCAGAAGGCTTCATGCCATCTTTAAATAATTCTGCCAGAGTTTCTCTATTCAATAATTTATCAGTGCTATTCTTTTCTGTTGTTTTCATTATCATTTTTGGTTTTTAGAATAAAATCGTTTTCAATTTCCATGGTTCCTATTTGTAAATGTGTTGCTTTGGTATTTATAAGTTCGTTTACAACCTCAATATTATGTGCCATACTAGGTACAAAAACAGACCAGGGTTTCGTGGGTTGCAAACCTGCTTCTTCATCCATCCCCATGGTTTCTCTATAGTCATAGGTTTTATCTTTTTCAAATTGATGGATTTGCACCATAGACAGCCCACTAATATACAGTACTTCGGGCAAGGCCAGCAGATGACTTAATAGACTACTAGGATGTAAAATTTGATGTTGCGGACTTGTATTTACTCCGTTTTCATTGTCTTGTAATATCCAGGGAGCTATAAAACGATTTATAGTGGTGATCAACTTTTGTAATGCTGTTCCTGTTTCATAGGCATCATCAAAGGTAACTGTACAAGATACCCGTATGGTTTCATAAAACGCATTGCTTATAATTAATGATTTGTGGTGCATGCACAAACCTTCTATATATTGTTTTATTTTTTTTAAGGTATACCCATTAAATTTTCGTTCCCCTTCTGGGGTATCTTCATAAATAAAGGGTAGTACCATAATCTGTATTGTTCCTGGTGGTACGTCTTTTGGAAACAAGGTTGAAGGAAAACAACTGGCTTGGTATACTTGAGAAAAAGCTTCTAAAATCAGTACCTCAAAATCAGAAGGGAGTACCCCTCTTTTTTTATGAAACAAACGCTCACTAACCCGTGTATAAAAATCCTGTTGCTTTTCTGTAACAACACCTCCTGTAGGGATAAAAGGTTGTAATACAGATTTTATTCCTGGAATTGGGGTATAGATTGCATCTATAGTATTTGGTTTTGTTACCGTAGTTTGAGAGCTACTTTTTTTGTTTATTTTTCTAATGGTTTCAACGCCATTTAGTTGAATACACACTACTTTTCCCATTTGTGAGCTCAATGTATTAGAAACCGAAAGTCGTAACCAGGCTTTTTCTTTTTCAAACAACGGATGGTGATGCTCTAAGTGTTTGGGCATTTTAATACGAATAATTCCTGAATGTTGAAAATGATCGGTACCATCATAGAGCAGAAAGGTACTGGAGGTACGTTTCCAATATTCGCCCAATAAATACTCCCAGCTTATTTCCAGAGGTTCTTTAGTAATAACCCCTACGCGTTGTGTTTCTATTTTAAAATAAAAGGATAATTCTTCTAATGGAGTCACATCTTTTATGCCCATATATAAATACCCTTTATCTTCAAAATAAGGAAGCAGCGATCGGTTTTTCACATAAGTTTGTGTCGCTGTAGAAAGCAATCCAAAAGGATGAATATGAAACAACTCAAACGGAAAACGTTTGTCTGTTCGCTTCCCTTCTTCAGAATGAAGAATAAATTCCTGCTCGGCAGTATAACTCGCCTCAATATATTGTACTTCTGGAGAAAAAGGAGTTGGTGGAATTTGGATATTTTTTTTTCTTGCCTTTTTCGGATCTTTTGCTATTTCCAACACTTTTTCATTGACCAATGCGGTATATATATCATGTCCAAAACCAAAATCTGGAGCTACGAGCTGCCATCTGAAATAACCGTTTTTTGCTTCATCAAATACAGGAGTTTCTTTATGCTCAAAATCAGGAACCATTTTTAAAATAACTGGTTCATGGATGTTTATTAAGGTCTCCGTCTCTATATCATCATTTGTTTTATGAAACAATGGAATGGCTTGCAAAGACTTTTTGGACGCTTTCCATTTTCGGTTAGACAAAGAACTTATACTAATCTTAAAACTGTCTGCCTTTATTTTTTCGGGGTATTGCCTATAGATAGCTGCTAAATTAGCATTAGAAATCTGATACCATTTTACTTTAAAATCAAGTGCTGTTAAGGATTTATATCGCCATTCATCATAACCAACATAACATGCTGCTGCTTTTCCAGGTTGCGGACCAAATAAATAGAAAGGTTTTGAGGTGTCTTGCCTACCATATTGATCATAGACCTCTAAATTTCGTAATTTCTGAACCTCTACTTTGGTATGGATGGTATTAATTCTACTATGCCTTAAAAATGAATACGGGTAATATACTTTGTTCTTATCTAAAACTATTTTTAGAACAGGGTATCCTGTTTTATACGTTCCTTTATGTACTTCTTTATTATAGGATGTTATAGCGGGTGCATCTATCGCTAAAGAGAAAGAAAAGGTAAGCTGGTAGTCTTTTTCTGTTTCTTTTATTGTAGAAAGAAATTGGGTTACAAAAAACCATCCTTCGTTTGTTGTTAAAGACAGTTTAAATGTTTGATTAAAAAAACGATGGATCCATACCTTCTCTTTGGTTCCAGTATCCTTGGTTATCTTTTGCATTTGTTTTTTAAATGCAGATAAACTTTCTTTCTCTATATTAAAATTTAAGGTTACTTTTCGCAATCCTTCTTTTAGTATGAATATGGGACCACTAACTGCCCATCCTATTTCTGAATGTGAAATAGGATATAATTCGGTAGCTTCAAAACCATCTTGTCCAAATAATTGAAGTGGGGTATTATTAGGATTCAGCTCTAAAACGTCTTCTATTGTATTCTCATAGATACCAGTAATTAGTCCCGCTTTATTGTGAGGTGAAATATGAAGGTTATTTGCAATATAAATAGTAACTAAATCGGTAAGTGTTGCTTTAGAAATATTCAAATCCTCCATGGTTTCAAATAAAATTTCTTCACCATCTTCCTCTATGCCTCCCATCAACACAGTCTTATTTGGTAAAACAACGCCTTTAGCTTCTTTGGCTAACTCAAAAAAAACGGGTGTTCGTTCTGGCTCCTTTCTTTTTTTGGATTGTCCTAAAAGTTCTTGAAAGTAATAATCTAAGTGTTTCTTAGTAAGATTATTAAATTTATCTTGAATGTGTTTGTATAATTTTAAAAAACTAAGAATTAATGCGACATGTGGTTTTGAAATTTCTTGCTTAGCGGCATAGGTATCAAAAAGAGTTTTACAAAGACTTTGAATATATAGAATGGTTTCTTCAAAGGTTTCTATACTTTTTTTAAGGGACATTTTTTCTAAAACGCATTCTTCTTTTGTGGAAATCTGCCATATATGATGAAGGGATTGTAAATCCTTCTCTTCTAAATGTCTACTCGATTTTTTCAATTGATTATTAATAGCATTTTCCAATTCGAACGATAAAGGATCTATACTAAGAGACAGTGCTTTTTTATACCAATGATCTACCGTTTTCACTAAATGTCTTAAATAAGATTTTAGTGTTCCTGAAGGGGTACTCACTATTTGTTGATAGGCTTTCTCTGTAGAAAATTGTTGAAGTTGCCCCAGAAAAAATAGTATATCTTCATCTAGAAATTGTTGCCAGGTGCCTAAATTAGTTTTTGTTTCATCTATAAAATGAATATCCTTAGCTATAGATCGTATTTCTGCAATTAATGCTATTAAAGGCCTTTGATCTAAACCAATGGTCTCTGGTATTAATTCTTGCGTTACTCTATCATCTCTTGTGGTACTATTTGGAATACTATTAAACGCGTTTTGTTTTATCATTTCTAGAATCTCTTAATTCATTAAAACACAAAGTTCTTATAAAGCATAAATCTAATAAAGGGTATAACTGCGGAGTTTTTTTATGTAGGTAGCTTTACTTATTAAACAGACTTACTTTTTAATAATAAATACCGCAAGGGTTAAGGTATTACACCTTGATCCTGCTAAAAATCGGGATTAGATTGCCTGTACCAAGTAAAAATTTTAACTAGCGTATAAAATGACGGATTTCATAAATGATTAATTTTCAATCGTTTGTCATTCAGAGCACAGCGAAGAATCTTTATTATTGATCTCTATAGATTCTTCAGTCGTACCTCCTTCTGAATGACACCCAAACTACGTCATTTTATACGCTAGTTAAAATTTTTAACACAGATCTCAGACTGACATTTTAGCCTTAACTTAACGACATTGAGCTGCCAACAGGCTGTTTCCTATCAGAAATTTTTAGATGCTGAAAGCCACATGCACTAAAGTATATCCTTTTAACTACAGTTAAGACTAATAAAAAGGTCGCAAAAAGAAACAAATTTAATATTGTTATGTTTTATTTTACTTCTCTATTAAATAGTAAGGGAATACTAAATTGGTTCGTGTATTGCTTTCTCTAATGAGGTAATGAAGGTCTATAAGAATGATATTTTCATAATCTTCTTTTTCTTCAATGATAATATCTTCCAGAGTGATCCGTGGTTCATGAATCATAAAAATATATTCCAAATGTTCTTTAACCCTATAGATTAATGTCTGATCCATGGTTTCAAAAATCATTATATATAATTGGTGTCCGTATTCTGGATACATGGGTCTTTCCCCTTGTCGGGTAGAAAGTAACATCCTTATGTTTTGTACAATACATTCGGCATTACTTACCATGGTTACATCTTTGGTATATGCACTAAATTTTATAGGAAAGTGCCATCCAGTTCCTAGAAATGTACTTTTTTCTTTTGTATTCATTTTTAATTCTTTTTAGCTGAAAATTATGGTCTTGATTGTCATTTCGAATGCAATGAAAAATCTCAGAATCATGAGATTCCTCCTCGTACCTCCTTCGGAATGACACTTTCCTTTTGTAAACATGGGATGACATACATATCTAGAACAAGCAATTATGTATCAAATATTTTTATCCCAAATTCACATAACCTTGTGCTAATTGAGTGCAACCATAGCACCTTTTACAGAGGTTTTACCACTTGCTTTTAATTCTGCTGTGGCATTTCCTTCTAAGGCTATTGCTTTGTTTGCTTTCATTTTTATATCCAAACCTTTAGCCTCAATGTTTGCGTTTGCTTCCATTTTAATCGCTTTCCCTTTTAAAATAATATCCTTGGTTGCTTTTAGCTCTATATTCCCTTTACTTTCTATAACCACACCGTTTTTACTTAGGGTTATGGTATTTTTATTCTCATCGGTAATACCTATTTCCTTGTCTTTATCGGAAATTACAATTTGATTCCCTGCAGGTGTAGCAATAGTGATGATTTTATCTTCATCATTAAATTCTATTTTCAAATCGTTTTTGGTCACTAGGGCTTTGATCGAATTCTTATCATCTGGTGTATAGGGGGCTGTATACTTCTTACTAAACAAGCTTCCTAGTATAATAGGATGGGACGAATTTCCTTCAATAAACCCCAGCACTAATTCATCACCAATTTCTGGGTAAAAGAAGAATCCTTTTTCTTTAGTTGCATAAGGCGTAGCAAAACGCGCCCAAATGCCTTCTGCTATTTCTGGAAAGCTAGGTACGGTAACCAAAATACGATAGGTATTCTCAGGGTCTTCATGAATTTTTTTAACCACACCTATTTGTAAACCTGTAAATGTTGTTGCTCTGGCATCCCCACTATTTTCATCTGTACCTGTCGAATCTTTAGGTAATCCTAATTCAATTTCTGTTTCCCAATCGCCTGGTAAAATAGTATGCTTTACTGCGCCTATATATCCATTTCCGTTGTAATTGTCTCCAAAACCTTCTAAAGTTATGGTTGTATCTGGTTTTAATTTGGGATCTCCCTGGGTATTAATTCTACCGCTAATTTTGATCATACGCAGGATTGCTAAATACGCGTTAGCCCATGCTTTAAGTACTTCCTGTTCTAAAAAGTTACTAGTTTGCAACGTGTGTTCTGTTCCTTTATTTTTTGCTAGTTTTTTTCCATCACTATTACCTTGTTTATTTACAGTGGGCTCTGTAGCTACTGCTTTTATTAGTTTTTGCTGAGAGGGATCCCAACAAACTGCTGTCACTTTTGTTGGCTGATTGGCATCACTTACCGTTAGGCTTTGCTCTTTAACAGTGTCTCCATATTTAAGTGTTCGAATGCCAGCCGCACTCACTTGAGGGGATGCTACCGTAAGTTTACCGTCATCAGCAACTAAAATACATGCGTTAATTTGCGCTCTTTTTTTGATAAAATCCCAATCGCTGGTTTTGTATTTAACTAACTGCTCAAATTTAGCTCCTTGTGAAATGGAAATGGTTTTCTCCAAACCATAATCAGATACAATACTGGTTACAATTTCTGAGTCACTTTTTTTGTAAAAAACTTTCGTTTTTATCCCTTCGGTTAAAGCAGCAACCTTATCCAGACATTCCAATATCATAGTTGGAATTTCTTTTTTATCCTGGTCTGTATTTTTTTCAGAGATCACCCCTTTAAAAATTAGTTCGGTATTTGTTTCATAGCCTGCTTTGATTTCAATCGCGCTTCCTATTTTAATTTTTGTAGCAGACTTAAAACTATCATCCCCTTCTACTGGATTTCCGTCAATTAAATGAACGGTGGCTTTAGGAATTTCATTAATCTTTTTTTCTACACTAATTTTGGTAATAGGGAATTCTTTCCCTACTGATTCGCCTTCAATCAGGATTTCTACCTCTATTTGACTGGTTGAACTACTATATACAGAATCACTCATAATACTATGCTTTTAATGGAGGTACAATAATTTCGATCCCTTGTTTTAGGTTTCTAAAAGAATCTAACTTATTAAATTGCGCTAATTCGATACAATAGCTAGGATCTTTATAAACGTTATACGCAATACCTGGTAAGTTGACCCCTGCACTAACAACCTTGTAATGAGTCATGTCTGGAGAGTTTTTCTGTACTTTTTTTTGATATTGCTTATGGGTGATTTTTTGCTTAAAATCGGCTTTTATTTTTGCCCGTATAGGAATTCCATTTCGATTAAAATGTGTGTATTCTATATCTATAGATTCACAAAAACATCGAAATTGTAATGTGCCCCATGAGAGCAATATATTATTAGGCGTATGGATTTCTCCATTAACTTGATACACGAGTTTTACAAATTTTTTAACTTGATTTTTTACTGTTTCTTTTGAGCTTTCTGGAATGACTCCTGACTCATCAAATATAAATTCAAAGGTTTGTGTTTCTGCTTCTTCATTGCCAAACCTAAAAATCTGTGTCCCACCAATGGTAGGCGTTTCGGTATAATTATGTTTTTTGGTTTGATTATAACTACTAGGGTTCACCTGTACTTTTATTCTCCCTACTCTGCTAGAAAAGCCTTCATCTTTATAGGCTATAATTGTCATTTTTTCTAGTTTCCCACTCTTTATACTCATCTTCTTTTTAGTTTTTTGTCCAACATGCGCTCACAGGATTTTAAAAGGTCTCGTTTTAATTGCTCCAGATCAATCGGTTCTTGTTGTTTGGGGTCTTGATAGACCTCACTGGTAATGATTAATTCTTTTACGATTACTGTCATTTGTTTTGTGCTTTTTTGGTGGTAGCAAGGTATATTGTAAGCCTTTAGTAGAAAATAGTAGTTCTACTTGTTTTTGGTTATTGGGTAGTTTGTATGTGTTTTTGAGTACTCTTAACACTTTCCTAATCTGTATAGAATGGCTCTGCAAAATTTGTTACTTTGTAGTACACTATATGGTTTCAACACTATAAAAAATAAAAGTTATCATATAAAATGGATAATACTTATTCTTCTTTATTTCGGAATCGTTGTGGCTATGAAGTTATAAACTTCGTAGAGCGGGGGGATTTGAGAACCAACTTTACATGTTTACCTTTATCACTTTTCGTTTAATTTAGGAACTCTATAGCTATCGTCTTCCCTAATCTCCTACCTTGGGTCATTATCCCATGTTACACCATAATAATTACACCACTCCCGTATGTGCCCTTTACAAAAACGACATATGTCGATGCTTGTATGAACACTTAATTTCCACCCCTCCATATCCTCTTGGGTTTCAATGTATGGTGTTAGGGCTCCGAGTGCTTTTACTTCTGCGTCCGCCTTTCGCTTCCTCCCAGCAGCAGAATTTTTGAGCCTATTCCAAATCCATTGAGGTGCACGGTAATTTCCGCCGCTATTTGTATTTACTGTTTTTACAATTTTATCATTCTTTGAGAGTTTCATAGTAGCAGTTGTCACTCCACTTGCTATTGTCACCGCTTTACTTGCTGATTTCCCCTTTAAGGCCTTGTTATACCCCTTGGCCCTAAATCTTCTTCCAAACTGGATCACATTAAGAGTTAAACTCTTAGATTGTGGTTGATGCAATTGTGAAATTGAATACTCATCTATCGAAGATTCATCTTTCGATTTTCTTTGAATCGTCCCTGAACAAGAAGAACAACCACACATTGGTTCATGTCCTGTAGACTTTTTTTGAAGTATTGTTTCAGCATTAGATTTCGGTCTATTATCTATAAAACTAAAAACTTGCCTCACACTATTTTTCTTCTGAACAACTGAATTAGCAACCACCCTACTTTTATTATCTTTTGGTTTCTTTACTTGTTTATACATAATAATTTTTTTTAATGGTTGTGCTTTAATTGCTCCAAGCCTATAACTCATTGTTACTTAACAAGCTTGATAAATCTCACTGATAATACTTAACTCTCTTGCGATTACTTTCATTTGTTTTGTGCTTTTTTGGTGGTAGCAAGGTATATTGTAATCTTATGATAGGAAATAGTAGTTTTACTTGTTTTTGGAAATACCGTAGTCTTTGGTTTTATCTTTGAATGACTTCTGTAGTGATAATGAAAGAAGTTTTATTAAGAAATGGGTACTAATTTGCAATGCTACATCCATTTTATAAAAAACAAGAGCTGCATTTCTAGATGACAGCTCTTATTTTTCTTGGTTTGACAATCGTTGTGGCTACGAAGTTGAAGTTTAAAACTTAGTTGAGTGAGTACTATATTTAACCAGAGTACACGTACAACCCTACTCTTGCCCCATCTTGTGCCACAGTTATAGTATTTGCTGCATTGGTGGTGTTTCCTCCTGGATCAATTGTGGCAATTGGAATGGCCACTCCTGCAGACCACGCTGGTACGTTAACTTGGTTACCTAATCCTAATCCATTTATTGCAGCTCCTACTATTGTATTTATTTTGTTTCGCCCATGTGCTTCACTTCCTACAGGCACAACTTCCCCAAATCGAGATAGAGCACCACCAGCAGCAGGTGCGACTCCAAGATTGGGTATATGACCTGAAGGTACATTTTGGTCAACCACCCGTTGGTTTCCAGCCCCAGCGAAGCCATGCCCCAGATAACTGGCTTTTATAGCTGCATGAACAGCTTGTCCAAGGAAAAGAGGATTTTGATATCCTGGTGCAGTTATCGTCCCATTAGCGATCACTACTCGTTGTAGTGGATTATCAGACATTGTATGTCTTTTTTTTTCAATTACAGCTTCTGATCGATTATCAAAAAGCCTTGAGCCTTTCTTTACAATACTTTTCTTCTGAGTAATAGAATTAGCAATTACCTTGCTTTTATTCTCTTTGGATTTTTCCACTTGTGTGTACATATCTCAAACTTTTTCAAATTGGATTTCATTGAATATTATTGACTTGTTTTGAATATAAAAATATTAGTATATATTAGTTCCAGTCCTTCTGAATTCGTTGTACCAAACTTGAAAATTCTGGAGTGCTACACCCAATTTTTGCTTTTCATTAATATCACCTCGAAGTGCTGCGTTCCCTTGGCGTGCTACTCCATCCCTTCCAAAGTGTAAATGATTATGAATATTTGTGGCATGATAATTTTCGGGATTATTCGTATCTACGCTAATATGAATATTGGGAAAATCCGCACTTGTGTATACATGCCAGCTGACTGTAGAATTAACATTTGCCCATACTCTTTGTATAATATTATCTGTAAAAGATACATTTCCATTTTGCCACTTTGCCATCTGCTTTAATTGGGTAGTATTAGAAACCAATATCTGTAATTGATTAGCTTGCTTGGCTTCAGGACAATTATCCAAAAACTTAACACCTTGATTTTTATTGTTTTTTTTCTGAGCAACAGAATTAGCAACTGCCCCACTTTTATTCTCTTTAAACTTCTCTACTCGTTCATACATATCTCTTAAACATTTCATTTTATTTAGTAGTTGTTATAAGCTTTCTTCAGTTGCCTATAACAACTTTTTTAAGCCACTAGACACTCTAGTGGTCTTTATTCTTACTATATATTTATAAATTTCTGTAGTTTTAAATTACTATAACCTAATAAAACTTATATATATGTCTTATTTTTTGATTTAAATTTTATTTTCTCCACTAAACCAACACATAATAATTATAATTCAAGTTAATAGTCTCAAAAAAAATGCTACTTTCTTCTGCATTAAGATTAGAAGCTTCCCAACTTGTAGGATACGCATTGATAAACTTCCATGATAATACAGGTTCTCGTTCCTCATCTAATAACGACACCAACAAATCGTACGTTTTAATAGGCTTATCAATACTAAACTCCATGGTATCATCACACCAGGTTGTTAAAACACTTTTATACAAAGCCATACCTCGTTTTAAAACCAAAGGACTGTAAGTTGTTTTAATAGGAAGTTGGTGTTGAAAACGATTTTCGCCACCTTCGGCTATCGCTTCGGTATCTAAAGTGGTTTTAATCCCTGATATTTCCTGAAACCCATAATCCAAGGGGTCTTCCGACCCCAGGATTTGTAACCTAAAATGAAAAGCTACTGGTGGATACAGGTTCTCTTGCTGCCTACTCATTAGCTATTACAATACCTTCATGCGCAATTTCTAGGCTTTCTACAGCAACCTCGCCGCCTTCCGATTTTAAATCGACTCCAGAAATTTTGGTTGGAAACGCATTATTTAACGTCCAGGTCATTGTAGGTGCTCCCGCTTCATCCAATAGTTTAATCACTACCGTTTCACGTTTTATGGTATTCATTTTTATGGAATTAAACCAAGTCCAAAAACGATTATCTTTTACAAATACGCCTTTTTTAAGGGTGACATTCCCAGAGGAAAACATCCCTGGCATTTTAATTGTTGAAAATTGCGGGCTATTACCATGTCGGTATTCTATTACTTTAGATTCTGCATCTAACCCATTTATTTCCTGAAAGGCCAGGTCTTTTTGGTCGCCAATATCGACACTAAAATAAAAGTTACTAATTGGCCATATGTTCTGACTTTGTACTGATCCATCTTCTGCCATGATTCTTATTTTTTATAATTATTATTTATTTTTAATTGTTATTTATGTTATGATTTTTGCATTTGTTGTTGGAACGTGATGACGATAAATTCTGCTGGTCTAGAGATCGCAACTTTAACGCTTATATTCATAATTCCCTCCAAAATATCTGTAGGAGACATGGTTGACCCCAGTCCTACTGCAACTTCAAAAGCTTCTTCTGGTGATGATCCTGCCAAAGCACCCTGTTTCCATAAATTGGTTAAGAAACTACTAATCATACTATTGATAGCAACCCAGGTATTTTTTACATTTGGTTCGAATACATAAGCGTTTGCTGCAAATTTCACAGACTGCTCTATCATAATCATAGTACGACGTACATTGATATACCTCCAATCCAAACTGTTAGCATCTAAAGTTCTGGCTCCCCAAACCATTGTTCCTAAACCTACAAACGGACGGATGGCACAAACGGCTTTTCCTAAAATAGGAGCATTTAAATCCTGTTGTTGATTATGGTCTATATGCACTGCTGGACCTATTGTACTATTTACAGCTACGTTAGCTGGTGCTTTCCATACGCCATGCTCATTATCCACACGAGTAAAAATACCTGCCATAGCTCCAGAAGGTGGCAATAGGTTTTTCTTTTCCAATACAGCCAACATCACCGATTTATAGGCTGGAAACGTGTTGTTCATAATATGGTTAAGCGTGTCTGGATCGCTAGGAACATCACTACCTTCTTCAATATCTCCTGTTAGGGCATTGATATAAGGCGTCATCGCTTCGATTTCTTTTTCTTTAAGCCCAGAAATACTTTCTGTTAATAATTCTTTTAGTAGAACGATACCATCTTCAGACAAGTTTTTATAACTCAACTCGGTAGGTTGTACTACGGTCGTTTTTAACCAAGGGTAATAGGTAGAACCGTAACTTAAAAAATCGGAACTCACAGCATCTCTAAAGGCATCAATTGGATTGTACGTAGGATCCTCTAACCCTTTATTCCCATTAAAAACATCTAAAATGGCGACTCTACTTTTTAAGGTTCCGCAGTGGTTAAGCATTTGTTGCTGTAAGGAATAACAATTGGCACCATTATCGTCTGTAAACAATAAGGCGTCTGGAATTACAACCATAGTTGGCTCTACTTCTTTTTCTAATAAGCGTAGTCCATGGATAAAAGGATCTGTAGAAAAATCAGGTTTTACGGTACCTCCTCCATACGTTCCTATGGCAATCACATAACAACTGGCTCCTCCATTTTGATAAAAGAGCTTTACGGCTTCGTACATATAAAACAATGTACCAGCTTGTGGTGTAAGGCTTAAATGTTTATCCAACATGATAAGATCGGTTGGTGGGGCATCTTCTTGATCGGGATCTATAGTTGCCACATTATAAATGGTATGGGCACCCATGCCAAAAAAGTTTTCGAATTCTAATAAAGAATCGACCCTAATAGGTTTGTTTAAAAGAGATTTCCCTTTGAAAGTAGCATTTTCTGTGTAACCAATAAATGCTGGTATGGCGGTTTCTACAGCCACTACCGAGTTAGAAAAGGCATTCTTTTCTTCAATGTAAACACCAGGTGTTTTTAATGTAAGACTCATAATATTCAGGTATTAAAATTTATATGTATATAATTGTTTGTGTTTTAAACTCTGTGACTGCTTCAGTACTGTGAATTTTTATATTCTCTGGACTTGCATTGGGTAATATGCGGTCTTCTGATGCGAGGTAAGGGGTCTCATTTTCTGTATTTGATACCAGTTTAAATCGTGTTTTGGGACGCTCCTTATAAGGTATTTTTTGATCAGATAGGTAGCTAATGGCATCTAACCCCATCATCGTTACTTTTCCTTGACATGTAAAAGTGTATGTACCATCATTATCAATAATAGTATAGATATCTTCTATGTGTTCTTTTTTAGAGATAACTAAGTATTCCCAATAGGTTTTTTTGGTTTCAAACTGTATACTAATTTGATGTACCGCTTCAGATTTTAATTGAAACTGACAAATACCAATGGTATGTTTAAGGTTTTTATCAGTTAAAAAAAAGGTGTCCGAAAACCCATTAAATGTCCAGGTATAAAAACCTTCTTCTTCCTGGGTTAAATCTAAAACGGTTGTTTTTCTTCCTACTGGTATCATTTCCTCATATACCATATCTCCATGGTTATCAAAAACTCTAATCTGTTCATCTTTTTCTACCATTTCTTCAAATACGACTACTTGTAATTTTCGTTGTATATTTTTTATGGCTTCTTTTTTAGGGATTAAGAGTTCTTCTTCTTTTTCATTTACAAAACACAATAGGTAGTCACGATTTATTATGGTATCGGGTAAATCGATATAGTTATAAAATTGAGGGTCTGTAACCTCAACCCAGAACATAAATGTGGAAGGATTTATACTTGATAAATTAATTTTTTTAGTATAAATTTCTATAGTCCCTTCTGCTTGATGCAACCATAATTCTTCTCTTTGAAAAAGAGATTGTGTAGGGTAGGTAGGGACTAACCTCAATCCCCTAGAGGCATGACTGGCATAGCTTTGGTTACAAGTTATTTTTCCTATTAGATGTAAAACGCCCATGGATGCTTACTTTTTAATTAGATTTGGTATTATTTTTTGAACCGTTGGTAAAATGGCTTTCATTTTGTTTTCTGTTATGGTTACTTGTCTCATTTTGTATATAACAGAAGGCATGTATTTACCAGATAAAGCAGCCCAAAAATGGCCTTGTTGCTGGATGTCAACGTTTACCAATTCCATCGTTAATTTGTCTATTTCTGGTGGAAGACCTGGTGTGTTTCTCGCATCAAAAACTGGTTTATTTTGAAAAAAACCAATCGCTTCAGATAACCAATGCAATCCTTCTAAATATTGCTCTGTTTTGAAACAAGCACTAATTAATATATAGATGTTTAGATTGATAGGTGGATACTGTTTTGCTATACCTCCATCTCGTTTTATATAGGGTGAATTTGTAGTACGGTTGTTTTCTACTTCTATATTTACTGTTGTTAATGCGAGATTATTAGCATCTAGCGGATTATTTTTCCCTTCGGAAAGGGTATGCATTACCACGGTTTCTTTTTGTAATTGAAGTACTTCTTTAAGGTGTGTATTCAATCCGTTATGAATGGTATGTAATGCTAATGAAATCATGTGCTTTTTGCTATATTAAAGTTTGATGTGGTTTTTGTTTGTCTTTTATTATGCCAAAATTGCTATAAAAACCAGTGATATATAAGAGTCTTTTTACGGGTTTAAAAAAAGCAGGTACTAATCACTAACCGTAAATTGCCCAGCAGATGAAAATTGAATACAACCGCCCCAGGTACACATACATTTACACGTATTATCAAGAGCAGGTACATTACCAATTAAAATAGTAGGCTTTCCTGGTATCCAGGGAGCTGTTGTGAAAGGGATACATGGCATTGGTGTTAGTACGCCTAGTGCTGCCGTAGTAGCTGCTGCTACCGTTGGGTTTGCTAAAGAGGTACACATAGCAAAAGGCGGAATGTTTACAAAAGGTATATTATCCATAATAGTTGCCGCTGGCAAATTAGAAGTTGTTACCCGTTTTAAGGGCAAAATATTCAATACTGAAGGAGCTGTTCCGAAAGAACAAGTCATCTGTGCACTTGTACATGCTAAATTGGGCATAAGTTTAATGTTTTATTAATATATTATGGGATCAAAACTATTTTAAAACAGAAGGGTGAGAAAGCGTATTAACACTTGGTTTTACGAATAACGTATTTTTACATTTAAGCTTAGATGAGCTATAAATGATATAAGACTTAGGGGACTTTTTTGAACCTATTACCTCTTTTTTAGGCCTTGCTCATCTCAAATCGATACAGAGCAAAGACATTCACATTCTATTGATTAAAAAGGGGATTGCATCGAGATTTGTAATAATTTATAGTCTATTTCTACCAGTTTATAAATTATGGCATACAATACCAAACCTACAGTATTTTTAGACCCCGTTTTAGAAAGTAAATTATTACGGTGTCCTTCTACAGTTCTTATACTAAGGAATAATTTTTTTGAGATTTCATGATTTGTATACTCATGGCATATCAGATTTAAGATTTCTAGCTCTCGTTTTGATAATTTTTCTCGTACTAAAAACCTTGAATGCAATGCTTTTATATCTGCACCTTCCGAATATAATAGGATATCTTTATAGGCTTCTGTTTGATAAATTCGTTCTCGATAAACCGTATTAATAGCATGGCAAAGCTCATTATGGCTAATTTGCTTTGAAAGAAATGCATTGATCCCTACTCTTGTCATTAAATTAATGAAAGAAGTATTATAAAATGTTGTTAGTACAATAATTTTAATATCGGGATGCTTTTTCCTAATTAATTCTACTAAATGAATGCCATTCTCTGGTTCGATCTTTAAATCTATAATAATTATTTCTGGTACTTGAATTTCTAATATATTTAGAATTGTTATACCATTTTCTACTTCAAATAAGACTTTGAAATTAGCATGATTATTTAAAATTTCTACTAATCCTGTTCTAAATAGGGTTTGGTTGTCTATAACTCCTATCTCTATTTTTTTCATAATCTTTTGGATTTGATGTCATTTTTATATCACAACTTTTCAAAAGTAAATCTGTAATAAAACTAAAAACTTAGTAAATGTCTTAAGCTGTAAAAAAAATGATACAAATAACACGATCAATGTTATAAACAGTAGCATGCATTTTTAACGAAATCTTTTTTCCCTTATTTAAAATGAAAACATCTTAAAAATCTCATAATTAATAAGTTTAAAGTTTAGGTAATTATACTTAATCTCTTTAATTATAACTTGGTAAGTAAATTCTAAAAAGAATAACAATTTTTCTTACTCAAAAAGTAGTATATTGTATCGATTTTAACCCCAACCCCTAATTGTATGGCAAACCCAGATAACGGATCAATCATTGAGATTGCAGGCATTAATTTTAAATATATTTGTCATGAAAAATTTGACTTAAGTGAAAGCATTATTGGTACACCTCCTTATGATCCATTAATAAAAGTAGAAAACACCCTTGAAGAAAACAAGTATATAGTAACTGTTGGATCCTATATACCCTACAGTCTTGATGTAGTGACAATGCCATCAAGTTCTCTTGAAATTATAGAAAATTATATTTATATAAAGTACAATGGCAATACAAATGTAAATACTCTAATTCCTACTACAAACCCAAATGGCAAGGTTATATGTAGAGATTTTAATATTGTATATGAATCTAAACCAGATTCAACAAAATTTTGTTTTTACTTAATAACATTTGAGTATACTTTTGTATTTCAAAATGCTTTACAAGTTGAAGCAGTAATAATAAGAGATGAAAATTTAGACCCTGAAACCAGTAGAGGCACAGTTTCTACACCTTCAAATCCGTCTGTTTAATTCTTTTTATTATGATGATTCTTAAGTATAACCTTTTTCTGTTTTTTTTTTATTCCTTTTTTTATTTTTACTCAAAACAAGGTAGATCAGTTCAAAAAAGATATTATAAATGTATGTCCTGTATGTCATGCTGACAGCACTTTATATTCGAAATACAAAAAAAACACCTTTCATCTTTCTCACCATTACTATTCTAATAATCAGCTAGATAATTCATATATATATGTTTCTAAAGTATTAGAAGAAGGTAAGAAATCAAAAAAAGAGTTATTTATCTTGCATGGCTTAAAAGGGCGAATTTTCAATAAAAAGCAATTATACGATCAGGCCTTAGAGCACATCAATAAAGCAATTGCTCTGGGCATCGAAACAAATCAAAATAGCCTTTCAGAATTATATTCCATTTTAGGACAACTTTATATTTATAAAAAAGAATATAAAAAGGCTATAAATATTTTAGAGAAATGGAAATCATTATACTTATATACTGTGACAGGAAATGAAAGTGATAATTTTATGAATCTTGGCATAGCTTATTCTTTTATAAAAAAGTATAAAAAGGCTGAAAAGAATATATTACAAAGTTATTATTTACATAAAGAAAATAAAGACACCTTAAAATTAGCATATTCATGTACAGAAATTGCCAATTTATATTATATACAATATAAAGACTCATTAGCGCTACCATATTTTAAGGAGGCCTTAGAATATGCTAAAAAAAGCCATGATTTAGTTATATTACAAAATACTTATCTAAATATGGCTGTGATAGAAGAAAATAAAAAAAACTATGCAATGGCTTTATCTTACAGAAAAGATTATGAAAAAATTAAAGACAGTATTTGGGATCGAGATAAAATATGGAGGCTTTCTCAAAAAGATAAAAAGATTGCAACCATTAGTAATGATCAAAAATTAAAAGAAGAGCAAAAAAAAAGAGTCAATACTTATATCTAGTTATATTTTTATGTATCGTGATTATAGGTATTGGATATTTAAGTATAAAGTTAAATTATAAAAATACGATTATAGCTAAACAAAAAAATAATTTACAAAATTCAAATAATTTTAAGAATGAATTATTTTCAGTACTTGGGCATGATTTACGTGCGCCAATGCATCAAATTTTAACAATTAGTAATAAGCTAATAGAAGCTTTTCAAAAAAAAGAAAATAAAAAAATGTTTTTTTTCTTAAAACAGAATAAAAGCACAGCTACTAAAACTTATTTGTTGTTGGATAACTTATTGTATTGGATCCGATTACAAAGTAATAATATGACTATACAAAAAGAACTACATAATATATATGAACTTATACAGCAGACTATTTCAATTTTTAATATCATTATTACTGATAAATCGATACAATTAAAAGTAGAATGTTCTGATTACATTTTTGTAAAAACAAATGCAGTAATACTTAAAATACTATTTAGAAATTTACTCGATAATGCTCTTAAATTTACACCTAAAAGTGGCAGTATTACTGTAAAATGTATAGAAAATCAGTTTCGAATAGTAATTATGATTAAAGATAATGGTCTAGGAATAGATCCAGAGCTATTAAAAGCTTTAAACAATTATAATACGACAGATGCTAGTATTATGGATACTTCAGATAAAAGAAGTACTGGTTTTGGCATCCGTCTTTGCAAATCATTTATAAAAAAACTTGGAGGGGGTTTCAAGATTTTAAGCGTAAAAAATAAAGGAACGACGTCTATAATTTCTATTTTAAAATAACCCCACAATTATGCATATTATTAATGTTTTGGTATTAGAAGATGATGATTTTGAAGCCGTAATACTAAAAGAATATCTAGAAGAAAACCACTTTAATATTGTTAAGATTTGTAACAATATTGTTGATGCTATAGAAATTTACCATACCCAAACTATAGATTTTATCATCATAGATATTTTCTTAAATGGAAAACCAGATGGTATTACATTTGCTAAAACACTATTAAAGCGCACACGCAATGTAACTCCTTTTCTATTTTTAACAGGACATGCAGAAAGATCTATTTTTGAAAATGCAAAAGTCACCCACCCACATGGCTTCGTTTTAAAGCCCTTCAATGAAAAAGAATTGGTATATACTATTCAGTTAATATTAAACAAACATAATCGTTCTATAGAAGATAATACAGCTCTAAATGATAATTCCTCTGTACCCTATTTTTTTAAAAAGAATGGTGTTTTTTATAAAATACTCCCTAAAGATATTTCCTTTGTTGAAGTTGAAGGTCGTTATTGTAAAATAATCACTTTGAAAACAAATTTCATCTCTCAATATACCTTAACCGATTTTCACAAACAACTCCCTAGCTTTTTTTTACGCGTGCATAGAAATTATGTTGTAAATGCTAATAAAATAAAAGAAGTTCATTCTAAAGATAATTTAATCGTATTAGAAAATAATCAAACAATAACCCTTGGTCGTGCTTATAAAAACACCTTTTTCGATCATTATAAAGTCATTAGATAATATTGACTATTTCAAGTGTATTTATGGCGCTTTTTAGTAGTTCAGTACTAATACCTAAATAACATAATCACATAGTTATACCCTTATAAATAGCAGACAAACTATCTAGTTTTACCCATTCAATAAACATAAAAATAGATATGAGAACCTGTGATTTTATAAAAACCAAAGTGTTTTTTGTAGGCCTGTTATTAGGAAGTATATATTGCCATTCACAAGAGCCACCAGAGCCTCCAAAACCTCCAGAAGTAACCATAGAAAAACCCAAGATTGTAGATCAAATTATAAATATTGTTGGTACTGGATTGGGACTTAGTAAAAAATCCAAACAAAAAAAGGAAGGACTACAAATTAATAAACACACACTTCATGAATCTGAATTAGCATATTATAAAAAAAATACGAACACATTTCAATCGCTCCATGACATTACTTATAGAACGACTATAGATAGTTTAAAATACACGGTTTTAGGTTGGAGTCCTTTTTGGGTTAAGGATGCCTATAAATATTATACTTATAAGCTTCTTTCTGATATATCGTATTTCAACTATGAATTAGATACCGAAACGGGAGATTTTAAAACGATCCACGATTGGAATACAACTCCTATGATAGACATAGCAAAATCAAATAAATGTACTGTTTCTCTAACATTGAGTTCTTACGGAAAACAGGACAATGCTGCGTTTTTAAACAATCATGAAGCGCAAGAAAAATCTATCCACACACTTATAAATTTATTAAAATACCGAAAGGCACACGGTGTAACTATAGACATGCATCCTATTACTCCAGCAACATCTTCTCTTTTTACTCAATATATAAATACACTTGCTACAGCATTACATCAAGAACAATTAGTATTGAATTTAGTGCTTCCCCCTGTTTATATTAATAATACATTCGATATTCCAAATTTAAGTCCTAACGTTGATTTATTCATTATTCTTGGATATGGCTATGCTTCCGATCATAATAAAAAAGCTGGGCCTTTAAGTCCTCTATTAGCTGATGAATCTTGGCGGTTTCATGCTTTAGAAACAAGTATAGATAGTTATTTGGAACAAGGCGTTCCTCCTAATAAATGTATTGTTTCTCTACCCTATCTTGGTACGCAATGGCAAGTAAAAAAACCCGAAATACCTTCCTTAAAAAGTAAGCATATTAAATATTTTCCACTTCGGTCTAAACAATCATTTTTAGACAATCATAAATTTCAATTAGATCCATTAAGCTATACAATGTTCACCTCTTTTCCTACTGAAAAGAAGGCATTCTATCAAGTATGGATAGATACCCGAGAGACTTTAAAAGAAAAATTTCAACTTATTAAAAATAAAGAGCTAAAAGGAGTCGCATTATGGTCTCTTGGGTATGACAATGGGAGTACTGAATTCTGGGAATTGTTGGAAGAAAGCTTCGCTTACCCTCAACCCAATCCTATTGAACCCCAAAAACAGGAAGATTTAGAAAAATCCATATCTATAATAGATAGTCTTTTGGTCGTACAACGTAATTTACAAGACTCTACAAACTTAAAAATAGATAAAATATCTGAAAAAATAACAGATCTAAATGCGTTTAATGAAGCTTCTCAAAAAGACGATAGCCCAATACAGCTTGGCGAAAACCTAAAAAAAGAAGTCTTTGGTTGGCATCCACATTGGGCAGATGAAAAATATAAAAGTTATAATTTTAAACTTCTTACAACATTGGCATATTTTTCATATGAATTAAACCCATCTACAGGCCAATATAAAACGATACACAATTGGGCTACCACAAAAGTAGTTGATTCTGCTCATGCTAAAGGGACAAAAGTTCATTTAACAGTAACGAATTTTGGTGTAAATAATAACAGAACGTTTTTAAATAACCCAGAAGCCCAAAAAGATTTTATTAACGAAGTCGTAAAGCAAGTCGAAAAACGATCTGCAGATGGTGTAAACATAAATTTTGAAAATATTCCCAAAGCATCAAGCGAAAAGTTCACCCAGTTTACAATTCTGCTGTCTGAAAGACTACAAAGAGAAGGGCTTGAATTTAGTATGGCTATTCCTGCTTTAGATCCCAATCATGTTTACGACTTTAAAACCCTTATTAATTTTGTAGATTATTTTGTAATGATGGGGTACAACTATCATTATAAAAATAGTAAAACAGCTGGGCCAAATGCACCTTTAAAAAGTAGTACGAAATGGGGTAAGTTAAGTATTGAACATTCTGTAAATACTTATTTTTCGAGAGGCATCCCTCCTATACAACTTATTGTAGCTTACCCTTATTATGGCATAGAATCCAAAACAGCATCTATAAAAATCCCTGCAAAGAATGAAGGTTTTATTAAAGAATGGACCTATGGCAATATTCGTAAGGAATTTAGAAAAGCACCTATTCTTGACATGGAAAGTACTAGTGCTTATTATATCATTCCGAGTCCATCCGATAATCAAATAAAACAATTATGGTTTGATAATGAAGAGAGTTTTGCTCTAAAATGTGATTGGATTAATCAAAAAAAACTGAGAGGTGTTGGCATATGGGCTTTAGGGTATGACCATGGAAATAATGAATTGTGGACCGTACTCAATCAAAAATTCGCAAAAGATCCTAATGAAGTGATATTAACCCCATTGCATTCGGGAGAAACGTTATTATTTAAAGTAAAACATATCCTTAATGATTTAAATCTGAACAGTAATACTATTATTGCTCTGTTAATTATTATGCTTGTTATCTTATTTATAGGCTTTTCATTTGCAATAACCAATGGACAAGTTGTTGATATTATATTTAGCAACAAACTCTATCAAGCTAGTCTCATTATCTTGCTTTTAGTGACTATTATTTCTATTCTGAAACTTAAAAATCTAATTAGCAGTTCTGAAGTTTTATTCCTTTTAGGAGGGTTTATTGGAATCATGACCACCTTCATTATTAGAAAAAGAATTGTTGAATCTGAAAAAAACAAACCTTAAAATGGAAAAATTACTTGAATTTTTTGACAGCTTTAAAGCATTTATTATTAAAGAATTTCTTTGGTTTTTTGCAAGTCTTTTTATCGCTATACTATTTACATTATTGAGTTTTTTGATACTTGAGGAATTTTCTATAAATCTAAGTGAGAGGATAGAATGGCAAGGTATGGAAAACAATAGCGTATATCTGGTTTTGTTTATATTCTGGTTTGTCTTCATTTACCTTGTTAGACTTATTCGTGGAGCCATCTTATTTTTAACCATTCCCAAAGAAGAAGAAAAAGAAGAAGACTAACCTATGGACTGGAAGTCCATAGGTTCGTTTTGGCAGACTGAAAGTCTGTTTCGTGAAATATGGTAAAACTGAATTTGTGTGAATTCGTGAAATTCGTGTCAAAAGTTTTTAGAAGCTGAAAGCGACATACACTAAAGTACATAGTTTTAACTCCATTTGAGACCAATAAATCATTCTAAACTACATTAAAATGCCAGTTAACACTCAATTTATAAAAAGAACAAAAAATACCGATCCTAGTATCAGTTTTTTTGAATTACGAAAAGAAGGTATTCATTATATACAACAATTATGTGGTCACCTATGGACTAATTTTAATGCCCATGATCCAGGACTTATACTTTTGGAAACACTCTGTTATGTCATCACAGAATTGGGATATAAAAGTAATTTTTCTATCACAGACATTTTACAATCTGTACCCAATAAAAAGTTTCATTTACATGAAAACGCCCTCTATGAAAAGCAAGAGATTTTTTCCACCCACCCTATTACCTTAACCGATTATAGAATATTATTAATAGATCAATTAGCACCTATTGTTAATAATGTATGGGTAGAAGCTATAAAAAATAAGAGGCAGCAGTTTACAGGAAGTTACAAAGTTTGGCTGCTGGCTGATGACCAAATACAATTTAACAAAAAAGATATTATACAAAAAGCTGAAGATTGTATGGCTAGTCATAGGAATCTTGGCGAAAACGTACAAGAAATTCTTTTTCTAAATAGAAAAAATGCTCATATACATGCTGATATTCAACTATCTAACGAATCAGTCCCTAATAAAATGCTTGCTGCTTTTTTTTACCGTTTAGAAGAAGTCTTTCTAAATCCTACTTTTAAAAGATTTACAGAAGAAGAGTTATTAGATAAAGGAATTCCTATTGACGAAATCTATAATGGTCCTAAAACCCTCCACGGTCATTTTGACAAAAATCAGTTGAAAGCATTCCCTAAAAATATTGAAATAGAAGAACTCGCTCAGGTACTGTTCCAAATTGATGAAGGCGTTTTAAAAGTAACTAATTTTAAAGTATATATAGATGGGAAGGCATATACAGAGACCATTCCCTTAGATTATTTTTTACCTCAATTTATAGCAACGGATACAGAACATAAAATGCATTGTTTCCAAAGGGGAATAAAATTAGAAGCAGACAGTTCTCAAATAGAGTTACATACGACTTCGTTAAAACAAGGACAAAATCGAAACTACGAGATACAATTACAAGAAAAAACGAAAAAAGAACTCGTAGGTACAAAAAGGGATATCGCTTCCCTTCTACCTATAAATTATGACTTACCTAACATCTTTGGTTTAGGCCATCAAAGTTTACCAAAACACAGTAGTATTGAAGAACAACAGCAGCGTCAACAATTAGAATCTTATTTGCAAATCATGAATACCTTTTTAGAAAATGCTTCTAAAAAACTTTCAAATACGTCCTCTTTCTTTAGTATCTATGAAGATTCATATACGGCAATAACTCAGCAACCCTATACTGAATTATCAAAAGAAGCTCTAAATCAACGAAACCTTATTTTAGACCACTTGTTAGCACGCTTTAATATCAAATTCCCTAAGTATACTGAAACACAAAATATAAAAGATCAATTATTGTCCAGAATTGCTGTCAAGGAAAAATGCTTACAGGATTTACCTTTACTAACTGCAAACCGAAGTGCTGGTGCTAATTTAAACAAACCTCAATGGGGAACTTCCAATACAGCTATAGCCTGTAAATGGTTACACTTGTTTTTAGGCTATCCAGATTTTGAGCTATGGAGTTTAACGATCCCTGTACAACTACTTAAAATTAATCTCCTTAAAAAGAACAGGCATATAAAAAATTTCCCTATAACAGAAATCTTGTTAAAAGGCACTCAAGCTAAGTATTACAAAATTGAAAAAGATAGAAAATATTTTGTTATATGGTTACTTCTTGATACTACTAAATTATACCTGGGGAAACGAAAAACAAAAACAAAAGCCAAAAACGTAATAACGACTTATTGCGAAACAATTGTAAAAACAAATTATAAATCTAAGGGTTTTTACATGTTAGAAAATTTTCTGGTTAAAAAGAACACTCATTTTACAATTAGTCTATTTTTTCCAGATTGGACAGCAGACATGCAAAATAATAGTTTTAAAGAATTTATAAAATCACAAGCCGTGGAGTTACTACCCGCACACATACATGCAACATTTTATGCATTGCCTTATGACGACATGCAAAAGTTTGAAACTTTTTACCAATACTTGGAACAACAAAAAAACCAATTGAATTTAAATATTTCAAAAAAATACAAAGGGTTTCAATTTTAAAAAATACCTGATTAGTAGCATGTAACTACTTCACTATACATTTCCCCTTATCGTTAATAAATACACTCGAAACCAACAACATAAGCTAATTCGGGTGTTTTGTATAGTGAAGTATTACAACAATTATCAAATCTTTTCGGAACAATATCCTTTATAAATGCGTACTACTACCTGTAATTTATAAAGCCATAGAATTACCCTTATTTAAACAACATTATGACGGTACCTTGCTATAATAATAAACGACCACGAGACAGGCTTACCAGGTATTAAGCACAAAAAATAAACCGCCATAAGTACTGGAAGTTCATAGGTTCATTTTGGCAGGCTGAAAGTCTGCTTCGTTAAATACCATAACAAAAGAAAAGGAATAAGCATTGTAAAACTGAATTCGTGTGAACACATATTAAAAACACTACAATTTAGACCAGTAAAATGCAAAGCAAATCTCTAACAATTAAACTATAAAAAAGAAACAAAAAACATGTATAAGCAAAAACATAACAATGATAATACAGCATACATCACCAACCTCAAAATGGATCATCGTATAGCTAACGTACAACGAAAAGAAACACCCAACAAAACGGGTATGCCAAACCAGTTAAAACAAGGAATAGAAAACCTTAGTGGAATAGATATGAGCGATGTTAGAGTGCATTATAATAGCCCTAAACCCGCTCAACTTAATGCTCATGCCTATGCACAAGGGAATCAAATACATATGGGTTCAGGACAAGAAAAACATTTAGCTCACGAGGCATGGCATGTTGTACAACAAAAACAAGGAAGAGTGCGTCCTACTATGAGTTTTAAAGGACAAGCTATCAATGACAATCCAGGCTTAGAAAAAGAAGCTGATATAATGGGCTCTAAAGCTTTACGCAGTTTTTAATTTATAAACGGGAGTCTACTTCAAATGAATTTATGAAATACTCATAAATTCATTTGAAGTCGCAAAACAATAAAGATGCCATATCATTATATAGATACCCTACAATGTAAATTACAAATAACGGATAAAGCTCTGCATAAACCTTTGCAAAATAAGCTCATGCAATTCTATGATACAGGGCTTTTTTCGGTATTAGATAAAGTATTTAACAAGTTTAAAACACAGAATCTAGAGATTCCTCAAATTCAATTATCCTTACCTCCCATACCACAACATAAGTTTACCCATCAATTTTTGCCCTTGGTAGAAATGGCATTGACTATATTTTTAGAGACCTATTGTAAAACGCTTGAGGCTTCTCAAAAAAAGTGTATTACAGTACTTCCAAAAGAAGATACACTAACCACTCTAATCTTCTATTTAGAAAAAGGCTATTACCCTTACTCAGTGACTCATAATTTTAACGATTTATGGGAACAAGCCATACGCGAACATCCGAAAACATTATTAAATAAACTAACACATACATTTCAGGAAATCATGCTTAAACGCTTGGTTTATCAACTTACTGAAATAAAATTATGGGAACTGGTAGCACTAGCTCTACTACATCCTTCTGTATCCTCTTTACAAAAGTATTATTCCTTTTTACAAAAAGCAGGGTTCCCTAACCCACAAAGAAATACCATTAAACAAACAAAAAACCTCGATTTTTGGTATGATCTACTAGCTATGGTCTTAGATTCTAAACGAGAAACTCTTCCCCTTACTTCTTTTATCTCAAGACACTTAACTATCCATATAAAAAACTCGAGGTTTTCTCCCCAATATGTAGTTATGCACCTAAGAAAAAAATTATATCACCTTAAAGACAAAGACTTGACAAAGTTTTTAACTGCTATACTTTCCGATTATGATACTCTTAATGAACCTATTATTTTTCAAAATAACATAGACAGAACTACATGGTTTGCACAAGTAATTAAAGACTTAAAAAAAGAAGATATACTTCAATCCCCTTTACTAAAAACTAAAATGTTTTGCACCCTTACTCAAAAAGAACAGGAATTACTTTTGCTTAGTTTGCCTTTTGCATCTATAGAATCTTATGTGGTAAAAAAACGGTCATATTTTGAGGTATTTTACAAAATGATGGCGTCTCAATTTTCATCATCAATCACTGAGAAGCAGTTTAAAGATTTTTTGTTTCGCTATGCATATGCCTATTTTTTACAAGAATCAAACTCTCAATTTCATTTAGCACAATTTGTATCTAGATTTCAAGAATTCATAAAAAAATCCCATCGAATTGATTATACACAAAAGCAAGAGTATGTATATAAAAGTGCTAATGCTTATCATAAACTAATGTCAAAAGAAAAGGATGCTATTTTTAAAGAAAAAGAAAAGGATACTATATATACCCCATCTATAGCAATTCCAACTAGCACATTAGTACTATACTTTTTAAAATATGGATGTTTTCCTGCAAACAATGAAACCATAACAATACCTGCATTAGATGCATTATTAAATACGCTATTTGCACTTAACACGATTTCCCAATGGAAACAACAGTATATAGGCTATCGCCATAAAGGATATGGTATATATAGTCCAGTGTTAGAAAATTATATGGCTCAAGAAGTACACAGGGTAAACTATATCATACTATTAAATGATTGGTATCCTTTTTATAAAAGAGAGTTAAAAGATATAACAAAGGGGATGCAAAAAAAACAGCATAGACAATCCGATTTTGCTAAACAACTTGCTAACACATTACCTGAAAAAAAAATACATAAGATTATTGGATATATTGAACCCGAAGATAAAACAATAATTCTTCATTTTATAGCAAGTAGTATATCTGTAGTTGTATTACAATCGCTAACCGACAAGTTAACAGATTTTAAAAAAGCAATATACTCTTTTGTACTGTCTTATATTTTATTAAAAAAAGGCTATAATTTTAGTAAAAAACAATTTGTAGCAAACCAAATTAAACAACTAGCACAGCATTTTGATATCGCTTACAATACTTTGTTACAATTATTTTTAGACACTCTAGACCCTAACTCTTCTTTTCGCAAAGCAAAGGAATTATATGTTATTATATCTATCTTAAAAGCTAGCAAAGATAAAAATTTAAAAGGGTCCAAATCACCAACTCCCCTCCTAAAAACGACTACAAAAAAGCAAAGTATGACTCCCAAAGCATGGAGCAAACTATTATTATACTATATAAAACATCAAGAGCTCCCTAATTGGGCGAGAATAAAGGATATTGAAACATTGATACAAGAATTTCCTATTACATCAAAAACTGAAGAAAAAATAGTGTCTTTCTTAAAAAACCAACCCCTAATAACTCAATTTTTAAATTCTAAAATAGCGCAACAACAAAATATAACTTTAGATATTTTGGTTCAGTATATTTTACAGACAAACCCACACATTCCTAACCCTATAAAAATAGGGTCTAAAGAAGCTGAAATAACGCATTGGACCTCAGTGCTTTTTTATTATTTAGATCATCAGGAATTCCCTTGGTGGTCTAACTATAGAGATTTAAAAACATTTCTAAGGCATTCAAAAACAAATACAGAAGCCCGTAGAAAAATAGTCATCTTTTTTCAAAAGCATAAAAATACCGTTACTATTTGGCAGACTGTAAATCAGATATCCAAAGTAACTAACTTTAGACAGCTATTAATACAATGGTTTTTACCAAGAACAACACACGTATCCGCAATACATGCTTTAGCAAATCTATTTTCGCCATTATATGTTAGAGATCAAAATCTATTTTCTAAACACTTTGGGGTCTTACCAGATGGAAGTCAGTTTTGGAAATATCTTTGGAATTCACGGCCTTTGTTTTTTTCGGATTCTTCTGATAAACTAACCACCTTTTGGACTGGCATGCCTCATCAATATTCATTACACCCTCTTACTTTTAATACCGCTGCCTTAACAGCTTTTAAAGAACAAAAAGAGGCTGAAATATGGCAAACAATAATTTTGTCTGCAATATCTAAATCAGCATTGCAATCCCAAATGTTTTATACTGATGAGGATTTTATCGAGAAGCAACTTTTTAATTGGTCTAAAAAAATATCAATCTATAATATAAAACAGCTCAAAAATGAATTACAGACCAAACCAACTCGTTTTGTAAATCTATTGGACAAAATACTTTATAAAAAAAATGTATCAAAATCAACATTAACACAGCTATACACGCATTGGGTCGACATTTTATTTCCTGAAATTAAAGACCAATTACTAGCAATTTTTAAAGAACTTGGTGTTTTAGAACACCACTTAAAAGTATATACATTCAACGATTACAAACTCACAAGTTTATTTATTTGGAAAGCAGTAAATCGCTATAAATTTGAAACGACTACTTTGTATTTACAAACCTTATTTCTGGAATTATCACGGTATAAAAAAATTCCTTTTAATGACCTCGTTACTGTATATTATGATACGATATATATACATCGTAAAACACTACCTGAGCTATATAAAGGAATGGTTTTATTACAATTAAATCACAACGTAAATACAATACAACAAAATATACCTGAAACCGTTAAAAACGAGTTAATTCCTAAAAACACTACCGAAACCAATGACATACCAGAATCCATTATCCTACCCAATGCTGGAATCATATTGTTATGGAAATTTTTACCGATACTCTTTGAAAGATTACACTTGTGGAATCCGATAGAAAAAGAATATCGTGATGATAAAGCTAAAAATAAAGGAGTAATAATTTTACATTATTTAGCAACTGGAAATACTGATTATATAGATGAGCATGCATTATTAGCAATGAAGTTATTATCTGGATTGCCTCTAAACTTTCCTCTTTTTAAAGAAGATTTGGAAGAAGAAGAAAAACAATTAGTAGATAGTTTAATCTCTTCTGCTATACATCAATGGCAGAAATTAGGAACTCTAAGTATAGAAGGATTCCGAAATACATTTTTAACGCGTCAAGGTACTTTAAATACTAGAGAAGAAGTGTATTTAATTAATATTCAATCTGCTGGTATAGATGTTTTATTAGATTATCTCCCCTGGCCTATTAGTACCATACGATTGCCTTGGCTAGAAAAAAAAATACATATATCCTGGAGAGAAAAGAACTCTTTGTAAACTAACCCATGGACAGGAAGTCCATAGATTCATTTTGGCAATCTAAAAGTCTCTTTCGTAATTATACCGAAATAAAAGAATAAATATTGTAAAACTGAATTCCAGTAAATTCTTGAAACCTGCCAGCCAGCAGGCTGGTTCGTGTCAAAAGTTTATATAAGCTAAAAGCGACATACACTAAAGTACATCCTTTTAACTGCATTTTAGACCAATAACATAATGTAAAACTATGATAGCATTTTCTATCTTATCTGAACAAAATATAATTCAAATTATTTATAGCTTACTTTTATAATTAGATAGGTATTAACCCGTTGTGCATTTAGGGAAGGTATCTTACTTTTTAAAGATTATTAATATCATATGTAAGCTTGATAATTCTATAGCCACAACCAAAGTATCAGAGTTATTTCTAAACCATTTAATTGATTTTGAGATTTTTATCTTAAATGCACAACAGCTAGGTATTATTATGTATTTATTACCAATCTAAAACCTTCGCCATGTATGTTTAATATTTCTACTTTTTCATCTAGTTTTAAATACTTACGCAGCTTTGCGATATAAACATCCATACTGCGGGATGTGAAATAATTATCGTCACGCCATATTTTGGTAAGTGCTAGTTCTCTTGGCATTAAATCGTTTTCATGTAACGCTAATAAACGCAATAATTCATTTTCTTTAGGCGATAATTTTATTGGTTCGCCGCCATTAAAACGTAAAAAACGTAATTTTGAATTCAAATCAAAACCTCCAATTTTAAATTCAAATTGCTTACTATCAGAAATAGTTTCGGTTGCTTTGCGTTGTATAATTGCTTTAATTTTCATTAACAAGACTTCACTATCGAAAGGCTTATTTAAATAATCATCTGCACCAACTTTATAACCTCTTAAAACATCTTCTTTCATTGTTTTAGCAGTTAAGAAAATAATTGGGACGTCTGTATTCTTCTCTCTTATTTCTTTTGCTAATGTAAAACCATCTTTATAAGGCATCATAACATCTAAAATGCATAAATCGAAATCATCTTTTTTGAATTTTTCGAATCCTTCCATTCCGTTTTTAGCATGAGTTACCTCATAATCATTCATCATTAAATAATCTTTAAGAACGGTTCCGAAATTAGGATCGTCTTCTACTAACAAAATTCTTTTTTTTTGGTCTTCCATAATTTATGATATTAGTGGAAGCTTTATAGTGAATGTGCTTCCTTTTTCTTTTTCACTTTCTACAGATACATAACCTTGGTGGTCTTCTACAATACGTTTAACATAAGACAAGCCTAAACCGTGACCTTTAACGTTATGAATATTTCCTGTGTGTTCTCTATAAAACTTTTCAAATACTCTTTTAGTAGCAGCTTTACTCATACCACTACCATAATCCTTTATTTTTAGTAATATATTCGTACCTATATTTTCGGTATACACTTCTATTTTTAGCGCGTCTGGAGAATATTTTATAGCATTATCCAGAACATTAACAATAACATTGGTAAAATGAGTTTCATTAGCTAATATCGAAGTTTTATCTGCTTCAAAAAAGGTCTTAATATACCCTTGTCTGTCTTCTACTAAAAGTTCTACATGTGTAATAGCATCATCAACTAACTCATGTAAATCTACCCTATCTTTACTAATATTAAGTTCATTTTTTTCTAATTTTGATATTCTTAATACATTTTCAACCTGAGCATGCATACGCTTGTTCTCTTCTTTTATCATAGTAAGATATCGTAACACTCTATCTTTATCATCTATAACCTTTGGATTTTTAATGGCATCTAAAGCCAAATTAATAGTTGCAATTGGTGTTTTAAACTCATGCGTCATATTATTAATGAAATCCGTTTTTATTTCTGATATCTTTCTCTGTTTTAAAAGTTGATACAAAGCACTGTAATAGGCTATTATTATAATAGATGTAAAAACTATTGATAATGATATCATGCCTATTATTGATGATAAAATATACTCTCTATCATCGGGAAAATTAACCAAAAGCTTATAAAGGCTTTGATTGTTTTCATCATAAAAAATAGGCACTTTATAAGTAGACTTTACATCGTCTTCAAAACCATCGCTATGTACTTTTGTCGCTAAATCATTATCATAAATTGCAAATTCAAAGTCTATATCAATAGATTCTTTTCTAAGCTTCTCAAACAACATATCTTGAATTTCTTCTACTGAAACCCTTTTATGTATTGGCTTTCTTTTTGAAATTTCTTTAAAATTCTTTTCAAAACTCAATCGTTGCGCATCATCCATGCTCCCACTTCTTATAATTTTAGAAATAGGGCTTTGCAAAATATCTTTTTCAGATAGATCAAAATTACTATAGATCTCTGTACTTGAATGACCTATTATATTCTTAATTCCAACACTATCAATATCTAAACCAATGTCAAGGAGCGACGAAGATAATTTATAATCTTCTTCAAAAATATTGGCACTATAAACATACGTTTCTTTTGTGTTATTATTTTTCTGATAAATTAACAACTGAGAAACAGTTTCTTCATCTGCCTTCTTCTCTTTATCTAAGCTTAAATATTTCGAAAAATATTTTTCTGATTCATTACTCTCTATAGTATTAGAAACATAACTAAGTGCTCCTTTAATAGTAAAATCGAATCTTTCTTTTTCATTTTTTACAGAATTACTAATATAGTAAGCTTGAATAGATATAATACCAATAAGTGATAAACTCATTAGTATTATTAATAGGATAAATATTTTTTTACTCACCATCCAAAATTAACATTTTAACATTTATGACACTTCCCTTTTAACCTTACATTAACAAAAATGTTAAAATCGCTTCTTTTTAAACACTTTCAAGAATGTTTTCATGAATATTAACAATCTGTTTTTGAGTTAATTCAAGAGCTGTATTTTCAATAACATAGTGCGAATGTTTTATTTTTTCTTCATCACTCCATTGGTTTTTCATGATGGCTTGAATTTTCTCCTTGGTGGTGTTATCCCGCATTAACAGGCGTTTTATCCGTAAATCTTTTGGAGCTGTAACAGTAATAATATAATCGTAAGACTTATGTCCACCATTTTCAAATAAAATAGCTACTTCTTTTATTAGGTAAGGCGCGTCTTGTTTTAACACCCAATTTTTAAAATGTTTAGCTACTCTAGGATGAATAATATCATTCATCTTCTGCAAATAGTTTTTATCATTAAAAATAATATCTGCAATAAAAGGCTTGTTTAAGGTATCATTAATATAAGCTTTATCTCCAAATAACTGAATAAGTTTTCTTTTAATAATTTTAGACTTATTCATGAGATTTTTAGCCTCAACATCTGCTATATAAACAGGAACCCCTAACTTCTTAAACTGTTTTGCAACTGTTGTTTTTCCGCTTCCTATGCCACCTGTAAGTCCTACAATAATCATTTTGTAATTATAAATTCTATACGCTGCTGATTAATTTTTACGTTTTTAGCTCTATTTGGAAATTTAACCAATTCTGGCACTAAAAGAGATTGGTTTCCTTTAGTTTTAGTATAATCGCAAACAACTTTAAAATCTTTATTTGTAACCGAATTAAAATGCCCCAAACTAATATAATAAGAGACATTTACTTCTTTTGGGAAGTACTTTATCTTTATGCCTTTTGGAACATTAATAATGTTTACTGGTATTTTTAGTGTGCCTTCTGTAAACTTTTCTACATGAGCCTTTATAATAACACTATTATCAGAAAATTTTAAATCAGATCTATTTTCGGGTAGTTTTAGCTTAGTAGCTTCTGCTAAATTTGATTTTACATTATCAAAAATAACGTCTTCTGTTTCCAAATAGTTAATTTTAGACACCACTATATTTGGCCCTATAACAACTATCGAATCTGGTTCTGAAATTAATTTATCTGATACATTATAACCTGGTTCAAAATTAACAGCGGCATTTAACTTAACTGGTATTTTTTTTACCAAGTTAACATCATACCTAAAAGTTAATCTTTTTGGCGAAATATTAAGTAATTCTACTTGCTCATCAAACTGGGTATTATTTAAATATGCTTTAGATTTATTCCATAAAAAAACGGTTTCCTCTTTATCCACATCTTTACTAAAATCTATCGTAATCTTTGGCTTAGAGATATAATACTTAAGCCATTTAAATCCATGTGTTTTTAAAGTAATATTTAGCATTACAGAATCATTTAGAATCACATGCTCTTCAGATAAATTTATCTTTTCAATATCAAAAGCCATCGTATTGGTATACTCTTTGGATAGCTTAGAAAATATTAAAATAATAAACGAAAACAATAAAAATAAAATAAACACATTTATTCTTTTGTTTTTTATTAAAATTAATATTTCGGTTTTTAACTTTTTTATCATTTCGATTTAAAAAATAATTCGGGGAAATACGTTTCTGGTTTTTTATTAAGTATTGAAACAGCAAACGTCGACTTTAAAAATCCGTAACCATATCCAAAAAACTGAATAACTATGGCTACCAAGGAAAACACAGAAACACTTAAGCTTTTAGTATGTATTAAAGCTAACATGAATGCAACTACAAAATACAACATATACCCTATCAAACCCCAGTTAAAATTAAAAAAAATGAGCAATAATGACATTATAAACCCTAAACAGAAAACGGTAGGAAACCAATAGGTGATTTTTTTTGTAGATGGATGCCACTTATTTAGAATAGGCCGTACCAATCCAAACTTATGTACTTGTTTATAAAATTTACTCCATGAAATACGACGTTTATGATATACAAAAGCTTCGGGGATTAACTTGGTTTTATAGCCTAAATTCCAAAGTCTGATAGATAAATCGGGGTCTTCTCCTGGGTGAATCCTTCCAAAACCTTTTGAAGCTATAAAGGCTTCCTTTGAAAGTCCCATATTAAAACTTCGCGGTTGAAACGTATCAACACTATTTTTATTTCCTCGTATGCCTCCAGTTGTAATAAATGATGTCATTGAAAAATTAATAGCCTTTTGGAGGTTTGTAAACGAGTCGTGTGCTGCATCTGGGCCACCAAAACAATCTACATAGTTCTTTTCCAGGCTTTCTTCAACTTTTGTTAAATAGTTTTCTGGCAAAATACAATCGGAATCTAAAATGATGAAATAATTACCTTTGGCATGTTGCATACCAAAATTTCTTGAATCACCTGGTCCTGAGTTTTCTTTAAAAAAATAAGATATATCAAGGGTTTCTTTATATGTTTCAACAACCTCTTTAGACGTTATCGTTGAGCCATCTTCTACTATAACAATCTCAAAAGGCGTCTGTCCTTGTAAAACAGAAAAACTCTCTAAAAGTTCTTGTATTTCGTCTGGACGGTTATAAACTGGAATAATAAAAGAAAACTGCAATTGCATTTAAAATGTTATTAAAATTAAATATTAGAGTTGTTCATTTTATCTGAGAAGATTTCTTGGATTTCTGGATCTATTGCAGACCACTTTAACCTATCCTTTTTTGTCCATATTTCAGTTTTATTAAACACACTTCCTGTTGGCCAAATCAACCCAGATTCTATTGCCTTAATATATAATTGATGACTTTCATTCACATTCAATTTTGAGAATGCTTGATATTTCCATTTTACAATTTTGTAACTCCACCAAATCCAACCTATAAAAATAGAGATTATAAAAGCTATTGTTATTGGAATATTCTCCGCGACAGCTCTAAATATGAGAACGCAAAGAATTACAATGCAAATCAAAGGTATGTATACACTAATTAACCCTTTTTTAATAATTGAATTTAAACTCATAGCACAAAATTCATCAATTATACAAATGTAATTAAACCTAACAAAAAAGCCACCGTTTTAAGGGTGGCTCATTTTCAATATTAAAATATTTTAATCTTCTTTCATAAAAACATCCATGACAGCATTAGTAACTCCCATGTTACTAAATCCGCCATCGTGGAATAGATTTTGAAGCGTTACCCGTTTTGTTAAATCACTGAATAAAGACACAGTATAATTAGCACAATCTAATGCTGTTGCATTACCTAATGGTGACATTTTATCGGCATAAGTTATA
Source organism: Flavivirga jejuensis (assembly GCF_030540765.1). Classification (GTDB taxonomy): domain Bacteria; phylum Bacteroidota; class Bacteroidia; order Flavobacteriales; family Flavobacteriaceae; genus Flavivirga; species Flavivirga jejuensis. The sequence goes on along the minus strand of NZ_JAUOEL010000004.1, from coordinate 59,280 downwards.
AATCCATCAAAACCTTTAACACCATTTCCTGCGGTGGTTGGTGTAGGTGATTGAGAAATTGTGTTTACACGTACATTTTTATCACGTCCGAAGAAATACCCAAAGCTACGTGCAATACTTTCTAAATATGCCTTATTATCAGCCATATCATTATAATCTGGAAAAACACGTTGTGCAGCCATATATGTTAAAGCCACAATACTTCCCCATTCATTCATGGCATCTGCTTTATAAAGCGTTTGCATAACTTTATGGAAAGACATGGCAGAAACATCGGTTCCTTTTTGTGTCCATGTATAATTTTGGTCTGTATAGTGCTTCCCTTTTCTAACATTAATAGACATGCCTATTGAATGTAGTACAAAATCTATTTTACCACCTAAAATCTCCATTGATTTTTCAACCAAATCTTTTAAATCTTCTTCAGAAGTTGCATCAGCAGGAATAATTTGAGAGCCTGTTTTTTCTGCTAACTTATTTATTTCTCCCATACGCATGGCAACCGGTGCATTTGTAAGTACAAATGTTCCTCCTTCTTCATGTACACGTTCAGCCGTTTTCCAAGCAATTGAATTAGAATCCAATGCTCCGAAAATGATCCCTCTTTTACCTTTTAATAAATTATATGACATTCCTTTTTAATTTATGTATTTAGTTGTTAGACTTTTTAATAAGCGCACAAAGATACTAATTAATTCAACAATTCTTTAGCATGCGCAATAGCAGATGAAGACATTTCTAAACCACCTAACATTTGAGCGATCTCTACAACCCGCTCATCATGGTTTAATTTTATAAGATTAGTTTGTGTTGTGTTATTTATATCTTCTTTATAAACTTTAAAATGCGAATGCCCTTTTGCTGCAATTTGCGGTAAATGTGTAATAGAAAATACTTGCATTGTTTTACTCATCTCCAGCATAATATCTCCCATTTTATTTGATATTTCTCCAGAAACTCCAGTATCTATTTCATCAAACATAATCGTAGGCAGTTTTATATATTTTGATAAAACTGATTTTATTGCCAGCATAATTCTTGACAACTCACCACCTGAAGCTGCTTTTTTAAGCTCGTTAAAATTCCCACCTTTATTTGCCGAAAACAAAAATAATAATGCATCCTTTCCGTTAGCAAAAAAAGTATCGCTATAAGTCGTTTCTATTTTAAATTGGGCATTTGGCATTCCCAAACTAACTAAAAGACTTTCTAATTGCTTTTTTAACTTTGGAATTGCTTCGATACGCCTTTTATGGATTGTTTCAGAAATAGTATTTAGCTCTGTTGTTTTAGAGTCAATCTCTAATTGTTTTTTCTGAATGGTACTATCTAAGTTTTCTGTGACTGAAACTTTTTCTTCGAGCTCGTTTTTTATCTTAATCAATTCAGAAACATTACCAGCTACGTGTTTTTGAAGTAAATTATGAATCATTTTTAATTTTGAATCAACCGTTTCTAACCTGCCAGGGTCTACTTCTAAATTGTCTTTTAAAGTATTAACCTCATTAAACACATCATCCATTTCTATTAAACTACTATTAATTCTCCCAAATAAATTTTCATATTTAGATGAAAGCTCAGATAGTTTTTGAAATGCATTTTTTAATGTTGTTAATGTATACAAAGCCCCTACTTCTTCATCACTTAATAATTGGTAAGATTCATCTAATTTTTCTTTTATCCCTTCAATGTTATTGAGCGTTTCGTATTCTTCTTCTAAGGTTTCTAATTCGCCATCAACCAAATTAGCCTCTACTAATTCATTTAATAAAAACGAATTATAATCATGTTCTTTAATCGCCTCAGCTTGAAAAGCTAAAAGTTCTTTTAGCTCTTTCTGAAGGGCTTTATATGTTTTTAATTTTTCTTTATAATTCTGTAAAACCTTATCATTGTTAGCAAGCGCATCAATTACTTGAAACTGGAACTCATTACTTGTAAGTTCTAAAGTTTGGTGTTGCGAATGGATATCAATTAAACAGGCACCTAATAATTGCAAGCTGCTTAAATTAACAGGAGAATCGTTTACAAATGCTCTAGATTTCCCTGAAGGTAATATCTCTCTACGAATAATGGTCTGCGATTCGTAATCGAAATCTTCAGCTTTGAAAAGGGATTTCAAATTATAACTGGAAATATCAAAAACAGCCTCAATAACACATTTTTGGGTGGTATCTTTTAAACTATTTAAATCGGCGCGTTTTCCTAGAATTAACGATAATCCTCCAAGAAGTATAGACTTTCCTGCTCCAGTTTCTCCAGTTATTATAGATAACCCATCATTAAAATCAACATGAAGCGTATCTATTAAAGCGTAATTTTTTATTGAGAGTGCGGTTAACAATGCTATTTTTGGTATTTAATTTTTCTAAATAAATATAATAAAAAGCCTTTTAAATATGAAGTCACTTAAAACTTAATCTTTTGCCATTTACTATTATGCATCGGAGCTACTTTTTGAAGTGTTTCCTTAACACTGGCCACATTTACATTAGGCCCCCCGCTAAAGATTTGTTCTATTTCATCAGCCTTAGCATCAAAAAAGGTACGCAGTAAAAACGAGTTAGGTCTGCGGCTATTCATAGTTTTGAATAACATAAGAGATGCTCCTACTTTTTCTTTTCCTGTTTTTACATTCTCACTCATCATGTCTAAGCCTTCTCTGTGGTAAACATATAAAACATCTCTATATTCTTTAAAGGTTTGAGACAGAACATTATCTATAAGTGCAAATCTGCTTTGTAAGCCATCTTCTAATTTCCATCCTTTAAAATTACCTTGTTGCGAATAATTTGCAATCGTTTGTGCTTGTTTATAATAATCATCTCCTCCTTTTTTAGAAAAGGAATCGGCATCTAATGCTAAAACCATATAAACATGGAATGATAATACTGATACTAAATTAGATTCAAATTGCGTGGGATTGAAAATTAGGTTCTGAAATTCTAAATATCTAAAACTAAAATCTTTATCATTTAAATTATAGATTGGCGTACTAAATGACGAACCAAAAATAGGACGTGAAGACTGCACTTGAATAGACGCTTGAAACGCTTCTCCACTATAACTTGTAACATTTATAATCATGTTACAATCTATACGCTCTTGTGTTTTAAATGTTTTATCAGTCCATTTTGTATTATTAACAAACTCATTTAGCTGCTTTTCTAAAGTTTTAAAAATGGGGAAATTTTCGTTTCCTGTTTGTTGTGCATTCACAACAATTTTACAATTTAGTTCTTGCGAAAAACCTTTAGCTCCCAAACAAAATATTAAAATAATCAGAATATTACGCATCTATTTTTTCTATAATTTTATTTAATATGTCTTTAGCTACTTCTGTTTTAGACTTTAACTTAAATTCGGTAATTGTTTCTTTATCATCAATAAAAGTAACTTTATTGGTATCATTTTTAAAACCAGCACCTTTATCATTTAACGAATTTAAAACAATTAAATTTAAATTCTTTCTTTTTAATTTTCCTTTTGCATTTTCAATTTCATCATTAGTTTCTAATGCAAATCCAACCAAATATTGATTTTTCTTTATCTCGCCCAAAGAGGCTAAAATATCTTTTGTTTTCTCTAACTCTAAAGTTAACGTTGGTTCCTTCTTTTTTATTTTTTGAGAAGCGACTTCTTTTGGTTTAAAATCGGCTACTGCTGCCGAAAGAACCGCCACATCTACGTTTTTAAAATATGTATGTACAGAATCATACATCTCTTGTGCGCTAGTAACTGGAAAGACCTGTATTAAAGCATGCGATACTTTTTGATGTGTAGGACCAGTAACTAAAATAACCTCTGCTCCAAGATTTGCTGCTGCTTTAGCTATTTCAAATCCCATCTTACCACTCGAATGATTTCCTATAAAACGAACTGGATCTATAGCCTCATGGGTAGGTCCCGCAGTTATAAGTACTTTTTTCCCTTTTAAAGGTAATGTGTCTAAAATATCATTTTCAATAAAAGCAACAATATCTTCAGGCTCCGCCATTCTACCTTCTCCAACCAAACCACTTGCTAATTCACCACTTGTAGCAGGTATCATAATATTTCCAAAATCTTTTAAGGCATTGAAAGAATTAAGAGTACTTGGATGTTTATACATATCTAAATCCATAGCTGGCGCAAAATACACGACACATTTTGCCGACAGATAGGTAGCTAACAGCAAGTTATCACTTGTACCATTTACCATTTTAGAAAGTGTATTAGCTGTTGCTGGAGCAATTACAAAAACATCTGCCCATAAACCTAAATCTACATGACTATTCCATACGGCGTTATCATCATCATTTGTGAAAGATGAATGTACTGGGTGTTTTGAAAGTGTTGATAAGGTTAAAGGTGTTATAAACTCTTTAGAAGAAGGCGTCATAACTACTTTTACGTTAGCGCCTGCTTTTATAAATAACCTTACTAGTGAAGCAGTTTTATAAGCGGCAATACCAGCACTGATGCCTAATAGTATATTTTTGCCGCTTAATATTGACATTTTTAAAAATTATTACTGAGAATCCTCCTCAGTATTTCTAAAATAAATTTTATCCGTTAACCATTCTTGAACGGCCAATGCATGAGGTTTTGGTAATTTTTCGTAAAATTTAGAAACCTCTATTTGTTCTTTATTTTCAAAGATCTCTTCAAGACTATCATTATAAGTTGCAAATTCTTCTAACTTATCAATAAGCTCTTTTTTAATCTCTGTATTAATCTGCTCTGCACGTCTTGCGATTATAGAAATTGACTCGTAGATATTCTCTGTTGGCTCGTCAATTTGATTTCTGTCGTACGTTACTGTATTAACTGGAGCATTGGTTTTCTTTAAATCCATTGTCATTGTTATTTAACTTTTAGTGCTGTATTTTTTTAATTCTTCCTCTAGGTCTTCAGATATTACATTAGCCGCTTCTATATACTCAGGGTTAACATAAATCTTTTTAAATGACGCATAATATTCTTTTGCCGTTTCTAAACGTTCCTTTTTTAAATGTACTATGGTTCCTTCGATTGTCTTTTTATACTCTCTACTATTCATAGCCAATTTATAGGCAGAATCTAATCTGTAAAACATAGCATCTTCACGTAATGTAGATCCTGGAAAATCGAAAACAAAATTATCGAATGATTTTATAGATGCTGGAAAATCTGATATATGATTGTATTGTTTAGCAATACTATATGCTTTCATTTCTAGTTTAAAATCTAATTCTTTAACTAATTTATTTGCTTCAGGAAGGTATTCAGACTCTGGGAATAAATTTATAAATTCTTGAAGTTTCTCAATAGCTTCTTTTGTTTCCGTTTGGTCTTTACTATAAATAGGAGACAACATATAATAACTTTTTGCACTTAAAAAAGAGGCTTCTTCTAACTTCTCACTTTCTGGGTAGCTAGATACAAAACGCTCAAACTGATACCCTGCAACATAGTAATCTTTCATTTTATAAAATGAATTAGAATACAAATACATTAGTTTTTGAGCTTGCGGCTTTCCTCTATATTTTGGTACAATTTGAGCAAAAAGTCTATTAGCTTTTGAAAATTTACCTTCTTTATAAAGGGCCTCACCTATTTTAAATTTGTCAGCAATATTTTCAGACTTCAATGTCTTTTGATATTCGCTACAACCGCTAAAAATAGCAACTAGTATTAATGTGTAAAAAAGCTTCTTCATCTGTTGTTTTTCACTGTTTTAAAAAAGTCTAATGTAATTCACATTATTGAATATCTCGAGCTATACCGAAACTTTAAATTTATGCTTATTTCATAGGTTTTTAAACAGAATGCAAAATTAAGTTATTAATATGGATTTAAAAAATATTATTTTAAAGCTAAAATAGCTGCTAAAAATCAGCTATCATAAGGTTTAAGTATTATTTAACAGTCCTAAAACTTATTTACAAAAGCTCCGATTTTTTCTTTTAACTGATTAGATGCTGGAACCAGTGGTAATCTCACATTATTTTGGCATAAATTTAGCGCTTCGAAAACAGCTTTAATTCCTGCTGGATTATTCTCCTCAAAGATATAGCTAACAATATCCATCAATTTAAAATGAAGCTTGTATGCTTCTTTTGCTTCAGATTTTAAACCTAGTCGGATCATTTCAGAAAATTCCTTAGGAAACGCTTGCCCTATAACAGAAATCACTCCCGCTCCACCTGCCAAAACAACAGTTAAAGCCAAATCATCATCACCCGAAATAATTAAAAAATCTTCTGGTTTACTCTTTAATAACTCTAAATATTGAGCTACATTGTTCCCAGCTTCTTTAACAGCTATAATATTATCAAAATCGTTAGCCAATCTTACTGTCGTTTCTGCTTCCATATTCTTTGAAGTTCTCCCTGGAACATTATACAATATAATGTCTATTGGTGATGCTTCAGAAATAGCTTTGAAGTGCTGATAAATACCTTCCTGAGTTGGTTTACTGTAATATGGAGACACAGACAAAATAGCATCTATACCACTTAAATCTGTTGTTTTTATTTCTTCAATAACCTGAGCAGTATCACTTCCTCCAATTCCTAAAACCATAGGTAAACGACCTCTGTTGGCCTCAGAAATAGTTTTTACAACTTCCTTTTTCTCTTGTTTGGTAAGTGTTACACTTTCTCCTGTTGTACCACAAATCACAAGATAATCTGTGCCATTATCAATATTGAAATTAACAATATTTGCTAAGGCACTATGGTCTACACTCAAATCTGATTTAAAAGGTGTGACCAAAGCAACTCCAGTTCCTAAAAACTTACTGTTCATTCTTAATTTTATTTAATATGGTTAGGTATTTAATCATCTCTTCTTTAAATACGTTAAATTCTTTTATTTTCGTTTTAATAATTAAATCGTTTATACGCTCATCACTTTGTATAATGCCAATTTTAAATTGTGATTTAGAATGTGCAGTAATCAACTTTAACTCTAAAATATCTTTTGTATAGTAATTGATCAAGGCATCAAATTTGATGTCTAGAAATTCCTGTAACTCTATATTTTTCACGACACCTTTCCACCCAATATCTTTAGGGTTATAACAAATATCCCATACCGTTGGGGTATCTTTATCATCTTCAGAAAAAGCTATAATCTTTAATTTATTAACGTGAATTCCTAAAGAAGTCGCTAAGCCTCTAAACAACTCATAGTCATCTATTTCATCAATATTCAAGATAACACCTAAGCTCTCAATCTTCTTATCAGTAACATTTACTTGTCTTTCTGATAACAATTTGTTCAAGTGCTTTTTATTAGATTTTTCTTTAAAACCCTTTAAAATCATTTATCTTTATATTTTCCGCAAAGATAACAAAAGTACGTTCAAAATATTCTTTTAGATATGAGGTTAACACATTTAATTTTTTTGTTATATTTTTTTAGTTTTTTAAATTGTAAGCAGCTTAAATTAGAGCCAACAAAAATAGAAGGCAAGCTAATTCAAATTACAGACACACTGCTTGTTGACCCTGAAATTGAATCTTATATAAAACCCTTTAGAAATCATATTCAAAAAGATTTAGATAGTGTTTTAGCTTATTCTGTTAACACCTACTCCAAGTCTGATGGCTTATTTAATACGGCTATTGGAAATTTTATGGCAGATGCTGTTTACAGCGAAGCCAATCCTGTTTTTAAAAGTAGAACTGGTAAAAACATTGATATGGTATTACTTAATCACGGAGGTATTCGGTCTATTTTACCTAAAGGGCATGTTACAAAAAGAACAGCTTACGAAATAATGCCCTTTGAAAATAGTATTGTAGTAGTAGCTCTAAAAAGCAATCAAATTGATAGTTTAGTGAATTATTTATGTCGAAAAAAGAAAGCACACCCTATATCCAAACTTAAATTAACAATAAACGAAAATGGTAAAATAATTGAAACTAAAATAAAAGGAGAAGCTATTAAATCTGATAAGATATATTATGTAGCCACTAACGATTATTTATATAATGGTGGTGATAACATGACTTTTTTTCAAACGAATGACAGCCTTTATGTTTTAAATTACAAAATTAGAAATGCTCTAATCGATAATTTCAAAAAAATTGACACCATTAACCCAGTAATTGATGACAGATTCGTTCAAATAAAATAAAGAGCAAATGAAACGTAGAGATTTTATACAACAAGCATCTGCAGGAACAGCATTAGTAACATTGGGTAGTTTAGGGTTACAATCTTTTACAACCGCTGCTACAACTAAAAAAATAACGATTCTACATACTAACGATGTGCATAGTCATATTGATGCTTTTGGCCCCGAAGATGGTAGAAATGCAAACAAAGGAGGCGTTGCCAGAAGAGCTAGTTTAATTGAATCTATTAGAAACGAAAATCCAAATACACTTTTACTAGATGCTGGAGATATTTTTCAAGGCACCCCTTATTTTAATTATTATGGTGGCGAATTGGAATTTAAATTAATGAGCAAACTAAAGTATGATGCAGCCACTTTAGGAAATCATGATTTTGATAATGGTATTGATGGTTTATATGAGCAATTAGAGCATGCTAAATTCCAATTTGTGTCTGCTAATTACGATTTCTCTAATACCATAATGAATACTCACACAAAACCTTATAAAATATTTAAAAAGGATGGACTCAAAATAGGTGTTTTTGGAATTGGAATCGAATTAAACGGCTTAGTTGACCCAACCATGTTTAAAGAAACCAAATACATAGATCCCATTGAGGTTTCTCAAGATATGTCCAGAATACTAAAAAAAGAAGCCCAATGTGATTTAATAATTTGCTTATCACATTTAGGATACAATTACAGAAACGAGCCAAACAAAATAAGTGATTTAAAATTAGCTGCGGCTACAAAAGATATTGATTTAATTATTGGAGGACATACACATACTTTTTTATCCAAACCTACGGTCGTTAAAAACGTTGAAGGAATAAATATGCTTGTAAACCAAGTTGGCTGTTACGGTATAAATCTTGGAAAGATTGATTTTTACTTTGATTCAGCCAAAAACAAGTCTGCAAATGGAACTTCAATAATAGTTTAAACGAAAAGATTATCTGAAGAAAATTTTTTCTTTAACTCGTAAATATTCTGCTTATGCTCGTTATATTCAATAATATATCTAAAAACAAAATAGAGACCAATTCCATAAAGTACTCTATGAAGCATTTCAAAACTCCAATGGTATAAATAGTAAAGATTAATATAATTTAAAGTAGAAGAAAAAGCTATAAAAATTACAGCAACTAAAAACAATATAGATTGTTTTGATTGTGTATTTAGATAAACCCCAAAAGAAACAAAAGCCAATATTATTAACGCCAGACTTTTCAAACCAAATAAAAGTACCTCTTCACTATCTGGAATAATTACTTTTAATACACTATACAAAGTATATAAGAAAAACATATTAATTAAAAAGACCCCCAATAGATATACCCCTATTAATTTATCGACTTCTAACACCTTAAACTTACGTGCAGCTATAGCAATTAAATACAAATAGCTTAAGAAGTATAGAATACTAGAGATTTTAACAAAACTTTCATTTGAAAAAAAAGTTAAAGAAATGTCTCCAAGAAAAGAAAAAAATAAAAAAGATATAAAGACACCACCTAAAGACTTATACTTAACAAGGTAAAAAATTAAAAGAACGGGTATAAACAAGGCCATTGTAGACTTTAGCAATAATGAATTTCCAACAAAAGCAACTAAAAAACTTATGACTATCAAGGCTAATAAAGCGAAAAAAAACACGCTATTAAAGGTAAGGTTAAACCAATTTTTCATGATTTGGGAGGTTAGTAGGTTATTCCAAATATAAAAATATATTTTTATTTCAACGTCAAAAACATACTTTTTATCGTTTTTTTTATTAAAAACAAGCTGTTTGTCTATAAAATTGAATTAGAGGCTAGTAAGTAACCACAAAAATTACGTCTAAATTTTTAACTTATAAATTTCGCTCAAAATGAAAAAATATGTTTCTCTAGCCTTAAGGTTAATTGTGTCTATTATTTTAATACAAACATTACGTTTTAAATTTTCTGGACATCCAGACAGCGTTTACATCTTTAGTCAAGTTGGCTTAGAACCATATGGCAGAATAGGTATTGGAATTTTAGAGCTTATTGCAGGGATATTATTACTCATACCCAAGACAGTATGGATGGGGGCAACCCTTACTTTAGGTGTTATTGGTGGAGCCATTTTTATGCACTTAACACAACTTGGAATAGAGATAAATAACGATGGAGGCATTTTATTTATTACTGCTATTGTTACGTTTATTCTTTCTGCAGTAATTCTTTATATTTACAAAGACAACATTCCTTTTATTAAAAAGGCATCATAGCATTGTTTTCAAACCTAATAAAAAAGCTTGTTCTGGTACTGAATTCCAATTAAGAGTAAATTAAGTAAACGAGACGACATTTTATAGCAAATTAGTATTATTCTACTGCCATATACTTTTTATCTTCATTTAAATCATTTAATAATTTTGATTGTTGATAGAAAAAGTAAAAAGCAGCAAGAGTAAGCGTTGTAGAAATAAAATTAAGTAAACTTCTATGAGCAATATAAAAATACGCTACTTGCATTACTTCTGAGAAAACAATACATAATGCTCCTATAAATAAATAAAAAGACTTCTTATTATCTCTGTAAAAATAATTTAATAATGCTATAGACAATAATAGAAGCATAACAATATTATACGCCATCTCAGTATAATATTCATGTGGCATATTACTTAAACTAGAATACAATATTATTTGTAAAACGTATACCAAGTACACATTCAAAATGGTTAAGACAATTAAGTGGATTTTAAAATTTTTAAACACATAAAATAGATTAAGTGATTTACTAATTTTTATAACCAAAAAGATATATGCTAGTATAAACATTAAATTACCTACAAAATAATCAATTCTTTTAAAATCAATCTCCTCGTTTTCTGGAAAATAAGAAACTACCACACCCAACAAGTCTGAGATTGAATAAAATAAGATAAATAAAACAAAGAAAAAACCCTTTTTTTTAACAAAAAATAAATAAATTAGCGCTATTAATGGAGTGATTAAGCAATCTAAAACATATGCTATACTATCATCGCCCTTAAATTCGAAAAAGACAAACAATACATATACTAACAAAACACAACCTACCAAGACTTTCGACTTGTACATATTAGCGACTTTTAGTTAATGAACAAATATATATAAATTTTACAACATAGACATCGTAAAAATACTTTTTATCGACAAAAATAGCGTTTAATCGATAATTTATAGAGATTTTTGTATTTTTTGCAAGAATTCACTTTCACTCATTAAAAGCACTCCAAGCTTATTCGCTTTCTCTTTTTTACTAGGTCCCATATTACTCCCCGCAACAATATAACTTGTTTTAGAAGAAATAGAACTACTTAATTTACCTCCATTGTCTTCAATGAGTTTTTTAAGCTCATTTCGCGACACATTTTCAAATACACCAGAAACCACAACTATATCTCCAGCTAACACATTCGTTTGACCAATTAGTTGTTCTGCAGACAATTCTAATTGAACCCCAAATTCCTTTAACCTATTAATAATTCGTAAATTCTCTTCAGAACTAAAAAATAGACTTACGCTTTCAGCAATCTTAACTCCTATTTCATCAACATTTACTAAATCTTCACCTGTAGCTTTCGCAATAGCATCAATACTTTTATAATGCTTAGCTAATTTCTTAGCAACTGTTTCGCCTACATACCGAATTCCTAAAGCAAATAAAACGCGTTCAAAAGGAATATTTTTAGATAACTCTACACCTTGAATTAAATTATCTGCACTTTTCTCAGCCATTCGTTCTAAAGGAATAACTTCTTCTTTTGTTAATTCGTATAAATCTGAGTAATTAGAAATCAAACCTTCATTCACTAAGAGCGCTACTGTCTCTCCTCCTAGCCCTTCAATATCCATAGCTTTTCTAGATATAAAATGTTGGATCCTACCAATAATTTGTGGTTTACAACCATTATAATTAGGGCAATAGTGCTGCGCTTCACCATCCTGTCTCACAAGTGCTGTTTTACACTCTGGACAATGGGTAATGTATTGTGTTGGTGCTGATAAATTGTTTCGTTTACTTAAATCTACGCCAAGAATTTTTGGAATAATTTCTCCCCCTTTCTCAACATAAACAGCATCTCCCTCTCGTACATCCAATTTTTCAATTTGATCTGCATTATGCAAAGAAGCACGTTTAACAGTAGTTCCTGCTAATTCCACAGGCTCTAAATTAGCAACAGGTGTAATAGCTCCAGTTCGTCCCACTTGATAGGTAATACTATTTAATTTTGTAGAAACTTGCTCCGCTTTAAACTTATAGGCCATTGCCCATCTTGGTGCTTTAGCTGTATAAGCCAATTCTTCCTGCTGTTGTAAATCGTTTACTTTAATAACAACACCATCAGTCTCGTAAGGCAGATCGTGGCGATTCACATTCCAATAATCTACAAACTCCAAAACCTCATCAATTGAATTAACAAGCTTTGCAATACTTGGCACTTTAAAGCCCCAAGCTCTAGCTTTTTCTAAACTTTCAAACTGCGTTTGAATATTTAAATTTGTACCTGTTATATTATATAGCAAACATTCTAATGGTCGTTTTGCAACCTCTGCACTATCCTGAAGCTTTAAACTTCCTGAAGCTGTATTCCTTGGATTCCTATAAGGTTCCTCTCCTATTTCAATACGCTCTTGGTTCATTTTATTGAACCCATCAAAAGGTAATACAATTTCTCCTCTTATATCAAATTTTGGTGGATAATTGCCTTTTAATTGAAGCGGCACCGATTTGATAGTTTTTATATTAGCAGTAACATTATCACCTTGAAATCCATCTCCTCTTGTAATCGCCTTAGTTAGATTCCCATCCTCATATGTTAAACTAATAGATGCACCATCATATTTTAATTCGCAAGTATATTGAATATCGCCATCTACTAATTTTTTAATTCGGGTTTCCCAATCTTGCAAATCTTCTTTTGAATAAGAATTATCTAAAGAATACATGCGATGCTCATGTTGAATAGTTTCAAAATTTTTAGTAATTGCCCCCCCTACTCGTTGTGACGGCGAATTAACATCGAAAAATTCTGGGTGTTTTGCCTCAAGCCCTTGTAGCTCTTTTAATTTTATATCGAATTCATAATCAGAAATCGTTGCATTATCAAGTACATAATAATTATAGTTATGCTCTCGTAACTCTTCTCTTAAAGCTTCAATTAATTCTTTAGTACCCATTCAAAAAAGTGAAATAATGTTTTTTTTAAAAGCCTCTAATATAACAAAATGAAAGGCAAGTAATTATTACTAGCGTTAATTTTTATTAAAGGTTTCTTAACAGAAAAAATATTACTTTATATAATGAAATTATAGAGATTAAAACACAAAATTAATGCATTAATAATTTCAAGTTAACCCAATGTATACAAGAGATCCAGAGGTTTGTCTTAGCAAACTGAAAGTCCACTTTGTGACACACCAAAATGTAAAACAATAAACATTACAAAAGTGAATTCATGCTATTTGTGTGGAAACTTTTTAAAGGTTGAAAGCGAAATACGTCAAAATACTTAGTTTTAACTGCAGTTTGGCACCAATAAAAAGATAATGATTTAGGGTAAGCCCCGAATTGAATACACCCTACAAACTTTTCAAAATTGAGTTTTCCTGCTATGAAATAAACATAGACTAATTAAAATTTCACAAACAAGTCTTAAGTCTTTAAAATATTGAACTTATAACCTAAAAGCTTATTGACTCAGAACCGCTTTAATCATTCTATCTTTTTTAAAGATATCTTGCTTTAACTTTATATTGGAAAAATTATTTTTTTGTAGTAATTGAATCATATCGTTTCCTAAATACTCATTAATTTCAAAAAATACTTGTCCATTTTTATTTAAATTTTTAATAGCAAACTTAATAATAGCTTCATAAAATTGTAATGGATTTTCATCAGCTACAAAGAGTGCCAAATGCGGTTCATTATCTAAAACATTCGGTTTCATCATATTTTTCTCTAACTCTCTAATATATGGAGGATTAGATACAATAATATCAAATTCAATAGCATGACTATCATAATTCAAAATATCTGCTTTTACAAATTCAATGTCAACCGCATTCAATTTAGCATTTTTACTGGCAATGCTTAAAGCACCCTCACTTATATCCAAGGCATAAATCTTAGCATCTGGTAAATTTTTAGCTAGCGAAATAGCAATACAACCACTTCCTGTACCAATATCTATTATTTTTAGGTTTCGATTATTAACTTGAGATTGTTCTTTAACAATCCACTCAACCAACTCTTCTGTTTCTGGTCTGGGTATTAAAACATGTTCATTAACCTTAAAAGGGAGTCCATAAAACTCCGTATTTCCTAATATATACTGTAAGGGGCGCTGTTTTTTTAATAATTCTAAAGCATTTAGAATAGTATTATAATTTTCTACTTTATAATCGGGTTCTAAAGCCAATTTTATTCTAGTCATGGCATAATAAGCCTCTATTAATATAAAAAAGAAACTATCTATTTCTTCTTTGCTATTAATACCATGTAATTCTTTATGAAATACCCCCTGAATATCTTTTAGTCTCATAAGTCCTTTATCATCCAAACACCACAAGAATAATGCCCCGTATTCCCCAATGCTTCTGTTAAATGTTTAAAACCATAACTTTCATACATATAAATAGCTACTTTAAGCTGAGGAGCAGATTCTAAATAGCATTGCTTATACCCTAATGCCTTAGCAGATTGCAAACATTTTTCAAATAGCAACTTACCATAACCTTTACCTCTTATTTTTGATGAGAAATACATTTTTTGAATTTCACATACATCTGCTTCAAAATCTTTTAAAGGTTTAATACCTCCGCCCCCTAAAATAGCTCCATTATTATCAATCACATAGTAAACATCATTACTATTTTGATAAGACTCATACATTCTTGGGGTTTCCTTATCAGAGTATGCCGTACCTTCTAATGGTATTTTAAACTCATGAAAACAATTTCTAATAACCTGTTCTATTTGAGCGTTATCTTCAGACTGAATTTCTCGAATAACTATAGTATCTTTACCCACTTTAAAAGCATATATTTTACACCTAGTGAAGATACTTAAATCTAAAAAAATGAAAATGAGGAATATCATTATTTTATCAACAATATTATTTATTTTTTTTAGTTGCTCTGTTAATGAAAAACCAGAATTTTTATATGTCAAGAATATTAAAGTTCAAGAATCAACCTCAAAACATATCACTTTTACTGCTGATGCCTTTTTTGTAAACAAAAATGATATTGGTGGCGAATTAAAAACTGATGAAATAAAGGTTTTTGTTAATGATAATGAAATGGCAAACATATCAACTAAAAGCTTTAAAGTCCCTGCAAAAAAAGAATTTTCTATTCCTTTAAAAGTAAACATTCCAACCGATAGTATTTTTAGTGATAAAAACCTTAGCAGATTACTTGGTAGCTTATTTAATAAAAAAATGAAAGTACAATATAAAGGAGATATCATATACAAAGCTTTAGGCTTTTCGTATACCTATAATATTGATGAAACCGAAAATGTGAAGATTAAACTATAAATAATTGAATAGTCACGAAATCTACATAAAACGCTGTATAGAAATTGCTAAAAACGGTTTAGGCTCTGTTAGACCCAACCCCATGGTTGGCGCTCTTATTGTTTACAAAAACACGATTATAGGAGAAGGATACACAAGCCCCTATGGAGGCAATCATGCAGAAGTTAATGCTATAAATGCTGTTGCAGACAAAACCTTATTAAAAAAATCTACTATTTATGTAACACTTGAACCTTGCTCACATTTTGGCAAAACCCCACCTTGTAGCGACCTTATTATTAGACATAAAATTCCAAATGTGGTTATTGGCTGTGTAGATGATAATATAAAAGTTGCAGGAAAAGGCATCAAAAAACTCAGAGAAGCTGGTTGTCATGTTAATGTTGGAGTTTTAGAGTCTGCATGTAAAGCGCATCATAAACGCTTTTTTACATATCACAATAAAAAACGTCCATATATCATTTTAAAATGGGCAGAAACCAATGATGGTTTTATAGCACCAAAAAACAGAAAAGAGCAAAAACCAGTTTGGATCACTAATAAATATTCAAGACAACTCGTTCATAAATGGCGATCTGAAGAACAAGCAATCTTAGTGGGCACAAATACTGTTTTACAAGATAACCCTAGTTTAACAGTTAGAGATTGGAAAGGCACCCACCCCATTCGAATTGTTTTAGACAGCACTTTAAAACTCAATAAAAAAGCGTCTGTTTTCAATAATGAAGCAAAAACTATTATTTTAAGCGAGAAGATCAAAGACCAAGAATTAAAACAACATAATTCGAATTTGGAATTTATTGATTGGAATTCAAAACAAAATATTGCTAAACAAATCTGTGACGTTTTATATAAAAATGACATCAACTCTGTGATTATAGAAGGTGGACAAAAAACACTTCAAACATTTATTAATGCCAATTTATGGGACGAGGCGAGAGTCTTTACAGGAAACATTGAATTTAATGAAGGCACAAAAGCTCCTATTTTTTTGGGTAAATTAATTTCTGAAGAAAAAATTATAACAGACATTCTTAAAATTTACAAAAATGATTAAAACTATTATTTTCGATTTCGGAAATGTATTTATAAATTTAGATATAGAGGGATCTCAAGAACATATACTTAAGTCTTTTGAAATTGAATCATTATCAGAGGAAATGATTGCTTTTAATAGTTTTTATGAGCAAGGGCTCATTTCAACCGATGAATTTCTTGAATTTCATACTGAAAATTTCCCTAAACTTTCAAATGATGAAATAATTGATATTTGGAATTTTATATTAAAAGATTTCCCTAAACACCGACTAGATTTCTTAAAACAACTTAAATCAGATTCAAATTACAAGCTTATACTATTAAGTAATACGAATGAGCTTCATATTGATTGGATAAAAAAACACATCCCTATATATGAAGAATTCAAAAGCTACTTTGATACTTTTTATTTATCTCATGAAATACATTTAAGAAAACCTAATCATGATATTTTTGAATTCGTGTTGAATGAGAATAAATTAAACGCAAACGAATGTCTTTTTATTGATGACAATACAGACAACATTAATACCGCTAAATCTTTAGATTTTAAGACTTGGAACATTAACCCTGCCACAGAAGATGTAAGTAACCTGTTTAAAACTAAAAGCAATTTATTCTAATTTTTTGACCGAAAAAGACACATACAAAACCATCGATATTGCTTCCGAAGAAGTATTATTTAAAGATAAAAACAGTAAATTCTTTGGATATGCTTTTCCTGTATTAAATGAAGATGATGTAAAACACTATTTAGAAAAATTAAAAAAAGAACATCATGCCGCAAGACACTGGTGTTACGCTTATCAATTAGGAACAGAAACTATTTCCTATCGTGCAAATGATGATGGAGAACCAAGTAATTCTGCAGGCATGCCCATTTATGGGCAAATACAATCTTTTGAGGTTACTAATATTTTAATTGTCGTAGTTCGATACTTTGGCGGCGTTAAATTAGGTGTTGGTGGTTTAATTAACGCCTATAAAACGACAGCACAAATAGCATTAAAAGGTGCTAACATTATAGAAAAGACGATAAATATAGATTACCTTATTTCGTTCGATTATAAAAACATGAATAAAGTGATGCGTATTATTAAAGAAAAAAACTTAAATATTATCAATCAGGTATTAGAAATGGATTGTAAAATCACTATTTCTGTGAGAAAAAAAAATGCCCCATCTATTTTTGAAACTTTTAATCATCTCTTTGAAATAGATATTAAAGCAGTATAAACTTTTTTATTTGCAACAAAAAACAGCTATTTGATGATCAAATAAAGCGTTTTTTGTGATTTTCAGCAATGTTATAACTCACAAAAAAAGGCAAAAATTGAACAAGAAAAAGCCACTTGTACCCCTTTGAAAAAAGATTAAATCACTTCATAAAAAATTTAGCTTTCCATAAGCTCCAAAAGATATTTAGGTATCATTATTGGCCGCTTGGTTTTTGTATTAATAAAAACTAAAACTACAGTCGCTTTTGTTAAAATTTCTCCTTTTTCATTTGTGATTTCATGCTCAAATTCAATCTTAGTAGTAGGTGTACTTTTTAGTTGAGTTTTTACATTAATTACATCATCATAACCCGCTGATTTTTTATAGTTTATGTTCAAAGAAACTACAGGTAACATAATGCCTTTTTCTTCCATTGATTTATATGATACACCAAGTTTTCGCAACCATTCAACCCTTCCCATTTCAAGGTATAATGCGTAATTACCATAATAGACAACACCCATTTGGTCAGTTTCACCATATCTCACTCTTATTTGTATTTCATCGACTTTCATAAGTATTATTAGTTTTTTTTTTGTAGTTTCGGGATGAGCTTAAATATGGGGAAAAAATTCTGAAAATTCTATAGTAAATGATTTTTTTTTTAAGAATTTTGTTCACATCTTTGCCACAAGTAAATTGGGGCTATGGGGGAATTCACTCTTTCATCGTATTAAAAAAACTAACTAACAAAAACGACTTAAACTTAACTAATGAGTATAACTGCGCAATCGGTATGGGATAATTGTCTAGAATTTATAAAGGATAACATTCAACCGCAAGCTTACAAAACTTGGTTTGAACCTATTATTGCAGTTAAACTTACTGACAATGCATTGAGCATTCAAGTTCCTAGTAAATTCTTTTATGAATGGCTTGAAGAGCATTATGTAAAAATATTAAAAGTATCACTCACAAAAGAGTTAGGTGAAACAGCTAAACTTGTTTACATTATAAAAATGGAAAACACGTATGGCAATAAACAACCTTTTACCGAAAAAATTCCAAGTACAAATAGAGGCTCTGTAAAATCTCAAGATGTAGACATTCCTTTAAACAATAAAAGTCCAGAATTAAGGAATCCTTTTGTAATTCCAGGGATTAGAAATGTTAAGATTGAATCTCAACTAAACCCTAATTATAGTTTTGAAAATTTTTTAGAAGGCGACTCTAACCGTTTAGCTCGCAGTGCTGGATTAGCAGTTTCTGCTAAACCTGGAGGCACTTCTTTTAACCCGCTTTTAATTTTTGGAGGTGTTGGTTTAGGCAAGACACACTTAGCACATGCCATTGGTGTTGATATAAAAGATAAATATCCAGAAAAAACTGTTTTATATATTTCTGCAGAAAAGTTTACACAACAATATATAGATGCCGTTAAGAAAAACAATAGAAATGATTTTATCCATTTTTATCAAATTATTGACGTATTAATTATTGATGATGTTCAATTCCTTTCTGGAAAAACAGGAACACAAGACGTTTTCTTCCATATCTTTAATCATTTACATCAAAACGGTAAACAAGTTATTCTAACTAGTGATAAGGCACCCGTTGATATGCAAGATATTGAGCAACGCTTATTATCTCGTTTTAAATGGGGACTTTCTGCCGAGTTACAAACACCAGATTTCGAAACTAGAGTTTCTATACTTAGAAATAAATTATATCGTGATGGCGTTGATATGCCAGAAGATATTATTGAATACGTAGCAAAAAACATTAAAACGAATGTTAGAGAATTAGAAGGCGCTATCATTTCATTAATAGCACAATCTTCATTCAATAAAAAAGAAATCACAATTGATTTAGCTAGAATTATAGTTGAAAAATTTGTTAAGAATACCAAACGCGAAGTTTCTATAGATTACATTCAAAAAGTAGTATCAGATTATTTCCAAATGGATATTGATACTTTACAATCTAAAACAAGAAAACGCCATATTGTTCAGGCGCGCCAATTAGCTATGTTTTTTGCTAAAAAATTCACTAAGGCATCACTGGCAAGTATTGGTTCTCAAATAGGAAAACGTGATCACGCCACTGTTTTACACGCTTGTAAAACAGTAGATAATCTATCTTCAACAGATAAACAATTTAGAAAATATGTTGAGGATATCACTAAAAAGCTTTCAGTTTAAAACTCACTTATAATGACTAAAATTCTGATGGTATGCTTGGGAAACATTTGTCGTTCTCCACTAGCCGAAGGTATTTTAAAATCTAAACTTCCAAGCGATTTATTTAAAGTAGATTCTGCTGGTACGGCTAATTATCATGTTGGAAATTCTCCAGACAAACGCTCTGTAGCAGTAGCTAGAAAATACGGATTAGATATTTCTAATTTAAAAGGAAGACAATTTAAAACTTCAGATTTTGATTTGTTCGATTTAATCTATGTCATGGACGATTCGAACTTTAATAATGTTATTTCACTAGCAAGAAACGATGAAGATATTGCAAAAGTTAAATTCATTTTAAACGAAATTTATCCAAATCAAAATTACGATGTTCCAGATCCATATTATGGCGGAGACGAAGGCTTTGAAAACGTTTACAAAATGTTAGATGAAGCTTGTGGTGTGATTGCTGAAACGTTGACTTAAACCAAACAATTCATGGATACAAGCACAGCTAAAGGTAAGCTATATTTAATCCCTACAACATTAGGAGACAACGATCCGTTGGAAGTTTTACCCATCTCAGTAAAACAAATCATTGAACAAACCGATACTTATATTGTTGAAAATGAAAAAACAGCAAGACGTTTTATAAAAAGAATTACTCCCGATAAACCACAACCATCTTTAAACATGTTTCACTTAAATAAGTTTACAGATGTAAGTGAGTTACCTGGTTTTTTAACCCCTTGTTTAAATGGAACTAATATTGGGCTTTTATCTGAAGCTGGATGCCCTGGAGTTGCAGACCCTGGTGCAGATATTGTAAAACTAGCACATCAAAAAAACATTAAAGTAGTACCTTTAGTGGGACCATCATCCATATTAATGGCCATAATGAGTTCTGGCATGAACGGACAAAGTTTTGCTTTTAATGGGTATTTACCTATAGATAAAGGAGATCGAAAAAATGAAATTAAACGGTTAGAACGTCTGTCTTTTGAACACAATCAATCACAATTATTCATAGAAACGCCCTATAGAAACAATAAAATGCTGGAAGACTTATGTCATACACTAGAAAAAAATACTGAGATATCTGTAGCATGTGACATAACTTTAAGCACAGAATTCATAAAAACACAAACGGCTAGTGCCTGGAAAAAAAATATTGTAGACCTACATAAGAGACCTACAATATTTATTATTCATAAAAGCTAGACTTCAACTTACTCGAACGAAAATCATAGTTTTAGTTAAAACCTCAATATAAAAAAAACATCTCGGAATTTATTCTGCAACTATAACTATATAGCCTTTGCTTCTTTATTTGGTTTTACAAAAGACGTATCATATCCTGAAAAACGTTTCATATAATGATACACAGTTGTTCCGTATCCATCAGCAAAATTATCTAAGCCATAACTTCTTAAATATTTTTTCACATTGCCAGGACCTGCTAAATGTGCTGCAGCGAGAATACCTGACTCTGTAACTATAATACCATTAATTCGTTTTCCAACAAAATTCTTAATATCACGTCTTAAAATCCATTTATTACGTTCTGCATTTGCAATAAAAGCGCGCTCTTGAAGCTTAGGGTTCTTTAAAAATTTAGCTGAATTTTTAATTCCAATCATTTTTAAAGTCTCTGTTCCAAATTGATATTTGCCTAAATACCCATATGTATTCACAGAAAAATAATCACCACCAGATTCTCTAAAAGCCAATGCTTCTTTAAATCCAACAAACGATTTTCCTAAATAAGGTGTAAACAATTCGTTAGATGCTAACAAATTAGAATCTTTGCTTGTATCATCTAATACCGTGTAATTTAAGTCTAATCCTTCTGTAGAATGTTCTTTACTTAAATTAACTGTCTCATTAGATGAGAACGATACATCATACAATATAAAACATATTGTAAGCGAGAGGGTTGTATAACTTGCAATATTCTTTATCATAATTTTAAATTTTTTCAGTGCATTTTTATAGTAAAATACTCCTTGAAATTTCAGCGTGCAAAATTAGGCTTTTTTTTAATTTTTTCAAAATTAATCGATTATGTGTGTTTTTTAGTTGTAGAATAGATGAAATACACACTTGTTTTCATTGATTTCTAATGTAGGGAATGGTATCTTTACCATATTAAAAATGCTTAAAACAGACTTTAATAATTTTGAATTTGTCCTAATAGCATTCAAATTTACATCAAAACTTAAATAGTATTGACGCCCCCTTCGATTAGTTGTTAACAGTTGATTGTCAATATCTTTCGTTCCAGAAAGCATTCCATCTGCTCCATAACCTACTGCTATGTTCAACCATTTAGGAATTTTACTTTCTTTAAAAAAGGCATGTAAGTTAGCACTTAGCCAGTAAGTTTGCCCATTATAGTCTTTCAATACCTGCTCTAAAAAGTGCTCCCCTAGCTTATCTGGGTTTAAATTCGCATAGCGCGTTTGATGAAACGAGTACTTTAAAGCAATTCTTTGCTCTTCCCACAATAATTCTTGTCCAATATACAAACCTGTTCCTGCTGCATTTGCTGTAATATCTCCCCACGAAAAACCCCATTCTTTCGAATATCCATCTAAAATTTCAACAACCGTTAAAAAACCAAAACCTAAAGTGGCGCCATAAATTAATTGATCCTTATTCCCTACACCACTCCAATTAAGTAGTTGCGCACCGTGTTTTCCCATTTGGTAAGCTGTAAAGGCATGCCCTATTTTATCCATTTGGAGCCATTCACTGTTATCATTAACAGTATGAAACTTTGATCTATCGAAATCTTCATACCAAAGTTGATTCAATCCTACTAAAGTTATAGCAGCTATAGATGCCTCAGTAATAACGACTGCGTTTCTTCTAGGTTTATTAAGTGTATCACTAGACGTTAAAAAGTCATTTAGCCTAGACTGTGAATAAGAAAGAGATGTTAATAGCGTAAATAAAAGAATATATTTTGTTTCAGAGTGTCTCACTATTTATTAATACCTTGAGATGACAAATAACGATGATACGCTCTGGCATTCGCATTATGCTGTGCTAACGTTTTAGCAAATTTATGGTAACCAAGGCGTTTGGCATCGGCAGCAAAATATATGTATGCATGCTTCTCATAATTTAAAACAGCATCAATAGCAGATATATCTGGCATAGCAATTAAGCCAGGCGGTAACCCTGCATTCATATATGTATTATAAGGAGATTCGATCTCTTTATGGATATTTAAAACACGTTTAATAATAGTATTTTTATATTCAGGTAATTTATAAGCGGCAAATTTAAGTGTGGGATCTGCCTGCAATGGTATCCCCATTTTTAATCTATTTATATAAACACCAGCTATTCTTGGTTGCTCGTCAGCTTGTTTAGATTCTTCATATACTATAGATGCCAAGGTTATAACTTCGTCTTGAGACAAATTAATTGCTTTTACTTTATTTTTTCGCGAATCATTCCAAAAACGATTATACTCTTTAAGCATACGATCTCTAAACGCTTCGGCTGATGTATTCCAGAAAAACTCATAACTATTAGGTAAATACATACCTAAAGCTGTTGCTTCTTTAAAGTTGTTTTTAACTAAAAACGATTCATCTTTCATTTCTTTTAGCAAAGAAGTGCTATCTGCATCTATTTGTACAGCAATACGTCCTGCTAATTTTTCAAGGGTTTCCTGATTGTTAAAGGAGAGTTTAATTGGTATATTCTTGCTACGAATAGAGTTAATAATATCATTATTACTCATCCCCTTTTTAATAGCATACTTCCCAGCTTTAATATTTGTTGTATATTTCTTTTGTTCAGCTAAATCATCAAAAGAATCGATATCATCTAATAATGGTGCTAACTGGTTTCTAACATCCTCATAAACTGCATTAGAGGGAATAAAAATATAAGCCGTGTCGTTATTAAACGCCGTATTAGGCTTTAGCATTGCTTTATACACAAAGTTTGCAAAAAATCCTGCAACCACCAAGCCAATAACTACAATCGTAAGAAGTATTTTTTTTATATACATTTAATCTAAAAATTCTCCGACCCTTGGGTCGGGGTTTCCTATTCACCTCTCCTTTGGAAAGGTCATAACTGCCTTTTTTGGTAGTTCTGGGTGAGATAAAATACAAAATTCGGCTTTGTCTCTAAAGACAAAATGAAACAGACAAAATACTCCTATAGTTTACCTAGGGTGATAGTCCGTTTCAAGAATTTATTTATTTATTTATTTATAAGCTGAAATAAGTATTCATTTTTATAAGAACCATTACTATGAATCCAATCCTTTTTAAGTCCTATTTTTTTAAATCCCTGATTTGTAAAAAGCGTCATACTCGCTTCGTTTTCTTCAGAGATATTACAATACAATTGGTGTAAACCCAAATGCGTAAAACTATAATCCACTAATAATTTAAGAGCCTCTTTACCATAACCTTTACCTCTATCATTTGCTTCCTTCACTAAAATACCAACACCTGCTCTACCATTTTTAAAATCGAAATCGAACAAATCAATCATTCCCATAGATACTTCTTTATAACTCGAAATAACCAGTCGTAATTGTTTAACTTCAAAAATATCTTTATGTGCTTGCTCTAAATACTGCTTTATTAAATACTTAGAATATGGTGTTATCGTATTGCTAATTTCCCAGATAGTCTCATCATTTTCTATAGTATGAATAAACTCCAAATCTTCAGGCTCTAAAGCACGTAAATATATATTTTCGCCTTTTAGAGTGATCATATAGTCCCTTTAAAAACTAATTTAGCAGATCCAATAAGCCATACATTTTTGTATAAGCCATCTTCAAGCTCAAAAGACACTTGTAGTTCGCCGCCTTGTACTTGAAGTGTTATAAGGTGATCTGTAGTTTCATTAATAGCGTGCATTGCTAAAGCAACAGCAGTAGCTCCAGTACCACATGATAGTGTTTCATCTTCTACACCTCGTTCGTAAGTTCTAACTGTAAACGTTTGATCGTTTAATTTCTTTACAAAATTCACATTACTTCCAGCTTCATTATATGGCGATCCATATCTAATTTTAGAACCTTCAGCTTTTATATCAAATGCTTCTATCTGATTTTCAAATTGCACATGATGAGGCGACCCAGTATCTAAAAAAACATGGTCTTCATACTTTTCAACAGTATCAACATCTACCATTTGAAGTTTCACAATATCGCCTTCAATAGTAGCATGGTGCAAACCGTCAATAGCTTCAAAAACGGCTTTATCCTTAATAACACCTAATTGTTTAGCAAATGCGACTAAACAACGTCCGCCATTACCACACATAGAACTTTGGTTTCCATCAGCATTATAATAAACCATTTTAAAATCTACATCATCATGATTTTCCAATAGAATAAGTCCATCTGCGCCTATACCAAACCGTCTGTCACATAGTAAAGCCACATGTTTAGTGTTATTTTTGTCGAAAGTTTGCTGACGATTATCAATCATCACAAAATCATTTCCTGTACCCTGATATTTATAAAAAGTCTGTTTCATAATAAAACACAAAGATATAAATATTAAACTGTATTTTCGACTGTTAAATAGGCGTTAAAATTCGCGTTAAAAATCGTTAAAACAGTATTGATTTTTCAATAAATATTTAATTTTGAACGTTATTAAACTGAAAATCAAGAAATGTATAGTAACAAAATTAATTGTAAAACATTCTTAAACAATTAATTCTTGTTTTCCGAATTTCTGAATGTATAGAAGTTCTAGGTACATTTATTAAACAAAAAATTTAAAAAGATGAAAAAGATTTTATCATTAGTATTGGTTTCAGCGTTAGGTGGTACTTTAACCCTTGGTGCCTATAAATTATTTTTGGAAAAAGAAAACAAAGTCGTTGTAGCACCCACTGAAACAAAACCTAATTTTCTACCTACTAAAAGTGTAAACAGCTTATTAAACACAAACGAAACACCCAATTTCACTGTTGCAGCCGAAAACACAGTTCATGCAGTGGTGCATGTAAAAAATATGACGCTTAGTTCTGGACAAATGACTTTTGAAGATTTGTTTTTTGGAAGACGTTCTCAACGTGCTCAATTAGGAACAGGCTCTGGGGTTATAATTAATGCTGATGGATACATTATAACAAACAACCACGTTATTGATAATGCACATGAATTATCGGTTACTCTTAATAACAATACAACATATAAAGCTGAATTAATTGGCACAGACCCAAAAACAGATATAGCGCTTTTGAAAATTGATGCAGATGAAGATTTACCTTATGCCACCTTTGGAGATTCAGACCAGGCTAAAATTGGTGAGTGGGTACTTGCCGTTGGAAACCCTTTTAATCTAACATCTACTGTAACCGCAGGTATAATTAGTGCTAAATCTAGAGATTTAACAGGTAAAAGTTCCCAATCGTTTATTCAAACTGATGCAGCAGTAAACCCTGGTAATTCAGGTGGCGCTTTAGTAAACACTAACGGTGAGCTAATTGGTATCAATACAGCCATTTCATCTCAAACGGGATCTTATATTGGTTATTCGTTTGCAGTACCAAGTAATATTGCACGTAAAGTCATTGAAGATATTATGGAATACGGCAATGTACAAAATGGTGTGTTAGGCATAAAAGGTGGTACTTTTAATAATACTGCGGCCGAAGAAATTGGTATTAACTATACAGAAGGTGTATATGTTGGTGAAGTCATTAAAAATTCTGGAGCTGAAAAAGCTGGTATAAAAAAAGGAGATGTTATTAAAAAATTAGATAATATTGAAGTTTCTAAATTTGAAGACTTAAGCGGTTATATAAAAACAAAGCGCCCCAATGATGTGGTAACTGTTGAATTACTTAGAAATAATACCTTAAAAACATTACCTGTAACACTTTCCAAAACAGAAATGTTTTCTATCAATTTTATGAAAATGGAATTAAAAGATTTATCAGATTCTTTTAAGGAAACATATAATATTGACTACGGCGTTATGGTTAAAGAAACACAAAACCAATGGCTGTATTCTAACTTAGGAATTTCTGAAGGTTATATTATTACTGGAATAAATGATATTAAAATTGAATCCATTGAAGATATATCCAAACTAAAAGAAAAATATGGAGACGATATTCAAGAAAATATTAAAAGGTTAGCATATATTAACAAAAGAAAAGAGAAAAAAGAAGTGATTTTTAGATAAAAAATCACCCATAAAAATAAGCTTTTAATCCCATCAAAAATTAAATTTTTTGATGGGATTATTTTTTTATCAAAATACGCTACGAAAACGTTTGAAATATGATACTTTTGCCAAGAATTAAACAAACTTTTAAACTATTTTACAATGTCTTTTAACAAAGCTTATGAAAATGAGTTAGCCTTTCAAGCAGATCGTCGAAGAGCTACCGTAGAATTTATTAAAATTATAAGTGACCTTTGGTACGACAAGTCCATTGAGTTAGTAATTTTCAGAAATCAACTTATTGATAGAAATGTGAGTCAAATTTTAAACCTTCATGAATATGCTGGTAAATTTGTACAAAAACCGATCTCTATTTTCGATTCTGTTGAAATAGCTCAGGCTATTAAAACACTTGATATTCCTCCTGCAAAATTGGATATTGGAAAACTCACCTATGAATTTCACTTAGAAGATAACAAGCACAGCAATGCTACCGCTTTTGTTGCTGCAAAATTAAAAAGTGCTAGCAAAAATGGTGATATTTTTCCTAAAGATGTTGTTCTGTATGGATTTGGTAGAATTGGGCGTTTAGTTGCTCGTGAGCTCATGACACGAACTGGCAAGGGAAGTCAACTACGTTTAAGAGCCATTGTTACCCGAGGAGCCATTGATGAAAAAATACTAGAAAAGCGTGCTTCCTTATTACGTAACGATTCGGTTCATGGTGATTTCTCAGGGACAGTTTCTGTAGATATAAAAAACAGCGCCTTAGTTATAAATGGCACTACTGTAAATATTATTTCTGCTAATGCTCCAGAAGACATCGATTATACTAAGTACAAAATAAAAGACGCCTTAGTAATCGATAATACAGGAGCTTTTAGAGATAAAAAAGCTTTAAGCAGGCATTTAAAATCTAAAGGTACTAGTAAAGTATTATTAACGGCACCAGGAAAAGAAATTCCTAACATCGTTTATGGTGTAAATCATTCAGAAAATAATCCAGATAAAATTGATATTTTCTCAGCAGCATCTTGTACTACCAATGCTATTACACCAGTTTTAAAAGCTATTGAAGATTCATTTGGTGTAAAATCTGGTCATTTAGAAACGATACATGCTTACACAAACGATCAGAATTTAGTAGATAATTTCCATAATAAATACCGTCGTGGTCGTGCTGCTGGGTTAAATATGGTCATTACAGAAACTGGAGCTGGCAGTGCTGTTGCTAAAGCCTTGCCCAGTTTAGAAGGCAAACTTACATCAAACGCCATTCGGGTTCCCGTTCCTAATGGCTCTTTGGCCATTCTAAACTTAGAGTTAAAAACTAAAACATCTTTAAATAGTATTCATACCATTTTAAAGAAATATGCTTTAGAAGGCGATTTAGTCGAACAAATTAAATTCGAACTAAGTGATGAGTTAGTATCTAGCGATATAGTAGGAAGTTCAGCTCCTTCTATTTATGATAGCAAAGCAACCGTTGTACGCAAAGACGGTAAAAATATTGTTTTATATATATGGTACGATAACGAATACGGATATAGTCACCAAGTAATAAGACTTGCAAAATATATTGCAAAAGTTAGACGTTATACATATTATTAATGTAGGTCATCTAAATTGAGATTTCAATCGTATATAAATTAGCCTCATTTTATGAGGCTTTTTATTTATTTATAATGTATAATAAACAATATTTTATAACTTCGCAGAACCACTAAAACCAATCGTAAATGAATTCTATTAAACAAGTCCCTCTCATAATTTTGCTATTTATCTCCTCACTAATCTCTTTTTCTCAAACAAAAATTGCAAAAGATAAGCTTTCGCTAAATAGTGGTACCATAAGTAGTCAATTTGAATACGTCATTCAAAAATCGTATACCTATAAAGGCAATGGTAAAGTTTACAAAAATGTAGAATATCATTGGTTAACACAATTAAAAGCACATACACAAGATTCTTTAAAAGCAGTACATAAAAAACTCGCTAACACGCAGTTAGTTGTAAAAACGCAAGACAAAGAGATTTCAGATTTAAAATCGAAACTTACTAATACACAAAGTGATTTAGACAAAACCAATTCAGAAAAAGATAATATGGCCTTGTTTGGTTTACAAATGAGTAAAGCAAGCTATAACGTTCTTATGTGGTCTATTATAGGAGGCTTATTAGCTTTACTTATTTTATTTCTTTATAAATTTAAAAATAGCAATTCGATTACTAAAGGCGCTAAACGTGCCCTTGCCGAAATTGAAGAAGAATTTGAAGAACACCGAAAAACTGCTTTAGAGCGAGAGCAAAAAGTAAGACGCCAATTACAGGACGAAATAAACAAACAAAAAGGATTATAAATAAATCCGAAAAAGAAATTTATAAATCTGTAATATACTATTACAGATTTTTTTTTGACTATAACAATAAAAAAGAATAAAGACATTCAATAAATGGCAGAAAAAATTAACCCTGACAATAAACTTACCCCAAAAGAACTTGCAAAGCACCTTAGACAACCAGAAGGTGAAACAGGAAAAGAAGTAGGGTTACAAATGAATAAAGGCAACAAACATATTTGCTTAAACTCATATAAAGTACTTAATCCTAAAAACAAAAATCATATTCTGGAAATTGGCATGGGCAATGGCTTTTTTGTTAAAGATTTATTGAAAATGGCAGATGATTTAAACTATTTAGGTGTTGACTTCTCTCCTACTATGGTTAATGAAGCAACAATTATAAATGAAGCATTAATTAAATCTGAAAAAGTAAGTTTTAAACAAGCTTCTATTGAAAAGCTACCTTTTAATGATCATACTTTTGATTGTATTACAACCACCAATACGCTTTACTTTTGGCCACAGCCACAAGATAACGCTAAAGAACTACTAAGGGTTTTAAAACCTGGAGGTAAATTATTAATAGCATACCGCTCTAAAAGTTTTATGGATCAAATAGAACTTTCTAAACATGGATTTGTAAAATACGACATATTAGATGTTGAAAATTTACTAACCAAATCTGGTTTTAAACAAATCGTTACTGAAACTATCAAAGAACCTGAATTAGATTTTGATGGTGACATTTTCGAAATGGAAGGTATTTATACTATTGGTATCAAATAAGCCTAAATTTCAACCTGTGTTAATTTAAGTAAAAACATTATTTCAAATATTAATTAATAATATGGATATATTTGAAGAAGTCCTTATTGGAATACACCCTTCCAAAAAAATACGAGCCAAAATAACAAACAATTAAATTATCTTTGTAATTCCTTAAAACAACCCAATGCGCATAGATATCATCACCGTTTTACCAGAACTATTAAAAAGCCCATTTGATGCTTCAATTTTAAAACGTGCTATTGAAGCAGGCTTAGTGGAAGTCCATTTCCATAATTTACGTGATTATACTACCGATAATTATAAATCTATCGACGACACACAATTTGGAGGCGGTGCAGGTATGGTTATGATGGTAGAGCCTATTGATAAATGTATCTCTGCTTTAAAAGCAGAAAGAGATTATGACGAAGTTATTTATATGACACCAGATGGCGAGACTTTAAAGCAAGGTATTGCCAATCAAATATCTCTAAAAGAAAATATTATTATTTTATGCGGACACTATAAAGGCGTAGACCAACGTGTGCGTGACCAATTTATAACTCGGGAAATTTCTATTGGTGATTACGTATTATCTGGTGGGGAGTTAGGAGCTGCTGTACTTTGTGATGCTGTGATTCGTTTAATCCCAGGTGTGTTGGGGAATGAGACCTCTGCCCTAACCGATTCGTTTCAAGATAATTTATTGGCACCACCCATCTATACCAAACCTCGTGAATATAAAGGTTGGAAAGTTCCAGAATTACTATTCAGCGGAAATTTTCCTGAGATTGAAAAATGGCGAGAAGAACAAGCTTACCAACGTACAAAAGAACGACGACCAGATCTATTGGAAGATTGATCTTATAATTTCAACTAAAATAATAGTCTTAAGAAAAAGAAACCTAATAGAATTAGTCTATCTAAACTAATCTTAATAATTATAACTCTTTTACGGTTTTTAGTTCATTTGTAAAGCTTCTAAATTTAAAAATTATAGCCTCTCTGCTATTAATGATAACAATGTTAGTAATAGATATAAGCTCAAAATGAGTATTTCCAAAAAACTTATAACTTATTACTTTTAACTTATTTCTTTTTGCTTATCTTTGCAGCCAATTTCGGGTTAACCTCTGGCGAGAATCGTGAATGTTGTTCTGGATTAATTATAATTAAATTTAAAGATATGGAATCTTTAGTAAAATTTGTACAAGACGAATTTGTAACAAGAAAAGATCTACCAGAATTTTCAGCTGGAGATACAATTACTGTTTATTACGAAATTAAAGAGGGTAACAAAACAAGAACACAGTTTTTTAGAGGTGTAGTAATACAAAGAAGAGGATCTGGAACATCAGAAACTTTTACCATTAGAAAAATGTCTGGTTCTATTGGGGTTGAACGTATTTTCCCAATTAACTTACCTGCATTACAAAAAATAGAAGTTAACAAACGTGGTCAAGTACGTAGAGCAAGAATCTACTACTTTAGAGGTCTTACTGGTAAAAAAGCTAGAATTAAAGAACGTAGACGTTAGTAACAAACATATGAAAAGTGTAATTAAGTAAACTTATAGTGAAAGAGGCAAAAGAATTTGTAGAGAACTTTTTTGAACTAGAGGCGAATGTTTTTATGAAAAAGAAGCGTAAAAGTTTACAGAACTACCTTGATGGCGTGGAAGATCTAAAACAATTAGCATTAGGTAGTTTAATTAGAGAGTTGGGGTTTATGTTCTTAGTGCAGGAAAGCATGAGTTCTACAGAAAGAAAAAGGTATTACCTTGCTTACCAAGACACTTATTCAAGATAAGTAAGTATTTTTTTGATAAATATGGTGATGTTTTTTTGTGTATGCTTCTGAGCAAAACCCTTCTGATTATAATAAAAAATTAAGAGTTGTTTTTGTTCTAATTGAGGAAGATGAGAAGTTTAAAATTGTACAATATGGGATTTATTCTGATTTTTCAACTGATGGACTTAGTTATCAATGGGAATATTACGGTGGTGGATATGAAGATTTAACCTTAGATAAATTAGGTAGTCCAGTGTCTATCGAGCGTTATCAAGAGCCAATAGAAAGCTTTGATGGTTTGAAGCATTACAATGCTCATATTTAGAACTTATTATTAAAGAGATTTAGAGCCTCTATTACTTGATTGTGATAGAGGTTTTTAATGTAATTACATATCTTTACGCTACACCTAACGCAAGTATCGGGGAATTCCAATGATTAACTTATAACTATGCTAAAAAAAACGGATTTAAGAAAATATCTACTGCAAGAAGTGAATACTTTCCTGAAACCAAAGGGGTTCAAGAAAAAGAAAGAGGATTTCCTGATTTGTTCTGACATAGGTGTTAATCAGTTTGGAATAGTCATTAGTTATTACGGAACAGCAGGTAGTTGGCTGAATTTCAGTGCCACAATAGGGTCTGATGCTGTGAACAAGGTTAGCAAGGAGTTCGATGAGAAAACCAAAGAATTTAGTAGTGATGATCATAGTCCATTGATTACAACATTAACTGATTTAAAGGAAATCCCGCATCCCTATAACGCGACGAGGTAATGACCCTGGACGATGCTGATCAGGTGCTGCAAAACTTTTACTTGGACTATGAAAAGTACATTGGGCCTTTTTTTGAACAATACAATAACCTGGAGGTCATTGAACAATACATGAACCGAAATTATGAACTTGAAGGTAACTTGAGAGAAAATTAACAATTCAGTTTCCTGAGGAAGAAGTAAGAATTGAAAGAATAATAGAAGGGCTTAAATCATTGGTTAAACAAGAATTATTGAGATGGTAGATTTTTCGACAGCGCTTAGGAAAATTTGGAAGAAAAAGAAGGTATTTAAACCTAGTATAATTAAAGATTCTGTCCTCAGTTGTGGGGGCACTATCGATAATGCATCTATAGAAAAGAGATTAAAAGAAACTAACCTAACACTGCCTGATGTATTAAAAAGACTTCTCGAACAGTATGGTAAGCAGGCATTAGAATGGATGATACCCAACCCTAGCCATCAAAATCGATTGCTTCATTCTTATGGTTCGATTTGGGGTACATGGCATTTCGAGTATGGAGGATTCCAGAATATAATAGGCTTTAAAGACAATGTTCGTATAGGAATTCCTTTTTTCTCAAAAGTAGATGATGTAGACAAACGTAAATTTTTAGAGCAACTCTATATCCTTAAAGATTTAAAGTTTGGTAAGTTGGTTCTTATCAAGATAGGTGATGATGATGACACTCATGAGCTTTATTTATTTGATCATCCTCAAACCTTAGTTAAGCTAACCATCAATTTAGAGCAGTATCTTTCCTTGACCGAGAAGACAATGGGATTATATTGTTGGGAAGAATACGTAACCGAAGATAGTTATAAACTTGATGGAAGCATTCCTGATAGTTTCCATCAAAATATGGCGATCCTTTTTCCTGACGAAGATTTAAGTGCTTTTAGAAATGCACCAGAACTAGAGGATAGCGTATTTAATCGCTTTGTAACAAAACAAGATAAAGTAGATTACAGAGCAGGTTTTATAGCCAAAATGAAAGAGCTACAAAGCAATCCCAATATAGAGTTTAAATATTATGAAAATTCATTAGGTCATAGAAGAGATCAAACCCCATATACTGCACATTACGGAGTGAAAGAAGTTGTGCTAAGAAAAATAAAGCGCGACTATGGTAGAGAAATACCCGAAAGTATGCTTGCGTTTTATTATCAAATGAATGGTTGTCGTGTGCAATGGGAGTATAATGCCCCTGAAGACGAAGAGTGGTTAGAAGGAAAAATTAATTTCCTTGAATTAGAAGAGGTGATGGGAGGTAAATGGAAAGAGTCTTATTTAGAATGGAACTCTCCAGATCTTTTTAAAGATGAAGACACTGTCTATTATTTTAATGAAGAAGAAGCCGATGATAATCCCAAAATGGCTGAATTAATGCTTTCAGCAAGGATTTTTGATGAACAAGGGGAAATGCAGGATTATTTCATCAACTTCATTAAAGACCAAGAAGAACCTGATATTTATAAAATAGTACGAACAAATTTTTATAAAATGAATATTGATTTTATAACTTTTGTTGAGGCTAGGATTGAGTTTTTAGGAATTAAAGATTGGGAATATAAGTATATCAATGATCCAGATTTTGATGAAGCCTTTACCGAGCGAATTCTTGAAGAGTTTAGAAAAAAAGTAATCAAAGTCCTTCCTTCTGCAAATTTTGATAAATTCATTTAGTGATTAATCTTTGCTCTAGCCCTTCTGGTCGTAGATTAAGCGTAGCGGTTCTACGACTAATCATGTTTGTATTGGAGACTATTTTATATTAGAAACCATAAACCTCTATTACGAAAGTGATAGAGGTTTTTTATTGGGTAATAATCCTACACAAAAGTGAATGATAGTCCACATTGAAAAAAAACACTTTTTTTCAATTTATGTCTTAGGAAGTCATTTTTTGAATATCACAACCTATTTCTAAAAAATGTATCTCATAAAGTCTCGATATTTCTAAACATATATTTCGTAACGTTTGTGAAACTTCTGGTGTCAAAAATTTTCTCCTATATTTTATAGGACAAACCAAATGATACAATAATAAACTCTTATTATGAGTCTTATGAATATGATCACTCATAATACCAAAATTACATATCTTTACGCTACACCCAACGCAAGTATCGGGGAATTCCAATGATTAACTTATAACTATGCTAAAAAAAACAGATTTAAGAAAGTATCTACTGCAAGAAGTGAATACTTTCCTGAAACCAAAGGGGTTCAAGAAAAAGAAAGAGGATTTCCTGATTTGTTCTGACATAGGTGTTAATCAGTTTGGAATAGTCATTAGTTATTACGGAACAGCAGGTAGTTGGCTGAATTTCAGTGCCACAATAGGGTCTGATGCTGTGAACAAGGTTAGCAAGGAATTCGATGAGAAAACCAATAAATTTAGTAGTGATGATTATAGTCCGTTGATTACAACATTAACTGATTTAAAGGAAATCCCGCATCCCTATAACGACGAGGTAATGACCCTGGACGATGCTGGTCAAGTGCTGCAAAACTTTTACTTGGACTATGAAAAGTACATTGGGCCTTTTTTTGAGCAATACAATAACCTGGAGGCCATTGTTGGTAGTAAGTTAATTGGAGAAATCTTTGAGAAATGGGGTGAAGAACTTTACGTTCCAGATATTAGTGGAGTTGAAGTAATGTTTAAGACCAGTAAAGTCAAAAAGTTAAGAAGAGCCGATGGTCATGTTAATGGTACCATTATCGAGATGAAACCGGTTACTGGAAAACCAACCCCTGAGCATAAAGAACAGATGCGAGATTATGCGGATGTAATAGAGAATAAAGCTAAAGGAAAACTTGCCCGTAGTGAAGAAGAAGTAGGGCCTTTTTCAAAAATTAGTTACTATTTCAGTAATACAGAAGCTGCTGATGCTTGGAGATCTGATTTAGAAAAATATTTGGTGAAAAGGTGAACATAATTGTTCCAAATGACTCATCAAGTAAGGATGTAATAGACATATAAACCAAAATGGAAATAGATCTAAATTTTAGTCTCCAGTTCAATGAAGAGCCAGAAGACATATGGCTCGAAAAGGGTCATGTAATTCAAGAAATGATAGAGGTGATTGAAGAAATGAATTTCATGAACTTTAATTATTTTATGGATAAATACGTTGATTATACGGAGATTAAAAATGTCCGAGATGGGATGAAGTACTTTGGTATTGAAAAAGCCCCCTCTTCAAGTTATTCGGCTAATTTTTGTAAAAAGAAGGATGACCTAAAAGATTCTTTATGTTTACACTTTGGTGGCTTGATATTACAAATATCTATCTCGTTGGCAAGTGATAACCCACCGTCAGTAATAGCTAAATATAAAAAGCTGGTGTGGACTATCTATGAAAAATTTAGTCATGAGTTTGTTTTTGGTCCTGTAATTTCCATTTCGACAAATATTAGTGAGTACCCTCGGTATAGGCCCATCAGGTTGTATAAATGGTTAGAATCTAATTCAATAGTTAATTTTATTCAACCACATTATTATGAAAAAATTAATCCAGCAACCAAAATAGAAGGTATGGATCATTTATTAAATGATGAATTGCCTAAGAGAGTTTTTCGGGAACAAAAGGGCGATTTGATTATGGTAGACTGGGGTACAGACCAAGAAATCAATGAAAGCAGTATTACTCAAATTTTGATGGATAGAGAAGATTGGATTTATTCTAAACTAGTTTTAAAGCCAAAATCAAGTTTTACTAAGGAAGGTGATAAAAAGTCGGTTTCTACTTTAGCTCTTAGTCAGGTTACGGATATCGATAAATTCTTCACCTATTACCATAGCGCTGCAAAATTAGCATTCAAGGTTTGTGAGTTAGGTGAAAATGGAGTGTTAGACATCAAAACACAAGAGCAACTTGTTCATAAATCCGAGGCAAGAAAATTGGATGACGGCCAAGAAATTGATAGGATAGTACTTATTATGCCGGACAGAGAACAAGCCGTGTCTATTAGTGAAAAAGCTAAAGAATTAGGAGTGTATAAAGCTCTTTACGTGGATGATAAATCCAATCTGTGGGATATGGCTCCAAAAGGAGACTGGAGGAACTAGGTGTCAACCCTTCTGGTCGTAGATTAAGCGCAGCGGTTCTACGACTAATCATGTTTGTATTGGAGACTATTTTATATTAGAAACCATAAGTCTCTATTACGAAAGTGATAGAGGTTTTTTATTGGGTAATAATCCTATACAAAAGTGAATGATAGTCCACATTGAAAAAAAACACTTTTTTTCAATTTATGCCTTAGAAAGTCATTTTTTGAATATCAAAACCTATTTCTAAAAAATGTATCTCATAAAGTCTCGATATTTCTAAACATATATTTCGTAACGTTTGTGAAACTTCTGGTGTCAAAAATTTTCTCCTATATTTTATAGGACAAACCAAATGATACAATAATAAACTCTTATTATGAGTCTTATGAATATGACCACTCATAATCCCAAAATTACATATCTTTACGCTACACCCAACGCAAGTATCGGGGAATTCCAATGATTAACTTATAACTATGCTAAAAAAAACAGATTTAAGAAAGTATCTACTGCAAGAAGTGAATACTTTCCTGAAACCAAAGGGGTTCAAGAAAAAGAAAGAGGATTTCCTGATTTGTTCTGACATAGGTGTTAATCAGTTTGGAATAGTCATTAGTTATTACGGAACAGCAGGTAGTTGGCTGAATTTCAGTGCCACAATAGGGTCTGATGCTGTGAACAAGGTTAGCAAGGAGTTCGATGAGAAAACCAAAGAATTTAGTAGTGATGATCATAGTCCATTGATTACAACATTAACTAATTTAAAGGAAATTTCGTACTTTCACAAGAACAAGGTAATGACCCTGGACGATGCTGATCAGGTGCTGCAAAACTTTTACTTGGACTATGAAAAGTACATTGGGCCTTTTTTTGAGCAATACAATAACTTGGAAGCCATAGAACAATACATGACGAGAAATAGTAAATGCAAATTCAGAGAAACATGTGACTTTTAATATGACCGTAGATGCAGAATATTATATTTTGACTGATGCTGCTACTTTGAAAGCTTTTAAAGATCATATGAAGGCTGGAGAAAAAAATGAGGTGTATAAAATACTAAAAACTAATAAAGACCCTAGAAAAGCTAAGAAGGTTGATTACGTCGCTGCTCAATTTAAAGCCGATGGAGAATCGGTAAGCGGTATGGTGGTGATGTGAATGGTAATTTTGTTAATATAGATTTATAATTAATGGTACGATTAGGAGAATTGGAAAGGCATTTGGATAAAAAGGTAAAAGCCTTTTTAAAGCCTAAAGGGTTCAAAAAAAAGGATGACGAGTTCGTGGTTGACTCTATGTTGGGTGGCAATACAGTGGGGGTCATTGTCACTCACTATAACACCGCGGGCAATTGGCTGAATTTTAGTGCCACAGTTGGTGCTAATTTATGTGACAAAACCTATGGGGATTTTCACCAGCAAACCGAGGGATATAGGAATGACTCGTACAGTCCATTGATAGCAACACTTACTAAATTAAAGTCGGTTCCACACCCCTATAAAGATGAGGTAATGACCCTGGACGACGCTGATCAGGTGCTGGAAAACTTTTACTTAGACTATGAAAAGTACATCGGGCCTTTTTTTGAAAAATACAATAGCCTGGAGGCGATTGAACAATACATGAACCGAAACTTTGAACTGGAAGGTTATTATCTAAGCCCAATATTTAAAGCACAAACAGGGATTATTC
Organism: Flavivirga jejuensis; assembly: GCF_030540765.1. GTDB lineage: Bacteria > Bacteroidota > Bacteroidia > Flavobacteriales > Flavobacteriaceae > Flavivirga > Flavivirga jejuensis. Next base: position 20,594 of record NZ_JAUOEL010000004.1, on the reverse strand, counting down.
TTGCTTACTTGGTAGGTAGAAAAGATTTGGGCATTCTTTTGGAAGGGTACATTAGTAGCTGGAGAAAACTCACCACTGTTGAAAGGCAATTTCAGGCTAAAACCCAAGAACTAAAACAACTCAAAGAATTCCTTGAAAACCGTTCCTTAACGTGATTTGCTAAGTATCTACGATGGACAATGAATAAGCTATCAAAATACAAGAATCAAATAAAATTGTTTTTTAGACCATTATTGGAGGAATACCATTTGGAAACTCGTGTCAAAGCTGTTCGTGTTTCTCTCTCAGGCTGTTCGTGATTTGCAATCGCAAACCATTATCGTAGGATCTGTGATCCGCCTTCAATCAGACCTTTCCCATAGATGGCGCCAGAAATTTGTAGTGTACCCGGGTTACAAACCCTACGATAGTGATCCTGGATTGCAAATCCGGAAGAGCTTAGGTTTTGACACACAAATATCAGTCATTACAAATAACGTTAGCGGAAATTTAGTTTCAAAAATGAACTACCTCGACGCAAACATGCGAGGTATCAAAACAACTTCAACTGTGAAGTATGCATCTTTTCATAGTTGTGATTAAATAATAAACTCTTATTATGAGTCTTATGAATATGATCACTCATAATACCAAAATTACATATCTTTACGCTACACCCAACGCAAGTATCGGGGAATTCCAATGATTAACTTATAACTATGCTAAAAAAAACGGATTTAAGAAAGTATCTACTGCAAGAAGTGAATACTTTCCTGAAACCAAAGGGGTTCAAGAAAAAGAAAGAGGCGCAATTGAAGCTGAAAGTAAAATTTAAAGACAAGTAATCTAGTTATGAATCACACACCTGGTAAAGTCATTAAAAACACTTTTGGTGAGTATATTCAAACCAGTAGTATTTTTCACTGGATTAATGGTGAGAATACAGTTTCTCATTGTTTATTTCGTATTTATTTATGGAATGATCAATCTAGAGTAGTTATTGTTTTAACAGAAATAAAGAGTAATAACGGAATAGGTATTGTTACTAGTTTCAAAGAAGTAATGGAAGCTGTTTTTTCTAGTTTTAATACTGAAATTCATATACCGTTTAATAAAGTAGAATGGTTTATTCATTACGGATACTTTTCAGGATATGACGTTATACCGACAAGAGAAATATTAATTCCCGACCCAAATAATATCGACGTTGAAGATGCACTTAGTATTCCCGAAACAATAACTATCTATCCAAAAGACTACGATAAATATCTTTATGGTATAGATTTAGGAAAATTACGTCCGCTATTAGCAGAGTTGGACTGGGAGTTAATTGACCGATGGGGAGATGCTGAATGGGAGTAATAAGTACATATAAAATAACCAAAAAGAAGGGCAAATGACCATATCTGAATACTACAATAAGGAGGTAATGGGAGCTATAGAAAAACGTATTGTTAGGGAGTTGGAAGTAGAGCAGGATAAATATGCAAAAGGGAGTATATAACGTTTAATGCTATAGTTATATCCGAATGGAAAGAAATTACAGATAGTAAAATTGCTGATAAGATTAGGTCGCAGACCGCTGCGGCTATGAAAGCAAGTGATGTAGAAAAGGAAGATATTTTAAAAAGCTTGGTGTCTGATTTAGGAAAGAAAAGAGATCCTAAGTTTTGTAAGTCTGTTCGGTATGTAGTTGGTAAGGCTGTGTTAAAAAATGTGAGTGGAACAGCCCCTACATCTATACCGTATACATTTGATCAATCAATAGGTGAGGATACTCATTTAAAGGATGCGTTAAAAAAACAATAGATAAAAATGCAAAAAATTAAAGTTTTCATAGAAGATTTTTTTAAAGTAGAGTCTCGTACAGCTACTTTAAAAAGAGTTCCAGATTTAGATAGTTATAATGAGTCAGTTGAGAGGTTGAATTCCTTTTTTACCGATACTTTAAAAGGTGCTTGGGGTTATCAAATCATAAATGAATTAGATGACGAGGATGTTTATGAAATGTTTGAAGGTACCCCAGATGATATCCCTCGTCATTTGTTCAAGATTAGTCGATATGAGCATGAGAAATATGGTGATGTTTGGGTGTGTTACACCTCGGTGCGAAACCCAGATGTTAATCATAAAATACTTAATGAGGCTATGATTATAGTTCAAGAGGGAGATGATTTAAAAATTGCTACTAAGTATGGTTACTCAAGAGAGAACACTAGCAAAAAGTCCTACAAATGGGGGATTGAATCAGGTTACAGAGATTTAACTTTTGATAGTTTAGGGAGTCCTGAGTCTATAGAACGATATCAAGAGCCAGTAGAAAGCTTTGATGGTCTCAAGCATTACAATGCTGATATTTAGAATTACCGTGCTGTTCGTGTTTCTCTCAATAAAGGCGCAGGCTTATAAAAAACCCAAGAACGCCCCAGAAGAAACTGAAAAGCAATACAATCAAATTAAGAAGGAAGAAAATAACTCATGTAAGCTGGCTAAAAATGCAATGATGAATCTAAAAATACAACTTAATAATGGAGAAAATATCTGAGTTCTTTGAATATTTTGGTGAACCTAACCTAACTACTGCTGTATCAAATGATACATTAGAAAAGTATTCGCAGGTGTTTATGGGTAGAGATGATACTGAAGATATTATTGTTAAACTGTGGGAGAAATATGGTTTTGCAAGTTTTGGGAACGGCCTCTTTTGGTTAGTAAATCCAGATGAATATAATGATGTTGCAAGACAATTTAAAGAGGTTAGTCATAAGGCAATTGTGTTTGGGAGGACAGCTACAGGTAGTTTGTTTTTGTGGGAATGGATAGACGTAGTAGGCCGCCCTGTTATTGTTTATCTTAATGTTCATACAAGAGAAAGGATAATTAAAAGTGATGAGTTTGCTTTCTTTTTAGATGATGATGTTTCTACAAATTACATGTGGAAGAAGCAATTTTACGGTGAAGTAGAATTAGCTGTAGTAGATAAGTTCGGTCCAATAGCTCACGATGAAGCAGTGGTTTATGTTCCAGCGTTGGCTTTAGGGGGCGATGAGAAGTTAGGGAATATGGAAGCTCTGAAGCTTATACCACATCTAATGATCCTGTCACAACTGGATTAGGTTCTTAAAATGAATGCACCCACTGGTGCGCGTTTAGCGAAAGTGTAACGCGTACCCATTTACAATTGCACTGGAAACTGTAGTATTTGTAATGCATTTCCATCAAAATGCACACCAAGGCTGTTCGTCTTTCTCTCAATAAGGCGCAGGCTTATAAAAAACCCAAGAACAACTATATTAGACTAGTCCTTTAGTCAAAGCCGATTACAAAATGGTGTTACTAAAACCCTGTCGAGATTCTGGTTAGAAGTGAATAGCTTTTTTTTTAAAGGAGTTACTATGATTTAAACCTTGGAGGCATGGATCCCATATAGAACCAAAGCTGTTCGTGATTTACAATCTCGAACGGTTATCGTAGGATCTGTGATCCGTTTTCAACCTGCCATATTTCGTTTTTTACCCTTAGAATTGTTCTGTCCTCTGGATTTCGTAACGTTTGTGAAACTTCTGGTGTCAAAAATTTTCTCCTATATTTTATAGGACAAACCAAATGATACAATAATAAACTCTTATTATGATTCTTATGAATATGACCACTCATAATACCAAAATTACATATCTTTACGCTACACCCGACGCAAGTATCGGGGAATTCCAATGATTAACTTATAACTATGTTAAAAAAAACAGATTTAAGAAAGTATCTACTGCAAGAAGTGAATACTTTCCTGAAACCAAAGGGGTTCAAGAAAAAGAAAGAGGATTTCCTGATTTGTTCTGACATAGGTGTTAATCAGTTTGGAATAGTCATTAGTTATTACGGAACAGCAGGTAGTTGGCTGAATTTCAGTGCCACAATAGGGTCTGATGCTGTGAACAAGGTTAGCAAGGAGTTCGATGAGAAAACCAAAGAATTTAGTAGTGATGATCATAGTCCATTGATTACAACATTAACTAATTTAAAGGAAATTTCGTACTTTCACAAGAACAAGGTAATGACCCTGGACGATGCTGATCAGGTGCTGCAAAACTTTTACTTGGACTATGAAAAGTACATTGGGCCTTTTTTTGAGCAATACAATAACCTAGAGGCCATAGAACAATACATGAACCGAAATTATGAACTTGAAGGTTATTATCTAAGTCCATTATTTAAAGCACAAAGAGGTATTGTTCTTGCTTACTTGGTAGGTAGAAAAGATTTGGGCATTCTATTGGAAGGGTACATTAGTAGCTGGAGAAAACTCACCACTGATGAAAGGCAGTTTCAAGCTAAAACCAAAGATGGGGATATGGATGTTAAAATCACCATCAAACCGAATAATCTGGATAAGGATGTTACTTTAGTTGGAGGTGAAGATGATAAGGTAGCAGCAACAGTACTTCATAAAGATTCAGTTGGGTCTTACGATGAAGCTAAGATTGTAGAAGATAGAGAAGGAAATCAAATCAAAGGTTATAAAGCAGCGACTAAAAAAAACTCAGATAAGCCAGACGGTATTACGGTTGCAGATAAAGGAGGTACTCCATTGCAAGAAAGAGTATTCCCTCTCCACGAGATTGATTTATTATTTGGTACAAAAAAATAGATATGAAACAAATGAAAGCCTTTATTGATTCTTTTTTGAAGTTCGAATTTGAGTCAAATAGGATGAGGTATGATGAGAGTATTAGCGATGCTGAGTGTAAAAAATTTGATTCTACAATACATAATTACACTCATACAATCATTGATGTTATTGATATTGGTAGGTCAGAGGGAGAGCTAGAGAAATATCGCTTTAAAGAATTAATTAAAGTTAACTTGGAAAAAGTCCAAAAGCGTTCATTGTTCCAGATCAAGAAATATGAAAGTCCTAAGTGTGGAGATGTTATTAAGCGAGTATTGAAAGAGGATGTGATTTATTTATGTTATACAGGAGATAGTGAGAAAGATGAAGATTACGAATCTATGTATAGTATGATTTATGTAGTAGCTGAGAGTGATGAAGGGTTAAAGATTGTCTCTTATTTTTTTTGGGAGGAAGATGAAGGGTTAGAAGAGGTAGGAGATTATACGCCTTCGCATATACCCAAGCTTGGTAAGTTAGTAGGAGTAGAGAAGTATTTAGCTCCAGAGGAGTCTAGTAGTTTAGCTGATTACAATAAGGATTAATAATAAGGACTTGTAAGAAATTATAAACTCAGGCTGTTCGTGTTTCTCAAGCTGTTCGTGATTTACAATCGCGGACTTTATCGTAGGATCTGTGATCCAGCTTTTAACCTATAACGTTGTTTCTTGATGGTTCTTAGAACTGAAGAGTACTTTATTTTGGATATTCTATACAATTAACCCGCACGCCAATATATCATGGATCAAAATAAGTGGAAGTATGCTAATCAGATTGGTGACGTCTCGAATGACACTATTACTTTATTACCTTTCCAGCGCAAGTTCCGATGCTAAATTATTCATCAATCACGATCCAGTGTTACTTTTCCATCAACTAGTTCAAAAAATTGCATGAATCAATTATGATTTCACTATTGTTTTATCACTTCAATCTCAAAATACAAAAACAGCATTTGCTGGAATAGACCCTCTTGCAATACTTCCGTAACCCAAATCTGGGGGAATTCGCAACCAGGCTCTCGTTCCTATTTTGAGTTATCAATTGTTTGATACACTCCACCCTATCATCAGTTGGATAAGGGCACTCATCCCAATAAAAAATTTCTACCCTGTAATTATACTGCTTCTTTATTCCATTAATCTTAACCTTAACCTCAATGTCATGATAATTATCTAGTTGAGGGCTCTAAATACCTATTACACTCATATTTATTTTTTAAATATGAATCCGCTCAAAAAACACACCCAAATCATAAAATATTGTTTTTTAGATATTTACCCAATGTAACCCTATCCAAAATTGATCGTTTTAGAACAACACTCGTATAAAGCCCCTTACCACAGTAGAGAACAAGATAGGATCAGCACAAATCAAGTTGATTTATAGTTCACCTGGAGTGAAAGAAAGAAAAGTTTGGAATAAACTCGTGCCCTACAATAAAATATGGCGAACTGGAGCAAATGATGCCACAGTTTTCGAAACCTCTACCGACGTTGTTATCAATAACATAAAATTACCAAGAGGCAAATATTCATTATTTACCATTTATTGTAAAAGCAATTATTTAAAAGCCTTGATGTACATCAAGGCTTTTTTTATTAACAAAAGTTGATAAGTATGGTTTATAAATGGTTGATATCTAACATCTTGAAAAATTTGTTTTTTTAATTTCTGTTTCTATATTAGCTAAAGAAATAATAACAACCTTGGGTTGGTTTCACGGTAACATGAATTTATATTATATTCTAAATAAAGTAACGTTCTTTATTATAATTGTTTTTTGAGGTTTTGTTGCGCCACGTGTATGCGTGCGAGAGCTAAAGACCATGATATTACAAGAAGTCCTAAATGTGAAAGCAGTTAGCAACTGGTGTAATTGAAAGCTTAAAAAGCAACAGAAGCGAAAGTGCATGTTGTAATGCAAGCAATGCTTTAAACAAACTTAACGTGAAAACGAAAAGTGCGGTTAATAGCATCAAGAAAAACGATTAACAGAAACATTTTTAGTGATAGGTCAATACATATTGAAAATTACTAAACTGTTTCGTTGAAATAATAGCACTTGAATTGAAAAGATTTAAATGCAAATTTAAATTGATTTAGTAGCAATACTAATTAGATCACGTTATGTTATTTCAAAGAAAGCCATGTCAAAGAAGATTCAGTTCTTTCGTGATATGGCTTTTGTTCTTTTACAACTTCACGCTTATTTTTTTATTAAATCCTTACTCTACGCATTCTTTTTTGCTATTCTATTAAATCTATCCCCTTTTAATCGCTTTTCATATAATATTTAAACATTTTTAATCATGCATTTTTGTATATTCGCAAGGCTAAAAACGAATCTACTTACATACATCTTTTTAGCTTTATAATAATTCAAAAAAAACGACACCAATGTCTAAAATTATTTATACAAAAACAGATGAGGCTCCAGCTTTAGCAACGCGCTCATTTTTACCTATTGTAAAAGCATTTGTTAAATCTTCAGGAATTAATATAGAAACTAAAGACATCTCTTTAGCTGCTAGAATTTTAGCCGTTTTTCCAGATTTTTTAAATGAAAACCAACAGGTTTCAGACGATCTAGCATTTCTTGGTGAATTGGCTAAAAAACCAGAAGCTAATATTATAAAATTACCTAACATTAGTGCATCAATCCCACAATTGAAAGGTGCTATAAAAGAATTGCAGTCACAAGGTTTTGGTATTCCTAATTATCCTGACGAACCAGAAAATGATGCAGAAAAAGATATTAAATCACGCTACGATAAAATTAAAGGTAGTGCTGTAAACCCTGTACTTCGTGAAGGAAATTCAGATAGGCGCGCTCCAAAAGCTGTAAAGAATTATGCTAAAAAGAATCCGCATTCTATGGGGGCATGGACTAGTGATTCTAAAACGCACGTGGCAACTATGGAATCTGGAGATTTTGCTCATAATGAGAAATCGATAACCTTACCTGAAGCAACAAGTATAAAAATAGAGTATATAGACAATAATGGTAGTGCTACTATATTAAAAGATAGTTTCCCTTTATTAAAAGGAGAAATAATTGATGCTACAATTATGAGTAAAAAGGCACTTGTTTCATTTTTAGACGAACAAGTCGCAGATGCTAAAGAAAATAATTTGCTGTTTTCTTTACATATGAAAGGAACTATGATGAAGGTTAGTGACCCTATTATATTCGGTCACGCTGTAAAATCGTACTATAAAGATGTATTTAAAAAACATGCCGATATCATAAAAAAATTAAACATTAATGTTAATTCTGGTGTTAGTAATCTTATAAGTAAAATTAAAGAACTACCTGAAGTTAAACGTAATGAAATTGAAGCTGATATTGCTGCTGTTTATCAAAACGGCCCTGCTATTGCCATGGTAAATAGTGATAAAGGCATAACTAACTTACACGTACCGAGTGATGTTATTATTGATGCCTCTATGCCAGCAATGATTCGTACATCTGGTCAAATGTGGAATGCTGATGGCAAATTACAAGATACTAAAGCCGTTATTCCAGATAGTAGCTATGCAGGAATTTATGCTGCAACTATAGATTTTTGCAAAAAACATGGTGCTTTTGATCCTACCACAATGGGAACAGTTCCTAATGTTGGACTTATGGCTCAAAAAGCAGAAGAGTATGGATCTCATGATAAAACTTTTGAAATAGCATCTAGTGGTACAGTTCGTGTTGTTGATGCCTCTGGAAATTTATTATTAGAACATGCTGTTGAAGCAGGAGATATCTGGCGTATGTGCCAAACTAAAGATGCTCCAATTCAAGATTGGGTAAAATTAGCTGTAACTCGAGCAAGAGCTTCACAAACACCTGCCGTTTTTTGGTTGGATGAAAATAGAGCCCACGATGCCCAATTAATTAAAAAAGTAACTCATTATTTAAAAAATCACGATACAAACGGATTAGATTTAAGAATCTTATCTCCTGTCAATGCGACCCTTTTTACATGTGAAAGAATTATAGAAGGAAAAGATACTATTTCTGTATCTGGTAACGTACTACGTGATTATTTAACAGATTTATTTCCAATATTGGAAGTTGGTACAAGCGCCAAAATGCTATCGATAGTTCCATTAATGAATGGTGGTGGTTTATTTGAAACTGGAGCTGGAGGTTCTGCACCAAAACACGTACAACAATTATTAGAAGAAAACCACTTGCGTTGGGATTCTTTAGGTGAATTTTTAGCATTAGCAGTCTCTCTAGAGCATTTTAGCGACATTAACAATAACGCTAAAGCAAAAATTTTAGGAGAAACTTTAGATGATGCTACCGATAAATTATTAGAAAATAAAAAAGGCCCTTCAAGAAAAGCTGGAGAATTAGATAATCGAGGAAGTCATTTTTATTTAGCAATGTATTGGGCTCAAGAATTAGCAAATCAAACAAAAGATGCCGATTTAAAAGCAGAGTTTACTCCCATTGCTAAACAATTGGCAGATAGTGAAATTGACATTGTAAAAGAATTACATGATGTACAAGGAAGCGCTACAGATATAGGCGGGTATTATGAACCTAATGAAACCCTTATTAATGAAGTAATGAGACCTAGTAAAACGTTAAATTCTATATTACAGAAGTTATTATTGGAAGTAGTTTAAACCACTTCTTTCATAAAGAATATTGAAAAGCTCCTTTTTAGGGGCTTTTTTTATATTTTTATAAAAAATGCTATTAAATGAAAAACCTATTATTATGGTTTCTTTTCACATTATGTTTTAATATCTCATTTATAAACGCTCAACAAAAATTTACTTTGAGTGGTACCATCTTAGAAGAAAAAAGTAACGAAACCCTTATTGGAGTTAACATCCTTTTTCCAGAGATTCAAGCTGGAATGGCCACAAATGAATATGGGTTTTATTCCATAACATTACCAGAAGGCACATACAACATTGTTATTAGTTATTTAGGTTTTATTACTAAATCTGAAACCATTATACTTTCTGAAGATATTATTAAAAACTTCAATTTAACCAATGCATTAGAAAACTTAAATGAAATAGTTATTACCGAAAACATTGGGAAACTCAATATAAAAGCCCCCCAAATGAGTATTAACAAACTAACATCTAGTTCAATAAAAGAAATACCCGTTGTTCTTGGTGAAGCAGACATCATTAAAGCTATTACATTACTTCCTGGCGTAACCAATGCAGGAGAAGGGGCGTCTGGCTTTAATGTTAGAGGCGGTTCTGCAGATCAAAATTTAATACTCTTAGATGAAGCCACTATTTACAATTCATCACATTTATTTGGATTCTTTTCGGTTTTCAACCCAGATGCCATAAAAAATCTTCGTCTCTATAAAGGAGGAATTCCAGCACGTTACGGTGGTAGAGTCTCGTCTGTTCTAGATATCTATCAAAAAGAAGGAAATAGTAAAGAATTTCATGCTAATGGTGGCATTGGTATCGTTTCTAGTAGATTACTTATTGAAGGTCCCTTCAAAAAAGAAAAAGGATCTTTCCTTCTTGGAGGTAGATCAAGTTATGCCCATTTATTTTTACCCCTTTTTGATAATAATAATATTGCGTATTTCTACGATTTAAATACTAAATTGAGTTATAAATTAAATAATAGAAATAACATATATCTATCAGGGTATTTTGGACGAGATGTATTTAGAGTCGATGATACATTTGAAAACACTTATGGGAATTCTGTTTTAAACTTTAGATGGAATCATTTATTCTCAGATAAACTCTTTTCAAACCTGTCTTTAATTTATTCTGATTATTACTACAATCTAAAATTAAACTTTGTTGAATTTGATTGGATTTCTGGAATTCAGAATTTTAATTTAAAATATGACTTCAAACACTATTTAAACGATAAAATAAAACTCCAATACGGACTAAACACTATCTATTATAAATTTAATCCAGGAGAAATAAACCCTACCGTTGCATCCTCTGGAATAAATCCATTTAAACTTATAGATAAATATGCTTTTGAAAATGCTATTTACATGGATGTAGAGCAAAAAGTATCAGATAAATTTGCACTAGCTTATGGCTTACGCCTTAGTTCTTTTCTTCGCTTAGGGCAAGACGAATTAAACATTTATGAGAATGATCAAGCAGTCCTTTTTAATACCGATTTTCAAATTTATGAAAAAGCAGACCCAATTGGTACTGAAAGTTTTAAACGAAGTGAGGTTATAGCTAAGTTTTTCAATCTTGAACCCAGAGTATCATTAGCCTATCAAATCCATACCAATAGCTCTGTAAAATTAAGCTATAACAGAATGAGTCAATATTTGCATCTGCTCTCAAATACCAGCTCACCTACCCCTTTGGATATTTGGACACCTAGTGGCAAATATGTAAAACCTCAATTATTAGATCAATTTGCTATAGGATATTTTAAAAATTTCAACAATAATAAGTATTCATTAGAATTAGAAAGCTTTTATAAATCAGTAAAAAACAGAATCGATTATATAGATGGTGCTAACCTAATTGCAAATAATGCAATAGAACAAGTTGTTTTAAATGGTAAAGCTAGAGCATATGGTCTGGAATTTCTTTTAAGAAAAAACGAAGGACGGTTTAAAGGATGGCTAGCATACACCCTATCAAGATCTGAGCAACAAACAAAAGGCAGAACACCAACCGAATTAGGAATTAACAATAGTAACTGGTATAAGAATCCTTACGATAAAACTCATGATATCTCATTTACTGGAAGCTATAACTGGAATAGTAAATGGAAGATTAATGCTAATTTTCTATTCCAAACAGGGCAACCTGGAACATTTCCAAATGGACGCTATTTATTCAATGGTATCACTATCCCCAATTATAATAATAGAAATTCAGATAGATTGCCATCCTATAATAGACTAGATATCTCTTTTTCCTACACACCTAAACGAAAAAACACTAAAAGAAGGCAAAGCAATTGGGTCTTTGGAATTTATAATATTTACAATCGTAAAAATGCAGCATCCATTTCTTTTGGACAAAATACGAACACAAGAACTAATGAAGCCACACGATTATCAATATTCGGAATTGTACCATCAATATCTTATAATTTTAAACTATAAGCTAATGAAAAAATTAATATACATAGTAGTTATAGGTTTATACATGACGTCTTGTGAAGATGTTATAGATGTTGATCTAAAAACGGCAGAACCAAGACTTGTGATAGATGCCTCACTAAACTGGTTTAATGAAACTCTAGGAAAGAAACAATTGATTCAACTCACCCTTACTGCTCCATATTTTAATAGTAACATTCCTCCAGCATCTGGAGCTACAGTTACCGTAACAGATTTAAATAATAATATTTTTAATTTTATTGAAGAAGAAAATACTGGGATTTACATAAATAACACGTTCATTCCCGTGATTAATGGTACTTATAATCTTACTATATCATATAATAATGAAATTTATACAGCCACAGAAAGATTAATACCTGTCGTACCAATTGATTTTGTTGAACAAAAAGACAATGGTGGATTTTCAGGAGAGGAAACCGAAATAAAAGCTTATTATACAGATCCCGAAAATATTAAAAACTATTATTTATTTGAATTTAGCATTTTCGATTCGAATTCACTTAACCTTGAAGTTTATGATGATGAATTCACAGACGGAAATCAAATTTTTGGATTTTATTCAAATGAAGACCTTTCAGCTGGTGATCAACTAATAATAAGAAACTCAGGGATTTCAAAACGTTTTTTCGAATATTTAAATATCTTACTTCAACAAAGTGATACAGACCCTGGAACCCCCTTCGAAACACAGCCAGCAACAGTTAGAGGTAATTGTATCAATCAAACAAACCCAGAGAACTACCCACTCGGGTATTTCAAAGTTTCAGAAGTTTCAGTTTTTACATATACCATTAAATAAGTGCTTTAAATATTTTCTTAAACACTTAATAACACTAATACAACTACTCCTTCTTCATAATTCAGCTTACATTTTATTTAAGACTAATGGCATAATTCTTGATGCCTATTCTTTTATTAAAATCTACATATTAATGTTCTTTTAAAATAGAAATGCTTTTATTTGGCAGCCTTTTTTATGAATATCTTAACTAATACAGCAGTATACTAAGATATTTTTTAAACTAAATTTGAGTCTCATCAATCAAAAAAATAATCATGTCTAAAAAAAAACTTGCCCTTTTTGGGGTTTTTATTGTTATCCTTATAGTATCATATTCTCTTTTTGGCGATAACAACAATGAAAATAAGCCTATTACCGTTAAAGTTACAAAAGGTAAATTCGTAAACGAACTCTTTATTTCTGGCGAGGCACAATCTACAAGTTCTAAAAAAATCAATGGCCCTATTAACGCTAGAAGATTTAATATTTACCAGCTTAAAATTCAAGATCTAGTACCAGAGGGAACTGTTGTGAAAAAAGGTGGGTATATAGGAAAACTTGATGCCTCAGAAGTAAATGGAAAAATTAATGATGCCATGTTGAATTTAGAAAGTACACAATCTAAATACACACAACAACAACTTGACACAACGCTTACCTTAAAACAAGAACGAAATGCCATTAAAGATCTTCAATTTAGTATAGAAGAAAATAAACTTGAATTAGCACAGTCAATTTACGAGTCACCTGCCACTATTAGACAACTTGAAATAAAAGTTGAAAAAAATGAACGGGCTCTAAAGGAGAAAAACGAAGATTATGCAATCAAAAAAAGACAAGCCAAAGCAAAAATGATTCAAGTAGGCACCGAAGTCTCTAAAATCAAAAAAAAGATAGATGAGTTAAAAAAATTACAAAAAGAATTTACGATTTATTCTGAAGATGCAGGCATGGTCACTTATGTTAAAGAATGGAATGGTAATAAGAAGAAGGTTGGATCTACTATATCACCCTGGGAACCTGCCATAGCAAGCTTACCAGATTTAACAAAAATGGAATCTAAGACCTATAGTAACGAAGTAGATATTCGAAAAATAAAAAAAGGGCTTCCAGTAAAAGTTGGTCTTGATGCTTTTCCTGATATTGAATTGGAAGGCCAAATCACAAAAGTTGCAAATGTGGGTGAAAACAAGAAGGGGTCAGACATTAAATTATTTCAGGTCTTAATTAAATTAAACGAAACCAATACCAATATTAAACCTGGCATGACAACCTCTAATAGAATATTAACCCACGAAGAAAATGATGTATTAACTGTTCCACTTGAAGCCATATTCACAAAGGACTCTATTAGCTTTGCTTATGTAAAATCGGGATACTCTATTCAAAAAAAACAAGTAGAACTTGGGGTATCCAATAATGAAGAGGTCATAATTGTAAAAGGGTTAGAAGAAAACGAAACGGTGTATTTAAGTAAACCAGAAGATACAGATGATGAAAGTATAACATTATTAGACAACTAATGATAGACAAAATACTTTTAGAAAAATTAAGATCTAATTTTACAGAAGCGTATCGCTCGATCAAAACCAATAAATTTAGAACTTTTTTAACCGCCCTGGGAATTATTTTTGGTGTTGCTGCAGTTATTACCATGTTGGCTATAGGCAATGGCGCCGAAAAAGAAATACTATCCCAATTAGAATTAGTAGGTGTTAATAATATAGTGGTCACTCCTATACCAGATGATGAAAACCCTAACGCCAATGAAGATGATACAGATAATGAGAATAAAGAGACTAAACGATTCTCAAAAGGTCTGGATATGCTAGATGCCTTAAGCGTTAAGAAAAATATCCCTAGTGTTAAAATTGTAAGTCCAGAAATTATTTTAAATACCTATGTTATCAATAACGGCAGACAAAATTCTGTGAGGCTTATTGGAGTCACCTCCTCTTTTTTAGAATCTTCAAATATTGAGATAGAAAAAGGAAAATTCTTTTCCAAATACCAAGCTAATAATGCTCTACCTGTTTGTGTTATTGGTAGAAAAGTTGAAAAAAAATTATTCACAGGAGAAAGTGCTTTGGGTAAACAAATTAAAGTTAAAGATGTTTGGTTACAAATAATTGGTATTATAGAAGAAAAATTAATTTCAGATAAAGCTCAGGAAAATTTAGGGATTAGAGATTTAAACCAAGACGTCTTTATTCCTGTTAAAACATTTTTAGTTCGCTATAGAGATAGAAAAATAATTACTGATAATGACGATACAAGTAATAATAGACGTGATCAAAATGGCCCGAAAAAGAGAATTCCCAGAGGAAATTATCATCAAATTGATAAATTAACAGTACAAGTCTCTAACTCTAATGAGCTAAAAGCAACAGCAGAGGTTTTGAGTAGAATGCTAAAAAGAAGACATAATGATGTTCTTGATTTTGAAATTACCATTCCCATTCAATTGTTGAAACAACAACAAAAAACCAAACAAATATTCAATATTGTATTAAGTATTATTGCAGGGATCTCATTACTCATAGGCGGTATTGGCATCATGAATATTATGTTAGCATCCGTTTTAGAACGAACAAAAGAAATAGGGATTATACGTGCTATTGGCGCAACTCAAGAAGATGTTATTTTACAATTCTTATCAGAATCTATCCTTATTAGTGTGGGTGGTGGGGTTGTTGGAATTATCGTAGGCATTATTGGTGCTTATGGGATTCAAATTGTTTCTGGTATAGAAACTATTCTTTCCCTAAATTCTATATTAATTTCCTTTTTTATTGCAGTAATTATTGGTTTGATCTTCGGAATTCTACCAGCAAAAGCAGCAGCAAACAAAAGCCCCATTGAAGCTTTAAGATCAGAATAAAAATGAAAAACACACTCTTACTATTAATTGTTATTTTACCATTGATTGCCTTTTCGCAATCAAAAAGAATAACCCTAACAGAAGCTATCAGTATAGCACAAAAACAATCACCAGATTATAAAAGAAACTTAAACATAAATCAAGCAAGCTATTGGCGGTTTAAAAACTATAAGGCGGGTTTTCTACCACAACTTAAGTTGAATGCAACACTGCCTGAGTTTAGTAATTCCATCAGAAGGCAAACCAATGATGCTGGACAAGATATTTTTGTTAATCAAAATCAATTGCTATTATCAGGTAGTTTGTCCCTCTCTCAAAATATTCCATATACAGGAGGTACTTTGTCATTAAGTTCTAATTTAGAAAAAGTGGATCTTTTTGGCAATAGCAATATTACAAGCTATTCTGTGGTTCCATTTTCTATTAGCTATAGTCAGAACTCGCTTTTTTATAACAGTTTTAGGTGGGATAAAAAAATTGAACCTTTAATTTACGAAGAATCAAGAAGAGATTTTATCGAGACCATGGAACAAATCTCTATAAATACATGCCAACGATATTTTAGCTTGCTTAAAGCGCAAATGCAATTGAAAATTGCACAAAAAAACTTATCAAATCAAGATACCCTTTATCAAATTTCTCAAGGACGCTTTAAAATGGGGAAAATTGCCGAAAACGAATTGTTACAAATGGAATTATCGCTCTTAAATTCCAAAAACAATGTAACTACAAATACAATAGAACTAAAACGCACTTCTCAAAACATAGCTCGTTATTTAGAATTAGATAGTGAAAATGTAGAATTAGGAGTGCCTAATGAACTGCCTCTTTTTGAGGTTGATGTAGAAAAAGCGATTGAAGAAGCACAATCCAATAGAAAAGCGGTTATAGAATTTAGAAGAAAAAGATTGCAAGCAGAAAACGAATTGGCTAGAGCTAAAGGAAATAACAAACTAGAAATGAATCTAACTGCTAATTTAGGAATATCTCAAAACGGTAATGATTTTAATAACTTGTTTAATAATTACAATAAGCAACAATTTGTCTCATTAAGTATAGGTATTCCAATTTTTGATTGGGGTATTTCCAAATCCGAGCGTAAAATGGCAGAAGCCAATTTAGATTTAACAAACAACGATATAGATCAAGACAAACAAGAATTTGAACAGGAAATTTACTTGCACGTACTTAATTGGTCAAGCAAAAGAGATTTTTTAACAACATCGCAAAAAGCCAAAGAAATAGCCGATAAAAGTTACGAAATAACAAAAAAAAGATATGTTCTTGGGAAAGTAACGATAACAGATCTAAATATAAGTCAAGAAAAAAAAGATCTAGCTGTAGTAATATATTTAAATTCTCTACAAGCTTTTTGGGTGGACTATTACATATTAAGGCAACTTACACTTTATGATTTTATAAATGATAAAAAAATAGAGGTTGATGACATACTTTATGATTAAAATTGACGATTAATTCATACTTTTGAAGTATGAGTTTTACAAAAACAACAGAACAAGATTCCAACTACAACCATCTGGAAAAGATGAGTATAAGTAAATTATTAAGCAGTATAAATAATGAGGATAAAACAGTCCCCTTAGCTGTTGAAAAGGTGTTACCACAAATAGAAAAACTAGTAGAAATAATTGTAGAAAAACTTAAATTAGGTGGCCGATTATTTTACATGGGAGCAGGTACAAGTGGTCGTTTAGGTATTCTAGATGCATCAGAATGCCCTCCAACATTTGGAGTGTCTCACAACTTAGTTATTGGTATTATAGCAGGAGGCGATACCGCTATTAGAAACGCAGTAGAATTTGCAGAAGACTCTCCTACTCAAGGGTGGAAAGACCTTCAAGAATATAAGGTAAACTCAAATGATGTTGTTATAGGCATTGCTGCTTCTGGTACGACACCATATGTTATAGCAGCTTTAGAAGCATGCAATAAAAATAATATAGTTACAGGATGCCTTACATGTAATCACAATAGTCCATTATCTCAAACAGCTCAATTTCCTATAGAAGTCATAGTAGGTCCAGAATTTGTTACTGGGAGTTCCAGAATGAAAGCTGGTACTGCTCAAAAATTGGTTCTTAATATGATAACAACTTCTACCATGATTCAACTAGGTCATATAAAAGGAAATAAAATGGTAGATATGCAGTTAAGCAATAATAAATTAGTTGATAGAGGGACTAAAATGATTATGAGTGAATTAAAAGTTTCTGAAAAGGAAGCGCAACAATTATTAACAAAATACGGTAATGTGCGTTTAGCTATTAAAAATCATAATAATGGAAACTAAAAAAACCAATCGGGATGTACTTGCAAAAGGACTAAAAATAATGGGAGCTTCTTTAGGTACTATGTTTTTAGGTCCTTTACTTATTCACATCGCTTTTAGTAATCAAGAAAAACCTCTTTACATCCCCATATTAATCGTAGCCATCCTTATATGTGGCTTAGCCATATATTTAGCTTTTAAAGGCATAAATACGATCTTAGATAGTATGTTTAAAAAATAATATTAATAACCTGAGTTCGATAGGAAAATGAGGTTGTTTTTATAAAATACTGTTTATAACACATTTATCTTAATAAAGTGAATTTTAGATATCTGAAACAGATTCAAATCTATTAGTTTCAAGCTAAAAACCAATAAACATACCATCTTCTTCCTTAAATTATTATAGACTAGCTAGCTAGTCTATAATAATTATAAGTTGAATCTAGCATATTTATTGACCTTTATCTATGATCCTTACATCGAATTCAGGTTAATATGATGCTGTCTTTTTGGGAGTCGTTGGATTATAACCAAAGTCAGCATCATTAATTATAATGCCTATCCTATCTAATATATAATTTATAATAGCGTAATGATGTATAGTATGGCTATTAGCTTGAGCTAGTAAAGCTGCTAAAGTATAAGGTATTTCTGTTTTTCCCAGCCCTAGATCATCAACCACATTAACCGTTTTATCAAGGTTCTCTTCTAAACTACTAAGCCTATCCATTAAACTTAGTAAATAATCTTTAGCCGAATCACAACAAGTTTCTATTTTATTGTCTCTTTTTCTAGCTGTTAGATCAACACAGTCATTCTTAATATTTAAAATACAATCATAAAAATCTAAAATATGCCTTAAATGAGAGCCTATACTAGAGTTATAAGGAGATACAGAAGCATTACTTAGTATCTCATCATCCAAATTGTTTAATAAATACTGAGATTTTTGTAATGTATTAATAGTGGATTTAATAATAATATTCATAAATACTAAAATAGTTAAATAAACTGTAATATATAATAATTTTTGATTAGTCTTAGAAGTATCTAATCCTTACATATAAAACAAAAAAATCACGTAATCTATGTAACTAAAAAAACAAGCATGAGTATATTTAAAATTATTAGTAAATACTGTACAACTTAACTCAGAATAAGCAATTTTAACATAAAAATATAGATTCCTGCCTTCGCAGGAATGACAAAACAAAAAAGATATGTTTCATAATAATGGATCAAGTACAAAAGTTGTGTGTGTCTATTTCAATATTAGATTAAAACTAAAATTTAAAACTGTACTCGAAAATATGAACCGAACTCGTTCCTCACTTTTTTCAAAAGGGAGGATAATTTCGATAAAATCGAAATTTAGGAGGGTTTCATCTAAAAAGCTTCTGTTTCCAAACATCATTGAATGAGTTAACCATCAGGTATTCAATAAACTCGTTAGATACCTCTATTTGATGATTTACTTTTAGTTCACAAATCTTATTTGATAAATTAGGAGTTCATGAATCTTCGATTTCTTTGCCCGTCCAAAGAAAAGTAACAAATCTGCCTGCCGGCAGCTACGATGTACCCACAAATATGTATAATTTTGTCAAATGAGAGAAACAATTCATCCACAGCATTTTTACCCTGATTATACAGGGGAATTAGGCGATCTGCGTTCAGAACGACGAGGCATGGAATTATGGAGCAAGCTTAGTCGGTGTCCAAGTTCGACGATTCGTCAGCTAGCAAGCAACACAGCAGAGCAAAAAGCATATTATAGATTTTTGAACAATGATAATATAAAGGAAGAAGATTTAATCAATGAATCTTCAAGACGTATGGGCAATCTGTCCGAGGGTCGTCATTTGTTATGTCTACAGGACACCTGTGAAGTAAATTTGAGTTCTCACAAGAGAAGACTCAATGAAAATAGTGGATTGGGTCGTTCCGATAAGTCTGATACAGGGCATTGTTTCAAAATACATCCTGGTCTAGTATTAGATGTTCAGGGCTTAAACCCTTTAGGGTTTTCCCATATCAAAGTCTTTCATCGACCAGAAGATATGCCAGATAGAATTCAAAGAGGTTACAAACAACAGTCTATAAAAGAAAAGGAATCCTATAAATGGATTGAAGTCGCCCAAACAAGTAAAACTATTTTAAAAGAGGCAGCAACAGTGACGTTCATAGAAGACAGGGAGGGTGATATTTATGAACAGTTTGCCATGGTTCCTGATGAAAAATTCCATTTGCTGGTACGTTCAAGAACTACAAGAAACCTAAGCAATGGAAATAGTCTATACAAAGAAATCGATTCTGAGCCCATAGCAGGAACCTATACTATTGAGCTTCCAACTGATAGTCGTAAAAACCAATATAAGAGACAAGCAGAAATAGCCCTACGATTCAAAGCATGTGAGATAAAGTGTCCTAACAATTTAAAGAATAAAGGATATCCTCCAACCATTAGCTTGACCTGTATATCAGTCAAGGAAACTAGTCAAGCATCCAGAGCCATAAACTGGAAGTTATTGACCACTCATAAGATCGAAAATTATGAAGAAGCTTTGCTAATGGTAGAGTGGTACGGAGCAAGATGGTATATCGAACAACTGTTCCGAATTTTGAAAAAGCAAGGTTTTGGAATTGAGGAAACAGAATTGGAAAATGGTTGGGCAATCCGCAAGTTGGTGATCATGCAAATGACAGCGCTATTAAAGATTCTACAAATGAATATAGCTTATGCAGATACTGAGGGAGGACAACCTATAGAAGAGGTTTTCGATAAAGAACAAATAGAAGTACTAGAAATGATGAATATTAAATTACAAGGAAAAAGTATTAAACTTCAAAACCATCATAAGCCCCAACGAACAAAGTGGGCAGCTTGG
>NZ_JAUOEL010000033.1 GCF_030540765.1 Flavivirga jejuensis | reverse complement strand
TGGTGTAGTGTTAGTACGACTTTTATAAACCCAGCAATTCCCTCAGCGCATAAAGGGTGTCCTATGTTTGGTTTTACAGATCCTAAACTGCATGGTTTTTTAGAGGTATTCCTATATACGGCCTGTATGGCCTTTAGCTCGAGCAAGTCCGTGACCCTTGAACCAGAACCATTGGTCTCGATATGGCTGACATCCTCAGCTTTTATGCCGCTTTTTGAGAGTGCGCGTTCCATTACCGATTTCTGAGCTTCGAGGTTCGGGGTTGCCGGCCCAGCTGTGCGTCCGTCGCTGTTCACAGCGATACCTTGTATAACGGCGTATATCTGGTCTCTGTCGTCAAGAGCTTTGTCCATTGTTTTTAAGAGCACCATTCCGATACCTTCCCCTAGTACGATCCCTTTGGACCTGCCATCAAAAATGTGGAAGTTTCCATCCTTGCTTAGCAGGTTTCTCTGTGAAAAGATCCGGTGAGCGCTATCTGAGGGAAGCAATCCTACACCACCCACGATAGCAGATTCGATCTCGCCATTCTCTAGAGCCTGTACGGCCATATCCATTCCTACCAATGCGGACGAGCATGCTGTATCTAATACCATACTTGGTCCCTTGAGGTCAAAAAAATGAGATACGTTAGCGGCTATGTAGTTGGGACCTATCCCAAGAATAGGGTTTTTCATTTGTTGCAGGACAGCCTCCTCTGGGCGGTGCTGGCTCCTAGCACCTATATATACCCCAACGGGTTTACCTTTTATTTCTTTATGCGAATACCCGGCATGGTACCATAGTTTAAGGCTCTCTTCCAATACGAGCAGAGCCTGTGGATCCATCGCTCTGGCATCCTCCTCAGGTATCATAAAATAGTCCGCATCGAACTGCCCTATCCGATCGAGCATTCCTGCCTTGTGGTCATTTTTATGGCCCCAACGTTCGAAGGGCACGTTGTCTATCGTACAGCGCCCTTCTTTTAGAAGGTCCCAGTACTCTTCCAGATCGTTGGCTCCCGGGAACCTGCAGGACATTCCCACTACGGCTATCGATTGTCC
>NZ_JAUOEL010000032.1 GCF_030540765.1 Flavivirga jejuensis | reverse complement strand
GAGAAGTTAAGCCCATTAGCGCCGATGGTACTACATTTGTGGGAGAGTAGGTCGTTGCCTTTTTTGAAGAGTCTAATTACATGATGTAGTTAGACTCTTTTTTTGTTTTATCATTCCTGAAAAGGCAGGAATCTACATTTTATAAAATCTAAAGACTGATTAGACCTTTTGATTAATAATAAATGGACTCTCTCTTTATTTGAAACAAAGATGGCTTGATAAACAAAACACACGTTTTATCTTAAATCTTCTATTAAGTAATCTTTGTATCGGCTTTGTAAGCTTCTGAAGTTAATCGAAGAAAAGCCAGCTATTGTAGAAATACTAGATTATTATTTACAGATGTCTTTTAAAAAAGTAACAAATCGCTAGCTTTTTTGCTACTAATACCAATTTAATTATAAAATGCATATAAGAGCCACTGCTATTTTAAAGTATAAAACGGATGATTAGATTGCATAGCATCATTACGGAATTTATGAACAAGACATTTAGAGTTTTAAATAATCAGTATTCAACTCAATTAAGTAAATGAATAGACGACATTTTATAAAATGATGAAGAATAAGAATTCTATATTTTAAAATCTCTGAATTAGGATCTAAAAAACTAGATATTTGCAAACCATAAATAAAATCATATAAAGCATTTATTTGAATAACTCTTCCTCAAGTTAAATCTCTTCTGTCACTCTACCATTTTTATAGTTAAATTGGTGTAACCTCCAATATATTGTAACTACTTTATCTGTGGTTTCGTTAAATATATCTGTGTTTACTTATATGAAACTAAACACTATTTCCTGGATAATAAGGAAATCATGAACTGTTGTTTCTGGAAAGGAGAAGGCATAAAAAAGGCATAAAAAAGGCATATAAGAGTATAATGAGATTATTAACAATAATTATAGGGTAAAAACCTGATTATAACTCACTGTATTTCAGGATGTAAAAAAGTATCTAAAAATAAGATTAAAAAAGCTTAGGTTATCAGGAAATGGAGGGTATCTTTGCAGCCGCTTAGCGCTTAAGATTTGTAAGAATCGAGTAAAGAGCGAGGTTCATAAAAA
>NZ_JAUOEL010000031.1 GCF_030540765.1 Flavivirga jejuensis | reverse complement strand
ATGTAGATGGCAACAAACGTTTGGTCGGTTATGTTGTTGTAGAAGGGGATTTCGATAAGAAATGTATTCAAGAACAATTAGGAGAAAAGTTACCAGATTATATGGTTCCTCAACTATGGGTTTTATTAGAAGAATTACCCCTGACCCGTAATGGCAAGATCGATAAGAAAGCCTTACCAGAACCTGATAGTTCTGAATTATCAACCCAAGAGTATGTAGCTCCAAGTAGTGATATAGAGGTGCAATTGGTAAGTATCTGGCAGGAATTATTAGGTATTGATAAGATTGGTATTTATGATGATTTCTTTGATTTGGGCGGACATAGTTTATTGGCGACTCGTTTGGTTTCTATGCTCCGTAAAGAGTTAAGTATAGAGGTTGCTATTCGAGATGTTTTTGTACATACCACAGTAGCTGCTTTAGGAGTTCATATCTCATCAAAAACAGAGGGCGTTTTATTACCCTCGATTGTAGTTCAGGACCGCCCCTTGCGTATCCCCTTATCCTTTAGTCAGGAGCGTTTATGGTTTTTGGATGCGTTAGAAGGGAGTATTGCGTATCATATTCCCACGGTCTTACGCTTAGAAGGGGTATTGGATCTAGATGTTTTAGAAATGGCTTTCCGCAGTATTATTGATCGTCATGAGGTCTTGCGTACGCTTATTTGTTCAGAAGAAGGCGTAGGCTATCAAGAAGTGATGGGATCAGATTCTTGGTCTTTGGATCATGTTGTTCTAGAAGATGGAACGAACTTAGAAGCGCTGTTAAGTAATTCTTTAGAAGTTCCCTTTGATTTGTCTAAGGATTATAAATTCAGAGCCTGTGTTTATGAATTGGGAGTAGGTAATTATGTATTAGCCTGTGTTTTTCATCATATAGCTAGCGATGGTTGGTCAGAGGGTCTTTTGGTGTCAGAGTTCATGGAGTTATATAGTGCTTTAACATCAGGTCGATCACCAGAATTACCAGAATTATCATTACAATATGCAGATTATGCCATTTGGCAACAAGAGTATGTAGCAGGCTCTTTTTTAGAAAAACAGCTATCGTATTGGGAGGATACATTAAGAGGCGTTTCTACAATATCATTACCTACAGATTATAGCCGTCCTTCTATTCAGAGTCATCAGGG
>NZ_JAUOEL010000030.1 GCF_030540765.1 Flavivirga jejuensis | reverse complement strand
GATGTATTACCTGCGATTGTATCAGAGCCCAAAACAGGTAAAATACCTTTGTCCTTCAGTCAGGAACGCCTATGGTTTATCGATCAGTTAGAAGGCAGTGTTCAATATCACATGCCAGTAGTTTTAAAACTAGAAGGCGCTTTATCAATAGTCGATCTAGAATCAAGTTTTCGTGAGATTATATCCCGTCATGAGATCCTACGAACCGTTATTGATACAGAAGAAGGGAAAGGCTACCAACGGGTTATTGCTTCAGAGAATTGGGAGTTGACCAAAGTAACTATAACAGCAAAGGCATTAGAGTCACAATTATCTGATTTTATTTCAAGACCTTTTGATTTGTCCTCGGATTATATGCTTCGCATGTGTTTATACGATTTAGGTGAAGATGTATATGTTTTATGCGGAGTTTTTCATCATATATCAAGTGATGGCTGGTCCAATGGTATTTTGGTTCGTGAATTTACGAGTTTATATCATTCGTTTAAGAGAGGAAAAGGTTCTGAATTAGCAGCTTTACCGATTCAGTATTCAGATTATGCAATTTGGCAACGACGTTATATAGAAGGTTCCGTTTTAGAAAATCAATTATCGTATTGGGATGCCACCTTAAAAGGAACGCCTCCATTGTTATTGCCAACAGACTATCTTCGTCCATCTATTCAGAGCACAAAAGGGAGTAGTATTTCCTTTAGTTTCCAAGAATGCCTTAGTCAAGATTTGATAAGAATAAGTAAAGAAGAAGGAGTAACCTTATTTATGTTGTTACTAGGAGCCTTTAAGGTTTTATTATATAAATACAGTGGACAATCAGATATTTGTGTTGGTACGCCAATCGCCAATCGTACGGAGTCAGCATCAGAGGATTTGATAGGCTTTTTTGTAAACACCTTGGCCTTACGAAGTGACTTAGACCCAGAAACCTCTTTCAGTAGTTTTTTATCGGTATTGAAGCAAACAACCTTAAGTGCCTATGAGCATCAGGAGACCCCATTTGAGAAAGTAGTAGATCGTGTTATTACGACACGTGATATGAGTAGAAGCCCATTATTTCAGGTAATGTTCGAGTTACAGAATAATCCAGAGGCAGCAGAGTTATCTTTAGACTCATTACGTTTATCACCCTATTATTTCGAAGGAAGTACGTCACAGTTCGATTTAACTTTTACGGCAAGTGAGACAGCTTCAGGTATTTCCTTAGAGGTAGAGTATTGTACGGCCTTATTTAAGGAG
>NZ_JAUOEL010000003.1 GCF_030540765.1 Flavivirga jejuensis | reverse complement strand
TCATTATTAGTTTTTTTAGAATCATCCTTGATAAATTATTATGCTTTAAGCTAACTGAAAATGAGTCTTTTTTCTTGGTTCTAAGAGTGAAGCGGTCTTGGGTCTTTTGATGTATTGGTCTCGGAAAGGCGCTAAGACGCAAAGTAATCTCATTATTAGTTTTTTTAGAATCATCCTTGATAAATTATTATGCTTTAAGCTAACTGAAAATGAGTCTTTTTTCTTGGTTCTAAGAGTGAAGCGGTCTTGGGTCTTTTGATGTATTGGTCTCGGAAAGGCGCTAAGACGCAAAGTAATCTCATTATTAGTTTTTTTAGAATCATCCTTGATAAATTATTATGCTTTAAGCTAACTGAAAATGAGTCTTTTTTCTTGGTTCTAAGAGTGAAGCGGTCTTGGGTCTTTTGATGTATTGGTCTCGCAAAGACGCTAAGACGCAAAGTAATCTCATTATTAGTTTTTTTAGAATCATCCTTGATAAATTATTATGCTTTAAGCTAACTGAAAATGAGTCTTTTTTCTTGGTTCTAAGAGTGAAGTGGTCTTGGGTCTTTTGATGTATTGGTCTCGCAAAGGCGCTAAGACGCAAAGTAATCTCATTATTAGTTTTTTAGAATCGTCCTTGATAAATTACCATGCTTCAAGTTAACTAAAAACAAGTCTTTTTTCTTGGTTCTAAGAGTGAAGCGGTCTTGGGTCTTTTGATGTATTGGTCTCGCAAAGGCGCTAAGACGCAAAGTAATCTCATTATTAGTTTTTTAGAATGATCTTTAATAAATTACCATGTTTCAAGCTAACTTAACTGGAAACAAATCTTTTTTCTTGGTTCTTTGTCACCATGTTATCTCAATGCTAGTTAAAAATTTTGACTAAGGTTTTTTTAATGACTTTTCTATATTTAATAAAAAAGAACCTCCTCAATAGCTTCTAATACAAAACTTCGTAATTTTACATTATGCAAGCAATAAATATAAAAAATAAGTTTTTGAAATTTAACAAAAACTGGCATCCGCATCAAATTGCTGTGGTCGACAATATGCAAGTTATTTTAGCAAAACTAAAAGGCGAATTTGTATGGCATAGTCATGATGATGAAGATGAGTTATTTCAAGTTGTAAAAGGGACTTTATATATGCAATTTCGCGACAGGACAGAAACAGTTAACGAAGGAGAAATTATAGTCGTACCAAAAGGTGTTGAACATAACCCGTATACAAAAAACGAAGAAGAAGTACATGTGTTACTTTTCGAAAAGCTATCAACTGCGCATACAGGGAATGTGAATCATGAGAAAACACAAACTCATTATCCGAAAATTTAACTTTTGCCATGCATAAGTTGCTTCAACATGTCATAGCTTTATTTTTAAATCACAATTAACTAAACAACTTACTTTTTATAGGTAATTATTATGAAGATACTTCACTTAGATACTAATCATGAATTATTAATTAATCAACTTAATGATTTAGGTTTTGCAAATCACGAAGATTATACATCGTCAAAAGTAGATATTGAAGCAAAGATTAAAGATTACGATGGTGTCGTTTTACGAAGTCGTTTCACGATCGATAAACAATTTTTAGATGCAGCAATAAACCTTAAATTTATAGGTAGAGTTGGTGCAGGATTAGAAAATATAGATGGCGATTATGCCGAAAAAAAAGGAATCACCTTAATCGCTGCACCAGAAGGTAATAGAAATGCAGTTGGAGAACATGCATTGGGAATGCTATTATCGTTATTTAATAAGCTTAATAAGGCCGATCTAGAAGTTAGACAAGGCAAATGGTTACGTGAAGATAACCGAGGTATAGAGCTCGATGGAAGAACGGTAGGGATTATTGGTTACGGTAATATGGGAAAAGCTTTCTCTAAAAAGTTACGAGGTTTTGATGTTGAGGTGCTTTGTTATGACATTAAAGAGCGCGTAGGAGATGATAATGCAAAACAAGTATCATTATCAGAATTTCAAGAAAAAGTAGATGTAGTAAGCTTACACACCCCTCAAACACCTTTAACTTTAAACATGGTTGATGAGGTCTTTATCAGTCGATTTAAAAAACCATTTTGGTTTATAAATACTGCACGAGGTAAAAGTGTGGTAACAAAAGATTTAGTTTCAGCTTTAAAATCGGGGAACGTATTAGGAGCAGGGTTAGATGTTTTAGAATATGAAAAAGCATCATTCGAAAATTTGTTTAAAAAGAATGCCGCGTTAAACTCAGTGGCAATGCCAGAGGCTTTTCAATATTTAATTAGTTCACAAAATGTTATTTTATCTCCACATGTTGCTGGTTGGACTGTAGAAAGTAAAGAGAGATTAGCACAAACTATAGTAGATAAAATTAAAGTGAAATTTTGCTAAATTTAGCATATGAAAAAAACTATTTTAGTTTTTACACTTTTAACCGTTGCACTTTATGTTATTTTTAAGATTAGCAAATATGCTTTGCTTCTTGGGGATACTTCAATAGAGTTTATTATAATGGCTATCGCTATTCTGTTTTTTATTATAGGTATTTATATCAATAAAAAGAGCCTTCATAAGCCAAAGATTATTTCTAAAGTAATCGATCACCAAAAAATTAAAAAACTAGAAATTACTTCTCGCGAATATGAGGTGCTTCAAGCTATTTCAGAAGGATTATCCAATAAAGAAATTGCCGAAAAATTATTTTTATCAGAAAGCACAATCAAAACGCACGTTTCTAATCTATTAGTAAAACTTAATGCAAAAAGAAGAACACAGGCTGTTCAAATTGCAAAAGACCATAAGATTTTATAGTTTTAGAACTAAAGTATTAAGCATTTGGTACTTTAGTATGAAGTCGATTTTAACAATCACTTGTAGTTTTATGAATAATTATTTTAAAAATAAGCAATATGACATTAGGTGCATTTTCGGTAAGTTTAAGTGTTAAAGATATTAACGCTTCAAAAGTGTTTTATGAAAACTTAGGTTTTAAGGTTTTCGCTGGCGATTTAGAAAGAAATTATCTCATCATGAAAAATGGTAATACTTTAATAGGGCTTTTTCAAGGGATGTTTGAAGATAATATTTTAACCTTCAACCCTGGTTGGGATGAAAATGCCAATAAGCTGGATTCTTTTACAGATGTTCGTGCTATTCAAAAGCATTTAAAAAGTAAAAATATCAAATTTGAACAAGAAGCAGATGAAAGTACTATAGGTCCAGCAAGTTTTGTTATAAAGGATCCTGATGGTAATGCTATTCTTATCGATCAACACGTTTAATTTAACACAGAAGTTATGCAAAATACAATTAAAAAATTTGGTGGTTACGCAGCTCTGGTTGGCGGACTTTTATTTATAGGTGGACACTTTTTCGATTGGGGTATTGGTTTTTCGATCTTAGAAATTTTCGGTTACGCATCTATTTTAGCTTCACTATCATTTGTGTTTTTTGGGATAAAACATTTTAGAGACCAAATAAATAACGGTGTTATTTCATTTAAAAAAGCATTACTTATTGGTTTAACAATTTCTGCAATTTCAGGAATTGTAATTGGTCTGCTTGATGTTGTTTATGTAACCATGATAAATCCCGACTTTGTTGTTGAATATAAAGAATATGCTTTAGAGGGTATGAAAAATACATTGTCGGCAAATGAATTTGAGTTAGAAAAAGCAACATTAGAAAAACAAATGAAACTGTTTGAAAATCCAGTATTTACTTGGGCAATTATGTTTACAACAGTATTCGCAATAGGAATAATAGTATCTTTATTGTCATCTTTAATTTTACAACGTAAAAACTAAACACCATGCAATCTAAAGCGACATCAGCACAACAGTATTTGGATGAATTACCAGAAGATAGAAAAGAACCAATTAATAAATTAAGGCAACAAATTTTAGATAACCTGCCAAAAGGCGTAGTAGAACAAATGAGTTATGGTATGCTAGGTTATGTTATACCGCATGCTGTCTATCCAAATGGGTATCACTGTGATCCTAAATTACCATTACCGTTTATGAATTTGGCTTCACAAAAGAATTTTATAGCCGTTTATAGTATGGTGCTTTATTCAAAAAAAGAATTGATGGATTGGTTCACCTCAGAATATACTAAGCAATGTAAGTACAAGTTAGATATGGGAAAAAGTTGTATTCGTTTTAAAAAGATGAATGATATTCCTTTTGAGTTAATAGGGGAGTTAACGGCTAAAGTGACTACGGAAGAATGGGTAAATATTTACGAATCAGCAATTAAAAAATAAAGTTTAATCAAATAAATCCCTCTTCTTTAGAGAGGGTTAGGGAAAGGAATGAAGAAACGCGTCACAGGAATTGGAGGGTTGTTTTTTAAAACAAAAGACCCTAAAGCATCGAAAGATTGGTATAAAAAACATTTAGGGTTTAATACAGACGATCATGGTTGTACTTTTTGGTGGAAAGATAAAGAAGGCAATGATTGTTCTACACAATGGAGTCCGTTTTCGGCAGATACAAAATATTATGAGCCGTCTAATAAAGATTTCATGTTTAATTACCGTGTTGAAAATTTACATGAATTATTGCAAGTGTTAAAAGAAGAAGGCGTTACCATTGTTGGGGAGGTTGAGGAATACGAATACGGGAAATTTGGTTGGATTTTAGATAATGATGGCAATAAAATTGAACTTTGGGAACCAATAGATAAAGCCTTTTTGTAATTTAGCTCCAAGCATAAATAATTTGACTTATTTAGAAATACTTCAATCATATAATTTAACTGCATTACAATGGGTTGCCATTTGTTTTGCGGTTTTTTTATTGGGATTATCCAAATCGGGAATTAAAGGAATAGGTATTATAATAGTGGTTATACTTGCCTTTGTTTTTGGAGAGAAAGCCTCAACAGGAGTTTTACTCCCCATGTTAATTGTAGCCGATATTTTTGCGGTGATATATTATAATAGACATGCCCAATGGAGGTATATAAAAAAGTTAATGCCATGGATGATTGTTGGTGTTTTAGTAGGCGTTTGGTTAGGGAACAGTATTTCTGAAGTCCTATTCAAAAGAATTATGGCGGCTATTATAATTGTTTCTGTATTCATTATGTTTTATACAGAAAACAGAAAGTCTAATGAAATACCAAATAACAAATTGTTTTCTAGTAGTGTTGGGTTTTTAGCTGGATTTACAACCATGGTTGGTAATTTGGCAGGCCCTATCTCTAATATTTATTTTTTGGCTATGCGTTTACCAAAAAATGAGTTTATAGGAACAGCTGCATGGCTGTTTTTTATTATTAATGTATTTAAGTTACCCTTTCACCTTTTTGTTTGGAAAACAGTTAGCAAAGAAACACTTGTTTTAAACACTATTTTAATACCGTCTATAATTATTGGCTTTTTCACAGGAGTTGCTATTGTGAAATTAATTTCTAATATAAACTATAGGCGCTTTATATTAATTGTCACGGCACTTGGAGGTGTTGTTATGTTATTTAGGTAATTTTCTATAGTTCATTTTCTGTAACATTATTATAAGTTGATAGACATATAGATAGAATGTATTAAAAGTGAATAGTTATGTCTGAAGAACCTAAAAAGAATGAAGCAAATGATAAAGTTTATGAAGCTGAAGTTATAAAAGGCGATTCTTATGAGAGTAATGAGTATGATAAAGCTGAAAAATTAAAAGCAGAAGCCAAAGAAATTTTTTATAAAACTAAAGAAAAAGCCAATGAGCTTTTAGAAGATGCGAACGAAAAATTAGAAGGGTTTACAGAAATAGCTAAAGAAAAAGGAGCTAAACTTTCTGTTGAAGCCAAAGAAAAATATGCAGAAGCAAATGATAAATTAGAAGAATTTGCTGAAGAAACTAAAGAGACTTTAACTGAAGTATCAAAAAAAACTAAAGGGTTTTTAAAAAAGATTTTTGATAAAAATTGAATTATTAACTACTTGTTAGTGTGATAGTTTTATAAATGAGTTTAATTTTTTATTACCTTTATATTCTAACCTAAAATTTAAAAATATTATTATGTCTGATGAAAAGAATTTAAGTGACGATCTTAACGATATGTTAGGAGATGCTAAAGAAGGTGCAAAAAAAGCAGCCGATAAGGCAGGGGAATTTGCAGATGAAGCCACAGAAAAGGCAAAAGAAACATTCGAAGATGTTAAAGAATCTGCTTCCGATTTTGCTGATGGTGCTAAAGAAACTTTTAATAACGTAACTGGTGAAAATAAAAAAGTATTAGCAGGGGTTTTAGCTATTATATTAGGGCCTTTTGGAATACATAAATTTATTTTAGGATATAATAAGGAAGGCATTATTTTACTAGTAGTTACTTTCGTTCTTGGGTTTATCACTTGTGGTCTAGGAGCTGGATTAACAGGACTTATAGGACTAATAGAGGGCATTATTTATCTTACTAAATCTGATGAAGAGTTTTATAATACATACCAAGTAGGTCAAAAACCTTGGTTTTAATAAGAAAGAATCCCTGAGTTTTGTTCTAAGCATCTATTGAGATTAACCCGTTTGTTGGCAAACAAGAATCTTAAAGACAGAATTTTGATTTAAAATGTTTGTCGATAACTTTGAAGGATATATATGCTAATACCTCTTTAATAATAAATAAAAAAATCCAGAAATTTTATTTCTGGATTTTTGTTTTTTATACTAAATAATGCCTATTCTTGACCAATTAGGTCTATTTCTTCAGCATCAGACTTTGGATTCGGTCCCCATTTGTTAGAACCAGCTTCACTGTCTGTACAAGCTAAAATTAAACTGTATATAGGTATTAATAAATACCAACCGCTTTTACCAGCATCATGCATTCTTCTTACTCCAACAGCAAGCGAAGGAATTAAAATTGCAAAAACATATATAGCGTATAAAGCAAAAAAAGAAGGCATTTCTAATCCTATTGCGAGAAAGATAAGCCCATAAATAATAATAATATTGAATAAGAGAAACACCCAATATTCTTTTCGTCTGGCTCTTCCAGAAAAGGTTGCGTAGTGTTTTAATGCTTTTAAGTACCAATTCATAATAATAGTTGATTTTTGGGTTAATAATTTTTTAAAGATAACTTTTTTTATTTAAATTTATTATCGTAATATTGCAATATATAAATATTAAAAAAGAATGGGAATTACTAAAACTCAAATATTTACAGACAAGCAAAACGACTTGGCTCAGTTTTTTAAGGTCTTAGGTCACCCTGCTAGAGTAGCGATATTACAATACATTAGTAGCCAAAATGCTTGTATCTGTAATGATTTGGTTGAGGAAATAGGCTTGGCACAAGCCACAATTTCTCAACATTTAAAAGAGCTTAAAAGCATTGGCTTGTTACATGGCGAAATAGAAGGTAAAAGTATGTGCTACTGTATTGATGTTGGACGATGGAGTGTCATTCAAAATCAATTAAATTCATTTTTTAACACAACAAAATCGAATTGTTGCTAATTGAAAAATGATTTCTTGAGGCTTTCCTTAAAGTTTCCGTTAAAATTATTATTCCCGTTAAAACGAGAATCTAAATCTAAATAAAAATGAAAACGAAAGAATTATTTAAAGTATTAGAACAGAACCAAGATAAATCGTTATTGTTTGAATATGCACCAAATTTATTGGTTGGAGCTAATTATCATATTACAGAGGTAAAACATGTAGCAATTGATTCTGTTGATTGTGGATCCCAAGTGGACACATGGAAAGAAACGATTATTCAACTTTGGGAAAGCCCTAGTGAATTAGGAAAAACAGAATACATGTCTGTTTATAAGGGCTTAGCTATTTTAAACAAAGTTGGAAAAATGAAACCTTATGTTTTAGATGCTGAGGTTAAATTTGAATATAGTAATGCAACATTTCACACAGCACAACTGTTTGTTAACGATTTTGAAATAAGAGAAAACAATTTAATAATTAAATTAGCCATCGAAAAAACGGATTGTAAAGCAAAAGAACTTTGTGGTGTACCAGAAACATTAGAAACGGTGTCTACAAGTACAGAACCTTGTTGTTCTCCTAATGGAAATTGCTGTTAGGGCATTAATGAAAAATGATTGGAGTTCCGTTTCAAAAATTTATAAAGAAGGTATTGCTACTGGAATAGCTACTTTTGAAACGGAAGTTCCTAATTGGAAACAATGGCATGCTAAATGTTTACCAGTTTATAGATTTGTAGCCTTAGTAAAAGGAGAAGTTGTAGGGTTTGCTGTTTTAATGCCAGTTTCAAAACGATACGTTTATAAAGGAGTTGCAGAGGTAAGCGTATATGTTGCAAACGGGTTTAAAGGAAAACATATTGGAGAAAGATTGTTGAAACAATTGGTTGATGAAAGTGAGTTTAATGAGTTTTGGACCTTACAGGCAAATATTTTTTCAGAAAATATAGCAAGCATTAATTTGCATTTAAAATGTGGATTTAGAGTTGTTGGTATTCGTGAAAAAATTGGTCAATTATATGGGAAATGGTACGATAATCATTTTCTAGAAAAAAGAAGTAGTAAGATAGATTAATGTTAGGCATAGATTAGCCCAGAGGCTTAAGACTATTTTGTTGTTTGGCTTAAGTTAGTTTGTCTTTAACTAATAAAAACAGGTTAAAATAGAGACCTATTTTAAATAAAATTTTAATTAATAATTGTGATTTCTCTCCTTTGGAGAGATGTCTGAAAGACAGAGAGGAATGAAAAACATTTTAGTATTGTGTACAGGTAATTCGTGTAGAAGCCAAATGGCACATGGGTATTTAAATCATTTTTTAAAAGATAAAACCGCTAACGTATATAGTGCAGGGATAGAAACCCATGGTTTAAATCCAGGAGCTTTGGCTATTATGAAAGAAGATGGATTGAATATAGACCATCATACCTCTAACCATGTAGATGAATATGCCGATGTAGATTATGATTATATTATTACAGTTTGTGATCATGCTAATGAAAATTGCCCATACATACCTAGTAAAAATGCATTGCGTTTACACCATAATTTTTTCGATCCATCAAAAGTAGTGGGTACAGATGAAGAAAAACATGCTGCATTTTTAAAAGCACGAGAAGAAATAAAAACGTATTTTAAGGCGTTTGTGGAGACGTATAACTTGGTTTAAGCGTCTCCGTTATTCTCTAACTTGCTTTCTAACTCTGCTTGAAATTCTTCCATAACAGGACGAACAGTGCTATCGGGTAAATCGGCAATTTTAATATACATAAGTCCATCAACAGCATTGTTGAATAAGGGGTCTACATTAAAGGCGACCAAACGTGCGTTTTGTTTTATGTACTTTTTAAGTAGTACAGGTAAACGTAAAGCGCCTGGTTCTACCTCGTCTATGATCTTGTCGAATTTATTTAAATCAGCTTCAGTAGCATCGAAAACAAAGTCTTTGTCGGCATCCTTAAGTATTACTTTAAATTCCTTTTTAGGATGTACATATTGTGCAATATAAGGGTCGTAATAATGCGATTTCATAAACTCAATCATTAATGATTTTGAGAAATTAGAAAACTGATTACTAATACTAACTCCACCAATTAAAAATTTATGCTCAGGAAAACGTAGGGTAGTATGCACAATTCCTTTCCAGAGTAGAAATAAAGGCATAGGTTTTTGTTGATATTCTTTAATGATGAAGGCCCTTCCCATTTCAATAGACTGGCTCATCATTTTATGTAATTCGGGCTCAAACCTAAAGAGATCTTGCAAATAAAATCCATCAATACCGTAGCGTTCAAAAATTTTAGACCCTAAGCCCATTCGGTAAGCACCAGCTATTGATTTCTTTTCATTATCCCAAAGAAACATATGGTGGTAATAGGTATCAAAAGTATCTAAATCAATGGCCTCATTTGTTCCTTCTCCAACCTCTCTAAAAGTAATTTCACGCAAACGCCCGATCTCACGTAAAATATTAGGAATGCTTTTGGGTTCTGCTAAAAACACTTCATAATTTTTACTTTGTAATAGTCTGGAATTATTTTTAATAAGCGCTTCAACCTCTTTTGTCATCAACATATTGTCAACAGGTGTTACAATGCGTTTAGGTGCTTTAGGAGTCTTTAATGTTGATGAGATATTATCTAAAATCTTTGATTTATCCTCAAAGGCATTCGATAACATATAGGTCTTTCGTCTTAAAAAACCAGAGAAATCTTCGAGAGATGTGTGTTCTTTTTGATCGGCAACCGAGATAGGTTTCCCTATTCTAACCTTAATAGTTCTACGCTTTTGTGTTAAAACTTCTGATGGTAATTTGGCCGTTCTAAACGTATCACTAATTTTAGAAAGTTTGTAAAATAATTTGCTGTTTTTGGCATGAAAATAAATAGGAACAACAGGAACCTCGGCTCTTTTAATCAACTTCATTGCTGCTTCTTCCCAAGGTTTATCAACTACTAATTTGCCATCGCGATAGGTTGATACTTCGCCTGCGGGAAAAATACCTAATGGGTGTCCATCTTTTAAATGTAAAATAGAATTTTTAAACCCAGTAATACTGGACTTTACATCTTTCCTATCCTCAAAAGGATTAACAGGCATGATATAAGGTTTTAAAGGCTTTATTCTATGCAATAAAAAATTGGCTATTATTTTAAAATCTTTTCGCTGTTCTAGCATAAGCTTTAAAAGCAATATACCATCAATACCACCAAGAGGATGGTTAGAAATAGTAATATAAGCACCATTTTTAGGTAAGCGTTTTAAGTCTTCTTCAGGGATCTCGAATTTAATTTGGAAGTCATCTAAAATGCTATTTAAAAAAGGTAATTCGCTAAGGTGTTTGTTACGATTGTATACTTTATTTAAAGTAGATATTTTAAGGACTTTCATTAAAACCCAACCTATAAAAGTACCTACAATTCCATATTTGTTTAATTGTATAGCTTTAGCGACTTCTTTGGCGGTTACCAACCCTGTATTTTGTTGTTTGGTCATGACTGTAAATGTACTAAATAGTTTATTTAGTTACTACTTGAACGGTTTCTTGAGTTAATTGTTTTAATAACACGGTTTTACCATCTTCAATTTGATTAATTGCATTTTCATTATAATGGCGAATGGTGTAAAGAGACACGTTTTTGTCACAAGTTACTTTAAATTTTGCTTTTAAATGGTGTAATAATTTTTCGAGATTATTAAAAAGATTATCTGCACAAACCGAAAAGCTGATAGCAGAATTTTGAATAACATCTACTTTCATTTTATACAGATGTAGCAGGTTAAAAATGTGACTGATGTTTTCTTCAACTATATATGAGAAATCTAAAGATGATAATGAAATTAAAACTTGATTTTTCTTTACAATGAAACAAGGAATCATCGGTTCTAAGGTAACATTTTTACCAATTCTAGTTCCCGATGCTTCAGGGTTTAAGAATGATTTTACGTATAATGGAATTTCTTTTCCTTGGAGTGGTTGTAATGTTTTTGGATGAATTACAGATGCGCCGTAGAAAGCCAATTCTATAGCTTCTCTGTAGGATATTTTATTAAGGAGTTGCGTGTTTTCAAAATAGCGAGGATCTGCATTTAAAACCCCAGGTACATCTTTCCAAATAGTAACACTTTCTGCATTTAAACAGTATCCATAAATAGCCGCAGTATAATCACTTCCTTCTCTACCAAGTGTTGTTGTAAAATTGTTAGAATCGCTCCCTAAAAACCCTTGTGTAATATTTAAAATAGTTTTGTTGAATTTAGAGCTTATTAGGCTTTGTGTTTCTTCCCAATTTACATTGGCACGCCTATAGTAGCTATCTGTTTTAATTTGGGTTCTTACATCAATCCAATTGTTTTTTAAGTTAATAACGTTTAAATAGTCACTTATAATTGTTGTTGAAACCAATTCACCAAAGCCTATTACTTGATCGTAAACAAAGTTATAATCTGGTGATTTATTAGTTGCGAGAAAGTTATTTAGCTCATCAAAAAGAGTTGCTACTTTTTTAAAAGCAGCATGGTTTTCATTTTCAAATAGATCTAATAAAATAACATGGTGGTATTTTTTTACTTCTTGAAGTGAGTTCTGTAATTGAGCTTTGTTTTCGAAATAATTCTTAATTACAGTTTCCAAAGCATTGGTTGTTTTTCCCATAGCAGAAACAATAATTAGTGTGTTTTTATAACCTACTTTTTGTAATACCGAAGCTATGTTTTTTACACCAGCAGCATCTTTTACAGATGCGCCACCAAATTTGAATACTTGCATGCTATAATTTTGATATATAATCTTTAATTCCCTGATTGTTTAAATGTACTACCATCCAATCACGTTTAATTTCAGCGCCTTTCTTTTCATAAAATTTTATGGCAGGTTCATTCCAATTAAGTACCTCCCAATTAACACGTTTTACGCCCAAATGGTGCGCATATTTAATAACTTCGTCTAAAAGCGCTGTTCCTAAACCAGAACCCCTCATTTGTTCACTTACTATTAAATCTTCTAAATGTAAAGCCTTTCCCTTCCATGTTGAATACCTATTAAAAACTAAGGCAATACCTTCAATTTTAGCATTCACTTCAGCAACAAAACATTGAAATGCAGGATTGTTACCAAATCCATCTGCTTGTAAATCATCAACAGTAACTTCAACAGCATTTACCTCTTTTTCAAAATGTGCTAGTTCTTTTATTAAATGAAACACTTGAGGCATGTCGTTTTTAGAAGCTTTTCTTATGGTGTAATTCATGAGATAAATTATAATTGTACCAAATATAGTTCAAAGTTCATTATTTAGTGGCATTAATCTTTAGCGAAAACGTTGTAGTTCATTAAAAAATAATGGATATTTGCAAAAACAAAACAAACGCTTTTATGTCTCATAAAAAACAAACTTTAGGAGAGTTTATTATTGAAAATCAATCATCTTTTAAATACTCTTCGGGTGAGCTCTCCAGCCTTCTTAATTCCATTCGACTAGCAGCCAAAGTAGTAAACCATGAAGTAAATAAGGCGGGTTTAGTAGACATTATTGGGGCAGTTGGAGATACTAATATCCAAGGGGAAGACCAACAAAAATTAGATGTATACGCTAACGAAAAGTTTATACAAACACTAACTAAAAGAAACATTGTTTGTGGTATAGCAAGTGAAGAAGAGGATGATTTTATTGCTATTAACAGTCAAGATGAAAATCATCAAAATAAATATATTGTATTAATTGATCCGTTAGATGGTTCTTCAAATATTGATGTGAACGTGTCTGTAGGAACTATTTTTTCAATTTATAGACGTGTTACTCCAGTAGGGACTCCAGTGTTATTAGAAGATTTTTTACAAAAAGGGGATCAGCAAGTAGCAGCAGGATATGTGGTTTATGGAACATCTACTATGTTGGTTTATACAACAGGCGATGGGGTTAACGGCTTTACATTAAATCCAGCGATTGGCTCATTTTATTTATCACATCCAGATATGGAATTTCCTGAAGATGGGACTATTTACTCTGTTAATGAAGGAAACTATATCCATTTCCCACAAGGAATAAAAAATTATATTAAGTACTGTCAGAAAGAAGAGGGTGATAGGCCATATACTTCAAGATATATAGGGTCTTTGGTATCTGATTTTCATAGGAATATGATTAAAGGGGGGATTTATCTATATCCACAGAGTTCAAAGAATCCGAATGGTAAATTGCGTTTGTTATACGAATGTAACCCTATAGCATTTTTAGCAGAACAAGCAAATGGAAAAGCGAATGATGGCTTTACAAGAATTATGGATATAGAACCTACCGAATTGCATCAACGAGTACCGTTTATTTGTGGAAGTAAAAACATGGTTGAAAAAGCGGAAGCGTTTATGCTTAATGCGCAATAAAAAAAATGCAAACTTTTCAGTTTGCATTTTTACACTTCCCCTAATTATTAGCAGACAATAATTAGGAATAGCAATTTACTTCTTTAATATTTTAAAGGAAGCGTTTCCTAAGGTTGTTTCTAAGTTTAGTATATATATTCCACTTTTCAGGTTTGAAAGCCCTAATGCTGTTTTGTTTTCAGTAGTGCTGAAAACAGTTTGACCTAAGGTGTTATAGATTTCTATTTTATTAATATGAATGTTATTGGGTAACTTAATTATAAGGTTGTTCTCAAACGGATTAGGTAGTAGAGAAACTTTAGATAATAAAGAATTGTTTATTCCTAAAGAACTATCGATAGTAAATAGAGCAGTATCATATATAGACCAATCTCCGTTTGTGTCTTGTACGCGAACGTAAAACAAATGATCGCCATCTATTAAGCCTGTAGAATTAATATTTAAAATTTGCGAAGACAGAGATGCGTCTCCAAATACAATAGAAGTACCGTTTCCGATACCAGGATCAGAATCAATAAAATATTCAGCAGACGATACTTCATCTGGGGATAAATCTAAGTCTTTAATATAAATGATTTGTCTGTCATATAGGCTCCAATTATCGGCATTGTCTTTGGTTCTTAAATAGAAGCTGTGAAAACCTTCTGATAATCCTGTGGTAGGAAACGAAAAAACCTGAGTTAATTGTCCTGTATTATTATCGACGGCTATAGGGGTTCCATTTCCAACACCAGGATCTGTATTAAAGAAATATTCAACTTCAGATATAGTAAACGCATCAAAACTTTTAAGATAAAAACTTTGTCTATCATAGAGGCTCCAATTGTTTTCGCTACTAAATGTTCTAATATAAAGATTATTAAAACCTTCTGATAAACCCGCAGTAGGAATTGTAAATGCTTGATTAAGTGTGCCCGTATTACCATTTACAGATAGCGAAGTACCATTACCAATACCAGGATCTGTATTGAAAAAATATTCAGCCATGATTATATTTGAAGAAGGAAAACGTTTAAGATAAAAATTTTGCCTATCATACAAACTCCAATTATTATCATTATTATACGTTCTAAGATATAAACTATGAAATCCATCTGCTAAACTCATTGTTGGTATTGAAAATGTTTGTGTTAATTGTCCTGTATTACTATTAACTATTAAAGTTGTTCCACTGCCTACCCCTGGATCGGTATTAAAAAAGTATTCAGCATTTGTAATACTTTGAGCTAAACAGCAAAAACTAAATAATAATAAAAAGACACCTGTTAAAAGTGATCTCATATTAATTAGCGTTAGTACTAATAGTTACACTTAAAGTAGCTCCAGGTGCAACCCTATCAGTAATGTTTGTTATTTTAACAGTAGGAATACCATTTGTATATCCAAAATTGTTAAAAGTAAATCCACTACCATCGTAAATCCCGATATCTATACCTCCAACACCTGTTCCTATAGCAGGTGAACCTCCCTGAAGGTGATAATCATCAGTATCTGGATTAAAAACGTCATCAGTAGCACTAACAAAATTAGGGTTCTGGTTGTTTAAATTGTTTGTTCCGTTTAAAGCTGTTACACTTCCCGATCCAATATTATATGTTAGGCAGTTTTCGAATATAACACCATCAGCATCTGGATTTAATGTGCTACTGGAATTATAATACAAAATGTTATTCTGTAGAGTAATACTTCCAGTTGTATTTCCTGCATTGTATACTGGGTAATTGCCATTTGGACTTAAAAAAACGTTGTTTTTAATAGATATAGATTGATGATTTTTTAGTCCAATGTAATATGTTATAATATTATTTGAAATAATAGTGTTTGTATAATTATCTCTGGTAGCAGAAGTACTTCCGTATCCAATTTGATAAATAATATTACCTCTAATAATAATATTATCTGCACCGCCAGCGGAATCAAATGACAAAACACTATCAATAATATTATTCTCGATATTTAAATTAGTGATTATAGTAGAGCTGTTTGTATAGATATCATCTGTTACATGAAATCCAGAAATTGTAACATTAGATGCATTCGCGCCTAAAATAAAATCACTAACCATAGTTTCTTTGTCAGGATCACTATGTCCAAATCCAATTATTTTTAGTTGCTTATCTACCGTAACATTACCATAATTAATTTCTGAAGGTTGTACATAAATAATATCACCATTACTTGCAGCACTGATGGCGCTTTGCAAATCGCTATATTGGGCATTACTCCCTAAAGAGTTGTCTACCGTAATTGTTGTTTGTGCACTACATATAAAAGTGAATAACATGATGGCACCTAAGAGTAATTGTTTTGTTTTCATTTTTTTAATTAATAGTTATTTTAAATGTTGTTTATTGTTTAATATTTTTAAATATGTCTACTATAGTCCTAGCACTTTCAATACCCTTGACTTCGATTATTGCCTTGTAGGTATAGGGTTTTATTTCACCATCAACATACATTTTTATGATTTTTTCTAAATGTTTGGTATTAAGTTCTGTCCACACTCTTTTTCCAGATACAACAATTCCTATATTTTTAATATTAATATCTTTTGGACTAAATTCTAAAATAGTTTCTTTACTTTTTTTAAGGTTGGAAAATACAGTTGTGAGTTTAAGTGTATTTGTTGCAGAATCGGTTAATTCTAGAAATACATCATAAGTGTCTTCTCCAATAATTACTTTGCTTAAATGTTTTTTTATATCTGATATAGACGAATCTATAGAGGAGAATTTATAGGATTGAGCATTCACTTTTTCTTCAAACAGTTTCACTAAATCTTGAAGCACTTTTTTTGCGATAATGGCATCTTCTATAGTATTAAAGTATAGTTTAGTGCTGTTGATATAGTTCTGTATTTCATTGTCTTTATAGTTTCTTATAAATTTGACCGATTTTTTAACTGGTAAAATCACAAACAATCGATCTTTACTAGTACCATAGTCTATATTATTAGCATTAATATCTGCAAAATTGAATTGGTATTCGCAATCTATGGTTTTATCAGGGTGTGTTTCTACTAATTTATATGTGGTGACATTTTTGCTTAAAGTTAAACTTTGAGCTAAAGTTTCTTCACTAGTTGTTATTTCTGAAATATTTTTATTTAAAAAAGATATCATTTCAGAAGCAGATGTTATTGTAGGTTTATGGTTATTAAATGTTTTTTCAGCCAACGGAATAATAGCTTTTAAAACTTTAGCTAGATCTTTTCCATTAATGATGGACTTTGCGTATATTTTTACGGCATCTGTATAGCTTTTTTGTACACCATTTTCTATATATTTAATACTTTTTATGCCTCTTCTTGTTGCTATAGAAATTATGAGTTCGTCTCCAGAAATTTTATATTCCAAAGCATTTGGGTTTAATGTTGCCAAATTAAATTCATACGCTTTAGAAATGCTTTTACTTTTTACATTAGTGGATTGATTGAAAGAAAGATGTCCTTTATACTTTGAATCTATTTCCAATTTCTGTACCACTTGTTTACTAGATAGTTCGACATCGGTTATATTTTCTGATAACCATTTTAAATGATCATCATAAGAGTTTAATGATAGGCGTTTCTCTTCTAAAGCAACAGCTTCTGGAATAAGAGCCTTTATTGATTGTTCAATATCATTTCCGTTATTCGAGTTTTTGGCATAAAATGAGAGCTCATTAGTATAAGTAATTTTGTCACCGCCATCAGAAATAACCTGAATGAGCTTTTGTTTGCCAGCAACTAAAAGTTGCACTTTTATAAGATCTTTATTGGTGATGGATCTCACTGTATTTTGGTCTATATCTGAAAGACTAAAACGATATGTAATCTCTTTCCCTTTTCCTTTTAAATCTTCTTGATGAAATGTGTAAACTAATAGTCCGTCTGATACTAATTTAATATCTTGTCTAAATATGTGTTTTCCTGTTTCTACAGAATTTAATAGCTTTTGAGTTTTACTTATTTTTGTATCAAAACTATTTTGTGCAAATACTTGCAAACTACATAATATGACTAATAAAACATTGGTTTTATGCATTTCTTGTTAGTTTTAAAAAATTTATTTCACTTAATAATTGGTAAGACTGTTAGCAAATCAATTTGTAAACAGTCTTACCTAATTAGTAACTAATTCAAAAAACTATTTTATTAAATAAAATGATAGTTTATTAGAGATTGAAATAATAATGAAACCCTGCTCCAAAGATTATTCCTGAATACCCAAGACCAGTTCCAAAAGAACCGCCACCATAACCAATCTCTACATTAAACCCCAGCTGTTCCAGACCACTAAATGCATATTCGGCGCCACCGCCAAAACCATAAGCTATAGAGGTTTCTTTTACATCAGGAGTAGCGACCCCAAAAAATGAAAACCCATCATATTTTATTGTCCAAAAACCTACTTGCCCAAACCCATAAAGTCTAAGATTTTCGTTTCCTATGTCAAAATTATATAAATACCTGCCTGTTAGGGTAAAAGAACTAAAATCTCCACCGAACCCATAATTTCCACCACCAACAACAATTTCTCCAGAATGAATTTCAGTAAAGTTATATTTAGCACTAATACCGTAAAAAAGACTGTTAAATTGTGCTCCTGCTCCTAAAGACCCTGCTTCAGTCATGCCTTGAGCGCTAATGTTAGAGCTTATTAATGAAGTAAATAGAACGACTAATAAATAGATTTTTTTCATTTTTTACGTTTTTGTTTTAATTGTTATTCTTAAGAAAACTTGGATAGTTATATAAATTATTGAATCGTGATTGTTTTTGTTGATACATCTGTAAATGGACCATTTGCAGATGTATAACTAGTATTAATTTCTATTGTTAACACTGTGCCAGAAGGATAGCTGATCGCCCATTCTAATATATATAGCTTTCTTAATTGTTGATTAATTATCTCATAAAGATTTGAAATGTCTTCGCTTGTTGGAGCGTAGAAAAACCGACCACCAGTTTTATTTGCTAAAAAATCTAAACTATATTGATTAGCGCTTCCAAAACCAACTGTATAAACAGGTATGTTTAAAGATTTAGATTTTAATATTAAATTATCCAATGAAATGGTTGAATTATTATCAAAACCATCAGTAAAGCCTATTACTACGGGTAAAACCCCACTAAGTTTATTGATTTCTTCAAGACCCAGGTTGCAGGCACCATAAAATGCAGTATAGGAGCCAATATAAGCCTGAGTATCTATTGCTGTTTGAAGTAATGATTTGTTTGATGTAAAACCTTGTACTTCTTCTATAGAACTTGCAAATTTAATTATAGACATTAAATCGGTATCATCTTTAAGGTTAATAAAGTTTTTCAGTGCAGCTTCCATATCTTGGATGTTATTAGTGTCCATACTCCCAGAGTAATCCATGGTAGTAGCCATAGCCAAAGGATCGGTATTTGTATTGTTGAATTCGGAAAGTGTGATCTGATTTTGATTAATTATTACTGGATCTTCTCCACTAGCTGTTATTTTAATTTCGTAATTTCCTAATGTAAATTGTTCTAATGGAATTCCATCTTGATCGGTAACAGATAATAAAGCCATTAGATTATTATTTGATTGTGAAATTTCTAATCGAGGGATGGTTGTTTCTAGACTAG
The DNA here is from genome assembly GCF_030540765.1 of Flavivirga jejuensis. GTDB lineage: Bacteria > Bacteroidota > Bacteroidia > Flavobacteriales > Flavobacteriaceae > Flavivirga > Flavivirga jejuensis. Next base: position 690,215 of record NZ_JAUOEL010000003.1, on the reverse strand, counting down.
TGGTAGTTACATCATTTAGATTTTCGAAAGCTTCTTCTGGTAATGAGTCATTAGAATCATCTGATGAGCAAGCAAATAAAGTCGTTATTAAGACTGTTAAAAGATAGATTTTTTTCATAATTTTTTTTAGTTTAATGGATTAAATAATAGCTATTAGATATAATACATTAGAGAGAATATTTGTTTAGGCGAAGGATTTTTTTTGTGAAAAATAACAGCTTCGGCTTCTCTAAAAGCTAGAGAAACTCCTGATGCAATAAGAACAGACAAGGAAATTGTTTGTTGCTAATTTTGTCACTGTAGATTCATTTACAGCTAACAAATTATTATTAGGTAAAATATAATCATTAGTAGCATTAACTTTTGAATAAGCTAGGGTAAGTATAGCGATAAGGATAAAGTATATTTTTTTCATTTTGTATTTTCATTATGTTCACAACAAAAATAATTTCAATACAATATACTTCCTTACGGGTTGCCATAATGAAGGTTTTTTTATAACGAAAAAAAGATAAAAGGAATAAAAAAAACGGTAAAATACATATTTAATCCAAGTTTAACGAAACAAGTATCATGGATTGTTTTTAACTCAGTTCTAAATTTAAAAACTAAGAATTTGTTTGTGTTAAGGATTGTAAATTTAATAGACATCAAATTTCCAAATACTATTTTGGTTGACCAATCGACCTTCCCAATAGCTCCCTTTACGGTTTAAAAAATTAAAGAAATCGCTCACTTTTTTAGAGCTGTTTTCTACATCATAGGAAGCTTGTTGCTTTAAGTAAGTATCTCGTCCCTTTTCAGTTAAAAAAAGTTTTACTATAGCAGTATTTTTAGTATGCGAGATAATTTCAATTTTATTGCTGAAACCATAACTGTATTTGTTAGAATCTACAAAAGAAAGTTGTGTATAGAGTTTAGCCGTAGTTGTATTTTTAATGGTGATTTCTGATTTGTTATTTAAACCTCTTAAAAACAACTGTGTGCTAGATTTAATATTTTCTAAAGCAATATCATTATCCTTTGTAGTATTAACTTTATTAGAGCTTTTAGCTGGTGCAATGCAATTTGGTGACGTATTGGTATAGATGCCATCTGAAACAGAAAGGGTTTTATAAATTACAGATCTTGTTTCAATTGCACCAGAACCAGCTACTTTATTTCCTAATAGGTACTTATACCAATTTTTTTGTTTTGCATTTTTACTTTCGTGGTTAATGCACAGCATAATAGTTTTTGGCAAAGTAGTATGCAATAGATTAGAGGCTACAAAATCTATATTTAACACACCATAGGCATCAACAGAAGCTTCTTGTTTTAAGGGAATACTTTGTTGCTCTTTTTCATAGATTAAAACGACATTTATCGTTACATTTTCCGCCAGAGCAGCAGTTGTATTTGCTAATTTTAAAACAAACTTACGCTTATCTTCTAGCCATATAAAACTATCTTCTACCAAATGTAGTTTTGCATATACAAGACTAGTAGCCCTTGTTGTAACCGTATTTTTTTGATCTTCTATTTTTTTATTTGGTATTTGTATGCTAGGTGTTTTTTGCTGTTTAGCTATAGGTTCTTTTTTGAATACAGAATCTTTAGGTTGTTTTTCTTTAGGGATTGCTGTTAAGGTTTCTTTTTCTAATGAAGTCGTATCTTTTTTGTCAAACAAAATATCAATAAGTTTAAAAAGTACTAATGCAATCACTAAAACTTTAGAAATAGTAGTTAACCAAAATTTTATTTTTCGCTCTGTTTTTAAATCCATAATCCCATTAAATATTATATAAGATCATCTAACAAATCATCATTCCCATCATAATCATCTAAAAATGCTTCAAAAATACTTCCAGCATCCATTAAATCATAGTTAATAGAAACAAAAAACAGGCCTAAAGTCCCCAATGTACTATGCATAAAATTTGCCTGCTTTAGTTTTCGTTGCAATTCTTCTATTTTAATTTCTAAATGTGCAATCATTCGGGTTTTTATAGCCATATCATCATTCATTTTTTGCTGTAAATCTTCAAAACGTAGTAATAATTTTTGCTCCATAGAGGCTACCAAAGTATCTAAAGGTTGCTTCTCTACAGTATCTTTAAGCTGGTTATATTGGTCTTGTTGCTGTTCTAAAAACTGTATTTTTTCTGGTTTTGTATTAAACACAGCTTGTATTACAACTGTTTTAGGGCTATGCTTTTTATAATATTTTGCTATTTTTTCGCGGTAATCTTTAGCGAATTTTAAAAATTTCTCTTCGGGGTTTTCAAAATAATAGGCACAAAGTACATTCAGAGTTTTTAAAGTAGGTTTATAAATTTTTCGTTCTAATTTATTTTTTGCCAGCTCTTCTCTAAGATCAAAAGCGCGTTTTATGGTACGCGCATCAATTTCTTTTTTAGCAGCCACGCCTTCTTCTGCTATTTTTTTATAATCAATAGTATCCTCGTCAGTCAATATATGATCTGTAATATAGATAAATGCGGGCAGGTATTTTTCTGTGAGTTTTGTAATTGGCATGCATCAAATGTACTTAAAAAATTTATCGTAAGAAAACACGTCACAATCTCCGTGACGGTCATGACAGAGCTTTTGTTTCTCTTCCTTGTTCCTTTGAAGTGTACTTCTAAAGCACACCGGTTTAAGCTTCAACAAGTGCATAAAACGTCCCAAATTTTTTTAACCGCAAATTAATAACATTTAAAATTTTAACATTATGAAAAATTTAGCAAAATTAGTATGCATGGGAATTTTATTAACTTCAACTGTAACGTCTTGTACCAAAACAGATTTAGATACAGATAATGTAGATACAGAAAATTTAAAAAGTATTGAAGGAGGTGATGAAAAAGTTATAGTTCATCCTACAGGTGATTAATTTGTAATTTTTACCCTATACATATTGTAATCTAAAAGTCATATTTAATTGTATGACTTTTTTTATTAGTTTTACCCTGTTATTTTTTAAGTGTTTCATTATGAGTGATATATATAAAATGTTAAACCGCACTACAATTCAAAAGCTTTTTGTTAGTATTATAATAGTATTGTTTGTATTTGGATGCATAAAAAATAATGCTTCTATACCAAAAAGTAGATCCTATCAATTATTAGAATTAAGCAAAAATAAATCTAATAAGTTAAAAGATAGAGCCGCTTATATTGATAGTGCATTCTACATTTCACAACAAATGCCTATAGATTCTTTAGCTTTAGCCATTATTTCCAAAAAAGGGGTTATACATATAGAGAAACAACAACAAGATAGTTTTTTCTATTATAATCGTTTTTTAGCAAGGCAATCCCAAGAAATTAATAATAAGTACTATAAAGCTACAGCTGTTTTTAATTTAGGTTATTATTATGACAAATTTGTTAATATCCCTGATAGCGCCTTTTATTATTACAATCAAGCTAAAAATAACTTTCTTATTATTGGAGATACTATAAGATCGGGAGAGATTTTAGTAAATATAGCAGCATTACAAAACCTTCATAATAATTTTTTTGGAGCTAAAGAAAGCCTAGTGGAGATTTTACAATATTTAAATAAAAGTTCTAATAAAAAATATTTAGCTTCAACATATAATGAGCTAGCAACAAACAATCTTAAATTACTAAATTACACAGACGCTATTAAATATTATAAAAAAGCTATAGCAATTACAGATACTAAAAGTGATATCATCAGTTATCAAAACAATTTAGCTTTTTTATATATAGAACAAGGAAAATATAATATTGCCATTAATTTATTACAAGAATTGCTATTAGATTCTTTGTTACAAAAAGGTTCTACACGTTATGCCAGAATATTACATAATTTAAGTTATGCACAATGGTGTAATGGTAAAAAAGAGGTGCTTCCTACGTTTTTAGAGGCACTTAGTATTCGTAAAAGTAAAAAAGATAAACTAGGTCAGGTCAATAGTTATAACTATTTAGCAGAATATTATGCGGCACAAAACCCTAAAAAAGCGAGTCAGTATCTAGATACCATGATACAATTAGCTAAAAAAATAAAAAACCCTAGGGCAGAAACCGACGCTCTGCAACTTTTAATGAAGTTACATCCAAAAAGGATAGCTTTTAAAGACCGTTATATTTTTTTAAAAGACAGCCTTTACCAACTGGAGCTTAAAGTAAAAACGAAGTTTGCTAAAATGCGTTATGATGATCAGGAAGAAAAAGCACAAATATTACAGCTGCAAAGGGAATCAGCAGAAGAAAAAGCAGCATTAGCAACTCAAAAAGCACAAAAGATATTGTATTTATCTCTTAGTGGTTTCTTATTAATAAGTGGGGTGTCTTTGTATTATGCTTTGCGGCAGCATTATAAAAAAGAGAAATTAAAAGAAATCTATAAAACAGAGAAACAGATTAGTAAACGCCTGCATGACGAACTTTCAAACGATATTTATGGCTTAATGGCTAGCATAGAGCAAAATCCTAATGCAAATAGTCCTTATCTTTTAGATAGTTTAGAAAAAATCTATAAGCATACACGTACAGTTTCTCATGATCACAGGGAAATTGCTACAGGAAAAGCATTTGCAGTAGAGCTTAAAGATACTTTAGGTGCTTTTTACAATACAGAAACTACAGTAGTAGTTAAAGGTTTGGAAACCTTTGAATGGGAAAAAGTACCAGACTACAAATGTGTAGCCATTCATAGAAGCCTTAAAGAGTTTATGGTGAATATGAAAAAACATAGTGAGGCCAGTTTGGTTGCTATAGATTTTAAGAAAGAAGGGAAACTACTACACATTACTTATACAGATAATGGAATAGGCATGGATGCGGCACAAAAATTTGGAGTAGGTCTCAATAATACGGTTTCCCGTATTGTTGGTGTTAATGGGAAAATTAAATTTGATTCTGAAAATGGTCATGGAACAAAAATTATCATTATAATCCCTTATTAATTGACGCAGTTATGTTTAAAAAAATACTCCTTGTAGAAGATATTGATACTATTAGTCATGGCATTGCCGTAAAAATGAAGCAAGAAGTAGGGGTAGTAGATATAATCATAGCTCAATATTGTGATAACGCTTATTTAAAATTTATAAAAGCAGAGAAAGATCAGGAGCCTTTTGATCTTTTAATTACAGATCTTTCTTTTAAAAAAGATTATAGGGAAAGTACCATATCTTCTGGAGAACAATTAATTAAAAAATTACGAGATCAAAATTATAACATTCCTATTATTGTATATTCTATTGAAGAGCGCCCTTCTGTAATTAAAAAACTAATGAATTGGTATGGTGTTTCTGCTTATGTTTTTAAAGGCAGAAACAGTGTCAAAAGTATGATTAATGCGCTAAAGGCTACTAAGAAAAAAGAGCGTTTTATTTCTGCAGAATTGTCGGCAACTTTAAGAAAAAAAGAAATTTTTACATTAGAAGAATTTGACACTATCTTATTACTCCAATTATCTAAAGGGAATACTCAGGAAGAAATATCTGTTATTTTAAAAGAAAAAAGTATTTCTCCCAGTAGTTTAAGTTCTATAGAAAAAAGGTTAAATAGATTAAAGGAAGAGCTTAAGGCCAAGACTACCATACAGTTAGTTGCTAATGCCAAAGACTTAGGTTTAATTTAATACAATTGTTTTTTATACTAAATAGGTTCGTATAAACGTATTCTGGTATGTAAAAAAAATCTTCATTTTTACGGTTTCCCGTAACCACAAAAAAGGCTTAGATATTAGGTTTGTTAACAAACTATTTTTTAACCAAAATAACACATCTAAAATGAAAACTAATTTAAAACTTTTATGGTATGGAGTACTCTTTTTATGCATCCAATACCTTTCTGCACAAAAAGAAGAAATCTGGAAAGAAACAACCGTTTTTGAATTTAATGAACCTTATGAAACTATTACCATTAACTATGATGATGAGGAATTTGTCTTTAATGTAACGGAAAAAACCAAGTTTTTACTTGGGAAAAAACAACGTATTGCTAAAGAAAGAATTTCAATAGGAAGTACTGTAGATGTTGCTGTAGTTATAGAAAACAGGAAAAGAATGTTAACTAAAATACTATTAAATAAGGATGAATATGGAGAGGTTAAAAAGTTTGAGGGCGTGATCGAATCTTATGAAGGAGACACAGCTGTTATAGATGGAAGAAAAGTTGCATTAACCGATAAAACTATTATTAAATGTAATGGAGGGTCTGATTGTGCTTGTAGTAAGGGAAGAAGCTTTTTAGGTTTTGATGAACTTCAATTAGGAAGTTTTTTAACCGTTTATGGAGAACAAAATGGTGATGGCGTATATATGGCATCTGAAATAGAGGTTTGTAAAAACACCCATGGCAAAGTAGACCAGGAATACATGCTAAACTTATCTAAAGATTTTAATGCCTCTAATCTCAATCAATTCAAAAATATACCAGCAGATGTGTTTAAAGCTGCTAATGGTTTACATAATGGTACTATAAAGTTGGGAAATTTAGAATTTAAGTTATTAGATGATATCCGTGTTCAAGGCTACATTAACATGATAGGGAATCGTATATTACCTACTTACGCTAAAGAAGAAAGTTTTTCTGAAGAACATGAAGTGATTTTTAGATTTTATGTTATCGAAAGCGATGTGCCAAATGCTTCTGCTTTACCTAATGGAATGATATTCATTCATACAGGATTACTAAGACTTATGGAAAATGAAGCACAAATTGCTACTGTATTAGGACATGAAATTGCTCATGTTACATACGAGCATGGGATAAGAAAGTATAAAACAACCAGATTTACTAATAGTAATTTAGGTGAGAAAACTTCTAAATGGTTAAAAAAAACCTTTAAAAAGAAAATAAATATGGAAGGGACTTTAGTTGGTAACGCTTTAAATACAACTTTAGAATACACCACTCCCGAAACGGTTATGAGTTTATTTAATAAAAAGAATGAAACACAATCTGATAGAGTTGGTCTTTATTATATGTTAGAAGCTGGTTACGATCCAAGAGAAGCAGCGAGTTTCTGGAAAATTATGATGGAAAATACAGGAAACCAGAAATTTATGAATAAAGTTTTTACTTCTACATTAGGTATGGTAAACAATATTGAAACAGATTTAGGCACGACAGATTACGATGATTTGGGTGAAGATGGTATGGGTGTATTGGTAAAGAGTATTTTAGAAACTGTATACACATCGCACCCTCTTGTTATAAAAAGGCTTGGAGATATCAATCACTTATTAAGTACAACTTATACAAATACAGATTTTTACCAGTTAGAAGTTGGTAAAGAATCTTTTGATAAGCATATGAGAAAACTTAAAGAATAGAGCTATGAAAAAGTTGATAGCACTATGCATTTTATGTAGTATAACTTTTTCTTTTATAGAATATGTTCCAGATAAAGAATCCTATAATGTTACAGCCTTTTCTAGCCAAAAAAATATTGTTAATGACTCTATTGTAAACAAATCATCTACTATTTTTCTTATTGATAAATCTGGAAGTATGGGTTTAAAAGGAAAAAGCGGCAAAACTAAATGGGAGGAAGCAAAAGAAGCTGCATTAAAGGCAACATCTTCTATTTTAAAGGGAGACAGTGAAAACCAACAAGTGGCTTTTTTAACCTTTTCAGGTGGTTGTGTAGAAGACCCAACGAAACAACAAACCTTAAAATTTAGTAGTGATTATAAAATGGTACAACAACAGCTAAACGCTATAGGTAAACCTGGAGGGGGAACCCCTTTACATGAAGCAGTGATTTCTGCCAAAAAAAAATTGCAGTATTATAGTGCTAATTATGGTGATGGAGATGTATCTAAATTAATCGTTTTAAGTGATGGAGTAGCAACTTGTGGTCAAATAAGACCTAAAGAAGTATATGGGACAGGAACAACAATGGTTACTATTAATGGAGGAACCACTACTACTACTACTAATAATAATAATAATAATAATAATAATGGCGGGTATCCAAATACAACAAATAATAGTAATACGGCCAGTAGTTCTAATAGTATTTCACAAAACACAAATTCACTTGTAGGGAATACTATTCCAATAAAATATTATACAATAGGTTTTGATATAAAGCCAGGGTCGCCAGCAGAACGAGATTTACAATACTTGGCGGGTCAGACAGGAGGGAAATATCTAAATACACAGAATGAATTTGAATTAACCAGAGCTTTTACCAAATTTTTTAAAGTATACTACCCAAAAACCAATAGTAGTCTTCCAAATTTAAATTTTGAAAGAGAACATCAGTTTTTAACAGGGGTAGAAGCTATTGAAGAAGAGGTGTATAGAAAAGCTCAGCAATTATTTGAAGATTTTTGTATGGAAAGCCCAGAAGATTATAATGCGCTATTTAATTTAGCATTAATGTATGAAGCAAATGATTTTCACTTGCAAGCTATTGAAAAATTTGAACAGTATTTAAGCCTTCAACCAGATGCTGAAGATAAAGATTGGGTGCTAGAACAAATTTTGTTACTGCAAAATGATATGCTTCATTTTTTTGATTTTACTAAAAAAGTTTTAAAAACAGATTTGGAGTATTTAGAATTACATTTTAAAAAAATCCAAAATGGAGAAAGTCTTGCTTTGGCCTATGAGTTCATGGGGTTTATTAAAGAAAAAGAATTTTATTATAAAGATTTACTTTCTAAGTTAGGATTAGAAAGTAAAAATAAAGAAAGACTTTGTAATACGATTGAGTCTGGTTTAAGTAAATGTGCTAAGTATATTAAGAAAGATCCGAATAATTGGGATAAAAACGCATCATCTTCCCTTTCATTAATATTCTTTAATCTAGAAACATTAATAGATACTTTATAGATTAAGGTGGTCTTAGTAGAATAAATAATCCCTTTGCTAATAAAAGCAAAGGGATTATTATAAATATAATAATGTTATTACAAACCGACCAAATCGCCAGTTGTATCCTATATTTGTAGATGGTAAATTTGGTTTACTTATTAGGTAGATATCTTCTTAAAGAGTAGATTCTCTATCTTTTGTAATTACCTAAACAATTAAAGATAGTCCGTTAGGCAAAATCTCCAGAAGTAAAAACATGGTTGAAAAAGCGGAAGCGTTTATGTTAGAAGTGGCAAAATAATTTTATTCAGCAACATTGTTTTTTGATTTAATACAATCATTTTTGTTAATAGACATATTAATTGCTGTCCAGTTTTCTTTTCTAAATTTTGTTATATCTTGGTTTTATTCCAAATCTCATAAACATTATTGCAGTAATATCCCGATTATAGGATATTTAATGAACGTTATTTACTCTTAATTCTATAGCTGTTATTTTTTCGACAAAGCTAATTTAATTCCTAGTGAGATAAATAGTCCTCCTGTGATCTTATCTAACCATTTTTTGATTTTATAGTTTTGTCTTATTCGATTCGATAATTTTGAAGAGAAGATCGCTAAAGTTAAGCACCAAAGCGTTCCTGTAGAGACAAAAGTTAAGCCAAGAATCAGGAAAGGGATTGGACTTTGCGTATAGTGAGGATTAATAAATTGGGGTAAAAAAGCAAGAAAAAACAAGGCTACTTTTGGATTGAGAATATTTGTGAAAATTCCAGAGATATAAATTTTTCGGTAATTTGGTTTTTCCTTTTTTTCGTTTAGTTCAAACTTTTCGTTAGATTTAGAGATTAGCATTTTAATTCCTAAAAAAATCAAATATGTTGCTCCAGCATACTTAACTACTTCGAAGGCAAGTGCAGATTTAGCAAGAATTATGGAGAGTCCTAATGCAGCAAAAAGACAATGAACCAGTGCACCAGATGCAATTCCTAAAACAGATAAAATACCCGCTTTTTTTCCTTGAGAAATACTTCTTCCCAAAATATACATGGTGTCTGTACCAGGAGTCAAATTTAAAATGATCCCTGCTACTAAAAAAACCTCAAAATTTATTATTCCAAACATGATTTTTTGGTTTTATGTAAAGCTTATTTACAAACCAACCAAATCACCAGCCATATCTTTAGACGGTAAATTTGATTTACCCATTAAATAAATATCTACTTGACGAGCAGCTTCTCTACCTTCGGCAATTGCCCAAACAATTAAAGATTGTCCACGACGCATATCGCCAGCAGCAAAAATATTTGGAACATTGGTTTGGTATTTTCCATAGTCGGCTTTGTAATTAGAGCGTGCATCTTTTTCCAGGCCTAATTTATCGGCTAGTGTACTTTCAGGACCTGTGAAACCAAGTGCTAATAATGCTAAATCGCAAGGCCACGTTTTTTCAGAGCCTTCAATTTCTATAAGCTGAGGACGTTGACCAGGAACCATTTTCCATTCAACTTTAACTGTTTTTAAAGCAGTCAGTTTTCCGTTTTTATCCGTTACAAATTCCTTAGTATTAATTAACCAGTTCCTTTCGACACCTTCTTGATGAGAAGACGATGTTTTTAGCTGTAAAGGCCAATAAGGCCACGGTGTTGTTGGCGAACGGTGTCCAGGAGGTTTAGGCATGATTTCAAAATTCACTACCGATTTTGCTCCGTGACGATTTGATGTTCCTACACAATCTGAACCTGTATCACCACCACCAATTACAATAACATTTTTATCTGTTGCTAATACTTGGTCTTTAATTTCTTGTCCAAATAATACTTTCGTTTGTTGTGTTAGGAAATCCATGGCTTGCACCACACCATCAGCATCAATACCTGGTGTTGGTAAGCTACGTCTTTCTGTTGCGCCACCACATAGAACAACAGCATCAAAAGCTTTTAATTGGTCTACGTCGTAGTTTACACCAACATTCACATTCACTTTAAACGTAATGCCTTCTGCTTCCAAAATAGCGATACGACGATCAATGATCCCTTTTTCCATTTTAAAGTTTGGAATACCGTAACGTAATAAGCCTCCAATAGCATCATCTCTTTCAAAAACAGTAACAGTATGTCCTGCTCTGTTTAATTGTTGAGCTGCAGCTAAACCAGCAGGTCCAGATCCCACTATGGCAATAGTTTTACCAGATCGTACTTTAGGAGGTTGTGGTTTAATCCAACCTTCTTTAAAGGCACGCTCCACAATATTTTTTTCTATATTTTCTATAGATACAGGATCTTCAATAATACCTAGCACACACGATTTCTCACAAGGTGCAGGACATAAGCGACCTGTAAATTCTGGAAAATTATTGGTTGAATGTAGTAACCATGAGGCTTTTTGCCATTCACCTTGGTGTACCATATGGTTAAAATCTGGAATTAAATTACCAAGAGGGCAACCACTATGGCAAAATGGAATTCCGCAATCCATACAACGAGACCCTTGTTTTGTGATTTCAGTTTCACTTAAAGGAACTGTAAATTCTTTATAATGTTTTACACGATCTTTTACAGGCGTGTATGTTTCATCTTGTCTTTCAAATTCTTTAAATCCTGTTACTTTTCCCATGACACTATGCTGTTGTTAATTCTTCTACCATTGGTTCTTCAGTCTCTAAACGTTTTAAGGCACGTTTGTATTCGATTGGCATTACTTTTATAAAATTGCTTAAGCTCGTATCCCAATCTGCTAATAACCTTTCACCACATTTACTATTTGTATATAGTACATGCTTTTCTATGGTTTGTTTTAAATCTGCTGCATCTTCTGCAGAAATGTCTTCAAACTCAATCGTTTCTGTATTGCATAAACCGTTAACGAATTTATTATCAGGATCGTAAACATAAGCAATACCGCCACTCATTCCTGCTGCAAAGTTTCTTCCAGTGCTGCCTAGTACAATTACTTTTCCACCAGTCATATATTCACAACAGTGATCTCCAACACCTTCAACAACTGTTACAGCTCCAGAGTTACGTACTGCAAAACGTTCGCCAGCAATTCCATTAATATAAGCTTCTCCTTGAACGGCACCGAATAAACAAACATTACCAACAATGATATTGTTTTCTGCTATGAAATCTGCCTTAGCTGGTTTTTTGATGATTAGTTTAGCTCCAGATAAACCTTTTCCTAAATAATCGTTTGTATTCCCTTCAACAGTAAAAGATAATCCGTGTGCTCCAAAGGCTCCAAAACTTTGCCCTGCAGATCCAGTAAAATTGATGTTTAATGTATCTTCGGGTAAACCTAAATGACCATAAATTTTAGAAATCTCATTACTTACAATGGCTCCAACTGAACGATCTGTATTCTTAATAGGGTATTCTAATATCGTTTTTTCTTTTCTGTATAAAGCTCTATGCGAATCTTTTAATATTTGGAAGTCTATAACATGCTCCAAATTATGATCTTGCTGCTCGGTATTCTTAACCGTTAATTGTTTATAAACCTCTGGTCTGTGTAAAATAGAAGATAAATCTAAGCCTTTTGCTTTATAATGTTTAATGGCTTTATTGGCATTTATCTTATGTGTTTGTCCTACCATCTCTCCTAAAGTTCTAAACCCTAATTGAGCCATGATTGCTCTTAATTCTTCAGCGATATAAAAGAAGAAATTAATAACGTGTTCTGGTGTACCTTTAAAGTTTTTACGTAATTCTTTGTCTTGAGTAGCAATCCCTACTGGGCATGTATTTAAATGGCATTTACGCATCATAATACAACCTGAGGCTACTAATGGTGCTGTTGCAAATCCAAACTCTTCAGCGCCTAGTAAAGCGGCAATAGCAACATCCCGACCTGTTTTTAATTGACCGTCACACTCTACTACAATTCTACTTCGTAATTTATTTAAAACTAAGGTTTGTTGTGCTTCGGCTAAACCAAGTTCCCATGGTAATCCTGCATGTTTTAATGAGGTTAATGGTGACGCTCCTGTACCGCCATCGTATCCTGAAATTAAAACCACATCGGCTTTGGCTTTTGAAACCCCAGCAGCAATAGTCCCAACTCCAACTTCTGAAACCAATTTAACATTAACCCTAGCTTCACGGTTTGCATTTTTTAAATCGAAAATTAATTGTGCTAAATCTTCAATAGAATAAATATCGTGATGTGGAGGTGGTGAAATTAAGCCAACAAAAGGTGTTGAGTTTCTGGCTGAAGCAATCCATGGTAATACTTTTTCACCAGGTAATTGTCCACCTTCGCCAGGTTTTGCCCCTTGAGCCATTTTAATTTGAATTTCTTTCGCATTTGTTAAATAGTGCGAAGTTACTCCAAAACGACCTGATGCTACTTGTTTTATTGCTGAGTTACGGCTATCACCGTTTATATCTTTTTGGAAACGTTTTCTATCTTCTCCGCCTTCACCAGAATTTGATTTACCACCAATTCGGTTCATGGCAATGGCTAAATTTTCATGAGCTTCTCTGGAAATAGACCCGTAAGACATGGCGCCTGTTTTAAAACGCTTTACTATGTCTGTCCATGGCTCTACTTCTTCTAAAGGAATAGGGTCTAAATTATCAAATTCAAATAAACCACGGATGGTCATTAAGTTTTCAGACTGTTGGTTAATTGCTTTTGAATAAACATCGTAGCTGGCTTGATCGCTTAACCTAACGGCTTGTTGTAATTTTGCAACGGTAGTTGGATTGAATAAATGACGTTCGCCATTACGTCTCCATCTATAATCACCTCCAATGTTTAAGCCTAAACGTTTATCAATTAAATTATCTGGATAGGCTTGTTTGTAACGTTCATTGATTTCTCTTTCAATTTCGTATAAGCCTATACCTTCAATTCTAGAAGCGGTATAAGGGAAGTATTTTTCAACAAATTGAGAATTGAAGCCAACAATTTCGAAAATTTGAGAACCTCTATAAGAATGTAAGGTAGAGATTCCTATTTTGTTCATTATTTTTAAAATCCCTGTTCCAATAGCTTTGTTAAAATTATCAACGGCCTTTTGTTCGTCCATATCAGTAATGAAACCTTCTTTTACTTGCATTCTGATAATTTCGTTTACCATATAAGGGTTAACAGCGCTGGCTCCATAACCAAATAAGGTAGCAAAATGATGTGGTTCACGGGGTTCTGCAGATTCTATAATGATATCAAAATAAGAACGCTTGCGTAAACGATTCATTTGATGATTTACATAAGAACAAGCCAATAAAGCAGGAATAGGAGCTAATTCTTGGTTAACACCTCTATCTGATAAAATGATAATATTTGTTTTTCTATCTAATGCTTTTTCAATTTGTATTATAATATTTTCAAGAGCCTCTTCAAGTCCATTAAGCCCTTGATTTTTTGGATAAAGTATTTCAATAGTTTCAGCTTTAAAACTTTCAATAGAAATACTTCTTATTTTTTCTAAATCGGCATTAGAGATAACAGGGTTTTGAATTCTAAGCTTTCTACATTGTCTGTCGGTAATGCTGAAAATGTTTCGGTCTTTACCTAAATTTAAACTAATATCTGTTACAATCTCTTCGCGAATACCATCTAATGGTGGGTTTGTAACTTGGGCAAACAATTGCTTGAAGTAATTAGAGATAAGTTGCGGTCTATCAGACAAAACGGCTAAAGGTGTATCAATTCCCATAGAGCCTAAAGCTTCTTTTCCAACAACGGCCATAGGTGTAATAACCTCTTGGATATCTTCGAATGTGTAATTGAATAAACGCTGTCTTGTTTTTATATCAATCGTTTCAATAGGACAGGTTTCGTTTGTGTAAGGAACGTCTTTTAGGTGTAATCTTGTTTTGTCTAACCATTCTTTATAAGGTCTTTCAGAAACAATTTTACTTTTAATTTCTTCATCTTCAATAATACGTCCTTTGTTCATGTCTACCAAGAACATTTTTCCAGGCTCTAATCGACCATGTTTTTCTACATCTTCAGGTTCTATTTCTACAACACCGATTTCAGACGACATAATTAATTTACCACTTTTGGTAACGGTATATCTAGAAGGCCTTAGTCCGTTTCTATCTAATAAAGCACCAATGTAATCACCATCTGTAAAAGGTACAGATGCTGGGCCATCCCATGGCTCCATAATAGAACCATTGTATTCGTAGAATGCTTTTCTTTCGGCAGACATGGTTTTGTGCTTTTCCCATGCTTCAGGAATCATCATCATCATAATTTCTGGTAACGATCTTCCTGTGTGCGTTAATAATTCAACCACCATATCCATAGAAGCAGAATCGGACTTACCAGGTAATATGATAGGGAATAATTTATCTATTTGAGGTCCGAAAACATCACTTTTCATGATTTCTTCACGAACACGCATTCTACTAACATTACCACGTAAGGTGTTAATCTCACCATTCTGACACATAAAACGGAATGGTTGTGCTAATTCCCAAGTAGGCATCGTATTGGTAGAAAAACGCTGGTGTACTAATGCCAGACGTGTTACTAGATCTATTTGTTGTAAATCGGTATAATAAGGACCGATATCTTCAGGCATTATAATGCCCTTATATATTAAAGTTGTGGTTGATAAGCTTGGTACATAAAAATAGGCGCTTTCCGAGATTTTTGATTTTCTAATTATATGCTCAGTAATTTTACGTGCAGCATACAATTTAGCTTTAAAATCAGCTTCACTAATCGTTTCGGTTTTACCAACAAAAAGTTGCTCAATATTAGGCTCTGAAGCTAAAGCTATCTGACCTAATTGTGTAGAATCTACAGGAACTTCTCTCCATCCTAAAATAGAAAGCCCTTGTGTTTTTATTTCTTCTTCAAAAGTGTTTTTACAAAATAGGTATTGGTTTGATGTTTTTGGTAAGAATACCATACCTACGGCATATTCTCTTTGAGCTGGGATATTAAAATCGCAAACTCTTTTAAAATAATCATGAGGGATATCAATTAATAAACCAGCACCATCACCAGTTTTTCCATCGGCACTTACACCTCCACGGTGTTCTAGCTTTACGAGAATTTCTAAGGCATCATGAATGATTTGATTTGTCTTATCTCCATTAAGATTACAAATAAAACCTGCGCCACAGTTTTCATGTTCAAATTCGGGTAAATATAGTCCTTGTTTCTTCAGCATAATCGACAAATTTTGGTTTAAAACTTGAGTTGAAGAGCTAAGATATGCACTAAGACTCGAATTACAATAAGGGGTATTTCATTATTCCGATTATATAAGCGAAGTTGAGATAAAAATAAGTATATATCAATATTAAACGCATTTTTTAATAAATATTCAAATCTATAATTTTCAGTAATAAATACGGATATGTGAATTAATGCTAATAAAGAGTCAAGTTGCTAGGGATAATATCATTAAAGCATATAAAATATTGACGATAATTCAAATAATTGAGTTGTTAAAAATTCAAAAAAACACATAATAAAAATAATACCTATAAAAAAATAGGGTAAAAAATGAAATATTGATAAAATTAATTCAATCAACCCTATTTTTTATGGGGTGTATTTGTTTTTTGTATAGATTAGCCTCGTTGATTAGAAATAAAATCAAAAGTTAAATAACTAAACTCAAAACAATTATGAAAAAACTATTTACGCTTTCAATGCTTTTTATGGCAACAGTTTTATTTGCACAAGAAGAAGAGGTTACTGAGAAAAAATTAAATATTAGTGGTAGTGTAGATGCTTACTACAAAACTAATTTAACATCTACAGACGTAGGATCACAAAATACAGGAACATCATTTGCTAATGAGACAGGCTTTGCTTTAGGTATGGCTAATGTTATTGCTAGTTATGAAGGTGAAAAAACAGGTGCTGTTGCAGATTTAGCTTTTGGACCAAGAGGATTAGAAGCAGTTGGTGGTGATGATGCTATTTTTGTTAATCAATTGTATGCTTACTGGAATGTGTCTGAAAGTACTACTTTAACTTTAGGTCGTTTTAATACGTATTTAGGATACGAAGTTATATCTCCTACGGGAAATTTTAACTACAGTACATCTTTCATGTTTTCTTATGGTCCATTTTCTCATGTTGGTTTAAAAGCAGATTTTGCTTTATCTGATGATTTTAGTTTAATGTTGGCTGTTATGAATGTTACAGATGAGAATTTTAATGGAACAAGTGGTGGTTCTGTTCCTGGTGCATACTCTATAGGAACACAATTAGGTTATAAGGGGCAATTCTTAAACTTCTATTATGATAACGATGCTAAATTAGGATTCGAAATTGACTACACAGGTGGTTTTGATGTTTCTGATGAATTTTATTTAGGTATTAATGCTGCTTATCAAAAAAATGATGATTTAGATACTGGATTTTACGGTGTAGCATTATATCCTCAATATTCATTTTCTGATGCTTTTGCTTTAGGTCTTAGAGGAGAGTATTTTGCAGAAAATGGCGACTATGGAGTGATTGGCTTAGGAGTTACTGATGCTGACGGAGATGCTAGTGTATTTGCAACTACTTTAACAGGAAGTTATACTATTGAAAATCTTGTTATCAAACCAGAATTACGTTTAGATAGTGGATCGGAAGATGGTGCTTTCTTTGATAACGATTCAGAAGCTACAAAAAGTTTAGCTGCTTTTACTTTGGCTGCTATATATTCTTTCTAACAAAACTAAATAATAGATACAATCATGAAGAAAATTGAAGCAATTATTAGAAAATCTAAATATCGTGTTGTTAAAGAAGCACTACATGATGTTGGAGTGAACTTTTTCTCTTACTGGGATGTTACTGGTTTAGGGAATGAAAAAGAAGGTCATGTATACAGAGGAGTGTCATACAGTACAAGTGATATTCAACGTAGACATATATCAATTGTTGTAAATGATGATTTTGAAGAAGTAACTATTCAAGCAATTCTTAATTCGGCCGGAACAGGTGAAGTAGGAGATGGGAAAATATTTGTATCAGATATTAATGAATGTTACAGAATACGAACAGGGGAAAAAGGTGGAGACACTTTAAAATAATCACCATTTAAAATATATACACATATTATGGAATTACTTACAACAAATAATGTATGGATGATGGTCTGTACAGCTCTGGTTTTCTTCATGCACTTAGGTTTTGCATTTTTAGAAATTGGATTAACAAGACAAAAGAATACTATAAACATTCTTTTCAAGAATATATTTATTATCACGGTTGGCTTACTATTATATTGTTTAGTTGGTTTTAACTTAATGTATCCTGGTTTTGCAGAAGGTTCGTCTGGAATCTTTGGTTTTGCAGGATTTGGATTAGATTCGCCTTTAACAGCTGAAGGAGCTTTAGATTTAACTTATAATGAAGGGTATACTTACTGGACAGATTTCTTATTTCAAGGGATGTTTGCAGCAACAGCAGCAACGATTGTTTCTGGTGCAGTGGCCGAGCGTATGAAGATTGTACCATTTATGATCTTTACAATAGTATACGTAGGATTTGTTTATCCAATAGCTGGTTCATGGAAATGGGGAGGTGGATTTTTAGATACATTAGAAACGCCTTTTTATGATTTTGCAGGATCATCTTTAGTGCATTCAGTTGGTGGATGGGCAGCATTAGTAGCAGTTTGGTTACTAGGATCTCGTATAGGTAAATTTAAAGATGGAAAACCACAAGCTATTCCTGGACATAACATTCCTTTAGCAACTGCTGGGGTTATAATTCTATGGTTAGGATGGTTTGGTTTTAATGGTGGTTCTGTACTTTCAGCAGATCCAAGCTTAACGTCTTTAACTTTAGTGACGACTTGTTTAGCAGCTGCAGCAGGTGGTGTAGTAGCGATGTTGGTTTCTACGGTGATGTTTAAAAACTTAGATTTAACCATGTTCTTAAACGGAATACTTGGTGGTTTAGTTGGTATTACAGCTGGTGCAGACCAAATGAGCCCTACAGATGCTATTTTAATTGGAGCTATCGCAGGAGCAATTATTGTTTTTGCAGTAAGTTTTATTGATAAAATTAAATTAGATGATCCTGTTGGTGCTATTGCAGTTCACTTAATATGTGGTATTTGGGGAACATTAGCAGTAGGTATTTTTGGAGCGTTAGCAGGAATGGATCAGTTTATTAGTCAGTTAACAGGTGTAGGTGCCTATGCCGTTTTCTGTATTGTAACCTCGTTTATTATAATCTTCGCGTTGAAGAAAACAATGGGAATAAGAGTTTCTGAAAAAGAAGAATTAGAAGGATTAGATGGTCATGAGCACGGTATGGATGCATATCCAGACTTTAGAATGAATGAACATTAATAATTAGTTTAGTTTTTGTAAAAAGGATGTTTTACTTATTGTGTAAGACATCCTTTTTTTTATATAATAATGTGAACTTTTTAGGAGGAGACATACTGTCGTTACTAGGTTCAGACGAGTGATACCATAGGTTTATGGTATTAGGTTACTGAGTAATTAAAGAAGAATAAGCGTCAATCATATTATTATCTACAAAAAAGTGCTTGTTGTATTCAACGCCTTCATTATTGCGATAAAAAGCTCGAATTATGCCTTTTCTAATAAAACCAAATTTTTTAGCAGTTTTAACTTCTTTTACGAAATACTCTCCTTTTTTTAATGATTGCTCAGTAAAAATTATTTTTAGCTCATTCCAAGTCGTTTCTTGAACTGGTGAAATAGCGTTTAAGTAACTGTATAAATCTTCCATTTTATTTTTGTTTTAATGCCTCACCATGCTTGTTACACAGGCTTTATGTAAATATCTGTATCTTCAGTTATGTAAGGGAAAAAAGATTGCCAAGATAAATTATGTTCCTTTCTTAATTTTCTCAAGTGCATACCAAATGCTTGTACCTATTTGTGTTATATAGATTTGGATGCTTATTTAAAATATAACAAAATAGTACATATATGTGTTTATTATATCGATAAGAAAAACAGAATTTAGATTCGTGAAATAGTAAAAATCACAAAAATGAAACCAAACGAATTTACAGCAAGCTATGGTGACACACTACAAACAAATCCTAAAACGAATCAAGTTTATATAAAACTGCCTATTGCAGATCTAAATGAGCTCAGCTATATGCAGGAATCATTGCTTGAATTTATATTACTTCTGTCTCAATTAGAAAAAAGCAATATAAGAACGAGCAAATGCAAAGCAGCATGTATTGGCTTAGCAAACTACTTTTTAGTAATTACCCATATGCCGAGCTTGATGGTCTATCAGAATGGTTGAAAACTGCTAAATAAAAACGTTAAGCCGAATTTCTACTAGCGTTAATATTACCAAATAAAGAACGTGTTACAATCTTTTCGAAAATTTGTATTTGTTCTTCGTCTCTTACCTCTGCTTTTTCTAACTCCTGAATCTTTTTAAGCGCATACTGTTGTATGGTTAACAATGGTAAAACTATAGATTCTCTCACCTCAATAGAAGCTTTTCCAGAAGGCTCGTTTTCCATTAATTTCTTGTACCCAGTAAGCTTTAAAAGAAGCCTTTTGGTCGTGATATATTCATCGTGGATAATATTCCAAAATTCACCAAATTCTGGATCCTTAGCCATATACTTCGTTAAATTGAAAAACGATTTTGATAAAGACATCATACTATTTTCTAATAAGGTCTTGAAGAATTTCGAATTATTATAAAGTTGTTTTACTTTATCGAATTCGTCATTGTCCTCATAAACTTTTAGAGCCGTACCAACACCAAAGAACCCAGGAACATTCTGTTTTAATTGACTCCATGAGCCTACAAAAGGAATGGCTCTTAAATCTGAGAAAACTAATTTATCTGAAGTACCTCTTTTTGAAGGACGGCTACCAATATTCGTTTTAGCATAATATTTTAAGGTGCTCATTCTTTCTAAATAAGGAATGAACATAGGGTGGCTTTTAAAGTCTTTATAGGTCTTATAGCTTATTTCAGCTAAATCATTCATAACAACCTTATCGTCTGGAGACATGGCAGATTGATTTTTGCTTAAGCGATTAGAAACCCCAGAACTTATTAACTGTTCTAAGTTATATTGCGAAGAATCTAAGGTTCCAAAATTAGAACTAATAGTTTGTCCTTGAATCGTTAGCTGTACTTCTTTATCCTCAATGGTTGGACCGAGCGACGAGTAAAATTGATGTGTTTTACCACCACCTCTTGCTGGTGGACCACCTCTACCATCAAAAAATATGGCAGTGATATCATATTTTCTAGACATCTCTGTTAGTAATTCTTTAGCTTTAAAAATACCCCAGTTTGCCATTAAATACCCACCGTCTTTGGTACCGTCTGAAAATCCTAGCATAATGGTCTGTTTATTGCCTCTACTTTTTAAGTGAGCCATATACGCAGGGTTGGTATAGAGTTGCTCCATAACACCTGGTGCATTTTCTAAATCGGGAATAGTTTCAAAAAGAGGAACAACATCAACCGTTAAGTTATCTTTGAATGTAATTAGCTTAAGCATCGCAAAAAGCTGCATAACATTTAAAGCGGTTTGATTGTTACTTATAATATATCTGTTAGCACCACGCTCACCATTACTTTCTTGAATATCTTTAATAGCTTCAATAGTTTTTAAAGTATTAAAAACCATTTCATCTTTAAAAACACTTATATCGATAGTTTCATCTGTAACTTCAGATAATATTTTAATTTGCTCTTCTTCAGATAAATCATGATAATTTTTAGGGAATGAAGTACTTTCTTGTTTAATTAAATGATCTATTACTGTGGTGAAAACAGTATGATGAATTCTACTGTCTTGTCTAATATCTAGCGTAGCAAAATTATAACCAAAAAGGCGTACTCTATTTATTAAGTTATTTATTTCGCCTACGTATAAAGATTGATGCTCTTTTACAACAAGGTTTCTAATACTCAATAATTCTAAGATAAGCTCTTTGGACGTAATAGTTTTTTTTGTGTTTAAATTAACACTAAAGTTGTATAGTATGGTTTCTAATTTTATAATACGTTTTTCTACACCCTTAAAAGTAAGTTTGCGTCTTAAATTTTTAAGGTCGGAATAGTATTTTTTTAAGATAGCTTGCTTTAATTTTTTAGCAACCTTTATAGTGGTATCTGGTTTTACAAACGGATTTCCATCACGATCGCCTCCAGGCCAAAAACCAATATTTATAATTTCATTATGTTTTTTCCCGTCATCATAAATATTTTGCTGAATGTAATTGTAAATTTCACCAAACGATTGATAAAACACATTCTCTAAATACCAAATTAAACTTTTTGCCTCATGGTAAGGCGTTGGTTTTTCATGTTTAAAGAAAGGTGTTTTTCCTAATTGACCAAATAAATTATTTATACCAGACAGGTTATTTTCTTTAATAGCCTCTGTTAAATCTGTGATGATTCCTAAAACAGAACCTGGATAGAATTGCGTTGGGTGTGCTGTTAAAACAATACGCACCTTAAACTCTTCAAGGTAACTTTGTAGTTCTTCTAATCTGTTCTCTGAAATGGCAGTCTCTTTAAGATTTCTTAAAGTACCAATACCTTCCATGTTATTAACTATTGGGAAAGCAGCATCTTCAATAGCATCAAATAAAACCACTTGTCTTTCTATATATTGAATAAAACGAAATAGTAAGTTTATTTGACTTTCTTTAGAACGTCTACCTTGGTATTTTTTAAAAAATGTATCAACAATAGTTGTGGGATCATCACCCCATTCAAAACCTTTCTCGCAGGTTTCATGAAATAAAGGAAGTAGTATTCCAGTTTTTGTAATAGTATCGAAAGGTAAGGTCATAAATATACTATTGTATATTTGATATTTAGACAATACATTTTGTTTAAATCGTGTTAGTTTAGGCTCTACCGACATAGTTTCGTTCTATTGAAAATTAACCGTAAAAGTAGTGAAGCTTTCATAAAAGCATGTAGACTCGATAAAGATTTATTGATTTTTTTAGTTTGATGAATTCTTATTGTGAATAATTAAAAAAAACACCAAATTAATCAGATTCTTTATAATTCATAAAGTGCTTTAAATAACGATATTATTTAATCGAAAAGAATTTTTGGCTTTGCTTCTGGGTTTTCGTTGAAATTGTTATTCCTGTGAAAACGCACTACAAAATACAGAATTTCTTGAAATTCTGTATTTCACCAACACTAATTCTGTTAAGAATAGTATGATAAAAGTCATACTTGATGTTATGTTAAACTAATACCTTCGGCGTTTAATAAATTTATAGCAATTAGAAATAAAACATAATTAGATGAAAAAAGTGCATTCATTTCACATCCCAGTTATGGGTATAGGCTTTACGGTTGATACACCAGTAAAAGTTGCCCAATACGGTATGGATTCTGTGATTTCTTTAGTAGACGATATTTTACTTGAGAAGTTAAGAAAGATGTATAGCGAGAAATTTGAGGTTCCTTATAACGAGATAACAGATAAAGTACAAGATTTTAGAGCTAAACGAATCACATCATATTTGAATTTGGTTAATGATTTAGCCGATAAAAAATTTGAAGATTTAAAGAATATAGGAATTAAAAAAACGGACGATTTAAAAGCCTATATAAACATGCTTCCCAATGGTGCTTCGTTAAAAACAGAATTTAAAAAACTCACAGAAAAGGGCTTTAATATTTCTGAAATTAAAAAATGGACCATTAAAAATTTGGTTAAAGGTAGTATTGACGTTAATATTATGACCAAAGTAGATAAAGATAACTATGTTAAAGGCGAAAAGTTATCTACCGAATATAATGATGCGCATGCTGCATTAAGAGGTTTTGTAAATAGTAAGTTAAATTCTTCTGTGGTGCTTTCTGCGGGATTAAACCCTAGACTGTATAGTTATATGGGACAGTTTGATGATTTTTATCCTACAGAAAATGGTGCTTTTGAAAAGAAAATTATTTTAAAAGTAAGTGACTATAAATCGGCATTAATCCAAGGTAAATTTTTGGCAAAAAAAGGATTATGGGTTTCGGAATATAGAATTGAATCTGGGTTAAATTGTGGGGGCCATGCTTTTGCTACAAACGGCTATCTTTTAGGACCTGTTTTAGCCGAATTTAAAGAAAAGAGAGAGGAATTAAAAGAGTCAATTCAAGAACTTTTAAATCAAGAATTGATGAATCAAGGGCGTGTAATTCCCGAAACACCTTTAGTTATGAAAATTTCTGCACAAGGTGGTGTTGGGACTCAAGAAGAACATGAGTTTTTAATAAATGAATATCAATTAGACTCCGTTGGTTGGGGGACGCCTTTTTTATTAGTCCCAGAAGCAACAACTGTAGATGAAAAAACATTAGACAAGTTAGCTAAAGCTAAAGAAGCCGATTTATATTTAAGTGATATTTCGCCATTAGGCATTCCATTTAATAACCTTAGAGATAATACCAAAGATCTCGAAAAGGAAGCGCTTATTAATAAAGGAAGACCAGGTAGTGCTTGCCCAAAGAAGTTTGTGGCTTTAAATAAAGAATTTAAAGAAAAAGGGATATGTACTGCTTCCAGAGAATACCAACATTTAAAAATAAAAGAGTTGGATGCGCAAGAATTACCGTTGGAAGATTATCAAGCTAAGTTTAATAAAATAATAGAGAAATCTTGTACCTGTGTTGGTTTAGGGACTTCTGCATTATTAGCATATAATTTAGATACAAAAGTAGAAGGCGAAGGGGTATCTGTTTGCCCTGGTCCAAATATGGCATATTATTCTAATATTATGAGTTTAAAGAATATTACAGACCATATTTACGGAAGAGATAATATGATTTCCAGAGATGATAGACCAAATTTATTTATCAAAGAATTATATATTTATATAGATTTTTTAAAGAATAAATTAGATGAAGTAAAAAAATCAATAACAAAAAAAGAGGAAAAATACCTGCTAACTTTTACAAACAATATGAAAGAAGGAGTTTCATATTATAAAACCATGTTTTGTGAATTGAAACATGTTTTTGAAGACATTAGAGATGTTATTTTATATGAATTAGATAAAAGCGATACCACTTTAAATTCTATTAAACTTGAGATTGAAAGTTTGTCTGTTATAAACTAAAATGTGATCAAAAGGATTTTATTTTAAAGAGAAGTGGTTTAGGTTTTTTGGATTGATGTAAATCAATTAAAGTGTTTTTACTATTTATAGTTAGTGCTATGGAGTTATAAAAAGACGAAAATTGAGTAAAAAAAGGACATTTTACAGGTCATTAAAAAAAGTTTAAACCACTTTATAGATTTTCATTCTATTTTTATTAAATATTAAAGAGTTCGCTTGAGTTAGATTCCTTTATGTCATGGTTTTTTTGAGGATGCTTAATTTCTTCACAATTTTTAATACAATCTTATTTTCAATACAGCTTTAATTCAGATATTTGCATAAATAAAGATGTTATAAAGCATTGGGTTGTTTTTGTAACGTGAAGAAGATTAATAAAATGGATTTAGTAAAAGAAATAAATCGTCTTAAAAAAGAAAAGAATGCTGTAATTCTGGCACATTATTATCAAGTTCCAGAAATACAAGATATTGCTGATTATGTAGGGGATAGTTTGGGCTTATCACAAAAAGCAGCCGAAACAGATGCCGATATTATTGTATTTGCTGGTGTGCATTTTATGGCAGAAACAGCTAAAATATTAAATCCATCAAAAACAGTCGTGCTGCCCGATTTAAATGCGGGATGCTCTCTAGCAGATGCTTGTCCACCAGAAAGTTTTTCGGCATTAACAAAACAACATCCAGATCATGTTGTTATTACTTATGTAAACTGTTCGGCAGAAATTAAAGCTTTAAGCGATATCGTATGTACTTCTTCAAATGCTTTAAAGATTGTTGAATCGGTACCAAAAGACACACCTATTATTTTTGCGCCAGACAAGAATCTTGGAAAGTATGTTATTAAAGAAACAGGAAGGGATATGTTGCTTTGGGATGGTAGTTGTATTGTGCATGAAGCTTTTTCAATGGATAAATTAATTGAATTGCATAAAAAATATCCAGACTATAAAATTATAGCGCACCCAGAATCTGAGGAACATATTTTGAATACTGCAACCTATGTTGGATCTACCTCGGGCATGATAAATTACGTAAAAGAACATCAAGAAGAAAAATTTATAGTTGCTACAGAAGCTGGTATTTTGCATAAAATGCAACAAGAAATGCCAAATACAGAGCTTATTCCTGCTCCTGCAGTAGAAGATAATACCTGTGCTTGTAGCGAGTGTCATTTTATGAAAATGAATACCATGCAAAAATTGTATGATTGTTTATCAAACGAATCACCACAAGTTGAAGTCCCCGAGCCTATTAGAAAAAAAGCATTATTACCTATTGAGCGGATGTTAGAATTATCTAAATAAAAAATGGTTACTACAGATTATTTAGTCATTGGCTCTGGAATAGCAGGATTAACATTTGCGGTTAAAATAGCAGAAAAATTTCCAGACAGAAAGGTTGTTATCGTTACGAAATCTAATGAGGACGAATCCAATACTAAATATGCCCAGGGAGGGGTTGCTATTGTTTTAGATAAAGAAAAAGATTCCTTTAAAAAACATATTAAAGATACTTTAATGGCTGGCGATGGTTTATGTAAGGAATCGGTTGTTAAGCTTGTTATAAAAGAAGGACCTAAACGATTGGAAGAATTGTTGCTTTGGGGAGCAAATTTTGATATAAATGACAGCGGAAGATTCGATTTAGGAAAAGAAGGCGGACATTCGGAATACAGAGTGGTTCATCATAAAGACATTACAGGTTACGAGATAGAGCGCGCTCTGTTAGAACGCACACATCAACTATCAAATATCACTATTTTACCACATCATTTTGCTATAGATTTAGTTACCAATCACCATATAGAAGACTATGAGTCTGAAACCTTATCGTGTTTTGGTGCCTATATATTTAATCAAAATACAGGAGATATCTTTACAATAAAAGCAAACAGCACGTTGTTAGCTTCTGGAGGTATTGGATGTGTTTATGGGCATACAACGAACCCCATTATTGCAACAGGCGATGGTATTGCGATGGCCTACAGAGCTAAAGCGCGTATTAAAGACATGGAGTTTGTTCAGTTTCATCCAACAGCTTTATATGAAGAAAAAGGGGAGTCTTCATTTTTAATTTCTGAAGCTGTTAGAGGTTTTGGTGCTTATCTTCGAACTAAAAGCGGTTACCGTTTTATGCCAGATTATGATGAGCGTGCTGAGTTAGCTTCCAGAGATATTGTGTCTCAAAGTATAGATAGCGAATTAAAAAAATCTGGTGATCCCCATGTGTATTTAGATTGTACACATTTAGATATAGAAGCGTTTAAAGATCATTTTCCTAATATTTATAAAAAATGCTTAGAGCATCATATAAATATTGAAACCGATTGGATCCCTGTAATTCCTGCATCTCATTATTTATGTGGTGGTATTAAGGTAAACAAAAAAGGAAAAACAACTATTGATAATTTATTTGCCTGTGGTGAGTGTACAAGAACTGGTTTGCACGGTGCTAATAGGTTGGCATCAAATTCATTATTAGAAGCTTTGGTTTTTGCTCATAACATTTTTAAGCATCATAGTGAATGTGATTATAAACCGACAGATTTAATAATCCCAGGTTGGAATGACGAAGGTACCATTATCGAAAAAGAGCATATTTTAATACAACATAACCTAAAGCAATTACAAGCGCTAATGCGAGATTATGTAGGGATTGTAAGAAGTAATAAGCGATTAAAAAGAGCCATAAAACATTTAGATTTAATTTATAATGAAGTTGAAGATCTTTACAAAGAATCTAAAATAACAACTTCGCTTTGCGAATTAAGAAATATGATTAATGTGTCTCACTTAATTATTAGACAATCTTTAGATAGAAAAGAAAATAAAGGCGGTTATTACAATGTTGATAATGTAAAAAATAATGAGATCTGAGATCTTTTAATCTAAAAATTTTCTGACCCTTGAGACCTACCGTCTGGACACATCTCAATGAATTGCTTTATCATTCCTGCGAAGGCAGCAATCCACTAGTCAAGTAAGCAAGCCTAATCTTTAGATTTTTTTTCAATATAGGATTTCCTATTTCTAATAAATCAATTTTCCATTGACATTAGGCAAAATAAAAACCATATTTCTACACTAATTTTAATATTGTTTTAATTTTATTAATATATAGACAGAATTTATGATAACAAAAAGACCCTTATAGATGTTTCTTTTGCGATTATTGCAATTTTAATAGCTGTATATTTTATTGGATATGGTGTCTTTAAATCATAAAGCCTGTTTTAGCTTTTGTTCCACTTGTTCCCAAGTATAGAATTTAGTTTCTCCTTTTTCCATTCTAGATAGCCGTCTATCTAATTCTTCTTTTTGAGATCCGGGCAATTCAAAAGCTTTATTCTCACTTTCGTCTTTAAAAAGAGTTTTAATTTTTTTAATTAAAGACTTCTTTTGGGTTTCAAGTAATAATTTTACTAGTTCTATTTTTTCTGCTTGTAAATCCATAGTTCTATAATTATACAACTAAATTAATTAAATTAAAACTTTTAGGAAACCTAAAAGAAGTCTAAAATGATCTAAATTATTTACCTAGCAGCAACAATTCATTAATCACAATTTCTGTGATATATCGTTTGTTTCCTTCTTTATCATCATAGCTACGAGAAGTCAATTTGCCTTCAATAGCAATCTCTTTACCTTTAACGACATACTTCTCGATTATTTGAGCCGTTTTACCCCAAGCCACAATATTGTGCCATTGCGTATCGGTAATTTTTTCACCATTATTATTCGTGTAGCTTTCGTTAGTAGCCATAGTGAATTTAGCTAAAGATTTTCCCGATTCTAGATTAATAATTTCTGGATCGTTTCCTAAGTTACCAATCAACTGTACTTTGTTTCTAAGCGTGTTCATAATTTTAAATTTTATTGTTAAACAGTTAATACTATTGAACCTGTATCGATTCAACACTGCAAATATGAAACGGTATTCAAATTTTATTCGGTTAATAAATATTTAAACACGTTTGTAAGTGTTTGTAGTCGTTTGTAATCATATAATTCGTAAACAGGTGTCCTTTCATCATAGATATCGTACCATAATCGACTGATTTTGTGGTAGTGGACGTTTTTTATTAATTTAAGCGAACTAACCAAGAATATATTACCAAATGAGTTTTTTAAAAAAAGAATACACTAAGCACAATAGTTATAAGAATAGATATGTAGAAACATTTACCATGGGGGTATCCTTGGTTTTTATAGTTGGAATTTTTTATTGGGTTTGTATGTTTTGTCTACATCTGTTTTAGTGAATTTTATATTGAAATACTCCAAATTCTTTATTTTCAATTTATTAATCCACGTTATTGTGTGTCAGGAAAACCCAATTTAGAGAAGTCTGTAGGAGTATTTAAATTGTAAGTTGAACCACGCCTTTGTTGTGGTAGGCTACTCTTGTTTCCTGTGCTGTACTTGTTTCAGTATTTAACGGAATCATCTAGGTTTAATACCCTTTATTTGAGGGTAACTTAAATGAACGGTACGTATTCCTAAAAGATGAAAACACACACGTGTAAGGTTCTCGTGATATTACACGAATTATGCGTAAAATACTTTTTGTACGATTGGACTTAACCTTAAAAAAGATAAGGCATATAAGTATTTTATCAGATAAATCTTACTGTTGTCGACTCATTTTGCGACAATGGATGCTTTTCTTTAATTTAAGCGAACCAACTAACTATACCAATCAAATGAAATTTTTTAAAGAAAAAGGCAATAACCCCAGTGATTATAAAAATAAATATGTAGAAATATTTACCACGGGAGCAGCCTTGGTTTTTATAATTGGGATTTTTTATTGGATTTACGTGTTTTGTCTTTATTTATTCCAGTAAATTTATAATGAATACTCCAATTTGTTTCATTCGTTGAAATTGTATTGTTTTCTTTTTATTGTTACGTAACTTTTATAATTCTAGACTATATTAACTCTGATAATTTAAGCATGCTTGACTTGCCTTAAATATAAATTTATGTAAATCGTTTTTCAAAAAAATTGAATAAGGGAAATAATTAATTACTAAATTTATATTCAATTAAAAAACTAATATTTTAAATAATTGCTAGAAACCCAAATTATTCCTAATGGTTCGGTTGGACTTAATCCACAGTCTACCGCTCGTTTAATGTTTTCTGGATCATCTAGATTAACTATTATCATATTTAGACAAGTGTTATTATCGTCTGATGAACAGTTAAAAATAATTCACAATGCAATTTAGTATAGAAACAGAACGATTAATTTTAAGAGAATTACGAATGTCGGATTTAGACGGGATGTTCGAGTTAGATTCAGATCCAGAAGTACATAGGTATTTAGGTAATAAACCAGTAAAAATTAAAGAAGAATCGCAAAAAATTATAGAAAGTGTTATAAGCCAATACAATCAACATAATATTGGTCGATGGGCAGCCATTGAAAAATCTTCTGGCGATTTTATAGGCTGGTCTGGATTAAAACTCAATACAGAAGATACCATGAATGGCTATTCTAATTTTATAGATATTGGCTACAGACTCATTCCAAGGTATTGGGGGAAAGGATATGCTACAGAGTCTAGCTTTGCTGCTTTAAATTATGCTTTTAATTCAATGAAACTAAAAACGGTATATGGCATTACAGAGAAAGAAAACCAAGCATCACATAACATCCTGCTAAAAGTGGGATTACATTATCAAGAAGATTTTATTTATGAAAAAGAGAACCTGGAATTGCGTTGGTATAAAATTGAAAATAAATAATTATGCAAAAACAATGTTTAGAATGTGGTGATAATATCGTTGGTAGAATAGATAAAAAATTCTGTAGCGATGGTTGCCGAAATGCTTATAATAATAAAGTAAATAAAGACAGTAAAAATTTAATACGTAATACCAATAACAGGTTGCGCAAAAATTATAGAATATTAGAGGCGCTCAATCCAAACCAAAAAACAAAAACATCCCGCGCTAAGCTAATAGAAGCGGGTTTCGATTTCAATTATTTTACAAGTATTTACACTACCAAAGCTGGGACTGTCTATTATTTTGTGTACGATCAAGGATACTTACCTTTGGAGGGAGATTATTATGCATTGGTAAAACGAGAATAACACCAATTAAAACTCAAAAAAATCCATATAATTTGTTTAGTTCACTAGCTCTTATTTTAGAAATAGGAGTTCATGAATCTTCGATTTCTATTTCGCTCATGTTACAATATAAAATAAAACGATAACTAAATCTATGATTGAATTTACTATCTTATCTGAACAAAATATAATTCAAATTATTTATAGCTCATTTTAAATAATAATTGATATAAGATATTAGTTTCGTAGCATATTAATGAGAATAGATATTCAAGTATTTAATAATAAAATAGTTTCAATGACTGAGAGTTTTAAATTTATTATCCCTGTTTTAATGTTTTGTATAATAGGTGGCATTATTTTTTCAGCGATTTATTTCGGTAAAAAATATACTATTTTAAGAAAGCTATCTAAATTTAAGGCAAGACGAATTACCCAATTTAGAACAAACGAACTCACTAAAGTGTCGGGGAAAGTATTACAAGTGCAAGAACCGTTTGTTGCACCGCTTAGCAAACGAAAATGTGTTGCTTATATTTTTGAAATAAAACAAAAAGTTTCATCGGGGAAGAGTTCTCGGTGGGATAGCTTAGTTTTAAAGGAAGATATTCAAGATTTTTTTCTTGAGAAAGAAGGTGAATTGGTTATGGTTAAACCTTCTCGGGAAACAAATAATTATTATAGTTTTATGGTTGAAGATAAACGGGTTTCTTCTGGTACATTTAACGATCCAACTCCAGAGTTTCAAAAGGTATTAGAATCATTTGGAGTTGAAAGTGAAAACTGGTTAGGGTTTAATAAAACCTTAAAGTATACAGAAAGAATTATAGAGATAGGTGAAACAATAACAGTTGGAGGTATTGCAAAATGGAAAACATTAGAAACACCTATAAATGGACATAATTACTCTAAAATTGCTGCATTAGAAAGTAGCATAAATCAAAAAATAATTATTACAGATCATCCTAAAGCGATAAAACTAGTTGAAAGAAGACGTTGATTACTGTTTCCAGTTTTGTCCTTTTAGAGCTAATGCTGCCTTAAGAATATCTTTTTGACTTATCTGACCTACTAGTTTACCATTCTCAATAATAGGAAAACGTCTTCGTTTAGATGCTAGAAACTTATTGGCAGCGTCAAAAATATTCATATTACCATCTATGGTTTCAACATCTTTAACCATGTGCTTTTCAACAGTGTCGTTATCCATTGGCATATTATAATATCTGCTTTCACTTATTTGTTTAATACAATCGCCTTCAGATATAACACCTATTAATTCATTTTTATCATTTATTACGGGAGCTCCAGAAATACGATTTTTTATTATAGCATCAATTACTTGTTCAATACGTTGATCAGATTTAAATGTAATTAAATTTCGAGTCATATAATCACTAACCTTAATGGGGATGTTAGGTGTGTCTTTTTGTGTTTTTTTTCGTGAACCTAGAAAGCTTTTTATTCCCATAACTATAAAGTTTAGTAATCTTAAATATAGTCATTTTTTTTAAATTTTCATAAAAATGTATTTATTCATAGTTGAATATTTGAATAATAACGATGTATAATGCTATAATTTTATGAAAAAAGACTACCTGTTAACTTAAGCAGAAATAATTAGCATTCTTTTAAGAGTTTAAATGCTATTTTTTTATAGTTTTAACACATTAAAATAAATATAAGAGGAATGAAAAGATTATTTGGATTGATTTTATTAGTGAGTAGCTTTATGTTAAATGCTCAAAGTAACTCAGAATTAATAAAACATTATGAAGCTTATTATAAACAAATGAAAACTCAAGGGGATGTGCAAGGTATTATAAATGGGATGACACATCTAAATTTATTATCACCATCCCAAGCAAGAAAAGATACTTTAGCTTATTTATATATGAGTGAAGGGAAGTATATGCAGGCGCTTAATACTATTGGAATAGAGAAAAGCACTGCAGATTCTGATATTGCAGTAGAAGTAAAAGCATTGTCTTTAAAATCTGTTAAACAACCAAAATTAGCCATAGGGTTTTTTGAAGAAATGTTTGCAAGAAATCCGAATGCTTTAGTTGCTTACGAATTAGCAGAACTTAATTTGCAAACTCAAAAACTAGCAGAAGCAGAAAAGCATATTACATACGGGTTAGCAAATTCGAAAGATGATATGAAGAAAGCTTTTTACGAAACACAAACACCTTATGAAGTATCTTTAAAGGCTGCATTTATGTATATAAATGCGCTAGTTATTTATAATAAAGACACAAAAACGAATATTGATGCGGCTGTCGATGTTTTAGACGAAACTTTAAAAATGGCGCCTGGTTTTAATTTAGTTCAAATAACAAAAAATGAATTATTAAGACAAAAACAGGTGATGCAGGCACAAGCTGCACAAGCAAAAAAGTAATAAATAAAAGTGTTGATAAAGAAAGGGTTAGTACTAAATGTACTAACCTCTTTTTTTGCCTATAATATACCGTTTATGGCTTTTCAATTTTTCGAGTATCGTACTCTATTTTTTTATTTATTTGTAAATTTAAACTAGAAAAAGCAACCAAAAAGCCTTTAATAGTAGCAATAAGTTCTTTTTTGCTTGTGGTAGATAAATTTGACAAACTCTCCAATTTATAAAGGTTAGTTTCTAATGCTGTAATTCTAGCAAAAATGGAAGGTGCATTTATTTCTATAGGAATAGTTTTTTTTAAATCTTTTAACAGCGTATTAATTGTTAGACTATTATCATAAAAAAAACTTAAATCACCTTTTTTAATATTTGTTACAACTTCTTGTAATTGCTCATATTCTTGCCAATCTTTTATAACATCTTCTGTTTTTAAATCTAAGGCAAACTCGATGTAATCAATTTTAGAAATGTCCTTTTCTGTTATTTCTTTGTCCTGATTATCTTGGGCTTCATCTCCTGTATTACTTTCGCCAATCTTTTTACAAGAAAAAAATATGACTAATAGGCTTAAAATACTTAAAGTTTTAATGTGCATTGAAATTCATTTAAAAAGTGCTATACAAAGATATAGTTTATCTTCTGTTTAATAATTAGAAATCAATATCTAACTTTTAAAATACAATATTATTTAAAAGAATTTAATTAATTGTATATTTGGGCAATCCCCTAATCTTATATTATTATGCTTGGAAATTTTTGGTTTAATGTAGAATATGGTATCAATCATGTATTAGATATTAATGCATACGACCATGTTTTGTTTCTTATTGTTTTAACCGTTCCGTATATGTTTAAAGATTGGAAACGAATATTGTTATTGGTTTCTATGTTTACTTTGGGGCACACGTTATCGCTCGTTTTAGCTGCCTATAGTGTGGTTCGTATAAATGCGCAAATTGTAGAATTTTTAATTCCTATTACTATTTTAATTGTAGCGTTTTTTAATGTCTTTACATCTGGCAAAGGAGCGCAAAAAGAAAAAGTAGGCGTATTGTTTTTGTCAACCTTGTTTTTTGGACTAATACATGGTTTAGGTTTTGCGCGCGAATTTAAAATGTTATTAGGAGATTCAGATAGCAAGTTAATCTTGTTATTGGAGTTTGCTTTAGGAATAGAACTTGCACAAATTATTATTGTATTTTTAGTATTGTTTTTAGGCTACATAGTACAGACTATTTTTAGATTTTCTAAACGTGATTGGATTATGGTAGTGTCTGCCATAGTTGTTGGCTTAGTTATTCCAATGATATTAAATAGCGATTTCTTGTCTTAGTTGAAAAGAACCCCTCAATCTTACTGGAAATTAAATAAAAGGGGTTATTCTTTAATATTTAATAACGTCAGTTCGACATGTTAATTATTGATAATAAGTAATTTGCGTGTATAAATAATGTAATTTTGTCATTCCGAATGCTATCGAAAACAAAATATATTTTGTTTGAAGGTATGAAGCGTAGCTTTTGAGGAGGAATCTCATCTTTATGAGATGTCTCGTCACTTATGCTTCGCTCTGTCGATATGATAAAACATTGTTTGTTAATAATATAAACATTATTTGCCTTTTTTAATTTACGTCGAATTCATGTTAATAAGGTGTTTTTAGTTCTCGATTGCAATCCAAGACAAACTATGTCGAAAAGTGCAACCAGCATTTCATTTTTATAGCCAGCCTCTTTCTTGTCTAAATAGAAACTTTCGTAAAAATTTAACGAACTTACGTTGTAATTAAAATACGAACCAAGTATCTTCGTTATAATGTTTTGCATAAGGGAAATTCAGGTATTTGTTGAAGTGTTCTCGGTTTTATCGAGTCGTGTTTACAGAAAGTCTGTTTGCTGTTTTGCAGGACGTCATTATTATAAATAAATTGATGCCAGAAAATAAACAACTTAAGTACGATAAAGCCTATTTAAGAATAGCAAAAGAATGGGGAAAATTATCTTATTGTGAGCGCAGGCAAGTTGGCGCGGTTATTGTAAAAGATAGAATGATAATCTCTGATGGGTATAATGGAACCCCATCTGGAT
The DNA here is from genome assembly GCF_030540765.1 of Flavivirga jejuensis. Lineage (GTDB taxonomy): Bacteria > Bacteroidota > Bacteroidia > Flavobacteriales > Flavobacteriaceae > Flavivirga > Flavivirga jejuensis. The sequence continues at coordinate 654,819 of NZ_JAUOEL010000003.1, read as the reverse complement.
TTGAGAATTTTTGTGAAGATGATGAAGGCTACACAAAATGGTATGTATTACATGCCGAAGCAAATGCTATTTTAAAAGTAGCAGCATCTACACAATCATGCAAAGGAGCAACATTATACATAACAATGTCGCCTTGTAAGGAATGCAGTAAATTAATACACCAATCAGGAATTGTAAGAGTGGTATACCATGAAGCATATAAAGATGATTCTGGATTAAAATTCTTAGAAAAGGCAGGGATTGACCTTAACATAATAGAAGATTTAAAAGCATAATGTCGTTTCAAAAAAAATATTTACCATTAATTTTAGGTGTTGCGATAGCAACAGGTATTTTTATTGGTGGAAAACTAGATTTTAGAGATTCCCCCGATAGATTATTTTCTACAAATAGTAAAAAAGATAAGCTTAATAGACTTATAGATTACATTGATTACGATTATGTTGACGAAATAAATACCGATAGTATTGTAGATGTTACAGTTAATGGGATTTTGGAGAATCTAGATCCGCATTCTGTATACATTCCTAAAGAAGCTATGGAACGGGTTGCTGAAGAAATGAAAGGTGATTTTGTTGGCATTGGTGTTAGTTTTTACCCTTATAAAGATACTATTGCGGTTATTAGACCGATTGAAGGCGGACCAAGTGATAAAGCAGGAATTAGAGGCGGTGATAGGATTATTATGGCAGATAATGATACGCTTTTTGGTGATAGATTGAATGATGGTGAGATGGTGAAAAAGCTAAAAGGACCTATTAATACTAAGGTCAATTTAAAAATATATAGAAAAGGCGAACCAGAACTTTTAAACTTTACAATAAAGCGAGGTAATATACCTATAAAAAGTGTAGATGCTGCTTATATGCTAACTGAAAAGTTGGGGTATATAAAAGTGAATCGTTTTGCAGAATCTACTTATAAAGAATTTAAAAAAGGTTTAGATAAACTTTTAGAATTAGGAGCCACCGAGATCGCATTAGATCTGCGAAATAATCCTGGTGGAATTTTGAGTATATCGGAGAAAATAGCAGATGAATTTTTAGAAGATGATAAACTCATATTATTTACTAAAAATAAGCGCGGAAATATAGAAAAAAGCTTTGCTACAAACAAAGGAGATTTTGAAAAAGGAGCTGTATATGTACTTATAGACGAGAATTCTGCATCGGCAAGCGAGATTGTTGCTGGGGCATTACAAGATAATGATAAAGGCACCATTGTAGGGCGCCGTTCTTACGGTAAAGGTTTAGTGCAGCGTGAAATGGATCTAGGCGATGGTAGTGCAGTGCGTTTAACGGTTTCTCGTTATTATACACCAACAGGTCGTTCCATTCAACGCTCATACAAAAATGGAAATAAAGATTATTACGATGAGTATTTTGATAGATTAAATAGCGGTGAGCTTTTAGACCCTGAAAAAATTAAGGTAGCCGACTCATTAAAATTCACAACACCAGGTGGGAAAGTTGTGTATGGAGGCGGTGGTATTATTCCAGATGTATTTGTGCCAATAGACAATAGCATGCAAAATGAAACACTCAGTTTTTTACAAAGAAGAGGTTTTATTGCGTATTTTGTATTTGAAGAATTAGAAAAAGACAGACATCTTTACGACGGAATATCAAGAGAAGATTTTATTAGTTCGTTTGAAGTAGGCGACGAATTAGTGTTTGCTTTTCAAGACTACTTAAATGTACGTATCGATTCTGAAATTACTTTTGTGGCGTATCATACCGAAGTAAAACAATATATTAAAGCAATATTAGCAGATCAACTTTACGGAGGTGGTGCTTTCGATGAGGTTTTCAATCAACGTGATATCATGATTGATGAGGTTATTAAGTTGAGTGAAGGGGAAGGAGAGTAATTTAAATTTCAACTTTATCTGCCTACTTAGTATCTTTCTTGCTATAGGCTAAACCTTCTTAAAAAAGGAGCTAGAAAACTTCTTTTTATCATTTTGTTGGGCTTGTGCAACGTCTACCTTAGTTTGTACATAGTTTTTACTTTAATTTTTCCATCAAGTTTTGAACATCTTCTAATGTAAAATATCTATTTTCCTTAAAGTTTTTGATACAGTATTCTAAATTTTCTTTTGCTTTCCTTTTTTTGATGTTATTTGCTACAGCAGCCTTTGCAATATAATAGTTGATATAAAATGTTCCTTCTGGGAAGGTTTTTTTAGATTTTTCCAAAAAATTTATAGCTTCTATCGGTTTGTTAAGCTTATTTATCATCAATTCGTATGGTCTTCGATAATAAAATATATGATTTATTGCCCTTTTCTCTTCAATATTTTGGAGCCAATAATGAAGTGCTTCATCATTTAAATCCATTCTTTCAAACTCTTGTGCTTTTGTTGTATAATAGTGAAAATCGTCTTTTTTGTCTCGATTAAAATGTTTTACTACATCCTCATACATTTTTTTGTCTTTTGCAAAAACCGCAATGTTTTTTATAAAGTAATAGTCATAAATATTCATTTCTAAATTGATTCCGTAAATTTCCTTTATCGCTTTTGTGTGATTATCCCAAAAATCAATGGCGTTAATTTTAGAAAGAGCAAGTGTTTTTAATTTATTTTCATCGTACCCTAAGTGTTGATAATCAGAAAAGACAAATTGAATGCCATCTAGTAATGATTTAATAAATAGGTCATTATGATCAGCTTTATAAATGTTATGTTGATGTTTTATTTTTTCATTAGAAATTTGATTAAATAGAGTGTCTAATTTCTTCCCAGAGGCAATTCGGTCGATCGAGTCATACTCACCACTTGCGATAAAAACATAAGAAGGTTTGTCCTGATTTTTCTTAATTTTATTTTCAAGCACTTCAAGTTGATTATTGAATAAATTCTCGCTTATGTTTATGTAACCTCTAAAAGGTGATTCGTTTTGAGTCATTAATATATGATTAAAAGTAGCCCCGTCTGAATGTCCTATTATAGAATTGAAACCTGTTGTTGAATAATTATTATTAATGAATGGAACAACTTCTTCAAAAATATAATTCTTAAACCTCTCTCCATTCTCAGAATAAAAAACATCGAGTTCATTACCTCTATTCTTTTGCGAAATTCCAACTAAAATAGATTTGGGAATAATATTAAATCGTTCCAATTGCTTTATGAACTGCAACGCTAAATCAAAATGAAGCCCAACGTCTCCATCGGTAAGATAAAAAACAGGGAATTTGTATTTTAAATCATTTTCTTCGGGGACATAAATCTTTAAAATCCTTTCTTCTTCTAAGAAATGAGAATTAATTTTTTTAATTTGATAGCTTGTGCAAGTGGTTTCAGAGGCCATCCAATCAGCCCAATTTTTTATTTTGTAAGAGAAATTATTTTCATTATAACTATCAATTTTCAGATTAGGGTCATCTTGAAATTTTTTTATAACTCCTACGCTTTCCCAGCTTCCTCGAGTAAATTTGAATTCTGCTGGAAATTGAAGTTCCAATGTTATTGCTCGTTTGAAATCTGATATTTTAGTCATTTTAACTTTTTTAGGATTCCAATTCCCCAAGCTTTCTTGATTTCCAACAATATATACATCGTCAGTATTTTTGGGTACAGAGCATGTAATAGTTATGATATTTTGACCATAGGAAGTATACATAACAAAGACTAAAATCAAGAAGTATAAATTTTTCATTTCATTTAAAATTTTATAACAAAAATAGATTTTAGAGCTCAACTAAAATTGGTAAAAGAGGACATTTATATACCCTTATTCCAAAATAGATTTACATCTCCAAATTTTTGTGTATTCTTAAAGAGTTTTTTTGGGTTAACTCCAGTAATTTGTCTAAATCGATTGGATAATTCTGCTTGATCGTAATAATTAAATTCATAAGCCAAATCAACCAATTTATTTGGTTTTTCAAGATTTTGATAGTAGTTGAATGATTTTCGAAATTGAGCGATATCAAGATATTCCTTAATAGTACAGTTTAAATGTTTTTTAAATTTCCTGTTTAATGTTTTCTGAGTAGTAAAACACAATTCTGATAATTCCGAAACTTTATATTTTTCATTTGATTTTTTAATTATTTCTATAGCCGACTGTAAAATAGTATCCTCGAAATCATTAAGTTTTGTAATGAAATAGCTATCTAATAAATCTATTTTTTTATCAAAATCACATGTATTGAAGACTTCTATAATTGTACTTTTTATAGAGTTGTCAAAATAATTAAAACTCTTATCATTAGTTTTTGAAATTAGAGTTGCCAAAGGACTATCTAGAAACGAATTTATTCCCAGTGGTTTAAACGCAATCCCTAGTTTATTGAATGGAGATTTCATTTTGGAAATTTTAAATTGCTTGTTTAATCCAGAATAATACGAGTTATAAGTTTTGTCCTTAGTAACTTCAGCTACAGACCAATTTTCTCCAAAAGTAAGTTTTGATTTTTGATAAATTGTAATTGCATTTATTGTATTAGGATAAAAAACGATTTCTTCTGATTGATTTTGTTTTCTGGCAGAATGAAAATAGTAGTAAGAAATATACTTTTTTAATATACTTGATTTTGTTTTTCTGGTTGCAAATGCCATTGATTTCAGGTCGTTTATCAAAATTATGCACAACGTATGGGGAAACACATAGTGCATTTATACCCAAGATAGGGGTACATTCATCGGTATATATACCCCAAATATATATCCCTACAAATCTAACAGATTTTTAATGTTTATAAAAATGTTTAAATAATGAGTGAAAATGTAATTAGTTATATTCAAACTCAATACGAAACAGCTTTTTAGGATGAATTTCTAAGCTCTGATGTTTTTTTAAGTTTAGGATATTAAATCACGGATTGCAAATTGGGCTGTGGGGTTTTACAAACCAGATGAACACTTAGTTATTATCGATAGTTATTTATTCAACTTCAAAAGGAATGTTGTCCTTATTCTTTTCTAAATAACTGAATATAAAATTATTTAAATTTTCATCACTAGCCATTGATGAAAAGATATACTGTCTAATTATTTCTATATTATCTTCTTTCTCTGTTATATCTTCTATGTATTTATATAGACTATTTAAAAATTCAGCTTCATCTTTTTTCTCGTCAACAACCCTATTATAAATTGCATCATATAAAACAGCTTCTAATATGGTGTAATCTTTTTTAGATTTTTTTTCTAATCCATTTATTCCTCTACAAACTTTTGTTACATAACCATGGCCGTTAGGTGATTTTTGGATAAGGAAAAATCTTGACGCAATATCCATTATTTTATCATTAGTATATTTTTCATTACTATATTCAAGTAAGACTAACTTTTTGAAATTTATATAAAATTTATCTTTTTTTAGATTTCAAACCTGTTAAGATACCTTTTCTATAGCTGCTATTAAAATCTTTCTACAAGAGTATTTTGAGTTGGTTTTCTAGGTTAAATTCAATAGCATGTATTAAAAACTCCAGTTTAGAGTAATATTTGCCGCAAATTCTTTACCATTACGAGTGTATTTTGATTTTTCTCTTTTATTAATCAATATTTTTTATGTAAGAAATTTTATGCTTTTAGTTTGGCAAGAAATTATGCTAGTTTAGATAGTGAGTTAGATGTTGCTTTATTGCATGTTTTTTAGGTGTAAGGCAAAGAATCACGGGTTACAACCTCAAATCCGCGTTATCGGGTGTTTAAATTGTGTGTGTGTTTAGAGTCTTGTGCAAGGATTACCTGTGTTAAACACTGATTTTTAACTATTAAATAATTTATTTTTATTAATTGGAATTCCTTGATTAATTTTTGATACAGCTAAAATTGAAGGCACATCAGTTGTCCATTTTTTTAACTTTTTAATAATTAAGATTATTTCAACTCTAGATATAATACCTAGAATAATACAAATAGAAAAAGGGATTTGACTTGTAGAATTAAGAGTTAAATCAATTAAAAAGCCTAATAAAGATAAAGTCCAAAATTTAGCTAATATAGAATGAGTTGCGATTGATTTTTTAAATTTCCAAAAGCTAATTAAGTAACATAAAAGTTCAAGTAAAATAATAATTGCTATCCATATAAATTTCTCTTTTACAAACCCTTTATTTATATAGAATATTGAAGTAATAGTTACGATCCAAAAAAATTGATCAACATTCGAATCCCATATTCGTAGTTTTTCACTTGAAATATTTAATTTACGAGCAATAATCCCGTCAAATATGTCAGTTATTAACCCAATAGACATTAGGAGAACTATAATAATATGATAATTTTCAATTTTATAAATGGCTAATAATCCTATCATTATGCCAATTAATATTCTACTATATATAAGTAAGAATGGTATTTTCTTCATTGCTTAGTTTTGCTTGAGGGTAACGTATGTATATGTGTCATATATCTATTATAGATCTCTACAAATCTAACGGATTTAAAACATTTGAATAAGGAGTAAAATGTAATTAGTTATATTCAAATTCAATACGAAACAGTTTTTTAGGATGAATTTCTAAACCTTTGGTGTTTTTTAAGATTATAGATTACAAATCTGCACTATCGGGTTTTTAATCGCTAACTCCTTAGATGTTTTCTTCATAATAAATGCTGCAACAACACCTCCTATAACCGTTATTATAGCACTATATTTCAATATTTGAAAGGAATTAGCTTTACTCATGTCCTAAGGCACTAGTAACAACATTAAAACGAGCATTGTCAATAAAAAGTGTGGCAGTAGTAAAATTACTTTTATTACTAGCTTTTGACTTTCTTAATTCAAAAATAAACAGGTTAATTGGAATAGCTCTTAGAAACAAACATGCGAATACTGCGGGACTTAAAACTTTCAAACTATAAAAAATAGCAAACCAAATTATTGCGTTAAGCACATTTAGCCATAAAATCAATGTCCTGTTTTTCTTTAAGTGTTAAGCTTGTGTCGGGTTACTTCGCAGTAAAAGCACTTACCTTTCATTTAGCTCTTACTAACTATGCTTTATATCGTTGTTATGATGGTTTTTCCACCCACTTTTCAAAGGACTCAACGAATATGTTCAACTCTGTTTCTGTTTTCTTGTCTAATATTTTTCCGTTTTTACCAACTTTCCCTTTTACTCCTTTAATTAAAAGAATTGTTTCCTCTGTAAATTTAGTTTGGATAGTTTTCATAATCAATTTCAGTTCCTCGTGTGCTTTTTCTCCACTTGCCGAAGCAGTTATAAATCCAATTGGTTTGTTAGAGAAAACAGATGTCGATACACACCATTCAATCATGTTTTTTAAACCACTCGGAATACTGAAAACATATTCTGGTGTACAAATGATAATTCCGTCTGAATTTGCAATCTTATTCCTAAAGTCAACAATTTGTTTAGGTGTATTTTTATCAGTCAGTTCTGTTTTAAAATGCGGTAATTCGGTCAAATTATCTATAATCTCCAAATTGAAATCTGATTTTTCCGATTTAGCTATCCACTTGAGAATTGATAGATTTGCAGAATTTCGACTAGCACTTCCACAAATTCCAATTATATTTTTCTTTTCTATCATTCAATTTGTATTCTGGTGTTTTTTATGCTATTGTTACTAGCTTTTTTCTTTTAATTCCTTGTCTAGCCATGATTCATACCAATCCAGAAATTAAATCCTCTTCTCTTTTATAATCTAAATCAGTAAATCTTCCATTTTCTATAGGTTCGAGTCCATAATAAGGTCCTGCGCCCCCATTTCCGATATTTTTTAAGAATTCTCGATATTCTTCAGGTAATGATATTGAGTGTGCTTTTTCAAAATCAATTAATTCTTCTTCGAATTTGGTTCTATTTAACTTGTATTTATGACGTTGAGAGCCAAAAGCGTCAAAATTCCTATCCAACTTTTTCAGTCGGTTTAGTTTGTCCTTTATTCTCTCAATTTCTTCTTTCATTTATGTTATTCTGAATTGCTGGTAACGTGATTTTATATGGTTTGTTGGGTGTTTTAAGCACCTAATTTAGTAAATACAAACCGAATAGAAAATCCACAAGGATTTTCGTAAGTAGGCTGGAATTAGCAATAAATTATATACGTCTTAGAGGTCGTGTTTTCATAAGTTTGATGTAGCTAAATTTACTACTTTCTTTGCTAAAATTAAAGTAGGGTCAACTAGTTCAACTGATTTTTTGCTATCTCTAAGTTCTTTATTTTTAGGGAACAGAAGGGGTAATTCAGTACACCCTAAAATAATTACCTGTGCCTCTCTTTTAATAAGGTGATTAACTCCATTAAGAATTTGTTCTTTGCAAAGCCCATCTGTATAACCCGCTTTTACACCAAATTTCCCATAAATGCTTTCCATTACATAGTTTTGATGAGTTTCATCTGGAATAACTACCCGAAGTCCAAAAGCCGTAAGTACATTAAAATAAACTTTACTTTGAATAGAACCATTTGTTGCCAATAGCCCTACGTTGGTATCCTTTCCAAAATTTTCTAAAATATATTCTGCTGTAGTTGTTATCATATTAACAATGGGCACATTAAGGTGTTCTTGTATTTCTTTTACAAAAGCATGCGCTGTGTTACAAGGTATTGCTATTGCATTTGAACCAGCGGCTTCTAATTTTTTACAAGTTGAAAATAACGCAATAGTTGGGTCTGTTTGATTATGAATCAAATTGGCTGTTCTATCAGGAATTTGAGGGTTTTGCTCCACTATCATTTTTATATGGTCCTGGTCTTTCTTCGCTGTTGTATTTTGAATGATTTTATTCATAAAATCGACTGTTGCAGAAGGTCCAACTCCTCCAATAATACCAAGTTTAAAAGGTTTAGGCTGTGGGATATCTTCTTTAGATAGTGCATAATCTGCATATATCTCATTAACGTCTATAATAGAAATTCCTCTTGTCCAAAGCTGATTTACCAATAGAGAAATTTCAGTTATACACGGTAAAATCACTTCACAACCTTTTGTTTTTAGCTCTATACAGGCCTCGTACACATATTCTAAAGGTAAACCGTCTAAATATCCATTTTTTATACCTGATTCATCATATATAGCATGCATTAACTGGGTTTGATTTGTAGGATATATCAATTCATAGTCTTGAAAATATTTCTCTAACAAGAATGATTCTTTCACAAAACTAGATGTAAGCACTCCTATTTTAGTTCCTTTATCAAATTTCAAACTTAGATAGTTGGCTATAGCATCAAAAATATTAACAATGGAAATGGATGTTTCCTTTTGTAGCTCTTCTAAAAATGAATGACTAGCAAAGCAAGGCAGTAAAATTTTAGACACATTTTTTTGTTCAAAATTTTTGCATAAAGTGAAAGTGTAGAATTTCCTTGATTTTATATCCTGCTCTTCAAATAAAGCAGATTCAATCTGACTAAAAGGTTGTTGTTCAAAAATAAAATGATAGTGCTTTTGATTTTTTAAAGCTGATTTGTTTTTCAGAAGTTTAAAAAACAAATCAGCTCCAGATAAAGCTCCTAAGCCTCCAATTACTGCAATTTTATCCATTCTATGTTCAATGATTTTCTAGTATTAGCACTACCTGTAGTGTGTTTGTATATGCTTTGCTACGTTGTTTAGCATGTAATTTAGCAAATAAAAACCGAATAGAAAATCCGCGAGGATTTTCGTAAGTAGGCTAGAATTAGCAATAAATTATATAAGGTGTTGAGAACTGGTTTTTTATTCGGTTCTCTTTCTTAAATCTGTAATTTCATTTTTTAAATCGAACTTTGCTTTTAATTTCTATTTTTCCTTTTTCAATAAAGTTTTGGTCATAATTAGGTTTTTCCTTGAACACAGTTGTTCCACTAATTATCTTTGTTTGTGAATAGAAACAAATATCATCTAATTCAGTCGAGTTATTTAAGTAATAATATTTCATTTTTCAATTAATGAAGGGGTAATTGGGAATTCATTGTTTTCTTCAAAATATGAACGAGAAAAACCTATGGTAATAATTAAGAGTTGACCTCCGTTAACGTGTTGTATAGGAATTCCAAGTGGTGTATTATATGTTTCATTCCAACTGATTTCTTTCTGATTTTCCATAAAAAATCATTTCCATCAGAAATTAATAAGGTTTCTTCTTTATTACTGAAGTTTTATCGTGTAAAGATTCTTGCTTCTTCGAGTGTTTTTAATGGTTTTTTTGATTTACATTTTGTTCTTGTTCATTGTTCAATTTATCATTTAACTCAGTCTCAGATATTTTTCCAAGCCTAAATAACATCATTGAATAATACGGTTCTAAAATTTCTCCAACATTGGCTTCTTTTAATTTGTTAATTAGCTTTTCGAAATTTGGGTTACCTTGAAAATTCGGTATTCTTTTTAAGGCTGCAAAGCGAACGTTTATATCCGAATCAAATAAAACAGAATAGTAAATTAAATAAAAGAAATTCTGGTCACCTTTGTCTCCCAAAAGGATAATGTCTCCCATTCGTTCCTTGTCCGTTCTGTTTATGAACTTGCGAATAGATTCCTTCCCATTTTCAGATAAATTCAGCCCAATTTGGTTAAAGTCGATATCAGCATTTTTCTTTTTTGTTCCAAATATTTTGTCAAATATTCCCATTCAGTTTTATGTTGCTTAAATGTTTGCTATCTTGTTGGTGCTAGTGTTTTATCCTATAGCATTTCGACTATTTGTATTTTATTTCCGCAAGTGTCATTGAAGACAGCAATTTTTACAGTTCCCATTTCTGTTGGGCTTACACTAAATTCGACTCCAAGATTATTCAGTCTGCCATATTCTTGTTGCACATTTTCAACATTAAATTGAGTATATGGAATCCCAGCATCAAAAAGTGCCTTTTGATAAGTTTTGGCAGGTTCAAAATGTTTGGGTGAAGGTTCTAATAATATTTCGGTTCCGTCTTGTTCCTCCTTGTTTACAACTGTTAACCACCTATTTTCTTCGCTTAACGGAACATCCACTTTTTTTATAAACCCCAATGTTTCGGTATAGAACTTTAGAGCTTTTTCTTGGTCTTGAACAGGAATACTTAATACTTTTATTTTCATCTTTTTTGATTTTTAATTAGACACTCCAAATTTCAAGAATTAACTTTAGATTGACTTTGTGAAAATTGCTCTTTTTGAAAATCAGTTGGTGTTTTTCCAATCTTTTTTTTGAAAAGTGTGCTGAATGAACTTGGGCTTTCAAATCCGACCGAATAACAAGTTTCTGATACCGACATTCCCATTCTTAAATAGATTTTTGATTTTGTAATCCTTTTGTCTATTAAATACTGTCTTGGTGTCTGTCCATAGTATTTTTTGAACAATCTCAGAAGATGAAACTTTGAAGTAAATCTGATGTGCGAGAGTAAATCCAAGTTCAATTCTTTGTCGAAGTTATTCTCAATATAATTTCGCATTCCAATTACGGTTTGAATTTGTCTATCATTAGAATAGCAAATTCCTTTAATTCGATTGATTTCTTTTTGATAGAATGTCATTTTGTTCATTACCGCTAATGTGTTTGTATATGGTTTGTTGGGTGTTTTAAGCATTTAATTTAGCAGAAAAACAGAATAGAAATCGGCGGAGGGTTTTGTAAATAGGCTCGAACTAGCATTAAATTATTTACTGTATTGGTGGTAGTTTTTATTCTGTCCATAAGTTTCCTATTGAATATGTTTTCGCTTTTCCACTTATAACTACTCTATCTTTTCTATTTTGGCAATGTAATTTTCCAATTCTATCAGAAATTTGTATTGCATTTAATTCATTTTTTTCAAGTCTTGATGACCAAAAGGGAATTAATGAACAATGTGCTGAACCAGTAACAGGGTCTTCTAATATTGATGCTTGTGGTGTGAAAAACCTCGACACAAAATCACAATTTTCTCCTTTTGCTGTAACGATTACTCCGCCAGGATCAAGATTTATTTTATCAAATGTTTGTCTGTCAACTTTGATGTTTTCGATTTCCTGCTCTGTATCATAGACCAATAAATAATCTCTAGACTTATAAATTTCTTTCGGTTGTATATTTATAGATTTTTTAATCGTTTCAGGTAGTTCTGAAGCAATAGGCATTCGCGATGGAAAGTCTAAATAGTATAAATCATTTTCTACTAAAACAGTTAAATCACCACTTAATGTTTCAAATATTATCTTGTCATTAGGGTAATTTAAAATTGACTTTAAGCAATGTGTTGTTGCAAGAGTTGCGTGGCCGCACAGATCCATTTCAATTTCTGGAGTAAACCACCGTAAATGTATTTTATCTCCTTTGTCTACAAAAAAAGCAGTTTCAGCGACTGCATTTTCTTTTGCGATCTTCAACATTATTTCATCAGGTAGCCAGTCTTTTAAAGGAACAACACAAGCTGGATTTCCACCAAATGTTTTATCTGTAAATGCATCTATTTGATATAGTTCAAGTTTCATGTATGTTCACTTTTTTAATTACCGCTAAGGTATTTGTGTATGATTTCGTTGCGTGAATTAAGCATTAAATTTAGCAAATAAATCACATATAGAAAGCCTGCAAGGATTTTCGTAAGTAGTATAGGGCTAGCAATTAATTTTATACGATGTGACTGTTGCACAACTCAAAATTTTTAGGAAATCATGTGTTTTTAATTTTCAAATAATTATTAAGTCGCTTATTATCAATACTTATTGCTTTTGAAGTTCCCAGAAATAACCTAATTCAGTCAAAAAAAGTAGTTGTGCAACAGCCACCGGTGGTTACCACACGTAATTTTCACTTATTTCCTTTTCTAATTCGCTTAATTGAGAAGGTTTTTTGGCAGGGTTTTTTACAATTTCTCCATTTTCGTCAATTAAAATATAATATGGATAGTAAAAGGAACCAACTCTTTCAAGTTTTTTAATTATGTCAGTTAATAGCTTATTATTAGCTCTAATGTGAGACCCTTCTAAATTGTAAAATTTTATCATCTCTTTCCAAACTTTTTCCTTACTGTTTTTACCTTCACAAATATAAAGCACCTCGATATTTTTAGATTTAAGAAGTTTGTTGAGCTTGTCTTTATGTTGAAATTCCTCTTTACAAGGTGCGCACCAAGTCCCCCAAATATCAATAAAAACCTTTTTGCCTTTTAAGTTCTTTGTAAGTTCATCGAAAGTGTCAATATTCTTATAATTTTCGATAAACTTGATTTTTTCATTAGTCATAGATTTTTCAATCTTTTTATGAAAGTCTATTATAGGTTTTATAAAGGACGTTAAGTACTCGCTATAATTGCTATTAGGGTATTCTATTTTAAATTCATCATATAAATCAATTAATTCTTTGGAATTTTCTTTGTTCCTAAAACTATTGCTTAAAATATAGTTGGCAAGATAAAATTCTAGAACCTGTCCCTTTAAATATTTTTTCGCTTCTTTGACGTTGAAAGAATGATTTTGTCTTTGTTTGAAGATTTTTTTCATTCCCTCAAGGTCTAATGTGCCAAAATTGAATTGATTGACCTCTATATAGTTATTTATCAAAACAAATGACCATGGAGAGCGGATATCAAAAGACTCAGTAGGTGGAGTTTGATGAAATGTTTTCTTCCAAAGTTTTATAATTTGAGCATTTTGTGTCTCTGAACTATCAAAATTTCCATTATATTTAACTTTAGAAATTGAGGTTTCCAATGCAGCATAGTAGTGTTTTCTATCCAATTCTGCTAAATCATAAAAGGCTTTAGTAATGCTCTTCTTTTCTAATTGTTCTCTAAACTGAAATATTTCTTTTTCTTTTAGGGTATTTATCTTTGATGATATAGTTGTAAAAACCGAATCTTTCAGCAATTCGTTGGAAGAACTAAGTACATGAAAATCTGGAAAAGCAAATGATTTGTATAAAGTTTGAGCTTCGTTGCTCTCTCCTTTAATTTTATTCTCTTTTGAATTTAAGTGGAAATCAATTTCATATTTTTTATCTGGTTCAACTAACAAGACTGTTGCAGTCTGCTTAGGCACAAATAAGGTTACAAACGAAGCTGAGTCGGACTTTAAAGAAATAGTAAAATCACCTAATGAATCTGGAACAACTGATTTTTTTGCACCATAAAACCAAGTTCCATTAATTGGCACTGTATATTCGATTTTATCTGGAATATTTCCAATAGTCTTTCCAGTGATTATTATTTCATGATTCTTTTTTGAACAACCAATAAGTCCAATGATGAAAATTACTATGACTATTTTTTCTAGTTTCATGTTAGTTTTTATGTGTGGTAACGTGTTTGTGTATGGTTAGTTGCGAGGTTAAGCTACTAATTTAGCAAACAAAAACTTGCCAGAGAAAATTCCGAAGGAATTTTCCAAATAAGCACTTGCTAAAGCAATTAATTATACACGTTGTGACTGTTGCGCAACTCAAAATTTTTAGGAAATCATGTGTTTTTAATTTTCAAACAATTGATAAGTTGCTGATTATTAATATTTATTACTTTTGAAGTTGCCAGAAATAACCTAATCCAGTCAAAAAAAGTAGTTGTGCAACAGCCACCGGTGTTAGCAAACGTTTTTTATCTCAATGCTTGTTCATAAATCGTATTAATCAACTCTCTTATTAAATCGGAATTTTTGTGGTTTATCATTATCACTATTCCCCAATTTGATTTCCTGTCGTAAGCAAAAATTGAGGAACAGGAAAATGTGTCGCCTGCTTTATAGAAGAAAGTGTCATTTCCGTTTCGTTCTATTTCCTGTCCGAAACCAATTTCCATTTGGGTGTTTTTATAGAAGGTTTTCTCTGTTACTGAAGTTGCTTTTCCAATTTTGCCTTTATTCGATAAAAGTGTTTTCAATAATTTCGACATATCAGATGTGTTTGACTTTAGCAAACCTGCTGGTGCAAATAGTGAATTCCAAACAAAATAATCTTGCTCTACTCCATTTATATCATGTCCAACAACTTTGTTCTTAACATTGAAGTCCGTTGTCAAAGTATTCTTCATTTTTGAAGGAACGAGTATTTTTTCCTTTACCAATTCGTCAAAACTTTTTGAGTAGATACTTTCTAATATAATGCCCATTAAAACATAGCTTATATTTGAGTATCTATAATTACCATAATCTGATAATTTCGTACTGTCGTTGAGAATCGAATGAATAGCCTCTTTGCTTATGTCTAAAGGTTGTTTAGGATTTAATTCGATAAGTTGACCAAAATCAAAATCTGGCAGACCTGATTGATGAGAAGCTAAATCGGAAATTTTAAGTTTACCTTTTATTTTTTCTGACAACATATATTCTTTCGGTAAGTAGTTATCTATAAAGTCGACAATTTTCAATTTCCTTTCGTCTTGTGCTTGTACTATTAAGTTAGCAGTCAGTAATTTTGTAATAGAACCAATTTCATAAACTGTATTTTCATCCACTTTAAAATCACTCTCCTGACTGATTTTTCCATAATTAAAGAAATATTCTTTGCTGTTTTCTATAAATCCTATACTAATTGCAACTTCTGGATTTTTATTTTGGATAGCCTGACAAATTGAATCAATTTTTTTTTCTCGCGATTGCCCAAAAGCAAGTTGATTTGATATTAATAAAATTACTACGCTAACGATTATCTTCATTTATTTATGTTTTCCTATAAGTCTGGCAATGTTTGTTTATGTTACCGAAATGTTGTTTTAAATGTTTGCTAACAACTATATTTCCGTTATGTGAGTGACTAAGTTAGTAAATCTTTTTTATTACTCTTAACTGTCAATCTAACGCCACAAGTAAAAACTTGCGTAGCATATACCAGGGAACAGCAGGGGATTTTTAAGTTGTTACCGATCTATTTTGATTGTAAAACGTTTTTATTATTTTAATAATGGAGAAGTTCCTATGTTAATCAATTTGTTTTTACATTTTTTCGACTTCGATTCAATTTATTACTAATAATATTCAGACCAACATGATAGATGAATGATTCATGTCGATTGCTCCATCCTTTTTGGAGCTGTCGAGGTTCTAATTGGCAATTCAAGAAATAATAGAGTGCATCTATTTTTTTATAGATAAAGCGATTTTAAGAAACTCCCCATTCGTTTTGAATTTGGGAAACAAACCTCATAACCTCCATTGGTAGTATTGAGGCATACTTATTTGTATTTATCTTGTGAGAAAAATCTGTTAGATCCGTATGATGAATAATGCTGTCTAAACGAACAGAGTAAAGAGCAATATCTAAAGGGAAAATAGCTCTTAGAGCTGTGATATTCTCGGGGTTATCAGACCATATTTTTACTAACTCCCAGCCATCGTCTTTCCCTTTTTTAGCTATCTCTCTATAAGTTGGGCTGTAGCTTTTACATACCTCTAAAAAATTTTTATAGGAAGGATGAGTTTCAAAGTTTAACCAACGGATATCTTTATTTACTAATAGATTAAGAATGAAGTTTTGAGTAGCATGAATATAGCTAGTGAAGATGGGTAGTTGTTTTGCTTGTTCTATAAATTCAGTTAACTGGTTGTTTCCCAAAATAGCATCGATTCTTACAGAAAATAAGCCTAAGTCTAATGGGCCTATCATCTTAAGGTCACTATAATGTTTAGGGTTTTGAGTCCAGCTATGTGTTAAGCGCCACCCCATGGTTTTTCCAAAATTAGATGAGGCTATGTGCTTTCGGTATAATGGACTATGCTTATAACACAAAGCGCAACCTTCAATGATTCGAGGATCAAAGTCTTTGAACTTCTTTGCGTAAATGGCAATTTTTTCCATTAAAAAGGGGGTAGGATTTTCAATATCAGTATTTTTTAACTTCATTAGTTTTCTTTGATTGTTATATATGTACAACGATTTTGGCTATAAGTAGTTGTGTGAGTTAGTACTTAATTTTACAAATACACACCAAGCTGAAAACCCTCAAGGGTTTTCAGAATTAGGCGAGAACAAGCAATAACTAAATAGTTAGTTGTTGTGCTTAGTTTTTTAAGATTTATTTAATTGTTGAATTAAATGACTCCATATTTCATCTTCGATTAAATTACCATTACTATCGTAGGTGTTTAAAGTTTGACTAACTAATTTTCTATCTTTAGCATGATATATAGATAATTTGATGCAATTTCCATCAGAATTATTTTCACGGATGGATTCCATTGTTAATGACTCATTTGAGTCAAAAAAAAGAGTTTTAACGTTATGATTATTTTCATCGTAGTATGTTTTTATTTTACTACTAAGTTTTGAATGAGCATCATAGACTCGGGTTTCGTTAGCTTTTCCACTTGAAAGACGAACAAACTCCATTTTTTTAATAAAGCTTTAAAATCGTTTTTATCAGTTTCAATACTCATCTTATTGCTTTTAAAGTAAGTTCACAAGTTCACATAATTTTTTCCAAGCAATAGAATCTTCATTTTGAACATTATTTGGAATTTTTGAGATTCTATTTGCCATATTATTTTCGTTTGTGTCTAACGTTTAGCTATGCGTAGTGCGGAAGCAGAAAATCACTGGTTTTCGAACTATCACTTAGCGAAAGTTTATGTTTTGTTTTTATCTTTTCTAAAATACTAAATTTAAATCTTTGGCGACAAACCAAATAGACAATGACCTTTCGGTTAAACCCAAACCTCTCATTATCGCATAGGTGTTGTTATAAGCTTTTCTTTAATTCATAACTTTCTCTTTCCTCTTTGTTTTATGACCAAACAAATGAATTACGTTATAGTTTTTTCTATTCCTCTTTTCGTGCGGTTCAAAATCGAGTTTTATCGAGAATTCAGTCATATATTTCTCGTTATCTTCATTTAAGAATTGATTATTAGTTAATGTTATAGCGTGAATTACATCCTTATGAAAATTATTAACTTTTTCAACAGGTATTATTTCGAAATCATCTTTTCCGTTATTTATTAAAATCACTTTTACTATTCCCTCAACACCTTCGTCAATAAAATCCTTTTCAGAATAAGGATAGATCAGTTTTTTGTATATGGTTCTCACATACTCATAATCATTTTTAGTCTTCAGTTTTAAGAACTCTTCAAAAGTATATTTTTTGTAGCAATTCGATTCTTGAGAATAAGATTTTTGAACTATTAACAACATCAATCCAATTGTCATTAATAAGAATATTTTTTTCGATTTCATATTTATTGGGATTGCTTATAACAACTGGATATAGTTACCACGGTAACTATATTTCCGTTATGTGAGTGACTAAATTAGTAAATCTTTTATGTTTTTAAACTTTTTTATTACTCTTGATAGCCAATCTAATGTTACAAGTTAAAAATTTGCGGTGGTAGGGACTGTCTTGTCCTAAAAAAAGTTTAAATGAGTTCTATTATATAGATTCATATTTATCTTGTTTTTTTAACAAAATATCTCATTTATTTCAAAATTGACTGATTTGTGATGTATTTTGACTAATTATTGATGTTTGAATTCCCCAATTTTGCAAAAAAATAATAAAGATGAAAAAAGTATTTAAAATAGGATGCGGAGGTTTACTGATATTGTTTATAATTGCTATGGTTTTAGGTCAAATTGATGAAAATCAAAAAGGTCCTAGGCAATCATTCGAAGTTATAAATACAGGGACAAAAAACCTCTTAGTAACATTCGAATTAATAAACAAAGATGGTACACCTAGTAAAATTTATTATATAAAAGAGGTTGTAAAACCTAATGAGTTTGTGATAAAAAGAATACCAGAAGGAAAGTATGAAATAATAACTTGGAATGAAGACCAATCAAAACTTATTAAATCTACCGATTTTGAATTTAAACTAAAAAAACCTGAAGAATCTGATTATAGTTTATATCGATTTGATGCAGCTATGGATAAAAACTTTGCAGTTTTATTTTTAAATGTGTTATATGAAGGAAATTCATTTTCAGAACATATGTCAAAATCTGTTGGAAATGATGCAAATACAATACAAGCAATGGCTTTTTATGATGGAAGCAAGCCGTTTTTTGTTGCAGATAAATACACCGATCGTAATTTTTTAGATTATAATGATAATAGCCTTCCTGATGAAATAAGTTATGGAGATAGAGTGTATGGACTGTTTCCTTTTGAAAATACATTAAGTAAAAAAGATATTCTTAATGTAATGGCAGAAAGAGTTTATAATAGATTTAAAACTGATTTAGAATAAAAAGCTGTTAAATTGAAGATGTTTTAAGTAGGATAGAATACTTAAAGCAAAGGTTAGGAAGGGGCAAAACTTCATACCCTTGGAAAAGGGTGTGTGATAGTGTTAGTAATATTAAAGATTCAAATAAAATAATAACACACCCATATTCCTAAGGTTCTAAAGAAAATATGATAATGCCTTTTTTAATTTTTATGATCCTTTTACATAAGTAGTTTTAGGAAAAAAGATAATGTAATTGATATGTATACAGCTTCAGATGAAACAGTTTCAATTAATAAATCTGATGCTACCGCCAGTTCAATGTCATTAAGATTGGTTTTTAGAGCCAGATTTGAAGCTAAAGATTAATTTTATTCTACC
Source organism: Flavivirga jejuensis (assembly GCF_030540765.1). Taxonomy (GTDB): domain Bacteria; phylum Bacteroidota; class Bacteroidia; order Flavobacteriales; family Flavobacteriaceae; genus Flavivirga; species Flavivirga jejuensis. The sequence continues at coordinate 635,401 of NZ_JAUOEL010000003.1, read as the reverse complement.
TTATCGTGTACCTTGGTATGCTTCCCGTTGTTCCAAAGGGTTAAAATATCGGTAGCTACATGTGCGCCACTACCAGAGGCTATCGCAAACTGACTGCGCCATCCAGCAAGTGTGCCAGCAACATATAAGTTTTCTTCAATTAAGTGATCATTGTTCTTTAACCAAATACGATTTTTTTCAATAGGAGTTCTTGGGTGTGGCTCCATATAATGTTCCAGTCCTTTAATCGTCATTAAGTTTGTATAACCTACAGCAACGACAACAATTTTTGCTGTATAACTGTTTTTATTAGTTCTTATATTAAAAGAGTCTCCAGGTTTCGATAACTCTAAAACCTTTTCATCTTCAATAAGATCAACATGCGGGTATAAATCTATTAACTGCTTTTTTCCACTTTCTAAAATAGAAGCTCCCGTAGTTTCGGGTGCTAAACCTAATACATTATTAAATAAAGCCGTTTGAAGATGTGATGTTTTTTGATGCGCAATAATACCAATACGTTTGTCCATGGCAAAAGGCTTGTTTTTGGCAGATCCTAAAACCAAAGCACAAGATAAACCCGCAGCACCGCCACCAATAATGAGAGCATCGTACATTAGTTGCGTTCTTTTACTTTTTGCTCAATACGCTTAGATGTTCTTAAAATAAGCATCATAAGGATAACACAAAGAGAAGCTATAATCGTAATTAAAGCAATTAAGCTATCATCTTTAAAAGGCGCACTAAAATCTACTTTTGTAAAGTTAAAAATCATTAGCCCCAATGCGATGATACTTATAATAATAGTTAAATATTTCATTCTAAAATTTTTTTATGTGATTTCAAACAACGCTTTAATATTATGAGCAAACAATTTAACAGCAATAGCTAATAATATAACACCAAATACTTTACGTATTATATTGATACCGTTCTGCCCAATGAGGCGTTCTATTTTAGCAGATGTTTTAAGCACTATAAAGATAATAATAACATTCATTATTACAGCAACAACAATGTTTTCTGTTCTAAATTCAGCTCTTAACGATAATAAGGTGGTTAAACTACCAGGCCCCGCAATTAATGGAAAAGCTATAGGGAATACAGCGGTAGTCAAAGCGTTGCTTTCTTCTTGTTTGTATAACGTAATACCTAAGATCATTTCTAAAGCAATAAAAAACAAAATAAAAGCGCCAGCTACAGCAAAAGAATTTACATCAATACCAATAAGGTTTAAAATGCTTTTTCCTAAAAATAAAAATAGAATTAATATAATACCAGCGATTATAGAAGCCTTTTCGCTTTGTATATGACCCGCTTTTTTTCGTAAATCTATAATTATTGGAATGCTTCCAATAATATCTATAACGGCAAATAACACCATAAAAGCCGTAAAGATTTCTTTAAAGTTTAATTGCATTTTTTTGGTTATTAAATTTGTAGGCAAAGTTCGGTATTAAATACGAAATTATTGCATTAAATAATTCTAAAGATTGTCTATTTTTGCCTAATGTTTCAATTAGGAAAAACCATCGTATCTGAAGATATTATAGAGAAAGATTTTATGTGTAATCTTTCGGCATGTAAAGGGGCGTGTTGTGTAGATGGGGATGCAGGAGCTCCTCTGGAGGCCGATGAGGTTAAAATACTTGAAGATATATACCCTAAGGTAAAGCCTTTTTTACGTAAAGAAGGTGTAGAGGCTATTGAATCTCAAGGAACATATATAACGACCCAAGAAGGCGAATTAGAAACCCCTTTAATTAATGGAGCAGATTGTGCGTATGTTATTTTTGATGAAAAAAAAGTAGCCCTTTGTGGTATAGAAGAAGCTCACAACCAAGGCGAAATTTCTTGGAAAAAACCAGTATCTTGTCATTTATACCCAATAAGAGTTCAAAATTATAGTGAATTTTCAGCAGTAAATTATCATAAATGGCAAATTTGCGACGATGCTTGTGCATTAGGTAAAGAATTGCAAATACCTATCTATAAATTTGTAAAAGAAGCCTTAATTAGAAAATTTGGAGAAGATTGGTATATGGAATTAGAAAAGGTAGCAGATTCCAAAAAAAATGAATAAAAATTTCTTTTTATTTTTAAAATGGAACACTTATTTGTTTGTAATTTTTGCAAACAAAGAACCCTTACTCTATAGGGGTTGAGCGAATTCTGTTAAATATAAAACACTGATAATAAGCAACTTATAACTTGTCAAAGTTTTCCTTAAAAACATAAATTTGTTTAGTTTTGTTAAAAACTTGTTGACAATGTTTATAACTATGCCTTTCTTTTATCGCTACATTTTTCGTTCTTTGTTACTCCCAAATCGAATGCTATTTTCGTCCAATATTTTATAAAATTTAAAAAAAACAATGTCTCAGTCCATAGAACCGATTCTGCAAGAAAACAAAGACCGATTTGTTATTTTTCCAATTCAACACCACGATATTTGGGAGTGGTATAAAAAATCGGAGGCTAGTTTTTGGACAGCAGAAGAAATTGATTTACATCAAGATCTTACAGATTGGTCTACAAAGCTAAATGATGATGAGCGTTATTTTATAAAACACATTTTGGCATTTTTTGCTGCAAGTGATGGTATTGTAAACGAAAATTTAGCTGAGAATTTTGTTAACGAAGTACAGTATAGCGAGGCAAAATTCTTTTATGGATTTCAAATTATGATGGAAAATATTCATAGTGAAACCTATTCGCTTTTAATAGATACCTACGTAAAAGACGAAAATGAAAAAGATTTGCTATTTAATGCTATTGAAAATTTTCCTGCTATTAAAAAGAAAGCAGATTGGGCTTTAAAATGGATTGATTCGCCAAGTTTTGCAGAGCGTTTAATCGCTTTTGCTGCCGTAGAAGGGATTTTCTTTTCTGGAGCGTTTTGTTCTATTTTCTGGTTAAAGAAAAGAGGGTTAATGCCAGGTTTAACGTTTTCTAATGAGCTAATCTCTCGTGATGAAGGTGTACACTGTGATTTTGCAGTACACTTACATAATGAACATTTAATAAATAAAGTTCCAAAAGCTCGTATTAGAGAAATACTAGTAGATGCTTTAGATATTGAACGTGAATTTATAACAGAGTCATTACCAGCTAGTTTGATTGGTATGAATGCTGTTTTAATGTCACAATACTTAGAATTTGTAACCGATAGATTGTTATTTGAATTAGGTTGCGATAAAGAATACAATACAGCAAACCCATTTGATTTTATGGATATGATTTCGTTACAAGGAAAAACTAATTTCTTTGAGAAACGGGTGTCCGAATATCAAAAAGCGGGTGTCCTTAATAAAGAAGAGGATGAAGATAAATTCAGTTTTGACGCCGATTTTTAATTGAGCCCCTAGTTTTTAAAGAGCTTTTTTTTTTGAAAATTCAATTAGAATGATATTTCCATAATATGGGAAATTAAGAACCAACCTTTTATTGTAGTAAACGGAGTAACGGAGTAACTGAGTTTTGTCTAATTAATCATTAGAACTAAATTTTAGAGTAACAGACTAACCATTTTTCTGAAGGTGTATCAGAAAATCTAAAAAGTGTAATAAATATGTATGTAGTAAAAAGAGACGGAAGAAAAGAGCAAATCATGTTCGACAAAATCACTGCTAGAGTGAGAAAACTATGTTATGGATTAAACGAATTAGTAGATCCATTAAAAGTAACCATGCGTGTTATTGAAGGATTGTATGACGGTGTTACCACAAGCGAACTTGATAATCTTGCAGCAGAAATTGCTGCAACTATGACGACAGCACATCCAGATTATGCACGGTTAGCTGCACGTATTTCGGTTTCTAACTTACATAAAAACACCAAAAAGACCTTTAGTGATGTTATGGAAGATTTACATAAATATGTAAATCCAAGAACAGGTAAAGACGCGCCACTTTTAGCAGACGATGTATACGAAGTAATTATGGCGAATAAAGAACGTCTTGATTCTACCATTATATATAACCGCGATTTTGGTTACGATTATTTTGGTTTTAAAACACTAGAGCGTTCATACCTTTTAAAATTGAATGGGGAAATTGCAGAACGTCCTCAGCATATGCTTATGCGTGTTTCAATAGGAATTCATTTAAATGATTTAGATGCTGCTATTGAGACTTACGAACTCATGTCTAAAAAATATTTTACACACGCTACACCAACATTATTTAATGCGGGTACACCAAAACCGCAAATGTCGTCTTGTTTTCTTTTAACTATGAAAGAAGATAGTATCGATGGTATTTATGACACTTTAAAACAAACAGCCAAAATTTCACAATCTGCAGGAGGTATTGGTCTGGCTATGCACAATGTTCGTGCTACAGGTAGTTATATTGCAGGCACCAACGGGACTAGTAATGGTATTGTACCTATGCTTCGTGTGTTTAATGATACAGCTCGTTATGTAGATCAAGGTGGCGGAAAACGTAAAGGAAGTTTCGCTATTTATTTAGAAACTTGGCATGCCGATATTTTTGATTTCTTAGATTTAAAGAAAAACCACGGTAAAGAAGAAATGCGTGCACGTGATTTATTTTATGCGATGTGGATTTCAGATTTATTTATGAAGCGTGTTGAAGAAAATGGCGATTGGACGCTAATGTGCCCTAATGAATGTCCTGGAATGGATGAGTCTCATAGTGAAGAATTTGAAGCCTTATACCTAAAATATGAAGCCGAAGGTAAAGGTCGTAAAACAATTAAAGCACGTGAACTTTGGGAAAAAATATTAGAATCTCAAATTGAAACGGGCACCCCGTATATGCTATATAAAGATGCGGCAAATCGTAAATCTAATCAGCAAAATATAGGAACCATTCGTTCTTCAAATTTATGTACTGAAATTATGGAGTATACAGCTCCAAATGAGGTGGCGGTATGTAACTTAGCATCTATTGCATTACCAATGTTTGTTAAAAATGGGGAATTTGATCATAAAGAATTATTCCGCATTACAAAACGCGTTACTAAAAACTTAAACAGAGTTATTGATAGGAATTACTATCCTGTTGTTGAAGCAGAATATTCAAATTTAAAGCACCGACCAATTGGATTAGGCGTACAAGGTTTAGCCGATACGTTTATTCAATTACGCATGCCTTTTACAAGTGATGCTGCTAAAAAATTAAATCAAGATATTTTTGAAACACTTTACTATGCAGCGGTTACTGCAAGTATGGAGGAATCAAAAGAGTTTGGCCCTTACGAAACCTATGAAGGGTCTCCAATAAGCAAAGGGAAGTTCCAACACAACTTATGGAATTTAAAAGACGAAGAATTAAGTGGTAACTGGGATTGGGAGAAATTACGTAAACAAGTGCTTAAAAATGGTGTGCGTAACTCGTTATTAGTAGCACCTATGCCAACAGCATCAACATCTCAAATTCTTGGTAATAATGAGTGTTTCGAGCCTTATACTTCTAACATATATACGCGCCGTGTGTTATCTGGGGAGTTTATTATTGTGAATAAACATTTATTGGAAGACCTTGTTGATCTTGGTCTTTGGAATGAAAGTTTAAAACAAGATATCATGAGAGCCAATGGTTCGGTACAAGATATTGACATCATTCCTCAAGATATTAAAGACCTTTATAAAACAGTTTGGGAATTAAGTATGAAAGATATTATAGATATGTCTCGTCAAAGAGGTTACTTTATAGATCAGTCACAATCACTTAACTTATTCTTAGAAGGAGCTACGATGGCTAAACTAACATCCATGCATTTTTACGCATGGAAAAGCGGTTTAAAAACAGGTATGTATTACTTGCGTACAAAGAGTGCCGTTGATGCTATTAAGTTTACTTTAAAAACAACCAAAAAAGAAGAGCCTACAGCAGCAGAAGTTGTTGAAGTAGTAGATGATCAAGTTGATTTGAAAGAAGAAACAAAAAAGAAACGTGTAGCAGCTAAAAATGCGGCTAAATTTGCTAAACAAAATGCACCAGAGGTCGAGCCTATGAGTGCAGAGGAAATGAAAGCGCTCATAGCGCAATCTAAAGCAGGACAGGGTGATGATTGCTTGATGTGTGGATCTTAAGAATAGATTTTAATATATTTATCAAGTAGAAAGCACTCTGAAAAGAGTGCTTTCTTGTTTATATAATAAATTGTAAATAAAATGAAAGAAACAGTTTATAAATTAGAAAGCTTAATGGATAAAGGGTTAGACTGTTTATCGCAATCTTCCGAAATAGAATTGACTCAAAAATTATCACCAGGGAAGTGGTCAAAAAAAGAGATTTTGGGACATCTTATAGACTCTGGAATTAATAACCTACAACGGTTTACCGAAATTCAAACTGAAAATAAACCTTATAAAATAAGACCCTATAAGCAGAACGAATTGGTAAAAGCGAATGATTATCAAAATGCCGAATTAAAAGAAATTACTAGTTTATGGTTAGCAATCAATAATAGAATATTGAGTTTGATAAATCAACAAACAGAAGACACGCTTAGTTATAAAATAGAGATCAATGATGGAGGAATATCCGATTTAAGATTTCTAATTAAAGATTATGTAGACCATTTAGAGCATCATTTAGAGCAAATAATTCGCCTTTGAATAAGTGTGACTGTTATCAAGAAGCTCTGCCGTTGTTCAACTCAATGACATTGAGCTGTTGGTCAGACAAGGAGTAACGACTAGAAGAATCTAAAATTATTTCTTATTTTAAAATATCTGTTCCTAAATACGTATTATCCTTGTTATAATACCAAGCTCTGTTTTTGGGTATTCTAATATCGTTAATAACCTTTTCTTCAGTTAATATAATGTATTCGCCAGAGTCATTAATTTGTTCCCCGTTCTTATCAGTTTTAAAAAACTGATAAACTTCCATGGCATAAGATTCTGGATTAAAGTAAAAATACCAAAGGTCACTTCCAACACCATCCTTATAAGAAACCTTTAAAACCAAATAGTTTTTTCCTTTAAAGACTTTCTTATCAACCTTTTGCTCTATAATTGTTCCAGGATCTTTTAATTTCATTGGTAAACCATATAGGTATGTATAATAGTTTTTGTAAAGTTTAGCACGTTTACAACTAAGACCATATTTTTTTATGTTTTCTTCCGAAATATTTGTTGAATTATTTAAAGAAAAATAGCAGTTGTCTTTATTAATAGTATATCTGGTAGTTACTGAGTCTTTGGTTGCAATAACTTGAAAATAGTCCTCAGGTAAATTTATGATAATATTACTATTTCTGGGCGACTTATTAGGTGTTTCCATAGTCACATTCAATATCTCATTAAATGAAGACCAATTTCCATTTATATCATGATAGGTTATAGCTTTTTCAAGAAGTTGAGTCCCAGTTAAATTTTGGCAATTTAAATGTGATAGGAAACAAATAAAGGTTAATGTGAAGACTAGTGATTTCAAAATGGCGTGTTTTATGGCTAAGGTACAAAACAAAAAAACACCTCAATTTAGAGGTGTTTTTTTAATGATATTAAAATTTGTTCTTCTATTCCCCTTCAGGAATTGTAAGGGTTGCAGGTGCAACAGAGCTGTCATGAGCATTATGATATTCTTCTAAGAGGTTCATGGTTGCCGTTAACAAATCTTTTGTTTCTAAAAGAAGACTAAAGTATAAGGTCGTATTTTTTGGACTAGATTCTTCTGTTCTGGTACGTTCTACTTGTTTTCGTATTTTTTCAGAGACTAGGTCAAAAACTTCTTTTTTGTTATTTAAAATAGCACCAATTTGTTCGAAAGATCGAGAATCGAAAGCTGTTTTGGTGGTATTAAATAACGTTTCCATAGCTTCATCTATTTGTTTAAGCTCTTTAATCTGATTGAATTTAAGCTTTTTGTGGTTGTTGTTCACATGTTTATGACTTACTTTAGAAATGTATTCTAACGACTGTATCATATCTTGTAAGTATCCTAAAATATTAATATAGAAATTACTTGCATCAACACTGGATTCATCTAAATTTTTAATGAAATAAAAGATATTATCTCTTAGATCATCAACTTCATTCGATAATTTATCAACTTGCTTTTTATTCTTTTTAAGTGATGCTAAATCTTGTTTAGCAAGCCCTTTAATAGCATTAGAATAAATTTTATTTCCACGTTTAACAACATTTGAAATGTTGTTTGCACTTTCATGAATAACGCCTTGTACAGAACTGCTTTCTGCTTTTGTTAAGCTATCTTCGGCTCTAACTTCTTTAGATTTTTTACTATGTACGATAGAACTTCTTATTAACAACGCAAAAGCTGTTAATAATAAGATAGGGAACATAACCTCTAGATTTAGGTTCAATAAATAAGCTACCAATGCAGCAGCTGTGAAAGCACTTAAAGCTGTAAAGAACCAACCTCCAATAACATTTATTACACCAGCAACTCTGTAAACAGCGCTTTCTGCTCCCCAAGCTCTATCTGCTAAAGAGGTACCCATGGCGACCATAAATGTAACGTAAGTTGTAGAAAGAGGTAATTTGTACGACGTTGCTATAGAAATTAAAACCGCAGCTACCATCAAGTTAACGGCCGCCCTAACTAGATCGAATGCTGGTAATTCGTGTACTTTATCTTTAGACAATTTAATGACTGGAGCTTGAAATTGTTTTTCAATTTTTTCTTGCCATGATTTTGGTAATATATAAGATGACATTTGAGACATTAGCATAGCAGATCTTACAAATCCACGAGACAATGAGTTTGGTTGAAAACGTTCTTTTGTTTCTCCTTGGCTTGCCAGATCTAAAGACGTTTTTACGACTCCTTTTGCCTTTGAAGAAAACCATAAGGTTAATACCATGATTAGACCTGCTCCAAGCAATAACCAGTTATTTGTTGGTACTTTAGCAGCTAATGCATCCATAGGGAATTCACTGGCAGAAACACCAGAAGCGGTCCACTCTAAAAAAGCATTATAGGCAGCAACTGGTACACCTATAAAATTTACTAAATCATTACCAGAAAAAGCAAGTGCTAAAGCAAAGGTGCCTACAACAATAATTAGTTTGTAAATATTTGTTTTAGCTACTGTTATTAATGTGTATGAGAGCAGTGACCAGAAAACAGAACTAACCAAAACAATGGGTAATACTTGATTTTCTAAGAAATCTTTCATAGTGCCTCCCCCAAGAATACTAAAAGATTCTTTTGCATATGAGGTTCCTTTTAAACCTTTCATAAAAATGAAATAGGTAATAGCAGTTAAGGCAACCCCTCCAAATAGAGCACCGACCCATTTTGCTTTATTTTCAAAATTATAAGACAAGAGTAACCGTGAAACCCATTGTACAAATGCGCCAATAGAGAACGCGACGACGACCGATAGAAGGATGCCGAATATAATCTGTGATGCCTTGGATGTGTTAATGTAGTTTATTAAATCACTAAAGTTTCCTCCATCAGAACCAATTTTAATTAAAGCCATAGCTACAGCAGCACCTAATAATTCGAATACAATGGATACTGTAGTAGATGTTGGCATACCTACAGAATTAAAAAAGTCCAATAATAGAATATCTGTTATCATTACTGCCATGAAAATGATCATGATCTCATTAAACATAAATTCACCAGGGTTAAAAATACCTTTTCTGGCGACCTCCATCATACCGCTTGAAAATACTGCTCCAACAGCTACGCCAATACTAGCGACTATCATAATAGTTTTAAAAGAAATGGCCTTGGAACCAATGGCCGAATTTAAAAAGTTTACGGCATCATTACTAACCCCAACCACTAAATCTGCTATAGCTAAAATAGCAAGGGCTATAATCATGTATAAATAAATATTGTCCATAATTTAATTAAAATTAAGTTTACAAATATCTTAAGTGTTTCTATGTGTTATGTTAAGTAAATGTTATGTTTTAAAAATGAATATCGAATTGTAATCGCCACATAAGTTCATTATTACTGCCGTCTACCTCTAAATGACTAATATCGGTTTGTACCTTTAAATTATGACCTGCTATATATTTTGAAACCCCTAAAGTATATTGGTTTTCTGGATTTTCACCAGTAATAACTTTGTCTAATTCGATATTTGTATACCGACCAGAAATTTCCCAGTTGCTTTTTAATAAATAACCCGTTTGTAAGTTTAAACCTTTTCCAACTTGAACGACATATGCAATAGAATCATCAGAGTTTCTAGCAAATGGGTCTTTAGCATCTCTATCGGCATATTCAGCCATAAAAGAAAACCCTTGATATTTAAACATGGCATCAATAAATAAGGTGCTTATATTGGTTTCATGAAAACCAGTATCTGTAACCATATACGAACCTTGATTTCCTCTATTTTTAACAGCATTATTGTTAAAATCGTAAGCTGCAGCAACAGATAATTTAGGCGTTTTTTCACGTTTTAAATCACTCCCTTTGTAATCTCCTTTGCTGGAAAAATTCCCAAATGGAAATAGTTCAATACGTCCTGTATATTGATGACCACCTAAGTTTCCTGTTGTTATATTTCTTCCTTCTCCCTGGGCAATAGAAATTATTTCTTTTATAATAAATGTATCTGAAAGAGCGGTTTGATGCCTTAATTGAATTCCCATATCTCTATCAATCGTAAATCTACTATTTAATAAAGAACGATCTACTTGCTGAAGATTTGCAGATGAAATAACACGTTCTCTATTTCCTGGTAATTTTGTTTGACCAAACCATAACTCAAAATTTGGTGCAAAATTCCATTTCATAACCGCATCCAATATATATCGTGGTGCGTTACTTGTATATATAGAAGCTCCAGAAAGATCTCTATTTGATAATCCAAGTTCTATTTTATATTTAAGTTTTGGTGTAAATGCATAACCATCAAATTTTAAACGAGAACGTCTTACCAAAAAGTTTGACTCATTGCTTTCGCCATCTGGCCAAGTAGATGTAGCTAGTATTTGGGCTCTTAATCCAATTTTCATGGTCCAGCTACTATCCTTTCCTACCAGATTAAATAATCCTTTTCCAAATTTTGGAGCATTGGATTCTTGTGCACATACAGAAAAAAGAGCAAATAAAGATATTGCTACTAGAGTAATTTTAAGTCTCATTGTAAGTATTAGTTTTTGTCGCTGCAAATAACCAATACTAATGTTAACTCAATGTTAACTAAGGATTAAATAAAAACGAATAAAAAAGGCTGCCTTGGCCAAGGCAGCCTATTAGAAATCATAATAATGTAGTCGACAAAAACTAATAGATTATAATGAAATACTAAATTGTTTGTCTCAAGACATTACAAATTTCTTAGTTTAAAGTGATCTAAATGTAATGAGAATATTAAGTAATTATTAAGGTTTTTCAATGTTAAATCTTTAGTGTTAATTTTCTTGTAATCAGCTATTTATGTTTTCAATGTTAATTTAATGTTATGGAAAGGTTGATTTAGTGTTATCTAATTTGTATATTTGATATATAATGTTAAAACCCATAATTATGAAGAACTCAATTTTATTTTATTTTGCCTTTTTAATTACTGTGGTATCTTTTGGTCAACAAAAGAGAGATTTAAAACTTAATAAAGACACGAACTTAATTGAAGTGGTTTATTATCATGACAATGGTGTTGTAAGTCAAACAGGAACTTACACAGCAGATGGTAAATTACAAGGTGAGTGGTTGAGTTTTAACACAGAAGGCAAAAAAGTAGTTTCTGCAAATTATGATAATGGTAAAAAAGTCGGCAAGTGGTTTTATTGGAACAATAAAACTGTAAAAGAAGTAGATTATAGTGCTAATGTTATAGCTGGTTTAAAGGAATCTGAAACTAAAGGAAATAACGGTCTTTGAACCTAGTATGGCTAAAAAAATATAAAGAGATCGTCTAAAAAGCAATTTTAGGCGATTTTTTTTTTAGGTTTAGTTTAGTGATTTTCACTGATATTTTAAGATAAAAATCATTCAAAAGAAAAGCTAAGCTATATTTTTTAAGGTTGTGTGCCTGCTATAGCTATAAGCCTTATCTTCAACATTGACTCTATCAAGAAGAAACAAAAAAGACTACCTTTTCAGGCAGTCTCTTTTTTTTGTCAAACAAATGAATCATATTCTATAATCCCGCATCTTTCCAAGTCCACCCTGAAATATCTAATACAGTAGCATCTTTACCTGAATTAAGCGAGTATAAAGTAGTCTCTCCTGAAATTAGAGTAGCATTAGCATCAGTTCCTTCTATTTGAACGTTAGATAAAGCGCCTCCGTCTACCATGTCTAAATCAACATCATATCCACTTAAATGTAAACCAGTAATAATTCCTCCAGATGTTTTCTTGAATTGCAAAGCAGTTCCACCTACAGTAGATATAGCTGTGATATTAGTAAACGTTGGATTTCCATTGTCTTTATCTCCTTCAAAAACAGTAGAAAAATCAGCAATAGTATGAGAAATGTAGGCGTTCGTTACAGAGCCATTCCACCCTTCAGTCCAGTCGATAGAATCATCATCGTTGTTTTCTAAATATAAATTTGTTGCAGAAACAGTTCCTCCAAAAAACTCTATTCCATCATCAGAACCGTTTATAACAGCAATGTTTTCTATTGTTGTTCCAGATCCAACAGCATATAATGAAAGACCATTGTATTGAGACTCTGAGTTAATTTGAGCTCCAGTACCTTTAAGTATTAAGTATTTAATAGATCCCGAATTATCAGTATCTGTAGTCCCTCCATAAATAAAACCTCCAATTTCAGCTTCGGCATCAACACCTGCAGAGGTTGTTGCATTACCACATATTGTTAATCCTCCCCAGTCTCCACGTTCAGCATTTGCAGAAGCAATTACAACTGGATTATCAGAAGTTCCTTGAATATCTATTTCTCCACCTTGTAGAACAGCAATATAAACTCCTGTTCCTCCATCTCTTGCAGTAATTTTAGTTCCTGCTGGTATAGTTAATTTACCACCATCTTGAACTATATAAGACGAATTTAATATATAGTTTATCGAAGCATTTAAAGTTACTTCACCTGTAACAGCACCTTGTAACAAACTACTTTCAAAAGATATATCAAAATCTACCCAATCAAAATCTGAAACATCTACAGTAGGAACAACGGTCGTATTTAAAGCAAATGTATAAGCACTTTCATCTACATCTGGTGTTTCATCGTCATCTTCAACCATTGCTACAGGAGTATATCCATCAGAGAAGATTATATTATCAGAAGGATTTACACCATCCTTCATATCTAAATCTATATCGTATCCACTTAAAGATAAACCAGAGATAGTTCCTCCAGATGTTAATTTGAATTGCAAGGCAGTTCCACCTACAGTAGATATAGCTGTGATGTTAGTAAACGTTGGATTTCCATTGTCTTTATCTCCCTCAAAAGCAGTAGAGAAATTAGCTATAGTATGAGAAATATAAGCATTAGTTACAGATCCATTCCATCCTTCAGTCCAGTCGATAGAATCGTCATCATTGTTAACCAAGTATAGGTTTGAAACTTCAACAGTTCCTCCAAAAAACTCTACTCCATCATCAGCACCATTTATAACAGCTAAATTATCCACCAACGTACCAGAACCTACAGCATAAAAAGAAACACCATTATATTGAGAATCTGTGTTAATTTGAGCTCCTGTGCCAACAATCTGCAAGTACCTTATAATTCCAGAACTATCAGAATCTTCAGATCCGCCATAAATAAATCCACCAACTTCAGCTTCAGCATTTGCACCTGCTGTAGTAGTTGCTTTACCACAAAGTGTTAAACCACCCCAATCTCCAGAGTTTCCATTAGCAGAAGACATTACTACTGGATTAGTAGCATTCCCATTAATGTTAATTTTACCTCCTTGCAAAACAGCTATATATACCTCAGTACCACCATCATCAGCGAGAATTTTTGTTCCTGCAGGAATATTTAAAGTAACTCCATCAGTTACAATAAATTGTCCAGTTAAATTATATACAGTTGAAGCATTAAGAGTATAGTCTTCTTCTAAAGTACCATTCATTATTCCAGAATCTAAATTTTCTATAACTTCTTCTTCAGATTTTTCTATAGGATCTGGGTCGTCAGAGCTACAGCCAGTTAAGTTAATAGTAGCAAAGGCTAATAATACTACAGCAAATAGTTTTAAAGATAAATTTTTCATTTTTTTTTATTAGTTTTATTATTATGCAAAGAAAATTGATTAGTGTCTCTTCATGTTTATTAGAATATTAAGCATAGGTTACGTTTTCTTATTAAAAATATCTGTTTTGTTACCTTAGTGTTAATGGGGAAAGCATACAAATTTATGCTTAGGATTATGTACGCTTTTTGTAATGATATTCGAGTTTGTCATTTAAATAAAAACCCCAAGTTAAACTTGAGGTATTTTATTATGTCAGATTTTAACTTAGGCTAAAATGTATATTTTAAATTTAAGCTTAACAAGCTTCCCTTTTTGTATGAACTTACAGTTTCATTAGTCTCAACACTTGTATTAATGTTTCTAACTAACTGTGTTTGTTCTATATCTGGATTGAGAAGATTTCTTCCAATAAATTTTGCTGTTAGCTTATCTGTAATTTTTTTGCTAATTACTAAATCCATAGTAAAAAAACCTTTTTCTATAATTTCATCATTATAAAATGTATCACTATTTACAAAATCTTCTGGAGATCCTAAGGCAAATATTTTGTCTGATGAATAATTGCCCGTTAATGTAGCAATGAATTCCTTTTCTTTTTGATTATTGTAACTTAATGACCCATTTAAAATTAAATCTGAAGCGCCTTGTAAATCTGATTCTGTAACATCTTTATATTGGAATTCTTCCAGTAAATCCTGATTAAACCACATCTTTGTTATATTAGTGTTAAAATTAAGGATTGGATCTTCTTCTTCATTTTCAATTAAATTCAGTCGTGTTTCTAATTCAATACCAAATACATTGGCTTTATCACCAGTATTTGAAAACTGAAAAATTCCAGCAGACCCTCTGGTTAAGGCTAAATTAATTGGATTTTTTATTTGTTTGTAAAATGTCGTAGCTGAAATTAACTCTCCTTGTTTAGGAAAAAGTTCCCATTTTAAATCGACATTAAAAACATCCGATTTTTCCAGATCAGGATCACCTCTTGTAACACGCCCCGTTGGAGAAACGTATTCAAAAGGAGATAATTCTTTAAACTCAGGTAGGGTTTGGGTAAAGCTTGAAGCAAAACGTAAAAAGTTTTTCTCGTTTAACTCATATTTTAAATTAACACTTGGGTATATATCATTATATTCTTTTTCTATAGAACCAACACGACCAACATAGTTAGCCACATCCCATAATACATTTATTTCATCTCTTTCATATCTTATCCCTAGATTCCCAGAGAATCTTTTATTTAATCCAAAATCTAAGTTTACAAAACCAGCCATGATTGCTAAATCTGCATCATATCTATCTGAATCTGGTTCTCTTAAAACCAGTCCATTCTCAAAATTAGCTTCGGTAAAAGTAAGTGAAAAATCATCAACAGACGGCACTTGAAACCCCCTAGCTCTCACACCAATAAATAACGAGCTAAATACTCTTTCCTTTTTACGGAAATTAGCCCCTGCAGTTAGTTTGAATGGCTTCTTATCGTCCTCATCTAATTTTCCAAAACTTATTTCGTCTCTTAAAAATGTATTGTATTCAATATCTTCAATTTTCTGGTTAGATTTTCTTTGTTGAAAATCACCAACATGGGCATATTGAGTTAGGGTAGATGTTGTTATATCTAAAATATTTGCTTCGTTTCTTACTCTGTTAGGTTCTTCAGCTAACACAAAATTATAACCAGCTGCCCATTTTAAAGTATTGTTTTCACTTATTTCGTGATCCCCAATTATTTGGTTAACGAGTAACTTAGTTTGTTTAAAATTTTGGTCTCTTACAAAAGCCCCTTCTTCTTGAGGGTCTTGATCGAATACGTAACCTAAACCATTTCTACCTTGCTCATAAACGTTATCCTCGCTTCTGTTAACCGATAAACTGCTTATTTTTATTCTGTGGTTGTTACTCAATTTAAGCCCCAGATTTATATATCCAGTAGAATTTGTATTAGTTGTAAATGATTCGACATCAGTAAACTTATTATCTAATACATTTGATCTAAAGCTTCTAAACACACCTTCTTGATATACATAAGACTTTGAATGAGATCCAGAAGCAAAAACGCTTAACTCTTTTCCGAAAATATCAAATTTATACCCCCCCGATAAAGACAGACTATAATTCCCAGTACTTTTTTGCTCTACTGGCTCCCAACCCTGTCTTGTAATCAAGTCAACTGTGGCATATTGCTTTTTATGAAAACCAAGTGTAACATCTTCAGAAGCTATACTTCTTTTAAAATCACCATCTAATCCTAAAACATTAGTGTTATAGCCTGAACCTAAGCTAACTGAGAATTCCTTTTTAGAATATTCTTTTGAAGAAATATCTACATTTCCAGAAGATTGGTCGGCATAACCAGAAGTAGCATACGTTTTACTAATTCCAACATTTTCAATCATGTTAGTTGAAAATAAATTCAGATTAATATTTTTATTATCAACATCATCAGAAGGGATAGGCAGACCATTCATTGTAGTTGATAAATACCTGTCTCCTAAACCTCTTATGTATATTTCTCCAGTTCCCTCACTTTTAGTAACTCCAGAAATTTTAGTTGTTGCCGTTGCAGCGTTTGAAACTCCAATTTTACCTAATCTATCTGCTCCAATACTTTCCTTGATTACTACAGCTTTTTTCTGCTCTAATAATAAGGCCGTTTCACTTTCCCGTTTAGTTGTTGTAGTAATTACAATTTCATCTAAAGAAGCAGCACTGGCTGCCATAGGTACATTAAGCTCAGTTGCTTTGCCTGCAACTATTTGTACGCTTGTTTCTTGAGTTTCATACCCAACAAAACTAAATATTAATGTATACGATCCAGGGGTTAAACCTTCCAAACGATAATACCCATCAAAATCTGAAGTTGTTCCTTTAGTAGAACCTTTTATTAGCACATTAGCAAAAGCTAAAGGTTCATTGTTATACTCTTTGTCTATTAGTTTTCCAACTACAGAACCTGTACTTTGAGCTTGCAAAAAACTAGCAGTAAATACTGCTAATAAAACTATAAATTTTTTCATTATTTTCTTTTGATTTCTAGCTGCAAAGAACGATAGCACATGTAAACACTATGTTACCTTTAGATTAAAGAACAGTAATTAAAAAGTTATCTTAATGTTACTTAAGGGGTGTCTGTTTTTTAATTTGGAAACAATAAATTAACATTGAAAACACTTTTTGGGAAATGATTTTTTTTTTTTTTATGAAGTTACAAGGAAAGTTGATTAAGCTTTATAAGTGATAAATAATCAATAACACCAATTATCACTAAAAATGAGCAATAAATAATAATTGGTATAAGACCTGGAAAAGTATTCTTGTCACCTTACCTTTTTTAATCTAAAAATTCTCCGACTCTTGGGTCGGGGTTTCCAATTAACCTCTCCTCCTTTGGAGAGGTCAGAACTGCCTTTTTTTGCAGTTCTGGGTGAGGCAAAATAAAAAATTCGATTTTTGCCTCTATAAAAGGCAAAATGAAACTGGCGAAATACCCCTATGGCTTGCGGGGATAGTCAGTTTCAAAATTTTTTTAATAGTTAAAATGGCGGTAAGTTTTTGTTTCGTATGAGAAGGTTGAAAAAATAGATATAATAGGAATAAACACAATAGTAATATAATAAGTTGCTTGAACCTTTCTTTGCGCTTTGCCTACAAATTTAATGCTATTTTATTGTGGCTTTTTCACTTACACTAGCAATTGATGCGAGTTCAATTAAAGAAATAGTGCTAGCGCTTAAAGACGTTTTTATATATTCAGATTCCCCCGAAATAACTTTTACTTTTAATTCTTTAGTGTCGTAACCTGTAAAACTACAAACTAAAGTATAGTCACCATCTTCTAAGTTTTCGATAACAAATAATCCTGTTTGATCTGTAGTCGATTTAATAGAAGTGCCTTTAATAGAAACATTAGCAAATACTAAAGGATTGTTATCAAACTCTTTATCCATTAGTTTACCAGCAATCAGCCCTGTGTTTTGTGAAAAACAAAAAGAAGTAAAAACCAGTACAAAAAGTGTTATTAGATGTTTCATTTAGTTTATAGTAAAATAATCGAGTACAAATAACTAATTTTCAGACCATCCAAATGTTATCAAATCATTAAAGAACAATCATTAAAATGTTACTTTAATGTTAACAAGTTTTGAGAGCTTATTTATATTGAATTTAATTATCTTGCTTGTTCTTAAACATATAAAATGAACTGGGAACAATTATTATCCTTAAAACGATTTGGTGACACTAATAAACGCATACGAAAAGAACAAGATGAAACTCGTTTAGGGTTTGAGGTAGATTACGATCGGGTTATTTTTTCTTCAGAATTTAGAAGTCTTCAAGACAAAACACAAGTAATTCCTTTATCACAAACCGATTTTGTACATACCAGACTAACCCATAGTTTAGAAGTAAGTGTGGTTGGACGTTCCTTAGGAAGATTAGTAGGTAAGAAATTATTAGAAAAACATCCACATTTATATAGTGTTCATGGATATCAAGCTAACGATTTTGGGGCTATTGTTGCAGCAGCAGCTTTAGCTCACGATATTGGTAATCCGCCTTTTGGGCATTCTGGAGAAAAAGCTATTGGGGAGTTTTTTAAAACAGGAGAAGGAAAGCAGTTTAAAAATGAGTTGACTGAAAAAGAATATCAAGACTTATGCGATTTTGAAGGTAATGCTAATGGGTTTAAAATTTTAACTGAGAGTAGAGCAGGGCGTGATGGCGGACTTCGCTTAAGTTACGCCACTTTGGGCGCTTTTATGAAATACCCAAAAGAGTCTTTACCTAAAAAACCAACAAATCATATTGCTGATAAAAAGTATGGTTTTTTTCAAAGTGAAAAAGAAGCGTTTATTGACGTTGCCAATGAATTAGGTTTATTAAAAAGAAGCAAAGAAGCTATTAGTTTTTCCAGACATCCACTCGCTTTTTTAGTTGAAGCTGCAGATGATATTTGCTATACGATAATCGATTTTGAAGATGGTATAAATCTGGGTTTAATACAAGAAGAGTTTGCTTTGGAATATTTAATAAACATAGTAAGAGACAAAATTAAAACTAAAAATTACTACGAACTTTCAAATAAAGAAGATAGAGTAAGTTATTTAAGAGCTCTGGCGATAGGAACATTAATAGACGAAGCTGTTGCTATTTTTATGAAAAATGAAGAAGCTATTTTAAATGGTAGTTTTGATTGTGCCCTGTTGGATAAAAGTAAATACGAAGCGCAAATAAACGATATTATTAGAATTAGTATTGAAAATATCTATCAATCAAATGAAGTTGTAGATAAAGAAATAGCGGGTTATGGTGTTATAAATACATTATTAAAAGCGTATACAAATGCTGTAAATAATTGTTATGATAATACCGCATCAAATTATGATAAACTCATTTTAAAAAGCTTACCAAAAACCATTAAAATTAATGATGTTAGCTTGTATATACGTTTATCCAGTATATGTCATTTTGTATCCTTACTTTCAGATAGTAAAGCGATATTGAATTATAAAAAATTGAAAGGTTTTCAATTTAGTTAAGACGAACAAATCTGCTAATCAATTTATATTTAAATATAACCTACCTAAATAATGAAAAAAAGCCTACTTACTGTATTCGTGATGTGTTTTTTACTTGCTTCGTATTCTGTTTATTATTTTAATTCAAACGTAGTTAACGATGATTTATCTATTGAAAAATTAAAATCAAAACACAAAGCTTTTTTAGAGAATAGTCCATTTAAAGACACTAAAAAACTATCAAAGAAAGAACGGAAATCGAGAGGAATACCGCCAAATAGTTATTTTGAAAGAGAGTGGGAGCTTACAATGAACCCAGAATTAGGAAGACCAACTTCGGAAAACTTAAGTAAAATACAAAAGGACATTAAAAACTCTAGTGCTAATATTTTCGCAAGGGTTTCTGGTGACAAAACTGATAATGGCTGGGTAGAACGAGGTCCTAATAATGTTGGAGGAAGAACCAGAGCCATTATGTTCGACCCTAATGATGCAACTAATAAAATTGTATTTGCTGGCGGTGTTAGCGGTGGCATATGGAAGAACACAGATATAACATCATCTTCATCTTTATGGGAAAGTGTTGATATTCCAGAAAATCTTAGCATTACAAGTTTGGCTTTTGATCCGAATAATACAAATACTTTTTATGCTGGCACAGGAGAATCTTATGTAGGAGGGGACGTAAATGGAAGTGGGCTTTGGAAATCAACGGATAGAGGAGTGACTTGGGAAAGAATTTTTGGAGGCGCTACAGCTAATGGTGAAGGTGCCAAACTTACTGTAAATGTTCCAGGTTCTATAGCTGGAGAATACAATGCGCTTCAAGCAGCTTTTGGTAGTCCTTTAACTGAAATTACTGGAGATTTAGTATTGGTTGATGACGGTGTAGCAACAACAACAGATGGTTGTAGTACTTTAGTAAACGGCGCAGCAATAAATGGAAAAATAGCAGTTATTGAAAGAGGAGCTTGCAATTTTGATATAAAAGTTAAAAACGCGGAAAATGCCGGAGCTATAGCAGTCGTTGTTGTTAATAATATATCAGATCCAATATTTGCTATGGGAGGTGGTGATTATACCATTTACATACCAGCAATTATGGTTTCTCAAGCAGACGGACAAGCTATCATGGCACAACTTGGTAGTACAGTGAATGTAACTATAGCGCCTGACGCTACTCCTTCAACTGGAAATTTTATTTCAGGAGGGATTCAACATATTAACGATGTTGTGGTTAGGGATTTAGGGAGTACTAGTGAAATTTATGTAGCTGCTGCTGCTAGTTCATATACTGATGCAAACCCTACAGGGTTTAGTGGAACAGGAACTTATGGTTTATATAAATCTACCGATAATGGAATCACTTGGACTAAAATTGTTTTACCAACAAACGGTACCAATAGTGATATAGCACCAAATAATATTGAAATTGGACAGGATAATAAAATTTGGATTTCAACAACACGAAGTTTAGTTACTCCTTCAGACCCTGGTGGTCAAATCTTATCCTCTTCAGATGGAATAACATTTACTTTAGAACATACCATTACAAATGGAAGGAGGACAGAAATTGCAGTTTCATCTTCAAACCCTGAAAAAATTTATGTATTGGCCGAACTGTCCTCTGGAACAAATGGAGTTGAATTGATTAGAACAGATAATGCCTTTGCATCTACTACCAATTTGGCTTTACCAGATGATGTAGATACAGGTATTCCATCTACTGATTTTACAAGAGGTCAAGCTTTTTATAACTTGGTAATTAAAGTAGACCCAACAAACGATGCTAATGTCTTTGTTGGGGGTATCGATTTGTTTAAATCAAGCAATAGCGGAACATCTTGGTCACAAATATCCAAATGGTCGAATAATAATAATTTATCAACCTTAAGTGTTCCTTTGGTACATGCAGATCACCATGCTATAACTTTTGGTAATAATAATGCAGGTGCGATGCTTTTTGGTAACGATGGAGGGGTCTATTATTCAAGTAACGGAGGAACAAACATTAATAGTAGAAACTTGGGATATAATGTAACACAGTTCTATAGTGTAGGAGTAGCACCTACTACCGCTATTATTGGAGATTATTTTTATGGAGGAACCCAAGATAATGGCACTCAATTCTTCGAAAACTCTAATTCAGAGATTGATGGTTCAGTAACAAATCCAACAGGTGGGGATGGTGCAGCAACTATGGTCGATCAAGATGGAACGGATACTTATTTTATTTATAATTTTGTTTACAATAACAGAATTACCAAAAGGGACTATCCGTCGGGTGTAGAAACGACAATTAATGATGAAGATTTAAATAGAGGGGATTTTATCAATCAAGAAACCCTGGATTCTAATTTAAACATCTTGTATACAAATTATTCTACGGGATCGACATACGAGGTTAGAAGATATGACTTTAGTGGGGCTGGGGCAGTAAATAAATCCATTTTATCAAACGGATTACTTGATGGGAACCCTACTGCTTTTAAAGTATCCCCTTTTACTATGGCATCTACAACATTATTAATTGGTGATGAAAATGGGAAGTTGATTAAGGTTACTAATGCAGATGGAGCAGCAACACCTACTTGGGCAGAAATAGGAAGTACTAATTTTATTGGAAGTATCTCTGATATTGAATTTGGTCAATCTGAAGCCGATATTTTTGTAACCATGCATAATTATGGCGTTATAAACATTTGGTACAGTTCTAATGGAGGAGCCACATGGCTTGAAAAAGAAGGAGATTTACCAGATTTACCAGTTAAAGCCATACTCCAAAACCCCTTAAATATAGAGGAGGTTATTGTAGGGACAGAATTAGGTGTTTGGTATACCAATAATTTTTCTTCTACGAACCCAACATGGAATCCTGCATTCAATGGTATGAGCAATGCTAAAGTCACAGATTTAGATCTAAGAAATGATAACGTAATTTATGCTTCTACCTATGGAAGAGGGATTTTTTCTGGTGAATTTACCGCAACATCGTTAAGTGTTATAGATAACGAATTGGAATCTCAAATAAAATTATATCCAACAGTTTCAAACGGAAAAATGGTTATATCAGCAAACGGAATTACAGGAAAAGTTGATTTGCAAGTATTTGATTTGAATGGAAAAAGCATTTATAAATCTGAGCTTGAAATGAATGGAATAAAAAGGCCTTTAATTTTAAAGGATTTGTCTTCAGGGCTTTATCTAGTCAGGTTTAGCAACGATAATTTTTCAGAAACTAAGAAAATTATTATTAAATAATTAGTGGGTTCAATATAACAAAAAGAAGTTTGATTTTTGTCCGTTCGAGCGCAGTCGAAAACTAAAACACGTCATTAAATATGAAGGTTTCAACTTTAGCCTGTCTTGAGCGGAGCCGAAAGGCTCAACTGGACATTCCATGTTTTATGGGGTATTTGAGTTATAATTGGTAAATACCCCGAAGTAGTTTATTTACCTTTTTAGAGAGTCTCTTTTTTGATACTATTTATAGAGTTATAAGCCAAACCCAATCACAAATCATTAATATACTTAAATAAGCTTTCAACATCTAACCCAATAGATTGTTGTAGCTGATTAACACTGCCATGTTCAACAAAATGATCGGGAACACCCAGCATGTTTATATTATTTTTATAATTGTTTGTTGATGCAAACTCTAAAATAGCACTTCCGAAACCGCCTTTTATAGTATTATCTTCAATAGTTATAATGGTGCTATGTGTTTTAAGAATATGATGCAGAAGTTTTTCATCCAAAGGTTTTACAAAACGCATATCGTAATGTGCAATATCTTGTGGTGTGTTGCATTTTTGAATGGCCTCACTTATGTTTTTAGCAATAGTTCCAATACTTAAAACGGCTATCTTATTGCCTTTTTTTAGTTGTATGCCCTTACCTATTTCTATTTTAGAAAAAGGTTGTCTCCAATCTATGGTAACTCCGTGTCCACGAGGATAACGAATCGCTATAGGTTGATCTAAACCCAACTGTGCGGTGTACATAATGTTGCGTAATTCGATTTCGTTTCTTGGAGAAAAGATGATAAGATTAGGGATGCATCTTAAATACGATAAATCATAAACCCCATGATGTGTAGCACCGTCTTCTCCAACCAGCCCAGCCCGATCTAAACAAAAAATAACAGGTAGTTTTTGAAGTGCCACATCATGTATTACTTGATCGTAAGCGCGTTGCAAAAAGGTTGAGTAAATATTACAAAAAGGAACCAAACCTTGTGTTGCCATACCAGCTGCCAATGTTACAGCATGTTGTTCTGCAATACCAACATCAAAAGCGCGTTCAGGAATTTTTTCCATCATATATTTTAATGAACTTCCTGTAGGCATGGCAGGTGTAATACCTACAATACTTTTATTTTGTTTCGCTAATTCTACAATAGTAAGCCCAAATACATCTTGATATTTAGGAGCTTGGATGGGTTTAGATTTTACAATTAAATCCCCTGTTTGTGCATTAAATTTTCCTGGGGCATGGTATTTAACCTGATCTTCTTCAGCCTGTTTTAAGCCTTTTCCTTTTGTAGTGATAATATGCAAAAACTTAGGGCCTTTTATAGTCTTTAGGCGTTCTAATTCAGCAATTATAAGATTGATATCATGGCCATCAATAGGCCCTGAGTAATCAAAATTTAAAGCCTCAAAAATATTGTCTTGCTTTTGAGTCCCTTTTTTAACATTGGTTAAATACTGTTTAAGGGCACCAACACTTGGGTCGATGCCTATAGCATTATCATTTAAAATAACCAGTAAATTAGCATCGGTTACACCAGCATGATTTAAACCTTCAAATGCCATTCCGCTAGCTATGGAAGCATCTCCAATAATAGCGATGTGTTGTTTTTTAGTATCGCCTTTTAATTGTGAAGCGATGGCCATACCCAATGCTGCAGAAATGGATGTAGAAGAATGTCCGACCCCAAAAGTATCGTAGTCACTTTCACCTCGTTTTGGAAAACCGCTTAAGCCTCCAATTTGTCTATTGGTGTGAAATATGTCCTTTCTGCCAGTTAGTATTTTATGTCCGTAAGCCTGATGTCCTACATCCCAAATTAATTGATCTTCAGGTGTATTAAAAACATAATGTAATGCAATGGTTAATTCTACGACACCTAAACTAGCCCCCAAATGCCCCTCTTTAGTGGCCACAATGTTAATTATGAATTTCCGTAATTCTTTTGCAAGTTGCGATAAGTCTTTTTGGTTTAAAAGACGAAGTTCTGAAGGTGTGCTAATATGGTTTAATAATTTTTGCATGCGATTACAAATGTACTATTTGAAATTGTATTTTTGCTTTTATGTTAGAACCTTTTGATGATACCTATTTTATGAAAAAAGCACTTCAGGAAGCTGAGGCTGCTTATGAAAAAGGAGAGATTCCTGTGGGAGCTGTTATTGTTATCGATAATAAAATAATTGCCAGAGGACACAATTTAACTGAAACATTAACAGATGTTACTGCGCATGCGGAAATGCAGGCGATCACTGCAGCAGCTAATTTTTTAGGTGGTAAATACTTAAAGAATTGCACCTTGTATGTAACCTTAGAGCCTTGTCAAATGTGTGCAGGTGCTTTATATTGGAGTCAGATTTCTAATATTGTTTATGGCGCTAAGGATGAAGAACGTGGTTGTATAAACTTAAATACAAAATTACATCCTAAAACCGTTATAAAAGGTGGTGTTATGGCAGATGAGGCTTCTGAACTAATGAAGCGGTTTTTTATTGAAAGGCGGAATTTGAATTAAAAATCCTGAGACACGAGTTGTTTCGCAGAGATTCACAGAGCTAACACAGAGATACGCAGAGTTTTTTATATAAGGACTGAATACTGCAACTGAACACTGCTAACTTTTATTTTCACGCTCACACATTTAATCTAAATTTTCTTTAGTAAGCATGTAGTCTTTAAGGTCTTATAAATAAATTGTTTCGCAGAGATTCACAGAGTTTCGCAGAGTTTTTTATATAAGGACTGAATACTGCAACTGAACACTGCTAACTTTTATTTTCACGCTCTCGCATTTTATCTAAATTTTCTTTAGTAAGCATGTAGTCTTTAAGGTCTTTGTCTTTCCAACGGTAATAGGAAAACAAAGGGAATACAACGAGAAATAATCCAAGAACACCAAAACCAATAAGTTTTTGGGACCATTCATTGTCTATAACATAGCCTGTTACTATACTTCCTAAAGCTGCTAAAAACAAAAAAAGAATAATATATTTCATTAGTTATTTTGTAAAATTGATTAGTTGCTGTCTGTAAGCCGTTAGCAATTTAGATTTCGAAATGTATCCGTAATATTTACCATGTTTAATAACTGGTAAATTCCATGCACCACTACTTTTAAACTTATCCATGATATCATTCATAGAGTTTTCTTCGTAAATAATAATATCTGCATCTGCATGCATTAAACTTGAGGCATCAACTTTATCATAAAGGTGTGAGTTGAACATAATGTGCCTAACATCATCTAAGCGAATAACACCTAAAAGTTCATGGTTATCGTTAACCACAGGAAAATGGTTTCGAGAAGATTTTGCAACAGCTTGTTTTAATATAGCACCTAGTTTCATGTCTGGTTTTAATGTGATGAAATTAGTTTCTATGATCTTATCAATATCTAAAACCATTAATACATTTTGATCTTTATCATGGGTCATCAATTCACCTCGTTGTGCTAGCCTAAGTGTGTAAATAGAATGAGAAACGTAATATTTAGTGATGGCAAACGATATGGTTGATACGATCATTAAAGGGACAAATAACTCGTAACCACCTGTAATCTCTGCAATAAGGAATATTGCTGTAAGCGGGGCATGTAGTACCCCAGCCATTAACCCTGTCATACCAATTAAGGTGAAATTCGATTCGGATACTTGAAAATCTAAGCCAATATTATTGATGATTTTTGCAAAAGCATTTCCCAGAGCACTACCCATAACAAGTGTTGGGATAAAAACACCACCAACACCACCAGCACCAAAGGTAGTCGTCATAGCAATAGCTTTAAACACTGCAATACCAAGTAATAGAGCAATAACGACCCAGATATTAGATAAATCTAAATTAAAAGGGGTTGTACCTATAGCAGATAAATGATCACCTTTTAAAAGATTATTCATAATGCCATAACCCTCACCATAAAGAGGCGGAATAAAATATAATATAGAACCAATAGCAATCCCTCCAATTAACAATCGTTTAGCACGACTTTTAAATTGCTTAAAGAAATTGGTAATACCAAAGAATACTTTTGAAAAATATACCGATGCGATACCCGTAACAAGTCCTAAAACAATATAGAATAAGATATCGTTAACTTCAAATTTATCGGTTAATTGAAATCGTAATAATACATCAGTTCCTAAGAACATATAGGATGTTACGACTGCAGAAACAGAAGCTAATAAAAGGGGGATTAATGAGGTAAAAGCAATATCTAAGCTAAATATTTCGACAGCAAAAATAATAGCAGCAATGGGCGCTTTAAACATAGATGCCATTGCACCAGCTGCGGCACAACCAATTAAAAGCATTCTCGTTTTTGTATTCATATGGAATAAGCGTGCTGCATTAGATCCTAAAGCAGATCCAACGCTTACAGCAGGGCCTTGCAAACCTACCGATCCACCAAAACCAACCGTTAAAGGAGCGGTTATTAATGCGGCATAAATATTATATCTAGGTATAATACCGTTTAGTTTTGAAATGGCATATAAAGTTGAAGAAATGCCATGACCTATATGTCTTTTTAACCAGATTTGTTTTATCATGTAAACGACTAGAAGACCAATAATTGGAAATATAAAGTATAGGGAGTTTTGGTTGTTGTTAAAGAAATCTAATTCAAAAAGTAATCGAATATAATGTGTTAAGTTTTTAAGAAGTACCGTACCCATTCCTGCTAAAAATCCAACCAGAATACTAAGTATATAGATAAATTGAAGTTCAGAAATATGCTTGTATTTCCAGATTAAAAACTTTCTTAAAAGACTTTTAGTACTTAGAGGCATTTTATAAAATTACTAAAAAAAATCCTGCAAAGAGCAGGATTTAAATTTTATGGTTTTAAATTAAGCTTTAAACTTAATTCTGTTAACTGTTCATCGTCAATTGGAGCAGGTGAATCAATCATGACGTCCCGTCCAGAATTGTTTTTAGGGAATGCAATAAAATCCCTAATAGTTTCTTGTCCACCTAAAATAGCGACCAATCTATCCAGTCCGAAAGCTAAACCACCGTGAGGCGGTGCGCCATATTGAAAGGCATCCATTAAAAACCCAAATTGAGCTTTGGCTTCTTCGGGAGTAAATCCTAAATAATCAAACATTAATGATTGGGTCTCTTTATCGTGAATCCTGATGGAACCTCCACCTATTTCGTTTCCATTCAAAACTAAATCGTAAGCATTGGCTTTTACATCTCCTGGATTCGTTTTTAATAATTCCAGTTGACCAGGTTTTGGTGATGTGAACGGGTGATGCATGGCATGGTAACGTTCTGTATCCTCATCCCATTCTAATAATGGAAAGTCCATAACCCAAAGTGGTGCAAATTCATCTGGTTTACGTAAACCTAAACGTTCTGCCAATTCCATACGTAATGCACTTAATTGTGCACGCACTTTATTTTTGTTGCCAGACAGCACACAAATTAAATCACCTGCTTTTGCACCAGTAACTTCTGCCCATTTAGCTAAATCGTCTTGATCGTAAAATTTATCGACTGAAGATTTAAAAGTACCATCGTCGTTACAACGAGAATAAACCATACCTAAAGCTCCAACCTGTGGACGCTTTACCCAATCAATTAATTTATCTATGTCTTTTCTGGTATAACTATTCCCTCCAGGTACAGCGATACCAACTACTAATTCTGCATTATTAAAAACACCAAAATCTTTATGTTGAGCAACGTCATTCAGTTCGCCAAATTCCATGCCAAAACGAATGTCTGGTTTGTCATTACCATACAAACGCATAGCATCGTCATAAAGCATTCTTGGAAATTTTTCTACGTCTACACCATTCACTTCTTTTAATAAATGACGTGTCAATCCTTCAAAAGCATTTAAAATATCTTCTTGCTCTATAAACGCCATTTCACAATCTATTTGTGTGAATTCTGGTTGTCTATCAGCACGTAAATCTTCATCTCTAAAACATTTTACAATCTGGAAATATTTATCCATACCACCAACCATGAGCAGTTGCTTAAAGGTTTGTGGTGATTGAGGTAATGCATAAAACTGACCTTCATTCATACGTGATGGCACTACAAAATCACGTGCTCCTTCTGGTGTCGATTTAATTAAGTATGGTGTTTCAACTTCAATAAAACCTTCTTTAGATAAGTAGTTTCTAACTTCTTGAGTGACTTTGTGTCTAAAAATCAGACTATCTTTTACAGGGTTTCTACGAATATCTAAGTAGCGATATTTCATTCTTATATCTTCGCCACCATCTGTTTTATCTTCTATTGTAAAAGGAGGAAGTAATGATTCGTTTAATATATTTAGTTCCGAAACCAATATTTCTATATCTCCAGTTGAGATATTAGGATTTTTTGAAGTACGTTCAATAACAGTTCCTTTAACCTGAACTACAAATTCACGACCTAGGTTTTGAGCTTGTTGCAGCATGTCTTTAGAAGTGCGTTCTTCATCAAAAACCAATTGGGTAATACCGTAACGGTCTCTTAAATCTACCCAAACAATAAATCCTTTATCACGGGATTTTTGAACCCAACCTGCAAGGGTTACTTCTTCATTTATATTTGTAACGTTTAATTCGCCACAATTATGACTTCTATACATAGTTGAAAATTGAAGTGCATTCCTATTGCTTTCAAGTTAATTAAACAA
The DNA here is from genome assembly GCF_030540765.1 of Flavivirga jejuensis. Lineage (GTDB taxonomy): Bacteria > Bacteroidota > Bacteroidia > Flavobacteriales > Flavobacteriaceae > Flavivirga > Flavivirga jejuensis. The sequence goes on along the minus strand of NZ_JAUOEL010000003.1, from coordinate 605,917 downwards.
TCGTAAAATGCATTAAACAGATTGCAAATTTATGAAGATATTACTTTGTAGTATAACCTTTTTTGCAAAGATTTAAATAAAAACCACTTTGTTATATTCTTAAAATTCAATAGTATTTTTTATTAAATTATGAATTTACATGTCTTATTTGTGTGAATACTCGTATTTTTTTTGCATATTTAAGGAAACTAATTCAAAAAAATGACATTATGAGCAAACTTTTACAATTTAAGATGTTTCTATCTTTGTTACTTTTTATGCCTGCAATGATTTTTTCTCAGCAGGTTTCAGGTACGGTAACAGACGGAGAAACAAATTTGCCTTTAGCTGGGGCAAATATTATTATTAAAGGAACTAGTACAGGAACCATTTCAGATTTTGATGGAAACTTTACTTTAAACACAGAGGGCTTTCCTGTAACTTTGGTAGCCTCCTCGGTAGGGTATGAAACTCAGGAAGTTACTGTGTCTTCTTCTCAAAAGGTGATTATTGCTTTAAAGGAAGGTGTTGCTTTAGATCAGGTTATATTAATTGGATCGAGAAACCCGAGTAGAACTGCTGTCGATACACCAGTTCCAGTTGATGTTATTAACATTTCTGAACTAACATCGCAAGGACCACAAGTTAATTTAAATCAACTTTTAAATTTTGTGGCACCTTCATTTACATCAAATACACAAACAATTTCGGATGGAACGGATCATATCGATCCAGCTTCTTTAAGAGGTTTAGGCCCCGATCAAGTACTTGTTTTAATTAATGGAAAACGAAGACATAACTCATCTTTGGTTAATGTTAATGGAACTTTTGGCCGTGGTAGTGTTGGTACTGATTTAAATGCAATCCCTTCAGGATCTATTAAAAGATTAGAGGTTCTGCGGGATGGGGCAGCAGCTCAATACGGTTCTGATGCTATTGCAGGAGTTATTAATATTGTTTTAAACGATAATGTTAATGAACTTACTTTAAATGTGACCACTGGAGCTCATTTTGCTAAAAATGCGAATGATCAAACAGGAGGTGTAGATGGTGAAACAATTAATGTGAGTGCAAATTATGGCGTGTCTTTAGGAGACAAAGGGGGCTTTGTTAATTTTACTGGTGATTTTGATTATAGAGAGGATTATAGTAGAATGAAAGAATGGGAAGGAGATATTTTTAATCTTTATAATACGGTTGAAAGATTTGCTAATAATGATGGGTATAATTTATCAGATTTGTTAGATGATGATGTTTCCGATGTTATTCAATATGGAAATGCTGCGGGGTTAGGTTTAGATCCTTTGGCAACTAAAGCAGATTTACAGGGCATTTTAAGTGCAGATAATACAACTGCAGAGTTAGCAGCAAGAAATTTAGTTCGTAGCGATTTTAATATGCGCGTTGGTCAGTCCCAAGTTCGCGGTGGTCGTTTCTTTGCTAACTTATCATTGCCTTTAGATGATAATGGTACAGAATTATACTCTTTTGCAGGGACGAGTTCCAGAAAAGGAAACTCTGCAGGGTTTTATCGTTTACCAAATCAGAGTAGAACCTATACACCTGCATATATAAATGGGTTTTTGCCAGAAATTAATTCAACTATAACAGACAAGTCTTTAGCAGTAGGAATTAAAGGTAAAATAAATAATTGGCATGTGGATTTGAGTAATACTTGGGGGAAAAATGCCTTTCTATACACCATTGGAAATACCTTTAACGCATCAAGACAAAATGCTTCACCAACAACATTTGATGCAGGGGGATTTAATTTTGCACAGAATACAGTTAATTTAGATATCAATCAATTTTATGACGATATCTTTAATGGTTTTAACGTAGCATTTGGTGCTGAGTATCGATTAGAGAATTATGAAATTGTTTCTGGTGAAGAAGCATCGTATGGTCAATATACAAGCGAAGGAGAGTTAATCACTTTGCCAACTCAAGTTCCTTCAAGTGACTTTTTTGAAAGAGGAAGACCAGGAGGTTCTCAAGTATTTCCAGGATTTAGTCCTGCTAATGAGTTATCTAGAGATAGAAGTAGTATTGCAGGGTATTTCGATTTAGAAGCAGATTTTTCTGAAACGTTTTTAGTCAGCTTCGCGACCCGTTTTGAAAACTATTCAGATTTTGGTTCAACCATTAACTTTAAGTTAGCAACTAGATTAAAAGCTAGTGAAAATGTTAATATTAGAGCTGCATTAAATACAGGTTTTAGAGCACCTTCTTTACATCAGTTAAACTTTAATTCTACGTCTACAATATTTCAGGATGGTATCCCTGTTGAGGTAGGAACCTTTTCAAATGATAGTAGAGCAGCAAACCTTTTAGGCATTCCAGAATTAAAAGAAGAAACATCTAAAAGTATCAGTTTAGGATTTACGGCTAAATTACCTGATGCTAATTTAACCGTTACTGTTGATGGTTATTTTGTAGCGATTGATGATAGAGTGGTTTATACAGGTCAGTTTGCAGGCCCTGGAACAGGAACAGAGTTAGATAATTTATTATCCCAAGCGAATGCTTCGGCAGCGTCATTTTTTGCCAATGCTATAGATACAGAGTCAAAAGGATTAGACATTGTATTAACACATAAAGCGAATATTGGTACCAAAACGGGATTAAAATCTGATTTGTCGGGGACATTCTCTAAAACGAAAAAAGTAGGACCTATTAAAGCATCTCAGGTTTTAGAAGATGCTGGTTTGGTAAATACTTATTTCCCAGAAGATAGTAGGATTTATCTAGAAGAAGCAGTGCCAAGAACTAAACTAAATTTAACGAATAGTTTAACAACTGGTAAGTTTAATATATTCTTAAGGAATGTTTGGTTTGGTGAAGTTTCCGAGGCCACTACCAACATTGCGAATCAACAAGTTTTTGGTTCTAAACTTGTTACCGATTTGTCTTTTGGTTATAAAGCGTCAGAAAGTTTAACAGTAACTATTGGAGCAAATAACCTTTTAGACATTTATCCAGATAGAGCGATTGAAGCTAACCGAAGCAGTGGTCGTTTTGATTGGTCTAGACGTTCTCAGCAATTTGGTATTGGTGGTCGTTTTCTTTTTGCCAGACTTAGCTTTAATCTGAAATAAGAATATCCATATAAAAAAAATATTTATAAGCCCCATGAAGATGTTCATGGGGCTTGTAGTGTTTGTTCTAGTTTTTGATATATTCTTAAAAACACGCGTTCATTTTTATTAAATTATTAATTTATAGGCGTAATATTTATGAATATTCATATTTTTTTAAGATATTTAAGCTGACTAATTTCAAATAATTATATTATGAACAAACTTTTACAAATCAAATTACTTTTGACTTTGTTGTTTTTTATTCCTGTAATTGCTTTCTCGCAACAGGTTTCAGGAACAGTAACAGACGGAGAAACAAATTTGCCTTTAGCTGGGGCAAATGTTATTATTAAAGGAACAAGTACTGGAACGATATCAGATTTTGATGGACGTTATAGTTTAAATGTTAGCAGTTTTCCTGTTACATTAAAGATTTCTTCTTTAGGCTTTGAAACGCTTGAAAAAGTAGTGAGTGAGGCTGGAACAGTAAATGTTACTTTACAAGAGTCGGCAGAATCTTTAGAAGAAGTGGTAGTTACAGGATTAGCATCTTCAATTAAGAGAAGTAATGCTGCGAATGCTGTAGCATCTGTTTCTGCTGATGACTTGGTGGGTAGAACACCACCACAAACTTTAGATGGTGCAATGGCTGGTAAATTTGCTGGAGCTCAAATAACAGCAGCATCTGGTGCTCCTGGTGGTGGAATGTCTGTAAAATTAAGAGGGGTAACCTCTATTAATGCTAATGGACAACCTCTATATATTATAGATGGGGTGTATGTAAACAACAATAGTATTTTTGCAGGTGGATTAAATGAAGTTTCTGATGCAGCAGGTGGTGGAGCAACTTCTGTTGATTCTCAAGATAATGCATCTAACAGAATTGCAGACATTAATCCTGATGATATTGCGAATATTGAGATCCTAAAAGGAGCTTCTGCTTCTGCCATTTATGGAGCTCGTGCTGCTGCGGGTGTGGTGATTATTACTACTAAAAGAGGTAAGCAAGGAAAAACAAAAATTAAATTTACGCAAGCTTTAGGTTGGAATGAAGCCATTAACCTATTAGGTACAAGAAAATGGACAGCTGATTTAGCCGAGAATGGAAATGCTGCTGGTGCTGGTATTGGAGGGCGAACAGGTGCAGGTGCTTTATTTACTGCTGCCCAAAACGCAGGTAAGTTGGTTGATTGGGAAGATGAGATTTATGGAGAGAAAGGATTTATTACGAACACCAATCTAAGTGTTTCTGGGGGAAATGAAAAAACAACATTCTTTAGTAGTTTTACTAGCAACGAAGAAGATGGTATTGTGAAAAATACAGGCGCTGAAAAAAAGTCATTTAGAGTAAATGTGGATCACAAAATAACGGATGATATTAAATTGTCTTTAACTGGTAATTATATAAATTCTAGTGCAGATAGAGGGTTTTTTAATAATGAAAATAGTGGAACTACAATTGGAGTGACACAATTATTTTCTAGACCATGGGATGATTTTTTTCCAGTTAATGGTATTTATCCTGATAATTTAACAGGAAGTTCAAACCCAATACATACCCGTGATGTGATTACTAATAATGAATCAGTAGACCGGATTATTGCTGGATCAGGTTTAGATATTAATTTATTTAGTACAGATAAACAAAGCCTAAAATTGTTTTTAAAGGCAGGATTTGATAGTTATACATTAAGAACAACAGTGTTTTTTCCTAGAGAATTACAGTTTATGAATCCAGTAACTGGTTCATTGGGATTGGATGGATTGACATCAGATGGAACGACTCAAAATACCGATGCTAATTATTCTGCTTTTTTAGTTCATAATTATACTACGGATAACGATCTTAATTTTAAAACTCAGGCAGGGGTAACTAATAACCAATTTGATCAAAATACGATTAGAGTGACTTCAAATGGGCTAATAGCTTCAGAATCAAATGTAGATCAATCCACAAATGTAGGAGTCTCACAAACTAGACTAGTGCAGGAGGATTTTGGTTTTTTCGTTCAAGAAGAAGTGAATTATCAAGATAAAATTATAGGAACTTTAGGTATAAGGGGAGATAAATCATCAAACAATGGTGATGCTAATGAACTTTTTTATTATCCTAAAGTATCTATAGCAGCTAATTTACACAATCTATTTACGATGCCTGAATCTATGCAATTAAAACTTAGAACTGCATATGGTGAAGCTGGGAATTTTGCGCCTAATGGTGCCTTGTTTACTCGTTACTTAAACACATTAATTGGAGGTAATGTAGGAATCGTAACGTCTAATACATTAGGAGATCCAACAATTCAACCAGAACGTCAAAAAGAATTAGAATTGGGGTTTGATTTGGGGTTATTTAATAAACGCGTGTCTTTAGAATTTACTTATTATAAAAAGGCAGTGGAGGATTTAATTCTTTCTGCCGATAACCAGGGGTCTTCTGGCTTTTCATTTCGTTGGGCAAATGCTGGTGAATTAGAAAATAAAGGTGTTGAAATAGCATTGAATGGAAAAGTGTTTGAGGAAGAAAATTTTTCTTGGGATACTGGAATTATTTTCTTTAAAAACGAATCTGAAATTACTAGATTGGATGTAAACCCATTTAACACGCAAGGGTTCAGAACAAGTTTAGGAACCTTTAGAATTGTAGAAGGTGAAAGTGCTACAGCAATATTTGGAAATGATGCTAATGGTATGCCTGTTGTGATGGGTGATTCAGAGCCAGATTTCCAAATGTCTTTTAATAATAATCTTAGATATAAAGATTTTACTTTATCGTTTTTCTGGCATTGGAAACAAGGCGGAGAAAATGTTAATTTAACACGTCTTCTTACAGATGATTCGGGAACTAGTCATGATTTTGACAGTACTAGTTTAGATCCAACTGGTGCCACTGTAAATGGGTTGTTTAGACTTAATTCTTTAGGGAATGGTACAAATGCGTACATCGAAGATGCTAGCTATTTAAAATTAAGAGAGGTTGGTTTATATTATAACATTCCTAGCAATAACATAAAGAAATGGTTTAATGGCAATGTTTCCGATATAAAAGTGGGACTTTCAGGACGGAACTTAATCAATATTTTTGATTATGATAGTTATGACCCAGAAGTATCAAACTTTGGTTCAGCAGCGGCAGGTATAGGAATTGAGGTAGCACCTTTTCCATCATCTAAAAGATTTATGTTTCACTTATCTGTTGGACTTTAATACTTAAAAAATAATAATATGAAAATTTCAAATAAAATAAAATTTTTGAGCATACTCATTGTATTGGGTATAACTTTTTCTTGTAGTCTTAACGAAGGGGAAAGTTTAAATGGACCTCAAATTACTTCAATTTCTGAAGGACTTTCAAGACCTGAACTTCCACAGGTGGTTGCTGGGATATTATCAGATATGAGAGTTGACATGGAAACAGAAAGAGATGTATTATCTGTATTAGGGAGAGAATATTGGCATCTTCAAAGTTCTGACCCAGGATGGGGTACAGAATTAGCTGCTGGATTGTTGAGTAATGCGTCATTTTTTATAAATAGACCGTATACTGCAAGGTACGCTACTGTTAAGGCATGTAATATTCTATTAGAAAGTTTAGAAGCAGAAAGCACTACTACAATTTTTTCAGCAAATGAAATAGCCGCTATTAGAGGATTTGCTAATACCATTAAAGCTCATGAATTATTGTCGGTTTTAAACTTGGTATATCAAAATGGGATACGTACAGATGTGGCAAATCCTGATAATTTAGGCCCTTTTGAAACTTATGATACTGCCTTAACTACTATTATGGGACTTTTAGATTCGGGCTTTACAGATCTTACTACTGGAGGAGATGTTTCTCCTAATACCTTAGGTGTTTCTTATTCAGAATTTAATAGAGCGATTGCAGCTAGAGTTGCAGCATATCAAGGAAATTCGGCTGGAGTTTTAAGTGCTCTAGCAGATTCTTTTATGGATATGAATGGTGATATGAATTCGGGTGCTTATTTTCGATATTCTGCGGCAGGAGCAGATGTGTTAAACCCATTATTTATTGCTTTGAATTCTGGTGATACAGGGGCTGCGATAGCTTATCCCGATTTTATAGAAGATCCTTCTGCACCTGCCTTTGAGGCTGGAGATAATAGATTAGATAAGGTTGTTGCTCGTTCAAACTTTCCTGTTCAATTAGAACTTGCTGGTATGGCTGGAGCATATGATGTATGGATATATCAATCTAGTACAGCTCCTGTAGGAATAATAAGAAATGAGGAATTACTATTATTATATGCAGAAGCGAGTATGGTGTCTGATCCAGATGGGGCAGCAGATGCGATTAATGCTGTAAGAAGCGCTGCTGGATTATTGCCAGTTGTTTCAGGAACTGTAGATGAAGATCGGATTATATTTGAAAGAAGATATTCTCTTTTTGGAGAAGGTCATCGTTGGATTGATATGAGACGCTTTGGAAGACTTACTGATATAAACCAAGATCATGATAGAGCTGGTGATTTATCACCTGTGCCTAGTGAATTTCCAATTCCTCAAAGTGAGGGACTATAATGTTTTTATGCCGATTTATAAGTTAAATTGGTATAACTCATAATTAAATAAAATTGAAAAGCCTCAACATAACGTTGAGGCTTTTCTGCTATTAACCCTTTGCTAAAGTAAAAGATTATTGTAATAGTTACATTTCAAGTTGTCTTAGTTCGATTGGAAATTAATCTAATTGTTTCCCTTCATATTCAAGACCTTCTTTTAATTCGTTTTGAGAATATTTAGCTACTCTGTTGTTATATAACCACATTTTAAATTTAGTTACTAAATAGAATAGTATTGGTACTACAATTAGCGTAAGGAACGTAGCGACAAATAATCCGTAAATAACGGTCCATGCAAGAGGCCCCCAGAAAATAACATTATCACCTCCCATGTAAATATGCGGATTGAACTCGCTAAACAAAGTAAAGAAGTTAATGTTTAATCCTGTTGCTAGTGGTATTAACCCTAAAATAGTAGTGATAGCTGTTAACAGTACAGGGCGTAAACGCGCTTTTCCACCTTTTATAATAGCTTCTAACAAATCAGAAGTTTCAAGGTATTGATCATCTTCTAAATTGTGTTTTATTTTTTGTCTGTCGATTAAAAGTTGTGTATAATCTAAGAGTACCACACCGTTGTTTACAACAATACCTGCCAGCGATATAATACCCATCATGGTCATCATAATTACAAAGGCGCTACCGGTTGCGACAATACCACCAAATACACCAATTAAACTCAGGAAAATAGCAAGCATAATGATACCCGGTTTAGATACGGAGTTAAACTGGAAAATAAGAATAAAGAAAATTAAACCTAAACCTGTAAAGAACGCTCCCATTAAGAAGGCCATTTGTTTGTTTTGCTCCTCTATTTGTCCGGTATAATCAACTTTAACCGTAGCAGGTTTTTCTGTGAAACTTTGCATCTCATTTTGAATTTTTGAAACAATGGCTCCGGCATCAGTAAACCCGGGTGCTAAAGCAGAGTATAAGGTTACCACACGTTTTACATCTCTATGTTTTATGGCACTAAATCCAGAGGTGTTATTTTGTTTAGCAACGGTAGAAACAGGAACTTCTTTTATTTGCCCGCTGGCAGGGTCTCTAAATGTTATTTTCTGGTTGAAAATAGCACTGGTATTATACCTGTTTTCTTCATTAAAACGCACATAAATATCATAATCTTCACCGTCTTTTTTGTAAATACCAGCTTTAGATCCAAAGATAGCATTACGCAATTGTTGCCCTACTTGTCCAGAGGTTACACCTAATTCTCCTGCTTTTTTTCTGTCCACCTGAACCTGCATAGATGGTTTCGATTTATTTACATCGATTTTTAATTCGTCTATACCTTGAATGTTTTTCGAATTTATAAAATCACGCATTTTTTCAGCAGTTGCTATAAGTTCTGAATAGTCGTTTCCTTCTAATTCAAGATTTATAGGATAACCTGCCGGAGGTCCCACAGCATCTTTTTCAACAGAAATAGCAACGCCAGGGTAAATATCTTTTAAGTTTTCCTGTACTTTTTTAAGAAGGACATTACTATCGGCACCATCTCTATATTTATATTCACGCATGGTCGCCGTTATTTTACCACGATGTGGCATTTCTGCTTGCGACCCTCCATCTGTTTGTGGATTTCCAGCACCTTCTCCAACTTGAGATACGGCACTTTCTGTCAGGAAGTTATAATCACCATGCATATAAGCTTCTTCGTTTATAATTTTATAAACACGCTCTTCTATATCTTTTGTAATAGCATTGGTTTTTTTAATATCTGTTCCTTCGGGATATTCTATATATACTATAATTTGATTTGGCGTATTATCTGGAAAAAATTCAACTTTGGTACGTTGACTTCCAACAGATGCTCCAAATCCCATAAAGGCTATGATGAGTAGAACAAATGTTCCGATGGCAATAAATGCTGGTTTTCTTCCACTTAATGCAGCGCGAAGTGATTTTTCATAAAAACGTTCCCACTTAGGTAGCACATTATTTTGAAATCCGTTAGCCCAACCTCTTAGAAATAAACGATATAACCAAAGTAAAATAACAGTTACGATCATTAAGGTTCCCAAACCTCTGTAGCTTCCGCCAACAAGCATGATGAGTAAGCCAATACCCCCAACTATCGCGGAAATTTTGATAATGTTTTTTAAAGGCATGTCTTTATCCTCAGTAGTCATAAATTGAGATACCATAACAGAGTTAAAGAAGATAGCCACAAACAACGAGGAACCTAATACAACCGACAAGGTAATAGGAAAATAAATCATAAATTGTCCCATAACGCCAGGCCATAAACCTAAGGGTATAAAGGCCGCTACGGTGGTTGCTGTAGATATGATAATAGGAAATGCGATTTCGCCAATCCCTTTTTTAGCCGCTTCTATACGACTCATACCTTCTTCACTCATTAAGCGATATACATTTTCTACAACGACAATACCATTATCAACCAACATTCCAAGTCCCATGATAAGTCCGAAAAGAATCATGGTATTCATGGTATACCCCAACATGTTTAAAATCATAAGCGACATAAACATAGACATTGGAATTGCAAACCCAACAAACAAGGCATTTTTAAATCCTAAAAAGAACATTAAAACAGTAACCACGAGAATAATACCAAAGATAATATTGTTTACCAGGTCATCAACCTGTCCAATGGTTTTTGAAGATTGATCATTTGCTACAGTAACTGTTAAGTCTGGAGGAAATACATTGGCAATAGCCTCTTTAATAATAACCTCTATTTGTTCTGCCGCAGCTACCATGTTTTTTCCTGCCCGTTTTTTAACGTCTAACATCACAACAGGTGCTCCAAATTCTCTTGCGTAAGTCGTTTTGTCCTCATCTTTAAAGGAAACTTGAGCAATATCTTTTAAATAAATAGGGTGCTCCTTTTCAGACTTTACAACAAAGGTTTCAAGCTCATCAGGGTCATCAATTTCACCAATAATTCTAATAGTACGTCTTTGTCCGCTAGTAATTAAATTACCTGCAGACATGGTCATGTTTTCATTGCTAATGGCATTGGTAATATCTTGAAAACTAACCTGAGCAGCCATCATTTTATAAATGTCTACAGCTACTTCTACTTCTTTTTCCTGAGCCCCACGAATATCAACTTGCTTAATTTCCTGTAGGCTTTCAATTTCGTCTTCAAGGTATTCTCCGTATTCCTTTAATTTATCAACCGGGTAATCTCCAGAGATATTAATATTGAGGATTGGTGTTTCCTCAGATATACTTAAATCGAAAATATTAGGTTCTACTTTGGCACCGTTAAATGTTGGCCAATCTTCACTTGAAGTTTCCGTGTCTACTTCGTCTTTTACTTTTTGTTTTGCAGCTTCAACCGTAATATTCTCATCGAATTCTACAACAATAATAGAATAGTCTTCTTGAGATGTTGAGGTGATTTCAATAACATTACTAACTGTCTTAAGTTTGTCCTCAATAGGGTCGGTTATTAGTTTTTCAATATCCTCGGCGGTATTTCCTGGATACAAGGAACTAATATAGATTTTGGTTTCCTTAATTTCTGGGAAATTCTCTCTTGGCATACTAAAATAAGCACCAGCTCCAAGAAACAAGATTAAAGTAATTAAAACATACATGGTTGTTTTATTATTAATGGCCCATGATGATAAACCAAACTCCTTATCTACGTTCTTTTGTTTTTTATTTTTACTCATTAGTTCTTTATTTTTTGTCATTCCTGCGAAGGCAGGAATCTAATATTTAGAAACTGAATTTTAATAAAATGGATTCCTGCCTTCGCAGGAATGACAAGTTTATTCTACAACAAGTATTTTTATATCTTGTCCATCTTTAACACTTCTAGCACCTTCATCAATAATCTCACTTCCATTTGATAAACCAGAAAGAACTTCAATGTCATCGCCTTGTGTTTTTCCTGTTGTGATGATAACACGTTTCGCTTTTGCTTTATTTTCAACTTTATTGGTCACAGTATATACATATTGATCACCTTCTGCATTTTCTGAAATAATACTTTGTGGTATTAGTATCGCTTTTTCGTTTGTATAATCATTAATCTTAAGCTTCGCTGTTAAATTAGGCTTAATAGATTTGTCTTTATTTGAAACAGCTACTTCAATTTTAAAGGTTCGGTTGGCTGGGTTTATAAAGTTTCCAGCTTGGCGAATTTCAGCATCTATCTTTTTTCCTAGTATTGGAAATTCTACCTGTACATTTTTTCCAGGTGTTATATTAGAAATATAACGTTCTGGCACATCAGATTCAATGTACATGTCTTGAAGATTTACAATTCTAAAAAGCTGAGACTGACCAGGAGCAACAACACTTCCTTGCTCTGAAATTACATCGTCTATAGTACCAGAAAAAGGGGCGCGAACAACTGTTTTTCCAACTTGTTGTTGTAATTGATTAACGGCTCTTTGTTGTGCTTCGTAGTTAGATTTAGCTTGTAAATACTGAATTTCACTACCAATTTTCTGATTCCATAAGCGTTCTTGACGCTCAAAAGTTGTTTTTGCTAACTCAGCTTGAATTTGTAGTTGTGCTACTTGTTGGCTTAATCCGCCATCATCAATTTTTGCTAACATTTGTCCTTTAACTACTTTCTGTCCTTCTTTAACGTAAACTCTTGCTAAGGTTCCAGAATACTCTGGGTATATTACAAGGTTTTTCTTTGTGCTTACATTTCCTTGCAATTCTACAAAGTGATTGAAAATACCTTCTTTAGCAGCAAAGGCTGTTATTAAAGGAACTCTTTCCTGTGGATCCAGTTTTTTAATTTCTAATTGTAATTGTTTTAATTGTGAAGAAATTTCTTGAGCAGAAGCATCTAACTCCGTTTTCTTTTGTCTTATTTGCTCTAAATTTCCAGAAGCTATAATATCTTCAACAGACATTTTTTTATCGCTCCCACAAGAAGTTAAAAGTAGTGTTACGATTACTAGTGAATATATATTTTTCATTTTTAATTGAGTTTAATAGGTTGATTTTGTTTATGAGTTTATTTTTGATTGTGATTTATATAGGTCATCAAGCATAGCGGTTATTTCTGTAAACCTTGCTTTGTCTTTTGCTGAATGTCTTCCAGTTTCTTCTGCAATGTTTGATGAAATTGAAATAGTACATCTTCTCATTTGACTAATTAATCCAAAGGGTTCATCGTCAGGGAATAACTTTGTTAATTTATATGTTTTAACAGCTAATTTTATTGATTTTTGCCAAACGGATAATTTTTCGAAAGAATATGTTTTCATCTTTATTTTTTTTAAACTTTAAACAATAAACTAATCAACTTTATTTAATACGGTTTCTAATTCAGCTTTTTTGTTTATAACATCAAGCATAGCCTGTAAAAATTCTTGTTGAGAACTGTACAGTTGTGTTTGCGCTTGTCTTAACTCAAAACTTGAAGCAATACCTTCAAAAAACTTAGTTTGATTTTTCTGTTCGATACGTTCTGCCAGATTTAAATTTTGTTTTTTGTTGTCGTAATCTTCAATAGCAAATTGATAATCGCTTTTAGCTGATGCTATTTGAAGTTTTAATTTTTGCTGCGTTTCTGTTAGATCCTCTTTGGCTTTTTCAAGATTAATTCTAGCACGTTGTGTTGACGCGCTTCTTTTTCCTGAACTAAAAATAGGGATGTTCATACTAACTCCAAAAGCAGCAGTTCCTGCCCAAATTTGGTTACTATCTAAAAATTTAAAATTTTGATTATTTCCAACATAAGAAGCGTTTGCAAAAGCACTCAATGTTGGTAGTGCTTTGCTTTTTTCTAATTTTAAAAGAAGTTCTTTAGAAATTTTATCGTTTTCTGCAATTTTAAAATCTATATTGTTTTCAACCTTATCTTCAGCATTAAGAAGATCAAAAGTAATGTTTTGAGTTGTTAAACTTTCTAAATTATCAGTTAATACAGTTTTAGAATTTATATCTGTACCTAAAGTAATATTCAACATTTGGTAAGCTAAAGTTTTTAAGCGTGATGTATTGCTTAAATTACTTTCAACTCCAGATAATGTAATTTGTAACTGTTCTACACTTTCCTCTTCTTCTAAACCATTTTCATAAATTTTTGTAGTTTCGTCAAGGTTTTTCTTTAAGACAGCTATGTTGCGTTCTAAAATCTTAACACTCTCTTCAGCGAGTAAAACATTGCCATATGCATTAACAACGGCTTTTCTAATCTCTAAATCGGTTTTTTCTTTGGCATTTTCAGAAATTTCCAGGAATACTTTTGCAGATTGCAATCCGACTAAATAAGACCCGTCAAAAAGTAATTGATCCACTCGTATTGAAGGAGTAACAGATTGTTTAGCTCCGAAATCTATAACACCATCTTGGTCAAAATCTATGGCGTCAAATTGTTGTTTTATATTATTTTGATAATCTATATTAGCACTTATTTGTGGAAGTCCTGTTGCTGTGGTTTCCCATTTTTGTTTTTCGGCTACTTCAATATCTCGTGTAGCATTTTTTGCAGTTCTATTATTTTCTAATGCAAAGTTTATGGCTTCTTGTAAAGAAAAACTTTTGGTGTTTTCTTGAGAAAACATGGCAATAGAGCATAATAAACTAAATATTAAAATTAGTTTGTTCTTCATTTCATGATTGATTTGATGTTATAAATTTGTTTAAATATTCTAATCCTTTAGGAGTACATATGCCTCTTAAATGATATTCTAAATAGTTTTCCATAAGCATTGGCATGGTGAAGTCTTTATTGGGAAATAACTCTTTGTCTTTTATTGCTAATATGAGTGAGAAATAAATTCTTGAAATAAACTCAACATGTATCGATTTTCTATAAAGCCCAAGATCGATGCCTCGGTTAAGGTTATCAATAACACATGTTTGCATGATCTCGAATTGTTTGTTTTTTAAAGTATTAAATATGTTTGGGTAATATTTTTGTAATTGGTATTGGGGTGAGGATTTTTCATCTTTTAAATGTTCCATCACGAATTGTTTAATACTAAAAGTTTCTTCAATAGGGTTTTTTCCTAAAGAACAAATGTTGTCTATACCTTGTGATATAAAATCGAACAAGCATGTAGAACAGGCTTCGACTAACTTAATTTTATTGTCGAAGTGCTGGTAAATAGTTTTTTTAGATATGCCCAGGTTGTTAGCAATATCATCCATGGTAACACTCTTAAAACCATAGTTTAAGAATAAATCTGTTGCGCCTAATAATATTTTGTCTCTCATAATCAGGCACAAAACTAGTGAAGGAAACTTTAGAAACCTAAAAAGTTTCTGTAGTTTTAATAATTATTTAACATATCATTTGTATTAGGCTTTTAAATGTGATGAATTCCTTTATTTTTGCTAAATGCTATCAATAGAGAAATATCAAGAAGAGTTTGTTGCATATTTAGAAGAATATGCCACTATTAAGGAACCTGAAAATCTATATATCCCTATTCAATATATCTTAGGCTTGGGGGGTAAAAGGTTGCGCCCCGTTTTAACTTTAATGACTGCCGAGATTTTTAATAGCGATTATAAGAAAGCTTTAGATGCTGCATTAAGTATTGAAGTTTTTCATAATTTCTCGTTGGTTCATGACGATATTATGGATGATGCTCCTTTGCGCCGCGGACAGGAAACTGTACACGAAAAATGGGACATTAATAGAGGGATTCTTTCTGGAGATGCTATGTTGATTATGGCGTATCAATTATTCGAAAATTATGAAGCCAATACGTTTCAAGCTTTAGCAAGATTGTTTAGCAAAACGGCGATAGAGGTTTGTGAAGGTCAGCAATATGATGTTGATTTTGAAACCAGAAACGATGTTACTATCCCAGAGTATTTAAAAATGATTGAATACAAAACTGCTGTTTTGGTGGGAGCAGCTATGAAAATGGGAGCTATTGTTGCTAATGCATCTGAGGCTGATCAAAATAGTATTTATGAATTTGGACGACATTTAGGTGTTGCCTTCCAGTTACAAGACGATTATTTGGATGCTTTTGGGAATCCAGAAACATTTGGAAAGCAGGTTGGCGGTGATATTATTGAAAACAAAAAGACCTATTTATACTTAAAAGCTTTGGAGTTTTCTAGTAAAGAAGATCAACTCAAGTTAAGGGACTTATTTAATACAACCCCTAAGAATAATGATGCCAAAATTAGTATAGCTAAGCAAATTTTTAATACTTCTGGAGCATCAAACGTCACTCAAGAAGAAATAAAAAATTATACCAATAAAGCCTTTTTGGTTTTAGAATCCTTAGATATTTCTGAAGAGAAAAAAACACTTTTATATGATTTTGGTACTGACTTAATGAATAGAAACGTTTAATGAAATTACCTACTACTTTCGAAAATCTAATTGAAGAAGCCAATCAATTAGGTTTATATAAAAAATTAATTATTCAACTTAATAAAGATTTTCTTTTAGCTAATCTCGATTTAGATTTTCATGAAGAAGTGCTGCCTTCAAGTTTGAAATTGATACTCCACGAAGCGGTTTATAAGTTAATTCAAGAAAAATTCACCGAATATTTGAATCTGCTTTATATTATTGATGTTCCCGAAAAAGAGGTTAAAGCCTTAAATGGAGATGATCTATTAGAGTTGTCGGAAGCCGTGTCTTTTTTAATCCTTAAACGCGAATGGCAAAAAGTATGGTTTAAAAACAATTTTAATTAGGATAGTCTTGTCCTAATTAAAAAAATCACTTATTTTTGTATCAAATTATAATCAATTATGTTTTCTAAAGCCTGTGAATATGGTATTAAAGCGTCAATTTTTATTGCGCTTAGTTCTTATAAGGGAGTTCGTGTTAGCCTTAAAGGTATAGCCAAAGAAATTAATTCCCCCGAGGCATTTACTGCTAAGATTCTTCAGGATTTGGTAAGGCATGATGTTATCAATTCTATAAAAGGAGCTCATGGTGGTTTCGAAATTGAAAAAACGTTAATATCTTCAATAAAATTATCACATATAGTAAACGCTATTGATGGTGATTCTATTTATAGTGGTTGTGGGTTAGGGCTTGATACTTGTGATGAAGATCATCCATGCCCGGTTCACCATAAGTTTAAGTCTGTTAGGGAAGAATTAAAGTTTATGTTAGAAAATACGAATCTTGAGGAGTTGGCTCTTAATATTAAGTCGGGAGCATCATTTTTAAAAATGTAAAAAAAATTAACTAAAAATAGGATAAAATTATCCGAATTAAAATAATTATTATGGAAACAATACTTAAAGATTCACAAAAACAAATCGGACAATTTGTTGCCGAAGATTTTAGAACGGCTGCAATTTTTAGTAACTATGGTATCGATTTTTGTTGTCGCGGACATAGAACAGTGGAAGAGGTGTGCGATAAAAATGGTATAAACACATCTGAACTATTAGATAAACTTCAGAAGGTTTTAAGTGCTACTACGGAGCAGAACATAGATTATAAATCATGGCCATTAGATTTGTTGGTTGATTATATTGAAAAAAAACACCATCGCTATGTTGCAGAGAAAGTGCCTGTGTTACTTCAGTTTTTGGACAAGCTTTGTAAAGTTCATGGAGAAAGACATCCTGAATTAATTAAAATCAATGAACACTTTAAAGCGTCTGCAGGCGAGTTGGCTGCACATATGAAAAAGGAAGAATTAATTCTGTTTCCATTTATTAAAAAAATGATTCATGCAACTATTAGCCAATCAGGAATACAAGCGCCTCATTTTAGAACCGTAGAGAATCCAATAACCATGATGAAGGAAGAGCATGATAATGAAGGAGTACGTTTTAGAGAAATTGCAGAATTAACAAACAACTACAACCCGCCTGCAGATGCTTGTAATACTTTTAGGGTTACTTATGCCATGTTAGAGGAATTTGAAAAAGATTTGCATTTGCACATTCATTTGGAGAATAATATTTTATTTCCAGAGGCCATTAAATTAGAGAAACAGTTTGGTTAATAGTGAGTTCTAAATTAATTTGTAATCGTTTGTTCAGAGCGCAGCGAAGAATCTTTATAATTAATTTCTATAGATTCTTCAGTCGTACCTCCTTCTGAATGAACAAACCTTTTGCAAACATAGGATGAACACGAACCTTTTGAGCAAAAATGGAGTTGCCATCATCCAGAAGCCTACCTAAGAATCGGCAGACAGGGGGGGTACGACTGAAGAATCTGGAAATTATTTTTATTTACCAATAAGTATATAAATGTAGTAGTTATATGGATTTTTAGTTTTTGTTTGATAAAGTAAAGTGAGATTCTTCGACTCCGACAATTGTCGGAATGCCTCTGGATGATGTGGTATCTTAGATGTCTAACTTAGTACTTTCTAAGTGGATGCCCGCCATAGTTTATCTTGAGCGAAGACGAAAGGAAGGAATGATAAAACAAACCAATTAATAGGTTAAATTTGTTTATTTAAACCGAACTTATCTTTTAAATAAGAGAAATAAATTTTATGCCAAAAAAACTTGTAATTACATGTTTAATTAATTTCCTGATAGCTGCTCTAATGGGGTTGGTATTAAGATATACGCATATTAACTCAATATCTTTTAATTATAGGTTTTTAACACATGCGCACTCTCATGTGGCCATGTTGGGTTGGGTTTACCTTATGTTGTTTACCCTTTTTGTACATTATTTTGTTCCTGAAAAAAGGGCTATATACAATCGTTTATTTTGGGTTACAGAATTTGCTGTTGTTGGTATGATGCTAAGTTTTCCTTTGCAAGGTTATGCCGTTGTTTCTATATCATTTTCTACATTGCATATATTCTGTAGTTATTATTTTGTTTACCTTATCTGGAAACATCAAAAAGCCGATTCGTTAGTAACCCGTTATTTACTACGAGCTTCTCTTTTGTTTATGCTCTTGTCTACCGTTGGCGTTTGGTGTTTAGGTCCTGCTGTATCAATACTTGGTCAGGCTTCAGCATTTTATCAAATCGCAATACAATTCTTTTTACATTTTCAGTTTAATGGTTGGTTTTTAATAGCCGTTTTTGCTATACTTTTTCATGTATTACATATTCAGAATTCTAAGCAATTTCAATATTTTTTTTGGGTATTGATAGCTTCAACAATCTTAACTTTAGCTTTGCCAGTACAATGGTTTGCACCTCATGATGTGTTGTTATATATTAATGGTATTGGGGTGTTTCTTCAAATAGTGATGTTGTTTTTCTTTTTTAAACTGATACATCCAAAACTACAAGGCGTTTTTAAGAAGCAACCAAAACTTATAAATGTCACACTTGGTTTTGCGATATCTTTTTTTGTATTAAAAACAGTTTTAGGTTTATTATCGCTATTCCCTGAATTTTCAACTGGAGTTTATCAGCATCGCAATTTTATAATTGGATTTATCCATTTAGTCATGTTGGGTGCTATTTCTGGGTTTTTGTTTGCCTACATATTACAAAGTCGATTGGTAACCTTCAACAGAATTTTAAATGCAGGGGTCTTCATTTTTATTTTCGGTTTTATTTTTACCGAATTAATCTTAGGTATTCAAGGGTTCATGTTTTATTTCAAACTAGGGTTATTACCAAACTATTACCTGCTATTGTTTCTATTTAGTTTGTTATTACCTATCGGAATTGTTTTTATTATAATTAATATTATTAGAACGAAACAAGTTATTGTGGTTTGATGTGACAAATGTTAATGTATAGATAATAAATAGATATATTTAAAAAAGAATACTAATACTATAAAAGGCAGACATAAATTTTGCGTGTTTATATTTATTGCCTTTTAATGGTTACATGTAATTTTTAGTTTAACTAAAAGTCTTTCTTTTTCGATTTTATTACAATTCGCAATACAGGTAAAACAACCCAAATGCTTAGCATTATAAAAGATATAATGAGTCCGAAATTGGTTCCAAAGAATTTTTTAAAGACAGCTCCAGTATATCCTAACAATGCTGAAATATCCAATTTTAACAAAATGAGTGTTCGGGATAAATCTATGGGGTTTAGCATGGTGCCAACTAAAGATAGTTTGTCTAATGGGTAATCTTCAAACAATACCAAAGACATTAAAAACAAGCCGTCGTAAATAATGGCTAAAAACAGCCAAAGTAATATGGCATATCCGAAACCTTTAATCTTATTTTCGTTGGTGAGTGCGATATTAAAAGCCAATGCTGTAAAAATGAGCGTTAAAAATGTTCCTGTAATAAGTAGTAACGAGAAATCCCAAATGGCATTCGATTTGAATAAACCATACGCAATAAATGGGATGCCTAAGCCAAAAATTAAACTCATGGATAAAGAGATGGCGACGCCTAAGTATTGTCCTAGAAATATGGACGAGCGTTTTAAGGGTTGTGCTAATAATAGTTCTGTAAATTCTTTGGAATTATAATAATACATCACACCAAAAATGGTTCCTATGAGAGGGACTAGCACGATAATGACATTCATTAATGTAATGACTGCTTTTGATAAATCGTTATTAAGAAATAGTAAAACGATTCCTAATAATAAGTAGAAAGCAAAATAGACATAACTCCAACGGCTACGCATTAAATCGAAAAAACTATATCTTAGTATTTTAAGCATGATTTTCTATTAAAATGGATGCGATGGCGTGTTCAAAATCTGGTTGATTGGTTTTGTTTTTTAATTCTGAAATAGAACCTTTAAAGTAAATCTGTCCTTCTAAAAGAAATACAATTTCATCTGAAACCTCTTCAACAAAACTCATAATATGAGAGGTGATTAGAATGGTTTTTCCTTTTGTTTTTTCTGTTTGGATTAACGCTTTTAATCGGATGAGCGAAATAGGGTCTAAGCCTGTAGTAGGTTCGTCTAAAATAATTAGAGGGCTATCAAACATAAAGGTTAAAACCAAATTTACTTTTTGTTTAGTTCCACCAGAAAGATTGCCTAGTTTTTTATCTAAAAAGGGCTCTAGCGTAAAGCGTTCGATTAAACGTTGGTCTTCATTGGTATGGCCTCGTAAATCTTTTATCATCTTAATAAGTTCTTTAACTTTTAAGTTGCTAGGAAAATTTGCAATCTGCGGTAAGTAGTCAATTTTATGTCTGTAACTGGAACTGTTTTTAATGTTTTTCCCAAGCACATTAATAGTCCCTTTATTTGGAATAACCATACCCAGAATAGATTTAATAAGTGTTGTTTTTCCCGATCCGTTTGGTCCAAGAATAGCAAAAATCCCCCCTTCTTTAATGTTTAAGTCAACGCCGTTTAGCACAACATTTTTATTAAATTTTTTATGTAAATTTTCAATGCTTACCATGTTATCCTCTTTGTTAATGGGTTTTTGTCTAGTAAGTTGTCGGGTGTGAAAACTGGTGAGACTTTTTCGGAAAAATCAATAATATCAATAAATAAACTGCGTAACAGAATAATGGTTTCTGGTGTTCTGTTTACAATGTATGAAAACAACTTTACGGGTCTGTATGGCACATCACCAATACCATTTTTATCCAGATCGTAACCAGTATAGCTAGTCCAGTAATTTTTATTAAAAACATTATCATTTATCTTACTGTTATATGAAATATCAAAAGAGTTGTAGAGAAAGTTATTTTCTGTAAAACTGTTAGTATAGCAGGCGCCACGGACTTTAATAGCCCATCCGTTATTGATAAAATTATTGTTTTTATAGATGATGCGGTTGGAACCTTCTATGTTAATACCTATGGTGTTTTCTTCAAAAGTATTTCCTATAATTTCAGCATCATTTATTTCTTTTAAAAGCATACCGTAAGATGCTGTTCCCCAGTTTTCTTTAAAAGTGTTATTTAACATCTTTATTTTTTTCGAAAACATAACGGCTACACCAGCACCGTTTTTTTCAAACGTATTATCCTGATAGATATCGTTGTTAGAAAACATAAAATGTAAGCCATAACGTAGGTTCTCTGCGCTAACATTATTCTTAATTAAACAATCATCAGAGAATTCTAAATAAATACCATCACGTACATGTTGTACATAATTGTGTTCAATTTCAATATTTTTACTATACCATAATTGAATCCCATTTCCAGAATTATATTCTTGAATAGCGTCTCCAATAATCTTGTTATGAAACACTTTTCCGTCTCGTGATTTTTCTATATAAATTCCAAAAAACAGCTTTTCTAAAACTAAATTTTGAATTACAAAATCCTTACTTCTTCTTACCCGAATGGCAGCATAGTCTTCGGTATAACTAGTGCCTACATTTATAATAAATAAGCCATCTACGGTTACATTATCGGAAACAATCGTTATAATTTCACCTTTTAGCTCACCGTCGATTACTGGGTAATTTTCACCAATAATGCTTAAAGGTTTGTCAACCAAAATATTGTGCTCTTTGTAAGTGCCTTTTTTTATCCGAATAGTGTCAAAATCTTTGGCAATTGAAATGGCCTTTTTTAAAGTTGAAACAACGCATGTGTTACAAACTTCAATATTTTGAGCATATATAGGGTAGACCATTAAAATGGCAGCGAAAAAAAGCAATGTGTTTTTCATAAGATTAGCCTTTTAAATGTGCTAATAATGCTTCCCAATTATATAATATTCCACCTTTTTCTTCCTGAGTTTTTTTAGCGTCTTCTTGAGATTTGAAAGCTGATAGGAATGCACCCATAGGACTCGGAATGTTTTTACTTATTAAGAATGTTGCTTGTGTGGCGTCTATTAAAACTTCTGGTTCTTTATAATTGTTCGATAAGTAAAGTTGAATTTTTGATGTGTCAAATTCTTTTATGAAATTGATCATGCATTCTGTAGCATCAAATTTATAGGTCTTGCCTTTTTTTGTAACAATTTCGGCCGCATGAACCTTGTCTACAATAGTCATTTTACAAAAATGACAACTGTCATTTCCGTAATCAATGGCTTGTGGTTTAACATTACAGCTAAAGAATAGCAGCAATAATGTTATTGTTGAATAGTATCTTAGTGTTTGCATGCTTTAGTGTTTTATCCCATCTTAAACCCTTCCCAAAAGGAAAGACTTGATTAAGATGAGTTTTTTTGTTTGTTTTTCTTTCCAGTTAAATAGGCTATGAAGGAAGCAGCAATTCCAAGTCCTAAGAAGAGCGCACCTAATCGTGGATAAGAATGTGCTTTGAAATTTAGGATGTCTTTACTACCAAAAAGAGGGGGTTGAAAGCCCATAACACTCCCATCTGGGTTTGTGAATTTCATAATGGCTTTAGGATCTAAATCATGACCATAATCGTGTTCCCATAGATAGAAATCATAGAGACCTGCACTGCTTAAAACGATCATTAAAATAAACCAAAACAGGAACCATTTATAATTGCCTTTAAAAGCAATTATTAGGCCTATAAAAGATGTAATAATAATTCCTATAGGGAAGATCTTAAATTCTGGGATCGCTTCAGGAATGTATTTCATTCCCACATAGTGATTCATTAAATTAATGTTTTTAATGTCATGTGGGTGTACATCGGAAAAATCATTAATATGAATATACATACCTAATGGCGTAGGGTATTGTGGTGCTTCTAGTGTTATTTTCCAAAGAGGAAAGAAGAATAACCCCAGTGGCAATAACACGGCGATAAGCATGATGATATTTGATCTTTTCATCTGTTAAAGTTCTCGTGGAAACGAGAATCTCGTTTTAAGTTATACTATTATTCTTTAGGGTATTAGCCTTATCTAAGAACATTAAACATTTAAATGTTAATTAGTGGAATGTTTTTAAGGTTCTTGCCTTCGCAGGAATTTTAGTATTTTAAAAAGAAAAGCGAGAGCGAAATAAATTACTCTCGCCTTTTTAAATAGGGAAATAAACACTAAAACAAAATTCCCCTAATATTATTTATCTATTCAATATCTTCACCAAGCGACCATTTTAATGGTGTGTTAGAGTTTGCTGGAGATACGCGAACATATCCTTGCATTTCTTGGTGTAATGCAGAACAGAAATCTGTACAATAAAAAGGCCATACTCCTATTTGTTTAGGTTCCCATAGGAAGGTCTCTGTTTGTCCTGGCATAATTAGTAATTCTGAGGTATTAGCTCCAATAATACTTACACCGTGAGGTACATCGTAATCCTGTTCTAAATTTGTTATATGGAAATATACTTTGTCTCCTACTTTAACTCCTTCAATATTATCTGGCGCAAAGTGACTCCGAATCGTGGTCATATAAATATGAACTGTTTTGCCATCTCTAACAACTTTTGTGTCTGCTTCATTTAAAGTAGCATATGGATGTTTATTGTCTTCTAATTTGAAAAGCTTTTTAGAACGTGGTTTTATTAGATCTGCAGGGCATCCAGCGGCATAATGGGGTTCTCCAACTGTTGGGAAATCTAATAATAATTCCATTTTCTCCCCAGAAATATCGTAAAGCTGGGCTGATTGTGTTACTTCAGGTCCTGTTGGTAAATAACGGTCTTTAGTAATCTTATTCATTGCTAACACATATTTTCCAAATGGTTTTTGAGAGTTTCCTCCAGGGATCATTAAGTGACCAACTGAATAGAAACAAGGTTGTCTGTCTACAACTTCCCAAGTTCCTAATTTCCATTTTACGACTTCAGAAGAAATAAAGAAGGTCGTATAGGCATTTCCTTTACCGTCAAATTCTGTATGTAAAGGCCCTAGACCTGGTTGTTCTACAACGCCAGCTAATACATCTTCGAAATTTAAGATAGGAATGCCGTAAGCATCACCAGCTACTTTATTGTTTTCAATGGCGGCTAGCATTTTAGTAAAAGAATGCACTGTTAAATTAGCCGATAGTTTTCCGTTACCAACAATATATTCGCCAGAAGGGTCGACGTCGCAACCATGTGGCGATTTTGGTGTTGGTAAGAAGTAAACAGCTCCAGGAACATCTAAAGGATTTACAACACGTACTTCTTTTTTCATAGTTGATGTTGCAGAATGTGTAGCTTCATCATATACATTATGTGCATAGTTTGCTGGCATCATAGTACCACCACCATTATTTACATAGTCTTCAATTTTTTTCCAGTTAACAGCGGCAATAAAATCTTTGTCATTTTGAGAGGCGTTTACTTCTAAAAGAGTACTCGCTTCTTCGGTATTATAAGTAGTAAAGAAGAACCAACCGTGAGATTTACCACGACCAGGATGCGATAAATCATAATCGAAACCAGGCATTATTAATTGGAATTTAATATCCATATGACCGTGTTTTGGGTCTATAGAAATAAAAGATAAAGCGCCTTTAAAGTTGCTTTTATAATCTTTTATAGGCATATCTTTTTGAGGTATTGGTATAGAAAAGCGAGTTCCTGCAACAACATACTCCGAATTTTCAGTTACAAAAGAAGAACTGTGGTTACCAGCACTATTTGGAACTTCAATGATTTCTGTAGTTTCAAAAGTCGATAAATCTATTTTTGCAATACGAGGTGTGTTATTACCATTAATAAACACCCAACGCCCATCTATTTCACCATTTGTTTGGGAAATGTCTGGGTGATGCGAATCATCCCAAGGCACAAAACCATGAGACGTGTTTAGCATCGGTTTTGTTTCTTCGTTATATCCATAAGCTTTTTCTGCATCTAGAGAGAATACAGGGATTACTTTAAATAAACGTCCAGATGGTAATCCGTAAACGGAAAGTTGTCCACTAAAACCACCAGATATAAAGGCGTAGAATTCGTCATGTTCTCCAGGAGCGACATAAACTTTTTCTGCTGCACTACTAGAAAGTGCTCCAGAGTTAGATTTTGATGCCGTATCACAGCTTGTAAATGCTACAAGAACACTTAATAAAGCAACAGTTGATTTTAAAATATTTCTCATTGTCTTTTAATTTAGTTAGTGTTTTTTATTATTCTGTAGGCAATAATACTTTATCAATTACATGTACAATACCGTTCCCTGCTGGGATACTCGCAATAATTTTAGCACCACCAATTAGCGGTTCACCATCTACAACTTCTACCTTAACATAGCCGTTGTTAGCTTGTCCTAGTTTTTTAAATTTTTTAAGAAAATCTTTTGAATAGTTTCCAGGGGTTACGTGGTATTTTAAGATATTAGCTAAAGCGTCTTTGTTTTCTGGCTTTAATAAGTTTTCTACAGTGCCTTCTGGTAAAGATGCAAATGCTTCATTTGTTGGAGCAAATACCATTAACGGTCCTGCATTTACTAAAGCATTCTCTAACGATGCTGCTTGAACTGCCGCGACCAAAGTCGTATGATCTTTAGAGTCAATGGCAATATGTAAAACGGTTGGTTTCCCTTCATCATCTTTAATAAAAGCTTGGCCAGTTTTTTCTGTTGCAGGTGTTACTTGTTCAGGTTTTGAACTCGTTGGGATCTCTTTGTTTTCGTTTTTACAAGCGGTGAATGCTATAATACACAACAATGTAAGAACGGTTTGCTTCAATGTTTTCATCTGTGTTATATTTATTGTTAGTTAGTAATCAGATGGTATTCGCATAGAAACTATTTCGGTCTGCATTGAAATTTTTAACTATGCTAATTCTTATTTCATAGGGGCTATTTTAATGTTCTAAAGTATTCTAATATAGCTCTGGCATCTTCTTCAGATAAATTTTGATTTGCCATAGGAGATCCATTAAATTCAATAAGTAATGCTTTTGCTAATGGATCTTTTTGTACCATTTCATCAGGATTCAATATCATATTCATAATCCATTCAGGTGAGCGTCTGCTTAAAATATTTGTTGGAGCAGGACCAATGAATTTTTTATCTAGTCTATGGCAAGCAGTACACAATTTTTTAAATACATCTGCACCGTGAGTTACCATGGTTTGATCAATTTCAGAAGGAAGACTTATAGAAGTGATTGGACCAACACCTTTATTTGCTAGATCTATTTTTTTTGAAGCAGGAACAGACTCATCTTTTTTTACTTTTTGTTCTGTAGGGGCTTTTTTCTCATAAGAGAACCCTTTTTTCTTCTTTTCTTCTTTACCGCCACAACTCATTAGAAGGGAAACAAATAATACCATTACAAAGTTTAGTGTTTTTTTCATAATTGATGTAATTTTGTGCCCAAATTTAAAGCCATATACTTTAATATAATATGATAAAAATCATATTTAGGACAAAAACATCCTTTTTATATTTGTTCTGGTTTTATTATATAAAAAAATGTTATCAAACTCATCAAAATACGCTATTAAGGCAGTATTGTTTTTAGCTTTAAATTCCAGTGAAAAAAATAAGGTTATGGCTAAGGACATCTCTCAACCCATAAATGTTCCACAAGCTTATATTGCTAAATTGTTGCAAGAATTGGTTAAAGAAAAAATAGTATCGTCTGTTAGGGGGGCTAAAGGAGGGTTTTATTTAGACGACAAAAATTTGAATCATTCTATAATGAGTATTGTGAATGTTATAGATGGGGAAAAAAGATTAAATTCTTGTATGATGAGTTTAAAAAAATGTAATGAAGAAAAACCTTGTCCGCTACATTCTATATTAAGCACTTCCAGGAGCCAAATATTAAACAGTTTAAAGTCTAAAACTATTAAAGATTTGGTTGAGGAAGTTGAATTAGGGAATGCTTTTCTTCCTCTTTAAAACCTGAGTTCGACGTAAGGAAAATGAGGTTGTTTTTTAAAACACTGTTTATTAAATTTTTATATTAAACAAGTGGATTCCTGATATCTGAAACATATTCAAATCTATTAGTTTCAAGCTAAAAACCAATAAGTATACCATCTTCTTCCTTAAATTATCATAAACTAGCTAGCTAGTCTATGATAATTATAAGTTGAATCTAGCATATTTATTGCCTTTTATCTACGATCCTACGTCGAACTCAGGTTTAAAAATAGAATCTTACAAAAGGGACCCAAGGATCAATATAAATGCTTTTATTTTCGTCATATAAAACATCGTATCGTATTCCAAAAGTAACATTGCCATTTCTATAACCAGCACCAAGAAATAAGGCAGGTGACCAATAATTTTCGTTTGGAATATTTAAATTAAAATTATAGCGTCGGTTCACATTAAGTTGTTCAAATTCTGCCGAAAGTTGTATCTCATCAATTACATTAAATAATCCGAGTAAACTACCTCCTAAAATAGTTGATTTATAAACACCTTTTTGGTTATCGAAGGTTCCATTGAGTCCTAAACCTAAAGCAAAGGGTTTATCAAATTCGTAAATAGCACTAGGAGCAAGGGTTCCGCTAAAAAAATTATTACTAAAATTTAATCCAATACCACCACCAAAACGTACATGACTCCAAAAATAACTATTTTTTTGCTGCGCCATTAAATTAGTTAGACTAAACAAAATAATAATGATAATTAATACTGTTTTTTTATTAATGTTAAGAAATGTCTTCATGAAATCAGAAATCGTTAAAAAATTAACATGTAATAATATGATATTCGTTAAAAGGCTATTACATGCTTATAAATATAGTCAAAGAAACATCTAATTTTAGTAAAAGTTGTATTTTTGGAGAATATTTTGACTAACCTACACGGTATTAAGAATAACAATGGATAAATTTTCATTTTTAAACGCGGCACACACAGCATATTTTGCTGATTTATACGATCAATATTTACAAAACCCTGATGCGGTAGAACCAAGTTGGAGAGCTTTTTTTCAAGGTTACGATTTTGGTAGCGAAAACTATGGCTTAAGTGGCGAGATTGTAGAAGGTGTTTCTACTCAAATTCCAGAACACGTTCAAAAAGAATTCAATGTCGTTAGACTTATTGATGGTTACAGAATGCGGGGTCATTTGTTTACTAAAACAAATCCTGTAAGGGAACGTAGAAGTTATTCACCTACTTTAGATTTAGTAAATTTCGATCTTTCCGAAAACGATTTAGATACTGTTTTTAATGCAGGAGAAATTTTAGGTATTGGTGTTAAAACCTTGCGTAGAATAATTGTTCATTTAGAAAATATCTATTGTAGTTCTATTGGCGTTGAGTATATGTATTTGCGAAACCCTGAGGTGATTCGTTGGTGGCAGGAACAGCTTAATAAAAACGATAATCAACCTAATTATTCGGTTGAAACCAAAAAATATATTCTTTCTAAATTAAACCAAGCTGTAACGTTTGAAAACTTTTTACAAACCAAATATGTAGGGCAAAAACGTTTCTCTTTAGAAGGAGGAGAGTCTTTAATACCAGCTATTAGTAATGTGCTTTTTTCTTCAGTAGAAAAATACGGTGTAAAAGAATGTGTTTTAGGAATGGCGCATCGTGGACGTTTAAGTACGTTAGTTAATATTTTTAGAAAACCAGTAAACGAACTTTTTAGTGAGTTTGATGGTAAAGATTTTGAAGATGAGAATATTGATGGTGATGTAAAATATCATTTAGGTTTAACATTAGATAAAACGTATCAAAACGGAAAGAAAATAAAGATGAATTTGGTTCCAAATCCATCCCATTTAGAAACTGTTGCTCCAGTAGCAGAAGGCATTACACGAGCAAAGATTGATACGGATTATGATGGTGATAATTCAAAAATAGTACCCATTATTGTACATGGAGATGCTGCTATTGCTGGTCAAGGCGTTGTATATGAAGTAGGGCAAATGAGCCAATTAAATGGCTATAAAACAGGGGGGACTATACATATTGTAGTTAATAACCAAATAGGTTTTACTACTAATTATTTAGATGCGAGGTCTAGTACCTATTGTACCGATATTGCTAAGGTAACTTTATCACCTGTTTTGCATGTTAATGCGGATGATGCTGAGGCTGTAGTACATGCTGTTGAAATGGCTTTAGAATATAGAATGCGTTATAAAAAGGATGTTTATATAGATTTATTAGGCTACCGTAAATATGGGCATAACGAAGGTGATGAACCTCGCTTTACGCAACCAAAATTGTATAAAAAAATATCAAAACATGCCAATCCGTTTAAAATATACTCTGATAAATTAATTGCAGAAAACACTATAGATAAAGCTTATTTAGATAAAATTGTTGCAGATTTTAAAGAGACACTAGAAAGCGAATATGCAAAATCTAAAAAAGCAGAGTCTTCAAAAGTTAGAGAGTTTATGCAAGAGCGTTGGACAGCGTTTGAGCGTAAAGGCTTAGATGGGATGCTTGAAACCGTTAAGACTGCGTATCCAAAAAATAAATTAGAAGGTATTTCGAAAGTGGTTTCGACAGTTCCAGAGGGGGTTAAATTTTTGCGTAAAGCGGAAAGAATTCTTGATGGACGTAAAAAAATGGTTTTTGAAACCGACACATTGGATTGGGGAATGGCTGAAACTTTAGCCTATGGTAGTTTGATGGAGGAGGGCTTTAATGTGCGTATCTCAGGTCAGGATGTGGAGCGTGGAACCTTCAGTCACCGTCATGCTATTTTACGTGATGAAATATCAGAAGAACGTATTAATTTATTAAATATAAATCCAGAGAATAAAGGTAAAATGGATATTTATAATTCCTTTTTATCTGAATATGGTGTCCTTGGTTTTGATTATGGTTATGCCATGGCTAACCCGAATACGTTAACCATATGGGAAGCACAATTTGGTGATTTTAGTAATGGCGCACAGATTATTTTTGATCAATATTTATCGGCTGCAGAAGATAAATGGAAATCTCAAAATGGTATTGTTGTTTTATTACCTCATGGGTATGAAGGACAAGGATCTGAGCATTCGTCTGCTAGAATAGAGCGTTATTTACAATTGTGTGGAGAAGATAATATGATTGTTGCAGATTGTTCTACACCAGGAAACTTTTTTCACTTATTGCGTCGTCAAATGAAACGTGATTTTAGAAAACCATTAATAGTATTTACGCCTAAAAGTTTGTTGCGTCATCCTAAAGCTGTGTCATCCATAAATGAATTAGCTAATGGTGAATTTGAAGAAGTTATAGATGATACTATTGATCCTAAAAATGTAAAAAAATTAGTTTTCTGTACTGGTAAATTCTATTATGATTTATTAGCAGAAAGAGAATCATTAGAAAGAGAAGATGTTGCTTTGGTAAGAATTGAGCAATTGTTTCCATTGCATTTAGAAAGAATACAAGAGGTTATAAACAAGTATCCAAATGTAGAAAAATATGTTTGGTCGCAAGAAGAACCTAAAAACATGGGGGCTTGGAGCCATATGGCACAACGCATGGATTTGGTTAAGTTAGAAGTCGCTTCAAGACCATATAGTTCGGTGCCAGCACCAGGATCAAGTACACGAGATAAAAGAAGACAACAATCTGTAATTGATGCTGTTTTCAATATCGACTAGTTTATATTAAAAAGAAATAATTCATATACAATTAAAATTATAAAGAATGATTTTAGAAATGAAAGTGCCTTCGCCAGGGGAATCCATTACAGAAGTGGAAATAGCAACATGGTTAGTGGAAGATGGAGATTATGTTGAGAAAGATCAGGCTATAGCTGAGGTAGATAGTGATAAAGCAACATTAGAATTACCAGCAGAAGTTAGTGGAATAATTACGCTTAAAGCTGAAGAAGGTGATGCTGTTGAGGTTGGAGCTGTTGTATGTTTAATAGATACGAGTGCTGCAAAACCTGAAGGGGCTGCTCCTGCAGAAGCCAAAAAAGAAGAAGCACCAAAAGCTGAAACACCAAAGCCAGCTGCTACTGAAGCAAAAACATATGCAACAGGTTCTGCAAGTCCAGCAGCTAAAAAGATTTTAGCAGAAAAGGGTATGGATGCAGCTTCTATTTCTGGAACAGGAAAAGACGGAAGAGTTACTAAAGAAGATGCTGTAAACGCAGTACCTTCTATGGGAACACCAACTGGAGGTAGTAGAGGAACATCGCGAAGTAAAATGTCTATGTTACGTCGTAAGGTGGCAGAACGTTTAGTTGAGGCTAAAAATACAACAGCTATGTTAACCACTTTTAATGAGGTTGATATGTCTCCTGTTTTTGCATTACGTTCTGAATATAAAGAAACATTCAAAGCCAAACATGGTGTTGGTTTAGGATTTATGAGTTTCTTTACATTGGCAGTTGTTAGAGCTTTACAAATGTATCCTGCAGTAAACTCTATGATTGATGGGAAAGAAATGTTGAGCTATGACTTTTGCGATATTAGCATCGCTGTTTCTGGACCAAAAGGATTAATGGTTCCTGTAATGCGGAATGTAGAGAATTTAAGTTTTAGAGGTGTTGAGGCAGAAGTAAAACGTTTAGCGATTCGTGCTCGTGACGGACAAATTACAGTTGATGAAATGACAGGAGGAACTTTTACAATATCTAATGGTGGTGTATTTGGTAGTATGCTATCTACACCTATTATTAACCCACCTCAAAGTGCTATTTTAGGAATGCATAATATTGTAGAACGACCAGTAGCAATAGATGGAAAAGTGGAAATACGTCCAATTATGTATGTGGCGCTTTCGTATGATCATAGAATTATTGATGGTAAAGAAAGTGTAGGCTTTTTGGTTGCTGTAAAAGAAGCTTTAGAAAATCCAGTAGAATTGTTAATGAATAATGATGTTAAGAAAGCTTTAGAGCTTTAGTAAATATTTTATATTTTATAAATTAAAAGGAGCTATCAATTGCAATTGATAGCTCCTTTTTAACTAATAGACTAATATGAAAATTAACTAAAACACATCATAAGGTTTATAGTAATAACAATAATTACTAAAACAGCTAATCCTATTATACAATATTTGTCAAGAATATCATTGTCTTTTTCCATTGTTATTACTTTAAAATTTATTAATCTTTTTTAAATGGTTAATGTTTAAATGTCTTTTTTTTTGATTAAAAACTCTGCGCCTAAGCAACGCAGAGTTTTGTAAAAAATTCTCTCTCAAAGAATTAATTAATAGCTTGGTAAAGGTATGTTACAAGGACGAAAAAAAAAATACGCACTTCTACGTATTTTTAATTTAGAGACTAGTTTTATAAAAAGCGAAAGCTCTAAATCATTACAATTTAGAGCTTCCAATAATTCTCCCTAAGAACTAATTAATAGCTCTACAAATATATGTCCTAGATATGAGATAAAAAATACGTACTTCTGCGTATTTTTATAAATATTTTTTATTTAAATTGGCCCAAATTGAAAGTGATGTAGGTTTGTTATCCAAATTTAATTTGGCAACGATATTACTTCTGTGTTTATCTACTGTGCGAACTGATATTGAAAGCTCTTTAGCAATATCATGACTCGTTTTGTTTTCAGAAATGAGTTTCACTATTTTTAGTTCAGATTTGGTTAGTAAATCTAATGCATCAGGTTTTTGTTCTAAATTACTGGAGTTTAAATAAGATGCTATTTCTTCGCTAAAGTATGGCGTGTTATCTATAACGTGTTTAATACATGTTTCAATTTCTTCAATAGCAAACTCTTTTAAAATATATCCAAAAACATTAAACTCCTTAGCTTTATCATAGAGCTCTTCTTCTTTATCAAAAGTGATAAGGATAACTTTGGTGATTAAATTATTTTTTTTACAAGCTTCTGCTATTTCTAACCCAGTTTTATGCGGCATTCTTATATCAAGAATGGCAATTTCAGGTTTTAGTTTTACTATTAGATTATATGCGGTATTTCCATCTTGGGCACTACCTATGATATTGTACCCTTTCGAAGTCAAAAAATCAGTGAGGCCTCTTAACATTAGCGGATGGTCGTCAGCAATTACTATTGAGGTATTCATTAATTAGAGGAGAATTAAAAGCTATTAATTAAAAATATTTAGATTTGTTTAAATATGTTTAAGTTTTAAATATAGATATTTCTTTTCATAATCTATAATGGCTTTCGCTTTTTTTAAGATATCAGCACCAATAATTCCGTCTACGGGCTTCGAATTATGATTTATTAAAGCTGTATTTACATGAGCGAGGTTAAATAAAACTAAAACAACTTTATTGTGTTTCCATTTTCCGATTTTCACTTTGTTTTTTTTAGACATTTTGGTCTCCATATCGGTAGCTCCTGCACCTGCAGCCTTAATAATAGAGTCTTCAGCTTTAAGGTTAAAAGTCTCAATGGCTTCAAAACCAACACAAGAACTTGATGCGCCAGTATCTAAAATAAATAATCCTTTGCGGCCATTTATAGTCGCTTTTATTTCAAAGTGGTTTGTTTTAGTAAGGTGTAATTTTACTTTAGTATATCTTTTTTCATGAAGGAATTCCTGTAGTGTTTTTTCCATAAGCCCTTTTGGTTTTCAACAATAAAAGTAATATAATAAGTAAAATAAATAAGCCGATGAGGGCATAAATTAATTTGCTGCTATTAGTTGGCTTTGTTAATTCACCATAATAAACAAATGCGCTCCAATAATAAGGAGACTTTTTTATGTTGCTAACGGCTTCATTTTTTAAATAATCTAATTTAGACTGATGGTTTGAAATATAAGCAGATTGATTGTCGCTATAATTTTTATAAAAGGATTGCATGATTTGAGACGTAGATAAATCGTTTATCTGCCATAAAGAAAATAATACGTTTTGTGCCCCAGCATATTGAAAGCCACGAGCTATACTCATAGCGCCTTCTCCTTTATATAACTTCCCAATGCCAGTTTCACAAGCGCTTAAAACGACAAGATCTGTATTTAAGTTAAGACTGTATAACTCGTTTAGAAACATGGTGTCTCCATAAAATTCGATATTTGCAGGGGTTGAAATATTGCCACTATTGGCATGGGTAGATAGATGTAAAATACTATAATTTGAACTATTCTTAATGAAGGCTCTTTTTGTTGCTTTTTCCTTTAAAAAAAGATCGGAATGCATTTCTTCTTTTATAGCGTTTGCTTCATTAATAGAATATGTTAAACTGTTTTTTGTATTTTCAAACACAGGAAAGATTCCAAGAAGATTGTTTGCTTTGTTTTTTACTTCTTTTTTTAGATAAAATGCGGTACTTGTATTGTAAACGATATGCTGTTTTTTTACAACAAATGGCATTTTTGAAAAGTTTGTTGTATTGGTTTTAGAAGTAAGCAAAGCTTCAAATGGGATAAAATTTAATATCCCATCTGGAATAATAATAGCGTTTTTGAAGGTTGCTGTTTTTGTGAGCTCCAAGATGTTATAAAGCGTAAAAGCAGCGGTTGTAAATTTGTCTATGTCATTATTTATTATGGAAGCGGCATCAAATAAATGAATAAAATCTGTGATGTGTTTTTTTGTAGAGGCATCTAAATTGATTTTGTTAAGATGCATGCCTTCATTATTAATTATAAATTGATAGATGTTTTTTTTACCATAAAAGTATTCAACCAAAACAGCATTTTCCTCCAATAGTTTATTTTGGATCTCATCAACCAAAAAAATACGGTCTTCTAATTCGGGATATTTTTTATTTATAGTTTCTTTAAGTATTTTTAATTTAATACTTATAGTATTTAGATCGGAGCTCAAAGCTGTAATTATTGATGCTTGAGATTTGCCTAATTGTTCATTTATTAAAAGGTTGGTTATTTTTTCTTGTTCTTTAAGTAGATTCGCTTCTTTAAGTAGTAAGCTATCGTTAGGGTGCTTATGTAAAAGTGTTTTTTTTATAAATCGTTCTTTTAATATCCCCGATTTATTAAGTTCTGCATATTTAAAAGCGGTGAATAAGAGTGTGTCATTTTTAGTGTTTTGGTAGGCATTAAAGATAATATCTATACATTTTTCGCTGCGAATTCTGTTTGCTGTCTGATTTGATATTTTGTTTTCTTGCGAGGTCCAATTGTTTTCTAATAATCGGGATACATAAAAACTTAGATCATAATAATTAAGTGCCAATTTAGGATCTTCTTGAAGAGTAGCGTACAGGTCGAAAATATCTATAAATGTGTTTTCGGCATATAAGTTGTTTTTATTAAGAAGATCAATAGAACTTATATTTGGCAATAACATTTTGAGAGCTAAATTAGCACTGTTTTTAGCGTCGTCTAAATGGTTTAATAGTTTATTGAGTTGAACCTCTTCTAGATAAAATTTTGCTAAATATCTAGACGATAAATGATTTTTTGCATGGAGTATCTTCTTTGCTTTGTTATGTGCAATTTGTGCCTCTTGATAATTACCTTTTTGTAATTCGATAAGATAGCTGTTATTAAGTATATTGAATTTAGAAAGAATGTGCGGATTGTTATTTGCAATTTTAGCATTATCAAATTGTTCTAAAATTACCAAACTAAATATTTTTGCGTTTAAGAATTTCTCTTTTTGTGTGGGTTTAAGTTGTTTTAGCTTTAAGGCATCGTCACAAAGTTTTATTACCGTTTTATGCTCTCCAAGGGTTTTGTAGAGTGTGATAAGATTAATTAAACCACCTATTTGATGTTTTAAGTTCTTACTCTTTTTAGCAAAATGGATGTATCGTTTTATTGTATTAACGGCATTGGTATAATCTCCTGTTTTAGTATATAAATTCCCAAGAGGTTTCAGGCAGTTTTCAATAATATCGAAATCGGAAAGTTTCGAAAGTTCATTTATCTTAAAACGATCTAAAGCATTTTCGAAAGTGCTAATGGCTTCTTTTAATTGCGAGTATTGTTCTAAATAATAGCCTTTATGACATTGTAAAAAAACAAGCGCTAATTGTTCGTTTTTGCTTTTTACCTGTTTCTTGAACGTAGATTCTTGTTCGCATAAAAGTTTAAGTGACGCATTATTCGTCTTGTTTAGAAATGTCTCGGTCGCTACATAAATGTCTTCTTCAAGGTTTTGAGCAAAACCAAATGAACTTAAAAAAAAGAATATAATGTATGCGTTTCTTACCATAAGAATGAATTGCCAAAAGAATCTTAAGGTTAGAATTTCCAAATGGCGTAGAATTGCCAATAGTTAAAATCGTTTTCAAAATTCATTATATAACGCGCACCCAAACTCGGGCCTATTCTAGCAAAACCAGCAGTAGCCTCAAACAACAATCCAGTTCTTAAATTGGTGAAAGAATTGGTTTCACTAAACGTGTTTTCTTCAGTGCCAAAAGCGAAAGCGTCTGGAAAATCTCCTTCAAATTGTTCTATTAAAACATGTTGATCTTTTTTTTCACTTAAAGAGATGGTATTTTGTATCCCTGCACCCAAACCTAAATAATTATTAATGTTATATCGAATTAAAATGGGAATATCCCAATCAATATTCTCATAAGAAACGTCCGTTGTGGTACGTTGCAAAAAACGAAATCCTTGAGCTCCTTCTTCTATAAATTCATCAACGACATTCGTTTCATTATCGTAGTTATGCAGATTATTCATTAACTCTACTTGCCAATACCATCTATAAGATTTAAAAGGAGAAAGTGTTGCGCCAAAAAAATAGCTTTCAGAATTTTTTAAACTATTAAACGAATTATAGCCAACTTTAGCACCAATGGAAATACCAGGTAAAAAACGAGTGGTTGAATAGTTAGTCATAATAGGATCGTTTTTATCAAAAATAATGGCCGTTCTACTTTTAGTTTTTTTCTTATGAAAATCTTTGGCAAATTTGATACTATATTTTACGAAGCCTTTCGTAGAATCGTATTCTTTTACGTTTTTTTGTTCACTTCCTGGGAGGTAAATATTTTTAAAGGTAAAAATGGCTTGTGTATCTGTGAATGTAGTGTCTAGGCAACTATACAACACGTCTCGTTTGGGGCATATATCACATTTAGGATACATGTCTATCACCTTTAAGGTTGATTTATCCAACATTTCTGGAATATCGGTTTCCAATCGTATGGTTCTTGCTGGACCTTCGCCATTATTTTGAAATTTAATTTTATATTTTAAGGTTTTAAAGCGAACCAATCTATAATTCATAAATGTACCGTTTGATGACATTTTGTTAGGATCATGTGAGGTAACAATTTCCATTTCCATGTCTTTTACTTTATGATTATCATAATTATCGTCTGGCACATAAATACCTCTAACCGATATAATAGCACTGGTATCTTTAACCATTTCTGGTGTGGTTTTTAAACTGAAAAAAATATGGCGTTCTTCGTTAGGTTGTATGTTATCGAATTCTAAAAGACTCCAGTCTTTATAATATGTTTTAGATTGTGCGATGGTTAAAGGGAGGTTTGTTTTTTCTGTTGAATCTTGTAATACGGCACTCGATTTAATAATATCATTATTTAAAGACGCTAAATAAGTGCCTTCGTTATCAATGTTATGCGTATATGCAAAACCATCTGTTGAAACGTCCTTTTCATTATGATGGGTTCTGGTCTCTAGCAATTCGAAATTATTGGTTTTATATTTAAGCTCGTTATAGAACAGGTATATTTTACCATTGGCAACATATTCTTTAGTGTTTTTATAACTCATTACAACCACCATTTCTTCTTCGGGGACAGGCTCGCGATTGCGTTTTAATGTAAAGTCTTCATCCATAGTGGCGAGATCCTCATAGTTGGTTGTCATGGAAGTAATGGCAATTTTTTTAGGTCTTGTTGTTGGTGGTTTACCCGTATCGTAATTATTGGTGGCCCATAGCTTTACTTCGTATTCACCTTTGTTTTTATAGACATGCTTTGGTTTTTCTTCGGTGCTATAATGCCCGTCTCCAAATTCCCAAAAATGGGTATAAAACGCTTTTGGTGCACCAGCAATTTGATTTAAAGCTGGTGTTTCTGGAGTAAAAATTATTTCATTGCCATTTGTAGTACTCTTAATAGTTGCTGTTCTAGTAAGGCTATCGTTTACAAGCAAGTGTTGCGCATAACTATATGAGCATATAAATGAGAGACAAATAAAAAGGGATAGTTTGTTCATGAAAGTTAGTTAAATAGGTTTAAATATACAAAAAGTGCATCTTTAAAATACTTTTACATGATTCTAGCTTAAGATGCTGTATGAAAATTAGATATAGTTATTATAATATTAGCAATTAATACTAATATTATGATAATAATTGCAACTAATAATTGAGTTGTTTTTTTCACAGTACTTTTATCTTTATATACATAGTACATACATTTTGTTACCCCCTTTTTTATAAAAAAACCAGAAACACAAGGTTTCTGGTTTAAAAGCAAGTTAACCATTGAAGCTAACCAATATAAGCAGGCAATTAAAATGAGTAGATATTTTTAAGGTAAACCATTAATAATGGTTGTTAATTGTGCTTCTGTAGCTATAGATGTATCGCCTTCTACAAATGTTATAATACCGTTTTCTTCAATAGTTACAGCTTTAATAGCGTATTTCCAGTCGTCACCATCTTCGGTAGCAAAAATAATATGACATTCTAATCCAATAGGGATTTGTCCGTAATGCTCACTAAATAAGCCTGTATTAGCATCATAAGTATCTAAATTGGCTAAGCCAGCATCTTCTCCATCATAAGAGATAAAAACAGAACTATTTGTGTTATCATATCCTTCAGGTACAGCAACTAGGATAGTTGTTTTTTCACGTGGGTCGTTATAAAAACGATCTACGTTAGACCATCCAAACGATTGAAAAAAACCATAGTATTGGTCTCCCTCTCCAAATATACCACCATCTTGTCCAGCATCTTCATCAACTTCAGCCCATGCAAGGTTTCCGTCTTGATCGACTCTACCTTCCCAAAGTGTCATATCATTATCTACGCCTCCTGTTAAATCTCCAGGAATTAACATTTGAAATCCGCAATTGGTCTCTAGAGCAGCGCCATTTTGAGTCGCATTCACAAAGAATTCTCCTCCAGAAATAAGCAATGCTTTATCGCCATTTGGTAAAGTTCCCATGGTTGGCTTATTTGTTGTAAGCATGCTACCTTTGTCAAAAAGTTCAACAAATTCTACATCGATAGTTCCAGTTACAGCGTCTCCATTTAAAGTTAAACAAGAACTACTAATGCTAATTTGTACACCCTTATCAGATGTTAGTGTTACATAGCCGTCATCTGTATTAAACTGAAATGTTTGCGTTAAGTTTTCAAGGGCAGCTTCTTTTAACTGATTAAAATCTTCAGCTGTTGGACGAATTAAAATATCGCCATCGTTATCGTCATTATTAGAACAGCTAGTTAATAATAAAGCTGACATAAAAATGGTTCCTAAAAAGTGTTTTAAATTTTTACTCATGTTGTTTAGATTGTTTGAGTGTGTGTGAAATTGTTTTGTAATTTTCATGATTAATTGGGTTTTAAATTGTTATTCAAGTTTATATAAACAGGGTTATTGTTTTGTTACCCTGTTTTGGTAATTATTTTTTTATTGTTGTGGTTGACTGATTATTTTTTTAGATACAATAGCATCTCCAGAGGCAACTAATTGTATCATTTTATGTGCGTATGCCTCAGTTGAAGCATATCCTTTTGCAAATCCTGTTATAGTTTCTACCTCCCAGAAATAATTTCTTTTAGAGTTGTTTTTTACTTCAGCCTTTAAAACAAAATAACTTTCAATTTTTGATGCTCTTACAATGTCTCCAGAACTTGTTAATGCAATCATTCGTTTTGCGTCTTCTACAGAAAAAGATGTTCCAGAATAAGATCTTTTATTCGTTTCTACTTTCCAGTCATAAGCTTTAAGTACGTTTTCATTTGTAATGTTCGCACTAATAGTAATTGTGTTAAGATCTGCTGTTAGGGCTGTAGCATGAGAGTTTAATATTGATAGTACTACAGTGCCAATAATTAGAATTGATTTTTTACGCACATCATTAATATTGTTTAAGTGCTCGTGAAATTTTTTTGTAATTTTCATGATCTTTAATTTTTATGGATTAATTAATTGTTCCAGTATTTTTACTGTTACACCCTTATATCAGAACCATTTAAAAATTGTTACCCTTTTATTTCAAAGTTTTTTTATTTTAGTAGCAAATACAAGGGGTAATGAGTGAAAAAAAAATACACGAAGACCAGAAATATATAGATGGATTGCTTAAAAACAATTCGTTTATTATACAAGCTATATATGATAAGTTTGTTCCTAAAGTGATTAACTATATAAAGCAGAATAGTGGAGATAGTGATAAGGCTCAAGATGTCATACAAGATACTTTGTTAACGATCTACAATCAGGCAAGCGAAAATAAATTACAGCTTACTTGTCCTTTTGATGCCTATTTCTTTTTGCTGTGTAAACGGAAATGGTTAAACGAATTAAAAAAATCTTCTAATAAAGAGGTAACAATTAGTGAAGATCTTTTATCTAAAGGTGACGATGCTCAGGAATTAGCTTTTGAAACATCTGTATTTGGAGAAAAACAAGCCTTATTTACAGAAATGTTTCAAAAATTAGGAACCGCTTGTAAAGATTTATTAACAGCTACTTTTAAAATAAAATCTATGGAAGAAGTAGCAAAAAAATTAGGTGTGACGTATGCTTATGCCAGAAAAAAGAAATCTTTATGTATTGGTAAATTAACAGAGCTGGTTCGAGAGTCACCAAAGTTTAACCAACTTAATAATTAATAGCCATGGAAGAAAATCACATATTATTCGAATCCTACTTATCTCAAGAGTTGTCTCAAGATGATATCATTACTTTTGAATCAAGATTAAAAAATGAATCAGATTTTAATCAAGCGTTTAATACGTATAAAGAATTATCGTCTTTTTTAGAACATAAATTTAAAAATGAAGCAGATTCTACCGCATTTCAGAATAATTTAAAAACCATTTCTAATACTTATTTTGAAAAACACGAAACCGCTAAAAAAGGAGTTCGTTTTAAACCTTGGCAATATGCTATGGTAGCAAGTGTTGCTTTATTAATAGGAATCTTTACATTTAATAATTTCTCTAGCCCAACTTTTAGCGATTACAATAATTATGAGACCATTAGTTTGACAGTTAGAGGAGCTCAGGATGACCTTTTGAAAGACGCTGAGAATGCTTTTAATAATAAAGATTTTGTTAAAGCAAAAGCTGTTTTTGAGAAATTATTAGTTCAAGATGATTCAAATAAAGAATTGCACTTATATAGAGGTATTGCGCTGT
This sequence comes from Flavivirga jejuensis, assembly GCF_030540765.1. Classification (GTDB taxonomy): domain Bacteria; phylum Bacteroidota; class Bacteroidia; order Flavobacteriales; family Flavobacteriaceae; genus Flavivirga; species Flavivirga jejuensis. The sequence goes on along the minus strand of NZ_JAUOEL010000003.1, from coordinate 564,488 downwards.
TAGAATTAGACGAATTTGATGAAGCCGATAGTTTGTTCAGTAAACTTTCCAAAGGATCATCTGTTTATAAAAATAAAGCAATATGGTATTTAGCTTTAAGTAAACTTAAACAGAAAGATAATGGTGCTTGTATAAAAATATTAAAAACGATACCAGAAGATGCAGATGCTTATAATGAAGCCCAAAAACTCATTCATAAATTAGAATAAAGATGGGGCTGTTAGAATGTAAACAAGACCTAATGTTTGATACAAAATAAATAAACTTGAAGAAGTCATCAATTTAATGGTGACTTTTTTATTTTTACCAAATGATTATTACAGATACGCATACCCATTTATATAGCGAAGCTTTTGATGAAGATAGGAACGAGATGATTGATCGTGCTATAGAAGAAGGGGTCTTACGGTTTTTTATTCCAGCAATAGATTCTGAGTATACAGAAGCGATGCTTCAACTTGAAAAAGATTATCCCGATAATATGTTTTTAATGATGGGCTTGCACCCCACGCATGTAAAAGACAATTATAAGGAAGAGTTAAAGCATGTAGAAAACATGCTTGGTAAACGTCCTTTTTATGCAGTAGGTGAAATTGGAATAGATTTATATTGGGATAAATCAACGTTAGGAATTCAAAAAGAAGCATTTAAATATCAAATCAGACTTGCTAAGCAATATAAGTTACCAATAGTGATACATTGTAGAGAAGCATTTGATGAGATATTTGACGTTTTAGAAACAGAAAAAAGTGATGACTTATTTGGTGTTTTTCATTGCTTTACTGGAACATTGGAACAAGCGCACCAAGCTATTTCTTATAATATGAAACTAGGCATAGGTGGTGTGGCTACTTTTAAGAATGGGAAAATTGATACGTTTTTAAATCAAATAGATCTAAAGCATATTGTTTTAGAAACAGATGCCCCTTATTTAGCTCCTGTACCATACAGAGGAAAACGAAATGAAAGTGTTTATGTCATAAAGGTATTAGAAAAATTAGTAGATATATATGGTGTACCTTTAGAAGCTATAGCAGCAATAACCACTCAAAATTCTAAAGATATCTTTAAAGTTTAAAATATGAGCGATATAAAACCAAAGATATTACTAATATATACTGGGGGAACTATTGGTATGGTTAAAGACTTTAATACAGGATCGCTTCGTGCATTCGATTTTAAAACGCTTTTAGAAAAAATTCCAGAATTACAACTTTTAGATTGTAATATAGATACCGTATCATTTAAAGAGCCTATAGATTCAAGTAATATGAATTCAAAATATTGGATTCAAATTGCCGAAATAATAGAAGATAACTATAAAGCATTTGATGGTTTTGTGGTTTTACACGGAAGTGATACCATGAGTTATACAGCTTCAGCATTGAGTTTTATGCTAGAAAATTTAGCAAAGCCAGTCATATTTACAGGCTCTCAGTTGCCAATTGGAGATTTAAGAACCGATGCAAAGGAAAATTTAATTACATCTATACAGGTAGCTTCGTTACAAAGTGAAGGCAAGCCTATAATTAAGGAAGTGTGTTTGTACTTTGAATACAAACTATACAGAGCTAATAGAACTACAAAAATAAATGCAGAACACTTTGAGGCTTTTGCATCTTTAAACTATCCTGATTTAGCAGAGTCTGGTGTGCATCTAAAAGTTAATAAAGAATATTTGTTTAAGCCTGATTTAACGAAGGGGCTAACAGTTCATAAAAAATTAGATGATAATATTGCGCTAATAAAACTTTTTCCTGGAATTAGAGAAGACGTATTGCAAAGTATTTTTAATACCTCAAATTTAAAGGCGGTTATTCTTGAAACCTACGGAGCGGGGAACTGTACCACAGAAAAATGGTTTATTGATATGCTAAAAGAGAATATTTTAAAAGGCATACATATTATAAATATTACACAATGTTCTGGAGGAAGTGTTATGATGGGGCATTATGAGACGAGTAATGAGCTAAAAAATATAGGCGTTATTTCAGGAAAAGACATCACAACCGAAGCAGCAATAAGTAAATTAATGTATCTGTTGGGACAAAATATGTCCAGAAAATACCTCAAAAACATCTATGAAACATCCTTAAGAGGCGAAATGTCTTAAAATTAACTCATAAAGTTTTAACGTTTAAAGTTTTTTTTGTTATTTGAGCCCTCGTAATTAAAGAATGATAAAATAAAGAGAGGTGGCCGAGTGGTCGAAGGCGCACGCCTGGAAAGTGTGTATACGTCAAAAGCGTATCGAGGGTTCGAATCCCTTTCTCTCTGCTGTTATTTTATCTTTAATTGCTTTTTTTTTAATATCTTTAACACTTTAACTAATATTTTAAGATCTAGAACATGAAAAGATTATTTTCTCTCCTTGCCATAACAGGAATGATGGCATTCGGAACAACTAATGCAACAACAATTGCAAACACAACTGCAGCCGTAACAACGACAATACAAGAAGATGCGACAGAGGCTGTTGCTGATGAAGACCTTGGGTTTCATCAAGAATTGAAAAAACGTTTTATTGAAGGTGGTGCAGGCTTTATGGGTATCGTATTACTATGTTTAATTCTTGGATTAGCAATTGCTATAGAAAGAATTATCTTTTTAAACCTCTCAACTACAAATACAAAAAAATTAACACAGAGTGTTGAAGATGCTTTATCTTCAGGTGGTGTTGAAGCAGCAAAAGAAGTATGTAGAAACACTAAAGGACCAATCGCGTCTATTTATTATCAAGGACTTGATAGAACAGATGAAGGTATAGAAGCGGCCGAAAAAGCTGTTGTAGCTTATGGTGGTGTTCAAATGGGACAATTAGAAAAAAATGTATCTTGGATTTCATTATTTATCGCTTTGGCACCAATGCTTGGTTTCATGGGTACGGTAATAGGTATGATTCAAGCATTTGATAAAATTGAAGCTGCTGGTGATATGCAACCATCGCTTGTTGCTGGTGGTATTAAAGTAGCACTTTTAACAACCGTATTTGGTTTGGTAGTAGCTATTATACTTCAAATTTTTTACAATTATATTATTGCTAAAATTGATAGTATTGTTAACGATATGGAAGATGCTTCTATTACGTTAATGGATCTATTAATTAGAAATAAAAAGTAATAATTAAATATAAAGAATTATGAATTTACATAAAATTTTAAAAATAATAGCTTTTGCACTTGCTATTATTGGCGCGATTTTTGCGCTAATGATAATATCGGGTGACGATGAATCTGCTCTAAGTATGAGTGGAAACATGCTATATATTGCATATGCTGTACTTGGATTAGTATTAGCAATGGTTTTAATATTTGTTATTAAAGGACTATTTGCAGGAAATATAAAGAAGACATTGATGACTGTAGGAGCGTTTTTAGCCATTATAGTTATTTCTTATACTATGTCATCTGGTACAGATTTAGATTTAACACCTTTTATAAACAAAGGATTAGATGTTACTGAAGCTACTTCAAAACAAGTAGGTGCTGGATTATACGCATTTTATGTATTAGCTTTTTTAGCTATAGCATCTATGTTATTTTCAGGAGTTAAAAAAATATTTAATAAATAAATTATGGCGAAAAGAGCAGCACCAGAAGTAAATGCAGGCTCCATGGCCGACATTGCGTTCTTACTATTAATATTTTTCTTAGTAACAACTACTATCGAAACAGATTCTGGGATTAATCGAAAACTTCCTCCTATAGAAGAGTCTGAAGAAGATGTTGTTATCAAGAAAAAAAACATTTTTACTGTTATGTTAAATGGTAACGATCAACTGATGGTAGAAGATGAGTTAATGGAGATTGGAGATTTAAGAAAAGCAGCCATTGAATTTTTAGATAATGGTGGCGATAAGTCGTGTGATTACTGTAAAGGAAAAAAAGATGAAGCATCTTCAGATAATCCAGACAAAGCGATTATCTCTTTAAAGAATGAACGTGAAACAACTTATAAGATTTATATAGCTGTTCAAAATGAATTGGTAGCAGCTTATAATGAATTAAGAGATAGAAGAGCTCAAGAGCAATTTGGATTGTCTTTTGCTGAAATGGAAGCAAATTATGAAGATGTAAATTGGCCTGGGAATAAGGAGAAGTTAAAAGCTAGGATCGATCAAATAAAAATTGATTACCCTCAAAAACTTTCGGAAGTACAATAATTTAACATTTATAAATATGTCTAAATTTAAAAAGAAAAAGAGTGGCGATTTGCCAGCGGTTAATACAGCATCATTACCAGATATTGTATTTATGTTATTATTCTTTTTTATGGTAGCCACAACAATGAGGGAAACTACTTTAAAGATTGAAAATAACTTACCATTTGCAGATCAGGTAGAAAAGTTAGATAAAAAAGGTTTGGTAATGTATATATATGCAGGTAAGCCAAGTGCTAATTATACTAAGTTTGGGACAGAAGCTAGAATACAGCTTAATGATGATTTTGCAAGTGTAAATGACATTGCTGCTTTTATTGCTGCAGAGCGAGCTGATAAACGTGAAGAATTAATACCATTTTTAACTACTGCTTTAAAAGTAGATAGTGATGCTAATATGGGATTAATCGGAGACATTAAGCAGGAGTTAAGAAAAGTAAATGCGCTTAAAATTAACTACACTACTAAAAAAGGTACTGTGCTAGGAAGAAATTAGTTTTATACTTTTGATATTATATATAAAAGGCGTTTTGATAATTCAAAACGCCTTTTAATTTTTAATTGAAAAGAATTCTCTAAGCTCTGACTTTGGGTTTTTGCTGAAATTGTCATTCCGTGAACCTGTAAAGGAACGGGAATCTAAATACAGAATTTTGGTTTTTGACCTTTTTAGGTCAAAATGAAGCCAGCGAAATATGGCTATGGCTTTGCATCGAAGATAGTTGGTTTCAAGAAATTCTTTATTACTTAGACAATTTTAATTATAATTGCATGTTAGTAAAATAATACTGTTATTAATGAAACATCCATCCGTTATCATATTTTTTTTATTGAGTTATGTGTGTTGTTTTGCTCAAGAGCATACTAATAAAGAAGTTGATTCTCTTTACAAAGAAGACCAATTTTATGCAGGCATAACGTATAATTTGCTAGGCAAAATACCAGAAGATGTTTCGCAAAGTGGATTTTCTTTGGGCTTTCATTTAGGCTTTATTAAGGATATGCCTATTAATAAAAACAGAAACGTTGCTATAGGTTTAGGCCTTGGATTTTCTGCCAATTCATACAATCAAAACTTGCTCATCAATAAAGATGATTTAGGTAATACGACCTATACTGTTATAGAGGATACGGGCACATATACAAAAAACAAATTCTCTAGCCATTTAATAGAACTTCCGATTGAGTTTAGATGGCGTACATCAACTGCAACAGATTATAACTTTTGGCGCATTTATACGGGTTTTAAACTAGGTTATGTACTTACGCATAGAACCAAGTACATAGGTGATTTAGGAAAGATTAGATATAGTAATATTGAGGATTTTAATAATTTTCAATACGGATTAACACTTAGTGCTGGCTATAATACGTGGAATTTATTTTTGTATTATGCCTTGAATCCTATTTTTTCTAGCGATGCTAGATTAAACGGAAGTGAAATTGATATGAATGCTGTGAAAATAGGATTGATATTTTATATCCTATAGCCAATAGGGTACTAAAATTAACTGTGGAATTACTCCAATAAACATGCCCATAATAAGTTCTTTATAAGTATGAGCGTTTAAGAGTAGTCTAGATGTTGCAACTGCACCGATTATTATTACCATTAAAGCTAGTGTATTATTAATGTTAATACTAAAATGGATACTTAAGATAGCCATAAACATAAATAGTCCAGAAATAGAGATCATATGTATGCTTGCTTTAAACTTAAAAATGGCTAAGATTAGGCATACCATGGTAGAAATTAGTATGCCAACAAAGAAAAAATAGAGCTCTATAGTTTGAGAAGGCGTTATAATACGTTGTAATATTATTATAACAACAAAGCAGTTTAGTATTAGAGGAATAATACGTTCGTTTGTAGTTTGTAGGTAAATTGATTTGACCTTGCCCAATGTTTTTAATAAAAAATAAAGGAGAATAGGTAATATAACTGTTAGTATAAAAAGGGATACTAACTTAGCCTTCACCATTTCTTCTGGTATAAATCGTGGTGATTTAAAAAAATAGAAAATAACACCTAGTATAGGTATTAATAATGGATGAAAAATGTATGAGATACTTTTTAGTATTTTATCCATTATATTTTTTTACGTAATCGAGCCACTGGAATATCTAATTGTTCTCTGTATTTTGCAACTGTACGACGTGCGATAGGATATCCTTTTTCTTTTAAGATAGCTGCTAATGTTTCGTCGGTTAAAGGTTTCTTCTTGTTTTCTTCTTCTATTACAGTTTCTAAAATTTTCTTTATTTCTCTTGTAGATACATCTTCTCCTTGGTCATTTTTCATAGATTCAGAAAAGAACTCTTTAATTAACTTAGTACCGTAAGGCGTATCTACATACTTACTATTTGCAACCCTTGAGACTGTTGAAACATCCATAGAAATTTCATCGGCAATGTCTTTTAGAATCATCGGCTTTAAATTGCGCTCATCGCCTGTTAAAAAGTATTCTTTTTGATAATGCATAATAGCACTCATTGTAATGAATAAAGTTTGTTGACGCTGTTTTATAGCCTCAATAAACCACTTTGCAGCATCTAATTTTTGTTTGATGAAAATAACAGCATCTTTTTGCGATCTAGATTTGTCTTTGGTGTCTTTATAGCCTTTAAGCATGTTGTTGTACTCTCTTGATACATGAAGTTCTGGAGCATTTCTTCCGTTAAGTGTTAACTCTAGTTCTCCATCAACAATTTTAATAGCAAAATCGGGTACGACGTGTTCTACAATTCTATTATTTCCAGCATAAGAACCTCCTGGTTTTGGGTTTAAATGTTCTATTTCCGAAATGGCACCTTTCAATTGTGCCTCGGATATATCAAACTTTTGAATTAATTTCTTATAATGCTTTTTTGTAAATTGATCGAAAGCATTGTCAATTATTTTAATTGCTAATTCACAATGTTGAGTTTTCTCTTTTCTATGTAATTGAATGCTTAAACACTCTTGTAAGTTTCTTGCTCCGACTCCAGCTGGATCTAATTGATGTACAATTCTTAAAACATGTTCAATTTTCTCTTCGGTGGTATAAACGTTTTGAGTAAAAGCCAAATCGTCCATAGTATCACTTAACTCTCTACGTATATAGCCGCTTTCATCAACACTGCCTACTAAAAATTCCGCGATCTCCCGTTCTTCTTCATCAAGGCGGTAGGTGTTTAATTGATTTATTAAATGTTGCGTGAATGAGGTTCCTGCAGCATAGGGTATCGTCTTTTCATCATCATCACTACTATAATTATTTACTTGTGTACGGTAATCTGGAACTTCATCATCACTTAAATATTCATCAACATTAATATCATCAGCATTTATAGATTCAGTGTCACCAAAGTCATCAGTATTATCGAATTCAGAATCATATTCGTCTGTATTATCATCTTTACCACCCTCAAGCGCTGGATTTTCTTCCAGTTCTTGTTTTAAACGTTGTTCAAAAGCTTGTGTAGGCAGCTGTATCAACTTCATTAGTTGAATTTGCTGCGGTGATAGTTTTTGTGATAATTTAAATTGTAAATACTGCTTAAGCATATTGTGATTTGGTTTAAGATAAAAGTAAAAAAAACTTTTACCTGTAAATAGCTAAAGAACGATTTTTTTTAAAATTCTGCATTTTGAGGTGTTCTTGGGAACGGAATAACATCTCTAATATTACTCATTCCTGTTGCAAACATAACTAAACGTTCAAAACCTAAGCCAAAACCAGAATGTACAGCTGTACCAAATTTTCGCAAATCTAAATACCACCAAAGGTCTTCTTCTGGAATATTTATGGCTGCCATTTTTTGTTTTAATACATCCAATCGTTCTTCCCGTTGTGCACCTCCAACAATTTCGCCTATACCAGGGAATAGAATATCCATAGCGCGAACCGTTTTTCCGTCTTCATTTAAACGCATATAGAAAGCTTTAATATTTGCTGGATAATCAAATAAGATTACTGGACATTTAAAATGTTTTTCTACAAGAAAACGTTCATGCTCGCTTTGCAAATCTGTTCCCCATTCGTTAATTAAATACTTGAATTTCTTTTTCTTATTAGGTTTGCAATTGCGTAAAATATCAATAGCTTCTGTATAACTAACGCGTTTAAAATGATTATCGGTAACAAAGTTTAACTTTTCTATTAAAGTCATTTCGTTTCTTTCGGCCTGAGGCTTTGTTTTATCCTCGTCTTGTAAGCGCTTATCTAGAAATTCTAGATCCTCACGATTATTTTCTAAAACGTATTTTATAACAGACTTCATAAAACCTTCAGCTAAATCCATATTGCCAGCTAAATCCATAAAAGCAACTTCTGGCTCAATCATCCAAAACTCAGCTAAGTGACGTGATGTATTTGAGTTTTCCGCTCTAAAAGTAGGGCCAAAAGTATAGACTTTACCTAAGGACATCGCATAGGTTTCTGCTTCAAGCTGACCAGAAACCGTTAAATTGGTTTCTTTTCCGAAGAAATCTTTTGAATAATCTATACTCCCTTCATTAGTTAAAGGTGGATTTTTAGCGTCTAGATTAGAAACTTTAAACATTTCTCCTGCTCCTTCAGCATCACTTCCTGTTATAATAGGGGTGTGCATGTAGTAAAAACCATTCTCGTTAAAATATTTATGTATAGCAAACGACAATGCCGAGCGTAAACGCATAACGGCACTAAATGTATTTGTACGCGTGCGTAAATGTGCGTTTTCTCGTAAAAACTCAAACGAATGCTTTTTGGGTTGAATAGGGTAGGTTTCTGGATCTGAATCTCCTAAAATAGAAATATCACTTACTTGTATTTCAACTTTTTGCCCTTTGCCTTGGCTTTCAACTAACGTGCCTTTAACATGTACTGCGGCTCCTGTTGTAACACGTTTTAAAAGATTTTCATCGAAACTTTCAAAATCAACAACACATTGGATATTATTTAGTGAAGAACCATCATTTAAAGCAATAAAACGATTTGCTCTAAAGGTTCTAACCCAACCTTTAATTTCTACTTCTGGAAAAACAATATCTTGAGATAATAATTCTGAGATAGTTCGTGATTTCATATGTCTGTCTTAAAATTTATAATGTAAATATAAAAAAGCCAATTGGCTTTCTAGCATCAAAATATTTAAAAAACGAAATCAGTTTTACATTAGGATTTACTCCTTTTCGTCTTCTTCGGGAATAATATTAATAGCGGGTTCTCTAAGTACTTCTTTATTAGCAATACTACGCTCTAGTGATAGTAATAAAGAAGGTAATAACAGTAAATTTGATAACATGGCAAATAGTAAAGTGGCAGACACTAAAGCTCCTAAGGCTACTGTGCCACCAAAACTTGAAATAGTAAATACCGAAAACCCAAAGAATAATACGATGGATGTATAAAACATACTGACGCCAGTTTCTCGTAAAGCTCCATAAACAGAGACTTTTATTTTCCAATGGTTTGCTTGAAGTTCTTGACGGTATTTTGCTAAAAAGTGAATGGTATCATCTACAGATATCCCAAAAGCAATACTAAACACTAATATTGTTGAAGGTTTTATAGGAACTCCTAAATAGCCCATTAAACCTGCTGTTACTAATAATGGTAATAAATTTGGTATGAGTGATACTATGATCATTTTTCCAGATCTAAACATATATGCCATAAATAACGATATTAAAAAGATGGCAAGCGATAATGATATAGCTAGATTCTTAACAAGGTATTTGGTGCCTTTTTGAAAGACTAAAGCTTTACCTGTCATGGTAATCTCATATTTTTCTTTAGGAAAAACTTTATCTATCTTAGTTTGAAGGTCTTCTTCGATGCGTTCTATTTTATCGGTTCCAACATCTTTCATAAATGTTGTAATACGGGCATATTGACCAGTACTGTCAACAAAATTCTTAAGTAAGTCTACATTTGAAGACGAATTTTTAGCATACGATAGAATGAAACTATTTTCTTGTGATGTTGGTAATTGATAGAATTTAGTATTACCGTTATAATAAGCCTGTTTAGAGTATTTAACTAAACCTACTACAGAGATTGGCTTGGATAGTTCTGGAATTTCAATAATTAGATCTTCTAATTGATCCATACGTTTTAAAGTAGAAAGTTTCATAACCCCTTTTTTACGTTTGGAGTCAATCATAATTTCTAAAGGCATAATGCCATTAAACTCTTCCTCAAAAAAACGGATGTCTTTAAAAAACTCAGTATTCTTAGGCATGTCTTCTATCAGACTACCAGAAATTTTTATTTGGTAAATACCAATAATGCTTACTATTAATAAAACCAAAGAAGTGCAGTAAATGGCAATACGTTTTTGTCTTACCATATGTTCCATCCAATTTACAAAACCACCTATCCAACGCTTATTTAAATGCTCTAAGTGCCTTTCTTTTGGATAAGGTAAAAAAGTGTAAATAATTGGAATGATAAGTAAACACAGAATAAAAATTGCTAGAATGCTTAATGATGCTACGATACCAAACTCTTTTAAAAGCTTGCTCTCTGTTAAAATGAATGTTGCAAACCCAGAAGCGGTTGTTACATTAGTCATTAAAGTGGCATTACCAATCTTAGTAATAACACGTTGCAACGATTTTACTTTGTTACCGTGTAATTTTACTTCGTGTTGGTATTTATTAATTAAAAAAATGCAGTTAGGGATCCCTATAACAATGATTAGCGGTGGGATAAGGGCGGTTAAAACGGTTATTTCGTAGTTTAATAAACCAAGAATTCCTAGAGTCCACATCACGCCAACACATACTACTATAAGTGAAATTATAGTAGCTCTAAACGATCTGAAAAATAAAAAGAAAATAAGAGATGTGACTAATAGCGCAGCGCCTATAAATAAACTAATTTCATCAACAATGTTTTGCGAATTTAAAGTTCTAATATAAGGCATCCCAGATATTCTAACATCTAGGTCATAAGATTTTTGAAAGGCATCTATACTCGGTATTAAAACATTAACTACAAAGTCTTTTCTAATAGAAGTATTTACAATATCCTTTTTTATATAAAGTGCTGTACGAATCGTTTTTGTTTCCTTATTAAACAAAAAGTTATCATAGAATGGGTATTTTTCAAAAAGCTCTTGTTGGAGCGTTTCAATCTGTGCAACAGAAGAAATAGAATCTTTTATAAAAGGTTCTAAATTAAATTTTTCATTTTTAGAATCTTTTATAAGCTTTTGAAGATCTTTAATAGAAATAACTGTTTCAATTTCATTATATTTTTTAAAGCTTTCCGAAAGTTTATTCCAGGCATTTAACTTCTCAACAGTAAAGAGTGTACTATCTTTTAAACCTAGTACAATAAGATTCCCTTCTTCTCCAAAGGTTTTTAAAAAGTTATTGTAAGTTATATTTACCTCATGCTCATCTGGTAACAAATTTGCCTCAGTATAAGTGAAACGCATGTTTTCCCACTTTGTACTAAAGAATATAGTAACTAATATAATACCAATAAGAATAATAATTTTATTACGCAAAATGAGTCTTGCAATAATATCCCAAAAACCTGTACTAAATAATTTAAACATGCTATATATAAAAGAAGCGCAAAGGTAGAAAAAAGAAGTATAACACTTTATAAAGAGACGTTAAATGTAAATTTAAAAGCAATATTATCACTAAATTCTGGTAAGTGGTAGAATCCGTATCGGTATGTGAAGCTTAAACCGAAGCCATAGAGGAATTTATTAATTTCAAACCCAGATTCTGTATAACCCTTTTTTAAAGACCCGAAAGTTACATTTTGATGTAATTCGGGTTTTTTTATGTCACCTATGGCATATCGGGTAATTAAGACGACTTGTGGTTTATAATGTTCTGAGATATTAAAAGGTTTTAAATAATGTTTTAATTGGACTGTAGTGAACTTATCTGAAAAGAATTCATTGAAATACATGGTTTCAAAGCTATTTAATCCAGCTACCGAAAAGCGTTGTAAAATGGCTTCTTTAGTAATGTTATTAGGGTAAGCGTGGTATAAATGTGTTAATGGGGTATTCCCATTTGTTATTCCTGAAACCAAAGTTATTTCGGAAAGGCCTTCATCTTCATTTCCAATTTTATAAATAGTTCTAAAATCTAATTTAGAAAAGTTAAAATCACTTTTAAAAACATTTTTAAAGCTTTTTGTGTATTGAAGTGTAAACTGTGGATAGCCTTTTTTAGTTTCTTTTAATTCATTTTTTATGGTTTCGAATTTACTAAAGGGATTCCACTGCAGTGATACTTTAGCGGTACTTAAATGAAAAGAGTTTACGATGATGTTATTGCTTAAAACATACCCATAGTTGTAAGTCGGGTCTATGTTGCTAACAGCGAATTCTGCTTCGGTAAATAATTTGGGGTTTAATTGATGTTCTAAATTTATAGATTTTGTGATAAGCTTGTGAAATAAATCTATGTTTAATAAACGGGGCTCAAAAAATTGAAAGAACCGACCATCTGTTAAAAATTTAGTGCTTCCTGTTTCTTGTAAATCATCCGTATAAGAAAGGTTTATCCAAGTATTTGTTTTTTTGTCTACTCTAAAACCACCCCCAGCACTATATTTGAAACGATGATCTCTAAAACCATATACGCCATAACCATTTAGACGGTATTTTTCTGAAAAGGCGTCATTAGTAACACCTCCTATACCAGTTCTTACACCTTCATATTGATTGTATTTAATTAAATACCTTAGATCGAAGTTAAAATATCTGGTAGGCATATAGCCGTTACCAAGATGTTTTATAAACTCTCTCTTTTTTATAGAATCTTGAGTGGGTTCTAAAAAGTTTTCTGACGAAGATTGTGCTTGTGCAAAAATTGCACAAATAAAAAAAAGTATGGGAGTAACGTGTTTTGACATTTAACAGTGAGGGAAACCGAAAAAATTATGAAAAGTAAAGTTTGGTACTGATCGTAACCTAAGTCTATTACTTTTTTAATTATACAGTCATGATTTCTTTTTCTTTTGCATCGAAAACATCCTCAATCTTTTTAACGTAAATGTCGGTCATTTGTTGCACATCAATTTCAGCATTCTTTTTTAAATCTTCCGATACATCGTCCAACTTTTTAATTTCGTTATTAGCATCTTTACGTGCTGTTCTTATACTAACTTTGGCATCTTCAGATTCGGCTTTTGCTTGTTTTGCTAAATCACGTCTGCGTTCCTCTGTTAATGGTGGTACATTAATAATTATAGTTTCACCATTATTCATTGGGTTAAATCCAAGATTGGCATAAGCAATACCGCGTTCTATTTCTTGTAGCATATTTTTTTCCCAAGGTTGTACCGTAATAGTTCTCCCATCTGGTGTATTTACATTGGCAACTTGACTTAATGGTGTTTGTGAACCATAGTAATCTACCATTACACTACCAAGCATAGCTGGACTTGCTTTTCCTGCTCTAATATTAACAAATTGCTTTTCTAAATGCTTTATCGCATTATTCATAGCCTCTTTTGTAGAATCTAATATAAATTGTATGTCTTCGTTCATTGTATCAAACTTTTTAGGTCAATATAAATAGTTATCTGTGCATATTCGTTCGTTATATAACATAACTTGTACAGATGTGATTCGTATTTTTAGTTTATTGGCTCAAAAACCAAATCTGATATATTTAATTTCAAAAATTAAGCCAAGATTTATAAATTGACTTCGGTACCAATTTTTTCGCCAGAAACAACTTTTAATAAATTACCTTTTTTATTCATATCGAAAACAATGATAGGTAATTCATTTTCTTGACTAAGCGTAAATGCCGTGGTATCCATTACTTTTAAACCTTTGCGTAAAACATCGTCAAAAGATATGAAATTAAATTTAATCGCGTTGTTATCTTTTTCAGGATCTGTATTGTAAATACCATCAACACGAGTGCCTTTTAAAATAACATCTGCTTCAATCTCTATAGCTCTTAAAACTGCAGCCGAATCTGTCGTAAAATAAGGATTTCCTGTACCTCCACCAAAAATAACAACACGTCCTTTTTCTAAATGACGCATGGCTTTTCTTCTAATAAAGGGTTCTGCTACTTCGTTAATTTGAATGGCTGTTTGTAAACGAGTTGGGATGTCTGCATCTTCTAAAGCACCTTGTAGCGCTAAACCATTTATAACGGTTGCTAACATACCCATATGGTCTCCTTGCACTCGATCCATGCCTTTACTAGCACCTGCGACGCCTCTAAAAATATTTCCACCTCCAATAACTATGGCAACCTGTACACCTTGGTCTGTAATGGTTTTTATGTCTTGAGCATATTCTGCTAATCGTTCTGGATCAATACCATATTGGCGGTCTCCCATTAATGCTTCACCAGATAATTTTAGTAGTATTCTTTTATATTTCATTTGTAATGAATGGTTTTTCGCTTTCGCAGAAAAATGAGTTGAGCAAAATTACATAATTTTTTTATTCTTAGGATTTATATGAATATTGAATTCAATATAAAATTTTGGATTGTTTGAACATTAATAGTACAGAGAAGAATTTTTGTGTAAAATAGGTTCATTGATTGTCCTCTTTCTGAATAAAAACAAGCATTTTTTAGATAGGTGTTTTGAATGGAATTTTGTCATCCAGAAGGAGGGACGACTGAAGAGTCTCTTAAATTTTGATGTTTTTGATTTTTAAATAAAAATTTTCCGTTTTACTTTTAATGATAGAGTTAATCCCTTTTTAGATTTCTTCTTTTTTCGCTAATTGTCGTTAGCGGCTATATTCCTTTAGCATTAATAAAAAAAACCACTATTCTAAAATTAGAATAATGGTTTAAATTTATAAGATTTCTGCTTTTGCAGGAATATATCTAGCCTAAAGAAGCACGTTTGAAATCTGTAATTTCAACCTCACCATAAGATGCTACATATTTAGCAACATTTAGCTTTTCATCTTTAATAAAGTTTTGATCTAATAAACATTTTTCTTGATCAAGTGTTGTATTGTCAGAAATAAAACGTTCCATTTTTCCTGGTAAAATTCTATCCCAGATTTGTTCTGGCTTACCTTCAGCTTTTAATTCCGCTTTAGCAGCTTCTTCAGCTTTAGCCAAAACTTCTGGCGTTAATTGTGCCATAGAAATAAACTGAGGTACATTTTTAAGTGTTTTACCTAAACGACCTAATTCGATATTGTCTTTTTCAATAACAGCAATTCTAGATTCTGTTTCTGAAGCAATGAATGCAGGATCGAAATCTTTATAAGATAATGTTGTTGCTCCCATAGAAGCTACTTGCATCGCTACATCTTTAACTAATATTTCGGCTTTGTCAACTTTAGAAGATAAACCTACCAATGCAGCAATTTTATTGATATGCACATAAGTTCCAACAAAAGGAGCTTCTAATTTTTCAAAAGCAGTGATATCTAGTTTTTCACCAATAACACCAGTTTGTTCAGTTAACTTTTCTGCAACTGTCATACCGCCAAAATCTGCAGCTAAAAACTCTTCTTTTGTATTATAGTTTAAAGCAACTTCAGCAAATTGATTTGCTAATGCTACAAAATTCTCGTTTTTACCAACAAAATCAGTTTCACAACCTAATACAATGGCCACACCTTGAGTTTGGTCTGCATTAATTTTAGAAATAGCAGCACCTTCAGAAGATTCTCTGTCAGCTCTTTTTTCAGCTACTTTTTGTCCTTTTTTACGTAATACTTCAATGGCTTTGTCAAAATCGCCTAGAGCTTCAACTAAAGCTTTTTTGCAATCCATCATACCTGCACCAGTTGCTTGTCTTAGCTTGTTTACTTCTGCTGCTGTAATTTTTACTGTAGATTCCATATTTTTTTATTTAAAAAAAAGTCGTTCAAATAATTTCAGCTAAGAAAAAAATTAAACGACTTATTTGTATTGTGTAATTGATTAATTTATTCTTCTTCTTCGGCTGCAACTATTTTAGCTGGAGCTTCCTTAGCAGGAGCCTCTTCTTTAGCTTTTGGAGCTTTAGCCGCAGGAGCTGTAGTCTCTTTAGCTGTAGCATCTTTTTCAGCTTTACGTTCTGCTAATCCTTCAGAAATAGCATCCGTTACGTGAGTTAAAATTTTATCAATCGATTTAGAAGCATCGTCATTTGCAGGGATTACATAATCAACTTGACGTGGGTCTGAGTTGGTATCTACCATTGCAAAAATAGGAATGTTTAATTTTTGTGCTTCTTTAATCGCGATATGCTCACGTTTAATATCTACAACAAATAAAGCGCCTGGTAAACGAGTCATATCATTAATAGAACCTAAGTTTTTTTCCAACTTAGCTCTTAAACGGTCTACTTGTAAACGCTCTTTTTTAGAAAGCGTCATAAACGTACCATCTTTCTTCATTCTATCAATAGAAGCCATTTTTTTAACAGCTTTTCTAATAGTAACAAAGTTTGTTAACATACCACCTGGCCATCTTTCTGTGATGTAAGGCATGTTAATAGAGCCCGCTTTTTCTGCTACGATATCTTTTGCTTGTTTTTTTGTTGCAACGAATAAAATTTTACGACCTGAATTAGCAATTTTGCTTAATGCAGCACCTGCTTCATCAATTTTAGCCGCTGTTTTATAAAGGTTGATAATATGGATGCCATTACGCTCCATATATACGTAAGGAGCCATGTTAGGATCCCACTTACGTGTAAGGTGACCGAAGTGTACACCTGCTTCAAGTAATTCTTTTACTTCTACTGCCATTTTGTAATAGTTTACGTTCTGTTGAATTAGCAATGATTAAGTGGTCATTTTTTAAATCGCCTTAATCATTTAGATGCTAAACTAAATCCTGTCTTTTGGACAAGGACAACAATAACTAGTTTATTTTTTTAAGCTGAAATTTTTTCAGCTTCTTTTAATTGTCTTGAAAATGGTTCTAATATCTGATATACAAATACTGAAACACGTTCAATATTAACGTTTAGAGAATTGGAATTTCTTACGCGCTTTCTTCTGACCGAATTTTTTACGCTCCACCATTCTTGGATCTCTAGTTAATAAACCTTCTGGTTTTAAAATTAATCTGTTCTCTGCATCAAGTTCGCACATAGCGCGAGATATTGCTAAACGAACAGCTTCTGCCTGACCTGTAATACCTCCTCCAAATACATTTACTGTAATATCAAAGTTGCTATCATTGTTAGTCATAACTAAAGGTTGTTTTACTTTATACTGTAATGTTGCAGTAGTAAAGTAAGACGTCATGTCTTTTTTATTAATCGTGATGTTCCCTTTTCCTGGGGCTACATACACACGAGCAACAGCCGTCTTTCTACGGCCAATTTTGTGAATTACTTCCATTATTTGAATTCGTTTAGGTTAATTGTTTTAGGTTTTTGAGCTTCATGAGTATGAGCTGAACCAACAACAACGTTTAAATTACGGAATAAATCTGCACCTAATTTGTTTTTAGGTAACATTCCTTTTACTGATTTTTCTACCACTCTTGCAGGGTCTTTCCCAAACAATTCTGTAGCAGTTAAACTTTTTTGACCACCTGGGTAACCTGTATGACGAATGTACGTTTTATCGTTCCATTTGTTTCCAGATAAGCTGATTTTTTCTGCATTGATAATAATAACATTATCTCCGCAATCAACATGTGGTGTGAAGTTTGGCTTGTGCTTACCTCTTAAAAGTTTTGCAACTTTAGAAGCGAGGCGACCAAGTGCTTGACCTTCAGCATCAACTAAAACCCACTGCTTATTTACAGTAGCTTTGTTGGCTGAAATCGTTTTGTAGCTTAATGTATCCACACTAATTAATTTTTATTTATTAAACATTCCTCTCTCGAAAAGAGTTTGCAAATTTACGATTATATATTTGATTACCAAACAGTGAAGAGAGATAATTTTACGTAAATTTTAATGTGTTAAATTGATAAATAAAATATAAGCTGAATGCTAGGTTTTAATTAGCTATTATTAAGGTGTGTAAACTTCTGGATTTGGATAAAATGCAGCTATAGAAAACCAATAAGTCATAACAGATTTTACACCTATAAAGTGTTTCTCCTGTTCTGGGATTTTTAATAGCTTTTCCGAAAATAGACCATGTGTTTCCTTCATCGTCTTTAAAGAAAATTTCTGAGCTACTAAAATCATAATTGAACGTGAGACTTTCGTCTTTATCAGATAAATTAAATCTTCATTACCTACAATTAAATAATTTGTACCGTTAAAAGATACGCTGGAGAAGTGTAAGTGTCTTAAGAAAAGTAAACTGATCTGAAAAGCTTAATAAAGCTTGAAATTCATTACCAAATTTGTATGTTGAATTAATTACCCAGAAAATCATTATCTGTTCCTGTGCTTCTATATAGAAAATACAGAATCTTGTGTTGTCATTTAGAGTTTCAGTTCCAGAGTTTAATGTGTTTAAATTGTGTAATCGTAATTTAAACCTATTTGAATTGTGCCTTTTTCAGATAGTGGTAAGCTAATGTTGTTTGATAATGGAATCCACCCTGAGCAACATGTTTGAGCATCAATTTGAGTGTAAGCCAAAATGAATATAGTGAAAAAAAGTTCTTTGGAATTCATGGCAAATCTTTTAAGCAATATATATGGTGTCGTTAAAAAAGCTTAGCCTTACTAATTTTAACATTGGTAATGATTCGTTTAAGGATTCTGTTTAAGAGTCAATTTTTGTCTATTTTTGCAACGTTATGCAAGAATTAAAACTTTCAGATTGGTTACCTACCACAAATAAAGAGGTTAAAATACGCAGTTGGGAAGAGCTAGACGTGATTTTATTTAGTGGTGATGCTTATGTAGATCACCCATCGTTTGGACCTGCAGTAATTGGTCGTATTTTAGAGAGTTATGGTTTGCGTGTTGCTGTGGTGCCACAGCCCAATGTTAACGACAATCTTCAAGATTTTGTAAAGCTAGGTGCTCCAAAATTATTTTTTGGAGTTACTGGTGGTTGTATGGATCCTATGATTAGTAACTATAATGCTAATAAAAAACGTCGAGATAAAGATGCCTATACACCCAATGGAGATATTGGATTCAGACCAGATTATGCGACTACCGTTTATTCTAAAATTTTAAAAGAAAAATGGCCTGATGTTCCTGTTTTAATTGGAGGGATTGAAGCGTCGTTGCGTCGTGTAACGCATTACGATTATTGGAGTGATATGTTGATGCCAACTATTTTAGAAAGTTCTAAAGCAGATATGTTGGTTTATGGTATGGGCGAACAGCCTTTGCGTGAGGTGGTGCGTTTGTTACAAAAAGGGGTGCCTTTTAGTAGTATTACAACTATAAAACAAACGGCAGTTCTATTAAACAAAGATGCCAAAGTACCTAAGAATAGTAATTGGGAAGATGTTGAAATAGCTTCGCATGACATTTGTTTAAAGGATAAGAAAAAATATGCTTCGAACTTTAAAGTGATAGAGCAAGAGTCTAATAAATTGGCTGCACGACGAATTTTTCAGAAAGTGGGGGACAAAACCCTGATGATTAATCCGCCGTATCCTACCATGACAGAAGATGAGATTGATGCGTCTTTTGATTTACCGTATACACGATTACCACATCCAAAATATAATAAACGTGGGCCAATTCCTGCGTTCGAAATGATTAAGTTTTCCATTAACATACATCGTGGGTGTTTTGGGGGCTGTAGTTTTTGTACTATTTCGGCACATCAAGGAAAGTTTATTGCATCTCGTAGTCAGGAGTCTGTATTGCGAGAAGTCGATACTGTGGCAAATATGCCAGACTTTAAGGGGTATTTATCTGATATTGGCGGTCCAAGTGCGAACATGTACAAAATGAAAGGGAAGGTTCAGGCTATATGTGATAAGTGTGTAGCGCCTTCGTGTATTTCGCCTGTTATTTGCAGTAACTTAGATACCTCTCATAAACCATTAACCGAGTTATACCAAGCAGTCGATAGTCATCCGAAAGTTAAAAAATCGTTTATTGGTAGTGGTATTCGGCATGATATGCTAGTACCTGAATTCAATAA
Organism: Flavivirga jejuensis; assembly: GCF_030540765.1. Classification (GTDB taxonomy): domain Bacteria; phylum Bacteroidota; class Bacteroidia; order Flavobacteriales; family Flavobacteriaceae; genus Flavivirga; species Flavivirga jejuensis. Next base: position 544,375 of record NZ_JAUOEL010000003.1, on the reverse strand, counting down.
AAATGCCGACCCAAAAGAATTAGATGATTATACTGAAGAAGTGATGACTAAGCATGTGTCTGGGAGACTTAAAGTAGCACCAGAACATACTAGCGATCCCGTTTTAAAATTGATGCGCAAACCATCGTTTACTTATTTTCATAAGTTTAAAGAGCGTTTCGATAAGATTAATATTAAAAAAGGGTTGAAGTTGCAATTGATTCCTTATTTTATTTCTAACCATCCCGCGTGTGAAGTTGAAGATATGGCGAATTTAGCTGCCGAAACTAAAGACATGGGTTTTCAATTGGAACAAGTACAGGGGTTTACACCAACACCTATGACGGTGGCTACCGTAATTTATTATAGTGGATATCATCCTTACACGCTTAAAAAGGTAAACACACCCATAACCCGTAAAGAAAAAGACGAGCAGCATCGTTTTTTCTTTTGGTATAAAGATGAAAACAAAGCTTGGATTAAAAAGACTTTAAATAAATTGGGGCGTCATGATTTATTAAAAGTATTACTTCCAGAAAACGACAAGTGGCGTAAAAATAAACCTAGAGGAGAAGCGAAGCATACATTTGATGATGCTATTCCTTTTAATCGACGTAAAAATAAGACTAAGTTTAGGAGTAAGAAGAAGCGTAGGTGATTTTTAAGCTTTTGATTACTTTCCTAAGGGGCTTTAGAGTTTCTTTTAGGGAATTATTTTTTTAAACAATACCATTAATTTCTTCATTTTATTTATTAAAAAGTATTCAATAACTAGATTTTTAAGTTTATTCAATTTTTAACAAGCTTGCTTAGTTATTTATCTATAATAAAATGTCAATCATAAAAATGATGGTCTTCATCTTACTGATTCTGATAGATTAAAGCTGTTCGTTTGCTTTTTTTATTAAGTGATACTTCTTAAATTTTATGATTTACATCTTTGTCATCCATACCTGTTATTTACGGTTAGAGTAAGTTCTTGATTTTTAGTAATCAGAAAGTTTTTTCTTTTAAAAATCAACATTTTATTTAAGGAACTCTTCGCAATATGTATCGGAGGTGATTTACTTCTAAACTCCGATTATTTTTAGGATTGCCTCATATTATATTATGATAAAAATCATAGTTTTCGATTCAATTTGGACAGAGATTTGTAGCATAATTAAAAAATATAGTCATGAAAATATTCAAAGAAACAAGGAAAAAATATTTAAGTTTAATAGTGCTTTTTGTCATAACCGCAAATGTAATTCAGGCGCAAGAATTTAATTTAATAAATAGCGAATCATCTTTAACGGTTTCAGGAACATCAAGTATACATGATTGGGATATATCAGCCGAAAAGCAAGATGGAAAAATAAGTTTTAAAGATGTTAAAACTTGCCAAGTAGAAAAAATCACCATAAACATAGTGGCAGAGAGCTTGAAAAGTGGAAAATCCTCAATGGATAAGAACACTTATAAAGCCTTAAAAACAGATCACAATAAAACCATTTCATTTCAATTAATTGAAGTTAAAAACATTGTCAGTAAAGAGGACGGTGTGTTTTTAGTAAGCACGCTGGGTGACTTAACTATTTCTGGAGTAAAAAAAACTATCACATTAGATTTTACCGCGAGTATCATCAAATCTAAGATAACGTTAACTGGTGAGAGAAAAATTAAAATGACAGATTTTAATATAAGCCCACCAAAAGCCCTATTAGGCACAATTACTACTGGGGATGATGTAACAATTAAATTTTCAACAGTATTTAAATAAATTAAATAATAAACAGTTAAAAAATAGAAGTTATGAAATCAATTTTAAAAAAATCATTATTATTAGTAATCCTATTTATCGGATTTAGTTTTTATGCACAGAACAGAGATCTAGATAATTATAGGCAACCAGATCAAAGAGGGGTTAATGTATTCGAGAGTCCAAAAGCAAAAGATACAGTCTCAAATTTTAATGGTGTACAAGTAAGACTAGGTGGAGCCTCCACACTCCAGTTTCAAGCTTTAGACAATGAGAATTCTGGTGCCATTCCTTTGTTAGAAGTAGGTAGTAATTTTAATTTAGCAACAGCTAATTTAGATTTAGATGTGGTACTTTATGATGGTGTGAGAATGCATTTAAGAACTTATTTGTCTTCTAGACATCACAACGAACCTTATGTTAAAGGGGGATATTTCCAAATAGATAAGCTAGATTTTATTAGTGAAGGCTTTATGGAAGGTCTCATGAAACATACTACCATTAAAATTGGACACATGGAAAACAACTATGGAGATGCCCATTTTAGAAGAAGTGATAACGCTCAAACCATTCACAACCCATTTGTGGGAAACTTAATTATGGATTCATTTACAACAGAAGTTGGAGCCGAGTTTTATTATCGTAATAATGGATTTTTAGGTATGGTTGGATTTTCTAATGGTAAATTAAACCAAAATGTAGAAGAGTCCAATGGCACAACAGGAGGAGGTGCTTTTTTAGCAAAATTAGGGTATGACAAACAAATAAATGATGATTTTAGATTTAGGTTAACAGGCTCTTTATACAATACAGGTTATGCAAAAAGTGTTTATTTGTATAGTGCAGATAGAGCAGGTTCTAGATATTACGATATTATGCAAGATGCAGATGCCGCTAGTGATAATTTTAGATCAGGGCGTTTTAATCCAAGTTTTAATAATAAAATTACTGCTATTATGGTTAACCCTTTTATCAAATACAAAGGAGTTGAAATATTTGGAACTGCAGAGATAAGCTCTGGAAGAAGTTTAAGTGAAGTTGATAGGAGAGAAGCAAAACAATTTGCGGGTGAGATTATATATAGATTTGGTAAAACAGAAAACTTATATTTAGGCAGCCGATACAATACAGTAAGTGCTGAGTTAACGAGTGGTGATGATATAAATATTAATAGATTTCAATTAGGTGCTGGTTGGTTTATGACCAAAAACATCTTGATGAAGGCAGAATATGTAGTTCAAGAATACAAAGATTATCCTACTGGAGACCTTTTGGAAGATGGTGAATTTAATGGGTTTATGTTAGAAGCGGCTATAAGTTTCTAAAGACTAATTAAAAAAATAAATGTGAAATTAAGTCTAAAAGTAGCATTATTGAGTTACTAATTTAATTAATAGTGCAAATACTTTTAGACTTGATTTTTATATTTGATAACACAAAAAGTATATTGGTTAAAAAAAGAATATGAAAAAAGTATTGTTTTTTATTTTTATCTTCACAATGTTGGCTTTTTCAAGTTTAGGGGGTATCTCTGTAATAATTACACCTAGTAGCCAACTTGTTATTAAGGGAAAAACCAATGTTAATAGTTTTAAGTGCCAATACAATATCTTGAAACTAAATAAACCAATCCCTGTTTTTTTTAAGAGGGATAAAGAAAAAATTATTTTTAATAAAACAACTTTAGTATTAGAAAATACTGATTTTGATTGTGGTGGAAGAGGGATAAATGCTGATTTTCAAAAGCTTTTAAAATCTGAAACACATCCACAAATATATATTAAATTAAAAGAGATAAGTAAAGATCCCAAAGATGAAAATCTTGTAAATGCACTATTAGATTTAGATCTGGCAGGAGTTACAAAATCTTATGTAATTCCAGTAGAATTAGAAGGTGAAGATATATTAATTGTTAAAGGGGTGCTGAGTTTAAATATTCGAGATTTTAATTTAGAACCACCTAAAAAAGCCTTGGGATTGATAGTGGTTGAAGATCTTATTGAAATCGATTTTCAATTGAAGGTTAAAGAGTATTAATTTAGTTTTAGATAAAAAGACACTATCCTTTTGGATAAATTAATATTCAATATTTATTAAAAGTATTACTTCATGCTGCTGCTATTCCTTTTAACCAGCGTAAAAACAAGACTAAGTTTAAATCTGAGAAGAAACGGAGGTAGTAATACCCCTGTAATCCCCTTGAGTAGGCAATCTAAATCATGAAACCTAAATACAAACTAAAGTTATTAATATAGTAATAATATTTGAGCTGCGTACATAGATATGCCGTTATAATTGTCCCCTTGAGGGGACTTTAGGGGTGTATTGTACAGAATTAGTTTTTTATAATTATTCCATCAATTCTTTTACAGTCTCTTCAATAACCAATAAAATACTGAACATATTTTTCTTGACTTCTTCATTTGAAAATCTCAAAAATTTAACATCATAAACTTCTAATTCTCCTTGCCTTTTAGCATCGTATAAAAAACTATGGTCATGACTATTATCATCAATTTCAATAGCTAAACCAATTTCATGACAATAAAAATCAACAATATAATTAAGCATAGGAACTTGTCTGTGAAATTGAACACCGTAAGCACGTTGCTTAATATTCTGCCATAACAAAACTTCGGGTAAAGTGCTGTTTTTTCGAAGCTGTCTTGCGAGTTGTTTTAATTTAGGGTTGTATGGGATTACTTTATTTCTCATGGTTTACATTTTGTACTCTGACACCCCTAAAGTCCCCTCTAGGGGACAATCCTCAAATTAAACTTAGGAACTAATATCCTCTTGAGGGGATTATAGAGGTGTTTTTCAGTTTAAATTTAAAACAACATTATTCGTTACTAGTCCACTAAGGTAAGTTTACTTTTCTTACTTTTAATAAAAATAATAATGAATACAATTTTAATCATACTTGTTTTTGCTGTTTTAGTTTTCACAGTTTGAAATATAAATATGAATTCATTGTTGCAGTTTTTTCAATAATTGTTGCTGTTAGGAGATTATTAGGTTATCATTCAATTGATAGAGCTAAGGAAGAAATTAAAAAAGAATTATCAAGTGAGCTAAAACCTTTAAATTTTTTAATTAAGGAGTAGACGTATTTAATATCAATACTGAAAGTTTTCAAGTTAGGGTCACTTTTGGTTATGGGAATGAAAGAAAAACTTATTTCAATGTAATGATAATTGAAAATAAATAATTTAATGTGCCTCTAACCAATTATCACCAATATCTAAATCAACATCTAAAGGAACTTCGAGTTTATAAGCATTTTCCATTTCGGTTTTAACGAGAGATTTGATAGTTTCTAATTCGGGTTTATACACATCGAAAACCAATTCATCATGCACTTGTAAAAGCATTTTAGTTTTATAATTTCCAGAAGATAGCTTATTATAAATATTAATCATAGCTATCTTAATAATATCGGCAGCACTTCCTTGTATGGGTGCATTTACGGCATTACGCTCGGCAGCACCTCGAACAACAGCATTACGGGAATTTATGTCTTTTAAATAGCGGCGACGTCCTAAAACGGTTTGTACATAACCATTATCACGAGCAAAATCAACTTGTTCGCTAATAAAGCTTCTAAGTTTAGGGTAGGTTTCATAATACGTATCGATGAGCTCTTTAGATTCGCTTCGCGATAAATCTGTTTGATTACTTAATCCAAAGGCAGAAACGCCATAAATAATACCAAAATTGACTGTTTTAGCATTACTACGTTGTTCGCGAGTCACTTCATTTAAAGGCACATTAAATACTTTTGAAGCTGTAGATGCGTGAATATCTTCTCCGTTTTTAAATGCAGAAATCATAGTTTCTTCCTCGCTTAAAGCAGCAATAATACGAAGTTCTATTTGAGAATAATCGGCAGCTAAAAGGGTGTAATTTTCGCTTCGCGGAATAAAAGCCTTTCTTACCTGTCTACCACGCTCGGTACGAATAGGAATATTTTGAAGATTAGGATTGTTACTGCTTAACCGTCCTGTAGCTGCAACAGTTTGCATATAATCGGTGTGTACACGACCTGTTGACTCTTCAACCTGACTTGGTAAAGCATCCACATAGGTGCTTTTAAGTTTAGCCAAACCTCTATAATCTAAAATATTTTGAATAATATCATGCTCTTTTGCTAAATAGGATAGAATATCTTCGGAGGTTGCATATTGACCTGTTTTGGTTTTCTTAGGTTTGTCTACAAGTTTTAATTTTTCAAAAAGTATAATCCCAAGTTGCTTTGGTGATGCTATATTGAATTCCTCACCAGCGACCTCATAAATTTTAGTTTCTAATGAAGTAATATCTTTGTTTAATTCTTCCGAAAGAGAATTCAAGAAATTTTTATCTAAATTGATGCCTTCTAATTCCATAGCAGCCAGTACACGAAGTAATGGGACTTCAATATCATCGAAGAGTTTTTGAGTATTGGCTTCGCCTAACTCTTTTTCAAAATGTTCTTTTAATTGAAGTGTAATATCAGAATCTTCAACCGCGTATTCGGTTTGTTTTTCTAAAGGAACTTCACGCATCGATAATTGGTTTTTTCCCTTTTTCCCAATAAGCGATTCAATAGAAATTGGTGTGTAATTCAAATATGTTTCCGCTAGCACATCCATATTATGTCGCATATCTGGGTTTATGAGATAATGTGCCAACATGGTATCAAATAATTTACCTCTAACTTCAATATGGTATTTACCCAGAACTTTAATATCATATTTTAAATTCTGACCTATTTTCTGAATCGTTTCACTTTCAAAAAACGGACGTAATTGTTCAATAAGTGCTTGTGCTTCTGTTTTATCTTCAGGAAATGGTAAATAAAAGCCTTTACCAACTTCCCATGAAAAAGCAATACCAACTAGTTCTGCGGTAATAGGATTTAATCCTGTAGTTTCAGTATCAAAACACACCGAAGTTTGATTCATTAAATTTTTAATGAAGAGTTTTGTGGCGATTCCAGAATCGACACTTTGGTAAAAATGAGAGGTGGTTTCGGCTGTTTTTCGAGTATATTCTGTTTCAGTTTCGGTATTTGTAGCAGTTGAAGGATCGCCTCCAAATAAAGAAAACTGACCTGCCCCTGCAGAGGCTTGTTCTTTTGGTGTCGCTTTTGTAGTTGATGAGGCGTCAGTTTGCAGTGCTTCACTACTGGTAGCAAATGTTTTATTAAAATTATCAATTAAACGTCTAAATTCTAATTCTTGAAAAATTTCACTCACCTTAGGAATATCTGGTTGAGACATTTCAAAATCTTTCTCATTAAATGCAACAGGAACATCTAGCATGATAGTGGCCAGTTTTTTTGAAAGGATTCCTAAGTCGCCATTCGCTTCAATCTTCTCTTTCATTTTACCTTTAAGCTCATGCGTGTTTGCTAAAAGATTCTCCATACTACCATATTGCGCTAAAAACTTTTTAGCTGTTTTTTCTCCAACGCCAGGAAGCCCAGGGATATTATCACTAGAATCTCCCATCATTCCTAAAAAGTCGATGACTTGCAAGGGATCTGTAACTTCAAATTTCTTTTGAACTTCTGGAATGCCCCAAGTTTCGTAACCGCCTCCAAAAACAGGACGGTACATAAAAATGTTTTCAGAAACCAATTGAGCAAAATCTTTATCAGGTGTTACCATAAAGGTTTTATAACCTTCTTTTTCGGCTTGTTTAGAAAGTGTTCCAATAACATCATCAGCTTCATAACCTTCCTTAACCATAATAGGAATATGCATGGCTTCAAGTATGCTATAAATGTATGGAATAGCAATTTTAATAGCCTCGGGAGTTGCGTCCCTATTCGCTTTATATTCTTTATACATTTCAACACGATCGGTACTCCCTCCTTTATCAAAACACACCGCTAAATGATCGGGACGTTCACGCTTAATAACATCTAAAAGCGAATTCATAAATCCTAAAATAGCAGAGGTGTCTGTGCCTTTAGAGTTAATTCTCGGGTTTTTAATAAAGGCATAATAACCACGAAATATTAAAGCATAGGCATCGACTAAAAAAAGACGTTTTTGATCTGACATGTTATTTGTTTTGAAAGAAAACCAAAACTACGAAAAGTAAATCGTAAAATAAATTTAAATATATAAGTGATTATTTATTTTTAGAAATTAGAATATATTAATTCTTAACCATAAGTTAAATATAGTGTATTAAAGAAGTATTACTTTAGAATACTATTATATTTGGTAAAAAAGAATATGCTTCGTTGGATTATTTTTCTTGTCATTTTTGGGATTGCAGATATTTATGCTTTTCAAGCATTTAAAACAGTTTCAAAAAATAATTGGATTCAAATATCCTATTGGCTTATTACAGTTATAGTAATTGGCAATTTTGTATTTCATTATTATGGTTTTAATAGAAGTGATGGTTTTTCTCATGGGCATGCATACGCTTTCGGGCTTTTTATAGCCTTGCTGGTGCCAAAAATGGTTTTGCTGGCTGTGATGATTGGTGAGGATATTTTTAGGGTGCCACAAGCGGTTTTCAGGTATTTTACAGAAGGAGACACAGCCAAAGGGAATTATTTTGCATCTAGAAGACAATTTATAAGTAAGCTTGCGCTGGGTATTGCAGCTATTCCATTGGCTTCCATTATTTATGGTATCTATAGAGGGAAATACAATTATAAAGTATTAAAATATACACTTCATTTTGAAGATTTACCAGATGCTTTTAATGGGTATAAACTTACTCAAATTAGCGATATTCATTCTGGGAGTTTCGATAATATGGATAAGGTTAATTATGCTGTAGATTTAATAAATGAGCAGCAAAGTGATGTGATATTGTTTACTGGTGATATAGTAAATAATAAAGCCGAAGAATTAGTGCCTTACAAAAATGTTTTTGGTAAACTAAAGGCGAAAGACGGTTTGTTTTCTGTACTAGGAAATCATGATTATGGAGATTATGTTAAATGGGAGTCTGAAGACGCAAAAAAGCAAAACTTAGAAGATTTAAAAAGCCTTCAAAGAGAAATAGGATTTGATCTATTGTTGAATGAAAGTAGATACTTAGAAAAAAATGGAGAGCGTATTGCTTTGATTGGTGTTGAAAACTGGGGAGCAGGAGGATTTAAAACGGCAGGCGATTTAGAGAAAGCTTCAAGTACTATTAATAAAAATGACTTTAAGATTTTAATGAGTCACGATCCGTCACATTGGGAAAAAAAGGTGATTCAAGATGATTATCATTATCATTTAACACTAAGTGGACATACTCATGGTATGCAGTTTGGTATTGAAATACCTGGATGGTTTAAATGGAGCCCTGTGAAATGGCGCTATAAATATTGGGCAGGTATTTATGAAGAGTTGGGGCAGTATATAAATGTAAATAGAGGTTTTGGGTATTTAGCATTTCCTGGGCGTGTTGGAATATGGCCAGAAATAACAGTTATAGAACTTAAAAAGGGCTCACATAATGCATAATTGCTAAGAAATGCTATATTTGTATAAGCACGTTTGACTAATAAACAATTAAAGTATGTCAAAATTTGGGGAACTAATAGATGTGGAAATTCCTGTTTTGTTGGATTTTTATACAGAATGGAATGATCAATCAACAGCCATGCATCTTGTTTTAAGAGATGTTGCTGCCGCATTAGGTGATAGAGCTAAGGTTATAAAGATTGATGTTGAAAAGAATGAAGAACTTGCCGAAGCTTTAAGAGTAAAAACCTTGCCAACGCTTATTATTTATAAGGACGGTGAGATGAAATGGCGTCAAAGTGGAGAACAGGATGCTAATACACTTATAGGTATTATTCAGCAGTACGCTTAGTCTTTTATAGCTTTAAAGGTGTATCCTTTCTTGCTGAAAAATTCCAATGTTTTCGGTAAAGTATACAGCATGTTTTTTGAAGCCTTTACGCTATCATGAAATACAATAATACTACCGTTTGTTGCTTTACTAGTAACATTGTTTAAACAAGTCTCCTTGCTAACGTTATTCTGCCAGTCAAAAGACAATACATCCCACATTATTATTTTGTACCCCAATGTTATTAGCTTTCTCCCTTGTTTAGGTGTTATTTGCCCATGAGGTGGACGGAATAGATTAACGACTGATGATTGATGGTTGACGATTTTAGAATTACTATTTGAAATTTGATCATTAATGATTCTTTGTGTTTCTTCAACATTCTTCAAATAGTCTTCGCTTTTAGTTCGCCACCCCTTAACATGATTGTAAGTATGGTTCCCGATACTATGCCCGTCATCTAAAATGTTTTGAAAGATGTCAGGATGTTTTTTTATGTTATTTCCAATACAAAAAAAAGTGGCTTTTGCGTTATATTCTTTTAAAGTATTTAGCGTCCAATTAGTAATTTCTGGTGTTGGACCATCATCGAACGTTAGGTATATAACTTTATCCGTAGTCGGAATATCCCAAACATAGTTTGGGAATATTTTTTTTACAAGTAAAGGTGTCTTTATAGGTATTAAGGTCATGCCTTGTACTAATTAATCGAAAAGAATTCCCCGAGGCTTTGCCTTGGGGTTTTCGTTGAAATTGTTATTCCGTGCCTGTGCTGAACTTGTTTCAGTAAAAACGCGAATCTAAATACAGAATTTTGGTTTTTGACCTTTTTAGGTCAAAATGAAACCAGCGAAATATAGCTCTGCCTCGAGCCTGCCTGCCAGCAAAGGCAGGAATAGTTGGGTTTCAAGAAATTCTTTATTTAGTACTATCTATTTTTAAACCACTACTATCTGTTGCTGGAATATCTTTATCAACTTTTGGTGCTAGTGTTTCTTCTGGTTGATCACCATAAAAATGTCTAAATGATTTTAAGAAATTGTTAAACGTTTGGCCTTCTGTTTCGGCAAACTCGATATCATATTGTATTAAAACATCTACCAATCCTTTGTAGCGTTGAATATCTGTGTAAATATCTTCGAATAAATGTTCTTGATGATCCGTTTTTAAACTACTGTAATAGCTTAAGCTTTCTTGATATTTGTTAGCGACATCCTTAAACAGACGTTGCGCTTTTTCTTTATTACCAACTTCATAATAGGCATTAATATAAGGTTCCAATAGCGTATAGTATCCAAAATATTCAACAGGCATGTTGTTCATGGCTAGATCTGCAATCTCTTCAGCCTTATCCAGCTTTTCTTCATTAATTAGTTTTTCAATAAGTCTAGCCAAATTGCCTCTATAAGTTATAGAGTTTTTACGAGTTTCAACATCATGGTAAATATCTGGGCTTCCACTATTACCCCAATCCCATTTTTTTACTTTCTCATACATAAGATCTGTATCTACGCGTCCCATGTCAAATGGGTTGGCTCTATCTACAGCTGTTTTAATAGGCACTAGTTTATAACACATACCATCAAGCTGTAGGTAATCTTTCATCCAGATGTAATCATCATCACCAAAACTACCTCCTGTAAAATATATAGGACGTTTCCATTCGTTATTGGCAACGACATCTAACATAAGTAATCTATTCTTATAAAGTGCTCCTCCTTTAATGTTTAAATCAATATGAGATACTATTTTACCAGCATCTTCTGGTTTTACAATACCTGAATTTAGGGCATTCTGTTTGTTTACAGGAAGGCGTAAAAACTCGGTGGGCATATAGGTGGCATTTAAATCTTGACTTCTAACTTGGGTAAGATCTACACCTTGTTTTTCTAAAACATGCTTGTATTTTGTTTTAGGATTGTTACTCGCTACAAAATCTAAAAATTGTTTTATCTCTAAAGTGTCTTTAATAACGGGCTGTATTATGATATAGTCGTTTGTACCGTATTTGTATAAATCATGAGTTAGTTGAGAAGGTATAGGGTCACTTGCATAAGCCTTACGTTTCATTTGGTCTATATACCAATCGGTTTGAAATAAACTTGTATTTACCACTCTTACATCGGTTCTATAGCCTTCAATTTCTTGAGCATACCAAAGGGCAAAAGTATCATTATCTCCAATGGTGAATAAAATACCATTTTCTGCACAAGAGTCTAAATACATTCTTGCCATTGCTCTGGCAGTGTATTTATCCGATCTATCATGGTCATCCCAATTGTTGGCGGCCAAAATACCTGGAACTAATATTAGACAAGCTATTGTGATTATTGGTGCTGCTAATTTTTTTGGTATATATTCTTTTAACGTATCAAAAATGGCGTAAACTCCAAAACCAATCCAAAGTGCAAACACATAAAAAGAGCCTACAACTGAGTAGTCACGTTCACGAGGTTCAAAAGGCCGTACATTGGTGTATACTTGAATGGCTATTCCAGTAAAAAGGAAAAACACAAGCATAGTCCAAAACAACTTTTTATTTTTATTAAACAAAAAGAAAAAACCAATAATCCCTAAAATAAGAGGTAAAAGATAATAAGTATTTCTCGCTTTATTGTTTTTAACATCACTTGGTAAATTGTCTTGCGAGAAACCTAAAAGGAATTCATCCAAAGGTTTTATACCAGTAATCCAATTGCCATGATTATCATAGCGTCCTTGAATATCGTCTTGTCTTCCTGAAAAATTCCACATAAAATAACGCCAGTACATGTATCCTAACTGGTACTCAAACATGTAGGCGATATTACTCCCTAGTGAAGGTTTTTCAATATCTATATAGCTTTTAAAACGTTTTAAGAAATTATTATAATCTTCATAATCAACATTGCCTTGAGCGACATTGTTTTTAAAATCTGAAACAGTCGTCCGTAATTGGTTTTCCATTTGATAATCGGGCTTTAACTTAAAGTTTAAAAACCCAGAAAACATCATGTAATTTTCGGCATGTTCGGCACTCCACATACGAGGTAAAATAGAAGCGTGTTTAGAGTTGTAATTTTGCTTTGCGTCCTCATAATCGTTTACAACAACATATTCACCTTTTGTTTCGTCCTTTTCGTATTTAGGCTTATCATCTATATAAGGATTGTTGTCATCAAGATAAGCGTATTGATCTGTAAATTGAGGCCCGTAAAATAAATGCGTTTCGGGATATTGCTCTAAATTATAATAAGCTAGTAACTCTCTGGCACTTGATGGATTGTTCTCGTTAATAACCACATTAGCATTAGCACGAATTGGTAACATCAGCCATGTAGAAAATCCAATAATTACAAAGGTTAAACAAAGGATTCCTGTGTTTAAATGAACAAAGTTTTTTTGTCTGGTATAACGCAATGCATAGTATATAACAGTCACTAATAAGATGCCTGCAATTATAGAACCTGAATTGAAAGGCAATCCAATAGTATTCACAAAAAAGATTTCGAAAACACTAAAAATTTTGAGAATATTTGGTGCTAAAAGTTTAAAAATAAATAATAAAACAGCTACTGAAACAACGTTGGCTATAATAAAGTTTTTAGCCGTAATAGTCTTGTAGTTTTTAAAATAATAAACCAGGCCAATAGCGGGAATAGTAAGGAGTCCCATAAAGTGGACTCCAAAAGATAACCCAATAACAAAAGCAATTAAAATGAGCCAACGATTACCGCGGGGTTTATCCATGTCTTGCTCCCAACGTAACCCTAACCAAAACAATACAGCCATAATCAAGGTTGCCATAGCATATACTTCGGTCTCAACAGCATTAAACCAAAAAGAATCTGTAAAAGTAAATGCTAAACTGCCAACTAGACCACTTCCTAGAATAGCCATAGATTGATTTTTATTAAGATCGTTAGTATTACCAACAAGTTTTTTTAGTAACAAAGTAATCGTCCAAAACATAAACAAGATGGTGAATGCACTGGATACAGCACTCATCATATTCATCATCCAACCAATTTGTGAAGGCTCTAAAGCAAAAATTGAGAAGAATGCACCAAGCATTTGAAATAATGGTGCTCCTGGCGGATGTCCTACTTGTAATTTAGAGGATGTTAAAATATATTCGCCTGCATCCCAGAAGCTTACGGTAGGTTCGACCGTTAAAGTATAGGTTATAAGAGCTATTAAAAAAGAGAACCAGCCTAAAAGAGTATTCCATTTTTTAAAGTTAAAATGTGCCATATATATCGTGTTTGTTTGCTTTGGCGAATTTAATAATAAATATGAGATGGAACATAACTATTTAGTTAGTCTTAACATAAAAGGTTGATGCCAAATAGTATTAGACATAAAAATAGTGTTAATAGAACTCATGATATTCCAAATGTTTTTAAGGAAACGTTAATTATTCGAAATTATTTTTCATAAAATGCTTGTACAAATAAAACTTTGTGTTATTTTTGCACCCTCAATTGCATATTGGCCTATGGTGTAACTGGCAACACGTTGGTTTTTGGTACCAAAGAGTCTAGGTTCGAGCCCTAGTAGGCCAACATAATTGTAAAATCCTAATCATTAATTTGATTGGGATTTTTTGTTTTCGTTAAAATAGGTCAGTTTCAAAAGTTTTTACAAAGATGTTTTAGTAAAAAAATAGATTGAAATAATAATATTTTAATCATGTTTTTTTGATATGAGAACTTTATTAATATCAACTTAACATTCTTAATACTTGGATAGCAATAAATACATATTAAAAGTAAATATTTTACAACAACATAATTATTGAGTAATATTAAATATATTTTTAAATGATTCCTTTAAAGGATTAATTAATCCTATTTAAAGACATGAAAAAAATTACTCTTATTGCTGGTTTACTAGCACTCACTTTTACGACGGTTAAAAGTCAAAATCCTCTCCAACACTTAGCGACTTATAATACAAATGAAGAAGGCTCTGCTGAGACTGTTGCTCATGATGTAATAAATCAACACGTCTTTTTTACAAACTCTGCAACCAATAGTTTTACTATTGTAGATATTAGCACACCTGCAACGCCAACTTTGGTTAAAACAGTAGATTTGTCAACGTATGGAGCTGGGCCTAATTCAGTCGCAATACACGGAAGTATTGTTGCTGTAGCAGTAGAATCTGATCCAAAACAAGAACCTGGAAAAGTCGTGTTTTTTGATTTAGATGGTGTTTATTTAAACCATGTTGTAGCTGGTGCGTTACCAGATATGTTAACATTTACACCAGATGGAGCAAAGCTTTTGGTAGCTAATGAAGGAGAGCCTTCAGATGATTATACTAACGATCCAGAGGGAAGCATTACAGTAGTAGATTTAAGTTCGGGTGTTATGTCTGCGACACCAAGTACCATTGATTTTAATGGGTACGATGCTAAAAAAGTAGCACTGCAAAACAAGGGCATTCGTATTTTTGGAAATAGTGGTACAGCTAGTGTTTCTGAAGATTTAGAACCAGAGTTTGTAACAGTTACCGAAGACGGATCAAAAGCATATATTAGCTGTCAGGAAAACAATGCGTTAGTTGTTGTTGATTTAACAAATAATACGATTCTAGATATTTTACCATTAGGTTTTAAAAACCATCTTTTGGGAACACCTACCGTAACAAGCTATACTATAAATGAGTTAGTTGCTAATTGGCCAGAACTTGGAGCGCCAGTTTACGATGGTGGTCAAGCGCCAGTATTATTAGGTGGGTTTTCTGGGCTTTTTTATGATGAAGCTAACTCAACCGCTACCGATTATGTTTTCTATGCTGTCCCAGATAGAGGTCCTAACGGAAGCACTGTTGGTAAATTGGATGTCACACCAGCTGCAGCACAAAATTTAAGACCATTTAAGTTGCCAGACTATCAAGGCAGAATAGCAAAATTTACATTAAACAAAACAACAGGTAGTGTTACTTTAAACGATCAAATCTTATTAACCAGAAAAGACGGTACAACACCTATTACTGGAAAAGGTAATATCCCTGGGTTTGATGAGGTTCCAGTAACGTTTACAGATGCTACAACTGCTTATGCGAATGCTGATTATGTTGATGGATCATCAGAAGAATACCATGCATTACCTTACGATGCATATGGAGGTGATTTTGAAGGTGTTATAATTGATAAAAATGGTGGCTTTTGGATGTGTGATGAGTACAGACCTGCCATATATCAGTTTGATTCTAATGGGAAATTAATAGAACGTTATGTGCCATCTGGAACATCGTTATTAGGAACAACACCACAAGCGGAAGGCACTTATGGAAAAGAAACGTTACCTGAGATATATTCTAAAAGAAGAGCGAATAGAGGTTTTGAGGCTATTGCCTACGATGATGTGAATCATATTATATATGCATTTATTCAATCGCCAATAGAGAATCCGTCAAGTACGGTTAGGAATAACTCTGATGTTATTAGAATCTTAGGTATTAGTTGTGATACGGGAGTTCCAGTAGAAGAATATGTGTATTTATTAGAAAGAAATAAAGATGCTGGTTATGCTTCATCAAGAGTAGATAAAATGGGCGATGCTGTTTATGCAGGAGATGGTAAGTTTTTGGTTATAGAAAGAGATTCAGAAGGGCCAACCGTTTCTACAGGGAAAAAATATGTTTTCGAAATAGATATTAACTTTGCTACCAATATTTTAAATACAACCATAACAGGCGGCAAAGAACTGGAAGAGTTAACAGCCGATGAAATAGCAGCTCAAAACATTCAGGCAGTCCATAAAACAAAAGTACTTAACTTACCATCAGTAGGATATCAGGGGTCAGATAAAGCAGAAGGCATCGCGTTACTACCAAATAATGAAATTGCTGTAATAAACGATAATGATTTTGGTTTAGCTGGAGCAGGAATTACAGATTCCAGTGTATTGGGAATTATTTCTTTTGCAAACGATTATGGTTTCGATGCATCTAACAAAGATGATGCTATCAATATTACACAGCACCCTACTTTGGGGGTGTTTATGCCAGATGCTATTACTTCCTATGAAGTAAATGGCGTAAATTATATCGTAACAGCAAATGAGGGTGATTCCAGAGATTATGATGGGTATTCGGAAGAAGAACGTGTTAAGGATTTAACATTAAACACAGCATATTATCCAGATGCTGTAACGCTTCAGGAAGATGAAGATCTTGGCAGGCTAAAAACAACAACAGCTACGGGTGATTATAATAATGATGGAACGATCGAACAAATTTATTCTTACGGAGCTAGATCTTTTTCAATTTTTGATGAGTATGGTAATTTGGTGTTTGATAGTGCTGATGATTTTGGACAGAAAATAGCCTTAGAAGAGCCTACATTGTTTAATGAAGATGAAGGAGGATTAGATGACAGATCTGATGATAAAGGTGGTGAGCCAGAAGCATTGGCTGTTGGTACTATTGATGGTGTAACATATGCCTTTATTGGTTTAGAAAGACAAAGCACTATATTGATGTACGATATCACAGATCCTACAGATGTAGAGTTTATTACTTACTACAAGTATAACAGAACAACAGGAGATACAGCACCAGAAATTATAAAATTTGTTTCGGCAGCCGATAGCCCTAACTCGAAAAATTTACTTTTAGTAGGTTATGAAGTAAGTGGCTCATTGGGAATTATACAGATAGACGACGCCTCATTGAGTATTAGTGAGGAAGTTGCTAAAAATAACTTTAAAATTTACCCAACAATAGTTGAGGCTAACTTAAGGTTTAATAAAACACTGTCTGGGATTATTTATAATGTTAGTGGTCAGGAGGTGAAAAGGTTTGAGGAAGAGAGTCATTTAAATGTTTCTGGATTAACTTCTGGAATCTATATTATAAAAACAAAAACGTATGGCGTAAAGCGTTTTGTTAAATTATAGAAATCACATTAAACTTATTTTTTTAAGTAAAATGGGTTTTCGAGGTAAGAAGGGTATAAAAACCGAACTAAGATATATCTAGTAAAAAAGTCTTTCGTGAGAAAGACTTTTTGTTTTGTTAGAGCAGCGTTATATCTTAAAAGTAATCACAGGGCGTTTTGCATGATTCACCAAATCCTCACTAATGCTGCCATTAAAGAAGTGAGAAATACCTTGTCTGCCATGGGTGCTCATTCCGATTAGATCCGCTTTAATAGATTGCGAAAAATTCATGATCCCTTTTTCAATACTAATATCATTATAAATATTAATTGTGTAATTAGAGAAATTAAAAGCTTCAACAAATTTTTTCATTCTGTCTTCCGATCTTGCAGAGGTCATAAATTTATTAGGCGTATTGACCATGAGCAGATGCATTTTAGCTTGTAACATGTTGGCAAGATCAATAGCTTTTTTATAAGTTGCTTTGCTTTCATCTTTAAAATCTGATGCGAATACGAAGTCATTAACTTTAAAGGTTTTGTGCTCATTTTTTACAACTAAAACAGGGGTTTCAGATGTGCGAACCACTTTTTCGGTATTGCTGCCAATAAGCATTTCTTTTAAGCCGCTAACACCATTAGAACCCATAATAACTAAATCTATATCGTGTTTTTTACAAATATGAAAAACACCTTTAAAAATCTCATGAAATTGAACGGTTTCATGTATTGTTAAGCCCGTTAGGTAATCATTCGTTTTTAATTCTTCAAACTGCTTATGTGCTAGTTTCATAAAATAAACAGCCTCGGGTAAATTGCTGTAAGAGCTTAAAGCATCAATTTCCTGCAGCGGTATTTCAAGTATATGTAATAAATAAATTTCGCAGTTATATTTTCTTGCTAATTGACCTGCTACTTTTAAAGCGTTTTCGGCTTGATCTGAAAAATCAGTCGGAACAAGTATATTTTTCATAATTTAACAAGTTATACGTATCTAAATTTATGAAATATTTCTTTAAAAATCAATAAAATATATATATATTTGCACCGTTGAAAGGCGAAATTTAATAAATGAGGGGACGGAAAGTCCCCTCTTTTTATACTAAAAATGTTTAAAAGTACTGTTGCAGATTTACTAGAGACTGCGTTAATTGAAAGACCAGATTTATTCCTTATAGATTTTTCTATTGAAGGAGATAATCAAATTAAGATAACTATAGACGGCGATAGTGGCGTTTTAGTTGAAGATTGTATGTTTATTAGTAGAGCCATTGAGCATAACCTTGATAGAGAAGATCAAGATTTTTCTTTAGAAGTTATGTCTTCAGGAGCAACATCGCCTTTAATTCACAAAAGACAGTATAAAAAGAATTTAAACAGAGTGCTTAATGTGAAGACAACTTCTGATGAATTAGAAGGAACACTTACAGAAGCAACAGATGGTGAAATTAGATTAGAATGGAAAGTTAGGGAGCCAAAACCTGTAGGTAAAGGTAAAGTGACTGTAAAAAAAGAAGCGAATATCGCTTACGGAAATATTGTAGAAGCAAAAGTTATGATTAAATTTTAATTCAAAAGAGTTATGGAAAATGTCGCGTTAATTGAATCTTTTTCAGAATTCAAAGACGATAAGCTAATTGACAGAGTAACGTTAATGGCAATTTTAGAAGATGTATTTAGAAGTGCCTTAAAAAAGAAGTATGGCGACGATGATAATTTTGATATAATTGTGAATCCTGATAAAGGAGATTTAGAAATATGGAGAAATAGAGTAGTAGTTGCAGATGGAGAAGTTGAAGAATCAAATCAGGAAATTTCTTTATCAGAAGCTCAAAAAATTGAACCAGATTTTGAAGTAGGAGAAGATGTATCTGAAGAAGTAAAGCTTATAGATTTAGGAAGAAGAGCCATTTTAGCTTTACGTCAAAACTTAATTTCTAAAATTCATGAGCATGATAATACTATAATATATAAACAATTTAAAGATTTAATAGGAGAAATTTATACAGCAGAAGTACATCATATTCGTCACAGAGCAGTTATTCTGTTAGATGATGATGGTAACGAAATTGTATTGCCAAAAGACAGGCAAATACCTTCAGATTTCTTTAGAAAAGGAGATAATGTAAGAGGCGTGATTGATTCTGTTGAGCTTAAAGGAGCTAAGCCAACTATTATAATGTCTAGAAGCTCTCCTGCGTTTTTAGAGAAATTGTTTGAACAAGAGATTCCAGAAGTTTTTGATGGCTTAATTACCATTAAAAATGTGGTTAGAATTCCTGGGGAAAAAGCAAAAGTAGCGGTAGACTCTTATGATGATAGAATAGATCCTGTTGGAGCTTGTGTTGGTATGAAAGGTTCCAGAATTCATGGTATTGTTCGTGAATTAGGTAACGAGAATATTGATGTTATTAATTATACAAATAATTTACAACTATACGTTACAAGAGCATTAAGCCCAGCAAGAGTTACTTCAATAAAATTAAATGAAGAGACTAAAAGAGCAGAAGTTATTTTAAAACCAGAAGAAGTAAGTAAAGCGATTGGTCGAGGCGGACATAATATCCGTTTAGCTGGTCAATTAACTGGTTACGAAATAGATGTATTTAGAGAAGGCGCTGAAGAAGATGTGGAATTAAGAGAGTTCTCTGATGAAATAGAAGCATGGATTATTGATGAGTTTAGTAAAGCTGGATTAGATACTGCAAAGAGTATTTTAGAGCAGGAGGTAAACGATTTAGTAAAAAGAACAGACTTAGAAGAAGAAACAATTAATGAAGTTATTAGAATTTTAAAAGAAGAATTCGAAGAATAACATATATTTGAGTATTTTAAAGGCGATTTATGGCTGAAACAATTAGATTAAATAAAGTATTACGCGAGCTTAACATCTCTCTAGATCGTGCTGTAGAATTTTTAGATTCTAAAGGTATAGAAATAGAGAAAAGACCCACTACGAAAATTTCAGAAGAAGTATATACTGTCCTTTCTAATGAATTTCAAACAGATGCTAGTAAAAAAGTAGCATCTAAAGAGGTTGGTCAAGCTAAAATAAAAGAAAAAGAAGTGTTGCGTGAGCAACGCGAGCGTGAGCTTGAAGAGAAACAAAAGGTGACAGCCAGAAAGGGAGAAATTGTTAAAGCTGCTGCGGCACTTTCAGGGCCTAAGAAAGTTGGAAAAATTGATTTAGAACCTAAAAAGAAAAAGCCCGAAACCGTTTCCAAGAAAACTGAAAAAGTTGAAGAGGTTGCAGAACCTGTTAAAAAAGAGGTTAAAGTAGAGCAGCCTGTAAAAGAAGAGGTTGTAAAACCTGTTGCCAAAGAGGAGGTTAAAGTTGAACCTGTAGTTAAGGAGAAGGTCAAAGCAGAAGCTGTTGTTAAGGAAAAGGCTGAACCAAAAGTTGAACCTGTTGTTAAAGAAAAAACTGAATCAAAAGTTGAGCCTGTTGTTGAGGAGAAAGTTGAAGAAAAGCAGGTAGTAAAACCTAAGAGGGAGATTATAAATGAAGAAGGAGAAGTCCTTCCTGATGAAAAGGTAGAAACAAAGTATAAAAAACTTACAGGTCCAAAAATAGCTGGTGATAAAATTGATTTATCTCAATTTAATAAGCCAAAGAAAAAGAAAGAAGAAAAGAAACCTGAAGCTAAAACAGGAGAAGCAGGCGCTGCAAATAAGAAAAAGCGTAGACGTATTAGTAAAGTTGGAGGTCCTCAAGCAGGAAACGGTCAAGGTAATAGATCTGGTGGAGGAAGACCTGGTGCAGGAAGATCAGGAGGAAATGATAGATTTAAAGGTAAACCTGGACAAGGACGTCGCAATATCGTTAAAGAAGAACCTAGTGAGGAAGATGTAAAAAAACAAGTGCGTGAAACACTTGAAAAACTTCAAGGGAAATCTTCAAAAGGTAAAGGCGCAAAATATAGAAGAGATAAAAGAGATCAACATAGAGAACAAACAGAGATTGATCAACAAATAGAAGCAGCAGAAAGTAAAATTCTTAAAGTTACAGAATTTGTTACTGCAAGTGAAGTTGCAACTATGATGGATGTCTCTGTAACTCAGATTATTTCTGCATGTATGTCATTAGGTATGATGGTAACAATGAATCAGCGATTAGATGCTGAAACATTATCTATTGTAGCAGATGAATTTGGTTACCAGGTAGAATTTGTAACAGCAGATATAGAAGAATCTATTGAAGAAGTTGTAGATAACGAGGCAGATTTAAGACCGAGAGCACCTATTGTAACTGTAATGGGACATGTAGATCATGGAAAAACATCGCTTCTGGATTATATAAGAAAGGAAAATGTTATTGCAGGAGAATCTGGAGGAATCACACAACATATTGGAGCTTATGGTGTAGAACTGGAAGGCGGACAAAAAATAGCGTTCTTAGATACACCAGGTCACGAGGCCTTTACGGCGATGCGTGCACGTGGTGCTCAAGTTACAGATATTGCTATTATTGTAGCTGCTGCAGACGATGATATCATGCCGCAAACTAAAGAAGCCATATCTCATGCTCAAGCAGCTGGAGTTCCTATTGTTTTTGCAATTAATAAAATTGATAAACCAGATGCAAATCCAGAGAAGATTAAAGATGGATTAGCACAAATGAATCTTTTAGTTGAAGATTGGGGTGGAAAAATTCAATCCCATGATATTTCTGCTAAAGTTGGTACTGGTATAAAAGAATTGTTAGAAAAAGTATTGCTTGAAGCCGAATTATTAGAGCTTAAAGCAAATCCAGATAAACAAGCTGTTGGTACAGTAGTAGAAGCATTCTTAGATAAAGGACGTGGTTATGTATCGACTATTTTAGTACAGGCAGGGACACTACGTGTTGGTGATTATGTACTAGCAGGTAAAAATAGTGGTAAGGTAAAAGCCATGCATGATGAACGTGGAAACGATGTTGCTGAAGCGGGGCCTTCAACACCAGTATCTATATTAGGACTAGATGGAGCGCCACAGGCAGGTGATAAGTTTAATGTATTTGCAGACGAAAGAGAAGCAAAACAAATTGCATCAAAAAGAGCACAATTACAACGTGAACAATCTGTTAGAACGCAACGTCATATCACGCTTGATGAGATTGGTCGTCGTATAGCACTTGGTGATTTCCAAGAATTGAATATCATCCTTAAAGGAGATGTGGATGGTTCTGTTGAGGCATTAACAGATTCATTCCAAAAATTATCTACTGAAGAAATTCAAGTTAATATCCTACATAAGGGTGTTGGAGCGATTACAGAAAGTGATGTGTTATTGGCTTCTGCATCCGATGCCATTATTGTTGGATTTAATGTACGTCCAGTTGGAAATGCCAGAATGATTGCTGATAAAGAAGAGATCGACATTAGAACATATTCTATTATTTACGATGCTATTAACGATCTTAAAGATGCGATGGAAGGTATGTTATCTCCAGAGCTTAAAGAAGAAATCACAGGTACTGCAGAGATTAGAGAAATATTTAAAGTCTCTAAAATTGGAAGTATCGCTGGTTGTATGGTAACTAATGGGAAAATACTTAGATCATCAAATGTTCGTTTAATTAGAGATGGTGTGGTCGTTTATACAGGTGAATTAACTTCTTTAAAACGATTTAAAGATGATGTTAAAGAAGTAACAAAAGGTTTCGATTGTGGTATGCAAGTTAAAAACTATAATGATATTAAAGAAGGTGATATCATCGAATCCTTCCATGAAGTTGAAGTTAAAAAGAAACTTAAATAATATGTACTATTTTCATTGATTCTGTTGTTTCAGAATCGTAACGAAAAATATAAGAGGCGACCAATTTGGTCGCCTTTTTTATGTCTTCTATATAACGTTAAATAGTATTTTTTTTACAAATATGTATTTACGTAAGATTTTATTTGCATATATTTGAAATAACTAACTAACAAAATCTTATATTATTATGAAAAAATCTATTACTATTTTTAGTTTACTATTATTTTTCTTCTTAAATAATAATGTTAATGCGCAAGAAGCATACCTTGGAGATATTAAGTTAACGGCCATTTCGTTTGATCAACGAGGTTGGGTGTCTTGCGAAGGGCAATTACTGCCAATATCTCAAAATACAGCATTGTTTTCTTTATTAGGAACAACTTATGGTGGAGATGGTCGTACTACATTTGGGTTGCCAGATTTAAGAGGTCGTGTACCTATGGGAACAGGCACTGGTGCAGGGCTTAGTTATAGAAAACAAGGACAAAGGGGAGGATCTGAAAGAAATGTGTTAGATGTTTCTCAAATGCCAACACATTCTCATGCAGTAAATGCTGTTGTTGAAGATGGTAATCAATCTGTTCCAACAAATCATTTGTTAGCAGGAACCAAAGCATTTGATATGGAATATTCTAGTACAGCACCTAATACAACGATGAATCCATTGATGATTAGTAGCTCGGGAGGAAATCAATCTGTAAATAATTTACAACCTTATTTAGTGCTAAGATATGTAATCTGTATTCAAGGGTTGTTTCCATCGCGTAGTTAATAAAATTAACAACTTCGAATACTATGTTTACTTGTCATGTTCAAGATTGGAGTGTCATCAAAAAGTTTAAGTGAGCTGGTTGATATCTTTCTCAATCCCGCTAGTTGATTTATTAGTACAGATTAATTCGAAAAAGGAGTTAAAGCCTGTGATAATTTATGATATAACTAAAAAAGAGGTTTTTTAGTAAACGTGACAATTTAAAACGAGTAGATCTCTCTCTATTATATAAAAGACTTTACTTTTTTAAAGTTAGAATTTTTAGATGAAGATATTGGAATAAATAAAATGATAATAGTTAATCAATGATATTAAAGCGACTTCTGGTAAAAGAGGTCGCTTTTTTATTAGAAATAATTTTGATAGATTGTTGGTGTAAAAGTTTGATTAAAAAACCATTATGAAAATCAAAGACTCAGTTTCAACATTATTTTTTATACTAAATAATTAATAGCACATTAAGTGCTCAAGAGCCCTTTCTAGGAGAAATTAGAATGTTTGCAGGTAATTTTGCTCTAAGAAGTTGGGCTTTCTGTGATGGGTAAACATTACAAATAAGTCAAGTATTCTGCATTGTTTTTTTGTTAGAAACCACTTATGGTGGTATAGTAGAGCAATATTTAATTTACCAGACCTTATAGGAAGAACTCCTGTTCATGTAGAACAAGGAAGAGACTTAAAATATAAAAACAGCCTAGAGTTTTTTTATTGTTTTGTCGGGTTATATATGTTTTCTGAAAACCCTATATAATTCCTCTTCTTAAGCATGTAAGTGTCTAATTACAAATAAGTTTGAAGTGTTTTTTTTAGTACTTGTTAGTTGAAACAAGTACTTTTTTTTATTTTAAAAGCATATCTTGCATCTGCTAATTTTAAAAATATTATTAAACTCTAACCTATTAATTATGAAAAAAACAATTAAAGTTTTAACCTTATTCCTATGTTTATGTTTTGCAAATACTATTAATGCCCAAGAAGCATACCTTGGAGATATTAAGTTAACGGCCATTTCGTTTAATCAACGAGGCTGGGTGTCTTGCGAAGGGCAATTACTGGCAATATCTCAAAATACAGCATTGTTTTCTTTATTGGGAACAACTTATGGTGGAGATGGTCGTACTACATTTGGATTACCAGATTTAAGAGGTCGTGTGCCTATGGGAGTAGGTTCAGGACCAGGACTTCCAAGCTATAGAGAAGGTCAAAAAGGTGGTTCTACAACAAACACATTGACAGTTGCCAATTTACCAGCACATAATCATACTGTAAATGCAGTTCTAGAAGATGGTAATCAATCTGTGCCAACAAGTAATTTACCAGCAGGAACTAAGCTGTTAGATAAGGAATACTCAGACGCATCTGCAGCTAATACAACTATGAATTCTGGAATGATTAATAATACAGGAGGGAGCCAAGCTGTAAACAATATGCAACCTTATACTGTTGTAAGATATGTTATTTGTACATCAGGGCTTTTTCCATCTAGAAATTAAAACTACTTGTTATGAAATTATATATAAAAATAATTTTTTTTTTAGGTTTTTGTGTGCCCTGCTTTTCCCAAATCATATTCAATGGAGCGCATCCATTATTAGAAGATCAAAGTTATGTTTTTAATTTTGAGGCAATAGATGCCACGGGAAGAAATAGCTACTCAACAATACCTATAGATGGCGGTCAACCATGCAGTGGTATTGGCATTTGCGAATTAAGAATAGCATGGAATGATATGGATAGCCAATGGGAAATGTTGGCAGATGATGGTAATGGCGGGTTTTCTTCAACATTTTTAATATTTAAGAATACTGAAGCTTCAACTCCAAACCCTCCTAGTTTAACATTAGGCAGTTGGGATGAGAATCTCGCAATTACGGAAGGCAAAGCTGGAGGTAATTTAACAACTTTAAATGCAACTTTTACTGGAAATGTTCAAGATACAACAACCCTAGGTTTGCCAGATTTAGCTTTGAACGACCTAGTTAACGTGTTTCCTAACCCAGTAAATTCAATATTATATATCCATTCAAATAAAGATATAACTCAAGTGAGGATTTATGATATAACAGGAAAAGAGGTTTTAGTAAGATCTAATAACTTAAAAGAAATTGATGTATCCCAATTGTACAAAGGACTTTATTTCTTGAATATTAAAATTGATGATTACGATATTACAGAAAAAATAACAATTAATTAAATGAAATGGGCTGTCTAAAAAGTATCATTCTAAATGCAATGAAGAATCTGTAAGAATTTTAATGTTTTGATTTTTAGATAAAGTAAGGTGTTTCGCTCTGCTCTGATAAAGCTTTGAACAAAATAGAATGACTATGTCATTAAGAAAGCTAGCGAAAACAAAATATATTTTGTTTGAAGATATAAGCGAAGCTTACGACTGAAGAATCTAAAACAGTATTACTTTACTCTAGTACAGATTTAATGCTCACTAATAGGTATAAAATGTAATAGTTATATGAATCTTTAATTTTCATTAGATGTAATAAAGTATAGAGAGACTCTTCAACTCTGACAATTATCGGAATGTTCTGAATGGTATTAGCCTTTTGCAAACATAGGATGATAAAGGTCATCACTTTTAGACAACCTCTTTTATTTATATCTTTTGTTGAAATCTAACTATTAGCTTTACTTTTTTTTAGGCTTAAAGATAAAAGCACTGGGAAATTTTCTTTTAACCCTTTTTAAAGCTCTGTCGGCTTCTAAACGAGATCTAAAATTACCTGCCCAAATTTTAAAATTTGGTGATTCATAGTGTTTGGACGGTCTCCAATCTGAAAATGAATTACTAAATTCGTTTTGAGCGTTTGTAGCACCAGAACGATTCCCAGAATAAATTTGTATTTTATATCTGTCAGGATTGTCTACATTTTTATTCATCTTTTTCTTGGTATCTAATAAAGTAGCTATGTTTTTGTCCTGATTTATAGTGACATTACCTTGTTGAGCTAAACAACAAATTGAAGTGGTTGCAAAACAAACAATGGTCAAAAAACTAATTTTTAGATTCGATGATTTCATATATTTAAATTATATTTATACAAATGTATACGTTATAAACTTATATTGCGGTTCTTTTTGTTATTTAGAATTTGTCTAAATTATCAATTACGGTTCTGTAACATTTCTAAAATCGACTTTAAGTATTACTTTTGCCTGAGATTTTACGATTATGGTTTTTTTTATTATTACATGAAAAAAATCATGTTAAAGTTAAGAAGTTAATTTAACCAAAAATATGGAAAAGGTGATTCACCGCAAATTAGGGAAAAACACTCTTTGTTTAGGCTTAACTATTTTATTAGCGTTTACAATTTCTCTTTCTGCTCAAGAAGGAGATCCAGCAAAAGGAAAAGCTTTATTTAATGCCAATTGTGCAGCCTGTCATCAATTAGATAAAAAAATGACGGGGCCTGCATTGCGTCATGTAGAGCAACGTTTAGCAGATGAGCAAGGTTTGGATAGAGATTGGGTTTATGCTTGGGTTCGTAACAGTGCAGGCGTAATAAAATCAGGAGATGCATACGCTAACAAGATTTATAATGAGTATAGCAGTGCTGCGATGACAGCATTCCCGCAATTATCTGATGATGATTTAAATAATATTTTAGCATATACTGCACAAGAAAAAGCAGCGCCACCTGCTGCAGCTACTACTGCAGGGGCTCAGCCGACTGCTTCAAGTTCAGGAGGTATTTCAAACGAAATTATTTTAGGAGCTTTAGCTATTTTATTTATACTATTAGCTGCAGGGCTATATATAGTAAACAAAACATTACGTCGTTTTGCTTCAGCCCAAAATATAGATATACCAGAAGCTACAAAAAGAACGCCTTTGTGGAAAGCCTTTATTAAGAATCAATTCTTAATGTTGGTGACAGCTATATTCTTTTTATTAGCGAGTGCTTATTTTATATTTGGATATTTCATGCAAATTGGTGTTGATCAAGGGTATGAGCCAGTGCAGCCAATACATTATTCGCACAGAATTCATGCAGGTGATAACGGTATCGATTGTAAATACTGTCACTCTTCTGCTAGAGTAAGTAAAACGTCTGGGATTCCTTCATTAAATGTATGTATGAATTGTCATAAATCTATTTATGAAGTGGCACCAGAAACTTTGGCTGAAGGAAAACAGATAGGTGTAGATTACAATGCCGAAATTCAAAAGCTATATAAAGCTGCAGGATGGGATGATGCCAATCAAAAATATACAGGAAATTCACAGCCAGTAAAATGGGTGCGTATTCACAACTTACCAGATTTTGTTTATTTTAACCACTCGCAACACGTTTCTGTTGCTGGAGTTGAATGTCAAACATGTCACGGTCCTGTTGAAGAGATGGAAGTAATGTATCAACATGCGCCATTAACAATGGGTTGGTGTATTGAGTGTCATAGAACAACAAATGTGAATGTAAAAGACAATGCCTACTACACGAAGATACATGAAGAATTATCTAAAAAGTATGGTGTAGAAAACTTAACAGCTGCTCAAATGGGTGGATTGGAATGTGGTAAGTGTCACTATTGATATTATTTTCGTCAAAAACGGAAAACTTTAAATAATAAATAAGAAGTAATTCAATTATATAATATGTCATCAAACAAGAAATACTGGAAAAGTGTTGAAGAGCTAAACGAGAATAGCTCTATTGTTGAGACGCTAAAACAAAACGAGTTTGTAGAAGAGATTCCTACTGATGAATTTTTAGGTGATAAAGAAACATTAGAAGAAACATCTACAACGCGTCGCGATTTCTTAAAATATGTAGGTTTTAGTACAGCTGCTGCATCATTAGCAGCTTGTGAAGGTCCTGTTAAAAAATCTATTCCTTACATTGTACAACCAACAGAGATTATTCCAGGTGTCGCTAATCATTATGCAACAACCATTGCAAATGGATTTGATTTTGCTAGTGTTTTAGTTAAAACTAGAGAAGGTCGTCCAATTAAAATTGAAAATAATAACTTGGCAACTACTAATGGTAGTGCTAATGCCAGAGTGAATGCTTCGGTTTTAGGTTTGTATGATAGCTTAAGAGTTCAAGGGCCAAAGAAAGCAGGTGAGTCTATTTCTTGGAGTAATTTTGACTCTGAAACAAGTCAGAAATTAACAGAATTAAGTGCTGCTGGGGAAGCGATTGTGTTACTAACACAAACATTTGCAAGTCCATCTACAAGCAAGTTGATTTCGGAGTTTAAAGAAAAATATGGTAATGTTCGTCACGTAGTATACGATGCTGTTTCAGAATCTGCTGCATTAGACGCTTACCAAGCTAAGTATGGCGAACGCGGATTAGCAAATTACGATTTCGCTAAAGCAATGACTATCGTTTCTGTTGGAGCAGATTTCTTAGGAGATTGGCAAGGAGGCGGTTTTGATGCTGACTATTCTAAAAACAGAGTGCCAGATCACGGTAAGATGTCACGTCATATTCAGTTTGAGTCTAACATGTCTTTAACAGGAGCAAATGCAGACAAACGTGTGCCATTAAAACCTAGCGAGCAAAAATTAGCATTAGCTAAATTATATAGTTATGTAGTTGGAGGTTCTGTTTCTGGAACATTGCCAGAACATATTGAAGCAGCAGTTAAAAATGCGGCGTCTCAATTAAAGAAGGCTGGAAGTAATGGTTTGGTTGTTACAGGGATTCAAGATGTAAACGCACAAACAGTTGTTTTAGAAATAAACGAAGCTTTAACTAGTAGAGCGTTTGATAAAACAACACCTATTAAAACAAGACAAGGTAGCGATGCGGCAGTAACTAAGTTAGTTGCCGATATGAAAGCTGGAAATGTTGGCGCACTTATTATGAGTGGTGTTAATCCTGCTTATAGTTTACCAAATGCTTCAGACTTTGTTGACGGATTAAAGAAAACAAAATTATCTGTAGCGTTTTCAATGAAAGTTGATGAAACGTCTTCAGAAACACAATACATTGCAGCAGCACCTCATTACTTAGAGTCTTGGGGAGATGTTGAACTTAAAAAAGGACATTACGGGTTAATGCAACCAACCATTCGTCCTTTATTTGATACCAGACAATTTCAAGAAGCCTTATTAAAATGGACAGGAAACGATGTTTCTTACCATGATTATATAAAGGATACTTGGGGAACAGGAATATTAGGTGGTGGTTCTTTTAACAGAGCATTACACGATGGTGTATTTGTTGGTACTATTGCTACTGAAACTGTTGAGACAGCTGAGGCCTCAAACACAGACACAGAAGAAACTGCTGAAATACCTTCAGGAAATGCAGCAAGAACTTTAGCAGCATCTGCAAAAAACGAAGGGTCAGAATTAACATTATATACCAAAGTAGGTATGGGAGATGGGCAGCAAGCCAATAACCCATGGTTACAAGAGTTTCCAGACCCTATTACAAGAACATCCTGGGATAACTACTTAACGGTTTCTAAAGCTGATGCAGATGCATTAGGTTTAATAAATCATCATGTTGCTAATGGCGCATTAAATGGTAGTTATGCTAAAGTGACTGTAAATGGTGTGTCTGTTACCGCTCCAGTAATGATTCAACCAGGACAAGCTAAAGGTTCATTCGGTTTATCTTTTGGGTATGGTAAAACTTTAGGTTTAAAAGAAGAGATGCAAACAGGTGTTAATGCGTATGCATTATACCAAAACTTTAATACCGTACAAAACGTAACAATTGAGAAGGCTGCTGGTGAGCATGAATTTGCTTCCGTACAGTTGCATAACACCTTAATGGGACGTGGAGATATCATTAAAGAAACAAATTTAGAGATCTTCAATACTAAAGATAAGAAGCATTGGAATGCCGTTCCTATGGTATCTTTAAATCATGAACCAGTTCCAGTAACATCACCAGAAGTTGATTTATGGGATGAGTTTGATCGTTCAATTGGACATCATTTCAATCTATCTATAGACTTAAATGCCTGTACAGGATGTGGTTCTTGTGTAATTGCTTGTCATGCTGAAAATAATGTACCTGTAGTTGGTAAAACTGAAGTACGTCGTAGCCGTGATATGCACTGGTTACGTATTGATAGATATTATTCATCTGAAACATCATTTGAAGGCGATAATACTAAGAAGGATAATATATCTGGATTAGGAAGTTCATTAAGTGAATTTGGTGAAATGGAAAATGCTTCAGATAACCCTCAAGTAGCATTCCAACCAGTCATGTGTCAACATTGTAACCACGCACCTTGTGAAACTGTATGTCCAGTGGCAGCAACATCACACGGTCGTCAAGGTCAAAATCATATGGCATATAACCGTTGCGTAGGTACTAGATATTGTGCAAACAACTGCCCTTATAAAGTACGTCGTTTCAACTGGTTCTTATATAACGGAAATGATGAGTTCGATTATCATATGAATGATGATTTAGGACGTATGGTATTAAACCCAGATGTAGTAGTACGTTCTCGTGGTGTTATGGAAAAATGTTCTATGTGTATTCAAATGACACAAAAAACAATTCTTGATGCAAAACGTGACGGGCGTGAAATCAAAGATGGTGAATTCCAAACAGCATGTTCTGCAGCTTGTAGCAGTGGCGCTATGATATTTGGAGATATCAATGATAAACAAAGCGAAGTTGCAAAACTTAAGGAAGATAACCGTATGTATCACTTGTTAGAAAGTGTTGGGACAAAACCTAATGTGATCTATCAAACGAAAGTGAGAAATACAACTGAAGCATAAAATTAACTAAGTAACAATTATAAAAGGATTATGGCGTCTCATTACGAAGCACCTATTAGAAGACCTTTAGTTTTAGGCGAAAAATCATACCACGACGTTACTGTGGATGTGGCAAAACCTGTAGAAGGAAAAGCGAATAAAGCTTGGTGGATAGTTTTTTCTATATCACTAGTAGCTTTTCTATGGGGAATTGGATGTATTATTTATACAATATCAACAGGTATTGGAACTTGGGGTTTAAACAAAACTGTAGGTTGGGCTTGGGATATTACTAACTTCGTTTGGTGGGTTGGTATTGGTCATGCAGGAACACTTATTTCTGCGGTACTTTTACTATTCCGTCAAAAATGGAGAATGGCAATTAACCGTTCTGCAGAAGCAATGACTATTTTCTCGGTTGTGCAAGCAGGTTTATTTCCAATTATTCACATGGGGCGTCCATGGTTAGGATATTGGGTACTACCAATTCCAAATCAATTTGGATCACTTTGGGTAAACTTTAACTCGCCATTACTTTGGGATGTATTTGCAATATCTACATATTTATCGGTATCACTGGTATTCTGGTGGACAGGTTTATTACCAGATTTTGCCATGCTTAGAGATAGAGCAATCAAACCTTTCCAAAAGAAAATATATTCTCTATTAAGTTTTGGATGGTCTGGTCGTGCTAAAGATTGGCAACGTTTTGAAGAAGTATCTTTGGTACTTGCAGGTTTAGCAACACCATTAGTACTTTCTGTACACACGATTGTATCGTTTGACTTCGCAACATCGGTAATTCCAGGTTGGCATACCACGATTTTCCCACCTTACTTCGTTGCTGGAGCAGTATTCTCTGGGTTTGCTATGGTAAATACACTTCTTATTATTATGAGAAAAGTGTGTAGCCTTGAAGATTATATAACAGTACAACACATCGAATTAATGAACATTGTAATTATGATTACAGGTTCTATAGTAGGTGTAGCATATATTACAGAGTTATTTATTGCATGGTATTCTGGTGTAGAGTACGAACAATATGCATTCTTAAATAGAGCAACAGGACCTTACTGGTGGGCATATTGGGCAATGATGACCTGTAACGTATTCTCTCCACAATTCATGTGGTTCAAGAAATTAAGAACAAGTATTATGTTCTCTTTCTTAATCTCTATTGTAGTAAACATAGGGATGTGGTTTGAGCGTTTTGTAATTATTGTAACATCATTGCACAGAGATTATTTACCATCATCATGGACTATGTTCTCACCAACATTTGTAGATATAGGAATATTTATAGGAACCATAGGATTCTTTTTTGTATTATTCTTATTATACTCAAGAACATTCCCAGTAATTGCGCAAGCAGAGGTTAAAACAATTTTGAAATCATCTGGAGAACGTTATAAGAAAATTAGAGAAAGAGGCGATAGTTTAGTAGGAACTGGAGTGGATGTAAGAACTTCAGGAGGGCAAGCACCAACACCAGCTGCAGAAACAGCTACTGAAGCAGAAGATAATTCAACAGAAGATAACTCAGCTAAAGTAAATGACTTACTTGGAAGTATAGGAGCCTTTGATGCTGCTACACAAGAAGCTGATGACTTGAAGCAAGTAAATGGTATCGGACCTAAAATGGAAGAAACACTAAATAGTATTGGTATTTATACCTTCCTTCAGGTTAGCAAGATGACGAAAAAAGAATATGATTTGTTAGATTCAATTACAGGTTCTTTCCCAGGAAGAGCTGAACGTGATGATTGGTCGGGACAAGCTAAAAATTTAATAAAATAAATATAGTCAATGGAAGCTTCAAAAGTTATTCACGCTATTTATACGGATGATGATGTATTAATGTCGGCTGTTAAAAAAGTTAAGGCAGAAAGACATCACATTGAAGAGATATATACACCATTTCCAGTTCACGGACTAGACAAAGCCATGGGGTTAGCACCTACACGTATCGCTATTACAGCATTTATGTATGGTTTAGTTGGTTTAACAGTTGCTATCACGATGATGAATTTCATTATGATTGAAGATTGGCCTCAAAATATTGGGGGTAAACCAAGCTTTAGTTATATAGAAAACATGCCAGCATTTGTGCCAATTATGTTTGAGTTAACGGTGTTTTTTGCAGCGCACTTAATGGTAATAACATTTTACTTACGTAGTAGAATGTGGCCATTTAAACAAGCTGAGAATCCAGATACTAGAACTACAGATGACCATTTCTTAATGGAAATTGCTGTTCATGGAAATGAAAATGAATTAGAAAACTTGCTTAAAGGTACAGGAGCAGTTGAAATTAATTTAGTTGATAAAGCCCATTAATAATAAATATGAAAAGCTTAATTAAAATATTAGTAGTAGCAGTGGTTTTAGTTGCTGTATCATGTAAAAAAGATACAGCTCCAAACTATCAATTCATGCCTAATATGTATGAATCTGTAGGATATGAAACTTATGGTGAAGCAGCGTTTTCTAATGGAGTAGAAGCACAATTACCTGCAGAAGGATCGATCCCAAGAGGGTATGTGCCTTTTGATATTGATAATACAACAGCAGGTTATGAGTTAGCAAAAACGACATTAGTAAGTACTTTAGATTCAACGCAAGTTGATTTAGAAAGAGGGAAAGCATTATATGATATATACTGTGGTATTTGTCATGGTAATAAAGGGAATGGACAAGGAAAACTTGTAAAGCGTGAAAAAATCCTTGGTATTCCAAGTTATGATGATGCAGGAAGAGCCATAACAGCAGGAAGTATTTACCATACTATTTATTATGGTAAAAATGCCATGGGTTCTTATGCAAACCAATTGAACAAAGAAGAACGTTGGCAAGTAGTATCATACGTGTTGAAGTTGAAATCAGATTTAGAAAAGTAAGATTGATAAGATTATTATAGATATGTATACATTTTCAAATAAGTTAAAGACATTTTCTATCATTCTAATGGTTTTAGGATTATTAGGTGTTGGATATGGTTTTATGGCATCTCATAAATCTTTAGATGAAGTAAAGACAATGCTAGCTGAAGAAGCATCTCATCATGGAGGTGGTCATGCAGAAGAAGCAACACATGCTGTAGCAGATACACATGCGAAAAAAGGACACGGGGAAGCAGCACATGCTGTCGATGCACATCACGGTGATGAACATGCAAAACACGTACAACACCAAATACATAACAGACCATGGTCTGCTTTATACGTAGCAGCCTTTTTCTTTATGATGATTGCTTTAGGAATTTTAGCCTTTTATGCGATTCAAATTGCATCTCAAGCAGGATGGTCTCCAGTATTATTTAGAGTCATGGAAGGTATGACTGCTTATTTATTGCCAGGTGCTTTAATAGTGGTAGCTATAGCAATGTTCTCAGGAGATCATATTTTTATTTGGATGAATGAAAACATAACAAATCCAGATCATGCAGATTATGATAAATTAGTAGATGGAAAATCAGGTTGGTTGAATAAAACGGGGTTTTTAATTCGTGCACTTATATTTATAGGAGGATGGAGTTTATACCGTCATTTCTCTCGTAAGTTTTCAATTGCTCAAGATACAGCAGAAGATAAGAGTAACTTTAAAAAGTCATTCCGTATAACAGCAGGATTTTTAGTATTCTTCATATATACTGAGTCTATGATGTCTTGGGATTGGATTATGAGTGTAGACCCACACTGGTTCTCAACATTGTTTGGATGGTATGTGTTTGCTAGTATGTTTGTAAGTGGAATAACCGTATTAAGTTTAATCACTTTGTATTTAAAGACAAAAGGACAACTAGAGTTTGTAAACGAAAATCATTTACATGATGTTGCTAAATTTATGTTTGCATTCAGTATTTTCTGGACGTACTTATGGTTCTCACAATTCATGCTTATTTGGTACTCAAACATTCCAGAAGAAGTAACTTATTTCGTAACACGTTTCGAGGATTATCAATTACCATTCTTAGGGATGGTCGTTATGAACTTTGTATTCCCAATATTAATGCTAATGAATGCCGATTACAAACGTATTCCTTGGTTTGTTGTTATGGCAGGATTAGTGATATTAGCAGGACATTATATTGATGTTTTCAATATGATTATGCCAGCAACTGTTGGAGATAGATGGTTTATAGGAATTCCAGAAATAAGCTCAATATTACTATTTGCAGGGTTATTCATATTTATAGTATTTACAGCTTTAACAAAAGCACCATTACTAGTAAAAGGATATCCTTTTAGAAAAGAAAGTGAAGAATTTCATTATTAATAAGATATAAATAAAGACGAACGAGAACAATGACTGCTTTATTAACAATTATAGTTTTAGTATTTATTTTAGTAGCAATCTGGCAAATGGTGAAGATCTTCGATTTGGCTCAAGCTAAAAACGAAAACACTCAAGTTGCTACAGATAAGGATAACACAATGAATGCATATTTAATGATGGGCTTTTTAGCTTTCATTTATATCATTACTATTGTATGTTTTGTAAAATGGGGAGATTTACCTTTAATGTCTAATTCTGCTTCAGAGCATGGACCGACTATTGATAATTTGATGATTATCTCTATGGTAATTATCTTCATAACGCAAACCATAACACAATTCTTATTACACTATTTTGCCTATAAATATAAAGGTGAAAAAGGAAAAAAAGCATTATTCTTTGCTGATAATAACAAACTAGAAGCCATTTGGACTATCATTCCAGTAATTGTTTTAGCAGGTTTAATTATTTACGGATTAAACACTTGGATTAACATTATGGGTGTAGATGAAAGTGATGATCCTCTAGTCGTTGAATTATATGCACAACAGTTTAACTGGAAAGCCAGATATGGTGGTGCAGATAATACTTTAGGTAAAGCCAATGTACGTTTAATTGATATAGACCGTGCAAATATCTTAGGTTTAGATGAATCAGACCCTAATGCGCAAGATGATGTCATTACTACAGAGTTACATTTACCAGTAGGTAAACCTGTATTATTTAAAATGCGTTCACAAGATGTATTACACTCGGCTTATATGCCGCATTTTAGAGCCCAAATGAACTGTGTACCAGGAATGATTACACAATTTGGTTTCACGCCAACAGTTACAACGGTTGCTATGCGAGAAACACCCCAAATGCAAGAAAAAATTAAAAGAATTAATAATATTAGAGTTGAGAATAGTAAACCGCTATTAGCAAAAGGAGAAGACCCTTTAGAAAGTTACGAATTTGATTATTTATTATTATGTAATAAAATTTGTGGAAAGTCTCACTATAACATGCAAATGAAGATAGTTGTAGAAACTCAAGAAGAATATGATGCTTGGATTAAAGAGCAAAAAGAATTCAAAAACTCTCTAGTTAACTAATTTAAAAGATAAAAACGATATAAGATTATGTCAGCACACGCAGATACTCACGACCACGACGACGACCACGGACATCATCATAAAGAAACGTTTGTAACTAAATATATATTTAGTCAAGACCATAAAATGATTGCTAAGCAGTACCTTATTACAGGTACTATAATGGGCGTTATTGGCGTATTAATGTCTATGATGTTTCGTATGCAAATCGCATGGCCAGAAGAACCTAATGTATTGTTTGAAGCATTATTAGGTAAATGGGCACCAGATGGCGTTATGGATGCAGACATTTATTTAGCATTAGTAACTATACACGGTACCATTATGGTATTTTTTGTATTAACAGCTGGCTTAAGTGGTACGTTTAGTAACTTATTAATTCCATTACAAATTGGTGCACGCGATATGGCATCAGGCTTTTTAAATATGGTATCATATTGGTTATTCTTCCTATCAAGTATAATCATGGTCATATCTTTATTTGTTGAAGCAGGGCCTGCCGCAGCAGGATGGACAATCTACCCACCATTAAGTGCTTTACCAATGGCTCAAGGAGGTTCTGGAATGGGGATGACCTTATGGTTAGTGTCTATGGCTATATTTATTGCCTCTTCATTATTAGGATCACTTAACTATATAGTTACTGTAATTAACTTACGTACTAAAGGTATGTCTATGACAAGACTTCCATTAACGATCTGGGCATTTTTTGTTACAGCTGTTATAGGTGTCGTATCATTCCCTGTACTATTATCGGCAGCCTTATTGTTAATAATGGATAGAAGCTTTGGAACATCATTCTTCTTATCTGATATATTTATTCAAGGTGAAGTATTACATTATCAAGGAGGATCTCCAGTTTTATTCGAACACTTATTTTGGTTCTTAGGACATCCAGAAGTATATATAGTAATATTACCAGCAATGGGTCTGGTGTCCGAAATTATGGCATCAAACTCACGTAAACCAATATTTGGTTATCGAGCCATGATTGCCTCAATATTAGCAATTGCATTCTTATCAACAATCGTATGGGGGCACCATATGTTTATTTCAGGAATGAATCCATTTTTAGGGTCTGTATTTACATTTACAACTTTATTAATTGCAATACCATCAGCCGTAAAAGCATTTAACTGGATAACCACACTCTGGAAAGGTAATTTACAGATGAATCCCGCCATGTTATTCTCAATTGGTTTTGTATCAACATTTATAACAGGAGGTTTAACGGGAATTATTTTAGGAGATAGTGCCTTAGATATTAATGTACATGATACTTATTTTGTAGTGGCTCACTTCCACTTAGTAATGGGTATCTCTGCATTGTATGGTATGTTTGCAGGGATCTATCATTGGTATCCTAAAATGTTTGGGCGTATGCTTAATAAGAATTTAGGTTATATCCATTTTTGGATAACAGCCGTTTGTGCTTACGGTGTATTCTTCCCGATGCACTTTATAGGTATGGCAGGATTACCACGTCGTTATTATACAAACAGTAACTTCCCTTTATTTGATGATTTAGCAAACGTAAACGTTATTATTACCATATTTGCTTTAATAGGTGGGGTGGTTCAAATCGTTTATTTATACAACTTTTTTAGTAGTATTTTCTTTGGAAAGAAAGCAGTTCAAAATCCATGGAAATCTACAACATTAGAATGGACAGCTCCAGTAGAACATATGCATGGAAACTGGCCAGGTGACATACCACATGTTCATCGTTGGGCTTACGATTATAGTAAACCAGGACATGATGTCGATTTTGTTCCTCAAAACATTCCTCTTAAAGATGGGGAAGAAGAGTTACAGCACTAGTAAATATTATTCTTTATTATATAAAAAGCCTTTCTAAATTTATTTAGAAAGGCTTTGTCTTTTAGTAGTTTATCCTTTTTTATCTCATTTTCAAGTAAGTTTTTTACTACAAAAAAGGTGTAAAAACGAAATTTAAACCTTAAAAAGAGCACTTAAAAAGCTTTGAACCTCGCTTAAATACAGATTTAATCGATAAAATGTAAAAAAAATACAAAATAATCGATGAAGTACAATAAAATCCGTTAAATTGCACATCGAATAAACTTATGTTTAGAATTTTACTTAAAAATTAAAAGTAAAACGAACACAATTTTATTTAAAGCTATTAATATGATTTTAACTACTCAATTATGAAACCAACATTACTATTTAGAAATGTATTAAAAAATACATTCTATGTTTTGCTGTTACTTTGTGCTTCATTTTCAGTTTCTGCGCAATGCCCCACGATACCAGTTACAAATCCGTCACCAATATGCGATGCGTCTGGATTGACTTTTAACGATCTAATGAACGCGCCATATAATTTTGTGACAGATGAGGGGGACGGTGTTGTTTGGTATGATGCCTTAACAGGGGGCAATTCTTTTAATTTAACAGAACTGGTTCAAGAAAGGACTTATTATGTTGATGATATCTTTGGTTCCTGCAGTGGTTCTAGAGAATCTATAACTATAGATTTTACAGTGGATCCTACTGGGCGCGTTTTAGATCGTATTTATTGTAGTAATGTAAGCCCAACTATACAAGATTATATAGACGAGGTGTTGACTACGAGTATTCCATTAGGTGGTAGCGTTGAAGTTTATTACCCTTCTGCTCCTCCAAATCCTCATACTCTAGCAAATCCTACAGATGTATTACCACCTTTTGCAACAAATGTACTTATAGCATTTGTTGATAATTTAAGTTGTAAAAGTCAATTTGAGTATGGCCAAATATTTGTGATTAGTGCACCGCAAGACCCAACACCTACAAGTCCACAAGAATTTTGTGCAAGTGCGAATCCTACAATAGCAGATTTAGATACAGGTACTTTAGCTACTAATATTAACTGGTATCAAAACCTTGATGGTTTTGGTAACCCTATATTACCATCATTACCACAATCTACACCATTAGTAGATGGGAATACATATTATGTACAAATAGATGATATATTCTGCGATAGTAATCCAATACCTGTAATTGTAAATATTGATGCTCAGGTAGATGCAGGTACTTCAGCGATTATGCCGCCATATTGTGAAGATGACATTCCTACTACGGCACCTTTCAATTTATTTGATGAATTGGGAGGTTTTCCACAGACAACAGGTAATTGGACAAGTTCAACTTCTTTAGCAATAACTAACGATCATTTAGGAACCGTAGATATCTCAACATTGATTGCAGGTACTCATGTGTTTACTTATACGATTCCAAGTAATGGCGTTTGCCCTCCTGGTATTTCAACGGTATCTATTATAATTTATGAAACACTTACTTCGGGTACACCATCGACCATAACAAACCCTACAACATTTTGTGAGGCAGGTTTACCAGCAGCATTTGATTTGACAACCTTATTAAATGGAGACGAAGATCCTAATGGTCAATGGAGATTAGGAACCCTAAGTACCGACCCTATAGTGACGTCACCAATAGATTTAACCACAGGTACTTTTACACCCGCAACTTATAATTTCACATATACACAGAATGTTTTAACACCATGTCCAGAAGAATCTACAACAGTCCAAGTTGTAGTATTGGCAGACCCGAATGCTGGGACAGCTATAAATGACACATTTTGTGAAAACGATTTGGCAACAAATTCTCCTTATAGCTTATTTGATGCTTTAGACGGATCTCAAGATAATAATTTAGGAACTTGGACAGATGCAACAAATGCAATAATAACAAACCCAATAGATATTACAGGACTTACTTTAGCAGGAAGTCCTTATACATTTAATTATACAATTGATAACGGAACCTGTTCTGATACAGAAGCAATAACACTAACAGTTCTACCTGCGCCAGAATCTGGAACACCAATAGCAACTTTCCCAGAGTTTTGTGAAGGAACAGTACAAACAGTTAATTTATTTGATTTATTGACTGGAGAAGACCCAACAGGAACATGGAATGATGATGATACCTCTGGTGCATTATCAGGAAACGAGGTTACAATTGGAGGTCTTGTATTTGGAACTTATGATTTTACATTTGATGTAGATGCTATAGGGGGTTGTGATGATACCAATGTGACAGTATCCATTATAATAAATCCATTACCAAATACAGGTACACCAATACCAGCGATATATTGTGAAAATGATTTAGGACCGACACCTACTTCTTTAAATTTATTTGATCAACTTACAGGAGAAACAGGAGGAGGTGTATGGACCGATGATAATACTACAGGAGCATTAACAGGTAGCAATCTAGATTTAACAGCTCTAGCGATAGGTTCATATAACTTTACATATATTATTACAGATGTTAATACATGTACAAATAGTTCAATAGTAACAGTAACAATTAATGATGCTCCAGAATCAGGAACACCAGTAATGCCTTTTTCAGAATTTTGTGTTGTAGATATCACTGCTGCTCAAACGGTAAATTTATTTGATTTACTAACAGATGAAGACCCAACAGGAACATGGAGCGATGACGATGCTTCAGGAGCATTATCTATAAATACAGTAACTATTGATGGTCTTGCACCTGGAACTTATAATTTTACGTATGATGTCACTAATATTGGAACTTGTGACGATGTAGATGTAACCGTATCAATTACTATAAACGATACACCAGTACCAACAACAAATGCAACTCAAGAATTTTGTGATGTAGCAACAGTTGGAGATTTAGTCGCAACAGGAACTACAATACAATGGTATGATGATGCAACAGGTGGTACTGCTTTAGTTGGGACTGT
Source organism: Flavivirga jejuensis (assembly GCF_030540765.1). GTDB lineage: Bacteria > Bacteroidota > Bacteroidia > Flavobacteriales > Flavobacteriaceae > Flavivirga > Flavivirga jejuensis. The sequence goes on along the minus strand of NZ_JAUOEL010000003.1, from coordinate 502,641 downwards.
AGCTTTAATAGACGGAGAAAACTATTTCGCAACAGATACGGATGCAGTAACAGGATGTGAATCTTCAACAAGAACAGAAGTAACGGTTACAATACATCAATCTCCAAATGCAGGAATTGCTGTTAACCCAGGAATTCTTGAATGTAATGATACAACAATAGATCTTTTTGATGGATTAGATGGTACTCAAGATGGAGGAGGTATCTGGTATGAAGGTCCTGATAATACTGGAGCAGTAGTAGTAACTCCAACGACCTATGATGTAACAGGGTTTAGTGCTAATAGTTATGAATTTACATATTATGTAACAGCTTCTTCACCATGTGTAGATGACAGTACAACAATAACAGTTACTATAGAAGAGCCTTTAAGTGCAGGAACTTCCAATGGAGATCCTACATTCTGTAGTACAGATGGAATCTTCGATCTAGATTCTAATTTAACAGGCGCAAGCCCTGGAGGAGAATGGACCTTTAATTCAGCAGTGATTACTAATCAATTTGATCCAGCAATAGGTCAATCAGGAACATATACATATACAACCTCTAATGCATGTGGTAACTCAAGTACAAGTTTTGATATATCTGTCACACCAGCACCAAATGCAGGTACTAGTGCTCCAGTTTTAATATGTGTGATTGATGGACCAACAGATTTATTTGCCTTTTTAGGAAGTGCAGATACAGGAGGCACATGGTCACCAGCATTAACCAGTGGAACAGGAGTTTTTGATCCTTTAGCAGATACCGATGGTGTTTATACATATACTGTGACAGCAAATTCACCTTGTGCAACAAATGCGACCGCAGATATAACAGTAACAGTTAGTGATATTATACCGCCAGTTGTAAATAATGCAACCATGACGTTTTGTTTAGTTGATAATCCAACAGTAGCAGATTTAGACGCGGCTTTAACGGTAACAGGAGCCATTACCTGGTATGAAGATGCTACTTTAACAACACAACTTAATACTACAGATACCTTAGTAGATGGTGAAGATTATTATGCAACCCAAAGAAATGCTTCTGGTTGCGAATCTTCAATAAGCGTACAAGTTGATGTTATTGTTAATGATACACCAACACCAACAATACTCAATCCAAGTGTAGAATATTGCATCAATGATGGACCAACAATTAACGACCTCACATTAAATATTGCTGAATATAATGCATCAACAGATAATATCATTTGGTATGATGAAGAAACAAATGGCGCCACTATTTCTAGTAGTTCAATTTTAAATCATGATACTACTTATTATGCTGTTTTAGTAGATGCTATTACTGGCTGTGAAAGTAGTGTTCGTTTAGAGCTAACAACAGATTTAACGTCATGCGGTAAATTAGTACTCCCAGATGGGTTCTCACCAAATGGTGACGGTACTAATGATACCTATGATTTTGATAATTTACATATTCTATATCCAGATTTTGTAATAGAGATATTTAATCGTCATGGAAACATTGTTTATAAAGGAAATGCTAATACACCAAGATTCGATGGGATATCCAATCAATCCAGAACACTTGGAAGTGGCGATTTGCCAGTAGGTGTCTATTTCTACATTTTCAATTTCAATGATGGCGAAAATAAACCAGAACAAGGACGCTTATACTTAAGCAGGTAATTTATATATAAAGCAAAATTTAAGAAACAATGAAACATTTAAATATATATTATAAAATAGCTGCTTTGTTAAGTTTGACTTTCCTGTCATTACAAAGTTTTGCACAACAAGACCCTCAATTTACACAGTATATGAATAATATGAGTGTTATTAATCCAGCTTATGCAACAGCACAAGAGGCTATTCTAAATTTAGGAGGCTTATATAGAACACAATGGGTTGGCATTGAAGGCGCTCCAAATACAGGAACCTTTTTCGCTCACACACCTATTAATGATAAAATTGAAATAGGGATTTCGTTTACAAACGATAATATTGGTGATATTGTAAGTGAAAATAATATTTACGCAGATTTTGCCTATGTATTACGAGTAGGGTTTCAAGCAAAATTATCGCTTGGTATTAAAGCAGGAGTGACATTATTTGATGTTAATTTTGATGGGTTCAATTTACAATCGGGTAACACATCAACAGATTTGGCATTTAATGAAAACGTTAACAAAACATTCCCGAATTTAGGTATTGGAGCATATTACTTTACAGATAACTATTATATCGGTTTATCTGCTCCAAATATGTTAACATCAAAACATATAGAAACAGAAAACGGTGTAAAATCTACAGGTGTTCAAGACATTCATTATTTTTTAACAGGAGGTTATGTTTTTGATATTAATAGAGATTTAAAATTCAAACCCGCCTTTATGGCAAAATCGGTTAGAGGCGCCCCTTTAGCACTTGATATAACGGCAAACATGTTATTTAATGAAAGGTTTGAAGCAGGATTGGGGTACCGATTAGATGATGCTATAAGCGGCTTAGTAAGTTTTAGAGTTTCACCAGAATTAAAAATTGGATATGCTTACGATTTTACAACCACAAACTTAGGGGATTTCAATTCAGGATCTCATGAAATATTTATTCTGTTTGATATTGATTTATTCGGACTTAAAGGAGGATACGATCGTTCACCTAGATTCTTCTAAACATATAAAGACTATAAAATGAAAAAACATATATACATATTTACGAGCCTTTTATTAGTTAGTGGGATAGCATTAGCGCAAAAAGGAAATTTAAAAAGAGCCAATAAGCTTTTCGAAATGAGAGCCTATGTTGAAGCGGCCGAAATTTATGAAAAGAAAGAACGCAGTCAGGAAGTACTACAAAATTTAGCAGATAGTTATTATTACAATGCTAATTTGCAAAAAGCCATAAAAACGTATCGTGAGTTATTTGTAGCCTACGGAGATTCTATAGACATCGAATTACATTTTAGATACGCACAAGCTTTAAAAGGTGTTAAAAATTATAAAGATGCCGATTTTCATTTAAGTAGATATTTCAATAAAACAATAAACACCCCTGCTTTTATAGATGGTTTGGAGAAAACAGCACCTCATACATTTAAACTAAAACAAATGGAGAGTGCTAAATCAGGTAGTGATTTTGGCTTATCATTCTATGGCGATAATAAAGTAGCCTTTACTTCTTCAAGAAATACTAAAAATCCATCGTACTCATGGAATAATTTACCATATTTAGATTTATATAATGCTACAATAACAGATAGTGGCACCTTGGAAAATGTGATGCCTTTTTCAAATGAAATAAATACAGGTTCTCACGAAAGTAACGCTACGTTTAGTAAAGATGGTAAAACCATGTACTTTAATAGAACCAGTAAAACTCGTACTAAAACAGGAGAAGAGCGCATAGCTCATATTAAAATTTTTAAAGCAGAGTTGGTAGATGGTAACTGGACGAATGTTACAGGATTACCATTCAATTCAGATACATACAGTTCTGAACATCCAGCTTTAAGTAAAGATGGAAAAACACTTTATTTTGCCAGCGATATGCCAGGAACCATTGGTAGTTTCGATATTTTTAAAGTCGTTATAAATGATGATGGTACTTATGGAACCCCAGAAAATTTAGGTGATAAAGTAAATACAAAACATCGCGAACAATTTCCTTATTTAAGTGACCTCGGCGTGTTATACTTTTCATCAGATGGTCATCTAGGATATGGTGGTTTAGATGTCTTTAGAAGCAACATCGTAAATGGTGATTTTGATCAACCTGTAAATTTAGGAGGTTCCATAAATAGTAACTTAGATGATTTCTCATATACAGTTAGGGAAAAAACCAATAAAGGATACGTGTCTTCAAACAAAAGTGGCTATGATAGGCTGTATGGCTTTGTAAGAGAAGAAAATATTTTAACCAAGTATTTAGTAGAAGGTATTGTACAAGATAAGAATAGTAACGAATTATTAACAGGTGCTTTAGTGACATTATTTGATGAAACAGGCACAGTAATTCAAGACTCTATTGTTGGAGAAAAAGCAGATTACCTGTTTAAGATAGAGCCCAATAAGAAATATAAAGTTCGTGGAACGCGAAAAGCATACATTCCACAAGATGTAGAATTCTCAACAGATAGTAAAGGTAAAATTAGCCATAATATCTATTTAGCTCTAGAATCGTATGTAGAAGCAGAAGAAACGGTTAAGGAAAACGAAAGAGGCGATGTTCAAATTCAATTAGATAAAATCTATTTCGATTTCGATAAATCCGAAGTTCGTGAAGATGCCGCAATAACTTTAAATGTACTTGTAGATTTACTAAACAAGTATACTGGCATGGAAGTTGAAGTGTCTGCACATACCGATGCGCGAGGACCAGATCAATACAACCTAAACTTATCTAAAAGCAGAGCAGCAGCTACTTTAGAATATTTGGTAAGCCAAGGCATCGATAGAAACCGATTAAAAAGTATTGGATACGGAGAAATGCAACCCCTTAATAAATGTATTAAAGAAGGAATCTGTGATGATAAAGAATACGATATTAACAGACGCTGTGAATTTACCATTATAAATTAACCAACCAACCATTTATAACTAGCCATAATTCTAACCAAATTATTTGCTAAAGCCTTTCCAGTCTGGAAAGGCTTTTTTTATCAAAAACATCGACTAAACGTAAAAAAAACACGATAAAATGTGAAATGTTAAAGCATTTATGATATATTAGCTTTCTGTAAGTATTATAATCTTAATACTACAAAACAACACTAACCAAATCAAAATACAATGAAAAAAATTACATGCATTCTAAATTTATTTCTTTTAACCTTTATTATTCCACAACTTCTCAATGCACAATGTACTCCTGATAATACAGATATATCACTACCTCAGGCAGGAGGACCGGGGCGATGGAGCCAGAGTTTTCAAGCTACATGTACTGGAACACTGGATGCACTCAGGATAGTTGCAGCAAACAACGTCTCAGGTATTACCGTAACCATTTATGAGGGAGATGGGTTCGCAGGCTCCAACTTAGGATTCTTAACTAACCAAAGCATTTCCCAAGCAACGGGAGGAGTGCCAGCATTATACACTGACTATTCCGAATTTGATTTTTCTGGAGAGGGTATTTTACTAACATCTGGACAGACGTATACATTTGATCTCTCGGCAGCTGAGGTGCATTATGATCAATCAAATTCACCAAGTTACAGTGGTGGGCAAATGTATTTTGCGGGTGATGCCTATTCAACATTAGATTTGTTATTCGAGATTGATATTACAGCATCCAATGCAGCTCCAGTAGTTACAGCCCCTTTAGCTCCCACTGTATCAGAAGATGACACCAACATAGCTTTAGACAACTCCATAGACATCACAGACTCAGATGGAGACAACCAAACAGTGACGTTTACCATAACAGGAGGTACGTTAACCACTGGAACAACAGGAATTACGTTTGGAGGTAGTGGAAACGGTTCTTCTAGTTTTACGGCTTCAGGTACTCTGTCGGCTATTAACACTGCATTAGATGCAGCCACCTTTACTCCCACACCAGGTCTAAGTGGCACCAATGCTGGAACCATACAATTTGTATCTAATGATGGAACAGACGACAGTAATACAGCTTCGGTCACTTTCGATATCACTGCCACTAGTAATATCACTATCGACGACCCATCAGTAACAGAAGGGAACGCTGGGACAACAGTTCTTACTTATACCGTAACATTATCACCTTCAAATGCAGGGACAGTAATCGTAGACTATGCCACAGCAAATGGGACAGCTACAGCGGGTAGTGATTATTTAGCTATAGCCACAACGACACTCACGTTTAATTCGGGACAAACCTCAAAAACATTTGATGTTACTGTGAATGGTGATGCGATGTTGGAAGCTAACGAAACGATTCTTGTAAACTTATCAAATATCACGGGTTCAAATGCAGTTATCACTGATTCGCAAGGAAGTGGAACAATTACCAATGACGATACAGCAGCAGTAACCATAGCCAATGTAAGTGGCAACGAAAATGATGGAGCCATTACGGTAACCGCAACATTGGATAATGCTGTGCAAGGTGGGTTTACAGTAGACGTAAGTACAGCAGATGGCACTGCGACCACAGCAGATAGTGATTATTCTGCGGTAACCAGTCAGACCCTAACCTTTACAGGAAATGCGAGTGAAAACCAGACCTTTACTGTGACGCCTACAGGAGATACTAAATTGGAAGCTAATGAAACTCTCATAGTTTCGCAATCAAACTTGGCATCAACAACATTAGCAGTAAATATTGCCGATGGAGCTACTGTAACCGTAGACAATGACGATACAGCAGCAGTAACCATAGCCAATGTAAGTGGCAACGAAAATGATGGAGCCATTACGGTAACTGCAACACTGGATAATGCTGTGCAAGGTGGGTTTACAGTAGACGTAAGTACAGCAGATGGCACTGCGACCACAGCAGATAGTGATTATTCTGCGGTAACCAGTCAGACTTTAACTTTTACAGGAAATGCGAGTGAAACCCAAACCTTTACTGTGACTCCTACAGGGGACACTAAATTGGAAGCTAATGAAAATCTCACAGTTTCTCAATCAAACTTGGCATCAACAACATTGGCAGTAAATATTGCCGATGGAGCTACTGTAACGGTAGAGAATGACGATGCAGCCGCAATAACCATAGCCAATGTAAGTGGCAACGAAAATGATGGAGCCATTACGGTAACTGCAACACTGGATAATGCTGTGCAAGGTGGGTTTACAGTAGACGTAAGTACAGCAGATGGCACTGCGACCACAGCAGATAGTGATTATTCTGCGGTAACCAGTCAGACTTTAACCTTTACAGGAAATGCGAGTGAAACCCAAACCTTTACTGTGACTCCCACAGGGGATACCAAACTGGAAGCTAATGAAACTCTCATAGTTTCGCAATCAAACTTGGCATCAACAACATTGGCAGTAAATATTGCCGATGGAGCTACTGTAACCGTAGACAATGACGATGCAGCCGCAGTAACCATAGCCAATGTAAGTGGCAACGAAAATGATGGAGCCATTACAGTAACTGCAACACTGGATAATGCTGTGCAAGGTGGGTTTACAGTAGACGTAAGTACAGCAGATGGCACTGCAACCACAGCAGATAGTGATTATTCTGCGGTAACCAGTCAGACCCTAACCTTTACAGGAAATGCCAGTGAAACCCAAACCTTTACTGTGACACCTACAGGGGATACCAAACTGGAAGCTAATGAAACCCTCACAGTTTCGCAATCAAACTTGGCATCAACAACATTGGCAGTAAATATTGCCGATGGAGCTACTGTAACGGTAGACAATGACGATACAGCCGCAGTAACCATAGCCAATGTAAGTGGCAACGAAAATGATGGAGCCATTACGGTAACTGCAACACTGGATAATGCTGTGCAAGGTGGGTTTACAGTAGACGTAAGTACAGCAGATGGCACTGCAACCACAGCAGATAGTGATTATTCTGCGGTAACCAGTCAGACTTTAACCTTTACAGGAAATGCGAGTGAAACTCAGACCTTTACAGTGACACCAACAGGAGACACTAAATTGGAGACCAATGAAACCATTACTGTTTCACAATCTAACTTGGCAGCTACAACATTGGGAGTAGATATCACTAATGGTGCAGTAGTAACCGTATTAAATGATGATTTTCAGGCTACAGTAACTACTAGTGATGCAAATTCAATAACATCAAATGCGGTTGATTTGGGAGGTGAGGTAACAGCAGAAGGGTCATCGTCGGTTACAGCACGAGGCATCGTATATGCGATTACCTCAGAAAATGCAAGCCCACAAATAGGAGGTGCAAATGTAATTACTGATGATAATGGTATAGGTTCAGGTGTTTTTAATGAAACTATTTCCAGCTTGGCAGCGAACACCCAATACTCTTATGTTGCTTATGCCACTAACACTCAAGGCACAAGTTATGGATCTGTGAAAACATTTTCAACTACAACATTAGGTATAGAAGAAGAGCCGTTAAAAGTTTCAGTAAATGTATATCCAAATCCAGTTAATAAGATATTACACATAAACACCAATAATATCAAGCTTGAGAAAGTAACATTATACAATATTTTAGGAAAAATGATAAAGCACATTGAAATCGAAAATAAAGAGATTGATTTTTCTAGTATGACTAATGGTATTTATTTATTAAAAATAGTTACTAGTGAAGGAACGCTAGTAAAGAGAATTATTAAGAAATAAGATTAAAGCTAAATTTAACATGATAACAAAAAAAGCCTTTCCAATTTGGAAAGGCTTTTTTACTTGTAAATAATAGTATTTAAAATGTATATCTTAATGTTAACTCGGCATTGCGAGATTCACCAGGTAACCCACCTAAAAACATAGCTTTTGAATAGTATCTTTCATCAAATAAGTTAGCTACATTTAAACGAACATTCCATTTTTCTAAATCAAAGCTTAAACCCGTATCCCAAACCACATAGCTATCAAGATAGGCATCTGGTAATCCAAAACCAGTACTATTTACAGTACGCTCACTTTCATAACGCATACCAAAATTAAATCTAACAGGCGTTTTCGATTTCCCTAATAAATGTTTGTATTCTCCCCAAAAACGAGCATATTTCTTTGGGACACCTTTAGTCTGTTCGGATGCTTCATCAGCACGAATACTAATGGCATCTTGGTAAGTAGCATTTGCATTCATAGACCAATGTTTGTCAAAAATAAATCTCAAATCAAATTCTAAACCTTCGGTTTTATCCTCATCATCATAAAAGTATTGAGGGACATCAACATTAAAATCAGGATCTCCAATATTATCATTATAGAGTTCGTTAGCATAACGCAAGTTTGTTCGTTTAGTTTCAAAGTAAACTAGAGAAGCTAATAGTTTTTCTTGAAAGGCTGTAAATCGTAAACCTAAATCAAATGATTTTGATTCTGAATCAGGGCGATCATCCTCACCTGTTACAGATCCTAGTATGCTATATGCTGTTCTACCTTTAGCATAATTCGCAAAAGCTGAAATACCATTAGTAATCATATAATTTAAACCTAAATTGTATGAAAAGCCAGAATCATCTGTATCAGCTTCTGGTGTGGCTATATTGTTATTAGCATCTGTGGCTTTCGATTCGTAGGTTTGTTTAATGGTACTATAAGCAGCACCAAACCTACCAGTAAGTGTTTTATTAAAGTAAAGAACTTCTTGGAAACTAACACCATAACTTTGTATCGCTTTATCATAGTTAGTTCGTAAACTTGGATCGTAATCCCAAAAACTACCAGGTGGCCAATTAGGATCTCTAATATCAAGAATATAAGGTACAGGTGTATTATCACCAGTTGTTCCATCGGCATCCCAAATAGACCAGGACATTAATTCTGCAGCACGTTTTTCGTAATTAAAGCTTAGCAAATGTTCTCCTTTAAATTTATTTGATTCCCATACATTTTGTAAATCTGCAAAGTATTGAATAGCCTTTTCTTTAGCTTCTTGATGACGGTATTCTTGGCGACGCGCAGCAAAGGGATAAATAACATCATCTATAACTAAAGGTGCTCTTGCACCAGCATTAATTTCACCATTTCTATTCCAGTATATGTAGTTAAATCCACCAGTTTGACGTGTAAATTCAGATTCGTAAGTACGGTACTGAAGTTGTTGAGTAAAGTTCGTGTTATTAGATAAAGTCCAATTGTGGCGTAATTTTACACGAAACTCTTCCCCCTGATTTGGTTCAGACAATGGAGAAATTAAATTGCCGCTACCAAGGTTGTAAGGTAATAACCCATCTGTATCTGTAATTGAATTTGCTAATATTTGACGCTGTTCATCTGTTAATTGTACACCAAAAATACCATCGTTATCTGCATCAAAATCATTTACTAAATTTTCCCAAACATAACCAGCATCAGGATCAATAAGGCTGGCTTCGTTTAATATTCTAACGGGATCTCCAATAGCATCGATTTGATTTTCATCATCAATATAAGCAGCAGATAATAAAAATTCACTTTTATTGGAAAAATTATGTCGTAACGAGGCATATAGTTCATCACGAGCACTGCTTAAGTCTCTATAACCGTTTTCTGCTTCTGTTGCAGCTACAATACGATAGCTTGTTTTATTGTTAATGGGACCTGTTACATCTAGCATGCCTCTATAATGATTCCATTTTCCATATTGAAATTCTAAATTAGTTTGTTGAATATCTAAAGGTTTTTTTTCAACCATATTTATAAGACCACCAGCAGAGCCAATACCATATAGTCCTGTGGCAGGTCCTTTTAAAATTTCCATTCCAGAAATATTTGTTAAGGATCGTACAGGATTGTAATTATTACCTAAACCCCCACCAGCATACATCCCATCGTATGCGTAGTTAGCTCCTAATCCACGGATAATTAAATTATCACCAATTCCATAGTTGTTACCAGCTTGAGTAAGTCCGCTAACATTTCGAATAGCTTCTTGTATTGTTGTGTTTGCTTGTTGATCGAGAAGCATTTTATCAACAACAACAACAGCAGCAGGAGTTTGTAAAAGACTCATGTTTGATTTGGTGGCTGTTCTAGCTTTTAATACAATTTGTTCTTTTTTATTAGTTCCTTGAAGAACTACTTGATCCAAATCTTCTGAGGTTTCTTTTAATTTAAAATCAATTTCTAAGATGTTTTTAGAATTTACAAAAACATTCTTTTCAATATTATTATACCCTAATGCAGATATTAATAATGTATAATTACCTTCTGGAGCATAAAAACTAAAAAAACCATTTTTATTTGATGATGTTCCATAGTTCGTGTCTTTAAAAACAATTGAAACGTCTGATATTGGTGAACCGTTTTGAGTTGTAATTTTTCCTTGTATTTCTCCTTTTACTATGTTACCAGCTTGCTGAGCTTTTGTGTATTGATGCTGAATGAAGATTAAAAAAAATAAGGCTAGTTTTAATATACTTGTAGCATATATTTTTAGTGTTAAAAATTTCATGTTTTGTTTTGATGTTGCTTTAATTATTATTGTTAGAGGATATTACACCAGTATGTCGTTTGGAGACGGCATGCTGGTTTTTTTAGATTATTATATTAATTCTATTTCATTTTTATCGTTTTAATTAAAAATTTTCGGCAAATATAAATCATTATTGTTATTTAGATTAAATAAAAATAACAAATTTTAAATATTATATTTATTCATAAAATGAAGTCATTAATTTGTATTTAATAGAAATGTTTAATGGGGTTTTGGTAGTTTATATTTGTTTATATTTGCTTGTATTAAACATGCTTAAGTATCTTTATTGTTTAAGAAACCTTACTTGATGAACGAAAACCTAGATCCATCCAACGAAAATTTCTCACCAGAGGAATTAGATGTAGAGAAAAAATTAAGACCACTATCATTTAATGATTTTACAGGTCAGGATCAAGTATTGGAAAATCTTCAAATTTTTGTTCAAGCAGCGAATTTAAGAACAGAAGCTTTAGATCATACCTTATTTCATGGCCCTCCAGGTCTGGGAAAGACAACTTTAGCACATATATTAGCCAACGAATTAAATGTAGGTATAAAAATAACATCAGGACCCGTTTTAGATAAACCAGGAGATTTAGCAGGTTTATTAACTAATTTAGATGAACGTGATGTCTTATTTATAGATGAAATTCATCGATTGAGTCCCATAGTAGAAGAGTATTTATATTCAGCTATGGAAGACTATAGGATTGATATTATGATTGAGTCTGGTCCTAATGCACGTTCTGTACAAATCAATTTAAACCCGTTTACATTAGTTGGAGCAACTACGCGCTCAGGATTATTAACCGCACCAATGCGTGCACGTTTTGGTATACAAAGCAGATTACAATATTATAAAACAGACTTACTAACAACCATTATACAGCGAAGTGCCAGTATTTTAAATATGCCAATATCTATGGAAGCAGCTATAGAAATAGCAGGACGAAGTAGAGGGACACCAAGAATAGCAAATGCTTTATTGCGTCGTGTTCGGGATTTTGCTCAAATAAAAGGCAATGGAACTATCGAGATTAAAATTACAAAGTTTGCATTAGAAGCTTTAAATGTAGATGCACATGGGTTGGATGAAATGGATAACAAAATCCTATTAACCATTATAGATAAATTTAAAGGAGGACCAGTTGGTCTCACAACGATTGCTACAGCTGTTAGTGAAAGTCCAGAAACCATAGAAGAAGTTTATGAGCCCTTTTTAATACAACAAGGGTTTATTATGCGTACACCACGTGGACGAGAAGTTACAGAAGAAGCTTATAAACATTTAGGAAGAGTAAAAGGACATACTCAAGGTGGGTTGTTTTGACGCTTGCCTTGCGTCATTCTGAATATATTTTCAGAATCTTATTAAGTTTAACTTATGGATACATATAAATACCCCAATAGAGTTCCTTTTTATAAATTCTTAATACAATCATCTACCATAGCAAAAAATCCTATTCCATTTCATAATAAATGGTTTAATGAGGTGGGAGATACCTTTGCAATCAAATCCCCTTTTTATGGGCATATAGTTTTAACGCGCGATGCTGCTATTACGAAGCACATGCTTCAAAAAAACCATAAAGTGTACCACAAATCAAAAATTCAAACCACTTATTTGTCAAAATATGTTGGTTATGGTTTATTAACCTCAAGTGGCGATTATTGGTTAAAACAACGGCGGCTAATACAACCAGCATTCCATAAAGAGAAAATTCAAAACCTTGTTGAAATTATTGATAAGGCTATTAACGAACAAGTAAAGAATATTAATACAGAGGGGGTTATAGCATTATATCCAATAATGAATGAGCTGGCGTTCGAAGTCGTTGCTAAATCATTATTTAATTTCTCGGCAGAAAAAGAAACCCTAAAAAGATTGCAGTTTATCATTGAAAAACTGCAATTGTTTATTGTTAAAGAGCTAAGAATGCCATATAAAAAATTATGGTACACACTAACAGGCGCGATTAAATACCATATGAAACTGGTAAAAGAAAGCCGAGATATTATTAATACAATTATTGATCAAAGAAGAGAATCGGATAATGAGCATGACGATCTTCTAGACATGTTATTATCTGCAAAGTATGAAGATGGAACAAGTATGACTAATGATCAATTAATTGATGAGATCTTAATTTTGTTTGTAGCAGGTCATGAAACAACAGCGAATGCATTAACTTTTACCTTAAAATTGTTGGCTCAAAATAAAGAAGCACTAACAAAAGTTGAAACTGAGATAAATAAAACAAATACAGAAAAATTAACACCTTTACAGAAGCTTCCCAAACTTAATTATACGAAGTGCTGTATTGAGGAAAGTCTGCGTTTATACCCTCCCGCCTGGATAACAGATAGAGTAAATATTGAAGATGATAAGATAGACGACTATGTGTTAAAAAAAGGAACCATTATAGGCGCATCTATTTATGAAATACATAGAAACGAGAACTATTGGAATAATCCCGAATCATTTAAACCATCTCGTTTTTTTGAGGAAAACAGAAAAGACATCATGCCTTATTACATGCCCTTTGGTGCAGGGCCAAGATTATGTATAGGCAATAACTTCGCTATGTACGAAATGATTTTGGCGGTGGATGCCATATTGCAAAAGTTCCATATATCTACAGATAATGATATCATAAAAGTAAATCCTTTAATAACCCTAAAACCTGTTGATGTTACATTGAAATTTGCTTTAAAAACTTAATTGTCGGGCAGAGTGTTTTGGTTATATTCAACATAAACAAAAGTTGAATCCTGATTGTAATATAAAATTAAGTTAAATTGCACTTCGACTGCGCTCAGTGTGACAATTAGATGAAAATTAACAGTAAAGGTTAATTACAAACTCTAACCTTGTCGAGTCTTTAATGAAGTATTAATGGTAATGTCAGAGTGCAGTCGAAGCCCATAAAAAATTAAACATGTATTTATATTATGTCTATATAATAAAATGTTCAGATGATTCCTATTATACAGGAATAACGAATAATATAGAAAAACGTTTCAAAGAGCATGAATTAGGATATAAAAAAGGCTCATATACATATAAAAGAAGACCATTAATATTAGAGTTTTATCAAGAATTCAATAATGTCTTACAAGCAATTTATTTTGAAAAGAAAATTAAGGGATGGACGAGACTAAAAAAGCAAGCGTTAATAAATGGAAATTTTGATATGCTTCAAATACTATCAGAATGTCGAAATGCCACACATTATAGATATAAAGATTAAGTTTACGAATGTTAAATTTTTATCGATTTTGTCAGGCTGAGCGCAGTCAAAACCCTATAGATATTAATACATAAATAAGCACTTTGACTGGACTCAGTGCGACATCAGAGAATTCATTTATATTTACACCATCAAAAAAACACCTAAGATATTAACAAGTTATAGGTTTGTCGAATTGTTGTTAAAACTAAAATATTTTTACTGCTGCCAGGCTGAACGCAGTCGAAGCCCTAATATGGTTGATATTTATGATAGATAATAAAATTAAATATACGCAACTCATAAAAACCGAAGCAAAACGTCTCGGGTTTTTATCTTGTGGTATCAGTAAGGCGCATTTTTTAGAAGAAGAAGCACCACGATTAGAAAACTGGTTAAACAAGAATATGAATGGCCAAATGCAGTACATGGAAAACCATTTTGATAAACGTTTAGACCCAACAAAATTAATAGAAGGCTCCAAAAGCGTTGTTTCGTTATTATTGAATTATTATCCATCAGAATCTCAACAAGATAAAACCGCTCCAAAAATTAGTAAATATGCTTATGGAACCGATTATCACTTTATAATAAAAGATAAACTTAAATTACTTTTAAATTTTCTTCAAGAAGAAATTGGAGACGTCCATGGACGTGCTTTTGTAGATTCAGCTCCCGTTTTAGATAAGGCTTGGGCAGCCAAAAGCGGATTGGGTTGGATTGGAAAACATAGTAATTTACTAACCCAACAAGTAGGTTCCTTTTATTTTATTGCAGAACTTATTATAGACTTAGATTTAGAGTACGATTTACCAACAACAGATCATTGTGGTACCTGTACCGCTTGTATTGATGCCTGCCCAACAGAAGCCATTACAGAACCTTATGTAGTAGACGGCAGTAAATGTATTTCATACTTTACAATCGAATTAAAAGAAAACATTCCAACAGAATTTAAAGGGAAATTTGATGATTGGATGTTTGGTTGCGATGTATGCCAAGATGTTTGCCCGTGGAATCGATTCTCAAAACCACATAAAGAACCTCTTTTTAACCCGCATCCAGAATTGTTATCCATGACCAAAAAAGATTGGGAAGAGATCACCGAGGATACATTTAAGGAAGTGTTTCGAAAATCTGCAGTTAAACGCACAAAATTTGCTGGACTTCAACGAAATATTAAGTTTTTAAAAGACTAAATAATTAGGTGGATTCTCTAACAATAAGACTAGTTTTCATTTCAATAGTTTCATATGAGATATCAACATTTTTAGTTTTTATTTCTTTATATAAAAGCTTAAACGCTGTTTTCCCCATTTTATAACCAGGCTGATCAATAGTCGTTAGAGTTGGTGTGATTACAGAAGACATAAACCAATTACTAAATCCAATTATTGCAATGTCTTTAGGTATTTTTATGCCATGATCATTAAAGTATTTTAGCGCACCAATAGCCACCATATCGGTAATAGCAAAAAGAGCATCTACATTTTTACCATGCATATCAATTAGCTTTTTTGCAGAAGCATGACCATCATTAAAATCGTCATTATTATTGCAGATATAAACCAATGAAGAATCAAACTCAATATTATTGTTTAATAATGCTTTTTTATATCCTAAAAATCGATCTATAGAAACTTGCGGATTTAAATCACCTCTAAAATGAGCAATACGCTTATATCCTTTTTTTATCAAATACTCAACAGCATCATAAGCTGCTTTTTGATCATTTATAACAACTTTAGAACAATCTGTAATTTTAGAAATCTTATCAAATAAAACTAACGGGATATCATGATTTTTTATTTTTTCTAAATGGTCAAAGTTTTGCGTTTTATTAGAAAGAGAAATCATAATACCATCAACACCTTTGCTAATGAGTAAATCCACAGATTTAATTTCTTGCTCAGCATCTTCCTCAGATTGCAATAAAATAACCATATAGTCCCTCTTTTTAGCAGTCTTAATGATTCCTTTTATTACAGTTGCAAAAAAATGATGTACCGTGGTAGGGACAATAACACCAATGGTTTTGGTTTGCTGCGTTCTTAAGTTTACAGCAGAAGCATTAGGAATATAATTTAACTTTTTAGCTAATTCCTTTACCTGTTTTTTTGTTTTTTTACTTACATCAGAATAACCCTTAAGAGCTTTAGAAACGGTAGTTACAGAAATATTCAACTCTTCTGCAATTTGTTTTAAAGTGATAGTTTTCATGTTACGAATGTAATAAATCACTAAATTATGAATAATTATTTAGTAATTGTAAGTGATGTAGTAAAGCTTTCGAAAACGTTTTCGGTAAAATCGAAAACGTTTTCGATAAAGATTTGAATTGTTAAAATATATAGAAAACTACATTTGAGTAACTTAAACTAAAAAATAATTAAACTATGTTACAACAAATTACAACCTTAAAAAAGCTTTGTTTTGCAATGCTAACTTTAGTGTCAAGTTTAGCATTAGCTCAAAATGGAAGCGTTGAAGGAGCTATAACAGGCACCAATGGTAGCCCATTGCCAGGTGTAAATGTATTAATTCAAAATACAAGTAAAGGAGCCGTTACAGATTTTGATGGAAATTATATAATAAATAATGTAGAAGATGGAAGTTATACACTAATAGTTTCCTATATAGGTTTTAAAACTCAAGAGCTTTCTTTTACAGTAAGTAGTAGCAGTGTACAAGTAGATGTAGTACTTCAAGAAGATTTAATGTCATTAAGTGAAGTTGTTGTAACAGGCTCAGGTAATCCAAGAAAGAAAATGGAATCCAGTGTTGCCATTACAACTATGGGTTCTAAGCAAATAGAAGAACAAGCACCACAAAGTACTGCAGACTTATTACAATCTATACCAGGATTTTTGGTTGAAACATCAGGTGGTGAAACAGGAAACAACCTATTCGCAAGAGGTATTCCTACAGCAGGAGCCTATGAGTATGTTCAATTTCAAGAAGATGGTATGCCAGTGTTTGAAGATGGTGCATTACAATTTGCTAATATCGATAACTTTCAAAGAACAGACCTTACTGTTAAAAGATTAGAAGCAGTAAAAGGTGGCACAGCCTCAATATATGCTTCGGGTGCTCCAGGAGGTATTATTAACTTTATTTCGAATACAGGTCAGAACGAATTTAAAGGCATTACAAAACTAACAGTAGGAGATTACGGTTTATTTAGAACCGATTTTAACCTTGGTGGAGCCATTGTAGAAGATAAATTATTTTATAATGTTGGTGGATTTTATAGAGTAGATGATGGAATTCGAGATCCAGGATACAAAGCAAATAAGGGTGGACAAGTTAAGTTTAATATGACTTATAAGTTTGATAAAGGCTATGCCAGAGTGCATTTTAAAAGTTTGGATGACAGAACCATTTTCTATCAATCAACACCTTTTGTAAAAGATGGTGATGAAGTGAAAGAATATTCAGGATTTGATGCCAACTATGGAACATTTGCAAATCGCGAAATGACTAAAATTAATGTACCACAAGGGGGTGGTGGATTCTTTAAAGCAGATTTAGAAGATGGAATACACCCAAGAACAAATGCTATAGGAGGTGAATTTAAATACAAACTTTCAGATATTGTTTCGGTAAAAAACAGCTTCAAGAATACAGATATCAATTTAGATTACAATGCCATTTTTGCTGCTGCATGGATGGGAGGTGTTACCAGTCAAGCAGATTACGCCGCAGATTTAGGGATTGCAAGTGGAGATGCTGTTTTTACATACAATAATGGAGGAGCAGCACTAGGATCTAATATTAATTTAAAAAGAGCAGACTTTTGGAATATTAGAAAGCAGATGAACAACTTTGCTAATAATTTATCATTCAATTTCAACTGGGATAAGGTTAACTTAAATGTAGGGTATTATTATTCTAACTGGAAATCAAATCAAAACTGGAACTGGAGTAGTTTCTTAACAAGTGTTGAAGATGAAGGACGATTAGTAAATCTAGTGGATTCTAATACAGGAACTGAATACACATACAATGGTATCTCTGGTATTTCATGGTTACAAAGAGAATCTCAAATAAAAGGAACATTAAATGCCATTTTTGTAGACGCTGAGATTGAAGCTAGTGAAGATTTAACTTTAAATTTTGGTTTTAGATATGATGATGATAAATATTCTGGTGCAGGAGACCACGGAACTTGGGGTAACGATATTGGCGTATTACCAAATAATACAGCAGACGATGGTGTAAATATCTTAAGAGGAGATTATGTTTATTGGGACTATGATGTAAGCGAAATATCTTATACAGGTGCTGCAAACTATAAGTTTAATGATAATATGGCATCTTATGTAAGATACAGTAGAGGGTTTAGATCTCCTATTGAAGAAGCCTTTTATATTGCTGTTGAAAGTGGTGAAGGAAACCAAAATCAAGCATTTCAAGATTTAGAACCAACCAAAGTAAATCAAACAGAGCTTGGATTTAAATATTCTTCGAAAAAATTAGCATTATTTGCAAACTTATTTCATATGAAATTAGACAACATAACTTACCAGGATATAGGAGCAGGAGGTGTGTCTGAAAGAAAGTTTGCAAACGTAAAGAATATAGGTTTAGAACTTGAAGCTATTGTAAAATTAGGAAAATTTAATGCCACATTAAATGGAACACTTCAAAATCCTGAGTACGATGGTTATGAAGGAACTCAAGAAGCCTTAAATGGAAATTTAGCAAGAAGAATTTCAAAGTTTTACTATAACATACGACCAGATTATAACATTACAGATAATTTCAATGTATACGCTAAGTACTCATATTTTGGCAAAAAGTATCATGATATTGAAAACACGTTTGAATTACCAGGATTTGGCGTTGTAAATGCAGGGGCATCATATAAAATAAACAACTTAAGGTTCGGCTTAGATGCATCAAACTTATTAAATACGATCGGACTTACCGAAGGAGATGGAGCTGCACCAGCAGATGGAGAGGTGTTTTTAGGACGATCGATTCTAGGAAGAGCAATAAGATTATCAGTAGCAATTAATTTTTAATAAAGAGAGTGATTAAATTTGTTTTTATATGTGATTGATAAAAAATGCTGTTTAGTAAGTTACATCTAGGCAGCATTTTATTTTCAAAAAACGAAATGGAACACGCATAAAAAGATGATTAAAAAGTCTTGAAGTTGTCATTGGTAGCGTAGTCGAAAAACCTCAAACGCTTATATGAAAGTTAAAGAAGATTCTTCATTCTTATTCAGAATGACATATTTTAAGTAGTCTCGTTACACAATATGCAGAGAATTAAAGAATTATAAATAGATGAAAAACCTAGGAATTAAAGCAGCCCTTTACATTAACTATTTTGTATTTGCTATTTTGCTTAATAGCGTAGGTATAGTAATTAAGCAATCTATAGATAACTACAATGTAAGTGAAACAAACGCAAGTGTTTTAGAAGCATTTAAAGATTTACCCATTGCTTTTGTATCGTTTTTTGTAGCCTCATTTT
This sequence comes from Flavivirga jejuensis, assembly GCF_030540765.1. GTDB lineage: Bacteria > Bacteroidota > Bacteroidia > Flavobacteriales > Flavobacteriaceae > Flavivirga > Flavivirga jejuensis. Next base: position 482,919 of record NZ_JAUOEL010000003.1, on the reverse strand, counting down.
TACCAAAAATCGGCTATAAAAAAAGTATGCTATTTGCTTTACTAATAGTTTTTTTTGGATGTATTTACATGTACTATGGAAATACATTTGGAAGCACAAAAGTGTTGTTTTTAACCATAGGAGTTGCTTTTGCTTTTATTAAAGTTTCAGTGTTTTCTATGATTGGGTTACTTACAGAGACACCACAAGAGCATAGTAGTTTTATGAGCTCTATTGAAGGGTTTTTTATGGTAGGGATAGCCTTAGCATATTTTATATTCCCAGCTTTTTTTGATGAATCTAATCCAGATGCCTGGCTGCGTGTATACCTGTTTCTGGCAGGTTTAATAGCTGTATCATTTGTCATTCTTTTATTCTCAAAAATAAATATAAAAGCAGAAGTCTCAGATAAATCTGTAGCCCAAGACTTTTTAGAAATGGTGAAGTTAATAGCATTACCATTAGTTATCTTTTTTATACTTAGTGCCTTTTTATTTGTAATGGTAGAACAAGGTATTATGACCTGGTTACCAACATTTAATAAAAATGTGTTATCACTTAACGATTCATTAAGTGTTCAAATGGCAAGTATTTTAGCAATTTCATTAGCCTTAGGTAGATTGCTTGCAGGTGTTATTGTGAAAAAAATACCATGGCTTAAAATAGTAATAACTTGCTTAATAATAGCGATGGTAATTGTTGCTTTGGTATTGCCAAATGCACTTAATTCAAAAACTATAGAAATTAATAATGTATTTGACATTCCGTTAATAGGATTCATATTTCCAATTATAGGGCTTTTTATCTCCCCAATTTATCCACTTATAAATTCTGTAGTGCTTTCGGCATTACCTAAAAAAATGCATAGTTCCATGACGGGTTTAATTGTCATTTTTTCTGCATTGGGGGGCACATTTGGCTCCAGAATTATAGGGTATTTATTTGAACATATTGGTGGGGGAAAAGCCTTTTTCTTTATGCTGATTCCAATGTTAATTCTAATAGCTACTCTTTTTATGTTAAACAAAACCACCAAGAAATATGAAGTTGCCCGTTAATAAATCTAAACTCATAAGTGAATTAATAAAACAAGAAGATACCACTGGCAGTTACACTATAACTGTTGACGATTTAGGTGAAAAAGAATTTTTTATAGGAAATGAAGAAGGTGAAAATGTCGTTATAAAAGGAACATATCATTTATCTAATTTGTTACAAGAAGCAGCGCTTTTAATTAATAAAGAAGAAGATATTATTTTAAAACATATAGTTGAAGAACCAGTAACACGGATATCTAGAGTTATTAAAGATTACTATTGGGATAAACTTACCAGAAGTTTTGATAATGAAGATTTGTTAAATGTACTTGAAGATGAAAAAATGCAAGGTGATTTTTTACGGTTATATGTACCAGAATCTGATGCTGAAGCACTAGCGTTTTACAAGCAAAAAACAATAGGACATACCCATGTTAAAGTCGAAACAATTTCGGAAAATATTTCAAACGAGGAAATAATAGCTTTAAATAAAAAGCCAGGAATTTTAGCATTGGCATATTCAAAAGAAAAAGAGAAAAGTATTCCATTTGTTGTTCCAGGAGGCCGTTTTAATGAAATGTATGGATGGGACAGCTATTTTATTGGTTTAGGTCTCATAATTGATGATAAATTTGATCTTGCTCAAGCGATGATTGATAATTTAGAGTATCAAATTATTCATTACGGAAAAATATTGAATGCCAATCGTAGCTATTATTTATCTCGGTCTCAACCACCCTTTTTTACATCATTTATTAAAGAGTTTTACGAAACTTATTCAGATAAATTACAGCTAAGTTGGTTAAAACAAAAATTGACCACAGCCATTTCTGAATATTTTAATGTTTGGATGACAGAAAATGTAAGATTAACCGATACAGGATTAAATCGCTATTTTGGAGAAGGAGCAGGAGTCCCTAATGAAACAGAGCCAGAACATTTTGATACTATATTTAAAACCTTTGCAAAAAGGTGTAACATGTCACTTATAGAATTTAAAGAAAAGTACAATAAAAAAGAAATTGTTGATGAAACTTTAGATAAGTATTTCATACATGATAGAAGTATGAGAGAAAGCGGACATGATACAACAAATAGATTAGATGATTGTTCAGCGCACCTAAATACTGTTGATTTAAATAGTTTACTCTATAAATCTGAAACAGATATAGCCTATTTTATTACAACATATTTTAATGATTCGTTTTCATATAACAATAATACTTTTAACGCTGATGAATGGTTGCAACGTGCAAACAAACGAAAGCAGTTAATGATAGACTTTATGTGGAACGAAAAAGAAGCTACGTTTTACGACTACAATTTTATTAAAAAGGAACAGCAACCATGTGTTTCTACTACAAACCTATATCCGTTATGGGCAAATTTATGTACGCAAGAACAAGCAGAAAATTTAATTGATAAACAATTACCTAATTTAATCTGTAAAGGAGGCTTAGCATCAACATCTAGTTTGGAAATCATGCCAAAAGATGGTATCGAGAGACAATGGGATTTTCCATATGGTTGGGCGCCCCACCAAATGTTAATTTGGCAAGGTCTAAAAAGCTATGGATTTGAAGAAAAAGCGCAAGAGCTTATTTATAGATGGTTATGGCTTATTGTAAAAACAGTTGTAAATTATAATGGTTTAATACCAGAAAAGTTTGATGTTAACAAATGTACGCATCAAGTAGATGTAGAGTATGGTAACGTAGGCACAAATTTTAAATATGTTACAGACGGTGGTTTTGGCTGGACTAATGCATCTTATAAATTAGGAATTAAATTTTTAGAAGATAAACATTTAGATAGCCTGAATATGCTCATAGACCCAGATTTAATTTTTTCAAAAACACTTAGAATTTAAAAGAAATATCAATTTTTTAAAAGAACAAGTGTTTCCTTAATAGGATTATTATCTTTGTAAGCTTAGTTAATTAATCATGACATTATGAGCGAAGAAAGCAAACGAAGAGAGGCCCTAATATATCACGCAAAACCAACTCCAGGGAAAATCGAGGTTGTTCCAACTAAAAAATATGCTAGTCAGAGAGATTTATCTTTAGCCTATTCGCCAGGTGTGGCAGAGCCTTGTTTAGAAATTGAAAAAAACAAAGAAAATGCTTATAAGTATACTGCAAAAGGAAATTTAGTTGCAGTAATATCTAACGGAACTGCGGTTTTAGGCTTAGGGAATATTGGGCCAGAAGCCTCAAAACCAGTGATGGAAGGAAAAGGACTTCTGTTTAAGATTTTTGCAGATATTGATGTATTCGATATCGAAGTGGGAACCGAGAATGTTGAAGAGTTTATTCAAACCGTGAAAATGATCGCACCTACTTTTGGAGGGATCAATTTAGAAGATATTAAAGCGCCCGAAGCTTTTGAAATAGAAAAACGTCTTAAAGAAGAACTTGATATTCCTGTGATGCATGATGACCAACACGGTACAGCCATAATTTCGGCAGCTGCGTTGTTAAATGCTGTAGAAATAGCAGAAAAAAAGATTGACAAAGTTAAAATAGTAATAAGTGGTGCTGGTGCAGCTGCTATTTCTTGTTCTCGTTTATACCAAGCCTGTGGAGCAAAACTAGAAAATATGGTGATGCTCGATAGTAAAGGTGTTATAAGAAAAGACAGAGAAACGCTTACCAAAGAAAAAGCAGAATTTGCTACCCATAGAAAAATAGATACCCTGGATGAAGCAATGAAAGAAGCCGATGTTTTTATTGGTCTTTCAATGGCAAATATTGTATCGCCAGAGATGTTATTAACTATGGCAAAAAATCCAATTGTCTTTGCTATGGCAAACCCAGATCCAGAAATAAAATACGATGTAGCTGTTGCAACACGTAAAGATATTATTATGGCAACGGGTCGTAGCGACCATCCTAATCAAGTTAATAATGTTTTAGGATTTCCATTTATATTTAGAGGCGCCTTAGACGTTCGTGCTTCAAAGATAAACGAAGCCATGAAAATGGCTGCAGTTAAATCATTAGCAAAATTAGCTAAAGAGCCCGTTCCAGAACAAGTTAATATAGCCTATGGAGAAACTAGGCTCACCTTTGGTAAAAATTATATCATACCAAAACCTTTTGATCCACGACTCATCGCAGAAGTGCCTCCTGCTGTAGCAAAAGCAGCTATGGAAAGCGGTGTTGCTAAACAACCAATTACAGATTGGGAAAAATATAAGGATACACTGTTAGAACGATTAGGGTCTGATAATAAGCTGGTAAGACTATTGCTAAATAGAGCAAAACTTAATCCAAAACGCGTTGTGTTTGCAGAAGCAGACCAGCTAGATGTTTTAAAAGCAGCTCAAATAGTTTATGAAGAAGGGATTGCACAACCCATTCTATTGGGAAGAAAGGAAACCATAGAATCTCTTATGCAGGAAATTGAGTTTGATGCTAATATTCTTATTATTGATCCAAAAACAGAAGAAGAGAATGCACGTAAAAACAAGTACGCTAAAGTGTATTGGGAACAACGTAAACGAAGAGGCGTCACTTATTATTCTGCACAACGTTTAATGAGAGAACGTAATTATTTTGCAGCCATGATGGTAAATGAAGGCGATGCAGATGCGCTTATTTCAGGGTATTCTCGTAATTATCCAACAGTAGTAAAACCTATGTTGGAACTTATTGGAATGGCTCAGGGCGTTACTCGTATAGCAACTACCAATTTAATGATGACAAAAAGAGGACCATTGTTTCTAAGCGATACCTCTATAAATATTGATCCTAGTGCTAAAGATTTAGCTAAAATTACTCAAATGACATCTAAAGTAATTAAGATGTTTGGTTTAGACCCTGTGCTAGCCATGGTGTCTTATTCTAATTTTGGCTCTTCAGAAAATGAAAAAGCATCTAAGATTAGAGAAGCCGTATCTTATTTACATCGTCATTTTCCAGATATGAATGTAGATGGTGAGTTACAAACAGATTTTGCTTTAAATGATGATATGCTTCGGGAGAAGTTTCCATTTTCAAAGTTAGTAGGGAAGAAAGTAAATGCATTAGTTTTTCCAAATCTAGACTCGGCAAATATTACTTATAAATTATTAAAAGAATTGCATAAAGCCGATTCTATTGGGCCGATTATGATGGGGTTGAAAAAACCAGTGCATATTTTACAATTAGGTGCTAGTGTTGATGAGATTGTGAATATGACTGCTATTGCGGTGATCGATGCTCAGCACAAAGAAAAATGGGAATTAGAAAATGCTGGCAGGAAGTAATTTAGTGCGAATAAATTTATTACATTTGGTCGGTTAACGAATAATATTAAATGATAACACATATTCAAGGAAAACTTACTGAAAAAAATCCAACACATGTTGTTATAGAATGTAATGGTGTCGGATATATGTTAAATATCTCATTACATACCTTTTCTCAAATTCCAGAGAATGAAAATTTAAAGTTATTTACGCATCTTCAAGTTAAAGAAGATTCGCATACACTTTATGGGTTTTCGTCGTTGGCAGAAAGAGAAATTTTTAGACTGCTAATATCTGTAAGTGGTATTGGAGCAAGTATTGCACGTACCATGTTATCATCATTAGCACCAAAACAAGTAAGAGAAGGAATTGCTACAAGTGATGTTGCTTTAATTCAGTCTATAAAAGGGATTGGAGCAAAAACAGCACAGCGTGTTATTATAGATTTAAAAGATAAGATCTTAAAGATTTATGATATTGATGAAGTTTCCGTTTCTCAAGGCAATACCAATAAAGATGAAGCGTTATCTGCATTAGAAGTGCTAGGTTTTGCTAAAAAACAAGCAGAACGTGTCGTGGATAAAATTATGATTGCACAACCTGATGCTAATGTAGAAACCATTATAAAACAGGCTTTAAAAAATTTATAATAGATTTTGAATAAAACCAACTTTAGATTTTATGAATTAATTAAAAAGAGTGATACTCAGCCTTTCGACTACGCTCAAGACAAGTTTCGTCGAAGTGCTTTTTTAATTCTTGCTCTATTCTTTTCGGTTACAGTATGGTCGCAACAAATTCCTGCACAAGATTCTGTTAAAACAGGGTATAATTTAGGTCGTTTAAAAACACCAAACCCTAATAGCGTAGAATCTAAATATACTTACGATCCTATTACCAATAGATACATTTATACAGAAAAGATAGGCCGTTTCGATATTAACTACCCCATTATTTTAACACCTAAAGAGTATTATGATTTCGTAGCAAAAGAAAACTTACGATCTTATTATAAAGAAAAAATTGATGCTTTCGATGGTAAAAAAGGAGACGCAAAAGATGAACAAAAAAATCTATTGCCAGAGTTTTATGTGAAATCGGATTTATTCGAAACCATTTTTGGAGGTAATACGATTGAGGTTATTCCACAAGGGTCTGTAGAAATGGATTTAGGGGTGTTGTTTTCAAAGCAAGATAATCCGTCATTTTCACCCAGAAACAGGAGCAGTTTTACGTTTGATTTTGATCAACGAATTAGTTTAAGTTTATTAGGGAAAGTCGGTACTCGATTACAAGTGACTGCTAATTATGATATGCAATCAACTTTCGATTTTCAAAATCTAATTAAATTAGAATACACGCCTACAGAAGATGATATTATTCAAAAAATAGAAGTAGGTAATGTAAGTATGCCTTTAAATAGCTCGTTAATTACAGGAGCACAAAGTTTATTTGGTGTAAAAGCACAATTGCAATTTGGAAAAACCTCTGTAACAGCAGTGTTTTCCGAACAAAAATCAGAATCTAATACAGTTATTGCTCAAGGAGGAGGTACCGTAGAAGAATTTGATTTATTCATTAGAGATTACGATGAGAATAGACACTTCTTTATAGCCCAGTATTTTAGAGACACCTATGATACGGCTTTAGAGAATTATCCGTTTAAAAATAATAAAGGATTACAAATTACAAGGCATGAGGTTTGGATAACTAATAGAAGCAATGCAACCGAAAATGTTAGAAACATTGTAGCACTTCAAGATTTAGGTGAGTCTAGTGGTGATCCTAATCAAGTAGGCTCAGATGTCAATATACTAGCTCCAGGAGCCTTACCAAATAACCCGAATAATGGGTTCGATCCAACCAATATTGGAGGCACTGGGTCTCAACTTACAGATGCTATTAGAGATGTTGCAACGGTACAATCGGGAATAACTGTAACAGGAGTAAAGGAAGGGTTTGATTATGCAAAACTAGAAAATGCTAGAAAATTAATAAGCGGTCAAGAATATACTTTAAATTCAGAACTAGGATATATATCCTTAAATCAACGTTTGAATAACGATGAGGTTTTAGCCATTGCATTTCAGTATACATTAGGCGGAAAAGTATACCAAGTAGGAGAATTTGCTAATGATGGTGTAGATGCTACCGATGTGACTACTAATACGTCGGGTGAGGTAACACAGGTTGTTAATACTAATTTAATTTTAAAATTATTAAAAAGTAGCATTACTAATGTAGATCAACCAGTTTGGAATCTAATGATGAAGAACATCTACGATACAGGAGCTTATAATTTAAGCGCGGACGATTTTACACTTAATATCTTTTATAACGAGGCTTCGCCTTTAAATTTTATAACACCAGTAGGAGGTAGTTTTGATCTTGATATAAATGGAAACCCAGTTAATGGAAATACAGAGGAAGAAGATTTAATACAAAATGTGCCTTTATTAAGGTTGTTTAATTTAGATAGACTTAATTTTAATAACGATCCACAGATTGGAGGTGATGGTTTTTTTGATTTTTACGAAGGAATAACGGTGATTTCTCAAAATGGAAAAATAGTTTTTACCAGTGCAGAACCTTTTGGAGAATATCTTTTTAATGCATTAGGAGGTGGAGATTATGATAACAATGTTTCATATAACGATAACCAAAGTAAATATGTATACGATGTGCTTTATAAAAGCACAAAAACAGAAGCCTTAGAAGAAGTTGAAAAAAACAAATTCAAGCTAAAAGGACGTTATAAATCTACTGGAAGCGATGGTATTCCTATAGGATCTTTTAATGTGCCACGAGGTTCTGTTAAAGTTACTGCAGGAGGGCGTGTTTTAGTTGAAGGTATTGATTATACTGTGAATTATCAATTAGGGCGTGTTCAAATTTTAGACGAAGCTTTAAAAGCATCCAATACCCCTATTGAAGTTTCAACCGAAAACAATGCTGTTTTTGGTCAGCAAACAAAGCGTTTCACTGGAGTAAATGTAGAACATAAGTTTAACGAAAATTTTGTATTAGGAGCAACACTTTTAAATCTTAATGAGCGACCAGTAACCCAAAAAGCAAATTATGGTACAGAACCCATAAACAATACTATTTTTGGGTTTAATGGTAATTATGCTACTAAAGTGCCTTTTTTAACACGATTAGCTAATAAATTACCAAATATAGATACCGATGTTGAATCGAATTTGTCTTTAAGAGGTGAGTTTGCGTATTTAGCACCGGGAGCACCAAAAGGGACTAACCTTAATGGTGAAGCCACATCATATGTTGATGACTTTGAGGGCTCACAAAGTAGCATTGATTTAAAATCGCAACAATCGTGGTTTTTATCTAGTAGGCCTTACGATTTAGATGGAGATGGTCTAGAAGGTGCAGAAGATCTAAATGGTATTGAAAATGGGTATGATAGAGCCTTATTAAACTGGTATAGTATAGATCCTATTTTTTATAGTAGTCAACGCCCTACTGGAATCTCAGATGAAGATGTTTCAAGTTTGTATACCAGTCGTGTATTTATAAATGAACTTTTCCCAGATGTAGATTTAGTACAAGGACAAAACTCAGTACTATTTACATTAGATTTAGCTTATTACCCACAAGAAAGAGGGCCATATAATTTTAACCCCTCTTCAGTAGATGGTATTGATGCAATTGAAGCAGAAAATAGTTGGGCTGGTATTACGCGCCAACTAACTTCTACAGATTTTGAACAACAAAATGTAGAGTATATTGAATTTTGGTTACAAGATCCGTTTCAAGAGGATCCAACAAATTCTGGAGGGAAATTAGTATTCAACCTCGGAAATATTTCAGAAGATATTATAAAAGATGGAAAGAAACTCTATGAAAATGGGTTGCCAGAAGATGGAAATATAGATTTATTACCAGTAACAACATGGGGTACAGTGACACCTCAAAATCAATCGTTAGTTTACGCGTTTGATACTACAGGTGATGAACGAACAAATCAAGATGTAGGATACGATGGATATAGTGATGCTGATGAAATAGGTGTTTTTGGAACCAGTTTTGGAGACGATCCTGCAAACGATAACTATACCTATTTTTTAAATACAGAAGGCGATATATTTGAGCGTTATAAAAAGTATAATGGTGTAGAGGGAAATACACCAGAAACTTTTACAGATACAGACAGAGCAGCTAATACACAACCAGATGTAGAGGATGTTAATCGTGATAATACTATGAATACGATTGATAGTTATTATGAATATGAATTAGACATAACAAGAGAGAATTTACCTGCTTCTCAAACAGATTTTGATATCATTCCAGATAGTAATCCATTAAAAGAATTTTTAAGAGATTTTAAGGATCAGCCTCGTGAATTGGCTAATGGTGAGACTGAAAATGTTAGATGGTATCAATTTAGAATTCCAGTAGAAGGGGATCATGCAACTCCTATTGGTGGTATAAGTGATTTAAGATCGATTCGATTTGCAAGAATATATCTTAAAGAATTTACAGAAAAGACGGTATTTCGTTTTGGAACATTAGATTTAGTTCGAAGTGATTGGAGACGTTATACACAAGCTTTAGATAAAAACGATGCAACACCAGACGATCCACAAACCGAATTTTCTGTGGGTGTTATTGGTACGCTTGAAAACGAAGGTAGTTATGAAAGCCCTCCAGGGATTGAACCTGAAGAGTTATTTAATAATAATACCGTAGTTGAACAAAATGAGCAATCCTTAGTTGTAAAAGTATGTGATCTTGAATCTCAAGATTTAAGGGGAGTATATAAAAATATAAACATAGATATGCGTCAGTATGAACGTTTAAGAATGTTTATACATGCAGAAGATAGCGAATCTGGAACAGGGAATTTGGACGATAATGATTTAGTTGGATTTATTAGAATGGGTAACGACCTTACCGAAAACTATTACCAAATAGAAATTCCTTTACAGCTTTCAACTTCGATTACAAGTGAAGGGCTTTGGCCAGAAAGTAATGAAATTAATATACCTACAGCGTTATTAGGTGAAATTAAATCACTGGGTATTTCAAATGGAACCCTATCAAACGAAGACCCAACATTTTACGATGTTGTAGGTAGCGATTTAATTCCTGTAACGAACCAGTTTCAAGGCTATGTGTCTGGTCAACATCGAATAGCTGTTAAAGGGAATCCAAATTTTGGAGATATAAGAACTCTTATGGTTGGAGTTAAAAATATCACCACAAATAATGATGTTTGTGCCGAAACTTGGTTTAACGAACTTCGTTTATCTGGTATGGATAATGAAGGAGGTTGGGCAGCAGTATTAAGTATGGATACTAATATTGCAGATTTTGCTAATATAAGTGCTACAGGTAGTAAAAGTACTTCTGGTTTTGGTGGGATTGAGCAAGGACCAAGTGAACGTAGTTTAGAGGATGTACAGCAATACGATGTGGTTACCAATATTAATGTTGGGAAATTATTACCAAAAAAATGGGGGATTCAATTGCCTTTTAATTATGCCCAAAGTGAAGAGCTTATTACTCCTAAATACGATCAGTTTTACCAAGATTTAACCTTAGATTCCAGAATAGCCGCCGCAGATACACAAGAAAAAAAAGATGAAATTAAAGAACAGTCTGAAGATTATACCAAAAGACAAAGTGTTAATTTTATAGGAGTTAGAAAAACCAGGACTTCCGACGCAACACCTCGTTTTTACGATGTTGAGAATTTAACTTTAAATTATTCATACAATAAGGTAGAACATAGAGATTTCGAGATAGAGAATTCTATTGATAAAACATTACGAGTTGGTGCAAATTATGCATTTAATTTTAACCCCATTACAGTAGAACCTTTCAAGAAAAACGATTCATTATTTACTGGAAAATACTGGAAAATATTAAAAGATTTAAACGTAAACTTATTACCAACAAGCTTTACAATTAATACCGATATAAACAGACAATTTAATAGACAAAAGTTTAGAAATGTCGATCTAGGAGAATCAGACATAAGTATAGACGAATTATTTAGAAGAAACTATACTTTCGATTTTCAATATACCATTAATTACAATCTAACAAAATCATTACAGTTAAATTTTACGGCAGCGAATAATAATATAGTTCGTAATTATTTTAAAGATAACATTATTAATGGAGAACAAGATCCAGATCTAGATGTTTGGGATGGGATCTTAGATTTTGGAGATCCTAATAGTCAAAGCCAAAATTTAGGTATAAGCTATCAATTGCCAATCAATAAAATTCCAACATTTAGTTTTATTGACGCCACGTATCAATATACAGGTAATTTCCAATGGCAAAAAGGCTCTGATTTGTATGGTGATTTAGAGTTAAACGGAGAAACATATAACTTAGGTAATACCGTTCAAAATTCAAATGTTCATAATATCAATTCAAGTTTAGATATGAATAGGTTTTATAAATATATTGGATTAGTAAAAAAACCTATAAAAAGAGTGCGATCCAGAACACCTTCAAGGGCAGGAGCGCCTCCTGGAGCAGGTGAAAAGAAAAAAGCACCACCAAAAGCAAAGAATCAATCGGTTACTAAATTATTAAATGCAGGAGTTAGTGTTTTAACAAGCGTAAAAAGAATTCAACTTAGTTATTCCGAAAATAACGGAACATATTTACCAGGTTATTTACAATCTCCAGGTTTTATAGGAACTTTAAAGCCAACAACAGGATTTATATTTGGTAGTCAAAGCGATGTAAGAGACCTTGCAGCAAGAAGAGGCTGGTTAACCGTTTTTCCTGAATTTAACGAACAGTACTCAGCAACACATACAAAACAATTGGATTTATCTGCGAGTTTGGAACCTGTAAAAGGTTTAAAAATTGATCTAGTAGGAAGTCGTAGCTATCTCGAAAACTATTCTGAGAATTTTATAGTTAACGGAGATCCTGAGACATACGAATATGAGTCATTAACACCGAATACCTTTGGCAATTTTAATATATCAACTATTTTAATAAAGACAGCGTTTAGCAAAAGTGATGAAAATATATCTGAGGCGTTTAATGATTTTAGAACAAACAGACTTACTGTTGCTAGAAGATTAGCCGCAAAGAATGGGGCAAACTTAAACGATTTAGACGATGATGGTTTTCCTAAAGGATATGGGAAAAGTAGTCAAGCAGTATTGTTGCCAGCGTTTTTAGCAGCTTATACAGGTAAAGATGCTAGTGGAGTAGAATTAGGAGCATTTAGAGATGTGCCTATTCCTAACTGGGATTTAAAGTATTCTGGTTTTATGAAATTTGCATGGTTTAAAAAGCGTTTTAAACGTTTTTCATTAACACATGGATACCGCTCAACATACACAATAAATCAGTTTCAATCTAATTTAGATTACGTAGCAATAAACCCAAACTTAGATTACGATAGTCAATCAAGCAATACTAAAGATCAATCAGGGAATTATAAAAATGAAGATTTACTTAGTAATATCAACTTAACTGAGACGTTTAGCCCTTTGGTAAGACTTGATTTTGAAATGAAAAATTCTGTTAAAATCTTAGCCGAAGTTAAAAAGGACAGACTCATATCACTTAGTTTTGATAATAATTTAATGACGGAGGTGCTAGGTAATGAATATGTTATAGGCTTGGGGTATAGAATTAAAGATTTACGAATACGTTCTAAATTAGCAGGACCACGAAAACGTATTGTAAGTGATTTAAATATGAAAGCAGATATATCTGTTAGAGATAATAAGACTATTATTAGATATTTAGACGTAGAAAATAATCAAGTAACATCTGGACAAACTATTTGGGGCTTGAAATACTCTGCAGATTACGCCTTTAGTAAAAACTTAACAGGACTCTTTTATTTTGATTATTCGTTTTCAGAATATGCCATTTCTACAGCATTTCCACAAACAACCATTCGATCTGGTTTTACCATTAGATATAATTTTGGGAATTAGTAAAATAAGTATTTGAAATTAAGATTTGAATAAATACATTTGCTGAATAAACGAATTTAAATTAATGATATGAATATTCCATCAGAATTAAAATACACTAAAGATCACGAATGGATAAAGCTAGAAGGTGATGTTGCAACAATCGGTATAACAGATTTTGCACAAAGTGAATTAGGTGATATTGTATATGTCGAAGTAGAAACAGTAGATGAAACATTAGACGCAGAAGAAATTTTTGGAACGGTTGAAGCTGTTAAAACAGTATCAGACTTGTTTTTGCCATTATCTGGGGAGATCATAGAATTTAATGAATCTTTAGAAGACGAACCAGAAAAAGTAAATAGCGATCCTTATGGTGATGGTTGGATGATAAAAGTAAAATGTTCAGATCTTTCCCAAGCAGAAGAACTTATGTCTGCAGACGATTATAAGGCGTTAATTGGTGTTTAAAAAATTAACGCCAATAGCAACCATAATATACTCATTAGCTTTAGGTACAGCTAGTTTAATTAAGCTTAACAATGTTCCAGATTTGGGCATTTCTTTTGGAGATAAGGTATTTCACTTTATAGCTTATTTTGTCTTAACCATTTTATGGTTTTATACATTTTCGTATACTTTTAAATTAAAAAAAAGAAGGGCGCTATTCTTTGCTGTTATTTTTTCTGTTTTTTTTGGTATAGTTATTGAGGTATTACAAGAGAGTATGACGGTTTCTAGAGCTCTAGATGTTTATGATGCCGTAGCAAATACCCTTGGAGCCTTGTTGGCATCATTGGTATTGTCGTTTAAAAGCAGTTTGCACGTTAAAAACGTATAAACACTTGTTTTTTTTATAAATAAATAGTTATTTTAGCAATCTTGATAAATGATATAAATTATGGAATCTAAAAAAAATCCCAAAGCTAATGTAGGTCGTAATAGTTCACTTTACTTCGCTATAGGTTTAGCTTTAATGTTATTTTTAACAAACTATGCTATCAATTACAAAACATATGACAAGTCTGATATAGATATAGGCATGGTTAGTATGGATGAAGAATTAGATGAAGAAATTCCAATCACAGAGCAAATACAAACACCGCCACCACCGCCACCGCCACCAGCAGCACCAGAAGTTATTGAAATTGTTGAAGATGAGATAGAAATAGAAGAAACGGTAATAGAATCGACAGAAGTAGATCAGGAAACTGAAATAGTTGAGGTAGAAGAGGTTGAGGTAGAAGAAGTGGAAGAAGATATAGATGTACCATTTTCAGTTATTGAAAATGTACCTGTTTTTCCTGGATGTGAAAAAGGAAATAACACTAAGAAGAGGGATTGTATGTCTAAAAAAATATCGCAATTTGTTAGTAGAAAATTCAATACAGAATTAGCAAGTGATTTAGGGTTATCGGGAAGACAACGTATTAATGTTATTTTTAAAATAGACAAAACAGGTAATATTACAGGTATACGTGCAAGAGCACCGCACCCAGGTTTAGAGAAAGAAGCTGCTCGTGTTATTGGTCTGTTGCCAAAAATGAAACCAGGAAAACAACGTGGAAAACCAGTAAATGTTCCATATTCATTACCAATAATTTTCCAGGTTCAAGATTAGATTTTAACCTCCTGTAAATCAGGAATCATCATAATATAAAATTCCGTTACAAATTTTGTAACGGGATTTCTTTTTTGGTATACTTATTGTGTTTTTATCATAATATTAACATTTATACTATAAATTATTATGATTAATTCAAAGAAAACTCACGAACTCATTCGGCAAAATGAGCAAATCGTGAAAAAATCACAAAAGCATGATGCAAATTTACAAAAAAACTCAACCCTTTACTTTCAAATAGGGCTAATTCTATGTTTACTGGCCGCCTTTGGCTTGTTAGAAGCCGAGTTTGAAACTACGATTCCAACTTATGTGGATAAGTCTCCAATAGATGAGCCGTATAGTATTGATATTCCAATAATAAAACCAGAGACTCCAGTTATTCAGGAACCTGTTGAGCAAAAACAAAGGAAACAATCTAGCAAGTTGGTAGAAGTTCCAGATGACATTCCTATAAACCCTATAATAGATAATAAACCTGAAGATCCAACCGTAAAGGATAATCTACCAATAGACCCTGATGATATAAATTTGGCAGAAGTTGAAGAAGATGTCTTTATTCCTTTAAATTTAGTTCAAGTAGTACCTATTTATCCTGGTTGTGAAAAGAAAAAATCGAATGATGAAAGACTTAAATGTATGTCTGGAAAAATAACTAAGCTTATTCAAAGAAAATTTAATGGCAATGATATTGCTATAGACTATGGTTTAACTGGAACGCAAAAAATTCATGTACAATTTAAAATTGACAAAACGGGGCAAGTAACAAACATAAGAACCAGAGCTTCACATCCAAAATTAGCAGATGAAGCAGAACGGGTTATCAACATTATACCAGAAATGTTGCCAGCGAAACAGCAAGACAAAAATGTAGGTGTTATGTACACCGTACCAATAGTCTTTAGAGCGGAATAACCGTATATAGAGAGAAGCATGAGTGACGAGACATCTCATAAATAAGAGATTCCTCCTCGTACCTCTTTCGGAATGACACAATTTCTTTATTTATAGACAACAAATTAGTCATTATCAATATTTAATATATTGAACTGACGTATAAATTTTAAAACCACTATCAATTAAAATCGATAGTGGTTTTTCTTTAACCTGAATTTGTTATTTACAGAGATTTCAATATTAAACCCGCATTATTCATTTCGAAGTTTTAATACATAATGCGAGTTAAAAATAAACTTCAACAATTGACTAAAGTATGTACCTGAAAAAAATATAGTATCTTTCTCCACAAAATCAATTCTTAATAGATTTCCATGAAGAGAACCATTGTACTACTCCTACTATTAGTCCAATATCATAGCTATTCGCAAGACACTTTTTTGGCTGAAAAACCACCCGTTTTTCCAAATTGTAATGCCATAGCCATAGATTCTTTACAAAAATGTTTTGATAAACATGTATTCGAACATATTTATAACAATTTTAAAGTACCACAAAAAGTATACGACGAGAAATACAAAGGAGAAGTTGTAGTGCTTTTTGAAGTAGATACAATTGGACAGTTTAGGATTATTTATGTTGATGCCATTTATAATGAGCTAAAGGAGGAAACCAAACGCGTATTCTCAACAATGCCTAAGATAGAACCAGCAACCTATAGTGGAAGAAAAACATACAAACAATATTCGCTACCTATAAAGATTCCTTTAGTTAACCAAGCTGTACAAACACAGGATTTAGCAAAAGATAATGAGATCTCCAAACAGGAAAAACAATTAAAAACAGAGTTTGATAATGTTAATGCCAATTTAAAAACCTTTGAAGATAAAGCGTATAACAGTCAGTTAAATATACAATTTACACATAGCGACTATTCAAGATTCGATAGAAGTATGAATCTTGTAGGAACCAATAGCCATACCGCTTCAAAACCATTTATGTACGATGAGGTATCAAAGTATTACGATTTTAAGGCTGAAAAAGAAAAATTAAAAAAAGAAACAGATACATGGGTAGGTAAAAAACTTTGGAATGAACATTTAGTACAGTTACAAGGAGACGATTATTGGTTTACAGTAGACCCTATATTCGATTTACAAATAGGAAAAGATACCGATGCTAGTTTTAATACAACATACAATAATACAAGAGGTCTTTTAGTTCAAGGTGGATTAGGGAAAAAGTTTAATTTTTATACCACCGTTTTTGAAAGCCAAGGTAGGTTTGCACAATACGTAAATGAATATGCAGAGAGCTTAAAAGCTTTTGGACCCGATCCTGCAATTATTCCTGGTCGCGGTATTGCAAAACGTTTTAAAACCGATTCTTACGATTACCCTGTAGCCGAAGCATATTTATCTTATTCGCCAGCTAAGTTTATAAATGTTCAATTTGGACATGGTAAAAACTTTATTGGAGATGGATACCGTTCATTATTTATTAGCGATGTAGCAAGTCCGCATCCCTTTTTAAAATTAAATACTAAGTTTTGGAAAATAAAATACACCAACACTTGGATGTGGTTAAAAGATGTGAGACCTGAGGTTGAAGTAGATAAAGCATTTTTAACAAAGTACATTGCAAATCATTATTTAAGTTGGAATGTTTCTAAACGATTGAATATAGGATTGTTTGAATCGGTGCTTTGGACAAACTCAAATGATAGAGGTTTTGATATCAATTACCTAAACCCTATTATATTCTTTAGAGCCATTGAGTTTGAGACAGGACAAGGTGCAGGAAATGCACTTCTTGGTGCATCAGCTAAATATAAATGGAATGATAATATAAATGCATATGGTCAATTTATTTTAGATGAATTTTCTCTTAGCGATGTTAAAGGCGGTGAAAAAAGTTGGAAAAACAAGTTTGGCTTCCAACTTGGGCTTAAATATTTTAATGCTTTTAAAGTTGATAATTTACTGTTACAGTTCGAATATAACAGGGTAAGACCATATACCTATTCGCATAATACCATCGTATTAAATTATGCACACAATAACCAGCCTATGGCGCATTTATGGGGAGCCAATTTTAGCGAAGCGATTTTAATAGGACGTTATCATTACAAACGTTGGTTTGCAGATGCAAAACTTATTTATGGAATACGCGGACTGGATTTTAATGACGGCACAGATAATTTTAGTTATGGAGGTGATATTTATAGAGATTATAATGACAGGCCTTTTGATACTGGTGTTGAAGTTGGTCAAGGTATAAAAACTAAAACCTTTAATGGGAATTTACAAGCAGGCTATGTTATTAACCCAGCATCTAATTTAAAAGTATTTGCAGATATTAGTTTTAGGGATTTTGACCCAGAAGCAGAAACGGCAACAACTTTTAAAAGTAATACCGTTTGGTTTAATTTTGGAGTTCGAACCGATTTATTTAACTGGTACTTTGATTTCTAATTCCTGAGAAGGCAGGAATCTTATAAATTGAACTTAAAATTTGATATTGAGTTTGATACTTCCTTATTGATCTCAATTGTAGTTAAACTATCTAATTTAGTGTATGCCGCTTTCAGCTTCTAAAAATTTTTGATACGAATTTTACGAATTCAGTTTTACCTGTTTTTTATTTTGGTATTAATCAATAAAATTTCTGAAAGATCAAATAGAATGTATATTTTACTTTTTCAAACTTTTATAAAAAATTCTCCTTACCCTTTCACTATTAATGAAATAATTACCATAACCTAAGGCGTCATATTTTGCAGTAATCTTAGTATTATTAGCGACGTCATTTTCCGTTTTACCTATTTCAATCTCTGCTAGCACATTGGCTTTTAATGTTTGTAGCATGGTTAAAAACGATTCGTATTCGGCTTTGTTTGAAATAGCACCATGCCCAGGAACTATTTTGCTTTCACTATCTAAAAGCATTAACCCCTTTTTTATTGCTTCAATATATCCATTAACGCTACCACCAGAATTTAAATCGATATACGGATATCTGCCATTAAAATAAACATCTCCAGTATGGAGCACATTGTTTTCAGTAAAATAAAGCATACTATCTCCATCAGTATGGGCGTTTTCAACATGAAAAGCAATAACGAGTTCATTATTAATATGGAGGTTTAATTTGTCGTTAAAGGTAATTACAGGTAATGATTCTTTTGATTGCTTAGTATTAGCTTTAATGCGCTTATACACATTATCATGAGCTATAATATTGGTTCCAAGTTTAGATATGTTTGCATTGCCTCCACTATGGTCTCCGTGATGATGTGTATTTGCTAAGAATTTAATTTGCTTTTCACTTAATTGTTTAATGGCTGTTGTAATTTTGGGAGTTAAATTTGCAAACTGACTGTCAATCATAAAAACACCATCATCTCCAATTGAAATAGCAATATTGCCACCTTTTCCTTCAAGCATATAAATGTTTTCGGTGAGCTTGTGTGTTTTAATAATCACTTCTTTATTTTGAGTGTAGGCAACCAAAGTGATTAAAAAAATAAAAAGAGTACTAAGTGTTTTTGTCGATTTCATAATGAGGCATCTTAAGCATTGTAGAATACCATAAAAGTACAAAATAATTTATGCTTGAATAGATGAATAAATTAACCAATAAAAAGCATTGCTCGAAAAGCTTTAATAAGGTATCTTTGCACTCGCTATAAAAAGCCATAAATAAAAAAATATTGAGTAATTCAAAATCTTCATTAGCAACACCTTCTGTTATTTCAGATTTTAAAGAAATCACAAAAATGCGTTTAGCATTGAGTGTGGTTTTTTCTTCATTAGCAGGATATTTATTAGGCATTGATACCGTTGATTTTAAAACATTAACGCTACTCGCCTTTGGAGGCTATTTTATGGTAGGAGCATCGAATGCTTTTAATCAAATTATTGAAAAAGATTTAGATGCCTTAATGAACCGTACTAAAAACAGACCCATTCCTGCAGGGCGTATGTCTGTAACCACAGCATTCATCATTGCGGCTGTTTTTACCCTATTTGGCATCATTATTTTATACACTATCAATAAGCAAACAGCTATGTTTGGTGCTATCTCAATATTTTTATATACCTGTGTATACACGCCTTTAAAAACAAAAACACCACTTGCCGTATTTGTAGGTGCCATTCCAGGAGCTATCCCTTTTATGTTAGGATGGGTAGCAGCTACAGATGATTTTGGTATAGAACCAGGAACCTTATTCGCTTTACAATTTTTTTGGCAATTCCCTCATTTTTGGGCTATAGGTTGGTTTTTATTTGACGATTATAAAAAAGGAGGATTCTTTATGTTGCCAACAGGAAAACAAGATAAAGGAACGGCAGTGCAAACTATTATGTATACCATTTGGACCTTACTAGTATCTATTATACCAGTATTTGGTTTTACTGGGACATTACAATTATCAATTGTTGCAGCCATATTAGTTTTTATTTTAGGATTAGGCATGTTGTACTATGCCATTCGATTGTTTAAAGAAATGACCGAGAAAGCAGCAAAACAACTTATGCTAGCTAGTGTTTCCTATATAACGCTTGTACAAATAGTTTATGTAATAGATAAATTTATAAGATAATCATGGATTTAACTCAAGGAACACAAGAAGAGAAAAATAGTAGAGCAAAAAAAATGATGCTTTGGTTTGGTATCATTTCACTAATTATGTCTTTTATGGGCTGGACGAGTGCTTTTATTGTAAGTAGCTCTAGACCCGATTGGTTAAAAGATTTTGTATTGCCTAATGCTTTTATAATAAGTACCGTGGTTATACTTATTAGTAGTTTATCTTTCATTTTAGCTAAAAAAGCTTTAAAAAAGGGAGATAGAAAAGCAACAACTCTTTGGCTATTTGTAACACTCATTTTAGGTGTTATTTTTATTTTTAATCAATTTACAGGCTTTCAACAAATCATAGATTTAGGTTATAATTTCACTGGACCAACCAGTAATGTAACCATGTCTTACATTTATTTAATAGCCATTGTGCATATTTTGCACGTGGTTGTTGGATTAATTTGTTTGTTGGTGGTAATTTATAATCATTTTAAACAAAAGTATAATGCAACGAAAATGCTTGGATTAGAACTTGCTGCTACCTTTTGGCATTTTATAGATATACTATGGGTTTATCTCTTTTTGTTTTTATATTTCATTCGATGATTTTTATTGATTTCTAATAGTCTCATACAACATCCAAAGTAGCTTTTTTTTGAAGTATGTATAATTTAGTGTTGGATGTTTTATTAGATGAATAAATTGATTATTTTTGTGCAACTTTTAAAAAACAACCATTATATATGAGTACTACAGTTGTAAATACTGGAACAGAAGGTAAAACTTGGGGAGGAGCAACAAAGCCTCTAAATTCAAGTTATGGTAAAATGATGATGTGGTTTTTCATCGTTTCGGATGCTTTAACTTTTTCTGGGTTTTTAGCAGCCTACGGATTTTCAAGATTTAAGTTTATTGATTCATGGCCTATAGCCGATGAAGTGTTTACTCACTTTCCTTTTTTACATGGTGTAAACGCACCTATGTATTATGTGGCTTTCATGACATTTGTGCTTATTATGTCGTCTGTAACTATGGTGTTAGCCGTAGATGCTGGTCATCATTTAAATAAAGCTAAAGTTACCATTTACATGTTTTTAACCATTATAGGTGGTTTAATATTCGTTGGCTCTCAAGCTTGGGAATGGGGAACATTTATTAAAGGAGACTATGGTGCAGTACAAACAAAAGGTGGAAACATTTTACAGTTTGTAGATACAGAAGGACATCGTGTTGCATTAAGAGATTTTGTTGTAGTTGATGCACATGCAGAAAGATCAAAACACGAAAGTAAAAGCGGATTATGGTTTGTTTCTGAAGGTACTTTGCCAACATATACTGTTGAAGAAGTGATACACGGTCTAGAATCTCATGATAATGTTTTAGTTAGAACACAGATAATTAATGAAGCAGGAGAGAAAACAGTTTTATCTAGAGCTGAATCATTAAAACAAATAAAACAAAATGGAAAAGCAGTTGTAGAAGGCGCTAATTTATATGTTAACGAATATGGATCGCCACTATTTGCAGATTTCTTTTTCTTTATCACAGGCTTTCACGGTTTCCACGTATTTTCTGGAGTTATTATAAATATCATTATTTTCTTTAATGTGATTTTAGGAACTTACGAGAGAAGAAAAAACTATGAAATGGTTGAGAAAGTTGGTTTATACTGGCACTTTGTAGATTTAGTTTGGGTATTTGTATTCACATTCTTCTACCTAGTTTAATTGATTAAATTAAAAAATATTTTCATTTCCTTATAAAGAAAAGCAAGGAAATATAAAAAGCATTTAAAAATGGCACACGAACATAAATTAGCAATATTTAGAGGTTTAGTTAAGTTTAAATCGAATACTCAAAAAATATGGGGGGTTTTAATTTTCTTAACCATAGTAACTTTAATCGAAGTTGGTTTAGGTATTGTAAAACCAGAATCCTTAATGGCGCAGGTTTTAGGAATGAAAGCACTTAACTGGATATTCATTATTCTAACGATTGTAAAAGCATATTATATTACTTGGGATTTCATGCACATGCGTGACGAAGTAAAAGCTTTAAGACGTATGATCGTTTGGACTGCGATATTCTTAATTATATATTTAATATTTATTTTATTACAAGAAGGCGGTTACGTATTCGATGTATATAAAGATGGATATATAAAAAGAGATTTTTAACTAAATTCGTTTAGCTGGTAGTTAGCGAATACGAAGTGTTAAATACAGATATAAAGACGGTTTTTAAACCGTCTTTTTTTTATTTTTGCAAACGTATGTTTTTATAATGCCATTTCTCATTTGAAATTACAGTAAAAGAAAATGATGATTTTTTACTTTCTACAAAATAGAAAAATAAAGCATAGCCTTAGTTACGATTTCTTTCTCTATTGAAGTAGAAAGTAAAAAAGGGCGTTTTATTGCGATTATTTCAAATGAGAAATGGGATAAATACTGTTATTTGATGGATTACAAAAAAGTAAGTCGGTATGTGGTTTTAGGGGTTTTGTTTTTTCTTCCCGTAACGTTTTTGTTGTTCTTATATCCAGCAACTCATAATTATACGCCGTTAGATATTGTTAATGAATCGGTTTTAGATTTACAGCAGTTTACTTCAAATTCAGAAGAACAAATTCTTTTAAAAGATCATATTACCGTATTAGGTTTTTTTGGTCATAATCCTTTAGATAAAACCATAACAGCATCTAATTTAAAGGAATTAGTTTATGATAAGTTTAAAGGCTTTAAACGCTTTCAAATAGTTGTTTTAATGCCTAAGGGAACCGAAGAGGCGGTTGAAAAACTTAAAGCAGAGATTAACTCGTATGAAGATTTAAGATTTTGGCATTTCATTTTTGGAGAACCTAATAAGATTCAAAAGGTGTTTTTTACTTTAGAAAGTCATACAGATCTTTCTGAAAATTTAGATACAGATCGGGTGTTTATTATTGATAAAGATTTAAACCAACGCGGACGACTAGATGATAGAACCGACAATGAACTTGAAAAAAAGAAACCTGTTTATGGCTTAAATTCTTATGATTGTATAGAAGTAGCAGAAATAAAGAATAAAATGAGTGAAGATATGCGTATTCTATTCACAGAATATCGACAAAAAAGAAAAGGCGAGTTTAATTCTGATACAAGAAGAGCAAGCGATTTAAAAGCAGAAGTAAATTAAGTTAGTTCCCGCGAAGGCGGGAATCTTATAAATTGAAACTGAAAATAGAATATGGATTCCTGATTTAATCTCTGCTAGCCCAATATAAGAGACAGGAATCAATAAAAATAAAGAGATTCTCCCTTCTTCAAGGGAATGTAAAAAAGATTGATTAAATGAAAAAAACTAATTATTCATATATAGGAATCGCATTTATCATTCTGGTTTTTGGTATTATTTTTATACCAAAAATTGTGGATAGAATATCTAATAAAGATATTATTAGAAACGAAAGTAGAAGTGATTTTGCAGACGATAAAAAGTCAATGACATCAGATTTATCATTTATTGAAATAAATGGTGAACCTAAAAAAGTGCCTGCTTTTTCTTTTATAAATCAACATGGAAAAACAATCACTAACAAAGATTATGAAGGAAAAGTTTATGTTATAGAATTCTTTTTTACAACATGTCCAACTATTTGTCCGAGAATGAATGCCAACCTGATTCAAATTCAAAATACGTTTAAAGATTTTAAAGATTTTGGAGTAGCATCATTTACTATAAATCCAGATTATGATACACCAGATGTTCTTAAAGCCTATGCAGATACTTATGGCGTAACAAACCCTAATTGGCATTTAATGACAGGAGATAAAGACACTATTTATAAGTTATCAAACGAAGGGTTTAATTTATATACTGCCGAAGAAGAAGATGTAGCAGGTGGTTTTGAACATTCAGGAAACTTCGCTTTAATTGATAAAAATGGATATATCCGATCAAGACAAGACGATTTTGGGAATCCAATTATATATTACAGAGGTATCGTTTCAGAAGCTGAACAAGTTGATGATGACGGTGTAAAAGAAGAAATTAGTGCATTAAAAAAAGATATTAAAAAGTTGCTTAATGAGTAGTTCAAAAGAAATTCTAGACGACAAAAAATACAATAAATTAATAGTAGTATTATCTATATTAATACCAATAGCAGTAGCCATTTTGTTTGGAGTAAAAATTCCAAATGTAGAACCACTGGCATTTCTTCCTCCTATTTATGCATCAATAAATGGGGTAACAGCTTTGGTTTTAATAGTAGCAGTCTTTCAAATTAAAAAAGGAAATAGAGCAATACATGAAAAATTGATGAAGTTAGCAATCCTACTTTCTGTGTCATTTTTAGTGATGTATGTAGCCTATCATATGACGAGCGATTCAACTAAATTTGGAGGCGAAGGCGTTATTAAATATGTCTACTATTTTATATTGTTAACTCACATATTATTGTCAATCATCATTATTCCGTTTGTATTAATTACTTATGTTAGGGCGATTACTAATAATATAGAGAAGCACAAAAAAATAGCAAAAATAACATTTCCGTTATGGTTGTATGTAGCCATAACTGGTGTTGTGGTTTATATTATGATTTCACCTTACTATGTTTAAGTCTTAATTATGAAAAGTAAAATTTTCTTTTTTCTTTTTTCTTTCCTCTTTTTTCTAGAGACCAATGCACAATGCGCTATGTGCCGTGCTGTTTTAGAAAGTGAAGAAGGGCAAGCCACAGCAGAGGGTATTAATGATGGCATTGTATACTTAATGGCTGTTCCATACATTCTTGTTGGAGGGATTATATACTTTATTTGTAAGAAATACAACACGTTAAAAAAATAATAAAAACTTTTCGGAACAATTTTTGTAACATTTCTTTGCTTTAGAAGTCTAATTATAAAGTTTAACCGCTTATTCTAATCAATCAGAAAATGTTAAAGATAAACCAACTCCACAAATCCTATCCAATAGGTGATTCCAGTTTACATGTTTTAAAAGGTATAGACCTTAAAGTTGAAGAAGGCGAAATGGTAGCCATCATGGGGTCTTCGGGTTCTGGTAAATCTACATTACTAAATATTATAGGGATGTTAGATGAAGCAGATTCTGGGGATTATATACTAGATGGACTGCCTATTAAAGACCTTACAGAAAAGAAAGCAGCCGTTTACAGAAATAAGTTTTTAGGTTTTATCTTTCAGTCTTTCAACCTTATAAATTATAAGAATGCTCTAGAAAATGTAGCATTACCCTTATACTATCAAGGAATGAAGCGTAAAGAACGTCAAGAAATGGCCATGTTTCATTTAGAAAAGGTTGGATTATCAGATTGGGCAAAGCATTTACCAAAAGAGCTTTCTGGAGGGCAGAATCAACGTGTTGCCATAGCTAGAGCTTTAGCTGCAAATCCAAAATTATTACTAGCAGATGAGCCTACAGGAGCGTTAGATACTAAAACGTCTCATGAAATTATGGCGTTTATTCAACAATTAAATGATGAAGGAAAAACCATTTTAATGGTAACACATGAGGAAGATATAGCTGGTATGTGTAAACGAATTGTTCGCTTACGAGATGGGGTGATCATGGAAGATAAAAAAGTAGAACAAGTAAGAGCAGAACAGTATGTTTGATCTAGATCTTTGGAGGGAGATATTTCAGAGTATTAATATGAACAGAACCAGAAGCTTGTTGTCTGGTTTTACCGTAGCTTTTGCAATATTATTATTCACTATTCTTTTTGGGATTGCCAATGGCCTACAAAACACCTTTGCAGAAGCATTTATAGACGATGCTACAAATTCAATTTTTATACAATCGGGAAAAACAACAAAAGCGCATAAAGGATTGCAGGCAGGGAGGCGCATTAATTTTAAAAATGAAGATTTTGATTTTGTAAAAGAGGAGTTTGGAAATAAAGTAGAATTTATTACCGCCCGTATTTACAGAAATGTTCAAGCATCATTTCGAAATGAACAGAGTAGTTACACTTTAAGAGCAGTCCATCCAGACCATCAGTTTTTAGAAAAGACAATGATAAGAGATGGTCGATATATCAATCAAAGTGATATACAAAATAGAACGAAAGTTGTTGTTATAGGTAGGTTAGTAGAAGAAGATTTGTTTATAAAAACAACAGCTTTGGGTAAATATATAAACCTTAGCGGTATTCAATATAAAGTGGTTGGTGTTTTTACAGACGATGGAGGAGATAATGAAGAGCGTTTAATTTATATGCCAGTTTCTACAGCACAACATCTTTATGGTAATAATGATTATATAGATCAAATAAATTTAACCTATAATCCAGAAATGGATTATGACGAAGCACTATCTTTTGGAAATCTCATTACTAAAAAAATGAAGGATCGCTTTTCTGTAGCTAAAAGTGATCAACGTGCTATAAGAGTTCGTAATATGGCAGAAGGAACAAAAGCTGTTGGGCAAATGACTTTTGGACTTAGCGTTATTATTTTGGTTATTGGTTTCGGAACACTTATAGCAGGCATAGTTGGTGTTAGTAATATTATGATTTTTATTGTAAAAGAACGTACTAAAGAAATAGGAATCCGTAAAGCATTAGGAGCATCTCCCAGATCTATTGTGTCCATAATTTTAATTGAATCTATATTAATTACAGCTATTGCAGGATATGTTGGTTTGTTAATAGGCGTAGGTGTGCTGGAGTTAGTTGAACCTATTCTAAAAGTATATTTTATAAAAGACCCAGGTGTAAGTAATAGTTTAGTAATAGGAGCTACCATTACTCTAATAACAGCAGGAGCCATTGCTGGATATTTGCCAGCAAAAAAAGCATCAAAAATAAAACCCATTGTAGCACTAAGAAACGATTAATATGTTTAAGTTTTTATTTGATAGAGATACCTGGCAAGAAGTTTACGATAGCTTTAGTAAAAATAAACTAAGGTCTATTCTAACTATGGTTGGTGTTTGGTGGGGAATTTTACTATTAATAGGGTTATTAGGTTCTGCAAGAGGATTAGAAAACTCATTTAACCGTTTGTTTGGCGATTTTGCTACCAATAGTGTTTTTGTTTGGGGGCAAAGTACAAGTAAACCATTTAAAGGATTTCAAGAAGGTAGGAAGGTTAGACTATCATTATCGGATGCAAAAAAAATAGAAAAGAATGTTGAAGGTATAGAGTTTGTTGTTCCAAGAAGTCAGGACCAAGCAACTGTTGTTAGAAAATTTCTTTCGGGCAGTTTTCAAGTGGCAGGCGATTATCCTTTGTTAGATCAAGTACAAAAGAAAAAATTAATTTATGGAAGGTTTATCAATCAAAATGATATTGATTTTGATAAGAAAGTAACTCTGTTATCCGAAGAGACTTATAAACAATTATTTGAAAAAAAAGAAAATGCTATTGGGGAATATGTACAAATTAATAGCATGAGTTTTAAAGTTATTGGCATATTTAAAAATGGCGATGTTAATATGGGACCATCAACAGATATGCATATTCCATTTACTACATTTCAGCAAATATATAATAGAGGTGATGAGATAGGTTGGATGATGATAACAGGAAAACCAGAATCCGATATTAAGCAAATTGAAGCCGATGCTAAATTGCTGCTTAAAAATTTAAATAAAATTCACCCGAAAGATAGTCGTGCTTTTGGTAGTTTTAATTTAGGTAAGGAGTTTGGTAAGTTAACAGGGTTTTTAACAGGGATGCAATTTTTAACATGGTTTGTTGGTATTGCCACATTAATAGCGGGGGTATTTGCTATAGGCAATATTTTGCTTATTACAGTAAAAGAACGTACTAAAGAAATTGGGGTGCGTCGTGCTTTAGGAGCTACACCTTTTGAAATTAAAAGGCAAATAGTTGTAGAAGCTGTATTCTTAACATTAGTTGCTGGTGTACTTGGAATAATAACAGGGGGATGGATTCTAATAGCCTTAGATGCAGCTTTTGGTCAAGGAGACGATGCCGCTATAGTTAATGCATCCGTATCAATTGCCGTTGTATTTATAGCATTAATAATATTAGTTGTTCTAGGAACTTTAATCGGACTAATTCCCGCATTTAAAGCTACAAGCATAAAACCAATAGAAGCATTAAGAGAAGAATAAACAATCAAATAAAACGAACCATCTATGTTAATAATTTTATGTGTAGATGTACTATGTGACCAAATAAAAATAATCAAATGAATAAGACAGTAAAAATCATTTTAGTAATAGTTGTCATCATACTATTAGCGTTTGTATTAAAATATTTTAAAGATTCAAATTCCAAAGATATTGTAGACTATAAAACAGAAATACCTTTTTATACCTCTATAAATACAAAGGCAGTAGCAACTGGTAAGTTAAACCCTGAAGAAGAGATTGAATTAAAGCCACAAATTTCTGGAATAGTAGATGAAATTCTTGTAGAAGAAGGAGACATTGTAAAAAAGGGCGATTTAATTGCTAAAATTAGAGTGGTTCCTAATGAGCAAAGTTTAGTAAGTGCCAAAAGTAGAATAGCATCTGCGAGATTATCTTTCGATAATGCCAAAGTATTATATAATAGAAATAAAACACTATTCGACAAAGGCGTTATTTCTATTCAGGATTTCGAAAATAGTGAGCTATCATTCAATCAAGCAAAAGAGTCGTTAGCACAAGCTCAAAACGATTACCAAATTATTAAAAGAGGTTCTATTTCGGGAGGGAGTTCGGCAAATACAAATATAATAGCTCAAATAGCAGGAACCATATTAGAAATTCCTGTTCGGGAAGGCGATCAGGTAATCCAAAGTAATAACTTTAATGCAGGAACCACTATTGCAACGATTGCAGACATGAGCTTTATGATTTTTGAAGGCAAAGTTGATGAAGCAGAAGTGGGAAAACTAGAAGAAGGTAAAGAAATAAAAGTGATTCTTGGAGCTATTAACGACAAAGAGTTTCCTGCAACACTAACTTTTGTAGCACCAAAAGGCATAGAAGAAAATGGTGCAGTTCAATTTACAATTAAAGCGAATGTTGCATTAGATTCAACTACAAATGTAAGGGCTGGTTATAGCGCAAATGCAGAAATAGATATTGAAAGCAAGGATAGTGTTTTTGCAATTAGAGAAGCGTTGCTTCAGTTTAATAGAATTACAGAAAAACCTTTTGTTGAAATATTAAAGAGCGATAATAAATTTAAAAAAGAAAAGGTTAAACTAGGACTGTCCGATGGTATTAATGTTGAAATTACGGAAGGCCTAAAAGAAGGAGATAAAGTTAAAGTATGGAACAAAGCATCAAAAGATAACGACGATAATGAAGATGAAGAAGATAATAATGATTAATTTTAAACGACATATGAAACATAGTTTAATAATAGGCACATTATTTTTTGTGGTTTCATCCTTTGCACAAGATAAAAAATGGACCCTCCAAGCATGTGTAGACCATGCTTTAGAAAATAATATTTCAATCAAACAAACTCAGTTGGATGCTTTAATAGCTAAAGAAGATATAACCACAGCTAAAGCTGCTTTTTTACCAACAGTTAGTGGATCTGCTTCGCAAAATTATAATTTTGGATCATTCATCGGTAATGACGGTAGTAGGATAGCGAGTGATTCTAGAGGGAATAGCTTTGGAGTAAGCACAGGAATAACAATTTTTAATGGTTTTCAAAATATAAATTTATATAAGCAATCTAAACTGGGGTTAAAAACGAGTCAACTTCAATTAGATATTTTAAAAAATAATATTTCATTAAATGTTGTTAATGCCTATCTAAATATTTTACTTAATAAAGAGGCTTTAAAATTAGCTGAAGAACAAGTTACAATTAGTCAGAAAAGTTTAGACCAAGTACAAGGATTTGTTGATGCAGGAGTAAGAGCTAAAGCAGACCTGTTGCTATCTAAATCTCAATTAGCAACAGATAGTGAACGTTTGGTAAATGCAGAAAATAGTGTGATCTTATCTTTATTAAGTTTATCTCAACTATTGCAAGTATCTAAAGATGGGTTTGATGTGGAAAATATTCTTATAGACCTAACCAATACGGTTTTAACTTATAATTCTACAAATGAGATCTTATCTTATGCATTAACTAACAGGCCTGAAATAAAAAATGCAGAGTTAAACGTTGAGAATGCAGAGTTTAATATTGCTGTTGCTAAAAGTTCGTATTACCCTTCATTGACCTTTGGTGCTGGGGTAGGAACTTCATATCAACATTTTCAAGGACAAGATGACGTTATTCCTATTTTCGATAATACAGGAGCTTTAACCGAACTTAGACCAAATGGTTTTGCTGAACAAATAGAAAACAATTTAGGATATAACTTTGGATTTAGTCTAAATGTTCCAATATTTTCTGGATTTAAAAACGATGCCAATGTTAATAGATCTAAGATCAATAAGGAGCGGCTAAACTTAGAATTGGAGCAAGAAAAACAGACTTTAACAAGCAATATAGAGCAGGCATATGCAGACGCTAAAGCATCTTTAAAGCAATATGAGGCTTCAAAAATATCTATGACAGCCCAAGAAGAGGCTTTTAAAAATGAACAAGAAAAATACGACTTAGGAGTCAGTACGTCTTTTGAGTTAGAACAGGTAAGAAACAGATTAATTAATGCACAGTCCTCTTTTTTAAATGCAAAGTATAATTTTGTTTTTAAGACAAAAGTTTTAGACTTTTACATGGGAAAATCTTTAACTAATTAATTGAAAAAATAGTAGTGGTAATCTAAAAGTATATTTATAATTAATTTATACACTGAACACTGAAAATGAATACATACATTCTAAATATAGAAACAGCAACAACTAACTGTTCGGTATCACTTTCAAAAGAAGGGAAAACATTAGTTTTAAAAGAGGATTATGATAAAAACTACTCACATGCCGAAAGACTTCATATTTATATTGACGAAGTTTTAAAAGAAGCCAACATAACATCAGAAAATTTAGAAGCTATTGCAGTAAGTAAAGGTCCAGGCTCTTATACGGGATTACGAATTGGAGTTTCGGCGGCAAAAGGGCTTTGTTTTGCTATAGATAAGCCTTTAATCTCTGTTTCTACACTAGAAGCTTTAGCTCATCAGGTAACTTGTGATAGTGGCGTTATTATTCCTATGTTAGACGCTAGAAGAATGGAAGTGTATTCTGCTATTTTTGATGCTGATTATAATCAAATACGAATTACTGAAGCACAAATTTTAGATGAAAGTTCCTTTCAAGACTATTTAGAAAAAGGAACCGTTTACTTTATTGGAAATGGTGTTGAAAAAGCAAAAACATTAATTAAACATTCAAATGCTATTTTTGTTGATGGTAAATTACCATCGGCAAATGAGATGAGTCATTTGGCTTATAATAAATACAAAATAAACGAGATAGAAGATGTCGCTTATTTTGAACCTTATTATTTAAAAGATTTTGTGGCTTTAAAGCCTAAACCTAGATCTTTTTAAGCTTTTACAACTGAAATTTATACCCACCTGCAATAAAACGTTTAAAAGCATAAAATATTTATTAATTTGACCACTCACATAATGGGAATATAGTTACCATGTTAACTATATTCAATTGTTGTGTGTAATTTGAGAAAAGATAATGCAGAGAACAGAAATCATAGAGAAAAATCAACTTTTTGAACTGATTAAGTACATTTTTTCGGACTCAAAAACGGAACTTTATGAATCGGACTCTGAAATGGAAAAAGAAATTATTAGAATAAACTCTATGTCTGAGTTCCAAAACTATTTTGACAATGGAATCACGAATGGAAAAAAGCATTTCGGATTCGGAATTTATAACTCTGAATCAAAGGGCAAGTTCTTTACGACAAAAATAGAGCTTAATCCAAAATATTGTAACGGAAAATATTTTCAATTAGTGATGAATTAAAAAGAAAATATTTAAAAATTATAGTTGGTACTATGTTATAAATTTATGAATACAGATAAATTAAAAGTTTTAATTAATAAAAAATATCCCGAAATTCACTTTTCAGTAGTACGGTATACTTACATAATAGAAAATCAGGAAAAAGAAATTCTGATTATGTACTCAAATGAGGAATATTATCCCTACCAAATATTTTGTAATAAATGGGAGCTTTTCTCTGACACCTCCTTTTTTAACGATACCTTCATTAGCAATGATTTTGATGACTTTACGTTAGAAATAATAGAAGAATCCTTAACTCTAGATGTTTCCAATAGTAAAGTATCTTTGATTGCTTTAAATCAGTTTAACTATTCTATTATAGATATCGAGTCAACATTTGAAGAAAATGAACAACCCAAAAAAAGAACAGACAATTATCTTAATTTATATTTATTAATTCCAAATGTAGATGCCAATAAATTTAAATCAACTAGGGATCTTGATTATGTTACGGAATGGATTAAACCAGAACGTGCCCTAGAAAAATTGCAAATTGAAAAGGATAAAGAAGTATTAGGGCAGTATCTTAATAACTTGAAAAAAAACTAAGCAAAATGTTTAATAAATAACTGTAGCTAATAAAAGCAATAATTAATAAGGGTTTTGATGCTTAACCCAAAGTTTAGTGTATTTTTATAGAGTCCGCCAAATCTTTTGATTGGCTTTAAAAATAAAAAATTAAAACAAAATAATTTTTTTTAGCTAAGTGCTTAATCGGAAATTAATCGCTTATTAATTCCCGTACTAATCATAGCCGAAGTCATTAGCATCAATTGAATGAACAGCATAAATCTAACACAGTAAAGGTGAAACCCAATATTGATAATAATATGACTAAAGCACTTGTATTCATTCTAGTAATGGGAATACTATTGGGGCTCTTCACAAGTCTTAACTTCTTATTAATATATCTGATTGGATATGAAGCCATTTATACGGGAATACTAATATTACTATTAAATATGTATCTGATTTTAAAGTGCTATGACAAATATTTCAAAGTAAATATAACTTTTAAAAACACTCTATTCATTGGAGTTCCAATACTGTTTATTTTGACAATTATAAATTTCTTAATTATTGACTATGATTTTCAAGGAACTGTGACATATTCATATTACAGAAATGGATACTTATTTCACGTAATCGAAGAGTCAAGTAAGCAATTTATTCCTGTTAGTTTAATTTTTATAATAATTTTTGCTCCAATTTATAGATACTTAAAAAAGAAGAAAACAGGTGCTAACAGATAGTTGTACTTTTGTTACGTCTTATTTTCCTATATAAAACCCTCGGACACAAAACCACTCAAACCTTTGAAAAATCATCTCCGAAATTTGAAATAAAATCGTTAATGTATTTCTTTGATTTATCGGATTTTCGGAAAACTAAATGATGTGTTCTTTTTAATCCATTTCTGCCAATTCGTTTAAAAATCAAATCATCAGACAATTTAAAAGATTTTAATGCCCATTTAGGCATACACGTTATTCCCATATTGGCATCGACCATTTCTAAGGCAACCTCGGTAAGAGGAATAGCGGAAATCTTGAGTGGAGTAATTTTATTCGGTTTTAAAAACTGGTCATATACCGAAACTGTTTCTAAAGGAAAAGAATGGATTATCAAATGTATATTTGAAAAATCATTTGCATCTAAAAAATCTGTTTTGTTCAACGTATTTTCTTTATGAATAATTGCAAAAATCTCATCTTCATAAATTTCAATACTTGATAAAGTTTCATTTTCAGGCTTTGAAGTAATTATAGCAATATCAATTTCGTTTGACAAAATTTTTGGTATTGGTTGGTGTGTTGCTTCAAGAATTAAATCAACATTAATATCAGGATATAAAAGCCCCATTTTTTGTATAAAAGCAGAAAGACCTTGATAAAAACTATAACATTCTGTACTTACTTTGATTGTGCCAACAGAACCAGTTCGTAACTGCTCAATATTTTGAAAACCTTTTTCAATACTTTCAAGAATTGTATTCCCTAATTTATATAATTCAAGACCTTCATCTGTCAATTCCCATTTATTTCTAGTTCTAATAAAAACCTTAAATCCCAATCTTTCTTCCAGTTCCCTTAATTGGTGACTCAAAGCTGATTGTGTTAAAAATAATTTTTCGGCAGAATTAGCAATACTACCTTCTTCTGCAATTGTTTTTATAAGTCTAA
The DNA here is from genome assembly GCF_030540765.1 of Flavivirga jejuensis. Taxonomy (GTDB): domain Bacteria; phylum Bacteroidota; class Bacteroidia; order Flavobacteriales; family Flavobacteriaceae; genus Flavivirga; species Flavivirga jejuensis. The sequence continues at coordinate 448,548 of NZ_JAUOEL010000003.1, read as the reverse complement.
AATATTTGATTTCCATAGCTTCAAAGTTACGACAATATGATAAAGCTAAATTTGAAATATTTTCATATATAAATTAAAATCATTCAATTTCAGTACTATTTCCAAACTATTAATGTCATTAGGTTTGTATCAAATTAAAATCTAAAAATTATGAATAAACAAATTAAATTTTACGAAAACAAATTAGCTTACGAAATGGATCCATCAGATTTATATGATGGCTTTGAAAACAGCACAGATTATATTGCATTAGATGCACGCCAAGCCTTTGGGTTTGATAAAGAACATATTCCAACAGCGATTAACATTCCACACAGAGAAATGAACGAAGAAACTACAAAGCATCTTGACAAGTCAAAAACATATGCTATTTATTGTGATGGTATAGGTTGTAACGCTTCTACAAAAGGTGCGTTAAAAATGGCTAAATTGGGCTTTAAAGTAAAAGAACTTATGGGTGGAATTGAATGGTGGAAATTTGATGGCTATGCAACTGAAGGGACAAATTCTACCGAAGGCTCTATGTTTGAATGTGCTTGTTAAATTAATGATTTATGGCAATAAGAATTGCAGAAAAAAAAGATTTCGAAGCTATTAAAAAATTAGTTAAAGCGCACGCCAAATTTGAAAAGGCAGGCACTTTAAGTAATAATAGTCTAAATAGATTAAGTAATTATATTTTCAATATTGATGTTGTAGAATGTTTAGTTGTGGAACTCAATGATGAAATTGTTGGTTACGCAACTTTTATGAAACAATTTTCTACTTGGAATGCAAATTATTATATCTATTTAGATTGTTTGTTTTTAAATGAACAAACTAGAGGAAAAGGCATAGGAACACAAATTATGGATAGTATAAAAATATACGCAAAATCTATAAATTGTTCTGAAATTCAATGGCAAACACCTGATTTTAATAAAAAAGCAATTGACTTTTATAATAAAATTGGTGGTAAATCGAAAAGCAAAGAAAGATTTTGTCTAAATATCTGGTAGTAGAAAAGCCAGCAGGTAGTAACAAAGTATAAAAGCGATAGAGGTTTAGGTAAAAACTCGAACCTTCTTTGTGTTTGTTTAAGTATATTGATTTCTGAAAAATAAGTACATATAAATCCGCTACTGCTCTTATGCGTGCCGAGAATAGTGAAGGGCTGACAAATTTCATTGTTAACTATTTATAAGATGGTATAAGGTGTTTTCATTTTGTTCAAATCGTAATACTATTCCATGCTTGCAAAAGGTTCGTGTCATTCAGAACATTCCGATAATTTTCGGAGTTAAAGAATCTTATTTGTCTAAAAATAGAAGGATTAAATTATAAGAGATTCTACGATTGACGTGTTTTATAAGCACTTAATTTTCAATCGTTTGTCATTCAGAGCGCAGCGAAGAATCTTTATAATTAATCTCTAAAGATTCTTCAGTCGTACCTCCTTCTGAATGACACCCGTATTACGTCATCACATCCGCTTGCTAAAATATTAGCAGATGTCTACCATTGACGTGCTTTATAAACAACTAACTTTCTATTATTTCATTCAGAGCGCAGCGAAGAATCTTTATCATTAATCTCCAAAGATTCTTCAGTCGTAACTCCCCGTCTGCCAATTATTAGGCAGGCTTCAGGATGACATAGCAACTTCATTGCATTTGGAATGTCACTTTTAAGGCCTCCTAAATGTTACGAAACAAATTTTAACTATAGATTACTTAATTTAAAAGTGCCTCTTTACATTCAATAGTACCAATTCTAAGATGTATTATTGGAGGATGTTTAACAAGTAATTTGATAAAATTATTATTTGCCTATAATCTTAAGCTTCTTTTTGTATTTCAACAGCATGTGGGTAAGGAATCTCAATGCCAGCAGCATCTAATGCTTCTTTTACATTTTCGGTAATTCCAAAATAAACATCCCAATAATCATCAGCAGTACTCCATGGTCTTACAGCAAAATTTATAGAACTATCTGCTAATTCAGATACGTTTACTGTTGGAACAGGTTCTTTTAAAACTTTTGGATGAGATGTTAATACATTCATTAAAACTTCTTTGGTTTTCTTAATATCAGAATCGTAACCAACACCAAAAGTTAAATCGACACGACGCGTGCCTTCTGTGGTATAATTAATAATATTTCCGTTAGACAAAGACCCGTTTGGAATTATAATTTCTCTATTAGATAAACCTGTTAATTTGGTTGTAAAAATTTCAATTTCTTTCACGACACCTAATTCGCCTTGAGCTTCAATTAAATCACCGATTTTAAAAGGCTTAAAAATCATGATTAAAACACCGCCAGCAAAGTTTCCTAAAGATCCCTGTAGTGCCATACCAATAGCTAAACCAGCAGCAGCTAAAATGGCAGCAAACGATGTGGTTTCAACACCTAATTGAGAAAGAATGGCTATGAATAATATAATTTTTAAAGCCCAACCTATTAAATTTAATAAGAATTTTTGAAGACTCTCATCATAGCTTCTTTTTGCCATTAATTTAGACATCCCCTTGTTTAATTTTTTAATAACCCAAGAACCAATAATCCAAATAACTATGGCACCAATTATTTTTATGCCATATTCCATAATAAAACTTTGAGCAATGTCAAGCCATTTTTCTAAATCCATAATTTTTAAATATTTATAATTTTAAATTAAACTTACTATTAAAGCTACAATTGCTGGAACAGCTTGTATATAAAACAGTTTTATTTTCTTCGTTGAGTAAGACCCATAGATTCCTGCAATAGTCACACAAATAAGAAAGAAAATAGCAAAAGTTATATCATTCTGAATGATAGAAAAAATGAGCCCTGCAGCCAGAAATCCATTATATAATCCTTGATTTGCGGCTAAAACTCTGGTTTCTTCAGCAAATTCTTTAGATTTTAATCCAAAAGCTTTTATCCCTTTGGGTTTGGTCCACAAAAACATTTCTAACACAAGAAAATATAAATGTTCGAAGGCTACTACTGCAATTAATAAGGTTGTTAAAAAAGTCATTCTTTTAATAGTTTTATAGCATTATCAACTTCAGATACTGGGAGTTTACAGGCTTTGTTTACACAAACGTAAATAAGCGTGTTGTTAGGGTTGTATCTGTTTTCTAATAAGGGTAAATTGTTTTCTGAAGTACTACCAGCAATAAGCTTATTAGGAATGTACGTTTTGTTCAATTCAGTAATTTTATTTTTTGCATTTTTTCCAACTATAGCAACTTCATAGTATGGGTTGGTATAGTTTAACATTAAATCAAACCAATTCGAATACCCCGATGGGTACTCTAGCATTTCGGGTTTCACATTATTTAACATGCTCATAGCAGTTTTACTATAATGAACATTATCAAAATAATGAGATAGCTTAAATAGGTTTTTTGCCATTATAGAATTACTTGCAGGGATCACATTATCTCGATATTCAATGCTTCTTGAAACCAAAGATTTATCTTCATTAGAGGTGAAATAAAACATTTTACTAGTATCATCAAAAAAATGATCGAAAGAATAGTTAGCAAGATCTCTAGCGGTTGTTAACCAGGTTTCATCTAAGGTATTTTCATAAAGTCCTAAAAAGGCATCAATGGTAGCTGCATAATCTTCTAAATAACCGTTGATATTACTTTTTCCATTTTTGTAATTATGGTATAAGCCACCATCTTCTCGTAATTGATTTTTAATTATAAAATGGGCATTTTTTTCAGCGGAAGCTAAATAAGACGGATCGCCAAAAACTCTATAGGCATCAATATAACCTTTAAGCATAAGGGCGTTCCAAGAGGTGAGTGTTTTGTCATCTAATCGTGGTTTAGAACGCTTATCGCGAACTTCGATTAAGACTTGTTTCCAATGCTTTTTCTTTTCGGCTAAAAGAGGCTTTGTTATATTGTATTTTTCAATGATTTTTTCATCATCATCTTTTCTAATTAAAACATAATTACCGTGTTCCCAAAACCCATAATTATTAATATTATAATAATCACTAAACAATTCGAAGTCTTCTTTTAAAAGCGTTTTTAGTTGGTCTTTTTGCCAAACATAAAAAGCGCCTTCCTCTAATTCGCCTTCTGGGGTATCACTATCTGCATCAAGGGATGAGTAAAACGCCCCATTTTCGGTGGTCATGTCACGTTTTATGTACTCTAAAGTTTCTGTAACAATATCTTTATACAATTCATTTTTAGTGATGAGGTAAGCATCTGAATAAAGGCTTACTAATTGTCCGTTGTCGTAAAGCATTTTCTCAAAATGTGGGACATGCCATTTAGCGTCTACAGAGTATCTCGAAAAACCACCGCCAATTTGATCAAAAACGCCACCATAAGCCATTTTTTTGAGCGTTAAATTTACATAGTCTTGTAACTTTTCATCATTTGTTTGATAGGCATACCTTAATAAAAAATGATAGTTATTAGGCATCATAAATTTTGGTGCTCTATTCATACCACCAGCATGATTATCAAATTGCTTAGACCAATTTTCAATGGCAGTATTTATATAAGTCTTTTCAAAAACAGGTGCGTCTGTATTTAACTGAACAACATCTAGCGATTTTATCCCTTCCTCTAATTTATCGGCGTATTCATGAAGTTTTTCAGGTTTCTCAACATATAACTTAGAAATTTGTTCTAAAGCACTTATCCATTGCTCTTTCTTAAAATAAGTGCCTCCCCAAACAGGTCTTCCATCTGGTAAAGCTACAGCGTTTAAAGGCCAACCACCACTACCTGTCATGAGTTGTACAGCATTCATATAAACTTGGTCTACATCTGGTCGTTCTTCTCTATCAACTTTTATATTAATGAAGTTTTTATTCATTACTTGGGCGACCAAACTATCTTCGAAACTCTCATGTTCCATAACATGGCACCAATGGCAAGCAGAATAACCAACACTAATTAAGATTAATTTGTTCTCTGCTTTAGCTTTTGCTAATGTGTTCTCATTCCAAGCATTCCAATTTACAGGATTATGAGCGTGTTGTAATAAGTACGGACTTGTTTCATTTACTAGATCGTTGGTGTATTTATGTTCCATAGATTTTGAGTTCTGACCTTTACAGCTTATAATTAAAATAATAAACAGGATTTTTTGGAGGTGCTTCATTTACCAAAGTTAGCGAAATTTAAGCATAAAAAAAGCGTTCACTTTAAGAACGCTTGTGTTTTAAATGAAGAGAACCTTAGTTTACTTCAAATGTAATTTTAAGATTCACTCTAAATTCTGTGACCTCACCATCTTTTACGCTAGCACTTTGATCTTGAACGTATACAGAGCGAATATTTTTTACGCTTTTAGAAGCATGTTTTACGGCTTTTTTAGTGGCATCTTCCCAACTTTTGTCTGAATTTGATAAAACTTCGATTACTTTTAATACTGACATGTCTTAATTTTTAAGTTAAAATATTACTCACTAAGAGTAACTACTAACTTTGACACATGTCATTTAAAAAAGTCACCCATTTATAGCTTCAACCGTTTCAACTCTACCAGGAAGCATTTCTTTTAGCATGTTTTCTATACCACTTTTTAAAGTATAAGTAGAGGATGGACAACCACTACATGCCCCTTGAAGCATGACACTTACATTTTTGGTGTTTTCATCGTAAGATATAAATTGAATATTACCACCATCGCTAGCTACAGCTGGTTTTACATACTCTTCAAGAATATTTATTATTTCTTTTGATGTGTCGTCTAGTGTTTCATAATGATTATCTAGTTGTGTTGTCGATTTTTGTAAAGTTTCAGCAGCATTAGGTAATACGACTTCTTTACCATTTTCAATATAGCTTTTTATAAACTCACGAATTTGTATGGTAATATCTTGCCATTCTGCAATGTCGAATTTAGTAATCGATACATAATTCTCATCTATAAAAACACTTTTTACAAAAGGAAAATGGAATAATTCTGTTGCCAATGGTGATAGTTTTGCTTCATCAATAGATGTAAACTCAAAAAGAGCAGCCACTATTTTTTTGTTAGTAACAAACTTCATGACAGCTGGATTTGGTGTACTCTCAGCATAAACCGTTACAGGAATTTTTTTAGCAACAGTAGTTGCGTCCTCTACTATAACCTGGCCACCATCATTTAAATACGCTTCAATTTGTTCGGCAACTTCATCTTGAACATCGTTCCATTCAACAATATTATAACGTTCTACAGCAATGAAATTTCCAGAAATGTAAACCTTTTTTACAAATGGTAAATAAAATAATTGCTGCGCTAAAGGAGATGCTTTTGCTTCGTCTATATTATTAAATTCAAAGCTTTGATGCTTTGTTATAAATTGATTTAATTCAAATTTAACTATGGTATTATTGGATGTTTCTTGCACAGAAACCTTGAAAGTGTTCATTTTAGCTAATTTTTTACAAAAATACTAAAAGAAAACTTTAGATGCTATATATTTGAGTTCTGTGATTTTTGATTAAGGCAAAAGATGACGTTTGAAATTTTTATTCTCTTTTTTTGTCTGTAAATTTTTAACAATCAGTACTCTAATGTTAAACCAAACCTACTTGAAATGAAATTTAATAACATTTTAATGATAGTTATAGGGATGTTATTCACCCATATGGTGATTTCTCAAGAAGGATTGCCAATATATGCTGATTATCTCACAGACAATTACTACTTGATTCATCCATCTATGGCTGGAGCTGCTAATTGTGCTAAAGTAAGACTAACTGCAAGGCAACAATGGTTTGGGCAAGAAGATGCTCCAAGACTTTTAACTTTAAGTTTAAATGGTAGAATAGGAGACTCTCAGTCTGCCATAGGAGGTATTTTATATACCGATAAAAACGGGTATCATTCACAATCTGGAGCTTATGTTACTTATGCACATCATTTATTATTTTCTAGAAGCGAGCTAGATTTAAACATGCTTTCTTTTGGTTTAAGCGCTGGTTTTATTCAATATAGATTAGATGAAACGTCTTTTTTGTTTGATGGGCCAGATCCTATAATTAGTGGTGCTGTTGAGAGTGAAGCCAATTTTAATGTGGATTTTGGATTCTCTTACCATTATTTAGATTACTATGCACATGGTACTATTAAAAATGTATTAAAGAATTCGGGGATTAATAGAGACACTAATATAACTAGCAACTTAAGACGTTACTTATTTTCTGTTGGAAGTGTGTTTAACAAATATGGCAGTAAATGGAGTTATGAGCCTTCATTAATGTTTCAATATAAAGATGGGACAAAAGAGTCTTCAATTGATGTTAATGCAAAAGCTTATATGGAAATGGATTTTGGAAAAGTTTGGGGAGGCTTATCATATAGGCAAAGTTTAGACGGTGCTGAATTTATTAATGGCACCAGGGTAAGCAGTCAAAGACTACAGCAGATTACACCTATTTTAGGTATTAACTATAATGAGTTTATGTTTGCATATACTTATACATATCAAACAAACTCGGTGGTATTTACTAATGGTGGCTTACATCAATTTACACTGGGTTATAACTTTAATTGTAAACGGAAACGTTACGTGTGTAATTGTCCCGCAGTTAATTAAAAAACTATTTAAAATAGGATTTTCCAGTAATGAAGTTATTTCTGCTGGTATTTATATAGAAGAACAAAATATCAATTAAAGAGGCTGTCTAAAAAGTGTCATTCAGAATGACACTAATCTTTTGCAAACATAGATAGAATGACAAGGTTTACCGCTTTTTAGACAACCTCTTGAAAAAATAGTTTTGATTTTAAAAAGATACAGATACTTTCCCTCTAATATAAAAAGGTGTCCCTGGCGTAAAATGTATTTCCTCTATAGGGGAAGCTTCATTAAACAAGCGACTTTCTGTAGCAAATTGAGTTTCGTTCCACGCTGTGTCAAAAAGATTTTCTACAACAATGCCATACGTCCAGTTTTTCCAATTGTAATTAAGATTAAAATCGGTAACAAAATAGCCTTCAGCTATTATCGAATCATTTTCGTTTGCTGGTCTATTGTCTACAAAACGATACGTCAATGCACTTGAAAAGTTACCCAGACCTTTCAATAAGATGCCTCCTGATGAAGTCAGGTCTGGAGCAAGCGGAATAAAATCTTCTCCATTGGCTTCTTCTGTACTTCTTCCATAGGTATAGTTGATATCCCCATACAGGTACAACCAATCCATAGCTTGATAGCGGGTTCCGAATTCCACACCTAAACGGCGTGTCTTTCCACTGGGTTCAACTATTCCAGCATCGCCTACATAGACAAATTCTTGTTCTAAGAACAGCCCCCAAAGCGTCGCATTTAAGGCCAATCTGTTGGTTGGTTTTACGATTGTACCTAAATCTATTCCGTAGGCAGCAGGGAGTACGTCCTTCCCATTATTGGCTACTACAACTCTGGTGTCATTAGAATGGAACCCGATACCAGATTTGAGAAAAAGTTGCCAATTTCTGTTCACCGAAAAGATGGTATTCAATTTTGGACTAAAAGCAACTTTAGACTCACTTTGATTATCGTAGGTTTCTGTAATCTTGTTCACATAGTCGAATTTGAAATAATCCAACCGTAGGGCAGGGTTGAAGGTCCACTTTCCAGTTTTAAATTTTGCATTTAAAAACCCGTAAGTGTTTATTTCATCCACATCTCCCAAGGATATTCTGTTAAGTGTTGTTTGGCGGTTCAAAGTGCTTGATAGCTCAATATCATCGACATTATCATACCGAAATCCAATTCCAGATTCATATTCGAATTGAACATCATGACCCAAAATCATATTCTTTTTTTGGAACACACTTTCAGCACCTAGGATAATACGGTGTTCTTTTTGACGTATCTGATCGCCATTTACGGGGTCTTCTAAAAAGAAAGTAAAGTTAGAATACAGCTCAAAATCGTATAAAGACAGGAAAGCCTTAGTCTTAAAAAGCTGGTTTTCATCGATTGCTTTAGTATGGTTTACCAAGAGGTTGGTTCTACTTGTTTGACCTCCTTCGGTATCGTCAATAGCTCCAAATCTATCTACAATGCCTAGATCTATTGCTCGCTGAGGAATTTGTCCTGAGGCATCCCATTTACTTTTAAAATGCGAAGCTGTAAGATTTAATTCCTGATCTCCAGATAAATTATAGTTATATCTACCCATAATATTGATGCGGTTGAAATTCTGTGGAGAATCAAATGGGCCATCGGTTAGATAAAGTTCCGATGCAATATAGGCATTGCTGTTTTCCGACTCTAAAAAATTGAACATACCTAACAATCGTGAGGTGTTGAATTGCCCAGCTTCTAACGAGATCAAACTTTTATTCAGTGTTTTTCGCAAGCGAAGGTCAACATACCCTGCTGTATTGAAATTTCCTTTTTCTGAATAATAGGGACCTTTGCCAAAATTTACATTTTCTATGGTTTCTGGAATAACAAAATGTAAATCGGCATAGCCTTGACCGTGCGCATGGCTGGTCATGTTAACAGGAATACCGTCTACACTAATGGCCACATCTGTACCATGGTCAACATCAAAACCTCGAAGGAATATCTGTTCTGCCTTACCGCCTCCAGCATGCTGTCCGATTATCAAACCTGGTACCTTACGTAGGATCTCCTGTGATGATTTTACAGCACTTTTCTGTACATCCACATCCACGATACGGCTTAGCGCATTAAGTTCTGATGTTATGATTACTTGATTAAGAGAAATGTCCGATTCTTCCATAACTATCGTTACTCTTGAGTTCAAGTTTTCTTGTGATACTTTGATAAGGTTTGTTTTGTAACCTAAGCTAGAAAAATAGACCGAATCCTGAGCGGATGTATTAGTTATAGTAAATGAGCCTGTAGCATCTGTATGACTGTGTTTTCCTGTATTTTGGTTAAAAACACTAACATCTTCAAGGGGTTGGTTCGTTTTATCGACGACGTTTCCCTTCAAATTTTGAGCACAAATAGTGCTATTAGAAATGATTAATAATACAATTATTATATATTTCATTTTTTGAATTTTATAATTTGTTAAATGATCTCCCGAGGGGAAGACCTATTTGTAATGTATTTGAAATTATAAGACACAAACAATTAATTCCCTACCCCAAAATCTTGATTTTAGGGTAGGGGAAATGAATGCACACCTAATACCATTATAATGGACATAGGTATACTGAGGTCATAGACTTAATAAATCTATGAACTTAAAAAATTGAAAATATCTTATGTGAAAGTTGTTTTGGGAGGGGGGATATTTACATCCAATCCACGGCTAATTATTTTAGTATCATAAAACCAAATTATTGGAGATATAGCTAAGGGGAATTGTTCTTGACCGATTCTTTTTTCAGGAAGAATATGCTTATCTAGTTTAATATCAAAAAGGTGCTTTTCTTTATCATTAGGGGTCGTATCGATATTGAAAACCGAACTTAAAAAAGAAAGGAACTCATGAGTGTGATGCTCAGCATACTCTTTTTCTTCGTGATGATGCTTTTCTGAAGAAGAAATGTAAGATAGAAACACGTGGTCGTGATGGCTATTGTGATTATGACTGGCTTCTGCATGTTTCTCTTTGTGATGATTTTCTGAGATCAGATGATGCGATATTTTGTGAAGTAGTCTGTATACTTGAGTCTGTAATGGGCTCAATATGTAGAAAAAAGACATTACAATAATGAATTTTTTGAGGAGTAAAAACTTTATTGAATTAGTGTTTTTCAAATTATGGGAGCAATTCTGAGTCTAAAGATAAATGTTCTGATTTTATTTATAAAATATAAATCACATTCGTTTTTCCAGAAGTTAAAATTAATTGTCGACCAGTTTTATGTAGTCAAATAAATCATGGAATTTTTATAACATCTCATGATTAATATGTCATTATAAATCAATATTTTAATGGTAATAAAAAACGGGTTCAACTCTAAAAAGTAAACCCGTTCTAATTCTATTTATATAAAACTTTGGATACATTACAGCATAAATTCAATTTTACTATGTTGCTATATTTTAAAACAAAATAAATTGGAGGTTTTAAGTTTAAAACCTCCAATTTATTAGATTACTTCGATTATACTTTTCTCAAACTAATGACTATAATATGTATCTTCTTAGTTCCAACTATACTTTTTCTTTTTAGCTTGCTCTTTTATAGCTTTAGTCATTGCATTTTCTAACCCATTATTTTCTCCTTTTTTCTGATTCGCAACGTATTCTTTTCGCTTTTTATTAAGTTCTTGAATCTTTTTTTGGATGGTGTTACGTTCTTTACTTTTCTCTGCGACATAGGTTTTTATTTCAGCTTTTGTTTTTCCTTTTAATTCCTCAGGTAAGGCATTGTCTTTAATATCTTCAATAACGACCTCCTGTTCTTCTACAGCATCTACTAAATCCCATTTTTTGTTTTTGTATAAATGAGTGCTTTTACTTACTGTTCTGCTTACTGCATTTGCTTTACTATAAGACCCAGCATTAGAATCTTGTTGAGATTGAAGTGCCTTTTTTTGTTTTCCCATTTCTCCGTAAACGATATAAGTTCTATTTAATTTCTTATTTAATATTAAAATGTCATCATCGTAAGGCGATGCAATATGGACTGTTGTTTTATTTTGATTTATGGCCATATAATCGCCATTAGTTAATTGAGCACCATCTTTCCAAGAAGAAGAAATGCCTTGTTTATAATCACCACAAAAGATCGTATTTATAGTAATATCCTTTTCTTTTGCATTTATAGAAGCATCTTTATAATTTACTTTTCCTTGATTAAATGGTTCGTTACCAGCTATAAAGATAAGCTTCAGATCATCTGCATTCTTACCCCAATTTAATTGATTTAATGAGGTTTGTATAACTTGTCCGCAATATTCTTCACCACCATTGGTCGTTAGAGAGAATAACTCTTTGGAGATTTCATCTAAATCATCACTAAAAGTTAATACTTGCCTAATATAACCTTCGTTTCCGTTTAATCTATCGTTACCATATTCATATAAAGCAATTTGCAGATTGGGTTTATTTGTTCCGCATTTAGCATAAGACAATTCGTTTACTATATCCCAAAGCTGGGCTTTAGCTTGATCTATAAGCCCATCCATACTATTACTCGTGTCTAATAAAAGCGCCACTTTAATAAATTGCTTGCTGGGATCATGATGTATTTTTTCTGTTGGAGTATATGCTAAGTTTTGCTTTTTATTGTTTGCGTTGCATGCTGTAAATCCAATTAAGGCCATGCAGAAAATGAATGTTTTAAAATGTGTTTTCATGATATTTTATTTTTTAGTTTATTGCTGTTCCTTTGTATTCAACTCTTTCATCAAAAAGAGTAATCAGTTCTGATAATTCATATACATTTCTGTAACCGTAGCCATAAAGGTTTATATATGTAGGTATATTTAGGGCTAGCGTAATTGGTTTTATATCTTTCTTAACTATTTTTGGAAGCACAATTTTACTTGCAAAATTAATTTCATCTCCTTCAAAATTATTGTTGCAGTAAATAAGAATGGTTGTTTCTGGATTAGGAATTAATTTATTAAGGTTTTCTTGTGTGAAATCTGAAAAATTTAAATGAATGGCACCTTTAATGTGTTTGTTAGTAAACATTTCTTTGGAGCGTGTATCCAAAATAACTACATTTTCTAATTTGCTTTTAGCTAAAAATTGATTAAAATTAATGAGTCTTTTCTGTCGATGCTTTTTTACTTGTTTTACTAATTCTTCAAATGCAGAATAACTAACTTTTGCTTTTGGATATTTAACGACTTCGGTTTTGCTATTTGAAAATACTAAGAGGGAAATAATAAAAGCGGAAAATATAATTTTCATAAGATTATTGTTTTCTGATTAACACTGTAAATCTATATTCAACTTAGTTCTTAAAAAAAATAGAATGAGTAAAGCGCACGTTTGATTGAGTAAAGCGTGCTTTTAAATGTGTAACAACCTCTTTTTCGTATTAAAAAGATGCAAATTTGTAAAACCACCATTTTATTATACCAATGAAAGTGCGTAAGTTTATCTACTCTAAAATAAATCATGCGAATAGTAGTTAAACACATATGGTTTTTATGCATTATGCTTAGTACAACATTTATGTCTGCACAAGTATATAGTAAATCTATAGATCAAGAGCCAAGATTCACGGTAAGGGGCTCTGTGATTGAAAGTGACACACGCGATCCTATTCCGAATGTAAATATTGAAATTAATGGAGGTGCTTATACCACAACAGATTATTTTGGTAATTTTAGAATTCAAGCTAAAAAAGGGGATGAACTTACAATAAGATACAAAGATTTTGAAACAGTATATTATACAATTCAAAGTAATGAACGTATTGTAGTTAAGGTAGAGTCTAATAAAGAAGAAACTGAATATAAGAAGAAAAAACTTTTGAGGTCCAATTCCAATCAGTTTAAATCATTAATAGACTCTGCTGAAACATATTTAAAAGAGGATGCGAAACGTAGTCTTCAATTTATTGAATCGGCATTTGTTGAAAGTAATTCTGTAAAAGAAAATGCCGAAGCATATGAGGTTTTAGGAGATATCTATATGTTTTGGAAACAATATGATCTGGCGGTCTTTAATTATAGAATAAGTGATCAAAACCAAGAGGCCAATGGTGTTAAATTAAAATTGGCAGCTGCGTATAAGCAAAATAGCAACTACCAAGAAAGTATAGAGACCTATAACGAAATTAATAAAAAGGAATTATCTAACTGGGAATTGGTTCAACTATACGAAGGTATTGGTGATGTTTATTTTTCAACCAAGGCTTACCAGGTTTCAATTGATACTTATGAAACTGGGTTAGCAGTTGCTCAAAAGCATTTAATAACGCCCAAAATAACCGATTTAAACTCTAAGATTGCTCAAGTTTATAACGCAAAAGGAGAGTCTCAAAAAGCGGAAGGGTATTTTAAGACTTCTATGAGGTTGGCGAATACAGAAAATAAAAGACGCGCTGTTGAAGAGAAAATTAAGGTTGCCGATTTTCAAAGTAATAGAAGTAATTATTTAGATGAGATTCAATTACGAAAAGAAGCTTTAGTAGATATAAAAGATATAGAGAACGATTCTGTTTTAGATAATGAAAGCGCTTTAACATCACAAAAACAAAACTATCATATAGGTAAAGCGTTTGCGCTTCAAAAGGACTATAATAGTGCGATTCCTTATCTTGAAAAGAGTATTGAAGAGGCAGACAGTAAAGAAGATCTTATTGTACAGAAAGACGCTACCAGAAGATTATCTGAAATCTATAGAGATGCAGGACAGTTTGATAAAGCGCTAATTGCTTATCAAAGTTATGTTGATTTGGTAGATAAACTCTATTCTAAAAAAGAGCAAGAAATATCGCAAGCAGCAAGGTTTAGTAAAGATATCGTTAGTAAACAAAATAGAATCTTAAGTCTGGAAAGTGATAGAGCTTTGACTGAGAGTAAATTTCAACTGACTACTGAAGAAGCTAAACGACAGAAATTAATTATTTATTCGCTTATAGGAGGACTTTTATTGTTATTAGTAACTGCTTTTTTAATGTTTAAGTATATTAAACAACAACGATTAGCTAATAATCTATTAGCATTAAAAAGCTTACGTAGTCAAATGAATCCCCATTTTATATTTAATGCGTTAAACTCTGTAAATAGTTTTATCGCATCAAATGACGAGCGTACAGCTAATAGATATCTCACTGATTTTTCATTGTTAATGCGTGCCGTTTTAGAGAATAGTGAAGAGGATTTTATTCCACTGGAAAAAGAGATCGAACTATTAGAATTATACACGAAATTAGAACATTTTAGGTTTCAAGATAAGTTTGATTATAGTATTAATATTCATGAAAGTGTCCATGTACAGGATTTTGTAATACCACCTATGTTGTTACAACCATATATTGAAAATGCAGTATGGCATGGGTTACGTTATAAAAAAACAAAGGGACATCTAGAGATAGGGGTTACTCAAACTGAATTAGACGAAATAAAAATTACCATTACAGATGATGGCATTGGGAGACAAAAATCAAAAGATTTAAAAACGACACACCAACAAAAGCAAAACTCAAAGGGGATGGGGAATATTAAAAAGCGTGTTTCTATTTTAAACGAGATGTATAAGGATAAAGTAAATGTGTTTGTTGATGATTTTCAAGATGAAGAAGATGTGGGAACCAAAGTTGTTGTAATGTTAAAAAAAGATTGAAGTATGGATTGTGAAGTTTGAAGAAATGACTTCTAGCTTCCATCTTCTTGATTCCAACTATAAAGTATATGAAACTAAATTCCATCATAGTCGAAGACGAAGAAACAAGCAGAGATATTTTAAAGAATTATCTCAAAAAATATTGTCCAAATGTAACAGTTTTAGGAGAAGCTGAGAATGTAGAAGAAGCTTTAGTGCTTATTCGGAATAATGATTTAGATCTCGTGTTTTTAGATGTAGAAATGCCCTATGGTAACGCTTTTGATTTATTAGATAAGGTAGGCGATATTAATTTCGAAACCGTCTTTGTAACTGCTTATAATCATTATGCTATAGATGCTTTAAATGCCCACGCGTCTTATTATTTAATGAAACCGATTTCTATCGATGAACTTATAAAAGCGGTTGATTATGTTACTGAAATTAAAACAAAAGAAGAAGCGCTTCAAGACCAGGTACTTATTCCAAAAACAAATAGTGTGAATGGAAAAATAACTATTCCGCAATTAGATGGTTTTGAAGTTATAAATACGTCTGATATTTTATACTGCAAAGCAGATGATAATTATACAGAAATCTATCTTAACACAAATAAAAAGAAATTGGTAAGTAAAACACTTAAGTATTTTGAAGATGCTTTAAACAATAGTAGTTTTGCACGTGTACATAAATCGTATTTAGTCAATGTAAACGAAGTTGTAAAATATGTAAAAGGAAAAGGAGGAAGTGTGGTACTTAGTAACGGAAAAGAAGTTATGGTATCCGCCTCAAGAAAATCAGATTTATTGTCATATTTTAAATAGTATTCCTATGCAGGCAGGAATCTCAATGTTCAATTTAGAATTTTAAACGAAAGATTTCCGCTTTTGCGGAAATGAAAAATAGATATAGTTATGCCAGTAATATTACCAGTAAAAGGAAAATCACCCCAAATACCAAACGATTGTTTTATTGCAGAGAATGCTACCATAGTAGGGGAAGTTACAATGGGGAATCAATGTAGCATTTGGTTTAGTGCCGTTGTTAGAGGTGATGTAAATTACATTACAATGGGTCATAAAGTAAATGTGCAGGATGGTGCTGTAATACATGGTACATATAAAGCTACCGCAACCACTATTGGTAATAATGTGTCTATTGGTCATAATGCCCTTGTACATGGTTGCACGATTCATGATAATGTTTTAGTAGGCATGGGGAGTATTATAATGGATGGGTGTGTAGTAGAAAGTAATAGTATTATAGCCGCTGGAGCCGTAGTTACTAAAAATACTCGAGTGGAAACAGGGAGCATTTATGCGGGAGTTCCTGCGAAAAAAGTAAAAGATATTAGTGAAGAACTTATTTCTGGTGAAATAGATAGAATTGCTAATAACTATGTTGAATATTCGAGTTGGTTTACAGAGTAATAACACATTACAGTTTTAATTAAAAGTCCAAATACTCTACTAAAAATTTAGAATTTAAAAGAGATTGCATAATACTAGGATCTGCATTCGTGTAAAAGTAGTTTTTGCTATTTGTAGTTTCTGTATTTAATAAGTTATTTTTCTTTAAGATCGCCTTTGTTTGCCTTGCGACTGCCTCACCAGAATCAATAATTTTAACATGGCTAGGTAGTAATTCAACCAATAAGGGCATTAAATAGGGGTAATGCGTACAGCCTAGAACTAAATAATCTATATTGGCATCGATCATCGGTTTTAGATAATCTTTTAAAAGGGTTTTCATTTCGTTAGACCATAATTTGCCATTTTCTATAAGTTCTACGATACCTTCTCCAACTTGCTCAATAACATGTATATTACTGGCAAATATGCCAGATGTTTTAGAGAATAACGCACTACTTAAAGTTCCTTTTGTTGCTAAAATACCAATAGCATTATTTTGGGTTTGTAAGGCTGCAGGTTTTATGGCTGGTTCTATACCAATAAATGGCAGGTTGTACGTATCCCGAAGAATATCTATAGCATTCGTGGTAGCTGTATTGCAGGCTACAACAATAAGTTTACAACCTTTATTAATTAGGTACTCCGTATTTTTTATACTTAGATCAATAATGACCTCTTTTCCTTTTTGTCCATAAGGCGCATTAGTACTATCTGCTAAATAAATAGTGTTCTCATTTGGTAAAAGTGTGTGGATCTCTTTCCATATAGAAGTGCCACCAACACCAGAATCGAAAATACCAATAGGCTGTTTGCTCATATAACTATAATTCGCATAAAAGTAAATAATTCAATTGGAATAATTTATTAGATCTTATCACGAGTTCGTTAAATATATTTAAAAGGTCTTTAACGAAAGTATCACTAATAAAAAAGCTGCCTTGTAGAGACAGCTTTTAAGTAAATTATTTATAGTGTATTTTCTATAAACCTAATTCTTTTTTAACATCGGCTAAAATATCTTTACCATCAGCTACAATTAATGTTGTTCTTTCTAAAACATATTCGTAACCTAATGCTTTTGAAACTTTATTTATTGCTGCGAATGCTTCTTCCTGAATAGGTTTAAACAATTCTGCTTCTTTTTTTGCTAAATTTTGTCGAGCATCAGCTTGAAATTGTTGAATACGTTGTTGACTTTCTTGTAACTCTAAGCCTCTTTTTTGGTTTTCTTCATCTGTTTTTGTACTAGCTTCAGCTTCGTATTGCTTAACCGTATTTTGGTACTCTGTAGCCATAGCTTGCATATCGGTTTGATATGTTTTACCTAAAGCTTCAAGCTCAGATTGTGCCGCTTTAGCTGCAGGCATAGCTGCTATTAATTCTTGAGTATTTATATGAGCAACTTTGCTTTGGGCTTGTGTAAAACTTATAGTTCCAATGCTTAATGCAGTTGCTAATAAAAGAGTTTTGAATTGTTTCATTTTTAATAGTATTAGTGTGTTATAAATTATTAATTATTTAAACTGTCTTTTGCTTTTTGACGGTCTTGTAAAATTTGTTTTTTTCTAGCTTCTCTTTCCTTTAATTTTTTTTGTCTATTTTCTTCAACAAGTTGCGCTTTAGTTTTTGTTTCTCCTTCAGTTTTTGCTGTATCAGTTTTTTCTGTGTTTTCTTCCTTGGTAGCCGCTTGTGTTGTTTTATTTCTAGCGTCTATTTTTGCCTGTTTTGCTTTTTCGCGATCCTCAATAATTTTTTGACGTCTAGCTTCAGCTTCTTTTTTCTTTGCTTCGCGAGCATCTAAAATTTCTTGTCTACGTTTTTCAAAAGCACTTTCTCGTTCTGCTTTTTTCTCATCTAATGCTTTTTGACGGGCTTCTAATTCATAATTAATTTCTGGAACTAATTCTTCTTTTTTAGCGGCTCTGCGTTCTGCTTTAGTTTTTGCTTGTTTACGTTTAGAAGTTCTTGTTATACTTCTTAATATTTGGTCGCTTAAATCGAATTGTTTTGCAGAAAACAAGATCCCAGAATCAAATGATTTATCAAAAATAAAATCATATTTTCTGCTTGAAGCCAGCTCCTGAATTGCTGCAAAAATTTGATCTTGGATAGGCTGCATTAATTGTTTTCTTTGAATGAACAAATCGCCATTAGGACCAAAACGTTTTTGTTGATAATCTAATATTTCATTTTCTTCAAAAGTGATATCTTCTTCTCTTTCATCAATAAGCTCTTTTGTTAAAAGTGCTTTTTCGTTACTTAGTGCTTTTCGCTTTTGATCAATAGTTCCTAATTTAGTACTAATTTCGTTTTTCCATTTGTCTGCTTTTGCATTTAATTGTGCAATTGCTTCTTGGTATTCTGGAACATTTTCTAAAATATACTCAGTGTCTATGTAGGCAATTCTTACGCCACGTTGTGCGTGCATTGATAAACCTATCATAAAAGCTAATGTCAGTAAAAAAAGAACTTTATTTTTCATCTGTATGTATTATAATTTATTGACTTATAAATTCTAAAAATGACAAATGATTTTTTTTGTTTCTGTCTTTTTTGAATCATATCTCCAAAATTAACGAATTTTAATCTTAAAAATTTTAATTCTTATGCAAATCATTATAATGTTATTAGAAAATATCGTGCCAAAATAAATATTCAACTTAAAACTGCTGTCCAATAATGAAGTGAGTTTCCCAATTATTGCTGGATCCTGGACTTCCTGGAATATCATCGAAACGATGACCAAAATCAATTCCTAATAATCCAAATGCAGGCATGAAAATACGGATACCTAGACCAGCAGATCGATTCACATTAAAAGGATTGTAATCTGTAAAACTATTGTAAGATGCCCCACCTTCTAAGAACCCTAATGCATAGATTTTTGCTGAAGCTGCTAATGTTATAGGATAACGAAGCTCTAAAGAAAATTTATTATAAATGGTTCCACCATCTGCATCTGATAACGATTGGTTTGGATAACCACGTAATTGAACAGCCTCTCTGCCGTCTAAACTGTAGTTTCCTAATCCATCACCACCAAGAAAGAAACGTTCGAAAGGAATAACGCCTCTAGCGTTATTGTAAGCTCCTAAAAAGCCAAATTCCACACTTGGTTTTAATACCAAGTCTTTTACGATTTGAGTATACCAATCACCTTTAAAGGTTACTTTATAAAATTCTAACCATTTATAACGCTCTTGATCTATTTCTGAAATTCTATCTGAGGCATCTTCTATCTCTAAAGTAGAACTATCATTATCTGATATTATCGCATTGTTAGAGTCACGTTCTTTTTCAAGCGCATCGTAATCTACCCCATTAAATAAAGAATAAGGAAGCGATAACTTAGCGGTTGCACTAAAACTTGAACCTGCAGTTGGAAAAACAGGATCTATACTGGTATTGTTTCTACTAAGACCAACAGTATATGATAAATTGTTTGAATAACCATCACCAAAAGTAAATAGACCCGTGTTATAATTATTTAAATCATAACGTTGAAAACTAACAGCTTGAGATAAGGTGAAGAAATCATCTGGAACAGTTAAGCGTTTTGCTAAACCAAAAGTAATTCCAGTGATATTAAAGCTTCTATTTTTATCTGCGTTTCCAGTTTGTGAATTATATAGAAATTGTTTAGTTTGTGATAATGATGCTGAAAATTGAACAGGTCTTTTTCCCCCTAGCCATGGTTCAGAAAATGAAAAACTATAGGTTTGATAAAAACGACTTGCTTGTAAACGTAACGCTAATTTTTGACCATCTCCCATAGGAATAGGTTTATAGGCGTCTTTTTTAAAGATGTCTTTTATGGAGAAATTGTTAAAAGATAATCCAAGTGTACCTATAAAGCCACCACCGCCATAACCACCTTGTAATTCGATTTGACTAGATCCTGTTTCTTTAACAACGTAGTCTATATCTACAGTACCTTCAGTTGGATTTGGGTTTTTAATATCTGGCACAAGTTCTTGGGCATCGAAAAACCCTAATTGACCCAATTCTCTAATAGTACGCACTACATTGGCTTTACTATATAATTGGCCTGGGCGTGTACGTATTTCTCTGTATATAACATGATCGTTGGTTTTATCGTTACCAGAGATGCTTACATTATTAAAGTAAGCTGGTTTACCTTCCGATATCCTTATTTCCATATCAATAACATTATTATCTGCACTTACCTCAACTGGGTTTATAGTAGAAAATAAATAACCATTGTTTTGATATTGGTTTGTAATATCTTGTGCGTCTGGTTTAGAGTTGTCTGCAATTCGTTTTTGTAATAACACCCCATTATAGGTATCACCTTTTCTAATACGTAATAACCTGCCTAATTGCTCATTTGTATAAATGGTATTACCAATAAAGGTTATATCTCCAAAAGTGTATAATTCACCTTCATTTACATCTATTTTAAGCGATATGGTTTTATTATCGTTAACTATTAAGCTGTCAGATAAAATACGAGCATCTCTATAGCCATTCTCTTTGTATTTTTCTATCACGCTAGATAAATCTGCTTGATAGGCAGAATCAATAAATTTAGAGCGTTTTAAGATTCTAAAACGGTTTATTTTTTTAGTGCTTTTCATACTTTTTCTAAGCTTTTTATCACTTAAAACAGTATTGCCATTAAAAACAATGTCTTTAATTTTAACTTTTTCGCCTTTATCAATGTTAATCACCATATTAACACGAGCCGTTTCGATAGAATCTTTTACATCTATGGTATTAATATGTATTTTAGAATTTAAAAACCCTTCTTTTTTGTATTTGTTTTCTAAAAAGTTTTTAGTCGTAGTCCTTAGATTTTCTGTTACTTTAGTCCCCTTTTTTAGTTTGTTCTCTTCAATTATTTTTTCTTTTTTAGATTTTTTTACACCATTTATTTTTAACTCGTTAAGTTGTGGTAAATCGGATAGTCTTATTTCTAAATGAGCAATATTATCTTCTATTTTAGTTATATATATTTCTATATCACTAAATAATTTAGAGTTCCAAAGTTTTTTAATAGCTGCACTAATATCTTCTCCAGGAATCTTAATTTCTTTTCCTTTTCTTAAACCAGAATAAGCAACTATTGTTTGTTCACTAAACGAGGTGTTTCCAGAAACAGAAATGTCTCCCAAAGTATATTTTTCACCATCGTTATATAGTAATTCTTGTCCTTGAATGTTAAAGCTACTTGCAAAAAGTAATGCAGCTATGAAATGCTTTATGTGTTTTGCTAAAAATGAAATATTAGCTAAGTTGTTCACTTGTTTTCCCAAATCGTCGTTCTCTTTTTTGATATTCAATAATAGCTTCATACAAATGTTGCTTTGTGAAATCTGGCCACAATACATCTGTAAAATATAATTCTGCATATGCTATTTGCCAAAGTAAAAAATTGCTGATGCGCTGCTCTCCACTTGTTCTAATGAGCAAATCTACATCGGGTAAATTTCGCGTGTAAAGATGCTCATTTATAATTGATTCATCAATATTTCCAGGCGAAATTATATTATTTTTAACTTTAATACTAATTTCTTTAACAGTGTTTAAGATTTCTTCTCTGGAACCATAGCTTAATGCAAGAGTTAGAGTCATTCTTTCATTATGCTTTGTGTTATCTATAACATCATGAAGTTCTTTATGAACTTTTTTAGGAAGTGTATTTAGATTTCCTATAGCCGTAAGCTTTATGTTATTGTCTTGAAGTGTTTTTATTTCCTTTTTTAATGAAGATACCAGAAGTTTCATTAAAGTTTGTACTTCTAATTTTGGTCTGTTCCAATTTTCAGTAGAAAAGGCATAAAGCGTTAGGTTTTCAATGCCAAGTTCAGCACAAGCTTCAACAGCTTGTCTTACAGATTTTGTTCCGTTTTCATGACCAAAGGCACGTAACATACCTTGTTGTTTTGCCCAACGGCCATTCCCATCCATTATGATGGCTATATGTTTTGGTAATTCTTTGTTTTGTATACTTTCTTTTAAGTCCATCTTTTAATAGCCCGGGCAGTAACAGGGATTTTCGCCAAATGTATATGTTAAAGTAATACCTGAAAACATATACCAATCGTTATTATTTAAATTACCAAAGTTGTATTGTTGTCTAGATGCATTTTTTGGAGCACTTCCATCTAGATTATCTGAAAATGTATAACGGGCACCAATTTCTATGCCCAAAATAATATTGTCTATAAAGGAAGCTTTATACCCTAATGCCATAGGAATACCATAAGCCCAGCTTTTAGTGTTTTCTGACGTCTGTACATCATTTAAAAAATAATAATTGTTATGTCTGGCAGTACTTATGCCTGTATATAGGTATGGAGTTCCTATTTTTTGTCCAGAATGTAAATCGAAATCTAGAAATGTAAACTCAAATCCTAACGAAACCTCTAAAATTTTATTTGAAAAATCATAGCCTCTTTGAATACGCTTCTGGTCATGAGACTTTGTATCAATGCCTTTTAATTCGCTAAAAATTATCGAAGCTCTATAAGAGTGTCTTTTACTTCTGTTCCATTTATAAATACCACCAAACGCTATTTGGTTTGGTGAAATATAATCGGTAGCGCCTACATCTCCAATAAAATTACTGCCTCCCAAAAAAACACCTAATTCGTTAATTTGAGAATAGCTTAAATGGATGCTTAAAATACTTAATATCAATATGATTAAATGCCTCATAAATATTCAAAAGTTTGCAAATATAATAAATAAGATTAGCTCAATACCAATTAAACTCTAAAAGACCACATATAATTCGTTTCTTTTTCACTTATATAGCTTCAAAAAATATAAACGTAATCCGTTTTATGCATATATTTTATTTATTACCTAAGCAAAAATTAATTCAAATTATTTTATGTATTATTTTAGAGTTTAATTGGTCTAAAATAATTTGAGTTAAATTGTATTAGTGTAAAACAGTATTTCTTATGAATTATTGTTTAATTGCGCTTGTCTTCTCCCCAAAGAAGCTTTTTTCGGAGTGTACCCAAAAAACTTTCATCTAAAAGATCAATCATTTTAATCTTGAAGTCTGCTTTTTTTATTTTGATTATGGTTCCATTATCTAATGTTGCAATTCTGGAGTCTAAAGATACTAAATGGTTTTCTTCTCGTCCATTAACTTTTAGTTGTATTTCTGTCGAATCTGGAATTATTAAAGGGCGTGCACTTAGATTATGTGGCGCTATAGGGGTTATAACAAAACTATTTGTACTTGGAGTAATTACGGGGCCACCACAGCTTAATGAGTAACCTGTTGATCCCGTTGGGGTTGAGACTATTAAGCCATCACTCCAATAGGATGTAAGATATTCACCATCTAAATGCGTTTCGACAGTAATCATAGATGTTGTGTTTTTTCTGCTTACTGCTATTTCGTTTAAAGCAAAGTTTAACGATGTAATATTTTTATTTTCTGGAGTGGTTTCTATAGAGAGTAAACTACGTTCTGATATTCTATAATTTCCGTCAATTATATTTTGAATAGCATGCTCAATGGCATCTACTTGTATCGTTGCTAAAAAACCTAAACGCCCTGTATTGACACCAACTATGGGGATGTCAATATCTTTTACAAAGGTAATAGCTCTTAGAATAGTACCATCGCCTCCAACACTTACAAGAAAATCAAAAGATTTATCTAAGGTATCAAATGTTTTAAATGAAGCAAAGTCTTTTATGTTAGGAGATTCATTATGAATGATATTAAAAAACTGTGTTTCAATATAGGCATCAATATCTTTTTTTAATAAGTAATTAAAAAGTGTTTCTACAGATGCTGTGGTAGTTTTGTTGTAGAATCGTCCAAAAATGGCAACTTTCATGCGTTTGTTTTTATTGTTTTTTTATGGGTTACATGGTGCATCCATATAATCATAGTTTTTATGAAGCTAATTTTTAGCTCGTAATTTACATGTTTAAGTATTTATTCAAATAATCCGATCGGTCTTTAAGGCTTTCAATATAACTGTCTTCTTCATGACCAGATATAATATTATAGCTATATCTACGAAAGGTTTGAATAATTTCATTAAGTCCGGTATTCCCTATTTTAAGAGTAACTTGTGCAACATCATTTTTCATTTTCGAAATAAAAGCACCTAAAAGTTTACCATTGTTAGATTCTACTATTTGACTTATCTCACTAAATGAATAATCATTAATTCCTTTTTCAATGACTAATACACCTCCAGCTTCAAAAAAGAAAGGAGATTCA
Organism: Flavivirga jejuensis; assembly: GCF_030540765.1. GTDB lineage: Bacteria > Bacteroidota > Bacteroidia > Flavobacteriales > Flavobacteriaceae > Flavivirga > Flavivirga jejuensis. Next base: position 423,773 of record NZ_JAUOEL010000003.1, on the reverse strand, counting down.
TTAAAGAGGCTAATAATATCATTAAGCTCATAATAGCCTAAATAATTATTTTTTTCATCTAAAACAGGCATGATATTAGCCGAATTTTGGGCAAAAGCCTCTAATACATCTAACCAGAGCGTATTGCTTCTTACAAAAAAATCTTCAATGGAATAGAGGTATTCACTAATAAGCTTACCATTTTCAAAACAATGCGCATCTGTCTCAAAAAAAGTACCTAAAAAAACACCGTTCTCATCCTTAATAGGAATATGAGAATAGGTTAACTGATTAAAGAGTAATTGCAAATCACTTATTTTGCTATTACTATTCAATGGTTTTATATCGTTTATAATATATTCTGAAAGTTTCATTGTTCAGCTTTATGAGTATGCAAATTAATTAAAAAAATAGTATATAAGCCTGTTCTACTTTGTATTTTTGCAGAACTAATCTAAACTTTTAGCTAATGTTAAAAATTTAGATTAGTTCTTTTTTAAAATTCATACATGACAAAGTTAAGTGTAAATATCAATAAGATAGCAACTTTAAGAAACTCAAGAGGTGGCGATGTACCAAATGTAGTTCAGTTTGCAAAAGATGTACAGCGATTTGGTGCTGAGGGAGTCACAATTCATCCAAGACCAGATGAGCGTCATATACGTTACCAGGACGCACGTGATTTAAAACCAGAAGTTTTTACCGAGTATAATATTGAGGGAAACCCTGTCGATTCTTTTGTAGAATTAGTCTTAAATGTAAAACCAACGCAGGTTACATTGGTGCCAGATGCTGTTGATGCTATTACTAGTAATGCTGGTTGGGATACTATAAAGCATAAAGCTTTTTTAGTTGATGTTATTAAGGAGTTTCAGAAAAACGGAATTAGAACATCTATTTTTGTAGATCCTGTTCTAAATCAAATAGAAGGAGCTAAAGCAACTGGTGCAGATAGAATTGAATTATATACTGAAGCTTTTGCACATCAATATAGTTTAGGTAATAAAGATGCGATAACACCGTATGTTGAAAGTGCTGAGTTGGCTAATAATTTGGGTTTAGGTATTAATGCAGGACATGATTTGTCTTTAGATAACATTGAATTTTTTAAAAAAAATATTCCAGGATTATTAGAAGTTTCCATCGGGCATGCTTTAATAGCAGAGAGTTTATATTTAGGAGTAGAGAATGTTATACAAATGTATCTTCATAAGCTTAAGGCTCAATCTTAATCTTTCCCAAAGAGAAAGAAACTTTGTCGAAAACATAATGGGATTAAACAGATAGATTTTAAAATAACAATAAAAAATTCTTGAAACTGACTATCCCCGAGGCAAGCCATAGGGGTATTTCGCCAGTTTCATTTTGCCTTTATAGAGGCAAAAATCGAATTTTTTTATTTTGCCTCACCCAGAACTGCAAAAAAAGCAGTTCTGACCTCTCCAAAGGAGAGGTTAATTGGAAACCCCGACCCAAGGGTCGGAGAATTTTTAGATTAAAAATGGGTGAGTGATCACGCAATAATTTCCCTCCTTTGGAGGGTATTAAAGAAGGATTATGATATTACATTCTAATATAATAGGAGAAGGTCAACCATTTGTGATTCTTCATGGTTTTTTAGGAATGAGTGATAATTGGAAAACATTGGGGCGTCAATTTAGCGAACAAGGGTTTCAGGTTCACTTAGTAGATCAACGCAATCATGGCAGAAGTTTTCATAGTAACGATTTTAATTACGATATTCTTGCTGAAGATTTAAAGCATTATTGTGATACGCATAATCTTACTAATATCATATTATTGGGGCATTCTATGGGAGGAAAGACGGCTATGTTGTTTGCAACGCAATACCCCGAAATAGTCTCGAAATTAATTGTAGCAGATATTTCTCCACGTTTTTATCCCGTTCATCATGATGCTATTCTAGAAGGTTTAAGTGCCTTAGATTTTAATGAAATTAAAAATAGAGGAGAAGCGGATAAGTTGTTAAGTGATTATGTGTCTGACTTTGGAACACGTCAATTTTTACTAAAAAACCTGTACTGGATTGAAAAAGGAAAATTAGCGTTACGTATAAATTTGGAAGTTTTAAAAGAAGAAGTTAGTGAAATAGGAGAGGCTTTGCCAAGCTATGCGACGTTTAAAAAGGATACCTTGTTTTTGCGTGGAGATAGATCAGAATATATTGGCGTAGAAGACGAAAGAATCATTTCTAATCATTTCTCGAAAGTAGAAATTACTACCATTTCTAATTCAGGGCACTGGTTACATGCCGAAAACCCAAAAGACTTTTTTGAAGCTGTTACACGGTTTGTCAAGTGATTTTTTTTGTATATTTAATTAAATAGTCTGTTTGTAACCAGACACTAAATACGCATAATAAAAAAATCAGCTACCATTGAAACATTTACTATGTATATAGCGTCTTATGGGTAAGAACGAATTAAAAATAAACAAATGAATCTTATAACCAAACTTTTATTAAACGGAGTCGCTGTATTTGTAATAGCATATTTTTTAAATGGTGTACATGTAGATGGTTATTTAACAGCTTTAATAGTAGCAGTTGTACTGTCTGTTTTAAATCTATTTGTAAAGCCTGTATTGATTGTTCTAACCTTACCAATAACCGTGGTTACTTTAGGCTTGTTTTTGTTAATAATTAACGCTTTAATTATCTTATTAGCCGATAAATTAATTGATGGTTTTTCGGTAAATAGTATTTGGATAGCCGTGTTATTTAGTATCCTACTTTCTGTTTTGCAATCGATACTTCATTCTCTTTTAAAAGACGATAAAAAATAACTTTAAATGAACGTGTACTTCGTTGATTTTTAAAACTTAATATTTTAATGTGAATTATATATGACCTTTGAAAATCAATAAATATCATCACATTAAATCAAGCTGCTAAAAACTTTGTTGGGATGTAAAAATATTATATTTTTGCATCCCAATTTTGGTTACATAAGTTTTAGTTTTTAAAAGAAAACTTTATTGTTAAATGCCTGACATAAGGCTTTATATAGTTTAAAATGAATATTACAAGAGAAAACGTTGATGCATTAAATGCTGTTGTGAAAGTAGATATCGCTAAAGAAGATTATAGCGATAAAGTTGAAAAGATCTTAACAGACTATCGTAAAACAGCAAATATTCCTGGTTTTAGAAAAGGACATGTGCCAATGGGGATGGTAAAAAAACAATACGGAAAATCTGTTTTGGTAGATGAGGTTAATAAGCTATTACAAGATGCTTTAAATAAATATCTTACAGAAGAAAAACTAGATGTATTAGGACAGCCTTTACCAAGACCACAAGATGATATAAACTGGGATGCTGAAGGGTTTTCTTTTGAATTCGAATTAGGTTTAGCGCCAGAATTTGAAGTAAACTTAAAAGGTAAAAAGGCTATTACACAATATAATATTGTGGCTGATGATAAAATGATTGACGAGCAGATTGAACGTATTCAAAAACAATACGGGAAATTAGTGTCTCAAGAAGTTATTGTAAAAGACAGTGAAATTACTGGAACTTTTAGTAATGAAGAAAAAGAAATTGATAATACTGTCACTTTAACTTTAGATAAATTTAAAGGGAAAGCAACCGAAAAACAATTTTTAGGAGCTAAAGCAGGTGATGTAGTTACCTTAAAAACTAAAGGACTTTATGATGATGAGCATGAGTTAATGCATGCTTTAAAATTAGGTCATGATGATATACACGATTTAGATATTGAAGTTAATTTTACAATTACTGAGATTAATGAGCGAGAATTAGCAGATTTAGATCAAGAGTTGTTTGATAAACTTTTTGGAAAAGATACTGTGACTTCGGTTACAGAATTAAAAGCCAAGATAAAAGAAGATGCCGAAAAACAATTTGTACAACAAGCAGACCAAAAGCTTTTAAATGATGTTACTGAGTATTTAGTTGAAAATACTAAGTTTGATTTACCTGCCGAATTTTTAACCAAGTGGATGCAAACTGCTGGTGAAAAAGTAATGGATGAGGTGCAAGCAAGAGAGGAATACGAAAAATCAGAAAAAAGTTTACGCTATCAATTAATCGAAGGAAAGCTTATCACCGATAATGACGTTCAAGTAACTATGGACGATATTAAAAATCATGCAAGAGAAATGATTAAAGGGCAAATGGCTCAATTTGGTCAATTAGATCCATCTGATAAAGAATTAGACGATATAGCTGCCAGAGTATTATCAAATCAAGATGAGGCTCGTAGAATTTCAGAACAATTAATTAGCCAAAAGTTATTAGCGGTTTATAAAGAAAAAGCAAATATTAAGGTTAAAGAATTAAGCTACGAAAAGTTTGTTAAAGAAGTTTACGGAGATAAATAGGTAAGAATAATTCATTATATTTAAGCGCTTAAATCTGATGATTTAAGCGTTTTTTATTCAAAAGAAAGCATTTTTTTAAATAGATTTTTTGCCATTTGAATGTAAATCAGGCAATTAATGAAATTAAATACTAAAAAAACTATGGATTACGCAAAAGAATTTGAAAAATTCGCGATAAAAGATCAAGGTATTAGTAGTACATATTACAATAAAATTGTAAGTAGTATGTACCCAAGTAGCTTAACACCAAACATTATTGAAGAGCGTCAAATGAACATTGCTATTTTTGATGTGTTTTCTCGTTTGATGATGGACCGTATTATTTTTATGGGTACCGCTATTAACGATCAGGTCGCTAATATTATACAGGCGCAATTATTATTTTTAGAAAGTGTTGATGCCTCAAAGGATATTCAAATTTATATTAATTCTCCTGGAGGAAGTGTTTATGCAGGTTTAGGGATTTATGATACGATGCAGTTTATAAAACCAGATGTAGCAACTATTTGTACTGGTATGGCAGCCTCTATGGGAGCTGTTTTATTATGTGCAGGCGAGAAAGGAAAACGTAGTGGTTTAACACATTCTCGAGTTATGATACACCAACCCTTAGGAGGTGCACAAGGTCAGGCAAGTGATATTGAAATTACTGCTAGAGAGATATTAATTTTAAAAGAAGAACTTTATAAAATTATTAGTAAGCATTCAGGACAAGATTACGACAAAGTATATGAAGACAGTGATAGGGATTATTGGATGAAATCCGATAAAGCCAAGGAATATGGTATGATTGACGAAATTTTATCTCGTAATTAAATAAAAAAATCGTAAATTTAGTTAATTGCTATAGAGGGATTTATAATAATGCACAACCAAAAATAGATATAGATTAATGGCAAAGGAAGAATTAGAATGTTCGTTTTGTGGTAGGAAAAAACCTGAAACAAATTTATTAATAGCAGGTTTAGATGCTCATATATGTGATAGATGTATAGAGCAAGCACATGGTATTGTGATTGAAGAATCTAAGCAAAGTGATAGTAGCGATTTATCTGCAGAGCTAAAGCTTCGCAAACCTCAGCAAATTAAGGCATTTCTAGATGAGTATATTATTGGGCAGAGCATGACTAAGAAAGTAATGTCTGTGGCCGTTTATAATCATTATAAGCGCTTATTGCAACCAGCAACTAAAGATGATATAGAAATACAAAAAAGTAATATCATTATGGTAGGGCAAACTGGTACAGGAAAAACCCTAATGGCAAAAACGATTGCTAAAATGTTAAATGTGCCATTAGCTATTGTTGATGCTACCGTTTTAACAGAAGCAGGTTATGTTGGAGAAGATGTAGAGAGTATTTTAACGCGTTTACTACAAGCCGCAGATTACAATTTAGAAAAAGCAGAAAAGGGTATTGTTTTTATCGACGAGATTGATAAAATTGCACGTAAAAGCGATAACCCATCTATTACTCGTGATGTTTCTGGAGAAGGTGTGCAACAGGCTTTATTGAAACTTTTGGAAGGTACAGTTGTTAATGTACCACCTAAAGGAGGGCGTAAACACCCAGACCAAAAATTTATTGAGGTTAACACAGAAAATATTTTATTTATTGCTGGCGGTGCCTTTGATGGTATTGACCGCGTTATCTCAAAACGATTAAATATGCAGGCAGTAGGTTATAGTGCCTCTATGTCTGACGAAGTAGTAGATCAAGATCATTTACTACAATATATTATTCCGAAAGATTTAAAAGATTTCGGATTAATCCCAGAAATTATTGGTCGTTTACCAGTGCTTACCTATATGAATCCTTTAGATGCAGATACTTTAAAAGCCATTTTAACAGAACCAAAAAATGCCATCATTAAACAGTATAAGAAGCTGTTTACAATGGATGAAATTGATTTTAATATAACAGATGGTGCTTTAGATTTTATTGTAAATAAAGCAATTGAATACAAATTAGGGGCAAGAGGATTACGTTCGCTTTGTGAAGAAATATTAACCGATGCTATGTTTGAGTTACCTAGTAGTACTGAGAAAAAGCTAAATGTGACTAAAGTGTATGCTGAGGATAAATTAACAAAAACGACTTTAAAGAAATTAAAGGCAGTTTCGTAAAAAGTAAATATTAAATAAGAGCATAAAAAAACCACGCTAAATAGGCGTGGTTTTTTATTTATGGATGTTAATTAATAAAAGACATTATGGATAAATTTTCATCAGTGTTTTTTAAAAACTTCGTTAAAAGTATACTTAATTAAATGGCTCACAAAGGTTTTTTATGTCTTTTAGATGATTAGACAAAATACTCGTTTAAAAACTTTCATTAATGTATTTAGTCGAAAATAAAGGCTTCTTCACTATTATAGAATAACGAATTCCACACGTCTATTAGTCTTTAAATCTTCTTTGGTACATTTGTTTTTGCAATCAACTTTTGGTTTAGTTTCACCATAACCTTTAGATTGTAGTCTGTTTTTACTAATGCCGTTGTTTGTTAAATAAGCTACTGTAGATGCGGCACGTTTTTTAGATAGACCTAAATTATAAGAATCTCTACCTTTATTATCTGTGTGAGCATTAATAACTAATTTCATTTCAGGATGTTCTTTTAAGACTTTAATGATTTTATTTAAAGAAATAAAAGACTCTTCTTTTACATTCGATTTATTAAAATCGAAATAAATATTTTCTAAAACAATGCGTAACTCGTCTTCAACTTTTGCAATTACTGGTTCTGTAGTGAGTAATTCTAAGTCTTTATCATAAGATGTATTGTAGCTTCGTGTGGTTGTAAATTTAAAATCAGCATCTTTAAATCCATCCTTTTGTGTTGTAATACTATATGATTCAAAAGGAATAACATTAAAGTTATAAGTAGCTTGTTCTTTAGTTAATTGTCTGGCAATTTCGTTGCCCTCATCGTCTTTTAAAATAACTAAGGTATTAGGGAGTTTTATTTTAGTTTCTAAGTCTAATACTTTACCTTTTATTGTCTGAATTATTTCATCATTAGTTGCAGTATAAATATCGAAGCCTCCTTTTCCGTTTGGTCTGTTAGAAGACACATACCCTTTATTTTTTGCAGCTAAGAAATAAGCAATTTCATCATACCGAGTATTAATTGTATTCCCCATGTTTCTTGGAGCTCTATAGCCATTACTTAAAACCTTACTTGTAAAAAGATCAAAACCGCCTATGTTATCGTGTCCTTTTGAAGAGAAGTATAAATATTTAGAATCCATAGAAAGCGATGGATATTTTTCATCTAAAGGCGTATTAATAGTCCGTCCTAAATTTTCTGGAGTACTTAAAGAGCCATCCGTATTTATATTTGAAACATAAAGGTCGTAACCACCAAAGGATTCGGGCATATTAGATGAGAAATATAGTTTGTCACCTTTAGGACTCATAAAAGGGTTTTCTATGGAAACATCCGTTTTATTAATACTTAATAATTCTTCATTAATCCAATTGCCATGTGAGTCTTCTTCTAAAACAGCTTTATATAGTTTATACTCCATAGAGTTTTCTTTACTACTTCTAGTGTAATAAACTGTTTTTTGATTAGGAGAGAATGTTAATTGATCTTCACTATCGTTTGTGTTTAATATTCTAGAAAATAATAATGGTAGGCTTAATGCGCCATTTTTGCTAATATCTAAACAAAACAAATCTTTATATGCCTCATTAGTATTGGGATCTATTTTTGCTAAACCACCAAGTTTTTTTGAAGAAACCATAATAAGTTTATTTCTAAAAAAACCTGAGCCAATTTCAGAATATTTAGAATTAACACCAGCGTCTAAAAGTTCGAACTCAAATCCGTTTGCACCAATGGAATTTGATGAAGTACGCGAATTGTTAATTGAAAAATTATTTGATGCTATTAAATTTGCTGGTCCTTGACTAAGTACAATATTAGAAATAAGGAAAATGAAAAAACATAATTTAGTTCTCATCTTAAGAGGGGTTTTAGATGTTGGAATTAATTAGATGATAAATATAGTCTTGAATCTAAGCTTTATGGAAATTTCTTAGACCAATAGCTATTTAATTCGTTGACTAATTGTTTTATTGGAAATTCTAGTAACGTCAGTTTCGATATATTGATAATGATAATGAGTAATTTGTGTCTATAAATAATGAAATTGTATCATTCCGATGGCTATCGAAAACAAAATATATTTTGTTTGAAGCTATGAAGCGTAGCTTTTGAGGAAGAATCTCATCTTTAATAAGGCGTCTCGTCACTCATACTTCGCTCTGTAGATGTGGAAAAACGCTGTTTATCAATATATATTGTATTTTAGTGTGTTCTAAGTAGTATTTGAAAATCAGGAATTTATACTTTATAAATTTTGGAGTTCATATTTTTAGAATATCATTTTGGAAAAATAAAAGTTAATCTGATTTTTTTAATTTTAGCCGAGCTTTTATATTCTTTATTGGTCTAATCGTTTTTAAGACTTTCATAACTGGTATGTATGTGATTGTCAGAAAAATCGTTCTTATTTCTTCAAATTTTTCATTGCTAAATGAATCCAGGAGCTATAACATGATAATTTTCTGTTTAATTAACTGTAATTTAAGGTGTGTTTTCTGGAGAAGAGTCTAAGATAACAAATTCAACACGTCTATTGGTTTGTAAATCTTCTTTGGTACAAAGATTTTTACAATCAATTAATGGCTCTCTTTCTCCATAGCCTTTAGAAAATAATCTATTTTTTGCAATGTCATTTTTGACTAAATAATTTAAAGCTGATTCAGCTCGTTTCTTAGATAAGTTTAAGTTAAAAGCATCTGTTCCATTATTATCTGTATGCGCATTGATTTCTAATTTTATTTTTGGGTGATCGTTAAGTATTTTTATTATTTTATCTAAGGTAACATACGATTCTTCTTTTATTTCATGTCTTGCTGAGTCAAAGTATATATTTTCAACATCAACTCTAACTCTAACTTCATTAACTTTAACTTCATTAATTTCTAAATCTTTATTGTAAGTTGTTTTTTCGCTTTTGTACGATGTAAAATCAAATGAAGTATCTTTAAAGTTACTTTTTTTAGTTGTAATTGTGTAAGATTTTAATGGGGAAATATCAAACTTATAGGTGCCATCTTCTCCAGTTATTAATTGATCTATCTCTTTTTGATTTTCATCTTTTAGAATAACGATGGTATTTGATACTACTTTTTTAGTATTAAAATCTAAAATTTCACCTTCAATGGTTTGATTGATCTGATCTAAAGTGAAGTAATAAATATCAAAGCCGTTTTCTTCTTTTCTGTTTGATGAAAAATACCCAGAACTGCTACTTGCATTGAAATAGGCAATTTCATCATATTCTGTATTAATAGTGTTACCTAGGTTTTTAGGAGTATGGTATTTGTTATTGGAAATTTTACTAGTAAAAAGATCAAACCCTCCCATGTTCTCATGACCTTTTGAAGCAAAATATAAATGCGTATCATCCTTAAAAATATAGGGATGTTTGTCGTCAAAAGGTGTATTTATTTTTTTTCCTAAATTTTTAGGAGTGCCTAATGTTCCATCGGCATTAATATCAACAACATAGATGTCGTAACCACCAATAGCATCAGGCATGTTAGCAGAAAAGTATAGTTGATCTCCCTTAGGACTAACAAAAGGGTTTTCTATTGATACATTTTCACTATTAAAGCTTAACAACTCTTCGTTAATCCAATTACCGTTTGAGCCTTCTTCTAAAACGGCTTTGTAAATTTTGTATTCCAAAGAATTTGCTTTACTACTTCTAGAATAGTATACCGTTTTTTGATCTGGCGAGAAGGAAATTTGACCTTCGCTGTCGTTTGTATTCAAAACCCTTGAGAATAACAAGGGATTGGATAGCTTGCCATAACCTAAAGTATCTAAACAATATAGCTCTTTGTAGGCTTCATTTGTATTAGGGTCTTTTTTTGTTAAATCACCGATTTTTTTAGAAGAAACCATGATTAGCTTACATTTAAAAAAACCACTTCCAATTTCTGAAAATTTAGTATTAATGTTGGTGTTAGAGACTTTAAATTTAAAACCATTATTTTCAATAGTAGGCTTAGTTTCAATAGTAGTTTGACCAAATAAAAGGATGGATTGAAACCATATAATAATTATAAAATAAACTTTCATCTTAGGGGCTGAAGATTTGTTTTGTTATTAAATTTGTTTTTATGCTTTTTTAAAAGTATAGTTTTAAAAGATGAAAAACAAAACTAATCGCTTAAGTGCTTTTGTTGAAAATAAATCCCTACAAAACATGCTTGTTTAAGTTAAGTAGCTCGTCTATGTAGACCCTAGTGTTAGAAAGCCGAGGTATTTTATGTTGTCCCCCAAGTTTATTATTTTGTTTTAACCAATCATAAAACAAATGCTTTCTGGCTATATTAATTTTAGGTTTATTAAGGGTTAAGTTGTTATAGCGTTTTGCTTCGTAGTCTGAATTTAATGCTTTTAAAGCATTGTCGAATAACTCATTAAAATAATCTATATCTTTTGGAGGTGTTTTAAATTCAATAAGCCATTCATGAGCTCCTTTTTCTCTGTCTTTCATAAATATTGGAGCGGCTGTAAAATCTACAATTTCGGCTTTAGTTCGCTTACATACTTTTTTTAAAGCATTTTCAGCATTTTCTATAATAAGCTCTTCTCCAAAAACATTAATATGATGTTTGGTTCTCCCAGATACTTTTATTCTGTATGGGTTTAATGAAGTAAACCTAATAGTGTCCCCAATTTTATAACGCCATAGTCCAGCATTTGTAGTGATAATTACAGCGTAATTTTGATTCAGTTTAACCTCGCTTAAATGAACCGCCTTTTCTTCAGAAGTAGCATAAATATTCATAGGAATAAATTCATAGAAAATCCCATAATCGAGCATCAATAATAATTCATCAGAATTGTTTTGATCTTGAATAGCGAAAAACCCCTCTGAGGCATTATAAATCTCATAATATTTAAAATCAGTTTTAGGGAGAATTTTTTTGTATTGATCCTTGTAAGGCGAAAAACTAACCCCGCCATGAAAATACACTTCTAAATTTGGCCAGATGTTATGTAGACTTTGTTTTCCTGTTGTTTCTAAAACATTATTAAGTAACACAAGCATCCATGAGGGTACGCCTGCAAGACTTGTTACATTTTCTTGTATGGTTTCATCTACAATAGCTTGCATTTTATGTTCCCAATCGCTCATTAGGGACACTTTATTACTTGGTGTGCTACTAAATTCTGCCCAGAAAGGCATATTGTCAATTAAAATAGCCGATAAATCACCAAATACAGTACCGTTTTCTTTGTATAATTCTTTACTTCCGCCTAAGCGTAAACTCTTTCCTGTAAACAATTGGGATTCTTCATTGTTATTAAGGTACATACATAATAAATCTTTGCCAGCCGCATAATGGCAATCTTCAAGCGATTCTATACTTACTGGAATAAATTTGCTTTTCGCTCTGGTGGTACCACTAGATTTTGCAAACCATTTTATAGGGCTGGGCCAAAAAATATTAGCTTCTCCTTTTCTGGAACGCTCAATAACATTTTGCCAACCATCATAGTTTTTAATAGGAACACGTTCTGAGAATGTTCTATAGTTTTTTATAGAAGCGAAGTCGTATTTTTTACCAATCTCCGTGTCTTTAGCGTAATCTATAAGGTTTAATAGTAATTCATTTTGTACTTCGTTTGGGTATTTTAAAAATAATTCTATCTGATGGAATCGTTTTTTTAAGAACCAAGAAGCAATCGAATTTACTATAGGTATTGGCATATTTCTTTTATCTTTAAGGTTTTAAAAATAAGACTTTTTTTTATGACTTACCAAGGTGTTTTAACAAAAATGGAGACTGAGTTTGCTAACCCTATTCAATATTATTTGGTGTTTGAAAATGATTTTTTAAATATGAACCAATTATTGAATAAAAGTATCTCTATTCAATTTGTTAAATATCAATGTTTAAATTGTGGATTAGATAAGCCTATTTATAGACAAGGGTTTGATAAACAGTGTTTTTATGAAGTGCCACAAGCAGCCGATTGGATTATGCGTCCTGAGTTGAGCACGGCTCATTTAGGTAAAGAAGATAGGGATTTAGAGTTTGAAAAACGTGCTCAATTACAACCTCATATTGTGTATTTAGCTAATTCCAGTAATGTGAAGGTGGGTGTGACAAGAAAAAATCAAGTACCAACACGTTGGATCGATCAAGGAGCTCATGAAGCCCTTGAAATTGTTGAAGTGCCTAATCGTTATTTAGCGGGTATCACAGAAGTTGCTTTAAAGGATTATGTAGCTGATAAAACAAATTGGCGAAAAATGCTTAAAAATGATATTGAAGATGAAAATTTAGTGGCGTGGCGAGAGCGTTTGAAACAATATATTCCTGATGAGGCTAAAGATTATTTTATTGATGCTAACACAGAAACTAATTTAGAGTTTCCTGTGCTTAAATATCCAGAGAAGCCTAAAAGTTTAAATATAGTTAAACAACAGCAGTACTCAGGTAAATTAGTAGGAGTTAAAGGGCAGTATCTTATTTTTGAGGATGATACTGTTTTTAATGTTCGTGCTAATGAAGGGTTGGTTGTGAGTATTTCTATTAATTAAATTAACTTCTGCGCAAGTATGTTTAGGTTTTTAGAGCTTTAGTAAGTAGACATTATTTGTTATTTCTGCTTTCGCAAGATGACAAAAGTTATTTATAAAGATTAGGATGTTAGTATGATAAGACAATAATTACGAAATAATCCAGGTTAAATTGCGTACAATTTTACTGCTTGTATAAAAGCAATAACAACTAATAAAACTCCTGTAACTCTATTAATTACTAAGGTTATGTTTTGAACCTTCTTTTTTATAAGGATACTAAATTGGCTGTAAAAGTAAAGCGTTAGTAGTTTACCTAAATACACTCCAAAAAAGAATAAGAATAATACAGAAAACGATGATTGTAAGGATAACATGATGTCGTTATTATTTATAATTCCAAAAGCGATAACCCAATAGATTAAAACGGGAGGGTTTAATATACCAAGAAAGAAACCAGTTGCATATTTCGACTGTGTTATTCTTCTTTTCTTAGTATGTTTTTTAGACTGTTTTTTAAAGAATAAAAAAGTACCTATAATGAATAATAGCATAACAACAATTACTTGTACCCATATGTTATGATTAAAAAAATCTGCAATAATCATATTACAATGTAAGGCGTAATAAGATAGAATAACCTCCGCCATTCCAGCAGTTATAGCAATTTTAAAAGCTTTTTTTGCGTTTTCTTTTAGTGTGGTATTTATTACTGCAATGTTAGAAGCTCCTAAGGGAAGGGCCCCTAGAATTGCTGCCAGTATGCCAATTAATAAATAAACTAAAATCATAGAGCTTTTGTAGCGAATAGACTTGAAAGCTTACATAATTTTTGGTCAAAAATGAATCTTTTAACGTTAGTTTGATGTGTTGAGTGTTGATAATGAGTGATTTGTGTGTATGAATGATGAAGTTGTGTCATCCTATGTTAGGAAAAGCTTTGTTCATTCAGAGATCTGTGTTAAAAATTTTAACTAGTGGATGAAATGACGTAATTGGGGTGTCATCCTATGTTTGCAAAAGGTTCGTGTCATCCAGAAGGCTATCGAAAACAAAATATATTTTGTTTGAAGATATAAGCGAAGCTTACGACTGAAGAATCTTTAGAGATTAATAATAAAGATTCTTCGCTGCGCTCTGAATGACAAGTAGTTGAAAGTTAGTTGTTTATAAAGCATGTCAATGGTAGGCTATCGAAAACAAAATATATTTTGTTTGAAGGTATGAAGGGTAGCTTTTGAGGCTGCATCTTATCTTTATGAGCTGTCTCCTTACTCATGCTTCGCTCTGTAGATATGACAAAAATCTGTTTATCAACAATATACGTTATTTGCCTTTTTTAATTTACGTCGAGTTTTAAGAGTAGTGATATTAGTCTAGACTAATGAAATAATATCTTGAATTTTTTGCAATAAAAAAGCCGTATTCATCTTTTATAACAGAATACAGCTTTTTTATTATTTAGTAATTCTAATTCTACTAAATATCTTCTTGGTCTCTTAAGTTTTGTATGTACGCAGCTTTTTGAACTTCACGACGTCTCTTAACAGATGGTTTTGTGAAAAACTGCCCATCTCTTAAGTTTTGCATAACTTTAATGTTTCTGTGCTTTCTTTTGTAACGTTTTAAGGCACGTTCTATATTTTCGCCATCCTTAATGATAATTTTTAACATATAAAATTTTTAAATTTGTTCGAGTTAGGGTTATCCTAAAATACGTTTTTTATACTTCACTTTTTGAAGTATGCTCTTAACCTAGCTATTTGTTTTTTTTATAAACGAAATGCAAAGTTAATCGTTTAGTTGACAATAATAACTTTTTTATATTATTATCCTAATAAAAAAAGGATTTATTCGAAAAAACAGGGTGAATTTCATTTTATTTAGTTGTTTTTTTCTTTTTACTTAATAAACCGCCAAGCACATTTTTTACAGCCTCCTTTTTTGCGTCTGTTTTTTCAGCAGAATCCGTTTGGTCTTTTTCGCCTCCAATAATACCTCCTAAAACATCTTTAACCGAATTGTTTTGTTCTTTCTTTATGGAATCTGTTTTAGTTTTATTACCGCCAATAACCCCGCTAATTAAATCTGTTACTTTGCTTTTACCTGTATTGAGTAATTTTTGTTTTTCAATTTCAATAAGCTGATTTGTTAGGTTCTTAACACCGCTTTTTAAATCTGTTTTCACTAAAGGTTTTGTATACGTGCCTTCAATGTCGGCTGTCACAGGAATGCTTATATTTTTTGCTTCTTTAGTATCAATTTTACCAATTAATTGATTAACATCACTTCCTAAATACTTAGCTGGTACATTAAAAATGGCATTGTATTTTAAATTCGTATCAAAACCATGAGACCCAGAAACATCAATAGTGATGTCTTCATAGTTTACTTGAAAGGGTTTTACGCTAACTTCACCATTAGCGAATTCTAAATTTGTTTTAAGGTCTTTTAAATTTAATTTATCAAAATCTATAAAGCCTAAAGATCCTTCTAATTTGTTAAACAGCTCGCCTTGATCTGTGTTAATTTTTGTAGCTAGTAACTCGGCAAGGGCACCACCAGAAAGACTATTTAAATCAGGTAAGAGTTCGTTGTCTAAATTACCTGTTAAACTTAAATTACTATTTAGCTCTCCTTGGAGTAGTTGAGCTATAGGAGCCAGGTTTCTTAATAGTTCTAAATCTTTAAATGACTTAGAAATATCAAAGCCATCTATCCCTAAGTTTACATTAAAAGTAGGTGTTTCATTTTTTGTGGAAACATCACCAGAAACGGCTAACGTACCATCAAATATACTAGAGGTGATTTCTTTAAGTATAGCACGTTGATCTTTAATAATAAGTGTGCCTTTTACGTCTTTTAAATTTAGATTATCATAAACGACCGTTTTTGCATTGGCATTAATAGTACAATCTAAAAAGCTCGGGATTTTCAATGATTCTGTATCTTGAGTTGTATCATTGCTCTCTGAAGTAATAGTTTCAGTAGCAGTACCTGTACCTTCTTCAGACACAAAATCATCTATTTTAAAGAAAGTAGAATTCAAATCAAAATATCCTTGAAGAGTATTATCACTTAAAAGAAATCCTAGTAAGTTTTTAATAGTTCCTGTAGCATTCAAATCGCTATTCCCTGTTCGAGCTTTAAAACTATTAAGAGATATAACTTCAGGATTAAAAGTCATATTCGCGTCAGAGATATGAATAGGACTCGTCATATCCTCCGAAGAAAACACAAAATCACTAATGCTTACAGATCCATTATTTTTTATACGTTCGTAAGCATTTGTTTCGATAGCTTTCATATCGAAAACCGTATTAATGCTTCCTTTTAGAATACCTGTTAAAGTACTTTCTAATTCAACAGGATATACTTTTGTAATATTTGCTAAATTTAAAACCCCATCAATGCTAGCATTTACTAACATGTTTTGAGTGATGTTTTTTAAAGAAATAGACGATTTAAACACATCTTCATCAATTTTAAAGTTGAGTGCTTTTATATCTACATAGGTATCATCAATATTGCCTGTGGTGTTTTTTATAGATGTATTTATAACAATGTTTTCAACCCGTTTTGGTAAATCGGGATATTTAAATGACGCGTTGTTTGAAATGATGCTAATATCTAAATTAGGAATCGTTTCTTCCGAGCTTATGCCCTTAATCATACCCTTAACTTTAAAATCGCCAGTAGTTTCAACACCTTCAATGTCTTTTGAAAACTCTTCTGGAATTAGTGCTAAGAAATTTTTAAAAGATGTTTCTGGATTTTCAAAAGTAACGTCTATTTCTTGACCATTTTCTAATAGTTGTACATACCCTTGAAATTCTAAAGGGAGCTTATTTATAAGTCCTTTGTTTTCTTTAAAAGTGTATTTACTATTTGCTAAATCTAATCCTATTATAGCATCTAATTTAATAGGGTTGTTACTTAAATAATTACTGCTATCCATGATGAAACTAATATTAGCTTCACTTTTTGTGTCTAATTCTAACGATTCAGCAGAAAATATACCTTTACCTTGGTGATTAAGTTCCGATATGTATACGGTCATTTTCGATACGTCATCAATATATGCTAACGCACTATTGTTGATGCTGTAATTTTCAATGTCAAAAGAAAAACTCCCAGATTCAGTTTCAGTTTCGGTTGGAGCATCCTCGGTACTTTTAGCAATATCATAATTAGCATTCCCAAACTTATCTGTTTTGAGTGTTAGTAAGATTTCATCAACGGCAATAGATTTTACAACAATAGGATCTTCACCAGATGTTTTAAATAATTCCATAATAGACATTGTAAGGGCAATGTTTTTAGAGGTTACAAATGTTTGACCTTTAAAAGGTTCTAAATTTGTTATAACCAAATCACTTACAGATACATGAGCTTTAGGGAAGCTTTTTATAAAACTTAAACTCACGTCGCTAAATTCTACTTGCGCATTTAAGTTTTCGTTTATAGAGCGCTTAACCATGTCTTTAATTTGTGACTTAAACGCAAAAGGAGTAGCAATTAAAAGGGCTAATATAATGAGCAAACTAATGCCCGATATTTTTAAAGCTTTTTTCATAATGTAGGTTTTGGGTTACTATATATAATATGTATAGTGAATATACGTAAAAACATGTAAAAAAGATGAACCCTGTATTTATTCAATGTTAACTTTCATGTAGTAAACTAATTTCTTCATTCACTTTCAAATTGAAACGTTTTCTAAACAAAAAAACACCCAAATATAATAAAGGTGTATCTAAAAAGGCTATTAAAACTTTAAATAAAAAACCACTAATTAATAAGCCTTTAAAATTTGCCCAATCAATGATACCAAATGAGCATAATAAAGTTACTATTGTAAAAGTATCAATAAATTGAGAGAACCATGTGGAAAAGTTATTTCGTAGCCAAAGGTGTTTGCCTTTAGTGAGTTGTTTCCAGAAATGATAAATCTGAATATCTACAAACTGTGCAAATAAATAAGTAAGCATACTTGCAAACACGGCAATAATAGAATTACCAAAAACAGTATTAAACATATCGTCCTTTACATAAGACCAACTTGTTGCAGGAACACTGTCTGCAACCAGAATTATTAAGAGTGAGAAGACCGAAGCGAAAATACCAGTGATTACAATATCATTGGCGCGTTTTTTACCATAAATCTCACTAATTAAATCGGTTATTAAAAAAGTAATAGGATAGGGTAGTATACCAACAGAGATTTCAAAAAGTTTATTTCCAAAAATTTCAACATCTAAAGGGAACCAATAAAAAAACTTCTGAAAAATAAGGTTAGATACCACTAACGATGTTATAAATAAAGCCCCGAGTAGCATGTAAATACGCTGTGCAGCGAGTTTGTCTTTAATACTCATTTAAAATGATGTTGTTAATTTTATACGTTTTTTGGATGTTATTTATTGCATGTTATTAGTTCTAGCACAGTCTAGAACTATTAATTGTGAATAAATACGTTGTGTAAATATAAAGGATTAAAAATTGTTTTAGTTATTTTGCTTTTACTTATGGTAAAGCCAAAACTTTTTTACATAGCATTGGGGAGTAATAAAGGGGACAAAATTAAAAACCTCCAAAACGCTGTTGATTTAATACATGTTAGAGCGGGTAATATAAAACTGATTTCTAAAGTGTATAAATCGCCCGCCTTTGGGTTTGAAAGCGACGATTTTTTTAATGCTTGTTTGGTTTTAGAAAGTTATTTAGCGCCTCAAAATTTACTTCAAGTTTTATTGGATATTGAAACCGATTTAGGGCGCACTAGAAATGGTGTTGGAGGTTATGAAGCACGTATTATAGATTTAGATATTGTTTTTTGTGAAGATGGTATTATAGATACCGAAACGCTTCAGGTACCACATCCAGAAATGGAGAAACGTAAGTTTGTTTTATTACCACTTAACGACGTAGCATCTAAAATAAGACACCCAAAACTTGATAAAGAAGTGTCTGTTTTGTTATCTGAATGTAAAGATGAAAGTGTTTTAGAGCCTGTTAATATCTGGTTGAAAAATCCGAGAAAAGCTTTTGACTTTTCAACATATAATTACATTGCTATTGAAGGTAATATTGGGGCTGGAAAAACCAGTTTGGCAAATAAAATAGCACAGGACTTTAATGCGAGACTGATTTTAGAACGTTTTGCTGATAATCCGTTTTTACCTAAATTTTATAAGGATGCGTCACGTTATGCCTTTCCTTTAGAAATGTCTTTTTTAGCCGATCGCTACCAGCAAATATCTGATGATTTATCGCAACTCGATTTGTTTAAAGATTTTATTGTGAGTGATTATGATGTGTTTAAATCGCTTATTTTTTCAAAAATCACCTTGCAAGAAGATGAGTTTAAGCTGTATCGAAAACTTTTTTATTTAATGTATAAGGAGATTGCAAAACCTGATTTGTACGTCTATTTGTATCAAAATACCCAAAGATTACAGGAAAATATTAAAAAAAGGGGGCGTGATTATGAGCAGGATATTGATAACGATTATTTAGAAAAAATAAACACAGGGTATTTAGAGTTTTTAAGATCGCAACACGATTTTAATGTGAAAATTATTGATATCTCTGATAGGGATTTTGTTGAAAATAGATTGGATTATTTGTGGATTTTGGGTGAGATTTGTGGGGCGTGATTTCTCTAAATAAATATGTTTTCCCTCTTTTTATGCCAGTTCTTTCAATTAGTATTTCAAGATTTTCTAAATCATCTATTAGTTTATAAACTGACGGAGAAGAGAAACTTATTATTTTCTTTGCTTTTTGAGTATTTAAGACGTGCATACTTATAAATAAATCAATATTTGGAATATATGTCAAGTCTTTCAAGTTACTTGTCGGCCTTAACTTAAAAGGTTAAATACTTCCATGTCTTCAATTTTCCATTCTTGATTTACCTTGTTAGGTTGGAAGCTTTTGCAGGTTCATTGATTTATGCGATTTCTAGCTTTAAATGTTTTCATTACGAATTAAGTATAAACTTAATCAAAGACACTTCTTACTTAATAATTATGCAAAAAACTTAAATAGTGATTGGTGTAAATTAATTTTTATGACGAAACTTAATTATTAGAGAGGCTTGTTTAATATTGTACAACTTATGAATAAACAATAGACGAGGTATGTTCCTTGGTGTTTTAAGTTTAAGGCAAAGTAAATTACGGATTGCAAATCAGTGCTATCAGGTAAGTTTTAATATACTGAAAACTTATTCCTTTTGAAGGAAGGTAGATTGCTGGCAATTGGAAACAAAAATCCATTCTTGTTTTGGGGTGTAACTATTTTGTTTTTAGTGTGTTATAGGTGTAATTGTGTTAAATTTCAACAAAAATTGTTTGTTTGCTTGTTACAAATAACAAATATGACGTATATTTGTATACAACAGACCACTCCCGCCTATCTACGATGCGCATTAGGAGTGGTAATTTATTTTATAACCTTACTTAATTGAAGATATACGTTAAACCACCTCTTACTTACCAAGAGCAACTAGATAAACTTATTGAACGAGGATTAACTGTAGGACATCTTGATAAAGCACTTCACTTACTTGAAAATTTAAGTTATTATCGTTTGAGCGGATATCTTTATCCTATGATTGCTGAACCAAAAGGAGATCACAGGTTTAAGGAAGGTAGTACTTTTGAGAACGCCTTTAAAATCTATTGTTTTGACAGAGAGTTAAAGCAATTGTTATCAAGTGAAATAGAAAAAATAGAAGTGTCTTTTAGGGCTAAAATAACATATGTTCTTTCTCATAAATACGATGCTTTTTGGTATACTTATGAAAGATTATTCAAATCTCTAGATACTCATAGAAAAAGTTTAGATAGTACTTATGCAATGGTAAGCGATAGCACAGAAGACTTTGCAATAAAATTTAAACAAAACTATGTAAATACATATTTGCCTAGTTGGATGGCTTTAGAAATAGTGACTTTTACCCATCTTTCTAAACTTTATAGTAACCTTGTTGATTCTTCTGCTAAAAGTGAGATTGCAAGTTCTTATGGAGTTAATACTCCTATTTTGGAAAATTGGTTAATGATAATAACTTATACTAGAAATATTTGCGCTCATCACTCACGTTTTTGGAATAGAAGATTATCATATAAAATGTCTAAATTTAAGAAACAACCTATTTATGATTGGGTTGATATGACTGATGTTCCAAAAAATTCATCTTATGCTTATATTTGTATAATTAAATATTTAACAGATAGGGTAAATCCGAAAAACAGTTTTAAGAACAAAATACTCGATCTTTTTGATAAATATCAAAATATAGATATACACAAAGGAATGTCTTTTCCAGAAAAATGGGAAGAAGAAGCTTTATGGAAATAAAGCTATCCTGAATTTTCGCAAACTAGCTAAAAAAGATTGAAAAAATAAAGAGGTTTCAGTAGTCAATTTTAAGTAGTGATATGTTTGATAACGTAAAGAGGTAATTCCGTTTCAATGAATTATATCGATTGATAATAGAAGTTATAGTTTCGTAAGTTTAGAACCAAACTAAGTTGTAGGCTACAAACTAAAGATGTTGTTTTTACATCTTACATCCCCAACAAAGGCAAATGCTTAACTTTATGATAGGTGAGTGCAGCAGCAATACAATCTTTTAAAGCTTCTTTAGGAAGTTCTTCTTTTAGTTGAAGCACAATCGCTCTTTTACCTTCAAAATCAAGAACGTTTTTATATACAGTTCTAAATGTAGAGACCAATCTGCTAGTGCATTGAAAATACATAGCATATTGAACGGGGTTTTTAGGGCTCCAATTTATTCTAATAGTACTACCTTTTTTTGTTAGATAACTAGGTTCTCCCCATTTTAGTGTTTCTTCCAGATGGGTTATGTCTTCTATGTCGTTTGCGGTTTCTATAATCAATTCACGAAGGCTTGTCATTTTCTTTCTAACGGAATCTGGGTAATTATTGAAAACCGATTCAACTCTAGGATCCGTTTTTACTGCTAAATTTTTCATTCAGTTTTAGTTTCGAAAATGTACCATACCTTAACAAGAGACATTGATAAACGAAGTTATGATTTTCAAGCTTTTCAATCAAGTTAAATTATAAATAAATACCATGTTTCAAGCCATTTAAACCATAAAAACTTGTATTTAAGCGAGTTTTTTTGAGGCTATAGAAGGTAAGTATATACATTTGGAGTACCCTCATTTACTTTGTTAAACTTAATTTATAATTTATGAAAACTATTTTCATATGGTCGGTTTTTACATTCTTAACAGTATGTAATACGTATTCTCAAGAAAAGCACTACGAATTTAACAGGCTCAATACTAGGAAACAAACGTTAAAAGGGCAGTCTACTTCAAAAATTTATGATGTCTCTTATGTAAAAACAGGGGAATCATTAAATCCAGAATTTACTAGATTAAAAAGTGAGTTAGATAAGGTCATGGCCGATAGTATTTCTAAAACGGCAGATTATTACAAGACTCTTGATAGATTTAATGATATATCGACAGTTAAAAGCAAAGTCGTTGCTTTTAATAACTCAAGTGAGTCTTTTAGAAATAAAGTAGCGCTTTTAAAAGAAGCACAAATTCTAGCTTTAAAACATAATATTAACGATCTTTTTTATTCCGATAACTACATAAATAAAGATATGAAGGCTGGATTTTTACTTCTTAGTTTAAATCCTGAGAAAATGAAAGCGCATTTAAATAAGGTTTTATTGAAATTAGATAATAAAATTAAAGTTCCAGAAAAACCTACTTATCAATCAATTGCTACTTTAAGAGAGAAATTATCCAATACTAAGAAAATAAAAGATACTAAAAACCTAAAAAGTAAAAAAGGGTATAGGTTACAAAATAGCATAGTCCCTCCTGAAGAGGTAATAGGAGATTTCTTGGTTGTAGGCGAATATTTTGTATTAAGTATACCAACCAATAGGTTTTTGAAAGATCAATTAATATCGAAAAAAACTGTTTTAAATTTACGTATAACTAAAGAGAAATTATACACTAAAGAAGAGCGCGTGTTAATTCAGAATAAGCGAACTAAAGAAATGTATTTGGTGGATAATAGTTTTTTAAACAGCTTTTCTGTTAAAAGTTAAGAAGATTCTATTGGGTTTAGAAACTTTAAATTTTATCCCTTATTTTATCTTGCCTTGACTACGAACGTAATTCACCCAAACTAATTCCAAAAACAAAACTTAAACAGTCTCTTAATAAAAAACTGTTTTAATAATAAATATGTATCATGAAAAATTTCACTAAAATAATATGGTTGCTAATAGTCGTTTCTGCTAGCGTTAGTGCTCAACAAGAAAAAGGTATCATAGGTGCTAATAATTTGTTCAATGCTTGGACCGAATTTAGACCCAATACAGTGGATTATGGAGAAAGTACTCATATATTGACTGGTAATATAACAGAAGATACAACACTTTATAAAGCTCATACTTATTTGTTGTTAGGAAATGTTTTTGTTACCAATAATGCCATTCTTAGTATAGAACCTGGAACAGTTATTATGGGGGATTCTAAATCGAAAGCAACGCTTACTATTACTGTAGGAGCTGCTTTAATAGCTGAAGGGACTTTAACCGACCCTATAGTTTTTACTTCAAATGAAACGACCAAAAAAGCAGGAGATTGGGGAGGTATAATAATCCTTGGAGATGGGTATACTAACAAATTAGAGAAAAGTTCTGGTACTTCTTTTTATGCAGAAATTGAAACCTCAAACTATAAACACACAAATTTTGGAGGAGAGGGGTTAAAAGACAACTCTGGATTTATATCATATGTAAGAGTGGAATATGCAGGAGGAAAAACGAAAAGATCTAATGTTTCCAATGCTTTGCTGTTAGGTGGAGTAGGTGCAAAAACGACAATAAATAATGTTATGATAAGCTATTCTGCGGGCAACTCCTTTAACGTTATTGGAGGAGCAGTTAACTTGGATAAAATGGTTTCATATAAATCTAATGGAAATGATTATAATTTTAGTTATGGGGCGGTGTGTAATATAAATAACTCATTAGCTGTTCGGTCGCCTTATATGTCATATGGTGAATCTAAATGTATTAACGCGGTCTCCTATAATAATGTTGAAGAGGTCGATTTTACTAAAGAAGGGACAGTAGTAGTAGCAAAAAATATGACACTTTTAACGGATGCTAAAAACTTAGATTATGAAATTGAAGTAGGTCTGGTAAAGGAATCAATATATATAGGAGGAAATACAAATTTTAAAATTGAGAGAAGCGTCATATCTGGTTTTAGTAAAGCTGTAGTGCTTGATAAAAATATCAAAATTAATGATACTGGTTTGGAAAGGATACAATTTGAAAATACACATTTTAACAATTGTAAAGGGACTATTTTTTTAAAGTTTAACGATAACAATGGAGATTTAGAAAGATGGTATAAAAACCCTTCTTTTTTTAATGTCTACTCTAAAACTAATCATTCCGAATTGTTCATTGATTTAGACAACGGTAAAAGACCAGATTATAGATTGCTTAAAAATAAAATAATAGCTATGAGTATGGTTCAAAAATAACTAATGATTAATCATTGAAAATTTTTGTATGAATTTTGCGATTAATAAAAACGAATTATAAGGGGCATCGTTTTATGTTTATTTGGTGTCAAACATAAATTTTCGTGTTTTGTTTAATAGTGTGCTATTCGTTATTCAACTTAGAGAACAGATCCCAAACAACAACGCCACAACTCACAGAAATATTTAATGAGTGTTTGGTTCCAAACTGTGGAATCTCAATAACGGTATCGCTAGCACTCACCACATCTTGAGCAACACCTTTTACTTCGTTGCCAAAAACCAAAGCGTAGGTTGTATTTGGTTTTGGGATAAAATCATTTAACATGGTGGTATTCTCAGCTTGTTCAATAGAGCAAACTTTTACATTCTCAGTTTTTAATCTTTCAATTAAATCCATCGTATTTTCAATATGTTCCCAGTCTACCGTGTCGGTACTTCCTAAAGCTGTTTTGTGAATGTCTTTATGAGGAGGTGTAGCCGTTATGCCGCAGAGATAAATTTTTTCGATTAAAAAAGCATCACTCGTTCTAAATACCGATCCAATATTATTAAGACTTCTAATATTGTCTAAAACAATAATAAGTGGTGTTTTTTGTACCGACTTAAAATCATCAACACTCAATCGGTCTAATTCACTATTTTTTAGTTTTCGCATAAGAAATATTCCTTTTTTTATTTCCGCAAAAGCGGAAACCTCATTCAGTATTTACATTTATACTGTAGTAATCTCTTTTAGTAACAATTTTTATTAATAAGATTGCTATATCCCGATAGTGTTGAGTACGCTCCAAAAATTTCCCCAACGATAATAACATTTTTGTGTTTAGATTCAATTTTTGTTAAAATCTATCAATAATTGTAGATAACTTATAATGCCTCAATTTTAAAAAAAATCAAAATAGTACTACTTTAGCAACCCTGCTATATGCGCAAAAATAATATTTAAAAACCAGATTACCATTGGTAAGATTTCCGTCTTCACGGAAATGAAAAAAGATTAAATGAAAAAAGAGAAAAAAGAAACCCCTTTAATGAAACAATACAATGCGATTAAGGCTAAGTATCCAGATGCCTTATTGTTGTTTCGTGTAGGCGATTTTTACGAAACCTTTGGAGCAGATGCTGTTAAAACTGCGGGTATTTTAGGTATTATTTTAACCAAACGAGGCGCTGGCAGTGAAAGTGAAATCGAATTGGCAGGATTTCCACACCATTCGTTAAACACCTATTTGCCTAAATTAGTAAAAGCTGGTGAGCGTGTTGCTATTTGCGATCAATTGGAAGATCCTAAGCAAACCAAAACGATTGTAAAACGTGGTGTAACGGAGTTAGTAACTCCAGGTGTAGCGTTAAATGATGAGGTTTTAGTAGCAAAATCCAATAACTTTTTGTGTTCGGTTTATTTTGATAAAAAATATATCGGTATTTCGTTTTTAGATATTTCTACTGGGGAATTTTTAACCTCACAGGGGAATGCAGAGTATATTGATAAGCTATTACAGAATTTCAATCCGAGTGAGGTGCTGGTTTCTAAACAAAAACGGGCCATGTTTAGCGAAACGTTTGGAAGTGATTTTCATACATTTTATATGGAAGATTGGGTCTATCAAACAGATTATGCCCATGAGACATTAATAAAACATTTCGATACAAAAACACTTAAAGGTTTTGGGGTTGAAGATTTGCATGAAGGTATTATAGCATCGGGTTCCATCCTTCATTATTTATCGGAAACGCAGCATAATAAGTTACAGCATATTACTTCTATTTCTAGAATAGCTGAAGATGATTATGTGTGGATGGATAAATTCACTATTAGGAATTTGGAGCTTTACAATTCTACGAATCATAATGCGGTGACGCTTTTAAATGTGATAGATAAAACCATTTCGCCTATGGGCGGTCGTTTATTAAAACGTTGGTTGGCATTGCCTTTAAAAAATGTTGATAAGATAAAAGAGCGTCATGAAGTAGTTCGTTTTTTAACAGAGGAAACCACCGTACTTCAAAAAATTCAAAACCATGTTAAGCATATTGGTGATTTAGAACGACTCATTTCTAAAATAGCGACAGGCAAAGTAAACCCACGTGAAGTTATTCAGCTTAAAAATTCTTTAGAAGCTATTGTGCCTATAAAATCGTTAACATCTCATTGTGAAAACGAATCGGTCAAAACAATTGGTGATAAGCTACAGAGCTGTGATGTACTTCGCGAAAAAATTAAAGAAACACTTAATGAAGAGGCTCCTGTAAATGTGCTTAAAGGAAATAGTATTGCGGCTGGTTTTTCTTCAGAACTGGACGAATTGAGAGATTTGTCGAAGTCTGGAAAAGATTATTTAGATAAAATGTTGGAGCGTGAAAGTGAACGCACAGGGATTGCATCACTAAAAATAGCCTCAAACAATGTATTTGGATATTATATTGAAGTACGTAATACACATAAAGATAAAGTACCTGAAGATTGGATTAGAAAGCAAACCTTAGTAAGTGCCGAAAGATACATCACAGAAGAACTTAAAGAATACGAAGCTAAAATATTAGGTGCAGAAGATCGAATTCAAGCCATAGAACAACAGTTGTTTGCAGAATTGGTTGCATGGATGAGCCTATATATAAAACTAGTGCAGCAAAATGCTTATTTAATTGGACAATTAGATTGTTTATGTGGATTTGCTCAATTGGCAAAAGATAATAACTATATATATCCTCTTATTGACGATTCATTTGATTTAGATATAAAAGAGGGGCGCCACCCAGTAATAGAAAAGCAATTGCCTATTGGTGAAGCCTATATTGCTAACGATGTATTTTTAGATAGAACTACACAACAGATTATTATGATAACGGGGCCTAATATGTCTGGTAAGTCTGCTATATTACGCCAAACCGCACTTATTGTACTATTGGCTCAAATAGGAAGTTTTGTGCCAGCAAAAGAAGCTCGGATAGGTTTGATAGACAAAATTTTTACCAGAGTAGGAGCGAGCGATAATATTTCGATGGGAGAATCGACCTTTATGGTAGAAATGAATGAAACGGCTTCTATTTTGAATAATATTTCAGATAGAAGTTTGGTGTTGCTTGATGAAATTGGTCGTGGTACGAGTACTTATGATGGTATTTCAATAGCCTGGGCGATTAGCGAATATTTACATGAACATCCTGCAAAGCCTAAAACATTATTCGCAACGCATTATCATGAGTTAAATGAAATGACTGAAACCTTTGAGGGTGTTAAAAACTTTAATGTATCAGTCAAAGAATTAAAAGACAATGTGCTTTTTTTAAGAAAATTGGTAGAAGGAGGTAGTGAACATAGTTTTGGGATTCATGTTGCGAAAATGGCAGGTATGCCACAGCAAGTTTTGCGTCGTGCAAACAAGATTTTAAAGAAATTAGAGAAGTCTCATTCTAGTGATGAGTTAACAGATAAGGTTAAATCGATAGACGATGAGATGCAACTAAGTTTTTTTAATTTAGATGACCCATTATTGGAGAATATCAAAGAAGAAATATTAGAGACTGATATTGATACACTTACACCCGTGGAAGCGTTGATGAAACTCAATGAAATTAAGCGAATGTTGGTTAAGAAAAAGCGCGCGTAAAATAAATTTTATTTATTTTGCTAAAAGGCTTTGCAATTAGTAGAAAAATTTTAAATTTGCATCCGCAATAGCGATATTGCTCGTTCATTAAAAAAGACTGCGAAAGTAGCTCAGGGGTAGAGCATCACCTTGCCAAGGTGGGGGTCGCGGGTTCAAATCCCGTCTTTCGCTCTGAAACTTTCTTGAAAAATATACCAATGCTGAAGTGGTGGAATTGGTAGACACGTTGGACTTAAAATCCAATGTCCATTAGGACGTACGGGTTCAAGTCCCGTCTTCAGTACTAAGCCTCTACAAGATTTCTTGTAGAGGCTTTTTTTATTCAGATACATATGGTGCAACATTTTGATGTTTTGAGAGTACTCATAGCAAATAATATAAATTGATGTTATTTACGTTAATTTGACGTAAATTAAAAAGATAAATAATGTATGTTGTTTATAAATAGTGTTTTATCATGTATTCAGAGTGAGGCATGAGTGACGAACATCTCATAAAGAAGAGATGCCTCATCAAAAGCTACGTTCCATGCCTTCAAACAAAATATATTTTGTTTTCGATAGCCTTCGAATGACACAATTTTATTATTTATATACACAAATTGCTTATTATCAATATTTAATATGTCGACTGACGTTATTTGGTAACAAAATGTATTATTTTTCAGGATAGGTACTAATCAAGGTTTAATTTTCAACCCTCTATATTGCGTGTTTATAACAAGCACAATTTTTACAATCTGAGTTTATCACTACCCTCTAGAACGGATTTCTCGCTTCATAAAAATTACATATGAGAATAAAAAACATAATAAAGTCAACGCCAGTAAACCTGTAACTTGTGGCCAAACCAGCAATAAACTTTGTCCAATTGGCAACGAGCTTGGAATAGCCCCGTGCATCTGTTCCATAGTTAACGGACTTAAACTGCGAACAGATGGCACTAAAAGAGCAGAGGTAATTTCATTGAATAACTCACTTGGCATTATTTGAACCAAATAAAACTTTAACTTTTGATATATAAAGATCTTGCTTTCTGAAGCAAATTTTGAAGGTTCTGAACCTTTAATTATTATGTTCACAATTAGCGGATAAAAAATGGTAAAAAATAACCATACAGCTAGACCCGACAATGCAGAAGTCGCAGGTTGTTTAAAACGAACCGAAAACAAAATAGACAAGTTTAGCCAGAAAGAAACGTATACAATGCTTAATATGGTATATATAACAATACGTATAAACTCTTCTGCAGTAGGAGGTATTCCTAAGGCTACTAATCCAGCACCTATAACCAGAAAACTTAATGTAAAAAGCATGACACTTATTACGATGATTCCTGCCAAAAATTTCGCGTTAATGATATAATCTCTTGGAATTGGTTGTGCCATAACACGACTCAATGTGCCTTTGTTTTGTTCCGAGCTAATAGCATCAAACCCTAAGCTTATTCCAAACAGAGGACCTAAAAATCCAACAAACACAAAAAACGAAGGTAGAGTTCCGTCTGATTTGGTAAACAAATTCAAAAAAAAGAAGGTGTTTTCTGAGTTATTTGTTGCAAATGTTTTAGCTGTATCTGCGAGTGTTGAAAATAATGTTCCCATGCAAGCTAATGCAATAATGGCAAATAGAATAATGAAGCGCCAATTTCGGATATGATCCGTAATTTCCTTTTGTACCATTACTTTAAAAGACGCTAAGGAAAAATTAGAGGCATTATCAGGAGTCCTTCTTTTAAAAAAATCAATAAAATTGATTAATTCTAAGAATTTTATTTTTGCAAAATTCGCAATATTTATTTTAAATACTTTAGTGTTCATATTTATTTTTCTTCTTGAAAATATTGATGATAAATATCGTCTAGTCCATATTCTTTTTTAGTTAAATAACTAAGACCGTATCCTAAATTCACAATAAGTTTAGATAGTTCATCAGAAATATCATGTTTCGATTCTATCAAAAAACAATTATTGTTCAACGTTACGTTAGCAACACTTTTTATCTGTTTTATTTTTTTTGTAACTTCTTCCAAAGGGGGATTTAAATTTGTCTGATCGCTTGTAACTCCTACTTCAATAGTAAAAGTGTTTTTAGTGAATAATTGTTCAGCTAAATCACTAATTTTTCCTTCAGCCAATAACTTACCCTTTACAAAAATCCCTACACGGTCGCATACCTGCTGTATTTGATGTAAATGATGAGATGAAAAGAGCACGGTAATTCCTTGCTTTCGACTTAATCGAACTATAAGCTGAAGAAACTTTCTTACACCTTCGGGATCAAGTCCTAAGGTGGGCTCATCCAGTATAATTACTTCAGGTTCTTTTATTAAAACATCTGCAAGACCTAGCCGTTGACGCATTCCTCTGGAGTAGCTTTCAACTTTCTTATCTTTTGCATCCAGCAAACCCACCTTTTCAAGTATATCTAAAGCACTTTTTCGAGCTTGTTTAATGGGAATATTATTTAAACGAGCTATATACATTAGATTCTGCAGACCAGAATAATCATTATAAAAACCTACATCTTCAGGTAAATACCCGACTTTACTTTTAACATCAAGCGGGCTTCTTGTAGCATCTATACCACATACTTTAACAGATCCAGAATCTACTTCAGTTAAACCAAGAAGCATAAGAATTGTTGTTGATTTACCTGCTCCATTGGGACCCAACAAACCAAAAATTTCGCCTTTTTCTATGGAGAGTGTCAAATCATCTACCGCTAGATGGGATCCATATTTTTTAGTTAAACCAGATACTTCTATACGCTTTCCCATAATTATCTTCTACCATATTTTTTAAATAGGTAATAAATGGCTCCTAATGTTCCAGCTATTATAAAAATACCTAGCCAACCCCATAATAAAGGTGTTTTTACCAGGATTCTTATGGATGCTATTGAAGATGTTTCTGGGGTTTTAGCTGTGATTTTTGATATATAATCTCCTGGTATTGCTTTATCGGCTGCCTTTATAGTTGCATATACCTGCGCACTAGTACCAGCTTCTAGAGAAGGTATGGTATCTGGTTTCATTGAAATTTCCCAATCTTTAGGTTTTGATGTCTTAAAAGTAATATCACTCAATCTACTCGAGCCAGAATTCTTTACCAATAGTTCTATTTGTTTTTCTCGACCAGAAGTTATACTAGAACTTAATAAACCTGTAGGCGTAGTCAGTTCTAAATTATAAGAGCCTTTTATAACTACTTCTAGTTCCAAATTGGCAGAACTATACTTATTAGTTGCCTGTACAGGTATTTTATAGGATCCAGATTTTATTCCAAACGGAGGTTTTACTTCAATAGAAATATTGCTTGTCTTTCCAGGTGCTATTTCAACTGCTGTTGCTTGTCTGCTGTTAGGCTTAAAAATGACATTCCAGCCTCGAGGCACTCTGGCAAGCAATGAATACACTTGCTTTTCTCCAGTATGATTTTTTAATTTTGCAGAAAAATTAAAATTCGACTTAGAGTGACCTTCCATATTAATCTGATCGGAGGTAAACTCAGTCTTAAAAGTCCCTTGTTCAGACACATCAATTATTATAGGAAGTACATCATAATTTTTAGCAATAACTCTAATTTTATAGGCTCCCTTGTTAACTTTTGAAGGTACATTAATAGTCAAAGAGACCGTTTTTTTCTCACCTGGGAGCACCGATATTCGATTAATACTAAACCCTCCTGCTTTTAAAGTAGAATTCCAATCTTTAGGCAATCCTGACAAAAAGAGGTCTACATTTTTTAGCTGACTTCCATAATTTTTAACTTCAATGGTATAGTCAATAGACTCTCCAGGGGGGACAGAAATATTTGTATATGGTGTATACAAAATGATCCCGTTACCAGCTTTGACTGAAAAACTACAAAACAATACAAATGCTAATGAAAATAAAAAAGTACTTAATAAAGATTTATTGGGTGTCATAAAAAACTATTTTATAATTCTTAAATAAATTCGAAAAATTGTGATGATTTAAATATTATACTTGGTTGTTACATAATAAACTTATTTTGAAAAATGGTCTTGGCTCATAAACAATCGCTTAAATAGTCCTGTGGAATCGCTTTCAACAAAAACATTTGGATGTTGGGAAGCATTCATGATAAACTTATTTCCTGTAGAATCTCTATAAACCTTCACAATAAGGTCTTCCATTGAATTACTTTTAATAGTCAACTTATAATCGGCTTTATCTTTTGGAGTAAAACCATCTGTAAATTGTGAACTATTTTGACTTCGTAGTGTATTAAGATATTGAGCCACCTTGGTAGAATCAGTTGAAACCGTTCCCATCGTCCAAACAGAATCTTTTTTAGTAATGGAGAACTCCTCGTTACCAGTCTCAAATTTCAATTGTGTAATTAAATCTTTATCAACTTTTATAAATTCTGAATTTCGCCATGTGTTAAATTTGCGTTTAAAAGTACTGGAAAGGCCACTTTTTGTAGCATAGGTCTTAGGATTGCCTTTTAATCTGAAATAAGTAGACGCATCCATGGAAGGTTGTCCTCCATACCCAGAGTTTAAAGATTGTTTATAAGTCGTTTTTCCAAAATATAGTTTTGTTGTTTTTTCTTTGCCCTTTTCTTTAATTTCAACGCATTGCGCTAAAGAATCGGTGAGTTCATACGTACCCCATTTATCTTTGGTTTTAGCAACTAACTGTTCTGTTTTTATATGTTCTAACTGTCCTAGTGCAGTTCTAACAGTTGATTGGTTAGCCATAGTTTTTATATGACCTTGTGCCACTTGCCAACCATTAGTTTCCCTTGAAATAATAATAGGATCTTCTTTTATAGTTAATGCTGGGTGAATGGTAATTTTATCCACTTGGCTTGAGTCCAATTGAATCACTTCAGCTTTAAAATTTGCACTGCTATTCTTTTTAAAATAATTTGTGGTTACAAATAGCAGAATCAAACCAATTAATACTGCAATTAATATGTTGTTTTTTTTCATTTGTTTATTTTTTAAAGTCGTACTTGCCCTGCGCTCATGTGTCATTCATAACTTTCTTCTATTCTTCTACTACGTTTATTTCTGTTTATCTGCATTCTAATAATACCATAGATAACTACTAGTAAAATAGGTAGTAAAAAATTGAGGTACTTCAACGTTGTTTTAGTGCCTTCTTCCAAGGTGTCAATTGGGCGGTATCTAATGCCTTTATTTCTTAGGTCTATTAGCCCAGTATCATCACTTAACCAATCAATAGCATTAACCATTAGATTAACATTTCCTTGTTGTATCTGTTGTTGTTCTTTATTAATAGGGAAATCGCCATCCGCAACTACGCAAATGCGTGATCGATTACCGTTGGCATGAGTTTGTTCCAATACACCTGCTATTACTTGATTTGGTGAATTAAAATCCTTTTCTGTCCATTGTTTTTGAATGTCAAAAAATTGAGGGGCTTGCATTGTTGCCGAATTTTTTGAAGAAAAAGCTAAGGGGGTGAATGTGGAAAGAGAATCTTTAGCCGTAAACTTTAACGAACTGGTAAACTGCATCACCACGGCTTCTAAGCCTTTAGTTATTGGATGATCTGCAAATTTACTCACAATTGGGATATACGGAAAAGAAACATTTGAAGTGAAATTAAAGAAACCTTGCTGTTGTTGCACGCCTACAGTTGCACATTGCGCATCCACAACAAAATCCTCTCGTATTTCCAATCCCTTTTCTTTAAGCCATTTTTCTACACCAGTAGTAAGTGCAGTACCGTAAGAATTATTTAAATCTCCGTTTACCCTATTTAAAGCGATAAATAAGTTACCTCCATTTTCCAAAAATTTATCTAATTGATTAAGACTAGATTCGTTAATAGTATCCTTAGGGCGCACAATAGCTAAAGTCTTTATGTTTTCAGGAACAGGCACGCTGTCGTTTACTTTAGTAGACTTAAAATCATATAAAACATCTAAGGCCGTTTTTACTTGTGAAAGTTCCGAAATTGAGGCTTGCCCGTAACCTTCCATCAAACCGGCTTCAGGTTTGTCGGTTACGGCAATCTTTTTTATTGATGAGGATAACAGATATTCTAAAGGTGCCCCAGGCTGCATAAATGGAATCACTTCTTTCTGTTCTTCCAACTCTAAAACGGCTCCTAAAAAGGCTCGCTGCTGTTTCATTTGATCCTTTTCACGAACATTGATCATGACTGGATTAATACCTGCTTCAATAGCTTCGCGCTCTGTGTCTTCATTTTCATTAGGGTTAATAAAAGTAAATACCAGATTATCATCTGAGTTTCGGGCATATTCTATTAAATATGCCTCAAAATTATTCTTAGTTTTTGCAATATCGGGAGGAAGATTCTCAGAAAAATAGGCTTTAACAGTAATTGGATTTTCTAAAGACTTCATAATATTTTCCGTTGCTTCACTCAGGGTATACTGTTTGTCTTCGGTTAAATCTATCCTAAAAAAATACTGTTCTGATACTAAGTTTACAAATAGAAGAATGCCTAGAATCAATAGAATAGTTATGTATGTTTTTTTCATGTGTTTATAATTATTTTTTTTCAACGATCACATGTAACATTCATTTAGTCATTTTCAGTGTATCGAAAATTTAGTAATGAATGTTTCATTTGATATAATATTGATTAAGAAAAATGTCTTTTAGATAAGGACCACTCTCCGAGGTAAAGCCCTAAAACGGTTATGGAAAGAAAATAAACTAAGTCTTTGGAGTCTATCACGCCTCTTGAAATAGATTCAAAATGAGATTGAAGATTTAAGGTATCGAAAATCTGCCCTAAAGGACCTGTAAAGTTTTGAGCTAATACTCCAAAAATAATATGAAAAAACAAGCCAATAAATAGGGCTGTCATAAATGCAACAATCTGATTTGTAGTAATGCTACTTGCGAAAACCCCAATAGCTGTGTAGGTTATACTCATTAATAATAAGCCAAGGTAGCCACAAATAGTACCTCCATTATCTAAATTTCCGATATTGGAAATAGTGATAACGTAAGGCAATGTTGCTAACAAGGCAATACATACTAACAAAACCGAGCCTAAAAATTTACCTAGTATCAGTTGGCGGTCAGTTACCGATTTAGTCAACAAAAGTTCCAATGTTCCTGTTTTTCTTTCTTCAGCTAACATTTTCATGGTTATAGCAGGAATAAAAAAGAAAAGGCTCCATGAAGCAATACTAAAGAATACACGAAGATTTGCTTGCCCTACTAGAAAAATATCGTTTCCATAAAGCCATGTGAAAAATCCACTGAATCCTAAAAAAAGGCCTAAAATGATATAGGCTATAAGTGAGTCGAAAAAGGTTGCCAGTTCTCGTTTGGCAATGATCCAAATTGTTTGCATATTTAGTTTACTGTTAAGTTTCTGAAAATATCCTCAAGTTTTGTTTCCATAGGGGTGAGTTCGGTCAGCACCCATTTTTTCTGAACACATAGGTTAAATATATGCCGTTTAGAAGTCTGTTCGGCAAGGCTTTGCACTTCAAATAAATTTTGATTTTGTTGAACATATTCTACAGATTGAACGGTATTCAATTCTTTTAAAGATTTCAAAATCAAATCAGCATCACCATCCTCGATACGGAGCTTTAGCACTTCATTGCCTTGAGCCTGTTTTCTGAGTGTTTCTGGTGTTCCGTTTGCTACTATCTTTCCTTTATTAATAATAAGAATACGGTCGCAAGTAGCTTCTACTTCAGGAAGGATGTGTGTACTAAGGATGACTGTTTTTTCTTTACCTAAATCACGAATTAATTTCCTAATCTCAATAATTTGGTTAGGATCTAGTCCAGTAGTAGGTTCATCTAAAACTAGAATTTCTGGGTCATGAATCATGGCTTGTGCAAGCCCTACACGTTGCCGATATCCTTTAGATAATTCTCCAATTTTTTTGTGCTTTTCTCTGTTTAAACCACAAACCCCAATCATTTCACGAATTCTTTTATCAATATTCAACGTGTCTATTCCTTGGAGAGACCCACAAAATTCTAAGTAATCCATCACAGGCATGTCGAGGTATAGTGGGTTATTTTCTGGAAGGTAGCCAATATGTTTTTTTAAATCATTAGAAGGATTCGTAACACTTTTACCTCCTATATGAATATCGCCTTTTTCAATTCCAATATATCCAGTAATCATTTTCATTGTGGTAGATTTTCCTGCCCCATTGGGACCTAAAAATCCAAGGACTTCTCCAGTCTTAACATCAAAGCTGATATCATTTACAGCTGTTTGAGGTCCATAAGTTTTGGTTAGTTTTTCTATTTGTATATCCATATTTGATATATCACTTATTAATTTAGTTAAACATTAATTTAAATTTTTTTGAGAGATGATTGCTCTTTTTTTTGGTGATGCCTTTTAAATATGCTGTCAAATTGCTTTTGATGGTCTTCTAGTCTTTGCTGCAAAATGGAATCGAGGCTACTAAAGTTTTGATGGAATAGGTTTGGAAATCCAAAATCTGAGTGATCAAAAGTATCTCCAAAGGGTATTGATTCCCGATTTGAAAAAAAATGTTTCATGATAGAATCCATTCTTTTAGCATCCATATTTAAATTGCTACTGGAATAACTGTAAATAGAATCATATCTGATGAGGTTTCCATTTTCATCAAACTCCTTATTTACTTCTATCTTCTCTTCAGGTTGTTTTATAGAATCTTTTTTTTGGGCATTGATAGCTACACTAAACCATAGGGGAGTTGCCAGAAGTATTATATTTAACTTTTTCATGATGTTTTAAATTTGACATTTTATGAAGCTTCGAAAAATTCCATCGTATTTTTTGCATTGTTCTTTTTTGTAAGATGAATTTGTAACGTATTATTTTGAAACAGAATTGAGTTTATAAATTGATATTGTTTATTAGGTAATAGTATATCGAAATCCATATCCTTTTCATTAGCTTCAAACGGCGATGAATTACTTTTAAAATAGAAGGTGTTTTTTGGTTGTTTTATTTTTAATAGGAGCCTTCTATTTTGTACAGTTACCTTATAATTTCCTCTTTTTAGGAAATTGGCTGAAATAAGAATATGAACCCCTGTAGCATCTAAATCCATTTGAAATTTTTTAAATCTCAATGGAGGAAAAGAATTATTTTTAATCTGATTATGCTCTCTTTTAATTTTGTTTAATGAATCCATGACCATTTTTTTAAATTATACTTTAATGTTGGTAAGTATTTGTCTAAAGAAACAGAACTGAAAATGATATATGTACTAAAAATATAAGGGCTATATGAAATAGAAAAATCCCTCAATCAATACGCTTATATATTTATCGATAAAACTTAAATTCAAAAAATTTAATTCCTAAAAGAAGAATAGGAAAAATTAATCGGAATAATTTATGGATGAATTGTAATTCCGAAATAAGCCCGCTTGCTGTACTATTTGGCAGTAAGTTACCTGCTGTTTTTCCAATAGACCAAACAGAAAACGCGGGCATAAAGCTGTTTTCTCGTTTAATAAATTGCATGTTATTATTTCAAATTTTTGTTAAAATTAAAAAAAACAAAAAAAAACCAAAAGTTAAAAAAAGTTAAAATTTCGGTTTTGAACAGACATTTATGTTTTTAATTTTAGACTATTTAAATAATTTATATCCTTTAAATAAAGAGGTTGTTAACTATAGATATTTCCGATAAATCCTGCTTAGTTTCTTATATTTGGATGAGATTTTTTTACACGAATGTTTTTTACATCCCAATATTTAAAATCTAAATAATGCCGATATAGTGGTAGGTAGAACGTCTGTTTTTTGTAATTCGAATTGCTAAAGGATATAAGCCTTCTTTATTCTGTTTTTTCTTAAAACTATTTTTGCATTTGAGATCATAATTTCAATAAATTCATTAAAAAAGATGCTAGGTGTAGAATAGGTATAACATTTTGCTTTTTACAATAGCTTTAATGTCTCTAATTGTTTTTTCATCTATATGCTAAATCACGCCATTCTATAAAACAGGTTTCAAACAGACTGCTATCAATATTAGAAAAGACACGATTAAATGTGTCATGTGATGGTGTCTCCCGTTAGGCAGTTTTAGAAAGCTTTTTTGTATACGTATAGTCTTCCGTTTCATTTCATGATTTTGCGTCACAAGTCACCAAAATTATCCCGATAAGAAAGATGTTTTCTAAATCGTAGAGCTGTTTGTGAGAACGTCTAAAGTCGGATATTTTTCCAAATATGGTCTTTAATTTATTCGTTGTTTTCAATTACTGCATTATATAGATAACCAATATAACACGCGGATTTTTAAAACGGAAAAAAATCAATAATAAACTGATTATTAGTTGTTTGTTTTTGTTTTGTTCTGAAGAACATGATTAGTTTTTAATGTGTTTGCCCTAACTAAAGGAAGGGGGAGAATTTTTAGATTAGAAAAAATATACTTATCTTAAATTTTTGTTAATTAAAATTATTGACCAATAACCACAGAGAATAGACAAAAATTCAACATTTTTGATAGTTTTAGATTATCATTTTACTGTTTTAATTAAAAAAAGAAAAACAACTCCAATTCTTATCTATTATTTTATATATATATCATAAAAAGATAGAAAACCTACCTACTCAGTACTTGAGTACAATAAGCCACAAATAGAATATTTTTTTAACCTAAGAATTAAATTTAACAAACTTCTAACAGGATGTTAATTTTTTTTTGTCGACGGACTGAAGTTATTGGTCGAAATTTTTATTCGCAAGAAATAGAAATTTATATGTTTAAGCGTTCGTGTAAAAACCACTAAAACAAGCGAATAGCACAAATTAATATTAATTTTAACTAAAAAACTTTAAAAATATGAAATGAAAAATACTATTTATTGAACTAGATTTAGAAACAAAAGACAAAAGCCAAAAAAAATCAAAGATCAATATAACCATTGATTTCTCTCTAATAAAAAGATTGTACAGGATAGTGCAGGACAGCACAGTACAGCACAGGATGCTAATGTGCATGTAAACTTTACTTTTGTTAAGAATTTGTTAAAAATTCGTTAAAACTTTATTAAACTAATTAAAACTATGTTACACAATGAAAAAAATTCGATTTAAAGAAATTAGAACACGGGTATTATTTTTAGTCCTTACGTTTGCTTGCTTGGGTGCTTATGCCCAAGAAAGAGTCTTAACAGGGACTGTTCAAGATAATATGGGAACACCGTTAACTGGTGCCAATATATTGCAGGTAGGAACAAATAACGGAACACAGGCCGATTTTGATGGAACCTTTTCTATAATGATTGCAGGCGGCAATGCACAATTAGAAATCTCTTATATTGGTTTTACAACCAAAATTGTCCAAGTTGGTGATCAAAACACTTTAACTATTGTGATGGAAGAAGATGCTCAAGGACTTGATGAAATTATTCTAGTTGGTTATGGAACAGCAAAAAAGAGAGATATAACAGGAGCAGTAGAGCGTGTTACATTAGAAGATTCCCCTGTAGCATTAACTTCTAATACTAGTATTTACCAATCAGTAAGAGGTGCCACAGCTGGTGTAAATATAGGCGCACAAAATACAGCAGGAGGTACTCCTTCAATATCAATTAGAGGGCAAAATTCAATTGATGGTAATAATGAGCCCTTAATTGTGTTAGATGGAATTATATTTCTAGGAAATGTTAATGATATTAACCCTAATGATATTGCTTCTATAGATATTTTAAAAGATGCTTCGGCTTCTGTGGTTTATGGTTCACGTGCAGCTAATGGTGTGTTATTAATAAATACTAAAAAAGGAAAAACAGATAAACCAGTAATTAATTTTTCTTCATCTACAGGTTTTAATACTTGGCAAAATAAACAAGAGCTAATGGGTAGAGACAGATACTTAAATAAATATATCGCACAACAGAACTTTGCTACCGTTGATGATATTGTTTGGGAAGAAGAATATAGAGATGTATTGCAAGACGAAGGTGTAGACACAGATTGGCTTGATTTAATATCTAGAACTGGACAAATTCAAAAACATAATATTTCAGTTTCAGGTAGATCAGATAAATTCAATTATTTCTTTTCTGGTAGTTATGAAGATCACGAAGGGGTTGTTCTTGGTGATGATTATAATAGAATAACAGTACGTTCGCGTTTACAAACAGATATAACAGACTGGTTAGAAGTGGGTATTGATGGATCATATACTAATAGTGATTTTTCTGGAGTAGAAGCTGGTGTTGTTGAAGCAATTCGAATGGCACCAATAGGTTATCCATATCGTTATGACGGGCAACCATTTAATACAGCATCAAATACATCAACAGATTTAGAACGCTATCCAACAGGGAACAATGTAGAAAGTCCACTTTGGGGTACAGATGGTACCGCAGATGATTTTGATGTAAGAAATTATTTTAGATTAGCCGCTAATGCCACCGTTAGAATACCTTGGGTAAAAGGGTTGAAATACACATTGAATTATACATTAAGCCAACAAAATCGTAGAAGAGATCAATTTGAATACGAAAGTCATTTTATAGCACTTCCAGTTCAAGGAACACCTTATTTTGATAGGTACTCTCAAGAATCTTTACAAGCCAACCTTTCTCAGGCAAATGGTAGAAATAGACGATATACAGATAGAAATTATGTGATAGACAATATTATAAATTACAACAATACTTTTGGTAATCATAATATTGATGTGACTTTGGTTGCCACAAGAGATTATAGATTCCAAGATGAATCTTCATTAACTGGTTCTGATTTTGCAGCATTTGGAAATACTAATTTAGGAGTAAACGGCGTACATTTTGCTACAGAAACAACAACTGATTATGATGTGGTTGAAAGATCAA
Organism: Flavivirga jejuensis; assembly: GCF_030540765.1. Taxonomy (GTDB): domain Bacteria; phylum Bacteroidota; class Bacteroidia; order Flavobacteriales; family Flavobacteriaceae; genus Flavivirga; species Flavivirga jejuensis. Next base: position 382,825 of record NZ_JAUOEL010000003.1, on the reverse strand, counting down.
ATATAGGCTACTTAGGACGTTTATCTTATGGATTTGATAATAAGTATAACTTAACAGCTTCTATAAGAAGAGATGGAGCTTCAGTTTTTGGAGAAGACATAAGATGGGGTACTTTTTGGTCAATTGGTGGTGCATGGACACTTTCTGAAGAAAACTTTTTAAAAGACAATGAAATTTTAAATTATTTAAAAATTAATGCATCCTATGGAGTTTTAGGTAACCAAGGAATAAAAGAATTCAATTACCAAACATTATCACAAGTAAGTGCTGGAGAACCTGGTAATATTAGATATGCTTTTGGAGACAATCCTTCAGAAAGCCAATTTGGTATTGCACAAGGTAATATTGGTAATTCAAAATTAGGTTGGGAAGGAAGTGACGCATTTAACTTTGGTTTACATGCTGCATTTTTAAATAACCGTATTTCCTTAGATGCGAATGCTTACTATTCTAAAACAAGAGATCAACTTTTCACACGTAACATCCCTACTACAAGTGGGTTTTCAACCATACTTACTAGTTTAGGTCAAATTGACAATAAAGGTCTAGAAATTTCTTTAAGTACTGTAAATGTAGAGACTAAAGATTTTAACTGGACATCTACATTAACGTATTGGCTTAATAGAAGTGAAATTGTTGAGTTGTATGGTGATGATATAGATGGTGATGGTGTAGAAGATGATGATGAAGGTAATAGTTACTTTATAGGTAAACCTTTAGGGGCACAATATGGTTTGGAATATATAGGTGTTGTACAAGCTGATGACACCCAATATATGACAGATAACCCAGGAGCAGAACCAGGAGACCCTATGTTTAGAGATGTAGATGGAGTAGCTGGAATAACTGGTGATGATCGAAAAATTGTAGGATATAATACGCCTAGATTTAGAATGGGTTTAGCTAATACTCTTCAATATAAAAACTTTACATTATACGCGCTAGTTAATGGTACCTTTGGAGGAGGTAAGGATAATTATTTTATAGGTAAAAACCCAAGATATAACTCCTTACAGAGCAGATCAGATTTTAATGAGATAGAAAATGGAGACTGGTGGACACCAGAAAATGAAAGCACAACCAACCTACGTCCAAATTTTGATGAAGACGGTTATGATGGCTACCAATCTAGAGGTTTTGTGCGTGTACAAAATGTTAATTTATCTTATCAGTTTGATCAAAACATCTTTGACAGTTTAAATCTTGGAATAAAATCATTAAGTGTTTATGTAAACGCAGACAACCCTTTACTTTTTACAGATTGGTTTGGAGGAGGAGATCCAGAAAGAGGAATAGCTGCATATGCTGACACACCGCCAGTAATGAGTGCTTATACTTTTGGAGTTAATCTTAGTTTTTAATCTTAAAAAAAAGAAAACATGAAAATAAATAATATAAAAAGAATAATATTTCTATCATTAGTTATCTTAGCTATTGGTTGCGACGATGCAGATTTTTTAGATAATCCGCCAGAAACATTCTTAACGGTTAATAATGTATTTAATTCTGGAACACAAGTAGATCAGGTGCTCATTACTATGTATCAGCAAGACCGTGAATTACGCACAAGAGTAGATCGAAATCAATCTAGAGTAATGCATGGACAAGGTACAGATGTTTTAACTGTGCCAACATTTCGTCAAAACACAAATTTTAGTGATTACAATTCTACAATTACGCCTACAGCTGGTCGTTTAAATACATTATATGCAGAACTCTATCAAATGATATATAATGCCAATTTGGTACTTTCTTTAACAGAACAAGAGGATATTAGTTTTGAATCAGAAGAATCTCGCAAGTATATTGCTGCGCAGGCAAAATTCTTTAGAGCAAAAGCTCATGGGCAAGCAGCTCAACTTTTTGGCAGAGTTGCTATTGTTGATGAAGCAACTACCACAGTTAGGTTTGATTACATACAGTCAGAAAGAGCAGAGATTTATCAATTTGCAATTGATGATTTAGAATCTATACTCGATGACTTACCAGTAACGACAAGCCAACCAGGAAGAGTTGTTAGAGGGGCAGCACAACATTACTTAAGTGAATTTTATTTAGGTGTTGGTGTAGAAAATAGTGATAATGCTGCTTACGATCAAGCTATAAAATATGCCTCTGATATTATTGATGGTGGTGTTTATTCGTTGATGACTAGTCGTTTTGGATCAAGATCTTCAGAGCCTGGAAAAAACGTATGGTGGGATTTATTTCGTTTAAACAATCAAAATTATTCCGATGGGAATACCGAAAGTATTTGGACATACCAATATGATTATGAAGCTTTCAAAGCAGGTGATAATAATGCAAGATTACGTTATCCTTATTTTTTTAGTCCTGTTTGGAGAGCAATACCAGGTGTTATTGGAGAAGATGAATATACAGGTGGTAGAGGAGTTGCTTTTATGAGACCTACAGAATTAACAGAAACTATTATTTGGGATCCAAGTATTTCTGATGGTGATATTAGAGGAGATGAAAGCAACATTAGACGAACTGTTTACTATAATGACCCAGCATATGAAGGAGGTAGCCTTGTAGGACAAATAGTGCCGCAAGATGAATTGGATGCAGCTAACCTAGGATTAGCAGATGGTGCATATTTTCCAATTTATGAAAAGTTAACTACAGATCAATTTGAAGGTCTTGATGACGGTGAAAGAAAAGAAAATTTATTTAGAGATAGATATGTAATTAGACTACCTGAAACTATTCTTTTAAGAGCAGAAGCGCATTTAAGAAAAGGAGATAATCAATCTGCTGCAGATGATATTAATTTAATAAGAGAAAGAGCGCAATGTAACATATTGGCTACTGCAGGTACGGTAGATTTAGATTTCATTTTAGATGAAAGAGCCAGAGAGCTATTTGTAGAAGAATCAAGATGGAATACTTTATTGCGTATGGGTGGTAATGTAGCTTCAGACCGTATTAGAAGATATGCTAAATACGATTATCAAGTTAATAGCTTAACTTTTGATTTTAATACATTTCCAATTCCACAAGCGGTTATAGATCGTAATAAGGATGTTGTTTGGGAACAAAACCCAGGTTGGGAGTAGAACATAACATGTATTTGGTTAAATAATTTAAAGTTTATCTTTTGAATTAATATCGATAAATTAAAAAAACATTTTTAACCACATTACCCCGCTAGCGCGGAAATGTTTGTCTCATTGTACGTAAGAAAAAAAAGAAAGTTTTTGTACGTGTGGTAGTAGCTTTATATAATAGGCTATGTTTGAGATAAAAATCAAGGATTATAAATCCGAGTTAGCGAGGTGTTAAATAATATCGTTTAACCAGATAAAACGAGTTTAGTTGTTTTAAGATTACTCAAATTAAGATTCTTTTATAAAGTAAATCTTTTTTTGGGTAATCTTTTTTTTTATACCTCCCCATAGGCTTACGTACTTTCTGCTTTTTACCTTTTTACCTCCATCAAATCCTCTTTCCTCAGTTCCACTTTTCGTGGTTTTAACAGATTGACTGTCAATTATCCCGATACCAGATTCTTGTTTTTTTATTTGCCTTTTCTTAAATCATTTTCCTTATGATTTGGTAAGGTTGACTAGGTGTTTTTTACTTCAACTTAATTAATTGTTAGCCATTTAGTTATAAAATAGGCATGCATTTAAATAACTGCAAATCAGTTTATTAAGTGTTTGTTTTTGTCTTTTTAATTTGAAATAGTTGCTAAGATTATAGACGAATTCTTTTGTCGATCATGAGAAGTTGTTTGTCGAAATTTTCATTTTTCTGGTGAGAGAAACGGCTAAGTTTATCCATTATTTTAAAGATGCAAATGAAAAAATAAGTATTTAATTATAGTTCAAGAATAGGTTATTCTGAATATAAATATCTTTTAATAAGTATCAAATAAATTACTAACTAAAACAAAAAATTATGGTATGAAATAACATGTATTAAATGTTTAACAAATTCAATTAAAAATATAAAAAAGATCAACCCCCTTTTTTACCACATTAACTAAACTCATATTTTATGAAAATCAAATTTAACAACAGCTTTTTGTTCTTAAAAAAAAGGCTGCTAATTCTCATTATGAGAACCTCCATCTTCTTAAGCATTACAATAGCTTTTGGTTTTTCACCAAAAACAGTAATTGCATCAGAAAACATTAATAACAACTTACAACAACGAATTAAAGGTATCGTTACAGACTTAGATGGTCAACCGATTGCAGGCGTTCATGTTGTGGAAAAAGGCACTAGTAATGGTGTGCATACAGATTTTGACGGCAGTTTCTCAATACATTTATTAAACCAAAGCGGCACCTTAGTTTTCTCGTATGTTGGGTTTAAAACTCAAGAAGCCTCTGCAAACCAAGCTAATTTAACCATTGCTTTAGAAGAAGACATTGCAAAACTTGACGAAGTAATCGTTGTAGGGTTTGCTAAACAAAAAGCTAGTTCTGTAATAAGTTCGGTTGCACAAGTTACTAGCAAACAGCTAAAAGTAGAGCAAAGACCAGTAACAAATGGTTATTCTGCTTTAATAGGAGCAGTTCCTGGTTTAGTATTAAGTAATAATAATGGTTCACCTGGTGCAATACCAGACATATCTATTAGAGGGACAAGTACTATAAATACAGATGCTGAATTATTAATTATTATAGATAATTTTGAGGGCTCGTTAGCCGATATTGATCCGCAAACTATAGAAAGTGTGTCTGTTTTAAAAGATGCCTCTGCAGTAGCTATTTATGGAGCCCGTGGTGCAAATGGTGTATTGTTGGTAACCACAAAAAATACGAATCGAAACAAAAAAACTTCTGTAAGTTATAATTTTAGTTCATCAGTACAATCAAAACCTAATTTGCCTACAACCTTAAATTCCTCTCAGTATATGCAATTTCAAAACGAAATTGTTCCTGGAACATGGGATCAGGCGGCTTTAAATTTGGCTAGTAGTGGTTTTTACCCAGATACAAATTGGGCAGATGAACTTTACGAAAATACTGCTTTGCAACAATCACATAACTTAACATTGACTGGTGGTTCTGAAAAGACAGGCTATTTAATGTCTGGAAGTTACTTAACCCAAGATGGTTTAGCTATTGGAGATGATAAATTTGAAAGATTGAATTTACGTTTAAAAATAGATACAGATATTACTGATTGGTTCTCTACAGGAGTTAATGCTTTAATTAGTAATGTAACAGATAATGCTGTTAACACTATTGGAGGTATTGGTGTTAGAGGTTTACCATTTTTCCCTGTTCAGACTGTAGATGGTCTTTGGGTAGATAATGGTACTAGTAACTCACAAACCAACCACGTAGCAAATGCAGCGTCTGGAAGCTTTACAAAAGATGATATAGACAGAGTTAACCTGCAATTATACGCTAAAGTTAAACCTATTTTTGGATTAACTTTAGAAGAAAGAGTATCTATTATTAAAACGAATGAAAACACAAGAGAATGGAACAATACTTATGACAGAGTTTTATTAGACCCAACAGATACTGACTCGTATACTAACCCAGATTCTGCTAACAGGGCTTATTTTTTAGGGAGTACAGATGCTAGATCATTAAATTTAATATCTCAGACATCCAAAACCATTCGTACATTGACCTCTTTAACTTACGAATTTGAAAAAGATAAGCATAAGGCAAAAGCATTCTTAGCTATGCAAACCGAAACAGGAGAAGCTCAAGAGTTTGGAACTGGAAGAACAGGTTTTCTTTACGATCATATTATAGCCTTAGGTCAAGGTAATCTAATAAACCTTATTGATACAGACTATGAAAATGTAGGGAATTATGAGGTTAGAGATGGCAATGAATCTACACTATCATATTTTGGAAGATTTAATTATAGTTTTGATGATAAATATTTAATTGAAGCTTCATTTAGAAGAGATGCATCTTCTTATTTTACAGATACTAATAAATGGGCATTTTTCCCATCTGTTGCTGTTGGTTGGTTGGTTTCAAAAGAAGACTTTTTGAAAGATGTTGACTTTTTGGATCAATTAAAACTTAGAGGTTCTTATGGTACTGCTGGAGATGATGGATCACTTGGTTCTGTAACTCAGCAACTTGTTCGTTTTGATGCTTCAGGTTACCCATTAGGAGGGGTAAGTGCTCCAAGAATTTTTATAAGTGATGTTGTTAACCCAAATTTAATTTGGGAAACAGCAACAATCCTTAATATTGGTGTTGACGCTTCATTATTTAATGGTAAACTACAGTTTGAAGCAGATTATTTTAATAATAAGCGAACAGACATCATTTCAGAGATTAAAGGAACGCCATTTGAATATGGTTTTGGTGATGCTCAAGGTAACCCTTATGATGTTAAAAGTTGGGGTTGGGAACTAAATGCAACGCATAGAAACAAAATAGGAGATTTTGGTTATACCATTTCAGGTAATATTTCTAGTTATAACAACGAAATTACTTATATTACAGAGGATGCTCTAGACCCTAATTTCCAAATTGGTCAGAGTGTTAATGATCGTTTTGGCTATGTAACAGATGGTTTCTTTGATAATCAAGAAGAACTAGATAGCAATACCTTTGTAACCAATGGTACTACAACGCTTATCGATCAATCTGCAGTAGGAGGTAGTGCCATAGGTAATTATAAATTTGTAGACCAATTAACTATAGATACCGATGGAGATGGCATTATGGATGCAGCAGACGGTATCATTAACGATGATGACCGTGTTATTATTGATGATAATTCAGATACTAATCTAAACATTGGTTTTAACTTAGCTGTATCTTATAAAAATTTATCATTATCTGCTCGTTTTTATGGTGCATTAGATAATAATCAATACTGGAATAAGGATGAAATTGTACAACCATTCTTAGGAAACTCTGTACCTTATACTTATCAAACGGATGTTTGGTCGCTTACAAATCCAGATGCTATTTTTCCTCTTCCTCAAGATTTAGGTGCCCGACAACCAAATTATTTAAACAATGTAGATCGTTTGATTGTTGATGCTGAATATATTAAGCTTCATAATATTACTCTAAACTATGATTTTGGTAAAGAAATTCTTCGTAAAATTTCATTTATAAAAAGTTTAAATGTTTACCTATCTGCAGAAAATTTAGGTGTGGTATGGACAAATAGCCCGGTCTTTAAAAAAGGATGGGATCCTGAGCTTGGAATAAATGCAGTGAATTATCCGCTACCATTTACATCTGCCATTGGTTTAAATGTTAAATTCTAAGATGATGAGCAGTATTAAAACGCAACAGAAATATAAAATATTGAATATGAAACATATAAAAATATATAAACTAACGCTCTTGTTGGTATTACTAGGTACTTTTGTGTCTTGTAATGACTTCTTAGAGGTTGAAGATCTTGATGAATTAGATATAACGACTGTTTTCAAAACAGAAGAAGATTTAAAACTGGCATTAAATAATTTATATTTAACACTGCCAATCTTAGACCTTGAAGATGACCTAAATACTCAAGAAGCAGCTCAAGCTTATGTAGTGCCGTATTTTTGGACAGATGATGCTATACATAGAAACATAAGTGGAGCAAGTACTAATGCTTCAGAATTTAATTGGCAAGCAACCACAAGAGCTTTAAGAACTTTTTATCGTTATCATGATATTGCAGATATAAATTTTTTCTTAGAAGCTCTTCCTGACGCTGAATTTGAAACAGAATCTAATAAGGAACGATTTGCAGCAGAAGCAAGATTTTTTAGAGCCTGGATATATGAGTCTATGGCATTTGCTTATGGAGATGTTCCTTTATTAACCAATACCATTTTGCCATCAGAACAACCTTCACAAGCACCTAGACAAGACGTTTTTGATTTTGTTATAAGTGAATTAGATGAAATAGGTGATATGTTACCAGAGTCTTATGAAGGAGAAGATATAGGCCGAATTACTAAAGGTGCAGTTTTAGCCTTAAAAGCCAGAGCTTATTTAAATGCTATTGGTTGGGCCAGTGATGAGAGTGCTATGTATGCTGGAGCTGAAGCTGCTTGTGAAAGCATTATTAATAGTGGTGTATATGCTATGGTAGATGGGATTGCTGGTTTTGAAGAGCAGTTTACAAGTGCTAGCGATTTAGTTTCTCCAGAAACTGTTTTAGCCACTATGTATGTACCAGAATTTAGAACACATAGATATGCTAGACAAATAGCACTTAGAGGCACATGGCGAGGTACTTCTGGAACACTAACAAACCAAAGAAGACCTGGATATACTTCAGATTTTATTGAAGAGGTGCAAACTATAAATGGGGTATTTCCAAAAGATGATCTGTCTTATGATCCTGCTGATCCGTGGACTGATAGAGATCCTAGGCTTGCAGCTTCTGTTGTGTTACCTGGAGATATTTTACCTGCAACTAGTGGTATTAATGATACATATGAATTTCAACCACACCCAAATATTGCGCCTTCTGCTGATGATGTTGGTGGTACAAATAATCCAACTGGATATGGCTTTAAAAAATATTTGGACTATAGCTTAGCTGTATTGAATAATGGAGATGTTGATCTTAAATTGATTAGGTATTCTGAAATCTTATTAATGTATGCAGAAGCTTTAGCTGGTAGAGGAGATAATAGCGGGGCATTAACATATTTAAATATGGTTAGAAATCGTGTTGGGATGCCATCATATACAGCAGCTAATTTACCAAATGTAACCAGAGGAACTACTGGAAATGACATGATTGATGCTATTCTGTTGGAAAGACGATATGAGTTTGCTGGAGAAGGTCCACAACGATGGTTTGATATATGGAGATATAAATTGGGAGATCAAGTTATTACTTCTGTTTATGGAATTCCTCAAAGTGAAACTCAGCCAGGAGATTTGGTAGGATCAAAATTTAGTGGAGGAACTAGTACACTTTTTGAAAGAGTATGGAATGACGATTATTATCTACTTCCTATTTGGCAAACCTTTAGAGATGCAAATCCTAACCTAGACCAAAATGGTGGTTATTAATAGTATTAATATGTGGTTAAGAATTAAAAAATAAACTATAAAATTTAGTTTAAAAAATTAGAGCTAGTTTATTTTTTATGGGTTGCTCGAAAATAGAGTCAATATGTTTTACGTATTGATTTTATTTTCGGGCAACCCTTTTTTATATAGTACATGTTACATTTCTTAACCCGCACTATTCATCGAGTGTACAATTTTCATATTTTTTGAGTTTATAGAATTGATTAGCAGATTAGCTCTTAAATTTTGTCCTTTTCTAAGGATTTCAATCTGCTTTTCCAGGTTTTGACGGGCTGCTTTATTGTTAAAAATAGGTACCCCATGGTTGTTATATTTTTCAATGTAACAACCTTTACTGTTTTATAATCTCCAGAAACAAATCTTGATAAACAAAAGCTTTAGAGAAGCGATAAAATATTCTGCGTTTAGTCTTTTTGATAGTTGCGCCTACCTTGAGCAAGTATGTTCTAATACTGCTAATCTGCCATTTCTTAGCAATTCGAACTTGGTTTTTTAAATTTTTGTCTTTAGGCTTACATTGTACGCCTTCCTTAATAAGACTAATCAGTTAATTTCTAATCTAATGTGTTACCTATTCTTGGTCGAAGCGCTGAAGTTGTTGGTCGAAATTTTTCATTAATAACTGAGATAAATAATTAAGTTTAATAAAAAACATTAAAAATATGAAATAAAAACTGCTCACCTCTAACACGTTACAGTGTACTCAAAAAAAATTAAAATGTATTCAATAACTATTTAACTAATAAGTTTATGAAAATTAAATTAAAAAACGCTTTTTTATATTTTAATAAAAAGCCGTTAAATCAAATTACAAAAGTTGTTGGAGTCTTATGCTTGACAACTTTTTTCGCTTTAGCACCAACTGTTGTCTTTGCTAATAACATTAATGACTCTAACATGCAACAACGAATTACTGGTACTATATCAGATGCCAATGGACAACCTCTGGCTGGAGCAAATGTTCTTGAAAAAGGAACTACCAATGGTGTTCAAGTGGATTTTGATGGTAAATACTCTTTAACTTTATCTAATCAAAATGCTATACTAGTGGTTTCATACCTTGGTTTTATAACCAAAGAAGTCCCAGTAGGAACCAAAACCAATATAAACATCATTTTGGATGAAGATATATCGACACTTGACGAAGTAGTTGTAGTTGGTTATGGCACACAGAAAAAAGTAAATTTAACGGCTGCTGTATCTGTAATAGGTTCTGAAGCTTTTGAAAATAGACCAACTGCTAACGCCATACAATCTTTGCAAGGAACGGTACCTGGTTTAGTAATATCCAATACCGCTGAAGGTGGTCAGCCAGGAGCTACTCCAGATATAAATATTCGTGGTTTTATTACCAGTGGTGGTGATGGTGATATAGGAGATGCTGGTCCTTTGGTTTTAATTGACGGTATTGAAATGAGTTTAGGTGATATTGACCCTGAAGACGTAGAATCTGTTTCTGTATTAAAAGATGCCGCCGCCGCATCTATTTATGGATCTCGAGCTGCAGGTGGAGCCCTTTTAGTGACTACAAAAAGCGGCAAAAATATGAATGGAGATGTTAAAATTACGTATAGTAATAATTTTCAATATTCAAGACCTTCTGTATGGCCAAATTCAGCAAGCCCAATTAACTATGCATATGCCATACAAGATGCTAGACGTAACAATAATGAAGCCGATTACTGGACAGAAGAAGAATATGGCTATATTATTCAAAATATGACTAACCCAGGAAGCGCTCCATCTGGTATAGCAGATATTGACAATAATAATTCGTGGAATGTTAGTGCAATAGGTCAAGGTGCTACATCTGCAACAGATTGGCAAGATTTTCTGTTTAAAGATTTTGCTGAAAAACGCAAACATAACCTAAGTATTTCAGGTGGTGACCAAAAATTAAACTATTATTTCTCTGTTGGTTCTTATGAAGAAGAAGGGTTATTGGTTCATGGAAAAGAGTCATTTGAGCGTTATAATGTTGATGCAAAATTTTCTGCAAAAGCTAATGATTGGCTTACCATAGAGTTTGTCTCTAAATTTTTAAAGAGCAATTCAGATTTCCCAACAGATACTGGCAGAGGAAGCGTATTAAGAAATACATCTAGAATATTAGATGTATTAACTAAATTAAAACCTACCTTACCAACAGTTGATGATTTTGGAAATCCTTTACTTCAAGCTCAGTATCCAATATGGGAAAATCAGCGCTATCAAGCTGAAAATAACCAAATAGTATTATCGCCAAGGTTTATAATAGAACCCATTAAAGACTTGAGATTTAATGCTCAGTTAAATTATAGAAGAAATAATAATTCTCGAGCCTATAAAATACTTACAACAGAATATACGCAACCAGATGGAACTGTTGCATTTGATGCTTCTCAAAGTGAAACTAGTTATGAGCCAACCTATATAAATAATGAATATTTTTCTCCAAATTTATTTGCCTCATATGATAAATCAATTGATAAACACAACTTTCATGCAACCATTGGGTATCAAAGTGAATCATATAATTACGATGAAATTTCTGCATCAACATCTAGTCTAATTAGTGACAACTATGTATCTATAAGCACTTCAGCTTTAGATGATGCAACTGTAAATGATGCATTATCTCATTGGGCTATACAAAGTGTATTTAGTAGATTTAGATATAATTTTGATGAGAAATACTTATTTGAATTTAGCTATCGTAGAGATGGATCATCAAGATTTGAACCAGAAAACAGATGGGCAGGATTCCCTTCTTATTCCGCAGGATACAATATCGCTAAAGAAGAGTTTTGGCCTTTTGAAGCAATAAATACATTTAAACTAAGAGGTTCTTATGGTACTTTAGGAAACCAAAATGTAGATAACTATTTGTACATTTCGTCTATAGATGCAGATAATAATGGTACCTTTTTATTTGATGGTAGTCAAGAACTTTTTGCTAATACTCCAATTTTAGAAAGTGAGAGTTTAACATGGGAAACCGTAAAAACGACAGATATAGGTTTTGATTTAGGAGCTTTTAACAACAAATTAAACGTAGGTTTCTCTTGGTATAGAACAGATATTGAAGGTATGGCTGCACCTGGTATAGATTTACCTGAACAATTAGGAACCGATTCTCCATTAACTAATATTGGAACATCTAGAGTACAAGGCTGGGAAATAGAAGCCTCTTGGAGACAACAATTAGGAGATTTTAGCTATAATATAAGAGCAGTATTATCTGATTATAAAAGAACCATAGTTGAATATCCTAATGAAACTAATGATTTTACTCAAACATATTGGAATGGGAAAGATTTAGGTGAAATTTGGGGGCTACAATGGGATGGCTGGTTTATGACAGATGATGAATATGATACTTATCCAATAGATCAATCTTTCTTACCTAATTCAGGTACTTGGAATGCTGGAGATACTAAATATAAAGATCTAAATGAAGATAATGTAATAGATAGAGGTGAATGGGTTCTTGGAGATACTGGTGATTTTAGCGTTATTGGAAACTCAACACCTCGTTATCAATATTCATTTAACATAGGTTTAAATTATAAAAACTGGGATATGAATATGTTTATTCAAGGTGTTGGTAAACGAGATGTTTTAGTATCAAATCATCAAAGATTTAGAGGCCCAGCTCAAGGAGAATTACATGCTTTGGTTTATGAAGAACATTTAGATTATTTTAGACCAGAAAATACTACTAGCCCTTTAGGCCCAAATACAGATGCCTATTTTCCTGCACCGTATTCAAACAATCCTGGAGCCAATAATAAAAATTATAGGTATGCAGTAGATCGCTACTTACAAAATGGTGCTTATGCTCGATTAAAGAATATGCAAATTGGATTTACTATTCCAAAAAAGCTTACAGATAAATATAAAATTAAAAATTTTAGAATATTTATTTCTGGTGAAAATCTCCTTACTATTTCTGATATGTTATTCTATGACCCAGAATTTGTAGCAGGTAGTTTTGGTAGTGCACAAGCTTATCCGTTATCAACAACATTCTCTACAGGAGTAAACATCTCATTCTAATCAAAAAAATTACGAATTATGAAAAATATATTAAAATTATTTATATTGAGTTTTGTAATTTCTTTAACTTCTTGTGAAGATTTTTTAGACAAAACTCCCCTGGATGAAGTTTCTGAAACTGACTTTTATTCAACCCCTGCAGAATTAAGGGTTGCTGTTAATTCTTTTTATAGAGATTTACCTACTTGGGCTAATGCAGGAGTTGGTTCTTCTGCTTTACCAGACAATGGTACCGATTTAGTGATGAACCAAACACCTTCTGACAGACTATTAGGGATCTACACTATTCCTACAGCATCAACTGCAGCAATATGGAGTTGGGACGAAGTAAGAGAAGCTAATTGGTTTTTAGATCATACAAATCAAGCATCTGGAAATCAAACCGATATAGATCAATATACTGGTGAAGGTTATTTTTTTAGAGCATATTACTATTTTAATTTATTAGTTGATTATGGAGATTTACCAATATTTGAACAATATTTTGACAATACGAACGAAGAGTTTGTATTTGCTGCTAGAGACCCAAGAAATGAAGTTACTGATTTTATCTTATCTGATTTAGATACTGCTATTTCTCTATTGAAATCCTTTCCTGATTTAGGTTCTTGGCCTCGTGTAAGTAAGGAAGCTGCTCAGCTATTTAAAGCTAGAGTTGCTCTTTTTGAAGGTACTTGGGAAAAATATCATAGTGATACCGATTTTGGGGTTCTTGGATCCGATGGGACTTCTTACCTGGAAATTGCGGCAAATGCAGCAGAAAGTGTTATTGATGGCGGTGTTTTTACACTTCATAATGATTATGAATCTTTATTCAACACATCTGGATTAAGTGGTAATAGTGAAATGATTTTATGGAGAGATTATAACTGGCAAGACTTAGGAATTGGAAATGATTTACAAATTTCATGGCCAAACAATTGTTCGTATTCGAGATTTGCAATACGTAGTTATCTTTGTACAGATGGCGATCCTATATCGGTAAGCCCCCTATATGTAGGAGATCAAGATTTATCAACCATTGAAACCAATAGAGATCCAAGATTAGCAGCAACAATAATGGTTCCTGGAGATATTATCAGATTAGATAATGGGACAGCTACGTTATGGACCGTTCCGTTCCTTGATAACGCATTTGGTGGTTATGAATCTCAAAAATATAGAGATTATAATTATGATGATACAGATGCTGATAACTTTACTAGAAGTACATCTAAAATTGCTATGCGCTATGCTGAAGCTTTATTAATATTTGCTGAAGCTAAAGCTGAATTGGAAACTATTACTCAAGCAGATTTAGATAAGTCTATTAACCTATTACGTGCACGTGTAGGCATGCCTGGAATTACCTTAGGTTCTATTACACAAGATCCTGATTGGCCAAATTATGGTTATACTCTAACAGATATATTATATGAAGTTAGACGTGAACGCTCGGTAGAATTGATGGCAGAAGGTTTTAGATTAAACGATTTATTGCGTTGGCGTGCTCATGAATTATTTAATGGAGATACGCCATTAGGAGCTTACTTTCTTGATGGCATTGTTGAAAATGGAACTAACGATCCTAATATTCTTTTAGATGGTGATGATTACTTAGACCCTTATCAAACTTATGGTGCTTTTGATTTTGATGAATCTAAAGCTTACCTTAAAGCTCTACCCTTGGATGAACTTAAACTAAACCCTAATCTAGACCAAAACCCTGGGTGGTAATAAATAAATTTCCTCACTGTACATTTTTTAATAAATGTACAGTGAGTTTTTTTTAGATAATCAATAAATTTATTTGATCGCTAAGGTAGATAGCACAACAATAATTGCTTTTGTTATATTTTTAAAAGTATATATACCTACTAAATGTAAAGTGTTTTTTTACTCTAGGATTAGAAAAAAAATCTAGAAAGTATCAAAAATGATATTAGTAAAACTTAAAATATTAAAAAGAGGTATTATATGGCAAAATCACAAAACGTATCAGGAGCAAAAAATAATTTAACACCCATACTAATAATAGCAGGCTTATTTTTCATTTTCGGATTTGTCACCTGGATAAATGGAGCACTAATCCCCTTTATGAAAACCATTAATGAGTTAACCGATGCCCAATCTTACTTGGTAGCCTCTGCTTCCTATATCTCATTTGTAGTGATGGCTCTGCCAGCTTCCTATATTTTAAATAAAATAGGCTATAAAAAAGGCATGTCTTTAGGCTTAATAATTATGGCTATTGGAGCTTTAGTTTTTATCCCTGCAGCCGAAGCAAGAACCTACTGGGTGTTTTTATCTGGTATTTTTATTCAAGGCATCGGTATGACCATATTGCAAACAGCAGCAAACCCATACATAACCATTTTAGGACCCATAGAAAGTGGAGCCAAACGTATTGCTATTATGGGCATAGCAAACAAAGTAGCAGGAGCTTTAGGCTCTTTAATATTTGGAGCCTTATTATTATCAGGAATAGACGAAGTAAAAGATAAACTAAGTAGTGCCTCAATAGAAGAAAAAGGCCATCTTTTAGATACCATGGCAGATAGTGTTTTTACACCCTATCTAGTGATGGCTATCATTTTATTTATATTAGGAGTATTAATTAGAAAAGCCCCATTACCTCATGTAGAAGCCGCCGAAGTAGAAGACACAAAAGATGGCACGACTACAAAAACCAGTATTTTTCAATTCCCCCATTTATGGTTGGGCGTACTAACCCTATTCGTTTATGTAGGAGCAGAAGTTATAGCAGGCGATACTATTATCGCATACGGTATTTCATTAGGCTTTCCTGCTACAGATGCTAAGTTTTTTACAACCCTCACATTATTAGCCATGGTATGCACCTATGGGCTAGGTGTTATTTTAATCCCCAAATATTTAACGCAAGGCACCGCACTTAAAATCAGTGCCACCTTAGGGGTCATCTATAGCATTTGCATCCTATGTACCACAGGATTTACTTCCATTTTATTTGTGGCAGCACTGGGAATTTCCAACGCTTTGGTTTGGCCAGCAGTATGGCCATTAACCCTGGAAGGATTAGGCAAGTTCACAAAAACAGGCTCCGCCTTATTAATTATGGCTATCTCAGGAGGTGCCATCATTCCACCACTATATGGCAGAATGGTAGATGCCAATAAAGAGGAACTTATTACTAGCGGTATCAACGAAGTAGATGCCTTAGCAACAGCCTCTACCCATAGTTATTGGCTATTAATTCCTTGCTATGCATTGATCCTGTTTTTTGCAATGCGAGGACATAAGTATAAAAGTTGGACAAGAAAATAAATAAATAAAAGAAACTATCTATAATTAAGAAATAAACAAAAACGCCATGTTACAGAGTAGTATAGACAAATCTACAGATTTTGAAAAAAGGTTTGAAAACGTAGGAACCATTGTTTTTGAAAACTCCACTAGCGCTTCCAAAGCAGTAGCTAAAGAAATAGCAGATTTAATAAAGGTAAAACAAGCCCAAAAACAACCCTGTATATTAGGTTTAGCCACAGGTTCCTCCCCTAAAGGTTTATATGCCGAATTAGTACGCTTACATAAAGAAGAAGGATTGAGTTTTAAAAATGTGATAGCCTTCAATCTAGATGAATACTACCCTATGGAACCCGATTCTATAAATAGTTATGTGCGTTTTATGAAAGAATTACTCTTTAACCACGTAGATATATTGCCAGAGAACTACCATATTCCAGATGGCACCTTATCCAAAGATGCTATTTCAGAATATTGCAGTCAATACGAATCAAAAATAGAAGCTTACGGCGGTATCGATTTACAAATATTAGGTATTGGAGGCAATGGTCATATAGGATTTAACGAATCAGGCTCCTTACAAAACTCAAAAACCCGATTAGTAGCATTAGACCATATA
The DNA here is from genome assembly GCF_030540765.1 of Flavivirga jejuensis. Lineage (GTDB taxonomy): Bacteria > Bacteroidota > Bacteroidia > Flavobacteriales > Flavobacteriaceae > Flavivirga > Flavivirga jejuensis. The sequence goes on along the minus strand of NZ_JAUOEL010000003.1, from coordinate 365,912 downwards.
ACCAGAGTTGCCGCCAGTGGTGATTTTTCAGGTTTAAACAACACACCAAGAACAGCCATTACTTTAGGAGTCAAAAAGATAATGGAAGCCAAAAGAGTGATCCTTATGGCTTGGGGCGAAAGCAAATCCCATATAACAAAAGAATCCGTTGAAGGCACCGTAACCAACCTGGTACCCGCCTCGTTTTTACAAGAACATAATAACGCCACCTTTGTATTAGACAAAGAAGCATCCTCAAAACTAACCCGTATAAATACACCTTGGTTAGTCGAAAAAATTACCTGGACAGACAAACTTATAAGAAAAGCAGTATTAGGCTTAGCACTTCATTTAAAAAAACCTATTCTAATGCTCACCGATGCCGATTATATAGAAAACGGTATGAGTGATTTATTGGCAGATTCAGGTCCAGCTTACGATATAAACATTAAAATATTCAACAAACTACAAAATACGATTACAGGATGGCCAGGAGGCAAGCCCAATGCCGATGATGCTAAACGCCCAGAGCGTGCCGAACCCGCAAAAAAACGCGTGCTTATTTTTAGTCCGCACCCAGATGATGATATCATAAGTATGGGAGGCACATTTAAACGCTTACATGAACAAGGACACGAAGTGCACATAGGATACCAAACCTCAGGAAACATAGCCGTAGCAGATGATGAAGCCTTGCGTTTCGCTAGTTTTGTATGCGATTATAATGCCAAATTTGGAATAGAAAGCGCAGAAGCAGAAACGATCTACAAAAAAGCAGAAACATTTCTTAAAAACAAAAAAGCCAGCGAAATAGATATTCCAGAAGTTCGCTATATCAAAGGATTAATTAGAAAAGGAGAAGCCCAATCTACCTCTTATTTTATTGGTATTCCAGATGCCCAGATTCATTTTATGGAACTGCCTTTTTATGAAACAGGGGCTATAGAGAAAAAGCCTTTAGGTGAAGAAGATATCGAAATAACGATGAATCTTATTGAGCAAATCAAACCACATCAAATATATGCAGCTGGTGATTTGGCAGACCCCCATGGGACACACAAAGTATGCTTAGATGCCGTTTTTGAAGCCGTAAAACAACTAAAACCTAAAAAGTTTATGAAAGACTGTTGGGTTTGGTTGTACAGAGGCGCATGGCAAGAATGGGGCATTGATGAGATAGAAATGGCTGTTCCTATGGGGCCTGACCAAGTATTAGAAAAGCGAAAAGGTATTTTCAAGCATCAATCTCAAAAAGATGGTGTGGTATTCCAGGGAACAGATAGCAGAGAGTTTTGGCAGCGAGCAGAAGACAGAAACAGAGAAACAGCCCATTTATACCATGAATTAGGCTTGTCTCACTACGCCGCTATGGAAGCGTTTGTGAGGTGGGAATATTAGAAGTTATTTTAGTTTGTTAATCGAGTTGATTAGTTTAGTTGGGACTACTAAGTGGTGTTTTTTGTAGTTGTTTAACATCACAGTAGTCCGCTAACTAAACCTATTTCAAAAAAAATAGTTTCTTAGTGTTAAAAGCAGGTATATTCTAAGATACCTGCACAACGCAGTAAGTTCCTTTAAGCAGTATTGGCTTAGACAAAGAAACCTTAATTGTGCCGTAAGATCTTTAGAGATTAATTATAAAGATTCTTTAGTCGTAAGCTTCGCTTATATCTTCAAACAAAATATATTTTGTTTTCGATAGCCTATTATTGATGTTTTTTTTATAAATACCTAATTTTCAATCGTTTGTAATTCAGAGCATTCCGGCAATTGTCGGAGTCGAAGAATCTTTATTATTAATTTCTATAGATTCTTCAGTCGTACCTCCTTCTGAATGATACGAACCTTTTGCAAACATAAGATGATACCCCAATTACGTCATTTCATACGCTAGTTAAAATTTTTAACACAGATCTTAGACTGACGTTTTAGCCTTAATTTAATGACATTGAACGGCAGACAGGTTTGTTACTTTTCTTTGGACGAGAAAAAGAAATCGAAGATTCATGAACTCCTATTTTTATCAAATAAGATTTGTGAACTAAAAGTAAATAATAAAATATACCTCTTCTTTAAAAAAAGAATGTGGGTACACCGTAGCTTTGCCAGTAGGTAGACTAATTCCGCTTTTTAGTGGATCTAGGTTTAATGCCTTTTACTTTTATTTTAGTGCTTTCATGAATTTCGTCCCATTTAAGGAATAATGATAGTAAAATAGATGGGTCAAAAAATGACATGATGTTTTAAATATATTCAATAAAGAGGACTATTTTAAAAATTGATTTCAAACTTTTTTTTTGATGTTTAGCTGTGTTAATGCGTTGTCCGTCTAAATTACTTTTAATAATTGTTAAATTTATTAATTTTTATATAGTCAAATCGATAAACCATTTTATGAAGAATACTACCCTTCTTTTTTTGTCCGTAATTTTTATTATTAGTTGTAATAAAAACGTTGAGAAAAAAAAGACTAAACCAGAACGGTTAATTAGTTATGTAGACCCTTTTATAGGTACAGGCGGTCACGGACATACATACCCAGGAGCAACAGTGCCATTTGGGATGCTTCAAGTTAGTCCTGTAAATGGTATAAGCAGTTGGGATTGGTGTTCGGGTTATCATTACTCAGATTCAATTGCTATTGGTTTTAGCCATTTAAGTTTGAGTGGAACTGGTATTGGAGATTTAGCCGATGTGTTATTTATGCCAATAAACAAAGCGGTAGATTTATCTAAAATGCCTAAGTCTCGCGATTCACTAACTTATAAATCATCATACAGCCATGCAAATGAAAAAGCGAGTCCAGGATACTATCAAGTCTTTCTTAATGATCATAATGTAAATGTAGAGTTAACAACATCGTTGCGTACTGCGTTTCATAAATACACTTTTAAAGATGGTGATAAGCAATCTGTTATTGTTGATTTAGGTTTTGGCATCAATTGGGATAAAGCCACAAATACATCTATAAAAATTGAAGATGATTACACTATAATTGGCCATCGTTTTAGCACAGGTTGGGCAAAAAACCAAAAAGTGTTTTTTGTTGCAAAATTTTCAAAACCAATAACTAAAAATAATTTGGTTTCAGATGAAAAAAATGTTGAAAAAATTGATGAACATACTATAAAATCTGCGGCGCAATTCTTTTTTAATGAGAACGAGGGCAGCCAATTGTTAGTAAAAGTGGCATTATCTTCTGTAAGCGTAGAAAATGCTAAAGAAAATTTAGATAAAGAAGGTTTTGATTTTGAAGCTGTAAAAGCACAATCAGAAAGCACATGGAATCAAGCATTGTCTAAAATTAAAGTAGAAACGCCCATTGATTCTTTAAAAACCATTTTTTACACCGCTATGTACCATGCGCAATTGGCACCAGTTACTTTCAGTGATAAAAACGGGCAATTCAGAAAAGAAAATGATAGCATAGTAACTGCCGAAAATTACACCGCATATTCAACATTATCGTTGTGGGATACATTCAGAGCAGAACATCCATTATTAACGTTATTAGCTCCAGATAAAGTGGCCGATATAACAAACACCATGCTGGCATATTACGAAACCAAAAACATATTACCTGTTTGGACGCTTTATGGAAATGAAACCAATACGATGACGGGCTATCATTCCATTCCTGTAATTGTAGAAGCTTATTTAAAGGGTATTAAAGGCTTTGATGCTGAAAAAGCTTATGAAGCCATGAAAGCTACCATGATGCAAAACGAACGTGGGCTAAACCATTATAAAAAATACGGTTACATTCCTTATAATTTGTTAGATGAATCGGTTACTATTACATTAGAATATGCTTATGATGATTGGTGTGTGGCGCAAATGGCAAAAGCACTGGGGAAAGAAGAAGATTATAAATTCTTTTTAAACAGATCCAAAGCATATCAACATTTATTCGATGCCGAAACAGGTTTTATGCGTGGTAAATCTGAAGATGGCGCATCGTGGCATGAGCCTTTTGATGCTAAATATTCTAACCATAGAGAACATACCGATTACACCGAAGGCAATGCATGGCAGCATAGTTGGTTTGTACCACATGATGTTGAAAACATAGCTTCCTTACATGGAGGTAATGAAATTTTCACAAACCGATTGGAGCAATTATTTACCGAGAGCTCAGAAATTACTGGAGATAACACATCTGCTGATATTTCTGGTTTAATCGGGCAGTATGCACACGGTAATGAACCAAGTCACCATATAGCCTATATGTTTAACCGTGCTAATAAACCATGGCGCACACAATATTGGGCGAGACATATTTTAGACACACAATACAATACAACACCTAATGGTTTAAGTGGTAATGAAGATTGTGGGCAAATGAGTGCATGGTATGCATTAAGCTCTATCGGTTTATATGCTATGAATCCAGCTTCAACCGAATACGAAATAGGAAGTCCCATTTTCGAGAAAACGACTATGAATGTTTCAAAAGAAAAAACATTCACCATTGAAGCTGAACATGTTTCAAATAAAAATATTTACATACAATCTGCAACACTTAACAAAAAGGTATTCAACCAAACTACAATTTCGCATAAACAAATATTAAATGGAGGAACACTTCATTTTGTTATGGGAGACACACCCAATAAAAACTGGGGTATTACTAAAAACATACACCAATAATGGATACTATAGACGTTTTAATAATAATATTTTATATTGTATTAACGCTAGGTGTTGGTATATGGGTTTCAAAACGTGCTTCAAAAGGATTAACCTCTTATTTTCTTGGAGGAAAAACAATTAAATGGTACTATCTAGGATTAAGTAACGGGTCTGGAATGTTTGATGTTTCTGGAACAGCGTGGATGGTTGGTGTCCTGTTTTTATATGGAGCTAAGAGCTTTATGTTTATGTGGCTGTGGCCTGTTTGGAATCAGATTTTCATCATGATTTTTTTAGCAGCTTGGATTAGGCGTTCAAACATTATGACTGGGTCGGAATGGATTTTAACACGTTTTGGAGATGGTAAAGCTGGTAGAGCCTCACATCTTATAGTCGCTATTTTTGCTATAGTAGCAGCGATAGGTTGGATTGCTTATTTTTTTGAAGGTGTAGGTAAGTTTATGACTATTATTTTACCTTGGGATATGTCAATCATTTTTAATGAAAGCATTCTTTTAACATCAGATCAAAGCTATGCATTATTAATTATATTTTTAACAACAATCTATACCATTAAAGGCGGTATGTTTTCGGTTGTGGCTACAGAAGTATTGCAATATGGTATTATGGTGATTGCAGGAGTTTTAGTTGCCATTTATGCTTTTGTTACAGTAACTGATGTTGAAATAAGTAATGTTATTTCAGCAGAATGGGCTAGTATTTTCTTTAGAAGCGAACTCGAAGGTTCATGGACGGGCAAGTACGAAGCATTTAATAATCTAATAGATACTCAGGGTTATAAAATGTTTGGAGCTCTTATAGGAATGTCTCTTTTTAAAGGGTTTTTTGCAAGTATTGCTGGTCCGACACCTGGCTTTGATATGCAGCGTATTTTATCGACTAGAACGGTAAAAGAAGCAGCATATATGAGTGGATTTACAAACTTAATTTTATTCATTCCGCGTTACTTGCTTATTGGAGGGATAGTAGTTCTTGGCTTAGTGTTTTTAGCTCCAGAAATGGCGCTATCGGGTCAATTATGTTTAGGGGATTTAGAAATTATTTTGCCTAAAATTATCAATTTCCATATCCCTGTAGGAATAAAGGGATTATTGCTTGCGGGGCTTTTAGCGGCATTTATGTCTACATTTTCAGCCTTTGTAAATTCGGCTCCTGCATATATAGTAAATGACATTTATAAAAAATATTTTAAACCAAAAGCTTTAGATAAACATTATATAAAAGTGAGTCATATTGCATCGTTCTCAGTAGTTACTTTAGGGGTGATTATGGGCTTCTTTGCAGATTCAATTAATTCATTAACCCTTTGGATTACAAGTGCCCTCTATGGAGGTTATGTCGCTGCTAATTTTTTAAAATGGATCTGGTGGCGTTTTAATGGTTGGGGGTATTTCTGGGGTATGACTTCAGGGTTGATTATTGCCACCTTGCAATTTTTGTTAGACCAGAATAAAGCGAATTTTGATATAGATACTAATTTGTATTTTTTAGCTCAAATTCCAGCTATTTATGTTTTTCCTGTTATTTTTACAGTTTCATTATTAGGGTCGTTTTTAGGGACACTTTTAACACCTGCAACCAACATGAATACATTAAAAGAGTTCTATTTTAATATCCGTCCATGGGGGTTTTGGAGTCCAGTTTATAAAGCCCTTAAAATTGAAAACAATACCATTACCAAAAACACCGATTTTGTAGGAGATATGTTAAATTGTGTTATTGGGATTATTTGGCAATCCAGTATGATTCTATTGCCAATATATTTTATGATTAGAGATTATCCAAAAACATTAATAACCTTATTCGTGTTTTTAATAACATCAATTATATTAAAATTCACATGGTTAGATAAAGTTAAAAAATATAAAGATTAAGAATGAAAATAAATGCTATGCCATGGCAAGACAAGCCAGAAAACTGTAACGATGTTATGTGGCGTTATTCTCAAAATCCTATTATAGATAGGTATGCCATACCAACATCTAATAGTGTTTTTAATAGTGCGGTTGTGCCTTTTAAAGATGGTTTTGCAGGTGTTTTTAGATGCGATAATAAAGCAGTGCAGATGAATATCTTCGCTGGTTTTAGTAAAGGTGGCATTAACTGGGATATTGAACACGAACCCATTAAAATGAAAGCAGGAAATACCAATATGATTGATTCTGAATATAAATACGACCCACGCGTTGTGTTTATAGAAGATCGTTTTTGGGTGACTTGGTGTAATGGCTATAACGGACCAACTATAGGTATTGGTTATACTTTTGATTTTAAGGAATTCTTTCAGTGCGAAAATGCCTTTTTACCGTTTAATAGAAATGGGGTCTTATTTCCAAAAAAAATAAATGGCAAATACGCTATGTTGAGCCGACCAAGTGATAATGGTCATACACCATTTGGAGACATATATATAAGCTACAGCCCAGATATGAAGTATTGGGGAGAACACCGATGCGTTATGAAGGCCTCTAAATTTCAAGACAGTGCCTGGCAATGTACAAAAGTGGGAGCAGGGCCAATTCCAATACTTACAGATGAAGGTTGGCTGATGTTGTATCACGGTGTTATTAACACTTGCAATGGATTTAGATATGCTATGGGAGCCGCTATTTTAGATGAAAACAAACCTGAAGAACTAAAATACAGAACGCAACCTTATATCTTAGGACCCGCAGAAACTTACGAACAAATTGGCGATGTACCAAATGTGGTATTTCCATGTGCCGCTTTACATGATATAAAAGAAGATAAATTAGCCGTATATTATGGTGCCGCCGATACTGTAGTAGCATTGGCTTTTGGGCGCATTAGTGAAATTGTTAGCTTTACAAAAAACAATAGTTTATAATAACTCAATAGATGGATTTTTTAGGTAAATATTTATGGTTTATCTTAATAGGTGTTTCTTCTGTAGCCTGCGCTCAGACTACAGAGGAGATAGAAGAAATAGTGCCTAAAACGTATACGGCTTACAAAACATCACAAAAAATTAATATTGATGGCGAAGGTTTAGATGCCGCATGGCGCAACATGGCTTGGTCTGAACCTTTTACAGATATAGAAGGTGAAAAACAGCCAAAATATAAAACGCAAGTTAAAATGCTGTGGGATGACACGTATTATTACATTCTAGCAAAAATGGAAGCCCCGCATGTATGGGCTAATTTAACTAAAAGGGATACTATTATTTTTTATGATAATGATTTTGAGGTGTTTATTGAACCAGATGGTGATACCCATAATTATTACGAATTAGAAATTAATGCACTAAATACCGTTTGGGATTTATTCATTACAAAACCATACAGAAATAATAATGCAGTGTTAAACGATTGGAATATTACAGGATTAAAGTCTGCCGTAAAAGTTAACGGAACTATTAATAATCCTGAAGATAAAGACGAAGGTTGGACATTAGAAATAGCCATTCCTTGGGCTGTATACAAAACAGGTTATTTTCAAAAAAATGTGCCTACCGATACATATTGGAGAGTCAATTTCTCAAGAGTCAATTGGGATTTTCAGATAACCGACGGTAAATATGAAAGAAAAAGAGGTGCCAACGGTAAACTTTTACATGAATACAACTGGGTGTGGTCGCCAATGGGAGTCATTAATATGCACGAACCAGAAAAATGGGGTTATGTATATTTTTCATCAGAATCACCAAAGAAAGAAAACCATTTTAAAATTCCTGAAGACGAAAAAATAAAATGGGAATTGTATAAAATGTATAGAATTCAAAATGCAGAATTCAAAGCTCATAACAAATATTTTACTTCATTAGATAGCTTAACAAAATCAGATATCGTAGTTGAAGGGAAAATAGTAAAACCAAAATTAGAAAACCATAGCACAGGATTCAATTTATCAATTAAAAGCCCATTTACGAATAAGCTATTAATTGTTAAAGAAGATGGAAAATTTATATCAAAAAAATAATATATTCATATGAAATTAAAAATAGCATTTTTTAGCCTTTTACTAAGTTTGGTAGCGTGTAACAAGGCTACAAAACAGAATACCGTTGCAGAACTTAATAACGAGGAAGTAGAAAATACTACAAAATTTAAGTACTGGAACTGGATTACTGTTGGTCACAAAAAATCAGATTCGGCGTACACGGTACATTTCAATAAATTAAAAAGTAACGGGATTGATGCTGTTTTAATGAATACAGGTGCAGACCCTAAACTATTAAAAAGACTAACACCAATAGCTAAAAAAGCAGGATTGGAAGTACACGCCTGGATGTTTACAACCAACAGACCAGGAGATTCAATTGCTTTACAACACCCAGATTGGTACATGGTAAGCCGTAGCGGAAAATCTTGTTTTGATGAGCGCCCGTATGTAGGGTATTACCAATGGTTATCCCCAAGTCATCCCGAAGCCAGAAAACATATTTTAAGTTTAGTAGAAGGTTTAGCTAAAGTTGAAGGTGTTGCAAGTGTGCATTTAGATTATATCCGTTACCCCGATGTGTATTTGCCAATAGGTTTATTGCCAAAGTACAATTTAAAGCAAGAAGAAGAATTACCAGATTACGATTTCGATTATTCTGATGCCAGCATAGAGAAGTTTATGAAAATTCATCATAAAGACCCTCGAAAAATGGAAAATCCAGCCATAGATATAGAATGGAAAAACTTCCGTTTAAACGAAATTAAATCTTTAGTTGACGAAGCATACGACGTGGTGCATAAACATGATAAAAAATTAAGTGCAGCCGTATTTCCTTATCCAGAAATGTCAGACCACATGGTACGCCAACGTTGGGATAAATGGAAAGTAGACATGGTATTACCTATGATTTATTATAATTTTTATAATGAAGAATTAGATTGGATTGGTTACGCTACAAAGCAAGGTATACAAGATTTAGAAGAAAAACAAACAGAATTACACACAGGATTATACACTCCTAAATTGAGTAATCCTGATTTAAAAGAAGCCATTCAACTAGCAAAAGATAATGGCGCAAAAGGAGTTGCCTTTTTTGATGATTATACACTAACAGAAGAACAATTTGAAATTATAAAAGCTTCAAAAAAATAAAGATATGTCAAGCAGAAGACGTTTTATAAAAAAAGCTGCTATAGGAACAGTTGGGATTACTACAACCTTTAGTTGTGGAGGATCTGCAACGAACAAAGATGATGTAACTAAAAATACAAAGCCTCAAAAAAAACCATTGATTATATCTACGTGGCGACATGGTTTAGCGGCTAATGATGAAGCTTGGAAACAATTAAAAAATAATAAATCTGCCTTAGATGCTATTGTTGCAGGAGTAGGTATTCCCGAAGCAGACCCAGAAGTAAGAAGCGTAGGTTATGGTGGTTTACCCGACAGAGAAGGAAAGGTAACACTAGACGCCTGTATCATGGATAAAAATAGCGATTGTGGTTCGGTGTCCTTTTTACAAAGCATTAAGCATCCTATTGCCGTTGCCAAAAAAGTACTTACTAACACACCACATGTTATGCTATCAGGTAAAGGTGCTTTACAGTTTGCTTTATCCGAAGGTTTTGAAGAAGAAAATTTACTTACAGAAAAATCTAAGATAGCTTGGAAGAAATGGTTAGAAGATTCAAAATATAAACCCGTTATCAATATCGAAAATCACGACACTATTAGCATGCTGGTTTTAGATGAAGAAGGTCATTTGTCTGGCGGGTGTACCACGAGTGGTGCCGCATGGAAAATGCATGGTAGAGTGGGAGATTCTCCTATTATTGGAGCAGGTCTTTTTTTAGATAATGAAGTAGGAGCAGCTGCAGCAACAGGTTTAGGTGAAGCAGTTATTAGAACAGCTGGTAGTGCGATGGTGGTTGAATTAATGCGTCAAGGAAAATCCCCTTTAGAAGCTTGTAAAGAAATTGTAGAACGCATTTACAATAAGCATAAAAACCATAAGGATATGGAATATCTTCAAGTCGGTTTTATTGCGGTTAACAAGTCTGGAGAACATGCAGGTTATAGTATAAGACCAGGTTTTAACTATGCTGTTTGCGACGACATAGATGGAAACAGAATGGAGTCTGCAACCTCTAAAATAACTAAAAAATAATTAAATGTATAGAACACTTTTTTTGTTTTTAACTTTGTTTAGTTTGAGTATGTCATCCGTAGTATCTCAAGAGTATGCTACGTATGTAAACCCTTTTATTGGAACGTCAAATTACGGCGCTACGTTTCCAGGTCCCATTACACCTAGAGGCATGGCAAGTATTACACCTTTTAATGTAGCAGGCAAACAAAACAAGCTAGAAAAAGATAGCAGATGGCATTCTACCCCTTACGTAAATGAAAACACCTTTTTAACGGGTTTTAGTCAAGTGAATTTAAGTGGTGTTGGTTGCCCAGATTTAGGCGTAATATTAGTAATGCCAACAACAGGAGAAGTTGAAACCAATCATTTAAAATATGGCACGACCTATTCCAACGAAATTGCTAAAGCAGGCTATTACAGCAATACATTAGATAAATACCAAGTTAAAACCGAATTTACAGCATCCAAACGTGTTGGAGTAAGTAAATTTACGTTCCCAAAAGGGCAGTCAAACATCCTTTTAAATTTAGGTTTAGGCTTAACTAATGAAGAAGGGGCCATGGTACAAATTATTTCTCCTACCGAAATTGAAGGCATGCGTAGCGTTGGTTCTTTTTGCTATAACAGTCCAGAAGATGCTTATCCTGTTTATTTTGTAGCTAAATTTTCTAAACCTGCAGATAAATTTGGAGCATGGAAAAAACCAAGAACCTATGAGGGCGAAGAGGCCAAATGGATGACTTACAATGGTAAAACCCGAATAATGGAGCAAACGACTAAAATGGTTGTTGGCGATAGTATCGGTTCATATTTTTCATATCATTTTGATAAAGAAGAAACTATTGAAGTCAAAATTGGAGTTTCGTATGTAAGTATCAAAAATGCAAGAGAAAATTTAGAAACAGAAACGGCAAACAAATCTTTTGATGCTATCTATAAAGACACGTTTAACGAATGGAATACACTACTTTCTAGAGTAAAAGTAAAAGGAGGTACAGAAGAAGATAAAATTAATTTTTATACAGCATTATATCATACCTTAATTCATCCGAATACCTTAAACGATAGTAATGGTGATTATCCTGAAATTAAAACAGGGAAAACAGGCCATACTTCGGGGACGCGATATACCGTATTTTCATTGTGGGATACCTATAGAAATCTACACCAATTAATGTCTTTAGTATATCCCGAGCAACAATCCGATATGGTAAAAAACATGTTGTCAATGTACGATGAAAACGGTTGGTTACCTAAATGGGAATTGAATTCAACCGAAACCTTTACAATGGTTGGAGACCCTGCAGGCATTGTTATAGCAGACACGTATTTAAAAGGCATACAAGATTTTGACGTGCAAAAAGCTTACAAAGCGATGCTAAAAAGCGCGAACCAATTAGATAACAATCCACTACGTCCTGGTTTAAAAAACTATCTAGAAAAAGGATATTTAACAACTGATGATGGTGGTTCGGTATCAACCACGCAAGAATACAATGCTTCAGACTATGCTATTGCCGTATTAGCAAAAAAACTGGGAAAGAAAAACGATTATAAAACCTATAAAAAACGATCTATTTCATACAGGAAATTATTCGATAAGAGTTTTAAATTATTAAGACCAAGAAATTCAGATGGGTCTTTCTATAAACCATTTGATCCATTGGCAGGCGCTAATTTTACTAAAAGCGTTGGCTTTATAGAGGGTAATGCCTGGCAATATGCATTCATGGCGCCACATGATATTAACGGACTTATAAAGTTAATGGGCGGTGATAAAAGTTTTGTAAAACAATTACAAAAAGTTTTTGACGACAATCAATTTGATATGGCTAACGAGCCAGACATTGCGTATCCTTTTCTTTTCAATTATGTAAAAGGAGAAGCATGGAGAAGTCAAAAGTTGGTTAGAGAATTATCCAATCAATATTTTCAAAACAAACCTGCTGGATTACCAGGAAATGACGATACTGGAACTATGTCTGCTTGGTTAGTATATGCTATGATGGGGATTTACCCAGCGTCTATTGGAGATAATGTGTACCAAATTACAAGTCCTGTTTTTGATGCTATTGAAATTCAATTAGATAATAAATATTACTCAGGAAAAACCCTGAAAATTACAACGAAAAACAATTCTAAAGAAAATAGATATATACAATCGATTAAGCTCAATAACAAAACATTAAATAGATATTATGTAACGCATGAAGAGCTAGTTAACGGGGCTGTTTTAGAATTAGAAATGGGAAATCAACCCAAAAAATAAAAGACTATTAAAATTTATATTGATGAAAATAAACTTGAACCAAATTGGCATACTTACATGTTTCGCTTTAACACTTTTAGGGTGTAAAGAATCGAAAAAACAAATAAGTGAGGAAAAAAACCAAAGGCCAAACATCATTTTTATAATGAGTGATGACCATGCCTACCAAGCTATTAGCGCTTATGGATATGGCTTAAATAACACGCCAAACATAGATAGAATTGCTAATGAAGGCGCTATTTTTAATAAAGGTTTTGTTACAAACTCTATTTGTGCACCAAGTAGAGCTGTGATGCTAACTGGGAAGCACAGTTTTGTAAACGGTAAAGTAGATAATATCAGTCCGTTTAACTGGGATCAAGACAATTTTGCAAAAACACTACAAAAATCGGGTTACCAAACTGCATTAATTGGTAAAATTCATTTAGATGGCTTGCCACAAGGTTTCGATTATTCCAATGTATTACCTGGGCAAGGTCAGTATTATTCTCCAGAATTCATTGAGAATGGTGTAAAGAAGACACTACCTGGCTACGTAACAAATGTAACTACAGATATTGCTTTAAACTGGTTAGAAAACAAGAGAGAAAAAGATAAGCCTTTTTTAATGCTATACCATCAAAAAGCACCACACAGAACTTGGATGCCTGAAGAAAAATATTTAACACTATTCGACGATAAAACATTCGATCCACCAGCAAATTTCTTCGACGATTACGAAGGAAGACCTGCTGCTGCTGCTCACGAAATGGGAATCTTCAAAGACATGGATCTTGTGTATGATCTAAAAATGTTAGACAAAGAAGAAGAAATTCAAACCAAATATAGAAATGTTTTTCAAGGTCGTTATAACAGAATGACCGACGATCAAAAAGCAGCTTGGGATGCTTATTACGACCCTATCATTGCCGACTTTAAATCTAAAAAACTAAAAGGTAAAGAACTCGCACTTTGGAAGTATAACCGATATATGCATGATTACCTAAGAACCATTCAATCTGTAGATGATGGCGTTGGAGAAGTTTTAGATTATTTAAAAGAAAACGGATTAGAAAAAAATACAATTGTTGTCTACACATCAGACCAAGGCTTTTATTTAGGAGAACACGGTTGGTTTGATAAGCGTTTTATGTACGAGGAATCTTTTAGAACGCCAATTTTAATTAAATATCCAAAAGAAATAAAAGCAGGTACGGTTGTTGATGGTCTTGTGCAGAATTTAGATTTCGCACCAACATTTTTAGATTATGCTGGAGTAGAAATTCCTAAAGAGATACAAGGAGAATCTTTTAGAAAATTAGTGAATGGTGAAGTAAGCGAATGGCGACATGCTATTTATTATACATATTATGAATTTCCAGGCGAACACCATGTAAAACGTCATTACGGAGTAAGAACAGATCGCTATAAATTAATACATTTTTATTATGATGTTGACCAATGGGAGTTATACGATTTAGAAAAAGATCCATCAGAAATGAGCAATGTTTATAACGATCCCGCTTATGCAAGTGTAAAAGCAGATATGCATAAACAATTAGAAAACATGAGAACTAAATATGGCGATAGCGATGCGCTTAATGCATCAAGCCTAGAGCACTATTTAACAGCAAAAAAAATAGACCATTAATAAAGAATCAACTGAAATTTTAAAGAAAGTTGATAAAATATTAGTTAAAGAAGAATAAGATTATTTTATAAAAAGACTGAAGATGATTAACAAAAATATATATTATTGTTTTGCTTTTATTGCTTTATTAGCTACAGGATGCAAGGAAACTAAACCTGAAAAAAAAGTAGTTCAAAAGCCTAACATACTCTTCTTGTTTACAGACGACCAACGTGGAGGAACCATAGAAGCAATGAACAAGTATGATGTGAAAACGACCAATATGGATAAGTTGGTTCAAAACGGGACATCATTTACAAACTCCTATATTTTAGGAGCTACAACTGCGGCAGTTTGTTCTCCAAGTAGAGCCATGTTAATGACGGGGCGTCATTATTTTAATATAGAACCCAATGTTTATGCACAATTTGCATTTCCAAAAGAAGAAAAAGGAAAAAGTAATTTATTAACGTTTCCAGAATATTTTAAAGCAAACGGTTATGAGACTTTTGCAACAGGGAAACAACATAATGGAGCCATTTGGTTAGAACGAGGTTTTAAACAAATTAAGTCTGCTTTTTTAGGCGGAATGACCACCCATTTTGGAACCAAAGTAAAAGATTATACACCCGAGACTGGTTGGTCGGATGCCTATCAAAATAAAGAAAAATTTAGTAGCGAAGTATTTGCCGATGCCGCAGTAAGTTTTTTAGATACCTATAAAAAAGAAGAACCTTTCTTAATGTATGTAGCATTTACAGCACCACACGATCCACGTACAGCACCACAAGAGTTTCATGATATGTATCCTTCTGAAAATATCGTATTGCCAGATAATTTTATGCCAGAACATCCTTTTGAAATTGCAGACGATAAAATTAGAGATGAAGTATTAGCTCCTTTCCCAAGAACAGAAGCTATAGTTAAAAAAGAAATCTCAGATTACTATGCCATGATAACGGCTACCGATACACAAATTGGTAGAATTTTAAAGGCTTTAGAAGCTTCTGGTCAAGCAGAAAATACGATAATAGTTTTTGCAGGTGACAACGGATTGGCACTAGGACAACATGGCTTACTAGGCAAACAAAATGTTTATGAGCACAGTGTAAATATCCCATTAATTTTTTGCGGTCCCAATATTCCTAAAAACAAAAAAAATAATGCTTTAGCTTACTTGCATGACGTATTCCCAACATTGTGTGGCTTAACAGGGCTTGAAATTCCTGAATCTGTTGAAACTAAAGATTTAACCCCTGTAATTAAGGGCGAAAAAGAAAGCGTAAGAAACAGCATGCACTATGCTTATAACTCATGGCCAGGAGACCTTTTGAATAAAAACAGGAAACATAATCCTGGAGGGGGGCACCGCGCTGTTCGAAAAGATAATTACAAACTTATTGTAAGTGCAAAACACGATGTGTTTACATATTCATTATTCGATTTAAAAAAAGATCCTTGGGAACTTAATAATTTAGTTGAAGATGAAGCTTATAACGATATTAAGAAAGGTTTAATTGCAGAGTTAGAAAAACTAATCACCGAAACAGGCGATCCTGCTCGATTAGATAAGAAAGAATTTGGACTGTTTGATAACCTTGAAGCTTTTAATTTTAAAAAATAATATATAATGATTTTTATTTTCTCAGGTAAGAATAACCTAAAATTTAGTCTTAAAAAAAGAGATATTGTCAACTTGTTTTTTGTTGGCATTTTATGCCTTTTTAGCACTAACACTATGATTGCCCAAGAAAAAGAATTGTCATGGGAAGCACTAGCAGACCAATACGAATGCCCAGAATGGTTTAGAGATGCGAAGTTTGGTATTTGGTTTCATTGGGGACCACAAAGTCAACCAGAGCAAGGTGGTGGTTGGTATGCAAGACATATGTATATGAAAGATGTGGGGCGTCAGAAGTTCGGAAAAATGGCTAATCCATATCATATACAAACTTATGGACACCCTTCAGAATTTGGGTTTAAAGATGTCATTAATTTATGGAAAGCAGAAAAATTTGATGCAGAAGCATTAATTAAATTTTCAAAAAAAAATGGCGCAAAATATATTGTAGCCTTAGCAAACCATCATGATCATTTTGATTTGTTTGACTCTTCACACCACCCATGGAATTCGGTTAATATAGGTCCGAAAAGAGATATTATAGGCGAATTTGCCAAAGCGACTAGAAATGAGAATTTAAAATTTGGAGTTACCAGTCATGACGATCGTTTTTTAAACTGGTGGAAACCTGCATTTGGGGCTGATGAAGAAGGAATCTATAAAGGAGTTTCTTACGATGCTCGTTTAACTAAAGAAGATGGAAAAGGAAAATGGTGGGAAGGTTTAGATCCTAAAGATTTATATGGCCCTGCTCCAGAAGATCGTACCCCAGAAGTTATTGAGGCAATTAAAAAGAACTGGCAAAAACGTCATATTGAATTGGTAAATAAATACAAGCCAGATTTATTATACAACGATGGTTTTAATTTTTCCTATGGCAAATACGGACAAGAGGTAGCTCGTAAATTATATAACAACAGCTATAATAAAAATGGTTTTGTTAATGCAGTAATGCTATTAAAAAGGGAAGAAAAAGGAACCGTTAACGAAGTGGAATCGGGAGGAAGTAATACGCTTAGAGCAGAACCTTGGCAATCGGAAATTACTTTTACAGATTGGTTTTATAAAAAAGACCGACACCTAACCCATAATGCCAGAACCATTTTAGAAATGCTTATTGAAGCAGTAAGTAAAAACGGAAACTTATTACTTAATATAGAATTACACCCAGATGGAACCATTCCTGCAGAGCAAGAAGTTATTATAAACACTGTAGGCGATTGGTTAAAAATAAATGGTGAAGCCATATATGAAACGCGACCATGGAAAGTTTATGGAGATGGTAAAAGTGTACGTGGAGAGCGTGAAATAACGAGCCATGGGGAAATAAGAAATGCAGGAGATGATATTGCTAAAAAAACAAAAAAAGGAGAACATTACAACCAGCGAACAACAGCTTCACAACCATTTGCAAGCGATGAGGTTCGATTTACCACAAAAGGAAACACATTTTACATTATTGTTATGAATCCTGCTAAAGGTGAGTTTCTAATCCCAACATTAGGTCTTGATAACGAAATGAATCCTGGTAAATTAAAAAAACTATATCGATTAGATACAGGTGATAAAGTAACATTTACACAAACCAAGACAGGTACAACAGTAACAATTCCAGTAATTAATGGAAGAAGTTACCCTATAGTTTTAAAAACACAGTTTAAAAATTAACATGAAAAAAAGATGTTAAAACAAAAACAAATAGCAATGAAATCAAGTAATTTACTGTTAACTTTTATGCTTTTAATTGTTAGTTTAAGTTATTCTCAAGATGCTCAATTCCCTTTTGAAAATCACAAACTTTCTACAGAAGAACGCGTAAATGATTTAGTTTCTAGGATGACTTTGGAAGAAAAAGTAGGGCAAATGATGAATGATGCACCTGCTATTCCTCGTCTTAAAATACCTGCTCATGAATATTGGAACGAATGTTTACATGGTGTAGCAAGAGCAGGAAAAGCAACCGTTTTTCCACAAGCTATTGGTTTAGCGGCGACATTTGATACCAATTTAATTTTTCGCTCTGCAACAGTAATTTCTGATGAAGCTCGTGCAAAACACCATGAAGCCTTACGTAATTCTTCGTTTAAGAGATATGAGGGATTAACGTATTGGACTCCAAATGTAAATATCTTTCGTGATCCACGTTGGGGACGCGGACAAGAAACATACGGAGAAGATCCTTATTTAACGTCACGTATGGGAGTTAATTTTGTAAAAGGTTTGCAAGGTGATGACCCTAAATATTTAAAATTAGTAGCAACGCCAAAACATTTTGCTGTACATAGCGGTCCAGAACCAGAAAGACACTTTTTTGATGCTACTACTACAGAGCGCGATTTATACGATACCTATTTGCCAGCTTTTGAAGCTACTGTAGTAGAAGGAAAAGCCTATTCCGTAATGGCTGCGTACAACAGATATATGGGGAAACCATGTTGTGCAAGTCATCAGTTATTAGATGATATTTTACGTAAAGACTGGGGATTTGAAGGCTATGTAGTTTCAGATTGTAATGCTATTCGCGATATTCATGATTATCATAATTACGTAGATTCTAAAGAAGAAGCTGCAGCTGTAGCTGTTAAAGCAGGATGCGATTTAAATTGCGGAAATAGATATTCCTATTTAACCAATGCCGTTAAAATTGGAGAAATTACGGAAAATGAAATTGATGTGTCTTTAAAAAGAATCTTTAACGCCCGATTTAAATTAGGCATGTTTGATCCCGCTGAGGTTGTTCCATATGCAAGTATTCCTATGAGTGTGGTAAGTTCTGAGAAACACAGAGAATTGGCTTTAGAAACAGCGCAAAAATCTATAGTGCTATTAAAGAACGAAAACAGCATATTGCCATTAAAAAAAGAGACACAATCCATAGCTGTTATAGGACCAAATGCTAATAATTTGGAAGTTCTTTTAGGAAATTATAACGGGTTTCCTTCACAATATTTTACACCATTAGAAGGTATTAAAAATAAAGTTTCAAAAAACACAAAAGTATATTATGAAGCTGGTACAGAACTAATAGCTAAAAGTTCAGTGATGTCTTTAGTTTCTGCTGAATTTCTAAGTTTTGAAAGCAGCTCAGGTTTACAAGCTAAGTATTACAATAATCACGATTTTTCAGGAACACCAGTTGTTACCAGAATAGAAGATGTGATTAATTCTAATTGGAATTCTAATCCAGTGGCGGGTTTAAACGAAGCAAAATTTGCCGTAGAATATACTGGAGCAATTAAAGTGAATGTTTCAGGTAAATATGAATTGGGACTTCAAGGCCACCACAAAGGATATACTTTAGAAATTGATGGCAAAGTAATTGTAGATAATACCGATCGCCCAAAAAGAAGAATTATAAAAGAATCTATTTATTTAGAAAAAGGAAAATCACATCAAGTAAAAATTAAATATTTCCACCAGGGGTATCCAGCTAAATTAAAATTTTTATGGGCTTCACCAGATAAAACATCATTTGAAAAAGCCATTGAGTTAGCAAAAAAGTCTGACGTGGTAGTTTTTGTAGGTGGTATTTCTCCTGGTGTAGAAGGAGAGCAAATGCCAGTGAATCAAAAAGGTTTTGATGGAGGAGACAAGACCAATATTAAGCTTCCAGAAATACAAACAGAACTGTTAAAAGCATTACACGAAACAGGAACTCCCGTGGTTTTGGTATTACTCAATGGAAGTGCTCTGGCGGTTAACTGGGAAAATGAAAACCTGGAAGCAATTCTAGAAGCATGGTATCCAGGAGAACTTGGAGGTAATGCCATTGCAAATGTTTTGTTTGGCGATTATAATCCTTCAGGAAGATTACCAGTAACGTTCTATAAATCTGTTAAGGAGTTATCACCTTTTGTAAATTATAGTATGAAAGGTAGAACGTATAGATACTATAAAGGAGATGCATTGTACCCTTTTGGATATGGATTAAGTTATACCAATTTTGAATACAAAAAATTAAAACTATCTAAGTCAAAAATGAGCACAACAGATTCTTGTAAAGCATCTGTTGTCGTTACTAATAATGGTAATTATACAGGCGACGAAGTGGTGCAACTGTATGTGAAAGATTTAGAAAGTTCAGAAATAAGACCTTTAAAAAGTTTAAGAGGAATAAAAAGAGTGTCTTTAAAACCTAAAGAGTCACGCACCATAAAATTTGATATAACTCCAGAAGATTTATCTTTTTTCGATACAGAAGAACATAAAAAAATAGTTGAACCTGGAGTTTTTGAGATTGGGATTGGTCCTGCATCAGATAATTATAAAACACTCAAGTTGCAAATAATAAAATAAACTTAAAAAATATTTAAAATGAAAAAAGTATTATGGCTATGCGGTTTAGTTATTTTTATTTCTTTTACTACAACGGGTTGCAAAAATAAAGTTGAAGAAAAAGTAGAAAAAAACACCCTGGAAAGACCTAATATTCTTTATATAATGTCAGATGACCATACCTCACAAGCATGGGGGATTTATGGAGGTATTTTAAAAGATTATGTACATACGCCAAACATACAACGGCTAGCAGAAGAAGGTATGGTATTAGACAATTGTTTGGTGTCTAATTCCATATGTACACCCAGTCGTGCAACTGTGCTTACAGGACAATATAGTCATGTTAATGGTGTAACGACTTTAGGAGCTGGCTTACCAACAAACCACCCAACTATAG
Source organism: Flavivirga jejuensis (assembly GCF_030540765.1). Taxonomy (GTDB): domain Bacteria; phylum Bacteroidota; class Bacteroidia; order Flavobacteriales; family Flavobacteriaceae; genus Flavivirga; species Flavivirga jejuensis. Next base: position 345,051 of record NZ_JAUOEL010000003.1, on the reverse strand, counting down.
CAGGTGTTATGCAAAGAGGCGGTTATCAAACATCTGTAATAGGAAAATGGCATATGAAGCAAGAACCTACTTCAGAATTCGATTATTACTGCGTATTGCCTGGTCAAGGACGCTATTGGGATCCTGTTTTAAAAACCAAAGAAAATTGGCAAGATTATGAAGATGGCGGTAAACCTTATAAAGGATTTAGTACAGATGTTATTGCAGATATGACGATTGATTGGATTGAAAACCGTGATAAATCTAAGCCGTTTATAACCATGTGTCATTTTAAAGCAACACACGAGCCGTTTGATTATCCAGAACGTTTTAGTCATTTATATAGAGATGAAGATATTCCAATTCCTGCTTCCTTTTATGATGATGGTGCAGAAACTACAGGACGTTCTTTTAAAGGGCAATCTGTAGATAATTTAAAGGAGCGTTATTTGTTAGCGTCTAAAGACCCTGATAATGTGCCAGGTTATATGAAGTATCCAGAATTACCACTTTCTGTTGATGGCTTAACGCATAAAGAAGCGCGTTATAAAACATATCAAAAATATGTGAAGGATTTTATGCGTTGTGGTGCAGCAATAGACGATAATATAGGTAAGCTTCTGGATTATCTTGAAAAATCTGGACTAGCAGAAAATACCATTGTAATCTACACGGCAGATCAAGGTTACTTTCTAGGAGAACATGGTTGGTTCGATAAGCGCTTAATTTATGAAGAATCTATACACATGCCTTTTGTAATTCGATATCCAAAAGAAATACCTGCTGGCAAGCGTAATTCCGATTTAATAGAGAATGTCGATTTCTCAGCACTTTTTGCAGACTATGCAGGTTTAGACTATCCCGAAACAATGCAAGGACGTAGTTTTCGCGAAAACTTAAAAGGCAATACACCTAGCGATTGGCGTAAACACGGGTATTATCGCTATTGGGATCATTCTATAGACCGCCCAGGACATTTTGGAATTAGAGGAGCACGTTACAAACTAGCATTTTATTATGGTAACGGACTTAAAGAAAATGGCTATACAAAAGCAAACGCACCAAAAAAATATTGGGATTTCTTCGATTTAGAAAAAGACCCTAATGAAATACACAATGCATATAATGATGCCGAATATCAAGAGATTATAAAGGAAATGAAAGCAGAAATTTTAAAGCAACGTGACTTGCTTGGTGATACAGATCAGGATAATGAAGAAGTGCTGCAAATTATTGCAGATTATTGGGAAAGTTAAAAAATTAAATGTTTTAAAAACATTTAACTATTAATCTGTTTTTAGTACCATTGGTTTGCGCTCCTACTAGGGCAGCCTTAAAGACAGTTCGTTACACTCTAAAGAGAACATTAATAATATAATAAAACTGGAATTGATTAATAGCTATCCAGAAGAACTTAAAATTATTCTTGAGCTAAATCTTATACTACTTTATTAACTAAGTGAAGTTGTATATAGGCTCAAGAAAATTTTAGGTCATCATTATTAATCAAATAAAAGATTATAAACTAAGGGAACTATTAAAATTAATTGATACCGATAAATGAACAAATTCATAAAATTAATACAGAATACGGGAATGATTAATGAGCGGAGAAGCTTAAAACTACTTTTGGGATATATGCTGCTTTTCCTTTCATTAAGTTGTACAGAAGCCCAAAAAGAAGCCCAAGATCATTTTAAGTTATTTTACAATCAACCAGCCGAAAAATGGACAGAAGCCTTACCTATTGGTAATGGCAACCTGGGAGCCATGATTTTTGGCGGTGTACAACAAGAGCACATTCAATTTAATGAAGAAACGCTTTGGAGAGGGCAACCACACGATTATTCAAATAAAGGTGCTGGCAAATATTTATCAGAAATAAGAACACTGCTCACAGCAGGAAAACAAAGAGAAGCTCAAAATTTGGCAACAAAAGAGTTTATGAGCAACCCTTTAAGACAAGTACACTATCAACCATTTGCAGATATCTATATTGATTTTCCTGGGCATGAAAACTTTACAGATTATTCTAGAAGCCTTAATTTAGATAGCGCTATTAGCGAAGTCTCATACAAAGTAGGAGATGTAACCTATAATCGTCAGGCATTTTCGAGCCATCCAGATAAGGTTATCGTTGTCAATCTATCAGCAAGCCAATCAAAAGCGTTGCATTTTAATTTATTTTTAGATGCCCTTCATGAAGATAAAACCCTTAAAACCGATAACGATTCGCAAACCATCGTAGTAAAAGTAAAAGACGGTGTGTTATGGGGAGTAGCCACCATAAAAATAGAAACAGATGGAAAAGTAGCCATTTTAAACGGTCAATTGCAAATAAATGAGGCTTCTAAAGCAACCCTTTATTTATCGGCAGCAACAAACTATAAAAATTTCAAAGACGTATCGGGAGAACCAAATGTAATAGTTGCTGAAACACTAAAAAACATAGAAAATAAAAGCTATGATAAAGTAAAAGAAACGCATATTAAAGATTATCAATCCTTATATAGTCGTTTCAGCATAGATTTTGGAGATAACGGAAAATCAGAATTAGTAACCAACCAAAGAGTTTATGATTTCTGGAAAAACCCAGACGACCCACAATTATTGGCGTTATACATACAATACGCGCGTTATTTAACAATAGCTTCAAGTCGTCCGGGAACCAAACCCGGAACTCTTCAAGGTATTTGGAACCATAAAATAAAACCACCATGGTTTAGTAGTTATACCACCAATATCAATTTAGAAATGAATTATTGGGCGGTTGAAATGACGAATTTAAGCGAATGTCATGAACCATTATTCGATTTTATTGAAGACGTTTCAAAAACAGGAAAAATAGTAGCAAAAGAGCATTACAATGCAGACGGATGGATTATGCATCATAACGTTGATATCTGGCGAGGCGCAGCCCCAGTAAATGCATCTAACCATGGTATTTGGCTAGGAGGTGGCGGATGGTTGTGTACGCATATTTGGGAACACTACCTCTTTACACAAGACAAAGCATTTTTAAAAGAAAAATACCCATTACTTAGAGATGCAGCATTGTTTTATTCTCAGTTTTTATACAAAGATCCCAATACAGGTTACTTGATAAGTACGCCATCAAATTCACCCGAAATAGGAGGTTTGGTTGCAGGACCAACGATGGATCACCAAATTATAAGAGCATTATTCAATATTACAATAGAAGCGTCTCAGGTTTTAGGCGAAGATGCGGAATTTGCAGAAAAGTTAAAAATCATGGTGCCACAAATAGCTCCAAACCAAATTGGGCAACATGGACAATTACAAGAATGGTTAGAAGATAAAGACAATCCAGAAGTTAAACATAGACATGTATCGCATTTGTGGGCTGTTCATCCCTGGAACGAAATTAATTATGAAGATACGCCAGACTTAATGAAAGCTGCTAAACAATCTTTAGAGTATAGAGGCGATAAAGGTACAGGTTGGAGCTTAGCCTGGAAAATAAACTTTTGGTCTCGATTTAGAGATGGAGATAGAGCTTATAAATTAGTCCATATGTTATTGAGTCCAGCAGAAATACCAGAACGTAAGATTAGAGGCGGTTCATACCCAAATTTATTTGATGCACACCCGCCGTTTCAAATAGATGGGAATTTTGGTGGCGCAGCAGGTATGGTAGAAATGCTCATTCAAAGTCATTTAGATAAAATAGAACTATTGCCAGCATTACCTGGTGCACTTCCAAAAGGAAGCATTTCAGGAGTATGTGCAAGAGGCGGTTTTGAACTTAGTTTCACTTGGGAAAACGCAGCGTTAACAAGTGTTGAAGTTTTATCAAAAAGTGGCGGTACATGTACATTAGTTTATAAAGATAAACGTGTTGAATTTGATACAGCAAAAGGGGAAACATATCAATTTGATAGTGAGTTAAAGGCAAAAGAATAAAGCAGTATGAATAAATTATTAGTAATAATAATATTTGTTTTTTTTAATTGGAATGTTTCAGTTAAAGCACAAAACAGGACTTCTAAACCTAACATCATTATTGTTTTTACAGACGATCAAGGGTATCAAGATGTAGGTGTATATGGTTCGCCATTAATAAGTACGCCTAATCTAGATACCATGGCAGCAAACGGAATACGCTTTACAGATTTCTATTCAGCATCATCTGTATGTTCACCATCAAGAGCAGCTTTATTAACAGGATCATATCCACCAAGAGTAGGTGTGCCTAAGGTATTATGGCCAAATTTAGACGGAGGTTTGTCAAATCAAGAATTGACAATTGCAGACATGTTAAAAACTAAAAACTATGCAACAGCTTGCGTCGGGAAATGGCATCTTGGAGATCAGCCTCAATATTTACCAACAACACAAGGGTTCGATTACTATTATGGCATCCCTTTTAGTAACGATATGTCGGTTAATCCAAAATCTAAAGTTTCAGAAAATATTATTTTTAGAGAAGGCATGACTATAGATAGTCTTCGTCAAGAAAAATGGCGAGGAAGAAGAGTCCCTTTAATGAAACAAGATGAAGTTATAGAATATCCTGTAGATCAAACAACATTAACACAGCGCTATACTTCAGAAGCCGTTAATTTTATTACAGAAAACAAAGACGCTCCCTTCTTTTTATACTTGGCACACAACATGCCTCACATTCCACTTTATGCTTCAGGAGATTTTAAAGGAAAAAGTAAACGTGGTTTATATGGTGATGTTATTGAAGAAATAGATTGGAGCGTTGGTAAAATTTTAAAGACTTTAGAAACCTTAGGTATTGATGATAATACGCTGGTTATTTATACGTCTGATAATGGTCCATGGAATTTAAAAGATGGAAATGGAGGCAGTGCTTTACCACTGCGAGGGTTCAAATTTCAAACTTACGAAGGAGGCATGCGTGTTCCTATGATAGCCCAATGGAAAGGAGAAATAGAAGCAGGTAGTGTTTGTAAAGAAGTGGCATCAACCATCGATTTTCTACCAACCATAGCACATGTAACAGATAGTGAAATGTCTGACAAACCTATAGACGGGAAAAATATCTGGAAGTTATTATTAGGTAAAAAATCTAAATCACCATATAAAAAAGAAGGGTTTTATTATTATAAAGAATCAACTTTAGAAGCAGTAAGATATGGCGATTGGAAGCTGCGCATAGTAGAAGATAAAGTAGAACTTTACAATCTTGTAAGCGATATTTCAGAAAAAAATAATGTTGCAGAAAACAATCCGAAAATAGTAAAAAAGTTACGAAAGAAAATAAATGCTTTCGATAAAGATTTAAAGCAAAATAAACATCAATTTAATTAATAAGACGGTTGAAGTACTCAAAAAAAATAATATTAATAGCAGTATTTGGAATATCAATATGGTCATGTTCCAAGAAATCAAATGATGAAAACCCAGCATACAAGAATCCAGAACTTTCTGTTGAAGAACGTGTCAATGATTTAATGAGCCGAATGACTTTAGAAGAAAAGTTCTGGCAAATGTTCATGATTCCTGGAGATTTAAGTATTGGAAAAGATAAGCTTACGCATGGTATTTTCGGATTTCAAATTTCTTCAAAAGGAAAGAATGATAATGCCGCAGAACAAATCATGGACTACGGGTCAACAGGCAGTGCCAAACAAATGGCAGAAGAGATAAACGATATTCAACGTTATTTTTTAGAAGAATCTCGTTTAGGGATTCCCATAATTCCATTTAATGAAGCCTTACACGGTTTAGCACGAGATGGTGCAACCGTATATCCACAAGCTATAGCATTAGCAGCAACTTGGGATACTACTTTAGTTGCTAATGTTGCAAAGGCAATTACTAAAGAAACAAAAACCAGGGGGATACGTCAAATTCTATCACCAGTATTAAACATTGCGCGCGATGTACGTTGGGGGCGTGTAGAAGAAACGTATGGAGAAGACCCGTATTTAACAACGCAAATGGCATCAGCATTTATTGGTGCTTTCGAAAGAGAAGGCGTAATAACCACACCCAAACACTTTGTAGCCAATGTAGGCGCAGGAGGGCGTGATAGTTACCCGATTAGTTTTAACGAACGATTGTTAGAAGAAATATATTTTCCAGCATTTAAAACGGTGTTTCAAAAAACAGGAGCAAGGTCTGTAATGACGTCGTATAACTCTGTTAATGGCACACCATGTACATCAAACGAATGGTTACTACGTAAAAAACTGAAAGAAGAATGGGGATTTGATGGTTTTGTTATTTCAGATGCAGGAGCTACAGGAGGCGCCAATGTGTTACATTTTACAGCTAAAGATTATGCCGAAGCCACCGAAGATGCTGTAGAAGCAGGATTAGATGTTATGTTTCAAACCAATTACAATCATAAACCATTGTTTTGGGAAGCTTACGAAAAAGGAATGGTTGATGAAAAAGCGATTGATGAAGCCGTTAGACGCATCTTAAAAGCAAAATTTGAATTAGGGCTATTCGAAAACCCTTATGTAGATGTTGAAGCAGCAGCCGTTTGGAATGGTCATAAAACACACCGCGAATTAGCTAGAAAAACAGCTTCTAAAGCGATGGTTTTGCTTAAAAACGAAAAAGAAGTTTTACCCATTAATAAGGCTGTTAAAAAAGTGGCACTTATTGGTCACGATGTTAAAACAGTTCGATTAGGTGGATATAGTGGTCCTGGAAACAATCTTATTTCTATGCATCAAGGCATATCAAATAAAATAGGAGAAGAACATATTTTATATGCTCCAGGTGTTGCTCTAGTTGAAGAACATTATAAACCAATAGGAGCATCTTATTTGTCGACTTCCGAAAACGGTAAAAAAGTGGCAGGTTTAAAAGGGAACTATTTTGATAATATAAAACTAAGCGGTCAACCAAAAGTAGAACGTATAGATAAGCAAATTAAGTTTGGCTGGACCCTTTTCTCTCCACATGAAGATTTACCATACGATTGGTTTTCTGTACGATGGACAGGAAAATTAAAAGCACCAAAAACGGGCGTTTTTAATGTTGGTATTGAAGGTAATGATGGTTACCGCATGTATTTAGATGGTAAGTTGATTATTGATAACTGGCAAAAACAATCCTATAAAACCATTTTAAAAGAATTTTCTTTTGAAGCAGGAAAAGAATACGATATCAAAATCGAATTTTTTGAAGCAGCAGGAAATGCAAAATTCAAATTAGTTTGGGATGCCACAATTCAAAATGAATGGGAACAACAAATAGCAGAAGCCGTTAAAGCTGCCAAAAAAAGTGATGTTGCGGTAGTATTCGCTGGGATTCATGAAGGCGAATTTAGAGATCGCGCATTATTAGCATTGCCAGGTCACCAAGAAGCATTAATTAAAGCGGTAGCTAAAACAGGCAAACCAACAGTGGTAGTATTGGTTGGAGGTAGCGCCATTACGATGTCAAATTGGATTAACGATGTTGATGGCGTTTTAATGGCATGGTATGCTGGTGAAAACGGAGGAAATGGTTTTGCCGATATTCTTTTTGGTGATGAAAATCCTGCAGGAAGATTACCAATAACATTTCCTGTAGATGAAGCACAATGTCCTTTGTATTATAACAACAAACCAACAGGTAGAGGCGATAATTATCATAATCTAACAGGGCAACCTTTATTCCCTTTTGGTTTCGGATTAAGCTATACTTCATTTGAATATTCTAATATAGAATTCAGTAAAAACAATATAGGAGCAGACGAAACGGTACAAATTACATGTACTATTAAAAATACTGGAACAGTTACAGGTGATGAGGTTGTTCAACTTTATATCCGTGATGAGTTGGCTTCTGTTTCTCGTCCAATAAAAGAATTAAAAGGCTTTAAACGGATCTCTTTAAAAGCTGGGGAGGCACAAAACGTATCATTTGAATTAGACCCTGAAGCATTATCAATGTTAGATAAAGACATGCATAGATTAGTTGAAGCAGGCGATTTTAGAATTATGATTGGAGCTTCATCAAAAGATATTCGTTTAAGAAAAATTTTAACAGTAAAATAATACATTATGAAAGTTTTTAAGTATTCAGTATTAATGTTTTTAGTTGCTTTTACAGCATGTAAAAAACAACCCCAAGTAGCTTGGGTAAGTAGTACTGATAATAATGTTTGGGTAGAAAAAACATATCACCCAGCACAAGGAGAATCAACTCCAGATCTATCAATTTTAATAGATACCAATAAACAGGAACAAGAAATTACTGGATTTGGAGGTTGTTTTAATGAATTAGGATGGGATGCTTTGGGAATGGTAACTCCAGAAGAAAAGCAGCAAATTTTAAACGATTTATTTAGCCAGGAAATGGGTTGTAAATTCAACATTTGCAGAATGCCTATTGGTGCGAATGATTATGCCGTAGATTGGTATAGCCATAATGAAACACCAGAGGATTTCGCAATGACTAATTTTTCTATCGATCGTGATAAAAAACGTTTAATTCCATACATAAAAGAAGCACAAAAAATCAACTCAGAAATCAAAGTTTGGGCATCACCTTGGTGTCCACCTTCATGGATGAAACACAGCAAACACTATGCTTGTAAAGCGAATCCAAAGTTTAACGATTTGCCTTTAGAACTTAGTTCTACAGAAGAGTTGGTGTCTCGTTTCATCATGGAACCAGAATATTTAGAATCTTACGCATTATACTTTTCAAAATTTGTGAAAGCCTACAAAAAAGAAGGCATTGAAATTAGCGCAGTTCACGTTCAAAACGAACCTAATTCAGCACAGAATTTTCCGTCTTGTGTATGGAAACCTCAAGATTTAGGGATTTTTATAGCAGATTATTTAGGACCTAAATTTAAAGCTGAAAATCTAAATACTGATATCTGGTTGGGTACTGTTGAGCGTCCGCAAATAGAACGTGTACAAGATGTGTTAGAATATAAAAACACAAAAGATTACGTAAAAGGTGTCGGTTTTCAATGGGCTGGTAAGGGTGTTATTAAAGATGTGCATGCTACATATCCTGAGATGCAATTAATGCAAACAGAAACAGAATGTGGTGATGGTTCTAACGACTGGAAGGCGGCAGAATACACATTCAACTTAATGAAACATTATTTTGAAAATGGTGCAAATGCTTACATGTATTGGAATATGGTGTTAGATGAAACAGGAAAAAGCCAATGGGGATGGAAACAGAATTCTATGATTTCTATTGATAGTAATACCAAAGCCATTAAATACAACCCTGAGTTTTATTTAATGAAACATTTAAGTGCTTTTGTAGCTCCAGGATCGGTGAAATTAACAACTTCGGGAGATACTAATAATGCTTTGGCGTTTTATAACAAAGTAAATAATGAAGTAACGGTTCTTGCATATAACAATACCGATAAAACACAAGAATTACAATTAAACATCAATAACGAGATTGTAAAAGCTCCCTTAGAAGGAAAGTCTTTTAACACCCTTGCTATACGTTTAAATTAGAAAAAGAATAATACATGAAATGCCTTCAGAAAATAAATCAAATGAATATTTATAGCAAAAAAACAACTTTATTGTTTTTGTTGCTTCTTATATTTTCGGGTGTTATTAATGCGCAAGAAATTCAAAATACATTTATTCCGCAACCAGAATCTGTAGTGTTAGTTTCAGGAGGGTTTAAATTAGATAAAGACACACAAATTTTTATTCCTAAAAAATATAACGCAGATTTAAAACCAATTGTAGCATCAAAAATCACAAATGACACAGGATTATCGCTTACTATTAAATCGGGTCGTGCCTCAGCTAGCTCTAATTATATTGTTTTTGAGAAAGTTAAAGATGCTTCCATAGATTCCGAAGGTTATATTTTAGAAATTAATACATCAAAAATTACCATAAAAGCAACCGATTACGCAGGTATGTTTAATGGTTTTCAAACCTTAAGACAAGCAATTCCTATAGGAACAAAGGGACCTACAGCAATACCAAACATGACTATTACTGATAACCCAAGGTTTCATTGGAGAGGCGTTTTGTTAGATGTATCACGTCATTTTCAAACCAAAGCATTTATTTTAAAGCAAATAGATGTGTTATCATCTTATAAAATAAACAAATTTCATTGGCATTTGGTGGATGATCAAGGTTGGAGAATTGAAATTAAAAAATATCCCAACCTAACAAAAAAAGGCGCTTGGAGAGCAGATAGAACAGGGATAGCATGGTGGTCTCGCGAGCCAGCTACAGCAGAAGAACCAAAAACAGTAGGTGGTTTTTATACACAAGAAGAGATAAAAGAAGTTATAGCTTATGCCAAAACTAGAAATGTTGAAATTATACCAGAAATTGATGTGCCTGGACACAGTAAAGCATTAGTAGCGTCGTATCCTGAGTTATTTTGTTTTGATGGTGAAACGGATGCTAATTTTGAAGTTGCCGTAGGTGGTAAAGCTCCAGATAATGCATTATGCGCTGGCAAAGAAACAACTTATGCGTTTTTAAAAAATGTTATTAAAGAAGTTGCCGATTTATTTCCTTCAAAATACATCCATATTGGTGGTGATGAATGCAATAAAGGCAATTGGAAAAAATGTCCACACTGTCAGAAAGTAAAGGCAGAAAATAACCTTAAAGATGAAGAAGAATTGCAAAGTCATTTTATTCAGAAAGTAAACAAAATAGTTACAGCTCAAAATAAATTAATGATAGGCTGGGATGAAATTTTGAGTGGCAAAGGCGCAAAAGGCGCAACGATTATGGCTTGGCGCAGAGGAAAACATACCCCAGAATTACAAGCACCAAGAGAAGGCTATCCAACAATTATGACGTCCTATTTGTATTCTTATATTAGTAGAGTTCAGGGACCAACATTTATGGAACCAGAAGGTCCAAATTCCGTATTGCCTTTATCTAAAGTCTATAATCATGAGCCTATTCCATCAGAATTAACAGCAGAGGAGGCTAGTAGAGTTTTAGGAAATCAAACCTGTTTATGGGGAGAGTTTACACCAACCGAAGAACACTTTGAGTATATGTTATATCCAAGAACATTGGCAAGTGCCGAAGTATCTTGGAGTACTCCAAAAGTTAAAAATTGGGAACGTTTTCAGAATGCCTTAGAAACGGATCATTTTAAACGCTTAGAAAGAGATGAGGTCAATTATGCAAAAAGTATGTTTACAGTGTATCCAGCGTTTGCAATCGATCAATTAAATACGGAAGCCATTGTGTTTTTAAAAACAGAAACAGTGGGCTATACTATTTATTATACGCTCGATGGTAGCGATCCAACAACAAATGCAATTAAATACGAGGGTGATTTTAAAACAACACCTAAAACGCTTTTAAAAGCAGGGTTGTTTAATGAAAATGGCGAATTGTTGAGTAACATAACAGAAATAAGATTAAAATAAGAAGATGAGAATTTCAAAATTGGTAACACTATTTATGTTAATTGCAGGCTTTGCTTCTGCCCAAGAGAAACCAAATATTGTATATATTATTTGTGATGATTTAGGCTATGGTGACGTACAGGTATTAAATCCTGAAAAGGGAAAAATCTTGACTCCAAAAATAGATGCTTTTGCCAAAGAATCTATGACGTTTACCGATGCGCACTCCGCATCTGCAGTGTGTACACCGTCTCGATATGCTATTTTAACAGGTCGTTATGCATGGCGTTCAAGATTGCAAAAAGGCGTTTTAAGTGGTGGTGGTGAATTAGAGCCTTTAATTGCGGAAAATCAAGAAACAGTTCCTGCAATGCTAAAAAAATCAGGTTACAATACAGCAGCCATTGGTAAATGGCATTTAGGATTTAGTTTTGTAAATGATCAAGGAGTGCCTTATGAAATATATGATGGTAAAAAAATATTAGGAGCTCCTATTGGAGCTACTGTACCGAATGGACCAATAACACGTGGTTTTGATTCCTATATTGGGTTTCACCATTCTAGAGTTATGCAAACCGTAATTAAAGATGATAAAGTGGTTGATAAAATGCCACCCATTAAAATGTTGCAATTTTTAGGAGACCATACTACAGATTACATTGCTAAGGCGTCTCAACAAAAAGAACCTTTCTTTTTATACTTAGCACTTAATTCTCCACATAGCCCTGTGGTTCCTTCAGAAGAATGGAAAGGTAAAAGTGGCATGGGCGATTATGCCGATTTTGTAATGGAAACCGATGGCGTTATTGGTCGTGTTCTCGATGCTTTAAAGAAAAACGGAATAGCAGATAATACGCTTGTATTTTTTACTAGTGATAACGGATGCTCTTACCCTGTAGCAAAAGGTAAAAAACTAGAAAAAGAGTTCGGGCATTACCCAAGCGCCAATTTTCGAGGTTCTAAATCTGATATTTGGGAAGGCGGCCATAGAATACCGTTTATGGTGAGGTGGCCAGAAAAAATAGAAGCAAATACAATAAACGATAAACTAATTTGTCAAACGAGTTTAATGGCTACTTGTGCAGAAATTATAGGTATGAATGTATCTGAAAATACAGGAGTTGACTCGTATAGCATTTTATCCATGTTAAAGAATAAAAAAGCAAAAACAGACTATAATCTTGTAATCCATCATTCAATAAACGGAAAGTTTTCTATTCGAAATAAAAAATGGAAACTAGAACTTACACCAGGTTCTGGTGGTTGGACAAATCCAAAGGATAATGCAGCGAGAAAAAAAAATCTTCCAGAAATTCAACTATATAATATGAATTGCGATGAAGAAGAGACAACCAATGTTTATAAAAAACACCCAAGAGTTGTAAAGAAACTAACAAAAGAATTAAAGCAGATTGTCGAAAACGGAAGAACAACATCTGGGAAATTACTCGAGAATGATGTGCCTGTAGATATCTATAAAACAAGAACGATCCAAAAAGAATCAGCACATTAATATCATAAAAGAATAAGATGCCTATATGAGAATTAAAAAAAGAGAAATATCATTTTATTTTTGTCTAGCACTAAGTGTCTTAGTTGTGGTTTCTTGTTCTTCAAAAACTAAAAAAGAATTAGCACAAGCTGAAAAGCAACCAGTAGATTATATAGATCCTATAATTGGAGCCATTACTTATGGTAAAAAGTCTAAAGATGCGCATGGTTTTGGTAAAACATTTCCAGGTGCTGCAACACCTTTTGGACTGGTACAATTAAGTCCTGATACCTTTTCTGGTGGCGATAATGGTTCTGGCTATTCATACGCGCACCCAACACTTGAAGGTTTTAGTTTTACACACATGAGTGGCGTGGGTTGGTTTGGCGATTTAGGGAATTTTTTAGTCACCCCAACAACTGGTAAGTTACAAACAAATCGTGGTATTCCTGATAATCCTGAAAGCGGTTATCGTTCCAGATTTTCACATGATACTGAAGTTACAAAAGCGGGGTATTACGCCGTAACTTTAGATGATTATAAGGTTAAAGCAGAACTTACTTCGGCACCAAGAGCAGGGATTATTCGGTTTACATACCCTGAAAATGACCGTTCAAGAATTCAAATCGATTTATCACGTAGAGTCGGTGGTACGTCAACAGAACAATATATAAAAGTAGTGAATGAAAACACGATTTCTGGGTGGATGAAATGCCCTCCAGAAGGTGGTGGTTGGGGTGCTGGTGCTGGTAAAGCCGATTATATTGTGTATTTCTACTGTGAATTTAGCAAGCCATTAAAAGACTATGGTATTTGGAGTGCCGATATTCCAGATGTTCCCAGGAAAATGCGTTTTATAAGACAAGATGATTATCAATTAGCCGTAAAAAATGCCGAAATATTTGAAGGCAAAAATGAAATGCAGGGTAAGCATTTAGGTTTTTATACCAATTTTAGTACGAATGCAGGGGAACAAGTTTTAGTGAAAAGCGGAATTTCATTTGTAAGTGTTGCAGGTGCAAAAGAAAACTTAGAACACGATATCAATCATTGGGACTTTGAGAAAACCCAACAAGAAGCTCGTAACCTTTGGAGTGAATCCTTAAAAGGCATAAAGGTTACAGGTGCTAGCGATACTGAGAAAACTATTTTTTATACGGCACTTTACCATACTATGATTGACCCGCGCACATTTTCCGATGTTAATGGGAATTATATAGGAGCCGATAAAAAAATACATCAAACAAAAGATTTTACCTATCGTACCATTTTTAGTGGTTGGGATGTGTTTCGTTCGCAGTTCCCTTTACAAACCATCATAAATCCCACGTTGGTGAATGATGAAATTAATTCGCTATTACAAATGGCAGAGCTAAGTGGTAATGGGTATTTACCACGTTGGGAAATGCTAAACTCTTACTCTGGTTGTATGTTAGGCAATCCAGCCGTTTCTGTAATTGTTGATGCTTACGAAAAAGGCATTCGTAATTATGATATCGAAAAGGCCTTCACCTATTCTAAAAATACCGTGGACAATACAGGTAATGGCACATTAGGTTATACACAAAAGCATATTTCAAAAACACTTGAATATGCGTATTCCGATTGGGCTTTAGCGACTATGGCAAAGTCTTTAGGTAAAAATGACATCGCAGAAGACTATTTAAAGAAAAGTGAAAACTATAAGAATATTTGGAACGATGAGGTGAATTGGTTTAGAGCCAAAGACAGCACAGGAACTTGGTTGGAATGGAAAGGAAAAACGGTTCACGGACAAGGTTGTATTGAAAGTAATCCTTACCAACAAGGCTGGTTTGTACCACATGATATTGAGGGGTTAAAAACGCTAATGGGAGGTGAAGAAGCTTTTAAAAACGAATTAATTTCTTTCTTTGAAAATACACCAGATGATTTTCTGTGGAATAATTATTATAACCACCCAAATGAGCCTGTACATCATGTTCCTTTTATGCTTAACGAAGCAGGTGTGCCACATTTAACTCAAAAAATAACACGACAAATTTGTAGTGACGCTTACGGAACTGATGCCTACGGATTATGTGGTAATGAAGATGTTGGACAAATGTCTGCTTGGTATGTATTGGCTTCAATAGGCATACACCCTATTGCTCCAGGTGATAATAAATACCAGATAACAAGCCCTGTTTTTAATGAAATCGAAATTAATTTAGATCGTAATTATTACACAGGAAAGACTTTTAAAATTATTGCCAATAATAATTCAAATACGAATATTTATATACAATCTATAAAATTGAATGGCAAAGCTTTAAACCGTTTTTGGATCTCACACCAAGAAATTACCAAAGGCGGAATTTTAGAAATGCAAATGGGTCCTGAACCTGTAATAAATTAAAAAAACAATTAATAAAAAATTTAAAATAAAAAGAAGATGAAGAAATTAGGACTACTATGCTTATTGAGTTTAATATTCTTTAGCGCTAATGCTCAAGATTATGCTTATCCCATGCCAGAGTATACACCAACTGCTGGTAACCTAGAAAGCCGTCAGGAATTTCAAGACATGAAATTTGGTATGTTTATTCACTGGGGAATCTATAGTGTTTTAGGTGATGGAGAATGGGTGATGTATCAGCAAAAAATTAAGAATGATACTTATAAAAAACTGACTAAGTTTTTTAATCCTCAAGATTTTAATGCCGAAGAATGGGTACAAATAGCAAAATCTGCGGGCATGAAATACATTACCATTACCTCGCGTCATCATGATAGTTTTAGCATGTTTGACTCTAAGGCTACAGATTATGATATTATAGATGCCACACGATTTGATAGAGACCCTTTAAAAGAATTAGCCGAAGCCTGTAAAAAAGAAGGCATCAAATTAAATTTTTATTACTCTTTGTTAGATTGGGCCAGAGAAGATTATGGTTTCGGACATAAAATAGTAGACGGGAAGCCTGTTGATGCAGATTGGGATAAATATATCGCGTTTATGAAAGCGCAATTAACAGAATTGCTTACTAATTATGGTGAAATTGGCTGTATTTGGTTTGATGGCCATTGGGAACGAAAAAAAGCAGATTGGCGCTATAATGAGATCTATTCATTAATTCACGAATTAAGCCCAAGTACTTTAATAGCAAACAACCACCATTTAACACCTATTCCTGGAGAAGATATTCAAACTTTTGAAAGAGATTTACCAGGTGAGAATAAAGGCGGATATAGCAAAGGCGTTAAAGTAAGTCAACTGCCATTAGAATCTTGTGCGACCATGGCTAAATCGTGGGGTTTTAATTTGAATGATAAAAAATACAAATCCACAAAACAGCTTATTCATTTTTTAGTGAATGCTGCAGGGAAAAATGGCAATTTACTATTAAATGTTGGCCCGATGCCTAATGGCGAAATTCAACCTGAATTTGTGCAAACATTAAAAGAAGTTGGAGCATGGACAACTAAATATGGGGAAAGCGTATACGGAACAAGAGGAAATGTTATTAAAACTCAAAAATGGGGCACCATAACAAAAAAAGATAAGGTATTGTATGTACATATATTAAACCCTACCAAAGAACCTTACATTTTTATACCAGAGCTAAAAGAAAAAATTACTTCTGCAACATCTTTTGATGGTAAAACAAAAATTAAGTTTAAACAGTTAAAAGAAGGCACTTTTCTTTACACAAAAATGGATTCAAACGATACAATAGACACCGTTTTGAAGCTTAAAATCAAATAAATAATTAGAATAGAATGTCTTATGGTAAAGTACCGTTTTTTAGTTTTTATAGCCATTACGTTTTTTGGAATCGAACTTAACGCGCAGGATACTATTGTTTTAAAAGAAGGTTTAGTGGTTGGTTCTACAGAAAAAGGTAGGCGTTCTATTATTTTCACAAACCCTGTGTTTCATAAGTTCATTACAAACAGTTTTTCAAAACCCATTGAAAATGATTCTGTTGGCGTTAACAGACAAGGAGATGTACAACGGTGGGAAAAGATAAAAGCTGATGAAAAGGACGTTTTTAGAAGTAGAAAATTGCGCGGCGGCTATTTATATGTTACTTATAATGCACCAAAAGCAGGGATTAAAATCCTTGAAGTCTCTGGTCATTCAGAACTATTTGTAAATGGTATTCCTCGTGGTGGAGATGTATATAACAAACATTTGGTTTTTCATCCTATAGAATTAATACAAGGAGAAAACACCTTTTTAGTAAAAGGAGGCAGAGGGCAAGTTAACATGACATTATTGCCTGTTAAAAAACCGATTTCTTTATTAAAAAGAGATATGACAAAAGCCGATTTTATCACTACTGAAAGTGATGTTAAAATGGGGTCTATTCGAATATTAAATGCGACAGGAAAAGCGCAAAAAAACCTGAGGATAGTATCAGAATCTAATGGAACTGTACTAGAAACAAAGGTACCAACTATCATTCCGTTAGCCATGCGAAAAGTGCCTTATAAAGTACAAGATAATTACACAGAAAAAGACACCGTAAGAGTTTCTGTTAAACTATATGAAGGTTCAAAGTTATTAGATGAAAGCGCTATTTTATATCATGTAAGAACACCTCAAGAGCGTTATTCAAGGACATTTATATCAAAAATAGATGGAAGTTTACAATATTTTTCGGTTAGAGAAGGCGTTATAGCGTCTGATAAAAAACCAGCCATGTTCCTTTCATTGCATGGTGCTAATGTAGAAGCAAGAAATCAGGCTGTTCAATATAAAGCAAAAGACTGGGGACATGTTATTGCACCCACCAACAGAAGAGACTACGGTTTTAACTGGGAAGATTGGGGCCGATGGGATGCTATGGAAGTACAAGAAATAGCAGAAAAAATGTATGGAACAGATCCAAGTCGTACGTATTTAACAGGACATTCTATGGGAGGTCATGGGACCTGGCAAATAGGCGCTACATTCCCAAACAAATGGGCCGCCATTTCTCCAATAGCAGGGTGGTATTCTTTGTTTTCTTATGCTAATAAAGAAAAAGAAGAAAATCCATCGCCAATGGAAAATATGTTAGCTAGTGCGAGTCATGCAAGCTATACTTTAGAATTATCAAAAAATTATTTACATCATGGTGTTTATATTCAGCATGGCGATGCAGATGATGTCGTATCTGTAGAACAAGCAAGATTTATGCGAAAGCATTTAAGCGAATTTCATCCCGATTTTGCATACTATGAATATGAAGATAAAAAGCATTGGTTTGGAATAGATTTTAGCAACATATTCGATTATTTTAAATGGCATACTATTCCAGATAATGGTGATGTTAAAAATTTTGAGTTTCGTACAGCACGTCCGGGAGTTTCTTCAGAAAGTCGCTATGTGACAGTGTATCAACAAGAAAAGCAATTTGAGTTTTGTGGAGTAAAAGTGAGCCAAAATGTTAGAACTGATAAGCAAAAGAAAAAAAATGACGTTCTAAAAAAGAGATCAATTACTATTGAAACAGAAAATTTAAAGAAGTTTAAAGTCGATTTAAAACATTGTATAAGTTCAGATACTGTTCAAATTAAAGTTGATGAGAACGTTTTTGCTAATTTAGCATCTTATAAAGGAAAAGATGTTTGGTTCGAAAAAGAAAACGGCGTGTGGGCACTTACTGAAAAACCAGAAAATACTTTTGAAAAAAATCCATTGAGATATGGCCATTTCAAGGAAGCCTTTAAAAACAATATGCTTTTTGTGTATGCTACCAAAGGGACAAAAGAAGAAAACCAGTGGGCTTTTAATAAAGCACGGTTTGATGCCGAAACCTTTTATTATAGAGGCAATGGTTCTATAGATATTATTTCAGATAAAGAATTTTCACTTTCTAAATTTAAAGATAGGTCGGTTATTCTTTATGGTAATGCCACAACGAATGCTGCTTGGAAATCACTTCTATCAAAAGCTCCCATTCAGGTTAAACGCAATGAGGTTAAAATTGGACAGAAAAAGTTAAAAGGAACGGAATTTGGAGTCTATTTTACTTATCCAAGAAAAGATAGCAAAACAGCATTAGTAGGAGTTGTTTCTGGTTCTGGAATGTTGGGCTTTAAAGCAGTAACACCTAACAAATATTTTGGATCTGGAGCTGATATTCCAGATATGATGATTTTTACACCATCATTATACCAAAACGGAATTGAGCATGTAGAAGTAGCTGGTTATTTTGGTCATGATTGGAGTCTTGAAAACGGCGATATTGAGTGGCGCCTAAATCATTAAATGTTGTAAAGCATAAAAGTGTTGATAAAAAATATTTATATACTAAGTCTGTTATTTTGTTGTAGCTTATCTTTAAAAGCTCAACAGAGATTTTATGTTTCACCAACAGGAAGTGATATGAATTCTGGTACTAAAGAAGCACCTTTAGCAAGTTTGAATGGTGCACGTAATACCATACGAGCGCATAAAATAACTTCAAGCAAACGGCAATCCTATACGGTAATTGTCGAAAATGGTAATTATACCATGAAAGAACCTTTTGAATTAGCTCCCGAAGATAGTGGTACCGAAAAATTCCCGATTACCTATAAAGCTGCAAAAAACGCAGCACCTGTTTTTAGCGGAGGAAAAACAATCACTGGATTTTCTGTAAATGAAAAAGGTATTTGGGAAGTTAAAATTACAGAAAGTGTTTATTACAAATGGCAATTTGATCAATTATATGTGAATGGAAAAAGAGCTGTTTTAGCTCGAACCCCTAATGAGGGGTTTTTAGAAATTGATTCCGTACAGCAAAATATATGGGAGAAAGGTAATAGTAGAGTAGCGAAAAAGGCTCAGCAAAAATTGTTTTTTGAAAAAGACATGTTTGAATCTTTATCACCAATTACCGAAGACGAAGTGCGTGAGGTCAGGTTTAAAGCATATCACAAATGGGATTATACGTTACGACACATTGATGCCCTAGATAAAGACAGCTTGTTAATAACGACTTCGGGTAAAGGCATGAAGCCATGGAACCAAATAAAGAAAGGTGGTCGCATTGTTTTTGAAAACTATAAGGCTGCTTTAGATACACCTGGTGAGTGGTTTTTAAGTAAAAAAGGAATCTTATATTATGTGCCAAGACCTAACGAAACTTTAGAGAACACCACGGTAGTTGCTCCAGTATTGGAACAACTGGTACTAATAAAAGGAAACGCATTACAGGATAATTATGTAAAGAATATTCATTTTGAAGGTTTAAACTTTGAGTATTGTCATTACGAAATACCAAAAACAGGTTCAGAACCCAACCAAGCAGCTGCCATACTAAATGCGGCTATTTATGCAGAAGGTGTGAAAAATATAACATTTTCTAATTGTGAAATTTCTAAAACGGGGCAGCATGCCTTGTGGTTTGGTAAAGGATGTAGTAACTCCCTAGTAGAGAATACTTATATGCACGATCTTGGTGGTGGGGGTGTTTATCTGGGAGATTTTAAGCCTTTAAAAGGAAAAGAGCACACACATCACATCAATATCAATAATAATATCATACAGTCTGGAGGTCTGGAGTTTCCACCTGCTGTAGGTGTTTGGGTAGGGCATAGTTCAGATAATAAGGTAACGCATAACGATATTGGTAACTTCTATTATACGGGAGTCTCAGTAGGCTGGGTTTGGGGTTATAAACCTAGTCTTGCAAAACGAAATACCATAGCTTACAATCATATCCATCATATTGGATGGGATTTGTTAAGCGACATGGCAGGTATTTATACCCTTGGAGAATCTGAAGGAACGCGTATCGAAAACAATGTAATTCACGATATCCACGCTTATTCCTATGGAGGTTGGGGCATGTATGCCGATGAAGGTTCAACAGGAATTGTTTTTAAAAATAATTTAGTGTACCATACCAAAACGGGTGGGTTTCAACAAAATTATGGTAAAGAAAATATCGTAAAAAACAACATATTGGCATATGCAAAAAGATACCAACTACAATGCAATATTCCAGAGAAACACGAGTCTTTTGCTTTTACTAATAACATCGTAATATTTAATGAAGGTATGGTTTTAAAAGGGGGTTGGAATGATGTTATAGCGAGAATAGATCAAAATATTTATTGGAATTCCAATGGAAAGAAATACGATTTTAATGGGCATACTTTCAAAAATTGGCAAAAAAAAGAGTTTGATTTACACAGTTTATTAGTCAACCCAAACTTCAAAGATCCTTTGAATGCTGATTTTAGATTCATAAATAAAAAAAATTATACTAAAATAAATTTCATTCCATTTGACTATTCAAAATCTGGCGTTTATGGTGATAACGAATGGGTTGAAAAAGCCAAATTACCAATTTCGGTGACTCAGAATTTTGATAATACTGTACAGGAAAACATGAAATTAAAAAAATAATAATGAAAAAATATACTGTTTTATTACTAATTACATTCATGTTAGGGGCATGCTCTAACACCAAACCTACTTTTAAACAAGAACACATTTCATTGCTTCCTAAGCCCGTGAGTTTTCAATTAAAAGAAAGCTCATTTCAGTTTGAGTCTGATACAAAAATGGTACTTCAAGATGAAAGCCAACAAAAAGCGGCTAATTATTTAATCGGATTATTTAAAAAAGCGGCAGGGTATGATTTACAGGTTTTAAATACTAAAACAGATGATGCTGTAGTTTTTGAAACCGTAGAAGGTTTAAAAGAAGGCGCTTATAAATTAGAAGTAACTCCGAATTCAATACATATAAAAGCTTCAGAAGAACATGGTTTTTTTAATGCCGTTCAAACCATCCGTCAGTTATTACCAACAGCGATAGAAAGTAAAGAAAAAACAGCTTCAGAATGGTTTGTACCTTGCGCCGTTGTTGAAGATGAACCTCGTTTTGAGTGGCGTGGGATGCATATGGATTTTAGTCGTCATTTTTTCAATATAGATGAAGTCAAAGATTTTTTAGATTACATGGCATTGTATAAGTTAAATACCTATCACATGCACTTGACAGATGATCAAGGATGGCGTATTGAAATAAAAAAATATCCTTTATTAACAGAAAAAGGGGCTTGGAGAATTCCAAACAATCAAGATACTATTTGTATGGATAGAGCAAAAGAAAATAAGCTTTATACCATAGACGAATCAAACTTTAAAGAGATTGATGGCGAACGTAAGTATGGCGGTTTTTTTACTCAAGACCAGATTAAAGAAATTATTGCTTATGCAGATGATAGATGTATCACGGTTATTCCCGAAATTGATATGCCTGGTCATTTTAAATCGGCAATAGATAATTATCCGTTTTTATCTTGTAATGAAGAATCGGGTTGGGATACTGTTTTTACTTATCCAACCTGTTTAGGAAAAGATACGACGTATGAGTTTATGAAAAATGTACTGAGTGAAGTGGTAGAATTATTTCCTGCAGAATATATTCACATTGGAGGCGACGAAGTCAATATTAAATCTTGGGAAAAATGCCCACATTGCCAAAAAGCTATTAAAGATAATGGTTTAAAAGACGAACACGAACTGCAGTCATTTTTCAATAGAGATATAGAACAGTTTTTACAATCCAAAGGAAAGCAATTTATGGGATGGGATGAAATTGTAAGAGGCGGATTAACCAAAGATGCCAATGTAATGTGGTGGAGAAATTGGGCTCCAGATGCTCCTAAAATAGCTGCAGCAAACGGGAATAATGTTGTGGTAACGACTACAGCAGCTTATTATTTTGATTATTTAAATGAAGGAACCACGCTAGAAAGGGTGTACAACTATGAACCCATTCCTGAAGATTTTACAGAAGCAGAATCTGAGCATGTTTTAGGAATTCAAGCAAACTTATGGTCAGAACGAATCCCAAGTTTTAAACGTTTACAGTATCAAGCGTTTCCTAGAATGTTAGCAGTAGCAGAAAATGCTTGGACTTCAAAGGGGAATAAAGATTTTGAACTGTTTAACAATAGCGTTGAAAAGCAGTACGATAGATTGGATGTTTTAGGGGTGTACTATTACATTCCTGCCGTTGAAGGTTTAGAAAAAGATATTGCTTTTGTAGACAATACATCCGTGAATTTAAACTTAGCATATTTGTTAGATGGCGTAGAAATATATTATACACTAGATGGAAGTATACCAACGAAGACCTCTTTAAAATACGAAGCGCCATTTACTGTAAAAGATACTGTTGAAATCAAAGCTCGTGCATACCGTGGTGACAAGTTTAACGACTTAAAAACGACTAAAGTGATTCGCAAAGACTATAAGGAAGCTGTAAATGTTAACCCTAAAGAAACGGGGTTAAAAAGATGGATAACCAAAGGGCAGTTCAAAAAGGTTGAAGCTATTAAAACGCCTACCACTAATAATTTTACTAAAGTAGATCGTGTTGCATTGGGAGATTTAAAAAATGAAAAAAACTTTTCAATGATCTACCAAGGTTATTTTAAAGCGGAAAAAGATGCTATTTACGAATTTGAAACACGTTCGGATGGAGGAAATTTATTATTTATTGGTGATGAGATCATTGTAGACAATGGCGGGTATCATGGTCCACGTAAAAAGTATGGAAAAGTAGCCTTAAAAAAAGGATTACACCCCATAACCATACATTACAAACCTAGTACAAAACCTAAAATGATTGATGTTAGCTATGCCATACAGGGCACCCCATTAACACCAATTAGTAATGCCGTAACAAATTATTAAGCAGACATATATAATATAACTTTTAAACTAAACTTCAAACAATAAAAAAAACAAGTATTTTTTACATAGAAACAAGTAAAAATATACAATTGATAAAAATTAGGTATGAATAAATTAAATGTAATTTTAGTATTTTTTTGTGTTTTAGGAATAAAAGCGATTGGTCAGAATCAGACTAATGCCGCTCCTTTAATTTTAGATATGGTACATCATAACCCTGGTGAAGCGCCATATGAATCTAAGTATAATAATCCAGCTATTATAAAAGAAATGGGATATAATGGTAAGGTTTATTTTCTTTTTGAATCTCCAGCATTAGCTATTAATTGGGAATCTGTAGATGCAGATATTTTACCTAAAGGATCTGATGATCGTAAATGGGTAGATGAAAAAGCCAAACAAATAAAACAAATGCATGCAGCATGTAAAGAGCAAAATACGGCTATTTATGCTATGTCTGATCTTGTTTTGTTTCCTAAAAGGTTGATTGAAAAGTATGGTATTCAAGAAAGTTTTGGGAATCCTAATGATACATTAACCGAAAAACTGGTCAGAGCTCAAATTAATGAAATGTTCGATCAGTTCCCAGACCTTGATGGTTTGGTGGTTCGTATTGGAGAAACCTACTTGCACGATGCACCATATCATCTTGGAGCAATTGATGAGAAAATGAATCCAGAAAAAACCATTATTCCTTTAATTAAGATCTTAAAAGAAGAGATTTGTGAGAAAAGGGATAAACAACTTATTTTCCGTACATGGGGAGCATTTGATAGGAATCTAAAAGCTTACATGAAAGTAAGTAATGCTATAGAACCACATGAAAATTTAATTATTAGTATCAAACATTGCGAAGGGGATTTCCATAGATCAAACGAATTTAGTAAAGTTATTGGCCAAGGGCGTCATCGTCAAATCATTGAGGTTCAATCTGCACGCGAATACGAAGGAAAAGGTGCTTATCCTAATTATATTGCGAATGGTGTTATTGAAGGTTTTGAGGAACATGCCAGAATGCCAGAAGAGCGTATTAATAGTATTAAAGAATTTGTTGAAACAACACCCGAATTATATGCAGGCGTTTGGACATGGTCTCGTGGCGGTGGCTGGGATGGACCTTATGTAAAAGACGAATTGTGGTGCGATTTAAATTCTTGGGTTATGGCACAATGGGGGCAAAACACCGATAAAAGTGAAGCATTTATTTTTAACAGATATGCAACAGAGCGCTTAAATTTAAAAGGAGATGATATTGCTAAGTTTAGAAAGCTATGCTTACTTTCTGCAGAAGCAGTAGTTAGAGGTAGAAATAGTACTTATAGAGATATGAACCCTTGGTGGACTAGAGACCAGGGGATTGCATGGCCAATGGTAGTAAAAGGTGACTTGGAACAAGATAGAAATTTGGTTCAAAAAGATGAATCGATAGCAAAATGGAAAGAAATAGTTAAGTTGGCTAAATCAATTGATTGGCAAAATGATGACACTAAAAATCATGCCATAGGATCTGCAGACTATGGATTAAGATTGTATAAAATATATAGAACGCTTGTCTATATGAAACATGCTGAAGGTAAAGGAGACACTAAAAAAGTTAAAAAGTGGATTAAAGCGTATGATAAGGCATGGAAAGATTACAACAAACTTGCAAAAAAATATAGTTCAATAGCAACACTTTATACACAAGAATACAAGAGGCATATTGCAAATAACGCCCACCTTAAAGTGAATAAATTAAGAAGTAATTAAAGGATAGATAGAATTTTCATACTGTAAATACTAGTATGTTAAATCTGAAAATAAAATAAAAATGAAGGGGTACAATTATCTATTATTACTAACATTATGTTTAGGTTTTTTTTCATGCAAAACAGAAAAGAAACCCGAAACTAAAAAAATAAAGGGATTAACTAGTTATGTAAATACCTTTACAGGAACAGATGGTCCAGGTAATACATACCCAGGCGCTGTTTTACCCTTTGGAATGGTACAATTAAGTCCAGATAACGGACTCCCAGGATGGGATAGAATAGCTGGCTATTTTTGGCCAGATTCTACCATAGCAGGTTTTAGCCATACGCACCTTTCGGGTACTGGTGCGGGTGATATGTACGACTTGTTGGTGATGCCTTTAAACAGCAAATTTACGGAGAGTTTAACTCCAGAGGGATCATACAGGCCTTACTCAAAATTTTCACACGATAAAGAAAAAGCAAGTCCTGGGTATTATTCGGTTGATTTATTAAGTTCAGGAATTAAAGCAGAATTAACAACAACAGCACGCGTAGGCTTTCATCAATATACGTTTCCAGAAGATAAAAAAAGTCAAATAATTCTTGATTTAGGGTATAGCTTGAATTGGGATGCACCAGTAGCAACACAAATAACGATTGAAGATAACCAAACCATTTCGGGGTATAGAAAATCGAAAGGTTGGGCAAGAGATCAACGTATTTATTTTGTGATGAAATTCTCAAAACCTTTTGATAAAGCAGAACTATTTGAAAATTCAGAAGAAAAAGATGCTAAGACAGTAAACGGAAAGTTTACTCGTATTGTTGCGAATTATAAAACACAAGAACAAGAGAAAATACAAGTAAAAGTAGCTTTATCATCAGTAAGTATCGCTGGAGCTCGTAAAAATTTAGAGAGAGAGTTACCACATTGGAATTTTGAACAAACGATTCAAGAAGCAGAAAATGTTTGGGAAACCTATCTTTCTAAAATAAAGATTGAAGGAACAAAATCACAAAAAGAATTGTTTTACACCAATTTGTACCATGTTTTTTTAACACCGTCATTACATAGTGATGTAGATGGACTTTACAAGGGAGCAGATGGCGAAGTACATAAAGCAGAAGGCTATAATAAATACGATACTTTTTCACTTTGGGATACGTTTAGGGCTGCACATCCCCTGTATACCATTTTAGCACCTAAGGAAACCGAGGATATGGTCAAGTCTTTTTTATCGCATTACGATGAAACAGGCTTACTGCCCGTTTGGTCTTTAGCAGGTAACGAAACCAATATGATGATTGGTTACCATGCTGTTCCTGTAATTGTAGATGCTTATTTTAAAGGGATTCCTTTAGATGCTAAAAAAGCATTGGAAGCTTGTGTTGCATCTGCAACAGAAAAAGGGAGGCAAATAGATCTGTATATGGAATTAGGATACGTGCCAACGTCTGAAGAAGGAGAAAGTTGGTCGGTTTCAAAAACATTGGAATATGCTTATAACGATTGGTGTATTGCACAATTAGCGGAGGCTTTAGGTGAAGATGATATCAAGCAAACTTTTTCAAAAAGAGCTAATAATTGGAAGAATTTGTATGATTCTAAATCTACATTTTTTCGACCAAAAAGTAAAGAAGGCAAGTTTAGTGATCCTTTTTCAGCGAAAGCGTATACCAGAGAATTTTGTGAAAGTAATGCCTGGCAATATTTCTGGTTTGTACCGCAAGATATTGATGGTTTGATAGATACATTGGGTGAAGAGCAATTTACAGTAAAGTTAGACTCTATGTTTACTTATTATCCAACAGCAGAAGATAAATTACCAATATTCAGCACGGGAATGATTGGACAATACGCTCATGGTAATGAACCAAGTCATCATGTGTCTTATTTATACAATAATATAGGGCAACCATGGAAAACCCAAGAAATGGTTCGTAGAATTATAAACACACAATATAGTACTAAGCCTGATGGGTATTGTGGTAATGAAGATTGCGGACAAATGTCTGCATGGTTAGTATTTTCATCCATAGGAATGTATCCTATAAATCCAGCCAATGGTATTTACAGTTTAACATCTCCTTTTGTAAAAGAAGCTACTATTCAATTAGAAAACGGAAAACAGTTTGTAATAACTACAGAAAACCAATCAAAAGAGAACTGTTATATACAAGCAATACTATTAAATGGAACACCTTATAATCAATCCACTATAAGCCACAAACAAATTTTGGATGGTGGTGAAATTCATTTCATATTGGACAATAAACCGAACAAAAATTTATTTCAAAAAAGATGAAAATACATAAATTCCTAATATTAGTATGTCTATTAATATTTGTTTCATGCGCTAAAAAAAATCTACAATTAGGTGATGTTTCTTTAATTCCAATGCCTGTTGAGGTCGCGCCTAGCGAAGGCTATTTTGAAATCAATAAAAACACGATAGTATCTGTAGAAAATGAAACACAAGCAATGATTGCTAATCGGTTTTTTAAACAATTTGAAGTCGTATCTGGTTGGATACCTTCAGTGAAAACAGGAACAGAAAAAGGTGATATCATATTAATTAACGATAGTTCGTTTCATGAGGAAGCTTATGAGCTAAACGTTACAAAATCAACAATAGAAATTAAAGCAGCCACAGGAGCTGGTTTCTTTTACGCGTTGCAATCACTTAAACAATTGTTGCCCACTTCGTTTTATGCAAAAAAACAATTGGTTAACGTTTCTTGGGGTGTACCCGTTGTTCGTATTAAAGATGCACCAAATTTTAAGTGGCGTGGTTATATGTTAGATGTGTCTCGTCATTTTTTTGATAAAGAGCAGGTTAAAGATGCCCTTGATTTTATGGCAGAAATTAAATTAAATCGATTTCACTGGCATTTATCAGACGACCAGGGTTGGCGGATTGAAATAAAAAAGTATCCTAAGTTAACAGAAGTTGGTGCATGGCGCGTTGATTATAATATTACAGATGAAAGCTTATCTAATTGGTGGGGAAGACCCATTCAAAAAGAAGGAGAAAAAGCCACTTATGGCGGATTTTATACTCAAGATGATATTAAAGAAATTGTCGCTTATGCCAAAGAGCGTTTTATAGAAATAATTCCAGAAATTGATATGCCAGGGCATTCATTAGCGGCGATTGCTTCCTATCCCGAAATAGCATGTGCAGATGGTCCTTTTTATGTAGGTACAGGAGGCGTTATTAAAAATAATACTTACTGTCCTGGGAAAGAAGTCACTTTTGAGTTTGTTGAAGATGTGCTTGAAGAGATCATAGATTTATTTCCCTTTGAATATATTCATATTGGAGGGGACGAATGTAATAAAGAAGCTTGGAAAATAGATCCCGATTGTCAACAAAGAATAAAAGAAGAAAACTTAGCCAATGAGCATGAATTGCAGAGTTATTTTATCAAGCGTGTAGAAAAAATGGTTAATTCTCGAGGTAAAAATATGATTGGTTGGGATGAAATTATAGAAGGAGGTTTAGCACCTAATGCAACAGTTATGTCATGGCGTGGTGAAAAAGGTGGTATAACTGCAGCCAGAGCAGGACATGATGTGATTATGACGCCTTTTAAATATTGTTATTTAGATTTGAAACAAGGGGATGATGATTTGGAGCCAAATTTAGGGTACGGCTATAGTTTTCTTAAAGATTCATATCATTATAAAATTATTTCAGACAGTTTAACAGAAGAACAAGGTAAACATGTTATGGGCATACAGGGTAATTTATGGACAGAGTCTATTAGCGATTTTGGAAAGTTAACCTACATGACTTTTCCAAGGCTTTATGCCATTGCTGAGAATGGTTGGATCACTGAAAAATCAAAAGATTGGGAAGGTTTTACAAAACGATTACTAACTCAATTTGAACGTTTGGATGCAAGAGGCACCAGATATGCTACAAGTGCTTTTAATGCTAGGATAGACCATAAAGGGAATAAAAATGGCGGTATCGATATTACGCTTAAATCGGAAGTTGGGAACCTAGATATTTATTATACGTTAGATGGTAGCACACCTTCATTAAGCTCTAATAAATATGAGAATGAATTTTCAATTGATAAAACGGCGACACTAAAAGCATCAACATTTTTAAATGAAAAACAAATTGGTAATATCTCTCAAAAGTTTTTTCCTGTACATAAAGGGTTTGGAGCTTCTCTGGTTTTCAATTCACCAAAAATCAGTGACACCACAAACGCTTTAATAGATTTGAATTATGGAAAACTTAATAGATGGGATGCTCCCTGGAAAACTTTTAATGATAATTTAGATGTAGAATTAAATTTCCCAGAAATAACAGAAATAAACAAAGTAGAATTAGATTTTTTACGTTTTACCATTGCAGGTATTTATGTTCCCGAATATGTTGAGATTTCTGCTTCAGAAGATGGCAAGTCATTTAAAAAAATAGCAGAAATAAATCAGATGGAAGCCAGCCATACACAAGGGCGCAATAAAGTTAAAACAACTTTTGATTTCCCTAAAACAAAGGTAAAAGCTCTAAAAATAAAAGCGAGAAGAGTCAATCCAATACCCGAAGGACACCATAAGGTTGGAACTGCATCAAAAATTTTATTAGATGAATTGGTGATTTTTTAATTTAAAATAAATATATAACAGATGAAAACCCTATTTTTCTTAGTAACTCTTGTAATTGTTTCTTGTTCTAACAAGTACGAAAACACCGTAAATTCAGAAGAAGATTATCAAATAATTCCAAAACCAACGGCACTAGAAATGTCTAACGGACGGTTTTTAATAGATGAAAGCACTAAAATAAGTGGGGATTCTAAGTTAGAGAATGAGGGGCATTACCTCTCAGATTTATTGAGCAAAGCGACAGGAGTTTCGGTTCCTTTTGGAAAAGGAGAAAGTACAGAGGGTACTATTATCTTAAAGTTAGATGCTGCTATAGAAAATAATGAAGGTTATACATTATCGGTTTCATATAATCAGATTATAATTTCAGGAAAAACAACCCAAGGGGTCTTTTATGGCATACAGACCTTGCAGCAATTAATGTCGTCTTCTACCAATAAGACAGATGAATTAACCATTCCTGCTGTTACAATAAATGATAGTCCCAGATATGTTTATCGTGGGATGCATTTAGATGTGGCGCGTCATTTTTTTCCTGTTGAATTTGTAAAAAAGTATATCGATTTAATTGCCATGCATAAAATGAATACATTTCATTGGCACTTAACAGAAGATCAAGGTTGGAGAATTGAAATAAAGAAATACCCAAAGTTAACCAGTGTGGGGAGTATTAGAAAAGAAACCATTGTTGGTCATGGTAATACATGGAAATCAAAAGATGTTAAATATGATGGTACCCCCTATGGAGGTTATTATACGCAAGAAGATATAAAAGATATTGTAGCGTATGCTGCAAAAAGACACGTAACTGTTATACCCGAAATTGAATTGCCAGGACATTCATTGGCAGCGATTGCTGCTTATCCAGAATTAGGAAATACTGGAGAGCAATATGAAGTTGGTACAAGGTGGGGGGTATTTCCCGAAATTTATGCACCTAGTGAGGAAACATTTCAATTTTTAGAAAATGTACTGCAAGAAGTTATAGATTTATTTCCAAGTAAATTGATTCATATAGGAGGTGATGAAGCACCAAAAACACAATGGGAAGAAAGTACATTAGCACAAGAAGTTATTAAGCGCGAAGGTCTAAAAGATGAGCATGAGTTACAAAGTTATTTTATTAGAAGAATTGAAAAATTCTTAAACTCAAAAGGAAGAAATATAATTGGTTGGGACGAAATTTTAGAAGGTGGTTTAGCACCAAATGCTACAGTGATGTCGTGGCGAGGAACAAAAGGAGGTATTGAAGCTGCAAAACAGAAACACAATGTTGTCATGACACCGCATCATTCTTGCTATTTTGATCATTATCAAACTGAGGATAAAGAAAATGAACCACTTGCTATAGGCGGAAAAACAACCGTTAAAGATGTGTATAACTACGAACCAACACCAGAAGAATTAACAGATGCTGACAAAAAGTATATTTTAGGAGCTCAAGGCAATGTTTGGACAGAATATATGACTACACCTGAATATGTTGAATATATGGTTCTGCCTAGGTTAACCGCTTTATCTGAAGTGGTTTGGTCTTCTAAAGCGTCCAGAAACTGGAACGATTTTCAAAAACGTTTACACCATTTGGTGAAAATGTATGATGCCATGAATCTTAACTATGCCAAACACAGTTTAGAAGTTGACTAACGTTATTATTAATTTCACAGAGCTATGGTTGACTGACAATGTACCTGTAAACTTAAAAGATAGTCAAACCTTGAAACAATTTCAATATATGGTTTGAGAATAAGTCAATCTTCAGTAAAAAAGCCTCCACAAGTTTTCTTGTAGAGGCTTTTTTGTTTTTCATATAATTTCAAAACAATAAAGTAAAGCAAAGCCTTTAATGGTATATTCTTGCTTATAGTTTAGGGTTAAATGACTTCTATATTTTGTACCTTATTATTTTTACAGTTAAATTATTTTTGTAACTTTATAACTTGCAGGTGTGAATCTGTATAGTCTCTCACTTAGAATTATTATAGCAACTACATTTCGAATAAGAATACCTAAAGAACTTTAAGGCTTAAAGAAGCTTGCTTTTAGGTGTTTTTTAACTTTTAGTATAACTATTTGACTATAGATATGGCATTAATATTTTCTAAAAATAATGATGGAGCCCCCCAAACACATGCATTTATAATTGGAGTAGGAGGTTACCCATTTTTATTAGGAGGGATACATGAGCAGCAACAAGTTATTGAACATATTGGGCTTCTCAAACAACTAACATCGCCCCCTAAATCTGCATTAGCTTTTAGAGATGGACTTCTAGCCATTGAAAGTGATCCAAACATACACCATAATAAGCCTTTAGGGAGTATAGAATTATTACTGTCGCCATCACCAGACGATCCAGAACCAGGGATTCCAGGCGAAGTATTCGAGGCTGCTACTTTTAATAATATTTCTGCTGCTTATAATGATTGGAAAAAGCGTTGTGACTCTCACGAAGATAATGTCGCTATTTTCTTTTTTTGCGGACACGGGGTCGAAAAAATGGACCACTTTCTTCTTGCAGAAGATTTTGGAGATAATCCAAATAACCCCTGGCAGAAAAGTATTAATTTTAATATGACCCGAAGTGGTTTTCATAGCTGTAAAGCAAATACACAATGTTTTTTCGTTGATGCCTGTCGACAGATTACAGGAGAAATGCTTTCTAGTGTTGTATTAGGAAATGCTTTAGATACACCTAATTTGCTTACAACGCCTTGTTTAAATGACCTTACTACCGAGGCTGCTGCAAAAACTAAAGCAGCTCACGGTCCTAAACGGAAACCATCCTATTTTACACAAGCACTTCTAAAAGCACTGAATGGTGTTGTTGCAGATAATAAAGGAAGACATGGCTGGTCTGTAACTACTGGAGACCTTGCTGTTCATATTCAAACTGTTATGGGAATTGTAAAACCAGGACAAGACCATGTAGGTCGTTGCCCTAGTTTCCTTAAAACACCTGTAGATTTAATTCGTTTTGATAATCCGCCTTTAGTCGCATTGTCGATAGCTTGTAACCCTGAAAATGCAACACCTTTAGCGAATTTAAGCTGTAAAGATCTTAATACATTTAACACGCAAACCAGAAATCCAAATGGAATGGCGTCTTGGGAAATAGACGTTATATCTGGGATACATGAATTAACAGCAGAATTTCAAAACTCAGAATTTCAACCCTGTAGGAGACATGAAAATATTACACCATTAGATAACTTTAAAGAATTAAAATGTCTTCCGTTATGAGTCTTCTAGATATACATACTATTGTTAATAGTTTTGATGCAAAGCAAATTCCTAAAAAGGTTAAAATATTTGATGCAGCTTTTAAAGAAGTTAAATCCTTTTGGCTTACAGGTAAAGATTCCCAATCTATAGAATTGGAATCTGGCATGTATGTGATCTCCCTTGTTCTTCCCTCTGGAAAAGAAATGGAGCAAGTCGTTAAAGTTGACTCGCAATCGGAGTATAAAATAGAATTTGATCTTTCTACATTAAGTCCTCACGAAACTCATGAATGGGCACACATGTCAAAACAAGTTGCTGCGACATCCAAAGTTAATTTGAATGATACAAAATATTTAGGCTCTTGGATTCGTCTTTGGCATTTAAGTAATGAACAATGGACAACAAAAAAACTTAATATTACAGACTCAAGTTCGTGGGATCAAGATGGCGTAAGTTATACTTTTCATATAAATGAAGAGTTACAATTTTTACAAGTCGGAGGTCCTAATATTCCTTGGCGTTTTATTGCTTTACCCCCAGCTAGAGAGCTAAAATGTTTAATAAAACCTAATGACGGTCCTACAAAATTTGTACACCCACTCGAAATTACTATCACTACAGAAAATTGGGAAGCCGAAACCATCCTCACATTGCTTGGTACTAATGCTAATGAAAAAGCAGAAGAACTTTATGAGCACTCATACTTAAAAGAAGTTTCTGCAGAAGATTTATTATATGGAAAAATGACAAACCCTAGTGCTGCAGCTATAGGGGCGTATTATTTATTAAGGTTGGAAAAATTTGATAGGCTTCACAATTGGGCAAAAAATCTTGCCAATTGGAAAGAATGGATGCCAGATGGATCTGTTATTTGGGCGTGGCAATTAATAAAAAAAGGTAGGAAGACTGGAAATATAGATTTGGAAGAAATTCGATCTAGACTTTTACAAGCAGTGGAGCGAGGCATTCCTATTTATACAGAAGGTTTAAAATTACTTTTAGAAGGTCTTAAATTATTAAACTATACAAACAGAGAAGATGAAGCCATTAAAAAGGCACTACTAAAAGTAAGCGCATATACAGAATCTGCAAATTGGAATTCTACAGTAACTATGTTTAATGGAGAACATCCTGAAAAGCCAAATAAAAAATCACGAAAAGGGGCACCGCGGCACACAGATAATCTGGCTTTTATTTATGATGTTCCAGCTAAGGCTATTATAGATATGACAGACTTAACTCAAAATGATATGATCGAAGTTATTACAGACGCCAATGAATCAGTAACATTCAAAGCTGCTAAAGAAGGGGGATTTGTATCTGAAAAAGGAGGGAAATATAAGTCTATTTATAAAGCGGCAAATCAGTTAAAACGCTCTAAAAAGAATTTAAAAAAATTTAATATTAAATCCTCTAATATAGATTTGGAAAGCGAAATAAGAAAATTCAGGAAGGGAGATAAATATTTAGGATAATGATAAAACTAAAATTTTTACCCGCAAGGTTTGGAGACTGTATTTGGATAGAGTACGGTGATGGGGAAGATCGTAATCGTATCCTAATTGATGGCGGAACTGCTGGAACCAGACACGACATTAAAGAGATGATAGAAAGTCTTCCCGAAGAGGATAGGTATTTTGAGCTTATGGTAGTAACACATATTGATAAAGATCATATAGCAGGTATTCTTGGGCTTCTTGAAGAAAATGACCTCGGGTTTAAAGTACGTGATTTTTGGTATAACGGGTTTAAGCATTTAACGGAAGTAGAAGAAGTTGTCGACGAAAATGATGAGGATTTTGGTGCTAAACAAGGCGAACACCTAACACAAGCTATTTTAAAACACGAGATTTCGTGGAATGGTGATTTTAATAATAAAGCAGTCGTTGTAGACTCCGATATACTTCCAAAAATAACTTTACCAGGAGGCATGCAATTAACATTGTTGTCTCCAACACCAGTGCTTTTAAAAGATTTAAAGCCTAAATGGGTAAAAGAGGTCACTAAAGCTAATATGGTTCCTGGAGGACCTCCAATTGTAGAAGAAGAGGAAGAGGAAGATGAAACTTTTGGTGAAGCTATCCCAGATATAAATGCCTTAGCGCAAACAAGCTTCCATGAAGATCATTCCGAAGCCAATGGGAGTAGCATTGCTTTTTTAGCAACTTTTAACGCTAAGTCCATTCTTTTTTGTGGTGATGCGTTTCCTTCTCAATTAGTTAAGACACTTAATATTATAGAACCAGACCGCAAAATAGACATTGATCTTATGAAAGTTTCTCATCATGCAAGTTCTCATAATACAAGCCCTGAGCTTTTAGAAAAAATAAAGTGTAGTAACTACATCATTTCTACTAATGGGTCAACTTTTAAGCACCCTAAAGCCGATACTATTTCACGAATTATAAAAACCTCTGGAGCAGGTACCCAATTACTATTTAATTATAAGTCATCTACCAACGAAATATGGGGTTTGAATTCTCTTAAAAATGCTCATAATTATGATGCTATATACCCAGAAACGGGTATAGACGGCATAGAAATAGTATTGTAATTTACAAACTGAAAGTAGAAGTAAAACTCATGTTGTATTATGAATGATAAACCTATAATTAATTGTCATACTCATATTTTTAAAGGAGAGCACGTACCTCCTTATTTAGCAAAGACTTTTGTTCCTAGATGGTTGAGTTTTGTTTTGTATACACCACTTATTCTTAAGTTGTATAAAATAAGTGTTAGAAATAAAAGTGAAAAATATACAGGAGAAGCGCGTCAAAAAAAACGAAATCTTACATTATTCTATATCTGGCTACAACATAGAAAAGTATTATCGGGATTCTTTAAGCTTATTAAAATTATACTTACTATACATGTTTTATTCATTGTGTTTAATTGGTTAGCATCTTTTACGGCAACCCCATCACAAAATATAATTTTAAAGTATATATTGAAGTTAGAAAGTTGGATGAAAGAATGGTATTTATTACTAACTATAACAAATCTGTATGTTAAAATTCTACTGGTAGTAATTGTCGGATTATTTATAAAAAATGGACGTAATTTTATAATTTTTGTTATAACAAAAGCTTTTAAACTAGCGGGAGTTTTACCAGGGAAGATGACCAAGGATCTTATTAGTCGTTACCTGTTATTAGGACGATTTGCGCTATACAAAGATCAAGATAGAATATTTGGAGCTTTGAAAGAACAGTATGCACCTAAAACAAAATTTATTGTGTTACCAATGGATATGGAGTATATGGATGCTGGAGATTTAAAACCTGAAAACACATACAGGCACCAGATGCAAGAGCTTGCAGATATGAAAGCAAATGGTGTAAATAAAGATCTTATTTTACCTTTTGTATTTGTAGAACCAAGAAGAATTCCTGATGAAGATGATTATTTAGTTTATGATAAAACCGAATTTCATAAAGGAAAAGTTATGCTTAAGGATTGTTTTATAAAGACTTACATTGAGGTTAATAAATTTAATGGATTTAAAATTTATCCAGCATTGGGATATTATCCATTTGATGAAGCCATATTACCTCTTTGGAAATATGCAGCAGATAAAAAAATCCCCATCATGACGCATTGTATTAAAGGGACTATCTTTTATCGAGGGAACAAAAAAACAGATTGGGACAAGCATCCTATTTTTAAAGAATATGCTAGAACAACAGATCCCAAGTATGATGAATTACTGTTGCCAGAATCTAAAAATAAAGATTTCTCACTTAATTTCACCCATCCGTTAAATTATCTTGTACTGTTAAAAGAAGAGCTGCTAAGGATTAAAGTTAGTACATCTAGTAAGGATGTACAGACTTTATTTGGGTACAATGGGCCAGATAAACCAATGGATCGCAACTTGTCTCATCTTAAGATTTGTTTAGCTCATTTTGGAGGGGAAGACCAATGGGAAAAATATCTGGAAAAAGATCGCTTTCATTATAGTAATGCACTAATTAAAAAAACGGATCATGGCATTGAGTTTTTGTATACGGATGATAATAAAAAAGACATAAGTTGGACAAAACTTGAAAATTGCTGGAAAAAAGTAGACTGGTATTCCATTATATGTAGTATGATGCTTCAACATAAAAATGTATACGCAGATATTAGTTATATTTTACATGATAAAGACATCTTCGATTTACTTAAACAAACAATTAACCACCCTGTTTTAGGACAAAAAGTATTGTTCGGAACAGATTTTTACGTGGTGAGAAATCATAAGGCCGAAAAAAATCTTGTTGTACAAACTCAAGGTAATCTAACCCCTGATGAGTTTGCTCAAATAGCTCAATTAAATCCTAACAATTATTTATATAATTAATATATATACTCACTTTTAAAACGAAACAATAATGAGCAGATTATTTTATGAAAAAACAAAAACAACTATTCAATATGGTAATAGCAGTCTTGATGAAATAGAGGAGGAGACGTTTGGAGAAGTTAAGACAGTTTCAAATAAGAAAGATACAGAAGGTTCGGAAAATGAAAATAGAGTGAATGGTTATCTTGAAAAAATCTCTCGATTAATTCCTAGTGAAATTATTGCAGGTTATTTAGCGATGTTTGGGTTTGTACCATTAATTGAAAAAGAAGATGTTCGTGGTTATGTAATTTGGATTATATTTATAATGTGTCTGATTTTAACGCCTATATATTTAAACAAACAAGCAGAAAAAGGTAAACCTAAAATAAACCATCTTTTGGTTTCTAGTCTAGCTTTTATTATTTGGGCTTATGTTACTACAGGAATGAAATTAGTTCCAGAGTTATACGATGCCGCAGCAGCTTCTATTGTATTAGTCGCATTTAGTCTAATAAGTGCGGTAGTACCTTTAAATAAATAGCATCGTCTTACTTAAATAATTAGTTTTTTTAATAATCACCCCATCACACTACTCAACTTAAACATAGGTAAATACATCGCTATCAAAATAACGCCCACTAAAATACCTACAATTAATATTATAATAGGTTCCATAATGGTAGACAGCATTTTAGATTGCTGCTGTACTTGAGTATTATATTGCATATTAAGTCTATCAAAAATAAACTCGGTTTGATTGGTTTCTTCTGCAACTCTAACAAGTGCGATCATTTTAGCATCAAATAGTTTATGTTCACTTAAACTGTTACTTAACGATTGTCCTTTTAGTATGTGCTCTTCTACCGTTTCTAAGGCATGTTGTAAGGGATAGAAATCTATCATTTGTTTTACCAACTGAATGCTATTAACCACTGGGACTTTAGAAGCCGTTAATAAAGAAATTGCTTGTGTAAATTGAGATAAATAGATTGATTTTACAAAGTTGCCAATAAAAGGCAATTTTAAAATAAGACGATCTTTAATATTCTTAAATTTTTTCTTTTTATTCAAGAAAGATTTTGAAGCTATAAGAACTATAACTATTAGAAGCATCAACCAGCCATAAGTGCCTGCAAATTCAGACATACTAATAATAAACTTTGTAATAGCTGGTAATTCGACACCTTGTTGTTTAAAAATGTCTTGAAACATAGGTACTACAAACCGTAACATAAATGCAACAACCAAAACGGCGGTACTTAAAATAATAATAGGGTAGGTTAGTGCACTTATAAGGTTTCTGTGTTGCTCGTTTTTTCTAGCAAAAAAACTTCCCAATTGCTCCATAACCTGATATAAGGAGCCTGTTTCTTCACCAATTTTCACCGAATAATACTCGTAATCTGTAAACTGTTTTTGAACTTTTAATGCTTCAGAAAGACTTTGCCCAGAAACGATATTATTAGAAATAATATTTAAAACATCTTTGTTTTGTTTCTTTTTTTGTGAATTTTGAAGTAATTCTAACCCGTCTTTCAAAGTAATACCAGCTTTTAACAATACACTCAACTCCGTATAAAAATCTTCTTTAATTTTATTGCCAAAAGGGGTGTTAAATAATGAAATCTCCTTTTTAAGAAAAGATGTTTCTTTTAAATTTTCCTTTAAAATAGAAGGTTTCTTTTTCTGTATGTTATCTAATTGAAATGCCATTAATTTAAGTAGTGAGTTGCATCATTATCTTTAAATATAAAAAGTTGCTGACTTTGTAATGTCTTGGATGTTTCTAATTTTAAAGCATCAACAAAACCTTGGTTTATTTCATTGCCATCAAAAAAAAGCATTTTACTTTGTGTTTCAATATTAAAAGTGTCTAGATTCTTAATTATAAAGGTTTTGTGAAATTGATAACTTATTGAATCTATTGCCGTAGCAAATGTTAATTTATCTTCTAATTCATTATATTTTATATCCGAATATCTGTTAAAATCTAACCAAAATGACTGTTCTAATTTGTTTAGTTCTGTATTCTTAGCGAAATTATTTTGAATGCCATACATATGCTTTTGTACCAATGATAGTACAGAGAAAGCTAGCCCTACAACAATACTGGAAAGTATTAAAACTACAACCATTTCATTTATGGTAAAAGCCTGTATTTTTTTATTATTTTTCATTTGCTATAATTAATGTAATTCACTTATTAAGTGTTTTGGGGTATATTAAAGTTATTAATTAGTACTCATTTCAACACTTTGTTTTGAATAACTCTGATTAGTTTCTGTATTTATAGCCTCAAATAAAATAATGGTTTTATTACCATCTTTTTGAGTCGTAATAGCTATATCCCAAGAATTAAAATCATCATAGTAAGGAATTATTAATTTCTCATTTTTGCACAAATATTGTAATTCGTTTATATGTGCTTCTATGGCTCGGGTATTTTTTTTAATAGTATTGGAAAATAGATTATTAAGAATCATGCTGGAAATCATAAATATCACTACAATTAAAACTGTGGCGACCAAAGTTTCCATAAGAGTTGATCCTTTTATTTTTTTTAGTACAACCATTTTATAACATCTTTTTTAGAATTTTTAAATGGTAATCCTACATATTCTTCAGGCAATTCGTTTATTAAAATACGACCATTATAAATATGATTTTGATAGATAGATCCAGATTGGTTAGCAACAAAATTAGATGTAAATACACTGCCATATACACGTCCTTTGAGTTCTAAATTTCGATTGCAATAGACTTCGCCTGTAATAGTTGCGCCTTCCTCAATAATAACTTGTGCTTTGAAATTTTTCTGTTTTTCTGTTTCAGAATATACAACAGTGCCTCTTATTTCAGTTCCTTTATCTATCATGATACCCTGAAATTCATTTTTCTGGTTGCTAATAACATTTGAACTTATAGAGACCGTTGTTTGATTTAAAATAAGAGCGGAAGGGTAATTGAGCTTACAGTTTTTGCCCACGTTAATTTTTTTTGAAGCTATGGTTTGAAATGTCCCCATAACATGATTCTTTATATCAATTACTGGAGCTATTAAAATGACGTCTTTTAAATTAGAACTGGCATCAACCGTGATCTTTGTTTTTGATTGTACTATAATGTGCCCCATTAGGGTAATTCCAGAAAGGTTAATGTCTGTATTGCTATAAACTATTTGTATCGGATTGTAAAAGGAGTTTTTGTGTGTTCTATTAGAAGTTACATCTAAAAAATGATCGCCTGAGATGTCTTTAATGGTATTGTTAACATCCTTTAATTGTTTATATGTTTTACTTAAAAGTTCTGGAAGACTGTGGCTTGTTTTTGTTTTGCCATAAATAAGTTGATCGCCATAGTAAGCGTGCCCAGCTATATTCCCTGTACGGACACCTTGTTTTGGGAGATATGCAACTCCTTGTATTTTAGTATTTCCAACCACAACCAGTGGTTTGTTTTGCTCTTCAACATAAAGTGCTACTCTATCCGTTTTAGGTTGAGAAGCACCAACCAAAGCGATTCTTTTAAAAGTATTGGTTTTTATTTTTGATATAGAAACCATCTTTTCATACAAACCCCAATAATCTCGATGTACTAAAAGTGTTTTATAATCTTGATCTTGTAGCCTAATAGAAATGGTATCATTGGTTCTTATAGTATTCTCAAGAGCATAAGCAATGCCCTTTTTTGAGTTATTAATGGTTTCTAATACAAAATCGTTTTGAATACTAAATTGTTTATGAGTATGTATTAAAATAATAAAAGCAGCTAATAATAATGCAATAACAACAACTATAAACATAGTGAATTGTAACGCACCCGCTTTTAATTTATAAAACATCATTAAGCTTTGTTAATTGTTTTTCTATGACCTTTAGAAGTAATAGTAATAACTTTTGCATTAGCGAATCTTAATTTTATACCACCAATATCTTGTCCAACTTTCATAAGATACTGTTGCCCGTTAATCGAAATCACGAAAATTTGTGATTTGCTTTGTTGTTTAGCAACAGTACCATGATATATTACTGAAGGCCAAACAAACTCTTCTTTTGGTTGAGCCGATTTTCGTTTTACAATGGTTTTCTTTTTTTTATATAAAGTTCCTAAAAAGGGATCACGATCAACGGCTCTAATTGAAAAGGTATCAACTGCGGTATTAATCTGAGGGTTAAATGAAACAGCCAGATCTTGTTGTAAAGTTTTCGGTGGTTTTGGATTCAATGCACCTAACATTTTAAATCCAATAATCCCCCAAATAGCCAAAACACCTACTAAAAGCATATATGTTTTTGTTTTACCTTTCATCCTCTTATTTTAATCCTTTTTATTAATTAGTTTTTCAACTAAAGCTATTAATTTTTCGTTTTTAGACTCTAAGCTTTCTATTCTCTTTTCTTGATCAATAGTATAAAGTGTTAACTCTTCTATTTTTTGAAGGAGTTTAATATTCATTTCTGCTATAAGAAGCCCATTTTCTTGCATGTCTTTTTCTGAGGCTATTTCTGGCAAGTGTTTATTTTTCTTAATGAATGCTTCTGTGTCTTTTAAATTGGGCAGTTTGTAATTGTCTTCAAAAACAAAGTCAGCTCCAGCATTTACAGCTACTTTTATTTCTTGTGCATGTATTTTTCCCGCTACTGTAAGTTTTGAGTCTGGAGTTGTTGTGCCTATGCCAACATTACCACTTTTAGAAAAAAGAGACAAATCGCCAGTAGAAGAAATTTTAATCTGTCCATAATTAATAGTCCCTCCATCATAAATTTTGACACCACTATTCCCGCTTCCATATGCATAGTTTAAAAAGATTGAGCTATTTCCTCCACCTGAACATACCATTAAATTCCCAGGAGTTCCTCTTTTAATAATAGCATCATTAGCATTTGGGCTTATTGTTAATCCATAATTTGATTCACTAACAATTCCTCCATTAGCATTTATGTCTCCAATTACATCTAATTTAGAAGTAGGATTCGTTGTCCCTATCCCCACATTTCCAGAAGCAGGAAATGTGTTTTGTGCATTTAGGTAGTATGTTATTGATAAGCAAAAGCAGGTAATAAAAAATTGTTTTTTCATGATCATTATATTAAAAATTATTCATTCACCGTAAACCCAATTTCCGTATAAACTGTTTCGAAAGCTATATTTTTAGCTTTAACTCTACATTCATATGAGTTTTCGGCCAGATTAGAAACAGAAAAGCTTGTACTTGTTCTGGTTTCATCTTTTACAGTTTCGGTGGGGTTTTCAAAATCTGGAGTTGCTATTTGTATAATATATTGATTGGCTCCTTGAATAGCTTCCCAAGAAAACTCTATAGTGTCTGTAGTTAAAAAAGTGGCATCGTTTGTTGGGGTTAAAATGTTGACGATTTCATTAGAAATATCAACAACATCGGAATCTATAATAAATTGGTGTGATACATAATTAGTTGTATATGCAGAGTTTTCTGCACGCACACGCCACTCATAATTGCCAGAATTAAGTGTCTTGCTAAATAACGTTTTTGTTAAAGTAGAATCGGTTACTATTTGTGCAGCATTGGCAAAATTTGGAGTGGCTATTTGTATTTTGTAGTTTTCAGCACCTTCTATAGCTTCCCATATAAATATAACATCATTGTCTGTTAAGACAGCATCGGTAGCAGGTGCTATAGCTGTTACTGTTTCATTAGAAATATTAACAACTCCAATAATATCATCACAAGCTAAAACAGTTAGGAGCAAGCAACATAGGTATATTAACTTTTTCATATATTTTAAAGTTTATAATAATTAATCTTTTTTCTGGCTCGCTTTGCAGAACGGTATGTTTTATTTGGGCAGCTATTAAACTCACTAACTAAGTCAACAATATTTAGTCTGTATTTCTTGTTTTCTTGCCAGCAGCAGTTAGAACTCTTATATGCAAATACAACCCCTTGATTTAATGAGATTTCTGTTTTGGTAGCGTTTTTATAAAGCTGTAATGTGTATGTTTTTGGTCTTTTTTCAATTAAAAAAGCGGCATCTGCTTTTGTAACGTCCTTTAATTTATCTTTGTTTAAAGCTAGCGATATGCTTGTTAAAACATTAGCATATGTATTATGACTTAAATAGTCTTTTACTCCATTATTCTCCTCACTGTTTAAAGCCTTGATAATAGCAACTTTGTCTGCTATTTGTAGTTTTACATATTTTGGTTTGTTAGGAATAGTATCTATATAATTAATAGTAACATTTGCAGCCTGTAAGGCTTTAGCTTTTATAAATGCTTTATGGGTTTGTTTATTAAAAGAGACGATGTTTATAGAGAGCTTTATAGGGGCTTTATAAGTTGGGATAGCAGCACTATTAAACTTATTTTGCAACAAAAAATCTTTATTTGAACCTATGGTGCCTAAAGACACTTGCTGGCTTGTGTTAGTTTGAGATTCTTGTGAAATGTTTATTGTTTTACAACTTGTAATAAAGCAAATAACACAAAAAATAATAATAAAATTCTTTAGCATGTTTTTATCTAATTTGGATAGATAAAAGTATCGTTTTTTTTAATAAAAAAACTAAGGATTTCCCTTAGCATTACTAAGGTTTTTGCTTAGAAATTGGTAAGGTTTTAGAAATGAATGTGGTTTTTAATGAATGGAAGCGTCATCAGATTGTTCAAATTATGGAATTAGTAACAAATTATGTGAAGTTTATAATTTTGGTTTCTAACTTTGAAGAGCAGGTCAAAAAAGCCTTTACAACTTAATGTAAAGGCTTTTTTGTTATTTGTGTAATCTTTTCTTACTCGATACGGCACTCGTCAAAGACGAAGCGCTAGCGCATACGAGGACTAGCAGGGCTATGATTCGTGATGCTAAAGCTAGATTAGCCTACTCTTAAATTTTTACACATAAAAAAACTACTCTATTTCTAAAGTAGCTTTTTAACTTTTTTTCTTACTCTTAACGCCATCATGCCATAGCGTGACGGTAGCCGTTACTTTGATAAACTAGCGCCATCAGGGGAATTAATAATCTGCTTTGCGGATTTCAACATCAATCAATTTTCCTTTTAAGAATTTCTCTATTTCATCTATAGATAGCTGAAACCAATATTCTTCACCATCATCTTCATATAAACTAAAACAAAATTCTTTCTCAATAGCCTCAAAACCGCCAACATATTTACCCTCTTGAAACATATCATCAGATTCTATTTCACTCCATTCATCCAATGATTTATTTTCATTTAGAATACTCTCAGCAATTAATTTA
This sequence comes from Flavivirga jejuensis, assembly GCF_030540765.1. Taxonomy (GTDB): domain Bacteria; phylum Bacteroidota; class Bacteroidia; order Flavobacteriales; family Flavobacteriaceae; genus Flavivirga; species Flavivirga jejuensis. The sequence continues at coordinate 300,452 of NZ_JAUOEL010000003.1, read as the reverse complement.
AATTCTTTTTCTAGTTTGTGATTCCTCATTTAATCAATATTTAATTATTGGTACATGATTAACTCCATATTCATCTAGCATCTTGCCTCCCTGTTGATAAACGTCTTTAGTTGATGCGTTTGGGTTTTTATCTATCCATTTTTTCCATTTTGTTGTCCAATTGTTGCCCGCAGCATGTATTTTTTTATGAGTCTCTGCTGAGATTTTTATAGTGTGGTCATCAACTTTTATTTTATGTTTTTTAAAAAAATCTCTATACTTTTGAGTAGCGGGGTTATTACCTCTAAACTTGTTAAAGATATGGTGTTTGTGTGTTTTCACTGGAGCTAGCAACAATTGTTTTCCAAAGGAAACAGAAGTTGTAGGTTTAACTTTGCCTTTTGATGCTATTGTAACCGCTAATATTGCTAATTGATTATTACTATCAGGCTCAATAAGATTGGGCAAAGTAGCTTGGGCAAACATGTCGATTGGAGATATTGGAAACATTGGAATAGCTGCTCCCGTTTGAGTAGGTTCATGCTTATAGTCTGTCCTAAAAATCCAAGCACCATAATCTTTAAAAGCAGAATCACTCCACGAAACACCATTGCTAAAATCCTTTGTCCATTCATGTCCACCTGCGCCCGTAGCTTTTCCCGTTAAAACAGAATACTCACATTCTCTACCGCTTTTATTAATGCATCCGCCACTAGGGTCAATATTAGAAGCTGGATTGTTGCCCATTGCAAGATATGGACTATGGAACTCTCCATAAGGATCTGGGCTTATCCATCTACCAATTCTTGAATCATACAACCTTAACTGGAAAGAATTTATACCACTTCCAATTTCAGGCTCCTTTTCTGCAAACTCACCTTGATAACCATACCTGTAATTACCTTCTACATTCCTATTAGGCATTGGCATCCCAAAGGGATAATAATCGGTGTTTACCACAGCTACAGCTGTACTCCCTGCACGTTCTACAACCGCTCTTACATTACCTAAGTGGTCGGTAATTTGGTAAACACTATGGCTTCCTGCACGGTAATACACGCCTAAACGATTTGCGCCGTAAATATTATGTTCCGTAACTTGACCATCTCTATAAATAGCTAAAGCTGTACCTGCGGCATCTCTAATATAATGCTCGGTATAATTTATATTTCCTGAGATATAAGACTCCTTTTTTACACGGTGCCCTTTATCATTGTAAAAGAACTTAACCAAAGTTACATCATTTTTTTTAATTTCTGTAACCAAGCCGCTAGCATTATATACATATTCTATACCTTCTTCATTATTTTTTACCAGTTGTCCTATCTCGTTATACTCGTAATTTTCACCATCTTGATCGCCTATATCTTTTCCAGCAAGAACTTCACCTGCAGCATCATCTACACGTAATAACTGGTTAGGTTTATCGGTTTTATAAGTATAGGTTAAATTGTCCATGGCATTGTTTCCAATACCTCCATTTTTATTTCGTTTTAGTGTTTGTATGTTTCCGTTAGCATCATAAGTAATGCTTGTAACATCGTAATCGTTATTATTAGATTGAAAATCAACCTCACCAGTTACAATTTTTGCAGAAAAATTACTACCAGCCTGTGCATGAAAATTTGGTTGTAATGTAATGCTTGATTTAGCAATTATATTCAGTGTATCTCCATTAGTAATAACAGCTGTAGAAATTTTATCTGTATTTCCAGAAGCAGACACTAGGGGGGGGCTATAGCTACCAAAATTAGCATCGGTTAACCAATTATTTTTATTGTAACGGTATTCGTAAACAGCTTCTTTATCTGTCCCTGCATGATAAGCATCATTATTCCAACGTACGCCTTTAATATTACCATTGTATTGATCTTCTCCATAAGTGGTGGTTTCTATATTTGATGTTGGACGTGTATAATCGTTTTTATGATAGTCTATCTGCATACCAAAAAGGTCGTTACTATCTTTTCCAGGATCGTCGGTTGCTGCTAAACTTGGATGGTTTATACTTTTTAATTGCCCGTTTAAGTTATATACATAATCGATGCCTTGTAAAGGGGTTCCGTTTAATGTGGCAATCTCGATACGTTTTAATAGCCCTGTTTCGTAATACTCATAATCAGCATGGGTTGTATAGGCGGTGCCATTGGTGGATGTTTCTACTTTTACTAAACTGTTATCTACAGTATCATAGGTGTAACGGTGTATAAAACGCTCGGCAGATACATTTTTTTGATAATCTACTTGGGTTACTACTCCAGTTATGGGGTCGTATGTATAGTCTATCGTTTTTATACCTAAACCTGTTATATCTTGTACAATCCACTCTACACGACCGTAAACATCATAGCTGTACCATGTAGTTGTATTATTGTTTTTTGTTTTGGCTACATTACCTGCCAAAAACTTTGGATTACTATAATTTCCTGTTACTCCTGAAAGCACAGATAAATCACTGCTTTCTAAATCATCGTAATCGGTATATTGTTGTTCTTTTTTACTGCTTGCTGTAAATGTTGCTGCATCAGGATCTAAATTGTTAAAATCTCCAACGGCTACACCACTTTCTATGGGTCTGCCTAAATCATCATAATCGGTATATGAAAACTCTCCTGCCAGAGCTTGTTTGCTATTTTGAGAAAACCGAATTTGCCCATCTTTACGATATTTAAATGTAGCAGTGCCTCCGTCTGGGCTTGTTGTATTTGTAAGTTGCCCTAAAACATTATAGTTATAAGTAGTTACTGGCTTTTCTGCTTTGGTGTTCCCAACTGGTTGATACGAAGCTGTTAACCGGCCTGCATCATCGTATTCGTTTAAACTGTAATCATAATAGTTATTATTACAATCTATAGTTACAGGATTTGTTGTTGGATCATAATTATCTAAATTAGTAACGGACACTCTATAAAATCCAGATGACAAACTATTTGTTGTCTTAGTAGTAATTTGTTCTGTGATTAAATCATAAACTTCTGTAGTAATTCCCGAAACAGGGTTGATATTAAAACCTATAGTGCCTTTTGGTATATGCACATCCACAAAACCTTGTTCTCTTATGGTTATTGTTGTTTTGTTTGGGTTTAATGTTCCACCTACCCGAGCAGCTGCCAAGGTTTTACCATCACTGTCTGTAAAAACTACGACTTCGGTATCATGAACATCTCTACTAATGGTTTTGACAATTTTTCTGGTATCACTTACTGTATAGCTGGGGTCGTTAAAGGCAGCTGATTGAGATAACTCATTACCAGCTGGCATAGAAAAAGTGTAGCCGTGTTTCCATTCTCCATTTATTTTATTACCTCCTAAGACTTTAAGCGCTGTTCCTGAATTAAGTTCGCTATAAATGGTACGGTAGAATGGGTAGTCTGTAATGTCTTGGTAGTCGTTTCCTTCTTCATAATCATCATCATTAAGTTCACTATAATACCTTCCTAAGGTATTGGTCGCTGTACCTACAGAGCTAGGGTTTTCTGGATCGGTCTCGAAATCTGCATTATTATAGTTGAAGCCAATATTGTTTTTCATAAACCCAGATTTGTGCAGAAAAACCCCTGATTCATTTACGGGTGCACTTAGAGTGCTTAAAGCAGGCCTGCCTTGAGTATCATATAAGGTTTGATTAGCCCATATTCTACCTGTTTTAGCGTCTAATGTTTGGTTTTGGGTACCTTTACCAAATTCATTAAAATAGGCTTTAGAATATGTTTTTAATGTGCCATTAATATTGTATGTTTTAGCAATTATCCAGTTATTGTTTTCATACACATAACCTGTTTCGCAACCATTATTGGTTGTATGATAGTCATCTGGACAACGATCATCGTTATTATTTACATAGCTTGTATATTCTGATGGAGGAGAGCTATTAGATGTATGGATTATACCGTCTTTATTATAATCTCCAAAACTATCCCCATCGCTATCCGGATACCAAGTGTAACCATTTGATTCGGGATCTTGCACTATAGTAATGTATAGTGGACCATAATCTGTGACTGAGTAATTACCTTCTTCATAAACCTCAAATAGTACGTTAACAAAATAATATCTTAATTGTCCTGTTGTATTTTGGTTGCATGTAATAGTGATTTTTTCATAATAGTCATCAACATTTATAGTAAACCAATCTGGAAAAGTTAAAGTCGAAATCTGTTCATTATTTTCATCTACAAACCAATACCAACCGCTATAAGTAATTGTACTATTACACCATGGTGGTTGTAAATTATAATCTAATGTTTTGGTTTCAGATTGTAAATAGCTGTTTTCAAATATAGCTTCAATAGATCCTTCGTTTGTACTTTCAATTATGGGGTAACATTGAGAGAAGCCTATAGTGACATTTATTAGTAAAAAGAACAAAACAGTAGCTATTTTTTTTGATTTCCTTTTCATTATTATTGATTTTTATAATTATACCTATTTTCAGCAATTTTTTTGAATCCCCCAGATCCAGAGTTATTAAAATCCTCTACTTCTGTATAAGTGTTTAACAATCGTCCTACAGCATCGTATTCAAACTTACTGGCTAATCCGTTATTACCAATAATGTACCAGAGTTCATCCCATTGGTTATAGACATAGCTAGTCATAGAAGAGGCTATAGGGTATAAGCGGAAATCATCATAACGTATTTTCCCTTCTGTTGAGGCAACATATACAGTTTCCTGCCCAGTACTAAGCTCTTCATAATGATTAAGCTGAACCCAATCACCTGCAAATATTTGTTCTCCATTAAATGGTCTTAAAACACCATTTATATTAATCCTGGCATTAGCAAAGTTGCTTATTGTAGCCCATACAGATACCTTAAATTTGGATTTTAATCCAGTACGCTCTGGGTTATCTGGCAGATTTACCTCAAACCCTTTTTGATTTGGACCAATAATGATTGAGTAAAACCCTGTATGTGGATATGTTGAATCCTGCTGAACTGAGGCTTTTACCTGACCATCAAAATAAGTTTCATTTTCGTCTGCGTAGTATTCTGCACCACTGTAATACATCTCGGTATATGGGGCATTCGATACTGCTAAAACCTTACTGTTATCATCACACATTTTAGTAGCTGCATAATTATCATTAATATCTCTAACTTCTAATGGTGCCGAAAAATGATCGTATTGGGTTGTGGTTGAGATATTTTTCCATTTAGAGTTGGATTGGGTAATTTCTGTAGCATTGGTTTGTAGTGTCCAATTAAAATTATCATCATCTCCAGAAAACCCTAAATAAGTACCATCAGTATCTAAATCGCCATCCCAAATAAAACTTTTGTGTTTACGCCAGATTTTTTCCGTATTTGAGGTAGGAGTATTTGTGTCACCTTTATAATCAGTATACGTCCATTGGTTATTCCATGTGGTAATGCCTACGCCTGTTTCTTTCCATTCTGTACCTGCCTTTAAATAGGTTTTGGTCATGGCTTCTTGAGTCAGCATATTTTTGTTGGTTGGATTATCTACTTTAGAACCCATGCCGTAGCCATCAGGGTTTTGGTCACTATTTAAATCTTCTTCCCCTGAATATTCGAAGATAGTATATGCTGGAATTAATTCTGTTTTGAACTCGTTGTCTTTACTATCTACAGTAGTAGTTTCTAGAACTTGACCAGTTAAGAAATCATATTTATTAAACGTGGTTATACTTGTAAAACCCGCTTGAGTAGTAGTGGTGCTTTCTAAAACTGTTGGGAGATTTACTTTACTTGTTGTGTTAATAATATAATTTTTTAAATTTAAATTTTCATAATTTTTTTTATACATAGATATTGACTCTTCATCTGAGCCTTGAGATTCTATCATATTGGTTCTATAAGTATTCTTTAAATGATATAATTTCTGATTTAAACTATTATAAGTTGTTTTTTCGATAAGAGTACCTATACTTGATAAGTTATTTATAGCTGAATATTTTGCCATAGAAACTTCCACATCAGCTCCATCAACATTTAATGTTAAATCTGAATTTTGATCTTTTGATATTTTTAAGGCTTCTCCAAAAGAATAGGTCTCAACACCTAAATAGCTCGTTATAGTATAAGGCTTTAGAACATTAAACTTATAAACCTCTTTTTCTTTTTCACTACCTAAACTATTAATAGATTTAACTGTTACGTATTCATAAGTGACTTTCGGCGTAGGCAATTCTGTCATAAAATCAACTTGTCCTGAATAAAAAGAAGGAGTAAAAGATGTCACACCTGATGATTGATAATCATCATCATTTGGGTTTTCAGGAGATGATATTTTATTATAATAATATTCTGTCGAATAGTTGTTATAATGATTATCCAATGTTAATTTGTTTACTCTCAGTCCTCCACCGTCTCTATTAGTATTATTTAAACTTGAATTTGAAATTAATTTATATTCAAAGGCTAATCTATCGGTAACATTAATACACCCATCTTTTTTTTCAGGACACTCACCTCTTGGTTTTTCATCAACTATAACCGAATCTCCTCCATATTGAGCATCTAAAGTATATGAACTTTGTAAGAGAGTTGAATCACCACCATTTGAATACTGTAAATAACTAATGTTAGTTTCTAATATTAATGTATTGCTCGATACAGATACAACATTGATATTTTCATTAACATCAATGCTTCCAATTCTTGCTTCACAACTCAGCGCTTTATAATATTCATGCCTTCTACAAATCCATAGATCTAATGGTACATTACTATTAGTATCAAAATGTTTTGTAAAATCTATAATTTCCTCATTATCTGGGTCATTTTCAACTGTAATTTGTAAATTATTTCCAGAAGAAGAAAAAGAGTATTTTAAGCCAGAATAAAAAACCCTTTTATTAATAGAGGCTTCTGTAAAATAATCATCTGATTCATAGTTTATTATGATTTTAGCTCCTAAAGGAGTTTCAATATCTTTTAAACTCCAGATTTTTGGATTTAAATCATGATAACCCCATGCATTAAAATCACTTTTATCATAATAAACATCAGAATCATAATAGTTAAATTTATAACTAGGTATTAATTGAACACCTCCTTTATTTAAAAAATTAACTGATTTCAGAGTTAACATACCCTTATCTGGAGCAATAGAATTTGAAGACCCTTTACCTAAATCATAATCATAATTGAATTGAATTGTTTTTTTAGCATCCTTCCTTATATCCGCTTGATCAATATCTCCTATATCAAGAACTTTATTAAACTTTTTCGTGTTATAGAATATTCTCCTTTCCCAATCTACTAATCCTGATGAATAATTACCTACACCAACTTCATATTTAAAATTAAGTTCTGATTCTAACGTCGAAGCAATTTCTCCAGAAGAATCTTTCGCTAAATCATTTTCTGGATCATTAGCAAACAACAATATTTCTTTTAGTCTTAAAGTAGAATTGTTACCTTTTATTTTTATATAATCTTTATAAAAATTATACCATGTATAAACTCCTGTTCCAGCAGAAATATTATTATCTCTCAAAATAGCTGTCAATTCAGGCCTACCTATCACTTCAGGCCCTTCAGACGTATTTACTAGTATTACTTTAGGTATATTATTTGTAAAAACTTTATACTTATTTTCATCTTCATAAAAAGTTATCTGTGCAGATAAATTATCTAATCTTTCTTCTTTAATAAATAATGCTATATGATCTCTTGTTCTAATTTTATCTAAATAATAAACTTCTTTAATTCCAAAACTATGAGACTTTGAGTCTTCATAATAATTAAATTGACTTGGACTTTTTGTTGAACTCCAAGTGTAATTATCAAGCCATTTACCATATTCGAATTCTACCCAATAACCATAATCATCCTTATCTAATCGACCATTATCATTTGAATCAAAATAATCAGGTCCAGTTATAGCTGTTAATAACCAATGTGTAGCATAAGGTTTGTAATTTTCTGTCCTATAAAATTTTTCATTAACATCATCATCTTTTTTTGAAACAGTTTTAAAAAATTCTTTATGATAAACTGGAAGTGAATAATGATATGTTTTACCGTCTGAAGATGTTATACTAAAGGCTCCAATCCCATCTAACGGAATTGATGGGCTAATTGTGTTGATATTGTCATCTATAGCAAATCTATCAAATTCTTTTGCTTCAATAAAACCTCTTGAAACAACATTTTCGTAGGAGTTAGCAATTTCGCTATTAATAAAATATTCAACAAATGGTCCCTTAATAATTCGCTTATTAATAGCGTTATAATTACTGTTTTCTGTGTCAGATATATTCAATATAGTTGTTAAATCATAACTATTCTCAATATCTAAAATAGAATTATAAGATGTGCTATTAGCATTCCATTTTGAAATTTCAGATTTTATATATGATGCATTTATATTATCAAAATAAAACTCTGGTCTGTTATTAGGGCTAAGTGGATGTTTTGTAAAAGGAACTCCATACATATAATCGATTTTGTCTTCAAAAAAGCCATTATTATCAACATTTAAACCTACCAAAGAATTACGAAGTGTTCCTTTTTCATAAAATTTAGGAGTTATATTACCAAGTAAACCTTGTGAAGAGACAGAAAAATTATCTAAATTAAACGAGCTTAAATTATTATTCTTTATTTTTTTTTCTCCAACTCCAACATTCATCATTTCATATGAATCAGAATAAGTTAAATTTTCATTAATACCCGAACTATATAGAACTCCAGAAACACTAACTTTTTCTGAATCATAGGCCCAATAAAAATCTTTACTATAACCAAAACTAAAATTTATCATCTTGAATTGACCTGATATTTGAAAAGATATTTTATCTACATTTGTTACTGCTCCCAGTGTATTACCTCCATTATTACCTCCAATATTTTTTCCTAGAATTGATACACTATAACCTGTAGAGTTGAAGTTAATTCCTATGGAGCTTTTATTTCCTTTAAATGAACCCGAAATTGCTCCATTGTTCCAATTATAATTAGCCCCAATTGAGGCCTTAGATAACACCCCTCCTTTACCTGCTGCCTCAAATACGTCATGCGAATACCCCACTCCATTTGTCCCAAGACTATAAGTGTTTTTTAAACTACTGAAATATCCACCAATATCAAAAGAGTATTGATTTGTTCCTCCAAAACCTTTAGCCTCTGTATATGATCCATAGAGACCTACATTATTGTTATTATTTATTCCTACCCCAATACTTCCGTAATAACTAGTAGCAGTACCAATATTATTATAAACGAGGTTTCTAACTTTTCCTACTTCCCAATCATCTGGGTATCCATTAACACTTCTATTTATGGCTCCTGGATTAATAGACCACCCTAATCCAACCCAGGATGCTTCCTGACCCATAGCAATACCAGCATGATATGATAAAGTAATAGGGTACCCCCCTTCTGGAGAAGGCACATTTAATAGGGGTAACACATAACTTAAATCGCCTGTTACTAAATTCACCATATCAGTAGCATCCACAGGCTCAAAACTGGCAGCTTCCGGGGCATTAGGTCCCTGGGCATTCGTTTTGTTAATAAATACAATAAACATGAGCATTGTAAAAGCTATGCTTACTAGTTTTGGGCGTTTTTTGTTTCTCATAATTTTTATTTTGATATAAGTTTTCAATTAACAGATTGTTACGTCATCCCAAAAAAATATTGAGATTCATCACAATGACCTTATAATTTTAATTGTGGTTCGTTTTTAAGTTTTCTACGGTTATTTTCATTTCGACTACGCTCACAGACTGTCTTTTAATCAGTGTTTTCGCGTTTTTTGGCAAAGAAAACTCGGAGGGTGTCTGAGAAGAAACTCAAATAAAGAAATCTCAAACATGTGTTTTGAATTGCGACACAGTCTGTCAATGATCAAATTCATTTATAGCTTTAACTTGGGTTCGTCTTTTATTTTTTTAATTGGTATTTTAAATTTCACTTCACCAGTATACAAGCCTAAATCTTCAATAGTAAAATTTATATACTTGTTATTTAATGCTTTTACGTCTCTGGGGTACACAAACATGATGGTAGTTGCTCTGCTTATACCGTACATGCGTGGGTAAATAAAGTCTGCCATTTCTAACGTGTCTTTACTTGGAGTGTATACATGTACTTTTTCGTTCATACCAAATGCTAGTTGATTTACCATAGCTCCAAACTCGTTTCTGTTCTTTGGAGTAACACTTAATAGCTCTTGGTTATTTTTACTCATGCTTAAATTGAAATACATGTACTTGTTGTATTTGTTTCTCACTTCGGCCACGTCCAGTGAACTATGTTTAGCATCCGCAATACTATTACCCAACTCTTGTACTACTAACATATCTGTGGGGCGATAGGTTAAAGTATAATCTACTCCGTTTATGGTTTTACTTTGTGTATAGCCGTTTTTGGGAGCTTTGATATACTCTAGCAATGCGGTTTCGTTATTGAATGTCTTATTATTTACGCACGACGAAAGTATGAGTAAGCTAAAAACGAATTTTATATAATTGTAATTTTTCAAATTTTATGTTTTATACTCAAAAAAGTTATTTTTGATTTTCTTTCAAGACTCTTGATTCTGGATTACGTAATTTTTCTAATCCTTTTTTACCAAATAATTCTAATAATAACCTGCGATCTGAAATGATATAAGGCTGTTTTTCTATTAGTTTTTTTAAATCGTCAAGGTTATTTATTTTAGGAAGCGGTGTCTCTCTTTCTGCTTTTCTTTTCGCAATCAATTCTTTTCTTTTAAGAGCGCGTAACGAATCTGTTTCTATACGTCTTCTCTCGTCTACAATTTTTGAGGTTTGCCTTTGTTCTATACTTAGTTGATCCGTTTCCCATTGCCTTATAATAGTAGACACTTCTCTATTAACTTTTCTTTCATTTTCTGCAATTTTTTTACCTAATGCAGAATTATAAAAGGCAAACATATTTGTTATTTCTTCTGGAGTAAATACGGTAGTATAAATTTGTGATATTTTTTTATATAAATGATCTGCAATAGTTTTTTTATCCTTAGTTTCATTTGTTTTTTTTATTTCCTTAATAAAACGCACTTTGGGTTCTATCTTTTTTGAATGAAGTGTCTTTGTTAATTTTAAAGCTGTTGATACTTCCACTTCCTGAGCTATTGTAGTATTTACTACAAGCATTATAAATATTAAAACAAGTGTATATTTCATCTTTTAATTATTTATTTGATACCAATTCCTCTAACTTTTTTAATCTATCTTCTAAACTTGAATTTTTTTCTTTCTGTTCTTCTAATTCTTTTTGTTGCTGAATGGTATATAAGGTAAGTTCTTCAATTTTTTGAAGGAGTTTCGCATTCATATCACCTAGTAGAATACCATTTTCGGCAACTTCTTTGGCAGATGGGATATTCTGTAAATGACCATTTTCTTTAATGTGGTTTTCTACTTCTTTTAAGGATGGTAAGTTGTAATCTTTATTAAATATATAATCTGGCCAACTTGCATAAAGCTTCACTTTTACTTCTTCTGTAATTATTTTACCCAATACAGCAAAAGTATACCCAACAGGAATATTTGTTGTATTTATACCTACTTGATCGGTATCAAATTTACCGTATATTAAAGGTGTGGTTGTGCCACTGTTATCTATATATAACCTATTGCTCTCGGTTGAAGTAGATCCTGCTTGGTTTCCTAAAAACACATTATAACTTCCAGAAGAACCAACTCCTGACCTAGAACCTAAATACGTATTGTTACTTCCATCTGCACCATATCCTGAATCTGATCCTGAATAAACATTATAACTTCCATAACCATGAAACCCTGCTTCTGATCCCGAATAAACATTATTAGTTCCAGAAACATAATATCCCGCAGATGACCCTAAAAAAACATTAAACTCACCATTTGAATACTGCCCTGAATCACTACCGAAATGAGTTGAATAAGAGTCCGTGGTATCTGAATTTAATCCATAATACGTAGTTCCATTTGTTGGGTAACTCGTCCCAGTTATTCCTTGTGCAAAAGAAACAAAAGGTAATACTATTGCTGTTATCAATATTAAAATTACGTTTTTCATGAAGGTCTTGTTTTTAGTTTAATTCTTTGTTTTCTAAGTTGCTTATTTTCCACCAAATTCTGCATTAAGCCCATTCAATACATCTTGGGTTAAATCTGTTCCCTCATCTGCATACATAATATTACCGCTACCACTGGCTCCAAATATTATTTTATGATTATTTTTTTTACCGTACTCTTTCACATAATCATTAATATCATTAATAACCGTTTGGGTCGATTTTTTATCTTCTTCCTGTATTTGCTTTTGTATGGCTTGTTGGTAATTGTTTATTTGTTGTTGTTTATTACTTAAGAGTTCTTGTTTTAATTCTAATTCTTTCTTACTCATTTTAGAGCGTTCTTTTTCATAGGTTTTTAGCTCGTTTTGCCAATCACTCATTAAGCTATCTACATTGGCATTTAGAGTTTTTGCTTTTTCTTCAAAAGCAGCTCTTACAATTTTTGTGCGTTTATAACCATCTAAAAGTTTGTTGACATCTACATACACTTGCTCTGATGATGATTGTAATTGAAAAATGGAAAAAATACTTGCTGCGATGGCAATTAGGGATACTGGGAATGCTAGTTTGTTCATTTAAAAAGGTTGTTTGTTTAATTTTTTTGTAATAATTGTTCTAATTTTAAAAGCCATGCTTTTATTTCTTGATTAATTTCTGTTTGTATTTTTAATTGGGTGTCTTGAGATTTTAATTGTTTATCTAGTTGAATGGTATAAAGGGTAGTTTCTCAATTTTTGAAGTAACTTTATATTCGTCTTGGCTAAAAGAAACCCTTTTTTACATCTCTTCTTCTGAAGGAATTTCAGATAAGTGTTTGTTTCTCTTTATAAATATTTCTGTTTTTTCTAAATCAGGAAAATCGTAATAGTCTTCAAAACAAAATCGGTTTATTTCTTAGGTATGGACATTTTCTGCTACAGTGAGTCTGGAACCTGAGGTGGTGGTAGCTATACCTACATTATTTCCTGTGTCTGTTATTTGGGCAATAATTGCATTACTAATAAATAAACTGAACAAAAATAACCTCTTCATAATTTGGAATTTTACGGGCGTAAAATTATAACATTACAATGAGAAATGTATAAGGTTCTCCCTTAGGATGTGTAAGGGGTTTTCCTTTTTTTTATAAGGTTTATTTGTGGGCGTGGCTGCCTGTAAACATTAGAGTTTTAAGAGCGAAGTAAATAGGGTGAATTAGAGTAGGGTATTAGTAATTATTTAGTAGTAGATAGTAAATTATTGACCTTAAAAAGATTAGCATGGTTTTTTTTCGAATTGTAATTACTTTAAAATCCACATAAATAAAAATAAGGGAAAACCTTATATATTCTAAGGTTTTTCCTTACTTGTTTTTTGGAAATTATTCATAGATTAGTTGTGTAATTCTTAAGTCCCAAAATATGCTGCATCTTCATTAAAAATAATTAAACACCCAGATATATTATAAGCTCCCAATGTCAAAGCATAATTTTTATTTATGAACTAACCTCGCTCTCAAAATACACGATTGAAAAATCCAAATTTAAATATAACTAAAGATGACAAGACCTATTAATGTTTTAATTATCGATGACCATGTAGCAATAATAGAATCCTATGAAAGAGCTTTTTCTTATTTAGGTTCAAATACAGACTATATTTTTAAAATTGATACCGCATCAGACTGCGATTCTGCTATATTAAAAGTAGGTTTAGCTTTAAAATCAGAACCATACGATTTAGTTTTTCTAGATATTAGTTTACCTCCTTCAAAAGATGATAGTATTCTGTCTGGAGAAGATTTAGGGAAAAGGATTCGACGATTATTTTGTGATGTTAAAATAATTGTGTCTACCCACCATAATAATAGTTATAAAATAAATAATATTTTTAATAGTGTTAATCCAGAAGGGTTTTTAGTTAAAAGCGAAGCTGGGTTTAGCAATTTTATAGAAGCCATTAAACATGTGCTAATAGGAACGCCTTATTATACCAAAACCATTTTAGAGTTTTTAAGAAAGAGTTTAATGAATGATTTTACTTTAGATGAAAAAGACAGGAGGTTGCTATATGAATTATCTAAAGGCACAAAAATGAAAGATTTACCAAGTACTATTAATATGTCTATTGGAGGAATAGAACGTAGAAAACGGCTGTTAAAGCAGGTTTTTAATACCACCAAAGAAAGTGACAATGTATTAGTAAAAGTAGCACAAGAGTATGGATTTCTATAGGTTACAGACGTTTTAGTAATGCCATTTGAAAAACTAATGAAAATCCTTATTCTTACTAAGGTTTTACCTTAGTAATTTCTCAATAATGATCCGTATTTTGACATTATCTAAGCCACTTGCTAAGTTGGTTTGTAAATTACTGATAATCAATTTAAAGTTTCATTTTATTTTTTAAAATAGACACTACTTAAATTTTATATAAGAACAATTAAATAATCATAATGAAAACATTGAAACTACCTGCGTATAACTTACAAGAAGTCTTAATTGTACTTATAATAATAGGTATTTTATTGCTTTTAGCATTGCCTAATTTAATGCCTTTAATTAGTAAGACTAAAAGTATAGAAGCACAAACACAACTTAAATATGTTTACAATTCTCAAACATCCTATCGATATATGTATTCAAAATATTCAATCGATTTAAATGATATTGATTTTGAGGCTCCAAAAACGGTTAAAGAAAATGGAACCAGTAATTATGTTTACGAAATTTTAAGCGCAACAAATAATAGCTTTAAGGCCAGAGCGACAGCTATAACCGATTTTGATGGAGACGGTACATTTAATGTTTGGGAAATAGATGAGACGGGAGCCCCCAAGCAAACTGTAAAAGATTAGTCAATATGATACTTTTAAAAGTTATACTGATACTAACCCTGCTTTTTATTCTATATCAAGATATTAAAGAACGCCAAGTCTATTGGTTTTTATTCCCGGTAGTGGCACTGTGTATTGGGGCGTTACATTATTTTAAAACAATTCCAGAGTTGTTTTTTATGTCTTCTTTTATAAATATACTTTTTGTGTCATGCTTGTTGCTTATTGTGTTTTTGTATATTAAATTTAAGCTAAAAATAAAGTTTAGTGCTGCTTTTGGTTTAGGAGATGTACTACTGTTTTTTTCCTTAGCATTTTCATTCGCCTCTGTAAGTTTTATAATTCTTTTGTCTAGTGCTTTATTTTTTTCATTAGTGCTTCATCTTATTTTAAATAAAAAACATGAAACAGTACCCTTGGCTGGGTATATGAGTATGTTTTTTGCATTAACCTACCTAGGGTTTTGGTCTGGGGTTATTCAATCACCTTATAAAATTTAAACAGATGGATAACTTTATTATAGATACTTCCTTAATTCAACTTATTAGTAGTGAGCAAGCTTATCATTATAATATTATACCTGTTGAAGCTCAAAACGGGCATCTTGTTTTTAAATCGGATAGTGTCTCAGACGTTCTTAAGCAAGAATTGCAGGTTGTTTTGGGAAAAGAGATCAAACTATTGCCAGAATCTTCAGAAAACATACAGCATTATCTAACGACTAATTTTAGAAAGCAAGCAGGTCATGCTAAGGAGGATTTACATTATACGACAGATTTTTTAGAAAAGTTATTACTAACGGCTAAAAATATTGGGAGTAGTGATATTCATTTTGAGCCGTACGAGCATTCTTGTCGAGTGAGGTATCGGTTAGATGGCAAATTAAAAGAACAATTTGTAATTGCTATATCGGAATATCCAGTTATAGTGAATAAGTTAAAAATTAAGGCAGGTCTGGATATTTCGGAAAAACGTTTACCACAAGATGGACGTATAACCATTAAGACACAAATAGACGAATTTGATATTAGAGCCTCTTCTTTACCAACATTACATGGTGAGAAGATGGTACTTCGTATTTTAAGTAAGGATGCCGATCATATTAATTTAGAAGATCTAGGATTTACAACCAAAGAATTAAATACTTATAAAGAGACTATTAAAAAACCAAATGGTATTGTATTGATCTCTGGTCCTACAGGATCTGGTAAAACAACCACCTTATACGCAACGCTTAAATTATTAAATGATGATCAGACCAATATACTAACCATAGAAGACCCTATCGAATATACTTTAGAAGGAGTCAATCAAGTCCAGCTTAAAGAAAATATAGGTTTAGATTTTGCGAGTACGCTACGTACTTTTTTGCGTCAAGACCCCGATGTGATTATGGTAGGAGAAATACGTGATGTTAAAACAGCGAATATGGCTATTCGTGCCGCTTTAACAGGACATTTAGTATTGTCTACCATCCATACAAATTCTGCTTGGGCTACGATTTCCAGGCTAATAGATATGGGGATTCCTGCTTTTCTAATTGCGAGTACTTTAAATGTTAGTATCGCGCAAAGACTTGTTAGAAAACTTTGTAACCATTGCAAAGAAGAACAAGCTATAAGCAAGGATGTTTTCCCAGAACATTTTAATATTCCAAAGACTTTAAAAACACATTTCGTGGCTGTAGGGTGTCATAGTTGTTACCATACCGGGTATCAAGGTAGAAAAGCTATTTATGAAATTATTCCTATTACCAAAGATTTAGTAACACACATTAAACACAACGATTTAGAAATAGATCATTATTTAAACGAACACCATATAGCCACTTTAAAAACCAATGCTATTAATTTAGTAGAACAAGGGATTAGCTCTGTTGAAGAAGTGTATGCCTTATTAACCGATTAAAAAATTTAAATTATGAAAAAATCACTTTTTATTACCTGTCTTTGTTTCTCAATATCATTCTATTTAAGCGCTCAAAATACATTTCCAGCTTCTGGGAATGTAGGGATTGGAATTTCAACTCCTAATTATTTGTTAGATGTTATTTCTTCTGATTTTGTTGTTTCAAAGTTTAGTCGATCTGGAAGTAGCGGAGGAGCTTCTTTACAAATTGATAATGCGTCTGGAACTGGAAGCTGGCAATTAGGTGTTGGATCAAATAATCATTTTGGCATTTATAAAAATAATGGATCTTTATTTGGACAACAGTTAATAATTCAGGATAATGGCAACGTAGGCATCGGCACCACAACCCCAGACTCAAAACTAACAGTTAAAGGTAATATACACACCAATGAAGTAAAAGTAGATTTATTGGGAGCCATAGCGCCCGATTATGTGTTTTATAAAGATTATGATTTAAAAACATTACAAGAAGTTGAGAATTATATTTCAGAAAAAGGACATTTACCAAATATCCCATCTGCAAAGGATATGGAAGATGCAGGTATTAAGTTAAAAGAAATGAACTTAAAACTGCTCGAAAAAATAGAAGAACTAACACTTTACACTATTAATCAAGAGAAAAAAATAACAGTTCTTAAAAACAAAACATCTAAAGTCGAAACCCTTGAAAAAGAACTTCAAAAGCAAAATAGAAGATTACAAAAACTAGAAGTATTATTAAGCTCAAAAAAACGATAAAACCATGAAAAAATCACTTTTTATTATCTGTCTTTGTTTCTCAACATCATTGTATTTAAGCGCTCAAAATACATTTCCAGCTTCTGGGAATGTAGGGATTGGAACTACGACTCCAAAGGAATTATTAGATATAAACGAAGGCAATATTAATGTGCTTGGTTATAATTCTTCAAGATATTTAAGGTTTACAGAGGTTAATCTTCAGGGGGCTTTTATTAATTATGATGGAACAAGTAATGTATTAAATATTGGGGTTAATCATATCAATAGTACAGATACAAATAATGATGTTAATTCTATTAGTATTGTCCGTTCAAATGGCAACGTAGGCATCGGCACCACAACCCCAGACTCAAAACTAACAGTTAAAGGCAATATACACACCAACGAAGTAAAAGTAGATTTATTAGGAGCCATAGCGCCCGATTATGTGTTTTATAAAGATTATGATTTAAAAACATTACAAGAAGTTGAGAATTATATTTCAGAAAAAGGACATTTACCAAATATCCCATCTGCAAAGGATATGGAAGATACAGGTATTAAGTTAAAAGAAATGAACTTAAAACTGCTCGAAAAAATAGAAGAACTAACACTTTACACTATTAATCAAGAAAAGCGTATTAACACGTTGGAAAATGAGAATAAAGAACTTAAAAATCAAGAAAAAAGGATTGCTTCATTAGAAGAAAAAATAGCCTTGTTACTAAATAAAAAACAATAATTAGTGCCCTTTTTACGCTTTATATATGAATAAATTCGTTTGTATTTTATTACTAACCATTAGTTTTGGTTTTGCTCAAAATCAAGACTCACGTATTACAACTATAAAAAACCAATTGGAGATTTTATCGGTTGATAACTCTGGGCTTACAGAGCAAGTAAAAACAGAGATTAGTGTTAGTAATATATCCTTATCAAATTTTTTGCTAGCAGTTTCAGACGTACATAAAGTAAACCTTAATATTGCTCCAGAACTCAATCAAATTAGTATTGTTAACAATTTTACTAATGTAACAGTAGCAGATTTATTGGTGTTTTTATGTAAAGAATATGATCTTACTATAGATTTTACAGGGAATATTCTTTCTGTAAAAAGGCATATAATACCTATAGAAGCACCAAAAAAACATATTATTCCTGTTAATTATAACCCAAGTGATAATAGTCTTACTATTGATGCTAAAAATGACAAGTTATATGAGGTGTTTAAACGTATTATGGACGAGAGTGGTAAAAATTTAGTGTTTACGCCTGGTATGGAAAGTAAATCTGTTACCTCCTATATAAAACAAATGCCTTTTGATGCTGCCTTGGATAAATTGGCGCTGGCAAATCATTTATTTGTAGAGAAAACAAAAGATGATTTTTATGTTTTTGAAGATAATACGCCTGTAAATTTAAATGATCCGAATGCGAGGCGACAATCTGCTAGAAGAAAATCGAACCTGAATTTTAAAATATTAGATTTAGAAACGAAATTGTTAGAAGTTGATTTTGAGAGTACATCTATTGGGAGCGTTATTAATGATATTAGTGCAGAACTGAATATCGATATTCTTACGGCAACACCATTAGACAATGCGGGAACAATAACTTTTAAGACAAAATCTATTACGTTTGATGACTTGCTAATTAAGATGTTTGAATCTCGAAAAGACATAGGTGCTAGCAATTCAGTTAAAACCAATACGAATCCCAAGCCTAATAGAAATAATACAAGTTTGGGAACACCTGAGATATTTACTTTTAAAAAAGAAGGCGATACTTATTTTTTTGGAACCGAAAATCAATTAAGTGTTCGGTCTGTTGAGGTGATTCATTTACAACACCGCTCTGTAGAATTATTATCAGATCCTTCTGGGAATAGTGGTAGTAGTAGAACCGTAGGTAGAACCTATGGAGGGCTAAATAGCTATAATAACACCTACGGAAGTTCTTTGAATACAAATACTACGAATCAGTTTATTACAAATTCAGGGACAAGCAGGAATACTAGACAATCTGTTAATACCAGTAATAGAACAAGTTTTAGTGACACTGGAAGTAAGGCAGAAGCATTAATAAGCATTTTGCCGAATGAAATTACGCAGGACTTAGATGTTAAAATAGATTACGAACTCAATAGCTTTTATGTGATGGGAGCCGCTGCAAAAATTGAACGTTTTAAAAGATTTATTAAAAAGATTGATAAGCCCGTTCCTGTAATACTTATCGAAGTCATGCTTATCGAAGTTAGTAGGAATTCAACCATTGAAGCGGGTGTAAGCTGGGGTATTGGTGAAGAGGCAGTTGAGACACAAGGAGGGATTTTTCCTCAAACCGATTTAACACTAGGGGCAAAAACTATTAATAAAGTGCTTAACGGTTTTGATGACTTCGGACATATTAATTTAGGAAAGGTTGTGCCTAATTTTTTTGCGACTATTAAAGCCATGGAATCTAATGGCAATATAAAAATACGATCCACACCCAAATTGTCAACTTTAAATGGGCATCGTGCTAATTTTTCAAACGGACAAACCTCATACTACGCCGTAACACAACGTAATATTTATGGTACCGATAATCCGCAAACATCAGAAATCACCAATTATGAACCTATCGATGCAGAACTTGGATTAACTATTAAACCTTTAGTGTCTGGCGACGGACAAGTAACACTTGATATTTTTGTAGTACAATCTGATTTTGGATTGCGTATTGCTGATGATGCTCCACCAGATCTTAATTCTCGGGAGTTTAGCTCAATTATTAGAGTGAAAGATCAAGATATTGTTGTATTAGGAGGTTTAGAAGAGCATGTAAAAAACGATTCGGGTACAGGGGTGCCCTTTTTAGCTAGAATTCCAGTAATTAAATGGCTTTTTAGTAGCCGTAGTCGTAAGGATTCCAAATCGAAATTAACAGTGCTTATTAAACCAACTGTTATTTATTAATGTTAAAGTCAATTAAAACATATCTGGAGTACGGAAATCATTTTTGTGGCGTAGAGCATACGGTACAAAATGATCAAGATGTTATATATACAACAGTTTTAAAAAAATCTAAGAATGATATCGATATTGAAAATGTTTTAAAAGAAACATCTTTTGACTCGTTATTTGATAAATTGCCTAAAAAACAACCTGTTTTTCTAATTATTAATAACAATAATGTCTTAACAAAACAGATTAAAAGCCCGCTTAAAGAAATAGAAAAATTAGTTTATAATGCTTTTCCTAATATTAATCTAGAAGATTTTTTTTATGAAGGAATAACACAAGAGGACAATCATTTTATAGCCATCTGTAGAAAGGTTTATGTAAAGGAATTGATTTCTAAATATCAAACTAAAGAGTTTTCTATAATTAATGTGTCTTTAGGGAATTCGGTGATTACCAATAGTAGTAATTTTATAAATTCTAATACGATTTGTACTTCAAATGCAAATATTTCAATTGCGAATGGAAGTATTACAGCCATAGATAAAATAGAGACTAAAGAATTAATACATTATAATGTAAATGGGCTAGAAGTAAATAATAACCAGCTACTATCATTTTCAGGAGCATTAAATGTTGTTTTGCAAAGTTTTAGCCCCTTAACTAATTTTGATTTACTAAAACAATCACTAAAAATCGATTATCAACAATCTCGGTTTTTTACACAATTTGTAAAATTTGCATTGGTATTTATATTGACTTCTTTGCTAATCAATTTTTTTATTTTCAATCATTATTTTAATGAAGTAAATACTTTAGAACAAACCTCACAGGTTAACCAAACGACTAAAAAAAAATTGTTAGACCTTAATGAAAGTGTAAATAAATCACAAAAAATGGTTGATGATATGCTTAAAAGTAGCGCTTCTAAAAGTTCCTATTTTGCAAATATTATTATACAAGGTTTACCTAATTCTATATTATTATCCGAATTAAATTTTCAACCAGTATTAAAGCGCATAAAAAAGGGGCAATCCATAGAAGTAGATAGTAACGTTATTTTAATTTCAGGAGCATCTAATAATAGTGATATGTTTTCTGAGTGGATGGTAGATATAAACAAGCTAAATTGGGTGCGAAAAACAGAAATTTTGAGTTATGAAGACACGTCAAAGACTAGTTCTAATTTTAGTATTAAACTAGTTATTACGAATGACTAAAAAAACTAAAAACATATTATTATTGGCTGGGTTTTTATTAGTCTTGGTCTTGTGTTATCAACTATCCTTTTCAAAAACATTAGATATTAAAAAAGAGTATCATAGTTTAAAAGCACAGGAGGCTCTATTTGAAAATACACCTAAGCAAGTATCTCTTTTAAAACAAAAACAAAAATATTACGATTCATTGCTTACCAAATATCAGCTTAATGGGAGCTCTGTTCAGAATAATCTTTTAAAAACCATTAACACCTTTGCAGATAATACGAACTTAAAAGTAGTTCATTTTTTAGAACCTCACATTATTAATAAAAATGACCTAAGAATAAATACCTATCAATTTACTTTGGAAGGTGATTATAATCATATTATAAAACTCATTCATAAATTAGAGCAACAAACCAAGTTTGGTGAAATAACGAACCTTCACTTTGAAAAGAAAAAGAATTTTAGAACAGGGAGATATTATTTGCAAGCCCACATCTTATTGAAGAGTTTTGGGTGAGTTGTATTTAGCCTTAAATAAAAATGATAAAAGGATGAAGAATGGCTATAATTATGTAGGCTATCATATTAAAATTTTATCAGTTTTATAGAGGGGTTAAGGTTTAATATCTCGACCCTTGAGTCGATTCCTATTATTGAGTTCAGGGCTTACTATTAGGTTTAATAGCTTTTGTCCGTAAAAATAAAATACAAACAATACCATTCATAACTAAACCTATGGATTAGAGGTCTATAGGTCTGCTTCGTGATATACGGTGTAAAATAATCCAAAGTGCAGTTTGAACGCATGTTCGTTTCTAGAACATACCAAATATAATAGAAACAAAAGACTAGATTTAGTAAGCTAAATGAAAGAATAATATCGGATTTGATAGAAAAAGTATTTAAATTCAAACCATGAAAGCGCTAATTTAACCTACTATTAACAAACAGTTAGTGGCGTTAATTTGTCTATTTAACTTTAAAAATATATACGATCAATGGCTATAGCAAAAGATAGAGTCTCAATCAAAGAAAAAATTGGATATGCATTAGGAGATGGCGCTGCAAATATAGCCTGGAGAGGCGTGGCAACATTTTTATTTATTTTTTATACCGATGTTTTTGGACTTAACCCAGCAACAGTTGGGGTGTTATTTTTAGTTGCCCGATTTAGTGATGGTATTAGCGATATATTAATGGGTATTATAGGCGACAGAACAAAATCTAAATATGGTAAGTTTCGCCCTTGGATTTTGTGGACGGCCATTCCATTAGCTACTATTCTCTCATTACTCTTTACAAGCCCAGAACTGAGTGATTCTGGAAAAATTATGTACGCATACGTTACATATATTTTATTTACACTCATTTATACAGCTAATAATATACCATATGGGGCATTAATGGCAGTTATGACGGGGGATGATAAAGTTCGAACAAGCATAGGGTCTTATAGAATGGTTGGTGCTTTTGGTGGTGGTATGCTTGTGCAAGGCGTGTTGCTTTTTTTAGTGGCTTATTTCGGAAATATAAATCCTACTGTAAAAGTAGATAAGTTAGATGATACGACATTTAGGGTAGAGGTGTCTGCACCATCGGATGTGTCTAATGTCAATATAAAAACGGATAATGGGATCGCTTTATTTACTTGGGATAACAAGACTGTTAATGCGGAAGAAAATACACCTACACATGCAAAAAGCTTTTCTATAGAAGCAAATAAACCTTATACATTTATCGTAACAGGAGAAGCGAATATAGATGCTGGTGAAATTTCTATTATAGACCAGAAGCAAGGTTATAGTAACTCCATGTATTTGCTTTCAGTATTTTTGGTTGTTTTTATGTTTATAACATTTTACACAACAAGGGAAAGAGTTACGCCGCCTAAAAACCAAAAAAATAATTTAGGGAAAGATCTAAAAGATCTAATAACTAACAAGCCTTGGTTGGTTTTATTAGTGGTCGGGCTATTGTTTAATGTATACAACTCAATAAAACAAGGCATTGTAGTTATCTACTTTACTCATTATTTAAATAATCAATTATTAGCAGCAAGTTTTTTAGTAGGACTTATGTTAGCATCGATTGCTGGAGCAATGGTAACGGCTCCTTTAGGGAAAAAACTAGGAAAACGAAACCTGTTTATTTATGCGTTAATTTTATCTGGGTTGGTGAATGCCTTATTTGTTTTTTGCGGTCCAGAAGATGTAGGCGCTATTTTTACTATTGGTATTGTTTCAGAATTTTTAGCAGCAATTTTCCCAACATTGTTTTTTGTTATGCTAGGCGATACAGCAGACTATTCTGAGTATAAAAACGGTCGGCGTGCAACGGGACTTATATATTCAGCAGGGTCGTTTGCAACTAAGTTTGGAGGTGGTATTGCAGGAGCTATAATCGGTTTTGTTTTGGCAGGCTTTAATTATGATGGTCAAGATGTAGTTGCGATTAGCGGCGCTATTCCTGGTATTATTATGTTGATGAGTTGGATTCCTGCAATAATAGCTTTAATTGCTGCTGGTTTAATGTTTTTCTATCCATTAACACAAAAGAAATTAGACGAAGTAACGTTCGAGTTGAATGCCAGAAGAGCGTTGGAATAGTTTTTAATAGCATTTCGACTGCGTTCAATGTGACAAAACAGAACAGAACAAATTTCCTTAACTTAAATGACATTGATAGGCAGACAGGGAGGAACGACAGAAGCATCTTGTTTATCTAAAATCAAAACAGATGCTTCAACTCCGACAATTGTCGGAATGGTCTGAATGATAAATTCTTTTGTGCTTTGTATCAGTTGTTTAGGGTTGTGAAATAAGTAGAGACTTATTGTAGGGTAATTTTACTCTAAGAACTCAATTAAAAAAGTTTAAAAGAGTTCTAACTCAAAACGAGTATCTAAAGAAGTATAAGAACTTCCTCCAACAAAAATTTCGAATTCTCCAGGCTCTATAATAAAATCACCCTGGTTATTATAAAAACCTAAACTTGCTTTATTTAAAACAAAATTTACTGTTTTAGTTTCACCAGCTTGTAACTCAATTAATTCAAATTCTTTTAACTCTTTCACTGGACGTGTTGTACTGGCTACAAGATCTCTAATATAAAGTTGAACGACCTCTTTACCAGTTACTTTGCCTGTATTGGTTACATTAACAGAAATATGGACGCTTTCATTTATATCAAACGTTTTTTTGTTAAGTACTAAATTTTCATATTTAAAAGTCGTATAGCTTAAACCGTGGCCAAACGGATAAAGCGGGGTGTTTTCTACATCGCTATAATGAGACCAAAAAACTAAATTAGGGTTATTGGTATCGCTAATAGGTCTTCCAGTGTTTTTATAATTATAATATATAGGTATTTGACCTACATTTCTAGGAAAGGTCATAGGGAGTTTGCCACTTGGATTGTAATCTCCATATAATACTTGAGCTACTGCGTTTCCTGCTTGAGTACCAAGTTGCCATGTTTCAAGGATTGCAGGAATATGTTTGTCTGCCCAATTAATAGTTAAAGGTCTACCATTGTTTAATACCAGAACAATATTTTTATTTACTTTATAAACTTCTTCCAATAATTCTTGCTGAACGCCAGGTAAATCAATGTCTGTTCTGCTTCTGGCTTCCCCACTTTGAAACCCATGTTCTCCTAAAACCATAACGACGACATCGGCTTTTTTAGCAGCATCTATAGCGTCTTTAAATCCGCTTTTATCTGTATTGTTTATATTAAGTTCATTAATAAATTGAGTGCTGCCAATGGTTACATCAGTTCCTTTTTTATAAACTAAATGGTTGCCTTTATAATTTTGCATCCCTTCAAGTACAGAGACCCCAGTGCTATCTTTCGAAGCAATTCTCCAGCTTCCTAACGGACTGTTTTTTTCATTTGCTAAAGCACCAATTAAAGCAATATTTTGACCTTCTTTTTTTAGTGGCAGTAAATGATTTTCATTTTTTAGTAAAACAATAGATTTTTTTGCCATATCCAGAACGGCGTCTAAATGTTCTGGGCTGTTGATTACTTCCTTCTCTCTAATTTCGTCACAATATCTGTATGGGTCGTCAAACAATCCCAATTCAAACTTTACAGTTAAAATTCTGCTAACAGCATCATCAATAATCTCTTCATCAATACTACCATCTTTAACTAGTTGCTCCAGCTCAAATACGTAAATATGCGATTCCATATCCATGTCAGAACCCGCTAACGCAGCCATTTTAGCAGCGTCTTTATTGTCTTTTGCATAGCCCCAAACAACAAGTTCTTTTATAGAGGCCCAATCGGAAATCACAAAACCTTTAAATCCCCATTTATTTTTTAAAATATCCCTTAGAAGGTATTTGTTTCCCGTAGCAGGAACCCCATCAAGCTCATTAAATGCGTTCATTAGAGTTTTAACATTGGCATCTACGGTAGCTTTAAACGGAGGCAGGGCAATATTATGTAAGGTTGAATTTCCTATGTCTACCGTGTTGTATTCTTTTCCAGCTTCAGAGAACCCATAAGCAGCAAAATGTTTGGCGCAAGCAGCTATGGTGTTTACGGCAGATAGGTCATCTCCTTGAAAACCTCTAACCCTTGCTACTGCAATTTTGCTTCCTAAAAAAGGGTCTTCTCCAGCACCTTCCATAACACGTCCCCATCTAGGGTCTCTAGATATGTCCACCATTGGAGCAAACGTCCAGTTTATACCTGCGGCCGATGCTTCTGCAGCAGCCACTTGAGCAGATCTTTCGATGGCTTCTAGATCCCAACTGGCTGCTTCGGCTAGAGGTATTGGACTTAAAGTTTTGTAGCCGTGAATAACATCAAAACCTATTATTAATGGAATTCCTAATCTAGATTCTTCTACAGCAATTTTTTGAACAGCTCTAACAGCTTTTGTCCCTCTTACAGAAAGCATAGAACCAACAAGTCCATTTTTTAAGTGCTCATATTTTTCTTCAGCATCACCCTCATTAGGAACAGGACCAGTTACATCCCAAAACCCATTATATTGGTTCATTTGACCAATTTTTTCTTTGAGTGTCATTATTTTAATAAGCGCATCTACTTTTTCGCTAATTAGATCTTCTTTAGGATGGGGTATCGTTTTATTTGTGTGGTTATCGTCTGTGCAAGCCATAAACATTAGTGTTACTATTATATATGTAATGAGTTTAAATTTAATATTCATAATAAAAATGTTATTACATGTAAAGTTTTAATATTCAACTATTTATGATTTTTTGTGTCGTATTATAAAGGTTGTTGAATCTAATTTTGTTTGTATTTAATAATACTATTTTTTCATTTTAGTGTATAAAATAATCATTTGTTAATATGATTTGATTTATTCTTAATACCTCGTGGTATAGAGCGTTAAATTCTATGTACCTCCTTGATACATTAGATTTAATGAGTGTTTGATTATTTAAATAAAAGCTAAAATATTTTTTTTTACGAATATATATTGCAAAAATATATGTATTAGTACGTATTAAATTGTCTTATATGATCAATTGGTGATACTATTTTTTATTTAAAATAGGTGAGTATGTTTTGGGTAAACATTTAGATAAATAAATGAAAAGAAAGACAAATTTTACAAAACACGCTTAATACATGCATTAAAACCTTCTCTAAATTCACTGGGGGTAGCATTTTTTTCTTTTTTAAAAATACGATTAAAGTTTGCTATATTGTTAAATCCGCACTTAAAACTTATTTCGGCAATGCTTAAGTCTGTTTCTAAAAGTAGCTTGCTTGCTTGACTTATGCGCGTACTATTTACATAAATAACAAAGGTTTTTCCAGTTCGTTTTTTTATGAATCTGTTAAAGGAGACAGGTGTCATGTTTACTAAAGCAGATATTTCATTTAGCGATATTTTTTTGTCGAAATTATTTTGAATATAGTCGTAGACCTTTTTTATTTTTGAGCTGTTTTCAAAGCTTCTTTTTTGTGTGGTAGAATTAGATAGCATGCGTTGATTTCTTGAACTTGCTAAGTCGTATAATATAGATATAAACTCTAAATAATAATCGATACCATCTGTTTTGCTAAGGTTTATAAGCCTTGGAGCGATATCCTCAGATGTTTTTTTTGAAAACAAAATACCATGAGCAGATTTTTCAAACATATCCTTAATAGGTTTAAATATGTTTCTTGCTAATAGCTTCTCATCAAGTAAATCGTAATTTATATGTATGGTGATCTCATGAATTTTTTTGCATTGGCATTTATGTAGCTCCCATCCATGAACTAGATTTGAGCCAACAAAAACAAGCTCGATATCGTCAATTTCTTCAATACTATCTCCTGCTATTCTTCTAACACCTTTTCCGTTTTGTATAAAATTTAATTCGTATTCTGGATGAAAGTGAATAGGGAAATCAAAATCGTCTTTTACGCGATCAAACACTAAAAAGCTATCTTCAGGAGTTAGTTGCGTTATTTCTCTATGGATATTATCTAGCATCTAAATATGTGTTTTTGCGATATTGTGAAAAATATATATTATTATTTGATGAAATCATATTATATGTGTGTCAATTTTGAAGTTAAATTTGTATCACAAACTAAATGTTAACTAATCATTAAATAATATGGATTATAATTTTTGTTCACTACAAATCTACTCTATTTAATGAAATTATTAAAAAATATTTTTTAATAAATTAATTTTCAATTACTTATGAAAGAAAAACTATTTAAAAAACTACTTTTTTTAGCAGTCTTTATTTTGAGTATCTCTACGTATTCTCAAAATATCACTGGTACTATTTCTGATTCTAGTGGCCCTTTGCCTGGAGCAAATGTCATAGTGAAAGGAACTTCGAATGGAGCTGGATCAGATTTTGATGGAAAGTATAGCCTAACTAATGTGGATTCTAATGCCATATTAATTTTTAGCTATGTTGGCTACGAAAAACTTGAAATTGCTGTTGATGGAAAATCAATTATTGATGTTGTTCTTATTGAAGACACGAGTACTTTAAGTGAAGTAGTGGTAGTGGGTTATGGAAAAACATCTAGACGTCTGGTAACTGGCGCTATTTCTTCGGTAAAATCTGAAGATATTAATTTAACCCCAGTTACATCTGCAGAACAGGCTTTGCAAGGGCAGGCACCTGGTGTTACGGTGATTAACAGCGGATCTCCTGGAACAGCACCACAAGTTCAAATACGTGGTCTAGGAACCTTTGGTAACAGTCAGCCATTATACGTAATAGATGGTATTGTTTCTGGAGGGATTAATGAGATTAACCCTAATGATATAGAATCTATTGATGTGTTAAAAGACGCATCAACCGCTGCTATTTATGGATCAAGAGCATCTAATGGTGTGGTACTTATCACAACTAAAAGAGGGAAGGCAGGAATAACTAGAGTAACTTTAGATTCTTATTTGTCTTCTCAAAGTGTTCCAAAAAAATTAGATTTACTTAATTCAGATCAGCTTAGACAATTTACGCAGGAAACGTTCGGTTTGCCTAATAGATATACGGTAGACGAAGCGTCAACAACACTCAACACAGATTGGCAAGACGAAGTATTTCAGACTGCTTTTACTCATAATACGAACGTAGGCGTTTCAGGAGGAAATGATACGGCTATATTTAATATATCCGCAGGTTTTATTGATCAAGAAGGCATTATTATTAATACCGGTTTTAACAGATCGTCTTTAAGAGCAAATAGTGAATTTAAGATTGGAGATAAATTTAAAATAGGAGAAACTCTGGCTATTGCAGATTCTGAAATGAAAAACGAAGAAGAAAATGGGGATAGAACATTAGTAGAACATATGATTAAATCATTGCCTTACACGCCTGTTTATGATTCAGATAAACTAGGTGGTTTTGGAGGGCCAGATGGTTCAGATGGTGGATCGGATGCGGAAAACCCTGTTAGACTCCAAACGATAAGTAATAATACAACCGATATTGCTAAAATATTAGGGTCGCTTTATGCTTCTTACGAGTTTATTAACGGTTTAGAGTATAAGTTTCAATATGGTTTTGAAAGAACATCAGCATCAACAAACATTCATCGTCCTACTTTTAATGAGGGAATAAATAAACGTGAGGCTGCACAACTTGATCAAAGTGCTAATATTTTTAGTTCAGACAGTTACACAAGCTCATTAGCCTACTCAACTATCTTTAATGATGTTCATAATTTGGATTTATTACTAGTTGCTGAAAAGTTTGAAACAACCGCTCGAAACAATCGTACTCAAGCTTCAAACCCTTTAAG
Source organism: Flavivirga jejuensis (assembly GCF_030540765.1). Classification (GTDB taxonomy): domain Bacteria; phylum Bacteroidota; class Bacteroidia; order Flavobacteriales; family Flavobacteriaceae; genus Flavivirga; species Flavivirga jejuensis. The sequence continues at coordinate 270,622 of NZ_JAUOEL010000003.1, read as the reverse complement.
TGATGCGGTGCCTGTAATTCAAGGTTCAGAAGGGATAACAGCAACCAACCAGCTTTTTGAATATGGTTTAATTTCTTATGTAGGAAGAGTTAATTACAATTATGATAGCAAATATTTGCTGTCAGCATCAATTCGTCGAGATGGATCTTCTCGTTTTGGAGACAATAACAGATGGGGAACATTCCCAGCAGTTTCTTTAGGATGGGTATTAAGTGAAGAGGATTTCTTAAAAGATTCAAATGCAATTAGTAGTATGAAGCTTAGAGGATCTTGGGGTACAACTGGTAACGATGGATCTACAGATTATGTTTATGAATCGGGATTAGTAGCTACATATGGTTATATTGCATTAAATAGAAATACAGGAGCTTCTAATTTTGGTACTGCAAACCCAGATTTAAAATGGGAAGAAGCAACCATGACTAATATCGGTTTAGATATGGCTCTTTTTAACAATACACTTACGTTATCTTTCGAATATTATAATAATGATGTTGAAGATGTTATTGTGCCAATTCCTAATGTGCCTTCCGAAGGTTTAGGTGCTGGTTTCACCCAACGTAATGGAGCTTCAACAAATACTAAAGGGTTTGAGTTTAATGTTGGTTATAATTATAACAAAGGAGAAGATTTTAGTTGGTCTGCTAACTTAAACCTTGGTACTTCTAAAAATGAAGCTACAGATTTGGGAGACCTGTCATTTATACAAAGTTCTACTTTTGAAGGTCAAACCCTATCCAGAATAACCGAAGGTGAAACATTATTTTACTTTTATGGACTTCAAACAGATGGCTTATTTCAACAAGGTGACGATACCAGTGCACAACCAAATGCAGTACCAGGTGATATTCGTTTTGTAGATCAAAATAATGATGGGGTTGTTGATGGTAATGATGAAGTGAAAATAGGGAACCCTTTTCCAGAACTTACATATGGTTTAAATCTATCGGCTAATTATAAAAACTTTGATGCTACGTTATTCTTTAGTGGTGTAAGTGGAAACGAAATATATAATACAAATTTATTTGATCTTGAAGGGATGGATCGTTTCTTTAATGCAGGAACAGCTGTGTTAAATAGATGGACTCCTACTAATACAAATGCAACAGTGCCAGGGTTTACAGAAGCAGCAAGAGCAGATAAACGTAATGTGGGACGTTCAGATCGATATATAGAAGACGGATCTTATGCTAAACTTAGAAACTTAACTATTGGATATAGTTTACCAGAGTCTGCATTAACATCAATTGCAAATGGTGCTTTTTCTAAATTTAGAATATATGCTACAGGACAAAACCTATTTACAATAACAGACTATTCTGGTTACGATCCAGAAATTGGAGGAAGTTCTACGGTAACTCCCGGACAACAATCAGCAGCTGCAGGAATAGGTATTGATAGAGGGGTATACCCACAGCCAAGATCATTTATTGTTGGGGTTCAATTGGCATTTTAATGTATATTAATTTATAATATAAAAAAACATGAAAAAAATTAAAATATTTTTTACTGGGATCGCAGTAGTTTTTGTAATTCTAATTTCCTGCGATGAATCGGGATTAGAATTAAATAATCCTAACCAAATGTCTCAAGCAACATTTTTTAAGTCAAGTTTGCAATTGGAAGCGGCGGCTACTGCGTGTTATACGTATCTTCAAGAAACGGGGAATTATGCGAGATATCAATTCTATATTAACGATAATATTGGAGGTGAAAATTATGCAGTAGGTAATTTAGAAGCAGATAAAGTACAGATGATTAACCGAAGTGTTGATGAAGCAAATGAAGGTAATATGAGATATTGGATACATAACTATCAAGGTATAGGACGTTGTAATTTTGTTATTACTAATGAAGAAAATTTCGAGAATATACCTGCTGATGAAGCCGCAGAAAGGTTAGGAGAAGTACGGTTTTTAAGAGCTCTTTTTTATTTTAATTTGGTTACTAAATATGGCGACATCCCATTGGTGCTAGATATAGAGAGTTTGAAATCGGGTAGGGCTAAATCGCCAGTATCAGAAGTTTACAGCACTATTGTTGCAGATTTGAGGTTTGCAACAGACAACTTACCTGTAAAAGGAGAAGAAGAGGTTGGCAGACCAACAACAGGGGCTGCTTGGGCATTGTTAGGAAAAGTGTTATTGCAAAACGGTGATGCAGCTGGTGCAAAAGAAGCTTTAGCAAATGTAACAGGCTATAGTTTGGTGTCTGATTATAGAGATAACGCTACCGTAGAAGGAGAACATAACGATGAATCTATATTTGAAGTACACTTTGATGAGGCTACAGGATTAAGTGACTCATGGGATCAGACAGGAAGGGGAAACGCGGAAACAACGTTTAGAGCTCAAGAGTATTCGGGATGGTGGAATGTAAAACCAAGCCAAGCACTTTTAGATGAATTCGAAGATGGAGACATGCGTTATGCATATACTTTTTATTCAATTGATGCTAGTGATAATGGCACCATGACTAATACATTTAATAATGGGGAAAGCACATTTGTTGCAGGGGATTTTGGACCAGATGATAATCCAGGATGGAGAAAGTATCAAAATTTAGATAATAGAGCTGCTGAGACACAAGCTAGTGGTATCAATGCAAGGGTTATTCGTTATGCAGATGTATTGTTAATGAGGGCAGAGGCAGAAATACGTTCTCCAGGCGGATCAGAAGCTGTCGCTTTAGGCTTCATTAATGAAGTTCGATCAAGACCATCGGTTGCTATGCCTGATGTTACAGTATCAGGTACTGCTGCGATCTTAGAGGCTATAAAACATGAGCGATGGGTGGAATTAGCAGGTGAGCAATCAAGGTATTTAGATCTTCAACGATTTGGTGATCTTGATTATCTGCTACCAATACCAAACGTAGAATTACAGGTTAATACCAATTTGTAAATAAAATAAGTTAGTTTTTTTTTATTAGTTAATCCTGTATACTTGTTGTACAGGATTTTCTACATTTGTTTATCCCCAAAAATTAGTTTCATTATGAAATTATTTAAGAGTTTTTTGCTTCTCGTTTTTATTATTTCTTGTTCAAAAAATATTGAGAAAAAACAGTTTACATTATTAAGTCCAAAAGCGTCAGGAATAAATTTTGAAAATGCTTTAACAGAATCAGACAGTCTAAATTATTTTAACTACCCATACATTTATATGGGAGGCGGTATTGCTGTTGGCGATTTTAATAATGACAATTTGCAAGACCTGTATTTTACAGGTAATATGGTTAATAATAGGCTTTACCTTAATAAAGGCGCTTTAGCTTTCGAAGATATTACAGAAAAAGCCAATGCGGGCTTATCGCATAACGATTGGTTTTTAGGAGTAACTACGGTAGACATTAATAATGATGGCTGGTTAGATATTTACTTAAGTGTATCTGGTAAAAAAGAAGCGTGTCCAAATAAATTACTGATAAATCAAGGATTAAATAAAGAAGGACATATAACGTTTAAAGAGGAGGCAGCAACCTATGGTATTGCAGATAAGGGGCATAGTACACAAAGCACCTTTTTTGATTATGATAATGATGGAGACTTAGATCTGTATGTTGCTAATTACCCCATTACGCCTTTTAAAACAACACCAGATACTTTTAGGCAACTTATAAGGCATGCGTCTTCAAGACATTCAAATCATCTATATAAAAATGATGGTAATGGCGTATTTACAGATGTTACAAAAGAGGCAGGTGTGCTGTCGTATAGTTTGTCTTTAAGTGCCAGTGTAAGCGATCTAAATAATGATGGTTATAAGGATATTTATGTAAGTAACGATTTTGCCAGTGCCGATTTTTGTTATATAAATAATGGAGACGGTACATTTAGAAATACGATCGAACAATCTGTAAAGCATACCGCTTTATATGGTATGGGTGCCGATATTGCCGATTTTAATAACGATGGTTTTTTAGATGTTTTTCAAGCAGATATGGATGCTTCTACAAACAAACGATCTAAAGCAAACATGGCAAGTATGAATGTTCAAATGTTTTGGGATACCTACAATTCTGGATTATATTATCAATATATGCACAATTGTTTACAACTAAACACAGGTGTTTTAGGTTTAGATAATACACCGCAATTTAATAATATTTCCAGGATCTCAAATACCTCTAGTACCGATTGGAGTTGGGGACCCATTTTTGCAGATCTAGATAATGATGGATGGAAAGATCTATACGTGTCTAATGGGACAAGACGAGAAATAAATAATACCGATTTTTTTAATGCTATTAAAAAAACTAGAAACCCTTTTGGGGAAAGGAAAAAGAATGATGGTCTTCAAAATTCATTAAAAATGCCATCAGAAAAAACAGATAACTTTGTTTTTAGAAATTCTAAAGATCTAACATTCGAAAAAATAAATGCCGAGTGGGGATTGGAGTTTAAAGGATTTTCCAATGGTGTTGCATATGCAGATTTGGATAATGATGGCGACCTTGAGATCATATTAAATAACATTGATGATAAAGCCGTTATCTTTGAGAATAATAATAGTGAGAATAACAATTATATCACCGTTCAATTTAATGGAAGCGAATTAAACCCTAGGGGGGTAGGTACAAAATGTACCATTATTTCAAATAATAAAAAACAGTTTCAAGAATTAAGTTTAGAGCATGGTTATATCTCTTCCATGGCATCGTTACTTCACTTCGGACTAGGAAAAGAAACTATAATAGACACCTTAAATGTGGAGTGGCAAGATGGTAAAACACAAACTTTAACAAATGTTTCAGTTAATAAAACATTAGTATTAAGCTATGCGGACGCGACATTAAATAAAATTGAAAAAAAGTTAAAAAAGGAACAGCCTTTTAATTCCAAAGATAATGTGTTAGATACTCTGTTTGTGCACATTGAAAACGGATATAATGATTACGATAAAGAAATACTATTACCTCATAAAATGTCCACTTTCGGTCCTTATGTATCAGTTGGTGATCTAAATAAAGATGGATTGGAAGACTTTTATGTAAGTGGTGCTTCAAACCAAAAAGGCGGATTATTCTATCAAAATAAGAATGGCTTGTTTGATAAAAAAGAATTTATGTTAGATAATGAGGCGATTCATGAAGATATGGGGTCTTTAATGTTTGACGCTGATAATGATGGGGATTTAGATTTATATGTTGTGAGTGGCGGTAATGAATTTGAGCCCGACTCCAAATTACTTCAAGACAGACTATATGAAAATGATGGTTCTGGGAATTTATCATTATCTAAAAACACACTCCCAGAAATGATTACTAGTGGGGCTCGGGTTTATAATTTTGATTATGATAAAGATGGCGACCAAGATCTGCTTATCTGTGGTCGATTGGTTCCAGGGAATTATCCTTCACCTGCAAAAACACATATTTTAGAAAATGTTAGCACGTCTAGGCATATTAAGTTTGTAGATGCTACAGATGCTTTAATCCCAACGTTTAATAAATTAGGACTAACCACTTCAGTAAGCATTGAAGATATAGATAAAGATGGGTGGTTAGATATCGTAGCTGTTGGAGAATGGATGCCTATACGTGTTTTTAAAAATAATCAAGGCAAAAGCTTTAGTGAGATCTCAGACAGTTTAGGGCTAACAAATACAACAGGATGGTGGTTTAGCATTGCTAGTGGTGATTTTGATAAGGATGGTGACATTGATTTTGTAGCAGGAAACCTGGGGCTTAATTATAAGTATAAATCATTTGAGGATGAGACTTTCGATATTTACTTTAATGATTTTGATGGTAATAATAAAAAAGATATTGTTTTAAGTTATTATAACGAAGGCGAAAAATATCCAGTTAGAGGACGTTCCTGTTCTTCTTCTCAAGTAAGGGAAATTAAAGAAAAATTTAAAACTTACAATGAATTTGCAGAAGCCACATTAGTTGATGTGTATGGAGAGGAAGAATTAGAGGCTTCTTTGCACTATCAAGTAAATACATTTGCGACCTCGTATATAGAAAATAAACAAGGAACTTTTGTTTTACACGCATTACCTAATGCTGTGCAATTATCTAATAGCAATCAAATATTAGTAAAAGACTTTAATGATGACGGAAATTTAGATCTGGTAGTTGCAGGTAATTTATATGGCTCTGAGATTGAAACCCCTAGAAACGATGCGGGAACGGGTGTGTTTCTAACAGGAAACGGACAAGGTGTATTTACGCCTCATTCTATTTGTGAAAGTGGATTTTATATACCTAAAGATGTTAAAGATTTAGCTATGATAAAAGTGGGTAAGAAGCAAATGATTATCGCTTCAAATAATAATGACCCCCTTAAATTTATAGAAGTTAAATCCAAATAAAGTTGCAAAGGCTATGAAGCAAATGCTTGCTTTTTATAAAAAACCTTGGGTTTGTATTCTTAGTTTATGTCTGTTTTTTGGATGCAAGGAGGAGTCAACCATGCAAGAGTTACTTAAGAAAGCATCCAAAGAACATTTTTTTACTCCAGAGAATGACTATGCATCTTCGGTTAAGGTGGCATATTTTGATAGTATTATTAAAACGGTTCCAGCCAATAAAAAAAGCAGTTTAAATTTACTGAAGGCAGAAGCATTGTTATATGCTGGAAAAACAAAAAGGGCGATTGATATACTAGAACCCTTATGGGATAGACGTTTAAATGGTCCTATAAATTATGATTTGGAACCTCGCGAAGAAGAAAAGATAGGGCCTTTGTTAGCTGTTGCTTATTTACGAATGGGAGAACAGCAAAATTGCCTGCATCATCATGAGGCTTCCGCCTCCTGCATTATTCCTATCGATCCCAAAGGATACCATCATGCAAAAGAAGGCTCAAGAAAAGCCATAGTAATGTTTGAGAAAATGTTGAGTTATAATTCTCATGATTTTAATAGTCGTTGGCTGTTGAATATTGCATATATGACCTTAGGAGAATACCCAGATGGAGTACCCGAAAAATGGGTAATCCCAGAAAGTGTTTTTAAATCGGACTACCCATTAAAAAAATTTAGAGATATAGCTCCTAAATTAGGGTTGAACATCAATGAGCTTTCGGGAGGTATTGTGGTAGACGATTTTAATAATGACGATTTATTAGATGTATTGGTCTCCAGCTGGTTTCCTTCGCATCTCCTGAGGTATTTTGTTAATAATGGTGACGGTAACTTTACCGAAAAAACACAAACAGCTGGTGTGACTGAGATTGGAGGAGGATTGAATATGGTGCAGGCAGACTATAATAATGATGGCTTTTTAGATGTGTTTGTTCTTAGAGGAGCCTGGTTAGGTAAATTGGGAAAACATCCAAATTCTCTATTACGAAATAATGGGGATAATACGTTTACAGATGTGACCATAGAAGCAGGGTTGCTTTCGTTTCATCCAACACAAACAGCAACTTGGGCAGATTTTAATAATGATGGATGGATAGATCTATTTATAGGGAATGAGTCTGAACCAAATAATATACATCCTTGCGAGCTATACATAAACAATGGAGATGGTACTTTTTCCAATAAAACTAAAAGCGCAGGACTTACTGTGAGCGATGCTCATAATGCTTATTATGTAAAAGGAGTTACTACGGTCGATTTTGACAATGATGGTTGGATGGATATTTACGTGTCCAATTATAAAACATCTAGTAAAAACCTATTATTCAAAAATACTGGTATGGATGAAGTAGGAGAGATTCATTTTAAGGAAGTAGGAACAAGTATTGGGATAGGAGAAACGTTCTCTAGTTTTCCCACTTGGTCTTTCGATTACGATAATGATGGCTGGATGGATATTTTTGTAGCAGGCTACAAAAGGAGTGGTTATGGAGATCCCATATCGGCAGATATTACTAAAGAATATCTAGGTTTCCCTCATCAGGCAGAGACCATGCGTCTCTACAAAAATAATGGTGGCACTTTTTCCGATGTGTCAAGTGAAGTAGGATTGAATAAGATCGGATATGCCATGGGAGCCAATTATGGCGATTTGGACAACGACGGCTATCTAGACATATATTTAAGTACAGGAGAGACGGGTTTTGAATCCATTATTCCGAATCGTGTGTTTCGAAACTCGTATGGAAAAACCTTTCAAGACGTTACAACAGCTGGAGGGTTTGGTCATTTGCAAAAAGGGCATGCTGTCTCTTTTTCAGATATTGATAACGATGGGGATCAAGATATACATGTTGTTATGGGTGGTGCTTTTGAAGGTGATAATTTTTTTAATTCTGTATATGAGAATCCTTATCAAAATGAGAACAGCTGGGTGAAATTTATTTTAGAAGGAACAAAGGCTAATCGTTCTGCTATAGGAAGTAAATTGGCAATAACCATTATAGAAGCTGGGCAAGAGCGGGTCATTTTTCACTCTATTGGTTCTGGAGGCAGTTTCGGGAGCTCAACATTAAGAGCAGAAATTGGTTTGGGTAAAGCTTCAGAGATAATTAAACTAGAATTGACTTGGGCTGGAAGCGGTACGCGCCAAATATTTGAAAATATTAAATTGAATACGTTTTATAAAATAATAGAAGGCAATCCGCAGATAAAAGAGGTTTATTTGAGACCAATACCTATGTAAACTGAAAATAATTTAACTTGAACCTGACGTAAATTAAAAAAACAAATAATGTTTTGTCATGTCGACAGAGCGAAGCATGAGTGACGAGACATCTCATAAAGGTGAGATTCCTCCTCGTACCTCATTCGGAATGACAAAAATACATTATTTATAAAGATGAGATTCCTTCTTACAAGCTACACTTTATGCCTTCAAAGAAAATATATTTTGTTTTCTAACGTGAATTCGACGTAAATTAAAAAAAGGTAAATAATGTTTATATTGTTGATAGATAGTATTTTGTCATGTCGACAGAGCGAAGCATGAGTGACGAGACATTTCATAAAGGTGAGATTCCTCCTCGTACCTCATTCGGAATGACAAAATTACATTATTTATACACGCAAATTACTTATTATCAATGCTTAATATGTCGAACGGACGTTTCTATACTCCTCTGTGCCAGAAATACATATAAACAAAAAAGACTGCTAAATGTAGCAGTCTTTATTTTTGTCTAAAAGATATTGTTGGTATTAATGACCAGCTTCTTTCTTTATTTCATCTACTTTGCTTTTTGCAGCATCAGCAGCGCCTTCTACTGCTTTACCAGCAGCGTCAGCAGCACCTTCTGCAGCTTCACCAGCAGCATCTACTGCTTTGTCAACTGCTTCTCCAGCAGCATCAGCAGCGCCTTCTACTGCTTCACCTGCAGCGTCTGCAGCACTTTCTACAGCTTCACTTGCAGCATCGGCAGCTTTATCAACTGCTTCACCAGCAGCATCAGTTGCAGCTTCTATAGCGTCTCCAGCTTCGTCAGCTTTTTTTGTGTCTCTACAAGAAGTAAAAGATAAACTTAGTACAAGTAGTAAAGCGGTACTTAATAATAATTTTTTCATTGTTCTTTGTTTTAGTGTTAATTATTTGAGTATTAAAATACTAGTTACGAATTTAACAACTTTTGATAGATTTTAAGAATTTTATGTTAATTTTTTTAACAATAACTCTATAAAATACCTTATATACGCAGATAATCTATAATTTGGATGACAGCACCTTTATTTTTTTTAATATAATCGCCATTATTTTTTCCAGAAGACAAGCATTTTTCCTTGTTTTGAATCAAGTCGTTTAAAATGCTATCAAACTCTTTTTGGTTGGAAACAGAAAACATACCATGAATAGCTATCATTGCTTTTGCTTCTGGAAATTTTTCGTGATTAGAGCCAATAATAATAGGAACAGAAAATACAGCAGGTTCTAAAGTATTGTGTAAACCAGTATGTCCCATTGCGCCACCTACATAAGCTATATCTGCATAACTGTAAACTTTTGAGAGAATTCCAATAGTGTCAATTATAAAAACTTGAGCATTAATTAATTGTTCATCATTTTTTTTGGAATACAATACAGATTTGGTATGTAATTTTTCTTGAATATTATTTATTTGTGACGCTTTTATATTATGAGGAGCAATAATAAATTTCACATTTTTATGACTGCTGGAATTAATATAATTGATCAATAAACTTTCACCTTCGGGCCATGTGCTACCTGCAACCACACATAGTTTATTGTTTTTAAAGGTTTTGATAAAACTTAAGTTGTTATTTAATTCTAACTGACTAAAAACTCGATCAAAACGAGTATCTCCACTAACAGTTACTTCGTTATAGCCTATAGATTGAAGCAACGTTTTTGAAACTTCATTTTGTGTAAAAATGTGCTCAAAAGTGAATAAGGCACGTCTCAATTCTGCACCATAAAATTTAAAGTAAGCTTGATTTTTTCTAAAAGCTGCAGAAATTAAGATAGCACGTAGCTTTCTCTTTTTTAATTCATTTAAAAGATTAGGCCAGATATCATATTTAACAAAAATAGTAAGCTCTGGGTTAACAATATTTACAAATCGTTTGGCATTGTGCTTAGTATCTAGAGGTAAGTAAACAATAACATCTGCAATAGGCGAATTTTTTCGAATTTCGTAACCAGATGGAGAAAAAAAACTGAGTACAATTTTGTGCTGTTTATATTGTTTTCTTAGTTCTTTAAAAACAGGAAGACCTTGTTCGTATTCGCCTAAAGAAGCACAATGAAACCATAAGGTTTTATTATTGGGGTTTAAATTACTTTTAAGAATCTTAAAAGTGTTTTGGCGACCAATAACGCCCTTTTTAATTTTCTCATTAAATAGAGAGGCGCATTTTAATCCAAAATGAGCTATATGTATGCCTATGTTATAAATAAAACCCAATTCTTTTCTTTGCAGCAAAAATACATTTCTTTGAAACAAATTCATTGGTTAACGTCAATGAATTTTGTAATTTCGTAGGCTGTTAGCCCACAGAGGGTATTCATTAAAATTAGTCTTGATTATTTACTTAAAAAAATAAAAGACTGCAATTTTTTTTAGATGAAAAAAATTCAAATGGTTGACCTTAAAGGTCAGTATAATGATATAAAAGATGTCATTAATCCTTCTATTCAGGAAGTTATAGAAAACACTTCATTTATTAATGGTCCTAAAGTTCATGAGTTTCAAAAAAATTTAGAGCAATATTTAGGCGTTAAACATGTGATTCCTTGTGCTAATGGTACAGATGCGTTGCAAATAGCGATGATGGGATTAGGTTTAAAGCCTGGTGATGAGGTTATTACTGCCGATTTTACTTTTGCAGCAACTGTAGAGGTGATCGCATTATTACAATTAACTCCCGTTTTGGTTGATGTTAATGAAGCTGACTTCAATATAAATATTGAAGCCATTAAAAAAGCCATCACCCCTAAAACAAAAGCCATTGTTCCAGTACATTTATTTGGTCAGTGCGCTAATATGGAAGCAATAATGGAAATTGCTGAAGCACATAATTTATTTGTAATAGAAGATAATGCACAAGCAATTGGAGCGTCCTATACATACAAAAATGGTAGTAAAGCTAAAGCTGGCACCATAGGGCATGTAGGGTCCACTTCTTTTTTTCCGTCTAAAAATTTAGGCTGTTATGGAGATGGTGGTGCTATTTTTACAAACGACGATGATCTTGCTCATACTATTAGAGGTATTGTAAACCATGGTATGTACGAACGTTACCATCATGATGTGGTAGGTGTTAATTCACGTTTAGACAGTATTCAAGCAGCAGTTTTAGATGTTAAACTACCACTTTTAGATCATTATAATAAAGAAAGACAAAATGCTGCTAAAAAATATAGTAAGGCATTTGAAGGGGTTGAAACTATTATAACTCCAGAAATATCAAATGACTGTTCTGAGGATTGCGAAACAGGTTGCGATTGTCATGTTTTTCATCAATATACATTAAGAATAAAAGGGATAGATAGAGATGCATTGGTAAAACATTTAAATGCAAATAATATACCTTGCGGTGTGTACTATCCTATTCCGCTTCATAGTCAAAAAGCATATAAGGATGCAAGATATAATGAAGAAGACTTTAAAGTAACAAATCAATTAGTTAAGGAGGTTATCTCATTACCAATGCATACTGAGTTGGATGATGAACAAATAGAATATATTACATTAACAATTATTAAATTTATAAATGGATAAAATATTAGTTACTGGGGGATTGGGGTTTATAGGATCGCATACTGTTGTTGAATTGCAAAATAAAGGTTACGATGTTGTAATAATTGACGATCTATCTAATTCTACAATTAAAGTTTTAGATGGTATAACAGCTATAACTGGTAAAGCTCCTCTTTTTGAAAAGTTAGATTTAAAAGATAGATCTGGTGTTGAAGCTTTCTTTAAAACACACAATGATATAAAAGGTGTTATTCACTTTGCAGCGAGTAAAGCTGTAGGCGAAAGCGTAAAAGAACCTTTGTTGTATTACGAAAACAATATTGGAACTCTGGTTTATATTTTAAAAGAATTGCAAAAATTACCATCAGCGAGTTTTATCTTTAGTTCTTCTTGTACTGTATACGGACAAGCAGATGAGTTACCAATAACAGAAAGTGCACCAGTAAAACAAGCAGAGTCTCCTTATGGAAATACAAAGCAAATTGGTGAAGAGATCATTAGTGATACTTGTAAAGTGTCCCCTAATTTAAAAGCTATTGCTTTGCGTTATTTTAATCCAGTTGGAGCACACGAATCAACTATGATTGGTGAGTTACCAATCGGCGTGCCTCAAAATTTAGTTCCTTTTATTACGCAAACAGCTATGGGTTTACGTAAAGAATTATCTGTTTTTGGAGATGATTATCCAACAGACGATGGTACTTGTATTCGAGATTATATTCATGTGGTAGATTTAGCAAAAGCGCATGTTATTGCTTTAGGTCGTTTACTTCAAGATAAGAATAAGTCAAATTATGAAACGTTTAATTTAGGGACAGGAAAGGGGAGTTCTGTACTGGAAGTTGTTCAGGCTTTCGAACGCGTTTCTGGAGAAAAATTAAATTATAAAATTGTTGATAGAAGAGAAGGCGATATTATTTCGGCTTATGCAGATACCAACAAAGCTAATGATGATTTAGGTTGGAAAACAGAATTATCTTTAGATGATGCGATGCGTTCTGCATGGGCTTGGGAACAAAAGGTAAGAGCAGAAGAATAGTCAAGTTGCTGTTAAGGATGTGTTGTAAAGTATTGTCCTTTAGGTAGTTGTTTTTTTTTAAAAATAACTTAAAATTAGTAGTTAAAAAGGGTATATTATTATCGGGGATTACCTTTTTAAGTTTTTTTTAAGAATTATAAATGCCTTTATTTATAATTTCATGGTAAGTTCGTTTTGCTATAAAATAGCATGTAATATACACTCTCAATCGATTCAATAATGTTATATAACTCAAAAATATTACTTTTTGTTTTATGCTTATTTGTTGTAACACCTAACAAATTAGTTGCATCTCCAGAATTAAATAGTAACTCCAATTTATTTTTAATACAAATAGATAGTTTAATTAAGCAGAAAAATATCAGTAATGATATGACGAAGTTAGAACTATTAGTATTATATAATGATGCTTTATTCGAAAAACACCCAGATTCAGTCAGTATATTTAAAAACTTAGCGATAATAAATGCCGATCTTAATCAACCAAAAGATGCTTTAGTTTTTACTAAAAAATATATTAATAATACGCTGGATTTTTCAATTTTAAATGATGGCGCATACAATGTTATTAGTGACTCGGAAGAATATGAAACCTTATCTGAAGATTACCGATTGCAATTAGACTGGCTTACATTTTTATTTTTATATGTTGCCTTAATTGGTTTTTTCTTTACTATTATTCTTAGTTTTTCTAAAAAATCTAATAGACAAGCTAAATTATTTATTGGTGGTTTTGTAGGCGTACATTCTTTATTTATTCTAGAGTTTGTACTGTATATTTCAAATTTTCAATATAAAGTTCCGCATACATATTTAATGGCATCTGCTGCGGCACTTTTATATGGCCCTTTATTATATTTATATTTTAAAAGTGTTATCTCAGACTTTAAGTTTAGAACTAAAGATTTATTGCATTTTTTGCCAAGCCTTATTTTAATTTTGTTTTTGTTTCCAATGTATTCACTTTCAGGAGATGAAAAGGTTAAAATAATGTTGGATATAAACGTTGTTTATAACAGTAATAGATATGTCATTTTTATTTCAAAAGTTTTATCACTTACAATATACGCGATTTTAATAGGTAGAGATCAGTATTTGTATGAAAGAAAAGAAAATCATTCTAAACATAATAAAGTACAAACGATTAATAAGTGGAAGAAGACTATTTATAAAATACATATAGTGTATTTGATTTCGTATATTATTTATGGGTTGCCTGTTAGCGGATTGTTAGCTTCTTTTCCTTACTTTATTAACTATATACAAGTAAGTATTATGTCTATTATGGTTATTTATTTATCATATATGGCATATGTACAACCTGAAATTTTTAAACAAGAGTGGACTAATTTATCGGAAGCTAGTAGACTATCCATGGAAAAATATCAAAAATCTGGACTTACTAATGCTTTGTCGAAAGAACTCAAAGAAAATTTGATAAAATTATTTGTAGAAGATAAAGTATACAAAGAAAACAATATAAATCTCGAAATATTATCTGAAAGACTTAATACGACACGACATAATACGTCTCAAATAATTAACGAGCATTTTAATATGAATTTTTTTGAGCTTATAAATAAGTTTAGAATAAAAGAAACAATTAACATTCTTAAAAATGATACTTATGGGAACCTTAATATTATTGATATCGCTTATGAGGTTGGTTATAATAATAAAGTAACGTTTAATAAGGCATTTAAAAAAGAAACATCATTAACACCTTCAGAGTTTATAAATTCACAATTCAAAAAGAATGTTTTTGTTTTAGGAATTAGTTTGGATGGATTACGTTCTCAGTCAAAGCAAAATAAATGCTAATAGCATCGCTATTGAGAGCCTAAGACGACAAGCCAAAGGGTAGAATTTAAACAGTTCTTATAGGTAAACATGAAGTAAACTATCTTCGGTAAGGTAAGGTATTATAAGAATTACCGTTAAATCTCCACTTTATCCTTTTTTTTACCATTGCAATTGTAAAAGGTTAAGGTAGTAATAGAACTTTACTTAAAATATATAAGATTCTTCTAACACTTTAAATTTCATTTAGTAGAGTATAATTTTTTGAATTAGTCACTTAAAAAAAAATTACTGCCTTCCTTTTTCAATCTGCATCGGACTAACTCAAAAAAACATTTAATTTTATGAAAGTAAGAAACTACTATTTAGTACCATTACTTATGGTATTTAGTATGGTATCGTCGTATGCTCAAGAAACGACTATTTCTGGTAAAATTGTGGATAAAGACAATTTATCATTGCCAGGGGCAACCATTGTAATTAAGAATACCACTAACGGAACTTCATCAGATTTTGATGGGAATTATTCAATTAAAGTAAATCAAGGGGAAACACTACAGTTTAGCTTTGTAGGGTATGTCAATCAAGAGATTGTTGTTGGATCATCAAGTACTATTAATGTTACCATGCAGGAAGATGAAACAGCTTTAAAAGAAGTTGTTGTAATAGCATACGGTACACAAACAAGAGAATCTATAGTTGGATCTGTTGGAGTTGTTTCAAGTGCTACTATAGAAACACAGCAAGTAACATCGCCATTAAGAGCACTACAGGGAGCCGTACCAGGATTGAGTTTATTAACAGAAGGAGGGCAACCTGGAAGTAGTCCTGTTATTAGAATTAGAGGAGTGTCAAGTGAAAGTTTAGAAAGGGGTCCACTAATTGTAGTAGACGGAGCAGCTTTTAATGGAGATCTTAGTACCATAAGTCAGGATCAAATAGCCTCTGTTTCTGTATTAAAGGATGCATCTTCATCAGCTCTATATGGTTCAAGAGCAGCAGGAGGCGTTATCTTAATTACAACTAAAAAAGGACATATTGAGTCTGCTCCTAAAGTAACATTAAGATCCCAAATAGGGCTATCTAATCCAACAATTGGGATTCACAATTTAGCAGCACCAGAAGATTATTTAAAGTTGACTTGGGAAGCTTTAAAGAATACAAACCAATATGAAAACGGTCAGACGGCTTCCGTTGCCGCTCAAAACGCAACAAATGGGTTAATTGATCATTTAGGATATAATCCATATAATACTGCAAATCCAATAGATGTTAATGGTAATTTAGTATCAGGTGCTAATTTATTATGGGATTCTAATTGGAAAGAAGAAATTATTAAAGAAGATTATCTTAGAGTAAATCATAATATTAGTATAACTGGCGGCAGTGAAAAAACAACATATTTCATGTCTTTGGATTATTTAAATGAAGAGGGACCAGTAATGCCTTCTAATTTCGAGAGAGTATCTTCAAGATTAAATATAGAAACGCAAATAAAAGATTGGTTTAAAGTAGGGCTTAACTCTAGTTTTTCTCGTTCTCGTTCTAATACTCCAGATCAAACAAGCGGTAGTACAACCCAAGTGATTTCCTGGATTTATGGGTTATCTAGTATGTATCCTATATACGCACGTGATGCTAACGGTAATTTAATAAGAGACACTTTTGGAAACCAAATATTCGATTTAGGAAACGGACTCGTTACCGGTCAAGCAGTAAATAGTACAAGACCTGTTTTTAATGGTGAGAATATTTTAGCGAGTTTAACTTTAGGAAAAGAAAGAAGAGTACGAACTAATTATTTGGCAAATATTTTTGCTGAAATAAACCTTTCAAAAAACTTAACCTTTAAAACGAGATTGAGTTATGAGAATTTTATGTTTGATTCTTATAGTTTCGATGATGATAAAATAGGATCTGCATCCGAGGTAAATGGGCGCGTATCACAAAGTCGAAACATAACAACGACCCTTAATGCTATTCAATCTTTAAATTATAAAAAGAGTTTCGGAAATCATAATCTATCTATAGATGCCATTACAGAAGCTTATACAGATACGCAGGATAATTTATTATCTCAAGGGACTGGTTTTTTACCAGGGGTAGAAAACTTAAACGGAAGTACGTCACCAGAATCTGTAAGTGGCGCTATTGTTACATCAAGAATTAATAGTTACCTAGGTAGAGTTAACTATAATTTTAACGAGAAATATTATGGTGAGTTTTCAATGAGAAGAGATGGGTCTACACGTTTTAGCCAAGATCTTAGATGGGGGAATTTCTTAGCAGGTGGTGCGAGTTGGATTGTGTCTAAAGAACATTTTTTAAAAGAAAACAACACACTTACATTTTTAAAACTTAGAGGATCTTATGGTGAATTAGGAAATAATAGAACAACCAATCGTTTTCCTTATCAATCTGTATTTCAAACAGGTTCTGTTAACGAAGGAAACCCAGGAATTTTATTAGAAGGGGTATCGGATGAAAATTTAAGATGGGAAAAAATAGCATCTTTAAATGTTGGAGCAGATTTCGAATTATTTAATGGAATACTATCTGGTACTTTAGAATACTATAATAAAGAATCGGTAGACTTAATTATGAATAAACCTTTTGCCCGTTCTATAGGAATTAATAAAGTTTTAACAAACATAGGTTCCATTAAAAACTTTGGTTGGGAAGCGTCTTTAAGGTCTGTTAATTTTAATTCAGATGATTTTACCTGGACTACTGGGGTTAATTTTGCATTAAATAAAAACGAATGGACTAAATTACCTCAAGAAGAAATTTTAGATGGGTCTAAACGTTATGTTGTTGGAGGTTCCATTTTTGACTTTTTCATCAGAGAATGGGCTGGCGTAGATGCTGCAGATGGTCGTGGTATGTGGTACATGGATGTACTAGATGCAAACGGTAATGTTACAGATAAAGTAACAACGAAAGACTATGGTGAAGCAACAAGATACGACCAAGGAAAATCTTCCTTACCAGATATAGAAGGAGGATTCACTTCTTTTGTTAGATATAAGCAGTTTGATTTAAATGTATTATTCAATTTTAGTTTCGGAGCTTATTTGTTAGATTCTGATTATTCTTCACTTATAAACCCTTTCGAAAACCCAGGAGGAAGCGCACATCCAGATAATTTTAATGCGTGGCAAAACCCAGGCGATGTTAGCGACTTCCCATTATTATTAGCTAGTAATAACGATCATTCAGCGCGTTCAACGCGTTTCCTGTTTAAAAATGATTACGTGAGATTAAAAAGTTTAACATTTGGTTATAATCTTCCGCAATCAGTTATTGATAGAATGAGATTAAGTAAACTAAGGTTCTTCTTGCAAGCTGATAATATTTTTACTTGGCAATCGCATAAAGGGATCGATCCAGAACAAGCATTTAATGGTATTACTAGTAATAGATCGCCATTATCAAAAACTATTACATCTGGGATTATTTTAGAATTTTAATCGAAAAAATAAGGAAAATGAAAATATATAATAAATTAAATATAACATTTCTACTGGTTTTAGTAGTTACTTTTTTGTCTGGTTGTTCGAAAGATTTTTTGGATGAACCTAAAAATACGGCGGGTATTTCTGGAGATATTGTTTTTACAGATAGAGATATCGTACAGGCTTTTATAACTGGTATTTACGCTAGATATAAAGGGCAATGGGATGATGATTTAACAAATGACAATCTTCCTGAAGGCGAGGGCAATGATTCTAATGCGGATACAGGTGGTTTATATGCCATGTATTTTGCAAGAACAGTTAAAGGAAACGATATAATTCAGGCGCCATCATGGTTTTTGTTTGATTATTCTCATGAAAATAGAGGAACTACTTTTAGGAGAACAAGTTTTACATGGACTTTTAATTATGAGATTATAAATTATGCCAATGTATTGATTAAAGGCGTTAGAGAGAGTCCAGATTTAAATGAAGCAACGAAAAAAGAATTTACAGCCGTAGCTAAAGCCATAAGAGCTTTTCACTATTTTCAATTAGCTTTAGAGTTTGCCCCTAATTATAATAATGATAGAACAGTAACGCGAATTCCTATTTATACCGAGCCAGCTACAGTAGAGTCCATTGGGAATCCTCCAAGCCCGTTATCTGATGTGTATAATTTAATTTTAACAGATTTAAAAGAAGCTATTCCAGATTTACCAGAAGATAGATTAGGTAAAAGTTATATTAACAAAGCAGTTGCTAATGGGTTTTTAGCTCGTGTGTTATTAGTGACCCAAGATGATTGGGAGTTAGCTTCTTCTGCAGCAAAAGCAGCTTATGGGAGTAATGCTTCCACTGCAGTTGTATCTTCAAACTGGGATGCAGGTTTTAACGATTTAACCGACCAAGACTGGCTTTGGGGACATTTTCAAGATGGATCAAACGAATCTAATTTCTTTTGGATGGCACCTCATGTTTTTATGGATCACTTATCAATATCATTTCTAGCAACTTACGTAAATACAAATTTTAGAGATACGTTTTCCGATACAGATGTTAGAAAATTATTTCAAGATATTTATGATTCTGAAACACCTTATAGAGAATTTGTTACTACGAAGTTTGCTTTTTCATTTGAATCAGACGTTCCTTTAATGAGAAAGTCCGAAATGGTATTGATTGATGCTGAGGCTCAATATAACTTGGGTCGTGAGCCTGAAGCTAGAGATTTACTATTTGCATTACAAAGTGAGCGAGATCCGAATGCTACGTTATCTTCTAATTCTGGAAGTGCACTTATGGATGAGATTTTATTAGAAAGACGTAAAGAGTTGTATGGAGAATTAGGCGTAGAGTGGTTTGATGCTAAAAGAATGAGAACACCTATTAATAGAGATGATGTACATAGAGTGGTTGTTAATGTGCCTGCAGATAGCGAATTGTTTTATTTAAATATTCCACAATCGGAAATAGATGCTAACCCAAATATGGATGAGAGTCTAAATCAATAATTAGTAAAACAACTTTGTTACATATTAATAAGAGGTCAAAAAGTGTCATTCTGAATGAAATGACACTTTTTGACCTCTTTTATATATAAATTTTTAAAACGGACTAGCCTTGAGGCAAGCTATTATGGAATAGGTTGCTTTTGTTATGAAAAAAGGAAGGTCTACAAAAATAGTTTTAGTCTTATAATTCTTCTACAGGTGCTTTCTTTTTCTTAAAACTAATAATAACTAAAATGATCATGCCTGTGGTTACAGATAAGTCAGCCATATTAAAAATACCAGTTCTAAATACGCCTCCTAAATCAATAAAAAAGAAATCGGTAACAGAACCATATATGATACGATCATAAACATTAGCTAAGCCACCACCAATAATGCTAGAGAAAGCAAAAAGAGAAAGCGTATCTAAGCTTTTATCTTTGAAAATATAACGTAGTACAAAACCAAGTACTACAATTGGTAAGATTAATAATAAGATGATTCTAAGTGCGGGATTTAAATCGCTTCCCATACCTAGAAAAGCACCAGCATTCTCAACATTCATCATTATAAAAGTATCCCCTATTAAAGAAATACGTTCACCAGCATTAATTTCTGTGCGGGCTTCTATATGCGTTCTAACAAGTGCTTTAGAAATTTGATCAACAGCAATAGTTAATATAATAACGAGTATAATGTAAATGGAGCGTTTAGATAATTTCATTTAGCTATACTAGTTTCAAAGGTTGCTGATACTGTTTGAGATTCTCTATTAATTTTCTTTACCAAACCTTGTAATACTTTACCAGGGCCTACCTCAGTAAACAATGTAGCACCGTCTGCAATCATTTGTTGTACAGATTGTGTCCAGCGTACAGGAGCAGTTAATTGCGATATTAAATTAGCTTTTATAGCAGTCTCATCTGTAACAGCATTTGCCGTTACATTTTGATAAATAGGGCAATTAGGTTTACTAAATACGGTGTTTTCTATAGCTGCTGCTAATTCTTCTCGAGCAGGCTCCATTAATGGTGAGTGGAAAGCACCACCTACAGGCAATACTAATGCACGACGCGCTCCTGCATCTTTTAAAGATTGACAAGCTATATTTATAGCATCAATCTCTCCCGAAATTACTAATTGTCCTGGACAGTTATAATTTGCAGCTACAACAATACCTTCTGTTACAGCACATACTTTTTCAACAATACTATCTTCTAAACCTAAAACAGCAGCCATGGTACTTGGTTGTAATTCGCAAGCTTTTTGCATGGCCAAAGCACGTTGAGATACTAACTTTAAACCATCTTCAAAATTTAAAGCGCCATTTGCTACCAACGCAGAAAATTCTCCTAGTGAATGTCCAGCAACCATTTCTGGCTTAAAGGTATCTCCTAAAGTTTTTGCTAAAATTACAGAATGTAAAAATATGGCAGGTTGTGTTACTTTAGTTTCTTTAAGGTCTTCAGCAGAACCTTCAAACATGGTATCTGTAATATTAAAACCAAGGATATCGTTTGCTTGTTCAAATAATTCTTGAGCTAAAGGGGAGCTTTCATAAAGATCTAAACCCATTCCTGAAAATTGAGCACCTTGACCTGGAAATATATAAGCTTTCATATTGTTTGTAATTATTGTTTTTCGAGCTGCAAAAATAGAAATAAAATTTGTAAAAAGAGATAATACCAGCTATCACTCAAAATAACCCGTATAATTTGCTTTTGAAAACGAAGCGATCTTATTTTCTAATATTAATAGCGGCTTCCGCACAACGTTCCCCATCCATAGCAGCAGATACAATACCGCCAGCATAACCACCACCTTCTCCGCATGGAAATAAATTAGAAACTTCGGGGTGTTCTAATTGCTCGTTTCTGGGAATGCAAACAGGCGATGAGGTTCTGGATTCGACACCAACGATGTTAGCCTCGGCAGTATAATAACCTGTCATTTTTTGTCCGAAAGCTTGAAATCCTTTTCTAAGTCTGCTTCCTATTAATTTTGGTAATAACGAGTGTAAAGGTGCCGATTTTAATCCTGGCTGATAGGAGGAAGCGTTCAAATCGTTCGATAGTTTACCTTCTACAAAATCTGTTAACCTTTGTGCTGGTGCAACCTGACTTCTGCCTCCTGCGGTAAAGGCTAATTTTTCTAAGTTTTTTTGGTATTCTAACCCTTTTAAAGGACCAAATTGTTCATATTTATACAAATCTGCATCGGCATTGATTTCAACAACAATACCCGAATTTGCATACAGATTATTTCGTTTAGAAGGTGACATACCATTTACTACAACTTCACCATTTGCTGTGGCTGCAGGAACTATAAACCCACCAGGGCACATACAAAAGGAATAGACGCCTCTGTCGTTTACCTGATTTACTAAACTATAAGAAGCAGCTGGGAGTAATTCATTGCGTTTACCACTACAATGGTATTGAATAGAATCTATAATGTGTTGCGGATGCTCTACCCGAACACCCATTGCAAAGGATTTTGCCTCTAAGGCTATTTTCTTTTTATGTAATAAATAAAAAATATCACGAGCCGAATGTCCTGTAGCTAAAATAACGCTGTTAACAGCTAATTCTTCACCATTTTGAAGTTGAATAGCTTGTATTTTATTGGCTTTTATAATAAAGTCAACAACTCGGGTTTCAAAATGAATTTCGCCACCATAATTTAAAATGGTTTCTCGAATATTCTGAACCACTTTAGGTAATTTATTGGTTCCAATATGCGGATGTGCATCTACCAGAATTTGATCGGTAGCACCATGAAATACTAAGTTTTCAAAAATTCTACGCACATCACCTCGTTTTAAACTTCGGGTATAAAGTTTTCCATCACTATAGGTACCTGCACCGCCTTCACCAAAGCAATAATTAGAATCCTCGTTTACAAAATGGTCTTGGTTTATGGCTTTTAAATCGCGTCGCCTGTCCTGCACATTTTTACCGCGTTCTAGTACAATAGGTTTGTATCCTAATTCGATACAGCGTAATGCGGAGTACATGCCAGCAGGACCAAACCCAACAATATGGATGGGTTTTGCTTTAGAAACATCTTTATAATCAAACTTATATGCTGAGGTTTCAGGTAATTTTTCTCTAATATAAACGGCAACTTTATAGTTGAAGATTATTTTTGGTTTTCGAGCATCGATAGATTTACGAAGTACTTTTATGCCTGTGATATCTTCCTTGTCGATATCTAAGGTATATGCCGACTTAATTATTAGAATATCATTACGTGCTTCGTCTTTAAGTGAAATACGAAGCTGAATCTCTTTTACCATGACGCAAAATTACTCAAATTTCAGAGAAGATTTTTCAAAACACAAATAGTATTGTGATTAAGAGAAAGGTTTTTCTAAAGTTATCCCCGTGTAAAGTAACGTTCATTTAAAATGTTAAGATGATGTTTTGCATGTCCGATAATGGTAAATCCAATAGCAAGAACGCTTATTTTTATTTCGGAACAAATACCAGTTTCATGAAGTGTACTTTTATCAAAACTTTCAAATAATATGGTAGTTGATTGTCTCACTAGTCTAAACTCTTTTAGTAAACTATCTATACTTCTATTATTAGCCTTAGCGTTTTTAGCATATACATTTTCATCAAAACCTTGTAAAGTGTTTGGCTCTAGTCTAGAGATACATAAAGCTCTGTATGCAAATATTCTTTCAGTATCAATAATATGTTGAAGCATTTCTTTAGGGGTCCATTTATTTGATTCGTATCTGTATGTTTGATGCTGAATTAGTTTTTCGGTAAAGCTTTCAAAAATAGTTTCACTGTTTTTTAAACCATCTATTAAATCCGTATTAGCATCAACTAATGCGATGTACCTGTCAAAGTAGTTTGGACTGAATTTTAAGTCGGATGTTTTCATTATTTTATACTTTGTTTTTTTTATAATAGGTTAATATATGTTTTGGGGTCTTTATTTCTTTTGGTAATAAAGCATCATTAATAGGAGGTTTTGCTACCTGTTTTAAAGGTATCATACCTGCCCAAACGGGGAAGTCTAAATCACTTTTTTCATCAACAACGCCTACATCTCTAATTTTAGCCGATGCGGTTTGTATTTCCATTTCCAGAACTAAAGTACTATTAAATTCTTTTAGATTCATAGGTCTTAGTGCATCCCAACGATCGGGAATCATATGATCTACAACACATTTTAAAGCGGCTTCTTTTGTTTCCTTATTTTCAACTTTAACAACACTGGTAAATAGCGTCGCCGATCTGTAATTTACAGAATGATGAAATCCAGAACGGGCTAATATAAGCGCATCTAAATGCATGATGGTCATACTCGCTTCTTTGGCTTCCAGAAGTGCTAATAACATGCGATTTTTTAGAGAACCGTGTAAGTATATTTTATTTTCTATTCTGCCATAAGCCATAGGTAAACAAATGGCTTTTCCTTTATAATTGTAACTTACATACCCCACAAATCCTGCGTCTAAAATATTATTTATTTGTTCTACATCATAAACGGCCCTTTTAGAGCCTCGTTTTACTTTGTTTAATTCTGATGTTCTATACGTTGACATAACTGTTCGATTTGATTGATGCTTGTTATTTAAAACAAAATTAGTAGATTTATGGAGTATTGTATTCATCCAGAAATCATTTTTTAAATAGTCCAGTTATGATTCCTTATAAAACCATTATAGAAATTGATAGAGCTAATAAACAACCAGTTTATATTCAACTTACTAATCAGTTTATCGATTTGATCAAGAAGCAAATCCTTCCTCCAAAAACGAAATTGCCAGGAAGCAGAACGTTGTCGGATTTAATAGGAGTACACAGAAAAACGGTAATTGCTTGTTACGAAGAACTCACTTTACAAGGTTGGATAGAAAGTGTTCCCCAAAAAGGAACCTTTGTTCATAAGGATATTCCGATGTTGCAGCAACAGAAATGGGCTGAAAAAAAGGTTACTAGGGATAGTAATGAAACGGGTTTTGATTTTAAGCGAAACACTCTGTTAGACCGAAAACTTCCTCAAGATTATACAAATGATTATATGTATGTTAATGATGGTGTTTCTGATGACAGACTTGCACCAACTAAAGAATTAGCTGTTATTTATAGAAAAATAACGAATAAAAAAAATACACTTAAATATATAAATTATGGAACTACTTACGGTAATCCAGAATTAAGGGACACTTTAGTTGGTTATTTGAATGACACCAGAGGATTGAATATTACCAGAGATAATATTCTTATAATTAGAGGGAGTCAGATGGGAATGTATCTAACATCTCAATTGTTAATTGAAAACCAAGATTATATTATTGTTGGAGAAACCAATTATAGTAGTGCAGATACGACATTTGAATTTGCTAAAGCGAAGTTATTAAGGGTTAAAGTGGACGAAAACGGATTGGATACAGCTGCCATAGAAAAGTTGTGTAAAAAGTATACTATTAAAACGGTTTATACAACGCCACATCACCACCACCCAACAACGGTTACGCTCTCTGCACAGCGGAGAATGCATCTTTTAAATTTAGCTAAAACGTATCGTTTTGCTATTCTTGAGGATGATTACGATTACGATTTTCATTATAACCATGCGCCTATTTTGCCTTTGGCAAGTCATGATAAGCATGGAAATGTTGTTTACATAGGTTCGATTTGTAAAACGGTAGCCCCAGTGTATAGAGTTGGTTACTTAATTGCATCAAAAGATTTTGTTGATGCATGTGCCAAATTGCGACGTTTTATAGATAGGCAAGGGGATGCTATTTTAGAACTAACATTTTCTAATTTTATTAAAGAAGGGAGTTTAGACAGGCATATTAAAAAAGTAGTTAGAATATATAAAGAACGCCGTGACCTTTTTTGTGATCTTCTTAAACAAGAAATGAGTGGTTATATTTCTTTCGAAATTCCAAAAGGAGGTATGGCACTATGGGTAACCTTGAATAAAAAGTATTCGTGGGATACGGTTACAGAAATGGCGAAACAACAAAAACTCATTATTTCTGAATGGCAGCGTTATGATATGGGAAACATTAAACATAATGCTATTAGAATAGGGTTTTCATGTTATAATGAGGTTGAAGCCAGGGAGTTTGTTAGACGGTTTAAAAAAACGATGGAGGCTATTGACGCAAAAGAATCTTTTAGCTAGTAGTTTGAGAATTTAGGTTTGTAAGGTGGTGAGGTGTTGCTTAACGTTTTGTATAAGAATAGTAAGGGATTAAACTCACTTACTTTCGGTTTAGCACTGAGCCAAATTTACAATTTTCTTTAAATAAATAATCCGCAAAATCATGAATTTTGCGGACTTTATAAGATGCACTAAACTTTGGGTTAAGCACTGAAACCATTATTGTTTTTACACTTTGTTATGCATTTTATTCTATATATTGATGCTGTTAATGAAGCAGATAATTCTAATTACTGATGAGTTGCTTGTAAGATAATATATCTCCTTCGTTTGGTATAAATATGTTCTTTTTTAAGTTTTCATTTTTGATGTATTCTTTCAAATCGCTTTTACTTAAACTGCAATGATTTATTGCATCCATATGAACAGCAATTATTTTTGAATTAGGTAAAAGTTTTATTATGCTTTTTAGTTCGGCCTGTGTTAAAGTCATAGTAATGTGTGGGGCTAAAACTGGATTTTTTTCTGTAAATTGGCATTCTCCAGTATTTGCTACAATCAATTTTGGATTTGTTTTTCTTAAACTATTAATCAGTAGGTCATCCAAAATAGCATCTCCCGTTAAAAACAATGTTTCATTTTTTGCCTTTAAGAAGAAGGAAGAAGATTTTCCAAATGGTTCTGCACCAGTTGCTCCTTTATGGTGGCTGGCTAAGAATCTTGATATACTTATTCCTTTCCAATTGAAAACACTATCAATCACTTGAATATTTGAAAATCCTTTTTCTTTTAATTTCTTATCATCTCCTGGCTGACAGAATATTAATGTGTTTTTTTGTAGAAGTCTTTCTGCATCAAGGTCAAAATGGTCAGTATGATAATGTGTAAGCAGTACTGCATCTATATTTTCCAATATTTTGTTTTTATCTATTGGTAATGGAATTAGTGGGTTTTTATTCTTATTTGAAAAAGGCATAGGTGGCTCGGTACTTACGTCAGATAATGTTGGGTCGACAAGTATATTGATGTTGTCAAAAGTTACAATGATACTTGCATTCCTTATTAGTTGAATTTCCATTGTACTATTAACTTCCGTTGTGTTTTTTGAAATACTCTCGGTTGAAGTACAGTTTGATAATGCAAATACAATAATCAGAATTATTGAAAGTGTTGCTATTTTTCTCATTTTAATTTTCCTTATTTTAATTATTTACTTAATAAAGTACAAAGATATAATTTCACAATCTTTTATGGAAGAACCTACTTTTTAGTATGGTACATACTTAATTGTATGTAATGAATGAAATCAGTACCTTTGGGGACAAATTAATTTTAAAAAAATATGAAAGAACCAAAAGAACACTGTCCATTAACAATGGCTGTAAAGGTAATTAGTGGTAAATGGAAATTGTTTATACTTAGTGTATTAGCAAATGGGGAAATAAAAAGGTATGGGGAAATTAGAAAAACTTGTGAAAATATAACTGAAAAAATGCTTACGAGTCAATTAAGAGAATTAGAAAAAGATGGTATAGTTTTTAGAAAGGTATATGCTCAAGTACCGCCTAAAGTCGAATATTCATTAACAGAGTTAGGTCAAAAATTATGTCTAATTTTTGACCCACTTTATGAATGGGGTATTGATTATATTAAGGAAATAAGACCCGACCAATTACATATTATAGCTACTAATGGTTATTGTGACTAATGATTATTATACTCAACCAAATTCGGGTTCATTTATTTTCCTTTTAGTAGTGGAATTCGAGTGGTTTTTTATTCTGGCTATTGCTTTTATAGCTTGTTGGTGGTAGTGTTTTATCCTATAGCATTTCGACTATTTGTATTTTATTTCCGCAAGTGTCATTGAAGACAGCAATTTTTACAGTTTAATATTGAAATACTGAAACAAGTTAAGTAGAGGTAAATAAAATAATTTTGTTTATCTCACAAAGTAGGTTCAGGTCTATCTCCTCTCATAAGTCAAAAACGAAAATTCATACTCATGATTTTCATCTTTAGTATGGAAGATATTTGCTGTTTCTTTCCAAACAGAAGTGTCTATTTCAGGAAAGAAGGTATCGGCTTCAAAGTCTTCGTGTACGCGTGTTAATTCAATTCTATCTGCTAAAAGTAAGGCTTGTTTGTATATCTCACCACCGCCTATAATAAAAGGTTGTGGGTCATTTTTAGCAGCATTAATGGCGTCTTCTAAACTATTAACTACAATAACGCCTTCTGGAGTTTTATAATCACTTTGCCTTGTAATAACGATATGGGTTCTGTTAGGTAGCGGCTTCGGAAAGCTTTCAAATGTTTTTCTACCCATTATGATGTGGTGCCTGTTAGTAAGGCTTTTAAAACGTTTTAAATCATCGCTTAAATGCCAGATCAATTTATTGTCTTTACCAATAGCATCATTTTCTGCAGCAGCAACAATAATAGTAAGCTCAGGCGCTATTTCTTTTTTCTTTAAAGAGTCATTATAATGCTCACTTTTAGCAATGATAGGCGCTTCATTTTTAAGTTCATTTTTTAGCTTTTCTATTCTGATTTTTTGTTGAACGATCAATTTATCCAATTGTTTTTGCTCCCAAGCTTTTCCCATGAATCTATGAGTAATAAATACATTGAATATGTGATAAATTAAAAGGAACAACCAAATTAAAATAGCAAACAAAAACCATTCTTTTCCAAGGATTTTAAAATCTTCGCCTATTCCTAAAACGGTATTTGCTAGAATTAAAAATACAGCACCTATTAAAAAGATAACGAAATGAACATACAAACGTTTTTTTTGTTTAATACGTTTTTGGGCATTTTTAATCAGTTCTAATTGCTCTTTGTCTATTTGAGGCTGTTCTTTCTTTTTTCCAAACATAAGTATCTAATAATAGATGTAAAGTTATAATATTTTGTTGAATTTTTTATGTTTATAAATAAAATCGTTTTCGTTCTAAAGCCATTGAAAGCCAAGTGAAAACAAAAAAAGGAGGTTTGTAATCTGATAAATATAACAAGGATATTTTATGTAGTTTAAATAAATGTAAAGTGATACTTATCAAATTGATAATTCTTTCTGGTTTATCAAATTATATATTAACTCACTGGATTTTGTTTTATAAATTTGTTACAGAAATAACATACAAAAACTAGAATTATGGCAATAACAAAACAATACTTAAAAAGCAAACCTATTTGTAAAGTTACTTTTACTGTATCAGCCAAAGAGGCAAATGAAGTCATAGTAGTTGGAACTTTTAACGGATGGAATACTAAATCAACAGCACTAAAAAAACTTAAAAACGGTACGTTTAAAGGCACTGTTAATTTAGAAAAAGAGAACTCTTATGAATTTCGATACGTTGTTGATGGGACTTACATTAATGATGACAAAGCAGACGCTTATGCCTGGAGCGATTATGCATCGGCCGAAAATGGTGTATTAAACGTTTAGTAAAGTGCTTTCTGGTTATTTGATAAAGCACTCTTTTAACGCTTTTTCTTTTTTGAATTATCTATTATTAAAAATAATAGGTAATGAATAACTAATAATAATTGGTTTGTCTTTTTGATAACCAGATTTTTTCATTTTTGGAATTAGCTTTAATACACGAAATGTTTCTTTTTTCAATTTTGGGTGAGAAGCTTTTACTCTAATGTCTTTAATATTTCCCTCCTTATCCACTTTGAAAATAGTATTTATTCTAATTTTTCCATTTGCTAAACCCAGTCGTTTGGCGATTTTTATATTAAAATTTTTTACAACATGATTTGAAATACCTGTAGACATACAATTTTTTAATTCAATATTATTGAGGCTTTCATTACAACCTTTGGAAACAGGTGCATTTTCTTTTATGGTAAAAAGAATTTCGTCAGAATCTTAGATAATTTGAATAGTTTCATCAGTATAGGGGTGGTATTGATGGAAGTGTTTTCTTCATAATATCTTCAATGTTTTATACAGCAACCGCACCTTTTATATGTGGATGTGGGTCGTAATCTACCAAAGTAAAATCTTCAAAGGTAAAGTCGAAAATATCTTTTACTTCTGGGTTTAATATCATTTTTGGTAAAGGTCTTAGATCTCTGGATAATTGTAGTTCCAATTGTTCATAATGGTTGCTATAAATATGGGCATCACCAAAGGTATGGATAAACTCACCCGCTTCATAACCACAAACTTGTGCCATCATCATAGTGAATAAAGCATAAGATGCAATATTAAAAGGCACACCTAAAAAGATATCTGCACTACGTTGGTAAAGTTGTAAAGATAATCTTGGTCTAGCATTTGCACCCTCTTTGGGGGTTGGAGGGCTTACATAAAATTGAAAAAAGGCGTGGCAGGGAGGTAAAGCCGCTTTACCATTAGCTACGTTTTCGTCGAATGATTTAGAAGTGTCTGGTAACACGGATGGATTCCAAGCAGAGACCAACATTCTGCGGCTATTTGGGTTTTTCTTTAAAGTATCAATAACCTCTTTGATCTGGTCGACTTCGTCACTATTCCAATTACGCCATTGATGTCCGTAAACAGGTCCCAAATCACCATTTTTGTCAGCCCATGCATTCCAAATACGCACTCCATTTTCTGTAAGGTACTTAATATTTGTATCGCCTTTTAAAAACCAAAGTAATTCGTAAATGATAGATTTTAAGTGTAATTTTTTAGTCGTAACCATTGGGAATCCTTCACTTAAATCAAAACGCATTTGGTGTCCGAAAACACTTTTAGTTCCAGTACCAGTACGGTCTCCTTTTTCGTTTCCGTTTTCTAAAACATGCTTTACAAGGTCGTGGTATTGTTTCATAATAACGTCCTGCAAAGGCAGGAATCTTTTTAAATTAAATAATAGGTTGAGAATGTAGTGAGAATCTTTTTTAAGACACTTCGACTGCGCTCAGTACGACAAAATGTTGTGCGATAAAAGTAAAAAAAAGCATCAAATTTTAATGCTAGATATTTTAATATATATTATAAAGTTATTAACTGTTATAAATAAGATGCCTACTACAATTTATCTTGAGTGAAAACGAAAGGCAGGAATTGTGTGTTATCCAATAATCATACCAGCAATAGTAGCAGATATTAAAGATGCAATCGTACCACCAATTAGGGCTTTCATGCCAAATTTAGATAAGGTTTTACGTTGCCCAGGAGCTAAAGAACCAATCCCTCCAATTTGAATGCCTATAGAAGCAAAATTTGCGAAACCACAAAGCATATAAGTAGCCATAATTATAGATTTTTCATAATTAAGATGGACAGCGCTTGTAACATCTTTCAAATCTCGTAATTGTATATAACCTATAAATTCACTAGCTGCTAATTTAATACCTAATAATTGCCCCATTAAAGCCATATCTTCTTTAGCAACTCCAATGAGCCACATGAGTGGTGCAAATGCATAGCCTAAAATTAATTCAAGCGATAAATTTTCGTAAGATGTATTATTAGCTACCCAGTTATTTATTGAAGAGATATCTCCAACCCAGCCCAGTATGCCATTAAACATGGCAATAAAAGCAACAAATACTAAAAGCATAGCACCTACATTGACTGCTAGTTTTAGCCCTTCTGTAGTGCCATTGGCAATGGCATCTAAAAAATTAGATCCAATTTTTTCTTGAGAAACAGAAACGTCTGTGTTAACATCTTCTGTTTGTGGGTATAATATTTTTGAAATTACGATGGCACCTGGTGCAGCCATTACAGATGCGGCTAAAAGGTGTTTTGCGTAAAACAATCGTAAGACTTCATCATCACCTCCTAAAAAACCAATATAAGCTGCCAGTACAGCACCAGCAACGGTTGCCATGCCACCAATCATGACTAAAAGTATCTCAGACTTATTCATTTTTTCCAAATAAGCCTTTATTAAAAGAGGTGCTTCTGTTTGTCCTAAAAAGATATTTCCTGCTACACTTAAACTTTCTGCTCCAGAAATTTTTAAAGCTTTGGATAATAACCAGGCCATAGCTTTTACAACTTTTTGAATGATGCCTAAATAAAATAAAACAGAGGTTAAAGCCGAAAAGAATATAATGGTCGGTAGCACTTGAAAGGCAAATATAAACCCAAACGTGTCCATGTCTACCACCAAACCTTCAAATAAAAATTTGCTACCAGCTCTTGTAAAGTCTAATACGTTTACAAAAAGCCCACCTATAAATTCAAAAATACTTTTAACGAATTCAACTTTTAAAACTCCAATAGCAATTAATAACTGAAAAGCTAAACCAATACCAACAATTTTCCAATTAATAGCTTTTCTGTTATTACTAAAAAGAAATGCCAGCAGTATTAAAGAAATCATGCCTAAAACCCCTCTTAATAGACTGCTCATTGAAAAACCTTGACTTGGAATAATGGTACTCGTTGAAACATTAGCAACATTTTTTATTGATGTAGCTTCAATTTTAGAACCTGTATTATTTAAGTCTAAAGTGTCTGTAGAATTATTTACAGGTGTAGTTTGTTGAACAATAGCCTCATTTTGAATAGTATCGGACAACTTAGTTTGATTTGTGTCTTGTGCTATAACAGATGTTGTAACTAAGAAAAAAATAGCGACAATAAACAAAAAAAACTGTTTCATAGAAAAGAGTAAATATTATTCCCGTTTCGAGATTTCATCACGAATATGAGCCGCTTTTTCATAATCTTCATTAGAAACAGCCTCATCTAATAAGTTATGCAATTCTTCGAGTGTTTTCCCTTTTAGATTTTCACGAGGAGCATCTGGTTCTAGTTCATCAGCCACTAGATCGTCTACTAAAATACTATCCTCATTTTCATCATCTTCCTTCGGATTCACTTTTAAGTATATCCCAGCCTTATCGAGAATGTTTTTATAAGTAAAAATTGGTGCATCAAAACGAAGTGCTAAAGCAATGGCATCACTGGTTCTGGCATCTATAATTTCTTCAATTTTATCGCGTTCGCAAATTAAACTAGAGTAAAAAACACCGTCAACTAGTTTATGAATAATCACCTGTTTTACGACAATATCAAAACGATCTGCAAAATTTTTAAATAAATCGTGTGTTAATGGTCTGGGAGGTCTAATCTCCTTTTCTAAAGCAATGGCTATGGATTGCGCTTCAAAAGCACCAATAACGATTGGAAGTTTGCGGTCGCCATCTAATTCGTTTAAAATTAGGGCATAAGCACCGTTTTGGGTCTGGCTATAGGATATTCCTTTTATATTTAATCTTACTAAACTCATAAATTTATAAAAAAGCAAAGAACCGTTTAAATTAGGACTTTACCAACTGACTAAGACAGATTTAAGAAATTAGTGCTAATTTAAGCAGTTCTATAATGACTATACAATTTATTAAAAAATAATTTATTGTTGTGCTTTAAAAGCTTTTAATTTTTCTATGAGTTGAGGAACAACTTCAAAAGCATCACCAACAACACCATAATCTGCAGCTTTAAAAAAAGGTGCTTCGGCATCTGTATTGATAACAACTTTTACTTTTGAAGCATTAATTCCAGCTAAATGTTGAATGGCTCCAGAAATACCAATAGCAATATATAAATTAGAAGCTACAGGCTTACCTGTTTGCCCAACGTGTTCGCTGTGAGGGCGCCATCCTAAATCTGAAACGGGTTTAGAGCATGCTGTTGCTGCTCCTAAAACATCTGCTAATTCTTCTACCATTCCCCAGTTTTCGGGACCTTTTAATCCGCGACCTGCAGACACAACAATATCTGCATCAGCTATGGTTACTTTGTCTGTTGCTTTATCTACAGATTCTACGGTTACTCCCGAATCTGAAATAGAGGGGGAGAAGTCTTCAGCGGAAGCGTTACCACTATTTTCTACCAACCCGAATGAATTATTAGAAACGCCAATAATTTTTATATCTGTATTAATTTGAGACATTTCGAAAGCTTTATTCGTAAAAGCTGTACGTTTCACTGTAAAAGGAGATGTGCTGGAAGGAGCTTCGATAACATTAGAAGCATAACCTGCATTTAAACCTACCGCTAAAAGAGGAGCTAAATATTTGCTGTCGGCACTTGAGCTTACTACGACAACTTTTGCAGCTTCTTTTTCTACAGCTTGTTTAATAGCTTCTGCATATCCATTGGCATTAAAAGATTGTAATTGTGCATTCGACACATTTAAAACTTTATCTACACCATAGTTTCCTAGTGCGGATGCATCATCTACATTTATGGTAACAGCTGTTACAGTTGTTCCTAATTGATTCGCTATTGCTTTGGCATAAGAAGCAACTTCTAAAGCTACTTTTTTAAATGTCCCTTGTTCTGATTCTGTATATACTAAAACTGACATAAATCTTATTTTTTTATCACCCCAACCCCTCTCCGAAGGAGAGGGGGTTTTTTGAGCTTATTTGTTTTTAATATTAATTTGGTCTTTTTTACCGTATCCTTCCGAAATCGTTTCCCTCCTTCGGAGGGGTTAGGGGAGGATCTTAAATAACCTTAGCTTCATTATGAAGTAAGTTAATTAAATCATCTAAATTATCTGCTGAAACCAATTTTATGGCTCCTTTTGGCGTAGGCTTTTCAAATTTTACAGAAGTAGTTTCTGCACTAACATCAATAGGCTCAGCAACAGTTAAGGGTTTTTGACGTGCCATCATAATACCTCTCATATTTGGGATTCTAAGATCACTTTCTTCAACCAATCCTTTTTGTCCGCCAATAACTAAGGGTAGTACCGTAGAAACTGTTTCTTTTCCACCATCAATTTCCCTTGTAGCTTTTACAGAAGTACCATCTATTTCTAAGTTAATACAGTTATTTATAAAGTTAGCATGGGTTAATCCTGCAATCATACCAGGAACCATACCGCCATTGTAATCGATAGACTCACGACCCGCAATTACTAAATCGTAACCACCTTCTTTAACCACATTTGCTAATTGTTTTGCTACAGAAAAGCCATCTAATGCCACAGTATTTACTCTAATAGCTGCATCGGCACCAATAGCCAAAGCTTTACGAAGTGTAGGTTCGGTTTCTGCGCCACCAACATTAACAACAGTAACATGAGCACCTTGTTTTTCTTTAAACCACATAGCGCGGGTTAAACCAAACTCATCGTTCGGATTTATTACGAATTGTACACCGTTGGTGTCGAATTTTGTGTCACCTTCACTAAAATTAATTTTAGATGTCGTATCAGGAACATGACTAATGCACACTAATATTTTCATATTATAACAATTTAATTGTTTAGTTTTTATTTGAGTTAAATCAGTCAATTTTTGCAATTATTATTTGAAAAATAATAGTTTAAAACTCACAAATACTGACTTAATTTTAAGAGTACGAAGGTAATTATTTTATTCCGATTATTTGTTATGCATGCATAACAAATAATCGGAATAATTATCAAAAAAGCATAGATATCGATATTTCTTTATGAATTTTAAATCTTTTCAATGTTTATTGACTATAAAATCTTTTTGTGAAGTAAAAATCAATTGCTGTTTTTTGATAAATATTTAATTATTTAGTATTGAAATTCTAAGGAGTATTTCTTGTTCAGATGTTTATAGAATTACGTGTTAATGCTTGTTTTTATTTGATGACGGTTTTAAATCTTTTTAATTATAATAGAAAGATTACATGATAACTCTTATTACTGGGAAAGAAATAAAAAGAATGAGAACTAATTTAAAGTAACAAATCCTCATTATTGATATGTGATTTCTGTAAAATTAATAATTTTTTTTCACGAAAAATTTTACTGTGAATTTTTATATAAAACTGTAATCAATAATTCTTATTTTTGCAATTCGATTTAAAATATATTTAATGAAGACAATTCAATTTAGAGAGGCTATTTGTGAAGCCATGAGCGAAGAAATGCGTAGAGATGAAAGCATTTATTTAATGGGTGAAGAAGTAGCAGAGTACAATGGTGCTTATAAAGCATCTAAAGGTATGTTGGATGAATTTGGAGCTAAGCGTGTTATCGATACACCGATTGCTGAACTTGGTTTTGCTGGTATTGCTATTGGTTCTACCATGACAGGAAACAGGCCGATTGTTGAGTATATGACGTTTAACTTTTCTTTAGTTGGAATTGATCAGATTATAAATAATGCTGCTAAGATTAGACAAATGTCTGGCGGACAATTTAAATGTCCTATTGTATTTCGTGGTCCTACAGCTTCTGCAGGTCAATTAGGAGCAACACACTCACAAGCATTTGAGAATTGGTTTGCTAATACACCTGGTTTAAAAGTAGTCGTACCATCAAATCCTTATGATGCAAAAGGGTTGTTAAAAGCAGCAATTCGTGATGATGATCCAGTTATCTTTATGGAAAGTGAGCAAATGTATGGTGATAAAGGAGACGTGCCAGAAGGGGAATACATCGTGCCATTAGGTGTTGCTGAAATTAAGCGTGAAGGAACCGATGTAACGATTGTGTCTTTTGGAAAAATAATAAAAGAAGCTTATAAAGCGGCTGATGAATTAGCAAAAGAGAATATCTCTTGTGAAATTATAGATTTACGTACTGTTCGTCCTATGGATAGAAAAGCCATAGTAGAATCGGTTAAGAAAACAAATAGATTAGTTGTTTTAGAAGAAGCATGGCCTTTTGGAAATGTGGCTACTGAAATTACATATTTAGTACAAAGCGAAGCGTTTGATTATTTAGATGCTCCTATAGTAAAAATAAATACAGCAGATACACCTGCACCGTATTCACCAGTTTTGTTAGCAGAATGGTTGCCAGATAGTAATGATGTAATAAAAGCTGTTAAAAAAGTGTTATACAAATAAATTAATTTTTTTTACGTTATATAAACTTCATTAGCACGATTGTTGATGAAGTTTTTTTTGTATTATGGATAAAAAACTACTTATTGCATTTTTTTTCTTCGGAATTATTTCCACAATAGCCCAAACTAAAGTTAGTGGTTATGTGTTTGACGAGTTTAACGAACCTGTGTCGTTCGCAAATGTTATTTTTAAAGGTTCTACAATTGGAACCATAACAAACGAGAATGGTAAATTCTATTTAGAATCTGATGAAACCTGGGGAGGATTAATCGTTTCTTTTGTTGGCTATGAAACGTTACATGTTCCTTTAGATAAAAAGGTGAATTATAGTTTAAAATTTACACTTAAAGAAGACCTGGGGCAACTAGATCAAGTTGTTATAACTACTGGAAAGCAATCAAAAAAGAACAATCCTGCTATCGATTTGCTTAAAAAAATATGGGAACATAAACGTAGAAACGGTTTAAATTTACATAAACAATACGAATACGATAAATACGAAAAAGTAGAATTTGATATTAATACCATAGATAGTGCACTTATTAAAAGTAGACTTTTTAGAGGGATGGAATTTGTTTTTAATGAAGTAGACACCTCTAGAGTTACTGGTAAAACGTATTTACCAATGTTTATAAATGAAGCGGTTTCTAAAGTTTATGGAGATAACACTATTAATAAAGAAAAGGAAGTTTTAAAAGGAAATAAAAACTCTGGATTTAGTGATAATCAAGTGGTGATCGATTTTGTTGGTGACTTGTATTCCGATTATAGTATATACGATAATTACCTAAAGTTTTTTGATAAGAGTTTTGTAAGCCCTTTGTCTAAAACAGGAGTTAGTACTTATAATTATGTACTATCAGACAGTGCTTTTATAGATAATAAATGGTGTTACAATATTATTTATTATCCTAGAAGAAAAAATGAACTGACTTTTAAAGGTGATTTTTGGGTAGCC
Organism: Flavivirga jejuensis; assembly: GCF_030540765.1. Taxonomy (GTDB): domain Bacteria; phylum Bacteroidota; class Bacteroidia; order Flavobacteriales; family Flavobacteriaceae; genus Flavivirga; species Flavivirga jejuensis. The sequence continues at coordinate 232,862 of NZ_JAUOEL010000003.1, read as the reverse complement.
GATACTACGTATGCTATTAAAGAAATTAATCTCCAAGCTTCAAAAAGTGCTAATATAAATTGGGTGAAAGAAATTTATATAGAACAAGAATTTGAAGTATTAAACGACTCGTTATTTCTTGTGAAGCGTGATTATATGATGTCTGATTTTGCTTTGAATAAAAAGGAAAAATCACGAGGTGTTTATGGTAAACGTACCACCTTATACGATAATTACGAGTTTGATAAGGAGTTAGATAAAAAGTTCTACGATCAGGAAGTTTATAACTACGATAAGGATGTCTACGATCGAGGTGATGCCTTTTGGGCAGAGAATCGTTTAGAAGCTCTAAATAAAGACGAAAAAGGTGTTTATAAAATGCTTGACACTTTAAAAACAGTCAAGAAATTTAAACAGCTTTATAATTTAGGAAGCATTTTGGCATCGGGCTATATTGAGTTTAATACATTACCATTAGATTACGGTCCTATTTTTTCAACCTTTGGATTTAACGAAGTTGAAGGTTTACGTTTACGAGCAGGTGGACGTACTTATTTTGGAAGAAATGACCTTTGGCGATTAGAAGGGTTTGTGGCTTATGGTTTTGAGGATGATAAATTTAAATATGGTATCTCGGGAAAATGGTTATTAGATAAAAAGAGCAGACTTATTATTTCTGGAGGTAATCGTCGTGATGTTGAGCAAATAGGAGCAAGTTTAACCACTTCAACAGATGTTTTAGGGCGAAGTTTAGCATCTTCATCTGTAGTTGGAACTAGCACAAATGATAAATTAACTTCCATAAATTTAACCAGCTTTGCTATAGAAGCAGAACCGTGGCGCAATGTTATTTTTAGATTGGGAGGTAATTATAGAACTTTAGAATCGGCATCGCCAACCTTTAGTTTAGATTATAATACACCAACGGGAGTAGCATCTGAAATTAAGCAGTTTGAAAGTTCATTGTCTGTGTCTTACTTTCCAACCCGAAAAATGACAGGTTTTGGTGTAGAACGTCGTGAAGCCAATGATGGTTTTGCGCGCATATTTACAAAAGTAACACGGGGTGAAAAGGGTTTATTAGATAGTGATTTCGATTATACAAAAGTACAGTTATCATACATACAGCCTTGGCAAGTTGGTGGTTTTGGTAGATTAACCACTACCATTGAAGCAGGTAAAACCTTTGGAGATGTGCCGTTAGGATTGCTAAGTGTTATACCAGGAAACCAATCTTATTTTTCTATTTATAATACCTTTTCTCAGTTAGATTTTTACGAATTTGTATCCGATACTTATACGTCGTTGCACTTAGAACATAATTTTAACGGACGTTTATTTTCTAGGATTCCGCTTTTAAGAAAACTTAATCTCCGTGAAATTGTGAGTATACGTGGTGTGTGGGGTGAGATTTCTGATGGAAATATTTTATTGAATACAACAGGTAATCCTAATGCCGTTCCTTTAGTGGCACCGTCGGATAAAATGTATTACGAATACAGTTTGGGCATTGGTAATATTTTTAAAGTATTTAGAATAGACTTCAATTTTAGAGGTAATTATTTAGATGAAGTTACAAACCCTGATGCTAGAAAATTTGGTATTACTGGTAGTTTTGGGTTTTATTTTTAATGTGTTTATAAGAATTATTTTTATACGTCTTAATTTTGTCGTTTATTAAATTAGGTACATAATAGAATCTAAACTTTTCGAACAATCTTAAACCTTCCCATATATTTTATATAAAAAATGTTCTTTTTTTATGGTACTCGATTGCTTTTTAAAACTTAAAATACATTAAGCTTTTTATTTAAACACAATTATCCATGACTTGTCAATACAAAAAAGCTTATGATTTGGTTCAAGGATTAAGGAGTATATTCAATACCGCTACCTCTATACAAACGGCTTACACCAAACTAGCACATTGGTACAAAGACGTAGAAAACTGACTTTAAAGCTTTAAATACTATTGTCAATACCATAAGTATTAACTATAGATCTATTTTAAACTACTTTATAAACAGAAGTATCAATGCTTCTGCCGAATCTTTTAATGCCAAAGTTCTTTTAATGTATCTCCATTTTTGAACCTAATTAACTATAAAGAGGTCAGACAGGTTTTTGTTGAGATTAGATGTATGGAACAGACATATATCAATAGATTGTATTATTTTTACGTGATAATTACTGAGTATAATTAAAGTAAAGGCAGGAATTCATATTTATTTTCAATTTAAAAAAGATCTGTTTTAACAGATACGATAGAACGATTTGATATCACCAACCACCATAGACCAAGTATTTGAAGCTTCCCGTATAGAGGAGGTTATAGGCGACTTTGTAAACCTTAAAAAAGCAGGAAGTAATTTTAAGGGTTTAAGTCCTTTTAGTGACGAGCGTTCACCAAGTTTTATGGTGTCGCCAGTAAAACAAATATGGAAAGACTTTTCTACAGGAAAGGGAGGGACTGCAGTATCTTTTTTAATGGAACACGAACACTTTACTTATCCAGAAGCTATAAAATACCTCGCTAGGAAGTATAATATTGAAATAGAGGAAACCGAACAATCTAACGAACAAAAAGAACAAGCAAACGAACGTGAAAGCTTGTATTTAGTGAGTGAGTTTGCAAGTGCGTATTTTCAAAAAATATTACATAAAACAGATCAAGGGAAGTCGATTGGACTAAGCTATTTTAAAGAGCGTGGTTTTACTCAGGAAACGATTGAGAAATTTGATTTAGGCTATTCGCTTGATTCGTGGCAAGCCTTTACAGATGAAGCTTTAAAACAAGGTTATAATATTGATTTTCTACAAAAAACAGGGCTTACTATTGTTAAAGAAGACAAGCGTTTTGATAGATTTAAAGGACGTGTTATGTTTCCTATAACGAGTATGAGTGGTCGTGTTCTAGGGTTTGGTGGGCGTATTTTAACGAATGATAAAAAAGCTGCTAAATATGTAAACTCTCCAGAAAGTGACATCTACCATAAAAGTAATGTGTTATATGGTATTTATCATGCGAAACAAAGTATCGCTAAAGAAAATAATTGTTATTTGGTAGAAGGTTATACAGATGTTATTCAGTTTCATCAAACAGGTGTGAAAAATGTCGTGTCTTCATCTGGAACGGCTTTAACATCAGAACAAATACGGCTTATAAATAGATTAACAAAAAACATTACGGTACTTTTTGATGGTGATGCTGCTGGTATGCGCGCTTCATTACGTGGTATTGATCTTATTTTAGAACAAGGCATGAATGTAAAGGTTTGTACTTTTCCAGAAGGTGAAGATCCAGACAGTTTTGCCAAACAAAACACTTTAGAAGAGCTTACTACGTATTTAGATGAAAATGCCAAAGATTTTATTCAGTTTAAAGCATCTGTTTTATTTGAAGAATCGAAGAATGACCCTATTAAAAAAGCAGAGACGGTTAGAGATATTGTAAATAGTATTTCCAAAATTCCAGATCGTATTAAAAAGGAAATTTATATTCAAGAATGTGCCAGAATAATGGACATTAGTGAAGAAGTTTTGTTTAGTACATTGGCTCAAATTAATGAAAAAGAATACCAGGAAGAAAATAAACAGTTTAAAAAAGATCAAAAAGCGTTTGAGGTTATTAAACACGAACAACCTGTAAAAAAGGTTGATGTACAGTTCGTTTTAGAACGAAAGATTATTGAGGTTCTGTTGCTTTATGGAAATAAAGTAGAAGACTTTGAGGATTTAGTTTTAAAAGAAAATAAGAAAGGTGAATTGATTTTAGAACCAGTCATCCATCAAGCGAAGGTCTTCGAAAAAATATTTCTAGACCTTCAAGATGATGAAATGGAATTCTCAAATGAACAATTTAAAACGCTGTATTATAGCATTATAGATGCTCTAAATCAGAATCCTGATTTTGAACTTAAATCGTTTATAAATACAGTTGATAGTCAAATGTCTAACGAAATTACAACCATTTTAATGGAAGATGAACGTTATACTTTAGATGACTGGAACCGTATGAATATTTTTCCAAAAGAGAAAATAAGAACTGTTGCACAGTTAGTTAGCGAAACTATTCTAAGCTTGCGATGTTTTTTAATCGATCAAAAAGTAAAGGAATTTCAACAAGAAACATTACAACGAAAAAACGACGTAAATAGAAATATTCTTGAAGAAGTCAAAGACTATTCTGGATTAAAAATGCTACTTTCTAGAAAGTTAAACCGGGTACTATAATTGTTGACTCAATTTTGCTTGATTAACTAGGTCAACTAAATTAGTAACTTTCAATTTTCGCATTAATCTTGCTTTGTAAGTACTAACCGTTTTCTCGTTTATATCAAGTTCCTTAGAGATCTCTTTATTTTTTCTACCAACAGTTAGAAGCTTTAAAACTTCTGCCTCTCTAGTTGATAGTTTTTTGTAAAAAGTACCACTTTTATTAACTCTATTTCCAAATGCTAATTGCTGGGTTAACTCATTACTTAAATGAATACCTCCATCTTGCACTTTTAATATAGCCTCATTAATGCTTATAACATTAACAGATTTGCTTAGATACCCAGATGCGCCAGCTTTAATGGCGTTTATGGCATAAACCTCTTCTGGTTGGCTACTAAAGATAATGGTTTTAGTCTCCGGATAGTCATTCTTTAAATAACGTAAAACTGTTAACCCATTTAATTTAGGGAAATCGGTTTCTGTTAAAATAATGTCTACGGGATTCTTTTTAACGAATTCTAGGATGGCCTCGCCATCGTCTACACTTCCTACGATTTTAATGTCTGAAGAAGCTGAGAAAAGAACTTCTAACCCTTTCCTTGTGATAGGGTGATTGTCTGCTATTAATAATTTAATCATAATTAAAAAGCTTTTTATAATATTTAGTTAGAATTAGTATTATAATTGAGAGAGCAAGCTTGGTGTAAATGTAATGCTTTTTTGAATAACCTACAAAACTTACAACAAAAAAGTAGGAATATTACAGATTGGTATGGGAATCATCTTATGCTTATTTGCGTTATTTAAGCGTTTATAAATTTTAAAAACCTCTAATTCTCTGCCAGAAAAATCATTTGCGTTTTTGCCCTCATCGCCCATTTTCATTGCCCATTCAAGCTCTGGGTACGAAGCTCCTATTTGGTCTTCGTCACTTCTAGTGTCTCCAAATAAACCATCACTTGGTGCGGCTTGCATTATAGACTCAGAAACTTGTAAATGTTTTCCTAATTCATAGACTTCCGACTTAATTAAATCGGCAATTGGGCTCAAATCGACACCTCCATCGCCATATTTTGTGTAAAAACCGACACCAAAATCTTCTACTTTATTGCCTGTTCCTGCAACCAATAATTTATAAAGGCCTGCATAATAGTAAAGTGTTGTCATACGTAACCGTGCTCTAGTGTTTGCTAAAGCCATATCTATTGTGGCTTGGTCGCCATCAAAAAACACTTCGGTTTTAAATGCTTCAAAAACAGGAGTCAAATTGGTATGTGTATCGCTTACATTGTGAAACCGATCTTTAAGCTGAGTTATGTGTTCTTGTGCTCTGGTTACATGACTTTCAGCTTGGTGAATAGGCATTTCTATACATAACACATTTAAACCAGTTTTTGCACATAAGGTTGAAGTTACAGCAGAATCAATACCGCCAGAAATACCAACTACAAAGCCAGTAACGCCAGCATTCGTTGCATAATCTTTTAACCAATTAACAATATAATCTACAACTTTTTCGGTTTGCATATTAAATGAATTTAAAATTTAATATCAATTGATTTATAAAATAGCTTGAATAAACGGGGTCATTTTTCATTTTATAAATTATAATATTTGTAAAAATAAGACTATAAAAATGAATTATAGTATCGTAAAATAAAAAAAAAGTGACAGCGTTTCTTGTATATTATTTCATAATCAAAATTGATATAAGAATAGTACCTTTGCAAACAAAAATATAATAAACACCCAATTAATAAAAATTTATGCCGTTTAAGTTTAATATGAAGTATTTATTATTGTGTTTAATAACATTTGTAGTCATTATTTCTTGTAAAGAAGGTGATGAACTAGAAAAAAAAATCGCTAATATTAATATAGATATTAATATAGAGCGTTTCGATTTGTTATTTGCTAATACCACGCCAGAAAAATTACCTGAACTAAAGAAAGCATATCCTTTTATGTTTTCAGAAAAATACAAAGACTCGTTTTGGATTGCTAAAATAGCAGATACATTACAGGTAGCGTTATTTGATGCTGTTGATAATGAATTTCAAGACTTTAATAAAACGGAACTAGAGGTAGAATCGTTATTTAATCATTTAAAATATTATTTTCCTGAAATTAATCCGCCAAGAATTATTACGACCACAAGCAACGTAGACTATAGGAACAGAGTTATAATTACTGATACTATTGCGATAGTAGCTTTAGATACTTATTTAGGAAGCGAACACGAGTTTTATGGTAATATTCCAAAGTATATAAGCGAAAACTTAAAGAAAGAACAAGTTACGGTTGATTTGGCTGAAGCGTATGCTAAAAGATATATATATCAAAGTCATAAAAAAACGTTGTTGGACGAAATGATTTATTTTGGAAAACAACTCTATTTTAAAGATGTTGTTATTCCGTTTAAAACAGAAGCCGAGCGCATAGGGTATTCACAAGAACAATTGGATTGGGCTATTGCTAACGAAAGTTATATTTGGCGTTATTTTGTAGAGCGTGAATTGTTGTTTAGTACAGATTCTAAATTGCTAGGCAGATTTATAAATCCAGCGCCATTTTCTAAATTTTATTTAGAAGAGATTGATGCAGATTCCCCAGGACGTTTAGGCCAATATATAGGATGGCAAATTGTAAGAGCTTATATGGCGCAGAATAAATTGGCTTTAAAAGATATGCTGATAACAAGTGCTGAAGATATTTTTAATAATTCAAAGTTTAAACCACGTAAATAATGTCGGATAAAATTACTTCTAGAATAGAATTGAATGTAGAACTAGATGCAAATAGAGTGCCTGAAAAATTACATTGGACAGCACAAGATGGCGGGATAACAAACGAAGAAGCAAAAGCGATGATGCTTGCTGTTTGGGATTCTAAAACCCAAGAATCACTCCGTATTGATTTATGGACAAAAGATATGCCTGTAGACGAAATGAAAGTATTTTTTCATCAAACATTAGTTGCTATGAGTGATACTTTTAACAGAGCAACACAAGACGAGAAAATGACTGCTACCATGAAAGATTTTTGTGATTATTTTGCTGAAAAACTGGAGCTGAATAAGTCGTAATTTGTTAGGTATTTATAATGCGATTTGGACTAATGCCTGAGTTTTAATTTATTTTGCGCTTTTTCGAATCGCGAAACTCCTTTTCAAGATGGTCTAAATATAAGATGCCATTTAGATGATCTATTTCATGTTGAAAAATTACTGATGTAAAATTCTCAACAGTTTCAGTTTTGTGTTCCCCATACATAGTATCGTATTCTATGGTTATAGATTGTGCTCTACTGTTTAATGTGTCTGTTCGATTAGGGATGGATAAGCAGCCTTCTTTAACTGTTTGTGTTTCTTTTGAGTATTTAATAATCTGTGGATTTAGATATACTTCAAAAGGAAAAAGTTCCTTGTCAAAACGTTGTATCCAAATAATATTCTTTAAAACGCCTACTTGTGGTGCAGCAATACCAACTCCCATAGAGATGCTATCTCTAACTGTTGCATAGAGCCTTTTTACAAAAATTTGTAATGTTCTATTATTTGGATCGGGTTTTATATAACTGCTATTGGTTCTTAGTAAAAGAGAATCTTTTTTGTTGGTTATTTTATAAACCCGCATAGGGGTTAGACTATCAGCATTGTTAATGAGACTATTTTCATTAGAAGAAAAAGAGTCTTTTCCAATGCCTTTAATACTAGAACATCCGATAACTAGTAAAAAAATAAAAGCTGCAAGAATTGATTTTCTCATTATAAATAAATACCCTTTATGGGTTACCATTCATTAATTTTATTAGAATCTAATTTAATAAAGATAAAAATTAAAATAGTAAATGCCCAGAGCCCAGAGCCCCCATAACTAAATAATGGTAGTGGAATACCTATTGTTGGTATTAACCCCATTACCATACCAATGTTGATTAAGAAATGAATAAATATAATTGAGGCAACGCCATAACCATAAACTCTGCTAAATTGCGATTTTTGCAATTCTGCTAAATGAAGAATCCGTAATAGGAGTAAAACAAATAATATCACTACAAAGGAACAACCTAAGAAGCCCCATTCTTCGCCAACAGTACTAAAAATATAATCGGTATGTTGTTCTGGTACAAATTTCCCAGTGGTTCTAGTCCCTTCCATAAATCCTTTTCCGTTAAAACCACCTGAATTGATTGCTTTTTCAGATTCGTTTAAGTTATAGGCAAATGTTCTTTTCATTGCTTCCAGTTTAACAGGGTCTTTTTCTAATCGCAACCATAAACTTATCCGATCTTGTTGGTGGGGTCTTAAGATGTAATCATAAAACGATTTTACACCAAAAGATAAAAGGATGGAAAGTAGTAGCACAAATAAAAGCTGAAAAAATGGTGCCTTTTTTTTGCTCATAAAATGATAACCTGTAATAACGATGGCCGCAACTATAGATGCTATTAAAGCGTCGAATTTTAAAGCTAAAACGGATAGTATAATCACCGATATGCCTATAGAAAGATAATACTTTGGTAATCCTTCTCTATACAATACAAAAAAGAAGGCGCCATAAACAATAGTACTACCAGTGTCATTTTGTAATAAAACTAAAAGAGCTGGGATAATAATAATTAGAAAGGTTTGAATTTGATCTTTAAGACTATTAATATTGGTATTTAAGTCACTAATATGTTTTGCTACGGCGAGTGCGGTAGCTGCTTTTGCAAATTCACTTGGTTGTAGCGTCATCCCTCCAATAGCATACCATGATGTTGCACCGTTTACATTCTTTCCGAAGATAAAAAGTCCGACCAGAGATAGCATAGAAACAATGAAAATGATACTGGAAAAACGTTCATAAAACTTAGCATCAATAGCTAATAAGAGGATAATTAAGATAAATGTTAAAAAAATAAATAAGAGTTGCTTTCCGTAAGGGTGTGAGAAATCGAAATAATTTATATCACCTCCAGTATGAGAGGCAGATAGTATATTTAACCAACCAAACCCGACCAGTAAGAAAAAAAGGATAATAGTAATCCAATCAAATTTAAAATGTTTGTTAGTGTCCCTAACCATTAATTTATGGGGTTTTGTAAATTTTTTACTTGTTGTTTAAGTTGTTTGTATTCGGCTTCTTCAACAAGTTGTAACCTTGTATGTTCATTAATTCTAAAAGGCTCTCCAGAATATGGTTTAGCGTATTCGTTTTCTAAGCTATGTCTTAAAATCCAGTCCTCTAAATCTTTTCTGGTAATATACCCTTTAATGTGTTTTTCTATAAGTAAACTAGCTATTTTGCCTGCAAAACGACTACCCCAATAGCCGTTTTCAACAAAAACAGCAATCGCTATTTTAGGATTATCTTTAGGTGCATAAGCAACAAAAATAGAATGATCTGTAAGCTGAGTTTTTAAACTATCTATAATAGCAAAATTTTCTACGGTTCCAGTTTTACCACAAATGTCAATATCTTTTACCTGTAATGAAGCTGCTGTACCTTTTTTATAAACTTGAAACATGCCTTCGATCACTGGTTCAAAATGTTCTCTATCTATCGATGTATACTTAGGTTTTGTATATTTTTCTGGTAATGTTTCATTTTCAATAGATTTTATAATATGTGGTGTATAATAATAACCTCTATTGGCAATAGCAGCAATCATATTTGCTAATTGAATAGGCGTAGTGGCTACTTCGCCTTGTCCAATGGCATTAGATATAGTATAAGTAGAATAAAATGTTTTTGGGTAAATGCGTTTGTAATAAGCTCTATTGGGAACACGACCTCTTGCTCCAACAAATAAATCATTATCTAAATAATTCCCTAAGCCAAAACTTTTAACATGCTTACTCCAATTATCGATTCCGATTGAGGCATTGTCATGTTTGTCTAAAATTTTTCTGTACGTCGTTGCGAAATACGCATTACAGGATCTTTGTATGCCAGAAACCAAATCATTTCTAGTGCCATAATTGCAATGACATTTCATAAAACGATTCCCATATTTGTAACCCTGGTAACAGGTGACTTTTTCAGTATCAGAAATAACGTTTTCTTGAAGTGCAATTAAGGCATTCATTAATTTAAAAGGAGATCCAGGTTCGTAAACCCCTTTCAAACTTCTGTTAAAAAGCGGTTTGGCGATAGTATCATTGTAAAGTTTTGTGAAGTTTTTGGAGCGATCTCTTCCTACTAACAAACTAGGGTCGTAGGTGGGTGCGGCAACCATGGTTAATATTTCTCCAGTGCCAGGTTCAATAGCTATAACCCCACCACGTTTATTTTGCATAAGTAATTCACCATAAGCTTGTAAATTGGCATCAATAGTTATAGTAATATCTTTTCCTTGTTCTGGGATGGTATCGAGTTGACCTTCTTTATAGGGACCAATATTTCTGTTAAATCGATCTTTTTGGATAAATTTGATGCCTTTTACACCACGTAATGTTTTTTCGTAAGTTGCTTCAACACCTTGTTTTCCTTTTAAATCCCCCATTCTGTAATAGGGATCTTTTTTTTGATCGTTTGTGTTTACCTCTCCAATATTTCCCAAAACATTAGCGCCAATAGTTGTTTGATAATGTCTGAGAGATCTTTTTTGAATATAAAAACCTGTAAATTTTCGCATTTTTTCCTGTAAAACAGCATAATCTTCTTTTGACATATGAGATAGGAAAACAGATGGCAATCTAGGGGAGTGGCGTCTGGCTTTATTGTATGTTTTTATAAATTTCTTTTTGTCTATTTTCAATAGTGAGCAAAACTCAAGAGTGTCTAGTGGTTCTACTTCACGGGGTATAATCATAACATCGTATGATGGCTGGTTGGCAACTAAAAGTGTACCATTTCTATCGTAAACGAAACCTCGTTTTGGATAATCAAATACTTTTCTAATAGCATTATCTTCAAATAAATTGTGTTCGGTTGAAGTGTATATTTGAAGGTAGAAGAGTCTAGCTATAAATAAAAGACCAACAAATATTATAGAAATGAAAAGTAGAAGCTGTCTCATTTGGGTTTTTGACTAAAAATAATAGTTATTATCATACTTAATAAGATGGTAAACATACTTGAGAATAACGTTTTTTGAAGCACTAAAATTATTTTTGAAAAGTTAAATATTTCTAATGAAAACAAAATAATATGGTGCAGTATAACAAGTAATATAACATAAGTGAGTTTCGAACCAAACTCTACAGTGCTAAATTTTATAGTATGGTGTTCGTAAATCATACCAAAGGAAAACTTTAATATGATGGGTCTTACATAAGCGATAAATACACAAGCTGCTGCATGAATTCCTCCAGAATCTAAAAACATATCAATAGTTAATCCTAATAAGAAACTTGATAAAATGATTATAGCTCTGTTGTTTTTAATTGGAAATAAGGCAATAAATAGAATATATGGATACGGGTTAATGTATCCTAAAAAGTTAATGTTATTAAATACTAAAACCTGTATTAGTATTAATACAATGAAACGGATGCTATTTACAGAAAATAAATTATTCATTTAGTAAATTAGTAATCTCAGGTTTGTTGATATTTTCTATAATGTAAACATGCTCGAGATTAGTCATATCGTTAAAAAGCTTCACATTAATCTCATAATAATTTTCGGAGGCATCCAATTCAAAATTAGCCACGGTACCAATAGGGATCCCCTTAGGGAAAATTGAAGAACGTCCAGAAGTAATGATAGTATCTCCTACAGAAACTGGAGCTATTTTTTGAATATCAACTAACTGAGTGAATTCAGGTGATTTGGCATCCCATTTTAATGTGCCATAATGATTTGTTTTTTTTAATTGCGCACTTATTGAGCTAGTCGAATTTAAAATAGATATTACTGTGGCATAATTACCACTTGTTTTATCAACAATACCTATAATGCCTTCGGTTGATGCAACACCAAAATCTTGTTTTATGCTATCATTGATGCCTTTGTTGATTAAAAGAACATTATCAATCGCAGAATAATTGTTTTTAATAATCTGAGCGTTAGAAAAATAATATGGCTTATTAAGGCTATCGGAATTGTTTATTTCTGTAGTGTTTTCTAAATTATACAAAAGTGATTTTAAACGTCTGTTTTCTTCGGATAAAAGCTTGTTTTGTGAGTTTAAACTAAAATATGCACTCATATTGTTTGCAGCATTGTAAATACTTCCACATAAAAAATTAGCCGAATTAATAAACTTGCTCTTATGGTAAGAATGTGATTGAATTGTAAATAAAATAGAAAAAGAAAACAGCAACAAGAACAACAAAAAGTTTTTGTTTCTTATTATGAAATTAATAATCTGTTGCATGGATTTAGGGGTGTCTCTATTTAATCAATACACTTTTGTATTTAGGTAAATTTTTAAGTGTGATACCAGTACCTCTAACAACGGCACGTAAAGGATCTTCTGCTATATAAACAGGAAGGTCTGTTTTTTGAGATAAACGTTTATCTAAACCTCTTAACATGGATCCACCACCAGCTAAATAAATACCAGTATTGTATATGTCTGCAGCTAATTCTGGAGGTGTTTGAGATAGCGTTTCCATAACAGCATCTTCAATTCTTAAAATGGATTTATCTAATGCTTTTGCGATTTCTCTATGCGAAATAGAGACTTGTTTAGGTTTACCAGTTAATAAATCACGACCTTGAACGCTCATATCTTCTGGAGGTAATTCTAAATCTTCGGTAGCGGAACCTATTTGTATTTTTATTTTTTCAGCGGTACGCTCTCCAACATATAAGTTGTGTTGTGTACGCATATAATAAACAATATCATTTGTAAAAACGTCACCTGCAATTTTAACAGATTTATCACAAACAATACCACCAAGAGCAATCACAGCAATTTCTGTGGTACCACCACCTATATCTACCACCATATTTCCTTTAGGTTGCATAATATCTACTCCAATACCAATAGCTGCTGCCATTGGTTCGTGTATTAAGTACACTTCTTTACCATTTACACGTTCTGCACTTTCTTTTACCGCACGCATTTCTACTTCTGTAATTCCAGATGGAATACATATAACCATACGAAGTGCTGGTGTGAAAAACTTCTTTTTTAAAGCAGGGATGTTTTTGATAAACATACTTATCATTTGCTCAGAAGCATCAAAATCTGCAATAACGCCATCTTTTAAAGGGCGAATGGTTTTAATATTTTCATGAGTTTTACCTTGCATTAAACTGGCTTCTTGACCAACAGCTATAATTTTTCCAGAAATTCTATCGCGTGCAACAATGGAAGGTGCGTCAACAACAACTTTGTCGTTATGAATAATAAGAGTATTTGCAGTTCCTAAATCTATTGCAATTTCTTCGGTTAAGAAGTCAAAAAAGCCCATGTGCTATTAAAAATTTAAGTGGTTTAAAAAACGAATCCCGTAAATGTAATAAAAGTTGATAAATATATAAGTTTTAAGACCATTCAAATTTCATTAAAAAAAAGGCATAATTCAATTATACGGATTTCATTGATTTTTAGATGACTAATAACGTAATATTTTTAATGTTTAAAATGACGTGTGCCAGTAAATACCATAGCCAGATCATTTTCATTACAATAATCAATACTTAATTGATCTTTTATAGAGCCACCAGGTTGAATAACAGCAGTTACACCAGCATTTTTTGCAATTTCAACACAGTCTGGAAAAGGGAAAAAAGCATCGCTGGCCATGGCAGCACCATTTAAATCAAATTTAAATGAATTTGCTTTATGTATGGCCTGTTCTAGGGCGTCTACACGACTTGTTTGTCCTGTGCCACTAGCATATAACTGTTTGTTTTTTACTAATACGATGGTATTAGATTTTGTGTGTTTACAAATTTTTGAAGCAAATATCAGATCTTCCAATTCATCAGTGTTTGGATTCGAGTTTGTAACATTTTTTAAACCTTCAATAGTATCTGTAATGGCATTTCTGTCTTGAAGTAATACACCGTTTAGACAACTTCTAACATTCATCTTTGGTAATTCTATATCGTGGAGTACTAGTATGATCCGATTTTTTTTACCTTGAAGTATTGCTAAGGCTTCTGCTGAAAAAGAAGGCGCAATAACAACTTCACAGAATAGTTTGTGAATGTCGTTTGCTGTTGCCACATCAATTTCTTTATTACTAATTAAAACACCACCAAATGCAGAAACGGGATCTCCAGCTAAGGCATCAGTATATGCTTGATGAAGTGTATCGCGTTGTGCTATACCACAAGCGTTATTATGTTTTAAAATAGCAAAAGTTGGCGCATCGTTTTTAAATTCAGTTATTAAATTTACAGCGGCATCAACATCTAAAAGATTATTGTAGCTTAATTCTTTACCGTGAAGTTTAGTGAATAACTCATCAAAGTTTCCGAAGAAAAAGCCTCTTTGGTGTGGGTTTTCTCCATAACGCAATACTTTGCCTTTTGTTTCGCTAATTTTTAAAGCAGCTTCATCATGATTTTTGTTGAAGTAGTTAAAAATAGCTGTATCGTAATGAGAAGATACATTAAAAGCTTTACCAGCAAAAAGTTTTCTGTTTTCTTCAGAAATAGTGCCGTTATTTTCAGATATTAGAGTTAAAAATTCAGCATAATCATCTACTGATGATACACAAATAACATCAGCATAGTTTTTTGCAGCAGCACGAATTAAAGAAATACCACCAATATCTATTTTTTCAATAATATCTTCGGTACTAGCACCAGATGCAACTGTTTTTTCAAATGGATATAAATCAACAATAACCACATCAATTTGAGGAATTTCGAATTCTGTTAATTCTGCGATATCACCATCATGATTTTGTCTGTTTAAAATACCTCCAAAAACTTTAGGGTGTAATGTTTTTACACGACCACCAAGAATAGAAGGGTAAGATGTAACATCTTCAACAGGAACCACGTCTACACCTAAATCATTTATGAATTTTTGAGTACCACCAGTAGAATAAATGGTAACACCTTGTTCACTTAATTTTTTTACAATAGGTTCTAATCCGTCTTTACTAAATACTGAGATTAATGCAGATTTAATGGTTTTTTCGTTGCTCATTTTCGATGTGTTATTTTTAATTCCTAATTTTTGGAATGAGATTATAGTTGTTTATCAGGGTTTTAAGCTGAAAATTTTAAATAAATGCAAAAGTACTTATTTCCTTCAAAATACAAGCTTCTAATTAACAAAAAAGAGGTAGATTTTTTAACTAAAAAGAGAAGTTGTTAACAAGCTACTTTTAAATCCCAAAAAAATAAAATCCCAAAACCCTAAATAATACTATTTTTATGTCATGAGAGTAAAACCTAAAAGGACTGTTAGCTGGTATTTGGAAAATGGAATGCTTTATTTGTACCTAATTTTAGTGATTTTTAATATTGTTACTTGGGGAGTGTCTGATATTAATTTCTTTGGTTTTAATAAAACAGTTGGATGGTCGTTTAATTATGAAGACATTTTTAATTTCTATTACTATGGATACTCAACGTTTATATACTTATTCGGTTTTATATTATTAATGATTTTAAAAAAGAAAACAAATAAAATTCTAGGTGCCATTTTTATGATACTTGTAATTTTACCTTTATTGATAACAAATTTAATTTACCTTAGGCTTTTAACTTTTTTAATTTTTCTCATTTTGTTTTTCGATGCATTAATAAAAAGAGCTAATAATCGAATTTAAAGTAGGTTGATAATTGAGTTTTGAGTTTTAATTTTGGAGTTTACGAAAGAAGTGTTGCTACTTGCGAACAAACAAACTCTAAAAAACGTTCGTCTGCTTGAGTAAATGGATCAGGAGTATTTGAATCAATATCAATTTGACCAATATTTTCACCATTTACAAAAATTGGAATCACAATTTCGGCTTTAACAGTAATACTACAGGCTATATAATTATCTTGTGCTGCTACATCTGGCACTATAAAGTTTTTATTACTAACAGCCACCTGTCCGCAAATACCTTTACCAAAAGGAATTACGGTGTGGTCTGTTGGTGCTCCCACGTAAGGCCCTAAATGCAATTCTTCTTTAGTACCATTTCTAAAATAAAAACCAACCCAATTATAATATTCTATATGTGTTTCAAGTAGTTCACAGATGTTTAAGAGACGCTCGTCTACAGTTTTTTCTGTATTTAAAACAATAGTTTTTACTTGTGGTTTCAGGGTTTCAAAAATCATAAATTCAAAAGTTTTGGCAAAAGTATTTAAAAAGGTGTAATTTCGATATCCAGTTTTGCATAATTTTAATCTTAATAAACCAGTTAAACGTTTTTTTTTGAAATAAGCTCAATGAGTTTTTTAGTATTAATTTATTAACGCTCTTATGCTAGTTATGTATAACCAATGAAAAATCGTATGTGCCTCTAAATGAAAACACTCTTTTTAAAATACAAGTCGGTTATAAAGTTTATCCTTACTTTTTTAGTGGTTTATATATCTTTTTCTGTGATTTATAAACTGTATTTAGATGCTTCTGATGGTTCCAGGTTTTATCCCGATTATTTAACGCATTTGGTAGCTAATCAAAGCAACTCATTATTAAACACGCTAGGGTATAATGCTCAAGTGTTGCCGCATCCCAATGAACCCTCTATGAAAGTTGTTGTAAGCGGCAAGTATATAGCTCGTGTTATCGAAGGCTGTAATTCTATAAGTGTTGTTATTTTGTTTATGTCATTTGTTATTGCTTTTTCTGGACGATTAAAAACAACGTTTTTCTATATACTTTCTGGTAGTGTTTTAATTTATACGGTTAATTTAATTCGGATTGTAATACTAACTATAGCATTATATCATTATCCTGAGCAAAAAGAAATTTTACATACAGTCGTTTTTCCAACAATTATTTATGGTGTGATGTTTTTACTATGGATTTTTTGGGTGAATCGTTTTTCTAAACTAAAAAAGAAAAATGTCTAAATTAATTAAATACATATTACTATTTATTTTATTCGCATTACTTGTTCTAATACGGATTTTTGAAAATGAATTGTTTTACGATCCCTATTTAACATTTTTTCAAAACGACTACTTATATATTGATAGTCCAAGACGTGAAGTTTTAAAATTAGTGAGCTTCACAACTTTACGGTATTTGGCAAACAGTATTATTTCATTGGCTATTTTATACGTGTTTTTTAAAGATAAAAGCATCATTAAATTTTCAACAGTCATCTATATATTGGCTTATGTTGTTTTGTTGTTAATTTATTTATATTTCGTTATTAACCCAAGACAGGAAGATTATTATCTGTTTTTTAATGTGCGTCGGTTTTTAATACAACCTGTTATTTTACTTTTATTATTACCTGCTTTTTATTATCACAGACTTAAAAGCTAAGTGTTAATCATTTAATAAAAGAAACGGCTGGAACTTCTATTTTTTGTATTTTTGTTTTGTGATAAAAGAATTATTACATAAAAGTTTTTCAATGCTTCTAGCATTACTCGTTTTGTTTTCAACAGTATCTTTTACTATTGAAAAACATTTTTGTGGTGATGTTTTAGTCGATGTCTCTGTTTTTACTGAAGTAGATAAATGTGCTATGGAAGCTTACGAGATTGCTTTGGAAAAAATCACAAAGAAACCATGTTGTAAAGATGTTGTTGATGTTATTGAAGGTCAAAATGAATTAAAACCTTCTTCATTCGAAGATTTAGATTTTGATGAGCAACAAATCATCGCATCTTATACATATGCTTACTTTAGCCTTTTTAAAGCGCTACCAAAGCAAATAACGCCTCACAAAGATTATTCTCCACCTAATTTGGTCACCGACATACATGTGCTAGACCAAGTTTTTATAATTTGATAAATAGATTTTTTTATTTCCTTGAAAAAGGGAATCTTTTAAAATTTATTAATTCAAATTTTCAATCAAAATGAAACATATATATGCAGTTACAGGGATGACCTGTAATGGCTGCAAATCTTCGGTAGAAGACAAACTTAATGCTATTGATGGTGTTTTAAATGCTACAGTAGCTTTAGAAAAAGCGCAGGTAACAATAGAAATGTCACATCATATTTCGATAGACGTATTGCAAAAAGCATTATCAGATAAATATACAATTTCGGAAAAGCATACGCCTGCTTCAAGTTCAGTTGATGAGGTTCAGGCATCTTCTGATATGACAGCAGGAAAAAAATCGGAGTTAAAACAGTTATTTCCGCTGTTCTTAATTTTTGGATATATTACAATAGCTTCAGTATTGTTAAATTACAGACCATGGCATGGTGCTAGTTTTATGCTCGATTTTATGGGGCTTTTTTACATTGTTTTTAGCTTTTTTAAACTTTTAGATTTAAAAGGCTTTCCAGAATCTTTTAAAATGTACGATCCCTTAGCTAAAGTAATGCCTATTTATAGCTGGGTATATCCTTTTATTGAGTTAGCATTAGGGATCTTATTTTTAATGCGTATTCAAATTCCAATCGCTTTAGTAGTCACATTGGTTATTTTAGGAATAACAACTATTGGTGTTATAAAAATACTTTTAAATAAAAAAACAATTCAATGTGCTTGCTTAGGAACCGCATTAAAACTCCCAATGACTAAGGCAACGTTTATTGAAAATAGTATCATGATTGTTATGGCAATTATCATGCTAGTTAAGACCTACAATTAAATGAAAAACATATTTTATATATTATTAATATTTCCAATTATCATGTCGTCTCAAGATAAAATTAGTGGGGTGATTATGGAAGCAAACGAAAAAAACGAGCCTATAGGCTTGCCAGGAGCTAACGTATATTGGCTAAATACATCTGTTGGCGTAGTAACAGATATTGACGGGACGTTTACAATTCCTTATGAGAACGGTTATACACAATTGGTAATTAGTTATGTGGGTTTTAAAACCGATACGATAACAATTACAACACCTAAACCAGTACGACATTGGTTGCAGCCTACAGATAATTTAGACGAAGTTACTATAAACTCTAGAAAACAAGCAACCGCAAAGTCGTATTTGCAGGCTACAAATGTATTTACAGTGAGTAGTGATGAGTTATTAAAAGCGGCCTGTTGTAACCTCTCCGAGAGCTTTGAAACCAATCCCTCTATTGATGTGAATTTTGCCGATGCCGTTACGGGAACACGACAAATAAAAATGTTAGGACTCAATAGTCCGTATATTTTAATTGCGACTGAAAATATTCCATCCATTCGAGGGGCTTCACAAGCTTTTGGTTTGAGTTTTATTCCAGGAACCTGGGTTGAGAGTATTCAAATAACTAAAGGCGCGGGTAGTGTTGTTAATGGTTATGAAAGTATCGCAGGACAAATAAATGCAGAACTGGTAAAACCATTAACCGATAATAAGTTGTTTGTAAATCTATACGGCGCCTCAAGCGAACGTTTTGAGTTAAATACACATGTTAATACTAAAGTGAACGATAGGTGGAGTACAGGTTTGTATTTACACGGCAACATGCACAATAATGAACACGATGTTAATGATGATGGGTTTTTAGATATGCCTAAGTATAATCAGATTAATGTTATGAACCGTTGGCAATACACCAATGCCGAAAAAGGGTTTGTGAGTTTTATAAATTTAAAGTTTCTAAATGATGAAAAAGAAACTGGTGAGCTTGATTTCGATCCGAGTACAGACAAGTTAACTACAAATGCATGGGGTAGCGAAATTGATACGAGACGTTATGAAGTATCGGCTAAATTAGGGTATGTAAATCCAGAGATTCCCTATCAAAGTTTAGGCGTTCAAACAGCATTTAGTAGCCATAAGCAAGATGCCTATTTTGGGTTGAATCAATATGATATTACCCATAATAGTTTATATGCCAATGCTATTTATAATTCTATAATTAGTGATTCCAGACATAAAATTAAAACAGGTGTGAGTTATACTTACGATCATTATGATGAATTTGTTAATACGGCAGATTATGAAAGAACAGAAAGATCTGTTGGTGCTTTTTTCGAATATAATTATGATAATTTGGATAAGTTGAATGTTACGGCGGGTGTTCGTCTTGATAATCATAATTTATTAGGCACGTTTGTTACACCTCGCGTACATGCCCGTTATACACCTTGGGAAAAATCTGCACTGCGCGTATCTTTTGGACGTGGAAAACGGAGTGCTAATATTTTTGCTGAAAATCAGCAACTATTTTCAACATCGAGAACTATTAATATAGTAAACACAACAGGGAATGTTTATGGACTAGACCCAGAAATAGCATGGAATTACGGAGTGTCTTATTTACAAGGATTCAATCTTTTTGGAAGAAAAGCAGATATTACTTTAGATTATTATAAAACCGATTTTAAGAATCAAGTAGTGGTCGATTATGAAACCCCGCAAGAAGTAAGTTTCTATAATTTAGAAGGGGACAGTTATGCAAATAGTTTTCAAGTAGAACTTAATTATAATGTATTTAAGGATTTCGATTTACGAATGGCTTATAAGTATTACGATGTTAAAACAGATTATAATTCTGGTAAGTTATCTAAACCATTGGTGCCAACAAACCGTTTGTTTGCTAATGCATCTTATGAGACTCATATGAGTAATGGTGATGAAGGACAATGGAAATTTGATGCCACATTTAATTGGTTGGGAGAACAACGTTTTTCGTCTACAGTAACAAATCCTGTATCATACCAATTGCCAGACAAAACACCAGCATTGGCGACATTAAATGTGCAAATAACAAAAGTGTTTTCTAGGAAATTTGAAGTATATGTAGGAGGTGAAAACGTTACGAATGTAAGGCAGTCTAATCCTGTTTTAGGAGCTGATGATCCTTTTGGAGCGAATTTTGATACCACATTTGTATATGGTCCCATTTTTGGAAGTCTGTATTATACTGGATTACGATTTAAAATATAAATACCTTCGAAGGAGGGAATCTCATAAATAGAAACTAAAATTAAAATTATGAAAAAAATAATAGTAGTATTGACCGTATTAATAACAACAGTATCATTTGCACAAAATAAAAATGCAAGAGCTTCTATGGAAGTAGATGGCGTTTGCTTAATGTGTAAAACCCGTATTGAAAAAGCATGCTTAAATACCAAAGGAGTTAAGTCTGCGGTATGGGATGTGAAAACTCATGAATTAAAGTTGATTTTTGATGAACGTAAAACCGATTTAAAAAAGATACAGAATAGTGTTGTTTCGGTGGGGCATGATACTAAAGAAATAAAAGCTACAGATGAAGCTTATGCTAGCGTACATCCTTGTTGTAAATACAGAGATGAAGCTGTTAAAGACGATCACAAAGAGGGTGAGGAACATAAAAAAGATGATGGTCATGGTCATGATCATTAAGCATGATAGTGAGTCGTCCTAAAATAAACAGGTTGACAGTTTTTACTAAAATAGATTTAAAAGCCTAAACATTTGTTTGGGCTTTTTGTTTGAAACAAAGTATCTTTTTAAATGCTGTAATAAAGAAATGAATGGTGTTAAAATCGTTTCTAAAAGAGAGGTGTTTGCTCCAAATCCAGAAGGTGGTTACAATCTTATGGTAAGTCAGACATTAAAAAATATTAAATTTAATAATGGGTTTACAGAAGAAAGTTTAAGTAGACAGGTCTAGTTTATACATTGTAAATAAAATGACCAAAAAAGGTGTCTAAAAAGTGTCATTCTGAATGCTATGAATAATCTCTATAAATTATAATGTTCTTATTTTTAGACAAATAAAATGCTTCGTTTTGCTTATGACAAAGTTCATCACCTTTTAAATAGCCTCTTTTTTGTTTTGTGTAAACCTGTTTCAAGACAGAATAGTTTAGAGAATACTGCAAAATCTATTTAGTTTTGAGTGATAATTGGTATTAAAGCTATTATATTTGGATCTATTATATTTGAAAGAAGAATAAATGCAATTACGTTTATGTGGTAGTTAGTAAAAACATAAACGACAAGCATTAAAATTCAATAGTTTAAAACCCTAAATCAAAATTTTAAAAATGAGAAAATTTAATTTAATTATCCTTTTATTAAGTATTATTACAATTAGCTGTAACAGTAGCGATGATTCAGGAATAGAAGAGCAATCTGGTTTTTTGAGAATAGGAGAGGTGGAATTTGAATTAGCAAATGGCATTTCAGAAGATTATAGTGATGACTCTATAAATGAGGTGTATAATATAGATTTGACTTTCCTTTCGAGTGAATTTACTATTGACGGAAAAGATTATACTGGAAATGGTGAAGGAATATATTTTGAGATTTATTCTCCTACCCCAAATAAATTATCTACTGGAATTTATGAGTATAATCAAACTGGAACGTCTTTGTCTTTTGATGATGCTACGGTTTTTTATAAAGACTCTGATGGGGAGAATTTAGAAAAAGGAATAAATAGTGGAACTATTACAGTAACTAAAAGTGAAAATGATTATTACGAATTGACTTTTGAGTGTGTTGATGAATTAAGTAGAACAATCACTGGTCGCTATAATGGTAACGTTAACTATATTCTTGAACCAAAAGAATAGATACTTTTACTAACAATGGTATACAAGAGTAAGACTCAAAAAATACAGACAGTATTTAACTCAAAAGCTTGTTAGTGCGTATTTTATAACTGATATCGAATTGATGTTTCGCCCTAAAAAATTTTAGATATTTTACAATAACCCTAAAATATATTTAGAAGAAAGTGTATGAGAAAATAAAATGAAGAGGTTTAAAAGATTAAATTAATCTGATAATTCAGTTAGTATACCTTCGTTTACAGCAAACATAAAAGTAGTTGATGCGTTTTTGAAATGAATTTTACTATTGAAATTTATTTTAGATAATTTCTTATACAAAATTCCGAAAATTAATCTAGCAGATTTTGTCGATATTACAACATCCAATGCGTTAATATCGATTGGCTCATTGTTTTTAAGAGAGGCTTCTATTTCTCTTAAAATAGTATTACTAGTATCATCTGTTGAGATGATTTTTCCGTATTTCGATAAATTAATTTCCATAAACTATTGAGTATTAAACAGGTCTAACTTATTGGGATTGTTAAATTTAGCAAAAAAATCGTCAATTTTGGTGTTTTTTAAGATATTTAATTTTAAATAAAATATAGAACCCTTCCAATATGGCGATTTTTTCACAAAAACCTTACCATCCTTGAAAACATATAACATATCCTCGGAGTAAACTCTTAAAGTGCCGTTGAGTTGTTGTGCGATTTTTTCTATATACCATAAGCCAGTGCCACAATGGAACTCATCTTTTTTAGAAGTGACACCCCTTTGAAAAGCGCTTCTCATTACTTGAAAATGATCTTTATTATCTGGATTAAGTGTTGTAAGTATTCCTTTTGAATTATCAACACAAACAATTTCTATCTTTTTTTTGTTGCCTTGTGCCATTAAAATAGAATTATTATCCTCTAAAGCATGATATAAAAAATTAGAAGCTATTTCACAAATGCATGTTTTAAAATATTGCACTAATTCTGGACATATGTTTTGATAGTAATCAGCAATAAACTGCGTGTACTTATTTTCTAGATCTTGTTTGTTTTTAAAACTTTCTCTGTTTATTGGATGAGGGGCAATAAAAAAGTCTGCTGTTTTTGATGGTTTTAAATTATTATACAACCCATCAGCTTCCTCTTGATTAACTAATTTTTTCATCAAATTTTCAATACCATAAATAGAAAATAACTTTAAAATATTATTCAAATTTGCTTTTGGTGATTCTAGGCATGAATATTTTGAAGCAAAATCAAACGCTTTAAAAATAACCAGTGCAGATACCGCATCCAACTTGGTAGCAGTGATTTTGAATTCGCAATTTGGAACGTTTTTACCTTCGTAATTAAAAATGAAGGATAGTTTTCGTATTAATGTAGACAAATTATTGATGCCAACATCACTATTATTAATGTTTACAATCAAGCTCTGTATAGTTTTTTGAATTCTTTGAGTAACGCTTCTTCCTTGTGCAAGTCTTTTAACCCCTTAGAAACATCTTCAATGATGTAGTCGGCAAATTTACCTCCAACTTTGCTCAGTTTTTCTCTTAAAAACAGATCATTATCGATAATATGGCCTCGTATTTTTTCATAAATAGCAATGCAGTTTTCTTCGGAGAAATCATCAGATAAACAAAAATTAGAAAAAATTAAATAAAGTTCATTCTCCTTTTCAAGTGCCTTTATATCAATATTCTCAGCTTTAAACTTTAAGCGATCAATTTTGCTGGCATTTCTGGTTTTTACCCATTCATTAAACCCGAACCCTAAAGCCGACAATATCAAAGTTACTCCAGCATTATCATTTAAAATCCTTAATAGCTCATTAATCCAGTCCATAATAATTTTTGATTTGGGGAATCATTATAAGTAAAAATAAGTATTTTATGATAAGATGATTGTTATATACCTCATAAAAATAAATATTTTAAGTTCTTTTTGTGGTTAATTAACAAAGGTGTTTTTTTAGTGAATCGGGCTAGAAATAAGCAGACAGTTTTATAGAGACTTTTTTGGGTTTTGGATGCATTTAATTTTGCATGGAAAATTATTGAACTCCATAAAAAAAACGCCTCAAAATAAATGGAGGCGTTTTTTAATATAATTTGAGTGTCGAGAGTTTCGACCCATTTCGATTTACATCATTCCTGGCATACCGCCACCACCCATTGGAGGCATAGCAGGACCAGCATCTTCTTTAATGTCAATTAAAGCACATTCGGTAGTAAGAATCATTCCTGCAACAGAAGCAGCATTTTCTAATGCGATACGTGTTACTTTCTTAGGATCGATAATACCAGCTTTAAGCATGTCTACATAAGCTTCAGATTTAGCATCGTAACCAAAGTCTTTTTTACCTTCTAAAACTTTAGCTATTACAACACTTCCTTCACCACCTGCGTTTTCAACAATAGTACGTAAAGGTGCCTCAATAGCACGTGCTACAATTTGAATACCAGTAACCTCATCAAGGTTTTCAGTAGTTATTTTTTCTAATACAGATTTTGCTCTTACTAAAGCAACACCACCACCAGCAACAATACCTTCTTCTACAGCAGCTCTGGTTGCGTGTAAAGCATCATCAACACGGTCTTTTTTCTCTTTCATCTCTACTTCACTAGCAGCACCAACGTAAAGAACAGCAACACCACCAGCTAATTTAGCTAAGCGTTCTTGTAGTTTTTCTTTATCGTAATCACTAGTTGTTGTTTCAATTTGAGCTTTAATTTGGTTTACTCTAGCTTTAATGTCTTTAGCAATACCAGCACCATTAACAATAGTTGTATTGTCTTTATCAACCGTTACAGTTTCAGCAGTACCTAACATACTTAAGTCTGCATTCTCTAAAGTAAATCCTCTTTCTTCAGAAATCACAGTACCACCAGTTAAGATAGCAATATCTTCTAACATGGCTTTACGTCTGTCTCCAAAACCTGGTGCTTTTACTGCAGCAATTTTAAGGCCTCCACGTAATTTGTTTACTACTAAAGTAGCTAAAGCTTGTCCGTCAACATCTTCAGCAATAATTAATAACGGACGACCAGATTGTGCAACTGGTTCTAATATTGGAAGAACTTCCTGTAAGTTAGAAATCTTTTTGTCAAATAATAAAATGTATGGATTTTCTAAATCGGCTATCATTTTATCTGCATCTGTAACGAAGTAAGGAGATAAGTACCCTCTATCGAATTGCATACCTTCAACAACATCAACGTATGTTTCCATACCTTTAGCTTCTTCAACAGTAATAACACCTTCTTTACCAACTTTAGTAAATGCCTGAGCTATTAATTCTCCAATAGTATCATCATTATTTGCAGATATAGCTGCAACTTGCTTTATTTTTTCAGTAGCGTTACCAACTTGCTTAGCTTGTTTTTCTAAATCTTCGGTGATTGCTTTTACAGCTTTGTCAATACCGCGTTTTAAATCCATAGGATTCGCTCCAGCGGCAACATTTTTTAAACCTTCTTTTACAATAGCTTGTGCTAAAACAGTTGCGGTTGTTGTACCGTCACCCGCCAAATCGTTGGTTTTAGAAGCTACTTCTTTTACCATTTGAGCCCCCATGTTTTCATCTGGGTTTTCTAACTCAATTTCTTTTGCTACCGTAACACCATCTTTAGTTACTTGTGGTGCTCCGAAAGATTTACTTATAATTACATTACGTCCTTTAGGACCTAAAGTTACTTTTACTGCATTGGCTAATGCATCAACACCGCGTTTTAATCCGTCACGTGCTTCAATATCAAATTTTATATCTTTTGCCATAATATGATTTATTTTTTATTCCCGTGAAGACGGGAAACTATTTAATAGAAATTTAGTTTTATTTGATGATATTCCCGTTCGTAGCTGCCAAAAGGCAGGTTTTACAGGAATGAAAAAAGCAATTAATTAAATAATTGCTAGAATGTCGCTTTCACGCATAATTAAATAATCCTTGCCTTCTAGTTTAAGTTCGGTTCCAGCATATTTTCCGTATAAAACAGTGTCGCCAACTTTTACAGTAATAGGTTCATCTTTTGTACCTTTTCCTGCAGCAACTACGTTACCTTTTTGTGGTTTTTCTTTAGCGTTATCTGGAATAATAATTCCTGATGCCGTTGTAGTTTCGGCTGCAGCAGGCTCAATAAGAACACGATCTGCTAATGGTTTAATGTTTAATGCCATTTGTTATATTTTTTTATTAAATTGAATTATGTTTTAACGTTTAAGCGTTATACTAAAAATGTGCCAATACTCAAGACCTGACAAACTTGCAGAAACAAAAAATGCCAACTTTTAAAGTTGGCATTTTTTGTTTCTTTTAATAAGGTGAATTTATTCTCCTGTAGAATCATCTGGTGTTGCAGTTGCAGCATCATTAGTTGATGGTACTGGAGTTGGTAAAGGAGCAGGAGCAGTTGTTGGTGCATCTAGATCTAAAGCTTTAGAATCTACACTTTCCGATCCTCTGTTAATGGCTATATTAGATGCTAATATTAAAACTAACAATAGGGTTGCTAAAGTCCATGTACTTTTATCTAAAAAGTCAGTGGTCTTTTTTACACCTCCTAATTGTTGTGTGCCACCGCCACCAAAAGATGATGATAATCCACCTCCTTTAGGGTTTTGCACCATAATTACTACGATTAATAAAAATGCTACTACTACAATTAATGCTAAAAATATTGTAAACGTACTCATTATTCTGTATTATTTTGTTCTTTTAATTGCTTTACAGCCTTAATTTGGTTTGCAAAGAAACCACTTTTTTCTGGATATTTCAAACTTAAAATTTTATAAGATTGAATTGCTTTTTTGTAGTTTTTTTGTTCTACATAGATACGTGCTAAAGTCTCAGTCATTAAGGCTTCTGGTTGTATCATTTGCGCTTTTGCAAGATTCCCTTTTGTAATTGTGGCTTTAAAAGGGTTTATTTTAGGGTTTTTTGTAATGAATTGATCAATAAGCTCAAACTTTTTACTTTTATTTAAAGCATCAGAAGATATTTCTTCTACTGGTTTTGGAGTCTTATCCTCATTTTTTTCATCCTTATCTTTTTCATCTTTATCTCTTTCAATGGGTTTATAATGTGCTAATTTTAACCATTGATTAAAAGAATGAGTTTCTTTTTTATCAAACTGAAGCGGCTTTCCAATATTTAATATGTCGTTAACAGACTCCTTCTGTGTTTTTGTTTCTGAAGTAATCTTTTCATCTGAAGTAGCCTTTTCATCTGTAGTAGTTTTTTCGTCTGTAGTAGTTTTTTCAATGGTTTCAGATTGATCTAAAACAAAGTTTACTGCTTTTTTAGGACGTGCTTCTTTGGGTTGAAACAAAGAAGGATCTAATACACCTAAAGTGTCTTTAATTTGTTGTTTTAAATCATGATCTACTTTAATGCTTTTATTTACCGAAAGATCTTCAACAGTAACATCGATGTCTTTTAGGTGTGTTGTGTTTTGTTTTATAAACTGTGAAATTTCATTTTGAATGAACGCTTCCGATGTGATAAAATCAAATAAAATACTTCTGTCTGTTGTGTAAGCAGCAGTCGTTTTAAGTTCTTGATTGTATTTAAAACTACTTTCATTTTTTAAGCCTTTAAGATATACCGCATGAGCCGATTGAAAATAAGGAAATTCATCGATAACAGATTTGACATCCCGAGTTTGTTGATGTGTTATGGTTTGCGGATGCTGTAATATGTTTATGAAATCTGTTGAGTTCATTAGGTTACCATTTGGCTAAAGTTGCATTAAAAATATCTTGTGTTAAGCGCTCAAAAATTTCGTCATGAGCTGTTGTTTTTTGTGAGCCAATAAGTTGAGAACTGGCTGGGTAATCATAAAAAAATGAAAAACTCTGTTCTAGATCGTCCTCTGGTTTCTTTTTGTTATAAAAACGAAGTTTTATACCAATAGTTAACCTATTTTGAGCAGCTGTATTTTCAGAGGTTGCCGTTGTTGGAGAAACTCTATAATTGGAAATCTCTCCTTCGTAAACGATGTCTCCATTTGAGGTAACAAGGTTCAGGTTGGTTTGATTTTGTATTAAATCTTGAAGTGTGTTTTGAAAAAGTAACTCTAACCCAGGTTCAATTAATAATGATGTATTCTCAAAACGATTCACTTGAAATGTTTTAACATCTGCAGGAATGGAAGCTCCCGTGAATGAATAAACCCCACAACTTATAAAGGTTGAGATAATTATTGATAAAAAGATATATTTTATGTATTTCATTTATTGTATTGAATTTTTGCTTTTACTTCGATTACATTTTAACTGTATGTTTGTGACATTTAGCTAATATTTGTAAAACGAATGGTTAGTAGTTTTGTTGTAATCTAGACTGAAAACTACAACTGGCTACTGCCAATTTTTTAAAGATCATATTGTTTTATCTTTCTATATAATGTCCGTTCACTAATGCCGAGTTCGGCAGCAGCTAATTTACGCTTTCCGCTGTGACGTTCCAGCGATTTTTTTATTAATTCTAATTCTTTGTCATGTAACGACAAGGTTTCTTCTTCTTCAATCTCTTCGGCAAAATGATATTTGTCTTGAATGTTTACTATTTCAACATCATTAGATGTATGCTCTGGAATAGAGATAACTTCATTCCTTTCTATTGATTCTTCGTAGTTGGCACCGTCTTCGTCATCATTCCCATAAATCTTTTGAATTAAACTTTCGTTATTTTTCTCAACATCCTTAGTATTATCATTTTTCATAAGCTCCATAGTAAGCTTTTTCAAATCGTTTAGGTCGCTTTTCATATCAAAAAGGACTTTATACAAAATTTCGCGCTCACTACTAAAATCACTTTCAGATTTTGAAGTTTTAATAACTGCAGGCAAATTAGTGCCAGAAATAGGTAAATAACTTTGAAGTGTTGCAGCAGTTATAGTGCGGTTTTGTTCCAATACTGACAATTGTTCTGCAATATTACGAAGCTGACGAATGTTACCACTCCAACGATGTTTTGCTAATATTTGAATAGCATTGTCTGTTAGTTTTACAGTTGGCATTTTATATTTAAGGGCAAAGTCGCTAGCAAATTTTCTAAACAATAAATGAATATCTTCTCGTCGCTCGCGTAATGGCGGTAAATGTATGTCTACTGTGCTTAATCTATAATATAAATCTTCACGAAACTTTTCTTTTTCAATAGCTTCAAACATATTTACATTGGTTGCTGCTACAATACGAACATTCGTTTTTTGTACTTTACTGGAACCAACTTTTAAAAACTCACCATTTTCTAGAACACGTAATAGACGTACTTGAGTAGTTAATGGCAATTCTCCAACTTCATCTAAAAAAATAGTACCACCATCGGCTACTTCAAAATAACCTTCTCTGGTTTGTGTCGCTCCTGTAAAAGCACCCTTTTCGTGTCCAAAAAGTTCACTGTCAATAGTTCCTTCGGGAATAGCACCACAGTTTACAGCGATGTATTTATTATGTTTTCTATGCGATAATTGATGTATTATTTTCGGAATGCTTTCTTTCCCAACGCCACTTTCTCCAGTAACCAAAACCGAAATATCGGTAGGAGCTACCTGAATCGCTTTTTCAATAGCACGATTTAGTGAAGGGGTATTACCAATAATGCCAAAACGTTGTTTTATAGATTGTATTGATTCCATTTATTTTTTAGATTTTAGAGTCAAGACAAAAGAACCGAGACTTTAAATTTGATTGTATCGCTATTTCTTTCTGCATAAGTGTCTTGCTTTTTTTGTCTATTTATCTTTAATTATTTTCAGAATACGCAATAGCCTCACCAATAAGTGTTGCACTGGTACAGTCTGTTATTTCTACATTTACAAAATCACCTATTTTATAATGTTCCTTTGGAAATACGGCTACAATATTTTGCGATGTACGTCCAGACCACTGCGAGTTAGATTTTTTAGATTCTTTTTCAATTAACACTTCTACAATCGTATGGAGGTGTTCTTTGGTTCTAATTTCACTGTGTTCACGTTGTAAATCGACAATATCTTGCAGTCTTCGTTTTTTTATTTCCTCTGGCACATCATCTTTCATTTTACGTTCAGCCATAGTTCCAGGGCGTTCTGAATAGGTAAACATATAACCGAAATTATATTTTACATAGTTCATTAATGAAATGGTATCTTGAAAATCTTCTTCTGTCTCCGTTGGAAATCCAACAATCATATCCTGACTAATAGCACAATTTGGGATAATACGACGAATATTATCAATTAGATCAAAATATGCCTTGCGTGTATGTAAACGATTCATTTCCTTTAAAATGCGGTCACTTCCGCTTTGTACTGGTAAGTGAATATGATTACAAATATTAGTATGTTTTGCCATAGTCTCTATTACATCCAACGTTAAATCTTGTGGGTTTGATGTTGAGAAGCGAATACGCATTTTTGGTTGAGTTTTGGCACAAAGGTCTAATAAGTTAGAAAAGCTTACAGCACTAGCTTTTTGAATCTCACTTGCTTTATCAAAATCTTTTTTTAATCCACCACCATACCAAAGGTAGCTGTCTACATTTTGACCAAGCAAAGTAATTTCTTTAAAGCCTCTATTCCATAAATTATTCACTTCTTCAAGAATACTTTGTGGATCTCTACTACGCTCGCGCCCACGTGTAAAAGGAACCACGCAAAAAGTACACATGTTATCACACCCACGCGTAATGGAAACAAAGGCAGTAACGCCATTCGTATTTAAACGTACAGGAGAGACATCACCATAAGTTTCTTCTTTAGAAAGAATAACATTAATAGCATCGCGACCTTCATCAACTTCGGCTAAGAGATTAGGTAAATCCTTATAAGCGTCTGGACCAACAACCAGGTCTACAATTTTTTCTTCTTCAAGAAATTTTGTTTTTAACCGCTCTGCCATACATCCCAAAACACCTACTTTCATTTTAGGGTTATGTTCTCTTTTTACAGCATTGTATTTTTCTAAACGCTTACGTACGGTTTGTTCCGCTTTATCTCGTATAGAGCAGGTGTTTACCAAAACCAAATCGGCATCCTCTAAATTTTGCGTCGTGTTAAACCCTTGATCCGCCATGATAGAAGCCACAATCTCACTATCACTAAAATTCATGGCACATCCATAACTTTCAATAAAAAGCTTGCGTTTATTGTTTTCTTTTTGTTCTAGGGCGAGCGATTCACCCTGTTTATTTTCATCTATGATCTTCTCCATAATATACCGAAACTGATAGCAGTCAATAAGTGTGCAAAGATACAATTTATTTGTGTTTTATGACAAACTGACAGTTTGAATTTATTTCAATTATTGGAAGTTGAAAATACTGTTTTACGCAACCAAAATGGGTTTTTGGTATCTATTTAAAAAAAACAAAAACTTTAAAAATGCTATTTATGAAAAAGATTTTATTTGTTGTTTCTGTAATATTTTGTTTTACGAACATGACATGTTCAGATGATGATACGATTAAAAATGAATCAGATGATTTTTTAATAGGTAGTTGGATAGACCCAATCTATAATGGTGAAAATACCACGTTTAGAAAAGCGACAGATTTACCTAAAGAAGATTATGGGATTTTATTTAAAGAAAATGGAGGCTTTGTTGAGCGTACATCTGGATGGTGTGGAACGCCACCATTATTTTTTTCCGATTATAGTGGAGAATGGCAGTTAGATAATGCGCTTATAGTAATATCTCAAGAACAATATCCTAGTTATGCCTGGCGCATTGTATCACTTACTGAGAATGAATTAGTCGTAAAAAAAGAGCTGACAGAGCAGGAGCAAGACCATCGAGATTTAATGGATTTATTTGATGAGATTTATCAATTGTCTACAAGTATTTCCTGTACAAACGCTAACGATTGGACTTTTACCACTTATGGTTCTAAAGCTTGTGGTGGCTTTCAAGGGTATATCGCTTATTCTACAAAAATAGATACAGTAGCTTTTTTGAAAAAAGTTGAAGACTACACAAATTTAGAAAAAGCATATAATATAAAATGGGACATTGTTTCAACATGCGATTTACCTGCGCAAGCAAAGGGAGTTGTATGTGAAAACGGATATCCTGTACTGGAATATTAATTCGAAATGGGAGCATTACGGTTAGGGAAATGAAATTTAAGACCAAACAACTATTGTAAACAACAATATATTATATTAACTTAGTTTCAGATCCCTATACTTTTGTCAATGCAGAAATAATAAATAAAGAAGCTTGTTTGACGGTATTTGAAAAACTATTTCATTTAATTTAACATCACGTCAAATTAATGGAAGTAATGAAATTATATTGTATATTAAAGGCTTCATTAAATTATAAATATTAAAACGACCAGCTATGAAATTAAAATATCTTTTTTTATCCTTATTTTTTATAAGCATATGGTCTTGTGATGAAAAAGATCTAGACTTAGAGCTTGTTCAAGTGGCTACTCCAGAGTTAATGACTAAAACCGATTTTAGAAATTCGGTTGCAATTACAGTGCCTAAAAATATTGAAAAGGTTGGTAAAATATATGCTTATAAAAACTACATTTTTGTTAGTGATGTTAATAAAGGGGTGCATGTTATCGATAATTCAAATCCTGTTTTGCCAAAGGCGATTAAGTATATTAATATTCCTGGAAATGAAGATATTTCGGTGAAAGATGATTTTTTATATGCAGATAGTGCTACCGATTTAGTGGTTTTTGATATCTCTGATATTAATTCGATTTCTTTAGTTGAAAGGTTAGAAGATGTTTTTACTATTTATAACTATAATATTCCTATTGAAGCCCAAGCTGTTGATTATGGAAAAATGGATTATGAGAATGAAATTATTGTTGGCTGGAAGGTAACTTCCGAATGGCGTAAGAAAATAGACAACAGATTAATTGCTGTAGAAATAATATCAAATGATGTCGCTTTTAACTCGGCAGAATCTGTTACAGGACAAGGAGGTTCTTTAGCGCGTTTTCAAATAGTTGAGAATTATTTATATACAGTAGGGAATTATCAAATGGCTATTTTTAATATTCAAAGTTTGTCATCACCAGTACTTGAAAATACGCAAAATGCGGGATGGAACATAGAAACGATGTTTCAAGCTAATGGTTATTTGTATTTAGGAAGTACTAACGGGATGTATATTTATAGTATAGAGAATCCATCATCGCCAGAATATGTTTCAGAGTTTACTCATTGGGAAGGGTGCGACCCTGTAATTGTTGATGGAGATTACGCTTATTTAACATTGCGAGGCGGTAACGATTGTGGGCAAGAAGAAAGTGTTTTAGAAGTTATAGATATTAGCGATAAAGCAGCTCCAATATTGGCAAATCGTTATGAATTACAAAATCCTTACGGATTGGGTATTAAAGAAAACACATTATTTGTTTGTGATGGCACCTCTGGACTAAAGTTATTTGATAAAGTAGATCCGTTACATGTAAAACTAACAAAAACATATGGGGATGTTCAGGCGAAAGATGTTATCCCATTAGAAAGCAACTTGCTTATGGTAGGGGGTAATACATTGTACCAATATAAATATATAGAAAAAGGTGTCGAGTTATTAAGTTCGTATACGTTAAAATGATACTCTGACATATAAGCTGTCCTACTAAATAAGTTGACAGTTTTTAATAAAATAGATTAAAACTGAGGCGTTAAGTTCTCAGTTTTTTTGTGTTATATTGCGTCATATTTAAAAAAAAATGTATCTTTTTAAAATTGAAAACCAATTTAACAAAGCCCATGGATACCCTAAATTCTCTATTCCAAAAAATAAACAACGCAGCACCTTTAGATTTTGGCACTATTATTAGCGACTCTATAGATTTATATAAGAAAGTCTGGCTTAAAGGGCTTTTAGTTATCTTGTTCATAGTAATTGCTTCTATGATTATAGGTTTTGTCTTCGGACTTATAGGTCTTGCTCCTAATGCTTTTGATTTTAGTAATGGATTTGATTTAGAGTTGATTACGAGTTTTTATTCTCAAAATGTGATTTACAGTATTCCCCAAACGATTTTGATAAGCACTTTAACTCTTGCTTTTGTAGCCGCTTTTTATAGGATTTGCAAACAAGTAGATTCGGGAGAAACTGGAAACGACGACTATTTTTATTTTT
Organism: Flavivirga jejuensis; assembly: GCF_030540765.1. GTDB lineage: Bacteria > Bacteroidota > Bacteroidia > Flavobacteriales > Flavobacteriaceae > Flavivirga > Flavivirga jejuensis. The sequence continues at coordinate 198,095 of NZ_JAUOEL010000003.1, read as the reverse complement.
TTAATAAAGAATACTTTACGAAGGTCTTTATGTTAGGTATTATATATAGTTTAATAGCAACAGTTGCTCAGCTATTGTTTTTAATTCCTTACATATATGTAATTGTGCCTTTATCGTACTTTGCTATTGTTTTTGCTTTTAATCCAGATTTGAGTGAAACAGAAATAGTAAAAGCAAGCTTTGCTTTAGGAAATAAAAAATGGCTAATCACTTTTGGGGCGCTATTTGTTACAGGGATTTTAGGAATGTTAGGGATATTGGGGTGTGGAGTAGGACTGTTTTTAACAGTATCTATTGTTTATTTACCTGTATTTTTAATTTATAAGAAAGTAATAGGCTTTAAAGTAGATAGTGAGATTGAAAAAATAGGACTTAGGGACGATTTTGATTATTAATGATTGATGAAATTTATATATGAATACAATCAACAGTTTATTAGAAAAGATAGAAAATGCCAAAGCTTTAGATTTTGGAACTATTTTAAATGAGTCTATTGAGTTATTTAAAAAGACATGGCTCCAAGGTTTTTTATTGCAACTATTTACAATAATACTTGTAATGCCTTTAATTGTTGTTTTGTATCTTCCTTTAATAGGTGTTTTAATAGCACAACAAGAAGGTGACACTTCGGGTTTTGAATCGTTTAATGGTTTTTTTGTAGGAATGTCACTGTTATATGTCTTAATTGTAATTGTTGGGGTTTTTGTTTTTGCGGCAATTTCTGTAGCTTTAAATGCCGCTTTTTTTAGAATAATGAAAAAGTTAGATTATAATGAAGCAGTAACAACATCCGATTTCTTTTTTTTTGTAAAAGCAAAGCATTTAAGTAAAATATTTGTATTAATGCTGGCTTCTTTCGGAATTGCCATTTTAGCTGCATTATTATGTTATTTCCCTATATTTTATGTAATTATACCATTATCTTATTTTTCATTGATGTATGCATTTAATCCAGAACTTAGTGTGGGAGAGATTGTAAAGGCAAGTTTTAAATTAGGGCATAAAAAATGGTTAATCACTTTTGGCGTAATCATGGTAGCCTCTATGTTGTCACAACTAGTTGGTTTTTTATTATGTGGAGTAGGAATATTTTTTACAGCTTCTTTTGTTTACCATCCAACGTATTTTATATATAAAAAGGTTATTGGGTTTAAACGCACTGATGCTATTGATGAGATAGGGATTTTATCCGAATAAATTTTTAAATTTCGATATAAAAAACCTGCTTATTACATGTTAAAAGCAGGTTTTTTTATTTAAAAAATAAACAGATAATCTGTAAAATGCGGCAGATAAACTTTTTTTCATATACATTTGTAGCTTCAAAAATTGAAGTATGACGAAGAATTTAGTGATTGTTGAGTCACCAGCTAAAGCGAAAACCATTGAGAAATTTTTAGGAAAAGACTTTAAAGTAGAGTCTAGTTTCGGGCATATATCCGATTTGCCTTCCAAAGAATTGGGGGTCGATGTTGATGGTGATTTTAAACCAAATTATGAGGTTTCTAAAGATAAGAAAGCAGTTGTAAAAAAATTAAAGGACTTAGCTAAAAACGCAGAATGGGTTTGGTTAGCAAGTGATGAAGATCGAGAAGGAGAGGCTATTGCTTGGCACCTGTCTGAAACTTTAAAACTAGATAAAGAAAAAACAAAACGTATTGTTTTTCACGAAATCACAAAAGCGGCTATTCAAAAAGCAATTGAAAACCCAAGGGGGATTGATTACGATTTGGTAGATGCACAACAAGCCCGTCGTGTATTAGATAGAATAGTTGGTTACGAGCTTTCTCCAGTACTTTGGAGAAAAGTAAAAGGAGGCTTGTCGGCTGGTAGAGTTCAATCTGTTTCAGTAAGGTTAATTGTTGAAAAAGAAAGAGAAATTCAAGGCTTTGCTTCTGTAGCCTCATATAGAGTTGATGCAGAGTTTTCTAACGAAGACGGACAAACCTTTAAAGCGAAACTGCCAAAGAATTTTTCAACAAAAGAAGACGCTCAGAAATTTTTAGAAAAAAATAGTACGGCGACTTTTAAGGTGTCTGATTTAGAAAAAAAGCCAGCAAAAAAATCACCCGCAGCACCATTTACAACATCTACATTACAACAAGAAGCCTCACGTAAATTATATTTTTCAGTAAGTAAAACCATGACAATGGCGCAACGCCTTTACGAAGCAGGTTTAATTACTTATATGAGAACAGATAGTGTTAACCTATCAGACGAAGCACGAAAAGGAGCAGAGGCAGAAATTGAAAGTGCTTATGGCTCGAGATATAGCAAACCAAGAAATTATAAAGGAAAAGCAAAAGGAGCTCAAGAAGCGCATGAGGCTATTCGTCCAACGAACTTTTCAACACATTCGGTAGATATCGATAGAGATCAAGCACGCTTATACGATTTAATTTGGAAACGTGCCATTGCATCACAAATGAGTGAAGCAGAGTTAGAACGTACCAATGTTAAAGTTAGCGGATCTACGCATAATGAAACCTTTACAGCTAATGGAGAGGTTATCACTTTTGATGGCTTTTTAAAAGTGTATTTAGAAGGAACAGATGACGAAGATGTTGAGCAAGAAGGTATGCTACCAGCAATGAAAGTTAATGAGACACTTCTTAATAGTTATATTACAGCAACAGAACGTTACACACGACCACCAGCAAGGTATACAGAAGCATCCCTTGTTAAGAAGTTGGAAGAATTAGGAATTGGGCGTCCATCAACATATGCGCCAACTATCTCAACCATACAGAATAGAAACTATGTAGAAAAAGGAGCTGTAGAAGGTGTGGAGAGAAGTTATACACAATTAAAGCTTCAAAATGGTGATGTAAGTGATAAAAAATTAACTGAAAAAGTAGGGTCAGATAAAGGAAAACTAGTGCCAACAGATATTGGTATGATAGTAACCGACTTTTTGGTAAATCATTTCGAAACTATTTTAGATTATAATTTTACAGCTAAGGTTGAGGCCGATTTTGATGATATAGCCGAAGGGAATGTGAATTGGACTAAAATGATGAAATCATTTTATAAAGATTTTCATCCAAAGGTGGAAGATGTAAAAGAAAATGCAGAAAGAGAATCGGGCGAGCGTATTTTAGGAACAGATCCAAAATCTGGAAAGCAAGTAAGTGTACGTTTAGGTAAGTTTGGACCCATGGTGCAAATAGGTACTGTTGATGATGAGGAGAAACCACAATTTGCCAGTTTGAGTCCAGACCAGCAATTAACTACTATTACTTATGAAGAAGCTATGGATTTATTTCAGCTTCCAAAGAGTTTAGGAACTTATGAAGGAGAAGACCTTGTGGTGAATAATGGCCGTTTTGGTCCGTATGTTAAGTTTGGCGATTCGTTTGTTTCGTTGCCAAAAGGTGTAGATCCTTTAAGTGTAGAGTTTGATGCTGCCGTTGTTTTAGTTAAAGAAAAGCAAAAAGCAGACGCACCTATATATATGTATAAAGAATTACCTGTACAAAAAGGAAAAGGGCGTTTTGGACCATTTATTAAATGGAACAACATGTTTATTAACGTAAATAAAAAATACGATTGGGATAATTTATCTGATAATGATATTATTGAATTAATTGAGACCAAGATTCAAAAAGAGATAGACAAGGTTATTCATAATTGGGAAGAAGAAGGTGTTCGTGTTGAAAAAGCGCGCTGGGGTCGACATAATGTTTTGAAAGGGAAAATAAAAGTAGAACTTGCTAAAACAGTTGATGTTTCAGAAATGACTTTGGAAGAAGCTAAAGCAATTATAGAAGCCAATACTCCAAAGAAAAAGGCAACAAAGAAAAAAACAACTAAGAAAAAAGCACCAGCAAAAAAGAAGTCATAAGAAAGAAGTGAGTCGTTCTATGTTATAAATAGAATTAGTCAATGGTGGTGCATTACATTTGATAAATTTAAAAAGAGAAGAATAGCTAATGAATTTTAATTTTTTGTCTCCTGTTTCAGATTTGGTTTTAGCTCATAACGAATTACTTTCGTCTCAATCCTTAGGAAGAAAATTAAAAATTCACTCAGAACAGTATGGTATACCAGATTTAGACCATGTAGATATTGCTATTTTAGGTGTTTTAGAAAACAGGAATGATATTAATTATATAGGAGAAGAATTCCATTTAGATGAAATTCGAAAATCTTTATATAGCCTTTTTCCTGGAAGTTGGAATACCAACATTGTAGATTTAGGCGATATTAATAAAGGGGAGAGTGTAGAAGATACCTATTTTGCACTAAAAACTGCAATAAGTATTTTGGTAAAAAAAAATATTATACCAATCATACTAGGAGGAACACAAGACCTCACCTATGCGAATTATAGGGCTTATGATACTTTAGCACCTATGGTTAATATTGTAAATGTTGATAGTAAATTCGATTTAGGTGATTCCACCAAACCAATAAAGAATAATAGTTTTGTTGGTAAGATAATTTTAGATAGACCTTATAACCTATTTAATTATGCAACTATCGGATATCAAACTTATTTCAATTCGCAAGAAGAGATCGATTTGATGGATAGTCTTTATTTTGAATCCTATAGACTAGGACAGGTATCTAATGATATTTCTAGTGTTGAACCAGCATTGAGAGATGCTAATATTGTTAGTATTGATTTAACTTCGATAAAAGGATCAGAGGTTAGCCTAAATCAAAAATATTCGCCTAACGGATTGGATGGAAAGGAGATTTGTGCTATTTCGCGTTATGCAGGTATTAGTAATAAAGTAACTTCTTTTGGTATTTATGAATATAAACCTTCCAAGGATGATGAAATAACATCCATGTTAGTATCACAGATAATTTGGTATTTTATCGAAGGTGTTAATTACAGAGTAAAGGATGATGATTTTTCAGATGATAGAAATTACCAAAAATTTATTACAATGATAGACTCTCAAGAATTGGTGTTTTATAAGAGTAATAAAACAGGTAGATGGTGGATTGAAATTCCCTTTTTATCCGAAGTAAATAATAAATTGAAAAGACATACGTTATTACCATGCATGCATCAGGATTATTTGGACGCTTGTAATAATAAGCTGCCAGACCGTTGGTATAAAGCATTCCAAAAGAATTGTGTTTAATGCCAAAAACAGTTCAAAAGTTAATTTCATCGGTAAAGCGTTATTTTTTTACGATGAAATGTATTTTTTTTACTAAAAAAGTTGTTTTTTAAAAAATATATAAATATGTTTACGCTCTCAAAAATGAAGCTTAAACTAATTAACCTCGAGTTTTCTATGGATATGAAGAAGTTTATATTATTAATCGCAGTAATAACAATGCTAGCTAGTTGCGGCTCTAAGGATAGAGGAGAACTAGTGGGTGTGCAAGGAAAGAAATGGCACCCAGAAAAACCTTTTGGAATGCAACTCATTCCTGGAGGATCGTTTATTATGGGTAAAGCGGATGATGATCTTGCTGGCGTGCACGATGCACCCGCAAAAACAGTTACTGTAAGAGCCTTTTATATGGACGAAACAGAAATAACAAATAGCGAGTACCGCCAATTTGTTAATTGGGTAAGAGACTCAATAGTTAGAATGAAACTTGCTGTATTGGCTGATGAGGTTGGTAAAGTACCCGAAGATGGAGGTATTGGTGAGTTTGCATTTAAAGATGCAGATACAGCTAATATGTCTGTTTACGAAAAGTATATGTTCGAAAACTATACAGGTTTAGGACCAACAGGATATGAAGGACGAAAAATCAATCACGATGTTGATTTGATTTTTAACACAGGAGAATATCCAGATGAGTATTATACTGAAGTAATGGATACGATGTATCTTCCTATGGAAGAGTCTTATAATGGACAACGTACTTGGGATGTAAAAAAGTTTAAATTCCAATACAGTTATATGGATATTCAGGAAGCTGCCAGAAACAGAGGTCTTAAACGTAAAGATGCTCTAATAAAAGAAGAAATTGAAGTATATCCAGATACCACTGTTTGGATTAGAGATTTTGCATACTCTTATAATGAGCCGATGCATAACGACTATTTTTGGCACGATGCTTACAGTGATTATCCAGTAGTTGGTATAACATGGACACAAGCTAAAGCCTTTTGTGAGTGGAGAACTATTAATAAAAACTCATACCAAAAATCTAAAAAAGGTTCAGCTATGGTAAATAGATTTAGATTACCATCTGAAGCAGAGTGGGAATATGCAGCAAGAGGAGGTCTTCAAGCAGCAACTTATCCATGGGGAGGACCTTACACTAAAAGTGATAGTGGTTGCTTTATGGCAAACTTTAAGCCTGTAAGAGGAGATTATGCTGCAGATCAAGCATTGTATACAGTAGAAGCCAAGTCTTACGAGCCTAACGATTATAATTTATATAACATGGCAGGTAATGTGTCAGAATGGGTAAACGCATCTTATGATGCTTCATCTTATGCTTACACATCAACAATAAACCCGAGTGTAAATGATCGTCAAAATAAGCGTAAAATTGTAAGAGGTGGATCATGGAAAGATGTAGCATACTTTTTACAAGTAAGCTCTAGAGATTATGAATACGCTGATTCAGCAAGAAGCTATATTGGATTTAGAACAGTACAAGATTATATGGGGACAAAAGTGACTAATAATTCCAGTAACAAATAAGAATCAAATCAATAACAATAATAAATACTATTAATTAACCTACTTAAGTATCTTACTTAAAATTAAAAACCAAAAATTATGGCAAAGTCAAAAGCAAGTAAAAGATTTATGAATATGGCTTATGGATTAGGAGCAGCAATTGTAATCGTTGGAGCTCTATTCAAAATTATTCACTTCGAAATTGGACCTTTAACAGGTAACGTAATGTTAACTCTTGGTCTTGTAACAGAAGCAATTATTTTTGCACTATCTGCATTCGAACCAGTTGATGATGAATTAGATTGGTCGTTAGTGTATCCAGAATTAGCAGGGGGAGCACAAAATGGAAAAAAAGAGAATGAGAATCCACAAGGGATGTTAGCTAATAAATTAGATGAGTTATTAAAAGACGCTAAAATTGATGGCGAATTAATGGCAAGTTTAGGAGAAAGCATTAGAGGATTTGAAGGGGCAGCAAAAAATATGTCTTCTACTGTAGATTCTGTTGAAGCAGCTAAAAAATATGGTGAAGAATTATCATTAGCTGCTGCTCAAATGGAATCATTAAACAGCTTATATAAAGTACAGTTAGAAAGCGTTAATAAACAAGCTTCAATTAATGAAGAATCTATTGAAAATGCTGCTCAATTAAAAGAGCAAATGCAATCATTAGCATCAAATTTATCTTCATTAAACGGTGTTTACGGTGGTATGCTGTCTGCAATGCATAAAGACTAATTAGGGGTTAATCCCAAATTTTTATTAATTAACCAAAAACCTAATTAGACATGGCAGGAGGAAATTTATCACCAAGACAGAAAATGATTAATCTGATGTATTTAATATTTATAGCGATGTTAGCTTTAAATATGTCGAAAGAAGTACTTTCAGCATTTGGATTAATGAATGAGAGACTAGTAGAGTCTAACAAATCAGCAGAAGCGCGTAATCACAGTTTTGTTGATAATTTAAAGCTTAAAGCTGAAGAACAACCAGAAAAATACGAGCCTTTAAAAGCAAAAAGTGAGATATTAGATAAGTTGAGTAGCGATTTTAATGCATATCTTGAAGAGTTGAAAGGTAAAATGACTGCAACAGTTGATGATCCTACTGAGTATGAGATCATGGATAAAGGCGATTACCTTGATCAAAATTTCTTTAAAGGAGATAGACTTAAAGAAGGTGGAGAAAAGTTTTTAGAACAAATTAATACTTATAGAGAAGGGGTTGTTGATTTGCTTAAAGACGAAAAAGGGATGGCAGAGATCGTTAAAGATGTTAAAGATAAGTTTAACACAGATGACGTTAAAAGAGGAGCAGGAACTGTTGGTTGGTTAAGCCATAATTATAAAGGTTTTCCTTTAGTGGCATCATTAACTAAAATGACACAACTTCAAGCAGATATTAAGACTACTGAATCTGAGGTGTTGTCTAATATGCTACAAGGAACACTTTCTAGTGAGGTATCTATGACTAACTATACAACATTAATGGAAACATCTAAATCTGCTTATTTTAATGGCGAGAAATTTGATGGACAAATTGTGTTAGGTCGTAAAGATGCTTCTACAAAGCCAACAAGAGTTGAGTTAACTTTAGATGGTAGAAAACTTAGAGAAGATCAATATGTTATCGAAGAAGGAAAAGTAAAATTAAAAATAGGAACAGGTAGTGTTGGTGAACACAAAATTAAAGGAAATTTAATTTTTGCTCAAGATGGAGAAGAAATTGAAGTACCAGTAAACTCATCATTTGCAACAGTTTCTAAACCAAATGCAGCAACAATCTCTGCAGATAAGATGAATGTAGTTTACCGTGGTGTTAAAAACCCAATGACTATTTCATTTGCTGGTGTTCCAGATAATAAAGTAAGAGCGAGTGCCCAAGGTTTATCAAAAGCTTCAGGTAGTAGATACATAATGGATGCTACTAGAGTTAAAGGTAGAGAAGTAACAATAAATGTTACTGGTACATTACCAGATGGACAAAAAGTAACCGATAGAGCTAAATTTAGAATTAAAGATTTACCAAAACCAACAGGAACTATAAGAGGTGAAGATGGTGCTATAAAAATGCAAAAAAACGCTCTTAAAATATCTACTATTGGTGCAAAGTTTGATGATTTCGATTTTGAATTGCCATTACGAGTTACTGGATTTAAATTTAAAGTTCCAGGGCAACCAACAATAACTGTTAGAGGAAACAAGTTAGATAAAAGAGCACAAGCTGCCTTACTTAAAGCAAAACGTGGATCTGGAGTTCAAATATTTGATGTTGAAGCTAGAGCCAAAGGCGTTAGCGTAATACTTAAAAAAGTATCTCCAGTTTTTGTTGAGTTAACAAACTAGAATATTAGAATTAACCTTTTAGGTTAACCTAAGTAAATTAAAATGTATAAATAAGATGAAATATCCATAACGAAAGTTAGAATATTAACTCTAAAGTTGCGTTATGGATATTACATATGAACATTGAGAAATAATAAATTTAAGAACATGAAATTAAAAAGTTTTTTATTAGCCGTTACTACTGTTTTTACGGTGTCGGGTATGTTTGCTCAAGCAAATATATTAAACGCTAAGAGTCCTGATGAAATTGGAGTAAGAACAGAAGCACAAAAGGCAGTTGACAATGATAAACCTTTAGAATATGGTTATGTTGATGACAGAGATATCTTGTATTCTAAAATGACATGGGAAAAAATTATTCTTGATGAACGTACAAATTTCCCGTTGTATTACCCAACCGATACTAATAATATTGGTAGTAATAGACGATCGTTATATCATGTTCTTATGAAGAATATCGAAAATGGAAATATTGAAAATATATACGACGATTCTTATTTTACAGCAAAACGTACTTTAAAAGATATTGAAGGTGCTTTAGTAAAAATTGATACTACAGAATTAGGTATTGAGCAATTAAATGCAGGAGAAGAATTATCTCCAGAGTATATTAATAGAAGAGATATTACAGCAGCAGATATTAAAGAATATCATATTAAAGGTCTTTGGTATTTTGATAAGCGCCAAGCCGAAATGAAGTACAGATTATTAGGAATTGCACCTGTAGCACCAGATGTGAATTTTATTGATGAGCCAGAGCCAGATTTAGTGCCTTTATTTTGGGTGTTTTTCCCAGATGCTAGAGAAGTATTGCATGAAGCTAAATCATTCAACAATCAAAATAGTTCCATTCCTTTTTCTTTCGATCATGTTCTAAATGCGAGACGTTTTCATGGATATATTTATAAAGAAGAAAATGTTCAGGAGGATAGAAAAATAAGTGAATATGTATCGCAAAATGCTTTAATGCAGTTATTAGAATCTGAAAGAATTAAAGATAGAATCAGAGATTTTGAATTGGATATGTGGACGTATTAATTCACGCCATAATTAAAATATAATAAAAACGCTCACTTTTTAAGTGGGCGTTTTTACGTTTCATCAATTCTCAGCTTCTTAAAAGGATGCTTTTCGTATGCGGAAGTGTTAAAATAAAATTTTAAACATTGTATCTTCGCGACATTATGAAAGTAGATTATATCGTTGTAGGAATTGGGTTGGCAGGCATTAGTTTTTGTGAACAATTAAAAGCCCATAATAAAACATTTGTGGTGTTTGATGATGCATCACAGCTATCTTCTACTGTAGCAGGAGGCTTATATAATCCCATTGTATTAAAACGCTTTACATCTGTTTGGAAAAGTAAAGAACAATTAGAAATAGCATTACCCTTATATGCGCATTTAGAAAAGGAGTTACAAGTAAAATTAGATTATAAAATCCCTGTCTACCGTAAATTCGCATCACTCGAAGAACAAAACGATTGGTTTGCTGTTTCAGATAAACCAATACTTTCAGAATATCTTTCAGAAAAGATCATTAAAAATGAAAATGATGCTATTGAGGCGGCCTTTGGATTTGGAGAGGTTCTAAATACAGGGAGAATAGATGTGAAAACGATGCTTGAAGCTTATAAAGCAGATTTATTGAAAAATAAATTATTGTTCGAGAGCGGGTTTCATTATGATGCTATTAAAACAGAAAACAATGTGCTGCAATACCAAAATATAACAACAGCAAATATTGTATTTTCTGAAGGGTATGGTATCAAACAAAACCCTTATTTTAATCATTTACCATTAGTACCAGCAAAAGGGGAATTGGTAATTATACATGCACCAGATTTAAAAATCAACTATGTTTTAAAAGCAGGCGTTTTTTTAATTCCGTTAGGTGACGATTTATATATTGTCGGAGCTACTTACGAATGGAAAGATTTGAGTAATACCATTACCTCAAAAGCAAAAGAAACCCTCTTAAATAAGCTAGAAAAGTTTATCAATTGCTCTTTTAAAGTAGTCAATCAGGTGGCAGGAATTCGCCCTACGGTAAAAGATAGACGTCCGCTAGTTGGACAACACCAAATACATAAAAACCTTTTTGTACTTAATGGTTTAGGAACACGAGGTGTTATGATAGGGCCCTATGTGGCGAAACAACTTTATAATTTTATTGAAAATGATATTCCTTTAGAAAAGGAAATTGATATTAATAGATTTAAATTGAATATTTAACTTCTATAACTTTTCTCTTTTTTTAAATGAAGTGGTTAGAACTCTAAAAACTCAAATGTCTATTTTTAGTACAACACTGCGCTAGGGATTGAACGGTTTGTTTGAGCTCCTCGAAGAGAGCGAGTAGTGAAAGCCCGACCCTTGTGGTAGCGCCCAAAAGATTATTTTTTTGCCAAAGACTTATCGTAACTCATAAAAAAATTAATCCAAATGTTTCTCGATAGTCTTAAAATAATAGGCATAAACACAATTAGAGTAGCAATAATTGATATGAATATAACATGGATACTTGCTTTAAAAACGAAAAATGAAATAACAAAAGCAGCAGTAGCAAACGCAATTCCAACAGGATAACTTACATACATAGAGCCATAAAAAAAAGAGGGTTCTATTTTATATTTAGTTTTACAATTGCTGCAATTTTCGTGCATGCTTAAAGCTTCAGAGAGTTTGTAAGGGTTTTTATTTTTAAACATAGATTCTTCATGGCACTTTGGGCAAGCCCCTGTTAGAATACTATATAATTTTGTTCCTTTTTTAAACATATAATTTAACGTATTTTTGCAAGCTCAATAGAAAAATAGCTTTTTTATAAATCGAGATTTCTATTAAAATGATTTTTTTGCAACAAGCAGGAGAATCAAAAACAAAAATAAGTTTTTAATAATAAAAGTACTGTAATATAAGTTACATTTCTATGATGAACATTCATAATTTATCGATTTCGTTTCAAGGGGAATACCTGTTTGAAGATATTACGTTTAAACTAGGCAATGGAGATAGAATAGGCCTTATTGGGAAAAATGGAGCAGGTAAATCTACGATGCTTAAAATTTTATCAAAAGAGATGGAACCCGATACAGGGCAAATTGCTGCAGATAAAGATCTTAAAATTGGCTTTTTAAAACAAGATATTGATTTTGTTTTAGGAAGAACCGTGCTTGAAGAGGCCTATGAAGCGTTTACTGAGATCAAAGAGTTAGAAGTTAAAATGGAGGGTATTAATACCCAATTAGCAGAACGTACCGATTATGAAAGTGAAGGCTACAATCAATTAATGATTGATATTAATGAACTTCAGCATCAATATGAAATATTAGGTGGTTACAATTATCAAGGTAATACCGAAAAAATTCTTCAGGGATTAGGGTTTAACCGATCAGATTTTAATAAACTAACCGATACCTTTTCTGGTGGTTGGCGTATGCGAATAGAGTTGGCCAAATTGCTTCTTCAAAATAATGATATCCTTTTATTAGATGAGCCTACAAACCATTTAGATATAGAATCTATTATTTGGTTAGAAGGGTTTTTAAAGAATTATCCTGGAGCAGTCGTAATTGTGTCGCACGATAAAATGTTTTTAGATAATGTAACCAACAGAACTATAGAGATTTCTTTAGGCAGAATTTACGATTATCCTAAACCTTACACAAAATATTTAATATTACGTGAAGAGTTAAGAACGCAACAATTAGCGTCTCAAAAGAATCAGCAAAAACAGATAGAGCAAACAGAAAAGCTTATTGAAAAGTTTCGAGCAAAAGCATCAAAAGCAACTATGGCGCAATCGCTTATTAAAAAACTTGATAAGATTGATAGAATTGAAGTAGATGAAGATGATAATAGTGTGATGACGCTTAATTTTCCTGTATCTATAACCCCTGGAAAAGTGGTGGTAGAAACAGAAAATATTTCAAAAAACTATGGAGATAACCAAGTTTTACAAAATATTGATTTGCTTGTAGAGCGTGATAGTAAAACAGCTTTTGTTGGGCAAAACGGACAAGGGAAATCCACGTTAGCCAAAATTATTGTTGGCGATATAAAGCATGATGGTCATTTAAAGCTAGGGCACAATGTACAAATAGGTTATTTTGCTCAAAACCAAGCGGAGTATTTAAACGGTAACAAAACGGTCTTAGATACGATGATTGATGCTGCTAATGAAACCAATAGAAGTAAAGTACGTGATATTTTAGGGTCCTTTTTATTTCGTGGCGATGAGGTCGATAAATATGTACGTGTACTATCTGGGGGCGAACGAAATCGTTTAGCATTAGCAAAATTAATGTTACAGCCGTTTAATGTTTTAATAATGGATGAGCCTACAAACCATTTAGATATAAAGTCTAAAAATGTATTAAAGGAGGCTTTAAAACGATTTGAAGGTACTTTAATTTTGGTATCGCATGATAGGGATTTTCTTCAGGGACTAACCAATTTAGTGTACGAGTTTAAAGATCATAAAATAAAAGAGTATCTAGGGGATATAGATTATTACTTAGAACAGCGTAAAGTTGAAAACCTTCGTGAGGTTGAAAAAAGAACAGTTGTAAAGGATGTGCCTAAAGAAAAGAATCATCAATCATACGAAGCTCAAAAAAAGTTAAAATCTTTAAATAATAAATTAAGCAATGTTGAAGCTAAAATCAATCAGTTAGAGCGTGATATAAAAGCTATAGATAAAGAGCTTGAAGTTAATTACGAAACAGTTACCTCTAAACCTGATTTTTTCAAAAATTATGAAAAAATGAAAACTGATTTGCAGGGGTTTATGGAGAAATGGGAAGGGGTTCAGTTGGAAATTGAACAGTTTTCTAACTAATATTTGTTAAAATTTAATGTATTTCGTCGAATAAAATAGTTTTTAATCGATATATCTTCTATTTTCGTAAGTGAATTAATCCCAAATTAATACGGAACATGAAGACTTTAAAACTTTTAGCAATATGCTTTTTTGTAACGACCTATTCATTTGCCAATACTTCCTTAACAGAAAAAGATGCATTAATTGCTTTATATAATGCTACCAAGGGAGCGGAGTGGAGTGCTACATGGGATTTAAATGCTAGTATGGATACCTGGCATGGTATTAAAGTAGAAGATAATAAAGTAATTGAAATTAACTTACAATTTAATAACCTTCAAGGAGAGTTACCGCAAGAAATAGGTGACTTAACGCATTTAAAGAAGATCAATTTAGGTTTTAATAAATTAACTGGGAAATTGCCTTTAACGATAAAAAATTTAAAAGAATTAACATCTTTAGAATTATTTATGAACGGATTTGAAGGAAGCATACCTTCGGAGTTAGGTGAATTAAAGAAACTTGAGGCTTTAAAACTTTATAGTAATAAATTTACTGGAGACATTCCTAATTCATTAATGAACTTAACTAATTTAAAAGAGCTTTTATTAGGAAGCAATTTTTTAACTGGTCATATTCCAAACGAGATTTATGCTTTGTCAAAATTGAAAAAGCTAAGCCTTATGGATAATAAAATGGATGGAGAGATTCCTGTTGAAATAGCACAATTAAAAGATTTGGAAGAGCTATTATTGTCTACAAATCAATTTACAGGAGATCTACCAATGGAATTTATGAACTTAACCAAGTTAAATACTATGATGGTTAGTGATAATAATTTAAATGAAGAGTTTACTAGTGTTTCTGGTAAAAACCCTCCTAGTTTAATACATTTAGAAATGCAAAACGCTACGGCGACGATGGATATTGAAAAAGAATAATTATATTTAATACGTTCTTAGTTTAAAAAAGTCAACACTATTTGTTGGCTTTTTTTAGTTATATATGTTATGATAGAGCATTTTTTTACGTGTCCATATTGTTGGAAAACCATTTCTATGCTGATTGATACTTCTATCATCAAACAATCTTATATCGAAGATTGTGAGGTGTGTTGTAATCCAATGCAAATATCTGCTCAATTTTTAAATTCAGAATTAATAGATTTTCAGGTAATTAACATCGAATAATAATTTTTTTTTACTTTAATGCTTGTTATAGTAAAAAAGGATTGTATATTTGCAGTCCGAAATGATTTGGTCGGCATTATGAACCGAAAGTTAAGAGCTAAGTAAATCGTTTTAAGATTATATCGCGGGATAGAGCAGTAGGTAGCTCGTCGGGCTCATAACCCGAAGGTCACTGGTTCGAGTCCAGTTCCCGCTACTAGAAAAGACAAGGCTTTCGAGAAATCGAAAGCCTTTTTTATTACTATATATAACATTTGTGATCAAGACTATGGTAAGTTCTTAATATACTCAGAAGGACAAGTTCCCGTAAAGTTTTTAAAAGCTTTAGAAAAAACACCTGAATAGTTAAAACCGACCTCTTTTGCTAAGTAATTGATTGAGTAATTTTTGTATTTGGGCTCTTCATTTAATAAAAATATGGTGTGTTCAATTCTTAATTTGTTAATATAGTTATTAAAATTTAAGCACTTATGTTCATTAATAGTTTTTGATAAATACTTAGGATTAGTATTCATTTTTTTAGCCATATTGCTCATATTTAAATTTGAATCTAAAAAATCTTTACGTTTTTCAAAGCCTTCTAAACATTTTAAAATTTTATTCGAAAAATCGTTTTGATCAGTTTTAGTTGTTTTTTTATTTATAAAAAAGAGCTTTAGCAGATCTTCGTTGTCTTTAGTTTTTGTTTTCCGGTGTATAGCAGTAATACTTTTTTTTACTAACAACTCCTCAGGTATATTTAACTCAGAAGATATAACCTCGTTGCTATACCCTTCTAAGAGCATTTTTATAACACTTTTTTCGTTGGAATTCAAAGCATACAGATCACTAAAATAATTTATTTTTTCACTATTAAATTTATGAGAAGTATTTTCATTGAAATACTCTAATAATAAATCAGATTGATTTTTATTAATATAGGACTGTTGTTTAAGAAACAGAGATAGTAATATAATAAAACCAATATTGAACAGTAAAATTTCTGTAAAAACATCTTCATTAAGAATTAATAATGAAATAGGGATAGAAGCTAAAATTAGTAAGGCTAAACCACCAAGCAAAATTATAGACCTATGATGACGTGTTTCCGAATGTTTATAATCCTCCTTAAAAAGAATAATACTATTAAATAGGCTGGCAATTAGGATTAAAGTTGATGCTGAAATGAAAAGAACTTTCGAATATTTAAAAGTAAATGAAAAAGAAAAAGGGATAATAAACAATATGAGTATTAAAGTCAAAACTAAACTTAAAATGGTTTTGATTTTAAATAACTTAATAGGTATAATACGATATTGCTCGTAAACAAAGCACAAATAATAGACAACGGTAACAATAGAGCTAAAGAGCAAGAGGGTTTTTTGGATGAAAATTTTTAAGGGTAAAGATGCAGAAGGAAAAAGGAAATGCAATATGTTATAAAAAATAAAAACGATTGTTAGCTTTTTGAAAATCCCTGATGCTCTAAGATTTTTGTTATGTGATAAAAAGATGGTTAGTATAAAAAGGACACATATTTGTATTATAATAAAAGCTAATATGATTAAATCTTCTTTTTTATTTAGAGTAATCATGCCAGTAAATTTTAGGTTTTCAAGTGAATTCATGAAAAATGCGTAAATAAAAAGTTAATATTAAGTTGAAACAAATATCATGTTTTTTCTTATAAATTTAAATAATTTGTAGGATTTTTTTGTCGATTTCATCAAATAAAACAAGAGTTTGTATAAGCTTTGTGTATTAATTATTAGATGTTATTTCTTACAAATAATCATGAATTTGAATCTAATATTCTTAAAATCAGTCAATAGTAATTATCATTATCGATTAATAATTACAAAATTTGTATGGATTAAAACTCAGTAACAATTGCAGTTTTAAAGTGATTAAATTCTTACCTACACATACTTAACTTAAATCAACAACTTTTTAAACTTTAAATGATATGATTTTTAATTTAAAATTAATAAGGAAGCAGTTTTTTGCGATGCCTTTAAAGGAAGCAAATTTTTCTGTTAGAAAATTTGAAGAAGGTCATGAAGCGCAATCTAGACTTGAAATGGTTGCTAAAACAGTTGTAAACGGATACAATACAACAGTAGAACATGGGTTAAATGATGATTTAAGAGCAATTTCTCAAAGTATATCTAATGAGCTTTCTGGTTTTTTTCATGAAGGGATTGGAATGGGGTTGTATGCTTTGGACTTAGTTTCATTAAGAAATAAAAATCGATTCTGGAATTATATAATAGAAAAAGATAAAAAACACGAATATATGTCTTACATAGGAGCAGGACTTACGTGTGGTGTATTTAATTCTTCGTACGAAAAACTAATTGATAAAATTGATCCTATGAGTGGTCCGTTAGTGTTGGATGGGGTTGGCTTCTATTATGCCATGTTTAAAACAAAGAAAACCATAACTAACTTTTATGTTCCCAAAAAAATAAAATCAAATGACTTTTATTTGGAGCGCTATGACAATGGTTTGGGAAGAGCTTTGTGGTTTTATAATTCGGGCGAACCTAAAAAAATAAAGAATACTATAAATACTTTTCCTAAAGAAAGACGAGCAAATATCTGGTCAGGGATAGGCTTAGCAGCTGCTTATGCAGGAGGTATTTCCAATGATAAAATACCAAAATTAAAAAGTAGTTCTGGGATATACCAAATTATGTTAGCTCAAGGGGCTTTACTAGCAGCGCATACTAGGTATACTGCAGGAAACCCCCATAAAGATGATATAACAGTAAAACTATTAACAGGCATAAGTGGATTAAAATGCCATAAAAAAGCTTTGGAGTTTAAGCAGCGATTCCAAGGAGAAAAATATATTGATGGGAAACCTTCTTTCCAAGTATTTCTAGAACATATTAGAGAATGGTTAGGGCAAGTTAATTTGCAAGATGTTAATTATGAGATAGAAGAAAGTAAGCTTGTAGTGGATATAGTCTAAAATAAACCAACTTTAAAACACATCTAAAAATTAATAAAATGTTCAGAAAAAAGTTAATTCTTTTAGTAATACCTCTTATGTTATGTTCATGCGAGGAGCGCAAAAAAAGTTTATTAGTAAATGTAATTTCAGGAAAAGAAGAAGTTGTTGAAGAAGGGTATTTATATACACCATCAACACAATCTTTTTTAAGAGGACACCATTGGTTTGAAAAAATAAAAGAAGCCACGATATCTTTTACTAGTGATAAAAAGGCTGATATTAATTTTGATATCTCTAAAGGCGAAGGAGATCATTTTTCGATAAAAGAGTTGCCTTTAAATTATCTGGTACCACGGTTACATTATAAACTTAAAGGTGAGCCAGATGATTTCGATTTATTCAATTTAATGATGGCAGAATACTCTAGAAACGGATTAAGTTTTCCGTACGGAATGGTGAACGATAAAATTACGCATTTCGAAACAAGTTTACTTCCTGAGATTCCTTGGAAGTTAGCCGAAGATTATGAGTTTTTACCCAATCCAAAATTTAAACCTGTACGATTTAGTGTGGTAAATAACTGTTTGTCTTCTGGACTTTGGGAAATGAATGCAAGTGATAAAACAGGCGAAATTTATCATTCATGGTTTAGTTTCCCAAAAGAAGAATACTACAAAATTACTGCGGGAGTAAATAATTTACCTGAAGACAAGGTGAAAAAGGCTTTGGTATGGAAAGACGAGGAGGTAGAGATTGATTTAAGTAGATTAAGAAAAGTACTAAAACCATTAGGCGGTAATGTACCAACAGTAGTAAACGAAGAAGTAAGTTATTCATCTCAAGGATCACGTCGAAAACTATCTAAAGGATTTGTTACTTGTGAGAAGTCTGGGAACTATGTGCGTCCAGATTCATTATGCGATATGTTAGACAGAAAAGTAAAAATGTCCAAGTTTATAGAACCAGGCATTTATTCTGTTAATGATAAAATGGAATTTGATTTCAGTATTTATAAAAGCCCCTTAAGCGTTGAAGTTTTTGAAGTGGAGCCATATACCAGTTATAATTTTAATTCAAAAGAAGATCATAAAACAAAAGATAATTTTAAGTATATCGAGTTACATTTTAATTACCCAAATAACAAGAAAATTATACTAGGAAATTTACCGTTAAACTTATTAGTGCAAAAAGAAGACTATACACTACATGGTTTTGGAGTAGGAATCTTATCGGCATCTGGTTTTGCAGAAAGAAGGCCTTTTTTAATAGATCAAGGGTACCACCCCAGTTTTGCTTATTTAGCTCGAGAAGATGCTAATGGAAAATTATACGCATTGAACTCTCATGGTGAAGGGCTAGAACAAGTATTTATTAGAAGCTTCCCAACAGATAAAAAACCACATTGGGATATCACTTTTACCTCATACGAACGCATTACAGATATTGTAAAATACAGAGTGCCAATTTCTCAACCTTTAATAAAGGAGCAGATAGCCCACACAGAAAAGTACATTACACCAGTGTATTTTTCATACAGAGATGATAATTTAAGATAAAACCATAAATAATGAAAAAGAGTTTAGCAAAGAAACTTAAGATTATAACTTTAGGAGTAATCACATTTTTAATCGTGTTTGCTATAATATTTCACAATATTGTAATATATAAAGTAAGCCAAGTAACTAACGTTGAAGCAAAGTTTGGAGAAGAATTAGATGGAGCCAATGAAGATGTTAAGTTTCTTAATGTCGTAAAAAATAATAGTAAACCTTTAGATGAAAGTAAATTTTCAAAATTAGAAAAACCTTCAGCATTTAAAGAAGTAACCCTTTTTGATGATGATGCTAAAAACTGGGGAACTTATGCGGGTCAGTACGGGTCATGTGGGTTATTAATTTTTGACGCAAATGGGGATGATAAATTAGATACTTATTTCTTGAATCCTGGAGATAACTGGGTGCGTCCAACAGATGAAAAAGGTGTTTTAAAAGAAGAACCTAGGTTACAGTATAATGCATTATTCTTAAATATGGGGAATGATGAAGCTGGTAATCCAATTTATAAAGAAGTTGATGAATTGGCTAAAGCAAACGATACTTATGTGAAAGAAGAAATTCTAATAGAAAACTATTTGTTTCCTCGTGAAAATTTAGCGGATTCCCGTAAGCGCAAAGGACGTAACTCACAAACAGCTATAGCCGCTGATATTAATGGCGATGGTCTACAAGATATTTTAGTTGGTAACGGTATGGAAGGCATGGTATGGTCTTCACCAAAAACGCAACGTGTATTAGGGCAGTTTGTGCGCCCAGTAGGACGTCAGGCAAACAATGTGCGCGTACCAATGAAAAGTCAGGGCTTAGGGTTTATAAAAGGATACCAACCACGTGATAACACAAATGATCAAAGAGAATCATCAAATGGAAACGAGTTTTATGGAGCCAACACGATTTTCTTGAATATGGGAGATAAAGATAATGATGGAATACCAGAATGGAAAGATGTAACTAAAGAAACAGGGCTTTCTGGTAAAAGAAACACATTCTCAATTTTAGCTGCAGATTTCGATTTAGATGGTGACTTGGATATTTTCGAAGGAAATGCAATGGATGAAGATTATTGGCCAGGTGGAGCTAAAGCACTTTCGGGAGGTGCAAACCAATTATATATTAACCAATTATCTGAAACAGGAAAATTAACCTTTATTGAAAAATCTTCAGAAATGAATGTTGATGGGGTTTATGATGAAGATAATCCAATGCCAGACTATTACCGGGTTCGTAAGTTACCAATACTACCAAAAGAATATTCATTGGCGTTTATGAGTTTTGAGCCTTATAAACCAAAATGGCTGACAATTAATGGTCAGGAATCAGAGCATGGGCAATTATCATGGTCCTCAGTAACACAAGATGTAAATCACGATGGCTATCCAGATATATGGGTGGCAAATGATTTAGGATGGTTGCGTTTATATATTAACGATAAAGGAAAAGGATTCGTTCAGCCTAAAAAATATGCACGTTCAGATAAATCAGGATACTGGATGACTTTTTCGCCAGCCGATTTCAATAACGATCTAAAAGAAGATGTATTTGCAGGAAATTTAGGAGGGTCTTCGATGAATTTTGCATTCTCCTATCCAGATCCTAATATGATTTTAGACCCTGTGATGACCGTAGGAACCATGTCTCAACAGTACTTTGCAAACCGTCACCGTGCTATGCATGCCGTTATAGATGGTAATGATTTTAGAAACGAGTTAGAGACCAAAGTAAAGCACTCAAAAGCATTACCTCCAGATGCAGCGTTACC
The DNA here is from genome assembly GCF_030540765.1 of Flavivirga jejuensis. Taxonomy (GTDB): domain Bacteria; phylum Bacteroidota; class Bacteroidia; order Flavobacteriales; family Flavobacteriaceae; genus Flavivirga; species Flavivirga jejuensis. The sequence goes on along the minus strand of NZ_JAUOEL010000003.1, from coordinate 176,872 downwards.
AAATAATGTACGTCCATTTATACCAGGAGGGCGTCATGTCCCTTACGATATTAATAGTTTAGACCCCTATGAATTTGCTTGGGGATCTACCACCTTGGATGTTCAAAACGATGGTAGGAAAGATTTATACTGGATAGGATGCTTATGGGGATCTGGAGGAGGTATTTTTCCGATTATGGGAACAGGTCCAGGCCGTTTATTGGTAAATGCTACAGATAAGGGGGAGAAAGTGAATTTTAAAGACCTAACAGCCGAATACAATGTGTTTAATATTTTAGAAATGAAATATGATAAACTAGATAGCGAAGGACATATCTATCGTAAATCACCAACCAAGAATTGGGGTAAACGAAGTATGGTATATAGCTACGATTTGGATGTGTGGGGATTACAAGGACCAGATGTGCTTCAAAAAGTATCCAATAGGTCTATGATTCAATTAGCGGAAGAAGGGCGTTCGGTTGTTGCAGCCGATATTAATAATGACGGCTATCAAGATATCATTTTAAGAAACATTGGAGGTTACGATTCAAGAAAATCAACAGGAGTAAATTTAAAAGCCAAAATTGATGGAAAAATAAGGGTATTACCTGCTCACGATGCTAACTTCCCGACACCAACCAATTTTGAGCCAGGAGATTCAAGAGTATTTATTAATACACATAAAGGGAGCAATTATTTAAAGGTAAGACTAGAGGATAACACCCTAGGCTCTTTCAACAAAAATGGAGTAGGAGCTAAAGTATTTGTTAATAAGGATAATTTAATGGTTAATCGTGCAGGGGGCGGAGGCTTTCTATCGAACTACTGCGGTGATTTACATTTTGGGTTAGGTAACAAAAAAGCAGAGACCATAAAAATCCAATGGCCAGACAAAGAGCAAACTGTAGAAGAATTTAAACTAGGTTCAATAGCTAATGGTATTGTTACGATTACAAAAGGAGAAGGGCTAACTAGCTGGAAAGAAAATTTGTAATCAGCAGTCATTAAAGTACTAATAATAAAAATCGGATATCATGAAAAAAAGCGAAGGTATAGCTATAGTGGGAATGGATTGTCGTTACCCTGGAGCTAATAATATAAATGAATTTTGGGAAAATATTTTAGCTGCTCGTCAACAATTTAGAGCCATGCCTGATAAACGTTTGAATTTGGATTATTATGGTACTGATGATAAAGACGCTGTAGATTTAACTTATATAAAAAAAGCAGCAGTATTAACAGATTATCATTTTGATAGAGTGAAATTCCGAGTTTCGAAGTCCACATTTGAACAAACCGATTTGACTCATTGGTTAGCATTAGATGTAGCCGCAGGAGCTTTGGCTGATGCTGGTTTCGAAAACGGTGTAGGCTTGCCTAAAGATAAGGTAGGGGTTATTATAGGGAATTCGTTAACAGGAGAGTTTACTCGCGCGAACATTATGCGTTTACGCTGGCCTTACGTGTTTAAAGTATTTGAATCTACTTTAAGTAATTTAGATTATAGTAAGGAAGAAATAGCATCTATACTATCTCAAACTGAAAAAGTATATAAAGAACCCTTTCCAAAACCAGATGCAGATACATTAGCAGGAGGGCTAAGTAATACTATAGCGGGTAGGGTTTGTAATTATTTCGATTTTAATGGAGGAGGTTATACCGTTGATGGCGCTTGCTCTTCATCTTTATTAGCATTAACCAATGGTTGTAATGCTATTATAAATGGCGAAATGGAAATGGCATTAGTAGGGGGAGTCGATTTAAGTATAGATCCTTTTGAAATGATAGGTTTTGCCAGAAATGGTGCTTTGGCAGTAGAAGATATGCAAGTCTTTGGGGATAAATCTCAAGGATTTTGGCCAGGTGAAGGTTGTGGAATTGTTTTAATGATGAAGGAATCTCAAGCAAAAGAAATGGGATTAAATATCTATTCTGTGATTCGTGGTTGGGGAATTTCTTCAGATGGTAAAGGAGGCATGACACGGCCTAAACCTGAAACGCAACAATTGGCATTGGAAAGAGCCTATAGCCGCTCAGGTATCGATATATCTCAGGTTACTATGTTCGAAGCACATGGAACGGGGACTCAAATTGGAGATAATATAGAGCTTACAGCGTTAACAAATGCATTATCAAGTAGTGATAAGTTAGAGAAACCAGCCATAGTAAGTTCTGTAAAACACCTCATAGGTCATACCAAAGCAGCTGCAGGCATTGCAGGAGTTATAAAGGCGTCAATGGCTACAAAAAATAAAGTAGTACCTCCGTCTGTTGGTACTTCTGGGGCGCATCCTGTGATTAAAGAAAATAATGATAAGATAAAAGTAGTTCATGAACCAATACCTCATAATGATGAGACGGCATTTATATCAGGAGTTTCTTCTTTTGGTTTTGGGGGAATCAATGCACATATTGTATTAGAAAGCGCCAGTTTAGAAGCGTCCAATTACAGTGAAAGCGCTTTAAATAAATATGCTAATAGTACAAGGGATTTTGAGATCTTCCCCTTTACAGCAGTAACTAAAGAAGCTTTAATTAAGAAGTTAGAACAAGTTGCAAAAATAGCTTCCAAAATTTCTAGAGCACAATTTCTAGATCTTTCAAATTCTATATTAAAAAATTTTAAAACGCAAGGAACATATAAAGCATCCATTGTTGCAGCAACACCAGACCAATTAGAACAAAATGTAAAGACATTATTGCAGCATTTGGAAGTTTCTGAAAAGAAGCTAATTAACGAAAAAGAAGGTGTCTATTTTAATGAAAACAAAAAAAAGGAAAATATCGCATTCCTATTCCCTGGACAAGGAGCACCTATTTATAATGGACAAGGAGGCTTTAAAAAGTTACATCAAGAAGTATCAAACGAAAGTGCAAGTATAGTAGATGAATCTAATGATATATTAGAATCTACAATAGTTGATACAGAAATTGCGCAACCAAAAATAGTAGAGAGCACTTTAGAATCCATAGAGCTTCTCAAAAACTTAGGAGTAAATGCTGATTATGGAGTAGGTCATAGTTTAGGTGAAATTTCGGCTTTAGCATGGGCAAAAACCATTAGTAAAGACCAAGCGATACATATGGCACAGGTACGCGGAAACTGTATGTCTAGCCTTGGAGAAGAAGGAGGTACTATGTTAGCATTAAGTTGTGAAGAAACTGTATTAAATAAACTAATAGAAAATATTGATGTTGTTATTACAGGTTATAACGGTAAAAATAATTACGTAGTAGGAGGTATTAAAGAAGCTATTATAAAAGTAGAAGGTAGAGCTTTTAGTTATGGTGTGAAAAATGCACTTTTAAAAGTGTCTCATGCATTCCATACCCCTATGATGAGAAATGCAGCATTAGAATTCAAAAAACATTTAGACCAGTGGGAATTTAAAAAACCTTCAAAAAATGTAATATCTACAATTACTGGTGATAAATTAGAAGAAGATAGTTGTTTAGGAACCTATTTATACGAGCAAATAGAAAATCCCGTAAAATTTTCGCAAGCTATAGAATCTTTAAAAGAAAATACATTGTTTTTTATTGAAGTTGGTCCTGGGACTACTTTACAAAAAACTTTAAAAAATGATGCAGACGTTAATGTTGTTTCATTAAACTACGGAAATGAATCTTTAAAAGGCCTATTAAGTACATTATCAGCTTCCTTTATACATGGCGCAGCAGTAAAGTTTGAAGCGTTAACAACAAACAGATTCTTTAAAACTTTTGACATCGAAAATTGGGTGTTAGATGTGTTAATAAATCCTTGCGAGATGATAGATTTTAAATCTTCGGACATAAAGGAGCTAATGAATCAGAAAAATCAAGAATCAGAGGCAATAGTTTCAACAGATTCTTCAAACTTATCAAAGCTACCAACAGAGCATACCGAGGAGGGTGTTTTAACATATTTAAAAAACCTGATAAGTGAAAAAACGGAAATCCCTGTAGAAGTCATTACAAATGGAGACCGTATTATGTCCCAATTGCATTTAAATTCATTAGTGATTACAGAAATAGTATCACTTGTAGCTAAATCATTCAATAAGAGTCATAAAGTGTATTCGGCAGCTTCAATATTAGCAAATGCAGATGGTACTATAGAAGAGTTAAGTAAGTTAATTTATGAGGGAGAAAATGATAATAGAAGCAACTCGGAATCTAAAATGTTTGATTTTTCAGAATATACCAATTGGACACATATTTTTAACCGAATAGATGTCGTAAAGAAACGCTCTAAAATAAAAACGATAGAAGGAGAAGGCGCTATTTTAATTCAAGGGACAAATTCTAATTTAACACAAAGCGTTCAAAATCTAGTAAATACACAAAAATTTACTTTAGGTAATGGAGGGGTTTTTGTATATCAAAATACAGATACTAATGACGTATTACAGGATTTTTTACACTTCTTAAAACACCCGCAAATTCTACAAAGTAACTTTGTAGCGGTCATTCAGGTAAATAATAGTAAAGAAACTACAATTACAGACTTAAAACCAGTTTTCCGTTCTTTCATGTTAGAACATTCTATTATAGAAAAAACACTGGTATTGGAAATAGCAGAGACTATTGAAGATAAGCTTACCATTATAAAAGAAGAACTTGAAGTGATTTCGAACTATAAAGAAGTCATTTATTCGGATAAAGAAAATAGATTTGAATCCCAGTGTGAAGTGTTTTTTCCAGAAAAAGGAAGTATTACAAACCAAATAACATCAGATGATGTCATTTTAGCTACAGGAGGAGGTAAAGGTATTACATTTGAATCTGTATTTCAGTTGGCTAAAAAAACAAATGCAAAATTAGCCATTCTTGGTCGATCAAAAGAAAATAGTAGCAAGGAGTTGTCTGATAACTTAGCGTTATTAAAGGAGCAAGGTATCGATTTCAACTATTATAGTGTTGATGTTTGTTCAGAAGATTCCACGGCTCAAACAATAGAAAAGATTAAAAGCGACTTTAAGAAAATTAGTGTCATAGTTCATGGAGCAGGAATTAATAATCCTAAAAGTATTCAGGATCTACAGGCCAAAGATTTTGAAATAACAGCTGAAGTAAAAGTTAACGGTTTAAAAAATGTTATAAATCAACTTGAAATACAAGACTTACGATTTGTAATAGGGTATGGTTCTATTATTGCTCAAAGTGGTATGCAAGGAAATGCAGATTACGCTTTTGCAAATGATCAACTCGCCCTATATATTCAAGACTTAAAGAGGCTTGCGCCAAATTGTAGATGTTTAACATTAGAATGGTCAGTTTGGGATGAAACTGGAATGGGAGCTAATTTGAATAGTATTGATAGTTTAAAGCGTATAGGAGTATGGCCTATACCAGTAAAAAATGGTGTCACAATTTTGGAAAACATTTTGGCAGATGCGTCTTGCCAAGAAGGAAGATATATTGTATCGGGAAGGTATGGAACCATTCCTACACTTACTTTTAGTAAAAAGAAGAATACATTAGATAGGTTTGTTTCTAAAATTGTTTATCAAATTCCTGAAGTAGAGATTATTTCCGAGGTAGGAATTAATCTTAATGATGATATATACTTGAAAAATCATGTATTTAATGGACAATACGTTTTTCCAACTGTAATGATTTTAGAAGGAATGGCTCAATGCTGTAACTCGCTATCTAAAAATAAAGATTCGTGGAATTTCGAAAACCTAAAGATTAACAAGTCCATTTTTATACCAGAAAAAGGAGTTAATAAGATTCGTTTTGTGGTTTCGAGAGTAGCAGAAAACACTTTTCAAGCTGCCGTATTAAGTGAGGATTCTAGTTTTGAAGTAAAATGTTTTGAAGCAACAATAACTTATAAATCTGTACAAGTAGCCAATAGAAATAGTATTGACACGTCATCATTAACTAAGTTAGCAATTCATACGCCAACACATTTTTATGATGACTTGTTATTCCATCATGGCCCTTTTAGAAGAATAAAACACTTCCATGAAGTAAATGCATTAGATGCTTTAGCACTCACAACAACTTCGTTAGAGGAATCTTGGTTTGGAGATTTTGTATCTGCAAATTTAATTTTGGGAGATCCTGGGTTAAATGATGCGGCTATACATTGCCATCAAGCATGTAGACCTTCACAACAATTGCTTCCTACAGCTGCTAGTGAAATTTATATAAATGCTAATCCAGTTGAAGGATCATTATATATCCATACGAACGAATTGGAGGAAATAGGAAACGAAACTACCATAAATGTTTACATAACAAATGCAGAAGGAGAAGTAAAACAATATTGGAAAGGCTTGGTCTTAACAAAAGTAACTGGAGTTGATAAAAATCAAAAGTGGATTCCTGAGTTGTTGAAGCCTTATTTAGAATATCATATTAAAAAAATAATAGAAAAACCTTTTAAACTAACACTTTCGCAAGTTGAAAACTTTGTAAAAAGTACCATAGAAAAAGGTTTTGCTACTATGGATATTGATGCTGATTTTATGATTACGCTAGGTACAGAACAATCTTACCAAGACGAAAGTAAAGATAATGAAAACATAATTTTTAATTCTTCTACTTTTTTGGAAAATTATGGAAAAAAAGTAGTATTTTTCATATCAAAAAGGAAGGAAAAATTTGTAGTTTAAGTAGTGTTTGAATTAAAAAAAGACTATTAATGATCTTCTTTTTAAATGTTTAATACTTATAAATAACATTAAAATTAGCTAATATGCCAATGATTTATACTCCTCAGGGAGCTTGTTTTGAATACAGATTTAAAACCACATTTGAAGAAACCAATTTAGTTGGGAATATATATTTTGCCAATTATGTTTTATGGCAAGGGAAATGTAGAGAGATGTTTTTGTACGAAACCTGTCCCGATGTGATTAAAGATATTAACAATGGACTTTCACTAATTACATTGGATTTAAGTGTGCAATACATATCTCAATTGTTTGCTTTTGATAATGTTGTAATGCATATGTTTCTAGAAGCCCAAAGCCCAAGTAGGTTATTAATGCACTTTAAATATTACAAGGAAGAAAACGAAGCGCTTGTATTAGTTTGTGAGGGAACACAAGCAACGGCATCAATGCGGGAAGAGAATGGGAAAATGGTATCAGTACCTTTTCCAGAGTCTATGTTTGATGTTTTTGAAGAGTATGAAATTATGTGATTTTTAAATCAGGCAAAAATCATATAACCGTTTTATATAAGATTAGTTATAAATACTATTTGTTGTTATCGGGGTCATCCATGTTTTATGTTCATAATAGCAAATTTTTAAGGAAGAATAAAAACGAAACACAATAAAAAAATGAGTAAATCGAGCACTTTAATAGAGTTAAATAGTGTATATAAAACATATTTTTTGGGAACCCAGAAGGTTAAAGCGTTGAAGAATATAAACTTTTCCATTATGCATGGTGATTTTATAGCCATAGCAGGACCGTCTGGAAGTGGAAAAAGTTCATTATTAAATTTAATTTCCATGATAGACGAACCAACTAATGGGGAGATTCTTTATGGAGATGTGAAAATTAAAGACTTGACCGATAACCAAATTACAAGCTTTAGAAATAAAAAAATAGGTATTGTTTTTCAAAATTATAATTTGATTCCAGTACTAAATGCTGTAGAAAACGTAGCCTTTCCTTTGCAGATAAATAAAGTTTCTAAAAAAGAAAGTATCGAAAGAGCCTCAAATTTATTGGAAGAAGTTGGGCTAGGAGAACATTTAAATCATAGACCTAATAACTTGAGTGGAGGGCAAAAACAGAGAGTAGCTATTGCCAGAGCATTAATTACAAATCCAGAAATTGTAATAGCAGATGAACCTACAGCAGCTTTAGATAGTAAGACAGGTATGGATATTATTAATCTTATGAAGCATTTAAACGAAACTAAAAAAACAACGTTTATTTTCTCTTCTCATGATCCTAAGGTCATTGATAATGTAGATTCAGTAATTACATTACGTGATGGAGAAATTATACAGGCAGAAAATGCAGTACTTAAATCAAAAGAAGAAGTAATAAACTCATAAAAGCACAACCATGAACTATTTAGATTTTGCAATACGAAATATAAGAAGACATAAAAAGCGTTCTTTAGTAACCATTTTTACGATTTGTTTAGGTTTTACAGCCCTTGGAATTATGGGAGGGATTTTGAATAATATTTTTTCTCGTTTAAAGGAACAATCAATAATAACCGAAAAGCTAGGACATATAACTTTTGCAAAAGAAGGGTTTTACGAGAATGGTAAATTACATCCAGAGGAATACTTATGGAACGAAAAAGAAATGAAAAGCATTATAAGTATTCTGGAAAATAGTGGTGATGTTGAATTGGCAACGCCTCGATTAAGTTTATTTGGAATAGCAAGTAATGGAGAAGCTTCTACAATTTTTATAACAGAAGCTATCGTACCAGAAGACGATCATGTGCTAATTAAAACAAACGTTGATGGAAGAACAGATAGAGAAGATATCTCTTTAGCTGTAGCAAAAGACAAAAATTCAGATGTAGCCATAGGATCAGAATTATCATCCAGTTTAAAATTAAAGGAAGGCGATTATTTAACATTACTAACAACTACTAAAGATGGTATTGCTAATGCCGCAGATGTAGATATTAAAAAAGTCTATAACACAGGAAACCCTGCGAATAATGACAAGTATGTGTTATCAAATTTTTATATGGCTCAGGAGTTGTATGATACCAAAGGAGCAGAGCGTATTGTGGTTACTTTAAAAGAACCTAAGAATATTGGCGAAGCCCAAGTAAAATTAAATAGTTTATTAAAGGCAGCGGGATATAAAGTAGAGTCCAAAACTTGGGATAAACTCTCATTAACTTTTGGTAAAGTAAAAACCATGTTTGAAGTAATATTTAGAGTTTTAACAATGATTATAACAGTTATTGTGTTGTTAACACTATTAAATACTATGCAAATGGCAGTTACAGAACGTACCCGTGAAATAGGAACAATAAGAGCAATTGGAGTCCTTAGAAAAAACATAATAAAATTATTTTGTGCCGAAGGTATAATAATGGGGATTATAGGATGTCTATTAGCATTGCCAATTTTATTCTTAATCGCATTTATTCTAAAAACTCTTAATGTCACTTTCATTCCACCTGTAGCATCAACCGAGGTACCAATAGCTTTAATATTAAAACCAAGTAAAATAGTGCCGGTATTTGTATTATTTGTGGTAGCCTCTTTAGTTTCCGCATTCTTAGCTTCAAGAAAAATAGCGAAACAAAAAGTAGTTATTTCATTATCTCGAACAAACTAAAGTTTTATAGCTCATAAAACCTACAATGAAATAAGATATAATTATTTTTCTATATGGATGGATGCGGATGGAAAGGAAAGAAGTTAAATATCAATAAATGTGCATGTTCTTGTTCAAAAAGAATGAATCAAAAGGAGGTTTTATTTATTAAAATTAAAAATATATGTCAAATTAATCAATAATGAAACTTATAAAGACAATAAAAGGTATCATGCTGTTTGTTTTTTTTGCAAGAATATTTTTTTCATGTGAAGAGGAAAAAGATATACCTAATAACGATCCTATAATAGCATTGCAATCTGTAGTAGATAGCTTGGGAGGAATTCATGTCATTGAAAACTTAAAAAACATTAGTTATACTACAACGGGAGCATCTTATGAATACGAACAAAATGGACCAAACCAAGTTGAAGAATTACTAGTTAATAACTATGTATACGATTTAGTTTCTTTCATTGGAGAAAGAAAATTGAGTATAAATTATAAGAAAAATTTAGGATTATTCCCTTTTAAGTATAATTCTCCGAAAACGGAAATCATTATAAATGATAAAAGAGGAATGCTTGAAGGGCAATATAATTTTGGTTCTATATATCTAGGATTTAATCAAAAGGTGCCTTTAAGTATAGAACGTATGGAAGCGTTGCTTAAGGTACAATTAATGAGTAACCCATTGGCTTTAATAAAGGTATTAGCTCAAGAAACAGATTTAACAACAGAAACTTCAAAAGGCATTTTCCAATTATCGACAATTATTGATAATTTAAAAATAGAGGTCGTAATAAATCCAAAAACTAATTTGCCAGAAAGAGCAACGATCATAGAATCCGATTTTATGTTTGGAGACACCCCTTTTGTTGTGAACTATTCAGATTGGGAGCCCATAGGTGAAACAAAATACCCTAGATGTATAACACATACATTTAGAGGAGATGTTTTAAGAAAGGAAACGATTTCTAGTATAGCACTAAATAATACAGATATACCTGACGATCATTTTAATGTACCGATCTTAGGTGAAGGGGGCGTGTATAATAAGGAGAAAGCAGAGCGAGGTTATTTGTTCTCACAATGGTACCACAGAATGTTTTATATGCATTTAACGTTAGATCAAGATTTGTCAAAAGCTTTTTTGTTAGAAGAGGCAGATTTATCACAATTTAATTTAAGAAGCCAAAGAGTAAGTGATCATATCAAAATTATAGGAAGACCAGATGTGACTATATGGGGAGTCGCTATAAAAACTTCAAAAGGAGTCTATTTTGTAGATAGCTCAATTAATGATATATGGGCGAAAGCAATTATGAATACTACTAGAAAAGCGTTTCCTAATGAAAAGTTTTTAGGAGTTATTCCAACACATATACATGGGACACATATTTCTGGAATTCGTGAGTTTGCTGCAAATATGAAGGATATTTATATAGGTGCATCAGGAGAATCATTTGTGAAAGAGGTATTGGCATCAAAACATTTATTGGTACCAGATACTTATGAGAATTTAAATAAGATGAATAAAATTCATCCTGTTTCGGAGAAAGAAATCATTGGAGATAACGAAATTGTAATTTATGATTTTAGTATTAAGGATATACCAAATAATCCTCATTCCAAGGACTTAGTAGCAGTATATGTCCCAAAAGAAAAAACATTGATTCAAACAGACTTTTACTATTCTGGTCTGGCAGAAAATGTTTTTAATAATAAAACATTACGTCAGTTTCAAGAGCCTATAAAACAATCGCTCAAACAAAGGGCGCAGTTTGTGTTAAAGTTTATTGAAGAAAAGCAGTTGGATGTAGAAAAGATAATAAGTACTCATGGAGGCGTAGGTTCTATTGATGATGTAAAGGTGATTGCTAATTATTAATCGAAAAGAATTTCCCCAGGCACTGTCTGCCAATGAAGGCAGGAATAGTTGGTTTCAAGAAATTCTTTATTAAAATAATTATAAGAAGTAATTAAAGAACAAAAGTCAGCTTAAAAACATAAAAGAATGAATATAACAAATGTAACTTTAAAATTTCCATCTCAGTTCTCAGGGTATATCAATAATGAGAAAACAGCGCAGTTCGAAGGAGAAAAATTCTCTGATTTTATAAACTATTTAGATGACACTTTTGGGTATATCAAAGAACGTCTTTTTGATGAGAATGGGGAATTACGCCCATATATCAATTTTTATATAGGTAAAAAAAATATAAAAACACTTCAAGGATTGCAGTCTGAAGTGTCTAATGGAGAAAAAATAACCCTTTTACTTTCACGGGCAGGAGGATAAAATAAAAAATAGTTTCAATGACTTTAGTAGAAAAAATTTTGTTATCACTACATACCATTGCGGGAGCAGTTTGGATAGGATCTGTTTTTATGGGAGCATTTATAGATACGCCAGCAGCAGAAGAAAGTGTAGAAAAAGGAAAATTTCCATTTAAGTTTATAATAGGTCAAGGAAGGAGGGTGTTTTACAGTGTATACTTTGGGATTTTTCAATTATGGGCAACAGGTATATTATTGTTAATAGTGCACCCGCCATTAAACAGTATAGAAATAAGAATGATGATAGGAAAGTTCTTTTTTCTTTTCATAATGACTGCTTTTACACTTTATGGAACTTTTATTACATGGCCAAAAATACAATTAGCTACAGATAAAGAAGCTTATACTCTACATAAGTATTATAACTATAGAGCTTATGGAACATTTGTTAGCGGCATTTTGGGTTTGTTATTAACCCTATGGTTTTATTTATACAAAATATAAAGATCTTATTTATAAAAAATTAAATTATGAAAAAAACAGTTCTAGCACTTCTTGCACTTATTTTTTTAGTTTCAACATCGTTTAAAGAAGTTAGTGATACTACAGATTTTGAAGAGATCTTGAAACAATCCGATTTTTATAGAGGAGGTCGTGTACCAGGGATTTCTTGGGATTTAGAAGTACAAAATATAGAAGAAGGAAATTTGAGAAATAAATTAAATCTTAAAGTAGAAGCCACTACAAATTCTGAAAGCCAATATGCATTAATTTCTTTCTTGAAACCTAAAAAGTATGATGGACAAAAGCTGCTATTACGAGGAAATAATATGTGGTTTGTAAAAAGAGGAATGAGAAGACCAGTACCTATTTCAGGAAGGCAACGATTATCTGGCTCGGCAGCTAATGCAGATGCAGCCGCAGCAAACTATTTTTTAGATTATGATATAATAAATACTTCAAGTGAAACAATTGAAGGAAAAGCATGTTGGAAATTAGAATTAATAGCAAAAAAGAATTTAGTAAGTTATTCAAAAATTATCTATTGGATATCTAAAGAAGAGAGTTTTGGATTAAAAGCAGATTTTTTTGGTAAATCGGGAAAACTTATAAAAACAGGTTACTTTGATTATGAAAATAAAGTGACTTATGAAAATAAGTCATACAAATACATATCAAAAATTACGATTATAGACAAAATCAACACGAAGGATAAAACTATTCTGGATATTGTAAACCCAGCATTTGAAGCTTATAGCAATGCTAAATTTCAAAAAAATAGTTTGTTAGAGTAAACAATCGAATAATAAAAGTTTTAAGACCATTCAGTAGTCAGTTTTACCAATAATCGAAGAACTTTAAGTTAATTCATACCAATGAAAAAAGCAGTAGCACTAATATGTGCACTAATGTTGGGGGTATATTCCTTTGCACAAACTCAAAAAAAAGAGGAAAGTAAATTCAATAATCTGGTAAAGCAGATAAGGTGGTCTGTGGATGTGTTGCCCTTTACCAGGATAACTAAATTTGACGAAGATACAGGAGGGTTAAATCCCCAAAATAGAATTGCCAGATTAGATAAATATAATGGCGGATTGTACCTGAGACCAGATCTTAAATTCAAAAATAAGGCATTTTCTTTTTTCTTAAAACCTCGTTTTAATACCGACTGGAGAGAGCAAAAAGGGATGGAAACTGAATTTTATTTTCAGCAAGCAAAACTTAAAATGCAATTAAACGATGCTTTTTATATAACGGGAGGTCAATATATAAAAAGTATAGGAACGTCTGTTTATGTAAACCCCAGTAATCCCTATTTTTTAGAATCAGGAAGGTTGAACCCAAAAATAGAATTGCGCCCAATGAATTTTGTAGAGTTAAATTTCACAAAGGAGAATTGGGATTTTACACTTATTTCAAACGTACACGAAGGAGAAGCAGAACTTTTTGATTTTCCATTCTTTGAATTCAAAAGACAACATGGACTATTAGTAGAATATTATGGAGAATCCCAAACTATAGGAACCATAGTTTCTATAAGTGAAGATGAACGTTATCATTTAGGGTTTTATGGCCAACGTAATTTAAACGATGCCACTCTGGTTTGGTTTGATGGTGCAGTAAACTATAATCCAAATAGGTTTTATCCAGTAGAAGGTCATAGTACAGAACTTTTACCATTTGAAATGGTTAATGGCGATGAAAATAAGAACTACTTTTTTTCAGGCTTAGTAGGTGCTTCATATACCTTTAGTTTTGGGCCAACTCTAAATCTAGAATATTATTATAATGGAAAAGGTTATGATGATAAAACCTTCGATTTATATAAAGAAACAGTAGTCGCAGGATCATTAAGTAATTTCGATGTCATTTTTGATTTGTCTAACCTTAATTTAGGTAGAGCGGCCAACACAGGGATGCCTTATTTACGTAGAAATTATATTTTTTCACAGATTGGTGAGAATGATGTTTTTGGGGAGTTGAATTATAATTTTAGATACTTCTATTCTATAGACGATCAAAGTAGCCAGTTTTCATCATTAATAGAGTGGAATGCGTTGGATAATTTAGAAATATTTTCTGTGTTTATTGCCAATATAGGAGAAAAAACTTCCAGCTTTAATAATCTATTAAATAACCAATTAATGTTAGGAACTATCTGGAAGTTTTAGAAAGTCAGTTCAATAGATATTTAATATGAATTGGTAACTAATAAAATCGTTTATAAAACCAAAATATGATGAAAACACCAAGCTCAATTTTGATTATTTTTATGATCTTTTCTATATTTTCATGTCATAATGATGATTCAGACGACAATAATTCAGAATCAGAAAAATCCAATTTAAAATCATTTCTAAGTGAAATACGCCCAGTATATTTTAATAACTTAAATTTCGAATCAAGTGAGGTAGAAAATGCGATGCCAGTTTTTTTTAATAATTTAAGACTGACTTATAATGACCTCGAAAAACAATTTAACGAAGGCAAGTTCACAACCAACTTCGATTTAAATCAAATGAGGAGAGCACAAATGTATTATTCATTTTACATTACAGGTGTAGTAGGAGCTTATTTAGAAGGAACAATAGATTTTAAATCTATAACAGGAGATGTAAAACAAGGAATATATAGTGGCGTAAATGTTGACAATCCAGATTTTATTCAAAAAGAAATAAAAGCATTAATGGATAGAGCTACAGAAGTAGCAGAAAAGGCAGTAAATATTGCTGGTTATAATGATTTAACCTATGGTTTTTATGCTATAATAAAGCAAGTACAGCAACGTGCGTCTAACAATAATATTAATAATGCTGAAAATCATGATTTAATTATAGATTATACACAGCAAGTATTAAAAGATTATACGCTAGTACCAGTATGGAATTTATTAGCGCCTCAAGTGGCGATGTCCAATTATAAAGATCCATTAAATACTTTTGACAACCCTAATCTGAATCTATTATTAAAGCAGATAAACGAACGTTTAGGACCAGATGCGGTGCCATCTTTAGGAGGACAAACAACAGAGATTATTGGGCCTTTGTACCGTATGGATTTAAACATAAAAAAAATAGATTGGTTGTTTAAAAGCAATCCAATTCTTTCGCAAGACCAGATTAATGAACTTAAGGAATACCTCGACGTAACAGATGTAGCAGCAAATTCAATAGAAGTATCCAGAGCTAGTGTTTTGGAAGTATGGAAAGATAATAAAACATATTACGAACGTAAAGACAAAATAAGTGCTATAAAAGAATATTGGGAAGCTGCAAGGCAAGGTAAAAAAGCAGAGCGGCCAGAATTGGAATCATTTATAGATTCAAAAAACTTTAAAAAAGCATACCAGTGTTTTGCCTGCCATCAATTAACTAATCAGTAAATAATATATACAATGAGCATTAAAGATCATTTACAGTATTTAAAAGATACAACGGTAAAAGAAGTTGATGTAAGAAGCGCACACCAACAATTTGCAGATAATCAAAGTGTATTGATTGATATAAGAGAGAAGGACGAAGTAAAATCAGGAAGTCCTACTGGAGCAGTGAGGATTTCTAAAGGACTATTGGAAATGCAAATAGAAAATATTGTTTTACATAAGCAACAAGTAGTTTTATTGCTATGTGCTAGCGGTAATCGTTCCGTGTTATCTGCCAATTCGTTAGCTCAAATGGGGTACGAAAATGTGTTTTCAATAAAGGGAGGTTATAAAAATTGGAAGGATAGTGGCTTACCTTTTGAAGTGCCAAAAATGCTTAATGAAAGTGATAATGAGAGATACAAGCGTCATTTATTAATACCAGAAATAGGAGAAGAAGGTCAGATGAAATTATTAAATAGTAAAGTTCTTGTTGTGGGAGCTGGAGGAATAGGTTCTCCGGTAGCTTGGTATTTAGCCGCCGCAGGCATAGGTACGTTAGCGATTATTGATGATGATGTGGTAGACAAAACAAATTTGCAACGTCAAATATTGCATACAAATGATAGTGTGGGAACTTCTAAAGTTCTTTCAGCAAAAAAACGATTAGAAGCTTTAAATCCAGATATTAATATTATAACCTATAAAGAAAGGTTAACCAAAGAAAATGTAGATCATATTATTGGAGTTTATGATGTGGTTTTAGACGGAACGGATAACTTTAATACGCGTTATTTAATTAATGATGCTTGTGTAAAGCATAAGATTCCTAATGTACATGGTTCAGTATTTCAGTTTGAAGGTCAGGTATCCACCTTTTGGCCATCAAAGCATGAGAATGCGCCATGTTATCGTTGTTTATACCCTTCACCACCTCCAGCAGAACTGGCGCCTTCTTGTGCAGAAGCTGGCGTTTTGGGGGTACTACCAGGTTTAGTAGGGGTTCTGTGTGCTACCGAAGCTATCAAGATTATTGCAGGATTTGGTGAGCTGTTAATAGGAAAGTTACTGGTTTATAATGCGTTAGATTGGGAATTTGACACATTTGAGGTGCAAAAAGACACGCAATGTAAATATTGTAATAGTAACAAAAATACCGAATACCCTGAATATGTAGAATACGAAGATACATGTACATTATAATCATAAAAAATATTAAAAAATGAAAAAGCTAACACTAATTATTTTTTTAGTACTCATCGTTGAAAATACGTTTGCACAGCGTTCTTTAGAAGTAGGTAAGGAAGTGCCTTTTATTCTGTTGTCTGAAGAAAATGGGGGCTTTCTTAAAACAAAAACAGATTGGAAAGCATCAGATATTTCTGGAGAGCCAACATTGGTAATGTATATAGATCCAGATAACGAAAAAGACAACTTACATGTAGAAGAAAAAATTCAAAATACGTTTAAAAATTCAAAAATTAGGGTCTTTGGAATTGTAAATTTAGAAGCTACCAAACTTCCTTTTTTTGCGGTAAAAATGAAATTAAAGAAGCGAGAAAATAAGAATGAGTCGCTACAAATAGTATTGGACAAAAACAGAATAGTAGAAAAAATATGGGGATTACAAGACGATAAATATCATGTGTTGTTCTTTGATAAAAAAGGTGTTTTACGGTTTATAAAAAATGGTGTTTTAAGTAATGAAGAGTTAGATACTTTAATAGCAACAATTAAACAATATAAATAATTAAAGGTGATTTTATAGGAAAGTGTGTTGTTGGTTTAAGCATTAAAAATGTAATTTTTTAATCTCAAAAGAAGTTTTATTATTACAAGCAAAGTAGGTGCAATAATTAGACATAATAGATAATTTATAAAATGTCCAAACAGTATTATTGTAACAGACTCTGTTAGTTGGAATCTCTATGTCTTTTAGAGTAGAAGATAGGCCATCTCCTGTGGCTTTTAACAAAGCTTCTTTTTTTGTCCATAAGTCAAAGAAAAGAGAAGGATTGGAACTGTAGTTTAAGAGTTCCCATTCACTGTCTGAAAAATGGTTTTTAAAATTATAAAGATCAACAGTTATAACTTCCTCAATATCGATACCAATAACATTGTATAAACTAACAGCACAAACAACAATGTCATTGCTGTGAGAAATACTAAAATTTACATGAGGACTTGTCTTTAGTTGAGGTTTGCCCGTAGAATTATAGGTCATTTGAGACATGTCAAAGGCTTTAATGTTTAAAAATTTTAAGGCTTTAAATAAAAGAGCGCGTCCCAAAAGACGATCGTAGGGAATGGTTTTTTGTGTTAATGAAATTTGTTCACCAAAACGTAAAGAATTTTTTAAAAACTCAAAATTTTGTACTAAAAACTCAGAATTTATAAAAGCACTAACCTCTGAATAAAATATTAAATCTTTAGTAATAGAAGTAGACATTGGTTGTTAAAATTTAGACTTAAAACATAAATGCAAAATGAATATGTATATAACACTTTTACAACGCAAAACCTTTTTCATTTTACTAGCATAAATATAAATCAGTACTAATTGCTGAAAGCGATAATTATAAAAACTAATATCATAATTATAAATTAAAAAAATGGAGTTTCATAAGTTTAAATTACTAACAATTTTTATAATATTTTCTTTAAACCCGATTTTAGCTCAAGAAAAAGAAAAAACTACAAATAAACCAGTAGTCTTTGGCGATTTTCGATTTAGAGGAGAACAGGATTGGGATTCAAGAAAATCTAATGGAGATTTTCGCAAAGACCGCAGCAGATTAAGATATCGGTTTAGACTGGGTGTAAAATACGATTATAAAGATTGGGCACAAGTAGGAGCACGGATAAGAACTGGTAATATATTAGATCAACAAGGACCACATATTACCCTGGGAGGAGGAGACTCAAAAGAATTTGGGCTTGTGAATTTAGGGTTTGAAAAACTCTACTTTAAAGCAGAATATAAATATCTATCAGGTTGGATAGGAAAGAATAGCTTTCCTTTTTTTAAGCAAAATGAATTGTTTTGGAATGACAATGTATTTGTAGAAGGTATTGCAGTAAGTTTTTCAAATTTTTCTGAAAAGAAGTTTTTAAAAAATATGACCCTTAATTTAGGCCATTTCATTTTTGAAAGTAAAAATTCAGGATTAGATAAAGACCGATTTTTACAAGGCATACAATTGGTTAAAAAGTTTAAAAATTTATCTGCTTATACTGGGATTTACTATTTGAATCATGTTCCCGATATTCCCGATGGGATGGGGACTTTTGATATTGAATATAATATCTTAAACCTAGGTGCGCTATATCAGTTTGGTATAGGCAATACGTATAGACTAGGAGTAGATTACTATCAAAATTTAAGTGATAACCCTCAAATAGAAAAAACGATTAAAGATGAAAATACAGGTCTCGTTGGTAACATAGGTTTCGGAAAATTAAAGCAAGAAAAGGACTGGAGTTTTGATATTACATATGCTTATTTAGAGAAAATTTCTGTAGTAGATTATTTTGCACAAAACGATTGGGCAAGATGGGATTATGCTTCCTTTGAAGCGAGCGGTTCTCGTTTAACTAATTTTCAAGGAGTAGAATTTAAGATTGGTTACATGCTAAATAAGCAAATGAATCTAATTTTTAGAGGGTATCGAGTACATCAAATTAAAACGTTGGGGCAAGAAAAAGAAACAGGATCTCGGGTAAGGATTGATTTTAATTTTAAATTTTAGGTCATGTTATTGTCTTCTTCATCTATAAGTCGAACAAATATAATTTTATAGGACAAGTTCTAATTATACATAAATTTGGATCATGCCTAATTGTTGTGTTTAAGCAAAAAAATATAATTAATCTGAATGAAAAGAATTCTGCATTTTTTTTGACACCTCTGAATTGTGCTCTGAAAACTTTAATTTTAGCATTGAAAAATTTTGCAATGTGCTAATTTGGTGCAAACCGTTTATCTAGAAGTAGCGATATTGATCCTTAATAAGTTTAACTATAAATAACAATATTATAAAGATATTTGATTAAACAAGTTATAAACAAACACATTATAAAATAATAAGTCTCCTAAATTAGGAGACTCAATATCTGACCATCATTCCCTCAATAAAATAAATAGATAGTCAATTTTGATTGCTCACAATCAAATAAATTTGGTTTAAAATTTTACCAAAACTCAATGAATACACCATTGGATGTGTTTTTAAGTGTAACACTAACTGGTATTTCTTCACAAAGTTTCGCTAATTGTATAATTTGATGTTTTACCAAAGGTTCTTCAACGATAGTTATTAAACCATCAAAATTTCCTTTTTGGGTTTCAGTTTTAAAGATGTCTTTAAAGCCTTCTTCAATTCTTTTATGGTATTTTTTATTTACTGCCATTTTATAATTAAGGTTTTAAAATTTTATTCTCGGATTTATAGTTTTGTAATGTTTGTATGGTAAGGGCTATGATCGATTGACTATATATACTGAGATTGTTATTCATTTTCGCTACTTATTGTTCTTTAGAATTTTTTTCAAGCGGTTAGACATGGTTTTGTGTTCTCTAGCTATTTCAACAATGGCATTAAAGACTAAAATATTCTTAGAAATACCTGCTTTTGTATTTCTAACAGTTTGAGAATCGGATGAAATTCCGTTTTCTTTTAGCTTGTCTATAACTTTAGCAGTGTATTCTTTTGGGAGATGAATTGTTAGTAAATTTTCGAGTGCCTCCTGTTCTGTGCGAGTCTGTATATCATATAATGCACATAATTTGTTTAAATTTGTCATAGCTTGTATATATTTGTAAGTAATTGAGTGAATTTACATACAAAAGTATATAAATAATTAAAATAAAAAAATATATTTTATTCATAAGTATAATTTATAATTATTCTAAATATGGTGTTTAAGGAGAAATTAAAGCAATTAATTAAGAGTAAGTATAGCAGATATGGTGATTTAGCTGATAAATTTAACATGAACTATACGCAATTATCGCAATATATAAATGGTAAGAAAATATCAATTGAGTTCTTACATAAGATAATTGATGAATTTCCAGAGGTAGATCTTAATTGGTTATTAAGAAATGACAATATGGATAGTTTGCAAGAAGGTATGGAGGCTTACAAAGTACCATTGACTAAAAAACAAATTATAGATAGAATAGAAGCTTTAGTAGTAGAGTTGAAAGCCCAAACGCAAGAAGAGTGATATGTTTTTATTAGTCTACGCTTATTGCGTGGCAGGAAAACTCTATTTTGAAAAGCTGGGGAGCAATATTTACAAAATTGGTAGTTGAACCTACCTATGCTGGACAGGCAGGCTAACCCCGCTTTTTTTAGCGAGATCTTTAAGATTAATACCCCGAAGCTTGCTTCAGATTTTTTAAAAACATGTCCTATTGAATGCCTTGTATGCTTGCAGCTAGGTAGTTTACTCACTATGCAACATTTTTGTAATAATGAATTCAAGAATCTTGCGATTTCATGGGAATGATAGTTCCAACAGAAACCTCGAGGAAAGGAGTTACAGGGATTCTTTTCGATTAAGAAACTGTTTAAATTTTATCCTTTAGTTTATTTTGTCGTCTTAAGTCATTCATGAAATGAAATTTCTTTAAATAACGATGCTGTTCGCATTTATCTTACCTTGACAGAGAACGTAACCCACCCAAACTAATTCAATTCCAAAAACAAAACTGTAACAGTTTCTAAATAAAGTCCAAAATTCTTTCTAAAGCCATGCCTCTTGATCCTTTAATAAGTATGGCGTTATTTTCTGTTTTAGAACCATTAAACCAATCTTTAAAATCGTTAAAAGAATTAAATTGTTTTGACTTGTTTGATTTTGTTTTTGTTTTATAAAAATTTTCTCCAATAAATACTACTTGATCAATATTTAAGGAAGTTGCTAAATCAACAATATTTTGATGTTCTTTTTCAGCGTCTTTTCCAAGCTCGAACATATCTCCAATACATGCTGTTTTTTGTGTATTTGGCTGCTTTTCAAAATTTAATAAGGCAGCTCGCATACTTGTGGGGTTTGCATTGTAGGCATCTAAAATAATAGTATTAGTGCCTTTTTTTATAATTTGCGAACGGTTATTTGTTGGTGTATAATTTTCAATAGAGGCTTTTATGTCGTGATCTTTAACTTTAAAATAATTGCCTATAGCAATAGCTGCTGCAATATTATTAAAGTTATAATCACCAATAAGCTGACTTTCAATTTCTAAATTATTGTACTCCGATTTTACAAAAGGGAGCGCTTCAATAAAATCGATATTTATATCAAAATCACGATTATTTTTACCAAATACAAATCGGTTTGCATGTGTTGTTTTTTCGATTTGAATCATGTCATTACCATTCACAAAAATGGTCTTATTGTTATTAGTAAGGAAGTCGTACATTTCACTTTTTCCTTTAATAACACCTTCTATACTTCCAAAACCTTCTAAATGAGCTTTTCCGAAATTGGTTATATAGCCATAATCTGGTTTGGCTATGTTGCATAAGAATTCAATTTCTTTTTGATGATTTGCACCCATTTCTACAATCCCTATTTGGGTACTAGTTGTCATAGAAAGTAATGTTAATGGTACCCCAATATGGTTATTTAAATTGCCAACAGTTGCTGTAGTTTTATAGCTTTTAGATAATGTAGCATTTATTAATTCTTTGGTTGTTGTTTTGCCATTACTACCAGTAAGTGCAATTATAGGAATGTTTAATTGCGTTCTGTGATAAGCAGCTAATTCTTGCAATGTTTCAAGAACATTTTTAACTAAAATGGTTTTAGAAGATGTGTTAAATTGAACTTCATCTATAATAGCATATTTAGCACCATTTTTTAAAGCTTGTTCCGCATACGTGTTTCCATTAAAATTTTCGCCTTTAAGAGCGAAAAAGAGGTTGTTTTTTTTAATCTTTCTGGTATCGGTACATACCGAATCGCATTGTAAAAAAAGCGCGTGTAATTGTTCTATTTTCAACGATTAGAATTCTTTTAGGTTTGTAAAATTAAATGTATAAAAAAAAGTCCTGACATTTGTCAGGACTTTTAATAATATTAATAATAATAAAAATTAATTCTTTGTTTTGGTTTTAGTTTTTGATTTAGAACCAACACGCGACATAGCACATCTAAATCCGATGTAATCTGTTGCCATATCTTGCGGGAAATAACGTCTTTGAGCTGGATCTAACCAATACTCTCTATCTTTCCAAGATCCTCCTTTGTAAACTCTAACTTCATCATTAATTAGAGACGTTCTATTATTTCCTCTATCATATTCTCTAATTATATTTCCTAAAGAGTCTCTTGTAACCTTATGTTTAGGAGAGTTGTACATTTTTCTGGTTGTTTCCTCCTTTTTATCTCCATCTTCATCATCAGAGAAACTTTCATAATAACGAGAAGAACGCTTATCGCCATCTCTAAAGTTTATTTCATCACTCTTATCGAAATTAGTACGTAAATACGTTTCGTTTTCATCGATAGGAACTTGTGCTATCTCACCAGGTAAATTTCTAGCGATTACTTTTCCGTTTGGCAATGTATCATATACAATATCATCAGCAGTCACTATTTTTACAGTACCATCTTCATTTAAAGCATTTTTAGTATAAACATTACCACGGAAATAGTTAAAGTCGTTAAAATCACTATCTATAATAGGTCTGTAAACATCAGCAACCCATTCGGCAACATTACCAGCCATGTCGTATAAACCAAAATCGTTAGGATCGTAAGATTTAACAGCATTTGTAATATCTGCTCCATCATCAGACCAACCAGCAATACCACCATAATCACCTTTTCCTTGCTTAAAGTTAGCCAATTGATCACCACGAATTTTACGTTTGTCAGAACGTGTATACTGTCCGTCCCATGGGTATTTTTTACGTCCACGATATAGATTGAAATCTCTAATTTCACTTAATCCTAAAGCGGCATATTCCCACTCGGTTTCAGTTGGTAGTCTATATTTTGGTGAAATTATTCCAGTTTCACGAGTGGCATAAACATTAGTTTCGTTACCATCTGCATCAACTCGAACATTTCTTCTATTACGACCATCACCATTAATAATTTCTTCGTTACCACCGTATGTTAAGGTAGGAGCATTAATATAAGTATCTGTACTAAATGTCGATTCTGCATTAACATCAATAATTTTAGCATCACGTTTTAGATAACCAGCTCTTTCTAAGTTATACTCATTAACACGATCTGATCTCCAGTTAGCAAATTCAACAGCTTGAATCCAACTTACACCAACAACAGGATATTCTCCATAACCTGGATGACGCAAGTAATTCTCTGTCATTACTTCATTAAAACCTAATCGGTTTCTCCAAACGAGTGTATCTGGTAAAGCACCGTGATAAATATTTCTGAAATTTTCTTCAGATGGTGGGTAAACCCTTTTAATCCAATCTAAATACTCCATGTACATGGCATTGGTAACCTCAGTTTCATCCATGTAAAAAGATTGCACATGTTGCTGAGTAGGACTGTTATTCCAATCATGCATAACATCATCTTGAACACGTCCTTTAGTAAATGTCCCTCCTTCTATAAATACTAATCCAGGAGATGTTTCTTGTTCTTTAAAGTCAGTGTTGTACTGAAAACCTCCTTCTCTGGAGTTAATCTGCCACCCTGTAGCTCTAGAACTATTTTTTGAACTCGAAGATTTTTTACAACTAGTTGAAGCAAAGGTTAGTGCTACTACTAATAAAACCTTGAATGCTACTGCTTTTTTCATATCCATACTTTTAAGTAAGCTAAATAAAATTTTTGGTGCTGCAATATAAGAATTAAACCTAATAACGCAAGCTATTTTATACATTTTAACCAAAAAAAGGTGTATTTCACCCTATTTTTTTGACATTACAACGATGTTTTTGTCGTTTTTTATCATTGTTTTGTGTTGTATTAACGCGTGTTTTCCTAATTTATTATTGTATTTTTGATGCAGTTTAAAAAAATATTGCTTTTTTAATAATAAGAAGCCTTTAACTACGTTGTTTTAACGATGAAAGAGAAAATTTTATTTTTATTTTTTATTATTTGTTCTGTTGCATACGGGCAACAAAAAAAATATACCATTACTTGGGGAAGTTCTAAAACAATTTCAGGAGGAAGTTATACTATCGAATTACCTTCTTTTAATGATGAGAATTTTAGATATAGCTTTGAAGAAGGTTTATTATTTGTAGACCAGTGGGAAGCAAATCAATTAATAAACGAATCTTCTATAGTTGTTAGTAATGTTGTTTATGCCTCTATATCTAAAGCTAATTTAAAAGATTTAGATCTTGGTAATATTCCCGATAAACTGGAATTTAGTTTAAAAAACTCTAATGCAAGAGACAAACAATATGTGTCTTTTGAACTTTCTCCTATTATTAAGGATTCACAAAATAGTTATAAGAAGGTTGTTTCATTTAAGCTAGATTATAAAACTGGAACAACCGAGAGTAGAGTCTCTTCATTTAATAAAAGTTTTAAAACATCTAAAGTTATTAGTAATTCGGTATTAAGCTCAGGAGATTGGTACCGTTTCTATGTTGATGCTACAGGAGTTTTTAGATTATCAAAAAGTTTTTTGGAAGGTTTAGGAGTTAACGTAGATAATGTGGATCCTAGAAATATAAAATTATATGGTCATGGTGGACGTATGATTCCATATGCCAACGCTATAGCATACCCTTTTGATGTCCCAGAGAATGCCATAAAGTTTGTAGGTGAAGAAGATGGTGTTTTTAATAACGAAGATTATATTCTGTTTTATGCTCAAGGACCAAAGGAGTATCATGAAGAGAGCAATACTAATATAAACTGTTATGTGGATAAAACATATTATTATATAAATGTAAGCCCTGGTTTAGGAAAACGGATTCAACAATTTATAGAACCTAGCGGAGCTGTAGATTTAGTTATTGATACGTTTGAAGATTATAAATTTTATGAGATCGATGAGTATAATATTGCTTCGTTAGGAAGACGCTGGTTTGGTGATAGATTCGATGTAGATAATAATAAAATTTTTGAATTTGATTTTCCAGATTTAGTGACATCAGAGCCAATAGACCTAAGGGTTTATGTTGCGGCCGCAGGAAGTACTCGTAGCTCAATGAAGCTTACTGTAAACGGAACACCTATTTCAACAAATAGCATTGCTGCCTCATCAGATTCCAATTTAGCAAATGGCACTTCTTTTACAAATAGTATTAATGTGAGCAGTTCAACGATAGAAGTTGGACTTAATTTTGATAATGAAGGGAATCCAAGCACGCAGGGGTATTTAGATTATATATCAATAGAAGCAACATGTTTGCTGAACTTTTCAGACAAACAATTTCAATTTAAAAATAGCGAGGTTGCATTAGTATCGGGAATAGGGCAATATAATATTAGCAATACATCACGCGTTTCAGAAATTTGGGATGTAACCGATATATATAATGTTTCCAATTATTTAAATACAGACGAAGCTTCTAGTATTAGTTTTACATCTCCATTAGGGAGCTTAAAAACCTTTGTAGCTGTAACGCCATTAGATTATTACGAACCAAAAACAGATTCAAGAACAACCATTAATAACCAAGATATTAAAGGCACTATTTTTCAAAATAGTCAAGGTGTATTTCAGGATGTAGATTATATTATTGTTGCTCCAAATAATATGATTAGTCAAGCGGAACGCCTAGCTGAGATTAATAGAACTCAATATGATTTGAATGTGAAGGTTTTAGATTTAGATAATATCTACAATGAATTTAGTTCTGGTAATCAGGATATAGGAGCTATTAGAAATTTAATTAAGTATGTTTATGATAATGCAAGTACAGTAGAGAATAGAATAAAGTATGTGTGTTTATTTGGGGATAGCTCTTTTGATTATAAAGATAGAATACAAAACAATACTAATATAGTGCCTTCTTGGCATTCTTATAATAGTTTTAATCTTACGAGTTCTTTTATTTCAGATGATTTTTATGGCATGATGGATACTAATGAAGGAACCATGGATACAAACGATAAATTAGACATTGCTGTAGGTCGAATTTTAGCAGATACACCACAACGAGCTGAGGAGATGGTCGATAAAATAGCATCTTATTATGTAAAGGAGGCTTTGGGAAGTTGGCGAAATAATTTTGTAGTTATATCTGATGATCCTGATGAAGAAATACCGACAGATTTACAGGACACTACAGATCTAATTGGGAATAGAGTAACACAGGAAAAACCATTTATGAATGTTGTAAAAATACATTCTGATGCCTTTCAGCAAGAAACATCGGCAGGTGGAGATAGTTACCCAGAAGTCACTACTGAAATTGTAAATGCTATAGATAATGGTGCTTTGGTTGTAAATTATTTTGGTCATGGAGGAGAGAATGGTTTGGCCTTAGAACGTATTCTTTTAAAAACACATATTAATGATTTTCGTAATTCTTACAAGCTTAATTGTTTTGTGACCGTAACCTGTGAGTTTACTAAATTTGATAACCCACTTAGAGAAACGGCTGGTGAACTCACTTTTTGGAATAAAGAAGCTGGAGCCGTTGGATTAATTACAACTACAAGACAGGTGTATGTTAATTTTGGAGTTGATTTTAATAGGGAATTTGGGCAATATTTGTTTTCTTATAGTGATAAAGATACTTATGAAGATTACGAATATCCTTCAATTGCAGAAGCGCTAAGACTGACAAAAAATGACCCTTTAATTTCTAATAATTCTCAAAGACGTTTGGTTTTCTTTATAGGAGATCCAGCTATGAAATTAGCTTTTCCTAAGCCAGATATAAGATTAACAAAAATTAATGATGTCCCTATTGCTCAAGCCACAGATACATTAAAAGCATTAAGTTATGTGAAATTAGCAGGCGAAGTGGTTGATATTTCAGGAAATTTAATAACTAATTATAATGGAACGCTTTCAACAACTATTTATGATAAGACAATTAATAGGGAGACGCTTGCTAATGATGGTATTAAGAGTGGAGGGCAAATTGTGATATTAAATTTTGAAACCCTTGGAGAAATTATATTTAGAGGCCAAGCATCTGTAAAGAACGGTCAATTTGAGTTTGATTTTGTAGTTCCAAAAGATATTGGAATTCCTGTAGGGTTTGGAAAAGTAAGTTTTTATTCAAAAAATGAAGCCCTATCCCAAGATCAGGCTGGTGCAAGTATTAATACAGTTAGAATTGGAGGCGTAAATGAAAATGCAGAAGAAGATAATATAGGACCCGTTATTACACTTTACATGAATGATGAGAATTTTGTGTCTGGAGGCATAACTAACGAATCACCTACACTATTGGCTAAAATGGAAGATTCTAATGGGATTAATACAGCAAGTGGTATAGGGCATGATATCGTCGCGATAATTGATGGTGATGAAAAAAATCCAATAGTTCTTAACGATTATTACCAAACAGAAGTAGACAATTATAAAAAAGGCGTAGTGAGTTTTCCGTTTAGGGATTTAGAGCCAGGAATTCATACTTTAACTGTAAAGGCTTGGGACGTCTATAATAATTCTTCAACTTCTGAGATTCAATTTGTTGTATTTGATGAAGATCAAAATTTAGTTATAAATAATGTGCTTAATTATCCAAACCCCTTTGTGAATTATACAGAATTTTGGTTTAATCACAATAGTTCGGAGCCTTTAGACGTTTCTATACAGATATTCACTGTTTCTGGAAAATTAGTTAGAACCATTAATGGATTAACAACAGGGGGAGGAACAACGACAAGTTCTTTATCTAGAGACATTGTTTGGGATGGTAGGGACGATTTTGGAG
This sequence comes from Flavivirga jejuensis, assembly GCF_030540765.1. GTDB lineage: Bacteria > Bacteroidota > Bacteroidia > Flavobacteriales > Flavobacteriaceae > Flavivirga > Flavivirga jejuensis. The sequence continues at coordinate 148,649 of NZ_JAUOEL010000003.1, read as the reverse complement.
ATAAAATAGGAAAAGGAGTCTATATTTATAAATTAACAGCTCATTCTAGCTTGTTAAATAAAAAAGTAGAAAAAATTGAAAAATTAGTCATATTGTAATGATATTTAGCTGTTTATGTATGAATAGCTGAGTAAGTAGTAAAAAAACACCAATAAGTTTTTAAAATAAAAAATTATATTTACAAACTAAACTTAATACATGAAGAATAAACTACTAATAGTTTTGGCCATTGTTTTTGTGCTAAAGCTTGACGCTCAAGAGGTAACAATTTTGCCTGATCAAGACAAAAGAGTTATCACAACAGGATTACCATTTTTAATGATTGCATCTGATGCCCGTGCAGCAGCTATGGGAGATATGGGGGTTGCAACATCAGTTGATGCATTTTCACAACAATGGAATTCATCAAAATATGCGTTTTCAACAACAAAATCGAGTATTGGAGTAAGTTATACCCCATACCTAAGTAGATTAGTAAATGATATCTTTTTAGGAAATGTTACTTACACTAATAGATTAGATGATCGTAGTGCTTTTGCGGTAAGTTTAAGATATTTTTCATTAGGAGATATTGAGTTTGTGGATAATGGATTTGATGAGCCAAGAATACAAAGACCTAGTGAACTTGCTCTTGATGCATCTTATGCGTTACGCTTATCAGAACAGTTTGCTATGTCTGTAGCAATGCGCTATTTACGATCAGATTTAAGAATACAGGGTGTTGATGGAGATGCATCGGCTGCGAATACTTTTGGTGTGGATATTACAGGGTATTATCAGGGTGAGGAAGAAGCTTATGCCGATTTTAATGGAAGATGGCGTATGGGATTTGCCATTCAAAATATAGGTCCAAGATTTAAGTATGATGATGGCGGACTTGATAATTTTCAACCTACAAACCTGCGTTTAGGTGGTGGTTTCGATTTTATATTTGATAATTATAATAAAATTGCTGTTACAGCCGAAGTAACAAAACTACTGGTACCAACACCACCTGTTTATGGTTATGTAGATTTAGATGATGATGGAACTCGGGATACAGATGGTAGTGAACCACTCATTATAGCTGAAGGTAAAGATCCAGATGTAAGTTTTTTATCAGGTATATTCCAATCGTTTGGTGATGCACCAGATGGTTTTAGTGAAGAATTAAAAGAATTTACATGGGCGTTAGGCGCAGAATATTTATATCAAGATTCTTTTGCTTTTAGAGCAGGTTATTTTAACGAAAGTGAAGATAAAGGAGCTAGAAAATTTTTGGCATTAGGAGCAGGGTTTAAAGCGAACGTAGTAAATATTGACTTATCATACTTGTTTTCAGCATCAAAAGTACAGAGTCCTTTAGAGAATACATTACGTTTCTCATTAACCTTCAATATAGGTGAAGACACATACAAAGAGTATTAAGTAATATTATATTAAGATATATTAAAAACTATTGTTCGTTGAGCAATAGTTTTTTGTTTATGATATTTTGTAAATTGAACTAATCCCGATTTTTAGAGAGATCATGATTTAATCTAAAAATTATCGGCTCCCTAGGTTGGGGCTGCCTGCCAGTAAAAGCAGGGATCGTTAGTTTTAAGAATTTTTTTATTACTAATTATTATTTATACATTTTACATATGAAGGAAATAAAAATAGAAACGACATTATATATCTATAAAGAAATAAAGGCACTTCCAAAAGACGTTATTGCACTCATGCAAAATGCTATCGAAGCTCGTAAGAATGCCTATGCCCCTTATTCAAATTTTAATGTAGGAGCAGCGCTCTTGTTGGATAATGGTGAAATAATTACAGGTAACAATCAAGAAAACGCCTCGTACCCATCTGGGTTATGTGCAGAACGTACAGCCATTTATTATGCGGGCTCGCAGTATCCAAAGGCAAAAATAATCCGAATGGCTATTTCGGCAGGCTCAAAAAATAATAAAACTACAAAGCCTATTCCGCCTTGCGGTGCTTGCAGGCAAGCTATAGCGGAGTATGAAGTAAAACAGGATACCCCTATAGAAATCTATTTTATGGGAGAAACAGGAAAAATTGCTAAATCCAATTCTCTTGCAAATTTATTACCTTTAGTTTTTGATAAGTCAGTACTTTAATGTTTTGGCAGGATTAGAATAAAAGGATACAAAAGCCATCAAAAATTTTAAATACAATAGTATTTATTATAAAAAATTATTAAATAAGCAATCTTGACTGTAATGCACTTTTTTTTTAATATTTTTTTTACTTTAATCAACTAAGGTTTTTGCAATAACGAGCAATGTATTACTTTTGTATTTCGCTTAATTAAAACTAATATTAGTCGATGCAAAAAATCACTAAAGGAACATACCTGAAATGGTATGAGGATATGCTGTTTTGGAGAAAGTTTGAAGATAAACTAGCAGCTGTATATATACAACAAAAAGTAAGAGGATTTCTTCATTTGTATAATGGTCAGGAAGCTGTTTTAGCAGGTGCTTTGCATGCTATGGATTTGACTAAGGACAAAATGATTACGGCTTATAGAAATCACGTACAACCTATAGGTATGGGAGTAGACCCTAAACGTGTTATGGCAGAATTATATGGAAAAGCTACAGGTACCTCTAAAGGTATGGGAGGTTCGATGCATATATTTTCTAAAGAACATCGTTTTTATGGAGGTCACGGTATTGTTGGAGGACAAATTCCTTTAGGTGCTGGTATTGCTTTTGGTGATAAATATCATGATAGTGATGCCGTAACGCTTTGTTGTTTTGGTGATGGTGCTGCCCGCCAAGGGTCGTTACACGAAACATTTAACTTGGCAATGCTTTGGAATCTTCCAGTAGTGTTTGTTTGCGAAAATAATGGTTATGCTATGGGTACTTCGGTAGAACGTACGGCAAATCATGAAGATGTATGGAAATTAGGTTTAGGTTATGAAATGCCATGTAGTCCAGTTGATGGGATGAACCCTGTAAAAGTTGCAGAAGCATTTGATGAAGCTATACAACGCGCTAGAAAAGGAGGCGGGCCAACATTTTTAGAATTAAAAACATACCGATATAGAGGGCATTCTATGAGTGATGCTCAGCATTATAGAACTAAAGATGAGGTAGCGGAGTACAAGAAAATAGATCCAATAACTCAAGTTAAAGATGTTATTCTAGAAAAGAAATATGCATCTGCAGACGATTTAAAAGTGATTGATAAACGTGTAAAAGATAAAGTAACAGCATGTGAAAAATTTGCTGAAGAATCTCCATTCCCAGAAGTACAACAGCTTTACGATATGGTTTACGAACAAGAAGATTACCCATTTATTCAACATAAATTATAAGCTATGGCTATAGTAGTAAATATGCCGCGTTTAAGCGATACCATGGAAGAAGGAACCGTTGCGGTTTGGTTAAAAAAAGTAGGAGATACCGTTGAAGAAGGTGATATACTTGCTGAAATAGAAACCGATAAAGCAACTATGGAGTTTGAGTCTTTTAACGAAGGGACTTTACTTCATATAGGTGTTCAAGAAGGAGAAACAACTAAAGTAGATACTTTATTAGCTATTATAGGAGACGAAGGAGAAGATATTACAAGTTTACTAAGTGGTGGTGGTAATACTGCTTCTGCGGAAGCAAAAGAAGAAGCTACTCCAGTTGAAACCAATAATGAGCCTGCTCCAATTGAAGCATCTGCAGATGTTGTTGCACTGCCAGAAGGCGTTATTGTTGTAACCATGCCACGTTTGAGTGATACTATGGAAGAAGGAACCGTAGCAACATGGCTTAAAAAAGTAGGTGATGCCGTTGAAGAAGGAGATATTTTAGCTGAGATTGAAACAGATAAAGCGACTATGGAGTTTGAGTCGTTTCAAGCTGGAACATTATTATATATTGGATTACAAGAAGGAGAATCCGCAAAAGTAGATGACTTATTAGCTATTATCGGTCCTGCAGGAACAGATGTTTCAGGTGTTGCTAGTAACTTTAAAGTCGTTTTAGATTCAGTAAAAACGGAAGAAGCTCCTAAAAAAGAAGCTCCAAAAGCAACGGCTAAGAAAGAAGAGGTTAAACAAGAAGTTGCAAAACAAAATAAACCAGTTGCCGCTGTGTCAGCAAATGGCGGACGATTATTTGCATCGCCATTAGCTAAAAAGATAGCAGAAGAAAAAGGAATTAACTTGTCACAAGTTCAAGGTTCTGGAGAAAACGGACGTATTATAAAGCAAGACGTCGAGAATTTCGTGCCAGCTCAATCGGGTGCATCTGTTGGGAAATTTGTTCCAACAGGACAAGAAGATTTTGATGAGGTTACGAATTCGCAAATGCGTAAGGCTATTGCCAAAGCATTAACAAATTCAAAATTTACTGCACCACATTACTATTTAAATGTGGAGTTTGATATGGAAAATGCGATTGCATTCCGTAAGCAATTTAACTCTATTCCAGATACAAAAATATCATATAACGATATGATTGTTAAAGCTTGTGCTTTAGCATTAAAGGAACATCCACAAGTAAATTCGCAATGGTTCGCAGATAAAATGCGTTTAAATAACCATGTACATGTTGGTGTAGCAGTAGCAGTTCCAGATGGACTTGTAGTTCCTGTGGTTAAGTTTGCTAACGAACAATCGTTGCCACAAATAGGAGCGGCAGTTAAAGATCTTGCAGGAAAAGCTAGAAACAAAAAATTAACACCAGCCGAAATGGAAGGTAGTACGTTTACAGTTTCCAATTTGGGAATGTTTGGTATAGAAAGTTTTACATCTATTATCAACCAACCAAACTCTGCCATTCTTTCTGTAGGTAATATTATTGAAAAACCAGTAGTTAAAGAAGGTAAGATTGTAGTTGGTAACACGATGAAATTGTCATTAGCCTGTGATCATAGAACGGTTGACGGTGCTACTGGAGCTCAATTTTTGCAAACATTAAAAGGGTATATTGAAAATCCAGTGACGATGTTAGTTTAATTAGTTTTAGCTGTCTTTGCTGAAACTTACTTCAGTATTTCAGAATCTCTAATACATATTTAAAACCTGTTTCATTTGTTTGAAACAGGTTTTTGTTTAATTAGTAGGTGTTTATTGATCTATATCAATGGTCAGGTTAGATTGTTAGGGTAATTTTGGGGTTGTTAATCCTAAAAATCTATCACAATGATTAAAAAAATACCGCTTTTGGTACTTCTCTTAAGTTTATGCACAACATTACAAGCACAATTTATCACAACCTGGGAAACAACAACAGCAAATGAGTCTATCACCATACCAACTATAGGTACTGGTTATAATTACACCGTAGATTGGGGAGACGGTGATACAAGTATTAACCAAATGGGTGATGCAACACATGCTTATGCTACAGCAGGTACTTATGCAGTAACAATTACGGGCGATTTTCCTAGAATTTATTTCAATAATACTGGCGATAGATTAAAAATTAAAAGTATAAAGCAATGGGGAAATCAGAAGTGGGACTCTATGCTGGCAGCTTTTCGTGGTTGCGCATACTTAGAAGGAGAAGCAACAGATACTCCAGATTTATCTAACGTTGAAAATATGAGTAGAATGTTTGATGGTGCATCAATATTTAACCAAAATATTGGAGACTGGGATGTATCAAATGTTAAATATATGATAGAAATATTTCATAGAACAGTTGCATTTAATCAAGATATTGGAGACTGGGATGTGTCAAATGTTGAAAATATGTCTGATATGTTTCATAGTGCAGTTGCATTTAATCAAGATATTGGAGAATGGAATGTTTCTAAAGTTACAGAAATGTCCGATATGTTTAATTTCGCTATTTTATTTAATCAAAATCTTGGGAGCTGGAATGTAAGTAATGTCACTACTATGCATGAAATGTTTTATTTGTCTAAACTTTCTACAGAGAACTATGAAGCTTTATTAAAAGGTTGGAGTAGCCTCTCTTTACAATCTAATTTAAGTTTTGAAGGAGGGTATAGTACCTATTGTAGTGAAGAGGCGGAAAACGCCAGACAAAAACTTATAGATAATTTTAATTGGAGTATAGATGATCGAGGTAAATATTGTCCGTTTATAACAACCTGGGAAACTACCACAGCAAATGAGTCCATTACTATACCAACTGAGGGAACGGGTTATAATTATACTGTAAATTGGGGAGACGAAACAACAGATGTAGATTTAAAAGGTAATGCAACACATACTTATGCATTAGCTGGCACTTATACTGTAACTATTTCTGAAGATTTTCCTAGAATTCATTTTAATAATTCTGGTGATAAATTAAAAATACAAACTATCGAGAATTGGGGTACTCAAACTTGGGAGTCTATGGAAAATGCCTTTTATGGTTGCGAGAATTTACAAATAAATGCCACAGATCCTCCAGATTTATCATATTATAATATTAGCCTAAGTAACATGTTTCGAGGGGTATCTAATTTTAATCAGGATATCGGAAATTGGGACGTTTCGCATGTTAAAAGTATGGAGGGTATGTTCGATGGAGCAACTCATTTTAATCAGGATATCGGAAATTGGGACGTTTCAAGTGTTACCAGTATGAAGAATATGTTTCGCGGCGCATCAAGTTTTGATGGAAATATAGGGAATTGGAATTCTAAAGTTGATAATGTTGAAGATATGGAAGGTATGTTTGATGGTGCAACCCATTTTAATCAAGGTATAAAGGATTGGGACGTATCAATGGTTACTAATATGACACATATGTTTCGAGGAGCATCAAGCTTTAACAGAAATTTGTTGAATTGGTCTAATGGTGTTCGTAACGTTAAGTATATGGAAGGGATGTTTGATGGCGCTACAGCTTACAATCAGAGTATGAAAGATTGGAATGTTAGTGGTGTTACTAATATGAAGCATATGTTTCGTGGCGCATCAAAATTTAATGGGAGTTTAGAAAACTGGTACAGTTCCGTTAGGAATGTTGAAAATATGGAGGGGATGTTTGATGGTGCAGAAGATTTTAATCGAGATTTGATAAGTTGGAATGTTAGTAGTGTTACTAATATGAAGCATATGTTTCGTGGCGCATCAAAATTTAATGGGAGTTTAGAAAACTGGTACAGTTCCGTTAGGAATGTTGAAAATATGGAGGGGATGTTTGATGGTGCGGAAGATTTTAATCAAGATTTGGAAGGTTGGTATGTTATTAAGGTTACTAATATGAAGCACATGTTTCGTGGTGCATCAAATTTTAATGGAAGTTTGGATAACTGGTACAGTTCCGTTAGGAATGTTGAAAATATGGAGGGGATGTTTGATGGAGCGGAAGATTTTAATCAAGATTTGGAAGGTTGGTATGTTATTAAGGTTACTAATATGAAGCACATGTTTCGTGGTGCATCAAATTTTAATGGAAGTTTGGATAACTGGTACAGTTTTGTTTATAGAGTTGAAAATATGGAAGGAATGTTTGATAATGCAACAAGTTTTAGTCAAGATATAGGAGGCTGGAATATTTCGAATGTTACAACCATGAAGAACATGTTTCAAGGGGTTACGCTTTCTACTGAACATTATGAAGCTCTTTTAAAAGGATGGAGTAGTAGGGGGTTATTGCAAAGTGGTGTATACTTTAACGGAGGTAATAGTGTGTATTGTAATACTGAAACGGAAAGGCAAAAGCTAATTGATGCAGGTTGGACTATAACAGATGGAGGAAAAGATTGTGGTTTAAGCACACCAGATATAGTAGCAGAAACATTAAGATTATATCCTATTCCAACAGCGGGAAGTATAACAATAGATATAGAGGGTACTATAGAACAGTTGGCAATTTATAACTTGCAAGGAGCAGAAATATGGTCGGAAAAAAAGGAGGATAGTAAAAAGATTGATTTATCAGACTTATCAAGTGGGACTTATGTATTAAAAGTGCAAACTGATAAGGGCACAGTAGTCCGTAAGATCGTTAAAAAGTAATCATGCACTTTAATATTTATAAAACACTGCTCTTAAATATCAATATATAAGAGCAGTAATCAGCTATTATATAATAACGTCAGTTCTTCGATATATTAAATATTGATAATGAGTAATTTTTGTATATAAATAATGAAATTGTGCCATCCTATGTTTGTAAAATGTTGGAGTCATTCAGAACATTCCGATAATTTTCAGGGTTGAAGAATCTTATAAATTTTAATGCTTTATTTTTAAGATTCTTCGTTTCGCTCTAACACTAATCTTTTACAAACATAGGACGACATAGTGGCTCATTTTACTCAAAAGGATAATTCATTTCATGCTTGCAAAAGTTTGGTGCCATTCCGAAAGCTATCGAAAACAAAATATATTTTGTTTGAAGGTATGAAGCGTAGCTTTTGATGAAGCATCTCATGCTTTGCTCTGTAGATGTTATAAAGTTATGTTTATCAATAATATATGTTATTTTCCTTTTTTAATTTACGTCGAATTCACGATAATAAAAATGTTTAATTCAAATAAATGCTGTAGAATAAAATAGTTTCAATATGCCATTATTATAATAGTAGTTTTTTATCTTTAAACATTAAATTAATTCGGAATGAAAAAACTATTAAGTATTTTAATAATCATAATGTTTTTGGGTTGTGGTTCTCAAAAAAATCCCTCGGAAGAAAAGATAACGAGTGGTGCTAGTAATGATGTATCGATACAGGTTTTAAAAGAAGATGTGATGTCGAGTTTAGAGTATTTAGCTTCAGATGCTCTGGAAGGAAGAAATACAGGTAGTGAAGGTATTGAAAAAGCGGCTGTTTTTATTGAGAATTTTTTTAATAAAAATAATGTCCCACCTTATTTTAAAACATACAGAGATAGCTTTAATTTAAAGGACATTGTTGGGTACAATATAGTAGGATATATTGAAGGACATGATCCTAAATTAAAAAACGAGTTTGTGATATTAGGCGCACACTACGACCATATAGGTGCAGCAGAAGCTGTAAATGGAGACAGTATAGCTAATGGAGCAAACGATGATGCTTCTGGTACCGTAGCCGTTTTAGAATGGGCTAAGTATTTTTCTAAATCAAAAACAAATAAACGGAGTATTTTATTCACACTATATGATGCCGAGGAAATGGGATTAAAAGGTTCTGGTCATTTGGCAAAACGATTGAAAAAAGAAGCCTTTAATCTGTATACCATGATTAATTTTGAGATGATAGGAGTTCCTAGAGCTAAAGAAGAAACCATGGCGTATATTTCTGGATACGAAAAATCTAATATGGGCAAAAAACTTAATGAGTATAGTGATAGCGAAATTATTGGGTTTTTCCCTAAAGCTAAAGAATTTCAGTTGTTTATGAGGTCGGATAATTACCCGTTCTATAAAGCCTTTAAAATTCCTGCACATGCCATTTCTACATTCGATTTTACCAATTTCGATTACTATCATCATGTAGACGATGAGGCTGATAAAATGGATTTTGAACACATGACATCTTTTATAAATAAAATGATTCCAGCTTTAGAAGGTATGATTAATGTGGGAGCTAAAGAAATAAAAATGAACGATGAGTAAAAACATAATTATAACAGGAACAAGCAGAGGTATTGGTTTTGAGTTGGTGCAGTTATTCGCTAAAGCTGGTCATAATGTCTTAGCGCTTTCTAGAAATAGTAAACCAATAGAAGCCCTTCAATTAAAAAATGTTGCGTCATTGTCATTCGATTTAAGTGAAAATAATGATTATAAGAAAGTCGAAACTTATATTAGTTCTAATTGGAACCAGGTAGATGTTTTAATTAATAATGCAGGAACTTTACTTAATAAGCCTTTTTCTGAAACGACCATAGAAGATTTTGAATACGTTTATAAAACGAATGTTTTTGGAGTTTCAGAAATGACTCGAATTGTTATTCCTTTTATGAAACAAAAAGGACATGTAGTAACAATTAGCTCAATGGGAGGTGTACAAGGTAGTATGAAGTTTCCAGGTTTAGCGGCTTATAGTTCTAGCAAAGCAGCAGTAATTACTTTAACCGAATTGCTTGCCGAAGAATATAAGGAAACAGACTTATCATTTAATGTATTAGCTTTAGGAGCCGTACAAACCGAAATGTTGGAAGAGGCTTTTCCAGGGTATCAAGCACCTACGACAGCATTGGAAATGGCAGAGTATATCTTTGATTTTGCACTTAACGGACATAAGTATTATAACGGAAAACTGCTTCAGGTTTCTAATTCTACGCCATAAGTTATTCTATAATCTATAGCTGCATTAATTAGGCTTCCATCTAGTGATCAGAGTCTGGTAGTATTAGGGGAAATTATAGAGACTTCTAATTTCCTAATACTACTTTATGTCGATACATAATAAATGTTATAACTTTTTATGATTTTTTTTAATCAATAATCCTATACTTAAAATAAGTAGAGATTAGGTTAATTGTTTCATTTAGTTTACATGCTATTAAGTGTGTTTTTGAGTCCTTATGCCATGTGTAGTGGCAGTTTTTTATGTTAAAAAGGTATTTGTTTTCCTAAATTTGGTTATTTATCTACCTATTAGTCTTTTAAAAATATTTATCTTGCAGTAAATTTTAACCTACAGATGTTGAAAAAAAAACTACTCTTAGCCCTAATAATCTTTTCTATACCAAAAATTCAAGCCCAGTGCAATCTAATAGAAACAATTGATATTTGCGATATGACCACGATTGATGGTGATGGTGATGGTGTACCAGATGGAATTATTAATTTATATGATGCATTTAATGCAGTACATGGAGGCACCCCTATTTCTTTGGCAACAGGCCTCTGGCATGATCCAGGAGGTAATTTTGCACTTGACGAAACAACAGGAGATTTGTCTTTATGGAATTTAAGAAATTCCTCGATATCAGCAACCGATTATCAGTTTACAATAAATAATGCAAGTTGTGGTAGTGTACCAGCGGTAACTATTAACTTAGTTTTGGGTGCGTTTTCAGGTTATGCTAAAGGACTTAATGCTGGCGGTACAAATTTAGAAGTTTGCGATGTAGGTTCTACACCAAGGAATATATGTACTCTAATTGCAGATATTGATCTTTTTGAGTCTTTAGAGTCTACTGTAAATCCACACCGTAATGGCGTATGGAAGTATAACGGAAGTAGTCCTAATTTTATAAGCTTAACGGGGCAAAACTTATCAACTTTATCAGTTACAATTCCTTATGAAAAAGGACAAAATTTAGTAGATCGAGATGTTTTTGAGTTTACGTATACGGTGCCAGGCATGGCTGTACCACCTTGTGCTCCTTCTGCTCCTGTAGAAACAACTGTAACTGTTTCAGTTGTAAGAAAAGTGTTTTCTGGGTACCCTCAAAATAAGCGTATTTGTGAAAGAGATATTTTATATGGAAACTACAATCTTGATATTAATTTAAATGATGATAAATACCTATTATTAGAAGATTATGAAGGTCAATGGGAACTAGATCCTTTATCGTTTAATCAAATAACTTCTGTAAATGACTCATTGATAAATATAAGAGACATTTATGACCAGATAATAGATGGAGGCGCAAATCAACGGTTTGGGTGTGTGCAAGCAGATTATACGTATTCTGTAAAAAAACGTTCTGGAGTTTGTCAAGATACAGCTTCTACAGTTAGCTTTAAGATATATGAACATATAAGACCCTTTAAACAACGCACCAGACCATTTGAGCGTTGTGCAGCTAATGTTAAAGTAGATTTATTTGATGAATTAGAGTTTACAACAGACGTTAATGGTGTTGAATATATTTATGATAGTAACAGTTGTACAAATTGGAATTTTATTTTTGGGCCATCAAATTTAGGTCTGGCAAGCAATACAGGTTCCATATGCGAAACTTCTGTAGGTTATTCTTCATCAGGAACCATTAATTTGTTAAATGCAGATCCTGGAACATATGTTTTTGAATATGTGGTTCATGAAAATTATAATTGTAATCCAGATTCGTTTGAGGCATTGGATTATGCTTCAGATAGATGTAACCCTCCCCCTGTTTTAGGTGGTTGTGGTAATGAATCCGCTTTTGTAACCCTTACAATTCTTCCTAAAAACTATGCAGGTGAAGATACATTAGGTTTATCCTTTTGTGAAACAAATATAACAATAACCAATCCATTAGATTTATTTACTCTATTAACTACTAAAAACAATACGACCCCCATTTACAGAGGGCCTTTGGGAGAATGGGTTGATAATAACACAGGTAATGTGATTGCAAACCCAGTTACTTTACCAAATATAAATAATCAACAAACATTTAATTATACATATAGAACAACAACAGGGCCTCCGAATAATTGTGAAGACGAAGCAGACCTGTCTTTTACAGTATATGAAGCCTATCAATCAGGTATTAGTACACCAATAGATGTATGTAATACAAATCCAATTTTTAATTTATTTGATAGATTAGGAGGCGCCCCTAATACAACAGGAACCTGGTCTGGACCAAGCGGATTTAGTACAACAGATCACAATGCGATGTTTGATCCCGCTTCATCAGTAGCTGGAGATTATATATATACGGTTCCAGATAATAGAGATAGTACAGGAACTGTTGTATGCTCTGGTAATTCAGTAACTGTTACAGTTGTAATTCACCAAAGCCCTAGTGCTGGAAATGATAGTGGTCCATACGGAGTGTGTCGTTCAGATTTGGAAATAGATTTAGTCGATTATTTGGATGCAACAGCAGATCTGGGAGGTACTTTTCGTGATTTAGATATTACAAATGCACTTACAGGGAGTTTGTTAGATGTATCTCAATTAGTAGCAGGAACATATAGATTTGAGTATGGAATTCAAGGTCATACTTCCTGTGGTTTAATTACCTCTATAATTTTAATAGAAGTAGCCGAAGTAGATGTTCCAACGGTAGTTAATCAATCATTTTGTGCTATTCAGGGTGCTACAATTTCAGACCTTCTGGTAAGTAATGGCATAGATTTTAATTGGTATGATACAGCTACTTCAACGAATCGACTTCCATTAGGAACCGTTTTAATAAGTGGAGAAGATTATTATGTGGCTGCTATAGATAGTGAGAATTGTGAATCGGAAAGAGTACAAATAATAGCCTCCGTTTTACCTATAGATGATCCAAGTTGTGAAAGTTGTTTTAAAGATGGAATCTCTGTTAATGGAGATGGAGAAAACGACGTGTTTGATTTATGTGGTTTACCAAGAGTATTTCCAAATTTCGAATTGAAAATCTTCAATAGATACGGATCTACTGTTTATAAAGGAGATCGAAATACACCACTTTTTGAAGGGAAATCTAATGTGGCTTTAACTGTTGGAGATAAATTAGCTTCTGGAGTTTATTTCTATATATTCGATCCAAGAGATGGTGCTACATCCCCGATACAAGGAAATTTTTATTTAAGCAGGTAATAAGTCATGTATAGAATGAAAATTAAAATATTTATAGTATTCATAATATGTGGTTTATCTGTATTTGCGCAACAAGAACCTCAGTACACCCAATATATGTATAACATGAGTTTGGTGAATCCTGGCTATATGATAAACGAACCAAGTATTGTGCAAGTAGGTAGTTTGTATCGTACACAATGGGTTGGTATAGAAGGCGCACCAAAAACAGCGAATGCATTTGCTAATATTCCTTTAAGCGAAAAGGTAGAATTAAGTGTAAACTATTTAAATGATAATGTTGGAGGTAATGTAAACCTTAGCGAAAATGTATTTAATGTTAACGCAGCATATAAAATTAACCTTCAGAAAGATTTGAATCTGTCCTTTGGAATTAAAATGGGATTTGATCATATAAATTTTAGTGCATTAGGAAGTAATGTAGGTGGAGATCCTTTGTTTCAGAATACAAATAAAACAGTGATTAATATAGGTGCAGGAGTCTTTTTGTTCCACAAAAATTATTATGTCGGATTATCGTCACCCAATCTTATTCCCAGCGATTTAGATGTTAATAGCGATGTCGTATATAAAGATAAACCCCATGCCTTTTTAATTGGAGGTTATGTGTTTGATATTAATAGTGAATTCAAATTAAAACCATCAGCAGTTGTTAAATATGTTACAGGGTCGCCTTTATCATTCGATATATCTACAAATGTACTTTATCAAAATACATTTGAATTAGGCATATCCTATAGATACCAAGATGCCGTTGCCGGATTAGCAGGAATTAATATTACACCAAATTTAAAAGTTGGATATGCTTACGATTTTAACACGAATAAATTAAATACTTATAATAATGGAAGTCATGAATTTATATTACTCTATAGATTTGATGTATTAGGTTTAAGTAAAAAGTATTCATCTCCAAGATTCTATTAATTATGATAAAAAAAATCACGTTCATTGTTATAGCTTTATTAGTAGCGCAAATGTCATTTTCGCAAAGAAAAACAAGAGCAGACCGGTTTTTTGAAAAAGGAGATTATATAAATGCCGCTAAGTATTATGAGGAAGAAATTAAGAAAGAACGCCATAAAAAAGCTATAGAAAATATAGCAGTTTGCTATTATAATACATTTGAATACCGTCTGGCATCAAGATATTTAAAACTACTGGTAAAAGGAAGGTATGGAGAAAAAGATAAGACGTATGATAACCATTATAACTTTAAATTATATCAAGTATTATCGGCTTTAGGAGATTATGAAACAGGTTTGGATTATTTTAAGCTGTATAAAGAAAACATATCGGATACTTTAGATAAATCGGAATCTATTGAAATTATAGAAGCCTTTAAATTAAAAAATCCAGATTACAAGATCAAAAAGGCTCAGTTTAATTCGGAAGCATCCGATTTTGGAGCTGTAAAATTTAATGATAGCGTTTATTTTACTTCCGATAGGGATAATAAAGGTTTTTTAAAGAAAAAATATAAATGGACACATCAATCTTTTCTTGACATCTACGCAGTGAAAGTTGATGGGGATAATGATACACTTGGAGCTATTAAGCCGCTTACAAAAACCATAAATTCCAAATTACATGAAGGTAATTTCTGTTTTACTAATGATGGCAATACACTGTATATTTCTAGAAGTAATTATACAGACGGCAAGAAGGAGTTTAACGAGCAATCTACTAACAACATCCATTTATATAAAACGACTCGAGTAGATGGCAAATGGAACGAGCTAGAAAAATTAGAATTCAATAAAAACGGATTTTCTTATCAACACCCGGCATTGAGTCCAGATGGGAAAAAACTCTATTTTTCATCAGATATGGAAGGAGGCTATGGTAACTTCGATTTGTATTATGTGCGTATTGAAGTAGATGGAACTACTGGCGATCCCGTTAATTTAGGGGAAACCATTAATACAGCAAATAGAGAGCATTTTCCATTTATATCACAAGAAGGGGATTTGTTTTTTGCATCAAATGGTCATTTAGGCTTAGGGATGTTAGATATTTTTGTTTCAGAACAAATTAAAGATGAGTTTACAACTCCTGTAAACTTAGGAGCGCCTATAAACTCAAGATACGACGATTTTAACTTGAATTATCACAATGTTGAAGAAGGGTTCTTTTCTTCAAATAGGAAAAAAAATAATGATGAAATTTTCAAGTTTAAACAAACGGGAGAAATTTTCTTAAGAGAATATATTAATAGGTTTGAAGTAAGAGATGCCGAAACAAAAGAATACATTCCCAATACAATAGTGGTATTAAAAGACAAAAAAGGTGTCGAAAAATACACCAATACATTAGATTCTTTAGCTTTTTTTAATATTAATTTATTACCAGATAATTATGAGTTTTCTGGTAATAATGAAGCCTATTTGCCAAATACATTAAAAGTAAAGGTTCTTGAGGACCAAGACCAAAGGCATGTGTTGTATTTAAAGAAACTTCCACCGCCACCGCCAGTGGATCCCGTAGAAGTTATAATTGCAGAGAAGAAGATTGATAAAAAGTTAAAAGAAGATGACCCCAAACGGTTTGAATTGTTAACTGATGTTGAAGGACCACCAGTAATTGAAAAAGATGGGAAATTATTTTTTCAATTAGAACCAATTTATTTTAATTTTGATATGTGGAATATTAGGAGCGATTCAAAAATAATATTAGATGAATTGGCAGCTAAATTAGAACGTTATCCTAATATTCATTTAAAAATAAGTTCGCATACAGATAGTAGAGGAACCGTGCGCTATAACCAAATTTTATCTGAAAGACGTGCAGAATCAACCCGAAATTATTTAGCTTTGGAAGTCTATATAAATGCACGCAGAATGAAATTTCAAGGTTTTGGAGAGCTAGAACCCATTGTACCTTGCCCTATGTTAGACTGTACGGATGAAGAGCACCAATTAAATAGACGTAGTGAGTTTGAGATTATTGAATATTAAGATTTTTTATAGTACATATGAGTAAATATAAGTGTGTTATTTTCGATTGTGATGGTGTGTTAGTTGATAGCGAACCTATAAGTATTCAAACATTAGTAGATATCGCAAATGAATATGGAGCGAATATAGATTTGGAATACGGTATGAAACATTTTAAAGGGAGTTTTTTTGAAGCTTGTAAAAGTAGAATTGCTACACATGCCAAAACGATACTTCCTGATAATTTAGAAGATATATATCGAACACGAAGTTTTGAATCTTTTAAAAAAAATATGAAACCCGTTGAAGGTATAAAAGAAGTACTCGATAATTTAAAACAGCCATTTTGTGTAGCATCTAGTGGGCCAGAAAATAAGATTGAGCTTAATTTAGGACTCACAGGTTTATTACCTTTTTTTGAGAACAATATTTTTAGTTGCTATGCCATTAAAAAATGGAAGCCAGACCCTGCGGTTTTTTTATGGGCTGCAAAAACTATGGGATTTAAACCAAGTGAATGTGTGGTTATAGAAGATAGCTTGTCTGGAGTTCATGCAGCAAAAAAGGGAGGGTTTGATGTGTTTGGATTTACAGCTCATGATTATAATGATGAGTTACAAAGTGAGGCTACTAAAGTGTTTAGTAGTATGTCTGAGCTTTTAAAAATGTTGTGATGCTTTAGCTATATTCTAAGATTAAAATGATTTTCTTCCATCTTTTTTTTATCCTTATTCACGAGGCAAATTCCCCATTGATATAAATCAAATGAAGCGTTAATTCTATTATCCTTGTATATGTTTTTCCACACACTTTTCATTCCATTTGACCAATTTATATCATCAAATATCAAAATTGATTTATCGGATAAAAAGGGATACAATAATTCGAAATACTTTTGAGTGGCAGTCTCATCATGATGTCCATCAATAAAGACCAAATCGATTAATTCATTTTTATCAAGAACCTCTGGTAATATATCATAAAACTTTCCATTAACAACTTTGTAATCCTTATACTGAAGGTTTTTTAAACTCTCATTTGCAATTTTGGCTCGCTCTTTTGAGCCTTCAATAGTTGTGAGGTTTCCATTATGGTTTAGTTTTAATGCTAAGATTTGGTATGCTGCCGATACTCCAAGACTTGTTCCTAATTCTAAGCAATTAGTTGGTTTATGTGCTCTAATAATTTTAAAAATTAATTTCCCCCATTTCTTATTACTTGAAGCAATTTTGTGGATGTCTGAGATCTTCTGAATCGTAATGTTCCCTTCTTTTATATTTTGTTGGCTTCTTTTTGAGTTTGAACTTCCAGCCCCATAATCTACATTTTCAATGGTCTCAGATGATTTTAAATATTTTTTTTCTAATTTATCAACTTCATTAAGTGCCGCTTTTTCCTCCTCAGTCCAACTATTATCAGAAATTATAAAATCAATCACTGATCCCATAATTCGAATATCATTATCACTATTTTTTTTAAGTTCCTTTAATGTAGATTTTGTTTTAATTAAATATTTTAATTTGTTAGTCACTTTCTTTATCATCCTAATTTTGTTTATTGAGTTAATCACTTAGTTACACTAAATATCTAGGGTCTAGCTTAGTGTTGTCTATACAAGTTTGTTGTAAAATAACCAGTTACGTTGTTATTAAAACATAAAACAATAACAATGAAAACAAAACCTGAATTACCCGTAAGTGAAGGTTTAAAAGTAGTAAAAACAGATTTAAAACACATAGAAAAAAAGTTAGAAAATAAAATACAAACAACAAAGATTAAGTTCTCGCTGTTTCGTCCTAAAAAGCCTACCTATTAGTGCTTGGTGATCAGTTTTGTAAATGAGTATAGGTTGCTTGATAAGAAGTCATAGATTCTCCTTTTTATTGATTAGACAAAAATATAAAACAGGAAACCTTTTCGGTTTTTAGTGAGACTCATGCTTCATCTAAAAATTCTCCTACCTTTGGGTTGGATCTGCCTGCTTGCAAAGGAGGGTTTCCAATTATAGCGTTCTTTAGGAGTCTAATTTATTGAGTTTGGTGCTTTCTTAGAAACTGTTTAAATTTTATCCTTTAGTTTATTTTATTGCCTTAAGTCCTCATTCTGCGGCAAATTTTCTTTAAATAGCGATGCTATTCGCATTTATTTTGCCTTGACTGAGAACGTAATCCCACCCAAACTAATTCCAAAAACAAAATTTGAAGATTTTTCATACAAGTATAATAGTTGAAACTTTAAAGAATTCTCGTATTTTTGTTGTGATGCAAAATTTACTTCAAAGCTACATCCCAGAAAAAGCGTTGACTCAGGTTCTAAAACTTTTAGAACATGATAATTTGTTAATTAGAATTAAAAATGAACGTAAAACCCGCCATGGTGATTATAAACGATTGCCAAATGACCAACATGAGATAACAATAAATTCAAACCTCAATAAGTTTCGGTTCTTAATCACCCTTATTCATGAGATAGCCCATTTTGAAGCTTATAAAACCTATGGTAGATTTATAAAACCGCATGGTATAGAATGGAAGCGTAGTTTTCAGCATTTAATGTTACCCTTTATAAATCCAAATATATTTCCAGAACATTTGTTACCACTCTTAGCAAAACATTTTAAAAACCCTAAAGCAAGTAGCGATACCGATGCTAATTTAGCCTTGGCGTTAAAACAGTTTGACCCGCCAAGTAATAAAACTTATATTTTTGAAGTACCTTTAGGGAGTGTTTTTAAATTGTATAATGGTAAAGTATTTAAAATGGGTCAAAAACGAGTCAAACGTTTTGAGTGTATTGAAGTAAGTACAGGAAAGTTGTATCTTTTCAACCCTAATGCAGAAGTTGAGATTGTTATTCCTGAAGATGTAGGAATCTCATGAATTCAAACTAAATATCATAAGTGCGTTGTAAAAAGCACTTCTAAAATTATAAATAAACAGATTTCCGTTTTCACGGGAATGACATGATACATATGAAAAATAAAAACTATTATGCCATTTTAATGGCGGGCGGTGTCGGTTCTAGATTTTGGCCAGTGAGCACTCAAGATTTTCCTAAACAATTTCATGATATGTTAGGGACTGGTGATACATTAATCCAGAAAACATTCCATCGATTAGCAAAATTAATACCAGAGGAAAATATTTTTATTTTAACCAATGAGTGTTATAATGACCTCGTGTTAGAACAATTACCAAGCGTTACAAAACGACAAGTTGTTTTAGAACCTGCCATGCGAAATACAGCACCCTGTATTTTATATGCGTCATTAAAAATTCAAAAAGAAAACCCAGATGCTGTTATGATTGTAGCGCCTAGCGATCATTGGATTGAAGATGAAAATGCTTTTTCTAAAAATGTAGAACAGGCATTCGATTTTTGTTCTGAAAATAAAGCGCTCATGACTTTAGGTATTCAACCTACATTTCCTAACACAGGATATGGTTACATTGAATATGATAAGACCTCTACTAAAGAAATAAAATCGGTTAATCAGTTTAAAGAAAAACCTGTTTATGAGGTTGCGAAACAGTATATAGAACAAGGAAACTTTTTATGGAATGCTGGTATTTTTATGTGGAGTGTAAAAAGTGTTGTTGAAGCTTTTAAAAGTAACCAACCAGAATTATTTGCATTATTTGAAAAAGGTATAGATGTTTATAATACCGATCTTGAAGAAAACTTTATCCAAGATAATTATGGTAAGGCAGAAAACATTTCGGTAGACTATGCCATTATGGAAAAATCTAGCAATGTTTATGTAATTGCTGCTGAATTTGATTGGAATGATCTTGGTACCTGGGGGAGTTTATATGATAAGTTAGATAAGGATGACAGCAAAAATGCGATCGTGAATGCCAGAACATTATCGGAGGACGCTTCTGGAAATATGATTCGCACTAAGAACGACAAAATTGTAGTTGTTGATGGTTTGAAAGATTACATTATTGTAGATAAAGACGAGGTTTTGCTTATCTTTCCTAAGACAAAAGAGCAGGACATTAAAAAAGTACTCCAAAAAGTGAAGGATACATTTGGAGAACATTATGGGTAAAATATAATTATGAGTGAAGAAAGTAAATTTAATTTTTCAGACGAAGAAACTAATCAGGATAAAGCCGTTGAGCAATCAAAAGAAGCTGTAAAAAAAGATGCTAAAGGTTTGTTTAAAAGCATTAAAATCTTTTTTAGTGAGTTACTTGATTTTAGAGAAGATACCGACAGAGATGCAACTATTGAAGCTATAAAAGGAGATATTCCTTTTAAAGGAGCCACTGCTTGGATATTAATCTGTTCGATCTTTGTGGCTTCTGTAGGGTTAAATGCAAACTCTACTGCGGTGGTTATTGGTGCCATGTTAATTTCGCCATTAATGGGACCTATTTTAGGAGTCGGACTTTCTATTGCTATTAACGATATTGATACTTTAAGGAAATCGCTAATAAACTTAGCGACCATGATCGTTCTAAGTTTGCTAACAGCTTACCTGTTCTTTAAGTTTTTTCCAACTGCAGATTTGGTTACTAACGAACTTTTTGGACGAACAAAACCAGATGTTAGAGATGTCCTTATAGCCTTTTTTGGAGGCGCAGCATTAATTATTGCACGTACTAAAAAAGGAACAATCGCTTCGGTTATTTTTGGTGTTGCTATTGCTACAGCTTTAATGCCTCCATTATGTACAGCGGGTTATGGGCTAGCTCATAATTGGGACTATTTTGTAGGAGCTATGTATTTGTTTACTATAAACACGATGTTTATTGCATTGGCAACATTCATAGTGTTGAAGGTTTTGCGTTTTCCAATGCTAAAATATGCTAATTCTAAAAAAAGAAAGCGTATCGCCCAGCTTGCATCTATATTAGCAATATTAGTTATGGCACCTGCGATATGGACGTTCGTAGAATTTATAAAACAAAGTGGTTTTGAGAATGATTATAATAATTTTATTAAAGATGAAATTACATCTAATCCGCAGTTATGGTACCAAAATGGAACATTAAATACTGATGAAAAAAAAATAACGCTATATTTTAATGGAGAAATAGCAGAAGTTACAGAAGCCGATTTGCGAAATGAATTAAAACATTATGAAAAGATTGAAGCATTTGATCTTGAAATAAATGGAAATAAAAATAGAAGTATAGATAAAATATCTGATGCTTACGACAGGGCTATTAAAGAATTAGACCAAAAGGATCATGTCATTTCAGGTTTACAAAAACAAATTGCAGATTTGCAAATTGAGATTGTAGATTTAAACAAGCAAATAGAAAGTAATGACTCCCAAAAAAATTCAGTGTCGTTTACTAATTTATCACGTGATGCTAAAGTAAGATTTAGTGACTTACAATATTTTAGTTATGCAAAAATGCTTGAATCTAAAGATTTTATTAAAATTGATACCATAGCTGTGACCCATATAAAATGGAGGAAATCGATGAAGGATAGCCTGGTCTCAGTGAAAGAAAAAGAATTAAGTAAATGGTTGAAGCAAAAACTGAATTTAGATACCTTGGTGCTTAAAAGAGTGAATTGATAAATGGAGAATATATATTGAAAACAAAATAATATGATGAAAAAGTATATTTTATGTGCCGTTTTAATGACTCTATTGTTAAGCGTTTCTTGTAAAAAAAAGCAAGAAACAATTCCAGTTAAAGAGGATTTAAAAAAAACACCAAGCTTAGATTTAGTTTGGCAAACAGATACGCTTTTAACGACTAGTGAAGCGGTTTTATACCATAAAGAATCAGATATTATTTTTGTTTCTAATGTTAATAAGTCTCCATGGGAAAAAGATAATAATGGTTTCCTGTCAACCATAGATACTAAAGGAAATATTTTGCAATTAAAATGGCTTGAAGGATTAAGTGGTCCCAAAGGAATGGGGATTTTTAATGATAAGCTATATGTAAACGATATTGATAGAATTGTAGAAATAGATATAAAGACTCAAAAAATAATTAATACCTATCCCGTTGAAGGAGAACCACATTTAAACGATATCACTGTGGGACCAAAGGGAATTATATATGCGTCTGGATCAAATACAAATTCGATTTATGTTTTAGAGAATGGAGAAATTAGTACCCTTAAAACGGGAGAAGAAGGACGATTGAATGGATTATTACACCAAAGAAGAGGTGTTTTCTTTTTAGATTCTGGAAGACACTGTTTTGGACTTTATAATTTTCGTTCAAAAACGTCTATAGTACTTACAGAAGGTCTTGGGCATGGCGATGGCGTTATACGATTAAAAAATAATGATTTTATTGTCTCTAATTGGAAAGGGCAAGTGTTTTATATTGATGCATCCAATTGGGAAAAAAGACTATTGCTAGATACGCGAGAGGATGGCATTTATGCAGCAGATATCGATTATATTCCAGAAACACAGATGTTACTTGTTCCCACCTTTTTTCATAACAACGTTATGTGTTATAAGCTTAATTTGTAATAAAATACAATAAAAACCTGAGTTCGACCTAAGGAACATGAGGTTGTTTTTGTAAAATGCTGTTTATGAAACGTTTATCTTAATGAAGTAAATTTTAGATATCTGAAACATATTCAAATCTATTAATTTCAAGCTAAAAACCAATAAACATACCATCTTCTTCCTTAAATTATTATAAACTAGTCTAGCTAGTTTATAATAATTATAAGTTGAATCTAGCATATTTATTGCCTTTTATCTACGATCCTTAGATCAAACTCAGGTTAAAAGTAAAGAGGCTGTTTAACAATTGATAAACTTTGTGATTCAGAGCAAAACAATTTGTCATTCAGAGAAAAGTGAAGCATTTTATTTGTTTGAAAACCAAAATATTAAAATTTTATAAATTCTTCACAGCTTCACTGCTACTTTTAAAACAAAATATATTTTGTTTCTCGGTAAAATTCAGAATGACACTTTTTATACAGCCTCTTTACAGTTATTTCATAACATGCTTTGTTTTAAGTTAAACCTCTTTATTTTTAATGGGAAACGCTAAGAGATGAAATTCCCACTAACCCATAAACAGAAGAACCACTATGGCTACTAGATGTAGACTGTAAATAACATCCCACTTTAAAATAGTTGCCATCAGAATTTATACTTCCTGAAGTAAAAAGAGTACTCGTTCTTGAACCACTAGAATTTAATGCATAAAGTTTTACGATTTTATTTTTCATGGCCAATTCAAAAGAATAAGCGGTGTCCATATTAAAATTGAAATTAATGGACTGTCCACTACCTAATAATTCCTCAGTAGCATACCCTAGAAGCCTCAATGTTACAGAGCCAGAATTTTGTCCACTACTTCCTTGTACTTGAACTCGGAGGATGTCATCATAAGATGAGCCACTTTCTGCATGAATTTGACCAAAACATACCTTTCCAGATGGTGGTAAATCATCTACCCTAACGGTCCATTTCATTGAATGTTCCGTACTAGTGGTGCCATCCCAATGTATTGTGGAAGAACCGTTTGAAGTCATTTCTCTTAATTCGGTTCTTGGATTAGACGAACCTCCACTTGTTGGATTACCTGGGTACGTTTTAAAATAAGCAAATCCGTTAGAGCCATAAAACCAACCTGAGTTGTCATTTTTTGATGCACTGTCAACATAAGACAGCCCATTGTTGCTACTGCCTACATTAAGAGAACCAGAATATGCATTTAACTTCCAATTTGTGAGGCCACCTAAAATATCTTTAGCTGAACCGCTAGGAGGAGGAGTAGTACCGCCACCAGGTGTTCCCCAAAGTTCTATCTCTTTGATATCACTATAACCATTTGAAGAATTACCAGTACATGTAACTCTCATGTATCTGTTATTACTGTTAACAAGGTCGTAATCATAAAAATTACTAGTATTGCCTGGACTCGATTTAGTTCCAACAAGATTCCAACTGCCACTAGTTGAATTACGTACATGGAACTTCATTTTGTATACCCTGCTATTTCCTGCATGATGTGCAATTTTAACATAATCAATTAATGCTGTAGAACCAAGATCTAAATATAAATATACAGTTCCATTGGCAGTCCACCGCGTATTTAAATTGCCATCTGTGGCTTTTGCTGCAGAGTAAGTAGAGCTATGTTGTGCACTGGCAGAAACCGAATTAATCGACATCTTAACAGATTTATCGGATTTAGCAGTAGAAGGGATTTTTGTGTTTTCGTCAACTACTTGCTCAACATCATTTGTGGCCTCAAGAGCGAGATTTTCATTGGAACAATTTGTTACCAGAAGTAATAGGGCAATAAATAAAGCATTTAAGCAATATTTTTTCTTAAAAAAAAATTCATTTTTTTTCATAATATTATAGTTTAGTTTAAGCTCAGCAATGTTTAGTCGTTACTGCTAAGTTTTAATCTATATTATAAAAATCAAATTTTCTAAAAAGTGGTTTACCAAACTGCTTTACCAAATTGGTTTACCAATTTGGCGAGGCTAAAATAAGTAAAAATTTCGAATAAAATCAATAATTAAGCAAAAAAAATATTAAATAATTGAATATTTAATATATATGAGTGTGTTTTGTTAGTGTTTTATCACTATTTTTTCAATAAACTTGATTTTTTAGGAACTTAAAACCTTCATGCTTATTTAATAGAAAAGAATTGATGAGATGATGGAGACATAAGGCGTTGAGGCTATTCAATAGTTATTTAAAATGATCCAATTATTGTTATATCTGCTATTTATGTACTGGATGTATGAATCTAGAGCCTAATAGAGTTATGATAGTATATGATTAGGGTTTTTCCTTCGATTCCAAAAAGGAGAATGTGCCCAACGATTTTCCAATCCATAAAAATAATCTCTGCTTTTTTTGTATTTTTTAAAATCGGTTTCTAGAAAATCGTGATAGTTTTTTAAAGCATTTTCGTTCGAGTTATTTAAGATTTCCGTAATGGTCTTTGCTGCCTCCATACCTGTTAGCAAACCTTTATGAATACCAAGAGAACAAATAGGATCGTAGGAAGAAGCGGCATCACCAACAGCCAACCAATTTGGACCACAAGGTTGTGGTAGGGAAGATGATAAAGCAGGACTTGCTATTATTTTTTCGCATAGGTTTAAGTGCGGTTTTAACTGCAAAGGCAATACTTTGGTTTCTCTTAAGAGTGCCAGCCAGTGCTCAGGCTTAGTCAATTCATATTTGTTAACAACTTCTGGATCTGTTGCTAAGGCGGCAATAACACGTTTGCCAGGTAAAACCGCAAAATACCACCAGCCATATTCAACAGCTTCTAACATAGTAAGCGAACTAAAGTTGACGGCATTAGGTATCTCAATGAAACCAGAAAGAAAGATCAAACGATCAAGGATGTTTTTAGAAGGCCCTCTTTTTCTAGCGAATATAGCATGAGCTCCACTGGCATCTACCACAAAACGTGCCTGAATCTTGGTTGTTTCTTTTTTTTCATTTTGAATTTCTAAACAAAAACCTGTATTGGTTTCAGAAACAATGCTTTCAAATAGTGTTTTTGTTCGTAATTCAGCTCCTAATTTACAGGCTTGATTGGCGAGAAAACGTTCAAACTTGTTTCTATCTAAATGCCAACCCAATCCATGGGGATTGATAAAATAATCATTATAACCAGATTCGGCACTACCCCAAATAGAACAACTACCTCCCACTTGTAGATGCCCTTCCAACTTAAAGGCATGCCATATGCCTAGTTGCCGCAGTAATACATTGGTGTTCGGCGGTAGGCTTTCTCCTATTTTACTATCAGAATAACTCCCTTTTTCTACAATCAATACCGATTGTATTCCCAATCGAACCAATTGAATTGCTGTTGCTGTTCCTGCAGGGCCACCACCAATAATGACAACCTCGTAGTTTTCTGAATGTTTTGTTTTTTTCATACCTGTTTCAATGTAATCTTTCCTCTCCATGTAAGTAATACCATTTTCAACCTAAAATTAGAGCTAGTATTAAAAACGTGAAACTCGACATAAATTAAAAAAGATAAATAATGTATATTTCTGATAAACCATGTTTTGTTATGTCGACAGAGCGAAGCATGAGTGAGGAGATATCTCATAAAATTGAGATGCCTCCTCAAAAACTACGCTTCATACCTTTAATCAAAATATATTTTGTTTTTGATAGCCTTCGGAATGAACAATTTTATTATTTATATGCGCAAATTGCTTATTATCAATATTTAATATATCGAACTGACGTTAAAAACAAAATAGATGTCTACATAAAAAAGATATTCCACGACATTGAGTATCTAATCAAGTCGTGGAACACATATTCTTAAAATCTATTTAATCGAAAGGAATTTCTCCAGGCTTTACCCCAAGCCTGTCTGGCTGGCAAAGGGAAGCTGGCTTTAAGAAATTTTTTATTTCGTATTACTCAAATTATTCACGAAGACTTTGGTAAAAAATTTGGCCATGGTGGTACAGACTCACCGTCTTCAAACTGACTTTCTGCTTCCAGATACCAACCCGTAGGATAACCAAAATCGTCGATCCCATCAATGGTAGTAGCTTCCATGACTACGCCTATTTTTTGCCAATTAGTCATAATGTCTTCGATGGACTGGTAACGACACACATTCTGTTCAGGTGTTCCCGAACTTTTTGGTACTGATGGATCTTTAATAGGATCTGTTCCAGGGCCTCTTAAGGTAAACCACTGAGCTTTCTCAGTATACGGTTTGGTGCTCGTAAATACCGCAACTGGACGTTGGGCTGGCCAAGACCAGAAACTATAATCATCATAAGATGACGGTCCGTATGAAGGAGGTGCTGATGTTGGATAAACTGTAGTTTCATTTGTGGAAGGTGGATGGTTAGCACAAGAGTTATAATCAGTATGCCATGGTATGGCCATTAGTTTAAGTATATCACCAGGTTGAATTCCTGTTGTGGAATGAAAAGGAACATAACCTTCTGTTAAAAAGGCTTGTCCAGGTGTTATATTTCCATAATCGAGTTGTTGGGAATTTATTCTAAAAGGTCCCGTATTGGAATTTTCCCAATCGTCAATGTACAAATCCTTATTCCGTACTATCCAGGTTAGATCAATACCAGGACTAAAACGACCTCCCAAACAATTGAGAAGGGTGTTTTGATCCAGTAGTTCTCCCGCTCCCAATACCGAAGAGGTTTCATTACATTTTTTTAAACTCCATTGCGTTAAAAAGAAATATTGTGTTTTTGTAACACTCAAGAAACTTTGCCCAGAGTCTCCAAGGCTTAACGGCATGTATGGCGATGGGCTACCATCTGGAGCATAAATGTCAAATTGATCTTGATTAGGGTTTCTAAGTAGTGTAAAGAATTTATTAGTGGGCGAGCCGCTATTGTAAGTTGTAGGACGACCAGCGTGTGGATTTCCTCCAGAGGTTGACCCAGGGTATAATGGAAGATTAGCAATCCATTGCTGGAGTTCGGCACCTTCAAAAACTCCTGTTACTTGATTGTCAAATCCTGGAATGTAATTGTCATTAAAAGAAGTTCCATCATACAATTCTGGAATCAATCTTAAATCACGCACCCATGCATCGTAGATATCCTCCCAAAGAGAAACGACATTTTTTATCTGAGGGGCATATGATGGATCTGTTGCTGCTACCCAGGCACTGCCTTGTACAGCTAATTGAGAGCCATCACTTAATACTATAACTGCAGAAACAGGGCCGTCTCCTGCATCGTCAAACCAACCATTGTTATCTACTGGACCTGTTAATTTCTGTTTTCCCCAGTTGGCCGATTTCCCATAACCACCAGTTACGATCAAGCGTCCAAATTCATCTGTTTGAAGCTCTCCTAAAGAGGTAATGGGACCTTGTGGTTCTATGAGGTCATTGAATGCATCACCAGGAAAAGATTTAGGATAGTTGGCAATTTCACTTACAGTCTTGCTTATATCGTTATAATAAGATGCCGTTGTATCCTTATCAAAAGCAACGGCTGGTGTATTTACCCCAGATATTGTACGTGGTCCTGGATCAATGAATAGTGATTTTAAACGTTGTGGGTCTGCTGCTGGCGCTCCTGCTGTTGGATAATCGGGATTTCTTAACGGCGGTAAATTACCATTGCTAAATGTTGTGGCTCCCCCGCCTCCTGCAGGATCAGACTCATAAAATTGGGCTTTTTTATTAGCCATATGTACAGACCAAATAATATCTGTAACCATTTGCCCATTAACACTAGAGCCAATTTTAACTTCTTGCAAGGTAGCATCTGGACCTAGAGGATATGTCTCTTCTCCAGTTATTGCAGCATATTGATAAATTTTAAAACGTGCTGCCTGGCGTTTAAATTTTTGTTCGGTGGTATTATCACGTAAATCATCACTGGTAATCGTAGTTGATTCTGTACCTTTTTTTATAGGTAAGCCGCCGCTAATGTCACCAGATGTGTCTCCAGCAGCTGTTTCAGGAGCTAGATAGTATTCATCACTGTTTCCCACTCGGGCAATGCCAATAGCAGGGTGAATTCTAAAATTTAAATCATTACTCATAAATTTTGTTGTTTATATTAATTTATTGGTTGCAACTGTATTTAAAAGGATGAACATAAGTGTATGTCGCTTTCAACTTCTAAAAACTTTTGGCATGAATTCACAGGAATTCAGTTTTACAATGTTTATTCTTTTGGTATATCTCGAAGTAGACTTTCAGTCTGCCAAAACGAACCTATGGACTAGAAGTCCATAGGAGTGGTGGTTTAGTGTTTATTATAATTTGTAATAAACTTATCTTTAATAATACTATACTGTCACAATGAAAAATTACTCGTTGAAAATCTTCTTTAAATTAATTTTATTAGTCCGCGCTTATTACGTGGCAGGAAAACTCAATTTTGAGAAATCTGTAAGACGCATTCAAAATTGTAAGTTGAACTAATCCCGCTAAAAGTAGGGTCTAGGTTTAATACCTCGACCCTTGTGTCGATTCCTATTATTGGGTTCAGGGCTTGCCCTGAGGTTTGACCTTTTTATTCTTTAACTTAAAAGCGTTTTATACAAACGCTTCATTAAAATAATGAGAAGCCGTTAATAATTTTTTTATTAAAGTGTTAGCATGTATAGTTGTAATTATGTATTATAAGTGTTTTTAGCAAACTCAGGGCAGCCATTGTCTATCCAGTCAGATAATGCTTGAATAATAGCAGTTTGAGTTGGGATTTCTGAATTATACGGAGGACTTGGCTTTGGCATATCTGGGAATCCCGTTTTATTGGCAGCACCTCCTTTTAGTACCTGAATAATATTTGAATTTTCCGAATCATTTATAACAAGGATAGGAATCCCATAAACAGGAACCGTTCCTGTTGTGAACTCCGTATAGGTTAAGGTTGTCCAAAACGCACCATGCTGTGCTAGTCCTGGAGTAAGGCTGTTTGCTGACACGAAATTGTTTAGCTGTGTTGTTACATCTGCATAACTGTTAATTGTTACTGTACTCATGTTAATTGTATTTTAAAGTTAGAAATAATTAGTTTAGAAATAATTAGTTTTGTTTTAAAGGGAATCCTTGTGAATTCTGGTTTACCACTTTTACCCCAGATGGATAATCTTCAGGAGCTTCAGGAATAAAGAAATTCCCTTTAGCAGAAATAACACTAAAGTCATAACCTCCGGTTTGTCCTTGAGATCCATGACAACCTAAACAACCACCAGCAGTGAATGCCTCAAACTTTGAAGTCCCACCAGATTCTACCAACTTGTGTACTTTAGGAGTGTTAGGGTCAACAATATTAGCAAATGTTCCTGTTAGTGTCCCTTGGAAAAATTGAAGTGTATTGTTTGTTTCTGTCACAAAATTTGATAGAAAGAACGTTTGAGGTGGTACTTCTGCCGTTGGATTGTTTGTTACTTGACCTTGGATACCGATAAGTTGATAATTAGCCCATACGATATCATTACCAAATTGCGTTTTCAATTGGTTTTGAACCTGTGAATTGTAAGCAACCAAATTAAAAGAACCATCTGTACCATCTGGTATTGGATATTGTCGAATGGCTTTAATAACCCCTCCTTCTGGAATAGAACGCCCTGGTATGGTTGTGCTATCTACTTCGGCATGTGTATTTACAAATCGGAATCCATTTTTTTCGTTTGAAACATGTTCAAATGTTGCGTATGTAAACGTTTGGAATTCGGGTGTTTTTTGGATAACATGCAATCCTATTAATAAGAATATATCATTATGAACTTGAAAGGTAGGACTCTTCCCCGAATACCAAATAGCTTTTGTATGATGAAATTCGTCTAGATTGTCGGCTGTTGGGTCATAACGTCTCCAGGTGGCTTTCATTTCTACAGAGCCATTAGGGAGTTCAAATAAAGGACTTCCATAAGTTTGATTGTTAATCTTCTTCATGGTATTTCCAGCAGCGTTATTGCGGGTTGTTTGATTTTGAAAACTATTGTCTTTAACATAATCATATATTACATTATTCGCCTTAGCTTCATATAATAAAGATGCATCTGTAGTATTTGGAGATATCATAGGCGTATAATACATATCAGCCAAAGTAATCTCGCTTGCTTCGTCTAAATTATTAAATAACGTTTTAGTTGCTCCAGGGCCGGGGGTAATGGTTACAAAAGAAGGATATTGATAATTAATAGGAGCATCTTCTATAGCAGGTAAAGGGCCTTGTGGGCCAGGATAAAGTTCTACTCTATGAGCAAAGGTTTCCCAAACAACAGTTCCTCCAGCCCCTGTTGCTCCAAGTGTAGCTGTAGAAGGTGTACCACGTTTGTAACCAGACGAAGCAGGATTAGAGTTGGTCGCTGCTGGCCAATTTACAGCGATAAATTCTTGCCAGGCAAATTCTGCCATTTCTTCCGGGCTGGAATTATAGCCTCCTTTAGGATCTGTTGGCACTGTTGAAGAAAACGTAATTGGAGCAAATGAGTGCCCTGTATTAACGGGTTTGTATTTTGAAAACTCAGTTTTCTTAATTGTAAAAAAAGCCAAAACAGAAAAGCATACAACGGTTACTGTGAGTATTTTAATAATTTTTTTCATTATACTTATTATTTATTTGTTGTAGCTAATATATTACTTTTTTTAAATAAAATGTAAGTTTTATACTATAATATGTAGGATTATTTTTTCGTTAATAAAACATTAATAAAGTAGAAAGAGTCATTGAAACCGATATGTGTTCAGCCTTTTATCGAAAAGAATTTTTCTAGGCTCTGTCTCGGGGCTCAATGTCTTTAAGTTAAGAGTTTTTAGCACCTCAATTGTCTGTGAGCGTAGTCGAAATGCTATTAAAAACTATGGTTATAAGGTCTTCGATTGCGTTACCATTGACGAATTTTATAAATGATTAATTTACAATCGTTTGTCATTCGGAGCACAGCGAAGAATCTATATAATTAATCTCTAAAGATTCTTAAGTCGTACCTCCTGAATGACATCCCAATTACATCATTTCATCCGCTAGTTAAAATTTTTAACACACATCTCAGACTGACATTTTAGCCTTAACTTAAAGACATTGAGTGCCTGCCTACAGGCAAAGGCTGGTACAGTCAATTTTAAGAATTTTTTTATTCTCTTTATCATGGAATGCAACTTTTGTTTTTAACTCAAAAAATTCAAATTTAACAGAAGACATCCATCTAGAATAAAATTATTAGCTATTTTGTGGCCAATTGAAAAAATTAAAACACTTCTACAATAAGCTTCGAAAAGGATATCTTATTTTAGGAATTTTATAAGAGAAGATGAAAATATATAATGTAAATTCAATACCAACTAAGCAATTAATTATTACAGGGAAAGGCGATTCTAATCTTTGGGATAACGCTCATGTTTTAACAGATTTTAGCTCACCTTGGGAAAACAAAAAAGAAGCTAGAACAGAATTTAAAGCTTTGTGGGATGAAGATTATTTGTTTTTTTGTTTTCATGTTTTTGATGATACCATACATATAGATAATACAGACACTGGTTTTAATAGTATAAATGTTTCAGATAGAGTAGAGCTCTTTTTTAGAATAAATCCATCTCTTACACCATATTATTGTTTGGAAATAGATCCAACTCCAAGAATTATGGATTTTAAAGCCTTTCCAAATAAAGATTTTAATTTTGATTGGGATTGGCCAAAACAGGATTTGATTGTAAAATCTAATTCTAATAATAAAAGGTTTACTGTAGAAGGTAAAATAAGTATGACATCTTTGAAATCCTTAAATTTAATAAATAATCAAACGATAGAAACTGGGATTTACAGAGCAAAATATTATAAACAAAATGATTCGACCTATAAACCTGTCTGGATAACTTGGGTTGATCCAAAAACAGAAACTCCAAATTTTCATATACCTGACTCATTTGGAGTATTAAAACTTGTCGATAATTAATTTTCTAAATAAGAACCCAAATTTTCAGAATTTACGATATCTATAGGTAACAGCTTTTTGCTAGGAATTTCTTTCTTAAAAAGGAAATGCTCAACTAAATAAGTTAATCCGAGATAAGTTTGTGTTTTGGGGCTTTGGTGAATTAAAAATGATATAATATTGCTTTTTAATAAATCAATATTTTCAGTTAATAAATCGTAGCCAATAAGTTTAATGTTTTTGAAATTGTTCTGCTGAAGAATTTCTACGACTTTATAAGCCTTAGATGTGGTTACAAAAATCCCAGAAATATTTTGATTAGATTTTAAAAACTCTATAAGTGACTGATAAAGGTTTTCTTGCTTTACACTAAGTACCGACACATTATTGTTTGTGCCTCTAAATTCGCCAAAATAATCTCTAAATCCTTTTTCTTTTTGTTGCATATGTATGGCATTATTGAATGTCTCATCAATATGAACAATAACGACTTCAGATTTTTCAGGAACAATCATATGCATTAATTGAGCAGCAACTCTACCACTTTGAAATAAGTTCTGGCCAACGAAACTAACCACTTGCTTCGAATCTATTTGATTGTTAAAAATACTCACTATAATACCAGCCAATTGATAATTTTTAGCAACACTTACACTTTCTTTATAGAATAGGGGGGTTAGTAAAACAGCATCTGGCTTTAATTTTAAGACTTTGTTGTTAACATCTTGGAAAGATTTGGTGCTTGTTGGACTGTAAAAAAACAATTTAATATTTACTCCAAAAGATTTGAATTCTTCAATGGCTTGATTAGCTCCTAAGATACAAGGTTCCCAAAAACTATCTTCCTCAGGATTAGGAAGCACCAGACAAATGTCATAAATTTTATTGTTTTTTAGATTTCTAGCCATGGGATTGGGCTGATAATCAATTTCCTCTAGTAATTTTGTAACGGCATCAAAAGCTTTTTGAGAAACTTTCCCCCTTTTATGTATTACTCTGTCTACTGTTCCTTTTGAAACGCCAGCTAATTTGGCAATATCTTTAATAGTATATGTTTTCATATAGAGC
Organism: Flavivirga jejuensis; assembly: GCF_030540765.1. Classification (GTDB taxonomy): domain Bacteria; phylum Bacteroidota; class Bacteroidia; order Flavobacteriales; family Flavobacteriaceae; genus Flavivirga; species Flavivirga jejuensis. The sequence goes on along the minus strand of NZ_JAUOEL010000003.1, from coordinate 114,947 downwards.
AAATATATAAAACTTAAGAGTAACATTACAAAAAATGTGCTCGATAACATTATTTTTGTGTGTTCGAGCACATTTTTGTGTGTTTTCCTTTTTTTATTGAAAATAAATAAATACATTCGGCACATAATAACAACTAAAAAGGATGATTTATTAACAAAAAAGTAATGTTAACATCTGTTTTAAAATCAAAATTGTTCCAATTTAAATGAAAGAAATTATATCAATAGCGCCAGGAAGAACATGCTTATTTGGAGACCATCAGGATTATTTAGGTTTGCCAATAATAGCCTGTGCCATAAGTCTTAATATAAAATTAACAGCTACTGAAAATGGCGGACGAACATTAAATATCAACACACCAGATATTAATGAAAAGCGAATAATACATATTGATGATGATACAACGACGATTTCTAAAGGAGATCATTTGTTATATGCTCTTAGAGTTTTAAAGCGGCATGGTTGTATTCCTAATAAAGGTTACGATATTGAAATAATAGGAACCTTACCAATTAATGCAGGAACTTCAAGTTCGTCTGCTGTTGTTGTTTCGTGGGTGTACTTTTTAATCGAAGCCTATGGAGTTACTGCAGATGTAACCCCTGAATTTATATCTCAAATGGCCTATGAGGGTGAAGTTTTAGAACAAGGAGCACCAGGAGGTAAAATGGATCAATACAGTATCGGCTTAGGTAATATTGTTTATGTAGAAACGGGAGATAATTTTTCATATGAAATAATTAACAGCCCTTTAGAAGGTCTTATAATTGGTGAGTCTGGAATCCCTAAAGAAACCGTAGGACTTTTAAGTAAATTAAGAGAAAAAGCTTGGGAAGCTATTTTCTGTGTAAAAAAAGAAATTAAAGACTTTGATATAAAAAAGGCAAAAAGAGAAGATTTAAAAAAGTATTTGAACTACATACCAGATACTTTACAACCCTATTTTCATGCTGCTGTTATAAATCATGATATCACAAGAAAAGCTTTGGTTGAATTTAAAAAAGAGTATCCAGATTTCAAGAAGCTAGGAGCCTTAATGACCGAACATCATAATATCTTAAAAAATGCTTTAAAAATTACAGTTCCAACTATTGATGCTATGATAGAAGGAGCATTAGGTGCTGGTGCGTTAGGAGCTAAAATAGTTGGTTCTGGCGGCGGTGGTAGTATTGTTGCTTTAGCGCCACAAGGTAAAGAACAACAAATTATAGAAGGTATTAAAAATGCTGGAGGAAAAGATGCGTATCAAGTATCGGTAGATCCTGGCGCAAGAATAATAAACACAACTAAAAAGGTAAACGTATAATATGCATACTAATTTAATCATATTAGCAGGAGGCGCTTCATCCCGAATGAAAAAGCAAACAGATGCTAAAAATTTAACAGAAGAGGAAGTTGAGCAAGCTAACAAAAGAAGTAAAGGTTTAATAGGCGTAGGCCCAGAAGGGAGGCCGTTATTAGACTATTTATTATATAATGCAAAAGAAGCAGGCTATAAAAATGTATACATAATTATTAGTGAAAACGGATCCCTTTTTCAAGAATTCTATGGTAATAAGAAAAAGAATAATGATTTTCATGGGCTAAATATCTCTTTTGCAGTACAGTATATCCCTAAAGAGAGAGTGAAACCATTTGGTACAGCAGATGCATTATTCCAGGCCGTAGAACAATACCCAGAATTGAATTCTGAGTTTTATACCGTTTGTAATAGTGACAACTTATATTCGACAGAAGCATTACATGCTTTAAGAACGACTAAAAGTCCGAATGCTTTTATAAGTTATGATCGTGATTCGTTAGAGTTTCCTTCAGAACGTATTTCACGTTTTGCCATTGCAATATTAGATAATGAAAATCATCTCATAGACATTATTGAAAAACCAGAACCAAACACGGTTAGTAAATCCAAAGACGCAGAAGGAAAAGTAAGAGTTAGTATGAACGCTTTTAAGTTTCAGGGAGATGTGTTATATCAATATTTAAAAGATTGTCCCGTACATCCAGAAAGAGATGAAAAAGAGTTGCCTACAGTGCTGTTGAATGTCGTAAAAGAGTATCCTAAAGACGTAAAAGGAATTCCCTTTGCAGAGCATGTACCAGATTTAACAGCAAAGGAAGATATCGTTGCAGTAAAAGAATATTTAAAAAAGCATTTTGTCAATTTAGATTGGGGTTTGGCAGTGAATGCAGTATTAAAACATAATTGATAATAAAATAATGATGACGAAATATATTATTACAGGAGATACTGGTTTTATAAGAAGCCATATAACAGAGACTTTACATAATCAAGTTTTTTTAGATACCTCTCTAATAATTTATGGAGTTATAAAACATGCCATAACAAGTTCAAAAAAGTTTAAAGAATTAGGTTTTAAACCAGATTATACATTACAGCAACAAGGTCTGGAAGCAACCATTAGTTATAACCAATTAATAATAAAGCAATAAAAATATGGTGTCCTTAAGCACATTAGATTACACATTAATAATACTGTTTTTTACAGTAACGCTGTCTATAGGCATTTATGTTTCCAAGAAATCGGGTAAAAATACCTCAGAGTTTTTTCTTTCTGGCAGAACGATGCCTTGGTGGTTATTAGGAGTTTCTATGGTGGCAACAACCTTTTCAACAGATACACCAAATTTAGTGACCGATATTGTTAGAACTAACGGTGTATCTGGTAATTGGGTATGGTGGGCATTTTTAATAACAGGATTGCTAACCGTTTTTGTATATGCCAAATTATGGCGTAAATCTAATGTAAATACCGATATCGAATTTTACGAATTTAGATACGGTGGTAAACCTGCTACTTTCTTAAGAAAATTCAGAGCCATTTATTTAGGCGTTATTTTCAATGTGATTACGATGTCTGCAGTAACACTGGCGGCCATTAAAATAGGTGGTATTATGTTGGGGTTAGAGCCCTGGCAAACCGTTATTAGTGCTGGTCTTGTTACAGTAGTATTTAGTGCGTTGGGAGGTTTTAAAGGCGTGGTCTATACAGATTTTGTTTTATTCTTTGTGGCCATGGGTGGTGCTATTGGAGCAGCTTATTATTTAGTAAACTTACCAGAAGTAGGGGGTATAGAAGCCATGATGTCTAACGAACATGTTGCAGGCAAGTTGTCTATACTACCAGATTTTAGTGATAAACAAGCATTAATAACCTTATTAATTATACCCTTAGCAGTACAATGGTGGAGTTCTTGGTATCCAGGAGCCGAGCCTGGTGGTGGTGGGTATATTGCACAACGTATGTTAGCAGCAAAAGACGAAAACCATGCCATAGGAGCTACTTTTTTCTTTAATATTATGCACTATGCATTACGTCCGTGGCCATGGATTCTTGTAGCACTAGCATCGTTAGTAGTCTTTCCAGATTTAGCAAGTATTCAAGAAGCATTCCCTAATATAGCCAATGATAAATTAGGACATGATTTGGCGTATTCTGCCATGCTTACTAAATTACCAAGTGGCTTACTTGGTTTGGTGCTGGCGTCTTTAATTGCTGCCTATATGAGTACCATTTCAACACAACTAAATTGGGGGTCATCCTATATTGTTTACGATTTTTATAAACAACAAATCAATCCAGACGCTTCAGAAAAACGATTGGTAGCCGTTGGTAGAATCTCAACAGTTATCCTAATGGTGTTTAGCGCCATATTAGCATTATTATTACAAAATGCTTTACAATTATTTGAAGTTTTATTAGTCTTTGGCGCTGGTACAGGACTTATATTTATTTTACGCTGGTTTTGGTGGCGTATCAATGCTTGGAGTGAAATTACAGCGATGTTTGCATCTGGTATTATTTCAATACTATTAAAATTAACACCTGTTGGAGCTTATCTTTTTAATTCAGAAACAGGTATTTTCCAAGACTATTTAGAATATCCCTTCGTTGTTTTAGTCACTACAATAATTTGGTTAATAGCAACCTATATCACACAACCAGAAAGTAAGGACGTACTTCAAAGTTTTTACAAAAAAATTCAACCAGGTGGTCCAGGATGGACTAAGGTGCTTAACGATGCCAAAGCCGAAAATATAACACTAGTAGATTCTGGTGAAGGCTGGAGCGTTCCTTCTGGTATTTTGGCCATGCTTCTCGGTTGTGTGTTAATTTATAGCTGCATGTTTGCCACAGGATATTGGATTTATGGCGATTATAATTATGCCATGGCACTCACTGTTGTAACTGCAATTTCTGGTGTTTTATTAACAAAAGTTTGGAAAAAAATCAAAGCAACCATTTTATAAAAAAAGAAAATTAAGTAATGTTAAAAAGTACAATAGATAGCGCAACAGGTTTTGAAAAAAGGTTCGAAAAGATCGAGACCGTAGTTTTTGAAAACTCATCTACAGCATCAAAAGCGGTAGCTAAAGAAATGGCTGACCTTATTAGGGTAAAACAAGCACAAAAACAACCTTGTATATTAGGTTTAGCTACAGGATCTTCTCCTAAAAGTTTATATGCAGAACTGGTGCGCATGCATAAAGAAGAAGGTCTGAGTTTTAGAAATGTAGTGTCTTTCAATTTGGATGAATACTACCCAATGGAACCCGATTCTGTAAATAGTTATGTGCGATTTATGAAAGAGTTGCTGTTCAATCACGTTGATATATTGCCAGAGAACATTCACATTCCAGACGGAACATTGCCAAAAGAAGAGATTGCTAATTATTGTAACCAATATGAAGCTAAAATTAAAGCTGTTGGAGGTATCGATTTACAGATATTGGGCATTGGAGGCAATGGACATATCGGATTCAACGAATCGGGGTCTTTGCAAAATTCTAAAACACGTTTGGTGGCCTTAGATCATATCACAAGAGTTGCAGCAAGTGGTGATTTTGGAGGATTGAGCAATACTCCTAGAACCGCTATTACATTAGGTGTTAAAAAAATAATGGAAGCCAAACGGGTTATATTAATGGCTTGGGGCGAACGAAAAGCTAAAATTATTAACGCCTCGGTTGAAGGCCCTGTTACTAACCAAGTGCCTGCTTCGTTTTTACAAGAACATAATAATGCCACTTTTATCATTGATCAAGAAGCCTCTTCAAAATTGACAAGAATTAACACCCCTTGGTTAGTTGAAGAAATTGTATGGACTGATAAAATAATCAGGAAAGCGGTACTGGGTTTAGCACTTCATATAAAGAAACCCATATTAATGCTTACCGATGCCGATTATATTGAAAACGGCATGAGTGACTTGTTAGCAGATTCGGGACCAGCCTATAATATTAACATAAAAATTTTCAATAAAGTACAGCATACTATTACAGGGTGGCCTGGAGGCAAACCCAACGCGGATGATAGTAACAGACCCGAGCGTGCAGATCCTATAAAAAAACGCGTGCTGATTTTTAGTCCGCATCCAGATGATGATATCATTAGTATGGGTGGCACTTTCAAACGATTACAAGAGCAGGGGCATGAAGTACATGTAGGGTATCAAACTTCTGGAAATATTGCGGTTGACGATAGTGAAGCATTACGATTTGCCAGTTTTGTTTGTGATTATAATAACAAGTTTGAAATAGAAAATAAAGAGGCAGAAACCATTTATAAAAAAGCCATAAAATTTCTTGAAAACAAAAAAGTAAGTGAAATAGATATTCCTGAAGTAAGGTATATAAAAGGCCTCATAAGAAAAGGAGAAGCCCAAGCTACCTGTCGTTTTGTAGGTATTCCAGAAAATCAAATCCACTTTATGGAACTCCCTTTTTATGAAACGGGGGCTATTGATAAAAAACCTTTAAGTGAAGAAGATATTAAAATAACTATAAACCTTATTGAAAAAATAAAACCACATCAAATATATGCCGCAGGCGATTTAGCAGACCCGCATGGTACGCATAAAGTATGTTTAGATGCCGTTTTTGAAGCCGTTAAAAAATTAAAGAAAAAACCATTTATGAAAGACTGTTGGGTGTGGTTGTATAGAGGTGCATGGAAAGAATGGGGGATTGACGAGATTGAAATGGCAGTTCCTATGGGACCCGATCAAGTTCTTGAAAAGAGGAAAGGTATTTTTAAACACCAATCGCAAAAGGACGGCGTGGTATTTCAAGGCTCCGATAGTAGAGAATTTTGGCAACGTGCCGAAGATAGAAATAAAGAAACTGCAGATTTATACGATCAACTAGGCTTATCACATTATGCAGCGATGGAAGCATTTGTTAGATGGAAATTTTAATTTAAGTAAAAAACAGATGTCATTAATAAAATCAATATCAGGAATTAGAGGAACTATAGGAGGTCATGCAGATAATAACCTAACACCTATTGATATCGTAAAGTTTGCTTCGGCTTATGGTATGTGGTTAAAAACACAAACAACCAAAGATAAATTAACTGTTATTGTAGGAAGAGATGCTAGAATTTCTGGAGAAATGGTAAGCAATTTAGTAAGCAACACGCTTATTGGTTTAGGTATTAATGTAACAGACATTGGTTTATCTACAACACCAACGGTAGAAGTTGCAGTGGTGCTTGATGAGGCAGATGGCGGTATTGTTATAACAGCAAGTCACAATCCAAAACAATGGAATGCTTTAAAATTATTGAATAATAAAGGAGAGTTTTTAAACGCAAACGATGGCGCTGAGGTTTTAAAATTTGTAGAAAATAGTTTTTACGAATTTTCAGAAGTTGATGATTTAGGAACATATTCAATAAAAAAGGATTATATTAATAGACATATCCAAAAAGTTTTAAGTTTAGAATTAGTTGATATAGAGGCCATAAAAGCTGCTAAATTTAAAGTAGTAGTAGATGCTGTAAATTCTACAGGTGGTATTGCCATTCCTGCATTGCTAGAAAAATTAGGTGTAGCATGTGTTAAGCTATATTGTGAGCCAAATGGTCATTTTCCGCATAACCCAGAGCCTTTAGAAGAACATTTAACAGATATTTCTAACCTGGTAGTCAAAGAAAAAGCAGATTTCGGAATTGTTGTAGACCCAGATGTAGATAGGTTGGCACTGGTTAATGAAGATGGTTCTATGTTTGGAGAAGAATACACGCTTGTAGCTTGTGCAGACTATGTTCTTGGAAAAACAAAAGGGAATACTGTGTCTAATTTGTCTTCTTCCAGAGCCTTAAGAGATATCACCGAAAAACATGGATGCAAACACCAAGCCAGCGCGGTTGGAGAGGTCAATGTTGTCGCGCTAATGAAATCTACAAATGCCGTTATCGGAGGTGAAGGTAACGGCGGTATTATTTACCCTGAATCACATTACGGAAGAGACTCCTTAGTTGGTGTCGCTTTATTTTTATCGCATTTGGCAACTATAAAAATGTCTTGCAAACAACTTAGAGATAGCTATACGAATTACGTCTCAAGTAAAAATAAAATTCAATTAACACCACAAATTGATGTCGATAAAATTTTAGAGACCATTGCCAATAAATATAACCATGAAGAAGTAAATGCTATTGATGGTGTTAAAATTGATTTTGAAAACGAATGGGTTCATATGAGAAAATCAAATACAGAACCTATAATTAGAATATATACCGAGGGGAAATCTAAAAAGAATGCAACCGATTTAGCAGAAAGATTTATTAATGAAATAGAAGCGGTCATTTAAATGATTAAATAAAACAACTTAAAGCTAAAATAACTAAAACCACTTAAAAATGAATTATGAAAAGACTTTAACGCTAACAGACATTAACTTAAAAACCGAAAAATGTTGCAGCATTTTCCGGTTATCATAAGTGACTTAATTTAATCTCTAATAAATAAAATCATAGCAAAAATATGAAAAAAATCAAGACGCTACTCGGCATAAAGAGTAATGAATTTAAATTTGATTTAAGAATGAAGCTAATCTTATTAGTATTCATATGCTCTTTAACGCAAATAAATGCGAATACATATTCGTTGAACTCTAATATTTCTTTAAAAATAGAGACTATTAGCAACCAGGAAATAATAATTAAGGGAACCGTTACCGATGATGCTGGCATACCACTTCCAGGAGCTTCAGTTTTAGTAAAAGGAACAAATAACGGAGCCTCAACAGATTTTGATGGTAAGTATACGCTCCATGTTTCTAATGGCGCAACAACATTGGTTTTTTCTTATCTGGGTTTTGTAACACAAGAAATAGCAATTGATGGTCAATCTACTATAAATGCAGCATTAGTAACAGATAATGCAAGTTTAGATGAAGTGGTGGTAATTGGATATGGTACTCAAAGAAAGAAAGATGTAGCAGGTGCAATCTCTACAGTTAAAACAGAAGAACTAGTGCTTTCATCTTCACCTTCAGTTGGAGATGTACTTAGAGGTAAAGTTTCGGGTTTACAAATTACTCAAAATAGTGCACAACCAGGTGGCGGATTAGATATACAAATTAGAGGTGCAGGGTCTGTTAATTCCAGTAATGACCCCCTAATAATTCTTGATGGATTTCCAGTTAATGAATTTCAACAACCAGATAGTGGTAATAAATATAGCGGTGGAACACAAAGTATTTTGAATTCTTTCAACCCAAATGATATAGCATCAATATCTGTTTTAAAAGATGCTAGTGCGACATCAATTTATGGAGCAAGAGCTGCAAATGGTGTTATTATACTAACTACTAAAAAGGGGAAGTCTGGGAAAGTACAAGTAGATTATTCAACGTCATACTCATTTCAAGCGTACGCAGATAGTTTCGATATTATAGCTTTACCAGAATGGATGCAGTTGCGAAATGATGCAGCAAGAGAAAATTGGGAATTTTTAAATGGCGTATTTCCATATGGTAATACAACGCTTGAGGAAGCCATTGAAGATCCTGTTTTTGGTACTGCTTTTACAAGATTTTATTCAGATGATGAAATTAATAATGCAGGACAAGGAACAAATTGGTTAGATTTAGTAACCCGAGATGGTAGTACGCAGCAGCATAACTTATCTTTAAGAGGAGGTACAGAAACCACGAAGTATTATATGTCTGGGAATTTATACGAACAGAAAGGTGTTCTAAAAAACTCTGGGTTCGATAGAGCATCATTAAGATTTAATTTAGATCAAAAACTTAATAATTTTTTAAGTTTAGGTATGAATCTTAGTATAAGTAGAATTAACAATGAAAATAGCCAGCTAGGAGGAGATCAATTTGAAAATTCTGGATTAGTGCGATCTGCGATACAATATGGACCACATATTCAAGCTATTGACGAGTTTGGTAATTATCCAATTAATCCGGATAATGCATTAGAACCGAATCCATTTTCACTACTAACTATTACAGATGAAGGTATTATAGACAGAACGTTAACAAATTTTTATTTGGAGGTTAAACCTTTACCAGGGCTTATTGGGCGTTTCCAAATTGGAATTGATAAAGGGAATAGTGTTAGAAATGCTTATTTACCTAAAACAACATTATATGGTGATTTGGTAAATAGTAGCGCATCAATTAATAAAAGCGAATTGAATGACCGTACTTTTAATTTTACTTTAAATTATTCAAAAAGATTAGGAGACAATCACGATTTTAATTTATTAGCAGGTTATGAAAGGCAAAAATCTGAAGAGCTAGGTTCTTCTAGTAGCGCTACAGGCTTTCTTACAGATTCCTTTTTATTTAACAATTTAGGTATTGGAGAATCGGGAAGAACAGTAGCTTCATCGTTGATTGAAAGTAATGTTGTTTCTTTTTTTGGAAGATTAAATTATATCTATAAAGGCAGATACATTTTAACATCTACGGTGCGTAGAGACGGCAGTAGCGTATTTTTTCAAGATAGACAATATGGTATTTTTCCATCTATGGCTTTAGCGTGGAATGTATCAGAAGAGCCATTTATCAAAAATTTAAGTAATAAAATATCTTTATTAAAGCTAAGGGTTGGTTATGGAGAAACAGGAAATTCTGCTATAGATGGTAGTGCTTTTGGTTCCCTATTACCACTGTCTGCCTATTTAGGTCCAGATGAATCTGTTTTAACAGGAGTGATAGCAAATACATTAGATAACCCCGATTTAAAGTGGGAAACTACTAAAGAAATAAATTTAGGTCTTGATTTTGGTTTTTTTGACGGGAGAATTTCAGGATCACTTGAGGTTTATAGTAAAGAAATTTCAGATCTCCTTCAAATAAAACCACTTAACTCATTTCAAGCCGTAAATGAAATAATTGCAAATGTTGGTTCTACAGAAAGTAAAGGTATTGAATTTACATTATCTACAGTAAACGTAGAAACTGATAATTTTAAATGGCAGAGTACATTTACCTTTTCTAAATTTAAAGATACCTGGAAAGAAAGAGCTCCAGATTGGAAACCAGAAGTTTATGAGAATGTAAACGACCCTATTCGTAGTCAATTTTCATATCTGTCAGACGGAGTTATGCAAATTGGAGATGTTGTTCCAGCACAAGACGGTTTAGTACCAGGGCAAATAAAAATTAAAGACGTTAATGGTTTTTCTAGAGTAGGTGGTGAGATTACTGGCGATCCTTTAGTAGATGAAAATGGTGTATTCTTAAGAACAGGTGCTCCAGATGGTATTATAGATGAAGCAGATATTGTATTGTTAGGTACTTCCGATCCAGATTTTATTGCAGGTTTTAGTAACTCTATAAGCTATAAAGGCTTTCAACTTAACTTTCATTTTAATGGCATGTTTGGAAGACAAATAATAGACCAAACAGATTTTGCTTTAGGAGTAACAGCATTACCAGTTGCCTCAAATGGACGAAATGCACTAACAAGTGTATATGATAGATGGACGCCAGATAACCCAACAAATACCAGACCAGGATCACATTTTGGTTTTTCAGAATGGGACTCAGGAGATTTCTTCTTGCAAGACGCATGGTTTATAAGACTTCAAAACTTATCGCTGTCGTATACGCTACCATCAAAATGGGTAGGTAAACTAGTTAATAGTGCTGCAATACGTTTTGATGCTCAAAACTTATTTGTTATAACACCTTACAGTGGTGTAGACCCGGAAACAAATGGATTCGATCCTAGATTGGTGGACACAGATAGAGATGCCTCTAATTTAGTAGCAGCTTATCCAAACGTTAAAACATACACATTAGGTATAGACTTAAAATTTTAAAAAATAAAAACATGAAAAATTTAAAAATTGGCTTACTAAGTATTTTAGTGACTTTTGTGCTGGCTTGCAGTCCTGATTTAGATTATGTTGATAATTCAGAAATTAACCCAACTTTATTTCCCCAATCTGAATCTGATATTGAAGCTTTGGTTATAGGATCATACTATCCTTTAAGAGGTTCTTGGGCGAACGGTATTCATTCAACATCAGAGCGCGGATTAATGTTTATGCTAGATGCAACTACAGAGATTCTACAAGGACCTTATGGTATTCAACAAGTACAAACCTTACATAGTTACAATCCTACATCATCAGATATTACAAGGTTTTATGATGATTTTTACAATAAAATTAGCGAAATGACTTTGAACATAGCAGCCATTGAAGGGTCTTCTGCTAACGATAATTTAAGAAAACGAGGTATTGCAGAAATTAAATGTGCCAGAGCATTATTAAGTTACGAACTTTTCGATATGTATGGCCCTTTTGTAGTGGCTCCTTTAGAAATCTTACAAAACCCTTTAGCCGAAGAACCTTTAGCTAAACTTACAAATGCAGAAATGGTAAGTTTTATAGAGCAAGATTTACTAGATGCTGCTGAAGATTTACCAAGCCCTAGTGAAGCCGATTACGGTAGATTTAGCCAAGGTATGGCTAGAATGATATTAATTAGATTGTACCTGCATGAAAAAAGATGGGAAGATGTAGAGACACAGGCTAATGAAATAATAGCTATGGGATACTATGAGTTAGAAGATGATTATGTTGGTTTATGGGATGTAGAAGCTCCAGTTGAGAGTAAAGAAGTGATATTTTCGGTTCCGGCAGATGGTGATGGAACAAGCGAAAACCAATGGCAATTAATGGTTTTACCAAGTAATTATCCTAACCGAGGTGGTTTTGGTACCATACAAAGTTCTTGGGCATTCTATGATTCGTTTGAAGCCAGCGATATTCGTAAAACAAACTTAATAGCAGAATATGAAGGTACAGATGAGATTATTTATAACAGATCAAACCCTGGAACATTTTTACAATTAGGCCCTTTGCCTCTTAAAATAGCAGAAGATGCAGATAGAGATACAGATTTAACAACAGTTGATATTATTTTATACAGATATGCAGATGTACTATTATCTAAAGCTGAAGCATTAGCAAATAAAACAAATGTACCAACTCAAGAGGCTATAGATTTAATTAATATTGTTAGAGAAAGAGCACAGATAGATCCAATTGAATTAGCAGACTATGCAGATATAGATACTTTTAATACCATGATTTTATTAGAAAGATCTCATGAGTATTGGTGTGAAAACGGACAATACCGTTCGGATTTAATTAGACATGGCAAATACACTGAATATGCGAATGATTTAAATGGCGCCGCTAGTCAAAGTGCCGATTACAAAGCGTTATTCCCTTTTTCATTAAGTAAAATAAGTGAAGGTAAAGGGTTGTTCATACAAAACTCAGGTTATAATTAAGTTTAGTTAGTTTGATGAAAGGGTTGTCTTGTTATTTTTTGAGAGTAAGTACAAACAACCCTTTTTCTAAAGATAATACTATTAAAATATAATATAAAAGTGGAGAAATAATGGATTCTAGAAGAGACTTTATCAAAAAAACAGCCATACTAGGAACAGGAGTTTCATTACTTCCAGGGTTTACTTTTGGAATACATGGAAATAATAATGCAGATAAATTAAAAATAGGAATGATTGGTGTTGGTTTACGTGGCACAAATCATTTAAAAAACCTGTTACTAAGAGACGATATCAATATTATAGCAATTTGCGATATAGATCCTAAAAGAACAAACCTTGCAACAGAGCTCATTACAAAAAAAGGGTATAAAAAACCGTTAATTTTTGGTAAAGATGATTACGATTACAAAAACCTTCTTGCTTTAGAAGAAGTAGATGCCGTTGTAATTTCTACACCTTGGTTATGGCATACACGTATGGCTAAAGATACCATGAAAGCGGGTAAATATACAGGTTTAGAAGTGTCCGCAGCAAATACCATGGAAGAATGTTGGGATCTTGTAAATACACATGAGCAAACAGGAACGCATTTAATGATTCTTGAAAATGTAAACTACCGAAGAGACATTATGGCTGTATTAAATATGGTTAAACAAGATGTTTTTGGAGAATTACTCCATTTTAGATGTGGGTATCAACATGATTTACGACATGTTAAATTTAATGACGGAAAAACGGCCTATGGTAAAGGTGTTGAGTTTGGAGAAAAAGGTATTTCAGAATCTGTGTGGCGAACACAACATTCCGTTTTAAGAAATGCAGATATATACCCTACGCATGGTATCGGTCCAATAGCAGCAATGTCTGATATCAACCGAGGGAATAGGTTCATGACGTTAACCTCTACAGCTACTAAAGGTGTTGGGTTACATAATTATATTGTTAAGCATGGAGGTGAAAATCATCCAAATGCAAAGATAAAATTTAAGCTAGGTGATGTCATTACATCTACCATTGAAACAACGAATGGAGAATCTATAATTGTAACACACGATACCAATTCACCAAGACCATACTCCTTAGGGTTTAGAGTGCAAGGTGCCAATGGTTTGTGGGAAGTTGATGGTAATAGAATTCATATCGACGGAAAAACAAAACCTCATGAATGGGATGCAGCTGATGCGTGGTTAAAAAAATACGATCATCCATTATGGCAAAAGTATGGTGAATTAGCCAATGGCGCTGGACATGGTGGTATGGATTTCTTTGTGATGCATGCTTTTGTAGAAGCGGCAAAATTAAACGTGGCACCACCCATGGACGCTTATGATGCAGCAGCATGGAGTGCTATTACACCACTATCTGAAGCTTCTATAGAAAATAATGGCGCACCACAAGACTTTCCAGATTTCACTAGAGGTAACTGGGTGAAAAGAAAGCCTTATAATTGGATTAAAGACAGCTATTAGTTGTTAGCAATCATAAAAAAATGAATATGAAATATAAATTTTTAACATTTATAATTGTTTGTGCAATTATTAGCTGTGGTAGCGATAGTGTTTCTTCAGATGATGATGAAGTACCTGTTGATGAGACTGTAAGTGATATTACTTATACAGCATCAAACGCGGTTATTTCAAATCCAGAACGTGGGTTCATGCACACATGGAGTGTTGCTTCAGAAGGTACGCCACTTAGCTTGGTTACACTTCAAAGTTTAATGAATGAAAATGTTACTATCATTTTACGGTTGTATTATTTAGATGCTTTTAAAGATTCAGATTTAAGCACAGCGCAATTAGATTTAATAAAAACAGATTTTGAAAACCTAAGAGAAGCTGGTGTAAAATGTGTTTTACGTTTTGCTTATAACAGTAATCAAAGCGATACCGATGCACCGCTTAATATCATTGAATCTCATTTAGATCAATTAAAAACCATTTTTGAAGATCATGCAGATGTGATTGCTTTTGTACAAGCAGGTTTTATAGGGTCTTGGGGAGAATGGCATACAACAACAAATGATTTAAATACAACAGAAAATAGAACAGCAGTATTAAACAAATTGTTAGAAGCATTCCCAGAAAGTATAAAAATTCAATTGAGAACACCAGGATATAAACAAGAAATTTTTGATTATACAACAGCCATAGGAGCCGATGTTGGTTATGGTACAAGCGATATGGCGCGCGTTGGTTTTCATAATGATTGCTTTTTAGCAAGCGTAGACGATTATGGAACCTACAATGATGTTGCTATAGAAAAAAGTTATATAAGTAAAGAAGCACTCTTTGTTCCAACAGGAGGAGAAACCTGTCCTCCAAGTGGTATTCCAACAGCAAGTTGCGCAACCGCAGATACAGAGATGTCTTTACTAAAATGGACCTATTTAAATCTTGATTATTATGGACCCGTATTAAACGTATGGAGAAATAATAGTTGTTTTACAGATTTTCAAAAAGAACTAGGTTATAGACTGGTATTAAAATCTGCTAGTTTAAAAAAAGAAGCAACGTCTAACGGTAGCTTTGATCTAAACACGATTATAGACAATGTTGGTTTTGCACCAGTTTACAATGCTAAGAATACATTTTTAATATTCAGAGCCGTTAGCGATGGCACAATTTATAAGAAAGTATTAAACTTTGATATTAGAAAAGTTGTTCCAGCTATAGATTACGATTTAAACGAGTCTGTTAGTCTTTCTGGAATTCCGTCTGGAAATTATCAATTGCTTTTAAAAATAGAAGATGCCCATGATACTTTGTCAGACCGACCAGAATATTCAATACAATTAGCAAATACAGATACTTGGGAATCAACAGAAGGTCTCAATGATTTACAACACACATTAATTATTAATTAAAACTATTTAATCTCTAAATAAATTTATTATGAAAAAACTAAATTTTTTCTACTGTTTATTGGCTGTTTCACTACTTGCAGGTTGTGGATCAGACGATACTGAAACAACTTCAAATGAAGGTATTATAGCAGACTTTTCATTTTCTAATGATGAGAGTGAATTTACATTTACTAACCTTTCAGAAGGTGCAACAAGCTACAGATGGGATTTTGGCGATCTTTACTTTTATTCCGAAGAAGAAAATCCTGTTTACAACTACGATATTGTTGGAGGAGAACTTACAGTTACATTAACAGCAATTGGTGAATCTGGAGCCGAAGCTTATGTTTCTAAAACGATTATAGCTCCGATTGTTATTAATGCAAATATCGATATAGATGGGGGTTTTGAAGACTGGGATGTAGTACCCGTTTCCAATGAATTTCCATCAGGCGTTATCAAAAAAATGAAGTATTATACCAAAGGAGCTAATATCGATATTTATTTAGAAGGAGACCCAGATATGACATTGGATATTGTAGATATGCTTTTTAATATAGATGAAGATAATGGAACTGGATATAATGAAGCATGGAATATTGGTGCTGATTATTTATTTGAAGGTTCCCTAGCACCTGGAGAAGGCAGTTTCTACACCCATACAGGTACTGGCGGTGGTTTTACATGGAATTGGATAGGATTAGATCCCACCTTTGAAACAAGTGGGGTAATCATTATTGATGACGAGACTAATGCTTTAGAAATGAGATTGCCTAAAAGTTTACTTGGAGCAACAGGTGAAACTATTAATTTTGGAATGTGGTTAAATTGGGGTACCGAGTTTTATCCAGAAGACAGAGATGGTTCTTCTATCGAAATAAAACTAAAATAAAATAACCTTTGAGGTTGTCTAAAAAGTGTCATTCTGAATACCATGAAGAATCTCTAAATGTCATTCAGAAGGAGGTACGACTGAAGAATCTTATAAATTTTAAAAGCTTCATTTTTAAGATTCTTCGCTTTGCTATCATTGACGTTTTTTATAAATGCTTAATTTTTAATCACTTGTCATTCAGAGCGCAGCGAAGAATCTTTAGAGATTAATGATAAAGATTCTTCAGTCGTACCTCCTACCATTGACGTTATTTTTTAAGACGTTGTTTTTCATAACATTAAAAATATTCGATCATGTGGATTCCTGCCTTCGCAGGAATGAAAAAAAACTACTAACCTGACCATACTCAATAACGTCATTTCCTCCACTTGATATTTTTTTATCTCAGGTCTCTGAATGACACCAACCTTTTGCAAACATAGAATGACACTACTTATTTTTGTATGTTACCTCACCCAGAACAGTCAAAAAAGCAGTTATAAAGGCTTCAAAAGAGCCATAAATAGAACCCTGCCTTTACCAGCAGACAGACCCGACCCAAGGATCAGAAAATTTTTAGATTAAAAATGAATAAAACAATTACAAAAACAAACAATCGCTTAATGTCTATCGATGTTTTAAGAGGCTTCGATATGCTCATGATTATTTTTGCAGATCGTTTTTTTGCAGATTTACATGAAGGCTCACAAACAGCGTTTACAAACACTTTAGCGACTCAGTTTTCACACCCAGAATGGTTTGGTTTTCATTTTTACGATATTGTTATGCCTCTTTTTCTTTTCGTTGTTGGTGTGGTGATTCCTTTTTCTATGGAAAGAAGAGTTCAAGAAATTGATAATAAAGCAAAACTATATCCACATTTAATAAAGCGTTTTATAATATTATTCGTTTTGGGGTGGATCGTTCAAGGAAACCTATTGCATCTGGATATTAATGAATTCCAAATTTTTAGTAACACCTTACAAGCTATTGCTGTAGGGTACTTCTTTTCGTGTGTAGTATATATACACTTAAGTAAAAAAGCGAGATATATGCTCTTCGCGGTTTGCCTTATTATTTATGCTTTACTATTAGAGTTTGCTGGTGTACCTGGTAGTGGTAATAGCGAATTATTACCAGATAAGAATATTGCTATTTATATAGATAGATTTGTTTTTGGTGACTTCGATGATGGTTATCAATATACATGGCTATTAAGTGGTTTAGGATTTATAGCCACAACACTATCTGGTTTGTTTGCAGGAGAAGTGCTTCGGTCTAAATTACCGAGAGAAAAAGTAGCACAGAACCTTGTTTTAATTGGTATTGCAGCTGTAGTATTAGGATTAATATTAAATATATGGCATCCTATTGTAAAAAAACTTTGGAATAGCTCTTTTGTATTAGTTTCATCTGGAATATGCTTCCTATTATTAGCAATATTCTATTGGATTATAGATGTTAAGGGCTATGTAAAATGGGGGATACCATTAAAAGTTATTGGTATAAATGCAATTACTGCTTATATGATATCCCATGTAATAAACTTCCCAGAAATAGCAAAAGAATTACTTTTTGGTTTTGAGCAATATCTAGGAGCATACTATAATGCTTTTGCTACCGCTGGAGGCTTTGGGATTATTTACCTCTTATTATGGTATATGAATAAAAATAAAACATATATAAAAATTTAGCGTTTGAAAAATAAAATGAAGGCATCTTGACTTTTTGTTTTTAACCGAAAATGAATCGAAATTTATTCAGATTAAAGACTTTTAGAAAAGTAGTGCTATACATAAGAAAAGTAATCAAATATATAACAGTTACGATTTACCCAAAAATATTAATGGATAGATATAGATAATGAATAGACATGCTTAAAAAATAATACGATATAAAAAGGTAGACACTAATTTCACGAATTTTTCTGCCTACCGGCAGATTTCAAACCTGTACGGGTCTAAGACAGACTGTAAGTCTGATTCGTGTTAATGTTAGGCATAGAGATCTCAGACACATTGAGATGCTATTGGTGTAAATTTGTGTAATTCGTGTCTTAAATTATCGCTTGATGCTCAAGGTTTAGTTTGCAACCCTAGTTGTTACAAGTTAAATTCTATAAAACCAATAGCCATTTTTAAGAAATAAAAAAAGTCAAAAAAAATGCAATAAAAAAAATGTGAATTCGTGGCAAAAGCATCAAAAAGGAAAGCATAGGTTTGCCCTGTTTAAAAAAGAAAATAAATAGTTATGAAAAAAATAGTACTCATAGTTTTAAGTTTTGGCTGCTTTATTATTGCATGTGGTGGGGGAAGCGACAATGTTAATGACGATACTATTGTTGAAAGTCCGATTTTAAACGAAGGAGGTGTTTCTGAATTTGAAAATGTGCAGCCCATGACAGGTATTGTGGTGTGGGATGGTAATACAAATGCTAGTTCGGGAGCCCATACTTTAGAATACTCATATATGCTTTATGAAGATATCGTTTCTGAAGAAGGTGTTTATGACTGGACAGTTGTTGAAGATAAATTAAACGCCATAGCCTCAAGAAATCATCAAGCTATTCTTCGGTTTAGATATGCCTATGTGGGAGAACTAACATCCGTTCCAAAATACATAAAAGAATTACCCGATTATAATGAAACTAAAGGACTAAGTGAAAATAAAGAAACATGGTTTCCAGATTGGTCGCATCAAGAATTAAAAGACTTTACATTAGCATTTTTTGAAAAATTTGCCGAACGTTATGATGACGATAACAGATTAGCTTTTTTACAAGTTGGTTTTGGTTTATGGGCAGAATACCATATTTATGATGGCCCTTTTATATTAGGAGAAACATTCCCTTCAAAAGACTATCAAATAACATTTTTAAATAAACTAGATGCCGTATTTAATAATTTACATTGGTCTATTTCTATTGATGCCGAAGACACTAACGTAACGCCTTTACGTACTAACACGTCACTATTAGACATCCCTTTTGGAATATTTGATGATTCCTTTATGAGCGAAGAACATGGAGAAGTAAACGAACCCCGTTTTAATTTCTTTGGTACAACTAGATATCAAAACGCAGCTATAGGAGGCGAATTTAATTATTACACAGACTATGATCAGCAAAATGTATTATCGCCAAATGGGCCTCACGGAGAATCATACGAGTCATTTGCAAACAGATTTCATATTTCATATATGATTGGAAACGATCAATATGAATATCAAACGTCAGATAGAATAAAAGAGGCCAGTATCAATACAGGATATAAATTTGAAATAACAAAATTTGAAAAGACCGATAATAAATCTTTGCTAACAGTAAAAAACATAGGAACAGCACCTATTTATTACGATACATACCTTTCAATTAACGGTAACAAATCTACAACATCCCTTAAAACCTTAATGCCAAATCAAGAAAGTGTATTTACCATAAATTATGACGGTAATGAAGATTTAACCATAACCTGTAATAGACTATTAAGCGGACAAGTTATAGATTTTAAAAAATCATATTAAATTTTTAATAGAAAAGAGGCGTTGCCTTAAATCCGTAGATCTACCGATAGGCAATTTAATCAGTTAAGATATAGTTTAGCCTAGCGACATACTATACCTGAAATTTAATAGTTAAATTTAACTATTATTAAACACAAGTATATCTATAAGTAAACTTATGAATGTTTTATTTAAAACCTACTCAGTCGTTCCTCCTTCTGAATCTCATAAATTTTATTGCTTTATTTTTAAGATTCTTCGACTCCGACAATTGTCGTAATTCCTATCTTATCTGAACAATATATAATTCAAATTATTTATAGCTTATTTTAAATAATAATTAGGATAAAATATTTGATCAAGTTAAATTGATATTGAATCATTTTAAGAAGTAAATGAATAACCATCATATAAAAAACTTAAAAGAATATTATCAAGTTTATAGAAAACCTTTTTAGACTGATTATGCTATCAATGCGTTTCGGTTTTTAAAAATTAGAGGTTTTTAATCGTTTTAACGTAGGAAATAAGCTACTTATATAAGTTTGAAACGACACATAATTCTTATTTTTAATACAAAAATGGTTCTTTTGGAGATTAAGGAGTATACAAAAAAGATACAAATAGAGTTTAATTTATTATTAAATAACTGGTATTTTTTTATATTTGCATCCCTTTGTAAATTAATTAGTTAAGAGCCTAGTTTGTTTTTTACTGTTTTAATATATTATATTTTTATTGGAAATTTAAAATCTTTTGAGAATATATATGTTTATTTTTTTCAGGAAATTAGCAAATAATTGCGTACATTTTTACAAGATTAATGAATAATTACTTAGTTTAGCGAATCTTATTTCTTACAGAGCCAATGAGGGAAGGCGAAAAAAAATTTACACTAAAAAGTTTCAAAAAGCTTTTTGAAAGCTTATATCCACAGCTTTGTGTATTTGCATATAAATACCTTAACGATTTGGAAATATCGAAAGATATTGTTCAAGAGGTTTTTGTTAAAGTTTGGGAAGATGAAATCTCTTTTGAAAACGAAAATCATGCAACAGGATTTTTTTATAAAGCTGTAAAAAATAGAAGTCTCAATTATCTAAAAAGTAAAAGCTATAAACTTACAGAGCGTTATGAGCTTGCAAATATAGAAATGTACGATACCGAAGAGTTCTATATGTCTGAAGCTGTAGTTATAGAAACAACCAGTGTTATAGAAAAGGCCATCAATAAATTACCAGATAAAGCAGCCCAAGTTATTAGATTGAGTATAGAAGACTATACGAATAACGAAATAGCTAATGAACTATCTATATCTATCAATACGGTTAAAGACCATAAAAAAGTGGCCTACCGAAAATTAAGGGATATCCTTAGTTTTTTAAGAATCAAATAATAAATTAAAAGACACATAGAAATGGGGCAGTCATGCCTAGTTTCTAGGCACGTTTTACTTACTATCTTTAGTACAAAGTCTATTTTGTAATTCAATAACGTTCAACATAAGTTTTGTTGAATCGAAAAGAATTCGTCTTAAGGTTGTTCGAGTAGGAATCTTATCTTTATGAAATGTCTCGTCACTCACGCTTAGTTCTGTCTATATTTACAAATAACTGTTTATCAGGTGTATAAATGTTATTTATCTGTTCTAGTTAACGCCGAAGTTCACGTTAAAATAGAAACCTTCCTTAAAAGATGTGGGTACAACGTAACTTTTTTAAGGGAAGTAGGTTTTTCAAATGAAAAATTCGGAGGATCTCGAAGAGTTTGCGTTCCCGTGAAATCACAAAATTTATAAATTCCTTATTGTAAAAATAGTGTATAATAAATAAAACGAGATTCTAAATACGGTATTTTGGTTTTTGATATTTTAGGTAAAAACCTGTAGGCGAATTAATTGGGGGTGAAACCAGCGAAACACCTGTATATATCTGCTTCGAGCTAGCCAGCCAGAAAAAGCTGAGGTAGCTGATTTTAATAAACTTCTTATATATAAATTTTTTCTTACAGAAAACCCACCCGATTTTATTTTTTGTTGTATTAATTACATAACTCATCTTGTACTTTTTTATTGAAATTATTTTTTTGTAGTGATTGCTATAGCTATAAATTTAAAAAATAAGCAAGGTCTAAATACTACCTATGGGTAGGCATAGTTGTTTTAAATCATAAATAAGTCAAGATGAGTTTATAATAAAAAAGAATAACTAATAAATAACTATAAAAAATAGTAACTCGGCTATTAAAAAGTATAGAGAATAGCGAAGGGGCTAGTCTGAATAGGAGCATTAAAAAAGAAAACGATAGATTGAAAAATATAAAAGTGCCATGATAAAAAGGGAATAAGATTGGTTTTAAGATTAATTAGGTTAGAGTGGTTAAGAATTCAAACCATCTGTTCCCTTTTAATTAGAATATAGAGCACAAAGAAAAGAGTAACATGTTAGGAAATGGTTCTGTAGATTGTTTTAGAGAAATAATAGTCTGTTTTAAGAATTTTGTATTGAACCTGAAAACCGAAGCGCATGAGGACTAGTGAAGACATTAGTCTAAAAAAATAAAAGAAGAAGTTATGATAAAAAGGGAATAAGATTGGTTTTAAGATTAATTAGGTTAGAGTAGTTAAGAATTCAAGTCATCTGTTCCCTTTTAATTAGAATATAGAGCACAAAGAAAAGAGTAACATGTTAGGAAATGGTTTTGTAGATTGTTTTAGAGAAATACTAGTCAGGTTCTATACGGCTTACTTTTGAGGATAGTCAGTTTTAAGAATTTTGTATTGAACCTGAATATCTGAATATCGAAACGCATGAGGATTAGTGAAGACATTAGTCTAAAAAAATAAAAGAAGAAGTTATGATAAAAAGGGAATAAGATTGGTTTTAAGATTAATTAGGTTAGAGTAGTTAAGAATTCAAACGATCTGTTCCCTTTTGTTTTTGAGAATAGAAAAATCAAGATGAGGGCGATTATAAAAATTTGTGAATTGGTGGTGAAAAAACATCAAAAAAAAGTATGAATTTGTCCTGTAATAAATATTGACATACGAATTAAATAAACGGGTTGTTTTTTGAATTAGTCACTCTAAAGGCAACATTTTTTAAGTAGGATAAGGACAACCGTTATTATAAATCGGTTGTCCATTATTTTTTGATTAAAAAAGAGTACTTGATGGTTCTGTCAAAATATCATTACATTAAATTTATTCTATTTTATTACATTAAGCATTTCGATTATAGTCAGGATAAGCTAAAGCCAGAATGATATTAAAACAACGGTTAACTATATCAAAAAACCCAGACAGACTTTCTCTCTTAACTTAACGACATTGAATTCTACTACAAGATCGCTTTTCAATAAATTCTTTATTATTAGGATTCATAATCTATGAATGATGAAAATAATATCCAAAATATTTTAATAATGTGTTGTTTATATATAAAACCCACCAAAAACATACAAAACATATTATCCGTACTTTCATTTTTATTGGTCGTAAATGTAATATTACTGTTTTCGGTAAATGGTAATGCACAAACATTGATGTCTGGTGTTAATCTGGATCCAGGGACTATCGTATCCGAAAATATGTTGCAAGTCACGGGGTCTACAACCTTCACTTTAAGCAATGGCATAAAAGTACATTATAAGTTTGCAGACAAAAATAAGAACGATGTACAGTTCAAAGCAATAAGTTATGGAGGTTTTTCATTAATAAAAGATTGTGACTTTGCTACAGCGCAAGTGTTGAGTAAAGTGATGCCCTTTTTTGGTTTGGGCGATTATTCAAAGACCGATCTGCCAAAAATACTGGCAGGAAAAACTGCCAATACAAGTATACATATTTCTAATTTAACAGAAAGCATCAGCGGATCTTCAATAACAAAGGATGTAGAGACGCTATTGCAAATGATTCATTTGCATTTTGTTAAACCTCGATTCGATGCCGATGCATATCAAGTCCTAATGAAGCATATAGATAATGATATCATTAAAAGAAGCCATACCATTAATGAAAAAATAAACGATAGTATTACAACTACTTTATATGGGAATAACAATCCCAAACAGCGTTTGTTTAACCATGACTTTGTTAAAGAGGTGTCCTACGATAAATTAAAAGCGGTATATAAAGAGCGTTTTAATAATGCGGCCGATTTTGAGTTTTTTATAGTAGGAGATATTCAAAAGAGCGTATTAAGAACCTTATTGGAACAATATATTGCCAGTATCCCAACAAATGATGTTAAAGAGATGTGGCAGGATAATTCAGAACCTTGGTTACAAGATACTATAGATAAAGATATTCCCTTAAAGATAGAAGTAGCTAAGAGTTCAGTCAGAATTGGATATAAGAAGGCAATGGCATATAGTTTAAAAAACGAATTAATAGCAAAAGCACTGGGTGATATTTTACGATTGCGATTTACAGAAAACTTACGGGAAGAAGTCGGTGGAACTTATGGACTGAGCATACAAGCTAGTATGTTAAAACGACCTTTAGAACAAGTATCTTTACAGATAGCCTTCGATTGCAATCCAGACAACGTACAGCAGTTTATAAGTATGGCAAGTCAGGAGATAAAAAAGATAACAAATGGAATTATAGCACAAACAGACTTGGATAAAACAAAGGCCAATTTTTTAAAAGAAAGAAAACTGCAAGAGAATTATAATAGTTACGATATGAGTTTGCTAATAAATTACTTTCGTGAGGGCTATAATATGAATGCTCCTAAAAACTTTAAAGACCTGGTAAATGCAATTACAGCTAAAGACCTACAGTCGTTTGCAAAAGCATTAATAAAAGATTCTAAATCTTATGAGATCGTCTTTAGTGAAGGGGTTGATGATAGATAGTGAGTCTTTTAGTAAGAATCTAGTTCGAGTTAAGTTGTGACTATTTTTAGAGAACCTGACTACGGGTTTACCAAGCCAAAGGCATAATAAGCTTCAAATCTATAGATTTGATAGACTGAAAGTCTGATTCGTGTTAATGTTAGGTATAGATATCTCAACCTTTGTGCAATTCGTGTATTAATTTAGTTGTAATCTAAAGCAGCGCAATCGAAGACATTATTAAGCTTAATTTTAAAGCATTTCGACTTTAAATCCCAAAACATCATTCTGAACTTTTTAATAAAAAAAATGTAAGTGCCTGCTTAACATACCCTATTTTACCACCCTTTTTTGTTTTTAGTTGTATATATTATATAACTAATCTTGTATTTTTGCGAACAAAAGCACAAGAAGTATATATAATCTAAAATATTATTAATGGATAATTCCAATAAAATCAAATCACTCTCAAAGAAATTAGCAGCCTCGCTAATTAAAAAAGAAACCTCGGGTGGTTTAGAAAAATCTGAGATTTTCGATACAAAAACAAAATCTCAGATGCTTATGGATATTAAAGAGGGTAAACGCTTAGAACTTTTAAAGCAAATAGATACAGAAAAAGATTGGAAGGTTGTTAAGGGAAGAATCCAGCGTTCAAAAAGATCATTTAGATTATGGTCTTATGGTATAGCGGCTTCTGTTGTATTATTAATCTCAATAACCTTTGTTTTAAATAACAGAGATCAAAATGTTATTGATTTCGAAGCACCTATAATTGTAAACAACAATATCGAGAAAGGTATAGATAAAGCCATCTTAACGTTAGAGGATGGTTCAGAAGTCACTTTAGAAAAGGGAACTGCGTATCAAACGACTCGCGTTACCAGTAACGGTGAAGAGATAATATACGAGGCTACTAACAACCAACAATCAACGACCAACAACTATAATACCTTAACCATCCCTAGAGGCGGTCAATTCTATATAGTATTATCCGATGGCACCAAAGTTTGGTTGAATTCAGAATCTCAACTAAAATACCCTGTGGCGTTTACTAATGGGGAAACCAGACAAGTAGAACTAGTCTATGGTGAAGCCTATTTTGATGTGTCTCCAAGCACAGCTCATAAAGGAGCTAAGTTCAAGGTATTTCATCAATCTCAGGAAGTTGAGGTTTTAGGTACTGAGTTCAATATAAAAGCTTATAAAGGTGAGACAAATATATATACAACGTTAGTGGAAGGTAAAGTAGCTGTTTCCTACACTAATAAAAGTAAAACCCTTGTACCAAACCAGCAATTAAGTCTTAATCTCGAAACGAATAATATAAGTGTGGCTAAGGTTGATATCTACAATGAAGTTGCATGGAAAGATGGTGTCTTTAGTTTTGAAAGTATGCCTCTAAACGAGATTATGAAAGTCCTATCTCGTTGGTACGATATGGATGTTATCATTGAAAATACAGTACAAAAAGAAGAACGATTTATTGGAACATTCAATAAAAGTAATAGTATTGAAGATATTTTAATGGCTATTAAGAGTACTAATGTTATCAATAATTATGAAATAAATGATAAAACATTAGTTATTAGGTAGATGATTATGAATATAGAAAAATTAATTTTAAGATTGATTGCTCTATAGGCTATTTATAAGAGAAGGGACTAACTTAGTTGTTCTTTTGGTAAATTGATATGGCTGGCTAACAACACTATTTTTATGTATAGATTGTTTGAAATTAATATCAATATTATGCATTTATACTACTAACGTCAGTTCTATATATTAAATATTGATAATGAGAAATTTGTATTCATGAATAACTCATTTATGGATGTTTTACCTAATAACGAGATACTTGAAATTTGTGAGATTCCGTAAGTTGAATGCTCTGATTTTAGATTATGTCCTACAATTACAACAAGACAATAAGTAGTCATTGCTGTGTAAATTTGTATTATTACAGCATTTTCTGAACTCTCCAAAAAGATTTAATTTTAAATGTTGCTTTATCCATTTAAAGAACAACTCAATTTGCCAACGGTTTTTATACAAAAGTGTTATTTGCTCTGTTATTAAATCTGTATTGTTTGTTAAAAAAATAAAAGTGCGCTTAGTTTCAATATCATAATATTTGATTCGTTTAGTTTTATTGAGATAATCCTTAGAAATATAAAAACCTGTACTCCAATTTGGTCAACTTTTACTCCTGTTTTCTTATTGACTTTGCTCTTATAACAAAAAAAGAAGAACGTTTAGTAATTTCATATAGTCGTTTAAAATCGATATAGCTCTATTGAAAATGTAGTAAGTTCCAACTTCATATGGAATAATATCCATTGTATTTACATCATATAGAGCTGCCTCATAATATGCACAAATACAGGGAAGGTGATAGTGATATCATAAAGAGTTTTATTCCTCCTTTTATTTCAAAATTATCCTTTTTTAGTTTCTTTTGAGCGGGGTCTATTAGGTAATTCTAGGCATTCGGTCTAGCAAGTAAATTGCAAAAAACTTTCAAATGCTTCATTACATCCTTTTCAGACAAGTTTTAATCCATTTGAGTTAAATTTTATCATCGATATTTGTTCCATAGTTGTTAGTTAGTTAGTTGTCTTTTCAACTTCGGCTGCGTCCATTCTCCTTTATTGGGATTTTGGAGATTGAGCGTAGCTGGAGCTGAAAAGAACGATATTTTAAGTACTGATCAATTTTTATCGTTGCGTGTTAACAAAATGACTTCCTCTTTAAAAACTTGTAACATGAATTCAAAAAATTAATGCCTATACCAAAAAGATACATAATGAACTCTGAAAAAAACGCTCCTTTTGAAGTGATTTAAGCTTTTTTCTATTGGCTGGAAAATGCTCTTTTTTACTCAATTTTTGCCTTTTTATTGCTCCATAGTACTACTATGAATTGCAAAAATGCTTTAATTGACTACAAAATAGTTGTTTTTCGCTTCAATCAAAAAAGCTTAAACCACTTCTTTATTAATATTTTATGTGAGAACAACATGTTCACACAAATTTTCAGTTTTTTATTTGGTTAATTACTAAAATTTAAGCGTGTGAAATATTGTTTTTTTATAGTTACAATGCTCTGCGTAACGGGAGTTTTCGGACAAGCAAAATCATTTAAAATTTCTGGAGCATTAATAACAGAAACAGATAAAATGGCTTTAGAAGCTGCCACTATTTATTTAGAGCGCGTTAAAGATAGTGCATTAGTTACTTATACTATTTCAGATAGACATGGCAGGTTTTCTTTAGAAGGTAAAACTAGCGATAAACATTTAAATCTTTATATCTCGTATGTTGGTTACCAAACCCACTATCAATCTATTCATTTAGATCAGAATCTTATTAATTTAGATACTATTAACCTAAAAGCAGATCTCAATGCGTTAGAGGAAATCTTTATAAAAGTTAACCCGCCAGTTGTCATAAAAAAAGACACTTTAAAGTTCAACGCCTCGTCTTTTAAAACTAAAAAAGATGCTAATGTTGAAGATTTATTAAAGCAATTACCTGGGGTAGAAGTTAATGAGGAAGGAGAAATAACCATAAATGGGAAAGCTGTAGATAATATTTTGGTAAATGGAAAGCCATTTTTTAGCAACGACCCAACAATAACCACACGGCATTTAAACAAAGACATTATTGATAACATTCAAATTACAGATACCAAAACTAAAGCTGAAGCTTTTGCAGGAGACGAAGGTGCCAAAGAAAAAAAAACGGTTAACCTTGTTATAAAAGAAGAAAATAACAATGGTACTTTCGGACAAATTGCAGCGGGTACGGGAACAAATAAGCGTTACGAGTTTGCAGGGATGCTTAATCGTTTTGATAACGACCAACGTATTAGTATGCTTGCAGGTGGAAACAATATCAATTCGCCTGGGTTTAGTTTTGGGGGTGGGCGCACAAGCGGACAAGGTATCGTCGTATCTCAAAATTATGGCGTTAATTATGTCGATAAATTGAGAAAAAAGAGTGATCTCTCTGCTAACTATTTTTTTTCTAATAGCCGTTCAGAAAATGAGAATACAACAGAACGTGCTTATATTCTCTCAGATTCAAGATATACTACCAGTTCAAGTACAAAATCATATAACGAAGGTGCTAATCATACTATTGGCTTAGGATTTAATATCAAAATAGACTCTACACTTTTAATCAATATAAATCCATCATTTAATGCTTCTAAAAACAACGCAGAAACGTCTGGAAATAATAAGTCTCGAGATTCAGAAAACACTTTAACAAATCAATCTAGCTCGTCTTCATTTTCAGAAACTACTAATAGAAATTTTAATAACCGTTTAGATATAACAAAGCGATTTGGTAAAAAGGGAGCCTATTTAAAATTTAATATCTTAAATAAGTACGAGACTGCGGAGACCGATACCTATTTAAATTCGGAAACTGCTATTTTTGGAGATAACCCCGAAACTATTGATAGAAAACAATTTACAAATGGAGATCGAAAAACAAAAGGACTCTATACAAGTGCTTCTTTTAGATGGCCTTTAAAAGCTAACACTTTGTTTTTAGATTTTAAATTTAATTATAGAAATGATACACAGGAAAATATAAACAGTACTTACGCTTTTGATGCAGACACGCAAGATTTTACTTTGTTTGATACAGATTTAAGCACAGATTTTGAATATATAACTCAAAGGAGCACCCCAGCTTTAAGGCTTACTTATAAAAAAGAAAAATGGTCTGTTAGTTCTGAAGCAGGATATGTATTTAGAACCTTGCAAAGCACTGATTTCCTAAGACCCGATTTAAGTTTAACACGTGATTTTGAAACTGTAGAATTACGATCGAGTTTTCAGTATCAATTTAACCCAAAATCATACATATATGCTAGTTACGGCTTAAATAATACGCCCCCGCAATTATCACAACTACAACCGTTTCAAGATGTTTCAGACCCTATAAATACAGTAACTGGAAATCCTAATTTAAAACCTACCAATACCCATAGTTTTTATTTAGGACATAACACGTTTCATTTTCAAAAACGCAGCGGTTTTTATAGTCATATATATGCTAACTTAAGCAACAATCAGGTGGTTACTAAAACAACTATTGACGAAAATCTTGTGAGAAACACAAGCTATGCAAATGTAAACGGAGGCTATCGTTTAAGTGCTGGTGGTGGTTATAATAAAACCATAAAAATAGATTCTCTAAAAACATTTAAGTATAACATAGGCCTTTCTACAAGTTTAAACAGATCTGTTAACTTTAATAATGAGGTACAATATACCTCAAACAATACAGCTTTAAACCCCCATGTAGGTATTACCTTTGTATGGGATGCTATTATGATGATCGTACCAAATTATAGGTTATCATTTAACAAAACCACATTTGATCTAGACGATTTTGAAGACCAGGAATTTATTAATCATGCAGTCGGTATGCAGATAACCACATTCATCCCTAAAAAATTTGAATGGCGGCATGATATTAGCTTTAATTATAACCCAAATGTTGCTGAAGGGTTTCAAAAAAGCGCTTGGTTCTGGAATACAACCCTTTCTTATGCTATGTTTAAAGATCAAAGTTCTTTAAATTTAAAGATTTACGATCTATTAAATCAAAATACAAACGCCAGACGTATTGCTACTCAAAATTACATCCAAGACTCTCAAAGTCTCGTTCTTAAACAGTACTTTATGTTAAGTTTTAGTTGGAAATTCAACAACTTCTAATTTCTAATTCCTAACTCCCACCTCCCAAGTAAAATCCTTTTCAGGTAAGTTTTAATCCATTTCAGTTAAATCATATCATCGACCTTTGTTTTGGTTAGTAATTTTTGTCTTTTTGACTTCGGTTGCGCCCAGTCCCCATTTATTGGAATTCTACAGATTGAGCGTAGCCGAAACAAAAGACAACCTATTGTGTTAAAGAACCAAGACCGCTTCACTTTTAGAACAAAGAAAAAAGACTTGCTTTTAGTTAACTTTCAAGGATCGGTTTTAAAAAACAAATAATAGTTCTTCTTTGATAATGAATTTTATAAATGAAAAAACTTTATAGCTTTATCAGAGGAATTCTTTTCGATTTCACTATCCAACTCCTAACTTCTAACTTCCACCACCTCCCAAGTAAAATCCTTTTCAGGTAAGTTTTAATCCATTTCAGTTAAATCATATCATCGATCTTTGCTTTGGTTAGTAATTTTTGTCTTTTTGACTTCGGTTG
Source organism: Flavivirga jejuensis (assembly GCF_030540765.1). Classification (GTDB taxonomy): domain Bacteria; phylum Bacteroidota; class Bacteroidia; order Flavobacteriales; family Flavobacteriaceae; genus Flavivirga; species Flavivirga jejuensis. The sequence continues at coordinate 84,077 of NZ_JAUOEL010000003.1, read as the reverse complement.
CGCCCAGTCCCCATTTATTGGAATTCTACAGATTGAGCGTAGCCGAAACAAAAGACAATCTATTGTGTTAAAGAACCAAGACCGCTTCACTTTTAGAATAAAGAAAAAAGACTTGCTTTTAGTTAACTTTCAAGGATCGGTTTAAAAAAACAAATAATAGTTCTTCTTTGATAATGAATTTTATAAATGAAAAAACTTTATAGCTTTACCAGAGGAATTCTTTTCGATTTCACTTTCCTACTTCCATCTCCCAACTTCCAACTCCTAACTTCTAACTTCCACCACCTCCCAAGTAAAATCCTTTTCAGGTAAGTTTTAATCCATTTCAGTTAAATCATATCATCGACCTTTGTTTTGGTTAGTAATTTTTGTCTTTTTGACTTCGGTTGCGCCCAGTCATCATCTATTATTTGAATTCTACAGATTGAGGCGTAGCCGAAACAAAAAAACAATGTATTGCGTTAAAGAACCAAGACTACTTCGCTTTTAGAATAAAGACTTGTTTTTAGTTAACTTTGAATGTTTAACTTATAACTTACAATGAATAATGGTTTTCTTTTTTACGACATATCTATTGCAAACTCTATGAACGTACAGCCACTCTTCAAGCACAAGGAACTCAATTCATGTGAATTTGTGTCTTAATTTAAAATCAAGAAACACGCTCTTACCCCACTATTCATAATACTTGGCCCATATAACACTAATTCACATTTGTGAAATATCCTTTTTAGACAAGTTTTAATCCTTTTCAATTAAGTTTTACTGTTGATCTTTGTTTTAGTCTGATATATGATTTCGGTTGCGCCCGGTCACATTTTTATAGGGATTCTGGAGATTGAGCGTAACTGGAATTAATATCTAGAATCTATTGAGTTCTTTTAGATCATTTTTGAACACTTTCGAAAATAAAGTCTATTTTGTTTGAAACTATGAATCACATAATTAATAGCTAAATAGCAATATTCAATAAAACTTTCTTTTTATGTGATGTCTCCTATCGTCAGACATGACCTCGAAATCTAATTTTGTATTCTAAAGAATAAGCCTGTTTTAGGTGTGAAAGTCAACATTATAAGGTGTTTGTCTCCTTTAGCATTCGTGAAATTAAAATATTTTTTCATTGAAGGCGCCTTGCGAAACAAACCGAAAGCTCTTAAAACCGATAATTTCATATAGGTTTCGACTTTAGCCTGACTTGATCGGAGTCGAAAGGCTACCATTGACGTGTTTTATAAATACTTAATTTTTGATCGTTAATTGTCGGAGTCGAAGAATCTTTACAATTAATCTCTAAAGATTCTTCAGTCGTAAGCTTCGCTTATATCTTCAAACAAAATATATTTTGTTTTCGATAGCCTACCATTGACGTTATTTTTTAAGATGTTGTTTTTCATAACTTTAAAAATATTCGATCATGTGGATTCCTGCCTTCGCAGGAATGACAAAAAAACTACTAACCTGACCATACTCTATAACGTCATTTCCTCCACTTGATAATTTTTTTTATCTCAAATCTACCATTGACGTGTTTTGTAAACAACTAATTTTCAATTGCTTGTTATTCAGAGCGCAGCGAAGAATCTTTATAATTAATCTCTAAAGATTCTTCAGTCGTACCTCCTTCTGAATGACACCCAATTACGTCATTCCCTCCACTTGAGAAATTTTTGGTCTAATGCCTCTGGATGACACCCGTATTGCGTCATTTCATCCGCTAGTTAAAATTTTTAACACAGATCTCTCTGAATGACACCCGTATTACGTCATTTCATACGCTAGTTAAATTTTTAACTCAGATCTCAGACTAACATCTGATATATTATTAATTTTTGACATGTACTACAGTCTTTTATAACAATTAATCCCTCTCAGACAATTTTTACTCCTTTTCTGGCAAGTCTCACACCCGCATTATTATTTACTTTTGTAATTGATTTAAATTTACTTATAATCACCCCCCTTTAACTGGGTAGCACTAATTTGTAGTTGTCTAAAAACTCTTTTCAAGTAGAAAACTACCCAGTTTTTAATGTAGTATACTATATCAGGATTAAATAAATCCCTCTCAGGTAAGTTATTATCCTTAAAAAGTAAATTTTGTTTACGATTTTTGTTAGCCTATTTGCATAGACCCAATCTATAATTATAAAACAATGATACAACGTATATTTACTCATAAAAAGACCAACAAAAAACTCATCATGTTCGAAGATAGAGAGTTTGAAAAGGAAAACCCTATTAAACAATATGGGAATGCCGTTATTGTGAAGCAAATGGTCTTAAATGGTGTGCCTAAAGAAGAGATGATTGGAGAAAAGGGACTTACTCCTACAAGCAACGAGATATTCAAAGGCGCTCATGATCATTGGTTAAAACTAAAAAGTGACTTTCAAAAAATAAAAATTCCAGAAAACTTAATAAAGCTTTTAAATACCAATAGAAAAAAAGACCAGGAAAAGTTACTCGATGGCTTATTTCTTCCTTTAGAAATTCTAACGTCTTTTATCTTTAAGGCTTATCATGAGTTTGGGTACACGTTGAGTCAATATATTTCTGAGTTTTCTAAAAAAGACTCTAAGTCTGTTGCCAGGATTATAGATTGTGGTGAACATTGGCATTGCTTTTTTACAACATCCAAGGATTCATCAGAAGAAAAAACACAGATTCACTACCTATCCAGCGACTTTGGTATTGATAGAACCGATCTTGTTAAAAAAATAAAATCAAGTGACTCCTTGTTTAAATTAGACAGTCTACCGCATATTACTTTGTAATCATAATTTGTGAGTAGGCCTTAAGGTCTCTCTTTTAAGATCCCCAAAAAAACCAGAGCTATCTCTATTCTTAAGTTTTTAAATTCTTTCTATATAGAATGCGCTCTGGTTTTTTCTTTTTAATTATCAATGTCAAAGAATAAAGACCGCTTCGCTGTTAGAATAAAGAATACAGACTTGTTTGTAGTTAGTAAGCACCCTAAAATTCCAAAACCCAACCACTAATTGAAAGGTTTAGATTTTTTATTTCTGCTTTTTCGAAAGCCCTAAAGGTAAATTGTATAATCATCATGTATAGATCAATTTGATGTGATGTATCAATCGTGTCTTGCTCTTCCCTCTTTTTATTAGTATCTATCTAAAATAGTTATTAATAAATATCCTTTTACAAATTATTTTACTAATAGTTATATGAGCTTTTAATTTTTATTTGATTTAATAAGAGAGAGATTCTTCGCTTCGCTATCATTGACTTTTTTATAAATACTTAATTTACAATCGTTTGTCGTTCATGGCACAGCGAAGAATCTTTATTATTAATCTCTAAAGATTCTTCAGTCGTAAGCTTCGCTTATATCTTCAAACAAAATATATTTTGTTTTCGATAGCCTTAATGACAGTAACTTTTTACAAACATAGGATGATACCCCAATTACGTCATTTCTTCCGCTAGTTAAAATTTTTATCTGGTGTCTGAATGACACTTTTTAGCCCCTCCTTAATAATTAGATGTCGTAGTCTTTGGATCGTTTCCTTAAATCTCTGGGCGTAAACCCATACTTCTCCTTAAAAGCTTTAGAGAAATGCGGTGCACTTATAAACCCTGTTATATGAGCTATTTCTTTAATAGAAGTATCAGTATGTTGAATTAATAGGCTCGCTTTTCTCAATCGTTCATCTATTAAAAAACGAAAAACAGTTTGCCCGTATAATTGTTTAAAGCCATACTTTAATTTAAATTCATTCGTTCCAAAAGTATGTGCTAATTCTACTAAAGAAGAAAGCTGTTTGTCTAAGTTATTAACTATATGATCATGAACTTCTCGGATTTTCCTAATATCTGAAAAACTTAGGTTTAACTGTTTACTTTTTTTACTATTATTAGCCTGTTTGATGGCTTTGCTTGCTTCCTTTCGGGATGTTACAAAGTTCCGTAATGCTATGTCTCTTGCTGTACTATTTTTAATAATTTCTACAGAGGTAATCACTATTCTTTTCGATTGATTAGTCTTATCAATAAATTTACTTACTAGACAATTGGTTGTTAAAATTAAATTTTGTTTAGTTTTAAAAGATAGTATAATAAATTCTTCATGAGCATCCATATCTATATGTGCTAACTTAGACATTAAGCCGTTCCAAGCTAATTTTGAATCTTGAGTTAGGAATGTAGAAAAAGGATTTTCGTGTAATTCGTTATCATTAAAAAACAACATTTGCTTTATACGAGAATTAAAAGTAATAATAGTATCCTCCATATCTAATACAAAGAACATTTGAACCAGATGTTTGTAAGTTTCATTTAGATTTGCGTATCCCTGATGGAGAAAAGAAGACTTTATCTCTTCAAAGGTCATATTAATCAATGCAGTGAGCGCTTCAATATCATCATCCAGATTAGATCTTTCAAGTTTGTAAGCAAAGTTTCCGCTGGCAAACTCCAAAAGCATGGTATGTATTTGTTTTATTCTTTCTTTATTAATATCATCATCGAGCATAAATACGGTATTTAAATTTATTTAGTACGAGAGATTTTATATTATTTAAACAAGAAAAATTAGAGATTATTTTATTCGAAAAAATAAATCTGTGTAAAATTTCTTATAAATCATTTCAGATTGCGATTAGATTGTTTTCTCAAATCTCTTGGGGTAAACCCATATTTTTCTTTAAAAACTTTAGAAAAATGCGGCGCACTTACAAACCCTGTTACATGGGCTACTTCTTTTATGGAAGTATCTGTATGTTGAATCAATATACTAGCTTTCCTTAATCGTTCATCTATTAAAAAACGAAAAACAGTTTGTCCATATAATTGTTTGAATCCATATTTTAATTTGTATTCATTTGTTCCAAAAGTATGTGCTAATTCTATTAATGGAGAAAGCTGCTTGTCTAAGTTATTAACTATATGATTATGGACATTTCGGATTTTTCTAATATCCGAAAAACTTAAGTTTAACTGTTTATTTTTCTTACTGTTATTTGGAGCCTCACCAGCTGTCTCGCTTATGCCCATTCCAGAGTTTAAATTCTCTCTTTCTATTCTGTTTTTAATAATTTCTATAGACGTAATCACAATTCTTTCCGATTTATTAGTCCGATCATTAAATAAGCTTGCCAAGCAATTAGTTGTTAAAATTAAATTTTGCTTGGTTTTAAAAGATAGCATAATAAATTCCTCATATGCATCTAAGTTTGTACTAACCAACTTAGATTTTAAATCATTCCAAGCTAATTTTGAATTTTGAGTTAAAAACGTAGAAAAAGGATTTCCTTGTAATTCATTATCATCAAAAAATAACATTTGTTTTATACGAGAATTAAAAGCGACAATAGTACCCTCTACATCTAATACAAAGAACATTTGAATAAGGTGCTTGTAAGTTTCACTTTGGTTTGCATAACCCTGATGGAGAAAAGAATCTTTTATTTCTTCAAAGGTCATATTAACCAATGCAGTGAGCGCTTCAATATCATCATCCAGATTAGATCTTTCAAGCTTGTAAGCAAAATTTCCACTGGCAAACTCCATAAGCATGGTATGGATTTGTTCTATTCTTTCCTTATTAGTTTTATCTTCGTTCATTGTTTAGACTTATTTAAAATTTGGGGTTTAATACTAAAATCAAAGATTATAAAACAACAGTATAAGTTTATAGTTATTTAGGAAATAAGGTTCAGGTATTCTAAAGCATCCGCTTCTTTGGTGAATTTTTCAATCTTAAAAGTTGGTCTGTTAGCTTTAATAAAAAAACCTGATATAGCGCTAGTTAATGGCGTCTTAACTAATAAAGCAATGGCTTTAATTAGTACACCTCCCTCGCCTGCGAAGTAGTTTCTCGCTCCTTTATCTACGCTTTTAAGGCCTCTCAAGTCACAAAAAATTAAAAATGCTTTACCTTTTTGCAATAAGAGTCTGTCTTCTACAACCTTTATAGCTGCAGGTTGGTCTAGTGAGATTCCATTTTTGTAGACTAAATAAAGAATGTCTTTTTTAATCCAAAACTTGGCGAACTCGTTTTCAATATAGTCTGTCAAATCATTTTAAAATTTTGGGGTTTCATTGTTTAAAAACTCTAAAGCATCTTCTTTTTTTGTAAATACTTGAGTTTTAATAGCAGGATCACTAGTTTTAATATAGAAGCCTGATATGGCACTAGTTAGTGGGTTATTGACTAATAAAGCTACTGCTTTAATTAGTACAGAGCCTTCTATGGCTAAGTAGTTTCTTGCACTTTTGTTTATGCTTTTAATACCTCTCATGTCACAAAAGATTAAAAAAGCTTTGCCTTGTTGTAATGAGAGTCTATCTTCTACAATTTTTGTAGCTACAGATTGATCTATAGAGATTCCGTTTTTGTAAACAAAAAAGAGAATATCTTTTTCAATCCAGAACTTAGCGTATTCATTTTCTATATGTTCTTTCAAAATTATTTAAAAATTTAGGGATTCAAAAAATAATGTTTATTTAAATATTTATATACATATGGTTTAGTTTTTAATTATTGTTAAATTAATTTTCGGTTTAAGAGAGAAATGTCTTGTTATTAAGCGAAACAAATTAGCACAAAATAAACTAGGACAAAACAAATATAATTACAATTATTTTAACAGAGCTGGGGTAAAACCGTACATTTTAACTCTTTATAAGTAACTTTTGGGCTAATTGTGTTTTGCCATTTAATTCCTAATTAATGAATTATTTTTCAATATTAATAGGTGTTAATATGTTATAATTCAATTATTTAGATGTATTTTTTGCTGTATTAAATCTTAAAATATTTTTTTATTTATATAAAACTTGTCTTAGAGGGATAAAAACTTATCTATAAGGGATTTTTACTGAATACACAGGGATTTTACTCAGATTTGGCGATTAATTTGTATAGTTTTATATAATCAGAATATATTAAGTTTATAGATTAAACTAATAATGCTGCAGATTAAATTAACCCCATAAAAAATCTCAAAATGGCAAAAATCAAGCATAACAATTTTCTCGACACCGTTAATGAAGTATTTACAGATGCAAAAGAACAAGGCGTATTACATTTATATGCCGAAGGAGATAATTTTACAGGAAGAAAGATAAGAATAAAGCAAAAAGATCTTTTTCATTTTGGGACAACTGGATATTTAGGTTTGGAGCAAGACAAGCGTTTAAAGGAAGCTGCTGCAGAAGCCATTTATAAATATGGAACACAGTTTCCACTTTCTAAAAGTTATATTTCAAATCCGTTATATCGTAATCTTGAAGAAAAGATTGCCCAGTTGTACGATGCCCCTGTTATTATTACAAAAAATAGTACACTTGGTCATTTTGGAGTTATTCCTAGTGCTGTTGAAGATGGTGATGCCATTGTTTTAGATCATCAAGTACACTGGAGTGTGCAAAGTGCCGCGAATGTACTTAAAACCCGTAGTGTACCCATTGAGATGATTAGACACAACAATCTTGATATGTTAGAAGATAAAATTAAAAAACTATCCTCTAAGTACAAAAAGATATGGTATATGGCAGATGGTGTTTATTCAATGTATGGCGACGTAGCTCCATTAGAAGATCTTATGAAGTTATGTGATAAATATCCGCAATTACATTTGTACTTAGATGATGTTCATGGTATGAGCTGGACGGGGAAACGCGGGACGGGTTATGTACTTAGTAAACTAAAAGAATTGCCAGATAATGTGTTGTTATTTGGAACCTTAAGTAAAACGTTTGGAGCTAGTGGAGCAGTGGCTGTATGTACTCATAAGAAAAGGCATCATAAAATTAAAACCTTTGGGGGGCCTTTAACTTTTTCGGCTCAATTAGAACCAGCTTCTGTGGCAGCAGCAATTGCATCTGCCGAGATTCATCTTACCCCCGAGATTTATATGTTACAAAATGAACTACTTGAACGTATAACCTTATTTAATACATTATTAGAAAATACAGACCTCCCTTTAGTAGAACGAAATAATTCTCCTGTATTTTATATAGGAACAGGAATGCCTGTTACAGGATATAATTTAGTGAATAGATTGATGAAAGAAGGGTTTTTTGTGAATTTGGGAATATTCCCAGCAATACCAGTAAAAAATACAGGAATAAGAGTAACCATTTCTAGACATAATCAGGCAAAAGAAATAATAAGCTTGGTACAAGCTTTGGTTTATCACTATCCTAAAGCTTTAGAAGACACTCATACCACCCCTGCTAAAGTAAGAGCAGCTTTTAAACTGCCTATTTTAAATGAGACACCAAAAAAGAAGCTTGTAGAAGAAGTTCGTGTTGAATATGAACAGACTATAGAGCGTATCGATAAAGATACATGGAACAAACTTATGGGTAAACAGGGTGTTTTTGATTGGGACGGTCTCCTTTTTCTCGAAAAAGTTTTTACGAAAAATAAACGTTCTGAAAACAACTGGGACTTTCACTATATTATCATTAAAGATGAAAAAGATAAGCCAGTATTGGCTACATTTTTTACATATGCCCTTGGAAAAGATGATATGCTTGCACCAATTTCTGTGTCTATTAAATTAGAGGAAACACGAAAAAAAGATCCTTATTATCTTACCTCTAGGGTGTTGGGTATGGGGTCGCCGTTTACAGAAGGAGAACATATGTATGTAGATAAATCACACCCACATTGGAAATTGGCAATAAAACAGATGTTGGATAAAATCGAAGAATTGGATCAACAATTTAACTCAAATTGGTTGGTGTTAAGAGATTTTAAACATGATGATGAACTTAGTAAGTTATTCCACGAACAAGGATTTATTAAGATGGTGATGCCCGATTCATGTCAAATACTAGATCTTTATTGGAACAATATAGATGGGTATCCTGATAGTTTATCTACGCGTTCCAGAAAACACTTTAAGAAAGATATTCTGCCCTATGAGGATCGTTTTAAGATTGTATATAATAAAGAACCTAAGAAAAAGGAAATTGATCAGTTTTATGAATTGTATCATAATGTGAATAAAAACAACCTTGCTTTGAATATGTTTCCTTTACCAAAAAAACTATTCACAATGATGGCTCAACATCCTAATTGGGAGTTTTTAACGCTCTATTTAAAAAAAGAGTTTAACGCTGGAAAATCGGATATTCCAGTAGGTGTTATGTTTTGTTACAATAATATGGGAAACACTTACACGCCAGCTTTTATAGGAATGGACTATAATTACACAGACGAGCACCAAGTTTATAGACAGCTATTGTATCAGACAATTAAACGGGCTACAGAACTTAAGTTTAATAGGATAGATTTTGGTATGACTGCATCCTTTGAAAAGAAAAAAGTAGGAGCCACTGTTATACCAAAAATGTCCTATATACAAGCCAAAGACAATTTCTCATTAGAGTTAATGGGGGTTATGCAAAATAATTAGTTAACATTGGGATTGCCTCCAGTGTTATTAAGGAAGCATCTTCATTGTTATGTCATTTAAATAAAGAAGCTACTTTACTATATAGAGTGGCTTCATTATTAGTTTTTAACTAAAACACTAATAAATATACTTATATGTAAATTTGTATTTAATAATAGTTAAACTTAGTTATTGAGGCTCGGGTATAGTTTATTGCTAACTGTGCTTAGTGGCGGTAAAAATAAGAGCAATAATATGAAGAAGCTACTTTATAAAGAAATAGAGTAACATTTATATTTTAGATGATTAAAAATTAAATAATACCAGTTATTATTTCAAATGAGCTATAAATAATTTGAATTATATTTTGTTTAAATAAGATATAAATAATAAAATATAAACCTTCTTTAAAAGATTATGAGAATACTGTAATTCAGTAAAAAAAAGGAATCTTTCGCTTCAATCAAAAAAGTTTAAACACCTCTATTAGAAGAGTCCCTAACAATTAGTTCAGCATCCAATATTATTTTATTCAACTGTTGCTTAACAACCGTTTTCTTTACGTGTTCCAAAAAAGTTTTAGCAGCCAGTTTTCCAATTTTAGCACTATGTTGATTTATACTTGTAATAGTAGGAGTCACCATAGCTGTAAAAGGTTCATTGCCAAAACCTACTAAAGCAATCTCTTCAGGTATTTTTATGCCCAGTTCGTTTAATACTTGCAAGGCTCCCAAAGCAGCATAATCACCAGCAATATACACCGCGTCTGGTTTGTTTTTTAAAGCTAGTAGTTGCGTCATTTTATCACGCCCGTCTTCAGTGGTAAGGCTACTTTCAATTAAAAGAGCTTCTTCTAAAGGAAGCTTATGTTTCTTAAGAGCATCAATATAACCTCTAATTCTATTGTTAAAAATACGTGTATGTTTATAACCACCAATATGAGCAATTCGTTTGCAGCCTTGTTGTACCAAATGATCAACAATTAATTGACTACTGTCGTAATCATTAATTCCAATATAGTCTACGTTTAAATCGTTTTCCCCACGATCAAATAAAATTAAAGGAATGCCTTTAGATTTAATTTTTTCATAATATTCTAAATCAACAGTTTCATTAGCCATAGAAGCTATAATGCCATCAACCTGTGTAAATAAAAGCGTATCAATGTTACTACATTCTTTTTTATAAGATTCGTTAGATTGTGTTATAATGATATTGTATCCTTTTTTATTTAATTCTTCCTCTATATTTTGAATCACAGAAGAGAAAAAGTTACTGTTTGTTCTGGGAACAATAACCCCAACTAAGTTACTTTTTCCTTTGCGTAATGCACTTGCAAGATGGTTTGGTTGATAGTTTAAGTCTTTCGCTACTTTTTTTACCGCTTCCTTTGTTTTATCACTAATTCGAGAGTCATCATGAAGCGCTTTTGATACAGCAGCAGGAGAAATATTTAAAACACTCGCTATATCTTTAATAGTAGTTTTTTTATTATTACTCAAAATTTTATATATTTGCTTAAACGTTTAAGCAAATATAATGCTTTAGTTTAATAATCAAAGCTTCAAGTCTTTTATATTCAAGCTTTGATTTTATTTATAAAGACTGCTTAAACGTTTAAGCATATTGCGAGCTAAACAATTAAATAAAAATTAAAAAAATGAAAAAAGTAGTCACTTTTGGGGAGATTATGCTAAGATTAGCACCCCAAGGATTTTTAAGATTTTCTCAAGCGAATAACTTTGATGTTGTATATGGTGGTGGAGAATCTAATGTGGCAGTATCATTAGCTAATTATGGTGTTCCTGTAGATTTTGTAACACGTTTACCTAAAAATGATATTGGTGCGTGTGCCATGATGGAAATGCGTAAAAGAGGCGTTGGCGTAGATAAAATTGTTTATGGAGGTGACCGCTTAGGTATTTACTTTTTAGAAACTGGAGCCGTTTCAAGAGGAAGTAAAGTGGTGTATGATAGAGCACATTCTGCAATTGCAGAAATCGAATCTGGTATGATTGATTGGGATGCTGTTTTTGAAGGTGTAGAATGGTTCCATTGGACAGGTATTACACCTGCAATTTCGCAAGGCGCTGCAGATGTTTGTTTAGAAGCTGTAAAAGCGGCAAGTTCTAAAGGAATTACTGTTTCTACAGATTTAAACTACAGAGCTAAACTTTGGAAATTTGGTGGAGACCGTGAAGCGATCATGACAGAGTTAACATCTTATTGTGATATTATTTTAGGAAACGAAGAAGATGCCGAAAAACATTTTAATATTAAACCAGAAGGGTTGGATATTACAACGCAAGGACACGATGTAAAAGCAGAAGCTTTCTTATCTGTTTGTAAACAAATGATGGAGAAATTCCCAAGAGCTAAAAAAGTAATTACAACTTTAAGAGGGTCAATTTCTGCATCTCATAATACATGGGCAGGTGTTTTATACGACGGATCAAAAATGTACGAAACACGCCAGTATCAAATTACCGATATTGTTGATAGAGTAGGTGGTGGTGATAGTTTTATGGGAGGTTTAATTTACGGATTACTTAAATATCCTGAAGATGACCAGAATGCTTTAGACTTTGCTGTAGCAGCATCATGTTTAAAACACACAATAAAAGGAGATGCCAACTTAGCTACTGTTGATGAGGTAGAAAAATTAATGGGCGGGGACGCTTCAGGTAGAGTTGCTAGATAGTAATTAATAGTTGAATTTTTTGTGTTTAACAAAAATACAATTCAACAAAAAACAAATAAACATATAACACACATGGCACAATATACAAGAATAGAAGTTGCAGAAGTTATGAAGAATACAGGATTAGTTCCTTTGTTTTATAATAGCGATATAGAAGCAAGTAAAAAAGTATTAAAAGCTTGTTACGATGGTGGTGCTAGATTACTAGAGTTTACTGCCCGAGGTGATTTTGCTCACGAGGTTTTTGGTGAATTAATAAAATATGCCATTAAAGAGTTGCCAGGCATGGTAATGGGGGTTGGTTCTGTAACCGATGCTGCTGCTGCCTCAAGGTTTATGGCTTTAGGTGCTAATTTTATTGTAACACCTGTTTTAAGAGAAGATATTGCCATTGCTTGTAATAGAAGAAAGGTTTTATGGTCTCCTGGTTGTGGTACGTTAACTGAAATAGCAAGAGCTGAGGAATTAGGATGTGAGATTGTTAAACTATTCCCTGGAGATATTTACGGACCACAATTTGTAAAAGGCATTAAAGGCCCTCAACCTTGGACGAGCATTATGCCAACAGGTGGTGTCTCTCCAACAAAAGAGAGTATAGAAGCTTGGTTTAATGCAGGAGTTACTTGTGTTGGAATGGGATCTAAATTAATAGCCAAAGATGCTAACGGACAGTTTGATTATGCCAAAATAGAAGAACTAATAAAATTTTCTATTGGTCTTATTAAAGACGTTAGAAGTTAATAGAAAGAGTACTGTAATATTTTACATAACTTAAAAACCTTCCAATATTCAGGAAGGTTTTTTTTATGTATGTAAATTTGTTACTTTTGGCATTCAAATAAATTTAACCAAATTATGGTGAGACATTATTAGTTAGAAATTCTAGCAATTATATTAATGTCGCATAAGACAACTAAAATAATAAAGGAAAAATGAAAACATTAAAAATTTTAAGTTTAGCTACAATCGCTTTACTTGCCGTTTCATGTAATAAAAACGGTGTTACAAATAAACCATTAACAACACAAATAGACTCTGTTAGTTATTCAATAGGTTTAAATATGGGCCAACAATTAAGAGGAGGATTTGAAGAAGCAAATATAGATCTTTACATTCAAGGACTTAGAAACGGACTTGATTCAACCAATATCTTGATAGAGAAAGAGAAAGTTAATGCTGTTATTCAAGGATACTTTAAGAAAAAGCAAGAGGCTGAAATGAAAGCGCAGCAAGAAGAAGCTCTTAAAAAAGCGGAAGAGGAATTTGGAGAAAATAAAATTGCTGGTGAAAAGTTTTTAGCTGATAACATATCAAAAGAAGGTGTTGAGACTACAGAAAGCGGATTACAATATATCGTTATGAAAGCGGGTACTGGAGAGAAGCCTGTTCCTGCATCAAAAGTTAAGGTACATTACCATGGTACTTTAATAGATGGAACTGTGTTTGATAGTTCTGTAGATAGAGGAGAACCAACACAGTTTGGGGTTAGCCAAGTTATAAAAGGATGGACAGAAGGTTTACAGTTAATGTCTGTAGGTTCTAAATACAAATTTTTCATTCCTCAAGAATTAGCATACGGAGCAACGCCAAGACCAGGAGGTGTTATTAAGCCATTTGCTGCGCTCGTTTTTGAAGTAGAATTACTAGAAATAGTTAAGTAGTTTAAAAAAATCTTAACTTATAATTTATAAAAAACAGGAAGCATATGCTTCCTGTTTTTTGTTTTAAAGGATGCATGGTGTAGTAAAGTACAAACATCGTAACTTTGCATTGATAAAAACAAAGAATATATGAGCCATAAAGCAGGTTTTGTAAATATTATTGGTAATCCTAATGTAGGTAAGTCTACATTAATGAATGCCTTTGTGGGAGAGAAATTATCTATTATAACATCCAAGGCACAAACCACACGACACCGAATTTTAGGAATAGTAAATGGAGAGGGTTTTCAAGTGTTGTTTAGTGATACACCAGGTATTATAAAACCAGCTTATGAGTTGCAAGCATCTATGATGGGGTTTGTAAAGTCTGCTTTCGAAGATGCCGATGTATTACTTTATATGGTCGAAATAGGAGAACAAGCGTTAAAAGATGAAGCGTTCTTTGAGAAAATTAAGAGTTCAAAAATTCCAGTATTATTACTTTTAAATAAGATTGATACATCCGATCAAGAACAATTAGAAACTCAAGTACAACTTTGGGCAGAAAAAGTACCAAATGCAGAAATTATTCCTATTTCGGCATTAGAAGGCTTTCAAGTAAAAGAAGTATTTAATAGAATTATAGAATTACTTCCAGAATCGCCTCCATTTTACCCAAAAGATCAATTAACAGATAAACCAGAGCGCTTTTTTATAAATGAAAGTATAAGAGAAAAAATTCTGCTTCATTATAAAAAAGAAATTCCTTATGCGGTAGAAGTTGACACAGAAGAATTTTTTGAAGAAGAAAATATTATTAGAATTCGTTCTGTTATTATGGTAGAGCGCGAGACTCAAAAAGGTATTATTATAGGACATAAAGGAAGTGCTTTAAAGCGTGTAGGAGTTGAAGCTAGAAAAGACTTAGAGAAATTTTTTGGTAAACAAATTCATCTGGAGCTTTATGTTAAAGTAAATAAAAATTGGAGAAGTAATCAAAATCAACTAAAACGTTTTGGGTATAACCAGTAGACGATGTTAATGTTTTCTTCTTGATTGGGTAGTGTTAAATATAGATACAATATTTGTGGGTGCACCGTGGCTATGTCAGTATGCAGACTACCTCCAATTTTTTAGCTGGATCTAGGTATGATCCTTTTATTTATAACCCCATTCATAAAATTATTTAATGCGCCCATTTCGTTTACATTAGATGCTTTTCCAATACTACCAGCAAAGTATAAAGCAATCCAAATAACAACCATTAAAAGCATCAAACCAACCTGTAGAGCAAAACTTTCTTTTAAAATCCAATTAGTATAAGCCCATATACTAAAAGCTATAAATAAGCTAGCGACTATAAAATGGAAAAACATAAACATGGTCCAAACCGTTGGGTTAGGGCCAAATAATCCATGAACTACACTAGAATTATCATCAATTTCGTCAATCTCTAAATGTAGCTGTGGTGACCAAAAAGTCTGTTTTTCTTTTGGGAATTTAATAAAGACATGATTATCTAATCTCGTTACAATAAATTCAGATTGGTTAGCTTTTAAAGCTTCAAAATCTTTTAAAACAGATTGGTTATTGGTACTAAGTTTCATTTTAAAACGCGGTCTTAAAACAATGTCATTTGTTGCTGGCATATCATTCGTGTTTTCAGTACAGTAAATTACTATTTTTTCTATTAAGAAACTGTTTAAGTTTTGTTTTTGGAATTAGTTTGGGTGGATTAAGTTCCCAGATAAGGCAAAATAAATGCGAATAGCATCGTTATTTAAAACCTGAGTTTGACGTAAGGATCGTAGATAAAAGTCAATAAATATGCTAGATTCAACTTATAATTATTATTGACTAGCTAGCTAGCTAGTCAATAATAATTTAAGGAAGAAGATGGTATGTTTATTGGTTTTTAGCTTGAAATTAATAGATTTTAATATATTTCAGATATTTAAAATTCACTTGCTTAAGATAAATGTTTAATAAACAGTTTTAAAAAAAATAGCCTCATTTTCCTTACGTCGAACTCAGGTTTAAAGAAATTTTGCTGCAGAATGAGGGCATAAGACGACAAAATAAACTAAAGGATAACATTTAAACAGTTTCTATATATAAATCGTTTTAATCTTTATAAAAAAGAACTTTGAGTAGACTATATTTCCTATTTTTGCAAAATATTACCAGCGGGTAATATAAACAAATCAGCCTTAGGCTGTTGCATACCATTTATAGATTATGAGTAATATAGTAGCTATCGTAGGAAGACCAAATGTAGGGAAGTCAACATTTTTTAATCGTTTAATACAACGAAGAGAAGCCATCGTTGACGCTGTAAGTGGTGTTACAAGAGATCGTCATTACGGTAAAAGTGATTGGAACGGCAAAGAGTTTTCACTTATAGATACTGGAGGGTATGTATTAGGTAGTGATGATGTTTTTGAAGCTGAAATTGATAAGCAAGTAGAATTAGCTATTGATGAGGCTGATGCTATCATTTTTATGGTAGATGTTGAGAATGGAGTTACTGGTATGGACGAAGATGTTGCTAATTTACTTAGAAAAGTGAATAAGCCAGTGTTTTTAGTCGTTAATAAAGTGGATAATGCGAAACGTTCTAAAGAGGCCGTAGAGTTTTATTCCTTAGGATTAGGAGAATATTATAACATAGCTAGTATAAATGGTAGCGGTACAGGAGAATTATTAGATGCTTTAGTTGAAGCATTACCAGAAAAAGAAGACGTAGAAGAAGAAGCATTACCACGCTTTGCTGTTGTTGGTCGTCCAAATGCAGGGAAATCATCATTTATTAATGCTTTAATAGGAGAAGACAGATACATCGTCACAGATATTGCAGGAACCACCAGAGATTCTATTGATACAAAATATAACCGTTTTGGTTTTGAGTTTAATTTAATTGATACTGCGGGCATACGTAGAAAATCTAAAGTAAAAGAAGATTTAGAATTTTACTCGGTAATGCGTAGTGTAAGAGCCATAGAGCATGCAGATGTTTGTCTTATAGTTTTAGATGCTACACGTGGTTTTGATGGTCAGGTTCAAAATATATTTTGGTTAGCAGAACGTAACAGAAAAGGTATTGTTATTTTGGTTAATAAGTGGGATTTAGTAGAGAAAGACCATAAATCAATGAAAGAATATGAGAAGGCGATTAGAAAACAAATCGAGCCTTTTACAGATGTACCAGTCGTATTTATTTCAGTATTATCCAAACAACGTATTTTTAAAGCCATAGAAACTGCTGTTGAGGTTTATAAAAACCGTTCTAAAAAGATAAAAACGAGTAAACTTAATGATGTTTTACTTCCTATTATAGAAAGTTACCCACCGCCAGCATATAAAGCTAAATATGTAAAGATTAAATACATTATGCAACTGCCAACACCACAACCGCAATTTGCATTTTTCTGTAACTTACCTCAATACGTAAAAGATCCCTATAAACGTTTTTTAGAAAACAAACTTCGCGAACACTTTGATTTTGAAGGAGTCCCTATTAGTGTTTATATGCGTAAGAAGTAGAATTATAAAGGTTTTTATAAAAAATAAAAACGTATTCTAGTCTATTGTAGCAAATCACTCATTTTTTAATACTAAACTCTAATTAGCTATTAGGTTTTTTTAGTTAGTGCATTATATTTGTTTAAAACTTATTAGGTAGTGAAAAAACGTCTTTTAATTTTATTCATTATAATATTTTCTATCAATACCTATGGTCAGAAAGTTATTCACAAGCCA
The DNA here is from genome assembly GCF_030540765.1 of Flavivirga jejuensis. GTDB lineage: Bacteria > Bacteroidota > Bacteroidia > Flavobacteriales > Flavobacteriaceae > Flavivirga > Flavivirga jejuensis. Next base: position 66,606 of record NZ_JAUOEL010000003.1, on the reverse strand, counting down.
GATTGTATTTATAGCAATATTTCTGGGGAAATAGAAAAAGTAGAGCTTACAGAAAAAGAAACCATACTCCATTTTCATGTAAGAAAACCTAGGGGCGGATGGATTTACATCCCAAGCGCAACCTATATTGAAAGTAGTTTGACCAATGAGGGGCGTTTATATGTTATTAAAGGGGAAGGGGTTGGAGTAGCTGAGAAGTATTATTTATCGCGAACAGCTGAAATAAGATATAAGTTATATTTTCCTGCTTTGAGAAAAGATGTTAAAGAGATAAATTATGATGAATCTAACTCTAGAGGTAATAAATTCATATATAAATTAGATGTTTCTAAGAATGGATACAGTTTTAGATCATCAAAGTGGCGGAATATGCGTGAACATCTTGATAGCAAAAACAAATCTTCAATAAATAATAGAGACAAACAATTAGGAGAAGTTAAAACAGGAAAAAGTGATGGTGATGTGTTTCCTGAGGATTTACCGAAAGCGTTTTTTGGTAATTGGTATGATAAATATGGTACACTTATATTAATTACGACACCAGAGTATATTGTTTCTGATTTTAGGATTCGATATTATCGGAGTATTCAAAAAATTGGAAACAATAAATTTAAGATTGAGACTACTGCTAACTCTTTTGAAATTTTAAGCCTTGATAATGAAAATATGATTATTAGGACAGACAAATTGAGCAGTCTTAAAAAGAAGCCAAGTAATAACAGATCTGAATTTATAAAAGGGAATTGGGTTCATAAAAATAGAATTAGTAAACTAACCGTAACAGACGATTTCTTTTACTTCTATGATAAAACATCTGAAAACACATTAGGTAGCAAAAAAAAACGTATTGATCATGTGGCGGAATCTAAATCTGATGATGTCATTTGGTATATTCTATATAATCAGGGGGAATTCAGTATATACATCGCGAATAAGATAAATGGCGAATACGTATTAAGCCCCAGAGGCCAGATGGAAACTAAGTACAAAAAGATTAAAAAATAGAACGTAAAACCTCTTTATTTGAAACAAAAAAGACGCTTCATTTTATCTATACTTTTTATTCCTGTTTTATTATTTGGACAAGGAATAAGTATGTTACCTTCAGAGCTTCCAGATTCTATTTTTGGAAGTTGGGTAGATGATAAAAATAATGTCATGCTAGTTGTTGCTCCAGAATACATCGTTATTCAAAATGAATTATATTATTATAATGATATAGTAAAAGAAAAAGAGGTTATAAACTTGACTTGTGTAGATGATTTTAATGTAAAATATGTTAGTCTTACAGAAATTGATTCTGCTGGTATTTATTTAGATGAAGGTTATAAAATAACAAAACTTGTAAAGAATCAAGGAAGTATAACAAATAAATTACCTGATGCAATTATAGGTAAATGGTATGCATCTAAAAACGAAATAAAAATATTAGAAGATGAAGTGCTTTTTTCTGATTATTCCTATAAAGTAGATTATATAATTTCAACCGATAATTCTAAACATTATTTTGTTTTATATAAAGACGGTGAGTATTATTTTTCCTATAGTTATTTTAATGAAGATGGACACTTTTTACGAACAAATTTTTCAAAAGAGATTCTTTTCAAGAAAGAATCTTTTTTTCAAAAGCATTTTATAAGTTTTATTTCTATAATTATTTTGTTGTTTTTGTTTATTGGGTATTATCTGTTTAAGTGGAAAATAGCTATGACTAAAAAGAAAGAAGTAGCGAAACGCATGTTTACCGAAATGCAGCTTAAAAGTATTCGATCACAAATGAATCCCCATTTTTTGTTCAATGCGTTAAGTGCTATTCAGAATTTTATAAACAAAGGCGACAGCATTAGTGCAAATCATTATTTAACCGAATTTTCACAACTCATGCGGTTAACATTAGATAAATCGGAAAAAGGAGTAGTACCGTTATCTGACGAGATTGAATCAATAAAAAAATATCTTGAATTAGAAAAGTTACGTTTTCCTTTTCATTACATGATAAAGATAGACCCGAAAATAGACACATATTTAACAGAAGTTCCAGCGATGTTAATTCAACCGTTTGTTGAAAATGCTATTATTCATGGGTTAAATGAAAAAAAAGGAGAGAAAAAACTAAGTATTGAATTTAAAATAGAAGAAGAAAACTTATCGTGCCTTATTATAGATAATGGTATTGGTATTAAAAAGGCTCAAGCTAAAAAAGATACAGGTTTAAAGAGAGAGAAGTATGGGTTGAAATTAGCTGAAAACCGTATTAATTTAATTAATGAAAGCTATAAAACCAATGCAAAAGTTGAGATCATTGATATTTCTAATAATACAAGGGAAACGGGAACAGTAGTTGAAATTTTATTGCCTTTAAGGTATTGATATAAAAGAGATAGCATTAAAAAACGTTTTAAAAATGGACGTACATGATAATTAAAAGCATCATAATTGATGATGAAGTTCATAATTTAGAAAACCTGAAAGGGTTGTTAAAAAGAAACTGCCCTAATGTAGAGGTTGTCGCCATGGAATTTTCTGCAGAAGAAGGCATAGAAGCGATTAGAAAGCTGCAACCCGATTTAGTATTCTTGGATATTGAAATGCCAGCTAAAAATGGTTTCGATATGTTGGAATCTATGGGAGACGTTAACTTTGAAGTGATTTTTGTAACAGCTTACAATCAATACATACTTCAGGCAATTAAATCCTGTGCACTCGATTATTTAATGAAACCAGTGGCCATACAAGAATTGAAGGATGCCGTGTCCAGAGTTGCTCAGGTAGTTTCAGATAAAAAAGAAAATCAAAAATTAAAGGTGTTGGTTGAAAATTTAAGAGATATAAATCAACCTAAAAAAATAGCATTACCAACGGCAGAAGAACTTTATTTTGTATCGATCGATGATATTATAAGATGTAAAGGAGAAAATAATTACACCATGTTTTATTTGGCTAACGGAGATTCAATACTAGTATCGCGAACGCTAAAGGAGTGGGATGACATGCTATCTTCATATCAATTTATCAGAACACATCAATCGCATTTAATTAATAGCATACATGTAAAATCTTTTGTAAAAAAAGATGGCGGTTATATTTTAATGAAAGATGGTAGTATGGTAAGTGTTTCTAAGCATAAAAAAGAACAAACGCTAAGTAAATTGGCGTCTTTAAGATGATATTCTAAATTCTAGTCAAAGAAGTCTAAATACTAATTAAATGGTAATAATAGCTAATTGTTAAGCCTAAAGTAGACGCATGTGTAATATATTTGTTGTATAAGAATGAATCAACCAGCATAACATAAGTTTTACGTGGTTTTTTAAGCAATTAAAAACCTTTGTCTGATTTATGTTTTACGCAGGTTAAAACAAAAAGCAATTAACAATCAAACCAAACCTATTAGTAATCGCCATGAAAAAAAATATCATCATCAACTTCTTTATAGGACTATTATGTACCTATACGTTTGCACAAAAAACAATTGAAAATCCAGAATGCAGATTTAGTTCTATTCCTGGAATCATCACAAAAATAGAATTGTTAGACACCACGACCGTTTTGCATTTTCGTCTCAAGCGAAATCAAGGATCAGTATCTAGAATAAGCGTTCCGAAAAGTACTTATATAAAAGATACAAATGGAGAGGATAAGTTGTTTATAACAAAGGCTGAAGGGATTAAATTAAATACATGGCATCCTATACCAGAATCGGGAGAGGTTATTTATAGCTTATATTTTCCTAAATTAAATCCTAAGGTAAAAAGCATTGATTTTGGAGAAGATAAAGATAGATGGACCATCTATGATATAATCCTTAATGAAGAAGATTTACCCATACCAAAAGTACTTATGGGCAATTGGATGTTGACAGATGGAAGTAACCAATGGGATTATGGTTTTTATTTAAAAAATGCAGTAGTAGATGGCACTGTTTGGAAATATAAATCTGTTGAGGTTAAAGGCAAAAAATATATTATAAGCTTAGAGAAGGCAGGTCAATTAAAAACGATTTATGCTAAACTAGGGAAAAATGGATTGGTGAATTTTGCTAAAAGCCCTAAACAATATAAAGTGTATAGTACAAAAAAAGTACATAACCCTAATTTCAAACCTATAAATAATGATTGGTATACAGAAGAAGATATTAAACATGGTTTTACTACCTATTCAGGCTTAATAAAGGGGTATACTAGTAGTGGTAAAGAAAAAACAGGTACAGTTAGTGTTAATAATATTTTTACGGGTAGTCAGGAGTCGTATATAGTTAAAATTGCAGAAGATGGTAGTTTCTCTGTAAAAATCCCTGTGCCTTGCCCTACAGGTATAATTGTTGTATTGCCAAGTAATATCTACAGTTTTGTATTTGTTGAACCTGGAAAAGAAATTTTTCATTTAATTGATGGAGGTAATTCAAAGTTTATGGGGGACGGTGCACAAGTGAATTCAGATTTAAGTTCAATGCAATCAATACAATATGAGTTTGTAAGAGGTATAGGAGAGAAGTCTCCAGAAGATTATAAAAAATTGTGTTTTGATAATGGTGAAAAATATAGTAAAAAGATAGACTCTATTAACAAAGGACGATTTATATGCAACAAGGCTTTACAATTAAAAAAGTTAGAAGTGGAACTTATACCATTAATAAGGATTGCAGATTATGAAACAAGAAGATGGGGTTTTGGCAAAAGAAATGAATTGATAAAAGATGAAAAGAGAAAAATGCTAATTAAAGAGTTTAAAGTAGATGCTTCTTATTATAATTATATACCAGAAGATGTATTAAATAATAAAATGGCCGTATTATCTGGATTCTATGATATGCTTATTTCAGGTCTTAAGTACAGTAAAGTATTTAGAGAGAGTGACACTAAAGTTTTTTCAGTAATGCTACAAACGGCAGAAGCGAGACAAGATAATATGGCAGAGTTTTTAAAGGTACCAGAATGTTTTATGTTAGATGTTATCTCGTGTCAGGGGAAGACAAGAAATCTTTTAGAATTTAATCCATATTCAGATACTGAATTAAAAAATATCAAAGAAACCATTAAAACACCTTTTTTGTCAAATTATTTGACCTTTTTAAATGATAAAACAAAGGCCGAAGTTGAAGAGAAAAAAACTGACGGTTACACTGAGTATACTGATAAAACAGAAGACGATGAACAATTTCGTGCCATATTTGAAAAATTTAAAGACAAAGTAGTTTATGTTGGTTTTTGGAGAACCTATTGTGGTCCTTGTTTAACAGGAATGGATAGGATTAAACCACTAAAAGAAGCCATGAAAAATGAAGATGTGGTGTTTTTGTACATAGCAGATCAAAAATCTGATGAAAAAGTATGGAAAAATTTAATAGCAGATATTGATGGAGAACATCTTAGAGTTTCTACAGATGAATGGAATTACTTAGCAGCGAAGTTCAATATTTCATTATTTCCGCACTATGCACTTATAAATAAAAAAGGAGAAATTGTAAATCCTAGAATGAAGATCAATCACTCAAATGATGAATTAAAAGCAATCTTTAAAACTGAAATAGAGAAATAGTTTTTCTATTTAGTGGTTACTTCCATTTTAATAAAAAGGATAAATAATAACATTTATGAATGATTTATATCTTTTTTAAGAAGTTTATAATAGTACTAATTTATCTTCGTTAAAAATTTCACCTATAAATATAATGTTTGTAGGTGAAATCGGTAGTTAGTCATCAATCAAAGTCCCTATTATAGAAAGTTACCCACCGCCAGCATATAAAGCTAAATATGTAAAGATTAAATACATTATGCAGCTGCCAACACCACAACCGCAATTTGCATTTTTCTGTAACTTACCCCAATACGTAAAAGATCCCTATAAACGTTTTTTAGAAAATAAACTTCGCGAACACTTTGATTTTAAAGGTGTTCCCATTAGTGTTTATATGCGTAAGAAGTAAACTTTTATAATTCCATTTGATTAACTAAAATTAAATTATATCTTTGTGTCATACTTGAATAGGACACTAATACATTGCTGTATGATTTATATAAATGACCTGGTATTTAATTATGATAAACAAAAAAGTTTATTTAATAATTTGAGTTTAGAACTTGAAAGTGGACAAATAGTTGGTTTGTTTGGTAAAAATGGATCAGGAAAATCTACTTTTCTAAAGTTAATCTCTGGATTAATAAATCCAAGATCTGGTGTTGTAAAATTAAATGGAGATAACCCTTTTAAGCGTTTACCTTCTTTGATGGAAGATGTTTACCTAGTGTCAGAAGATTTATATATACCCGACATTTCTATTAAAAAATACATTGATGCTTATGCGTTCTTTTACAAAAAATTTGATTTAGAAAAAATGCATAAAATCATGAAAGATTTTGCGCTTCAAGAAACAGATTATTTGCACAAAATATCATACGGTCAAAAGAAAAAATTTTTGATTGCTTTCGCACTTTCCACCAATTGTCAATTTTTGCTCTTAGACGAACCTACTAATGGAATAGATATCACATCAAAAAGTATATTTAGAAAGGTGTTAATAAATTCTATAACAGATCATCAAATGGTAATTATATCCACACACCAAGTAAGAGATATTGAAACTATTATAGACCGTATTTTGATTTTAGATGATGGAAATAATGTTTTTAATTATCATGTTAATGATATATCAGAACACTTAAAGTTTGAAAGGCTTGCAGATATTTCAAACAAAAAAAATATAGTGTTTTATGAAAAAGAATTAGGGGCGTATAAAGTTATTTCTCCAGTCGATAATAGCGAAGAAACAGATATTGATTTAGAATTATTATTTAATGCAATTATAAGTAAGGCTCAAATAAAATTATAATAATGAATTTACAGGAGTATTTCAATTTAAACAGGTTCTGGTTGTATTTAAAGCATGATTTAAAATTGTATAAAAAAAAATATCTTGGTTTTATTCTAAGTTTTATTCTTGTACTTTTTTTAATAGATTTATTTGTAATTGAACAGAATTTATATATAGTTAAAGTAGAAAATAATTATGTTAGAACGTTTAGAACAGAAATCTATCAAGTCGTTTTCTTGTTAACACTTTTAATGAGTTGGGTGTTAGTAATTGGATCAAGCTTTTTACCATTAAGAAAAAGAAGTAGTACTATTAATTATTTGCTTTTGCCAGTATCTTTATTGGAGAAGGTTTTAGTGCAGTTTATTATAAGAGTAGTCGTATTTACATGTCTGTTTGTTTTTTTGTATTGGATAGAGTTTAAATTGGCGCTTTCTATAATTTATTTATTTGAAGATAAGCAAAGTTTAATTGTACCTAGTTTTGGAGTGTTTGACTTTTTTGAAAAATCGTTAATATTTTCTCATAAAATAATTATAATACTGTCTTTATTCTCTGTGACCTCATTTTTATTTGCAGCGACAACTTATTTTCAAAAACGCCCCGTTTTAAATACAGTACTTGCATTAGGAGTATTAGTTTTATTAGCCTTTGTTTTTTCGGTTGTAATGTCTCATATATTATTACCTGATGAAGTTAATGGATTTGAAATGAAAATATTTGATAGAGAATTGCCTAATAAATGGAATACCATACAAATATGCCTTTCTACTATAGGAGTGATGTCTAGTTTATTTTTCTTTCCAATTGCTTATTTTAAATTAAAAGAAAAGGAAGCTTAATATGGAGTTTAAATCAAATAAAGGTATATATCTCCAAATTGCTGAAAATATTTGTAATCAGATATTAGAAGGTAAGTTAGAAGAAACTAAAAGAGTGCCATCTATACGAGAATTAGCTGTAGAGATGGAGGTTAATAGAAATACTGTAATGCGCACTTTTAGCTTTTTACAGGATGAGGAAATATTTGTAAATAAAAGAGGAGTTGGTTTTTTTGTAGCAGATAATGCCTCTAAGTTAATCTTAAAAAAAGAAAAGCAGAATTTTTTTAAAAATGAGTTTCCGTACCTAATAAAAAAAATTAAGCTACTAAAACTTAATAGTGAAGATTTACAAGAACTTATTTTAGAAATGAAAAATAACGATACTCATGAAAACAAGTAAATATATATTAATTGCATTTTTGATTTTCTTTTTTGGATCAATAACAGTGTTGCATATAGACTCGAAATTACACGAAGAGAACTATAAAGCCTTAAGGATTGAAAAAGCGAAAAATAGAGAGATAAGAGATGATTTTTATATTGCTCGTGATGAATTTCGAAATAATAAGAGTAGAGAGAATTGGGGAAAATTATTAGAAAAAACAAAATTATATTTTACAGGTAATATCTTGTATGTAGAAGATTACAATACTGCTTGTTGGACTATTTATAATAACTATAAAAAATTTGGTAGCCTTGATGCTTTAAAAATGGTAAAAACTTGGGCAGAAACAGCTGTTAAGTTAACCCCTCAAGATGGACACATGCACGATACCTATGCAAATATTTTATTTGAGTTAGATTATGTTGAAGAAGCTGTAAAACATCAAGATACAGCAGTGAAGATACTTGAGAGAGAAGGACACGGATGGACAGATTTGTATAGAGAACGATTTAATAGATTTAAAATGCATTTACAAGATAGTGATGTTAAAGTAGGTGATAAATACATTGATGTTACAGCAACAAGTTTTGATGATAAAAAGATTAATTTCTCCGAGTTGATTGATGGGCAAGTAGCATTAATAAATTTTTGGAGGTTATGGGATGAGAAAATCAATGAAAGGAATAAGTCTTTGTTGACCATTTATAATGAATTTAATGCTAAAGGGTTAATTATCGTTGGTGTAACTAAGGGGGGCAGTTCAAATGTTCTTGAGACTATACATGATATGACTGCTAAAAATAAGCAACCTTGGGTAAATCTTTTAGATTTAGAAGGAGGTGACAGAATTTGGGATAGGTATAATGTTATAAATACACATTATAGAAGGTTATTAATTAATAAAGAAGGTGTTATTATTTCTATAAACCCAACTGAAGAGGAACTAAAAGAACAGTTAAATCAATTATTAAAATAAAATACGTAATAAATAGTTTTTTAAAAAACAGTTTTAAATTTTAACAAACAATAATTTAATTATCAATCAAAAATCGAACATGATAAAAAATGTATTCATCCTTTTATTGTCATTAATTTGTACTTTTTCATTTGCACAACAAACAATTGAAAATCCAGATTATAGTTATAGTACCGTTCCAGGAGATTTAACTAAAATAGAAATTTTAGAAGATGCTACAGTATTGCATTTTCACATTAAGTACAAACCGAAATATTGGATTTTTATACCTAAAAAAACGTTTATAAAAAACGTCGATTCAGAAGAGAAACTTTTCATTACTAAAGCTGAAGGGATTCCTTTGTCCAAACGTTTTTTCATGCCAGAGTCAGGTGAAACTAGGTATAAATTATATTTTCCTAAATTAAATAAACCTATAAATAAAATTGATTTTGGAGAAGTCAATGATGGAGGTACTTGGTTTATGTATGATGTAATTATTAATGAGGATGAAAATGATTCAATGTTGCCAAGAGTGTTGCGTGGAGATTGGTTATTAACAGACGGTAGTAACCGTTGGGATTATACTTTTAATCCAAAAAATGCGATAGTAGATAAACGTGTTTGGACTTATAAGTCGGTTGAAAGTAAAGGAAAGACATATAAAATAACTCATGAGAGTTCTGGGGAATTTAAAATAGTTTATGGAAAGCTAAGTAAAAAAGGGAAAGTGGATTTTGGGTTAACCCCTAAAGCATTACAGACTTATAGTTTAGAAAAAACAAATAACCCTAAATTTAAGTTAGAAAATGATGAGGTTTTTAAAGCATCTAATATTCTTAATAAAGATTCAGCAATCTATTCTGGTGTAATAAAAGGTTACACAGAAAGAGTCGGTATGAAAACAGGAATGGTCTATGTTAACAATGTTTTTAAAGGAAATCAAGAATCTAATTTGGTTAAAATTTCTGCAGATGGTAGTTTTTCAATTAAACTTAATTTGAGGCACCCTCAGTTTGTTCTTGTAAGAATAGCAGGCCTTAATGAGTTTGTTTTTGTAGAACCTGGAAAAGAAACATTTCATTTTATAAATGGTAAAAAATCGCTTTTTATGGGAGATTGTGCTCAAGTAAACTCTGATTTATATGCAATGAAAGATATACGATATTTTGATTCCCAATCAGCAATAGACAGTATAGGGATAACATCTCCTGAAGCATACAAAAAAATGTGTTTTGATGTTATGGATGAAGAGTTGAAAGCAGTTAAGGAGCTTGCAGAAAAACAATTTATTAGTAATAATATCAGGAATCCCTCATTATACTTTAGTTAATAAAAAAGGAGAGATTGTTAAGCCTAAAATGGGGCATAACTCAAACGGAAAACTTAAAACTATTTTAGAAAAACAAATTAAAAGTGACATATAGTTTTTTGTATAAAAAAGAACAGTAAAAATTGTAGTATTAAAGAAAAGAGTATTGAATTAATCTAAATATTTCGATCGATAGATTTCGTGCTTTATTAAAACCAGCGATGAAAAAGAAACTCAATATAATACTTTTAATTTTATTTATTTTTTTAGGTTTAAAATTACAAGCTCAATTAGGGTTTTGTACAGGTAATTCTGGAGACCCTATTTTTAGTGAAGATTTTGGAGTTGGTTATAATGATGAACCAATATCTTCTGGTAGTACGACATATAATTTTACTACAGGAATACCAAGAAATGGGTATTATAAAGTATCTAGTAATACAAATTGGTTTGGATGGTTTAATACTAGAGATCACACACCAAATGATAAAAATGGAAGAGCTCTTATTGTAAATGCAAGCACTGAACCAGGAGAATTTTTTAAAATTTCAGTTTCTGGTTTATGCGAAAACACAACCTATGAATTTTCATCTTGGTTAATTAATTTGTTTCCTTATAATCATAAAGTATGTGGTTTTTTTAAAAATGAAAGTGCCATACCAATAAATGTAACATTTGAAATTTGGGATAGTACAGATACTGTGCTGATAAAAAGTGGAGATACAGGAAATATAAAAGGTTCTTATGCCCCAAATTGGGAGCAATATGGGTTAGTATTTCAAACAAAACCAGGACAAACATCGGTGATTTTAAAAATGAGAAATAATAGTATAGGTGGTTGTGGTAATGACCTAGCTATAGATGATATCATGTTTAAAACGTGTGGCGATTCTGTTATTATAGAAGATGCATCAGGAAATAAAAACAATATTTCTTTATCTAATAATGAATTGCCTTATTCTACAATACTTAAAGCTGCTCCAGACTTTTCAGTTTTTTCGACACATTTTTATCAGTGGCAAAAAAGTGAAAATGGTATTGATTGGGTTAATATTATAGGAGAAAATAGAAGTGATTTTTCAATAAAAAAGATAAGTACTTTAAGTTATTATAGAGTATTGGTTGCTGAAGATGCTGTTAACTTATTGAATTCATCATGTAATTCAACTTCAGAAATTTATAAGGTTGAGATTCCTCAACCAAAGAAAGGTGCCAAAATTCGAGAAAAAGTAACTCGAATTAATGTTATAAACCCAAAGGAGAGTATTAAAACTAAAAAGCAAGTTACCATAGTGATGAATGGACATAAAATTATTAATCATGAAGTATGGATTGATGGTGCTCTAGGTAAATATGTACAAACAAGTGAAAAGATAATAAAGCAAGGAGATATTAACGCAGGTGCAATTATAGAAGAAACTATTTATTATAAAACGGTTTACGGTTATAATTCTAAAAAAAGGATTTATAGTACAAAATAAAATTCAGCTGTTTTATTCTGAATAGAACCAATTATACAATGGTAAAAAGGAGGGGGGAGAAACTAAAATGAATCTTTTTGATGGGGAAACAGCTTGGAGTTTCTACAGATGAATGGAATTACTTAGCAGTGAAGTTCACTACATCGTTCCTTTGGAGCCATCAGAATGGCCTTTTTTGGCAGTTTTGGTTGGGGTGAAATTTTTGCCTCTAAAGGCAAAATGAAACTGGCGAAAACCTGTGCTGAGCGGAGCCGAAGTATACTCCTATGGCTAGCCTAGTGGATAGTCAGTATTTAAGAAAAATTATAAGATAAATATTTATATTTATTAAAAACACTTTTAATCATCAATTATGAAAAAAATCACATTTATTTTTTTACTAACTTTATTATTAGGCTTCAGTATTAACGCCCAAAAAACAATTAAGAACCCTTCTTTTGAAGTCACCATTAGTGGCATAACACATATCTCAAAAATAGAATTAAATATAAATGATACCAGAATATATATTCACAGTACCTTTTTACCAAAATGGTGGGTGAATTTTGAAAAAGATTTGTTTATTAAAGATTGCGAAACAGGAAAGAAGTATACCATAAAGGAAGTTGAAGGTGTAGCATTTGGAGAAAGAATATTTATGCCCGAATCTGGAGAGAAAACAAACGTTTTAATTTTTCCTCCCTTAGACACAAATGTAAAAAAGATAGATTATAGTGATCAGATTTTTGGAATCTCATTACTTAAAAAGAATAAAAGGCTAGTCAAAACAAAAGAAGTTCCAGAAAGTGTCTCTAAATGGCTGGGAGAAGAACTGGCTAAAGTTACTGCACCACCAGTTAAAGATTTTAATGCTTCTCAGTTTTTTAATAAGTCTGCTGCTAGATTAGTAGGTTATATAAAAGGCTATGACCCTCGTTTAGGTTTTGAAACTGGCATCATGTATATGGGTAACGACATAACCCGAGAAGATTATCCAGTAGTTATTCAAGTGCATCCGGATGGTCGTTTTGAAGCAGATATTCCATTAACGAACCCAATATATTCCCGTATGTCTTTTAAAAGAAGTATGACTTTTAATTTATATCTGGAGCCTCAACAAACTCTGGCTATGATTATAGATTGGGAGGAGTTTTTAATTGCTGATAAATTTAGAAATAAACGCCATAAGTTTAAGAATGTAATATTTAAAGGACCATTAGCAAGAATTAATGAAGATTTGTCTGGTTTCGAATTAAAAGAAATTAACTATAAGGCTTTTAACAAAAAGATAAAAAAATTATCTCCTGAAGCATTTAAAAAAGAAAAGTTAGGAGACCTTAAAGAAAATAAAGATAATCTAACAGCTTATTTAAGTAATAATACCATTACACCCAAAGCAGCGGTGCTATTAAAGAATAATATGCTTTTGGAACATGCAACGCAATTATTCGATTTTATAAGAAAAAGAGACTATGAGGCTAGAAAAGATACCATTAATGACATTTTAAAGACACCAGTAGCAAATGATTATTATGACTTTTTACAAGACATGCCTTTAAATAACCAAAGTCTTTTAGTATTGGATAAATTTGGAACGTTTGTTAATCGTTTTGAGTTTAGTAAACCTATACTTATTTATCCTAAAAGGAAGAAAAGTGCCTTAAACTTAAAACCAGAAAAAACATTATTAGAATATTTTAAAGAAGCAGGAATCATAATATCAGAAAAAGATAAAGAATTAATAGAGCTTCAAAAAAAGAACCCTCTTAAATCAGCGAAAGAGTATAATGAACAGCGTAAACTGTTTAGTGATGCCTATAAAAATGGATCAAAAGCATATTCAAAAAAATATGTTCAGCCTTTAATGGATGCGCAATCTAAGGTCGAAAAAATATCAATGGAAAAATGGAGATTAAGAGATTCTGTAGTTACTAATATCTTTAAATTGGAAAAAAATCTTGTTTATGATATGGTAAAAATAAGAGCACTTGATTTTGATATAAAAAGATCTAATAGTAAATCAGCACATGAATATTGGGAAACTCTGAAAAATGAAATTGTCCATCCTTTTTTAAAAGAGGAAGGTGATAGAGTTGTAAACAAAAAATTTCCTATGATATCCACGCAGAAGAATATAGATGGTAATATGAATACAAGAGAAAATATTCAAGCCATAACGACTAAATTACCAGAAGGTAGGGCGACAGATGTTTTTAGAAAAATTATAGAACCATTTAAAGGCAAAATATTATTTGTAGATTTTTGGGCAACATCATGCGCACCTTGTGTTGGAGGAATTAAAAGAATGAAAGACACCAGAAAGGAATATGAAGGCAATAAAGATTTTGATTTTATATTCATCACAGACGAGCGTTCTTCAACAATAGGGAAGTACACAAAATTTGTAGAAGAGCAAGAACTTAAAAATACATATAGACTATCGTTAGACGATTATAATTATTTACGCCAATTATTCAAGTTTAATGGTATTCCCAAATATGTGGTAATTGATAAAAATGGTGATGTTATTAATGATAATTTTTCTATGTATCTTTTCGATTATTTATTGGATGGGATTCTTGAAAAATATAAATAAAAACGATTATTAGTGACACTCAATTTTGAGAGGTCTAGCTAGACCTCTCAAAATTGTAAGTTGAACTAATCCCGCTTTTTAGCAGGATCTAGGTTTAATAGCTTATTATAATTATATGCCTTTGAAGTCGAGTTGCGATATTTTCTTACTAAAAAGGAAAAGGTATTCTAGTATATTATAGAAGATCATTCATTCTTTAATACTAATCTAAGCTTAAGTTGCCTTAATTAGTGCATTATATTCGTCTAAAACATATTAGGTAGTAAAAAAACGTCTTTTCGTTTTATTCGGTATAATATTTGATAGCTATAATGCTATTAGTCAATCAATCAATCAATCAATCAATCAACGAATCAAACCAAATGCAAAAAGTTATTTTCTGCCTAACATTTTTATGTGCTACGTTATCCTTTTCCCAATCAAATTCATTTAGTATTTCAGGAATATTAATTTCTGAAGAAGAAAACATCCCTTTAGAATCGGCAACAGTATATCTAAAACGAGTTAGTGATAGTACTTTAATTACTTATACAATTTCTGATAGGAACGGGAAATTTATATTGGAAAATAAAACGTCTGATAAAAAAGCAAATCTCTATGTGTCTTATGTAGGCTATCAAACGTATTTCAAAACAATTAATTTAGACAAACAGGTCATAGATATAGGTAAAATAAACCTAAAAATAAATACAGATGCTTTAGATGAAATTGTTATTACATCTGTAGCGCCTATTACAATTAAGAAAGATACTTTAGAATTCAATGTGAAGTCCTTTAAAACAAAAAAGGATGCCAATATAGAAGATTTACTAAAAGAAATTCCAGGTATAGAAATTGATGAAGAAGGAAAGATAAAAGTAAATGGTAAAGAAGTTAATAAAGTATTAGTTAATGGCAAACCATTTTTTGGAGATGATCCAACAATTACGACTCGAAATTTAACAAAAGATATTGTTGAAAAAATTCAGATTTTAGATACTAAAACCAAAGATCAGGCTTTTACAGGCGAGGAAGTTGATGGCGAGAATAAGACGGTAAACCTGGTAATAAAAAAAGAAAACAATAAAGGCGTTTTTGGTCGGGTAGCTGCAGGAGCGGGTACAGAAGATCATTATGAATATGCAGGGATGTTTAACTATTTTGATAACGATCAACGCATAAGTGTTTTGGCTGGAGGTAATGATATTAATTCTCCAGGTTTTAGTTTTGGTGAAATACGTAAAATGTTTGGTGCAGCTAATAGTATGAGTGTTAGTTCTAATGGATCATTTAGTATAGATGGTCGTTCTTTTGGCGGTGGACAAGGGATTACAGAATCTCAAAATTATGGAACAAACTATGCCGATAAGTTTGGTGAAAAAGTAGATGTAGCTGCAAATTATTTTTATTCAGGAAGTCATTCAGAAAATAAAAAGACTAGTAATAGAGAGAATATTTTAGCAGATTCCAGATATTTTACAACGTCTGGTTCTAGTTCTTTTAGCGATAGCGATAATCATAGTGCAAATTTTGAGTTTGATATAGAAGTGGATTCAACGCTTTTAATAAACATAGAGCCTTCTTTTAAATATGCAAAAAGTAAAACCATATATTTTGAAGACAATACATCATCAGATGAATTTAATGAGTTAATAAATAGGTCTACTTCAAAATCAAATGTTGAAACTTTTGGTAAAAACTTCAGTAATGATATTGATATTACAAAACGATTTGGTTCAAATGGCGCATTTTTAAGATTCAGTATAGAAAATGAAATAAATGTTAGAGAAGGTGATGATTTTTTAGAATCCTTGACTGAAATATTAGAAGATGATACAGAGAATATTGAAAGAAATCAATATACAGATAGTGAAAATAAGGTTAATAATTTTAGCTCTGATGTTACTTACAGATTACCACTAATAGGGAAAGAGTTCTTTTTAAAATTTAAATATGATTATAACAGGAACAAACAAGAAGACAGGAAAAGTACATTTGATAAAGATACAGACACTAGTTTGTATTCTGAGTTTAATACAGAATTAAGTACCGATTTTGAGTATATTAACGAAACCAGTACACCATCTTTTGAGCTTGAATACAAAAAGAAAATCTGGTCTGCTAGTTTTGAAACATCTTATGTTTTTAGAACTTTAGAAAATAGAGACTTGCTAAGACCTGAGTACAATCTAAAAAGGGATTTTGAAGCAGTGGAACTAAGATCCAGATTTCGTTACAAGTTTAGTCCTAAATCATCACTTAGTATGGGGTATTACCTAAGAAACAACCCACCACAATTATCCCAATTACAATCATTTAGAAATGTTTCAAACCCACTAAATGTTATAGTCGGAAATCCTAATTTAGAACCACAAAATAATCATAGTATTTATATGCGTTATAATGCTTTCGATTTTCAAAAAGGCTCTAGATTTAATGTGTATTTCAGGTCTGTTTTCCAAAATAATAAAGTAGTTTCAACAAGTATAATAGATGAGAATTTAGTTAGAGAAACGACATACGCTAATGTAAATGGATCTTATAATATTTATGGATATATATCGGTTAGCAAAAAAGTAAAAATTGATAACTTAAGAACAGTCAGTTTTGATATAGGAGTTGGACCTAATATTACAAGATCTATAAATTTTAATAATGGTATTCAGTATGCTAGTAATAATACGTCTTTATCTCCTAGCTTGAGATTAAGGCTAGTTTGGAAAGATGTTTTAGAGTTTAATCCTAGATATGTAATGTCGTTTACAAGAAATACATTTGATCTTGACAATTTTGAAAATCAAGAGTTTTTAAAACATTCATTAAATTTAAATACGGTGACTTTTTTGCCAAGAAAATTCGAATGGCGGAACGATATTCAATTTAGTTACAATCCTAATATAGCAGATGGCTTTCAAAAAAGTGCTTGGTTTTGGAACTCTACTTTAGCATATTCTGTACTTAAAGATAAAGGAACCATAACGCTTAAAGCTTACGATGTATTGAATCAAAATACCAATGCTAGAAGGGTGGCCACTCAAAACTATATAGAAGATGTGGAAAGCACTGTATTGCAACAATATTTTATGCTAAGTTTTAGCTGGAAATTCAATAGCTTAGGAAAGGCAGGAGAAATAAGAGACCGAGTAAGGTATAGGTAGATTTTAATTATTGCCATTTTTAAAATTGGGAACAATAGGGCTATCAATAATTACCAACCGCCAGAAGCGCCGCCGCCGCCGCCAGAGCCACCTCCAAAGCCGCCACCAAAACCCCCTCCAGAGAAACCGCCACCTGAATTTCCTCCAAAGCCGCCAGAAGAACCACTTCGGTAATTACCACGTCCCATATTGCTTAAAATAATAGCTTCTAAAATATCAACACCACTAGATCTGTTTCCTCTATTGCCTCCACCGCCACGCCTATTCTTAGACACCGAAATGAGGATAATGATAAATATAAAAATGAAGATAAATATAAGCTTACCGGGGAAATCACTATTATTGGACTTACGAGTGCCTTGATATTCTCCATTAAGTACTTCAAAAATAGCATCAGTTCCTCTGCTTAAGCCACCATAATAATCATTTTGTTTAAAATAAGGAATAATGTCTCTTTCTATAATACGTTTAGATAATGCGTCGGTTAAAAGATGTTCTATCCCATAGCCTGTATTTATTCCAATTTTCCTGTCATTCTTTGCTAATAATATTAGTATACCATTATCTTTTTTTACTTGTCCTATACCCCATTCTTTGAGCCATTGGGCTCCTAAAAAATTAATATATTCTCCTTCAGTAGAATTGATAATGGCAACAACGATTTGTGTAGAAGTAGTATCTGAATATTTCCTTAACTTAACAGCTAGTTCAATACTATCTTTTTTTGAAAGGAGTTTAGGATTAGTATAGTCGTATACAAAAGTTTGCTTTTTGTTAGAAGGTCTTTTAGGTATTTTATATTGAGCCGAAATTGTTCCTAAGGCGAAAAAAGTAAGGAACAAAGAAATAATAATACTTTTTTGTTTAACAATTAATTGCATACTTTAAATTCTATCCTTTAGAAATGTCGTTTGTAAGTTCATTGATGTCCGAATTTGTATAAGGAAAATAGTGTTTGAGTTGTTCTCCGCACTTAAAAACTCCATCAATCAATCCTTGTTTAAAATTGCCTTGTTTAAAATGTGACTGTATAACATCTTTGGTGCTATCCCAAAAATCATTCTCAACAACCTTGTTAATACCTTCATCACCGTAGATAACAAATGTTTTTTCTGCAATTGCTACATAAATTAACACCCCATTTTGGAGCTTAGTATTATCCATTTTTAGTATGTGGAAAAGCTCAAGAGCACGATTAGTAGCATCTTCTTTAGATGTTTTTTCTATATGAACTCGTATTTCTCCAGAAGTATTTAATTCTGCTAATCTTATAGCTTCAACAATTTCTTGTTCTTCAGCAGTAGAAAGAAAATCTTCAACTTTAGACATTAAAACTCTACTTTAGGGGCATTTTTACTATCTGGGTCAGATTTATATAAAGGCATGCCTTCAAATCCACCTATACTTGCAATAAAATTAGTAGGGATTTTTTTTATAGTAATATTATATTCACCTGCTATCTTATTAAATCTATTTCGTTCAACATTAATTCTGTTTTCAGTGCCTTCCAATTGTGATTGTAATTCTAAGAAACTTTTATCCGCTTTTAAATCAGGATAACGTTCAACAGTTAATAATAATTTAGATAATGCACCACTTAAACCTTGTTGAGCTTGCTGGAATTGTGCCATTTTTTCTGGAGATAAATCACCAGCATTAATTGTTGTTTTTGTAGCTTCAGAACGTGCTTTAATAACACCTTCTAAGGTTTCTTTTTCATGAGAAGCGTAACCTTTCACGGTAGCAACTAAATTAGGTATTAAATCAGCTCTCCGTTGGTAAGAACTTTCAACATTTGCCCATTGAGCTTGTGCTAATCCTTCTTTTTCAACAAGCATATTGTTTACTCCAACTCCCCATTTAACCAATAACAGAATTAAAGCAATTATAATAATCCATGGTAAAAATTTCTTCATAATAAAATTAGTTTTAGTATAATTTGTTAGTGGTTACTTATGTGAGACACTTAATTTTTAAAAATGTTACATAATTAAATGTATTTTTTAGTTAGAGTAGCCAATTCTTAAAGATGTTGCTTTATTTTAATAAGTTGATTTTTAACGTCTTCAAGTTTACTAATAATTTCAAAATTAGAAAGCGTATCTTTTTTGTCTTCTTTTAAATGCGTTTTTGCACCTTCGAGAGTAAATCCACGTTCTTTAACAAGGTGGTAAATAAATTTAAGATTCTTTATGTCTTCAGGAGTGAACTTACGATTGCCCTTAGCATTTTTTTTAGGTTTTAATACATCAAATTCTTTTTCCCAAAAACGAATCAACGAAGTGTTTACATTAAATGCTTTGGCGACTTCGCCAATAGCATAATATCGTTTTTCAGGTAAATCTATATGCATTAGTCCAGAGATTGATTTTCTAAAGAAGCATGCTCCAATAGTTTATTAAATTCTTCAGCAGTTAAACTACCGTAATAGAAGTTTATAGGGTTTATACGTGCGCCATCTTTAAAAATCTCATAGTGTAAGTGCGGTCCTTCAGAACGCCCTGTACTACCTACAAAACCAATCAAATCACCACGTTTAACCTTTTGGTTTTTTTTCACATTATATTTATATAAATGTGCATATAAACTTAAATATCCAAATCCATGATCAATTCGTATATGCTTCCCATAGCCGCTAGATCCAGAATCGGCACGAACAACTTTTCCATCGCCACTAGCATAAATAGGTGTGCCCCTTGGAGCCGTAAAATCCATGCCCCAGTGCATTTTTCGAGCTTTAGTAAACGGATCGGATCGCATACCGTAACCAGAAGCCATTCTAGTTAAATCTTCATTACTAACTGGTTGAATGGCAGGAATGGCAGCCAGAATCTTTTCTTTCTCTTCAGCTAAGATAGCAATTTCATCGAGTGATTTAGATTGTACCACAATTTGTTTTTGTAATATATCGATACGTTTATTACTTTCTATTATTAATTTAGAATTATCAAACCCTTCCAAATCTTTATACCTGTTTATTCCTCCAAATCCAGCTCTACGCTGTGCTTCAGGGATGGGGTTTGCTTCAAAATAAACACGATAAATATTATTATCTCTCTCTTCAATATTTGTTAAAACAGCTTCAGCTTCAGCCATTTTTTTATCAAGCAATTCATACTGTAGTTGCATGTTCTGCAACTCACGTTTCATAGCTTTTTCTTTAGGAGATTCAATATACTGACTAGCAATAAAAACGAAAATAAAAGCGAAGAAAGCACAGCCTAAAATAAAGAAGGACACATACTTAAAAGTAGTTCTCTTTTTTCGTTCTATTTTTCGGTATGAGAGCGATTCAGAATCGTAATAATATTTTACCTTACTCATTTCTTAAATTATACTATTTTTGCAACTAAATTGAGGTAATAGCAATCATTGCATTTAATATGCAAACGGGCAAACCTACAAAAAAATAATTATAATCTATTTACGATTATTTTTCAATGTAGGATTACGATACCTTAAATTTAGGGTAAATTTGAAGAGTAAATATAAAATAAAAATTGCTTCCTTTTAAAAGTAATTTAATAGAAACAAGATTTTTAATAAAAATACATGAAATCACAAGATATACGATCAAAGTTTTTAAGTTTTTTTAAGGAAAAGAAGCATAGTATAGTCCCATCTGCACCCATGGTGTTAAAAGATGACCCTACTTTAATGTTTGTAAATTCTGGAATGGCACCTTTTAAAGAGTACTTTTTAGGAAATGCGCAATCAAAGAATAGTCGAATTTCCGATTCTCAAAAGTGTTTGCGTGTTTCAGGAAAGCATAACGATCTGGAAGAAGTTGGTTACGATACCTACCACCATACGCTTTTTGAGATGCTTGGTAATTGGAGTTTTGGTGACTACTTTAAAAAAGAGGCGATTGCTTGGGCCTGGGAATTATTAACAGAAGTTTATGGTATTGATAAAGAGATACTATATGTGACTGTTTTTGAAGGGAGTGATGATACCGATAACCTTCCAATGGATACTGAAGCTTACGATATTTGGAAACAATACATTGCAGAAGACCGTATTTTAAAAGGTGATAAAAAGGATAATTTCTGGGAAATGGGAGAACAAGGACCTTGTGGGCCTTGTAGTGAAATACATGTTGATATTCGATCTGCGGAAGAAAAAGCGAAAATTCCTGGCAAAGATTTAGTAAATCAGGATCATCCACATGTTGTAGAAATTTGGAATCTGGTTTTCATGCAATACAACAGGAAAGCAAACGGTAGTTTAGAAGATCTTCCAGATAAACATATTGATACAGGAATGGGCTTTGAACGTTTGTGTATGGTGTTGCAAGGAGTGCAATCTAATTATGATACAGATGTTTTTATACCTTTAATTAGGGAAATAGAAACGATAGCTAAAATGAAGTATGGCAAGGTAGAAGATGTCGATGTAGCCATTCGTGTTATAGCCGATCATGTTAGAGCTGTAGCTTTCTCTATAGCAGACGGACAACTCCCCAGTAATACAGGAGCAGGTTATGTTATTCGTAGAATTTTACGACGTGCCATCCGTTATGGTTTTACGTTTTTAGATAAAAAAGAAGCCTTTATTTACAGATTAGTAGATGTTTTGAGTAAGAAAATGGGAACAGCTTTCCCAGAATTGAAAGCTCAAAAACAACTTATTGAAAATGTTATTAAAGAAGAAGAACAATCTTTTTTAAGAACTTTAGATCAAGGTTTGGTATTGTTAAACCGAATTGTTGAAGAAACTAAAGGTGATACGGTATCTGGAGAAAAGGTTTTTGAATTATATGACACCTATGGATTTCCGATAGATTTAACGGCGCTTATTTTAAGTGAAAAAGAATTAAAACTTGACGAAAAAGGTTTTGATGCAGAACTTCAGAAGCAGAAGAATCGTTCGCGTGCAGCTAGTGAGATGTCAACCGACGATTGGACCATTTTATTTGATGATGCCGAAGAAGAATTTATAGGTTATGATACGCTTGAAGCCAATGTGAAATTAACTAGGTATAGAAAAGTGGTGTCTAAAAAGGACGGTGAAATGTATCAATTGGTATTTAATATTACACCATTCTATCCCGAAGGAGGTGGTCAAGTAGGCGATAAAGGGTATTTAGAAGATGCCCACGGGGATGTTATTTATATACTAAATACTAAGAAAGAAAACAATGTGATCATTCATTTTGCTAAAAACTTACCAAAGCATATTGAAGAGACGTTTAAGGTTGTTGTAGATTCTAAACAGCGATATCGAACTGAGTGTAATCATACCGCTACGCATTTATTACATCAAGCTTTAAGAGAGGTTTTAGGGACACATGTAGAGCAAAAAGGAAGTGCCGTGCACTCAAAGTATTTGCGTTTTGATTTTTCTCATTTTTCAAAATTAACAGTTGAAGAATTACGTGATGTTGAAAATTTTGTAAACGCGAGAATAGCTGGGAAATTACCTTTAATAGAAAAACGGAATATACCTAAGGAAGAAGCTATAGCAGATGGAGCTATGAGTTTGTTTGGTGAAAAGTATGGCGATACGGTTCGTGCCATTCGTTTTGGACAATCTATTGAGCTTTGTGGTGGAACGCATGTAAAAAATACGGCCGATATTTGGCATTTTAAAATAGTATCTGAAGGAGCGGTAGCATCGGGAATCCGTCGTATTGAAGCCATCACCAATGATGCTGTTAAAGATTTTTATTTTGAAAATAACCGTGCTTACTTTGAAATGAAGGATTTGCTTAACAATACAAAGGAACCTGTAAAAGCATTACAAAGTTTACAAGAAGAAAATACGAGCCTTAAAAAACAAATAGAATTACTTTTAAAAGATAAAGCCAAAAATATAAAAGGCGAACTTAAAAGTGAGTTGCAAGATGTTAATGGCATTCAGTTTTTAGCTAAAAAAATAGATTTAGATGCAGGAGGCATAAAAGATGTTGCTTTTGAGCTAGGGAGTCAGTTTGATAATTTATTCCTGTTATTTGGAGCAGAGCAAAACGGAAAAGCCTTGTTGTCTTGTTATATATCAAAAGAACTAGTGGCTAGTAAAGAATTAAATGCTGGACAAGTAGTTAGAGAACTTGGAAAATATATCCAAGGCGGTGGCGGCGGACAACCATTCTTTGCAACTGCAGGAGGTAAGAATCCAAACGGGATTAATGACGCTTTAGAGAAGGCAAAAGATTATATAGAATAGTTTACCGAAGACGCAAAGCCGCAAAGTTATATGGATGTATTGTGAATATCCAAGATTGGATTAAATGCTGATCTGCAAAAACAACAACAAATAAAGCCTTTTTTTAAGCTTAGCGCCTTAGCGCCTTAGCGAGAAAAAAACATTACTAAATCACTCTAACAATTAAAAAAAACAAAATTGCATGGGGTAATGAAGGGGTTTTTAAAATGGTCTCGCGAAGCCGCAAAGACGCAAAGTTATACGGCGTATTGTGAATATCTACGATTGGATTAAATGCTGATCTGCAAAAAAACTAAATTAAGCCCTCTTTTTAAGCTTAGCGCCTTAGCGTCTTAGCGAGAAAAAAATATTACTAAATCACTCTAACAATTAATAAAAACAAATTGTATGGGGTAATGAAGGGGTTTTTAAAATGGTCTCGCGAAGCCGCAAAGACGCAAAGTTATATGAATGTATTGTGAATATCCAAGATTGGATTAAATGCTGACCTGCAAAAAAACTAAATTAAGCCCTCTTTTTAAGCTTAGCGCCTTAGCGTCTTAGCGAGAAAAAAATATTACTAAATCACTCTAACAATTAATAAAAACAAATTGTATGGGGACAAATGAAGCGCTTTTTTAAATGGTTTCGCGAAGCCGCGAAGCCGCAAAGTTTTATGGATGTATTGTGAATATCCAATTGGATTAAATGCTGATCCGTAAAAAAGAAAAACAAACAAATAAAGCTCCTTTTTTTAGCTTAGCGCCTTAGTGTCTTTGCGAGAAAAAAAATTACTAAATCACTCTAACAATTAAAAAAAACAGAATTGTATGGGGACAAATGAAGCGCGTTTTAAAATGATCTCGCGAAGCTACGAAGCCGCAAAGTTATATGATGTATTGTGAATATCCAAGATTGGATTAAATAGCTAATCCGCAAAAAGAAAAACAAACAAATAAAGCCCCTTTTTTAAGCTTAATGCCTTAGTGCATTAGCGAGAAAAAAAACATTATTAAATAATCTAAATAATTAAATAAATAAAATTATATGGGGAATAAAGAAGTGCTTTTTGAAAACTACTTAGCTACAAAAATAGTTGATTGTTGTTATCATATTCATGTTAATTTAGGTCCAGGTTTGTTGGAGTCCGTTTATGAAGAAGTTTTGTTTTCTGAATTAACTGAAAAAGGGTTTGTAGTAGAACGTCAAAAGCAGTTACCGGTAGTTTGGAAAAACAAAAAATTAGATTTAGGGTTTAGAACTGATTTAATTGTTGAAAACAAAGTGATTATTGAAATAAAATCCGTTTTAGAAATTCACCCCGTTCATCCAAAACAATTAATGACGTATTTGAAGTTAAGCGGTTTGAAACTAGGGCTTCTAATTAATTTTAATAGCCCTTTAATAAAAACAGGAATAACCAGAATGGTTAATGGTTTATAAAAAGAAAACTTTGCGACTTTGCGTCTTTGTATCTTTGTGAGAAAATAGATGAAACTTCAAACCAAAATATTATTACAAAAACAGTCTAATAATCTAATAGACTATAACTCTAATATGCTTCTATTAGGGTCTTGTTTTGTGGAAAATATTGGTAAAAAGTTAGATTATTTTAAATTTAAAAATACCCAAAACCCACTAGGTATTTTATTTCATCCTAAAGCCATTGAAAATTTAGTTTCTGATGCAATAAATGAAAAGACATATACAGAAGAAGACATCTTTTTTCATAATGAACAATGGCATTGTTTTGATGCACATTCAAAATTAAGCAACACCTCAAAGGATGATTTGTTGATTAATTTAAACAAGAACATAAGATCAACAAAACAACAGATTCAAGAATCAACGCATGTGGTTATTACTTTTGGTACTGTCTGGGTATATCGTTCTGTTGAAACCAAAGAGATTGTAGCAAATTGCCATAAGATTCCTCAAAAACAATTTACAAAAGAATTGCTTTCGGTAGGAGAGGTCTATACATCTATAAAAACACTAGTAAGTTTAATTAAAAGTATAAATTCTGAAGCGTCAATTATTTTTACTGTATCACCCGTACGACATATAAAAGATGGTTTTATTGAAAACACACAGAGTAAAGCACATTTAATAACAGGAATACACCAGTTTTTAAATCAAAAATCATCAATTGCTAATCGTCAATCATTCTACTTTCCCTCTTATGAAATTATGATGGATGAACTTCGCGATTATCGTTTTTATACAGAGGATATGATTCACCCAAACAAAACAGCTATCAACTATATCTGGGAACGTTTTCAAGAGGTTTGGATGGCTTCAATAGCATATAAAACAATGGGAGAAATCGATGTTATTCAAAAAGGATTACAACATAAGCCATTCAATCCAAATTCAGAAGCACACCAAAAATTTCTTCAAAATATAGCCGTTAAAAAAAATGAAATCCAATCCCAGTTTTTACATATCGTATTTTGAATATACTTATCAATTATAGAGGTTTTAATGAGAAAAATATGCCTTGGTACTGTTGGTAAGTATCTCTGTATTTGATATTTATTAATTAAGAGTGGTAAATAATATTATAACGCTTTATCTTTTTTAATAACGCTTTATCGAAAAATTGCGGATTCTAAAACTAATAATTGTACGTTTAAAATGCTATTAATCAGTTCATATCAAAAACATCAATGGTTTAAATCGATAAAAAGATTTACAATTGGTGTTTTTTTTATGCCATTTTTTTAGCCTTAAACATCCGAAATTGATTGTGTTATTGGGAGTTATATTATAACTTTAGTTTAACTTTTACTTAATATCACTGTTAAGCAAGTTTATTATTTTTGACTTGTTAGTTAAAATTTCATAAATGCATTAGTTTAGACTTCTTATGTCGGAGAAAACTAATGTTTTTTTGTTTAAACGAGAGAACAATTCTTCTGAAGCATGCGAGTGAGTATGAACAGAAGTTGTCATTCTAGTGAAAGTGAGAATGTATATTTAAGTATATATTGAAGAAGTATAGTTCCAAAATATTTCTTTACTTAGCATATGAGAAAAATTCTATTTGGCGTTATAATTACTTTAATTGTTCTGTTTACTTTTAAGTATTGTGGAGATAATCAGAAAGATAAAATAATACTTCAAGAAAGTTCTACACTAATTGAAGAACAAATTAAAAATGTTGGAAAGTTGGTTGTGACCGAAGGTCATTTTAGTGAAGTCTTTAATTATAAGAATTCTAAAGAGATTTTTGGTGACTATTTTACTTCAGAAAAAAAAGCATTAGTTGTTGTGAATGCAGATGTTACCATAGCTTATGATTTAAGCGAAATTGAATTTGAAATAGACGATGTAGGCAAAACATTAACTATTTTGAGTATTCCAAAAGAAGAAATAAAAATTAGCCCAGACTTTGAATATTACGATATTCAGTCAGATTTCTTAAATCCTTTTGAAGCTAAAGATTATAACGAGATAAAGCATATTGTAAAAACATCATTAAATAAGAAATTAGAAGCTTCCGATTTAAAAGCAAATGCTAAAAATAGGTTAATAAGCGAGTTGTCAAAATTTTATATTCTAACAAACTCTTTAGGGTGGACCTTAAAATATAATGAAAACCCAGTGTCTACACTAGATGCTTTACAAGGTTTAAAATTGTAGTTACTAATGATGGATAAACTTACCTTGCAAAAAGTTCACAATCTTATAAAACCCTATATTCATAGAACCCCAGTTTTAACATCACAGTTATTAAATACGATATGTGAAGCTGAGGTTTTTTTTAAGTGTGAAAACTTTCAAAAAATGGGAGCGTTTAAAATGCGAGGGGCGGTACATGCTATTTTAAATTTAACCGATGAACAAAAAAGAAAAGGCGTTGTTACACATTCTTCGGGGAATTTTGCTCAGGCCTTATCATTGGCAGCCAAAAGCCTGGAAGTGACTGCCTATATAGTAATGCCCAAAAATGCACCGCAGGTAAAAAAAGAGGCTGTAAAAACTTATGGAGGTGTTATTATTGAATGCGATTCTAATATAAATGCGAGAGAAAGTGGAGCAGCACGAATTCAAAAAGAAAAAGGCGCAACTTTTATCCATCCTTCAAATGACGATACTGTTATTTACGGTCAAGGAACCGCAGCTATAGAATTGCTAGAAGATTATAGCGATCTAGATTATATATTCACGCCAGTAGGCGGTGGTGGGTTGTTGGCAGGAACTATTTTAGCAGCGAATCACTTTTCTAATACGTGTAAAGTAGTTGCAGGAGAACCTAAGGCAGTTGATGATGCCTATAGATCATTGATTTCTGGAAATATTGAAAAAAATGAGACCTCTAATACCATAGCAGATGGTTTGCGAACTTATTTAGGAGATAGAAACTTTCCAATTATAAAAAAACACGTTGAAAAAATAATACGCGTTGAAGAAGATGAGATTATTAATGCCATGAAATTGATTTGGGAGCGTATGAAAATTATAATTGAACCATCAAGTGCGGTTGCCTTTGCTGCTGTTTTAAAGGATAAAAAAAAGATTAAAAATAAAAGAATAGGAGTCATAATATCGGGTGGAAATGTAGATGTTTCTAACCTGCCTTTTTAAATAATTATTGTAATTTACATCATGTCAAAATCATACGTTAAGTTAACCATTAGTAGCGATATAGGGTATATTGAATTCTTTCACCCAAATCGCAATTCTATGCCAAGTGATGTTTTATCTCAGTTGGTAAAAACCATTCAAGAAGCAGGGAACAATGATGCTATTAAGGTTATTGTTTTAAAAAGCGGAGGCGATAGAACCTTTTGTGCAGGAGCTAGCTTTAATGAATTAATAGCCATTGAAAATGCTAAAGTTGGTAAAGTTTTTTTCTCGGGTTTCGCTAATGTTATTAATGCCATGCGCAAATGCCCTAAACTTATAATAGGTCGTGTTCAAGGAAAATCTGTAGGTGGTGGCTTAGGCTTAGCTGCTGCAACCGATTATTGTATGGCAACAGTATATGCCTCAATAAAACTAAGTGAATTAAGTATCGGTATTGGGCCTTTTGTTATAGAACCTGTAGTTACTAGGAAAATAGGATTATCAGCCATGTCTCAAATGACAATAGATGCTGAAACTTTTTTTTCTGCGGAATTTGCAAAAGAAAAAGGACTTTATGCAGATGTTTTTGAAACAGTAGAAGAACTTGATGAAGCTGTTATAACATTGGCGACTAAACTAGCGTCTTATAATCCTGAAGCCTTAACAGAAATGAAAACTGTTTTTTGGAAAGGTACAGACCATTGGGACACTTTATTAACAGAACGTGCCGAAATAAGTGGCAAATTAGTGTTAAGTAAATTCACAAAAAAGACTTTAAAACGGTTTAGGTAATTTCTCGCTATACGCTAACAGTTTGTTTAACAATTTCTAAACCATCGTCAATTAAAAGGCCTACTTCTGGTCTGTTTTGTTTTACAGTTTCCAGATGATTTAAAATACTTTCACAAAGATTAGATTCGTTAGCGGTAAAAGCCAATTCGTAGAGTTCTACTGATAATAACCAATCATTAGGGTGTTTTTCAATCAATTGTTCTAAGACCTTAGTTCTGGAAATGGTTTTGTTTTTATTTTCTCTGTAATCTCTAATTTGTTGGTATAAAGCTTCTAATTGTAATTGTTCAGTTGATTTTTTTACATGAATTGTTTTAGTAGATGGTACATGTGTTATCAGATCAAAACTATTTAGATCGGCTGGTCCAGAATATGCAGAAACAATATCTTTACCTACAGCCATATCGTAAACACCCCATTCAGGAAAAAACAATGTAGTTTCATTATGTGTTACTGTACAGTTTTTAAAACTGATCAATATTATTTTACCTTGCAGATTTCGTTTCCCAGTAATAATTTCGCCAGAAACTTTTATGCCGCCTTCAAATTCTAAGGTGATACGTTGTTCTTCATAAATGGCATAGGCAGATAAGTCACGAGGGCTCATATCTTCAATCGCTAAATTAATGCCTTTAAGTTTTCCAACAGGAGATCCAAAACCTCTATGATGTGTGTTAGTACCATGTCCAACTAATTCTTTTTCTCTATAGGCTAAAGCCGTTTCTCCTGTGGTTTGTATATAAATAGGATTTCCATTGCTTTCAATTATACTGGTAAATATTCCAGAAATTTGTAACCCTGTACTTAGTTCTATGGTGCCTAAAGCTTCAGATTGTATGAGTTTGTTAATTCCAGAAAGTCCACCTTTACGCAAAGACATGGTATTTGCAAATTCCTCTAAAACAAGACTTAAATGTGCAAAGTCTGGTATAACAAAAAGTTGAGGTTGTGGTTTGGTGATATCAAAATCTTTATAAGCGGCATTGATATCGTAAGGAAGTTTTTTAACTTCATCAGTCATACACCAGGCACTTTCACCAATAGAAGAGAGTAGCCCAGCGCCGTATATTTTTGGATGTTCCAGAGTTCCGATCAAGCCATATTCAACCGTCCACCAATGCAGGTTTCTAATAAGTGCCATTTCACTTGGTTCACCCATGTTTTGTTGTAAATCTTCTACTTTTTTTTCCGTTGCAGCGATGTCGCTTTCACTAGAATTTGGTGCTTCTTTAATAATAGATAAAGCTCTTACGGCTTCATATAATTGATAGTCTTTAGCAGATGAAATGGCTTTACAACCAATTTCTCCAAAACGTCTTAAATACTCAGCATATTCTGGATTTGCAATTATGGGTGCGTGTCCTGCGCCTTCGTGAATAATATCTGGAGCGGGGGTGTATTTTATGTTTTCTAACTGTCTAATATCACTAGCGATAACCAATACATTGTATGCCTGAAACTCCATGAACGCATTTGGAGGAATAAAACCATCAACAGCAACAGCTGCCCAACCAATGTCTTTTAAAATCCTGTTCATGCCATACATGTTAGGAATGCTATCAATAGAAATTCCCGTTTGGTTTAAGCCGTCGAGGTAAGACTTATGAGCTACTGTACTAAGAAAATCAACATTTTTACGCATTACATAACGCCAAACAGCTTGGTCTATGGCAGAATAATCCTCGTAATTTTGAGGTTTTATAAACTGCATTAAATGCTTAGGCAAGCGATTTAAAATAGGATTAGATTCAATAGTGTTAGACATAATTAATTTAACTTAGACTTTTATGTAGTAAAAATACGAAATCTTTAAACGATTGTCGATTTTTTTGTGTTTTTAATAATGTTAAAGGGAATGCTTATTTTAGTGTTTTTATATTTTAAACCTTAAAAATTATGTATACAAAACGTATCTTTCCTATAGCAGGAGTTTTAAAATGGACTCGAAGACATATTTTATTATTTATAGTTTTAGCTTTTATTCCCGTTTTTTTATTTGATGTACTAGGTTTAAAATGGTTGCATGTTCCTTGGTTGCCATTAGGTGTATTAGGTACTGCAGTGGCATTTATTGTGAGTTTTAAGAATAATGCTTCTTACGATAGGCTGTGGGAAGCCCGAAAAATATGGGGAGGCATTGTTAATGCATCACGTTCTTGGACGATAATGGTGAAAGATTTTATAAATAATGACCATACTGATAAAGATAGAACAGAGGAGGAAATACAAGCAATTAAACGGGAGTTGGTGCATAGACATGTGGCTTGGTTAACAGCTTTGCGATATCAGATGAGAGAAGAAAGACCATGGGAAATGCATCTTAAATCTAAGCGGTCTAATATAGAATTTAGAGCTTCAAAATATAGAGTTTGCGAAGATGTGGAAGATTTAGAAGGTGCTATAAAATCATATATTTCGGAAGCGGAGTATAAAGAGGTTTTAGCAAAAGGAAATCAAGCATCTCAATTATTAGGAATTCAATCGCGACGTTTAAAAGAATTAATGAATCTAGGTTTAATTGAGGATTTTAGGCATATGGAAATGACGAACATGTTGGTAGAGTTTTACACGCTTCAGGGTAAAAGCGAACGTATTAAAAACTTTCCATATCCAAGACAATTTGCGACACTTAACTATTTATTTGTTTGGATTTTTATTTTATTAATTCCTTATGGAATTATGGAGGAATTTGAGAGTTTTGGTGAGAAAATCTTAGGATTATTAAGTAAACATGAAGAGCGTTCCTCTTTAATGCACGTTACACAAGAAGCTATTGCGAAGCATTTTGTATGGTTTTCTGTGCCTTTTAGCGCTTTAATCACCTGGGTATTTTATACTATGGAAGCTATTGGAGAAAATACAGAGAACCCTTTTGAAGGTGGTCCTAATGATGTGCCTATTACAGATTTGAGCAGGGGTATAGAGATAGATATAAGACAACTTATTGACGATACCGATATTCCAAAGCCTTACGTTTGGGAAAATGATATTGTGATGTGATAAACCGATAATTGGTATATAACTAACGTGAGTTCGGCATAAGAACAAAATTATTAAGTTGAATTTCAAAAAGTTAAAACTTAATATCAGGTTGAGCGTAGTCGAAACCTATTTAAATATCTAGATTTTGAAAGTTAGACGTGAATATCATTAATTTACTTGCCTCCCTGTTTACCAAGCTTCAGACATGGTAGATTTCATATCTATAATATGTTTGACAGAGAGAAAATCTGATTCGTGTTTATCTAAATTTACAATATCAGGAACGCAGTCGAGAACTAAAATACCTCATTAAATATGAAGGTTTCGATTGCATTCCAGACATTCAATTTTTATTTACCTTTTTAGATAATCTTTTTTATTGTTGAGCTCCAGGAGGATACTTCGTCATAATTTCTGTTACAAACTCTTTAATACGAGCTTCTTTTTTCTCCATACTTTTACTTAAATAACCCGTTCCCATACCTTGCCAAACAAGTTCTTTTTTATTAGAATCAATAAGGTCTATGTATAGAGAGCCTTGTGTGCTGGTAGATACATTAGGTTGTTGATTCCAACCCCATCCCCAACCAGGTCCGAAGCCTCCCCAGCCTCCCCAACCCCAGCCACCATAACCCCAAGAGTTATTGTAAACGTCTACACGTTGCTGAGATTTTGTAAAAAGACTTACTAAAAGATCAGGATTTTTAGATTTTGTAAAGCCTTTAGCTAATAATTCTGCTTCAATAGCACGAAGGATTCTCCGTTTATCTAAATCATTAATTTCTGCTTTATCAATACCTGTTTTAAAAAAAGCAAAGGTTTTGTATTCTCCAAAATTAGCATTCTTATCATAATCTGCTGCTACACGCACAGAACTGCATGAGGTAACCACAATGAGCAATGCCACAAGTGGTAAGGTTTTTAATAATTTTTTCATAGCCTTTTGTTTTTAAATTACATAACTAGCATTAAAATCATTGATTTAAGTGCTTTCCAATTTTTAGTAATAAGCATCAAGAATCATACCAAGCCTTTGATAAATGATTTTGTGCTGTGTTTACTATTTTGGTTTTAGTGTTATTTTTTTTTGTTATACCCGTATGGGCAATGTCTGCATCCGCTTTCACAACAATACCCTCTTCTTAAATGGTATTGTTCTGTGAAACAGCGATAACCTTCTGGTGTTAAGTAGTAATCACCTTCTTCAATAGGGATTATTTTTTTCATCTGATTGTATTCATTTTTTTAATCGTCAGACGCGATTTGCATACTAAGAATCTCAATTAACCTTAAAAGACTTAGAGGTGCTCATGTCATTTAAAACAAAGATAATATAATTTGGTTTGATTTTTGAATGTAATAAAGTATGGTTTTAATTTCGAAATATTTAGTTCCGAAAGGGTATACAGGTTTAACTGTGTTTCCTTTTGTGTTTTTGAGGTCGAAACATTTAAAAAAGGATGCTGTTTTAATGAATCATGAAAAGATTCACTTAAAGCAACAATTAGACATGTTAATAATGCCCTTTTATTTAATGTATGCTATTGAGTTTTTAGTACGGTTATTTCAGTATAAAACATGGGATTTGGCTTATCGGAATATTTCTTTTGAACGTGAAGCTTATGCAAATGAGGTCAACCTCGATTATCTAAAATGTCGTCCACCTTTTGGATTTTTGAAGTATCTTTTTGTTAATGATGTTTAAGTATAAAAGGTTTGGTTTATTGTGAAATTTATACTTTCTGCTGAGCTATCTATAATACAAAAGCCATGACATAAAAATTATAGCTTCTGTTATTTGCATTCAGGACGGCACCTGTCACAGCCGAAGCGCTAGCGTATATAACACTAGCTGGGATTATTATTAAAAAAACAGAATAAAAAAACTGTCCTAAAATGTTTTTAAGACAGCCTTTTTTATTTTCTGTAACTAAGATTTGTCATACTACTTTAATGTTCTAAGAAATTCTGATATTTTTTTATGTTGATCATCTTTCATTAAATCAATCTCTTTTTTACTTTTTCCTTCACTTGATTGAATATAAGCATCAAATATATGGCTTAAATATATTGGGGAGGTATTGCCAGCAAAACTTATAGGACTATGGCAAGAAAAACAATTCGCGAGATTTTTTACATTAATATCCGAAATGTTACTTTGAAATGTTTGTGTAAATGTTTCCATAGTAACATTAGCACAATTTAAAGATCCTCGGGCACTAGATCCTGGTGTTGCTGCACTTATAGAACTTCCTAATTTTACAATTTTTTGAGCTTGCTGAAGTGGTGTTAAGCTGTCTGTATCTATCCATATAGAACCATTGTAAAAATAGTTTTGCCAAACATCTTTAAGGTTTTTTGCAACACTTGCATTTATTTCTTTTATATTATTAAAGTTTTCAGGTTCACTTTGACTTGTTTTCATATAACCTGATGCCGTTACTGGAACTCCATATTGAAATAAGTCGAAAGCTTTACTTGCTAATACAGGCTTGTCGTCTTTAATAAATGTAATACCATCTAAACCTGTTGTACTGCCTTTAGCAAATAATAGTTTTTCAGTAGCGGAACTTGCAGAGTTTGCTTTCCAATCATAATTTGGCGCCATATCATTATGTTCGAAAGTGGCCCAGATAAATTCTGGATGATTTTCTACAACTCCTACAACATGCATGCCTAATAAAGCAACATTAGTATTTGTATATGTTTTACCATCTTTATTAATTACAGCTGCTGTAGTTGTATAATAATCTTTTAATTTGTCGTTTGGTATAGCTGTTACATCTACCCAGGAAACTTTTA
The DNA here is from genome assembly GCF_030540765.1 of Flavivirga jejuensis. Lineage (GTDB taxonomy): Bacteria > Bacteroidota > Bacteroidia > Flavobacteriales > Flavobacteriaceae > Flavivirga > Flavivirga jejuensis. The sequence continues at coordinate 31,828 of NZ_JAUOEL010000003.1, read as the reverse complement.
ATTCTAAAGAACCTACAGGGAAAGTCTCTAAATTGTTTGCTGGTAATTTTCCTGATGCTAAAGCTGCTTTAAAAGCCTCAGCTGACTCTTGCATGATCAAGCTTGTATGTATTGAATAGTGTACTGTAAGCGCTTTGTCTGTTGCACTATTATATGCTGGATTTACTTTTAGTATGCCATGACTAAAGCCTGCTTGTATTGTATCTGTTAATACAACACTAGCACCTGCTTGTTGCACAACTGGTTCCATAGCATCTGTAACCTGAATAATTTCTTTTTGGTTAAGAAATAATGGTAAATCTCCCTCAGGCTTTGTTACCCATAGAAACTTTTGCCATGACCATTGATGAAAAATACAGTTTGTTGTTGAGCTTACATCAAATGGACTTCCTTTACCTTCAGCGGGAGGAGGTGTTTGGCTGTGAGGAAACCAGCTTGCTTCAGATAAACACAAAGTACCTCCGTTTTCTTCATTGTATGTTGTTAAAACTTCTTTTTTTACATCCTCAGCTTTTTTTTCATTTTTACAAGATAAAAAGCATACAACTAAAATAGTAGTCAATAATGTCGTCTTTAGTGAAATAGTTGATTTTTTCATTTTTGAATAGTTTTTAATTTAGTTTATTTAATAAAAGTGAGTTTAGTTTTTAGGGTTATAATGTTTATTGGTTTCAACTGTAGTTGAAAGGATGTGGTTTAGTGCATTTTGCTTTCAGTTTTTAAAAACTTTTGATGCAAATTCAGTTTTATCATGGTTCTTTTTTTTCGGTATTTCACTAAATAGACTTTGAGTCTATAGAGTGATTTATTTGAAAACAACATCATAAATGTAGGTTATTTTTTACTTTTATAGTGTTTTTTCTTGCATTTTGTTTGTTGAAATCCAGATGTAAAGACATTTTTTTGCTTACGCAAACTTAAAAACAACATTCGTTTTGGGGATTTTTGAAGTATCTTCGCGCTAATGAATTTTAAGCTTGAGCACAGTATTAATCAACAGGTTTCTTTAGCAAAAGAAAAGGGCGTAGAACTGTTTGTAAAACGTGAAGACAAAATTCACCCTTTTGTGTCTGGAAATAAATATAGGAAACTTAAATATAATCTTCTTGAGGCTAAAGAAAAGGGTTTTAAAACACTTCTTACTTTTGGAGGCGCCTTTTCCAATCATATAGCTGCGGTGGCTTCTGCTGGGAATTTATTAGGTTTTAAAACGATTGGTGTTATTAGAGGTGAGGAGTTGGAAGATAAAATCGTTGGTAATGAAACTTTAAGTTTTGCAAAACAAAATGGGATGCAATTTAAGTTTGTTTCAAGAAAAGATTATAGAGATAAAACATCTGAGGCTTTTTTGATGGCGTTAAAAAAAGAGTTTAATGATTTTTACTTGATTCCAGAAGGTGGTACAAATGCTTTAGCGGTTAAGGGATGTGAAGAAATATTAACTGAGGCAGATGGTGTTTTTGATTATGTATGTTGTGCGGTTGGAACGGGAGGAACCATTTCTGGACTTATAAATTGTTCAAAACCCAGTCAACAAGTTTTAGGATTTCCTGCTCTAAAAGGTGATTTTTTACAACAAGATATTAGTAAATTTGTAACGAAAACCAATTGGGATTTAATAACCAATTATCATTTTGGTGGTTATGCCAAAATAAATGAAGAATTAGTAACGTTCATTAATCAGTTTAAAAAGTTAAATATCATTCCGTTAGATCCTGTTTATACAGGTAAAATGATGTTTGGGATTTTTGATTTAATTCATAACGGTTATTTTAAAAAAGGCTCAAAAATTTTAGCAATTCATACAGGGGGCTTGCAAGGAATTAAAGGTATGAATACAGTATTAAAAAATAAAAAATTATCAATAATTGAATAGAAGAATAAGAAGAATAGGGTTTGTGTTATGTTTAGGTTGTATTGTTTTTAGTTGCCGTACTAAAAAAACAGTAATTGCAAAAAAGCCAAAAACGAATACTGAAAACATAGAGAATAATAATAAAGAAACGAAAACAACGTCTGAGAGTTCGACCAAAGTATACGCGAATGCTACCGAGAAGTATATTGATGTATATAATGAAATTGCTCAACAGGAAATGAGTTTATACGGTATTCCTGCAAGTATTACATTAGCTCAAGGTATTCTGGAATCTGGTTCTGGAAAAGGACGTCTTTCTGTAAAAGCCAATAATCATTTTGGTATTAAATGTCATGGTTGGACAGGTGGTAAAATTTATCATGATGATGATAAAGCACAAGAATGTTTTAGGAAATATAAAGATGCGAAATATTCGTTTAGAGACCATTCCCTTTTCTTAAAAGACAGAAAGCGTTATGCGAAATTATTCAAACTCAAAAAAGGTGATTATAAAGGTTGGGCCAGAGAATTAAGGGCTGCGGGTTATGCAACCGATAAAAAATATCCTCAAAAATTAATTAGCATTATCGAGCAGTATAAATTGTACAACCTGGACAAAAAGGTTTTGGGAGATTCGAATATAGAATTTGAAATACCAACAACTATTGGAGGTGGTAATACGTATACCGTTTTAAAAGGGGATACGCTATATGCTATTTCAAGAAAGTACAATATCACGGTTAAAGAGCTTCAGAAATTAAACAAGTTAAAAGGCACAGATTTAAGTGTTGGACAAGTATTAATTGTAAAACCGTAAATAACCAATTATAAATTTATGAACTATAAAAGAAGTAGCGAGCTATTCGCAGATGCGGAAAAGGTTATTCCAGGTGGTGTAAATTCACCAGTAAGAGCGTTTAAAGCAGTAGGAGGAACCCCTATTTTTGTAAAAGAAGCAAAAGGTGCTTACCTGTATGATGAAGATAATAATAGATTAATAGATTATATTAATTCTTGGGGGCCAATGGTTTTAGGGCATGCCTATGCTCCTGTTGTAAATGCTGTAGTAGAAAAAGCAAAAAAAGGAACCTCGTTTGGGATGCCAACGGAAATTGAAACTAAAATTGCAGAGTTGGCAGTTTCAATGGTACCTAATATTGATAAAATAAGGTTTGTAAACTCAGGTACAGAAGCATGTATGAGTGCTGTGCGTTTAGCACGTGGTTTTACAGGAAAAGACAAAATTATAAAATTTGCGGGTTGTTATCACGGACATAGTGATTCATTTTTAATACAAGCAGGTAGTGGTGCGGTTACTTTTGGAAGCCCAAATAGTCCTGGGGTAACCAAAGGAACGGCTAAAGATACCTTGTTAGCTCGCTATAATGATATTGAAAATGTAGCGCAATTAATTGAAGCGAATCAAGGTGAAATAGCTTGTATTATTATAGAGCCAGTCGCAGGGAATATGGGATGTATTCCTCCAAAAGATGATTTCTTAAAAGCCTTAAGAGCTTTATGTGATACTCATAATATTTTGTTGATTTTTGATGAGGTTATGACGGGGTTTCGATTGGCAAAAGGTGGCGCTCAAGAGTTATTTGATATTAATGCAGATATTGTTTGCTTCGGAAAAGTAATTGGTGGTGGTTTACCCGTTGGAGCATTTGCAGCTAGAAATGAGATTATGAATTATTTGGCACCATTGGGACCCGTGTATCAAGCAGGAACTTTAAGTGGTAACCCTCTGGCTATGGCGGCTGGTTTTGCTATGCTAAATGAATTGAATAATGATATTGAGATCTTTGATCGTTTAGCTAAAAAGACAGAATACCTGCATATCGGTATTTCTAAAGTTTTAAATGATAATAATATTATTCATACTATTAACAGAGTAGGGTCTATGATTTCAGTTCACTTTGACGATTCTGAAGTTGTAGATTTTGAAACTTCAGCAAAAGGAAATAACGATACATTCAAGAAATTCTTTCACGGGATGTTAAATGAAGGTATATATATTGCACCAAGTGCTTTCGAAACATGGTTTATTACAGATGCTTTAACTTATGAAGATTTAGATTTTACCATTGCAGCGGTAAATGCCGTGGCAAAAAGCCTATAAACCTGTCATATAACTAACAATATTATGATAATCATCATTACTCATTGGTTATCAGTGTTTTGATGAGTTCGTTATATGATAGGTTATAAAAAAAGAGCATTTCAAAATTTGAAATGCTCTTTTACTCAAAAAACTCAACTAACAAATTAACTAATGTTTATTTTTTTCCATCCTTACCTTTCTTTTTGCCTTTTCTTTTAGAACCCATTTTTAATTGAGCTTCTTCCCATTTAGCATATTGCTCTTTATCTAATATCTTTTTCATTTTAGCTTTCACAGCAATTTTACGGTCTAATCTGTCATTTTCCATTTTCAAACGCTCTTCTTTAGTAGGTTTTTGAGCGGTTCCATTCTCTTTTTTTGCCTGACGAGCTTCCATCATTGTTTTGCGTAAAGTGGCATTTTCCAGATTTATTTTTTGAACCTCATTTTGTTGTGATTCACTTAAATCTAAAAACAAAGTCATTTTTTTTGTTTTTAAGGTTGCTATTTCTTCAGCAGAAAGGTTGCTCATTTTTTGTCCTCTTTCTGGTCTGTCTTTTTTTTCTGATTGTGCTATAGCTTGAATAGATATTAATGCTATAGCAATAATTATTAATTTTCTCATTTTTATACTTTTTAAGTTATTTGTAGATTGGACTTCTACTTTTTAAAAAAGTTTAATAGGTTTTTGATTTTAACCAAATATTAACAAGTTAATTTCATATAATGAATTGATTATAATGGATTATTTATTTATGAGTAAACATAAATATATTGAAAAGGTCTCGATTGCGCTCTTGACATTGTAACTGATAATTAAGACAGGAATGACACAAATTTATGTTTGAGGATTTCTGTAGGTTACATAAACACGAATCAGATTTACAGTCTGTCAAACCCTATATAGATTTGAAACCTACTGCCTCTGGATTGATAAATGTATAAGGTTATTTAAAAACAGGGATTTTTAGAGAGACGCCAGTTTGGAAATCTGGGGCGTTATGAATCAAGAAATCTTCTTTAAAATATATAGATAGTTTGTAGTTAGGATGACCATAAGTATAAATAAAAGACCAATTAGATAGTGGTCTGTATAATGTTGTAACACCATGTTGCCAACCACTTTTTATGTCTTCCCAATTACCCAAAAGTTTATAATAATCGGCTTCTTCTGCTTTATTGTAACGAGATTGGATTTGATAGTTTATACCAAAGGCATTATAGTTACCTTTTTTTGTGTATTTGGCTATTTCAAGATTAGTTTCAAAAGTTCCTAAAAATGGGTTATTACCCAAATCGATAACTTCTTTAAAGTCGATAAGGTTTTTGTGTAAAACACCCATTCCTAAACCGATATTGAGTTCATAGTTGTTTTTGAGTTGTATTTTTTTAATAATATTTGCGGAAACACCTATGTCTAAAGACGTATTAAATTTAGAAGTATTAATGCCTAAGTGGCTTCCAATATTTAGAAATATATTTCTGGTTTTATTTCTTGAAAGAGTAGGGTAATAAAAGTGATTCAATTCGATGCCACCTATAAAGAAATCATTGTTGTTTAACTCAAGTGTATTTCCATTTTTATCGAGATATTTAAAATTCACTTGATTTAAGCCGTAGAAACGTCTTCCAAAAGGATCTTCCCCGCCATTTATATTGCTATGAAACCATTCGATGGTTTCGTCGCCAGTAAAAAGTGAAAACGGTTGTTTTCCTTTTGTTATTAAATAAGACCGTAGTGTAATTCCTAATTCGTGTTTTTTACTTAACGGCATATTTATACTTACTCTAAATTCTTTTATAACTGCATCAATAACAATATTTAAATAATCGGAAGGCGTTGCTTGTTGGTCTATAAAGTAAAAAGGACGCTCATGCCAGATTATATTACTTAGCTCTTCTCTTATTACAGGATCTTTCGGGAAGTAGCCTTCAACAAAGGGATGAAAGTTATTTCCGCTTACAGAACTTATAGTAAGTGTTGGTTTTTTTGGAGGACCATGTTTAAAATTATGGTTAATTCTGGAGCTAAAAATACCAAAATGGTGTGTACTATTAAGGCTAGGATTATCAATACCGTTTTTTATCGATAAGCTATCTTTTTGTTGAGCAAAAACAAAAAGGTCACAAATACAAAATACAATAAAGAGTATTTTTTTTAGCATCGAGTAAAAATAGTCAAAAGTTTAAAATAGCAAATACTAAGCATTTATTAATTTTTGCTGAGATTATTTTAATAAATTTAAAAGTGATTATGTATAGGTCTTGATTATTCATCTTACCTTTCACTAGTTATAAAAACTTATTACAAAAAAAGCTTCTCGGTGTATGTCAATCCAATTGAAAGATTGCTTTAGGTGTTTCTGAAATTTATTCGATGCTATTATTTTCATAATTTTTAGAGTGCTATAATTCAAGAAATCAATTTGTCGTATCTTAGTATTCTAACGCTTTTTACGATGCCTTATTGGTTATACATTACTATTATTGTTTTAATTGTTTATGTTGTAATAAGCATTGCTTTGTATTACCTGCAGGATTATATGTTATTTAAACCAGAAAAGCTTCCTGAAGATTTTCAGTTTAATTATGAAAACCAAGCGTTTAAAGAGTATAATTTAGAAACAAGAGATGGAGCAATAATTAATGGTGTTCGGTTTTTTCCAAAGGGAGAAAGTAAAGGTATTGTACTATATCTAAAAGGAAACTCTAAAAGTATTAAAGGTTGGGGGAAGTTTGCCGTCGATTTTACCAGACATGGTTATAATGTTTTAATGGTTGATTATCGCGGTTTTGGGAAAAGCACAGGGAGGCGTTCACAGAAAGCTATAAAACGAGATTTACAAGAGGTTTATAACAAAATAAAAGAACTCACTACAGAAGATCGAATTATAGTTTATGGCAGATCTCTAGGGTCTGGATTTGCTGCTAAATTAGCCTCGATGAACCATCCAAAAATGCTTATTATGGATGCACCTTACTATAGTTTAACCAAAGTGACGGCACGTTATGCACCCTTTATGCCGTTGTCTATTTTATTAAAATATCCCTTACCAACTTATAAATGGTTAAAGTATGTGCAATGCCCAATACATATTATACATGGTACTAACGATAAACTTATCCCGTATAAAACGAGTGTTAAATTATCTCAAGTAAACTCTAAACTTACTAAGTTGCATTCGGTAATTGGTGGCGGACATAAAAACTTAAATAATTTTGAATCATATCATAAAATGATTCATGAAATCCTGAATATAGCTCCTCAAGAAATAGATTTATCAACTACAAGTATTCATGTTAAACATTCGTCAAAGAAAAGTAAAACAAAGGCTTAGGAAAGTAAGCATTGTTTTAATAAGCTTATATATTATGGTTGCTGCGTTATTATACTTCTTGCAAGAAAAAATATTGTTTCATCCTACCGTTTTACCACAAGATTTTAAGTTTGAATTTTCACATCCTTTTGAAGAATTATTTTTTAAGACGGATGTTGCTGTTATTAATGCAATCCATTTTAAAACAGATAAGCCTAAAGGAGTGATATTGTATTTTCATGGTAATGCTGGTGATTTATCCCGCTGGGGAATGATTACTGAGTTTTTTGTTGAAAAACAGTATGATGTTTTAGTGATGGATTATAGAACTTTTGGTAAAAGCACAGGCAAATTAAGTGAAGCAGCTTTATATAACGATTCGGAGTATTGTTATAACTATTTAAAACAATACTATTTAGAAAGTGATATTATAGTTTATGGTAGGTCGTTAGGAACAGGGGTAGCAACCTATATAGCATCAAAAAACAAACCCAGACAATTAATTTTAGAAACACCATATTATAGTCTAATTGATGTCGCTAAATCCAGATTTCCTGTTTTCCCTGTAAAGTATCTTTTAAAATATAAATTGCCTAGCTATAAGTTTATAACCAAAGTAGATTGTCCTATATCTATATTTCATGGAACTAACGACCAGGTGGTTCCTTATAAATCTGGAAGAGGATTATTTGAAGTAGCTCCAACACCTCTTACTAATTTTATAACAATAAAAGGAGGTGGGCATAATAACCTTATAAATTTCAAAGAATTTCATTCCAATATTGAAATTATTCTTCCTTGAAAATCTTAAAAAATTAACATCTCCATTCCTATTTCTTAAATAAAAGATAAAAGATAAATCGATAGTGTTAAAAGTTTCTAAATCATGTAACTACTTTCAGAAAAACGCATCAATTTTGTAGTGTAAATTAGAAAATGATTTCATTATTATGATAAAGTTAGGGTTTATTTTTAGCTCATTGTTTGCGTTAAATACAGCGGCTAATACAAATGTAAATTCAGATACATTTAGGTCTGCAACTTGTGAGGGACATTATTTGGATATTAGTAATATAGTGGTATATGAAGTCGAAGAAGAAATTGAACTTGGTTTTAATACTAAAGATTACTTGCCAGAAAATTTCAATCCATTAAAAGGAAAAGGAGATATAGACTGGAGCACGATTGAAGTTTACAAAATAGAAGAAGACGTTGAAATAAATTTTGATACAAAAAAGTATTTACCAAAAAACTTCAACGCATTAAAAGGAAAAGGAGATATAGATTGGAGCAGGATTGAAGTTTTCGAAATAGAAGAAGATGTTGAAATAGGTTTTGATACAAAAAAGTATTTACCAGAAAATTTCTCTCCCTATAAAGGGATGTGTTGAATAAAAATTGAGAGTTAGTTTTAAGTTTAATAAAGTAGTTAGTTTGTTAGTTAGTTAAAAAGCCAGTAATTTTTAAATTACTGGCTTTTATTTTTAGATAATTCAGGTTTATCTGTTATAACATTTCAACAAATAGACCATCATCCGTTTTTTCAACTTTGGCTAAACTATTTTTAGTTAATTCTTTAATAGTTTTATCCCATTTTTTATTCGATAAACCAGATTGCGATTTAAGATCGTTAAGTGTTAAGCGTTCTGTTTTTTTAAGTAGCTCTAAAAGCGCTTTCCCTTCTTCACTAATAGCTAAGGCCTTCTTTTCAGGACGCATTTGCGGGAAGAATAACACCTCTTGTATGGATTGGTTATTGGTTAAGAACATTATCAATCTATCCATACCAATCCCCATGCCAGATGTTGGAGGCATACCATATTCTAAAGCACGTAAAAAGTCATGATCAATAAACTCTGTAGCTTCATCGTCACCTTTGGCAGCCAATTTAAGTTGGTGCTCAAAACGTTCGCGTTGGTCAATAGGATCATTAAGTTCAGAATAGGCGTTAGCGATTTCTTTACCACAGACCATAAGCTCAAAACGTTCTGTTAATTCTGGGTTTTCTCTATGCTCTTTACATAATGGACTCATCTCTTTCGGGTAGTCTGTTATATAGGTTGGCTGTATATAGTTGCCCTCACATTTTTCACCAAAAATTTCATCAATAAGTTTGCCCTTACCCATGGTGTCATCAACTTCAATACCTAAATCTTTTGCGGCTTGTCTAATCTCATCTTCGGTTTTTCCTGTAATATCAAACCCTGTAAAATGTTTGATAGAATCTGCCATAGTAACACGTGCATATGGCGCTTTGAAATCTATTTCATGACCTCCAAAAGTAGCTTTTGTAGTTCCGTTTACGGCAATAGCACAATGTTCTAATAAGCGTTCGCAGAAATCCATCATCCAATTATAATCCTTGTATGCTACATAAATTTCCATAGCAGTAAATTCAGGATTATGCGTTCTGTCCATACCTTCGTTTCTAAAGTTTTTAGAAAACTCGTATACACCATCAAAACCACCAACAATTAATCGTTTTAAATATAACTCGTTAGCAATTCGCATGTATAATGGAATATCTAAGGCGTTGTGGTGTGTTATAAAAGGACGTGCCGCTGCACCACCAGGAATGGGCTGTAGCACTGGTGTTTCAACCTCAAAATATCCAGAGTCATTAAAAAACTGACGCATGGCATTAAACAATTTGGTACGTTTTACAAAAACATCCTTTACTTGCGGATTCACAACTAAATCTGCATAACGTTGTCTGTAACGCTGTTCAGGATCTGTGAATGCATCGTATACTATACCATCTTTTTCTTTTGGTAACGGGAGTGGTTTTAAAGCTTTACTTAATAAGGTAAAATCTTTAACTTTAACTGTTTTTTCACCTACTTGCGTGGTGAATAATTCGCCTTTAATACCTACAAAGTCACCAAAATCTATAAGTTTCTTAAAAACTTCGTTGTATTTTTCTTTGTCATCACCAAGGCAAATTTCATCACGATTAAAATATACTTGTATTTTCCCCTCTGCATCTTGCAATTGAGCAAAACTTGCTTTTCCTTGTACTTTTATCATCATCAATCTACCAGCAATAACAACCTGTTTACCCTCTTCAAATAGGTCTTTAACCTGTTTTGAGGTATGGTTTACTGGATATAAATCTGCTGGGTATGGATTGATACCTAATGCACGTAATTTTGCTAATTTTTCTCTTCTTACAAGCTCTTGCTCTGATAATTGCGACATATTCTAATACTGTGTAAATTTTAAAGGCACAAAGGTAATCATTTGATTTACGATTTACGATTATTGATTTACGAAATTTTTGAGTGTTATTATAAGCAAAAGCTATCTGTTGCGATCTCTTTACTCGTATTTTAGATAAGGTTTTTCTTTTGTAATGAAGTGGTTTAAATTTTTTTAATCTCTAACAAAAAATTGTAACAAAATAAAAAGGGTAACGTCAAATAAGTAACATCATCAATCTAAACTGAACTTATTTCAGTATTAAAATAAATCAAATTATGAGTTTTTGGAGAGTTCTACTGTCTATTATTTGTCCACCTTTAGCTGTTATAGATAAAGGGTGTGGCTCCATTTTTATTGTCTTTTTATTATGGCTTTGCGGTTGGGTGCCAGGCGTTATTGCTGCCCTGGTTATTATTAATAATCCAAAGAGATAAAAACGTATCTTTGCACATTAAATTAAAACCCAAAAATTAGTAAAATGAGCAAATTTTATATACTTATTATTTTTAGTATTTCTATTGTTTTTAGTAGTTGTCAATTTTCAGAAAATATTTATATAAATGAAAATGGTTCTGGTAAAATGGAATTTTCTTTTGATGGCTCTCAGCTAATGCAAATGGGGGGAGGTGAACTAGGTGTTAATAAAGAAGAAGCTGTAGATTCCACCTTTAGTTTTAAAGAACTATTTGATGCAAAACGTGATAGTATCTCTCAATTATCGGAAGAAGAACAATTAAAATTAAAAAGTTTAGAACCATTTAGTATGCATATGGTTATGAATCCAGGAACTTCAGAAATGATGTTTAAGATGTACACAGACTTTAAGGAAGTAAGTGAACTTCAAGATATGTTTAAAGCGATGAATAGTTTTAGCGATATGAGAGGAAAAAGTGAAGGAAAAGCTAGTACCCCTAACAATCCGTTTACTTCTTTCGGACTAGATGGAAGTACAACACTTGATTATAATTATGACGGTAAAATATTTAAGCGTGAGGCTAAAATACTTGATAAAGAAGCTTATAAAAAAGTGACAGATAGTTTAGGCGAAATGGCTATTATGTTTGGTTCTTCTATGTATAAATTAAATTATCATTTTTCTAAGCCGATTAAATCTGTATCAAACGAAAAAGCTATGTTTAGTGCCGATAAAAAAAGCGTTACAGTAGAGTTTGGTTTTATGGAGTACCTATCAAATCCTGAAGCTTTAAATTTAGAGGTTATATTAGAAGATTAATATTTTGAATAAGAAAGTTGCACTACAAGATTTAGGTTTTAAAGATTATAAGCAAATTTGGGATTACCAGGAAGTATTGTTTAAGGACATTGTAGATACCAAAATTAAAAACAGGCGAGAAGAAGCAGGATTACAAACCGAAAACCACTTTTTGTTTGTTGAGCACCCGCATGTGTATACTTTAGGAAAAAGTGGGGATTTATCTAATTTGCTTTTAAGCGAAGAACAACTCACAGATAAAGGGGCTACTTTTTATAAGATTAACCGTGGTGGTGATATCACATACCACGGTCCTGGACAAGTAGTGGGGTATCCTATTTTAGATTTAGAAAACTTTTTTACAGATATACATAAGTATCTTCGGTTTTTAGAAGAAATGATCATTTTAACCCTTGCCGAATACGGTTTAAAAGCCGAACGTAGTAAAGGAGAAACAGGTGTTTGGTTAGATGTAGATACGCCGTTTGCACGTAAAATCTGTGCTATGGGTGTACGAGCAAGCCGTTGGGTGACCATGCATGGTTTTGCGTTAAATGTAAATGCTAATTTGGGGTATTTTGATAATATTATTCCTTGTGGTATTCGTGGTAAAGCTGTTACATCTTTAAATGTGGAACTTGGCGTAAAAGAAGTTGCTATGGAAGAAGTAAAAGAAAAACTCCTAAAACATTTTGCAGATCTTTTTGAGGCGGAGTTTTTTTAAAAGCATTCAAAGTTGCTGGCTTCCCAAATTATTGTTTCGTTTGTTAAAATATCGGGGGTAATATAATTATCACCATTTCCAATTGTTCCAATATGAATCCCTTCGCAGTTATACACAAGAATAGCAGTATTGCAATATGGGCAACAATTCCTTAAAGCGTATACGGTTTGTTCGTTATATTTTGTTTCCGAAAAATATGTGAATTTTAAAAAAGTAGAATTTTCTTTTTCAAGTTCAGCGATTTGCTCTTTTAACCAATTTAAATCTTCAATAGGGTTAGTAATGTTACAAGCATTTTCAAAATCAGCAGCAGGAGCATCGTCATTATTATTGCATGATAAGATTGTAAGCAATAAAAGTGTTACAAATAAAAAAGTCTTTTTCATATTGGGGTATATTGTTTAAGTATTTTAAAGATGATGAAGACTTTAAAAGGTTGCGTTTAATTTGACTTATTATTAAGATATAGTTCTCTTCTTAAACCATCAGGATTAAAAAGTGCATGTATTCTTCTTTTTTGCCCTATAGAAAACATGTACATGGATGCATCATTTACTCTATCCATGAAGTTCATAAACATGTCGTTGCTATTACATGAATTTTGAGGATGTGTAGGACTTCCTATATGTTGAGATTTTTGATTGGGAGTATCATCAACCATGTCTCCATTTTCACAATTTCCATCTTCTCCATAAATATGAAATAAATTTAACCAATGTCCAATTTCGTGAGTAGCAGTTCTACCTAATTCATATCTCGATTGTAATGGAGGTAAGGTTCCAAATACTCTGGGGTCAATTATAACACCATCTATTCTTGGGTCTGCGTTTGGAAATTGCGCATATCCTGCAAGCCCTAAATTTCCATTGCGGTCACTTAGATCTGCAATCCAAATATTCAAATATTTATCTCTAGGCCATGCATCTTGCCCTCCTTTCTCTGTAAAAAATAGTTTAAGGTCTTCAATAGGGAAGTTTTCTGTTCCACTAATACCATCAAACCCTGTTACATCACTTTCGGTTCTTATTATTCCTGTTGTTGGATTACCATTAGGGTCTTTTGTAGCCAAAGTAAATTCAATACCAACATCGGCCACAAGATTGATAAACTCATCAGGTGTTTTTATATAATCAGAGTTTTTCTTTCTAAAATCTTTATTTAGTACATTAATTTGCGATTGGATTTTTTCATCACTAATGGTAAATGGATCTGGTTTATAATTAACCACATGTACAATTACAGGTATGGTGATCACTTCATCAAAAGGAACATTCCTATCTTGTGGGCTCTTTGGGGGAGGATTCTCGTCTTTACTACAAGCAGAACAAAATAGAATAAAGACGATTGTTATTAAAAAGAATATATATTTACGTACCATACTGCTATTAGGGCTTATTTGATCTATCTTGTGATTTTAAGATGAAGGAAGCTCTAAATGGTTGCGTTTAACTTGTAAGAATAGTTTTAAAACAGGAAGAAGACTATGATTAGTATCAGTGTTTTTAAAGGTTTATGTTTGTCTTGTTTTTTTAAATATTCTAAATAAACTAATCCTCCTCATTAAAAAACACCTTGTAATAATGCATTTTTTTCTCACCGTCATAGCCGCGTTCTAAATATTCTGCAGAAGCATCAGGTGCATCTATATCTAGTTTAATTTGTATGTTAGTATCTAGCTTAATATCAGTTTTGATCTTTTTCTTTTCTTTGGTAACAACACGTTCTGCAACATCAAATTGATTCCTTATAACCAAATTTTGTTCCCCTTCATATTCCTTTTTATAGTCTTCAAACTGCCTTATTTGCTTTTCACCTTCAAAAATATCTTCCTTGAAACGTTCAACATTTACAACTTCATTTTCTTTAAAAAAATCGATCGTTTTAGCTAAAAAAGTATTTTGTTCTTGTGCACCATAACTAGTTTTTAAAACCTCTGTCGAGAATTCTTTACAAAGTTCAATATATTGTTGGGTATGGTTATTGGCATCATCAGCATATTTAATATTTAAAAACTGATTAATCCAATATTGAGCATCATAACTATTATTATCTACACTTAAAATAACATGGCCTTCGGTATCACTTTGATTCAAAATTAAGCAGCCTTTATCTACTTTTTTAGAGCTAATCCCTTTTTGTACCAATACATCATAGCTATTATTCTCTAAATAGGTTTGAAAGAAATTAACCTTACTTTCTATTTTAAAAATGCCAATAGCATTCGTGGTCATATCTTGATATTCAATACCCTCAAACATCACCACTAAAACATCACCTGTTTTAATGTTAGCAGAGGTAGATTGCTCGAATAAATGCGTAACAATGTGTTTTGAAATATCTATAAAAGCTTCTTCATCATTAAAGAGTTGTGTGGCATAACTATTAATTTCGTTTAAAGAAATATCGGCATGATGATTAAACCGATAACTTTGTACCAGGCTACCAAAGGGACGAAGTAAAAACGGGAGCATTAAGTCGTAACTAGCTTCGTCGAAATCGACTATATTATCAGAAAAAGCATTTTTAGTATCGTTAAACTTATTTCCAACTTTATGAATAATGAATTTTGAAATTGAGGCGTTTTTTCTTGAAATCATGTATTGTTTATTAAGTATGCAATACTATTAAAATAATTAGAATTATGAGCAAAAAAAGAACGTCAAAGCAAAAGCTTTGACGTTCAAGACCTGGGGACTTTAGATTTGGTTATCGTTATATTTTTAAATTCATCAAATCAAGGTATGGTATTGATTAAATTTTAATCATCAATAATTTCCATTTTCACTTAATATTTATATCAATAATTTTCATAAATATTTTGAAATTTTTATTGTAGAAAATTGGTTGATAGCTCCCTTAAAGATAAAAATTAGTTTTTCATATACAAAAATTTCATAAAGTTTATACCTATATATAACTTTATAAGTTAATATGTTAAGAATTGGACTACGAACTAATTAATTTGATATAGAATAATAGAGTTACTTTCTCCTTTAGTAACAAATTCAAGCGTGCGATCTTTATCAATATTATCTAATATTATTGATGAGTTTCCGTAAACTGGAAAGTTGGGTAGTAATTTTGCTTGGCTATCGTAAAGATAAATTTTATGAGCTTGCATATCTGTAATGGCGACATAAATTTTATCGTTAATATAGAATAGACTAGGAGCAGAGTAGTCTCCATAATCGAGCTCTATAGTCTTATTTTTTATAGATAGTTTATTTTCATTTAATACTACAAGCGTTTTACTTGTAGTTTCTAAATAATGTTTTTCTAAAAGACTTAAACTTTTAATAGACGCATTACCTTTTGAATCTATGGCTATTAAATCCCCATTTAAAGTGGTGGTTGTAAAGTTGTTATTGTATAAAAATATTGGTTGGTTAGAATATGAACTAGATGTTTTTGGTGTGATTCTTGTTTTGCCAGTTCTATCTAAAATATAAAGTTTACTTTGAGTTTTAAATGTGATGTAATCTTTACTACCAATTCTATAATGTTTAGGCTGATGTAGTATCGTGTTGTTTGCAGATTTAAAGGTAAAACCGTTTATAATTTGCGCTCTTACATTGTACATTAAAAGGTTTTTGCCTTGGGTAATTAGTAATCTGTAATTTTTGTTTTTATCATAATCGAAAACAGATAACGGTTGGGTGATTTTATCATTAAATTTAATCGGAAACGGCGCAACATTATTACCATTTCTATCAATAACATAAACCCTGTTCGGGGTTGCGAAAACGAGTTGTAAACGGCCGTTTTTGTATATATCAATTTGTTCAATAGTGCCCAATATAGGCCCCTGTATTTGTTTTTTCCAAAGAATTTTTCCTTTGTTAGAAATTAAATATAAGTTGTTGTTTATGTCTTGCACAACCATCTCTTTTTGTTTGGTGATATGGTTTTTTACAAATTGAGGGTCGGTCAATATATCTGTATCTAGTTTAATATTTAGTTCTTCAGAAACAGAATTTAAAGATGCTCTGGTTTTGCTCTTTTTTATGACGCCATTTACATGTGCAAAATTAGTCTCGTAAATAAACTGTAAAGCAGATACATTGTAACTATCCAGCTTATAGCTCGAGTTTTCTTTAATATTTTTATTCAAAATAGTTTTTAAAGAAGCAGGATTTACCACATGCATTAATGAGGATGCATCGCTTAAATGATTTTTTATATCCTGAAAATATACTTTCTCATTTAGTGTTGTCTTGTTTTGGTAATTGGCAATAATATTTTGAAGCATTGCAGTACTGCCTGCAAACACAAAAAAGTTGTCTAGGATACAGTATTTATTAGCCGTATTAAATGATACTAAAGGGGTAAATGTATTAGAAAATAAAAGCGGAAGACCGAAACTAAAAATGTTAACACCTCTATAAGAATCAATTCTGTTTTGTTCACTTAAAAGAGCATCTTTGGTAGCAATAACATCAATAGAGTTTAATACTATGGCATTGTTTTTACCTTGATAAATAATACCAACTTCAATAATATCATTAAAAAGCGTTGTTTTAGCTATAGAATCTTTTTTATTAAACTTAGCTAAATTAGTTTCAAACGTTTTATAATTATTAAAAGTGAAACTCATAAAACCATCGCTATTAGATGGTGTGATATTGTAAGTTTGATTTTCTTGAGGAATCGTGTTCTTAAAAATATTAATTAAGCTTTCGGATGAGTCGATAGCTTTTGTAATGCCGTTAAAAAGAATGTTATCCTGATTTATACTAACATCAGCAGCTATATAATTGGAAAATGTTTTAAAAGAAAGAGAATCTTCAATAAAAAATGATTCTAAAAATGTGTTGTCAGGTTTTACAATAACCGATAAGGTTTTATTCGTGTTAGTTGTGTTATATATTTTTTCTAGCTCAGGATCTATAGCTGTATTATTAAAAATAGCATTAACATGATCTTTTGAAGAAGAAGCAAAAAAGATACTATCTATAATAGTGCTATAGAATGTATTATTATTTAATGTAGATTTTTTTATTGTTTTGTTTTTATATAAAAGTGTTTCTTCAATATAGTTTGGTAACGAATCTGTTTTAAATAGTTGACTATTAAATTTTGTTATTATTGAATATTGCAAACTGTCTTTTAAATCTTTAGACAAGCAAATTAATATATCACTTGTTGGCTTTAAATAAGTTAAGTTGCCTAATGTGTTTTCTAAGTTTTTGTATGAATCTGTTTTAGAAATTTTTTGTAAAAAATCATTATTGTTAATACTGTTTTTTAAACTCTCAAGATTTGGAGTTTTTATAATTATAGAGGCGTTTTTTGGTGTGAAATCGATGAGTTTTGAGCGGTTTTTTTTTGTGTTTGTACAGTTAAAAACCAATATTAAAAGGAGGGAAAAACAAAAAACTCTCATAAAATAAATTAATTTCTACAAACCTACATATTTTTCATTTTATAGCACGTATAAAAATAGAGTAAGTAAACTTACAAAATGTCTAACTTTAATTGATCAGGTAAGAGTCTAAACGATTTCCTGTGATACTTTGTTACACCATATTTTTTTATAGCAGCGCGATGTTCTTTAGTAGGATAGCCTTTATTTTGTTTCCAATTATACATGGGGTATTCTTCATCAATAATATTCATGTATAAGTCACGATATGTTTTAGCTAAAACAGAAGCAGCTGCAATACTTAAATATATACTATCACCTTTAATAATAGTTTCAAAAGGAATATCATTATAAGGTTTAAATTTATTACCATCAACGATTATAAATTGTGGCTTTTTATTTAACTCGTCTATAGATTTATGCATAGCTAGAATAGAAGCATTTAAAATATTAATACTATCAATTTCTTCTTGAAATACATGTGCTACACCAAAAGTTAAAGCTTGTGCTTCAATAATTGGTTTTAAAATATCTCTTTTCTTTTCGCTAAGTTGTTTAGAATCATTTAATATCGAATTTTCGAATTTCTTAGGTAAAATAACAGCTGCTGCAGTAACTGGACCAGCCAAACAGCCGCGCCCGGCCTCGTCTGTACCGCATTCTAAAGAGTAATTGGAATGGTTTTTTAATAACATTTAAACAAAAATAGTGTCAAATTTATAATTTTACCTACTAATTATTATGCATGCCTAGTAAATTTATTCATTTTTATGTGAATATGATAGTAAGTATTATTAAATTATTATTTTAAAGCTTTAAATATATTGATAATTCAATAAAAATAATGATATTATAATGATTTGATAATTATTAAAAGGTGAATTAACGATGGTTTATCTCTTTTTTTATGAGTTTTTTTGTTTTTTTAATATAATATTAAGATGTTTGTAACCGACTAACTCAAGATAAATATTCTAAGATCATCTTTAAGCAGATGACTAAATATTTAAAAGAAAGCCAGCGGTTATCGCTGGCTTTCTTTGTTTTAAATATTTTTTACTAAATTGTTTAAAGTTGGGTATGAAAAAGGAATCAGGTAGAATAGCGTTGTTTTTTAATTAAACCTGTAAGCTTTTTAGAAACAAAACGTTTAAATAATTAACAATTTCTGAACTTGAATTTTCACCTTTTTAACAAATAAAAAAGGAGAGTACTTTGTTTAAAGTATATGGACTAGACTAATCTAAATGTGTCCGTTTTTAGTAATTAATGAGTATCACAAAAGAAACAATACAAGAAGAATCTGAAGAAACTTGGGTTAAGTTTGTGGATGGGGATAAAAAAGCCTTTACATCTATTTATAATTTAAATGTAGATGCTTTGTTTTCATATGGGATGAAATTAAATCCAAATAAGAATTTTGTAAAAGATTGTGTCCAAGATGTTTTTTTAGATATATACGAGCATAGAAAGCAAATATCGAGACCTAAAAATATTAAATTTTATTTGTTTAAAGCGCTTAAGCGTAGCATGTTTCGGGAGTTAAAGAAAGAGAGAAAGAAAAGTAGTTTGCCAGAAAACGAAAACATGTCTTTTTTTACAACATATAATATTGAAACTAAGACCATAGATAAAGAAGTTGAAAAACAGCAACAAAAACTTGTTGCAACAATAACTAAAGAACTAACATCTAAGCAACAGGAAATACTCTATTTAAGATTTACAAAAGGCTTCAACTATATTGAGATTTCAGAAATCATTGATATAAATCATAACTCTGTTCGCAAACAGGTTTATAGAGCTATAAAAAAACTGCGAAAAAACCTTGTCTTAGATAATGTTACAAATTCAAATATGTATTCTCTTTTAATGACACTTTAATCTAAAAATTCTTCGAATTAGGGTGAGGGTTCCAATTCTCCTTTCCTTTAGAACTATCAGAACTGCCTTTTTTATCAGTTCTAGATAAGGAAAAATACAAAATTCTGTTCTTGACTCTAAGAGCAAAAATGAAACTGGCAAAATATCTCTATGGCTTGTCTTGAGACCAGTAAGTGACAGTTGGTTTAAATAAAATAGGTTAAATAATTGCCCATTATTAGGCGATTGTTGAATTTTTTTTGAAATATCTCTAAAAAAGTGTCCACAAAAAAGAGATTAATTCCCCTATAAGAATAAAAGTAAGATATGGAGCCTTATTCTAAGTATATAGAAAATGAATCTTTTTTAAGTTGGGTATATAATCCAACACCAGAAACAACCCGTTTTTGGCAAGATTTTATTCTAAAAAATCCACAGGAAAAAGAGGTGATTAATACTTTAAAAGGCATTTTAATAGATCTAAAAACTGAAGAGGCTAAGCTTTCAGAAAAAGAAAAAGAAGAAATACTTACTAAGCTATTAAATAAAATTGATAATAAAAATAAACCAAAAAAGGTATATAACTTGGTTAAGAGAGCTTATAAATACGCAGCAATATTGGTGTTGGTATTAATCGCTACAACCGTATTTGTTAATAATAATTTTAAAAAGACGAATGATTTTATTTTTGATAATATAAATGAAATGTCTTTAGATTCTGTAGCAAAAACAAATACCCAATTAATTTTTGAATCTGGAAAACCTTTGTTAATAGATGAGAAAAAATCTCTAATCGAATATACTAAGTTGGGTCAAGTTGTTTTAAATGAGAAGGATACAATAATTATAAATAAAAAAAACGAAGGTAAAATCTTACTTTTTAATAAATTAATTGTACCTTTTGGAAAACGAAGTAAAGTTATATTATCAGATGGTTCTGTGGTTCACCTTAATGCAGGAACAACGTTTGTATTTCCTGAAAATTTTGATTCTAAAGAAAGAGCTGTTTTTCTTTCTGGAGAAGCATTTTTTGAAGTAGCAGCTAATAAAGAAAAACCATTTATTGTAAAAACCATTGAAGAAAATTTTTCAATAGAGGTGCTAGGAACAAAATTCAATGTATCAGCTTACCCCATCGATTCTGATATTTTAACGGTTCTAACCGAAGGTAAAGTCGCAATTACAGAGAAAAATATATTTAGAACACAAAAAACGATTTTAAAACCAGGGCAATTGGCATCGTGGAATAAAAATGAAGAGCGTGTTGATGTTAAAGATGTAAATACAGATAATTATACATTATGGACTTCTGGGCTTTTATATTTTGAGAGTGCATCCATAGTGAATATTGTTAGAAAGATAGAGCGTTTTTACAATGTGAGTATCGTTTTCGATAACATGATTGAAGCAAAACATGTAAACGTAAGTGGGAAACTAGATCTAAATGATAAGATAGAACAAACACTAGAGAACTTAACAATAACAACAAAATTTAAATTCGAAATAATAAATAATAGCAACTATGTATTAAAATAAAAAAACAGAGAATGCGCCAACATTCTCTGAATAAAAAAACTGCTAAACGGGCAGTTCAAGTTTAATTAAAAACCAATTCAAATTTATGAAAAATAACCAAAATTTCTATGATTTCCTCTTAGATCTTAGGAATAAAACACACTTCGTGATGAAAAGCCTCAGCGTCTTTTTAGTCCTATTTGCATTGTATTCTTTCACTAATTCATATTCTCAAAGTAAAAAGTTGAGAATAGAAATTAAGGAAGCCACATTAATGAATATGATAGAATCTATAGAAAGCCAAAGTGAATTTGTATTTATTTACAATGATGAAGTATTACCCGAATTAAAAAAAGCTTTAGGTAACATTCAAATTAAAAGCAAGTCTATTTATAAGGTTTTAGATGGAGTTTTAAATAGCGAAAGGCTTAGTTACTCAGTAAATGAGCGCCAGATAATTTTAAATAAAAAAGAAGAAACCCTTAAATCTAGTGCACAGCGTCAAATTTCGGGAACAGTTACTTCCGTAACAGATGGCTTGCCATTACCTGGTGTTAATATAATTATAGAAGGAACATCAAGAGGTGTTCAAACAGATTTTAATGGTAACTATGCCATCAACGTTAGCGAGGGAGATATTCTAAAAGTTAGTTTCGTAGGGATGCAAACTAAATATGTTACAGTGGGGCTAAATGATGTTATTGATATTGTTATGGAAGAGAACCCTGAAGGTTTGGACGAGGTGGTAATCACAGGATATCAAAATGTAGATAGAGAATTATTTACAGGAGCATCGCAAACCATTAAAGCGGCAGATATTAAATTAGATGCAGTCCCAGATTTAACAAGAAGTCTAGAAGGTAGAGCAGCTGGTGTGAGTGTTCAAAACGTAACAGGAACTTTTGGCGCAGCCCCTAGAATTACAATAAGAGGGTCATCTTCTATTTTAGGAGACACAAAACCTATTTGGGTTGTAGATGGTGCAATACAAGAAGAAATTGTTGATATATCATTTCAAGACTTAGTTGCTGGTGATCTTAATAGTTTGTTAAGTTCTGCCTTAGCAGGATTAAATGCTAATGATATAGAGAGTTTTGAAATCTTAAGAGATGCCTCTGCAAGTGCTCAATATGGAGCAAGAGCTTTAAACGGAGTTGTGGTGATTACTACTAAATCTGGTAAGAGGAATCAAAAACCAACTTTTAATTATACTTCAGAATATGCTGTTAGAGCCATTCCGAGTTACGATGAATATAACCTTTTGAATTCGCAAGAAACGGTTTCAATTTACAGACAGTTGGCAAGCCAGCAAGTAGGACAAATAACAAATACAGGAGTAGTTAATGGACGAAACGGTGGTATTTATAATTTGTTATACAATTCATTAGAACCTAATGAACAAGGCGTTTTTGAAGTTAGTAATACTCCAGAAGGAAGAGCTAGATTTTTACAACAATACGAATTGGCAAACACAAATTGGTTCAAAGAATTGTTTAGACCAACACCTACCCAAACACATACTTTGAGTTTTTCCGCAGGTGGTGAAAAAAGTACCACATATGCTTCCATAGGTTATTTTGCAGACCCAGGATGGACTATAGCAGATAGAGTAAGAAGACTAACAGGTAATTTAAGAAACACATACTATTTAGGAGATAATGATAAATTAAAAATAACTACGCAGCTAAATGCCTCTATAAGAAATCAAAACGCACCAGGTACCTTAGATAGAGAATCGGATAACTTTTTTGGTTCATTCAATAGAGAATTTGATACAAACCCTTTTAATTATGCTCTTAATACAAGTAGAGCAATACGTCCAAGAGATAATAATGGCGATTTAGAATTCGTTCGTAACAATTGGGCGCCATTCAATATTTTACAAGAAATAGAGAATAATTCTGTTGAACTAAATGTTAACGATGTTCGTTTTCAAGCGCAATTAGATTACAAGATTAATGATCATCTTGAATATTCTTTTTTAGGAACAGCTCGCTATGCAAATTCAACAAGTGATCATGCTACTACAGAGTTTTCAAATGCAGCAGAAGCTTACAGAGCAAATGATAATACTATAATAAGAGATGCAAACACATTTTTATTTCAAGATCCAGAACTTCCAAATTCAAGTCCAAGAGTCGTGCTTCCAGTTGGAGGTATTTTAAGAAGTAATAGGAATACAATTACAACATATACCTTTAGGAATACTTTAGAATATAAGAAGCGGTTTAAAGATGACATACATGGATTGACACTTTATGGAGGTCAGGAATATAGGCATACAGATAGGTCGGCTGGATTTAATACGGGTTATGGCTACCAATTTTCAAGAGGAGGTACTGTTTTTACAGATCCAGATATCCTAAGAAAAGCAATTCTGGAAGGAGATGATTATTTTGGTTTTCAAGAAACCAGAAACAGAGAAATTACGTTTTTTGCCAATGCAACTTATGATTTTGACAAGAAATATGTTTTGAATCTTTCAGGGAATTATGAAGGCTCCAATAGAGCTGGTAAATCTGACGGTACCAGATGGTTACCAACATACACCGTTTCTGGAAGATGGAACGTGCATAGGGAAAACTTTATAGATAACTCGGGCATTATTAATAATTTAGTACTAAGGACTTCTTATGGTTTATCTGCTTTGATCGCTAATACCGCTTCTAATAATGAAGCCATATTTAGAAATCAAGTTACCGATAGAGGTTTTATATCAGATAGAGAAAATGCCATTGATATAATAGATTTGCAAAACTCAGAACTAACCTGGGAAAAGCAAATAGAATATAACTTAGGATTAGATATTGGTTTATTCAATAACAGAATAGCCATGAATATTGATGCTTATTTTAGAGATGGAAAAGACTTAATAGATTTTATAACAACCTCTGGGATTGGTGGAGAACCTATAAAATTAGGAAACTTCTCTTCTTTAGAAACTAAAGGAATAGAATTTCAGCTTAATACGGTAAATGTATCAAATGATGAATTTAAATGGAATTCTGGTTTTAATATATCATTACTTGATCAGGAAATTACAGAATTACAGCAAGAGCCCAATGTATTTGATTTAATTACAGGAGGTCAGTTTGGTAATGCAGTAGGTTTTGCTCCTAATTCTTTGTTTTCATATAATTTTGAAGGATTAGATAGTGATGGATATCCTACATTTACTTTGCCAGAAGATGGTATCGACTTTCAGTCAACCGATGATCCATTGTCTTATCTTAAATACGAAGGGCCAACATTACCTAATGTTACAGGTGGTTTCGCTAATAATTTCAAATACAAAAATTGGGATTTTAGTTTCTTTATTTCGTTTTCTGCAGGTAATAAAATTAGATTAGATCCAGCATACGCATCCAATTATTCAGATTTATCAGTTTTTCCTACTGAATTTCTCAATAGATGGTTAACCCCTGGAGATGAAAATATCACTAATATACCAGTGATTCCATCAACACAACTCATACAAAGACGTGGGGAAACGAACTCTAGACAGATCTATAATGCCTACAATTACTCTACAGAACGTATAGCAGATGGGGATTTTATTAGAATGAAAAATATTACCCTTGGATATTCACTGGATAAAAACATTGTTCAAAAATTGGGGATGAGTCGCTTCAGGTTAAGTTTACAAACTACAAATCCATTCCTGTTTTATTCTGATAAAAAATTGGCTGGGCAAGATCCAGAATTTATAAGGTCTGGTGGTGTTGCATTCCCAATTACTAGATTATATACGTTTACAGTTAATGTTGGATTTTAATAAAAAGAACTATGAAAAAATATAATTTAATAAAAATATCTGTCATTACGCTATTTTTAGTTTTAGTATCATGTGATGATATATTAGACGAGTCTCCAGACAATAGAACAGAGATAGATTCTTTAGAAAAAATAAGCGAGCTTTTAGTTAATGCGTATCCACAAGCTTTATATACTCCTTTTTTAGAACCAATGTCCGATAATGCAGATGATAAAAGTTTTTCTGCTGAAGAATCCCGCCTAAATGATTTTATGTATGAGTGGGGCGATTTTTTTGATAATGATGAAGATACACCAACCTTTTATTGGAATGGGGCTTACGAGGCTATATCACAAGCAAATCAAGCTTTAGCTTCTCTAGATGAATTAGGAGTAATTGATGTGAATCAAAGAGGAGAAGCGCTTCTGTGTAGAGCCTATGCTCACTTTATGTTGGTAAGTATTTTTGCAAAAGCCTATAACCCATCTACTGCTTCGTCAGATTTAGGAATTGCCTATATCACAGAGCCAGAAACTACATTGCTGCCTCAATATACAAGGCATACTGTGCAAGAAGTTTATGATAATATAGAAGCAGATTTAGTTGAAGGACTCAAATATATTGGCAATGATTTAAATTATAGTGAGCCAAAATTTCATTTCACAACAAGAGGAGCCAATGCATTTGCATCTCGTTTCTATTTAGTTAAAGGAGATTGGCAAAAGGTAATAGATTATAGTAATGAAGTTTTAGGATCTGGATCTGGTGTTAATGACTTAAGAGATTATGCAAATGAATACAGAGCAGCAGGTTTAAGTTATAGCGAAAGAGCTTTGAGGTTTTCTTCAACTCTAGAACCAGCAAATCTTTTAATTACAGTAGGTTCTTCAGTGTATAGCAGAAATCACGCTTCTTTGCGTTTTCAATTAAGTGGTGATCTGGCCAGAGAGCTTTTTTTCAATGGTAATGCTGCTGGTTTGGCGTGGTCAGAACAAGTGTTTGGCCAAGATTTGTTTTTCAACGTTCCAAAATATGATGAGTATTTTAGAACAACAAACCAAGCAGCTGGGATAGGACTTGTTTTTGTGCAAACCCCGATTTTAACAACCGATGAAACTATGTTTAACAGGGCTGAAGCTTACGCGATGCTTGGAGAATTTCAACTAGCAGCTGATGATTTAAATACATTATTGTCTGTAAAGTCTGAAGGATATACTAGTGCTGCTGTACTATCTACTGATGATATTACAACCAATTTCGGAATTGATTCAGATTTTTATACACCACATTACCAGATACCAGCAAATGCATTACCCTTTGTAAATGTCATTTTACAAACAAAACGATCCGTATTTTATAATGAAGGCTTACGTTGGTTCGATATGAAAAGGCATGATATAGTAGTTGAACATGAAAGACAGTTGACACCAAGTGTTTCAGAAACATTAACGCTACCTAAAGGAGATAACAGAAGAGCATTACAAATCCCAACGGAGGCGCAATCTCGCGGTATTTTACCTAATCCAAGATAGCCTTGTTAAACTTTTAAAATGATTAAAATGAAAAACATAAAAAATATAATATGGGCAAATCTTGTATTAGTTGCTTTACTAATAAGTTCATGCAGTGATTCTTCTGATACCATAAAAGAAAGCCAAATAGATGCAAGTACACCAATTCTATCAGATTTAGATGTATGGTTAAGATCTAATTTTGTTTCACCTTACAACATTGAAATATCATACTTATGGGGAGCAAGTAATACTGATATCGCTAGATTTTTATATCCTATGAAGGAAGATGATGTGCAACGCTGGTCTGAAACCATAAAAAGAACTTGGATTGATCCCTATAATAAATTGGGAGGTGAGGATTTTATAGCAGAAATTACGCCACGTCAAATAGTATATTCAGGAGGATTTAATTTTAATCCAAACAGCCCTACAATAACATTAGGTATTGCAGAAGCTGGTACCAGAATTACATTTTTTAATTTAGACTTTTTGGATTATTCTGATGTGAATAGTGTTAGAAGACCTCTACAAACATTGCATCATGAATATGCACATATCTTAAATCAAAAATTTCCTTTTACTGACGATTTTGGTTTAATTACACCTGCAGATTATACCGCACAGTGGTTTAATTTAGGTTTTGATGAGTTTGGTAATCCAGATCCTTCAGAATATTTGGATTTAGGATTTATTACAGCATATGCATCAAGTCAAGAAAATGAAGATTTTGTTGAAATTGTAGCAACTATGCTAACAAACTCCAGAGCAGATTTTGAAGCAATTATTGATAGTGCGAGTCCTTCTGGGCAGGCAATTATAAGACAAAAGTTAGAAATTGTGCTAACGTATTTTCAAGAAAATTTTGGTATAGACCTTTATGAATTACAGGAATTAGCATATCAAGCACTTTTAGATAGTTTGGACTAAAAAAAAATAAAAATGAAAAAAACAATTAATTATATATTCAGTTTATTAATGTTAACACTAGTTTTAAACTCCTGTGAAGTAGATAGAACTGAAGAAATATTTGACGATTCGCCAACAGTAAGAATAGATAAAGAAATAAGTGAATTAAGAACATTATTGCTGTCGGAATCGCAGGGGTTTTCTGGGGTATATTTTCCAAATGATGATGTTGTGGGAGGCATTAATTTTCACATGAATTTTACAGAAGATCTTAGGGTTAAAATAACATCAGACTTCAAAAGCACTACGAGTCTTACAGACACGAGATACGAGATTGTTACAGGAACTACTTCGGCAGAATTAGTGTTTACAAGTGGATCGAGACATATAACGGATTTAATCCAAGATGGAGCGGCAGGATTTGATACCTTTTTTGGGAGCAATTCATTTCAATATGCAGGTGAAGAAAATGGTAATATTACTTTTAAAGATGTGCGTAGCGATGGTGTTTTTGTAATGTCTCCCTCAGGTTTTACAGATTTTGATACAGAAAGTGTCGCTAGTGTAGATATTACTTATGCTAATAGACAAGCTTTTTCAGAAGTTGATTGTGCAACTGCGTCTGTGTATGATAACCTTGTGATGGAAATAAATAATGGAGGCGAAACCATTAGTTATATTTTGAACTACGATCCAAATAATATTTTCTTTGATGCTGAAACTACAGATGCAGGAGGTGTTAGTTCAAGGCAAAGTCTTGGAGTCGCTTTTACGTTAATTGGAGGAGAACAAGCAATATCAATTAGCCCTGTATTAGAGGTTGGAGATAATAGCTTCAGGGATTTTATCTTAGATTCCAGTACACCAGAAATTCAATATGTAGCAACTGTAAATGGGGCTACTGCAAGAATCCTTCAAACGTCGCCATCTGTTCCTACGGGAGAAGATATTTTTGAGTTACCAGGTTCAACGTATTTTTATGATACAGCAGACGGGACAAATCCATTATTAAGCCCTTGTTTTCAAGAACAGGTATTAGATCAAATTAATACTAATTTAGATAATCGATTTGGTCCAGGAGTATTAAGATTTTCTTTTTTTGCCGTTTTCTTAGATTTTGATGGTAACTGTACTAATTTAGCTGTCTTTTTACAAGATGCTAACGGTGATAATTTTAGAGCAAATTATTGTCATTTGGCAAGTATTCAAGATAATACATTGTTCTTAGAGTATCAAGGACCATTTTCAGGAGCTAACGATGCATTTTTTGAAGCAGATGTACTGCCTTTAATAGCGTTTTTTGGTAGCTCTAAAGGTTTGCTTTATACTAATGAAGGGGCGTTCAGAGGAAGTATCAGTAACTATAGCGATCCTGCGGGAGCTTTTACTAGTTTGGATTACGAATCACTTAGAGCTTATGGATTGTTTTTTTAATCGAAAAATTCGTCCGATAACATAAGAATTAAAATTAGCTAGTAATAATCTAACCCTATACTTGCGTCAAGTAAGTATAGGGTTTTTTGTGTTCGAAAAATATGATGAAATTAAAATATAATTTTCCCATTTTTCCACGTTATCATATTTTGTATTTACATTTGCACCGTTTACACATAATTATGAAGAAACTATTTTTAGCCCTTTTTTTAATATGCCTTTTTAATCCATTAAACGCGCAAACAAAGTCTAAGACTAAAAGGTCTTTGTCGGATGCAGTTGTGAAGAAACAAGATTCGATGACAAAGAAAGACCCTAAAGATCAAAAAGCTAAAATTCAGGACTACTTAATAATCTCTCGCGAGAATGATACCACTTTTGTAGATACGACGTTAACAATTCAAAAAGAATATAAGTTTAATTACCTACGAAGAGACAATTTTGGTTTAATCCCATTTTCAAATCTGGGGCAAACATATAATAGTTTAACTTATAATTTACAGAGTACTAACTTAATGCCTAGCTTTGGTGCCCGAGCAAGACACTTCAATTATATGGAGATTGAAGATATTAATTATTATCGCGTACCAACACCATTTACAGAATTGTTTTTTAAAACGGCTTTTGAGCAAGGGCAATTAGCAGATTCGTTCTTTACAGTAAATACATCGCCAGAATTTAATTTCTCGATAGCGTATAAAGGATTGCGTTCATTAGGGAAGTATCAGAGTATATTAACAAGTTCAGGTAATTTTAGATTTACATCAAATTATAGAACTAAAAATAATCGTTACAGTGCTAGGGGGCACATAGTAACACAAGATTTGATGAGCCAGGAGAATGGTGGACTTCAAGACGATCCTAGTGTAGCAAATTTTGAAACAGGGGTCGAAGAATTTTTAGAACGCTCTATCTTAGAAGTGAATTTAACAAACACCGAAAATATCATAAAAGCAAAGCGGTTTCATTTAGAACACAACTATAAAATTATCAAGAAAAAAGATTCACTATCAAAAAATAAACTTAGTTTAGGACATATCATATCATTTGAAGATAAATACTATCAATATGACCAAAATTCGGCAACAACTTTTTTTGGAAATGCATTTAAAAGTACAATTAAAGACCGAGTAACGCTGGAAAATTTTTATAACCAGGTGCAGTTAAACTATAGTAATAATATAATTGGTGATTTGCAATTTAATATATCAAGCAATAATTACAACTATGGTTATAATAAGTTAACAGAATTAAATGGAAACATAATTGTTAACAGATTAAAAGGAAATATATTTTCTGCAGGAGGTAAGTACCATAAACAATATAAGGGTTTCGATTTAGAAGGATCACTAGGACTAAATGTATCAGGAGATTTCGATGGCAATTTCTTAAAAGCAAAAGCAACCTTTGAACTTAATGATGATTTATCTGCAACAGCATCAGTAAACCATAGTTCAAAAGCACCAAACTATAATACTCTATTGTATCAAAGTGATTATATAAGTTATAATTGGCAAAATAATTTTAATAATATCGAAACAGAACAATTAGCATTTCAATTAAAATCGAAAAAAATAGCTAATATATCAGTCGATTATTCTACTATTAGTGATTATGTTTACTTCAAAGAAGATGAAACAAGTAGTCAGGTGCAGGCGTTTCAAAATGACAAATCAATCAATTATTTAAGAGTTAAATTAGATAGAGAAATAAAAGTTGGCAAGTTTGCTTTAAATAATACCTTACTATACCAAAATGTAGAAGATAGCGATAATATATTAAATGTACCAGAATTTATAATTCGTAATACCTTATACTATTCTAGTCATTTATTTAAAAAGGCCATGTATCTGCAAACAGGAGTAACCTTCAATTACTTTACTAAGTATTATATGAATGCTTACAATCCATTGCTGGCAGAATTTTATGTGCAAACCGAAAGAGAATACGGGGGCTTTCCTCGTTTAGATTTCTTTATAAACGCAAAAATTCGACAAACCAGAATCTATTTAAAAGCAGAACATTTTAATTCATCCTTCACGGGGTATAATTTTTATTCAGCGCCAAATAATCCGTATAGAGACTTTTCTATACGCTTTGGTGTTGTTTGGAATTTCTTTTTATAAACCTATCATATAACAGGCGTTTGGTTTAAAAGCCACACGCTATTTTGCCCTGTATAGTATTTAAAAATCTATTTAGGGTTTTTTTATGTGTAAAAGTGAGTTTGGTTGTTCTTTAGATCGACCAGTATTTCATGAAGAGAGTAAAAAGAAAACCGATTAAAGATGTTTAAGTCGAGTTTATTCTAAGAATAAAGCTTTATTAGATTTAGTAACTGGCCATTTTTCAAAGTTTAAAACCCTATAAAAACGAGCTTAGATAAAAACCTTGAAAGCTGACGAAAAAAAGTAGTTATAATAATAAGAAGAAAGCATAAAAAAGGCATATAAGAGTATAATGAGATTATTAACAATAATTATAGGATAAAAACCTGATTATAACTCACTGTATTTCAGGTTGTAAAAAAGTATCTAAAAATAAGATAAAAAAAGCTTAGGTTATCAGGAAATGGAGGGTATCTTTGCAGCCGCTTAGGGCTTAAGATTTGTAAGAATCGAGTAAAGAGCGAGGTTCATAAAAAGCTTCAAAAAATAAATAAAAAAAAGTTTAAAAAAAGCTTTTGAGAATTAAAAAAGGTTGTATGTTTGCAGCCGCTAAAAACGGCAGCGATGTTAAAAGCGAAGTTCATAAAAATAATGGTTTTTATATCGAGAAAAAAAGGTTAAATTTTTTTTTCAAAAAAGATTTAAAAAGCATTGTGGGAATGAAAAAAGGGTTTTATATTTGCACCCGCTAAACGAGGAGACGAGTTTAGATAAGATAAAAAAAAGTTCATAAACATATTGAATTGACAGCGTAAGAATGCTACTGGAAACGGTAGTGTTTAAACAAAGAGAATAAACCATTTTGAGTACTAGAAATTCCAATTAGTTGTTAACTGGATCTTTTATAAGATCTATAAAAATTAACGATGAAGAGTTTGATCCTGGCTCAGGATGAACGCTA
>NZ_JAUOEL010000029.1 GCF_030540765.1 Flavivirga jejuensis | reverse complement strand
CTACCATTGACGTCTGTTTCAAGTATTTGATTTTTAGAGTTTTAAAAATCACACTTGAACAACCTTTAAACCTAGTTCTTTAGCCATTCTTGTAACAGAGCGTTGCTTGTTGACTAACATTATTTCTTCATATTTTTTTATTCCTTTTTCTACATATTCTAATCCATTTACAAATAATTTCCAATATAATTCTGCTAGTTTTCTTGCTATTGCTTTTATTGCTACTAAACCGCCTTTTTTAGCTCGTATTTTTCTTCCAAATGCGCCTAAGGCTATACGCTTGCTATTTAATATACTCACTGCCGCTTGTTTAAATATTAACCCTGCTTTGGGAGTGCCTTTGACTTTGTAATTACGATTTCGCTTTCCCGAATTATGTTGTTTTGGAGCGAGTCCTAACCAAGAAGTGAAATGTTTTTCTGTTTTCCATTTTTTTAAATCTGTCCCTGTTTCTGATAGCAATTGCATCCAGCTATAATCTGTGATTCCTGGTAAAACTGTCGCATCCCTTCCCTGGAATATATTTAATAAATATTGATCCATTCTATCTACATTTGGTTTATGGTGACGTATGACCTTTCTTTTTTTTGAAGTATTTTTAATAGGTTTTTGTGGATGCATTTTTTTTAAAACTTCCTCTAATTTTATATCACATTGTAATAGTTGTTCCCTATAAAAATCATAACCTTTTACTGCTTGTTCTAAACTAAAGAGAGCTGCTTCTATATAATGTCCTTTTAAGGATTTTATAACCAACTCTTTTTTTGTGTTTAATATTCTTGAATCACACAGGGAGGCTAGTTTTTCTGCGTCTCTTTCTCCTGATAGTATAGCTCGAATTACACGCATGCCACTAGCCCCATGGATTTGACTAATAACTTCTTTTAATCGTAAATTCATTAATATTAATGCTTTTTGCATATGATTGATATGCATGGAACTACTTCGGATATGATCTTCTCTAAGTCGTTGATAAGTTCGTAGTTCTTGAACTAGATTATCAGGAATAAAGCATCGATTTAATAAACCGTAACTATGTAACTGTTGTATCCATTGACAATCTTTTACATCTGTTTTTCGACCTGGAACTTGTTTGGTATTCCTTCCATCTACTAGCCAAACATCTAGGTTGTGAGATATTAAAATATCATATAGGATAACCCAATAAACACCTGTAGCTTCCATGGCAACTGTCTTTATTTTATGCTGTAACAAATAGTTACCCAATGATTCTAAATCTTCTGTGAAGGTACCAAATGTTTTTACTGGTTCACCCTCAATACTTACGAAGAGCTTCTTTGCTCCTATATCTATCCCTGCGGATTGTTTTCTTATTTTTTTCATTGGTTCTTTTTATAAACCAAATTGACTTCAAAAAATTAAAAGCTTGCTAGACTACCATACGGGCATCAATTATATTGAGCTCCAAATTCACTTTCTTCCTTTTTTGAAAATCATACTCTGAAACAGGTATGGAAACACTAATTCAATATCGATTATTTTACAATTTGGTTTGTTTCAGCAATGTTACGTCATTATATCCGCTTGATAATTTTTTTTATCTCAATTCTCTGAATGACAC
>NZ_JAUOEL010000028.1 GCF_030540765.1 Flavivirga jejuensis | reverse complement strand
GAACAACCTGCTCCTAAAATTATGGTACTTTGTTTGGATCGTTTTAGTTCTCTCAATGCATAACATAACCGTAAAAACACATTTTCCTGTCCACTACCCATAATAAATAGTTATCCGTTATTCAAAATTTCACATAAGAAATCCTTATGCTGAAATTCCATTAAAATTTTTAAGCTAGAGTAATTAATTAAAAAAGGAGTATGTAAATATATATTATTTTGTTTTTAAACACCTAATTATTGTTTATTTTTTGTTGAAATTCAATCTCTTAGATGAAGTAGGATAGTGTTTTATTATTAATCCATATGTAGTAAGTGTAGATACCAAAAGAGGTATAATAGGACTTGCATATATTAGAAATTTTTGAGTAAAATTTAACCCCTTAGCAATTGCCATTATTATTGCCTAAGCAAAAACAGAGAATATCAAAAAAGTGATAATTAAAACAAATATTATACGTATATCAATTAATTCCAATAGTATCTTATTTTTTTATTGATAGTAATTTTACTACCAATAGGAAAGGGATAGGAAGGTTTAAATTTTTAACTACTCTAACCTAATTAATCTAAAAACCATTCCTGTTCCTTTATACTATTGCTTTTTCTTTATATGCCTTCGCTTTGGTTTATGAAGCTACCAAAAAAGCGAACCGATAATTTCGCTAAAAGTGATTTTGTTTTATCGGAATTGTCTGTAAAACAACAATTATGTATAGTAAAAACGAAATGAAATGAAAAAAAGGGGGTATGGGGGCAGTCATGGTCGGAAGATTTTTTCTTCCGACTTTTTTTGTTTTATGAGGCAGAAAACAACAGTTTAACCATTTGATTATCAGATTCTTAATTTGTTTTTCTGATGTATTTTTCGTATCTTATTTACTGATAATCAATTTGTTATGTCAGTATTTAAAGGTCACAAAATTTCTGTAAGTCAATTATTGGGCGTTATTCCAGAAGCTCTTTTATCCAAGTTATCATTAACTACTAAAGTTGATTACTATACCAAAGTTCTCCACGGCAAAAAAATGTTCTACCTACTGCTCTATGGTATTTTAGAGAACGAGAAACTTAGCCAACGTACCCTAGAGGATACTTTTAATGATTTTTTGTTCAAAACACTTTTTGATTTAGATAAATCTGAAACGATAAGACGAAGTTCCATTTCTGAAAGATTGTCCAAAATTGATTCTGATTATTTCCGTCAGATATATCAATGCGTCTACCAGCAGTTTTATGATGCCTGCCCTAATACGAATAACGGAAAATATCATTTGATCCATGTCGATAGTTCCATGGTTAGTGAAGCTGCGAGTAAATTGTTGGAAGGGATCAATCATCAAAACGGAAAGAAATCTGTTAAATACAGTATGGCTTTTGATGGTTTATTACCCTGTTGTTCCAATGTCTTTACCAAATCAAAGTATTCCAGTGAAGATACTGCCTTGCCTGAAGTTATAATGGATCACGCAAAACAAGAGGCGCACCATCAAAATATCTATGTTATTGATAGAGGGCTTCAATCTACAAGAACAATGAAATCATTTACCAATGATGCTGTTACTTTTATTGTTAGGGCAAAAGAAAACCGTAAACACATAGAGTTACAATCTTTACTCAAACAAGGTCAAGATTTAGATTTGGGAGAATTGAAGCTTATTAAAGATAGTAAAGTGCAACTTTATACGGGAAAAGCAATCCATAACAAAAAAGGCAATATTCATTATAGAGAAGAATTGGTAGAGACCCCTTTTCGTTTGATTGTAGCAAAAACTAAAACAGGAGAACAAAAAGACTTTTGGTTTATTACAAATGATTTTAAGTTCTCTAGGGTTTTGTTTACTAAAATCACAAAGGAAGCTTTCAAAAATAGTATTGGACACCCATGGTGTTTCCCAGTAGAAACTATCTCCTGTAATAGGAGAGAAACAGCCC
>NZ_JAUOEL010000027.1 GCF_030540765.1 Flavivirga jejuensis | reverse complement strand
CTGTTCTTTTAGGGCTCGTTCTGTTTTTGCTGAAAGGACAAAAATACCTGGAGAATCAGTGGTGACCTCTATGTTGGAAACTCTAGTTGAAGAATCATATTCCTCGATGATAACGTGTGCATTCGATCCGCCAAAACCAAAGGAACTTATACCTGCTCGTCGAGGAATTTTATTGCCGTTAGCATCTACTAAAGGCATCCAATCTCTTTTTTCATTTACTATATAAAAAGGAGAATTATTTAAATCGATATATGGATTAATAGTATTACAGTGTAAGGACTTTACTAGGGTTTTATTCTTAAGTTGTAAAATGACCTTGAGAACACCTGCAATTCCGGAAGCAAGTTCTAGGTGTCCTATGTTCGTTTTTATGGAACCTAAGCCGCAGTAATTATTTTTTAATTCTGTATTGTAAATTTTTTCGCCAAGCTCCTTAAATGCGGATTTAAGTGCATTAATTTCGATTGGATCCCCAAGGTCAGTACCAGTACCATGAGCTTCGATATAACTAATCGTATCAGGAGATATTCCTGCCTTGCTATAAACTGTTTTAAGTAATTCTGCCTGAGCTTTTGGATTCGGTGCAGTAAGTGAAGTAGCACGTCCTCCATGATTCTCGGAAGAACCCTTGATCACTCCATAAATATTATCTAGATCTTTCTCCGCATTTTTAAGTTTTTTTAGAAAAATCATGCCTACTCCTTCACCACGTACATATCCGTTAGCTTTATCTGAAAATGTTTTACATCTACCGTCTTGACTAAGCATGCCTGCTTTATTAAAACTAATATGGGCTTCTGGAGTCAAAATAGTATTAATTCCTCCGACAATAGCCATATCACATGTGCCCGAATTTATTGCTTCCATAGCCCTATGAATTGCAATTAATGAACTTGAACATGCTGTTTCAATAGGCTCACTTGGACCATGAAAATTGAGAAAATAACTCATTCTATTTGGACCAATTGAGGGAGCCATTCCTGTGGATGAATAACCCTCTATAGCAACATTAGAGTTTGTAATTAATCCGCTATATCCACTTCCTGCTGTAGCAATAAATATTCCTGTTTTTGTTCCTGATAAGCTACTGGCCGAATACCCAGCATCTTCTATGGCCTTCCATACATACATCATCAGTAGACGCTGTTGTGGATCCATAAACTCAGCTTCCCTAGGAGAAATATTAAAAAATAAAGGGTCAAATTCTGCTATCCCATCAATAAACCCTCCCCACTTGATATTTGTTTTATTAGGCTCTTGCGTAGGGTTGCCATAAAATTCTCTCCAATCCCATCTATCAAAAGGGATTTCTTCAATGCAATCATCTCCATCCTTTAAATTTTTCCACAATTCTTTCAGGTTCTTTGCTTTAGGAAACTTACCGCTAATTCCAACGATGGCTATTGGTTCAGGAGAGGTGTTGCCGTTAAACCCAGATATTGGGGATGAGCTCAAATTAAGATTTCGGCGACGCCTAAGAAATTGAAGGTTTTCGGTTTTTCTTTCAATTTGATTGGTGGCGGTTTTGATTGTTTTTTTATTATCCAAAAGTTTTGAATTGAATAGAGTCGGGTATTCCTTAGGTAAATAAGCCGATAAATCGTCTAGCGTACTAAATTGGTAGAATATGGTTGGAGTGAGCTCCATATCGAATTTTTTGTTGATTTCATTCGAAAATTGAGTGAAAGTGATTGAATCAAATCCGTATTCGCTAAGTTCTGTAGCCCCTTCAATATTCACTGAGTCAACTTTAAGAATTTTAGAAATAATTTTTGTTAAGACCTTACTTACTTTTATGGATAAGCTAGTAATGTCTATATCTGTAACAACCTTATCGATGGTTGATTTTTCTTGAACTTTAGTATTTTCCTTTTGTAAAAAGGGAATAACATTTGACTTTATTTTCTTTTGATTTCCTTGAAGTACTGTGATCTGGGAGGTTTGTGTTTTCCATGCGCTGTAAAGTGTTTCGATACCGTTATGGGTATCCAAGGGAGTGATTCCA
>NZ_JAUOEL010000026.1 GCF_030540765.1 Flavivirga jejuensis | reverse complement strand
TTTTCATTATTTCTTTTTTTGAAATGTTTAAATTAATGATACAAAACAACAAATATTTAAAATCACTAATTGGTCAATCGACATCACAAATCATTCAATTATTTTAAATTACAGTAGTATAAACCTGAGTTCGAAGTAAGAAAAATGAGATTGTTTTTTTCAAAACACTGTTTATAAGACGTTTATATCAAAAAAAAATGGATTTTAGATATCTGAAACATATTCAACTCTATTAGTTTCAAGCTAAAAACCAATAGACATACCATCTTATTCCTTAAATTATCATAAACTAGCTAGATAGTCTATAATAATTATAAGTTGAATCTAACATATTTATTGACTTTTTCTATGATCCTTACATCAAACTCAGGTTTATAAATAACTTATTGCGGGCATCAATATTTGTGGCACACTGTAGTTTCCTGCTGGCAGGTACGGCTAAAATTCGCCCATATTTCGTTACTTTTTTATGCTTAACGATGCTATGCTTTTCAAAAAGTGTATCATCTGAACAAATTTTATCTCATTTTCGGTTAAAAACAAAAAGTCAAGATGAGTTCATTATTAAAGGTTAAATTTTATAGTTCGATTTCTTTTTTTTAATTAATCGAACAAAATTTAACCATAATAAAACTATAAACGTAAACATAGTCAATATAGTCGCATAATATAACTTAGGGCTTAACATATTACCCAAAAGTTCTTTCTTATTTTCTATGGTACCACTATTTTGTTTGCTAGACGTAATTTCAATGATATGCTCTTTGTCATCTATTCTTCTTTGTATCTCAACTAATTGTTGTCTTAGCTCCAATTCTTTATTATAAAGTTCAAACTCTTTTGTAGAACTTTCATTTCCATTATTAGCATCTATAGTAATTTTGGATTGGGGTTCTTTATTGTTTTCTGCCAATTTTATTATCGCTCTTTGGTAAACAGCTAACAATGTATCCGACTTAACTAAGGCTTTAGAAATTGCAGAGGCCTTGTCTGTTAATTCCTTTAAATCCTTTCTTTGTTCTCTTTTAAAATAAGCATTCGAATTAATATTGGCCATAATACTAAGAAACACCATCTTAAAATTATTTTGCTCTTTTGCTTTAATTGTTATTTGTTGGTATTGGTGGTGGTAATCCTCAGAGTTCTTTAAAAATGCCTTATAATCTAATGTTTTAGCTAATGTTGTATCAAGTGTTTGAAGATACTTATCAAACTCTTGAAGTTTTCGATTCTCACCACTTGCAGGTTCTATTTCAAAATTCAAAATAGATCTTGTCTCGTCCGATGTAATCCCCAAAATAGACTCTAAAGCAC
This sequence comes from Flavivirga jejuensis, assembly GCF_030540765.1. Taxonomy (GTDB): domain Bacteria; phylum Bacteroidota; class Bacteroidia; order Flavobacteriales; family Flavobacteriaceae; genus Flavivirga; species Flavivirga jejuensis. Next base: position 1,275 of record NZ_JAUOEL010000026.1, on the reverse strand, counting down.
TTTTATCTTGCTTTACTAAGTCGTTATAATAGCTAATTGTATTATATAAATATTCCCCTGTCTTATAGTTTTGTTTTACTGTAATATGAGACCTATAGATAGGTTCTGATGTTTTTTCTAATACTATTCCCAAGATAACACCTGTAATGCCAGCGATAAAAAGCTTTATAATATGTTTCTTTACAAAAAATACTAACCAAGCAAATGCTGCTAAAAGTTTATTGAAAACGTTCCCTATTAAATGAAAGAAATTGCTAAAAGCATTCTCTTTTAGCTTAAAAAGTTGTCCTAAATCTACTTCTTCAAGTTGCTCTATCTGTGGCAAATCTTTGCTCATAATTATTATGTACTAATAAGTATTTGTTTTAATATCGTTATAACAGAAAACCTGTATTTCTCTTTTATTATATAAATAGATTGTTGTCTATACCTATATATGGGTATTATAAAAAACACCCCCCAAAGCATTAAGCCTTGGAGGATTGCTAAAAAACGCTGGTTTTCTATATGTCCCAAACCCCTAACGTTATACTTTATTCATTAAAACAACTTCCTGCAGTTGGTAACTGTGCGGTTGCTAAACCAGAATTAAAACTAAAGCTTGTGCAATTTGTTACATTATCGGTAGCCCAACTAGAAAGGTTCTGGTTGAAGACACCGGCTCCATAAAACATATAAGTCATATACTCCACTGAGCTAACATCCCAATTACCAATGTCCTGGTTAAAGGCACTGGCTTCGTTAAACATACCAGACATATCCTCTACAGAGCTAACATCCCAATTACCAATATCTTGGTTGAAGGCACTGGCTCCATTAAACATAGAAGACATATACTCCACTGAGCTAACATCCCAACTACCAATATCTTGGTTGAAGGCACTGGCTCCATTAAACATAGAAGACATATACTTCACTGAGCTAACATCCCAATTACCAATATCTTGGTTGAAGGCACTGGCTTCTCTAAACATAGAAAACATATTAGTTACCTGGCTTAAATCCGGAACATCTGTGGCATTGCAAGTAAGGTTTGTACAATATGCAAATGCCCCTTCCATACTCTTCCACTGTATATCTCCCCAACTCTCTATCGTCTGGAGTTTGGCTGCTATGGCTTCCATTTCGGCTTCGTTATCAAAATAAATCGCAGGGAAATCTCCTGTTATCGATACCGTGTGAATACCTGCTGTGGCATACTGGTGGGGTGCATCGCCTGTTAACCCACTCTCGGTACTGCCATCTCCCCAATCTATATCATAACTATAGCCTGTG
>NZ_JAUOEL010000025.1 GCF_030540765.1 Flavivirga jejuensis | reverse complement strand
CCCATAGGAGCACAGGACTATACATCACCAGTAACCTATACAGTAACGGCAGAGGACGAAAGTACAGAAACCTATACAGTAAATATAACAGAAAACGCTTTTGAGGCTTTTGTAACAACGTGGGAAACAACAACTGCCAACGAGGAGATAAAGATTTACACCAATCCTAATCTCACAGGCTATAGTTATGATATAGATTGGGGAGATGGCAGTACCGAGAGTGGGTTAACAGGCGATGCACCCCACCAGTATGCCACAGCAGGTATTCACACGGTATCGATAACAGGAGATTTCCCAGCGATTTATTTTGTTTACGACTTCGAAATACGAGCAACAGCAGCAAAATTACAGACCATAGAGAGTTGGGGAGATACACAATGGAAGAGTATGGAACAAGCATTTGCATATTGTACAAACCTTACTAGCAATGCCACAGATGTTCCGGATTTAAGCCAGGTAACTAATATGTCTAATATGTTTAATGATGCCAGGGCCTTCAACCAGGACATTGGTAATTGGGATGTTAGCAATGTAACAAATATGTATGAGATGTTTTATGGAGCCAGTGCCTTCAACCAAGATATTGGTAATTGGGATGTTAGCAATGTAACAAATATGTATGAGATGTTTTATGGAGCCAGTGCCTTCAACCAAGATATTGGTAGTTGGGATGTTAGCTCAGTAGAGGATATGTCTGATATGTTTAACGAAGCCAGTGCCTTCAACCAAGATATTGGTAGTTGGAATGTTAGCTCTGTAGAGAATATGTCTTATATGTTTTATGAAGCGATTACCTTCAACCAGGATATTGGTAGTTGGGATGTTAGTTCAGTAGAGAAAATGCATCATATGTTTGATTATGCCAGTGCCTTCAACCAGAACATTGGTAGTTGGGATGTTAGTTCAGTGAAGTATATGTCTTATATGTTTAGAGAAGCCACTGCATTTAACCAAGATATTGGTAGTTGGGATGTTAGCTCTGTAGAGAATATGCCTTATATGTTTAGTGGAGCCAGTGCCTTCAACCAGGATATTGGTAGTTGGGATGTTAGTTCAGTAGAGAATATGTCTTATATGTTTTATGCAGCCGGTGACTTCAACCAGAACCTTTCTGATTGGGCTACCGATAATGTAACAAGCTGCACAGACTTTAGTTATGGTTCCGGTTTAACAACCGCACAGTTACCAACTTTAGGAAGTTGTTTTGGTGATGATTAAAGTATAACGTTAGGGGTTTTGGACATATAGAAAACCAGCGTTTTTTAGTAACCCTCAAGGCTTAATGTTTTGGGGGTTTTTTAATACCATTATATAGGTATAAACAAGAGTCTATTTTATATAATAAAAGAGAAATACAGGTTTTCTGTTATAACGATATTAAAACAAATACTTATTAGTAGGTAATAAGTATGAGCAAAGATTTGGCACAGACAGAGCAGGATATTACGATATAGGAGCTTATGAATACAAAGCACTATAAAGATTACAGATATCACAAACCGAAAATTAAAAGCATAATCGAAAAGCTGGTAAATGTCCCTAAAAGAATTTTGCTAGTTCTCAATCGGTATAACAGGCTTTTATAACCTGAGTTCGACGTAAAGATCGTAGATAAAAGTCAATAAATATGCTAGATTCAACTTATAATTATTATAGACTATCTAGCTAGTTTATGATAATTTAAGGAAGAGGATGGTATGTTTATTGGTTTTTAGCTTGAAACTAATAGAGTTGAATATGTTTCAGATATCTAAAATTCACTTTATAAATATCTCATAAGTAGTATTCTACAAAAAAATAATCTCATTTTTCTTACGTTGAACCCAGATTTATACTACTGTAATTTAAAATAATTGAACGATTTGTGATGTCGATTGACCAATTAGTGATTTTAAATATTTGTTGTTTTGTATCATTAATTTAAACATTTCAAAAAAAGAAATAATGAAAACAAATCTATTAAAATTTAAAAACCTACTATTGTTAATAGTAGTTATAACACTTGCAAGCTGTTCCAAAGACGACCCAGCAAAGAGTGATGGCAAACAAATTCTGAGTTTTATATTTGCCTCCGAGAACAATAGTATACTTAGTGAATCCGTAACCGCTACCATAACCGAAAGTGATAAAACGATAAGTGCGATCTTTCCAAACGGCAGCGATGTAAAATCATTGACCCCGAAGATAGAAGTGTCAGAGTTAGCAACCGTAAGCCCTACTGGCGCACAAGATTTCACTACGGGAGTAACCTACACGGTAACAGCAGAAGACGGTAGTACCCAAGCTTATAGAGCAAGTGTAAGCGTAGAAGAAAGCACTGGCAAACAAATTCTGAGTTTTATATTTACTACAGAAGCCAATACCGTACTAAGCGAAGCCATAACTGCTACTATAGACGAAGCCGGTAAAAGCATATCGGCGAGCGTTCCATACGGAACAGTTATCACGTCACTAACCCCGACTATAGAAGTATCACAATTAGCCACCATAAGCCCCATAGGAGCACAGGACTATACATCACCAGTAACCTATACAGTAACGGCAGAGGACGAAAGTACAGAAACCTATACAGTAAATATAACAGAAAACGCTTTTGAGGCTTTTGTAACAACGTGGGAAACGACAACTGCCAACGAGGAGATAACGATTTACACCAATCCTAATCTCACAGGCTATAGTTATGATATAGATTGGGGAGATGGCAGTACCGAGAGTGGGTTAACAGGCGATGCACCCCACCAGTATGCCACAGCAGGTATTCACACGGTATCGATAACAGGAGATTTCCCGGCGATTTATTTTGCTTACGGCGCCGAAATAGAAGCAACAGCAGCAAAATTACAGACCATAGAGCGTTGGGGGGATATTCAATGGAAGAGTATGGGACGGGCATTTACATATTGTACAAACCTTACTTACAATGCCACAGATGTTCCAGATTTAAGCCAGGTAACCAGTATGTCTTATATGTTTGCTTTTAGTTCCTTTAATGGAGATATTGGTAATTGGGATGTTAGCTCTGTAGAGGATATGTCTTATGTGTTTAATGAAGCCAGTGCCTTCAACCAAGATATTGGTAGTTGGGATGTTAGCTCTGTAGAGAATATGATTTATATGTTTAGAGAAGCCAGTGCCTTCAACCAGGATATTGGTAATTGGGATGTTAGCAATGTAACAAATATGTATTATATGTTTAGAGCAGCCAGTGCCTTCAACCAAGATATTGGTAGTTGGGATGTTAGCTCTGTAGAGAGAATGTCTTATATGTTTAGAGGAGCGATTACCTTCAACCAAGATATTGGTAGTTGGGATGTTAGCTCTGTAGAGAGTATGTCTTATATGTTTTATGGAGCCAGTGCCTTCAACCAGAACATTGGTAATTGGGATGTTAGCTCAGTGGAGTATATGTCTAATATGTTTAGAGAAGCGATTGCCTTCAACCATGATATTGGTAGTTGGGATGTTAGCTCAGTGGAGTATATGTCTGATATGTTTAGATTAGCCATTGCCTTCAATCAGGATATTGGTAGTTGGGATGTTAGTTCAGTAGAGGATATGTCTTATATGTTTTATGGAGCCGGTGTCTTCAACCAGAACCTTTCTGGTTGGGCTACCGATAATGTAACAAGCTGCACAAACTTTAGTTATGGTTCCGGTTTAACAACCGCACAGTTACCAACTGCAGGAAGTTGTTTTAATGAATAATGAATAAAGTATAACGTTAGGGGTTTGGGACATATAGAAAACCAGCGTTTTTTTAGTAACCCTCAAGGCTTAATGTTTTGGGGGTTTTTTAATACCATTATATAGGTATAAACAAGAGTCTATTTATATAATAAAAGAGAAATACAGGTTTTCTGTTATAACGATATTAAA
>NZ_JAUOEL010000024.1 GCF_030540765.1 Flavivirga jejuensis | reverse complement strand
TGGAATCACTCCCTTGGATACCCATAACGGTATCGAAACACTTTACAGCGCATGGAAAACACAAACCTCCCAGATCACAGTACTTCAAGGAAATCAAAAGAAAATAAAGTCAAATGTTATTCCTCTTTTAAAAAAGGAAAATACTAAAATTATTACCGAAACAATAAAGGAAATAAATTTAAAAAAGAAAGTACTTGAATTACTGGTAAAAACTACAAGCGAAGTGCTTCAGGTACCTAAGCAAGAAATAGAAGTTGATGCAGAATTTGTTGAATACGGTTTGGATACCCCTTTGATAAGTTTACTTATAGGAAAAATAAGTTATATATTAAAAATTGAGATTGAAACAACATCTTTACTTGCATTTTCAACGCTTCGTGAGATATCGCAATATATATCCAAAGAACATAACGATCTTATAATCAAGTTTTTTCAAGATAACAACAATAATGGCTCGGATGAAGAATCCTTTTTGAAAGATGTCAAAAGACCTAAACAATTAGATGGTTCAGTTACTATTGATCATTCTCAAGAAGAAACAATAAAGTATTTAAAGAAACTACTCTCTACTGTTTTGAAGATTCCGGTTTCAAGAATCGATGCCGAAGCTCCCATGGAGAAGTACGGTATCGACTCAATAATGGTTATTCAACTGACCAATCAATTAGAAAATGCTTTTGGAAATTTACCAAAGACACTGTTTTTTGAATATCAGAATATAAAAGATCTTAGTGGGTATTTCGTCAGCGAATATAACAATCAACTAACAGAATTGTTTGAGTCAAATAAAAAAAAGATCAAAATACCAAATCAGATTAAATCTTCTGATATTATTACTGACAAGAACGAGCAAATTATCGTGGGTCAAAATCGCTTCGTACGTGAAATAGATTTTTCGGATAAAACCAAGAGATTAAACCGAGGGCAGTCCATTGGTGACATTGCAATCGTAGGGGTTTCCGGCAAATACCCAGGAGCAGATACCTTGGAGGACTTCTGGAAGAACCTACGGGAAGGAGTGGACTCGATCACCGAGATCCCTAAGGACAGGTGGGATCACTCCCTCTACTACGATCCAGATATGGGCAAGACTGGTAAGACTTACAGCAAGTGGGGGGGATTTGTCAACGACATAGACAAGTTCGATCCTTTGTTCTTCAACATCTCTCCTAAGGAAGCCGCCGTTATGGATCCCCAGGAACGTCTTTTCCTTGAGTGCGTCAGTGCCACCTTCGAGGATGCAGGCTATACCCGAAGTTCCCTTGCCAATTACCACGCCAATGGTCTCGGAGGCAGTGTAGGAGTCTTTGCTGGGGTGATGTACGAGGAGTATCAGCTCTATGGAGCACAAGAGACTGCTCAAGGTAAACCTTCATCGTTATGGGGCATCTCCTCTTCGATAGCCAACCGGGTATCCTATTATTACGATCTCCACGGCCCGAGCCTTGCCGTCGACACCATGTGCTCGTCATCATTGACTGCCATCCATCTTGCATGCCAGAGTATCGAACAAGGGGACTGTGAACTTGCTATCGCAGGAGGTGTAAACCTATCTGTACACCCCAATAAATACATATTCTTAAGCCAGGGTCGATTTGTATCTGGTCAAGGCAGGTGCGAGAGTTTCGGGGAAGGAGGTGATGGTTATGTACCAGGAGAAGGCGTAGGTGCCGTCCTATTAAAGCCATTAGCAAAAGCCATTGATGACGGCGATCAAATATACGGGGTAATCAAATCGAGTTCCCTTAATCACGGAGGTAAAACCAACGGGTATTCAGTCCCCAACCCCATAGCACAAGCAGAGGTAATTGCCCAGGCCTTCAAAAAATCAGGCATCGATCCCCGAACCGTCAGTTATCTAGAAGCACACGGAACAGGAACTTCTTTGGGTGATCCTATTGAAATAGCGGGATTAAGCAGAGCCTTTGCCTCCTTCACAAAGGATAAACAATATTGTTCCATAGGATCTGCAAAATCAAACATAGGTCATTGTGAGAGTGCTGCTGGAATCGCAGGACTAACAAAGGTCCTCCTACAGATCAAGCACTCACAACTAGTTCCTTCCCTACATTCTAAAGTTCTCAACCCACACATAGATTTCGAAAACAGTCCCTTTCTCGTACAACAAGAGTTAAGCGATTGGAAGCGACCGGTAATACAGGATCTCGAGTATCCGCTTCGGGCAGGTATCTCTTCTTTTGGTGCGGGAGGATCCAATGCTCATCTTATTGTTGAGGAATATCGTGGAAATCCTCAGGAAAAAAACGCCCCTACTACATCGCCATATATGATCGTATTATCTGCTGGAACGCAGGAAAGGCTGCGCTCCTACGCCGAGATCTTTTCTCAATGGCTCCAGACAAGCGTCTCGGATCATGCAGAAATGGTTCAGATAGCACATATGCTACAGACTGGACGTGAGGCCATGGAAGTACGTATGGGAATCTTGGTCGAAGACAGGCAAGAACTGATAGAAAAACTGGAACAATACCTATCACAGGAAATCGATATCGATCGCTTGTACCTAGGAAACAGAAAGGATAAAGATGGTTTATGGATGCTTGGAGACGAAGATATAAAGGCAGGAATAGATACTTGGATCAATAAGGGCAAATATGAGAAGTTATTGGAAATATGGGCAAAAGGATACGATCTGGATTGGAGTAAATTCTATGTAGATAGACAGATAAAAAAGATTAGTTTACCTACTTATCCCTTTGCCCGTGAACGTCATTGGTTCAAAGAAAAGATACAGTCTGATTTACTGACCCTACAAGACTCGTCCCATTTTATGGTGAAAGATTGGAAAGAATGCAGTGACTCTTTTCTAAGAGAGGCAAAAGGACAGGTTCTAATCTTAATAAACAAAGCAACCAAGGCATTGGGAATAGAAGTATCGTCACTCTTATCGGGAAGTTTCTTAATAGATAGCGATGATTCTGAACCGTCACTGGAACCAGATTGGGAAGCTCTCGACGGTGTCATTGACCTTATCGGTTGTGCCCAAGAGGAAAATTCTTCGTTAGAGTGGCTAACCATACTCCAAACAGCCGTAGAACAGGGGAACCGTTCTGGTATCAGATTATTATGTACCACCGAGTCCTTGGAGGCGTACAGAAACGACCAGATCAACCTCTCTGGGGCAACACGTTCGGGCCTCTATCGTATGCTGAGCCACGAATATGGACATGTATCTTCCTGCCATCTAGATGTTGAGTCAGGAGACCTCAAGGAGATGGCCAATATAATTTCCAAAGAGTACGCCTGTGAAGGAGATCGACCGGAAGTCTGCTTCCGATCGGGGGTACGTTATGAGCCTTATTTGAAAGCTGAAACATTGTCCCCTATTACAAAGCCTACATTCCCCAATCCTGAAGATGTCATTCTCATTACTGGAGGAACACGTGGAATTGGATATCTCTGTGCGGAACATTTTATAAAAGTACATGGTGCTCGTCAATTGGTTCTAAGTGGTCGTTCAGAAATTCCTGAACGTCAATATTGGCCTGTTATCAAAAAAGAGGACAGTAGCCTATCGACTAAGATAAAGGCTATCGAGAAATTGGAGGCTTTGGGTGCCAAAATACTTGTAACATCAGTAGACCTAACAAATCAGAAAGCCGTAAAATCGATGTTGTCTCGAATTAAAAATGAGATGGGAACCGTAACAGGCGTTGTCCACAGCGCAGGAATAATAGATTCAGACAATCCTGCATTTATACGGAAAAAACTCTCGGGAATAGCCCAGGTATTATCCCCAAAGGTACACGGACTGGAAACACTCTACTCTGAAATTGAAAAAGAATCTCTAAAGTTCTTTGTCCTGTTCTCTTCCGTATCGGCAACTATTCCTTCTCTAGGGCCTGGACAGAGCGATTATACTATGGCAAATGCCTATATGGACTACTTTGCCTTGAGTAAACAAAAAGAGGCCAAAGTCATCAGTATACAGTGGCCTAGTTGGAAGGAAATAGGAATAGGTGAGATAAAAAGCAAGGCATATTTACAGACTGGTTTGCAAAGCTTACTCAACAAGGAAGGTCTCGAGTTGTTGGACAACATACTCACCCAGGACAGTATACGGGTAGTCCTTCCTGCTATGGTGAAAGAACCCTCATGGAACCCAGAGCAGCTACTCGGGTACCGAATCAAAAAAGACGCCTCAAAAAAAAGCAAGGCAAAACAAAAAAGTTTAACTTCCAAGGAGGTTAATAAAATGGAGGCGCCTACCCCACTAACTCTTATCACGGGGACAGAAGACTGGTTAACAACGCTCTTTTCAGAAGAGCTGAAGATGGATCCAAACCGCTTTGAAAAAGACCGCCCTTTCCAAGATTATGGCGTAGACTCTGTATTGCTCTCCCAGTTATTGAGCAAGCTCAACAGTTACCTCGAAGGGAACCTTGACCCATCGATACTGCTCGAATACCAGAGTATAGAGGATTTAGCATCATGGCTTGCAAAGGAATATACCACGAAGCTATCAGAACGCCTGCTTCCTGCCTCCGATCACAAAGACGCCGCTTCTAGCCTATCAAAAGAGATGGCTAAAACGGTAGAAAATAAAGATCCAGAGACCGTTCATGAAAAAAGCACAAGCCCCGAAAAAGATCTAAAGCCAAAGACCAGAACCGATCATAAAAAAGGACAATCGATAGCCGTAGTGGGAATGTCCTGCAGGTTCCCGGGAGCCAACGATCTGGAAGAGTACTGGGACCTTCTAAAAGAAGGGCGCTGTACGATAGACAACGTGCCCTTCGAACGTTGG
>NZ_JAUOEL010000023.1 GCF_030540765.1 Flavivirga jejuensis | reverse complement strand
AGATACAAAAGCTTGATATAGACCTATTAGATGAATCTGGTAAGATATGTGTTAGAATGAAAGGGTACACCTCTAGAATATTAGAAGAAAAAAACGAGAATACCAAAAATCACTTATTATTGAAGTCGTCGCAAAAAGAGGTTGTTAACGAATACTCGTTAGATTCTTCATCAAAAGCGGATATCAAAACAGAAACGTTAGAGGACGTAGACCTTGAGCAAAAAGTACTGGAGCTACTAGTTAAAACTACAAGTGAAGTGCTTCAGGTACCTAAGCAAGAAATAGAGGTTGATGCAGAATTTATTGAATACGGTCTAGAGAAATCCCTAATGGGTGTCCTTGCACAGAAAGTGGGTGAAAAATTTAATCTTCAACTAACCCCCAAAGTTTTATTCCAATTTGGATCAATAAAGGAATTATCGATATTTCTTGTAGAAAAACATCATAAATCCGTATCTCAGAAGTTTTTTAAAAATGATAAAAACTTTAATGAATCGAATAAAGAAAAGAGCATAAAACCTCATTTGGGCAATGATACACTATCCAAAGAAAAAGTAATAGATTTCTTTAAAAAGTTATTGTCATCAGTAATTAAAGTACCCGTTGGTCAAATTGATGCTGAAGCCCCTATGGAAAAATACGGTATTGATTCATTTATGATATTGGGACTTACTTCTGATCTTGAACAAAAATTTGGGGTTTTATCTAAAACATTGTTTTTTGAATATCAAACAATTAAGGCATTAGTTGGCTATTTCTTTGAAAATCATTCTAAAACATTATCAACTCTTTTAGATGGTGAAGTAAAACCTTTATCAAAACCACATACTACAAAAACCGAGATTAAACGAAAAGAAAAAGATATTTTTGATTTTCAGAATAAGAAAAGAAAACTTAATCCAGTTTTTAGAAAAACCAAAAGAGTGGATCGAGGGCAGTCCATTGGTGACATTGCAATCGTAGGGGTTTCTGGTAAATACCCCGGAGCAGATACCTTGGAGGACTTCTGGAAGAACTTACGGGAGGGAGTAGACTCGATCACCGAGATCCCCAAGGACAGGTGGGATCACTCCCTCTATTATGATCCAGATATGAGCAAGACTGGTAAGACCTACAGCAAGTGGGGTGGGTTTGTCAACGACATAGACAAGTTCGATCCTTTGTTCTTCAACATCTCTCCCAGGGAAGCCGCCGTTATGGATCCCCAGGAACGCCTTTTCCTTGAGTGCGTCAGTGCCACCTTCGAGGATGCTGGCTATACCCGAAGTTCCCTTGCGAGTTACCATGCCAATGGCCTCGGAGGCAGCGTGGGGGTATTTGCCGGGGTCATGTACGAGGAGTATCAGCTCTATGGAGCACAGGAGACCGCACAAGGTAGACCCTTGACTTTGCCTGGCATCTCCTCTTCTATAGCCAACCGGGTATCCTATTATTACGATCTCCATGGCCCGAGCCTTGCCGTCGACACCATGTGCTCGTCATCATTGACTGCCATACACCTTGCATGCCAGAGTATCGAACAAGGGGACTGTGAACTTGCTATCGCAGGAGGTGTAAACCTATCTGTACACCCCAATAAATACATATTCTTAAGTCAGGGTCGATTTGTATCTGGTCAAGGCAGGTGCGAGAGCTTCGGGAAAGGTGGTGACGGTTATGTACCCGGCGAGGGCGTGGGTGCCGTCCTGTTAAAGCCATTAGCAAAAGCCGTTGACGACGGGGATCAGATATACGGGGTAATCAAATCCAGTTCCCTCAACCACGGAGGCAAGACCAACGGGTATTCTATCCCCAATCCCATAGCACAAGCAGAAGTAATCGCCCAGGCCTATAAGAAATCGGGCATCGATCCCCGAACCGTCAGTTATGTGGAAGCACACGGAACAGGAACTTCTTTGGGCGACCCTATTGAAATAGCGGGATTAAGCAGGGCCTTTGGGGCCTTCACAAAGGACAAGCAATATTGTTCCATAGGATCGGCAAAGTCGAACATTGGCCATTGTGAGAGTGCCGCCGGGATCGCAGGACTAACAAAGGTCCTCCTGCAGATCAAGCACTCAAAGCTGGCTCCTTCCCTGCATTCTAAAGTTCTCAACCCACACATAGATTTCGAGAACAGCCCCTTTGTCGTCCAACAAGAGCTAAGCGACTGGAAGCGACCAGTAATACAGGATCTCGAGTACCCACTTCGTGCGGGGATCTCTTCTTTTGGGGCGGGAGGATCCAATGCCCACCTTATTGTTGAGGAATATCGTGGGAATCTCATGGAAAAAAAAACCTCTACTCCTTCTCCGTATATGATCGTACTATCTGCCGGAACGCAGGAAAGGCTGCGCTCCTACGCTGAGATCTTTTCGCTATGGCTCCAGACAAGCGCCTCGGATGGTGCGGAAATGGCCCAGATAGCACATATGTTGCAGACCGGACGGGAGGCCATGGAAGTACGTATGGGGGTCTTGGTCGAAGACAGGCAAGAACTGATAGCTAAACTGGAACAATACCTATCACAGGAAATCGATATCGATCGCTTGTATCTGGGAAACAGAAAGGATAAAGATGGGTTATGGATGCTTGGGGACGAAGATATAAAGGCAGGGATAGATACTTGGATCAATAAGGGCAAATATGAGAAGTTATTGGAAATATGGGCAAAAGGGCACGATCTGGATTGGAACAAGTTCTATGTAGACGGACAGATAAAAAAGATCAGCTTGCCTACTTACCCCTTTGCCCGTGAACGCCATTGGTTCAAAGAAAAAATACAGTCTGATTTACTGACCCTGCAAGACCCGTCCCGTTTTATGGTAAAGGACTGGAAAGAATGCAGTGACTCTTTTCTAAGAGAGGTAAAAGGACAGGTTCTGATCTTAATAAACAAAGCGACCAGAGCATTGGGAATGGAGGTATCCTCGCTCTTACCGGGAAGTACCTTAATGTACATGGACGGTTCCGAGCCGTCACCGGAACCGGATTGGGAAACTCTCGACGGTGTCATTGACCTTATCGGTTGTGACCAAGGGGAAGATCCTTCGTTAGAGTGGCTAACCATAATCCAGACAGCCGTAGAACAGGGGAACCGTTCCGGTATCAGGTTATTATGTACCACCAAGTCCCTGGAGGCGTACAGGAACGACCGGATCAACTTATCCGGGGCAACACGTTCGGGTCTCTACCGTATGCTGGGCCACGAATATGGACATGTATCTTCCTGCCATATGGATGTTGAACCGGCCCCCCTTGGGGAGATCGCCAATATAATTTCCAAAGAGTACTCCTGTCAGGGAGACTGGTCGGAAGTATGCTTCCGATCGGGGGTACGTTACGAGCCCTATCTGAAAACCGAGATATTGTCCCCCGTTGCCGGTATGGCGTTCCCCGACCCAGAAGAAGTCATCCTCATTACCGGGGGAACCCGTGGAATAGGTTACCTCTGTGCGGAACATTTTATAAAGGAACACGGTGCCCGTCAATTGATCCTAAGCGGCCGTTCAGAAATTCCCGAACGCCAACATTGGTCTGTTATCAAAAAAGAGGACAGTAGCCTCGCCACTAAGATAAAGGCTATCGAGAAATTGGAGGCTTTGGGCGCCAAAATACTTGTGACCTCGGTAGACCTCACGGACCAAGCAGCCGTAAAATCGATGCTATACCGGGCCAAAAAAGAGATGGGAACCGTAACGGGCGTTGTGCACAGTGCAGGCATAATAGATGCTGACAACCCCGCATTTATACGGAAAAAACTCTCGGGAATAGCAGAGGTACTGTCCCCAAAGGTACACGGACTGGAAACACTCTACTCTGAAATTGAAAAAGAATCCCTAAGATTCTTTGTCATGTTCTCTTCCATTTCGGCAACTATTCCGTCCCTGGGGCCTGGACAGAGCGATTATACGATGGCAAATGCCTATATGGACTACTTTGCATTGAGCAAACAAAACGAGGCAAGGGTCATCAGTATACAGTGGCCAAGCTGGAGGGAAACAGGAATGGGCGAGATAAAGAGCAAGGCATATTTACAGACCGGTTTGCAGAGCTTGCTCAACAAGGAAGGTCTCGAGTTGTTGGACAACATACTCGCGCAGGACAGCATTAGGGTAGTCCTTCCTGCTATGATGAAAGAACCCTCATGGAACCCAGAGCAGCTACTCGGGTACCGAACCAAAAAAGACGAATCAAAAAAAATAAGGGCTACACAGAAAAACTTAACGCCCAAGGAGGTTAATAAGATGCAGGCTCCTACCCCACTAACCCTTATCACGGCGACAGAGAGCTGGTTAACAACGCTCTTTTCAGAAGAGCTGAAGATGGATCCAAACCGCTTTGAAAAAGACCGCCCTTTCCAGGATTATGGCGTGGACTCCGTACTGCTATCCCAATTATTGAGCAAACTCAACAGTTATCTCGAAGGGAACCTTGACCCATCGATACTGCTCGAATACCAGAGTATAGAGGCTTTAGCATCATGGCTCGCAAAGGAATACCATACAAAACTATCGGAACGTCTGTTTCTTGACTCCGATCACAAAGACGCCGCTTCTAGCCTATCAAAAGAGATGGCTAAAACGGTAGAAAATAAAGATCCAGAGACCGTTCATGAAAAAAGCACAAGCCCCGAAAAAGATCTAAAACCAAAGACCAAGATCGTTCATAAAAAGGGACAATCGATAGCCGTAGTGGGAATGTCCTGCAGGTTCCCGGGAGCCAACGATCTGGAAGAGTACTGGGACCTTCTAAAAGAAGGGCGCTGTACGATAGACAACGTGCCCTTCGAACGTTGG
>NZ_JAUOEL010000022.1 GCF_030540765.1 Flavivirga jejuensis | reverse complement strand
AGTGCCATCTGCTAACCAACGTGCCAAATCTCCGGTACGGTACATCCGATCTCCTGAAATAAAGGGATCCAATACAAATTTATCCGAGGTTAATTCTGGATTGTTTACATAACCGCGTGCAACTCCAACACCACTAACACACAACTCTCCAACAACTAAAAGTGGTTGTAATTGTAAATCATCAGAAAGAATATATACCTTGGTATTCGCTATAGGTTTTCCAATAGAGACCTTATCTTCAATCTTTCCATCAAAAACAGTCGCACAAATACTAGTTTCCGTTGGACCATATGCATTTATATATTTTCCTTTTTTAGAAAAAGCTTTTGCCTTTGCAATCGGAGCTTCTTCCCCAGCGGTAATTAATGTTTTTACAGTGTGTAAATTTGCTATATCTATTAATTTTACAAAGGCTGGAGGTAAGGTTACCCAAGTAATCTTATTATCATTAATAAAATTAGTCATCAGTGCTATATCTGATTTTATTGCTTCCTCTATAATGAATAGCTTAGAACCACTAAGAAGAGTTATCAATATTTCCCATATAGATGCATCAAAAGACTGATTAGAAAACTGAAGACAATGTTCTGAGTTTCTTATTGAAAAATGATTAATCTGAGCAGTAACAGTATTTACAATACCTCCATGTTCTATCATTACTCCTTTTGGACGACCAGTAGATCCCGAAGTATAAATTATGTAAGCAAGGGTATCACTTTGGATACTCACTTTTGGACTCTTCTCTTTATACTTACTTTCTTTTATTTTAAAATCCGAAAATAACTTTGGTGTAATACTCACTTTACACTGACTATCACTTTCTATATATTCTATTCTATTCTTAGGATAATTAGGATCTATTGGCAAATAAGCGCCTCCCGTTTTTAATATAGCTATTAGAGAAATTATAAGTTCATCACTACGATCTAATTTAACTCCAATAAAATCTTCTTTTTGAATCGCGTATTCTTCAATTAAATAATGTGCTAATTGATTTGATCTTTTATCTAACTCTGCATATGTCATCGTAGTTCCTTGAAAAACTACTGAGGTATTATTTGGATTTTTGCCTACTTGTTCCTCAAATAAACTTACGATTGTTTCTCCTTTAGCTAACGCATTCTCGGAAGGATTAAAACCATATATTAACTGATCACTTTCTTCTTTGGTAAGGATATCTATATCAGAAACTCTGGTTAAATCAGAAGATATCAACAGTTGTTCTAAAACAGTATTAAAATGATTTTTAATCATTTCTATAGTTGAACTCTCTAAAAGTTGATCGTTATAATTAAATTCTATACTTAATTGTTGTCCTAAATTAACCGCAATGGTTAACAAATAATTAGATTGTTCTTTTGTTTTTATATTTGAAACATCCAGCACATTGCTTCCCGTTTTTAATACTTCGGATACCGGGTAATTTTCGAAAACTAGAATACTATCAAATAAGTCTCCCTTAACGCCACTAAATCCTTGAATTTTAGCCAAACTCGTATACTGATACTCTCTACTACTAACGGTATTTAACTGCAATGCTGTTAACCAATTTACAACAGTATCGTTATGTGTAATATGACTGTAAAAAGGAAGTGTATTGATATATAACCCTAGCCGTTGTTCCGATTTTTCTAAATCAGTAGGACGTCCAGAAACTGTCACTCCATATACAACATCGGGAGCCCCTGTATATCTAGATAACAATAAAGCCCAAACACCTTGAATAATAGAATTCATCGTTAACCGATGTTTTTTTGCATACTGCATTAAACGCGTAGTAAATTCTGCCTCTATGTTTAAAAAAAGTGTTTTATTATTCCCTATTCCCTTATTCCTCAAATCTGTTGTTTCTAAAAAAGGCAAAACCGATGGAGCTTTTAAGTTTTTGACATACCCTTTCCAAAACTGATCTTCTAATTCAACATCATTTTTCTGTATATACTTAATGTAATCTTCATACAAATCCTCTTTTATTTCGGGAAGCGTTTCTCCTTTTAAAAAGGCTTCATATGCTACTAATAATTCTTCCATAAGTATTGCACAAGACCACCCGTCCATCAAGATATGATGGTGAGTAAAAACCATTGTATACGATAAATCTCCTGTTTTTATAAGAGTAATTCGCAGTAATGGCACCTCATTGAAAGCAAACCCTTTTTCACAATCCTGAATTAAAAACTGTTCTAATTTTTTCGTTTTCTCTGAATGTTTTAAAGTGCTATAATCCAACTCTTCAAATGGTAATCTCACCCGTTTATACACACATTGTAAAGGAATACTTAACTCTTCATACAAAAAAGAGGTTCTCAGTATACTATGATTTTCTATAACGTAATTCCAAGATGCTTTTAATACTTCAACAACGACTCCTTTGGGGAAATCTACAGACATTTGTTCTACATATGTTTTAGAACTTTCATCATATAACCCATGAAAAAGCATACCTTCTTGCAAAGGGCTCAATTTATAAAATGAATCGATTAAAGACCTCTTATCTAAATATTGAAGTAATTCTTTTTTATTCGTCTTTATAAAACTTATAATCTCTTTATTATTCTTTATTTTGTCTTTATCTTCCTCATTCAATTTCCCCTTTAATCCTCTCAATACTAAGTTTTCTTCCTTTTTAACTAAAAACAAGTTTAATTCTTCTAATTTTTTTATAAAACTTTCCATATATGTTTGTGTGAATAGTATTCCTTTTTATTGAAATAATTTGAGTAAACACTAGAGCCAATAAGAAATTAATAAAACCAACCTCTTTTATGATTAGGGGTGTACGTTTCTATTATTTATTATTGCTAATCTTTTGAAATATTTCTGTGTGTGTATTTGTATTTTACTATGATAAAATATTGTATATTTCTTTTATCACTTTACTTTTATAAAGACCAATCATTTAGATATATATGATCTCTCAGTAGATAATAAAAAATTTCTTAAAACCAACTATCCTTGCCTTTGCTGGCAGGCAGGTTCGAGGCAGAACTATAGCCATATTCCGCTAGTTTTATTTTGACTTAAAATGTCAAAAACCAAAATTATGTATTTAGATTCCTGTTTTCATGAGAATGACAATTTTAACGGAAACTCTGGGGTTGAGCCTAGGAGAATTCTTTTCGATTAAAATTCTAAAATATCCTCGCCTTCGTATGCCTCTTCTATTAGATTTTGGGTAACCTCTTCTAATTCCTGATATTGAATATCTTGTTCCAGTCCATAATCAGAAGGCGTATACTCTTTGGTTTTGTTATCCTTACAATGGATAATAAGCATTTTTAAATTCGACAAGTACGCTCCTGCTAACTTTTCTATAGTTTCTAAATTATATTGTCTCTTGGAGTAGCTCCAATTTAATCGCAACTGTCCTTGCGCAATAGAACTATTAATTTCTATTTTGCAATCAAATCGAATATCAGCACCTATTTCTTTTCCAGAAGATTCCTTTGCTCCTTTAAACCTATCACTTGAACTTACAACATTATCTAATTGTCCCAAATAATTAAATACAACATCCCACTGTACTTGTGCCAAATCTTTTCTCACCTCTTTTGAGGTATGTAAGTAACGTAATACTCCATAACCTAACCCCTTATCTGGTATACATCGTAATTGTTCTTTTATTGATTTTATCAAATCTCCATAAGAATCTGTTTTTGATGACTGCAATGCTATCGGGTATAAATTCGTAAACCAACCTATGGTACTACCTATGTCAATATTTTTTGAAATATCTTCTCTTCCATGTCCTTCTTGACCAATTACGACACTGTTGTGTCCAGACCATTTCCCTATAGTCAACGCCAGACAGGCAAGTAAAATATCATCTATTTCTGTTCCATATCTTTGATGAACCTCACTGATCAAGGAAACGGTATTTTCCTTATCCAATACCACACTATAATCCAATATATTTTTATAACTATCATACCCATTAATTTCATAATCTACAGGTAACGGATTGTATTCTTTTGCCATTGCTGCCCAATAAGGTTGTTGCATAAGAACCGAATTTCTATTGCTATACTTCTTTAATTCCGTATACCATTGTCGATAAGAGCTTCCTTTATTTCCTAGATTAATTTCAAGGTTCTTCTGAATATTATCTAGAACTCGGTTTAAATCAGTAAGAAGAATTCTCCAAGAAATCCCATCGATTACCAAATGATGTGCTGTGATAAAAAGACGATTGTCTTTATCTTCTTCAGGTGTTTTAATCAATACTCCTTTAAAAACCTGTCCATTTGTTATCCCTATGTCTTCCTGGGATGAATTACACAGCTTCTTAATAACATCAGGCATATTACACATTTTTTCTTGTGTACAATCTATAACAGCTAACAGGCTATTAGTATCACTGTATTCCTGAACCCATATTCCATCCTTTTTCTGATAGTTAAAACGTAATGCATCGTGATATTCGACCAATACTATAACTCCTTTTCTTAAATCCATTTCCTCAACTGATTTCGAAACTGATAATAGTACTGATTGATTGTAATGCGATTCTTCTTCATGTGCTTCGTCAAAATACCATTGTTGAATAGGTAATAATTCACAAACGCCCTCTAGTCTTCCTTGTTCTCCTTCAATTTGACCACTTAGATCTTTCACTATTTTTGCTAATTCGAATATAGTTTGATTCTCAAATAAATTTCGTGGTCTTATATGATAACCTTCTCTTTTCATATTGCTCACTACCTGAATAGTTATAATGGAATCCCCTCCCAATTCAAAGAAATTATCATGAACACCTACTTGCTCTACTCCCAATAAATCCTGCCAGATCCTTACCAGTGCCTCTTCTATCTTAGTTGATGCTGCTACATAACTCGCTGTGGATAAACTTGACATATCTGGATCGGGTAACGCCTTC
>NZ_JAUOEL010000021.1:1722-4897 GCF_030540765.1 Flavivirga jejuensis | reverse complement strand
CTTTTGACAGAGAGTTAGAGGGGGATTATACAATAAGCCTATGGGTTATTAGTACTACTCGGCTATGACATTACTGCCTTTACACCTATAGCCTATCAACGTGGTAATCTTCCACGACCCTTTAAAGAAATCTCATCTTGTGGTGGGTTTCGCGCTTATATGCTTTCAGCGCTTATCCCTTCCCAACGTAGCTACTCAGCAATGCTTCTGGCGAAACAACTGATACACCAGAGGTTAGTCCAACTCGGTCCTCTCGTACTAGAGTCAGATCCACTCAAATTTCTAACGCCCACTGTAGATAGAGACCGAACTGTCTCACGACGTTCTGAACCCAGCTCGCGTGCCACTTTAATGGGCGAACAGCCCAACCCTTGGGACCTTCTCCAGCCCCAGGATGTGACGAGCCGACATCGAGGTGCCAAACCCCCCCGTCGATGTGAGCTCTTGGGGGAGATCAGCCTGTTATCCCCGGCGTACCTTTTATCCTTTGAGCGATGGCCCTTCCATGCGGAACCACCGGATCACTATGCTCTACTTTCGTACCTGATCGACTTGTAGGTCTCTCAGTCAAGCTCCCTTATGCCATTGCACT
Organism: Flavivirga jejuensis; assembly: GCF_030540765.1. GTDB lineage: Bacteria > Bacteroidota > Bacteroidia > Flavobacteriales > Flavobacteriaceae > Flavivirga > Flavivirga jejuensis. The sequence continues at coordinate 4,305 of NZ_JAUOEL010000021.1, read as the reverse complement.
CTACGCACGGTTACCAAGCGTGCTGAGGGAACCTTTAGAAGCCTCCGTTACTCTTTTGGAGGCGACCACCCCAGTCAAACTACCCACCAAGCACTGTCCCTTCATAAGAAGGTTAGACTCTAGATAAGCAAAGGGTGGTATTTCAACAATGACTCCACAACGCCTAGCGACGCCACTTCAATGTCTCCCACCTATCCTACACATTACTTATCCAAAACCAATACTAAGCTATAGTAAAGGTGCACGGGGTCTTTTCGTCCCACAGCGGGTAATCGGCATCTTCACCGATACTACAATTTCACCGAGCTCATGGCTGAGACAGTGTCCAGATCGTTGCACCATTCGTGCAGGTCGGAACTTACCCGACAAGGAATTTCGCTACCTTAGGACCGTTATAGTTACGGCCGCCGTTTACTGGGGCTTCATTTGAGATCGTCGCCGAAGCTAAACCCTCCACTTAACCTTCCAGCACCGGGCAGGTGTCAGGCCATATACATCATCTTTCAATTTAGCATAGCCCTGTGTTTTTGATAAACAGTCGCCTGGACCTTTTCACTGCGGCCACCCCGAAGGGTGGCGACTCTTCTCCCGAAGTTACGAGTCTATTTTGCCTAATTCCTTAGCCATGAATCTCTCGAGCACCTTAGAATTCTCATCCCAACTACCTGTGTCGGTTTAGGGTACGGGCTGCTTCACTCGCTTTTCTTGGAAGTCGATTTGCTAGATTATCACCTTGACCGAAGTCGCAGTGTACTATCGCCGTGTTACCACTGGCTTCAACGTACTATTCCGTCAGTACGCACTAACTTTTCGCCTCCGTCACTTTTAGCGTGAGCAGGTACAGGAATATTAACCTGTTGGCCATCCACTACCCCTTTCGGGTTCGCGTTAGGTCCCGACTAACCCTCAGCTGATTAGCATAGCTGAGGAAACCTTAGTCTTTCGGTGTGCGGGTTTCTCGCCCGCATTATCGTTACTTATGCCTACATTTTCTTTTGTAGCTTCTCCAGCATCCCTCGCAGAACACCTTCGACGACACTACAATGCTCCCCTACCGATATTTCTATCCCATAGCTTCGGTAATATGTTTATGCCCGATTATTATCCATGCCGAACCGCTCGACTAGTGAGCTGTTACGCACTCTTTAAATGAATGGCTGCTTCCAAGCCAACATCCTAGCTGTCAAAGCAGTTCAACCGCGTTATTTCAACTTAACATATATTTGGGGACCTTAGCTGATGGTCTGGGTTCTTTCCCTCTCGGACATGGACCTTAGCACCCATGCCCTCACTGCTGAGTATCATTTTATAGCATTCGGAGTTTGTCAGGAATTGGTAGGCGGTGAAGCCCCCGCATCCAATCAGTAGCTCTACCTCTATAAAACTATAACTCAACGCTGCACCTAAATGCATTTCGGGGAGTACGAGCTATTTCCGAGTTTGATTGGCCTTTCACCCCTACCCACAGGTCATCGGAACACTTTTCAACGTATATCCGTTCGGTCCTCCACTGTATGTTACTACAGCTTCAACCTGCCCATGGGTAGATCACACGGTTTCGCGTCTACCACTACTAACTAAAACGCCCTATTCAGACTCGCTTTCGCTACGGATCCGGACCTGAAGTCCTTAACCTTGCTAGCAACGGTAACTCGTAGGCTCATTATGCAAAAGGCACGCCGTCACAGATCAAGTCTGCTCCGACCGCTTGTAAGCGTATGGTTTCAGGTTCTATTTCACTCCCTTATTCAGGGTTCTTTTCACCTTTCCCTCACGGTACTAGTTCACTATCGGTCTCTCAGGAGTATTTAGCCTTATCGGATGGTCCCGACTGATTCACACAGGATTACTCGTGTCCCGCGCTACTCAGGATACCACTATGATTTACACGCTTTACTTATACGGGACTATCACCCTCTATGGTTCCTCTTTCCAAAGGATTCTAATTCATTATGAAATCAACAGCGTGGTCCTACAACCCCAGCATTGCCGTAACAATACTGGTTTGGGCTAATCCGCTTTCGCTCGCCACTACTAACGGAATCACTTTTGTTTTCTTCTCCTCCGGGTACTTAGATGTTTCAGTTCTCCGGGTTTGCTCCTCTTGCGAGGTGACATGTCTTCAACATGACAGGTTGCCCCATTCGGATATCTGCGGATCAATTCGTGTGTGCCGATCCCCGCAGCTTTTCGCAGCTTATCACGTCCTTCTTCGCCTCTGAGAGCCTAGGCATTCCCCATACGCCCTTATTTAGCTTATTGTACTTTTTGCTTTTTTAATGAGTTACTATTTAAATTATGCTTTTCAGTCTTAAGTTTTAGTAAATGAATACTAAATCTTATTTCCTACACCCCATAATCTAAATTAATGTGATTAATTAGAGATCGCTCGTGATCCTAATTAATCCATAATATATTATATGACTAGAATAAATTCTAATCTTTATTTTTTATGTATCTTTTTTCAATATGTCAATGAACGTTTTTCCGTAAAACGGAATCGTGGAGAATATCGGAGTCGAACCGATGACCTCCTGCGTGCAAGGCAGGCGCTCTAGCCAGCTGAGCTAATCCCCCGTTTTT
>NZ_JAUOEL010000020.1 GCF_030540765.1 Flavivirga jejuensis | reverse complement strand
GTTATCAGATGGTACCTTAGAGTTTATCGGTAGGGTAGATGATCAGGTAAAGATTAGAGGCTACCGTATCGAGTTGGGAGAGATCGAGAGTGTATTATCTCAAGACTCACAGATAAAGAGTTGTTGTGTTTTAGCTAGAGAAGATGTAGATGGCAACAAACGTTTGGTCGGTTATGTTGTTGTAGAAGGGGATTTCGATAAGAAATGTATTCAAGAACAATTAGGAGAAAAGTTACCAGATTATATGGTTCCTCAACTATGGGTTTCATTAGAAGAATTACCCCTGACCCGTAATGGTAAGATCGATAAGAAAGCCTTACCAGAACCCGATAATTCTGAATTATCAACCCAAGAGTATGTAGCTCCAAGTAGTGATATAGAGGTGCAATTGGTAAGTATCTGGCAGGAATTATTAGGTATCGATAAGATTGGTATTTATGATGATTTCTTTGATTTGGGCGGACATAGTTTATTGGCGACTTGTTTGGTCTCTATGCTCCGTAAAGAGTTAAGTATAGAGGTTGCTATTCGGGATGTTTTTGTACATACCACAATAGCTGCTTTAGGAGTTTATCTAGAGTTTATTAGATTGAGTTTTGATCAAAGTGATACAGAAGAGAATTATAATATAACTATTGAAATATAGATTTTAGCGATGAGCAGAGAAATTTTAGATATTTTAAAAGAAGTAAATATAAAAGGAGTAAAAATAAGTGTAAATAAAGGGGCTTTAAGCATAAAATCTACTACTCCTATTGATGCTCCTTTACTTCAAAATATTAAAGATAATAAAGGACTTATTATTCAATATATAGAGAAACATCAAAGAAGGGATAAGACAACTATTTTTAAAAAGATCACCCCTTATGATAGGGCCGTTATTGGAAAAATTCCGTTATCTTTTAATCAAGAAAGTTTATGGTTTTTAGATCAATTACAAGGTAGTGTAGAGTACCATATGCCAGTTGTATTGCGATTAAAGGGGATTCTAGATATTACTTTCTTAGAAGCATCATTTCGTAAAATTATTGATCGCCATGAAGTGTTACGGACAATTATTCGTTCTGAGGATGGAGTGGGATATCAAGAAGTAATTCTACCCGAGGATTGGGTTTTGGAAAACGTCAGATTAGACTCTGGAGAAAATATAGAAGAAGTAATATCTTCTTTTTCAAAGATCCCTTTTGATTTATCTAGCGATTATATGTTGAGAGCTTGTTTGTATGATTTAGGAAATCAGGAATATATATTAGGTTGTATTTTTCATCATATTGCTAGTGATGGTTGGTCAGATGGCCTTTTGGTAAGTGAGATTACAGAGCTATATAGTGCTTTAACATCTGGTCGGTCACCAGAATTACCAGAATTATCGTTACAATATGCGGATTATGCGATTTGGCAACGGGAGTACGTGGATGGAAAAATTTTAGAAGATTTACTATCGTATTGGGAGGATACATTAAACGGTGTTTCTACGATATCGTTACCTACGGATTATAGTCGTCCACCAGTTCAGAGCCACCAAGGGTCTAGTGTTTCTATAAGTTTGCCTCCAGAATTAAGTAGCTCGCTAATAGCGTTATGCCAGAAAGAAGGGGTTACCTTGTTTATGGTATTGTTAGCTGCTTTTAAGGTATTGTTATCACGGTATAGTGGTCAGGATGATATTTGTATAGGTACACCTATCGCCAATCGAACACAATCAGAATTAGAAAGGATGATTGGCTTTTTTGTAAATACCTTGGCATTACGAAGTGATTTAAGTGGTAACCCGAGTTTTAGAGAGGTATTAAGACGGATAAAAGAAACAACATTATCTGGTTATGATCATCAATTGGCGCCTTTTGAAAAGGTTGTAAATCGTGTCGTGAAAACTCGAGATATGAGTATGAGTCCATTGTTTCAGATGTTATTTGTATTACAAAACACTCCAGAAGAAGGAACAATAGAATTAGGGGAATTATCTCTTTCTTCTTATGATTATGAAGAAAATATGTCTCAATATGATTTGATTTTAAATGCTGAAGAAAGTGATTCTAGTATGGTATTCAGTATGGGGTATTGTAGTGCTTTGTTTGATGAAGTTACCATACATAGAATGTTAGCTCACTATCAAGAGTTGTTAGGTAGCATTGTTGATAATAGTGCAGAAAAGATTGGTTCTTTATCTATGTTGACACAGGAAGAGAGAGATGAATTGTTAGGTGTTTTTAATACTACTCAGGTAAAATATCCAATAGATAAAACAATAATTGATTTTTTTGAAGAAGAGGTACAGAATAATCCTGATCATGTAGCTATAGTATATAAAAGCGAAGAACTTACATATGCAGCTTTGGATAGGCGTTCTAACCAATTGGCACGTTATTTAATAAAAGAAGGAATTAAGGATGAAGACTTAGTAGGTATTTGTATCGATCGTTCTTTGGAGATGATTATTGGAATTTTAGGAATACTGAAGTCAGGAGGAGTGTATGTTCCCATGGATCCTGATTATCCATCTGATCGAATTAATTATATGATTGATGATGCCAATATCAACTTAGTATTAAGTAGTGTTGCTAGTGAAAAGGCTTTAGTGAATTCACAAGATTTAGAGATTCTTTTACTAGATAAAGATTGGAATCGTATTGGCAAAGAATCTTCAGAAAGATTAGATAAGGAACTAAATCCTGGTCAGTTAGCATATGTTATCTATACATCTGGAAGTACAGGAAAACCTAAAGGTGTCTTGATTACCCATAGTAATGTAGTCCGTTTGTTCAAACATGAGTCCCCTTTATATGATTTTAATTCTAGCGATGTTTGGATACTATTTCATTCCTTTTGTTTTGATTTTTCTGTTTGGGAAATGTATGGCGCATTGTTTTATGGTGGTCGTTTGGTTATTGTTCCCAAAACGCTAACAAAAGATGCTGTTTCTTTTACAGAATTATTGATTAAAGAAGGGGTAACGGTTTTAAATCAAACTCCTAGTGCTTTCTATGCGCTTCAAGAAGAATTATTTTCTCAAAGTTTACCGAATTCACTTCGATATGTGATTTTTGGAGGAGAGGCATTGAATCCGAGCTATTTAAAACGTTGGAGCGAGTGCTATCCAGATTGTAAATTGATTAATATGTATGGTATAACGGAGACTACTGTACACGTTACTTATAAAGAAATTACAAAATTAGATGTTCTTACTTCAATAAGTACTATTGGTTCCGCTATACCTACCTTGAGCTGTTATATATTAGATGAATATTTAAATTTAATGCCGATAGGAGTTGTAGGAGAACTTTGTGTAGGAGGCGCAGGAGTAGCACGCGGATATTTAAATAGAGAAGCGCTAACATCAGAGAAATTTATAAAGAATCCATTTAGTGCCGATGCGAATGATAGGCTTTATAGATCTGGAGATTTAGGGAGATGGTTGCCTGACGGAAGTATTGAGTATATAGGAAGAAAGGATGCTCAGGTTAAAATACGAGGGTATCGTATTGAATTAGGAGAAATAGAGAGTGCTTTATCATCATTAGAATTGATTCGTCAATGTTGTGTTTTAGCCAAAGAAGATACTATTGGGAATAAGCGTTTAATCGCTTATGTTATTGTAGATGGAGGTTTAGAAAAGAAAGCTATTCAAGAACAATTAGGAGAAAAGCTACCAGATTATATGGTTCCTCAAATATGGATAGCCTTGAGCGAGATGCCTATAACCAGTAATGGCAAGATCGATAAGAAGCGTTTACCAGAACCCGATAGTTCTCAATTATCAACACAAGAATATGTAGAGCCAACAAATGAGAGAGAAGCGAAATTGGTAAGTATCTGGCAAGAGTTGTTAGGTATTGAAAAGATAGGTGTCCATGATGATTTCTTTGAGTTGGGAGGAGATTCTATTATTTCAATCCGATTAATTTCAAAAATTAATGAAACCTTTAATAGACAGATTAAATTACAAGCTCTTTTTAAATATAGTACGATTCAACATTTTTCTAATTCAGTTTTAGAAAACAATATGGGGGATTATAAATATGAGGCTCTTTATGAAATGGTAGAATCAGAGATATCTATGTTAGCTTCGTCTGTACTAAACTCTATAGGGCATCCAGATTTGGTGGAAGATGTTTATCCAATGAGCGATATTCAGCAAGGTATGATCATGGAATCTCTATCAAGTCCCGATTTAGGGGTGTTTCATGACCAGATGTTATTTCCTCTTAAAGATTGTTCTTTTGACAGAGATACATTTAGTAATTCTATTAATTTACTTTTAGAAAAACATTCTATATTCCGAACGTATTTTAATTTTTCAGATCATGATAAACCTGTTCAGCTTGTATACAAGGATGTCTTAAGTAATAATGTAATATATACAGATATAAGCTCGTTAGATAGGCAAAAACAAGAAAAAAGAGTCGAAGAGTTCTTGATTTCAGAGCGAGAAAACCCATTTGAATTTAAAGAGAAACCTTTATACCGATTTCATGTTTTTAATTTAAATACAGATAATGTATTATTTGTATTTCAGTTTCATCATTCCATTATGGATGGTTGGAGTGTAGCTTCATTTATTACGGAACTTTATAAGTTATATTTTGAACTTAAAAAAGACACTAGTTATCTTCCTTCTACGATTGTTTCTTCTCAACGCGATTTTGTTATTTCAGAATTAATTGCTAAACAAGATGTTGATAATTCCTCTTTTTGGAAAACAGAATTATTAGAGTATAAGTTTTTGGATGTTTTTTTAAAGGAAACAGAAAAAACAGAGTATTATACTAAAAAATATGATGCGTCTTTTTTAAACGATTTAAAGTCTCTATGTAGTACTCATAAAATGCCCCTTAAGACTGTTCTATTTGGAGCATACTTGTATGCGTTACAGATGTTAACGTATGAATCGGAGTTGACGGTTGGTTTGGTAAGTAATACACGTCCTTTAATTAATGATGGGGACAAGATTTTAGGATGTTTTATAAATACTTTACCAGTACGCTATAATTTTAGAGAAGGCGAAAGTTGGTTATCTTATTTTAAGAATGTCAATGAGAAATTGGAAGAAATAAGCCTAAATGGAGGTATGACATTTTTTGAGATTAAACGTTTAGCAGGTATACATAAAGATGATTCTGTTTTTGATACATTGTTTAATTATATTGATTTTCATGTCTATGATGAAATTTTTCAAGAAGATTCCTCAGTAGATAGTCTATTAAGTGAAGATGATTTTAAAGAAAATTTAGATGTACCTTCTTTTGAACGTACAAGTACAAGTTTAAATTTAACTATAGACTTAACTGGTGGAACTGAATTGGAGTTTGAATATGCATTACACAAGGACTTTAAATCAGAAATATCATTAGAACGTTTTCACGATTTTGTTTATAATGCACTATGTCGTTTTTCTAATGGACTTAGTACCTCAATGAATAATGATTATATTCTCACAGATATAGAGCGACAAAAGCTATTACAAGAATTTAATAATATAAAGGTTGCATATCCTAGCGACAAGAGTATTGTAGATTTGTTTGTAGCTCAGGTTAAGAATAGTCCAGATAATATAGCTATTGTTTTTGATAAGAAGGTGTTAAGTTATATA
>NZ_JAUOEL010000002.1:881834-933891 GCF_030540765.1 Flavivirga jejuensis | reverse complement strand
CTCTGAAACAGGTATGGAAACACTAATTCAATATCGATTATTTTACAATTTGGTTTGTTTCAGCAATGTTACGTCATTATATCCGCTTGATAATTTTTTTTATCTCAATTCTCTGAATGACACTTACCTTTTACAAGCATGGAATGACAAAGTTCATCATTTTGTAGAGCTTGAGCGGTTACTAGTGTTATGTGCACCTCTATTTTATAAACTTTATTGTTTTTGTTAAATGATCCTTATTAATGGTTAAAAAATAAACTCCATTAGATATATTTTCTAAATCAATTGAATTCAGTTTGTTTTCAAACGTCCCACTTTTTATAGCTTTTCCGCTAATTTCGAAAATCGAAAATCTGCTATCTATAAATTCTTTCTCAATTTCTATATTTAGATAATCATTAATTGGGTTAGGATAAAATTGAATTTTTATGTCATTTAAGATGTTTTTATCTATGCTTAATGGTGCATTTTCCAGTTTAACCAAACCATTAGAAGTACCAATCCATTTAATACCATTAACATCAATATTTAGAGCCAAAATTCTATTGTTAGGAATCTCAGAATTTGATGTTAAATAGGAATTACATTGGCTAAAATTTAATAAACCACCAGTGTCACATTCTGGACTGGCACCAACCCAAATGTCATTATTTGTATCAATCCCTAATGAGGCTGTTTGGCAATCAAGTAAGCAAGAATTGTTCGAACCTAAATAGTTGAAATATTCCCAATTGCTACCATCAAAGCTTTTTATTCCATAGCCAGCACTCATCCATTTTTTATTGTTGTTATCAATTCTTAAAGAATTTGCGCTTCCAAACCAATTTCCAACAGAATTGTCATTGTAAATATTCCAAATAGTTCCTGTAAACTCTACAAGCTCATTTGCTGTAGTTAACCATACATTATTAGTATTGTCTATTGCTATTGATACAATTGAATTAGTTGGTAAATCTGAGTTGGTTGTATTATAATTAGTCCAATTAATTCCGTCGAATTTAGTAAGACCAGATGAGGTTCCAATCCAAACATTACCAGCAGCATCATTAGCAATGCAATTAATTTGGTCGTTAGGTAAACCCGAATTGGAAGTTGTGAAATTTGTCCAATTTATGTCATCAAATTTCATCAAACCGTTTTGCCAGGTTCCAAGCCATTTATTATCAAGGTTATCAATGGAAATATCGACAATTTTGTTTGTTACAATATTTGTAAAAAATGTATAATCGTAATTAAAAGTCATTTGACCAGAAAAAGTTTCTTGATGAATTATATTGTTAGAATTTACATTATAAAACACTATGTTAACAGATGATGAATTTTCTATATAATATTCAATTTGAAAATCTGTTGCATTGGCAGGTATGTCTATAGTTAAAACATTTGTTGTAGAATTATGATTTGAATTAATGGTTGTTTCTGTACCATCAGAAAAGTGAATTAATGTTGTAGCATAAACAGACACCCAATTTTCCAATACTCCTGTTGAAAATTCAATTTTATGAATATCTGATGTTCCTTGTGAATTATCAGTGTTAAATAGCGTCCAGTTAGTATTATTAAATTTTGCAATTCCAGCAGGATCATTATTAAAGCTAGAGGCAATCCATTTGTTACCCTGACTATCAAATTCAATATCACCGATTTCATTGAATGTCAAGTCAGAATTAGTCGTATTATAAATAGTCCAATTTTCTTGTGATAAAAGAGGAATTGAAATAATAAGAGTTAGAACAATAATATAATTTTTTTTCATACGCTTTTTTTAATCTAAAAATTCTCCGACCCTTGGGTCTGGGGTTCCAATTAACCTCTCCTTTGGAGAGTTCAGAACTGCAAAAAAAGGCAGTTCTGGGTGAGGCAAAATAACAAAATTCGATTTTTGCCTCTATAAAGGCAAAATGAAACTGGCGAAATACCTCTATGGCTTGCCTCGGGGATAGTCAGTTTCAAGAATTTTTTTATTGTTGCACAAGATACAAAAGTGTTTGGCAAATGACTGAATTTTAGCACATTGTATTGTGAAATGTAAAAAAAATATCAAGAGAAATTATTTGTTAAAACGAGTGCTTTTTTCTCAATTCATACCGATATAATATAATTATTTCTTTATGAAACTAACATTTTGTAAAACTCTGATAATTATTTAGTTATTGGCTTTTTTTGTTTTAAAAACGCTCATTTATTCGATTCATAATTCTTTTTTAGATACCATTAAAGTAGCATAAAATAGCAGCATAAAATGATGCCATATAGATAGAATAATCTAATTAAAATTTATTTGCAATAAAAGTTTAATTACATTAAGTTTGTGTAACAGAACAGAACAGTACAGTATGGCATATAAAATAAAGAATAAAGATTTTTTTTTCAAAGTAAATCACAATAGCGATACTCCTAAATATCAACAATTAATAGATGCTATTAACTATTCTATTACTAATAACGAATTCTCTATTGGAGATGCATTGCCCTCTGTAAACTCTATTTGTAAAACCTGTCAATTATCTAGAGATACTGTTTTTAAGGCCTATTCCATTTTAAAAGAACAAGATGTTATTAAGTCTGTCCCAAATAAGGGGTATTACGTAGCAATAAAGATTATGAAAGTACTTTTAGTACTTGATACTTTTAAGGCTTATAAAGAAGTGTTGTATCATTCTTTCATTAATAATTTGCCAAAAAACATTATTACAGATGTGCAATTTCATCATTATAATTTTGAGAATTTTAAGACGATTATAAATAATAGCAAAGGAAAATATTATAAGTACATTGTTATGAATTTTAATCATAAAGAGATCCCCTCTGTTATTTCTGTCATTGATAATGACAAGTTATTACTGATAGATTGGGATATTAATAGGGAGGCGCATAATAATTTTGTTTTTCAAGATTTTGGTAAATCAGTCTATGAGATTTTATCAGAATCTGCAGATTTGTTTAAAAAGTATAAAGCCATTCATTTTATATACCCAACATTCACAAATCACCCCGAAGAAACAGTCTTAGCCTTTAAGAAATTTTGTAAAGCTTTTCATTTTGATTATAAAATAATCACCAATGCCAAAGATTTGAATATTGAGAAAGGCATCGCCTACATGAGTGTAAGTGATAGGGTTTTAGGGCGATTTTTAGAACAATGTAGAATCCAGGAATTTGAGCCAGGGGTCGATGTTGGTTTTTTATCTTATAACGAAACCCCAATGAAAAAGTTTATTTATAAAGGTATTTCTGTGATTTCGACAGATTTTAAAGCTTTAGGAACTAAAGCTGCCGAATTTATTACAAAAGGAGACGGTATGCAGTGTTATGTACCTACAAAATTAATATTAAGAGACTCATTATAATTATGTATTATTTAGGATTAGATATTGGCAGTTCGAGTATCAAGGCTGCTTTGGTTGAGATAGAAACAGGCAAAAGTATAGATGTTGTACAAGAGCCAAAAGAAGAGATGACCATGTTCGCCAAAAAAAATGGATGGGCAGAACAAGATCCAGATGATTGGTGGGGGCATATCTGTAGAGCTATAGCTAAATTAAAACAACAACATAATATATCAAGTACCCAAATAAAAGGGATTGGAATATCGTACCAAATGCATGGTTTGGTGGTGGTTGATAAAGATGGGAACCCTTTACGAAAGAGTATTATATGGTGTGATAGTCGCGCTGTTGAAATTGGGAACAAAGCATTTGAAACCATTGGAGAAGCAACCTGCGCATCAAACCTTTTAAACTCGCCTGCAAATTTTACAGCATCAAAATTAAAATGGGTTAAAGAGAATGAACCAGATATTTACGACCAGATTGATAAATTTATGTTGCCAGGTGATTACATTGCCTATAAATTTTCAAACGTTATAAACACGACGATTTCTGGATTGTCTGAAGGGATTTTTTGGGATTTCAAAAATAACGAAATCGCCAATGTCCTCTTAGAGCATTACGGTATAGACAAAGCATTGGTTCCAGAAATAGTAGAGACTTTTGGTTTACAATCTGTAGTTGATAAAAAAGGCGCGTTAGAGAGTGGTATTGCAGCAGGCACACCTATTTATTATAGAGCTGGCGATCAACCTAATAATGCTTTATCATTAAACGTATTTAACTCAGGCGAAGTCGCTGCTACTGGAGGTACATCGGGTGTTGTGTATGCTGTTACTGATAATTTATCGGGAAAAGAAAGTACCCGAGTTAATAATTTTGCACATGTAAACTATACAAAATCTAATCTAAGTATAGGAAAGCTACTCAATATTAACGGTGCAGGTATTCAATACCGCTGGCTACTTAATAATTTAGATGTTATTTCGTATGAAGAGATGAACGCCTTAGCTTCAAAAATCCCTATAGGTTCAGATGGGGTGTGTATGTTACCATTTGGTAACGGTGCAGAACGCATGCTTAATAATAAAGATATAGGCACAAGATTAGTTAATATTAATTTAAATAATCACCATAAAGGGCACATGTGTAGAGCAGCTTTAGAAGGCATTGCTTTCTCATTTGTTTACGGAATGGAAATATTAAAGTCTGATGGTATTAAAGCAAAAGTAATTAGAACGGGGAATGATAACCTGTTTCGGTCAGAAATATTTGCAAATACCGTGGCTACTTTAATAGGACAAGAAATTGAAATTTATAATACCACGGGGGCTATTGGTGCAGCCCGAGCAGCTAATTTACACAAAGGCGATTTTAAAAGTTTTGGAAAAGCAATTATGGATAACGACCATGTGATGACGGTGATACCTTTTAAAGATAAACAAGCTTATGTAGAGGCATATAATAACTGGAAAAAAGAGTTAGAACTCATATTAAATAAAAAATAAAAGTATTTGGGCGTTACCCTACGGGTCGGGTTTTCCGTTGCAATCTTTTTTTCGTTCCTCAAAAAAGGATTTTCACTGCAACCCCTAACGTAAAAGGGTAAGGTCTATTTAAAACAAATCAATTAAGAGAAAAAACAATTTTAATTATGGCAATTATTGGAGACAAAGAATACTACAAAGGTATTGGAGACATTAAATTTGAAGGAAAGGATTCAGACAACCCTTTAGCATTCAAATATTACAACCCAGAACAGGTTGTAGCAGGAAAAACGATGCGCGAGCATTTTAGATTTGCAATTGCGTATTGGCATACATTCTGCGGAGAAGGAAGTGACCCGTTTGGTCCAGGAACTCAAAATTTTGAATGGGACAAATCATCAGATCCAATTCAAGCAGCAAAAGACAAAGCAGATGCTGCTTTCGAATTTATTTCAAAAATGGGATTTGATTATTTCTGTTTTCACGATTTCGATTTAATTAAAGAAGGAGCCACTTTTGCAGAATCTGAAAACCGATTGGCTACCATTACAGATTACATAAAAGAAAAAAAAGCCGCATCGGGTATTAAATTACTTTGGGGAACAGCAAACTGTTTTTCGAATCCACGTTACATGAATGGTGCTGCAACCAACCCAGATTTTGATATCGTTGCAAGAGCTGGCGGACAAATAAAATTAGCTTTGGATGCTACTATGGCTTTAGATGGTGAAAACTATGTTTTCTGGGGTGGCCGTGAAGGGTATATGTCGCTTTTAAATACAGATATGGGACGTGAGTTAGACCATATGGGGCAGTTCTTAGCAATGTGTAGAGACTATGCCAGAGGTCAAGGATTTAAAGGTAATTTCTTTATTGAGCCTAAACCAATGGAACCTTCAAAACACCAATACGATTTTGATACTGCAACAGCAATAGGTTTCTTAAAAGAATATGGTTTAGATAAAGATTTTAAAATAAACATTGAAGTAAATCACGCCACTTTAGCACAACATACCTTCCAACACGAAATGGAAGTAGCAGCCAAAGCAGGCATGTTAGGAAGTTTAGATGCCAACCGAGGCGATTATCAAAATGGTTGGGATACAGACCAATTTCCTAATAACATCCAGGAAACCACAGAGGCTATGCTAGTATTTTTAAAAGCAGGCGGTTTACAAGGTGGGGGCGTAAATTTTGATGCAAAAATTAGAAGAAATTCCACAGATATTGAAGATGTATTTTACGCACACATTGGAGGCGCAGATACCTTTGCACGTGCTTTATTGATTGCGGATAAGATAATGACATCATCACCTTATGAAAAACTGAGAAAAGAAAGATATAGCTCTTTTGATTCGGGAAAAGGAAAAGATTTTGAAAATGGAAAATTAAGTTTACAAGACTTATATAAAATGGCTCAAGAAAATGGAGAACTGCAACTAAAAAGCGGTAAACAAGAGTTGTTTGAGAATATTATAAATCAATACATATAAACTAAACAGACTAAACTAAACTAAGCATTATGGGAACATCAACCAATTCAAAATACTTAATTAAACTAACATTAGTTGCAACACTTGGCGGACTTTTGTTTGGATACGATACAGGTGTAATTTCAGGAACAGTAGGTTCTTTAGAAAGTTTTTTTGTAATACCTAAAGGCTTATCTGAAGGTGCAGCAAATGCCTTTAAAGGGTTTTTAGTAGCCAGTGCTTTAATTGGATGTATTATTGGAGGTATTTTTGGTGGACTTGTAAGTAAAAAGTTAGGTAGAAAAAAAGGACTTATTCTAGCGGCCATATTATTTTTAATATCAGCATTAGGTTCTGCTATGCCAGAAATGCTTATTGCACCTATTGGTGAGTTAGACCATACGTTTTCTACAATTTTTATATGCTATAGAATTATTGGTGGTATAGGTGTTGGGTTAGCCTCTATGCTGTCGCCACTTTATATCGCCGAAATAGCACCAGCAGATAGTAGAGGGAAATTGGTATCTTTTAATCAATTAGCTATAGTTGGTGGTTTTATGGTGGTTTATTTTGTAAACTATTTTATATCAAGAGGTGGCGGTTCAGATGCCTGGTTAAATGAAATAGGTTGGAGATGGATGTTTGCTTCAGAAGTTATTCCAGCTGGATTGTTTTTAGTTCTATTATTTTTTGTGCCAGATACACCACGTTCTTTAATGTTGAAAAACAAACCAGAAGAAGCCTTAAAAGTTCTTGTAAAAGTAAATGGGGAGGAAGAAGGTGTCAAAATTTTAACCGAAATAGAAAGTTCTGTGCTAGATACTTCGGGTAAATTATTATCATACGGTTGGTTAATTATTATAATAGGTATCGCACTTTCTGTTTTTCAGCAATTTATTGGAATAAATGTAGTGTTATATTATGCTCCCGAAATTTTTAAATCTATAGATCCAAATACAGATGGCGCTTTATTATTAACCATTATTGTGGGAATCGTAAACTTTTTATTCACCATCATTGCCGTTAAAACAGTCGATAAATATGGTAGAAAACCACTCATGCTTATTGGTGCTTTGGGAATGGCAGTAGCTATGCTATCGCTTGGGTTTGTATTTTTCTCGGGTGCAACAGGTTATTTAGCTTTAGGGTGTATGATGTTGTATGTGGCAAGTTTTGCTTTAAGTTGGGGGCCAGTAGTTTGGGTATTGCTTTCAGAAATTTTTCCTAATAAAATAAGAGGAAAAGCCATGGCAGTAGCAGTTGCAGCACAATGGGTTTCTAATTACTTAGTGTCTTTAACATTTCCTATGATGAACGATAATTCAGTTTTAACAGAACAGTTTAATCACGGTTTTGCCTATTGGGTTTATGGCGTCATGTCGTTATTAGCTATGTGGTTTGTTTGGAAATTTGTTCCTGAAACCAAAGGGAAAACCTTAGAAGAAATGGAAGGTCTTTGGAAAAAATAGAACAATGAGTAAATAGAAGTATAATTATTATTATATTTTTATAAAAAACAGCCTAATAGAAGAAACAAAAAAGAGGCTGTCTAAAACGTGTTATTCTGAATGACATGTTTTAGACAGCCTCTTTCAATAAAATGAATTTTAGATATCTGAAATATATTCAAATCTATTAGTTTCAAGCTAAAAACCAATAAACATACCATCCTCTTCCTTAAATTATCATAAACTAGCTAGCTAGTCTATAATAATTATAAGTTGAATCTAACATATTTATTGACTTTTATCTATGATTCTTGCATCGAACTCAGGTTAAATAGGTGACTTATTTGGTTATAATTATTTTTTTTGTAAAATTCTCAGTGCTTTCAATTGTTAATAAATAAGCTCCAGTAGTTAAATTCACTGGTAATGTAATATCTTTTTCAGAGGTATTTAAGTTCGTTTCAAATGCTTTTTGTCCTAACATATTTGTTGCAGTAAGTTTTTGTATTTGGAGGTTTTTTGAGTTATTTATTACTATAGACGAGGTTACTGCATTATAATATATTTTAAACAAATTGTCTATATTGGAATTGGTAACCGATAGTGTGTGTTTTGTAAAAACAATTTCGAAACGGTCGCTAATAACTCCTGCATCTAAAGTTGTCATATAAGATGAGGTTCTTAAATCGTGATATGCATCATTATTATTATCTCTTAAATACAGATTAAAATCATCACCTACATTTTCTAATGCTTCTATATTTATTTCAATAATACCACCATTTTGTGTTTTTACGCTTAAAGGCAATGCCGTATTCTCTGTTGGAGTATTTATACCTTGAATGGTATAGTTTTTATCTTCAATATTCCAATACATGTCTTCGGTATTATTTTCAATTAAAAGCCCATCAAAGCCCCAATCATAACCGATTGATGCTTTATCATCAATGGTCGTTAATAGCTGTCGTGTATAGCCTTTTGGTGACTTATAATTTAGCCTGAATTTTGGTCTTGAATCTTCTAAACTGAAAGCTGATTGTTTCGATTGTTTAGTACTTTTTATAAATGTAGAGTTCGTACCTCCTGTTTCTCTTACAAAAATTCTTTGATCATTTTCAAATTTTATATCTCCCGTAGATAAAGCAGTAACAAAAAAACCTTGAGCTACAGGAATGTATCGTTTAGGTATTTTAGTTGCTGTACCAGACTGACTTACATCTGGATCTGGTGTTGCTATTATTCCACTCAACGCAGGAACTCCTCCAGAATAATTATAGATACCATAACCACCTTGATATTCTGCTAGTAGATGAGAATAGCCTCCATAATGTTCCCAGAAATATAATGTTCCATCTAAATGTGGATTATCATTTAAAAATTCTACAGCATCTATGGCAGAAGGGTAGGGGTTTCCAACTAAATACTCATTGCCTGCATTTATAGGTAAAATAATGGTACCATTATTTGGTTTGCCCGTAAATACATAGTTTTGATCATTTGATATAGATCCAAAACCAGGTCCTTTCATGGTATAACCTTCTCCTACTTTTAATGTTCCAGTACTTAATATCCGTTGCCATTGGTAGTAATTACTTATTCTATTATCAAATTTGAGTATCCAATAGTTTGCAATACTTATTGGGGTTGATAAATTACTCCCATTATAACCACCAACAAAATTAATAGCTAATGGGTTTAATAAATTTGTTCCATCAAATAACACAGAGGCTACGGTATACGTTTCATTACCATCTATAGCTGTATCTGGATTGTTAGCATGTACTGGTGAAGACCAACAATTATAGGTATATAAGTTTTCTGTACCTTGTTGGTCTCTTTCTAATTTACCATTTGAACCAGTAACTAAGGTACTCGTTGCGGTTTGAATAAGTTGACATTCGCCTACAAGGTCTATAAAGCCATCCAGTTTTAAATACCAGCTATTTTGTAAATAGGTATCATTATTTATTTCTAGTTTACTATTAGCATCAACTAGTAATCCTGCCAATTCATGACTATTGGATGTGGTTATGTTATTTTTAACATGTACTATAGACCAATCTATATTAGTTCCATTGTTTGTAATATCCCATACATCGCCATGTAACCATGTTGCAGATTGAGACCAATCGCCGTCTGTAACGGTTTCATAAGGTAGTGGTGCTGTTTGTAAATGAATATCTTTAAAGTTATATAATTTAGCACCCACCAGGTCTATAGCTGTCGTTTTTTTATCGTCAACAATATCATCTGTATAAATATTCATTTTATAATATTTTAGTAGAGAAGTACCAAAAGAAGTAGAAACACTATAAGGTATTATTTTTCCGCTATCAAAATTATTAGTATCATCTAATTCTTGATATATGGTACGTTGCAGTTCAAGTGCTGTTAGAGCTTTGTTGAATACGCGTACTTCTTCTATCTCCCCTTTAAAATAATCGACATCTGTATTTGCAAGTCTTCCTATTGTAAAATTTGAACTATCTGATGTTATTGAGCCAGAAGTACTGCTACCAATAGCTTCTCCATTTATATATAAAATAGTTTCTCCAGAAGTTGTTGTAGCTGTAAGGTTTACCCAAATATTATCAGGAATTGCAGTAGGAGATGTTATAATAGTATTACCATTTAATAAAACACTTATTGTATTATCTGTATTTATACAGATATAATAATTAGTCTGCCCAATAACTACGCGATTTGTATTTAAAGTATTTGTACCATTAGATTTAACAAAAGCCATAATGGTAGCGTCTCCAGAGGTTAGCACATTGGTGTCTTCTATATAATCATTGCGTCCATCAAAAAATAAGCTATAAGCACCGTTAAGGTCTCTTGGAGAGCCATATGCACTTGTGTTGGTGTCAAAACTATCAAGTATACCATCAGAATCAACATCTGTAGTGCCATCAATTAGGCCATCATTATCGGCATCTAAATTAGAATATAATGTGGTATCAATATCATCAATACCAGTTACGTCGTTATGGGGGTCTAAATAATCTGGAATGGTATCGCCATCTGTATCTAAAGGGTCTGCATATCCGTTAGTGCCATGATCTGAACTATCGCTATCGGTATCGTTATTATCAATTATAGCTAATAAACCATCTCCATCACTAGCATCATCATCAATACCAGTACTAATATCTGTTCCGTTTCCTACGCCGTTTCCAGAAATATCTATATCTCCAAAACCATCATATTCAAGAGCATCAAAAATACCATCGTTGTCTGAATCTAAATCTGAATAATCTGGAACTCCATCATTATCAGAGTCTATTTTAGTAATGCCAGACTCGTAAGCATCATGCACACCATTAAGATTGGCATCAAGCCAGTCGACTCCGAATACAGTAGCGTCTTTGTCTGTATCCTGCGCACCTAAGCCTAATTCAACAATGTTAGGGATCCCATCATTATCATTATCTAAATCAATACTATCTGCTATGCCATCACCATCTAAATCACATAAGATTTGGTAGATAGAAATATCATCAATGGCAAGATCGTTACCCAAACCACCAGGTTGTGCGTTACTTAATCTTACTGTAAATTCTGTATAAGATGATTTAAAGGTCGTTTCTATTAGAACCCAATCTCCAGATAAATTTGCAGCATCTGTTGGTTGAATTAAACCAGAAGAAGTTGAAGAAATAACAAGATTATTAGGGTCTAATATTTCCATTAAAACCTCTGGTTTTTCTCTGTTAGATATGCCAGGAGCGTCAGATCTATCCAGATTAATGACTGCAAAACCGTACGTTATATCTACGTTAGGGGTTACCCCTTCAATTGATGCTTCATAAAATATACCAGGACTGTGATTGGCATTAAATATAGCCATTCTACCATTAGTATCTCCAGAAGTGTAATCTTCTCCTTGATACCAATAGGCAGGTGAGAAACTTGCTATATCGCTCCCAGAGTTATGATAAACTGTATATTGTCCATCATATAGATCTGATGAATTACCATTATTATAATTATAAGTTGAACTAGCACCAGATAAATTACCATTTATAGGGATTCTATCTGTGCCAACACCAAAATTTTCATTTAAGAAAACGGTTCTAGTAGTAGAAGCTGTTGAATATGTTTTACAATTAGAATCTTCATCAGAGTCCAGAAGGCCATCGTTATCATCATCTAGATCTATATTGTCTGGTACACCATCATTATCTGTATCTGGGAATGTTTGAATCCCTTTAATTTTTGTTACTGTTGATAAATCATCGTTTTTCGAAATGGAGTAATCGGGTGATGTAGCCGTGAGTATGACATCATCAATATAATATCTGTCATGATCTCCACCATTATCGTTATTATACCTACCTCTAACTACAGCATAAAAACTTGTTGCAGAATTGGGTATCGATGCCACAAAAGGGTTGGCTTTCCCAGTATTACCAGTTGTGCCAAAAGGTACCGTGTTTGGAGCTGTATTACCATCTGCTATTTTTGTAGAAACAGTGACCCATGTTCCTGCATCAAAATAATAATAATCAATATATAGATTATCGTTATTATCTGTTTCACCGACAGATTCGTAAGCTATGGAAAATTGAACATTGGTATAAGATGAAATATCAATGGTACTAAAAGTTATGGCAGAATTATCATTCCCAAAATTTTTTAACACCAGGCTGCCAGGTGTATTGTATGATTTTGAATTATCAATACTTGAATTCCCATTAGTATGACTTGCTGTATAGCTCCAATTACTTACCCCATCAAAACCTTGAGATCGTATAGTTGTTTGGGACCAGGATGTTTTAAAAAATGAAGCGATTAAAAAAATAAAAATAAAGGTTCTCTCGTTGTGGTTTTTTTTCATGATTAAATTTGTAGGGAATCTGGATCAAAAAAAAACAAAATGCAGTACAAATGCTTAGGTAATAAATAGGTATGATTTTTTTTGATTTGAGGTTAATATAACTGATTAAATAGTCCAATTTTATACCCAACAAATTAAGTATAATGTAGGGCAAAAACAAAAAATAATAACGAAAAACACGATAATTTAACACAGTAATTTCTTACTTTTATTTCATGAGTTCATAAGAATGTAACGAAGCAAATTTTAGTCTGAGTAGAAAATTCAATTTCTTGTTTTTTTATAGACTTATTGTACGTGTTATTTATGAAATTATTCATTTTTTAGGCTTGTTGTTTGTAAATTCTCAAAATTTTCTTTGATAAATTCACTTGGAGATTTACCATACTGTTTTTTAAACGTTTTAGTAAAATAATTATGAGAACTAAAACCTACGGCATAACCAATTTCCTTTACTATATATTTACCTTCTTTCATTAATTTAATAGCATGTTTTAATCTGATGCTTCTAATAAATTCGGTTGCAGATTGATTTGTGATAGATTTTAACTTTCTGTGAAGATGCGTTCTACTAAGGTTTAAATTCGCTGCCAAATCTTCTACTGTAAATTCTGAGTTGGATAAATTTTTATCGATTATATATACAGCTTTAATAAGCAATTTTTTATCTAAATCATGTATCTCCAGGCTGTCTTCAAATCCTTCTTGTATTCCAGAAAACGATTCGCGTAAAGTTTTTCTTGAGTCTAATAAATTATTAATTTGAGCTATTAAAAGGTCGTTATCAAAAGGTTTATCCAGGTAAGCATCTGCACCAGAATGCATCCCTGCTATTTTATCTTGAATAGAATCTAGTGCTGTTAGCAAAATAAAAGGAATATGACTGGTTCTTACATCGTTTTTTATTTTTTCACATAACTCAATACCATTTATTTCAGGCATCATAATATCAGAAACTACTAAGTCTGGATATAAGGAGTGTACTTGCTCGTAAGCATCTTTTCCATCTTTTGCTCTCGCTATTCTAAAATGATTTTGTAGAGAATCTCCCAAGAAATCTAATAATTCTGGGTGGTCTTCGGCAATTAATATTAAGGAATCCTGGTTTTCATCAGATTCCTCATTCTTAATTTTTGCATCCATAGCAGAAGAAGCTTCAGAGGTGAAATCTGAAGTGTTGAGATGCTTGCTTTTATCAGAATTATCCCTTAAACTTTCTGCATGATATTGGGGGATGTATATGTAAATGGTGGTGCCTTTTGTTTCTTTCGTACTTACAGTTAATTGACCGTGGTGCAATGAGATATAGTTTGTAGATAAAGAGAGCCCTATTCCAGTGCCTTTATTATAATTATTCTCAACTTGAAAAAAACGTTCGAAAATTAATGGGAGTTTGTCTGTAGGTATACCATTTCCAGTGTCCGAAATACTTATTTCTATAAAATCCCTACTAATATTTTCGCCTATAGTATGCTGGCTCCACTTGGAATTGTAGATTGATTTTGTATTACTTTGTATTTTTAGTGTAACAGCGCCATTGTTTGATGTGTTTTTAAATGCATTCGAAAGGATGTTAACCAATACTTTATCTAATTTATCAGTATCAAAATCCATTTTAAGATTTGGAATGCTAGATTTGAAGCTAAAATCAAACCCCCTATGGTTTGCATGTTCTTCAAAACTCTTAAAAATATTTTTACAAAACGATACAATATCAGTATTTATAGGATTAAGTTTTAATGTTCCAGAATTAGCTCTTCTAAAATCAAGAAACTGATTGACTAATCGTAGTAATCTATCTGTGTTGTTTTTAATTAGGGTTAATTGCTTGTTTGATGATTCGTTATTAGCATCCGTTTTTAATAATCTATTTACAGGACCTTGTATTAAAGTTAAGGGCGTTCTGAATTCATGAGAGATATTTGTAAAAAACTGAAGCTTCATTTGGTACATCTGCTCTTCATTTTCTCTTTGAATTTTCCCTAAGCTAATTTCTGATTTTAGTTTTTGACGGTTTATAACCTGTTTTCTGTAGAAATAAATCGAATAAATAAATAATGAAATATATAGCAAATAGGCATACCACCTTTTCCAAATAGGGGGAATAATATTAATTGAAATTTTAGTAGGGTTTTCATTCCATACACCATCATTATTAGCAGCTTTTACCTCAAAAGTATAATTGTTAGGAGGAATGTTTGTAAAATGGGCTTTACCATTAAAGTCTGTATAAATCCAATCATTATCAAACCCTACTAAACGATACTTAAATTTGTTGTTTTGTGGGTTTATGTAATTGTTTGATATAAATTGTAAGCTAATAGAGTTTTGTGTGTGGTTTAATTTTAAAAAACGCTCTAAAGAACTCGTATTAACTTCTGGGAAAACCTCTATATTATTTACATAAATACGAGTTATAGTGGGTTTTGGAGACGTAGGATTTGTGTTAATTTTATTGGGTAAAAAACGAATTAACCCATTAGACCCGCCAAAATATAATTCTCCATTTAACGATCTTAAAGCAGCTATAGGGTGAAATCGATTATTCTTAATGCCTTTATTGCTAACATAAGATTGCATGGTATTACTTTGGGAGTTAAATTTGCATAAACCATTTTCGGTTGTTAGCCATAAATTATGATTGTTATCTTCTAATATAGAAAATATTTCATTTCTGGGTAGTCTTTCTTTTACCGTAAAATGCGCTGCGATCCCCGTTTTTGGATCGAATTTATCAAGTCCCTGCCCATTAGTTCCAAGCCATAAAAAACCTTTACTATCTTCATGAAGACAATAAATGTAATTAGCAGAAATACTTTGAGGGTTATTTTCTTGGTTAAAAAAATGAATGAATTTTGATGCATCCTTTTTTAGAAGATTGAGTCCATTTTCTGTCGCAAACCAAATATTTCCTTTCTCGTCCTCAATGATATGACGAACGTTATTATTTGATAGTGAATTTATATTTAACGGGTTATGTAAGTATTTGGTGAATGTTTTAGAATCAAAATGATAAAAATAGACTCCTAAAGGATAGTCACTAACCCAAATACCATCGTTAGTTGTTAAAATATCTAAAGCCTGAAAGCCAGATGTAAATGGTGGTATTAAGCGCTTAAATGTTTGTTCGTTTTTTCGTTGATATAAAACACCATTCCCATAGGTTCCAACCCATAATGTTTCATTTTTATCATAAGCTAATGCTTTAATGTTTTGAATTGTATCACGATTATAAATAATAGGCTTCGTAGTAAATGTGTTGGTTTTTGGGTTAAATACATTTAAATCGCCATCATCAATACCTATTAGTATATGCTGTTTATCTGGTGTTTCAATAAAAGAACTTATAACATTATCACTTATCGATTTTTTTGAAGTGGATTGGTTATAATGTAAAAAAGAATTATTACAATCGTTATGAAAGGCTAAACCTCCCATCCAAGTTCCTATCCAAACATTTTTATGAGAATCTTGATATAAAGACCAAATAGAATGATTTGGTAAACTAGAATACTTTTGTTGATCAATTATAAGCTTAACCTCAAAGTCTTCAATAATCGCTATACCTTCATAAGTGCCCACCCAAATACGGTTATTCGAATCTTTTAGCAAACTTCTTACTTGGTTGTTAGGGATGCTTGATGCACTGTTGTTAGCTTCAAAATGATTAATCACTGTACCATCTATGGTGCTTATACAATACAACCCTCTGGATTCGTAGCCAATCCAGATAAAATCATTTTCAACCAGAACAGATCTTATTCTGTTTTTTAATCCTTTAGTGAAATACTGAAACGTATTAGAACCTTTGGGTAAATAATAAATGCCACCATCATTATAAAATGCCCAAATGGACTGATTTTCGTCGATGTTAAGATAATAAACCGAATTTGTTTTGCTATTTATGTTTTTGTAAAAAGCACGATTTGTTTTAAAATTAATAACACCAATACCTTTTTCATCCGAAAACCAATATGCGCCATCATCGTCTTGAAAAAAAGAGGTAATGTTTTTACCTATATAATTATCAAATTGATCTCTTATATGCCATCTTTTAAAATTATCATGCTTTAAATTATAAGAACACAATCCATTTTCTGTGGCCACCCACATGTTACCTTGGTTGTCTTTATAAAGGGTATTAATTCTGTTGGTTGAAACCGTTGTGCTATCGTTTTGTAAGTGGCTATATCTCTTAATTTTAACGGTGTTGTAAGAAAACAAACCGTTATTAGTACTAAACCAAATAAGCCCTTGATTATCTTCTACTATAGAGGTGACTTGCGAGTAAGCAACGCCCCCATCTGGAGTTATTTTAGATAATGAGATATATGGATCTGGGTTATTAGTACTAAAAACCACAGAAGTCACTAAACTAATTAATATGTAGGAAAACCAGAAATTCATGGGGCATTTTAAAGATGTAAAAATAATAATAATAAGCTCTGAAAATAAATATGTATCTAACCAAAACTAGTACTTATGTTGCTTTTGGGAACATGTCTACAATCATGGAACACTATTGCTAGTAATTGGGGATAATAGAACAAGTAAAGCTTGAGATTATGAAGTACTTTTAAAATTCCTTAATGAAGAAGAAGTTAGAAGTGGAAAGTAATAAGTTTATTTTACACCAAAGTATTAATTTGAAATGAAAGTAATTAAATGACCAATATTAAACAGGTTTGTATAGTAATATTATTTTGCTTTTTATATTTAACAAATAATGCGCAGGTAGCATTAGAAAATAAAAATGAGCTATTACAAAATATAAACTCAAGAAATAAGGAAAGTTTAAATGGTTTGTGGCAAATTATTATAGATCCGTTAGAAAATGGGTACTATAACCATAGATGGACTCCCAGAGAAGAAGGTTTTTTTGTAAATAAGAAAATGAAAAAACCATCAGATTTAATTGAGTATGATTTCGATTCCGATTATCAATTAACAGTTCCTGGCGACTGGAATTCTCAAATGGAAAAATTATACTATTATGAGGGGACGGTTTGGTATAAAAAAACATTCGATTACCATGATGTAGAAGCTGTTAAAAACTACCTTTATTTTGAAGCTATTAATTATGAAGCCAATGTATATCTAAATGGTGAAAAATTAGGAACACATATTGGGGGGTATACACCTTTTCAGTTTGATGTTACTAACAAGCTAAAAAATAAGGATAATCACTTAATAATAAAGGTAGATAATAAACGTAAAAGAGAGGCGATACCAACTATTAATACAGATTGGTGGAATTATGGAGGCATCACCAGGTCTGTACATCTGGTTTCTGTGCCTCCAGAACATATACAAGACTATTCCATTCAACTATCTAAAGGAGAAATTAATAGTATAGAAGGTTGGGTTAAACTAAATAACACTCATGACGACGATACTATAAAAATTAAAATTACCGAATTAGGGATAGACATTAATACAAAAGTAAAAAAAGGAATAGCCACGTTTAAGGTAAATGCTAAACCATTGTTGTGGAATCCTCAAAAACCCAAATTGTATACCGTCAATATTACTTCAAAGCATGATAAAATATCAGATCAAATAGGTTTTAGAACCATAGAAACAAAAGAAAGCAAAATCCTTTTAAATGGAAAACCTATTTTTCTTAAAGGGATAAGTATTCATGAAGAAGCGCCATTTAACTCGGGGAGGGTAACAACAAAAGAAGAATGCATAACACTTTTAAAATGGGCGAAAGAATTGGGTTGTAACTTTATAAGATTGGCACATTATCCACATAGTGAAGCTATGGTTAGAGAAGCAGAAAAGATGGGGTTTTTAATTTGGTCTGAAATTCCAGTGTATTGGACCGTTTTA
This sequence comes from Flavivirga jejuensis, assembly GCF_030540765.1. Classification (GTDB taxonomy): domain Bacteria; phylum Bacteroidota; class Bacteroidia; order Flavobacteriales; family Flavobacteriaceae; genus Flavivirga; species Flavivirga jejuensis. The sequence goes on along the minus strand of NZ_JAUOEL010000002.1, from coordinate 915,480 downwards.
TTTGATAATCCTGATACCTATTTAAATGCAGAAAATCAATTGAGTGATATGATTTCTAGAGATAAAAATCGGGCAGCAATTATTTTATGGTCTGTAGCTAACGAAACTCCAGAAAGCGATTCCAGAAATTTATTTTTAAAGAAGCTTACTAAAAAAGTGAAGGCATTAGACGAGGTAAGATTAGTTACAGCAGCTTTAGATACCCAAAAAGGAAATGATAATAACCATATAATAGAAGATCCTCTAGGGGCTTATGTAGATGTTATTGGTATTAATAGCTATTGTGGTTGGTATGGTGGTGCTCCAGAGTCTTGTGCTAATTGGAAATGGATTAACCATTACAAAAAACCAATGATTATGAGTGAGGTTGGCGCTGGTGCTTTACAAGGGCTTCATGGGGAAGCCAATGAACGATGGACAGAGGAATATCAAGATGAGGTGTATAAGTATAACATAGAAATGATGAGAAATATTGATTTCTTAGCGGGTGCTTCACCTTGGATTTTGATGGATTTTAAGTCGCATAGAAGACATTTAAGACGCATCCAAAACGATTTTAATAGGAAAGGGCTTATTTCGGAAAAAGGCATTCCTAAAAAAGCATTCTATAGATTACAAAAATTTTATTTGGAAGAAAATTAGTCAACTATAAGTACAGAATTAAAAGAAAAGGGGCGTTTAAAAAGTGTCATTCTGAATGCAATGAAGAATCTCTAAAAAATTTATTGTTTTGGTTTTTAGATAAATAAGATTCTTTTACTCCGACAATTGTCGGAATGCTATGAATGACACTAACCTTTGAAGAAAATAAGATGAGAATGTGATTAAGAAGCCTGTCGGACAGGGCGGAACGAGAGAAACCCCTAAAACGGTATTATTTTACTAATAGGGTATAAGTGTAATAGTTTAGTTATTTGAATCTCCATTTTTTTTTGATTTAAAAATAGAGATATTCTTTGTTTCGCTCTGAATGGCACTAATCTTTTAATAAGTAGTTTCTCAATGTTATTCAGAGATCTGTGTTAAAAATTTTAACTAGCGGATGAAATGACGTAATACGGGTGTCATTCAGAAGGAGGTACGACTGAAGAATCTTTAGAGATTAATTATAAAGATTCTTCGCTGCGCTATGAATGACAAGTGGTTGGAAGTTAGTTATTTATAAAACACGTCAATGGTAGGCGGAACGAGAGAAACCCCTAAAACGGTACTATTTTATTAATAGGGTATAAGTGTAATAGTTAGTTATATGAATCTCCAATTTTTTTGATCTAAAAATAGAGAGATTCTTCGTTTCGCTCTGAGTGACACTACTAACCTTTCAATAAGTCTCTCAATGTCATTCAGAAGGCGGAACGACAGAAATCCCTAAAACGGTACTATTTTATTAATAGGGTATAAGTGTAATAGTTAGTTATATGAATCTCCAATTTTTTTTGGTCTAAAAATAGAGAGATTCTTCGTTTCGCTCTGAGTGACACTACTAACCTTTCTATAAGTCTCTCAATGTCATTCAGAAGGCGGAACGACAGAAGAATCTATACTCGTTTTTTATTTTAAAATTCTTCAACTCCGACAATTGTCGGAATGTCCTGAAGACACTACCCTTTTGAATAAAATAAAGTTTTCTCAATGTCATACAGAAAGAAAGAGGGGTAACAGAAGTCTTTAAGAGGGGGGTATTTTACTAATAAGTATAACGCTTCTGTAATCATTAATTTAAATAATCAAAAAAAAATAGCTGAACAAGAATTATAAAACTAGTACATATGTTGTTTTTAGATACATATGTATAAATATGTAACACTATTGCTAGGTATTGGGAACATTAGACTGAATTCGATTCAAAGATGTCTAGTAATTTTGACTTATGATTTAATCAATAAATGATGAGACTTTTTAGTATCTGTTTAGTAATAATTTTAACAAACTCTTGTAAAATCAATAGGGAGCATGATACTAATGATGACATTTTGTTGATAGAAAAAGCTTTCAATCAATTACAATACGCTTCAGCGGTAAAAAAATTTGATTACATATCAAAAGAAAAAATATTTCCCAGAAGTACAGATAAAACAGGCAAGCTTAGGTTAGTTGATAAAAAAGATTGGACCAGCGGCTTTTTCCCAGGAGTTTTGTGGCTGATGTACGATTTAACAAAGGAGAACAATTGGAAAGGAAAAGCTATAGAATACACACAAGTATTAGAAAGTGAAAAATTTAATGCATCAAATCATGATATAGGATTTAAAATGATGAGTAGTTTCGGTTTGGGGTATAAGATTACAAATAATAAAAATTATAGAGAGATATTAATTCGATCAGCTAAAACATTAGTAACCCGATTTAATGAGAATGTAGGGAGTATTCGTTCTTGGGATCACAATAAGGATAAATGGGAATTCCCTGTAATTATTGATAATTTGATGAATCTTGAATTGTTGTTTTGGGCATGGAAAGAAACTGGGGATTCCGTGTTTTATAACATAGCCGTTAAACATGCTAAAACAACAAAAAAAAACCATTTTAGAAATGATTTTAGTACGTATCATGTTGTTGGTTATAATAGTGATTCAGGAAAAGTGGTCTCTAAAAACACATACCAGGGTTATGCAGATGAGTCTTGTTGGGCAAGAGGGCAGGCATGGGCATTGTATGGTTATACAATGATTTATAGAGAAACACAGAACCCAGAATTTTTAAAACAGGCAGAAAACATAGCTAATTATATAATTAACATAGCGTCTTTGCCAAAAGACTATATTCCATTATGGGATTTTAGCCTACTGGATATCGAAAAAGAACCTAGAGATACATCTGCGGCGGCTATTATAGCGTCTGCTTTATTTGAATTAAGCACCTTCACAGAATATAATAAGACCATATACTTACAGGTTGCTAATCGTATTATGGAATCACTGTCGTCCAATCAATATTTTAATACTTTGGGTGAGAATAATGGTTTTTTATTAAAGCATGCAACAGGGCATAAACCAATGAATTCAGAAATTGATGTCCCTTTAATTTATGCTGATTATTATTACTTAGAAGCCTTATCAAGAAAAATTAAAATTAAAAACAACTAACACAAAAACCAAATCTATGAAGAAAAAACAATTATTAATTAAATTAACATTCTTGCTTTTTATTTTATTTTCATTTAGCAGTAATGCACAAAATAAAAGTCTTTCAGGAAAAGTTACAGACGAAGAAGGCAAACCGCTTTCGGGAGCTTCAGTATTAGTTAAAGGAACGAATATAGGAACAATGACAGATTTCGATGGTGGGTACACTTTACATGTAAGTGATCAGTCTATTGTTCTTGTTTTTAGTTATTTAGGTATGGAGGAGCTGGAAATAGCGATTGGGAGTAATACAACTATCAATGCAACCCTGAAGTCTTCGGGAATAGACCTCGATGAAGTTGTTGTGGTTGGTTATGGTACACAAAAGAAGAGTGATGTAACAGGATCTGTTGTTACGGTGAGTACTGAGGTTTTAGAATCAAGACCCAGAACTAGTTTAGAACAAATGCTACAAGGTACTATGGCTGGGATGAACATCACTATAAACGGATCAAATGCAGAGGGTTCTTCCAACACTATGTTAATTCGTGGGCAAAACTCCATTTCGGCTTCAAATGGTCCTTTAATTATTTTCGATGGTGTGCCATTTTCAGGAAATTTATCAGAAATAAATCCGAAAGATGTGGGACGTCTTGAAGTATTAAAAGATGCATCAGCCTCAGCAATTTACGGATCAAGAGGAGCAAATGGCGTTGTTCTTATTACTTCAAAAAAAGGCAAAGAAGGCCAAATGAAAGTAAATTATTCGATAGCTACAACATTTAACACCCCAGTAAACATACCAAGCTTAATGGATGGTGAAACATTTTATGAAACGAAATTAGATAGAGGATTAACCACATCACTTGTTGAAGACGAAGGTTACGCTGCTGGTAGAAACACCGATTGGGTTGATATTGCTACAAGAACAGGTAAAACGTTGCAACACGATTTGTCATTTTTAGGAGGTTCCGAAAAAACAAAATATTATGTTTCGTTATCTTATTTAAACTCTGAAGGAACAGCGCTTGGTGATGAATTTAAACGTTCCACGTTAAGAATCAATTTAGATCATAAACTGTTGCCTTGGATGACGTTTAACACGAGTTCTCGATACGGTCATTATGACCGAAGTGGAAACAATGCCAGTTTTTCTGGTGCATTTTCTATGAATCCTTTAGGAGTTCCATTTAACGAAGATGGTTCGCAAACTTTAGAAACTTGGGATGATGGGGTTTATGTAACAAACCCTTTAGCAGGTCTTTTATATAATAATAGTGATATAGCAAGACGTTTTACATCCAACAATAGTATATTAATTGATGTTCCTTTTATAAAAGGATTGTCTTATAAATTAAATACAGGGTATGATTATCGATCTAGATTAAAGAAAACCTATAGAGGCCGAAATACACGAACAGGTTTAAGTGTTGGAGGATCATTGGATTTAGAAAACGAATATGATGAGGATTGGCTTGTAGAGAATATTATCAGTTATAAAAATACGTTTGGTAAGCACAACATATTTTTAACAGGATTGTATAGTGCACAAAGTGAATGGTCTGAAGACCATGATGTTAGTGCAGAAGGATTTCCTAATGATGTAAGAACATATTATCAGGCAAGTAGTGCCAACCTTATAGAACCTAGTACATCTTATACAAAAAGAACGCACTTATCGCAAATGATAAGAACCAACTATGCTTACGATTCTAGGTATTTGGTAACATTAACGATGCGACGTGATGGATATTCTGCTTTTGGAACAGATAGCAAATTCGGTGTTTTTCCATCAGCAGCACTAGGGTGGAACATGACGAATGAGGAATTCTTGAAAGGTTCCGATAATATAAATAACTTGAAACTAAGATTGTCTTATGGTGAAACTGGTAATGAGGCTGTGTCTGCTTATTCTACACTTCCTGTTCTAACATCAGTTGATTATGTAGATGGAGATGATGGCACATTGTTTGGTTTTCATCCAAGTAGTTTGGGAGACCCTACACTAGGCTGGGAAACAACAACATCCTTCAATGCAGGTCTGGATTTTGGATTTTTCAGTAATAAAGTTAGAGGGTTAATTGATGTCTACTCATCAAAAACCACAGACCTTTTATTAAAAAAATCAATCTCAAATGTTAATGGTACGAGTTCCATTACCCAAAATATTGGTGAAACTTCCAATACAGGAATTGAATTTCAAATATCAACTGTAAATTTGAGAAACGAGAACTTTAAATGGACTACCGATTTTAATATAGCACATTATAATACTAAAATTGTTAATGTTGGTTTAACAGATAACGATGGGAAGTATATTGATGATATTGATAATGAGTGGTTTATAGGTGAGCCAGTTAATGTTAATTATGATTATGTTTTTGATGGAATATACCAGGAAGCCACTACAGACACACCACAAGGGGATGTAGAAGCAGGAGATATTCGCTATTTAGATGCAGATGGTGATGGTGAAATTACTCCAGATGATAAACAAGTTATTGGACGTCAAATACCAGATTTTATTGCTGGACTAACCAATACATTTGAATACAAAAACTGGACATTAAGCTTCTTTTTAAATATGGTTTCTGGTATAACATATTCCAACGAATTACTATACACTAACGATATTGATCTGAGAGAAAATAGATATAATGTCCCATTTTGGACTCCAGAAAACCAAAGCAATAGCTACCCAAGAAATGATAGGCACGCTAATGTAAATCCGCGTAGTATGAAATTTTATCGCAGCACAGATTTTATAAGGTTGCAAGATATTACCATCAATTATCAATTCCCTTCTGAAACATTAAAGAAATTTAAAATTGAAAACCTTGAACTATTTGCCAATATAAAAAACTTATATACAAATACAGATTGGATTGGTTTAGATCCAGAATTTTATGCACCTACCTCTGGTGGAGTCTCCAGACAAACTGCAGCTCCTCAAACGACCTCTTTTTTGTTAGGTTTAAAAGTTAGCTTATAATTAAAATATTAAAAAATAACAGCATGAAAAAAATACTGATATTATTAACAGTTATTGGTTCGGTTTTTATGAGTTCTTGTAACGAAGACACTTTTTTATTGGAAGAACCTAAAGATGATATTTTTGCCGAAAACCTATTTCTTAATTACGATGGTTTTGAGAACGGTTTAAATGCACTATATGCATTAGTACGAGAAGATAGGTTATCGCAAAATAATGTAACACGAGCAGCTTTATGGCAAATGGGTACAGATAATGCATTTGTAAACGGAGGCGCTGCACAAACAGACCCTTTTAACAATTATAATGATTTGAATTCTGAAAATAGTTTAGTAGCATCTAATTTTAATTTACTCTACAAAATTATTAATTCAAGTAATTTAATTATTAACAGAGCAGAAACAACAGATGTTGACTGGATGGGCGGAAATGAAGCGAACGACCTGATAAATCAAAATAAAATAATAGGACAAGCAAGGTTAATAAGGGCTTGGTCTTATCGTCACTTACGCTATGGTTGGGGAGCTGTTCCTTTAAGCCTTCAAGAAATTGATGGCACCACGTATCGTAATGATTGGGAACGAAACTCTATTGCAGAAATAAACGCCCAAATGGAAATTGATTTAACATTTGCTAGAGATCATCTGGAAATGAAAGAACAAACAGGAAAAGTTAACAGCGCTGTGGCAAGTACTATGTTGGCCGAATTGTACCTGGATATGGGAGAAGATTCTAAAGCAGAAACTGAAGCGCTTAGGGTTATAAATAGTTCGGAATACCAACTAATGACCTCCAGGTTTGGAGTGAATGTCTCTGAAACTGGTAATGCGTTTTCCGATATTTTTGATAACCCAAAACCAGAAGATGGGAATAAAGAAGTTTTATGGGTCATGAACAATGCCTATGCAGATGTGGTAGGAAGTGAGTCTGGTTACGTGAAAAATACATGGACACCCCATTATGGAAAAGATAACGTTTTAAAAAAATTAGATTTAGATTCCCTGTACACTTATAATGGAGGTAAAGGAGCTGGTCGTATTTCCGTTTCAGATGCTGCTTTCGATTGGTATGAATCTTTTGATGATAGGTATTCAGAACATGCCGTAAAAAAATATTATATCTATCCTGCAGATGAAGGAGCTACAACTTTTGATATTATTAAATACACCTCTACAGACTTTGATGAAGACAGTGATTTAGAGGATAATTATATTTGGCCATGGGTAAGAAAATGGGAGTATAACGATCCTGTTGTTTTTGGAAACGCTTCAAATGCAAGTCAATATGACGATCAAATGTTTATGAGATTGGCCGAAACATATCTGCTTGCTGCAGAGGCGTTAATGAAGCAAAATAAAAATGATAGAGCCGCCGACTATTTAAATATATTAAGAGCGAGATCTAATGCGTCTGCAATATCTGGAGCCGATGTTACATTAGACTTTATCCTTAAAGAGCGCTCCAGGGAATTAGTTACTGAAGAATATAGAAGACACACCTTGGTGCGTACAGATAAGTTTTATGAATGGGCTATTATGTATAATCCCCGATTAGACGCTAGCAAAGTAAACGAGTACAATGAATACTTACCGATCCCGCAAGGTATTATAGATGCCAATACAGGAATACCTATGGAGCAAAACACAGGTTATAATTAATATTAAAAAAACGACCTCCTTTATAAAAAAAGTGAGGTCGTTTTTTTGTGTTATTTAAAAATAAATAAATATGTATTTTAAGAGACTAAATAAATAAAGTAGAAAATGAAAAACCTATTTTACTGTAAGCTAATACTTGCTATTAGTATTAATTTTTTAATACTAGGCTGTTATGCCCAGAAAACTATTTCAAAAAATACAGAACCTAATATTATCCTTATTATGGCTGACGATTTGGGCTATGGGGATGTAGGGTTTAATGGAAATAAAAACGTAATAACACCTTCATTAGATAAAATGTCTAAAGAAGGGATCACTTTTACAAATTTTTATGCAGCAGCCCCTTTATGTTCACCAACTCGTGCAAGTGTATTAACAGGAAGAAGCCCTTTTAGACAGGGTATTTTTGCAGCCCATACTGGAGGTATGAGACCAGCAGAAAAAACCATTGCTGAGGTTTTAAAAAAAGAAGGCTATAAAACAGGGTTTTTTGGCAAATGGCACTTAGGGTGGATAGAGCCAGATAAAGTAGAATCTAGAGGCATGTATTCGCCACCGTGGCATCATGGTTATGATGAAACTTTTGCTACTAAAAGTGCCGTACCAACATGGGATCCTACAAAAACACCCAAAGGATGGACGAGTTTTGGAGCAAAAGATGATGGGTCTTGGGGAGGATCCATTTATGTACAAAACGGTAAACCTGTTACCACTAATTTAGAAGGCGACGATAGCCGTATTATAATGGATAGAGCCATTCCATTTATTGAAGAATCTATTTCAAAAGAAACACCTTTTTTTGCTACTATTTGGTTTCACACACCACATGAACCTGTAGTTGCAGGACCAGAATATTTGGCAAAATATCCAAAACTTTCAGAAGGTAAAAAACATCTATATGGAGCTATAACAGCCATGGATGAACAAATTGGTCGTTTAAACCAATTCTTAAAAGATAAGAATATAGAAGAAAATACGATAATCTTTTTCTGTAGTGATAATGGCCCTTCAGATCCGCTAGCAAAAAAGGGCATTGCATCTGCAGGACCTTTTAGAGGTCACAAACATCAAATGTGGGAAGGGGGCTTACGTGTACCCTCTTTAATTTCGTGGCCAGGACATATAAAAGAAGGAGTAGCATCTAATCTTCAAACATCTACCAACGATTATTTTCCAACAATACTTGATCTTTTAAATATTAAACCCAATAAAAAAATTCCAATAGATGGGGTTAGTTTAAAACCACTAATAAATGGAGGATCTGTTATTGCAGATAACCCACTTGCTTTTGGATATCAGCGTCTTTATAAAAACACCGAATTATATGCTTTTGTAAGTGGACAATATAAGATTTGCATACCAGAAGTAGGAAAAGAAATGATGCTTTTCGATTTAAAAAATGATCCAGGAGAAACACATAATCTAGCATCTGAAAAACCAGAATTGTTAAAAACAATGATGGCAGAGTTAGAAAAAGTAAAAACATCGTGGAAAGCCAGTAGAGAAGGTCAAGATTATCGGTGGTAAAAGATTTAAACAACAAAATAGTAAATGAAAAATATAATCATCGTGAGTCTGGTATTTGTTCTTTTTGGGTGTAAAAACACTGAAAAAAAAGCAAAACAAGACTATGTGTTAGTTGATGCTAAAATAAAAGTATATAATGATGATGGAACCAGAAGTTATAAAAATTACAAGCCGTTTAAAACACGGACTTTAGAATTACTCTCAGATTATAAGCTTGTAAAAGAAATTAAATTAAGTAAGTATGGTGGGGCATTAGAACATCCCAAAAACCATGCAACTGGGTTTTTCCATGTAAAAAAAATAGGCAATCGTTGGTGGGGTATAGACCCCTTGGGATATCCATACCTTAATATTGCTTTAAACAGTATTAACACAGGAAAAACTGATAGAAATAAAGAGTCTTTAAAGAATAAGTTTGGTACAAAAAAAAACTGGATTAATGAAACCGTACAAATGTTACAAGAAAATGGTTTTAATTGTGCTGGATCATGGTCTGATACCGAAGCTATTGTTGCAGCAAACCAAACCCTTAAAAAACCATTTGCTTATACCATAAACTGGAACTTTATGAGCAGTTATGGTCGTAAGCGAGGTGGTACCTATCAACAACCTGGGCATACGGGGTATCCTAATAATGCCATTTTTGTTTTTGACCCTGAATTTGAGACGTTTTGTGATGCGCATGCCAAGCAATTATTAGCTTACAAAGAGGATCCTAATTTGTTTGGTCATTTTTCAGATAATGAAATGCCTTTCAAATTTAAAGCCCTTGATAATTATTTGGGATTGCCCGAAAATGACCATGGGCATTTGGCTGCTAAAGCATGGATGGAAAAGCAAGGCATAACAAAAGAACAGATTACAGATAACCACCGAGAACTATTTATGGCATACGTTGGAGATAAATACTTTTCAATAGTTTCCAAAGCGATTAAAAAATACGATCCAAACCATATGTATATAGGATCTCGTTTTTATTCAAATGAAAAGAATCATGCCGAATTTATGAAAGCTGCTGGCAAGTATCTCGATATCATTTCAAACAATTATTATAACCATTGGACACCAGATACAGAACAAATGGAAAACTGGGGCAAATGGACGGGGAAACCATTTATAATAACCGAATACTATACCAAAGGAGAAGATTCTGGAATGGGTAACACAAGTGGAGCAGGTTGGATAGTAAGAACACAAAAAGACCGAGGTCTCTTTTATCAAAATTATAACCTGGCTTTATTAGAATCTAAAAATTGCGTGGGGTGGCACTATTTTAAATATCAAGATAACGACCCTACCGCAAAAGGAGTAGACCCTTCAAATATTGATGCTAACAAGGGTATCGTAAACAATGAATACCAAGTGTGGACACCTATGATGGAAAAAATGCAAGAATTAAACACACAAGCTTATAATTTGATCGAATACTTTGATACAGAACAATAAATATAATTTTTTTATGAAATTCATCATATTAGTATTGGGGCTTTTATTACTAACGAATTGTAATAGTAATAAAGCTAAAGAAAACACAAAACCGAATGTCCTTTTTATTTCGGTAGATGATTTAAACGATTGGGAAGGTGCCTTATTGGGGCACCCACAAGCTAAAACACCTAATATGGATAAGCTTTTTTCTGAAGGTATTTTGTTTACAAATGCCCATTGTTCGCAACCTGTATGTACCGCATCAAGAAACTCTATAATAAGTGGGGTGCACCCTACGTCATCTGGTTGGTATAGTGCAACTAAGAACATGAAGAAGAATTATGATACCGTTATGGCAAATCATATGATGCTTCCAGAATATTTCAAAGCGAATGGCTATAATACCTACGCTACTGGGAAAGTTTTTCATAGTGGGGAATCTGATTACTCAGATAAAAAAACAGATTACTGGACCGAATTTTCACCCCATTTTTGGAAAAATATGGAAACACATATAAAAGAAAATGGATACGGTTACAGAGGTACCATGTTTTATCCGTTTCCTAAAAATGGTGGGCAGTTAGTAGAGTTATATGGAAAAGATACCATTAATAATTATTATAAAACGCGAAAAAGATTTTATTCGTTGTGTGGAGGCCCTTTAGAAGCAGAAGATATTCCAGAAAAAGGGATGTACGATGAACAAATTAGAGACTGGGCTATTAACAAAATTAACGAACCACATAAAGATCCCTTTTTCTTAGCAGTAGGTTTTATAAGACCCCATGTACCTTACACAGCTCCTAAAAAGTATTTTGATTTATATCCCATAGAAAATATACAAGTGCCTGTTGTTCCAGAAAATGAATTTGAAGACATTCCTATAATGGGTAAGGCTATTGCACATGGTTATACACCAAAAGGAGGGTGGCAAGATGTTTCAGAAAAAAAGGAAATACTTCCAGAATTGGTACAGTCCTATTTAGCTTGTGTGTCTTTTGTAGACGATCAAATAGGCAAAGTTGTAGAAGCATTAGAGAAAAGTCCGCATGCAAAAAATACCATAATCGTGTTGTGGTCCGACCATGGGCAGCATTTAGGAGAAAAAAGACATTTTAGAAAACAAGCCCTTTGGGAAGAAGCGACTAAAGTGCCACTATTTTTTAAAATTCCAAATAATGAAAAAAATGGACAACGCAGCAGTCAAGTCGTTAGTCTTTTAGATATCTATCCAACACTTACAGAATTATGTAACCTTCCAAAAGTAGAACAAGTAGAAGGCGAAAGTTTAGTGCCGCTTATTAATGCGCCAGAAACTATACAAAATAGATCTGTGTTAACTACTTGGTACTATAAAAACCATGCAGTAAGAAGTAATGATTGGAGGTACATACATTATCGCGATGGTGGCGAAGAATTGTATAACCATAAAACAGATCCTGGCGAGCATATAAATTTAGCTGGTAACCCTGAATATGCTATGATTATTGAAGCACATAAAAAATGGTTGCCAAAACAGGATGCACTACCAGCAGGTTCAACCAAATGGGAAGGTGATAATTTAGATAGAAGAATTGAAGGTTGGATTGCTAATGACTCCATTCCTTTATGGTTAAGATAATTAAAAATGAAGCATTATAGAATACTTATAATCGTGTTAGTTGTTTTCTTTTATCAATGTAAAACAACAACAAACTTAGGAGAGGAGGAAGTGATTAAAAATCAATCCAACCCTATGGAAATTTATTTGTTGATTGGTCAATCTAATATGGCTGGACGAGCGGCTATAGAACTTCAAGATCAAGACAGTATTAACCATGTATTTCTATTTACAGGAAATGAAAAAAAACCTTGGGAAAAAGCGGCAAATCCTTTAAATAAATATTCTACTGTTCGTAAAAAAATAGCCATGCAGAAGTTAGGTCCTGGTTATGGTTTTGCAAAAGAAATGGCAAAGACAAATGAAGGAAATAAAATAGGATTGGTAGTAAATGCAAAGGGGGGCACTTCTATTGAAGCATGGAAACCTGGAGATGTTCTTTACAATGAAGCCCTAAGCCAAACAAAAAAAGCACTAAAACATGGTGTTTTAAAAGGTGTTTTATGGCATCAAGGCGAAGCAAATGCATCAAAATATAATGAGTATATGCCTAAGATTATTGAATTAATCACGGCATTACGTCAAGATTTAGAATTACCAGATTTACCTTTTGTTGTTGGTCAACTTTCATCAGATAAACCGAAACGGAATAATTTTAATAAAATGATTTTAGAACTTCCCAATCATGTAAAAAATGCGAGCGTAGTTCTAACAGAAAAGTTAAGTACTATTGATAGCACACATTTTGATAGCGCAAGTCAAAGACTTTTGGGGAAAAGGTATGCAAAAAACATGTTAAAGCTAATTACCCCATACTAATGAAAAGTGAAATCATCTGTTGTTTATTGTTTTGGGGTGTAATTGCTCATACACAAACAACTTATTTTGTAGATAATCTAATAGGTGATGATACTAATAAAGGCATATCTAAAAAAATGCCATTTAAAAGTATGGAAATCATTAATAAGGTACATCTTAAACCTGGAGATTCAGTACTTTTTCGTAGAGGCGGACAATGGATAGGTAACCTTATACCCAGAGGAAGTGGTTCTAAAAAGGCCTCCATTGTTATTGGTGCTTATGGTTACGGTAAAGCACCTGTTTTAGATGCAAAAGGCATGGTTGCTATTAACGAAAAGGCGTCGCATACCATCCGTCTTTTCAATCAAGACTATATAGAAATAAGAGATTTAAAAATTAGAAATTATAAAGCTTCTGAAGAACCGCGAAAATTGGTTTTAAAACACACTACCACCTATGTAAACGCTCCCAAAAATGGTATCTATATTGAAGCTAAAGACTGTGGGACACTTCATAATATTCATTTAATCAATTTAGAAATTTGTGATGTTAACGGCGATATGAGTACAAAAAATAATGGTGGTGTTTTCGCTGAAATTACATGGAACAAAGATGTTACCAAACGCGTAAAATCAAATTTTGAAGGCTTATATACAGAAGGCTGTTACATTCATGATGTAGATCGTACTGGTTGGTCTAATAGATCCGTTTGGAACCGTAGATCACTATATAGTAAACGAGGAGATACTTTGGCAAATGGTAGCATTCATAATTGGTATCCAAGTAAACAGATTGTACATAGAAACAATAAGTTTGAAAGGGCTGGTGCAAATGCTTTAATAGTGCGGGTAGCTTCATCACCTGTAGTGACGTATTGTTCATTTAAACATAATGGATTAAAAGGTAGTGGTAACGCCTCATTTCCATTTAATTGTGATGATGCCCTTTTTCAATATAATGAAGCGTCATATACGTTTTATAATACCGAAGCAACAAGCTGGGATCATAAACCAGATGTAGATGCAGGAGGCTTTGATAGTGATTGGAATTGTAAGAACACAATCATTCAGTACAATTATAGCCACCATAATGGTCATGGAGGTATTCTTATTTGTTGTAATGGCACTAGTAAAACCAGTTTTAATGACGGCACCATAATTAGATATAATATTTTTGAAAGTAACAACCACCATATTGTTAGAAATTCTGGGACAACTACCAATACAAAAATTTATAACAATGTTTTTTTTGCAGGAAAAGAACAAGATGCTGTACAGTTGTTATATCATAAAAGTTGGGGAGGCTTTCCAGACACGACATCCTATACAAACAATATTTTTTACGCTTTAGGAGAAGGAAATGAGTTTGATTTAGGAAAAAGTACCAACAATATGTTTGAGGCGAATACTTTTTATGGCAACATAAAAAATGAGCCCGAAGATGAAGCTAAAAGTAAAGAAAATCCCTTGTTTATAAGAGCCATTGATTCTGAAACTAATTGGAAACCTTATTTGCGATTTATACTGCAAATTAAATCCCCCGAAATTGATACAGGAATCGATATAGCAGGACACCCAATGAAAGATTTTTTGGGAAATCCCATAATTGGGAAACCTGATAGAGGTGTTTTTGAAAAACATAACAATAACTAAATTAAAGAAGTGGTCTAAACCTTCTTGATTGAAATGAAAAGTAACTGTTTTTATGATCAATTAAAGCATTTTTTTACAATTCATAGTAATGCTGTGGCGTAATAAAAAGTCAAAAATTGAGTAAGAAAGAGCATTTTGCAGCCCATTAAAAAAGTTTAAACCCCTTCTACTAAAAACTAAAAACAATGAAACAATTGAACAAAATTATTTTTATTACTTTAATCTATTTGACAACTTCTTTTTGCTTAAAAGCTCAAACTTATGGTACGTTTATACACGAGGTAGACGAAGATACTTATATAAGAGGCGGAGAAAATAGTGATTTGAATTATGGTAGTGAACTAGAACTGCTAGCAAAAGGAACACCATCCAATGAAAACAATTATAGAAAAACAATTCTTAAATTTGACCTATCGGATACATCCTATAACTTGAGTGGCTCTGCTAAAGCGGTATTACGTTTGCATGCTAACGATTCCGAACTAGCAACTATTAACGCTTATGAATTAGATGATGCTTGGTTAGAATCTACAGTAACTTGGGATAATGTACCAACCATAGGAGGGCAGATTGCTTCTGTAGTAATGGGAGATAGTGGTATGTATTATGAGTGGGATATTACATCGTATGTACAAACTCAATTAAGTGGAGATAAAATAGTATCAATAGCTTTAGGCGACCCTGATGAGTCAAAAATCACCATAGGTTTTAACAGTAAAGAAGGAGGGCTTAATATACCACATATAGCAATTACTATAGATGATCCTAATCTATCAGCTATTTCAGCCTCACAAGATTCCGAAATTTTTTATTGGGGGAGACCTTCTTACGATAAAAATTATGGAGATAGTGACAACTTATCTGTTCGTTATGACGATAATGTAAGTAGTTGTACAGACAGCTATATTCAATTCGATATTAGCAGTATTACAGGAGCTAGAGAAAAAATACTTTTAAAATTATATGCTTTTGAGGTTGAACGCGCTTCAGAAATTTCAGTATATGGAACCGCTACAGAAGCTACTTGGAGTGAAACAACCATTACAGGAGCTAGTAAACCATTGGCAACCGAGCGTATTGATATATATTCAATTTTCTCGACAGGATTTGTAACGTTAGATGTTACTAACTATGTCAATAAAGCTATTGAGGCAGGTTGGGATGATTTAACACTGATTGTAAAAGAAAATGAAGGCGCAAAAATTTCATTTAACTCAAAAGAAGCAACCAGTGATGGACCTCAATTAATGGTAAGTTCTAATTCTGGCAGTTATGTTGCGCCTACAACGATGTTTGGAACTTTTTATTTTGATTCAGAAAATGGCGATGATAATAACAATGGAACATCAGAAGCTACAGCATGGCAAAATTTAACAAAACTAGAAGGCGTTACGCTTGCTCCTGGAAGCCAAATACTTTTAAAACGAGGAAGTGTTTGGAGCAGACAAGAGATAGTGTTTAAAGGTTCTGGAACAGATGGAAATCCTATCGTTATTGATGCTTATAGTACTGGCGATAAACCATTATTAAAAGGGTTAGGACAATCAACAGGACTCATAAAATTGTTTAATCAAGAATATATCGAAATTTCAAACATCCATATAACCAATTTAGGATTAGAAAAAGATGGGTTACGAAGAGGTATTCATGTGGTTGCCGATAATTTTGGAGTACTTCATCATTTACATTTTTCCAATCTTAAATTTACCGATATAAATGGAACCGATGGGCTTGATGCGGGTGTTTATGCTAATACTGATGACGAAAAACGTTCGGGAGCTATTCTTTTAGAAATACGAGGTGACGATGTTCAAACCTATTTTGACGATATCTTACTGGATAAAACCTATTTTTATGATGTGTCAAATACAGGTTTTGCTAATATCTCTCATTGGTCCGATTTAGAATTGAATTCAGATTTTAGTAGCAATACAGTACCAGGAACTTTAGACGAGCATTACATTCATAATTTTGTGCCTAGTAAAAATGTGGTTATAAAACGCAATCGGTTTGAAAATATTAATTCTCAGGGGATGATTATCCGTACGGCTGAAAATCCAATTATGGAGTATAATCTTTTCTATTACTGTTCAATAGGTAGAGGTTCAGATAATGCTTGCTTTAATTCTAAAACAACAGGCGCTGTTTGGAGGTACAATGAATCTTGTTTTACAGAATATACCGAAGGAAAATCTGATGGAGCAGGTATAGACGCAGATCTTCGGTCTAAAAACACGCTTATAGAATATAATTACTGTCATAATAATGAATACGGAGGTGTTATTACTACAGGTGGAAGCTTTGGCGGATCGTTTAATGATAATACAATTATTCGTTATAATGTTTTAATTAATAATGGCATTAATAGTATTCGAATTTGTAACCAAAATACCAATCTTTATGTACATAATAATTTAGTTTACTATGATGATGCAAGTAAAGACAATAGTTTGGTATTTACACATTTGAGTAATGTAACTCCTCAAGGTCCCATTAACTCTGTAGTTACAAATAACATTTTTTATACAACGAATAACAACGGTACATTTACAGCCGATGTTGAAGCTACCGACACTAGATTTGAAGAAGTGAAATACAGTAATAATCTATATTATGGTATAGATGCGACTTACCAATACCCAAACGACGCTAACTTGGTAACTGCTGATCCATTATTTGAAAATGGTACAGTACCAGTCCAAGATATTGGAGGCTATGTTTTATTAGATACTGATGGATTGCCTACAGGAAGTGTAAGTTATGATTTTCTTAATGGGTTTGGTTTATCTGAATCTTCTCCAGCAATAGATGCAGGAAGTACCAATACTATTACAGAAATACCTTTGGTTGATTTTCAAAACCAGTCACTATATAAAGGTGTATCATTAGATATAGGACCCTTTGAAAGTGATTTTGATCTCGCATTGAATGAGAAAAATGATGTTAACCAGTTTTTGTCACTATCGAACCCAGTTTCTAATGAGATGAAAATAAATATGCTGTCAGATGTTGAAGTAGAAAAAATAAGTATATATAACACTGTAGGGCAATTAGTAACTGTTTTTAATAAACCATCAACAAGTATCTCTTTGGATGATTTAAGACTTCAAAAGGGTATTTATCTTGTGAAATTAGATGGTGATTTTGGTACTGTTATAAAGAGAATATTGAAAGAATAATATAAAAATGGAGTATTAATAATTCCTTGGGGTGATACTGTTTTAATAGGTTCAGAGGTTGCCCTAAGGTTAATACCTTATTACTAACCTAGGTTACTAGATTATTTATAGAAACCCAATAAGGTAGATCCAATAGAGGTGTTTTTGAAAATAATGATTAAATTTCAATATATAATGAATAAACAAATGTATAAGTTATTAGGGGGCATTCTTTTTGTTTTTATGACCTCATTTGCTCTGAAACAAGATGGTGAAGTTTATTTTACAAACGGACTAAAAATTCAGGAAGTAACCAATACAAGTGCCATTATATGGACGCGATTATGCAAGTTCCCCAACGCAGTTCCAATTTCCCATAAACAAAAAGAAGCTCCCTTTAGAACACCTCTTGATTTTAATAATAATATGCCTGTCAATAAAATGGATGGTGCTGTAGAAGGGACATTTGGGGAGGTTAAAATAAAAGTGTTTAACAAAGATACCATTATTACAATTGACTGGAAACATGTATCACCATATAAAGATTATACCATTATGGAAGCAATACATGGTTTAAATCCCAATACGGAGTATCATGTTTTGTTACAAGGTAGAAAAGACAAAAATAGCCCTATTACAGACATATCAGGGGCATTCAAGACGGCACCTTCATCAGAAACAATAGAGCCAGTAGGTTTTACATCATCTACCTGTCAATACTTTTGGGATTATGACGATCCAATTAGAGGGTTTAAAGCTTATGATAGTATGCAGGAATTGAATCCAGATTTTCACTGCCAAACAGGCGATTATGTATATTATGATAAGCCAGGCCCAATGTCATATAACATAGCATTGGCAAGACATAAGTGGCATGCTATAAACGCTTGGCCTTCATTAGTTGATTTTTACTCAAAAGTACCGTCTTATTTACAAAAAGATGACCACGACATTTTAAAAGACGATGCGTCCCCAAATTCTGAACCATTTGGAGAATTAACTTTTGATGATGCTTTACAAATTTGGCATGAGCAAGTTCCTTTAAATGATAAACCTTTTAGAACCGTTAGATGGGGAAAAGATTTGGAAGTCTGGTTAGTAGAAGCTCGCGAATTTAGAAGTGATAATAAAGATGCAGATGGCGATGAAAAGTCAATTTTTGGAAAAGAACAAAAAGCGTGGTTAAAGGCTTCCATTGAATCTTCAAATGCGACCTTTAAAATTTTAATGTCTCCAACACCAGTTGTTGGTCCAGATAGAGCTAAGGGGAAAATAGATAATCATTCTAACAAATCATACAAAACAGAAGGCAATTGGCTTCGAGAATTACTTGCGTCTCAAGAAAACACGTTTGTTGTTAATGGTGATAGGCATTGGCAATACGTTTCAAAAGATTTAGTAACAGGGCTTTTAGAGTTTAGCCAAGGGCCAACGAGTGATGTTCATGCACAAGGTTGGGATCCTAATGATTATAGGCCAGAGCACCAATTTTTAAGAGTAAAAGGTGGGTTTCTTTATGTATCGGTATTTAGAAAAGATAATATTCCGACTATTAACTTTAGCCATTATGATGTTGATGGAAATGTAGTACATGAAGAAATTATTAAGTCAAAGTAAGATACCAGTAACTTATTAACGCTATTTTATATTTTAATATATCATATCAGTTTATAAACTAATGTTTATATCGAATTTATAAGCCTGAATGCTTATCATTATGGCGTCAAAAAAAATGGAATAGTACAAGCTGACAAATATTTTAATTCTTTTTTTGAAGATTGTAATATTATATCTCAAAGACCATTTGTTTTTGAAGCTGTTGGCTTTATAAAAACTGGATATAGGCGGTGCCCATGTGGTTCTGATAATATTTACTATAAAATTGAAAACGATATTGTTGAAATTATGTCTATCATTGGAAGACAAGATTTAGAAAAAATCACTTGACTTAGTTAAGTATATAGTTGGTAAACCAGTAAGACTGTACAAAAACTTATTTTAAATTAAAGTATATTTGGGGGAATGCCTGAGAAAAAATTAAATACGAGATTCTCAGAACTATAAATATAGTAAATGCGAAAGATTCCCGTTGATAAGAATAACTATAAAATAAGATAATTACTTTGGAGTCCCTTATTGAAAACATCTTATTTAACTATTCCTATACTGTTTTATATGGGTTGACTTTTGGGTACTTTGCATTTCTATATTTTGGAATAGGTTTTTTGTTTTTATCTGTTTGTAAAATTTTAGAACGGAAACACCTACTCAATAAAATTAAAGATAAAGAAGTTTCTAAAGAACAGATTACTTTTGAAATAAAACACTCCATAAAATCGATAGTTGTTTTTGGGTTTTCAATTATACCTATTGTATATTTAATAAGGGTTGACTTAATAGAACTACTACCAAATACATGGCTTAATATATTAATAGGAGTTATTTTACTCACACTATGGAATGAAGTCCATTTTTATATAGTACATAGAATAATGCATCAAAAATTTATGATGAAGCATGTTCATTTTATTCATCATAAATCTAGAATTTCAACAGTATATTCTGTTTACAGTTTTCATTGGTTGGAAGCCTTGTTGTTAAGTACCATACCATTAACGATTGTCCCGTTTATTCCTTTTTCTATAGTAGCGATCTCTATATACCCATTGGTGAGTATTCTATTGAATTTTGCAGGACATTGCAATTACCGATTCGGAAATGGGAAAGGTACTAGTTGGAAGCTTTTTGGAACCTATCATAACGAACACCATAGTAGAGGCAGAAGAAACTATGGGTTTTCTCTTAACTTCTTGGATAAATTATTCTCCAAGCATAATAAATAATAAATGAACGAAGTCTATATAACAAGCTCGGGTACATTTTTGCCAAACAAATCTGTTTCTAATGAAGAAATGGAAGATTTCTTAGGTCGAATAAACGGTGAAAATAGCCGAGCAAAAGAACGTGTATTAAAACAAAATGGTATTAAAACGCGACACTATGCCATAAATCAGAACCAAGAAACAACACATTCAAATTCACAATTGGCAGTACATGCAGTAAATGATGCATTGCAAAAAAGTAGTCTAAGAAGCACCGATGTTGAATTGCTATGTACAGGAACAACACAAGGCGATTTACCTATACCTGGTTTTGCCAGTATGGTGCATGCAGGTTTAGATTTTAATAGGTGCGAAGTTGCCAGTTTTCAAAGTGTATGTGCTAGTGGAATAATGGCATTAAAAAATGCATACTCTCAAATTAAAAGTGATGAAAAACAAAATGCCGTTTGCGTAGGAAGTGAGTTGGCTAGTAGAATGTTTAAAGCATCACGTTTTGAAGCTCAGAAAGTAGATTCATTGCCATTTGATGCCGAATTTTTAAGATGGATGCTATCTGATGGAGCTGGTGCATTTGTACTTCAAAATAAGAAAAATGAAAACGGTATTTCCTTAAAAATTGATTGGATTGATATAAAATCTCATGCAAATGAATTTCCCGTTTGTATGTATACAGGAAAAACAGATAACAAAAATGAAAACGAGAAAACCTGGTTAGATTACCCAAGTTACGAAGAAGCATCTAAAGCAGGTGCTATTAATTTAAAGCAAGACACAAGACTGTTAGATAAGGTTATTAAAACAGGAGTAGCACACTATTTTGATTTAATCGATCAAGGAAAAATTAACAAAGATTCTATAGATTGGTTATGCTGCCATTACTCTTCCGAGGTATTTAAAGAACCAATAAAAGAGCTCATGCTAAAAGGTGGTGGTGAAATTGCGGACGAGAAATGGTTTAGCAACCTGACTTCAAAAGGAAATACAGGAGCAGCATCTATTTTTATAATGTTAGATGAATTGATGCATTCTGGGAAATTAAAGATGCATGATAAAATACTTTGTATGGTACCAGAAAGTGGTCGTTTTGTGACATCCTATATGCAGCTCACAGTAACAGGGAATGTAAACACAAAGCGGTATCCTTTAAGAAAAATTGAATCGCCAGAGTTGATCATTAATAAAAATGAAACCTCCGAATGGTTAATTAGAAACCTTGCTCAAATCTGGATTGACTTTGAAACAGAACTACTTAAAGTACCTATTGTAGCGAAAATCCATGATGGAAAACTGAGTGTTTCAGACTATAAATTATTATTGATAGATCTTAGGCAACAAGTAATAGATGGATCTCAATGGATCTCTCGTGCAGCTTCGAATATCGATATCGATCTATTTGAATTACGCTCAGCATTCATAAAACATACCGCAACAGAGCATAAAGACTATCAAATGCTAGAAAGGAATTTTGAGGCTTTAGGAGAACCTATAGACACCATAAGAACAGGTGAAAAGAACATAGGTAGTATAGCGTTAACCTCTTTTATGTTTCAACAAGCGAGCAAACCTAATCCTATCGATTTGTTAGGCGCCATGTTTATTATAGAAGGCATAGGTAAACGCTTAGCAGGTTATTGGGGAGCCATGATTAAAGATCAATTAAACCTGAAAGACAATCAAGTATCCTTTTTTACCTATCATGGGGTGGCCGATGAAAACCATTTTCATAACTTAGAAGAAGCACTAAACCACCCTAAAATGAATATGGAAGTCGCTAAAAAGATAGTGAAAACAGCTAAAACTACAGCCAAATTGTACAAAATGCAGTTAGAAGAATTAGGAAATTATTAAACTGAAATTATGATAGACGAAAACATGGACATGTCAATGCACGATGAAAGGGATCCTAATCCTTGGTTGGCATTATTTTTAGACGATAGCATTCCTATTAATCAATCAACAAAGTTGGCGTTGATGAAAGATAACGCCTCAAAATCGGCGAAGTACTTTTTACCATTAATTCAATTCGGGTCTAAGATGACCATGTTTTTTATTCATATATTCAAGTTTTTCTTCCCGAAACTTATCAACTCTTCAAAGTTCTTACACCGCATTTTAGCATGGGGGCTTAGAAGATTTGTTAGTCCAGATGCGAACTTGCTTATATTTAGGCATTTTCATGTCGGCACAGAAATTTTGCAGTTTATAGGAGGTAATATTCCGAATGTAGAAGTAAAAGGAAATCCTTTAAAACCGAAAAATTTTGAAGATGTAAAAGATGATTTGTTTTTAAATCATGATTTGAACCTATACAATTTTGTTATTCGTTTAAACAGCCAATTGAAGGAGAAAAATATAACGATTAGCCCGCCCGAAAAAATCAACTTAAATATGATTACGGAAGATCAATTTGACCATATTAGTTTTCCTAATAAGTGGACAAACTTTTTGGATCTACGGTCGGCCATTGAGCTTTTTACGCCTTTTTATCAATTATTTTTAACATCCAATGATTTTGTAAGAGCTTCAAATTCATTACAATTAGATGAAACAATAGCGATTTATACCTCACAAATCTTAGGTACTCCTGGTCATTTAGGATTAGTTAATAATAAACACCCTATGGTGCCTGTTACTACTTATAGCGCCGCTTATAGACTGGTTTTACATGGGCTGGCCGCAGAAACACTACATGAAGTATTGGTAAAAATGAAACTTAATAAAAATCCAGATGGTGTTGTGACTCCAAAAGCATAAAACGTTTTATAATGTCTAAAAAGGCATGACCTGTAGAAATAAGCATGCTTTTTAATTTGAGTTTATTAGTCCACGCTTAATGCCTGTCTGGAAACCCCATTTTTAAGAAGTCTGTAAAAGGTACTTAAAATTGTAAGTTGAACCACGCCTTTGCCATGGTAGGCTAATCCTGTTTTTTAGTAGAGTCTAAGTTTAATACCCCGACCCTTGGGTCGATACCTATTATTGGGTTCAGGGCTGGTCTTTGAGGTTTTATATCTTTTATTTGATCAACTGGTTCAATAAAGTTATCTGCAACCATTTCTGTCCAAATACTTGTTCCAAATTGAAGAGATGTATTGAGCCTCATACCAAGAGATAAAACCATTATAGATTTTAGATATATAATTATAAAAACTGTTAATAACTTCTATGTAAGTTTTGAATCAAAAATTCTACTTTTGTTTTGATTAAATTTTACAAATATTATGTCTGATACAATAGAAAAAATAAAATGTTTAATTATAGGTTCTGGGCCAGCTGGTTATACAGCAGCTATATATGCAGCTAGGGCTAATATGTCGCCAGTTTTATATCAAGGGACACAACCAGGAGGTCAACTAACAACAACTAACGAGGTTGAGAATTTTCCAGGGTATCCAGAAGGTGTTACGGGACCAGAAATGATGATTGAATTACAAAAACAAGCAGAACGTTTTGATACCGATGTACGAGATGGCTGGGTTACAAAAGTTGATTTCTCTGGTGATGTTCATAAAGTATGGGTTAATGATACTAAAGAAATTCATTGTGATACTGTAATAATTTCTACGGGAGCATCTGCAAAATATTTAGGACTAGATTCTGAGCAAAAATATTTAAAACTAGGAGGCGGTGTGTCTGCTTGCGCGGTATGTGATGGATTCTTTTATAGAGGTCAAGAAGTTGTCATTGTTGGAGCAGGGGATTCTGCTTGTGAGGAAGCTCATTATTTATCCAAGTTATGTTCTAAAGTTACTATGTTAGTGAGACGTGATGAATTTAGAGCATCTAAGATCATGGCTAAAAGAGTTAAAGACACTGAAAATATTGAAATACTATTTAATACAGAAACTGATGAGGTTTTAGGAGATGATCAAGTAGTTACTGGTGTTAGAGTTTTTAATAATAAAACAAATGAAAAGCATGAAATTCCAGCTACTGGGTTTTTCGTTGCTATTGGGCACAAACCTAACACAGATATCTTTAAAGGATTCTTAGATTTAGATGAAACAGGGTATATTATTAATGTACCTGGAACATCTAAAACGAATGTTGAAGGTGTTTTCGTTTCTGGAGATGCAGCAGATCATGTTTACAGACAAGCAGTTACTGCAGCAGGAACAGGATGTATGGCAGCTCTTGATGCCGAACGCTATTTAGCAGCAAAAGGGTAGATTTGTAATAGCTCAAAAATATTTAAATTGCCTAGTTTTATGCTAGGCTTTTTCCTTAATTAATTCGGGATGTGGCGCAGTCCGGTTAGCGTACACGGCTGGGGGTCGTGTGGTCGCAGGTTCAAATCCTGTCATCCCGACGAACCTAGAAATAGGTACTATCAAAACACTGTTAATCGTATGATTATCAGTGTTTTTTTGTTTTTACTCATTTTTTTTGATGCCAAATAATACCAAATAAAACCAATAAGAAGGTGTGCAAATAGGTGTGCAGTTTTTAATCATAAATGCACTAACTTTATGGAGCTTTGAAGCGTGATTTGACTTTCGTCTTTGCAAATTATTGTTTAATACAAATCACGTAAAATGGCAAGGTAAATTCTGAGAAAATGAGAGTCCTAAATGCCTATTTAGACCAAGTGTATGGCAAACTACTCCAATGCCATAAACAGCTATTAGAAGAGGATAAAATAATAACTTCCGATGCCATTAAGTCCCGATACCTAGGGGAAGATGAGAACAGTAAAACACTAAAGGATTTAATAGCCTATCATAACAATAATATGATTCATGTGCTTAAAGCGGGAACCATGAAGAACTATTACACCACAGAAAGGTATCTAGAACGGTTTTTACAGAAAAAAAGAAAGGTAAACGATGTCTTCCTAAAACAATTGAACCTTAGGTTTATTACAGATTTTGAACATTATTTAAGAAACTACAAAAACTCTCAAAAGGAGCTTGTTCTTGGAAATAACGGAGTGATGAAACATCTGGAACGTTTAAAGAAAATGGCAAACCTAGCTGTTAAACTGGAATGGATGAACAAAAAACCATTTAATCAATTCCAGCTAAAATTCAAGAAATACGATAGGGTCTATTTAAATGAGAGAGAACTAAAACTATTGGAGGAAACTCACTTTAGGAGTGAACGCTTACAACGAGTAAAAGATTGTTTTATTTTTTCCTGTTACACAGGGTTATCTTATATAGATGTCAAGGAACTTACAGAAAAGAACATCGTTAAAGGGATAGATAACAACTACTGGATATATACCAAAAGAGAAAAGACGGATGAATCGGTAAAAGTGCCCATATTGCCCAAAGCATGGTCAATTATTGAAAAATATAGGACATCCCAAGAAATGATTGTCAAAGACAGGTTGTTGCCCCTAAGCTCTAACCAAAAAGTAAATACGTATTTAAAAGAAATAATGGAGTCTTGTGGTATCCATAAAACCATTTCGTTTCATGTTGCCAGACATACATTTGCCACAACGGTAATGCTGTCCAATGGAGTTCCTATTGAAACGGTATCCAAACTTTTGGGACATACCAAGCTATCCACTACACAAATCTATGCGAGGGTAGTAGAGAGTAAAATAAGCGAGGACATAGGTAACTTGTTGGAGCGGTTTGAGCAAAAGAGAAGTAAAACCGTAAGCAATTATTGAAAAACAGTATGTGGCATTGTTGAAATAGAACAACTCTTCCTAAGGTCGAGTTGTTTCCAGTTCAACAAGCATTACATCATTATTGTTTTATTGTTTTTTTTAATCGTAAATAGTTGCAATTGTTAAAATGATGATTGATAACCCTAAAAGTAAAAATGAAAAAAAATAATTTGATTTTATATTAAATCTATTTTTGATGTTATTCTTTATAGATATAAATGTTAAGAAAAGTAATAAAAGGATAAAAGGAATTGTAAATAATTCAATAAGCACACCTAAAATTATAATATCTACTTTATAAATAGAAAGAATTACTAAGAGTATAAAGTAAATTAAGCATATAATGGCACCTAAAAGGACTAACTTACTATTTGTTGTTTTTTTTAAGTTTAAAGAAGGTTTCATAAGTTCCATATTTAAGGATTAATTAATATACCATTATCTAAATCGCCTTTAGAAGGTAACAGCTCAGGTTCAAAATATGGTAATTCCTCATATGGTTGTTGATAATCTGGAACGCAGCCACTAAAACAAAACCAGCGAGGAGTACAATTGGTACATAACTTGTCATGAACATAACAAATAGGGTTTACATAATAGCAACAACCACTATAATTACCACAACACCCATGAGAAGAACCTGAACCAAGCAAACACCAACTATTACTTTTTTCTGTGATTTTTGTTTGCTCTCTTTTAAAAATTTCTATTGACGCATTAAATCTTTCCTTACTAACAAAAAATGAATAGAATTTGTCAAATGTTACATACTTTTCATTTGAATTTGTTAGAGGTTCTATGTATTGTTTGAAGACTTTCTTCTCATCCGTTTCATTATCAAATATATCCTCATTGGAATCAGTCGATAAATCATTCAAGATTTCTATTGGAACGAAAAAATCTTCCTGACAAATAAAACCTGTCTTATCAAGTAAATACCCTGGATGCAATGTGCATTCACAATCTTTTTCGAAAGTTTCTTTACTTCTTTTTTTTACACTAACAATGGAGTTGTGAAAATACAATAAATTTAAAATTGGAGAAATATTTTTATTGTGGAATTCGTTGAGTGTATTTATTAAAAATATATGCATATTGTATTCTATTTCTGCATAAGTACTTTGTTTAAAGTCATAATTAATGTTATTAGCAATATCTATAACTTTTTCTGTTTGATATAATTTATAATTTTCTGTTGAAGTATTTATGTCGTATTGTGTTTCATAAATAACCTTGTTGTCCAAATTAGCTATAGTGAAATTTGAATTTATATCATGGTCAGATTTATTAACTTCAAATGAAAATATTGTATTTTTAAACGTTTGAGATATATTTAATTCATTCGAATTAAAGTTTTTGATTAATAAGTTGTTGCTTAATTTTGACTCACTGTTTATATTTTCATCATTTTCCGAATTAGAACACGAATTTGTAGTTAAAGCTAAAAAGCTTAGTAATAGTAAAATGTAAATTTTGTGGTTTTTTACTTTCATTTTGAATAATTTTAATTATACTTAACTTCTGTTTTTATCTTTTTTTAGCTAATTCAGATTGTTATGCTCGTCTTAATAGCCCATAACATAGAAGACCAATTCCTAGAATTTCCATTGGCGGCAATTCTAGGAATTGGAATGTGATTTGTGTTATAAGGTTAATTCTTTATACAAATTATCCAATAAAAAGTGTTAAAATTCTTTAAAAATGGGACGTAATCAAAGGTTTGTGGGATTATTAAAACTAAAGAAAGAGCAATAAAAATTAAGAGAAAGGAAACTTTCTAATATTGATTTTATAAAAAAATCACTTAGGAAACAGAGCCGAACAATCCAAATTGGCACTTTGAATTTACGATTACTCTAAAATCATTTTTTTTAGTGTCAAAACGTATCAAATGGGAACAAATACTGTTTTCATTTCAATTATTTATGGATTATATTTATGAAGCTGAACGCGGCATTTTTTTAAGTACGGTTATCCACTTTTTTTGATTTGACTTTCTAGATAACAGTACCCATCAAGAAGAAGTAATTTTTTAAGAGTAAGGTAACTGACTTTTTAGTCAGTTGGCTCGGAATTTTGACCAACGGGAAAAATGGAATAGCAAGAGGGTAGCGTGCTAAAGCAGCGCTACATATCTCATTTACTCCGTAAAGCCCCTGTTTATTGGTGTTTTGAGGTTTCGTGTGTTTTGAAGCAATAAAATAAATTGTCACAAAACCTTTGATAAGCCCCATAAACATTAAAAAATATTGTCACAATAGACTATAAAATAGAACTCAAATGGATGATTTTAAAACAGTACGGATAAAAAAGAAAACATTAATAAGGTTTAAGAGCTTTTCAAGAAAGGTTTCTAATAACTATTCTAAAACTTTAGATATGGTCATGCACTTTTTTGAGTGGCACGGTTTTTTGCCTTCAGACCGTTTCGGGAAGAGTATGGTAGAGGAAATCATAAAGAACCGAAAACGTACCAATGCATCCATAGCCATCATAAAGGATATAGAAAAGAGCCAGACTCTACCAATTATGGCTATGTTGCATTCTCTATTTGAACAGAATTCTAAAGAACAAGAGGAGAGTGATTTTGAGGATGACTTTGATTTTATAGAAAAGAAATTTGAAAATGGTAATGATGAGGAACAGTGGATGGAAGAGACCACCGTTCCCAGAATTCGATATGAACGATTAGAGTATAAAATGGGTGAGCTAAAAAGGGATTTTAGTTATGTGTTAGATAATGTTAAAGTTGTAAAAAGCAGCTTTGGAAAAAATTATTTGAGGTTAGGACTTAATGAACAAGAAATCGAAAAATTTAAAAGAGTAATAAAAAATTCATAGATTATGTGGATAGCTATATGTTATTAAAAGGTATTGTATTTTGCTTTTTTGATATGTTTAAAGTAAAACAAACCTGCTTAAAAATAATTAGTTAGAAAAATCTAAATAATAAGTAGTTAAAAATTACTTGCACCTATGTCATTTTGCCTCGTGAAATAAATTTATGACTCTTTTTCTAAAACAGCCATCAAACGATGGTTTAAGTATAATTTTTCTTTACCTACTTTTTCAGAAGTTAAAAAACCAGCATGTTCTAATTCCATAAGATAATTACCAACAGTTTTTGGAGTTCCTAGTCCCGCATCAATTAAAAATTGACGTTTTGTATAAGGCAATCTAAATAATATTTCTATAAGTTCTTTAGAATATACTTTGGGTATTGTTGCTTTTACCTCTTCCGCCATAATCTTCATAAGTGCTGTTACATCCTTTAAACGCTTTAAGCCTTTATTTGCAGTAAACTTTATCATCTCAAGCATATAAATTATCCATGCTTCCCAATCTTCATTTTCTGTAACATTTCGTAATTTCACATAGTAATCTGCTTTATTTTTAATAATATATTCACTCAAATAAATAGCAGGCGTATCTAATAGGTTTTCAATCTTTAAATAAAGTAATAATAAAATACGACCAGTTCTACCATTACCATCACTAAAGGGGTGTATGGTTTCAAATTGGTAATGCATTAACGCCATTTTAATCAGTGGGTCAATAGTGTCTTCTCCATTAATGAAATTTTCAAGATTAGCTAGTTTTTCTCTTATAGTGTCTTCCCCAGTTGGCGGTGTATAAATAGTATCTCCTTTTGCATTTTTAAGAGCAGTTCCTGGGGTTGTTCTTATACCAGCAGTATTCTTTTTTATGCTTTGTACGATGTCTACACATAAATTAGTAGTTATAAAAGGGCGTTTCTCAATGTCTCGTAAACCATCCCAAAGTGCTTCTTTATAACTTATAACTTCTTTGGTTGCAGGATTATCAAATTTTTTGTCAGCCACTATAGCTTTATATAAATCATCATTAGTCGTAATGATATTTTCTATTTCAGAACTAGCTTTAGCCTCTTGTAAGTGTATAGTATCTAAAAACAATGTAGGATTTGGCAAATTGGTAAGCATGCCATTAAGCTGAGCCAAAGCTCTACTAGCATCAATAGTTTTGCGTAATACTTTTGTAGTTTCTAAATCCTTCTTTGGTGGTAATGAAGGTAAATTGTTATACGGTATTGTTCTACTAAATTTAGTCATTTTTCAAGAGTAATGATTACATCTGTAAATTAAACGAGAGTAAATATAGCAAAATATTACACTCGTTCAAATTATAAGGGTAAATATTACCTTCGTTTTAATAGTGTCTGAACTATAATGTTAAAAAGGAAAGAGAAAACAAAGATAAGCACTAGTGTGCTTGGTATTCTCTGCTTTCTCTTTCCTTTTTTCCTTTCTATAAACTTCCTAAAAATGTAATGAAATACTCTTTGCCAAAGCGATGATAGGAGCGAAGTGGTAATGTGTATGGAATGAGATAAATTAATATTTCGTATCCTTTACCGACCTAGGGTCATTTCCTGGTTTTACCGTATCACTATCTCGAATTGGACCTCCATTTGGCTTATGAATCCTAACTTCGCCTCCTCCGTTATTCTTTGAAAACTGCTTTGCAATTTTCTCTGCTTCTCTCTGGGTTTGTGCTTTTGCCGAGGCTTTCTGCCCACCTTCCTTTTGAACATTCCAATCTTTTTGTCCTTTTTTTTGGGTAACATGATAATTTGCGGTTCTGTCGCATTAATTAGAAAGAGTTGTATTTTTAAAAGAGAATCTGAATTCACGAAGCTAGAGCGCAGAATGTTTTAAACGTTGAAGATTTAGGTTTCAAGATTTGATTCTTTCTAATTATGTTTATTATTTCTATTCTAGCTAGTGTTCTTTGTGCTGACTCAAATTCTTTAAACCCTGTTGAAATTAATATTCTTCTTTTAATGCTCCGATGGTCTTGCTCTATCATATTGTTCAAGTATTTGACTTGTCTAATCTTTATCTTTTTTCTAGTGAAGCTTCTTTTATTCCAAGTCTTTATTCCAGCAGTATTGGCACCGCTTTTATCTATGTTTATGATTCTAGGTTTACCATTGTTTCTAATCGCTTTATTCAAGAACTTCTGAGCAGAACCTTTCATTCTTCTTTTGGTTAGTAGGAAATCTATAGTATTTCCTTGTTTGTCAACAGCTCTATATAAGAACCTGTCATTACCAGAGACTTTAATATAAGTTTCATCTAACCTCCAACTATTTAGTTACTTGCTTTTTACGCTGATTGATATTGTACTCAATCTCTTTAGCAAACTTAAAACCACTTTAAAACTGGTAAAAAATATAGCCCCCTCCAATTAATTCATTTTTTATAAATGATATTGGCAGTAACTACCTGCAGCTATTTTAAAGAAATCCCTAAAAACCATTAGCTCGTCCCATATTTAAAAGTTTTTGGCACTTTTTTTAACAAAAGGTTTAAGGAAAGTATTATTCTTGATATTTCAATATTTAAAATAGAAGCAAAGTAAAATCAGAATTACCATTTGTTTCTAAATTTTAATCAAATGTTAGGTCTTTAGGGATTTTGTATACACAAACTAGCCTTGGTAAAAATTATACGCTATTATGAGAACAAAACTACTTTTACAATTTTCGCTCTTACTTTTCTTTGCCCTGTTGGGCACGGCCACCTACGGCCAATCTTTTATGGATGGTGATTTCACCTATAATGTGATATCCACCAGTCCCAATACCGTAGAAGTGACCAATTACGAAGGTTCCGGAGGGCATTTGACCATCCCTGAATCGGTTGAATATAATCTTACGTCCTATACCGTGACCAGCATTGGAGGGTATGCCTTTTCTGGTAATGATGAGTTGGCCAGCGTAGTCATGCCCAATACGGTGACCAGCATTGGAGAAAGAGCCTTTTTTAATTGCGCTTTGGGCAGTGTGGAGATTCCTGAGGGTTTAACCACACTAGAGGAATACATTTTTTGGAACAATGATGAGATGACCCATGTGACCATTCCGGCAGGGATCACCGCTATTGGGGAAGGTACCTTTGGTTCCATCCGAGATCTTACCCAAGTAGAGGTACTGGCCACAGACCCTCCAAGCCTTGGAGGCAATGCCTTTTCAACTAATGATGGCCGTGGTGCAATAGATGTACTCGTACCCAGTGGCACAGGACAAGCATATTTGGATAACGGCTGGACGGGCTTCCAATCCATATTGGATGTCAGAGTCAATGACGAGTTCATGGCCGACGATATCACCTACTTAGTCACTGAACTAAACCCCGTTAAAGAGGTAACAGTGGTAGACTACGACACTGAGGGAGGAACCACTCTGGCCATCCCTCAGACAGTCCAGTACCTTGATACCGACTTTGCCGTGACCGCTATTGGCGATGACGCTTTTGCGGACAATCAATTGACCCATGTGATCATACCTGATGGTATTACCAGTATTGGTGAAGAAGCCTTTGCCAACAATCCAATCACAAAAGTAACGGCATTAGCCACGACTCCTCCAGATATTCAAGGCAATAGCTTTTCAAACCCTGTTCAAATAGACCTCGTAGTGCCCACGGGCACATTACAAGCATATTTGGCTAACGGCTGGACGGGCTTCAACATCCGCGTACCTCTTCCTTTCGTCACCACCTGGATGGTAGGGGACGATGATTATGGAGACGGAGACCGGACGGTCACGATCCCTATCAATGGTGATTATGACTTTACCGTGGACTGGGGCGATGGCAGTACGGCAACAGATATTGATACCAGTGATCCCAATTATTCTTCCGATCTTCTTACCCATGAATACACAAGTGCTGGAGAGAAAACAATTTCCATTGCCGGAGATTTCCCCAGGATCTTTTTTAACAATAGCAGTTCATCGGACAAAGAGAAGATAATATTAGTCAATGCCTGGGGTGACATCGTGTGGCAGAGTATGGAAGGAGCCTTCTATGGATGTTCTAACCTGGATGTCATAGCCGAAGATGTACCCGATTTGTCAAATGTAACCAATATGGCTTCTATGTTCCATAATGCTTCCTTGCTGGTAGGAAACGAGCATTTCAACGACTGGGATGTGAGCAATGTCAAAAACATGTACAGTGTATTTAACGGAGCAACCTCCTTCAATGCAGACATCAGCGATTGGAAGGTAGGCAATGTAACCCAGATGGAATATATGTTCCAACATGCCGAAAAATTCAATCAAGACCTCGGTGCCTGGAATGTGGGTAAAGTGGGAAATATGTTTTCCATGTTTAATGAGGCCTATGAGTTCGAAGGAGAGAATCTAGGAAAGTGGAATGTAAGCCAGGTCACCATTATGACTAATATGTTCCGGTATGCCAGAGCCTTCAATGCGGACATCGGCGATTGGAATGTAAGCAAGGTGGAAAACAT
>NZ_JAUOEL010000002.1:0-881734 GCF_030540765.1 Flavivirga jejuensis | reverse complement strand
GGGTTATATGTTCCATAAGGCCAATGTGTTTAAGGGCGAGGGCATAGGTTCCTGGAATGTAAGCAATGTAAAAAACATGTTTTACATGTTTGGTGAAGCGTATGCCTTCAATGATGACCTCGGCGATTGGAATGTAAGCAAGGTGGAAAACATGGGTTATATGTTCCATAAGGCCAATGTGTTTAAGGGCGAGGGCATAGGTTCCTGGAATGTAAGCAATGTAAAAAACATGTTTTACATGTTTGGTGAAGCGTATGCCTTCAATGATGACCTCGGTGATTGGAATGTGGGCAAGGTCACCAATATGGGAGGAATGTTTGGGGTTGCCAGTTCCTTTGAAGGGAAGGGCCTCGAAAAATGGGCGGAAAAAACCAGTCTGGTACAAAGTATGTGGTTGATGTTCTGGGGCGCTGTGAACTTTAGTGCGGATTTAGGCGATTGGAATTTAAGTAGCGTGACCAATATGGGGAGTATGTTCGATAACAACTCAGGCATAAACTGCTCCGATATGTCCTCCACTCTCATCGGATGGGCCAACAATCCCAATACGCCTAGCGGTTTGGATATTGGAACGATCAGGGACTATACCTCCTATGCCAGCGAAGCTTTCAATACACTTGAAATGGACAAAGGCTGGACCATTGCCGGAACGGCCGTAGATGATTGCGGCATGTTCGTCACCACCTGGGTGGTTGGGGACGGTGATTATGGAGACGGAGAGCGGACCGTCACGATCCCTATCAATGGTGATTATGACTATGACTTTACCGTGGACTGGGGCGATGGCAGTACGGCAACAGATATTGATACCAGTGATCCCAATTATTCTTCCGATCTTCTTATCCATGAATACACAAGTGCTGGAGAGAAAACAATTTCCATTGCCGGAGATTTCCCCAGGATCTATTTCAACAATGATGAGGACAGTGACATGAACAAGCTAACGGCCGTGACACAATGGGGCGACATTGAGTGGCAGAGCATGAACGGTGCCTTTTTTGGATGCACCAACATGGATGTCACGGCCACAGATGCTCCTGACCTGGAAAATGTCACCGATATGTACGCCATGTTCGATAGAGCCAGTTCCTTCAATGCGGACATCGGCCACTGGGACGTGGGCAACGTCATCAGTATGTCCCACATGTTCTGGGGGGCCACTTCCTTCAATCAGGACCTTGGCGGTTGGAACGTAAGCAACGTCACCAATATGACTGCGATGTTCGATGGGGCCACAGCTTTTACAGGGGGCAACCTCGGAGATTGGGGGGATAAGACCAGCAAGGTGGAAAACATGGGTTATATGTTCAATGGTGCGAGTGCCTTCAATGCGGACATCGGCGATTGGAATGTAAGCAAGGTTACGTATATGAGGACCATGTTCCGGAATGCCAGTGCCTTTGAAGGTGGTAACATCGGAGGTTGGGGGGATAAGACCAGCAAGGTGGAAAGCATGAGTTATATGTTCTATGGTGCGAGTGCCTTCAATGCGGACATCGGCGATTGGGACATTGGTAGCGTAACGAACGCGGAGGATACAGGTGATGGCCTTTACTCTATGTTTAATTTGTCTGGGATGTCAGCGTCGAACTATGGAGCTACATTGGAGGGCTGGGCCGATAGGAACAACACCCCTACAGGGATTACGCTGGGCGCGGAAAATTTGATATATGACTGTGAGGGGCAAGCGCACAGACAAGAGCTGATTGATACCTATAGTTGGACGTTCGAAGGAGATGCCCTGGGGGACGATCAGGCCCCAGAGCTCACCGTGACCGATCACACCATATATCTGGAAGGGGGCACGGGCACGCTCAACTTGGATGATCTGGACTATAGCGCTGTGGACAACTGTAGCGATGCCGAGGATCTTGTTTTCAGTTTTGATGCCGATGCGACTAAAGAATTTAACCTTGACGATCGGGGTGAGCAAACGGTAGCTTTGTTTGTAACCGATGCCTTTGGCAATGCAGCCAGTGCAGATTTCATAGTAACGGTGGTCAATACGGCCACAGATATTCTCAGCTTCACCATTCCAGGGCAAAGTGGAGAGACTGCGGTTGATTATGATGCCCAAACTATTGACCTGGAAATGCCCGTTGGTACGGATTTGAGTGTGCTGTCTCCGATGATTGAGTTGTCCCCAGGAGCCACCAGCAGTCCGGCTAGTGATTTGGTACAGAACTTCACCAATACGGTAAACTACATTGTTACTGCAGAAGATGAAGCCACCCAACAAGTATGGCGGGTGAACGTTACGGTGGCCGAAGAAGGAGACAATAATGCCACCGATATTCTTACTTTCACCTTTCCAGAACAAACGAGCGATGCGGTGATTAATGCTGAAAACCATACGGTGACTATTGAAGTGGCGTTCGGCACGTCTTTGGACGGATTGACTCCAACAATCACATTATCCGAGGGGGCCAGCATCAGTCCTGAAAGTGGAGCGGCACTGGACTTCTCCAATGCGGTAACCTACACCGTAACCGCTGAGGATGGCACCACCCGACAAGCATGGATAGTGGACGTTACGGTGGCTGAAGAGGAACTCAGCGACGAGACAGATATTCTCAGTTTCGTACTTGCCGGACAAACTAAGACGGCCGACATCAATGCAAATGACCATACCGTATCCATTGAAGTGGCGTTTGGCACGGCTTTGAACGGATTGATCCCGACAATCACATTATCCGAGGGAGCCAGCATCAGTCCTGAAAATGGCGTGGCACGAAACTTCACCGATGCGGTGACCTATAGGGTTACTGCCGAAAATGGCATTACTGAGCAAGATTGGACCGTGACCGTTACAATAGCGACTATGGGTGAACAGGTAGTAGCACCAAAGGGTTTCTCCCCCAATGGCGATGGTATCGGGGATACCTGGGTAGTGGAAAACATACAGGACTATCCCAACAATACGGTTCAGATTTTTAACCAATGGGGAGAAGTGGTGTTTGAAGCCAATGGTTATCAGAACGACTTTGCGGGTATCTCCAACAAGACCAGCAATAGTTTCAAAAGATTACCTGTAGGCCCATATCTGTTTATCATAAATTTAAATGCACCGGAAATAGCCCCTAAACTAGGATGGGTATATATCAATTATTGATGAGGGAACG
The DNA here is from genome assembly GCF_030540765.1 of Flavivirga jejuensis. Taxonomy (GTDB): domain Bacteria; phylum Bacteroidota; class Bacteroidia; order Flavobacteriales; family Flavobacteriaceae; genus Flavivirga; species Flavivirga jejuensis. The sequence goes on along the minus strand of NZ_JAUOEL010000002.1, from coordinate 878,612 downwards.
GACCTAAAAAGGTCCCAGATGTAGTAAGAAATAATTAAGGATAAACGATAAATAAAAAACTCCTCCAAATATTAAAAAGGGGAAGTTAGCTGCCTTAAAGACGACTTCCCTAAACCAAAGAATTAACTACAAATGGTTTTTACCCTTAGACTCTTTCTAATACGAAGGTGAAGCTCACTAATTCTATTGAATCATCCTGCAAGGTCTGTTCCTCCTTATATTGAAATTCAATCTCGTTCTTTGAAAAAGAAATTATCTCCATAGTGAAATTCGTAGTACCGTCATTCTCACGAGCAAGAAGCAAAAATTCTTGGTCCTCTGATAGCTCCCAATAATATTCAAACTCAAAATAAGATATCCCATCTGGATGGCATGTCGTGCCACTTATATGGTCATCTTTTCTATCGTTTACTTAGAATTTGATTCAGATTTCGAAATTATTTTGGTTGTCCTATTTAAGAGAACCAATTTGTTAGCCCTATTAGAATTTTTAATAGCATATAGGCTTAGGATTATGCTGAAAACCCCTAATATTATCGAAAGGAAGGTAAGTGGGTCAAGAGAACAAGTCTTTATTTTTATCTTCCATCCTTTATTTAAATTTTACCAAAGACAATCAACTTTTGGATTGGGTTTTTCTTCTTTTAAAATATTGTTGATGCAACATTCTTTTTCTTTTACTACTAATCCATCACAATCTTGACACCATTTATAGGTGGGGTCAAATTTTTCTTGAAGGATTTTCATGGATGTATTAGCGACATTATCGTCATCATGCATTTCAGCAATTCGAATTAATTGTAATTCAGATTTCATCATCACAATTTACACATAAATAATGTTAACTTCGATATATTTAACTATTCCCTTTAATAAGTTTTATCTTAGAATCGACAATTTCATTTATACTCATAGAACTATCCGGTCCATTCCAACCTTTCTCAATCTCCGCCCTTAAATCCATAATAACATGGTGTCTATAATCTTTTTGTTCTTTTGTTAGGTTTACATTCATTTTACTTTTTTTATGAAAATATTTAAACAAGTAACTGCTAATAATATTTCTTTAAAACCTTATTGATGCAATAATTTCGTAAAAAATGAAAACTAAAGATTTGATAATAAATTTAATTTTTCACGACATTTTCATGTTTTCTTTCATGAAACCAAATCTTCAAGTGTTTTAAATAGAGTTTTTACAGATATGTTGTGTTAAATATTATCGTGATTTTAAATTATTTATGTCTTGATTTTAAATTAGCGATTACAATATAATAACCAAAAAGCTAGTTGATTATTCAGAGTCATTTAACATAAAAGACTTACCAGATAATAATGGTTTCAGTATTCATCCAAATACATTACCAGAATTTAATAATTTATATAGACCGTTAGACAAAAAAAATAATGATTGCCTTTATTGGTTCGAGTTAGAAACTATTGAAAAGGCTACAGGGTTAAATAAACTGTTGAATGAGTTTAGACACTTTAAAAAGAAGGGAGATGAAGGTTATAGAAATATTCCAGCAAAAAACAAAAATGAAAGGAGTAACGTTTTATACATAGGTATTAGAAGAGGAAGTAAGGCTAATAATCCGAAAACAACAAATATAGTTGGGAGAATTAATCAACATTTAGGCTATTATAAAAATCAAAACACCCAAGGCTTACAACTAATTCATATTGCTAAAAATTGTGATTTTAAGTTAACTCTTAATGTGGTAGAAATAGTTAGTACAAATAGTATCTATTTAAATATCATTGAAAAAAAAGTCGCCGATATATTGCAACCTCTTTGTGGAAGACATTAGAAGATGTATTTACTCATATGTTGAGTAAGACTCATTAATATTCATATAATTTGTATCTTTATAATATCAAAGACGAGCAAATTATATTTTCAAAGTTCTCTTTATGGTTTTAGTGTGCAGATAGGTGTGCATATTTAAAAATATTGAAATAAAATACTTAAAAACAGTGAGTTATGAAAAGGTGTTGAGCCTGCCACCCCGACAACATAGAGTATCAATCTATATCAAAAACCTGTTAATCGTATGATTAACAGGTTTTTTCATTTTTAACGATATCAAAGGAGCATAAAAAATACTGTTAAAAAAGACAACAAATCGGATAACAAATCCATTTTAATAAAAGTGTTGACCGAATTGTTAAAATTGAATGATTAGTTGGTAGAATAAATGTATCTTTAAAGTGATTTGACTTTCGTCTGGTAATAAAACAATTATTAACAAAAACGACGAAATCATGAAAATAACAGCAACTTTTCAGCATTTTGTTCTGGGCAGATTTAGCCAGAGCAAAAAACAACCAAGCTTCTATTTATGCAAGAATCACAGTAAATGGTAAACGCGCTACAATCAGTTTAAAACGAAAAGTTCCCGTATCGGATTGGGATGCGCATAAGGGAAGATCCCGAGGGACTAATCAAAATGCAAGAACACTTAACCTCTATTTAGAAGAAGTCAATAGTAGTATTTTTAAAAGCTATCAAGATTTAAAGCTAGAACATAAGCTTATAACCTCCCAAGCCATAAAATCGAGATATTTAGGAGAAGACGAACAAAACCATACTGTTTTAGATATCGTAAACTATCACAATGAAGATATGCAAGGTAAATTAAAATGGGGCACCCAAAAGAACTACTATACTACCCAAAAGTATATCGAAAAGTTTCTACTTAAAAAATATAAAACGACCGATTTGTATTTACAACAACTAGATTACGATTTCATAATAAAATTTGAAAAGTATCTAAGAAGTTATATCCCCCAAGACCATCAAAAACAAATGGGAAACAATACGGTAATGAAACATATAGAACGTTTTAGAAAACTCATAAACTTAACTTTTAAATTAGGTTGGATAACACGAGATCCCTTTGTTAATTTTAAATCCCAGTACATAAAAACAGAAAGAAACTTTTTAAGCCTATTAGAACTAAAAAGTATTGAAGAAAAACAATTCAAAATAGAACGGTTACAACTGGTAAAAGACCTCTTTGTGTTTAGTTGTTATACCAGTTTAAGCTATATAGATGTTATTAATTTAACAGAAGATAATATCAATATGGGAATTGATGGAGAACTATGGATTCATTATAAACGAGAGAAAACCAGAAAACCTATTAGAATTCCTTTACTACCTAAAGCATTAGAAATAATAGAAGACTATAGAGGTAATCTGAAAACCAGTGAAAAGCGGACGTAAATATTATCTTTTGTTTTTTATATTCAATAAAAAAACGCAAACTGGTGATACCAGTTTACGTTTTATAGAAAGCAATAAGTTTTAGTTATTTATGAAACACTTTAACAATATTAATAACACTTACTTTTATTGCTTAACAATTTTTTTAGTAGCTATTTGTCCTTGTGTATTTTCAATTTTTAAAAGATACAAACCAGAGGTTAATTTACTAGTGTTTATTGTTGTATTGGTAGTACTTAATACTTGTTTACCTAAAATGGAATAAAGTACAGCCTGTTTTAGCTCAAAACCTGCAGGCCCATTTATAGTTAATGTATTAGTTACTGGGTTATTTACACTTATAGCGTTACTAAATATATCATCAATAGATGCAGTTTCACATATAGTACTATCTCTGTTAATGTTCCACCCTTTATCTTCAAGATTTTGTACGGCATCTGCCGCCGAATCATCATAGCCAACTTGGATCGTGAAGGTTCCAGATGCAGTATCATCATTATTTCCCCATCCTATAAGGGTTGCAGTATAGTTACTACAATCCATGGCAGTACCGTCAAATATATTGGTAACGTACGTAGGGCCACTCATACTGGTAAGGTTCCAGTTGCTAAGATCTGCATTGAAATTAGAAGCGTCACGAAACATACTCCCAAATTGTTGCACATTGCTCACATTCCAGCTATTAAAGTCGGTATTAGCTCCAGTAAGCCCACTTGCTTCTCGGAACATACCCCACATATGTGTTACATTTAGTAAATTAGGAGCATCTGTAGCATATACATCCAGATTGCTACATCCTTCAAAGGCATCGCCCATCCATGACCATAGTATATTTCCCCACTGCTCTACGGTTTGAATCTTGTTCTGGTTGTCGGCGTCAATATTATTAAAATAAATAGCAGGGAACACACCTGTAATGGTTACAGTATAGGTGTCTGCATTTGTGTAGGTATGGGTAAGTGCAGCATCATTAACATTATTTGTAGCAATATCTGATGTACTATTATCGCCCCAGTCTACAATAAAATCATAATCATAATCACCATTAATAGGTATGGTTATGCTCTCGTTTGCAGTGGTAGTTTGCCAAGTGGTAATAAAAGGGACATCTCCAAAAAGAGACGCTATATCAACTGCTTCTACCCAGTTAGATGTAGAGCCATCTAAGGCAAAATTAGCTAATGTCCCATTATGATTGTTCCCAGAAAAATCAATCAATGTGGTTTCTAATGTATTATCTTCATTGGCAGTACCTTGGTTAAAAGGGTAATACGCTAATAGATTATCTTCGCTACCTGATAATTTTGTTAACATCTGATTTTGAACTTCAGCCTGAGACTTTGCTACGCCCCAAATTCTTAATTCATCTAAGGTAGCTTTACCCTCTTGGTCATAGGTACCGCCTGTACCTGGCCATTTAAGAGCACCTAAGGTAAGAAAAAGGGTCTCAAATTCAGTTGTTTCGCTACTTATTGTGTCACTATGTTCTTGATTTCCATCAATGTAAAACGTTATATTAGTACCATCTTTAACAATAGCCGCATGATGCCATAAGTTATCTCGAGCAATCTCTTTACCACTAAGAATAGCTTTATAAGCATTATTATTTGGACCATCCCACTTACTAAATTCTATTCCACTTTCGTTTATAGAAACCTCGTAGGCATAAGGAACAGATGCTTCACCAGACCATGTTAAAAGAGCTGTTCTAGCACTACCACTAGAGTGTTCTTCATCAGTTTTTATCCAAAATTCTATAGTAGCTTGATCTGGCATTGAAAAGTGATCTAGAATCGCATAATCATCTACTCCATCTAAATCTAAAGCATTGTCGTTCTCGGTGTCAAGATTGAAATCAATAAAATCGTTTTCGGTAACGCCTTCTACAAAATTGGAGCCATCACCCGTTAGAGCAAAATTATTAGAAAATGTACCATTGCCACCTACTTCATTAATTAATGTTGTTATTGCTGTATTATCTCCATCTGCAGTTCCTTCATTAAATTTGAAATACGCTACTAGATTACTATAATTATCTTCATTACCTGTTAGCTCAGTATTCATTTGTACTTGAATTTGAGTTAAGGGTTTAGCATAATTCCAAATTCTTAGTTCATCGAGTTTAGCTTTAATAAAATGTTGAAAAACATTAGAATTAGCATATTGTTGAGCCCCTATATTAAAGTTTCCCGTAGCCACATTGATATCCTCCCATGTCCAAAAGCTATTTACATTTGTTCCCTCTGACGCTAGAACACCATCTAAGTAAATCACATAGTCAGAGGTATTAGGAGTATCCGCACTCATTTTTTTAGTAATGGCAAAATGATGCCATTCGTTATTATTAATTATGGGATCATCATAACTACCTGAATTAAAACTAAAACCTTCGCCATCACTGGCTTCATTTGCGGCTGAATGAAGTTCCCTCCTAAATACTATCTCCCCATAGTCTGCATTAACATCATACATCATTTTTGGATAATCAGCAGCATCACCATTAGTAGACCAATTAACTATAGCTTTTTTTTGGCTATAAGTCATCGCCGGATGTCCCGTATCTGTTTCATTCCAATAATACCAATCAGCTGAAACCAAATCAAGATCATCATCAAAATTTTCGGGAGTGCCGTTATCATTATAAGTAACATGATCACCATTACCTCCTATCATATCAGATTTATACCAAAATTCTATGGTAAATTCTTCAGGGATTTCAAAATGTTCGCCTATTATATAATCTTGAGATCCATCAAAGTCTAAGGCGTTGCCTAAGTCTTGTGCGTAAGTAATTTTATATATTACAGAAAGTAAGAGTATTAACAATACTCTAAAAAAGTTTTTGTGTTTCATTATTAAATTTTTTTGTTTATAAAATTAAATTATTTCGCAAAGGATAAAAACAACCACTACTACCCCAAAAAAAAGTGCCGAGTAAAGCTTAATTAGGGAAGAACTATATGTTTTTGGGGATTTCAGGAAATTGATTTTAGGCTCACAGTGTTCATTATCTGTTGTAAATAGAGAGCATTAAATCTTCAGCGTTTTACTTAAATTCTGAATAATTAAGTTTTCAAGAATTAAAACCATTTAACCCAAATGCAAAATAAAAAGTGCAGACATGTACTAAAACTGGGATAAAAGTGTGCAGTGTTGGGATGTGGAAAAACCAAAAAAGAAAATTTAGAGCGTGTCTTTAACAGATTTCCAATAGCATATACTTTTGGGCGTTTTTTTGCTTTTCCGTTGGTCTATTATGTTCTATTTCAATAATGCCACCAAACAAACCTTGTTCAACAAAGATGTGTATACCACTGTAAAGCATTAAGCTTATAGTAAAATCTGTCAGATATAATATGACATCAAAAAAAACCGACTAAATTAAAAATAGTATTAATTACCTTATATAATAACTAAAATATTATATTTGAGTGTCTGAGATAGACAAAATACAACAAAAGTTCTTATCAAATATGTTACCTAATCGGTTACCAAGTTAATACCATAAAGCGTAACTTTTTGATTGTTAAAATATAAGGGGCTGTGGCAAACATCCTGCCACCCCGACAAAATTGGTTTCAAACGAAACTATAAAAATGACAACTAAATGATTTTTAGTGAAATTAATTTTTTCTGATTTCATTTAGTTCGTTTTAATATCACAACAAAAGTTACCTATTCGGTTACCTATTTAAAACCGAATTTTTTCACTAAATTGGTAATTCCATAGCGTTTGACTTTCGTTTCGATTTGACTTTCGATTTCAAATCGAGTATTAACTTAAAGTGATATTATATGGGCGATTGAAGAACATTTAGCATCCATTTTTGGATTAATATATCCAAAAAGGAAAAGTGATTTAGCTGCGATTTATGCCTGTGTAACCGTCGATGGAAAACGCGCTGAAATCAGTTTAAAACGTCAAACATCGGTTATCTATTGGGACAGAAAACCCAAGAAAACTGCGGGAAGGACACCTGAAGGCAAGGAATTGAATACCAAATGTTCTACAACGTCTCATATAAGAATAGGAATGGATTTTGAAACATTGCCTTTTCGACAAGTACAGACCTTTTATATATTCACTTACTTTTGTTCTAGCGATTAAGCGGCTATTATTTTATACATTTTTGTTATGTGCTGGCTTTTCCGTTTTCCAATATTTCAATAAAATTCTTTATAAACTCATCTACATATTTCCCCTTTGGGTCTAAATTAGGATCCAGAATCGTAATTTCAATTCCAACAGCTTTTTTGCTTGAAAGTAAGGGAGTTAATAACTCTCTAAACTCTTTATATGTAAGTCCGTCAATTTCTCTGCTATCAACGGCAGGCATGATGTCATCGTTTAAAACATCAACGTCAAGATGAATAAAGAACCCATCTAAATTATTTTGCCATACTAATTCCAAAAATTGATTTGCTGTTTTTGTAAATCCATTGCTTCTTAATCTTTTTAAATCGAAGTATTGTATATCTGATTCTAAAATTGGACTTACATATTCTGGGTCATATTCCCTATTTCCGACACAAAAGACATTCTTTTCCTTGAAGTATGGTTTTTGATTATAGATATTGGTCAGTTTATTGTGTCCGTAACCTGTAACGATTGCCAAATCCATTCCTGCAGCACCACCAGTTCCTGAAAGTTCAGGCCAAATAAAGTCTGTATGACCGTCAATGAAAAAAAGACCATAGTTTCCTTTTTGTTTTAGGGCGATTGAATTACCGATAAGAATGCTACAGTCTCCACCAATGATTACTTGAAAAATATTCTTGTCTATTGTGTCAGACAATATTTTACTTTGCTTAATTGCATACTCAATTATTTTGTCTGCATTTCTAACACCAGATTCAACGTCCAAATCCATTGTGTATTTCGGAGGTTCTATTCTTAAAGTTTTTTCAGGATTTATTTTTTTATGAAAACCGTGTCTTTTTAACCACTCTGGTAGTTTTTTAACACCTGGTTCAATTTCAGAATTGCTTTTTTTTAGACCTAAATTAGAGGGGAATTCTAATATGTTAATTTTGTTACTGTTCATTTTCAATGTTGTAGCTAACGGTTTTTTATGAAAGGTAGAGTGTAAAAAGACACTAGCTTTTCAGATTAACACAGAATCAAATTTTTATCTTTTTTGTTTTAAAAGACAAATTTAAAAATTTGGAAGTCTTCTCAAATCAGTATAACCCTCTAGGTTTAGCACTTACTAGATATGTTTACGGGGTTAGGAAATGTATTTTATCCCTTTTCAAAACATTGTTGTCCAACAGCACCTCCACTAAATTCTAAAATAATATTTCTGTCATAATAAATATAATAACAATCATCATTATATTCAGCTAGTTCTTTTTCAGTCAAATTGTTTTCAAAGAATTTATAAGAGTATTTTTCCATTCCACTTCTTTTAAATCCAACAGCAACTATTTTTTATATACGTTTTAGTCACAGGCTTTTCCTTCCGATTATACTCGGATCGAACACATATAAGCCCAAATTATAAAAAGGATTTGTAAAGGAATTCTAAACCACAAATATGCAAGACCATTTCCGTCAAATGTTCCTTTTTGATAATTCACATTATTTATAGAAGCATAAATATTAGCTGGTAACATTAGCAGAAGAAAAATGATTAGTGTCCACCCAGATATATATATAAGTCTGGGAATTAGAAGTCCTATTGCAATTAAGATTTCAAATACTCCTGTTAGGTAAACAAAACTTTCTTTGAAAGGAATAAATTTAGGTATCATCATTGACATTCCTTTTGTAAATACAAAATGACCAATAGCCGTAAATGCAAGCATTATTGACATTGCAATTCTAGCAGATAAAGCAATGTCGTATTCTTTTTTAATCAGCTTAATTACAAAAATTGAGATACTAAAACTTAATAAAAGTACAATTAGTGGTTTCATGTTTTTTCTGAATTATTGAAATGCAAAGGTTAGAAAACACCAAAGTAAAAACAATGAACCCAAGTTAAGTAATGCGTTTTCTTATTCTGCTCAATGCTTGCGGAGTTATGCCAATATATGATGCAATATATTTTAATGGAATTTGCTGTAACAATTCTGGTCTGTTAGAGAACAAGTCCAAATATCGTTCTTCTGCTGTTTGACTTAATAAGGAAAGTTCTCTTTTTGATTTTATTAAAAACATATTTTCAGCCATTTTTCGTCCAATAATATTTCCACTGTTTGTTTTCTCATAAACTTCTTGTAAGTCTTTATTAGAAATTCTCCACAAAATGGTTTCTGTTAAAGTTTCAATTTGGTATTCGGAAGGACTTTGTGTTAAAAGTGAATCATAGGCCGTAATAAATGCATTGTTAAAGACAAAACCAAAGGTTAAATCAAATTCATCTTTTGGAATATAAAGTCTGATTATTCCTTTAGTTATAAATGATAGATGTTTTTCAATCTCTCCAATTTTCAGCAAAGGAGTGTTTTTTTTGAATTTTACTTCTTGCAATTTTGAAGAAAAAAACTGCCAATCAGAATCACTAATTAGAGTGATATCCTCAATAAAATTTCTGATTTCGTTCATTTGCGAAGTGTCCTTATTTGCTTGTGACTAATGGTCTTGCGTATGGTTAGTTGCAGAAAAGGACGTGAGTCATTTTCCGCTGTAGCTCAAAGTTAATTAATTTACGTGAATTTCCGTTGAGGAAATTCAGCCGCAATTAATTATAGGAAACGTTGTCGGCCACAGTAGTCAATTACCCTTTTTGTCAATAGTTTTAAATTCCCAAATTTGGCTGACAACATTAAAATGTTCGATTTTATTGGGAAGAAACTGTCCAAAAAAAGAAAACTCCTGTAAACCATTTTTTTAACTTCTTTTGTCGAAGCTCCATATTCCCAATTTGGTCTTTTTATTGGTCTCAAATGGAGTTAAAACTATGTATTTTAGTGTATGTCGCTTTCAGCTTCTAAAAACTTTTGACACGAACCAGCCTGCCAGCTGGCATGTTTCACGAATTCACACGAATTCAGTTTTACCATATTTCACGAAGCAGACTTTCAGTCTGCCAAAACGAACCTATGGACTTCCAGTCTATAGGAGTGGTTTATTTTAAAGGTCTTAGTTTAAGTCCTTAGTAAGAGTTGTGCAAGTTTTTTGGCGGTCCGTTTTTTAAGAGTTTATCTATTAGTCCATCATAAAACTAGCTGACAAGAAAATTGATAGTATAAGTAGTAGGTGTTTCGTATTTATAATGCTACAAACAAACATTAATTTTTTCATCAATTTGTTGCATCAAAGCCCATATATAAATATGATAATCTTTAACATGAAAATTTCCGTCTGTAAAGAGAATAGAGCTTTCTAAATTTTCTAATTCGTTAGGGCGTTGGTCAGATGTGTTTGCAATGTAATTTACTGCCAAACCTGTTTTTATATTAGATTCTCTTTTAAAACGAGCTGTGTACATATTGTCAAAAGCTACAAAATTTGCACCATTACTAAAATCATACTGAGTGCCTGGTGTTATATAACGCAATGGGCTACTTTGCGTATCAAAAATTAAATTGTCTTGAAAAAACGTGTCATTATTTTCATCAGTTGTGCGATATACCAATCCACTATTTACCAAAGTCTCGCTATACGATGGGAAGGTTGAGTTCGGTTCTGGTATAGTCTTATCATTTTCATAACTTCTCCAGTAATGAACACAACCACACTCACTAGTAGCCTTACAAAGACCTATGTTTTGCCACCAACCACCTAATGTTGAATTATCGAGCGCATACACATAGCCCATTCCTCCTAATGCAGCTGTTACTAATTTTTCTCGTAGTTCTGGATTGGTGTCAAAGAGGTCTCTCACTAACATTGCTAAAAGAAATGACCCTTGAGAATGCCCAGCAAGAATGATTTTGTTGCCATTATTATGGTTGTCCAAGTAATTTTGAAAAGAGGCCTTTATATCGGAATAGGTTTCTAATAAACCTGCAGCCCTTTCTTCCTCTGTGTGAAAAGTACTTAAGAAGGATGCAGGTGTGGCTTGCCTATATTTTGGTGCATAAAATCGACCATACTTTGCCAATAATGCTCCCTGAGCCAAAATCGTTAGACCGATATAATTTGTATCCTGATTATCAATTGATACTGTACTTGGAAATGTAGGTGGATTTTCAAGATGGGTTGGGTGTACCCAAAATACATCAATACCTGTATTTGTAGCGGCATTATTGCTAACCTCAATGTTAGAACTGATGCTTAAATTTTCATCAATTACGGCAATATCTAAATCATAATTTTTCAAAAAATTAAAAGGTTGATTGGGATGAAAATACCAATTCGTCAGACTGTTATAGTCAATTGTTGAAATAGGAATTTCGATAACATTAGGTTCAGGTTTTTGCTCTTCTTGATCTGATGAACAAGAGAGAATAAAAAATAGAAGTAAAAATGTCCAGAGATTTTTCATTTCTTAGGGTTTTGATAGTTCTTTGACTTTTTTAACTTAAAAGGTTTAATTTGTATTTCAAATTATTTTTTAAAAAATAGTTAGTACGATTTTGTGTTATAACAATATCCAATTAGTTGTGTTTGAACGTAAACAGGGTTTTCCGCGGGAAAATCAGATGTAACAAAAGTGTACTAATCTTTGACTGAGCAACTAATTTAGTATTATTTTTATACAACTGTTAGCTGTAGTGGTTTCGGAAATGATTTTCAGTTATACCTTTTTCTAAATTCCAAAGGCGCTAAATTCGTTTTTGCTTTGAAGAATTTATTGAAAGATTGTGGATGTTCATAACCCAATTCGAAAGCAATTTCATTGACTGAAAGTCCAGTTGTGGTCAATTTTTCTTTGGCCTTTTCAATCAGTTTATTTTGGATGTGCTGTTTTGTGTTTTGTCCTGTGAGTGAACGCAGTAAATCACTCAAATAACCTGACGAAACATTTATGTATTCTGCAATTCCTTGAACTGTAGGCAATCCTTGTTCTGCTGTTTTTTCGCTTTTGAAGTATTAGTTAGCTAAAATGAGTATTTCTCCTTTTGTTTGATATTTGTACGGTTTTTTTACCATTCTGATTAACGTTAAATTAAGTTATTGATTTTATAATCAAACTTTGGTTAGTCAATCCAAATTTATCGATTTGTTTTGTAAGCCTATCTTCTTCCTTTTGGCATTTCTGACCTATACACGCATGTTTGAGGAATCGATGCCCTCAACCCAATATGATTTTTAAAAAAGAAACATAAAAAAAGTGGTCAGAATTTCTTCCGACCACTACTGTCTTTTCAGGCAACCTTATTTTTTTGTATCAAAAAAGAAAGTTTACATAGCTGCTTTATAAATTGCAATAGTGTCTTCCATAGTTACTTCTCTTGGGTTGCCTCCAGTACAGACGTCAGCGAGAGCATTTTTAGCCATTTCTACAAAATCTTCTTCTTTAACGCCAAGTTCTCTTAATCCAGAAGGAATACCAACAGATTTAGATAATGCTTTAATAGCTGAAATAGCAGCATTTGCTCCTTGTGTATCACTCATTTCTAATACGCCAATTCCCATCGCTCTTGCCACTTTTTTTAACTTATGGGCACAAGAAGGAATATTAAATTGTTCTACATGAGGTAATAAAATGGCATTTGCAACACCATGAGGTAAATCATACATGCCTCCTAGTTGGTGTGCCATTGAATGAACATACCCTAAACCTGCATTAGAAAATGCCTGACCTGCAATAAATTGACCCCATGCCATTTTACTTCTGGCTTCAAGATTTTTTCCATCAACAACGGCTATTTCTAAACTTTGTGAAATTAACTTAATTGCTTCTAAAGCTAAAGCATCAGACCAACCAAAGGCTCCTTTAGTTACATAAGTTTCTATGGCATGAGTAAGTGCGTCCATTCCTGTAGCAGCAGTTAATTCTGCTGGTTTTCCTAGCATTAATTCGGGATCGTTTACAGCAATAGATACTAAACAATTTTTATCTACCATAACCATTTTTATATGGCGCTTTTCATCAGTAATAACGTAATTAATAGTTACTTCGCTAGCAGTACCTGCAGTTGTATTGATAGCGATAATTGGTAGCGAAGCATGTTTTGTCATGTGAACGCCTTCATAATCTGCTATATTACCTCCATTAGTTGCTAAAATACCAATTGCTTTTCCGCAATCTTGAGGTGATCCTCCTCCTAATGTTAAAATAAAATCACAAGAATTTTCTTGTAATAATTTCAAACCATTATTTACATTTTGAGTTGTTGGGTTTGGTTGAACTTCATCAAACAATACAACTTCTATGTTTGAGGCTTTCATTACTTCTATTACTTTTTTAGCAACTCCAATTTTTACTAAAATTTTGTCAGTAACAAAAAGTGCTTTTTTGTAAGGAAGACTTTTTAGTTCATCTCCAAGATCATTTAATGCTCCTGGACCAATTAAACTTAAGGGAGGTAAGTAAATTCTTCTGTTTTGTAACATTTTGTTCTATTTTTAATCTATATTATTCCTCGAGATTCTGTCTCGGGGTATTTCATTTATTTTATTTTTTAGATTGTAAATAAAGAATTTCTTGAAACCTACTATCCCTGCCTTTGCCAACAGATTAGAGGCAAAATCTCGAGGAATTCTTTTCGATTAAATATTAAAAAACTATTGTTTTATAATACGTTTTATAGGTTAAAAATATATTTTTTATGTTGTGGTAATAATGACTATTATCATGTTTTTTTATTTTTAAATATTTAGAATGATTATTCAATAATTCTTCATTAAAAACAATGCTTTATACAGAATAACATTCCAAAATAATTCTTAAAACATTTTGTGAAATATGATGGAGAAGAAAACCCTATTTTGTAACTAACTTCACTTATATTAGTGTTTCCATTCTCAATAATTTGCTTAGCCTTTTGAAACCTTATATTTTCAAAAACTCATTTGCAGTTTGATTTGTAAGTGCTTTAATTTTTCTGTAAAATTTAGTTGAAAAAATTAGTAAGGTAAAATGGCGCACCATTTATTATTTCGGTATCATAATTAAAGCGTAAATCTCGATTTCGAAGTCTATTTTTAAGGACATATTTTATGGTGTAGTTTTGAAAGAAGCTGACCTATAGATAGTTATATTGGTTTGTCTTTTTTAATGTTCTCATTATAGGACTTTCAAGATTATATTAATCCCTCATGTGTAAAATTTAATCCCTCAGAGATAGTTTTTTTTTCCATTTATTTTTTCGAAATTTGTTCTGTGGAGCAATGATATTAGGATTATGCAGTATTCCTTTTTTGTTTCATAATATAGATAATTGAGGTGTTCAAAATGGACACCTCTTTCTTTGTTTGGAAATATTCTTATAAAATAAAGAGTAATTGGAGTAGCGCTTTATGATTTACACCATTCACCGTATTTTTATTTCATTTATTAATAGATGATGCGAATGTATCAAGTTTATTATTACTTCCTTAATTTGGATACTATTGATAGTAATATCCTCAAATAATCCCTTTTCTTTAAAGGAAAAGTAGCAGAAAGTATTTATAATACGGAGTAAAAAAGAAGTGTAATTAACTAATTTATAATCAGGTAAGTACAGGATGGTTATACCGTTAAATCATTTTATATTTAATACTATATAATTTTATCGCATTAAAATTATAAACAGAATGAATTTTAGAAGACGATTTTAATCGAAAAGAATCACTAGGTTTTGCCTTTGGATTTCCGTTGAAATTGTTATTATCATGAAATCGCAAGATTCATGAATTCATTATTATAAAAATATACCATAATGAATAAAACGGAAATCTAAATACATAATTTTTGTTTTTGACTTTTTTATAGATCAAAAACTGTGCTCAACATGATTGGGTATGAAACCAACGATATCCTTGACTCTCACTCGGGGATAGTTGGTTTCAAGAAATTCTTTGTTTAAAATAGCAAAGAACATTTTTTTTGAATTTTTAAAAAGTTCAATTAATAAAATGGAAATAATTAATAGCGTTACAATCCTTAACAAAATTTTATAGAACACTTAGTCCTTAAAATAAATTTGTTAGGGATTGTTATTTATAATAACTAACTGTTAGTTTTTATACTTATTAAATTAGGGCGCATAAATTATATTAGGTTCTGTATAAAAACACGAAGCTGTTTAAAAAGTGATGAACTTTGTTATCCAGAGCAAAGCGAAGAATCTCTCTTTTCTTTACATCTAACGAAAATTAAGGATTCATGTAACTATTACATTTATATACTTACTGGTAAAAGAAAATCAACTTTAGATTTTCTAGCCCTTCTTTCCTGTTTGACCAGTAAGCAGGCTTCTGAATGGCATAGCGACTCCATTTTGTTCAAAGGGTAATTCAACCCTATGTTAACAAAAAGATTGAATTTTAAAGCTTATTTTTTTGTAAATACTTACTAAAAACTAAAAATAAAACACCACTTAATAACCAGGCTGGGAATGTTACAAATGATAAGAAAATATCAAATTGAACAGAAATAAAATAGAATAAACCAAAGCTTATCATCCAGGCAAAAAGTACAGCATTATTAATTTTAATACCAGCTATTTCTGCATAATTCTTTTTGATTCCGAATTTTTCTGCGAAAAAATGTTCAAAAACAATAACAGCACCTACAGGGGCTAAAATAAATCCATATAAAGCTACAAATCCTAATAATTTCATTGCAAAAGCAGGGAAAATACCAGCAATTGTTGCAACGGTACCAGCAATTATCGTAACCCAAAATGTTGAAACTTTAGGTATAATTGCTTGAAAAGCTAAACCAGCTCTGTAAATTGTTGGATTAGCGGTTGTCCACCCTGCTAAAACCACGGCTATAATACCAAAAACACCAATGGCATTATGGGCTAATGGTCCAGGTGCTACAGGAGGTGCTTCACCATTAGATAAAAAGGATAAAGCTTCAGGAGATTTTAAATAGACGGCATATAAAAGAGCGGCAGCTATCCAAGCCATATAGTGTCCTACATACATGCCTGCTGCAGTTGTCCAACCAGAACTTGCTTTTTTAGCAAAGCGAAATACAGACAAATCGGACATCCCAACATGCATAGCAGCATTTGCAAACCAAGACCAGATAACCACATGCCAAAATGTGTATTTTATTTGTCCAGGGAATGGATCTGATCCTTCACCCCAAATATTCCAAAAATCAGAAAAACTAGTAACATTTAATTGATTTAAAGCGACTATACCACAAGCTAAAAATGCAATTACTATAATAGGAGACATCCAGTTAGCAGCTTTTGAAACCGTGTCATAACCTTTTGCAGCAATAATAGAAATTACAGCTCCAATAAGTATAACAATAACAATCCAAGTAATGCCATTTGGCATGGTATCAGATAGTTTAGGCATGGGCATATTAAAAGGAATACCTACTGCAGTAGCAGAAACGGTAATCATAGACCCTGCTAAAAAACAAAATAAGATCCCATTTGCTAGGTTATAACCAGTAACCAATTTTTTACCACAAATTTTTTCTAATTGAAAATACAATGTCAATCTGTTTTTAACCGCTATTTCCGCTGTTAAAAACCGCCAGCTTAAAACCGCTAAAAGATTACCAATTAATAAACCAATAATTAAATCGAAAGCACTTACCCCAGCTGTTAAAAATAAAGGACCAATCATAAATTCTGTTCCTGCAGCATGTTCTCCAGCATACATACCTAAAAAACTTTTCCAACTTTTAAGTTTTGATTGAGGTACGGGCGTTCTTTCAAATTCTCCTCCTGCAATATCTTCAATGATATCTTCTTCAATATTTACTTGGCTCATATTATTTTGGTTATGTTAGTATTCAATTAAATGTTGTGGTAAAAAAAAATTAAGGACATAGCTAATTATTTTATTATAAAAGGAACATGTTTTTTTAGGGAATAATTCTTTCTTAGAAATTTAGAATTCAATTTTTTATCAGAAATTGAGATAGCAGCTCCCAATGCTGAACCTAATGAGGAATCTGTAGTTCTTAATTTTTTATCTCTAAAATAGTGTGACAGTAATTTAATGTAAAGATCGTTGTCACTAAATCCGCCATCTACATATAATCGTTTAATAGTATCATTACCAATAACGTCTTTGATACTTTTAATTTGTAGAAGCACCAATTCTGTCATGAGTTGATGGTAAGCATGTTCAAATTTATCATAAGGTATTTGGGTTTTAGAGGGCATATCTGTATCCGTTATGCTTTCCCATTTATACATGTATTTAAAATCTTGTATGATCTCAGAATAGGTTTTATAATTGAATTTTATATGCTTATGGGAATCTTTAGAAACTCCAAAATGTTTAACCAATTTACTAACTTGAATTTTGTATTCGTTTCCTAAAAACAAGCGGGAAGCTTTTACAGGCTTACCATTAATTCGCATATAATTTATAAAATCTTTATCTTTAGTTTCTATAGAAATTGGATGGACTGTAAATGGATTTAGAGCGATACTCCAGGTACCTGTAGATATTAAAACAAAATTTTTATTAATACTTCTTACATAGGGTAACAATGCAGAAGAACTATCATGAATACCTACACCAATTTTAATGCGTTTTCCATTATAGTTCATGTTAATGCTGGTTTCTGTAGATACTATAGTTGGTAATATATGGTTAAGCGCTTCTTTATAAACCCATTTATGATAATCTTTTTTTGAATAATCCCAAAGTGCTGTATGGCAACCAATGCTGGTATATTCACTTAAAGGAATGCCTGTAAAAACATAACTAAGGTATTGAGGTAAATGAAGCGAATATTTTATTTTTTTAAATACCTCTGGTTTTGTATGCTTGATCCAATATAATTGTAAACCCGAATTTAAAAGGCTTAGATCAAAGCATCCTGTGGTGCTTAGAAAGTCTTCCTTTGGGCCATATTTTTCTATAAAAGAATCAATAACACTTTCGTCTATTGGTTTTGTATAGTTGTAAAGAGGTGTTAATACATCACCATTTTCATCAAGATGCACAAAACTGGCTCCATAAGTTGAAAAATTTATAGCTTTTACATTGTACGCAGCGTTCTCAAGAATTTTTTCAAAAACACTTTTTAACCATGCTTGTAAAGCTTGTAAATTTTCTGTAGGATATCCATCTTCATCTTTAATTTCATCAAATTGAATATACTCTTTGTAGACCTCTTTATAATTTTTATCAAAAAGAAAGAATTTCTTATTTGTTTTACCAATATCAAAAACAGCGGTTACATCTATCATAAAAGTCTATTATAATCCTGTTGCTACAGTGTTTTTACCCCTTTCTGTGATTAACTGATTTCTAATATCTAATGAGCGATATGCATTAATAGGGTTTAATGCACCACCGTTTTCTAATCTTGCTTTTTCAAGTAAAGGTCTTACATCGGTTCTGTAAGCATCTTGTAAAATTTCTTGGCATTTTACAACGTCGTTATCAAGTTGTGCTGCTTTTAACAAGTCTTGATCAATTAAAAGAGCTTTGGCGTAAGCTTCTTGAATCGCTTCAAGAGATTGTATTAAATCTTCTAAAGGGTCTTTTATATTATGGCTAGCATCAATCATCCAAGCTAAATCTGGATTTTGCGGATTGTTTTGCATCCCGTAAACTAATTCATTAAAAATTAAAAATAAGGCATAAGGTTTTATGCTTCCAACAGTTAAATCGTCATCACCATATTTACTATCATTAAAGTGAAAACCGCCTAATTTACCTTTAGACATTAAAATGGATACTATTTGCTCAATATTACTGTTTGGTAAATGATGACCTAAATCTACAAGCGAATAGGCTTTTTCTCCGCAAGCATTGGCTAACATAAAGGATGTCCCCCAATCTTGAATAACGGTGCTGTAAAAATTGGGTTCATAAGGTTTATACTCAATAAGCATACTCCAATCATTTGGTAACCCTTTGTAGATCTCTTTTAAACTGTTTTCTGTATTTTGAAGTGCTGTTTGAAAGTTATTTTGACCTGGGAAACAAGAGCCGTCTGCTAACCAAACAGTTAAGCTTTTAGAACCTAGTTGATTGCCAATATTGATAACATCTATATTATGTTGAATGGCTTGTTGTCTAACAGCTTCATTTGTGTTACTTAAGGAACCATATTTGTAACTTTCTTTAGCATTTTTTTGGTCTTGAAATGTATTAGAATTTACGGCATCAAACTTAATATCTAAAGAATTTGCCAATTCTTTTATAGCTTTATAGTCTTCTGGAATATCCCATGGAATATGAAGAGAAATAGCCCCAGCCGTTTGCGTTAATGCATGTAAAATTCCAACATCTTGAATTTTTTGTTCAAGGTTAGACGGCTCTCCATAATAAGAAAAACGTCCAAATCTGGTACCACCAGCACCCAACGCCCAACTAGGAATAGCAACTTGAAAATCCTTTACTTTACTGATTATGTTATCAATATTCACCTCTTTTTTTACTAGGCTATTTGATAAGAAATCAAAACGCTCTTGGTGTGATTCAAGGCTTTTATTATTAAGGTCAAGGATACTATGTTGTTTTATTTTCATTGATTATAAAAAATTTTTAAAAAAACCCCCATATTAATACAATATGGGAATTTTTACAAACTAAACTTAAATTAATTTATCGTACAAATGCATTAGACATGCCTCCATCAACATTAATAATGTTTCCAGTAGTTTTATCTAAAATAGCTACCAATGTAAATACGGCATTTGCAATATCTTCAGGGTATATAATTTCATTTAACAAATTTCTTTTTGCATAATGCATTGGTAATTCTTCAACAGTAATTCCATAGGCTTTTGCGCGACCTTCTGCCCATGCACCTTCCCATATTTTGCTACCCACTATAACACCATCTGGATTTACTGTATTTACACGTATTTTATCTGCTGCTAACTCTGCAGCCAATAATCTAGACATGTGTTGTTGTGCTGCTTTTGCAGTACCATAGCCTACATTATTAGGGCCAGACACCAATCCGTTTTTACTAGCAATACATATAAAGTTTCCTCCTAAGTTTTGCATACGCATAACCTCGACACCTGCTTTGGCTAATTCAAATTGCCCTTTAACTAAAACATTTTGTAAAAGATCCCAGTCTTTTTGAGTCGTTTCTTCAATAGGTTTAGAGATTGCTAACCCAGCACTATGAACTATAATATCTACACCTCCAAATTCTATGCAGGCTTTTTTATAAGCGTTTTGAATGGATTCGTAATTGGTAACATCACATGCTATATATGTAGAAACGTCACGTTTATAAGTAGCATGAGCTTCTTTTAAACGATCTTCATTAATATCGGTTAAAACAACATTGGCACCTTCTGCAGCTAATTTATCAGCAATAGCTTTACCAATTCCTCCACCAGCACCTGTAACTAAAGCTACTTTACGTGATAATGGTTGCTCTTTTGGCATCCGTTGTAATTTTGCTTCTTCTAGCAACCAGTACTCAATATCAAAAGCTTCTTGCCTTGGTAATGATGTGTAAGCAGAAATAGCTTCAGCACCACGCATTACATTAATGGCGTTAATATAAAATTCACTGGCAACACGCGTTGTTTGCTTATTTTTTGCAAAACTAAACATACCCACTCCTGGGTAAATAATAATGACAGGGTTTGGGTCACGCATTGCAGGACTATTATCCTTTTTACAAGTATTATAATAATCTGCGTATTCTTGTCTGTAGGCTTCAAAAGCAGGTTCTAATTTTTTAAGAACTGCTTTGGCATCCGAAACATCTTCATTAGGATCTAAGGTTAAAACTAATGGTTGGATTTTTGTTCTTAAGAAGTGATCTGGACACGATGTTCCCATAGGAGCTAAACGCTCTAAATCATTACTGTTAATATATTCTAAAACGACATCGTTATCTGAAAAATGCCCAATCATTCTATTTTCAGAAGAACATAAACCTCTTAATAGAGGCATTAATTGTGCTGCTTTTTCTAAGCGTGCTTCTTTTGGTAAACTTTGTACTTTTTGTCCACCAAAAACCGATCCATTTTCTTTGATTTTATTTTCAATGTATTCTGAAGCCATTTCAATAACTTCCAGGCTATTTATGTAACATTCGTAAGAGGTATCTCCCCAAGTAAACAAACCGTGGCTTCCTAAAACAATACCTCTAATACCAGGGTTTTCATTTAAGCATTTTTCTAATTGTAGGCCTAAATCGAAACCAGGACGTTGCCAAGGTACCCAGCCCATAGTATCACCCCAAATTTCTTTTGTTACTTTTTCGCTGTCTTTAGCAGCAGCAACAGCAATAAGGGCATCTGGGTGTAAGTGATCTATATGTGCAAATGGTAATAAACCATGAAGTGGTGTATCAATAGATGGCGCTTTACTGTCTAAATCATAAATACAATGATTAAAAAGCCCAACCATTCTATCTTCATCATCTAAGCCTTTATAAACATTCTTTAAATCTCGTAATCTATTAGTATATAATCCAGCGATTCCCGAACGTGTTAAAGTTCCAATATCTCCACCAGAACCTTTTACCCACATCACTTCGACATCTTCATTAGTTAATGAGGCTTTTTCTATAGTTTTACAACTCGTATTTCCACCTCCATAATTAGTGATTCTTAAATCTGCCCCTAATAAATTTGAGCGGTATAAAAACAGTTTTACTTGATCATCATTTAAGGCATTTGCTTTTTGATCGTCCCATAAATAATCGACATATTTAAAACTTTTAGTCACATTTTTCATTTTATATTGTTAGTTGTAAGTGTAATTTCAAAAATAAATGACTTGCTAAACATAAGTATCCTGTACTGTGCCGTGCGATTAATTAATATTAATGCTTAAATACTAAATTTACGGTAATAAATTTATCTTTCCAAACCCCTAAATTTTAATTTAGTCGTAAAAACCAGTACATTAGCTAGAATGTATATGTCTTCAAAATGTTATAATTATCATATAAAATACTTAATAAGTTTTTGAAGAAATATAAAAAAAAGTACGGTGCTGGGTGAAACTAGCACTAAATTTATTTTTTAGGGTATTATATAAGCTAAGGTATGTGCTCTAATTAAGAAATGGTTTAAACTTTTTGGCTTCAATCAAAAAATCTTAAATTACTTCTTAATAAAAAACCTAAGTTCTATTTAAATTTATAACACTATTTAATAATACTGGCTGTTTTCCCAGAGATGTAAAGTCGATCTGAAAGGAAATTAATTGAGATCGATTATCTTAGCTTGCTAGATTTAGGGGTATAAAAATTAACTTTGAATTAAGAGGTTATTATGAGAGACCATAAACCGAAAACTATTTTGTTGCTAATTGTTTTTAATAAAAATAAAGTAAGTATTTAAAAATGAATGTAATTAAATTTATAAAAATTGACGAAAATTCCAGAATACCTAAGTATCAGCAAATTGTAGATTCTATTATACATAACATATCAATAGGGAATTTTGAAATGGATCAAAAAATTCCATCTATAAATTTATTTAGTGAAGAATTTTATTTGTCAAGAGATACTGTAGAAAAAGCCTATAATATTTTAAAGCAGCGCAATATAATTTCTGCCATTAAAGGGAAAGGCTTCTATATTACTAGAACAAAATTAATTTCGAAGGTTAATATTTTATTTCTTGTTAATAAATTGAGCACTTATAAGATGAGAATGTATAATTCTTTTCTTAATAGTTTAGGACCTAATTCACATACAGATCTACATATTTATCATTGTGATGAATCTTTATTTTTGAATTTATTAAACAAATATAAATCGGCTTACGATTATTATATAATCATGCCACATTTTAAAACTGAAGATTTACGACATACCAGTCATACAGATGCGATAGTACAAGCTATTAATAAAATACCAAAGGATAGGCTAATTATAATGGATAACCTTATGTTGCCCGATAGTAAGGATATTACTGCAGTTTATCAGGATTTTGAAAATGATATATATGAAGCTTTAAAGAAAGGAATTGAAAGAATTCGACAGTATAAAAAAATAATGTTAATCTATCCAGAAAAATCGATTTACCCTTACCCAAAGAGAATTCTTCATGGCTTTAGAAAATTTTGTGTGGAATTTAAATTAGATTTTGAAATCCTTAATGAGGTTTATGATGACATGATTCTTAAGAAAGGAGATTTATTTATAACTATAGAGGAATTC
The DNA here is from genome assembly GCF_030540765.1 of Flavivirga jejuensis. GTDB lineage: Bacteria > Bacteroidota > Bacteroidia > Flavobacteriales > Flavobacteriaceae > Flavivirga > Flavivirga jejuensis. The sequence goes on along the minus strand of NZ_JAUOEL010000002.1, from coordinate 855,257 downwards.
GATTTAGTTAGCTTAATAAAGCAATTGCGTGAAGATGAATTTATTTTGGGCGAAGATATTGGCGTGATATCTTATAATGAGACACCTCTTAAAGAATTACTTGGAATAACAGTAATATCAACAGATTTTAAAGTGATGGGAGAAACGGTGTCAGATATGGTAATTAATAGAAAAAAAGAACAAATTAAGGTACCTTTTAATTTTATTAATAGAGATTCACTATAGTGTCATCCTATAATCGATTTATAAGATTATATTGAATAAGTATCCTGATAATATTATACAAAGGGTCACGACTCCGAAGAAAATACCGATAAGTTTTAATGACATTACTTTTTTTAACAACATCGCTTCTGGTAATGAAAGCCCAACAACCCCCATCATAAAAGCTATTGCAGTACCCAATGGTATGCCTTTGGCTACCAATACTTGAACAATAGGAAGTATGCCTGAAGCATTAGAGTACATTGGTACGGCAAGCACTGTAGCAATAGGTACTGCGAACAAATTCTCTTTGTTCATGTACTGCTGAAAGAAACCTTCGGGGATATAGCCGTGCATGAATCCACCTATTGCGATTCCCACAATAACATAGGGAATAATACCTCTTAATATGTTCATGACCTCATTCCAGATAACGGGAAGTCGCTTTATAAAAGGCTGTTTTTCCTTATAGAACTTATCTTGCTCTCTTTGTGCATTTGCCAGCACTTCTTTAACCCATGGGGTTAGTAAGGGTTCTAAATTAAGTTTTTGAAGAATGAAACCAGAAATGGTTCCTAACAGTACACCACTTAGTATATAAAGTATTGTTATTTTGATTCCGAATAAACCAACAAAAAGACCGATGGCTACCTCATTGACCAATGGCGAGGTAATTAAGAAAGCAAAGGTGACACCGAGTGGTATGCCACCTCTTACGAAACCGATGAATAAGGGAACCGATGAACAAGAGCAAAACGGGGTGACTACCCCGAAAAGGCTTGCCACCAAGTACTCCAGACCATATAGTTTATTTCTTGAAAGGTAGTTTTTTACCTTATCAATAGGAAAATAACTATTAACGATCCCCATAAAAAAGATCACGATAAAAAGGAGAATTAAAATTTTGGAGCTATCGTAAATAAAAAAGTTTAAGGCCTCAGCTAAATGACTTTTGGCTTTCATTCCTAAAATACCATATATCAACCAATCTGCTATATTTTGTATCCAATCAAACATTTTTATTTAGGATGCTATGATCTTTTTGTAACTATTTTTATTGATCCCAACTGTATTTAAAACTTTGTACTTTAGTGTATTTCGCTTTCAGCTTCTAAAAATTTTGACACGAATTCACAGGAATTCAGTTTTACAATGTTTATCTTTTATTTCGGTATTTTACGAAGCAGATTTTCAGTCTGCCAAAACGAACCTATGGACTTCCAGTCTATAAGTGGTTTATTTAAGTAATTCTAAGACTTCTTCTTTAGAAGGGATTCTACCTTTTATAGTAATAATATCATCAATGACCAATGCAGGAGTACTCATAACATTAAATGTCATTATTTCCATAATATCTTCAATTTTTTCAATAGTGGCATCAATACTATTTTCTTTTACTACATCGTGAACCAAGTTTGACATTGTTTTACATTTTGGACATCCAGTCCCCAAAATTTTAATTGATCTAGTCATAATATTATTATTTGTTTATCGCAAATAAGCGATGTAAATTTTAAAAAAATATCAACCAAAGAAATTTTCAAATAAAGATTTAGCTATTTTCCAATTTTCTTGATTGATACAATATTTTATTTTTGGCGGTTTTAATTCTCCTTGAATTAAACCAGCATTCTTTAATTCTTTTAAATGTTGTGAGACGGTGGATTGCGCTAGAGGAAATACATCAACCAGATCTCCAGTAAAGCAACAAGATTGTGCCTCGAGGTGTTTTAAAATAGCAATACGAGTTGGGTGTCCTAATGCTTTTGCAAATCTTGCCAAAGCCTCAGTATTTTCTTTGTAGTCTATGATCTCTAAATTTCTTTTCATATCTCTTATCGCAAATATACGATTGACCAAATGCAGTAAAGATGATATTTGTCATATTTAAGAGATTCAAATATATTTATTAACCTGATTTCGATGTAAGGATCGTAGATAAAAGTCAATAAATATGCTAGATTCCATTTATAATTATTATAGACTAGCTAGCTAGTCTATAATAATTTAAGGAAGAAGATGGTATGTTTATCGGTTTTTAGCTTGAAACTAATAGAGTTGAATATGTTTCAGATATCTAAAAAGTTTACTTTATTAAGGTAAATATCTTATAAACAGTGTTTTGGAAAAAAAACTCATTTTCCTTACGTTGAACACAGCTTCTAAAACTTTAGATATGCATATCATGCATTCACCAGAATTAAGTTTTACAATGTTTATTTTTTGATCACACCAGGTAATAAATTAGTTATATTAAAAGACCGTCTTTCCTTTATATGATCTTAGTTAATTTTCAGACCATATTAGTAATGTTAGTACGGACAAATATGAAATCTTATAAAGGTTTTTTTGTTCGTTTATCGTTTTCTAATACTACCAGAAACGTTATTACTTTTATCAACTTTTTCTGGGTTTCCATAATATTTTATATCACCTCCACTTGTAGCTTTAGCTGTAAGTTCTTTAGAGGTGTTTACAGTAATATCGGCACCACTTGTTGCCTTTACCTGACTAGATTCTGCAATTAAATCTGCTGCTTTAATATCACTACCACTAGTAGCTTCAGCAATAAGTTTTACCGTTTTTCCAGATAATCGTAAATCACTACCACTTGTTGATTTGCAGTTTAACACAGAGGTGTTTACTTCAAGTTTCATATCACTACCACTGGTAGATTTAAGCTCTAAATTTTCAGCAGTTATAACATTTGTAGCGGATACATCGCTTCCGCTAGTAGATATAATACTTGAGATATCTTTAAAACTTACCATGACTTTTTTTGATGAAGCTTTACCAATGTTTTCTCTAGTATGTATTTTTAAAACACCATTTATAACTTCTACTATAATTAGGTCGTGTAAATTTTCGTCAGCTTCAACAGAGATACTTTTGTTATCGCTTTGTGTTAGGTATACATCTAAACCTTCAGTAGCTTTAATAGTTGAAAAAGGGTCATTAATGGTTCTTTCTTCAGTTGTAACGTTTCCATTTCCGCGAACTCCAGTATTGAAATTCATATCGAAGTTGCATGAAAAGAGTGTTAAACTTAAAATTGTTGCTAAAATAAACTTAACTAGTGTTGCCATAATTATTCGTTTTTTGATTGATGATTTTTTTGTTATTCAAATATCTTATTAAAGATTATTGATTAGTAATCTAAGTATCTGAATTGTTTGTTTTTATAGATGAATCGTTAATTTAAAAATTTTCCGACCCTAGAGTCGGGGTTTCTAATTCGCCTCTCTTTTGGAGAGGTTAGAACTGCCAAAAAAGGCAGTTCTGGGTGAGGTAAAATATAAAATTCGGTTTTTGCTTATAAAAGCAAAATGGAACTGGTGAAATAGCTCTATGGCTTGCCTCTGGATATTTATTTCAAGATTTTTTAATTGTCTTTAGACTTTATATTGATACCGTTCGAATCTATTTTAACTTCAATAGCATCGTCTTTTCCAGAAAGCTCCTCTCCATTTATTTTTATATTAACATCGTCGTCTTTTATCTCCAAGCCCTTACTATTTATTTTAAGACTAGACTCATCATCATGCACATCAATATTTACTTTGAAATTTTCTTCTTCTTCAATGGGGCAGTCTAAACATTTAATACCATTTTCTGTAATTTGTAAATAATGATTGGCATCACCAGAGGATACAAGGTTTCCGTTATAGGTTCTATAATTTAAAAATGATTTAGTGTTATTACTAAAATTAGCAACACTTCCTTCTGGTAAATAGAGAATAATAACGATCTCTTGGTCACTAAATTTGTTTTCAGAGGGTGTCGTTAAATAAGAGTCTAATAATAACACATGTCCACTAAAGCTATAGTTGTAATTTATATTTTTAGCACGTTCAATAGCTTTTTCATAGTTTCTACCATCAGCACTTTTCTCAATACCTATTTTTGCTAACGAATCGGTGGTAGATTTAACTATGATTCTAATGTCTGATCGATATATCGTTTTTTCTCCGTTTTCATTATTAGCTACTTTAAACGAATTGCTTCTGCGATGGCTACTTATGTAAAGATCATTTTCTGCCATTTTTATTTTTAAGGTATCATTTGCAGTAATATTTAATTCTTGTTTTGTAATGATACGCTCATCAAAAGTATGCTCGCTCGCTTGTCTTATCCCTATAATTACTAAGCCAATCATAGCAATTAACCACAAACCCAGTAAAGAAAATTTAGCAATATTACCAATCGATTTTAGGTTATTTATAAGTATTTTTAACCCTAAATAGAATACAAAAAAGAAAGGGATTCCAACTGTAAAAAGGACGAATAAAGATACTAACCACACGGGGGTATTTCCAGCATTAACAATGTCGACAAGGTCAAGTCCTGGTATATGAATAAAATCTACAATACCTAAAGAAAATAAAGTAACTATTAACGCAATTAAAGTAATAGCTCCAACAATTATTAAAATTACTCCAATAAACTTAGCAAACAGCTTAAAGAAGAACATAATAATCTCTCCCAACGTGTCGAAAAATGTTTTTGAACTGGATTTAATTTTGTTTCCTTGCTTTTGAAAATCTACATTTTTAGCTGCATTAGAAACAGAATCACTTACGTTTTTAGCTGCAGCTCCAACCGAATCGGTGACATTTTTTGCAACATCCGTTACGTTTTCAAAACCGTCTTTAATTTTTTTTTCTATGTTACTAATATTAACAGGTTCTCCCGTCATCATTATTTTCTCTGCTGTTGTTTTGGCTTCAGGTACTAAAACCCATAATAAGATATACAGAAGAATTCCAGTACCAGCTCCAAAAATTAGGAGAATCCAGGCTAAACGAATCCAAATAGCGTCTATACCAAAGTAATGTGCTAATCCAGATGATACACCTCCTACATAAGAGTTATCAGTATCTCTAAACAGTTTTTTAGATGGAACTGTTTTGCGTTTATAAGAAGGTTGAGGTTCGTCTTCAAAGATCTCATCGTCAACTAAATAATCTTCTGGTTGTCCCATGATTGAGATGACTTCATCTACCTCTTTAATTCGTATAACTTGTTTATTGTTTTGTACACGTTCATTAAAAAGTTCGGAGATACGTGCTTCAATATCAGCTATAATCTCAGAACGTCCTTGAGAATCTGTAAATGAACGTTTTATAGCCTCAAGATAGCGCTGTAATTTTAAGTACGCATCTTCATCTATATGAAAAAATATACCTGCTAAATTTATGTTGACTGTTTTATTCATTTTTTTGTTGTTTTTTGGCTTGTTACTATTGTTACTGCATGATGTAATTCACTCCAAGTTGTATTTAATTCTTTTAGAAACAATTTTCCTGTTTCTGTTAATCCATAATATTTTCTTGGTGGTCCAGAGGTTGATTCTTCCCATCTGTAGTTTAAAAGTCCTGCATTTTTAAGTCGTGTAAGTAACGGGTAAATTGTCCCCTCTACCACAAGTAGCTTTGCGTCTTTTAAGGTGCTTAAGATTTCTGCTACATAAGCATCGTTGTCTTTTAAGACAGAAAGTATGCAAAATTCTAGTACACCTTTACGCATTTGTGCTTTTGTGTTTTCTATCTTCATATTCTAAAGCGTTTTAATATTGTGAAACTGTTCATTTTTTGATTGATTGTGATTGATTGTTTTGATGAAATGCTGAAACAAGTTCAGTGTATGTTATTTTAAAAAATTGATTGTTAATGGATATTTATAGGGTTCACCATCTCTGGCTTTTAAGCTAGCATTGATAATAAAAAGAAGTTCTAAAATGAAACCCAAAATGGCCAAAACGCCTAAGCCACCACCAATGTATAATAATGGAGAAGGTTTGCCTATATTGATATGGAAATCATGAAACCCATGAAAATCTATAAAGTCAATACCGTTAAAGATTTTAAAAATGAAAAATGGAATGGTTAAAGTGCCTAAAATTATAGCGTATAATAAAATACTAATTTGAAAATTGATGGCTTGTTTACCATGTGTATCTACAAATTCAGATTTATCCTTATTAGCTACCCAAAGAATAATAGGGCCAATAAAGTTTCCAAATGGAATTATAAACCTGCTAAAGGTTGATAAATGAATAAATGTAGCGATGTTTTTTTGGTGATTATCTAACATGATTTAAAACATATAATAGTTTCTTATACAAATATATGTCTAAAAGAAGGTATTATGTTACGCATAGTACTTAAATTTAACATAATATTAACATTTTGTGTTAACTAATAATTTAATAACTTAGTAAAAAATAAACCTTAAAAATGAACGTAACACCTAGAAAACTAAATGCTTTTACGATTTTTAAATTACCTGCTGCATACTTTTGTGGGGTTAGAACAAAATATATTGATGCAGATAAGTGTATTGTAAGTGTTAGGTACAAATGGATTAACCAAAACCCATTTAAATCTATGTTTTGGGCGGTGCAAGGTATGGCGGCAGAGTTTTCTACAGGAGCTTTAATGATTTCAAAAATTAAAGAATCGGGAAAACGTATCTCCATGTTAGTTACCGCAAATAACGCAACATTTACCAAAAAAGCAACAGGTAGAATTAGGTTTACGTGCCATGATGGTAACCTTATGGACGAGACTATTAAAAAAGCAATAGAAACAGGGGAGGGGCAAACCTTTTGGGCTAAATCCATTGGTGTGAATGAAGAAGGTGTAGAGGTTTCAACCTTTAATTTTGAATGGAGTGTTAAGATGAAGGAGTTGTTTTAGTGATCAGTGATCAGTGATCAGTGTTCAGTGATCAGTGTTCAGTGTTCAGTGATCAGTATTCAGTGTTTAGTGATCAGTGCTTATTAGCAGTCAATTTTACTCAGTGAAACTCAGTGATAACTCTGCGAAACTCTGTGAAATAGCCATCAGTGTTCAGTGATCAGTATTCAGTAACAGTCAATTTTACTCAGTGAAACTCAGTGGCAACTCTGCGAAACTCTGTGAAATAACCATCAGTGCTCAGTAATCAGTAATCAGTGGTTATTAACAGTCAATTTTACTCAGTGAAACTCAGTGGCAACTCTGCGAAACTCTGTGAAATAACCATCAGTGTTCAGTGATCAGTATTCAGTAACAGTCAATTTTACTCAGTGAAACTCAGTGGCAACTCTGCGAAACTCTGTGAAATAACTAATCAGTAACAGTTCATTTTCCTCTGTGGAACTCTGCGAAACAACTAATAAATCTTCATTAATTTGTAACAAAACTTAAAAAAAACTACATATAAATGAATAAAAATATATAAAATGACAGCACACGAAATTGATTATAGAATATACGGAGAAGAGATGCAATATGTGGAAATTGAGCTTGATCCGGAAGAAGGTGTAATTGCCGAAGCAGGTAGTTTTATGATGATGGACGATGGTATAAAAATGGAAACTATTTTTGGCGACGGTTCCCAAAAGGATACAGGATTTTTAGGTAAAATATTAGGAGCAGGAAAACGTATTCTTACAGGAGAGAGCTTATTTATGACAGCTTTTTATAATGATTTGGTTGGTAAACGGAATGTATCATTCGCTTCTCCATATCCTGGAAAAATTTTGCCAATAGATTTAGCAGAATTTGGAGGGAAATTTATTTGTCAAAAAGATGCTTTTTTATGTGCAGCCAAGGGTGTAAGTATTGGAATAGAATTTTCTAAAAAAATAGGAAGCGGTTTATTTGGAGGAGAAGGTTTCATTATGCAAAAATTAGAAGGAGATGGTATGGCATTTGTTCATGCAGGAGGAACGTTGGCTAAAAAAGAATTACAAGCAGGAGAAATTTTAAAAGTTGATACAGGATGTATCGTTGGTTTTACAAAAGATGTAGATTATGATGTAGAATTTGTTGGGGGTATTAAGAATACCGTTTTTGGAGGTGAAGGATTATTCTTTGCGAAACTACAAGGTCCTGGTGTAGTATATATTCAATCATTACCATTTAGTAGGTTGGCAGGACGTGTTTTGGCTTCTGCTCCACAAGGTGGCGGAAAGCGTAAAGGTGAGGGTAGTGTTTTAGGAGGGATAGGGGATTTATTAGATGGTGATAATAGATTTTAAATGTTAAACTTATTTAAAAAAAAAAATCTTATATAATTTTTCACTAAATTTAACTTCATTAATGAAAATTATAGCCTATAAAAAAAATCTACTTTTTTACAAACCTAAACCTTATAATACAACTATGGCAAGAGCAATGCTAGAGTATACTAAAACTGTACTTGGAAAAGTTAGTTTTGATACAACGCTGTTTTGCAAAGAAGTACAAAAAGCAGTGCAACGATTACTGCCTTACGAGATAGAAGAGCTTAAAATATTTATTCTTTCTCTTGTGCAGCAAAACCCAGAATTAAATCAATGTTTAATTTATTTAAAACCATGAAAAGAAATGACTAGACTATTATATTGAATCTAAAATAGGATGGTTGAAAATATTAATTTAAAAGAGCTCGATATTGTATCGGGCTCTTTTTATTTAAAACAAGTTCTTTTTTAAGATGCTTCAACAGTTTTTATATTTATCGTTTAAACCGATATTTTGTAAAATCATAGGCGTGATCTTTTTTAAACGGGTTTGTTTGGTTGCTTCACGTTTTGCGCTATCAATATAATTACAATATTCTCGTTGTTTATAGGGAGATAAAGACTCAAAACTTTTTTTTAAATCGTTGTTATTTGCGAATAAATCTTTTAATTCTTTAGGAATAACAGTCTCTTTTTTACTGCGATCAGGCTTTATTTCTTTACCTGATTTTTGGTTTTCAATAGCTTCTTTAACGTAATCTAAAACAATATGTTTGTCAATTTCGGAAAGAGACTCAAAGCGCATTTGCCTTAAAGCTTTAGTCTTATTTTTCTGAGCATTTATGAGTAAGTTGTGGGTGTCTTTTAAAAACACACCATTAAAAAACCAAATACCAAAATGATTTTTAAAGGCTCCTAAACCCAAAACATTTTTATTATTTACAGTATAAACTGGCGCATTCCATTTTATGGTTTCAACACATTCAGTAGCAATAATAATATCTCGTAATAAGATTAAAGCTTCACTAAAATGGGCATGTTCCTCAATGTATTCTTCAACAGAATAGATTTTTTTCATATGCTATTTTAAAGGTTTGTTTAATGGATTGTATACAAATTAGTCTTGTTACTAAATTAATGAAAAAGTTGAAACAAGCAGATCGTTAAATAATTTTATATGCTAACAAGGTTTTATCCATTACAAGAAATATATGCATAGGTTTTTAAAACAAAAGTAAAGAAGAGTTAGTTCTATAAAAAAAGCTACTCGTTAAAGTAGCTCATTTTAAATAATAATTGGTATTATGTAATATACTATTACTATACAGTATTTTTATTAGCTTTTACGAAGAAAAGTATTTACTTCTATAGCTACATCTTCCCAGGTTTTACTAACACCATCAGAGCCTTTATGTAAATCAAAACAAGCTTTGTTTATAGATTCTAAAGCACCTAAAGCATCCCAGTCTTTAAGATTCATTGTACCAGTCATACTTACACGTCTGGCATCTGTTATACTAACTTGTAATGGTAAATCGTTAGTAACACCATTCATAGTAATTGAAGCAACACACGCATCATTCGTATACTTAATAGTACCTTTTAGAAACTCAGTATCTAACATCGCACCAAAGAAAAACTCTTTTAATTTTGCATCACGTGTATTAGTAGCATCGTTAGTAAACAAACTACTTATTGGTATAGAAAAATTTAAATTATTTAGAGCTTCTTGAGGAGAGGCTCCTTCTTTATTGTCAAAATTTACTGTTGTGAACTGACCACCAACACCTATTTTTTCAGAGGTTTTGTAAGCGGTCCATTTTACAGAGGTACCTTCTGGTTTAACCACAAATTTTTCTGTTACTTCTATCGTATCTGGAGCATCTGTTTTTGCTTCTTTTTTTTCTTGTTTACATGACGTTGTTCCTATAAAAATAAGAACTAATAAGGCGATTATTCTTTTCATTTTTTTTGATTTTTTAGAGATGTGAAATTAAGGCAATAATAATCGAATTGCAAATATTCGCTATGACATATATCATATTTTTAAAACCCTTCAAGTTATACTTTTGAAATATAAATGTTAGGTATGTTAAGTTCGTTAGTAAATAAATATAATATTGCAGGGCCTCGTTATACGAGTTACCCAACAGTTCCTTACTGGGATAATGAAACTTTTTCCTTGAAAAACTGGAAATCGTCTTTAATACAATCCTTTAAAGAAAGTAATTTAAAAGAAGGTATAAGCCTTTATATTCATTTGCCGTATTGCGAGAGTTTGTGTACGTTTTGTGGGTGTAATAAGCGCATTACAAAACAACATAGTGTGGAATCTCCATATATAAATGCTGTTCTAAAAGAATGGGATCTATATGTAGAATTATTTGATGAAACACCCATTATTAAAGAATTGCATTTGGGAGGCGGGACACCAACTTTTTTTAGCCCTGAAAATTTGAAGCGATTAATTAATGGTGTTTTAAGCCGTTCAACACTTGCAAATAACTATGAGTTTAGTTTTGAGGGACATCCAAATAACACAACACGAGAACATTTACAAGCCCTTTACGATGTAGGATTTAGACGGGTGAGTTATGGGGTTCAAGACTATAATGAAACGGTGCAAAAAGCGATACATAGAATTCAATCTTTTGAAAATGTAAAGCGTGCTACCGATACGGCCAGAGATATAGGTTATACTTCGGTTGGACATGATCTTATTTTTGGATTACCATTTCAAACTTTAGAACATGTAAAAGAGACCATTCTAAAAACTAAAGCATTGTTACCAGATAGATTGGCATTTTATAGCTATGCTCATGTACCATGGATTAAAGGGAATGGTCAACGTGGGTTTAATGATTCCGATCTACCATCTGCTGAATTAAAAAGACAGCAATACGAATTGGGTAAACAATTGCTTTCTGAGGTTGGTTATAATGAAATAGGAATGGATCATTTTGCTCTAACTACAGATTCATTACATGAATCTATGGTAAATGGTAATTTACATAGAAATTTCATGGGGTATACAGCTTCTAAAACAAAAGCTATGATTGGTTTAGGTGTATCATCAATTAGTGATAGCTGGTACGGATTTGCCCAAAATGTAAAAAGTATTGAAGCGTATTATAATTTATTGAAAGATGACATTTTACCAGTTTATAGAGGCCATATTCTTAATGAAGAAGATTTAATTATAAGAAAGCATATTCTTAATTTAATGTGTCGTTTTAAAACAACCTGGACTCAAAATAATCTTCATTTTGATGAATTATCAGATGTATTGATCAGATTAAAAGAAATGGAAATAGACGGATTACTCAATATTAATTCAAATAGTATTGAGGTGACTAAAAAAGGACAACCATATGTTAGAAATATTTGTATGGCTTTCGATTTGTTATTACAAAGAAAACTACCAGACACCCAGTTGTTCTCTATGACAGTTTAATTAAACACCCCTATTAAGATGGGACAAACACTAAAAACTATGAAAAAGATTATTGTACCAGTAGATTTTTCTGAACATTCAGAATATGCTTTAAATACAGCTGCAAAGCTAGCTAAAGAGAATGATGCAGAATTGATAGCGTTGCATATGTTAGAAATGTCTGAAGTCATGCTTACAACAAGTGGAGAACAGCCACAAAAAATAATTTATTTTTTAAAATTAGCAGAACAAAGATTTGAAGATTTTCTTAAAAAAGATTATTTAAAAGGCATTAAAGTAACACCAATTGTTAAACATTTTAAAGTGTTTAGCGAGGTTAACGAAATTGCGAAGAAATACGATGCAGATCTTATTGTCATGGGATCTCATGGAGCTAGTGGAGCTAAGGAGTTTTTTATTGGCTCTAATACAGAACGTGTCGTACGAAATGCAGAGATTCCAGTATTGGTCGTTAAAAACAATGTATCTCAAGTTAATTTTGAGGTGGTTGCCTATGCATGTGATTTTTCGGAAGAATCGATTAAAGCGTATTTAAAAGCAGTTAAAATATTTGATAAGATGGACTCTAAACTATATTTGGTTTATGTGAATTTGCCAAATGATAAATTTAAAAACTCTTTAGAAATTGAAAGGCTTGCTGTTAATTTCTTTACTAAAGCTGATGGTAATTTAGATAGAATGAATGATGTCTATTATACATCAGATTACACTGTTGAAGATGGGATTTTAAATTCATCTATTAAAATAGGTGCAGATTTAATTGCTATCCCCACACATGGAAGAAAAGGAATGGCTCATTTTTTTCAGGGAAGTGTAGGTGAGGATGTCGCAAACCATTCAACATTACCAGTTATAACATTTAAAATTTAAAGTTAATTAGTAGTTTGTAATATATTTATTTATTTATTTGAGGACAGACGATCTAAGGTGTTTATCTTAGGTCGTCTGTTATTTTTAAAGGCAAAATGAAACTGACGAATAGAATGAGTTTTCTGCCACGTTATAAGCGTGGGCTAATAAACTTAGACAAATTGATCATTTTCCGTTTGCGAACGTTGGTAGGAAGATGTCTCTCATTATTGCAAAAGGCAACTTGTCTTCTTGCGAATTGTAGGCGCCACCTGTAAATACAGCTACCATATTCATTTTAGGAAGCACTATAATGTATTGTCCGCCATTTCCCGTTGCCGCTTTAGTAACAAGAGTTTCTTTGTTTACTTTAAATGGAATATTCCACCATAAATAACCATAATCAATTCCTGTAATTTTTGTTTTTGGTGTAGTTGAGTCTTCAATCCATTTTTTAGATACAATTTGTTTGTCATGCCACTTTCCATTATCGAGTATTAATTGCCCTATTTTGGCCATGTTTCGAGAGGTCATGTACAATCTTTTACCCGAAGGAATTATTTCTTTATTGGAAGTATGCCCCCAATTTACATTGTTAATTCCCATTGGATTGAATAAGTATTTCTCAGCAAACTTGTCGATTGTCATTCCAGAAGCTTGACTTATTATTTCCGCTATGAGAACGGTTCCCATCGAACAATAATTTGAGACTGTTCCTGGTTCGTTAACCATTGGTAAATCAAGTGTATATTGAAGCCAATTCTTTTTTTTGTGAATTTTGTCTTCCTGTCCCTTAGACTTTTTGTCCCAATCGTTGCAATCAAGTCCGCTAGACATCGTTAAAAGATGTTTAATGGTGATTTCTTTTTTATGATTGTTAAGATTTTTGGTTGGTATCAGGTTTTTAAGATATTTAGATATTGGGTCGTTAATGTTAGCAATAAATCCTTTATCAACTGCAATTCCCAATAAAATAGATCTGATACTTTTTGTCACCGAACGAAGATCGTGTGGTTTATCTACCGAATTTTTGTTGAAATACGCTTCAATAATGATTTGGTTATCTTTTATCAATAGAATGCTATGTAGTTTATGTGCTCCTTTCTTTATTTCGTTGAATAATTGGTATATTCTAGTCGTGTCGACCTTTTGTGATTTTAAATTATTTGTTTTCCATCCGTCATCAAGTTTTTTTGGCTGGAAATATTCATACGTCATTTGTCCATAACAAAGCGTACTTATAAAAAAAACAAAAATGGTTAAGCTTACTACGTTTTTCATGATAAAAGACAGGATATGTGATTTTATACGGCTTAACGCCATATTTATAAGTTTTGTTAGTTCTTATTGTTTTATTTTGTAGTATAAATTTAAAAAATTACCAATTGAATATAAATATAGACCGTAAATTTCTTAATTGATATCAACATCCGAAACAGCTAACACATTAAATAAGCTTGCTTTTGTTTTAAAAAAATCATTTTCAAGTTGAACGGCTTTAAGTTTAGCATCTATTAATTTTGATTCTCTGGAATTTACTAAAAACAGAGAACTTTCACCTAAGAAGAATTTGCGCTCTTCGGCAGATAACATGGTATTATAATCGTTTACGATACCCCCTATATAATCATTTTGAGCTATAAATGATTCTAATTCTTGATTGATCGCATCTATTTTATTTTTAAGCATCACTTTTGTAGACTGTATTTCGAATTGGGTATGTTGTATTTTAAGTTTTGCTAATTTTAATTCCGCGCGTTCTTTTCTTAAAAATAATGGAAAACTAATGTTTAAGCCACTTTTGTAAGCCGAAGTACTAAAACTCCTTGATATTTCTGGAGTTTGTGATAGGAAATTATATTGCAGATCTATTTTTGGTAGTAAATTATTCACTTTCAATCGTCTTTCAATATGTAAGCTTTGAAACTTATAATCTAAAGATTGTAATTTCGGGTGATTATCTATATCTAAAGTAGCCATGTCAAATTGAGAGGTACTAAGTGTTTTATCAATGTCTTGAATGGTATGAATATTAGGAATCACATGGTTTTTAATCTCTATAGGCGTATTTTTATTCAACCATAAATAGTTAGATAGTTCTAATGACGATTTTATAAACTTAATTCTTGATTTTTCAAGGTTTAACCGTCTGTTATTTAAAGTGATACGCGCTTCTAAAGTATCTATAGCTGGGCTTTCTCCTGCCTCATAACTCTTTTTTATGCCATTGAATCGTATTTCGGCATTCGCTAAAAAGCTATTATAAACACGTTTTTCGTTATATGTTTTTAACCAATTAAAGTAACTTAATGTAGCTTGATACAAAATGGTATTGACTAGTATTTGTCTATCATTTTCTGTCTGTTTTACAAACATTTTTGCTTGTTTAAGCATTGCCATACGTTTGTTAATAAGTAAATCTTTAGCAATCGAAACAGAAATACCAACACTATACAAACCATCCTCGGGAACACTAACCTCAGGGTTTAAAAGATCACCTGTATTTTCTTCAAAATTCCCTTTTAATTCTACACCATACCAAGTTGGGATTTTAAAGGAAGCATTTAATTTATCGTAGTATTCGGTGTTTTTGAATTTCTTTCTATCATAATCAACTTCCAATTTAGGATCGAATGCGCCGCGTGCTTTCATAAGTTTCGCTTCACTTTCGTTAATAACTAAATGAGCTTGTTTTACAATTGGGTGATAGGTTTTTACATAGCCTAAATATTCCGCCAGTGTAATAACCGATGTATTATCCTGAGCAGAAACGAAGCCGCTAACAAATAGCAATATGATTAATGTAAAAGCTCTCATTATTTTTTTGCTTTTAAATCGGGTTTATTATTCTTTTGAGGTTGGTAATAGTTAGGAGGGAAGCTATTGATTTGCCGCCATAATTCAAACCAAATAGGGACATCTTCCAATAAAGCAAAAGTGCGTGCTCCAGAACCAATGCGAATAGCATCTGGCCATTTATAATCTGCTGCATCTGGTGCTAACAATATGCGGTATTTTCCGTTATCGCTAATAAAATTTTCAATAGCGACTATCTTAGCTCCGTAGGTACCATAAGAAACATTGGGCCATCCGCTAAATACTATGGCTGGCCAACCATCAAACTGGACACGCACTTTTTCACCAATATGTAAAAGAGGTAAGTCGATAGGCTTTACATAGGTCTCTACTGCTAAATCGTACTGCGATGGCATAATCCCGACCAAACGCTCTCCTTCTTTAAAAGTTTCACCAATACCGCCTCGCAATGCTTTATTGATGTAGCCACTTTGAGGTGCGGTAATGTATAATAAACTATAGCGTTTTTTATAATTTGTATAAGCATTCTCAAGTTTGGTAACTTGTGCTTTAACATCATACCCACTGGATTGCGCCGTGTACATATCGCTTTGCGCTTTTGATATTTTATCGGCATAAGAAGCTCTAGTTCTAGAAAGCTCTATGTGGGCATTGATGGCCTCATTTTTACTTGCTAAATATTTATTTTCTAGAGAGATAAGCTTAGCTTGCGTTTCTTGTAATTTTAAGCGTTTTTCTTCAACATCTTTTACAGCTTTTAAACCTTCGTTTTGTAGTGTTTGAATGCGATTGAACTGACGCTCTGCAATTGTAATATTTGTTTTTGATGCTTCTAAATTAATGCTATCACTTTTTACTTTTAACCGAGATTGTATTAATTTGTTTTGTGTTTGCTGAATTTTTAATTTTTGTTCATTCAGCAATGCTGAAACTTGCCTGTTTAAAGCCTGTACTTTTCCTTTATAAGCTTCAACAGAGGAAGACTTAGCTTCAATTTGATCGTTTGTTCTTTCAACCAATTTATCATCAAAATAATCACTTTTTACTTCAGATATTCTTAAAATAGTATCCCCTTGATTTACATAATCTCCTTCTTGTACAAACCATTCTTCTATACGCCCAGGAATTTGTGATTGTATGGTTTGCGGACGTTGATTAGGCTTTAAAGTAGTCACTTGCCCTTGTCCTGTTATATTTTGTGTCCATGGTAAAAAAACCACGATAATTATAATAATGGCCATGGTTAATAAGAATTTATTAAATTGCTTATAGTAGGTTTTATTAAAAATATCTTGACTGGATTTAAATTGATGTATATCAACTTTTTGATTCAATTTATTATGAGATATATTCAGCATAACTTATATTTTTTGTGTAGAGGCTTCTCCTTTTACTAGAGTTATGAGTTCATCGCATGTTTCAATCCAATGTTTACTACTACTCACAACAATAAGTGCCCAGGGTTTATTTTTATCTGTTAGATAATTGATTATTTTTTTAGTTTCAATGGGATTAAATCGATCTAATGGATCTTCAAGAATAAGTACTTTAGGTTGCTTAATAATGGCTCTTGCCAATACTATTTTTTTAGCAATTTTATAAGAGGTTTGGTTGCCCTCAGCATTTAAAATTGTTTGTAAACCATAAGGTTGTTCTTTAATGAAATTTGTTAATCCTACGATATCCAGAATTTCAAATATTTTATCATCCGAAATATCTTTATTTCCAAATGTGAGGTTCTCTCTAATAGAACCTTCAAATGGCGATTCTTCAGATAAGTATATGCCCAATTGTGAGCGATAATGATTTAAATGTAAGCTCTTGATTGATAGATTGTTTACATATGCATTCCCAGAAGTTGGTTGGGTAATCCCAGATATAATACGTAATAATGACGATTTACCAGAACCACTTTCCCCTCTTACTAAAAGGCGACTTTTTTGAGTAATATGTAACGATATGTTTTTAAGAATAAGGTTTTCTCTATTGGGTACTTTATAAGATACATTGTCCAATTCTATGCTTATATCATTTTTAAATAGAGGTTCTTCTCCTTCTTGTTTTTCTAATTCTTTATCAACTATTTGCCCAATTTTTTCTATAGAAGTTAATACATCATAGAATGACTCCAACCCTAGAATTAGTTTTTCAACGGATGCAATAACTAATAGTATGATAATTTCGGCAGCAACGAATTGACCAATATTCATTTCTTGATTTAGAACAAGTGCTCCTCCAATTAATAGTAAGCTAGCCGTAACGATGACTTTAAAACTTACCATTTGAATAAATTGAATTATTAAAACCTTAAAATGACTTTCTCTAGATTTTAAATAATCAGCAACTAAATCATCATTTTTATTGACTCCTAAATCACTACTTCCAGATATTTTAAAGCTAACAACCGTTCGTGCTATTTCTTGAATCCAATGCGCTACTTTGTATTTGTTTTTAGACTCTTTTAAACTTGTTTCAAGCCCTTTTTTTGCAGTAAACTTGAAAACTATAAAAATGAGTAACAACAAAAGAATTCCGAATATGATAAAAAACGGGTGATAAAATGATAGTAAAATAAGTGCAAATAAAATCTGTAAGAGTGCAGCTGGTACATCTATTAATATTTTAGATAAGCCTTTTTGAATGGTTAAAGTATCGAAAAAACGATTTGCTAATTCTGGTGGGTAGTAATTGCGTAATTCAGACATTTTTATCTTTGGGAAACGATAGCTTAATTCGAAAGAAGAACGTGTAAAAATACGTTGCTGAATGGTTTCAATAATACGTAATTGCATAAGTTGTAAAGCTCCAGAAAATGCTACGCCCAGAGTAACCAAAATGACTAGAACCACCCATGAGGTTGATATTTGAGCACCTTGTATTAGGTTAATAATAGCTTGGATACCAAGAGGCAATGATAGTGCTACTATACCTGCAAAAATAGCATAATAAAATACCTGAAGGATGTCTCTTTTTTCAAGCTGTAATAAACCAATTAAACGTCGCCAGGGCGACATGTTGGATTCCGTCATAAGTTATAAGTTTAAAGTGTTTAGGGCTAAGTTTACGAAGAAACTAGTAGGTGTTATATTTGTTTTACAATCTGTTATAGATAAAAAATGATCTTTTAAAAAGTGTTGATGTAAACCTCCTTCAATAATGGTACTTGCTAAACAAGAAGGGAATTCATAACTAGAATTACTAGCGATAATTATATCGCGTAAGCGTTGTACAATGCGCTTGTAAATAATAAAGTAACCGTCTTTGTTTTCTTGATCTACTTCTTTTGTTAAGAAGGATTTTGAGTTTTCATTAATAATAATCTTATTTAAGATTATCTCGTTAATGTGTGTGAAGTTTGTATCTTCCTTGGTTGTTCTACAAACAATATCTATCGCTTTCATTAATTTTTCTTTACTGTCGGAAATATTATGAGTTTCAAAAACCAATTGATATTCAATCCATGCCCAATACCAAGAAGATAAGTATAGTAATAGTTTATGTTTACTTTCAAAATACCTATAAATAGAGCTTTCGTTAGAACCTATTTCTTTCCCCAATTTTTTAAAAGTAAAACTGTCAAAACCAATTGAGTCTATTAATAAGATACTATGTTCTATGATCCGTTTCCCTAAAGCAGACGATTCTGGGTCTTTTATATAGATTTTTTCAGGAACGACAATTTTTAGATTTGATAGTAAATTTTTCATTATTAAAGTATTTATACGCAAATATAATAGTAATACTATTAAAAAAGAAATTAAAGTTATTATTATTGTCAGCTGTAGTTACAAGGATGTATCTAGTCGGTAGGAGTGGTTTATTTTATAAAAAATTCAGGAATTAAAATCAATTATTGTTTAAATCTAAACACGGATCGGACTTTTCAATTACATTGTTCCTTTGGAGAGGTGGGAACTGTCCATTTATCAGTTCTGGGTGAGGTAAAATGAAACTGGTGAAATACTTTTATGGATTGTTTCGAGGTAATCTAGTTTTAAGATTTTCTGGAGGTATGGATAGGAAGAGAAGGGTTCTGTTTAAATTATAGCAAATTCAAAAAGAAATACCTAAAATAACATATCGTATTCTAATGCTGGCTTAATGACATTGAATGTTAGTTTACAACTGAATTTTGAAAAGTAGCCTGCTTAGGTTAATTGTTATACGTCTGTTCTATTATTAAACTAATTGCATTTTTTATCCTTTTCATTCCTTTAGGAGTATTAATATCTATTTCACAAAAGAGTGTATCGGTAGATTTGGAATGTAGTACCATATAATAAATTCCAGCAACTAATAATCCTGATACAGCTCGTAGGTCAATATCTTTCCCTTGTAATTCTTTGTCTGATAAAGCAAAAAATTTTGAACCTAAACGCTCTCTTTCTTCACAAACTTCATACATGATTTCCGTTTTCTGACTAATCTCCCACAGTATGATTTTTTGCATTTCAGTATTTTTGTAAAAATAATCCAATTGATTTTGTAATAAGGAATCCAAAATCTTTTGGGTGTTTTCACCTTTATTCTTTTCCATCATCTCGCCAACATTTCCTGAAGCTGCTATCCAATAATCTTTTCCTCTAACATAAGTTTCTACTAAATCATCGACAGATTCGAAATAGAGGGAAATAAGACGACGACTTAAACCAGCAGCTTTTGCAATATTTGTTGCACTTAACCCTGTGTAGCCTTTAGTCTTTATTACTACTCCAACTGCATCAATAAGTTTTTGTATGGATCGGGCTTTGTCGTTAAATTCCCCTTGGTATCTTTTTTTTCCCATAATAGTTTTATACGAAATTTCACTTATGTCACAAATTTATGTGTTTTTTGTTACTATTGCGATAAGCAGCAAAGACATTTTACTTAAGAGAATAGGGTAAATCATTGCTGGTAACTAGAACATTAGTCAATTTTTTTATTTTTAATCTAATAGTCTATTAAAATCAATCTGCTTTAGAAATATTAAGTTTTTGATTTACGTATTCAAAAGCATTTAAAACAGTATCTAAATGTTCTCGAGTATGCGTAGCCATTAAACTTGTTCGAATTCTAGCATCTTTACGGGATACTCCGGGATAAACAATGGCATTGGCATACACACCAGCTTTAAAAAGTAGCCTTGCTGCGTCTCCCGTTTTATGTGGATCACCTATTTTTATAGGAATTATTGGCGAAGCAGTTGTTCCAATATTTAACTTCATATCAAGGAGTCCTTTTTTGTAATAAGCGACATTTTCTGCAAGTTTAATACGCCATTCTGGTTCAGTATCAATTAAATCAATTGCAGTTAGTAAGCCATTAATAGCTGGCGTAGCAGTAGAAGAAAAAACTTGTTGACGCGATTGAAATTTAAGATAGTTGGCAATTTCAGGTTTAGAAACTACAAATCCGCCTATATGTCCGAATGCTTTGCTTAATGTCCCAGATATGATATCAACTTTATCTAATAAATTAAATAGTTCAATAGCACCTCTACCATTTTCACCTAGAACACCAATACCATGAGCATCGTCAACCATAAGAAAAGCTCCGTATTGTTTTGTGAGTTTGTAAATTTCATCCATTTTGGCCAAGTCTCCATTTTGAGAATACACACCATCAATAACAACCATTCTTGTTTGATATTTTGATTGTGCATCGGATAAAGCTCTTTCTAAATGAACAAGGCTGTTATGTGGGAATCTTTTAAGGTTTGTTTCTAGCAAACCTTCATAAACACTAGCATGGACTGCCATATCTACAATAGCACAATCATTCTTTTTAAGCATTGCTAATAATGTAGCACTGTTGGCGGTATAACCTGTAGTATAAATAATGGATGAATCTTTAGGTCTGTTAAAAAAAGTAGATAGCTTATCTTCCAACATAACATGATATTCATGATGTCCACCAATAAGTGGTGATGCGCCAGCTCCTGTTCCATATTTTTGAATGCCCTCAATAGCGGCGGCTTTGACTTTTGGATGTTGAGTGAAATTTAAGTAATCATTAGAAACAAGACTTATGCATTTTTGTGGGGTATTGTCAAAAGGAGAACTAACCAATACTTCTGCTCCACAACCATTATGTGTTACGAAGCGATAATTCATATGTCCTTGAACTTCCATATAGTCGGTAAATTCTTTAAAAGCCATTGCGCTTTGAAAAGAATTATAGTTTGGAATACTTTCAAAGTCTTTAAAACTGGCCTTATTGAAATCAATGTTGTGTAATTCTGGCATAGAGTGGGATTTTTAGATCGTTAAATATAGTAATTTTCCCTAATACGGGATAATTTTAACTTTGATTGTTTTTTAAAAATTATCCATTGCATTTTTTTGTCGATAATTGGTGGTTATTGTTCTGTTTATCAGTGTTTTGTGTGTAGTTTTTTGTGTTTTGGTTTACGTTGAATCTACGTTAAGTTATGTTTAAATTGTGTTTAAATGTGGTATTTAATTTTCCCAGTATCGGGAAAATTGCTATATTTATGTAAAATAAAAATAAAAGGGTATCAAGGCTAGTGAGTAGTGAGTCTAAAAATAATAATATCAAAAGGGGGAATAAGAGTGGTTTAATATTAATTAAGTTAGAGTAATTAAGAAGCTTTAAACCACATTTCCCTTTTTTCTTTTGTTAAATATTAAAAGAATCTAAATAAAGACACTTTAGTGCATGCTGCTTTAGCTTCTATAATTTCTACAGGTACTCTATATCTATCGGAGCAAAATCAAATACTATTTAATGGCATTCTATAGTACTGGAAACACTATCTAAAATAGGAGCAGGAGATAGGTAAGGAATCCCAAGACCCAAACCACGAAGAATAAAAAGTAAACCAATAAAAACAACAAATACAGGAATTGCTTTTTGTATTTTTTGTCTGGCTGTGCCTTTTAAAAAGTGACTAAAATAAATAGCAGTAGTCATTAGTGGAATCGTGCCTATGCCAAAAACCACCATATATAAACTTCCTTTTAATGCATCGCCATTAGCTATAGCAGCAAACAAAGCCATATAAACAAGTCCGCAAGGTAAGAAGCCATTTAAAAAACCAATGGTTAAAAAGGTATCGGTAGTTTTTTTCTTTAAAGCACTGCCCAAAGCAGACTTTACCTTAGATATAAGTTTGTAAATAGGTTTTGAAAAATTGTACTTGTTAAATGTTTTTTGAGGTATTAAAACAACCAAGATCATTAAAATACCAATAATAACAGAGAGCTGCTGTTGAACCCCAAAAATATAAAGGCTTTTACCAATAAGCCCAAAAATTATACCAATACTACTGTAAGCTAATAATCTGCCAACATGATAAATAGTAATTTGAGATACTTTCTTATATGCATTTGTTCTGTCTACTGGAAGCATAAAAGCAATAGGTCCACACATGCCTATACAGTGGAAACTTCCTAATAATCCTAATACAAATGCTGAAATTAACATAACTAATTTTTAATTAATAAATTCTGTTATATTGTCAATAAATTTAAATGTTCCAACGACCATCTATCAAACAATTGTCAGGTATGAGCAAAGTCGGTTTAGATAATGAAATAATAGTATCAAAATCTAAGTATTTGTTAGATGGTCTTTGTAGGAACATTTTTTTAATAATTAATAGATTCTTTAAATAAATAAGAGTTACCGTTATATTGCCAATCAATTTTAATGTTCCAACGACCATCTACCAAACGATTGTCAGGTATGAGCAAAGAGGGTTTAGACAATGAAATAATAGTATCAAAATCTAAATGTTTGTTAGATGGTCTATAAAGGAACACTTTTCCAGTGATTTCGTTAACGTTTATAGTTTCAGGGAATTCAATAATTAATCCTTCTGCTGTTTTTTTATACGTTATATTTTCGCTTAAATTTTTAGCGTTTTTTAACTTATCAATATCTTTTTGATATTCTAGTTCTTCGGCATAATAATCCTCTGTTACTAGATCATGATCGTATGTATCATCTACATTCATAGTAATAATGAAGTACATGATAAAACTTATAAAGCCTATAAAAGCAATTACAATACCTGTTCCCCAGTTTATTTTCATCGTTTATCTTTTTTTAGTACCTCGAAGGAGAGGAACTTATTAATTTTTTATTAGCCTGAATTTATTTCAAAATCTATATGTTTCGTTATAAATCACTAACTGCCAACTGATGACTAAGCACTGCAAACTATATAACTATTTATAACTCCTTGGACCTAAAAAATTAGCCGTTGTAGTTTCAATTAGTTTATCATTTGCGTATACTCCAATCTTTATTTTATTTCTATCGCCTGTTAATGCCGAATTATTTATTTCGATAAATAAAGTACCTTCTGCAATCCCTTGACTTGGTACTACAAAACTATCGTGTGTAGCTACCAGTTTTAAATCACCTTTATGCGACATCAATTTGAAACTCACATGTTCAATATCTTTAATAGTTTTGTTTACTAATTTATAAGTGAAAACATTACTTATAATATTATTCTCTTTATGTTCGTACAACTGGCCTGGGAGTCTTAATACATTTGCTTCTACATCATTTCTTAAAAACAACATACCAGTTAACAAACCAATTAAAATAGAAAGCACTGCGATATAACCTTTAAGTCTGGCTGTTAACTTAAAAGGCGTTTTCTTTTTAATATTTTCTTCGCTAGTATATTTAATCAAACCCTTTGGCAGGTTAATGCTTTCCATGATATGATCGCATTCATCAATACAAGCTGTACAGTTTACACATTCTAATTGTGTACCATTTCTAATATCAATTCCAGTAGGGCACACATTAACGCATTGAAAACAATCAATACAATCCCCATGTCCTAAAGCCTCTCTGTCTTCATTTTTTCTAAATTTCTTTCTTCCATTTTCAGCTTCACCACGTTTATGATCATAAGCTACAACCACTGATTTTGTATCTAAAAGAACACCTTGTAATCTTCCATAAGGACAAGCGATAATACATACTTGCTCTCTAAACCATGCAAAGACAAAATAGAATACAGCTGTAAAAATGGTTAGAGAAATAAGAGTGCTTAAATGGCTAAATGGACCATCGATTATATACTGAATGAGTTTGTCGCTTCCAATTAAGTATGCTAAGAATACATTAGCAATAATGAAAGAAATGATAAGAAATATAATTAGTTTTAATCCTTTTTTTCTAATTTTTTCTGCATTCCATGATTGTTTAGATAGTCTTATTTGTTTTCCTCTATCGCCTTCAATCCAATATTCAATACGTCTAAATACCATTTCCATAAAAATGGTTTGCGGACATATCCATCCACAGAAAATTCGACCAAAAGCCACCGTAAAAAGTGTGATAAAAATAACGCCAATGATCATAGAGACCACGAATAAATGAAAATCTTGTGGCCAGAATGGAAATCCAAAAATATTAAAACGACGTTCTAAAACATTAAACATTAAAAACTGGTTCCCGCTTATTTTTATAAAAGGAGATAGTAGTAAAAAAGCTAACAATCCATAACTTACCCATTTTCGGTATTTATAAAACCTCCCGCTGGGTTTTTTAGGAAATACCCAAGCACGTTTACCTTCTTCGGTAACCGTACCTATAGAATCTCTGAATGTCTCGTTTTCTGGGGTTTCCATTTTTTAGATTTAAAGAATCAAGAACCAAGAATAAAGATTGTTTTTGATATTATTGGTTCTTGATTCATACTACTATTAATTCACCGAAGTTGTTAAAGAATCAATTTTGAATAGCGCTAGTTTCTTCTTCTTCTGGAGCATTTTCATCTGCCCATATATCACCTTCTGGCGCTTTAGGGTTTGCTGGCGTTGTTCCTTGTAATGTTAAAACATAACTTGCTACTTGTGCCATTTGTAAAGGTTTTAATTGTTGTTTCCACGCAATCATACCTTTTCCAGAGCGACCACCTTCTGAAACTGTTCTAAAAACGTTTTTAATACCGCCGCCTAAAATCCAATTTGGATCTGTTAAATTCGGACCAATACCACCACCACCATCTGCCATATGACAAGCAACACAGGTGGTTTCGAATATCGCTTTACCTGCGCTTAAATCTGAAGCTTCAGTAAGTAGTGTCACAGTATTTATATCTACTAAGTCTTTTGCTGTTTTTTTATAAGCTTCGATAGCTGTTCTTGCCTCTGCTAGTTCGGTTTCTAATTCATCAAATTGAGTATCACCATTAAAAATATGATACTTAGATAAATAAACAACGGCGAAAACAATAGAGATGTAAAAAGCATATACCCACCATGGTGGTAAGTTATTATCTAACTCTTTTATGCCATCATAATTATGGTCTAAAATAATTTCACTTTCTTGCTCTATTGGTTTAGAACCTAAAAGTTTTTTATAAATGTTTTTAATCCAAGTAAACTGGTATTGTTTTTCTTTTTCTTCTAAAAAACGTGCTTTGGCTTCTTCATCTAATTTATGAAGCATCACGTTTTCTAAAGCACCAACAATGGCTTCGATCGCAATTAATATGAGGAGTACTAAGAAAAGGAAAAGTAGCACAATAGGGTATTCAATAAATGCTGGTTTATCTCCTGAATCTATAAAGAATTCTACAACTCCAAAAATGAAGAAGAATGCTATAGGAACTCGTATCCAAGATGGGATTAATTTTCTCATGATATATCGTCGTTTTGGTTGTCTAATGGAATATTGCTTACGGTTTTTATATAGTCTTTTTTAGCAGTAAATACCCACCAAAAAAGTGCTACAAAAAATGTGAAAAAGATAAGTAAAGAGATCATCGGATAGATTTCGATGCCTGTAATACTCTCCATATGGTTTTTTACAAATTTTAACATGGTTATCTGTTTTTGATGGTTATTGTTGTGCTGTTTCTACTTTAATATCGGTTCCTAAACGTTGTAAATAGGCTATAAGTGCTACTATTTCTCTGTTTTTCATTTCTATAAAGTCTTCACCATTTTCTGAAGCATATTTTTTATCTGCTTCGTACGTACTGGCAAAGTCAGGATCTGTATAGAGATTTTTTTCTATTTGCTCGCCTTGGTCTAACATGTCTTTTTGCGCATTAGCAATGTCTTCTTCGGTATATGGAACACCCAATGATACCATCGCTTTCATTTTAGCTTCGGTCATAGATTTATCCAATTTACTACTGCTACCTGTTATTAACCAAGGGTAACGAGGCATAATGGATCCAGACGATGTGCTTTGTGGATCATACATATGATTAAAGTGCCAGTTATCAGAATATTTACCACCAAGTCTATGTAAATCTGGTCCTGTACGTTTACTTCCCCAAAGGAATGGATGATCGTATACAAATTCACCCGCTTTTGAGTACTCTCCATAACGTTCTACTTCACTTCTAAAAGGTCGAATCATTTGTGAATGGCACCCCACACAACCTTCACGGATATAAATATCGCGTCCTTCTAATTCGAGCGGCGTATAAGGTTTTATACTGGCTATGGTTGGAATATTAGATTTTACCATAATGGTTGGTACAATTTGAATAATACCACCAATTAAGATAGCCACAGTTGCTAAAAGTGTTAATTGAACTGGTCTACGTTCTAACCAGGTATGCCATCCTTCATTAGTAGTACGTTTTTTAGTAACACGTTCTAAAGCTGGTGCTTCTGCTAATTCATTTTCAACTTTACTACCTTGTTTTATAGTTACTATAACATTGTAAACCATTATAAGCATCCCTGTAAGGAATAAGGTTCCACCAATAGCACGCATCCAGTACATAGGCATAATTTCTGTTACCGTTTCTAAAAAGTTACCGTAAACTAATGTACCGTCTGGGTTAAATTGTTTCCACATACTTGCTTGCGTAAATCCAGCAACATACATTGGTAAAGCATACATAATGATACCTAGCGTTCCAATCCAGAAATGCAGATTTGCTAGGCCAACAGAGAATAGTTTTGTTTTGAAAAGTCTAGGGACTAACCAATATATCATACCAAAGGTTAGAAACCCATTCCATGCCAGAGCACCTACATGTACGTGCGCAATAATCCAATCTGTAAAGTGAGCAATAGCATTAACGTTTTTAAGCGATAGCATAGGCCCTTCAAAGGTTGCCATCCCATAACCTGTAATGGCTACTACCATAAATTTTAAAACAGGATCTGTACGTACTTTGTCCCAGGCACCACGTAAGGTTAAAAGCCCATTTATCATACCTCCCCAAGAAGGCATTAATAACATGATAGAAAATGCAACACCTAAGTTTTGTGCCCATTCTGGTAATGCTGTATATAATAAGTGATGAGGTCCAGCCCAGATGTATATAAAGATTAACGACCAGAAGTGAACTATAGATAATCTATAAGAATATACAGGTCTGTTAGCTGCTTTAGGAATGAAATAATACATGAGACCTAAAAAAGGCGTGGTTAAAAAGAATGCCACAGCATTATGTCCATACCACCATTGTACTAAGGCATCTTGTACCCCAGCATACACCGAGTAACTTTTTAATGCACTAACAGGTAACTCTAAACTATTAAATATATGAAGGACAGCAACGGTAACAAATGTGGCAATATAAAACCAAATAGCTACATATAAATGGCGCTGTCTTCTTTTTAAAATAGTACCAATTAGGTTCCATCCAAAAACAACCCAAATAAGTGCTATAGCAATATCAAACGGCCATTCTAATTCGGCATATTCTTTTGATGTGGTATAACCTAAAGGTAAGGTGATTGCAGCACCAACAATAATAAGTTGCCACCCCCAGAAGTTAATTTTACTTAAAATATCATTAAACATTCTGGCTTTTAGTAACCGCTGTGTAGAGTAGTAGACCCCAGCAAAAATAGCATTACCAACAAAGGCAAAAATTACGGCATTGGTATGTAATGGTCTTAATCGACCAAAACTAAGCCATGAAATACCATCGGTTAGATTAGGGAATAAAAACATAAATGCTAGTAGCAGACCTACCAGCATGCCCACAACACCCCAAAGCATGGTGGCGTATATGAAATTTTTAACGATTTTATTATCGTAATGAAATTGCTGCATTTCCATAATTATATAGTGTTATTCTTTTTTGGTTAGTATTGTTGTTTTATTGGAATTTTCTTTAACGAGTTCGTCTTCAAATAACATTCTTACAGATGGGGTGTAACTATCGTCGTACTGTCCTTTTTTTACAGCTATAATAAAAGCTATAAAAAAACCAACAGCTACAATAATGCTTATAGCTAATAAAATATAAATAACACTCATACCTACTTGAAGTTATGGTTCAAAATTACTTTCATATCTATTGTTAAAAAATGACTTTTGTCATGTTCTGTTAATTATGTTTTAAAATTATTGCACAGAGTTTCGCTGAGTTTTCGCAGAGTTTCACAGAGCGTTTTAAGTAAAAACATTCGTGTATTCTCTACAAGTTTTATTAATATTCCTCAATTTATATTCCTCAGTGCATCTCTGTGAAAATTATGTGTAACAACTATTTTAATTTTCTACTCACAATGTTTGTTGCTATGGTTGTAAATGCGACAATACTAATAGAACTAAGCGGCATTAGTATAGCAGCAACAACAGGTTCTAACTGTCCTGTAATTGCAAAATAAAGTCCGATACTGTTATATATGAATGAGAGTAAAAAACTCCATTGAATAATTTTTATAGCTGATTTAGATATTTTTATATAATTAAATAATTGATTGAATTTGGATGCATCTAAAATAGCATCACAGGCAGGAGAAAAAACATTCACATTTTCTGAAATAGCAATACCTACATTACTTTGTGCCAGTGCACCGGCATCATTTAGTCCATCTCCAACCATTAAGACATGGGCACCTTCATTTTGATGGTATTTAATGTATTCTAATTTGTCTTCTGGTTTTTGATTGAAAAGTAGCTTTGTTTTAGTTGGGAGTAGTTTTGTTAAGTTCTCTTTTTCACCTGCGTTATCACCAGAAAGAATAACCAGATCATACTCTTTTTTAAGAGTGTTAAATAACTGAGAGATTCCTTTTCTGTAGGCATTATAGAATGTAAACTTGCCTTTATATTTGTTGTTGGTACTAACGTGAACGGTTGTGTTTAACGTTGCCGTATCATTTGTATAGCCAACAAATGGCGCTGACCCTATTTTTATATTATGGTCTTTATATTTCGCTTCAATACCTTTTCCTAAAAATTCTTCGTAAGTATCTAATGTGAGAATATCATGTTTATTTAGGATATCATATAACGATCTGCTTAATGGGTGATTAGAACCTCGTAACGTACTCTTTAATAATGTTTCTTCATCTAAGGAAAGTTGAGCGCCCTCATAATTTATGGACGTTTCTTTATTGGCAGTTATGGTACCTGTCTTGTCGAAAATGATGGTGTTTATTTTAGCTAATTGCTCAATAACACTGGCATTCTTTAAATAGAATTTTTTCTTCCCCAGAATACGTAATATATTCCCGAAGGTGAAGGGAGCAGACAAAGCAATGGCACACGGACATGCTATAATTAATACCGAAGTAAAAACATTTAATGCTTTACTAGAGTCTGTTAATAACCAAAATGTGGTGGCTATTAATGCTATTAATAAAATAACAATGGTAAAGCGCTTACTAATGCCATTGGTAATATTTGTAAACGATAATTCTTTGTCTTTTTTAAATACATCGTTACTCCAAAGTTGTGTTAGATAACTTTGTTCAACCGATTTTAATACATCTACTTCTATGCTGCCATCCAGCTGTTTACCTCCTGCAAACAATTTGTCGCCCGATTGTTTAGAAACTGTTTTAGCTTCACCCGTTACAAAACTATAATCTATACGCGCAGTTCCTTTTATTAAAATACAATCAACAGGAATAAGCTCCTCGTTTCTAATAAGTAGTCGATCGCCTTTTTCAATATCATACACTTGTATGGATTCTTCTGTCCCTTCTGCTGCTATTTTTGTAATTCCAATAGGAAAATACGATTTGTAATCACGCTCAAAAGATAAAAAAGTATACGTTTTTTGTTGAAAAAACTTCCCAAGCAATAAAAAGAAGATAAGCCCTGTTAAGCTATCAAAAAAACCAGATCCAGCATCGAAAATAATTTCAGCAGAACTTCTTATAAATAATACTAGAACACCTAAAGCGATAGGGACATCAATATTTAAAATTTTAGATCGAAGTCCTTTAAAAGCGGAAATAAAATAATCTTGTGCGGAATAAAAAACAACAGGAAGTGTAAACAAAAACATCAACCATCTAAATAGATGCTTATATTTTTCTATCCAAAAACCATCCACTTGAAAGTATTCTGGAAATGATAAAAACATTACATTTCCAAAGGCAAAACCAGCTATTCCTAATTTGTATATTAAGGATCGATCTATATGTTTTTTACCAACACTATAATCGTCTAAACTTATAAAAGGTTCGTAACCAATGCTACTTAATAAAGCAACTAAGTTTTTTAATGTAAGTGATTCACTGTTATAAGTAACGCGAACATTTTTTTTACCAAAATTGACAATAGACGAATTTACCGACGGATTTAATTTATTTAAGTTCTCAAGAACCCAAATACAGGAACTACAATGAATGTGCGGAATGTATAAGGTGACTATTTGAGTATTGTCGTTATTAAATTCCAGTAATTGTTCTACAATTTTAGTATTATCTAAAAAATTGTACTTGCCTTCAATATCCTTGGGAGTTGCCCCAGGGGCTTGTTGTAAATCGTAGTAACACGTTAAATCGTTTACAGAAAAAATTTCATAGACAGTTTTACAGCCGTTACAACAAAATGACTTATCATCAAATATGATTGTATTGGATGTAGCATCTAACCCACAATGAAAACATGTGTTATTGCTCATTTTATTTGCTCATTTATACCTTATACAAAGGTTGAAAGTTAATAGCTGTTTTAATATGATAATTGTCATGTTTTATTTATTTTTACATACTGAGTAATTAATTATTATGGGCAAGTGCGAACAATGTATTATCAAACAATTTAATTCGCTTAAGTCGTTGACTAAAGATGAGTTAGTGCGTATTTCTAATTGTAAAACCTCATACACTATAAAAAAAGGCACTGTTATTTTTGAAGAAGGTGATGCTGTAAATGGCGTGTATTGCGTTAAGGATGGTATTTGTAAGCTTTCTAAATTAAGCGAAAATGGCAAAGATCAAATTGTTAAAATGGTTGTAAAAGGACAATTGTTGGGACAACGTTCACTTATTTCTGATGAGAATTCTAATTTACAGGCAACCGCTTTAAACGATATGGAAGTCTGTTTTATACCTAAAAGTGAAATCATTATGGACCTTCAAAAGAACCCAAAGTTTTCATTTGATGTGTTAAAAGATATGGCGCATGATTTAAGGGAGGCAGATGATATTATCGTTAATATGGCTCAAAAATCTGTAAGACAACGTTTGGCAGAAGCTTTAATATATATACATGATAGTTTTGGCGTTAATCCAGATGGCACACTTAGTGTTTTGTTATCTCGTGAAGATTTTGCCAATATCGTTGGTACTGCTACCGAGTCTGCTATAAGGGTGTTATCTCAATTTAAAAAAGAAGGTCTTATTTCTACTATAGGAAAGCAAATAAAGATAGAAAGTTTAGATGGTCTAAAACGGATTGAATAGCTATATAAAATTATAAAAAAACGCTCTGAAATTTTCAGAGCGTTTTTTGTTTTACTTAGTTTGTCGGCGCTTCCGCTTCTATTTCTTTTATAGTCATTTCACCATCTATGGGTGCATTTTCTTTTTTAAGATACGTATCTAAAAATTTAAGAATACTACTATAAGCTTCAATTTGATTTTCTTTTTTTACAAAACCATGCCCTTCATCTTCAAACAAAACATATTCTACAGGAATCCCATTCTTACGAACACCAGCAACGATTTCATCAGACTCTACTTGTAAAACTCTAGGATCTTTGGCGCCTTGTAAAACAATTAAAGGTTTGGTTACTTTATCGGTATGGAATAAAGGAGATATTCTATGCAACCTTATTGAGTCTGCTGTGTGCGGGTTTCCTAATTCTTTATAAAGTGCTTCTTTAAAAGATTCCCACCATGGCGGAATACTTTTAAGGGTACGCATCCAGTTAGTAACACCAAATAAATTGACACCAACGGCGAATTCTTCTGGTGTATAAGTTAATGCGGCCATCGTCATGTATCCACCATAAGAGCCGCCCATAATACCAATTTTGCTAGCATCAATCTCTTGTTGTGAGGCTAGCCAATTTTTGCCTTCTACACAATCTTGTAAATCTTTTTCACCATGATTTAGATCATCCATTTGGAAAAATGTTTTACCATAGCCACTACTACCACGATTATTGACAGCTAGTACTGCATAGCCATGGTTAACAAGGTATTGCGTTAGAGAACTAAAGTTTTGTCTGCTTTGCCCGCCAGGACCACCATGTACTAAAACAAGGGCTGGTACTTTACTTGTAATAGATGCTTGATGTGGTAAGTAATAAATAGCAGGAATTTCTACACCATCAAAAGATTTATATCGAATCACTTTAGCTGTTACTAAATGATTTGCGTCTATATCCTTATTAAGGACATTAGTAAGTTGATGCTGTTCTTTAGTCCCAAGGTTATAAATAAATAAATTTGATGGGCTATTAGAACCTCCAACATACATACGCATCGTCGTTTCGTCTCTGGAAATACCCACACTGGTTATACTACCGTTTTGAAAATCTGGAAGTTCTAAGTTTTTACCCGAAGCCATGTCTGTTATTTCTATGGCGTTTTTAGCATCTTCATTTATAAAACTGACCATGTATTTCTCATTATGAGTAAAATAAATACCGTTTACATCCCAAGACCTTTCTAAAACTTTTTCCTTTTTACCTGTAGTGATATTATGTTTCATGACATATGAAAACTCTGCACCATCATCTGTCGTATAATAAAGAGTTTCGTTGTCTAAAGAAAAATCTTCAGCAGAATTACTACTTTGATTGTCGTTTACTTTGGTGAGTGATTTATCTGTTCGATTATAAATAAATATATCACTATCGTTTGTGTTTATGGTTTTACTAAAAGCCAGGAGGTTTTTGTTGCTTGAAATAGCATTAAAATTATAACCTTCATCGTTTTGATAAATTAGTTTGGACGACATATCCTCAATGGTCATTTCATAAACATCCATATAGCGTTTGTCCCTTTTATTAGAACCATAAGTAAAGCTTTTTCCATCGTGAGACCAACCGTAAAAGGAAGCTCTAGCGCCTTCATCTGGTGTTAGTTCTGAAATAGTACCATCTATGTCTCGTAAATATAAATGATAAATTTCATCACCATTACTATCGGCTCTATACAGCATACGTTCATCATTTGGAAAATAAGAAATGGCAAAAATTGATGAAGAGTCTGAAACCGTTATAGGCGTAAAATCACCTCCAGTTGTAGGAACAGTGTACATATTATAAATTCCAG
This sequence comes from Flavivirga jejuensis, assembly GCF_030540765.1. Lineage (GTDB taxonomy): Bacteria > Bacteroidota > Bacteroidia > Flavobacteriales > Flavobacteriaceae > Flavivirga > Flavivirga jejuensis. The sequence goes on along the minus strand of NZ_JAUOEL010000002.1, from coordinate 821,524 downwards.
ATCGATTACTAGAGACTAATAATTTTGATTTGTCTGGAGAAAAACTCCCTCCTCCCACAGCTTCATTATCCATGAACTGTTCAATCGTGTACTCTTTTAAATTAAGAGCGACTTCTTTTGTTTGGCTGTCTTTTTTACAAGAAGCAAACAAAACCAGTAATACTAAGCTTATTAGTTTATTCATATTTAATTGGTTTTAAATGATTTTACATCTTTAAATAGGGATAGGTTTATGTCTTTTACTAAATTTTTGTAGGTTTTCCAGTCTTCATTAAAAAATGTATTTGTTTTGTCGATCCCATTTTTTAAATCCTTTTTTGCGTGTTCTAGTAATATGGTTTCTGTTTCTGTTAATCCATTTTGTCTAGATCTAACGTAACCATTTGCTATATTAATACGTTGACTGATATTAACTTCTGGATTGCGAGTTATGCCTTGTCTTTTGTCTTCCTTTCCTAAAAACAGATTAATAATGTTATCAATCTTCTCGGTAATATTCTTTGAAGCCTTTATTTGATCTTTGTACAATTCCTTGTCTAATTTTTTTAAATCGGATTGATATTTTTTAGCAGTTTGTTTGCTTTCAACAAGTTGTTTAACAACATCTGCCATGGTTTGTGTCATTTTTTCAATATCCTTTAAAGCATTGTATACCTCATTGATTGCATGATCCGATTTATTTAAACGTGGATCGTTTTTGATAGTAATCATTTCTTCTGAGGTTAAGTCTCCAAAATTCAATACTATTTTATAAGTCCCAGGCTTCACTCTAACGCCTCTAGGTTCATTTTTACTTTTATTAATTTTTCTAGAAGCTCTATCTGGTCCTTTTTCATTCATGGCCCAAGTCCATTTATGTATCCCTGTTTCTTTAGGAGCTTTTTGCTTTAATGTTCTTATTAAACGGTCTCCATCATAAATTTTCATAGTTAATGAATCCCATTTGATTAGATTTTTGTCGTCATCCTGAACTTGACTTAGGGTCTCATTTTCATCTTCTTCTTCTTCTTCTTCTTTATCGTCATTAGACGCCTCTTTTTTATCAATGGTTACATAATAGGATATTTGGGCGCCTGCTTTTCTGTTCTCTCCATGATATATTGCATCAGCACCAAATCGGGTTCCTGTAGGTTGTTGATAAGCGGCTAGGTATGCTGTTGGAGGTTGAAATAATTCTAATTTTTGATTAAGAACTTCTTGATTTTTTGCTATGGCTCGTAATGGACGAATATCATCTAATACCCATGCAGCACGCCCAAAAGTTCCAATAATTAAATCATGTTCACGTGGATGGATAACTAGATCTTTTACAGGCACTGTAGGGAAGCCTTCTGTCCATTTGACCCATTTATTCCCTGCGTCTAATGATATGTATAAGCCATCATCTGTTCCTAAAAATAATAGGTTCGGATTTTCAATATCTTCCACTATTGATAATGTATAACTTTTTACATCCTTAGTATGAACAATGCGTTGCCATGTTTTACCATAATTCTTAGTTCTGTAGGCATAAGGAGTGTAATTAAAACGCCTGTAATCATTAGCTATTAAAAGGGCTTCACCTTTATTTTTATTGGATGCTTTTATCTGTGGAATCCAACTTCCCGAAGGTAAACCTTTAATGTTTTTTGTAACATCGGTATAAGTTTGTCCACCATTTTGAGTGACATGCACACGTCCATCGTCTGTACCAATCCAAAGCATATCCTTTTCCAAAGGAGAAGGTTCAATAACTAAAATAGTACAGTGATTTTCTGCACCCGTTGCATCAATGGTTAATCCGCCACTTTCACTTTGTTTTTGTTTTTCAGGATTGTTGGTTGTTAAATCTTCAGAAATAATCTGCCATGTTAAGCCTTTATCAGTCGACTTATGAACAAATTGACTTCCGAAATAGAGTGTGCTAGAATTAAAAGGATCGATATTGATAGCCGAGTTCCAATTAAACCTGAGTTTTACATTGGCGTCGGGATGTGTTGGTCTTACCGAATAATTATTTCCAGTCTCAGCATCGTATCTACTTACATAACCTTGTTGACTCATAGACCAGCCAAAACGAGAATCTTCTTTATCTGGAACCACATCAAAACCGTCACCAAAACTTATTTCTTGCCAGTAAGAATTTCTAATGCCTTGTGCGCGCCACACATAAGCAGGTCCCTTCCATGAACCATTGTCTTGCATGCCTCCATAAACATGATATGGAATATCATTATCTACGTTAATATGATAAAATTGCGCAACAGGCAAATTTCCTATAAAACGCCACGTTTTACCACCATCTTTAGTAATGTTTAAACCGCCATCATTACCGTCTATCATAAAATCACCATTGGTAGGGTTTATCCACCAGGAATGATGGTCTGGATGCACACCATTATTAGCACCATAAGCAGGCATAAGTTGTGAAAAGTTTTTCCCGCCATCTTCACTAACATTAACATAGGTATATATGGAGTAAACACGATTTTCATTTTGTGGATCTACGTAGATTTCAGAATAATAAAAAGGACGATTACCAATGTCGCTTTTATCATTTATTTTTTGCCATATAAAACCGCCATCTTCACTTTTATAGAGGGCATTTTTTTTAGCTTCAATAAGCGCATAAATAGTATTGGGGTTGTTTGGAGCAATAGCAACACCTATACGTCCTAAGTTCCCTTTTGGTAAACCATCTTCATCAGTTATTTTTTTCCAGGTTTCACCACCATCATGTGTTATATGTAATCCAGAACCTTCACCACCAGAATTAAAATACCAAGGGTCTCTTTTATGTTCCCACATGGCAGCAATGAGTTTATTAGGGTTTGTTGGATCCATAACTAAATCGGCAGCACCCGTTTTGTTATTAATGAATAAAATTTTATTCCAGGTTTTACCACCATCGGTTGTTTTAAAAACGCCACGTTCGGGATGTATGCCCCACGGGGAACCAATAGCTGCAACATAAACGGTATTTGGATTTGTTGGATCAATAACAATACGATATATATGACGTGTTTGTTCTAAACCCATTAGTATCCAATTTTTTCCGCCATCTAATGATTTATAAATCCCATAGCCGCCATTTAAACTATTTCTAGGGTTTCCTTCACCCGTTCCAGCCCAAATAACACTTGGATTTGATTGTTGAATAGCAATAGCTCCAATAGAAGCTGTAGCCTCATCATCAAAAATAGGTTGCCATTTAATACCCCCAGAAGTAGATTTCCATAAACCTCCAGAAGCAGTACCCACGTACATAATATCTGGATTGGAATTTACAACATCAATTGCTGTGACACGACCAGACATGCCGCCAGGGCCAATGTTTCGTGGTGTCATGTTTTTTAATAAATCTATTGAGAATTCTTGGGAGAATAAAGAAAATGATACTAGTAGTATCAAGAGGTAACTTGTTTGTTTCATTATATATTTTAATTGGGTGGAATAAAGATAATAAAAACTTGATGTGAGACTCTTAATGAGATGTTAATGCTATTCTATTATGGAAAAAATATAGTATTTTTATACAGCTATGATAAATAATACAACAATAAGGAAGGGATTTGTATTTAAAAAGTACGAAAAACCTTTCCAATCTCCATTTGATAAAATTTTTGAAGTGTTCAAAGAGCTCATCACTCATACTTCGGGTGATTTTGATGAAGCCATCGATTGGTTGCGGGAATTGGATAAAGAATACAAACTTACTACAGCCGATTATACCATTGATGATTTTATAGAAGATCTTAAAAAGAAAGGTTACATAAAAGAAGAGATAGATCCTGATGGCAAAGGGGGAATGGCCATTACAGCAAAAACGGAACGCGCTATTCGTCAGCAAGCATTGGATCATATATTCGGTAAGATTAAACGTAGCGGACAAGGAAACCATAAAAGTAAAAGTCCTGGAGTTGGTGACGAGCATACGGGCGATTTTAGAAACTACCAATTTGGTGATGCTCTGGATAAAGTATCTATGACAGAAAGTTTAAAAAATGCTCAGATCAACCATGGGATTGGAGATTTTAATTTGTCTGAAGAGGATTTGGTCGTTGAAGAAACACTTCATAAATCGCAAATGAGTACTGTTTTGATGATTGATATTAGTCATAGTATGATTCTTTATGGAGAAGATCGAATTACACCAGCTAAAAAAGTAGCGATGGCGTTGGCAGAATTAATCACAACGCGGTATCCAAAAGATACTTTAGATATTTTAGTGTTTGGAAATGATGCGTGGCAGATAGAAATTAAAGACTTACCTTATTTAAAAGTAGGACCCTATCATACCAATACTGTGGCAGGCTTACAGTTAGCAATGGATTTACTCCGAAGAAAAAGAAATACCAACAAACAAATTTTTATGATCACCGATGGAAAACCAAGTTGTTTACGTTTACCAGATGGTCAGTACTATAAAAATAGCAATGGGTTAGATAAACATATTGTCAATAAATGCTATGCCATGGCGCAACAAGCAAGACGTTTACATATTCCTATTACAACGTTTATGATTGCACAAGATAGTTATTTGATGCAGTTTGTAAGGGAGTTTACCTATGCCAACCAAGGGAAAGCATTTTATACGGGTATAAAAGGATTAGGTGAAATGATTTTTGAAGATTACGAAACAAATAGAAAAAAACGTATTAGAGGAAGTTAGAAATATAAATAGTACTTGCTCCTCCCTTATTTTTAAGGGAGGTGGATTTTCAGAATGAAAATTCGGAGGGTTAAACATATTATAATGAAAGAAAAATACATTCGTTAAAATATTATAATCAAACTAGTGGAAAGAATATGTAACTAAAAACACCTCTTTCTTCCGATTTAAAAAAAATCGAAATTCATCTCCTCTTTAATTAAAGAGGAGAACAGTAACGATCAAACTATGAAACAAATAGAAAAAAATGTATTAGAGGAAGTTAAAAATATAAATAGTACTTGCTCCTCCCTTATTTTTAAGGGAGGTGGATTTTCAAAATGAAAATTCGGAGGGTTAAAGATGTTATAATGAAAGAAAAATACATTTGTTAAAATATTACAATTAAACTAGAAGAAAGAATATTTAAATAAAACACCTCTTTCTTCCGATTTAAAAAAACCGAAATTCATCTCCTCTTTAATTAAAGAGGAGAACATTAACGATTAAACTATAAAACAAATAGAAAAAAGGATTAGAAGAAGGAAGTTAGAAATATAAATAGTACTTGCTCCTCCCTTATTTTTAAGGGAGGTGGATTTTCAGAAGAAAATTCGGAGGGTTAAACATACTATAATGAAAGAAAAAATAGATTCGTTAAAGTATTACAATAAAACTAGTAGAAAGAATATTTAAATAAAACACCTCTTTCTTCCGATTTAAAAAAAATCGAAATTCATCTCCTCTTTAATTAAAGAGGAGAGCAGTAACGATTAAACTATAAAACAAATAGAAGGAATTGTATTAGAATAAGTTAAAAATATAAATAGTACTTGTTCCTCCCTTATTTTTAAGGGAGGTGGATTTTCAGAAGAAAATCCGGAGGGTTAAACATATTATAATGAAACAAAAAATACATTCACTAAAATATCTAAAAGAAAGAAGAGCAGAATTAAGGCAATCCTTAACACCAGCTGAAGCTTTTTTGTGGAAACATTTAAAATCAAGACAATTTGAAGGAAGACGTTTTACAAGACAACACAGTATTAAAAACTATATTGTAGACTTCTATTGTTCTAAAGAAAAACTAATAATTGAATTAGATGGTGAAGTTCATAACAATGAATTAGCTAAAGAAAAGGACGATCAAAGAACAAAATATTTAACAGAATTAGGTTATACAGTAATAAGATTTGAAAACAAAATGGTTTTTGAAAATTTAGGATCTGTATTTATGGAAATAAAAGAACATTTTAAATAAAACACCTCTTTTTTTAGATTAAACTATGAAACAAATAGAAAAAAACGTATTAGAGGAAGTTAAAAATATAAATAGTACTTGTTCCTCCCTTATTTTTAAGGGAGGTGGATTTTCAGAATGAAAATTCGGAGGGTTAAAAACACGATAATAAGAAAAAAAAATCATTCAGTGGAGTATTTAAAAGAATAAAAAATTAACAAGAAAAAGAGAAAAGAAAAAAGAGGGGAGAATACAGACAATGAGAATTAAGTCAGGTTTCTTTTATCTATCTCCTTTTTTTCTAAATAAAAAATATGAATATAGAAAGTATAAAAACACTCGGTGAATTAAAAAAAGCAGGCTACCAATCTAAATCTATAAAAGATGAATTAAGAGGCAATCTAATTGAGAAAATAAAGAATAAAGAAACAACTTTTGAAGGTGTTCACGGTTATGAAAATACGGTGATTCCTGAGTTAGAACGTGCCATTTTATCACGTCATAATATCAATCTTTTAGGATTGCGAGGACAGGCAAAAACGCGTTTAGCTCGTTTAATGTTGAATTTATTAGATGCATATATCCCTTATGTTGAGGGCTCTGAAATTAATGATGACCCATTACATCCTATTTCTAGATTTGCAGTAGAATTGATAAAAGAAAAAGGAGACAAAACCCCTATTTCATGGTTGCATAGAAGTGAACGTTTTGCAGAAAAATTAGCAACTCCAGATGTTACGGTAGCTGATATTATTGGTGACGTAGATCCTATTAAAGCAGCTAATTTAAAATTGAGTTATGCAGACGATAGAGTGATCCACTACGGTATGATACCAAGAGCAAATCGTTGCATATTTGTAATTAATGAGCTACCAGATTTGCAAGCAAGAATTCAAGTAGCCTTGTTTAATATTTTGCAAGAAGGGGACATTCAAATTAGAGGATTTAAATTACGATTACCATTGGATATTCAATTCTTATTCACGGCAAACCCTGAAGATTATACCAATAGAGGGAGTATTGTAACCCCTTTAAAGGATAGAATTGGTTCTCAAATATTAACCCATTACCCAATAGATATTGAAACGGCTAGATTAATAACAGAACAAGAAGCCAGATTGGTAGAAGGACAAAAACAAACGGTTTTAGTTCCAGACCTAGCAAGAGACCTCTTAGAACAAATTGTATTTGAAGCTCGTGAAAATGATTTTATTGATGCTAAAAGTGGCGTAAGTGCCCGATTGAGCATTACGGCACTGGAAAACTTGCTAAGTACAGCCGAGCGCAGGGCTTTAATATCTGGAGAAAAAACCACGATGTTACGTTTAAGTGATTTTGTTGGTATTATTCCATCTATTACAGGAAAGGTAGAATTGGTTTATGAAGGGGAGCAGGAGGGAGCAGCAATGGTTGCTTATAATTTAATAGGAGCAGCAATTAAAAATTTGTTCAATGAATTTTTTCCGAAGATTGAAAAACTAAAAAAACAAGAAGATGAAAGTCCTTATGACGATATTATATCTTGGTTTTTTAATCAGAAAGATGGTTTTGAGTTGTTAGACGATCTACGTGATAAAGAATATAGAAGTTTATTAGATGCTATTTCTCCTTTAGATGATCTGTTGGGTAAATATCAGCCTAAAATATCTAAAGAAGACAGTTATTTTGTAAAGGAATTTATACTTTGGGCATTAGTAGAACTTAAGCAATTAACTAAACAAAGATTTACTGAGGGGATTCAGTTTAAAGATCCTTATGGAAGTTTTATAAATGGGATTTAAAATAGAATTTATGGTGCAGTAAAATCTATTTTATGATTTAGTAACGTATATTCATAAATAAAAACCTACTTATGAACAAACGTTATCCTACAGCTGTTTGCCTGTTCCTTTTATTGATGAACTTTTCTAATGCCCAAATTTCAGAAGTGAATTTTTTGAACAGAGATTATGACTATGGTATACAACCATCAAATATTCAAGCTAATGATTTATATGATGTCTATGTAGCATGGCGAAATGCTTTTGCAACACCATGCACGAATGGAAGATATAGAATAAAATTTGATACGCCTACCGAAACAGTTTCAGAAGGCGTAGCCTATGGCATGCTGTTGTCTGCCTATGCAAATGATAAAGAACTTTTTGATGGCTTATGGCTTTATTATCAAGACTTTTCTAATACTAACGGTGTTATGAACTGGAAAATAAATGCTTGCTCTAACGTTATTGGAGAAAATGGTGCTACCGATGCAGAATTAGATGCTGCCATAGCCCTGATTGTAGCAGAAAAACGTTGGGGAAATACAGGTGCTATAAATTATCAAAATGATGCAAAAACTTTAATAGCTGCTATAAAAAATCATGAAGTTGAAGCAAATACAAATATTTTAAAACCAGGTGATGCCTGGGGTGGAAGTGTTAATACAAATCCATCATACTTTACAACAGGTTATTTTAGAGTGTTTGGAGATTATACAAACGATATAACGTTTTGGAATGCCGTTGCCGATAAAAGTTATGATATTATTAATGCTAATTTGTCTAAACACAGTGCTGCCTACAATTTAGTATCAGATTGGTGTGAAGCAGATGGCGATTATTCAGCCATAGTCTCTTGGGCTTATGATGAAGGAAAATCTTATTATTATGATGCTGCCAGAACACCATGGCGAATAGCGATAGATTATGTGTGGTATGGTAATTCTAAAGCATTAGATTATTCGGTTTTATGCAACGATTTTGTTACAAATAAAGGTGGTTTTGATCAAATATATCCAGGTTATAATCAAGCTGGTGTTGCGATCAATACAACTTACAAAGATCCAACGTTTACTGGTGCTTATGCTACTGCGGCCATGTCTTCAAATACTCAAAGTTTTGTAGATAATGGTTATACTGAGTTAAAGAATCAATCTACAAGTGCCTATTTTGGAGCCACATTAAGAGCGCTCTATATGTTTGCTCTTTCAGGTAATACTTATAATCCATTAAACGAACCTGTTTTAAGTGTTATAGAATTGGATGATATGCCTTTTGAAATATATCCTAATCCTGTTTCAGATCACTTATTTATAAGTTTTAGAGTTCCAGAACAGAGAATAATTAATCTGTTTTCAGTTAAAGGAAATAAGTTACTTAGTAAAATAGTTAATACTTCTGAAATAGAATTAGACATCTCTCACTTAAGTAGTGGTATTTATTTTTTAAATATCAATAAAGAAAGTTTTAAGATTGTTAAGTTATAAATCTTTACAGTATCTCAACTTTTAATATTTTTAACGCATAGTTCAATAATTTGATCTATGCGTTTTTGTTTCTTCTCTTTTCAGCTTCTAAGAATTTTTGACACGAATCAGCCTTTTGACTGGCAGGTTTCACGAATTCACAGAAATTCAGTTTTAACATGTTTATTCTTTTATTTTGGTATGTCACAAAGTAAACTTTTAGTCTGCCAAAACGAATCTTTGGACTTCCGTCTATGGTTTAGTTCTGGTCAATTTATTGTAAAAAAAAGTTAATAATCTGTAAGTATAGTATTATAGGGATGTTTATATAATATATATATTTACAATGATATTTTTTATTTTTTTAAGTAAAAAACTGAAGATATACTATTTAAAATGTTAAAATATTACTTTTTTACAATCGTAAAACAAGTGCGTATTCACCAAATATTAAGATAACGTATTTAATTAACGTGAGCTCAATATAGCGATGAATACATTTTAATTTAAAATCAATCACTTATATTCTCTTGTAAGGTTGATCACACTCGAAACCTATAAAAAAACACTCAATTTTTTAAACCTTTCGACACTCTCAAGGTGACAAATACCAATCATTATAGTGGATTTTATTACTTAAAATATGCTTGTTTTTAAATCGAACTCATATTAATTAATCTAAATCTTAAACAAAATGAAACACAAACTATTCAAATTATTTTTGCTATTTATAGCAATTTACAGTAGTCAGCTTAAGGCTCTGACTTTTAATCATGGAGAAGCATTACATAAGTCGTGGTTTTTCTATGAAGCCCAACAATCTAGTGATTGTACCTTTGGCACACCATTAGCCACTGCTCTTAGTACTATCAATCAACCGTATAGTAATATTCATGTGTTAGGTACTGGTGGACCTAACCTTGATAATGTTACCATATTTAATATCAATTGGGATTTAAATAATAATGGTTTATACCAATTTTCTTTTAATACTAATAACGGACAACCAAACTGGTACATAGATTTATTACCAAAAATTACTAAAAATCTTAACTCTGCTCAACCTGAACTCGCTATAAATGGCTCTGGAATTAGTGGTCTTGATGGGGACTATTGGGTAGCAAAAGACGGCGTTAATTTTGTTATCGTATCCAAAACTGGAGGCTATAGTATTTATTTTAGTAATTCTTCTACAGCTCCAGATTGTGGGGGTTCTACACTTAATACACCGCCTGTGGCCTCATTAATTGCAACACCTACTTCTGGCTTGGCTCCTTTGGTGGTAAGTTTTACCGCTTCAGGAACAGATGCAGATGGAGATACTCTAAGTTATCTTATTACCTATGGAGATGGTACTTCTAGTACAGATGCTTCTTCTAGCCATACATATACAGCAAATGGTTCTTACACTGCTACTGTTACTGTAAGTGATGGTAATGGAGGTTCAGACACTGCTTCTGTATCTATTACTGCAACTGATGTTGTGATTCCTCCTCCTGCAGATAATGAATATATTGATCGTTTCTTAGAAATGCGTAGTGAATTTTTAGATCCTGAAAATGGATATTTTAGTGCAGACGGATCGCCTCACCACTCAATAGAATCGTTAATCGTAGAAGCTCCAGATCATGGTCATGAATCTACATCCGAGTTATATTCGTATTGGTTATGGTTAGAAGTAATGAACGGCCGTATCACTAAAAACTGGGTACCTGTAGCTAATGTATGGGATAAAATAGAGCAATTTATTATTCCTACAGCTTTGGATCAACCAACAAATAGTGCTTACAATGCTAATAGTCCAGCAGCATATGCTAGTGAGTTTCCTTTACCAGAGAACTACCCATCACCATTGAGTCTAAGTACCCCAGTTGGTGTCGATCCTGTTTCACCAGAACTTACGGCTGCCTATGGTGAAAATGTTTATCAAATGCATTGGTTATTAGATAATGATAATTTTTATGGTTATGGAAATCGTGGAGATGGTGTTAGTACGCCGTCTTATATTAATACCTTTCAAAGAGGAGAACAAGAGTCTGTTTTTGAAACAGTACCACATCCATCTTGGGAAAGCTATGAATGGGGAGGAACAAATGGATTCTTGCCAATATTTATAGAAGATAGTAACTATGCGCAACAATGGCGTTATACAAGTGCCCCTGATGCAGATGCAAGAGCAGTACAAGCCATGTATTGGGCTGTAGAGTATGCTAAAGAACAAGGTGCAACCATCGATGGTTCTTTACTAGATAAAGCTACTAAAATGGGTGATTACCTAAGACTATCAATGTTTGATAAATATTTCAAACCTATGGGAGTTCAAAGTGAGTCTTCGGGTATTGGAACAGGATACGATAGTGCACATTATTTAATGTCTTGGTATATGGCTTGGGGAGGGGCTACCAATTCTGATGCAGCTTGGGCTTTTAGAATTAGTTCAAGTCATTGTCATTTTGGGTATCAAAACCCAGTTGCAGCCTATGCGATGTCTCAAATAAACGAATTTGCTCCAAAATCAACTAATGGTAAACGTGATTGGGGTGATAGTTTAGAAAGACAAATGGAATTCTATCAATACCTGCAATCTAAAGAAGGTGCCATAGCAGGTGGTGCCACAAATAGTTGGAATGGTAATTATAGCACTTACCCAGCTGGGAAGTCTACTTTCTATGATATGGCATTTGATACGAATCCTGTTTATCATGACCCAGGAAGTGGCACTTGGTTTGGGTGGCAATCTTGGTCAATGGAACGTGTAGCAGAATATTACTATATTACTAACGACCCTACAGCAAAAATACTAATAGAGAAATGGGTTAATTGGGTTAAAGGAGTATTTCAACTTGTAGGCACAGATGATTTCAGCGTTCCTGCTGGATTAGAATGGACTGGAGAACCTGATACTTGGAATCCTACAAATCCAGGTGCTAATAACAATCTTAGCGTAACAGTAACGTCGTATAATTTAGATCTTGGTGTCGCTGCTTCTACTGCAAAAGCTTTAATTTATTACGCAGCAGCTACTGATAAACATGATACTCTTGATAACGATGCGAAAACACTTGCGAAAGAAATTTTAGATAGAATGTGGACGAAATACAGAGATTCTAAAGGTGTGTCTTCAACAGAAATTAGAGCAGATTACAAAAGAATGTTTGAGCAGGAAGTATATATTCCAGCTGGATACTCTGGTGTTATGGCTAATGGAGATGTTATACAACCTGGAGTTAGTTTTCTAGACATTCGTTCTAAATATAAGGATGATCCTGAATATGATAGGCTAAAAGCGGCATATGATGCTGGGCAAGATTTTTCACAAAACTATCACAGGAGCTGGGCACAAATTGAGGTTGCCTTGGCAAACGCAGAGTATGGTTTCTTTTTTGGAAATGATACCGAAGAAACATCTGAAACACCTACAACCATAGCTAAGGAAGTTAATATAAGATTATATCCTAATCCTATTAATCGATTTAAAAAAGCGACAGTAACTATTCAAAGCAGCTCTAGTCTTGAAGGGGCTAATATAAATGTAATTAATTTGCTTGGTAGGATGGTGAAAAATAGAACTATTAAAACAAGGAATTCAAGATATGAACTTGATGTTAATACATTGCCTACAGGGATGTATTTCTTGACTGTAACAACTAAATCAGGTCAAAAACATTTACAAAAGATTTTAGTACAATAAAATAACGAATAAATTATTTTAAATCTGTAAAAGAGGCTGTCTAAAAAGTGATGAACTTTGCCATTCAGAGCAAACTGAAGAATCTCTCTTTTTTTTACACCAAATAGAAATTAAAGGCTCATCTAATTATTCCTTTTATATACTTATTTGTCTAAAAATAGAAACATTAAAATTCAAGAGATTCTTCAGTCGTAAGCTTCGCTTATATCTTCAAACAAAATATATTTTGTTTGAAGATAGCCTTCTGAATGACACTTTTTAGACAGCCTCTTTATTCTTCGGGTATTAGTAGTGTTTTTAACAGTTAAGTATACAAAAAAGGTTTGCAGAGAGCATTCAATCTATAGATCCTTACTGGGGATAAAAGGCATGTAAAAACCAGATTTATTGCTAATTAAGATCTGGTTTGTAGATCAGTAACGTATATAAAATAACAAAAATAGCCCCCACTATGAAAAAACGTTATCCTACTACCGTTTGTTTGTTACTATTACTTGTGAGTCTTTCCAGTGCTCAAATTTCAGAAGTGAATTTTTTAAATAGAGATCCATTATTTACAGGTGCTAATACTATTGCGAGTATGACTATCAATACTCAAAGTTTTGTAAATAACAGTCATACAAATCTCTTAAAAAAACCTTTTTTAAGAGTTACTGAATTGGAAGATACATCTTTTGAAACAGATGCTAATTCTGTTTTATATTACTTATTTATAAGTTTTAGAGTTACCGAACAGAGAACAATTAATCTGTTTTCGATAAACGGAAATAAGCTGTTAAGTAAAACAATAAATACTTCTGAAATAGAATTAAATATTAGCCATTTAAGTAACGGTATTTATTTTTTAAATATTGATAAAGAAAATTTTAAGATCATTAAGTTGTAGATCTTTTACCAATTCCCTCTATCCTTTATATTGGCCTCACACAGTCTAATAATTTCAGCAATGCGTTTTTGTCTGGTTTCTTCTCTTTTGGCTTGATTGATCCAATACAAATACCCTTTTCGGTAAGAAGGTGCAAAGTTTTGATAATTTTTAAAAGCATTAGGGTTTTTATCAAAGGCATTTTGTAAACTTTCTGGAATAATGCCTTTTTCAACAGCATCCAAAGCTGTCCAGCTTCCATTTTTTTTACCGATCTCAATAATTTTAAGGCCACTTTTGTGCATTAAATTGTTGGCGGTTAATTCTTTTATATATCTTTTGTTTAAGGCGCTCCATACACTTTTTGGGTTTCTTGGAGAGAAGCGTTGTCGACGTTTTCCGTTACCTAAACTTTTTACTGTGGAATCTATCCAACCATAACAAAGCGCTACTTTTACAGCTTCTTCCCATCGCATGGAAGGTTCTTTGTTTTCTACTTTATAAAGGATGAGGTAAATACCGCTGGAAGCGTCATGATTTTTATGTAACCAGTCGCGCCATTCTGTATCTGTCTTAAAATATAACTCAGGGATTTCCACTATTATTAAAGTTTTTTTGCTTCTACATAAAAATCTCGATCTACTTTAAATAATGTGATTTTTGATTCAAATGGTAGTGTTTTCCAATCAGAAATAGGAAATAGCCATTGTTCGTTTCCGTTAATGTTTACTTGAACAGGCATGTCAAATTTATCAACAATATTGGTCCAACGATATTTCAATTCATTTTTTTCGATAGCATATTCAAGCGTTGGAATTTTTACAGTTCTTAAATATTGATTAAAAAATTCAGTTAGATCAATACCTGTTTTCAGGCTCAAATAATTTTCGATTTGTTGTGTGGTAACTGTTTGATGATAAAAATCTTTATTTAGTCCACGTAAAATGTGTCGCCATTTTTCATCATCTTCAATAAGTTGTCTTAAAGTGTGTAGCATATTGGCACCTTTATAATACATATCGGCAGACCCTTCGGCATTTACATTATAATGTCCAATAAGAGGTCTATCGTTTTGAATATTTCTCCGAGTACCAATAACATAATCTGCGGAAGCTTTTTTACCGTAATAATAATCTAAAAACAAGTTTTCAGAATAGGAAGTAAACCCCTCATGAATCCACATGTCTGCCACATCTTTATTAGTAATGTTATTAGCAAACCACTCATGACCAGCTTCGTGAATGATAATAAAATCGAATTTTAAACCCCAACCTGTACCAGATAGATCTTTACCTAAATAACCTTTTTTATATTGATTACCATAAGTAACACAACTTTGGTGTTCCATTCCCAAATAGGGGACTTCAACGAGTTTAAAACTATCTGCATAAAAGGGGTACTTACCAAACCAATGCTCGAAAGCCTTCATCATTTTGGGAGCATCTTTAAAATGATCTTTGGCTCTCTCTATATTATCTTTTAAAACATAATATTTCATATCTAAATGTCCAGCCTGTCCATCATAAACCTCAGAAAAATTAGCATAATCACCAATATTGATGTTTACGCCATAGTTGTTAATTGGGCTATTTACAAACCAACGGTACGTTTTTGTGTCTCCATATTGCTCGACACTCCTTAATCTACCATTAGAAACATTCATTAAATTTTTAGGAACATTTACACTAATAAGCATACTGTCTACTTCATCATACATATGGTCTTTACAAGGCCACCATACACTGGCTCCTAACCCTTGACAAGACGATGCAACAAAATGATTGTCGTTTTGGTCTTTTTTCCATGAGATACCACCATCCCAAGGGGCTCTAACTGCTTCTTTCGGATTTCCATTATAATAAACATCAATAGTATTTATATCTCCTATTTTTTGTTTTTCAACAAGGTTTATAAAATGAGCATTACCGTCATGTTTTATGTTTAATTCTTTTCCATTTTGAATGGCTTTAGTCAGATTTAAAGGTGTTTGCAAATCAACTTGCATGACCGAATGATCTTTTAAAACTTTATATTGAATCGTATTCTTCCCCGAAATGAATTTGTTATCAGGATCTACTTTTATATCTAAATGGTAATAGGTTAAATCCCACCATACGCGTTCTGTAGTTATGGAACCTCTTAATGTATCTTGTCTGGTGAAATTATTTTTCTCCGAAAGTAATCCTTGTGCTTCCACGGAAATACATGAAATTATTGAGAAAAATAGTAATAGATATAAACGGTAAGTCATTATTTTGGCTTTGTTCAAAATTAAAGAAAAAGATTCTTAATAATTTGTTAATATTTAGCGTGAGTTTGATATTGCAGCTGATAATTATGTAAAGCTTAGAAACTGTTTAAATTTTATCCTTTAGCTTATTTTGTCGTTATAAGCCCTCATTCTGCAGTAAAATTTCTTTGAATAACGATGCTATTCGCATTTGTTTTTGCCTTGATCGAGAATGTAATCCACCTAAACTAATTTCAAAAACAAAACTTAAACCCTTTCTTAATCTCTAAAAACCTTATTGGGAAATACGACCACACTTTCGAAACCATTTTCATTAACCGAAGCTATTCCAAAAAAGTAATTATCAATAACGATGCCTTCTAATGTGAATTCTGATACATCACCAACATACCTGCTATGATCCCAAGTAGGAGAGGTGGTATTCCTCCAGTAAATTTTATAACCTTTGGCACCATTAACTTTATCCCATTTGAATTTTGCAGCAGGTGCTACAACACCCCCAATAGCAACATTATTGGGTGCAGGAGGGGCAGAAGCCAAACTTGCCATATTTATGGCATTTACTGCGGTGAGCTTTTTTGCATAATCAAAATTAACATGCTCAATTACATCACCATATTTTATGCCATTTTCCTCACGGATATCTTGATGCTGTTGCGTGTAGTTTTCATGTGCTTCCATAATACGAATACCTGCATATCCTAAATCGTTAAAAGGGCGGTGATGACCACCACGACCAAATCTATCTAATCTATAAACCATCATGGGGTTCATTTCTGGCATATATGTTTTTGTAGTTTTATGCACGTAACGTGCCAATTGGCGTGAGATACCATCTACCTCGCCTCCATAAAATCGACGCATTTTTCTTGCGCGTTCTGTTTCGTTTGGAGGTACAGGCTCAGAGAATATTCTAAAGGTTCTATTATCAATAACACCATCAACCCCTTTAATATTTCCGATCATATCATTATTAAAAACCCCAATAATATCCCATTTTTTTTCTTGAGCATATTTTGCTAATCCAGCACCGCCAAAAAGCCCCTGTTCTTCACCAGATAGACCAACATAAACAACACTGCTTTCAAATTTATACTTAGATAAAACTCTTGCGGCTTCCATAGTTCCAGCCATACCAGAAGCATTATCATTTGCTCCAGGAGCATCCGTAGTAAAATCCATAGTATCGCTGGCACGGGAATCAATATCTCCACTCATAATAATGTATCGATTGGGGTATTTAGTTCCTTTTTGAATAGCAACAACATTGACTACCCAAGCGTCGTGTGGCACACGATTGTTATTTTTTTTAGTAACAAAATCTTTTTGATAAAAGACTTCCAGACAATTATTACAACCTTTCGAGATGGTTTCAAATTCCGATTTTATCCACCGTCTCGCTGCTCCAATGCCTTTGGTATTAGAAATAGTATCACTAAAAGTATTTCTTGTTCCAAAATCCACAAGCGTTTGAACATCTTGTTTGATACGTTCTGATGAGACTGCATCAATAATATGGTATAATTTCTGATTTGTTTGAGCTGATAAAAAGAAGCTTGAAAATACCAATAAGCTTGTAACTATTATTTTCATGTACTATAATTATTGATTTTTAGCTTGAAGCTAATAGATTTGAATATGTTTTCAGATATCTAAAATTTACTTTATTAATATAAACGCTTTATAAGCAGTGTTTTATAAAAACAACTTTATTTTCCTTACGTCGAACTCAGGTTTAAAGATAATAAAATAAAAAAAACGCTTCGAAAGTTAACTTCGAAACGCTTTTTCCAATTGAGAGTTAGTCACTACTTTTTTCTTTATACTAAAAACAGTATTTATTTTCTTCAGTTACTTTATCTGCTATAATATTTCTTAATTCTATAATGTTTGGCATGTTTACATATTTAATGTAACGTTTTAAGCCCATAAGCATCATACGTTGTTCATCTCCTGTAGAAAAAGAAATGATGGAGTGTTTACCAGCAGTTTCAATAACATCTATAGCATGGAATAAATTTAACTTAGCCATAGCTATTTGTTCTTTTGCAGCAGCTTCCCCTTCCTTTTTTGCCATTTTTTCTGCGCGTAAAATAGCTGACTCTGCTATGTATATTTGTATTAAAATATCTGATGCTGCTAACATTAATTGTTGTTGTTGCTCTATTTTTTCACCATACTTCTGTAATGCAGCTCCAGCGACCATTAAAAAGAGTTTTTTTAGATTCTTTATAATGTTTTTTTCTTCAGAAAATAATTGAGAATAATCTGGGACATCAAAAGACGGAATGCCTACCAATTCATCTTTAACTGCTGTGGCAGGTGTTAAAAGATCTACATGTCCTTTCATCGCTTTTTTGATAAGCATACCTATACTTAACATACGATTAATTTCATTAGTACCTTCGTAGATCCTTGCGATACGAGCATCTCTCCATGCAGATTCTATAGGGGTTTCTTCAGAGAATCCCATACCACCAAAGATTTGAATCCCTTCATCGGTACATTTTTGTGTGTATTCTGAAACAGCTACTTTTAAAATGGAACACTCAATAGCATATTCTTCAACACCTTTTAATTCTGCTTCTTGATGGGTGTCTTTTCCATTTTTTTGACGAAGTGCAATACGATCTTCTATATTTTTTGCAGCTCTATAACTAGCGGCTTCACCAACCCAACAGTTAGTTGCCATTTCAGCAATTTTTTGACGAATCGCACCAAAACTAGATATGGGTGTTTTAAATTGAATACGTTCATTAGCATATTTAATAGATTCTGTAATAGTACGTCGTTGCGCATCTAAACAGGCCGCAGCTAATTTTATACGGCCAACATTAAGAGCGTTCATGGCTATTTTAAACCCATTGCCTCTTGTTGATAACATATTTTCAATAGGAACAACAGTATCATTAAAGAAAACCTGACGTGTGGAAGAGGCACGAATCCCTAATTTGTGTTCTTCTTCTCCCATAGTGATACCATTCGGGTTTTCAGGGTCGTATTCTACGATGAATCCAGTGATGTTTTTATCATCTTCTATACGAGCAAAAACAATCATTAAGCTACAAAAACCAGCATTAGAGATCCACATTTTTTGCCCTGTAATGCTGTAACTTTTACCATCAGCAGAAAGTACTGCTTTTGTTTTACCAGAATTGGCATCACTACCAGCACTAGGTTCTGTTAAGCAATAGGAACCAAACCATTCGCCTGTAGCTAATTTGGGAACGTATTTTTTCTTTTGCTCTTCGGTTCCATATAAAGTAATAGGCATTGTACCAATTCCAGTATGGGCACCAAATGCGGTACTAAACGAGCCAGTGGCACCAGAAATATAATCGCAAACAAGCATGGTATCTACAAAACCCATTCCCATGCCACCATATTCTACTGGCACAGAAACACTTAAAAAACCAAGTTCTCCAGCTTTACGCATACACGATTCTGTTAATGCATAATCTTTAGCTTCAAAACGTGGCTTATTTGCCCAAATTTCTCTATCAACAAATTCAGTGACAGCTTCTTTCATCATCAACTGATCCTCGTTAAAATCTTCAGGAGTGAATATGTCTTCACAATTGGTTTCTTTTACTAAGAATTGTCCGCCGCGTAAAATATCTTTTTCTGTTGCTTCCATTTTCCGATTCCCAACCCTTTCCGAAGGAAAGAGAATTTGTGGGTGTTTTTTAATTAATAACTTATTTTTTTTATTTTCAATTGTACCTCTCTTTTGGAGAGGTTAGGTGGGTTTCTAATTTAAAAATTCAAAAATCCCACAGGCTCCTTGTCCAGTTCCTACGCACATGGTTACGGCACCATATTTACCTTGCATATTACGTTTACGCATTTCATCAAATAATTGTACAGATAATTTTGCTCCAGTACAACCAAGTGGATGTCCTAAGGCAATAGCACCACCGTTAACGTTTACTATATCGGGATTTAAACCAAGTTCCCTAATTACGGCTAGAGATTGTGACGCAAAGGCTTCATTTAATTCGATAAGTTCTAAATCTGATTGTTGTAAACCAGCTTGTTTCAATGCTTTTGGAATCGCTTTTACAGGGCCAATCCCCATAATGCGAGGCTCTACACCTGCAGCGGCATAGTTTACTAAACGAGCTATGGGTTCCAGGTTTAATTCTTTTACCATGTCTTCACTCATCACCATAACAAAGGCAGCCCCATCACTTATTTGAGAAGAGTTTCCTGCGGTTACACTACCACCAGCAGCAAACACGGCTCGTAATTTTGCCAGGGCTTCTTTGCTAGTTCCCGCTCGTGGTCCTTCATCCTTTGTTACGGTATATGATTTAGTAGCTTTCTTTCCGTTTGCATCTACATAAGTTTGTGCTACTTCTATAGGTACTATTTGATCTTGAAAACGATTTTCTGCTTGTGCTTTTAAAGCTTTCATATGTGAATTATAAGCAAATTCATCTTGGTCTTCACGAGATACTTTAAACTGATTTGCAACGGCCTCAGCAGTATTTCCCATACCCCAATAATAATCTTCGTGACCTGCTTTTACAATGTCGTAATTTAACTCAGGTTTAAACCCCGTCATTGGAACAGCACTCATACTTTCTGCACCTCCAGCAATAATACAATCGGCCATTCCTGATTGAATTTTCGCTGTAGCAATCCCAATAGTTTCAATACCCGATGAACAAAAACGATTTACAGTAACTCCAGGAACATCAACACTATCTAATCCCATTAAAGAGATAAGACGTGCCATATTTAAACCTTGAGAGCCTTCTGGCATGGCATTACCAACAATAACATCGTCGATACGAGTTTTGTCTAATTGTGGTAATTCTTTCATCATGTGTTGAATGGTTTCTGAAGCCAATTCATCAGTTCTTTTAAAACGGAATACGCCTTTTGGAGCTTTTCCAACTGCTGTTCTATATGCTTTTACTATGTATGCGGTTTTGTTCATAGTTTATGAATATTTTGACATAAGACGATAAGACGAATGACTTAAGACTTGCATAAGTTTTCCATGAATCGTGTTATCATTCCTTGAATCATTTGAATTTTATTTTCTAAATGTTTAAAAGTGTCTTCGGAAATATATCCTATTTCAAAAGAAATTATTAATTGTGTCTCTCACTCAAAGGCAGCCCTTAAAGCTGTTTCTAAATATTGAGTAAAATGCTTATCTGTTCCTTTACTTGTACCTTCAGCAATATTAGAAGGAATAGAGATAGAGCACCGTTGCATTTGATTTGAAAGTGCATAAATTTCTGACTTTGGAAATGTTTTGGTCGTTGTATAAGTATCTTTTACTATTGAAATACCTTCTTTCCAAATTGTTAACTTTCTAAAATTATGTCTTGCAGCCATCTTATTCTTTACTATTACTCTTATTTTTTTGTTAGACATATCATATAGGACCTTCTATTTCGTCTTTCAATCCTATGTCAATGCGTCTTAAATCTACCCCTCTCCAAAGGAGCGGGAACTGTTACGGGTTTGTTTTTAGTTATACATTATATTCATCTTTTAAAGCGCCTCCCTTTGGGGGATTTTAATTACGCAACGGTTTCCCCGTCTTCAACATATGTTGTATACGTTCTAATGTTTTTCGTTCTGTACATAAACTTAAGAAAGCTTCACGTTCTAGGTCTAACAAGTACTGTTCGCTCACTAAGGTAGGTTCTGATAAATCACCACCAGCCATGACGTAAGCTAATTTATTAGCGATTTTATGGTCGTGTTCACTTATATAATTTGCAGCTTCCATAGAATCTGTTCCAACTAAAAACATACCTAGAGCTTGTTTGCCAAGTACTTTTACATCTTTGCGTTTTACAGGTTGTGTATAGCCAGCTTCTGCCATTAGTTTAGCGTGTGCTTTTGCGGTTGCTATTTGTCTGTCTTTATTAATAACGACTACATCTTTTCCTTTTTGAAGCACACCCAGATCAAAGGCTTCATAGGCAGAAGTTGCCACTTTTGCCATGCCTATCGTTAAAAAGTATTCTTGTAGGGTGTTTAATTCGACATCTCCTTTTCTAAAAGTATCAGAAGCTCTTAGAGCCATTTCTTTGGAACCAGCTCCTCCAGGAATAACACCAACTCCAAATTCTACTAAGCCTATATACGTTTCGGCAGCAGCCACAACTTTATCGGCGTGCATCGATAACTCGCAAGCACCTCCTAAGGACATGCCATGTGGTGCTGAAATGGTTGGGATAGAAGAATAACGCATACGCATCATCGTATCTTGAAAATATTTGATCGCGGCATTAAGTTCATCATATTCTTGTTCTACAGCCATCATGAATATCATACCAATATTGGCGCCAACAGAGAAATTGGCGCCTTGGTTACCAATAATTAATCCCAGATATTCTTTTTCGGCTAAATCGATAGCTCTATTAAGTCCTGATAAAACATCGCCTCCAATCGTATTCATTTTAGATTGGAATTCGCAGTTTAATATGCCATCGCCTAAATCTTCAATAACAACACCAGAATTTTTAAATACTTCATTCGATTTTCTGATATTATCTAAGATGATAAATGCGTCTTGACCTGGTATTTTTTCTTGTGTTTTATTCGGAATATCGTAAGCATAAGTGGCTCCTTCTTTTACGGAATAAAAGGATTTACTTCCTGATGACAACATATCGTTAACCCAAGCTGCGGGTGTTAAACCTTCGGCTTTCATTATTTCTATGCCTGCTTCTACACCTATAGCATCCCAAATTTGGAAAGGACCGTGTTCCCAACCAAAACCAGCTTTCATGGCATCGTCAATCTTATATAATTCGTCTGTTATTTCAGGAATACGATTAGAAACGTAGGCAAATAAAGCAGCAAAGCTTTTTCTGTAAAATTGACCAGCTTTATCCTTACCTGAGACGAGTACTTTAAATCTATCTACAACCTTATCGATTGTTTTAGTAAGTTCTAAAGTTGCAAATTTTGCTTTTTGTGCAGAACGATATTCTAAAGTGTTTAAGTCTAATGATAAGATTTCTTTTTTGCCTTCGGCAGACACTGTTTTTTTATAAAACCCTTGCTTCGTTTTACTTCCTAACCATTTGTTTTTCATCATGGTATTGATGAAATCTGGTAATTTAAAAAGTTCTAAGCGCTCATCTTCTTTACAGTTTTCTGCAATACCGTTTGCTACATGAACTAAAGTGTCTAATCCAACAACATCAACTGTTCTAAAAGTAGCAGATTTAGGTCTACCAATAACGGGACCTGATAATTTGTCAACTTCTTCAATCGTTAATCCCATGTCTTTAACGGCATGGAATAAACTCATAATACTAAATATGCCGATACGGTTTCCTATAAAGGCAGGTGTATCTTTAGCGACTACAGATGTTTTTCCAAGGAATTGTTCTCCATAACCATTAAGAAATTCTAAAACTGAAGCATCTGTTTTTGGACCAGGAATAATCTCGAATAATTTTAGGTAGCGTGCAGGATTAAAAAAGTGTGTGCCACAGAAATGTTTCTGAAAATCCTCACTACGACCTTCACTCATAAACTTAATAGGAATACCAGACGTATTACTAGTAATTAAAGTGCCTGGTGTTCTATGTTTTTCAAGTGTTTCAAAAACCTGTTGTTTGATATCCAATCGTTCAACCACCACTTCCATAATCCAGTCCACACTGGAGACTTTGGAAATATCGTCTTCCAAGTTACCTGTTGTAATACGATTTGCAAACTTAGGATGATATATAGGAGCAGGTTTTGATTTTAATGAAGCAGCAAGCGCATCATTAACTAATCTGTTTCTTACTACTTTATCTTCAAGTGTTAAGCCTTTAGCTTTTTCTTTATCGTTTAGTTCTCTAGGAACGATATCAAGCAGCAAAACATCTACACCAATATTAGCAAAATGGCATGCAATACCACTTCCCATAATACCAGAACCTATAATGGCCACTTTTTTTATTCTACGTTTGCTCATTTTATATAACTAACCGTTTTTATTATATATTTTTTTATTTGATACCATATCATTAATAATTTCAGCGACTTCGTAAAAGTTATTTAATTTCTCTTCTGAAATATTATTTTTTATAGCTTCATTAAACATTAAAACTTTTTCTCTTGAATAAGTTCTTTTTTCAAGACCAAATTCGGTGAGAGAAATAATAACGCCACGTCCATCTTCTGGGTTGGGTTTACGTTCAATGAGCCCTTTCTCTTCCATGGTTTTTAATATTCTGGATAAACTGGTAGCTTCCATACCCATTTTAGGTCCAAGAGCAGTCGAAGGTGTCCCTTTTTCCCGATCGATACTCAATAAAGTAAAACCTGTTGCCATGGTACTCTCAAATTTTGCCGCTTCTTCATTATACATCTTCTGAACTGAGAGCCAAGTTGTTCGGAGGACGTAATCAATGGTTTTATCTTTCATATAATTTAGTTGGTGATCAAATATATGAAAAATTTATTATGCATGCATAATAAATTGTGTAAAAATTAATACAAATTAATTGAGAGTATACTGAAAATGAGTTTTATGACCTTTTATGTTAAGGTCTGTAGATCTTTTCTATGAGATCTACATACTTTCCTTTAATCACTTTTCTTTTCATTTTCAATGTTGGTGTTAAATGTCCAGCATCAATGGACCAAATATCTGGGGTGATTTCGAATTTTTTAATTTGTTCCCACTTACCAAAGTTTTCATTTGCTGTGTCAATTTCTTCTTGAATACGCTCTAGTAATTGAACATTCGTTATGATGTCATTTTTAGATTGAAAGGTGATGTTATGTCGTCTTGCCCATTCTTCAACAAATTCAAAATTCACTTGAATTAAAGCTGCTGGCATTTTTTCGCCTTCTCCAATTATCATTATCTGATCAATAAATCTTGATTGTTTAAATTGATTTTCTAATAGAGAGGGAGCAACATATTTTCCGCCAGAGGTTTTAAACATTTCTTTTTTACGATCTGTAATTTTTAAGAAATTATCATGATCAACTTCTCCAATATCACCAGTGTGAAAAAAGTTTCCGGTCATAATTTCTTTAGTTTTCTCAGGGTCTTTAAAATAGCCAAGCATCACATTAGGACCTTTTACTAAAATTTCTCCGTCTTCTGCTATTTTTACATCAACATTATCTATAATTCTTCCAACAGTTCCAATTTTAATACCGCCATTAAATGGGCAGTTTACAGATATTACAGGAGATGTTTCGGTTAGTCCATACCCTTCAAGGATAGGCATTCTTGCAGCCGAAAAGACTTTAATTAGTCGCTGTTGCAAGGCGGCACTTCCAGATACCAAGGTATTAATATTGCCTCCTAAAGCATCCCGCCATTTATTAAAAATAAGTTTATTAGCTATTTTTAATTGAAACTCATACCACCAACCATTTTTACCATAAGGTTCATATTTTAAACCTAAGTTAACAGCCCAAAAGAACAGTTTCTTTTTAATACCTTTTAAATCTGCTCCTTTTGCGATTATTTTATCATACATTTTTTCATATAACCTTGGGACAGCTGTCATGATGTTTGGTTTAACATCATTTAAATTATCACTTATAGTTTCAATGCTTTCAGCAAAATATATTTCAATACCACAATATTGATACAGATATAATATCATCCTTTCAAAAACATGACATATAGGTAAGAAGCTTAGTGCTTTAGATTTACCCAATTCTAGAGGTACCCGAGATAAACTATCTAATACATTTGAAACCAGATTATTGTGAGATATCATAACGCCTTTTGGTTTGCCAGTTGTACCTGAGGTATAAATCAAGGTGGCTAAATCATGAGGTTTTACAGCTTCTTTTCTAGAATCTACTTCGTTTTGATTGCTCGTATCTTCGCCTAATTTTAAAATTTCTTTCCAGCTGTTTTCGCCTTCAATATCATTAAACGTATAAATCTCTTTAAGTTTTGTATTACCTTTTATCGTGTTTAATTTATCCACTACTTCTTTATCGGAAACGAAACAATAAGTAGATTCAGAATGATTTAAAATATATTCGTAATCTTCAGCACTTATAGTAGGATAAATAGGGACATTTTGTGCGCCAGTTTGAAGGACTCCAATATCTAAAACACTCCATTCGGTTCTATTTGTTGAAGAGATAACAGCAATTTTATCATTTGGTTGGACGCCTAAACGTAACAAACCTCTGCTAATAGCATTTGCTTGATCAATATATTCTTGAGTTGATATAGAATGCCATTCACCATTGTTTTTGCTAGTAAGCGCTTTATCTAAATTATATTTTTCTAATTGATAATAAGGAAAATCAAAAATTTTTGTGATCTCTACCATTTGCTGTTTTAAATAGGTTCTTGAATTGCAAAATAGGAAATTAAAAAAGATTTTCAAATCGAGTATGTAAAATGCCTCTAATTAATACAACGATCTTTTATAAACTGTTTAAATTTTATCCTTTAGTTTATTTTGTCGTCTTAAGCCCTCATTCTATAGCAAAACTTCTTTAAATAGCGATGTTATTCGCATTTATTTTGCTTTGACTGAGAACGTAATCCCTCCATACTAATTCCAAAAACTAAACTTAAACAGTTTCTAAGTGTAATAGAAGGTCTATTAAATTGATCATTATTTATGCTGAATTTTCTATATCTCTTTTTATTGCCGTTAAACAACTAAGTTAATCACTTTTTTGTTAATTATTATGAAATCTGTATTTAATTGTTGTAAAAAATAATAAAATGATATAAAAAAATATATTTTTTAGGTTGTTTGTTTAATATAAGAGTTAAAAGTGTGAATTTTTTATTAAAAAAACTTCAAAACTCAAACGTTTTCGTGAAAAAAATAGTGAGCAATATTTTCTTTTTCAAGTGTTAACTGATAATTGTCAGGTTTATAATTAGAGGTGGTAATTACCTTTGAATAAGCATAACAAATCATAATTTTTTTTCAAAATATTAATAAAATAAAACAATGGAAGTAAAACAATTTAACTACGGAATTTGGACTGAGAAAGTCGATGTAAGAGATTTTGTTATTAATAACATTACTCCTTATCATGGTACGTCAGAATTTTTGGTTGGATCTAGCGTGAAAACTCAAAAATTATGGGAGGTATGTAAAGAAGCTACTAAAGAAGAGCTCCGAAATAATGGTGTACGCTCGGTAGATACTGAGGTAATTTCAACAGTTAGTGCCTTTAATGCAGGATACATTGATAGAGAAAATGAAGTTATTGTAGGATTGCAAACAGACGAACTATTAAAAAGAACGATGAAACCTTTTGGAGGTTTTAAAGTGGTTCAAAAAGCCTTATTGGAGCAAGGGGTAAAACCTAATGATGCCTTAACAGAATTATTTTCGAAGTATGTTAAAACACATAACGATGGTGTTTTTGATGCTTATACGACAGAAATTAAAAAATTCCGTTCGCTTGGCTTTTTAACAGGTTTGCCAGACAATTATGCAAGAGGAAGAATTATTGGAGATTATCGTCGCGTCGCTTTATACGGGATTGATTTTTTAATTGAATCTAAAAAAGAAGATTTAGAGAAGATAGCAGGCCCTATGAGCGATGCGGTTATTCGTTTACGGGAAGAGGTATCAGAGCAAATAAGATCATTAAAAGAAATGATTGAACTAGGTGCTAAATATAACTTAGATTTAGCTAGACCTGCCAAAAATGCTCAGGAAGCAGTACAATGGACTTATATGGCTTATTTAGCTGCTGTTAAGGAACAGGATGGTGCAGCGATGTCTTTGGGTAATGTGTCTACATTTTTAGATATTTTTATTGAGAATGATCTAGAAGAAGGTCTCATTACAGAGGAGGAAGCCCAAGAATATATAGATCAATTTGTAATGAAATTACGTATGGTTCGCCACTTAAGAATGAGTGCTTACGACGAAATTTTTGCTGGAGATCCTACTTGGGTAACGGAGGCTATTGGTGGGATGTTTGAAGATGGAAGAACTAAGGTTACTAAAACGTCTTTCCGTTTCTTGAATACCTTATATAATTTAGGTCCTTCACCAGAGCCGAATATGACGATTCTTTGGTCTGAAGACTTACCTCAAAACTTTAAAGATTATTGTGCTAAAGTATCTATTGATACATCATCAATTCAGTTTGAAAATGATGAATTAATGAGAAATAAAAGAGGGTCTGATGATTATGGAATCGCTTGTTGTGTTTCCCACCAAGCATTAGGGAAATCAATCCAGTTCTTTGGTGCACGTACTAACTTAGCTAAAACATTATTATTAGCTATTAATGGTGGACGTTGTGAGATAACTGGAACACAAATGGTTGATGGTATTGAGGCTTGTGATTGTGAATATTTAGATTTCGACAAGGTAATGGCTAATTTTAAAGTAGCTATGAGAGAAGTAGCACGTGTTTATAATGATTCTATGAACATTATTCACTACATGCATGATAAATATTATTATGAAAAAGCTCAAATGGCTTTAATTGATACGAATCCAAGTATTAATATTGCTTACGGTATAGCTGGTTTATCAATTGTTGCAGATTCACTTTCGGCAATTAAATATGCCAAAGTAAAACCAATAAGAAATGAGGAAGGTTTAACTGTTGATTTTAAGATAGAAGGAGACTTCCCATATTATGGTAATGATGATGATAGGGTAGATGCTTTAGCAGCAAAAGCTGTTGCCGATTTTAACAATGAGCTAAAGCCTTTACCAGTTTATAAAGGAGCAGAAACAACGATGTCTGTATTAACTATTACATCTAACGTTTCTTATGGAAAGAAAACGGGCGCTACACCAGATGGTAGAGCAAAAGGAATTCCATTTGCACCAGGTGCTAACCCAATGCACGGTCGTGATTCTAATGGAGCAATTGCATCGTTAAACTCTGTTGCTAAAATTGATTATGAAGATTCTCAAGATGGGATCTCTAATACTTTCTCAATTGTACCAAAATCTTTAGGTGCAGATGAAGCTGATAGAATCGAAAATCTAGCAACTATTTTAGATGGCTATTTCTCTAAGAATGCACAACATGTTAATGTAAATGTATTAAATAAAGAGACCTTGCTTGATGCGATGGAACGTCCTGAGGAATATCCGCAATTAACAATAAGAGTGTCTGGTTACGCTGTTAATTTTGTAAGATTAACAAAAGAACAGCAATTAGAAGTAATCACACGTTCTTTTCACGAGTCCATGTAGTTTTATTAATATTCCCAAGTATCTGCAAAAGAAGTATCATGCTTCTTTTGCGGGTACTAAATTTAAAAAAGAGTATTCTATCAAAACAGAAGCAAACATATTAAGAGTGCACTCTATTGAGTCTTTTGGAACGCACGATGGTCCTGGAATTCGGATGATTATATTTTTACAAGGTTGTAAATTAAAATGTCTGTATTGTCACAATCCAGATGCTATTGAAACTTCTGGAGGCAAGTTATACCATATTGAAGAGTTGGTAGAAATGGCTCTAAAAATGAAGCCCTATTTTGGTAAAAAGGGAGGGGTTACGGTATCAGGAGGAGAGCCTTTATTGCAATCTAAAGAATTAGTGCCTTTTTTTAAAAGGCTTAAGGAAGAAGGTATTCATACTAATATTGATACAAATGGCAGGGTATTAAATCATTTTACAAAAGAATTAATAGATACCTATGCAGATCTAGTTATGTTAGATATAAAACACATGACTGAAGAAGGCTACGAAGCTTTAACTGGAAAGCGTAATAATGAAACGGCTTTCAATTTTGCTAAACATAGAGAAGCTTCAGGAAAAAAAATGTGGTTGAGGTATGTGTTAATACCAGAGCTTACGAATAAGCCAGAGCTATTGCATGCCATGGGAGCGCATTTTAAAGATTACAAAACTATTGAAAAGATTGAGATTCAGCCTTATCATAAATTAGGGATTCATAAATGGGAGGCTTTAGGTTGGGATTACCAATTAAAAGATGCTCGTGAAAATACAGAGGACGAACTAGATGCAGCAGTTGAGATCTTAAAAAACTATTTTAAAGAAGTTAAAATAAATTAGAAAGTGTTGTTATGATCAACACTTAAATTAGATATATTATGAAAACACAAAAACTTAAAAACCGTTGGTTAATAGCTGCTTCGGCTGTTGGAATTCATATTTCAATAGGATCTGTGTATGCATATTCGGTTATGACCAACCCTGTTAAGGATATTTTTGATGTTGATGGAAGTGTTATAAAATGGGCGTTTAAAATCGCTATTTTATTATTAGGTTTATCGGCAGCATTTTTAGGCAGATGGGTCGAGAAAGTAGGACCAAAGGTTAGTGGTACGACTGCAGGATTATTTTATGGAATAGGCATTTTAGGTTCTGGACTTGCAGTTCAATTAGAATCATTAACGCTATTTTATATTTGTTATGGAGTTATTGGTGGTATTGGATTGGGACTTGGTTATATTACACCAGTAAGTACATTAGTAAAATGGTTTCCAGACAGACGTGGTTTAGCAACAGGTATGGCCATTATGGGATTTGGTTTTGCAGCCTTAATTTTTGGACCTGTTATGCAATCTCTCTTTGACGCTGTAGGTGTATCGAATGCCTTTTATATTTTAGGTGCTATATACATGATATTAATATTATCCTCAGCAAGATATATTGAAAAACCACCAGAAGGTTATATACCAGATGGGTTTAAATCAGGAGAAGGTAAAACAATAAAGGCAGATATGGCAAATATTGATGCGAATGCATCACTAAAGACATGGCGTTTTTATTATATCTGGATCATGATGTTTATAAATATTGCTTGTGGTATCGCGATTATATCTGCAGCTAGCCCCATGATGCAAGAAAAATTAAATTATACTCCTATGGAAGCTGCGGGTATAGTAGGTTTAATAGGTGTTTTTAATGGTTTGGGTAGAATTATGTGGTCAACACTCTCAGATTATTTGGGACGTGCAAATACTTATATTATTTTCTTTGCATTCCAGATTCTGGCTTTTTACTTCTTACCAACCATTTCACTGGAACTCACTTTTCTAGTTATATTATTTACAGTTATTACCATGTATGGGGGAGGTTTTGCCACATTGCCAGCATTCCTTGGAGACCTATTTGGAACCAAACAACTTGGAGCCATACACGGTATGGTATTAGCTGCCTGGGGATTAGCAGGCGTTGTAGGCCCTACAATTTATGATGTGGTTAAAAATACAACAGGATCGTTAGATGCCACTTTAAAAGTGTTTGCAGGCTTATTTGTTATAGCATTTATAATATCGTTGTTAATGAAACGATTAGTATTTAAAACGTATAAAAAAATAGATAAAGGTCTAGAATTTGCATAAAAATGAAGTTTTTCATTTTTGTATTTTTTTTTTAGTCAAATTAGTCGAAAAACCCCGAGATGATTATTTATTATTTCGGGGTTTTAAAGCATCTAAAATATTTTCTTATACATGAGGGTGTTTAGTGCGAAAATTATTTGATACTCGGACGAGGTTTCCAATTTAAATCACACCTTTGGAGCCTCAGAACTACCTTTTTTACAGTTCTGGGTGAGGTAAAATTACAAAACTCGGTTTTTGACTCTAATAGTAAAATGAGACTGGTGAAATTCCCCTATGACTTACCTCAAGGATAGTCAGTTTTTATGAGTCTTTTAAGTCTAAAAAGTAGTATTTAAAAATAAAACCTCCGAGGGTATCAACTCTCGAAGGTTTTAAATATTATTGAATGATTTGCAAAGATTGTTACCTTACTAAATTATTTACATTTGCCTTAACCTCTATTTCTATAGGGTCGTATATTAGAAAGTTAAGGTATTTTAAAATGGTAATGTTATTGTAACTTTCCTCGATGTTTGGCGTGGAATAAGAGTTAAGCATTGGAGAGAAGGTGACCTTAACTCCGTAAGTTGCAGAAGTAATAAAGAGATTGTCATTACCACTAAAATTAAATGGAAAATTAAGCGAAATATAGAGCCTCCCTCTTTCATTTGTTTGGATCTGAGTATTGTTATCGGAAGGATTGTCTTCCATTAAACTAATATTTCTTGTGAAGTAATAGTTAACACTTGGATTTTCTGGGGTTTCTGTCACCTCAATTTCAGAGGAAGACAGTTTGTTATTAATTGGGTAATTTCCATGATAGGTAAACCCAAGAACATTGTTATAAGTTTTATCATAAGCAACGATACTACCATTATTTATAGTAGCAAATTCCTCATCGAAAGTAACAAGTTTTTTCACATCTACAAGTACGCGATATTCAAGATATCTGGTCTCATCAATGTTGTATATTTGAAAAGCGATTATATTAGGAAACTTAAAATCGATCTTAGATTTTTCGTCAAAAACTTTGAAATCAGCATAATTTCCATAATGTTCTGTAGTGTACTTAACTGATGATCCTTCATGGTCTAATGTTGGTATTAGACTAGAAAAATCCGTTCCGTCAGGTACTATTACCATGATAGTTCCACTGTATGGCTGACCTGTATGTTCTCTTACTTCAATACTTGTGATATCCTGATCAAGACTCGGGTTGTCAATCTTTAAGAAATGAAGCTTTTTTATGTTTAGTTTTTGAAGTGCTGGATGGATGTCCTTTACAATAACTAACACGTCATACTGTAAAGAAACGTTGGTGTCCTTAGTAGAAGTTATAACATAAGTAATTGTTTCACCTGGGATTATACTTTGTTCACCTACAGCAGGAGAAATATTAAACTTTGAAGCATCAAAATCAATTTGTTTAAGACTAAATTTAGATATGTCTGTATTTTCTAATTCTATTGTGATTTTTCCTTTTTCCTGAGGAATTCCATTGAGCATTGTAGGTTGTTCAATAGAAAAACTATCTGCTTTTAAAGTAATATCAATTTCAGAAAGTGGAAAACCATTAAGTAGTGCTTCTTCAAAATTCACATTGTTTGTTGGATCAGAATTATCATCGTCAGAACAACTCATCATAAAAAATGCAGAAAACAATATGACTCCTAATTCTTTGTAATTTAAGAACATTTTTAATTTTAGATTTAACTTTTTAAAACTAAATTTATAAAAATGTTATTGTGTTTCTATAATTAATTTGATGAAGCATACTATTTTAATGGTGAATGTACTTAAATAACAGGTAAGCATAATCTATTTTGTATCGTAACAGCTCAAAATGTTATCGAACTATTAGCGATCTTATTCCGTTTTTTACTTCTGCTTTATTCGGGTTAATTGTGATACAACAAGTCAACAAATAGATACAAAAATGCTCTGTCTTTTGTTTTCGTTACTAAGATTCAAATCCAAAATATTTAATATGCAGTTTGCTGGATGTTAAGTTTTATTATTATGTTATTATGATTTGATTATTTATTTTCGATCCAAAGTCTGGCATTCACAAAAGCTTCTAACCAAGGGGATACTTCGTCCTTACGACCATCAGGGTAATTAGCCCAATTCCATTGGAATGTAGAACGTTCTATATGTGGCATGGTTACTAAATGTCTTCCAGATTTGTCAGATAGCATCGCTGTATTAAAATCGGACCCATTTGGGTTATGAGGATATTCTGCATAGCCATATTTTGCAACAATATTGTATTGATCTTCAGTATATGGCAAATCAAACTTTCCTTCACCATGAGAGATCCAAACACCTAAAGTAGTTCCAGCTAAAGTAGATAACATTACAGAATCATTCTCTTGTATTTTTACAGATGTAAAAGCACTTTCGTGTTTATGTGAATTGTTATAAGTTAGTTTTCCATGAACATCATGATCTGGATTTATAAGGTCTAATTCCATCCAAAGCTGACAACCATTACAAATACCAACAGATAAGGTGTCTTCTCTTGCAAAGAAGTTTTTAATAACTTTATTAGCCTTTTCGTTATATTTAATAGCACCTGCCCAACCTTTGGCAGAACCTAAAACATCAGAATTACTAAAGCCTCCCACGGCTCCTAAGAACTGGATATCTTCTAAGGTTTCACGACCAGATATCAAATCGGTCATATGTACATCTTTTACATCAAAACCAGCTAAATACATAGCGTTTGCCATTTCGCGTTCAGAATTACTTCCTTTTTCACGAAGTATAGCAGCTTTAGGACGACTTGTCTCCTCGAGCGCATGAGTTTTCGACTGCGCTTGACCTGACAGCATATCTTCTAACTTCCCAGTAAACTGTTTTGGAAATGTGTATTGTAAAGGTTGATTTTTATAATTGTTGAATCTATCTTCAGCTAAACCATTTGCTGTTTGTTTTTGGTCTAATAAGAACGATGTTTTGTACCAAACATCTCTCATGTCAGCAATGTTAAAAGAGAAATTATCTTCGTTGTTTTTGATATTTAAAGTTGCAGAGCTATTTACTGTTCCTATATTAAAAAACTCAATTTTATTTTCTGACAAAATAGTTTCTATTGCTGCATCACCTTGAAAAACAATTCCTGAATTTTCAGAGAATAAAATTTTTATAGAATCTTCTTCATTTAAAGCAGAAATATCAAAATCAGCACCTAAATTAACATCAGCAAAGCACATCTCTAACAATGTGGTGATTAAGCCACCAGAAGCAACATCGTGTCCAGCAGAAATTTTATCAGCTTTAATTAAATTTTGAATCGTATTAAAAGTGTCTTTTACAAACGTTGAATTTTTTACATCAGGCGCTTCATTTCCAATAGTATTTAAAACCTGGTTAAAAGAACTTCCTCCTAATTTAAAGGTATCTTGAGATATATTAATATAATAGATGTTTTGACCATTTTGTTTTAAAACAGGTTCTACAACTTTAGAAATTTCGTTACAATTTGCAGCAGCAGAAATAATAACAGTTCCTGGAGAAATAACGTCTCCATCTTTATATTTCTGTTTCATAGAAAGTGAATCTTTTCCTGTTGGAACATTGATTCCTAAATCTATCGAAAATTCTGAAATAGCTTTAACAGCCTTATATAAACGAGCGTCTTCACCTTCATTTTTACAGGGCCACATCCAATTTGCAGAAAGAGAAACAGCTGCTAAATTATTTTTTAAAGGCGCCCAAATTATATTCGTTAAAGCTTCTGTAATTGAATTTCTACTTCCTGCTTCTGGATGAATTAATCCAGAAATAGGCGAGTGGCCAATAGACGTCGCAATACCTTCTTTTCCGTTATAATCTAATGCCATAACACCAACATTATTTAACGGAATTTGTAAAGGTCCAACACATTGTTGTTTGGCTACTTTACCACCAACACATCTATCTACCTTATTCGTTAACCAATCTTTACAAGCTACAGCTTCTAATTGTAAAACTTGCTCTAAATAGATTTGTAAGTTCTTGGTTTTATATCTTGAGTTTTTATAATTTCTTTTAACAGTTTTATCTGTTAAAATAGTTTTAGGAGAACTTCCAAACATATCTTCCATGGCTAAGTCCATTGGTTTATTACCTTTGGTTTTAGATTGGAAGGTAAAACGATCGTCTCCTGTAACATCACCAACAGTATACATTGGAGAGCGTTCACGATCGGCTATTTTATTTAATGTTTCTATATGTTCTTCTGCAATAACAAGGCCCATACGTTCTTGAGATTCATTACCAATAATTTCTTTATCAGAAAGTGTTGGATCTCCAACAGGTAAAGCATCTAAATCTATTTTACCACCCGTATCTTCAACAAGTTCAGATAAACAATTTAAGTGACCACCTGCACCATGGTCGTGAATAGATACAATAAAATTCTCATCACTTTCCACCATACCACGAACAGCATTGGCAGCACGTTTTTGCATTTCTGGGTTAGAACGTTGTACGGCGTTTAACTCGATACCCGAAGAAAATGCACCAGTGTCTGCAGACGATACCGCTGCACCACCCATACCAATACGGTAATTTTCACCACCAAGAATAACTATTTTATCACCTGTTTTTGGTGTGTCTTTTAAAGCTTGATCAATTTTACCATAACCAATACCTCCAGCTTGCATAATAACTTTGTCGAAACCGAGTTTTCTTGCTGTCGATGTACTAGAAGCAGCATTTTCTTGGTGCTCAAAAGTTAATACGGAGCCACAGATTAGAGGTTGTCCAAATTTATTACCAAAATCTGATGCACCATTAGATGCTTTTATCAAAATATCCATTGGTGTTTGGTATAACCAATCTCTTGCTTCAAATTTTTCTTCCCAAGGTCTGTTTTCTTCTAAGCGAGAATAAGAGGTCATGTAAACAGCAGTTCCAGCTAAAGGAAGCGACCCTTTACCTCCTGCAAGCCTATCTCTAATTTCTCCACCAGCTCCTGTTGCAGCCCCATTAAAAGGCTCTACAGTTGTTGGGAAGTTATGTGTTTCTGCTTTAAGCGAAATAACAGATTCAAATTCTCGAGTGGTGTAATAATCTGGAACATCGGCACGTTTCGGTGCAAATTGTTCCACTTTTGGGCCTTTTACAAAAGCGACATTATCTTTATATGCAGAAACAATATCGTTTGGATTTGCTTCTGATGTTTGTCTAATCATTTTGAAAAGCGAAACAGGCTTTTCCTCTCCATCAATAACAAAAGTGCCGTTGAAAATTTTATGACGACAGTGTTCTGAATTTACTTGAGAGAAACCAAAAACTTCAGAGTCTGTTAATGGTCTGCCTATTTTTCTAGAAACATCTCCAAGATAAGCGACTTCTTCATCACTTAGCGATAAACCTTCTTGTTTGTTGTATTTAGCAATATCTTCAATTTCAAGAATAGATTCTGGTTGAATATCTATGGTAAAAGAATTTTGATCTAATCCATTGAATTTCTCCGAAATCATAGGATCGAATGCTTTAAAATCTTTAGAAACGGCTGTAAATTCTTCAATTCTAATAATATCTGAGATTCCCATATTTTGAGTGATCTCCACAGCGTTTGTACTCCAAGGGCTTATCATTGCTGCGCGCGGACCAACAAAAAAAGCATCGAGAGATGCTTGTTCTATTTTTGGCTGCTTGCCAAATAACCACATTAATTTTGATGTGGTTTCAGTTGATAATTCTTTTGTTGTTTGAACAGCAAATACTTTACTGGTTACGTTTCCAAAGAAATGAATCATTATGTCTTAATTTGTGAGTGTTTAAAGAAAGTGCAAATTTACTTCTTTTTAGTTGAATTTCTTGTAAAAATATAATAGGTAAAATAGCGAGTTATTCACGAGGTTTTAAACAAAAAATAAATTTGTTTTATAAAAAAAGCAAACCATTAGGTTTGCACTTATCTCGTTATTTTAAAATGTGTTAGGAAATCCCTCTATATGGGAAGTGTTTTGATATTGCTCAATGTTTTTTTTGCTAAATATGTTTTTTCTGGAAACAATTCTTTTCCTTTAATATCTTTAGCAATAGCAGATATTCTTTCTTTTGCCGTTTTAGACATAGATACCACTTTTGTTGCTTTTAGTATTTGTTCTTTACTTTCCATATTTTTCTAAAATCTTAAACAGACTCTATACAAATTTACTTTATTTTTTCTTAAAAACCAAAATGCCAACATATTCGTTATTAGGGATATATTGCGTTAGGATCGCTTTTTTTTCGTTTTTTAATCCAAAAAGAATGTACTCTTTACTTAACGCAACGAAGTTTTTATTTATATAGTATCTGTAAGTTTTAATTCTCCTGTTAAAATTTTTACAGAGTTCTTCACAGTTCTTTTTACAATTAGCTTCACAAAGTTCTTTAAATTTATGAGCACTATCACTCCCTTGAATCCAAATAGAGGCCTCTTCGTTTTCTTTAAAGAATTTTGGAATGGTATTAAGAACGGTACTGAATACTTTTCTCATGTCTCCATTATTACTATTAGAATCATCAAAAATGTTGCCATTTTCTTCATCATAATCTCCAAATCCTAGATTATAAATTACTTTTCCGTTTCTTTTGGCAACAGGAGTATATTCGATGGCTTTAATTATCGATTTATGTCCTCTGCTTTCAAATAAATACTGAATTTTTCTTGTTCTAGATTCAAGCAGTTCGGTTTTATAAGCAGGTATGTTGTTCAATATTTGAGACTTTAATACTCAAAGGTACTATTTTTCATATAAATTAATACTCTAAATTAATACCGTTTATATAGATCGAAATATTAAGAGTTGTTGTCATTTCTGCTCAGGAATGACAGGAACCTAAAAATACTTTTTAAGTATAGAATCCACAGACCCATAATAAGAACTACCAAATAAATTTAAATGAACTAAAAGGTAGTACAATTGATAGATTTCTATCCTATTAGACGTATTCTCATCGCTTTTTAATTTGGAGTAGTAAGCATTATAAAAAGAGTCACCAAAACCTCCAAACAATTTGGTCATGGCAATGTCTACTTCGTGATGTCCATAATAAACAGCAGGATCAATTAGGTATGGTGTGCCATCTTTGGAGATGAGGTAATTACCACTCCATAGATCGCCATGTAATAATGTTGGTTTTATATCTGTAAATAAAGGCTTTAAGGTGTTTTTTATTTTTTGTAGAGAGGGACATGCGCTTTTTGAAAGTAATTGTTTTTGTTTGGCTAGTTCAAGTTGGTATAGTAAGCGTTCTATAGCATAAAAATCTACCCAAGTTACGTGTGGTTTGTTTTTTTGATATAAACTACCAATAAAATTATCTTGATTTAAACCAAAATGTTCCGAAGTACATTTGTGTAATTTAGCTAATTGATGTCCTAAATTTTTAAAATCTTCAGATGAAGGTGGTTTATTTTCGATAAATTCTAAAAGTAGAAAAGCATAATTTTGAAAAGTTTCGCAAGCTAAAACTTTTGGTGTTTTTATAGTATTTGTTTCATTAATTGATTGAAGTCCGTAAGCTTCTGTTTGAAACATTTTTACGGCATTGATAGCACTGTTTAATTTTAAAAAATATGATTTGTTTGGAGTATCAATTTTATATGCTTTTGAGATATCGCCACCGTGAATCTCAGAAACTCTAACAATAGATTCGTTTAAAATATTTGATAGGCGTATTTTTAAATCGTTATTCATGACTTAAAAATAAGAAAGAACCATGATATAATTGATTTAAACTAGATATATGAATCGTCTGTGTTTTACGAATTCCTTTCCAAAAGCGCCATATAAAACCCATCAAACCCAGATTTGTGAGCCAATACTTTATTATCTTTTATAAGTGTGAAATTAGTTCCAGCTTCCGATTTTAAGAATGTTTTTACTTGTTCTTGATTTTCAGATGGCAATATAGAACACGTAGCATATACTAATTGTCCGCCAACTTTTACCATTCTAGAATATTGTTGTAAAATTTCTTGCTGAGTTTTCTTTATTTTATCTATAAAATCGGGTTGTAATTTCCATTTAGCATCTGGGTTACGACGTAGTACACCAAGTCCAGAACAGGGAGCATCAATTAATACACGATCTGCCTTATCATAAAGTTTTTTGATGGCTTTAGTAGATTCTATAACTCGATTTTCAATGTTATGTGCGCCATTTCGTTTTGCTCTTCGCTTTAACTCGTGCAACTTATTTTCATAAATATCCATGGCAATAACTTGGCCTTTGTTTTCCATTAAAGAAGCTATGTGAAGCGCTTTTCCTCCTGCACCAGCACAAGCATCAACAACACGCATACCAGGTTTTACATTTAAAAACTCAGCTACTAATTGAGAAGAAGCGTCTTGTACTTCAAAAAAACCTTTTTTAAAAGCTTCGGTACTAAAAACATTAGCGCGTTCTTTAAGTTTTAAAGCACTAGGATGATTAGGAACAAAATCTGTTTCAATATCTAGATCAAATAATTCGGTTTGTAATTTCTCTTTAGTCGTTTTAAGTGTATTTACTCTTAAAATAACATCTGCTTGTTTATTTAAAGCTTCTATTTCTTTGGTCCAAAGGGCAGCTCCTAATTCTTTTTCACCTATAGCATCCATCCAATCTGGAATAGACTCTTTAGATTTTCTAATTTTAGAAAGTTCGTCAAAACGCCCTTTTATTTTACGAGAAGGTGTGCCTTCAAAATATTTCCAATCGGGTAATTTTATACCTTTTAGTGTTGCCCAAACAGCAAATATACGCCATAGATTATCTCTGTCGAAAGGTTCTTTAACTTCTGCAATTTCAGCATATAAACGTTTCCACCGTACTATGTCGTAAGTGGTTTCAGCAACAAAAGCTCTATCACGAGCTCCCCAACGTTTATCGCGTTTTAAAAGTTGTTGAATGACTTTGTCGGCATATTTCCCTTCATTAAAAATTAAGGTTAATCCGTCTATAACAGAAAAGCATAAGTTTCTATGTAATCGCATGATATTTTTAATAAGGCTGCAAAGTTACGTTTAATTCATCAATTAATTTCTTAATTTGCGCGTATTAAAGAATGTGTTTGGAAGAAGAAAATTTTATAAATGACTTAATTGAAAGAAAACAATCGGCTTATAGTAAGCTAATTGACAGTTTTCAACAAAAAGTATTTGCTACTTGCATATCATTTGTACCAAATAAAGAAGATGCCGAAGATATTGCTCAAGATGTTTTTGTTGAGGTTTTTAACTCGATTGGAAAATTTAAAGGCAATTCTAAGTTATCTACCTGGATATATCGCATTACTACAAATAAATGTTTAGAGTTTATAAGAAAAAAGAATACTAAAAAACGTTTTGCTTTTATGCAATCTATAATGGGTAACGATGTACCCATGGATAAAAGTAAATACTTTACAGAGATGAACCATCCTGGAATCATTTTAGAGAATAAGGAGAAAAGTGAAACATTATTTCTTGCTATAAATCAGCTGTCTGAAGAGCAAAGAGCAGTATTTACGCTTAGTAAAATAGATGGAATGAGTAACAAAGAGATAGGAGAGGTTATTAATAAAAGTGTGTCTTCTGTAGAATCTTTAATGTTTAGAGCAAAGAAGAATTTGCAAAAAATATTAGAGAATTTTTATAAAAATGAAAAGTAACGCAAGTTTTTAAAAATTATTGCATCTAAATATAAAATGGAAAAAAATACAAACATAAAAGACAAGATTGAAGCTACTTTTAATGCTATAGAAGCTATTGAACCAGTAACTGTTTCTCCCTTTTTTAAAGATAAAACCATGCAGCGGTTGTTTGAAGAGAAGGAAGAGGTGTCGTTAATAGAATCTTGGTTTTCTCCTAAGTTACAATTGGCAACATTGGTTTGTGTTATAGTTTTAAATGTAGTAGCGTTCACGCAATTAAATTCTAATAAATATGATAGTGATATTAATGAGTTTTCAGAAACATATGGATTCTCTTCAGATTCGAATGCATCATTATTTAATTAAATAAAAGATTATGAAAAAAAACGTACTCTTATATATACTACTAGTATTTTTAATAGTGGTTAATGGTTTTTTTCTATTTAATTATATAGGGAATTCTGATAAAATAGATAATAAAGAAAGACCTAAAGGTCCTGCTAATTTTATCGTTAAACAATTAAATTTTGATGATGAGCAAATGCAACAATTTGAGGAAATTAATAAAAAGCATCATCAACAAATGAGGCGCATTAGTGATAATAACAAGAAATTGAAAGATGCTTTGTTTAATAGAATATCGGATATTTCTTTAAAAGAAAATACAGTAGACTCTATTACAACTTTAATAGGTGAAAAAGAAAAAGAAAAGGGAGAAGTCATTTTTTATCATTTTAAAAGTATTCAAGCATTGTGCAATGACAAACAAAAGAAAAAATTTAAAAGGATAATTAATGATGCGTTGCATAAAGGAGATAAACCTGAAGGAAGACCAGAGGGAAGACGAGAAGGAAGACCAGAAGGAAGGCATGGTGAGCCACCTCCACCTAGGCATTAAGAGGATCTATTTATATATTTAAGGCTTTCATGAAAATGAAGGTCTTTTTTTGTTTTAAAGAATAAGAAACGGTTTAATTTTTATTCTTAGGCTTCATTCTGCAGCTAAATTTCTTTAAATAGCGATGCTATTCGCCTTTATTTTGCCTTGATTGAGAACGTAATCCCCCAAAACTAATTCGAAAAACAAAACTTAAACAGTTTCTAAATGGTTCTTAAAAAATACCATACAAGCTTTTAAAGTTTAAACCACTTCAAGATCAAACAGAGCACTTTGGCACAATTAATTACAGATATAAAGGTTTTGAAAAAGGAGTGATAAAAATTGATTTTAAAAAAAGTTACGATTTGGTGCAAGTTTTTTTTTAAAAGTGCATCTAAAAGACTAATGATAAATATACCATGATGAAAATTAGAAAAAATGCGCTAGTAATTAGTCTTTCATTTTTAGTAATTACTTTAGTGTTATTAAATATTATAGTTGTTTATTCATAGAATAAAAAATAAAACTTATGAAGAATTTAAAAAATCTATTAATTCTACTACTATTAACGGCTATTATTTTTATAGGTTGCTCTAATGAAACAGAAGAAGAGTCTGTGACTATGATAGAAGAAGAAGTTGAGGATACAAATTATGATATAACTTCTATTCTTTCAAAGTTTGAAGGAACAGGATTGTCTTATGCTGTAAATGGAGATATCGTGACATTCACAACAAAAGATTTACCCAATCATACAAGTCCATATTGGCCAATAAACAATTCATTATACGAAGCTTATAATGGTACAAATTCTAATTGGAATCAAAATCCAAATGTAATTAGTGAGCAGAACATTGTATTTACAATTTCGTTGCATCCAGCTGAGGCGGCAAATAAACAAGCTACAGGCTTAGGACCGATTGGTATTTCAAGAAATGGCATCGTGTTTTTTAATCAGTATGCAGGACCAGACCAACCTTTAACGAATGAAATTAATTCATTTGATCAATGGTTAGGTCACCCAACTGGGACGGATATATATCATTATCATATTGAACCCACATATTTAACTAACGAATTTGGAGAAGATGCTTTTTTAGGTCTTTTAGCTGATGGATTTCCCGTTTATGGCCCTGTTGAAAATGGAAAAATTATAACAAATGATGATTTAGATGTGTATCATGGTCATACATCAATTACTGCTGACTTTCCTGATGAAATCTATCATTATCATATAACTAGTGAGGATCCATATATTAATGGCAATGGCTATTTTGGTACACCAGGAAATATTTCTAGATAATTGAAGTTTAAGCCTAAATATATCATTATACTATCTGTTTTTTTTATTGCTTGTATTAGCGTAGAAAAACCATTAGTAATAGATGGATCAAATCCTGGCTTGATTTTAGTGAATGGTGTTTTGAAATTGGATGATATACCATTCTCTGGGCATTTGAATATGTATTACCCTAACGGACGTTTAAAGTCTGATATTCAATACTCCAAAGGTAAAAAACATGGAAAGGAAATGCGTTGGTTTATAGATGGAGACTTGGCCATGGAACGGTTTTATACAAATGGTTTTAAGTCGGGAATTCATAAAGCATGGTGGGAAAATGGAAACCAAAAGTTTGAATACTATTTTAATGATAAAGGGGAGTATCATGGTAGTGTAAAGGAATGGAGAAAGACAGGTAAATTATATATGAGTTTTAATTATGTAAAAGGAAAAGAATCTGGAAGTCAGCGTCTTTGGAAATTAGATGGTAGTATTAAAGCTAATTATGAAGTCGTTAAAGGAGAACGGTTTGGTTTAATAGGGTTAAAAAAATGTTATACGGTAACTACAAATAGTGACGAAATTAAATGAGGTATTATATTTTAATAGTATTCGTTTTTATTGTTACATCTTGTAAACACAAACAGGAGGAAAGTAATGAGGTAATGAAATTAC
Source organism: Flavivirga jejuensis (assembly GCF_030540765.1). GTDB lineage: Bacteria > Bacteroidota > Bacteroidia > Flavobacteriales > Flavobacteriaceae > Flavivirga > Flavivirga jejuensis. Next base: position 777,927 of record NZ_JAUOEL010000002.1, on the reverse strand, counting down.
CTTATTTTAATAGCAGTGACTTTACACCAGAATGGGGAAAGGCGAGGCATAAAATCCCAGAGTTTTCCTTTACAAATCAAGAAGGAGAAACGGTTACTAATAAAACTTATGAGAACAAGATTTATATAGCAGATTTCTTTTTTGCGAGTTGTCCAGGTATTTGTCCGAAGCTGACTGAAAATATGAGCAATCTTCAAGAAGTTTATAAAAATGATGAAGATATTATGTTACTCTCGCATACAGTAATGCCTTGGAAAGATTCAATTCCTGTTTTGAAAAAATACGCACAAAAAAATCATGTGAATGTTAAAAAATGGCATTTAGTAACTGGAGATAAAGATGCGCTTTATAAAATTGCAAGAACGGGTTATTTTGCAGATGAAGATTTTATAAAAACACAGGATGAGAGTAATTTTATACATACCGAAAATTTTATTTTAATAGATAAAAAAGGGTATATACGGGGTGTCTATAACGGCACTTTAGAGATTGACGTAGATCGTTTAAAACGACATATAAAGATTTTAAAAAGAGAAGAAGGTTAAGTTTGTTTTGACAGATGTCGTGTCGGGTGAAAGGAAATATCACACATAAGAGGGCAAATGATTATTTAATATATTATGGAATATCTTGCTTTTGTTCGGCATGACTAAAATTTGGTTTTTTTGATTTTGAGTAAATCCTGAAAATTATCTGGATATCCATGTTTTTTGTAAAAGCTTCATGATTCTTCATGGAGCTTTTCTATTTTTATAGAAATTTAAGTTTCATGAAAAAAGTATTTGTATTATTACTAGTAACAATTGTTATTTTAGGATTTAAAGAAAGTGATTTATTTAAATCTCGAAAAATTAATAAGGTTGAAATTGAAACGATTATAAAAGACTCATTGTTAAATGTAAGAGCTTTGGAAATTATTGATAGTACTGACTTTTGTGTTTTTTTAACTTCTAAAGGAAACATGGGGATTGTAACAACAAAAGAAGATGCAGCACCCGATAAAAAAATGATGTATCCTATTAAAATTAAAAGCGATTCGATTACGCCTAATTTCAGAGCTTTAGCAGGAAGAAACAAGCATGGGTATGGTTTAAGTATAGGGTCACCTGCTTTGTTGTTCAAGTTAGATATAGGAAAAGATTATATAGTATATCGAGAAGATCATCCTAAGGTTTTTTACGATTCCATGGATTTTTGGAATGACGATGAAGGTATTGCTATTGGAGATCCTACAGATGATTGTATGAGTATTATCATTACCCGAGACGGTGGTGCAACTTGGACTAAATTATCATGTGATGATTTACCAAAAGCTAAAGAGGGGGAAGCTGCTTTTGCTGCAAGTGATACTAATATTGCTATTGTAGGTAATAATACTTGGGTTGCCACAGGAGGAAAGTCGAGTAGGGTTTTATATTCTCCCGATAAAGGGAAAACATGGGAGGTTTATAATACACCAATAGTACAGGGGTTAGAAACAACAGGTATGTATTCTATTGATTTTTATGATGCCCTTCATGGTTTTGCTATTGGTGGTGATTATACAAAACCAGATGATAATACAGCTAATAAGATTAAAACGGTTGATGGAGGTAAAACATGGGAGTTGGTTGCTCAAAATGAAAGTCCAGGGTATAGAAGTTGTGTTCAATATATACCAAATAGAGCAGGGAAGGAGCTAGTTGCTATTGGGTATAAAGGAATTGATTATAGCAACGATTCTGGGAACTCATGGAAACATTTAAGTGATGAAGGCTTTTATACCATTCGATTTTTAAATGATTCTATTGCCTATGCGGCTGGTGCTGGAAGAGTCTCTAAATTAACTTTTAGGGAATAAAAAAGAAGGTTGACAAATATATTTTATAGGGCAATTAATTTAAAAAGTAGATAAACAATGATTTTTTATAAAATCGTTTTATTTCTTCTTTTTATGTTCTTTCTTTTTATAATGATCTAATATTTTTCTTTTAAAATCCTCCTCAGCGACTTTTAATAAAATTATTTTTTTTGGTGAAATAATTTTCAACAATTTAGAAGATAATTCCATACGATGTTTGTGTAACGTTTTTTCAGCTTCATTTAATTTAGTAATTAAATTTCTGGCTTTTTCATCTGTCATGGTATCTATATTATTTCTTATTTCTTTACGAACACTTCTAATATCCTGATACTTTATTTTAGATGTAATCTTATCATAGTTATTATAAACTGGCCAAAATTGTTGAGCTTCTTGCTCTGTTAAATCCAATTTTTCTGTAATAAATGAAATTTTTAGTGCTTTTATTTTCTCTCTCTGTTGTTGCGCTAATATATTTAGCGAAAAGAAAAACAATAATATGGGGAGTATGATTTTTTTCATGGTGTTTCTGCTTTTATTCAATAAAGATATCTTCAACGTCTATATTGTTTAGTATATATGTTTCTACGGCTTCTACTTCTACGTTATTATATTCTATAAAATTTTCTTCTAATAAATCTTCTTCGGGTAATAGTGTTGCAATTTCATAAGAGCCAATATTTTCACTTATAATATAATTTTCTACTGTTTCAATATCTAAAGAATCGAAAGTTAATTCTTTTTCAAAAATAGAAAGATTAAATAAAAGTAATACAGCGGCTGCTACACCAGATATATAAATTAGGGTTCTTTTTCTAAATAACGGGATTACCTTAGTAGGTGTTTTTGTTGAAACTTTTTTTATTATAGAGTCCTCTAAAGTGTCAAAATAGTCATCAGGTAATTTAAACCCAGAATCACTCGACATTTTTTTTAATTTTGCATGACTTAAAATAACATCTTCTAAATTATTAAAATAGTTATCAGGGACTTTAAATCCCGTTTCTTTAATGTTATGTAGTTTTTTCTGTTTCATTATCTTATTAATAAGACCTGTGATTTTAAAAAAGGTTTAATCTTTGGTTAAATATGCTTCAATTTTCTTGACAGCAATATGGTATGATGCTTTTAAAGCACCTTCGCTAGTTTCCAGAATATCAGACATGTCTTTATACTTTATGTCTTCAAAGTATTTCATATTAAAAACAAGTTGCTGTTTTTTTGGTAAAGTAGCAATAGCTTGTTGTAATTTTAGTTGAATAGTATTGCCTTCAAAATAGACATCTGATGCTAAATTGTTTATAGCTAATTGTTGTACCTCTTCATTAGTAACTTGCAATCGTTTGGCATTTTTATTAATAAATGTAATTGATTCGTTTGTTGCAATACGGTATAACCATGAAAATAATTTGCTATCTCCTTTAAAGCTATGAATATTTTTGTAAACTTTAATAAACGTGTTTTGTAGCACATCATCTGTGTCGTCATGCGATTTTACTATATTACGAATGTGCCAATATAAACGTTCTTTGTAAAGCGTAATTAACTCTTTAAAAGCTTTATCCCTTTCGTTTTCTGACTTTAATTGTTCTAATAGTTGTGTTTCTTCGATCACAAAAATTGTTTAGTCTTTAGACTAATAAATATACAGAAAGTTTAAATTTTATTTTTTGATTTTGTTTAAATATTATAAAACACTGGTAATCAGCAATGTTGATTATTTTTTATCGACGAAAGGTACAAAACGACGATTAAATACGCTTTTTTCTTGGTTGAAAGTGTTTTTTGTCTTATGTTTGTACCAGTAACCTACTTATTGTTGTTAGTCGTCCCCAAGTCTATCAATGAACAAAAAAAGGATAGAAATTCAAATCTCTATCCTTTTTTATTTTTAATCGTTACGGTTTTTTATTCAAAACTTTGCATCTCTACTAGTTTGTAGTAAACACCTTTTTTACTAATAAGCTCATTGTGCTTGCCTTGTTCAACAATCTCACCTTTATTAAGAACAACGATCTCATCTGCATTTTGAATGGTAGATAATCTATGTGCAATAACTATAGATGTTCTGTTTTTCATCATATTTTCTAAAGCTACTTGTACTAAACGTTCGCTTTCGGTATCAAGTGCTGAGGTTGCTTCGTCTAAAACCATAACAGGCGGGCTTTTAAGAACTGCACGTGCAATACTTAAACGTTGTTTTTGCCCCCCAGAAAGCTTATTTCCAGAATCACCAATATTTGTATGAATGGTTTCTGGTAAATCTTTTACGAACTCCCAGGCATTAGCTACTTTTAATGCTTCAATAATTTCATCATCAGTAGCATTATTATTTCCTAGCTTCAAATTATTTTTAATACTATCGTTAAAGAGAATGGCATCTTGAGTAACAATTCCTAATTGATTTCTTAATGATTCGGTCGTTAGATCTCGAATATCGGTACCATCCATCAAAATTTTCCCTTTATTAACATCATAAAAACGTGTAATTAGATTGGCTATAGTCGATTTTCCACTTCCTGATTGTCCAACTAATGCTACGGTTTTCCCTTTAGAAATGGCTAATGAAAAGTTTTTTAATACGTATTCGTTTTCGTATTTAAATGAAATATCATCAAATATGATGTTAGTATCAAACCCTTTTTTCTCAATGGCGCCTTCTTTATCTTTTAAAGGATTTTCGGAGTCAATAATCTCTTGTATTCTCTCGGCTGCAGCACCACCTCTTTTAATACTATAAAGACCTCTTGAAATGGCTTTAGCTGGTGTTAGGATATTATAAGATAAACCCATATAGACAAGAAAAGTACTGCCCTTTAAATTAGAGGACGCATCTCCACTAAGCACTAAATTCCCTCCATACCATAAAATAATGGCTATAATACAAATACCTAAAAATTCACTGGTTGGTGATGCTAAATTTTGACGATTTAATAATTTATTAGAAAAATGGTAAAAACGAGATGTCGATTCTTGAAATTTCTCATTGAATTTTTCTTCGCCATTAAAACCTTTAATAATGCGTAAACCTGTTAAGGTTTCTTCCAGAGTTGATAAAAATGTACCTTGTTCTTTTTGTACTCGGTCTGATTTTCGTTTTAAACTTTTACCAATTTTTGATATTGCAAAACCCATTATTGGAATTAAAACAAATACAAACAAAGTTAGTTTTGCACTAATAATGAGCATAGCAGTAATAGTAAATATTATAGTAAGAGGTTCTCTTACTATAAGTTCTAAGACAGATAAGAAAGAATACTGTAAGTCCAAAACATCACTTGTTACTCGAGATAGAATATCTCCTTTTCTTTTTTCAGAAAAAAATGAAAGTGGTAATTCCACTGTTTTTCTATAAACTTGATTTCTAAGATCTCTTATAACACCATTTCTTAGAAATACTAAAAAATAATTAGCTAGATAACCAGATATATTTTTAAAGAAGAACATTATAATAATTAAACCTACAACAAATATCAAAGCTTTAGAGTTATCTCCATCTGTATATAGATTCATTTGATATGCTAAGTAGTTTTCTGCAAAGTCTCCAATTTTCATTATTCCCGACCAAGTAGGTTTAACAGAAGGAACGATTTTATCTTGCTTGAAGATAACATCTAACATAGGTTTTAAAGCTACAAAAGATAGTGTGCCGAATAATGCAAAAAACATATTAGCTATAATGTGTCCTGCAGCAAAACGCTTGTAAGGCTTTGCATACCTTAATATGTTTACAAAATGCCCCATTAATTAAGTTTCATATCTTTTAAAATAGCATCTATTTTAGATTCAAGTTTGGCTTCGACTTCATTAAAGAGATCAACAGATTCTAAAGTGTCATTTACACTAACGTAGAATTTTATTTTAGGTTCTGTGCCACTTGGTCTTAATGCTATTTGACTCCCGTCTTCTGTATAATAAATTAATACATTAGATTTTGGGATGTTAATAGTAGTTTCTTCACCAGAGATCATGTTTTTTGTAATAGACAATTGATAATCTTCAACTTTGACTACTTTCGATCCGTTAACTACGGTTAGTGGATTTTCACGGGCATCAACCATCATTTGTTTAATTTCTTCTGCGCCTTCAATACCTTTTTTAGTTAAAGAAACTAAACGTTCTTTATAGAATCCATGTTCAACATATAGCTTAATTAGTTCACTATAAAAAGAACTGCCAATAGCTTTAGAATGTGCAGCTATTTCGCAAGCTAAAAGTGTTGAAGTTACAGCATCTTTATCTCGAACAAAATCACCGACCATAAAACCAAAACTCTCTTCGCCACCACCAATAAAATCAAGTTCGGAGAAGTCTTCGATTAGTTTTGCAATCCATTTAAAGCCTGTTAATACAATTTTACTGTCTACTTTATAAGCTTCAGCAAGTTTGTTTAACATAGGTGTTGAAACTATGGTAGAGGCTATAAATTCTTTTCCTTTTATTTTTCCTTCTGCTTTCCATTGTTTTAATAAGAAATCGGTCATCATCAACATGGTTTGATTTCCGTTAAGCAGTTGTAATTTGTTTTCAGAATTACGAACAGCAACACCCAATCTATCACAATCAGGATCGGTTCCTATAACAATATCGGCACCTACTTTGTCCGCCAGTTCTAATGCTATTTTTAATGCAGCAGGTTCTTCTGGATTTGGAGATGCTACTGTTGGAAAATCTCCGTCAGGAACCTCTTGTTCTTTTACGATATGTACATTTTTATACCCAGCCCGTTTTAAGGTTTCTGGAACTGCTGTTATAGAAGTACCATGAAGTGATGTGAAAACAATATTTAAATGATCTTTAGCTTCTTGCGAAGCACTCTCGCTACCATTTTTAACAGAAGCATCAATGAAAGCATCGTCAACATCTTTTCCTATATAATGGATAAGGCTATCGTTGGCTTCAAATTTTATATTGGCATAGTCTAGATCATTTATAACCTGTATTACACCATCATCGTGTGGTGGTACTAATTGACCTCCATCTTGCCAATATACCTTATACCCGTTGTATTCTGGTGGATTATGAGAAGCGGTTAAAACAATACCACAATGACAGTTTAAATGCCTAACAGCAAAAGATAACTCTGGAGTTGCTCGTAGATCTTCAAATAAATAAACTTCAATATTATTTGCTGAAAAGACATCAGCAACTACTTTAGCTAGTGTTTTACTGTTATGTCTACAATCGTATGCAATGGCAACTTTTAGTTTTTCATTTGGAAATGATGTGTATAAATAATCACTTAACCCTTGAGTGCTTTTTCCAAGTGTATACTTGTTTATGCGATTGGTGCCAACTCCCATAATACCGCGCATACCACCTGTTCCGAATTCTAAGTCTTTATAAAAACTTTCCTGAATGTCTTTCGGGTTGTTTGCAATGCTGTTTTTAATGAAAGTTTGTGTATCGTCATCAAAAGTTGGAGTTAACCACGTATTTATTCTATCTAAAATCTTTGGTTCTATATAAATCATATTGTCAATTAAATAAGTGCAAAAATAATCAATTAGTCAGATAGTTTCTTGCTTTTTTCTACTGAACTAATATTAAATATCGCAAACGTTTTAGTATTAAGTTATGGGTTTAGAGAATTGTGTTTTTAATTAAAAACAATAAATCTAATTAAAATTCAATTCATTTTTAATTGAATAACGTTTTATATTTTGTTTGGTACGTAAAACAATTTCACCTAAAAAACCAGCAACAAAAAATTGGGTACCAATAATCATGGTCGAAAGTGCAATATAAAACTGAGGTCGTTGTGTAATAAGCCTGCCTGTTGGATTAAGAAATAACTTGTCTATGCCCAGATAGAATGAAAATCCGAGACCGATGGTAAACATAATAAATCCTAAAGCACCAAATAAATGCATGGGACGTTTCCCAAAGCGCGATAAGAACCAAATGGTAATTAAATCTAAGAAGCCATGAACAAAACGATCCATTCCAAATTTTGTTTCACCATATTTCCTAGCTTGATGTTGTACTACTTTCTCCCCAATTTTTGTAAATCCAGCATTTTTAGATAGTACGGGGATATAACGGTGCATTTCTCCATTTACATCAATGTTTTTAATAACGTCTAATCGGTATGCTTTAAGACCACAATTAAAATCATTTAATTTTACCCCTGAGGTTTTTCTAGCAGCCCAATTAAATAATTTAGATGGCAAATTTTTGGCAATAATAGAGTCGTAACGTTTTTTTTTCCATCCAGAAACCAAATCGAAACCATCATTCGTAATCATATTGTGAAGGTCTGGAATTTCATCAGGATTATCTTGTAAATCCGCATCCATAGTAATAACCACATCGCCTTCCGCTTTTTCAAAACCAGCATGAAGTGCTTGTGATTTTCCAAAGTTTTTAAAAAACCGAATGCCTTTTACATGATTGTTTTGTGAGCCTAATTGAGAAATAATTTGCCAGGAATTATCTGTACTACCATCATCAATAAAAATGATTTCATACGAAAAATGATTGGATTGCATCACTTTTGCAATCCAATCATGTAATTCTGTTAAAGATTCTTGTTCGTTTAGTAGTGGTATAACTACAGATATATTCATTTAAATATTTTCAAAATTCAATATTCAAAAATAATGAATTTATTCTGTGTCTGGGTTACTTTTTTTCATTACAGCTGCTACTATTAATCCAACCACACTAAATCCTGCAAGTTGCCAAACAATAGATTGTAAAATGTTACCTATAGAGTACATATTACCTTGCGATTCCATTTTCTCCAGGGTCTCTGCGATTGCCTCACTAGGAACGTTAAAGCTCTCCAGTCGTTGTATTTGTGTTTCAATTATTTTCTCTTGTAAAGTTTTTGCTGCATCGGGGTCAATAAAATTAAAGATAATAATACTTACAACGGCACTTACTATAAGACCAATTAAAATGGTTATAAAATAAGAAGTGAATGCATTCTTGAAACTAATAAATCCGCCTAAAGATTTTTTTGAATTAGAAACAGATATTATACCTAGTACAATAATAATAAGTAAAAAACCAATCCCGAACCATATTTTGGTGAATAAATCGAGACTAACAGCATATCCAATAAGTGTTAAAAGGGAAAGAATTGCCCCTAAATATAATCCGTAATTTGAGGCTATAGATTTCAATGATTTTTCCATATTTTTTTGTTTAAAATGTTAGTTGATTTATAAGTATTCAAATATAATGAAACGTTACATATGAGATCGAAATAAAAAATAATAAAAATGTTGTGCGTTTATAAAAAAACCTTAAATTTGCAGTCCAAAATTGTAAAGAATAAAAAGCATTTAGCGATGAGAAAAGGTATACATCCAGAAAATTATAGATTAGTAGCATTTAAAGATATGTCTAACGACGATGTGTTTTTAACAAAGTCTACTGCAGATACGAATGAAACTTTAGAGGTTGATGGAGTTGAGTATCCACTTGTTAAAATGGAGATATCAAGAACATCACATCCATATTACACTGGTAAATCTAAATTAGTAGATACTGCTGGTCGTATTGATAAATTCAAAACTAAATACGCGAAATTTAAGAAATAATTTAAGCGTAATACGATATTTAATATTTATTAAGCCTTTCATAAACTGAAAGGCTTTTTTGTTTTATCTAATTAAGTTACTTTTGAATATATAAACAATGTTCAATATAAGCGTAAAGACTTTTAGCTTCTAATCATAAACTTTAACTTTTTATGAATTACATTCTTTTTGATGGATCTTCTCGTAACAATTTGTTGCCATTTACATTCACCAGACCAGTCGCCGATATTAGAGTCGGAATTCTTACCATTCGGGAAAAATGGGAATTTTTTTTAGAGACAACTACAACTACGGTTACAGAAGATTATTTGTCTGATAAATACCCAATGGTAGAAATGGAAGAGAATGTGATGATTAATGCGTCTTGCCTTCCAAATTTAGAGTTGGTAGAAATGATTAAAGGTTTAAAAGAAAATCAAGCCATTTTTAAAGGAGAAGATGTGATTGCTTTTTTTGCTAAAGAAGCGCAAGATGATATTGATTTTGATCGTTTTGAAAGATTTGAATTTAGCGATACTATTATAACGATAGAAAATACTTGGGATATATTTTCTATAAATGGTGAAGCCATACAAGAAGACTTTAACTTGATTACAAAAGATAGAACATCGCAACCTATCCCATCGAATAACAATATTATAGCTCCAGAGAATATTTTTATTGAAGCAGGTGCTAAATTGGAATTCGTAACACTTAATGCTAGTAAAGGTCCTATATATATAGGTAAAAATACATTAATAATGGAAGGTGCTATGATACGTGGCCCTTTTGCTTTGTGTGGACACGCCATCGTTAAAATGGCTACAAAAATTTATGGACCAACAACAGTTGGGCCTTATAGTAAAGTAGGGGGAGAGATTAATAACTCCGTTTTATTTGCTAATTCAAATAAAGGACATGAAGGCTTCTTAGGGAATTCTGTTTTGGGAGAATGGTGTAATTTAGGTGCAGATACTAATACTTCTAATTTAAAAAATAATTATGCAGAAGTGCGTTTATGGGATTATGAGACTGAGGGTTTTGCAAAAACAGGATTACAGTTTTGTGGTTTAATGATGGGGGATCATAGTAAATGTGGTATTAATACCATGTTTAATACAGGAACAGTTGTGGGGGTAAGCGCCAATGTTTTTGGTAGTGGGTTTCCAAGAAATTTTATACCCAGTTTTAGCTGGGGAGGTAGCGGTGGTTTTACAACCTATTTAACTAAAAAAGCATTTGAGGTGGCAGATGTGGTTATGTCCAGACGTAAAGAAGAATTCACAGAACAAGATCAGGCTATTTTGGAACATGTATTTGAAGAAACTAAGATATATAGAAGAGAATAAAACTTTTTAGTACCTTTATTCAAATCTAAATTAGATTATGAAGGTTTTTTGGGGATTATATATGTCTTTATTTAGCTTGCTTAGTTTTTCCCAAACTGAGGTATATACTGTTACTAATCTAGATATAAATAGTGAGCATCCACATTTTGGATTAATGCAAATTGCAAGTAAAAAAATTATTTTCACAACGAACTTACTCGATAAAAAAGGAAGGTTAAAACGGTTTCAAGGTGTACCAATACTAACTGTTTTTCAAGGAGATTTATCTAATGATGGTCGTATTAGTAATATAGACCAAATAATAATAGATCCTAAGGAGAATATATCTCACATAACAAGCGCTACGATATCTCGAGACGGAAAACAATTATATTTAACGACAAGATATACTTATAAAAATAAACCTAAAGGAGATTTTAATATGGAAAATTTCCATCTTAAGGTGGGCGAGTTTAAAACTGGATTGGGGTGGACTAATTTTAAAGTTCTACCATTTTGTAAGCCAAAATATTCTTATGCACATCCAGCAATAAGTAATGATGGAAAAACACTTTATTTTACAGCAAACGAAAGAGGAGGGAAAGAAACCACTCGAGGAGGTTCAGATATTTTTAAGGTAGCTATTTTAGAGAATAATACTTTTAGCAAACCAAAAAACTTAGGAAGTAAAATAAATTCTTATAGTCGAGATATGTTCCCTTTTATAAGTGCTAATAATACCTTGTATTTTGCCTCGAACAGACCAAATGGCTTTGGAGGCTTCGATATTTATAAGAGTGTTATGAATGATGATGGAACTTTTGAAAAAGCCGAAAAATTGCCCCAGCCAATAAATAGTAAACAAGACGATTTCTGTTTGATTATTGATTCCGAAAATAAAACGGGATATTTTTCATCAAAAAGACCAGAAGGTAAGGGGGATGATGATATTTATTATTTTAAACAAAACTAAAAATATTTTATGTTAGGAATTTTACTTATTTATTTTATTGGAAAAAGATTTTATGATTTATCGGAAGAATACAACCAAAATAAATGGTTATACGCTATATTAAGTGTTGTTGTTTATTATGCAGGAACTTTTATGGTTGGAATCGTTTTAGGAGTTTTAATTGAGTTCGGGATAGTAGATATAGACTTGGAGAATAGTTTAATGATAAACATAATAGCTTTACCGCTTGGAATTGGTGTGGTATATTTATTTTACATTATACTAGAAAAAAAATGGAAAAAAACAGTAGTTGTTATAAAAGATGAAATTCAAGATATTGGTAAAAATACTGAAGAGTAGTTAGTTATATGATAGGTTAAAAATAAGCTGATGTGATTGGACTAATACCAATTATCACTCAAAATAACCTATATAATTTGTTTGGTTCCTAAAAATAGGAGTTTATGGGTTTTCGATTTCTATTTTGCTCATATTTCAATATAAACTAAAACCATGACTAATGATATGATAGAATTTTCTACCTTATCTGAACAAAATATAATCCAAATTATTTATAACCCATTTTAAATAATAATTGGTATAAATTCTTTTTTTTAATGTTATTTACTTACTGATTTTTAATTATCGTTCTATCTGATTAAGATGTAATTATTTTCTTATATTGCTGTCCTTATAACTTTTAGAGTTATGTAGATATTTATCCTAGCCCCAAAAAAGATAAACAATGTTACATATTTTAAAAAACGAAAGAAAATCTAGTATTGTTTTTTTTGTTATTTTAACTATAGATATTTTAGTTAAAATAAGCTGTGATGCTTTTCCATATCGTTATATTTCTAAACCACCAATAATACTATTTTTATTTTTGTATTATTATTTTAATACTGTAGAGAAGAGAAAGAAAAAAAAATTATGGATGATCTTGGCGCTATCTTGCTTTCTATTGGGAGATATAATTATTATAAACCATACTAATGTTGTTTGTTTAGGTATTAGTGTGTTTGTTTTTGCTTTAGCAAAGGTCTTTTTAAGTTTACGATTTTCCCATAGGGTAGATTTTAATATTGCCAGCCTGATCCCTTTTTCTATAATAGTATTTGCTTATACCGTTTTTATTGTGAGTTTACTTTTTAATAGTTTAAGGAACTTTTTTGTACCAGCGTTGCTTAGCTTTTTTATATCATTATTACTGATTCAATTTGCTTTTTTAAGAAAAGTTGTTGTAGATAGAGGTAGTTATTTATATGTGCTTCTCGGTGTTATTTTTTATATGTTTTCTGAGAGTATGATAACAATAAAAACATTTAAAACAGACCTGCCAATGCAAGATGTTTTAATTATGTTGTTTTATGGTATGGGAGTATATTTTATTACTTTCGGGGTTATAAAGGAACATGTAAAGCAGTAACGTGTCAATCTTTTTTAACCCGTCTTAAATCTAATAAATTAATAGGATTAATTCCAAGACTAGAAACGTTTTTTCTTTTAAAATGAACGACTTCATCATAGAATAAGGGTACAATAATGGCCTTTTGCATAACTAGAGAATCCATGGTTGTGTATAAATGCTTTCTCTCTTCAATGTTGGTAATAGTAAAAGCTTTATTGTATAAACTATCAAATAATGTATTTTTAAAGTGAAAATAGTTAGAACCCTTGGGAGCAAAATTCTTACTATAAAAAATAGATAAATAGTTTTCGGCATCTAGATAATCTGCTATCCAAGAACTTCTAAACATGTCTACTTTTCCATTTGACCTAGCAGCCCTTAGGCTTGCCTCAGGCATAACATCTACATTAATTATTAACCCTGTTTTTTGAAGTTCACGTTGAATGAATTCACAAAAACTTAAGTAGTTACTGGTTGTGGTTAAATTAATCTCAGGTTTTGATATACCACTTTCTTTTTTGAATTGTTCGACCAATTGTTTAGCCTTTCTTGGTTGGTAAGTAAAACCAATAGATTCATTATATCCAGCTAGGCCTTTTGGAATAAAGCCTCCGTTTGCAGGGTTGCCTATATCGTTGTTTAAAAATATCATCATTTTTTTTCTATCAAATCCATAATTAATAGCTTTTCGTATTAATTCAGATTGTATTTCGGGGGTTTTAGAATCTAAGTAAAACCCTAAATATTCTGTATTTAGATAAGGACCTTGAACCATATTTACAGTCTCTGCATAAGTACTTCGAAGCTGTCCGTCTGCTGTCAGTAATTCGTCTTTATAAGAAACATCCATACCGTTTAAGAAATCTATGTTTCCTTGAGCAAATTGTAAAAACTCACTTTGTTTGTCTGGTAAAAAGGTTATAGCTACTGCTTCTAAATAAGGCAAATCATTTCCATTTTCATCTTTTTCAAAATAGTGGTCGTTTTTTCTAAAAACAAGCTTAACATTTTCTTCCCAACGTTTAAATATAAAAGGACCAGTACCTATAGGATTCGATCTAAAATCACTACCATAATGTTCTGCGACCTCTTTAGGAATAACAGAACAGTATTTCATAGATAATAACCCTATAAATGCAGGAAAAGATTGTTTTAATACAATTTTAAAAAGTGTATCGTTCACAGCTTCAAAGTTATCTACCTTTTTTAATACCCAGTTTCCAGGAGCTGCAATTTTTTCATCTCTTAATCGGTTGAAGCTATATTTAAAATCTTCTGCAACAACGACTCTTGTTGAATCTTTTCCAAATAATTCATGTTTATGAAAATAAACATCGTCTCGTAACGAAAAGGAGTAAGTTAACCCATCTTCAGATATGATCCAGTTTTTTGCAATAGATGGAATAATATTCAATTCATTATCCATTTGTACCAATCCATTAAATAACTGATTACTTACCCAGGTATCTTGTAAAGTTCTGGAAAAGGCAGGGTCTAAAGTATTTATGTTTTTATGCTCATTGTACCTAAAAACTAAATGATCTTTACTAGTTAATTTGTTGTCTTTACAAGCGTTTAGCAATAAAGTAAAGCATGCTATAAATAAATAAAAGGTGAGGTATTTTGTATTCGTTTTTACTAGTTTCATTTAAAAATAGATAATTTTGTTAGTTACCCTTCTGGTAAAGCTTTCCAGTTTTTTATCACAGCAGAATAAAAATAGACAAAAAGCAAATTAATTATGAATAAGATATAACTCCAATTTACACCTAAACTTCCCATTAAATTAAAACAATCTTTATTATTAAAATTAAAAGAATAATTTCCAACACATGCATCAGATTGGTGTAAGGATATTATTGTAATTATTAAAAAGGTATAAAGAATAAAACCAATAATAGATATGTTTAAGCAAATAGCTACAACGAGCTTTTTAATTTTTTTCGCATAAAATAATGGAATGGATAAAATAATGGAGCCTAATATAAAGGTTAAGTAGGATGCAAAATAACCAATGCTATTATCATCAAATTTGGTTATATATGCGTAAAGTACGGTTAGTAAGGTTACAAGTATGGTTAATATACCCATGCTTATAATTGTAAAGAGTAGTGATTTTAGTCCTGTAACTCTAAACATAAATATTAAGGCTGAAAAAAAGAATGAAAACCACATAAAAAAATGAATGCTTTCTAAAAAGGGTTCACTTGTTTTTATGTCTTCAATATTTTCAAAAGCTCTATATAAAGAATCATGATCTAGATAATAATCCGTAATATGTTCTTCATAAAAAGTATCAATAGCAGTTTCAGGGTTGTTAGAAGCATATAGTAGTGTGGACTTAGGTTCGTTTCTAATTAAGTGTTTTAATTTAAAGTTTTCGGCTGGATGGTATACCATGTCAAACCATATATTAACAGTTAGATCATGTTTAATTTTATACAGATCACTAATCACTAAAAAATCAGTCAAAATTTGCTTGATCTCACTAGCGTCATTCCGTTTTAAAAGGTTGTGCCCTTGTTTATTACTTAATTCATTAGTTTTAGTAAAATTTTGTTCTTGTGTATAAACATACTCATCATACTTCGTGTCTCCATATTTTAATTTTCTCTTTTTAGATTGATAAAAGGTTTTTGAGTAATTAAAATAATTAGGATTTGCATTTTGAACTAAATTTGAAACATCAAAAATTGAATCTTTATAAAAGTATGTTCTAAGAGTGTCTTTGGTTTTGTGATACACAAATCCTTTATAATTGGGGTCTGAGAATCCTTGGCTTAGTGTTCCTTCTTTTTTATAAAGCGTATAAAATCGATATTCATAATCTAAAAAACTTAAAAATATGTTATCTTTATTTATGTTTTTTCCATTATAAACTTCGCAGTATAATGTATTGAATGGCTGCGGATATCTACGCTGATTAATGGTGTAGTCTTGTATGTTTTTTGAGAAAAATAATGCAGCAGTATTGGATGTGGTAATCTCTTTTTCTATTCTTTCATCATCATATTTGGATGTGATATAAGACTTAACCCCCAAATTGTATGAAATAAAAAACGTAGTAGAAAAGAATGTTATAATTAAATAAATTAAAAATTGTTTAAATAATTTTTGTCTAGATGTTGGATAAAAACTTTTAAAAGCATTATTCTTAAATAGAAAAATAAGCCATGTAACAAGTAGTAATATTGATAAAATAATACTTATAAAAACAGTACCATTATCAAAGAAGATATCCCCAGCACCATATTCGTGTAAAATTTCTGGATTTGAAATAGCTAAGAATCCAAAAATAAAGAATAAAATATGTAGAATTAGTGCAGATAATAAGACCCAAACTAATTTTGTGTTCCAAATTATGGGATAATTTTCAAGTAAATATTGATTGGTTTTGTAAATAAATTTTTTCATTGATTTGGCTTTAAGAAACAAAGAAACGTCTTGTAGATTTTGTGATGTTACGTGTATAAGTAACATCAATTTTGTGCTTTCCTAAAGTTTCAAGAACCAAAGAAAAAGCCGTTTCAATAGGGAAATAAGCAACAAAAATACCACCATTAAAAACTAATCTTTCTAGGTTTAACCCTGCGAAAATTTGTTTGAGCGTCTCTCTTTCGCAATTACAATCAATTTCTACTATTAAATAATTATTAGTGTTTGTAATCGTATTTTGATCTTCATAAATGCCGTTTTTAAGATATATGACTTTATCTGATACCTTTTCGACTTCATACAATTGCTGGGAACTTAATATTAATGCGATGGGATTATTAATAGAATTGCAAATCGATTTTAAATCTTCTAAAATAACTTGTTGTGCTAACACATCTAAGTTGGCTAATGGTTCGTCTAAAAGTAGTAATTCAGGTTGTCTTAATAATGTTCTAGCTAACTCAAACCGCATTTTATATCCAGAAGATAATTCGTTCCATTTTAAATGTTTATAATTCCATAAACCTAAACGAGCGATCATCATTAAAACTCTAGTTTCATTTTCCTCAGGGCTTATGCCGTAGTTTGATAAAACAAATTTTAAATTATCTTTAAGACTACCGTACCATTTTTGAGTTCGTTGTGGAATATATACCAAATTGGAACGTAAATCATAGTTGTTATTAAAAGCTTTATTAAAATTAAATTCCAAAGTGCCTTCGTTGTGTTTTAGTTCTTTAGCTAAAATTCTTAATAAGGTAGTTTTTCCATTTCCATTTTCTCCCACCAATCCATATACGTCCCCTTTATGGATGTTCATAGAAATTGGACCTAGTTTAAAACGATTAAGACCATAGCTCTTAATAAGGTTTGAGCCCATTATCACAGGGGATTTAGTGTTATGGTCTTCAACTGGAATTTTAGAAATTTTATTTAGAGCTTGAAGGCTTCTTTTTATTAATTCATCTTCTTCATTAGGAAATTTTTCTTTCCAATCGGTTAATGCTATAACATGGTTGTAAATATCTAAGTTTTGAGTATCAATAGCACAATCCATAAGTTTCCGATACCCTAGAAAAGTGTCTTTGTTTTCAAAAAAGGTAATAACTTTTTTGATTCGCGCTTCAGCTCTTGTCATTTGTTATTATAAATTGTAAGGTTTTAGTTCAAGTCTTCACACTTAGATTGTATTACTTGTAGCAATTGCGTAAATTTGCAGGCTTTAAGTTAGAAAACAAGTAAATATAAATACATTTCCAGCGTAAAGGAAATGAAACACAATAAATGAATAAAAAAGTCGCATTTTATACCTTAGGTTGTAAATTGAATTTTTCGGAAACATCAACCATTGCCAGAAATTTTACAAATGAAGGCTTTGATCGTGTCGATTTTTCTGAAAAGGCAGATATTTATGTTATTAATACTTGTTCTGTTACCGAGAATGCCGATAAACGCTTTAAAACCATTGTAAAACAAGCTCAAAAGGCAAATCCTGATGCATTTGTTACAGCAGTAGGATGTTATGCGCAATTAAAGCCTCAAGAATTAGCCGATGTTCATGGGGTTGATTTGGTTTTAGGAGCTACCGAAAAATTCAAAATAACAGATTATCTAAACGATCTTTCTAAAAATGATTTCGGAGAAGTGCATTCTTGCGAGATTGAAGAAGCCGATTTTTATGTAGGGAGCTATTCTATTGGAGATAGAACCAGAGCATTTTTAAAAGTTCAAGATGGTTGTGATTATAAGTGTACTTACTGTACCATACCTTTAGCACGTGGCATTTCACGAAGTGATACCATGGAAAATGTTTTAAAAAATGCTAGAGAGATTTCTAAACAAAACATAAAGGAAATTGTTCTTACGGGCGTTAATATTGGTGATTATGGTAAAGGGGAGTTTGGTAACAAAAAACACGAACATACCTTTTTAGACTTGGTTACCGAACTGGATAGGGTAGAAGGTATAGAACGATTAAGGATTTCGTCTATAGAGCCCAATCTTTTAAAAAATGAAACCATAGATTTAGTTTCTAAATCAAGAGCTTTTGTGCCTCATTTTCATGTTCCATTACAATCTGGAAGTAACGCTATTCTTAAAAAAATGAAACGTCGTTATATGCGTGAACTGTATGTAGATCGCGTTTCAAAAATAAAGGAGGTGATGCCACATGCCTGTATAGGGGTGGATGTTATTGTTGGATTTCCAGGAGAAACAGATGAACACTTCTTAGAAACGTATAATTTTTTGAATGCATTAGATATTTCATATTTACATGTATTTACGTATTCAGAGCGTGACAATACAGAAGCTGCAGAAATGGATGGGGTGGTTCCAAACAATGTAAGGAGTAAGCGTAGTAAAATGTTGCGAGGGTTATCTGTTAAAAAACGACGGGCTTTTTACGAAAATCAAATTGGTAGTGAAAGAACCGTTTTGTTTGAAAGTGAAAATAAAGAAGGATACATTTATGGGTTTACCGAAAACTATGTGAAAGTAAAAACACCTTGGAATCCTGAATTGATTAATACATTACATCATGTTGATCTTACCAAAATTGATGATGATGGTTTGGTAAGATTTGAATTTATTCAAGTACTTTCAAACTAGAAATCGTAATTATATTGCATATTACCTTGAGTTTTACTCACTTTGACTTATTTATTGTGCAAATAAAACTTCGCGATATATTTTAGTGGGATTAACCAAGTCCCTGAGATGAATAAATTATTTTATATTTTATGTTTTGTTCTAGTGTTCACTAGTTGTTCAAGTGATGATAACGATGGAGTATCGATTATAGGTGTATGGGAACTGACTGCTTGGGATGTTATGGACGGATTCGATATCAATAATGACGGCACTGCTAGTACTAATATTATAGATGAAATTGAATGTACAAATAATGAAACTTTAATTTTCGAAGATAATGGTGTTATGTCTTCAAATGAAACGTATAATCCAGACATTAATATTGCTTTATTAGAAGGAACAACAGATGAGTATATGTTTAATGTATCATGCGATGAGCAAGGCATTATAGGTTTTGCAACATCATATTCGCAAACTAATAATACCGTTATATTTAATGATATTGAGTTTACTGTAATCGACAACCAATTATTTCGTGTTATTAAAGAATCGGTAAAAATATATAACGAAGATTTTACAGAAGTAGTAGCTACTAAGGATTTAAAATTAGTTTATACAAAACGATAACGAATCAAAATCTTCTTAGACTCTTGAAAAACAAAAAATCCGAAGCTATAAACTTCGGATTTTTTTATTGTTATTTTTTATTTTAAAAATTAAATTCTTAAGCCAACAGGAAGCATACGTTTGTATTTTCTATTGCTTCTTACAAACTTAGCAATTTCAGGACTTGTTGGTACAACACTTAAATTACGTTCTTCAATTTGTTCGAAAACCGCAACTAAAAAATCTTTGCTAAAGTCTTGGTCTGTAATGCCTTCTGGAACAATGAGCTTAGTTAGAAAAATCTTCCTTTCTTGTAAAGAGTATTCAATCTTAGCTAAATGGTCATCAATTTTTATTTCAAATTGACGTAAAAAATCGTTATCAATTAGTTCTGCAGCTTCAACCATGGTAATTTTTGTTTTATTTCTAAGGAATCTTAAATAGTGAGCACTATTTATATAACTTTGTTTTGCAAAAGTACAAAAAAAAATTGTTATTTTAAAGATAAATCAATGTTAATGCCTTATAAAATAAATCATTAGAATAAGTTCTGTTTAAATTTATAATTAAATGAGTAAAGCAATGATCCATGTTTATTTAATGCCAGGAATGGCAGCAGACCCCCTGATTTTTGAGCATATAAAATTGCCTGAAGATCAATTTAAAATACATTGGCTTGAGTGGTTTTTACCAGTTGATAATGAGTCTATCAGTGATTATGCATTAAGAATGACCGCTAATATAAAACATGAAAATATTGTGTTGCTTGGTGTCTCGTTTGGAGGGATTTTGGTTCAGGAAATGAGTAAACATATACGTGTTAGAAAACTTATTATAGTATCTAGTGTTAAGTCGATGCATGAATTGCCTAAGCATATGTTACTAGCCAAAAAAACGAAAGCTTATGCTTTGGTGCCAACACAGTTGGCGAGTAACATTGATTTACTTGCGAAGTATGCTTTTGGTAGTAGTATAAAAAAGCATTTAGATCTGTATAAAAAGTATCTATCTGTTAATGATAGTAAATATCTAAGCTGGGCTATTAAGCAAATAGTTTGTTGGGATAAAAACGAAAACCAACCAGATATTGTACATATTCATGGGGATAGCGATCCTGTATTTCCTATTAAAAATATAACCGATTGCATCGTTGTAAAAAATGGCACACATATCATGATTATTAATAAATATAAGTGGTTTAATAAGAATTTGCCACATATAATTTTAGAAAATTAAATAAAAATTTTATCTTTAAAAAAAAACTTATTAAAAATGAAGATAGTACAGAAATTATTGGCGTTTGTGGGATTATTAAGTTTGTCGGCACTATTTATTTATGCCTTACAAGACGCTCCAACGGATGAGAATTTTGAAAGAAAATTAATTAACGATTATAATGTTTATGCATTACAGGTGCCAGATAATTTAAATTTTTCTGGTGAAATGATGCCACTCAAAAACCCTGATGTTTTAGAGCGAATGGATAGAGAATTGTTAGTTAATACCTATTGGCAATCTAATGGGTTGTTAATGTTTAAGCGTGCTAAAAAGTATTTCCCAATTATAGAGCCTATTTTAAAAAAACATGGTATTCCAGATGATTTTAAATATTTGGCAGTTATAGAAAGCGGTTTAACAAATGCCGTATCTCCTGCTGGAGCAAGAGGTTTTTGGCAAATTATGAAAGCTACAGGCAGAGAAAATGGTTTGGAGGTTAATGATAATGTAGATGAACGTTATCATTTAGAAAAAGCAACCGAAGTAGCGTGTAAATATTTATTAAAATCTAAAAAAAGGTTAGGTTCTTGGACTTTAGCTGCAGCTGCATATAATGCTGGTAATGCAGGGATTTCCAGAAGACTGAAAGAACAAAATGTTTCCGATTATTATGATTTATTACTTGTTGAAGAAACAGGGCGTTATATTTTTAGAATAGTGGCTCTAAAAGAAATTTTATCAAACCCAGATAAGTACGGTTTTAATTTTAGAGATAAGGATTTGTATAAAAGCGTTCCTACATATAAAGTTGAGGTTGATACAGCAGTAACTAATTTCTCAAAATTTGCACAACAATTTGATATTAATTACAAAATATTAAAACTTCATAATCCTTGGTTACGCGAATCGCATCTGAATAATAAATCAAAAAAAATGTATACAATTGATATACCAGAAAAAGGGTATTATGATGTACAATAAATAAATTAATCAGTTTTAAAATGAATACATGTTTTTTTGCGTTTTCTCTTAGAAATTGGATTTTTGTTGATTCTTAATTATTTCAAAATTCAAGAGAAAAAGCAAAAAAACTCAATGTATATAATAAAGAAGGGGAACAGTGAAAAATGATTATACCTTATTATAATATCTTTTGCTAAAATTGATTTAGAAGAAGATGGTGATTAGCTATAAACGAGAGTTCGATTTAATGCAAGCGTATTTATAACGATAAACTCACTAATTAGTGTTACTACATGTCGCTTTGAGCCTTTCGACTATCAAGACAGGCTAAAGTCGAAATGCCATTAAAATCTAGATGTTTAAATAGGTTTTGATTGCCCTCAATCAGACATTAAGTTTTAACTTTTTGAAATTTAACTTGTTGTATTGGAATGCTTATGAAAAAGGTTTGTATAAGTTTTTACCAGCAAAATGTAATTTCTTGAGTTAACAGAACAAATCCAAACTTAGAACATTTTAAACAAGTAAAGCGTAAACGGCTAATATTTTTACCCTCTTCTTTTCTGAGCTCTTACAGAACCACCGCTGCCATAATGTTGGTTTGGCATTTGAGAGCGTTTCATGTTTTCCTTCATCATTTTTATCTGATCGGCTAACATACCTTGTTTGTCCAGTTTTTGAGCTTCAGACAGTAGTTTTTGAGCTTCTTGCTTTCTACGTTTAGAAAAAGCAATACCAGATAAATTTAATTTTGCCATCGCCAGATCATGATCCATGGATAGCCCTAAAGAAATAGCTTTTTTAAAATATTTTTCAGCATCATTCATATTACTTTGAGATACCATAATGCCGTGCAAATAATTATAATACCCTTGTTGTTTTTTTACTAAAGCAGATTCTGGTTTTTTAATTTTATTAAGCCATTTTTTAGCGCCTTCAAAATCTTGTTTACGTAATCTCATAAAAGCAAGAAGTATAAACTCGTTCTTAAAATATAGGAATATAAAAATAAGAGACAGAAGAATAAGCATAATACCATTTCCTATATAATCCTCAGTAAATAGATATACTGCATAGGCAATAATTCCCGCAGCTATAATTAGTTTTATAATTTTATTGTACATTTTAGTAAGTTTGCAATGTGAATAGACGTTATTTTTTATATTAATAAGGTCTCTTTTATTTCAGACTACAAAGAAACTAAATTTTTATTAAAAATAACACATAGATATTTAACAAAAAAAGTTAGTGTTTAAGCCAAATAAACAAGGGTTTACCGTAATATTTTTGAGTAAAAAAAGAATTAAAAATATTTTTTTAAAAATGGTTTGCAAAGTAATAAAGGCTTTGTATATTTGCCCTCGGTTTTGCGAATGCTTAACTATTAGAAAAATACAATTCAGATTTAAAGATACAAGATAATGAGTAAAAGAACATTTCAGCCTTCCAAAAGAAAGAGAAGAAACAAACACGGTTTCAGAGAGAGAATGGCTTCTGCTAACGGTAGAAAGGTATTAGCACGTAGAAGAGCTAAAGGAAGAAAAAAAATATCTGTGTCATCTGAAACAAGACATAAGAAATAATGATTAACAATTGTTGATATTTTAAAGGTGTTACTTAAGTGTAACGCCTTTTTTTATATCTAATGAATATTATTTTTGTAACAAATTATTATTACATTACATAACCAGTAAAAAATGCCGAAAAATTCAAAACTAAAATCGATACTAATAATAGGTTCAGGTCCAATAGTTATAGGACAAGCGTGTGAATTCGATTATTCAGGTTCTCAGTCTTTACGATCTCTTAGAGAAGACGGAATTGAAGCGATTCTTATTAATTCCAATCCAGCAACTATCATGACAGACCCTTCTATGGCCGATCATGTTTATTTGCTCCCTCTTAATACAAAATCCATTATCAAAATTTTAAAAGAACATCCACAAATTGATGCTGTTTTACCAACTATGGGAGGACAAACAGCTTTAAATTTATGTATAGAAGCTGATGAAAAAGGCATTTGGAAAGATTTTGGAGTTGAATTGATAGGTGTAGATATTAATGCTATAAATATAACAGAAGATAGAGAACAATTTAGAGAATTGATGGGAAAGATAGGTGTAGCTATGGCTCCACAAGCTACAGCGACCTCTTTCTTGAAAGGAAAAGAGATAGCACAAGAGTTTGGTTTTCCATTATGTATTCGTTCTTCATTTACTCTAGGAGGAGCAGGTGCCGCAATTGTTTATGAAGAAGAGGACTTTGATAAATTATTACGTCGCGGATTAGAAATTTCTCCTATTCATGAGGTCATGATTGATAAGGCCATGATGGGGTGGAAAGAGTATGAATTAGAATTACTTCGTGATAGAAATGACAACGTAGTCATTATATGTTCTATAGAAAATATGGATCCAATGGGAATCCATACAGGAGATTCTATTACGGTGGCTCCAGCAATGACTTTAAGTGATACTACGTTTCAAAAGATGCGTGATATGGCTATTAAGATGATGCGCAGTATTGGTGATTTTGAAGGTGGATGTAATGTGCAATTTGCTGTAAGTCCAGATGAAAAAGAAGACATTATTGCCATCGAAATAAACCCACGTGTCTCACGTTCTTCAGCATTAGCAAGTAAAGCAACGGGGTACCCGATTGCTAAAATAGCTACAAAACTTGCTATTGGTTATACTTTGGATGAATTAGATAATCAGATAACTAAATCTACGTCGGCTTTATTTGAGCCAACTTTAGATTACGTTATTGTGAAAATTCCACGTTGGAATTTCGATAAATTTGAAGGGTCTGATAGAACATTAGGCTTACAAATGAAAGCTGTTGGAGAAGTTATGGGGATTGGGCGTTCTTTTCAAGAAGCCTTACATAAAGCGACTCAATCTTTAGAAATTAAAAGAAATGGTTTAGGTGCAGACGGAAAAGGTTACAAAAATTACAACCAAATTATAGATAAGCTTACCAATGCTTCTTGGGATCGTGTTTTTGTTATTTATGATGCGATTGCCATGGGAATTCCACTAAGTCAGATTTATGATATCACAAAAATTGATATGTGGTATTTAAAGCAGTATGAGGAATTATTTCAATTAGAAAAAGAAATATCTACATATACTATTGATACGCTTGATAAAGATTTATTATTAGAAGCGAAGCAAAAAGGATATGGAGACCGTCAGATCGCACATATGTTAGGCTGCTTAGAAAGTCAAGTATATAATAAGAGAGAAGAGTTTAATATTCAGCGTGTATTTAAGTTAGTTGATACTTGTGCTGCTGAGTTTACAGCCAAAACACCATATTATTATTCTACATTTGAAAATATGGTTGAGACTGCTTCTGGAGAAGTATACACTCATAATGAAAGTATAGTAAGCGATAAGAAGAAAATTGTAGTACTAGGCTCAGGACCAAATAGAATAGGACAGGGTATTGAGTTTGATTACTGTTGTGTTCATGGTGTTTTAGCAGCTGCAGAATGTGGTTATGAAACGATTATGATTAACTGTAACCCAGAAACGGTTTCTACAGATTTTGATACCGCCGATAAATTATATTTTGAACCTGTTTTTTGGGAACATATTTATGATATTATTCGTCATGAAAAACCAGAAGGCGTTATTGTTCAATTAGGAGGGCAAACAGCATTAAAATTAGCAGAAAAGCTAACCAAATATGGTATTAAAATTATTGGTACCAGTTTTGAATCTTTAGATTTAGCTGAAGATAGAGGAAGCTTTTCTAGCTTATTAAAAGAAAACAACATTCCTTATCCAGAGTTTGGAATTGCAGAAAATGCTGATGAAGCTCTTGAGTTAGCAGATAAATTAGATTTCCCAATTTTAGTAAGACCATCTTATGTTTTAGGAGGACAGGGGATGAAAATTGTTATCAATAAAGAAGATTTAATTGAACATGTTGTTGATTTATTGAGAAGAATGCCTAATAACAAATTGTTATTAGATCATTATTTAGATGGAGCCATTGAAGCCGAAGCCGATGCTATTTGTGATGCAGATGGGAATGTTTATATTATTGGAATCATGGAGCATATAGAACCATGTGGAGTACATTCTGGAGATTCTAATGCCACTTTACCAGCATTCAATTTGGGAGATTTAGTTATGCAACAAATCATTGATCATACACATACCATAGCCAGAGCATTGAACACTGTTGGACTGATCAATATTCAGTTTGCCATTAAAAATGATATCGTATACATTATTGAAGCGAACCCTAGAGCTTCCAGAACAGTGCCTTTTATAGCTAAAGCTTACAAAGAACCGTATGTAAACTATGCGACAAAGGTTATGTTAGGAGAAAAAAAGGTCACGGATTTTGATTTTAATCCTCAGTTAGATGGTTATGCCATCAAACAACCTGTATTTTCTTTTAATAAATTTCCAAATGTAGATAAGAGATTAGGACCAGAAATGAAAAGTACGGGAGAAAGTATCTTGTTTATTGATAGCTTAAAAGATGATGATTTTTACGATCTGTATTCTAGACGAAAAATGTATTTGAGTAAATAAAATGCATTCGAAATATTAAATAAAAAATCCGCTTTAAGCGGATTTTTTATTGGAAATTAATGATGATGTGTTGCTGTGTATTGTCTTAAGTGGTTTTGTGTGTCTTGTTGCTATTTATATATTGGTCTTTTTTATAATAAATTATCTTTTAAAAGTAAGGTAAAACCTTATATAGTCTAAGGTTTAACCTTAGCTAACTTTCACTTTTAAGTAGTAATTTTGAGAAAAATACTTTTATTAATTTTTAAAATGTCATAATTTATGAAACCACAAATTTTTATTTTTCATTTATGCTTGTTAACAGTTTTTTGTTTAGATGCTCAAACTAATACTTTTCCTTCTTCAGGAAGTGTGGGTATTGGAGCAGATCCTTTTGATGGAATTAAAACTTATATTTTTCAGAGTGAAACGATAACTCCCAGCTATGGTTCGGCAGCATTATTTGCTTTTAATAGTATTTCGCATACCAGTGGAGAACAAAGTAAAATAAGAGGAGTTTGGTCACTAAGTTTAAACAATAACTCTGGGGAGCTGAACGAATCTATGGGGATAGATGTTGGTGCAGGAAATGAAAGTAGTGCAACTGGTATCGTAAAGAATGCTTATGGAGTAAATATTGATGTTCAGAAAGGAAATGGAATAGTTAATAATGGCTATGGAGTATTTATTAAACGTGTGCAAGGAACAAATACCTATGGTATTTATCAGCAAGGAGATACCACTAAGAATTATTTTGCTGGTAATGTGGGGATAGGAACAACCACACCAGATGCAAAATTAGCTGTAAATGGTAATATTCATACCAAAGAAGTAAAAGTAGATTTATTAGGATGGCCTGATTATGTTTTCTTTAAAGGTTATAAACTACCATCATTACAAGAATTGGAAACTTATATCAATAAAAATGGTCGCCTACCTAATGTGCCTTCTGCCAAAGACATAGTTGAAAATGGTTTAGAACTTGGAGAAATATCAAAAATTCAACAAGAAAAAATTGAGGAATTGACTTTGTATGTTATTGAACAAAATAAAATTAATGATAAACAAAGTTTAGAATTGGAAAAGCAATCAAAAGAAGTTGAAGAATTGAAAACTTTGATCAAAACTTTATTAGAAAAAGAATAAATATTTTGTTCTAAAATTATTTACGGATTTAGAATGAAATGAGTCTTCCTTTTAAGTATTTTAATAAGAAATAGTTGAAGAGATAACGAATTCTTTGATATTTATATTTCAAATGAAAAATGTATTTGAGTAAATAAAATGCATTCGAAGTATTAAATAAAAAATCCGCTTTAAGCGGATTTTTTATTTCTTCTTCAATTGGAAGTTAAACGTAACATCAATATTTTTTGCAATTTTACTCCTAACTACTTTTGGTATTTCGATATCATAGTCTGAAGGGGTTGTTGTAAAACTTCCAGATATTATAATATCACCTTGATTATTTATTGAAATGTTTAAAGGAATATTTTCTAATTGATTTGTTATACCATGAAACGTTAATGCACCATTAACTTTTAGCACTTTAGGTATTTCTGATAATTCATTAAAATAAAAATCGCCTATTTTACCTTTAAAAGTTATTTTTGGGTATGTATCAGACTCAGCATAATTTTCATTAAAATGTTCCTCCATAAGCGCATTTTTAAATCGAAAACCTTTAACCAATACTAGTGATGCAAATTCTCCATTTTTAGAATTTATGATCGCAGTAACGGTATTATTTGTGGCTTTTACCTCTTCAAAAGAAGGTACAGAAGCTTCAAAATTAACATGTCCAGTTTTTGTTAAGTATTTGCTTTGCGCAAAACAATTTAAGCTTATAAAGGCGAAAAAATAAATAAGATTTCTCATTATAATTTTATGGTTTTATGTCGTTTTAAATCGAAAAGAATTCCTCTAGGCTTTGCCTTCCTGCAAAAGCAGGAATAGTTGGTTTCAAGAAATTCTTTATTTATGAGACAAAAATTAGTTTTCTAAAAGACCATCGTCTTTCCATTGCTGAATAAGATCTCTATTGCTAGATGGCATTTGTCCACTAGGGGGCATGGGGCTAGAAACGCTATTAATTCGGGATAATATAGCATCTATTCTATCTTTAACCTGCGTATAAGTGACTAAAGAAAAAGGGGCGCCATTTATTGGTGTACTATCATGACACTGTGCACAATTACTATTTATAATATTTTTTACATTTGCCTCGTAAGTAATTTTTCCGTTTGGGTCTGGATCAGGGTCTGGATTAAGGTCATCATTACTGTTACTTGAACAATTAAAAAGCAATACCGAAATTGCTAATGCGTAAATTATTTTATTTAAATTCATAGCTTCTTTTTTATAATTATTTATTCTCATTTTTTATAATTCTGATTAAAATCTTCTACTTAAGTTAAACCCGAAAAAGAGATTTCCATCACTCCAATCTCCATTCCCCTGACCTAAAAAACCATTGGTATTCATGGCTTGAGCATTAGAAAAATGCATTTGGAATACATGCCCACCAGTTTCTATATCTATCCCTATAGATAACGGATTTTTAAAAGGTGAATTGTTAGCTCTATTTAAATGGAAACCATAGTCTGCGTTTATAGACCATCGTTTATTAAGTTTATAACGTCCTCCAAGACCTAATGCAAATTGGCTATTGTCCTGTTCATTTATAGAAACATAGTTATCATGAAAAAAGGTTGGAGCTAATTCGACAGAAAAATTTGTGTCAATTTTTCTGGATATTAATAGTTGAGCAGTATACCCTAGGCGATCTATAAACTCAATAAGAGGGAGGTTTTCTTTATCCAGAGCAGTATTTACCAAAATGGTATTATAACCAACAATTGTAAAAGGGAAACCATTATCTTCTTGCCTAATAAGTCTATACTTTATTGATGCTTCATAAATTTTTAAAAAGGAACTTCTAGATACACTAATATTGATCGCATCAGAAATACCATAAACAAAGTTTAATCGAGTTACGGCCTCATCCAATCCAAAAAATGTATCAATACCATTTTTTAAACTACCAAAGCGGTGGGATACTATAAATGTGAGTTCTTTTTTTGCTACTAACTTTGTAGACTCAAAGTTTACAATTTTCAACCCTTTAAAAGCGGCTGTGGTATGCTGTGTTCCTGTCGAATCTGTGTCTATTTCTTCTAATAAATCCTCTTGTGAGTATATAAGAAGCGGAAAGCAAATAAAGATCAATAGCGTTTTTTTCATATATAATATTTTTAAAGAGGTAGGTAGCTTTTATTTTTTTACGAAGCGTTTTGTTTGATTATTTATTTTTACTAAATAGAGACCTTGGTTAAGGTTGGAAACATCAATTTCTAGAGTATTGTTGAAAGAAAACGTTTTGTTTAAAACATTTTCACCTAAAATGTTATAGATATCTAAGGTTCCATTGTCTATGGTTTGAGGGAATTTCAAAGATAAAAGAGAAGATGTTGGATTAGGTGACATTGAAAAAGTGTTGATTGAAAAATCGTTAACCGCTAATGTAACTCCCCAAAAGGATTGTCCATTTTCTGAAGTACCATTTCCATGATATTGATATGGAGGGGAAACCGTATTGGGAATCGCAGTTCCTGCAGTCCAAATACCAGCTCCAACGGCGGCTGGTTCTCGCGTACCACCTGTACTTATCCATTGAATATAATCTCGAATATTGGCAGAATTAGAAAAATCGGATGTATCAATATATAGCCCTAATTCACCACCAGCATCTACAAGGTTTGTAGAACTTGTTACTGTAACTTCGCCACCTGCAACTAAATTTAAAGAACCACTTGTAACAGATAGAGTATTTAATTTTGGATAATTAGGGAAAACACATAGTTTATAATCGGAGATATCAATAGTGCTAGCCCCAAAATTTTTAATTGTTATTACCTCAGTCGATGGGTCAACGTTCACAAATCGTATTTGAGCATTTGCTAATGGTGCTAAACAAAAAAGAATGGCTAGTAATAAAAATGTTTTAATAGTGTAAAATTTTTTCATGACAATTGGTTTTAAATTATTTTTTATTCAATGGTACATTGGTCTAATTTGATTTGCTCTAATAAATCGTCATAGCCAATAACGCGTCCTTTAACTTTTATTTTAGATGCAACTTTTTGATATTGATCTATAGAATTATTGAACTGACAAAAAACGGTCTCATCTAAAGTCAAATTATTTTGATTTATTTCTGAAATAATACCAGAAACGATAATGGTTTTATTGAGGTATTTTTTTTCTGATTCTAAAAGGATATTAGAAAATTCTAAACCAATTGAATCCGCAGTAACTATAAAACTCGGTTTTTCAGTTTCAATATTTCTATGATCTTTATACACATATAGGTAAGCAATGGTGCACAGGCCTATAAGTATGATTAAAATTTTCCACTTTTTCATATAATAAATTTAAAGACTGCTTCAGTACCAGAACTGAAGCAGTTTTGCTAGCAATCAAATGGTTTATAAATAGAAACACACTTGACAAATGAAATTTTTCTTTTTCATATAAGTATTTCTACTAGCTTTTTTGTTTCAATATTTAATTACAGCCATTGTCATATCGTAACCTATCATCGTCACCAACTCTTAAATCTATTTTAGTTTCAGAATATTTCGATATTTCATGTAATACCCAATCGTTGTTGCAATATGGCAGACTAGGAACATTTATAGTTACTGTAATATTATTTCCAATACCACTTGCTACCCAAGTACCATATACCGTTGTATTAGCCCAGAATACAGATAATGTGCCATTTGTAAAAAAGTTAAATGTATAGCCATCATATACATTATCTAAGTTGTTATTATCACGTTCTAGTTTATCAACAGTCCAATCAACACAAGTTGTTAAAACAGTCGTTAATTGATCGGGCTCACAATCATCACAATCATCATCATTATAATCATAGTCATCATCCTCATCACAATCATTATTATATGTTTCAATAATAGTTTCTAACTCTACTAAATTATTAACGTTTAATTCGGTGCCATCAAGAAGGATAACAGTAATAGGGAAATTGATTGTTACAAAATCGGTTACACTTAAATTATCTACAAGGTTGTATAGGTTATTGTCTGAACTTACCGTTATAACATCTATAAGTTCATTTTCGGTATTAAAAACAGATGCCGAAATGGGATATTTAAAATCGAGACATTCTATATCATCGTCTTGTTCATTTTCACCATTACAATTGTTTGAGTAACTTAACAATTCGGTATGATTGTTTATAGTTACTTTGGAGTGGTCTTTAAGGCTTATTGTTATAGGGTAGGTGATATCAATAGTATCTGTATCATCGTCTTCTTCATCAAAAATGTATTCAATAATTTTATAATCATCTTTAGAACTCACATTAATTTTTTGATTGTTGGCAGTCACTCCAATAGGTAAGTCAATGTTAAAGCAGTTAGAAAAATCAATGATATTATCATTAGAACCATCATTACTAGATGTTTTTAATATCAGATCTGCAATTTTTGAGTTTGGAACTAACACTTCATCTTCGGGTGCTTCTATTAATTCCGTTTCTTCGGTTCTACAAGAAGTTAATAGCATTATTATAGCTATTGAAAATATGAAAAGCGTCTTAACTATTTTTTTCATCAATTTTTTTAATGAAGTGATTTAAACTTTTTTGATTATAACTATAACAACTTAAGTTTATAAACTCCTTATTTTTTAATTAATTTTTTATCTAACTTTATCGATATAAAATAATATTTTGAAAAAAGACCTTAACGATTCAATTTGTAAAGAAGTAGTTTTTGAACGTATTTATAATAAATACTCTAAAGATTTACATGGTTATTTGTATTATAAGTACGGAGAACGATTTAATCCAAATGACAAAGTTCAGGATGCCTTTGTGAAATTATGGAGCAACTGCAAAAAAGTATCATTAAATAAGGCCAAGTCTTTTTTATATACTGTAGCTAATAATATGATGTTAAATGATATTAAACATCAAAAAGTAGTTTTGAGGCACCAACAAGTACATACTAAGCAACATACTTACGAAACACCAGAGTTTCTTTTAGAAAAAGAACAATTTTTGCAACGTTATAATAAAGTATTAACTAGTTTAAATGAAGAACAGCGTGTCGCTTTTTTACTAAATAAGACGGAAGGGAAGAAACACAGTGAGATTGCAGAGATGTTGGGAGTAACACAAAAGGTAGTTGAATACAGAATTTATAGTGCTTTCAATATTTTGAAAAAGGAACTTAAAGGATTTAAAATAAAATAATAAGGAGAAATAGAAGTGAAGTTGTTATATATTTAATGGAGAAGGATTATTTAATAGAGACATGGTTAAAAGGAGATCTGACTGTTGCTGAAAAAGAAGCATTTAGTAAGTTGGATGATGCCCTGTTTAATCAGTATATTGTTGATACAGCGCAACATTTTAAAGCGTCTCATTTTTCTAAAGTAAATGATTTTAAAACATTCAATCAGCGTTATCATTCAGAGAAAACATTTGTTAAAAAATTATATTGGTTACCTCCTTTATTAAAAATAGCAAGTGTTATTATAATAGGTTTAGGAATCTATTTTTCATTTTTTTTCAATACCCTTACACATATTGAAACATTGGCGAGTGAAAAAACTATTATTGAGTTGCCAGACCATTCTAAGGTTGAATTAAATGCCCTAACACGGGTTACGTTTAATGCTGAGAATTGGAATAAGAAAAGAGAACTTAAGCTTGAAGGAGAAGCTTTTTTTAAAGTTGCCAAAGGACGTGTTTTCGATGTTAAAACACATGATGGTATAGTAACAGTAGTTGGTACACAATTTAACGTAAAACAGCGTGCCCATTATTTTGAAGTTAAATGTTTTGAAGGTATTGTTAAAGTAACATCAGATACCATTGTAAGAGTATTGCATGCTGGAGATGTTTTTCAGGTTTTAAACGGGACATTTTCGGAAAGAAAAACAAAGGCTTCAACCCCAAGGTGGCCTCATAATATAAGCAACTTTGAAACCATTCCGTTTAAAGAGGTTTTAATGGAACTAGAGAGACAATATAATATACAAGTTATCTACAAAGGAATAGATGCTAACCGATTATTCACTGGAGGGTTTGAACATAATAAACTTGAGAATGCATTAATATCTATTACGCAACCTATGAATATGACTTTTGAATTGCGTTCTTCAAACTTGGTGATACTTCATGAAAAAGAACATTAAAAAAGCAGCTATTTTTTTTAGCCTTTTGTTTTTTATTACTAATTGTATTTATGCCCAAGATACTGGCGATTCAAGAGCTTTATCTCAAATAATTACAACACTTCAAGAGGCGTATGATATTCAATTTAATTATGCAGAAGATGTTATTAATGAGATTTCTTTAAAACCACCAGCTAAAAAATTACCACTTCCAGAAGTTTTGGCTTATTTAGAGAACCATACAGGTTTATCGTTCGCCTTAATGAACGATAGTTTTATTCTTGTTAAACCGAGAGCAGATATTATACTCTGCGGTTACCTTAAGGATAGAGATAATTTGAGAGCATTAGCTTCTGCAACAGTTCAAACATCAGATCGTTTTACCACAAGTGATGAAAATGGTTTTTTTCAAATTAAAATTAAAAATGTATCTCAGTTAATTACAATACGTTATTTAGGTTATGGAACTATTACAAGGTCTTATGATCAATTTAAACGATCTGGTTGTGAGGATGTATATTTACAACCAGATCTTCAACTATTATCTCAAGTTATTATCTCAAACTATATTACCAGTGGCATCAATAAGATAGACAATGGTTCTTTCCAGATAGATTTTTCTAATTTAAAGATCTTACCAGGGTTAATTGATAATGATGTTTTGCAGTCTGTTCAAGCATTTCCAGGTATTCAGAGTGTGAATGAAACGGTTTCAAATATTAATATAAGAGGCGGTACTCACGATCAAAATTTAATGCTCTGGGATGATATAAAAATGTACCAATCTGGTCATTTTTTTGGATTGATTTCCATGTATAACCCTCATATTACTCAAAAAGTCTCTTTAAGAAAAAATGGGAGTCATGTTAGTTATTCCGATGGTGTTTCGGGAACTATTGCCATGCAGACAGATCACAAAGTGAATAGCGAATTTAAAGGTGTTATAGGGGTTAATTTAATAGATGTTAATGGGTTTGCAGATATTCCGATCAATGAATCATCTTCAATACAGGTAGCAGCAAGAAAATCAATTAGCGATTTTGTTGAAACCCCAACATACTCTGCTTTTTTTGACAGAATTTCACAAAATACAGAAGTGGCTTCAAATGTTATGGCGATTACAAATACCAATAAAACTTTCGATTTTTATGATACCTCATTAAGGTGGATCTATAATATTAATGATAAAGAAGAACTGAGAGTTAATTTTATTAATGCTCATAATCAACTTCAGTTTAACGAAAATGCTATAATAGATGAAACAGAGGAATCTCGTGATAGTAGACTGGACCAAAATAGTATTGCAGGTGCTTTACATTATAAAAGGGTATGGAGTGATACGTTTAGTACGGATCTTGAAATTTATGAGACCGATTATAAGCTTAGGGCTATAAATGTTAATATACTGGATTCTCAACGATTTTTACAAGAAAATATAGTATCAGAGACCAGTACAAAATTAAAAGTAAGTTATATCTTAGATACTAGATTACAACTTTTAAACGGTTATCATTTTGTGGAGACAGAGGTTACTAATTTAGATGATGTTGATAATCCACTGTTTAGGTCTTTAATATCTGAAGTGGTAAGAACCCATAGTGTTTTTTCTCAGGTTGATTATAAAACTTTAGATAACAAAACAAACTTAAATATCGGACTTAGATATAATTACATTGGAAAGTTTAATAAATCTATTTTAGAACCCCGGTTGAGTTTTAACCATCGTTTTTTTAAACATTTTACACTCGAGGTATTAGGAGAGTTTAAACATCAAAATGTGTCTCAGGTTATTAATTTTCAAAATGATTTTTTAGGAATAGAAAAACGTAGGTGGCAATTATCAAATAATAAGGACATTCCAGTTATTACAAGCAAACAAATTTCTATGGGATTAAACTATAGTTATGATGGATGGTTAATAGCTGTAGATGGTTTTTATAAAATTATTGATGGTATAACCACTCAAAGTCAAGGGTTTCAAAATCAATACGAATTTGTTAAGAGCCAAGGGCGTTATGATGTAAAAGGTGTGGATGTATTATTGAGAAAGCATATTGAAAGATTCAACACTTGGTTAAGTTATTCTTATATGAATAATCGTTATCTGTTTAAAGATTTAGAAACGAATTATTTTCCTAGCAATTATAATATCTCACATACTGCTACTTTGGGAATGACCTATGCATTAAATAATTTAAAAGTTTCTGCTGGTTTTAATTGGCATTCAGGGAAACCTACCACCAAACCCGTTTTTGGTAATGAAATTATTAATGAACGAGTGAATTATGAAGCGACTAATGCTTCAACTTTAAATGATTATTTACGTTTGGATGTTTCTGCAACTTATAATTTTAAACTTGCAAATAAAGCAAGAGCCAATCTAGGCATCTCAGTTTGGAATATTTTGGATAAAGAAAATCAAATTAATAATTTCTATCGTGTAAAAGATGGAAATATTACGGAGACTGTACAAAATTCTTTAGGGTTTACGCCTAATGCTGTTTTTAGGGTTTATTTTTAAAGCTTAACTTTCGCATTATGATCTTTTAAAAGTTCTATATAGTCATCCATTTTAAATTCAGAAGCTTTAAAATTATTAGATCTTTTCTTTGCTTGGTCTTGTCTGGTAATACTTCTTGAAAAACGACGAATACTTTGTTCAGAATCTAATATAATACCAGGAACAGGTACATTTTTTCCATTTTCATCTTTGGCTACCATCGTAAAATAAGAAGAATTACAATGCTTTGTTTTTCCTGTTTGAATATTTTCCGATTCAACACGAACACCAATAACCATAGATGTTCTACCAGTGTAATTAACCGATGCTTTTAAGGTAACCAATTCACCAACATCAATAGGGTTTAAAAAATCTACTTTGTTTACAGATGCGGTAACACAATAGTTTCTGGAATGTTTAGAGGCACAGGCAAATGCTATCTGATCCATTAAGTTTAAAATATAACCACCATGAATTTTTCCACTAAAGTTTGAGTGTGATGGTAACATTAATTCCGAGATGGTAATTTGGGATTCTTCTGTACTTTTAAACATATATCTTAAATTAACACAGTGTATATAATACCTGTGATGATTGCTATTCCAAAACTAATTAAAGTGCCTATTAAAATATATTCTGTAAGTTGTCTGTCCTTAGACTCTTTTAAATCTCCAAATCTAAAAACTGACTTCGCAGTAATTAAAAAACCAACAGCTTCCCAGTGGTCTGAAATTATAAAAATAAACACTAAAATACGTTCTAAAATACCAATATATTTACCAGCATCCTTAAGTGATTGATTATTTTTAGTAAGTTCTGAAATATTCCACTTTAAAAAAATGGTTTTCATAATTATAGAGGCAGGAATTGTTAAAAACAACAAAGAAGTTAACAATAAAAGATTGTTTTCGGTAATAAAAGATTCCAGATGAAATGTCGTATCCAAATAGAAAAAATAACATCCAATAATCACTAAAATATGAAGTAACTGATCTATAAAGAAAAATAATCGTTTTGTTTTTTTCTTTTGAAAGACAAGCTTTAAAGCATCAATAATGAGATGTGAAAAACCTATAATTAGTACAATTGGCCATAACGATATATCCCAAAGTAATATTATTGTTAGAATAACATGAATTAGTATATGAAAATACAGCTTTGGTGATTTTAATTTTTTCTCTTCTTTTTCTTCAACCCATTTTTGAGGTTGCAGAAAAAAATCACCAATTAAGTGGGCTAATAAAAGTTTTAGTAGTATCATGTTAAAGTCTCTATTTTTTGTCTGTACATAAGGTCTAACGCCTCAATTTCGTCTAGGTGGGCTCTTTTCTGTCTGGTACTTATAGCATTTTGATTTATGCCTATGAGTTTACCTAGCTCGCTTTGTAAAGCATCTGGGTTTTCTATACTTAGTTTAACAACTTCTGCCAGATTTACGGTCCAGCTATCCATAGATATAAGGGCTAACTTAAAATATAAGTTTAGTGCTTCGTCTATTTTGAAACTATTGGTTTTTATACGTAAATTCTGTTTTTCTTTTTTCAAAGTTTCCAGTGTTTCTCCAGAAAACACAAAGGCTTCACCATTAGATTCTGTTACAT
The DNA here is from genome assembly GCF_030540765.1 of Flavivirga jejuensis. Lineage (GTDB taxonomy): Bacteria > Bacteroidota > Bacteroidia > Flavobacteriales > Flavobacteriaceae > Flavivirga > Flavivirga jejuensis. The sequence goes on along the minus strand of NZ_JAUOEL010000002.1, from coordinate 740,211 downwards.
TTTCACCTTCATAGGTTTTATTGCCAATACCAATAGCCAATCGAACATCTAAACCATGAATAGATTTTATACAAGCCTTTATATATAGTGCCGCCATAAAACTGGAACCAACATCTTTAATTTCTATTTGAAAGCTGTCTCCACGGTATATCTCCCAGTATGACGCATCTGTACTTAAATAAGCTAAAGCATCCTTTAGTACTTTTATCCATACTTCTGGATTTACCTGTGTTCTGGATTTAATAATATCTCCAGTTACGACGCTTGTTATTATTTTGGGTATCATATATCACGTTTTTATGTGATAAACAAATATATCGCATTTTTATGTGATAAACAAATATATCACACTTTAATGTGATAAGTGAATATATCGTGTTTATGTGTGATAAATAATAATATCACATTTTTGTGTGATAAAACAATGTGCTTAATGATCTTCTTCTGCACGTTTTATAATGGCTTCTGGCAATGCTTTTTTAGCTTTGGCACCCATTTTTTTAATCTTTTCAACACTTGTAATCAGATTGCCTTTACCTTCAACTAATTTATTCATAGCTGCGGAATAATCTGTTTTTGCTGCATCAATTTTTTTGCCGACACCAGTTAAATCTTTAACCAGGCCTTCAAATTTATCGTATAAAGCACCAGCTTGTCTGGCTATTTCTATAGCATTACGCTGTTGTTTTTCATTATTCCACATAGTATCAATAGTACGAAGTGTAGCTAGTAAAGTGGATGGTGTTACAATAACAATGTTTTTCTCGAAAGCTTTATTGTATATAGAGTTGTCTTCGTTTATAGCAACAGCAAAAGCAGGTTCTATAGGAATAAACATAAGCACAAAATCTGGTGATTCTATATCATATAAATCTTGATAATTTTTTTCAGAAAGTTGGTCGACATGTCTTCTAATGGAATTAACATGTGCTTTTAAAAATGGTATTCTATTGTCATCTTCAGCATTTACTAAACGTTCGTAATCTGTTAACGATACTTTAGAATCGATAATCATTTTTTTACTATCAGGAAGGTGTAAAACAACATCGGGCAGTACTCTGGAGCCATCATCTAAGGTGAAATTTTGTTGTACAAAATACTCCCTGTCTTTTTCTAATCCAGATTTTTCAAGAACACGCTCTAAAACCAATTCCCCCCAATTTCCTTGCATTTTACTATCGCCTTTTAAAGCTCTGGTTAGGTTGGTGGCCTCTTTCGTCATTTGTTGATTTAAGTCTTTTAAACCCAGCAATTGTTCTTTTAAAGCAGAATGCATACTGATGCTTTCTTTTTGAGTTAAATCTACTTTTTCCTCGAAAGTTTTAATTTTTTCCTGTAACGGATTTAAAATGTTTTTGATGTTTTCTTTATTCTGAAGCGTGAATTTTTCAGACTTTTCATCTAATATTTTAGTGGCTAATAACTCAAAATCTTTGCGTAATTGTTCCTGACGTTCCTCTAATTCTTTATCCCGTTTTAAACTTGATTGTTGAAGGTTTTCATACTCTGTATTTTTTCTGGTTAACTCAGAATTTAAAAAATCTTTCTCTCGTCTTATTTCTTCACGTTCGTTTTCAACTTTACCCAGGTTTTGTTTTAGCGCATCAATCGTTACATTCATTTGATTTTGACGTTCTTCAAGTGTACTTTTTTCACTTTTACTTTTTAATTTAGTGAATAAGATGCCTAAATAACCGCCAATAGCAGCAGAAATGAGTATAGAAATTATAAGAATAAGGTTGTCGTTCATGTATTTAAAAATATATACTCAAAGATAAATTTTTAGTTGGAAGATTAAAGTATGATATAGGAAGAAATATAGAATTTCTTGAAACAATTATCTTCTTAGAGTTATAGAGGCCTTTTTCGGATTTCATACCCGATTAAGTTGCTCACAAGTTTTGACCAAAAAGACCAACAACGAAAGTACTGTATTTAGATTCCAGTTTTTATGGGAATGTCAATTTCAATGGAAATGTTGTTTTACCAACCATTAAGACACGAATAAAATCTCAATATGGCTGAGATCTTTGTGTCTAACATAAACACGAATCGGACTTTCAATCTGTCTTAGCCGAAAAAGGTTTGGAATATGCCATGTCTATTTCTTCACTCTAAAACTACCCGTTTTATCATCAAAAATTATTAAATCTTTTGGAAATAAATTATTAAAGGTGCCTTTTTCTATGAGGTTACATGGTTGATCTGTGATAACAGTATCTTTAGTCATAACAATTAAGGTGTCACACAATTGAATTGCTAAATCTATTTCATGAGAAGAAAATAAAATAGTTTTATTAGTTTCTTTAGCCAGTTTTTGAAGCAGTTTTAAAATATAGGCTTTATGGTACATATCCAGATGGGTAGTCGGTTCATCCAGAATAATCAAATCAGTATCTTGTACTAAAGCGCGTGCAATCATTACCTTTTGTAATTGGCCATCACTTAACTCGTAGCATTTTTTGTGTTTTAAATCGTCAATATTTGTTTGAAGTAAACATTGGTTTATAATTTCAAAATCTTCAACAGCTAAATTTCCAACCCAATTGGTATAAGGTTGACGACCCAAAGCCACCAATTCAAAAACAGTCAGATTTTTTGAGCCCAAAGGTTCTGTAAGAACCAAGCTGAGTACTTTCGCCAAATTAATATTTGAATAGTTTTCTAAAGGTAAATTATTAATAGAGATGTTTCCGTTTAGTTTATGCTGAACATTAGTAAGCGTTCTCAGTAATGTAGACTTTCCAATACCGTTAGCGCCTATAAGTCCAACAAGCTCCCCTTTATGTAATTCAATATTTATGTTAGAGGCAATAACTGTTTTTGCTTTTTTAGAAGTATAACCAATGGTTAAATCCTGAGTTTTTAAAACGATATGTGATTTGTTTTTTGTCATAAATTCCAATAGGAAAACTCCAAATTCTAAATAGTTAAGGTATAAGTCTCAAGGTTTTCATCTCTCATCTTTCATCTTACATCCATTTTAAAACATCATTTTTCGTTTTCTAACTAATAACCAAATAATAACTGGGGCTCCAACTAAGGAGGTAATAGCGTTAATTGGTAAGGTAAGATCACTTGATGGTAATTGTGCAATGCTATCACAAATAAGCATAATAATGGCACCAAATATAAAAACAGCAGGTAATAATATTTTATGGTTAGAAGTGTTAAAAAGTTGTCGTGTCATATGTGGGATCGCTAAACCAATAAACATAATAGGGCCAGCAAAGGCGGTAATAGTTCCTGCTAATAAACTGGTTGTGATAATTATTAATAATCGACTTGTTTTTACATTCACCCCCAGACTTTTTGCATAATTTTCTCCTAATAACAATGTGTTTAATGTTTTAATAGAAACTAAACTTAATAATATACCTATAGCATAAATTACAAATAATATGAATAATTCGTGCCAGGTAAGATTTCCTATACTACCAAACCCCCAAAATATATATTGCTGTAATTCTTCTGCAGAACTAAAATAAGAGAGCACACTAACTGTTGATGCTGTAATGCTACCAAACATAAGACCTATAATTAGTATCGCCATGGTATCTCTAACTTTGTTAGATAGTATTAATACCATTAGAAGTACAATAAAACTACCTAAACTAGCAGCAATAACAATACTCCATTTGGAAACAAGTATACCCGCTAAAGTGCTACCAAAAACAGAGGCGCCCATAATAACTAAAGCCACCCCTAAACTAGAACCAGAGGTGATTCCTAAAACAAAAGGCCCTGCTAAAGGGTTTCTAAACAGTGTTTGCATTAACAATCCAGAAATTCCTAAACCAGAACCAACGATTATAGCTGTTAAAGCTTTTGGTAATCTGTATTCATGAATAATATGCCGCCAGGATTCGTTTTCGGTTGCATTTCCAATAAGGCCATTAAAAACATCTTGAAAAGGAATAGAAACTGAACCTAAACTTATATTTCCAAAAAAACATAGCAAAAGCATTAAAATTAATACTGCAAATGTTCGTTTATATGTTTTTGTGTGTTGCAACTATTCTAGACGTTTAAAAAAGAAAGTTTCATAGTCATTTAGCAGTTCGGGATGTGCAATTTTTATACAATCTTTTAAAATGAGGTCTGGTCGTAAAGACCCTAACTCGTAGTAGAGCAATCCATTTTTTGCTCCTTTTCTTTTTGTATAAGTGTATACATTATTGTTTTTATAAGCATCAAAAAAAACGTAATTTTTGTTATTAACCGACATTTGTTTTTTTGTGTCAAAGTTTCCAGCTCCTATCCAAAATTCTGCTTTTTGTGCTTTTTCTAACACATTTTCAAAGTTTATTTGTGAACTTCCATTGTTATTGTTTTCTTTCCAAATATAATCGGTATTGGCGTCTTCTAAGTATTTAGCAATAAAACTTTTACCTCCAGGAACATTCCACACATCTTTAAAGGTTGATCCAGACATAACTGTTGGCTTTCTGGTGATTATTTTTGCTATTTCTTTTGCTTTTAAATAATTGGTTTCTATCGTTTTAAAAATGGAATCAGCTTCTTTTTTTTTGTTGTAAAACGCGGCTATAAATTTTATCCATTCGGCTCTTCCTAAGGGATGCTGCTCGGTCCAGGCACCGTCTAATACAACTGAAATACCTAGTTTTTCTATTTGATCTAATTTTTTATTAATACTATTAATAGAAAAACCAATGACTAATTCTGGGTTTAATTCTAAAAGTAATTCGGTATTGAGTTCTGTATCGTTACCTAAATCTTTAATATCTCCATTATCTACTCGGGCTCTGGTTTTTTCGGAACAAATGTATTTTGTATTAGGAAAACCAATTAAACTATTGGACACTCCTAAATATTCTAAAGCAGGAATATTAGTTGTAGAAATAGCAACAAGTGTTTTAATAGGAACTTCTATTATTTTAGTATTTGCATCATGATCGGGTCGTTTTTTACCTTTTTCTACTAATAAATAGGTGAACGTTTTATTGCTATTAGGCCATGCAGAATTAACAATTACTTTTTTGTAACCTTTATAATTGGTTATAGAGAAACCTTTAGCATAGTTTAGGGTCTCTTTAATTCCTTCTGATTGGTTTATGGATAGTGTGGTCTGTTTTTTTTCTTCTTTACAAGACGAAAGAAGCACAGCGTATGTTACTAAAAGAATTAAAAATCGCATGAAAAAAAATTAAGGCATAAAGGTCTTTATTTTTTTTGTAAAACTATAAACTTATAGTAATTAAAGCTGTTTTTGATGCTTAAAATTAATTATTCTTTTATTTTGTTATCGAATTAGGTAAGTTTTACAGGGAGGGCAAAAACAAATTTAATAAGTAAAGTATATCACTTAAATTGAATTTATGTTGATTCAATTTCTGAAATAAGTTTCAGTTCATCTTTTTCTTTCCTAAGATGAAACACATCTCCATATTGAATTTTAATATTAAATGATTTTTCTAACGGAATATTTAAAACAGATGCAAGATAAGCTCTCATAGGACCAGCATGTGTTACAATTATTAGATTTTTATCGTCATGTAAATGGTATATTTCTTCAAAGAAATTATTGATTCTAGAGGCTAAATCGATATAAGACTCTCCATTGGGAACAGTAGTGTTTACAAAGTCTTTCATCCAGGGGTTTAATGTCTCTTCGGGAATAGTATTCCATGGTTTCATTTCCCAATCTCCAAAATCAAGTTCTTTTAAACGATCATCAAAAAGTACATGTGACCCCAGGTGGTTTGCTAACAATGCGCATCGTTTTAATGGACTACTCTTTATTAGGTAATCTCTGTTGTTGGGAATTTGTTGTTTTATGGTTTTAAATTCTTCAGAAAAGGTATCAACTAAACCCAAATCGGTTTGTCCGTAGCAAATCCCTTTTTCAATGTCTGGTGTTGTATGCCTAATTATATAAATTTCCATAATGCGATCACGCTCAAATAAAATACAACTTCACTTAATTGTTGAACTGCTCCAGCACAATCTCCTGTTTGTCCACCCAACCATTTTTTGAATTTAATACCCAGATAGACTTTTGCTAAATAACATGGAATAATGGTTAAAAATATAAAAGGCTTACCAAAAAAGAATAAGGGGGTTATTCCAAAAACACCACTAAGAAGTAACGTACCTACAGTAATACTTTTTGCAGCTGGTTTTGCTTTGCTGTCTTCGGTATCGCGAACATATGGATGCGTGTAAATTAATGTGGTTGCTATAAATCGGCTTAAACTATGTCCTGCAATAATTGTAATAGGAATAAAATGAAACGACACGTCTCTTAATGCTGAAAATTTAATGGCTAGAATTAAAATTAATCCTGTTACACCATAGGTGCCTAGACGGGAATCCTTCATAATGAGAAGAATTTTTTCTTTAGTCCATCCACCTCCAAGTCCGTCGCAAACATCTGCGAAACCATCTTCATGAAATGCTCCTGTTGTATAGATCGTAGCAGCCATACTTAATAAGATTGCTATTTCGGTAGGAAGAATAAACGAAAATCCATAAAAAACGAATGCTCCAATACTACCAACAACAATACCAACCAGTGAAAAGTATTTAGCACTTTTAGAAAGGTATTCGGGATTATGATCGACCCATTTCGGACAAGGAATCCTTGTGAAAAACATGATGGCTGTTAAGAAAATTTGAACTTCTTTTTTCATGAGTTTATATTAATCTTTGGTTTCACCACTTACCCCAGCAGTATCAAAACTTGCCATATCATTTAAAAAATTCACTGAAGCCTGAATTAGAGGTATTGCTAGTGCAGCACCTGTTCCTTCTCCTAATCTCAGGTCTAAGGATAACAGGGGCTTTGCATTTAAAAACTCCAGCATCTTTGTGTGCCCTTTTTCATTTGAATTATGAGCAAATATGCAATACTCCAAAACATTTGGGTTAATTGACAAAGCAGTTAATAGGGCAGCAGTTACTATAAAACCGTCAATGATTACAACCATTTTTAGTTCCACTGCTTTTAAAATGGCACCCGTTAACATGGCTATTTCAAAACCACCAAAAGTACACATGGCTTCTGTAGCATTTTGCGGATTGTATTTATTATATACTTCAGATAAGATATGTTGTTTTTTGCTAATGCCTTCACTATTTAATCCTGTGCCCGAACCTACACATGCAGATATAGGCATTTCTGTAAAATAGGCCATAAGTAAAGTGGCAGAGGAGGTGTTGCTAATACCCATTTCTCCAAAGCCAATGGTATTTGTGCCTTCCTTTTTAAGTTTAGAAATAATGTCACCACTTTTATTAAAAGCCTTATTGCATTGCTCTAATGTCATGGCAGGAGTGTCTTGATAGTTTTTGGTACCAAAATCAATTTTTGCATTAATAATATCAAGGTCTTCAGGAAACTTATGGTTTACGCCAGCATCAACTATTTTTAAGTTTAGATTATTAGTATTGCTAAAGATATTTATTGCAGCTCCACCATTAACGAAGTTATAAACCATCTGAGAAGTTACTTCCTGAGGAAAGGGGTTTACTTCGCCTTTAGTAGCAATACCATGATCGCCTGCAAATATAACAATAGTAGGGTTTTCTATTTTTGGGTTTTCGGTTTGCTGGATACACCCAATTTGAAAAGCGATACGCTCAAGTTCACCCAAAGCACCAATGGGCTTTGTTTTTAAGTTTATTTTGTTTTTAAGTTTGGTCTCTAATTCAGGATTTGAGATAGATTCTATAAGGTAGGTCATTTATTTAATTTTTACAGGTATTCCAGATACCATTAAAGTTGCTTTATCTGCATGTTTAGCTATATGTTGATTCATCCAGCCTTGAAGTTCTGTGAATTTTCTGCCTATTTCAGTTTGGGCATGTACTCCCATACCAATTTCATTAGAAATTATAATGATTGTAGCATCAATACCGAGTAGTTTATCAAATTCAATTTTAGCTAATTCTAGGCTTTTATCAACATCATTTTTTGTGTCTACATAGAAGTTTGTGAGCCATAGCGTTACACAATCAATTACTACGACATCTTTTGGATTTATCGTTTTAGAAAGGACTTTTTCTTCTTCAATAGAGGTCCATCTTTTATCTCTATCTGCAATATGCCTATCAATACGTTTTCTATGATCATCGTCCCAAACGCGAGATGTAGCTATATACTTGGGTTTATTTGAAAATGATAGCGCTAAATTTTGAGCGTAACTACTTTTTCCAGAGCGTTCCCCTCCTGTTATATAATAAATCATTTTTGTAATTAATTTAAAAGAACAAAGATTATTCTTTTTTTAAAGAATAACACAATAAAATAGTTTTGATTATAAAAATTGGTAGTACATTTGCAGCGAATTTTGGTTCCGTTCAATACTAATTTTGAACGGATTAAAAGGGAATCTGGTGAGAAACCAGAACTGTTCCCGCAACTGTAAGTTTAAACTGAGCTAATCTCAGGCCTCATAGAGGTATGTTATTAACTACTAAAACCACTGGTTTATCACTGGGAAGGTGTAATAACATAAAGACAAGTCAGGAGACCTGCCATTTTCAAAACGAATAAGTATAAACTTTCGGGATAAAAGTTAGATATGAAGCAGACACTAATTGCATCAGTATTATATATTACTTGTTTTAGTTGCTTTACTCAAAACGATAGTTTGGTAAATCGGTTAGAGGAGGTTGTTATTCAGGCTGATAAAAAGTTGAGTAAGCATTCTGTAGGCTATAAGGTCTCTACTTTAAGTGACTCCGTTATAGTTAGAAACACAGAATCGTTTACTTCCTTATTGCGATTTAATTCTCCATTATATTTAAAAGAGTATGGCGCAGGCGGAACAAGTTCTGCGAGTTTTAGGGGAACTAGTGCATCAAATACGGCTGTTATTTGGAATGGTATTAATATTAATTCTATTAATAATGGGGAAGCTGGATTTAATTCATTTACAGTTAGCCTGTTTGATAACATAGATATAAGAAGTGGGGGAGGAAGCTTAGAATATGGCTCTGGAGCAGTAGGAGGAACCATTCATTTAAACGATAATTTACAATTTACAAATACGGAGCAAATTAAAAACCAATTTGTAAGTTCGGTTGGTAGTTTTGAAACCTATAGAGGGGTATATAAATTTAAACTATCAAATTCTAAATTGGCTATTAATGCTGGGGTTTCTTATAACCAGTCTGAAAACGATTATAAGTTTTTAAATACAGACTTTAAAAATACAAATGGTGCTTACGAAAATTATGGATTTAATGTGAGTGCTGCTTATTCGCTAACAAAGTTTTCTAAATTAAAATTTTATGGGGCTAATTATTTTGGAAAAAGGTTCTTTTCTGGCGAACTACCAAACCCATTAACAGCTAATGAGAAATATCAAGATTTTAGCCATAGAAACTTATTGATTTATACACATGAAAAGTCAAGGTTAAACCATGAAGCAAAGCTTGCCTTTTTAACCCAGGAATACCGCTATTTTGAAGATAGAACTATAAGTACATTTAACTTCGGGAAATCCAAACGTTATCTCGCTAACTATAATGTTTCTTATAGTTTTCCAAAACTAAAAGCAAGTATAACTTCTTATTCGGAGTATGAATCTGCTTTTGGAAAAACAGATCAAATCGCAGAGAGAAATAGAAAACAGTTTTCCCAATCTTTAATTTATAATCAGAAGGTCAATAGTTTCGTGTCTTTTGATGCTAAGCTTAGAAAAGATTTTAATTCAGATTATGATGTTCCATTTACTTATGCTTTGGGAGTAAAAGTAAAACGAATAAGGAATTTATTTTTTAGAGCGAATGGTTCTAAAAACTATCGTGTGCCAACTTACAATGATTTGTTTTGGCCAGGACAAGGGAATTTAGATTTAATACCCGAAACAGCTTTACAAGGAGAATTTGGATTTGGTTATAAGAACAATCAAATTTTAATTGATATAGGAATATTTTACATAGCTGCTAAAGATAAAATAGTTTGGACGCCAGGTGGAGACCCAGACAGGCCAAGCGTTTGGGTGCCAATAAATTTATCAGAAGTGAATAATAAAGGTTTAGAAATGTCTTTGTCATTTAACAAAACCTTTAATAAACATACTGTAACGTTTAACGCGAATTATAGTTATACTGTAGCCACAAATAAAGCGACAGATAAACAACTTATTTTTGTGCCTAAACATTTGCTTAACAGTAGTCTGGGATATACTTATAAACGATTTAGCTTTTTTTATCAGCAATTATTTAATGGTAAAGTGTATACCACAGAAAGCAATTCTAACGATTTTGTTATACCGTATTACTTTGTAGCCAATACAGGATTGGACTATAAACTTTTAAATCTTCAGAATAAACAATTAACAATAGGTCTTAAAATAAATAACGTATTTAACAAATATTATGTGGTACGACCTAGAAGACCTATGCCCAATAGAAATTTTAATTTTAATATAAACTATAAATTCTAATTAATGAAAACTAATAAATTAATATCAAAAGTCTTTATTTTAAGTGTATTATTTTTAGCATCCTGTAGTGATGATGATTCACCACAATTACCTAAAGGAGATTACGAAAATGGCCTCTTAATTAGCGGAGAAGGAAGTGGAGCAGGTACAGGCTCTGTATCTTTCGTTTCAAATGATTTGACAACAACCGAAAATCTTATTTATAAAAAAGTAAATACTACCGAATTGGGTATTTATTTACAATCCATGGCTTTTGATGATGATAGGGCTTTTATTATTGTAGATAATGCCAACTCAGTTACTGTTGTTGATAGATATACTTTTGAAGAAAAAGCTACTATTACATCAGGTTTAGAAGTTCCAAGATATATGGCAGTTGTAGGAAACAAAGGTTATGTGACAAATTGGGGTAAAGGAGATTACACTACAGATATAGATGATGATTTTATAACAGTTATTAATTTAGACACTTATACTGTTGAAGAAAAAATAGATGTAGCCATTGGTCCTGAAAGGATTATTGAAAATAACGGTAAATTATATGTATCTCATAAAGGTGCTTTTTCAACAAATAATGTTGTATCTGTAATAGATCTTTCAGATAATAGTATTGAAGAAATTACTGTAGGTTATAAGCCAGATGAAATATTTGTTAATGATCAAGGAGAATTAATCGTTCTATGTGGTGGAAATGAATCTTGGACTGCTAATGGTGAGACCGAAGCATCGATCAGAAAAATTGATGTGTCAACTAATTTAGAAATTTCATCCTTAACATTTGCCACAGGAGAGCATCCATCTCTATTAGTATTAGATAATGGAGCGTTATATTACGATATAAATAATGAGGTGTATATGATTGATGAAAATGCAACGGCGTTACCATCAACATCAATATTTGAACCTCAAGGCTATTTATATGGGATGGAAGTTAAAGATGGTAAAGCCTATTTATTAGATTCCAGTTTTTCAGATTTAAGTGAGCTGAATATTTATGATTTAACAACAAAAGATAAGTTAGATACAAAATCTGTAGCTTTAGGAGCTTCTAAAATTTATTTTAATTAAATTCAGTCACTTAACTACTTTATAAAATGCCGCTACTTTTTTTGGCGGCATTTTTTAGATTCCTGTTTTATTCATTATGTACTATTTTTTATAATAAGTAATTTATGAATCTTGCGATTTCACGGGAATGACAATTTCAATAAAAACCCAGTTAATGTTAGTTGACAAAAACTAGGTTTTTAGATAACCCATTTTATATAGCCATATATCAAGAATAATTGAAATGCTACTTCGTATGATTTTCTATGTACATTTCCTTTTCAAATTTCTTATCAAGGAAACTAATATCTAGTTCTTTTGTGAATGAGGAGCTCTTTTTAGTAGCAATACTTTTTATGGTTATTCCTCTTATATCATCAAGGGCTGCTTTTAAAACAATTTCATTTTCGTCACCAAATGGTAGTATGTTGTTCAAATATTGGTGTTCTGTTACTTCGATATCTGGAGGGAAACCTTGCGTATAATCACTTTCGCCATTTTTATTAAATATTTGAAAAACAATGGGCTGCATAGCATTTAAGTGACCAGCATTGGCAGAGCTTCTATCTTGAAAATCAGTTAAAGGAGAATCATACAAAGTAATAGATCCAACATTTTTACCATATGTTGTGGTTCCAATTACTTTCACAGGGATAAACGGTTTCAATCCGTTTATAACCATTTCACTTGCAGAAGCTGTACTATATGATGCTAAGACATATAAATTATTAATTGTATTTAATCTATTAATAGTTTCTTCACCAGTCTTGTTATTATTTGTATCATATACATCTAACGTATTTTGAAAGGTATAAAAACCATCTTCATTGTCATGCTTTGAATTAAATTTTAAATCGGCAAATTTTTCTAACCCAGCACCAGCATATATCATACTCGCTAAATATGCAGATGTAGGTACAGATCCACCTCCATTAATTCTTAGATCTAATATGAGTTCGTCTATGTTTTCACTTTTAAAAAATGAAAAAGCAGCATTTAATTCATCATTATAAGATGATCTAAATCCGTTATAAACTAAATAACCAACTTTTTTACCATCAATATCGTCAAAGACTTTTGTTAAGTATACTGGGTTTTCAGATAACACAACAGATGTGATGGTTTTGTCCTCAATAGGTGTTAAAATACCTCCGTTTTCAGAAACAAAGGATAGTTTTATTGTTTCATTCGACAAATTACCTAGCACACTTTTATAATTACTAATATTTAAAATAGTGCCATCAACAGCATTAATGATATCACCTCTTTTAATATTAGCATTGCTGGCTGGAGAATCATCGGCGACGTATCTTACATATAAAACCACATCATCACTATTTGTTTGAACAAGTCCATATTGAATACCATGAGATTTTGAAATACCTTGAAATTGTTGTTCTTGTACTATATAGTCCTCTATAAACCAAGAAAACCTATCAACAGTACCAGTTTGGTACACAAGGCTATTAAAAAGATTTTCTGGATTTGCAAACTGACCTTGGCTTAAATACGCGTTGTATTCTGCTAAGTTATCATCTTTTGAGTCAGATAAGTCAGGTACTTGAGATTGCCAATTGTACCAGGAGTTCATACCTTTCCATACAAAATCATTTATGTCACTCGAAGAAACTACAATATCATCATCATCCTGGAAACAACTTGTTGCTAAAAAGGTAAGGATAAGCAGTAAAATTTGGGGTTTAAAATATTTCATAGCTGTTTTTTATAAACGTTTAGTCTTTAAAACTCTAAATTTACTTACATTATTTTATATTAAAAAAATAATATGGCCTCAAATAATTAATTGGAGACAGCATTTAAGTTGCTATTCTTAGGAGGAAAGTACCCGTTTTATCGTATATACCATTGATAAAAAGAATAAGAATAGCCTAATTTAAAAAAGATTTATTTTTTGCTGTAACAAAATATATTGTTGTTCGTCGTAATATCAAATAGCCATAATAAAGCAATTTTCTCCTTTGGGAAAATGTATTAAAGACAAAGGAGCTAACTAAACCAAACCAATACAATGACTCAAATAGAGTTTTTAAATATTGTAATGCCTTTTAAAGATAAAGTTTTTCGTTTAGCAAAACGATTACTGGTATCTAGAGAGGAAGCCGAGGATGCCACGCAAGAGGTCTTGTTGAGATTATGGAATAATAAAAAGAAAATACAAGAATATAAAAATGTAGAAGCCTTTTCTATGACAATGACAAAGAATTTTTGTTTTGATAAATTAAAATCTAAACAAGCTCAAAATTTAAAAATTGTACATAGTAATTATGAAGATGGTAACACACCATTACAAAAGCAAATTGAATTAAATGATAGCGTCGATTGGGTTTCAAAAATTATTGAGGAATTGCCCGAACAACAGAAAATGATTATTCAATTACGAGATATAGAAGAATACGATTTTGATGAGATTGCAAAAATGCTGGATATGAATAATACAGCAGTACGTGTAAACTTATCGAGAGCAAGAAAAACAATAAGAGAGAAATTAACTAATACACATAATTATGGTGTTAAATAATATAGAAAAATTACTAGAAAAGTACGAGAACGGTGAAACAACGCTAAAAGAAGAGCAGCAGTTAAAACACTATTTCTCACAAGAAACTGTAGCGCCACATTTAGAAGTGTATAAGCCTATGTTTGCGTATTTTTTAGTAAACAAACAAGAACAATTTACTAAAGACATTCCATTAAAAACTAAACGTACTTTTAATTACAAATGGATTTCTGTTGCTGCGGTAGCTGTTCTTATGTTAGGGTTTTATTTTAATCAACCAGACAATTCTTGTGAAGAAGATTTGTTAGGTACATTTTGTGAACCTGAACAAGCGCTTAACGAAGTAACAAGGTCGTTAGCTATGATCTCAAGTCATTTTAATAAAGGAGCTTCTACTGTAAATTATCTAAACGAAGTAAACAAAGGTACAGCTACACTAGGGTATCTTAATGAAATTGAGAATACAACAAGTATAATTTTTAAGAATTAACAATTAAAAAACGAAAAAATGAAAACGATAATAAATTTTAATAAGAAAAAGATGAATAAAAAAATAATTGTATTTATAACAGCATTAATGTTATTACCATTAACAGGAATGGCGCAAAATATTTTTGATAAATACAGCGATAATGCCGATGTTACTTATGTATCCATTAAGCCGAAAATGTTTCAAATGATAGCTAAAATGGGTATTAATGTAGAAGATGCTGAAGCAAAAGCTTATATGGATATGGTAAAAAGTATTACCAGTTTTAAAACAATTGTGACAGACAACAAAACTATTTCTGGAGACATTACAAAATGGGTAAAATCTCGCTCAAGCGCTTTAGAAGAATTAATGGAAGTGAAAGATGATGGTACCGAAGTGAAATTTTATGTAAAAGAAGGTAAAGATGCAGACCATGTAAAAGAACTTTTAATTTTTGTAAATGGTGTTGATAGAGCTATGAAAGGAGAAGGCATTGAAATTAATGGTGAAAAAAGAAAAATTGAAACAGTTGTTGTATCGCTTACGGGAGATATAGACTTAAACGAAATCTCTAAACTTACCGATAAAATGAATATCCCAGGAGGGAAACATTTAGAAAATAAGAAATAACAAAAACATTCATCAATCATGAAATGAGCATATCTAGAAATTTCAATAATTACCGAAGTTTTTAGATATGCGAATGACATCTGGCAACAGGAAACTCCTGAGAAAAATAACAAATAAACATTAACAGATGAAACGAACAATCAAACATATTTTTTACATTTTATTTATAGCTGTTATTTTGGTAAGCTGTGGAAATGGAGCAAGCCTGCAACACTATTTTGTCGATAATCAAGAATCAAACAATTTTATATCACAAGATATACCTATATCTATGGTGAAATTGGACAAATCTAATTTTACAGAAGAGCAAAATGAAGCTTTCAATTCTGTAAGACGATTAAATTTTTTAGGTTATAAAACTACTGAAGCAGATACAGAGACCTATCAAGTGGAATTAGCAAAAGTTAAAACTATTTTGAGTGATAGTAAATATAATGACCTTTTGGAATTTAGCGATAAAGGAAGGAAAGTTATTGTAAAGTATATTGGTACAGATGATGAAGCTGATGAAGTGGTTGTTTTTGGAAGTTCCAAGGAATTAGGATTTGGTATAATTCGTGTATTGGGTGATGATATGAGTCCAGATAAGATGACAATTCTATTTACCGCTCTACAAACTGCCAATATTGACGAAAGTCAGGTAAAAGACCTTATGAATTTCTTTAAATAATTTATATATAGTCATGTTAATTATTAAAAGTGTGCTCCTTAATTTTTTATAGAAGTTTCTTTTAATTTAAGGATTGTAATGCTCGTAAGTGCGGGGACAAGAAAGAGTCTAAAAACATTCTGAGATGTAACAGAGTCGCTATCTATGTAAGCGAAGTTTACGACTGAAGGATCTCATGAAATTTAATACTTTATTTTTAAGATTCTTCGTTTTGCTCAGAATGACACTAACTTTTGCAAACATAGGATGACACAAACCTTTGAACAAAAAGGAGTCGCTATGTCATTCAGAAGGCTATCGAAAACAAAATATATTTTGTTTGAAGATATAAGCGAAGCTTACGACTGAAGAATCTTTAGAGATTAATTATAAAGATTCTTCGCTGCGCTCTGAATGACAAAGTTCATCTTTTTTTAGACAGCAACCTTTTCTGAAATTAGATTACAAATAAAAAAGGTCTTTCTTTTTATTGAAAGACCTTCATTTTTTTGACTGAATTACTTGGTTTTTAACTTAGAATTCAGCTTTTTTTTATTTCGAATCATTTTTATTTTCTGCCTCTTCTTCTATTTTTATCTCTATTTCTTCTTTTGAATTCAATATGAAATAAAACAGATTAAGAATAATTGTTAAGAATACGATGGTAAGAATTGTTAAAACAATAAAATTATTCAAGATATCTAAAATGCCACCAACAAAAATACCGCCAGCCATAAGACCACAAAGTATTAAAGATTGTTTGTTGGTTAACAGCATAAGCATTATTTAATTTTAGATTCCTGTATAATTGCTAGGTGTAATACGCTTTAATTCTTCTTTTATTGTGTTTGATACCTCTAAAGTGTCAATAAAGTTAGAAATAGAGTTTTGATTAATTTCTTCATTCGTTCTTGTTAACCCTTTTAATGCTTCATAAGGATTAGGGTATGCCTCACGACGTAGAATGGTTTGAATGGCCTCAGCAACAACAGCCCAGTTGTTTTCTAAGTCTTCAGCAAATTTAGATTCATTTAAAAGTAATTTATCAAGTCCTTTCAAAATAGATTTAAAACCAATAAGTGTATGTCCAAAAGGAACCCCAACATTACGTAACACCGTACTATCTGTTAAATCGCGTTGTAATCTGGAAACAGGCAGTTTTGCCGATAAATGTTCGAAAACAGCATTAGCAATACCTAAATTACCTTCACTATTTTCAAAATCAATAGGGTTTACTTTATGAGGCATTGCAGAACTACCAACTTCACCCGCTTTAATCTTTTGTTTGAAATAATCCATCGAAACGTAAGTCCAAATATCTTTATCCAGATCAATTAAAATGGTGTTTATACGTTTTAAAGTATCAAACAATGCAGCCATGTGGTCGTAATGCTCGATTTGAGTTGTTGGAAACGAATGGTGTAAACCAAGTTTTTCTTGTACAAATTTAGAACCAAAGGCTTTCCAATCTATATTAGGATATGCCACATGATGTGCATTAAAATTACCTGTAGCACCACCAAATTTTGCAGCACTAGGAATATCATTTAATAAATTAAATTGTTCTTCTAAGCGTTTTACAAAAACAGCAATTTCTTTTCCTAAACGAGTAGGAGAGGCAGGCTGTCCGTGCGTTCTAGCAAGCATTGAGATGGATGCCCAATCATTTGATAAAACTTTTAATCTATTTAAAACATTAAAATATTCAGGAACATAAGCACCGTTCATTGCTTCCTTAATACTTAAAGGAATAGCCGTATTATTAATGTCTTGTGAAGTTAATCCGAAGTGAATAAATTCTTTAAACTCCGATAAATTTAAAGCATCAAATTTTTCTTTTATAAAATATTCAACAGCTTTAACATCATGGTTTGTAATGCCTTCAATTTTCTTTATGGCTAAAGCATCATCTTCAGAGAAATCTTTATAGATGTTTCTTAGATCATCAAAAATATTAGAATCAATATGCTTAAGTTGAGGTAGCGGAATTTCACAAAGCGCAATAAAATATTCAATTTCAACTAAAACACGATATTTTATAAGAGCTTCTTCAGAAAAATAAGGTGCTAATTCGTTAACTTTACTTCTATATCGCCCATCAATTGGAGAGATAGCATTTAATGATGATAATGACATTTTCGTATGTTTTTTTGAAGTTGCAAAGATAGTTTTTTTAGACAGAAGAGAAGGGAGGAAGACAGAATTTTGGTGAAAATATTACTCCGTAATCGTAATTAACTGATGCTTTTAGCTTCGTACTTTTTTTATTTTTTTAAGAATTTGTTTAGCTCTGGCTTTAAAAGCAGCACTTTGTATTTGGAAATCGCGTTCTAGAATAAGAACGAGCTCTGGATATACCCAATCGTACGATTTTCCAAGCAAATAAAGCGTTGTCATGCCGTATGCTTTAGGAGCTACTTTGCCATTATTGATCATATGATCAAAGCAGGTTTCAATAATACGTTCTTTATGTACCGCATTTAAGGCCTTTTTTATCTTATTGTCGGTTTTAGAGGTATATGCTTTGGCCAGTAATTCGCAAATTTTGATAACAGGGCGCACAGCAGAATCTATATGAACTTTATGTATGTTTTCGGTAAAAGTATCTAAATACGGAATAATAGTCTCAATATCTTTACTACACATAAATTCAAAAACCCATGCCGCTCTGGGCGAAATTTTATCATCTACAGTAAACAGAATATCTAATAATTTAGGTACTAGATTAGGGTTATTAATAACTAAATTTGCATAATACAACCGTTTTTCACGAGAGTGGTTTACATAGTTTAATTCTTGATAAAGTTGTGTAGTTGTCAAATGATTTTTATATTTTGTAAAAGTAAATTTATATCAAAATTTTAAAAAAATGAATATAGTAAAAAAAGTATTTCTGTTTTTATTAATTGTATTTGTTGTCGCTCAATTTTTTGGTCCTGAAAAGAATGAAGGGGATTTAGCATCAATAAATGCCTTTTTTAATGAAACGAATCCGCCAGAAGCTGTTAAAGTTATTTTAGAAGAGAGCTGCTTTGATTGCCATAGCAATGTTACCAGATATCCGTGGTATAACCATATTACTCCTGTAAATTATTGGTTGGCAGACCATATAAAACATGGAAAAAAACACTTTAATGTATCTAAGTGGGATGGGAATTCGATAAAGCGAAAAGATCATAAATTTGAAGAACTTATAGAAATGATTGAGGATAAAAGTATGCCTCTAAATTCATATACCTGGACGCATACCGAAGCTAAACTTACAGATAAACAAATAGCTGCTGTAACAGATTGGGCAAAACAAGTCCGTTTTAAATATAGTTTGGAGGCTAAGCCTGAGTGAGTTTGTCTTTATTGGCGTTCGGTGTTTAGTAGGCAGTATTCAGTGTTCGGTGTTCAGTGTTCAGTGTTCAGTGTTCGGTAGGCAGTGTTCAGTAGCAGTAGGCAGTGTTTAGAAGGTTATTGTTTTAAATAAATTATGGGATTGAAGGGGCTTAATAAAATAAATATATTCATGAATTAGTGGTAAAAAAACTTTTAATAATAGGCTTTGTATGGCCTGAGCCCAAAAGTTCTGCGGCGGGTAGTAGGATGATGCAGTTAATTCGGTTTTTTCAAACTCAGAATTATCAAATAACATTTTCTAGCCCTTGTGCTAAAAGTGATAATGCTTTTGATTTAAGTACTATTGAAATCGATCAAATTCCCATCGAATTAAATCATGCTAGTTTCGATATTTTTATAAAAGAACTGCATCCAGATATTGTTTTATTTGATCGTTTTATGATGGAAGAACAATTTGGCTGGCGGGTTACAGAACACTGTCCGAAAGCTTTGAGAATTATAGATACCGAAGATTTGCATTGTTTACGAAAGGGAAGGCACCAAGCTTTTAAAGATGACAAAACGTTTGATAGGTCTTATTTATTCAATGATACCGCAAAGCGAGAAATAGCAAGTATTTATAGAAGTGATTTAAGTTTAATTATTTCTGAAGCCGAAATGGATATTCTTAAAAAGGAGTTTAAAGTAGATGACGCCTTATTACATTATTTGCCCTTTATGTTAGATGGTGTTTCGGGAGAAGCTACCGAAAAACTTTTAAATTTTGATGATCGGCAACATTTTATAACCATTGGTAATTTTTTGCATAATCCCAATTATAACGCGGTGTTATATTTAAAAGAAACTATTTGGCCATTAATAAAAAAGCAATTACCCAAAGCCGAATTACGTGTTTACGGAGCGTATGCATCACAAAAAGTCAATCAGCTCCATAATATAAAAGAGGGCTTTCTAATTAAAGGGTTTGCAGAACATGTAAACGATGTTATGCAACAAGCCAGAGTTTGTTTAGCACCCATAAGATTTGGAGCGGGTTTAAAAGGGAAATTAGTAGATGCCATGCAAAATGGCACGCCATGTATAACGACTACTATTGGAGCAGAAGGGATGTTTGGTAGCTTAGAACCTAATGGTTTTATAGAAGATACTCCAGAAAATTTTGTTAATAGAGCTGTTGATTTATATACAAATAAAAGTCTTTGGGAAGAAAAGCAACAAAACGGATTTCAGATTATAAATGGACGCTTTAACAAAGGAGATTTTCAAAAAGAACTATCTAATAAAATAACACAAATGGTCGATGAACTCAGTAACAATCGGCTTAACAACTTTACGGGGCAAATGCTACAACATCACAATATGCAAAGTACTAAGTTTATGAGTAAGTGGATTGAGGAAAAGAATAAATAATCAATTAAACATGAAGAGAATAATTACCCTTTTAAATTTCGTGTTAATCTTATCGTCTTGTGGTGCTAGTAAAATAACAGAGATCCAAGTTGTTAAACTAGCAGAGACTACTAAAAGTTGGAATGGCGATACACTTCCTAAGTATCCAGAAGGAAATCCAAAGATTACGGTTTTAAAAATAACGATTCCTCCTAAAACGACATTACATAAACATTACCATCCTGTAATTAATTCGGGCATTTTATTAAAAGGAGAATTAACCGTTGTAGATATAGATAATAAGGTTTTAAAACTTAAAGCAGGCGATGTTATAGTGGAGCTGGTGAACAAAGTACATTATGGTATTAATGAGGGCAATAAACCTGCTGAAATTGTTGTGTTTTATGCTGGAACCGAAGATTTACCCATTACGATTATTGAAAAAGATTAGTTAAGTTTTATTTCTTATAAAGTATTTTTATAAGCTATTTATAGCTGTCTACAGGGGAAATATAAAACGGTATTAGAACTAAAAAAATAATTCAAAAAATATTATTTATTTAGTATATCTAAAATTTTAGAAACTCCAACGGTAGCAGGTTCAGCAATAACAGTTAGATTTTTTTTACTATCAATATTTGGTTTCGGATCTATAAAATAAGTTGCAGTATTTTCGGGGACATAATGCATCAAACTTGCAGCGGGATACACTTGCATAGAAGTGCCAATAATGATTAAAATGTCGGCTGTCTCGCAAATAGAAACAGCCTTTTCAATCATAGGCACATCTTCACCAAACCAAACAATATGAGGGCGTAATTGTGATCCTTTTTTGCATGTATCGCCTAACACGATATCGGTTTGCCTTTCTTGAATATCGGTTTCGTCAAAAGTACTTCTTACCTTTAGTAACTCACCATGTAAATGAATCACATTGCTGCTTCCAGCACGTTCATGTAAATCATCTACATTTTGAGTAATGATGGTCACTTTAAAATTACTTTCAAGTTTAGCTAAATCATAATGTGCAGTATTAGGAGCTACTTCCAAGAGCTGTCTGCGTCGTTGGTTATAAAAATCTAAAACCAATGCCGGATTCGCCTTAAAACCTTCTGGTGTCGCCACTTCCATAACATCATGACCTTCCCATAAACCATCAGCATCTCTAAAGGTTTTAATACCGCTTTCGGCACTTATACCAGCACCTGTAAGTACAACAATATGTTTTTTCATATCATAAAAATAGTTATTATTTGTCATTCCTACCAAAGCAAGAATCACTCTTTTTTATTAAATTCGGTGTTTACATTATAATATGATAGATCCTAAACTTTTAGAGCATTTAGAAAGCTACCTAACCGAGCACCGTAAAACACGTTTTGATCATGTTTTATCACAGCGTACCAAATATTATACAGTTGCTACAGAAGATGTTTATCAATTACACAATACAAGCGCGGTAGTACGTAGTTGTGATGTCTTTGGAATACAAGAAGTAAACATTGTTGAAGAGCAAAACTCAAAACATATAGATAGAGAAATTGCTATGGGAGCCCAAAAATGGGTGGATCTGAATAGATATGATTCGGTAGGTAATTGTATTTCGGATTTAAAACAAAAAGGCTACCAAATAGTAGCAACAACACCTCATACAAATGATTGTGAATTACACGAATTTGATATCACTAAAAAATCCTGCTTTTTCTTTGGAAGAGAAACGGAAGGGCTCTCTCAAGAAGTTTTAGATGCCGCAGACAGTTATTTAAAAATACCTATGGTTGGTTTTACAGAGAGTTTAAATATATCGGTATCTGCAGCAATAATTTTACAACATGTAACGACTAAATTGAGACAAACTTCTATTGATTGGCAGTTAACAGATCAAGAAGTATTAGAAAAACGTTTGGATTGGTGCAAAAAAACAATTAAAAGTTACGATGAGATTGTTGCTCGTTTTTATAGTAAATAATAATTTTTGTATTTTTAAAAACGTTAATTAATAATCTGATAACCATGTATATAGTTCTTTATGTCATTCTTGCAATTGTTGTGCTATTTATTCTTTTAGCTCTTATAGCACCCAAAAAATATCAAGTAAATAGAAGTATTGTAATTAATAAACCACTTCCAGAAGTATTTCAATATTTAAAGTACATTAAAAATCAAGATAATTGGTCGCCTTGGAAAAAGAAAGATCCAGATATGAAACAAGAATTTGTAGGTAATGATGGTGACGTTGGATTTATAGCCAAATGGGATGGTAATAAAGATGTAGGTTTGGGAGAACAAGAAATAACGCATATTGTTGAGAATGATCGCGTAGAAGCTAGATTACGTTTTTTTAAACCTTGGAAATCGGAGTCTGATGCCGTTACAAGTGTTGAAACTGTTGGCAATGGAAAAACAAAAGTGACCTGGGGATTTTCTGGGATTAATAAAATACCGACTAATATCTTTATGTTACTATATAATGTTGATAAGCATGTAGGGAAAGATTTCGAAGAAGGTTTAGCGAGTTTAAAAGAAATTTTAGAACATTAGAAATTATGGATAATAATATGGTAGGTTGGTTCGAGATTCCTGTGACTAATATGGATAGGGCAATAGTTTCTAGTTTTAATTGAAAGAAAGGATAATGAGATTCTTTGCTTTGCTACCATTGATAGTTTTTTATAAATACTTAATATGTAATCGTTTGTCATTCAGAGGAGGAACGACTGAAGAATCTTTAGAGATTAATTATAAAGATTCTTCGACTCCGACAATTGTCGGAATGCTCTGAATGACAAGTGTCTGAAAGTTAGTTGTTTATAGAACGCGTCAATGGTAGATCTGTGTTAAAATTTTAACTAGCGGATGAAATGACGTAATACGGGTGTCATTCAGAAAGAGGAACGACTGAAGAATCTTTTATGGTTTTTAATTCTTTGATTTTTAAGTAAGTAAAATTCTTCGCTTTGCTCTGAATCACAGCGTTTTTAGACCTAAATTCTTTTACCCCTGCCTCGACTTAGTAGTTTGTATTCTTCGTAACACTCACTAATAGCATCTAGTATTTGTAAGTCGTTAGCAGTTTGTATAAAGCCTTTAGAGTAATCACATTGGCTTACAATTTCATCTAGATCAACACGATCTACTTGTAATAAAACAGTTAGCATTTCTCTATCGAAACGGGAGGCTAATAAGTTTCTAATTTCATCGTCTTCCTTCATCTTTTTTAACTTCCGTAATTCGTTTGATTTTTTACCAAACATACGATGTAAAAAATCGGCAGGGTTAAAAATAGACCCGATAATTTTGGTTATGGCTCCTTTAGAGCCAGCTTCATAACCTGCACTTGGTAATCCAGAAATACTGTAACGGTAATTATTATTAATTACAGGTAATTGCTTTATATCAACTTCTAAATATCCCGTTAATTTTAGTTGGTTCACAGTCACTGTTTCAAGAGCTAAAGCAGATTCTGTTAATTTGATGTTAGAACTTCCAAACTTTAACCAGTCGTTAGTAACTCTTACCTTTATAGATTTAAAACCTAAATATGAAAAATGTAGTGTATCGTTTACTTTAGCAGAAATTTCGAAGCTTCCTTCTTTATTGGTTGTTGTACCAATTACTTGATTAAGGTTAACAATATTAACACTTTCAAGAGGTAAATCGTTTGATGCATCAAGAACTACACCTAAAACTTTATCAGCCTCTTGCCCCATACAAACAGTAGAAGTAAAAATCAAAGCAAAAAGAAATAGGTAGTTTTTCATTAGTTATATTATTGTTTTAAGACCAGACTTCCTTTCGGTTGTCAGATGTCATTCGTCATCAACGATTTATATTAAATTAATTGCTATGACTTACTTTTTTAAGTTAAATACAATAGCTAAAATACTAAACAAAACGGCAAAAGCTGTAGTTAAGTTGTAATTTGACTAAAAATTAACAAAAAAGTTTAATCAGGAATATAGATTTATAGATTTGTTTTTAGGGTTGGTAATGTTGTAAATGTTTGGATTTTAGTGTTTTTTGTGTGGTATGGCTAGGTTGTAATTTTATTAAAATAAGGGAGGATTTATGTGAGTTGCTGTAAGTGGTTTAAATTCAGTAATAAGTATTCAGTTTGTAGGATTTTTATTTATATTTGAAGAGGCAGATAAAAAATAAACGCAATTATGTTTATTTACAAGTTAGGCACAATCCAAATTTTTGCATATCAGAAAAACTGAATTGAGAAAAAGATTGGATTGTGCCAGAATTTAGAATTGGAACATAAATAACAGTACTTAACAACAAAAAACATGAAACCTGAAACGATAAATCTTTTAAAATGGGTCGTAGCTGCAATTGGGGCGGTGGCAACGTTCTTCGTAATTGACATAGGAAAGTTAAAGTTAGAGAAATATAAAGCTAAAACTCAGAAAGAACAGAGTCTATTAAACTCATATCTTCAGGCGACTGAGACTCCCGATCCAGATTTGTGGTTACGCAAATTACGGCTAATTAAGATTTTCTCTACTGATAGTCATATTCTTGAATGGGCTTCTGGAGAGGAAAAGTTTATTAAAGAGCAGTCTGCTCTAATTGAATTATATAGGGAAACTGTTAAAGTCACATCAATACTTGCAAATAGAAATACTTATAATACTCCTGATTGGATAGAAGCGTCAAAAAGATACTACCAACTTTATTGGGCAGATTTACCTTATTATGGAGAAAGTCAGCCTGTGATTTCGACAATGATTGAGTTCAAGAAAAAGTTTGACAAAATTGAAAATGACAGTGATGTTGAGCAATGGAGAGCAATGAATATTGCCTTAATAAAATTAGCCAAAACATTGAAAGAAGAAACAAAAAAACTAGAAAATAAGCATAACAAAAAATAAACTCCAATTAAAAAGGGGCGGTATTCAAATCGTTGTATATAAAATCAAATGAAAACAAATTGATATTATTTTGTTAGGATTCCATTATCTGTCAGATAAACCAAAAAACTTACTTGATTTTTTTAACTAAAAGAAAGAATGTCCCAATAGTTGTCTTTATCTGTTGAAGATGAGAAAAGCAAAGAAATGATTAATTGATTTGTCTAAGAATATTAAAACATGCTAAAAAAGATGAGTTAAAACCTCGCAGAATAAAGCTTCAAACTTTGCACTCTCTTAAATAGAACATTCCTATGAAACCACAGACTTTGCAAAGCAATAACGAAAAGAACTTGAGTTCGAAACAAACCCCAAAAAAATGAAAGCAACAACAATAGAAGAAGTCATAGAATATTTAGAGCAAATCATTCAGCAGTCCATAAAAGAAGAAAGTACACTTGGATATTTCGCGGCTTTATATCAAAATGTAACGATAAATATAAAAGAAAAAATAGGCACAAATTATTTCGATGACGATAAGAGGATGGAGCAATTGGACGTTATTTTTGCGAATCGCTACTTAGCAGCATACTCAGGATATCAAGAAAAAAAGGAAGTAACAAAATCGTGGGAAATAGCTTTTAGATCGTCGACAGATGGTATGCTAATAGTGTTGCAGCATTTATTGTTAGGAATGAATGCTCATATAAATTTAGATTTGGGCATAGCGGCATCTGAAATAACAGATGCTAACACTATAAAATCATTAGAATCAGATTTTAATAAAATAAACGAATTATTGGCAACGCTAGTAGGTGAAGTCCAAAAAGATTTAGCTGAAATCTGGCCTACGCTACTAAAAATTTTAAAATTCACAAAAAAGGTAGATGACTTTTTAATAAACTTCAGTATGAAACTGGCTAGAGATAGCGCCTGGAAATTCGCAAACCAATTAGTAAAAAGCGATGGCGAACAAAAAGAAAAGCTGATTGCATTAAAAGATCTTGAAGTATCAAAACTATCAAAAAAAATAGTAAGCCCAGGTATTTTAATAACGCTATTATTCACAATAATAAGACTAGGAGAACGGGGAAAACCTTCAGATAAAATTAAGAAATTGGAAAAGATAATCGAAAATAAATTAAACAACCGCTAATAAAAACACAGGGTCCATTTTGAAAAAAGTCTTACATTTATGCTATGGATATAAAACTAACTAAAGAAGAAAAAATTAAGATCCTGAATTCTGATGATATTTACGGAATCATGCAGCGTATTTTATTGCGAGAAGGTAAAATTGATCAGAACAGAGAACACTTTTGGGTTCTTGGATTGGCAAATAACAATCGCATTCTTTTTATAGAACTCATTAGTTTAGGAACTGTAAATGAAACATTAGCAGACCCCATGGAGGTTTTTAGCTTTGCCTTGCAAAAAAGAGCTGTAAAAATAGTTTTATGTCATAATCACCCGAGTGGCGAATTAAAACCATCGGATGCAGATAAAGACGTAACCGATAGATTAATTCAAGTTGGAATTATTGTAAAAACCGAAGTTATTGATCATTTGATAATATCTGATGAAAGTTATTTTAGTTTTTCTAATGTTGGACTGTTTGATGAATTAAAAAAAAGCACCAAGTATGTTCCTAAATTCGTGTTGGAACAAAGAATTAAAAAAGAAGCAACAGAAATTGCTAAAAAAAATAATACGATTGAAATTGCTAAACAATTAAAAAGAAATGGTGCTGATGACGAATTGATTGCAGCATCAACAGGACTTTCCATTGAGGAAGTTAAAAAACTACGAGTTAGAAAAAAATAAAAGCAGTCAAGGTAAATACATGACACTTTCATAAGATATTTGGACACCATATACGGAACGCTCTAGGTAATTTCTTCCTTTGTAAAAAAACAAATAATTACTTTTAGCGAACGTTATTTAGCGAAAAAAAGAAAAACACACGACTTAAAATTTAAACCATTAATAGTTGATTTTCAGAACGGTAAAAAGACGTTAGTCAGAATTTTAAGAAAAGAACATTGACACTGATTAATAATGAAAAGTATATTTATAACTTCGATATTGATTCTATTTACAAATTTGATTTATGCTCAAGACTCTGAAGTGAATGAGAATTGTAATTATGCTCGATTTGAAATCTCTTTTCTTGATTCATTAGATAATAAGTGTATTGACACTGCATTACAAGGTAGGATTTGTAAATACTTGACAGAGAAAATAAAATATCCAAACGAATTATTTGTTGATTGTATAAGAGGTGATTTTGTTGCGTATTTTAAATTGAAAGCAAATGGATTTGTAGATACAACGCAACTTAGAATTATAAAAAGTATTGACAAGCTAATAGATAACCAAGTAATTGATTTATTTAAACAAATGCCCAGATTATATTTTGAAAGACAATTGCATTCCATGAGATATGAGCAAACCCCTCCTGTTAAGATTGAAGAAAAAGAATTTTGTATTAGATTTAGATGTATAGTAACAGGGCCAAAACCTAAAAAGAAGCTTGAAGCAAAGATTATGAAAGTAAATAAAAAATAAATACTGCAACCAGCACGTGGTATAAAATATTAGGGTTTAAGTGGTATGCCAAGCGCACCGCTCGCTTAATGACATTGACCGCACGCTGGCAAGGTTTCTATCGGTTGATAGGGGAGCGTCCACGAACTCCCCAATATTTCATACTCCACCGTTGTATAGCATTAAGAACAAGCTTCAAAATATTTATCTAGAAATAATTTATACCTGTAAAGTTCTTCAATAATATTTGCGTTTTTTTCAACATCGTGGAACTGTAAAGATTCTATTAAACTTAAACCTAAATATCTATTCATTGCATGAAATCCAGATAAAACACCATGATCAGCACTCAACTGATTAAACAATTCATTAGGTAAGGTAAATGCTTCTTTAGGAGCATTCCAACTTGTTGTTAATATATAACTTTTACCTTTTAATAAGCCATCTGTTCCATAGTTAATTTTTGGATTATCAAAACTTCTTCCATCACTGTTCCAAAGCCCATTTCTGTAACCTGCTGTTAATACTTCATCTAAATATCTTTTAAACCTAAAAGGGACTGAAAACCACCAAATTGGTGTGTGATAAATAATAATATCGGCCCAAACAAATTTCGAAACTTCTTTTTCTACTTCATAATTTTTATTTATTTCACTTACTTTAATCTCATAATTATTTTTGTCTTTAAAAAAGGTTTTGCTAATCGTAAATAGAGATTTATTAAATTCTCCTTTTGCAACAGCAAAGTTATGCCAACCATTTATTATTAAAATATTTTTCATCTATATCTGATTTTATTTTCTACAAAATTATGGTAAGCACATATATAATTAAAATAATACAAATCATATATTTGTATCATAAAAATAATAGTAATGATAAATTTAGAATGGTATAGAACCTTTAAAGCTGTATATGAAGAAGGTAATTTAACAAGAGCCTCTAAAAAACTTTTTTCTTCACAACCAGGAGTTAGTCTACATATCAGTTCTTTAGAATCGTATGTAGGTTACAAACTTTTTGAGAGAACATCTCGAAATATGATTGCTACGGAAAGAGCAATAATTCTCTATGATTACATTTCTGATTCATTACAAAAATTAGAAAAATCAGAAAAACATTTTAAAAAAACAGGTACAGGTAATAGACAAACAATAAGTGTAGGAATGTGTTCGGAAGTTTTTCAAACTTTTTTTGAACCTAATATGAGTCATTTTGATTTTGACATTATAGCACATTTCGGGGAATACCCTCAAATGTTAAAAGAATTAGAAGAAGGCGTTTTAGACCTGGTCATTACTCCTAAAAAGAACCAGAATCAAAACATTAGTTATACTCCTTTTTTTCATCAAAATATATGGTTAGTTGCTAATAACGAAACTGAAACCGAAAAAATAGAAGCTGACATTAAGAATGAAAAATGGAAATCATTAGAAAATGGACTCAAAAACCAAATTTGGTATAGCTCTTCTAATGTAACTGGATTTATAAGACAATTTTGGTTGTTAAATTTTAATAAAAAACACTATAACAAGCCTAATTATATTGTTCCAAATATGAATTCAATTATTAGGTGTTTAAAAACTAGTAAAGGAATCGCTTTAATTCCGAGTTTTTTATGTCAAAAAGAATTAAATAATAGAAATATCAAACTCATCTGGAAGAATAATAACCAATTAAAAGACATTTTTTACTTTGCTAAAAAAAAGAATCAAAAAACAAAAAGCGAGACTACTAAAATAGAAACTATAATAACTGAAGAATCTTTAAAATATAATTTATAAAGCGCTGTACAGAGATGTATAAAAAACATAGGGCATTTGTACTAATTTCAAAGTTCTGTGTATATTAACAAAGTCCTCCAAATATAGAATTTGACGTTTATAACCATTAGGAAACAAGTAGAAAAAACCGACGAAGATGGAAGAAAAAGAGAAACCAAGACTTTCGAGATTAACTGCAATTCTAACTCAGCTTCAGGCGAAAAGAATTGTTACAGCTACACAATTGGCAGAAAGACATAATGTAAGTGTAAGGACTATATATCGGGATATTCGCACACTTGAAAAATCTGGAATTCCTATTGTAACCGAAGAAGGTAGAGGGTATTCAATTATGGAGGGATACCACCTACCTCCAGTTCTTTTTTCAGAGGACGAAGCTAATGCATTAATTACGATGGAACAATTGGCGATTAAAAACAAAGACTCGTCGTTTGTTGAAAACATTTCTAGCGGCATAGAAAAAATTAAAGCTATTTTAAGATACTCTCAAAAGGGGAACGCAGATTTGTTGGCAGACAGAATTTATTTTAGCGGTAACAATAATGAGGCGAAAACGAGTAATAACCTAATGCAGATACAATCGGCTATTACCCAATATAGAGTTTTAACAATGCACTATTTATCGTCCGAAAATAAACGAACCACCCGAAATATTGAGCCTTTTGCTATCTACAGCATTCATGGAGATTTTCTATTAATAGCTTTTTGTCGATTGCGAAATGATTTTAGACACTTTAGAATAGATTTTATTGAAAAACTTGTTACCGAAAGCGAAACATTTAGGCCTCACAATATGACTATTAAAGAATATTTTGAAAAATATGTAAAGAATCAGAAATACCCTTGACACACCTTTGTCACAACCTCAATTTACATTTGCAGAAGTATTAATTAAAAAAACTAAAAATGGAAATTATTAAAATCGCAATCTTGTCATTATCAGCTTTAATGCTTGTCTTTGTAGGTGTAATGAGGTTGAGCAATCCAATAAAAACCTATTTAAAAAGTTCAGGAATCAGACTAGAAAATGATGCTAGCCTATTAAACGAAATGAGAGGAGTTAGTGCAGTAATGCTTTCTGCAGGAATCATCATTGCACTCGGGATATTTATTGAAAAGCTAACTTTTACTTCTCACTTTGTTGCATCTCTAATTTTTGTAGGTTTTGCAATTGGTAGGTTAATCAGTTTAAAAGCTGATGGTAAACCAAGCAAACAAATTACTCAAGGAATTTTATTTGAACTTGTATTAGGCACAGCAAATGTTTTTTGTTTGATAAATTTTTGAGGTTAATAGGTTAAGACAAAAAATATAGGATATGATAAAAAAAACACCTAAATATATACAGCTGTGTATATTTAGGTGTTTAATATATATTATCACAAGTTATTACTAACGTCTAGAACGTCTGGGTCTAGGTGCATTTGAACCACTACTAAAGGAAGAATCTGAACGTCTTGGTCTTGAATCACCATCAGAACGTCGTCTTTCGTTTCTGTTTCCAGAGTTATATTTTTTATCCTCGCGTCTTCCTCCTCCTTTTCTATCATCACGTCTTCTACCTCTGTTTCTGTCGTTACGTCTTCCGCCACCTCTGTTTTCAGATATTTCGACATTAACAAAACGTCCTTCATGTTTATAATCGGTGAAGAAAGCTAATACCTTTTCTTTTGCTTCATTTTCAGTATTAAAAAATGAAAAACTTTCTTTTACTTCTACTTTAAATACATCATCTCTACCTAACTCTAAAACTTCTTTTAAGAAGTCTTTTAGTTTCATCCAGTCAAAACCATCCTTACTACCAACGTTTATAAAATAACGCGTAGAATTCGATTTACCACCATAATCACGTCCACCGTCACGACCACGACCCCCATCATCAGAAACATTTAAGTTTTTAGATTTTTGGTAATAGTTGTAGAAACGTGTAAACTCAACAGAGAAGAATTTTTTAATCAATTCATCTTTATCTGTGTCTTCAAACAATGCATTAATATTTGATAAATGCTTATCAATTTCATGATTAACCTCTGTGTTATGTATTTTATTAGCAAGAGACATCAATTGTACTTCACAAATATCTGCGCCATCCGGAATATTTTTTTTCTCAAACTGGCGTTTAATAATACGTTCAATACTTTTTATTTTACGTACCTCACTTTTAGAAACAATCACCATAGAAACCCCTGTTTTACCAGCACGTCCCGTACGTCCAGAACGGTGTGTATACGTTTCAATTTCGTCTGGTAATTGGTAATTTACAACGTGGGTAATATCATCCACATCAATACCACGAGCAGCAACATCTGTAGCCACTAACATTTGTATTTGTTTGTTTCTAAACGATTTCATTACCAAATCACGTTGGTTCTGACTTAAATCTCCGTGTAAAGCGCCTGCACTGTACCCATCCTCAATAAGTTGTTCGGCTACCTTTTGTGTATCCCGTTTAGTTCTACAAAATACAACCGAGAAAATATCAGGGTTGGCATCCGATAAGCGTTTTAAAGCCTGATAACGATCTCTGGAATTTACTAAATAATATTCGTGAGATACATTCGAAGTACTTTCGTTTTTATTTCCAACAGTTATTTCCTGCGGATCATTCATGAATCTTTTAGCTATAGTTGCTACCTCACGAGGCATCGTTGCCGAAAATAACCATGTATTTTTTTCATCTGGTGTATGTGATAAAATATCGGTGATATCTTCTTTAAAACCCATGTTTAGCATTTCATCAGCTTCATCTAAAACCGAATATTGGATTTTAGAAATGTCCACCATGCGTCTGCTAATCATATCCTTCATACGACCAGGAGTTGCCACAATAATCTGCGCGCCTCTCTTAACTTCTCTAGCTTGATCTGTAATACTAGACCCACCATAAATAGCAACAACGTTAAGACCTTTACAGTACTTGCCGTATTGTTTCATTTCGTTAGTAATCTGTAAACAAAGTTCTCGTGTAGGCGATAAAATCAAACCTTGAGTTGTTCTACTATCAATATTAATTTTTTGTAACATAGGAAAACCAAACGCTGCCGTTTTTCCAGTTCCTGTTTGTGCTAATGCTACTAAATCTGTTTCAGAACCTAATAAAATAGGGATTGCTTTTTCTTGTACTTCACTTGGTTTAGTAAAACCTAAATCTGTAATTGCGTGTAAAAGGTCGTCATTAAGACCTAATTCTTGGAATGTGCTCATTCTTGTTATATGTATGCGATTTATTATGTAGTGTTACATAAAGAAGCGAATCGACATACTTAAACCTAAACTTCTAGTAACACATCCTCACTCTGAGGAATTTGAAGTCGCAAAGGTAAGCTTTTATTTTTATACCCTCACAGGAAGGAATCTTTTTAAGTTTAGAAGAAGATTTATTGTTGTTTTTTGGCATTTTAACACGCTTTCACTACTCAATCTTTTTGAGAAAAACAAAAAGGATTTCAGACATGCCGTTCAATCGTTAACGCAAGTTCTTACTCGCTTTTCACCCATATAGTACTATCTTCAATACGCTTAAGAGTAGTGTTGTCTATAATTTCAAAAGAAACATCGAAATTAAAATCAGATGATTTGTTGAATTTGACAACGTTATTATTTATCGTGTAGTCAGTTTGATAAACAATATCACCACCAGTAATTGAAATAGGGTTTACTTGTGTATCATTAACGAAAATAACAAACAGCTCACAATGTATTTCGTAATTACCACCATTGTCACAATTGGGAATACTATATGTATATGTTCCGTTAATATTTAAAGAAGGACTACTATCATCGTCATTTGAACAAGAAACAAGGACTAAAAAAGAGAGTAAAATAAGATTTAACTTTTTCATAACAAACATTTATTTGTAGATGAATATTATTACAAAAGGTTGCGCTGAAAATTACTGTTTTTTCAAATTTCTAATCCGTTCTAATAAAGTAGGGTGCGAATAATGCATAAACACATAAGCTTTATGCGGTGTTAAATTACTCAAACTATTTTTAGATAACTTTTTAAGCGATGTAATTAAAGGGGCTCCTTTATAAGTGTTTTTGGCATAATCATCTGCTTGGTATTCAAATTTTCTAGAAAACAGATTCATAATTAAACCCGTAATTTCAGAAATAGGGGAGTATAATAATCCGAAAGCTATCAACCCGATATGAAAACTAGGAATCTCCACACCCAATGCATTCGATAATAATGGATTTGAAATAAAAAGCGACAAAATAAAAAGGGTGAATCCTGTTAATAAAATGGAAGCAAACAGATTAAAAATAATATGTTTCTTTTTATAATGGCCAACTTCATGTGCTAGTACAGCAACAATTTCCTCCTCGTCTAAATCGTTAATTAAAGTATCGTATAGCGTGACACGTTTTTCGCTACCAAACCCAGAAAAATAGGCATTGGCTTTTGTGCTACGTTTAGAGCCATCAATCACAAATATTTTATCGAGTTTAAAACCAACTGTTTGTGCATATTCAGATATTTTATCTCGTAAACTTCCTGCCTCTAAAGGTGTTTGTTTATTAAACAATGGTACTATAAGTTTAGAGTAAAACATATTCATAAACAGTGTAAATACAGCAACTGCTCCCCAGGCATATAACCAAAAATGATTTCCAGTAACTTGGTAAAACCAAATGATGAGTGCTAAAATACCACCGCCAACAATCGCCATCATCAACCAACCTTTTATTTTATCAAGAATAAAAATTTTAAGTGTTGTTTTATTAAAGCCAAATTTTTCTTCAATAACAAAGGTGCTGTAATAAGAGAAAGGCGTTGAAACAATATCACTACCAATCATAATAATACCAAAGAAAATAAGAGCTATAATAATGGGGTTATTGCTGTAACTTCTGGCGATGTTATCTACAAACTCAAAACCATCAAAAAGTAAAAATCCTAAGGTTAAAAGAATAGAAAATGTGGAAGTTAAAATACCAAACTTATAATTAGTAGCTTTATAGTTTTGTGATTTTTTATATTCTGTATCATCATAAACATCCTGTAAATCTTTAGGAAGTGCATCGTTATAATGCCTGGCATTTAAAGCATCCAGGATTTTATCGACCAAAAAGTTGATAATTATAATTGCAATAATAATATAGAATAAAGTTGTTGATGTCATAATTGTTTAAATTCCAATATTTAAAATATCAAATTCTAATAGTTAGGATTTAGAATTTGTTTTTTTTATAAAAAATCCCGTTGTCTCTTCGCTTCAAAAATAAGAATTCCTGCGGCAACAGACACATTCATGGAATCTATTTCTCCTTGCATGGGAATAATAATATTTTGAGTCGAACTTTCTAGCCATTCATGACTCAATCCAGTAGCTTCTGTACCAACAATAATAGCGGTTGGTTTAGTGAAATCTTGTGTGTGGTAATTTACCGACGCTTGTAAAGCGGCACAGTAAATATCGATATTATTTTCTTTTAAAAAGGTAATAATCTCAGAAGTACTACCAGTTGCAATTTGATTGGTAAATACGCAACCCACACTAGAACGAATAATATTGGGGTTGTATAGATCTGTTTTTGGATTAGCTATAATAACGGCATCTACATTGGCAGCATCAGCAGTTCTTAAAATAGCACCTATATTACCTGGTTTTTCGGGAGCCTCAGCAATTAAAATTAATGGGGTTTTAGTGCTGAATTCTAAATGATTGATGTCATGATCTTTGCTTTTAGCAACTGCTAAAACACCCTCTGTAGTATCGCGATAGGCTAATTTTTGATATACCTCTTTAGAAATTTCTATCGTGCTGGCTTGTTGGTTTGTTAAGTCGTTAAGTTGTTCTTGCGAAATTAACTCAGGGTAAAATAAAACCGTTTCTAGTTCGTAATTTCCTTTTAAAGCCAAAGAGATCTCACGTTCCCCTTCAATTAAAAACAGCCCTGTTTTTCTACGTTCGCGCGACTTATCTTTTAATTGTGCAAGTTGTCGAATAAATGGGTTTTGTGTACTGGTTATTACTAATGTAGACAATTTCTTTCTATTTTTGTTTAAACAAATCTACTACAATTATGGTACAACGATTACTCTTTTTTCTGTTCATTTTTTTATCTTTTACTGTTTACTCTCAAATTCAAGGCCTGCCTCCAGTACCTTGTGGATATACACCAATATATGCTTGTGATGATAATGATGATGGTTTTGCAATATTCAATTTAGTAGATTCATTTTCTTTTGCAACATTTTGTAGAAGTGATAAAGGAGAGCCAGAAGAGTACCACTCCATTGTTTATTATACGACTCAAGAGGATATGCTTAATGAAACGAATCCTATAATAAATCCAGAGAATTATATAAATGTTTCAACTCCTCAAATTATTTATTATAGAGCAAATAAAATTATTCCTGATAGCATTGAATTTTTAACAGGAGAAAATCCTATAGAAGTTAAAAAGCTATTAACCCCCAGACCCGAATTAGTAGTCTATGAGGCAAATTCTGGTGGTTTGTCTACTTTCGATTTAACATCTGCGAATATATTTTGTGGTACAAATGATAAAAATGATTATACTTTAACTTATCATGTATTAGAAAGTGATGCAGATACAGGAACTAATTCTATAATAAACCCTACAGCTTTTTCAAATACTAGAAACCCACAGACAATTTTTGTAAGAGCAGTACATAATACCTCTAGCTATGTGGCGACTACTTCTTTTAAAATAAGGGTTTGGTTTACTGGAGCTAATAATCCAGGTGATATTTATATTTGTGATGAAGATTATGATGGTTTAATTGAGTATGATTTGACTAGCTTAGATAGTGCTATTATGGGAAACCAAAACTCAGATAATTCTTCTGTTTCCTATTATTTATCACAAGCTGATGCAGAAGCTAATGAAAATCAATTATCTGAAATTTATATTATTTCGGATTCTACAACAATGTATGCACGGGTAGATGAAAGTATTGGGGGGACTTATGCAATAACATCATTTAGTTTTTCCATTTTCACGCCACCATTAGTAAACGCCTTAGATCCTTATGAAGTTTGTGATGATGAAAGTGGTGATGGATTTGCGTTATTTGATTTATCTATAATTTATGATCAAATTAATAGTGAAGGAATAATATATGATATTTCTTTTTATACAGATGAAAACGATGAATATGGTAGTGCTATATTTGATAATTATACTAATATCACTAACCCTCAAACCATATATGTTGATGTTGAAAATATGGAAGGCTATGGTTGTTTCACTATTTTACCGTTACAATTAGTCGTTCAAGACTGCTCGGCTAAAGGTGTTATAGAAGTTAATGCTTTTCATGATACAGATTCTAACACTACTTTTGATAATGATGAAATCAATTTTTTAAATGGCGCTCTAACCTACGAGAAAAATAATGATGGAGTTGAGCATGTTTTATATTCGTCAAATGGTGTATTCAATATTATAAGTGATGACGAAAATAATACGTACGATATTAGTTATGAAATATTTACAGAGTATGATGCTTGTTATGATATTACAACAGTTTCATACGACTCAGTAAGCGTTTCAAATGGTAGTATGGTTAATTATAATTTTCCTGTTACAAAAACACAAGATTGTGGTGATATTGCGGTTTATTTAATTTCTTATGTACCACCAAGACCAGGGTTTGATTATGTTAATTATTTAGTAATTAAAAATAAAGGCTTAGAAACAGTCTCTTCTGGTACTGTGGAGTTTGTTCATGACCCTTTAGTAACATTTAATACCGTAACCAATGTTGATATAGGAGATACTGTAAACAATACAGCAACTGGTTTTACTTTAGATTTTGTTGATTTAAAACCTAATGAGCAAAAGACAGTTATGGTAGAGATGAATGTTCCTGTAGCTACAAGCTTGGGGACACTATTAACTAACACAGCGACTTATTCTGTTATCGATTTGTCTACCGAAAATAACACGTCGGTATTATCAGAAACCGTAATAGGCTCATACGATCCAAATGATATTGCAGAATCTCATGGTCCAGATATCTTTTACGACAGTTTTAATAACAATGATTATTTATATTACACAGTAAGATTTCAAAACGTAGGAACTGCAGATGCGATAAATGTATCGATTGATAATACGTTGAATCCGAAATTAGATAAATCGACCATTAAAATGCTGAGCGCAAGTCATGATTATGTTTTTACAAGAACAGATGCACAGCTAAATTGGAAGTTTGATGATATCCATTTGCCAAGTGAGGATATGGACGAACCCAATAGTCATGGTTATGTATATTATAAAATAAAGCCTTTAGCAGGATATAATATTGGAGATATTATACCAAATACAGCTGAAATTTATTTCGATTTTAATGAAGCTGTAATAACCAATACATTTAATACCGAATTTATTACAACGCTTTCTAATACCGATTTAATTAACCAAAGTTTTTTAGTGTTTCCTAATCCAGCAAACGACATTGTAGAATTAAGGTTTAATAAAAATATTAGTAGTAAAGTAAATGTAAGCGTATACAATATTCAAGGAAAATTAATATTAAACTCGGAAGAGGAACCATACAATAAAACGATCCAAATAAATGTATCTTCTTTAAAAAGAGGGCTGTATTTTTTAAAGGTTAATGATGGCTTTTACGAAATTGCACAAAAATTAATTGTTGAATAGACAAATATAGGTTCGGTTTTTGTACAAATAGTAATGTTCATTCAGAAGGAGGTACGACTGAAGAATCTTTAGAGATTAATGATAAAGATTCTTCGCTGTGCTCTGAATGACAAACGATTGAAAATTAAGCACTTATAAAAAAACGAAAGCCTCCCTTTTAAAGTTCCAGAAGAAACCAGACTTGTAGAATAAATCTATAAACTTTCAGTTTCAAAATAATTAACTAATAAAGCCACTACATAGCTATAACTTTCCATACCTTTATTTTGATTGTTAGCTTTTAAAAAGTTACCATAAAATAATTTAAATAAAGGTTCGGTAGGATTTTCATGCGCTTCCCAAAACTTACGAACCTCTTTATAGTTCTTTAAAATACCTTTGTTAACATCTGCAACCATATCTTCATATATACAAGGATCACGTCTGTATATTTCATTTAAGCAAAAGCGGAGCCCAAAGGTGTACCCCGTATACTTAAAATAAATATCGTCATGGTTTATTGCTGCCATACACCCAATAAAGTTGGCTTCATTTTCGGCAGCATGGCCTAATTGATGTGCGATTTCATGAGAAGCTGTTGTGGGGACTTTATAAACAGGATTTAAGCTATTAACCTGTGCTTCGTTGGTAAACGGGTTCAAATAGCCACTAAAGCCCATATAAGTTAACGGATAGCTATATAATGATTTTTTTATACTTTTTGGATGGTATTCTAAATGAGGAAAGAGCTGTTTCAAATTTTCATAGCCAGCAGGTGCCATCTTTAACACATCGCTTTTACTATAAGGTAAATCGGCCTTAATGGTATCATTTTTAGTGATCTTAAAATGAAGGGTATTCGATTTTATAATCAACCTTTCTGTTACAGAAATTAACTGTTCCGTTGTATAATCACTAGCCAGATTCAAGCTCTTATGTAATGGTAAGCGGTAGTAATTAAACCCCCAAAACAAGTGAAATGCAAAATACATAATCGAGATAGCGGAAAATACATCTATAAACCACTGCTTGGTATCTTTTTTTAGGCGTTTTCTGTTTTTATAAAACCACCGTATTATATAAATAATAGAAAAAGTATATATTAAATCCCCAAACGAAAAAGGCATCCAACCCAGAGTGTACCTAAATATTTTAGAAATTAAAGGGTATAATCCATTGCTGTAAAATCGTTCAATAAACTCAGGGTAGTTAGATAAAAACTTAATTAATAAGTACTGCGGAATGACTAAAAGTGCTATAATTGTTTTTTTTTTCTTCAGCATAAATCAAAAGTACCTAAAAAAATAATTATTATTCTACTAAGTACATGACAAAAAAAGCAAAAACCAGCACAAACGCATATGTTTTTGGAATTAGTTTGGGTGGATTACGTTTTCAGTCAAGGCAAAATAAATGCGAATTATATCATTAAAAAAAATGCTATAAAGTGATAGATTTAGACGATAAAGTAAACTAAAGAATAAAATTTGAACAGTTTTTATAGAGCTTTAAGTAGTTTAAATGAAAAAAACTATGATTCATCGAAAAAATTCTTAGCAAGAGAAAAATAAAAATATATTTGAATAGCTATAATCAATCTTTTCAAATAAAAAACTATTAAAATTATGAAAATCAAGACTAATACCCTTTTTAAAACTATTAGTATCTTTATGCTACTTTTAGCTTTAACATTTTCTACTAATATGAATGCAAGTTCTGCTAGTGTGATAACAATTCCTGCGAGTGAGACTCCTGTTCTTTCTAACTTCATTGCCATTTCTGGTAAGTGGTGGAATAACGATAAAAAGAAAAACAGATGTCGTAAATGTGGTTCACGTAAGTGTAAAGGTAAATGTGATAAACCAGATAAGCCAGATTCTATTCCTTTAGATGGAGGTCTTAGTATCTTATTAATAGGTGGTGCTGCTTTTGGAATCAGAAAATTGTTTGGGAATAAAAATGATAAACTTTAATTTATTAAAAAATAAAATTCCTTTACCAATAAGGCTTTTCTTAGGAAAAGCCTTATTGCTTTTCATTGCTTGGGAAATTATTTATGGTGTTTTCTTATTTGACTCACAATTTTTAGATCACCTATTGACTACACACGTTGGAGAATCTTCAGTTCAGTTTTTAAATAATTTCACTTCAATGGATGGGTTTATTGCAAAAACTGAAGGATGGAGCTCTGTTTACGCAGGAGAAACACAAGAAAATCAGGTTTCGGCGATATATCATTATGACAATAAAGTTTTATATATAGCTAATGCTTGTAACGGATTGTCATTAATGGCTTTATACGTTGGTTTTATTATTTGTATGCCTTCTAAATTTTGGCGTAAAATACTTTATATTATTCTAGGATTAATAGTCCTTGATATTATAAATATTTTAAGATGTGTTGGATTAATCTATCTACGAGAGTATTTTTATATCTACTTCGAATTTGCACATCATTATTTATTTAAAGCGACTGTATATACTGCTACATTTTTGATATGGATGCTCTATTGCCGCAAAATACATTTTAAAAATGAATCCCTACAAATCGGATAAAGGTCGTTTTATACTAGGACTTATATTTATTGTTATTATTTATTCTTGGTTCTATTTATATTTTGTAGAAAATAAAAATACTTTATTAATATCAAGAAAAGTAAAACATGTTATTACATTCTCAGTTACAATAGCAGTTTATTTAGTTGGGACGTTCCATCTTGGAAAATTAAAAGATACATGGATGTCGTCTCTTTGGCACCTTGTTCATATTTCTGGGCTAGGTATTATTACCTTTTTGGGTTTGTTTGATTGGTTTATATTTGAAATAAGCTTGAGTTTAAGGGATTTTGCTCTATCCATACAGGAGATATTAATTTCGCCTGTTTTATATATAGCTATGGGCTTACTTAATAAAACCTTAAAAAAAGCTTAAAACCTGAGTTCGACCCAAGAAAAACGAGGGCTTACATGTAAAGCATTGTTTATTAGTTTGTTACGTTAAGTAGGCATGTTTCTGGCTCTTTATAATATGTGAGACTTTACTAATTTCAAGCTAAAAACCACTAAACATACCATCTTCTTCCTTAAATTAACATAAACTAGCCAGCTAGTCTATGTTAATTATAAGTCGAATCTAGCATATTTATTGACTTTTATCTACGATTCTTACATCAAACTCAGGTTTAAAAAGGACGCTGTTGATTAAATAGCATCTTATTAGTGGTTATATTATATGAGCTGAACAAAGTCTTATTTTGTAGACCTCAATTTGTATCTTTGTAAATTATAATACAAAAGGAAAATAGACAGAAATGAGTTCGGAAATAAGACAACTTCAACCACAACAACTTTGGAATAAATTTGCAGATTTAAATGCTGTACCACGTGCTTCGAAAAAAGAAGAACGGGTGATCGCATTTATGAAAAACTTTGGTAAAAACCTAGGTTTAGAAACCATAGAAGATGAAGTTGGGAATGTTATTATAAAGAAACCAGCAACTCCAGGAATGGAAAATAGAATGACCATAGTTATGCAATCGCATTTAGATATGGTGCATCAGAAAAATGGTGATACTAATTTTGATTTTGATACCCAAGGCATCGATATGTTTGTAGAGGGCGATTGGGTACGAGCAAAAGGGACAACCCTTGGAGCTGATAACGGATTAGGAGTTGCCACCATCATGGCTATTTTAGAAAGTACAGCTATTGAGCATCCTGCTATTGAAGCTTTGTTTACTATTGATGAGGAAACAGGCATGACAGGGGCTATGGGTTTAAAAGGAGGTTTGCTTACAGGTGGTATTCTTTTGAATTTAGATACGGAAGAAGATGATGAAATTGGCGTAGGATGCGCAGGAGGTGTCGATGTTACTGCTACTAGAAGTTATAATGAGGAAGAAACACCAGAATTTAAAGTAGGGTATCAAGTGACCGTTAAAGGTTTACAAGGCGGACATTCGGGTATGCAAATTCATGAAGGCTTGGGGAATGCTAATAAAATAATGAACCGTGTGTTGTTTGATGGTTTTGAAAATTTCGGACTACGAATTTCTGAGATTGATGGGGGGAGTTTGCGTAATGCCATTCCACGAGAAAGTAATGCTGTGGTTACTATAGATGGGCTTCATGAAGAAGCATTTCTATTAGAAATGAAACTGCAAAGAGACGCTATAAAAGCCGAATTGAAAACGATGGAACCTGATTTGGAAATTAGCGTTTCTAAATGTGACACACCAGAATTT
The DNA here is from genome assembly GCF_030540765.1 of Flavivirga jejuensis. Classification (GTDB taxonomy): domain Bacteria; phylum Bacteroidota; class Bacteroidia; order Flavobacteriales; family Flavobacteriaceae; genus Flavivirga; species Flavivirga jejuensis. The sequence continues at coordinate 697,690 of NZ_JAUOEL010000002.1, read as the reverse complement.
ATTATGGATTTAGGGGTTCAAGAAGGTTTAACACGCGCTTTATATGCTGCTTGTAATGGTGTATATAGAATGAGTGCCGATATTCCAGAATTAGTTGAAACATCAAACAATATCGCTAGGGTAGTGGTTAAGGAAGGAAATATCTATATAGGTTGTTTAACACGTTCGTCTGTAGAAAGTGCTAAAATGGATTTAGCAAATACGTTACGTGCCACTTTTGAATTAACAGGCTGTGAGGTAGAATTCTCTGGTGATTATCCTGGATGGACCCCTAATATGGATTCTGCTATTTTAAAAGTTATGGCGAAATTATATGAAGACCTAAATGGAACAAAACCACATGTGGCTGCATGTCATGCAGGATTAGAATGTGGTATTTTAGGAACGAATTACCCAGATATGGATATGATAAGTTTTGGACCTAATATTAAAGGGGCACATTCACCAGATGAGCGTGCTCAGATTTCATCAGTTCAAAAATATTGGAAATTTGTATTGGAGATATTGAAAGAGATTCCTGAGAAAAATTAATTTTTTGTCATGTCGAAATAACTCAATCATCCTCCTTTTCAGGAACAGGGTCATACCCCGAACCGCCCCAAGGATGACAACTAAAAATACGTTTAACAGCCAGCCATCCGCCTTTAAATAAACCATGTTTTTGCAAGGCTTCTTTGGTATAATGAGAACATGTTGGTTGAAATCTACAAGTTGCAGGCGTTAATGGTGATATAAGTGTTTGATACACTTTTATCAAAAATAGAAACGGTGCAATGAGTAGTTTTTTTAACATTTAAATTTATCATTCCCTCGTAGGAGGGAATCTTTTAATTAAAACTTAATTTTTATAAAGTGGATTCCTGCCTTTGCAGGAATGACAAAGCCTTCTAATAATTAGTCGAAGTAAACCAACAGCTTTATAACAAATAACTTAGCAGACAAGCAATAAAACTAATTTACAGAGAAAGTCGTACCTTCTTTACCATCTTTAAGTTGGATGCCAACTTCGGCTAATTCATCACGAATTTTATCAGATAAAGCAAAATCTTTATTGGCTCTAGCTTCTTGTCTTAGTTTAATTAATAAATTAACAGCACCAGACAGTTTTTCGGTTCCAGATTCATTATTAGAACTGGTGTTTTCTAAGCCTAACACATCAAAAACAAAGCTGTTGATGGTATTCTTAAAAGTGTTTAAATCTTCAGAAGATACTGTCTCAGAACCTTCTTTAATTTGATGGATGTATTTTGCAGCTTCAAATAAATGCGAAATTAAAATTGGCGTATTAAAATCATCATTCATAGCATCATAACATGTCTGTTTCCATGCATTTATATCAATACTAGATGTTTCAGAAGCTTTTAAATCATCTAAAAGATTAACAGCATCCATCAATCTGTAGAATCCTTTTTCACTTGCTAACAAACCATCATCAGTTAAATCTAAAACACTTCGATAAGATGATTGTGCATTAAAAAATCTAATAACGCTAGGTGCATAAGGTTTACTAAAAAATGTATTGTTTCCAGATAATAATTCATCAGGGTTAACGGTATTGCCTGTTGTTTTAGACATGCGTTGTCCGTTTAACTCCAACATATTAGCATGCATCCAATAGTTTACAGGTGATTTTCCTTTAGCAGCTTCATTTTGAGCGATTTCGCATTCGTGATGCGGGAATTTTAAATCCATTCCACCGCCATGAATATCGAAATTGTCGCCTAAATATTTGGTACTCATTGCTGTACATTCCAAATGCCAACCAGGAAAACCATCACTCCAGGGTGAAGGCCAGCGCATAATATGCTGTGGTTCTGCTTTTTTCCAAAGCGCAAAATCTTGAGGATTCTTTTTATCGCTTTGTCCGTCTAATTCACGTGTATTATGAATTAAATCATCGAGTTTCCGTTTACTTAATTTACCGTAATCGTTTGTTTCGTCGAATTTGTGAACATCAAAATAAACAGAGCCATTTACTTCGTATGCAAACCCATTATCTATAATATTTTTTATCAATTCAATTTGCTCAATAATATGTCCTGTAGCGGTAGGCTCTATACTTGGTGGTAAAAAATTGAATATATTTAATATGTTATGGAAATCTACAGTATAACGCTGTACAACTTCCATAGGTTCTATTTGTTCTAAACGTGCTTTTTTAGTGATTTTATCTTCACCAGCATCGGCATCATTCTCTAAGTGACCAGCATCAGTAATATTTCTAACATAACGTACTTTGTAACCTAAATGCTTTAAGTACCTAAATACCATATCGAAAGACATGAAGGTTCTTACATTACCTAAGTGCACATTACTGTAAACAGTGGGGCCACAAACATACATGCCTATATAGCCTTCGTTAATGGGCTTGAATGTTTCTTTTTTACCAGTAAGGGAATTGTATAGTTTTATTTGTTGATGCTGAAAAAGATGCATGTTAATTGTAATGATTTGGTTATGGTTAAAAATAAATTAAAACTTTGTATCTAATTTTATATAATCTAAAAATTCTCTACGAGTCGCTTCTTCTTTAAATTTACCCCCAAATTCTGAAGTTACTGTACTACTTTCAATATCTCTAATACCCCTTGAGTTAACGCACAAATGCTTAGCATCTATAACACAAGCAACATCTTGTGTGTCTAAAACTTCTTGAAGTTCTTTTACCACCTGTATGGTTAAACGTTCTTGAACTTGTGGACGTTTAGCAAAATAATCTACAATACGATTCATTTTAGACAGACCAACAACAGAACCGTTAGAAATATAAGCGATATGAGCTCTCCCAACTATAGGTAGTAAATGATGCTCGCAAGTTGAATAAACTGTGATGTTTTTTTCAACAAGCATTTCTCCATATTTATACTTGTTCTCAAAAGTGGACGCCTTTGGTTTTTTCTTTGGATTTAGTCCTCCAAAAATTTCCTTAACAAACATTTTAGCAACACGGTTTGGTGTACCGCTTAAACTATCATCTGATAAATCAAGACCTAAGGTTTCCATAATATGCCGCACATCATCCTTAATAATGTCTATTTTTTCTTCGTTAGAAAGTTTAAAAGCATCATTTCTTAATGGTGTGTTTGAAGAAGTTCCAATATGGTCATCTCCTAAAGATTCGAATTCTTCTATGTTGTTTTCAATTTTCATTAGCTAAAAAAGTGGTGTTTTTAGTCTGCAAAGATAAGTAAAACACTTTTGTTATGTTTTGTCTTAACAAACAATTAATTTTCTTGTGTTTGTCTGTCTATTACTAGTTTAATTACATTAAAAACAAAAAGGTTTGACTATTTTAATAGTCAAACCTTTTTAAGAGTATCTTAAATTTATATTATATATTAAAACTTAATGATAGTGTTATGTTAGAATTTATTCTATCTATAGTTGCAGTATCAATTAATCCAATATTATATAAAGGGGTTTCGAAAGAACGTTCAGATTGATCGTAAGTAATGTCTAATTTTGTGTTTCCAAAATTATAACCAATTCCTAAAGAATAGCCCGTTAAATCGCCTATAGTAATACCATCTTTATATGGGCTTTCTTCAAAACGATATCCGCCTCTAAAGCTAAATTGTTCGTGTTTGTACTCACCACCAATTTTATAAGTAGAAGCATCGGTCAATATATCGTTAATGCCAGTGTTTAAATCAGTATAATCGAATCCTGGCTTAAACTCTGTTTGACTATAATCTTTACGAGAATAATCAAAACTAATTAATCCTTGTTTTCCAAAAACATACGCTAAGCTTCCTGTTATTTTAGATGGTGTTTGTAGTTTGTATTGAGGATAAATATTTACAGTGTTTGGGTTTATAACTTGCGTGGCATTAGTGCCAGCATCCTCTCTTACTGTTGCTAAATATTGTGTTGTTTCTTCTTCAATAGTATACCAGGTGGGAGAATCGTAAGTAAGACCAATTCTAAACGCATCTGCTAATTTGAGTATCGTTCCTAATTGAAAAGAGAAACCATTACCTCTAGTAGATAGGTTATCTTCAAATTCTATACTGTTAACAATAGATCCTGCATTTGAATTGTCTTCAAATAATAGAGTAGAACGTTGGTAGTCAATAAAGTGTGAATTTAAGTTTAACCCTAAATATAAATTATCTTCATGTTGAGCCGCTATATTAAATGTGACTTTACCATTGTATCCAGATGCAAAATAAGAATAATCATGATCAAAATTTCCAGAGCTAACATTGGAAGAATATGTTGTATTGGCATTGTTGTCAATATCGTCAGGTTCAAGGATAAAAGACTCAAAACCTAAAAATGCTTGCTGATGTTCAAAACCATAAGAAGCTCCTATATCTCGATAAGCATCGCTTAATGATTCATCTGAAAAAGCTGATATTTCATCTAACCTTTTGCCATCTGCATAGTCATAAAAATAACTAGCAATGGAATTGCTAAAATTACCATCATCGTTTGTATTTAAGCCACTTGCTCTCCAATTTGTTTCATGATTGTTCGTTCTATCGTAAGCAATAGCAATTGTAAATTTTCGCCAAGGGGAGTTGGTATTACTGGCAAATACAAAAGCAATTCCACCTTGGTTAATGTCAAAACTAGAATCATTAGTATTACTTAGTCCATTAAAGTATTGGGTGTCGTTTTCTGTATCTATATTTGATGCAGAAAAGGAAGCATGGCTTCTGCTAAAAACAGCCGAACCAGCAGGGTTTAAACTAACCGCACTCATATCGCCACCTAAAGCACCAAAGGCTCCACTAAGGGCTCTAAAACGAGCTGTTCCTTGTATGTTATCTTGAGAGTATCTTACGGCATCGCTAATATCTTGCGCGTAAATTGTTGACATAGATAGCAAACCTATGAACAGTAAATGTAACTTTTTCATGTAGTTGTATTTTTTCTTTTTCAAATTTTAACGACGTCTTCCTCCGCTTGAAGATCCAGAACTTCTGCTACTTCCTGAGCTACGACTACTAGAGGAAGATCTTGAAACAGATCCAGAACTAGAGCTAGAACTTCTACTTGGTGTGTAACTTGAATTTCTTGAAGATGAATAAGATCTTGAAGTGTTTCCTGAGCTTCTGCTAGTATTAGAAGGTTGTTTATAAACGGTACTTGAACTTCTTCTTACCGAAGATGAAGAGGATCTTCTTACCGAATTTGTAGACGGTGTTCTGCTCGTTACTGTTCTTTTTTGAGTATTATTATATGTGCGAGTGCCATTAGAATTATAACTTCTTCTACTATTTGTTGATGCTGCTACAGAGCTAGTGCTTCTTCTTGATGTGTTGTATTTTGAAGTAGCCGAGTTTCTGTTTGTACTACTTACAGCACTACTACGTCTAGATGAATTAATGTTATTACTATTTATATTGCTTGATCTACCTGAGTAGTAACTACCTCTTCTGCTAGCATTATATGCTACATTTCTTCTGCTATAATATCTGTTATTTCCATAATAGCCATTATTGTATCTGTATCCGTAGTTTCTATAGCGAGAGCCATAATATCCGTAATTCCATGGACTGTTGAATGCCCAGCCACCATAATATCCACCTCCATAAAAAGGAGGGCACCAGAAAGAATTATAACCCCAGTTGTTCCATCCCCAATTGTTCCATCTATTCCCAAATCCTACATTCCAGCCCCAGTTATTCCAACCCCAGTTATTCCAACCGTTGTCAACATAGTTAATAGTTACACTATTGCTATTTTGTCCCCAACCAGCATAACCCTGATAGTCATTGGTTAAAGAATCATTTTCAACATAGTTATTTCCTTCGTATGAATCTATATCAGTAAAAACAGCATCATCAGAAAATATATTTTCAGCTTCTAAAGATTTATTTTTAAAATGATTTTGATAGAAATCGCTATTAGAAGTATTAGGAATTTCAACAACCGTATGATTTCCTTGAGGAGGGGTTTCAACGCTTACTTGTCTTACTGTGTTACCATAAATGCCATCATCGTTTGCACCTACATATTGATAAGAACCACATGAGGCTAAACCAAATAACAAGCCAAGAATGGCTGCAAATGACACTTTTTCTTTTAAGTAGCTTATAAATTGCATATCTCTAGAATTTTATTGTTGAACATAACAAAAATAGTTAGTTTTGCTGAACTATTCTTTTATTTAACATAGTCACAATATTTGTGCCAAAAAATCGATATGAGCAAAAAACTTACTAGTAGAGCGGAAGATTATTCAAAATGGTATAACGAGTTGGTTGTAAAGGCAGACCTGGCAGAGAATTCGGCCGTTAGAGGGTGTATGGTGATCAAACCTTATGGTTATGCTATTTGGGAAAAAATGCAAGCAGAATTAGATAAAATGTTTAAAGAAACAGGTCATCAAAATGCCTATTTTCCATTATTTGTGCCTAAAAGTTTATTTGAAGCAGAGGAAAAAAACGCAGAAGGCTTTGCTAAAGAGTGTGCTATTGTAACACATTATAGGTTGCAAACCGATCCTGATAACAAAGGAAAATTACGAGTTGATCCTGAAGCGAAGTTAGAAGAAGAGTTAATTGTACGACCAACAAGTGAGGCCATTATATGGAATACATATAGAGGATGGATTCAATCTTATAGAGATTTACCACTTTTAATAAACCAATGGGCTAATGTGGTACGTTGGGAAATGCGTACACGTTTATTTTTACGTACAGCAGAGTTTTTATGGCAAGAAGGACATACTGCGCATGAAACGAAAGCAGAAGCTGTATCTGAAGCTAAGTTAATGAATAATGTATACGCAACGTTTGTTGAGAATTTTATGGCAATACCTGTAATACAGGGTGTTAAAACAGAGAGCGAACGTTTTGCTGGAGCAGAAGACACTTATTGTATTGAAGCTTTAATGCAAGATGGAAAAGCGCTACAGGCAGGAACTTCTCATTTTCTTGGTCAGAATTTCGCAAAGGCTTTCGATGTTAAATATGCTAATAAAGAAGGTAAGCAAGATTATGTGTGGGCAACATCTTGGGGTGTTTCTACGCGATTAATGGGGGCTTTAATCATGACTCATAGTGATGATAACGGATTGGTTTTACCACCAAGTTTAGCGCCAAATCAAGTTGTTATCGTGCCTATTTATAAGAGTGAAGAAGATTTAAATGCTATTACAGAAGTTGCAAATGGTATTTTAAGCAATTTAAGAGGCAAAAATATATCTGTAAAGTTTGATAATAGAACAACTCACAGGCCAGGAGCCAAATTTGCACAGCATGAATTACAAGGGGTGCCATTACGTGTAGCTATTGGTCCTAAAGATTTAGCAAATGGTACTGTAGAAATAGCTCGTAGAGATACCTTAACGAAGCAGATTGTTAATTTGGAAGATTTAACAGAAACCATTGAGAGTTTATTAAAAGAAATTCAAGAGGCTTTATTTAATAAAGCTTTAGATTTTAGAGATAATCATATTACAGAAGTAGATACTTTTGGTGAATTTAAAGATATTTTAGAAACAAAAACAGGATTTATTTCTGCACATTGGGATGGTACAAATGAGACTGAAGAAAAAATTAAAGAGCAAACAAAAGCAACTATTCGTTGTATTCCTTTAGATATGAAACCAATAGAGGGGATTTGTGTGTATTCAGGAAAGCCTTCAAAGGGTAGAGTATTGTTTGCAAAAGCATATTAATTTAAATTTTTTTTAAAAAAAATCGGCTAGCTATTGTGACATTTAAAAATAGTTGTATTTTTGCATCCGCAATGGAGACATTGTTAGTTATTTGAAAGTATTGCAAGTCTAAATAATATGTTTATATTTGCACACTGAAAAAATAAATGGCCCGTTCGTCTATCGGCTAGGACGCCAGGTTTTCATCCTGGTAAGAGGGGTTCGATTCCCCTACGGGCTACAATATTTTAATAATAAAAAGAACAAATGGCAAATCATAAGTCAGCGTTAAAAAGAATTAGAAGTAACGAATCTAAACGGTTAATAAATAAGTATCAGCATAAGACAACTCGTAATGCTATTAAGAACTTACGTGAGTTAACTGATAAGAAAGAAGCTGAAGCTTTATTTCCTTCAGTAGTATCTATGTTAGATAAATTAGCTAAGAAAAATGTGATTCATGCTAATAAAGCTGCAAACCTTAAATCTGGTTTAGCTAAACATGTCGCTGCACTTTAAGTAGATTTTAAGTTTAAAATATTTGAAAAACTTCTCAGAAATGAGGAGTTTTTTTTTGATTAAATTTAATCACTGTTATAGTATGAATAGCGTTTTAAAGATATAAATTTGCATTTATTATAAGTCAATTAATCATATAAATTATAAACCTTTGGAAAATAAAAAAGCAATTAAATTAATCGATAAAATTCTTAAAGACCTTGATGAAACAGGTATCAATACAGGTGTGCTAATCGATGACATTAAAGAACTAAGAACTTATGCTTTAGAAGAACAGGTTCCATTATTAGTTAAGGTTCTTAGGTATACTTATGAGCATATAGAAGAAAATAACTCGTTTAATATACCTATTCTTAGTGATGAGCCTATAGATAGTGATAATCCCATTGAAGAAAATGAGGATGTTTCTCCAGTAGAAAGTCTAAAGTATTTAATTGCGCTGACTAAAAACCTTAATAATAAAGTTAATATTTCTGACTTAAAAGAATATAGAGACCTTTTAATGTCTTCTTAATTATAAGATATATCAATCCTTTTTGAAGTTATAAAGAAAAGCCTTAACAGTTATGCTAAGGCTTTTGAGGTTTATTTAGGTTATAAAGAAAAAGCCCTAACAGTATATGCTAAGGCTTTCAAATTTAGTTTAGTTTAAATATTTTAGCCATTCATTGAGACTAAAAACTCTTCGTTGTTTCGTGTTTGTTTAAAACGCTCGTTAGTAAATTCCATAGCTTCAACAGGATTCATGTCTGCAAGGTATTTACGCATGACCCACATACGTTGAATCGTGTTCGCGTCTAGTAATATATCGTCGCGACGCGTACTTGATGATGTAAGATCGATAGCTGGGAAAATTCTACGGTTAGATATTTTTCTATCCAACTGTAATTCCATATTACCAGTTCCTTTAAATTCTTCGAAAATGACTTCGTCCATTTTAGAACCTGTTTCGGTAAGTGCAGTAGCTATTATGGTTAAAGAACCACCGTTCTCAATATTTCTGGCAGCACCAAAGAAACGTTTTGGCTTGTGCAACGCATTAGCATCTACACCACCACTTAATATTTTACCAGAAGCTGGTTGAACCGTGTTATAGGCTCTTGCCAAACGTGTAATAGAATCTAAAAGAATAACAACATCATGACCACATTCAACTAATCTTTTTGCTTTTTCAAGTACGATATTAGCAATTTTTACGTGTTCGTGCGCTTCTTTATCGAAGGTTGAGGCAATAACCTCACCACGTACATTACGTTGCATATCTGTTACCTCTTCAGGACGCTCATCAATTAATAAGATCATTTGGTATACTTCAGGATGATTTGCTGCTATAGCATTTGCAACATCCTTTAATAACATAGTTTTTCCTGTTTTTGGCTGTGATACGATCATACCACGTTGTCCTTTTCCTATTGGAGAGAACAGATCCATTATTCTAGTAGAGATCGTACTCTGCTTTTCAGCTAAATTGAATTTCTCTTCTGGGAATAAAGGAGTTAGATGTTCGAATGAAACTCTGTCTCTAACTACATTAGGGTTTTGTCCATTAATTTTACTTACTTTAATTAATGGGAAATATTTTTCACCTTCTTTTGGAGGTCTTACATGGCCAAGAACAGTGTCACCTGTTTTTAAACCGAATAATCTAATTTGTGATTGTGATACATAAATATCATCTGGTGATGATAAGTAGTTATAATCTGAAGAACGTAAAAAACCGTAACCATCCTGCATGATGTCTAAAACACCTTCACTTTCTATAATCGCATCAAATTCGAAATCTGGTTCTCTATAACGGTTTCTACCATCTTTGTTACCAGTATCAACATTACCATTTTTTTGGTTTTTATGTTGATTTTTATGCGAACCGTGTTCCCTTCTCGGATTCGGTTTTTGTTGATTATCGTTTTGGTTTTTTTGTTTCGGACTATTGTCCTGTTTTTTTGGATTGTTATCTTGTTTTTGCTCTTCTTTGTTTTGTTTGGCAATGGGGGTATTAGCCTTTTCCTTTTCAACAATTTTAGCAGTTTCGACTTTAGCAGTTTCAACTTTTTTATCTACCGAAGGTTTTTCTTCATTTTTAACAGGTGTGCTTTTAGAAGGAACGCTTTTGGCAGGTTTTTGAACACGTTGTCTCGGCTTCCTTGCTTTTGGCTTACTTTCTGTTTTATTTTCTGTTAATTCAGTAGGAGAAACAACAGCTTTAACTGCACTTGGATCGGCAGCTTGTTGATCCAGTATTTGGTAAACTAGATCTAATTTTTTTAATGAACGGTATTTCGGAACGTTCAATTTTTTAGCTATCTCTTGTAAATCAGAGAGTTTCTTTTCTTTTAATTGTGAAATTTCAAACATTTATGTTTAATTGGATATTTGTATCAATATAAATTTTGGGTAATTCTGAAAAACGTTTTCTTATTCTGAAGAATTAACCACTTGTAACAGCGGCTATTGAGAATTATTACTGCAATTATACAACTTTATTTTAAGTTTTAAGGCTATTTTTATAAAAGAAACTATTATTTTTGCTTTCTAGTTTTTAAAATTCTATGTTACAACGTATTCAAACGATATATCTTTTAATGGCAGCAGGAGTCTCCGCTGGACTAATTTATGTGGTTGAATTATGGGTGTTGTCTGATGGCACAAAAGTTTTTGCAGACGATCATAACTACGTTTTTGCAGCCTTTTTAACATCGGCATTTTGTTCAATAGTAACTATATTTAGATATAAAAATAGGAAGTCTCAGTTTATGTTGGGACGACTTAACATCATATTAAACTTTATTTTACTAGGATTTTTTGTATATCAATCTCTAAACATATCTGGAGAGACGGCGGTTTCTGAGAAAGGTATTGGGATGCTTCTTCCTATTGTTTCTATCGTGTTTTTGGCATTAGCCAATAAGGCCATCAAGAAGGATGAAGATCTCGTAAAATCTGTAGATAGATTACGATAAACCTAACATCTTAGTAGTATTAGTGCGTTAAAACCCAAAGTGAAAGCTTTGGGTTTTTTTATAAGCATACCTAAATCTTTTTAAAGGAGGGAAACATTCAACTCACTAAAACATGTAAGTGAAGCATTAAATGTCGAAACAGTGAGATAGCCCTTTTCTTTGGAGGGATTTATGAAAGGGTTTAACGTTTATTAAATTCGATGACTTCTAAATTGTCAATCTTACTACCATCTATCGTAAAACGGAGCATAGTACGTATTTTATGAAAACCATGTTTGCCAACCGCTCCAGGATTCATATGGAGTAAACGTAATTTTTTGTCGGGCATGACCTTTAATATATGTGAATGCCCACAAATAAAAAGTTTAGGAGGGTTTCGTTTTATTTCCTCTCGAACTCTCATATTATAAGCATTTGGATAGCCGCCAATATGTGTTATCCAAACATCAACATCCTCACACATAAAACGGTTGTTTTCAGGAAACTCTATTCTTGCTTTATTATCATCAATATTACCAAAAACGGCACGTAAAGGTTTTAATTTTTTTATGGCATCAGTTACTTTTAAGTCGCCAATGTCGCCAGCATGCCAAACTTCATCCACTTGTTTTACATATTTTAATATATCATTATCAATATAACTATGCGTATCGGAAATTAATAATATTTTTATCATGATATTTTGTAGAAAATAATTTGTTTTTACAATTGTAAAACTTGTTTTAATATTTTTATTTCAATTCATATTCGTTTAAAGATACAAGTCTATATTCTTTTGTCTTTTAACACAGTATTTTTCTTCTTTAATTTTTAATATATAATTAAGGTTCTTGCCTTCGCAGGAACAGCAAAACTATCTATCTTTGCATACGATATATCATTTAAATTTACCGTATAGAAAACGACGATTTTTCTTTATTAAAAAGAAGAAAAATAAATAATAGCCTTAGTTACGGTTTCTTTTTACATTGTAATAGAAAGGAACAAAGGGCGTTTTATAATTGGTGATTTAAACGGCATATGATATTCATTTAACAAAAGTATTAAATCAGATTGAGGTATTTTATAGAACTTTCTTATAATGGAGCTGCATACCATGGTTGGCAAAACCAACCAAAAGATATATCGGTACAAGAAGTTGTAGAAAAAGCATTGTCTATGCTTCTAAAAGAAGACATTTCTATTATGGGGGCAGGTCGTACAGATACTGGTGTACATGCTTCACAAATGTTTGCTCATTTCGATACTCATGTTGTTTTTAACGACCTAAATTTGGTGTATAAATTAAATTCGTATTTACCAAAAGATATTGCCATTCGTAATATTTTAAAAGTAAAAGACGATGCACATGCCCGTTTTGATGCAGTAAGTAGAACTTATTTATATAGAATAGCACTTAAGAAGGATGTGTTTTTATTTGATAATAGTTTTTTTGTGAAACAGAATTTGAATGTTGATAAAATGAATCAAGCTTCAGAAATCTTATTTAAGTATAAAGATTTTCAATGTTTTTCAAAAAGTAATACCGATGTAAAAACGTATTATTGTGATATAATGAAAGCAAAATGGACTTTAGAAAATGATGAACTTCATTTTGTAATTAAAGCTGATAGGTTTTTGCGTAATATGGTACGTGCTATTGTAGGTACTATGATTAATATTGGTTTAGGCAAAATAGAGGTTGAAGATTTACATACTATTATAAAGTCTAAAAATAGGAGTGAAGCAGGGTTTTCGGTTCCTGCACATGCATTATATTTAACAGAAGTAGAATATCCTAACGATATAGAGATAGATGAGTAAAAGACAGGAAAAAATATTTGACGTTACTTTATTTAAACGTCTTTTTCAATATATAAAACCTTATAAAATTGTTTTTTTTGGGTTGATTATTTTGGTGATTTTATCAGCCATTTTTAGTGCAGCGACGCCTCGTGTAACTCAGTTTGCTATAGATGATAGTATAACAGGAGCAAATTCTAAAGACTTTCTCTTTTATATTATTATCATGTTTGCTATTTTAATTTTACAAACAGTGTTTCAGCTACTTTTTATTTATTATGCAGCTTGGTTAGGACAAACTTTGGTTGTAGATGTACGTATAAAATTATTCGATCACTTGCTGCGTTTTAAAATGAAGTATTATGATAATTCTTCAGTAGGCTTACTTATTACGAGAGCAGTAACCGATATGGAGCGTATCGCCGATATTTTTGGTCAAGGCTTATTCATGATTTTTAAAGATTTACTCACCATGGCAGTGGTTTTTGGGATTATGGTTTACACGAATTGGCGATTAAGTTTAATTGTATTCATTATGTTGCCTTTGTTATTATATGCAACACGTATTTTTCAAAAGTATATGAAAAAGGCTTTTGAAGAAGTTAGAACAGAAGTTTCTAATTTGAATTCTTTTGTACAAGAACGATTAACAGGGATGAAGATTTTACAATTATTTACTCGTGAAGCTATTGAGTACAAAAAGTTTAAAGAAATAAACGAAAGACACAAAAAGGGTTGGCTTAAAACGGTTTGGTATAACTCTATTTTTTTCCCCTTAGCAGATTTATCGTCATCAATAACCATTGGTTTAATAGCTTGGTACGGTGGTTTAAATGTCGTGTTAGAAGGCAAGGTTACAGAAGGTGTTTTAGTAGCATTTATCATGTATATCCCTATGTTATTTAGGCCATTGCGTCAAATAGCAGATAAATTTAACACACTGCAAATGGGTATGGTAGCAGCTACCAGAGTGTTTAAAGTTATAGATACAACTTCTCAAATTGATGATACAGGCTCTCATGTTGCAGAGAATTTTAAAGGTCATATAAAATTTGATAATGTATTTTTTAGTTATGTAGAAGACGAAGAAGTTTTAAAAGGAATTTCTTTTGATGTGAATGCAGGTGAGACGGTTGCTATAGTTGGTGCAACAGGAGCAGGTAAATCGACCATTATTAATTTATTAAATCGTTTTTATGAAATTAACGATGGCGTTATTTATGTTGATGGTATTGATATTAAACAGGTAACCTTAGCGTCATTACGTACTCAAATAGCTGTGGTATTACAAGATGTGTTTTTATTTGCAGATACTATTTTAAATAATATTACATTAAATCACCCAGAGGTTACCGAAGCTCAAGTGCAACAATCGGCAAAAGATATTGGCATTCATGATTTTATAATGAGTTTGCCAAATGGGTATCATTATAACGTAAAAGAAAGAGGTGTTATGTTATCTTCAGGACAACGACAACTTATATCGTTTTTAAGAGCATATGTAACAAATCCGAGTATTTTAGTGTTAGATGAAGCAACATCCTCAGTCGATTCATATTCAGAACAACTCATTCAAAATGCCACAGATAAAATTACTAAAGGTAGAACCTCCATTGTTATCGCTCACCGATTAGCAACAGTTAAAAAAGCTGATAAAATTATAGTGATGGATGCTGGTAATATAGTGGAGCAGGGGACTCATAAAGAGTTGCTTGAAAAAGAACATGGGTATTATAAGAACTTATACGAAGTACAGTTTTTACAAGAAGAAGAAATTATTTAGTTTTTACAAGGTTTAAGATAAGTCTTCCTTGATCATTAAGTTAAGTTGGTTTGTGTTTTCAAAAACTACAAATTCGCCATCTTTAAAATAAGAAATACTTCCAGTTTCTTCACTTACAACAAGCGCCAAAGCATCTGTTTTTTCAGTAACCCCAATGGCAGCCCTATGGCGGAGACCAAAACGTTGAGGAATATTTTTTTCATTATTTAAAGGAAGAATAACTCGTGTTGCTTTTACAATGTTGTTATTAACTACAATGGCACCATCGTGTAGCGGACTATTTTTAAAAAAAATACTTTCAATAATAGGTTGGGTAACCTTTATATTCATTTCATCTCCCGAGGATGATAAAAAATCTAGATTATTATTTCTTTCAAAAACGATTAAAGCACCCGTTTTAGACATGGACATTTTATTGCAAGCCGAAATAATAGCATCGATATCAGTTTCGTCGCTAGTCTCGGTTTTTAAAAAATTAAATTGTTGTAAAAACTTGCGCCTCCTATTAAAGTTGGTAGAGCCTACCATTAACAAAAATTTACGGATCTCTGGCTGAAATACAACTATTAAAGCAATGATCCCTACTTTCATAAAACCACCAAAAATACCAGAGAGGAGTTCCATTTCTAAGAAATCGGTAAGCTTCCAAACCAAGTAAATAATAATGATCCCAATAAAAATATTAATGGCAACAGTACCTTTTACAAGTTTATATACATAATAAAGTAAAAGAGCCACAAGAACGACATCTATATAATCGATGGGGCGTAAGTTTAAAATGTCTTTGAAAATATCCAAACGATATGGGTTTTGGTAAATTTAAGAAAATATGATCAATTAAAAATTAGTTCATGATTAAAAAGCTGTAAGCTAACAGAGTCTATTGACAGTATTTTAGATTTCACACTAATATAATCTTGGAACGATATATTTGAATTAAATGATAATTTAAGAGTGAGGGCTTTTGATTCACGGATATAGCTTAGTAGATCGTCAAAATTAAGATTTAAAGTCTCCATATGCTCTCCATAAATAACTGTCATTTCAATTTTTTCAAAAGAATTAAATTCTACTAGACCAAAATATGAATCTGCCTTTAAATCGGGTAATGTTTCATTTTTAAAGTCAGATTCAAAAACCACATCTGTAAACTCTATAAATCCTAAATTCTTTCTACTGGTATCGTTACAAGTAAAGTAGTTTTTAGCTGATTTCTTTTTATGGCTTGAATTCTGTTTTTTATTTTGAAGGTATTTTATGTGGGGTATAGCTTGTTTTAAAGTTAAGCGTTTATCAACATTTACTAACCAATTGGTTGTGCTAATCAGGTTTTTTCTATTTAATTCAACACTATCTTTTTGAGTTTCATCATAAAACAGATATGCTGGCGATACATCGTATATTTCAGTTATCTCAGAATGACTTATTTCAGGCAGTTGGAGTACTTTTTCTTTTCCACAGGAAAACATTATTAATAATAGCCCCAATGTTAATAGTTGCTTCATTTTATGCATTTAAAGATTCAACAAGTTTAATACATTCCATAGCTTCTTTTACATCATGAACTCTTAAAATAGAAGCATTTTTTTGTAAAGCAATGGTGTTTAAAACACTTGTGCCGTTAAGAGATTCTTTTGCAGAAGTTTCTAAAGTTTTATAAATCATAGATTTTCTTGAAACACCCACTAATACTGGTTTATCTATCATCTTAAAATGTTCAAGTTTATTTAGTAATTCATAATTTTGTTCTAACGTTTTGGCAAATCCAAACCCAGGATCTACAATAATATCGACGATTCCTAATTGCCTTGCAGCAGCAATGCGTTCGGAAAAATAAAAGAGCATGTCTTTAATTATATCATCATAATTAGTCTGTTGTTGCATGGTTTGCGGTGTTCCTTTCATATGCATCATAATATATGGAACGTGTAAATCGGCAATAGTTTGTAACATATTATGGTCTAATTTTCCTGCCGAAATATCATTAACCAAAGCTGCACCAGCGGCTATACATTGTTTTGCAACCTGACTTCTAAACGTGTCAATAGAAAGTAAAACCTCAGGAAATTCTTTTAAAATCAAATTAACAATAGGTAAGATTCTTTTTAATTCATGAGCCTCACTAACATGATCTGCATTAGGGCGCGAGCTGTATGCGCCAACATCAATAAAAGTTGCACCTTGGTGAAGCATTAACTCAACATGCTTTAAAACAGCGTTTTCATTTTTATGTTGTCCGCCATCGTAAAACGAATCAGGAGTAATATTTAGGATTCCCATCACCTTTGGCACTGTTAAATCGATGAGTTTTCCTTTACAGTTTAGTGTCATTTATACCGTTTTGTATGGTGTTCGTACTAAGTTTAAAACTTTAATACTGAAACTTTGATGGTTAAACTTTTTTATGCGAAATTTACGCAAAATTCATTTTTAATTCATGCAAGATACTTCAAAAGAATATGATGCCGTAATTGATACGTGTAAAAGTTTATTCATAAAAAAAATGTCGGATTATGGTAGTGCCTGGCGCATATTGCGATTGCCATCGCTTACCGATCAAATTTTCATTAAAGCACAACGTATTAGGGGGCTTCAACAAAACGATGTTAGAAAGGTTGATGAAGGTGAAGTAAGTGAATTTATTGGTATTATAAATTATTGTATTATGGCTTTAATTCAGCTAGAAAAAGGTGTGGTGGAACAGCCAGATTTATCTACAGAAGAAGCTACCAAATTATACAAAAAACAAGTTGCTATTACCAAACAACTTATGCAAGATAAAAACCATGACTATGGTGAAGCTTGGCGTGATATGAGAGTAAGTAGTTTAACCGATTTAATTTTACAAAAATTATTGCGGGTTAAACAGATTGAAGATAATGCAGGAAAAACATTGGTGAGTGAAGGTATTGATGCTAATTATCAAGACATGATTAATTATGCGATTTTTGCATTGATACATTTAAATGAAAAATAATTTATTTAAAATATAAAAATTAAGCAATGAAGGCTTTAGTAAGTATATCAAGAGTATTTGTTGGTGTTTTATTTATCATTTCTGGATTAATAAAACTAAACGATCCATTAGGTTTTTCTTATAAATTACAAGAATATTTTAGCGTAGATGTTTTAAACATCCCCTTTTTAGAACCTTATTCATTAATGATTTCCGTTCTGGTAGTCGTTTTTGAAGTTGTTTTAGGTGTTTTTTTACTTATTGGTTATAAGCCAAAATTTACCATTTGGAGTTTACTGGGAATGATTGTGTTTTTTACATTTTTAACATTTTATTCGGCATATTTCGATAAAGTAAAAGACTGTGGTTGTTTTGGTGATGCTTTAAAATTAACACCATGGGAAAGCTTTACAAAAGACTTGATTTTATTGTTTTTTATATTGATTTTATTTTTTGGAATCAAGTATATAAAACCATTATTTAATAGTTTAATAACAACAGTTATTGCTTTATTAGGTTTTGTTTTTAGCCTTTGGTTTGGTTATCATGTATTAGAGCATTTACCAGCCAAAGATTTTAGAGCATATAAAATAGGAGCCAATATTCAAGAAGGTATGAGTACTCCAGAAGATGCCGCAAAAGCTATTGTAGAATATAGTTGGAAGTTTAAAGTTGCAGGGAAAGAGAAGGTTATTGTTACCAATGGTTCTTATCCATCTGTTGAAGGTGATTTTGTGAGTGTAGATACTAAAGTGCTTCAAGAGGGGTATCAACCACCTATCTATGATTTTTCAATAGAAAGTGAAGAAGAAGATCTAACACAACAGTTTTTGGCAGAAGAAAACCTTATCGTTATAGTTTCTTATAGTCTAGAGAAAATTGAGAGGGCGGGGGCAATGAAATTGAAAGCTTTATCAGAAGAAGCCATTAAAAATGGTTACAAAGTTATTGGTTTAACAGCATCAGGAGAGGACGTTAAGCAACGTATTAAAGAGGCCTATGATATTGATTTTGAATTTTATTTGTGTGATGAAAAGGCTCTTAAAACGATAGTGCGTTCCAACCCTGGGGTAATAGAATTGGATGCAGGCACCATTAAACAAAAAGTACATTGGAATGATATTGATGAATTAGAGTTGCCAAAAGTAGAAAGGAAACCAGAACCAAAAGTAGTAGAGGAGGCTATTATTTACTATATAAATGGAGAATTATCAACAGAAGAAACAGTAGAAGCTTTAGATGAAGATACTATTGAAAGTATTAATGTTGTAAAGGACTCTCTGCAATTAAAAGCACTAAACATTCAAAATGATACCATTTATACTGGAATTATAAAAATTAAACTTAAAGAAGAATAATTGAGTATGATGTGACCATCTTATTTCTTTCTTTAAACAAACAAATAGATCAACAAATCAATAAAAAAGAAAAACAGATCAACGAATAAACCTATTTGATAAGCTATCTACTAAATAAAATCACATACGCTTTACTCACATTATTTGGGGTAGTTACTGTTATTTTCTTATTATTTAATGTACTTCCTGGAGATCCTGCACAAATGATGTTAGGGCAGAATGAGGATAGCGAGCAATTAGCCCTCGTAAAACAAAAATACGGATTCGATAAACCTATAAGCACGCAGTACTTTTATTATTTAAATGATCTTTCGCCTATTTCATTTCATTCAAAAAAACAAAACGACTACACCTTTTTAAGAGCAGGTAAGTATGGCGCAATCAAGTTGTTTTCAATAGGAAATACAACGACTGTTTTTAAATTGCCGTATTTACGAGAATCCTTTACAAAACAAGGTAGAAAAGTAAGTGACGTGTTATCAGAAACATTACCTAATACCTTTGTGTTAGCTATAAGTGCTATTATAATAGCTATGGTATTAGGTGTTTTATTAGGAATCGTTTCTGCGCTTTATAAAGATAGATGGTTAGATAAAACAATTCAAATTTTTAGCACATTAGGGATGAGTATTCCTTCTTTTTTTAGCGCTATTTTGTTTGCTTGGTTTTTTGGATATATACTACATGAGTATACAAATCTGGAGATGACAGGAAGTCTTTATGAGCTAGACGATTTTGGTGAAGCGATGCATATAAAATGGAAAAACTTGATACTCCCAGCTATTGTACTAGGTATTCGCCCATTGGCAGTGGTTATTCAACTCATGAGAAACTCGTTGTTGGAAGTCTTTAATCAAGATTATATTCGTACAGCACGAGCAAAAGGGTTAAGCGAATTTCAAATTATAAAAAGACATGCTATTAAGAATGCTTTAAATCCTGTTGTTACCGCAATATCTGGTTGGTTTGCATCTATGTTGGCAGGCGCTGTTTTTGTAGAGTATATTTTTGGTTGGAATGGATTGGGAAAAGAGATTGTAAATGCCTTAAATACATTAGATTTACCAGTAATTATGGGAGCCGTGTTAATTATAGCTTTACTCTTTGTAATTATTAATATTTTTGTAGACTTAATCTATGTATGGTTAGATCCAAAAGTGACATTGCAATAATTGATATATGAAAAAAATAAACTATCTACTTATAGTATTAATCAGCTTTTTAAGTTGTAATACAGAATCACCAATACAATTTTCTGAAGCAGCACTAAATGATACTTTTATGTCATTTGAAGGTGATGAAATTACATTTAAAAGTATTTTAGAAAAACATAAAGGGAAAACCATTGTTATTGATATTTGGGCATCTTGGTGTGGAGATTGCATTAAAGGTATGCCAAAAGTAAAGGCGTTACAATCAGAATATAAAGACGTGGTTTATGTCTTTTTATCTTTAGATAGAGGGGAAGCAGCCTGGAAACGAGGCATAGAAAAATATCAAGTAAAAGGAGACCATTATTATATGCCATCTGGTAAGAAATGTCCTTTTGCAGATTTTGTAAAAATTGATTGGATTCCCAGATATATGGTAATAAATAAAGCTAACGAAATCGTTGTATTTAATGTTATTGAAGCTGATGATGATAAGTTGCTAAAAGCATTAAAAAAATAAGTATTTTTGCGTTTTAGCTATACGAATTATTAATTATAATATATAAAAATCGCTTCCTAAATTAAGGAAACTTAAGACCAATCTTATGAGAAAAAACATTGTTGCTGGAAACTGGAAAATGAATAACGATTTATCACAGACAGAATCGTTAATTGATGATTTAAAAAATAAAACAAAAACTTCTAATGCAGAGGTTATGGTAGCACCTACATTTACTAATTTATACCATGCTTACGAAGCGTTAAAAAGTACAAGTATAGAAGTTGTTGCCCAAAACATGCACTTTGCAGAAAATGGCGCATATACAGGCGAAGTAAATGCAAACATGCTTAAAAGTGTTGGTGTCGAAACAGTCATTTTAGGACATAGTGAGCGTCGTGCCTATTTTAATGAAACAGACGAGATGCTTGCTAAAAAAGTAGATGCAGCTTTAGCAAACGGTTTACGTGTTATTTTTTGTTTTGGTGAAGAGTTAGCAGACAGAAAATCTGGAAATCATGAAGCTGTTGTAGAAAGTCAAATAAAAAATGCCTTATTTCATTTAGGCGTTTCTGCATTCAAAAATATAGTATTGGCATACGAACCAGTTTGGGCAATAGGTACTGGCGAAACAGCTAGCCCAGAGCAAGCACAAGATATGCATGCATTTATTAGAAAAACATTAGCAGATACTTACGGTAACGATGTTGCTAATGGTATTTCAATTCTTTACGGCGGTAGTGTAAAACCAGGAAATGCACAAGAGATTTTCTCTAAACCAGATGTAGATGGTGGTTTAATTGGAGGTGCTGCACTTAACGCAGACGACTTTTTCGCTATCGTAAATGCGTTTTAATTAAACAATATTTTGGGCGTTACCCTTTGGGTCGAGCTTTCACGAGTCGCTCTCTGCGAGGAGCTCCAACAATCGCTCAATCCCTAACGCGGGGCGTACTTGCAAAGTACAGATAAAGTATAAAAGACCTGTTAAGTTTTAAATCTAACAGGTCTTTTTCAGTTATATACCTTTAACTTTTTATTATGAGGTGAAAGTAATCGAAATAACAACATTCAAATCACGGTAGAAGAAACTGCATTTACAAATTTTGAAGATATATTAATGGTTTACAACCCAGTTTAACATGTCGCGGACATAATGTGTTGGTCGCTATTTCAGAAGAATTAACAACATAGCCAATTTTAGAAAAGTTATTTATTAGTCTAAAAAAAGGAAGAAGCACATCGAATGAACATTATGAGTAAATTTGGAGCTAAAAACAGTGTTGAAATAATTAAAATAACTATAGAAAAACAGTTGTTATAGTATTTACTTCTATCTTTACAATCGAAAAAATTGATTATGTCAAATATCATTTATATAGGTTACGAGTTTAAAGTAACACCATTACAACCAGGTGTAGAAATACTCATTGCAGAATTGGGTTACGCAGGTTTTGAAAGCTTTGTAGAAACCGAAACGGGTGTTACAGCATATATTCAAAAAGAAGAATGGAACGAATCCATACTTGAAGATATTCAAATTTTAAATTCTGAAGAATTTGAGATCAGTTTTACTTTTAACGAAATTGAACAAACCAATTGGAATAAAGAATGGGAAAATAATTTTAATCCCATAGTTGTTGATGCTATGTGTTCTGTTCGTGCGCCATTTCACGAAAAACCAGATACTACGTTTGATATTGTTATTGAGCCCAAAATGAGTTTTGGTACGGGGCATCATGAAACAACACACATGATGATTCAACATATTTTAAAAAATGATGTAGCGAATAAATCCGTTTTAGATATGGGATGTGGTACAGGAGTGTTAGCTATTTTGGCAGAAATAAAAGGAGCTAAACCCATTGACGCTGTAGATTACGATAATTGGTGTTATTTAAACAGTATTGAGAACGTTGCCCGTAATAATTGTAATCACATTACTGTTATAGAAGGTGATGCATCGGTTTTAAAAGACAAAAAGTATGATGTTATTATCGCTAATATTAACCGAAACATTTTATTGCAAGACATGGAGACTTACGCATCTTGCTTAAACAAAAAAGGGACTTTATTTTTAAGTGGTTTTTACAACGACGATATTCCAGTTATAAAAGCGGCATGTAAAACGAACAACCTCGAACTTCAATCACAATTAGAAAGAAACAACTGGGTGGCTTTAGAGTTTAATAAATAGATGATTTTTTTGAATTATTTTCAATAAATTATGATTTTCTTATGAAAAAAATCAATTTATAGGGGAAAACCACAAGAATATTCTTTTTTAAAGAACTATATTTACTATAGGAATAAATTTATTTTAAAGCATGATTTTTCAGTATTCTCATGGAAGACTGAGGCTGAAAAACTTATGTCATTAGTTTTCGGAAACATTAATTTATTAATCTATTAATTTAAAAAGCCTAAAATCAAATGAAAAAATTTAAAATATTTTTAGTCGTAATGCTATCAGCCCCATTTTTATTTCAATCTTGTGAAAAAGAGGATGTCATTCCCGAAGATAGTTCCCAAATAGAAACAGAAACAGTAGTCGACGATAAAGAAGATACAGCAGTTAAAGTAACAAAAGAGATGTTAAAAAAATTATCCGATTTTTACATGAACACAAATGATGTAAAGGTTGTCGATTTTTTATTACCAGATGGTTCAACTAAACCTATGATTCAAGTAGAGGAAGATATTATGTTAACTGTAGAACAGATCATGGATATGGATATGGGTAATGGTCTCACAGACCGTAATTATCATACCAACAATTTGGTGACTCAAGGAAGAAATATATCTATTCTTGGTTATTATGGTGCAAGTGCATACAGCTTGTCTAATAAAGAAGCAAATGCATTGATATTGGCAGTAGAAAATTTTAACCAATTAAGTGGTGTTTCGATTTCTTTTACGTTAACTTTTGGTACAAACTTTTCAGATAAGGATATGGTTGTCTATTTTAACCCAACAATAAATGCCTCAGGAGGGTCTGCAGGATTTCCAGCTAACGGATTGCCAAATAAGTTTGTACAGATATTTGGTTTAGACACTTTTAGTATAGATGTTATTGAGCATGTTATTACCCACGAAATAGGACATTCAGTTGGATTTAGACATACAGATTGGGCAACAAGACAGAGTTGTGGTTCATATGATCCTGAATTAGTTGCACCGTATGGAGCGAATGCAATCCCAGGAACATCTGCTGGTTATAACCCAGATTCAATTATGTTAGCATGTTTTAATTCATCAGTAGATGGAGAATTTGATAGTGATGATATTGTTGGATTACAATATATGTACTAATATTCTTAATAAAAACAATTTTATGTTTAGAAGGGACATCTTTTTGGTGTCCTTTTCTTTTCGTTTAAAAAAAATAAATTATTTTAGTTAAAAATTTTAATGATGAGCAGTCAGGAGAAAGTATTAGAGCAGTTTGATACAGCTACAAAAGAAAAGAAGAAGAACGAGATTGTTGTTTATAATGATGACGTTAATACGTTCGACCACGTTATAGAAACACTTATCTATGCTTGCGAGCATACTTCAGAACAGGCAGAACAATGTGCACTTCTTGTTCATTATAAAGGAAAATGTACCGTAAAAACAGGCTTGTACGACGATTTAAAACCACGTTGTTCTATGTTGTTAGATGCAGGTTTAAGCGCAGAAATAGTATAATTTAGTCACTTAATCTTCCTATAGCACAGCTTACAAAAGATTTTGCTTTAGTGGTTAATGCATTTTTTTCTCCAACAATAGGGTAACCAATTTTATGTAATAATTGTTTAGCTTCTATAAGTGCTATGTCATTTTCATAAGAAAACGAAACCGTATGGTCTTCATTATTAATTATTACATCACTAATGTTTTCTAAATCGGATACCTTATTAGTAATTGTGTTGGCACAACCACCACATTTAAGGTTTTGTATTTCTAAAGTTATTTTCATTTTTCTATTTTTTAGTACTAATTCTAGAAGCTTTATATAACGGACAAAAAATTAACAAAGCTATTAATAATAAAACGATAGCTAGACCGATTAATACATAAGCTAAAGTGCCTTCGATAACATTAAAATAATATAGTAATGCAATAGTTATAGCAACTAATATTCTAATGCTCTTATCCTATAGCTCCTACATTTTTTTCATATTAAAAATTTTAGTTTTTATTAAAGTGTTGTCGGACAAACAAAAGTGGTTGTTGGCAAATCTGTATTTTTAATGGCTGCAAAGCCACCAGCAATATCAATAACATTAAATCCTCTGGCCTTCAAAATAGATGCAGCAATAACAGAACGATACCCACCTGCACAGTATAAATGATAGGTTTTAGTTTTATCAATAGCGTTCATATTATCATTAATATAGTCTAAAGCAAAATGTTGTACAGAATCACTATCTAGATGCTCCGATTTATATTCTCCATCTTTTCTAACATCAAGCGTATTGATTGCTCTATTTTTAAGGCGATTAGAAAATTCGTCAGCCGAGATAGACTCAATGGTTTCAATATCTTTACCAGAGTTCTTCCAGGCATTGATACCGCCTTTTAGATAGCCTAACGTATTATCATAGCCTACACGAGATAATCGTGTTACAGTTTCTTTTTCTTTTCCTTCTGGTACAATTAGTAGAATAGGTTGTTGTAAATCGGTAATTAAAGCACCAACCCATGGTGCAAATCCACCATTAATTCCAATAAAAATGGAGTTAGGGATATGCTCTGTTACAAACTCTTTTTGAGTTCTAACATCGAGTACCAAGGCGCTTTCCTGGTTAACTATAGCTTCAAATGTTTCTGGGGCTAATGCAGTATCTCCTTTTTGTAGCACAGTTTCAAAATTATCGTAACCAGACTTATTCATCATAGCATTTTTAGCGAAATATTGAGGAGGAGGAGCAATGCCGTCTAAAACTTCTTCAACAAACTCTTCCTTGGTCATATCTGCTCTTAAAGCATAATTCGTTTTTTTCTGATCCCCCAAAAGCCCGACAGTTTCTTTACTTAAATTTTTTCCGCAAGCAGAACCAGCACCATGAGCAGGATATACAATAACATTATCTGCCAATGGCATGATTTTATTTCGTAAAGATTCAAATAACATACCAGCTAAATCCTCTTTTGTTAAATCGGATTTTATTGCTAAGTCTGGACGCCCCACATCACCTAAAAATAAGGTGTCTCCACTAAAAATAGCATAGTTATTTCCTTTTTCATCAATTAAAAGAAATGTTGATGACTCTAAGGTATGACCTGGTGTGTGTAATACTTTAATGGTAACATTTCCGATTTTAAATGATTCATTATCGGTTGCTATATAGGCATCGTAGTTTGTTTCTGCTCCAGGACCAAAAACAATAGTAGCTCCTGTCTTTTTTGCTAAATCGACATGTCCAGAAACAAAATCGGCATGAAAATGTGTTTCAAAAATATATTTGATCTTAGCACCTTCTTTATTAGCTTTATCAACATATTGTTGTGTTTCACGCAATGGATCAATAATGGCTACTTCTCCATTAGATTCTATAAAATAAGCTCCTTGAGCTAAACATCCTGTATAAATTTGTTCTATTTTCATAATCTGTTTTTAATTTCTGAACAAACAGAAATCCTTTTTTAATTTAAAAATTCTCCGACTCTTGGGTCGGGGTTTCCAATTCACCTCCTTAGGAGAGGTCAGAACTGCCTTTTTGCAGTTCTGGGTGAAGGCAAAATAACAAAATTCGATATTTGCCTTTAAAGGCAAAATAAAACTGGTGAAACACCCCTATGGCTTGCCTCGGGAATAGTCAGTTTTGAGATTTTTTTTATTTAAAACGTTTCAAAAATACGAAACCAAAATGGTTCGATTTGTGACTTATGTCACATTGCTGCACTGCTTAACTAAGCTCTTTATAAATAATATAAATAGCCATTATTAAAATAAAAAAGCCAAATCCTTTTTTAAGTTTCTTTCCGCTTATAAATTTTGAGATATATACTCCTAAAATAATTCCTATTACAGAGATTAAAGTAAAAGAAAGAAGAAATACCCATTCAATGTCTATTGTTTGCACATCCCCTATAAAGCCAATTAGGGAATTAATAGTTACAATAATTAAAGAAGTTCCTACTGCTTTTTTCATTGGGAGATTAGCCCAAACTACTAATGCAGGTACATATAAAAATCCACCACCAGCACCAATAAGTCCTGTTACAGTCCCAATAATTAAACCTTGAATAAAAGTTATGTAATAGGATTGGGGTTTTAAAGTTGTACCGTTATTTTTTGTCTTCTTTATCATAGAAAATGAAGCTAGTAACATGATAAAAGCAAAAAATATCATGATGCTCATTTCTTTAGTAAGAGCATAATCACCAAAACTAAAAATGGTATCAGGAATACCAGGTACTAAATAACGTCTTGATAAATAAACCGCAATAAATGATGGGAATGAAAAAGTTAAACCTATTTTAAAATCAACGAATCCTTTTTTATGCTTTTGATAAGTACCTACCATAGAGGAAATACCTACTACAAAGAGAGAGTATGCAGTTGCAATAACGGGGTTATATGCTAGAAGATACACTAATAAAGGCACAGTGAGTATGGAACCACCGCCACCAATTAAACCCAAAATTAAGCCTACAATTAAGGCGCCAATATATCCTAAGAGTTGAGTGACATCCATTAATGAGGAAGTTTATCTTTTATAGCTCCATAAATGTATGTACCTATAATGGCTGCAGCTATAACAATAATCATACTATATATACCTGTGCCTAACAGAATGTACATCGGTCCAGGGCAGGCTCCAATAAGTGCCCAGCCAAATCCGAAAATAATACCTCCAATAATGTATCTCGAAAAGCCGTTTTCTTTTTTAGGAACAAAAATATCTGCGCCTTTAATACTCTTTATAATCCCTTTTTTTGAAATTTGAAGAAATAAAACTCCAGATGCAATAGCAGTGCCTATAATACCATACATATGAAATGATTGAAAACGAAACATTTCATAAATTCTATACCATGAAACGGCTTCAGATTTTACTAAAACAATTCCGAAGAAGATGCCAACTAATAAAAATTTAAAATATTTCATTTTTTAAAAGATTAAGGGTAAAATAAAATTAGTCATTATTAATCCGCCAATAAAAAAACCTATAACTGCAATTAGTGATGGTTTCTGTAAACTACTAAGTCCTGTAATTGCATGTCCAGATGTGCAACCACCAGCGTAACGAGTCCCAAAACCAACTAGTAAGCCTCCTAAAACTAAGAGAAGTAATCCTTTTGGAGACGTTAAGGCTTCAATGCCATACATTTCATTAGGAACTAAAGTGGTTCCAGAATTTTCAAACCCCATACTTTGAAGTTCTGTAATAGTAGCTGGATTTAAATTCGTTATACTATCGTTTGATAAATATTGTGTAGCTATAAAACCACCAATAATAGCACCAAGCACAACAATTAGGTTCCATGTTTGCTCTTTCCAATTAAACTTAAAAAAGTTTGCTGTTTTTCCAGCTCCCATAATAGAACACATCGTTCTAAGATTGGAAGACATACCAAATGTTTTTCCAAAATAGAGTAATAAAGCCATAACTAAGGCAATTAGTGGCCCCGAAATATACCATGGCCAAGGGTTTAAAATGTATTCCATACCTGTTTTTATTTTATCACAAATATAAAATTAAACATATGGAGGCTTTGTAATAAATGTTACTTACACATGTTACTTACTTCTAAGAGGTGTGTTAAATTATGTTTTAAATATAGGGTTAGGTGCTAGTTGTATTCAGGATAAGTTTAAAGGTAAAAAATAGGTAACGAATATTAGTTGAGATTATAAAGCCAATGGGACTAACTTACCAAATAAAAAATATTGCAATTGTTTTGAGTTATAAAACTTCAATTTTATTTCTACTAAGTTTTATTTTCTTTTCGTTTTCAAATTGCTTTAAAAGTCTGGAAATAACAACACGTGAGGTATGTAAGTCTTCTGCGATATCTTGATGTTTCGCAATAATAGTTTTAGACGTGTGAAGTTTTACTTTGTTATTCAGGTACTTGTAGAGGCG
The DNA here is from genome assembly GCF_030540765.1 of Flavivirga jejuensis. Taxonomy (GTDB): domain Bacteria; phylum Bacteroidota; class Bacteroidia; order Flavobacteriales; family Flavobacteriaceae; genus Flavivirga; species Flavivirga jejuensis. The sequence continues at coordinate 668,992 of NZ_JAUOEL010000002.1, read as the reverse complement.
TTCATCCATTTTCATAAAAGCAAGGTTATCTATGGCTTCTAGCATTTCATCAAAACGGGTTTGGTAACTTTCTAAAATGAAATTCCGCCAGCTCTCGTTAGTATGAAACCATTTTTGCATATTTTGAACAGGTATCATAATAAGACTTGAATCTTTTTCTGCAACGGCTCTAATTTTACTTTTAGAAGTACCCATGCAACAAGTTAATGACATCGTACAGGTTTCTCCTGCTTCTAAAAAATAGATAAGTAACTCATTCCCTTCACTATCTTCTCGAAGTATTTTAATATTTCCACTTAATAAAAGAGGAATATATTGTAATGATTGATTAATATCTATAATGATATCGTCTTTTGAAAATGTACTTATAGTACCGATTTTTTCGATTTCATCTATTAAAGTGTTATCTAAAATATGATTGAATTTTTGATGTAATAGTTCCGTTGCCATATTCAAAAGTAATGAATTCCAAATTTGGAAAAAAAAATAGGTAAAGTTTTAATAAAAATATTATATTTGCACCCACAAAAAAGGCCTCGTGGCGCAACTGAATAGCGCACTTGATTACGGCTCAAGAGGTTACAGGTTTGAATCCTGTCGAGGTCACTAGTAATAATAAGGGTTTCATTAGTTTGAAGCCCTTTTTTATTTTTTATCTGCACACAATTTGCACTTTATCATGGAATTAACGGGGATCAAATATAATTTTAGAGGGACAAGTTCTAATTATGCATAAATTTTTGTGAGCCTATTTAGGACAAAAGAAATATCTCTGACTCCCCTAAACTGGATTATAGGTTTTACTTGTGTTTTTAGTTTGTTCAACAATTTTATGCCTGTTTTAGGAAATCATATTTTTTAGCAATTAGATTCATGTTTTCCGCTATATCAACAGTAACTTCTTTTACCATAATTTCTTCTTTGTAGCGGATTCTGTTTATGGGGGCAATAATCTATAGCTTTAGCTCCTTTAACTTCGTTATTGATATTGTAAACTTTCCCTGAAGGGTATTGAAAGGAATATTTTTGCAGGAATGTCAATTAAAAAAATAGTGGCAATAGCCAATACGGCTAATAAAATTAGGTCTTTCCGAATTGAAAGTATTTATGTTTACATGTTTAAATTTATATTTTTTTAAATCCTTTATAGGTAATTTTTTATCCGTAGGAGGTAAATTAGATGATTTATATTTGTTTTAATTGTTAGTGATAAAAAACTTACAATTTTAAGTAAACAGCTTAAAAAAATAAAACTTTTTACCAAACTATTTATAATAGAGATAATGATTTTAACCAATTTAAAAATCTTTAATTAATTTAAAAATTAGAATTTATGAAGAAAACAAATTTACCAATTTTATTAGGAATAATGCTTATGGTTGTTTCTTGTTCTCAAGAAGCTGATGTAGTTGAAGAAAGTAATCTATTGAAAGAAGCAGATAATATTAGTAATTCAAAGAAAGTAACTGAAGTAGCAGATTTTTATAATATTTACCTTGTAAATAGGAGCCCCTCTGAGCAAAATTTTTGGTGTTTTTTACAGGATCCAGAAATTAATACTTCAGGAGAGGTTTATGCAAATTCAAGTACACACCTAATAATTGCACCTAATTATCCTGGTGTTAACTATTTTACTATTCCTCTCCAATATGTGATAGGGGCTGGAGCAGGTAATCAAGCTGTTGGTTTAGACACAAGAATTGTGAGTTCTGATAGTAGAGATACCGAAATAGGAGACCATTGGGGTATTGAATACCTTCTTCATCAAGGACCTAATATAGTTAATATTAATAAACTCCCAGAAGCAGCAATAATGCTAACTTCCAATCCTTTTGATAAGATTGGTTTTGAGAACCAAGGGTGGTATTCAAACATGAGTTTTGGTATACAAAGTTCCAGTGGTTATATTGGAATGACTTGGAGTCCAGACCCTAACCAAACAACAATTATTGTCCCAAAGTTCACGTTTTATATTGCTACAGGTGATTTTCAATCAAATCAATTAGCCGATTTTACAACTATTTCTAGTAGTGCAGCTGAAATAACTCAAAATGATTTTGGACAAGGGTTTGATGTAACGGTAACATTAACCGAAACAGGAGAATGGGTTGTTGAAACTGGGGCACCAAATGAAGTTATTGATATACCAGTTAAGCCCTAAATTAATTAACTAAATGCTGTTTAGATTGTTTTATTAAACATCATTAGCATCCGAAAGTTTAGGTAAACGAACAAAACCATAGTTACATCGCAGTGTTTTCATTACAAAACGATGATTAACCAGAAAATAAGTTTTTCTCAAATAGTATTTTTTGCCGTGTTGGATGGCTAACATAATCCAGTTTTAGGTAGTGATACAAGCAGAGTTTTATTTTCTCTGATAAATTAAGAGAAAGCGACTGGTGTTTAGAAATAGTTCGCTTTATAAGTAAGGAGGTCATTTATTAGAGCTGCATAGATTTGCGATTTTAAAGCATTTTCTCTGGTTCCCCTTGAATGTTTTGGCTTGCAGATTTTGTTTCAAGTATTTGAAAAACAATTCAATACCCCACCGTTTCTTGCGTAATTCAGCAATAGTCTTGTATTCCCAACCTAATAGGTTGGGAATAATTGCTATAACTTTATTCTCATCTTACTTGTAAACATGTACCAATCTTAATTTATGTTCAGGGGATGAATTCTTAATCTCAGAGAAGTAATAAGAGATTTTTTTAATATTCTAAAGCATATTAAGACAAACCTCAGATGCAGATAAGCGTACCTTAATTTCTGATATTAAAATTTAAGATGAAAGACCCGAAGTAAATGTAATAGATTCGATTGAAGAATTATAATGGCGTACAAATTATTATCAGTGCCTGTTGAAAATACATTGATAATAAACGAACGATGGTAGTCTTCATTGGGTTTTCTGAGTCAGTATTTATGAATAAAAAAGGCTTCTTTAACTTATCTACCACCTCTTGCAAAGATAGCTTAGTAATAGAGCATTTTGGCCTCCGTTTTTCTTTTTCAAATATATCTAATACTGGTCATTATCAAATTGTCGGAAATTTGATTGTAATTGTCGAAATTACATACGTTAGTGTATCCCGTATTAGTAATCAGAAAAAAACACCGGCTATCGCTACTCTAAGGAATTTTGGAGTAACTCAAGCTTACTTAAATAAGTATCTAAATAATGAATTGAATACTCCAGATATGTCTTTAAAAGTACTGGACTAAACTCATTTATGATTTTGCTAACTTCCTTAGCTGTTATACAGGTATTGCATATGTTGACTTAATGAGCCTATCTAATGATAACCCTATCAAAGGTATTGATTGGATATTTATAAATAAACTAATGCAACTTAGTTGCGTTAATGCAAAAAAATAATATATTTGCAAAATAATTTATTAGAATTAAGTTACTAATTAACAAATCAAAATATATTGCTAGGTGTTTCATTATGATTTTACCTATAGCTTACTTTTAGATATAAAATCATTACAAGCTAGAAAAATATTAAGTACTTCTTTATAGAAGTTTTATATGTTATAATGAAAATAAGTCAGATTAAAAATAGGATAATCTTTTTTTTCATTGCTCTTTTCTTTAGTATGAAAATGGCAGGTCTCCATCATGTGTTGTCTCATACAAATGATGAAGATCACGAAACTCATTGTGCTATTTGTGACCATGCAATTACGCATAACTTAACTCCTGCGCTTATACCTAATTTACAGGATTTCATAATTGAAAACACTGAACCAATTGCTCTGAGAGAGATAATAAAAAACTACAATTTTGTTATAACAAGTACTATTGCTAGAAGTCAGCTCTTTTCCCGACCTCCTCCTTTTTTACTATAAATTTTCCTTGTACATTTTATTTAAGAGTTTGACCAGTTTTAACGTTTAAGTATTAAGTTGTTCTAAACGAATTAATATAAATTGATATTCTGTTCATTAATAAACTTAACACAGCTAGTTGTTAATCATTAAAGCAATAAGACAAACTAGTTCTTGAGTTTAGTCTCATATAAATTTATGTATAGGTTTTACCATAGTCCTTTTTCTGGGACAATTGTTCAAATCTTATAGTATTTCAATTATGTTTCAAAAAATACTGAGTGTATGGCTATGTTTTAGCCTAGGCTCTATGGTGTTTTCGCAAGATTCTTTTCAAATAAAAGGGATTGTGATAGATGCCCAGACCTTACAACCTATAGAGGGAGCTAATATTATAGGCAAAGGTCTCTTTTCAATTTCATCGGCAACAGGTGCTTTTACCATAAAAAATTTAGTAGAAAATACTTATGCTTTTACCATATCCCATATAGGTTATGCACCCCAAAAAGTTAGCATCATTGTGCGGTCAAAAATGGAAACAGTACAAGTCTTGTTACATGAATCTTCCACGGCTCTTGAGGAAATTGAAGTACATAGCAAATCAAAACAAAGAATAGCTAAAGAAACACCTATAGTTTCTCATACAGTTTCTAAAGAATTTCTTGATAAAAATAGAGAAAACAGTCTTATGCAGACCCTGAGTAAAATTCCTGGAGTAAGTACAATCAATATTGGTTCGGGGCAATCTAAGCCCGTTATTAGAGGTTTAGGATTTAATAGAGTTGTCGTTGTTCAAAATGGTATAAAACACGAAGCACAACAATGGGGCAATGACCATGGTCTAGAAATAGACCAGTATGGTATTGAAAATATACAAATTATAAAAGGGCCAGCATCTTTGGTTTATGGTTCTGATGCCATTGCAGGTGTTGTAGATATTCAACCTAATAAAATACCGTTACAAAACGCTCTCAATGGAGAAGTAAATGTTCTGGGAGAAACGAATAATAATCTATTAGGTGTTTCTGCGGCTATTGAAACAAGAAAGGAGAAATGGTTTTATCGTGGGCGTCTGACTTATAGAGAGTATGGAGATTATAAAGTGCCTACGGAAAAAATTAATTACGAGAATTACATTTTTGAATTACATAATAATAATTTAAGGAATACCGCAGGAAAAGAAGCCAATGTTAACTTTAGTATTGGCTATGTTTCAGATCATATAACATCGGAAACTTTTTTTAGTAATGTGAATGCCAAAAACGGTTTTTTTGCCAATGCCCACGGTTTGGAAGTTAGAACTTCTAGTATTGATTACGATAGTTCTAATAGAGATATCGACCTTCCTTTTCATAAAGTGAACCATTTTAAAATTACCAATAATACTTCGGTAATCATGGGTAAACATACTTTGCATTTTGATTTGGGTTTTCAAAATAATCACAGAGAAGAACATTCAGAACCTGTTCCTCATGGCTATATGCCAAAACCGTTGGATAGCAAAGAGCGGGAATTTAATAAAAATACCTACGCTCTAAATATGAGAGATGCTTTTAAACCGAATGATCAGCATAACATTGTTGCTGGGGTAAATGTAGAATTTCAAGATAATAACATAGACGGATGGGGGTTTTTAATTCCAGAATATAACCGATTTAGTGTAGGAGCGTTTGTTTATGACCAATTTGAGATTTTCTCTGATTTCCATTTTTTAGCTGGTATACGTTATGACTACGGATTAGTGGATACCAAATCGTATTACGATTGGTTTCCATCCACTATAAATAATAATGATGGCTCCACGTCTTATGTTAATTTACAAAGAGCTCAGAATAAAACCTTGGGTTTTGGAAATATCAACGCTTCAGCAGGCCTTAGTTACATTAGAAAAAACACGACTTATAAACTAAATTTTGGTAAAAGTTTTAGAATGCCATTGGCCAACGAATTGGCTTCAGATGGCGTTAATTACCACATGTACCGCTATGAAAAAGGAAATCTTGATTTAGATCCTGAAGAATCGTATCAATTGGATATTGATATAGAGCATACAGTAAAACAGTTCTCAATGGGTATTAGTCCTTTTGTAAATCTTTTTGACAATTATATTTATTTGAACCCTACTTCAAATTATTATGAAACCTTACAGATATATGAATATACACAAGCTAAGGTTTTTAGGTTTGGAGCAGAAATAAGTGCAAGTGCCACTCTTTTCAACAATTTACAGCTAAATGCGTCTGCTGAATACGTGTACTCTAAACAAACCAGCGGAGCTAAAGAGGGGTTTACAATCCCTTTTTCACCGCCATTATCAGGGCTGTTTTCTGCCAATTATCAGTTTAAAAAAATGTTCTTTTTTGATAAACCACAATTTATTGCTGACTATAGAATTACAGCAGCACAAAATGAAATTGTACCTCCAGAAGAAAAAACAGGTGGTTATCAAGTATTAAATATATCTCTTTTAACAGAAATGGATTTATTTAAAAATAATCTACCCGTTGAAATGCGTGTGAAGCTGAATAATGTATTCAACACTAAATATTTCGACCATACCAGTTTTTACAGGTTAATAGATGTACCTGAAGCTGGCAGAAACTTATCAATATCATTAACAATCCCTTTTTAATAAATAAAAAACAATTAAAATTAAATCAAATGAAAACAACCAGAATGAAAACAAATTTTAAATTTTTAACGATTATCGCTTTTCTCGGGCTCTTTTTACACTCTTGTAGTAGTGATGATGATAGTGCTACCGACTTGAACGCAGATAAGAATCCAGAAAGATTTGAAAATATTGAAATAGGAAATACCGATTTTAAAGTTCCACAATTTAATCCAGACTTACATACCCAATTTGATTATACGGGAGGGAGTAAGGTAACAAAAATTTATTATGATATTAATCCTATAAATGTGGAAGAACCAAATACAGGAGAAGCAAAATGGCAAGTTTCTAATCATTTGATTCCAGAAGATTATTATGTGGGACAGTTAAATCCACATATACATTATCATGTGCTTTTTGATCCCGAAAATGAAATTTTTCCAAAGGTAAGACCTGCGGAAGGCATGTATAGTTTAAAAGTTACAATAGTCGAAGAAGATAACTCTGAAAGTATTATCACAAAACAATTTGAAATCGTTAAAAAGTTTTCAGAAGTAGAAATTGGTACTAACAATGAAGTAAAAACTGGAAGTGATGCACTAGATGTTAAATTTAAATATGATGCTGGAAGCAATACTGTTAGCGAAGTAAAATATGAACTATGGTTCGAAGAATGGCGAGAAGGACAAAATGTAGCAGTTGGAGCATGGGATAACACAATAGTAGTATTGCCAACAAATCTCTACGAAAATCAAAGTATTCCAAATATTAATTCTCCTTTAGAAATTAATCCCGATTCCCCTCTTGGAGATTATTGGTTAAATATATATGTAAAAGAATCAGGGGGAAATGAAGCAGTAAAACTATCTATCCCATTTAGTATAGTAAATTAAATAATGAATTTAACTCAACAAATATTATGAAAACAAATTTTAAATTTTTAGCAATTATTACTTTTCTAGGACTCTTTTTGCACTCTTGTAGTAGTGATGATGACAGTCCTTTAGTCAATGCACCCGTAATCTCTAATTTTGAATATGGAGAAGGAAGTACTCATTCCACAGATCAGGTTGCCTATAAGGGATCGGATATTCATTTAGAAGCAGAAATTAATTCTGAAGCAACAGTAAGTAGTATCACGCTTTCCATTCGTGCACATGATTTAACTCCAGGAGATGGTGAGATTGATTGGGATTTTGAACAGGTATTTACAGATAGCAAGTATCTCGCCATTAACCCAACATTTCATGAACATATAGATATTCCAGCCAATATACCTGCAGGTGAGTACCATATTGAGTTAACCGTAACTGATAAACTCGGAAATAGCACGGAAGTAGAAGAACACATTCAGATTCTAGACTTTATTACTCTAAGTGATATTTCTATAGATACTGCTGTTGTTAGGGGAGATGATTTTCATACAGAATTTATGATAAATGCAGTGAATGGTATCCATAATATAACCGTTGATGTACATGCAGATGGCGTTACTCCAGGTAGTGGAGAGGTAGAGTGGGATTATGAAGAAGAGTTTGAAGATGGCTACCACGAACAAACCGAGGTAGAATTCCATGAACATATTGATGTTCCTGTTACTGCACCAGCTGGAGAATATCATATCATCTTTACAGTAGAAGATGAAGATGGAAATACCAAAGAATATGAAACGCATATAGATGTTACAGCATAATAAAAAATAATTATACCGCATAGCGTCATTATGTTATGCGGTTCTAAATGTTAAAAAATGAAACTTACATCAAAATATTATTTCTTTATGTTGTCCATACTGCTAATAACTTCATGTTCGAGTGATGGTAGTATGGATAAGGATGAAGAAAAACCCAGCATTACTGTTAATTACAACGAAGGATTTCCACAAGGCTGTGTGCTACTTGCAAAAGGAGAAACTTATAATTTTAGAGCTAAGGTCACCGATAATAAGGCATTAGCTTCCTATAGTATAGATATTCACAATAATTTTGACCATCATACGCATGATGACCAAGTAACCGAGTGTGATTTAGCTCCTATAAAACAAGCTATAAACCCATTAATTTTTATAGAAAATTATTCCATTGCAAATGAATTGACGAGCTATGAAATTAATATTCCTATAACAATACCTGATGATATAGATGCTGGGGATTATCATTGCGCTTATTCCGTAACGGATCAGACTGGTTGGCAATCTAGAACATCAATTGATATAAAAATTATTGAATAAATAAAAATTATAAAAGTATATGCTCTTAGTCTACATCATTCTTTTGAATTTGGGTTCATTTTTTGATGTTTTTTGATGTTTTTTTTGATGGCAGTACCAGAAATCATTAGCTGGCACTGTTTTTTATAGTTTACTCTAAATTCACTAATTAATTATTAATGCAAAATATTTAACATGTTGTTTGTTAAGATTATAGGTGTTATTTTTTCTTTTTTATTTACACCGGGTTAATGATTTTTTTGATTAAAAAACAAAATTAACTAATGCTACAATGTTGCATTAACAATCGTAATTTTTTATATTTGCAACTCAGTTGCATTAATACAATTAAATGATACTCACAAACCAAAAACCAGATAATATAGGAGCCATAGCAAGTACTCTTTGTCTTATACACTGTATTGTTACTCCGTTTATTTTTATAGTACAAAGTTGTTCTATAACATGTTGTAGCGCGACACCTACTTGGTGGAAATTTATAGATTATTTTTTCTTAATAATTTCTTTTTTTGCCATTTATCGTTCTACACAAACAACTTCAAAAAAATGGATAAAACCTTCTTTATGGTTAAGTTGGTCTTTATTGTTTTTTATTATAATCAACGAAAAAACGGCATGGTATCCTTTACATGAATATTTTATATATTTTCCAGCATTAGCATTAATAATATTACATCTATACAATAAAAAATATTGCCAATGTAATTTGAATAAATGCTGTGCAAATGAAAGATAAAGAAAAGATTGAAATAGAGGGAGATAACCATTTTTCTGCAAATATAGAAACTCCTTTACGAGCTGATGCCTTTGATAAATCAGATGATGAAAAAATCAAGAATATACAGCATCATTTTAAAATGATAATGCAGGAAATGGGTCTCGATTTAACAGATGATAGTTTATCTGGGACTCCATATCGTTTTGCTAAAATGTATGTAAAAGAACTGTTTTACGGACTAAATCTAGCCAATAAACCAAAACTTTCAACATTTGAAAATAAGTATGATTACAATAAAATGCTTGTAGAACAGAATATAACTATCGATTCAACTTGTGAGCACCATTTTTTACCTATTGTTGGACATGCACATGTAGGTTATATTCCAACAAAAAAAGTAATTGGACTGTCTAAAATTAATCGTTTAGTAGATTACTATTCACACCGTCCACAGGTTCAAGAAAGGTTAGCTCTTCAAATTTTAAATGATTTACAAACTGTATTAGAAACAAAGGATGTGATTGTAGTAATTAATGCCAAGCATCTTTGTGTTTCTTCAAGAGGAATAAAAGACAAAAACAGCTTTACTACCACTTTAGAATATGGAGGTTGTTTTTCAAATAAATCAACCCGAAAGGAATTTTTGAATATTGTAAGTCAGCAAACACTTTAAAGATAATGTTGCTCCATATAAAGAAACAAATTTAAAGACTTTAAAGTATCAAAAAAATATGGAAGCTATTATAACTGTTGTAGGGTTTTTAGGGGCAGGTAAAACAACATTATTAAAGTATTTAATAGAAAATTTTTCTAATAATGGATGGAAGCCTTTTGTTATTCTTAATGATTATGAAAATGCAAATATGGATGCCCAACAATTTTCTAAACATATTAAACGAAATAATATTAAACCTTTAAGTGGTAGTTGTATTTGTTGTAGTGGTATTGTTGAACTAAGAAATACGGTAAACAGAATTCCAGAAAGAGAAAATGGAATTACGTTAATTGAAGCTAACGGAACATCGGATGCATGCTCTTTAATGGAATTTTTAGGTGTTGGAATAAATGATAGATTTTTACCTCCAATTCAAATTTCTGTAGTAGACGTTAAAAATTGGCAAAATCGAAGGGAACATAATGAACTTGAGGCTAACCAAATTCAGGTGTCTTCACTATTGGTTTTAACACATCTTGAAAAGGTAAATGAAAATAGAAAAGCTCTAGTTATTAATAAATTAAAAAGTGTGAATCCAATAGCTAAAATAGTAACGATGAATCGTTTGGATGTTTTATTGCTCCCAGAACTGTTATCATCTAAAAACACAGTAAAAAAGTTCGACCATCAAAAAACACATTGGTCTTCATGTTCTATTGATTTACCTGTTTTACCCAATCAAAAATGCATATATAATATTTGCCAAGCACTTCCTAAAAGCATTCTTAGAGTAAAAGGTTGTACTAAAATAGGAAATGAAAAAGATTATACTTTTTTTGAGCGTAAGCCTGATGGCGAAGTATTTATACGTCCATTTAATGGAGTTCCTATAACAGATTCTAAACTGTTAACTATTGGACCTGGTAGTACGCCATCTTTACTTCAAAAAACACTAAAAACGATTCTTTTGATAGATTAGGTTAATTATAATCAGAATTTAGATAACGCACAAAAAATATTAAAATTCAAGGTGATACAAACAGATAATCTCACATTTCAGTATAAAAAAAGTGAACACATTTTTAGTTTTCCAAATATAGCTTTAAAAGAGAGAGAAAATTTACTCATTCTAGGGAAATCGGGTATTGGAAAAACAACACTTTTACATCTTTTGGCGGGTTTGTTAAAACCTGCTAGTGGAAAAATAGTTATTGAAGAAATTGATATTCATTCAATTTCTCGTTCGAAACTAGATAAGTTTAGAGGGAGAAATATTGGATTGGTATTCCAAAAAAAACATGCCATTCAATCTTTGAGCGTTGTAGAGAATTTACAAGCGCGTCTTTTTCTTAGCGGAAAATCTATAAACAATACTGTAATAGATTTTTTATTGAAACAATTAGATATAAGTGCTTGTAAAAATAGTAAGATAAACACTCTTAGTGAAGGTCAATTACAACGTTTGGGTATTGCTATGGCAGTTATACATAATCCACAAGTTATTTTAGCTGATGAGCCTACCTCTAGTTTGGATGATGAAAACTGTAACGTTGTTATTGAACTACTTATAAAGCAAGCTAAACTTACCAATGCCAATTTAATTGTTATTACCCACGACCATAGAATTAAATCATTATTTTCAAATTCAATTACATTATGAATATTTGGAAAATTAGTTTAAAAAATATGAGGTCTAAACCCTTATATACTTTTTTAAGCTTATTGATATTAGCTTTAAGTATAGTTCTTCTTTTAGGAATTAGGCAATTAGAAACTTCTTTTAAATATCAAATGCAAAATAACCTGGGAGAAATTGATTTGGTTATTGGAGCTAAAGGAAGTCCCTTACAGTTAGTTTTGGCTTCCGTATTGCATATGGACAACCCAACAGGAAACATTTTATATGAAGATGCAAAAAAAATAGGGAAGAGCTCTTTTATAAAAACAGCTGTTCCTATTTCGTACGGCGATAATTATAGCGGCTATAAAATTGTGGGCACAACAGCTAATTTTGCAACGCTTTACAATGCTAAATTAGAGAAAGGACGTATTATAAAGAAACCGATGGAGGTAATACTAGGTGCTACTGTAGCAGAGCAATTACAACTCAAAATTGGAGATACTTTTCTAAGTTCTCATGGGCTAGTAGAAAATGATATAAATGTACATGCCGAACACTTAACAATAGTTGGCATATACCAACCTACCAATAAAACAATAGACCGTTTGATTGTTACCAGTTTAGAGAGTATATGGGATATTCATCACCACGAAGAGGAAGATGAAAAAAGCGAAAGTCATTTGGAACCTTATGAAAATCACGAGAAAGGAAAAGAAATAACCTCTTTATTGGTTTCTTTTAGAAGTCCGTCTGCCTTTTTAACACTTCCAAAAAGGATTAATGAAAACAGCAATATGCAAGCTGCATTACCAAAATATGAATTAGAAAAATTATACCAATATACAAGTGTTGGTCTTAAAACAATTTCTTGGATAGCTTATATAATACTTGTTATTTCTTGTATCACAATTTTTGTTAGCCTCTATAAAATGGTAAAAGAATACGCCTTTGATTTGGCACTTTTAAGAACCTATGGAGCTAGTAATTTTCAATTAATACGAATGATTGGTTATGAAGGATTAGCAGTAGGAGTTCTTGCTTACCTTTTAGGGTTTTTAGTATTGAAAATAGGATTATATTTTATGTTTAATATAATAGAGACAGATTATCAGTATAGCATACTCCAAAAACTACCATTGCAAGAATGTTTACAAATAGGATTGTTAGTCGTGGCAATGATTATCCTTTCTATTCTATTTGCTATATATCCTATTATAAAAATGAATATATCAACGACTTTAAGCAATGAAAAATGAAATTATAATTATACTAATTCTTCTATCTTCCTATACCTGTCTTAGTCAGAAAAATATAACTTGGGAAGATTTAGCACAGGTTGAATTTACAGAAAAGTTTTTTCCTTCTTATGGAGAAAATTTTTTGCACCCAGAGTTTTCAGATGCTGTGAAATCTTTAGAAGGAAAAGAGATAACTATTAGAGGCTATTTCTTAAATATTGACCCTCAAGGAAAATTGCTCATTCTATCTAAAGGCCCCATGTCATCTTGTTTTTTCTGTGGAATTGGTGGTCCAGAAACCGCTATAGAATTACAATTTATATCCAAGAAAACCTTTAAAACAGATACCATAATAATCGTTACAGGAATATTAAAACTTAATGCTGATGATGTAGAACATTTTAATTATATTTTAACAGAATGTAAAGCAGAATTGATTAATTAAAACAAAGTAATTTTTTTCCCTGATCGAGATCACAAAGCGGCTGTCTAAAAAGAGATGAATTTTGTCATCCTAAGTGCAAAGCATTTTAAGTTTTAAAACCTAGATATAAATCACGTTATCTTTCATTCCAAAACCCTTCAATCTCTTCAAGAGATTTTCCTTTTGTTTCTGGAATGAATTTGTAGGTTACAACCACAATAATGATAATAAATACGATAAATATAAAATAAGGTAAAGAACCATTCCATAGAGCATTATTATTAACCTCACTATCCATGACTATTGGAAAAGATTGCGACACCACATAATTTGCTGCCCATTGTGTGGCTACAGCTACAGACATAGCCACACTACGGATTTTATTAGGGAACATTTCCGAAAGTAAGACCCAAACAACAGGACCCATAGAAAGCGCGAACGCTGCTATAAAAATGAGTACGCCTAGTAAGGACAGAATGCCTACAGATTGTTGCTGTAACGTGATTCCTAATAATAGGAACCCAATTATCATACCTACAGATCCGATGTATATTAATGGTTTTCTTCCAAATTTATCTACAGTAAACATTGCAACAAAAGTAAATACTAGATTAACAAATGCCAGAAGTATTTGTTGTGCTAAAATGTCTTCTTTTCCAAAGCCAAGAGCCTTTTCAAAAATATCGGCACCATAATATAATACAGCATTTATCCCAGTAAATTGTTGCAATGCAGATAATGTTGTTCCTATAATAATGATCCCCAGTATTATTTTTGAAAAATAATTCACTTTAATACGCTTGTCATTTACTTTAAGAGACGCTTTTATCTCTATAATTTCTTTATTTGCTTGCTCGGTACCGTGTATTTTGGTTAAAATGATTAAAGCATCTTCATCTTTTCCTTTAAGAGCTAACCATCGCGGACTTTTAGGGACAAAGAATAACAGAATTAAAAATAAACAACTGGGAATTAACTCAGACCAAAACATACGTTTCCATCCAAAGGCTATGTTTTGTGTTTCGGTTAAACTATTTCCAATAAAATAGGTTGCCAAAAACACGACAAAAAAGCCAATAACGATCGCCAATTGGTAATAAGTAACCATTCTGCCTCTTATATTGCTTGGTGCAATTTCTGCAATGTACATAGGCGCATTCATAGATGCTATACCAATACCAAGTCCTCCAATGATTCTAAAAAAGACGAGTAAAGAAACCGACTCTGGAAAAATGGACGGTAAACCAGAACCGTAAGCTGAAATTGAAAATAATACAGCCGAAATTATTAAAGAATATTTTCTACCAAATTTTATGCTTAATGGACCAGCAGCAATAGCACCAACTAAACACCCCAGAAGTGCACTTCCTACAACCCAACCTTTCATTGCCGAATCTAAATCGAAATGTTTACTTAAATAAAATTGAGCCCCATTGATAACACCTGTATCATAACCAAATAGTAATCCACCTAATGCCGATACTGCTGTTATTAGCAATAAAAAAGTCCGCTTATTCATAATTTTGATCTTAATTCGTTTTAGTTAGTTGTATTTCAATATAAACAGGTAAATGATCAGAAGGGTATTTACAATCTTTAGAGTCGCTTAGTACGGCATACTTATTTACCTTGATGCTATGACTTACAAAAATATAATCAATACGTCTTGTTACGGGTTGGTTGAAATGAAAGCCATTAAAAGTTCCAGATGGTCCAAAAGGAACTGCTTTTGAAATTTCTTTTGAATCCTTTAAATGTTTCTTGATGAATTGTATTTGCGGCGTTTCTGGTTCTAAATTAAAATCCCCCATAAGAATAACAGGTACGCTTTCTGTATTTAATGCGTTTATTTTCTGAAGTATTAATTTAGGACTTTCGGCACGCGCCAATTTTCCAACATGATCAAAATGGGTATTGAATACCCAAAAACGTTTAGTCGTTTTTTTATTTTCTAAAAGCGAGTAGGTACAAATACGATTACAAACAGCATCCCAGCCCATAGAGACCTTTTCGGGTGTTTTTGATAACCAAAACGTCCCGCTTTTTACTATTGTAAATGTTTCCTTTTTATAAAAAATAGCTGAATATTCTCCAGCTGTGTCACCATCATCACGACCCACACCAACATAGTTATAATCTACTAATGTGCTGTCTATATATTTGATTTGATTTGGCAGTGCTTCTTGTACGCCAAAAACATCTGGTTGATAAAAATTAATTTGCCCCATCATAAAATCTTTACGATGGTCCCAACTGTTATCACTTTCTTTTGAGTGATCCACCTTAATATTGTAGGTCATTATTTTGGTGTCTTCCTGAGCAAACAAAGATCCGAAGTAGCAAAATAAAATGATTAAAGAACTTATTTTTTTCATAACGTTTAATTTTTAGGTATTAATGAGATTGCGCATCCTCCTCCAGGAGCTAGGTTAAGTTCAAAGATCGTTTTATTATCGACTTCTTGTTTTAATATTTCATAAATTTCTGGATTGTTCATATAATGTGAATCTTGAGCATCTTTGTATAATTTTGCAATATAGATTTGATCTTCTTCTAAAAAATTTAAGTCTACTTTAATTGCTCTGGCATTTTCATCCGTAATACATCCAACGAACCAGTTTTTTGTCCTTTTTTCTTGTCGTGCGAGGGTAATAAATTCACCAATTTCTGCATCGAGGACTTTAGAGGTGTTCCAATCTACACCAACATCTTTGATAAATTCAAATGCGGGATGGTTTTTATAATGCGTTATTAAATCGGGTACCATTTGCACAGGGCTATATAAAACAACATACAAAGCCAACTGATGTGCTAATGTGGTATTAATTTGATTGTCTGTTTTGTATGGACTTAAGGACGTATTAAAGATTCCAGGTGTATAATCTATGGGACCTCCCAGCATTCTTGTAAAAGGTACAATTGTTAAATGTTCTGGTGGATTACCGCCATCTTTAGACCAGGCGTTATATTCTTGTCCGCGGACACCTTCGCGAGAAATAGCTACAGGATACGTCCGTCTTTTTCCAGTTGCTTTTATAGGTTCATGTGCATTTATAGCAACCTGATATGCCATGCCTTTTTCTAAAACTTTTTGATAGTGATTAACCATGTATTGCCCATGATGATATTCTCCTTCTGGAATAACGCTACCTACATATCCCGTTTTAACGGCATGGATATTTAATTTTTTCATGAGCGCAAAAGCGGTATCGATTTGCTTTTCATATCGAATAATATCTGCTGAGGTTTCATGGTGCATTACTAACGCCACACCTTTGGATTTTCCATAGCTTACAACTTCTTCCAAATCATAATCGGGGTAGGGGGTCACAAAATCAAAATGGACTTTCTTATTCTTTTTATCCCACCATTTTTCCCAACCAGTATTCCAGCCTTCAACCAGCATCCCCGCAATGTTGTGTTCTGATGCAAAATCTATCATGTCTTTAGCATATTTGGTATTGGCAGCGTGATAGTTTCCTGAATAATCCCAATGTCCCGTTCCAATATGCATATCCCACCAAATACCAACATATTTTGTAGGTTTGAAATAGGGGAGGTCTTCAACTAAACTAGGGTCGTTAAGGTTTAAAATTAATTTAGATTCAATGAGATCGCCCGCTTTTTCTGTAATTTGAATGGTTCTCCAAGGTGTTTCAAAAGGGGTTTGCCGTTTTACTTTTATGTTTTCGTTATTACCAACCAGTTCACTTTTCATTTTTAAATCGCCTGTATCAACTGCTAAAGTCATACCTGCATAATTGGTTAAATCTGCTTCATGAAAACTTAAATAAACACCCGAATCGGTCTTCATGGTTACAGGGGTATTTACGGCATTCTCAGGAATATAGGTTTGTCCTAAATGCGTGTTTGGTTTATAATGTTTTAGTGCGTCAATTTCTGAAAAACGTGTAGTATTATATAAGTATTCGTAAATATCCCAATCTCCAGGAATCCACCATACTTTATGATCTTTAGTAAGATTAAATTCGGTGTTTTCATCAGTAATAACCACATCATTTAAATGTTCCTGTTTAGGGAATTCGTACCGAAATCCAATGCCATCATCATAAACTTTAAATATGATATTGAGCTGTCTTTTTAATTCTGAAGTTTCTTCTAAGGCAATTTTAAGTTCGTTATAATGGTTTTGTACGTTTGCATCTTCACCCCAAACCATATCCCATGTTTCGTTGACTGTTGATCTCTGAACGTCTAGAATTTTGAAGTTTTTGCTAAGAGGTAATGTTTCTTTTAATTCAAACCCCATGGTAGAAGAATCAATCACTTTTTCATTTTTAAAATACACCATATAGGATGGTTCATTATTTTTAGTGAGATAAAAATGAACTTTAATCTTGTTATTAGGGGAATTTATAAGTGTTGAAGCATCTTTTTTTTCTGTTTTACATGCTACCATAGCAATAAAACAAATAAGAATTTTTATGGTTGAGGACAGTTTCATAATTGTATGTTTAATGTTCGTAAGCTTCCATAGGTTGCCCTCTCAATCTTTCAAAATCTTTGTAGGCTTTTTTGATGGCTTCTGGATTTGCTGTTTGTTCCATCTCTTTTTCTGTTACTTTATAGTGTGCTTGTAGCGTTTTTAATGTTTCTCTTAAACCTTGTTCAACATCATTATAATTAGTATCATCAATTAAATTGTGAGTTTCGCTGGGATCTTTTTCTAAATCATACAATTCCCATGCATCAATATCATCATATACATGAATTAATTTATAGCGATTGGTACGTACGCCATACATTTTTTTTACCATATGAAATGCAGGAAAATCATAGTAATGGTAGTAAATAGCATCTCTAAAATGGTCCTCTTTGATCTGGTTTTCTAACAAAGGTTTTAAGGATTGTCCTTGCATATCTTCTGGAATAGCAACCTGTGCAAAATCTAGAAAAGTCTCGGCAAAATCAAGGTTTTGGGTTAAGGCAGTAATTTCTGTTTTAGGTTTTATAACCTCTGGATATTTCATTAGCATGGGCATAGCCAAAGACTCTTCATACATAAAGCGCTTGTCAAACCAGCCTTTTTCACCTAAATAAAACCCTTGATCTGTGGTGTAAACGACTATGGTGTTTTCTTCTAAATGATTAGCTTTTAAATAATCTAAAATTTTCCCTACCCCCTCATCTACAGCAGCTATGGTTGCCATATAATCTTGTAAATAGCGTTGAAATTTCCATAAATCCAGATCTTTTCCAGATAATTTAGCATCGTGGAATGCATCATTTTTTGGTTGGTAGGCTTTATCCCAAATAGCACGTTGCTCTGGTGTCATACGGTCAAAATCTGTTTTCCACGGATTATGAGCCAATTCTGGATTTCCTTTTGTCTTAGTCATTTTTAAATCATGCCCCTCGTACATGTCTCTATAAATCGTTTGATATTGTTCTTTAGAAGCTATAGAACCATTGTGGTTCGTAAAATAGGTGTCGGGTACGGGAAACGGAACGCTATCATACTTGTTTAAATGACGCAATGCTGGCATCCAATTTCTGTGAGGCGCTTTATGTTGTACCATGAGCATAAAAGGTTGATTGTCATTCTTTATTTTTTCCAAATAACTCAATGCATCTTCAGTAACGATATCGGTAGCATACCCTATAACCATTGTGGTGTCGACCGTTTTAGTTTGCTCATTTACAGAAATAAAATTTGGATTGTAATAATTGCCTTGGTCTTGTAAAATATTCCAATAATCGAAACCTTGAGGGATACCATGTAAGTGCCATTTGCCAAACATAGCGGTTTTATAACCTGCTTTTTGTAATAGTTTGGGGTAGGTTTGTTGGTTGCCATCAAAATGGTTCCCATTCATTCTAAAACCATTAACGTGGCTATGCTTTCCTGTTAAAATGACTGCCCGACTGGGACCGCAAATGGAATTTGTACAAAAATTGTTTTTAAAAATAGCACCTTCATTTGCAATTCTATCGATGTTTGGTGTAGGTGCTAACTGGCTAATAGGATGTCCATATGCACTAATCGCTTGTGTAGCATGGTCATCTGCCATTATAAAAATAATGTTGGGTCTTTTGGGAACATCAACAATAGGGGCTTTTTTTTCATTTTTACAGGACAGAAAAATAATTGCGATTAAAATGAAGTATAGCTGCTTTTTCATCAATTCTTAGTTATTATTTTTTTTGTTTGAATGATTTCAGAATGATCTACTGTTTTTTCAAAAAACTGTATGATCGTATCTAATTGGTCAAAAGGAATCATACATAATTCATGCTTTCCACCAATAACTTTGTTAAAATAGTAAGCGGTTCCTAATGCATCTAATTTTTTAGAAATAGTTTCGGAACCATCCAATTGTAAATACCCTGGTTTTTCAGCTATGCAATAATGATGTGCTGCACTTGCAAATGGCACCAAGGGATCGTCTGTTCCATGAAACAAAACGGTTGGTAATGCATTGCTTTTAGTAATGTATGCGGCATTTACCAATGCGCCTGCTAAAGACATAACGCCAGCAAATTTTACATTTTTATATGTTTCTAAATGATCCACAAAGTATGTTTTCATATAAACAGCATTTAAAATACTCTCGGCACCAGCACTACCACCACCTGCAATAATTTTATCGGGGTTTATTTGTAACATAGCGCTATTGTCTACTATAAATTTGGCGGCATCTAAATAATCGATGGCAGCTTGTTTAAATATTTCTAATTTGAATGCTTTTGGACAATCACAACCAGAACCTGTTTCTGCATTTTTTAACAATAATCTATAAGAAATTGATATGCCGATGTATCCATTCTGAGAGAAGTATTGCATCATTTTAACCTCATCTGGATGGTCTCGTTTACCACCAGCGAAACCACCGCCATGCATCCATAAAATAACAGGTAAATTAGCATTGGTTTTGATATTTTTTGGTGTGTAAACATCCATTTTTAAAGTATCCAAACCTTTGATGGCGTAGGTGTGTGTTGTTATATTTTGAGAAAACACAAATGCACTCAAACAAAAAATGGTTGCTAAAATTCTATACTTCATTAATTTGTTTTTTCGATTAAAATAGTACCTAATTATAGGTTTGCCTTCAATCTGTTTTAAAATGGAGGCGTATAGTTCTAAGGTGTTTTAGTTTTTTTAGATAATAGGTTATTAAATTATTCTAATGTAAATAGGTGTTCGAAATTAAAATCTGAGGTGCCTTTTATAGCAATTTCAAATGCGCCAGGCTCCACAGTAAATATCATGTCGCTGTTGTAGAATTTTAAATCTTCAACAGAAATAGTAAACGAAACGGTCTTGCTTTCTCCTTTTTTAAGGAATATTTTTTGAAATCCTTTAAGTTCTTTTACGGGCCTTGTTACGCTGCCTACTTTATCGTGTACGTATAATTGAGCAATCTCATGCCCATCATAATTTCCTGTATTGGTAATCGTTGTCGAAGCTGTTAATGTATCTGAAAAACCAATGGTACTTGCAGATAATTTAATATCTGAATATTCGAATGTCGTATAGCTCAACCCATGACCGAATGGATATAAGGGGGTATTGGGAACATCTATATAATTGGACTTATAATCCTCTTTTGGATTGTTTGGCGGAATGGGACGTCCTGTATTTTTCATGTTGTAATAGATAGGGATTTGTCCCAGCGTTCTAGGGAATGTAACGGGTAATTTTCCTGAAGGACTATAAGTTCCAAAGAGCAGGTCTGCAACACCATGACCTCCCATAGTTCCTGGAAACCAGGTTTCTAAAATGGCATCTGCTAGAGTGTCTTCTTCAGATAGATCTAAAGGGCGTCCATTCATTAAAACTAAAATGATTTTTTTGTCTGGGACTGCTTTTCTAATGGCTTTTATCAATTTGGTTTGACTTCCAGGTAATTTTATATTGGTTCTACTTGCAGCCTCGCCACTCATATCATAGTCTTCTCCCATCACCATCACCACAACATCTGCTTTTCTGGCTATATTAATGGCTTTTTGAAATCCAGTAACATCATCGCCCTCAATCTCACAACCTCTTGAAAATAGTATTTTGGAATCGTTTAAATATTCTTGAATGCCTTGATGTACACTAATTGCTTTTCCTTTTCTATCACCTGCCGCGGCCCAATTACCAATGATGTTTTCTTTGTCTTTTGCCAATGGCCCAATAAGTGCTATGGTTTGATCTGTATTTAATGGTAAGGCTTTTTCATCGTTCTTTAGCAATACAGAAGAAATGGCTGCTGAATGACGTGCTGCCTGTAGAAACTCTGGTTTGTAAACTACATCCTTTTCACGTTGTTCGTCACAGTATCTGTAAGGATCATCAAACAATCCTAATTTGTATTTTGTTAGAAGAATTCTTCGGCAGGCATCATCAATAAGAGCAACATCTACTTGTCCTTCATTTACCAGTGCTTCTAAATAAAGTCGGTTTGCGTTACTCATCATATCCATATCGATACCAGCATCAATGGCTAATTTGGTAGCTTCCTTTTCATCTTTTGCAAATCCGTGCGGCACTAATTCGTTGATGGCTGTATAATCGGTGACTACAAAGCCATTAAAATTCCATTCGTCTCTTAAAACATCTCTATAAATAAAGCTGTTTGCAGTAGCGGGAACACCATTAACCTCATTAAAAGCAGTCATGAACGTTTCTACTCCTGCGTCAATAGTCGCTTTAAATGGCGGTAAATACACATTACGTAATTCTCCTTTGCCCATATTTACTGTATGGTAATCGCGACCAGCTTGTGCTGCGCCATAGCCCACAAAATGTTTCGCGCAGGCCAAAATGGTATTAGGCTGAGATAAGTCGTCTCCTTGAAAACCTTGAACATAGGCTTTTGCTATTTGGCTTCCTAGGTAAACATCTTCTCCAGCACCTTCAGAAATTCGTCCCCAACGTGGGTCTCTTGCAATATCAACCATAGGAGCAAATGTCCAATGGATTCCTTCGGCAGAAGCTTCTTCGGCAGCAATGCGAGATCCTTTTTCAATATCATCCAGATCCCAACTTGCCGCTAGCCCTAAATTGATTGGGAAAATGGTTTTGAAACCGTGAATAACATCATATCCAAAGAGTAGGGGGATGCCCAAACGTGTTTCTTCCACGGCTAGTTTTTGTAGATTTCTGGTGCCTTTAACCGAGTATACGTTAAGCATGGCTCCGACATCACCTGCTTTGATGTGTTTTTTATTGTTTTTACTTACCGTAGGCCCTGTAACTGTCCATCCACCACTGTACATGACGGTTTGACCTATTTTTTCCTGTAAAGTCATTAAACTCATTAATGAATCTATTTTGGTATCAAAAGGCGTTGTTTTTTGAGTTTTATTGTTCTTATTTTCAGTCGTATTACAGCTAAAAACAAGAAGTAATAGTACCGTAATAATGTTAGGTTTGGTTAGTCTGTTCATTGTTTAGTGTTTAATATTTGAAAATAACCAGGGTAATAATTTGGGTTCGGCAAAGGCGGAATCCCAACTATTATGGTTGTCTTTGGCATATAATGTGAAATTAGGTTTGCCTCCGTATTTTAAAATACTGCCAACCATATTTACAGAGTATTGTGGGTTTACAACAGTATCGTTTGAACCATGAAATACCCAAAATGGTGTGGTTTTAGCATAAGTTTTAGTCCCTTCAGGATTTCCTGCGCCACAAATAGAAAAAGCAGCAGCAAACAGGTTTGGTTTTCTATAAACAATTTCAAAAGTACCCATACCACCCATTGATAAGCCTCCAACATACACTTGGTTTTTTTGTATATATGGTTTTGAAACCATGTTATCTATTAGTAGCATCACTAATTCCATAGATTTGTTTGGGGCTACGTTAAGAGGGAATTCTATTTTTTTTGGAGTGTTATTTCTGTTGAAATTTGCATGGGCCCAAAAATCGTTTTTAGGACATTGAGGAAATATAATTATTGCAGGAAATTTTTCTCTGTTTTCTTCTGAAGCAAATAAAGCACTTCCGTGTACTAACTGTGATTCGTTGTTATGACCTCTTTCGCCAGCACCATGAAGGAACAAAACTAATGGGTATTGTTTTGATTCATCAAAGTTTTTAGGCAAAAGCATTCTGTAAAACAACGTATCTGATTGGTTTACAAAAGACTCTTTTGAGTATAGGTTCTGGTGTTGCGCCATTAATAAATTGGATATGCCTATTAAAAATATGACTAAAATGTATGTTATGTGTTTCCTTTTCATGATCATTATATGATGATTTAATAATTGAAACCTAATTTATCTAATCCTTTTTTAACGTCGGTATTTTGCATGAATAAATTCCAAAGTAATTCGGTTCTGTAATTTTCTATCATAACTATTTGAGGGCCTTGATCTATTGCTAAATAAGCATCTGCTACCCAATAATTATGGTGCGGACTAAAGGCATCATAAAAGCCAGCAGGCCCGAGTAGTTTGTCTTTATTCTGATAGAGATAGTGCATAAATTTTAGAGATTCTACAGGGGTATAGGGTATGGAACTAATGGCCGCTGTTGGAGAAACCACGCCTATATCGTTTGATGGACTATGAGCTGAATAGCCTATAGAGCCATCTGAATTTCTAGAATAACTGGCTGTTAACCCCCAGCAATTTTCACCATAATCTATATAGTTTTTCGGATTGGTAATGCAGTATTGACGGTTAATTTTTGTGTGATTAACGGCAAGATCCCAGTAATTACCATATTGATCTGTTAGATTTTTTGGATTAAGCCCTAAAAAAGAATAGTGACTAAAAAATAAAGGACCACCCAAGTTGGATCCCCCAGCGTGTTTTAAAACTAAAGGAAAACCATATTGTGTCGCAGACGATACTATATTTCCTGAGCTAGCCCAACCTTTTTCGTAAACATCTTTTGTAATACTATAATCTGGAGATGCCGCCCCCAAAATATAAGTAATCATGACTTCATTATAACCCGTTAGCTTAAGGTTTATATCAAAACCAACATTTGGACTCCAATGCCAGTATAATGCATCTTGACCCTGTGTGTACCAATTCCATTCTACGCCTTTCCATAATGTATCTGCTTTTTGAGCAAGCGTTTTTTCGGAATCGGTGCCATTTTTAAAATATTCGTTTACACAAATAAGACCTTGTACTAAAAATGCTGTTTCAACCAAATCGCCACCATCATCATTTGTGCTAAACGGAATGACGTTACCCGAATTACCATCAACCCAATGTGACCACGCGCCATGAAAACGATCTGCATTTTCTAAAAAAGCGAGGATTTTATTTAACCTTAAAATGCCTTGTTCACGAGTAATAAAATCGCGCTCTATACCTACTAAAATACTCATTAAACCAAACCCTGTTCCACCAGTTGTTACCACATTTTGATTTAGTGTTGGGTTTTCAGGATGATAGCGTTCTTTGGCTGCTCCAGAATTGGTTTCGGCAAAATCCCAAAAATATTTAAAGGTTTCTTTTTGGGTTAAGTCCATCATTTCTTCATCGGATAATGGGACAATAACAACAGGGTCATCATCAGAGCCAGGTATATATGGTTCTTCATAACCAGGACCATCATCTTTTTCACATGAAAAAAATATAATGCAGACTATAATAAGTGCGTATTTCGGCATCGTTTAATCGCTTTCTTTATAATTGAATCCTAAAGTATTAAGACCAGATTGTACATCTTTATGTGTCATAAATAAATCCCAGATCATTCCCGAACGGTGATTTTCAATCATAACAGGAATGGGGCCTTGATCTATTGCTAGATATCTTGGGGTGTACCAATTGTCATGCAGGCTAAAGGCATCATAAGGACCATATTTTCCTATTAGAGAATCATGGTCTTTATATAGTTTTTTAAGCATTTGCATACTTTCTTTTGGCGTATAAGGAAATGATGATAGCGCTGCGGTAGGTGCTATAACACCTAAATCTTTATCTGGGCGGTGTCCTTTATAACCATTTATAGAATAGCTTGATGTTAATCCCCATAGGCTATCTCCATAACCTTTAAAATTGCTAGGATTATCAACGGCATGTTTGTAGTGAATTTTAGCCTGATTTTGAACCAGTTTCCAATAATCTGCATATTTATCTGATAGTCCTTTTGGGTTTAATCCAAGGTATGAATAATGTGCCCAGAACATAGGACCGACAGGTGATTCGTCATGCTCGTAATAATCTAAGACTAAATCTTCATCATAAAATTTTTCGGATGATATAATGTCCCCATTTCTTGCCCATCCTTTATGGTAAACTGATGCTTTTATTGGATGTGTAGGTGATGCAGCTGCCAAAACATACATGATTAAACATTCGTTGTACCCGCCAACAGGAAAATTCATGTCCCATCCATATTCTGGCGACCAATGCCAATACAATACATCTTCACCTTTGGTATACCAATCCCATTCTACGCCGCGCCATAGGGTATCAATTTTAGAAACCAGCTGTTGTTCTTTCTTATTACCATTTTTAAAATATTCGGCAACTATTAATAGGCCTTGAACTAAAAATGCTGTCTCAACTAAATCACCGCCATTATCTTTTTTACTGAATGGATACATTTTACCAGTTTCACCATTTAACCAGTGAGGCCATGCACCATGGTATCTATCTGATTTTTCAAGAAAATCAACTATTCTAACAAAACGATGGAATGCTTGCTCTCTAGTTATGAATCCACGTTTTACACCCACTAAAATAGTCATAAGTCCAAAACCACTACCCCCCGTTGTAACTGTGTGTTTTGGTGAGGTTGGATAGATATTATCCATGTGCAAACGCTCTCTGGCTAAACCAGAAATAGGTTCTGCGCCTTCCCAAAAATAATTGAATGTTTGTTTTTGTATGGAGTCCAATAGTACGTCGTCGTTTATTACTATAGAACTGTTATTAGGTTTTGTTTTTTTATTTTCATTTGTGTTTTTTTTACAATTAAATAGGATTGTAAATAAAACAAATAAGACAAGTAATTTATTTTTCATAAAAATTGGCACGAGTGCGTTGATTGGTTTTAGCTGCATTCTTTAAAATGCAGCTAAAACTTCAACTAATTAAACATAAACAACTGTATTATAAGCTAACATTAATTAATTCCCTATGATAGTTTGTATTTCAGAATGAGAAAGTGTTTTGTTATATAAGTGTAAGTCATCTAAATAGCTTAAATCAGATGTATGACCCCAAGCTGTAAAACGAGGTACTCCAGACATAATAGATAATATATCACATTCTGTCCAGTCTACGCCTGTTATATCGCTTTCTGCTGCTACTTCACCATTAATATAAACGATTGCTTTAGAACTGGACATTGTAAAAGCCAAATGCACCCATTCGTTAGCAGTAGGATCAACATCTGCTGCAGTACCACCATCAACCCAAGTGTCTCCTGCTCCCGTACCAACATTCAATTTAAAACGTTGCATACCACCTGCATCTTCTCTAAAGAATCTAAATCCTGAGGTTCTGTTATTTTGAACATCTGGGAAACCAGCATTTTCTGTATCTGGTGGCCCCATAACAAGGATACCTGCACGATCTGGAGTGGCATTTACTTTATGCCACATGGTGGCACTAAACTCACTTGCTAATAATCCTGTGGAAGGGAAGGTTAAATAGGAATCTGTAGCACCTGCATACGCATTGGTACCTAACTTACTTTCTCCAGCAAAATCGGGTGTTCCCACTATAGTAGCATCTGCTCCAGATACTAAATTTTTATAAGCATCATCAAAAGGCATATACATGGTTTCACCGTCTGCTGGTGTGTATGGATTGGTAACACCGATAATATTTTGAATCTCACTTTGTGATAAGGCTGTATTGAAGAAACGAAGTTCATCTATAAAACTATGATCAGATTTATGATTCCACCCTTCAAAACGAGGTGCTCCAGACATGATGGATAGAATATCACAATCTGTCCAATCTACTGGACTGGATAAGGCACTTTCTTTGGCTAATTGACCATTGATATAAACACGTGCCTCGGTAGCAGAAATAGTAAATGCTAAGCTCACCCATTCGTCTTTATTAGGATCTACATCGGCAGCTGCACCACCATCAACCCAAGTGTTTCCTGCTCCTGTACCAACATTCAATTTAAAACGTTGCATACCGCTTGCATTTTCTCTGAAGAATCTAAAACCACCATTTCTGTTATTCTGACTATCTGGATTTTCTAAGTCTGGAGGTCCGATGACTAATACACCAGCACGATCTGGTGATGCATTTACTTTATACCATAAAACAGCAGAGATCTCGTTTCCTAACTGCAAAGTACTTGTTGGTAATGTAAGATAAGAATCTGTTGCTCCTGCGTATGCATTATTACTAGCTAATCCTTCACCTGCAAATCCTGGGGTACCTACTTCTGTAGCTCTGGTAACGCTAATAAACTCTGTATAATCACTTTCAAAGTCCATGTAAAGTGTTTCGTTGGCAAAAATGGGTAGGTAAGGTGGTTCTTTTTCAAAGTTAGCAGTTGCAGTCGTACTTTGCCCATTAATATCGGTAGCTACTATTTTCAGTTCGTGTTGCCCAGTGGTTAGATTGTTAAAAGGCACTTCAGCTAAAACGCGTCTGTAATCTTTGAAATCAGCCATGGTTGCAATTTCACTGTTATTAATCAAGACAGCAATGTTGTCTACTTCAATATCATCTGTAACTTCAAACTCAATGGTTATCGCAGCTACGGGGTCGTTCACTTTAATTTTAGTGCCTTCAACAGGGTATTTAAGGGTTACTTGAGGAGCGCCAGCATCTTGTCCTGGGTCAACTTCTGTTATTGGGTCTATGCCATCATTACATGAGAATACTATTAGTAAGAATGAAAATAATCCAATAATGATTTTATTTATATTTTTCATTTATAGTTTTTTATAATTAGTATTATATCTTGTCTAATCTAAAATAGGAAATTGGTCTACTTGACTTTGAGGGTAAGGCAAGAATGCTTTATCTGGGGAAAATGTTCTGCCATCGTAGCTTAATTCACTATAACGTTCAAGTCTTAGCATATCGTAATAACGTTTTCCCCATTCCATACCTAATTCTGCAAATTTCTCATCTATAATATCATCTAAAGTCACACTTGCTAATGGGGCTAAGCCTGCTCTGTCTCTAACCAAGTTTACTGCTTGAGTAGCAGTCAATCCACTTCCTGTACCACCTTGCGTTAATGCTTCTGCATGCATTAATAGTATTTCTGCATAACGAATAACCATATAGTTTTTGTTACTACCATAGGCTGTTCTTCCTGTAATGAGTTGATTTGATGGTAAATAATGCTTGCCGCTGGCAAAGAAAGCCCGAGCATAATCATTTATGATGTCGCCATCTCTGGTTGTATTTGAAATCCATGCAGGCAATGTAGCATATGCTGGGTCTGATTGTATTTCTGCAATACCTCTGTCTGTAAATAATACACTGGTTTCTAAACGTACTGTTTCATCACGATCAAGCATGAATTTGATAAATTTTAAACTTGGTTCGTAAAAACCCCAGCCACTTGAAGATCCATCTACTGCAGGTGTCCAATTCTGAGGACCATAAGGAGCGTATAAATGCGCTTCGTTAGGTTCGCCAGCACCAAGTCCGAAATCTGAGTATTGCATATCTAAAATAGATTCGTCACTTAATTTCCCTGGTGTTTTAAACAATTCATAAAAATCAGAATACAAGCTAAATTTATCTGAATTAATTATTTGACTGGTAGCAGCAGCTACTGCCTGATAATCTTTTAATTCTTGATTCGCCAATGCTTTTATAGCCAATGCTGTATATAGTGTAACGCCTCCTGGAAGATCTACGCGTTCATTGGGTCTCATATCTGGTAAAAAAGGCATGGCTTCATCCATTTGATCTGAAATGTGTTGCATGACTTCGGTTTGTGTCGGTAATTCTGTAACATCCAATAGGGCACCAGTATCTGAAGACTCTGTAATAAACACATCACCCCAAACACGAGAAATATCGAAAAGCATGATCGCTCTTAGTACTTTTGCTTCTGCGATATATTGCTCTCCTAAGGCAATACCTGCATCGTCTGCAAATTCCTGATAGCGTCCTATTTGCTCCATAGCAGTATGGGCTGTAATAATGTCTACATAAACGTTTTCCCATAAAGAGTTATACATCCAATAATCTTTATTGTAATTAAATTTGTCGGTTTCTGTAAAGTCTTGTTGGTCTCCCAGACCTCCAGAGTTCACATCGTCTCCTCTTACTGATGTTAATAATGGTTGTTCCCAACCTCTACTTTGATATGCTTCGTAAACCCCTACTATAGAGAGAATCATATCTTCAGTTTTTGAAAAGTCTGTACCTGCAGCAAAATTATTATTTCGCTCTGGCTCATCTATATTATCTGAACACCCTGCAAACACAAATAATGATGCTAGAGTTATCAAGAACATTTTTTTAAATAATTTCATATCGCTTTTTTTTTAAAATTTCACATTTACACCTGCAGTATATACTGCTGGAATTGGATACGTTTGGTTATCTACGCCATTTGCTACCTCTGGATTGAAACCATTATAATCAAATACGGTTAATGGTTTTTCGGCAGTAACGTATAACCTTATTGTTGGTAGTTTGCTAGATGATGATTTTTTATTTATTGTATAGCCTAAGCTTATATTTTGAATTCTGAAAAACCCACCATCTTCTATAAAATAAGAATTTAGGCTTTGATTCCATCCTTTACGAATTGCAGCGGCAGAAGGATAACTATTAGAAGTTCCTTCTCCGTGCCATCTGTTTATTGCAAAATCTCTATCTATATTTGTGTCGTTAGTAAAAATAACTTCGCCACGTTTTCGATTTAAGATTTTGTTTCCTCCCTGGCCTAAAGCGCTAATTGAAAAATCAAAAGCTTTGTAGTTAAATCCTAAATTAATACCATATTGATACGTGGGTAAAAATGAACCTAAAACCACACGGTCGTCGTCGTCAATAGTATCAGGGTCTCCGCCATTTTCTTTGTATTTGAAATCACCTGGAACTAAGTTGTTGGCAACTGCTACTGGGTCTGCTTGAATTTCTGCATCATTTTGATAAACTCCAATAACTTCTCTACCGTAAAAAGCAAATAAAGGTTCTCCAACAATGGAACGTTGCCTGAATTCTGCTGAGCCTGCGTCTAGAAATCCTGTTTCATTATTTAAATCTAATACTTCATTTTTTAGTGTAGATAGGTTTGCTCCAACACTATAGCTAAAATCATCAGAGACTCTTTTATTCCATTCTAGTGCTATTTCAAAACCTGTGTTTCTTATTTCTCCAACATTTTGACGTGTTGATCCTGGAATAAGAGGGCGTTCTACGGGTATAACAGCATCTTTGGTATCGCGAATGTAATAATCTGCTTCAATGGATAAGTTATTATCAAATAATCTTGTTGTAAGCCCTACATTGATTTCTTCGGTAACCTCCCATTTTAAAGCTGTAAAATCACTAGATGTATTTAAACCACTAAATCTGATATCTCCTAATGCTGTTTCAACAACCTCTGATGTTATAGAGCCTTCACTAGATGGTACTTTGTCATTTCCTAATTCACCCCAGCTGGCACGTAATTTCAGAAAGTCAAAAATGCCATTATTTTGCATAAATTGTTCGCTCGATACGACCCAACCTACACCAACTGTTGGGAAATAGCCCCACTTTTCCTGGTATTTGTTGGTGCCATCTGCACGAAATGTTCCGTACAATAAATACTTATCGTTAAAGTTATAGGCTATTCTTGTAAAGTAAGATGAACCATATTCTCGCCTACCATCATCAGTTGGATCTCCTAATGCTGTGGCTTGATCTAAATAATAAGCTTCTTCTCTTGAAGGAAATCCAGAGCCACTGGCTTCCAATTGTTCATAAGATTCATCTCTAAATGAAGCTCCTAATAAAGCTGTTAGGTTGTGTTTTCCAAATGTATTATTGTATGTTAATGTATTATCCCAAATTTGATTAGAAATGGTTATATTTTCTTTTGTAATACTAGAAATAGCGCGTTCATAATCATTTTCACTACTGGTGTCGTAAGGTAAACGTACTTCGCGATTTTCAATAGTTTCTAAATTATGATTATAGGCTGTTTTAAATTTCAAGTTTTTAGTTACACTTATTTCTGCATAGATATTAGCTAAGACATTTCTGATTTTTAGTCTATTCTCACTAAAATTTAATAAGTGTAAAGGGTTTTGATCGCCACGGTATCCTAAATCTGTTGCACTGGCATAATTTGTAGGGGAAAATTCTGCGTTATTTGAGTCAAATGGTGGTAATATAGGTACTGCAAAATAAGCAACACGCCAAGCCGAAGCTTCTGGGTCGTATCGCGTTGCATTGCTAAATACAATATTTGATCCTACTTTTAGCCTGTCATTTACCTGAAAGTCTAATTTTGTTCTGATGTTAAAACGCTCATACTCATTTTTCATATTAAGAATTCCTTCTTGGCCAAAGTAATTAGCTCCAACTGCATACGTTGCTTTTTCGCCACCTCCAGTTATACCAATACTATGGCTTGTAATTAATGCGTTTCTCATAATTACATCGTACCAATCTGTGTTTACATCTGGAACATTTGGGTTAACACGACTTCTACCATAGCGTTGCATAGCATTTAATATAAATTGCGCATCTGGAGCAGAACCAGATTCTAATGCAATAGTTGTGAACTGTTCTGCATTTGCCAATTTCAATACATTTTGTGCTACCTGAATTCCTGAGTAACCATTATATGTAATTTGTGCTTTCTGGTTCAACTTTCCAGAATTAGTTTGGATTAATACGACACCATTGGCAGCTCTAACGCCATAAATGGCTGCTGCAGAAGCATCTTTTAATACAGAAATTGAAGCAATATCTGCAGTATTTAAAAAATCGATATCGTCGAAAAACATACCATCTACAACGTAAAGTGGTCCTGATGCACCAGTATCATACGAACCGATACCACGAACCCGAACTGTAGGACCTTGTCCTGGGCTTCCTGAATTTACTATTTGCAAACCAGAAACCTTACCTTGCAAGGCTTGCATGGCCTGGGCAACTGGTGCTTTAGTGATTTCTTTAGATTTAATAGTCGTTATGGAACCTGTTAAATCGGCTTTCTTTTGGGAACCATAGCCAATTACTACGATCTCATCTAAAGAAGCAATATCTAATTCGAGAGATACGTTTACTAAATTTTGATCTTGAATTTCAACTAAAATAGTTTTAAATCCAATAGCACTGAACTCCAAGGTTTCTCCTTTGTTAACAGAAATAGAATAACTGCCATCAAAATCGGTGCTTGTTCCTCTATTTGTTCCTTTTACTATTACATTTACACCTGGGACAGGTATATTGTCTTCAGCACTTATAATAGTACCATTTACCAATATATCCTGCGCAAAAGCTTGGATTGAAAATAGAAAAATTAACAACAAAGTAAGTTTTGTTTTCATATAATTTTATTTAGAATGTTAGTTAGTACTAAATTATAAACTAAAGAAGGTGGTATAGAAAAAAGGCTTACACATAAATTACGTCAGAGATATTAAAACTTAAAAAAGTGCTTATTGACGTATGTTTTAACGGTGACAATAAACCTAAAATATTGATTTAATTTAAAAAATGACGTAGTTAAGACGTAGTTAGAAGAGAGGGAAAATGATAAAAATAGGGGGTGTTTATTTGAAATTTCTCAAATAATCGGCTAAAGATTTATCGTTTTCTAAATTTAGCTTGCGTTTTAGTCGGTATCTGTGTGTTTCTAATCCCCTAATTGATACATTCATTAATGGTGCAATTTCTTTGGTTAATAAATTCATCTTGATGTAGGCACATATTTTTAAATCTTTATGTGTTAACTGGGGATGTTTCGTTTTTAACTGATTAAAAAATTCCTCATGTACTTGATTGAAATTATATTCGAATATTTCCCATTCGTCTTCATGACCAATTGAATTATCAATCTTTCTTAATAAGCGTTTGTACATTAATATATTGTCAAAACCAGTTTTATTTTTTACAAGCTCACTTTTTATCTCAAGCATAGATTCGTTCTTTTTTACCAATGCTATGGCTGTATTAGCAAGTTGTTTGCTTTTTAATTTTATTTCGTTTTTGAGTGAGTCATTTTTAAGTTGGACTATTTTTTTATCATTTTCGATCGCTTTTTCTTTGAGCAATATTTCTTGCTCTCTGATAAGCTTGTTATGTAGCACTTTTTGCTCTTTATTAATTTTCCGTTTGTGAAGTGTGTAGGTAATTGAGCTAATAAGCAATGCTAATAAAAAGTAAAATAAACGGTGTTTATACCAGGGAGGTGCCACGCTTAAGTTGAGATCTTTTTTAGACGATATATCTCCTAAAAGGTTTGCTGTACGAAAATGTAGTGTATAATCACCGTTACTTAAACTAGATAATTCTAATTTTTCATTATCCATTTTTAACCAGTTTAAAGTGTCTGAGTTGGTTAATGCATATTCAAAATAATGATTACTTGAATTTGGTGATGCTATGGATATACTAATACTCTTGTTATAAGGGAGCTCATAAACACCTTCTGGGTTGATAGATACTAAATTCTTGCCAACTTCAATACGTTCTATATTTGGTTTTTGTAGAGTATCTCTTTTCGAATAATTGTTTTTATTAATTAGTACAAAACCATCATAAAGATTTAAAGTATAGATGGAATCTTTTATTTGGGAAACATTTTCGGCGTCAACTACAAGTCTTTTTTGAAATATTTTATTTGGTAGTTCGAGGTTATTATTTGAACTTAATGATGAAATAAAACTAATTTTATCTTTTATGTTTTTTGTAACTAAGATATCTGTATTGGGTTTTGAAATTATATTTGTGTCTTTACCAAACGTTTTGTTTAACAATGTGTTGGGTACAATACTGTCTATGAGTGCTTCGTATTTTTGCCAGCCTTCATTCGTTTTAAAACAAATATCATTTTTTACGTTATGAACTCTTACATTAAAATCGGACCATAGTCCTTTATTCTTATAATTCTCAACTTTTATGTTTTCATAATCTTTATCAAACTTTACTCGAAATAGTCCTTTGTAGGCATGAGCTACCCATGCAGTATACTGGTCTTCAAATTCTAAAAACTTAATTGGTATTGTGGAGCCTTCCAGGGCTTTGACATCCCAATTCCCGTTTACATATTTATATCTTACTAAACCCGTATAGGTACCTTGTATATATATATTATCTTGTTTTGGTACTTTTTTAATAACCCATCCTCCTGTTGAGCTTGATATTTTTTTTAATTTTTTGTCTTTTACTAAAAAAGTGCCATCATTATGCCCACAAAATAAATCGCCATTAATTTCTTTTAAATCCCAGACCTGCCCTTGTGAATCTTCTATGAATTTTAGTTTATTATCGTTGTTATCTAAGTAAAATAATCCTGTATTGCTTCCAATATATATAATGTTTTTGTAATTAATAATATCGTAAACGGCTCCTAGTTTACCAGAATTGTCTTTATATAACACATAGTTATAGTTTAAGTCTATGGATGAAATACCATTATCAAGCCCAGTCCATAATTTATTGTTACTTCCTAGTTCCAGGCTTAATACGGTATTATTTAATAAGCCATTTTCTTTATTAACATGGTATAGAATTTCTCCCGAATTATTAGTGATATAAATACCATTTTTTATGGTTCCAAAAACCATATTACCGTTTTTTAGTTCTAAAAAGTTATTGAGTTGGTGTTCTTTTATAGTTTTGTTAATTGGAGGGTTCCATACCTCAAGTTTTCCTTTGTTATATAGGTAGCAACCATTTAAAGCCGTAGTTATAAGTAATTTGTTGTTGAGTTTCGAAATTGAAATAACTTTGGAGTCGTACAATGCGACTGTATTTATAAATGGTATTAAATTATTGCCTTCTAAATGAAATATACCATCTTTTAATGTTGAAACATAAACATCGTTGTCAACAACATCACAGGAAATTATTGTAGACTCAAGTTTTATTTCAATAATTTCTTCATCTTCATATTTGTAAAGTTTTGTAAACGACCTGAAAAGAATGGCATTGTTATAATGTAATATTTGCCAAAATTCATCATCTGAAGGTTCTTTTTTGTCTTGAAAACTGCTTAATGAAGTATAAATTAATTGACCTTTATCATTTTTTTTCCAATACCCAAATTCTTTGTAAGAGCCTGTATATATTAAGCCTTTGTGAGCTAAAACAGATCTAACTATGGTTTTATTCGGCAGTTGGTAAAATCCCCATTTTAATCCGTCAAATTCAACAAGCCCTTTATCGTTAGCAACATATAACTTACCGTTCTGTGCAAAAGAAATATCCCAGTTTCGATTACCAGCATTAAACTCGGTTAATGAATAATTTTGAAAAAATGGTGTGTATTGGGCATGGATCTTACTACAGAATAAGAGCACTAAAATTAAAATAAAATTGCTTTTAAGGGATGCTATCATAATTGTGGTTAGCTTGAGAGAGCAGAGTTGAATTTAAACAAATTTAATCAATTTTAAAAGGATATTATTCTTTTAAAATTCTCTAATTCAATAATTATGAGGTTTAGTCAGGTGCTGTTAATTCAAAAATATTCTATGAGACAGCCCTTTATTTCGTTCTAATTTAGATGTGCATAGATAGTATTATTTACTAATTTATGTTTTAGAAGTTTCTTTTAATAGTTTCTTTATTGGTCTTAAATGCAGTAAAAAGGATGTGCTTTAGTCCATGTCGCTTTCAGCATCTAAAAACTTTTGACACGAATTCAGGTTTACAATATTTATTAGTTCATACTTATTAAGAGGTAGAAAAATTCAATTTAAAGGAGTTTGTAAAACACATTCAAAATTGCAAGTTGAACCATGCCTTTATTGTGAGAGACTAATAACGTTTCCTGTGTTGAACTTGTTTTAGTATTATTTAGATTTAAGTGTTATTTTCTTCTACATTTTATAATTTCACTAATTTTGAATGATGGGCACTTATGAAAATAGTATAGATTATTTATGGAAATCGTTTTTAAATGGTGATGATAAAAGTTTTTCTCTAATATATCAACATCATACAAATGCCCTGTTGGAATATGGTTATAAATTATGTTATGACCATGAATTGGTGCATGATAGCCTACAGGAGATATTTATTGATTTATTTCTTAGGCGAAAAAAAAATAGGGTAACTATTAAAAACCTAAAATCATATCTTTTTGTCTCTTTGAGAAATTCTTTAATAAAGAAAATGACTAATAGTCGAAAGTTTGAGAGTCTAATTGATAAAAAAAATACTGAAATTAATTTCAATGTTGAATATTCTCATCAGGTTAATCTTATTAATAATGAAATATCTAAAGAAGTCTCGGAAAAATTAGGAAAGGGAATCACTCTGTTGCCATCCAAACAAAAAGAAATTATTTATTTAAAGTTTGAAGAAGGAATGGATTATTCTGAAATATCAAATATCATGAAAATTTCTGTAGAATCTGCAAGAAAGTTAATGTATAGGGCGCTTTTGTCTTTACGAAAAACGTTGGATCCAGAGCTGTTTAATATATTTATATTGATTTTTTTTAAAAAAAAGCAAATAAAAATGTCCATGTTTTAACATTTAAAAGCCCCTTACTAAAATGGGCTTGTGTTAAATGGATGATTTTTTAAAATATTTCGAAAATAAAGATTTTATACAGTGGGTATTAAATCCTACAGACGACTTAAACAAATATTGGAAAGACTACCTTGAGTGTCACCCCAAAGAAACGGAAGAAATTAATAAATCTCGGTTAGTTGTTCTTGCTCTTAAATCTAAAAAAAATCTACAGTCGGACAATAGAGAAGTTATTTTATTCTCAGAAATTATCCGTGAAATAAATACCAGAAATAAAGTATCTCTTGTACGTAGGTTTATCTTTAAGTCTTTAAAGTATGCTGCGGTACTTCTTCTTTTCCTTTCTCTAACAGTTTCTTACTACTACTATCAAAAAGTAAATAAATTAGACAGTATTGCCAAGCAATTGGTTGTAGGGGGAGATCAGAATAATTCACAACTCATTTTGGCGAATGGGAATAAGGTATTAATTGATGAGAAAAAATCAGAAATCGTGTATCGCAATAATAGTGAGATTATTATCAATAAAAATGATACGGTTAATTATACCTCAAACACTACTAAGGTTGCACAATATAACCAGTTAATAGTTCCATTTGGAAAAAAATCTTCCATTACACTACCCGATGGAACCGTTGTACACTTAAATGCGGGTTCAAGATTGGTATATCCATCTTCTTTTACGGGAACAAAAAGAGAAGTGTATCTGTATGGGGAAGGTTTTTTTGATGTCTATCATAATAAAAAAAGGCCTTTCATCGTAAAGACCACTACTCAGGAAATAGAAGTTTTAGGAACCAAGTTCAATGTATCGGCTTATCCTTCAGATAGTGCAGTAGAAACTGTTTTGGCAGAAGGTTCTATAAAGTTAAATGCCAATGAGTTTTCTTTTTTTAAAAATGATTATATCCTAAAACCTAACCAAAGAGCTTACTATAATATAGGGAATAAAGAAATGTCTATTTCGAGGGTAGACGCCAATAAGTATGTCTCATGGTATTTGGGATATTTAAATTTAGAAACCTCAGAATTTAGAAACTTAATAAAAAGAGTTGAAAGGTACTATAATATAAAAATAAAGCTGCAAAACATAAATGTGGCTTCAAAAACAATAACAGGTAAGTTATTGTTGAAAGACAATGTGGAAGACGTATTAGCCGTATTGGTTACCGCAACTTCAATGGAATTAACAAAAATAAATGAATCAACATATGTTTTAAAATAAAAAACCAGATGGAATCCGACCTCCACCTGGTTTTATGAATCGATTATTAACGAATAAATAACCAGAACAAATTTATGAAAAATTTACGACCTAGTGATTCTGCTAAGTGGAAGGACAACTTAATTATTCTAAAAATGAAACTTACCTTTTTATTTTCATTTATGATGACATGCGGAATTTGGGCTAACTCGCTTTCGCAATCGACGAAAATTAGTCTAAATCTTGAAAATGCTTCTGTATCGGAGTTTGTTAAGAATGTTGAAGACAAAACCGATTTTTATTTCATCTATCAAGATGATATTTTTAAAGAAGGCGAAAATGTATCTATAAATGTTGATAAAATGCCCTTAGATACTATTCTTGCCGAGTTTGAAAAACAAACGTCTGTTGTGATTAAGGTGTTTGATAATCAGATAGTTATTTCTAAAAACAAACGAGGGATTAAAAAAATAGTCGAATCTGTAAATAGTACAGTGGAACCTTTACGACAAGTGATAGTGACTGGAACCTTATTAGATATTAATGGTAATCCATTACCAGGAGCCAATATTATCGAAAAAGGAACTACCAATGGTACGTTAGTGAACTTTGATGGTCATTTTTCCCTATCGGTTACCGATAAGAATGCTATTTTAGTTGCTTCTTATATTGGTTTTGCTACTAAAGAGGTTCAGGTTAATGGACAAACAAACTTAAACATTGTTTTAGAGGAAGATACCGCTGCTTTAGATGAGATCATAGTAGTAGGTTACGGTACTCAGAAAAAAGAAACCTTAACAGGATCTGTGGTTCATGTTAAGGGTAATGAAATTGTATCAAGTCCAGCTGCAAATGTTTCCAATTCTTTGGCAGGAAGACTGCCTGGTCTTATTGTAAATCAAACTTCAGGGCAGCCAGGAGCTGATGATCCACGCATATTAGTACGTGGCAATGGTACCACAGGAGATAACGATCCACTAATTATTATAGATGGTGTAGAACGATCGGGAATTGGTAGGTTAAACCCTAACGATATAGAAAGTATCTCTGTATTAAAAGATGCTACAGCTGCAATTTATGGTGCACGAGCGGCAAATGGGGTTGTTATTGTTACTACAAAAAGCGGTAAAATAGGAAAACCAACATTAAGTGTTAATTTTAACCAGTCTTACAATGCTCCCACTCGTATTTTAGATGTATTGGATGGCCCTACGTATGCAAGAACAATTAACGAAGGGACTTTTTATAGAGCAGGAAGACCCGATAATTTCGTTTATCCTTATTCTGAAGATTTTATTCAACAAACGGCGAATGGTTCGGATCCAATTCTATTTCCAAATACAGATTGGGTAGATGCCGTTTTGAAAGACACTTCCAACCAAAAAAGATTGGATTTAACTGTTCAGGGTGGAACAGAAACTATTAGGTATTTAACCAGTTTTGGGTATACCGATCAAAATACCTTCTTCGAAAACGATCCTACAAAGTATGAACAATACAATTTTCGCTTAAAATTGGATGTAGATGTTACCCAAAATTTTAATTTAGGATTAAATATTTCTGGAAATATAAACAATACCACTGCGCCTTCTAATGGGTTTTTATTTCATAATATTTTACTTTCTAATCCATTATTAATTGATAGATATCCTAATGGTTTGATTGCAGCTGGGAGACTGGGAGAAAATCCGTTATTACTTAATCAAAGAGGTTCTGCTCAGACCCAGGATATACCTGTTCGTACATCCTTTACTGGGGTATATAATGTGCCTTTTTTAGAAGGTTTAAAAATATCAGGTTCCTATAATTATGACTTCAGTAGCATATTTAAAAAGACGTTTATTACCCCTTATTTTTATCATGAATATGATGTAAATACTGGTGAATACATTCAAGTAAAGTACGATAGAGAATTTGCAGAACTCAGAGACCGTTCTGAGCGCCACTTTACATCGCTCTATAATTTTAAAATTAACTATGATAATTACTTTGAAAAACATTATTTGGGAGTAATGTTAGGATCAGAGCGTCAAAAAAACACCAATAATTTTGTGGAGGCCTATAGAACAAATTATCTGAGTGCAGCTATAGATGAAATAAATGTAGGAAGCAATGCTCCAGAAGATAAAGAAAATAGTGGTTCTTCTTCATTTAGTGGGTATAACAATTATTTTGGTCGTTTAAATTATGATTTTGATAAAAAGTACCTTTTAGAGTTTGTATTTAGATATGATGGTTCCCAAATATTTCCAGAAAGTGACCGTTATGGTTTTTTTCCTGCGGTATCCGCTGCTTGGAGAATAGATAAGGAACATTTTATAAAAAGTGAGGCGCTTGATTTACTGAAAATTAGAGTTTCATATGGCGAGGTGGGAAATGATGCTGTTGGACAATATCAATACTTACAAACCTTTTCTTTTGCTGATAATTATGTTTTTGGTTCACAAGATGTTCCAGGTATAAGAGCTAACACAATTCCTAACCCTAATATTACTTGGGAAGTAAGCCAAAAAACAGATATAGGTCTCGAAGCCAATTTTTGGAATAATTTACTAGGGTTAGATCTAACTTTCTTTAAAGAACGAAGAAAAAATATTTTAACGTCAAGAAATCTTTCAATCCCTGATATTTATGGGTTTTCAGGTTTACCCGACGAAAATATTGGAGAAGTCGAGAATCAAGGTTTTGAAATGGTTATAAACCATAGGAACACAATAGGTGATTTTTCATATTCTGTAAACGCTAATTTAAATTATGCAGCATCCGAAGTCATTTTTTTGGATGAAACACCTCCTTCTGAAGCTTATCAAGCTATTTCTGGTTCTGCTATTGATACAGATCTAGTTTACGTGGCAGATGGGATTTTCAATACTCAGGAAGAATTAGATGCGTACCCACATTTTGCAAATGCACAAGTGGGCGATATTAAATTACTGGATTTAAATAATGATGGTGAACTTAATAGTAGTGATCAAAAAAGATCTGAATATTCCTCAGTTCCAGAATATGTGTTTGGGTTGTATGTAAGTGCTGAATATAAAGGCTTCGATTTAAATATGTTGTGGCAAGGACAAGCTAATGCCTATAACATAGATGCTGCGTTTAGAGGATTAGGAGGTGCTGATGGTAGTAATGGTGCAGTTGCTAGGGCAAATGACCGTTGGACTATTGATAATATTAATGGAACCATGCCCAGAGCAGATGATTCAGCACCTGTAAATAACACTTTTTGGCAGTACAATCAGAAATTTGTAAGACTAAAACAGTTGGAAATAGGATACAGCTTTTCAGATAAAATAACTAAGGCTGCAGGCTTAAGTACTTTAAGGTTTTATTTAAGTGGGTTTAATTTATTGACTTTTGCTGCAAATGATTATATCGATCCAGAAGCGCAAGGCAACCATTACTATTACCCCCAAATAAAAACATTTAATGTTGGTTTTAACCTCAAATTTTAAAAAATATATAATGAAAAAAATATTAATATTATTCAGTTTATTCTTTATCGTTATAGCATGTAACGATGATTTTTTAGATGTTAACCCAAAGGATCGAGTTTCGGAAACCGATGTTTGGACAGACCCCAGTTTAGTGTCTGCCTATCACAATGCTTTGTATAATGGCATACCACATGGGTTTAGTAGACATATGATATCTAAATACACCGATGAAGCATTTAGCAATGGTGATAATGTACAACGAAATACATTCGACGCCGATAATATCTTTAGTTACAGGGCGCGTCAAAACTATTTATATTTTTGGCAAAGAGGTTATCTGTACATTCGAAAAATAAATATTTTTATAGAGGAAATGGAAGACCCACAAATTACCCTTGAAAATGTGGATGTTCTAATTGCAGAAGCGAAATTTGTACGAGCTTTTATCAATTTTGAATTGATTAGACGCTATGGAGGTGTGCCCATTATTGAGAAATCTTATGAGATAGGAGAGGAAATCAACTTTGAGCGAAGCTCGTTTGACGATTGTGTAGCGTTTATAAACAAAGACTTAGAAGAGGCAATTGCAGTCCTTCCTAAATCACATGCTACTACTAGTGCCGATTTTGGTCGTGGTACACAAGATGCCTGTAAAGCCCTTCAGTCAAGAATGTTATTATATGCAGCCTCTCCACTGTTTAATACATCTGATGATATGGGAAAATGGCAACTAGCTGCCGATGCCGCCGAGGAGCTTTTGAATGCAGGGTATAGCCTATATCCAGATTATCGTCAAATGTTTATTCAACCTAGTGGAAGTGAAAACAGCGGATTGATTTTTGCTCGTAACTTTTCATCAACAAACTCACATCAAGCTCCAATTATTAATATGAATAGACGCTATGGCGGCTATGGCGGGTGGGGAGCCACTAATGGTCCAACTCAAAACTTAGTAGATTCTTATCCAATGACTAATGGAGAATTGCCATTTCTTGATTCTGAAGGAGAGAATATCAATCCTGATGCTGCTTATGATCCACAAAATCCTTATGCAAATAGAGACTCTCGGTTAGAGGCAACTATTTTACATAATGGTTCTGTTTATAGAGGGGATACTATGGAAATGTGGATATCTGATGACGCAGCAACTTATGGATTTGATTCTTTTAGACAAAGCGGGGATAACCCAAGGTCCAACTATGTGCTTAAAAAATTCGCCCCAGATGAAGATGTAGCCTTAAGTTTTCAAACTCCCTATACGATGCCTTGGGTATATTTCCGTTTAGCAGAAATTTATTTGAATTATGCTGAGGCAAAATTCGAACTTGGGGATGAGGAGACGTGTCGTCAATACATTAATATGGTAAGAGCACGACCAAGTGTTG
The DNA here is from genome assembly GCF_030540765.1 of Flavivirga jejuensis. GTDB lineage: Bacteria > Bacteroidota > Bacteroidia > Flavobacteriales > Flavobacteriaceae > Flavivirga > Flavivirga jejuensis. Next base: position 626,058 of record NZ_JAUOEL010000002.1, on the reverse strand, counting down.
CTACGTCACCTGTAGATAACAATGTTTCTGGTGAAGCACTTAGAAGAGTCCTTTATAATGAAAGACGCGTAGAATTTGCTTTTGAAGGACAACGTTTCTTTGATATGCGTAGATGGAAATTGGATAATGAAGAATTTTCTACAGACTTAAGAGGTATGGAAGTTATTAAAAACACGAGTACTGGAGAAATTATTTATACTCCTTTTGTATTGGGAGAAAGAGAACCTTTTGAAGATAAAATGTATTTACTACCAATACATACAGATGAGATTTTAAAAAGCTCAGGATTGCTAGAACAAACAGATGGGTGGTAGAAGCCCACAAGACAAGATTAAGGATATTTTTGTTTAGTTAGATAGTGTAGAAAGGCTAGTTGTTAATTAGTTTGAGACATCAGCCTTTCTTTCTTGCTATTATTTTTACAAGGATAAGATGTCTTGCTTTTAATATTGAAGTGCCTATTGGCAGAATTAATGCGTTAGAATTATTATTTATTTAAAATTAATCTAAAGCATTTTTAGTAACAAACCATCTCCAACCAATAATAGCCATTTGCAGTTTAGTTGCTTTGGATAGATCTAACCGTTGTTTAGAAAAACTTGGTAATATTATTTTATTAATCTTCGCTAAAAATTTAAATACTTGTTTTTGCATGCTATAAAAATAGTAAAACTTATTCTAGATTAAGAAACTGTTTAAGTTTTGTTTTTGGAATTAGTTTGGGTGGATTAAGTTCGCAGTCAATGCAAAATAAATGTGAATAGCATCGTTATTTAAAGAAATTTTGCTGCAGAATGAGGGCTTAAAACGACAAAATAAACTAAAGGGTAAAATTTAAACAGTTTTTAAGTTTTACATTTAGTGAAGTTTATATAATTGAGATAATAAGAAGTATGATATCAATTATAAGTTTGGCTAGAGTGATCATGTTTTTTAGGTTTTAAAGGTTATTAAATAGGTTTATTATATCAATGTTTTTTGAAGATATATATTTCCCAATATGTTTGCCAAACGTTTTAATTAAAATCAATGAAATTGAATATAAATTTGTAAGTGATAAAATTAAATTGGTTTCTAAATTTGAGTGACTCTCTTTAATGAAGTTTTATATTGTAACCTGAATAGATATTTTTAGTTATAAAATATGATAATTATAGAGGCGTTTTAGATACGTTTTTAATTACCAAGGCACTATTTGTTTTAAAAAAGGTATTTTTTATCAGTTTTATCTTTTTGAAATATTAAAACATAAAAAAAGACACCCAGTATTGAGTGTCTTAAATTATTTAGTTTGTTTTAATTGTTTTATTAGTGAAACTCAATTTTGAGAAGTCTGCAAGACGTATTCAAAATTGTAAGTTGAACCACGTCTTTGACCGTGGTAGACTAATCTCGCTTTTAGAGGAGGGTGAGGTTTAGGATCTTTTATTCTTTTTTAGTAGTAATTTCTATAACACCATTTTTACCTTTTTCGCTATATTTTTTAGTAGCATCCTCTTTATCTTTTATTACATTTATGCTATGAATGTTACCACGATCTATAGTTTCAAAACCTTCATTTGTTATTTCTTTACCGTCTAAAATATACAGAGGAGGTGTATTGCCGTTTATACCTTTAATTTGAGTTTTCTCTTTTTTATAAGCAATTTCTACAACACCATTTTTACCTTTATCACCATATTTTTTAGTAGCTGTCTTACCTTTTATTACATTTAAGCTATAAATGTTATTATGATCTATATCTTCAAAATCTCCAAGATCTTCTTTTGTCATTTCTTTACCATCTATAATGTAAAGAGGTAACGTACTGTTATTTATTTCACTAATTTGATTTTTTTTGTATTCCTCTACTTTGGTAGTAATTTCTACAACACCATTTTTGCTTTTTTCACCATATTTCTTAGCCGCAGATTTACCTTTTAAAATACTAATATGACTTATTTTATCTTCGTTTATTGATCTTAATTCTTTTTCGGTAATTTCTTTTCCATCCAGAATATATATAGCCTTGCCTTTAGATTCCTTTATTAATTTTTCTATTACCTTTGGTTCTGGGTTGCTATTGGTATTAAATGAATAACTAGAAGAAAGAGAGGCCTCATTCATAGCATATTGATTATAAGGTTTATATAAACCAATCTTAAGCCCGTTTTCTTTATCGTTAGAAATTACTATTGGAGTTATTGGTTCTCCATGATTTTGATTGTAATTAACATTTCCATATTCTGATCTGGCATTGATATTAATTGAGATAATTTTACCTTTTACATTGCGTTTTACATCGTTAAACTCTATAGTAACTCCTTTTTTCTTTAATTTTTCTGCATACAATTTTAAAACCTCATCAGTGGTATGATTCCTAACGAGTAAATTTTTTTTAGAATTCTCGTCCTCGTCCTTGTCCTTGTCCTCATTCTTATTCTCGTTCTTATTCTTTTTCTTCTTGAAATTGTGATCATTAGGAATTGGTGGTGCACCAATCTTAAGTCCTTTTCCTCCGTTGTGATATGAAATTGCTATTGAGGGTATTGGCTCACCAGAATCATGATTATAATTAACATTTCCATATTCAGATTTGGCATTAATTTTAATTGAAATAATTTCACCTTTGTCATTACGTTTTACATTGGTGAATTTGACGGTAATACCTTTTTTCTTTAAGTATTTAGCAGCACTTCTTAAATTTTCATCACTATTGTCCTTATGGATCACGTAATAATTAAGTTTTTCAAAATTCTGTACAAATCCATAATTATCCCCTTTTATATCAATTACGTTGTAAGACACAGAGTTCGTTATAGGGTTGTATTTAATAACGGTAGGGTTGCTGGCATTTATAGTGATCTTTTGTGAAGAACTTTTCTTGTCTTTATGACCTATTTTGAAAGAATACGTAACTATTTCATTTTTAGAGTTTTTATCAATTATTTCAAAATCAAAGACTATATTATGCTTTTCTTCTAGAAGTTTCTTTTTGTTTTCAATGCTAGCATGAGTTGTGTTCTTATCTATTATAATTTCTACCACATCTGGATTGTTAGCATTTCTTTTTTCATTTTCAAGAAAATTTAATGTATTAATACTAAATTTATTTTTGATCTTTGAATATTCAATAACAATAGTATTTATACCGAATTCTCCAGAAGATACCGTATAATTTCCATCAATACCGTTCTTACTAATTGTAAAATTGATTGCAGTAATAAAATTGTTTACTCTTCTTTGTATATTTTTTAAATTAAAATCATAGCCTTTACTTTTAAGTTCAGCTTTAAAAGCGTTGAATTTAGCGTCGGTGAAATTATTATAAATTATAAATGTTTCAATGTCATTTTTAGCTGAAGAGACTTCAGTTATTGCAGTTTCATTTTCTGCATTTAAATCTGGTGTCTCAACATAAACGTTCTCTGTATTAAAGCTCATTAAAAATATGGTAAGCAAAGGGATTACAAAGGCATACTTTATTAGATTAATTTTTTTTGATTTTGATTTGTGTAACATAATGATTCGTTTTTTGATTAATGAATTATAAAAATTATTGCTTAATGCCAATTGATGAGTTGGCAAACTTGTTTTAAGTAAGGTATATTGGTACTCTTTTTTGTATTTAATATGATTTATCACCGAACTATCGGCTAAAAATTCCAGATTCTGTTTCAGGTCTTTATTGTATAACCATATAAAAGGATTAAACCAAAGCAGAATACAAGAAAGTTGTGTTAACAAAATATCTATAGAATGATATTGTTGAGCATGTACTTTTTCGTGCATAATAATTTGGTCTAGCTCAGTTTTATTAAATTGATCTGGGTTATAAACGATCCAGTTAAAAAACGAGAATGGAGAAATATTGGTATGGATTTTTACATAGATAAAATCACCATGTTTTTCGTTTTTATTTTTAAAAATTAATGTAATTAATGAAGTAAATTGTGTAATAAAACGAATAGAAAAGAAACTAACACCTAAAAAATAGACTATAGGAAGATAATCTAAAATATTAAAAGGTTCTTCTTTGGTTTCAACTACAGTAGAGATATCTTCAAAATTATAGTCTGTTATTATAGTAGAGGCAGGCGTATATTCAATATAGGTATGAATGACTAGAAAAGGAAAGATAAACGATGTTATTAAGCCTAATAAAAGAAAGCCTCTATTGGATTTAAAAAAGGTATTGCGTTGCAAAAAAACTTTATAGATTATATAAAAAATAGCAGTTACCACACAGGCTTTTAATAAATATACCATTGCTATTTGTCTTTTTCTATTAAGGCAATAATTTCTTTAAGCTCGTCTACGCTAATCTTTTCTTCCTTAGCAAAAAACGACACCATGCTTTTATAAGAATTGTTAAAATAATGGTCTATAGCCAAGCTCATAAATTTTTTCTTGTATTTTTTTTTACTAACAATAGGGTAGTATTGGTGGGTTTTGCCATAAGCATTATGTGCCACATAACCTTTCTCTTCTAAATTTCTTATTATGGTAGATAGTGTGTTGTAATGCGGCTTATCCTTTTTTATTTCTGCAAGTACATCTTTAACAAAAGCCTTTTCCAGCTTCCATAAAATATGCATGATTTCTTCTTCTTTGTTCGTTAACTTTTCCATTAATCTGTATGTTTTTCATTTCCTTGAAGAAGGAAATTTTATTAGTTTTTATTGTTATTCTTATAGATAATGCTTTCAATACCTGTTTTTTATAAAAAAACCAGAAACTTAAACATGGGGGTAATTTTAACTCAAAACAAACATATAACTATTTTTATAGTTACACAACTACACATATAGTTATTTAACAATATTTTTAGTTTTATTGCTGTTTTGGTTACTATGCATCAATAATGAATTTAAAAATCGTAAATCGTAATTCTTATACTATCTTCGCAAAAAAAAATATTTTATGAGTATATTTTGGGTGATCCTTGGTTTTATATTGTTGGTAGTAGGAGGTGAGTTTTTGGTACGTTCATCGGTAGCATTATCGTTTAAGTTTAGTATATCCAAAATGGTAATAGGTATGACGGTAGTATCTTTTGCAACATCTGCTCCAGAATTACTAGTTAGTTTACAAGCGGCATTATCTGGGTCGCCAGCAATAGCTATAAATAATGTCGTGGGGTCTAATATTGCTAATATTGGTTTGGTGTTGGGTATTACTGCTATGGTAGGAACAATAGCTGTCGATAAATCCTTTTATAAACTCAACTGGCCTGTTATGATGGTCTTCTCTATAGTGCTGTATTATTTTCTTAAGAATGATAATGTACTTACAGCTATAGAAGGAGGCATTTTATTCATAGGACTTATCGTCTTTTTATATACATTGATGAGAAGGGCAAGAAAAGATTTGAATGTAGAGAAAGTTGATGAAACTTTAGCAGTGGTCTCAAATTTTAAGATATTTATTTGGTTAGTTATTGGTGCAGCATCATTATATTTTGGAAGTGAATGGCTGGTAGAAGGATCAAAAGAGATTGCGCGTTCTGTAGGTGTTAGTGAAGCGGTAATTGGTGTATCTTTAATCGCTATAGGCACCAGTGTACCAGAGTTAGCAGCATCTGTTATTGCAGCTGCAAAGCAAGAAAAGGCCATTTCTTTGGGTAACTTAATTGGCTCTAATATTTTTAATATAGCATCTGTCTTGGGGTTAACTGCCATAATAAAACCAATTGAAATTACAGAACCTCAAATATTGTCTAATGATATTTTTTGGATGCTAGGCTTTAGTTTCATATTAATACCAATAATATTTTTACCAAAGAAATTACAGATAAGCAGAGCAAAAGGATTCTTTTTAGTTTTTGCTTATGGTGTTTTTATGTTTTTAGTATTTACAAGGGGTAAATTTTAAGATCTAATTTAAACCCAGATTATGCAATAGAAAATCTATAGCATCCAGAAACCACTGCAAATACTGTTGTTTAGTTTCACCATAGAGATACTATGCTAAAATTAAGAAAATACCAGTCTTTATTGCGCTTTCAGGTTTTATAACGAAGATTCATCATTACATAATCTGAGTTAAACGCATAAAAAAGGGCTTGCAAATTAATTTGTAAGCCCTTTTTTATTATGAACAAAACTAGTATTATTAAACGTCTGCGGATTTAACAGTCTTAACAATTCTAGCAGCAATTTTGTATGGATCAGCGTTTGAAGCAGGTCTTCTGTCTTCTAACCAGCCTTTCCATCCTTTTTCTACAGTAATAATAGGAATACGAATAGAGGCACCTCTATCAGATACGCCATAAGAGAAATCAGTAATAGAAGCTGTTTCGTGTAAACCAGTTAAACGTTGGTCGTTAAACTCACCATATACTTCAATGTGTTCTTTAGTAACAGGTCTGAAAGCTTCACATATTTTCTCATAAACTTCTTGAGAACCACAAGTTCTTAAAGTTGTGTTAGAAAAGTTTGCGTGCATACCAGAACCATTCCAGTCACCTTTAATAGGTTTTGGGTGGTATTCGATATAGTATCCGTATTGTTCAGTTAATCTGTCTAGTAAATATCTAGCGATCCAAATTTCATCTCCAGCTTTTTTAGCACCTTTAGCAAATAATTGGAATTCCCATTGTCCACTAGCAACTTCTTGGTTAATACCTTCAAAATTTAAACCAGCTTCAATACATAAGTCAGCATGCTTTTCTACAAAATCTCTACCATGAGTGTTTTTTCCTCCAACAGAACAGTAGTACATACCTTGAGGTCCAGGGTATCCTCCAATTGGGAATCCTAAAGGTAATTGTGTATGCGTATCCATGATAAAATATTCTTGCTCAAATCCAAACCAGAAATCATTATCATCATCATCAATACCAGCTCTACCGTTAGATTCGTGTGCTGTTCCATCAGCATTTAAAACCTCAGTCATTACTAAATATCCATTAATACGGGCAGGGTCTGGGTATATTGCAACAGGTTTTAATAAACAGTCAGAAGAACCTCCTATTGCTTGTTGTGTTGATGATCCATCAAAAGACCAGTTTCCTATTTCTTCTAATGTACCTTTAAAGTTTTCGTGCTCTTCTACCTTAGTTTTACTTCTCAAATTTTGAGTTGGCTTATAACCATCTAACCAAAGGTATTCTAATTTAATTTTTGCCATAATGAATATTTTATGAATGAAATTTTAATAATATTCACAAATATAAATTATTATATAAATACTTTATATTTATAGGGGGTATTTTAATATAAGTATTAGTTATTTTTATTTATCCCCCATTATTTTAAGGTTTATTTTAAAAAAAGAGTATTATTTTATATAAAAACTGCAAAAATGTTAACAATAAACTTTTATGTTTTCATACTTTTATTGTTTTTGCTACTTATTTTTGCAATATTAAAGTAATCATTACGAAACCTAATTAATTTTCTAAAAATGTCAACATTAAGATTTCATGCTATCAAAGAGTCACTTGCTTATAAGCCAGTGACTGTAGAAGAAAAAGAACGTAGATCGGACCTATTTGGGAAACATGTATTTAATGAGAATACGATGCGTCAATACCTAACAAAAGATGCTTTTACAGGTGTTATGAATGCTGTTCGATATGGTAAAAAAATAGACAGAAGTATAGCCGATCAAGTAGCTTCTTCTATGAGAGATTGGGCGTTATCGAAAGGAGTTACCCATTATACGCACTGGTTTCAGCCATTAACGGGAGCCACAGCAGAAAAGCATGATGCGTTTTTCGAGACTGTTGGTAGTGGTATGGCTGTTGAAAAATTTGGAGGAAACCAATTAGTACAACAAGAACCAGATGCCTCTAGTTTTCCTAGTGGTGGTATTAGAAATACATTCGAAGCTCGTGGTTATACAGCATGGGATCCTACTTCACCAGCATTTATATATGGAACAACTTTATGTATTCCAACCATTTTTGTGGCATATACAGGTGAAGCCTTAGATTATAAAACACCCTTACTAAGAGCTTTACATGCCGTAGATGATGCAGCAACAGCTGTTTGTAAATATTTTGATAAAAATGTAAAGAAAGTATCCTCTTCTTTGGGGTGGGAGCAAGAATATTTTTTAATAGATAAAATGTTAGCAGCCAGTCGCCCAGATATTTCCTTAACTGGTAGAACCTTATTAGGGCATTCACCAGCAAAAGGACAACAGCTAGACGATCATTATTTTGGAGCCATTCCCAGTAGAGCATTAAATTTTATGCGCGAATTGGAAACAGAATGTATGTTATTAGGTATTCCTGTAAAAACACGACATAACGAAGTGGCACCTAATCAGTTTGAATTAGCTCCAATTTATGAGGAAGCTAATTTGGCGGTAGATCACAATTCTCTTTTAATGGATATAATGGGACGTGTGGCAGCGCGTCATAATTTTAAAGTATTATTACATGAGAAACCGTTTAAAGGTATTAATGGTTCTGGTAAACATAACAATTGGTCTTTGTCTACAGATACAGGTGTTAATTTATTAGGTCCAGGAAAAACACCTATGAGCAACCTCCAGTTTCTTACATTTTTTATTAATACCATTAAAGCTGTTCATGAACATGAAGCACTTTTAAGAGCAGCAATTGCATCTGCTAGTAATGATCATAGGTTAGGGGCTAATGAAGCACCACCAGCAATAATTTCAGTATTTATTGGAGAACAATTAACCAAAGTTTTAGAAGAGTTAGAAGGTGTTACTAAAGGAAAATTATCGCCTCAAGAAAAGACGGAACTTAAATTAAATGTTGTTGGTAAAATACCAGATGTGTTACTAGATAATACCGATAGAAATAGAACATCTCCTTTTGCGTTTACTGGTAATAAATTTGAGTTTAGAGCCGTAGGATCTACAGCAAATTGTGGTAATCCAATGACTATTTTAAATACGATAGTAGCCAAGCAGTTAAAAGATTTTAAAATTGAAGTAGATAAATTAATAGATAAGAAAGATTTAAAGAAGGACGAAGCTATATTCAATGTATTGAGAGAATATATAAAATCTACTAAGAGTATTTTATTTGAAGGAAACGGTTATGGAAAAGCTTGGGAAGTAGAAGCTAAGAAGCGAGGCTTAAGTAATAACAAAACAACTCCAGAAGCTTTAAAAGCTAAAATTTCAAAGCAAACCATTTCGTTATTTGAAGAAATGAATGTTATGAGTAGTGTTGAAACTGAAGCTCGTTATGAGATCGAGGTTGAAGCTTATATTATGCATATTCAAATTGAAAGCCGTGTATTGGTTGATATTGCACGTAACCATATTGTGCCAACTGCTGTTAAATATCAAAATATTTTAATTGAAAATGTTAGAGGGGTAAAAGAAATATTTGATAAAAAATTTAATTCGATTTCAAAAGAACAGATAAAATTAATCGAAGAAATTTCTAGCCATATAGAAGGCATTAATGTAAATGTCACGAAAATGGTAAACGAACGTAAAAAGGCAAATGCGTTAGAAGATATAGAAAAGAAAGCAATGGCTTACTGTAATCATGTAAAGCCTATATTTGATGATATTCGTTATCATTGTGATACATTAGAATTGCTAGTTGATGATGAGATTTGGCCATTAACAAAGTACCGAGAATTATTATTTACAAGATAGTTATCAAAAGTTATGAAATCCCGTTGTAAAAAGCGGGATTTTTTAATTCAAAAAATTAAATTTGCACCACAATATAATATTATGAGTCAAGAAGTTTCTAAACGATACGCACAACGCGGAGTTTCGGCATCAAAAGAAGATGTGCATAACGCTATTAAAAATATAGATAAAGGATTATTTCCAAAAGCATTTTGTAAAATAGTACCAGATTATCTAACAAATGATGATGACTATTGTTTGATTATGCATGCAGATGGTGCTGGAACAAAATCATCCTTAGCTTACATGTATTGGAAGGAAACTGGCGATATTTCGGTTTGGAAAGGGATAGCGCAAGATGCTTTAATTATGAATATTGACGATTTGTTATGCGTAGGTGCAACCACTAATATTATGTTGTCTTCAACCATTGGAAGAAACAAAAACTTAATTCCAGGAGAGGTGCTATCTGCCATTATTAATGGAACAGAAGAATTACTTGAAGATTTAAAACCGTTTGGAGTAACCATACATTCTACTGGTGGAGAAACGGCAGATGTTGGTGATTTAGTAAGAACTATTATTGTAGATTCTACAGTAACAGCAAGAATGAAACGGGATGATGTTATTGATAATGCAAATATTAAAGCTGGTGATGTTATTGTTGGTTTAGAATCTTTCGGACAAGCAACTTATGAGAAAACATATAATGGCGGTATGGGAAGTAATGGATTAACATCTGCGCGTCATGATGTTTTTAGCAAGTATCTGGCAGAAAAATACCCTGAAAGTTTTGATGCATCGGTTCCTGAGGATTTAGTGTATTCTGGGGGTGTAAAATTAACTGACGCTGTTGAAGATGCCCCTATAGATGCAGGTAAATTAGTATTGTCGCCAACAAGAACGTATGCGCCAATTATTAAAAAAATACTATCAGAATTTAACAGTGAAACGATACATGGAATGGTTCATTGCAGCGGAGGCGCCCAAACTAAAATCCTTCATTTTGTAGATGAGTTTCATATTATAAAAGATAATATGTTTCCAATTCCACCATTATTTAAACTCATTCAGGAACAATCTAAAACCGATTGGAAAGAAATGTATCAAGTGTTTAATTGCGGCCATAGAATGGAATTATACGTATCTCCAGAGGTTGCCGAAAATATTATCGCTATATCTAAATCTTTTCATGTAGATGCTAAAATAATAGGAAGAGTAGAAGCTTCAAAAACAAAAAAGCTTACAATAAAATCTGAGTTTGGAGCGTTTAATTATTAAATTTTATTTTCTATAATCAAAAATGGAATGGTTTTTGATAGAGGATTATAATCTGTTTAATTAACCATAAACTAATTCATGAAAAACGTACTGTTAGTCCCCTTTTGCCTCCTTTTTCAATTTATTTCTGCACAACCAGATTCCCTTTTTTTGCAAAAAAAAGAAACAAAACAAGAAGGGCCTCAATGGGTTCAAAAAAATAAAGCTACAGTAGATTTAAGTCAAGTGGCATTTTCTAACTGGAATTCTGGTGGTAGTAATTCAATATCTGGTCTTTTAGGTGCTGTGTCTTCTGCAAATTATACAGATAAATATTTTGCATGGAGAAACGATATATCTGTGCGTTATGGAATAAATAAACAGCAAGATAGAGAATTAAGAAAAACGGATGATTTGTTCGAAATTAACTCGGATATAGGTTATAAACCTGACGAGGTATCAAACTGGTTTTATTCAGCAAAGCTTAATTTTAAGACACAGCTTACCAACGGTTATTCATATCCAAATAAAGAGGTGCCCATCTCTAGATTAATGGCTCCTGGGTATTTGTTCTTTGGTGGTGGTATGGAATACGGAAAAAATATTGAAAAATTAGCATTTTATTTTTCTCCAGTAACTTTAAAAGCGACTTTTGTATTAGATGAAGATTTGGCTAATGCTGGTTCTTTTGGGGTAACTCCAGCTGTATTAGATGAAGACGGAAATGTTCTTGTACCTGGTGAACACTTAAGGAAAGAGTTAGGTATTTTGATGACTAATAGTTATGAAATGCAAGTAGCTGAAAATATTAATCTGAAACATAAAGTGAGTTTGTATTCTGATTATGTGAATAATTTTGGAAATGTAGATTTAGACTGGAGTATCGATTTTGATTTTAAAGTGAATAATTTTATGAGAGCTACTTTTGGCTCCCATTTTATATATGATGATGATGTAAAAACAACCGAGCCTTCGGAGATAGAAGGAGAGTTTGATGAAGCTGGCGCTAAGTTGCAGTGGAAACAAATTTTAGGGATTGGGTTTGCTGTTGACTTTTAAAATGTACTTACCTTTTATTGGTTTCAAATGGAGTTAAAAAGGATGTGCTTTGATGCGTGTCGCTTTCTGGCTTCTAAAATTTTTTTAATAGCATTTCGTAGAGATTTACTAGGTGTCCTCACCACTAGTTAATTTTTTTTTAAGGATTTTTCCACCTTAACTGTCTGGTTGAGCCTTTCGGCTATGCTCAACGGGCTAAAGTCGAAAACCTCTTTATTTGTTAGAATGATGAGTTCTCGACTGCACTCAAACAGATGTAAATTACCTTAACTTAAACTTAATGATTGGACTCAATGTGATAAAACGGAATCAATTCTCTTAACTTAATAATATTGGTTTGCTAGTTGGCAGGTTTCACGAATTTATAAGAATTCAGTTTTACCATGATTATTATTATGCATTTTTGGTATGTTATGAGGTCGATTTTCGGTCTATCAAAGCGAACTTATTGACTTTTATTCAAAAGTAATTTATTTTAAAAATTTGTTAACTTTTTAATGTTAATAAATTTTTAAATCATTCATATTCAGAACTTAAAGTGTTTTTACTTGTAAACTTTATGATTTTTATCATATTTTAAATTGTAGATTTGTAGTTTATTTATACTCTTAATTAACTAATCCAAAAACCCACAACTTATCTAATGAATAACAATGTGACGAAAAACCGACCAAAGATTTACACTCAAGACCAAGCCTTTAAAGCGTCGTTAAAATATTTTAAAAATGACGATTTAGCCGCTCGCGTATGGTTGAACAAATACGCACTTAAAGATTCTCAAGGAAATATTTATGAGCAGACACCAGAAGATATGCATCTTCGAATTGCTAACGAGTTAGCAAGAGTTGAGAAAAAATATGCAAATCCATTATCTAAAGATGATATTTTTAACTTAATAAAAGATTTTAAATACATAGTCCCTCAGGGTAGCCCTATGGCAGGCATAGGTAATCCGTTTCAAATAGCGTCACTTTCTAATTGTTTTGTAATTGGTAATTCTGGAGAATCAGATTCATATGGTGGCATCATGAAAATAGATCAAGAGCAAGTTCAGCTCATGAAACGAAGAGGAGGTGTTGGTCATGATTTATCACACATTCGTCCAAAAGGATCAGCAGTTAAAAACTCGGCATTAACCTCTACGGGTATTGTGCCTTTTATGGAACGTTACTCTAATTCTACCAGAGAAGTGGCACAGGATGGAAGGCGTGGTGCATTGATGCTATCGGTTTCAATTAATCATCCAGATTCAGAAGACTTTATAGATGCCAAATTAGAACAAGGTAAAGTTACAGGTGCAAATGTATCGGTTAGAATGGATGATGATTTTATGGAAGCAGTGAAAAATGATTCCGATTATATTCAGAAATACCCCATATTTAGTAAAAGCCCCAAAGTTTCGAAAACAATAAAATCTAAGGATTTATGGAAAAAAATTGTACATAATGCTTGGAAATCTGCCGAACCAGGCATGCTCTTTTGGGATACCATTATAAAGGAGTCGCTTCCAGATTGTTATGCAGATTTAGGCTATAAAACGGTTTCTACAAACCCATGTGGAGAAATTCCTTTATGTCCTTACGATTCTTGTAGACTTTTAGCTATTAATTTATTCTCTTATGTAGATAATCCTTTTACAAAACAAGCTAAATTTAATGTCTCTTTATTCAAAAAGCATATTGTTGCAGCACAACGCATCATGGATGATATTATTGATTTAGAGTTAGAAAAAATTGATGTTATTTTAGAAAAAATTGACGAAGATCCAGAAATTGATGAGGTGAAAGCGACTGAACGTAATTTGTGGATTAATATAAAACGAAAAGCAGAAGAAGGGCGTAGAACGGGTATTGGTATTACAGCAGAAGGCGATATGTTGGCGGCATTAGGAATACAATATGGTAGTGAAGAGGGGAATGCTTTTTCGTTGGAAGTTCATAAAACAATAGCAATAGAAGCCTATAGAGCCTCAGTACATTTAGCAAAAGAACGTGGTGCTTTTTCTATTTTTGATGCAGAACGCGAAAAAAACAATCCATTTATTCAACGTTTAAAAGAAGCGGATAGTAAACTGTATTATGAAATGTTAGAATATGGTAGACGAAATATTGCTTTACTTACAATTGCTCCAACGGGTACAACAAGTTTAATGACGCAGACAACCTCTGGAATTGAACCTGTGTTTTTACCCGTTTATAAGCGTAGAAGAAAAGTAAATCCAAACGATAAAGAAGTGCGTGTTGATTTTGTTGATGAAGTGGGAGATTCTTGGGAAGAATATGTTGTTTTTCATCACAGGTTTAAACAATGGATGGAAGTAAATGGGATTGATACCTCTAAAAATTACTCTCAGGACGAGTTAAATGATCTCATAAAACAATCACCATACTATAAAGCGACCTCAAATGATGTGGATTGGTTAAGTAAAGTGAGTATGCAAGGCGCTATTCAAAAATGGGTGGATCACTCGATAAGTGTAACGATTAACCTTCCTAATGATGTCTCTGAGGATTTAGTAGGAGAATTATATTTAAAAGCATGGGAAGTAGGTTGTAAAGGAGTCACTGTTTATAGAGACGGTTCACGATCTGGTGTGTTAATTTCTAATGATGATAAAAAAGAAGATAAATCAGATTCATTAACTACATTTCCTATAAAACGCCCCCAGGTATTAGAAGCCGATGTTGTTCGTTTTCAGAATAGTAAAGAAAAATGGATTGCTTTTATAGGAATGATTGATGGTAATCCTTATGAGATTTTTACAGGTTTAACAGATGATGAGGATGGTATTTTAATTCCTCGCTGGGTAAACAGTGGACTAATAATAAAAAATAGAACTGAAAATGGAGCCTCTCGGTACGATTTTCAATATGAAAATAAAAGGGGTTACAAAACGACTATAGAAGGGTTATCGCATAAATTTAATCCAGAATTTTGGAACTATGCAAAACTTATTTCTAGTACGCTTCGCCATGGTATGCCAATCGATAAAATTGTTGATTTAATTAATAGTTTACAATTAGATAGTGAGTCTATAAACACCTGGAAAAATGGAGTAGGACGTGCTTTAAAACGGTATGTGGCAGATGGTACACAAGCTAAAGGGCATGTGTGTGATTCGTGTAAATCGGAAAACTTAATCTATCAAGAAGGTTGTTTAACTTGTAAGGATTGCGGGTCTTCTAAATGCGGTTAATCTAATATAATTATAAGAAACTGTTTAAGTTTTGTTTTTGGAATTAGTTTGGGTGGATTAAGTTCTCAGACAAAGCAAAATAAATGCGAATAGCATCGCTATTTAATGAAATTTTGCTGTAGAATGAGAGCCTAAGACGACAAAATAAACTAAAGGATAAAATTTAAACAGTTTCTAATTTGTTAGCAAATCGTTTTTTCTAATCTGTCAAAGTCACTTCTTTTACTGTTAAATCGGTTGAATCAAAATTCACATCTAAATGATATGGTGTCATATATCCAAAATCTACTAAATAGTGAAAATTCGTTTTAGTGCTATCTTTCGGATATCCAATTTTCTCAATTATTTCAGATTTAGTTTTTCCGATTAGTATTTTACTTTCAACTAAATCAGTTGACATATTTCCACGTTCAGTTTGGGTGCCTTTTTTCCATTTTTGATCATCAAACTTTTCCACTTTGTTGTTCTTTCCGCAACTTAAAAAAAATATAAATAATAGTATTAATGCTTGCTTCATTTCGGTTTGATTTTTATAGATATTTGTAGACCGTTATTTTTTAGGTAGTTTTTTTTCTAATCTACTAATAATACTACCTTTTCCGTAACCAGTCCATTTGTCAATTCGAGTGAATTTCATTTATTTTTTTGAATGAAATTAGTATCTAGAATAAAAATTTCCGATATCAAAACCTGTTCTCGATACAATTCCGACAAAAAGGTCGAAATCACTACCATTGACGGAATTCGTAAATAATTAATTTTCAATCGTTTGTCGTTCATAGCACAGCGAAGAATCTTTATAATTAATCTCTAAAGATTCTTCAGTCGTACCTCTTTCTGAATGACACCAACCAACACAGATCTCGAACTGACAGTTGATTTAACCAAAAAATCAAAATGCACAATAGGCTATAATATTATTAACCTAACCAGTTATTTTTTAACGAGGATCAAAAACCTCAAATCCTCGTTTGCCCAAATATTCTGTTTTTGAGGCGTCTATTAATAGCCCTTCAGAATCAGTAATTTCATTAGAATCGGTTGTTGCTGTTAGGTTTCCTTCGATATTTTCATCCATAATGGAGGTATCCCACTTTGATAATGAATTAGCATTCATTACAACAACATTACCATAAACCTCGAAATCCTCATTTCCCCGAAATCTAACCCATGTAGCATTATTCACAAATGTATTTCTATAAATAAAACTGTTAAATGTTTTACCTATATAAAAGTTTGAGCCTGCAAAAAGTAGCGTATTTCTATTAGTAGAATTCTGAATAACCCTATTCCAGCAAATTTCATGGTCATGTGGTGGTGTGGTACCTGCTGCTATACCATAACCTACAGTAATCCCTCCATCAGAATTAATATCATTCGCTCGAACAGATACATAAGCAATAGTTCCTTTCATCCATAAACCATAACCATTATCACTATCAGTAGCAGTATTTTCTTCTACAAGAACATAACTAGCTTTGTAGATATCTATATAACTACCGTTAGCACCACCAGTATTAATATTTTTATGTGTATTATGCTTATATAACACATATTGTTTATTAGAGGTTCCTGGTATAAACACACAACTGGGATTATCATTTCCCGTTGTTCCTGGTTCAATAGTATCGAATGTATTATTCCAAAACGTTATCCTATTTGTTTCTGCAGTAGTCCAGAAGAAATGGGAATTAGCAAGATCTGGTCTGGCATTTTTCCATAAGATACCACTTATAAATATATCATTTGCGCTAGTTCCGTTACGTGTAAATATCTTGGCAGTATTACAATCTATAATTGGTATTTCATCAGGGTATGCAATTATGCTAGGAGTCTTAGTGCCTGAGTTAATTTCAACATTACCATTTTGAGATGTATCACCAGTTAGTGTATAATTACCTCCTCTAAAGACGAGGATTTGGTTAGCATAACTAGCATCGTCTGCATCATTTTTATACCAATCATTCCATGTTCCCAGAGGTTGATCAATGGTACCAACTTTCGTGCCTGTATACCCTTCTTGGATAAAGGTAAATTTGCTATCATCTACGGTGGCAGTCCAACTAATATCGACGGTATTCATTTCCTGATCAGTAACTCTGATGGCTATATTATGAGAACCACTGGCAATGGTTTGGATTTTTAGCACGCCGTAATCCTGTGATCCATAAAGCTGACCTATTGAAGCACCATCAGGAGCAGTTATAATTTCATATTTAAATGGCCATGCACCACCTTGCACTCCAATAGGAATCTCATAAGTCATTTTACTATGCATCCAACGGTGGCGAGCATGCGTCTGTGTTTCACTATCTGGTCTGGGATATACAACATGCATAGGCATTTTTGCAGGTATAAAATATCCAGAAGGGAGCGGAAAAACACCTTCGGAATCATTAAGAGTAGTATCAGAGTCGGGCGAATTACTTTCATCACTGTCACAACTTGTAAAAAGGGCTATAACAAATAACAATGGTAAAAAAAAGACTGTGAACAGAATGTTCTTTTGTGTGATTGGATTTAGGGTCATAATAGTTAGTGTAGGTGGTTATAAAATTGTAGTATTTAGTTCTTTAAAAAGTTAATGTAATTGCTATAAATCTATTTTAGGGTTCATTTCATCAGTAATAAGATTGTTGCTAGCTTAATAAATGTTTTATTTTATATCTTTTAAGTTAACTTAATAGTTTTCTATGTTTGTTTTAATATCTATAATAACCCGTTGTGCATTTTGAATAAAATTTGTCAATTCGAGTGAATTTCATTTATTTTTTGAATGAAATTAATATCTAGAATAAAAATTTCCGATATCAAAACCTGCTCTCGATACAATTCCGACAAAAAAAGTCGAAATCACTCGAACTGACAGTTGATTTAACCAAAAAATCAAAATGCACAATAGGCTATAATATTATTAACCTAACTAGTTATTTTTTAACGAGGATCAAAAACCTCAAATCCCCGTTTGCCCAAATACTCTGTTTTTGAGGCGTCTATTAATAGTCCTTCAGAATCAGTAATTTCATTAGAATCGGTTGTTGCTGTTAAGTTTCCTTCGATATTTTCGTCCATAATGGAGGTATCCCACTTTGATAATGAATTAGCATTCATTACAACAACATTACCATAAACCTCGAAATCCTCATTTCCCCGAAATCTAACCCATGTAGCATTATTCACAAATGTATTTCTATAAATAAAACTGTTAAATGTTTTACCTATATAAAAGTTTGAGCCTGCAAAAAGTAGCGTATTCCTATTAGTAGAATTCTGAATAACCCTATTCCAGCAAATTTCATGGTCATGTGGTGGTGTGGTACCTGCTTCTATACCATAACCTACAGTAATCCCCCCACCAGAATTAATATCATTCGCCCGAACAGATACATAAGCAATGGTTCCTTTCATCCATAAACCATAACCATTATCACTATCAGTAGCAGTATTTTCTTCTACAAGAACATAACTAGCTTTATAGATATCTATATAACTACCGTTAGCACCACCAGTATTAATATTTTTATGTGTATTATGTTTATATAACACATATTGTTTATTAGCGGTTGCTGGTATAAAAACACAACTGGGATTATCATTTCCCGCTGTTCCTGGTTCAATAGTATCGAATGTATTGTTCCAAAACGTTATCCTATTTGTTTCTGAAGTAGCCCAGAAGAAATGGGAATTAGCAAGATCTGTTCTGGCATTTTCCCATTGGATACCACTTATAAATATATCATTTGCGCTAGTTCCGTTACGTGTAAATATCTTGGCAGTATTACAATCTATAATTGGTATTTCATCAGGGTATGCAATTATGCTTGGAGTCTTAGTGCCTGAGTTGATTTCAACATTACCATTTTGAGATGCATCACCAGTTAGTGTATAATTACCTCCTCTAAAGACGAGGATTTGGTTAGCATAACTAGTATCGTCTGCATCATTTTTATACCAATCATTCCATGTTCCCAGAGGTTGATCAATGGTACCAACTTTCGTGCCTGTGTATCCTTCTTGGATAAAGGTAAACTTGCTATCATCTACGGTGGCAGTCCAACTAATATCGACGGTATTCATTTCCTGATCAGTAACTCTAATGACTATATTATGAGAACCACTGGCAATGGTTTGGATTTTTAGCACGCCGTAATCCTGTGATCCATAAAGCTGACCTATTGAAGCACCATCAGGAGCAGTTATAATTTCATATTTAAATGGCCATGCACCACCTTGCACTCCAATAGGAATCTCATAAGTCATTTTGCTATGCATCCAACGGTGGCGAGCATGCGTCTGTGTTTCACTATCTGGTCTGGGATATACTACATGCATAGGCATTTTTGCAGGTATAAAATACCCAGAAGGGAGCGGAAAAACACCTTCGGAATCATTAAGAGTATCGGAGTCGGGCGAATTACTTTCATCACTGTCACAACTTGTAAAAAGGGCTATAACAAATAACAATGGTAAAAAAAAGGCTGTGAACAGAATGTTCTTTTGTATGATTGGATTTAGGGTCATAATAGTTAGTGTAGGTGGTTATAAAACGTTCTTTTTTTAATTGTAGTATTTGGTTCTTTAAAAAGTTAATGTGATTGTTATAAATCTATTTTAGGGGTCATCTCATCAGTAATAATATTGTTGCTAGCATTAATAATTGTTTTATTTTATATCTTTTAAGTTAACTTGAAACAAAAATAAATAGAGGGAGTGACAGCCTTATGTCAACTAGGTTGAGCTAATTTATTAAAATATTTCAATAGATTGGAATATTGATTGATAATCAGTATTTTATGGGATGGTGGTTATTCCGATCGGGTATAGTATGTCGCTACCGTAAGGTTTTAACTTGTGATTGTAAAAAATTAACGATCAAGAGTAAGAAAATAATTTAAGAACAACTTTAGAGATAGAGTAACCTTTCTTTATGTTTTAAAAATTAAATGAAAAGTTACGTACCACTAGTTACAACCTTAAATCTGCGATATGCTTAGTTATTGTAACTAGTTTTTAATAACATAAACAGCCTTTTTCAATATCGTAATCAATTAGATCTTTGAAATAATAGTTTTCTATGTTTGTCTTGATATCTATTTTATCTAATTGTAACTTCTCAAAATTTATAACGCTATAATCTTTACCATTCTCAAAGTCTAAATCCAAAACTATTTTATTCTTGATTTCATAAATTTCGAATTCAGAATCATAGTTAAATACTATTTTTTCTTTATCAATGTCATAAATTGATAAACCACAATAACCAAGATCACATTCTGCTAGATTTATTAAGTATTTATTGTTTATTAATTTAGAAACTGAACCTCCTGGTATTTCTGTTATTTTTCCGCTTTCGCTTACAATGATGGTTCTCCCATCATAGTCTCCGTGTTTTACTATTAAAATGTGATTAGGAATTACATTTTCCAGAAAAGCAACTCCAGCAGAACTACCTAAAGCGTCTATTTGTTTGTATTTGAGTTCTTTAGTTTTTAAATTAGTAATTTCAACATATGCGTCACAGTAATACTTTGGATTTTGTATCTGTAATAGCTTTATAGTTGTTTTGCCAATATTTTTCTCTCTAATTTTTAGTTTAAATTCATTAGAGTTATAGACTTTTTCTTTTATTTTAAATTCATTTACACTTGAAATTCTGGATTTATGCATAAATCCAGATTTACCATCCATATTGGTTACTTTACACCAATCATTTGAACCAGAATCTTCATAATAAAAATATTCATCGGCTAGTATTTTAAATAATATTCTTGAGTTGGTTGTTGGTTTTTCTCTAACATTTGTATAACCATCAGGGTCATTTATTTGACCTAATTTTTCATTGGCAAATAGATTCAAAGAAATCAATATTCCAAATAGTAAAATTGTTATTTTCATTTTTCTCAAATTGGTTATAATATTTATATATGGAAAATTAGAAGCTAGCAAACAAAGCAACTAACATTGGTTAAGCACAGAACAACAATTTTTATATACGTTTAGTTGTTGAGTGTAGTGTTTATTTCAGTTCCCATTTTTCTAATATTTCATTTACTTTTTCTTTTTCAAATCCGAACATAGATTGATTAACATCAAAGTCAATTAATAAATCTTCGCCATTTTTTATATGTGCAAGATGTCCATAGGTTTCTCCATTACTTTGCCAATGAGTACTGGTTTCCAATTCCTCATAGTCAGCCAAATTTGAATTTGGATTTATAAATGTATTATATTCAAAATGAATTTCGTTTTGCCAAATCCAAAAACTCTTTGTAAAATAAATCTTTTTGCTTTTATGATAAAGTTTCGTTTTGTCAATCTCTTTATTTGTCCAATATTGGCAATACCACTTATTCTCTAAAAAACGATAATCAGTAGTGTCAAGAATTTCGGATGGAAAACCATTCATTCCACGAACTGGTGTATGTAAAACAATGCTGTCCAAATTCCACTTTTCGGTTATTGGTTTTAATCCAAATTCAATTCTGTCATTATTCAACTCAATTCCATATTTTTCAGAAATAGAATTGGAAATAGGTGTAGCTATAAGTGAGTAGATTATCACAGCTCCTAAAATCAGATAAATAGTATTTCGAATTTTTCTTTTCAGAGCTCAGTTTTTACATTACGCACAACTATAGTATAAACACAATGGTAATGTGTGTTTAATTCTCTTTCAAATATAATATTTAAAGTTAATTTTCTGAGTGAATTTTTAATAACATTGAACTGTGGAGGTGCGAGGTATGATTATTACTTTTCAAACAACTTCTTTTTACCTAATGCAAAGTGCTAATACTTAAATATTTATAATCTTCAAGTTCTTTTATGTTGTCGATTCGTTTTGTACAACCATTTTTTAAAAGGTATATGGTATCAGAAATAGATATAATGTGTTGATACATGTGGTCTGTAACAATGATGACTTTTTTATGTTTTTCTTCTTCAATAAGGGTTTTAATTTTTTCAATATATAGAGGAGCAATATGAGAAAAAGGTTCGTCTAAGAATACTATTTTCCTAGGGCATTTTAATATTAAATAGATTTCTATTAAACGGCGTTCACCACCAGATAGCTTGTTAAAATAAAATGTCTTAAAAGGTGTCAACATTTCAAAAGTATTAATAAATGCATCCCAGTCTACATTAAAAAGTTTAAAAGCAGTCTTAAGCCTTATCCTATCAGGTATAAAGTGATGCTGTGGTAAATAACTAACCAATTTAGTTTGGTACAGTGGCTTCAAAATAGGGGCATTATCAACTCTTATTAGGCTATATTTAGCTCTTAAGTTACCAAAAGCAATATTTAAAAGACAGCTTTTTCCACAACCATTACTTCCTAAAATCCCTGTTATTTTTCCTGTTTCTGCTTTTAGGTAAACACCATTTAAAATGGCCTTGTTTTTAAAATAGAGTTCCACATTATCAATTTCTATAATCATACAAATTCCTTGAGGATTAAAAGAAAGGGCATGCTTAAAAATAGATCAATAAGAAATAAAAACGAAAATAATTTGAAGCTAGAAATACCCAGGTTTTTGTAAAATAGTAGTTTTTGTTTTCCGCTTATTTCGTTTATGAAGTACCATAAGAAAACAACTAATAATAGTTTAACAATGAGTATAATAATAATATCATATTTTAAAAGTGAGAATATAATATTTAAGCTAAAAGACCAAAAAATAAAAGGCCTGTAAAAAACGAATATGGAAAATAATTGGTTCATATATTATTTAGAAACGATAGAAGTTGAGTATTATTCTAACTTAATGATTAATAGGAATGTGTATTCGTGCTAAAAATTCATAAATTATCGTATTTTTGATTCCCAATTAAAAAGGTAGATGTTAGAGAAATTACAAATAATAAAACAGCGTTTTGATGAGGTTAGTGATTTAATTATTCAACCCGACATTATTACAGATCAAAAGCGTTATGTAGAACTTAATAGAGAGTATAAAGACTTGCGAATTCTTATGGATAAGCGAGAGTTATACATAGAGCTTACAGATAATTTGAAGGAAGCCGAATCTATTATTGCAGATGGTAGTGATGCCGAAATGGTAGAAATGGCTAAAATGCAATATGATGAGGCTAAAGAAGGTATTCCTGTGTTAGAAGAAGAAATAAAAGTGCTTTTAATACCTAAAGACCCCGAAGATGCTAAGAATGCGGTGGTTGAATTACGAGCGGGGACTGGTGGTGATGAAGCTAGTATTTTTGCGGGGGATTTATTTAGAATGTATACTAAATATTGTGAAGGAAGAGGTTGGCGTGTTGATACTGTAGATTTTAGTGAAGGAACTAATGGCGGTTTTAAAGAAATTCAGTTTGAGGTTAGTGGCGAAGATGTTTATGGAACTTTAAAATTTGAAGCAGGCGTACACCGTGTGCAACGTGTGCCACAAACCGAAACGCAAGGGCGTGTGCATACAAGTGCTGCTACGGTTATGGTATTTCCAGAAGCAGAGGAGTTTGATGTAGAAATCAATCCAAAAGAGGTGCGTATTGACTTTTTCTGTTCATCAGGACCAGGAGGTCAATCTGTAAATACAACCTATTCGGCAGTACGTTTAACACATATTCCAACAGGCTTGGTGGCGCAATGTCAAGACCAGAAGTCACAGCATAAAAACAAAGAAAAAGCTTTTAAAGTATTACGCTCGCGTTTATATGAATTGGAATTGGCAAAGAAGAATGCAGAAGATGCAGCAAAACGTGGTAGTATGGTATCTTCTGGTGATAGGAGTGCGAAGATTAGAACCTATAATTATTCACAAGGCCGTGTAACCGATCATAGAATAGGTTTAACACTTTACGATTTGAGTAATATTGTAAACGGTGATATTCAAAAAATATTAGATGAATTGATGCTAGCTGAAAATACTGAAAAGTTAAAGGCTAATGATGATGTGATTTAATCCTTATCGGACTCTTTCCTGAAGGGAAAGACACGCCGCTGAAAAAGTAGATGTTAGCATCAGGATAATAAGAGAAATTATAAGAGTAAATATATAATAGTTCCCTCCTTTGGAGGATTAAGTAGGCATGACGACAAACCAACTTGTTCAGCAAATCAAAAAAAAGAAATCCTTTTTATGTATAGGATTAGATGTTGATTTAAATAAAATACCAGCACATCTTTTAAAAGAAGAAGATCCCATTTTTGCTTTCAATAAAGCAATTATTGATGCGACACATCATTTATGTGTGGCTTATAAACCGAATACGGCGTTTTATGAGGCTTATGGTTTAAAAGGATGGAAATCTTTAGAAAAAACTATCCACTATTTAAATGAAAAGCATCCCGAAATTTTTACTATTGCAGATGCTAAACGAGGCGATATTGGTAATACAAGTACGATGTATGCCAAAGCTTTTTTCGATGATTTGGCTTTCGATTCTGTAACTGTTGCTCCTTATATGGGCAAAGATTCTGTGGAACCTTTTTTAGCTTTCGAAAATAAACACACCATATTGTTAGCGTTAACATCGAATCAAGGTGCGTTCGATTTTCAAACAAAAAAGGTTGATGGAAAAGAATTGTATAAGCATGTTTTAGAAACGTCTAAAACATGGGAGCATTCAGAAAACCTAATGTATGTAGTTGGGGCTACGAAAGCCGAATATTTAGCAGATATTAGACAGATTATTCCAGATCGTTTTTTATTAGTGCCTGGAGTTGGTGCTCAAGGAGGTAATTTACAAGATGTTTGTAAATACGGAATGAATCATCAAGTGGGCTTACTTATTAATTCTTCTCGTGGAATTATTTATGTATCTAAGGAAGCCGATTTTGCTAAAGCTGCTGCAATGAAAGCTAAGCAACTCCAAGAAGAGATGGCGATTGAATTGAATCGTCTTTGATTTAATTTACTAATAAAGCCCATCTATAGAAAGAATATTTATAGTTGTGGGTGACGACTTTTTTATTATTAGGGTTTAATCTCAAGTGCTAGAGAGATAGATATAACTTCTTGTTTTTCGACTATTTTTGTCTTATTTTTATGGGTGTAACCGTAAAAAATTAATGACATGATTAAAAATAGGGCAGAGGAAACATTCAAAAACCATTTAGCTTGTCTTTCACAAGGAAAAATCTCTGATTGGTCAAACTTATTCGCAAAAAATGGTGTTTTGGAAGTTCCATATGCTCCGAAAGGATTTCCCAAAAAAGTGGAGGGAAGGACCGCTTTATATGACTATATGAAAAATTTCCCCGAGCAGTTTAAAGTAACATACAAAAACTTAAATTTTCACCCAACTGCAAACCCTAATTTGGCTATTGTTGAGTTCGATTGTGAGGGTGTAGCACTTTCTACAAAAAATGCGTTTATCCAAAAATATATATCGATTGTAACGACTAATGATGCTGGTGAAATTATCAAATATGTGGATTATTGGAATCCAATAGTTATCATGGAGTCTTTAGGGATGATGTAGGTGGAGAAGGGGAGCTGAATTTCTATAAAAAACAGATAGAAAACCGTTCCATAATTTTATGCTCATTCTTTTTTGTTAAATTATTTGATTAACCAAGTGTTTAGAGTACTTAGCGAAGTGAGGAAGGAGGGATAGAGTCTTTTTTAATCTCCATAAATTTTTAAAAAACAGAGGGGTCTAAAAGGAATTCTAAAAAGTGATGAACTTTATCATTCAGAGCAAAGTTTTGTCAATCAGAGCATTCCGACAATTGTCGGAGTCGAAGAATCTTATTTATCTAAAAATAAAAACATTGAAATTTAAGAGATTCTTCAGTCGTTCCTCCTACCATTGATGTGTTTTGTAAATAGCTGACTTTCAATTGTTTGTCATTCAGAGCGCAGCGAAGAATCTTTATCATTAATCTCTTAAGATTCTTCAGTCGTAAGCTTCGCTTATATCTTCAAACAAAATATATTTTGTTTTCGATAGCCTTCTGAATGACACCCCTATTACGTCATTTCATCCGCTAGTTAAAATTTTTAACACAGATCTCTGGATGACATAGCGATCTCATTTTGTTCGAGGGTAATGTCATCCAGAACAAAATGAAGAATCTCTAAAAATTAAAGTATTAAAATTTTTAGAGATTCTTTACAGTTTTTGCTGCTACTTTCGAAACAAAATATATTTTGTTTCTCGGTAATATTCAGAATGACACTTTTTAGACAGTGTCTTTGTTAAAATTAGATGTTTTAAAAGTTATAGCTAACGGCCAATCTGCCGTTGATTCCCTCTCCTGCTGAATTATAAGTTCTTGTTGTTGATGCCCATTGCGACCTAGGAGGTAAGAAGAATTTATTAAATAAATTATTTATACCTAATGAAATAGATATTTTTTCTGTTGCTTTATAACTGCTCGAAAAATTAACCAATGTATACCCTGTTACAGGCACTTCGGTGTAACTATAAGTAAAAACACCTTCATTTTCGTTTACATTAAATCGTTCTCTATCGCTAATATGTATCAACCTTAATGACGTTGATAGCTTTCTTAGAGGTCTAACATTTATATAAGCTGTTGTTTTTGCAGGAGAAATAACATCACCACCTATATAAGTAAGGGTAGTCGCATCTTCAGGATCGTGTTCCAGGCCTTCTACATACGAATACGAAACGCCAAATTGTAAATGGTCATCTAAAAATGTAAAATCTGTCGAAACCTCTGCCCCATAAACACTTTGTGGTGACATGGACTGTACCAGTTGATCGGTATCTTCAATTCTAATAAGATTAAGTCCCAGATTAGAAGTACTATAGTAGCCGACTGCTTCAAATCTTACATGTTTAAATTTAGATAAGAAACCAAATTCATAATTATTAGTTTTTATAGCTTGCGGGTTAATATTATTAACATTTGTAGAAGTTCCACCTCTAACTACCCTTCCAATATCTGGGAGCGTGAACCCTTGGGAAAAGCTGGCATACGGAATAAATTCATCGTTTTTAATATACCTAATACCTACATTTAAAGATGTGTTGGAAAATTCTAATTCTCCTCCTTCAATATCAATGGGGTTGGTAAAATTATCATCTCTAGTTGGTGAAACTGGTAAAGTAGAAAAATCCTTAATGGTTACGCTCATATCTTCGTAACGCAAGCCTGCTTTAAAAACCCAATCCTCTTTAAATTTAAATTTTGCCTGAACAAATGGCGCGATACTTAATAAATCTAAGTTTGGTGCCCAAATACGACCATCTAACAAACCTTGGTTGGTTTTGTCTTTTAATAAATCAAGCCCATAAGTAAATGATATTGTAAGCGGGAATTCTAAATTTAATTTAGTGTTTAAAATGGGTCTAAAACCTAATTTATCTGTATTTACAACTGTTTGTCCTCCCCCATCAAAATAGGTGGCATCATAAAAGAAAATATTTTTCCCCTTTTGATAATATAAATCTGCAGCAAACTTGGTAGTACCATTAAATATTTCACTTAATTCATATTTTAATTGAGCATTCGTAGTTGTAATTCCAGAGCCTACAGCTTCCTCCGATATTGGGTTTTCGGCTGTAGGTAAAACACCTATAGTTGGAGTGATTTTATAGTCACCAGAAGCGTTATATATCTCTAGCGCTCCTAACTGAGCTACATAAGGCGTTTCTTGACTAGACTTGTAATGGTTGAACATAACATCAACAGTCTGTTTATCATTAATCTGGTAACCTACTTTTCCTAATACACTAAATATTTTGGTATTATCCAAACCATAAGTTGGAGATATTATGTCTCCATTACCATCATACTTAGTCCCCGTTTTTTCAAAACTTCCTGATATATAATACGAAACTTTATCTAAACCACCATTTAATGATTGCTGAACTCCCCAGCCAAAAGCATCATCTGTTTTTGATAAATTACTTGTAGTCCAGACATTAGAACTACCAGAAATCTGGGCGTTTTTATCAGCATTCTTTGTAATATAGTTTATAATACCACCATCGCCGCCATTACCGTAAATAGCAGCAGCACCTTTTAAAACTTCAACTCTTGAAATGTCATTAGGCTGAACACTATTTATATCAACCAGTCCATTACGTAAAGGTGTAGATTGTGGAATACCATCTACCATTATTAATGCCCGACGACCACGTAAGGTTTGTCCCCAACTTGAAAAAGTACCCGTGCTTGGTGCCATCCCTGGTACAGCAAATTCCAAAATATCACTAATATTGGTCGTGTTAGTACCTAGATTTTTTAATTCTTTTAAGCCTACAACTGTAATTGAAGCTGGAACTTCAGATAGTTTTTCTGAAGTTCTACCAGCGGATATTATTACTTCATATAATTCAATGTCGTTTGCTTCAAGTATAAAATCTACTTCTAGAGTTTCATCTACTCTAATCGTAACATTTTTTTTCAATGTTTTATAAGAAACGTAAGAGACTAATAGGAGGTGTTCTCCTTTTTCTACGGCTTCAATAGAATAGTTACCATTGATATCTGTCATAGTCCCTTTTTCGGTGTTCTTTAATATCACATTTGCGAATTCGACAGGTTTACCCTCAGTATCGGTTATTTTTCCTTTAATGTTGCCAGTTTGGCCAAAACCATATGCAAGAAAACATAATATGGTAATGCTAGTACAAATTTTTTTTGTAATTGTCATGTTATTATTTTTAATAAGTCTAAATAAAGACGGCGAAATTAAATTAATTATTTAGAATCCCAATCTGTTTTTTTTCTTAATTTTTAATAATTAAGACAATTTAATTAATTGGATGTCATAACATATTGTTTTCGAAATATGTATATTTAAATTAATCTTCTAAGTCGAAGAGTTTTCCATAATGTTCTTCTATAATTAAGTAGGGATCATTAATATGCGTTACATGTCGGATATTAATTAAACTGGTTTTACTCATCATTCGTAACATTTGCCTTCTTTCACATTTTATAATGTTTCCATTTTTCATTTTTTGTCCAGCAACAAACGAACTCCTACCATGAGCACATAAATGGTTATTAACAAAAATTAAGTCTCCAGAATCTGGAATAAATTTATTGTAAATTAAGGACTTAGCCTTATTCCAAAAACGCAACAAATTTTTCATAGCTTTTGGACTTTGTTCAACTTTTTCATTAAAAATTTGTTCTGCTGCATCAAATCTCATAAAAGGCCATTCTTTATTTCCATATAAAATAGATGTTAGTTCGTCATTTACTTTCTCGTTTTCAATATTATAATTTCCATCTTTAGGACATTTGTATATTTCTTCGAATAATGCATTCATATCATGATCTATAGCGCCATGTGATCGTATTGAATATAACGATGAAGGGACTTCTTCTTCATTACGTAAATACAATAAGCTTATAAAATCTGCTTGGTTATATAAAAAGGCATCTTCTGTATGTACAAATAAATCTGTTTTAGATCCAGATCCAGTTTGTGAATAATCCATGTTTGCATCTGGTATTATGGCATGCATAATTCCCCCTCCTTTTCTTTGAGCAAAATATTGTACAGGCTTTGAAGGAATTGCACCATGTAACAGCGAACATATAAATCCGTAGATATTTAATTTTTTATAGTCTACACTTTGCCAACTAGGAGGTGTAGCGCCTAAGGCTTCCTGATCTACATCTATTAGCCCTCTAAAAACAATTGCTCCATATTGATTTTTTGAAAAATCTGTACTAAAATTATTTAAAAGTCTGGTAATGCGTTCTGGGAGAAATTGAAAAGCATAAAGATGAATTTTAGAGATATAGTTAACGTCTTCATAACTATCGAAAGCTTGAGTAAGAAGGTGTCCTATCCTCATAATAGTATTTTGCTCTTTAGGCGTAATTTCTATTATCAATGGCGCCATAGGAGGTGTGTGTGTGTTTGAATTGGTTAATAATTCATCATAATTTGTTTTGTTAATCTCGTTGTGAATTGAGTTCATGTTTTGGAGTTTAAAATGTGAATATCTTTTCAAATATATTATTTTTATTTAGACTGAATAAAAATAATTATATAAATTTGTGGGAAATTAATTGTCAACCCTGTAAAATAATAATGTCGGATAAATACATTTTATTCAAAAAAAAATAGCAACTATTAATTCATGAGAAATAACAAGTCCCAATCTACTTTAGATCCTTCTAATTTTTTAACCTAGTTGTGAATTGTGTTCATGTTTTAGAGTTTAAAATATGAATGTATTTTCAAATATATTATTTTTATTTAGACTGAATAAAAATAATTATATAAATTTGTGGGAAATTAATTGAGAAATATGTAAAATAATAATGTCGGATAAATATACATTTTATTCAAAAAATAGCAGCTATTAATTCATGAGAAATAACAAGTCCCAACCTACTTTATGTCCTTCTAATGAAAAGGAGCAAAATACAATAACAACTGTTATTCGTAAACGTAGAAGCATATTTGCAGATGCGTTTATTAAAAAAGAAATTCCAAAAAATACCCTTGAAGAAATATTAACGAATGCGACTTGGGCTCCCACTCATAAAATGACCGAACCTTGGCGGTTTATTGTTTTTAAAGAAGACTATTTAAAGAAACTGGGCTACTATATGTCTGAATATTATAAAGATTATTATGCCGAAAAACTATCTAAAGATGAAGCGGTTAAGAAACACCGTTTTTTGTTAGAATACCCCTTAAATGCCGCTTGTGTTATTGGTCTTATTCTGGTACGAAATTCTAAAATAAACTTACCAGAATGGGAAGAAATTGCTGCCATTTCTTCGGCAGTACAAAATATGGCTTTAACATGCACAGCTCATAATTTGGGATCTTATTGGAGTACATCGCAAAGCGACATAGATTATGTAAAAACAATGGGGCTTAAAGATAATGAAAAATCGTTGGGGCTTTTTTATATCGGTCATTTTGATCATGTAAACCATATCTCTAAAAAAAAGAGAACTGCACTAAATCAAAAAGTTACTTGGTTAACCTAAAATCAATATTAAAACACTAAACATGAACAATCAAACACTCAAATCTACAACAGTTTTAGCTAAAAACCCACAGTATTTATATGATGATATTTTTCACGAAGGTTCAAACGAGAACTATAAAAAAGCAATCCAAATTGCCAGAACATGTGTTTCAAATTTTTTAAAAGATAATAAAACTCCTTTTAGTGGTATAAAACCAGAAGCGTTACAATCCATTTTTAATACAATTGATTTTGATAAACCATTAGAGAGTTATGAAAGCCTTTTTGAAGAGGTAGAAAAACTATATGTTAATCATGCAACGGCTTTTCACCTCCCTAATTATATAGCCCATTTAAATTGCCCTGTAGTTATCCCTGCTCTTGCTGCAGAAGTATTGATTAGTGCCATAAATTCATCTCAAGATACTTACGACCAGAGTGCGGGAGGTACATTCATGGAGCGTAAATTAATTTCTTGGACAGGAGATCAAATAGGGTTTGGTACTGATTGTGATGGGGTTTTTAATGCTGGTGGATCTCAAAGTAATCTTATGGGGCTTTTACTGGCTCGTGATTATTACGCTATAAAATATTTAAAACATAACATAAAGATAGATGGCAACCCTCCAGAAGCGAAGCGGTTTAAAATTTTCGTTTCTGAAAAGGCACATTTTAGCAATCTCAAAAATTCTTCATTGATGGGATTAGGGGAACAAGCCATTATAAAAATAAAAACGGATGATCGTTTTAGAATGATTCCAGATTTACTAGAGAAAGCAATAGTAAAAGAAAAAAAATCTGGAAATATTCCTATTGCCATAATTGGTACAGCTGGTACAACTGATTTTGGGAACTTAGATCCTCTATATGATTTAGGTAAAATTGCTAAGGCTTATAATTTATGGTATCATATTGATGCCGCATACGGATGCGGATTATTGCTTACCAACAAATACAGACATCTCTTAAACGGAATAGAATCAGCAGATTCTGTGACTATAGATTATCACAAATCTTTTTTTCAACCTATAAGTAGTAGTGCATTTATTGTTAAAAATAAACTTCATCTTAATATCATTAAGCATCATGCAGATTACCTTAATCCCAAAGATCAGGATTATGATGAACTTCCTGCCCAAATCAATAAATCTACTATGCAGAGTACTCGTAGATTTGATGCTCTTAAACTCTGGTGTACACTACGTTTATTAGGTAGAGATAAGTTAGGTGAGTATACAGAAACGATTATTGAGACTGCTAAAAAAACCGCAGTGATGTTGGATGCTGAGAATGATTTTGAATTATTATCTCATTCAGATTTAGGGGCATTGGTTTTTCGTTACCGTCCAGAAAGTAATAAAGCCCATAGCACTTGCATGATGAATCAACACATCAAGAAAACGATGTTCTTTTCGGGAGAGGTTTTAGTAGCTAGTACTAAAGTAAACGACGAGTTTTATCTCAAGTTTACAATACTTAATCCTATTACTACAATAAATCATACCAAAAATATAATAAAAACAATAAGAAGTTATGGGCAGGAGTATTTACAAGCTATCTAAAATACGTCAGGAAGCAGAAGAACTAAATTTTACTATACTTATTAATAATTGTTGTAGAGAGTTTAATAATAATACGTACTATTCTGGAATCCCAAAATATGATGAGGTGCTTTCTGAATATTTTGGAAAAACAGGGCATGATTTACATCTTAAGTTAGATTTCTTATCAGAAACCACAGAAGTTTATGTACCACTACGTTATGTTTCAGAAAGTAAAAGGCATTTGTATCATTTTCCAGTAGTGGCTCGTAATTTGGAAACAGAGGAGCTAAAGGAAATCGATATTGATCGTTTTCTCGAGTTAGTTGTTTCTCATGCACGTTTTGAATATCCTAATGCAAGTGTAGATAGTATTAAAGATCGTTTACATAATAGTATTGATAATATAGAAGCGTATCTAAAACATTTTCAAGAAACAAAAAAGGAAGTTAATAAAGCAGAGATGTCATTTATTGAGTCCGAGCAATTATTAGCAGTAGGACATAGTACTCATCCTTTAACCAAAGGAAGGTCAGGGTTTTCTAATGAGGATCTTATTAATTACTCTCCAGAAACAGGAGGTAGGTTTCAGCTTCATTACTTTTTAATACATCACAACCATGTTACAGAAGAGAGCGTGGAAGAAAAGCTATTTTCAGAGATATTAAAAGATGAACTACGCAAGTATGCGATAGAAGATGAAAGTGTTATACAATTACTAAAGGAGAACCCGCAATGGAAAGTGGTTCCTGTTCACCCTTGGGAGGCTAATTATTTACTAGTTCAACCTGATGTTAAGGACATGCAATCTAATAAATTATTATATGATTTAGGAGCTTGGGGAGCTTTATATACTCCTACATCTTCTGTAAGAACAGTGTATAATGAAGAAAGTGATTGGATGTTTAAATTTTCACTACATGTAAAAATAACGAGTGCAGAACGCGTTAATTATTTACATGAATTGTATAGAGGCTACGATTTTTCTCGCTTATTAAAAACCCCATGGGGAGAAAACCTGAAAAATGAATACCCTGATATTACTATAATTAGTGATCCTGGTTTTATCTCGGTGTCTTATAAAGGTAAAGTTATAGATGGGTTTAATACTTCGATACGGTATAACCCTTTTAAAGGAAGGAATGCCGATAAAAATATAGCAGTATTGGCTTCTATTTGTCAAGATGAGATATTAGGTGAACCAGCTAGAATTGTGAATATTATTGAAGAGGCAGCAAAACGAAAATCACTGCCTGTAGAAGAAACTGCCATTGCATGGTTTCAGAAATATATCGCATTAATTTTACCTGCTACGATCAACCTTTTTAACAAGCATGGAGTCGCTTGCGAATTACATCAACAAAATGTATTGGTAGAATTTGATGAAGCGTTATTTCCATCAAGAATATACTTTAGAGATAATCAAGGATTTTTATTTAGAAAGAGCAAGGAAGAAGAACTGATTTCGATAGTACCAGATTTAGCAAAGCATAGCAAAGCGTTTATCCCAGATGATAGACTATTTAGCTTATTGTCTCACTATTTTATAATTAGTAATATCACAAGTCTTATCAATGTATTTGGATGTAATGGGTTAACCACAGAAAACCAGTTAATAGATATTGTATATACAGAAATTAATAAGGCTAAAGATACCAGTGGATTTGTTGATTATGTTTTAAATAATAGATACTGGAAAGTAAAAGGAAACTTACTCACAGCGCTTACAAATATTGATGGAGGAGCAGCGCCTTCTTCAGTTGTTCAAGTAGATTATCCAAATATATTGCACAATCATTTTTTATCGAAACAATTAATTTTTCCTGCTGGAAAAGAAACAATATACAGCCGTTATTTTCCAAAAGCAGATGTTACTATAAGTATCCGACCTATGGATCTTGATCGGGATTTAGAAATGTTACACGAATGGTTTCATCGTGATCATGCTAAGAAAATATGGCAAATGGATTGGCCAATTCGTGAGTTAGAAGTGTATTACAGAACGATGATTGCTGGTAATGTGTTATGCAGTTACATAGGTGAAGCTAATGGGGAACCTACATGTAATTTTGAAGTGTATTGGACAACCAGAGATCAAGTAGGAGATTACTATGATGTATTGCCTACAGATTATGGAACCCATCAATTTATTGCACCAACAGATCCAAAGAAAAAATTTGTATCTCCGTTTACCCAGTGTATGGTCGATTACGTTTTTGCTCAACCAGAAGTGGGTAAAATGGTTGGAGAAGGAGCTGTAAATTCTTTGGCTTCTATGATGAATAAAACGCATGTAGGCTTTAAAATTGAAAAAGTTATTGAAATGCCTCATAAAAAAGCAAATTTAAACTTCTGTTATAGAGAATGGTATTGGGCAAAATTTCCACAAAATAAAAACATAGTAATAAGCCCTATATCAAAAGAAACATCTGAAAATTTAATATAAAATGAGTAGTACCAAAATATATTCAGTTATTGGGGTTGGGATTGGCCCCTTTAATTTAGGATTAGCAGCATTAATAGATCCAGTTGAAGAGCTATCAGCAATCTTTTTTGATCAAGTAGAAGCGTTTGATTGGCACCCAGGTTTAATGTTAGATTATGTAACCCTGCAAACACCTTTTTTGTGTGATTGTGTATCTATGGCAGATCCTACTAATCCTTATAGTTTTTTGAATTTTTTAAAACAAACAGGGCGGTTATATAAGTTTTTTATTAGAGAGAATTTTTATATTCTAAGAAAAGAGTACAACCTCTATTGCAAATGGGTGTCGCAACAATTATCTAGCTGTAAGTTTTCTCATAGGGTATCTTCTTTGGCATATAAAGATGGCGTTTATGAAGTAACGGTTCAGAACCTAAAAGAAAATAAGAGCGTTATTTATTATGCAGAAAATCTGGTTTTGGGAACAGGAACTAAACCAATTGTTCCAGAGTTTATTAATGAAGACGTAAAAAATAACGTATTTCATACATCAGACTATCTTTATAAAAAAGAGGAACTTCTAGAAAGCACTTCAGTTACAATCATTGGTTCAGGACAAAGTTCGGCAGAAGTATTTTATGATCTTTTACAACAAAAACCAGACAGCCTGAGATTGAAATGGTATACCAGACCAGATAGGTTGTTTCCAATGGAATACTCTAAACTAACTCTGGAATTAACATCACCAGATTTTGTTGATTACTTCTTCAATATGCCGTCAGATAAGCAGAAAGGGATGCTGTCCAGTCAATTTTCTCAGTTTAAGGGAATTAATTATGACCTTATTAATGAGATATATGATACGTTATATATGATGAGTGTAGGGGATAAAGAAGTTAATGTAAAAATACAACCTAATAGTCAATTAGATGATATAGAGAAGAATATTAACGGTTGCTATACATTACAGTTTACACAGGTAGAACAGGAAAGAAAATTCGAAGACACGAGCGAATATGTAGTATTAGGAACAGGATATAAGTACAGTGAACCAAAGTTCCTTCAAGGAATTAGTGAGCGCATTTCTCGCAAGGATAATGGGCAGTTTGATGTTAGCCGAAACTATAATATAGGAGCACATGCAAACGATATTTTTGTACAAAATGCAGAGATACATACTCATAGTCTTATATCTACTGATCTAGGTATGGGAGCATATCGTAATTCACACATTATTAATCAAATTGCTGGCAGAGAGGTGTATAAGATTGAAAAACGTATTGCTTTTCAGGATTTTGGAGTTGAAGCTAAGAAGCATGAAGTTAAGGTATTAGAAGAAAAATGAAAATAGTTTTATTTAGTATGCTTAATTTTTTCATAATAACTTGTTTTTCTCAGTCAGGTAGTATCAAGGGGCGGATTACAGATAAAGAAGGTCGATATATAGAAAATGCATCTGTTTTACTGGATGAAGATAAAGGTGTTATTACTGATTCTTTGGGATATATTTATTTTAAAGATATTGATAATGGTTCTTATACTTTAAAAGTTCATCATTTAAACTATATATATCAAGAAAAAAAGGTTGAGATTTTTAATGATTCAAAGACGGTTAATTTTACGCTTGTTAAAAATATGAATCATTTGAATGAAGTCGTTTTAACGCCTTTGATTGAAACAAAAGATCAGAAAGCAAAGAATTCTGGTTATAAGGTTGATATTATAAAAACAAGTAGTTATAAAAACCAATCTGTTAACCTAACCGATATAATTAAGCAAAGTTCAGGTATTCTTATTAGAGAAACTGGAGGTCTGGGATCCAATTTTAAACTTTCCATAAACGGCTTGTCTGGAAACAAAATAAGGTTTTTTATAGATGGTATTCCTATGGAAAACTTTGGTTCATCATTAACCCTTAATAATTTTCCTGTTAACCTTATAAAAAAAGTAGAAATATACAAAGGAGTTGTTCCTATAGAATTAGGTGCAGATGCATTGGGAGGAGCTATAAACATAAGCACTATTGACCTAAAAAAAACATATTTAGATGCCTCATATTCTTTAGGCTCCTTTAATACGCATAAGGCTTCTATTAATGGGCAATATACTCATGAAAAAGGGTTTTTTGCAGCTTTTTCTTATTTCAATAATTATTCTGATAATAATTATAGAATGGATGATGTAAATGTTTATGACCTTGATTTGGGTAATTATGAACAAACTATTAGCACAAATAGATTTCACGATTTATATAAATCCTATATGTTTAATGTAAAGGCAGGGGTAACGGATAAAAAATATGCCGACAAGCTATACGTAGGGTACATAGGAGCTAAAAACAGAAAGAACTACCAGCACCCAGACAGTAACATTGAAACGGTATATGGCGATTTTCATTCTAGAAATGAAACAAATATAGTCTCCATTAATTATGAAAAAAAAATAGGAAATCTTAATCTAAAAGGCTTTGCAGTGAAAGGGGTAATTAACAATGCTACTATTGATACGTCCTCTGTTAGATATAATTGGAATGAAGATACTATTCTTAGAGATGAAAACTCCTTGAAGGGAGAAATTTTCGACAGAAAAAGATTTTCTATCATCACAGATAATATTATAAGAAGCAGCCTATCCTCTTCATATCGTATTGATAACTATAACGCTATAAAATTAAACATAAGCCAAAATTACTTGAAAAGAAAAGGTGAGGATAAGGTGGATGAATTTAATTATACATTTCAGAATCCAAATTACTTGCATAAATTTTATGGAGGCATTTCTTATGCTTATAAGAGCAATAATAATAAAATTAGAGCTTCGGTATTTGCAAAAAGATTTATGTATAAAGCAAATATAAAAATACAGCCCCAAAAAGAAGGAACGCTTGTATCTAACGAACAAAACATTAATAAAACAGGCTACGGAGCAACATTTTCTTATAAAGCAACGAAAAATACCTTAATAAAAACGTCTTTTGAAAACGCCTATAGACTACCCAATGATTATGAGATATTGGGAGATGGCGTGTTTGTAGAATATAACGAAAATTTAGAACCAGAAAAAAGCAACAACATTAATTTAGGTGTTTTAAATACTTCTAAATTGAAGGATATACGTATAAAATCTGAAGCAAATATCTTTTTAAGGTTTTCAGAAAATTTTATTCAACTAGGTGCTTCGGGTGGACCATATAGCCAATATGAAAACATCGATAACGTTAGGTCTCAAGGAATAGAAGCCAATATAGATTTAAGGGTAAATAAATATTTTGCCTTTAATGTTAATGCTACCTACCAGAAAATTATAGATAGAACAAAATTAAGGAATGGTTTACCTAATGAAAGTTATAATACTGAGGTTCCTAATATTCCTTATTTCTTTACAAATTCCAGAATAACAATTACCCCTCTTGATTTTCAAAATAAGAATGAACTATCCCTTTATTTAGATAGTAGATATACAAAAGATTTTTTTCTTACTTCAGAAAATTCAGGAGATATAAATACCAAGAGAATTATTCCTTCACAGTTTCTTAATGATGTAACCTTGGCATATTCGATGAAAAAAGGCATGTATAATCTGTCTCTTTCATGCTTAAATATTTTTGACACCAAAGCTTATGATAATTTTAATATACAAAAACCAGGAAGATCCTTTTTTGTGAAATTTAGGTTTTATCTACTAAACGGAAAATGAATAAAATAAGATCAAATAAATTATAAATAAATAAATCAAAAATGAACAAAATGAGAACGAATTTTTTATTACTAACAACTTTAATAGGCATAATATTTTTATCATCATGCTCAAGCGATGATAACCCAACAACGCCACCTATTATTAATGAAGGAGCCTCAAAACTTGTAATGCAACTTTACTTAAATCAAAGTAGTCCAAGTCAATCTTATATTATAAGTTTAGACAATATCGAGGATCTTATGACAGGAGAAATTTCTGCAGATCAGCAAGGTATTGAAGAACCTGAAGGATACAGGTTTGGTGTTCCTGTAGGAAACAAAGCATTATTTTCTTTTGGATACGCCAGCAGTACGTTAAATGCCATTTCTTATATAAATAATGAAGGTATCATTGATACAGATGACAAACCATTTCTTTATGATAGAGTTTTTCAAAGATTTACTGTTTCTGAAGATGGTAGTACACTTTTAGCTATGGAAGTTCCAGCGGGAGCTGGATATGAACAAAGACAAATTTCTTTTGTAGATACAGAAGATGTTAGAGTTACAAAAAAAGTAAAAACAGATGTTTATAAATCAGAAGAAGAAGGTTTAGTCGCATTACCAACAGGTCTTTTAATTAGAGGAGATAAATTATTTGTTCCTTATCAGGTTCATGATGTAGGCGGGCAATGGCAAACTCTAAGACCCAATTCTGCATTAATGGCAGTTTACTCTTATCCAGATGTAGAAGAAAATCCTATTAAAATAATTGAGGATGATAGAACTTGTAACATAGGTGTAAATGCATCTACATCAACACTTATAAAAACTGAGGAAGATGATATATATTCCCTTTCTTGTGGAGCCGTAGGAGCAGGTTTTAATACTGAAGCCGTTACAAAACCTTCTGGAATATTGAGAATAAAAAATGGAGAAACAGATTTTGATGAAAGTTATTTCTTTAACATAGAAGAAAAAACGGGTGGAAAAATATTTGGTCTCTCTTATCTAGGTAATAACATGGCCATAGCTTCAATTATTAATAACCCTGAGGTTGGAGAAGCATGGTCTGC
Source organism: Flavivirga jejuensis (assembly GCF_030540765.1). Classification (GTDB taxonomy): domain Bacteria; phylum Bacteroidota; class Bacteroidia; order Flavobacteriales; family Flavobacteriaceae; genus Flavivirga; species Flavivirga jejuensis. Next base: position 586,390 of record NZ_JAUOEL010000002.1, on the reverse strand, counting down.
TTATAATACCATATATAACCAATCGCTTGTCATTATAGATTTGGTAGCACAAACCGTATCTAACATAGATGGAATTCCTTTATTTAAATCAGGGTATTTCCCAACAGGAGTATTTGTTGAAGAAGGAAAAGCATATCCTACGATAGTTGCAGAAAATGAAGTGGCTATTTATCAGATTGATATTGCCACAGGCAAAGCGACTAAAGGAGCTATTGTAAAAGGAAAGGATCTTAGTGGGCTTACAAGACTAGACTTAGAACAATAATGAAAATTTAATTTTGAGAAGTCTGCAAGACGTATTCAAAATTGTAAGTTGAACTGCTTATGCTAGCAGGAAGGCTCATCCCAGTTTTTAATGGGATCAAGGTTTAATACCTCGTCCTTTGAGGCGATTCTTAATTATTGGATTCAGGGCTTATCCTGAGGTGTAATGCCTTTTATGTTGTAATACATAACAAAATTGAAAATGTCATATTGAGTGCGGTCGAAATACTATAAACAGCATGTTTTAAATGTTTTCGACCGAGCTCATACCGACATTAGGTATACTATTAATTTTGTTATGTACTTAATTTTATTTTATAAAAAATCATTCCCTTTTATGTATATATTTTAAGGTTTCAGTTTTAAATTATATAGACATGATTACTTGTTATGGTGATTTCAATCCTTATTAAAATATACAACGGGAATTAAAAAAAAAATTATGACTTTTATTTCACCCTCAGAATCTATTAAACATTTAGATAATAAAGTATGGTCTAAAATGAACAGACTACACTTAAAAAAAATTATTTCAGAATTTTCACATGAATGTTTATTAAAACCCAAGTTATTATCTACAGAAGATGATTGGGGATTATATCAACTTACACCTAACGACATTTCAATAGCGTACCATTTTAGAGCAAAAATCATGCATCTGGATCACTGGTTTATAGATGTTGATTCAATTAAAAAATATGATAAAGAAATAAGCAAACCTTTAGACTCCATAAAATTTATTATCGAATTCAAAGATATTTTAGGATTTAGTGATGCTGTATTACCTATGTATCTGGAGGAAATTTCAAGTACGCTTTACGGTAGTTGTTATGTTTATTCATTGGGTGAGCCTAGTGCAAAGAAATTAACAGAAGCCGATTACCAAACCATAGAACATGCTATGATAGCAGGTCATCCCTGTTTTGTAGCAAATAATGGTCGTGTTGGTTTTGATGCAGATGATTATAGAAGATATGCTCCAGAATCTGCAGATCCTTTTTCATTGATATGGCTTGCTGGACATAAAAGTAATACGGAGTTTACTTCTGTAACTGGTTTAAATTATAAAGATATGATGTTAGAAGAACTTGGAGATGATTTACATGCATCCTACACGAGTATTTTAACTTCAAAAAAAATAAATCCAGAAGAATATATATTTTTTCCAGTTCATCCGTGGCAGTGGTATAATAAACTAGCCATTATTTTTGCTTCCGATATAGCAAATGATTTATTGATTTATTTAGGGTGTAGCTTAGATAAATATTTACCGCAACAATCTATTCGCACTTTTTTTAATATAAGTAGTTCTAATAAACGTTATGTTAAAACATCGTTGTCTATACTTAATATGGGGTTTACTAGAGGAATGTCCCCTTATTATATGCGAACAACTCCTTCTATAAATGAATGGGTAGAAAAAATAGTAATAGAAGATGCCTATCTACAAGCGTGTAACTTTATTATTCTAAAAGAGGAAGCTACAGTAGGATATACTAATAGGTATTACCAAAATGCAACAGAGACAGATAATGATTATAAAAAAATGTCATGTGCTCTTTGGAGAGAAAGCCCTATGAAAAAGATTAAGCCTAATCAAAAATTAATGACTATGGCCGCTCTATTACATATAGATATGTATGGAGAATCCTTTTTGTCTGAGCTTATAAAAGCATCTAAAATTAGTGTTACTGATTGGGTGAAAAAATATATATATAGCTATTTAAGTCCTTTACTGCATTGTTTTTATAAGTATGATATGCGCTTTATGCCGCATGGAGAGAATATCATATTAGTTTTAGAAGATCATGTTCCTGTAAATATTATACTAAAAGACATAGGGGAAGAAGTCGCTGTAAATAAAAAGGAAGGACTTCCCGAGTCTGTTAAACGAATTGGAAGGCAGGTGTCTGATGAATTAAGGATTCTTTCAATTTACACACAAATATTTGATTGCTTTTTTAGGTTTTTATCCCCCATTCTTGTAGAACATTGTGATTGTAAGGAAGATGATTTTTGGCACATAGCAGCAGATTGTATCCATACATATCAACAACGATTCCCTGAGTTTAAAGATAAGTATGATTCTTGTAATTTATTTGCTCCCGAAGTTATAAAAACGTGTTTAAATAGATTACAAATACGAAATAACAGAAAAATGATAAACACCTCTAATTCTCATAAAGAACAACAACTTTCAGGAGTTTTAAAAAATCCTTTGGCAAATTTTAAATAGTTATAGATTTATATTATAAGCAAGAATTGTTATTAGTATTGAAGCATAAATTCATGCTACTAAATAAATTCAATTGTTCATTTAGTCTCGATGAAATTTTAAGAAGTCTGCAAGACATATTTAAAATTATAAGTTGAATCTGCCTATGCTGGCAGACAAAATCATTCTGGTTTTTAGTGGTATCAAGGTTTAATACCTCTGCCTCTGGGCAATTCTTATTATTGGGTCAAGGCAGTACAGAGCTATGAATGAATATTGTACAGGAATAACACTTCATTTCGGAGCAAAATCATTTGCGAAATGTGTAAAAAAACAACAAAATGAGTATTATACTACGTTTAAAAAATTATACAAATCTAATAAAAGGTGCATTTCTGGGCAAAGAGAAAAATTTACTAACAGGGAATATTAACCGTGCTATAGTAATACTTGCCATTCCAACAGCTTTAGAAATGTTAATGGAATCGTTATTTGTTTGCTTTAATTTATTTTTTGTAAGCAAATTAGGTACAAATGCCATATATATAGTCGGCATAACAGGGACTATAATTCAATTTGGATTTTCTATTGCCGTAGGGTTAGGTATAGCAGCTACTTCTATCATATCTAGGAGGATAGGAGAAAAGGAAAATAGAAAAGCAGGTTTAGCTACCATGCAAATACTTTATATTGGATTTGTAGCGTCTATTCTCTTAAGTCTTATTGGGGTTGTTTTTTATAAACAAATATTGCTTCTGGTAGGACTTCCAGAAGAACTCCTTATAGAAGCCAAGTGGTTTACAAGGATTATGTTTATAAGTCTTATTTTTCTTATACTAAGAGTTTCTATAAACGGAATTTTAAGAGGCGCAGGAAATGCGGCCATAGCCATGCGAGCCATATTTATATCCAATATAATAAATATAGTTTTGAGTCCTATTTTAATTTTTGGCTGGGGTTTAATTCCCGAATTTGGTTTATTAGGCTTGGCTCTAGCTGCGTTAATAGCTAGAATTTCAGGATTATTATATCAATGTTGGGCCTTAATTAAAGGAAAAACAGTTATTATTATTGGTAAAAATGAATTAAAACTTTCCATAGATATAATAAAAAAGATATTTAAAATTGGTATTAATGGAACTTTACAATACCTGGTTCCTGCCTCTAGTTGGATATTAATGGCTAAAATTATTTCATATCTCGGAGCTGATGTTTTTGCAGGGTATATTATAGCACAACGCATAACTTACCTAGCAATTATGCCAGCCTGGGGAATAGGAAATGCAGCAGGTATATTAACGGGGCAAAACTTGGGAGCCAACCAATTCGACAGAGCAGAAAAATCTGTATGGAAAGCAGGTTTTTATAATGTGTGTTTTTTATGCTTTCTTACTTTGCTTTTAAACCTTAATGCAGAATCTATGGTACGTTTTTTCTCTAAAGATCCCGAAGTAATTAAAAATGGGATCTTGTACCTCAATTATATTCTCATTGCCTATATATTATTAGGCTACACTATGGTTATTTCCAGAGCTCTTAATGCAGCTGGTGATGTAAAGGCGGTTACTTTATTATATGTAATTATGTTTTATATCATACAAATCCCTTTAGCTTACTTATTAGGTATTAACTTAGATTATGGTTCTAAAGGTATTTTCATAGCAATTCTTATTTCAGAATTAATTTTATCAACCATGTGTATCATCGTTTTTAAAAGAGGTAAATGGAAACATATAAAAATATAAATTCTAAATTTTAAAAAAATGAATACAACCGAACAATTATATAAAGTAATAGCAAAAGCCTTGGATATTTCTACTGAAATTATAACAGATCAACTAGAATATCAAAGCATAGTAGAATGGGACTCTATGAGTCATTTAATACTTGTAGAAGCACTAGAAACAACATATAACATAGAAATAGAAACAGAAGATATTTTAGAAATGAGTACAGTCGCAAAATTGAAAGACGTTTTGAAAAAAAAGAACATTGAAATGATATAAGCTTATAGGTATAGGCTAAAATTAATCAGGTTTAAAAAAATTAAGAATAATGAGACTGTATGATTTAATACAACAAAACAAAAACCTAAGATTCATAGATACGGTATCTGGAAAATCTTCAATGGTTACTGAATTTCATAAATCAATAGCAATAGAAAATTCTCAGGGTTTAGGATTTGTCTATAGCGATAATCAGATTGATTCAATAGAAGTGTTTTTGAATTTTTTAGAAAGTAATTTTACGATTTCTCTTTTAAATGCCCAATTAAATATTCAATTCAAACAAAGTCTGGAAGATATTTATCGACCTTATTATATTTATGACACTTCTAGAACTGAGATTGAAGGCTATAAAAAATGTTCAGTTTCAGAATCAATTACCTTGTTTAAAAGGAAGACAAAACAGGAAAACCCTATTAATAAGGACATCAAACTATTGTTAAGTACATCTGGTACGACTGGGAATCCAAAATTTGTTAAATTATCTGATAATAATTTGGTTAAAAATGCCATGTCTATTTTAGATTATTTGCCAATAACATCCCACGATATTGTACCGCTTAATATCCCAATTACATACGTTTATGGTCTATCTATTTTTACAACAAATTGTATAAAATCCAATACCATAGTTTGTACAAATAAAGATGTTTTACAAAAAGATTTTTGGGAAGATTTTAAAATATATAAATTTTCTACCCTTAGTGGCGTACCATATGTGTACGAAATGCTAAATAGAATTGGTTTCTTTAAAAAAGAACACGAATTTTTACGGTATATGACACAGGCAGGAGGGAAACTTAGTGAAAAATTAATCTCAATAATGATTGCCTATTCAAAAACACACAATATACCGTTTTTTACGCAGTATGGGCAGACCGAAGCTGCTGGTCGTATGGCTTTTTTACATCCTAATGATTTATTAACAAGAGAATATTCCATTGGAAAGCCTATTAAAGGAGGGGAATTTGAATTAAAAGAGGGAACTAATGAGCTGATATATTATGGAGAAAATGTTTTTGGTGGCTATGCGAAAGGATTAGATGATTTAGTTACATTTAATAAATCCAATAAGCTATTTACTGGAGATATTGCTAAAAAGGATGCAGATGGGTATTATTATATTGTAGGAAGAATTAAGCGTATTATGAAATTGTTTGGCACCAGAATTAATTTAGATGAGGTTGAATTAATTTTAAAAAATAACTTAGACGGAAATACTTTTATTTGTACTTGTATTGAGGATAAATACTTATCTATAAATTATCTTAATAAAGAGTTGACCGATAATTCCATTAAAAAAGTTTTAAGAGAAAAACTTAATCTTCATTCTAGCTCTTTAGTTATAAAATATATAGAAAATATCCCTTTGACGACTAATGGGAAAGTAGATTATAAAGCGATTACAAAAAATGAGGATTAATTTTAGAACCTATAAATCAAATAGAGCTTAGTGATGAATCTGGCGACTTTTCAATAAAAATTGATTCTATTGGAGAAAAAAAACAGTTTTGGATTAGCTTATGTTTATGACTTTGAAGATAATATTAGCATAAAAAAAGGAAGTCAATTAAGAATAAAATGGAAATAAAAAGTTTTGGCTAAGTGTTTTAATTCGAAATTAAGTATATTTTTAACCTGTATAAACCATAGTCTAGATGTTGTACTTATTTTGATAAGATTTTGAATTTAATACGTCCTGAGTTTCCCACCTGGGAAACACATTTTACACTAATCATTAAATGAATTCCATTAAAACAATAAAAGACCAACTAAACAGAATCATTCATTTAAAAGAAACTCCAAAACGCATTGTATCGTTGGTACCGAGTCAAACCGAACTATTATGTGATTTAGGTTTAGAAGATTTTCTTGTTGGTGTTACGAAGTTTTGTGTACACCCGCGTCATATTAGAAAAGATGTAACTATTGTAGGTGGTACGAAGCAACTTCATTTAGATAAAATAAAAGCATTACAACCAGATATTATTCTGTGTAATAAAGAAGAGAATACCAAAGCTATAGTAGAAGCTTGCGAGTCTATTTGCAATGTACATGTGTCAGACATTTTTATAATTGACGATAGTTTAGAATTGATCCGTCAATACGGAGCGGTTTTTAATAAATTAGAAGAAGCTTCTACTGTAATAAATAATATAGAAAGTGAGATAAAAGATTTCAATACGTTTATTAAAAATAAACCCCAGTTAAAAGTTGTTTATTTTATATGGAAAACCCCATGGATGGTTGCAGGAAATAATACGTTTATTAATTATTTATTGAAGCTTAATAAATTTGAGAATATTTTTGATAATGAGAGTCGGTATCCAGAAATAAAACTTAGTAAATCGACTATAAATAAAGATGTAAATATTGTGCTCTTATCTAGCGAGCCTTACCCGTTTAAAGAAAAGCATAAAAGAGACATACAAGAATTTTATCCCAACGCAAAAGTAATACTAGCAGACGGTGAGATGTTTTCCTGGTATGGCTCCAGACTTACTAAAGCTTTTAAATATTTTAAAAGCTTGCGCCTAAATCTTTAGAATAAACAACCTTAGTAGTATCCTCTACAAAGTTTGCAATGCTTTTTTCTAATTCTTTTAAGCTAATTAGCTTATTTAAATTTGGTTTTATTTTACCAACTCTACAAAAATGTGTACTCATAACTTCTTTTTATATAAAGTACGTACAATCAGGTGTTTTAGATGTGATAAAAAAGTTAAGGAATTACTAAATTTTATATAGAAGTTTGGGCAGATTCCCTAGATAAGTATTTTAATCTATTAAGCTTATTGAGTAATTTAATAGCTCGATATTCAGAAATGTCACTTAGAGCAGAATCTGTTTGACGAAAATTGTAAGCTTGCTCAATAAGTTCTTTATAACGTTGGTTGAGTTTTCTTTGATGAATTTTTATGTCGTCGATCGGTTTCATGTTATTCCCCAAATAATCAAGTACTTAAATATACCTTTTTTATTTAGAAAACAAAAAAATAACCAAACTATTTCCTTAAAACATCTTCATTTTTAAGAGTTTATAAACATTTGTTAATTTGGGAATTCTCGCACCTTGGGCAGAATTTCCAATTCACTTTTCCTTAAGAACCATCAAAACTGCTGATTGGGCAGTTTTTGGGTGAGGTAAAATAATAAAATAGAAGAAAATAGAATAAAGAAGCTGTCTAAAAAGTGTCATCCTATGTTTGCAAAAAAGTTAGTGTCATTCAGAAGGCTATCGAAAACAAAATATATTTTGTTTGAAGATATAAGTGAAGCTTACGACTGAAGAATCTTTAGAGATTAATAATAAAGATTCTTCGCTTTTATGAATGATAAGTAATTGAAATTTAGTTGTTTGTAAAGTGTTTCAATGGTGGCATTCCGACAATTGTCGGAATGCTCTGAATGAATAAAGTTTATCACTTTTTAGGCAGCCTCTAATAATTAAGAAGGGAAGCCCTTTTATCGTCGTGGTATCTGTACATTACGTCAATACTGGGAAACCTTTACTAATGATAAAAATATTACTGCAGCTTTTGATGGTTTAGATATAAAACAATAGTTTTAACTTCCAACTTCCAACTTCCAACTTCCAACTTCCAACTTCCAAAAACCTTTAGTCCTGTAAAGCAAAGACCTTTTTCAATAAATCTGTTGTTCTGGAAGCAGTTTTAGTTCGAATCTCTGCTTCTTCAATAGCAATCATAGTAAATACACCTTTTAAAGCTTCTCCTGTAACATAATCTGTTAAATCTGGGTTCACATCACTTGTAAAAGGAATATCATTATACTTATTTATCAAGTTAGCCCAAATTTTATCAGCTCCAACTTTACCAAAAGAGCTTTTTATAACAGGACTAAATTTATTGTATAAAGCAGTTTGAGTTTTGCTGTTTAAATATTGAGTAGCAGCATCGTTATTGCCTAACAAAATATTTTTAGCATCTGCAAACGTAATACCTTTAACGGCATCAACAAAAATTGGTGTTGCTTCTTTTACTGCATCTTCAGCAGCTCTGTTAAGTACCTTTAAGCCTTCATCTGCTAATTTACTTAAACCTACATCTCTAAGCGTTTTATCAACCTTCTGTAATTCTTGAGGCAATAAAATTTTAACAAGGCTATTATTATAAAAACCATCTGTTTGTGTCAGTTTTGTAACTTGTTTATCAATTCCAAAATCCAATGCTTGTCTTAATCCAGAAGCAATTTCAGTATTACCAATAATACCTCCAGTCGTTTGAGGCAATTGATTAACAACTTGTTGTAACTCTGCACATGCAGTAAGGTTAAAAATTAAACCAAATACTAAAAGTTTACGAATCATATTTTTTTTGATTTTATATATTTTACAAAGATATGTTTTAGATGTTTAAATAATTTTAAAATATACTATTATTCTATTTTAAGATTTCCTTTGATAAAAAAGACACCTTGAGAACAAGGTGCCTTTAATAACAAACCAAATAATCCTGGGATAAACTAATCGTTTAGGATTATTTTATTTTAACCTAAGTACATTGGACACAAAGAAAAAAGAAAAGTCACAACTTTATTTTAGTACATGACAAAAATTATCAAATACTTTTTGTCTGGTCGGGCGCAATCGAGACCTTTGATTGGCAAATACATTATAAATATTTTGATTTAAGGTATCTGGTACGAGCGATAATTATGGAATCAATGTAAAAAGGGAACATCTAAATATAAACAATACCTTATAACAAAAGAAGCACCTTAAAAAGGTGCTTCTAGAATTTAAAACAAAGATCACTCCCTCAATTTTTAGTTACTCAAAATTCTAAATTCAATTTTTTTATTTTTTTGTGATCAGATTCTATACTATCAACACTATTAGAGCAACGGTTTACTAATCTTGTTTCTTCATACTCTTTGGCAGATAATCTACTTCTGGAAATACCTCTTACTACTAAATAGTTTATACGTTATATTTAATAATTGACTTAGACAAAAAAATAAAATTTAGTTAGTCGTATAATATTACAAATATATAATTTAGTAGTATATATATTACATGTTTTAGACACAGAAAAAGAATATACGTCACATTTAATTTTAAAAAAGAATTAATAATATGATTTAAAAGTTTAAATATTATTGAGATTAATACCCGATAGCGTGGATTTGTACCTTAAATCCGTGCTATCGTGTCATCGCGTTAGTAGGTTTCAAAAAATTCTTTATTCTGAAAATTCTTCGATCCTTGGGGTGGATTCCCAATTACATAATTCCTTTGGAGTCATAAAAACTGTAAAAAAGGAACTCTGGGTGAGGTAAAATATAAAATTCGGTGGTTTCTCTAAGAAAAAATAACTGTTTTATTATTGTAGACCATCACTTTTCTATTGGCATGTAATTTAACCGCATTGGATAAAACAATTTTTTCTAAATCCCTTCCCTTAGCTATTAAATCTTGAATAGAATGCGTATGAGACACATGTGCTACATCTTGTTCAATTATTGGGCCAGCGTCTAGCTCTTCGGTTACATAATGACTTGTGGCTCCAATAATTTTAACACCACGTTTATATGCCGAATGATATGGTTTTGCACCTACAAATGCAGGGAGAAAAGAATGATGAATATTAATTATCTTGTTAGGGTATTTACTAATAAGTTTACCAGAAACAATTTGCATATATCTTGCTAAAACTATAAAATCTATACGATGTGCTTCTAATAGTTCCAATTGTTTGTTTTCAGCATCATTTTTAGTGTCTTTAGTAACAGGTATATGATGAAATGGGATTTTAAAATTATCAGCAATAGGTTTTAGATCTAAATGATTACTGACTATAAATGGAATTTCTAAATTTAGTTCACCAGAATTATAGCGTCCTAATAAATCGTATAGACAATGGTCATATTTAGAAATAAACAAGGCCATTTTTGGCTTCACTTCCGAAGAGTAAATACGCCATTTCATGTCAAACCCATTGACTAAAGTGTTTTTAAATGATTCCTTAAAATCATCAGTAGAGAAGGAATCTTTTGTAAATTCACTTTCTAAACGCATAAAAAAGATGTTTTGCTCTCTATCAACATGTTGATCTACGTAAACAATATTGCCGCCTTCTTTAGCTATAAAATTTGTTACAGAAGCAATGATATTAGAACGGTCTTTACAATGGATTAAAATGGTAATCTTATTCATGTGATTAAAAATCGATTAGTTCCAAAATTAATCTAAAAAATATATAAGAGACTGTTGATATTATAATTTTAGATAATTTTATATGAATGGCTTATTTTTTTGAATATTTCGTAAATTGCGGCACTTAAAATTAAGATTCTTTACGAATGAAACAACAAGTACCCTATAAACCAAAGTATAAAGTCCGTATAGTAACCGCTGCATCATTGTTTGATGGGCATGATGCTTCCATAAATATTATGCGCCGTATTATTCAAGCTACAGGCGTAGAGGTGATCCATTTAGGACACGATAGGAGTGTAGAAGAAGTTGTAAATACTGCGATTCAGGAAGATGTAAATGCCATTTGTTTAACGTCTTATCAAGGTGGACATAATGAGTATTTTAAATACATGTATGATTTGTTGCAGGAAAAAGGTGCGAACCATATTAAGATTTTTGGCGGAGGCGGCGGTGTTATTTTACCTTCGGAGATTCAAGATTTAATGGATCATGGGATTACTCGTATTTATTCTCCCGATGATGGACGCGAAATGGGATTGCAAGGAATGATTAACGATTTGGTTAAACAATCCGATTTTGCAATAGGAGATGCTTTAAACGGAGAAGTTGATCATTTAGAAAAAAAGAACCCAAAATCTATTGCACGTGTTATTTCTTCTGCCGAAAATTTTCCAGAAATAGCTAAAGATACTTTAGAGAAAATTCATGCTAAAAATAAAGACTCTAAAACACCTGTTTTAGGGATTACAGGAACAGGAGGTGCTGGGAAATCTAGTTTAGTAGACGAGCTGGTTAGGCGGTTTTTAATTGACTTTCCAGAAAAAACAATCGGAATTGTTTCGGTAGATCCTTCAAAACGAAAAACAGGAGGCGCTTTGTTGGGAGATAGAATTCGTATGAATGCCATTAACTCCCCGCGAGTATATATGCGTAGTTTAGCCACACGTCAGTCTAATTTGGCATTGTCTAAATATGTAAATGAAGCAGTAGAAGTTTTAAAGGCTGCCGAATACGATTTAATTATTTTAGAAACATCTGGTATTGGACAATCTGATACTGAAATTATTGAACATTCTAACGTATCATTATATGTTATGACTCCTGAGTTTGGAGCCGCAACTCAGTTAGAAAAAATCGATATGCTTGATTTTGCAGATTTAGTTGCCATTAATAAGTTTGATAAACGAGGCGCTTTAGATGCCTTACGCGATGTAAAAAAACAGTACATGCGTAATAATAACCTTTGGGACGTTCCGCAAGATGAATTACCCGTTTTTGGAACCATTGCTTCTCAATTTAACGATCCAGGAATGAATACGCTTTACAAAGCGGTAATTGATATGTTGATTGAAAAGGCTGATGCAGATTTAAAATCAACGTTTGCTATTTCTGATGAAATGAGTGAGAAGGTTTTTGTTATTCCTCCATCAAGAACACGTTATTTATCTGAAATAGCAGAAACGAATCGTGCTTATGATCAAAAAGCAACTATTCAAGTTGAAGTTGCTCAGAAACTTTATGGTATTTATAAAACGATTTGTTCTGTTACTAATGTTACTTCGGGCGTAGTCGAAAGGTCTTTTATTGGGAAACTTGGATTAAATAATGATGAGATCCTAAAACAAGTTCAGGATGATAATAAGGACTTTGTTAAACTTCTTATAGCAGAATTCGATAGAGTAAAACTAAATTTAGATCCATATAATTGGGAAGTTATAATTGGATGGGACGACAAAGTAAATAAATATAAAAATCCGATCTATTCATTTAAAGTTAGAGATAAAGAGATAAAAATAGAAACACATACAGAATCTTTATCACATACTCAAATTCCGAAAGTAGCATTACCTAAATACCAAGCATGGGGAGATGTTTTACGCTGGTGTTTACAAGAAAATGTACCAGGAGAATTCCCTTTTGCTTCAGGGTTATACCCATTTAAAAGAACAGGAGAAGATCCTGCTCGTATGTTTGCAGGAGAGGGTGGGCCAGAACGTACCAACCGTCGTTTTCATTATGTAAGTATGGGATTGCCTGCAAAACGCTTGTCGACCGCATTTGACAGTGTAACACTTTATGGTAACGATCCAGATCAACGCCCAGATATCTATGGAAAAATAGGAAATGCAGGAGTTTCAGTGTGTTGTTTAGACGATGCTAAGAAACTGTATTCAGGTTTCAATTTAGCAGATGTTATGACCTCTGTGAGCATGACCATTAATGGCCCAGCACCTATGTTATTAGGATTTTTTATGAATGCTGCCATAGATCAACAATGCGAAATTTATATTAAAGAAAAGGAATTAGAAAAAGAAGTTGAAGCCAAAATTGCTACCATTTACAAAGGAAAAGAGCGTCCGAAATATAATGGCGAATTACCAGAAGGTAATAATGGCTTAGGATTAATGTTGCTTGGTGTTACTGGAGATCAAGTATTGCCTTTAAATGTTTATAACGACATTAAAATAAAAACCATAGCTCAAGTTCGAGGCACCGTACAAGCAGATATATTAAAAGAAGATCAAGCTCAAAATACCTGTATTTTTTCAACCGAATTTGCGTTGCGATTAATGGGAGACGTTCAAGAATATTTTATCGATAATAATGTTCGTAATTTTTATTCGGTATCCATTTCAGGGTATCATATAGCCGAGGCAGGAGCAAATCCAATCACACAGCTTGCCTTAACACTTTCTAATGGTTTTACTTATGTAGAATATTATTTAAGTCGTGGGATGGACATTAATAAATTTGGCCCTAACTTATCGTTTTTCTTTTCAAATGGGATCGATCCAGAATATGCTGTAATTGGTCGTGTTGCTCGAAAAATATGGGCCAAAGCCATGAAGCACAAATACGGTGCAAATGCCAGAGCGCAGATGCTTAAATACCATATTCAAACTTCTGGACGTAGTTTACATGCACAGGAAATAGACTTTAATGATATTCGCACCACATTACAAGCATTATACGCTATTTACGATAATTGTAATTCGTTGCACACAAATGCTTATGATGAGGCTATTACAACACCAACCGAAGAATCGGTGCGTCGCGCCATGGCCATTCAGCTTATTATAAATAAAGAATTAGGTTTGGCGAAGAATGAAAACCCGATTCAGGGGTCTTTTATTATTGAAGAATTAACCGATTTAGTCGAAGAAGCTGTATTGCTTGAATTTGATAGAATCACCGAAAGAGGGGGCGTTTTAGGAGCTATGGAAACCATGTATCAGCGTAGTAAAATACAAGAAGAAAGTTTGTATTATGAGACTTTAAAACATAATGGTGATTTTCCAATTGTTGGAGTGAATACATTTTTGAGTTCTAAAGGATCACCAACAGTGCTTCCAAAAGAAGTTATTCGAGCTACAGAAGAAGAAAAGCAATTTCAAATAAAAACCTTAGAAAATCTTCATAAAGCAAACGATACCGAAGTTTTACTAAAAGAACTACAAATGAAAGCTATACATAACGAAAATATTTTTGAAGCGCTTATGGATGTTTGTAAAGTATGTTCTTTAGGAGAAATTACAAGCGCTTTATTTGAAGTAGGGGGGCAGTATCGCAGAAATATGTAAGCAGCGAACCACTTTTTGCTTTTTTTGCAAAAAGTGTGTGAGTCGCTTATCCCGAAAGAAATAGAGGGATCTCATTATCAGAAGTTATGAATTTGATACCACTTTTGCTTTTTTTCAAAAAGTGTGTGAAAGTGTGATTCTAATTTTGTTGCACCTAAAGTATTTTATAAAATAGAAGGCGTCAACTTAATACTTTGGAACCAGTGTATATAAGCCTGTGTTCAAAAATTTAAATAGTCTAGTCTGTTTGCGATCAGATACTAAAGTGTTAGCAACCAAATACGCTGTAGTTTTTTAAACTTTTTTAATTCACTGCGTAAAATAGGTAGGAAATCTTTACCATTACTGTTAGAACGTTCTAAACGGTATGAGTTTTTATAAAGCATGTTGGTAAGGCGTTTAATCGAAGCTATATGCTTATATTTTCTTTCAGAATAACGTTCTAATTCTACATTTAAAATTTCTGGGGCTAACGATATGGATTGTTGTACAATATCACCAGAAAAATAAATGTTAGAATCTTCTGTGCCATCATTTTTTAAAATAGATAAGTCATCATTAAGATACCTGGAGATGCTTTGAGAAAGGGTAAAAATCTCCACAGCTTTTTTATAAATCGGTAACTCCGATAGATTTAATGGGGTATTAGATGACATATTATTTTCTTTTTCTTAGCTTTTTACCAAAATTACTCACAAGTAATCATATTTAACTTTAGGTTTTAAAGTAAAAGTGTATATTTACTTTAAATTTTAATTATTTATAGTTAAATTTCATTAAATGAATATTGATAGTCTTAATTGGAAGATTTTAAGATGTTTACAAGAGAATGCGCGCCTATCTAATGCCGAAATTGGACGCCGTGTAGGGGTCAGTTCTCCTGCGGTTTCAGAGCGTATTAAAAAGATGGAAGATTTGGGGATTATAGAAGGGTATAAAGCGATTGTTTCTCCGTTAGAAGTAGGTTATCAACTCAAGGCTATAATAACTTTGCGTGCTTTTATGGGAAAACTAAAACCTTTTTTAGAGAAGGTAAAAACCTATGATGAAGTTGTGAATTGTTATCGTATTACTGGCGACGAAAATATTGTTATGGAGGTGGTTTTAAAAAATCAAAAACATTTGGAATCATTTATAGATCAGTTAATAATTTACGGTGAAAGTAAAACACAAATTGTACTGTCTGATGTTGTAAAACAAAAGGAGATAAAATCGTTAAAATAAATTTATTAATAACTTTTTAGTTATGTAAAAAAACACTTATCTTTAATTTAAATAATTAAATTTATGAAAATAAAATATATATTTAAACCCGACGAAGATGACCAAAACTCTAATGATGATAATGATGGAAGAGTTAGAGATAATGATAATAATTGGGAGGATAGAAGTGATACACCAGATGTCGTGATTAAATAAGTAACATTATTAATCTTCCGATTATTATTGAAAGTGGTAGTAGAAAGAAAAGTTTAATTGCTATAGTTATCCTTTTTCTTCTTTGGTCATTTACTATATTGTTTTTGTCAATCCTTTCTTGGTATTTTTCGCACTCATTCAAAACTATATTTGCATATTGATTTTTAGGTTCAATACCTTCATTGAAGAATTTATCTTTAATAATATGTTTTGGTGGACTTCCTTTAACACCAATTTTGTCAAAAAATAAATTTTTGTATAGAACAATAATTATTGTTGAACATATTACTACTACAAAAAGAGCAATAATTTTAAGTTCTATATTATTTTTATCAAAATCTACAAAGTAGCCTATAGTTACTGTTAATATTGAAATTGCAATAGTCAACATTTGATTTGTTTTAGTTGAAACATTTTCGAAAGTTTTTACAGTCTCATCTAAGCATTCTTCTGATTGTTTTAACATTAACTGAATTGAATCTGTTGAAAGGTGTTTCCAGTTATTCAAATTTGCTTCCCACTTTTCCATTTGTTTATTGTTTAATTATTAAATGATTTACGTGATCTAAATTCCAATTAATCAGAATCTATTAAGCGAGTCTCTCGCCATAAATACGATTTATCCTCAGGTAATTGATTAAAAATGATACCTTTTTTCTGAAGATTGGAAACTAAGTCGTCAAGATTATCATCCTCAAAATAAATAGTAATACCATCACCTTTTGGCAATGTATCGACTTTATGAATTGAAAAGGTACTCTCGCCATCGGGGCATTCAAATCTTACATACCTTGGGGCTGCATCAACAATAAGATGCAGTCCCAAAGTTATATAAAATTCAGAGGCTTTTTCAACATCCAAAGATGGTATGGTTATTTGATTTAAATCCATAAGATTTCTTTTTCTTCCCTTTTTGTTTTTTCTTTAAGTTTCTTATTATAATTTAAGTATTGACCCAGTATAAATAATAAAAGGACACAAAGTGCTGCAAATAATGTGATAATATACCAGGTGTTATCAAATCCAAATGCATCAACCATTTGCAAACCTGAATTATGACCAAAAACATGTGCTATAGAAAACGCAATGCTATATAATGCCATGTATTCACCTTGATTGCCTTTTTTAGCTCTATCCATAGCGAATGCATTAGAAAAAGGAAAAGCTATCATTTCTCCAAATGACATTAATAACAGACCAATTATTAAAATGCCAGTCCAATTTGTAAAGTTTAAGATGATGAAACTTAAACCTATTAACAAAGCTCCAAAAAGCATGAGTCCTGATTTAGTGAAATTGGTGTTTTCTAACCATTTTATTAAAGGCATTTCGAATACAAAAATGAAAAACCCATTCATTCCTAAAAGAAATCCAATTTCAAATTCACTTAAATGATGCGCATCTTTATAGTAAAGAGGCATGGTTGAAAAGTATTGTAAAAACACAATACCAAAAAGCACCATAGCTACAAAAAATATTAAAAACGCTTTATCGCCATAAGCGGATTTCGGATTTTTTGTTTTTACATCATTTAATGTTTTTGCTTTTTTCGGATTTAAAACGTTTACTAAAACCAAAGTCGCTAAAATACAAGTAATACCATCTACCCAGAATAAGCCACCATAACTAAGCGTTGTAATAATGATGCCACCAACAGCAGGACCAGCAGAAAATCCAAGATTTATAGCCAACCGAATTAAAGTAACAGACCGTGTTTTGTTTTCTGGTTTACTATAGGCACTTAAGGCAACAAACATGGCTGGTCTAAACATATCGGCTATGGTCATCACTAAAAAAATGCCAAAGCAAAACCATGCGAATGTGTTTAGATATTGTAAAACAACAAATAGAACACCAGTGGCAAGCAAGCTAAATACCATGACTTTGTAATAACCGATTTTATCGGTTAATTTCCCACCTAACCAAGAACCGATTACAGAACCTAAACCAAAAGCACTCATAACCCAAGCCACATCATTTAAAGAAAAGTTAAGGCTCTTGGTTAAGTAAAGCGATAAAAATGGAATGACCATAGTGCCTGCTCTATTTATAAGTGTTATTAAAGAAAGCCACCATACTTCGTTTGATAAGCCTTTAAATGTGTTTAGGTAATTGTTAAATAGTGTTTTCATTAGTTCTAATTGTTCAAGTTTCTGTTTTACATATTTTGGTTTTAATTTCTGTTTGAGTTAGTTCAACTAATTAAATTCTCAAGTTTTACTAAAAATAAAAGGTCCGACTGTGAAGTCGGACCTTTATATATTGTAATATTTTATATTTATATCACCACAATATATGATAAGCCCAACCCTTTCTCTTTAGAGAGGTCCACTGCTTTCTATAAATTGTGACGCTACAACGCATTTTTTTATCTATTTTAAAGGCACAAAGCTAGGTAAAATATTCTTTAGTTGTATTTTTGAAATGAAAATATTTTAAATTTTTGAAAAACAGTTTATAATTCTGAACGCTTTTTAGTGTGAAAAAAGTAAATCTATATGGTTGATAATAAGTTGATTAATATTAAGAGTTTAAAGTCTCCAAAGGGCGTGTTTTTATTGGGACACTTGCCACAGTTTAATACCTATAACAAACATCAGGTTTTAGAACGTTGGGTAGAAGAAAGCGGCGAATTATTTAAAATACATTTTTTAGGAAAAGAATTTATAGTCTCTGCAAATCCTGATTTTAATAATAAAATGTTGAGACTAAGACCAGATACTTTTAAACGCTTTTCTAAAATTGATGAGGTTTTAAAAGAAATGGGCATTGATGGTGTTTTTAATGCAGAAGGAAGTGTCTGGAAGCGCCAAAGGAAACCAATAGCTGAAGCTTTAAGTGTGAAAAATGTAAAAGCATTTTATCCTATTATTTTAGATAAAACGAAAGCAATTCTTGAAAAGTTTAAGAACTATTCAGAAAAAGAAACGATTGTAGACGTCCAAAAAGAGTTCATGGCATTTACAATCGATATTACAACCGAAATCGCTTTCGGATATAAACTAGATACTATAAATAATAAATCGAATAGTTTTCAAAAACATTTAGAAGTCATTTTTCCAATGATAAATACGCGTGTTACAGCACCCTTGCCAATATGGCGGTATTTTAAAAGTAAAAAAGATAGAATACTAGATGATTCTTTGAGGTCTATAGAAAAAGTAATCTATGAGTTTATTGATGATGCGAAAAAGAGAATAGAAAAAAATCCTAGCCTAAAAACAAAACCTTCTAATTTTTTAGAAGCCTTATTAGTGGAAAACGAGGCTGTTAATTTTACAAATGAAGAAATTTATGGTAATGTTTTTACTATGTTATTAGCAGGGGAAGATACTACCTCAAACTCACTGTCTTGGGCTGTTTTTTATTTAGCGCAATACCCAGAAATTGTAAATAAAGTAAGGGAAGAAGCTAATATCGTTTATAAAACCGAAAAGGTATCAAGTACTTATGAACATGTAGAGTTATTAAAATATGCATATGCCGTAGCTCAAGAAACCATGCGTTTAAAACCCACAACGCCACAATTGTATTTAGAACCGAATGAAGATGTTGTTATTAACAATGTAGCTATACCAAAAGGGACAAGTATTATTTTACAAAATAAAGTAGCACAAACGCAAGAAGATCATTTTTCTAATGCTAATAGTTTTATTCCAGAAAGGTGGTTGGATCATGGATGTCCGATGCATAAAAATCACTCCCCGAATGTCATGCGAGCTTTTGGAGGCGGTGCAAGGTATTGTCCAGGAATGCAGTTAGCTAAAACCGAAATGATCGTTTTAATTTCTGCGTTGTGCAAACATTTTGATTTTAAATTAGAAGTAAAACCAGAAGACATTAGAGAGCAATTTGAGTTTACTATGTATCCAGAAAATTTAAAAGTAACTTTTAAATCTCTTAAAACCACAAAATAATATAAATCCATTTTGTAAATATAAAACCAACAAACATGAGAAGATTTTTAGCCTTATTCCTTTTAATATCTATAAGTAGTTGTGCTCAAGAAAAAAGAGCTTTAAAGGGAGAAACAGCGTTTCAAAAAAAAATAAATGCCGAATATAAAGATGTTACCACATCACCATTAAAAGATAAAGATAGAAAGCATTTTGAAGGCTTGGATTTTTTTAAGTTTGATTCTACTTATGTGGTTACGGCTGATTTTAAAAGAACTCCAAATGAGAAACCTTTTAAGATGAAAACAACGACTACCAGACTTCCTGAGTATGTAAAATATGGGGAGCTGACTTTTGAGTTAAAGGGAGGGCATTATAAATTAAATATATATCAGAATCAAGGTTTGAAAGAAAAGGAAGGTTTCGAAGATTATCTGTTTCTTCCTTTTTTAGATGAGACCAACGGATTGGAAAGTTATGGAGGTGGACGTTATATTGATACTAGAATTCCAGAAGGAGATACGATGGTTATTGATTTTAATTCTGCTTATAATCCTTATTGTGCTTATAATGATAAATACTCTTGTCCGTTAGTGCCTAGAAACAATTATTTAAAAATTAAGATAGAGGCGGGGGTTAAGGTTTTTGGGAAGCATTAAATAAGTTGTTATGATTTTGGAGTTTGTTTAAGGCCTTATTCTGTAGCAACATTTCTTTAAATAGTGATGCTATTCGCATTTATTTTGCCTTGACTGAGAACATAATCCACCCAAACTAATTCCAAAAACAAAAACTTAAACGTTTCTTAATTTGCTATTTTTTATAGACATCATTGCTGTGCATTCGTGCTTGTATTTCATCATTTATAAAAGCCTGTTTGTCAGTTTTGTCAAGTAGTCCATTATTTAATATATCTGAAAACCATTTAGAAAATACCTTAGCTCCTTTAAAATTTAAATGTTCTAAATCTCCAAATTCAGAATTGGTAAGAGGAAATTTTGAAAAATCAAGATATTCAATATTAGGATATTTTTCATTTCTTATCTTATTATAGAAAAGCTCATTTGAATATCCTGAATACTTTTTATGCATAGGGCTTCTTATTAATATTACTTTTTTTCTTTTTGCTTCACAATATTGAAGAATACGAGAAAGATAGTCAAGGTTGTATTCTGAAATACTCAATTTGTTTAATGGAGTTTTTTTACTTGTTATGCTATTAACCAAAGAATCTGTCTTATCTCTTTCTAAATATAAGTAGCCTCCAATTTTATTAGAATAGTCGAAATCCTGTTTCAATATACTATATGTTTTCTTTTTTAGAGCAAGAGAAAAGGAGTTTAAATAGCCTGTTGGATTATTTCTAGCTAGAATCAATTTATCTGAAATATTCATAAATGAAGAATATTGGGGATATCGAAAATTTATATATTTTTCAGCCCAAATCCATTTATTCATATTTTCATTTATTTGATTATTTGAATATTCAACGAATACTACTTTAATAGATTCATTTTGATCTATTACCTGTTTAAGTTTAAAAAACATATAATAATAGGATTCACCAGATTCAGCTAGATTTTTTAAATTTGTTATCATAGAATCATTGAACGAACACTCAGGATGTGAATGCCCAATAACTATATATTCTGGATCGGATTTTATTTTAAAATCGGAATATTTTCTTTCAATAAATGATAGAGTTATGTCTAATAGTACAATTGAACATAAGAAAATAAGTAGAAATAAAACTACATGTTTAATATATTGTTGCATAGTTAAAATTGAAAATATATAAATTCTTGTTGCTTGCCTTGAAAAATAAAAATCAGAAAACAGATTGATAAGTAAAGTCCCCATCGATAAATACGTTTCTCAAAATAACCAATATTTGAAATAGCATATTGTTCCTCTCTACCAAACCATTCAGTCAAGACAAATAACATAACAAGAATAATTATTATTAATGCCTTTTTTTCTTCATGTAAAATTGGAGTTTCAAAAAGGGATGTTGAAAAAATTTTGGATATGTAACTGAAAGCATGATCAATATTTTTTGCTCTGAAAAATATCCAAGCAAATGCAGTTAACCCAAAAGTTAGAAGCATTGAAGATAATTCTCTAATTGTAGGCAGAGACTTCCCCTGAGCAACTATTTTTAAATTATTTCTATTGTTATTTGTTAATAAGAGTGGTAGAAAATAGATAGCATTTAGAGTTCCCCAAACTATAAATGTCCAGTTAGCACCATGCCAAAAACCACTTATAATAAAGATGATAAATGTATTTCTTATTTTTATCCAAGTATTACCACGACTGCCGCCTAAAGGGATATACAGATAATCTCTAAACCAAGTAGAAAGTGAAATATGCCAGCGTCTCCAGAATTCAGCCATATCCCTTGAAAAGTAAGGAAATGCGAAGTTTTGTTTTAAATTAAATCCAAAAAGCCTGGATGTTCCAATAGCAATATCTGAATATCCTGAAAAGTCTCCGTAAATCTGAAAAGTAAAAAATAATGCACCTAAGACCAATGTGCTACCAGAATATTCATCTGAATTATTAAAAATCATATTTGCATACCTACTGCAATTATCGGCTATCACTATTTTCTTGAATAAACCCCAAAGGATTTGTCGCATTCCGTCAACAGCTTTTGAATATTCAAAAGTCCGCTTTCTGTAAAATTGAGGTAATAAGTGTGTTGCTCGTTCAATAGGACCAGCAACCAATTGAGGAAAGAAACTCACAAATGCAGCAAAACTAATAAGGTCTTTTGTTGGTTCAAGTTTTCGTTTGTAAATATCTATTGTGTAACTTAGAGTTTGAAAGGTATAAAAACTAATTCCAACAGGTAGGATTATGTTTAATGAGTTTGTATTAACTTCTGTTCCAAAGAAGGAAAACGCGGCTATAAAATTGTCAAGAAAAAAATTGTAATATTTAAAGAACCCAAGAAAACCAAGATTCATAATAATACTTGTCCAAAGGAGAATCTTTCTTTTAGTCTGATGGTTTTCTTTATTCAGTTTGTAACCTATTGAATAATCCAAAATAGTACTGAATAGTATTAATGACAAGAACCTCCAGTCCCACCACCCGTAGAATACATAACTACTAACTACTATAATGAAGTTCTGAAATTTTAGATTCCTATTTGCGAAAAACCAATATAGAAGAAAGACAACTGGCAGAAAAATTGCGAAGTCAATTGAGTTAAAAAGCATTCTGTCTTTCTGTTTGTTTTATGATTATTTGTTGTACAGTAATTCTTTTCTCAAAGTATGAGATAATGTTAAGATTTGGTTGCATTTGGACAAAGTATATCGATTGTTAAACAAAGTTAGTGTTCTTTTGTTATAAACTCAAAATTTCATTGCACCAAAGACATATTTAAAAATTCAACTACAAAACTAGTAATAGTATAGAAAATAAGGCATATGGTTTTCGTAACTAAAAGTTGAAAAAAGGTGAAACTGTCATAAAAACAAGTAGCTAAGAGTAGGAGCAGGTTTTATTTAAAATACAGTACAGATTTTTCATGGATTCTGAAAATACAGAAGAAGTTATCTAAAAAGTGTCATTCTGAATGCAATGAATAATCCCTTAAAGTTTTAATGTTTTTGATTTTTAGATGAATATAATTTTTCGCTTTGCTCTGATGACACTTTTTGGCTCCTCTTTTCTTAAGATCAATTATAGACTTCTCACACTATACAACGTTTTTATTCAACTGGAATACATATAAAGCAAGACCTTTGCAAAAGATAGTTCTAAACTTAATCTATCTTTTGCAAAGGTCTTAGATTTTACTTCACCAAAAACATACCCAATAATCACATTGTACAAGCGGTTTTTATCCCCCACAATATGATTATTAAAGATCTATTATGATGTAACTTCTATTCCTGATCCATTAACACCCCAAAGGAGTTTACCCATTGCATCAACTATTGCGATGGCATAGACATCTCTACTGGTACTGCCTTCAGGAAGAATGATAGATATACCTCCATAGCAACCTGTCGTTTTTGCAACATCACCTATAGTAAATCCGTTAGACCCACCTTCTGTTGAGGGATAAGGCATATTTAATATGGTTTTTACTTTTGATGGTACTGGGGTAGAAGTGTTTTTTTTACCATCGCAATCTATAGCCCATATTGTTTTACCAGTTTCATCTGCAATTACAAGAGGCCAGTTAGCACTGGTACTTGACGGTACAACAATCTTTAATGCGGCGCATATATCATTATTGGGATTATCACCAATAACATAACCGTTACTTCCTGTATCTGGAAAGTTAATATGCAGATTACATGAAGCTCCAGGGTTTGATATTTGAGGGGTTCCTTTAGTAGTATTAATATTTCCACTTGCATCAACGCCCCATAGATATTCTCCTTTACTATTTCCCACATTTATAGGATAGGCAGATGATGTTGAGGGAACTACAGAAAGAATTGCACTAGCATTTTTATTTATGGTTGAAGTGTTACCAATACAGAGACTACTTGTACCACTTTCGGTAGGGTAAGGTATTGTTTTCTTTACCACCGTAGCAATCTTCGAGTTAACGGGTATATTACTTGTGTTAAGGCTCGGGTGCTGACCATGGTAATCGAATAGGAGGGATACGTTTTTTTGAAAAACAAGAAGGTGTGTTGATCCTCCAAAATGGAACATGCCTATTTCTTTTCCTTTTGTAACGAGATCACTTACAGAAACAGTAACCTCACATGTAGCGCACTCTGCCATACCGATAGGAATAACACACATATCGCCTATAGCTGGATTATGAGCGGTAATTTCAATGATAGCTCTTGTAGCAACATTAGAGATGTAAGCTTGTGATTCATTCGGACCCGCATCATCTTCATTAAGAGGGTCTAGCGGTAACATTTCTGAATAATAAGTACTATTAAATGGTGTCTGACTTACGGTATCATAAACTGTTTTAACAGTGCCATCTACAGGACTGTGCCAGCGGTGGAAACTCTCTGCACTTAAAAAAGCTTGATAGATTGTTCCTCCTTCGTATTTATCTGTTAAAGGCGTATTACCATTTGTTTCGTTAAATATGTTTTTTAATGAGTAAGGTTGCCCCTTAACCCAGAATTTTTCAAGTTTCTTAACATTATATGCCACTCTATATGGTCCAGACTCGCATGCGTTTGAAATAACATGTTCTCCAGTTGCTATAGGGCGTACTCCAGGCTTGAATTTTCTTGTAAAGAAGTCATCCCAGCTTGTAAAACCATAGTGAGGATCATTAATATTAGGGCATTGAAACGCAGCAATGAATGCGGTTCTTGCTTCTGTTGGTTTTCCATCATAATTGGTACCATCGTTTAAGGCATTGGCCATGGATATCATGGCTTTATCACTTAACCAGTAATATTGATTATCACTAAAATGACCAGGATAACCTGTAACCAACGCGTTGCTATTTAATACAGCCGATTTAGAAGGGGTACTTTTTAGGTAGGCACCCCAATCATTAAGTACTTTATTAAAGTGTTCATTTACACCGTTGTCTAAGAAAAATTTATGCCCCGAATTGGTTCCCATAGCCCAGTCAAGTAAGGAATTAATGGGAAATCCAACACAACCAGACTCGTTAAAAGTTTGAGTCATTGTCATTATACCATTAAGAAGGGGAATAAATTCACTCCAACTCTGTAACTCAGTACCGTAAATGCTGTTTTTGTATTTTGCAGGAACTTCTGTAAACATGTCATTGGACCATGTGTTTATTGTCGGATTGCCTGTTACATAGGCATTAAGGGCTACAATATTAGGAGTCAAACTGGTTGGGTTTGATGCTACATACGATTTTATACCTTTAATATGGTTTCTGATTAATTCGTAATCGGCAGGCAACCACCTACCTACATTGAATTGATGTTTTCTCTCTCTTGTTGTTTCCATTGTTTTAAGAATAAGATTGGGGGTTAATTTGAATTCTAGTTGTCTTTTTTTATTAGTTTTTTCATCTTAGATAGTCTGCAAACGGGTTAGTTTGTGTTATTTATAACGGTTTGATATGAAATCGTTTTAATACAGAAATAAGTTCAATACAAGTTTTTTTACCTTCTAAAACTAAACGAATTTAGTTTATTTGTCTTACAAAAACAAGTTTAATGTAATTAAAAGATTACTTATTAGTATGGTTTAATTAACAATAATAATTGACAATTATATAGGTTGCAAAACTTGTAAAATCATCCAATTTTAAAACCATATGGTTCACATATACAAAGGTGGAAAAGCTAGTAAAACCTGTGACTAAAAGTAGTGTCTGGTTTTGTATTAGTGAATCATTTTTGGTTGCTACTTAATATTATATAAATAAGTAAACTTCATTATACAAATAAGTAAACTTTTAAAAATATTAACACTAATGTATGATAAGAGACACCCAGTGTTTCTGGACTATTTACTTATTGATATAACGTGTAACACTACCAGAGCCTCTAGTTGAAAAAACTATTTAAAAACATAATTAAGTCTGAGATTAAGGCTTTTGAGAAGTATTAAATAAACCTTTATGATATTATTATGTCCGTTTAACGTATTGATATAGAATTGTTTTAATGTTTTATATCTAAATGATTAAATGAAATTAACGTGCTTTTTTTGATAAATTAAAAATATCACTTCACCAAAAACATACCCAAAAACACGGCTAAAAAACCAACCACAAAACTAGCAATGGTATAAAAAGCAAAACTTGTAAAATCTCCCGATTTTAAAAACACATGATTTTCATAAGCAAAGGTTGAAAAGGTTGTAAAGCCACCACAAAACCCTGTAGCTAAAAGTAAGGTCTGGTTTTGTGTTAGCGAATCATTCTTGGCTGCTAAACCAAGTATTATACCAATAAGTAAACTCCCTAAAATATTCGCAGCAAATGTACCATAAGGAATACCTGTTTCTGCATTATTTAGATATTTACCAATAATATAGCGTAGCACACTACCAAAACCACCGCCTAAAAAAACGAATAAAAGACTTTTCATCAGTTAGATTTAATTTGTTCTTTAATGGTTTGATGGTGCATTTGTTTTATGTTTTTAATAGTAAAGTGAACTCTTAGGTACAAATTGCTTCATGCATTTATTTTATAGGAATATATATTTCAGTAATCCAATCTGCAGGGTTAGGGTAACTCATAGGATCTGTTTTATATACTTCAAGAGCAGGTTGATTATGTAGTTCTTCTAAACCATTATCTTTTATGTGTTTAGAGGCGGTTTCCCATGCTTCTTTTAAATTATCATAATTACCCTTAAGCGTTGTTTTAATAGCTTTAAATGGTTTTAACTGTCCAGTAAGAATATCGCTATCTGAAGAAATTATTTTTTCAGTTGTAGGAACGCAACATGAAAACATAACGGCATTATTTTCTACATCCCATTTATGATAGCTTGTAAAAGGAGCGCCAGCCATTGTTATCTTATTCTTTATGGTATAATCACCAACTTTTGGAAGCATCTCTTGCATTTTGTTAGCTAATTCATCTATTTTACAAGATGTGGTATTGTATAAATAATAACCTCCACTATGTTGGGTAACACCATTTATTATAATACTATATGTTTTCATACTAGCAACAACAATACTATCTAATTTTTCTAGACTTCGTTCATAATGAGGCGCTATTTCATTTTCCATACCTCCAATAAAAGTGGCATAAGCTTTAAAACCGAATGGTAGGTTTTTTCCAGAAATTTTCCAGGTTACATCTGTTGTACCATCATCATTTGGTTTAAAATCCCAGGAGATATCAGATTTTGGAAACTCTGCAAATTGCATTTCCTGAGTGATTGATTTGTTTTCTTCAGCGTCTACATTTTTCATAGTTCCAATGCCATCCTTGTCTTCCCAAGAATACGATCCATTTACACCATTGGTTTGTTCTGCAAGCGTGATTTTCATGTCTGGGTCTGCTTCAGCCCAAGAAGACCAAGCCTCCCAATTTTTAAAATCAATAACATTATTGTAAATAACAGCAGTGGGGGCTTTTATTGTTCTAGTTCTGGTGACTTCAAATGAATTAGGTTGTACAGCAATATAAATAGAGGTTCCTATAATTGCAATAAGTAATAAGAATAGAATGTACTTGAAGGCTTTCATTTTTACTTTTTTGGAGAATTACAAATCAAATATAATCATTTTAATTCTCGTTTAATAAATTATTATATTTGTTAAGCTATAAATAAATTTATTTTAACTAAAAGATTGTTTCTTTAATTAATCAATAATTTATAAACACTTAATAATCAATTTTTTGCATATTAATTAAAAATATTTTATAAAAAATGAAACTAAGATCAATATTTAATTTGGTATTAATCGCTAGCCTGTTTTTATCATGTGGTACAGAAAAGAAAGCGGTAAAAGAGCGTGTTACTTTTGATTATAATGTAGAACAGTTTGCTGATATAAAAATACTTCGTTATCAGATCCCAGGATGGGAAAATTTAACCTTAAAAGAACAAACATTAGTATATTATCTTACCCAAGCAGGTTTAGCGGGGAGAGATATTATGTGGGATCAAAATTATAGACATAACTTAAAAATAAGAAAAGCACTTGAGAATGTGTATTCAAACTATGAAGGAGATAAATCTTCTCAAGATTGGAACGCTTTTATAACATATTTAAAACGTGTTTGGTTTAGTAACGGGATTCACCATCATTATTCAAACGATAAATTAAAACCAGAGTTTTCTTCAGACTATTTAAAACAATTATTAGCAGATACAAATACCACTTTAGAAGGTGAAGCTTTCGATGTTATTTTTAATGATGTAGATGCGAAAAAAGTAAATCAGGCAAAAGGGGTTGATAATGTTGGGCTTTCTGCGGTAAATTTTTATGGTCCTAATGTTACTAATAGTGATGTGGAACGCTTTTATGCTGCAAAGCAATCTCCAAATTCTGAAAAACCATTATCGTTTGGATTAAATTCGCAATTAGTAAAAGAAAATGGAGAATTAAAAGAACGTATTTATAAATCTGGTGGTTTATATGGTTCGGCTATTGATGAAATTATCAAGTGGTTAGAATTAGCGAAAGGGGTTGCTGAAAACGATGCTCAAAGTCATGCTCTAGGTTTGTTAATTGATTATTATAAAACGGGTGATTTACAAACTTGGGATGATTATAATGTGGCTTGGACTTCTGCTACAAAAGGAAATATTGATTATATAAATAGTTTTATTGAAGTTTATAATGATCCTTTAGGATATAGAGGGTCTTATGAGTCGATTATTCAAATTAATGATTTTGATATGTCTCAAAAAATGAAAGTATTATCAGATAATGCCCAGTGGTTTGAAGATAATTCTCCATTAATGGAAGCTCATAAAAAAGATAATGTTGTTGGGGTTACTTATAAAGTGGTTAACGTAGCTGGTGAAGCTGGTGATGCCTCTCCAAGTACTCCAATTGGAGTCAATTTACCTAATGCTAATTGGATTAGAACAGAAGTAGGCAGTAAATCTGTGTCTTTAGGAAATATTATACATGCTTATAATAACGCAGGAAGTACTGGGCGTTTAAAGGAGTTTGTTCATGATGATGAAGAACTTAAATTAGAAGAAACGTATGGACAATTAGCAGATAAGTTACATACAGCATTGCACGAGGTAATAGGGCATGCATCAGGACAATTAAACCCTGGAGTGGGAGAGACTAAGGAAACCTTGAAAAATTATGCTTCAACTTTAGAGGAAGGGCGTGCAGATTTAGTTGGATTATATTATTTGTATCATGAGAAGTTACAAGAGCTAGGTTTGGTCGACGATTGGAAACGTGTTGGAAAAACTGCTTATGATGGTTATATAAGAAATGGTCTTGTAACGCAATTAATTCGTTTAAATTTAGGTGATGATGTTGAAGAAGCACACATGCGAAATAGACAATGGGTGAGTGCTTGGGTATATGAAAAAGGTAAGGCAGACCGTGTTATTGAAAAAGTAAAGCGTGATGGGAAAACGTATTTTAATATTAATGATTATGAAAAATTGCATGATCTTTTCGGACAATTATTACGTGAAACGCAACGTATAAAATCTGAAGGAGATTATGCTGCAGTAGAAGCTTTAGTAGAAGGCTATGGTGTAAAAGTAGATCAAGCTATTCATGCAGAAGTTTTAGACCGTAATAAGCAATTTTTATCAGCACCATATAATGGCTTTGTGAATCCAGTATTAGTAGCAGAGAAAAATGAAGAAGGAAAAATAATAGGGGTGAAGGTGACTCAACCTGATGCTTTTGTTGATCAGATGTTAGATTATAGTAAAAAATATAATTTCTTACCAGAAGTAAACTAAACAGGTTCTTAAAATGTAAGTAATAAAAAGAACAGACCCTTATAATTAAGGGTCTGTTCTTTTGTTAACACTAAAAGTCAAAAGAATCAAATTAACGACAATAAGTACGCTAATTATTATTAGTATTTTCATTGTTTTGAGTTTGTTTTAAGTTGTTTTGAGTTTGTTTATATACACTAGATGCAAAAAAAATAAAAAGGTTGCGTGAAAAACATTGCAACTATCTATATAACAAGTTAGAGGTTGTTTTTCCTACCTCGGTACTCTATAAATACACCTAAAAAGCAATATTGGGTGGTTGAAATAATAATAAACCACTGAAAAACAGTAAATCACTTACAATGGAAGACAGTTTTTGGAGGCGTTTTGTTAAGTCGTGTTTTGTTTATATTGTATGATTTTATTCAGAGTTTAACATTCTTAAATTATTTAAAATTGCATATTGGATAAGTGTTCCTTTTCCAACAAGTTCTAATTTTTTTCTAATATTTTTTCGGTGTGTTTCTATAGTAGAAATGCTTAAGCCCAGCTTTTTTGCAATATTTATAGAACTTTTTCCATGACCTATGTATTGTAAAACTTCTAATTCTCTTTTAGACAATATATCGATCTTATTTAAAGCTTTGGAATCTAATGTCGTAAAAAAGAAAATTAGAGAATTTATTAACTCTTTATGTTTTGTTATTTGTTTGGTTGCTTTTAATACAGAAAGAATGTCTTTTTTGGATAGTAGGTTGCCTTTTCTTTTTACATTGTTAATCGTTTTTATTATTTCTTGAAATGCTGTCATTTATAATGTTATTGGTTAAGTTCATAGTTTTGTAATTCGTTGTTTATTCGCTAAATAAAGATTCTATGTCTATTCGTTTAGAAAGGTTGATTACAATAAAAGGATCTTGATTTGCATTAAAAAACTTTCTTATCTCTCCATTTAATTTTATTTTACTCTTTTTTTCTATTAAATGAAATTGAAATAGTCCGAATGTCTTATTAGATTTATTATTTCTACCGAATGGAGCAGAATCTCCCATACCAAATACAGGGTTAAGAAAAATTTCTATGCCTTTACTATTATAAAACATAGGCATACCCAGCCCAAAATAAGAGTTATAATATTTTGCGGTTCGCTCTCTATTTAATGATAAAAGAGATCTTATATTGCGACTATTAAGACTATCCCTTTGAATCTTTTCGTATCCTAAAGAAACAAAATCTTCAAAATCATAACTTGTAGTTTCTACGCGCTGTATAACCTCAGCCCTTGGAGCTAAAAAAACTTTGAAGTCTTGATATTTAGAATTATAAATTTTCAATAATAGCTCTGCGTAAAAACCAAGATTATCATACGAAACCTTGGGTGTTCTAATAATTCTTTTATTTTCAATAGTAATAGAATCATTCTCAGGTAGGTTTTCGATAATTTCAATATATTGAGCATCCGAAGTTCTTTCTTTTTTTGTACTTAAGGATCTGTTTTTATACATTCCTGCTCTAATCCCTCCCCAAAAGTTTTCTTTTTTATTTTTGAAAAATAAATCAGGTAAATACACATCAATCTCAGAATAGAAACTATTAGCTTTTACTTTATTCTCTAGATCGAAATTAGTTCCTAAATAGAAATTATATATATTATTTGAAGTTTGTTTTTCGGGTCTTAATTGTATGTACTTTTCTTGTGAGTTTAAGTCTATTGAAATTTTGTTATCATTTACAATAAAATCACTTTTAGAAGACAGTTTTATTTGTAAAGTAAAGATACCCTTTTGCTCCAGAAAAGAATTTACTAAACTTTTAAAATCATTGATAAGTTTATTCGAATTATTTATAAAATTTAATTCACCTTTTGTTTTAGAACTTGAAATTTTAAAAGTATTATTAGATAAAAATAAATTTAATTCGTCACTATTAGAAATAATTTCGATTTCTATATCGTCAGTTTCACTTGGGAAGTAACTTCCTTCAATGTTTATAGAAAATGGAATTGTTAGAGTATCACTTTCTTTATAAGTGATTATTTCAGATTTTTTTTCAAAACCTAGAGTTATTGTAGTTTTTTTAATATTTTTAGATTCAATGTTTTGATTTTTAGTGTTTTGAGCTTCAATGTTGTGTGTAATGTAACCGAAAAGGATACAGGTGAAAATAATTTTTAATGGTTTCATAATGTTCTTAATTTATAGTTTTTAAATCTATAAATCATAGTTTTATGAAAACATACCCAATGCTAGGTAAACGTATACTTTTTATCTAGTGCATAGCGCATCAATTCGCCTTTACCCTTAAGGCCTAGAATACGCACCATGTTTTTGCGGTGTGTATCTACAGTATGAACCCCAATAAAAAGTAAATCGGCAATTTCTCGAGACGTTTTTCCTTGGGCAATAAGTCCAAGAATTTCTATTTGACGTTTTGTTAAAACCCCTTTTGTTTTAATATCTGATTTTGAGTTTAAAACATTAGTATTAATATTGGCATCAAAATACGTTTCTCCTTTTGAAACAGCTATAATAGCATTATGTACCTCTTTTAAGGAGGAGTTTTTTAAAATATAGCCAGATGCACCAGCATCTATCATTCGTTGGATGGCTTCGATTTGCTCGAACATAGTAAATGCCAATATATTTATACTAGGATACTTTTTTTTGATTTGTTTTGTGAGTTCAATACCATCCATTTTTGGCATTCTAATATCTGTTAATATAACGTTTGGTTGTTTGCGCTCTACTATTTCTAGTAATGCAACGCCGTCATTTGCTGTTCCTATAATGGTAATATCGTCTTCATATTCTAGTAGTAATTTAATACCATCTATTAACGATTGGTGGTCTTCTGCTATAGCAAGTCGTATCATATTGGAATATCTATTATTATGGTGGTTCCTTTATTAATTTCTGATTCTATAGTCATAGTACCATTTAAATGTTCAACTCGTTTATCAATACTGCTAATTCCCATGCCTTTATTTTTGGTTGTTACCTGACTCGGATTAAACCCTTTACCATTATCTTCTATCATAATATTTAAGCTGTCTTCATGGTTGGTTAAATGAATGATAGCTTCTGTAGCCTCAGCATGTTTAATAATATTAGTGACTAATTCCTGAATGACTCTAAAAATAGTAAGCTCTAAACTGTTTTCTAAACGGTCTTCTAAATCATGATCAATTACATTAATTATAATTTTATTTGAAACAGATACTTTATCAGCCATGTTTTGTATGGCTTTTAAGAGCCCTTGTTTTGCTATAACACCTGAGTTTTTGGCATGTGCTATCGAGCGTACTTTTTGGTAGGCTTCATCTAGTAAAGTATTCGTTTTATCAAATAATTCGGGAGTTTTCTTGTCTTTAAGAACATTAAAATGAAGTTTGACGGTTGCCATAAGTCCGCCTAAATCATCATGTAAGTCGTTGGCAATGCGTTGGCGTTCTTTTTCTTGGCCTTCAATCATGGCATCAATACTTATTAGCTCTTGGTCTTTTAATAATGTTTCTACTTTTTGTTTTTCAATTTCTTTTTCTTGTTCGGCTAGTTTTTGTTTACGTTTGGTGTTTTTTTGGATGAGAAAGGCAGTGGTGCCTCCAAAGAGTATAAAAGCAAATGCCCCAATTAATAAATTGAAATTTTGTTTTCGTTTTGATTCAATTTCTAGGCTATTTGCACGGACTTTTTCGTTGTCGTATTGTTCTTTTATTTTTGATATGGCTATGTTTTGTTTTGTGTCGTTGATGCTGTCTTTTAGTTTAATTAACTTGTCAAAATGAAGTGCTGCCTTTTTATATTCTTTACATTCTAAGTACAAACTTGACATGTTTTCATAAAATATAACTTTACTTTTTGAGATATTACCTTTGAGTGGTATCGAATCTGCTTTTAAAAAATATTTTTCAGCTTCTATACAGTTTTTTAATAATTTATATTGTTGAGCTTGGTTGTTATAGTTATAAGCTAAATTTTGATAATCCTTATATTTTTTTAAATAGGGTACAGCTTTTTTTGTATAGTATAATGCTGAATCTTGGTTATTAAAAACAGTATTATAAACAGTTCCAATATTCATATTGCATTTTGCTATCTCTAAAGTATCTTTACGTAACTTATATAAATTAGTAATGAGGTTAAAATATTTTAAAGTTTCATTTCCATCATTATTGTCTAAATATTGAATAGCTATTTGTTGATAGACCTTAGCTAATGCCAAAGTGTCCTTCTTTTTTAAAGCGTAACTTTTTAACTCTGAAATAATTGCTTTTTTGTCAATTTCTAAATTATTTTGATGGTTTAGAATGCCTAATAATAAAACGTTGCAATCTTTTACATCACTATATTGTTTTAACTCTTTAAATAGTTTTTTTGATTTTAAAATATAGACATAGGCTAGATGATGATTATCTATAATTGAATTATAATCTGCGAAATAATATAGCCAAGTAGCTTTGTCATATTTATTGATTTTAGTAGTATCAATTTTTTTTAATTCTATTAGTATATCTTGCTTGTTAGATGAATTATAGGCATCTAATACATTTTCAAAATTGGTGTTTTGAGAAACGCAAAAACCAGTAATACAAAATATTACTGGTAGAAGATATGTGCTTATATGGCGTTTTTTTTTATTCAAGGACCTACACTTACTATTATGCTTCCGTCTTTTGTTTTTGGGTTTTCATCAAAAATAGGTATGCTACAACTGTCGTAAGGAATTTCATTTGGTGTGTAAGTATTAAACTTTATAAAAATTACACTCCCTATTTCCATTTTAAGATTACATTGAGGAGTAAATGTACCTATTTTATACCCAGAAACTTCATTTACAGTTTCGACGTTTTTAAAATTCATCATCAAAAAATATAAATTTTTAGTTCCATTTAGGGTTTGACAGCAAACTCTAGCATTATCAAATTCGTAAAGATGATATTGAGGAGCAGAATTTATAATTTCGTATTGTATTTCATTTACAAATTCTGAGGAATTTTTCCAATTAAAAGTAATTTTGAATCCAAAATCTCCATCTATATATGAATATGCATTAGTAGATGGAAATTTTGGTTCTTGTAAAGCTAATTTTTGGTAATTTAGAATACCCATAGTTATGTGTTTTTAAGATTAATAAAAAGATTCGAAATTTATTTTAGGCATAATAATATCATCACTATAATTATAGCAATCTATTTCATTAGAAAAGAGATAATGTAGATGATTACAAATAGTAAAGTCATACTTATCTGAAGCAAAAACAAGACCTATTACATCTTTTGAAGAATTTCTTCCAGTTTTGTCTACCAATGTCGAACCAGAATCACCTCCTCTAGAAATTTTAGAGACTAAAATTTGATTTTTAAAAATCTTATTATTTTCTCCAATCTTTACAAATGCATTTTTAGACACAATAGTTCCGTCATTGATAGACCCTGAGGTATAACCACATTTAGTGACCATTTGACCTATTTTTATTGGTTTAGCAATTTTTTTGTTGAAGTCATAGCATTTAAATTTTTTCTGAAGTAGACTCATGTCCGTTACTTTTGCTAAAGCAATGTCATAATATTCGTTACTAACAGCCCAATGTAATGTTGCTATAGTTTCTTTCCTTTCATTTTTAATTGGATGACCAATTTTACTAGATTCATTCATTAATACATGGCAATTTGATAAAATATAAAAGTTATTATCATTTTTTAACTTTACAATTGCCCCTAGTGTCCCAAAGTTTGAACCAGAACCTTCAGAAGCTATACCACGATAAGGGTTTTTATCAAAAGAAAAAGGGCTTTTCATTTCTCTTAGACTAATAGGAAAATCCAAATAATTATTTAAATTTTCATATGAGATTGCTTTTGGTATATAATCAATGGGGAGACCTTTAGGAATTTTAATATCTATCGGTCTATGTTCAAATTTTCTCTCAGAATATTGTAATAAAAGGCTAGATGGAAATGTCCCTGAATCATATCCAATTTCAATGTGAAAGTTATTTATGTTATTATCTTGGTTTACAACGGCAGCATAATTAACTCCTTTGATTGAAACTATGGCTTGACCAAGTTTTTCTAATTGAATGTTGGCTTCATTTTCTAACATATTTTATACTAATGGATTAAAAAATAAACTAAAACAAACACAGCAATAGCACCAGAAGTATTAATGGTAGATACTTTTTCCAAAAGAGGC
Organism: Flavivirga jejuensis; assembly: GCF_030540765.1. Classification (GTDB taxonomy): domain Bacteria; phylum Bacteroidota; class Bacteroidia; order Flavobacteriales; family Flavobacteriaceae; genus Flavivirga; species Flavivirga jejuensis. Next base: position 550,315 of record NZ_JAUOEL010000002.1, on the reverse strand, counting down.
ATAGTGCCAGCAATAGCAATACCTTGGGTATTAATTTGAGTAAAAGGATTTTTACCAGATTTACGGTTTTGGCTTATCATACTGTAAACAGATATACTCATGGTAGTAATAACGAGAGCTATTAAAACACAATAAAACCAAAAGAGAAGATCATTTTCAAAATTGAGATTCAATTTACGTGTTATTATCATGATAGTAGCAAAAACTATAATACCAAATAAAAACATCGTAAAAGGAGAGACTAGTTTTTTCATAAAAGTTGGATTAGTTAATTAATACTGCAAATGTGCCATATAATTTCACGTAAAAACATACCCAATTATGGGTATATCAGTTTGTTAATATAATAAAATATATTTTTAAAGAAGAAATTTCGTATATGTGTGTGGTAAATTCGGAATAAAATCTTCTTTTAAAAGAATTTTATAACTACTATAAGAAATCAAAAGTTACAAAAGGATATTTAAAAAAGAGCAAATAAAGGATAATATAAAAATATTATGAGCTGTTTTTTATGAGACTCTACTGTAGAGTAAAATATATAGTATAAACTCAAAAACATGTTTGATAGAGATAAGTATAGTAATAGAATAAATAGGATGCAGAACTTATAAAAAAGATAGTATAATTAAGAGGTTTATTTACCTTAAACTTAGCACTGAATTTATATAAATAAAAAAGAGAAGCTATTAACTTCTCTTTTATAAAATATGGATGGTATAACAAATTACTATAAAGACAACTTATTATACAATAACTAACTATTTATTTTCTTACGAAAGTATATATGTAAGTGTAAGTTTCATCCCCATCTGTGTAGGTTTCAGTAATTACTAGTTTTCCACCAATAACTTCTACTTTGTCTCCTTCATATAATAAATACCCATTAGGATAATCTCCACTATATTGAGGTTCGATAAAGTCTTCATATTTAAATGATACTAATGTTAAAGTGTTATTAGTTTCATTATAAGCCCATTTACCAGTTTCTTTGTCACTATATTTTTCAATATCATCAGAATAAGTAGCACTACAATTATTTGATGAAGCTTCGTAATCTAAAAATTTATATTCTTCATAACTAGTTATATAAAAGTCACCATTACTGTCAACATTAAATATGAACTCTTCTTTAATAATCTGACTATGATCAACTTCAATAGTTTCTTCATTTTCACAATCAAGCGTAAGTTTATTATCAAAACTATTTTCTTCTAGAAGCCATTCTCCAACAATAGATGCATTACCACCCCATGCTTCTACTTCTACACAAACAGTAACGATTTGACTAATGTTATTTTCTTGATCATAAATACACAAATCGGCACAAAATTTTCCTGGAGGAAAAGAATCCCCAAAATTTACATCGATTTCATACTCACCATCTTCCAGTTTGTTATTAGACTTAAATAATAGATTCCTTTTTGAAGATTTATTACCCTTAGTATCACCAGATTTATTATATGTGGTTAACTCTGAAACTGGAATATCAAAATAATCAGAAGCAGTATTATTATCAGAATCTTTAAATAATAAGTAAGCCCCAGCAATGTCGGTTTCTGTTGTAGAAAACTTTAGGTTAAACCCAGCTTTTTGAAAAGCTTCAACTTTATCAGAACTTATTTCAATATTTACATCACCAGTAGGTTGCGGCGGTGTACCTGTGTTTTTTGTAGCTCCTTCAATAGAGATACCTGAATTTAAATCTTCTAAAGGAATGTTAGCTTCTTCAAGTTCATTTTGTTGATTGGCTAAATTTTCATTGGTAGAATCATCGTCCTTACTACATGAATAAGTTAAGCAAGAAATAATGGTTAGTAATAACGCAATTTTTAAAATTTTCATAAGATTGATTATAAATTAGTTTGTAAAAATTATGCATAACTATAAATATTAGCTTGATTGCACAAATGAATGAAAAAGATTACGTTAAAAAGACGAAATAATCGACAAAAAACAAAAAAATAGTATGAATTGTTTATTTGAATAGAATTTTATAACCATAAAAATAAAAGTAATAAAAGAGAAAAGTGCTCAAATACTACCAGATTAAAAAAGTTTATGGAGTCATTTTATGAAAAATAGAATGGTATTTAAAATAAGACATGGAGAAATTTATAAAATAAAGAGGTCGTCTAAAAAGTGTCATTTCTGAATATTACCTTCGAAACAAAATATATTTTGTTTCGAAGGTAGAAGCAAAGCCGTGGAGCATCTCTTAATGTTTTAATTTTTAGATAAATAAGGCTGTTCAGTCGTGCCTCCTTCTGATGATACTAACTTTTCGCAAACATAGCATAACAAATGCTTTGCTCTGGATAACAAAGTTCATCACTTTTTAGACAGTACCTTTTTTACTTTCTTATAGTTTTACAATCTTTTTGGTTAAACTTTCAGATTTATTATTTACCATTAAAATATAAACTCCACTATGTAATCTTGATAAATCAAGCTTAACTTCATGATTACTAGGTTTAACTTGAGTTATTTTTTGTCCATGAATAGAGTATAGTGCTATAAATGTCTCTTCATCGTAGTAGTCATTAAGCTTAATATTAAGCTCATTATTTACAGGATTTGGATATACATTAAATGCGTTTGAGTTTTCTGTTAGCTCTTCTGCTTCAGTTTTTTGTTCTGCAGATTTTGCTGTACTTACACCATCAAACCGCCACTGCTGGTTTTGAGTGGTACTGCTAGAAGACCACAAATATACATTTTGGTTGGATGTTCCTCCGTTGCCGCCATCAATAGAATAACCAGAGGCGTTTCGTTTTTGCAATCTATAATGACCATTACCAGCGTTTATTTTCAACCAATGTTGGTTTTGATTGTTATCACTACAAGTCCATAGGTACACATCCTGGCCATTAGCTCCACCATTTCCTCCATCAATGCAATAATTGGTGTTTAATTTTTGATAAGAATAATAGCCTCCACCTCTGTTAATTTCTGTCCAGGTAAGGTTTGCATGATTTATGTTGTTATACAATTCTATACTCTGTCCATTAGATCCCCCACTACCGCCATCCATGGCAAATCCTGTTGCATTTCGTTTTACCAATCGGAAGTTTGCACTGCTACCACCACCAGATGGATCTACTATAGAATAACCATTCGAACCATCGTACCAAGTCACATTATCATAATATACCGTTCTTGTCTCGTTGTTTGTATAGTTGGCATCATCGTAATTATACTGTCCCAATTTTAAATCGACATATGAATATTGGCTAGACTGTACATCATTACTCCAACTTTCGGCATAACCAAAATTGATATTATTGGCATAGTACCTGCTTACTCCATTAACCCAAATTTGAATTAATCCAGCATTTGAAGCAGATAGTACAAAATGTATTATGATATCCATATTTGTGTTTTTTGGAAAATTGGAATATATAACAGCGTTGGTGTTACCACTTGTTCCACCATTAGATCTATGAGTAATCTGCAGATCGCCATTCATGATATTTATCAATGCTGCCCATGACCAGAATGTAGAGCTGTAAAACTGAAAAATTTGAGCGATTCCAGCAGTTTTGTTTGTTGGATAATCGGGACCTAAATTCATAGTAAATCCCATCCAGCCTTCTTTGGTTGTATCCCAATTATTAGCACAGAATTCAGCGCCTTTTGTTGATCTTGATCCATTGTAAGAAGACTCTTGCCAATGGGTTTTAACTCTGCTATTCACAACTTGTGAGTAATTTGGGCTTTGTGTAGAGCACTCATAAAAAGGCCCAAGGCTTCCATTATTAAAATTATGAGACAATGTTTGTGCATCCAATAATTGGATTGTTCCTGTTAGAAAGGAAATAACGATTAATAAGTATTTTTTTTTCATGATATTAAATATTTAAAATTAAAGACCTTCTTTATTGTTTTTGGTCTTATTTCTGACTGAAATTGTTATAAGTTACAGTACAAAACTTATTTATAAAGGATAAAGACATGTATGAGAAGGATTTTTTTTATAAACTAAAAGATGTGTAGGTTACATAAATATATCATTGCCTTAAAATTAATTTTATATCTTTGTAATATGATTGTTTAATTTCACTTCCGTAACCGTGTCGAGGTTCTCTCGAGTAAAAAAACACCAAGCCACTTTATGTGTTTGGTAACTATTTATATATAATACAATCAAAATGCAATCAAATAAAATATCTTTAAAACAATTTATACAATATTTAAAAATAGCTGTGACAGGTAAAGAGCAAAACTTTACTTCAGGCAGTATTCGTCGTGCGGTATTTATGCTATCTATTCCTATGATTTTAGAAATGCTCATGGAGTCCATTTTTGCACTTGTGGATATCTTGTATGTGTCTCAGGTTAGTGTAAATGCAGTGGCAACTATTGGTTTAACAGAATCTGTTATTACTTTGGTATATGCTGTTGCCATTGGCTTAAGTATGGCAGCAACTGCTATCGTTGCAAGGCGTGTGGGCGAAAAAGATTTAAAAGGAGCCTCGAATGCAGCGGTTCAAGTTATTTTTCTTGGAGTCTTAGTTGCTGCCGCTATTAGTGTGATAGGGATACTATATCCTAAAGAAATCTTAGGACTTATGGGAGGGGAGCCAGATCTTATAGCAGAGGGTTATGGATATACAAAAGTGCTTTTAGGTGGTAACATAACTATTATGTTACTATTTTTAATCAATGCGATTTTTCGAGGTGCGGGAAATGCCTCGGCAGCCATGTGGACATTAATTTTATCAAATGGACTCAATATTATTTTAGATCCCATGTTTATTTTTGGTTTCGGACCGATCCCTGCTTTTGGAGTTGAAGGTGCCGCCATAGCGACTACTATTGGTCGTGGTACAGCAGTCGTATTTCAATTAGCTATTTTGTTTTTCGGTTATAGTAAAATAAAAGTAGGTGTAAAGGACTTAGTGCTTCGTGTGGGGGTTATGTTTAATTTAATTAAAGTATCGCTTGGAGGTATTGGTCAGTTTTTAATAGGAACCTCCTCTTGGGTATTTTTAATGCGTATTATGAGCGAGTTTGGTAGTGAAGTATTAGCAGGTTATACCATAGCGATACGTGTGATGATGTTTACTATAATGCCAGCATGGGGAATGAGTAATGCTGCTGCAACTTTAGTTGGACAAAATTTGGGAGCAAATGAGCCTGAGCGTGCCGAGCAATCTGTTTGGAAAACAGGAAAATATAGTGCTTATTTTATGGGAGTAGTTTCTATTATTTATTTAGTGTTTGCGCCACAAATAATAGTGTTGTTTAATAATACTCCAGATGTTGTTAAATATGGAAGCTTATGTTTACGAGTTATAGCAGCAGGTTATATTTTTTATGGATATGGTATGGTTGTTATAAATGCTTTTAATGGGGCAGGAGATACCAAAACACCTACATATATTAACTTTGTATGTTTTTGGTTATTACAATTGCCTTTTGCATATGTTATGGCAATTACCTTAGATTTTGGACCTAGTGGTGTATTTTGGGCTATTACTTTTGCAGAAGTATTAATCGCTATTGTTGCTATTGTTTGGTTTAAAAAAGGACATTGGAAAACCGTAAAAGTCTAATTTTATAAAATGAAAATAGGCAAACAATTTAATACATGTAGTAAAAGTGAGTATATACATTATATAGATAATTATAAAAAATATACAGACTTTAATACTTTGGGTTTATACAGGTCCATTTGTGAAAATAAAAAACTTAATCTTTCAATGAAAATTGAAATTAGAGATTATGCCAATACAGTTTTTGAAAAAACATTTAATTTTTATCAATTAAAAGATCCTTCAACCTATTTCAATTTAATTACTTTGGGAGCTGATCTAACTATTGCTGATGAGGCGAAGATTTGGGATGCTATTAAAAAGAATCAAGAAAGAATATTATCTGAAAAGAAAATAAATCATAGGAATTTTGGTGAGTATTCAAAACACAATTGTGGATATAAAGATTGTAAATACAATGGGTTGATGATAAGAGAAGGCTCTGTATTGGCACAAAGTTTTATACATTTTGATTCTGATAAGGGAAACTATGAAGCAAAAAATAAATCTGAAAGAATTAAAAAACAACGAAAAAATATTTCAAAAATAATAAGGGAAGAACTTGATGATTAAATGGGTTTTAGTGATAAAGACTTAGAATAAATAATATGGAACAAAGGTTAACTATAGTTGGATTGGGAGTGAATGATTTAAAAGTGTCAAATGATTTTTATGAAAACAAGTTTGGTTGGAAAAAGATGAAATCTAGTAATGACGGCATTTCTTTTTTTCAATTAAATGGCCTTTTATTGTCGCTTTATCCAAGAGAGAAATTAGCAGAAGATGCAGGGGTTAGTCCTGAAGGAACTGGATTTAAAGCATTTTCTTTGGCTTTTAATACTAGAACAAAAGAGGAGGTTGATGAATTGATTGCTTCATTAGAGGCAAAAGGAGTCCATATTGTTAAAAAACCAGAAAGTGTTTTTTGGGGAGGCTATAGTAGCTATATTTCAGATCCAGATGGAAACCTATGGGAAATAGCTTTTAATCCCGATTTAGTATTAGATGAAAAAGGAAATACAGTTGAAGAAGACTAGGCTTTAAATTAAAACAAACATTATCAAAACAAACACCGATTTTCACCCAAATAACAAACATAAATCTGGATATGACTTAGATGTTTTATGCTATGCGTATCCAGATTTAAAATTGTTTGTGTTCGAAAATAAATATCAAACTCAAACAATTGATTTTGCAAATCCAAAGGCAGTAAAGGCATTAAACACAGCGCTGTTGGTTACTCATTATAACATTGAATTCTGGGAATTTCCCGATACCAATTTATGCCCTCCAATTCCTGGACGTGTCGATTACATACATCATTTGGCAGATTTACTAAAACAATCGAATATTGATAAAAACACGCATGTTTTAGATATAGGAACAGGTGCTAGTTGTATCTATCCAATTCTTGGTAATGCTGAATACAATTGGAATTTTGTAGGTACAGATATTGATGAAAGGTCGTTACATAATGCACAGAAAATTATTTCAAAAAACAAATTGGATCACTCGATTAAATTAAGGCACCAAATTAATAGTTCAAACATTTTAAAGGGTGTTTTAAAAGAATCGGATACATTTGCTGCAGCAATTTGCAATCCCCCTTTTTATAAATCGGAAACAGAAGCTATAGAGGCAACTACTCGAAAACTAAAAGGTTTAAATAAGAAAGTGATTGATGTTGTCCGAAATTTTTCAGGAACACATAACGAGCTTTGGTATAAAGGAGGTGAAAAAGCTTTTATTCATAACTATTTATATGAGAGTTCTTTGTTTAAAGACCAATGTATTTGGTATACAACATTGGTTTCTAAAAAAGATTTAGTAAGAGGCATACAGGTGTCTTTAAAAAAAATGGGAGCTACAGAAGTTAAAGTTATTAATATGGGACAAGGCAATAAAATATCGCGTATTGTTGCTTGGACTTTTATAACTTAAACAAATATATCATTACGAGGAAATACGACGAAGTCATCCCTCTAAATTAGAAAGATTATCACATCGAATAATAATAAGCTTCGTAATGCCACAACTATTAAACTTTTTTCTTTCTATGATCTGTTTTAATAAATAAACTTATTTGTAATCTGTGTAAGTTTAAATCGTTTATAAAACGGTGCATATAGCCTAATTGTAAATTACAAGATTTATTAAGGTTTATACCAAGAGCGCCATAGAGTCTGTTTTCCGAAAAAAAATCTTTTTCAATGTGAGCAAGAACTTCGTTGTTTGCGCGTATAAAAAGTGTTTTATTTAACTTGATTTTTGTACCCAGTCGATATCGTAATCGATGTTTTGTCGAGTTCCCAACTCTAAGATTAAATAAACGATGCTCAATTCTAAATCGATGATCTACAGGCAAATTATTTAATTTGTGCTTAAAAGAAATTTGTTCTGATATTCTATTTTCAAATATATGACTCCCTTCTTCACCCTGTATACTTTTATCAATATCTAAAAAACTATATCCTAGTTCGACCTTTATTTTATTATTTATATGATAGTTTAAACCTCCTTTAATAAGTAGTAAGTTTAGGTTGGTTGCGGGCTCAAAAGCCCAAATTTGTCCACCAGCAACGATACTCAACTTGTCTGATATTCTGTGATTTCCAAAATATGTATACCACGAACCCAATTTGTCTTCGGGAGATGTTTGTGAGTGGCTTAAAGATATAATTAGTATAAAAATAAAGGTAGATATGTAATATTTCATGTTATATGAATTTTAAGTTTCGGGAATAAAATTTTTAGTTTAGTATTCCGTAAAACTTAATAATGGGTGTAAAATAAATTAAGATAAAGAGGCTGTTTAAAAAGTGATGAACTTTGTTATCCAGAGCAAAGTGAAGCGTTATATTTATCTAAAAATATTGACATTTTTAGAGATACTTTATAGCTTCACTGCTACCTTTGAAACAAAATATATTTTGTTGCTTGGTAATTTTAAGAATGACACTTTTTAGACAACCTCTTTATGGTTAAATGAACCTATTAAAAGTGTTCGTGTAAGTGATGATGCTCATCAATTAATGGACCACCTTCAATAATTTGTTCGGATGCCTGACCAGCAAATTTTTCAAAGTTTAAGTGAAAAGAGTGTGCCAAATGAATTGCTTTACCTATATAAGCTCCTTTTTGTAACCACGTGTTCATAGGGTCTAAAATTTCTGATGGTACACCTGGACAATATTTAGGCATGTACAAACCGAAAATAGCGTTTTGCTCGTAATCTACATTATCCAGTTCACCGTTAAGGATTGCTGTAATCATAGCTCTTGTGTATTTTAATTTTATACGAGAACCAACTCCATAAGGTCCTGCACTCCATCCTGTATTAATTAGCCAAACATTGACACCAGCTTCTTGCATTTTTTTGCTTAACATTTCACCATAAACGGTTGGGTGCAATGGCATAAATGGTTCTCCAAAACATGCAGAGAAAGATGGCACTGGTTCTGTAATACCAGCTTCTGTACCAGCAACTTTAGCCGTATAGCCAGAGATAAAATGGTAAGCAGCTTGTCCCGGTGTTAATTTTGATACTGGAGGTAATACACCAAAAGCATCACATGTTAAAAAGAATATGTTTTTAGGATTGTCTGCATAAAGTGTTTCTTGAATATTATCAATGTGATAAATAGGATAGCTTACACGTGTGTTTTGAGTAATACTACCGTCTTTATAATCTACTTCTCCATTGTCTTTAAATACAATATTCTCTAACAATGCTCCTGGTTTAACAGCTCTAAAAATGTCTGGTTCCTTTTCTTCGCTTAGGTCAATAACTTTAGCATAACAACCACCTTCAAAGTTAAAAATGGTGTTATCGGCTGTCCAACCATGCTCATCGTCACCAATTAATTTTCTATTAGGGTCTGCAGATAATGTTGTTTTTCCTGTTCCAGAAAGACCGAAGAAAATAGCAGTATCTCCATATTTTCCAACATTTGCAGAACAGTGCATTGGTAATACATTTTTCTCAACAGGTAAAATCATGTTTAATGCAGAGAAAATACCTTTTTTTATTTCGCCTGTATAAGCAGATCCTCCAACTAAAGCTATTTTTTGAGTAAAATTGATAATTGAGAAATTACCTTGACGAATGCCATAAGCTTTTGGATCTGGACAAACATATCCTGGCGCACAGAGAACCAGCCAATCTTCTTTAAAGTTTTTTAATTCTTTTTCGCCAGGCCTTAAAAACATATTGTAAACAAATAAGTTAGACCACGGTAATTCTGTTACAGTTCTAATGTTTGTTCTATACCCTGGATCTGCACATACATAGCCATCTCTTGCGTAAATTTCTTTTCCAGAAAGATAGTTTGTTATTTCATTTTTAAGTTTATCAAAATTCTCAGGGGATACTGGTTTATTTGTTTTTCCCCACCAAACTTTGTCTGCTGTATAATCATCTTTTACCAGAAAACGATCTTTAGGAGAGCGTCCAGTAAATTTACCTGTATTAATAGAAAGTGTCCCATTGCTAGTTTCTTTCCCCATGCCTTTCTCAACGGTAATTTTTTGTAGTTCCTTTGGTGATAAATTCCAATTTACGTTCACTTTTTTTAAACCATACTGTTCTAAACCTGTATGCTTAACTTCTGTTAAATCTTTCATTTTATTTCATTTTAAAGGTTCCTATTAATAATTTGTTCAATTTGTTTAAAAAGGCCATATCATAGGTACTAGTATAAGCGTTATTATGAAAAATAAGAGTAGTAATGGGGCACCTACTTTTAGGTAATTCATGAATTTGTATCCGCCTGCCGTCATCACCATCGCATTGGTTGTAGTTCCTATTGGTGTTAAAAATGCTGTTGATGCACTTATGGCAACCACTATCATAAATGGAGCAGGTGATAGATTTAACGAGTTTGCAGCAAGTATAGCAATAGGAGCCATTAAAACAGCTGTTGCAGAATTATTGATTACTTGACTAAATGTTGTTGTTAGTAGAAATACACCACCTAATAATAATATGGGATGAATGGATCCTAAATAGCTTACCAAACCATTAGCTATAACTTGTGCGGTTCCTGTTTTTTGTAACGCAATACCCATGGGTATCATAGCAGCAATCATAACCACACTCGTCCAACTAATACCTTTATATGCTTTCGAAATAGGGACACAACCTGTTAATAATACAATCCCAGCAGAAATTAATGCTGCGATTGAGCCTGGTACTATTTTAAAGACCATAAATATGATCATGAGTACTAGAGCTCCTAAAGCGATATAAGATTTTGAGTTAAGGCTTTCTACATTTTTAGCCATGCCTTCAGGGCTTCCAATAATTACTAAGTTTTCGTGTTGTTGTTTTAAACTATCTATATGTTCCCAAGTACCTCGTATTAAAAAGGCATCACCAGCTTTTACTATAACTTCCTTTTCTTGTAAAGCTTTGTTATTTCTTGAAGCAGCTAAAAGTTGGATGCCATATCGTTTAAAGTAATCTCCTAATTTATATCTTCTACCAACTAAAATAGAATTTGGGTTTACTATAATTTCGGTCATACCAACCTCCTGATTAATTAGGTTGTGTTTTAACTCATCAGTAATAGGTTCAAGAGGTAATAGCCCTAATCTAAATGAAATCATTAGTTTGTTTATGGCTTCTGTATCTCCTTTTACGGTTAAAATATCATGATAATATAATTCTGTTTTGGGGTTTGGAAATTCTTCAAAAGTATTTATGCCCTTTAAAACGCTTGGATGTCTTCTTTTCATACGAATAATGGAAACATTATAATTTTTTTCAAATTGCCAATCTTCAATTTTTGTATTAATTAGTGGCGACAACGATCTTATACGTAATCTATAATAGCCACTATCAATTTTATAGGCTTCTATCCAATTATGTAAAGTGGATTCAATATTTATGGGTTTATTATTTGTTTTATTTTTTGGTAATAACCTGTATCCTACATATCTGAAATAAATTAATGCGACTATTAATAAAGGAATACCTATTAATGCAAATTCGAAAAAAGAAAAACCTTCAAAACCAGCTTCTACTAAAGCGTTACTGGCAATAATGTTTGGAGGTGTACCAGTTAAGGTTAATAAACCACCTGTATTAGATCCAAAAGCAACTGGCATTAGCATTTTTGATGGTAATGTTCCAATACTCCAGGCCGATGATATAGTAAGAGGCATTAAGGTTGCTACTGTACCTGTGTTGCTTACAAACCCCGATAAAATCCCTGCACCTAATGTTACTATAACTAATAATTTAGGAATACTTTTTCCTGCCCATTCTACAAATTTCTTACCAGCTAGAGCTGTCCAGCCAGTTTGAGCAATACCTTCTCCTATAATGAAGAGTGCAGCGATCATAATAACGGTTGGATTGCTAAAACCACTTAGAGTTTCTTTAGTATTTAAAATCCCCGTTAAGAATAAACTTATCATAGACATGAGGGCAACAATATCTGGGGTAAACTTTCCCCAAACAAAAAAGCCAATGGTTATAATTAAAATGAGGAGCATTAAATAGATCATATATTAAAATTGTTTATTAGTTTTAGTGTGTAATAAATTATAAAGTAAAGTTACAGTTGATTAGCGCTAATAATCATGACGAATGTCATGGAATATCATGATTATTAGTGCGGGTGCTATTTTTGGGAAATTGTGAGTATTTCTAATTATTTGGTGCTAAAAATGAATACGAAAACGTGAGAGTAATATTAAGTTTTTAACGATTCCTTATTTATTTAATATTTTTAGACGATAAAGCGTTAAAAGAATGTGTGAAAAGGGGGCCTAATGAGTTCTACAGTAGAAAATCAGCTTATAAATTAGTATCCATTTTTGATAAATTTTGAAGAAAATAATTTCTAGTGAATTACATTTATACTAATTAAAAAAATAATAAGAATTAATATATGAAATTAGATATTCTAGCTATTGGAGCACACCCTGATGATGTAGAATTAGGATGTGGAGGTACTATAGCAAAAGAAGTTGCCAGAGGAAAAAAAGTTGGCATTATAGATTTAACAAGGGGCGAGTTAGGAACTCGTGGTACTGCAGAAACTAGAGATGTTGAAGCGTATAATGCTGCTAAAATATTAGGGGCTGCTGCACGAGTTAATATGGGGTTTGCAGATGGTTTTTTTATAAATGATAAAAAACATCAATTAGAAATCATTAAAATGATTCGTAAATATCAACCAGATATTGTGCTTTGTAATGCTATTGATGATAGGCATATAGATCATGGAAAAGGAAGTAAACTGGTTAGTGATGCTTGTTTTTTAAGTGGTTTAGTTAAGATAGAGACTAAAGATGATAATAATGAGTTACAAAATGCATGGCGACCTAAGCAGGTGTATCATTATATACAATGGAAAAATTTGGAACCAGATGTAACTGTTGATGTCTCTGGTTTTATGGATAAAAAAATGGCCTCTGTATTGGCTTATAAAACACAGTTTTATGATAGCAATAGTAAAGAACCAGAAACACCTATATCTAGTAAGAACTTTACAGATAGTATTATTTATAGGGCTAGAGATTTAGGAAGGCTAGTAGGTGTTGAACATGCAGAAGGTTTCACCGTTGAGCGTTATATTGCGGTTGATAGTCTATTCGATATTAAATAGTTAGAAATTTAAGCCATTTTATTTTTAATATCTATGCAAAATATTAAAAAAAGTCTTTGTAGAAAAGGTTTAAATCAATTACATTTGCACACGCATTACAAAATGCAAGTTACATGGTGGTTGTAGCTCAGTTGGTTAGAGCATTGGTTTGTGGTACCAAGGGTCGCCGGTTCGAATCCGGTCTTCCACCCAAAAAGTAAAAGCCTTTTAAGAAATTAAAAGGCTTTTTTTGTAGAAATTTATTAAATTCGAGTATGAAACAGTTTAAATCAATATTCTTTTTATTTTCATTATTATTTTTTAGCTGTCCGAGTGATGATTCAGTTGAAGAGGATATAGCTATTGAGCCTATAACTTATGAACTCGTAAGTTTTACATTTACACAACAAACGAGCAGCAGTGAGGATGCTTTGTCTTATGAAATTAAGTTTTTTAATTCTAATAATTTTAGTGTTTCAGGTTTTCCTCAAGTAACAACAACTATAGGTGGAGGGGCAACTGCTACATATAGTCCTAAAGGACAATGTCTATCTATTGAAGCTAATAGTTTTTGTTTATTAACTTATAATGTCGTTGACGATAACCCACAATTATTTCCCTCAGAACCGATAGAGTTTGTGAGTGCAGATTATATTTTAGAATGAGTTATTAGCTTAAGCTATTTTTATTCTGGTTTTTAATTTCTATTATTTTTATCAATACCACACTTAGTTAGTACGGCTAAAATTTAATCAATCCACTTTTATACGTTCACTTCGATTAGCAAGTTCCCAAGCGGTATGAAAGATAAGACGTGTTCGTGTTTCTAATAAATCGTATTGAATTTTATCTGGAGTATCCGAAGGTTTATGATAATCGGCATGTGTCCCATTAAAATAGAAAATAACAGGGATGTTGTTTTTTGCAAAATTGTAATGATCTGAGCGGTAATAAAAACGATTCGGATCATCATCATCATTAAACGTGTAATCAAGCTTCATATTAAAGTATTTCTTGTTTACAGCTTCAGAAATGTTGTGTAACTCTTTACTTAATTTATCCGACCCAATTAAATATACGTAATTTCTATCATTCTCATGTTTAGGATCTACACGACCTATCATATCTATATTCAAATTAGCTACTGTATTAGCTAAAGGTAATACAGGATCTACGTCTGTATAGTACCGAGAACCATGAAGTCCTATTTCTTCTGCTGTAACATGTAAAAATAATATAGAACGCATAGACCCATGACCTTTGTCTGAAGCAGCTTTAAAAGCTTCAGCAATTTCTAAGATTGCAACTGTTCCAGACCCATCATCATCTGCACCATTATTGATTTCATCATTTCTAGAAATACCAATATGATCTAAATGTGCCGAAATTACGATTACTTCATCTGGCTTCTCAGTTCCTTTTATATATGCTAAAACATTTTCTGAGTCTTTTATATTATTAGAAAAATAAGAGGCAGGGATTTCTTGAAAATAATCACCTTCAGCAATAGGAGAAGGGATGCCTACAGATACATAATGATTTTTAATAAACTCGACGGCTTTTTTTTGACCAGGTTCACCCGTTTCTCTGCCTTCATATTCATCTGAAGCATAAATATAAAGGGCTTCTTTTAATTCATCTGCGGTAATCGTTTTTGCATAATCTTTTACAACATTAGCATTCTTTGTAGTTTTTTTGTTTTGTGAAGAACTACATGAAACTACAGATAGTGTAATATATAAGAGAATTGTTAGTTTTTTCATTTTTGCGAAAATATATTTTTTACGATATTACAAAAATGAATTAATAGAAGAATCATTTTCAATCTATTTTAACAGTTCATTATCCTTATCAACAACTATACGGTGTTCTTGATTTGCAATTTGCCATGCCGTGGAAAATATGAGTTTTGTACGTCTTTGTAATAGACCGTAATTAATTTTATCTGGAGTATCTGATGGTTTATGGTAATCCCTATGTTCTCCGTTAAAATAAAAAATAACAGGAATTCCCTTTAATGCAAAATTATAGTGATCTGAGCGAGAGTAGTATTGATGTACTTCACCTTCTACGTTATATCTGTAATCTATATTTATATTGTAATAAGAGTTATTTACTTTTTCAGATAAATAATGGAGTTCTTTACTCAATCTATCAGACCCTATTAGGTATATGTAGTCTTCATTGTTTTCATGAATATCATCAACTCTTCCTATCATATCGATATTTAGATTGGTAATCGTATTTTTTAGAGGAAACACAGGGTGTTCTGTATAGAATTGCGAACCTTGTTTTCCTATTTCTTCTGCGGTTAAATGCAAAAATAGAATACTTCGTTTTGGACCATGACCTTCTTTTTTAGCTAAGTTAAAAGCTTGCGCCATTTCCATAATGGCAACGGTACCAGAGCCATCATCATCTGCACCATGATTTATTTGTCCGTTATCAGAAATACCAAGGTGATCCAGATGGGCAGAAATAATAATAATTTCTTCTGGTTTTTCACTACCTTCTATATATGCTAAAACATTTTCTGAACTTTTAATTTCTTGTGAAAAGAAGTCTTTAGGAATGGTTTGATAGTAATTGTCATTCCCAAAAGGAGACGCAATATTTTCGCTTATATAATATGATTTTAAGAATTCAGCAGCTAATTTTTGTCCTTTTTCTCCAACTTTTCTACCTTCAAATTCATCCGAAGAAAATTTGTATAAATGTGTTTTTAACTCTTTAATAGTAATTGTGTTAGCGTAATTTGTTATATGTGTGCTATCTACTAGTTGAATGCTATCTTTAAGGTTTTGAATTCTTGTAGTGTACTTGGGCGTAGCGCAAGTGCCTACTAATGCAAATAGAATGTATAAGGTTTTCATGCGTATAATTAGTCAGATTTTACGTGCAAAACTTACTGTCAAATTATTTTTTAGGGCGTAAAAAATTTTGGTATGTTAGTCTGAAATTTTGGTTTAGAAAGTAAATATAATAAAAAAGAGGAAATTACTTACTGTTTGTCGGTTAAATCTATGTTTTCAATTTTTACATTTTTTGATTCTTCATCTTCATCTCGATCTTTCTCCTCTTCAAGTTTTGTATTAGTATTTGTTATTTCAGTTTTATTGAAAATTGATTTACAAGTAGATATTGTTAAAGCCATAACGGTTAATGAAATCGAAAATTGGATTATTTTTTTTACTTTACTGCGTTTTTTTAACAAAATAAAAGCTAATAATCCAACTGCTAACCCTGTAAAACTAGGTATGATACCTAAATAATAAATAAAAAGAGCTAATAATATTATTGCTAAAACCGAAGCTGTTATTGCCAAAAAAATAAATGTTTTTTTCATTTGTAATATATTTTAATTCTTTAAATCGGTTGGCAATTTAATTTTAACTAGGATCAATAATGTTATTTTGTGTATTGCGGTTAACTGTTATTGCGAAAAACAATGAGGGAGAGTATCTACGCATGACTTGATGTGTATTTGTTAGCATTTATTGTGCCGAAAACATATTGCTTTATATTTTTATGTTAATTTTTTTTAAATGTAGGTAATTGGTTACGCCTGACATTTGTCATAGTTTTTTTTTAGGTTTGATAATATATTTACTTGGAATCCTATTCTGTGCTTCTATGAAAACTATATTGTTACCAACTGATTTTTCTAAAAACTCTATGAATTCTATTGATTTTGCTTTAGAATTATTCAAAGATGTTACATGTGATTTTTATTTACTTAATGTACAGAAGGCATCCTCGTTTATTTGTGATGATATGATGGCGGGTGTATCGTCAACCATTTATAGCACCATAATTGATACAGCTAAAAAATCCCTATCTAATATAGTTTCTAAGGCGAAGACAAGTCATAAAAATGAAAAACACCGTTTTCATACCATGGTTGACTATGATAATTTTATTGATTCTATTAATCAGGTTTCAGATAAGAATCAAGTTGATTTGATAGTTATGGGGACTAAAGGTGCTTCTGGATTACAAAAAGTAGTCTTTGGAAGCAATACAGTTCGGGTTATACAGCGTTGTGAAACGCCTGTTCTTGCTATCCCAGATGGATGCAAATTTTCAGATTTAAGTAAAGTGGCATTTACTACAAGTTTTCGATCTTTATATGATTTAGCTTCTTTAAAACCATTGGTCGATATTATGTCTCTGCATCATTCTGAACTATGCCTTTTACATATTAAAGAGAGTCATAATTCATCAAGAGAATTAGATAAGGGAGTTGGTTTTTTTGATGCTAATTTTAATGATGTAATCAAAGAGTATATTGATGCTAATGATAAAGATATTTATAGTATTATTCATGAATATGTAGTGAAAAACGAAGTAAAAATGCTTGCTATGTCTAATAAAAAACATTCTTTTTTGGAGCGTTTATTTAACAAACACTCTGTTGAAACTTTTGCATTTAGTATCGATGTTCCATTTCTGGTAATGAAAAATAATTAACTAATGTATCTAATGAAAGTGTTAACATTATTAATAGTACTCATTTTTGTCTTTATAGGCTGTAAAAATTCTAAAGATGAAAACAACAATAAGTTAAGTGAATCTTATAACGATATATCTCAGGAACATCCTGGAAAAAAACTCATGGAGGCCTACTGTTATGCATGCCATGATGTTACTAAAACTGAGGATAACAGGATTGCTCCTCCAATGATAGCCATTAAAAGGCGTTATATATCTACAGGAACATCAAAAAAAACGTTTATTAATGATATGCAAAGGTGGCTTAAAAACCCGAATGAGAAAGATGCAAAAATGTTTGGTGCTGTAAAACGGTTTGGAGTGATGCAAAAACTACTTTATCCAGAAGATGTCATTGAGCAAATAGCAGATTATATGTTTGACAATGCCATTGAGGAGCCAGAATGGTTCGATGCACATTATAAGCAAATGAGAGGAAATATGAAAAGGTATCAATAAGTATTCATAGAATAATTAATTTCGATATTGTACAAGGACTTAACATAAAAGGTGTTAAGTCCTTTTTTATAGGATTAATTTCATAGCTTAAAATGAGCTTGTTGTGCATTTTGATTTTTTGGGCTAAATTAACTGTCAGTTTGAGTGATTTCGATTTTTTTGAATGAAATTCACTCGAATTGACAAATTTTATTCAAAATGCACAACGGGTTATGATAGTTATTGTTATTATAAAAGTTATTTTATCTTTTTAAATATGTTTACTCATAGGTATAAATTGGTTTTTATCAAATAATTTCTTGACGTCTTGTAACATTTTTTGAAATGCCTCGTCAAATAAGTATCAATCAAAAAATCACAATCATGATGCGGCAAGACAATCAACTTTTAGTCATCACCCACTTAAGTCAGTTAATTATTTTATTTACAGGTTTTGGTAGTTTATTAGTACCATTAATACTATGGCTTACACAAAAAGAAAAAATATATCAAATGGACGAACATGGTAAAAACATTATAAACTTCCAGTTGAGTTTAATAGTTTACTGCTTAATGTGTATTCCATTAATATTATTATTTGGTTTAGGTATATTAGGTTTTATAATTTTAGGCATTGTTTCTATTGTATTTCCTATTATAAATGCACTAAAAGTAAGTAGAGGTGAAACTCCAATATACCCTTTGTCTTTTAATTTTATAAATTAAGGGGTTGATGAAATAAAAACAATAAATTATAGTTAATTATAACTCATGTAACAGACGCTTTATCTCTAGATCATTTATTAGTTAAAATTAGTATGAGATAAACAAAAACGCTCACCAGATTGGTGGGCGTTTTTTATATTCTTGCAAAGGCAGGAATCTCTTTTGAGTTAAAGTAAATGAGGGATATCAAATATATTTGATATCCCTCATTTTTATTTATAATGAATAGTATTTTAAACTTCTATTGATAAGGTTCCTGCCTTTGCAGGAATTATTAACTATTAAGCATTACAGGCATTACAAGCATGGTGATATATTCGCCTTCATCAAGTCCATCAATAGGAGTTAATATTCCAGCTCTATTAGGCATGCTCATTTCTAATTGTACTTCGTCTGCACCAAGATTGTTAAGCATTTCGGTTAAAAAACGTGAGTTAAAACCAATTTGCATATCGTCTCCCTGATAATCACACGTTAACCGTTCTTCGGCCTTGTTACTGTAATCTATATCTTCGGCAGAAATGTTAAGTTCTGCTCCAGCAATTTTTAAACGTATTTGGTGTGTTGTTTTATTTGAAAAGATACTCACACGTCTCACAGAATTTAAAAACTGTGTTCTGTCAATTGCTAATTTATTAGGATTTTCTTTTGGTATGACCGCTTCGTAATTAGGGTATTTTCCATCAATCAGGCGGCAAATCAGTTCAGAATTCTCAAATGTGAATTTTGCGTTCGATTCGTTATACTCAATAGTCACATCCTCATCACTAGCAGCTAAAATACCTTTTAAAAGATTCAAAGGTTTTTTAGGCATAATAAATTCTGCAACTTGGTTCGCTTTAATATCTTCTCTAGTATATTTTACTAATTTATGAGCATCTGTAGCAACAAAGGTTAAACCATCTGTTGAGAATTGAAAAAATACACCACTCATTACAGGGCGTAAATCGTCGTTTCCAGCAGCAAAAATAGTTTTGCTAATAGCTGTAGCTAATACATCACCAGTAACAACGGTTTTGCTTGGATCTTCGAGAGACACTGCCTTAGGAAATTCGTTACCATCGGCATAAGCTAAAGCGTATTTACCATGGTTAGAGCTAATTTCAACAATATTATTCTCTTCAACAACAAACGTAAGCGGTTGCTCAGGAAATGTTTTTAAAGTATCTAATAATAAACGAGCAGGAATAGCAACACTCCCTTTACTCTCGCTTTCCACATCAAGTGACGAAGCCATAGTAGTCTCCAAATCACTTGCCGAAACAGTTAGTTTAGTATGGTCTAATTCAAATAAAAAATTATCTAAAATAGGTAAGGTATTTGAATTATTAATAACACCCCCTAAAACTTGTAATTGTTTTAATAAATAGGTACTGGATACTATAAATTTCATGTATTTATAATGAGTTTAAATTTTAATAAAGCTTACTTACAAATATATTCGATATGGACTAAAATTGGAAACAAACTTATTAACATTTACGAAGTGTATTTTTTCTTCCTAATGTAATTAAATCCTAATCCAAAAAAGATTAGTAAACCCAGTGGTAGTAAGATATTTGTAAGCTGCCATTTACTTTTTTCGGTGGCTACTTTTTGATGATCGAGAAATGCTACGGCAATTTCTTTAGACCGAATGTTTATAAGTCCATCGTCATCTAATAAATAATTAACGGCATTGAGCAAAAATTCTTTATTTCCGTAAGTTTTGCCTGTCCAATGATCGAAACCTAATTCTTGTGGTCTATTTTTAATAACGTCATTTTTAATAATGTTCCCATCAGCAATAACAATTATCTTGCTAGGGGTGCCTTTATTTTTTTCTTTTGAAAGTTGAAAGGGTTTGACACGATTGTTATAAATTGAAGTAAATGAACCTTCTAATAATACAGCAAGTGTTTGACTGCCTTTATTGAAACGTGTTGGATCTAGTTCTTGAGTAACCAATTCTAAGCTTATTTCTTTAGGGGTACCTTCTAGTTTAGCTAAAGGGGCTGTTTCTAAAAGAATTGTTTTACTAATATTGTTTTTAAGGGTATCGATTTGGTTTGCAAAATCGAACTTTACTAAGTTTAAATTATGAACTATGGCATGCTTACTGTTAGAAGATGCTAATGGTGAGTATGGCCATTTTAAATGTTGGAATTGAGATTCACTACCTTGTCCCATAGCTAGTGTAATAGGGGCAGAGTAGAGGGAGCTCACAATCACAGGGTTGATACGAACTCCATATTTAAAAAAGAAATCGGTTAAATTTAAATCTCTGGTTACAGCAATATTCTTTCCTGTATCGTTATATAAACTATCTTTTTCTATAGCTACAGCATCAACGAGCCATAAGCTTTTGCCACCATGCATTGTAAATTGATCTAAAACCAATTTTTCTTTTTCTGTAAAGGCTTCGGTGGGTTTAGCAGAAATTATTAAATCAAACCTTTTTAGGTCTTCAAGTGTTTTTTGTGGATTGTTTGCAACGCTATCCAAAGTAAATGGTGCAATAAAATAATATTCTCCAATTTTTTTAACAAAATCGGCTATATATTTATCTTCTAATTGATTATTCCCTTTTAAAATAGCAACTTTTCTGCGTTTTGGCTTGGTTAATTTGTTAAATCCATCTGCGAAAGCATATTCTAAGTGTTGCACCGAGTTAGTAACTAATTCTTGTTGTGAGGCGCCTATTTTATTTTTAATTAAAGGGATAATAACGGTTTGGTTATTATAACTTGCTAAAGCCCAAGGGAAAATAACAGCTTGAGTGGCTTTTCCGCTTTCTTGCACGCTTAATTGCATCGGCGTTAATCCACGTTGTGTAAGTTCTTGTATGTTTTTTTCTCGCGTAGATTCGTTTTCTAACGGGTTAATAAAATTGAAAATAATTTGGCTGTTTTCTGCTGAGAATTCTTCGAGTAATTGTTTGGTTTCTTTTTGTAGACGTCTAAATTCCGAAGGGAAATCGTCACCACTTAAAAAGACATCTACTATAATAGGAGATTCAATATCTTTTATAATATGTATAGCAGATTCGCTTAGTGTATAACGGTTATCTGCTGTTAAATCAAAACGTTTAAAGACTTTACTACTTAAAAAATTAATTGCAATTATTGCAAATAGGAATATGGCTATATGTTTAATGTTTTTATTCAAAGGTTTTTTCTAATTGATATTGTTTTATACTTTCAACAGCATTGTTCTTGAATCTAAGTTCTATACATTCTTGCATCTTATTAAAAGCACCAGGCTTAAAGCCCAAATTATAATTCCATTTATCAGATGATTCTGCTTTTATACTATCGTCCCAACTAAACCATTCGCTTTTTCCTAAAAGGGCTTCTATTTCTTTTTTGTTTTTGCTAAGAAACAGATTTTCATCAAGTATTTCCTGACTCATTTCATAACGTAATGCTGGTTTTTCTTTCCAAGCTTCTGTTTCAAAATGTTTTTGATGGTGGTAACTACAAAAAATGTTTATTACGGGGTAAAATACATAAAAATAAACAATAGGTGTTAATACTAAACTTATTAATAGGCTTACCCATTTGCGTTTGTCTATCGTATTAGTAAATAGCCAAACCAGAACAAAAACAAGCAGAAAAAAAATAATAAATAAAGGTGTTAAGATCATTTATTCTCTTTGTTTATATTTACTTTGGTTAACATTAAAAAGAAAATTGTAACACTTAAAAAGTATAAAATGTCGCGTGTATCTAGCACACCACGACTCATACTTTTGTAATGGACGCTCATCCCTAGTTGTTCTATAAAATTACTGGAAGCGAATTCTGCGATACCTTCAAAACCTATATAAAATAGAAAGCAAATAAAGACAGCGATGATGAATGATACAATTTGATTATCTGAAAGGGAAGAAGCATATACGCCAATAGCGGTGTAAGCTGCAATTAAAAATAACAATCCAAAATAAGAACCCAGTGTGCTACCTATATCTAAATTACCAATTGGGCTCCCTAATTGGTGAATGGTGTAAACATAAAGCAGGGTTGGTAAAAGGGCTATTAAAATTAAAATAAAGGCACCAAAATATTTTCCTAAAATGATGTTTATATGTGTTATTGGTTTTGTGAGTAAGAGTTCCAGGGTACCTTGTTTTTTTTCATCAGAAAAACTACGCATAGTAACTGCTGGAATTAAGAATATTAAAATCCAAGGGGCTAATAAAAAGAAAGGGGACAAATCTGCGAAACCATAATCAAGTATATTAAATTCACCTTTAAACAGCCATAAGAATAAACCATTTAAAACTAAAAAAATAGCAATAACTAAATAACCAATGGGTGATGCAAAAAATGAGTTTATTTCCTTTTTAAGTATAGCTAACATGTATTCTATTTTGTACATCATTACGAGTTATCCATTCTATTTTACTTTGGATAAGCTAATGATGGGGCAATCTATTTAATTTTATTTTTAATTTAAAAAATTACCACAACAAATTTATCAATTTGTCTCAGAATAACGTTTCATTATTGATTAAAATTTTATAGAGTGTTTATTATGGCTTCAAAACTCTCAACTTTAATAATACCTTTTGTTGGGATCATATTTTGCCAAACCCAATTGTAATGTTCAATTATTTTTTCAGCGTTAAGATGTGGTCTGTTTCCTGTTGTGTGTCCATCTTTTACAACTGTAATATTATAATCTTTTGCTAAAGCAGATTGAATAGTTGCTTCTACACAAAAATCTGTAGCACAGCCTGTAATATATAATTTATTGATATGATGTGTTTCTAATTCGGATTTAAGATTTGAATGGTAAAAAACATCATTCGCATATTTATTAATTAAAATATCTTCTTGAGATACCTGTAATTCAGACACTATGTCCCAAGGTTCTGTATTAGGAATAAATTCATTATGTTTGGTACCATCATGTTGAATATAAAAAACATGATTCCCTGAAGTTCTAAATCTGTCGGCTAATAAATTAATTCTGTTTATAACGCCATGGGTATCGTGTCTGGGAGTTTCTGGAGTAAAAGAGCCTTTTTGCATATCGATTACCAGAAGTGCTTTATGCCCCATATTAGTTCAAAGTTTCTAATTTATCAACACTCCATGCCATGGGCGGGATATTAAATAAGGGTTTGGTTTTTGCCCAAACATTTTTAAAGACCTCAGAATGTCTGTAATTTTCTAAATCGCTTTCGGCTTCCCAATAACTGTAGGTAAAAAATATGGTTGGATCATTTTTATCTCTGTAGAGTTCTAAAAACGTGCAGCCTTTAAACTGTCTAATTTTTTCTTTATTACAATCAAAATTAGCAAGGAACGTTTCGATGTTTTGTTCGTAAAATCCCATTTTTACAATTCTCACAAACATAAATTTAATCTTTTATAAAGTTAACACTAATAGCGTCCATTAAACTAAGCCCCATAAGGGTTGATGCACTACCTACCGTACTGCTATTACTTTTGTAAACGGCAATTTCTAAAAAATCACCAGAATTAAAAACCACCAAACCTCTGCCTTCATCATTTCGTTTGTTTTCTTCTATGTTGAAGTTTACAAAATCACTGTATTTTTTATATATGGTTTTAAATTTATTGTTTCTTGCCGAAATCTCAAAAGCACGTCCTTTTTGAATGGTCTCAAAAAAGCTTCTTTTAATGTTAGTAATTACATTACCATAATTGTCAATGTATATAACGCTACCAATAATTTGAGTTTTGTCGTCATTCACATAAGGCACTATATTTTTAATAGGTTTTATTTCACTAATAGTTTTTCCTATTACCTCTAAAGTGCCACCACGTGCAATATGGCATGCCGCTTTCACAAAAACATCTAAAACGGGAAAGCTGGTTTGTATTTTGTCGTGAATATTGATTTCTACTATTTTTTCGGGCGCAATTTCAGAACAAATCATACTCATAATGCCATTATTAGCGCAGATAAAAAAATGATCGTCTAGTTTTATAGCAATGTGTTTGTTTTCTGGGTTTATTTCAGAATCAATACCAATAATGTGTATGGTGCCTTTAGGAAAACTCTTGTATGCGTTTTGTATAACGTATGCCGCTTCTGGAATACTAAAAGGTGAGATAGAGTGAGAGATATCAACAATTCTAACATCATGGAGTTCACTATAAATTGCTCCTTTCGTAGCACCAGCAAAGTGATCTTTTTCACCAAAATCGGTAGTTAATGTTATTATCGCCATTGGCAAAAATGTTGATATGTTTTTAGGGTTATGTCACTCAAATTTATGTATTTTTGAGTTTTAACAAAACTAATAAAATCATTTCATCGAACTAAATATTATTTTCATTTAAATCGACGAAATGCTAAAATTAAATTTACGCCTTTGAACGAAATTGTAATCGAACTTGAAGAAATTACCCCAAAAGAATTTTTTGGTCCTCAAAACACCAACATTGCACTTCTAAAAAAGTACTTTCCTAAACTAAAAATAGTTGCAAGAGGTAATAAGATTAAAGCCTTTGGTGACGAAGAGTTGTTAGAAGAATTTGATCGTAGAATCACGATGCTTTTAAAACATTTTGCTAAGTATAATAAGTTAGATGAAAATGTTATTGAACGTGTTTTAACGAGTCAAAGCAGCGATGACTATACAACGTCTAAGCAAAGTGGCGAAGTTATAGTACACGGTGTTGGAGGTAAACTTATTAAAGCGCAAACAGCAAACCAACGTAAGATGGTAGAGCTTATGCGTAAAAACGATATGGTTTTTGCTATTGGTCCTGCTGGTACGGGAAAAACGTATACGGGCGTTGCTTTAGCGGTTCAAGCTTTAAAAAATAAGGAGGTCAAGCGTATTATCTTAACACGTCCAGCGGTAGAGGCAGGAGAAAATTTAGGGTTTTTACCAGGTGATTTAAAAGAAAAATTAGACCCGTATATGCAGCCATTATACGATGCGTTACGGGATATGATTGCACCAGAAAAATTGGCTCATTATATAGAAAATGGTACGATTCAAATAGCACCATTGGCATTTATGCGTGGGCGTACGCTAGATAATGCTTTTGTGATTTTAGATGAAGGACAAAATACAACGCATGCCCAAATGAAAATGTTTTTAACGCGTATGGGTAAGCATGCTAAGTTTTTATTAACAGGCGATCCTGGACAAATAGATTTACCACGTCGTACGATTTCGGGTTTAAAAGAAGCACTTTTAATTTTAAAAAATGTGGAAGGTGTAGGGATGATATTTTTAGATGATAAGGATGTGATTCGTCATAAACTGGTTAAAAAGGTTATAGAAGCGTATAAAAGTATAGAGAATGTGGATTAACCCCAAAGGGAAAAAATCACGGATTATAATAACATAAATATTAATTAAAAAAAAGTTTTTCTATAATTCAAATGTTTAATTTGAGTTTCTCTCTCTTTGGGAGAGATGTCTGAAAGGAAAGACAGAGAGGGATATGAGTCATACAATAATAGACACCAATTTCAATTTTCCTAACCAAAAAAGTGTTTATAAAGGAAAAGTAAGAGAAGTATATAACATCAATGATGATGAATTGGTCATGATCGCAACGGACAGACTTTCTGCGTTTGATGTTGTGATGCCAAAAGGGATTCCTTATAAAGGACAAATCTTAAATCAGATTGCTACTAAAATGATGGCAGCTACCGAAGATTTAGTTCCCAATTGGTTAACTGCTACACCAGATCCTAACGTCGCTGTGGGATATTTATGTGATCCTTTTAAAGTAGAAATGGTGATTCGTGGGTATATGTCTGGTCATGCAGCACGCGAGTATAAGGCTGGTAAGCGCGTACTTTGTGGCGTACCCATGCCAGAAGGTATGAAGGAAAATGATAAGTTTCCAGAGCCGATTATTACACCAGCTACGAAAGCAGAAATGGGTGATCATGACGAGGATATTTCTCGTGAAGACATTTTAAAACGTGGTATTGTTTCTGAAGAAGATTATGTGGTATTAGAAGATTATACCCGTAAATTATTCCAACGGGGAAGTGACATTGCAGCGTCTCGTGGACTTATTTTAGTAGATACTAAATATGAGTTTGGTAAAACTAAGGATGGACAAATTGTATTGATTGACGAAATACACACGCCAGATTCTTCACGCTATTTTTATGCTGATGGCTATCAGGAACGTCAAGATAAAGGTGAAGATCAAAAACAACTTTCTAAAGAGTTTGTACGCCAATGGCTTATAGCAAATAACTTTCAAGGCTTAGAAGGACAAACCGTGCCTTTTATGAGTGATGATTATATTGAATCTGTTAGCGAACGTTATATTGAACTTTATGAGAATATTACTGGTGAAACTTTCGTGAAGGCTGATGTTTCTAATATTCAGGAGCGCATTGGTACTAATGTTTTGGGGTATTTGGGGTAATACTCTTTATTTTCGATGATTCGTTATCGGAGCAAAAAAACACAAAAGAACCTTAAATAAACTAAAGGTTTTTTTGTGTTTTTTCACTTCTAATTACGGTATTGTTTTGTAAAATCTTTGTTTACAAGAACAATCTAAATCTACATTTTTTCTAATATGAGTTATAGTTTAAAGAGAAAGAATCATAATTTATATACTTAATTATTTTGAAGTTATATCTTTAAATAAATTCTTGAAGCGATAATATTATAAAATATAATCAATGTTTTTTATCGAAAAGAATTCTTTAGACTACATACCTAGGAGCATCCGTTGAAATTGTCATTTTCGTGAAAATGCAAGATTCATGAATTTATTATTACGCAATGAATAAAACGGAAATTCAAATACGGAATTTTGTTTTTTGACCTTTTTTAGACCAAAATCTGTGCTCAACTTGATTGGGTATAAAACCAACTAAATATGGCTATGGCTTTTCCGCGAGGATAGTTAGTTTCAAGTAATTCTTTATTATTAAAACTCTAGTAGAACTTTTTAACAAAAACTTAAACAGTTTCTAAGACCTTGATTATAAAAAAATCAGAATTAGGTATTAACTTTTACTAAAACCCCGATTTATCATGAAACACTATTATTTTTTTAAACGCGCCATTATAATTACTTTTTTTTGCATTTTGTCAGCCTCACTTTGGGCTGCTGATCAAACCGTGGCACCAGGAGGAGATATTCAAAGTGCTATAGACAATGTAGCTACCAGTGGAGGTGGCACTGTGACACTTGCTGCAGGAATACATCATATTGTAACGCCTGTTAGAATGAAAAGTAATGTGACGCTTCAGGGGGAAGGGGATTGGGCAAGTTTGCTTAAAACAACAGTAAACATGAATATGATTATAGCAGATGCTGAAGGTTTAGTAAACTTAATCATTCGGAACCTTGCTATAGAAGGGACAAATGCATTGAATGGTGGGGGGATACAAATAATTTCTTTAGGTGTTGATCATGAAAATGTCCAAGTGTTAAATGTTCACTGTTATAAAACTGGTTGGGGTGTTCATATTAAGGGCGTTAAAAATGTATTGGTTAAAGATTGTTTGTTTGAGGAGAACGGAACAGCAGGTAAGGAAGGTTATGCTCATAATATGTATTTGAGAAGAGTCTATGGTGCTGAGATTAGAGATAGTAAATTTTTGAATTCTACTTCTGCCAATGGTATAAATATCTCATATAGTGAGGATATTGAGATTTACAATTGTGAGATGTCAGGCAATTATTTTAGAGGGGTAAGAGCAGCGAATACGGATGGATATTTGGTACATGATTGTATTGTTAAAAATAATGGGAATGTTGGTATTCTTGCCAATTCTGAAGGAGTGCCCACAACTAATATTGATATTAGACGAAACTGTGTATCTGGAAACACATTAGAAGGTATTAGAGGGGTAAATGGCGTAACAGGAGTGGCTTACGATAATAATTCTTATGGTAATGCTACAAATTATAGTTTGCCAGGTACTGTTACCCAATCTGGAAATACATCAAATCCTAATACTATTTGCACTTATAGCAACACGCCAACTATTGGTCTTACTGTAGTTCCAGGAGAAAGTTTTGTGGCATTAAATTGGACAATAAAAAATATTGATGTCACAAGACAAGATGTTTTTAGAGATACAGATTCAAATCCAAGTGGACGTACTCTGATTGCTGGCAGAGTAAGTGGCACAAATTATACAGATAATAATGTTATTAACGGAACTACCTATTGGTATTGGATTAAAGCAACTGATGTTTCTAATACAACTTTCAATTCCAATGCTGTGAGTGCGACGCCTAACTCTGTTTTAAACCCAAGTGTTATACTTAGTGCGACATCAGGTAATGGATTTGTTACTTTAAACTGGAATATTCAGAATATTAATGCACAGATTGTAGGTCTTTTTAGAGATACTGATGATACTGCGAGTGGTCGTAAGTTAGTAGCTAATTATTTAAGTGGGTCAACCTATACAGATAACTCAGTAGTTAATGGAACCCAATATTGGTATTGGCTCAAAGTGACCGATGATACGTCTACCAACTTCCAGAATGAGCCAGCTGTGTATGCTTTACCAAGAGCCTCTCTTTTTGGTGAAAAAAAATCTGTGAATTTAGATAAAGTTACAGGGTATCCCAATCCAGTTTCAAATAAAATTACAATTAACTTGCCAATCGGAAGGTTTAATGAATATACCATTTTTGATATAAGCGGTAGAGTAAATATAATGGGTACTATTCCTTTTGGGGCAAAAGAACAGGATGTTGATGTGAGCAGTATTTCAAAAGGAATTTATATGATTTCGTTAAGAGGTGATCAAACAACCAAAACCTTAAAAATGGTTAAGAATTAAACCTAATTAATGTAAGTGTTAGAGGTACATGTTAACAAATTAAATAAAACGGAACTTCTTCCCTAAAAAAACCTTAGTTTTTCTAAGGTTTCTGTGAATTAACTAGAGTTAGACTTATATGTTTATTGATGAATTCTACGAAGTCATAGATTTAGAAGGACAAGGTTTACCTAATAGTCCAGGCATTGATAATAATCTGTTCTATTCGTTTTTTCAAACTCAAAATTGCAGTCACGTATAATTATAAAATCACTCGTATCATTTTTATTATACAAAACTCCAGAAAATATGCCTCTTACACCACCTAGATGAGAGTTTTTAGTGGGAGGTATTATGTCTTCTATAATCACTTTAGAAGAGTTTTCAGAGGTACTATTTTCGTAAATCTTAACTATACCATTTTCGTTGATAATAAAACGAGCAAAGGACTTAAAATCGCCATACTCATCGTTCAAATAATAAGTGTCTACATCTTTTAGATTCATTATTCGAAACCATAACTTTTCACTATTTTTTTGATCTGTTTCAGTCTCATTTTCTTTTATCGCAGTAATGGTGTATAATGGTATAAAATCTACTTCAGAGAAAAAACAATTAAACTTTGAGTAGCATTCGTCATTGTCTATTAATGTAGGTGTCCATTGTGAATCATTAACGGTCATAGTAAAAGTATTTACTACTTGTTGAGGAGGTATTGATTCATCGTTGGAATTGCATCCAAAAGTTATTGTTAAAACTAATACGAGTAAGTTTTTTTTCATTCTATTTGGGCTTATTATCTAGATTGATTGTTTAGTAAATAAAGTTGAATTAAAAAGATAATATTTACTAGAGTACTTGAGAGAAAAGTAAACAAATATTATGCCAAAGGCAGGAGGTATTTAAAGACTGTATTTCCTATAATGAAAAAGCCCTGTTTCGTTTTTTTAATACAAAAACAATTATTTCTGCGAAGTTACGGACTTCGCAGAGCTGGTGTAGCATCTCCATTACATACCACCCTAAAAGTCACTATATAATATGTCTGATAAAAATTTTAAACAATTTATCAAAACCAATAAATATTACTGTAGATAAAATAGGATCTAGTACGATTTGCCCGATAGTTACTGCATCAATTGATGCTTGTCGGCAATTATTTTATACATTTTTGTATTCAGTAATTACCTTATCTAATTCAGATAAGGTGTTTTCATCTAAAAATAAATCTTGTTTAGCATTTTTTGCTTCAAATTCAATGATATAATGAGAAAAATCTAATTCACTTGATATTTGATAAAAATAGAATGCATCTCGATTATACCTGTTTGAAGGGAAAAACTCTACAATAACAGGTTGCTCGCTAAATATCAAATTCGTTAGGCCTGCACCATGAGTAGAAATAATAATCCCTGCATTCCTGAATAATTGCATCTGTTCAGTAAACAATAAATCTTCCAAAAAAACAATTTCAAAGCATAACTCAGTATATTTCTTTAAAATAATATCAGAATTTAGAATTCTTCTTTGTGTTGCTTTTTTTCTTGATATTATAAAATTACGTTTTCTTGGAGCTATAATTGTCTTTCTTTTTGATAAAGAGTTTATTTTTCGAATTACAGAGGGGTTATAAACATTTGTCCATGAAGTAGATTCATCCCTTGTATGTGGAAATGAGGGAATCAAAACATTAGAAACCTTTAATCGTTTGTTTTTCTTAAGAAAAATATTTTCTTGATTTATATCGAGCAGGTTTATTAATGAATCAATAACAAATTTTGGAGATTTTGAATCAATAACTATTTTGTATTTATTTAGCTCTTCTGTTTTTATTATCACTAACCTACTAACACATTCTAAGATCCAATGATAATAATTTTGTTCTAAATAATTTGATAATACAATAGCCTTTTCAATGTGATTAAAATAAAATAGTTTGCGTAGATATACCCAATGATTGCAATTAAGTTTATTTAGATATTCTTTCTGAAATATTGTAGATTCAAGTTCAATATAACCTTCACTATTTACTATAACACCGTGGTCAATAACTTCAACATCTTTTAATTCTTTGACAAACAGATTTCTTAATTTAATATTTTTAAATGCCATCCAATATGGCTGCGCTCCGATATAGGTGAAGTTTTTCTTTGAAAAAGAGTAAGAGTCATTTGTTGAAAGGTTTCTAATATTATTTTCATTCGTTGAAATAGATATTTTATTCTTAAAAATGTATGATAATAAAGTATTAACTTCCTTTTTAATTTTGTTTTTTACTCTTAGGTACATTATTGATTCTTATTATTGGATTCAGGGCTAGCCCTGAGATTTAATACCTTTTACTTTATTATTTAAACGTCTTGTAGTAATACATAAATTTTTAAATATTCAAATAGTTATGGATTCACAACCTTCAAAACATACTCAGAACTTTTCAAACCACTACCACTAACCTTCAATTCAATCTCACCAGCTTTAAATCCTGATTGTACCAATACCACCAATTTCCCATTAAAAGCTTTCATTGTAGGGTGATGAAACATTTCTAAAGATGTGGCATCGCCATTACATACCGCTCTAAAAGTACCTTTTCCAGTTACTTTAAAATTTAAACGATTATCGGCTAGAGGAGCTGGATTTCCGTTTTTGTCTACTATAGTTGCGGTAACAAAGCTGATATCCTCACCATTTGCTTTTAAAACAGTTCTATCGGCTTTTAATTCAATATGATGTGGTTTTCCAGCTGTAAACAATACTTTTTCAGCGACGGACTTTCCGTTATCATCAAAGGCAATTACTTTTACTTTTCCGGGTTCGTACTTTACGTCCATCCACCGTAGGCGGTATCGATCTTGTTTTGTGGTGGTGTTTTTAGTGCGTACACCCTGACTTTTTCCATTAATAAATAATTCAGCACTATTATAATTGGTATAAACGAAAACAGGGGTTGTTTCTCCTTCGCGACCTTCCCAGTTCCAATGAGGTAGGATATGCAGGGTCTCATCTTTTTTATTCCATTTACTGCGATACAAATAATATCTGTCTTTTGGTAATCCTGCTAAATCTGATATCCCAAAGTATGAGCTTCGAGAGGGCCAGAATGTATCGTATGGCGTGGGTTCTCCTAGATAATCAAAACCTGTCCAAACAAATTCACCGATAACCCATGGTTTATCATCTTGCAGTACAAAATCATCTTCGGGTAAGTTAGACCAACTACAATACTCTAAATCATACGAAGAAGACTGCAGATCGTCATAATGCTTCATAGTCGCAGGTTTTACAGGGAATTTATAGACGCCTCTTGAGCTTACGGTAGAGGCTGTTTCTGAACCGAGAATAAGCCCTTGTGGAAATTTTTCATAGGCTTCTTCGTAAAGGTGAACCTTATAATTCAGTCCTGGGATATCTAAAACAGCTCCAAAACCAGACTTCATAACCGCTTTTACTTGATTCATACCTACTGTAACGGGTCTTGTTGGGTCTTCACGATGAAAAATATCTTGCAGCCATTTTGCTCTTTTAACACCTGCTGTTCCCCATTGGTCAGGAACTTCATTACCAGCACTCCACATAACGATACAGGGGTGATTTTGGGTAGCTTGCACCAAATTAACAACATCTTTTTCTGCCCATTCATCAAAAAGGAGGTTGTACCCATTTTTTACTTTGGGTTTTTTCCACTCATCAAAACTTTCGGCTACAAAGAAAAACCCCATTTCATCACAGAGTTCTAATTGTTCTAAAGAAGGCATGTTATGTGCCGAGCGAATGGCATTGCAACCCATATCTTTTAAAATAGTAAGTTGCCGTTTTAATGCAGATTTATTAACGGCTGTTCCTAAAGGACCTAAATCGTGGTGTAGACAAACGCCTTTAAATTTGGTTGTATTTCCGTTGATAACAAAGCCCTTTTCTCTGGAATATTCAATGTTTCGTATACCAAATCGAATGGTTTCTACATCTTTTAAAGTATCCCCCTCATAAAGCTTGAGTTTAGCAGTATATAGATAGGGTGTTTCGGGACTCCATAAATTAGGATTTTGAACAGCTATATTTTGAATAAATGCGTCACCATATAAAGTAGTTTCTGTATTGGAACCTACTAGTTGGTCTTCGGCATCCATAATTTGAGTTTCGATACGAAGGTTTTTTCCTTTTACTTTAGATTTGATGTTAACTCTTGTTAGTGAGTCTGTAATAAAGGGCGTTGTAACATAATGTCCCCAGTGTTGAAAGCTGATTTTTTCTTTTATAATAAGTTGCACTTTACGGTATAAACCTGCACCAGGATACCACCGCGAAGAAAATGGTTTGTTTTCTAAGCGAACGGCAAGCACATTTTCTTTTTCGTGATTAATAAAACTTGAAATATCGAAATAAAAATAGCTGTATCCGTAATTTCTCGTTCCAACCAGCTGACCATTAATATATACTTTGGCGTTGCTCATGGCACCATCAAAGGTGAGTAATACTTGTTTGTTCGGGGTGTGCTTAGGTAATGTAAATGTATTTCGGTACCAGCCTACACCTGTAAAGGGTAATGCGCCTGTTCGCCCCGTTTTTTCGGTAGCTACTTTTTCATTATTTTGTTTTATTTGGACGATTTGTTTATCAATTTCTTGGTCAAAAGGACCATAAATAGCCCAATCGTGAGGAATTGTGACAGATTCCCATTTTGAATCATCAAAATCGATTTGATAGGCTAATTTCTCATCTGCATGACGAAATTCCCATCCTTGTTTTAAATTGATACTAGTTCTTTCTTGAGAGTAAAGGTTGTGGGTGAAAGCTCCTAGAAATAATACTGTAATTAGTTTTAGTAGTGGTTTGTTCATAGTTATTTAAAAACTTCTATTGCTTATATTTTGGGATATGGGCGGTGTAAAGAATTGAGTTTACAATTTATAAATTTAATCTATAAATATTAGAAGTTTTTAATTATTTATACTAAAAATGATACGTAACAACCCGTTCGTTTAAAGGTTGCTCATTACGATAATTATTAATCGGCATATTATTTTTAAGTTTCAAAACTTCTTCAACCGATAAAATAATAGGTTCTTTAAATACAATCCAATTCACCTGTTCAGTACAAGGAGGTGTAGTTAACGAGCCTCCATAAGAGTAATAGTGCTTGGCTTCTAAAAACAAACTTGAGAGATCAATTTTTTGATGAATGTCTTTTACTGCACCTTCCTCAATTGGTAAAAAGCTTTCAAAGAACTCGAATAATTGACTGTCATCGCCCTCTTCACCTAAAAGCCCTAAAACGGTAACTTTTCCAGCTTTGCTAACATGTACCAAATGCATTTCAATAGGGTAGATAACCCCATTTATTTTATGCTCTGAGGGTTCATGAAAATGTATTTGTTTTAAATAATATGTTTCGTTTTTGTAGTTTATAGAATCGCCTGCTTCAAAATCAAATTGTATGGAGTGTCCGTTATTTTTAACTTCACTTATAAGCGTTACTGGCGTGTATTGTATTTTTAGGTCTTCCTGAATTTTTACAGAGTCTACATTTTTATGAATAATATTAATTGGTGATTGGTGTTTACCATCACAATTAGAATTCTTCTCAATTTCTATCCAATGTTCTGGTGATGTTTCCCCAGAATAACTCCAGTGATGTTCGTGCTCTTTAGAATTTTCGTGTGCATTCTTTTTAGAATTATTACAAGATAAGCTAACTATTAAAACCATACTCAATAGTAAGGTGATTTTCGTATTCATAATATAAGTGTTTGGTCATTATGTAATACAAAATTATATATCGTATCATTTTAAAACCTAACAAAAGTTAGGTTTTGGTCATATTGATTTTAAAGTTATTAACTATTTCGTTTTCGGGATTTGAAGTATAATTTTTAAGCTATTGGCGTATTCTGAATTCGTGAAACCTGCCAGCCAACAGACTGGTTCGTGTTAAAATTTTTTAAAAACAGAAAAATGACATGCGCTAAATAATATCCTTTTAAATATAGTTGAGACTAAAAAATATGAACAATAATACAAGAGGAAAAGGAGGCAATAAAAACTTAGTTGGTTTTTATAAAAAGAGTTACAATTCTATCAATAACATCCCCATAATCAACATTAGAAGAATTAGATAAGGCGACAACAACAAGCTGTTCTTTTGGGTAAATATCAAATTTTGTGATACCACCTACAGAGCCACCATTATGTCCGAAACCTTTTAGTTTTTTCTTTTTAATAATACCCCAACCTATACCATATCCTGTCTTTTTTCCGTTTGTTAATTTTTGTGAAGTCGTTAGTTCTTTAATCGTTTTTTTAGAAAGGAATTGCGCTTCAATCATAGCATTTCCAAATTTTATAAGATCGT
Organism: Flavivirga jejuensis; assembly: GCF_030540765.1. GTDB lineage: Bacteria > Bacteroidota > Bacteroidia > Flavobacteriales > Flavobacteriaceae > Flavivirga > Flavivirga jejuensis. Next base: position 514,447 of record NZ_JAUOEL010000002.1, on the reverse strand, counting down.
GTGTGGTGGAGATAAAACCGCCACCAGCCCATTTATAGCTGTTGTCTACATAAGTGGCATTTTGGATTTTATTTAAAGAATCAATTTGATAAAAGGAGCTTCGGTTCAATATTATGCTTTCATTCTTATCAGCAAAAGTAGCGGTCATATCTAATTTTGAATACACCTCTTGCTGCATAAAATCTAAAAAAGAATTACCACTAGCTCCTTCTACAGCAGCACTTAACAAATTAAAGCCATACGATGAATAGGAGAAACGGTCTCCAGGAGCAAACAGTAAAGAATCATTTTCAAAAATGGTTAAACCAGATTTAACCGTATTATATTTTTTAGCCAAAAGGTATTCTTTATTTCTATAATGTCTAATACCAGCTATATGTCCAGCAATTTGCCTAACAGTTATAGGGTGTTTCTTTTCTGGAAAATAAGGCACATAGGTTTGAATGGTTGCATCTAAATTTAATTTGTCAGCTTCCATTAGCTTCCCTAAAGCTAAGGCTGTTAATGGTTTTGATACACTACCAATTCTAAAAAGGGTTGTTCCAGATTTTACAGGAGTCAGGTGTTCTAAATCTGCAAACCCGAAGCCTTCAGACCATATCATAGTTCCGTTAATGGAAATTGCTATATCTATTCCTGGAATATGTTGTTTTTGTTGTAGAGAATCTATAATACGGTGTGCTTCAAATATAGCAGCTTCATATTTAGGATGTTTTATATTCTGACTCGTGCTTTTTGTTCCAATGGCGAGGAATAAGGCAATAATTAAAATATTAAAATAAGATCGCATAAATTATTTTATAACATAGTATTAAAAGTGCTTTTGTCGAAAAAGAACTATTTAGCTTTCTTTTTTTTGGGTTTGCTGGCTTTAGCTAATGGGTTAAAATTAATACATAGGTCTAACCAATACGATAAATCATCTTCGGTATCAAACCCTTCTGGTGTTACAAAAATATAACCTCTCATGGGGCGTCCAGTGAAATCCATGGGTAAACACTGTGATTTTTCGAGTTCTGTTTTATAAACAGATTCGCCTATGCGCGCCATTAATAAGCTATCGCCATATTTTTTATCAATATGGATGCCACAAAGCATTTTGTTGTCTACTTTAAAACATAAACCACCCATCATTTTTAGTTCGGTAAAATGCGTTTTTTTTTCTTTTAATTGCCGCCGAATTCTATCGGCTAAATATTCGTCATAAGCCATAAATATTAATTTTTAAATCGGTTTATTAATCTACGGACCATATTATATACAAATGTATTGGTTTTTGCATAATGAAATGATATAAAGCAAACTACTAAAACAAATAGTATGGCACCAAAAATAGCTTCAGTAGGATTTAAAGATAGCTTTAAAAATCGTTTCAATCCGTAACTTGTATAACTTCCAAAAAGTATTATAAAATGGATTACATAAATAGATAAGGTTTTTTCTCCTATTCTTGCAATTATGGATTGTTTTAAAAAACGTTCCAAAGCATAAAAGAGACCAAAAAGTATTAGCACATTACCCAGACGTATAAACAGATAATTATAATTGGCACTTTGTTTTAATAGCTCAATATCTGTAATATAGTGTAGTTCTAACAATGTCCATGTGGAATGGTATATAAGTAAATATCCAGTTACGAAAAAAGTCATAATGGTATATGGTTTAAAACGATTGCGGTGGGCATGCCTAAAAAATACTGTAGAGATAAAAGCGCCGAAAGCAGAATACCCAAACCAAGGTAAAATTGTAAAGATAGAACCATTAGCCTTGGTCATATAATTAGCAATGGGAAGCGGTAAATTATCTATAATTAAATCTCTATATAAAGGTTCGGCAACAAAACATAAACATCCTATTGAAAATAGAATAATAGAAAATAGATAGCTAAAATGTTTAAATAAAATGTGTAAACTAACCAAAATAATAAGTGAAAAGCCGATGCATTGTAATACATCAATCACAAAAAAATAAGAACTAAAATAGCCACAAAACCAACTCACTAAATTAATACGTAAACTGTAGCCAATGCCAATAAGTAATAGACCTCTGAAAAATCCTTTTTTTATTCGTGGTTGATCATCACCTTTGGCATGCGCACGTAATAGGAGGTAGGCGAAAACCAACCCAGAAATGGTAAAAAAAACAGGGGCAGTAATACCCCTAAAATAAGACCATATATTATAAATTATATTGTTGGGGTCTCTAAAAATGGGGTCTATTAACGTGTCGATAAAATGCCCTTGGAGCATCATTAAGATGGCAAATGCTCTAACAGCATCGATAAAATACAAACGGTTTGGTTGCAAGAGTGGTTGAAATTGGTTGTGCCTAAATATACTTTTAATTATTTAAACGGGGATAAATTGAAATCGATATATTTATAAAATAATTACAACGAAAACTTCTAAATGGATGAATTAATTAAGGCTTTTTCGAATTATGCCTGGGGGCTACCATTGGTTATTTTGCTTATTGGTGGCGGATTATATCTTTTAATTTTATCAAAATTTTTGCCATTTCGATATTTAGGTCATGCTATTCAGGTATTACGTGGTAAGTATGATGATCCTAACGATCCTGGGCAAATAAGTCATTTTAAAGCCTTAACAACCGCTTTATCATCTACCATAGGCATGGGGAATATAGCTGGTGTGGCTGTTGCTATTTCTGTTGGCGGTCCTGGCGCTATGTTTTGGATGTGGGTAAGTGCTGTTGTGGGGATGTCTACCAAGTTTTTTACATCCACTTTAGCAGTGATGTACCGCGGAAAAGATAGTCATGGTGAATTACAAGGTGGTCCTATGTATTTTATTATGGAAGGTTTGGGGAAGTCGTGGAAACCTTTGGCTATTATGTTTAGTTTTTTCGGGATGATTGGGGCTTTACCAGTCGTTAATGTTAATCAATTAACACAAGCAATAAACGATATTATATTAATCCCCAATGGTGTTGCCGTTGGTTTAAGTTCTAATTTAATTATTGCTTTTGTTTTAGTGTCATTAACCTCGGTAATTATTCTGGGAGGGTTAAAACGTATTAGTAATGCGGCTTCTAAAATGGTACCATCTATGGTATTATTGTATTTTGTTTTGATACTTATTATTTTAATTTCGAATTATGAGTTAGTCCCTAAATACTTCTATATGATTTTCACTGATGCATTTGCGGCAAAAAATTATAGTGGCGATCCGTTTTTGGGAGGTGTTCTGGGCGCATTGATTTTATTAGGGATCCGTCGAGGTGCATTTTCAAATGAAGCAGGTATTGGTACAGCTCCTATGGCACATGGTGCTGCAAAAACAAACGAACCCGTACGAGAAGGTTTGGTAGCTATGTTGGGCCCTGCAATAGATACGCTAATAGTTTGTACACTAACTGCTTTAGCTATTTTGGTAACAGGTGTTTGGGAAACAACAACGGATAATGGCGTGAGTTTAACGGCATCTGCTTTTAGTAGTACTATGCCAGTTTATGGTTCCTATTTACTAATGATTTGTGTATTAGTTTTTAGCATATCCTCATTGTTTTCATACGCTTACTATGGTACAAAATGTATGTCGTTTTTAATAGGTGCAGATAACAAGCACTATTATAATTATATCTATATTTTGAGTATCATTTTAGCAGCTACAACACCATTTAGTATGATGTTGAACTTAATTGATGGTGTTTTTGCTTTAATGGCTATTCCCACAATGATAGCGACGCTTATTTTGGCGCCTAAGGTTATTAAAGCATTTAAAATTTATATAAAATTTAAAAAATAAATATGCGCAGTTATTTATTTTGGAGAAGGCGTTATTATTTGCAAAGGAAAAGAATATGACTATAAATAAGGAAATGAAATTTTCTTATCGGCAGCGATTGAGGAAGTTACATTTAAATCGAAAATAAAATCAAAAATATTATTATGTTATCCACCAAGTTGATTTAAATATTTTGATTGTGATTGATTTTGTAGAAAAATACATATCCATATTATTTATGTTAAAAAATTAAAGAAAAAGTATTTTTGAAAACAATAAGTTTTTAAATTATCAATTTATATCTTCACGCGTTAAATTTTTTAAATTTCAAATATATGTCAGAAAAATCGAATGCAAAAGCATATTGGAAAGAAAACATTAGATATGTTTTAATTCTATTAGCTATATGGTTTATGGTTTCATTTGCCGCAGGAATTCTGTTTAAAGACGAGTTAAATACCATTAGAATAGGAGGTTTTAAACTAGGCTTCTGGTTTGCACAACAAGGTTCTATGTATGTGTTTGTTATTTTAATATTTGTGTACGTTCGTTTAATGAATAAACTTGATAAGAAATACGGTTATGATGCATAGTTTGTTGGTTGAAGGGTTTGGAGTTCAAAATTGGACATACGTTTTAGTAGGTATTACATTTACATTATATATAGGTATTGCTATTTGGGCTCGAGCTGGGTCTACAAAAGAGTTTTATGTTGCAGGAGGCGGTGTTTCTCCATTAGCAAATGGCATGGCTACCGCAGCCGATTGGATGAGTGCTGCGTCATTTATTTCCATGGCAGGGATCATTTCTTTTGATGGCTATGATGGAGCCGTATATTTAATGGGGTGGACAGGAGGTTACGTGCTTTTAGCATTATTACTAGCGCCCTATTTAAGAAAATTTGGAAAATTTACGGTTCCCGATTTTATTGGAGACCGTTACTATTCTAACACAGCACGTTTAGTAGGTGTTATTTGTGCACTTATAGTATCGTTTACATATGTAGCTGGTCAAATGAGAGGTGTAGGATTAGTGTTTTCTCGTTTTTTAGAAGTAGACATTAACACAGGTGTTATTATAGGGATGATAATTGTATTATTTTATGCCGTTTTAGGAGGTATGAAAGGTATTACCTATACCCAAGTTGCTCAGTATTGTGTCCTTATTTTTGCGTTTATGGTACCTGCAATTTTTATATCCATTCAAATGACAGGGAATCCAATACCACAATTAGGTTTTGGTAGTCAATTAGCCGATGGTTCTGGAACCTATTTATTAGATAAATTAGATGGATTAAGCACCGATTTAGGTTTTAATGAATATACCGAAGGCTCAAAATCTACAATTGATATTTTTGCAATAACATTAGCTTTAATGGTTGGAACAGCAGGATTACCACATGTTATTGTTCGGTTTTTTACAGTAAAACGGGTTAGAGATGCCAGAAAATCTGCAGGTATAGCTTTGCTCTTAATCGTTATCTTGTATACCACAGCGCCAGCAGTGGCGGTGTTTGCAAGAACAAATATGATTGAAACCGTTTCAAATAAACCTTACGCTAATGTCCCCGAATGGTTTAAAAAATGGGAAACTACAGAATTAATTAAGTTTACAGATAAAAATAATGATGGGCTCATTCAATATGTTGCAGATGAGTCTAAAAATGAATTGTTTGTAGACAAAGATATTATGGTTTTAGCAAACCCAGAAATAGCTAAATTACCAGACTGGATTATTGCTTTAGTAGCTGCAGGAGCATTAGCAGCAGCTCTTTCAACAGCAGCAGGATTATTATTAGTGATTTCTGCTTCGGTTTCTCACGATTTAATAAAAAAAATGATAAACCCAAAAATTTCTGAAAAGGGAGAATTAATTGCAGCACGTTTATCTGCAGTTGTAGCAGTTTGCATTGCAGGTTATTTTGGTATTAATCCACCAGGCTTTGTTGCTGCAACAGTAGCTTTAGCTTTTGGTTTAGCGGCAGCCTCGTTTTTTCCAGCTATTATTTTAGGGATTTTTTATAAGAAAATGAATAAAGAAGGCGCCATTGCTGGTATGGTAATCGGAATTTTATTAATGCTTTTCTATATGACCAAATTTAAGTTTGGTTGGTTTGGCGGCGGCACAAAAGCCGATTGGTGGTTTGGAATTTCACCCGAAGGATTTGGCACCGTAGCCATGATTATAAATTTTGTTGTCTCTATTGTGATTATGAAATTTACACCTGAAACTCCCAAAGATGTACAAGAGATTGTTGAGAAGATTAGAATACCGAGCGGAGCAGGGGCGGCAACACATTAATTTGTAGAAAATTTCAGCTTATTACATTAAAATAAAAATAATAGTGCTCGAGCACATTTTAAGAGTAATTAACTAATTATTACTTATTTTTTCTACTTTTACAAAAAAAACACTAAAATTAAATGAGTAATTATCACATAAAACATTTAGAAGAGTACTATCAAGTTTATAGAAAATCTATAAGAGAACCTGAAAATTTTTGGGAAGAAGTTGCAGAAGAGCATTTTCAGTGGCAAAAAAAATGGGATAATGTATTGAGTTGGGATTTTAATAAACCTGAAATTAAATGGTTTGAAGGTGCCCAATTAAACATTACGGAAAACTGTATTGATAGGCATTTAGCGACTCGTGGTGATAAAACCGCTATATTATTTGAACCTAATGATCCAAAAGATCCAGCAGAACATATAACCTATAACCAATTATACGAACGTGTCAATAAATTTGCGAACGTATTAAAAGGTCAGGGAATTAAAAAAGGAGATCGTGTATGTGTGTATTTACCGATGATTCCTGAATTAGCTATAGCTGTATTAGCATGTGCTAGAATAGGAGCGATACATTCTGTAGTATTCGCAGGGTTTTCATCCACAGCCTTATCTAAAAGAATTAATGATAGCGATTGTAAAATAGTAATAACCAGCGATGGTTCTTATAGAGGCGCTAAAACTATAGACTTAAAAAGTATCGTAGATGAAGCCTTATTAAGTAGCCCAGGAATTGAAACTGTATTAGTCGCTAAACGTATTCATTCAGAAATAGAAATGAAGGCAGGGCGTGACAAATGGTTGCAACCTCTTTTAGACGAAGCTTCAACAGCCTGTGACGCTGAAATTATGGACGCTGAAGATCCGTTATTTATATTATATACCTCTGGATCTACAGGGCAACCCAAAGGAATGGTACACACCACAGGAGGTTATATGGTGTATACTGCCTATACCTTTAAGAATGTATTTCAATACAGAGAAAATGATGTATATTGGTGTACTGCAGATATTGGTTGGATTACAGGACACAGTTATATCGTTTATGGTCCATTAGCAAACGGTGCTACAACAGTACTATTTGAAGGCGTACCAAGCTATCCAGACTTTGGTCGTTTTTGGGAGATTGTAGAAAAACATAAAGTAAATCAGTTTTATACAGCACCAACAGCTATACGTGCACTTGCTAAGCAAGGGGTAGATCTAATAGAGAAATACGATTTATCATCATTAAAAGTTTTAGGTTCTGTAGGGGAACCCATAAATGAAGAGGCATGGCATTGGTACAATGATAATATAGGGAAAAAGAATAGTCCGATAGTGGATACTTGGTGGCAAACTGAAACTGGTGGAATAATGATAAGCCCTATTCCGTTTGTTACTCCTACTAAACCAACTTATGCCACATTACCTTTTATAGGAATTCAACCTGCTTTAATGGATGAAAATGGGCAAGAGTTAAAAGGAAATCAAGTAGATGGAAGACTGTGTGTTAAATTCCCATGGCCTTCTATGGCTAGAACCATTTGGGGGAATCATCAGCGTTATAAAGACACCTATTTTTCTGCTTATGAAAACAAATACTTTACTGGAGATGGCGCGTTAAGAGACGAAGTTGGGTATTATAGAATCACAGGAAGGGTAGATGATGTGATTATAGTTTCAGGACATAATTTAGGTACAGCACCTATAGAAGATGCTATAAATGAGCACCCTGCAGTAGTAGAATCTGCCATAGTAGGTTTTCCGCATGATGTGAAAGGAAATGCTTTGTATGGTTATGTAATATTAAAAGATACTGGTGAAAGTAGAGACCAAAGCAATTTACGTAAAGAGATCAATCAAATTATTACTGAGCATATAGGTCCGATAGCTAAGTTAGATAAAATACAGTTCACACAAGGTTTACCAAAGACACGATCTGGGAAGATTATGCGACGTATATTAAGAAAGATAGCCTGTAAAGATACTAGCAATTTAGGAGATACCAGTACACTTTTAAATCCAGAAGTTGTTCAAGATATTATGGATAACGTATTATAGTATAGTTTGAAGTGTTTACTTAATGAAGAAGCTTAAATTATTTCTTCATTAAGTAAATATTTCCATTGCAGTTTTTTTTGTATATCTAATCGTGATAGAATTTTTAGAAATATAATAGCCGTTATTAGAGCATCGCCATTGGCAGTATGTCTATCTACCTTAGGTACATTAAGTTCTTTACATAAATCGTCTAATGTGTAATGTGTTTTTAAACTCTCACGATAAATAATATGTTTCGATTTATTAAACAAATGACCCGTATCAATAAATTTGTTTTTTAGTTTACCAAGTCCATGTCTTAATAGCATTTCATTCACCATAACTTTATCAAAATTAGCATGATGGGCTATTAAAATAGCATTTTTTATGTAGGCTAAAAATAGTTTAATGGCTTCAAGTTCGGTTACTTTTTCTAAAGACCCCTTTCGCATTAATCCATGAATCTTAACGGTTTCAGGATTGAAAACCTCTTGCTCTAAATAAAGTTCTAAACTATGATTAACTTGAATAGATTTACCAATAAAAGAGACTGCACCAATAGATAGGATTCTATCTTTTTTTTTGTCGAAACCAGTAGTTTCGGTATCAAAAGCAATAAAGCGAGTGGCTTCAATGGGATTCTTATTGGGAGTTTTAAAATGATCAATATAATCAACCCAAAAGTCTGGATATTCTTTTTTCTTTTTATGGAACCATTTAAGAATCATTTAGATAAAGTTTTTTAAATCAAATCTAATTTTTAGAATTTCTTGAATCGCTTGGATAGGCTTAAAGCAACGTCTTAGTTTTAACTTTTCTTCTTTAGTTAAGGTTTCCAGATCGATAAGTTTACCAGAATTATCATGTAATAAACCTTGTTTGGTTTTAAATTTAGATAGCGCTTTAAAAGCATAAGAGCACGACTGGTATAACTCTTTATTGTTAGGCTCTAGTTCTGCTAATTTTTCAAAACGTTCAGAAGTATTATTAACATCTCTTATTCGCTTGATTAAAATAAGAATCCTGGCTGCGTCAATAAGCGGCATTAATGCTCTGCTTTTAATATTAAAAAGCTCCTTTTTATCACCGTTTTGTTCTACTAAAAATTGTCTGAAAAAACCAAGAGGCGAAGGGCTTTTAATAGCATCACGACCTAAAAATTTATAAAATAAATCTGTTTTTTCTAAAGTGGTATAAATAGTATCTGTAAGATCTTTAACTAATTCTTTATTTCCGTAAACGTGGTTATAATCAAAAAATATAGAAGACAATAAAACAGCTTTTTCATCGGGTTTTAAAATCCAATTTTTGAATTGAGTTTTCCATTCTGTTAAAGATTTACACCATTCGGGATTGTTTGCCATCATGTCGGCTTTACAATGTTCAAACCCAATTTTATTTAAAGTGATGGTAACTAATTTTGAGAGTCCTAAAAAATAGGATTGAGTTTCTGCATATTGATTTTCTGGGACATCTTCAAATACTAAAGCATTATCCTGATCGGTAAAAAGTAACTGCTCATTACGTCCTTGACTCCCCAATGCCAACCAAGAAAAAGGTACTGGAGGTGCTGTAGGCATTTTTTTAAGAGCCAATTCGATAGCACGAATCGTAACAGCATCATTAATTTGAGAAATCACATTTGTAATGTGAGATATAGGTATGTTTTGTTCTATATAACTTCTTAATAAAACGCTTCCTTTAAGTCTGGCTGCCCGTAATTTTTTAGTCCGTTTTGCTCGTTTTATCTCTTTAAGTATCACTGTAGGATTGTTACCTAAAGTAACCAAAACATCATGATGGGTTAAAACTCCAATAAGTTTAGAATTAACTGTGCCATCTTTAGTTATACATAAATGTCCAATACTGTGTTTAATCATTTGCAATTGGCCATCTGCTATAGTTAATCCCTTTTTACTCGTCATTACAGGCGAAGTCATAATATTAGTTACTGAGGTTTCAATAGGGAATAAACCGGTGGCTATCTTATTTTTAATATCACTATTGGTAATAATACCTACTGGTTTTTTTGCATCATCAATTACCACTATACAACCAATTTTATGATCGCTCATTTTTTTTGCAGCCTCTTTTAAAGACGATTCCACAGAGCAAGTAATAGGAGACTTTGTATAATTAGCCGTTTGAAAATTTACGATCTCTTGAGAAGTGTTAGGTAAATAATCAACAAAAATCCGACCCGTTTCTTCTGCTGTATAAGAATCGAAAGCATTGGACGCAAATGCAGTAATTAAATATTTCTGAATTTTGTTACTTTTATCTGTTGCCGATTGAAAAACGGTAATGGGTATCGCGTAAACAATAGATTCTTCGTTGGCAGTAGCGGTAAGCTTATAAGGTTCTTTAGTTATGAGTGGACGCAACCCAAAAACATCACCAGTATCATGAATATTCATAATGTTCTTAACATCGTCATGACTGTAATACAAATTTATGGCGCCGTCTCGTACAATATAAAAATTGTCATGACAGGCGTCGTTCTTTTTAAATAGAGTGTCCCCTTTTTCTAAATAGGTTATGGTAACCTCTGTAGCAATTCGTAACAGGGTTTTATAGGAGAGCATATTAAAAGGCGGATAGCCTTTTAAAAAATCACCAACACGTTCTGCTATAGAATTTTTCATGAAACATCTCTATTTTTTGTATTTATAGTTTATTAGTCCACACTTATGGCGTGGTAGGCTAATCCAACTTCCTCTGTTGAACTTGTTTTGTATTTAGTGGGGGCTAGATTTAATATCTTTTATTAGATCATTTTAAAATCTAGCAATAATTCACCTTCGATAGATGCTTGCAAATGATCCCCTTTAAAAGTTTGACCAGCACCTAAAGCAGGTGTTCCTGTAAAAATTAAGTCTCCTGGAACTAAGGTCATAAAGCTAGAAACAAAGCTAATAATCTCACTAAAATTATAAATCATAAAATCGGTATTACCAACTTGTTTTTGTTCGCCATTTATAACTAAATCAAAATTAATATTATTAAGTTCTGGAAAATTAGAAATAGGCTTAAAACTAGATATTGGTGATGCACCGTCGAAACCTTTAGCCAAGGCCCATGGTCCTTTATTTGCCCTACTGGCATTAAGTACATCTTTAGCAGTATAGTCTATTCCAACAGCAATTTCAGAGATATAAGAAGCAGCATCTGCTATAGTAATATCTTTCCCAGTTTTACCAATTTTAGCAACTAATTCGACTTCGTAAACTAATTCGTTAGTAATTGATGGGAATACAACATCTTTATTGTTAGTAACTAATGTGCTTTCTGGTTTTGTGAATATTAATTGAGCACCGTTTTTAAGTGTTTCAATTTCTGCTTTATCACTTACGTAATTTTTACCAATGCCTATAATTTTCATCTTTTATATTATCTTTTTAATGATTTATTTAAGCCAATAAAAGTAATAAATTAAGCAGACTACTGCATCGTTTTGAAAGTGAATTTTAAGTATTTTTTAGCACATAAAACAGTGTATTGAATTTCTTTCAATTTTTGGAATGATTTATGAAATAGGATTTCAGTTTCTTCAAATAGTTAGTTATATGATAGGTTTATAGTAAATTGAATTTCTGGATGCTCAAACTCTTTGCATTTTGTGGTTGAAAAACACACCCCACTTTTTTTGCTTTTTAGATAGTATCTTTTTTGCTTTTTTTGCATAATTACCATGAGGGTAATATTCAAGATATCTTTCAATCGTTTTGTCATCATTAGTACTATAATAAATAGCTTTACAAGTTTCCCAAATATTATTATCTATCATATATGAATCGACACCTTCATTTTTTGCTTTTAAATAATATTCAATCGCTTTATCAAAATCGTTCAGGAAGTAAAATGCTGCTCCAATTTGACTTAAATACAAGCCCTTTTTTTGGGGATAATTTTCAGCAAGTTTTTTATAAAGCTCAATAGATTCGTTAAAATTTTCACTAGTAAGCATCCTTGAAGCTTGTCTCATAAGTGCATTTTCTTCATTTTTAGGTTTAGGGTTTTTAGAAATATAATCTTGGTTCTTTACTTTAAGCTCGTCTAAGGTTATTTTCTTTTTTCCAAATAAAAAGTTAAATAGTCCCATAATTTTAGTTTTAATGTTTTTAATAGCAATTAAATATTTGTAATAACACTTGAACTTTATTTAGTTTTTGTTCAACCTGAGAGGTGTTATTTTTAGAATTCTCCTGGAGTATTCATACTTGTTTTCTAGCCTTATCCGTACCTATCATGATTACTTTTAAGAATAAACTCAACACAATCATTGTCTCTATTAGAAGAAACGATACAAGAATAGTGCACTACCAATAGAGTTTGGAGCAGCATTTGTGTACCATATTTAGACCGTAAAATGATTACTTTGTATGCTAATTTTTTAGCTAAACAGAAAGTGTTTATAAATAGTTTTCTAGTTTTGATCTTTGAAGGTTTTGAGAGACTGTTAAGATAACAAATTTATCTTAATTAGGTTTCGTTTTTTTACTATTTAACGTTACTTATATGTGTTAAATATTGATAATGAGTAATTTGTGTGTATAAATAAAAAAATAAAGGCTGTTATTTGTAAAGTGTTGATTATTAGTTTATTGAGTATTTTTTATTAAAAAACACATTTAATTTTTTTGGATCAGATGTTTTTAATCGCGACAAAGATTAATTTAGCAATCAATCCTATTGGTTAAAATTATTGCAATGCAACATTTCAAAAATAATCCAAAAGCAAAGACGAAAAGTAAAGTAACCATAACGCAAGCTTTTAAAACGATTATATGGCCACGGCGTAATCTAGTATTTATTGGTTTAATTTTAATAGTTATTAGGAGTTTGTCTGGTTTAATTTTGCCCTGGCAAAGTAAAGTGTTGTTAGATGATGTAGTACCTAGTAAAGATGTAGGGTTGTTATATAATTTAATAGGTATTGTTTTAGGTGCTATTTTAATACAATCGGTTACATCGTTTTTACTCGCACGTATACTAAGTGTACAGGCGCAATATTTAATTAGTGAGTTACGAGCTCAAGTACAGAAAAAAGTGCTTTCATTACCCATTAGTTTTTTTGATAATACTAAATCGGGTGCTTTAGTATCTCGTATTATGAATGATGTTGAAGGTGTGAGAAACCTTATTGGCACAGGATTAGTACAATTAGTAGGAGGTACCTTTACAGCGATTGTGTCTATGATCATTTTAATAAAACTAAACCCATGGATGACGCTTTTTGTGTTTGTCCCACTTTCCATATTCGGATACATTGCACTTAGAGCTTTTAAATATATTCGTCCAATTTTTAGAAATCGAGGGGAAATAAGTGCAGAAGTAAAAGGACGCTTAACCGAAACTTTAGCAGGTGTTCGTGTTATTAAAGCCTTTAATGCCGAAGCACAGGAAAATAAAATTTTTGAAAAAGGGGTTGATAAACTATTTCAGAATGTAAAAAAGAGTTTAACTGCTACTGCTTTTATGACGAGTTCTTCAACCTTTTTAATTGGGGTTGCAACAACAGGTATTATGGGAATTGGCGGGTATTATATGATACAAGGGGATATGACTACAGGAGAGTTTTTATTCTTCACACTTATTTTAGGGTTTATGATTGCACCTATAATACAGATGAGTAATATTGGAAGTCAGTTAACAGAAGCTTTGGCAGGTTTAGATAGAACTGAGGAACTCATGAATATGACTGCGGAAGAAGACGATAAAGAAAGAACCATTGAATTAAATACTATTAAAGGGGCCATTGCTTTTGATGATGTATCATTTTCTTATGAAGCAGGTAAAGAGGTATTGCATCATATTAATTTTAAAGCTTCAGCAGGATCAACTACCGCATTAGTTGGTAGTTCAGGTTCGGGTAAATCTACTATTGCAGGTTTATCTGCTACGTTTTTAAGCCCGAAATCAGGTAAAGTAACTATAGATAATCAAGATTTATCAAAAGTAAAACTAAATACCTATCGTCAATATTTGGGAGTTGTTTTACAAGATGAATTTTTATTTGAAGGCACTATTAAAGAAAATATCATGTTTCCAAGACCAGATGCCACAGCGACGGAATTACAAGAGGCTGTTAAAGCTGCTTATGTAAATGAATTTACAGATCGTTTTGAAGCAGGGTTGGATACTTTAATAGGGGAACGAGGCGTGAAGTTATCTGGAGGACAGCGACAACGGTTGGCCATTGCACGTGCTATTTTAGCAGATCCAAAAATTATTATTTTAGATGAAGCTACTTCTAGTTTAGATACCGAAAGTGAAGCTTTAATACAAAAAAGTTTAGGTGAATTAATTAAAAACAGAACGACTATTGTTATAGCACACCGATTAAGTACCATTAGAAAAGCAGATCAAATTCTAGTTATTGAAGCAGGTCATATAGTAGAACGCGGTACACATGATGAGTTGATTGCTTTAAATGGTAGATATTATGATTTATACACGTATCAAGCTAAGATTTAATTGAAAAGAATTCTCCTAGAATCTGCCTTGGTATTTCCATTGAAATTGTCATTCGTTTTCACAGGAGTCTAAATACAGAATTTTGTTTTTTGACCTTTTTAGGTTAAAACCTTGTGGGCGACTTGATTGGGTATGAAACCAGCAAAATAAGGATATGCCGAGGGTAGTCTACTATTTAGGGCATTCTATTTGGTACATCAACATTATAAAAGATCATTACTTACATCGAACACAGGTTTACAATAAATTAAATGGCCAACACGCTCTTTTTCTTTTTTAAAAGAATAAAAGTAAAAACAGACAATACACCAAAAACCGAAAAACCAATAAACAGCGGTAATACAGACTCATTAACAAAACTACCAATATAATTAGCTATTGGAACCGCCATAACTGTAGAAACAAAACCATTAATAGCTGCCCCTATACCAGCAATATGCCCCAGTGGTTGCATGGCCAAGGCTCTTAGGTTTCCAAAAACAAAACCAACAGCAAAGAATTGTAAAGCAAAAAAGCTTATTAAGATTCCAATACTTGGGTTTTCTCCCGACCAAAATAAAACGATATACAAAATAGATATAATAGCATAAGCTACCGTTGCCGTGTATGCAATACGCCACATACCATATTTTACAACAAACACACTATTTAAATAGGTGGCCAATCCAATAGATATAGCCAAACTTGCAAAAATATAAGGAAACATGTCTGCTAGGTTATATTGCTCTTGAAAAATTTGTTGCGAGGTACTTAAATAGACCATAAACGACCCCGTTATAAACCCCGAAATAAGTGTAAAAGCAATAGCGTCTTTATATTTGATAAACTCCTTAGCGCCATTAATAAATTGATGCGATGAGAATTTTATACGCTTTTCCTTTTGTAACGTTTCGGGTTGTCGCTTCCAAAACCAAATCATCACTAAAAGGCCATATATTAAATTTACGTAAAATATAGATTCCCAATTATAAAAATTTAGTAAGAACAGCCCTAGTGTAGGAGCGATTACAGGAACTAAAATAAAAACCATAACTACAATAGATAATATTTTGGCCATATAATCACCACTATACGAATCTCTTACAATAGCAATGCTTAAAGTTCTTGGAGACGATAATCCAATGCCTTGAAGCGTCCTTCCAATAATCATCATTTCAAAGCTTTCGGTGGTCACACAAATAATACTAGCAATTATAAATACTGTAAATCCTATATATACAATAGGTTTTCTACCAAAGCTATCAGATAATGGACCAAAGATAAGTTGACCAACACCCAACCCTAAAAAAATCATGGTAATTAGTAATTGGTTGTCATTTGGATGCGTCGTACCTAAATAATTTCCAATTTTTGGAAGTGCAGGTAATAATGCGTCTATAGATAAAGCAACAATAGACATCAGTGATGCCATTAATGCGACAAATTCGAATTGGAATTTATTATTTGATTTTTGCATTAAGCAAAAGTAGTTCATATAAATTATTAAGATTAAGTTTTAGTGTTAGGATATTCATAATTTTATGATTTTTTTTATTTAGAACGTAGATGTGTTTCATATATTTACAACAAAAAAATAAATTATGAAATGCGTTATGCTTGCCTTAGTACTATCTCTTTTTGTTTCTTGTAGCAAAGATGAAGTGCCAGATTATGTTACTTTAAATGATGAAGAAATCACAGATTATATTGCTGAAAATAATTTGGATGCAACGAAAAGTGTATCAGGACTTTATTATGTGATTGATGAAGAAGGAACGGGAGAGCAGCCTACTATAACTTCTAATGTTACAGTAGCATATAAAGGGTACTTTACTAATGGAAGTGTTTTTGACGAAAGTGATTCTCTTACATATGATTTAGATAGATTTATTGCAGGTTGGAGAGAAGGTTTTACCTATTTTAAAGAAGGAGGGAGTGGTAAGCTTTTAGTACCGTCTCACTTGGGTTATGGTAATGATGGCATAAGAGGTATTCCTGGGGGAGCTGTTCTTATTTTTGATATTAGTCTTATTTCTGTAAATTAGAAAGAAAAAATTAAATAAGATAGATTCTTTTTTTCGAACATGATAACAATCAAATAATTGGTTGTTATCATGTTATGGAAGGTTTACAAAAAATATCCAATAGATGTTTTTTAAGAACCTATGGCTACTGAATATTTTCTGGTTCATTAAACAACTCATTTGTCTTATCATTTAAGGCAAATAAATTATCATAGACGTTTAATAAAGGTGTAATATGATTAAAGAAAAAGGACAAGCACTTTTAAATTATATTAATAACTATGTTTCTTTAACAGAAATTGAAGCGGAGATACTTTTATCTAAAGTAACTTACAGAAAATATTTAAAAGGTCAGTTTATTGTTCAGCAAGGCGATGTTTGTAAATACGAATGCTTTGTATTATCTGGTTGCACAAAAACGTTTTATATAGATGAAGAAGGACAAGAACATATCGTTATGTTTTCTATTGAAGATTGGTGGACTTCAGATATTGGAAGTTTTATAACCCAAACTCCTGCCGATTTTAATGTACAATGTTTGGAAAATACAGAGCTCATTATGTTTTCTTATGATATTATTGAAGATTTATATGAAGCGATTCCAAAATTAGAACGTTTTTTTAGACAAATTATAGAAAAAGCATTTGTTGCTTCTCAAAAGCGTATTGTTAGAAGTTTTAGCCTTTCAGCAAAAGATAGATTTATTTATTTTAGAAATCAGTATCCTAAAATAGAACAACGCATTCCGCAATACATGATTGCTTCGTATTTAGGAATTACGAAAGAATTTTTAAGTAAGATAAAGAGTGAACTTATATTCGAACAATAAAATATTAAACTAGATTAACGTTATTATATAATCTACATTATTTTTATCTAAAATGGTATTTTAGACATTTGTATCATAATAATTAAAATAGTGAATTATGAATGCATTAATTGAAAAAATTAGTAGAATAAATGATATGATTCTTCAAGGTAACGCATTAGAAGCTTTTGATGAATTTTATCATGACGAGGTGGTTATGCAAGAAAATGATAATCCCGAATTTGTAGGTAAAGAAATAAACAGAAAACGAGAAGAAGCTTTTTTTGCTTCTATTACCGAATTTAGAGGCGCAAAACCTTTAAAAGTTACTGTTGGAGAAAGTACAACGATGGTAGAATGGCATTTTGATTACACACATAAAGATTGGGGTGTTAAAAACTACACGCAGGTAGCTGTTCAAGATTGGAAAGACGGGAAAATAATTAGAGAAAAATTTTATTACGGATCATAAATTATAACAAGAACAATTAAAAATAACAAGATGAAAAACACAATTAAAAATTTAGTAGCATTATCTATAATAGCATTGGTTACATTTTCTTTTACGACGATAGATAAAGATAAAAAAGTAATAAAAGCAGATAAGAGTAAAGTGACTTGGAAAGGTTATAAAGTAACTGGATCTCACGAAGGAACCATTGCAATACAATCGGGGTTTTTAAATTTTGAAGCAGATAAATTAACAGGAGGAGAGTTTGTTATAGACATGACAACTATAAACACTACCGATTTAGACGGCGATTACAAAGGGAAATTGGATGGTCATTTAAAATCTGATGATTTCTTTGGTGTAGCTGCACACCCAACAGCAAAACTAGTACTTGTTAGTGTTAAAGCTAATGGTAAGAACGCTTATACTGTTACAGGAGATTTAACAATAAAAGGAAAAACAAACCCTGTTACTTTTTCTATTTCGATTGAAGGTAATAAGGCGACAGCTTCTTTAAAAATTGATAGAACAAAATTTGGTATTGAGTATAAATCAGCTAATTTTTTCGAGAACTTAAAAGATAAAGCTATTTATGATGAATTTGATTTAGTGTCAAATTTAGAGTTTTAATCTATTACCAAATAAATTAACAGCTAAAAAAGGTGCTCATTTGGGTGCCTTTTTGTTTTTATAGTTTTGTTGAGCGTATTTATTACTCTTTGAGCTTACCGTAAAAGAAAAAGTCATTTTATACCAGTAAACTGAAGTCGCAACTGGTATAATACTATCTTTGTTTCCACATTAATAAAAAATCTATGCCATTTAAAAAACTCATTCCGCCTTTAAAAGATACCGTGACGCATAAAGGTTTTGATGAGCCCTTAGCATTTCAAAAGCAAATCTTATCGAAAATAAAAGGTGGCGCTAGCTTATTTGCAATTGCACCTAAAGATTCTGGGAAAACAACCAGTATGATAATTAGCGTGGTTCAGAAGTTAAAAGCAGCATTTGAAGATGCACCTCGTGCTTTAATTTTTGTAAAGGATAAACAAGCTGCTTTAGAATTAAAGTTAGAATTCAATGCCTTTAAAAGAGGCACCGATTTAAGAGTTTATTGTGCTTACGAAGAACATGATATCGAAACACAACGTGATGATATATATATTGGAACAGACATCGTTATTGCTACACCAAAACGATTAAACAAAATATTTTACTTAAATGGTATTAACTTAAATAAGTTACAAATGTGTATAGTTGATGATGCTGAGTTCTTGTTTAGAGGAAGCCATTTTGCCGAAGTAACAAGAACACCAGAGAGTATAGGTAAATGCCAATACTTAATTTTTTCAACAGTTTTTGATAAACGTTTTGAACGTTGGCAAGAATCATTTATGTATCGTGCTCAAACTATAAAAGCGAAGTCGTAGTATAATTAATTTGTGTCTATGAATATTACATATAAAAATTTTAAAATAACACCTTTAAATGTCGTTGAGAGTGAAAAACTGTTTAACCTGATAGACAGTAATAGAAAACGATTAGAGGATTTTTTTTCAGGAACAGTATCAAAAACTAAAACGCTTCATGACACGATAATCTATTGCCGTGAAATTGAACAGAAGGTTTTGGATAAAAGCTATTTTCCTTTTATAATAAGTGATTTAAACACCAACGCTTTTATTGGTTTAATCCATGTTTTTAACATGGATTGGAATATTCCAAAAGCTGAAATAGGTTATTTTATCGATGCCAAATATGAGGGTCAAGGTGTTATTTCAAAATCTTTAGACTTAACTATAGAATATCTCTCTGAAGTATATCAATTTAAGAAATTATTATGCCGAGCAAATAGCAATAATGTTGGAAGTATAGTAGTTGCTAAGAAAAATGGATTCATATTTGAAGGCACTATAAAAAAGGATTACAAAACGACAAAAGGTGTGATTGTCGATTTAGATTATTACGGACGCGTTTTTTAGTTAAACCCTTCATAAAGTGTTAGCTTGAATAAAGTAAGATATCTATTTTTATAGCAGCATTAAACCATAGATAGCTATATGAATACAAAAAAACACGTCTTTATTTTATTTACTTTTTTCTTTTCAAGCTATATAATAGCACAAGATATCTCATTCGAAGATTATAACCCTAAATCCACATTGGTGGTTCCTGGGAGCATTATAAAGCGTGCAAAATTTCCTTTTATTGATGTACATGGTCACCAATATAAAATGCCTAATCAAGATTTAACTCCTGTAATTAATGCTATGGATACCTTAAACATGAGGATTATGGTTAATTTAAGTGGAAGAACGGGAGACGATTTAAAAAAATCTGTTCAAAATATTAAAGCACATTACCCAAATCGTTTTGTCGTATTTGCAAATATTAATTTTAATGGCAATGTTGGAAAAAAAGGATGGATAGAAAAAACAGTAAATCAATTAGAACTTGATGTTAAAAATGGAGCTCGTGGCTTAAAAGTTTATAAAGGCTTAGGGTTAAGAGATAAAGATGTTCATGGAGAAAGAGTTGCTATTAATGATGCTCGGCTAAATCCTATTTGGGCTAAATGTGGCGAGTTGGGGATACCCGTTCTTATTCATGCAGCAGATCCAAAATCTTTTTGGGATGATTTTGATGGCGATAATGAACGTTGGTTAGAACTAAAAACGCATCCACGTAGAAAACGAAGTGCTACCAATCCAGCACCATGGGAACAAATTATAGGGGAACAGCATAGTATGTTTAAAAATCATCCTAAGACTGTATTCATTAATGCTCATATGGGATGGTATGCTAATAATTTAGGGAAATTGGGAGCGTTATTAGACGAAATACCAAATATGAACGTGGGGATTGCTGCAATAATTGCAGAATTGGGTAGGCAACCTCGATTTGCTAAAAAATTCTTTATAAAATACCAAGACCGTATACTGTTTGGAAAAGATAGTTGGAAGCCCAAAGAATTTCCGACTTATTTTAGAGTTTTAGAAAGTGATGATGAATACTTTCCGTATCATAAAAAATATCATGCATTTTGGCCTATGTATGGTATGGATTTACCAGATGAAGTGTTAAAAAAAGTCTACTATAAAAATGCGTTACGTATTGTTCCAGGATTAGATAAGAGTCTATTTCCTAATTAAAATAACCAGAATTTATTTATTAATTGTATTCAAAAAAAATCTTTACTTATAAAGTTTTGATTTTTAGTTAAATAAGATTCTTCGCTTTGCTACTATTGACGTATTTTATAAACAGCTAATTATCAACCACTTGTCATTCAGAGCGCAGCGAAGAATCTTTATTATTAATCTCTAAAGATTCTTCAGTCGTACCTCCTTCTGAATGACACTCCTATTACGTCATTATATACGCTTGATAATTTTTTTTATCTCATTCCTCTGAATGACGCGACCATCTGAACAAAATGACACCCTTTTCTAATTATAAAGGAATATTTCCATGTTTTCTTTTGGGAGTATCTATTTCCTTGTCTTCTAACATAGAGAAAGCTTTAATAAGCTTTCTTCGTGTATTTTTAGGCAAAATAACTTCATCTATAAAGCCACGCCTTGCAGCTTTGTAAGGATTAGCAAATTTATCGGCATATTCGGCTTCTTTTTCTGCTAATTTTTCTGCAGGATTATCTGAAGCAGCAATGTCTCGTTTAAAAATAATTTCACTAGCTCCTTTGGCACCCATAACAGCAATTTCTGCTCCTGGCCATGCATAATTTAAATCAGCTCCAATATGTTTAGAATTCATAACATCGTAAGCACCACCATAAGCTTTTCTTGTAATAAGAGTTACCCGAGGTACAGTAGCTTCACTTAGGGCATATAATAATTTTGCACCATGAACAATAATGCCATTCCATTCCTGATCGGTTCCTGGTAAAAAACCAGGTACATCAACTAATACAAGAAGAGGAATATTAAAACAATCACAGAATCGTGTAAAACGTGCTGCTTTTTTTGAGCTATTCACATCTAGAACTCCAGCTAAAAAAAGAGGTTGGTTGGTTACTATTCCGATGTTGCGCCCACCAAGTCTGGCAAAACCTACAATAATATTTTCAGCATAATCTTTATGGATTTCATAAAAAGAATCCTTATCAATAATCCCAGCAATAACATCATGCATATCATAAGGTTTATTGGGGTTATCTGGTACAATATCTGATAAAACAGTTCTTACTTCATCTTTCAACTCAAAATCCATTTTTTTTGGTGTTTCTGTGTTGTTTTGAGGTAAGTAACTCAATAGCGTTTTTATATCTTCTAAGCACGCAATGTCATTTGTCGACGTTTTATGAGCAACACCAGACTTTGAAGCATGTGTATAGGCACCACCTAATTCTTCGCTGGTGACTTCTTCATTAGTAACCGTTTTTACAACATTGGGACCTGTTACAAACATGTAACTTGTATTTTCTACCATGATAGTAAAATCGGTCATAGCAGGGGAGTAGACAGCACCACCAGCGCAGGGACCCATAATAGCAGAAATTTGAGGGATCACTCCAGAGCTTTGCACATTTCTATAAAATATATCTGCGTAGCCACCAAGAGACCGAACACCTTCTTGTATACGTGCGCCACCTGAATCGTTTAATCCAATAATTGGTGCTCCGACTTTAACTGCTAAATCCATGATTTTGCATATTTTTTCGGCATGGGTTTCAGATAAAGCACCTCCAAAAACTGTAAAATCTTGTGCATACACGTAAATTAATCGTCCATTTACGGTGCCATAACCTGTAATAACACCATCGCCAAAATAAATCTCATTTTCCATACCAAAATCGGTCGTTCTGTGAGTTACTAGTGCGCCGATTTCTTCAAAAGAACCTTCATCCATTAAATAATCAACACGTTCTCTAGCAGTGAGTTTCTTTTTTTTGTGTTGTTTATCAATGCGTTTTTGTCCGCCTCCTAAATGTGCTAAAGCTTCGAGTTCGTTTAGTTTCTTTATTTTGTCTTCTTTTGAGTTCATGTCTTTCTTTTAGCTAAGTCGCAAAAATGCGAAGTTTTATTAATTTTGAATTTTAACCTGCTTTTCAATTAAGCTAACTGCAAACTTTTTATTTAGGTATTCTTAATAGTTTTTGGTCTTCTATATACTGTTTTACTGCAATTAAGGCCGCTATTTTCGCTTCTTGTTCTGTTTGTTCTTTTAAGGCTTCAGGGGAATAATAATTTTTAACAAAATGTGTGTCAAAATTTCCAGAACGGAATGCGTCATGTTCACAAACATATTTACCAAAAGGAAGCGTTGTTTGTACACCTTCAACATGATAATTATCAATAGCTTTAATCATAAGTAAGATTGCTTCATCCCTTGTTTTTCCATAAGTGATCAATTTTGAAAGCATGGGATCATAATAAATCGGGATATCCATACCTGCTTCAAAACCATTATCAACACGAATACCATCACCTGTTGGAAGTTTATAAGCATCTAAATGTCCAACACTTGGTAAAAAATCATTTAAAGGATCTTCTGCATAAACACGTAGTTCTAAGGCATGTCCATTAATTTTTAAATCCTCTTGTTTTAGAGGTAGGGCTTCACCACGTGCTACAAGTATTTGAAGTTCTACCAAATCGACCCCAGAAATTAATTCTGAAACAGGATGTTCTACTTGTAATCTGGTATTCATTTCTAAGAAATAGAAGTTGTGATCTGCATCTAATAAAAACTCAATAGTTCCAGCTCCTATATAATCACAAGATCGAGCAACTTTAATAGCTGCTTCTCCCATTTCATTTCTTAATTCTGAAGATAAAACAGATGATGGGGCTTCTTCAACTACTTTTTGATGACGTCGTTGAATGCTACATTCACGCTCAAAAAAATGTAATATATTACCGTGGCTATCTGCCATTATTTGAATTTCTATATGGCGTGGAGATGTAACGTACTTTTCGATAAAAACAGAACCGTCACCAAAAGCAGAAGTGGCTTCGCTAATAGCTCGATTCATCTGAGATTCTAAATCACTTTCTTTTTCTACAACCCGCATTCCTTTGCCACCACCGCCAGCCGATGCTTTAATAAGTATAGGAAACCCTATGTTTTTAGCAATAGCTTTCGCTTTGGGAACATCTGTAATCGCTTCATCGATTCCAGGAACCATAGGGATATTATATTCTTTAACAGCTTCTTTGGCAGCTAATTTACTACCCATAATTTTAATAGCCTTAGATCTCGGACCAATAAAAATAATGTTATTTTGTTCGCATAATTCAGCAAAATCAGCATTTTCACTTAAAAAACCATACCCAGGGTGTATTCCTTCTACATGAAGTTGTTTGGCTACCTCAATAATTTTATCACCTCTAAGATAAGATTGATTAGATGGCGGTTCGCCAATGCATACAGCTTCATTTGCAAATTTTACATGTGGTGCATTTCTATCGGCAGTAGAGTATACGGCAACCGTTTTTATGCCCATTTTTTGGGCAGTTTTCATAACTCTTATGGCTATTTCTCCTCTATTTGCTACTAGTATTTTTTTCATAATAAATAAAATAAACTATAAATACACATACAAGGTTTCATATAATTGTGTGTAAAAAATATGCTTTAATAATTTTTGAAACCAGATTTTATAAATAAATACGTCTTATGCGTCGAACTCAATAAGTAGTTGGTTTTTATCAACGGCATCTCCCATACTTACAGAAATAGATTTAATAATGCCATCTCTTGGAGATGTGATGATATTTTCCATTTTCATGGCTTCAAGAATTAAAAGGGAAGTATCTTCTTTTACTTCCTCACCCACATTAACATTAATTTCTAGAATTAATCCAGGCATTGGTGCTTTAATAGAATCTACATGTTTTGTAGTTCCGATAGTAAAGCCCATGTCTTTTATTAATGTATCTAAATTATCTAGAATACTTATATCGTATGTATTGTTGTTAACCTTTACTTCGTATGATTTTTTATTAAAATCTGCTTTTGTAATCTCAGCTTTATACGATTTGTTTTGTTCAAGAATATGAAATTTTGATTCTGAAATTTGTAGAGCATCAAGATTTAAAATATCCTTATCTTTAATTTCAAAATCGAAAACATTATTTACGAAAGTTTTGAAAGTCTTGCTCATCAGTGTTTTTTGAATTAATTAGTAGTAAATATAAGAATTTTATATACTAATTAATTTATACAATTAAGTATAGTTATCGGGTAGTATAAACTTATAAAAAGATCTAATCTAATTTATGAAGATATATTATATTTTGGAATGAGACTGTCTAAAAAGTGATGAACTTTGTCTTCCTATGTTTGCAAAGGGTTAGTGTCATTTAGAACATTCCGATAATTGTCGGAGTTGAAGAATCTTAAAAATAAAACATTAAAATTTTAGAGATGCTTCATAGCATTCGGAATAACACTTTTTAGACCTCATTTATCAAACATTAAAATTTGAATTTTTTTGATGTTGTTTAATGGCTTTTGCAGAGAGAAAAATCCCTATAAAAAGTGATATAAAGGCACCTACCCATATACCTGGAATAAAATTTATAAACAAGAAAAAGTCGTAAGCCCCATGGAATATAATAGCTGCTAGTAATCCCAAAAGGTTTAAGCCAACCTTATGCTTTGAAAATTTTGCTTTACCCATATAAAACCCCATTAGAACTCCAAATGTAGCATGTGCAGGAATCGCAGTAAAGGCTCTTAAAATGGCTGTTTCGTAACCGCCTTCTAACACATAGAAAATATTTTCTATGGCTGCAAAACCCATAGAAACCATAACCGCATAAACAATACCGTCAAAAGGTTCGTTAAATGCTTTATTTCTTTGGGCATAATAACGAACAATAATGTATTTGCTAAACTCTTCGGTTAAGCCAACAACAAAAAAGGCTTTAATAAATTGTTGAAAAACACTTGTTTGATCTGGTAGTGGTAAAACAATATCAAATACATAATATAAGATAGTTGTAATTACGATGCTTACTACAGCACCTAAAAGGAAATTATATAAAAGAAGTCGTTTGGGTTCTTTTTCATATTTATCTTTAAAATAGATAAATAGAATAACTATAAAAATAGGAGCTATGGCAATAAGTAGTAAATTCATTTTAGAAAAGGGGGATAAGGTTTTAGTTGATGATTTCTACGATTTTTTGTAATACGTCTTCATAATAAGATTTGTTAGATGGTATAAAGTGATTATCATTGTTTCCAATAGTTTTAATGAGTGATTCAAAACTTGTAAAAGAGACTAATTTAAGTGCTTCGACTTCTTCCTCTTGAGGTGTTAATTCAGAAATTGTAACTTTTAGTTCACAAATAAACGTATTATGGAATTCGTTATCAATAATACCGTTTTCATACGTTTGTAAACATTTATAAACGCCAATATTTTGCAAATCATTTTCAGAAATGGATATCCCAATTTCTTCTTTGGTTTCTCTTACAGCGGCTTGTTTTATGGTTTCTCCTGTATCTACATGGCCAGCAACAGATACATCCCATAGCAAAGGACAAATCGTTTTTTTTGCTGAACGTTGCGATATTAAGATGTCACCACTTTTAGTGTAAAACCAAATATGCGCTGTATTGTGATAAAGACCTTTTTGATGAACAAGTGACTTTAATTCAGATTTCCCTGTTGGGTTTCCGTTAGCATCTACAACATCTATAAATTCGTCCATATTTAATGTTTTTTTAAGACAGAAGAAAGACATGCTATAAATTTTTCAAAGTCTTTTTTAGTATTAAAAAGATGGCATGAAAGTCTGATGTATTTACCTCTTATAGACACAAATATTTTTTCTTTTTCTAATACGTCTTTTAGAAAATTAATATTTAATTGGTCAGGCAATTCAATTCCGAAGAGATGATGTGTTCGATATTTAGGATCTTCAATACGACAACCAAGGTTTTCTAATTCTAAAACAGCTTCAGAAGTTATTATTTTACAATAGTCTTGAATGTTTTTTGGACCCCATTCTAAAACTTGTTTTAAAGCTTCAATTTGCATTTTGACATAAATAAAATTTCCACTTTCACCAACACAATATCTATTTGCTAAAGGTTTGTATCTTGATTCATAATTGGTTAAACCAGAAAAATTTTCACTATTCAGTCTATTATACAAACTTTCCTCAATAGGAATTCCATTATCAAAATAAGATCCAAAATAGGCATAGGCAGTACCGTATGGACCAAAAAGCCATTTATAACCAGCACAAATAAGAGCATCTGGCTGAATCTCTTTAATCGAAAACGGTAAAGCACCTATAGATTGAGAACCATCAATAATTAAAAGCGCATTATGTGCTTTTGATTTTTCTCTAATAGATTTTAAATCGAATAATGAACCATTTGACCAATGGATATTTCCCATCGCTATTACTGCCGTTTTAGTATTAATGGCATTTAAAATGTTTTCGTTCCAAAGTTTAGTACGGTCTGTATTTGACTTTGGAGGACTAACCGTTTTTAATACAGCATGATCCTTTTCTGCCAGTTTTTGCCATGAGTAAATATTACTAGGAAATTGTTCGGCTATAACTAGTATTTCGTCACCAGGTTTTAATCTTATATTATTAGCTACCGTAGCAATGCCATAAGAAGCTGAAGGTATAGTAGCTACGCGATTATAGTCTTCTATATCAATTAGTTTAGCGAATAACTTTTTGAGCACTTTTACAGGCTCAAAATAATCTGATGTAGATATAGTATAGGGATGCCTTTTTTGTAGCAAGCCATTTAACCCAGCTTCGTGAATAGCTTTAAAAGAAGGCGATTGACTCGCAATATTTAAATAAGTTATTTCCTCTGGTATATCAAATAAATGTTTTTGATTGTTTAATGTCATGTTAACTATATATTAGCCTACGCTTAATGCATGGCAGGAAAACTCTATTTAGAGACGCCTGTTAGATGCATTCAAAATTGTAAGTTGAAACAAGCCTTTATTATGACAAGCTAATCCCGCTTCCTGCTGAACTTGTTTTCAGTATTTAGCGGGATCTAAGTTTCATACCTCGACCCTTAAGTCGATGTCTAATTATTGGGCTCTGGGCTTGCCCCTAAAGTTTAATACCTTTTTATTCAAATTATTCAAAATAACTAAACGTTTCACCATCTTTTATACTAAGCAGTGTTTCGTAAATAAGTTTTATTACATTTTCTACATCATCTTTATGTACCATTTCTACAGTGGTGTGCATATAACGAAGCGGTAGTGAAATTAAAGCAGAAGCGACACCTCCATTACTATAAGCAAAAGCATCTGTGTCGGTTCCAGTTGCACGAGACAGCGCAGATCGTTGAAAAGGAATCTTTTTATCTTCGGCAGTTTCTGTAATTCGATCACGTAATTTTTGTTGTACAGCAGGCGCATAAGCCACTACAGGGCCTTTACCAATTTCTAAATGGCCTTCTTTTTTTCTTTCTATCATTGGTGTCGTTGTGTCATGAGTCACATCGGTAACAATAGCCACATTTGGTTTTATCGTGTGTGAGATCATTTCTGCACCACGTAATCCAATCTCTTCTTGTACTGAGTTTGTGATATAAAGTCCGAAAGGAAGTTCCTTTTTATTCTCTTTAAGCAAGCGAGCAACTTCGGCTATCATAAAACCACCCATGCGATTATCTAAAGCGCGACACACAAATTTGTCTCCATTTAAAATATGAAACTCATCTGGGTAGGTAATAACACATCCTACATGAATTCCCATTTTTTCAACTTCTTCTTTATCTTTTGCACCAACATCAATAGTGATATTGTCTGGTTTTGGTGCTTCTTCTTTGGCTTTATTGCGCGTATGTATAGCTGGCCATCCAAAAACACCTTTTACAATACCTTTTTTGGTGTGCACATTAACTATTTTACTTGGTGCTATTTGATGATCACTACCACCATTTCTAATCACATAGATCAATCCGTTGTCTGAAATATAATTTACATACCATGAGATCTCATCGGCATGACCTTCAATAACAACTTTGTATTTTGCTTTAGGATTTATAACGCCTACCGCTGTGCCATAAGTATCAGTTATAAACTCATCAACATATGGTTTTAGGTAATCCATCCATAATTTTTGCCCAGTCCATTCATAACCCGTTGGTGAGGCATTATTTAAATATTTTTCTAAAAAGTCCATAGACTTTTTGTTAAGAATGCTCTTCTTCGTCATTTCTAAAAAGTTTTGCACTAAAATAATAATATAAATAGGAAAAAAATGTTTTAGACAGTGTAAATTAGTAATTTTGGAGAATTAATGCTCCAACATTTTAGTGATGAATTGTTTTAGATATATATTCTTGATTTTTTCTGGTCTGCTCTTTGCTCAGGAGAATGATATTATACAGGATTCTATTGCAGTTGAGTATATTATTATTGAAGGCGATTCCATTCCACGAACAACTATAGATTTAGAAGAAGTGATGCTTTTGCACAAGCTTAAGTTTGCTAATAAAAAAGAGCGCATTAAATATCTAATTCTTAGAAGAAAAACAAGAAAGGTATATCCTTATGCAAAATTAGCAGCAGAACGTTTAGATTCTATGAATCAACAGTTGTCGATGCTTAAAAGGAATCGCGAAAAGAAACGTTATACTAAACGAATTCAAAAATATATAGAAGGAGAGTTTTCTGAAGAATTAAAAAAACTTAGTCGTACAGAGGGACAAATATTGGTTAAATTAATTCACAGGCAGACAGGGACAACAGCATTCGATTTGATAAAACAATTGCGGAGTGGTTGGCGTGCATTTTGGTATAATACCACCGCAAATATGTTCGATATTTCATTAAAGCGAGAATTTGACCCAATAAATGTCAAAGAAGATTATTTAATTGAAGATATTTTACAACGTAATTTTCAAAATGGTTATTTAGAAAGTCAAAAATCTGCTGTTAAGTTTGATTTTTATGATCTAACCGATAAATGGCTAGATACAAAATCGCCTTAAACTAATGCATTATGCATACCCAAACGCCTTTTGAAGAGAAACTAAATACAATCACACACGCTATTGGTGTATTGTTTGGTATAGTAGCATTGATACTTCTTATTATTTTTGACAACCAAAAAACGAGTTGGAGCCTTTTTAGTGTTATCGTTTACGGTATTTCAATTATTGTATTATTTACTGCATCTACGTGGTATCATGCAGTAAAAGGAGAGAAGCAAAAACACTATTTCAGAATTATAGATCACATTAGTATTTATTTGCTTATAGCAGGGACTTATACACCTGTTTTATTAATTACGTTGCATGAGAGTTTGGGGTGGACACTTTTTTTTGTCGTTTGGGGAATAGCAGCGTTTGGTACTATTTTAAAATTATTTTTTACAGGACGCTTTGAGATTTTTTCCACACTACTTTATTTGGTAATGGGGTGGCTTATAGTATTTGATTTTTCAAATTTATCCAATAGGATGGAACATGATGGTATACTATGCCTGTTTGGAGGCGGATTAGCTTATACCGTCGGGATTATTTTTTATGCTATCAAAAAAATACCATTCAATCATGTTATTTGGCATTTATTTGTTTTAGCAGGTGCCGTATTTCATTTTTTTATGATCTTTTTTTATGTGATTTAGTTGAAATAGAATCCGAGTTAAGTAATTAAGAGATAGGATATAAGAGATAAGACCGCTCCACCAATAGACCTAAAAAAAAGACTTGTAATAGTTAACCTGAAGCATTGTAACCTATAATTATAAGAATGATTCTAAAAAAGTGATATAGAGTCCCTATGAATTATTGAATATGAATACTACTAGTGTTTCTTTGCGTCTTTGCGTCTTTGCGAGACCTACACCAAAACATTCCTCTAATACACCCAAGAAAAAAGACTTGTATATATAACCTGAAACATTATAACCTATCAATTTATAAGTAAGTATGATTCCAAAAAAACTAACTAATAGAGTTTCTATAATATTATAAAATAGTACCAGCATTTCTTTGCGGCTTAGCGTCTTAGTGAGGGGGTAGTATGCCAAAGCCCTAATCTCCCTCTTCCAATAACCCCAAGAAAAAAACTCATTCACAATATTCACGAGAGCACCATACTAAACTAATATTTATAAAGCAGTACTAAAAACCAAACAAAGTTCCCTATACATCATATCATTAAAAAAAAACAAGAAGAATCCGTGCTAAACAGATAATGATAAGTTATTACAAAAGACAATTATTCCCTCTTTATAATTTTAAAAGACCGTGTTTTATTATTCTGTTCAACATTCAGAATATAGATACCAGCAGAAAGTGTGTTGGCATTTATTGGTAATTCGTAAATTTCTGTGTTTTCGGTAAAAGCAACACTATTAGAAGTAATAGCCCTTCCTAACATATCGTATAAAGTATAGTTTATGGAGCTAGTTTCATCAAGCGTTACAATTCTAAGATTAATATTATTTAGAAAAGGGTTAGGGTAAACTAAGGCATTAAATCCATTATTTTCCTCAACAATATCGAAAGGATCTGTTATATTAATTTTTATTTCACTTAAGCCATAGCAATCCCCTCCATAA
The DNA here is from genome assembly GCF_030540765.1 of Flavivirga jejuensis. Lineage (GTDB taxonomy): Bacteria > Bacteroidota > Bacteroidia > Flavobacteriales > Flavobacteriaceae > Flavivirga > Flavivirga jejuensis. The sequence goes on along the minus strand of NZ_JAUOEL010000002.1, from coordinate 483,114 downwards.
TTAGATATAGGAGTAATGAGTACATACCTTGCTTTTGTAGCATCAAAATCGGGACCTTCACCACCTTCATAAGTAGATAAACCTGATGCTTGATCCATTTTAAAAGTACCTAAATTAGTCCATGTTACGGCATCTAAAGAATAATCTAAATTATAATCATTGATACCATAATTAAGATTTTTTGGCTCGTTAGCGTTCCAGAATTTAGATTCTTTTAATTCATACTCATATCCGAGATCATACATAATCCAATGCGTTAAGCCGTAAGCCGAATTAGGATTTTGTGATATATCGCAAGATATCCAGCTATCAATCCAGCTTGTACTATGTCTATCAGGGTAGCATTGCGCATTTATTGTTGACGTAATAAATATGAGAATAAGTAGTATGTATATATGTTGTTTTTTCATCATGACATGTCCATAAAGCCAATAGGAGGCGTAGTAGCGTTAGTATCGTAAAAATTAGATAGATTTGGGAAAATAGTAGTGAGGTCTGAAGGAGATACCCCAAACCACAATGCCAGTTCTGCCATATAAAGATCTGCGGGAGTTGATGGTATCATAACACCATTTCGAAGATCAACATCACTGTCTAAAGCCAGAACAGGATACTCTCCATATATTTCTTTCCCTTGTACAGCACCACCCATCATAAAGGCATTACCTCCCCAGGCGTGATCTGTACCATTTCCATTAGACGTTAATGTTCGTCCAAAATCTGATGTACTAAATAATGTTACACAATCGCTGATGTTTAGCTCAGCCATTACATCATTAAAATATTTTAAAGCAGCATCTACCTCTGCTAACCTGCTTGCTTGATTTATTAGTAGTTCATCATGATGATCCCAACCGTTGGCATCAACAAAAAATGTTTGTCTGGAAAAGCCTAAAAGGTCTCTGCTTGCAATTGTTTTTGCAACCATTCTTAATTTCTCTGCCAAATTGTTTTCTTCTGGCATTATGGTGCTGAATTCTGGAACCCCATCTACAGCTTCCTGAAATTGTAAACCAGAATCATTAGAGGTTTTTATAGTATTTTTATAAGTGTTTTTAAAAATATCCTGATAATCTCGCTCTAACATAGAATTTAAAGCCTGATTCCTTAAGTCATTATAAATATCTTCTCGCCCATAACCATCGATTCCAATACTTCCGCTGGTTCTAATAGCATATGGTATAACTTGATTCCCTCTTTGAAACGTATTGCTTCCTCCTAATGACACATTCATCGATATGTTCTCATTGGAATTCATTGATTGAATCAAATCCGCAACCCGACCACCCCAGCCTATATTAGTCCTTTCATGAGGTCTCCCTGTTTGCCATTGTTGAGTTTGATCTGAATGAGAAAACAAACCTAAAGGAGTTTTAACAACATCATTTTTAATATCTGACTTTGTTGAAGGTTCTATGAGTGTTCCTACATTAGAAAGAAATGCCAAGTTATTAGCCTCGAATAATTGTTGCATATTTGGCATGGATGGGTGGAGACCAAAAGTTCTTCCATCTGATGTATTTGGATTGATTGGTAAGATCTGATTTTGAGGTATGGCCAAGTTTGATCGGGTCGTGGCATACTCACTATACTCATTATTTCCTCTTGGAATAAGCATGTTAAAAGAATCGTTACCGCCACCTAGTGCCAAACAAACCAAAGCTTTATAATCGCCAGCGACTGAAATAGTAGGCGAATTATTCATAGCAGTTGCAGCCATGGCTTTTAAGTTAATTAAAGATGAGAACATGGTTGTATAACCAAGTGCAGCACATGATTGTCCTAAAAATTTTCGTCTCGATATATTGTTTTTATGTTTAGTCATTTGTGCTATTTTAGTATAACATAATCTGGGCTTGTTAAAATTAAAAACAGTCCCAACCTTACTCGGTTATGCATGTAATCGATATTTTGATTACTTCCTTCCATTGCCTCAATGGCGTCAACTATTATTTGTTTTGTTTCACCAGAAAGTTGTCCGCGTGTAAATAGTTTATCTAGCATATTTACCAAGACTTCCCCGTCCTGTGCATAATACTTTAATTTCTCAAAATTTAAAGGCGTACTTTTAAGATCCAAATTATGAGTTTGTAGCATGGAGTTACGGGGTGTATTAGTCCAAGAGTTTACTTCGTTTATATAAGCCAAACTTGCGGCAGAAGTATGTATTTCAAATTCTGGACCTTTTAAATTTAAATCTGCAAACTCAGAATTAGGGACATATTCTGGTAAATAAAAGTTAAAAACACTTGGAGATCCTAAAGGCAATTGACCAGTAGATCTAAAAAAATCCCGACCAGAATTCCAGTATAAACCATTGTCATTATCTAGATCTAATTGTCGGGTGGTATTAAAATATCGGATCATAGGAGCGATCAATTTACCACTACTAGGATCGCTAACCCAACTACAACTCCTTGCTTCTTCATCTAATAAAATGGCTTTAACGACAGCTTTCATATCACCTCGAACTCCTTTGTAATTGTTGAAAACATTGCTAATTCTTGATACGTAAGCTGGTGAAGGATTGGATTTTACTAATTGTTGTATTAAGCGTAAAGAAATAAAAGGCCCTGTATTTTTATGATTAAGTAAGTTATCTATGGCATCTTCAATATCTTTCATTCCAGATTGCCCAGCAGGAACTATTTTACCATTTAATAATTTTTTCTCTCCAGGTTCATGCCACTCATCATACATAACCATAGGAATATTTTTTCTGGCAAAATTAATACCAACTCCAAAATCTGGAACAATATCATATTCGTTTTTCTCAACTTCTGAAGTTCCAAGTCCTGTAAATATCTTAGCAAATTCTTTTATATCATCATTATCATAAGTTGGAATTCTATCGCCATTTATATCTAGCTCATAGCTGCCATCTTGATTAAGTTCATATAGTCCAATAGTGAATAACTGCATAATTTCTCTTGCAAAATTCTCATCAGGATGAACGTTTTCTTCAGGATCACTTTTCGGATTGTTGTAATGACTTAGATAGCCCCCCATCATTGGATGTAAGCTAATATCTAGCAAAAGATCTCTGAAATTCCCAAAGGCATTATCTTTTAAAACATCATAATAATCTCCTAAGCCTACACCATAATCACTCAAGTTTGAATCCCATGAGATTACAAATATTTCACTCAATGCTAAAGCTATTCTTTGTCTTAATAAATCGTTATTCCCGATATTAGATTGCCACCATGCGTAATTAAAATGAGTTGAATTAGGACCACTGTATTCTTTATGGTTTCCACCATTAGCAATAAAAATAACAAGAGCTTGATTGTAAGTGTCATCAGTCATTTGTCCCATTGATGGGCTACTAATATCAAACTGATTATCAATCCAGTCTTCAAATGAGTTTTTTGCTACCGATTTAATATAATCTAAATTAGTTCCAAAAGTTGCTTGTGCTAAGAATCTGGATGTTTCTAATAAACGTGCATCTAAGCCATTACCGTTAACAGTATTTGCTGCACTGGCAGTTTCTCTCCAATTGGTACGACTTTGTTCGTTGCTGGAAGTTACAGTGATTCCGTTACTATGTCCTGCACCCAAATAATCTGAATACTCTTGAGAAAAAAAGTAACTAGGAACACATAGAAAAAAGAAAAGTAAGTGTTTTTTCATATTTGGAGTTTGTCTTTTTATTTTTTAGTTACGTTATTTTTTAGATGTTAGACTTTAATTACATGTATAAATATAGATAAAAGGTTATATTTTTCGACGAACGGTCCTTTTAAAGCCTGTTAGCTTGCCGTTAGTTCAGCTTTTATCACTTAATTTGAACAATTATTTAAAGTTTTTATATGGTAGATATTACGGCTGTTAATACCAAAGCATATTATTCGCAAATAGCAAAATTGGCAGATATTATTTGGCGGGAGCATTATATCCCGATAGTAGGGAAGTCCCAGGTAGATTACATGCTCGATAAGTTTCAATCTGCAATCGCAATTGAAGAACAGGTAACGAATGGATTTGAATATTTTTTAATTACTTATGAAGAAGTAGCTGTTGGTTACATTTCAATAAAGAAGGAAGCGGCATCTTTATTTTTAAGTAAAATTTATGTTTTAAGCTCATACAGAGGTAAAAAGATTGGTAAAATGGTCATGATGTTTGTTGAAGAAAAAGCGAAAAGTTATCAATTAAAAAGTATTAGGCTTACTGTAAATATAAATAACATAAACGCTATTAAAGCTTATGAAAAACTAGGATTTATTAATACGGGGGCTTTGATTGCAGATATTGGTAATGGGTTTGTAATGGATGATTATCAAATGGTGAAAACGGTTTGATTATCCTTCGATCACATCTTTATAGTCTTCAAAAAAAGCTTCAAATAAGCTCATGTTTTTATTGAAAAATTCCATAACATCGCGCCATGTGTTTTTATTATGAATAGATACTTTTTGTTCCAAAGGCACATAGATTCTGGAAATCTCTTTTTCATTATCTAAAAAATATGCTTCATTAAAAATAGCATCAGGTAAAAAGTCATCTAAGAGAATAGATTTTAAAGCTTGGAGTTTTTCCCAATATTTAATGCGGTTTTCAAGATCGTCTTCTAAATCTAAAGCTACCAAAGCGCTTTTATTATCAAAATGAAACTTAAAGCTAAGACCTTTTAATTTGGTATCGTATAAAGTCCATTTTCGAGGAAACGATTTTCCAAAACTGGTCCAAAATTCTTGTCGTAATTGTCGCGATTCTTCTTTAGAAAACATATAAAACGTTATTTTATTATTTCTACCTTTCGTTCTTTACTCAAGATAAACAAAAGCAAGGATCCTCTTTATAATGATACGGTGTCATTTTATAAGATTCTTGCTCCCTCATCAAGGATAATAAATTATATCATATAAGCAATGCCAACACCTAAGATAATGGCAATAAATTTAGATAAATTGAATTTATGACCATCGCCACTTTCAAATAGAATGGTAGTAGAAATATGAAAAAAGATACCAATAACGATGGCGTTAATAATATGTGCAAAACTAGTAGCTGTTTCAGAAGTATGAGAAATAATAGTTCCGAAAGGCGTCATACAAGCAAAAATGAGTAAAAAGATACTAATCTGTATTTTACCGTAATTGGACTGAAATAGAAACATGCTAATTAAAGTTGCTATTGGTATTTTGTGAATTAATACACCATAAACCATATCGTTATGTTCGTGTATAGCAAAACCTTCTAAAAAACTATGAATGCATAAACTAATAAATAGTAACCAAGGGAAAGCTGTTTCGTTCTTGTGCACATGTACGTGTCCGTGTTCTGCACCTTTAGAGAATAGTTCTAAAATAATTTGAAGTAAAATACCGCACATAATATAAAGTCCAGTAAGTTTGGTATCCAAATGATTGTAAACCTCGGGTAATAGCTCAAAAAGTGTTAAGGCTAATAGAAAAGCACCACTAAAAGAGAGTAGGAGCTTGGTGTTCAAAGATTTTTTTGCTCTGGTAATGCTGGCTATAAGCACTCCTAAAATAACAGCGTAAAAAGGTAAAAGATAATTATTCATGTATTTTAAATACTCAAAAAATGTTTTTAACGGGAATGGAATGGCTATTTAAAGATCATTACTAAACGTTCGGATGTTTTTGCATTAAACTTACGCAATTTATAATCTCCAAACACATCTAACAAATGTACATTAGCTTTTTTAAATAATTTTTCAAAATCATTAAGAGTAAATGCTCTTACTCGTTCTTGAAAATTATAATCTTCCCCATTTACAGAAAATGAAATATCTTTTACAATATAACCATCTTCTATACAGCGTTTTAAATTGAAATCAATGCCATCGACTGTTTTTAGTTCTGTGGGTACTAAATTATCGATTATAAATTCGCTATTCATAAAATCGATGACCCCAAAACCAAAGTCATTTAAATTAGCTTTTATTGCTTTAATGGTGTTCAGGTTATCTTCCTCTTTATCAAAATAGCCAAAACTAGTAAACAAATTAAAAACCGCATCAAATTGGGTATTGTAAGGTTTACACATGTCATGAACCTCGAAATGTAATGTATCGTTTTCAAACTGTTTAGCGTGTTTAATACTATTTTCGCTTAGATCCACACCTGTTACATGGTATCCTAAAGTATTTAAATAAAGGGCATGTCTCCCTTTTCCGCAAGCCAAATCTAAAACAGTTCCGAGCTCAGGAATGTTTAAATAATTGGTAAGGGTATCCATGAATTCATGCGCTTCGCTATCATCCCTGTTTTTATATAAAATATGGTAAAATGGCGTGTCAAACCAAGAAGTAAACCATTTTGTAGTATCTGTTATCATATTCTTTTTTGGTGGTTGTCTCGTATTGTTTTGCAACACAAGATGAGTTTATTATTCAAGGTTTAATACTTTATAATATTAAATACATGAATATAATTTTTCGTCTATATCTTTTTTATTACGAATTCCACTCAGAATCTTATTGATAGTAAAGCAATTTCGGTATAAAAAGGATATATTGTCCCCTTAATCTAATTTCGTATTAACATTAATTTAACACAAAATTACGCTATTTTTGCAAGCTATTAAAGTGTATCTAGTAAGTAGTAGGAAAAAATGGAAGAAAATTTCAAAATGGTAGCCAAAACTTTATTTGGTTTCGAAGAATTATTAGAGAATGAGCTTATACAACTGGGAGCACGAGATGTAAAAAAAGGCATTCGAAATGTTAGTTTTTCTGGAGATAAAGGGTTTATGTACAAATCTAATTTAGGGTTACGTACTGCTATTAAAATTTTAAGACCTATCCATTCATTTACTGTAAGCAGCGAAAAAGATTTATACAATAAGATTTATGCTATGGAGTGGGGAAAGTATTTAAAACCCACGGGGACTTTGGCTGTCGATGCAACGATTCATTCCGATTTGTTTTCACACTCCTTATATATCGCTCAAAAAACAAAGGATGCTATAGTAGATAAGTTTAGAGATACTACAGGGCAACGACCTAATGTTGATTTAAAATTTCCCGATTTAAAAATTAATGTACATATAGATAGACGTCGATGTACTATATCTTTAGATTCTTCGGGAGATTCTTTACATAAACGAGGTTATAAAACCGCTACTAATATTGCACCTATTAACGAAGTACTAGCTGCAGGATTGATTATGTTGTCGGGTTGGGATGGACAAACCGATTTTATGGATCCTATGTGTGGTAGTGGTACCATGCTTATAGAAGCAGCGATGATAGCTTGTAACATTCCGCCCAATTTAATGCGTAAAGAATTTGCGTTTGAGCGCTGGCAAGATTGGGATGTTGATTTATTTGAAAAGATAGAAGAATCTCTTCTTAAAAAAACGAGGGATTTTCATTATAAAATAATTGGGTACGATAAAGCACCAAGTGCGGTTTCTAAAACCAAAGACAACGTAAAAAATGCGCAATTAGAAGACTTTATAGAGGTTAAACACGAAGATTTTTTTAAAACCCAAAAAGGCGGTGAGGAGAAATTGCATATGGTATTTAATCCACCGTATGGTGAACGTTTAGACATAGATATGGAAGCATTTTATAGTCATATTGGTGATACTCTAAAACAAAATTACCCAGGTACTGATGCCTGGTTTATTACCTCTAACCTTGATGCGCTTAAGCATGTGGGGTTACGCCCTTCTCGTAAAATACACTTATTTAATGCGAAGCTGGAAGCTCGTTTGGTTAAATATGTGATGTATGAAGGGAGTAAGAAGGGGAAATATATGAAGTAACTTATTCCTGCCTTTGGTCTTCGTTCAAGATAGAATACAGCAAGAATTTGTTTATTGTAAATTAAAGAATTTAAATGTTTTTCTATAATTAATCTATTATTAACATCTAAGTTTATTGTATTGGTCTCCTAAGTTGAGTCGTTAACAAAACAGATTATTTGCTCCTTTTATAAAGGGGGATACGATACGACAACGTATAACTATATCCTACACCAATACTACTAGTATCGTAGGTTTTGTTAAACCCTGGGATATAAACATTTTCAAAACCATTTGGGACAGTCTCACTCGCTAATATTTTAAATTGAGCATTTAGACCCAGATATAAATTATTTAATAATTCTACCTTGATGCCTAAAATTAATTCTGCCCAAAAAGCAGTTAAGCCATTAAATTCTTGTTTCTCAGTTGAAGAAAATTGAGATGTCCAATATTGATTAATACTATAAACTCTAAAACTATTTAGATCATGACTAAAAGAACTCGCTCCTATACGAAAACCAGAATAGACCATGTTATCCATATCTAACCAGTTTATGTACATATTATAATCTACACCTCCTTTAATATAAGACCCTTTAGTTGTGATGTCTAATGTAGGGGCATCAGTAGTATTGTCTAAAGACTCATTAATAGTGTTTTTTTCTTCTATACCAATTTCACCAGCGACATATAAATGTTTTTTAAGCCTAAAATCTCCCGAAATTTCAAATCCAGTATAGTCCTCGTCAGCAAACGAACGAATTAATTTACCCAGATCGCCACCTAATCGAAGCCCATACTTTAGTTTTACTTTTAAAGAGTCGTTAGGTGTACTAATAATACTATCGTTTTGTGCGTTTACAGACACACAAAAAAGTAACATAAATACGATACTAATGAAATATGTTATAGTGTGTTTCTGTTTCATCTTCTACAGGTTGGTTATTATTTACAGATATTCTTGATTTGATCCAGTTGTCGTCATCTGTCTCAATAGTAAAGGTTACATCATTAAAAATAGTTTTATAGCCACAAGCACGAGATACATAAACTTGTTCACGACTATAGTTTATGGTTATTGTATCTGCGTTGCTTGTTTCGATATCATCACTTGTATCATCAGGAGTGTCATTATCATCATAAAGATAATCTTTGTGAAGAATATACTGAGTCGTATCATCATCTGTTTTTAATGGTAAATAAATGTCAAGTATATTACCAGTTCCATCGTAGTTTATATCTATATCTTCTACAGTAACACTAAGAGAATTCTCGTTTCCTACACCAAAAATTAGTAAATTATCAATAAATTTTGTGTTATCTGGACTTGATTCATTATAGGCACTAATAATTAATCTTGGCGTCGTAGGGGTGCTATCGGGGCAGATATCATCGCGTTCACAACTAATCATTAAAATAACGATGAAAAGGAGTGGTATTACTAAAATTTTTAAATACTTCATTTTTTATTTTAATAGATTTTTTACTTCGACTAGGCTGTGTATAGGTTAGCTAAGAATGGACTTTTAGTTTTTTAATGTATGCAACTATCGACGTTCCAAAAGTACAACATTTTCAACATGAAACGTTTGCGGAAACATATCTACTGCTTGCGTTTTTGTAACTTTATATAGGGCATCCATTAATTCTAAATCTCTAGCCTGCGTCGCACTATTACAACTTACATAAACCACCTTTTTAGGGGCGATGTTTAATATTTGTTGTACTACATCTTTATGCATGCCATCACGTGGCGGATCGGTTATAATAACATCTGGCTGCCCGTGTGTTTCTATAAAAGCATCATTAAAAACCTGTTTCATATCTCCAACATAGAATTCAACGTTATTTATATTATTTAATTGTGCATTTTCTTTAGCAGCAATTATAGCATCTGGAACAGATTCTACACCAATAACTTTACTCGCTTTTTTAGCAACGAATTGAGCAATGGTTCCTGTGCCTGTATATAAATCGTAAACTAGTTCATTTCCTGTTAGTTCCGCGAAATTTCTTGTGATTTTGTATAACTCAAAAGCTTGATCTGAATTTGTTTGATAAAATGACTTGGCATTAATCTTAAATTTTAAGCCTTCCATTTCTTCAAAAATATGATCTGCACCTTTATAGCAAATAACGTCTTGATCGTAAATGGTATCGTTTGCTTTTCCATTAATAACATACTGTAATGAGGTTATCTGCGGAAATGTGTCAGCAATAAAATCTAGCAATAATTCACGTTTTGTTTTGTCTTCTTTAAAAAACTGAAGCATAATCATAATATCGCCCGTACTAGATGTACGAACCATCATAGTTCTTAGCAAACCAGTTTGATTACGTGTGTTAAAGAATTCTAATTCGTTTTCAATTGCAAATTGTTTAACGGCATTTCTAATAGCGTTAGATGGATCTGCTTGCAAATAACATTTTTTTAGATCTAGAATTTTATCCCACATTCCTGGAATATGAAAGCCTAAGGCATTTCTATCGCCTAAATCTTCATCGGATTGTACTTCTTCTATTGTTAGCCAACGACTATCACTAAAAGAAAATTCCATTTTATTTCTGTAAAAATATTGGTTTGAAGCAGCTAGAATAGGAGTGACTTCAGGAAGTTCAATATGTCCTATACGTGTTAAATTATTAGTGACTTCTTTTTGTTTGTAAAACAATTGATGCTCGTAAGCCATGTCTTGCCATTTACAGCCACCACAAGTTCCAAAATGGTCACATTCAGGATTTGTTCTTTTATCTGATAATTTATGAAAGGCAATGGCTTTACCTTCATAGTAGGCTTTACGTTTTTTAAAAGTTTGTACATCAATAACATCACCAGGAACGGCATTTGATAGAAAGATCACCTTCCCATCTGGTGCTTTGGCTATGGTCTTACCTTTAGCTCCTGCATCAATAACTTCAACTTGCTCAAAAACTTGTTTTTTTGCTTTTCTTCTAGACATGCTGCAAAAATAATAATAGCAACAAATAAATATGGTTTTATTTCCATTAACTTTAATAGATTTTCATTTTGATGGAAAATAAAATGAACCTTTTTAGTTTTTTTAAGTCTTTAAAGTATAAGTTGCCTAGTAAGAATGGATAGTGAACAACGAAAAATTGACAAACAACTAGTTTTAAAGTATCAATCTGGTAACAAGAAAGCCCTGGTGTTTTTAGTAAAACGATGGCATAAATTGTTTTGTAAAAAAGCGTTTTATATTTTGGAAGATGCAGATGCTGCAAAGGATATTACTCAAGATAGTTGGAAAATTATTATAGACAAAATATGTGATTTGAAGCACCCTGAAAGTTTTGGGAGTTGGGGAATGCGCATCGTTTATACAAAGTCTTTAGATGCTATTAAGGCAAAAAACAGAAAAAGAAGTGTGCTTGAGAGCTATAAATATGAACAAGATATTATAGAAGAAACGGATGATAATGAACAATTAAAAAATGAACTTTTACAAACTATAAAGAAGCTTCCTGAAAATCAACAAATGGTTATTAAGTTGTTTTATGTAGAAGACTATTCTTTAAAAGAGATAAGTAATATTTTTAATATATCGGTAGGAACTGCAAAATCAAGGCTGTATCATGCCAGAGAAAAATTAAAATCAATATTAAAAAATAAGAATTATGGAAACTAATATGGAAGACATAGACAAATTAATTAAAGAAACCTTAACTGAAGAAGAGGCAAAGTTTTACGATGAATTAGATGAACAAAATGTGTTTAGCATGGTTATAGGTTTATTTAAGGGGAAAAATGGTTGGATGATTACACTAATGAGTATTATGAATTTAATTTTCTTAGGATTATTTATTTATTGTGTTGTACAGTTTTTAGAAACGGATGATGTTCAAAGTCTTATTAAGTGGGGTTTTGGAGGCATTTCCCTTTTAATTGGAATTAGTATTTTAAAAGTATTTGCATGGATGCAAATGGATAAAAACACGATAATGAGGGAGTTAAAACGTTTAGAACTACAAGTGTCATCACTCTCGGGAAGAACGTCTGAATAAGTTTTTTTGACAAACAGTTTATATTTGCTAACTTGCGCCTCTATCTGGGGATGATTTCTCTCTCACGCTGAATTTTCGTTTTCTTCGAAAGAATAAAGGTACAGAAGGAATTGCATATTTTTTATTTTTAAATTTTACTTTTAAAATGGCAATTTTAGGACAACAAACATCACAACAATTAATTGAATTAGAAAACAAGTATGGCGCTCATAATTACCATCCTTTACCTGTTGTATTAAGCAAAGGAGAAGGTGTGTATGTATGGGATGTAGATGGAAAACAATATTATGATTTTCTTTCTGCATATTCTGCTGTTAACCAAGGACATTGTCACCCAAAAATTGTTAATGCTATGATGCAACAAGCACAAACATTAACATTAACTTCGAGAGCATTTTATAATGATATACTCGGTAAATATGAGAAGTTTGCTTGCGAGTTTTTTGGTTTTGATAAGTTATTACCAATGAATACGGGAGCAGAAGCTGTAGAGACGGCTTTAAAGTTATGTAGAAAATGGGCTTACGAGGTAAAGGGGATTGATGAGAATAAAGCAGAAATTATAGTATGCGAAAACAATTTTCATGGACGTACCACAACGATCATCTCATTTTCTAACGATCCTGTTGCACGTCAAAACTTTGGACCGTTTACTAATGGGTTTATTAAAATTGAATATGATAATCTTAATGCATTAGAGTCTGCTTTACAAAATAATCCTAATGTTGCTGGTTTTTTAGTAGAACCTATACAAGGAGAAGCAGGGGTTTATGTGCCTAGTGAAGGTTATTTAAGTAAAGCAAAATCACTTTGTGAACACTATAACGTATTGTTTATTGCTGATGAAGTACAAACAGGTATTGCTAGAACTGGGAAACTATTGGCTGTAGATCATGAGGATGTATCACCAGATATTTTAATTCTGGGTAAAGCTATAAGTGGCGGTGTTTATCCTGTATCTGCTGTTTTAGCTAATGATGCTATTATGAATGTTATTAAACCAGGTAATCACGGGAGTACTTTTGGAGGAAACCCCGTTGCAGCAGCTGTAGCGATAGCAGCTCTTGAAGTTGTAAGAGATGAGGGATTAGCTAAAAATGCCGAGCTATTAGGTGATTTGTTTAGAAACGAATTAAATAAATATATTGAGACAAGTAATATCGCTAACTTAGTTAGAGGAAAGGGCTTGCTTAATGCGATTCTCATAAATGATGATGAGGATAGTGACACAGCTTGGAATATTTGTCTGGCATTAAGGGATAATGGATTATTAGCAAAACCTACCCACGGTAATATTATACGTTTTGCTCCGCCTTTAGTGATGAACGAAGAACAATTACTAGATTGTGTTAGTATCATTATAAAGACACTTAAACAATTTGAGAAGTAAGCATTAGCTCTAAATAAAAGAGGTCTAAAAAGTAAAGTAATCAAAATGATACTTTTTAGACCTTTTTTTATTTTAAAGAAATGATGTTATTGATTTTGTTGCCATTGCTCCATCGCTTCTTGAGACTGTTCCATAAGCTCATCCCAACCTGTAGTATATATACTGTATAGTACCATTATAAAATACAAAAGGTTTATTATAAGTATAACCAAAGCTACAATTTTAGCTGTATTCATAGATTTAATACTATTCGGATCATAGTTTTCTGGGTTAAGCTTAGCGGCATTTAACTTACTATTTGCTATTATAAATGCAATACCAGCAAGAATGAATCCTAAACCGCCAATACAGCAGCATAAAAATCCTAAAATCGCTAATACGTAAACAAGTGTTGGGTCTAGTTTTTGTTGTTCCATGTGTGAATTTTAATTAATTAATTTAATGATATAACTTATTATAATTGTAGTCACTGTAATTATAGCCAGTGCTCCAATAATTTTATTAGAGTGTTTAAATTTAAAGAAAATATTTATCCCTATACATAAAAAGAGGATGATCAGGCTGTAAACTGCAGGATACATATAAAAAGCTTCAACAAATTCTCCTTTAAAGATTAAAGCAATAGACCTTTGTAAACCACAACCCATACATTCTACCCCTAAAAGTTTTTTATTTAAACAAGGTAACATATAGTCATCTAAAGCTTGCATATATAGTAAATCAGTAATTTTATGGTGCTAAAATAGTAAAAGGATATAAATTGATGTTTCTTAATACCCAAAATAAAATCACAACAATTAATATTGTGTAAGTCATTTTCGGGGCGTGCAAAAGGTTTTTTAGAGGTTTTTTTAAAATTATTTTAAGTAGTTTAATTGAAGCATCATATAATAAAACAAATACTAATAGAATAATTAAAAAATTGATGTACTGCCCTTTGGCTCCCACAACCAGGGCAATATATTCCAGTTAAAGAATAAACAGGGCATTTGGGAAAAATGTTATATTCCGAAGGATCGTAGTTATAATATAAATATGAGGTAAAGACGGATGCTATTATAATTAATATAATAACAAAAATCTTTATTTTATTGTGCACTTCCAATAGCACCTAAAAACGCTATTCCGAAAATGAGGATATAAATTATCCAGCCAAAAAGAGCAATTCCAATGGAAGCTAAACCCCAGATTTTTGCATTTTTTGATGCTTTATTTGCTTCATCATATTTTCCGTCTTCATAAGTACTATTCACTTTAGTAGCATAGATAATACTAACTATTCCTGTGGGTAAGCAGCATAAAATAGTGCTTATAATGGCAAGGGCTAAATAACTACTGGGTCTTGGTGGTTTGTTTTCCATACAATTATAAAATATTTAAAAATAATTTTAAATATATGAAAAAGGATTAAGATAGAAGTATATGAAACAATCCAACAATCAGTTAAGAGCTGCTTTACTTTTTATTAGCAATTATAATTTTTTTGTTAAACACTTGATTATTGTCTAGACTTATTTTGACAATATATACACCATCGCTAAGCGATTTTGTGGATAAGGTGTGTGCATCTTTTGAAATATTAATCCTTCTGTTTTCAATTTCTTTACCAGAGACATCTATTAAGCTAATAGCTTTTATATTTAGAGCATTCGGATTTAAAATTTTTAGTTCAGAAATGTTATTATTTTGGAATATTCTTAAATCGTCTAAGCTAATATCGTTAGTGCTTAAACTAGTATTATTATTATTATTATTATTACTAAAAACAATTTTAAATCGGTCTGTATAATTGTTTGTATCAAGGTTAACATTAAAATCTTGAGTTCTTAAATCAACATACGTGTCATTTTCTGTATCATGTACATAAATAGGTTGATCGCTCTCAAAATTTTGAATGTCAGTAATTCTAATTCTAACTTGAGATTGGTTTGTTATATTTATAACTAAGGGAATGCTTAAATCCATATCAAAAGGTAATGCCTCTGCGACAAAAGTGTCTCCGTTAACTACCCAATGTGCATCAGTAGCTAAACCAAAACTCTTACATTCCATTCCGTAATCAAACCCTTTGGTTGCAGAGCTATGAAATGTTTGGGCCAATTGTCTTGTATAGGTATCATTAAAATCAATATTCAATCTAAACCGTTTGTGATCACTTGGGACTTTCGAAAACCCATTTACGTATTCCGAAGTTTCCTTTTTTGTATTCGAATTTTTAAAAAACTCACTATCAACATTAGTTTCCTTAATGTATACTCTATGGCTATTTTTAGCTTGAACAACTGGAGAACCAATAGATGAAGTGCCTTCTACCATAAAACCTTGTCCTACAGGTATATATCGTCTAGCTTGTTTTGTGCTTGTGTTAGCACTTCCAGTACCATTAATACTTCCATCATTATTATAGGTGCTAAATGCTGCTGGTACATACGTGGGAACACCAAAAATACTAATCGTATAAGTAGCATAGCCTCCTTGATAGTCTCTTAAAGTGTGGGAATTTACATCACGATTTTGTTCCCAATAATGTAAAGTACCTGTTATTACTGTTTTATTATTTGAATCATGTATATATTCTAAAGCATCTAAAGCAGAAGGATATGGGTTGCCAACTAATGTATACTGATTATCTAAAACGCTAACACTTATAGTGCCATTGTTAGGTTTTCCCCTAAAATCGTAACGTTGTGCACTACTAGATCCAGCAGTTCCTTTCATAGTGAAACCTTCTCCAGGGTTTATGTTGGTAGTACTTGTTACATATACCCAATTTGAAAAGTCGTTGCCTACAACAAGTTTGACGATCCACCGACTAGAAATAGTTAATGGGCTAGAAATACCATCATGACTATCCCAGCCACCAATAATAGCAGGTGTTGAGGTTATAAGACCCGTTTCATCATTAAGAAAAGTAATTCCAAAAGGATTGTTTACAGAATTGTTAGTTTTACTACCAATAGGGGAACACCAAAAATTATATTCGTATTGGTCTACATCACCTTCTTGGAAAACACTTAATTCACCAATACCAGAATTCCCAGTAACACCACTGCCTTGAATAACTTGAGCATCGCTACGCAAATAAATACTGCTATTTGCGTCGTTTAGATTAATATCATCTTCAACAAAAACAATTTCATCACTTATAAAAATATAAGCATCATTATTTACCGATAATTGTGAAAAAGAGAGATTGCTTATTAATAGTAGAAAAAAGGTATATCTTCTAAACATCGCTTAAGTAGGTTATTATGTTATTTGGGATAACAAATATAAATTTTTTTCACAAAAAACACTATTTCATCGTTATAAAATGTCTTTCAACGGAAAATGGTGTTTAATAAATCTCGTTGAAATGCTTATTAAAATCTAATATTTAACGTAATTTGCAGCCATAAAAGATATATTACTAATGAAGTATTTTAATTATGTATTAATCGTTTTAGGTGCTATTGTTGCCATATATGCAAAATCTGAAATGAAACAAAATGAATATATCTTAATTCTAGGTATTATTATACTTATGGTTGGGGTTTATAGAGTATCTAGAGGCGTACCTAGTAAGCATGATAGAGAAGATGTTGAAGATATTGATGATTCTGAAAACGGATAAATTATGTCTTTTAAATTAGGTGACTTTGTTTTAGTTATAGATGAGGATTTATCTGGAGTTATAAAACAAATTTCAGGGAATATGATTTCTGTTGAAACTACAGATGGGTTTTTATTGGATTTTCAAAGCGATGAACTTGTTGTAAATAATAGTAGTAATACGTTTACAAAAGCATTGTTTTCAGAAAAAACAATGGATGCTATTGTTTCAGAAAAAGAGCAATCTTCAAAAAGAAAACAGATTAAAACGAGAGCAAAAGATAGGTATGAGCCAACCCTGGAGGTCGATTTGCATATTAATAAATTAATTAAATCCTCAAGAGGGCTAAGTAAGCACGATTTATTGACTTTGCAATTAGATACTGCTAAGCGTCAATTAGATTTTGCTATAAGAAAACGTATTCCAAAAATAGTGTTTATCCACGGTGTTGGAGAAGGCGTTTTAAAAATGGAATTAGAATATTTGTTTGGACGTTATAATAATGTGAAATTTTACGATGCTAACTACCAGAAATATGGGGTAGGAGCTACCGAAGTATATATTTACCAGAATGTAGTGCCTGATTAATAAGGCTTGAATTCGGGTGTTCTTGTTGCAGTTGTTGTTAATTTAGAATCTTCTAAGATTCCAAAATCAAATACATCTAATGAAATTAGTGTTAAATCAAAATTAGAAATCGTAAGTGTTACTGTATATGTTTGAAGAACAGTATGAATACCCTCTCTGTATTTTGTTGCTGGTACGCTAGTAGATACGGCTGGATTTAAATAATCAGGACAATCTTCTTCTTTTCCATCTACCATACACGTACTACTTTTATCGTTAGTAGGGATTTGGTCTTGAGTCTTATTTTCTTCATCACGGGTAGGAACACCATCGCCATCATCATCTTTGTCTAAGTAATCTGGAATGACCTCACTATTAGTTGCAAGTTCATGATCAAAATCACTATTTTGTGCATCACTTATATCGCCATCATTATTTGGGTCTGGATTTTCATCTTTAGTTAAAACATTATCGCCATCATCGTCAACATCCAGATAATCGGGTATACCATCTTCATCGGTGTCATCATCTTCTAAATCACCATTGCCATTTATGTCTTCTAATTCGGCAGGAACACCATCATCATCATCTTCTGTTAAGGTCGTTTTAATTTTAGCAGTACCACTGGTACTTTCTATATCTTGTGTAATCGTTACATCAGAAAGAGGAACGTCATTACAGAATAATAATTTATCAGATATTGTAGTATTGCTATAAGTTCTATAATTAAACGGGTTCGTGGCACTTATATCAATATCTTCTTCATAAATTTTTGTCTCCTCATCAACTTCTAAGATGTCATCAAGAGTAAGTCCAGTGATTTTTAAAGATAAAGATTCTGACGGGTCGTCTTTAGTTTTGTAAAATATGAGACCTGTTACGCCCTCACAAGCTTCAAATGTTTCCTCAAAATCTAATTCAACAGTAATGATATCACCATCATCACAAGAGTATATATTTAATAAACTTAAAGATATTAGAACTAAAAATAACTGACGCATTGAGTTTGGGTTTTAAAGCAAAAATAATAGAATTGTTATTTATAACGTAGTATATTGATAATAATTTTATTTCAAGTATTTTTGAGCCTTAAAAGTTTTATTAGTCCATGCTTATTGCGTGCCAGGAAAACTCAATTTTGAGAAGCCTGCAAGACGCATGCAAAATTGTAAGTTGAACCACGCCTTTGTTGTGGCAGGCTAATCCCGCTTTCTGTGTTGAACTTGTTTCAGTATTCAGTGGGTCTAGGTTTAATACCTTTTATTCGACTTTTATATTGAATTAATAAAATGTTTTTTTATATGAAGAATGTCTATTTCGATAATGCTGCGACTACTCAAATGAGGGATGAGGTGATGACTTCTATTATAGATGTTATGAGAAATAATTATGGAAATGCCTCATCGTCGCATAGTTTTGGAAGATCTTCTAAGTCATTAATAGAACAATCGAGAAAAACCATAGCACAGTATTTAAATGTATCTGCAGGAGAAATTGTATTTACATCTGGCGGAACAGAGGCCGATAACTTAATATTGAGAAGTGCTGTTAGAGATTTAGGAATTAAGCATATTATTACTTCAAAAATAGAGCATCATGCCGTTTTGCATACTATTGAACAACTAAAACAGGAGTATGGTATATTGGTTAGTTATGTTAATCTTGAAACTAATGGAGATATAGATTATTTACATTTAGAAACGTTGTTGCAAACTGAAAATAAAACACTTGTAAGTTTGATGCATGTAAATAACGAAATAGGGAATATATTAGATATGCAACGTGTCTCTAATTTATGTCAAGTTAATAAGACATTATTTCATAGTGATGCTGTACAATCTATAGGGCATTATAAAATGGATTTGCAAGAGATTCCAATTGACTTTATGGTAGCAAGTGCTCATAAATTTCATGGACCAAAAGGTGTCGGATTTGCTTTTATTCGGAAAAATTCGGGGTTGCAACCAGTAATTTTTGGAGGTGAGCAGGAGCGTGGACTTAGAGCGGGTACAGAAAGTGTTCATAATATATCGGGTATAGAAAAAGCATTAAAAAGTGCGTGCGACAATTTAAATAAAGAAGCTGATTATGTTAAGGAGTTGAAACGTTATTTTATTAATAGGATTGTAAATGAGATCCCTAAAGTAGCTTTTAATGGTAATTCTGGTGATTTAAATAAGAGTACTTATACATTGGTAAATGTTTGTTTGCCAATCTCACCTAAAAAAGGCGCTATGTTATTATTTCAATTAGATTTAAAAGGGATAGCATGTTCTAAAGGAAGTGCTTGCCAGAGTGGTAGTTCTCAAAATTCTCATGTCTTGACTGAAATTTTAAGTGATGCCGATTTACAGAAACCTTCCATTCGTTTTTCGTTTAGTATATACAATACTAAGGAGGAAGTGGACTATGTTATTGATGTTTTAAAAGAGTTTATTGAATAATTTGTAAAAACCAACTAACAAATAAAGAGGTTTCGACTGCGCTCAACCGGACAATTGAGGTGCTAAAATCCTTATAAATTTCAAAATAATTGATGATACATTTGAAGTTTATTAGGTATCGCTTTTTAAAATTTCATAGTCGTTTTTACATTAAAAACTCTTGGTGTTAAATAATTAGGGACTGCATATTGAACTTTATCATATGCGTTTCTTACCCAAGTGTTTGTTATAGAATTTTGAGCATCAAACATATTATATATTTCAAACCCAAAAGAAAGCTCTTTAAAAGCTTTTTTCCAACCACGACTAAATTGTTTTTTTCCATCAACAAGTACAAATTGTAAACCTAAGTCGGCACGTTTGTATGCTGGTAACCTGTTTTGGTATTCGTAAGGGTCTGCATAACTAGGAGAGCCCCCTGGTAAACCTGTGTTGTAAACCAAATTTAAATACATTTTCATGTTTGGTACATTTGGTACATAATCTTGAAATAACGCAGCAAATTTTAAACGTTGGTCTGTCGGTCTGGCTATATAACCTCGATTATCTATATTTTCTTCGGTTTTTAAATACCCAAAACTAAACCACGATTCGGTTCCTGGAACAAACTCGCCATTTAGTCGCATATCTAATCCATAGGCATAAGCTTTTGCATTATTACTTGCGCTATAACGTATACGTACATTTTCTAAAGTATATGGGTTTACATCTGTCAGGTTTTTGTAATAAGCCTCAGTAGTTAGCTTAAAAGGTCTATTCCACATTTTAAAGCTATAGTCGTTACCTAATACTAAATGAAATGATTTTTGTGCTTTTACATTGGACTGTACAGCACCATTAGCGTCACGAAGTTCTCTATAAAAAGGAGGTTGATAATATAAACCAGTAGCAACTCTAAAAAGCATGTCTTTTTCCCAATCAGGTTTTATAGTAAATTGCGCTCGGGGACTAAATACTGTTTGACTTGATGATGAAAGTCCATCACCTTTAACACGCCAATTATGTGCTCTAACCCCAACATTATACCAAACATCGCTTGTGCCTAGTGAAGCTCGTTTGCTCCATTGTACATAAGCTTGTAACCTGTTTATTTGCGTGTTATTAGTGGCTCTTACATTTTGAAAAGCTTCTAAAGAACCATTGTATGGAGTATAGGGTTGTTCGTTTATAGGGGTCGATCTGGGTGGTCTAATAGAAAAGCCTGCAGAATCAATAACTTCCCATTCAATTAAACGATCACGAATATCTTCATTGGTATATTTTACAGACCATTCAATTCTATTAGCATCAATATTAAAATTACCTTTATGTTCTATATTGGTTATTAGAGCATCTAAATCGTTCCTGCCATGGTTAAGTTGACTACCAATACCTTCGCTAAATTCAACTTCACCTAAGTCTTCATCACCAATATTTGTGTTGACTTCTCCTAATCTGTATTGTGCTAAAATATCAAAGTGTTCTTCTTCTGTGGTATGATAGGTCGATGCAATTAGTTTAAGTGTTACATCTTTATTTGCAAAATAAGTTCCTTTAAAAGCTCCAAAATAGGTTTGGTAACGATCTTTTTCTTGTCCCTCATAAAATACTAACAATGCAATGGGATCACTTAACGTACCAAAATTAGTTTGTCTTGTTTGTGGTTCATAATTGTACTTGTTTATAGAGGCGTTTCCTAAGAAGCTTAAATGAAATTTATTTGTAAACTTATAAGTAAAATATGCTTGAGCGTCTGCAAACGTAGGATTGAAATTAGTTTCGGTTTCTTTGGCATCAACTAACAGGCTATTATCGCGATAACGAATACCTGCAATTCCAGTAAATTTTGAATCTTTACTTATCGTTTCAACAGAAAGGCTTCCTCCTAATAGGCTTAAATCTGCATTTATTTCAAATTGATATGGTGTTTTGTATGTTATATCTAATACAGAAGATAGTTTGTCTCCATATTTTGCTTGAAATCCTCCAGCAGAAAAATCGACGTTTTGTACTAAATTGGTATTCACAAAGCTTAAACCTTCTTGTTGTCCAGAACGCACTAAAAAGGGACGATATACTTCAATATCATTAACATATACTAGGTTTTCGTCGTAATTACCACCGCGTACCGAGTATTGTGTACTTAATTCATTGTTATTACTTACTCCTGGAAGTGTTAATAATAAATTTTCTACTCCAGCATTGGCACCAGGGATTTTTCTAATAGCTTCTGGTTTTAAGGTTATAATACCTTCAACTTCTTTGCGTCTGTTGTTTGTTACAACTACGGTAGCTATTTGCTCAACAGAGGTACTCATTACAGGATTGAATTCGTATTCTTCTCCATTTTTTAGATTAAATATGCTAACCACTTTTTTATGTGAAAGGTGTGTGAATTCAACAGTAATATCTTGGTTGGATTTAATTTCAAAGAGATAAAAGCCGTTTGAGTTTGTTGTGGTTCCACTAGTTCCAGTTTTAATAGTTACTTTTTCAACGGGTTGATTATTCTCATCTAATATAACCCCTTTAATTGTTGCAGTTTGCGAATAACTAATAGTGACTATAAGAAAAAATAAAAAAGAAGTTATAAATAGTTTTGCTTTCAAAAGAGTAATAAGTTTATTTTCGGTAAAATAACGATTCAAAAGTAGAATTATTTCCTACATTATCGGTAACTATTACCTTTATATTATTTTTTGTGTCGGTAACTATACTATCGTTAAAATCGTGGGTAAGTGTTTTTGTTTTATAATCATACTCCATTAAGATCCATTTACCGTTTACTGTCGCTCTATATTTAGAAATTCCAGAAAACTCATCATCAATTTTAATTTTTAGGTAACGATATTTACTTAACCATTGTCCTTTTTTAAAATTAATAGGAGAAATTGTGGGCTTTAAAGTATCTGTTGCCAGAGCAAAAGTGCCTAGAATTTTTGTGCTTGCTATTAAAAGGTTCCCTTTTCTTTTAGTAGATGTATAAACAGGGTATTTTTTACGCCCCAACAAACGAGCTATGTATAACTTGCTTTTATCTTCATTAGTGTAAGCACTTACATCGTAGGTTATATTAAATTTTTTCTTAGCTGCGATGCTATTTTTATGCAAAGAAAGCGTGTCGTTTTTTACTTCAAAATCAATGTAAAAATCGTCGTAAAATGTGTCCTTATAAAAATCTACAGAAACGTTTCCTTCTTTTAGATTAGTTGTTTTGTTGGCTTTTATGTGATAGGGAGTCGTTTGTTGTTTTTGGGGCTTGGAAATACTGTTTTTAGAGCCTTTTATATTTATTGTCACCCATGCTTCATTGTTTTTATAGTCGGCAACTCTAATTTTATAAACCGAATATGTACTATCTTGTATGGATACATAGCCGTTATTTGTTATAGATTTATATAAACTTAAGAGCTTCTTTTTTGTAAATAATTTTTGAATACGCTTCTTTGTCTCAGTGTAATGTTCGTAATCAATAAGTTGGTTGATGTGTTTCGTCTCATCAAACGAAAATTTTCTAAAATCTATTTCAAAGTTTCTCCTACCATTCAGAAACGTTTGAATATTATAAACCCCATTGGAGTTTCCTCCTAAATCCTGTCTGTCAATAGTTTCAATACCAAAACCAATAGTCCCGTAAGCTTCAATATTTTTTATGGTATAATCACCATTTTTTAAAGGAATTAAACGTAGTTTTTGTTTTGTATAAGCTTTATTTACAGACGAATTTTCATCTAAAGGATATGCGTAAATGGATTTTATTATAGGGTTTGTAGAGTCTTTTATATTAATACCAAAAAGCATAGGATTAATAGGGTGTTCTTCTTTATTGCGAATTTCAAAATGTAAATGCGGTCCTCCAGAACCTCCTGTATTTCCACTATAACCAATAATACTATCTTTTGTTATTGGTAAAATTTCTGCACTGGGAAATAACTCAAGCACATACGATTCTTTTTCATATTGATGTTTTTTTATATAAGCCTCAATCTCTGGAGAAAATTTCTGTAAATGCGCATAAACCGTTGTATAACCATTAGGGTGCGTGATGTATAAGGCTTTTCCATAACCATAATGAGATATCTTTATTCGACTTACAAAGCCACCAGCTGAAGCTTTTACTTTTAAACCAGTACGTTGTTGGGTTTTTATATCTAAACCAGAATGAAAATGGTTAGGACGTAATTCGGCAAATGTACCAGACAATATTAGAGGAACCTCTAAAGGATTGCTAAAATAATCTTGAGGATAATTATTTTGTGCACTTAGAAAAAATGAGAATATAAAAAAAAGAGGTAATGTAAATCGCATAAAAAAGTATTATGGCTAAAATATTAATTTGAAATGGATATGCAAAGAATAAATCAATAATCGAACCATAATAAAATTTATTGATTTGATTATGTGCTATATTTATTGATTTTGAAATTTTATGCTAAAACAATTGTAATTTATAAGCAGGTGTGTTAACTTTGTGTTATAAGTATTGAAATTTGTAAATGAGTAATATTGAAGATATTGTAGATTCTTTAGAAAACAAAATTAGTAAAGTATTACACAAATTAGAGCTTTTGAAACTTGCTAATTCTAAATTAAACGAAGAATTAGAGATTTCAAAAAAAGAAATTGAAGACCAAAAAAGGCATATTGCCAATTGGGAAGAAAAGTATGAAGCTTTAAAAATCGCAAATACAATACTTGGTGGTGACGATAATAAAAGAGAAACTAAGCTTAAAATAAATGTGCTAATACGAGAAATAGATCATTGTATTGCTCAACTTTCAGATTAGTACAACATAAATTCAATGTCAGAAAAGCTTAAAATAAAGCTATCTATAGCTAACAGAGTATATCCTTTAACGATTGAAGCAAATCAAGAAGAAGGATTACGTAAAGCAGCTAAGAATATTGAGACCTTGATAAAACAATTTGAGCAAAGTTATTCTGTTAGAGATAAACAAGATGTATTAGCCATGTGTGCCTTACAGTTTGCTTCTCAAGAAGAGCAGAAGTCTATTGATAAAGAGAATGTAAATGAGCATGTAGAAGAAAAGCTAAATGCACTTAATGATTTATTACATTCTTATTTGGTCTCTTAACGTTCTTTAAAATAAAAGTTACTGCCTACATTGGTTATTTTTTTTGATAAACTCAACGTTAATTCTTTAAAAAGGGTGAGTTTAAGTTGTAAAAGCATGCTACTAGTGCTGAATTTATTTCAGTATCTCGAGTAGACCCTTGATCAGCTTGTTAGCCCTAAACTTGTTTTTAAGGAGTTTATACAAAACTTTATACTAGTGTAGGCTTTTTTATATATACTAACTAACTCAATACAATGGATAACCCAATTATATTTGCAGTAGGAGGCGTTGTTTTAGGCCTTATTGTAGGTTTTATTATAACAAAGAGGATTGAAAAGAATAATGCTTCTAAACTTGTAAGTGGAGCAAAGAAAAATGCCAATTTAATACTTAAAGAAGCTAAAAGTGAAGGCGAAAGGCTTAAAAAAGATAAAATTCTTCAAGCTAAAGAAAAATTTATAGAACTCAAGTCAGAACATGAAAAAGTAATCTTATCAAGAGATAAGAAAATGGCAGAGGCCGAGAAACGTACACGTGATAAAGAATCACAAATATCAAGTGAACTTTCAAAAGGAAAAAAACTTAATGAAAGTTTAGAAAGTAAAGTAAAAGATTATAATCATAGACTTGATGTTCTTGATAAAAGACAAGAGGAAATAGATAAGCTTCATAAAAATCAAGTACAACAATTAGAGGTTATTTCTAGTCTTTCTGCTGAAGAAGCTAAAGAACAATTGGTAGAGTCTTTAAAAGGAGAAGCTAAGAATGATGCTATGGCATATATTCAAAGTTCTTTAGAAGAAGCTAAACTAACAGCAGAGCAAGAAGCTAAAAAGGTTATTATAAATACGATACAACGCATAGGAACAGAGGAAGCTGTTGATAATTGTGTGTCTGTATTTAATATAGAATCGGACGATGTTAAAGGGCGAATTATTGGTAGAGAAGGTCGTAATATCCGAGCTATAGAGGCAGCAACAGGTGTTGAGATTATTGTAGATGATACACCAGAAGCTATTATATTGTCTTGTTTTGATTCTGTAAGAAGAGAAATTGCACGCTTGTCTTTACATAAATTAGTGACCGATGGTAGAATTCATCCAGCGCGAATTGAAGAGATTGTAAAGAAAACACAAAAACAAATTGAACAAGAAATTATTGAAGTTGGAAAACGTACAGTAATCGATCTTGGAATACATAATTTAAACCCAGAGCTTATAAAGATGGTAGGGCGTATGAAGTATCGTTCATCTTACGGTCAAAACTTGTTACAGCATTCACGTGAAGTTGCAAAACTTTGTGGTGTTATGGCTGCAGAATTAGGACTTAACTCAAAACTTGCAAAACGTGCAGGTTTATTACATGATATAGGTAAAGTGCCAGATGCAGAAGCAGACATGGAAACACCACACGCTATTCTTGGGATGCAATGGGCTGAAAAGTTTGGTGAAAAGAAGGAGGTTTGTAATGCTATTGGAGCGCACCACGATGAAATTGAAATGAAATCGTTATTAGCGCCAATTGTACAGGTTTGTGATGCTATTTCGGGAGCACGTCCAGGAGCACGTCGCCAAGTTCTAGATAGTTATATTCAACGTTTAAAAGATTTAGAAGATATTGCTTTTGGATTTACAGGCGTTAAGAAAGCTTATGCTATTCAAGCAGGTAGAGAACTAAGAGTTATTGTTGAAAGCGAAAAAGTAGACGATCAAAAAGCAGCAGACTTATCGTTTAATATCTCTCAAAAGGTACAGACGGATATGACTTATCCAGGTCAAGTTAAAGTAACTGTAATTAGAGAAACACGAGCAGTTAATATTGCAAAATAAAATTCCTGCGAATGCAGGAATCTCATTATAGTACACATTATAAAGATTAAAAATCCAGTATTATATATACTGGATTTTTTAATTTTGTTAACTTCCAACTTCCAACTTCCAACTTCCAACTTCCAACTTCCAACTTCCAACTTCTATTGAACCATGCTCAAAAGTTGTGTTTAGACTTGATTTAAAGAGTAAAAATACGACATATTTCATACTTTTTACTTGTTGCTTATGAGGTTAAATACTCAAAAACAATCGTTAAGAACAGACTGCAGGGCAAGCCCAGACCCTTCGTAAGAATAGAGTACAAAAATTTGAAAACCAGGAGCATTGCATTGGTTAGAGCGGTGGGGCGACGCAAATTTTTGGGCTTGGTTCTTCTTAAGCAAAGCGAAAGAAGAAATTCCTATCGAAGGGGCGTCTTTTCTTTTGTTACTTTTCTTTGGACGGGCAAAGAAAAGTAAATCATCAAATAGAGGTATCTAACGAGTTTGCTGAATACCTGATGGTTAACTCATTCAATGATGTTTGGAAACAGAAGCTTTTTAGATGAAACCCTCCTAAATTTCGATTTTATCGAAATTATCCTCCCTTTTGAAAAAAGTGAGGAACGAGTTCGGTTCATATTTTCGAGTACAGTTTTAAATTTTAGTTTTAATCTAATATTGAAACAGACACACACAACTTTTGTACTTGATCCCTTCTATTTCCTAGGATGATACTTTTCTACCACTTTTGTTAAATGACTTTTGTCTAAGTGCACATAAATTTCGGTAGTTGTTATACTTTCATGACCAAGCATTAACTGTATGGATCTAAGATCTGCATCGTTTTCTAATAAATGAGTCGCAAACGAATGCCTAAAAGTATGTGGAGAGATATTTTTTTTGAGCCCGATCTTTTCTGCTAACTGTTTAATGATAGTAAAGACCATAGCTCTTGTAAGTTGTTTCCCTCTTCTGTTTAAAAAGAGTGTGTCCTCGAAACCTGCTTGGATATTTAAATGATTTCGAATTTCTTTTCTATAGATGTTAATATATTTTTGAGTAACATTTATAATAGGAACAAATCGTTGTTTATTGCCTTTGCCAGTAACTTTTATAAAACCTTCATCAAAAAACAAATCAGAAATTTTAAGATTAATGAGTTCACTAACTCGCAATCCGCATCCATAAAGTGTTTCTAGCATAGCACGATTACGTTCACCTTCTGGTTTACTTAAATCTATGGCATTTATAATAGTATCAATCTCTTCTTCGCTTAGTGTATCTGGTAACTTTCTACCAATTTTGGGAGACTCAATAAGTTCCAGCGGATTAGAGGTTCTGTAATCTTCAAAGATTAAATAACCGAAAAAACTGCGTAAACCAGAGATTAAACGCGATTGCGAACGAGCGTTTACTTTTTTGGCAACTTCATATATAAACCCTTGAACGATTTCTGTAGTGATTGTGTTTGGGTTTTCATTTATATTATGATTCTCTAAATAACTCATTAACTTTTTAACGTCGCGCGAGTAATTTTCAATAGAGTTTTCGGATAAACCCCGTTCAATTTTTAAGTATAATTGGTAATCTTTAAGTGCGTGTTGCCATTTCATGTGGTGTAAAAATAGTATAAATTTTCAATAATGATATTGCAATTTTTGTTGAAAAATTTTAAATATCTTACTCTTATTTGTTGTGTTTTTCCGACTAAAAGTGTTTTTAATCGATTAAAAACGTATTTTTTCGATAAAACGTAAAGTAAAAGTGTTTTTATTTTTGGTTATTAAAAATCTTCGCTTTAGGTTTGTCCAAATCAAAAACTAAAAACAATTTTTTATTATGAGAAAATTATTATTGTGTGCTGCGATTGCAGTGTTCGGATTATCAAGCGTTAATGCTCAAGGTGAGCAAACATCTAAAGGTAAAATATTAATTGAAGCTAATACGGGAAATGCTATGCTAGGTTCAACTGGTATTAATTTTGTTTCTTCAGATGGATCTTCTGCTTATAATGTTGGATTAGATGGAGGTTATTTCATCATGGATGATTTGGCTCTTAAGTTGGGTTTAGGCTTTGGAGGTGATAATCCAGATGTTGGTGATTCAGAAAGTTCATTTTCTTATCGTTTAGGAGCAAAATACTATGTTAATAGCATGATTCCAGTAACTGTAGATTTGACAGGGGCTTCTGGAGATGCAGTAAAAATTGGTAATGAGACCCCAATGTGGTTAGGTTTAGGTGCTGGTTATGCTTGGTTTATTGGTGATAACGTTTCTATCGAACCAGGTCTAAGGTATAATTTATCTTTAAATGATCAATATACAGATGAAGGTGTATTTCAATTTAATGTTGGATTTGCTTTGTATTTCTAAACCAAAATATTAAATATCCAAAAAACCGAAGTTTATGCTTCGGTTTTTTTATACTATAAATCTAAAAATTATTCAGAAAAATAAAATTTAATACTATTTTAAGAGTTATCTTTTATTAAAGATATCTGGGTTAAATTTAATCCGATAAAAAATCAATTAACCAAATCTATTATGAAAAAAATATTATTGTGCACTGTTATCACAGTATTAGGATTATTAAACCTAAATGCCCAAGAAATTAAATATGGCGCAAAAGCAGGTGTAGATTTCTCATCATTAAAAGTTAAAAATGGCGTATTTAGCATAACAAATAACGACACGGGATTTTATCTAGGAGGTTTTGCAGAGATAAGCGTTTTTGATGCTTTTACTTTTCGGCCAGAGCTACTGTATGTTGCTGTAGAAGATTTAAATCAAATAAGTATCCCACTAATGGTTAAATATGAAGTGTTTGAGTCATTTAATGTACTTGCTGGCCCCAGTTTTGGTTTTTTGCTTGATGTTAATGATGGATTTGAGTCTTTTAATTATGGTATAGAAGTAGGTGTTGCTTATGATATTTATATTAATAGAAATATAGATGGATTATTTGTAGAAACCAGATTTAATTTTGGTTTAGCTAATTTAATTGAAGATGCACCTGATGGAATTACTAGAAAATTAAATGGTCTTTTTGTTGGCTTAGGGTATAGATTTCAATAAGATTAACCTATAATTTGCTCAAGAGAAGAATGTCATTAAAGTTAATCCTTTAGCAGTTTTAGGAGAGCATACCTCTGGTATAGTGAGCGCAGCTATTGGAGGTTACAAACTTAGAAGTATTAAATACGCTTCATTAGGAGCAGGACTTTAGTATAGATTCTATTTTAACGAGGTATTAGGAAGAATCGAAGTGATAAGCTTCGGTTTTTTTATGATCAATTTTTTAATACTTTTACTTCATGAAGAAATTGATAATAATTAACGGCCCGAATCTAAACTTACTAGGTAAAAGAGAACCTAACATTTATGGAAGTTTATCATTTACTGAATTTTTAGAAGAAATTAAACAAAAATATACTGGTATAGAGATTGATTATTTTCAATCTAATATAGAGGGGAAACTTATAGATAAATTGCATGAGGTTGGTTTTAATTATGATGGCATTATTTTAAACGCTGCCGCTTATACACATACTTCTGTAGGTATTGGTGATGCAGTTAAAGCCATTGAAACCCCAGTAGTAGAGGTACATATTTCGAATACGTTTAATAGAGAAGAGTTTCGCCATCAATCATATATTTCTCCGAATGCCAGAGGTGTTATTCTTGGTTTTGGGTTGCAGAGTTATGAATTGGCAATTCAGAGTTTTCTTTAAATTTTTCATTAGAAATATTTAACAAATAGCCTAGCTAATTTTATGACTTGATTATGATAATTACTTAATCTTTAAACATAGATTTGTAATTGATCGTCAAATAATTAATCATGAAAAATGAACTACTTGCTGTTGTTTTCTTCTTTATAGTTTCTAAAACGGTTTTATCTCAAGAGGAAAGAAAAACGGATTCTTTTCTTATTACAGATGAAATTGAAATAAATGATACTCCAATATTTTATTCTAATTATTTTTCTGAATTTAAGATAAATGAGGATTTGTTTTTTAGAATAGGAAAGGAGGGAAGAAGTACTAATGATCTTATTAATAGCTACACTGTTACAGAATTTCCCTTATTGGCTAAATATTTTATAAGTAATAAATTTAGTGTTTTATTTGGCCCTAAAATTGGTGTATTAAGGAAGAATGGATTTATAGAGACAAATGCTACGTCATTATTTTCAACTTTTGGTTTTCAATATGATATAACAGATGATTTATCTATTTATGGTGGTGTAAATCTTAGATTAACAAAAAAAGATCCTTCGGTTAATTATTCGGTAGGTAATAATATGATTTATAAATTTGGGACACGGTTTAAATTTTAAAACAAAAAAGCGATTCAATTGAGATTTGTTTCATGTTTAGATTACAAACTATTTATTCACTTCCTTCTCTTTTATAAATAATACCATTAGTATTCAAATAAGGCAATGCTATAAATAAAAAAGTTCCGATTTCTCGGAACTTTTTTTGTCTAATATAATATCTATGTTCTTTAATCTCTTATCTAAAGATTAAAGATGTATCACTTCATCATAAGCATCAGCAACAGCTTCCATAACAGCTTCACTCATTGTTGGGTGAGGATGTACGGCTTTTAATACTTCATGACCAGTCGTTTCTAGCTTTCTTCCTAAAACAGCTTCGGCAATCATATCGGTTACACCAGCACCAACCATATGGCAGCCTAACCACTCACCATATTTAGCATCAAAAATTACTTTTACAAAGCCCTCTTTATTACCACCTGCACTAGCTTTACCAGAGGCAGAGAATGGGAATTTACCAACTTTAATATCTAAGCCTTTTTCTTTGGCTTGTTTTTCGGTTATACCTACACTAGCAATTTCTGGAGAACAATATGTACAGCCAGGAATGTTTCCATAATCTAAAGCTTCAACATGGTGTCCTGCTAATTTTTCAACACATAATATGCCTTCCGCAGAAGCGACATGTGCTAAAGCCTGACCAGGAGTAACATCACCAATGGCATAATAACCAGGAATATTAGTTTGGTAAAAATCGTTAACTATAACTTTGTCTCTATCTACTACGATACCAACATCTTCTAATCCTATATTTTCAATATTTGTTTTTATACCTACGGCAGATAAAATAACATCTGCTTCAAGAATTTCTTCTCCTTTTTTAGTTTTTACAGTTGCTTTTACTCCTTTTCCAGAAGTATCAACAGAGGTAACTTCGGCAGAAGTCATAATTTTTATACCACTTTTCTTAAAAGAACGTTCTAGTTGTTTAGAAACATCTTCGTCTTCAACAGGAACTACATTAGGTAAGTATTCAACAATAGTTACTTCCGTTCCCATAGAATTATAAAAATATGCAAACTCAACGCCAATAGCACCAGAACCAACCACAATCATTTTCTTTGGTTGTTCAGGTAAAGTCATAGCTTCTCTGTAACCGATTACTTTTTTACCATCTTGAGGTAAATTTGGTAATTCGCGAGATCGAGCTCCTGTTGCTATAATGATGTTATCAGCGCTATATTCTGTACCATCAACATCTATCTTTTTACCAGGTTTAAGTTTTCCAAACCCATTAATAACGTCAATTTTGTTTTTCTTCATTAAAAACTGAACACCTTTACTCATGCCATCTGCAACACCACGACTACGTTTAACTACAGCATCAAAATCTTTGTCGAAATCTTTAACTGATAGTCCATAATCTCCTGCATGCTTAAGATATTCAAACACTTGAGCAGATTTTAATAAGGCTTTAGTTGGGATACATCCCCAATTTAAGCATACACCACCAAGGTTTTCTTTTTCAACAATAGCGGTTTTAAAACCCAATTGTGATGCTCTAATGGCTGTAACATAACCGCCAGGACCACTTCCAAGAACAATAATATCGTATTTACTCATCTGTTAAATTTTAGGGAACAAATTTACGAAATCGAATTTGAATAAAGAATTTAGAAGGCTTTAAATTTACATCTTTATATTATGCTAATTTGGCCTTGAAAAGCGTACTCTAACCCGTTTCTGTTTGGCTCTAGTTTTGTCAAAAAAAGAAACAGGAATTATAGTTATATCTTAAATTATATCTAAAAATGATTCAATTTATTTTCGTGATATTTCAAAGTTAAATTAGTATTACCTTTGTATTGCAAGTATTTATATATGAACATACCAAAAACAAGTTTTCCTCGAATTGTTATAATAGGTGGTGGTTTTGCAGGAGTTGCTTTGGCTAAAAAATTATCAAAACAAGACCTTCAGGTTGTTTTATTAGACAAGAATAACTACCACACATTCCAACCATTATTATATCAAGTATCAACTGGTGGATTGGAACCAGATTCTATTGCTTACCCTATTAGAAAAATATTAAAAAACTTTCCTAATTTTCATTTTAGATTGGCTGATGTTGAAGAAATTGATACAGTTAAAAACAAAGTTATTACTAATATAGGTGAACTTAAGTTTGATTATGTAGTAGTCGCTTCTGGCTCTAAAACTAATTATTTTGGAAATAAAGCTATAGAAAAGTATAGTATGTCCATGAAAACGATACCTCAGTCTCTTAATTTGAGGAGTTTGATTTTGGAGAATTTTGAAGATGCTTTGCTTACATCTGATCTGAATGAACGGAATGCTCTTATGAATTTTGTAATTGTTGGAGGAGGTCCAACAGGAGTGGAGTTAGCAGGTGCTTTAGCAGAAATAAAGAAAGGTATCTTGCCGAAGGATTATCCTGATTTGGATACACGATTGGCTCAAATTCATGTGGTGCAATCCAGTGATTGTATCTTAAAGGGGATGAGTGCCAATGCATCAAAAAAAGCTGAAGACTTTTTAGAGAAATTAGGGGTTCATATTTGGAAGAAGGTTAGGGTAACGAATTATGATGGAAAGACAGTAATAACGAATACGGATTTAACATTTGAAACGGCTACTTTAGTTTGGGCAGCTGGTGTAAAAGGAGCTACTATAAAAGGCTTAGATGCCGAAAAATTTGTGACCAGAGGGAATAGGCTTTTAGTAAATGAATTTAATCAGGTAAAAGGGTTTAATCATGTTTTTGCTATAGGAGATGTTGCTTGTATGGTAAGTGATGTATGCCCTAATGGTTTACCAATGATGGCACAGCCTGCTATTCAACAGGGGGATCAATTAGGGGATAATATTTTACGATTGATTGAAGAACAACCAATGATTCCCTTTTCTTATAAGGATAAAGGGGTTATGGCAACCATTGGTAGAAATAAAGCGGTGGTCGATTTAAAGCGATTCAAGTTTCAAGGGGCTTTTGCCTGGTATGTTTGGATGTTTGTCCACTTGTTTTTTCTAATAGGTTTTAGAAACAGGATGGTTGTTTTTATAAATTGGGTGTATAATTATGTGAGGTTTGATAGGGAAGCTCGTTTGATTATAAGGCCTTTTAAGAGGACTTTGAAATGATGATTTTTGGGGCTTGTTTAAGCCGCTAAGTCGCAAAGTAGTAATGTTACTTTTATTTTTTAGGGTTATTGGTTGCTGAGTTTTTAGTTAATTATAAATTAGTTTATGTTTTTGATTCTGGTTGATATGGCGTCTTAATTGAAAACTATGTTTTTTTTATGTGGCTCGCGAAGCCGCTAAGTCGCAAAGTTGAGATGTAATAATGTTATTGTTATTTTTTAGGGTTATTGGTTGTTGAGTTTCTTGTTAACTATAAATTAGTCTGTGTTTTTGATTTTGGTTGTTGAGTGATCTTGATTCTTTGTTATGATTGGTGCCTTAATTGAAAACTATGTTTTTTTATGTGGCTCGCTAAGTCGCAAAGTTGTGATGTAATAATGTTATTGTTATTTTTTAGGGTTATTGGTTGCTGAGTTTTTAGTTAATTATAAATTAGTCAGTGTTTTTGATTCTGGTTAATATGGCGTCTTAATTGAAAACTATGTTTTTTGTATGTGTCTCGCGAAGCCGCTAAGTCGCAAAGTTGCGATGTAATAATACTACTTTTGTTTTTGGGGTTATTGTGTGTTGTGTTTTATTTTTATGTTAAGAGTAAATAAGTCTATGTTTTTGATTTTGATTGCTGAGTAGTCTTACTTTTTCATAGTTTATCAATTGAGACTAGTTAGTATCAACTACAAATCATCTGTAAAATGACGCTGTCCTTTTTCTTTACTAAATTTTTCAGCATTATATTTTGAAGAATTTCCTTTTGGAATTGATAAAGATTGCCAGTTTTTACCTTTTACCAGTTTTCCTAGAAAAACAATTTGTCCAATATGATAGGAGTAATGAGCCAATTGTCTATTTATAGCTTCGGTAACTGTATGGCCTTGGTTTCGAATGTAAATAATGTGTTCTAAATCGATTTCAGATAATGGTGTGATAGCATCAAATAAACATTTCCAACCTTTATTCCAATTTTTAATGAGATCGTCTTTTGAAGTATAAGTGTCGTCAAATTCTAAATCGCGATGCCTCCATTCTTTTTCTCCATCTTCAATTAAAAAGTTAGTCCATCTACTTAGCATATTACCGACAATATGCTTTACAATGATAGAAATTGAATTAGAATCTTCTGCGAATTCTTTTTGGAGCTCTTCAAAGCTAAGTTGTTTAAAAGTGTTATCTCCTAAACTTTTATAATATTCAAATTGTTTAATGATACTAGTCAAATAGGAAGTTTGCATACCTTAAATATAAAATATCAATTTTTAAATAACAAATTCTAATTCTTTAATGCGATTGAGTTGGAATTAGAAATTTTATTTTTTTAAGATTTATTCCTTAGGAACAAACTTCAAAGCTATTCCATTAATACAATGACGTTTTCCAGTAGTGTCTCTTGGCCCATCATTAAAAACATGTCCCAAATGTCCGCCACATGTCGCACAATGTTCTTCATCACGTGAATATCCTAATTTGTTATCGGAGCCAAAAGCGACATTTCCTTTAATTTCCTGATCAAAACTTGGCCAGCCGCTACCTGAATCAAATTTGTGTTCACTTTTAAATAAAGGCGTATTACACGCTGCACAGATATAAACACCTTCTTTGTAGTTTTTATTTAGAGGGCTTGAAAATGGGCGCTCAGTTCCTGCTTCTCTTAAAACATAATAGGCTTTTTCAGATAACTGCGTTCTCCATTCTTTATCAGTTTTGGTAACTTTATAGACTTTTTTTTCTGTTTTTTGGGCATTACTGTTACAATTAAATAACACAATTGTTAAACATAATAGGATTAGCTTTTTCATATTGTTTGAGTTTTTATTAGAATATGTCGTATTTATTAATGGGACATGACATTTCTGATTGAATATTTTATTCTATAATAATGTGACCAAATAAAAACATTTGGTGTCTAAAGTATTAAGATACAAATTTTGTATTTTTATAAAAAATTATAAACCCTATTCAATGAAATTAAAAAGATTCCTTTTGGTATTTGGCATGATAGTGTTCATATTATCATGTGCAACGAATCCATTTACAGGCAAACAGACTATAGCTTTAGTGCCAAATTCTCAATTATTCCCAACGGCTTTTGCGCAATATGATCAGTTTTTAACAGAGAATAAAGTTGTTACTGGAACAAAGGATGCTGCTATGATAACTAGAGTAGGGCAGCGTATTGCAGTGGCTGCGGAAAAATGGTTAAATGCTAATGGAAATCAGGGGTATTTAAACGATTATAAATGGGAATATAATTTAGTTGACGATAAAACGGTAAATGCTTGGTGTATGCCAGGAGGTAAAATCGTTTTTTACACAGGTATTTTGCCAATAGCTAATGGGGAAACTGGAGTTGCTGCTATTATGGGACATGAAGTAGCGCATGCATTAGCAAATCATGGTCAACAACGTATGAGTGCCGCATACATACAACAAGGTTTAGCTGTGGCAGGAAATGTTGCCATTAAAGACGAAAAATCAAGAAATGCATTTAACCAATATTATGGTGTTGGAACACAAGTAGGTGTGATGCTACCTTTTAGTAGAAGTCATGAAACTGAAGCAGATAAAATAGGGTTATATTTAATGGCAATTGCTGGTTATAATCCAGATGAAGCATCCGAATTATGGAAACGTATGAAAGCTAATAGTGGAGGGGAAGCACCGCCAGAAATTTTAAGTACGCACCCATCAAACGATTCTCGTATTGCTAACCTTGCTGCATTAGCACCAACGGCTAAAGAGGAGGCTAAAAAATTTGGTGTTACTTCGTTTAGAAAATAGTTTTGCCTTAATTAGTTAGTAATCGTTTAGTTGGTTTTTACTATTTGTTATTACTGATTTCTTAACGTGAAAATAAAAATATTTAATTATTTTAGTGGGCTGCTCATAAAAGGGCAGCTTTTTTATTATGGCTTTATTAGAAAAAGGAAGTAAAAAGCTCTTAAACGCCTGGGCGTTTTATGATTGGGCGAACTCGGTTTATCCATTAGTTATTTCATCGGCAATATTTCCTATTTTTTACGGTGCGCTTACTATTGTTAAAGATGCAGATGGTAATAAAATAAGTGATACAGTAACGTTTTTAGGATACGAATTTAATAACGATTCTCTTATTAGTTATGTAACAGCATTGAGTTTTTTAATCGTTTCAATAATATCTCCAATATTATCTGGAATTTCTGATTATGTAGGTAATAAGGAAAATTTTATGAAATTTTTCTGTTATCTGGGAGCTTTATCTTGTATAGGTTTGTATTGGTTTACGTTAGATAATTTATTTGTTGGCTTATTATGTTATATACTTGCTTTAATTGGTTTTTGGGGAAGCCTCGTTTTTTATAATTCTTATCTGCCAGATATCGCTTTTCCTGAGCAACAAGACAAAGTTAGTGCAAAAGGATTTTCTCTTGGATATATTGGAAGTGTTGTTCTGCTTGTAGTTAATTTAGTTATGATACTTAAATATGATTGGTTTGGATTTGATGATGCAGGTGCACCAACAAGAATATCATTTATTATGGTTGGTATTTGGTGGATTAGTTTTGCGCAATATACATTTAAGCATTTGCCAACAGGAACACATGAAGGGCATAAAATAACAAAATCTGTAATAGTTCATGGCTATAATGAATTACTGAAAATTTGGAAAGCCCTGAAAACAAATAAAATTTTAAGTCGTTATTTGAGTGCTTTTTTTGTTTATAGTATGGCGGTACAAACGATTATGTTAGCTGCTACATATTTTGCGGTTGAGGAATTAAATTGGGGAGAACAAGATTCAACAACTGGTTTAATTGTTAGCATTTTGTTAATTCAATTGGTTGCCGTTTTTGGTGCTAATTATACAGCCAAATTATCTGGCAAAATAGGTAATATAAAAACTTTAATTTTAATTATTTCTTTTTGGATAGTTATTTGCGCTTATGCGTTTTTTATACAAACCCCATTGCAGTTTTATATAACAGCAGGGTGTGTTGGTTTAGTTATGGGGGGGATTCAATCTCTATCTAGATCGACTTATAGTAAGTTGGTACCAGAAAAGACAGAGGATTCAGCTTCTTATTTTAGTTTTTATGACGTTTCTGAGAAAATAGGAATTGTTATAGGGATGTTTATGTATGGATTTGTAGCAGAAGTTACTGGAAGTATGCGCTATTCAATTTTATTCTTAGCTACATTCTTTATAATCGGTTTAATACTACTATTTAGAGTTCCTAAGAGCGATATTTTAAATAAATAAGTTTTTTTTAAATGCAAACTAAAAGAGACTGTCTAAAAAGTGTCATTCTGATGACAAAATTCATCACTTTTTAGATAGCCTTTTTTTATGATTGATGAAATAAATTAATTAATAGAAATACTCCCAGAACCTGCCACTTTGGTGTCTACTATAGGGTCTCCTTTGTAAACAATATCGCCAGATCCAGCTACTCTTGCTTTTAAATTTTTGTTGCTAACAACTTTTGCATCACCAGATCCAGCAACAGAAACCTCTGTATTATTTGCTTGTAAATCGAATCCGTGAAAATCACCAGAACCTGCTACTTTGGCTTCTAGATTATTAGTGTCGCCTTTTAGAGTAAGATCACCAGAACCTGCTATGGATGCTTTTGTAGATGATGCTTTAATGTCGAGAATAACATCTCCAGAACCAGCCAAAGAAACATTTAAATTAGTTGCAGTTATTAGGTCTTCATTCCATAAATCACCAGAACCAGCTAACGAAACCTTAGAGATATCTTTAAAAGGGATTGTTATTTTAATTGCCTTATTTCTACCAGAGTTTATTTTTGCACCTTTTTTTGTTTTTACAATTAAATGATCTCCTTTAACTTCGGTAATTATATACTCTAAAAGATTAGATTCCCCTTCAAGAGTTATTTTCCCTTCGTTGCCTGCTACCAGAATATAATCGAAAGAACCAGCACATTTTATCCCATCATATTCAGAAGTTGTTCGGGTTATTGTTGTTATGTTTCCATTTCCTTTTATAGATTTTCCCCTTTGTGCATAGGATGTAGCTGTTAAAAGTAACGTAGCTATTATTAAGACTGTTTGTTTTTTGATTGATTGTTTCATGTGTTTAATGATTTATTATTGATGAATTAATTTTTATAAAGAGATATGCTGCCGTAATCGGATTCAATATTAATGGAGTTACCTGATGTTTTATTACCATAATAACCTACATAAAGTTTGTCTCCAGATTTTTTTATTTTCTTTGTGAATTCTAATTCGTCGCCATTTAATGATCCATATTTTAAATTGATATTAAAATTGAAATTATATGCTGGTGCGTAGCCTATTTTTATACCAACATAATCAGATTTTATATCTACGTTTTCAGCATTTTCAGTCATTCTATTTATTTTTATAGACCCATAGTCTGCTTTAAGAATTATATTTTTATAAACATCGCCAATAATAGTTGTTAAATAATCACCATTTCCAGTAATATTATTTGCTTTACCAATTTTTATTTTACCATAATCACAATTATAATTAACGTTTTCGGCTATTTCAATTTTAGAATTTGTATAGTCTGCATTAATATCTAATTTGTTTGTTTTTGATACAGTGAAACCACTATAATCTGCATTTATTTTACCGCTTTTTATATATTCAAAATAACAGTTTTTTGTATAATCGAAGGTTATTACATTGTTATCTGCCATTAATTCTTTAGTGGTAATTTTACCATAATCGCAATTTATTTTTGCTTGACCTTCAAGTTTGTCTATGTTAATACTGCCGTAATCGTTATTTAGGTTTATATTACTTGTGAAAGGGATTTTAACAATGTAGTTAATTTTCATACTAACTTTATTGTTGTTTTTCCAACTCCACCAAGAACTTGATTTTCTCTCTCCAAATCTTGTTTGTGCAGAAATATTATTAGAAGATGCTTCAAAAATAACTGTTATATCGTCTAGTTTTTCTTGAACTTTTTCTTCATCATTACCAGTGGTTGTGACAGTAATTTCAAAAACGACTCTGTTCTCATTCCAAGTTATAATATCGATATTTCCATAGCTATTATCTACACTTAGCATAGCGTTTGATGTTACAGAGTATTCTTTATTAATGGTCTTCTTTTTTGTGTATTTGCCTTTTGTTTCTGTTGACGAGGCAGTAGAAAATAGCGGTAATATTAAAAATAATATTAATATTTTAAATTGTAGTGCTCGTTTCATATGATCGATTTTAATTGTTTTTTAATTGACATATGTAATGTCTTAATTAATGATTTTCGTATCATTAAATATTGATGTTAGATATTATTTCACGTGATTGATTATTTAATTTTTTTATGTTTTCAATTTGCTCTAAAGCATTTTGTAATATGTCTATCCTGTTTTGAAAGTTGGAAATCATAGCATAGATAACCCTGCTGTCATCGCCACTTTCGGTTAAATCTATTTTTAAAGATTTATAGTTTTCTTCTAATGCATTTATACGCTCTATGGTATCCTGAATTAGCGTCTGAGCTTCAGGCGAATCTTCGCTCTTAATTTTACTTAATTCTTCAGCTATTGTTAGTGTGAAAAAGTCTTCTGTTTCTGCCATTTTAGGCGATACACTGGCTAACTCACTATAACTGGGATCTTGTTGTGACCCTATAAAAAGGGTTATTAATAATATTACAGAAGCGGCTACACCAATTAATGGTTTCCATAAACGACGCCTTTGTTTATCAACTTTAATTAGTTGTAGCTCGCTTTGTTTGTTTAATTTGTCTAAAAAACGCTCTGTATGATTAGATTCTGGATTTTCTATATCGAAATCAGTTTCATATTTTTTAAATAGTTGCTCTATCGTGTCCTTATTCATAAACCGTATGTAATTTTGTTCTTAAACTTTCCTTGGCTCTGGAAATAGTTGTTCTGCAATTAGCATTGGTAATATTTAAAATATTACTTATTTCTTCATAATCGTAGCCTTCGATTAAGTTTAAGGTTAAAGCGATTCTATAAGTATCTTTTAATGATTTTATAGTGTTTAAAATTTGCTTCGCCTTTATATTTGTAAATTCGTAATTGCTATCTATCCCATTATTATTATCTTCTATCTTATATAAAACATCATCTAAAGGAACTTCTTTGTTTTTGTTATTCTTTTTATAATGATAAATACTATTATTTATAACAATTCGTTTTAACCATGGTCCAAATATTTTTGATTCTTTAAGGTTATTTAGTTTTGTAAAAGCCATTAAAAATGAATCTTGCATAATATCTTCTGCTTCAAAACTGTCTTTTACAATTCTGAAAGAGGCATTGTACATGGCTTTATAATATCTGTTATATATTTCCAATTGTGCAGATTGGTTTCCAGATTTACAAAGCTCAACAAGCTGTTCGATATTTAATTTAGTTGGCGTCAAAAAAACAAATTGTTATAATATAGATGGTAGCTGTTATCTTT
The DNA here is from genome assembly GCF_030540765.1 of Flavivirga jejuensis. Classification (GTDB taxonomy): domain Bacteria; phylum Bacteroidota; class Bacteroidia; order Flavobacteriales; family Flavobacteriaceae; genus Flavivirga; species Flavivirga jejuensis. The sequence goes on along the minus strand of NZ_JAUOEL010000002.1, from coordinate 441,637 downwards.
TGTTACAGTTTTGCAAAAAAAAAGTCCTATATTCTTCTTGAATATAGGACTTTAATATGGAATTTGTTTTTGGCTTTTTATTATTATGGGGTTTTAAGATTCTGTGGGCCTTTCAGCTTTTTTGATTGTAATACTTAATTCCTTAGTTTTCTTATTAAAATCAATATTAATATGGTCACCTTCTTGAAGATGTGATGCTACAATTTCTTCAGCTAAAGCATCTTCAACATATTTTTGAATAGCTCTCTTTAGTGGTCTTGCGCCATATTGTTTATCGAACCCTTTTTCGGCAATATAATCTTTAGCGCTATTGCTAATTTTTAAAATATAACCTAAACCTTTAATTCTTGTTAAAAGTTTTTCTAATTCGATATCAATAATTTTGTTGATGTCTTCTTTTTCTAAAGCATTAAAAACGACAACATCATCAATTCTATTTAAAAACTCTGGAGCAAACGATTTTTTTAGTGCGTTTTCAATAACGCCTCTAGCATTAGCATCTTCTTGAGCTTTTTGTGATGCCGTACCGAAGCCAATACCTGTACCAAAATCTTTAAGTTTTCTGGCACCAATATTAGAGGTCATAATTATGATCGTGTTTCTAAAATCAATTTTTCTACCTAAACTATCGGTCAAGTAGCCATCATCAAGCACTTGAAGTAGCATGTTAAAGACATCGGGATGTGCTTTTTCAATCTCATCCAATAATATAACAGCATATGGTTTACGTCTTACTTTTTCGGTTAATTGACCACCTTCTTCGTATCCAACATAACCTGGAGGTGCTCCAACTAATCTAGAAATAGCAAATTTCTCCATATACTCACTCATATCAATTCTAACAAGTGATTCTTCGCTATCAAATAACTCTCTAGACAATACTTTTGCTAATTGCGTTTTACCAACACCTGTTTGACCTAAAAAGATAAATGAACCGATTGGTTTATTAGGATCTTTAAGTCCGGCACGATTACGCTGAATGGCTTTAACTACCTTAGCAACAGCATTGTCTTGCCCTATTACTTTTCCTTTTATAAGGTTTGGTAGTTCGGCAAGTTTATTAATTTCTGTTTGTGCAATTCTATTGACTGGCACGCCCGTCATCATAGAAACGACATCGGCAACATTATCTTCAGTTACAACTTCTCTATGTTGTTTGGTATCTTCTTCCCATTTTTCTTGAGCAATAACCAATTCTTTTTCAATGCGTTTTTCGTCATCTCTAAGTTTAGCTGCTTCTTCATATTTTTGCTTTCTTACAACAGCATTTTTAGTTTCTTTAATGCCTTCTAGTTGCTTTTCGAGCTCTAAAATTTGTTTAGGAACATCTATATTAGTTATGTGTACCCGAGAGCCTGCCTCATCTAAAGCATCAATGGCTTTGTCTGGTAAAAAACGCTCAGTCATGTATCTATTAGTTAATTTAACACAAGCTTCAATAGCTTCTTGTGTATAATCAACGTTATGATGTTCTTCGTATTTGCCTTTTATATTATTAAGGATTTCGATAGTTTCTTCAACTGTCGTTGGTTCAACAATCACTTTCTGAAAACGACGTTCTAACGCACCATCTTTTTCAATATATTGTCTGTATTCATCTAAAGTAGTGGCACCAATACATTGAATTTCCCCACGGGCTAAAGCAGGTTTAAACATATTAGAAGCATCTAAACTTCCTGTTGCTCCACCAGCACCAACTATGGTATGTATTTCGTCAATAAAAAGGATGACATCGTCATTCTTTTCAAGTTCATTCATAACCGCTTTCATGCGTTCTTCAAATTGTCCGCGATATTTTGTACCAGCAACTAAACTTGCTAGATCTAAAGTTACAACACGTTTATTAAAAAGAATCCTTGATACTTTTCGTTTTACAATTCTAAGGGCTAAACCTTCGGCTATGGCAGACTTACCAACACCAGGCTCACCAATTAAAAGAGGGTTGTTCTTTTTACGTCTACTTAAAACTTGTGAGACACGTTGTATCTCCTTTTCGCGACCAACTACAGGGTCTAACTTCCCTTCTTCTGCCATCGCTGTTAAATCCCGACCAAAATTATCTAAAACAGGTGTTTTAGACTTCTTGTTCGTTTTGCCTGTAGGCGTGTTAAAAATATTGTCCTTTGTGGTATCGTCTTCAGCATTCATATCATCATCTTGAAATTCAGATTTTGGTTCTATATAATCATTGTCGTTTGTAATCATAAGCTTGAATTGTTCTTTAACATTATCATAGTCAACTCTTAGTTTGTTTAAAAGTTTAGTTGTAGGATCATTTTCATTTCTTAAAATACAGAGTAATAGATGGGCTGTATTAATAGAAGTACTTTGAAATAGTTTTGCCTCTAAAAAGGTAGTTTTTAAAGCACGTTCTGCTTGCCTTGTAAGATGTAAGTTCTTTTTTTGATTTGAAGTTACAGTAATATTTGGATTTGCAGGATTTAATATTTCAACTTTACGTCTTAAATGATTTAAATCTACATCTAAAGCATTTAATATATTAATGGCTTTGCCGTTGCCATCACGCAAAAGTCCAAGCATTAAATGTTCGGTACCAATAAAATCATGACCTAACCGTAATGCTTCTTCTTTGCTGTATGCAATTACATCCTTTACTCTTGGGGAAAAATTATCATCCATAAAATAGTGTCCTTATCTGCATTAAAAATACTAAAACATTTTACCAAAGGCAAAAACTATACCTTTAAATTGTCAGTAAGTTGCTAATTGACGAAAAAATCTTTATAAAATCAAAATTTTTTAAAGCATACTTATTAACTAAAAAAGAATATGAAATTGTTAATAAAAAACGTGAAAAATACTTTATACAGTCTTACTATGACTATCTAAATAGTTATATTAGCATGTTTTGAAAAACACATAAAACTTAATTAAATTATTTATGGCAGAAGGAGAGAAATTGATCCCTATTAATATTGAAGATGAGATGAAATCGGCATACATTGATTATTCAATGTCGGTCATTGTGTCACGTGCTTTACCAGATGTAAGAGATGGTTTAAAGCCAGTTCATAGACGTGTGCTTTATGGTATGCATGAACTGGGTATTAGAGCCAATTCGGCACATAAAAAATCCGCAAGAATAGTTGGAGAAGTTTTAGGTAAATATCACCCACATGGCGATTCGTCTGTTTACGATGCTATGGTGCGTATGGCTCAAGAGTGGAGTTTACGTTATATGCTTATTGATGGTCAAGGAAACTTTGGTTCTATAGATGGTGATAGTCCTGCAGCAATGCGTTATACAGAAGCACGTATGCGCAAAATATCTGAAGATATGTTAGCAGATATTGAAAAGGAAACTGTAGATCATAAACTAAACTTTGATGATACGTTACAAGAACCAACTGTTTTACCAACACGTATTCCCGGACTTTTAGTTAATGGTGCCTCTGGTATTGCCGTTGGTATGGCTACTAACATGCCACCACACAATTTAACAGAAGTCGTTAATGGAACGATTGCTTATATAGAAAATAATGATATAGAAATCGATGAGTTAATTACACATGTTAAAGCGCCTGATTTTCCAACAGGTGGAACTATATATGGATATGATGGTGTAAAAGAAGCATTTCATACAGGTCGAGGTAGAATTGTGATGCGCGCTAAAACCAACATAGAAGAGGTTAATGGGCGTGAGTGTATTATAGTGGACGAGATACCTTATCAAGTTAATAAAGCAGACATGATTAAGAAAACTGCTGACTTGATAAATGAGAAAAAAATGGAAGGGATTACGACAATTCGTGATGAGTCTGATAGAAACGGTATGCGTATTGTATACGTTTTAAAGCGAGATGCTATCCCAAATATTGTATTAAATAAATTATTTAAATACACAGCATTACAGTCTTCATTTAGTGTAAATAATATTGCGCTTGTAAATGGGAAACCAGAATTATTAAACTTAAAAGAACTGATTCATTATTTTGTTGAGCATAGACACGAGGTTGTTGTAAGACGTACTACTTATGAATTGCGTAAAGCTGAAGAACGTGCTCATATATTAGAAGGATTAATTATAGCATCAGATAATATTGATGAAGTTATTTCTATTATCCGTGCTTCATCGAATGCAGATGAAGCAAGGGAAAGTTTAATAAAACGTTTCGAACTTTCCGAAATACAGGCTAAAGCCATTGTAGAGATGCGTTTGCGTCAACTTACAGGTTTAGAGCAAGACAAATTACGTTCTGAGTATGACGACATAATGAAAAACATTGAAGACTTAAAGGATATCTTAGACAAGAAAGAACGTCGTATGGATATTATTAAGGAAGAATTGGAAGTTGTTAGAGATAAATATGGAGATGAGCGTCGTTCGAATATTGAATATGCAGGAGGCGATTTAAGTATTGAAGATATGATTCCTGATGAAAAAGTGGTGATTACCATTTCGCATGCAGGTTATATTAAACGTACATCACTTACAGAGTATAAAACACAAAATAGAGGTGGTGTAGGTCAAAAAGCATCAACCACACGAAACGAAGACTTCTTAGAACATTTATTTGTTGGAACGAATCATCAATACATGCTATTCTTTACGCAAAAAGGAAAATGTTTCTGGATGCGTGTTTATGAAATTCCAGAAGGTAGTAAAACATCAAAAGGAAGAGCTATTCAAAACTTGATAAATATTGAGCAGGATGATAAAGTGATGGCTTTTATTTGTACTCAGGATTTGAAGAACGAGGAGTATATTAATAGTCATTATGTTATTATGGCTACTAAAAATGGTCAAGTTAAGAAAACATCTTTAGAACAGTACTCACGTCCTAGAACTAATGGTATTAACGCCATTACTATTAAAGAAGATGATGTTCTTTTAGAAGCTAAATTAACAACAGGTACCAGTCAAGTTATGTTGGCATTAAAATCTGGAAAAGCGATTCGTTTTGAAGAAGCGAAAACAAGACCAATGGGTCGCGGTGCTTCTGGAGTTAGAGGTATTAGATTAGCCCATGACAAAGATGAAGTTATAGGTATGGTAACTATCGAAAACCCACAAGAAGAGTCTGTACTAGTAGTTTCAGAAAACGGTTACGGTAAACGTACCTATATTGACGATCCAGAAGATGGAGAACCAGTATATAGAATAACAAATAGAGGCGGGAAAGGCGTTAAAACTATTTCCATTACTGAGAAAACAGGAAATTTGGTAGCTATTAAAAGTGTGACAGATAATGATGATTTAATGATCATTAATAAATCTGGTATCGCAATACGTATGGTTATAGCAAATTTACGAGTTATGGGTAGAGCTACTCAAGGTGTTAAACTAATCAATTTAAAAGGAAACGATTCCATAGCAGCAGTTGCTAAGGTCATGCATGATGAAGACGAGGTAGAAGATTCTGAAAATATTGAAGATATTGATGGTTTAGAGGGTGGCACAACTCTTGATAATAATGAAGAAGAAGATAATAATACTGAAAATTAATTAAAATATTTTATAAAATGAAAAAACAGTTAGTCATAGCTTTAGCCCTTTCTGTAAGTGTATTTACATTCGCACAAAAAAAAGAGTTAAAAACAGCAGAAAGAGCTATTAAAGGAACAAAATATGCCGAAGCAAAAACGGCTTTAAAACAAGCAGAAGCATTAATGTCTAGTATGGATGCTAAGGCTAAGTCGAAGTTTAATTATTTAACTTCTGAAGCTCTCTATGCTGGTGGTAAAGGAACCATAGAGGAAATAGATGAGGCTTTAGTAAGTTTAAATAAAGTTGAAATTGGATACTCAGCAGAAGTTAATACATTAAAACAAGATATAGCTAATAATCTATTATTAAAAGGCAATGGTGCCTATGAGAAAAAAGATTATTCAAATGCGTCTCAATTTTTTGAAAAATCTTATAGAGTTGTATCAAGAGATACGGTATTTCTTTATTATGCTGCAGCAACAGCAGTTAATGTTAATGAGTATGACAGAGCTTTAACACTTTATGAAGAGCTTAAAAAATTAGGATACACAGGTATTTCGACACAGTATTTAGCAACTAATGTTGAAACACAAAAAGAAGAGAGTTTTACTAATAAAGATCTACGAGATATTTCTGTTAAAGCTAAAACACATATTAAACCAATAGAACGTATTTCTGAATCAAAAAAGCCAGAAATTGTAAAAAATGTTGCGCTTATATATGTTAACAAAGGGGATAATGAAAAAGCAATTGCAGCTATGAAAGAAGCAAGAGCAGAAAGTCCTAATGATGTTAATTTGATATTATCTGAAGCGAACGTTCATTATAAAATGGGCAATACAGAGCAGTTTAAAAAATTGTTAGAGAAAGCAACGCAAATGGATCCTACTAACCCTGAATTGCAATATAATTTAGGTGTTATAGCATCAGAATCTGAACAGTCTGCAGAAGCTATGCAGTATTATGAAAAAGCAATAGAGTTAGATCCAAAATATATAAACGCCTATATAAATTTAGCGGCTTTAGTTTTAAATAAAGAAGAATCTATAATTAAAGAAATGAATGGATTAGGAACTTCTAGAGCTGATAATAAGCGTTATGATGAATTGAGAGAGAAACGTCAAAACCTTTATAGAGAAGCTATACCTTATTTATCTAAAGCACTCGAGATTAATCCAAATAGTCTTAGTGCAGCAAAAACATTGATGAATATTTATAGTATTCTTGGAGAAACCGATAAGTATAAAGATTTGAAAGGAAAGGTTGAAACTCTTGAAGCCGAAGGTAGCAACTAGTATCGATTACTTAATATATATGAAAAGGAGCAAATTTAATTTGCTCCTTTTTTTATTAGATTACTTTTTTAATGACACGTAACTTATGGGTATGTGTTTTTTTGTCAACATTATAAATACCAGAGTGGTCTAATCTATCAATCCTAACTTTTCCATGTGCATGTATAACGTAGTTGTCTTTCATTATAATACCAACATGGGTTATAACACCTTCGTTATTATCAAAAAAAGCTAAATCGCCAGGTTCGCTTTCTTCAATAAAACTTAAAGCTTCTCCCTGAGTTGCTTGCTGTGATGCATCTCTTAATATTTTATAACCGTTTAATTTATAAACCATTTGAGTAAAGCCAGAGCAATCGATACCAAATGGTGTTTTTCCACCCCAAAGATATGGCGTGTTTAAATATGAAAATGCCGTTTGAACAATGTTGCTTTTTGCTTTTTTACCCTCAAAAAAAAGCCCTTCGTACTTATGATTTAAATGGGACAGTCCATTTAAGGTAGAGCCTAATAAAATAGGGTGTAATTGGTTGTTATTATCCTCTATAAACTCTACTAAGTCTGCCGAGAGTTTCGGAGTTTCCTTATTTAAAGATTTGTAAACTTCTTCTGTAATTTCGAGATATTGTTTGTTATCTACCCAACCTTCGTAAGCATCAAATGCTAAACGAATTTTACTCCAGTTTTTGCGTTGTTCTAAGACTTTAAAAATTTCGCCATAGATTACTTGTGATACAAGTTCACTAGTGTCTGCAGGCTCATCTCTAAGAGGAACAATGCTTAAATTACAAATTCCGTATTGCATAACGTTATTATCTATTAGTCATTACTATTAGTTATTTATGCAATTATTAATGAGAAAACCAGATTGCAGAATAAAAATTTTAAAAAGTATTTCATAATAAATTAATAACAGTAAAAAATATTTAAGATTAACGTTCTATTACAACTGCAGAAGCACCACCGCCTCCATTACAAATAGCAGCAGCTCCAATTTTAGCGTTGTTTTGTTCTAAAACGTTTAATAACGTGATTAAAATTCTAACACCTGAGCACCCTAATGGATGTCCTAATGATACAGCACCTCCATTTACGTTTACATTACTATCATTCAATCCGAGGATTTTCATATTTGCTAATCCTACTACAGAGAAAGCTTCGTTAAATTCAAAATATTCTATATCGCTAAGTTTGATACCAGCTTTATTTATAGCTTTAGGTAATGCCTTTGCTGGAGCTGTTGTAAACCATTCAGGCTCGTGAGCGGCATCAGCATAACCTTTTATAGTTGCTAAAGGAACTAAGCCTAAATCATTAGCTTTTTCTTTACTCATTAAAATCATTGCGCCAGCACCATCGTTTATAGTTGAGGCGTTAGCGGCTGTTACTGTTCCTTCTTTAGTGAATGCTGCACGTAATTGTGGAATTTTATCCATTTTCACATTAGTAAATTCTTCATCTTTGCTAACTATAATTGGTTCTCCACGACGTTGAGGCACTTCAACTGGGACAACTTCATTGTTAAATTTTCCAGCATCCCATGCTGCAGCAGAACGATTATAAGACTGTATAGCAAAAGCATCTTGTTCTTCTCTAGAGAATTTATATTCTGTTGCACATGCATCTGCACAAACTCCCATAGCATTTTGGTCGTAAGCATCTACTAATCCATCTTTTTGCATTCCATCAATTAACGAAGCTGGTCCAAATTTAGTACCCGTTCGAGTATGTAAATAATGAGGAATCAAACTCATGTTTTCCATACCACCAGCAACAACAATATCTGCATCGCCAAGAGCGATGGTTTGGGCAGCTTGCATAACAGCTTTCATTCCAGAGGCGCATACTTTGTTTATAGTAGTACATGGAACCGTATTGGGTATGCCTGCGTAAATAGCAGCTTGTCTTGCGGGGGCTTGACCTGTTCCAGCTTGTACCACATTGCCCATTAAAACTTCTTCAACTAGTTTTGGATCTAAATTTATTTTATTTAAGGCTCCTTTAATAGCAATAGCTCCAAGTTTTGGAGCAGTAATAGTGGATAGAGCACCTAGAAAACTACCTATAGGAGTTCTTACAGCTGATACAATAACTACTTCTTTATTCATTAATTTGATGTTTAGTTTATACTTGCGAAAATAACGATTTTTAGTAGAAATATGAATGATTCATTTATAGAAAATACATCTTGACTTTTTCTATTTCCTAAAAATAGCTAAAGTTTACCTATAACTTCGTTACTCTTTTTATGTTTAGATCTGTGTTTCACAAAAATATCACACCTTATATATGTTATTTTATTTTCGGTTAACAACAAAAAGGTAATATGAGTTCATATAAAAATGAAGAACGTTATAATTTTATTACATTTGAGACCATTAACCTTTTTGATGAAAGATTTTATAAATAAATTATATAGAAATCACTCCTTAATTTATAAGGGGTTGTTATTTATTTCTACCACTTTTTTAATTGTGTATTTATTTCCCAAAAGCGGAAAATTTAAATATAATTTTGAAAAAGGAAAGCCTTGGCAATCTGAAAATTTATATGCTCCTTTTGATTTTGCTATAAAAAAAACAGATGAAGAAATTACTTCTGAAAAAGAAGTGTTAACCAATAATTCTGTACTGTATTTTAATTTAGATAATACTGTAGAGGTAAAAGTAAAGTCCGAATATAAAAATCAGTTTAAAAACATAATATCAGATTCTATTTCTAGGACTGTATCTAAAAAGTTATACAAGGCTGGGGAAGCTATTATTTCTGAGTTGTATTTATTTGGAGTTTTAGGTGAGGATTATGATTTTTCGGATAATAAGGCCATAGTGTTACTTGATGGAAGGGTTAAAAAAGAAGATGGATTCTTTTCTCATTTAATTAAACAAGATGCTGTTTCAAAAGTAATTGATAATTCTTTAAACAAGTATGGACTGATTCAATATAAAACAAATTTTACTTCTTTGTTTTTTGATTTAGTAGAGCCCAACTTAGCATTCGATAAATCGTTTACAGCTAAAGTATTAGAAGAGGAAGTTGGAAAAATTGCTTATGCCAGAGGGAGTATTGCAAAGGAAACACTAATAGTTTCTAAGGGGGAAGTTGTTGAAGGGGATACATATCAAAAATTAAAATCATTACAGTCTGAATACGAATCGCAAGTTTGGAGCGAGTCTAATTATATATGGGTGCTATTCGCATATACATTATTGGTTGCATTAACTTTATTAATGTTGCTTTTATTCTTACGAAAGTATAGATTAAGTGTCTTTGAGGATAATACGAAGGTTACTTTTATTTTCTTTAATATTTCTTTATTAATATTTATTACAACCTTGGTAGTAAACTATAATTCGAAGTACATTTATGTTGTTCCAATTTGTATTTTGCCTTTGGTATTTAAAGCTTTTTTTGATGCTAGATTGGGTTTGTTTGCACATGTGCTTACGGTCTTATTAATAGGATTTATTGTCCCTAATAGTTATGAGTATATGTTTCTTCAAATTATTGCAGGAATTGTAACAATGCTAACTGTTTCAGAATTATATAAAAGAGCTAATTTATTTATTTCGGTAGGACAAATAACACTTATTTATATTATAGCATATTTTGCATTTGTCGTTATTCATGAAGGTAGTTTGAAAACTATAAAGTGGGAAATATTTATTTGGTTTATTTTAAGTGGATTGGCAACTCTTTTTGTGCAACCATTAATATATGTTTATGAAAAGCTTTTTGGTTTAGTTTCAGACGTATCACTTTTAGAATTATCAGACACTAATTCAAAATTGCTTAAAGAATTGTCTAATAAATCACCTGGAACGTTTCATCATTCTCTAAATGTAGCAAACCTTGCTGAGGCTTCGGCAAGTGAAATAGGTGCTAATGCCATGTTAGTAAGGGTAGGGGCTTTGTATCACGATATTGGAAAAATGAAAAATCCAACTTATTTCACAGAAAACCAATCAACAGGGATTAATCCACACGATGAATTATCATCGAGAGAGAGTGCTCGAATCATTACAAATCATGTTATAAACGGTATTGAGATCGCTAGAAAAAATAATTTACCAGATAGAGTTATAGATTTTATACGTACCCACCATGGTACTAGTGTTGTTTATTATTTTTATATGCAGGCAAAAAATGATTTTGAAGATGTTGATAAGTTAGATTTTAGTTATCCCGGACCAAAGCCATTTAGTAAGGAAACTGCTATATTAATGATGTGTGATAGTATTGAAGCGGCTTCTAAGAGTTTAAAAGAGCCCACATCTACTAAGATTGATGCTTTTGTTGAAACTATAATAAATAAGCAAATTGAAGAGGGGCAATTTTTGAACGCAAATATTACTTTTAAAGAGATTGAATCTATAAAAAAGGTGTTAAAACACAAGCTTGCAAATATTTACCATTTGCGGATTGAATATCCAGAATAAAAATTATAAAAAAGTAAATAAAATAGTTGCGTTATATATAAGTATCTAGTACATTTGCAACCGCAATTTTGTTGAAAAGTTCTTATAAAATTTGGAGAGGTGCCTGAGTGGCCGAAAGGAGCGGTTTGCTAAATCGTCGTAGGTGGAAACACTTACCCAGGGTTCGAATCCCTGTCTCTCCGCAAATTTCTTTTAGAAATTTAGATAATCAATTCGGGGTGTAGCGTAGCCCGGTTATCGCGCCGCGTTTGGGACGCGGAGGTCGCAGGTTCGAATCCTGCCACCCCGACGAACCTAGTAATAGGTAATAACAAAACACTGTTAATCGTATGATTATCAGTGTTTTTTGTTTTTACACATTTTATTTGATATCAAATGATACCATTTAAACCCATATAAAAGGTGTGCAATTAGGTGTGCAATTGTTTACCAAAAATGTGCTAACTTTAAAGAACTTTAGGGTGTGATTTGACTTTCTGCTTAACAAATTATTGTTTAACTAAAGTCAATGAGTTATGAAAACAAAAAGCACTTTTGCTGTTATTTTCTTTACAAGAAAATCTAGAAGCAATCCCAATCAGCTTTCTATCTATGTTCGTATTACTGTAAAAGGTAAACGAGCAGAAATGAGTTTAAAAAGAAGTATTGCCCAAAATGAATGGGACAGTACAAAAACAAAGGGTAGGGGTAATACCGAAAAAATAAGAGTTTTAAACGCCTATTTAGATGAGGTGTATAACAAACTGCTCCAATGTCATAAACAGCTCCTAGAAGAAGATAAAATCATATCCTCGGACGCCATTAAGTCCCGATACTTGGGAGAAGATGACAACAGCAAGACCTTAAAAGAATTAATCACTTACCACAATGGAAATATGATCCACGTTCTCAAAGCAGGAACGATGAAGAATTATTATACCACAGAAAGATACTTACAGAAGTTTTTACAAAAGAAAAAAAGAGTAAAGGATATTTACTTGAAACAATTAAATTTTAGATTCATCACAGATTTTGAACACTACCTGAGAACCTACAAAAATTCTAAAAAGCAATTGATATTATCCAATAATGGCGTGATGAAACATTTAGAGCGCTTTAAAAAAATGGTAAACCTAGCCATTAAACTAGAATGGATGAACAAAAACCCATTTAGCCAATTTCAATTAAAATATAACAAATACGACAGGGAATACCTAACAGAAAGAGAATTGCACCTATTAGAAGCTACAGAGTTTACAAGCGACCGCCTACAAAAAATCAAAGATTGTTTTGTGTTTTCATGTTATACTGGGCTATCCTATGTAGATGTTAAAGAACTTACAGAAAGCAATATTGTTAAGGGCATAGACGGCAATAATTGGATATATACCAAACGAGAAAAAACGGACGAACAGGTAAAAGTACCAATACTCCCCAAAGCATGGGCAATACTTGAAAAGTATAAAGTTATCCAAGAAAAAGATTTTACAACCAATAATGTATTACCCATAAGCTCCAATCAAAAGACCAATACTTATTTAAAAGAAATTGCGAAAGCTTGTGGTATCCACAAGAACATTTCTTTTCATGTTGCCAGACATACCTTTGCAACAACCGTCATGCTTTCCAATGGCGTACCTATAGAAACGGTATCCAAGCTATTGGGACATACCAAACTCGCAACAACCCAAATTTATGCTAGGGTAGTAGAGACCAAGATAAGTGAGGATATACAAAATCTACTTATACGATTTGAAAGCAAGAAGCAACAATCTCAAGAGCAAGCCAAAAAGGTCAATTTTTAAGACTCAAATAGAATTTCCTTTCAATAGAATATTAGAGATTGATTAGACAGGATTTATTGGATTGTAAAAACATAAATCATTAGTTTAAACTAATGGTGACAGGTTCTAAATAAAAAAGATGTTTTATTCTTCTTTTTTTGTATTAACTACAAAATCATCATTAATTTTTGAACCATATTTATTTTCAATCATTTTGAAAAAATCGGATAGAGCTATTTTCTTGTAGAAGCACATTATTGCAAGCGAAGATAAAGGGATTCTATACCCATCTTCCTTTTTTATTTTGGTTAAAATGTGTCGATGTACACCGTATTTTTTGCTGTGAGAGAGATTGGAAGCTCCGTCGGAAAGCCATTCAGTTGTAATATAGTTGCAAACAAATTTATCCAACAAAAAAACTTTTCCAGATTCATCTTGTTTATGACTCTTTTTATTTTTACTCTTTGACATAAAGACAAAAGAAAAATATTTTTTTTATTTTCATTGTCACGATAGTGCCAGTTTAGTTTTTTTTTATTAAGTTTGTTTTTGATTATATATATTTGCGATTCTTCGTATTAAAAATATTTGAAGCTGTCGCTTTGATTCTCTGTTAGAAAACTGGTAATTTTGCACCTGAGATGATAAGTAGATTAGCTCGCGACCTAGGCGTGAGCTCTCTTATCGGTGCAAGGTATACCAGTACCCCTAACAGGTAGGTTGAGTTTCACGCTTTTTTGTGTCTATACATTAAGGTTTTGAGATTTATTTATCTCATTTTTCAAGCCAACTTCAACTTTATTGATCATTATAAAATACGTATAATTTAATCTAAAATAGGAATACTATTTTATTTCCTGCTGCCTTTTGGTACGCAGTTATATGTTTATTGGTAAAATCTTAAAATCTATTTCATGTCTAATTCTAAAACTCCAACTGTTCCATATAGCTTGACTCGTCTATATTATGTCGCTGAACCCCTCTTAATCGAGTTGCTTAACAGATCTAACCTAACTAATGAAGTTAAAGTACATTGCAAATTGGGCTTAAAGGTTATAGGTATTATATACACTGGTCTATCTTGTAATTCGGGAATGTCCCTTTTATTTAATAAAAAATTTGATGGGTTCTTTTCCTTTTTTCCTAAGGATTATATTAACAATAGGGAATTGATTCCTGTTGATATGATTTTTACCAATCTAGTGTTGTGCGCTAAAGCAAATGAGGTTGTAAATGCTAGTTGGTAGCCTAAAAAAAAATTAAAATTATGAGCGGGGATAGAAAAGACTTCACTCATAGGGAGTATAAAAGCTATTTTGAAAGCTTGTATCCGCAACTTTGTGTGTTTGCATACAAGTATCTCAATGATTTAGATACCTCAAAAGACGTTGTTCAGGATGTTTTTATTAAAGTATGGGAATCTAAAACCGTTTTTAAAAATGAAACCCATGCTACTGGATTTTTTTATAAAGCTGTAAAAAATAAATGCCTCAATTATTTAAAAAGTAAGACCTATAGGGTTACAGAGTGTTATGAGCTTGCAAAGTTAGAGGCTTATGACACTGAAGAATTCTATATGTCTGAAGCCGTAGTTCTAGAAACCACCGTTGTTATAGAAAACGCCATCAATGGACTACCAGAAAAAGCCGCTCAAGTTATTAGATTGAGTATAAAAGATTTTACAAATAATGAGATCGCAGAGCAATTATCCATATCTATCAATACGGTCAAAGATCATAAAAAAGTAGCCTATCACAAATTAAGAAAGCTTCTTGACTTTTTAAAAACGAGATAACTTGTTTTACATAGAAAAAAATTGAATGAAAAAATAAGATTTAAATATTTATTTAATTTGCCTTTATTTTAAATTTTACATAGTATTTTAATCCACTTTTCGAGCCTCCGCATTACCTTTTTTTGATAGCAAAACAACAATATTCAGTTTTGAACTACGGCATAAATCAGGCTCGTGCCTCGCTCTTTTTTATACGTCTTATCAAACCTGAATATTGAATCAAATCAAGCATCAAAAAAAGGTAATACGAAGGCTCTATGGGAAGTAAATCAAGTTAAAGAACTGTGATCATTCCGCAGTATCCTAGAGGAGGAGGGGCTAAAAAAATCAAAAAAAAGGAAAATACTCTGGATATAATAAGTAAATCATTTTTAATGTCTGATGTATTGAGTAATATCTAATTTTAAATAATTTAAGAACTGCACATTTAATAAAATCTGTATTTTCTTTTTCTTAAAATTTCACTTTTACTCTGAATATATGCTTTAAGCTAATATTTTGGCTAGGTATTTGTTTTCGACCGTGTGCGGGCGGAAATGAATAGCAAGAGGGTAACGTGCTAAAGCGACGTTACGTTATTCATTTTCTTGGAAAAGGCTTATAAACAAAGAGGTTTCATTGGTTTCTCAATAAGTTTAAAGATGAAAGTTTACTGTAAATCCCTTCGAAACACAAGTAAACATTGAAAAAGTTTGCTGTAAATAATGAAAAGTATCTTAAAAGAAAATATTTCAAAATCAGATAATAATCATTCAAGGTAAGACGTATCTAAAATTTGAGTTCTATGCCTATTGGATTGGAAATCAAGATGTGTGTCTGTGGACACATTCTTGTTTGCTCCCGAAGGTCGCAGAATTTAAAAAGTCATTTATTCCATAAAGAGAATCCGTTTTTAAAGTGATGGATTTAGAGGCTGGATTTTAAAACGTTTTTCTGTATTGGTTCTGAATTGAGCGTGGAGAATCCATTGCTTTAAAAATGAACCAAGCGAGCCAAAAGCGAGTGCGGTAGCATATATCGAAAAACGCATCAAATTTTTATGACACATTTCATTTTTTAGTAAAAAATTCCTTGATTTTACTGGGGTCAGAGCATTTTTTACGAAAAAATGAAATATTAAAATTCATTATATAAGTATAAGGTATTGAAAATAAATTAAATACAAAATAGTAACATCGCTATGCGTGTTACCCTCTTGCTTTTCCGCTTAGTTTTGTAAACACACTTTACATAAGGACTTTTTATTGGATATTTAAGTCGATGTTTATCATTAGTTTTTTACAAGGGAAAACTCAAATAAGGAATGCTATATGACCAAAAATTGGTTTAAAATGGACTTTTTTTAACTCAGTTCTTTGTTGGGCTTTTGTACTTTATTATTTAAAATATTTTATCTACTTCTTTCAACTCTTTTGTGAGTTCTGTAATCTTATCTCTCAATACCGAAGCATAAGTATAAAATTCAATATTTTTATATGTTTGATTACCAAAAAGGTTTTTTAATTTTGTGCTTAGAAACTCTAAAACCCCAATTTGTTGTTCGTATTCTTCTAAAATATCTCTTTCCTTTAATCCTTGTTTTACTTTTTCAATATCTTCATCAATCGAATGATATGTTTCAATAGTTATTCTATCATTTTCTTTTGTTAGAAGTTTTTCAAATATATATGTTCCACTTTTGAAAAGAGATTCAAATTTTATATTATAATTAGCCATTATTTTTTCAAATTTCAGTTTTAACTCCTTTCCGATTTCCTCGAGATAAGTGAGAGTTATTTTTGAGTTACTAGTAATTAAATCAGAGATTGTAAAATTTTCAGATTCAATTTCAGCTTCTGTTCCCCAAAAAATGTGTTTGACAATTTGTTTTTCACTATTCTTTATATCAAAAAAATGACGTGTTTTAATTTTTCCTGTTCTTTTCTCTGAAGGATGTCCAAAAACTTTATTTCTGATATTCCGTATTTTTTTATATTCAGATAAAGAGAATCCTTTATTATTCTGTTCAGTTATTGCATACTTTAAGGTATTAACAGAGTCTTGTTCTATATAAATAGTTTGAATTATCCCTATAGTTTCAAGATAATTGATTGATTTCAATGAATAATACTCTTTTTTTGGTCTTTGAAGATCACTAATTATATGAAGTGAAGCACAAAGTGCATCCCAATTCTCAAGGTCTTTTATATAATAATTTTGAACTTGAGGATGATTTATCAAATCGAAAAAGAGACTTATCTGTGTTTCTATTTCTTCTTCTAATATCATTGATTTTCGATTATGTTCCGTTTTCTGTATGTTCAACGTCTCGGCTATGGTTAGTACGGGAATTAAAATTACTGATTTTCCGATTAAGCACTAAGCCAAAACTTTTTATTTTGTTTTATCTTTTTCTTTATAAAGCCAAATCAAAAAGATTTGGCGGACTTCGTTTTAAGCTCTAAACTTTGGGTTCAGTACCAAAACCCGTATTAATTATAAGTTTTGTTAGCCACTTTTTTATTCAAATTCAATTAATTCTAATTCATCCAATATCTGTTTTTCATCTAAGAAATAACTTGAAGAAAAAGTATATTCATTTTTTATTTCATTTTGATAATCGCTATATATATTTATTTCTATCTCAGGTGATTCAAATGTTTTTCCCACGTATGCAAAAACATTTGATAAATCTGTAATATTTGGAGTAAAATAAATTTTACCATTAATTTTGTTTTTATTCTTTAAAATTTCTAATTTTTCTAAATCCGTATTAAAAATGATTAAATCATTTCTTAAATAAGACTTAGGATATTTGTATTTAATTGCCTCTAATATAATTACATCAATCCTATCATTCGGATAATTTTCTTGTTGCGGATACTCTTTTAGGAGCTTTTCAATTCTATTGCCTGTATATTTGTCATCCTCTTTTTTTTGTTTCAATAAATTGTAATCAGTAGAGAGTTTTCTTTTATAAAAAACATTTCCAATAGCTGTTTCACCATAATTTTTATCGGCAACAATAATTATATGTTTCAAAATTCTACATTCTTCAATATCTAATCCTTTAATTATTCTTTTACTCATTCCATTTTTATTTCGTAATGTTGGTAACGACTCGTGTATGAGTAGTGCGGGATTTCGAAGCTCTAAACTATCAAATTACACTGCCGTTTATTAATTCGTTTAAACATACCACTATTTCCGCATTATTTATGACACATTGTTAGGGGCTGGGCTTTGTTCTAGCACAATTATTTCATTCAAATTTTCATGAAAAAAATACCCCTGATAGTCTAGTTTATCATTATTCATTTTGGTAATTATGAGAATGCTAAACGAGACTCCATAATTATCATCAGCAAGAATACCAAACATAGTTGCAATATCTTGACGACTTGGTGATAGACTAAATTTGGGATGAGAATGCCATTCTCCAATATAATAACCTGATTTTCTTTTATAGTGTTTCCTTAAAAGCATATCAGATTTCTTAACTCCTCTAATAAAAGAAGCTATGGAGTATTTGTTATCTTCATTTGAAACTGAAACATCCACTATTTCGAAACTATTATCTTCGATTTTGTTACCAATTAGTATTCCTCCCGTTTCAAAATCACCAGATTTTCTAAGAGCTCTCTCAATTTTAGCCTCAACTTCAAGAGAAACTTTAAATTTAATCTTCGTCATTCTTTATAATTGTATCATTTGTGATATTTAAAACTTCCTGTTCAGTTAAACCAAGTTCTGACTCAATTTGCTTGTTACCAAAACAAACAAAGCAGTTTGAATATGATATGAATTTGGATGTATCTACTTTAACACATGCAAATTCTTCTTTGAAAATCCATTTCTTTTCATTCCCCCATAAAATAATGTTAGGTTTTGATTTAAATACCTCTAAGGTATCAGTAAGAAGAATCTCAAGAGCCATTTTAACAGTAAAAAGCGAGATAAATTTAGCATCAATACTAAGTGCAGGTGTTGGAAGTATTTCCCCTTCTTCTGTTTCGTTATAATTAATAAACTTACTGTCAGGTGTATCGTTAAACCCTTCCTGTGATTCTAATATCCTAGATAGTTTATTATTCATACATTCAAAACAGGGAGTTATTTCGGGGATAATTCTTAGGATTTCCCCACCGTAACCCATAGGATATACTTTAGAATGAAGCGATGGTATCTTATATAACCAACAAAACTCATTGATGACCTCTTCTATATCAGCTGTTGCATTTACAATTATATCAACGCCCTTTATTTTCTCACTAACATGGCTTGGAATAGTAATTATGTTAGTATTGACACAATCAATCTTAATGAAAGGGTTAATCTGATATAATTTATTCTTTAAAGCTTGAGTTTTTTTTAAGCCAATATCTTCTATACCACATGTATGTCTTATTACATTTTCTACAGTTAAATATTCATCATCAATTAGTATCAACTCTGAAACACCTGATTTCACAAATTCCTCTGCAATAACACTCCCTGCAGAACCGCATCCAATAATAGCTACCTTTTTTGTATTAATTAGTGAAGCTTTTTGAGAATCAGGTACCCTTGAGTTTAGTTTAGTTAAATCTGGGTTATAGCATCCAAAATATTTAATTTCCCCTTCTTTATAATTGATTTCTGCATACAATTCGGCTTTATTATTTGTAAAAAAAACAATTTGTTTAACCTTGTCCTTCTCTATGTGATTTTGTATTTCCTCTACCGATATAATTTTCTCACTGCTTAAATACTTAATGAATATATTTAGGTTGTCTTTAAACACAATTGAATTTAGGTGATTTAGGGATACTCTAATCCATACTCCTTTATTTTTTGAAAACAAGAGGTTGAATCCCCATATTTTTAAGTACTCATTTTCAAAAGCCTTTTTAATATAATCACTATCTGGTTTTTCTTTTGGTAATATCGGACTTATAATTACCCTATTATCAGCTATTGAACTGTGATAGGTAAAACTCCCAATATTAGAACCATTAGGAAATGATAAAGGATATGGAACTATGCATTGGATAGTTCTTTTGGTATTATCTAATTTTGTTGGTTCAGTTTCTTCATAGACATCGAGTTTACCTGATTTGTTTTCAATCATATCTAAAGCTGCTAATAATAGTTTTTCAAGACTCTTAATAATATCAACAGCTGATAGTGAAGAATTCCACGTTTTGTCCCTAATATCTAAGCAAAAAGCAGTACTAATAAATTGATGGTTTCCAACCCAATCCTTTTCCCGACCTTTTGGATAAATATAAGGAACTGAAAAAGGATAATTTTGAGGATATTTTAATTCAAATGGAAAGTTGATAAAACCGCCAACTTTTGCTGGAAGGAATAAAGTGCCAGATAGCCAAAGTAATTCCTTTTGAATGAAGAATTCAAAATCATTTGATTTCCATTCACTATTTAGTCTCAATTTTTCCCTAGCAAAAATGTGTTTTTTATCTTCCCACCATTTCATTTTTGAAACCCTTCTCTTTTAGTTTTGGGAAGTTTTTTTGGCAATTCTGTATCAATGCTTTTATTAACATTAGCAGATAAAAAAGTAGACGTGGATGAAAGTAATCCCTTATTCTTTATATTGCTAAAAGTCTTTGTCATCAATTCCTCCCCAAAAGGTCTGTTCATTGCTTCATTAATAAAACTTAAACCTCTCTCTGCTTGTGAAGTTATGTTGCTAAGATCTTTTTTTATTTCATTCAACCAATTATAAAAATGAGTTTGTCTTTCTGGAAATTCCTTCCATTTATCAGCGAAGTTTTCCAAACTGTTAACAGGATTTTCAACCCATTTTTCTTTCTCTCCAGTATTTGGATTGTAGTCCTTGATATTCTCATACATTGTACTAATTACATTACCAAGTGCATCCATAATGTTTACTTCGCCTCTGTACGCGTGAGATGCTAAAGTTGTTATAATAATTGAAATTGGTTTGTTCTTTCTTTCTTCTTCGCTTTTACCTTTGTAAAACATATCTCTATGTCTTTTCAAAATTTGAACAACCCTCTGCAAAGGAAATCTCTCTTTTTGAAAAGTAGGTACAGGCTTTACTGATTCATTTAGAGAAAACAGCTTTGTAGTTTGCTGTAAAGAGGCTTTTGCAAAAAACCATTGAGCATATCCAAAAGGATTACTTTTATGCCAATCTTCAGGAGTATTCGAACTATAATAGTTATCACTTTTATTATCAGTGATACTAATACCTAATTTATCGACTTCTTCTGCACTAAAAGCTTTTGCATAAGATTCATTCAAGATTACATTATATCCTTCGCTTGTGATAGCAGGTAAAATATCCATATGATATTTCTCCTTTAAATTATCTGATTCTTGGCGGTATTTTAGTGTCCAACATCGTCTGCCTTCTTCATCTAACAAGTCATCTATTCTTTTATTAGCTTTAAGCTGGTCTCCTACAATTTTTTTCAGGTCAAATTGCGTCCAAGAATCATTCTTCTTGCTAAGTTCACAAACCAAATCAATATCCAAATCATCGTCAACTGATATAGGTTTTATAATAGTGCCTAGTATAAACGACCCTTGCGGTTTTATTGTTGGGTTGTATGGTGCTAATTCTGAGTCATCCTTTGAAAGCCAAGTTCCAACAGATTCATAGCTTGTAACAGCGGCATTAAATTGAGTTTCTGATATATCAAGATTTCCTCCTAATGTTTCTAATACCTCATTGAATTGTTCCTTTTGTTCTATTGTGAGCATAGTGTAATTATTTTATTTCGATTGTTTTATAAAATCCATCTCTATCCTTATTTTGGTCATAAATAATTAAGTTCATGTCTGCCTTAGGCATCCATATTCGACCAAATTCAATTGATGCAGCAATTGGCATTGCAGGAAAAACATTTAGCACATTATCTTGTCCATGTTTAGCTTTTGCTATGTCAAAAAATTGTCTGCAAATTTTTCTAAACTCAGATAAGATGGTTTTAGATTTCAAGAAATCATTATCTGGTTTATTGTGCGTAATTGTCCAAATACTAATTTTAGAACTATAAAGTTTTTCAATTCTGTCATTTGTAATAGTTGCACTTAAAGAAATATTTAGAACAGGAATTCCATCATAGTTTTCGGGTTCAATTAATTTGAACCCAGTGAAACTATTTTCACTTTGCCATTTCCAAGTAGAAGGTTCTCTGTGTTTTTGAAAAACATCTACATCATATAAATCAGTAAAAAGTGTTCCTAACTTAATTAACAATGGTTGAGGAGCTAAACCAAAAAGGGAAAAAGATTTAATTTCATTGTGAGTTTTAATGGGTTCAACCTTTTCTTGGAATTGTCTTATTAAATTTTCAGTTTCCAGCGACCAAAATAAATCTTCTTTATCTTTTATAATGCTATTTGTTATTCCTAGTTCAATACCATAATTGTCATTCGGGAATTTATTTGGTAACACAGCTTGTGCTGAAGATTTAAAACATAAAGCAGAGTCTTGGTTGCCAATATTAGAACCATAAAAAACAAGATGTGTCTTGTTTTGTGGAATTAAAGATGTCAAAAGTTCAATTCTTTTTTCATGTTCTTTTTTCATCTGAATAAGCAGGATTTCAGTATGACCAGGAACATCTTCCTTATCAATTAATCGATGATGTTCATCACACATCAGCATAAGATTGCTGAATGATTTTGCAAGTAATGGAGAACGAAGATAATTTCCTCTTGGTCCTTCTGCACTATCCGCAACAATATGGGCTATATATGCTTTATTCATTTTGGCCATTGTCAACTCGTCTCTCCAGAGTGCTTTGTTACAACCAGCATATTCACATCTACCTCCAGCCAATGTCCAAAGCTGTACCTTTATCTTTTCTGGAATATTTGTTTTTGACATTCATTAATTTTTGGTCATTATGCTATAACTGTGTGCACTGCGCTTCTTGCCTTGCCCTTAACGTCTAGTGCCAGAATAGTAGCCGATTGTGGGCATCTATATTGTCAAGTTATACAAACTTTGAAGCGGACTGCAACTCTTAAAATTACGACTATCTCGGCTATTATTTTTATACATTGTGGCTGTTGCACAACTCAAAAAATACTACAAAACACCCCCCGCTGGCGCGGAAATGTTTTCCGTGCCCGTAAGATTATAAGTCCGCGCTATCGGGATATTGTGGGCAGTTATTTTTTAACTTGCCAACCAGTATCGAATTTTATAAATTCCACTTCATCTTCACTTGGTAATACACTACAGGATTCATTATCTTTTCTTAATTCATAAAATGGTGTAGGTGACCATTTATACTTATATCTTACTATAGCGCTACCTTTTTCAGAATTTTCTGCTATTCCTGTAATTTCTAATAATTCTGCATTTCCAAGTAGGAAAGTTCTATTTTTTTTATTTTTAAAAACCTTTCCTTTTTCCGTCAATTTATATGTGAGCCTTCTATCTTTATTACTAACTGAATGAACAAATCCTTCATTTTGAAGTTTTTCAAGTTTTTTTATGTTTTCAGTATTAATTAATCTATCGTCAAATTCTTCCCAGACATTTCCGTTGAAACTACTACTAAAACTATTGAGTTTGTCAAAACATTCATATTTATAATCTTTTATTTAATACTTCAAATGCCATTTCTTTAGTTAATTTGTCTTTTGAACAAGATGTTAAAATAGATATGGTTAATACTGTGATAATTATTTTTTTCATTTTATATAGATTTCAAATTAAAGTTCAATGATAATTATTTGCAATATGTTGAGCAATAATTAATGAAAACCCCTTGAATTCTGATGAAAGTTTTTGTTCAACAGAAATGTTGCTCTCAAATTGCCTACAACAATAGTATAAAGAACACATGTTCTTTATATACTCAAACATAGGATATATATCTTTTATATAATACCTGTAAAATAAACGAGGTTTTATTTTTTGAAAAATTACTCGTAACCAGCATATTGTGTTTCTGGTATTTTAGAATTTTTAACTGTATTATAATGCGGTGTTTTATATAAGTAAATACAAAAAAATGGAGCAGGAGGGTGGTAAATAACATTAGAAATATTAAACAAGATTGAGTATAGGTTTAATTAACTACAATATCATAAATACTGGGCTTTGACAATCAGTCAAAATGCTATTTTCATTAATATTCATATAATTTGTATCTTTATAACATCAAAGAAGATCAAATTATATCTTCAAAGTTCTTTTTATAGTTTTAGTGTACAAATAGGTGTGCATATTTTAAGAAAACAATATAAATAGCTGAATAATAGTGTGATATAAAGTGGTGGTTAAGCCTGCCACCCCGACAACATAGAGTATCAATCTATATCAAAAACCTGTTAATCGTATGATTAACAGGTTTTTTTATTTTTAACGATATCAAAGGAGCATAAAAAATACTGTTAAAAAAGACAACAAATCGGATAACAAATCCATTTTAATAAAAGTGTTGACCGAATTGTTAAAATTGAATGATTAGTTGGTAGAATAAATGTATCTTTAAAGTGATTTGACTTTCGTCTGGTAATAAAACAATTATTAAGAAAAACGACGAAATCATGAAAACAACAGCAACTTTCAGCATTTTGTTCTGGGCAGATTTAGCCAGAGCAAAAAACCATCAAGCCTCGATTTACGTAAGAATTACGGTTAATGGTAAACGAGCAACCATTAGTTTAAAACGAAAAGTTCCCGTATCGGATTGGGATGCGCATAAGGGAAGATCCAGAGGCACTAACCAAAAAGCTAGAATACTTAACAACTATTTAGAAGAAGTAAATAGCAGTATTTTTAAAAGCTATCAAGATTTAAAGCTCGAACATAAGCTATTGGAGAATACGGATTTTAAAAGTGACCGACTACAGCGAATAAAAGACTATTTTGTGTTTTCCTGTTATACAGGACTATCGTATGTAGATGTCAAGGAACTTACAAAAGATAATATTGTAAAGGGTATAGACAACAATAATTGGATTTATACCAAACGAGAGAAAACGGATGAGCTTGTAAAAATATCGATTCTACCCATAGCTTGGAGAAAACTTCAAAAGTATCTTACAGCTAGAGAAATAGAATTTACCAAAAATATATTACCCATCAGTTCCAATCAAAAAACCAATACTTATTTAAAGGAAATTGCAAAACCAAGCGGAATTCAGAAGAATGTTTCCTTTCATGTTGCCAGACATACTTTTGCGACTACGGTTATGTTGTCCAATGGCGTACCTATAGAAGCGGTCTCCAAACTTTTAAGTCATACCAAGTTATTCACTAAACAAATATATGTTAGAGTAGTGGAGAGCAAAATAATCGAGACTCTAAATAATTTATTGGAACGATTTGAGCAAAAGCGAAGTGAAACCGTGAGTAATAATTGAGAAACGACACTTAGCATTTATTCCATTTTTAATAGATGTCAGTACTTTTCATTTTACAATTGGATTAAATAGCTTTTAATCGAAAAGAATTCCTCGAGGCTCTGCCTCGGGGTTTCCGTTGAAATTGTCATTCCCGCGAATCCCGATAGCTATCGGGACTGCCTCGAGGATAGTTGGTTTCAAGAAATTCTTTATTTCTTAAAACTTAATTATTCAAAATTTAGGTAAAAATCTAAAGATTTAATGCTGTCTATATTATAACAAGAGGATGGATGACAGAAAGATTACAAACCAAATATTACAAAATCCCAAAAAACACATAGTTCTTCCCAGTTTGGGCTTAACTCATCCCTTTTTTTTTAGTAAGGATTAATAGTTTATGTTTTTTGTTATAAACAATATTGATTTTTTAACAAAAAAATTTTAATCCATGAAACAAAAAAACTTTTTTAGAGTATTATGCATAATCTTACTTTCAATGGTTTACGCAGCTTCTTATGCACAATTTGGTAACGCATTAAACTTTGATGGAAGCAATGACTATGTAATAGGCGAGCATTTTAACCTACCTGGCTATGATGAATATACTATAGAATTTTGGTTTAAAACCGATATGACGCCTCAAGGTGGTACTTTTAATGATAACGGGACTCCCGATAACCTTGACGATGATGAAGATTTTGTAGGAGGTAATTGGTACTGTTTTGAATGTACAACGGAACATCCAAAAATTTCTGTAAGCCAAAAAAATGCTATAGTCACTTGGTCGTCGTCTACCAATGGTATTAGGTCATATGATATCAATGCAGACTATGGTGAGATAGTGTATGGCGAATGGGATAATAGCCAAGAATACAGCAGAGATTTTTGGAGTTATAATTCCGGTGCTTTTTCTACAGTGGCCGACGAGATCGATGATGATAATTATGAAAACCCAGTACTTAATAACGATGAATGGCATCATATTGCCATCACTAAAAAAATTGATGAAGATGACACTAACTACTCTAAATATATTATTTATACGGATGGACAGTGGTATGGAATATTAAATTACTTAAATAATGGTAATAGTTCTGTGAGATGGGAAAATAATGTATTTTCTACAGATACTGATTTTTTTACTATAGGAGCGCAACGTCCTATTGGTTTTCAACATTTTCTTAATGCCACATTAGATGAGCTTAGAATTTGGGATTATGCAAAAAGCAGAGCCCAAATTCATGCCCAAATGAATAAGCAGCTAACAGGCGATGAAGATAATTATAGTAATCTAGTGGCTTATTATAAATTTAATGAAGGGAGTGCAGGTAACGATAACACAAATTTAACAGAAGTAACTAACGAAGTAGGAGGTAATGGTACATTCTCTGATAATTTTGCCCTAACGGGTAATGGCTCTAACTTTGTAAGTGGCGTTACCGAAAACGATTTTATTAATTTTAATGTTGACACCGAGAACGACAATGCTTTAGATTTAGATGGAGTAAATGATTATGCGATTCTAGATCACTTTTCAATGCCAGATCAAGCTACTATAGAATTTTGGATAAAAACTGATGAAGAAGACTCTAGTGGTAGTGCTAGAACAGCTCTTTTAACATGGTCTGGTGAAGCATCTGTTGCTTATGCCTACGAGGTTTCTATAAACGAAAGTGGAATAGAATTTAGTAAGTGGGATGATACAAGTTATAAAGCTATTCTTAGTGGTAAAGAGATTGCTCGAGATAACTTATGGCATCATGCGGCTATTGTTAAAGATGGTACTAATATAACGTTTTACATTGATGGAAATCAAGAACATAGTGACACAATAAGTAGCGAAACAACTGAATTTGAGACCCTTTTTCTTACCTTAGGTGCTCTTAAATGGCCATTAACAGACGATGACTATGACCAAGAGGGTAAAGCTACCTTAGATGAATTAAGAATTTGGGGCGTAGCAAAGTCTCAGGCTGAAGTTCAAAATCAGATGTTAACAAAATTATCAGGTAGCGAAGATAATCTATTAGCGTATTACCCTTTTAACCAAGGTACTGCCAATGAGGACAATACATTAGAAACCACATTGATTGATTATTCTGGGAACAATCATAATGGGACATTAGTTAATTTTGCCTTAGATGGCTCTACATCTAACTGGGTAGAAGCACCTGTTATAGCGTCTCTTTTTGGAGATGTCCCTTTTATTACTACTTGGCAAACTACCACTGCAAACGAGAGCATAACCATACCTATTAATGGTGATTATGATTATGATTTTACTGTAGACTGGGGCGATAATAGTACATCAGATATTGTTACAAATGATGTTAATGATGCTGAGCTTACCCATACCTACACAAATGCAGACACCTATACTGTAACCATTACAGGTGTGTTCCCTGCTATTTATTTTAATAATATTGACGCCGACAACCAGAACAAGATTCAAACCGTAGAGCAGTGGGGAAATATACTATGGTCATGGATGGGCGATGCCTTTGAAGGATGTAGCAATCTGGATGTATATGCTTCAGATGCTCCTAATTTACTAAATGTAACACATATGTGGGGTATGTTCCGAGAAGCAAGTGGGCTTACTGGAGCTAATACCGACTTTAATAGCTGGAATGTGAGCAATGTACAACAATTTGGGAGTATGTTTCGTGACGCTTCTAATTTCAATGCAGATCTTAGCAACTGGAACTTAGCTAGCATGTCTTCACCTACTTATCTTGATCAGGCACTTTCAAATACAGGCATGGATTGTGCTAACATTACTAGCACCCTTATAGGATGGGCAAATAATGATAATACCCCAGATGCAGACTTTGACTTACATGTTTCTGACTATACTGCTTCTGCAGAAACTGCCGTAGATGACCTTGAAGCAAAGGGCTGGGATATTATCATAATGAATGCTGGTTCATGTGCAACGGCATCTATTGATGAGGTATTTAGTAGCTCCATAAGTGTAAATAACCCAGTAACTAATACGTTAACTATTAATGGGCCTGCTGGTTTTGAGCTAAAAGAAGCTACGCTGTATACCATTTTAGGTAAAGAAGTATTAACCTCTACCAGTACAACAATAAATGCTAGCAAATTATCTACCGGATTGTATGTTTTAAAAATTGAAAATATAGAAGGGCTAATAGCTACTAAAAAAATTGTTAAGCAATAATACTTAAGTGTTATAAATTAAATATTAAAGTTGTTTCATAATAAATAACCACTTATTGCTTGCTATAAAACCCAAACTCGTGTAAAATACGGTTTGGGTTTTTTTATTGAAAATTAATAAACGAAAGATAGTATTTAAGTACCTTTTCAATAGTTCTCGGTTAATAGCTTTTAAAACGGATACTTTAAAAAACTGTATTTTTTAGATCCCTTTTATTGGTCTCAAATGGAGTTAAAACTATGTACTTTATTGCATGTCGCTTTTAGCTTCTAAAAATTTTAGACACGAACCAGCCTGCCGGCTGCTACGGTGTACCCACAAATATTGGAGTAGGAATTTTAAAGGCTCAAAAATAATCGTTAAGAACAGACCATAGGGCAAGCCCAGACCCTTCGTAAGAATAAAGAACAAAATTTCGAAACCCAGGAGCATAGCCTTGGATGCTGTGATGGGGCGGCGCGAAATTTTGTTCTTGGTTTTTCTTAAGCGCAGCGAGAGAAGAAATTCCTTCGAAGGGGCGTCTTTTCTCCTGCCTGCCGGCAGGCAGGTTTGTTACTTTTCTTTGGACGAGCAAAGAAATCGAAGATTCATGAACTCCTATTTATCAAATAAGATTTGTGAACTAAAAGTAAATAATAAAATAGAAACCTTCTTTAAAAGATGTGGGTACACCGTAGCTGCCGGCTGGCAGGTTTCACGAATTCACACGAATTCAGTTTTACCATATTTCACGAAGCAGACTTTCAGTCTGCCAAAACGAACCTATGGACTTCCAGTCCATAGGAGTGGTTTAGTTAAAACCAATTCAACAATTCAACCAATTGGTAACAACACACGTTTTTATTATAGAACAATAGAACCTATATTTAGATAAGCCACATGAAAGGCTTAACATATAATCATTTTTGCCCTCAGACCGTTTTTGGAAGCGTATGATAGAGGAAATCATAAAGAATCGAAAAAGTACCAATGCATCCATAGTTATTATAAAGTATATAGAAAAGAGTCAGACTTTACCAATAATGAACCATATTGCATTCTTTATTTTGAACAACAATTTGAACCAGAGCAGGAGGAGAGTGATTTTGAGGATGATTATTGGTATGAAATAACTATTGATGGGCATAAAATTATTGGACATTTCACCATAAAGTACTAAACTTAAAATCTAAACTCTATTAAGAAGCACCCTTTGTTAGTTTAGGTATTATAATAACTTCTCCGAGTATCTATTTTTACTAATAATAGGTAAGGCCAAGAAACAGATAAGAGATAACCTAACCAGAAACGTTCCAGAAAACCATTTTAGGAACAGCTCTTTAGGCAATCAAGTATCTTCTAGAACTGTTGTGATAGGCTCTTCATTAACAATGCACATCGTTAAACCCAATTTCTATAATCCCCATTTTCCCTTTTTTCATCCCATATTTAGCCAATTACAGCACTTATATTATGAAAATTTATATAAACAATGCACTTTAGAAGCTAACCATTTCAAAACAAAAGAATGAAAAAAAATTATTCTCCCAGAGCGGTTCCAGCGCAAACCTTAAAAAAAGGCATTAAAAATGCCTCTTTGTTATTTTTGCTATTTATAGTAAGTGCTGCACACACCAATGCACAAGCTATAGGTCCAAATTATGTAAACATTCCCGATGTCAATTTTAAAAACGCTTTGCTGTCCAACACAACCATAAACACCGATAACGATACTGAAATAAGTTATAATGAAGCGGCCGCTTTTACAGGAACAATGGATGTTTCACGTAAAGGCATAGCAGATCTAACAGGTATTGAGGCTTTTGTTAATATTACACATTTATATTGTAGAGACAATGCTTTAACAAGTTTAGATGTCTCTGCTAATACAGCTTTAACAAGGTTATATTGTTCCAATAATCCTTTAACAAGTTTAGATGTCTCTGCTAATACAGCTTTAACAAGGTTATATTGTTCCAATAATGCTTTAACAAGTTTAGATGTCTCTGCTAATACAGCTTTAATAAGTTTACAGTGTTGGATTAATCCTTTAACAAGTTTAGATGTCTCTGCTAATACAGCTTTAATAAGTTTACAGTGTTACGGTAATGATTTAACAAGTTTAGATGTCTCTGCTAATACAGCTTTAACAAGTTTAGATTGTTGGATTAATAATTTAACAAGTTTAGATGTCTCTGCTAATACAGCTTTAATAAGTTTACAGTGTTACGGTAATGATTTAACAAGTTTAGATGTCTCTGCTAATACAGCTTTAACAGAATTAGGTTGTAACTCTAATGCTTTAACAAGTTTAGATGTCTCTGCTAATACAGCTTTAACAGAATTAGGTTGTAACTCTAATGCTTTAACAAGTTTAGATGTCTCTGCTAATACAGCTTTAACAAGTTTATATTGTGGTAACAATAATTTAACAAGTTTAGATGTCTCTGCCAATACAGCTTTAAGAGGTTTATATTGTGACGATAATGCTTTAACAAGTTTAAACGTTGCCAATGGCAATAATACTAATTTAATAACTTTTACCGCAGAAAACAACCCTAATTTAAGCTGTATACAAGTGGACGATGTTACCTATAGCAACACCAATTGGGCAAATGATATAGATACCACCGCAAGTTTTAGTACCGATTGTTCTCCTATAGTGTACATCCCCGATGTCAATTTTAAAAACGCTTTGCTGTCCAACACAGCCGTAGACACCAATAACGATACAGAAATAAGTTATAATGAAGCGGCCGCTTTTACAGGAACAATGGATGTTTCATTTAATAACATAGCAGATTTAACAGGTATTGAGGCTTTTGTTAATATTACAGGTTTAAATTGTAGAGACAATGCTTTAACAAGTTTAGATGTATCTGAAAATACAGCTTTAATATATTTATATTGTGACGATAATGCTTTAACAAGTTTAGATGTCTCTGCTAATACAGCTTTAACATTGTTATATTGTTACGATAATGCTTTAACAAGTTTAGATGTCTCTGCTAATACATATTTAGGAGATTTATATTGTGACGGTAATGCTTTAACAAGTTTAGATGTCTCTGCTAATACAGCTTTAATATATTTATATTGTGACGGTAATGCTTTAACAAGTTTAGATGTCTCTGCTAATACAGCTTTAACATGGTTATTTTGTTACGATAATGCTTTAACAAGTTTAGATGTCTCTGCTAATACAGCTTTAACAAGGTTATATTGTGACGGTAATGCTTTAACAAGTTTAGATGTCTCTGCTAATACAGCTTTAACAACTTTATATTGTGACAATAATGCTTTAACAAGTTTAGATGTCTCTGCTAATACAGCTTTAACAAGGTTATATTGTGACGATAATGCTTTAACAAGTTTAGATGTCTCTGCCAATACAGCTTTAAGAGGTTTATATTGTGACGATAATGCTTTAACAAGTTTAAACGTTGCCAATGGCAATAATACTAATTTAATAACTTTTACCGCAGAAAACAACCCTAATTTAAGCTGTATACAAGTGGACGATGTTACCTATAGCAACACCAATTGGGCAAATGATATAGATACCACCGCAAGTTTTAGTACCGATTGTTCTCCTATAGTGTACATCCCCGATGTCAATTTTAAAAACGCTTTGCTGTCCAACACAGCCGTAAACACCAATAACGATACAGAAATAAGTTATAATGAAGCGGTCGCTTTTACAGGAACAATGGATGTTTCATTTAATAACATAGCAGATTTAACAGGTATTGAGGCTTTTGTTAATATTACACGTTTATATTGCAATTACAATAATTTAACCAGCTTAGAGGTTGCCAACAATTTGGCTCTTGAAGAATTACGGTGTAATAGCAATAATTTAACAAGTTTAGATGTCTCTGCCAATACAGCTTTAACAAGGTTAATATGTTACGATAATGCTTTAACAAGTTTAGATGTCTCTGCAAATACAGCTTTAACAAGTTTATATTGTTCCAATAATGCTTTAACAAGTTTAAACGTTGCCAATGGCAATAATACTAATTTAATAACTTTTACCGCAGAAAACAACCCTAATTTAAGCTGTATACAAGTGGACGATGTTACCTATAGCAACGCCAACTGGGCAAATGATATAGATACCACCGCAAGTTTTAGTACCGATTGTTCTCCTATAGTGTACATCCCCGATGTCAATTTTAAAAACGCTTTGCTGTCCAACACAGCCATAAACCCCAATAACGATACAGAAATAAGTTATAATGAAGCGGCCGCTTTTACAGGAACAATGGATGTTTCATCTAAAAACATAGCAGATCTAACAGGTATTGAGGCTTTTGTTAATATTACACGTTTATATTGCAATTACAATAATTTAATCAGCTTAGAGGTTGCCAGCAATTTGGCTCTTGAAGAATTACAGTGTTATAGCAATAATTTAACAAGTTTAGATGTCTCTGCTAATACAGCTTTAACAAGTTTATATTGTTACGATAATGCTTTAACAAGTTTAGATGTCTCTGCCAATACAGCTTTAACATTTTTAAGTTGCGGTGGCAATTCTTTAACAAGTTTAGATGTCTCTGCTAATACAGCTTTAACAAGGTTATATTGTGACAATAATGCTTTAACAAGTTTAGATGTCTCTGCAAATACAGCTTTAACATTTTTACTGTGTCACAATAATGCTTTAACAAGTTTAGATGTCTCTGCTAATACATATTTACAATATTTATTTTGTTACAATAATGCTTTAACAAGTTTAGATGTCTCTGCAAATACAGCTTTAAAAAGTTTACTGTGTAACAATAATGCTTTAACAAGTTTAGATGTCTCTGCTAATACAGCTTTAACAAGGTTAGATTGTTACAGTACTGCTTTAACAAGTTTAGATGTCTCTGCCAATACAGCTTTAATATTTTTACTGTGTCACAATAATGCTTTAACAAGTTTAGATGTCTCTGCCAATACAGCTTTAAGACAGTTACACTGTCACAATAATGCTTTAACAAGTTTAGATGTCTCTGCCAATACAGCTTTAACAACTTTATATTGTTATAATAATGATCTAACAAGCTTGGATGTATCAAACAACACTGCTTTAACAAGTTTATATTGTTATGGTAATGATTTAACATACTTAAATGTAGCCAATGGTAATAATACGAATTTGAATTATTTTATAGGCACAGACAACCCCAATTTAAGCTGTATACAAGTGGATAATGTGGCTTATAGCAACGCCAACTGGGCAAATAATATAGATGCTACCGCAAGTTTTAGTACCAATTGTGGCACAGGAAAAGCTACCAAAACTAAAACAAATGTTGATGTTGCTACAGTTATTGATAGTAGTCTTGATAATGAATTATTATTTAATGAAACCATACGCATAAGCCCCAACCCCGTGGTAAATACATTAAGTATTGTAACACCATCTGGTTTTCAATTAAAAGAAGCCAAAGTTTATAACCTATTAGGGAAAGCATTATTGAGCTCTTTTAATAACAAAATAGATGCCAGTAGTTTACCAACTGGAATGTATATAGTAAAAGTAGAAAGCACCGATGGGAAAATTCAAACCAAAAAAATTATAAAAGAATAATACCAATTTTAAATTAAAACAAACTTAGAATAGGTATAACATCCGTATTGTTCTTACAACAAAAATCCAAACAGGTGCCCAACAAGCACTGGTTTGGTTTTTTTTGATAAGTCTCCTTGGAGCGACCTGTGTTCAAGACAAGCTAAAGTCGAGACCTTTTAAAAAACCTCTCGACTTTAGTTAATACTGAGCGCCCGCCTGCCGGACAATGGCATTAAGTTAAGACTAAAATGTCAGTCTGAGCGTAGTCGAAGACCTTATAAACCTTAGTTTTTAAAAGCATTTCGTTAAGCTTCGCTAGGTATCTTCAATATAAAATACATTTTATATTTCGATAATGCTCGAGGAGACATTACGTCGTTATATCCGCTTGAGAATTTTTTTGGTCTCCGGTCTCAACTAAACACAAGATGCATAAAAAAGGCAATCTTATCCATCTTTGAGTCGTTTTTTGGTAGTTTGGTAATAATACTTTAACTCATATTTAAAAAGCCAAGAAAGTCTCTTAATTTTCGATAAGCTACTTTTTTATGATCCTTGACCGTATTGATGGATATAGATAACTCATCTGCTATCTCATTATTGGTATAGTCTTCGATACTCAATCTAATAACCTGAGCCGCCTTTTCTGGCAGCTTACTAATGGCTTTATCTATAACAGCTGTGGTTTCTATAACGACGGCTTCAGGCATATAAGAATCTTCTGTTTCAAAAGCTTCCAGATTTGTAAGCTCATAACGTTCTGTTACTTTATACTGTTTACTTTTTAAATAATTGATACATTTATTTTTAACAGCTAAATAAAAAAAACCTATGGCATGGTTTTCATTTTTAAAAGCAATGTTATCTTCCCATACTTTAACAAAAACCTCCTGAACGAAGTCTTTTGAGGTATCCAAATCATTGAGGTACTTGTACCCAAACACACATAATTGTGGATATAAACTCTCGAAAAACTGTTTATAACTCTTATTATTAAACTCCTTTTTCTTCTCGCTCATAATTTTAAATTAAGGTGTTTTCGGGTTTATTCTCTGGGGTGTTTACAATCGCATTAGCTTTAATACAAGATTCTATATGTTTCGCTACAGTATAAACACAAATCCATTTTCTGTTGTCTCTTTTTTCGTTATGGTATTTGGCAGGAAAGCGAGCAAAGAATAGATCAAATTCTTTCTCCATTAATAAATGAGTACCCGTATGGTATTTTAAATCTGCTAAAAGAATTCCAAATATTTTCAAGCCCAGTTTACAATGTTTTTTTACGTTTTCTTTAAGGGATGTTTGATTAATTATTAGCGTAAGGGAATTTGAAAGGGCATTGTGCGTTAAAATCAAAATTTCGCGAGAATCATTAACATTGTTTTTTTCCATGGATTCGGTTTTTTTAGATTTTCCTTTATCCTTGTGATTGCTCATCACAAGTCCACTTTAAATAAAAAATGGCATATAACTATTTAAAGTTATAAATGCTTGTTTTATAATATTTTACAGCGTTTAAGTTTCCTTAAAAATGAGATAACACTCCATTAAGGCCTTAATGAGTGGAAACAAAAAGGCGTGGAACTCAGCTTACTGCCTTAGAGGTACTGGTATACCGAGGAACAATAAGTGAGCCCACGCCCATAGATAGACGTGAGCATATTACTTATCATTTCGTTCCTTTAAAATTACCAGTTTTCTAAGACGAAATTCAAAGCGAATGCTTCAATATTTTGATTTGAAGAATCGCAAAATTACATTATTAATGTAATTCTTGCTCAAATATATAAAATTAAAATAAATAATGGTATATAGTCCATTGATAAGTTTGAAAAAAATGACTGAATTTGTATATGTCGAAAGATAACTTATTAGAAATAGAGAAATATGTAATTTTCCAAGTTAGAGAAGAGAGGGAAGCTCGTAATATTACTCAAGAGGAACTATCAAACAAATTAGGTAAAAACAGTTCATATATAGCCCATATTGAAGCCCCTTCAAAAAAAGCAAAATACAATATTTCCATTCTAAATGAAATTGCCAAAATATTTGATTGTTCTATAAAAGACTTTTTTCCAGAAAAACCAATTTAATGATAATCTTGATAGTCTTTTGAAAGATGATCAAGTATAACTATAAATTAGATTATTTTTATAAATGTGGGAAAAATAAAAACCCCGCTTCGCAAAGTCTCCCGACTTTGAGGTCATTATAATTCCAATAATATACATATAAAACGTTTATTTTCAATATTGATTATATTTTGTAATTGATTGATTTTTTTTAAAGCATCTGTTACCAGTTCTCATTTAGAATGGCTCAAATTATGGACTGGAAGTCCATAGGTTCGTTTTGGCAGACAGAAAGTCTACTTCGTGAAATATGGTAAAACTGAATTCGTGTGAATTCGCGAAACTTGCCAGCCGGCAGGCTAGTTCGTGTCTAAAATTTTTAGAAACTAAAAGCAAAATGCACTAAAGTACATAGTTTTAACTACAGTTGATATCAATAAAAAGCAGCTATTTTTTGTTTAGGCAAAAAAGAAAATGCAGTCATCATAGCCTTAGTTACGATTACATTTTATTTTGAAGTATAAGCGAAAAAGAGCAAATTTTAATGAGTAATTTTAGGTTGGAAATGGTATAAGCATATGCCTATGGGTCCTACGGGTAACCCAGTGCCATCCCGAACCGCTAATAGTAATCTCCTCCTTGTCATTTCTGTGCGGTTACAGAGCGTCCCGCACTAGCGCGTAGCCCAAAAAATACCTGCAGAAAAACAGAAACGCAAGCCCAAATAATCACCACCTCATGAGGCGAATTCCCTCTCACAACCACCAGAACCAGTTTAATAAAATCCCTTACATCTATAAATTCATCCCTCATTTAATAGAGTTAAGCACAATTTTTAAAATAACTATAATATATGATTTAATGTTGTTGATTGATGATATTAGACTTTAATAAAAACACTTTAAATCTATGAAACAAAAGAACTATTTAAAGAAATTATACATACTTCTCTTAGCCTTAGTATGTATATCTGTTGTAGCTCAAAACGACAACGCTTTACATTTTAATCAAGTCCCATATATAATAGGAGACCATTTTTCTTATATAATAGGAGACCATTTTTCTTTACCTAATGGAAATAATGAATTTACCTTAGAGGTATGGGTGAAATTCCCAGAATTAGGTGGTAGGTTAGCTATAGCAAGTTGGGCTAATGATGCGGCTGGTGATGCAGATAAATATTCATATGAGTTTAATATTGAAAAAGGACGACTTCTATACGCAGAATGGGATCCAGTTCAAGGTTGGACAGATCATCATGCTCCAGCGAACACGACCATGAATAATGATACATGGCATCATGTTGCCTTTGTTAGGAAAGCATATCCTGGTGATGACTCAACCGATAATAATATATTTTTATATGTTGATGGAGTTGAGGCATATAGCGTAAAGGGTTTAGATACTAGCGATTTTGTGACCGATTACTTTACAATAGGTGCATTTAAAATTTTTAGTGGCGCCTATCAGCATTATTTTCCAGGTGCCATGGATGAGTTAAGAGTTTGGAACTATGCAAAAACTCAAAATGAGATTCGAGGGCAGATGATCTCAAAATTAGATGGTAGCGAAAACAACTTTGGTAACTTATTGGCTTATTATCCTTTTGACGAAGGTGTAGCTGGTGGAGATAACACCTTAATAACTCAGGTAGTGGATGCGTCAGGGAATAATCATAACGGTACATTGGTGGGTTTTGAGTTAGATGGTGAAACTTCTAATTTTGTAGAAACTGAAGATTATACTACCCTGCCACAAGGCTCTTTCATTACTACTTGGGAGGTTGATGAAACAACAGGTTTAGAGATTATCATACCTATTGATGGTAGTTATACTTACAACTATACCGTAGATTGGGGAGATGGCAACAGCACCACTGAAAATGCCGCCGCCACCCATACTTATCAGAGTGCAGGCACCTATACCGTTACCATTAGTGGCGATTTTCCAGCCATTTATTTTAACAACGCAAATGATGCAAACATAGAGAAAATACGTACCGTAGAGCAGTGGGGCTTTATAGAATGGGAAAGCATGGCGAATGCCTTTAAAGGGTGCTCCAAGATGAACGTAACGGCCAAGGATGCCCCCAATTTGGCAAATGTCACCGATATGAGTTCCATGTTCAATAGGGCTCAATCACTCACCGGGACAGAGACCGATTTCAACAGCTGGGATATGAGCAATGTCAACAGTATGTCCCACATGTTTTATGGGGCCACTAATTTCAACCCTGACTACATCGGCGATTGGGACGTAAGCAACGTTACCGATATGGGGGCCATGTTCGATGGTGCGAGTGCCTTTACAGGTGGCGGCATCGGCGACTGGGCGGAAAAGACGGCCGAAGTGAAACAAATGATTTTTATGTTCGCTGGAGCCATTAAGTTCAATACGGACATTGGTGATTGGGATGTGGGCAGAGTCACCAACATGAGGGGCATGTTCCAGAATGCGTTGTTCTTTACAGGGGAGAACATGGACAAGTGGAAGACAGGCAATGTGGAAACAATGCGTTTCATGTTCCACAATACCCCGTCCTTTAATGGGGACATCAGCGATTGGAACGTGGGGAACGTCCAAAGCATGTATTTTATGTTTCAGGGAGCCAGTGCCTTTAACCGGGACATCAGTAACTGGGATGTCAGCAAGGTCACCACCATGAAGGGCATGTTTGCCAATGCGACATTAGTTCTAGTTAGTGGCACTGAAATATTTAATATCGCCGGACCCAATGATAATATACGTACGATCTTCAATCAGGATCTGAGCGATTGGGCGGAAAGGATGGGCAATGTAACGGACATGTCCGGCATGTTCTACAATGCCACAGCCTTTGACCAAGATCTGGGCAGTTGGGACATAGGCCAGGTGACCAATATGGAGTTGATGTTGGACTTGAGCGGGATGTCGGCAACGAACTATGGGGCCACCTTGGAAGGATGGGCCGATGCAAGCAATACCCCCACGGACATTACGCTGGGCGCGGAAAATTTGATATATGACTGTGAGGGGGATGCCCACAGACAAGTGCTGATTGATACCTATAGTTGGACGTTTGAAGGAGATGCCCTGGGGGACGACCTGGCCCCGGAGCTCACCGTGACCGATCACACCGTATACCTGGAAGGGGGCACGGGCACGCTCAACTTGGATGATCTGGACTATAGCGCCGTGGACAACTGCAGCGAAGAAGGAGAGCTGGAATACAGTTTTGAAGCTTTTGAAGCCGAAAGTATTGTAACGACCAAGGAGTATACCCTTGACCATTTGGGGGACAATACAGAGACCCTGTACGTGAGAGATGCCCTTGGCAATGTGGCCAGTGCGGCCCTTACGGTAACGGTGGTCAGACCAACGGATATCCTTTCCTTCACCCTTAACGGGCAGATTATGGATTCGGAGATCGACTATGTTGCCCATACCATAAATATCATAATGCCCTATGGCACAGACCTGGACGGACTTGTGCCCACGATCACCATTCCCGATGGCTCTGGCATCGATCCGGAAAGCGGTGTTGCCCAGAACTTTACCAATACGGTAAACTACACGGTGACCGCGGGGGACACCACCACCGAACAGGAGTGGACGGTCAATGTAACGGAGGGCGGGGCCTGTATGGTCTTCGCCGTTGCCCAGGACATTACTGTGGAGTTAGATGCTAATGGATTTGCATCTATTACCGCTGATGATATCGATAATGGTTCCGGAGCTGGCTGTAACAATGTTACTTTAAGTTTAGACAGAACAGATTTTAGCTGTGCCGATGTGGGCACGCCTGTAACCATTACGCTTACTGTTACAGACGAAAATAATAACTCAGATACGGCAACAGCCCAGGTAACCGTAGAAGATGTTGTAGGGCCAACGGTGGTAACTCAAGATATTACCGTAGCATTAGATGCCAATGGGCAAGCGACCATTTCTGCTCAAGAGATAGACAATGGCTCTTTTGATGCTTGTGGCGGTATTGACAGCATGTTCTTGGATATTATGACCTTCTCAGAACTGGGCAATGTAGCCGTAACACTTACGGTAATCAATACTGCAGGGGACCCAGCAACAGGAACAGCTATAGTTACGATAACAGCTAGAGGTACCGAGGTTGTAGCACCAGGTGGTTTCTCCCCTAACGGAGATGGCATCGGGGATACTTGGGTGGTAGAAAACATAGCGGATTATCCAAGCAATACCGTTCAGGTATTCAACCAATGGGGAGAACCAGTGTATGAAGCCAATGGTTATCGAAATGACTGGAATGGGGTCTCCAATAAAACCAGCAATAGCATTAAAAAATTGCCTGTTGGGGCCTATCTGTATATCATAAATTTAAACGAATCGGGAATAGCTCCTAAAAGAGGATGGATATATATCAATTATTAATCCTTTGTGTTTTTCAAATAAAAAATACCACATAATTCCAGAACAAATTATCCATTCCATTATCTGAAAGCGGTTTTGGTTAAAACCGCTTTCATAAAAAATAATAAAATGAAAAAAATTAAATTATATTGTTTTATCGTAATCTCAATGAGCTACATACAGGTACGTGCACAACAAGATGTAACCTATACCCTGTATAATTATAATATGAATGTTATTAACCCTGCCTATGCAGGGGTTGGAGAAACACCAGAATTCACATCCAACTTTAGAAGCCAGTGGGCAGGTTTAGAAGGCGGGCCCGAAATCCAGAGTTTTTCAGCGGGTGTACCAATAAACGAAAAAATTGGACTGGGTTTTTCAATTGTTAATAGTAGTGTGTTTGTACTAAAAGAAATAGATGTTACTATTGATTTTTCTTATAAAGTACCGGTAACAGAAACGCTAGATCTTTTTTTAGGGATTAAGGCATTGGGCGGTTCTTTAGTACAGGTAGACTTGACCAGGGCAGGAGTTGAGAACGATCCGCTCTTTACCGAGAATATAAGCGAATTCAACCCAAATATAGGGATTGGCGCCTATTTGAGGGGAGACAATTTTTATGTAAATGTATCGGCTCCAGCGATTTTAAAAACCAATCGATATGAAAAAGAATCGGGAATAGCAACAGAGGCTACAGATAAATTACATTTTTATGCAGGTGCAGGGTACCATTTTTCTTTAAAGAATGATATGATTTTTACCCCCTCTGTATTAACCAGAATGGTGAGTGGTGTTCCTTTGTCGATGGATATAAGTGGGACATTGAATATGAATAATACATTGGAGTTTGGAATTAGCCATAGGTTAAAAGAATCTATAAGTGGATTGGTGTTTTTTAAGATAACAGATTCGGTGCGGGCAGGCTACGCCTATGATAGTTCGATAACAGCAGTAAAAGACTATAGCGGAGGAAATCATGAAGTGATATTGAAGTTTAACCTTATTAATTCAAAAAAACAATCCAAGATTACGCCTGTGGATGAATTAACCGACCCAATTCTAAGTAATAACTAAATAGATCACTTACAAAATTTGTTTTATAGACGACTGAAGGATATCCTCCTAGTGCAGTAACTGTTTTATTCTATCCTTCCATTATCCAGTTCTGATCAAAATAAAATATCGAAACCATACTAATATTACATTCAATCAAGGTACACATCAAGCAAACTTATTTAGTTTTGACAGATCTCCTAATACTTCATATCTTACCTTAGGAGCTTGGAGATTCGTCAGTAAAGAAGACGGAAAATAAAGGTTTTTAGGTGCTTTAGACGAGTTCAGAATTTGGAATTATGCAAAAGGGGAAGAGGAAATTCAAGCTCAAGCGCATACAAAACTAACAGCTAATGAAGATAATTATAACGAATTATTAGCGTATTATCCTTTTAACCATGGTAATGCCAATCAAGCCAATCCATATGAAGCCACATTGCTTGATTACTCTAGAAATAATTATCATGGTGAATTACAAAATTTCGCCTTATCAGCAATTGGTGATACTGGTGATACCTCTAATTGGGTAGGTGGGATAATAGATTTTACTGACTATTACTTTCTATCTATTAATGATGAGGTATTTAGTAACACTATAAGTGTAAGCTCCAATCCTGTAACCAATATATTAAATACTATTACAGCATCTGGTGTAGAATTAAAACACACCAAACTTTATAGTATAGTAGGAAAAGAATTAGTAAGTACCACTAGCAGCCAGTTAGATGCGAGCAGTTTACCTTCTGGGATGTATATTTTAGAAATAGAAAGTACCGATGGAGAAATTCAAACTAAAAAAATAATAAAAAATAGTATATTTTATTTACTAGTAGAATAAGAATCCAAATGGGTAGCAGTACCTATTTGGTTTTTTTATTAAAAAAAGTTATAAATGAATTAATGCGACAGAACCTTTTCGTTTTCAATATCCCAAAAATATCATCTTACATCCCATTTTTTTAAGACTTAAGCACTTATTATTGGGTGTTTTTTATTTATAGTTTTACTTTACTTAAAGCAATATATAAAAGAATTGTAATTTACTAATTCCTTTTAAGAGTAGTGGGTTTGCCAGTTATGGTCAAGATGTAGCAGGATTTGGATTTACGGTTACTACATAGTTGAACTCAACACTAGCATCTATAGGTATAGTGTATTGTAATTGCTGCGACCATTAGGTCAAAAATTTAATCGTTACATGGTTTTTTACAACAAATACCAGAATAAACTTAAGAATCCTTTTAAACATTAATAAATTAAAAAATGCCTAAAAACTATTTAGAGGAGAATGTCTATACCGCCGCTAAAAACCGTATACTGGATATTTTTAATACCATTCCAAAGTTGTATTTGGCCTTTAGTGGTGGGAAGGATAGTACGGTTATGTTGCATTTGGCTTTGGAAATAGCCGAATCTGAAAACCGATTACCATTAGATGTCTTGTTTGTTGATTTGGAGGGACAATATGATACGACCATAAAGCATATAGAAGCGATTGGCCTTGATTC
Organism: Flavivirga jejuensis; assembly: GCF_030540765.1. Lineage (GTDB taxonomy): Bacteria > Bacteroidota > Bacteroidia > Flavobacteriales > Flavobacteriaceae > Flavivirga > Flavivirga jejuensis. The sequence goes on along the minus strand of NZ_JAUOEL010000002.1, from coordinate 398,843 downwards.
TGAAAAAATTAACCTGCATTGGGTTTGTCTTCCTTTGAATCTTCGGAATTCTGTTAGTGTTTTTCAACCCCACTGGCGCTGTTGGGATCCAGAACAATCGGAAGTGTGGATTCGCCCTATGCCACAACACCCACAGGTCATATCAGACGTTGCGTATTATCCTTTTTTTCGCTTTGGGATGGAATTTGAGGACTTTGTGTATCAATGGGGCAATTGGTTTTCCGACGGAGAACTATGTACCTGTTTACTAGGAATTCGGTCTGATGAAAGTTTAAGCCGTTTTTTTTCGGTAACGACCAATGGTTGGTGTGGAAAAAATTGGGCGAGTAAAGCTTCAGAAAACTTGATATTCTCTTACCCTATCTATGATTGGCGAACCGAAGATATCTGGCGTTATGTCGGTAAGGAAAAATTAAAATACAATAAACTCTACGATTATTTTTATTTATGTGGCATGTCCATTCACAAAATGCGTATTTGCCAGCCCTATGGTGATGATCAACGACAAAGCTTGGCGTATTATCATCAGATAGAGCCAGAAACATGGAGTAAGGTTGTGGCACGAGTCCATGGCGTTAATTTTGGAGCAGTCTACAGTAATACTGCTGTTCTTGGTCGAATCAAAGTGGTCTTGCCAGAGGGACTAACATGGAAAAAATACACTTATATTTTGTTGGAATCCATGCCTGAAATCAGTAGAAATCATTATGAAGGGAAAATAAAATCTTTTCTTAGATGGTGGGGAAATAATGGGTTTTCTATAGATCTCGTTCCAGATCAGGGGAACTTAAAATTAGAAAATAAAGGAAAGCTTCCATCTTGGAGAAGAATATGTAAGTGTATCATCAAAAACGATTGGTGGTGCCGTAGTTTGGGCTTTTGCCAAACTAAAAAAACCTATGAAACCTTATATGCAAAAAAGACAGCTTAATGAATAAGAATAAGAGTATAGAGCAAGATATTTTAAAGCTTCTTCGTAAAACCCGTGCCATTCCTGAAGCAAAGAAGGAGGGGCTCATAGACGATGTGCTAGAGATGTTCCGTGGTTATAAAGAACCTGTTTCGAAAGTGGTATGGGTACCCATAAAGGCTATTTCACCAAACTCCTACAATCCCAATAAAATGGCTGCTCCAGAAAAGCGATTGTTGCTCCGTTCTATGCTCGATCACGGAATAACTTTGCCTTTGGTGGTTTCTGCTGAAAAGGAACAAGGCTATATCTTGATAGATGGTTACCACCGTTGGACGCTTATTAAAAGAAGTAAGGAGTTGAAGGACAGATTGAACCGTAGAGTACCTGTGGTTATATTGGAGATACCCGATTATGAAGGGATAATAGCTACTATTCGGCATAATAGGGCTCGGGGACGGCATCAGATTGCGGAAATAAGCGAGGTCGTAAAAATATTATCCGACGAAGGGTTGACTTCTGCAAATATTATGGAGGCATTGGGTATGGATGCAGATGAAGTGTTACGGCTTAAACAGTTCAAAGGATTGGGGGAATTGTTCAAAGATGAGGATTATTCATTATCTTGGAATGCTGATGCCATTGAAAACAAAAAAGGGTAAGCGTAGCTCATGGGTTTTGTCACATTAAATATAAAGAGCTGTGTTTTTAAAAGAGAATCTGATTTCAAGAAGTTAGAGCGCGGAACATTTTAAACGTTGAAGATTTAGGTTTCAAGATTTGATCCAAATATATATTTTCAGTACTATTTATTTTTTCAAACCCATAGCACTGATAAAACCGTTCATGTCTTACATCACAATTAATTACAGCAAAATTAAAAGAATAGGGAGAAACGGGTTTTTTACTAAAAAAGTTCTTTATCCCAGTAAAATCAATATATATATATATATATATATGCTAAATATGAATGAAGGATACGAAAAAGAGCGATTTGCAACCATTAAAATAAAGGATTCCGTCGCAAATAAGTTTAGAAAATTTTGCAAGGAAATTAGACCAAGTGTATGGTAAACTACTCCAATGCCATAAAGCGTTATTAGAGGAAGATAACATCATAAGTTCAGATGCTATTAAATCCCGATATTTAGGAGAAGATGAAAATAGTAAGACATTACTAGAACTTATATCATATTATAATAGTAATAATACATATCAACACTTTTTATTTTATAGTTTAGACAAAATAGTTAAAATTAAGTTTTAATTCTTCAACCTTAATTCTTCAAAATTTAGGTAAAAAACAAAAAAACAATCATCTCTATATTATATCTAAAGGAGATGATTAAAAACTATCCATTGGTAACAAACAACACACGTTTTTATTATAGAACAATAGAACCTATATTTAGATAAGCCACATGAAAGGCTTAACATATAATCATTTTTGTCCTCAGACCGTTTTTGGAAGCGTATGATAGAGGAAATCATAAAGAATCGAAAAAGTACCAATGCATCCATAGTTATTATAAAGGATATAGAAAAGAGTCAGACTATACCAACACGCTTATAGGGTGGGGAAATAATGGAAATACAGCATTTGGAACTGGAACCAACTTTATTCTCAACGTTGGTGATTATGATGATTCAGCGGCAACTGCCGTAAGTAATCTTGTTGCTAAAGGCTGGACCATTAATGGAACAGAAGTTACAGAATGTCCAGCGCTATCTGTTGATAATGAGGTGTTTAGTAGCGCTATAAATGTAAGCCCTAATCCGGTAAGGAGTTTATTAACTATTAATGGTCCTGCTGGTTTTGAGTTAAAAAGCGCATCAGTTTATTCTATAATAGGTAAACAAGTATTAAGCACTACGAGTACCAGTATAGATACTAACAACTTACCTTCCGGATTGTATATTTTAAAAATAGAAAATACAGAAGGTCAAATAGCCATAAAAAAAATAGTTAAGCAATGACTTGTTTAGTGTTATTTTAATTGTTTTTTTGTTTCATAACACAAACAAGCTTGCTTTCTATAAAACCCAAACTAAAACACGGTTTGGGTTTTTTTGAAAATTATCGGTAAAAACACAGTTCTTATATCAGTTCTGATTTAGAACGACTCAAATAAAAAGCAGTTATTTTTTGTTTAGGCAAAAAAGAAAATGCAGTCATCATAGCCTTAGTTACGACTACATTTTATGTTGAAGTATAAGCGAAAAAGAGCAAATTTTAATGGGTCATTTTAGGTCGGAAATGGTATTAAGTCCTTTTCAATTTTAATCAAAAAGAATTCCTCGAGGCTCTGCCTCGGGCCTGCCTCGAGGATAGTTGGTTTCAAGAAATTTTTTATTAAAATTTGTAGGTTTCTAATGTCATAATAACACTTAACCCTTTTCTCGTCCCAATTTTGAGAGCTTTAAGCACTTTTTTTAGTTTTTTTTGTGTAAAAAACGATACTTCTACTAATTATTAATCTAGAAAACTATTTAAAGCTATTACATTCAATAGTTTCTTAAAACAACACATATGACATTTAACCTTAAATTGACCAGTTTTTTTAATTTGAGTAAAATTAAAACCAGTGCATTGGCTTTTTTTATATCACTTGGTTTTCTTGGAAATTCTCAAATACTAATTAATGAAGCATCCAATAAAAATTTAGATCAAATATTTGATGAGGACAATGAAAATGAAGATTGGATTGAATTATTCAATTCAGGCGAAAATACCGTAAATATTAAAGATTGGTCTATTACAGATAATAACTCTAAAGTTACCAAGTGGGTTTTTCCCGATTTAGAGATGGCACCAAAATCTCATGTATTGATATTTGCTTCAGGGAAGGATAGAACTATAGAGCATGGATCAAAATGGGAATCGGCTATACTTCCATCAGATATTTTTAGCTATATTATTCCAGATGCGAATGTTCCAGCCAATTGGAATACATTAGCCTTTGATGCTTCGTCTTGGAGTACAGGTTCGGCAGGGTTTGGATATGGTGATGACGATGATACTACAATTTTACCTACAGGAACTTTAGTTACTTATGTAAGAAAACACTTTATAGTTACCAATTTAAATGCATTAGTTTCAGGAATATGTCATGTGGATTATGATGATGGATTTGTTGCTTATATTAACGGTATTGAAATTTGTAGAAGCAATGTAGCAGGTACACCTACTTGGAACAGTACGGCCACAGATACTCATGAGGCAGTTGTGCCGAATGGAGAAAACCCAGAGGGATTTGTAATTGATCCCAATATATTTGCCTCTGCGTTACAAGAGGGCGAAAATGTATTCTCTATTGAAGTACATAATATATCAGATATATCCTCAGATTTAAGTCTTTCCCCATATCTCTCATTTTCCTTTAATGGTGATAATACTTATTTTTCGGAGTCTCCAGTATGGGTCGGTATTGATGGAGATACAGAATTACATACTAATTTTAAGATTTCTAGCGAAGGAGAAATTGTTTATTTATATAATGATTCTCAGGAATTGATTGACTTTATGGCGGTAGATATCCAAACATTAAATTTCTCTGTTGGAAGAGAAAAAGATGGCATAGATGGACTGGCATTTTTTGAAGGTGCAACACCCGGAACTACTAACAACAATGCCACAGCTTATTTGGATGGGTACGAAGAAATGCCTTTGTTTAGCATGCCTGCTGGATACCATACTAGTACACTCAACGTATCCATTACCAGTACATCAAGTACTGTTGACCAAGTAAGATATACATTAGATGGTTCTGAACCTACTATAACATCACCACTATACAATGGTACACCTATAACACTAACAAACTCAACAACTATCAATGCAAGAGCATTTAGTACTGTAGATAAATTGCCCAGTCCCGTAAATACGAATACTTATATTATCAATGAAACTTTTTCGGTTCCAGTTTTATCTGTAACGACCGATAACAGTAACTTATTTGATGATGATGACGGGATTTTTACCAATTTCTGGGAGTCATGGAACAAGCCTTGCTACATCGAGTACTTTGAGCCAGATGGAACACTGGCATTTCAGCAAAAAGCAGGCATCCAAGTAGATGGAGGCTTCGGTGGAAGTAGACATGAACCTCAGACGTCTTTTCGTATAGAACCAGGAAACGGTATTTATGGAGATGGTGATTTAGAATATAGTTTTCACCCCAATCGCCCCAATCGCGATAATTATGCATCACTTTACCTGAGAAATGGCAGTAATCGATATTTAGATTTACTTTACAAGGATGCTGCCCAGGTAAGAGGCATGGGAGAAGGTACAAATAATTTCTACTCAGAATACCGCCCTATTGTTGTATTTATTAATGGTGAGTATTATGGTATGTATGAGGGACGAGAAAAAATAAACGCCGATTATTTAGAAAGTAATTATAACATGGATACAGATTCATTGGATCTGGTAGGCATCAGTGCTTTTAATCAACCACAAACAGTCTTGGCAAATGAAGGCTCTGTAGAGCCCTTTTTTGAGGATTATAACAAGTTTTTAGCAATGGATACTTCAAGTGCTACTTATTTAGAAGACGTTGGAGAATTTCTCGATCTGGATAATTACACCGATTATATGGCAGCTCAAACTTGGATGACCAATAAAGATTGGCCACAAAATAACATGAAAGCCTGGAGATGTGTAGGTTCAGATATGCGTTGGCAATTTGCCTTAATAGATTTAGAATGGTCATTTTTGCCAACCAACGTTAATTCACCTTATGGATTAGATACCCGTCCTGACTTTGACCAAATAGAATATATGAATAACCTAGGAACTCAGTGGCATGCATCAGGTTACTGGTACATGTTGATGCAAAATGATGATTATAAACATCATTTTATTAATCGCCTGTGCGATTTAATGAATACAAGTTATGCTTATGAGGAATTAGATAAAATAGAAACTGAGATGTTTGATGAAGCATGGCCAGAAATTCCAGCTTATTATGAAAGATGGAATGGTGGAGATGTATCTAAATTCCAGTCTAATCATGAAGATTTTAATAATGAGCTTAGCACCAGAGAAACTTATCTTCGTGAACACTTAAGAGATCATTACAGTTTAAATAATGATGTTGAGGTGAATCTGGACGTTGTAGGATATGGAACCATTAAGATTAGCACTATATCACCAGAAAGCTATCCTTGGGATGGTGATTATTTTAGTGATGTCCCAATTACCATTGAGGCGATTCCAAACCCTGGTTATCAATTTGTTAGATGGCAAGCCAATGATTTGATTACAGACCAGACCAAAAGTGATTTCACTGTTGATTTAGGGGCATCTGCCGAAGTAAGTTTTATAGCAGAATTTGAAATGTCTTCAGAACCATTCACAGAGGTGACTATAACTGAAATAAACTATAAAGATGGTGACGATTTTGAGACAACAGATTGGTTTGAAATATATAATGGAACGTCAAGTACAATAAATTTAGATGGCTGGTATTTTTTAGATTCAGATGATGACCATCGCTATGATTTTGAATCTCAAGTTGAAATCCAGCCAGATGGCTATTTAGTTGTAGCCAGATATACAGAACAGTTTATTGAAAATTATCCATCTGTCACCAATATGGTGGGAGATTTTGATTTTGGACTGGGCTCCGATGACGCCATTAGATTATACAATGCCGATGATGAATTGGTAGTAGAAGTTGAATATTCTGATGATGCCCCTTGGCCATTGAATGAAGATGATACGGGACGAACATTAGAGTTAGATCAATATACGCAAGATCTTAGTGATTCATCGGCTTGGTTTAGTGGATGTTTTAAGGGGTCTCCAGGTTCTGCTTTTGTTTCTAATTGCAATTTATCTGTTAATAATAAGGTGTTTAGTGATGCTGTAAGTGTAAGCCCTAATCCTGTAACCAATATATTAAATATTATTACAACATCTGGTGTAGAATTAAAACACGCCAAACTTTATAGTACATTAGGAAAAGAATTAGTAAGTAGTACCACTAGCAGCCAGTTAGATGCGAGCAGTTTACCTTCTGGCATGTATATTTTAAAAATAGAAAGTACCGATGGAGAAATTCAAACTAAAAAAATTATAAAAAAATAGTATATTTTAATTTACTAGTACAATAAGAATCTAAATAAGTAGCAGTACCTATTTGGGTTTTTTTTTGTTAAAAAAGATCTAATCAGAAAAAATGTCCATGAAAAATAGAGAATGGTCTATGTATAGGCTTACACGATTAAAGTAATATTGGGGTGGGGAGTAAATAATTAAAAAAAATCACAACGATTATTAATCCTTATAAAAATAGGGTTAACATAAAAAGGCAAAATAATGAGAGAAATACCTGAAACGTTTGAAAAAGTCATTAAGGAAGATAGCATTAATGATTTGTCATTCAATATTATGCCAGAGAAGAATGTTCGTGAAAAATTATTTATTAAAGAATACCGGTGCGCTAAAAACTATATTGAAGTTGAGTTTTCGCGAGAGTACTACACGGATATGATAAACAGTCCTAGCCATCTTATCTTTTTATCGCCATTAATTCAGTGTCAAAAGCTGCTCTATGTTTATTTTTGTTATTACAAAAACATTGAATATTCTCCGGGTGATGAAAGATTTAAAATATGGCCCACCAATTTTAATATTCGTTTACCAGAATTAGTGAAGGAAGAGAAGAATTTGGTTCAAAGGTTCTGGGTTAATGGGGTAAAGCAATTGCCCGATGGTAATTGGTTTGTAAAGTGTGAGACTCAAATCGGCCCAATCAAAATGACCGGTGAGGCACTTATCCTACCAGTTGAAAAATAAATGGACAACTTTCTACAAAGAAAACAGGTATGTATATAACAGGTACTGTGTTTGAAAACTTCTTAACTTAATAATCTTGAACGAATGCTTGAGGCGGTAACACCTTCATTTTAGAGGTATATACCAATTGAGCTTCTCCATAACTGTATTATTCCCCTGAATCTACCCTTCTGTGGACAGGAGCAGGAATCCAAATAAACCCGTTCCAAACACCTGGTACATTACATTGACTTTAATCTTTTAAGGGTAAAAAGAGCCCCAATAGCTAGAAAATGTTTTTTCAAAATCCTCTAAACACACCAATTCGTCCCACTTTAAATCTGGTTTAGCACTTTTTTTAGAATAATTTATATAAAGAATCAACCTTTGACGCTAGTAAACCTAAGTTAAAAAAAATATGAAGGAAATATAACTTTATAGGATTAGTGAATTTAACTAGTCATGGTTTAGTTCAAATATTTTGACAGTCTCTCCTTAAGAAAACAAGTTACAAACAAAATGAGAAATATGTATTGCAAGATATCTGGACATGATTACAAAGTATCTCGAGACGTAAGGTCTTATGTAAAAGAATATAGTTGTAATAATTGTAAAAAGGAATTGCCTACAAATAGTAAAGGTGATTTATATAGAATTAACACCAAAATTTAAAGAGATAAATACATGCTAGAGCATATTCATAATAAGAGAAAATTACGATTGTGAAAGTGTTAGATGTTGATTTTATAATGGAATTAGTAAAATATTAAGATAAAAAAAATATGGAGTGTAGCACAATTGAATTAATAAATGAGAATAGCAGTATTGAATTATCAAATAATGAAAGGTATTTTTTGAGATTATTTGTTCTTAATTATGATGATCAATACATTTCAAATTTCCTTGAAATGGAAGAGAAAGATTTAGACTATATAAAAAGGATTTTAAAAAAGAAATTTAAGACTAAAGATTGGGTTGTTTTAATTCAAAAAGCATTTGAACTTGGAATTTTAGAGGAACGAGATTATATCGATCCAGCCATAAAAGAAATAGCACTAGATTATGCATCAAAAATAGTTAATGATTTTAAAAGCAAACCTTCTAGATATAAACTTCCTAAGGATATTTTATTTGATTTTGATAACTCTATAACGCGTTCACTAAAAAAAATAAAAATTACTTTAAAATGATACAAGCTCATACAGTAAAATTATTCAATGATAAAGAATTAAATTGTTTACGTCTAACATATAAAGGTCTAGATAAGGAGGATATAGCTAAGGAATTACAGTTTAATAGTAAAAGAGAGCAAACAGAGATGGAGCGATTAATTTTAAATAAGCTCTCTGTTAATAATTTGTACAATGCTTATAGAAGAGCTTTTAATTTACAATTGCTTAATAGGGAGGATTTTATGACTGCCGATATCAAAAAGGAAGCGTCAATATTTTCCGAAAAAATCATGGACATTCTATTTTCTATAGGAGTGAGTGATAAAGAAAAAGAACTCAAAGTTTATTTGGTTTTATTAGCCTTTCAGATGAAAATCGAATACAGCTATTTATTAAATAAGGAGAAATGTGAGACTATCTTGAGAATCGCATAATTTTAAAAAATAAGGGTTAGTTAAGGTTTAATCCCTCGAAGCTGCTTCAGATCTAAAAAAAACATGTCCTATTGAATGCTTTGTATGCTTGCATCGAGGTAGCTTACTCGTCATCATGTCACTTTTAAGAAGCAGACACTTTAAGGTTGACGATATCAATTATTACCTCTTTAGATTTCCACCTATATTAAAACTCAAAACAACGACTTAGTAAAAATTATCCATGGAAAATGATCCATGTTTTACAATACATATTAGAAATAGTTTTGAGAGTAAGAATTTAACACAATTATTGAAATTTTGCCTTATATTTAACGTTGAGTAAATAGCATTGTTTAAATGCTGCGTCTAAAATTTCTAAAACCCTCTCTAATAACTTAGCAGGAAATGGGAAAATTAAAAGACACCCCAACAAGAACTAAAGTAAAAGTAGATTACAGCTTAAAAAAACCTAAAATTCCCAGAAAGTAAATAACCATGGCCCAAATTATTATTAATAAACAAAATAATGAATTAGCATTTAGATTAGAACGATTCAATAATCTAAACCAGTTTGATCATTTACAACGAAAAAATTACTACTCTATTATTCTGTTATGCAGTAATAGCTTTAATTTAAAAGTAGACTTTTCAGAGTATCAGCTCGAAGCAAATCATATGATTTGTTTATCCCCTTATCAACCTTTTATGATAACCTCAAAAGGGGAGTGCTCGGGTTTTATATTAAATTTCCATCCCGATTTTTTTTGTACATACCGCCATCAAAATGAAATTGAAACAGAAGGCGTGCTGTTTGGTAATTTTCATGGCTTACCTTATTTTAAACTCTCAGAAGAAGCATTGTTTTTTAATCTCATAGATCAAATTTTAAGGGAAATGGATAAAGATTCTATTGCACAACATGAAGTGCTAGTTGCTTTTTTAAAAGTGTTTCTTATTGAATCTGTGAGACAGAAAAAGAAATTTGATAAAGATACCGTACTAAAATTTGCAGATAGACAATCAGAAGTCTTGCAAAATTTAGTAGATGCTATTGAAGGTAATTATTCCAAGCTACACGCACCACAAGAATACGCAGATATGTTATGCGTAAGTTCTAAAACTTTAGCAAAAATGGTTAAAAAATATCTAAACCTAACCCTTACATGTTTAATAACTAATAGAATTATTATTGCTGCAAAGCGAGAGCTTTATTTAACCTCAAAACCTGTAAAACAAATAGCCACGTTTTTAGGGTATGAAGATGAGTTTTATTTTAGCCGATTTTTTAAAAAGAAAGTAGGCGTTTCACCAGATATTTATAGAAAAACAGTTGGTTTCGCTAAACTAGAAAAATCACAAGCTAATCTTTTGTAGTTAGTTATAGATCCGTATATCAAAAAAGGAGCATCAATTAAGAAGCGTCTTTTTAATCATACTGGCTCTAGTTTAATTGTGCTATGATAAATTCAGTTTTATACTTTTAATAGCCCTAAATTTAAAAACTTGTGACTTTAATTTAGTTTCAACCTTCGAAAGGTCTTACTATATAAGCGACTCAAAGAACAACGCTAATTTAAACTAGAGCCATCATACTTTAATTAATTTTATTTTGATGCCAAAATATCTATGTTTTGAATAGCTGAGGCTTCAAAATCTTTTAGAATAGCAGGAGCTTTTTCCAAAAGAGCCGCTGCTATTTTTCCTGTTAAGTGTGCATCTCTACCAGTAGCTTCCGCAAAAGTATCAAATATAGCGTACTTTGTGTTATCTAGCTTAATGGCATACCACGATAAGGTTTCTGGTTTATCACTTACCAATTGCTTACCTACTTGAAGAAAATTTTCTACATCTGCGATTTACCTGCTTTAGCGTTTATAATAACCAATAATCCTTTGTTTTGTGTCCCAGGTTTATGATGAGAAGCAATGATATTAACGGGTTTAATACTCACGTTCACATCAAAGCTTTCCAATAAATTATCAGCATGTGCTAATAAAGCTTTTGCAACGTCGCCTTTTAAATGGGCTTGTTTACCTGCTTCTACTTCAAAAGTATCATATATGCCAAAAGAGCTTTCGTTTATCCTAAAGGCAAACCAAGACACCGTTTGAAGTTCGTTACTTACTAGCGCTAATCCACTAAGTAAAAAATCTTTAACTTCTTTTTCTTTACTGGGTTTAGCTTTCATGGTTACCAATAATCCAATGGTTTCTTTTTTTGTACGTTTCATAATATTACTGTTTTCATGTTTTTAAATTTTTGTTACAGTGCAAATTTGTTGCAAATTGAAGGATCTAGGAATGGATATCTATAACTTATGCATAGAACATTTTTTATAAATAAATACAAGTATAAACACGACTAGCATACGTCATTGCGAAGTAGGAACGACTGTGGCAATCTATGTATGGATAGTCAGTATCATGGCTAAATTAAAAACCACAGCAAAACCACTCATTTTTCATTAATTCAAATGCAAAATGAATTTTATAACACACAAAACAAGTTAAATACACGTGTTAAAACAGTTCCAGCAAGTCCCATAAAACCTCTTTTTAGTCCCTATTTTAACATGCTTCAGCACTTTTTTTAGAAGAGCTGCCAAATAGGATGAATCTTCGCTTTGAAATTATAACCGAAAAAGAAATTGATACAATTAAGAAATATACAAGCAATCCTTTTTGGGCTGTTAAGTTTAGCTAGTTATGGTCAAGCTCAAATAAGCGTTAATACCAACGAGGCAATAAGTAATTTGTCAAGTTATAGCATGAGTTGGTCTGATGACAGTAAAACTTTGGCTATAGGAGTTCATGATGCTAATGATAACGGTACAAAATCTGGGCATGTACGTGTTTACAAAAATAATTCAGGAGTTTGGAGTCAAGTAGGTGCAGATATCAATGGAGAAAAGGTAGGAGATTGGTTTGGCTACAGTGTAAGCTTGTCTAATGATGGCACTACGGTGGCTATAGGAGCTAAGCGTAACCATGGTCATAACGGTAAAAATTCGGGGCATGTACGTGTTTACAAAAATAATTCGGGAGTTTGGAAACAAGTAGGTGCAGATATAGATGGCGAAGCAGAGGGAAATTGGTCAGGTTATAGTGTGAGTTTATCTGGTGATGGTGCTATTGTGGCTATAGGTGCTGTTCTCAACAGCGGTAACGGTACAAAATCTGGGCATGTACGTGTTTATAAAAATAGGTCAGGAGTCTGGACTCAGGTAGGGCAAAATATAAATGGTAAAGCAACAAAAGATTATTTCGGGGCAAGTGTGAGTTTGTCTAACAATGGGACTGTTCTAGCCATAGGCGCTCATCAAGGAGGAAGATCATCCGGCTATGTAAGTGTATATAAAAATGTGTCAGGAAACTGGTTACAAATAGGTGATGCTATTGTTGGTGAATCAGTTGGTAATTTTTCAGGATGGAATGTCAGTTTGTCTAGTGACGGCTCTACTGTGGCTATAGGAGCATATATGAACAATGATAAAGGCGTAAGATATAGTTATGTACGTGCTTATCAAAATAGATCTAATACCTGGATTCAGAAAGGCGCAGATATAGATGGTAAAACAACAGGGTATGATGTATCTGGGTTTAATAATATAAGCTTGTCGGGTAATGGTACTATCATACTCATAGGAGCCTATGAAAAAAATAGAGGTAATAATAAACAAACACCAGCTATAAATTATGTACGTGTTTATAAATATAAAGACAGTCTCAATATATGGAGGCAAATAAACACAAATATATAGAAACTAGGGTGGGTGGTAATGAGAGTATAGGTTGCTCCAATATTGTCTTATTTATAAATGTAGGTTTAAATAAGTAAGATAAAATCAAGTAATGATTAAGGTTTTTGGGGCCATTTAGAGAGCAGCCTATATACCACCCAAATAGTACAGTAATAATAATTAAGTAGTACAAATTTCTCATGAGTAAAATATAATAATTACCTAAAACAAATATGAAAAAAAATGACATACCAATGGCTTTCTTTAAAGCTTCTGAAAAACTAGTTAAAATAACATTATTACCCCTGTTGTATTTGGTGGTGTTTGTACAAATATGCACCATTATATTCGGGCTAATAAGTCTGATTATAGTCATGATCAATTAAAAAAATACTTAAATCAATACATAAAAAATAAAATTTAAAAACAGTGATAGAGTAAAAAATGTAGCAGCATAATTAAATTTTAAAAATTAGATTTTCGGTTTGATTGATTAGTAGTTATTGGCATTTAGTAAATAAATCGATTACGGTGAGAGAGTTATAGATGAGATGTGCTTAATAAAGTTAAAGGTCAATAGTCTTAAAATAAAAACCAGAGAATAAATTATCCATGATAAATGGACTATTATCTATGTTTTATAACATACAATGAAGATAATTTTGTAAACAAATTAATTAATAGCAATTCACTTAAAATGGCGTGTCTTGATTTAATATAAAGGATCTAGTTGGGTGAGGTATTTCGGTTAAAAGCCAAACGAAAACCCTAACTAGCGACACGCTTATTGGTTTTGAAGTAGGGCAAAATATCGCTAGAGCAACGTGTATAAATGGCTATTAAAAATGATGAGGTAAGTATTAAAAAAAACTTTAATGAAAGATAGAGTAGCAATTTTAACCAAAAAGAAGTCAGACTGTATATCGCTGTTGGACGATTTAAGAAAAAGTGGGGTGCGTAGACGTGAAGTCTTTTTTAGTTGGGAAGATTTGTGGATGTCTGAACAGAATAATGAATACGATTTTATACTGATTGATTATTGCTTTTTTGAGATGTTTAGAGACGATATGTTATGCTATCATTTATTTCATCAATATAAATTTAAGATAATCTTTTACAGTAATATTTCACAAAATATCGAAACTCAAAAGGGCCAAATGGAGATTGATTTATATCGGATGTTTTTTAGACCCTTTGTAGATTTTGATAAACTCATCGGTAGTAGTGAAAATAATAATGTTCTGATGGGATCGCAAGATAGTATGGTGAGTATGACTTCAGAAAGAAAGAATGGATTGAGATATAATAACGGGACTTTTTTTTTAAAGGAAGGATATTCATTAATCAAATTCGATTTAAAAGAGGTGTTATGTCTAGAGAGCGACCGTAATTATATCACCATTTATTTAAGTAACGGTAAACATTTAATAAGAGAAACACTACAGTCAATGCTAGAAATTTTACCAAATAATTTTTTAAGGGTTAATAGATCGGTAATCATAAATGTAGACAAGATTTTTAAGGTGGTAGGTAATAAGATGCATATAAAAGGCTTAAATAATTTTCGGCCAGTAATAGCAAATAAATACAAACTCGACATTTTAGATGCGGTGCCGCTGTTTAACCTGAAAAATTCAATTCGTTGGAATTGTCTAAAAGAAGAAGTCAAAAAAAATGAGTAGGTAGTACGTATAGTCTGCGTAATTAAAAGGAAACATAATGCAAACAGAAAAACAATAAGATTAATTTTTTTTTAATATGAAAATTATCAGAAATATAATAATCACCCTTATTGTTGGAGGTTTATGTATAGCTAGCGTGAGTTAACGTGAGGATAACAATAACCATGAAAAAAAAGATAGAAATACTTTATTAAATGAAATAAAAACACCAAAAATAAAAACGTTATGCTCTCTAGTAATCATGATGCTGATGCTATCCTTGTTTACAGTTGTGAGCTATAATTGCATTATTCCTTTATTTCATAAAAAAAGTAATAAGATAAGAAATAACGTTTTGTTTTTTGCTGTGATAAGCATTCTATAAAGTGATCTAATTCGTGGGATTTTTAATAAAAATAGAAAAGATCACAACTATCCTAATTGATTATGAACTTGAAAATGTAAGTTGTTAAATTATGAGCAAAAAAAGAACTAGAAACTTTTAAATAGCTTCTAAAAGAAATTTAGTAGCAAAATTTTCAAAAAAATGATTATAGAAATAACACGAATATTAGTAGGTATTATACTGGTAATAATGTTTTACTGTGCGGTAATTGAACCTAACTCAAGAAATGAAAAAAATAGGAATTATAAAGAATATATAATAGGTAACCAACTATCAGAGAAACAAAATATGAAAAATAAAAAAAGTGTTGACTATCTTTTCATAATGATGATAAGCTTACAAATAGTATTAATGTTAATAATCCTAAGATTACTAGTGCTATAAACATGAGTGTAATAAATAAAAAGGATAGGAATGAAACGATTAGACTTAATAGAAGACATCAGATTAAAAGAGATAGATGACGAATTTTAAAAAAAGAATAGTATTATTATTAGTAATAGTTAGCACAATAGCTAATGCTCAATTTATAGATAAAGATTATACGCAAGTAAGTGTATTTATAGATCCAACAATTACCGATAATGGATTCCAGATAGGGGGCGAAATTCAAAAAATTATGCACTGGGGCTATGCGTCTATAGGGGCTTCAACATACAACGGGTTTGAGGTAGCTTACACAGATTTAATAGGTACAATAGGCATTAATTTTAATTTGTTTAATAATAATGTAGTGAGGTACTATAGTGGGTTTCGGATGGGGTTGATTTGGAGAGAAACAAACCCCTTTCCTATGGTTGGTGGAGCTTTAGGTTTCGATATGAGACTGTCAAAATTTTATTCTAAAACCCAATTTCACATAGGTCTAAGACTATGGACAGACTTCAGGGAAGACCAGAAAGATCAGTTTTATGGAGATTCTAACGGCTATAAAAAAGGACTCATTACCAACAATCCGCTTTTACAAGAAAATGGAGCAATAGTACTATCTATGTCATGGTGAGCACGGAATAAAGTAATATATCATCAATGAGTAGAATGCCCTAGAATCTGGCAGGTGAGTGTCAATAGTTTGAAAATGCTGTATAATAGAAAAGCTGTTTGAATGCAGTGAAGAATCCATATATCAACCTCTATATAAATTCTGTAGTAAAATCAAATTAATGATTTAGGAAGGGCAGAGGAGAATTGCTAAAAAAACAAAAGAACCGTCATTGCCAGAGAAACGAAGCAATTTGTGAAATCAAATTTAAATATGTCATTCAGAGATTTGTGTTAAAAATTTTAACTAGCGGATGAAATGACGTAATAGGGGTGTCATTCAGAGACCTGAGATAAAAAAAATATCAAGTGGAGGAAATGACGTTATAGAGTATGGTCAGGTTAGTAGTTTTTTTGTCATTCCTGCGAAGGCAGGAATCCACATGATCGAATATTTTTAAAGTTATGAAAAACAACGTCTTAAAAAATAACGTCAATGGTAGGAGGTACGACTGAAGAATCTTTAGAGATTAATTATAAAGATTCTTCGCTGTTCTCTGAATGACAATCGATTATAAATTAAGTATTTATAAAAAACATCAATGGTAACAAGGTGAAGAATCTCATCAACGTATATATAAAAAAATAATATAATATTTCAACAATTTACTATGAATATAAAAGAAAACACTAATACTTCGGAAGAAATCGATTTAGGCCAATTATTCAAACTTATAGGCAATACAATAAATGTTTTTTTTAAACGCATCGCTATTATTTTAAAAACAATATTCCATCTTTTTATACTTTTTCTTCTGTTCTTTAGAGATCACTTTTTTAAGTTTTTATTAGCACTTTTTTTGGGGATTGGGGTTGGCGCCTATATGGATTATATAGCGGTACCGCTATATAAATCCACTATGGTTATTCATCCTAATTTTAATAGTGTGAAACAAATGTATAGTTACATAGAGTTTTATAATCAACTGGCAAAACAACAAGAAAGTAAGGAGCTAGCAGAGGTGTTAAATATTCCTTTAGAGATAGCAAAAAGTGTAAAGCATATAGAAATAGCTGCATTTTCAGATGAAATACAAAAAATGAAACAATTTAGCAAGTTTATTGAAAATCTAGACTCTATAACACTAAAGGAAATAGATTACCAAGACTACCTAAAAAAATTTAATGATATTAATGCAGAATTTCACGAAATCCAAATAGAAGCAACGAAACCTGAAGCTGCTAAACAATGTGAAAAAGTAATTGTTACTGCTGTACAGAATAATGAATACTTCAAGTTGCAGAAAAAAATTTATGATGATAATATAATAGTTAAAGATACCATGATAAGAGATCTGCAAAGAGAAATCAAGAATTTACAATCATTTTACAAAGAGATTAAAATATTAGAAGCTCAAAAACTAGAAGGAGGAACTACCAATATTAATTTGACAGATAACAAAATTGAGCAAATATCAGAAATTGAACTATTCGATCAGATAAAAAAATTAAAAGATGAAAAAGTCGAGTTAAACATAGATAAAGGAAAAACAATAAATATAATCAATGTGATTTCAGAATTCCCCAATAAAGGAATATTAATAAATGATTTTTCTTCTAAGAAAATAGTCCAGATGCCGCTCTTTTTTATAAGTGTTTTATTTTTAATAATAGTAATGGGTGTCTTAAATAAGTACTTAGCTAATTATAGTAATTAGAAAAATTTAAGATGAGTTCTATATATAGTTCTCGTATTATCAATAGTTAATAAGTTTTGTCAGGTCGATACCCGATAAAAAAATCTTAAGTGGATGAAATGACGTGTTAGAGTAAACTCAATAAAGAAGGATAGTCCTCAATAAATTTGAAAAATATTTATCACAACCGAAAAAAGGGAGAAATTCCTGATCTATAGTTTCCCAACGATGTTTTATTCTAATATCCTGTAAGACCT
Source organism: Flavivirga jejuensis (assembly GCF_030540765.1). Taxonomy (GTDB): domain Bacteria; phylum Bacteroidota; class Bacteroidia; order Flavobacteriales; family Flavobacteriaceae; genus Flavivirga; species Flavivirga jejuensis. The sequence goes on along the minus strand of NZ_JAUOEL010000002.1, from coordinate 380,820 downwards.
CTAAAAAAAATACTATTGTAACAGAAAAAGTTTGGCGTGTAAATTTTTTAAATCTTGTGATTGATTTTGGAATACCGAGAGGCCAATATTCTACATTTTCTTCAGCTGTCGGAATTGGCTATGGAGAAGAGTTCTTTTTGTATAGTTTTTTAATATGCTGGAAATATATTATACTAAAAAGTAGATAAGAGAAACAAAAGAACTTATTTAAGCAATAAATTATACTAAATATAAAATATTTTTACGATCAAAATACCAGCTAAACTCAATATTATTTTTTTATGAAAGTCTTTAAATTTTATGTTTTATGTTTTGCATGTTTGATAACCAACTCAAGTTGTGAAACAATAGATAAAAAACCAGAACCTATTGAAGCAACAAAACCTAATATTGTTTTCATCTTTGCAGATGATTGGGGGTGGGGAGATTTAAGTGCACATGGTCATCCTTATGTGAAAACTCCAAATATTGATAGACTTGTAAAAGAAGGCACCGATTTTCAAAGATTTACGGTTGCGAGTGGTGTTTGTTCGCCAAGCAGGGTAGGCGTAATAACAGGGCAATTTCCCGCAAGACATAATATTGATGGGCATTTTGCATGGGTATCAAGTAATGCTAAACGAAATATGCCCGATTGGTTAGATTATGATATAACGTTATTACCCAGGTTGCTACAACAAAATGGTTATAATACGGCTCATTTTGGCAAGTGGCACATTTCTAACAATATGGTTTTAGATTCGCCTACTCCAGATAGATATGGTTATGATACTTATGGCGCATTTAATTGTTCTGGAGAACAAATGCCTTACTATAAAGATGCTGATAACACAGTGGCTTTCATAGAAAAAAGCAATAAGGAAAATAAACCATTTTTTATTAATCTGTGGGTTCATGAACCGCATACACCACACCATGTCGTACCAAAATACCAATGGCGTTTTCCAGATTTAAATGAAGCTGATAATATTTATGCATCTGTTTTATCGCATGCTGATGATAGAATTGGGCAGGTTTTGGATGCACTAGATCGTTTAAACTTGACTGATAATACCTTAGTTATTTTTAGTTCAGATAATGGACCTGCAAGATCTACTACAGTCACTGAACTAAAAACATACCTTGATACAGCGACTGGTGTTGGTTACAATATTGCTGGTTCCAAAGGCATCACAGGAGGAAGAAAAGGGTATAAGGCAGCTCTTTTTGAAGGCGGTATAGGCGTACCGTTTATAGCGCGTTGGCCTGGGAAAATAAAAGCTGGAGTTGTTGATAATGTGTCTCTTATGTCTGCAGTAGATTTACTTCCTACATTTTGTGAAATAGCAGGTGTAAAATTACCTGAAACGTATAAACCAGATGGAATTAGTCAAGTCTCTACGCTTTTTGGAGAACCTTATCCGTTGCGTATAAAACCTCTTTTTTGGAAAATAGGCGCTAGTCGGTCTGTAAACAAAGAAAATTCAGATCATTGGGCGTCTTATGCTATTGTAGACCAAAGGTGGAAGTTGGTAGCTAATCATGATTTAAGCTATGTAGAGTTATATGATATTGTAACTGATACTTATGAGAAAAACGATCTTAAAGAAGGGAATGTTCTTGTAGTTACTGATCTAAAAAATAAAATAAAGGAGTGGAAAAAAACGCTACCTGAAAAACCAAATAAAAAATTATTCTCAAAAGAAAGAAAGGAACTCTAAATTTCATACCCATATTAGAAAACTAAAAAGCAGAGTTAGTTTAATACCTCGACTCTTGAGTCGATTCCTATTATTTATTATTGGGTTTAGGGCTTGCTCTAAAAGTTTAATACCTTTTATTAGCCTCAACTTGGAGTTAAAAAGATGTATTTTAGTGCATTTCGCGTTTAGCTTCTAAAAATTTTTGACACGAATTTCACGAATTCACACCAACTCAGTTTTACCATATTTAACGAAGCAGACTTTTTAGTCTGCCAAAACGAAACTATGAACTTCCTGCAGGAGAGGTTTCGTTATTGAATTTGTATTTCTTTAACTTAAATCTAAAGAATTGCTCGACTCTGCGTCGGGGTTTCCGATGTCTCTTTTGGAGAGGTCAGAACTACCTTTTTTGGCAGTTCTGGGAGAGGAAAAATACAGAATTTTGGTTTTTGACCTTTTTAGGTCAAAACCTTGTGGGCAACTTGATTGGGTATGAAACCAGCGAAATACTTCTATAGCTCTGCCGAGAATAGTTGGTTTCAAGAAATTCTTTATTAAAATATTAGTTTGATTTTTTTACTGTATTAAGGTTGTTTCCAATCGATTTTGGCGTCTTTAGTTTCCAAATCAACCCAAATAGAAGCATGTTCAAAATCTCGTGTTAATTGCCAACCATTAACTTTCATATCATGTAAAGGCTTCCCTAAAGGTTTATCAAATTCGGGATACCAATTTGTAGCACCATGTTTAAAACGATATCCCCAATTATATATGAAATATGAATTTTCTTGAGCACCAGCTAAAAAAGAAGCCAAGGGAAATGTTATATTTTCTTTAGAAATCTTTTGTTTTTCTTTTAAAGATTTTGCCATAAAATCTTTGTCCATCCAAGTATATTCAGCAGGCCATCCTTTAAAGACTACTATTTTACCAGTTTTTCCAGCTTTCTCCATTTCTTGTATATCTTGTAACATACTTTCTTTAGAGTTACTTTTCAGGATGCCAAAATGTTCAATCATTACGGCATCTGTATGGTCTGGGAAGTTATTTCCTGTGTTATTATTTGGGATAGAGCGAATACCATTATAAACAATAAGTTTATCGCTGCCTAATGCTGTTCTTGTTTCCTTAATTAAATCTTTTAAACCTTGTTGAATAGCATCGTACTTTTCTTGACCCCAAAGCTTTATATTAGCTTTACTAGCTACTTGAATAAAAGCATCCATAAAAACCCCATCAGTTGAGCCATTTAAAATTTCTTTTTTTGCTGTTTCTATCCACCATTTTCGAACTTCTGGATTAGAAAGGTCATAACGTCTGATGTTTCCATTTTTTAGGTCATATGCATCATCCTTTGTTTTTAACCACCATTCTGGATGATTTTCATAAACATTATGAGCTTCATACATAGGGTAATCTAAAAAGGCATTCCAATAGAAAATAACTTTTATATTGGGATTCAGTTTTTTTAACTTTTTTGCAGTTTCCTCAATCCCTGTTTCAGTGTTTTTATATTGAGGTAATCCATGTCCTTTCTCCAAGACAATAAAGTTTGAATGAGAGGTAATAAATTTAGCTTCACTATTAGTTAAACTACCTTTTTTTCCAAAATGAAATGCTATAGGCACTTTATCCCAACTAAATTTAGGATACTTTTTATTTGTTTGCCCAATAGATTGATAACAAATTAAAAATACTAAGACATGAATATAATAAATGATTGATCGATTTTGCATGGGGTTATTAATTATCCATAGGAGTCAATATTAACGATTTTAAACTTGAACTCACTTTGTCTCCTTCAACTAATGATACAGAAATTGTATGTTTACCTGGTTTTTTAAATTCTAAGAGTCCCATATTGTAGCTTACGTATTTCTCGGTTGCAGCTTGTTGGTTTTGAATGGTAACACCATCATTTGTAGCTATTTTCCAAACCAATCTTCCAGTACCAGCATAACAAAGATTTGCATAATAATATCCAGCTTTTTGAACATCAACGTTCCATTTCACAGAACTGTTTTCTTCCCAATTACCTACCTGGTTTGCATGTTTCCATTCTCCAAATTTTTCCATCCAACGCAGGTTCTTTTGTTCCGCGTTTGTTACTTCGCCAAATTCTGTAATTAATTCAGTTTCACTATTTGGATAAACACCTAATTCATCATCGTTAACCACGACTGTTTTACCATCTTTGAATTTTAATTCGATAATTGAAATCAATTTCTCTGGTGCTCTATAAGGAATATCAAACACAACCCATTTATCTTTTTCTTGTTTAAATGTAATGGATTTACTTTTTCCTTCTGGATTCAATAGTTTAGCAGATTGTATGTCTGTTTTTAATCCTGGTAAATACAGTTTTCCATCGGTAGGCCACTCTGAAACTGCTAAATACATGGAGTTCTCTTTTGTAGTAACATCGCCCCATGGTAGCTTATAATCCCAAGGAGAAGGCCCCGCATCGTAAACGACTTGCGGATATTTTTGCAGCCATTTTCCAGATTCTCTCAAAAATTCTGCTCCAATTTCTGGTACCGTTCCCATATTATTTGGGCCGACATTAAATAAGTAAGACCCACCTCTTGCAACGGTTTCAACTAATCGAGAAATTATAACCTTTGGACTTTTAAAATTATTATCGTACCAAGCATAAGACCATGAATCGTTATTAGTATCACAAGTCTCCCATAAACCTTGTATACGTTTTGTAGGCACCTCCATATCACCAACACTTGCATAATCGCCTAAACCGTATCCAACACGGCTACACATCATAGCTTTAGGTTGTAGTTCTCTTACCATAGCTGCTAGTTCTACCACATACTTTTTTTTCATATCTCCAGGCGTATCAAACCAAACAAAATCTATATCGCCATAGTTGGTACAAATTTCTTTAACTTGAGGTTTGCACTTATTGTAGAAATAATCTTTAAAAGAAGCTGTTTTTCCGTTTTTGTCTAATTTTGGTCCTCTTGTACCTCCAGGGGTTGTCCAATCTTGATTGTGTGAATAATAGAATCCAAAGCCTAAACCTAATTCATGACAAGCGTTTGATAATTCATGCATAGGGTCTCTTCCAAAAGGGGTAGCATCTACAATATCAAAATCACTTACTTTTGAGTCAAACATAGCAAAACCTTCATGATGCTTACTTGTTATGATTATATATTTCATTCCAGCATCCTTAGCTAATTGAGCTATTTTTTTAGCGTCAAACTCGGTAGGATTAAAATCTTTGGCTATTTGTTTATAGTCTTCAACAGGAATACCAGCCATTCTTGGGTTCATAATCCATTCTCCAATACCGTAATACGTTTTATTATTCCAAACGCCTCCTAGATTGGAAAATAGTCCCCAATGGATAAACATCCCGAAATTACTCTCATCAAAGAATTTTCCTTTTCCATTTTTTAGAGCGTCTACCGAAACTTTCGTTTCACCCCACATTTCTTCCATTCCTTTTTCCTTTTTAGCCTGAGAATGTATGTTTATACTACAAACAAGTATTGCTAAAATGGAAAAAATAAAACATCTTTTGTTGAACATATGCGTACTATTACTAATTTTTAAAATTTTTGAAAAGTCAATATTTTTATCATGTCAATTATTTATTCTTAAGAGTCATTTTGAAATTTATTGATTAATGACTCTTAAGAATAAGTAATACTATCTTTACTAGATTAAAGTTTGTATCTCAAACCAAATTTCCAATTAGGATTATTTCTATAATAAGAGTTTAGGTTGTTGGTGTCATCCCCAATATATCTTCGGTTATCTTCTCCCGTAATGTCACTAACTCCAGCATTTATAGATAATGCTTTTGAGATTTTGTATTGCAAGTTTAAGCCAAATCTAGTAGTTCCTTCAGTATAATGAGCTTCGTCTGCTCGAGTATTACCTATACCTCCTAAATTACTTAAATAATTACTTCTATGTGCAACAGCAAATCTAAAAGAGATACCATGTTTTTGATAATACAGAACGCTATTAAAACTATGTTTCGATGAACCAGGAAGACCATTGGTTGCATCTCCTAAAGCATCGTCAAAATTACTTCCTACATAAGAGTAATTAGCTCTTAAACCAAACCCACTTGCAAAACCTGGTAAAAATGTAAAATGTTGATTAAATCCTATTGAAAAACCATAAAGTTGAGCATTTGTTATATTTGTAGTCTTAGAGATATCAAACAATAAATCTTCTTGACCAGCAGGTAATGCTATCCCTAATTCTTCTTCTCCTGGGTATGCTTGATTAATTAATGTTACCCTTCCTATATAATCTACAAGTCTTTTATAAAAAACACTTCCAGTAAAAGAACCTCCATTCTTAGTATATATTCCTAGTGTGTTATCAAACATCCAAGCAGTATAAGGTTTTATAAAAGGATTTCCTGTTGTAATAGTTCCTCTTATTGTACTAGAACCTAAATCAGCCACATAATCTGGGGAATTGGGATTGAATATTTCAGAATCTGGATTTATATATCGGATAGAATTTCTTGGTATTGAATTTCTATAAGCTGGTCTTGCAATTCCTCTGGAAACACTCCAACGGTATATAATATTATCTTTTAAGTTAAAATTGGCAGTAAAACTAGGTAATGCATCCCACCTGGAGTTTTTTACCTTATGGAATAACGCCCCATCTACTTCTTCATCTCTAACATCATCTTCATCAAGAGGATCAAATTGATTTACTGCCGAAAATCCCCATGATGTATTATCTGTTCTAATTGCTCTCACACCAAAATTTAAGTATGTAGGAATATTGAATACTCTAATTTTTGTATCAATTTGCATATAGTTAGCATACGATGTTTCTTTGGCTCCATAAGATCTTGCTCTACTTAAGTTTAGGTTACCCTCGTCAGACACTACATCTTCTAAAGGTGTGTCAAAATCAAAAGCGCTTCCTCCATCCAAGGCTGCATACTCAGGTGTTAAGGCTAGAACTTCTCGTCCTGGTGTATGAAGCCATTGCGATAAACCAATATCTCCGTACATAAAATCGTCTGGAGTTAAGTTGTTTCCTATAAGTTCAAAAACTGATGCTTCTTGTTCATCTGTATAATCACTAAAATTTAAGCTAGCTTCTCTAGCCTCAAATTCAGTTGTTGCTACTCTAGCACCAAAAAATAAGTCTGTGTTTTTACTTAGCTTATACTCAAAATCTAATTTAGATGCATAATTGTCGCCCTTAGTGTTTATAAGCCTTTTTGCTGTAGGTCGAAGCGTAAATAATGATGAATCAAAAGCCTCTTCTGGGATTCCATATTGGGGGAGTTCTCCTCTAAGGTCGATACCAAAAGCGTTTTTATCATAATCTCTGCCATCTAATCTTGTTGTTATTTGAGTTAGGTTTTGGAAGAAACTTAGATTAGAATAAGCCATGTCTATATCAATTTTTAATCTATCTGAGGCTTTAATCTTTGTTCGTAACCCAGCAATATTATTGGTAGCATGATTATCATAAAATTGATTTTTATTTTGAATATTAGCTCTGTTTAATTGAGAACCTGCTCCATTAATATGTAACAAATTATTCCCGTTAAGGTCTAAACTACCTGGACTAAAAAAGTTATTAGCGCCTAATATTCCATTAGCACCCCCAGGAGCTAAACTTATCTGAAACATTTGTCTATCTGAATCACTATTTAATTTTGTTAGAACATAATCAGCTATAAACTCTAATTTATCGTTTACTTTCCATTGAATTGCCGTAGCTCCTGCAAGACGTTTTCTAACACCGTTCATATAAACATTATTAATAGTTGCAGGGGTTAAGATATCTTCGTAAAGTTGGTCTCCATCTGCAACATCAAAAGTCCCATCATTATTTGTGTCTTCTCGTAAATCTACAAAGCGATATCCTCTAAATGCAGCCGATTGTTTTGCATACGCTTCATCAGAATTAATTACTGAAACTATAATACCTAAATTATCTTTTATCTTGCCTCCAAAGGCTGCAGAAACTCTATAATTAGGTGAATTTTTATAAGCTGATTCTATATCTTTGAATTCACTATCAGTAGTTGTTCTTACATTTATACTACCAAAATAATTTTTCCCTTTTTTGTACTTTTTATCTAACGGCTTCATTGTTTCAAAATCTACGGTTCCTCCAAGAGATGTTGAAGTATGTTTGGCCTGAGATGTCATATGAATTTTGGCACGAGAAATAATTTCGGTAGGAATAACGTTTAAGTTAAACTTTCGGAAATCTGATTTTCCTTCATTACCTCCAGAAATAGGGACACGTCCATTCATTGTAACTCTAACAAATTGTGGTCCCAAACCTCTAATTGATACTCTATCCCCAGCTGCATCATCAACATTCCTTTCTATTTGTACACTTGGAACTCTTTGCAAAGCATCTGCTACATTGCTATCTGAAAAACTTCCAACATCTTCTGGTGTAATAACCTCAATAACATTTTTAGCTTCTCTTTTTAGCTTTACAGCACTTCTTTGTGCACCACGTATTCCTACAAGTAGTATTTCGTCTAAAGATTCAGAATCAACTTTCATTTGGATATTAATGCGGGTTTTTCCCGAAGTAGTTTTCTCTACTACCTCATAACCTACATAAGAAAAAACTAACGTACTGCTGTCATTTTTTAATTGTATGGTATATTCACCATCAAAATTAGATGTTGTACCATTATTAGTGCCTTTTACAATAACACTTACGCCAGGCAAGGGCATCTTGTTTTCATCAGTAATCTTACCTGTTATTGTTTGCTCTTGTGCAAAACCAATAAAGCATTGCAGCAAAAATAATAGTGTTAAGATTTTAGAATTGTTTTTTTTCATGACTTATTTGTTAGTTAGTTTTGTTGATACAAATATGCGTTAACTAATAGAAAACGATTTGCTCATTTCGCTTTAATACTTTCTCATTTCAATCAAACAAAGAAGGGGGCGCATCTTTTATAAAAATTTAATGTTGTTTTGTATGTAGATAGATAGGTGAGATATTGATTTTACGTAGAAATAATTCTTTTATATACGCAATGATTATTAGTTTTTTAAAGTTTAAATTGCTGTTTTTTAGTTGTTTATGTGTGGCTGGTTAGATTTGTCCATGATTTATATTTGCTGTCCATTCTTCAGGGTTTAATGATGAATTGAATATGTTTTTTTATAAAGATATATGTTGTATTGATTAATTAGAGCATGTTTTTGATTAATAAGAGAAAAAAGTTTCTGTAGTTAAAAGCTAATTTTACATCGCATAATTTAACCCATTAGTATGTGTAAGTTTAAATTCTTTATGACTAGTTTTTTGTTTGTTTTGACAATAATTTGTTTTGGACAAAAAAAAGAAAAGTTAATTGGATACAAAGAAATCGATCCTAACTGGGAGTCTATGGCAGAAAACTATCAAGTTCCAGAATGGTTTCAAGATGGGAAAATAGGCGTGTGGATGCATTGGGGAATACCTTCTTCAATTGACGAAAACAGACCGCATGATGGTTCTCATTATGGAAGAAGAATGTATGGACCTTTAGACCGTGATAATGCTGCTCAGGCTAAGATGAATAGAGAATTAGTAGATTGGCATGTTAAAACTTATGGAGCGGTAGAAGGTTTTGGTTATGAAAAATTTGTTCCAGGTTTTAAAGCTGAAAAATGGAATCCAGAAGGATTAGTGAAGTTTTTTAAGGATTGTGGAGCTAACTTTATTATGCCAGTAGCAACACATCATGATAATTTTGATTTGTATGATTCTTTTTTTTCATGGAATTCGGTTGATATGGGGCCTAAGAGGGATGTTATTCAAGAATGGAAAGATGCCGCAATTAAATACAATTTGAAATTTGGTGTTTCTACACATTTATATTGGTCGCCTCGTTTCTTTAGAACGGCAAGAAAATATCAAAAACCAAACACCCTAGAATGGGAGTTGTTTAATATGGATTATGATGATAGAAAATTCAGTAGTCAGAAAAGTTGGAATGAACATTGGTATAAAAGATGTTGGGAACTCATAGAAAAGTACGATCCAGATATGTTTAATAACGACTCACCTTATCCAACAATAAAAATGGGTGATGGTTTGGGAGTAAAACTGTTCTCTGACTTTTTAAATAAAGATTTAAAAGAAAATAATGGTAAACAAACAACGGTACTTTCTTTTAAAAATGCCAAACAAAATAAAGCAGCATTTACCTATAATTTAGAAAGAGGTATGTTTGGGGAGTCTCAAAACCACCCTTGGATGTGGGCAACAGATTTATCTGGAAGTTGGTTTTATAGAAAACAATCCAAAACAAAAATGAGTGTTCCTGTATTGATAGGTAATGCTGTGGATGCCATTAGTAAAAATGGCGTGGTAATGATGAACGTAGCACTTAAAGGAGATGGTAGCTTGCCTAAATTTCAAGCCAATATGTTAACGTCATTTGGTAATTGGATAAAAATTAATGGTGAAGGCATCTACGGAACACGCCCATGGAAGATTTATGGAGAAGGGCCTTTAGAAATTGTAACAAAGCGAACAGGCGAGAATTTAAAAAATTACTCTGCAAAGGATATTCGTTTTACTGCAAAAGAAGGTAACCTTTATGCTTTTGTTTTAGCGCCTCCAACAGAAGATATTTTAATTAAGACCTTAAAAAAAGAAGGTATATTACAAAGAAATATAGAGAGGATAGAGCTGTTAGGAAGTAAGCAAAAAATTAATTGGAACCAAAATGAAGAAGGACTAACGATTAAATATGATTTTGAAAACAAATTAAATCAGCCTGCTATTTGTTTTAGAATAGTTGTAAAGGAACGAAATTAAAAGAAAAAATAATGATTAAACACTTGTTGAGTAAAATGAATTTTAGATATTTATTAGTATTACTATTTGTAGTTACTTTAAATTCTTGTAAAGCACAAGGAATAGATGCTTCTAAAGTAAAAAACAATTTACCTGAGTTCTCTTGGGATACTATGCCTTTGTATATGCATCTTCGTAAAAGCACTTCCTTTACAAAGGAAGAACTTAAGTTTTTGGCCAAACATCCGTTAATTACTTTCGAAAAAACAACAGGTAGTAAGACTTATGGTTCTACAGAGGATGGAACTCTTGTTGCCGCTAAAGCGGTGAAAAAATTAAATCCAGACACAAAAATATTGTATTATAAAAACGTTGTAATTAACTGGGCTGGATATAAAGCTGATAGATATTTTTTTCAGAAGCATCCTGATGCATATTTGGTAAACTCAAGCGGGGAAAAAGCTGTAATGCCAAATAAAAAAACAGGCTTTTTTGACATTTCAAAAGATTACGTTCGTTCGCATTGGTTAGATCATGTTGGGGAGATAACAAGCAGTCCATATATAGATGGCGTGTTTATGGATGCAAATATAAAGGTGTTAGCTCCAGGGTTTTTCGGTAATAGAGTAGGTAATGAGAAACAAAAACAAGTTGAGGCTGGTTACTTAACAATGATGAAAGATTTAAATACGAGGTATGGAAAAGATAATATTTTACTCGCTAATATTTTAAGAGTTCGACCTAATTTTAAAGATGTTGGTAGAAGTTATTTAAAATATTTTGACGGATCTTATATTGAAGGTTTTGAACATGAAAACTTTGGTATGACTTATGAAGATTATCTAGCAAAAGGGATTGAAGCTGTGCAAAAATCAGCTAGAGAAGGAAATATAATCGCCATGTCTCTAGGTTTGGGTAAAGCCTTAAAAAATGCAGAAACTGGTATTGATGATGTAAGAAAGAAACTGAGTAAGAAAGATAATTTTGCAAAGCGTTTAGATTATCTGTTGGCCATTTTTCTAGTTTGTGCTGAAAAATATAGCTATGTATATCCTCATGATGGATACGCTACTAATAGATCTGCTGTATGGATGAAAACATTTCCGCAGTATGAGAAAAAATTAGGAGCTCCAAAAGGGGATGCTAAAAAAGACGGTTATGTTTATACCAGATCTTTTGAACATTTAGATGTTGTTTTAGATATTAAAAATAAAACAGCTCAATTAAATTGGAAATAAAACTTTAATAAAAAAAGCAATTATATAAATGAAAACACTACACTCTTTTTTAATGATACTTTTATCAGTATCCCTTTTTTCTATTCCAGTTCAGGGGCAGAAAAAAGGAAATACTATTCAGCCAAATATCATCATTTTTTATGTAGATGATTTGGGTTGGCAGGATACAGAAATCAACAATTTAGATGAACCAAGTCCTTGGGAAACCCCTAATATTTCAAAATTAGCAAAAGAGGCTTTAAACTTTACAAACGGATATTCTCCTGCGCCTACCTGCGCACCTTCTAGATGTTCTTTGTTAACTGGATTACACCCAACAAAAACAGGAGTTACACATGTTGCAGGAGGAAAGCTACCGCAAGCACTAGGACGTTCAAGTTATATAACACCCTTTTTTCCAGAAGGTATAAACCCTGAACGCTTTACTATTGCAGAAGCTTTAAAAATAAATGGCTATAAAACAGGCCATGTAGGTAAGTGGCATGTTGGAAGTTTAAAACATCAGAAATCAACAAATCAAGGTTTTGATTTTGCTCACGAATCTAGAGGAGCACATCAAGGACCTAAACATCCAGGTAATCGTTTAACAAAATTTGCAACGCATAAAAAAAATGATGCATATCGTTTGAGTGATGAAAAATACCCTCCATTCACAAAAGAATCTCCAGAAGGAATTTCTTATCCATATGATGATGTAACAGAAAATGCATTGAAGTTTATTAATGAAAGTAAAAGCGAACCTTTCTTTTTATATTTAGCGCACTGGTTGGTACACGCTCCAATTCACACTAAAAACCGTGAATTATTACAATATTATTGCGATAAACTGGGAATAGAATTTCCAAAAGAAAATATTCCAATTAAGACTGGCGGACAAACAAACCCTTTTTATGGCTCTATGGTAACTACTTTAGACTGGAGTTTAGGGCGTGTGGTAGATTTGTTAAAGAAAACGGATGACCCTAGAAATCCCGGAAAAAAATTATACGAGACTACTTATATCTTTTTCTCTTCTGATAACGGAGGTGTAGAAAAAGCACATGGAGATATTGTTACAGATAATTTTCCTTTAGACGAAGGAAAAAAATATGCTCAAGAAGGAGGGGTTAGAGTGCCTTTGCTAATTTCGGGACCAAACATTCCAAAAGGTAAAACATATGATGGTTTAGTGAATCAGCTAGACTTTTTTCCAACTATTCTAAGTCTTACCAATAGTAAAATACCTGCTAAATATAGTTCAGACTTAGATGGATTAAATATTTCGGGCGTATTACATAATAATGATGAAGATATTAAAAACAATAAAGGTGAAGTAAGAGAAGATTTATGGTGGCATTTCCCGCATAATCAAGACCGTCAAATGCAATCAGCAATAAGACGTGGAGATTACAAATTGTATAAAAATCATGTTAAAGGGAACTATGAATTGTACCGTTTGTATAAAAATGGGGAAAGAGCAGATTTAGAAGAAAAGCACGATATCGCAAAAAGCGCTCCTGAAATTGTTAAAGATTTATCTACAAGATTAGAAACGTATTTAAAGGATTATAATGCTAAGTATCCTTATAAAGATCTTTCAAGAGTTAAAGACGCTTCAGAAAAAGCAAAAGCAACTACAATTCCAACAATAGTTTCTGATTCTTTTAACAAAAAGTCTAAAAAATATACAGTAAAACTGGAAGCGGGAAAATCTAAAGTAATAGAAGCTTATGCTCTTGTGTGTTACCAAAACTTAAATGCAAAAAAGAAGAAAAACGGGAAACCAAGAAAAATAAAAGGGCAGTACGAAAGCTTACCTGTTGAATCTAGTAAAGATAAATTAGAATTTACTTTAACAGTTCCTAATGAAGCAACACAGTATGGAATTATTTTGATTGATGAAAATAGATTCATGGTAAAAAGTGAATTTCACGAAACAAATTAAAAGAGAGGGCTTTGGTTGTGATACTGTTTTTATTAAAATAACAGTATCACATCTATATTTAAAAATAATATGATGAAAACTAATAGAACAATTTTAACCATAGCATTTCTTGCATTATTTTCTTCTAACTATATACATAGTCAGAAAAAAGGAGAATTAATAAAACCCAATGTTATTATATTTTATGCAGATGATTTGGGTTGGCAGGACATACAATTAAATGATTTAGATGCCCCTTGTGCTTGGGATACACCAAACATTACAAAATTGGCACAAGAGGCTGTGAATTTTACAAACGGGTATTCTCCAGCGCCTACTTGTGCACCTTCCAGATGTTCTATTTTATCAGGATTGCATCCTGCAAAAACAGGCGTAACAAATGTATCTGGAGGAGGAATCCCTAAATTTAAAAAATCTTCAAGCTATACACATCCTTTTTTACCTGGCGGATTAATGCCAGAGCATTTTACCATTGCTGAGGCGCTAAAAATGAATGGTTATAAAACGGGGCATGTAGGTAAGTGGCATGCAGGAAGTCTTCAAATTCAGAGTTCATCAAATCAAGGTTTTGATTTTGCACACGAATCTAGAGGCGCACATCAAGGTCCTAAAGGAGTAAAAAATCGTGTGAATTATTTTGCGACAAATGCAAAAAATGATAAATATAGATTAAGTAAAGAGAAGTATTTTCCTTTTACAAAAGAATCTCCTGAAGGGATTTCATATCCAAAGGATGAGGTTACAGAAAATGCATTAGAGTTTATCAAAAACAGTAAAGAAGAACCTTTTTTCTTGTATCTGGCACATTGGATGGTACATTATCCAATTCACACAAAAAACAAAGAACTACTACAATACTACTGTGATAAATTAGGTGTAGAGTTTCCTAAAGAAGATATTCCAATACGTACAGGAGGGCAAACCAATCCTTATTTTGGTGCAATGGTAACCACTTTAGATTGGAGTTTAGGGCGTGTGGTAGATTTGCTAAAGAAAACGGATGATCCAAGAAATCCAGGTAAAAAATTATATGAAACTACATACATTTTCTTTTCCTCGGATAATGGCGGAGCAGAAAAGCGTGGACGTGAAATCATGTCAGACAATGCACCTTTAGATAAGGGTAAAAAGTATTCTGAAGAAGGCGGAATTAGAGTGCCAATGCTAGTTACAGGACCTAATATTTCTAAAGGAAAAACGCATGATGCTTTAATCAATCAATTAGACTTTTTTCCAACAATTTTAAATCTTACAAATAGCAAAATACCTGCTAAATATAGTTCTGATTTAGATGGATTAGATATTTCTAATGTGTTAATGAACAATGAAAAAGAGGTTAAGTATAGTAATGGTAAACCTAGAGAAGATTTATGGTGGCATTTCCCTTATGGCGATGATGAGAAAAAACAGTCTGCTATAAGAGCTGGAGATTATAAATTATACAAGAATTTTATTTCAGGTAACTATGAATTGTATCGTTTATATAAAGATGGAAAGAGAGCTGATTTAGAAGAACAGTTTAATATTGCTGAACAAGAGCCAGAAATTGTCAAAGATTTAGCCTCAAGATTAGAAAAATACTTGAAGGATTACGATGCGAAGTTGCCTTATAAAAATCCATTAAAATCTAAAAATGAATCTTCTCTTCCTGTTGTGGTTGGCGATTCTTTTGATAAAAAATCAGGGAAAGCTTCTATTCAATTGGAGAAAGGAAAATCTGAAATTATAGAAAGCTATGCGATTGTAAAAATTTCAGATGAAAATACAGCAAAGAAGAAGGTGAGAAAAGTGAAATCTACATATTATGAAGTACCAGTAAAAGCGAGTGCAAATAAACTAGGTTACACGTTTACAATTCCAAAAGAAGCAAAAGAATATATTTTTATCTTAATTGATGAAAATAGGTATCTGGTTAAGGGAAAATTGCATGAAATCAATTAAAGATAAATCGTGAATAAAATTTTTCATACGGGTCTTTGTTTGTGGTCTGCATTGTGTTTTTTACAAATGACACAAGCACAAATAAGTTTAGATAATCTAAAAGACAGCAAACCAAACATCATTTTTGTGATGACAGACGACCAAGGTATGGGAGATTTGTCTTGCATGGGAAATAAAGTAGTAAAAACCCCTAATATTGATGCTTTTTATCAAAAATCGACACGTTCTACGGAGTATCATGTAAGTCCTACTTGCGCTCCAACAAGGGCTGCATTAATGAGTGGAGCTCATGAATTTAAATCGGGAGTAACTCACACAATTTTAGAGCGTGAAAGAATGGCGTTAAATGTGTACACACTTCCAGAAGCATTGCAGTCTGCAGGTTACAAAACAGGTCTTTTTGGTAAATGGCATTTAGGAGATGCAGACGAATATTTACCTCAAAACAGAGGTTTTAATGAAGTATTAATGCACGGAGCAGGAGGGATTGGTCAGGTAAAATTAGGAGACTTTCCACCAAATGAAGAAAACTTATATTTTGATAATGTTTTGTTACACAATGAAACCATTGTGAAAACAAAAGGGTTTTGTACCGATATATTTTTCGATGCCGCATTGGCTTGGACAAAAAATCAGGTAAACACTAAGAAACCATTCTTTACTTATCTGTCATTAAATGCACCACACGCCCCTTTAATTGCTCCAGAATCTTACAAAAAGCGCTTTTTAGATTTAGGTTACGATGAAGGTACTGCAGGGAGGTATGGAATGATTGAAAACATTGATGACAACTTTGGAAAATTGATGAGCAAGCTAAACGAGTGGGATGCATTAGAAAACACGCTTGTTATTTTTACTACAGATAATGGAGGAACGCATTTAAGAGGCACTTTAAATGGTAAAAAAGTAAAGCATTACAATGCGGGCTTAAAAGGAGGGAAAAATTCACCCAATGAGGGCGGAAATCACGTGCCTTTATTTTTTTATTGGAAAGGTGTTTTAACTGAAGGGAAAGATATAGATAAACTTACGGCCCATGTAGATTTATATAAAACTTTTATTGAGTTGGCAGGTGCAGAGTTGCCTAAAAAAATGCAAACTTTAGAAGGGCGTTCATTATTGCCTTTATTAGAAAGTAAAGAAACGGAATGGAAAGATAGAAATCTGTTTACGCATTGTGGTAGATGGAAATCTGGACTTGTTGATGAAGCAAAATTTAACAAAGTAGCAGTAAGAAATCAAAAGTGGCGGTATGTAAACAACAAAGAGCTGTATGATATTGAAAACGACCCAGGAGAAAAAAAGAACCTAGCCGTAGATTATCCTAAGGTTATTGAAGCATTTCAAGAATCGTATACTACATGGTGGGAAAACTCATTGTCTTATATGGTGAATGAAAACCGTAAAAGAGTAAAACAGCAACCTTTGCATTTACGGTATAGCAAGCAGTTAAAAGCGCAAGGCATTCCTGAATGGGAACCTCAAAAGGATTAAAAAACAAATTAAATAGTACTGTATATGTTTAAAAATAAATTAGGAGGATATACTATTATTGTATTCGCTATTTTTTTAATATCAATCTCTTGTAAAGAAAGGATTGAGTTCCCTTTATTAAATGAAGCACAATATGACCAAACAGATAATTGGATTATACTAAATAAAAAAGATGCACTAAAGAAAGAAAATACTTTTTCTTGGAGTTTTAGTGTAAAACATTCAGTTGAATATGTTCTTCAAGTAGTTTTAAACAATGGCGTTTCGATTGAAGAAAACTTGGTAAAAGTAAAAGTTAACGAACAAGAGTTTGAGGAATCTTTGACCAAAAGTTATAAGATCAATTCAAATCAGGCAGTTTCAGAACTAAGCAAAAAATTTAAGTTTGTAAATACAGAAAAACATACAATTTCAATAAAAACAGGTGCTGATTTTAAAACCATAAGAATTATACCTTATTATAAAAATCCCATTAGCTCTGGTAAATATCATCAAGAATGGTTAAAAATGAATCAATCTGATGAGAAAAAAGAAGCACTAAAACGTTTTAAAGAAGCAAAATTTGGCATGTTTATTCATTGGGGTTTATATTCTCAGGCTGGAGGTATGTGGAAAGGCACTAAAATAAATGATTCGCCTCATCCAGGACCCAAAGTTGCAGAATGGCTTATGCATGCCTTTCAAATACCAAGAGAAGAATATGCTAAGCTTGCTAAAACCTTCAATCCAGATAAATCTTTTGCGCAGAATATTGCCAAATTAGCCAAAGCATCTGGAATGAAATATGTAGTGATTACTTCTAAACATCACGATGGTTTTGCCTTGTTTGATTCAGAAAGTTCGGAATATGATATGATAGATGCAACACCTTATAAAGCAGATGCTGTAAAGGAACTATATCAGGCTTGTTTAAATGAAGGACTGGATTTTGGAGTCTATTATTCTCATGGAAACGATTGGAACGATGGGGGTGATGGTAACTATGCAAACGTTAAAAAAATAAATGACTCTTTAGGGATTTATACGCACCCTTCAGGTAAAAATTTATGGGATCCAAGTCCGAATACACACGCCGAATATTACGAATCTAAAAGTTACCCTCAAATTAAAGAGCTAATTGCTTTATTGCCAAAGTTGCGTTTAATATGGTTTGATGGTGAAGGATTTACTACCGAAGAACAATCTTTTAAATTTTACAAAATGGTTTACAATGCAAACCCAAATATATTGGTAAACAGAAGAGTAGGTTGGGAGTTCGGCGATTATTTAGATGCAGGCGATAATAAAATTCCATCAGCAAAAGAAAAGTTAGATAAATATTGGGAAACCTGTGGAACAACCAATAATTCTTGGGGATATAAAGTGTATGATCATGATTGGAAAAGCACCAAAGAGTTGTTGTATTATTTTGTAGATATCATATCAAAAGGTGGGAATTATTTATTAAATATAGGGCCTGATGGAACAGGACACGTGCCAGAAGCAAGTTCAAAAGGACTTTTAGAAATGGGCGAATGGATTGCTACTAATGGAGAAGCGATTTATGGTACCTCACGTTGGATTATTGCCAATGAAGGAGAAGAAGAAACGCTTTTAGATGGCACAGGCCATAGAGCTTCAAAAGGGTTTAAAAGAAGTTTTACTAATAGCGATTTTTGGTTTACTGCAAAGAACAATAAAGTATATGCCATATCACTTGTTGCAGCAGCGAATAAAATTTTAATTCATTCTTTAGATAAAACAAAAGGCGATATCGTAGCAGTTAGGGTACTAGGGAGCAATAAAAAAGTAGAATGGAAACAGACCAAAAACGGTCTTGAAGTAAAATTAGACGGCGTAAAAAGTAACAAAAACGGTTTTGTAGTTGAAGCTAGTTTCAAAAAATAAAAAACATGAAAAATTGCTATTTTAAAGTATTAACGATTCTTTTTGTTTGCAATGCCATGTATGCACAAAAACAGCCGAACATTATATACATTCTAGCTGATGATTTAGGTATTGGTGATTTAAGTATTTATAATGAAAACAGCAAAATACCAACACCTCATTTAGATAAAATGGGACAAGAAGGTATAAAGTTTTCAGATGCGCATACATCATCTGCTGTATGTACACCAACGCGATACGGCATTTTAACAGGACGTTACAATTGGCGAACACCATTAAAAGAATTTGTGACATGGGGAAACTCACCAAGTTTAATTCAGAAAAGCCGATTAACCGTTGCGCAAATGTTAAAAGATAATGGGTATAAAACGGCGAGTATAGGTAAATGGCATTTAGGCTTAAACTGGTCAATGAAAAACAATAGTCCAGAGTTTGAGCACTATTCAGGAAGATCAGATCGCTTAAGTTTCAGGGATATTGATTACAGCCAATCTTTAAAGTTCGGACCACTAGACATGGGTTTTGATTATTCATTCATGATTTCAGCATCTTTAAATATGCCACCATTTGTCTATATAGAAAATGATAAGGCAACTATGGTTCCAACAAAAAAAACAGAAAGAAATAGAAAAGAATACCCGTTTAGTAGCTGGATAAAAGGAGATGTTGCAGACGATTTTAAACACGAACAAGTCCTGCCAACCATTGTGAAAAAATCTATTTCATTTATAAATGAAAATGCAAACAAAGAGCAACCATTTTTTATGTACATCCCTTTGCCTTCACCGCATAATCCAGTATTACCAATAGCCCCATGGAAAGGGAAAAGCGAAATAAAGAGTCCGTATGCCGATTTTGTAATCATGATAGATGATTTAATGGGTACTATTTTTGAAACCTTAAAAGAACAGGGTATAGATGATAATACTTTGATTGTTTTTACAAGTGATAATGGGTATGCTACCACAAACGATTTAAAAACGCTAAAAAAGAAAAAACATAACCCAAGTTATATTTATAGTGGTTATAAAGGAAGCTATTTAGAAGGTGGTCATCGTGTGCCTTTTTTAGTGAAATGGCCAGGGAAAATTAAACCAAATTCAGTTTCAGATGCAACGATATGTACTACAGACTTCATCGCAACATGTGCAGACATCATAAGTTATGATTTTAAAGCTAATGAAGCTGAAGATAGTTTTAGCATGTTGCCATTATTAACAAATGAAGGAACGTATTTAAGAAACGCAACTATTCATCACGACAAGTACGGTGTTTTTGCCATTAGAAAAGGAGATTGGAAATTAATTGTATCACCAAACTCAGGCATTATGGCTTCAGGAAAAACAAAAACACATAAAGAAAATTTACCTGAAGAAATACTATTCAACCTAAGGGATGATATCAAAGAAGAAAATAACGTTGCGAATAAATTTCCAGAAAAGACCAAGGAATTAAAAGATTTATTAATCAAATATATCCGAGAAGGTAGAAGCACACCTGGAGAAATTCAAAAAAATGATGCTATTACAAATGAATGGCCTCAGGCAAGTTTTGCGTTTAAAGAATAATTTAAAATGAAAAATATACTAAACCTTGTATTGTTAGTCATAGGTATCATTGGCTATGGTCAAACAGAAAAACCGAATATTCTATTTATTTTTTCAGATGATCAATCTTTTGAAACCATAGGTGAAAACGGACAAACCATTGTAGAAACACCCAATTTAGATAAGTTAACCAAAAATGGTACAACTTTTACCCATGCATATAATCAGGGAGCTTGGTCAGGAGCAGTTTGTGTGGCAAGCAGATCTATGATGATAAGTGGTTCTTCATTATGGCAAGCTCAAAAAGCTGTTGTTAAAGTTAAAAACAAAGAGCAATTGTCTTGGCCAGAATTGATGTCTGAAGCAGGTTATACAACATATATATCAGGTAAATGGCACGTGCCAATGCCTGTAGATTCAGTGTTTGATGTTGTAAAAAACATAAAAAAAGGTATGCCAAAAACCGTAAAAACAGCCTACAATAGACCAATAAAAGGCGAAAATCCAGATATAGCTTGGTATCCTTGGGATAAAGAAAATGGTGGTTTTTGGAAAGGAGGAAAACATTGGAGTGAAGTATTGGCAGATGATGGTGTTGAGTATATTGAAAGAGCAAAAAATGATGAAGCCCCATTTTTTATGTATTTGGCATTTAATGCCCCACATGATCCTAGGCAAGCACCAAAAGAGTATGTTGATAAATATGTTTTAGATAGCATCAAACTTCCCGAAAACTATCAAGACTTATATCCAGATATGGGAGGTAAAGCTGTCCCAAAAATTAGAGATGAAAAGTTAGCTCCATTTCCTAGAACACCGTACGCAATAAAAGTACACAGACAAGAATATTATGCTAGTATTACTTATATGGATGCTCAAATTGGTCGCATTTTAGATGCGCTTGAAAAATCAGGTAAAGCAGATAATACCTATATTATTTTCACTTCAGATCATGGTTTGGCTGTTGGGCATCATGGTTTGGTTGGTAAGCAAAACATGTATGAGCATTCTATGCGTGCACCTTTTATAATTTCCGGACCAGGCATAAAAGCGAATAAAAAATTAGATACTCCTATTTATATTCAAGACGCCATGGCCACTTCATTAGAATTGGCATCTATTAAAAAACCAGACTATGTAGCGTTTAAAAGTGTATTGCCATTAATGCAAAATAGAACAAAAAAGAATTATGAAACCATTTTTGGCGCATATATGGGAACTCAAAGAATGCTAATAAAAGATCAATGGAAATTAATTGTTTACCCAAAAATTAAGAAGAAAAAGCTTTTTAATCTTTTAGAAGACGAGTTAGAAATTAATGATTTGGCTAATAATCCAGATTATAGTGACAAATTAGACGAAATGACTAATTCATTAGAAGCTAAAATGGATAAAAACAATGATCCAATGACATCTTTAGATGCTGTGGATTATACAGTTTATAAAAAAAGAAAACATTAATAAAAACAAATAAGTTTTGACAAAAAGGTTAAATTTAATTCTAGAGATTTGTATCTGTTTAGTTTTTGGACTATCCTTTTTTTCCAGCTGCGCACAACAGAAAAAGCCAAATTTTATCATCATTTTTACAGATGACCAAGGTTATGCAGATTTAAGTTGTTTTGGAGGAAACCATGTAGAGACACCAAAAATTGATGCCATGGCTGCCGAAGGAGCTAAACTAACTAGTTTTTATGTAGCGGCAGCTGTTTGTACACCTTCTAGAGCTGCATTAATGACAGGGAGTTATCCCAAAAGAGTAGGTATGGCCAGCAGAGTATTACTTGCAGGAGATTCTGTAGGACTAAATCCTGAAGAGATTACCATAGCCGAAGTATTAAAAGAAGTTGGTTACAAAACGGGAATGTTTGGTAAATGGCATTTGGGAGATCAGTTAGAGTTTTTACCTATGAGACAAGGTTTTGATGAATTTTATGGCATTCCATACAGTCATGACATTGCGCCTTATCATCAAAATCAAAAGAAACATAATTTTCCATTGCTACCCGTATTGGATGGAGAAACTGTTGTTGAAACAGACCCAGATCCAGATTATTTAAATCAAAAAATCACAAAAAGAGCCGTACAGTTTATTGAAAAAAACAAAGAAAACCCATTTTTCATATATCTTCCTCACACGAGTCCGCATAGACCATTACTAGCTTCGCCTAAATTTATGAGATCAGCACCTAAAGACGTTATAGATGTTTTAAAAGGTGAAGAAGGGATAGATTACAAAACGAGAGATAAAATATATCCGCAAACAATTGCAGAAATAGATTGGTCTGTAGGAGAGATTTTAGAGGCATTAAAAACAAATGGAATAGACAATAATACCTTTGTTATTTTTACTTCAGATAATGGTCCTATGGTAGGTAGCGCAAAACCTTTAAAAGGTAGAAAAGGACAAACTTATGAAGGCGGAATGCGTATGCCAACGGTGGTTAGATGGCCAGACAAAATTCCTGCAGAATCTGTAAATGATGAGGTAATGACCGCTATGGACTTATTTCCAACCTTTGCTAAACTGGCTGGAGCCTCACTTCCAAAAGATAGGGTTATTGATGGCAAAGATATTATGCCTGTTTTACAGGGTGCTAATAAAAGTCCACACAAAGTATTCTTTTATCATAAAAAAAATACGTTAGAAGCCGTAAGATATGGAAAATGGAAATTACGTATAAAAGGTAGAAAAGCCCCTGCATTATATAATTTGAATAACGATATAGGCGAAAAAATAAATGTTATAGAACAACATCCCAACTTAGTAAAAGAAATGAGAGGTTATATTGCAGATTTTGAAAAAAATCTTGCAAAGAATATTAGGCCAGCAGGAATTGTTGAAAACCCTAAAATATTATCTAAATAAAGTATTAATTAACAAATTGGTTTTGTCTGTTTTAGAGACACAATTATACCTTATAAATATTAAAAAAAATAAAAAATGCGATCTTTCATTAAATTAAAAAGTAGTGTATCTATTTTTTTTACAATCAGTATGTTTTTATGTTTTTTTATAGGAACACAAGCACAAGCACAAGCTCAAAAACAACCAAACGTAGTTATCCTTTTTGCTGATGACTTGGGGTATGGAGATTTAAGTTGTTATGGTGCACAAGACGTAAATACGCCATATATCGATAAATTAGCCAAGGAAGGAACTAAATTTACTGATTTTCAAGTTGCTTCTTCGGTATGTAGTCCATCAAGAGCTGCATTATTGACAGGTCGTTACCCGGTAAGAAACGGATTTCCTGTAGCTCGTCATACTGGACCAAAACACGAAAACTACGGCTTAGATCTTGAGGAAATCACCTTAGCAACCACACTTAAAAAAACGGGATATTCAACCATGTGTATTGGGAAATGGCATTTAGGTTTTATGAAAGGCTCTCACCCAATGGATCATGGTTTTGATGAATTTTTCGGGTTACAATCCAACTGGAATAGTAAATCTTCAGCATTAAAAAAACTGTATAAGAATAAAACTGTAGTAAACGAAACAGTAACTTACGAAACTCTTTTAGAAAGCTATACAAATGAAGCTATAGAGTTTGTAAAGTCAAATAAGAAAAAGCCATTTTTTCTATATTTAGCATACAACGCTGTGCATACTCCTATTTTACCAAGTAATGCTTTTAAAAAATCTTCTAAAGGAGGACCTTATGGAGATTATGTTCAAGAACTAGATCACTATGTTGGTAAATTCACGAATTTCCTTTCTGAAAATGGTTACGACGAAAACACGATCGTTATATTTTTATCTGATAATGGACCTGCCATTTGTAATGCTGGAGGATCTGCTGGTCCTTTAAACGGAGGGAAATACACGACTATGGAAGGTGGTTTTCGTATTCCTGCCATTATCAAATGGAAAGGTAAATTTGCAACAGGTATTAATCATACGTCATTATCTTCAATGGATTTATTCCCTACCATTGCAAACATTGCAGGGGCAAAAATCCCAAAAGACAGAGTTATTGATGGAAAAAATATCACTTCTATCTTAGAAACAGGAAAAGGTGAAACACCTCACGAGTTTATTTATTACTACAACGGAATTAATTTACAAGCTGTTAGAAAAGGACCATGGAAATTACATTTACCACGAACTTTAGACGATCAACCTTATTGGTCTAAAAAACAGATAGGAAAACCTTTTAATGGAAGAGCTTTAAAGACATTGTCTTGTAAAGGTATGCAAACACTAAAGAACCCTTTATTGATCGATTTGGATCACGATATGGGCGAATTAAAAGATGTGTCTAAAAAAAATCCAGGAATTGTAGAAGAATTACTATTAGAAGCTGAACGTATAAGAAAAGAATTAGGAGATGTAAATATCGTTGGATCAGATCAAAGATTGCCCCCTTTTGAAGATATTCATGTTAAGCATTAAAACAAGTTAAATTAATCATTAAAAAATAAGAATAAAATGAAAAAAGAAAATTCAATGATGGTATCTCGATTGGGGTTATTTCTGTCATGTATAATGCTTTTATTTACAAGTTATGTTGGTTATTCCAAAGAGGTGTACGTTTCTCCTAATGGTAGTGATATAAATCCTGGAACAAAAGAATTGCCTTATGCGACTGTAGAAAGAGCTGTTTCTAAAATAAAAAACTTAATAGGTAAAGAACCTGTAATGATTTGGTTGAGCGAAGGAACCTACTACCTCTCAGAGACCCTGTTATTAGATGCATCTTTTTCTGGAACCACTGAAAACCCATTTACGATTTCATCCTTGTCTGGAGCAAATGTTAAAATTAAAGGTTCTATTCTTTTACATGATTTAAAATGGAAGGAGTATAAAAATGGAATTTATGTAACCCAAGTTCCTGATAAGCTTCAATTTGACCAGCTTTTTGTAAACGAAGAAAGACAAGTACGTGCACGATTTCCTAATTATGATTATCAAAATCCATTGCGGGAAGGAAAGGGGTATCAACAAGTAACTGGAGGGACTAATAAAAGGTATGACTCATGGTTTACCTATAACCCTAAGTTATTTAGCAAAAAAGAATGGAAACATCCTGAAATCGGAATTGTGCATGCTTTCCAAAGTCATAATTGGGGGAATATGCAGTATCGAATAAAAGACAGAGATGATAAGAATAGCAAAATTACACTTGATGAAGGGGGATGGCAATTGCAACGAAGATTTGGAATTGGAGGAGCAGGTAAAAAAGCTTCTTTGTTTTATATCGAAAATATTTTTGAAGAGTTGGACTCCCCAGGAGAATGGTTTCTTGATGAGGAAACCAGTCAACTGTATTTTTATCCTAAGACAGAAATAAACCTTAGTCTGTCAACTTTCGAAGTCCCTATTCTAAAAGATTTAATTCAACTAAAAGGAACATCAGAAAAACCAGTGAAGCACATTTCTATTAAAGGAATCAACTTCTCTCAGTCAAGACTTACATTTATGGAAGAGTATGAACCTCTTGCTCGAGGTGATTGGGCCATTCATAGAGGAGGTGCTATTTTTTTAGAAGGCGCTGAAAATTGCACCATTGAAGATTGCAACTTTGAATACTTGGGCGGGAATGGTGTATTTATGAGTGCTTACAATCGAAACAATGCGGTTAGAAACTGTCGGTTTGTACATATAGGAGAAAGTCCGGTTTGCTTTGTTGGCTCACCATCGTCAGTTCGTTTTTATCAGACTTGGGATGACCGTGAAATTGACGGGAAAGACTGGAACGAAATGCGCAAAAATATGGATTTGAAACCTGGTCCAAAATCACCTGACTACCCGAAAAATTGTATTGTAGAAAACAATATTATGCATGATTTTGGAGATTTTGGCAAACAAGTAGCAGGAGTATATATATCCATGAGCCATAAAATAAAAGTTTCACATAATACCATTTACAATTGTCCACGTGCAGGTATATGTATCAACGATGGTACTTGGGGAGGACACATTATTGAGTATTGTGACATTTGGGAAACTGTGCGTGAAACAGGGGAACATGGTCCGTTTAATTCATGGGGTCGCGAGCGACAATGGCTTGGTGGAGGTGGCTCTTCAAAAGACTACATTAATGAATATACAAAATTGGATGCGATTGATGTGACGATTCTTCGTAACAATCGGATTGCTAATTTTCGAAAATCGATTAGCGCTGGAAATTGGACAATAGATTTAGATGATGGTTCTTCTAACTACGAGATTTACAACAACCTAAACTTGGGGTCAACCATTAAGCTCCGCGATGGTATGTATAGAAAAGTTTATAATAATATTACCGTAAGTGCAGTGCCCTTGGGTTGGCATGTATGGCCTAAACAATCATTTGATGAGGTTTATAAAAACATCTTTGTTGTTGCAGGGGCAATTCCTGGAAAAGGAGAGCCCACTGCAGAATTTGCTCGCCCAATTCGTCTACCAAAAGATTACAAATGGAGTAACAATTATGACCATAATTTGTATTGGAATGTGAATTTCCCAGATAACCCCAATATTATTAAAAGAAAAGATATGAAAGCTTGGCAGGCACAAGGTTATGATACAAATTCAAAGATTGCCAGACCTTTATTTAAAGACCCTGAAAATGGAGATTACAGCGTATTGGATAATTCCCCAGCACTCAAGCTAGGTTTTGTCAATTTTCCGATGAATGAGTTTGGGCACCAAATGACTCGTATTTTACCATTTGGAGGTGATTTTTCTGAAAAAGTTCAGGTAACTCTAAAACCTGATGCTCGAATGAAAGATGGAGGTAGCTTGCATTACACCCTTGATGGATTGGAACCAACAATGCATTCGCCTATTTATTCAGGATCTATAACTTTAACTAAATCAACAAATATTAAAGCACGCTCCTTTGATGCTCAAGGTAATCCGATAGATTATACGCAAAAAGCAGTGTTCACGGAAGTAGAAAATGTATTATATCCAAGTTGGTATCAAACTTTAATCGATGGAAAGTACAGTATAGGTAAAAGTAAAATTGATAAAAAGGCTGTTATTGAAGAAATTCTTGGTGCCGTAATGGTTGACATTGCCGATGATCCTGATTTAATAGATGCCTCAGGAGGTTATAATTTTGGCTGTTTTATTAAATCTATTGATAAAAAAAAAGGGAAGGTTTTGCTTAAAGCAGGTTTAGCGGAAGAGTGGACTATACAAGCTGTAAATAAAGAAAAGGTGCTAAATATCTCAGATTTCAAAAAACAATTGAATATTCATAGTGGTAAAAGTATAAACATAATTGCTGTTAGAAATTATCAAACGAAAACCTTCAAGTTGAAGTTACCTTGAGTATTGAATAATAGGTTTTAAAAAGTAGAAAATGGAAAACAAAACACTCTAAATAATGAAAAAATTATTATATATATTAACCTCAATGGTTATAGGCTTTATTAGCAGTTCATGTGCTTCAAAAAAACAGTCTGTTGCAGTATCAAGTATTTGGGTCATTGCGTCTCAGAACGATTGGGAAGTTAATATTGCTAACCAATCCAATATAAATATTAGCAAAGGAAGAATAGTACCAACGAGTAAGAATGCTACTTTTAAAAGTATTATAAAGCAGTTTCCAGATAAGCGTTCAGCAAAGTCCATTACCTTTTCGCAATCTCCAGAGTGGTTAAACTGGAACCCCGTTAAGAATATTGGGCCTTCCAATCTTGGTGATGCACCAGTTGCTTTGCAATTGGGAGATGGAAATTATTGGATGTTTGGTCGATACGCAAAGAGTAAAGATAAAAAATTTCGAAGTGAAGATGTAGTACTAGAAGGATTTGATATTCCCCTTAAAACTACACCTTTTAAAAACCAGTTTGATGCACCAGGAGGTTTAAAACCGAGTTTAAGAGGTTATCATGCATGGCAAAGTAAAGATATGATTCATTGGGTACACCATGGTCCAGTATCAGAAAAATTTTCTACTTGGGTAACCACAGCAGAATATGTTGATGATAAGTTATATTTGTATTATGATTTTCCAAACGACCAAGACCCTCATCTTTATATTGATGAGGATTTAACCGATGGTATTCCCGGGAAAAATATGGGTATGGTGTTTAATGACCCTACTCATGGTTCCGATTGTGCTGTTATTCGAGATTTAGAGGGTAATTTTCATTTAATTGTAGAAGATTGGTCCCCTATTGACGCATCTACACATGCTTGGGATTCGCCTTTAGCGGTACATGCTGTTAGTAGTCATGGTATGGGAGATTTTAAAACGTTAGCCCCTCCTGTTGATGAACGTACCAAACCTACAGGAAAATTTGCCGAATATGTACATCCGCACTGGTATAAAGAAGCACCAGATAGATTTCCGGGTAAAACAGCTAA
This sequence comes from Flavivirga jejuensis, assembly GCF_030540765.1. Lineage (GTDB taxonomy): Bacteria > Bacteroidota > Bacteroidia > Flavobacteriales > Flavobacteriaceae > Flavivirga > Flavivirga jejuensis. Next base: position 352,027 of record NZ_JAUOEL010000002.1, on the reverse strand, counting down.
GGTAGATGTCCCTCAGCATCGAGTTAAAGCTGGTCAAACACGTGCTTATGGTCAATACGAAATTCATGAACCAGAACAGAATGCTTATGGTGATTGGGCATCGATTTCAGTTGGAGGACAGTATTATTTATTTGCAGATTTTGATCCTATCGGTGGGCATGGTAAGAAAAGCATGAGTGTTGCTTGGTTTACTTCAACTGATATCAATAAACCTTTTACTTTCTGTGGTAACATTGGTCAAGGACATCCTGACCCTGACATTATGTTTGCTGAAGATCAGTTTTATCTATTAACGCAAACAAAATTCGATTACATTAGTCCTGGGCCATGGGTTGAAACGGTAGAAGTGCGCTTGGGAGTAGATACTAACAACGATGGTGCAATTAACCAATGGAGTGATTGGCAAATAGTCAAGGAGGAGTATGATTATATAGAAGGCTTTGCAAAGCAAATTGGAAAAGTACCAGCAGAGCTAGATCTCTCAAGTCTTCCAGAAGGATATGGCTTCCAGTTTGAAGTTAAAATTAAAGATACAACAGAAAATGAGTCAAAACCCATTTTAGATAAAGTGGAGGTCACGTTTGCAAATTAATTCAAATAAAGCTCACAAAAACAATATAAAAGTAGTAGTTGAAGAGTGTATTTGTAAAACATTAGATTTTAATTGGAGAAAAGAAACTGAAATTTTTAACCTTTTTAAACACCTAAAAAAAGGTCAGCTTATTTCAGGACAATTCAATACACACTTAACTTTAAAAAAACATCTGTAAGATTTCTAATTTCTTAAAAATCTTACAGATGTGCCTTCTATACAATTTCAGTATTAATTCTAATGTTTATATGCTTCTAATGCAGCTGCCATTTCTTTCACCACCTCAGGAAATTCATTGTAAACATTGGTAGTTTGATATTTATCTTCTTCTAAATTATAAAGTTGCGCCACAGGAGCATCTTCTTTTATTTTTCCATTTTCAATATCACTATTCACGCCACCAACTAACGCAACTGCTGCAGGACCACCCCAAGCATGCTGCTTAGGCTTATGACCTGTAAATCCACCACTACCTTTAGCAGGAATATACATCCATTTTCCTTTCCTTAAAGACAAATGTTTTTCTTTTCTTGGAGCCAACAATAATTCTTTTCTAATATTCTCTTTCGGGCTCCCCACTAAAGCAGGTAACACATTTACACTATCTGAATGCTCTAATTTATCTTGAGACTGACCTGTTAACGCCATAAAAGTTGCCAACATATCTACATTACAAATCAACTGATCAGAAACTGTACCCGGTTTTATTTTTCCTGGCCATTTGGCAATAAAAGGCACACGGTGTCCACCTTCCCAAACTCCAAACTTAAAACCTAGCAAATCACCATTAATTTTATGTCCAGCCCTTACAGCATTACGTCCTCCTGAATTCATCATAGCCCCATTGTCACTTGTAAAAATCACTAAGGTATTATCAGCTACCCCTTGTTTTTCTAGAGCTGACAGTACTTTTCCAACCATCCAGTCTAATTCTTGAACAAAATCTCCGTAAAGCTCTGCATCACTTTTTCCTTGAAAATTTTTCCCTGGAGTAAAAGGATGATGTATATGTGTAGTGGCCATATACATAAAGAAAGGTTTTTTGTTTTTAGCCGTTGTTTTTTCAGTTATCCAATCAACAGCTTTTCCTGCCAATACTTTTCCGACAGTATAATCATTATACAATTTATGAGCTGCTTTAGCTCCACTAAATCTATTAGGAGATCTTTGAGATGCTTTTTCAGGAATAGGAGTAATTGGCGTAACCAATTCTTCTTTCCCTTTACCAACATAAACTAAAGGATCATTAGGATCCGCTCCTACAACATGATCATCTTCAACATAAACATAAGGTGATGAACTATTTACAATAGGCACTCCATAATAGTAATCAAAACCTAAATCATTAGGACCTGGACTCAAAGGTTTATCCCATTTATTTTCTCCTTTTCCAAAACCTAAGTGCCATTTCCCTATAACCGAAGTAGCATAACCACTATTTTTAAACACATCTCCAATAGTTAATTGTTCTGTGTCTATTATCAATTCAGATGTGGGAGGCGCAGGTCCCCAAACACCTTTACCAGCATTTCCTCTTATAGGGTACTGGCCTGTTAGCAAAGCATAACGAGATGGCGTACATACTGCCGAAGCCGAATGCGCATCTGTAAATAGCTTTCCTTCGCTTGCAAGTTTATCTATATTAGGCGTATGGATTTTTGTTGCACCATAACAGCTTAAATCTCCGTAACCCAAATCATCAGCATTAATAACTATCACATTTGGTCTATTATTAGCCTGCTGCGCATAAGTAGATACACAAAGTCCCAGAAAAACAACTGAAACAATTAATTTTAATTTTTTCATTTTAACAAAAATAAAAGTTTAGATGATTTTTACTTTGAAGGATAAGTCGGTAAATTAAATCTATAGACCAAAAATTCACATTAAATTCTTAGTCTTTTTTTTGAAACAAAAACAATGTTTATGTTATTCTACATCTACTCTGTTAACACGTTGAATAAAAGGTAAAGTTCCTTTTTTTCCTTTTCCTATTTGTACTCCCCATTCAAATAGTTCTCCTTTACCGCTATCTGTAAAAGCTTCAGGTCTGTATAATCCTGCAGCATGAGGAGGAGTAATTACACTATGCGTTTTAGAAAAATTAAATCCATCTTCAGAATATTGTAAACTCCTTACAATGTTTTCAGGACCTACTTTTCCAATCATGGCTCCAACGCCTTTTCCTAAAGGATAAACAACTACCTCATGATTTCCTTTAATTACGGGGTTGTTTTCATACTTAACGTATGGACCTTGGGGTTTATCTGCAATAGCTACTCCCATTTGGGTGAATTTAGGAGATTTTCCTAATTGTCTCCCTTTGTAATATAGATAATACTTTCCATCACGTGTAATTAAACATGCATCATCTATTAAGTGACTATCAAAATCTTCTTTATTCTTACCATTAAAAATCACAGGATTGTCTTTACATCTTTTCCATGGACCATTAGGAGATTTAGCAACGGCTACACCAATTTTTGAATCTGGTCTATATCCTTTGGTTCCTTTTTTATACGGTTTTGATACCCCTGTATAAAAAAGGTAATACTTCTTTTTTGCAATTAAAATATTTGGAGTAAAAACGCTTGCGCCTTCCCAAGTACCTTCTTTCCCTTTGTCCAAAGCAATTCCTTGTTCTTCCCAATCATATCCATCTTTAGAAGTGGCATACCAAATAGTAGCGTCATAGCCTGTTGCTATTTTACCTTTACTATACCACACGTAGTATAAATTATCAATTTTAATAACATCACTAGGGTCTCTTCTCATAACCCCTTCCTCTTTTCCAATTCCACTAATATCTTTAAATTCAAAATCAATGACCTTACTATTTTGAGCATTAAAAGACTGTATTGTAAAGAATATTACAAAGGAAAGAATGTAGTTTTTCATGGGGTAAATAATTAAAATTAATTTTTTTATTAAAAATAGAATAAATGTACAAAAGCCCCTATCTCATTTCGACCATATGTTTGCTGATTTTAATAAGATATTTAATAGTAAAATAAATTTTATTATTGTTAACGAAGGAATTTTGAGGGGTATTTGTCACTAAAACTAGCAAATGTATGGTCGAAATGAGAAAATATACTTGGTTGATTTAATTTAAATTTGACGAATAACTAGTAGCTAGTATTTTTATTTTTTTTATGAAAATTAGTTAGTCTTAATATACTATTATCTGAAATACCCCTATAAAATGAAGAACCTAAATAAAATAGTTTTTTTCTTTTTTCTTGTTTTAATAATCTCGAATATTAATGCTCAAGACAGGCTCTTTTACAAAGCACCAGCAGAAAATGATCTTAACAGAAGAGGTAAAAAAGAAAGTGGTTTTCTACAAACAGCCTTACCCATTGGAAATGGTAGACTTGGAGCTATGTTTTCTGGAGGAATTGAAAATGAATTAATTGTTGTAAACGAAATTACATTATGGGCAAAGTCTAATAGAGGGTTGGATGAAGTAGCTCAATCTGGAACCAGAATCGATGGTGGAAAAAACCTTGAAAAAGTTAGAGAAGCCTATAGAGCCGGAAAATATGGAAATGGTGAAGAAAGTATGGAGGGTATGGGGACTAAGTATTTAACAAGTCCACTAAAGCTTGGTAACTATGCTAGTTTTACGAATGTAAATATTAAAACTGGACACAAGCCAGAAGAAATTCAAAACTACAACAGAGAGATTAATTTAAAGAATGCCGTTGCTAGTGTAAGTTACAATGTAGGAAATACAAAATATACCAGAGAGTATTTTTGTAGTCATCCACATGATGTTATTGTGATGAAATACACTGCTGAAAACGGCATGTTAGATCTTAATATCAATACTACTACAGCTCACAATGTTAAAAACCTGAATGTTGCTGACAATAAAATTGATCTTTTAGGAGAAGTTGCATTGGCCAATGAGAAAAGTTATTTTTCGCAAACGATATCTATAGATGCTGGTAAAGGAAAAGTTGAAACTGTTGACAATTCACTTCACATTTCTAATACAAACGAAGTTTATATTTATTTAACGGGATATACAGATTATCTTTCTTCTTACCCTAATTTTAAAGGAAGAGATCATAAGGGCGATACTAAAAATACTATTGACAAAGCAGTATCAGATGGTTATTCAAAAGTAAGACAAGATCATATTGATGATTACAGTGTATTAGAACAAGCTTGTCAATTAGATTTACAAACTAAATCATCTGGTTTACCTACAGATGAATTATTAGCTAAAGGAGGAAGCTTAGAATTAGAGAACCTATATTTTAACTACGCCAGGTATTTACAAACAGCATGTTCTCGTACAGCTCCTGTTCCTTCAAACTTACAAGGAATATGGAACCCATACCTTAAACCCATGTGGAATAGCGACTATCATTTAGACATTAATTTAGCCATGAACTATTGGATGGTAGAAACAGCTAACTTGCCAGGTTCTTTTTCTCCATACCTTAGTCTTTCAAAAATTATAGCAGAATCTGGAAAACATACAGCACGAGAAACCTATGGAGTAGATAAAGGATGGAGTGTGAGTCATATTACAAATGCATTTGGTATTACTGCCCCAATGGATCATGGTAGAAGAACACAACAATCTGGTGCATGGTTAACGCAAAATCTTTTTGAGCATTATGCTTTTAATCAAGACATTGAATATCTTAAAGAAATATACCCTATACTAAAGGGAGCGGCTGAATTTTACACAGAATTTCTTGCCCCATGGGAGGATGGAACTTTGGTTGTTTATCCTACTTGGTCTCCAGAGAACGTTTATTTGAAAAAACTACATGGTAAAAACAATAAACAAACATATGGTGCTTCATGGGATCAACAATTGGTTCTTAATTTGTTTACAGATTGTATAGAAGCAGGTGAGAAATTAGGCGTTGATAAGAAATTTAGAAAAAAACTGAAATCAATTATACCTAAATTATGTCCTCAAAAGATAGGACAACACGGTCAATTACAAGAGTGGCCAGAAGATTGGGATGATCCTAGAAATAAACATAGACACATTTCTCACTTAATAGCCTTACATCCTGGTCGTGATTTTTCACCTATTACCACAAAGGAAATTACAAAAGCTGCTTTGGTAACGATGAAACATAGAGGAGATGAATCTACAGGGTGGAGTACTGGTTGGAAAACGTGTTTCTGGGCAAGATTACACAATGGAGATAAATCGCATCAGTTTTATGAGTATTTAACGTCTCAACGCGCCTATAAAAACTTGTTTGATTTTCACCCGCCTTTTCAAATAGATGGAAACTTTGGTGGTACAGCAGGAGTTTGTGAAATGTTATTGCAGAGTCACTTAAGAAGTACAGACAATAAGGCTTCGACCATAGAAGAAGCTGCTTATGTTGCTTATAAAGCAGATTCAAAAAATCCAAATCACTTTTTACCCGTTGTGCCTTCTAAAGATTTAACTAAAGCTCCGTATATACTACATTTATTACCAGCATTGCCTTCTGCTTGGCCTAAAGGTAGCGTTATAGGACTTAGAGCTAGAGGTGGTCTTGAAGTAGATTTAGAGTGGAAAGAAATGCAATTAGTAAAAGCTAGTATAACAGCCAAAACAAATAGTAGCTTAAGAGTTTATGATGGAGAAACATTAAGCAAAGTAATTCACCTAAAAAAAGGAGAAGTATTGAATTGGCCAAGTCACTAAATCAATGATTTTAATTTTTCTAAAAAGACAATTATTCCAAATAAGAAGATAGGTATCTAAGTACTTCGTGAAAACTATTTTACGATGTAAAACAATAATAATTATAAACAATTTTTATATAAAATATGATTTTTAAACGAACTAAGAGCTTAGTCGTAATGCTATTATGTACTATCTCAACTTATGCAATTGATATTCATGTAGCCACCAATGGTTCTGATGCAAACAAAGGAACAGAAACACAACCATTACGTAATATACAAACAGCTATAGATAAACTAAAAGCTAGTGGACTTATAGGGAAAGAACCTTGTTCCATTATTATTCATCAAGGTACTTACAGATTAACGACTCCTTTAAACATTTCTATTGAAGATGGTGGTAGTGAAAAATTTCCAGTGGTTTACCATGCTGCTAAAAATGAAAAAGTGACCATTACTGGAGCGCAACTTATTACTTCTAAATGGGAAATATATAAAGACGGTATCTACCGAACGAATGTTAAAAACTTAAAAGCCATTGACCAATTGTTTGTAAATGACAAAAGACAGCATATGGCTCGATACCCAAATTTTAACTCAGGATTTATAACTACCAATAGTAATAGTTCTTTTAGAGGTAAAAAAGCGGGAACAGTTCCTTTTACAGGATGTGCTCCAGATGCTTGGAGTCAAGAAAAAGCAGCAGCATGGAAAAATCCAGAAGGAGCCATTCTAAATGGAATGCATAGAGGGCTTTGGGGAAGTCAACATTATTTTGTTTCTGGAAAAGATAAAGAGGGTAAACTCATCTACAAAGGTGGTTGGCAAAACAATCGATTTGCCCCTCCTCATAAAGAATATCGTATGATAGAGAATGTTTTTGAGGAATTAGATACTACTGGAGAATGGTATCACAATACGAAAGAGGGGTGGTTGTATTACATGCCTAAAAAAGGAATTCAATTGAAAAATGTAAAAGTTGAAGCAGTACTACAAATAAAACATCTTATTCAGGTTTATGGTACCTACAAAAAACCTGTACAAGAAATGGTTATTCTTAAAAGTGGTAATGGACTCAAAGAGACCATCGTTAAAAATTATGAGACAGTTAAACCTGTTAAAAACATTCAGTTTAGAAACCTTCATTTTACGGGTACAGATCGTACTTTAATAGAAACTGTTGAACCATTACTTAGAAGTGATTGGTGTGTGTACCGTGGAGGAGCCATCCATATTCGTGGTGCAGAAAATATTATAATTCAAGATTGTTCATTTCAAAAATTAGGTGGTAATGCTGTTTTTATGGATAGTTATAATCGTAACGTCACCATCAGGGAAAATCTATTTTTAGACAATGGTTCTACAGATGTAAATTTTGTAGGTTCTTTTGCAGCGGTTCGTAATCCACTATTTAATTTTCATCATCTTTCTACTCCTTTAGATGAAATAGACACTGTAATAGGCCCAAAATCAATTGACTATCCAGTAGATTGCCTTGTAGAAGGAAATCTTATGATGCGTTGTGGTCGTTTTGAAAAACAAGCTTCAGGAATCAACATCTCTATGTCATCTAGAATTACCGTTAGGCATAATACGATTAGTCATACCCCAAGAGCGGCAATTAATATTTGTGATGGAACTTGGGGTGGACATATTATTGAATACAATGATTGTTTTGAAACCGTTTTAGAAACCCACGATCATGGTGCATTTAACTCATGGGGTAGAGATCGTTTTTGGTATCGTTGTAGTCCGTCCGGACCTAATTTAAGAGATGAAAATGGAAAAGCTATGATTAGCCATCAACTAGATAAATACCCTAACCTTCCTTTATGGGATGCTTACCAAACAACAACAATCAGAAACAATAGAATGCAATGCGATCATGGTTGGGATATTGATTTAGATGACGGATCAACCAACTATAAAATTTACAACAATCTGTGTTTATCTGGAGGTATCAAGACAAGAGAAGGGTACCATAGAATTGTTACCAACAACATTATTCTTACAAAAGGATATACTTGTAATGTACCCTATCCGAAACCAACTTATGATGTTTTTGAAAGAAACATTCTATGGGGAAGTACGGTTTATAAAGCCAGTAACCCTACGCTTTGGGGAGGAAGTAGAAATTATAATTTTGTTCACAACCCTAATGTTAATAGCACTGTACCTGCTTATGGTGTACAAGAGCAAACAAAAGACGATGCCGAAAGTTTGTATGGAAATGCATTTTTTAATGCCCTTGAATTAGGGGACTTTTCTGTAACAGAGAAATCAGATGCACTAAAATTAGGATTTAAAAACTTCGACATGACTAAATTTGGAGTTACTTCTGATAAATTAAAAAAATTGGCTCTGAAGCCATCCATTTTCCTTCCAAAAGAACAAAGCCCTAATGTTTTTGTTAATACAAAATTTAAAAAAATAATGGGTGGAAAAATTAAAACATTAAAAACTGAAGCAGAATTATCTGCAACAGGAATGTTTCAAAAATACGGAGCTTTACTTGTATCTGTACCTAAAAATAGTGGTTTGGCTAAAATGGGATTTAAAGTAGACGATGTCGTTTTAGAAATTGATACGATTAAAATAACAAATGAACAAACTTTTCTTAAGAGTTTAAATTCTATGAATAAAGGAAAACATGTCATCAAAGTATGGAGACAACAAAAGGAAAAAATGTTTTTGTTTATTAAAGACTAATCTGATGAAAAAAGATATAAGCTTTTATTAAAAATTGCATTTGTATTTATACTGTGTAGCTCTTTATCTGGAATCTCTCAGAATTTAAATTGCTCTTTAAATATGAATAAAATGATACAGCCTTTAACAAAAGATATTTCTATATGGTATGATATTGATCAATCCGTATTTTATACAAAGTCCATTATAGAATTGATAATTTCCTGATTGTTTAAACAGAAATAAAGCCAAGTAGCAACATAAAAATGGATAAGGCTGAGGAGCTTATAAATAAGTCTTTTTATAAGTTCATAAAATAAAACCTGTGTATTATTAGTTTAAATATATGTTATTTTAACTTAACATTAAGTTAACTTTGATTTAATGGGTAAAATAGAATATAAATATGTCAATTGTGTTGTTTTTAAAGTTAAGTTTCTATCATAACTTTGTAGTATAAATCTTAAAAAGTTTATATTATGAAAACAAACAAAAAGTTAGTATTAGTAGTATTTATGTTAGGAACATTATTTAACTACGCAAACAATGACAAAGATTTTAATAGAATTGCAACTACCAAAAAAGAAAGAGCAGTATTTACTAATGTAAATAGAGGAGATAAACTAATAATTAAAGATGAGCACGGAGTTCAGCTTCATTCAAAGATAATTTATAAGGAAGGAGATATGAGTAATGCCTTCGATTTATCTGCTTTAAAAGATGGTAAATATACGGCAGAATTAAACAAAGATTATGAAATCATTGTAAAGGCTATTGAAGTTAAAGACCATAAAGTAATTTTCAAAAAAGAATCTAGAAACGTGGTTTTTAAGCCAGTAATGAGAAATGAAGAAAATGTTTTAATTATTTCTAGAATTTCTTTTGATAAAAAACCAATGAAAATTGATTTGTATTTTGACGATTTAATTGTTTATTCAGAAACTGTAAAATACTCAGAAACAACAAAAAATACTGGAATTGTAGATAGGTTATACAGTTTTTATGAAAAAGAAGAGGGTAATTATAAGGTTATTGTATACAATAACGATAGAAGTTATATTTACGAGTTTAAAATTTAAATAATAAGTTTATCACTTGCTATTAAAAATAGTAATACATTATAATAACTTTTTTGCTCTAAATTAAACAGAAATAGTTTCTATAAAAAGCTTCAATATTTTATTGGAGCTTTTTTTATGCTTTAGTACCTAGGTTAAAGTATATAGCCCATTCCCTTTTATTCCAAATTGTGTTTTCTGTAAAGTTTATTTGTAAACAAGAAAAGATATTGACCTTATCTATTGTATTACTGAGTTGATAAACACTGTTTATATGCATCTTAATGAGTAGTGATATTTCATGATAATAATTTTTGGTTGTGGAATTAAAAGTTCAATATTACCATAGTATTAGCAACATAATGATTGAAATGAGTAAGTATAATTTATTAGAGTAGCTTATTTTTGAAACAAAGTAGCACATTTTATTTTTCATTTATTAGGATCAAAATTTTTATGTTAAAGAAAGATACGATAAAACGTTTCAAAGTAAAATACAGTTTATTATTTATAAATATTTTTTTAATTTTTAGTGCTTGTGCTAAAGACAATTCTAATTTCGTAGTAAATTCTCCAGACGGAAAATTGACAGTTGAAATAACAAATAAGAATGGATACATAACCTATGCTCTGTTTAAGAATGGAAAAGCACTTATAAATGCATCCAAAGTATCAATATTACCCAATACAAAAAGTCGAATAAAAAGATCGTCTTTAAATTCTGAAAATAAAACATGGAAACCAGTTTGGGGACAATTTAGTGAAATCAAAAACCATTATAATGAGCTTGTTCTTGATGTAGATTTAGAAGGAGCAAAAACTAAATTATTTGTACGTGTATATGAAGATGGTATTGGGCTTAGATACAAAATTGAAAAATACAAAGAAGGTACGGAAGCCGATTTTTATTGTGAATACAATTTGAGCAGTTCAGACCTATTTTATAGTCCTAATAAAGAAAATGAACCGTTAGGACCATTGTCTATGAATCATTTGCTTGCAGCAAAAAAGGAACGAAAACTTGTTATGCCTATCGTTGTAGAAAAATCTCAAACGTCTCATTTATCGTTGTTAGAATCAGATTTATATTCCGCACCCGAGTTTGGTGTAATAAATTTTAATATTAATAGAGTTCAAAAGAGACTTGAGTCTAGCAACAAAGCAACGCTTAATGGAAAGCCTATAACAACACCATGGCGAGTTGTATTAATCAATGAAAATATTGGAGATTTAGTTACAAATACAGTACCTCTTAATTTGGCTACACCATCCCAGATAGATGATCCTACTTGGATTCGACCTGGAAAGATGCTTTGGGATTGGAGAGTTCATGGTTATAAAACAGCTGATGGTTTTACATACGGTATTAACACAGAAAGTTACATCCGTTTTATTGATTTTGCAGCAGAAAAAGGAATTGAATACTTTTTAATTGATGATCATTGGTTTACAAAAGTTACAACAGGTCATTTTGAAATAACAGAAAAATTAGATCTTGAAAAAGTATCGTCATACGCAAAGGAAAAAGGAGTAAAATTGATGCTGTACTATGATAGGAAAAAAGGTTTGTTTGGCGATGAGAATTTGTACGCTTACTTTGAGTCGTTAGGAATGAGTGGTATCAAATACGGTTTTATGGGAGCCAAAGTATCGTTTACAAGTGATGCTATTCAGCAAAGTTCAAAGAATCACTTACTAGTAAATTTTCATGACAATCCAGTTCCTTTTACGGGAATAGAAAGGACATTTCCTAATGCTATAACTAAGGAGTATTGTCATGCACAACAAGATGCTAGAAAGGCGTTTACTCCCAGGACTTTTATTAAAATGGCGTTGATAAATGCCATTCAAGGGCCGTTAGATATGAATAATGGAAATTTTGATTTAGAAGGCATTAATAGTGGATTGAGAAAAAAGGGGCCCAGGAGGCCAAACACTTATTTTTCAACAGTAGTTTCAGAAGTAGCAAGATCTTTAATTATTTATAGTGGTGTAATATGTTTGCCAGATGCTCCAGAAGCTTATGAAAAAAAAGCAGATCTGTTTGAGTTTATTCAAAAATTGCCCGTTGGAAAATGGGACGAAAGTAAAGTTTTAGATAGTAAAATGAGTACATATATCTCTACAGCTAGAAGGTATGGAGAAACATGGTTTGTAGGTTCGGTTACGAACGAAGACGCAAGAGTTCTTGATATAGAATTAAGCTTTTTGGAGGAAAATAAATCGTACTTAGTAACTTATTACGAGGACACAAAAGAAACTCATGGAATAAAAAGTCCAGAAACTTATCAGATAAGGACAGAAAAAATTAAAAAAGGAGCCGTTGTAAAAGCAAAAATGGCAGCGGGAGGAGGTCATTGTATGTGGATAAGGCCAGAATAAAAATTTTAAGAAAAGATTAGATAGAGATTGTAAACGTAACAAAGTGAAGTATCACTAAAAATAATAAATAAATTTGAAAAAAACACAGATTAAGTTTTTAATTGTAGCCATTTTTGGTTTAGGACTAATCACTATTGGTTGCAAAAAGAATACAGAAAAAAAACAAGCAGATAAAATGATGGATACTATTAAGGATTATAGCACTTATGCTGATGATGTAAGCTTTATGAAAAAGCATACAGAAATTATAGAGTTAACTAATTTTTCGGGTAATGCTAAAGTTGCTATTTCTCCAGCATTACAAGGAAGAGTAATGACAACAAGTTCCAAGGGGTTAGATGGTAGAAGCTACGGTTGGATTAATAAAGAACTTTTTAGCTCTAAAGACACCCTTGATCATATTAATGTTTTTGGAGGCGAAGAGCGTTTTTGGTTAGGGCCAGAAGGCGGGCAATATTCCATATTTTTTAAAAAAGGAAGTGAGTTTACTTTAGACAATTGGTATACACCAAAATTGATAGACTTGGAATCTTTTGATGTAGAAAAGTCATCAAAAAGTGCAGTTACTTTTTCTAAAAAAGCGTCGTTAAAAAACTATTCAGGTTTTAGGTTTAATTTTAATATTGAGCGTGATGTTAAAGTGTTAGAAACCCAAGAAGTCTTACAAGAACTTGGTTTAGATGCAACATCCGAAATAAATGTTGTGGCATATCAAACCATTAATTCATTAACAAATTTAGGAGACAAAGATTGGGTAAAAGAAACAGGTTTATTATCTATCTGGCTTTTAGGAATGTTCAATCCATCGCCAGAAATGACTATTGTAATTCCTTATATTTCCGGTGAAGAGTTAGAGTTGGGTGTGCCAGTAAATGATGATTATTTTGGGAAAGTCCCTGCGGAGCGTTTAATTGTAAAAGACGACGTGATTTATTTTAGTGGAGATGGAGAACATAGAAGTAAAATCGGTCTGTCACCAAAACGAGCAAAAAATGTTTTAGGATCTTACGATGCAGGTAGTCAAACGCTTACCATTGTAAAATATAACAAACCCAATAATATTACAGATTATGTAAACTCAAAATGGGAAATTCAAAAAGAACCTTATTTAGGTGATGTCGTGAATTCATATAATGATGGTGTGCCAGCTCCAGGTGAAAAACCATTAGGCCCTTTTTATGAGTTAGAAACATCTTCTCCAGCATTAAATTTAAAAGTAGGAGAGCAAGGAACTCATATTCAAACCACTTGTCATTTTGAAGGCACTCCAGAAGCGTTATCTAAAATTTCTCAGAAAACACTAGGCGTTTCAATTTCCGAAATAGAAAGCATATTCAACAACAATTAATAATATTTGTTAAGATGAACAAAACAAAATTGGGTATAGGAATGGCAATAGCGTTTGTATTTTTAATCTAAAAATTCTCCGATCCTTGGGTCGGGGTTTCCAATTAACCTCTCCTTTGGAGAGGTCAGAACTGCAAAAAAAGGCAGTTCTGGGTGAGGCAAAATAAAAAAACTCGATTTTTGCCTCTATAAAGGCAAAATGAAACTGGCGAAAACCTGTGCTGAGCGGAGCCGAAGTATCCCCTATGGCTTGCCTCGGGGATAAGTTTAGAAAACACGCCAATGGCGCTTGGTTTGTATCGCCCACATTTAGAAAATGGAAATCCAGATACAAAAATTCCTGATTGGGGGATTAATATGACTAGAGTAAAAATAGGGCTTACATATTTACAGCGTTTTGAAATTGTTGTAGAATAATATTTATATAATCTAAGACACTGTATAAATACTGTCTTAGATAACGAAATAATAACTCAATGCTTCCAAATCTTTGGAAGCATTTTTTTTAGGTAATTTTTTAGGTAATAAAGTGTTGATACTAGCAAATTAATGGTTGAAATGAGAAAACATACTTTCTTTAAGTTGCCTATTTTTGAATCATTACATGTAGTTAAAATACCTGGAATTTATATATAAATGATAAAATACTTTTTCCGTTTTAAAATTTTAATTGTCGTTTTACTTTTTATTGCCTGTGCTTCTATCCATTCGGAACCACCCAAAAATAAACCTAATATCGTTTTTATTGTTGTGGATGACTTAGGGTATTCTGATGTGGAGTATATGAATCAGAAAAAAGGAATAAAAACACCAAACATTAACAAGTTGACTAAAAGTGGCATGACTTTTACAGATGCTTATACGGCTGCACCTGTATGTTCTCCTACTAGAGGAAGTCTTGTTACAGGCAAATCTCCTGCGGCAGTAAAAATCACCTGTCATATTCCAGGAATAGGCATGGAGAAATATGCATCAAAACAGAACAAAAACAAAAAGTTAAAAGAAGCTTTCTTTTTAGATCACTTACCATCAGAAGAAATAACTGTTGCTGAAGCTTTAAAAACACAAGGTTATACAACAGGATATATTGGTAAATGGCATTTAGGTGGCGGAGGTTCCAGAAATACAAAAGATGGAATTGTTGATGCTAATTTTAATCCTGATAAACAAGGCTTTGATGTAAATATTGGAGGTTGTGCTTATGGTCAACCCGCTCGTTATTTTTCTCCTTATAATAATGGAACCATAACAGATGGACTTAAAGGAGAATATTTAACGGATAGATTGGGAGACGAAGCTGTAAATTTTATAGAACAAAACAAAGAAAAACCTTTCTTCTTGAACTTAGCGACTTATACGGTTCATAAACCTTTGGTAGCACCAGAGGAAACCATTAAAAAGTATGATGGAAATAGATATTTTGCCATGATAGATCAATTAGATGAAAACGTTGGAAAGGTGATGGATAAGTTAGAAGAACTAAAATTATTAGAGAACACCATCGTTATTTTTTATTCTGATAATGGAGGACTTTTTGGAAATCCTCCTTTAAAAGGTAAAAAAGGAACCTTAAATGAAGGGGGAATACGAGTGCCTTTGATTGTAAATTGGCTAGGAAAAGTAAAACCAGGAAGTGTTTGTAATACACCTGTTACAAGTGTTGATTTTTTTCCAACGTTTGTTGAATTGGCAGGAGGTAATGCAAATAAATATTCAAAACTGGAAGGAGAAAGTATATTGCCTTTAATACAAGGAAAAAAGGATACATCAGAAAGAACGCTTTATTGGCATTTTCCGCATTACAGACGAGAAGGACTTTCTATGGGAGCAGCCATTCGTAAAGGAAAATGGAAATACATTGTTGGTTTTGACACGCAAAAGGAGTATTTATACAACCTAGAGGAAGATATTGCGGAGGAGCACAATTTATTTGAAACCCATACTGAAAAAGCACAAGAATTAGCTAAAGATTTAAAAAAATGGCAAATTATGGTTGATGCAGAAATGCCCATAGGTTATAATAAATAGGTTATAAAAGAATATATAAACAGATAATTATGTGTAAACAATTAAAAGCAATAGTATTATTATTTATAATGTTGATTTGTTTTAAAGGAATTTCTCAATACACAACGGATGACCAATCGAACGGATTATATAGAGGAGAATTTATAAAAAAGAAATGGAAATCACTAGACAGAAATAACGATGGAGTATTTTTAAAAAGTGAAGATAGCAAACAATGGAAACGTGCTAAAAAATATGATATCAATAAAGATGATAAAATTACTTATGAGGAATTAGTCGCTAAGTTTGAACCCCCTTATTTAAACGTTGGAGGAGAAAGAAAACTAAACGTTTTGTATAAAGAAACTAAAGAGCAAGATTTGTATTTAGACATTTACTATCCTAAAAACAGAAAAAAAGATGAAAAATTACCTGTGGTCATATACACACATGGTGGTGGATGGGCACAAGGTAGTAGACATGGAGCTGCCAATGCTTCTTTTAAGGTTGTACATACGGCATTGTTAGAGAAAGGGTTTTGTGTAGTATCTGTTAGTTACAGATTATGGAAAAAAGAAGGAAGTACAGCAATGAGAGACTGTGTTATTGATTGTAAAGATGGATTGCGTTATTTGTCTAAAAACAGTAAAGAATTAGGAATTGATAAAAATCGTTTTTACTCTTTTGGTGATTCTGCTGGAGGTCAAATATCACAAATGTTATTGTTAAGCTCACCAGAAAGCTTAAAAGGAGATCCTAAATTAAAAGATTATACTTATAAAATGGTTGCTGGAGTTTCTTGGTATGGTCCCTGTGATTTTGAAAAGACGAGCTTATTTAATCATGATGATAGAGAAAAATTTAAAGATAGATTTGGACCTAGAATTTTACCGTCAAATACTAACAAAAAAGATCAATTGGCTTTTTATAGAGAAATGAGTCCTATTAACTATCTAACTAAAGACAGCGCTCCATTATTAATGATACAAGGGGATAAAGACACCACTATTCCTGTAAAACACGCTTATTATATGGAAGAAAAGGCAAAAGAGATTGGTGCACCTGTTATAGTTTTGATTGTAAAAAATGCGGGGCATAACTGGAGAAAAGTAGAGGCAAATATTAACCCAACTCGAGAGTCAATAATTAAAACCACTGTAGATTATTTTGTATCAAAAAAATCTACAGCAATATCAAATATTAAATAATTATGTATAATATAAAAGCACTTATTTTTTGTTGTTTTGTTTTCTTTTCGACTTCTTTTTTTTCACAAGAAAAACATATTGATTTTAAAGTAGATTACGAGTCCTTTTTATCCAAACACGATATGCTTTGGGATATTGTTCCAGACAAATGGCAAACAGCACCATATACAGGTAATGGGAATATTGGTTTTTTATTTTATCAAGCAGAGGAATCAGAAAGTAATGTTATATCGCTTTATATAGGAAGGCATGATTATTATGATCATAGAGAAGCGAAAACAAAAGCTGAAGAAATGCTTTGGATTAAACGAAGCAGGTTACCACTTGGTTATTTCAACTTGAAATCAAAAGGAAAAATAACAGGAGTTAATATGCGCTTAGATTTATGGAATGCAGAATTAACAGGTGTTGTGACCACATCTAAAGGAACCTATAAAATTAAAGGTTTTACGCATAGTACAAAAGATGTTATTTTTTTTGAAACAGATACAACAGACGAAAAAGTAGAAATTACCTGGCATGCCGAAGATCCTATACCACCAGTTTATGAAGTTTTAAAAAGTGGGGGTGGTCCAAAAGGCGGTACTTGGGATAAAATGAGAGCTACTACTTTAGAAATGCCACCACAACCAACGCTTAGCAAAAAAGATGGTTATAATTTCTGTTATCAACCTTTATTTGATAATAGGGGAGAAACAACAACAGGTTGGAAGATATTAGGGAGCCCTTCAGGAAAACAACAATTAATAGCAAGTGTTCATCACACGTATCCAGAACATAATTCATTAGAAATAGTTACTGAGAATTTAAAAACAGGGGAGAAGCTCATCAAAGAAAACAGGTTTGTTTCTTCTCATCAAACATGGTGGCATGACTATTATCCTTTGAGTTTTTTAACTATTAACGATGCCGAAAAAGAATCATTCTATTGGATACAAATGTATAAACTTGGGGCTGCCTCTAGAGGAAATGGCCCTATTTTAGATTTAATGGGACCTTGGTATAATAGAACCTTTTGGCCAATGGTTTGGGGTGATTTGAATGTGCAATTAATCTATTGGACACATTTAACTGCAAACAGAATGTCTATTGGAGAATCTTTACCAAATAACATTGATAAATACACTGAAAACTTAGAAGGAAATGTACCAAAACATTGGAAGAATAGTGCAGCCGTAGCAGCTTTGTTGCCACAAGATTTAATAGCATATAATGGAGGGAAAGTACCAGATATGTTAACATGGATGTTGCATGATTATTGGTTGCATTGTAAATTTGATGAGGATGAGATTAGAATGCGAGATAAATTGTTCCCTATCTTAAAAAAGACAGTCAATAGTTATTTAAATTATATTAAAGACAATCCTGTAGATGCTGATGATGGCAAAATTCATATTAAATACAGTTGGTCTCCTGAGTATAAACCAGGACATGGTCAAGATATTAATTTTACCTTGGCATTAATCCGTTGGAGTTGTCAAACATTAATAGATATTGATAAGCAACATAATTTAAATGATCCCTTATTAAAAGAATGGAAACATTTACTAGAC
This sequence comes from Flavivirga jejuensis, assembly GCF_030540765.1. Classification (GTDB taxonomy): domain Bacteria; phylum Bacteroidota; class Bacteroidia; order Flavobacteriales; family Flavobacteriaceae; genus Flavivirga; species Flavivirga jejuensis. The sequence continues at coordinate 333,537 of NZ_JAUOEL010000002.1, read as the reverse complement.
AATTTAGTTGATTTTCAAATAGATGAAAACGGACTTAGAATTGGAAAAGATATTCCTTTTTCTAATCCACATCGTCATTATTCACATCTACTGGCTTTTTACCCTTTAATGGTAATTACACCAGAAAATGAAGCAGATAAAAAACTATTGCGCAGGTCTCTAGATCATTGGTTAGATGTTACATTTAATAGTGGTAAAAAAATTAAAGCCATGCCCGTAACAGGTTATACAGCTACAGGGGCATCTTCTATGTATGCTAGTTTAGGCGATGCGGAAAAGGCGTATTATTATCTTGATTTTTTAATCAAACACGAAAATATTTCATCAACAACTATGTATTCGGAAGGTAAAATCAATCCAGTTATTGAAAGCCCTTTATCATTTGCAACGAGTTTGCATGATATGATGCTACAAAGTTGGGGCGGGAAAATAAATGTATTTCCTGCAAGTCCAAAACTGTGGGAAGATGTTTCATTTCATAATTTAAGAACACAAGGCGCATTTTTGGTAAGTGCTAAAAAAGTAAAAGGAAACACCGAATTTATATCTATAAAAAGTTTAAAAGGAAATACATGTAACGTACAAGTCGATTTTGAAAAGCCAAAATTTTATATCAACGGAAAATACCTTGACATAAAAGAAGAAGATGGATTATATAATATTGATTTAAAGAAAGATGAATCTGTTATTATTACCTCAAAATCTTTAAAGAAAACAGACTTAACAATTATAGAATTACCAAAAACAAAAGAAGAACAAAACCTATTTGGATTCGGTGAAAAAACAAAACGATTACCAGGGCATACCTATTACAGCTCTAATTAACATATTATGAAAACAATTCTATACAGTATATTTATACTCGCTTTTTTTACATCATGTTCTACTCAAAAACAAGAAAAGAAACCTAATATAATTTTTATTTTTTCTGATGATCAAAGGTTCAATTCTTTGGGTATGACAGGAGATCCTGTAACACAAACGCCAAATATTGATCAATTAGCCAAAGAAGGCGCGTTTTTTAACAACGCATATATTACAAGTCCTATTTGCGGACCTAGTAGAGCAAATATCTTTACAGCGCAGTGGGAAAGAAAAAATAAAATCGGTTTTAATTACATTTCTAAAAATATAATTTCTGAGAAAACGTATAAAAAAAGTTGGCAAGTACTTTTAAAAGAAGCGGGATATTCAACGGCATTTATAGGGAAACACCATACCAAAATTGGAGACAAAAAGAATACACCTTTAAGAGAAAACACAGATTTTTGTTATTATGGAGACGGACATTTAGGATTTTATCCTGCAAAAAAACACAAACAGTTTGCCAACCTTAAAAACAAAACACAAATAGAAGGCATGTTGGAGGCTACTAAAGCTTATTTAACACAAGATGATACCTATGATTATTTCTACGAAAATGCAGATTCATCTATTAAAAATCAAATTAAGAAGCGAGATCCTAACAAGCCTTTTTCAGCTTGGATTAATTTAAATCTTCCGCATGCTTCTAGTATTGGTGGTATGGGTTCAAAACCAACAGATCCAGAGTATTACAAAACAGGATACGACGATGTAAAACATAAAATTGGATTGCCTGATGGATATCCTCAAGATATTAGTTTGCCTGAGAATGTGTATGCCACGCCAGATTTAATGAAATATTATGTGACCTCAAATAAAGGTAAATTATTAAATGAAAAACTAAAAATGACTCGCGCTGTTCATGCCATAGATTTAATGGTTGGGAATTTGCGTGCGTTTTTAAAAGACATTGGCGAAGATGAAAATACCATTATTGTGTTTACATCAGACAATGGCTTGTTTTTAGGCGAACATGGATTGGGAGGGAAAACTATTTTGTACGATGAATCGGTTCATGTTCCTATGATAGTTTATTCTCCTTTTTTCACTGACAAAACAAAAGGGAAAGTGATAAACGAATTGGTAGTTGGTCAAGATATTCCTGCAACCATTTTAGAAATGTGTGGTGTCGCTGTTCCAGAATCTTATCAAGGAAAAAGTGTAATGTCTTTAATTGAAGGAAAGAATATAAAATGGAGAAATGAAATCTTTTTAGAAAACCTATTTACAGATCAAGGCTACCCTAGGCAAGAAGCTGTGCGTAGTAAGCAATTTAAATACATTCGTTCTTTTAGTAAAGAAAATGACAGAAACAAATACGTTCCTAATCAATCTATAACTATTAATGAAGCACCTATTTATGAAGAGTTGTTTGATGTTTTAAAAGACCCTAAAGAACAAAATAATTTGGTAGGGAATATCAATTATGAGGCTATTTTAACTAAGTTCAGAGCAAAATGTAAAACCCTTGTTTCAGAACTTGATTAACTTCATTATATGTGAATAACCTAAATTAGACAAAAAACAAATATTTTTACGTCTAATTTAGGTTAGATCTAATAAAATAAATTTCGACTATTAGTCCTTGAAATAATCTATTTTTTTATAAACTTAAGTATATGTGGGTTCCCTTTACTATCATTAGCTTTAAGAACATAAAATCCAGCACTAAGATTCGAAACATCAAAACTACTTTGATCTCCAGAAAATTCTAATATTTTTTTACCTGTTATTGTATAGATAGATACAGATTTAAATTCTTTAGACATTTCAAAAGAATTAGTTACAGGGTTTGGATATATTTTTAATGGTGAATCGTTCTGTTCAATCTGGGATTCACCAATAGAAATAAGGTTAGTACTTTTTATAGATTCTTTTTTTGCTGTAGTCGCAATAAGGAATTGGTTGATTGATCCCTTTACATTATCAACATAATAGATTTTGGTTGTTCCAGAAGCATCTCCATTCGCAAATCCTATTGCCATTTGATCATATCCATCGGGATATGTGCCATGAGCACTAAAGTCAAACTCTAAGTTCTCCCAAGTTTTTGCTGCAGATAAACTTATTTGCTTATAAATTCTTGTATTTAAAGTTGTATTTAGAAGAAAAACTCGAATCTTAAAATCTTTAGCAGTTGGGTTGCCATGATTTATAAAGGCATCCAAAGATATTTTAAGCGATGAAAGGTCTGTAATTGGATTTGGTAAATCAAAGTATATTCTAGCTGTTGTCCCTCCATCTCTTACAAATTTTGTAACTGTATCACTAGTATTAATTCCTGTTTTAAAAGGATTAGAAAAATCTTCAGTAGTTGTACCATCAGATGAACTTTCTACAGCGATGTAATCTGTAATAGTTTCATCTTCATTCTCATACCATGGATAAGTTTGCGCTTCACCAACAAGAAAAGCTCCTAAAGGACGAACATATGGTGTTGCAGCAGCATTAGCCGCAAATTGTTGATCTACATAGTTCAAAACAGCTATCTCATCTGGCGTTATAGTACCATCGTCTGTTGTATTAGAAAAAGTGACAGACCCTCCTGCATCCGTAATTCTCTTTGCAAATCGATATGCCTGTTCCCCATCAAACATTAAATCAGTTTTTTCACTAGACCATCTTTCTCTTATAGGTAAAAACAAATGCTTTACCGTTTGTTTGGTATCATCATAAGATGCTATTGGTGATGCTTCAATATCTGTAACTGTAAATTCTTCATATGCCCAAGAATTAGGTGGTGCGCCTTGTGCTAAAGGTGTAATATGTCCTGCTGTGAAGTCTGACCAAGGGTCTGTGGCTGTCATCTTTATAATTCTATAATCACTTTCGTCATTATCTTCAACCCCATCTGTATCAACCTCTATACGGTTACCATTTCCATCTTCGAAAAAGTCTTTTTCAAAGTTAGTTGTAATGGCAATTGATGGATCTACATTACGAATCATTTGTACAAATTCGTTTTTTTCAGCATCAGTACTTGGAACATCATTAGCTCCTAAGCTTTTATTTACATTGTAAGTCCCAAAAGAATCTAACCAGTAGCCATCTACTCCTAGCTCTTTAAAACGTTTTATGTAACCTTCACATAAATCCATCCATGCGGCATGCCCATCTCCAGAAAAATAAGTATCTACATAATTATTCCACGCTACAGCTCCAGCTGCTGTGGCTCTATTTCCAGGACTTTGTCCATTTAAATATAAAATTACTTTTTTATTAGCATTTTTAAATTCAGTAATTACATCAATAATAATTTGTTCGTTAGCTAAGCTAGGTACAAATTCTTCATCTATAATAGAATTTGCAGCTCCCATTACCGCATCCACATTAGGGTTTGTTCTTAAGGTCCATAATTGTGCATTTGCATTATTGGTAGCATTGGTAATTACATGTCCCATAGTAGGGTAGTTACTTACTATCTCTTGTGCTCCTGCTACATAATCATACCCTTTATTATCAACATAGTCATCTAAATCTTCACCACCTCTTACATACAAACGACCTCCCCAAGATCCTTGAAGTGACTCTGCAATAGCATTGATTGGTGTTTGTTTTGTTGTACCGTAAATTTGATCGATGTAATAGCTCGTTTTTGAATTTGAAGATATTCCATTTCCATAACCAATATACATTTGATTATAACCGCCACTTCCTAATCCGCTTGAAGTGAAATCACTAGGGTTAAAAACAAAAGAAAAATCTTCCCATTCTTGACCTTTGGTGAAATTTATTTGTTTGTATTTTAAATCTCCAGTAATCGTATTTTTTAAATATACTCGTAGACGTTTAGGGCTTGATGGTAAGTTTGACGTAGTAACATCTATATACCCTTTTAAAGAAACTGTATAAGTTGTAGCAGTTTCTATGGGTTGGTATAATTTAAAATAAGTAAAACCTTTGCTTATTGAAGCATTTCTAACAAATTTAGAACTTTTGATATTCGTATTTACTCCATTAATATCTGGATTTACTTTGTTTTTGTTTAATGAGCCTGAGCTTTCTCCTGTAAATAAAATATTCTCAGTTCCTGTTTCGTACCAGAGATACTGTGCTTGAATTTTGTTTACAAAGAAAAAGAGGGGCAGAAATAAAAAAGCGATTTTCAATTTTAACATAATTTTATAATTTAAGTAGATTAATAATGTAGCTAAAGTCCTATTTTTATATGTAATACTGTTGCTTATTCAGACTTTATTATTGCTTATTTAAGTCATTTATTTAATCTAAAGAATTTCTCGAGGTTCTGCGTCGGGGTTTCCGATGTCGCCTCGCCTTTGGAGAGGTCAGAACTGCCAAAAAAGGCAGTTCTGGGAGAGGTAAAATACAGAATTTTGGTTTTTGACCTTTTTAGGTCAAAACCTTATGGGCAACTTGATTGGGTATGAAACCAGCGAAATACCTCTATGACTCTGTCTCGAAGATAGTTGGTTCAAGAAATTCTTTATTAGTTGATATAAGTAACTTTTTGGTTGAATACAGACAAGTTTAACTTTCTATAGAATTTATCTTTGCTTAAAAATAATTTAATGATGAGAAACATTATCCTGCTTTGTTTATTTAGTATATTTTTTTTACCAAAGACGTATGGTCAAGATGTAGTTAAACCAAATATAATAATTTTTTATGCCGATGATTTGGGGTGGCAAGATACTCAATTGAATGATGAAGGCGCAGTTGTTCCTTGGGAAACTCCTAACATGTTAAGTTTAGCAGCAGAAGGAGCTAATTTTTCACAAGCATATTCTCCTGCACCAACTTGCGCTCCATCTAGAACAGCGATGATGAGCGGACATCATACTACGCAAACTAAAATGACCCATGTTGCTGGAGGAGAGATACCTAAAGTGAATAGTAATAACAATGCGAATAAGTTGATTCACCCTTTTTTTCCTGGAAGATTACAAGTTGAAGAAGTTACCATTGCCGAAGCACTGGATGCGCAAGGTTATAAGTCTGGTCATGTTGGTAAATGGCACATGGCAGCTAACCATAATACATTTCCTGAGGCTATTGATCAAGGGTTTGATTTTCAGTTTACTGGAAGAGGTATTGCTTCTGGTATGGGAGATAGAACTACTGGTTATGCAACAGATGCTGTAGATGACCCTTATAGAATTGATGCAGACGGCAGACCGTATGACGCAGTTACAGAAAATGCATTAACATTTTTAGAAGCTAATAAATCTGAGCCTTTCTTTTTATATATGGCAACATGGTTGGTTCATACACCAATACAAACTAGAGATTTGGCATTATTGACTTATTATTGTAATAAATTAGGAATCCCTGTGCCTACAATAGATGAGGCTATTACTACACCAGGACAAACAAACCCTTATTATGGAGCTATGGTTGCTTCGTTAGATTGGAGTTTAGGAAAAATTGTAGATTATTTAAAAACAACTGACGACCCAAGAAATCCTGGGAAAAAATTATTTGAAACAACCTATATCATCTTTTCGTCTGATAATGGTGGTGCAGAGGTCAATAGTGGTGAAATTATTACAGATAATTTTCCTTTAAATAAAGGAAAGAAATATGCCCAAGAAGGTGGCGTTCGTACGCCTTTAGTTATTACTGGTCCTGATGTTATTGTGGGGCATTATGATAACGTTGTTTCGCAGTTAGATTTTTTTCCTACAATTTTATCTTTAACAGATACAAGTGTAGATACGAGTGTTTCTGATGCTTTAGCTGGAGCTGATTTATCGCCAATTTTAAAAGGGACATCTACAATTGTTGAAGATACTGAAGGAAATGAAAGAACAGATCTTTTTTGGCATTTCCCGCACAATAAAGATACCCAAATGCAATCGTCTATTAGAAGTAATGAGTATAAATTATATAAAAACCATATAGACGGCTCTTATGAGCTTTATCAGTTGTATAATATAGACGGAAGCAATAATGATATAGAAGAGGCTACAAATGTGATAAATAGTGTTTCTGAAAGTATTAAAAATGAATTAATTTCTAAGTTAGAAACTTTTTTGGTAGATAATAATGCTAGATACCCCCAATGGAATCCAAATTATACAGGTTCTGGTGCTCCATTGGAGAACCAAGATGCCGTACCTTCAATAACTTCCACAATTTTTGACCAAGACACAAATACAGTAACAAGTACAGTTACCGCTAATTCAGGTCAAGCTGCAATAGATACAGCATATTTTCTTTATCAAAAAAGTGAAGAGAGCGGTGATGAATGGTTTGAATCTACAGCTGCCATCAACGGAAATATTATTACAGCAAATGTTCCAGAAGGCGCTACTACCGTTGTGTTTACGTTAATAGATGAGAATAATTTTTTAATTATATCAGAAGAGGTTGTGACGATTCCTGTTACTCAGATACATTTGAATACTGATCCAGAACAAGCTTTCAATCCTTCAGATAATTATTTAGAATTAATAGGGGATACATCAGTAAAAACGAGTTATCTACAATCTAGAGCATTAGGTAGCGGTGCTAAATTTCTTGTGAAATCAATGAATAATGCATCAGTTGTGTGTGATAAAATTACCTTTAGAGTGAGGTCACAAGTAAATGATGATATATCTTTTAATATTACTATTGGTGATGAGACTAAAAGTTATAATTACTCAAGTGAATCTACCTCTGCTAATGCAGAATTTGATTTCAATAATCCAGTTGCATTTACAAGTGTACCTGAGTCAATGGAATACGTTATTACCGCACTTAGTAATTCTGATAATTTAATTCCAAAGTTTAGAGTTTATGAAATTACATTCCATGTATCGGAAGTTTTAGGAATTGACAATGTAAAAGATAATTCTCAAGGGATTAATTTATATCCGAATCCAGTGAAAGATGTTTTTAACCTTTCAAGAGAAGTTAAATCAGGTGTTTTATATAGTCTGCATGGAGTAAAAACATACGAATTTAGTAATGAGTATAAGAATATAGATATATCAAATCTAGAAACAGGTTTATACATATTACAAGTGATGTATGAGAATGGTAGTAAAAAAACGTTAAAATTATTAAAAGATTAAGCTAGACTTTTTACAACTGAAAATTAGCTCTTGACATAAAAGACAGACCTTCTTTTGTGTCAAGAGCTAGTTTATGATAATTTAAGGAAGAAGATGGTATGTTTATTAGTTTTTAGCTTGAAACTAATAGATTTGAATATGTTTCAGATATCTAAAAATTTACTTTATATATATATATTGTAAACAGTATTTTATAAAAACAACCTCATTTTCCTTACGTCGAACACAGGTTTTTATTAAAATCCCTAATTTACTTTTTCAACATCGATATAAAAAGCATTACAAGGTGTGCCATCTTCCATATCAAAATAAGCTAAAAGTTCTGTTTTTCCTTGAGCAACTTCCATTTCTAGTATAGTAGCTTCCGCACTATTATCTACATCAGATTCTATATTCTTATCACCTACTTTTAAATAGGCCTTTTTAAATTTAAGAGATTTTCCATCAACAATTTCTTCTGTATGCGAAGTTGCTGATTTCCCATTTTTCAACTCAGCACTAAGAGCCAATCCACTCTCTGAGGGCCATCTTCTTAAATGAAATTTATAAGTTCCAGCCTTAACAAAATTAACAGTAAACGGGGCTGGCTCCATAGGTTTTCCTACACGTATTAATTGCTGATTCCATGGTGGATAATAATCTATAGTTCTCGCATCATGACAAGTAATCACATCTATAGCGTCTACTCCTAAATCTATAACAGAAAATTTGGTTTCTTTAATAACGTCTTCCCACCAGCTCTCATAAAAAGCATTCATTTCTACTACTTTTTCTGGATGTTTATCAGCGAGATTAATTGTTTGTCCTGGGTCATTTGCTACATTATAAAGCTCTTTTCCATTATTTAAACGCCAGTTATCTTCCATAACACAACTGTTTCTTCCTTTTATAGGCCATGGCACTCTTTGTGTATCAGTCACTAAAAATCTTTTTGGAGCTTCACGCTTGCCTAAAAGGTAGTCACTAACATCGGTACCATCCATTGTTTTAGTTATGGTATGCGTTTGTCCTGTAAATTTTGTTAAAGTTGGTAATAAATCTACATGCGCTAATAAGCCGTCAAGACTTTTGCCTCCTGTTAATCCGCCATCAGGCCATCTAATAATAAATGGTACTCTATGTCCTCCATCATAATGACTGCCTTTTGTTCCACGCATGCCAGCGTTGTATCCAAAGACCTCATTTGTTTTATCATTGACTTTATAACCCCGCGCTGTACCGTTATCGGTAGTAAAAATTACTATTGTGTTTTCGGCTATTCCTAAAGTTTCCAATTTATTCAACAACTTTGAAAAATTGTCATCAATATTGGTGATCATACCATAAAAACGTTTTTGAGTTTCTTGAATACGTGTTTCGTCTTTATATAAATTATAATATTCTTCTGGAAGGTTGTAAGGACCGTGTGGGGCATTTAAACTTAAGTAACAAAAGAAAGGGTCATCTTTTTTAGCTTCTATAAAGCTTAAAGCTTCATCAAACCATATATCTGTACAATAGCCTTCTTTTTTCTCTGGAATGCCGTTTCTAAAATAAGAATCGTCAAAATAATCATTATTCCAATAGTCTGGAGTTTGTCCTACACCGCCGCCGCCATGATAAAATGCTTCATCAAAACCTCTTTGATGTGGTTTAAAAGGACTATTATCTCCTAAGTGCCATTTGCCAAACATACCTGTTTTATAGCCATTACTTTGTAACACATTAGCTATGGTTGTTTCTTCTCGGTTTAACATAGAAGCTCCCATAATAGTATGCCAAACGCCATTTCTATTACAATTTCTTCCTGTTAATAGCCCTGCTCTGGTTGGCGCACAGGTAGTTCCTACATGGTAGTTTGTTAAGCTTATGGATTCAGCAGCAAATTTATCTATGGCAGGCGTTTTAATAATTGTATTACCTGTATGCCCTAAATCACCATAACCCTGGTCGTCAGTAATAACAAATACAATATTTGGTTTCTTATTTTCTGTTACTACTTTCTCTTGTTTTTCTTTACAGGAGAAAAGCATGAGAGGTAAAATTAAAAATAAGTTATAACATATTGATTTATTTACGTTTTCTAAAATCAATTTACTTTTAAACTTGTTTAGTTTCATAATTAATGTTTGCTTTTATTTTTTGTTATAATGGTTATATAAATGAACTGAAAAAATTAGAACTCTACTCTTCATCATTCATCCAACTTAGCTCAGGCCACATTTCTGGGCCATCATTTTTTTGTTTTTCTCCTTCAGTACTTCTACCGTTTGAAACAATTTGTGAAAGTTCTTTTCTATATAGTTCTAATAATTCAGGTTGCTTATCTTGTAAATTATGCTCTTCTCCAATATCATTACCTAAATTATATAATTGAAATTTAGGTAAACTATTAATAGCTTTATCATTTGGTCTAGGAAAACTCCAACCACCAGAACCTGGGCAAAAAATAGCTTTGTAATCTCCTTTACGATAAGCAAAAGAACCGTTGATGGAATGGTGAACAATACTTTCTCTTTTTGGCAAGCTAGATTTAATGCCTAATGCTGACAAAAAACTATAACTATCTTCAGCAAAATTATTTTTAAGCGGCACATTAAGCATATCAGCAACAGTAGCGAAAAGATCTGTGGTACAAACTAGTTGATTAGACTTGCTAGGTTTTACCTTAGAAGGCCAACGCACTACATATGGCACACGGTGACCGCCTTCAAAAATATCAGCTTTATGCCCACGAAATATGTAACTGGGGTCGTGTCCTTTGGTTGCCAATTGTTCATAATCTGCTTGATTAGAGCAGCCATTATCGCTGGTAAATATTAATAGGGTATTATCTGCAATGCCTTGTTCTTCTAATGATTTCATTATTTCACCTACAACCCAATCAACCATAATCACAAAGTCTCCATACGGGTTTTCTAATCCACTTTTACCTTTAAACTCTTCTGTTGGCAATATAGGCGTATGTGGTGCTGGTAATGGCATATAAACAAAAAACGGTTGATTGTTTTTAGCATGCCCATTTATAAAACTCACTGTCTTTTTGGTAATATCTGGTAATACTTGCTCGTGGTCAAAATCGTTAGAAGTTGGCCCTTTTCTCCACATAGCTTGTCCTGTGTTTTGCGTAACCTTAGTAGGAACCATAGTTGCTTTAGCGTTTTCAACCCATACATAAGGTGCCATGTCTAATGATCCATTAAAACCATAACTATAATCAAATCCCCGAGTATTTGGACCATTTTTAACTGGAATGGAATAATCTATTTTAGGTTTAGCATTCAATTTAGCTTGATCCATAGAATCTTTGTCTACAAAAGTCCAGTCCCAACCAAGGTGCCATTTCCCTATGTAAGCTGTACGATATCCTTCATTTTTTAGAAATTTACCTATCGTAGTACGATTTGGTGTAATTAATGCTTTTGAGTAGCCACCTAACACGCCTTTTTTTAATGTTGAACGCCAATTGTAACGCCCAGTTAATATACCATATCGTGTAGGAGTACATACAGCGCTACTGGTATGCGCATCTGTAAACATAACACCTTCTGAAGCTAGTTTATCTATATTAACCGTAGTTATTTTAGAATTTTCGTTATAACTTGAAACATCTCCATATCCTAAATCATCTGCTAAAATGAAAATGATATTTGGCGATCTTTCTGGGGTATTCACATTTGCCTTTTTTGAAGTATTACAACCTATAACAACAAGTATTATAAGTAATAAAGCTATTTTATTCATAATGAGTTTTTATTAACAATTTCTTACCGCATTTAGTATCTGCATGCTCTTTAATTTGTCATTATATTTTCACATGCATAGTATCGATAATGTATTATATTTTTTTAGAAAGTTTATTGTAGTTTTTTATGCTTTTTAAGTTCTACATTAGAACATTAATTTTTAAATAATGTTTTTAAGCTGATTATAATTTTTCGATATAGATAGAATAAGCTGGATGGACAACATTAGGCTTTTTTTGTCATTAAAACAAGAGGAAACAAAAGCAGAACCAGTAATAAACTTATCGTGTTAATTTTTAGCATTTTTAAATTCATTATTCTTAATTTGGAGTCCATCCTTCAATTTTAACAAAAAAACCTGCTGATGGATCTTCATCATGACAGGCTAGAAAAAGATATTCGGGTTCTCCATTTTTCCATAAAATGTGTGGGCGCTCTGTTCTTGCCAGTTTATCTCCAAAATATTGTTCATTTGTTTTATAACCAACTTCTGGTTTTCCCCAATATATTCCATCTTCAGATTTATAAATAAGTCCAGGTCTCCAACCTCCTGGTTTATTCTTATCGTTTCTTTTTCCCTCTAGCATATCTTTAACTCCTTTTCTATCTTCTACAATCATATAATAAAAGCCTTTGTATAGAAAAGCATAACAGTCTTCTATGTCCAAACCTTTATCTGCATAACTAATTAAAGGATTGTTTTCATAATTTTTATAAGGCCCTTCAATATTATCGCTTAATGCTAAAGAAATTTCGCGGTGTCTTTCAGAACCATAAGCATCTGTTATTGATTTATAATAAATCCTGAATTTTCCGTTTTTGTCTTTTATGAAAGTAGGGTTGGAGGCATGTAAAATGTTTGAACCATCACCTTGTTTTCCTGATGCTTTGATAATAGGGTTGTGTGGGCTTTCTGTCCATGGACCATCCAAAGACTTAGATGTCGCTATTCCTATTTCTTGATTGATATTTGGTGTTTCTCTGTTTTTCAATAAATACACGAGAACATAAGTATTATTTACTCGAGATACTTGTGGGTTATGATACGTATGGGTTTTACTTGTAAAAGTCGTATCAACAAATGTATAAGGTCCTTCTGGAGACTTCGCTGTATAGTGAACTATTTTACTATCTTTTATCCAACTGCCATCATTTGGAATAGCGGACATAAACACATGTAATTTATTAGAAGTATCATAAATAGGAGCAATACCCCAGTGCCACCAATTATCTGGTGCATCAAGAATATAATCTCCTGTAACATGGGATTTACTGAAAGCAGACTCTTTTATTGATAAGTCTTTTTTACAGGAAACAGAAAAAAAGATAATACATAATAATACCAAAATTTTAAATTTCATGATTCTTTATTTATTTGTAAATTTCATGAAATCCCACATGTTTGTCTTTCTCTATTTATTCATTCTATTGCTTAATTAATGCAAGGTTATAAAAATCAATAGTAAATTAAATAGAAACTAGATACTATTAATAAGATGAAAAAGCAGTCTTATTTCTGTACTATTCTTCTAGAAAAATAGAACAAGCACTATTATAGAGCATTCATTTTATATGGTTTAATGAACAAAAGAAGCCCGATTATAATACCATCAACGATTTTGAGGCAAACGATTATAAGGCCATTTAAAAAAATATATTTCATCAAGTTTTGTGTTGCTTTTAGTAGAACAAGGGAGGGAGTTTAAAAAAAATTAATAACTTTGTTGATACTAATCAATTATATTTATAGTTAGAAACTGTTTAAATTTTATCCTTTAGTTTATTTTGTCTTGAAAGAGAATGTAACCCACTCAAACTAATTCCAAAAACAAAACTTAAACAGTCTCTAAGTGGAGATCAAAGAATTTTAGTTATTGCTATTACTGATATTTATCAATGTGTTCCTTTTTTCTGCCGTAGCAAAAATGGTCGAAAAATTAGAATCGTTTTTATATAGTTAAATAAATCTCATTTCACCTATTTTATTAAATTCTTACTAAGAAAAATTAAACTCTCAACTTTATGATAAAAGGACTAAAAGATATCAAATTTGCTTTATTCATAATTTTGTTAAGTTCTGGTTTATTTAGTTCATTCTTTTTAAATGCTCAAAATTTTAAGCGATTTTCAAATAAAGAAGGATTTAATCAAAATACTATAAACGCTATAGAACAAGACCGATATGGTTTTTTATGGTATGGTACTCCCAACGGATTGATTAGATATGATGGGTATGAATTTAAAACATATACAACGCAATCTAAGACTGATGGTAATTTATCTAGCAACTTTATCTCTTCACTTTTCAAAGATGAACAAGGCGTATTATGGATTGGCACAAATTTAGGAGTTAATGTTTATATTCCATGGCTAGAGCGTTTTTATACAGTACCATTATCAAAAAAAATTGTAGTAAACCATATAAAATCTGGGCCTTTAGGGCAAATTTGGTTTTCTGGAGGAAATCATTTGTATTCCTGTAAATTAACAGATATTGAAAATGGGGTTTTTAAAGTATCAAAAAACGTATTGAAAAACGATTCTGAAAGACCTTCTATTAATTCATTCTTTTTTAAAGATGAAAAGACATTAATTTTAGGAACTTTAACTGGCTTAAAAAGTATATCCTTAAACGATGAAGCTCAAAATCCTTATAGCTTTGACGAATTTAAAAATATTCCAATAACTACAATTTCACTCATAAATAATATATTTTGGATTGGTACTCACTATGGATTGTATAAAGTAACTTTTGATAAAAAAAGACTCCACATAATAGAGTCTTTTAACGATTTAAAAAAACAAACTGTACCCCAAAAAATCATTTCTATTTTTGAAGATCATTATGGAATGGTATGGATAGGAACAAAAGGTGATGGTTTATATAAATATAATCAAGATCAAAACACATTTGAGCATTATGCTTTTGATCAAAAAAACGAATTAAGCATAAGCAGTAACTTAATTAACACCTTGTATCAAGACAATTTTAATGTATTATGGATTGGTACTGCACAAGGTGGTATTAACAAATTAGACTTAACTCAAAAACCATTTATTAATTATTCAAATAATCCTTATGATAGTTCTTCAATATCAGATAATTTAATAACATCAATATTAGAAGATAGCCGAGGTTACCTTTGGTTATCTGGTTTTAATTCTCATTTATTTAGAAGTAAAACCACCATAAAAAATAAGAACATTCGTAAATTACAGTTTGAAGATTTAGATTCGAACTTAGAATTGCTTAATGACGATATTATTCGTTGTATTTATGAGGATGACAAAGGCTTTATATGGTTTGGTTCTGATAATACATTAACCATATATAACCCTTTAAATAATAAATTTAAAAAAGTTGCTTTTCAAAATACAGAAAGCGAGCATTTTCGTAATATTATTCAAATTGATAATAAAAAGATGCTCTTTGCGGGTAATCATATCATAGTAGTAGAAAATCCTTGGGAAGAAATAAAAAATAGTGACGCTCCAGTTTTACAAGTAAAATCAGATTTTAATTTAGAGAGAGGTCGTATACAAGCTATAGTTAAAGATCATGGTAACTCGTTTTGGATTGGAACAAATAAGGGGCTTCTAAAAGCTTTTTTTCAACAAAACAAATTAATAATAAAACAACAGTATACCACCAATAATATTGATGAAGTAAAATTAAGTTACGATAATATATTCTCACTCCATAAAGAAAACAATCATTTGTGGATAGGCACCTTTGGAGGTGGTTTAAATAAAATGACATTAAACGAAGAAGGCACGCCTACTAAAATTGAATATTTCAGGAAAAATGATATTCTACCAGACGACGCCATTTATGGTATTTTACAAGAAGACAAGTCCCACCTATGGCTAAGTACCGATATGGGGTTGGTTAAATTTAATATAAACGATTATAATATAAATGTTTTTGATGTAAGAGATGGTTTGGCTCAAAATAATTTTA
Source organism: Flavivirga jejuensis (assembly GCF_030540765.1). Classification (GTDB taxonomy): domain Bacteria; phylum Bacteroidota; class Bacteroidia; order Flavobacteriales; family Flavobacteriaceae; genus Flavivirga; species Flavivirga jejuensis. Next base: position 317,968 of record NZ_JAUOEL010000002.1, on the reverse strand, counting down.
GACAAGATTGTTACTTTAATGGAAAATCAGGTTATTTTTATTTTGGAGGCTTAAACGGTGTAACCATATTTAAACCAGAAAACATTAAGTTAAATACACAACCTCCTGAAATATTGATAACATCTTTATTAATTGATAATAAGCCTGTAAAGATCAATGAAAAGATAAGCAATAAGACCATACTTGAAAAGTCAATATCAGAAACTGAGCGTATAGCTATAAGTCAAAATCAAAACATTATTTCTTTTAACTTAGCTGTAAAACACACTTCTGAACCTTCCAAAAACAAAGTAGCTTATAAATTAGAAGGGTTTAATGATAACTGGATAGAAAAACCAACTGGAAAAACTACAGTAACTTACACCAATCTTTCTGCGGGTGATTATGTATTTAGAATAAAAGCTGCCAATGGTGATGGTATTTGGAGTACAACAGACAAAAAACTGTATCTTGAAATTTTACCTCCTTGGTATAGTACATGGTGGAGTTATTTACTTTTTCTTATTTTAATTGTATCAATTTGCATAGGAGTAGTCATTTATTTTGTGCAACACGAACGATTAAAACAGGGGCTTATCTATGAAAAAATGGATAAAGAAAGAATAAAAACCATCAACCAAGGTAAATTTAGATATTTCACAAATTTGTCTCATGAATTCAGAACACCTTTAACCTTAATTTCTGGCCCTTTAGAACGTATTATAGCAAGTAATTCAGATACCAAAAACGTTAAATATTTAAATATAATTGAAAAGAACACTAAACGGCTTTTAAGTTTAGCAGATCAATTAATAACCTTTAGGCAAGCAGAACAAGGGCATGTTAATTTAAATTTAACAAAATGCACTTTAGGAGATTTTATTTACCCTACAACAGAAGCATTTGAAGATTTTGCATTAGAGAAACATATTAATTTCTTTTATAAAATAACAGAACCCAACGAAGAAATCATATTAGATGTTGAAAAAGTTGAACGTATTATTTTTAATTTACTTTCTAATTCTTTTAAAAATACACCAGCACAAGGCAACATTAGTATTGAAGCAGGTATCTCTGTTATTTCTGATGAAAAAATAATTAATATAGATGTTGTAGACACAGGAAAAGGAATCCCTCAAGAAAATTTAATCAATATTTTTGAACGTTTTTACCAATTAGGAAGTAAAGACGGAGATATAAGTGGTGGTGGCATAGGCTTATCTTTTTGTAAATCACTTGCTGATTTACTTGGAGGTGAAATTTCGGCCAAAAGCACGCCTGGTATTGAAACACGTTTTTCTGTAAAAATACCATCTAAACAGATTGGAGATTCTTTATTAGATAACGCCTCATTAACTGAAAAATCATATATTAAAGATTGGGTACCATTATCGCACACAGTAAATGAATTGAATCCTTTATCATCAGATACTGAAGAACAAAAAGAATATACTGTTCTTGTTGTGGAAAATGAGGTAGATATTCAGAATTTCTTGATGGCTGAACTTTCAGTAAAGTATAATATTCTTATTGCAAATAATGGTGTTGAAGCGTTTGATAAAATTAAATTAAAAGAACCCGATTTAATAGTAAGCGATGTTATGATGCCAGAAATGGATGGCTATGAGCTTTGTGAAAAAATAAAATCGGCACCAGAAAGTTGCCATATTCCTGTTTTATTATTAACCGCTTTGGGAGATAATGATAATCTGATAAAAGGTTTAGAATATGGAGCAGATGATTATATAAGTAAGCCCTTTTCTTTAAAACATTTAGAATTACGAATTAACAAATTAATTGAATCTAACGTACAAATAAAAGAATACTTCGCTAAGAATAGCTTGCTTCCTAAGGGGGAGAATAAAAATTTAGAGTTATCAAAAAAAGATGAAGCATTCATAGCGAACATTATTCAAGTTATAGAAAAAAACTTATCCGACTCCTCTTTTGGAGTTGAAGAGTTGTCTAGAGATTCAGGGTTAAGTACTTCGCATTTTTACAGAAGGTTAAAACAACTTACAGGTCAAGTACCTAATGTATATTTAAGAAATTATAGGTTACAACGTGCCGCCGAGCTTCTAAAAAGTAATGAAGGCTTTAATGTTGCGCAAGTTATGTACCAAATAGGTATCGAATCCAGTTCTTATTTCTCTACTTCATTTAAAAAACTACATGGTGTTTCGCCTTCAGAGTTTTTAAAAAAGCCCTTTTCAAATAACTAAACTATTATGAACTGGAAGTCCATAGGTTCGTTTTGGCAGACTGAAGTCTGCTTCGCGAAATATAGTAAAACTGAATTCCTGTGAATTCGTGAAACCTGCCAACCAGAAGCTACGGCGTACCCACAAATATTGAAGCCTAAATGATATTTATAAATTTTAAAGGCTCAAAAATAATCGCTAAGAACAGACCATAGGGCAAGCCTAGACCCTTCGTAAGAATAAAGTAAATTATAACAAGTATATACATTTCAATAGTTTAGAAAATTTCTAGTATCTTATCAATATTAATAGTTTAAATCTTCTCAAGCTATAGCATCGATAAAGTATCTTCTGTATCAAAGAATGAATAACCCCGTAGTAAGTTTTGAGGAATTCTTTTCGGTTAAATGAGCGAATAGTAATAAAAGTGCCTAAAGAATAATTAGAGCAAAACAATGATGAAAATGAGAAAGTATTTAAGCTCAAATAACGGTTAATTTGTATAGTGGTTAAAATTCTCTATCCCTTAAATATGAGATAAAAATGTATAATTTAAATTAATAAAAATGAAAAAAAGTGCATTAACAGTAATTGTAGGTCTATTAATAAGTGTATCTGCTTTGGCTCAGTCTAAATCAGAAATGAAAATAGAAAAAAGAGCGACTAAGGCTGTCGAAAAATTAGAAACTACAATTAAATTAAGTGAAAGCGAAAAAGCCACATATTTTGAATTACAAAAAGCAAAATTACAAGACCGTGCTAATTTTCCAAAAGGATTAAAAGAAAGTGATCCTGATGCATTTAAAGCAAAAGCAAAAGCAAACCGTAAAGAATTTACAAAAAGCGTAATCAAAGCTTTTGGGGAAAAACGTGGTAAAGAGATCTTAGAGGCAGCTAAGAAAAAGAAAAAATAATCATTATTAGTTACTAAGGTGCTAATTTTATTAGCACCTTTTTACGTTTCAAAATTGAATGATAAAATAGTATTGAAAATATTATAAATCTTTATTAAACTCTTCATCTTCTGAAAACAACCAACCATGAAACAAAAACTACTTAGTTGTTTAAAATTAGTTTTTATTAATTTATTGTTTCTCTTAAATCAATATTCTTATGCTCAAACTTCTAATTTATGGGTTGTATTAAATCCTAATGCAGGAGGTTTAGACCAAGTTGATGAAGATATTTCAATTAATAATGGATTTGTAAATCAAAATTATTCATCTGGTAATATCACTTGTTCTCAATCTTCAAATGGTGACGATTTAGTATATTCTATTGCATATATAGGAGATGATTTTGATAATAATGGTATTAATGATCAGGTTTCATTTAACTTAAGGATAAAAGGATACGTAGGAGCAACATACAATTACAACACAGAACCCAATATGTCTTCTGTTACAGATTACGGAACTCAATCAGACATAACATTAATTGGTAATACCTGGGGAGTTTCTGGGGATTTTGATATTGATGCAGGCGAATCATTAGTTTATAACATTGAAAATTTAACTGTTAACGGAATTAACTTAGATTTTACCCATAGCATAGGCTTTTCTGTTGTTAACTTAATTGAGCCAAACGGTGGTCGAGACCATACTATGATTTTTGGTTTTGGTAATAATTTAAAGTCTTTCGAGATGGATTATAATCAAAGTATTTCTCCTTTAAGTACAGATAGTTCGTTTTCTGTAACAGGGGCGGGGAGTCCTACTACTATAACACGTGATTTTGCAATTTCATCATTAACATTCTATATTGAAATAAAAGGACCTAATGACACTATATGGGATGTCACCGATTATTCTACCTTTGAGAAAGGTCCCTCATTATACCATGATTATCCAGTACAAACAGAACCCAAGACAACATTACCAAAATTCTCATGGAATAAAATTCCACGGTGGGTAGCTGTAAGAAATAAAAATGCTTTTTCAGAAGATGATGTTACAAGTATTGCAAACAATTATCAATTAGTCATGTTAGAAAAAGCCAACCAACAAGGTTTTGAATATATTGAAGATGGTATAGAAAATGCAGCAACTAGAATTAAAGCCTTAAACCCTAATTTAACAACCTTATTTTATTACAACACATACATAAATTACTTTAATTACGAAGCTAATATAGAATATAATACCAATGCTACTAATTGGAGCACTTATGAAAATGGCGAAATTTATCTTTTTAAAGATTTATATTATTGGTACAATCATGATATAGAAGACATGAGGAATTGGTGGATTGATACTTGTGTAGATATGGCTAATTTGGACGTTATAGATGGTGTTTTTGTAGATAAAATTATAAACCCAGATAACAATGGAGATTTATATGATGTAAACGGAAATCCAATAAATAATTACGTTAGCATGTTGAGTGATTTAAATGATAAATTACCGTCTAACAAATTACTTGTTGGAAACACGCTAAGAAATGAACGTTCGGGTGGTGTTAGAGCACTTATGGAAATTATGGATGGTTCTTATTTAGAACGCTGGGATTTTCCAAGTAAAAATCAATCAGACGCCAATGCAATTGCTTTGTCTATTCAATTAATGAGAGAAGCACTACATAAAGGTAAAATGATTAATTTACAAACCAACCCAAGCTATAGTACGGAAGAAGAAGAACCAACAGATAATGATGAGTTATTAGCCTATGCAAAAGAACATGTAAAATTTCCTTTGGCTGTTTTTTTAATAATTGTAGAGGAGCATGCTTATTTTAGCTATACTACAGGTGTAAATGCAGCAAGTTCTAGTTCTGATTTATGGAATACAAGTTTTATAGATGAATTTCATTACTTTTTAGGAGAACCTTTAGGTGACCCAACTAAAAACGGCTATGTATACGAGCGTTCTTTTGAAAATTTAGATCTCTGGGTAAATATTGAAACCAAAGAAACCATTTATAATTGGAAAGATGAAACCATATTATCTTTAGATGATACTTCAGATGGTTTTTATGAAACTATTACTTTATACCCTAACCCCGTAAATAATACATTTAGCTTATCTAAAAAAATAAAATCTGCGACCGTCTTTAATATACTAGGTAAAGAAATTATGTCGTTTTCTAAAAACCAAAACCAATACGATATATCTAATCTAAAAAGTGGTGTTTTTATTGTTAAACTTACATTTGAAAACGATAAAAATAAGAATATTCGTTTTGTTAAAAAGTAAAATATAACTTGTTTTGTAAGAAAATAAATGTAATTTTAATCTAAAGAATTCCTCGACGCTCCGCATCGGGGTTTCCGATGTCACCTCTCCTTTGGAGAGGTCAGAACTGCCAAAAAAGGCAGTTCTGGGAGAGGTAAAATACAGTTATGGTTCTCAGTGAAAAAAAACATAAATCATTATAAACAAATGTTTTATGTGTTATAAAACAGAAAAGAGCAAATCATTGATCGATTTAAGCAATTTCAAACTAGTAAACTTAGATAATTTTGTAATAGTTATTAAATCTAAACTTTTAAATTATGAAAAACCAATTACTTTTTACATTTGCATTTTTAGCAGCAATTTTTATTGCTTCAGCGCAATCAAACACATTGACTTTTACTGGTACTGCAACAGACAGCGAAACCTTTTCATTTGGTAATACCGCTATGGTTTATGCGCTTTCAGGTTCTGATTTTAGTCAAGGAGGGCAGTTTTTTGGTTATGGTGAGGAAGTAACAAACCCAAGTACTATTAGTGAGAGTTTTAAAATAAAAACAGATGCTAATAACGTAAATGCAACCTTAACATTTAGATATAGAAAAGGTGCTGCTAGTATTGGAAGTGGAGTGATTTCTGTAGCAGGGCAAGCTGATTTCGCTTTTACTTTTAATGATGATTCAGGAACTGATGGTGATGTTGCCAATGTTGATAAATATTTTGATTATACTACAGTTATTCCTTTATCAACAACAGAAACTGATGTTACAATTACCGTTAATGAATTTCTTACGAATGGTGCTTCTGTTACCCGTCTTAGATTTTACAGTGTCGAAGTTAAAGGAGACTCGTTTTTATCTACAAATGATATTGACACTCAAGTAGCAACAATTTCTGCTTATCCTAACCCTGTAACAAACAGTTTTCAATTAAATTCTAATAAAAACATTGAAAATGTAAAATTATATAATATCACAGGACGTTTATTAAAAACATTTAATACAGAAGAGAATTACGATATTAGTGATTTAGCGACAGGTGTTTACCTTGCACAGGTTAAAACTCAATCTAGTTCTAAAACGTTAAGAATTGTAAAAAAGTAAAAGCATTATAACTTACTTTTTTAGTAACATATTAAATTGTCAAGCCCTAAATAATCGATACAGATTATTAAAGGGTTAAAAATAAATAATTAAACCTGAACAATAACTTTATTGTTTAGGTTTTTTAGCTTTATATCGTTTAGGTTTTTAAAGTATTTTGTTGATGCATTTGTATTGGGGTTAGCATATTATTGATAGGTTTTCTTCTAGCTAGATATGCCTTAACTAAGCTGGTCAAGGCATGTGTTTATCTATAGCTAATTTAACCATCCTCCTCCAAGAGCACGGTAAAGTTGAACCACGGCCTGCAATTCCTGTTGCTTGTCACTAACACCATTCAATTGTGCAGATAATAGATTGTTCTTAGTGGTAAGCACATCAGTATAATTGGTGGTAGAGGAATATTCCAGAAGCGTTTCGGTAAATTCAACTGATTTTTCTAAAGCCGAAATTTGATACGCTCTTGCTTCCTGTTTTTCTTTAGCTTTCTTGTAAAGGAAAAGTGCATTCGAAATTTCTCCGCCAGCATCTAACCAAGTTGCTTTATAATTATAAAAAGCTTGTTGTTGTAATGATTTATTAATTTTTAATCGGGCTTTATTTTCTCCATTTGCAAAAATGGGTTGGGTGAGACCACCAACTAAATTATAGAATACAGAATTATCAAAAAAATTGGTTAATGATAAAGATGAAAGACCTCCATTAGCTGTAATTGTAAGTGACGGATAGAAATAGGTTTTTGCCAAATTTACATCCTCAAAAGCAGTTCTAAAAGCCATTTCCGCTTCCTGAATATCTGGCCGGTTTCTTAGAAGAGAAGCTGGAAGACCAATTTTTAAATCGGCATAGGCTGTTTGTTTCTCTAGCGATGATCTTTCTATAGCACCAGGAACCCTACCTAACAAAATAGAAAGTGCATTCTCTTCTTGTAAAATACTTAATTCAATATCTGGTATACTAGCTTCTATTTCGTATCTACTTGACTCGCTTTGTACAACAGCAGCACCATCTACTATGGCAGACTCTTTAAGAAGTTTCATAGTTTCTTGATCTCCTATTCGATTTTGAAGCGTTTCCTTGGTAATTTCCAATTGCGCATCAAGTGCCAACAAATTATAGTATGCAACAGCAATATCTGAAATCAGTTGTGTTTCTACAGCTCTCGTTGCTGCTTCCGTTTTTAAGAATGATGCTAAAACAGATCGTTTGTTACTGCGCAATTTACCCCATACATCAATCTCCCAACTACTACTTAACTGACCCAGATATGAAGTCGTATTTATATTTGTACCATTTACGCTACCAGAATTCAATAATGCTTGTGACGTTTTTGATTTACTTACTTGAGCGCTTCCTTCCAAACTAGGTAAAAAAGATAATTTAGCTTGTACCAAACTAGCTTGGGCTTGATTTATGTTTTCCAAGGCTGTCTTCAAATCAAGATTGTTTTGCAATCCTTCTTTGATTAATTCCTGTAAGATACTATCAGAAATTATTTCTTTCCAATGTAAAGTAGCCATAGAAGTAGTATCCTGCACTACAGTATCTCTATAACTCTCAGAAAATTTTGCATCTGGAGTTACATATCTTTTGTTTATCACACCACATGAATTCAGCATTAGCAGGGGCAATGTAATGGGAATGATATATTTTAAAGTTCTATATTTCATATCTAGTTTTTTATTTATTCAATGGTAATTCTTCATCTTCTCCCCAATCATCATTTGGTATGCCCACTATTTTCTCTTGAAGCGTCTGGAAAATGATATAAAGAACCGGAATAACTAAGACTCCCAAGATGGTTCCTATGAGCATACCACCAATTGCCCCAGTACCAATAGCTCTATTTCCTGTAGCGCCAGCACCTGTTGCAATCATCAATGGTAATAATCCGAAAATAAAAGCGAATGAAGTCATTAAAATAGGTCTGAACCTGGCAATGGCGCCGTCTATTGCCGACTGTACAATGGTTTCGCCTTCACGCCTTCTTTGTATAGCAAACTCTACAATTAAAATGGCATTTTTGGCGAGTAATCCAATGAGCATTACTAGTGTGATTTGTATATAAATGTTATTGCTAATACCAAATAAATTTGCAAAAATCAACACCCCTGAAAGCCCTGCGGGAACAGCTAATAAAACAGAAAATGGTAGGATGAAGCTTTCATATTGTGCACTTAATAAAAAGTAGATAAAAATAAAACACAGCATAAAAATATATACAGTTTGGCTACCTGCTGAAATCTCTTCTCGAGTCATGCCCGAGTATTCGTAACCATAGCCTGTTGGTAATGTTTCTGTGGCAACTTCTTTAATAGCGTTAATAGCATCACCAGAACTATAACCATCATTGGGAGCTCCATTTATACTAGCTGATGTAAATAGATTAAATCGCGTTATACTCTGTGCTCCATAAACTCTTTTAAGCGTTACGAACTCTGTTATAGGAGCCATAATACCATTGCTGTTTTTTACTTTAATAGCATTTAAACTTTCCAAATTCGCTCTAAAATTCGCTTCAGCTTGGTATATTACACGGTACTGCTTTCCAAATTTGTTAAAACTGGAAGCGTACACACCACTTAAATATCCTTGCATAACACTTAGAATACCTTCAACATCTAAGCCTGCCAGTTTGGTTTTAGCAACATCGACTTCTACCTCGTATTGTGGGAAAGTTGGATCTAAAGTTGTGGAGGCATATTGTATTTCAGGTCTTTTGCTTAGGGCTGAAACAAAATCTTGACTCACTTTATATAGTTCATCCACTGTTCCTCCACTTTGATCTTGTAGCTGCAATTGAAATCCATTACTAATACCAAAACCCGATATGGTAGGCGGAGTAAAAAAGATGATACTAGCATCTTTAATCTGTGCCGTTTTACCAAATAATTGTTTGATGATAGATTGTGCGTCTTGTCCATCACCTGATCTTTCTCCCCAATCTTTCAATTTTAGTATAACCGTAGCATAATTAGACCCAGAACCACTTATAAGACCACTACCAGTAGATGTAAATACTGCACTTACTTCTGGAATATCTTCCACTAATTCTTGTATTTGTTCAACAACTTCAGCGGTTCTTTCTAAAGATGCGGCAGCTGGTAGGCTAATATTAGCCATAATAACACCTTGATCCTCGTCTGGTACAAAACCAGTTGCTGTTGTATTCATTAGGTAAACGAACATTCCAATAAAAACAGAGAGTACACCAATGGCAATTGCTTTTTTACGGATAAGGAATGAAATCGATTTTTTATATTTTAAAGTTGTCTTCTCAAAACCTGTATTAAATGCTACATAAAAACGCTGTACAAATCCCTTTTTAGTATGAGCTTCATCATGAGGTTTTAACAATAATGCACACAATGCAGGACTTAACGTTAATGCGTTTATAGCCGATAAAATAATAGCAATAGCAAGTGTTATTCCAAATTGTTGATAGAATACGCCCGAAGATCCGCTAATAAATGTTACGGGTATAAATACTGCCGACATGACTAAAGTAATGGATATGATGGCTCCAGAAATTTCACTCATGGCATCCAAACTAGCTTTTCGCGTTGATTTGTATCCAGAATCCAGTTTGGCATGAACCGCTTCTACCACCACAATGGCATCATCAACCACAATCCCAATAGCAAGCATTAAGGCGAAAAGCGTTAATAAGTTTATGGTAAAGCCGAATAAGCTTAAGAAAAAGAAGGTTCCTACAATGGCTACTGGCACTGAAATTGCAGGAATTAAAGTGGAGCGCCAATCTTGAAGAAAAATAAAAACCACGAGAAATACTAATAGAAACGCTTCTATAAGTGTGGAGATCACTTTGGAAATTGAGGCATCCAAAAAATCATTGGCGTTTAGCATTTCTACATATTTAATTCCCTCTGGGAAATTAACAGATGCTGCTTCCAAGGTTGCTATGGCGTTTTCAACGACTTCTTGAGCATTAGAACCAGCAGATTGTGCTATTGCAATACCAACTCCTGGGTATCCATTCACTAATGTAGAAGTGCTATAAGATTGTGAACCTAGCTGTACTCTTGCTATATCTTTTAATCGTAAAATACGACCACTTTCTGTTGTTTTTACAATAATATCTTCAAACTCAGAAGCGTTTTGTAATTTTCCTTTATACTTTAAAGTGTATTGATATGCCTGATCGCCTTGCAGCCCTAATTCTCCAGGTGCGGCTTCAAGGTTTTGATCTGCAAGTGCAAGACTTATATCTGAAGGAACCAAACCATAATTTGCCATAACATTGGCTTTTAGCCAAATACGCATACTATAATCTCTAGCTCCAAAAGTATTTGCACTTCCTACTCCATTAATTCTTTTAAGTACAGGAATGATGTTGATGTTAGCATAATTCTGCATAAATTCTTCATCATAATCATCATTCTCACTGTAAATACCAATAATAAGTACATTACTACTTTGTTGCTTTTTTGTAGTTACACCAGATTGTGTTACTTCAGAAGGCAATAAATTTGATGCACTTGAAACACTGTTTTGAACATTTACTGCAGCAATATCAGGGTCGGTGCCTAATTCAAAATACACCGTAATACTTGCAGCCCCACTACTGGCAGTAGACGTCATATAGGTCATTCCGTTCACACCATTAATGGCTTCTTCAAGAGGAACGATAACACTATTTAGTACGGCTTCCGCATTGGCTCCATCATAAGAAGCAGAAACTTGTACTGTTGGTGGCGCAATATCTGGATATTGAGATATCGGTAAGGTTGTGATTCCTATAACTCCTAAAATCAAAATGATGATAGAAATTACCGAGGAAAGCACTGGTCTTTTTATGAATTTTTTAAACATAACGCTATGGTTTCTTGTTAATTGGAGCTTGTTGTATTTTTAGTAGTAACTTGTAAAGCTTCTACATCGATAGCATTCACTGGAACAGGCTTAATTTCTTTTCCGCTAGACAGTGTATTGACTCCTTCAATAATGACCTCGTCATTTGCTTTTAGTCCATTGGTTACAATATATGCTTGACCCGAAGTAGAAGGTGTTACTGTTATTTTAGTAGATTTTGCTTGTGATAGACTATCTACTACGTAGGTATACACATGTCCTTGAATTTCATAGGTAGCAGATTGTGGTATCTGCAACGCATTTTCTATAGTTCTGGGAATTCGTATGGTAGCACTATTACCAGTTCTAAGTAAATTATCTGGGTTGTCAAAAACAGCACGAACATTAAACGAACCCGTCTCTTCATCTACCTGTCCGCTTATAGTCTGTATTTTACCTGTTTGATTGAACAAGGTATAGTCAGGTAATAAAAGGGAAACTTCGGGCGAGTTGTTCATACGTTCCTGTGAACTGGTGCCTTGGTTTTTTCGAGCGAATTCAAGATGCGTTTTTTCATTAATAGAAAAATAGGCATACACTTTTTTAATATTAGATACTGTTGTTAATGGATCTGCAGTACTACTGCTTACCAAACTACCTAATTTGTATGGTAGTGTTCCTATAAAACCAGAAACTGGGGCGGTAATACGTGTATAATTGTAATTGGTTTTAGCATTTGCCAAATTAGCTTGTGCTTGCTCTAATGCTGCTTTTTTAGCTGTTACTGTATTTTCCGCCGAGGTAAGCTCAAAACTGCTTATAATTTCTTTTTCTACCAAGGGTTTTGCCTTTTCCACATCTAGCTGAGCAGAACTTACTTCTGCTTTCGCACTACTAATGGCAGCTTGTGTATTGCGTACCTCTTGTTCGTACTGCGGTGCATTTAATACAAAGAGCAAACGCCCCTTTTCTACATATTCGCCTTCATCAACTAGGACTTTTTCTATAAAACCTTCAATTTTAGGTCTAATTTCAATATTCTCAACGCCTTCAATAGTTGCTGGGAATTCATCATAAAGTTCTATCGTCTCTGGAGCTAGTTTTAACACCTTATATTCGGCAATAGTTTCGATTCTATTAGGAGCTTTATTCGTATTACAAGAAATGGATAGTAGACCAATAAATAGTCCAACACCCAAGATATCTAAGTTAATTGTTCTAATTTTCATATATGTAATTGTTTATTACTGTTAATTGTATTGCGTGTTATTAATTTCTTGATTGAATATTTTTTAACTAGTAAGAATGAGATAAGAGCTGCTAAACCATCACTAATAACAAAGGCTATCCATATACCGATTAAGCCGTAAATTTTAGTTAATATGAGTGCAATAGGGGCAAACAAAACGGGACGCAGTAGCGCCAAAAATGTTGCAATTTTGTTTTTTTGCAACGCCTGAAAGTAACGTGTCATCACTATTTGTACCATATAAAAAGGAATTGATATGGCGAATATTTGTATCGCTATTTTAGTGATAGTTGTGATGTTTTCATTGTCATCAATAAAAACACGAATCATTGAAGTGGGGAATAATTCCAGAATCGCAACTCCAGATAGAGCAATTAAAAATACCATTTTTAACGCGTATTTCAAAGTTTTTACTGCGCGATCATATCGCTTTGCCCCAAAATTGTAACTTATCACAGGTTGTATACCGTCGCCTGTACCAAGTGCTGTCATCATAAAAAAAACGTTAATCCCGAAAATGATCCCCATTGCTGCAACTCCATCTGTTCCTCCAGATTGAAGCAGTAGGCTATTAGCGAATACGTTCTGTAAGCTTATAGCAATGTCCATAATAAAAGGAGCAAAACCAACAGAAAGAATGGGTAGTATAATATGTTTTTTGAGTTTGATTTTTTTCCATACTATTTTCACGAGGCTTTTACCACTTAAGTAATACCGTATTAAAAGTATGGCATTGACAGATTGAGCAATTATTGTTGCTAGTGCAGCTCCACTTATGCCCATATTAAATATTTTCATGAACACATAATCTAAACAAACATTGATTATGGATGATAATAGGATGAGTTTTGCTGGAAAACGAGGGTTGCCTTCTGCACGGCATGTAAATTCTAAGGCGAGGAAAAAACTAAGAGGAAACCCCATAATGATAATTACAAGATACTCTACAGATAAATTTAAAAGTGTTCCTTGAGCACCAAAAGCAACCAATAAAGGTTTATAAAAGAATAAGCCCATGGTAGTAAAAATTACTATCGTTATTAAAAGCCCAGCAATAGCATTACCAAGTGCATCTTCTGCTTTGCCAGTTCTTTCTTCACCCAAATATTTAGCAATTAAAATACCTGATCCACTACCAAAAAGTAGTATGAATCCAAACTGAAAAAGTGTGACAGGAAAAACCATGGTCACTGCCGACAATCCGTTTGCACCAACAAATTGACCAACAAATATGCGATCTACTAAATTGTAAAGTGCATTGATTAGAAGTCCCAAAACAGCAGGGCCTACAAAAGCAAAAAGTAGTTTTAATACAGAATCATCTTTAAGAGAATAGCCTTCTGTATTGGTGCTAATTTGAAGCGAAGCAGCTTCTTTCTTAGATTTTAAGAAAAGAAATATGCTACGAGATTTATGTACCAGATTATTCATTTACTATTTTATTCACTTTTATGAATACAAAGGTATATGGGTTAAAAACAAAAATTTGAATTACTATTTGTGCAAAAAAGATTATTATTTAAGTTTTTGTATTTTTGGACATGCTACTCAAGAATTAATAGTATGAAAGTATTTAAGGATATAAATACCTATTTTTTAAACAGTACGGAATTTGCTAATGATTATTCTAATAGTTTTTATATTAGAAGAATAGCTAAACATATGGCGTTTGTTGAGCCTGATAAAAAGTTTTGGGGACCTCATAAGCGAGATTTCTTTGAGATAGCTATTTTGCAACGGAGTACAATCAATATTCAAATTGGTAATCAAACCCTTAAGGAGATGAAAAACAGTTTGGCTATTGTTTCCCCTTTTCAAATAATTAACTATAGTGAAGTACCGCCTAATGATGATTACGGTTATATTATTTATTTTAACGCCTCCATTTTTACCAGTTTAAGTCAATCTTATGGACTCCAAAATGAATTTCCTTTTTTTAAAATTCATACGATGCCCCTTTATCAACTATCAGAAAATGATTTTAAGGGTATACTAAGTATTGCTCAAGAATTATATCAAGAGTCAAGAAGTACAGAGTTACATAATCTTGAGATAGTTAGGTCTTTACTTATGATCTTACTTTATAAGGTAAAGCGTTCTACCCAAAACAATAAAGGTATGGTTACCACCAACAGGTTTGATACTATGATGTCAAAATTTGAACAGCTAATCCTTTCAGGTAATAATCATTTTTTATCTGTAAACGAATATGCTTCGCAGATGAATATAAGTCCTATATATCTCACCGAATGTGTAAAAAAAGCAACAGGTAAGAGTGCGCAGAAAATTATTATTGATTATAAGATGTTGTATGCAAAAACACTTTTACACCAAATGGATAAATCTGTAGCTGAAATAGCTTATGCATTAAATTTTAATGAAGTCGCTAATTTTAATCAGTTTTTTAAGCGTAATACGGGAATAACAGCTACGCAATTTCGTAATAGAACAAATTAAGAGAATCTTAAAAATGCTTCTTTGGTGCCTGAAGAACCTTGAGAAAAAACCTAGTCTAATTCTCTAAAGATAGTTAATAATATGTCCTATTGAATACCTTGTATGCTTGCATCGAGGTGGTTTGTTTTATCTGATAAAATACTACAACTTTTCAGGTTTTGGTTGACTGAAACCAAAATTCTATTGATAATACTTGAATACTAATAATAGAAATAGCACTTTTGTTTTACTGTTAATTGGGTTTAAAAATAAAAGGTATTAAACTTCTGGACTGGCAAAGGCAGGTTCAACTTACAATTTTGAATGCGTCTTACAGACTGACTTCCCATAATTGAGTTTTCCTGTCACGTAATAAACGTGGACTAATAAAGCTATGTAAATTATGAATGAAAAATTCTTAAATAAACAAAGTTCAAAGTTTTTTGAGTCTATTTTTATTTCATTATTTTGGATACTGTTATTTATTTTACCTCCATTTTTTCAATGGATTAATAGCGTTGCTATCCATTGGAATGTTGTATTTAATGTATGGGTAGATTACTTGCCATTATTAATTGTTTTTTGTGCAAACAGATTCATTTTAATTCGTGTTTTTTTATTTAAAAAAAGATATTTTCTTCACATCGTATCTGTGACTATAGTCATCGCATTAACAGTGTTGGGTTCTATTACAATACGTCAACAACTAGTACCCCAAAAAATAGTTTCCCAACATAGGCAGGCGCTACTTCAATTTCCCGATGCTAACAAAGCAGTTGTGCAACAAGGTGGGGCAGGAGGCCAAACACATATAGGTACTTACCCTCCCTATGTAAATTTGATTCTATTATCCATTCTATTGGTTGGTTTTGATACTGGAATGAAACTTTCGGTACAATGGGCACAAACGCAACGACAAAAAGCAGAAGTAGAAAAAGAAAATATTAAAAACGAGCTTGCTTTTTTAAGAAATCAAGTGAGTCCGCATTTTTTAATGAATACATTAAACAATATTCATTCATTAATTGATTTTGATACTATAGAGGCCAAACGTTCCATTGCAAAACTGTCTATATTAATGCGCCATCTATTGTATGAATCTAATGAAAAATCCATACCGTTAACCAAAGAAATTAAATTCATAAAAAGTTATGTTGAACTTATGAAACTACGTTTTTGCGAAGAGGTAACTATTAAATTGGAGCTGCCCGAAAACCCACCCAATATTTTAATTCCACCATTGTTGTTCACAAATATTCTTGAAAATGCCTTTAAATATGGAATAAGTTATGAGCATAAATCATTTGTTTATATCAATTTATTGATTCATCAAAACGAGCTCAAATTTACCATTCAGAATAGTTTACATGCAAAGTTTAAAACAGCTAAAAACTCTGGAATAGGGATAGAAAATACTAAAAAGCGACTTAAATTGCTTTATAACGATAACTACGTGTTTACCTGCACAGAGAATGAAAATGTATTTAGTTCAACTATAAAGATTCCAATATGATAACATGTATAGCTGTAGACGATGAACCTCTGGCGCTTAGGCAGATTGTTTCCTATATTGACCAAACATCCTTTCTTCAACTTAAAGGGAAATTTACAAACGCATTAGAAATAAATGACTTCCTGAAAGAAAACCCCGTTGATTTGTTATTTCTAGATATTCATATGTCCGACTTAAGTGGAATAGAACTTGCTAAAACGCTTGAAAATCCTCCTAAAATTATTTTTACGACAGCCTATAGCCAATATGCCATAGAAGGATACAAAGTTAATGCCGTGGATTATTTACTAAAACCTATTGAATACGTAGATTTTTTATCGGCATCAAATAAAGCAGCAGATGTTATAAATAAAGATAAACTTCTTAATACAGAGGTAAAAAAGAAAGATGATTTTTTGTTTATCAAATCAGGTCAGCAGCATATCCGAATAAATTTTAATGACCTAAAATACATTGAAGCGCAAAAGGAATACGTCTGTTTGAATTTGGTAAATGGTGAACCCGTAAAAACATTGCTTCGACTTAAAAACATTGAGGAAGTGTTACCTAAAGAAAACTTCATGCGTATTCACCGTTCTTTTATTGTAAACCTTAATCATATTGTTACCGTAGAACGCAACAGGATCATTTACAGCAGAAAAGAATTTATAGTGGTAAGTGATACCTACCAAGAAGATTTTAAAAACTTTATAAGCAATAATTTTTTCAATTAGAATTTCATTGATTGAATGATGGATTCCATTGATACTACTTTTATTAAACGCATCTATTGAAGACCTTTAAACTGTGTTTAGCCTAAAAAATAAAAGAAAAAAATTATGGATTTTAAATGTATAAAAATTTCAATAAGTTTAGTTGCTGTTTTTTTAATTTTCTCTTGTGAAAATGATGCTGATGGTGAAGTGCAAGAAGAAGAAGTTGTAACCAATCTACCTTATCCTATTGTGGATACAGATGTTTCTGAGTTTTATAATAATGATGCCATAATTACAGAACCAAACATAGGTGATGCTTTTTATGGCCAAGATGCTACTTACTCAGGAAACCAACCTTCCTATACTGATAATGGTGATGGTACAGTAACCGATAATGTAACAGGGTTAATGTGGCAACAAGATATGGGGGACAAAATTTCATATGATGACGCTGTGGCATTAGTAGAAACTATAAATTTAGGTGAATATACAGACTGGAGGATACCTACAATAAAAGAGCTTTATTCATTAGCTTATTTTACAGGGCGATGCTTTGGTGATGATTCTGTAGATATGTTCATTGATACAGCATATTTCGAACAACCCATTGGAAACACTTCTATAGGCGAAAGAGAAATAGATGGACAAACATGGTCTAAAACACATTATGTAGGGCTTATAATGAATGGAGATGAAGCCATTTTTGGTTATAATTTTGTTGATGGTAGATTAAAAGGGTATCCTAAATACAAGCCAGCAGACGGATCTCCTAACACAATGTATTTTAGAATGGTGAGAGGTAACGAATCTTATGGTGAAAATAACTTTAAAGATAATGGAGATGGAACAATTACAGATAATGCAACAGGGTTAATGTGGCAACAGGCTGATAATGGCAGTACATACGACTGGGAAAATGCACTAGACTACGCAGAATCACTTACGCTTGGAAATTATAGTGACTGGAGAATGCCTAATGCAAAAGAGTTACAAAGTATTGTTGATTATACGCGAAGTCCTTCAACCTCTTCTTCACCTGCCATTGATCCCTTGTTTTCATGTACGCCAATTATCGATACAGATGGTAATTCGGGACAATATGGTTATTATTGGACAAGTTCCCCTTTACAAGACGGACCTAACCCTTATACCGATGCTGTTTATTTCTGTTTTGGAAAAGCTCAGGGTGTCATGAACAATTCACTATTGGATGTTCATGGAGCAGGAGCACAGCGTAACGACCCAAAATCTGGTAACATTGCTGATTTTCCTGATAATTTTGGCCCCCAAGGTGATGTTCGTTATGTATATAATTTTGTGAGATGTGTAAGAAATGTGAATTAATAGCTTTCTTATTCTATCTTCAAAAACCCCATTATACTATTAATGGGGTTTTTGGTTAGATGAAAACAATAATACTATTAATAAAACGATAGCTATATTTTTTATATTATATATTATTCTACAGAAAGTAGTTCTTTAATTTTTGCTTCAAGTTCATCGCTTTTAAGATCTCTAGCAACAATCTCTATCTGTTAATTAAATTATTTTATATCCTTTACTGTTTGTAAAACAACATCTATTGGAACTGCAAAAGAACTCGTTCTATTTTCTTTAGCTATATTTATCCCTATAACATCTCCATTAATATCTACTACTGGTGTTCCACTTTCATAAACCTCTATTGGCATATCGTGAGTAAATGCTTGTGCAAAATCATGCTTTCGCTCGCTAATATCAATATCATACGCAATATGTCTATTTCTTATTCTTTTTGCGTTCTCTTTTAACAAGGTAACTTGTACTTTTTCTTCTTTTCCTTCTCTTAAAACGGTAACCTTTACTTTTTGATTCACTTGGGTTGTTTCTAAAAATGAAATACGATCGTTGCTGTTTTCAATTTTTGTATCATCAAATTTAATAATGATGTCTCCTCTTTTTAACCCTGCTAACTTTGCGGCTCCATTGTCATAAAGTACAAAAATTTTATTTGAAAATGTAACTGATGCTCCTAAAAAACCATGCGAAGGAGGTTCTGGTAATATCTGTCTTACGGGTGCACTAATAACTCCTGAGTATTTTATATCTTCATTAAAACTTGCTGATCCTATTAGTTTTCCAACACTAGTATCTATGTTTTTAGGAATATTAATAGCTGCTAAATTTTTCGATTGTATTTGAAGTACTGCCAAATCATTAGAAGCATCAATACCTATTATGGTTGCTGGACTAATTACTCCATTATACTGCTCGCAGCTTAGACCTTCTTTATTTAACTCTGAGGCTTTCGCTACAATATAGCCTTTGGAATTTATAATAGTTCCGTACGTTACTATCTCGGTGTTATCTACAAGACTTTTTATCTTTACAACTGATTTGTGTAGGTTTTTTGCCGATTTGGCAATACTATTAATTACAGCTGTTTTACCGCCTTCTAAGGAAAATGGTTTACTTATGTTAGACGCAGAGATAGTTTCATTATCTTTAGGAAATTGAGGTTCTCTTGGCGCTTTTTCATTAAACATTTCTCCGTTAATTAACTTTGTCCAATTTTCTTTTACAGGATCAATAGGGGCATAAAAATTTTTTTCCATTGAGCGATCAATATGACTACAAACACCTATTACTTTACCATTTAAATCTACCAAAGGGCCACCCGAATCTCCAGGCATCATAATACAAGTTGTTTGTAAGTATCCCAATGCCTTCGTTCCCTTATAAAAACCTATTCGCATCAAAGCTGGTCTATCTGATTTAAGGCCACTAGAATGCCCAAACATTAAACATGCTTCATCATTTCCTAAATCTGAAGATGATCCTAACTCTAGATATTCCCAAGACCCTTTCTCTACTATTTTCATAAGTGCATAATCTCCTTTTTCATCTTTCCCTAAATGGATAGCGTTATATGTAGAGCCATCATTCATAGTAATACTGCTCTGTTCTTTTCTAACACCTAAAACAACGTGTGCTGCGGTTAAAATATATCCATCCTCAGAAATTAAAACACCTGTTGCATTATTATTTATAGCAACTGTACTTTTTAATACTTTTTTATATGTTTTCTGAATTTGACTCTCTAACTCATCTAGTTTTTTATTCTTATGCTGTGCATTTAGATGCGCTTGACTTAAAAAAAGAAAAATGAAAAGGATACTAGTTTTTATAATGACGAAAATATTTGCTCTATGCTTCATTTTATTGATTACCTATTGTGTTTAATATTATTTATAATGGCTTTTTATTATGTAACAAACACTATTCCTAAAAAGCTAAATTCTAAATAGTGTTCATAAATTATTTTAAATACCTAACTCATTAAATAAATTTATTAATTTAGGATCTGATGGTTTTGGTGCATTTTGGTTAACGATTGCACCATTTGGATCTATCAATATAAAACGTGGAATAGATTTAATAATATAATCTGATATGAATTGTGATTTAAAGCCATTATCTGCAATTACTTGGATACCTCCAAGGTCTTTATCTACCACCATTTTTTTCCACTTATCATGGTCTTTGGATTTATCTACAGAAATACTCAAGAAGCTTATATTTTTACCATGATAGGCTTTTTCTATACGCTTTAAATCTGGTATTTCTTTAATACATGGTACACACCAAGTGGCCCAAACATCTATATAAATATATTTCCCTTTAAGGTCGTCTAAAGATATGGTGCCACCTGAATGTTTTTCATAATTTGTGAATTTAGGAGAAGGTTGCCCTTTATTTAGTTTTTTAAATTCATTATAAATTTTGGTGATTTTAGCATTGTTTTCTTCATTTGTTGATGCATTTATAAAAAGCTCATAAAATTTTTCAAAATCTTTGGTTTGATATAAATCGTATTCTGCCTTTTTAAAAATAAGCTCATTCTTAATTGTTTGATTGGGAATGGTAGCATATACTGTAACCGCTTGAAGACCATATTCAAGAGTACCAGCTCTACCCAAAGCATATATTTGTTTGTTGTAATGACGGTTTACCATCTCTTTATAGGCACTAGAGAATTGGAAATCAACTCCATTATCCAAATCCACACCTTCTAATTCTGCTAAAAAGTCTTCGGAAGGTTTATAACCTCTTTTTTTAGCCCATTGTCTATGATAACCACCAGCATAACGCTCTAATTCATTTAAATATTCGTAATTAAGGTTACGCTTTTCTAGAGTTTTAAATTCTGAAGAAATGCCTTGACAAGTATCTAATTTAGCATCTAAGGTTTGGTGTATTTCTTTAAATTTACTTTTAAAGTCAGGCTCTTCCAACGTGTAAATATCCATGCCTTTTCCTTTCCGTTCAGAAATCATTTTATTCTTATAAAGCATATAATTAGAGGTCTCTGCACCTTTACCAGAAATCTTAAGAGAATTATTAAAATCTTTAGCGTCTGTTATAAGGTTTACATGACTCCCGTTGTCTAAATATACTTTTCTAGTATGTTCACCAACGCTAAGTAAGTAAAGTCCTGGATTAGCCTTAATTGTATCGGAGAAAACCCCATTTACTACAGGAATTTCCTTTTTAAAAGATTGATCTGATTTTACTAATATTATTTCTTTAGCATCAAGGTTTTCAATTTTACCTGTTAATATTGCATAATCGACAGGGGCTTTTTTTGAACATCCTATGAAACCTAAAAGCAACCCTAAACTTAATATTGTATTTTTCATTTTAGTTATTTTTCTGTTTTATTTAAATGAGTTAAATGTTTGTTTTTTAATGCATTAGCTATTTAGAAATGCACAGCGTATTCATTTAAATATTTAACTCATTAAATAAATCTATTAATTCTGGGTTTGAAGGGCGTGGTGCTTTACTAGATACTATTTTCCCTTCTGGATCTAATAATATAAAACGTGGAATAGAAGAAATAAAATAGTCTTCGAGGAATTGAGATTTCCCTCCTTTATCTGCAATGACCTGAATTCCTCCTAGATCTTTATTTTTAACCATGGTTTTCCACTTATCGTGATTTTTAGCTTCATCTATGGATATACTTAAAAAAACGATATTCTTTCCATGATACGCTTTTTCAACACGCTTTAAATCTGGTATTTCTTTAATACAAGGCACACACCAAGTTGCCCAAACATCTATATAAACATATTGTCCTTTAAGATCGTCTAATGACAAAGTACCTCCTGAATGCTTTTCATAATTTGCGAATTTTGGAGAGGGTTGTCCTTTACTTATTACCTTTAACTCATTGTAAACTTTAGTGATTTTAGCATTGTTTTCTGCATTTGTTGATGCTTTCATAAATATTTGGTAATATGCTTCAACATCATCTGCTTTCCTCATTCCATATTCAGCTCCAGTAAATATCAATTCATTTTTAATGGTTTTATTTGGAATAGCTCCATGTATTTTAAGCTTTGCAAGCATAAAGGAAATTGAGTCTTTTTTAGATAAATCTTTAATTTCATCAATATAGTGCGCTGTAACTAGCTGTTTATATGTATTAAAACTCATAAAATCTGCTTCATTATTTACATCTAAGGTCTTTAATTCTGCTAAAAAACCTTCTGATGGCTCATAGTCGTTCTTTTTAGTCCAATAAAGATGTTTACCTGTTGCATATTTTGATAACTCTAACAAGTAGTTATAATTGTTTTTACGTTTTTCTAACGCTTTAAAGGCAGGGTCTATCCCCTCCATAGTGTCTAATGCAGTATTTAATAAAGTGCTTATATTTTTGACTTTATTTTTAAATTCGCCCTCCTCTAATACGTATAATGCTTCTTCATCTGCTTTCTGTATTTTTGTTTTATTTTTTAACAGTAGATAATTTGTAGTTCCCGCACCTTTCCCTGAAATTTTAAGAGAATTATTAAAATCTTTAGAATCGGCTGTAAGATTAATATCATTTCCGTTATTCAAATAAATATTAACACTGTTTTTACCTGCTTTGAGCAAATAAAGCCCTTCGTTATTCTTAATAGTATCTAAGAAAACACCATTAGTATCTCTCAAAATTTTCTTTTTAAGAGACTCTACTTTGGTTAAAGTTATTTGTCTAGATTTATAATTTTCAATTTTAGCAGAAAATAAAGCATAGTCTACTGGAGTTTCTTTTTTACAAGCAATTAGACTTAAAACTAATGCTAAACTTAATATTGTTTTTTTCATTTGATGGAATAATAAAATATGTGTTAATTGTATTTACTTATGTATAAACTGGTGACTTAGATTTTCTTTATTTCTCCAAACAAAGACTTTTCAAAATAAAATTTTATGATTATCTACATGCACGACGTAATAATTTTATTTTAAATAACTGTTTTGTAAAAAGTGCATTCCTTATTCTTTTTTAATATCATTAACTGGGTACTAAAATTGTGATGAAACAAGGACTAAAGAATTTTATAAAATCATAATTACATTTCTCGAAAGTATAAATTACTCTACAGCAAGTATTTCTTTAATTTTTGTTTTAAGTTTATCGCCTTTAAGGCCTCTAGCAACAATTACCCCATTTTTATCTATTAAAATAGTTTCTGGTATTGTATTTACTGCGAATACTTTTGCTGAAGGACAATTCCATTCTTTTAATGATGAAGCCTGATCCCAAACAACATACTCATTTTTCTTTAAAAAATTACGCCATTTAGTTTCCTTTCTATCATAAGATATTCCTAAAACTTCTAAACCTTTAGGATGAAATTCATTGTATATTTCTCCTATATGTGGCATTTCCTTAATACAGGGGCCACACCAAGTTGCCCAACAATCTATCAACAATACTTTACCTCTGTATTGATACAAACTAGTTTCTCCTCCATCTAATGAAGGAATGGAAAAATCATCAGGGGTACCTCCTACAAATGATCTTTTTATGACTTCTAAACGTGATGTTATTGGTGTTGCTTCTTTTGAGTTCTTTATATTATCAGTCAAATTACTGAATGCTTCTTCAACCGATGGTAACGGATCATAGCCTAACATATAATTTTTTATATAAAAAGCAGTTGCATAATTATTTGGATAATTGGATAGCGTATCTAACATCTCGGTAATAAAATCTACGTCTAATTTTTCACATGCTTTTGCCAACTCTTCATCACCAATTTCCTCCTTCTTATTCGCTACTACTAGCTTGTTTGTTTTTCCTCCCCATATATTTCTTCTTTCTTTATAATTAGCTTTAAGTTTAGCATATAAGGCATCTTCTTTGCTTCTTTCTACTTTAAAAATAGACTTCGTATATTTTTCTGTAATGACTTTTTGTATAATATTTACATTAACAATGGTATCCTCAATAAGTATCTCGTCTTTAAATCTAGTTCCTGCTATGGATAATCTAACTTCTTTTATTTCTCCAAATGAAGGCCCGCTAAATGAAAAATTCCCATTAGCATCAACACGCATAGAGTCTATAGTTTTAATTGAATATTTATCTGAAACATCCTCTAAAATAAGTAACTCCCCTATGCCGTCTTTAAAAATTCCATTAATTGTGTACTGAGGTGTTTTTTGATTACAAGAAAACAATAATGCTATTAATAGAATTATAGTTATAGTTTTTGTCTTTTTCATGTTGTTCATGTTTAATCTAAAAATTCTCCGACCCTTGGGTCGGGGTTTCCAATTAACCTCTCCTTTGGAGAGGTTAGAATTGCTTTTTTTTAGTTATGGTTGTGGTAAAATAAAAAATGCAGTTTCTGCCTTCAAAGACAAAATCTGCGCTTAACTTGATTGGGTATAAAACTAACTATCACCCTAGGGTTTACCAAGAGTGATAGTCAGTATAAAATCCTTTATTTACCTATCATATTGAGGCATATCTGGATTAAAATCTATAACAGTATTAGCAAGAGGTAAAACATACCTTAAATCGTTTGGTGGTAATGTGTAATCTACACCTTCGATAGTATGAGTTATTGTTTTAGCAAATTGAGGTTCTTTATTAAGCCTTTTAAGATCCACAAACCTAAAATCAGAAAGAAAAGAAAGCTCTCTTCTTCTTTCTTCTAAAACCATTAATAAAGCTTCGTCATTCGTTGCAGCTGTTAATGCCACATTGTCGGTAATTCTATAATCTCTAAGATAGTTTATATACTCCATGGCTTTATCTTTACTACCAACTCTAGCTTCTGCTTCCGCTAAAATAAGATATAGGTCTGGTAACAACATTCCTGCATTTCTTCTCACAAAGTTAGAAAAAATAGTCCTACCAAAAAGATAAACTTTATCAAATTGTTCATATTCCGACCAATCAGTATCAAAATACAAATCTCTACGTTTATCTATTGAACCAGTTGGTAAATCTTTTTCATACACATCTACTAACTCTTCTGTTGCTAAAGCCTCTCCTTCAAAATTATTAAGCGATATTTTGATATACATGTTTTCTGATATATCATATATATCTTCCATTACTAATCCAGTATTTGTGTTCGTAATTCTATCCTCCGTACCAAAACCAGCACTGTAATTTTTTAAATCTTGCAATTCAAAATTTTCTTTATTATCTAAAGCTAAATTTGCATAAGTAAGTGCATTATCAAATTGCCTCATAAATAAATATACCTTAGCTAACAGTAAATAACCAGAAGCTTTTGTTGGGTGTAAATTACTTGAGGCAGTTACGGGAAGATAAGTACTAGCTTCTAACAAATCCTTAATTATTTGATTATAAACTTCTTCTACAGTATTCCTACCATATTCTGCATAAATATTACTTTCTAAAATTAGAGGCACACCATAATCTGTACTAGCTGTATCAGAATCGTAGGCTACTGCATAAAGGTTTATTAATTTGAAAAAAGTGTATGCTCTACCAAATAAGGCTTCTGCTCTAACCGCTAATTTATCTTCTTCAGATGCATCTGTAACTTCCATTACCTCGCTTGCCACATAATCATAGGTGTAAATTTGTTCATAAGATGCTATAAAAAAAGCATCATCTTCATCATCTAGATATGTAGGTCCAGAGTTAAAATAATAATAATTTACACCATAATCTGAGAGATTAAAAAAGCTAAGACCAATTGGCATATATGGCTCAGATGATTTTTCTAAATCATCCGTAAAAAGATTAACATTGCCCATATCGAACTGATTTACAAGACTTGGATCACTCAATAGAAGTACAAAATCTTCATGATTTCTAGGTATAAATTCTCCTTTTGGTTTTACCTCTAAGAAGTCATCACAAGAATAGAAATTTAAAATAATTAGTAATGCTAATACTATTTTATAAATATGTTTCATTATTTTTAAAAATTAAAATTAATTGCAAAAGTATATGTTGGCATAACCCCAGTTCCTCTACTACCATCTTCAGACCAAGCTTCAGGGTCTAGATTATTTCTGTTATTTGTCCAGAGAAAAGGGTTACGAACATCAAAAGTTAATCTCAAATTAGAAAAATTAATTTTTTCTAAGATTGCTTTAGGTGCATTATAGGCTAAAGATATATTTCTTAGCTTAACGTAATCTGCCTTTTGAACATGTATATCTGCATAGGTCCATATATTTCTTTGATCACTTGGAACATGACCATCACTGCCTGAGCTATCCCAATTAATTGCTGGTGCCGTATATATATCCGCCTCATCACCTGGCTCTTTCCAATAATTTAAATGTATCCTATCTACATTACGAGTTAATGACCAGGGATATTTATATGATGGATAATGCCCTGCAGCTACATCTCTCTGAACATGTCCTCCATAATAAATAAAAAGAAAAGAAAGATTAAATTGTTTATACGTTATATTATTAGTGAATGCTGCATGATATGGAGGATCATAAGTTCCTTCATCTATCAAATCTTCCAATTCTAACTCAAGATAACTGTCTGTAATAGTACCATCTGCTTTATAAAGTAATGGAGCCCCATTCTCGTTTAAGCCAGCATAGCGAAGCGAATAAAGTGTATTTAACTCTTGACCCTCTCTTAATTGATTATCGGAAAGATAATCATATGGATCTACACCTTGTTCATCAATATACTCTGTAACTTTATTTCTATTATAATTAAGAATTAAATTACCACTCCATCCAAAGTCCTGAGTATTTATAAATTGTGTATTAAAACTTAATTCAATACCTCTATTGTTTAATGAGGCATAATTTTTAGGAACATTAGTCCAACCTAAAATAGGATCTGCGTCTACACGTGCAACAGCGTCTTTGGTACTTCTATCATAAAGTTCAATAGTACCTCTTAATTTCTTAGAAAACAACTCATAATCTATAGCTAGATTAGTTATAAAAGTTTGTTCCCATCTCAACTCTTCAACTGGCGGAGAACTTATACTAGCATAGTCTTCTCCCGCATCATTAGGAATATCAGAAGCTGTTGCCAAAGCATCTGGTCCACTGTTATCAAAAACATTACCGCTTATCCCATAGGTAGCTCTAATTTTTAATCTATCAAGCCATGACACAGGTTGTGTGTCTATGATGTAGTTTGCACCAAAAGACCAAAGCGGACGATATGCATATTTAGGGTTTTTACCAAATAAATTAGACTCGTCTATTCTTGCACTTACATTAAGTCCTAATTTATCATCAAACATGTAGGAAGCATTTCCGTAAACAGATACATATCTATCAATTGAATTTGTGTAAGAAGCTTGTGATGGTAAAAGAAAATTGTTTAGAACAGCTTCTGTATCAGTAATCCGTAAACTCATCTTAGCTTCATCTACAGCAACAAAAGTTAAATTATCAGGATCATAACCATAACGTGTAAATCCATAGCCATCAGTAACTACTTGTCTTCTTTCTCCACCAAGAAGAAAGCTTACATCATGTTTTTGATTAAATGACTTATTATAGTTAAGTTGCGCCCGTAAAGTATATGAACTCCTATCTGTAAATGATTCTGAAACTTGACCTCCAATAGGGACATTATGAATAATTTCACCTCCAGTTTTGACACCAGTAATTGGATCCTCTAAAACAGGATCAGTTACACCCCCAACAACCACATCTACTATTTGAGCAGCATCGTTTATCATATTACGAACAGTATAAGAATTTCCTGAAGAATACCTTGTACTACGGGTTTTACCAATCTCTTGTTGCCCCCTTAAATCTAAACTCAATGCTTCTGAAAGCTTAATATTTGCTCCGAAATTTATAACAATAGAAGGTCTTTTAACTTGTGTTCTACTTTCCTCCAATTGGTTCAAAGGATAATACGATTGATCTAATAAACCTGATCCAATAAGTCTTTGAATCTCCCAATCACTCTTAAT
This sequence comes from Flavivirga jejuensis, assembly GCF_030540765.1. GTDB lineage: Bacteria > Bacteroidota > Bacteroidia > Flavobacteriales > Flavobacteriaceae > Flavivirga > Flavivirga jejuensis. The sequence continues at coordinate 289,591 of NZ_JAUOEL010000002.1, read as the reverse complement.
GTGATTCCACTCCGCTGGATTTCCATCTTCATCTCTAAGCACTTCATAAGGAAGTCTTGAGGAACCTATTAAATTAAGACCAGTAATACCCGTATAATTATCTGAATAATTATAACTACCTAAAATAGACAGATCAAACTTAAACCGATCGTTTAATTTAAAATAATTTTTTACGTTAAGCCCTATTCTTTCACTAGGCCTATCAATTTCAAAAGAACCATTACTTGTATAATTAAGAGATACTGCATATCGATGGGCTTCAGTTCCACCTCTTAATGAAAAGTTATGTTGTTGTGTATATTTTGAAGTTAATAACTCATCTACAACTTGATCATATCCATCTTGCCCCCTAAGTCTATTTAACTCAGAATTTAAATACTCGTCTGAAATACCTCCCCCCAAATTATCAAACAATAATGTATTAACTTCATCCATAGCTAACGTTATATCTTTTCTTAAATCATACATTTGTTCTGGGGTATTATGAGCAGCTATGGTATTCCAGATTGCTAACTGATAATCAACAAATTCGGCAGATGACATTAAGTTTTGATATGATCGACTTGGTAGTGGCTCTATTTGATATGATGATCTATAGCTAAATCTTGGCTTACCAACAACATCTTGCTTAGTAGTTACCACAATAACTCCATTTGCAGCTCTAACACCGTAAATCGAAGCCGCTGTAGCATCTTTTAAAACCGAAACATTCTCTATATCGCTAGGATTAATAGATTCTAAATCGCCTTCATAAATCACGCCATCTAAAACAATTAAAGGATAATCTTCTCCATAAAGTGTGGAAACCCCTCTAATTACGGGAGTACCTCGATATAAAGATAACCCGCTTATAGTCCCTTCTATTCTTTCTAAAATATTTGTTTGAAATTTAGTTTCTATTAATTCGGCTCCTACAGATTCAAAAGAACCTATAGATTTTGCCTTTGAAAGAACTTGATATCCTGTATTAACTATTTTCTTGCCTGTTACAACTATTTCATCTAACTCATTATCAGACTCTTTTAAAACAACATTTATCACTTTTTTGTCACCTACCTTTATACTTTGTGTTTCAAATCCCATACTAGAAAAAATTAACACATCATTAGTCATAAGACCTTTAATACTATAATTACCATCGAAATCTGTTAGAACTCCCTTTCTAGTCCCTTTAATTTGAACAGTTACATTGAATAAAGGAACCTTATTCTCATCAGTAACATTCCCAGTAATTTCCTCTTGTATTTTTCTTGAAACTTTTTTTTCGATTACAATTGTATTATGTTTAAGTAGTTCAAAATGATAATCTACATTAGAAACAGCTTTAGATAGTAAATCTTTTACTTTAATGGTACTTTTGCTCAAATTAACCAAAGGGAAATCCTTAAAAAGATCTGAACGGTATATAAACTTATAATCTGTTTGCGTCTGAATAATATCAAAGATTTCATCAATGGTAACTATTTTGTTCTCCTTAATTTTAACATTCACATTCTGTGAAATAATGTCAATGGGTGTAAAACCAAAAATGGTAGAGCAAAACAACAACAGCATTGTTCTCATAATAAAGTTTTTTGTTGTTTTCCTAAAAAAGTAAAATTCTTTAGTAAAATTAAAATTCATAAATTTGTTAGGCATTAGTTATTTATTTAATTAATGTATTTAAATCTAGGGGATGAGGTTAATTTACTTTGAGCGGTATAAACCTCGTCTCTTTTTTTATTCCAGAACTATTTTGTCATCATATACTTTATAATTTAGATTAATATTTCTTTTAATAGGTTCTAAAATTTCTTCTAGATTCATACTTTTACTTAAGACCCCATTAAATCTTATATCTTCAAGTTTTTTGTTTTTAATAATTATATCTACATCATACCATCTAGACAAAGCTTTCATAATTTCCTTTAGAGGCTTATTTTTAAAAGAAAATATACCTTCTCTCCAAGCTGTTTCATTATAAACATTAACAGTTTTAATTTTAATATTACTTGTTACTTCATTTAAAACAGATTGTTCACCTACGTTTAGTTTTTCTTTAAAAACGTCATTTCTTACAGACACTTTACCTTCGGCCAAAGTGGTATAGACACTTTTTTCATCTTTATAAGCTTTTATATTAAATTCTGTACCTAACACTTCTACTTCTTGCAGATTAGATACAACTTTAAAAGTTGCTCCATTATGATTTTCGCTAGGAGACACATCAAAATAAGCTTCGCCATATACAAGGGTTACTTGACGGGTTTCTCCTTTTTTAAAGGTTACAGGGTATTTTAATTTTGATTCAGAATTTAACCAAACCTGCGTATCATCTGCTAACTTTACCTCAAACTTACCGCCTCTTGGCACAGTAAGGTAGTTGTACGAAATACTGGTACTTCCTTTTTTATTATATACTATTTGTTCTCCATTACTTTCAACATCTTCTGTATTATAATGCTGTCCTTTTTCTAAAACAACACTAGAACCATCTTCAAGAGTTAAAGTGGCTTTATCAACACCAGGGCTTACGACTTCTTCAAAAGAATTTAAATTATTAATTGGTTTTTGATTGTTTATAAAGAAATAAGACAATGAAAACATAAGAACTATTAAAGCCGCAGCAGAATATTTAAACCAACTTGGTAAAACATACTGCCTTGGTTGCTCCTTTTCATTTATTGTGTCCCATATTTTTTTATAGGCACTATCTATATCTGGTTTATTTAGTAATGTATGGATATCATAATAATCTTTTATATAGTCTTTAAAAAGGTCTTGGTTTTTCTTTTCTCTTAACAATACTTTAAGTTCACTTAGCTCTTTTGAAGATATTGTATTTGTTATATATTTTATTGTTAGTTTTTTCAACTGTTTGTTTGTTTTAATTTAGTTTGTATAATCAATACGTTAATTTATTGTTTTACCCTTAGCTTAATTTTATTTTTTTTTAGCATATTTGTACTTTATAATTAAAAATGTAAAAAATTAATTTGAAAGCTCTCTCAAACGACTCTATATTGGCTAAAAATATAAAAAAAGGCAATAGAAAGGCATTTAAGATATTGTTTGAGCGTTATTATAAAAAACTTTTAGATTATTCTGTTACCTATACTCACGATTTACACGAAACAGAAGATATTGTACAGCAAACATTTATAATACTTTGGAAGAATAGATTAAAAATAAATACTGAAAAATCTATTAAAAGTTATTTGTACAGAATAACATACAACACTTATATTGATATTTACAGAAAACAAAAAAAAAGAGATGCTTTTTTTAATGAACTTAAAGAACAAGCTCTTAGAGAGAGAATTGCAGAAGACCCTGAAGCTCTAGAAAAACGTATTATTAAATTAAAAAATATAATAGAAACACTACCAGAACAATGCAAACAGATTTTGTATATGAATAAGTTTCAAGGTCTTAAGTATAAGGAAATTTCGGAACAATTAGATATTTCTGTAAAAACAGTAGAGTCTCACATGTATACCGCTTATAAAAAAATACGAAAAGCTTTTAATGAAGATAATTTATTTTTGTTATTCATCTATAAATATGTTATTAAACAGTAACCAGCTTACTATCGCTCTAGTTTTGGTTAAAACTATATATTAACTGCATTATTAATCTCTGCACTTTTTATTATGGTTATCAAAAACCTTATAAAAACTACCTAATTTTAGTCTATACACAAATACATTATACATTAGCTTAATCTTAGGTCATTAAAAATATTTTTTCTGGAAATCAAATTAAATCTTATCAGGCAATTACTGATTATTAAACTTTCAGTATCACATCAAGTATGCCAATCTACAGTTTATTAATTAAATATGTATAGACAGAAACTAAGCAACGTAACTTATAAGTTTCAACATAATTATCTCATCTGTTTTTAAAAACTATTTAAAACAAAAACACCTTATTATTACACAATAATTAAACGTTAAAAGCCCACCATCAAAGACACACAGGTTTTCTGATTTTTTTTTCTAAAAAACTATTACATAAAACAAAACAAAATAAGCGATTCTATGAATTTTTAACAACAAAACAAGAAAAATACAAGATTTAGTTTTAAAAATTTCAAAAAAAAATAAAAATAGGCTAAGGGTAAAACAATAACTTAACGTATTATTAATAATATAACTTTAAAAACTAATAAAGAATGAAACAAATTTACTTTTATGCTATACTATTACTTTCAGGTATAGCAAACTCACAAACCACACATATCACACTTGTAAAAGACATTAATCCTGGTACTAAACCTTCTTCTCCAACAAGTTTATTTGCATTTAATGGAAAACTTTATTTTGCTGCAGATGATTCATCTGGATCTAATACTGGTGAAACAGATGTTGGTAACGAACTATGGGTTTCTGATGGTACTGAAACTGAAACAAAGTTAGTAAAAGATCTTGATGGAACTGATGCTGATTCTAACCCAGGCAATTTTTTTATATTAAATAATGCATTATATTTTCAAGCATACGATGCAGGAACAGCTAGTTACAATATGTACACTACCGATGGTACAGAAGATGGAACAAATTCATTTAATAATAATTTTCAAGCAGGAATACCTACTATTGTTGGCGATAAAGCTTATATGAGATCTTATGTTTGGAATGCTGATTTTACTGATCTTACTGGTACTTATTATGAGTTTAATGGTGAAACCTTTAAAGAACTACCAGATAGCGGGGAAGGTTCAGTAAACGTTGGTTATAATGCTGGTTATATTGCTCTTGATGATAATTCTATTTTATTCAATACGGAATATACTATAGCAGGAGAAACTCCTCTTGGACCAGAATTATATTTATACAATATTACTGATCAAACTTATACCTTGATTAAAAATTTTGGTGATGATGGTACGGTTGTAGATGGTGAATTAGAGTATTTATCTATGTCTTATTTAACAAAACTAGGAGACGCTGTTTACTTTTCGTTTGATGGTAAATTATGGATTACTGATGGAACCACAGACGGAACAATGCAAGTATCAACAACTGCTGCAATTGGTGACGTTAGAGATTTATATGTTTGGGAAGATAAACTATTTTTTGAAGGTGATCTTGAACCTGAAAATGATACCACTGTCTTTGATCAACTTTATGTATATGACCCAGATGCGGACTCTCTAACAGATATTACTGGTCCATATAATATAGAACGTGATCATAACCCCATGCATTTTGCTGCTCCTGGTGATGGGTACTTATATTACGCTGGAAGATCTAGTTCTGACTTACACAACTTATTTAAAACAGATGGAGTAACAATTGAGACAGTAGAATCTGGTTTAATTGACAATGTTGATGATATTGTTGTTTTAAACAATAAACTTTATTTTGAAGCTGATTTTAAAATTGATTTTTTTAGTATAGGAAGAGAATTATTTAGTGTTGATCCGTCATCAATATTAAGCGCTTCTGAATTTGAATTAGATAGTTCACTTTCAATTTATCCAAACCCTTCAACTAATTACTTCAATGTTCAATCTACTTTAGAAGGAGAAATTAACTATACTATTTACAATGTAACAGGTAAAAAAGTACTTAAAGGTACGATTGAAAATGAAGTGATTAATCATAATTTAACTTCAGGGTTGTATCTATTAAAATTAGATAACGGTTTTAACTCAATTTCTAAAAAAATAGTAGTTAAAAACTAATCCCTTTTTTATAGATTAAAAGCAAAAAAAGCTGTCTTTTCAGATAGTAGTGGTCGGAAGATTTTTTCTTCCGACTTTTTTGTTTTTACATTTCTAAATTTATTAGCTTCAACTGACTGATTTTTAGTGTTTTATCTAGGTTTTTACATGTGTTTTTCGTATCTTAACATACTAATAATCAATCCTTTATGTCAGTATTTAAAGATCATAAAATTTCTGTAAACGAATTGCTACACATCATTCCCGAGTCACTTCTTTCGCAATTATCCACCAACACAAAAGTAGATTATTATGCTAAGGTTCTTCATGGCAAAAAAATGTTTTACCTGCTACTTTATGGTATTTTAGAAAATGAAAAACTAAGCCAGCGTAGTTTAGAAGATACCTTTAATGATCCTATTTTTAAAACATTATTTAACTTAGATAATTCAGAAACCGTTAGAAGGAGTTCTATCTCTGAAAGACTCTCTAAAATTGATGTCGGTTATTTTAAAGAGATTTTTGATTGTATATATGAACAATTTTCAAATCAACATAGTACCATTGAGCAAACTAAATATAACCTGATACGTGTAGATAGTACTATTGTTTCTGAACTAGCAGGAAAACTAAAAGCAGGAATCGATCAAAATAATGGTAAAAAATTTATTAAATATACGATGTTGTTTGATGGTCTACTTCCTAGTGGCATAGAAGTATTTGATTCACAAACCTATACTTCCGAGGAGAATGCATTACCAAAAACAATTCTTAACCATGTAAAAAAGCAAAAAGACCATAATAATATTTATGTGATAGATCGCGGGTTACAATCCTCCAGAACCATGAAAAAATTTGATGACCAAAAGATCTCTTTTATTGTTAGAGCAAGGGAAAATAGAAAATATCAACAGGTACAATCTCTTATAGAAGAACATCAACAAAAAGACTTAGGGGAGCTTGTATTGATAAAGGACGCTATAGTAAAGTTCTATACTGGTGTCCCTATAAAAAATAGCAAAGGAAATACGCATTATAGAGAAGAAAAAGTCGAAAACCCATTGAGGCTTGTCATAGCTAGAAGTAAAAGTACGCCTGAAAAAGAATTTTGGATAATAACTAACGCTATGGACTTGTCTGCTAAAGAAATTACAGATTATTATAGAAAACGTTGGGATATAGAAGTCTTTTTTAGATTTATAAAGCAAGAACTTAACCTAAAACATTTTTTATCATTAAATAAAAACGGTATACAAGTAATGATTTACATGTCCTTAATTACTGCGATGCTAATTTTACTATATAAAAAGGCCAATAATCTAGGATATAAAACAGCTAAAAGAAGAATGAAAATGGAAATTAGAAACCTTGCAATTGCAATAATTATAACTCATACTGGAGGTGACCCCAATATGATTTTTAAAAAAGAAACATAAAAAAAGTGGTCAGAATTTCTTCCGACCACTACTATCTTTTCAGACAGCTTTTTTTGCTATTTACCTCGTCCGTATTTATATTTTAGTTATAGCTCTTTATTAACCTTATAGGAGGTTGACATCAATAACTAGGGCTTCATTCTACAATAAACATAAGGATTTATTTCCTATAATATTTTCTTACGTAGAATATAGCTTTATGTACTAAAATTAAATACGTGCGAAATAAGTAAAAATAGACACAAAAATTAATGGTTTTAAACGATGTAAGGCTTAAAAGTGATTGAGCAAATAGCATCTCAACAATATGGAAAATAATTTTATTAAGCTTTTTATTCAACTTTATAAATTTAATCAAAAAAAATATCGAGGGTTATAACCCTCGATATTTATCAACTTCACACACTTGGTGAGATTTCACCTTTCTTTACTGTTTTGTATGTTCCTTTATATTTATATCAAACTCTTATGAGTTTATATTACTCTACTGCAAGTATTTCTTTAATTTTTGCTTTAAGTTTATTGCCTTTAAGGCCTCTAGCAACAATTACCCCATTTTTATCTATTAAAATAGTTTCTGGTATTGTATTTACTGCGAATACTTTTGCTGAAGGACAATTCCATTCTTTTAATGATGAAGCCTGATCCCAAACAACATACTCATTTTTCTTTAAAAAATTATGCCATTTAGTTTCCTTTCTATCATAAGATATTCCTAAAACTTCTAAACCTTTAGGATGAAATTCATTGTATATTTCTCCTATATGTGGCATTTCCTTAATACAAGGTCCGCACCAAGTTGCCCAACAATCTATCAACAATACTTTACCTCTATATTGATACAAACTAGTTTCTCCTCCATCTAATGAAGGAATGGAAAAATCATTAGGGATACCGCCTACAAATGATCTTTTTATTTCTTCGACCTCGTATTTAAAAACCTTTGCTTCTTTTGAATTCTTAATACGCTCAGATAGGTTGTTAAATGCCTTTTCAACTACAGGTAGCGGATCAAATCGTAACATATAGTTTTTTATATAAAAATAAGCTCCATAACTATCCGAATAATTAGCTAAAATATTGAGCGTTTCATCAATAAAATCAGCATCAAATTTTGCCCGCGTTTTTGCTAACTCTTCATCACTTAGTTTTCCTTCTCTATTTGCTACAACTACTCTATTACTTTTACCTCCCCACACAGTTCTTCTATCTTTATAATTGGCTTTAAGCTTCGCATAGACTGCATCTTCTTTTCCACGTTCTAAATCAAAAAGATATTTTGTGTATTTTTCTGTAACAACTTTTGCTAGAATATTAACATCAATAACAACCGCATCTTCAATAATAAAATCTTCTTTAAACTTTGTACCTACAATTGATAATCTGGCTTCTTTAATTTCGTTAAAAGCGTCTCCTATAAAAGTAAATTTACCATTCGCATCTACATGAGCGGAACCTAAACGTTTTACAACTCTTAAATTAGAAAGTTCTTCTAATACTATTTCTTTTCCTTCACCGCCTTTAAAAACACCATTAATTACGTATTGGGGCTTTTGAAATGATGAAAATAATAATGCTGTTACTAAAATTATAAATATATTTTTCATATGTTTTGTTTATCTATCGTATAAAGGAAGGTCTGGATTAAATTGTATTACATCATTAGAAATTGGTAAAATATACCTTGGATCATTTGGAGGTAATGTGTAATCTACACCTAGTACAGTATGAGTGACTGTTTTAGCAAATTCAGGTTCTTTATTAAGCCTTTTTAGGTCCACAAACCTATAATCAGAAAGAAAACAAAGCTCTCTTCTTCTTTCTTCAAACACCATTAATAAAGCTTCTTCATCTGTTGCCGCTGTTAATGGCACATTGTTGGTAATTCTATAATCTCTAAGGTAGTTTATATGCTCCATGGCTTTATCTTTACTACCAACTCTAGCTTCTGCTTCTGCTAAAATAAGATATAAATCTGGTAACAACATTCCTGCATTTCTATTTACATAGGCTCCATAAATTGTTCTACCAGGAAAATAAATAAAATTAACAAAAGAGGCTTTATCCGTTTCAAAATACAAATCTCTACGTTTATCAATTGAACCACTTGGTAAATCTTTTTCAAATATATCTACTAATTCTTCTGAAGCTAAAGCACTTCCATTAAAATTAGTTGACGAATTTTTAATATACATATTTTCTGCAACGTCTTCCATATTTTCCATTGCTCCAAATGTTATAGTATTAAAAATCCTTTCTCCCCAGTCTCCTCCATCAAAAGCTATGTAAATTTTCAAATCTTGTAATTCAAAATCTCCTTTATTATCTAAAGCTAAATTTGCATAAGTAAGTGCATTTTCAAATCCCCCCATAAATAAATAAACTTTAGATAACAATAAATAACCAGAAGCTTTTGTTGGGTGGAAATTACTTGAGGCAGTTACGGGAAGAGAAGGAATAGCTTCTAACAAATCATCAATTATTTGATTATAAACTTCTTCTACAGAATTTCTACCATAGGTTGCATAAATATTATCATCTAAAATTAGGGGTACACCATAATCTGTGCTAGCTGTATCAGGATCGTAGGCTTTTGCATAAAGATTTATTAATTTGAAAAAATTGTATGCTCTACCAAATAAAGCTTCTGCTCTAATAGCTGATTTTTCTTCTTCAGATCCACCTGTAGACTCCATTACATTATTTGCTACAAAATCAAACGTGTAAATTTGCGAATACATTGATGTAAAAAAAGGATCATTTACATCAGCTTCATGAGTAGGTCCAGAGTTAAAATAATAATAATTTACAGCAAAATCAGGCACTGCAGTAAAACCGAGTACATCTGGCATATCTGGATCTAAAGATTTTTCTAAATCATCCGTAAAAAGATTGACATAACCCAATTGAGTCTGAGATATAAGATTTTCATAATTCAATAAATATTCATAATCTTCATATTCTGAAGGTATAAATTGTCCTTTTGGTATTACTTCAAGAAAGTCACTACAAGAACAAAAATTAAAAATAATTAGTAACGCTAATACTCTTTTATAAATATGTTTCATAATTTTTAAAATCTTAAATTAATTGCAAAAGTATATGTTGGCATAATAGCAGTTCCTCTACCACCATCGCCCGTCCAAACCTCAGGATCTAGATTATTTCTGTTATTTGTCCAGAGAAAAGGATTACGAATATCAAAAGTAAATCTTAAGCTAGAAAAATTAATTTTTTCTAAGATCGCTTTAGGTGTATTATACGCTAAAGATATATTTCTTAGCTTAACGTAATCTGCCTTTTGAACATGTATATCTGCATAGGTCCATATATTTCTTTGAGAACTTGGAACAAAGTCAGGATTTGAAACACTATTATTCCAGTTAATTGCTGGTGCCGTATATATATCAGCCTCATCACCTGGCTCTTTCCAATAATTTAAATGTACCCTATCTAAATTACGTGTTAATGAGTAGGGATATGTATATGTTTGCGTTTGTCCTGCGGCTACATCTCTCTGAACATGTCCTCCGTAATAAATAAAAAGCAATGAAAGATTAAATTGTTTATAGCTTATATTATTGGTGAAAGAGGCATGATATGGAGGATCATTAGTTCCTTCAACTTTCAAATCTTCCAATTCTAAATCAAGATAAGAATCTACAATAGTACCATCTGCTTTATAAGCTAATGGAGCTCCTTTCTCGTCTAAGCCAGCATAACGAAGCGTATAAATTGCATTTAATGCTTGTCCTTCTACTAAATAATTTTCGTAAAGATAATCATACGCATAAAATGTAGAATATTCTGGAATAAACTCTGTAACTATATTTCTATTATAATTAAGTATTAAATTACCGCTCCACCTAAAATCTTGTGTACTTATAAATGGTGCATTAATTTGAAGTTCAACACCTCTATTATTTAATGAGGCATAATTTTTAGCAACCTGAGACCAGCCTAAAATAGGATCTGTGTCTAACTTTGCAATGGCGTCTTTGGTATTCCTGTTATAATATTCAAGAGTACCTGTTATTTTCTTAGAAAACAACTCAAAATCTAAGGCTATATTTGTTATAAAAGTTTGTTCCCATCTCAACTCTTCATTTGGCGGAGAATATATATAAGCCTGTGTTTCTCCAGCAGCATTAGGTGTAGTAAGAAGTGATGCTATAGCCTCTGGCCCGCCATTATCATAAACATTACCACTTATCCCATAGGTGGCTCTAAGTTTTAATCTATCTAGCCATGACACAGGCTGTGTGTCTATGATATAGTTTGCTCCAAAAGACCAAAGCGGACGAAATGTATATTTAGGGTTTTTACCAAATAGATTAGATTCATCTATTCTTGCACTTGCATTAAGTCCTAATTTATCATCAAACATGTACGAAATATTCCCATAAGCAGATATATATCTATTATCCGTAATTTGGTTAACTGTTTGCCCTCCCAAAGTAAAAACTCCTAAAGTAGATTCTGTTCCTAAAATCTGTTGAGATAATGTATACTCATTTACAGCGGTAAAAGTTAAATTATCAGGATCGAAACCATAACGTTTAAATCCATATGTTTCTGTAATGGCTTTATTCCTTTCTCCCCCTACAAGCACCCTTAAATCATGTTTATCATTAAATACTTTAGAGTAGTTAAGTTGCGCTCGTAACGTATATGAATTTCTATCATTAAATGTTTCTGTAATTTGACCTCCGTAAGGAATGTTATTAATAATTTCACCTCCAGTTTTGACACCAGTAATTGGATCCACTAAAACAGGATCAGTAATTACATCATTAATAATTACATCTACTATTTGAGCAGCATTGTTTATCATATTACGAACAGAATAACTATCTCCTGAAGTATAAATTTGACTATGGCTTCTACCATACTGTAATTGACCTCTTAATTGTACACTCAATGATTCTGAAAGCTTAATTTCTGTTCCAACATTTATATTAACAGAAGGACTTTTACTTGTTGTCTGTACCTCATTTAACTCGTTCAACGGATAATATGATTGATCTAATAAACCTGACCCAATAAGTCTTTGAATCTCCCAATCACTCTTAATGTGATTCCACTCCGCTGGATTTCCATCTTCATCTCTAAGCACTTCATAAGGAAGTCTTGTAGCTCCTAATAAGGAAACACCTGAAATACCTGTATAATTATCTGAAAAACCATAACTAGTTATAAGAGACGTATCAAATTTAAGCCAATCATTTAATTTAAAATAGTTTTTTGCGTTAAGCCCTATGGTTTCAGTAGCTCTATCTACTTCAAAAGAACCTCTACTTGAATAATTTAAAGATAATGAATATTGATGGGTTTTAGTCCCCCCTCTTAATGCAAGGCTATGTTGTTGTGTATATTTTGAACTTATTAACTCATCCTCAACTTGACTATATCCATCTAACCCCCTAAGTCTATTTAACTCAGAATTTAAATACTCATCTGAAATTAAACCATCACGATGATCATACAATAAAGTATTGACTTCATCCATAGCTAACTTTTTATCTTTTCTCGCAGATGAACCTGTCACATTAAAAATATCTATCTGATAATCTACAAATTCGGAAGATGACATTAAGTTTTGATATGATCTACTTGGCTTTGGTTCTATTTGATATGATGATGTATAGCTAAAAGTTGGCTTACCAACAACACCTCCTTTAGTAGTTACCACAATAACTCCATTTGCAGCTCTAACACCGTAAATCGAAGCCGCTGTAGCATCTTTTAAAACCGAAACACTCTCTATATCGTTAGGATTAATAGACTCTAAATCACCATTATAAACCACACCATCTAAAATAATTAAAGGATAGGATTCTCCTAAGATTGTGGAAACCCCTCTAATTACGGGAGTACCCCGATATAAAGATAACCCGCTTAGAGTCCCTTCTATTCTTTCTAAAATATTTGTTTGAAATTTGGTTTCTATTACTTCGGCTCCTACAGATTCAAAAGAACCAACAGATTTTGCCTTTGAAACAACTTGATATCCTGTATTAACTGCTTTCTTTCCTGTAACAACTATTTCATCTAACTCATTATCAGACTCTTTTAAAACAACATTTATCACTTTTTTGTCGCCTACCTTTATATTTTGTGTTTCAAACCCCAAACTAGAAAAAACTAGCACATCGGTAGTTTTAAGACCTTTAATACTGTAATTACCATCAAAATCTGTTAGTACTCCCTTTCTAGTCCCTTTAATTTGAACAGTTACATTAAATAAAGGAACCTTATTCTCATCAGTAACATTCCCAGTAATTTCCTCTTGTATTATTCTTGAGGCTTTTTTTTCGATTACAATTGTCTTATGTTTAAGTAAGTCAAAATGATAATCTTCATTAGGAACAGCTTTAGATAGTAAGTCTTGTACTTTAATAGTACTTTTACTTAAATTAACCAGAGGAAAATCCTTAAAAAGATCTGAACGGTATATAAATTTATAATCTGTTTGCGTCTGAATAATATCAAAGATTTCATCAATGGTAACTGTTTTGTTCTCCTTAATTTTAACATTCGCATTCTGTGAAATAATATCATTGGGTGTTAAACTAAAAATGGTAGAGCAAAACAACAACAGCATTGTTCTCATAATAAAGTTTTTTGTTGTTTTCCTAAAAAAGTAAAATTCTTTAGTAAAATTAAAATTCATAAATTTGTTAGGCATTAGTTATTCATTTAATTAATGTATTTAAATCTAAGGGATGAGGTTAATTTACTTTGAGCGGTATAAACCTCGTCTCTTTTTTTATTCCAGAACTATTTTGTCATCATATACTTTATAATTTAGATTAATATTTCTTTTAATAGGTTCTAAAATTTCTTCTAGATTCATACTTTTACTTAAAACACCATTAAATCTTATATCTTCAAGTTTTTTGTTTTTAATAATTATATCTATATCATACCATCTAGACAAAGCTTTCATAATTTCCTTTAAAGGTTTGTTTTTAAAAGAAAATATACCTTTTCTCCAAGCTGTTTCATTATAAACATTAACAGTTTTAATTTTAATATTACCTGTTACTTCATTTAAAACAGATTGTTCACCTACGTTTAGTTTTTCTTTAAAAACGTCATTTCTTACAGACACTTTACCTTCGGCCAAAGTGGTATAGACACTTTCTTCATCTTTATAAGCTTTTATATTAAATTCTGTACCTAACACTTCTACTTCTTGCAGATTAGATACAACTTTAAAAGTTGCTCCATTATGATTTTCGCTAGGAGACACATCAAAATAAGCTTCACCATATACAAGTACTACTTGACGGGTTTCTCCTTTTTTAAAGGTTACAGGGTATTTTAATTCTGATTCAGAATTTAACCAAACCTGCGTATCATCTGCTAACTTTACCTCAAACTTACCGCCTCTTGGCACAGTAAGGTAGTTGTAAGAAATGCTAGTACTTCCTTTTTTATTATATACTATTTGTTCCCCATTACTTTCAACCTCTTCTGTATTATAATGCTGTCCTTTTTCTAAAACAACACTAGAACCATCTTCAAGAGTTAAGGTAGCCTTATCAACACCAGGGCTTACGACTTCTTCAAAAGAATTTAAATTATTAATTGGTTTTTGATTGTTTATAAAGAAATAAGAGAATGAAAACGTAAGAACTATTAAAGCCGCGGCAGAGGAGTATTTAAACCAACTTGGTAAAACATACTGCCTTGGTTGCTCCTTTTCATTTATTGTGTCCCATATTTTTTTATAGGCACTATCTATATCTGGTTTATTTAGTAATGTATGGATATCATAATAATCTTTTATATAGTCTTTAAAAAGGTCTTGGTTTTTCTTTTCTCTTAACAATACTTTAAGTTCACTTAGCTCTTTTGAAGATATTGTATTTGTTATATATTTTATTGTTATTTTTTTCAATGGTGTGTTTGTTTTATTTGAGGTTGTACATTTTATACGCTAATTTATTATTTTACCCTTAGTCAATTTTTATTTTTTTAGGGTATTTGTATTTTTAATTATTAGCATATTTGTATTTTTAATTAAAAATTAATTTGAAAACTCTCTCGAACGACTCTATATTGGCTAAAAACATTAAAAAAGGCAATAGAAAAGCATTTAGGGTATTGTTTGAGCGTTATTATAAAAAACTTTTAGATTATGCGGTTACCTACACTCACAATTTGCATGAAGCTGAGGATATTGTTCAGCAAACATTTATAACACTTTGGAAGAATAGATTAAAAATAAATACTGAAAAATCTGTTAAAAGTTATTTATACAGAATAACATACAACACGTATATTGATACTTACAGAAAACAAAAAAAAAGAGATGCTTTTTTTAATGAACTTAAAGAACAAGCGCTTAGAGAGAGAATCACAGAAGACCCTGAAGCTCTAGAAAAACGTATTATTAAATTAAAAAATATAATAGAAACACTACCAGAACAATGCAAACAGATTTTGTACATGAATAAGTTTCAAGGTCTTAAGTATAAGGAAATTTCAGAGCAATTAGATATTTCTGTAAAAACAGTAGAGTCTCACATGTATACCGCTTATAAAAAAATACGAAAAGCTTTTAAAGAAGATAATTTATTTTTGTTATTCATCTATAAATATGTTTTTAAACAGTAACCAGCTTACTATCGCTCTAGTTTTGGTTAAAACTATAATATTAACTGTATTATCAATCTATTCACTATTTATGATGGCTAACAAGAATCCTATAAAAACAACCTAGTTTCCTCAATTCGTAAATATATTAACATAATCGAACTTATTTTAGTAACTACTCTTCAATAGTTAAGAGCTTTTATACTTGTATTCTTCTCAAAACCATAACAAGTTTTTTTTTTAACTAAATTCAATATTATTAAGACAATATATTATCAAATATAACAATCATAGCCTATTAATAAAATATTTTATAGACAGAAATTAAGCAACGTAACTTATAAGTTTTCAACATAATTATCTCATCTATTTTTTTAAACTACTTAAAACAAAAACCCCCTTATTATTACACAATAATTAAACGCTAAAAGCCCACCACCAAAGACACACAGGTTTTCTACTTTTTATATGTTTTTTTCTAAAAAAAAAACTATTACACAAAACAAAACAAAATAAGCGATTTTATGAATTTTTAACAACAAAACAAGAAAAACACGAGATTTAGTTTTAAAAATTTCAAAAAAAAATAAAAATAGGCTAAGGGTAAAATTATAACCTAACGTAATAGTAACATAATTTTAAAACTAATAAAAATGAAAAAAATTTACTTTTATGCTATACTGTTACTTTCAGGTATAGCAAACTCACAAATTACACTTATTAAAGACATTAATTTTACTAATTTTGCCACCACTGCCCACTCAAGCCCTGACAAATTATTTGCATTTGATGGAAAACTTTATTTTTCTGCCGATGACTCATTTGCTTCTAACACTGGTGACGTAGATGTTGGTAAAGAGCTATGGGTTTCTGACGGTACTGATGCTGGAACAACGTTAGTAAAAGATATTAATGTAGGTGATGAAAACTCAAGCCCTCAATCTTTTTTTATATTAAAAAATGAATTATATTTTTACGCAAATGATGGTGATCACAATATCTACAAAACTGATGGTACCGAAGAAGGAACATTAGCTCAAGGTATTAATTATCAAATTAATACACCTATTGTTATTGGCGATAAAGCTTATATGCAAGTTTATTTTGATGTTTTATATGAATATGACGGTGAAACCTTTCAAAAATTACCAGATATGGGTACAGGTGAAGTAACAGATGCTGGAAGTAGTTACATTGCTCTTGATGATAATTCTATTTTATGTCATGTAAAATATGAGATAGCTGGAACTTCTGTTGGCAAGGAATTATATCTTTATGATATTCCTAATCAAAGTTATACCTTGGTTAAAGATTTTGATGGTACGGCTGCAGATGCCGATTTAAATTATTTCGCAAAGTTGGGAAACAAGGTTTATTTTACAAATGAGGGTGATACTACTTTATGGGAAACCGATGGTACACCAGATGGCACCAAACAAGTAGCTGCTGCATCTAGTGTTTCTGATGTTAACTATACGTACGCTTGGAATGGTAAACTGTATTTTGACGGTAAATTAGGCACCTACGACCAACTTATATCGTATGACCCTGCAACAGGGACAGTTACCGAACTTAGTACTATAACAGCTAACCACCATCCTGATGATTTTGCTGATCCAGGTGATGGGTACTTATATTATGGTGGTAAAGCATATCCTCTTTCTCCTGGTAATCAACGCCGTTTGTATAGAACAAACGGAACAACTGTACAAGCAATAGATCTTGACTCATTTGATAGGGTTGATGAAATTACTGCTGTAGGTAATAAACTATATTTTGAAGCTAGTTATGATACTGATCAAAATCCTACAGGTCCTGCTGATATAGGAAGAGAATTATTTGGTGTTGATACATCATTATTAACAACATTAAGCGCTTCTGAATTTGAATTAGATAGTTCTCTTTCAATTTACCCAAATCCTTCAACTAACTTGTTAAATGTTAAAACAACTTTAGAAGGAGAAATTAACTATACTATTTACAATATAGCAGGTAAAAAAGTACTTAGTGGTACGATTGAAAATGATGTAATTAATCATAATTTAACAATAGGGTTATATCTATTAAAACTAGATAACGGTTCTAACTCAGTCTCTAAAAAAATAGTAGTTAAAAACTAATTACTTCTTTTATAAATTAGCAAATATCTAAGGAGGCTGTCTGAGAAGGCAGCCTTTTTTGCTATTTACTTCATCCGTTTTTTAACTTTAGTTATAAGCAATATTATTAACTTTATGGAAGATTGTTATGGTATTACACCAACTTAAATAATTAGAGTCGTTATATTTTTTGAGTCTTTCAGAATGGCAAAACCTAACGAATTTACAATAAAAGAACCTGCTTATAAATACTAAAATAAATGCTTTGAACGTTTCATTTATTGGTCTCAAATGGAGTTAAAACTATGTACTTTAGTGGATGTCGCTTTTAGATTCTAAAAACTTTTGACACGAACCAGCCTGCCGGCAAGCCAATGTCATTAAGATGAGGAGATTTGTTCTGTTTTGTCACATTGAGTGTATTCGAAATGCTTTTAAAAACTAAGGTTATAAGGTCTTCGACTGCGCTCAGACTGACATTTTAGTCTTAACTTAATGACATTGGCTTGCCGGCTGGCAGGTTTCACGAATTCACACAAATTCAGTTTTACCATATTTCACGAAGCAGACTTTTAGTCTGCCAAAACGAACCTATGGACTGGAAGTCCATAGGAGGAGTGGTTTAGTTTAATTTAGTAATTCTAATTTGATTTTTTTGTGAAAATTCATAAATAGTAGGTGGAGATTTTCTTTTTCAAAACCTTTGCGTATTTTTTTAAAAGCTAAGCTCATTTGCGATTCTACAGTTTTTACAGAAACTCCTGTGGTTTCTGCAATTTCTTGATATTTCATCCCTTTAATTTTATTCATTTCAAGTGTTTGTCTGCACTTTGGAGGCAAGGTTTGAATAATTTGATTCATTTTATTAACACGTCTTTCTAAAGCTTCATGATCTTCCTCTATTCGATCTCTTAAAGCATTTTCGTAAACAATATTTAATATATTATTCTGTCGTTTTTCCTTATTAATAGTGTTTATAAATTCATTATATGCAATGGTATATAAGTAACTTTTTGGCGATTTAAAATCTTTTAATTTATCCTTTGCATACCAAAAATTAATGAAAGCTTGTTGCACAATATCTTCAGAAGTCATTTTATCATGCGTATAGGTTACAATGTAAGCTACTAATCTGTCGTAATATAAATTAAATAGATGTCTAAAGGCGTTTTCGTCACCATTTTTTATGGCTATGGTTGCTTCTAGTTCATTCATAATTTAATCTTATTATGTTATTTGAAATTGAAATGAATATTTTTAGAAGTTTAGTTTGATTTGTAAACAATAATATAAACAAAATGTAAAATGTGCAATAATTTTTAAAAATATAGAAGGGAAACAGGCTGTTTTTGAGATTATCACATTATAGATTGATTTTGTTACAAAATTCTTTGTTTATTCTAAAATAAGTTATAAAAATAAGTGTTATTTGGAATTGTGTTTTACTAAAAAAAAGCTAATGAAAAAGCTGTTTTTGTAGCATAAACTTCATTTATTTAATAATAACTGTATTTTTTTTTAGGGGTTTTTTAAGTTTTATTAGTAATAATATATATGACACCTAAAGAGGAATTCAATTTTGAAAAATATTATAACAAAATTTATTGCAAATACAATTACAGAGGACGAGCTAGAATTGCTTTGCAAATGGCTAGAAAATCATAAAAATCAAAATGAATTTAAACAATATATTTTAGATTATCATGATTTAAATATTACGATGTTAAAAAATGATGCTGACAAGGCTTTTAATAGAGTGAAAAAATCTATCGATAATCCAACAAACTCTGTAAAAGTTATAAGATTATTTAAAACAAAATATCTTAAATATGCTGCAGTTGCTGTACTATTAATTTCTTCTAGCTATTTCTTTCTAAAACGAAATGAAATCGTAGAAAGAGATCAAATTACTGTAAGTACAGGTACTGATAAAGCTACTTTAACTTTTGAAGATGGTACTAGTGTTGTTTTGGAAAAAGGACAACTTTATAAAACAGATAAGGTAGTTAGTAATGGAGAGCAATTGGTATATAATAAAACAAAAATCGATGTTATTGTTTACAATTATTTAACTGTACCGCGTGGTGGAAAATTTGAATTGACTTTGGCAGATGGAACTAAAGTATGGTTAAACTCTGCTTCTAAATTAAAATATCCTGTAGCATTTAAAGAGGGAGTAACCCGAGAGGTAGAACTTATTTATGGAGAAGGATATTTTGATGTTTCGTCTAGTAAAAACCATAATAGTACCAAATTCAATGTGGTCTCTAAGTTTCAGAAAGTTGAAGTGCTAGGTACAGAATTTAATATAAAAGCATATCAGGATGAAGAATATGTGTATACTACACTTATAGAAGGAAAGGTGGCTGTAAGTAATGAAGTGTATAAAGAAAACTTAAATATAAATGAACAATCTATTCTAGATGATGATCATGGGATAATAAGAATTAGTGATGTAAATGTATATAATGAAACCGCTTGGAAAAAAGGCATCTTTTCTTTTAGAGATAAATCTTTAAAAGACATTACGAAAGCTTTATCAAGATGGTATGATGTAGACTTCGTTTTTAAAAACAAAGCACTGGAAACCATGACGTTTAACGGTGTTTTAAGTAAAAGCAAAACACTTGAAGGGATTTTAACAGCCATTAAAAGAAATGTGAATTTAAATTATAAAATATATGACAAAAAAATAGTTTTAGAATAAAAAAAGGGACAAAGCTTATACCTCCACAGTACTCTAGCTTTATCCCTCAGGACGTATTAATTATATAATTAACTAACACTCAACAAATTTATGAAAATTAACTTTACCAAAGAGTTTTTCTTTTTGAAAAAGAAAACTCAAATTTTTATTATGAGAACAGCACTTTTATTGTTTTGTTCTACAGTCTTTAGTTTTACTTCAATAGATGTTATCTCTCAAAATGCTAAAATTGTAATTAATGAGGATAAAACTGTAACTGTCGATCAAATTTTTGACATTCTCCAAGCACAAACAGACTACACTTTTATTTATCGTTCAGATATGTTTAAGGACTTCCCAGCTGTGCATTTAAAGAAAAGTATTATAAAGGCAAACGATTTGTTATTGCATGCTATTTCTAATGATGATTATAGTTTTGAATTACTTGAAGATAATACAATTGTAGTAGAAAAAAAATCTGATGTTTCAAAAGTAATACAGGAAAAAATTACTGGACAAGTTACTGATGAAGCTGGTATACCTTTACCTGGTGTTACTATTGCAGTAAAAGGCACAAATAAAGGAGTCATTACAGATTTTGATGGCAGCTATTCTATTGCTGTTTCTAGCACTAAAACAGTGTTGGTATTTACCAGTTTAGGTTTTGAACCACAAGAAATAATGGTTGAGGGTAAAACCGTTATAAATGTGATAATGAAGGAGTCTTTGAATGAGTTAGATGAAATTATTGTAACAGGGTATCAAACAATATCTCGAGAAAGATCTACTGGTTCATACTCTACAGTAAATTCTAAGAAAATTGAAAGTAAGGTTCAAACAAATATTTTAGCAAGACTTGAAGGAGCTATTGCTGGCTTTTCATTATATAGAGGAACACCTGTTATTAGAGGAACGGCTACTCTTAATGCAAGTACACTTCCTGTAGTTGTTGTAGATGGTGCACCTTTTGAAGGAGATCTAGAATCCATTAACCCTAACGAAATTAAAAGTGTTACAGTATTAAAAGATGCTACAGCTGCTTCTATTTATGGGGTTAGATCAACAAATGGAGTTATTGTAATTACTACAAAAGGTGGGGTTGTTGGTAAACCTGTATTTAATTATGCGTCAACATTACAAGTAACTCCTCTTCCAGATCGATCGTACTCAAACTTAATGTCATCATCAGAATTTATTGATTATCAAATGTATATTTTCGATGAAGCATTGTCAGGGTCTAGACAAAACTCTAGATTGGAGGTGAATGAAGTTAATAAGTTGTTATATACAAGAGAAGATGGAGAAATTACAGAAGCTTTCTTTAATTCTGAAATAGAGAGGCTTAGAGGTTTAGATGGATATAGTCAAGTAGAAGATGAATTGTTAAATGATAGGATCACGCAGCAACACAATCTTTCATTAAGAGGAGGTTCAGAAAAGCATCAATATGCAGTATCTCTTAATTTTCAAAATACAGGGTCTTATGAGAAAGATAGATCTGTAGATAAAATTGGAATGACTATAAAAAATAATTTTCAATTAGCAGATTGGCTAGAACTAGATACAGGCGTTATAGGTAGTTATAACAGTTATGATAATAATGTAGGTGTTAGTGGTTTAACGTTAATAGGAGCTTCAAGGCTTCCTTACGAGATGCTTAAGGATGACAATGGAAACGCAGTACGATGGGAGGATTATAAAAGTTTTGAAGAAGTAGATAGACTTATTGGTGTTGGTTTACTGGATGAGTCTTACTACGCATTGAACCAATTAGATACACGTACTCAAACTTATAAAAATCCTTATGTTAACCTAAATATTGGGGCAAAAATTGATTTTACAGAATCGTTAAACCTAGAAGTAAGAGCTCAAACAGAAATAAGTAGATCTTCTCTAACAGATTATTCCTCTATAGAAAATATACAAGTTAGTAGGTTGATAAATAATGCTGCTCAAATAGATAGTAATGGAATTATTACGTATAATATTCCTGAAGGAGGGCAAGTAACTGAAACATTTGGAGAAAGTTATTCAAGTACTATAAAAGCGCAACTTAATTATGCGAAGGTGTTTAAGGACAAACATGATATAAATTTACTTTTTGGGGCAGAGAAAAGAAAAATAATTAATGGTCAAAAAGGATATAAGAGATACGGTTATGATCCTGATAATTTTTCTTATACTAATATTGATGAAGTAGGTTTAAGTTCGGGTATATTTGGAGCTCAAATACCTCCTTATGGATATTTCCGTTATGCTTCAGTGGTGCCCGAAACTTTTGAAGATGAAAATAGATATGTTTCTTTTTACGGAAATGGATCTTATATGTTTGATGATAAATTAGGAGTTAATGCTAGTATAAGAATGGATCAATCTAACTTATTTGGTACAGACCCAAAATATCAATACGTTCCACTTTGGTCTGTAGGAGCAAGTTATAGATTTAACACCGAATCATCATCTTGGCTTGATAGACTAAAAGTTAGAGCCACTTATGGTATAAATGGGAATGTAGCTAAAGATGTTGGACCATTTATTTTTACACAAGTTGGTAGTGTTAATAACTATATAACAAATGAAAAGCAAGCTTACGTACTTTCTCCTCCAAATAGATCATTAAGATGGGAAAAAACAAACACCACTAATTTTGGTATTGACTATAGTTTATTTTCAAACAAAATATCTGGTAGTATAGATGTTTATAACAAAAACACTACTGATGTGTTGGGGAATGTTAATACAGACCCTACTTTAGGTTGGGCTTCTGTTTTAAAAAACTATGCATCAATAAATAATAAGGGTATTGAGTTTCAGATAAATTCGCAAAATATAGCAAACAAAAACTTTAAATGGAATACCAATTTATTGTTTAGTTATAACAAGAATGAAATTACACACTTAGTTCATACAGGTCAAAGTGTATATAATCAGGTAATAGGTTTACAACAGCTTGTAGGTCAGCCAATGAATAGTCTTTATAGTATTAGATATGCTGGGTTAAATGATGAAGGAGCTCCAACAGCTTATAAAAAAGATGGTAGTATTGTAAATTCATTAGAAGGTTTAGAAATAGAAGATTTAGTAAATTCAGGTACGTACACACCTCCTTATCACGCTTCTTTTTCTAATAGTATAACATATAAACAATTTGATTTTTCATTCCTTATTGTTTATTATGGAGGACACGTTCAAAGAGATGTTGCTGCAGGGTTCTATCCAACATTCACAAACCCATACACATTCAATACCAATTTAGATAGAATACATGCAAATTATTGGAAACAACCTGGTGATGAAGCAAATATTTATACATCTCCTGCTCATTTATCAGGAACAGGTGATAGTGTAAGACCTTTATGGGAATATGCAGATTTACATGTTCAAAAAGCAGATTATGCCAAATTAAGAAACATCTCTTTAGCGTATAACTTACCGCAATCATTTTTAGAAGCTTCAAAGATTACCAATGCAAAACTTGTATTTGATGTACAAAACCCTTTAAGTTGGAATAATAATAGAAATAACTTAGATCCGGAAGCTTGGACTGATCAGGGTAGCAGAGGAACTGCGATTATGCCAACATATACTTTCGGGATTAATTTAAACTTTTAAAAATTATGAAACATATATATAGAATATTATTCGCATTAATAGCCATTATTACCTTTAATTCTTGTGATGATTATTTGGACATAGAACCAAAAGGATATACAATACCTGAGACATATAATGATTATGCTTTATTATTAAATGAGTCATCTCTCTCTACTATGGATGAAATGGGATACACGATTCTGCTGACAGACGACGCAGAAAAGACTACAGATCCTAATTACCCAAGTTCATCAATTTTAGCGAATCTTGATGAGAAAAACCTAAATTATTATTATTTTAACTCAGGATCAACATTCCCTGAAGGACAGAATGATGGATATTACGTACAGGCATATTCTCAGATATACACCTATAATGTTGTTGTTAACAATATAATGGATGTTACAGATGCTACTGAAGAAAAAAAATCAGCGACCAAAGCTGAAGCCATGTTTAGTAGAGCATTTAATTATTTTAAATTAGTTAATTTTTATGGTAAAGCTTACGACCCTGATACAGCTAGCACAGATTATGGAGTTCCTATTATTTTAGATGAAGACATTAATGCAGAATATGTTAGAAATTCTGTGGAAGAAGTTTATGATTTTATCATTAATGATTTAATAGAGGCTATTCCGTTATTAGAAGAATACACTCTAAACATATTTCATCCAACTCAAATGACTGGAAATTTACTATTATCTAAAGTTTATTTATTTAAAGGTGATTTTGATAATGCCCTTAAATATGCAAATCTAGCTTTAGAAGATAAAGCAGCTTCGCCTTTTGAGTTACAAGATTTAACTCAATATTATACAGTTAAGGCTGGTTGGTTTTCAAGACTTATAGATTCAAGGACAGGTGAACCAATGTTAGATCCAATAGATATTGCAGAAAATATGTACCTAAAAACGTCATTATACTACTTTAATCAAACGCTTGCATCACAAGACCTGATGGATACTTATACTGTAAATTTACCTACAGGTGCTACTGACAAACGTGAAGATTTGTATTTTGCCACAGATGAGCTTTGGACCTCAGAAACCAGAGTGTATGAATTCCCTGGGGCAACAATGTATTATGCTGTTAATCAGAGGAATTCTGGAATGATATTGTCTGAGTTATATCTTATTTTGGCTGAAGCAGAAGCTAGAGTGGGTAGTAAAGACAAGGCTATGGAATATTTAGATTACCTTAGGAATTATAGAATTGTAGGTAATGTACCATTAGTTGCAGCAACAAATGAAGAGGCATTAAAAATTGTTTTAGACGAAAGAAGAAGAGAGTTTAGTTTTAATGCCGATTTTAGATTCCAAGATCTTAAAAGATTAAACACAGAACCTGCTTTTGCTAAAACAGTAACTCATACTGTAGATGGTGTAGACTATACTTTACCTCCAAATGATCCAAGATATATTTTACCACTTCCTCATAGTGTTGTAGAATATAACCCAGATATTGATGTATACGAAAGATAAATAAAAGATATTAAAACTGAAAACTGACTATCCCCTTGGTGAACCCAAGGGGGGGAGTTAGTTTCATACCCAATCAAGTTGAACGCGGATTTTGTCTTTTGAAGCAAAACCCGAATTTTGCTATTTTACCTCACCTAGAATTTAAAAAAAGCAATTCTGATGGCTACAAAGGAACAATGTTATTGGAAACCCTAATTCGAAAGCTGAAGAATTTTTAGATTAAAAATGAACAACATGAAAAAGACAAAAACTATAACTATAGTTTTATTAACAGTATTATTGTTTTCTTGTAACCAAAGAATACCTCAATACACAATTAATGGAATTTTTAAAGACGGCATAGGAGAATTACTCATTTTAGAGGATGTTTCAGACAAATATTCAATTAAAACTATAGACTCTATGCGTGTTGATGCTAATGGGAATTTTTCATTTAGCGGGTCTTCATTTGGAGAAAAAAAAGAAATTAGATTATCCATTGCAGGAACTAGATTTAAAGACGAGATACTTATTGAGGATACCATTGTTAATGTAAATATTGTACAAAAAGTTATTACAGAAAAATATACGAAGTCTATTTTTAAAGTAGAAAGAAGTAAAGAAGATGCCTTATATGCTAAACTTAAAGCTAATTATAAAGAAAGAAGAACTATATGGGGAGGAAAAACGAACGGGCTTGTAGTAGCTAATAAAGAGAAGAAAATTAGTGATGAAGAGTTAGCAAAAGCATGTGGAATATTAGATGCCGATTTTATTACCGAGATATTAGATACCTTATCCAATTATCCAAATAATTATGCAACTGCTTTTTATATAAAAAATTATATGTTAGGCTTTGATCCGTTACCATCGGTTGAAGAGGCATTTAATAATTTGGCTGATAACATAAAGAATTCAAAAGAAGCAATACCAATAATATCAGGTATAGAAGTCATAAAAAAATCTTATGTTGGCGGTCTTCCTGATGATTTTTCCATTCCTTCATTAGATGGAGGAGAAACTAGTTTGTATCAATACAGAGGTAAAGTATTGTTGATAGATTGTTGGGCAACTTGGTGTGGCCCCTGTATTAAGGAAATGCCACATATAGGAGAAATATATAATGAATTTCATTCTAAAGGTTTAGAAGTTTTAGGAATATCTTATGATAGAGACGAAACTAAATGGCGTAATTTTTTAAAGAAAAATGAGTATGTTGTTTGGGAGCAGGCTTCATCTTTAAAAGAATGGAATTGTCCATCTGCAAAAATATTTTCAGTAAATACAATACCAGAAACTATTTTAATAGATAAAAATGGGGTAATTGCTGCCAGAGGACTTAAAGGCGATAAACTTAAAGCAAAAATTAAGGAATTACTTGTATTAGAGTAATTTAAATCACGAGAGTTTGATATAAAAGGCTATACAAAATAATAAAGAAAGGTAGTATCTCGCCAAGTGTGTAGAGTTTAGAAATATCGAGGATTGTAACCCTCGATATTTTTTTTTGATTAAATTTATAAAGTTGCATAAAAAGCATTTTTATAGTGGTAATTACTGGTTAAAGTAAAGGCATAATAAAATTATTGGCGGGACATTATTGACGCTATTGTGCAACCACTTTTTAAACCTTCCATCGTTTAAAATCGTTAATTTTTGTGTCTATTTTAACTTATTTCGCACGTATTTAATTTTAGTGCATATTGCTCCTTCTAATAGTTTTCATTTTTTTAATTCGCACACAACAATTGACCTCAATCCTGTTTTTCAACAAAAATACCGTCCTCTTTTTTTTATAGTTTTCTAATTAAGATGAATTCAATATCAGATTATTAGATAAGACGCAAATTCCATAAAACTATTTCGTTATAGTTAATAACTTAATTCATTTTTTAACAGAAATATGACTTACATCATAAATTAAAAAGCAGTCCTACTCTAATTTTAGCCCATATTCAATGAATAAAATCAAACAAATATATAGTTATGAATATTTCACATATAGAGCATCTAGGAATTGCAGTTGAGAATTTAGAAGCGTCCATAAAGTATTATGAAGACGTTTTAGGAATGACGTGTTATTCTGTAGAAGAGGTTGTTGATCAAAAAGTGAAGACAGCCTTTTTTTTAGTCGGTAATACAAAAATTGAATTGCTAGAAAGCACATCGCCAGACGGGCCTATTGGTAAATTCATTGCTAAAAAAGGACAAGGTATTCATCATATCGCATTTGCGGTAGAGAATACCAATACAGCATTAAAGTTAGCAGAAGAGCGCGGTGTAAAACTAATTGATAAAGAGGCTAGAAAAGGTGCTGAAGGATTAAATATTGGCTTCCTGCACCCAAAATCCACACTGGGTGTTCTTACAGAGCTTTGTTCAAAACAAGAATAATATTGAGTTAACAAGAGTAGATAAGCAAAAATATAAACTTATGGCAAATCAAGATAAAATAAACGAACTCATTGAAAAAAGAGCTAAAGCAAAAATGGGAGGCGGCGAAAAACGTATAGACTCTCAGCATGCAAAAGGAAAGCTAACAGCTCGAGAAAGAATAGATATTCTTTTAGATGATGACAGTTTTGAAGAGTTTGATATGTTTGTTACCCATAGAACAAAATCATTTGGCTTAGATAAGCAAGTTTACCTTTCAGATGGTGTTGTAACGGGGCATGGAACCATTGATGGTAGAATTGTGTACATTTTTGCTCAAGATTTTACGGTGTTTGGAGGATCGCTTTCAGAGACTTATGCTTTGAAAATTTGTAAAGTCATGGATATGGCAATGAAAATTGGTGTGCCAGTAATCGGACTTAACGATAGTGGAGGGGCTCGTATTCAAGAAGGCGTAAGATCACTTGCTGGGTATGCAGAGATTTTCCAAAGAAATATTATGGCATCTGGTGTTATTCCACAAATATCTTCCATTTTAGGCCCTTGCGCTGGTGGAGCTGTTTATTCGCCTGCTTTAACAGATTTTACCATTATGACCGATAAAACTAGTTACATGTTTGTAACAGGACCAAAGGTTGTAAAAGCAGTAACAGGAGAGGTTGTAACTACCGAACAATTGGGAGGAGCTACAGTGCATTCTACAAAATCTGGAGTGTCTCACTTTTTAGCAGAAAATGATGGAGAAAACTTGATACTTATTAGAAAATTATTAAGCTATTTACCTTCAAATAACCTTGAAGATCCTCCAGCATTAACAACATCAGATCCTATAGATAGATTGGATGATGTCTTAAATGATATCATTCCAGAAAATGTGAATCAACCTTACGATATTTTAGATGTTATTTCAATTATAACAGATAATGGTGAGTTTTTAGAAGTTCACAGAAATTATGCCCGAAATATTGTTGTTGGTTTTGCTCGTTTTAATGGACGTTCAGTTGGTATTGTTGCCAATCAACCAAAATTCTATGCAGGGGTTTTAGATTGTGAATCATCTAGAAAAGCAGCTAGATTTGTTCGTTTCTGCGATGGGTTTAATATTCCTATTGTCACTTTAGTAGACGTACCAGGATTTTTACCAGGAACAGGACAAGAATACGCTGGTATTATTCTTCATGGCGCAAAATTATTATTTGCCTATGGCGAAGCTACCGTGCCTAAACTAACTATTACACTTCGTAAATCTTATGGAGGGGCTCATGATGTTATGAGTTGCAAGCAATTAAGAGGAGACTTAAATTATGCATGGCCAACGGCAGAAATTGCTGTTATGGGGGCTAAAGGAGCTGTTGAAGTTTTAGAAGGTTCTAACATTCGTAAAATTGAAGATGCCAAAGAAAAATTACATTTCATTGAAGAAAAAGAAAATGAATATAACACCAAGTTTGCTAATCCATATATAGCAGCTAAGTATGGTTTTATTGATGATGTTATCGAACCAAGAAATACACGATTTAGAATTATTAGAGGCTTAGAATTATTAGCTAATAAGAAAGAGGTGAACCCACCTAAAAAACATTCAAATATTCCACTATAATGAAGCATTTACTATTATACATCGATACATTAAGCGAAGGATACATCATCCTGGTTACAGGTTTAACTGTTGTTTTTAGTGGATTACTGCTTTTAACTTTGGTTTTTAAATATGGATTACCCCTGATGCTTTATGTCTATAAAATAATTTCTAAAGGACCAGATAAAAAAGTTAAAGAAATTTCGCCAAAAGTAAATGAAGAATTTACAGGAGAAATAGCGGCAGCAATATCGGTAGCCATTCATATGTATCTAGATGTAAAGCATGATAAAGAAAATGCCATACTAACCATTAAGCAGGCTCGGAAATTATATTCCCCTTGGAGTTCTAAAATATATGGCGCATATAAAAATAGACTTTAGAATCCTATAAGAAAACAAACCCATGAAAAATTTCACATTCAAAATAAACGAAAACAATTACAGTGTTAAAATTGTTTCTCAAGAAAATAGCACCATACAGTTGGAAGTAAACGGAACTAATTATTCCGTAAAAATGAAAGAAGAAATAAAAACAAGAAAAACACCAATACTAGTTCGTAATCCCTCTAAGGCAGCACCAGTTGCTCCTGTAAAAGTAAATCCAAGTTCTTCTGCAAAATGTAAAATTTTAGCACCAATTCCTGGCGTTATTTTAACTCTTAATGTTAAAGTTGGCGATACTATTAAAGAGAACGATTTGTTATTAGTTCTTGAAGCTATGAAAATGGAGAACAGTATTGTTTCAGAAAAATCTGGAGTCGTTACAGCTGTAAATGTAACAGTTGGACAACAAGTTTTACAAGGTGAAGTCATGATAGAATTAGAATAAAATTAGACAACGTCAATCCGTGTAAAAAAAGATCTTTTTAAGGGTATAGTCTTTTGCATTTTAAAGTGACTAAAAAAGAAAAAAATGAAGAAAGTAATATTAATATTTGGAGTTCTATCACTACTTATTTTTGCTAGACCAGTTTTAGGCCTAACTTCTAATTCTGCAACAGCAACAGTGTCTACTACGATTGTAGATTCAGAAAGTGCTGCCGAAAAAAGTTTTATTTCAGAAACGATCCATGGCATACAACAATTTTATCAATATACAGGTTTCGCAAATGCAGAATCGGGAAATCTAATTATGATTTTAGTAGGTATTATTTTTATATACCTCGGAATTAAATTTGATTACGAACCTCTCTTATTAATCCCCATAGGAACTGGGGTTATTATAGGTAATATCCCATTTGTAGCAGGAAATCAAACAGGTATTTATGAAGCAGGATCGGTATTAAACTATCTTTATTTTGGTGTTGTTAAAGGTATTTACCCGCCATTAATATTTTTAGGAATTGGGGCTATGACAGATTTCTCATCGCTTATAGCAAATCCCAAATTAATGCTTCTTGGAGCAGCTGCACAAATAGGCGTATTTGCCACATTTTTAGGAGCATTGTATTTAGGCTTTAACCTTCCAGAGGCAGGTGCTATTGGTATTATTGGAGGCGCCGACGGTCCAACAGCAATATTTCTTTCATCAAAATTGGCTAATGGTGTTAATATATTAGCAGATGGCACAACCGTTAAAAATCTAATAGGTCCAATCGCCATAGCAGCATATTCATATATGGCACTAGTACCAGTAATTCAACCTCCATTAATGAAGTTATTAACATCAAAGAGGGAACGATTAATTAGAATGAAACCTCCTAGAGCAGTTTCGCAAAAGGAGAAAATGATTTTCCCCGTAGTAGCATTGTTACTAACAACCTTTATATCACCTAGTGCATTACCATTATTAGGGATGTTGTTCTTTGGGAATTTACTAAAAGAGTCGGGAAGAACAGAAAGGCTTGCAGATACAGCCCGTACAAAATTAATTGATATAGTCACCATTCTTTTAGGTGTTACGGTAGGAGCATCAACACAAGCCGATATTTTTATCACCAAAGATTCTATGATGATATTTGCTTTAGGAGCTGTATCATTTGTAATAGCAACCTGTGGCGGTTTATTGTTTGCAAAATTCATGAACCTATTTCTTAAAGGCGACGAGAAATTAAATCCGCTTATTGGAGCAGCAGGTGTTTCTGCTGTTCCCGATAGCGCCAGAGTAGTACATGCAGAAGGGCTTAAGGCAGATTCCCAAAACTATTTATTAATGCATGCTATGGCGCCCAATGTTGCTGGCGTTATTGGCTCTGCAATTGCTGCGGGTATTATACTAAGTTTTTTAAGTTAAAACTGATTATTGAAAAAAACGTACAAACTAAAATTTTTAAAAATGAAAATTCCAAATGTAATGTCAGCTGCTGAAGCTGTTAAGCTTATAAAGTCTGGCAATCGGGTATTAATTCAAGGTGGTTCAGCAACACCGCAGACATTAATTAAAGCTATGGTAGCACGTGCACCAGAGCTAAAAAAGGTTGAGATTTGCCATTTACATACAGAAGGAGCATGCGGGTATGTTGACCCAGAACTAAAAGATAGTTTCCATACGAGTGCTTTTTTTATTGGAGGAAACGTAAGGAAAATGGTAGGTAATACTGTGGACTATATTCCTGTTTTTTTAAGTGATATTCCAAGTTTATTCCGCGAGGGATATATGGATTTAGACGTGGTTTTGGTAAACGTTTCGCCACCAGACAAACACGGTTTTTGTTCGTTAGGGGTTTCAGTAGATATTGTAATTTCTGCCATTGAAAGAGGTAAAAGAGTGATTGCTCAAATCAACCCTAAAATGCCTCGTACATTTGGCGATGCATTGGTTCATTTAAATAAGTTTAGTGCTTGTGTTCTTGTTGAAGAAGACATTTATGAAATGAAATTTGTAGCACCCTCTGAAAAAGAAAAAGCCATTGGAAAAAATATTGCAGGAATTATTGAAGATGGAGCAACCCTTCAAATGGGGATTGGCGGAATTCCGAATGCTGTATTAACATTCTTAACAAACCATAAAAATTTAGGAGTTCATACAGAAATGTTTTCTGAAGGCATTGTAGATTTAGTTGAGAAAGGCATTGTAAATGGTTCGGAAAAGAAGGTGAACCCGTATAAAATTATTTCAGGTTTTGCTATGGGAACAAGACGTTTATATGATTTTATGGATGATAACCCTGAAATAGAAATGAACGATATAGCCTATGTAAATGATACGTCTATTATCCGTCAGAACCCAAAAGTAACAGCCATTAACTCTGCTATTGAGATTGACTTTACTGGTCAAGTTTGTGCAGATTCTATAGGCACTAGAATGTTCTCTGGAGTAGGAGGGCAAATGGATTTTATGAGAGGAGCGGCTTTATCAAAAGGAGGAAAACCAATTATTGCCATAACATCAACAACTTTAAAAGGCGTATCAAAAATAGTACCTGCTTTAAAGCCTGGAGCTGGTGTTGTAACAACAAGAGCACATGCTAGATTTGTAGCCACAGAATATGGCATTGCAGAATTATTTGGTAAAACATTAAAACAAAGAGCAGAAGCCTTAAGAGATGTTGCACATCCGAACCATAGAGAAGCATTAGATAAAGCTATTTTTGAACGTTTTGGGACTAATAGTGTCATGGTTTAATCGAAAAGAATTTCCCTGGATTCTGCCTTGAACCTGACCGCTGGCAAAGGCAAGGATAGTTGGTTTTCAGAAATTATTTATTTGTAAAGTTGAAAAAACATATACAGTATGAGTACTAAAAATAAAACGCTTTTTTCAGAATTTAGTCCCGTTTTAAAGGAAAAATGGTTGGAAAGAGTGCATGTTGATTTAAAAGGGGGCGATTTTGTTAAAAAGCTTGTTTGGAGGCATTTAAGTAAAATCGATATTTCACCTTTTTACAACACAGAAAATAAACTAGAGTATATTACCAATACAGGCAAAAACTCACAGGCATTTATCAACTACAGAGATATTACAGTAGAGTCTGCTGAAAATGGTAATAAACAAGCTTTAAAAGCTGTTGAAGAAGGTATTACTGGACTACTTTTTAATATTAAAGAACAGGTATTAGTGGATAAGCTTTTAAGTAATATCAATTTAGATGACGTTGCTGTATCGTTTATTTTAAATAATAATGGTGCCAGTTTTGCAAAAGATTTTTTTGAATTTGCTGAGCAGAATCTAACGAATACTAAAAACCTTAAGGGATACTTTGATTTAAGATTAATAAATCATTATGTTACTAAAGGAAACATTGACACAGATCAATTTAATATTTTAAATAACCTTGTAAAACTAGGTAAAGCGTACCCCAATTTTAAGACCATTACAATTTCAGGAACTAACTATTTAGATGCAGGTTCTAATCAAGTTCAAGAAGTAGCTTACACATTAAACTCATTGGTTTATGTTATTGAACAATGTTTATATGGAGATATTAATATAGAAACTATTTTTAATAATTTACATTTTCAATTAGCAATTGGATCCGAATATTTTATTGAAATAGCTAAGTTTAGAGCATTCAATAGCTTATTATATGAAATAGCCAAGCAATATGGCGTTTTAGGTTTTAACCATGTTTTAACAGCAAAAACATCTGTTTGGAGCAAGTCGATAACCGATGCACATACCAATTTATTAAGAGCAACTACAGAGGCTATGTCTGCCATTTTAGGTAATGTTGATGGCGTTCTAATTGATGCCTACGATAAAGAATTTAAAAAGGCATCAGATTTTTCAAGTAGAATTGCTGGAAATATTTCAACCATTTTAAAAGAAGAATCTTATTTTGGAAAAGTGTCAAACCCTGTTGACGGGTCTTATTATGTTGAAGAAATAAGTACAAAAATAGCTCAAAAAGCCTTAGAGCTTTTTAAAACGATTGAAGATAAAGGAGGCTTTTATAAAGCTTTTGAAAGTGCATGTATTCAGGAACAAATAGCAGAAATACGCCAAGAAAAAATAAAACTAATAAGCCAAAGAAGATTGCCAATGGTAGGTGTCAATAAATACCCTAACCTTATGGAAACGGTATCTTCAGAAATCTTATCATCTGGAGACCTCACAAGCTCTAAAGTATTAACCCCAAGAAGAGCGTCTTTAGAAATTGAGGCTATTAGAAAAGTAACAGAACAAATAGTAGAAAAAACGAATAAAAGGCCAATAGTAGAGCTTACCAGTTTTGGGAATTTAACCATGCGTAAAGCAAGAGCTGCTTTTTCTTATGATTTTATAGGCGTAAGTGGTTTTAAAGTATGGCAAGAACAAAGCTATAATGATGTAGAAAATGCAGCAAGAAAGAGTGCTTTGTCAGATTCAGATGTGGTGGTTATTTGTAGTTCAGATAAAGATTACGATGAAAATGCTTTAAATTTTGTACAAATATTTAGATCATTAAACACAGACAAAGTTCTTTTATTAGCGGGAAACCCAGTTAATATGTTTGAAACATTAACATTAGCAGGTTTAGATGGATGTATTCATTTAAAATCTGATGTGATACAAACCATTTCAGAAGTTCATCAAAAAATTCAAAAAAAAATTAAATCTTTAGAAGTATGAGAATGGATTTTTCAAATCTAACTGTAAGTACAGTTAGTAAACAAGAGAGAACAAAAGTCTCAGGCAATCAAGATGTTTGGAACACACCAGAAGGAATTCCTGTAAAAAAACATTTTTCAAAAGAAGATATTAAAGATGCAGAACATTTACAGTTTGCTGCAGGATTACCTCCTTATACAAGAGGACCTTATAGTACGATGTATGTTACCAGACCTTGGACAATTCGTCAATATGCAGGGTTTTCAACAGCAGAAGAATCCAATGCTTTCTATAAAAGAAATTTAGCGGCTGGACAAAAAGGACTGTCTGTAGCCTTTGATTTAGCAACACATCGTGGTTACGATTCAGATCACCCACGTGTAACCGGTGATGTTGGAAAAGCAGGAGTTGCCATAGATTCTATTTTAGATATGGAAATTTTATTTGACCAAATTCCGTTAGATAAAATGTCGGTTTCTATGACCATGAATGGTGCAGTATTGCCTATTATGGCGTTTTATATTGCAGCTGCTAAAAAACAAGGTGTTTCATTAGAGCACTTAAGCGGTACGATTCAAAATGATATTTTAAAAGAATTTATGGTGCGTAATACCTATATATACCCACCATTACCATCCATGAAGATTATAGGCGATATTTTTGAATACACCACTAAATATATGCCTAAGTTTAACTCTATTTCAATTAGTGGTTATCATATGCAAGAAGCAGGTGCTACGGCCGATATTGAGTTGGCATACACATTGGCAGATGGTTTAGAATATATTAAAACAGGCTTAGCCTCAGGATTAAAAATTGATGAATTTGCACCAAGATTATCCTTTTTCTGGGCGGTAGGGATGAATCATTTTATGGAAATTGCCAAAATGCGTGCTGCACGTATGTTGTGGGCTAAAATCATTAAACAATTTAATCCTCAAAATCCAAAATCAATGGCGTTGAGAACGCACAGTCAAACCTCTGGTTGGAGTTTGAGTGAGCAAGACCCGTTTAATAATGTGGCTAGAACCTGTGTGGAAGCTATGGCTGCAGGACTTGGTGGAACACAATCATTGCATACAAATGCTTTAGATGAAGCCATTGCTTTACCAACAGATTTTTCGGCTAGAATTGCAAGAAATACGCAAATTTATATTCAAGATGAAACGCAAATAACCAAAGCTGTAGACCCTTGGGCGGGTTCTTATTATGTGGAATACCTAACACAGGAGATTGCCAAAAAAGCCTGGGAGCTTATCGAAGAAGTTGAAGCACTAGGCGGTATGGCAAAAGCTATTGAAACTGGAGTTCCAAAAATGCGTATTGAAGAGGCCTCGGCACGTAAACAAGCACGTTTAGATTCTGGACAAGATATATTGGTTGGAGTAAACAAATACAGAACTAAAGAAAAAGCAAATATTGACATTTTGGAAGTTGATAACACAGCCGTTAGAGATTCTCAAATAGCCCGATTGAATAAAATGAAAGCAGAAAGAAACCAAGCGGTGGTAAAGGCTAATTTGGAAGCACTATCTAAATGTGCAGAAACTGGCAAAGGTAATCTGTTGGAATTGGCTGTTGAAGCTTCTGAAAATTTTGCGACTTTAGGTGAAATATCGGATGCTTTAGAAACCCATTTTGGAAGACATAGAGCAGATACTAAATTAATAAGTGGCGTGTATAGTAAAGAAGTTAAAAACGACGATATGTTTTCAAAAGCTCAAGAATTAGCAGATACTTTTGAACAAGTAGAAGGAAGAAGACCTCGTGTGATGATTGCAAAAATGGGACAAGATGGACATGATAGGGGAGCCAAAGTGGTAGCGTCCAGTTTTGCTGATTTAGGATTTGATGTTGATATGGGCGCCTTGTTTCAAACGCCAGAAGAAGTTGCAAAACAAGCCATTGAAAACGATGTTCATTTTGTAGGCGCATCCAGTTTAGCCGCAGGACATAAAACATTAATCCCGAATTTAATAGAGGCTTTGGAGAGACTTGGCAGACCAGATATTATGGTTTTTGCTGGTGGTGTTATTCCAGAGCAAGATTATGATTATTTGTTAGAAAGAAAAGTAGTTGGGATTTTTGGTCCTGGCACAGTAATTTCTGAAGCAGCAATTAATATTATGAAAAAATATTTAGAACAAGAATAATAGAGTGACTTCTCAAATTGCAAAGCCCTATATTGTATTATACAATGCAGGGTTTTTTTGTGAAATGCTTAGTCGTAGTTTTTTTATTCCTGAGAAAACAAGAATTCATTTTTAATTGAATGCGTATGGTGTTTTTATCATGGTTTCTCGCAAGTCAGGGGAGGGGAAACCATACTCAAAATGATTCTTTAAAAGCCTTAATAATATATTGTGCCGCTTTTACTGGTGATATTTTGGAGGCTATAATATCCTTTTCCAATGCTGTAAGCTTTTTATCAATATTTTCTGAATTGTAAAACAGATGTTTCAACGCCTCATTAATATTATTGTACATCCATTGTATTTGTTGCTGATTTCTATTTTTATTAAAATAACCGTTTTTATCAACCAGCTTTTTAAATTCTAAAATGGTATCCCAAACGGTGTCAATACCTATATTTTTAGTCGAAGAAGCGGTGCTTACTATAGGTGTCCAACCCGATTCCGATTGCGGAAAAATATGAAGTGCATTTTGATACTGTCTTTTGGCCATCTCACTCATGCGTATATTATTACCATCTGCTTTATTGATAACCACCATATCAGCCATTTCCATAATACCTTTTTTAATGCCTTGTAATTCATCACCAGCACCAGCCAACATAAGCAGTAAAAAGAAATCGGTCATACCATGAACCGCCGTTTCAGATTGCCCAACACCCACTGTTTCAATTAAAATCACATCATAACCAGCAGCTTCGCAAAGCAACATGGTTTCGCCCGTTTTGTTAGCAACACCACCAAGTGTATCGCCTGAGGCCGATGGTCTTATATAGGCATCTTCCATCTGTCCCAAGGCTTCCATACGTGTTTTGTCCCCTAGAATACTTCCCTTGGAGCGTTGGCTGCTAGGGTCTATCGATAAAATGGCGACTTTATATCCTTGTTTGATAAGGTGCATGCCAAAAGTCTCAATAAAGGTGCTTTTTCCAACGCCAGGAACACCTGTAATACCAATTCTAATAGATTTGCCTGAAGCGGGTAAAATGGCTTGAACTATTTCTTTTGCCAGTATTCTATCACTTTCTAAACTGCTTTCTATAATGGTTATCGCTCTAGATAAGATAACCCGCTCACCATTTAAAACACCATCAATATATGCTTGAGTGGTTAGTCTGTTTTTTGGTTTATATGCTTTCATTTTAGGATAGATAGTTAACTTTTTTTTATAGGTTAACTGCATTAACAAAGATACTCATATTGAAAAAAACGACCATAAATAACACCGTGTTTTTACCCTGTTTTTCAAAAAATAAAAGAACTGATTTTATTAGTCCATGCCTATTGTGTGGCAAGAAAACTCTATTTTGAAAAGTGGCGAATCCATGTTTTTAAAATTGGTAGTTGAACCTGCCAGCCAATGTCATTAAGCCACTTTTACCTTTGGAAATAAAAAAATATATAACTTAGTGCAAGTACTTGGAGGTAAGCCGTTATTAACATGGAGTTAGTAAAAACCCGTCATTAAGCATGGCAGCCAAATGTCTTGAGAAAATTATTGGAGATGGTTTGTTTGTCTTAAACCAATCCCGCATGTGAGAATTAACAGCAACAAACATTTGGTCGAGTACATTTTAACTAAATTATATTTAAGATGGCAAAAAAGAGGAAAAAAGCACCAATCAAAATGATAAAAATGCCAGTTGTAAATCCCCATGCAGCAGGGATAGATATTGGTAGTCGTAGCCATTATGTATGTGTATCGCAAGACAATGTAAAAGAATTTACGAGTTTTACAACAGACCTTCACGAGATCGCAAAGCATTTGACATTTCATGGAATCAAAACAGTAGCCTTAGAATCCACAGGATTTTATTGGCAACAATTATTCACATTACTTCAAAGTTATGGATTTGAAATAATCTTAGTAAATGCCAGACATGTCAAAAACGTAAAAGGACATAAAACGGATGTTGTGGATAGTAAATGGTTACAGTTGTTACACAGTATTGGACTTTTATCCAATAGTTTTCAGCCAGATATTTTCACAAAAGAACTACGCCAATATGTTCGTCATCGTAAATCCCTGATAGAAACGAGTAGTAGGTATATATCAAAAATGAATAAATCATTGGTGTTGATGAACATTCAGTTAAAAACAGTCCTTCGAGACCTTACAGGGGAGTCTGGTTTAAAAGTGATAAGAGCCATTTTAGAAGGAGAAAGGAACCCAGTTCGGTTAGCCAAAAACGTGGGTAAAAATGTCAAAGCATCAAGAAAAGATATTGAAAAAGCGTTAGAAGGGAATTGGCGTGAAGAACATTTATTTGAATTGGAACAAAATTATTCCCTACATCAATTTACATGGACAAAGATCAAGGAAACCGATAATCAAATTGAAACCCTTTTAAAAAAGAAAGGAGATGGAGGAAAAGAATCCAAAATTAAACCTTATGTAAAACGTAAAGCACGGCAAAAAAACGATCCTAATTTTGATGTTGCCAGGTATGCCCATCAAATGACAAATGGGATAGATCTTACCCAAATTGACGGTGTTGGAGTCGGGACTCTAATGGCACTCATGTCAGAAACGGGATTTGATTTAAAATCAGATTTCCATAGCGCAAAGCACTTCAGTTCATGGTTGGGTTTTGCCCCCAACAGAAAGATTACTGGCGGAAAAACAATATCTTCAAATACACCAAAAGTAAAAAATCCTTTATCAAAAGCAATACGAGATGCAGCAAATGCAGCTGGTAATAGCAAAGGAAAATTAGGAGACTTTTTTAGAAGGATAGCTTATAGGAAAGGACGAATTGTTGCCGTAATTGCAACGGCTCGGAAAATTGCCGTGATTATTTACAAGATGTTGGAAAATCAGAAAGACTTTTGTTATGAATATTCAAAGAAAGAAAGCGAGCGGTTTAAACAAATTCAAATTAACAAAACTATTAAATCTATAAAAAAACTAGGAATAAGCAAACAGGATTTGGCTGTTGCTTTAAATTAAAAGATTAACTCATATTTTGCTGCTTAATTTTAATTCCTAAAAGAATTAATAGGAATATTTGTGCCTTTTTTTAAGATACGTTATATGTGAGTTAAGGAGATTTATGTCTGTTCGAGACCTGTGTTAAAAATTTTAACTAGCGGATGAAATGACGTAATAGGGGTGTCATTCAGAGGAGGTACGACTGAAGAATCTTTAGGGATTAATGATAAAGATTCTTCGACTCCGACAATTGTCGGAATGCTCTGAATGACAAGTGATTGAAAATTAAGTATTTATAAAACACGTCAATGGTAGCGCAGTCGAGAACTCATCATTCTAACAAAGAAAGAGGTTTCGACTGCGCTCAACCAGACAATTGAAGTGCTAAAACCTTTAATTTAATGACATTGGACTTGCCTTGGGGATAACCAGTTTCAAGAAATTCTTTAATTTTTAAATTCCTCTATAAAAATCTAAAATTTTAACATGTAACAGGTATTCATATTTCGCTTGATTTAGATTAAGTTGTGCAGAATCCATATTATTTTTGCTAGTGATATAATCTATAATATTTGAAACCCCATTATTAAATCGAACCTCATTAATACGATAAGATTCTTTAAACGCTACTACTTGATCTAATAGAATTTGATATCGATTGAATGCTGATTCCATATTATTATAAGTTTGCTCTATAGATTGTTTAAAAAGCAATTTTGTGCGTTTAAATTCTAATTCAGTTTCTTCAAGTTCAATTTTTTGAAGCTTTACAATATTTTTAGCTCGGAATCCATTAAATAATGGAACACTTACAGATATTCCAACGACCGTATTTAAGTTATTATTAAACTGACTATCGTAATTTATTTTATCACTAATAAATTGAGATTCATTTTGAAGCACTGGATAATCTTGATTATCAATCGTTACAAAATCACCCGTTTCAGAAATACTTGTGCTTGTTTCTGTAAAAGTTTCTGCTAAACTGGAATAATTTGTATTTAATTGTCCAAACAGTGATACTTCGGGAAAATAATTTGCTCTAGCTGCTTTAATACCACTATTAGCTGCATCTATTCTGGATTGTGTCGATTTAAAAGTTGCTAAATGCTGTAAGGCATCATGATACACATCGTTTGCCGAAAATAAATACTTTTC
Organism: Flavivirga jejuensis; assembly: GCF_030540765.1. Lineage (GTDB taxonomy): Bacteria > Bacteroidota > Bacteroidia > Flavobacteriales > Flavobacteriaceae > Flavivirga > Flavivirga jejuensis. The sequence goes on along the minus strand of NZ_JAUOEL010000002.1, from coordinate 248,335 downwards.
AGATTCAATTAAGCCTGATATATTTTCAAAATTATTTTTAGAGTTAGCCTCTAGATTTAATAAGCTTGTAAAATCTAAAACAGCCGATTTAAAATTGTTTTCTGCATTTATAATAGCCACTTGTTCTGAAGCATATTGCCCTTGCATATTAGTATAATCAACAGGGTTTCCAACCTCTTCTTTATAATTTACTTCTAACCTTTTTAATTGGCCTTCAGTGGTTTTTAATCTGGATTTTGAAAGTTCAACTAAATCCCGACTGTTTAATATTTGGATATATCCTATAATAACATTTAAAGTTAAATTTTGTTTAGCGGCTTCCAATTCCATTTTGGCAGCTTCCATATTAAACCAGTTTTGTTTGATGCTGTTTAAAATTCTAAACCCATTAAAAATAGTCATATTTAGGTTTATTCCTAAGTTAGAAAATGTTAGTTCCTGATTACTATAACTATTCGTAAAAGGGTCTATACTACGCCCGTTATTAAGACCCAAATTGTAATCCATATTTAAATTTGGGAGTAGTTCATTTAAGGATTGTTTATAATTAATTGTAGCTGATTTTGTTGTTAATCCAGAACTTTTTAGATCTAAATTATTTTCCATAGCTATGGAAATACACGCCTCTAAAGTATAACTTGATGGTAGGTTTTTTTGAGCGAATCCTATACTGAAAAGCAGACTCCAAACACCAAATAGTATTATTTTTTTCGTTTTCATAATCAATTATTAACAATCATACCATCTTTTAAACGAATGGTTCTCGAACCGTAAGTAGCATTACTTTCAGAATGGGTTACTTGAATAATGGTGACACCTTCCTTATTTAATTGCTTAAAGAGTTCCATAATTTCTGTGCCTTGTGTAGAATTAAGATTTCCTGTGGGTTCATCTGCCAAAATTAATTTCGGGCTGGAAACCAATGCTCTGGCTATTCCTACTAGCTGTTGCTGTCCGCCACTTAATTGTGAAGGAAACAAATCTTTTTTACCCACAATATTAAAGCGATCCAACATATCAGCGACAAGTGCTTTGCGTTCGGATGCACTATGTTTTTTATATAACAAAGGTGTTTCTATGTTTTCATATACCGTTAATTCATCAATTAAATGATAAGATTGAAACACAAAACCGATGTATTCCTTATATAAATTGGCACGGTATTTTTCTTTTAAAGTATGAACGGGTTCATTCAGAAAAGCATATTCCCCTTCATTAAAATCATCAAGCATACCAATAACATTTAACAAGGTAGTTTTGCCAGAACCCGAGGGGCCCATGATGGAAATAAACTCCCCTTCATTTACAGTAAAGTCGATATCGTTTAATAAGAAAACCCGATTGCCTCCTGAGTTTACCCATTTAAAAAGGTTCTTAATTTGTAGTATCATAATTTTATTAATTTATTTTTATTCTGTTTTTAAACTTTTAATTGGGTTTGTTATGGCGGCTTTTATAGTTTGAAAACTTATAGTGGTAAGAGCTATAACAACTATTGCTATTCCAGAAAGCGCAAACATCCACCAACGTATATTTATATGATAAGCAAAATCTTGAAGCCAAGTATCCATTACATACCATGCGATTGGTGTCGCGATAAATAATGCCGTTAAAACAAGTTTAAAAAAGTCTTTGGAAAGCATATTTACTAGCCCGAAAATACTTGCTCCCAGAACTTTTCGTATTCCAATTTCTTTAATACGTTGTTCTGCAATAAATGCTGATAATCCATATAGACCAATACAGGAGATAAAAATGGCCAGAATAGCAAACAGATTAAAAACAGTTCCCATTTGTTGCTCTCCACGATATTGATTTTCCAGATCTTTATCAACAAAATTATAGGCAAAAGGAAATGCAGGGTTTAGGTTCCCATAGATCTCTTTTAAAGCTTTTATGGTAGCTTCCGTTTTTCCTGGTTGGGTTCGGACTACAACTATATTATTTTTTTCTCTAAACCTTAATATGAGCGGTTCTATAGCATATTGTAGTGGTTTAAAATTAAAATCTTTCACAACGCCAATAATGGTTCCTTTCTTATCTTGAAACGATATGTTCTTTCCTATGGCTGTTTCTAAATTCATACCCATTACTTTCATGGCCTTTTCATTAATAACATAATTGGACGCATCGGTTCCAAATGCTTTAGAGAAACTGCGGCCACGAAGGGTCTCTATTTGAAAGACACTAGTAAAGTTCTCATCTATATCGATTCTAGGAAATATAATTTTAGAATTAGGGTCTTTTCCTTCCCATTCTACATTAACGGCTCCTGTAATTAGATTAGTAGGCAGATCGGATACCATAGAAAAATCGCTGGTGAGTGGATTTTGTTGTAACACCGTTTTTAAGGCGCTCCTTTTGTTATATATCCCATCTTTTTCAGGGATATATAAAAGGTTTGATTTATCAAAACCCAGATCTTTGTCTTTTATAAAATTTAATTGTTTATATACAACAACGGTTCCTACAAGTAGAAAAACAGACACAACAAATTGAGTAATAACCAATCCGTTTCGAAACAACAAATTCTCATGACCTGATCTTAATCTCCCCTTTATTGCTTTAATTGGTTTGAAGCCAGAAAGGAATAATGCGGGATAACTCCCTGAAAATAGGCCTGTAATTAATCCTATAAGAATTAAATTTAACCATATTTTATTATCTAATAATTGAAATACGATCTGTTTTTCAGTCAAATTATTAAATGCAGGGGTTACTAAGTATATAACACAAACAGCAATGAATAAAGAAATAAATGAAATGAGTATAGACTCACTTAAAAATTGAAATATCAATTGATTTCTTTTAGCTCCGATTACTTTTCTAAGTCCTACTTCTTTAGCTCTTCGAAATGATTGAGCTGTGGCTAGATTCATAAAATTGATACAGGCAACTAATAAAATGATAAAAGCAATTATAATAAAAATATTCACATATTGAATATTACCATGACCAGAAACATCTATTTGTAAATTAGAAGAATGTAAATGGATATCTGTGAGGGGTTGTAACTGAAATTTGGGTTGAAATTCGGGACTTTTGGAAGCATAGATTTGATTGATTTCATCCTCAAGATTAGTACGTGCTTCAGATGATAATTTATGGCCTCTATTAAATTGGATATAAGAATAAAAACCGAAATTATTCCATGTATTTTTGATTAGGTTTTTGTCTGTTTTTGCTAAATAAGACATGGGTAAAATAATATCAAATTGTAAGTGGGAATTAGAAGGGGTATCTGCTAATATTCCAGTAATAGTGAACGTATCCTTATTATCTTTCCTTATAATTTTTCCTAAAGCATCTTCGCTTCCAAAATATTTTCTGGCTGTGGTCGTTGTTATTAATATCCCATTGGGATTTTGTAATGCCGTTTTAAGATGTCCTTTTAATAAAGAAAAATTAAACATTTCCAAAAAGTTGGCATCAGCACAAAAAACATGCTGCTCTTCAAATTTAAGGTTATTTGCTTCAAATAAAGCCGTAATTGGTGGGCTCAGACGCATTGTTGATTCTATTTCTGGAATGATATCTTGAAGACCAGATGCCATTCCAGCAGGACTAACGGCTGCTTTAAAATCACTCCCTGCGTCAACTGTAAGTCTATAAATTTGGTTGGCATTGGTGTGAAATTTATCATAACTCGTTTCATCCAGAACCCATAAAAGAATAAGAATACTACAACTCATGCCAATAGACAGACCTCCAATATTGATTAAAGAAAATCCTTTGTTTTTAATAAGGTTTCGCCACGCGATTTTGAAATAGTTACGTATCATGATTTTTTGTTTTTTGATGCTGAAACGAATTCAGTGTACGTTGATGATTTATTCTGCTTTCAAACTTTTAATTGGGTTTGTTATGGCAGCTTTTATAGCTTGGAAACTCACCGTTAATAATGTAATTATAAGTGCGCCAATCCCAGAAATTGCAAATACCCACCAAGAGATATTTGTTTGGTATTCATAATTATTCAACCAATTGCGCATACCGTAATATGCTATGGGTATAGCGATAATACAGGCAAGCATGACGAGTTTTACAAAATCTTTAGAAAGGAGTTTCCATAAATTAAAAATTGAGGCTCCTACAACTTTTCGAATACCAATTTCTTTGGAACGTTGTTCTGCCATAAATGAAGCCAATCCAAAAAGACCTAAACAGCTTATAAAAATGGCAAATAAGGCAAATATGCTTGCTAAAGTTCTTATGCGCTCTTCGGCAACAAACTTCTTAGCAAAAGACTGATCTACAAACTGATATTCAAAAGGGACATTAGGAGCATGCTTTTTTAAAACCGTTTCTATCAACGCTAGAGAAGCACTGGTACTTTTTTTAGGATTTAATTTGAGATTTATCCAGCTTGTATTCTCATATTGTATCATATAAACAGCTTGCTTAACGGGTTTAAAAGGAGATTCTGCGAGCATGTCTTTTACAACGCCAATAATTTTATGGTCTTGGCTATTCCACCGAACAATTTTACCTATAGGGTTTTCTATTCCCATATATTTAATAGCAGCTTCATTGAATATAAAAGCAGTGGAGTCTGTTGGGAATGCTCTGGAAAAGTCACGTCCTTTAGTGAGTTCCCAGCCAATTGTTTTTCCGTAATCATGCCCTATGAAAATCATGCCTATATTAGGTATAAAGTCAGGCGATTTACCTGCCCATTTAAAACCACCGCCGCTACTCCATATATCTGTTAGGGGACTGGAAGATTCCGACATCTCTATAACAGCTTTACTATTTTTAAGGTCGTTTCTAAGCACATTGTATTTCCCTTTATAATCTTCTGTTACTTTTTCAAGCATAACCAATCCGTTTTTTTCATATCCCATGGGACGATTTTTAGAATGGTCAATTTGCTTTTCTACAACAATGGTTCCAACTACAAGTATTATAGAAACAGTAAATTGTACTACAACTAGGGTTTTACGAAAATAACTTGCTGAGTTTCCTGTTTTAAAAGTACCCTTTAATACGTTTACTGGACGGAAAGATGAAAGGTAAAGCGCAGGATAACTACCAGCTATAAGACTGGTAGCTATTACAATTCCTGAACTTAACAAACAAAAATATAAATTGTTATAAGGAAAACGTATTTGTTTATCTGCCAATTGATTAAATGCAGGCAGTACTAATACTACTAAGATTAAAGCCAAAATAAGGGCAAATACCACGCTTAAAAACGATTCGCTCAAAAATTGATTAATTAATTGACGTTTCGAAGATCCAATAGATTTACGAATTCCTACTTCTTTGGCTCTCTTTTCGGATTGTGCTGTACTTAAATTCATAAAATTAATACATGCTAGAAGTAATACAAATAGACCAATAATGCCAAATAGCCATACGTACTGAATAAATCCTCCAGTGTTAACACCATCTTTCCAATTAGACCTTAAATGCCAATCCTTCATAGGAAATAAAAAGAGTTCTGGATGGCTTTTCTTGCCATATTCGGGTAGGTGGTCATACACAACATTTTTAATTTTTGAGCTAACCGAGGACATGTTGCTGCCATTTGCAATTTGAACATACAGTTGATAAGAACTATTATCCCACATATTATTATCGCGAGATTCTTTTACCCAAGTATAGGAAGACACATATAAGTCCCAGGGAGCTATAAATTCTAATTTATTAAATGTAGTATTAAAGGGCATGTTTTTATAAACACCTGTTACTTGCACATCTAGTTTATTACTTATAGTCATCAATTCACCAATAGGGTTTTTGCCCCCAAAAAGCACTTTTGCTGTTGCTTGTGAAATGACAATGGAGTTAGGGTTTTTTAGTCCGTCCCAGTTGCCGTATACCATATTTAATGAAAGCATTTTAAGTGCATCAGGTTCCATAAAGCCACCTCTCTTAGAAATATTTTTATCGCCCACAGATAAGATATTATCACTATGAAATGAACTCATAACTACATGCTCAAAATCTTCATTGTATTTTGCTCTTAATTCATTCCCTAAAGGATAAGGCATCGTGTAACGGGTTCTTTTCTTTCCATTAGCTGTTTTATGCACTAAAACTTGAGCAATGTCCTCATAGTTTTTGTGATTCTGATCAAAAGTTATTTCGTCATGAATCCATAATCCAATAAGAATAACAACTGCCATACCTAAAGCAAGACCTCCAATGTTTATAGCAGAATATCCTTTGTTATTAATAAGGTTTCGCCATGCGATTTTAAAATAGTTTCTAATCATGATTATTCTGTTTTAATGCTTTTTACTGGGTTTTGTGTAGCCACTTTTAAGGTTTTAACTCCTAAGGTTAGTAAAGCAATTATGGTAGTCAAAATACCTGCCGCTAGAAAAGACCATATGCTTAAATCGATTTTAAAAGGATAGTTTTGTAACCATTCTTTCATAAACCACCAAGCAATAGGGGTTGCTATTAAAAAGGAAACCCCAACTAATTTCAAGAAATCTTTGGTTAATAAAAAAGTAATATTAGTGATACTTGCGCCAATTATTTTACGGACTCCAATTTCTTTGGTTCGTTGGGTAATGAGTAATAAAGAAATGGCAAAAAGACCAATACAACTTAATACGATAGCTATAATAGATCCTGCAGTAATCATTTTGGCTATCTTTTCTTCTTTTCTAAAAGTTCTGTTGATGTTTTCATCCAGAAAAGAACCTAAGAACGTTGCATTGGGAGCTATCTTTTTCCAAGCCTGTTTTATAACATCATAGGATTTTGCCATATTGGTTGGAGCTACTTTTACATAAGCATAGTACAAACCTTCGTTGTTATTCAAAAACATGGTTATGGGTTGAATGGACTTATCTAATTTCTCAAAATTATAGTCTTTTACAACACCAATTACGGGATATCTTATACTATCACTAACAGTAACATATGCTGTTAAAGGATCTTTTTCACCAAGTTCTTTAACCATTGCTTCATTAATGACCACACTTAAACTATCATTGGCATAACCTCTTTTAAAGTTTCTGCCTTTAACGATTTTCAAGTCTAAGGTTTCTACATAATCATAGTCTACCGTCAAAGAATTAGTGTATATCACCCGCTCTTTATATTCAAAACCATATATACTCTTGGAGAGACTACCGTCCTTACCAAGTCCTAAATTATTATCTGCTCCTGTTATTTCTAAAATATCTGGATTGCTGGCTAATTCATTTCGCAACAACTGGAGTGCTTGATGACTATCTTTTTTTCCGTATAATGGAAAGGATAGTACTTGTTCTTTATTAAAACCTAGGTCTTTATTTCGCATAAAATCTAATTGCTCTCTTAGTACTAATGTGCCACTTATTAATAAAATAGCAATACCGAATTGTATTACAATGAGCCCATCTCGAACCTTATTTTTTCCAGAATGGTCAAGTTTTCCTTTTAAAGATTGGATGGTTCCCAACTTACTGAGTAGTATTGCTGGGTAACCACCTACCAAAACAGTGATGAGTAAAACAGTGGACAAAAAGGATAGGATAATCGTTGGAGATATCAATAAATCAAAGGAAACTGCAGTTCTGAAAATGGTTTTAAACGAATCTATCAAAAGGATACTCAACATCAATCCTAATAGAACGGAAATACAAAAAACAAAAAAACTCTCACTCCAAAATTGAAGAAACAATTGCTTCCTTTTCGCCCCCAATGTTTTACGCATGCCTATTTCTTTAAGGCGTTGTCCACTTTTTGCTATGCTCATATTGATAAAGTTCACGCAAGCAATAAATAGAATTAAAAAAGCAATGCCCAAAACTAAATACGGGGTACTTCTGCTCACTTCAGCATAACCATTTTTGAATTTGGTGAATTTTACATCCGTAACAGGCAAAATATCAAATTTATAATATCTCCCATCAGCATTGGTCTGTGCGCCATCTCGCTTAGCGTTTGCAATTTGTTCCTGAAGATTCAGATCTACCAAAGCACGGGTCGCTTTCTCAAATTGTTTGGGAGACACACCATTTGCTAACTGTATATAAACATCATGGTAGCTTGAATCCCAAGTATCCTTGTTGTTTTGGTAGTCTGCTTCCTTTTCAAAAGGAATGGCCAATTCAAATTCCAAGGTGCTTTGAGGTAAATTGTTTGCAACAACAGCACTTATGTTAAAGGGGTGATCCTTACCGTTTATCAATATTTGAACGGTCTTATCAATGGCTTTTTCGTCTCCAAAAAGTTTCTTGGCGGTACTTTCTGTAATCACTATAGAAGATTGTTTTTCTAAAGGATTATTTATTTTTCCTTTTAATGAAGGGAAGGTAAACATGTCGAAAAAATCAGCATCTACCCAAACAGCATCCATATTAATTTCTTTTTCGTTAAAGGAAACTATGGCCTCCTGTTGTAAATACCGAGATGCCTTTTCAATACCTGGTACTTCTGCTTTTAGAGCTTCTAACAAGGGGGCAGGCTGACTTACACTCGCTTCTGGACCTTTTGAGGTTTGTTGAACGGAATATACCTTGTAAAGGTGATCTGCATTTGTATGGAATTTGTCATACGATAAATCAAAAAAACCTGCCATTGCTAAGAGTATTGCAATACCAAAAGCTACCGAAAGTCCAGTAACGTTTAATATGGTGAACATTTTGTCTTTAATAAGGTTTCTCCAAGCTATTTTGAAATAATTTCTAAGCATGATATCTATTGTTTTTGATTGATGATTTTTTTATTCAGTTCTTAAACTTTTAATAGGGTTTACAATGGCAGCTCTAATAGAATGATAACCAACTGTTAAAAATGTGACAAGCAAGGTCACAATAACTGGAATAATAAACACGGACCATTCGGGTTCAATTCTGTATGCGAAATTCTGCAACCATTTTTTTGCAGCGAAAAAAGCGAATGGTGATGCAATAATGATAGCTATTGTTACTAATACTAAAAAGTTCTTACTTATTAAAAGTATGATATTACTAAGGTTTGCTCCTAAGACTTTTCTAATACCAATTTCTTTAGTACGTTGTACTATGGTGAAAGCTGCTAGACCAAACAAACCTAAGCAAGCAAGAATAACAGCAAGTCCTGCTGCTACACTAAAAAGAATTGCACTGCGCTGTTCTGTTTGGTAAAGCGTGTCATAATCTTCATCTAAGAAATGGTAATTAAAGGGTCTGCTATTAGTACGTTCATTCCAAAGAGTTTCCAAGTGCCCCAAAGTACCTTGAACATCTAAATCAGAAATTCGAACCATATAATTTCTTGAAAAATTACGACCTAAAAACATAAGCAATGGACCAACTGGCTCATGCAAACTGCTAAAATTAAAATCTTTTACAACACCTAATACGGGGCCTGAGGCTCTATTTTCAATAGTACGCCCAATAGCTTCTTCTGGAGACCAACCAATTTGTTTTGCTAAGGTTTCGTTTATTAAATAAGGTTGTTTGTAGTTAACACTATTATTAGTGGTATCCATTAAAGCAAAATCTGATTGTATAAAATCACGTCCAGCAGCCATTTTCATGCCTAAGGTGTTCACAAAATTTAAATCTACAGGCATTGCATTGATATCGATAGTATGCTCTCCGTTTTCGTCTACCACATTTACACCATCTCCCCATTTTACAAACTTAGGAGTTTCATAAGATGCTGTAACTGATTGCACTCCAGAAATTTGTTCTAAACCATATTTAAAGGTTTCGAAATTCTCAAACATAGTTCTGCTTATAGGTAATACAACCACATGGTCTTTATTATATCCCAAATTTTTGTTTTGGATAAAATCCATTTGCTGAAGGATAACCATCGTGTAAATAATAAGGAATACAGAAATCGAAAATTGACCTACTATTAAGGATTTTTTTAATATTCCATTTCCTCCAGGACTTCTGAATCCTTTTTTAAGAACACTCATAACGTTAGTTCCCGATAAAACAAGTGCAGGATACAAACCCGCAAGGAAACTCACTATTACACTGAATAAAAAAAGTAATAGCATTGGTATTGGTTGAAGTAACTCTAATTTGGTAAACGCTTTCCCTGTTATAGAGTTAAAATATGGCAGCACCAGGACACATAATAATAAAGCTAAGACAGCTGCAATAAATGTAATGGTTGTAGATTCACTAATAAATTGTATGAATACTTGACGCTTACTAGCTCCCATTACCTTTCGCATTCCAATCTCGCCACTTCTAGAAGTGGATTGAGCTGTTGCAAGGTTGGTGTAATTGGCACTTGCAATTAATAAAATAAGTAAGGAAATTATAATGAATATGTATATGTATGTCATGTTTCCATTTGGTTCGAAACCAGCCAAATCAGATTTTAAATGGACATCCAATAGTGGTTGCAAATGGTAATTTAAATAACTCTCGCCTTCTAAACCTGCTTGACTTCTAATAGCATCCGTTTGCATATAAGTATTTATTTGCTGTTCAAATTGAGTTATATCATCACCAGTGTTCAACAAAAAATAGGTTATCCAATTAGCTGACCACCATTGCTCTCTTTTTACTTTATTTCCAAGGTTTAAGAATTGAGTTACAAAATCAAACTTAATTTGTGAATTTTTAGGACTGTCTTCACTAACCCCTGAAACAATCATCTCCTTGCCAATAACTGTTATGGTTTTATTAATAGGGTTTTCATCACCAAAATATTTTTTTGCCATGGATTCTGTAAGCACAATTTTGTTTGGTGCATCTAGAATAGTTTCAGCATTCCCCTGTAAGAGGTTAAAAGAAAATATGTTGAAGAAGGAAGGGTCTGCAAAAAGAATTCTATCCTCATTAAAAAGTTTGTTACCGTATTCTACATTACTAGTGCTAATAAATGTTCTAGTGTATTCTTCTATTTTAGGAAAAGTCCTCGCAAACTCTGGGCCTACTTTGGTTCCAGTTGTTGCTGCATAATTAATTTCGTTCGACATTTTATATTCCATTGTAACACGTACAATGCGATTGGCTTTGTTATTAAATTTGTCATAACTCAGTTCGTTAACAATATAAAGCCCAATGAGCATGCAAGAAGTTAAACCAATAGCCAAGCCAAAAATATTAATGCTTGCGTATAATTTGTTTTTTCGTAGATTTCTTATTGCTATTTTAAAATAGTTTCTAATCATGATTATTCTGTTCTTAAACTTTTTATAGGGTTTACAATTGCTGCTTTGATGGCTTGGAAACTTACAGTGATAAGTGTGATAATAAGTGCCCCAAAACATGCAATTGCAAACACATCCCAACCTACAGATACTCTATAGCTAAACTTTTGTAACCATTGCCCCATAATATAATAGGCAAAAGGAGAAGCAATCAAGAGTGCAATAACTACAAGCGTGATGAAATCTTTTGAAAGTAATAACCATAATTGACTGATGGATGCTCCTAATACTTTTCTAACACCAATTTCTTTAGTGCGTTGCTCTGCTACGAATGATGCCAATCCAAATAACCCCAAACAACTAATAAAAATAGCTAATGCAGTAAATACTCTAGCCAAACTTGCAATGCGTTCTTCTGAACTAAATTTTCTTCCGTATTCTTCATCTACAAATTGAAAATCGAAGGGGGTATCTGGGAAATTCTTTTTAAAGACATTTTTAATTATTTCTAAGTTTTTAGCAGTACTTTTTTCTGGATTTAATCTTAGATTATAGAAGCTTGCAGTACCAACATTATCAAAAGCATACATCGATTGTTTTACAGGGCTGTAAGGTGATTGCATAATAATATCATCTATGACTCCGATAATTTTTAAAGGTGGCTCTCGATTTTCGACATCAGTATCAGCATCTCTAATATACTTTCCTATCGGATCTTTAATTCCCATGTACTCAACAGCAGTTTTATTTAGAATTACACCTAAGGAATCTGATGGGAAATCACGTGAAAAACCACGTCCTTGAATTATTTTTGCGCCCAAGGTTTTCACAAACTCGTAAGAAACATTAGTGTAAGCCAAATCTTCTTGAAAGCCAACAGGTTTTCCTTCCCATGTATAACCAGATCTATTTGACCAAACATTTGTTGTAGGACTACTTGTTGTTGCCATTTCTATAGCGCCACCAGAAGCTATAAATTGCGTTCTCATAACCTCGGCTTTACCAATAAATTCGTTACTCATTACCGGGATTTGGATTAAGCCTTCTTTATCATATCCAACAGGGCGATCTTTACTAAATTGAATTTGATTCATTACTACTAGCGTACCAATAATCAAGGCTATAGATACTGTAAACTGCGTAACAACCAGGATTTTTCTAGGTAAAGAGGAGTAACGACCAGCATTAAAAGCACCTTTTAGAACTGCTACTGGATTAAAGGATGATAAATATATTGCAGGATAGCTACCTGATAAGAAAGCCGTAACAATTATAAACACTAACGCTACTAGCCAAAATTGAATATTAGTCCACGGAAATACAATGACTTTACTAGCCAAATTATTAAATCCATTTAAAAAGAGTAATACGATACCTATGGCAAATACAAATGATAAAATAACAATTAAAAAAGACTCGCTTAAAAATTGAAATATTAACTGACCTCGTTGTGAACCAATTGATTTTCTAATACCAACTTCAGTAGCTCGTTTTTCAGAACGGGCTGTACTTAAATTTATAAAATTAATACAAGCTAGTAGTAAAATGAATAATCCAATTATACCAAACAACCATACATTTTCTATGCGCCCTCCAGATTGAACACCATTTTCAAAATCGCTTCTTAGGTACCAATCTTGCATAGGAAATAAGAATATTTGAGGATTAAACTCTGCTTCATCAACTGATGCATTTTTCTTAACATCTATAATTTTAGATGTCACTGCTTCCATGGTTGTGTTTTCATTAATTTGAACAAACATTTGAAAGGAATTATTTCCCCAATGGTCTATAGCATTTTCTAACCATGGTTGTTTTGTTACATAATATTTCCACGGTATTAAATAATCCATTTCATTAAATGAATTATTCTCAGGAATATCGTTATAAACAGCAGTAACTATTAAATCATCTAAATTGTTAACCTTTATTATTTTACCCACAGCAGCATCAGACCCAAACAATGTTTTAGCAGAAGTTTTAGAAAGCATTATAGAATTCTTTTCTTTAAGTCCATCTTTAACCCCTTCAATTATTTTGAGGTCTAGCATTTCTGGACCGCCTTCTTGCATCGCATTTCCTTTAGTATAGATATTCGTTTCGCCATATTTTAAATACCTAGGATGTTCCCAAGAAGACATAACAATATGCTTAAAATTATCAGCGTATTCCTCTCGTAATATAAATTCCAAAGGTCTAGGAATTGCAGGCCCTGTACCAACATCTCCATTAATTGCTTGACTTTGATATACTTGGGCTATAACATCTTTCTTTTTAAAGTGATTATTATAATTTAATTCATCAGTTATCCATAAACCTATCATTATTGTTGCCGCCATACCAACAGCTAAACCAGATATGTTTATAAATGAATATACCTTGTTCTTTAAAAGATTTCTCCATGCTATTTTAAAATAATTTCTAAACATGATTTTTATGATTTACTGTTCGTTTTTTGATTGATTTTTTTTTTAGTCTAAAAAACAGATTTAAATTAAACTATTCTCTATGACCTTTTGACCATCTAGCATACGAATAATACGGTGTGAAAACTTAGCATCATGCTCGCTATGTGTTACCATAATAATGGTGGTGCCTTGTTTATTTAATTCGGTTAATAAATCCATGACTTCGTTACCATTAGAACTGTCGAGGTTTCCTGTAGGTTCATCGGCAAGAATTAGTTTGGGATTGTTTACTACGGCTCTAGCTACAGCAACACGTTGTTGTTGACCTCCCGATAATTGTTGAGGAAAGTGCTTGCGCCGGTGCATGATTTGCATTTTCTCTAGGACTTCGTATACCTTCTTTTTTCTTTCGGCTTTTTTTACACCTATATAAATTAATGGGAGTTCTACATTTTCGAAAACGGTGAGTTGGTCTATTAGGTTAAAGCTTTGAAATACAAAACCAATATTGTGTTTGCGGATGTTTGCTCTTTTACGTTCGTTATAATGAATAACCTCTTCGCCATTAAAAATAAAACTACCACCGTCAGAATCGTCTAACATCCCTAAAATATTAAGCAGTGTCGATTTACCACACCCCGAAGGGCCCATAATGGCAACAAACTCTCCTTTTTTTACCTCAAAAGATAATTTGTTTAACGCTATGGTTTGTAACTCTTCAGTTTTATAATATTTTTCTAAATCGGTTATTTTAATCATGATTGATCTGTTATTATTTTAAAATTAATTCTTGTTTGTCACCAAAATTATCATAGCTAGACGTTATTACTTTATCGCCAGCACCTAATCCTTGAAGCACTTCGTAATACTCGGTGTTTTGACTTCCTAATTGAATATCAACTTTGTAAGCTATTTTTCCATCATCACTCAATTTAAAAATCCAATTGCCACCCGTTTGCTGAAAAAATCCACCTTTAGGTACTAATACTGCTTGTTTTTCATCACTTAAAGCTAATCTAATTTGGAATGATTGCCCTCTTCGAATCCCTTTTGGCATGTCTTTATCAAAGAGCATATCTACTTGAAACCTTCCTTCGCTAACTTGTGTGTATACTTTTTTTATTTGCAATTTATAGTCAACATTATTAAAAGAGTAGGAGCCATATTGTCCTGTGTAAATTCTAGAAATATAATGTTCATCGATATCCACACGAACCTTAAAACCACTCAATACATCTAGCTGCCCCAAACGTTCACCCTTAACTTTAGATTGTCCAATTTCAGCATCTAAGGACGTTAATTGCCCATCAACAGGAGCGCGTACCACTAAATCGCCTACTTTTTTACGCATTAATTTCAAGGCACTTTGTGTTCTGGTAAAGGAACTTTTAGCTTGTACACTTTCTTGTTTAACAGAAATGGAATCTTGTTGCAAAATTTGTTGGGTTAGTGCCATACGTTGTTTCTGATAATTGTAATTATTCTCAGCTTCCTCAAATTCGTTACGACCAATTGCTTTTTGCTCATATAGTTTTTTATTGAGTTTATATATTCTATTGGCTTCAATTAAAGCATTTTCTACCTCCGTCATTTGATTTAATTTATTAATTGTGTTTTGACGTGCGGCATTTTGAGAAATTTGCATTTGAGTTAATAAATTATATACCGATGTTTCTTGATTTATTAAACTCAATTCTAAATCGGTATTAGAAAGACGTAAAATAGGAGCGTTTTGTTTCATAATGGTGCCATCTTCAACAAAAATTTCTTCAACACGGCCCCCTTCAAGAGCATCCAAATAAATAGTAGTAATTGGTAATACACTACCACTTACTGGAATGTTTTCTTGAAAAACACCATCTTTTACAGTGCTAATCATAATACGTTCGGTATTAACATTTAACTTCGGTTTTCCACCAGAAGTTACAAATACATAAATTATAAAAGATATTAGTAAAATGAGACCAACACCAATAATTATTTTTGACTTGGTAAATCGTTTCTTTTCAATAGGTATATCCATAAGGTTATTTATAATTTGTTTTATTGGTTGTTATAACTGTGCCAAACATGTAAATAGTTGTTTTTCAGGTATTTTTGATTTTTAAGAGATAGGCATGTGTCCGTTTTTGATACACTCGTGTACGGTATTAAAACACTTTTATGCTAGCTGTTAATTTCTAGAGTTCAAATTCATTATGAGACCAATAAAATTGTAATATTGTAATTATGTTGTTAAAAAATGCAAACATATTAGTTGTAGATGATGATGCAGACGTATTAACTGCCATACGCCTTTTACTAAAATCTAGAGTAAAGCAGGTTGTTGTGGAGAAAAACCCGAATCATATTAGTGCTTTAATAAAAAGACACAAATTTGATATTGTAGTACTGGACATGAATTTTAACGGTTTAGTAAATACAGGAAACGAAGGGATTTATTGGCTTAATAAAATTAAGGAAATAGATAAGGAAATAGGGGTGATTTTAATTACTGCTTATGGTGAATTAGACTTGGCTATAAAATCGTTAAAAGAAGGTGCTTTAGACTTTTTGGTAAAACCCTGGAAGAACGAAAAACTGATTCAATCCATAACCGAAATTCTTAGTAAAAAAGTATCTAGCAAACACAAAATAGCAAGTACAGTAATCTCTGGAAGTGAGATTCTAGGCGAAAGCCGTGCTATGCAAGACGTGTTTTTAAAGATTAAAAAAATAGCACCAACAGAGGCTAATATTTTAATTCTTGGAGAGAACGGCACAGGAAAAGATTTGGTAGCAAAAGCGATACATGATAATTCTTTACGGAAGAACAAACCATTTATTAAAGTAGATGTTGGTGCACTAACCGAAACCTTGTTTGAAAGTGAATTATTTGGATATAAAAAAGGCGCATTCACAGATGCAAAAGAAGATAGAAAAGGGCGTTTTGAAGCTGCCGAAGGAGGCACCTTGTTTTTAGATGAAATTGGAAACATTAGTTTACAGCAACAAGCCCGACTTTTAACAATACTACAAAACAGACAGGTAACACCACTTGGATCAAACGAACCGATTCCTTTAAACATAAGACTTATTTGTGCTACCAATTTAGATATTGCTCTTTTAGCAAACGAAACTAAGTTTAGAAAAGATCTTATTTACAGAATTAATACGGTGGAAATTATAATGCCACCATTAAGATCTCGTGATAATGATATTTTGCTACTAGCAAATCATTTTATTGAAATGTATGCCGAAAAGTATTTAAAATCAACTTTTAGATTAGAAGACAGTTTTATAAAAAAACTAAAAGATTATTATTTTCCAGGCAATGTGAGGGAGCTTCAATATGCTTTAGAACGTGCTGTGATTATGGCAGATAAAAATACCTTAGCGGATGAAGATTTGGTTTTTTCACCCATAGAAAAAAAGCAAATCAGAATTGAAGAAAACGGTCTTAATTTAGAAACAGTAGAAAAGAATACCATTTTAAAAGTTATTGAAAAAAATAATGGTAATATTTCTAAATCTGCAAAAGAATTAGGAATCACAAGAACCGCGCTTTATAGAAGATTAAATAAATATGGCTTATAGTAAGTATAAATGGGCTCTTTCTATAAGAGTGCTGATTTTGTTTTTTTTGCTGCTAAGTTTAGCTTTTGCGGTTAGTAAACTAAATTTTAATACGAACCTATCTACTGCTATAATCATTACACTACCAATTGCCAGTATTAGCATTTTTTCGTTTCTTAATTTATACCGTTTCATCATGAAGCGATTTGCTGAAATAGATGATTTTTTTGAATCTGTAAAGTATAGAGATTTTTCCAGATGGTTTACTGAAGATTCAGGACCACAAGATATAAGAGCACTTCATAAAGGATTTAACGAAGTAAACAAAACGATAAAAACGATTAATCACGAGAAAGAAGGTCAGCATTTATACCTTCAAAAAATATTAGAATTAATTGATACTGGTATTATAGCCTATAATATTGAAACTGCTGAGGTTTTGTGGGTTAATGATGCTTTTAAGAAAATATTGAGTGTACCATCTTTAAAAACCACCCATTTTATAAAAGATAGAAAACCAGATTTATATAAAATCATTTTTGAAAACAATCATGCAAAAGGGGATGATCTCACCATTAATATTGACAATGAAAAAGTAAAAATATTAATTTCAACCTCCATTTTTTTAATTGAAAATAGTACTTATAAATTAATCGTTTTACAAAATATTGAAGACACATTAAACAGAAATGAATCGGAAGCATGGCGTAAATTATTGAGTGTTATGACGCATGAAATCATGAATTCTATAGCTCCCATTTCATCATTAGCAGAAACATTACAATCTAAAGTTCAATTGTCTGTTGAAGCCCCAGAAGAACATCCTCTTGAGGTTAATGATTTGGAAGTGGGGATAGAAAGCATCAAAAAAAGGAGTGAGGGATTATTAAAATTTGCGAAAACATATAGGAGTCTTAATAAAATTACAAATCTAAATTTAAGTACCGTTTTAGTAAAAGACCTGTTCGAAAACATAAAAACTCTAATGGCTCCCTCTTTAGATCATAAGAACATTGCTCTTAACTTTGATATAGAGCAATCTGATTTAGACATAGAAATGGATACCTATTTAATAGAACAAGTTTTAATTAATTTAATCCTTAATTCGGTAGAAGCTTGTAAAGAAATTGAACATCCAAAAATTAATTTATTGGCACAAAAAAATATCGAAGGATCTGCTATTATAAAGGTTACTGATAACGGAAAAGGGATTCCAAATGAAATTATTAACAACGTTTTTATTCCTTTTTTCAGTACAAAAAAGAATGGGAGTGGTATTGGTTTGAGTCTCTGTAAAGAAATCATGTTACTACATAAAGGAAAAATTCAGATTAAAAGTTTAGACAACGTTGGAACAAGTATTAGTTTAGTGTTTTTAATCTAAAGAATTCCCC
This sequence comes from Flavivirga jejuensis, assembly GCF_030540765.1. Classification (GTDB taxonomy): domain Bacteria; phylum Bacteroidota; class Bacteroidia; order Flavobacteriales; family Flavobacteriaceae; genus Flavivirga; species Flavivirga jejuensis. Next base: position 229,931 of record NZ_JAUOEL010000002.1, on the reverse strand, counting down.
GACCCTTGGGGATCACCGTGTGTACACAAATATTGATAATTTGATCAATCATGTTTTTCATTTTATTTCTTTTAAGATTTCTATTAAATCTTTAGGTTCTGCTCTATTTCTATAATCAGCATCTAAAAAGGCATATTTAATAATTTTATCTTGTCCTATTATATAGGTTACTGCCAATGGTAATTCTCCTTTGGTGTTACCATTATAATCACTCAATCCAAAGTTTTTTTCATATACATTGGCTACAGCATTTGTCAATTTATGAACCACTTTGTAGTATCTGGCAACAACATTGTCAACATCACTTAAAACTTCAAATTGCAATTGGTGTTTTTCTTTTGTAGAAATCGAACTGTCTGGTACTTCTGGCGTAATTGCCAATAAGTTTGCATTATATTTTTTAAACTCGGTAAGCGATTGCTGCATGTGCTGAAGTGTTATATTGCAATATGGACACCACCCTCCACGATACCACATTAAAATTACTGGTCCTTTTTTAAGTTGATTATATAAAGTTACATGTTTACCAGATGCATTTGGAAGCTCAAAATTTAATGCCGTGTCTCCAACTTGCAATGCGTTTAATACAATATTACTTTCTTTTAGTACTTTTAGACCTTCTGCATAAATTTGCTTTTTATCTGTAGATGCATGCTTTGCTGTATCTGTTTTTCGCTTATTTAATTTGTTTTCTAATGGTCTTTGTGAATCTTTAGTTTCCATAAATTTGTTTCAGGTTTTTTTAATTTTAATAAAGAGTCTGTCTAAAAAGTGATGAACTTTGCCAACCTATGTTTGCAAAAGGGGGGGAGTGTCATTGAGAACGAAGTGAAAAATCAAAACATTAAATTTTTTAGAAATTCTTTACGGCTTCGCTTTTACCTTCTAAACAAAATATACTTTGTTTAGAAGGTAATATTCAGAATACCCTTTTTTAGACAGTCTCTTTACAGCTATTAATATGCAGTTTGTGATAACTACATTTCTATTTTTTCCAAGCAAAAGGTTGAAAAGGAGTATCTATAGGTGTATTTGCAATATGGTTGGTATAGTTGCTAATTACTTTTTGAGATAGTCCTAAGATAATTTCTAATAGTTGTTGTTCTCCATAACCAGCTGTATAAAATGCTTCTAAATCTTCTGGTGTTACGTGTCCACGATTACGAACAATGGTTAATGTCATAGTACGCAAGGTTTCTAATTTTGCATTTTCAAGAGGTGTTTCGTTACGCAATGCTTCTGTTATAGCATCATCAACTTTCATCATTTTTGCAATTCCTGTGTGTGCAGGCACACAATAGTGACAAGCATGTTCTACGTTTATGGTTTGCCATACAACGGTTAATTCTTCCTCATTAAATGATGAATTAACAAATAATTCGTGTAAGGTTTGGTATGCATTAAGAGTGTTAGGAGCCCCTGCTAATACCCCATGTAAACCAGGAATCATACCGTAAGCTTTTTGAGAATTTTCTAATAATGTTTTGCTACTTTCTGGTGCTGTTTCAATGTTGTGAACTTTTAAAGTTGTCATAATTTCTGTTTTTAATTTATTATTAATATTGATAATAACTAAATGATCGTTTAGTTATAGGGTAAAAAAATGTTTATATATTTTTAAATGTCATTTCTATATAATCTTCAATTTCTTTTTTACTATTTACTCTAGATGCTGCAGCAAGACCATGTTTAGCTAATAATAAAAAATTGGCTTGTTTTATTACCGTTTCTTCATCTTTTGTAGTATCCATTTTTAATTTTTCAATCATTAATTTTTTAAGCTTATTCATAAAAAAACCCATTTGCTCTTTTATTAATTGGTCTTCTTTATCTGAAAATTCATTATATGTATTAGTTACTAAACACCCTTTTTGATTGTTACCTTTATAATTAACATCAATAGAGTCATAAAAGAATTGTTTAATGTCTTTAACGCCATTTGTTCCGTTTTCAAATTTTTCCAGAATAACACTTACTTTTGTTTTATAACACTTTAAACTTTCGAGGAACAATCCACGTTTATTACCAAAACTTGAGTAAATAGAAAATTTGTTTATGCCCATTTCTTTTTCAAGCATTTGGATGGATGTTCCTATGTAGCCATTTTTCCAAAATAGATTCATCGCTTTTTCAATAACTTCATCGTCTATATATTCTTTTTTTCTTGGCATTATTTCTAATTACAGAACAAAACTAAACAATCGTTTAGAAATAAAAAGTATTTTAACATTTAATTAGTTTTTATAATAGAAATTATTTGAAATACAAATTTGTTATACATTGGGATATTGAGAAATAAAAGGTGTTAAGCCTAAATCTTGTTAAATACTGAAATACTGAAACAAGTTCAGCACTGGCAAGTTCAATACAGAAAATGGGATTAGTCTGTTATAACAAAGTTACAGTGTACTTACATCTTTTAAAGAAGGTCTGGGGTTCTGTATTAACAATTATTTTTGAGCCTTTAAAACTTTACAAATATCATTTGGACATCATATTTGTGGGCATACTGCAACATGACAAAGGCGTGGTTCAACTTACAATTTTAATGTGTCTTGCAGACTTAACTTCCCAAGTATTGAGTTTTCCTGCTACGCCAATAAGCGTGGAGTAATAAAATTAGCTTTCAATTTTTTTAATAAACTCATCCTTATAATTTAATCCTATTGGAATTCTTTTTTCATCAATAATAATTCTATTCCTTTGCACAGAATGTATATGCTTTAAGGATACAATAAAAGATTTATGCACTCTAATAAAATTAGTTTGCCCTAATCTATTTGCAAACTTTTTTAAAGTGCTTAAGGTTAAAATGGGTTTATCTGCATTTATATAAATCTTCACATAATCTTTTAAGCCTTCAATGTACTTTATTTCTTCTAAATTAACTTTTAGGTTTTCATATTCTGATTTTACAAAAATAAAACCACATGTTGATTCTTCATTTACTACTTTACCAGATTCTTCTTCTTGCCTTAAGTTTAAAGTATTCTGAGCTCTTGTAGCTGCTTTTAAAAAACGATGAAATGGTATTGGTTTTACAAGGTAATCTATAGCAGATAAATTAAAGCCTTCGACAGCATAATGAGAATACGCTGTTGTAAAGATAAACATGGGTTTATGGTCTAAAGATTTAATAATATCTATTCCAGAAAAGTCTGGCATTTCAATATCTGTAAATATTAATTCAATTTTATGATCTTGCAAAACTGCCGTTGCCTCAAACCCATTTGAACATGATGCCACTAATTCTAAAAATGAAATTTTAGAAATAAAATCTTCTAATAGTTCTAAAGCAAGTGGCTCATCATCTATGATTATACATGTCATTCGTCTACATTTTTTAATTTTATAACTAAATTTACTTCATACGATTTTTTATTATTTGCAATATTTAATGTATGCGAATTTGGATATAATAAATTCAATCTATTTTTTATGTTTTCTAAACCAATTCCTGAATTTTTATTTTTAGATTTTGTTGGTGAAGATGTGTTATAAACGTATAAGTTTAACGCTTTGTTTTCTATTGAAATTTTAATTAGAATATTTGTTTTTCCTTTAAAGTCAGTTCCGTATTTAAATGCATTCTCAATAAAAGAGATTAATAATAAAGGCTCAATTTTATAATTTAAATTACCATGCACATTTACTCTTACTCCGCTTGAATCTTTTAAACGAAGTAGCTGTAATGCTATGTAGTTTTGGATGTGATCTATTTCTTTTTTTAAAGGAACAAAGTTGGCATTGGCTTCATAAATCATATAGCGCATTAACTCTGAGAGTGTTACTATAGCGATTGTTGTATTGTCTGATTTTTTATTTGCTAATGAATAAATACTATTTAAAGTATTGAATAAAAAATGGGGGTTTAATTGGGCTTTTAAAAATAATAATTCAGAATTTATTTTTTGAGACTCGACTTGTGTTCTTTGTTTTTCTGTTTTATACCATCCAGAAACTAATCGAACACTAGTGCTTAAAGCAATGAATAGGAGTAATGAGAATGATGAATGGAAAGGTTTTATAAAACCTATGCTCTTTTTGTTTTTTTCAAAGTCTAAACCTAAACCTGTAGGGTTTGGTATTCTACTTAATAAAGGACGTGTTCTTGGGCGAGGAATTAATGGCTCAAAAATAAAGATAAATAATAAAATAATAATACTTGATACAGCGATGTATAAGATAATTTTTTTATTAAGTAATAATTTAGGGACTAAAAAAACATAGTTTAGATAAAAGACACCTATTAAGATAGAAGTTCTTATATAAAAATCTTTTGGAATAAAACCGAATCTAAAATAAAGCTGAGTGCCAATAGTTGCAAATAAAATAGTCCATAACAATATATGAATAATTGTATAGCGTGGGTTTTTTAATATAGTGCTCAATCCATTCATCATTTAAACGGCAAATTACTAGGAAATGCTCTTAAAAAACTCCCAATGAAACCTTATTTTTTTCACAAAAAACAAAGTTGAATAATCCTTTTCATGATAAGTCATTTTCAATATTCAACTCTGTTTAATGATTCAAAAACTACTTTATCAATTAATCAATTAATCATCTTCATCTTCTAATTCATCTGGTCTAAACTCCCATACATCATCAAAATAATAACTACCACTTCTACCCATTAACACGTATGCTTTAGTGCTAAATGTAAACGCAGATGCATTTTGCCTTGCAGACCCTTCAAAATAAGGTACCTCATCCCAAGTATCTGTTTCTGGGGTGTATACCCAACTTTCGGTTGTTATACTACTTGATATTCCTGTAGTAATATATCCTTTACCGTTCATTGAAAAACCAACGCCACTACTTAATAAAATTTCGTAATCATCATCATCATCATCGTCGTCGTCTAAATCTGTTAAGCGAGTCCAGGTAGTTCCATCAAAAGAATAAAAATCTTCCACGTATGCACCATCATTAATACCTAATCCTATGTATGCCACATCATTAATAATGAATACCGAGGCGTCTTTACGTTTTTCTCCTCCAAATCCTACACTTTGTTCCCATGAATCTGTTGAAACATTATATTTCCAAAAATCTTTTTGCTCACTACCATCATATCCAGTACCAATATATCCATAGCCTCCAACTGAAAATCCTATAGCTCCATACCTTTCTGTACCTGGAAAGTCTGCCTTTTGTTCCCATGTATCAGTATCGGGATTGTATTCCCAAAAATCTTTTAATTCATTATCTCCATCATATCCAGTACCTATATATCCTTTCCCATTTATAGAAAAGCCAACAGCGCCACTTCTAGCAACTCCTGGAAAAGGTTCTTTTCTCGTCCAATAGTCGTCATCAGAATTGTATTCCCAGGTATCAGACAAATAATCATCTCCATCATAACCTGTTATTAAATATCCCTTAGTACCTACGGTAAAACTCACGGCATTTGATCGTGAATTCCCATCAAACGTTGAGCTTTCAACCCAATTACCATACTCATCATCATCATCATCATCACTGCAGCCAACAGCCAATATAAATATTGTTGATAAAAATAAAAGGCTACTTTTTTTTATTAAACTCATCTTTGTCATTTTAATTTATTAATTAGGTTCTTGTTGTAAACCATTTATAAAATAATTTCTTTTAATCTTACACAAATCTATACCCAATTAAATGGGAAAATGTATGAAATAGACCAACAGGGATTTTTTATCGCCTTATTGATGAAAAACATCGACAAACTTTAATGGTTTCTCATTTTCAGTCATTTAACATTTATTTAGCAAGGTTATCTACAAAATAGCTGTGTTCGTATATTTTATATATCATCATACGTCTTATCACAATACTTTCGCTTAAAAAATAAAATGAGATTTATAATTATTAGTATAATGTATGTTGTTCTATTCTCATCTTGTTCTTCAGAAGAGGTAAAAAATTATCCAGTAGGAACTGATTTTATAGAGAACAATGTACAGGTAAAAATTATTGATACTTTTTCTATAAAATCGGGCACTTTTAAATTAGATTCATTAGTAACGTCTAATACAGAGCGTATTTTATTGGGTGCTGTGTTTGATAGTGATTTAGGGTATACTACGGCTCAGTCTTATCTTCAAGTTGTAAATTCAGATTTTTCGATTGATAGTGAAGCTGTTTATGATTCTATAGGAGTTATTTTGAATTATGATCGCTATTATTATGGTGATACAACGCAAGTTCAAACATATAAAGTACATCGGCTTTTGGAAGCTGTAACACCCGATGATGACGATGCTTTTTATAATACTTCGAAAGTAAAATATGACTCGAATGAACTGCTAGGTGAATTAACCTTTACACCACGACCAAATAGAGAGACAGATTCGTTATATATTCCTATAAGTGACGCATTAGGTAAAGAAATTTTTGATAAGATTTTAGATAATGATATTAATAATTCTGATGATTTTACCCAATTTTTTGATGGGTTTACCATTATTCCTGATACATTATCAAATAGTCATATTTTAGGGTTTAAAGCATCAACAGCTACAGGTACAGAAAATAATTCGAGTATGCGATTATTTTATACTGTTGATGATGGCGATAGTGAAGACAATAGTTATTATATAGATTTTCTTATTTCTGAATCTAACTATCAATTTAACGCTATAAAAACAAGATCATCAACAATAGGTGATTTTGAAGATTATGAAACAATTATATCTAGTGATGCTACCAATGATCTAATATTCACTCAAGCAGGCACAGGCATTTCATCAAGAATAGAAATTCCCTCTATTAAAAATATAAACGTGATTTCTAGTACTGCTACAACTTTAAGTGCTGGATTAACTTTTAAGCCATTAAAAGGGAGTTACGATGATAATACCCCATTAAAAGATTCTTTGGCTGTTTATGTTGTTGACCATAAAAATAGAATATTAAATCAGCTTACAACTATAAGTGGTAGTAGTAGCTATGCCATCTTAAGCGAAAATGATGATGAGTTCGATTCTGATACATATTATTACATTGATTTAGGCGGATATGTTGAAGAAATTTTAAGTAGTACTTATGATTTAGACTATGCTTTAATGATTCAATTTATTGATTATGATAAAACGATTAATAGTATTGTTATTGATGCTAATGAAATTGAATTAACGATTAATTACTTAAACTATTAAATTAAATGCTAAAACAAATTTTATTGCTATTATTTTTATTAATATCAAATGCATTAATATCACAAAACGGTACAAGCACACCGTATTCTCTATTTGGTTTAGGTATTGAAAATAAAACGGCAACTGGAGGTTTAACAGGTTTAGGTAATACTGGATTTGCTCAAAAGAACATAAGTGAAATCAACATCTATAATCCTGCAAACCTGGGGAATATGGAGCAGAATTCATTTTTATATGAGTTTGGTATTAATGGGGTGTTTTCTGAAATTAAAACAGATAATACTAGTGATAAAACGAATGATGCTAATATATCACATTTCGCCATCGCCTTTCCAATTAAAAAAGGTTTGGGAGTGAGTTTAGGGCTTTTGCCTTATACTAAGGTTGGTTATGATGTTGACCTTCAGAATTATATTGAAGGATCAACAAGCACATATACAACAAGGATAACTGGTTTAGGGGGCTTAAGTAAATTCTATTTATCTAGCGGTATAAAAATTGATGAAAATTTATCGCTTGGTGTTGATTTATCTTTTCTTTTTGGATCTATTGACCAAGAAACACAAGTTTATTCAAATTCTTTTGTGTCTATTAGTGATGTTAATCGTTATAGTGGAGTTAAATTAAAAACGGGTATCCAGTATACTTTACCAAAAATTAAGGGTAGAGAGATTACTATAGGTGCAGTTATTGAATTACCTACATCACTTAGTGGTGCTCAAACAAGAAATTCTTATAAAGTCACATCTTCTGATGTTGAAGTAGCAATAGAGACTGACATTGAAAATGAATTAGATGATTTTGAACTTCCTTTAGCATATGGTTTTGGAATTACTTCTCAATTAAATAAAAGTATAACTACTAGTTTTGATTTTAAAAAATTGCTTTGGGGAAATACAAATCAATTACAAAATACCGAAAGTTATGTGGATCAAGACATTTATGCCTTTGGTCTTGAATACTACAATCCTTCTAAAAGAAATCTTAACAGTTCTTGGAATAAAATTAAATATAGATTTGGGTTTAATTATAATACAGGGTTTTTACAAATATCAAAAACCCAAATAGATAGTCGTTTTGTTTCAATAGGCTTAGGAATTCCAATAACAAAGGATAAAACAAATTTTAATATTTCATATTCATACGGAAAAGAAGGTACTATTGGTAATAATCTCATTGAAGAAAATTATCATAAAATCACTTTAAACTTAAATTTTGTTGGAAGATGGTTTGAGAAACGGAAATTTTTCTAAATAAAGTGGTTTAATTTTCAATTTTGAATGCGTCTTACAGGCTTCTCAAAATAGATAGCGCCTTTTTCTGTCAAGCAATAAGCATAGTTACTACCAATTTATTTATAAAATATCGGCTTTAATACGATACTTTATAATTAAATTGGTATCATGCATACATGATAACGAAGCTAAATCACAAAAAAGAAGATGTATCTAAAGAAATATATCGTGTTTTCCAGGCATCATATAGAATAGAAGCGGAATTACTTCAAGTGCCATTTCAAGATTTTCCACCTTTAAAAAGAACGGTACATGGTTTTCAAGAGAGTACCACAAACTTTTATGGTTTTTTTAAGGCATCGGAATTAGCAGCTGTTATTGAAATTGATATAATTAATAATACAACAGATATCTGTAGCCTTATTGTACATCCTTTATATTTTAGACAAGGTATTGCTAAGGAGCTTTTAGATTTTGCTGCGAAATTACATAAATCGGAATTCGTTATTGTTGAAACTGGCCTGGCAAACAAACCTGCTATTGCTTTGTACGAGACATTTGGTTTTGTATTACTAGGAAAATACAAGACTTCGATAGGTATAGAGAAAGTAACATTCTCGTTAGAAAAATCTAACCTTACGTGAACTTGATCTAAACTAAAACGGGTAAGTTAAGCTGATGTTAATCTTTAAACAATTAAGACTATCTGGCTAGTGTTCTGATTTTAATGTCTTAACATCTGTAATTAATTGGGCAACGGATGCTCTATTTAATCCATTATAGATACCACGGATGTGTTTGTTTTTATCTATAAGTAAAAAGTTTTCGGTATGTAAAAAGTCATTTACATCTTTTGGAACCCCTAAATCATTTTCAACAAAATACTGATTCCTTCCCAGATTATAAATTTCTGTTTTATCTCCTGTTACCAGATGCCATTTATTATCAATAACACCATTTTGCTTAGCATAATTTTTCAGCACTGAAACGGAGTCTATAGTTGGGGTTACTGAATGTGACATAAATAATATATCAGCATCTTTTTTAAATTCTTCTTGTAAGTTACCCATATTGCTGGTCATTTTTGGGCAAATACCAGGGCAGCTTGTAAAAAAGAAATTTGCTATATATATTTTATTGTCGAATGTTTTTTTGGTTACGGTATCTCCCAACTGATTTATTAGTTTAAAATCAGGGATTTTATGAAATGCTTTTTCTTCTTCACTATTTGGTACTAACCAATGGGGTGTAAAAGATTCATCATCATAGTAAGGCAAATAGTCTACTCTACTTGTTTCTTCTACTTTGATATCTTCTTTTTTTATTTCTTTTTTACAACTTATAAAAATTGCAAGCAAACAAATAAATAGATATCTATTTATTTTTACGATTTTTTCTAACAACGACTTCATCTTTTAGTTGATAACATAAATTAGAACGCATTAAACCAAAAATACGTCCGTTTTTAGCTTCATAATTTATATACAATTTTCCGTTTTTTAACCAGGCCTGTTGTATCCCGTTTTCTCTTCCATCAACTAGGTATCTTAATTTAGCTAGTTGTCCATTGGGATGCCATTGTTTTTCCACACCTTGTTTTATACCATTTATATAATTGGCTTCTTCTGCTAAAGTACCATTTTCCCACCAACTTCTATAAATTCCAACGAGTCTATTTTGACTATAATAAGACGCAACACGTAGTACACCATTTTTAGACCACCTTTTGGCAATTCCTTCTCTTTTACCTTTATAAAAGCCTAATTTTTCTTCTAAAGTGTCATTTGGATGAAATTTTACAGAGTAACCATTATACGGTTGACCATTATAATACCATTTCCCTTCAATTTGATTAAGTACCAATGCTTTTTTAGATACTTCGGTACTATCTATAACTACTGTGTTTTCTATAATAGTATCGTTCTTAGCCAGATCCTTATCTACTAGGGTTTCCTTGCAGCTGATAAAAGACATCGTTAATAACATTAAAAAAAGAGGTTTCATAAGGCGTTTTTTTAGTCTACGTTTTTGTTGTGGCAGGCTCATCCCGTTTCCTGTGCTGAATTTGTTTTCAGCATTTGGAGGATCAAAGTTTAATACCCCGATTCTTGGGGCGATTCTTATTATTAGGCTAGGGGCTTACCCAGAGGTTTAATACCTTTTATTGGGTTTCAAATCTAGTTAAAAGGATGTGTTTTTGTGCATTTCACTTTCTGTTTTTAAAAACGTTTGACACAAACTTCACGAATTCGGTTTTACCATAATTATTATGTTACATTTTGGTATGTCGCGAAGTAACCTTTTTGTCTGTTAAAGCAAACCTATAGACTATTCATAGAAAGCCCATAGGTTTGTTTTATTTAATAACCTTGATAAGGGCCTGCAAATGCAATGTAAGATCCAGTGGTAGAATATATTTCATTAATAATATGGTAATGGTATTCTTCTTCACCATCTGTGTATTGCGTTGTTGATGTATGCCCTCCAGAAGCATCTAAATTTGTTGGATAGGTTCCTGTAGAGTTACATTTTCTTCCATAAAGAAAAACACCATCTAATAATATGCCTACTAAGTTTTCGTCATCATCGCTAAAAGCTTTTGGTTCTAAGTGATAGTGATACACGCCTGGACCTATGTGAGCTCCTGTCCAATCTAAGCTGCCAGCTGCTTGATCTAAATCACCAGCGCCTTCTTGGTCGTTAAATAAAGATGAACCGCTAACGGCTATACCAATAGTGCCTAATGCTGTAGAAACGGTATTTCCTGTTAAATCGGGAGTGGCATCCACTGTTATGGTTGTAGCATTATTATTACTGGACATAATACTTGGTGTTAATTGAACGCCTGGCTCTTCTATATATAGGGCATTACCCTCTCCCCAATAAACTGTTTCATGGTCTGGTAAACCAGTAGTTTCTATAACAACGTTCGATCCATCTAAGTAAATAGTTGTTGCATCTGTATTAAATGCTGCAAAGGCGGCGTGTAATGTTGTTTCGCTAGTATCATCTGTTGAATTGTCATCATTTGAGCAAGCCATAGAAATTAATATGGCTAGTAATAAGCTGATTTTTAATAAATTTTTCATAATAATTATTTTAGTGTTTAATATTTTAGATGTGTTTTTTTGAAAAAACTTGCGCAGGTGTAGATATTTGCTTTTTTTCGATACGATTTTTTGCAAAAAACACTCAAACTGATATAAATTTTTTTATCCAAGATTCACGTTAATTATAAAGATTCTTCCGTCGTACCTCCTCCCATTGACGTGTTTTATAAGTTGTTAATTTACAATTGTTTGTCATTCAGAGCACAGCGAAGAATCTTTACAATTAATTTCTAAAAATTCTTCAGTCGTAAGCTTCGCTTATATCTTCAAACAAAATATATTTTGTTTTCGATAGCCTTCTGAATGACGCCCCAATTACGTCATTTCATCCGCTAGTTAAAATTTTTAACACTGATCTACCATTGACGTGTTTTATAAATAGCTAACTTTCAATTGTTTGTCATTCAGAGCACAGCGAAGAATCTTTATTATTAATTTCTAAAGATTCTTCAGTCGTACCTCCTTCTGAATGACACCCCAATTACGTCATCACATCCGTTTGCTAAAATATTAGCAGATGTCTCAATGTGACAAAATAGAACAAAACAAATTTAATTAATTTATTGATATTAAGCTAATTAACGTTGATAAGGAATATTTGACTTAAACTATTTATTAAAAAAAGAAAAGCTTCATGATTATCATGAAGCCTTTCCTGCTATTCAACCAATTAAATAAAAAAAGGTCACTATTATTTTAATCCAAATAATTACTCACTGCTGTTGCACGCGATGAAACATGGGAATTGAGTGTATTTATAGCTGCTTGAAAATCTGAACTGGAATTTAAGAATGTATATCCAGAAATTTCTGAAGTAGCATAAGATTCAATTAAAGCTGAATATGTTGCATAAGTAGATTGGATTGTACTTACATTAAATACACCATCAACAACCTCTTGTACATAAGCATCGTATTTTGCTTTATAAACATCATCTTCGTACATATTTCCAATTATAGGCCATTGTGTTTTACTTAAATCTGAAAAATCTAACGATAGAGACCCGCCTTGTTTACCAGTTTGGAGTGATTCATTATTATCCCAAGGAATCCATGTTAATTTACTAGTATCTGGGTTGTTATATAAAAAATAATTATGTGTCATTCTTCCATAAGTATCCCAGTTTTGAATCACTGTATTTATTGCTAAGTATTTCAAAAATACATCTGTATCGAACACTGTTTCTAAATTAGCTCTCCAGGTTGCAGGGTCGGTTGTTCTGGTGCCATCATTTATGATAGAAAGTAAACTTTCAACATCAGAAAAATCAGCTTCGTCTTCATTTGTTTTTTTCACATATTCATCTTCGTCAAAAGTACCTGAAGCAAAAGAAGCTGCATCCCCATCTGGCTTATATAAATTTCCATCATCGCTAGAAAACTGGGTGTCTATAACCGTATCGTCTACTTCTTCTACTAAAGTGTAGAGTCCAAAATATATTGGACCATCTCCATGATCTACATAAACGGTATAAAAAGATGTATGTGACATTGCCAAACCAGCATTTTTAAAGATATCGGCGGCTACTTTTTCTCTTAACATGGATTTATCGTCGTAATTATTTTTAAGACTAAGTTTTTTAAATCCATAAAAACGTTGATTGTCTATTTGTGGATAGTCATCTTCGAATTCATCAAAATCTAATTTAAACGATAGTTTTAAAATTCCAGCTCTCCATGCACTTGACAAACTAGAATTTCCTTTAAAACGGACACCTACTTTATACCATTCGATACCATTATAAAAAACGGAAGAAGGAACAAAAACAGGGTCTTCATCAGAAAAACCACCATTGCCTCGACTACCAAAAGTCCCATATAATTCAGTCATATTCGCTAGCATAACTGCCCAGTTATCTTCCGAAATAACTAAATCAATTCTTTTTACAGCAGTATCATCAAATACTTCATCAAAATCTGGATCTGCATCTTTACTATGCGTTGCTTCTGTCCAATCTGTAGCTACAAAATCGGTATCATCAATGACAGCTTCGGTATCATCATCATCAGTTACATCACCTTCTTCTTCTGTTGTGGTATCATCATTAGAACATCTTATAAATAAAGAGGTTATTATAAATAGAATACTTAATAGTGTTGATAATTTAAAAATTATTTTTTTCATAGTTATTTATTTTTAAATGTGTAAGTGTATTTTAAACCAATGATATTGGTGGTTTCTGGAGTTGTTTCGTTTAACTCTTTTTCAATGCGATAAAACACATCAATTTTTCCATTTTTTTTAAATTCATAGCTCGTTCCCAGTGTTAATCGATATTTATCGAATTCACTGTCTTCTCCTTCTTCAAAATGATGAAATAGTTCTGCTGAAAACTTAGGATCCAGCTTCCATTTTTTAATGTTGTAACCAACGGCCGTTTTAAAACGTATATGTTGATTGGCATAATCACCTTCTGAATTGGAAACCCCTAATTCATTTTTATTTTGATAGCGCAATCTATATTTTAGTGAGAAATCGTTTATTTTATGCTTATAAGAAGCATCTATGTTAAACCTGAAATGATTTTCATAACCTTGTACATTGCCTTGGTTATCATTTTTTCGTACATAACGAAGTCCACCCCCTAATTCAAAATTGTTAAATATTTCGTATTCAGCATTTAACTGTGTAAAATAATTATCAATTTCTGAAACATTACTTTTTAATCGCAGTTGTTCTTCCAATCCGAAACTCCATTTTTTATTTAATTTGTACTTTATAGCGATGGTATTCCAACTTGCCAAATCATTGGTGTCATCTGTTTGCGAATAACTGGCATTTGTGAAAAATATCCCTACTAATATTATTTTGAAATATAGTAGCTTCCAAATTTTTAAAACTTTCATGAATTAATTTGTTTTAGTCATTTTTTGAGTAATACTTCTCGTTATAGTAATAAATTGTTAGTATAGCTGTATCTTTCAAAAAATCGACATCACCTAAAGTCACTTTGTTTATTGCTATGCCTGTTCTGTGTTCTAAATCCTTTTTAAGAAGCTCATAGTTTTCTGGTTTAATATTTTCTATATTCTCGTATACTATTTGCTTTGTTACTTCGTGTTTTAATAACCACAAACGCTCTATAATTGCTATGGATACTACTATGATTACGTTACCAAGAATAATTTCGGAATAACTCATTTTTTTATTTGCTAACGAGTTAATTACAGATACGCCAATAACGATAAACAAGTAGGTCATTTCTTTTATGGCAACAGGATCTGTACGGTATCGAATAATGCCAAAAATGGCAAAAAGGCCTAATGCCATGCCTACATCGAGTTCATATTTTTTAAGGGTAAAGCATAGAAAAAAGACGATGATACTAATCATATAATAAGTAAACAGATAATCTTTTCGTTTAGCTGAACTATAATATAAGTATCGAATAATAATGGTTAAAAACCCCATGTTTATTATAAACCGAAACAACATTTTATAAAAATCATTATCAAAAAGGGGAATGTCTAAAAACTCCATAGGTTAATTTATTATTTTATTTATTTTATTTATTTTTTCTTTGAAACGGTTATATTTTAAAC
The DNA here is from genome assembly GCF_030540765.1 of Flavivirga jejuensis. GTDB lineage: Bacteria > Bacteroidota > Bacteroidia > Flavobacteriales > Flavobacteriaceae > Flavivirga > Flavivirga jejuensis. The sequence continues at coordinate 214,902 of NZ_JAUOEL010000002.1, read as the reverse complement.
CAGTATGTAGGTTAACCATACCAATACAATATTTACTAATGCTATAGGGGTGGTATTGAAATGATTTTAAAATTTTAACTATTGGAGAATTTCTATTAAAAGATTCTTGTTTGACTTCTATTATAACCAAATCATCATACGTTTTTTCGGCTTTACCCATTGTATAATGGATGTTTAAATCGATAGTGACTCTTTCGTTAAAACTAATATTTACTAAAGTCATTCGATTAAAATCGTTCCATAAAGTAGGAGACAGGTTATATGTTTTTGAGGTAGCCGCAGTAATGAAATCTATAGAGTTTTTAGACAAATCTGTTTCAAAATCATTTATAGTTGTTCTTGATTTTGTTGTTTGCCCTTTGCCATTTTTTTGTTTTATTTCAAGAAAGCAAAGGTCGGATTCTACATATTTCCTAATCCTGATTTTTGTTCTATTATTTTTTCCATTATGATGGTCTTTATAAAATTTGACCTCGTTAGTATCAAAATATAGAGAAGAATAAGTCATTATTCTATTCTTCTCTATTTCCAACACTTTATAATCATTCTGTATGTTTTCTAAAATTAAAATCAATTGTGATTTATGAATAACAAATTTGGTATCTGTTCTTTTCATTAATGCCACACTATTCATTTCCTTTAATGAAATAGGAGAAAACATACTTATATTTTTTTCAATACTATGCTGCATTTGGGGTATGTATGATCTATAAAAAATTATTGTTATTATTAGTCCACGCCTTTGTCGTGGCAGGCTAATTACGCTTCCTGTGCTGAACTTGCCCAGTGCTGAACTTGTTTCAGTATTTCAGTATTTAGCGGGGTCTGGGTTTAAGACTTCGACTTTTGGGCGATTCTTACTATTGGATTCTGGTTTTGCCCTGAGAATTAATACCTTTTATTCTCTTTCTGGTCTTTTTCCTTTTGGTTTTGGTGCTTTTTCCAACTCCTCTTTTGTGATAAAGCCATCTTCATCGGTATCAATTTTTGCAAAATCTTTTTTCAATGGCCCTTTGATTTCTTTTTCAGAAAGTTTACCATCTTCGTTTGCATCCATTTTAGTAAACAACTCTTCAATACTTGGTCGTTTTTTGTCTTTTTGTTCCCCTTCAGAAGATTGGGCGTTTGCATTTAGTGTAAATAAGAAGGATACTATTCCTACAAGAAAAACTGTTTTTAATCTGTTACATTTCATATATCTATTATTTATTTGATTAGATACTTTTTAGATGCAATAGTTTTTTTAAACTTGTGCTTTATTTGTTTTTTTTAACAAAAAAAGAAGATTTCTTAACATAAGAAAGTCCAGTTTTTAATAAGGAAAAAATGCTGTTTTAATATGTTTTTTTGAATATTTTTATTTTTTAATAAACTGATTTATAGTTGTTTATTATGAAATTTTTAGTTAGCGCTAATAACTGTTTTTTCTGTTTATGGACATATATTTTTTGTGTTGTTTTTAAGTTATTTTAACATTAAATTATATTTAATTTTTTGTTAAAAGCATTAAAAAAAAACAGTTTGACTTTTATAATTGGCTTAAAAAAGTCCCTTTTTTATATTTATTCTAAGTTGAATGATATGATAATTAAGACACGAATTTCACAAATTTGCATGATCGGTAGACAGGGAGGAATGACTGAAGAATCTCTTAAAACTTTAATGTTTGGTTTTTAGAGATTCTTCGACTCCGACAATTATCGGAATGCTATCATTGATGTGTTTTGTAAGTAACTTATTTTTAATTATTTGTCATTCAGAGCGCAGCGAAGAATCTTTATTATTAATTTCTATAGATTCTTCAGTCGTACCTCCTTCTGAATGACACGAACCTTTTGCAAACATAGGATGACACCCCAATTACGTCATTTCATCCGTTAGTTAAAATTTTTAACACAGATCTCTGATGACACTAACCTTTTGCAGATGAATGGTAGTAAATTACTGTAAACTAGTCGTTTGTAAAACATATCAATGATAGCTCAGCCGAAATGCTATAAAAGACTATTTCCAATGTCTTCGGCAAAGTCTGTACTGAGAGCAACCGAAGTGCTCAGACTGATATCTGATATATTATTAATTTTTGTTATTTGCTAAACCAATCTTTCCAGACAACTTCATAACCCTGAGATTGAATCATTTGTTTAATTTGTTCGGTTGTACGATCGTCTGAAATTTCAAATTGTTCGAGGGATTCAGGAGCCACGCTGTAACCGCCTGGATTTGTTCTAGATTCTGCACTAATAGATGTAATGCCTAAGTGGATACAGTGATTTCTAAAGATTTCACTTTCACGAGTGGATAGGGAAAGTTCAACATCTTCATCTAGTAATCTATAAGCACAAATTAATTGTACTAAATCAGTATCGGTCATTTCTACTTTGGGATCCAACCCACCTTGATGGGGCCTAAGTCTGGGGAAAGACATGGAATATTTTGTTTTCCAATATGTTTTTTGCAAATATTTTAAATGTAAAGCTGTATAAAAACTATCAACCCGCCAATCTTCAAGTCCAAAAAGTGCTCCCAAACCAATTTTATGAATCCCAGATTTACCTAATCGATCTGGTGTATCTAATCGGTAATCAAAATTCGATTTTCTACCTTTTGGGTGATGTGTTTTATAGGTGGCTTTATGATAGGTTTCCTGATATACTAAAACAGCATATAATCCAGATTTTATTAGGGTTTCATATTCGTCCTGATCTAAGGGTTGTACTTCAATGCTGATATTTGAAAATTGAGATCTAATGAGGTCTATAGCATGTTTTATGTATGGAACGCCAACCGTTCTGTTTGCTTCTCCTGTTACCAGAAGAATATGGTCGTATCCCAATTTTTTAATATGTGCTACTTCCTTTAATATTTCTGCGTCACTTAACGTCTTTCTTCTTATACGATTATCCATACTAAACCCACAATAGGTGCAAATATTTTGGCATTCATTAGATAAATACATGGGGATATACATTTGCATGGTATTTCCAAAGCGTTTTTTGGTAATGGCATGACTTCGTTGCGCCATCTGCTCTATAAACGGTTTAGCTGCTGGAGAAATTAGTGTTTTAAAATCTTCTAACGTTATTTTGTCTTTAAGGAGTACTTTTTCTACATCCTGACCAGTTACTTCGTAAATCTCTTTTTCTAAAGTAGACCAATCGTATTTTTCAAATGTATGTTTAAAAGACATGGTTTTAACTAATTTAAGTCGTTTAGAAAAGAGGTGAGCGGGCTGCTAGCTTCCGCTTGATTTTTAATGGGGGCTAATTTTGCATTATAAGCCATTCTACCAGCTTCAACGGCCATTTTAAAAGCAATACCCATGTCTACTGGATTTTGAGATACAGCAATAGCGGTATTTACTAAAACAGCATCTGCTCCTAATTCCATGGCAAATGCAGCGTGAGAGGGCGCACCAATACCCGCATCTACTATTACAGGTACGTTACTTTGTTCGATGATAATTTCTAAAAACTCAAGCGTTTTAATGCCTTTGTTACTTCCAATAGGAGCACCTAATGGCATGACGCATGGCACGCCTACATCTTCCAGACGCTTGCATAATACGGGGTCGGCATGGATATAAGGCATCACTACAAAACCGAGTTTCACCAATGTTTCAGCGGCTTTTAAGGTTTCAATAGGATCGGGGAGGAGGTATCTAGGATCTGGATGTATTTCTAGTTTTACCCAATTTGTTTGAAGTGCTTCTCTGGCTAATTCGGCAGCAAATACGGCTTCTTTAGCAGTTCTTACACCAGATGTGTTTGGAAGTAAATTTATCTGATTGCTTTTTAAGTGAAGGAGCATATCGTCCGATTCATTTTCCAGATCCACACGTTTCAACGCTACAGTAACCAATTCACTTTCTGAAGCTACGATGGCTTCACGCATGTTATGAGTACTGCTAAACTTGCCTGTTCCAGTAAATAACCTTGATTTAAAAGTCTTGTCGGCTATTTTAAGTGTATCTGTTATCATTTTATATTTTTTGATTTGGATTCCAAACCTGTTCTTGCTCTGAAGGGCTGTTTAACAGTTTTTTGAATGGATTAATTTTATTAAAATTTTTGGTGATTTCTCCTGAAGCGGCTATACCGTAAACGCCTGTTTCTAAAATTTCGGGAACATCATGTATTGTAATACCACCAATGGCAATAATTGGAATGTCCGTTTGTAGTGCTTCAAGAATGGTTAGATAACCGTTTGTTCCTAAAACGGGACTTAAATGGTCTTTGGTTGTAGTAAAGCGGAAAGGTCCCAAACCTATATAATCTACTTTTTTTTCGATTAATATGTCACAGTCTTCAAGTGTGTTGGCGGTACCTCCAACAATTTGCCAGGTCTCTAAAAATTTTCTTGCAATGGTTGGACAGGTATCACTTTTCCCCAAATGCACACCGTCTGCTTTTATTTTTTTTGCAATTTTATAATGATCATTTATAATTAAGCGCGTTTGAAATTGTGCAGTGATTTCTCTAGCTTCTTCAGCAAGTTTTAAAATCTTTTTTTCGGACAAATTCTTTAAACGTAGTTGTACCAATTCTACTCCAGAAGTACATGCTTTTCTGATGTTTTCAAGATGCTCTTTTCCTGTATTTCCTTGTGATATGTAATGTAGTTTCGGAATCATAATTCTGGTTATTGACTATTGGATTTTATACTTTGAGTTGGTGGAAAGGTATTGTATTTATGCTTTCCTAACAGGCTGGCATCAGAATTTAAAAATTGTTCTGTATACTGTTTTGCGTTTTTAGCTGCATCTTCTAATGCGATATCCAAAACAAAATTACTTGCCAGAGAAGCGGAGAGTACACAACCGCTTCCGTGTTTTTGATATACTTTATCGGTATTTGGTGGTATGTTTACCATAACGATGCCACTGTGATATATGGCATCCCAACCTTTTTTGTCGGTTCGATGGCCTCCTTTTAAATAAATATTAGTGAAAGAAGCTATATGTTCAATCGTATTTTCAATATTTAAGTGAGGATATAGACTTTGAATTTCATCATAGTTTGGAGTAACCATAAAACACTGTTTCCATATGTTGTCTAGTAAGCTTTGGTTTTCGGTTTCGTGAAAATCAAAACCAGCACTTGCTTTGATAATCGGATCTAAAACAATTTTAACATCAGCATTTAATGCATGTAATTTGTTTAAAATACGATTTAATATGTCCCAGGATTCTACGATTCCAATTTTTACAATGTGGATATCAAAGCGTTGAAAGAGGGTTTCAATTTGAGCAATAATCACATCAATTTCTGTCCAGATACATTGTTTAAAATCAATATCATTTTGAACGGTAATAGCTGTACAAACAGATAAACCATACAGACCATGTGCTTCAAATGTTTTAATGTCTGATGTTAATCCTGCTCCGCTAGAAGGATCATGACCAGCAATGGTTACTATGTATTTAGTGTCGTTCATTTATCGCTCAAAATGATTTTTCATCTTTTTAAAAATATCTATAGGTTTGTTGCTATTCCAAATACCGCCTAAAACACCAACACCTTTAAAACCTAATTTGTCAAATTCATTGAGATTATCTGTCGTAACACCACCCATTCCAATAATGCGTTTATCAATATGATTGACATCAAAACCTCTCCCTTCGTAGCCTTTTTTTGATATTGAAGAAAAAACTGGGCTGAGCAAATGATAGTCAAACTCAAAATCACAGGCCTCTAAATCATCAGGCTCATGAAAAGAACTACTAATGGTTTTTCCGTACATATTCAATCCTTTAAAATAGTGTCCTGGATTATCTATATGGTCTTTTCTTTTTTGTTCTTGAAAATGAATGCCTTTTAAATCGTATGTATTGATTAACTCATGAAAATAATGAACTACAATGCGATGGTGATATTTAACATCAATTTGGTTTAAATAGTCAACATGTTCTTGATGATTTTTTTCAGGTTTTCTCAAGTGATAGTATTCTAAACCAGCTTCGAAAAGCTGATTTAGAATTAAAATTTCATTTTGAATGTCTTCTTCAGGAGCAATTACTACGACCATGGTTTATAAATATACTTCGCTTCCTTTTTCTTTGAACTCTTTCGATTTTTCGTCCATACCTTTTTGGATCACCTCATTATCAACAATATCATTTTTAGTGGCAAAATCACGTACTTCCTGAGAAATTTTCATGGAGCAGAATTTAGGACCACACATAGAACAAAAATGGGCAATTTTTGCACCATCGGCAGGTAAGGTTTCATCGTGGTATTCTCTTGCCAATTCTGGATCTAATCCCAGATTAAATTGGTCTTCCCAACGAAATTCAAACCGTGCTTTACTTAAGGCATTATCTCTGTGTTGCGAGCCTGGATGTCCTTTTGCTAAATCGGCAGCATGCGCCGCTAATTTATAGGTAACAACGCCTGCTCTAACATCCTCTTTATTTGGTAGTCCCAAGTGTTCTTTTGGGGTCACATAGCAAAGCATGGCACAGCCGTACCAACCAATCATAGCAGCACCAATTCCCGATGTAATATGATCGTAACCTGGAGCGATATCTGTTGTTAAAGGGCCTAATGTATAAAAAGGCGCTTCATCACAAATTTCAATCTGTTTTTCCATGTTTTCTTTTATCATATGCATAGGCACGTGACCAGGGCCTTCTATAAAACATTGTACGTCATGTTTACGGGCAATTTTTGTTAACTCCCCTAAGGTTTCTAGTTCGGCAAATTGAGCTTCATCATTCGCATCTGCAACAGAACCTGGACGTAATCCATCCCCTAAAGAAAAGGCGACATCGTACTGTTTTAAAATGTCACAAATAGCCTCGAAATGCGTGTAGAGGAAGCTTTCTTTGTGATGTGCCAGACACCATTTTGCCATAATAGAACCACCACGAGAAACGATGCCTGTTACCCGATTTGCTGTCATGGGTACGTATCTTAGTAACACACCTGCATGAATGGTGAAATAATCAACACCTTGTTCTGCTTGTTCAATCAAAGTGTCTCTGAAAATTTCCCATGTTAAATCTTCTGCAACGCCATTTACTTTTTCTAAAGCTTGATAAATTGGAACGGTTCCTACTGGTACGGGAGAGTTTCTAATAATCCATTCTCGAGTTTCATGGATGTTTTCACCTGTCGATAAATCCATGATGTTATCTGCTCCCCATCTACAAGCCCAAACGGCTTTTTCAACTTCTTCTTCAATAGAAGAGGTTACGGCAGAATTGCCAATATTGGCATTGATTTTTACCAAAAAGTTTCGTCCCAAAATCATGGGTTCTGCCTCTGGGTGATTAATATTTGATGGAATAACGGCGCGACCTCTTGCGACTTCAGAGCGAACAAATTCGGGCGTGATCTTTGACGGAATTGCAGCGCCAAAGTGTTCTCCTTTATGTTGCTTTGTAATTTCGGTCATTTCGTCAATTCGCTGATTCTCCCGAATAGCGATATATTCCATTTCTGGTGTTATAATGCCTTGTTTTGCGTAATGCAATTGGGTTACATTTTTTCCTTTTTTAGCACGTAATGGCTTTTTGAGTAACGAAAAACGCATATGATCTAATGAGGCGTCATTTAAACGTTCATTACTATATTCTGAGGTAAAATGGTCTAATTGTTCTACGTCATTACGATCTAAAATCCATTGCTTACGAATAGGGGTAATACCTTTATGTACATCAATGTCCTTATTTGGATCTGTATAAGGCCCCGAAGTATCGTATACTGTTACCGATTCGTTAGGCGTTAATTTTCCAGTCATGGAGTCTTTAGTATCACTAAGAGAAATCTCCCTCATGGCCACTTGTATGTTTGGGTGTATTTTACCCTGAACATAGATTTTTTTCGAATTAGGAAACGGATTTCTTGAAATTTTTCCTTCTTTTGGAGCTGTGTCTTTTGTTTTCATTTCATAAATACTTTTAGTACTGGAATAACATTAACCACCTTGGGTTGCCTGAATAATTAAAACATGATCATTTGATTTGAAGCCATGGGAATCCCATAATTCTTTTGCAATAATTTGATTGTTAATAGCAAAAGCAATGCCCTCTAATGGTGACTTGATTTTAGTAAGTAGCTTAGAAATGGTGGTCGTTTCTTCAACCTCCAATACCGTCTCATTTACTGATATTTTAATCATAAATAATTCATTTTTAATCTAAAAACTCTCCGACCATGGGTCGTGTCTGCCTGTTGGCAGGGTTTCCTATTCACCTCTCTCCTTTAGAGAGGTCAGAACTACTTTTTTTGTAGTTCTGGGTGAGGTAAAATAAAAAAATCGGTTTTTGCCTCTAAAGGCAAAATGAAACTGGCGAAATATCCCTATGGCTTCCCTCGGGGATAATAGTCAGTTTTAAGAATTTTTTTATAACTAAAAAGGGAGAGACAAAATGCTTTGAAATAGAAGTACAGCCATTACGAATAATGTGTACTTAAATAAGAAGTACGTAAATGCATTAAGTAAAATGCATTTCTAACTTTTTCCTTCGTTGGTACTAACCATATCAGGTTCAAAGGGACTCTCTCAGTTCCAAAAAAGGAACACCCCTAAAGTTTACTATACAAACTTATTTAAAAATCTGGAGTTAAACTATATTTTTTGAATAAAGATTAGATGTTTTATTAAAGTATTTGAAAAAAGAGGGAATAATAAGTAGAACAACAATTTTAAATGTTAATGTAACAGCATTACACTATTGGCTACTAATAAATATAAAAATCTTTTACATAAAAATCCCTTTAAGAAAAGTTTTTCCCCCTCTAATATATGTTTAATCCGTCATATATATGTAATAATCCGTTTAAGATAATTTTTATCAGTGATATTTATTAATTAATTGTTTATTAGGTAGTTGTTGTTTTTGTGTTTGATTGCATTTGATCATTTGTATTAGAGTTTCAAAGACATGAATAAGTTATTGTTTCATGAAAAATTCGATTAAAAAATTATGACCCTAATCTACTTTATTTTCTTTATGAAATAGAACGTTATCAGTTTCTGGTAGCACTATTTTTATTTGTTGCATGGAATTACCAAGTCTAACAGTCCACTTAAGATGTTCATTCTAGTGGTGAAATAACGAAAGCTATGAAAACAGAAAAAGTTAAAAATCATAAACAGAAAATCCTAGTAATTTTGGGTTCGATAATCATTATTATTGGATTGGTTTTTATATTAATAATAGTTAATAGGGGAGAAGATAAGATTACTTATAGTTATTTAAATTCACCAATACAAGTTGATTTGGTATCCAAAGATAATCCTGTTATAAGAATTAACGATGAAAGAAGAAGATGGAAAACAGGTGATGATGAGAAAATTGCTAAACAAATTCAAAAAGAAGTTCAGGAACGAATCAATCATCTTGAAAAAGAGAATTCAGAGCTTATATCAAAAATGGAAGAAGAAGATGGGAAACACGAAAAAGTAAAAAAAAGTAAAAGTATTTTGGAAAACAACAGGTATCAAATTGATGTTTTAAAAGAAGGGATTAATGAAATTCAATATCTTGGAGACGTAAAAAAATATACCTTAACTTACGATAAAGTTAATGAAAATCATGAACATTATCGTGTAAAGAGACACCATAAAGATACCTTATTATTAATATTAGAATATTCAGATGTAGCAACTGCTTTGCACGAATCAAGACATGCTTACCAATATATAAAAGAAGGAAGCCAAAAAGGGAAAATGTATTTTTGTAAAGAAGATAATGTACTATCCTATAAAGACAGTACAGATTATTATCATTATGAAATTAAAACATATAGATTACAATATTCTTTTTTAAATAGTAGCTTTCCAAAAATTTCAACTTATTCTGATATTAACGAGGCATGGCTTAAAAATCGAAAAAGGTAAAAGTTATGACGTTACGTTTCATGATGAAGAACGGATACAAATACTAACAGCGTAATAAAAAACTATAATACAAAATAGCAATCATAAGTAACTGGTAAGCAATGTGTAGCATAAAAATGATATTTAATAGAAGGGTTTGAGTGTAAATAAGCTCTTGATTTAAGAGAAAGTGATTATTTTTGCAAATAAATTGAAGCTGAAATATCAGTTTATGTAAGAGCTTTTTAACAAAGAAATAATTTTAGACAAGCAAGAAGTATTTTAAAAATATGGCATGCTTTTTTCTATGAGAGTAACCCTTTTATCTTTCATTATCATTAAGTTACTGGCGCCTTTATGGTGTTTAACAGATTATATTATCAATTATGATTATATAGTTAATAATCTATGTGAAAATAAAGATAAAGTTGAAATGCAATGTAATGGAAAATGCTATTTATTAAAAAAACTTCAAGAGAAAAATAGTGAAGAAGATAAAAAAGAAATAAATTTTAGCATTTTAAGATTTCCAATAATCAATACCATTGATGTTTTACAAGCTCCAAATGCTTTTTTTCAATTAAATAACAAAAATATTGTAAACAAAAACAATATTTCAAAAAGACTTTTCTGTATAGAGATCGATCATCCACCAGATCTTTAACTTACCAAGTAGATATTATACCCTGGTTATTGATCCACGTTTATGACGTGGCAGACTAACCCTGCTTCCTGTGCTAAACTTGTTTCAGTACTTAGTGAGGATTGGCTTCTTTGGATTCAGAGCTTGCCCTGAGGTCTAATACCCTGTTTGTTGGTATAATTCACGTATCTACTTCCTTGTAAAATAGAGACTTTGCAAATTGATTTAAGAGGAATCATTCGGTTTAAATAAAGAAGGTAACATTTATACTTGACCCCTTTTTGAAACCTTCAAAGTTCTCAAAACAATTGGTTGACCATATTATATACTGTTATATGTCATAATAGGATTTCTCTAACAGCAGTGATCTATTTTGATGTGTAAAAATTTGTTTGCATAGCTATGTTATGCTCAAAAAACAGATAAAATAAGATGTGTCAATAAACAATAAATAAAGCAATGCATTTTGTAAGAAAAGAATGCTAATATTAAATATTATTAAATGAATTTTTTATTAACTAAAAACTATAAAAAGACCTTTTCTGGTTTCTCTCTGAGATTAAATCTAATGGTCTTTATATGCTCATGTGCCTTTTTTAACACTTATGGAAATAATTCTGTGCATGTGTATGAACAACAAATACAATCAGATCAACAACGTTTTATCTCTGGTGTGGTACAAGATAGTAATGGAGTACCACTTATAGGAGTAAATATTTCAGAATCAATTACTAATAAAGGTGCGATCACAGATTTTAATGGTGGATTTTCTTTAGAGATTTCCGAAAATAGCATACTAACATTCAGCTCTGTAGGTTATAAGACCATGACGGTGCCTTTTAGTGGTCAAGAAACAATTATTGTTACTATGACCGAGACTGTTACCGAATTGGATAATGTGGTTATTACAGCTTATGGAACTTCTACAAAAGAAAGTTTTACAGGTTCTGCAAAAAAAATTAAAAAGGAGCACCTTACTAAAGGCGGTACAGCTAGTTTTGAATCGGCTCTTAAGGGACGCGTTTCTGGGTTAAATTCTTTTACTTCTGGTCAACCAGGAGGGCGATCGAATATTCAAATTCGAGGGATAGGTTCTATAAATGGAAATAAAGAGCCCTTATATGTTATAGATGGTATTGTAATAAATACAGACGCTACATTAAGAGCTGGTGATTATGAACAAGGCGCTATAGCTTATAACCCCTTATCTACAATAAACTCTAATGATATTGAAAATGTTACTGTATTAAAAGATGCAGCAGCAGCTTCTTTATACGGGTCTAGAGCAGCTAATGGTGTTGTACTTATTACTACCAAAAAAGGAAGATCGGATAAAACTGAAATCATTCTGGATATACAAACTGGAGTATCAAAAAATCTAACAAAAGAACGATTAATTAACAATCAAGAATTTAAAAGCTTGTGGTTAGAAGGTCAATTACATCAATATATTCAGAATAACGAAAATAGTGAGTTTACCAGAGTTTATAACGATGCGGCGCTTCTTGGTAATTATCAAGATTCGGCGAGGCAGGATTATGAAAGTATTTATGGTACTACAGACGCTAATTCAGATTGGGTAGATGCCATTTATAGATCTGGTAGTACCGATAACTATAACCTGTCTGCAAGTGGTAAGGAAGGTAAAACGACGTTTTATATTTCGGGGAATTATTTTAACCAGGAAGGCACCGTTATTGAATCTGATTTTAAGAAATATTCGGGGCGAATAAATTTAGAAAACCAAAGCAGAGATTGGCTGGTACTGGGAACTAATCTTTCAATAAGCAGATCGATAAGAAATTCTGGATTGTATGATGGTGATTATGCAGGTGGTTTAAATCCTGTTTATTTGGCACGTGTGCTTCCTCCAGCCGCAAAAATTTATGATGAAAATGGGTATGGAGGCTATGCCGATTTACCAAATCTGATTGAAAAGAATGCCAATCCGTTAGGAGTTATTGATGTAGGCGTTTATGAAAATACCGAATTTAGAGTTAGAGGTCATTTTTTTGCTAAAATAGATCTATCAAAAAATTTAGAGTTTAGTACAACATATGGCATAGACCACCAAACAGTAGATGAAACCTTATACGATAATAAAGAGTTTGGAGCTGGAGGAGGTATCTGGAATGGTGTTTTAAATAGAGTGAAAAGTGAGATTTCACAATATACAACCTCGAATATTTTAAACTATAAAACACTTATAGAAAAGCATAAAATAGAGCTTTTAGCTGGGGGAGAGTTACAGCAATCTAAAATGACCTCTATAAATAATTATGGTTACGATGTTTTAGATAGTGATCTCTTATCTTCAAGTAGTATAGGTACATTATGGTCCTGGAGCGGACAAGCCGAAAACTATGCGCTCTTATCTTATTTTTCACGTGCACATTATGGCTTTGATAGTAAGTATCTTGTTTCAGCCAGCTTTAGAAGAGATGGTTCTTCCAGATTTGGGGAAGCCTCTAAATGGGGTAACTTTTGGTCTGTTTCAGGAGGATGGGTGCTCTCTAAAGAATCCTTTATTAATTCGGAGTTCATTAATTATTTAAAATTAAGAAGCAGTTATGGAACCAATGGTAATCTGCCATCTCAAAATTATGCGGCTTTAGCATTTTTTGATTCGGATGGAAAAGGGTATGGAGGAAGCTCTGGACTTTCGTATGGCCAATTGCAAAATACAGATTTGTCCTGGGAGTTTAGTAAAAGTTTTAATGTAGGACTGGATGCCACTTTGTTTTCCAATATTGATATTACAGTAGAATATTTTTCAAAGCATACCGAAGATTTATTAATGAATGTTCCAGTTTCGGGAACCGCAGGTTTTACAGAGCAGTTGCAGAATTTTGGAGCGATGAAAAACGAAGGTTGGGAACTAGAGCTTGCTGCGACACCAATAATATTTCAGAATTTTTTATGGAACACCAGCTTAAATTTAACATTTTTAGAAAATAAGATCACAAAACTAAAATCGGATATCATCTCTAGCTACAGTTCTGGAAATGGACAAAATCCAATTATTATAAAAGAAGGAGAAAGCCTTAATTCATTTTATTTAAGAGACTATGCAGGTGTCGATAAAACAAACGGAATGGCACAATACTATGTTTTAGAAAATGGTGTTAGAACAGGAGTCATTACAACCGATGCCACTCAGGCTGGTTTTGGTGTTTTTGGTAATGCTATACCAGATGTACAAGGTGGTTTTCATAATCAGCTAACATATAAAAGCTTCGATTTAAGTTTCTTATTTACTTTTGGACTTGGTGCGAATGCTTATGACTATACGGCATTTAAAAGAGATGACGATGGTTTTTCTCCTCAATTTACCAATACGACCGCACAGCTAAGCCCATGGAATCCTAATAATGTAAATTCCAATGTTCCTATTAGAATTAATGGAAACAATAGTTTTTCTAACGATGTTTCTACAAGACATTTATATAGTGCAGATTATTTAAAACTAAAAAATGTAAGGCTTAATTATAAACTTCCTGTTTCTGCTAAATTCATAGAAGATACAACCATTTATTTACAAGGGGAAAACTTGTTTTTACTTACAGAGTTAGATGGTTTCGATCCAGAAGCAGTTAGTAATGGTGTAAACTTCTTTCAAGTCCCTACAGCAACAAGTGTCACTTTAGGTGTACAAGTTAAATTATAAAAATATTGAAAATGAATAGTATAAAAAGAATATTAGTCGCATTCATAGTATTTGGTATGGTGGCATGTAATGAAGCTGTATTGGATCAATATCCTAACCATGTTATTTCCGAAAATCTTGTTTATGGTTCTACCGAAAATCTAGAAAAGGTATTAATAGGGGCTTATAACGAACTTTCCAGATCTGATTATTTAGGTCGGGTTTTGTACAAAAGAGCTGCTGTAAAGAGTGCCGATTTTAGATATGTACAAACCAATTATAACCCCAGAACCTACGAACTCATCGAGTACAAAAATGAAGAAAGCACAACAAATAGTGGAAGTGCAGCTAGTTTATGGAACCAAGCTTACAAAACAATAAGTAACCTTAATATCGTATTGGATTATATTGATGAATCGGATGGGAACGATGCTGAAAAAATAAAAATTAAAGCAGAAGCATTAGCATTACGAGGGATGATTTATTTCGATTTATCAAGAACTTTTACCTACCCATGGATATGGATTAAAGAAGGTTCGAATGCACAAGGACTGCCATTAAATTTGTCTTCAACAGAAAACACTGTAGAACGAAGTACTTTAGGACAAACTTACGAGCAGATTATATTAGATATGAACATGGCGTTAGAACTCCTTAATGATAATACCTGGGAGGAAGGAAGTACAAAATTTATAACCAAAACAGGCGTACATGCTCTTTTATCCAGAATATACCTATATAAAGAGGATTGGGATAACGCTCTGGATTATGCAACAGAGGTGCTAAGTGTTAAAGGTGCCTCTAATTTAATGACCGTAGATAATTATGTTTTTAATGATTATACATCAGAATCGTTATTTGAAATAAGTATTACTGAAGAAAATTCTTTAGGTAGTAATGGTTTGGGAGCACAATTCAATCATGACGAAGGTGGGCAAGGCGATGTGATTAGTACTTCGGTTTTTGTAAACTTACTTAATGAATATACAGACGACCCTAGAGCGAGTCTTTTAAAAACCGACAAAGAAGGAACTAATATGGCGTTTGTAAAATATATAAATAGAGCAGATGGTGGTGGTTTGAGTATACATAATATTCCTGTTATTCGTTTATCTGAAATATATTTAATTGCAGCCGAAGCTTGTGCTAATGGAGCAGGAGGAGGAGATCCTGAAGCACTCGTTTTTCTTAACACCTTAATAGAGAAAAGAACTTCAGATTTTGCTACACATCAGGCAACAGAAATTGGAGACGCTCTTAAAGAACGTATTTTTAAAGAACGAAGAAAAGAACTGGCACTAGAAGGTCATGGAATACATGATTATATCCGATTAGGAAAAGATGTGATTCGTTTGGCAGAAGACCATGTAAATACAGGGGTTAATATAGAAAACCTAGTCATTTCTGCTAGCTCGAACAAGGTTATTTATCCAATTCCATCATCAGAAGTAAATGCTTCGGGTATTAAACAAACCACAGGTTATAACTAGTATAAATAATACAATGGAGCTGTCTAAAAAAGTGAGGGATTTTGTCATTCGGAGTAACGCGTTTGCCATCCTATGTTTGTAAAAGGTTTGTGTCATTCAGAAACCTGAGATAAAAAAAATATCAAGTGGAGGAAATGACGTTATAGAGTATGGTCAGGTTAGTAGTTTTTTTGTCATTCTTGCGAAGGCAGGAATCCACATGATCGAATATTTTTAATGTTATGAAAAACAACATCTTAAAAAATAACGTCAATGGAAGCGAAGAATCTTTATCATTAATCTCTAAAGCTTCTTCAGTCGTAAGCTTCGCTTATATCTTAAAACAAAATATATTTTGTTTTCGATAGCCTTCTGAATGATACTTTTTTAGACAGCCTCATCTATTTTACAATAAAAAAATATGAGAATAAGTAAAACAAAATTTATAAGAAAATCACATAGATATTTAGGTCTGTTTTTGGGCATACAGTTTTTAATGTGGACCGTTAGCGGACTATATTTTAGTTGGACGAATTTAGATGAAATTCATGGCGACCATTTTTTAAAAGAAAAAAAGGAGCTGTCTATTTTTGAAAATTTGATAAACCCTTTTCCTTTGGAGAAGGAACAAGTAGAGACACTTGTTTTAAAGAATATTAACGAAGAACCCTATTATTGGGTTAATAATAAAACATTAATACATGCGAGAACGGGTGAACTTAAAAAGGAAATTTTAGAACCAGAAGCACTAAAAATAGCATCACAGCACGTGAAGCCTAATTTTAAAGTGAAAACAATAGAAAAAATCACCGAAACAGGTAAACATCATGAGTATAGAGGAAAACCACTTCCTGTTTATGTAATTACCTATGAAGGAAAAGATAAAATAAGAGCCTATATCAACGCTAAAAACGGTTCATTTGAATCTATTAGACATCGAGATTGGCGTATTTTCGATTTTCTGTGGATGACTCATACCATGGATTTTGAAGGAAGAGATGATATGAATAATTTACTTTTAAGAATATTTTCTCTGTTAGGTGTTTTTACTGTTATTAGTGGGTTTGTTTTATGGTATGTGTCTTCTCCAAGTATTAGAAAGATAAAAAAGAGAACAATCAGATAGTTTTTGTAATGAGAGTGATTATAATATCAATTTGGAATTGTTAATTTAAACGGGACTGTTTAAAAAGTGATGAGCTTTGTTCATTCAGAGATCTGTGTTAAAAATTTTAACTAGCGGATGAAATGACGTAATACGGGTGTCATTCAGAAGCCTGCCTAAGAATCGGCAGACAGGGAGGTACGACTGAAGAATCTTTAGAGATTAATTATAAAGATTCTTCGCTGCGCTCTGAATGACAAGTGCTTGAAAGTTAGTTGTTTATAAAACACGTCAATGGTAGTAAAGTATTTGTCATTCTATGTTTGCAAAGGCTAGTGTCATTCAAAAGCCTGCCTAAGAATCGGCAGACAGGGAGGTACAACTGAAGAATCTTTAGAGATTAATAATAAAGATTCTTCGCTGTGCTCTGAATGAACAAACGATTGAAAATTAATCATTTATAAAAAACGTCAATGGTAGCAAAGCGAAGAATCTTAAAAATAAATCATTAAAATATAAGAGCTTCTTCAGTCGTAAGCTTCGCTTATATCTTCAAACAAAATATAGTTTGTTTTCGATAACCTTCTGGATGATATGGCGGTCTCATTTTTTCCAAATGGTAATGTTATTCCATGTTAGTGTTAGTGTCTATTAGGTTTAAAATATGCTTTTTGAAATGGGAATTCTTAGAAGTAAAGAAGCAATTGTTAAGTTGTATGGATGTGTATTATAGTAAGTTATAGAAACCGCAGCTTGTATTTTTATGATCAAAGGGCAACGAATTATAATCTTATTTATTAGCTTAGTAAAAATATTTACAAAGTCAGATAATAACAATATTGAACCTTAAATTCTTTGAATTTAGAAACAATAAAATTAACTGTACAAAACCAAAATGAAATCATGATGAAAAAAGAACTAATAGTAGTAAAAGCTTTTATGGTTGTGTTTATTTGTGTTTCCTTATTATCATGTAAGGAGCATAAAAAGCAAGAATTGACTCAGGTTGAAAATGTAAATTATCTAGAAGAGTCTAAAGAAGACTTTAATAAAAGGATGACTTGGTGGCGAGAAGCAAAGTTCGGAATGTTTATCCATTGGGGACCCTATGCGGTTCCTGCGGGTATATATCAAGAAAAAGAAATTAATGGAGTTGTTGGTGGCGAGTGGATTATGAATGATGCTCAAATACCAATTAAAGAATACGAAGCATTTTCAAAACAATTTGTTCCTACTAATTTTGATGCCAATAAATGGGCAAGTTTGATAAAAGAGGCTGGGATGAAATATGTTGTTATTACATCCAAACACCACGATGGTTTTGCTCTTTGGGATTCTAAAGTATCAGAATACGACATAGTGGATTATACCTCGTATGGAAAGGATATTTTAAAACAATTATCTGAAGCCTGTAAAAAGCAAGGCATTAAGTTTGGTCTGTACCATTCTATAATGGATTGGCACCACCCACAAGCACAGGCGATTAATGAACCTGAATATAATTCTGGAGAACATGACCATACAAGGATTAACCCAGAATTTCCTAGTTACCTTGAAAACTACCTTAAGCCTCAATTAAAAGAGCTAATTGAAAGTTATGACCCAGAAATTCTTTGGTTTGATGGCGAATGGATGCCAGAATACACCCATGAAAACGGACTGGAACTATACCAATATATAAGATCTTTAAAACCAAGTATTATTATTAATAACCGTATAGATAAAGGCCGCCAAGGGTATCAAGGAATGAATAATGATGATTTTGATTATGCGGGTGACTTTGGAACTCCAGAAAAGCAAATTTTAGCAGGAACTTCTACTATGGACTGGGAATCTTGTATGACGATGAATGATACCTGGGGATATAAAAAAACGGATGATAATTGGAAATCTGCAGAAACCCTTGTTCACCATTTGATTGATGCCGCAGCCAAAGGAGGTAATTACCTTCTTAACGTTGGACCAAAGGCAGATGGAATAATCCCCGAACCTAGTGTAGAAAGACTAGAAACTATTGGTAAGTGGCTCTCTGTTAATAATGAGGCCATTTTCAAGACTGAAAAACTAATAGGAAACTATCAACAAGGAGAAACCATCAAATACACAAAAAAGAAAGGACAATCTGTTTACTTTGCAATATCCTTGGTACAGCCAAATAAGGAAATAACTTTTAAGCATTTACAACCAGAGCCTAATTCAAAAGTCATGCTTTTAGGGTATGATGAACCTTTAGAATGGGAATTTATTGAAGGCAAAGGATTAACTATTAAGATATCTAAAACGGTATTAGAAGAAGTTGGAAAAACTGAGGCTTGGACCTTTAAAATTAACGGAAAGGAAATATAAAGGTTAAAACTTTAATCTAAAAATATTTTTCCGCTTGATACCTCGTCAGCTTGCTGCGGGGTCATTCATTTCGAATAGAATTCCCTAGGCCCTGCCTGTAGGTTTTCGTTAAAATTGTCATTCCCGTGAACCTGGCTGCAAAGCTACAGTGTACCCACAAATATTGATGTCTAAATAGATATTTATGAAGTTTTAAAGGCTCAAAAATAATCGTTAAGAACAGACCATAGGGCAAGCCCAGACCCTTCGTAAGAGGGGCGAGCGTAAAGAAACAGTCTGGTAGACTGTTTTAGCGAAGGAGCCAGGTTGCGCAAGGGGAAAAACTTCGAAACCCAGGAGCATAGCCTTTGATGGTGTGGTGGGGCGATGCGAAGATTTGGGCTTGGTTCTTCTCAAGCGCAGCGCGAGAAGAAATTCCTTCGAAGGGGCGTCTTTTCTCCTGCCTGCCGTCTTTTAGGCAGGTTTGTTACTTTTCTTTGGACGAGCAAAGAAATCGAAGATTCATGAACTCCTATTTATCAAATAAGATTTGTGAACTAAAAGTAAATAATAAATATATAAAAGATGCGGGTACATCGTAGCTGCCAGCAAAGGCAGAAATAGTTGGTTTCAAGAAATTCTTTATTTGTAAGTTATTAAATATAAATTCCAGATTTAATCTATAGAATTTCTCGAGGTTTAACCTCGGATCTACCTACTGGCAAAGACAGGGATAGTCAGTTTTAAGATTTTTTTTATTGGAAAATAATGATCCGTTTTGATTGATATAATTGTTTACCTCTGATAACGACAATGTAAGTACCGTTAGAAATGGATGAAACATCAAAGTTAATTTCTGATTCTGAATCAATGGTCTTATCCATGATTTTTTTTCCATCCAGACTAAATAGTTGTATTAAATTAGCCTTTTCTGGTACGTTTTTTAAATGCATTATTTTTTCAACTGGGTTTGTTGCAACATAAAATGTATCATGGTTGATTTCTGAATCGCTTACCGATAAGGGAGCTAATTCTTCAATACTAAAATTAGCAAAAGAAACAATTTCATCTCTTAGGTCTTGGGCATTATTTAAACTTCTATAAATACCCCATTTAGGCCTTACAAAATCTGCATTTGGTCTCCAGTTTATTATGGAGTTATTAGAGTAAGTGAATAGAATATCACCACCGTTAACCTTTTTTATCTCCAATGCATAAGTCCCAGATGTGCCATATTTAATAGTTTCTGTAACATCTAACCAAGTATCTATAAAAGGAGCTAAATCTGTTCGTTTTAAGGTGATCTGTGTATCGGTTTCTGCATAACGTAATTCAATTCTATCTGGGCTAGCCTTTCGCACAGTTAGGGTGTACAATGGCATGCTTGCAAATGAACCACCAACAGATTTTAGTTGATGTAAATGTGTGAAATTTGGAGATGGTTGAAATCCAGATTCCAGTTTAAATTTCCATTTATACACAACGGTTTCATCTTCTGTTCCTAATAAATTTGCAGGAGACTTGTCATAGGTTTTTATTTCATTGCGTTGTCTATCAAAATTAGTACAACGGTCATTATCAGGAGTCGTGTGTATATAAAAACGAAAAACATTTGTGTTTAGTTGATTATCAAAAGCTTCATCTATATGTTCACCAAATGAAGCATGATTGCAATCTGGAACTTCAATTGGATTGTTACCAGGCGCTAAAACCGAAGTTATTAATTCGTAAGTATTACCAGGTCCATCGGCATCAAGTAGGACTTGTGATAGTGCACCATGGATATAAAACATACATAGTAAGAAAGTAAATTTTTTCATAATTATTTATTTGGTTGACCAATTTGGTTTACCAAATGTAGTCAAAAAACTAGACTATTTGAGTTAAAAAGATTTCATATTAATGTTTACAACCAACAAAAAAATCAGCATGAGTTCGTTATTAAAAACTATGCTTTATAGCAAAAATTTCATTTTTTGTAAAATTCTTTTAGTATAATATTCTTGTTTTTGGTTAGTCTTTTCAGTTCCTTTAAAATATAATACCTATGCATAAAACCACATAATACAACAATTTTTTTTCCTTTGTTTTGTTTAGCAATTGTCATTATGTTTTTTGCCATCGTTTGGTTTCTTAAATCCCAAAAATTGGCCCAAAGTTGATACCCATCTCTGTAACTTATTTTTTCGCCATTCGGTTTTGTTAAAAATCTATTGGCAAATTCCTTTCGTGCATTAGTGATTTTTGGAACCATTTGATATTGGTGAAATTGTCGATTTTCACATAAGCTATCTGCTGTAGCGTTATTCCAAGCTTCAGGACTTTTTGCAGCGATTATTTTTAAGGGCTCTAAAGCATCTTTGTAAGTTTTAAAAATGTCTGCTTCTAATGTTGTTAATAAATCAGCTTTATACAAGCTATCAACTAATTTTAGTGTTAATCTATCAGTTGGTCGCATTCCTTTATCTATTCTATATTGATTTCTATTTTCAAACTCGTATGGTCTTAATTGTGTAGTAGGATGTTTTTTGATATATTTTGAAGAAGCCATTCCTTCATTTTCAGTGGGAGTTTTTATAAATTTAAACTCTGAATTAAAAGAGGAGGAGTCTCGTTCATGTAATATAAAATCTGGTTTTATATTTTCTAATATATTAAAAAGAGTCTCCGAATTAAAATTAGGTACAGGTTTATGTTGAGTTCCAATAACTATAATTTCAGTGGTGCTCTCTGTTTTCTTCTCTGTTCTACAAGAAAAAAATGTTATTAATGTTAGTAAAGCTAATGTGATTTTTTTCATTTTTTTTAATTATTGGAACTAAAGTATAAATCTTGAGTTATTGTTTTTATACATCTTTGGTAAACGTTATTTAATTTTCTTCGGTTTCTATGTTTGGAAAAATTTGCTTCCCATCCCATTCCAAAATTCGTTGAGTTAATTTAATCTCAACCCATTCAGTTTCATATTCTTTTGTTTCTCCAATTTCTTTCTTATATAAAATCTTCCCTTTTTTTCCGTCCTTATCTTTTGGAAAGATGTACTCTTCGACAAGCCAGTACAAGTCGGCATCAGCTACTTGGGTATAATCAATCGCTTTTACTAATTCATTACCGTCAAAGAATAAATAAATCCCACCTCCATTCACTCCGCAAGACTCTGCTAAATAATCAATCTCAAAGACACTTTTTATACTGTCAAGCCCTTTATTTCCGCTAGCTTTTATTGAAAATTCATCAGTTAAAAGTTGTGAAATATTTTCTATATATTCTTTATCGTTTTCGAGAAGTCTTGTTTTTAAAAACAAATTTGAACCATCCTTTTTTAAGGATATCAAGTAAGTTAGATTGCTAAAAATTGCTTTATCCATTGAAATTAAGGCACCCAATACAAATCCAATTTTATCTTGGGCTTTTACCTTATACCAAGGTGATTCAATTCCGTCAAATAACATTGTGTTGTCCGTTTTTTCAATTATCTCTACTTCATTGCCGATTTTTAAAAGAGATAGTACAATAGATTCCGTATTCGGTTGATCTCGAAGTTTAACATCGTTACCAAACATATAGACTATTTCACCATTTTTGAATTCATAGTTTTCATATAAGTATTTGGTGTCTTGTCCAAAACCAATTTTTGAAACTAAAAATATTATTAGTAGAAGTCTTTTCATTTTTTTAATTATTGGAACTAAAGTATAACCGCAATTACGTTTATTTATCTTTCAAATATAATAGTTTTAATACGAATTTTATGTGCAAATTTCCAAACTTGATGATCTTATTTTATACC
Organism: Flavivirga jejuensis; assembly: GCF_030540765.1. Classification (GTDB taxonomy): domain Bacteria; phylum Bacteroidota; class Bacteroidia; order Flavobacteriales; family Flavobacteriaceae; genus Flavivirga; species Flavivirga jejuensis. The sequence continues at coordinate 192,096 of NZ_JAUOEL010000002.1, read as the reverse complement.
TCAAGCAGAATGGAGTTAGAAGTATTTCAATTGTAATATTTAGTTCTAAAGTAGTTGTCGTTATTCGTGATTATAGACGCGTGTTTAAGAGATAATGTGTACTATTTATTCCATTGATTTTTTACTGCAATTAAATTAGGGTATATATAAGACTTTGACTCATTTTCCTTACGTCAAACTCGGGTTTTTATCAAACTTTGTTTTGTCAATTCAGTCATAGTCGTTCTTGACTCACCTGATATAATTTTCTTAGCAGAACTTTTATACTGATAATGGATTATCTTAGAATGTCCAAACTTTGAAAATGTAACCCGTTATTATTTCTCGTTTTTTTTAGCATGAATAGTCACTTAGGATATGAAAAATTGATATCAGCAACCAATAGCTGTCTTGAGACAGGATCACGAGAACGCTTTGGGGTAAGCTTTGGCATCATACCAATTAACCGTAATGCCTCTTTATCATGCCATGGATCGTGTGATTTTGATATAATAGGATAAATTATGCTACCACTACGCTCTATTAAAGATACCTTGACTTGATAAGTTACTGTGTCCTTAGGTATTTTTTGAGGTAATTTTCTATATTTATCTATAAATTTCTGAAATATGACTTCCCCTCCTGGAAAACGTTGTTGAAGTGTAAGTGTTTGATAATTAATAGTGAGTCCTTGAGAAGTATATATAGAGTCAGTACGTTTTAAGTAGGATTTAATCTCATCATGTGCCAGTATAGAAAAATCTATCTCAGACCCTTTTTGAGTCTTAGTTAGTATACATTGGTTAGCTTTGTACCTAAAAGTGTACTTACCTGACTTGTAAGGATCTCTCATTTCTGGGGGATTATGGACAGCTTTCCATCGCTTTTTCTGAAAAGGAAACTTTCTTTTTTGTTTGACATAAACATACTCGCCTAAGGTCATGGTGTTTCTTAAAAAAGGAACAAACGGAATTTTCATGTTGTAATTCTGCTTAACATTTTGGATATATAGCGGTAAATGCTTTTCACCCCATTGCGAGGAGGCTCCTTCTATTTTTATATAACATTTTTCATATCTTGGAATTTTAGCTCGAAAATACCCCAAAGAATCTGTAGTTGTTTGTGAGAATAAGGAGTCTGCATGATTGCTAAGAAACACTTCTACTTTTGCTTTAGCGTACCAAAATGCTGATTGTTGTAGTAAACAGGTGTCTAAATCAATTATCTTTGATGTAGATAGATGGTGATTTAAAGAGGGCGTCACTAATCTACCACTAATTTCTTGAGCCAAAATTTGTTTTGGTACCATTATGCTAAGTAATAGCCCAACTAAAGTAATTCTATATTGGAGCATCTTGTTATGATTTATGGATAGGGCAATTTTTCGGACTTAATATAAGAGGTAACTATAATAAAAACGCAATTACGTTTACTTCTCTTTCAAATATAATCGTTTTAATTTGAATTTTCTGTGCAAATTTTAATTCTAAATTCCTTAGGAGTTTCGTTATAAAATCTTTTAAAGGCAGCACTAAAGTGGGTGGCGTTTTTATAACCAACGTTTTCCGAGATTTCGTAAATAGGTAATTCGGTATTCTCCAGTAAATGTTTAGCCTTATTCATCTTTTTTTTCGTAAAATACTCAGAAATGGTGCAGTTAAATACCCTTTTAAATTCGCTTCTTAATAGATTTTCATTAACTCCTATATGTTTAACCAACATGGGTATGGTATAGTTTTTATCTAAATTGGTTTGTAAAAATTGCTTAAGAATAAATAACTTTTTTAAGTGTTTATTGTTTTTTAGATTTAAGCTTAGAACGTTTCTATTTTTATAATTATCAATTTGAATAGCCAAAATTTCCAACACTTTAGCTTCTAAATATATTTTTTGAGAAATACCCTTTATCTTTTTTGTTTCTAAGTCTGAAAGCACAGAAAATAAATCGTTGGTAATTGGAATGATTAAATTAGCGTCGGTAATTTTTTTAAATATAACTTGGTTGTCTAATCCATGTAGAGATAGGAATTGTTTTGATAATGATATTTTAATTTCCTTAAAAGGTTTTTCTCCAGATATTCTATTATAACCTTTATGTGGACTAATAGATGCCATATAAGATTCTTGACTTTCAAAGGGGAGTTCCTTATCGTCTGAATTAATTCGAATAATTTTTTCGCCCTCAAGTAAAAAAGCGAGCTGAATGCTATGCTTTTCAGCTTGGTTCTTAACCGTCAGATCCTGGTTTAAAATAAATTTGCTTATAGATATCACAATATTATTTAAATGTAATTCAATAATGATTCCTCTTCCAAATTGAGGGGATATACGATATTCTATTTTGGTAAAACCATTATATTTAGTAGTATTAAGCTCCTCGGTAATAGCATCTTCAAAATTTGTTTTTAATGTTTCCAAATCTATAAACTAACAGTTTTTGTTATCACGTCTTTTTTTATTTAAATCACGTCATTTAATTCTAAAAAACCATTCTATTTTTGCATTAAATTTATTTAGACTAAATATAAATAACAAAAATAATGATTAAAAAATTACTATTACCATTTATGATTCTTTTTTCTATGACAGCAGTCTTATATGGACAAACAGGAAAGATTGTAGGAAAGGTTTTGTCTAAAGAAGGCAAAGAAATCTCAGAAGCTAATGTTACAATTAAAAAAACTAACAAAGGCACCATGACAAATGGTTCTGGTACATACTCCATTGAAAAAATTAAAGAAGGAACGTATACTCTTATAGTTACTTTTGTTGGTTATAAATCTCAGGAAATTTCGGTTTCGGTGGTTAGTAACCAAACAACTCATGTTCCAACAGTTATTCTAAGCAAAACCCAAGAGAAACTAGAAGAGGTTGTTGTACAAGGACATAAAGTAAATAAATACAATATTAAAAAACCTTCTAGGTCACTTCGTATAAAAACCGAAATTGTAAATCTGCCACAGAATGTACAAGTTATAAGTGGTGATTTACTTATAGATCAACAAGTAACAAGTATGATGGACGGTGTAATACGAAACGTAAGTGGTGTAACGATGTTAGAGCATTGGGGGCATTTTGCACGTATTAATATGAGAGGTTTTAGATTGCCTGCTTTTAGAAATGGTATAAATTTCTCCGATACCTGGGGGCCTTTAGCAGAAGACATGAGTACTGTAGAACGTATAGAATTTGTAAAAGGACCTTCTGGATTTATGATGTCTTCTGGACAACCAGGTGGGTTTTATAATGTAGTTACCAAAAAGCCTACGCTAAATAAAGTAGGACAAGTATCTTTTATGGCGGGTAGTTTTGATACGTATAGAGCGACTGTCGATTTAGGAGGGAAAATAACTAAAGATGGTAAATTATTGTTTCGTTTGAATGGGATGTACCATACAGGAGATACCCATAGAGGCAATGAAAAGGCAGAACGTTTTGGTATAGCTCCTGCATTAACTTATAATTTTTCTGATAACACTTCGATAACTACTGAATTAAATTTACAAAACGCTGAAAGTTTTATAGGATCGGCTTATGTTTTTGCTCCAGTGGAGGATGGGTATGGTAGTTTAGATAGAGATTTTAAGTATACTGATACTAATTACCCAGCTACAGATATTAATGAAGTAAGTATTTTTACAAATTTCAGACATGAATTTTCAAAAAATTGGAGTTTTGAAGCGCAGTGGTCTTATTTAAGATACGATCAAGTAGGAAACTCTACCTGGATATGGAGTTTCGACCAAGATACAGGAGATGCTGTAAGATATATAGGTATATGGGATGCTTTATCACTTGGTAAATATTTTCAAAGTTATGTAAATGGTCATTTTTCTACAGGAAGCTTAAGCCATAAAATTCTTGGTGGTTTCGATTTTACTGAAAAAGAATACTATGCAGATTTTTTTCAATCAGCTGTCATTGATGTAAACCAGCCATTTAACATATACAATCCCGTTTATGGAAATACAGAAGTACCCGTATTTGACCGTTCTGTAAATATTAGAGTTAGAGAAGGTGAAGAACCTTATAGTGGATTTTCAAATAAAGCCGTTTATTTTCAGGATGAAATAGGCTTTTTTGAAAACAAAATAAGACTGACACTTGCAGGAAGATATACTAATTTATCTACAGTTAATAAAGATGAAAAGGACACTAAATTTACACCAAGAATAGGTTTAAGTGTTGATGTGACTCCAACTTTAAAGGCATATGCTTTATACGATCAATCATTTTTGGCAAATTTTGGAGTAAGCGCAGTCGGGGAAACATTCGACCCTGAAGAAGCTAACGATATTGAAGGAGGTATTAAAAAAACATTCTTCAACGGAAAATTAAAAGCATCGCTTGGAGCTTTTCAAATCACGAAAGAAAATGTGTTGGTTGCAGATCCCGAAAACACTAATTTTTCTATTCAATTAGGTGAAATACAATCAAAAGGTATCGAATTTGATCTTCAAGGGGAAATTACAAAAGACATTAATATTGTTTTAAATTATGCTAATACTAATGTTGAAATAACCAAAGATGCCAATCCAAATAATATAGGTACAAAAGTATCAGGACACAGTAAACATGTAACCAATGGATGGTTAAATTACAACGTTCCTACAAGTTCAAAATTAAAAGGTATTGGCGTTTCATTAGGGTATCAATATCAAGTAGATCGCTCTACGTGGACATGGAATGCCGATAATCAAAGTGATTTACCAGATTACTTTAGAATGGATGGTGCTTTATCATGGCAAAATAGCAAATTTAGAATACAAGCAAACGTTAATAATATTTTAAATGACTATCTGTACTCTGGAGCCAATTATGGTAATTATTTATACTGGCAGTCTGAACCAGGAATTAATGGTAGAATAACGTTGACCTATAAATTTTAAAGCACGTCAATATTTTATATTTGAATTATTTCAAGTTAGTTAGTTTAGTTAGTTTAGTTTAATTAAAGCATATGCAGCCTTCTTATAAAGGAGGCTGTTTTGCAATTAAAAAAAAGAAAAATGAAAAAATCAATTTTAACATGCGCCCTATTATTATTTGTAATAACCCAGAGTTTTGCACATTATTTATGGGTTGAGACCAACCCAAATGGGAATATAGGTAAAGAACAAGAGGTAAAAGTTTATTTTGGCGAATATACGTATGGTGTTATCGAAGAAATAAAAGGAGAAGCCTTTCCAAAAGTTAAAGATTTTAAACTCTGGCTCGTTGATGCTAAAGGGAATAAAACACAAATAGAAGTAACTCCAAAAGAGAATTATTATCTAGGAACTTTTACACCATCTACAAATGGAACATACACGGTAATTTTAGATAATGATAAAATTGACGTTATCGATTATACAAAATACGATTTTGGCATTTTTAAAACCCATTATCACGCTATTGCAAAGGTAGCTGTTGGTCATATTGAAGGACAAACAAAAGCCTTAAACAGCCAAGGCATTACTATTAAAGATGTTTCTAAAAATGAAAAAGAAGTACAGCTTCAAGTGCTATACAAAGATAAACCGCTTGCAAAAAATGAAGTAAAAGTTTTTGTTGAGGATCTATGGTCTAAAACTTTAGAAACCGACGAAAATGGATTGGTATCATTTAAACGCCCTTGGAAAACAAAATACATTATAGAAACAACCACTAAGGAAGAAGAGCCAGGCGCATATAAAGGAAAAGCATATCAATTTATTTGGCATTGCGCAACGTATTGTATTTTATAGAGTTAGTTGTCTAAAAATTCTCTGTAATTGTACAAAACAGCCCTGAATACAAAATTCAGGGCTGTTACTTTTTATAATATTTAAAGGGGACATTTTTTCTCCTGCCTACAACTATGGTGTTCCCACATTTTATTTATATTTATTATTTACTTTTAGTTCACAAATCTTATTTGATAAATAGGAATTCATGAATCTTCGATTTCTTTGCTCGTCCAAAGAAAAGTAACAAGTCTGCCTGTCGGTTAATGCCATTAAGTTAAGGCTAAATGTCAGTCTGAGACCTGTGTTAAAAATTTTAACTAACGTATAAAATGACGTAATACGGGTGTCATTCAGAAGGCTATCGAAAACAAAATATATTTTGTTCGAAGATATAAGCGAAGCTTACGACTGAAGAATCTTTAGAGATTAATTATAAAGATTCTTCGCTGCGCTCTGAATGACAAGTAGTTGAAAGTTAGTTGTTTATAAAGCACGTCAATGGTAGGCTATCGAAAACAAAATATATTTTGTTTGAAGATATAAGCGAAGCTTACGACTGAAGAATCTTTAGAGATTAATTATAAAGATTCTTCGCTGCGCTCTGAATGATAAGTGGTTGAAAGTTAGTTGTTTATAAAACACGTCAATGGTAAGGAGGTACGACTGAAGAATCTATAGAAATTAATTATAAAGATTCTTCGCGTTATTTCAAGAAATCCTTAGTTGGTCTCAAAAAAACATTTAAACTAAGGATCTTAGTGCATTTTGCTTTCAGCTTTTAAAGTTGAGATATTAGAGTAATCTATAGGGTTTTTATTAAAGGCACTTTGCAAGTTTGATTTAGGTTGCATTTTAAAATAAAAGACACAAGCTATAGAAGCAATGGCGATCCATAATAAATCGACGGTTAAAATGTCAAATTGCTTTTGTTTATAAGTAAGCCAAAACCAATTTCCAGACACAATCCCGTTAACTATAGGTATGATAAACCCTAAAATAGCTCCTAATAGTAAACAAAGTCTATTAGTAAAATAATTATCCCTTTTAAATCTAAAAAATAAAATAGCAACTAACCATGTTATAAAATAAAAAGTATAAATAGCCGTCTGTTTATCTTGAAAATAGCCATTAGCAAATTTTACAAATAAAAATGCCAAAGCAGTAACAGGAAGCATCGACAAACAAATAGCCAAGTAAATATGACCAATTTTAGCAGTGTATAAACGTTGTTTTAGAGTCATACTTTTTTTATTACGAGACTCCATCCAAATTAAAACACCAGTAATAATTACAAAACAAGTAATAAGAGCTAAAGCAAAATAGATAATTCTTAAAGAAATGCCTCCAAAATCGGCAAAGTGGAGACGTCCAATAACACGTTGAGCATCTTCTGCATAAATGTTATTATACGGGCTTTTTTCCTTTTCTATTTTTCCAGTATACGCATCAAAAACAATACGACCTTTACTTAAAAAACGTTCGCTATCTTCAAGTTTACCCGCTAAAATATATTTCATATTGATGCCACCGTAATTTTTAATATAACCATATGTTAAATCAAAATGATCCCAATGGGTAGCAGACTTTTTTACAAAATCATTAAAATTAGGAATATCTTTATTTGCTTTGGCAACCCATTCGTAATTTTTTCGATCTGGTCGCAAATCTTCCATTAATTTGGCTTGATCGTTATTATATAAGGCATTAGCTGGAATTAATACTAAAATACCTAGACAAAAGTAAGCACCAGTAACTGCAAAGATAAGTTGAAAAGGCAATCCAATAATCCCAAGAGACGTATGAGCATCTGTCCAAACCCGCTTTAAAGCGACTCGAGGATTAAAGGCATAAAAATTAGGAATAATTTTTCTCCAATGTACAATAACACCTGTAACTATAGCAAATAAGAAAAAGAATGCTACAAAACCTGAAAGGTATATACCTAATTTAGGCAATTGTGCGAAAAAATGTAATCGATATAGAAACTCTCCCAAACTATAGTGTTGGGGATAGGTTTTTGTGTCGACAGAATTTATATCTACATATAAAAAATGCCTCTGTTTACCTTTTTCAGAAGCTAGAGAATCTTTACTGGCGCTCATAGAAACGCTAATTTTATCACTGTCTTCTCCCAAATTAAATTGTAAATCCCTGCCTGCTAATTCATGATTATTATCTAATATTTTTAGAATATGATCAAAATTAATATCCTTTCTTTCAATATGGTGTATAGGTGCGCCATCTTCCCAAACGGTTATTTCATCTTTTAATAAAGCAAAGGCTCCTGCAAAAAATATAATATAAAGGGCTACACTAATTACAATCCCACTAACAGTATGTGTATTAAAAAAAACGTTGTAATTTCTTTTACTCATTTATATGAAGGGATTATTTTGATTTCCTAAATAATACATTCCGAATAACACTAGCATTATTAAAAGGTATAAGAACCATACGTACCAACCATTTTTAAATAAAAAGGGAACGATGAGAAGTGTAGACCAAACGATAAAAAAAGTAAATATGAAACTAATTAAAACGTTTTTTGGATAGGGTAACCAAAGTGCTAATACCATGTGAAAAAAAGCGGTAATAATATATCCGCCAAGCAAGCCTGCCGAAATTTTAGCAAATTGTTGCCATGGAGATTTGTTTAAGTATTTAAGATTTGCAGGCATCGTTTAAAAAAATAATTCTATTGTGAATAAGGTTAATAATATGATAGAAACGAGTTTGTAAAGTCCTCTTTTTAAAGGGGAAAAAATAACCATTAACCCTAATAGAAGCATTAACGAATTCAACCAAAAAAGAGTACCTGACATTTTTCCAAAAGAAATGATAGCCATTACTAATGCTGTAATATAAAATATAACACCTATGGCCTTTGTTACCAGAGTATTAGTTTGAATCCACTTTTCAATAATCAGGTTTTGGCTTAACACCACTTTTTTTGAAGTATTATATAGAAAAAAACTTCCTAAGAAAGTGAATAATAGACTGCTTGTTATCATTTTATGTTTTCAATATCAATTTGGGTTAAAAACACCTGTCTTTATTTAGAATAAATAAAAATAGTATATATTTGCTGCAAATTTATTAAGAATGATTCTAAACAAAAAACAAATTCCAGGTTTTTTTAAGTGAATTTTTAGTGTTTTGAAAGAGAGATAGTTACTTGTTTGTTAGGCTCTAGTTTAATTGAGCTATTATTTGTATATTTATGTTATGGATTTACTAAAAATGAAGCAAGGTTTATCTAGTCTTTCAGAAGCAGAAAGGCTGGAATTACTAAAGGAATTGGAACAGTTATCGGTTCATTCTGTTACCGCTCCAAAGAGTCAGGATTCAAGACGCTTTTTGTTAGACAATAAGTTGGGTTGTTGCGCGCATTGTTCTCACCCGAAATATGTAAAATTCGGAATAGATAAAGGTTCACAGCGTTATAAATGTAAATCATGTAATCGAAGCTTTACGGAGTACACAGGTACTTGGATGGCAGGATTACAAAGGAAAGATAAAATTGATGACTACCTTGCTTTGATGTTGCAAGAGAAAAGTTTAGATAATATAAAGGAAGCCCTTTCAATAAATAAGAAAACAGCTTTTGACTGGCGCCATAAGATATTAGCATCCTTATCAGAAAACGATAAAGATGATTTTACTGGCATTACAGAAAGTGACGAAACCTTCTTTCTAAACTCAGAAAAGGGAAGGTCAGTGACACATCGTGAACCAAGAAAGCGAGGAGGCAGCTCTAAAACAAGAGGCATAAGTAACGACCAAGTCGCCGTATAGTAACACAGGACAGGAAATCAATTTTAGATCTCACAGTTGCTACTATGGGCAGATTAAAGAAAATAGATATTGAAAATGCTATTGGTGGCAGAATAAAACCAAATCAAACTATTCTCTGCAGCGATGCTCATGTAAGTTATAAGGGGTTTGCAATAGATAATGACATTGAACATCTGCACTCAAGGCAATTATAAAACAACGTGTCAAAAACAGGGTATATCATATTCAGCACGTCAACTCTACTCACAATAGGCTTAAGAAATGGATTGATAATACGTTTTTGGGAGTGTCAACCAAATATCTCCAGCAATATTTAAATTGGTATCGTATCAAAGAAAAACTAAAACATAGAAATGATAAGCTAAACGCTTTCATTAATAAAGTATCTGAAGATATTAAGGCATATCAAAAATATCAAAATATTGGATTGAAATATGAAAAATTAATTTCAACGCAGTTTTAAACTAGAGCCATTTAGAACTCTATTTTTTTAGTGAAATATTTAGGCCGTCCCAAATCTTAACAATTATGGCATTGAGAAAGTACATCAATAGAGTGGAACAATTAGATCAACTAATTAGATTAGAATCTACTGGAACCCCAGAAGAATGTGCGAAAAAGCTAAATATTTCTAAACGAAGTTTATACGTTTTAATTGATGAACTAAAAACAGATTTTAAATGTCCCATAGCCTATAGTAGAAGTAAACGTAGTTATATATATACTAAAAAAGGTAAGATTTCTAATCTTGCATTTGAAGTCAAATCTTAGTGATTATAAGAAAAAATATATGTTTTATTTCGTAGTGCTTTATTTCTGCACAACTAATATTTAGTTTTAAGGTAATGAAAAAACCTCTGATTAAGAGCTAATTAGATCTAAACAGTTCGACATGTCTAACCTTAAAATTTACCTGCTAATGAGATAAAGTATATAACAAATATACCAGAGGATTGTGTTGCAAAAGTAATATACCTCGTCGATTTTACAATAACATATTTTTAATAATTTAAATTTTAAAATCATGAAAAAAATAATAGTTTTTAGTGCAATGTTATTTATCATTTTCTCAGTTTTTGCAATGCCTTCACCAAAGCTCTCCTCCTCAGTTTCTGTATCGGATTGTATAAGCTTAGAAGGAGCTGACATAAATGGTGATGGCCTTTTGTCATATGCTGAAATTCTAACAGTGTGTCCTACGTTCCCTGTACTTTTATTTAATGCTGCAGACACTAATGGAGATGGTTTACTTGACCAAGATGAAGTTGATGTGGCCTGTAAAGCAGGATTGTTTTATGGATGTTGATTTGTTAATAACCAATATAGAGTTTACTAAAAAAGAACAATTCTATGTTGGTTAATTTTTAATATTTTATGAGTATAACCTATAAAGGATTCTTTATAATTAGTTTGTTATTAATCCAACAAGCACATACACAAATAAATCCAGATTCTTTTGAATCAAACAAAAATATAATAATAGTTAGAAGCAAAATACTTGATACCAAAAACGCTTACATACCATATGCAAATATTGTTTTTATAAACTTAAAAACTGAAGATAAGGCAGGTGTTATTAGTAATGAAGATGATGGGGTTTTCTCCATTGAATTAATCCCAGGAGAATACATCGTACAAATCAGTGTTTTAGGCTATTCAAAATACACAAAAAACTATCATTTTTTTAAAGATACTGTATTAAAGGATATCGTACTTCAAGAGCAAAATGAGCAGCTGGATGAAGTCATAATAAAAGGAGATATCTCAAAAAACATAAAACATAGTGCTACTAGTATGACGATTAACATACAAAATGACACTTTGTATAAAAAAATATCGGCAGCAGATATATTACCCCTACTTCCTGGCGTACAAATTGATCAAGAAGGTAGTGTTACTCTGGAAGGTGAACCAGTAACTTTTTTGATGAATGGTAAACGACAACGCATGTCATCCGATATCCTTATGATGCTTTTAGAAAGTATTCAAGGCGATGGACTAAAAAGCGTAGAACTCATTAATACACCTTCTGCTAAATATAGCGGAAGGATTAAAAAAGTGATAGACATCAATTTAAAAAAACAACGAGAAGATGGTATAGTAGGCTCTGTGTCAACAAGAGTTAACAATGCAGATTTTTCAATTATGCCTCTTATTTCAATTAATTATAAAACAGGCAAGTTTGTTTTTACAGTTTCATCAATGCCCTATTTTTATTCTAAAAGAACAACATCTTTCTTTACAAACAGGCAATTACTAGATAATAGTTTATCCTTTGATGATGAACAAGAAAATTTAAGAAAATCCACTAATAGTTTTAATGAATTTGGGGTTGATTATACCATTAATAAAAAGCATTCAGTATCGGTTGGCATAAGTTTAGATAATGGCAACAATGAATCAGGTATAGATTATATAACCAATCAGTTTGCTTTTGAGGCGTTAACCAATCAACAATTTACCACTAATGCTAATAAAACCCATAATGATGGTTATACACTTGATTTTGGATACCGCTATGATATAGGAGAACAAGGAGCACGTTTAGATTTTGCTAGTAGTTATGGTGAAAACACATTAGACAGTGACCTTTTAAATGAAAACGAACTGATTGATGTTAGTGATGATACAACCGTTTATGAAAACAACAGGGATGGTCAGAATCAAAAAAACAAACAATTTAGCAGTCGTTTAGATTATGTATTATCATTAAAAGACAAAAAAGGAAAATTTGAATCGGGGATTAAGTATGATGATTTATCTATTACCGATGCTAATATATTTGAAAGTTTCAATACCGATACTAATGTGTATAACATAGACACTGATTTTACAAATTCCTTTGAATATAATGAGCAAGTCTACACGAGTTACGCCAGTTTTGATTCTAGCCATAAAAAACTAAAATACTCTTTAGGATTAAGGTTAGAACATGTTGAAACACAAAGTTTTTCAGAAACAACTAACCAAACATTCAATAATACATTTAGTAATATTTTACCAGTCATCTCATTAAAATATATGACTAATGAAAAGCAAACGAGCAACATTAGTCTATCATATAGAAAAGGGTATAACCTTCCTCCTTATATACAATTAAACCCCTTTGAGACCTTTGTGAATTCTAATACTATAAAAAGAGGTAATCCAGAACTTACTCAGAACATATATCACCTATTAAGGTTGAGTCATACCATAAATAATAAATATTTTTTCACATTAAATGCCAATTTTTATACCAATCTATTTCAAACTACTCAAATATTGGAAGATGACATAACTGTTATATCCTATCAAAATTTAGGAAAAAGATCTTTATATAAAGCAAGTTTTAGTACAACACTTAATCTATATGCTTGGTGGCGATTAAATGTAAATTCCATGTTTAACTATAGTGTTTTAAAAAGTATGAGTGTAGATAATAGTATTTTTACATGGGTGACTCCTACAACTAATACATTTACTTTACCTAATAATTATATAATAAATCTAAGCACCTATTTTTCTAATGGTGATTCAAGTGGTTTAGATACTCCTAATAGTTTTTTAAGAGTTTCTACAAGCATATCACTATCCAAACGCTTTTTTAGTAATAAGCTTTCTACACGAATTGGTATATCAGATATTTTTGGAGCGACTAATAAAAATGAAAGTAGCTACATTATAGATAATACCAGTTATTCAAGTAGGGTTTTAATACAAAACCCTAGGATTAGTTTTAGGGCTTCATACAACTTCTCATCAGGTAAAAAGGTAAATAAAAAAGCTAAAAAGTCAAGTGCAGTAGATGGCTCTCGATTTTAATTAAATATAAATAGAAAGAATTAATAAATAACAACTATAAAAGCATCAACAATGAAATATCTCAATACAGTGTTAGTAGCATTCTTTTTTCTAAGTATGTGCAGCCTCTCAGCACAGTCAAAACTATTAGACTTTACAAATCTTGAAAAAGAAATCCCTATAGACCCATCTGTAAAAATGGGCAAGCTAAGCAATGGGCTTACGTACTATTTAAAGCATAATGAAAAACCAAAAAATAAAGCAGAGTTGCGACTTGTTTTAAAGGCAGGTTCTATTTTAGAGGACGAGGACCAATTAGGATTAGCACATTTTATAGAACACATGGCGTTTAATGGCACCAAAAACTTCCCTAAAAATGAGCTTATCGATTATTTACAAAGTCTTGGTATTGAGTTTGGAGCCGATTTAAATGCCCATACCAGTTTTGATGAAACCGTATATAAATTATCGGTGCCTACAGACGAAGCCACGTTTAACACCAGTTTACAAGTATTACGCGATTGGGCAGATGGTATTACATTTTCTGATGAAGAAATAGATAACGAAAGAGGTATTGTAGCCGAAGAACTAAGGGCTAGAAGTGGCGCAGGCATGCGTATGTATTATCAATCTATACCCGAGCTTACTAATAATTCTAGATATGCAGAAAGAGCACCCATAGGAACTTTAGATGTTTTAATGCATGCTAAGTACGATGCATTGAAACGCTATTATAGAGATTGGTACCGACCAGATTTAATGGCATTGATGTTAGTGGGTGATTTTGATGTAGCTGAAGTTGAAACCAAAATAAAAAAGGTGTTTGAAAGCATTAAACCAGTAACCCATCCAAAAGAAAGAATTTACTATAAAATTCCAGAAAATCAAGAGCCTAAAATATCTATAATTTCAGATAAAGAAGCAAAGGGTGTTAGCGTTTCTATATATATAAAGAAAGAAGAAAAAGAGCTGGTTACTTTAAACGATTACAAACAGGAACTTCTAAAAAAGCTATATACAGGCATGTTACGCCAAAGACTCTCTGAAGTACAATTAATGCCAGAGGCCCCATTTCTATCAGCCAGTGTAGGGATTGGTAATTTTTTAAGCAACATGGATTGTTATTATTTAAGAGCTACACTTAAAGAAGACCGGGTTGAAGATGGTATTGATGCCTTACTTACAGAAAGTGAGCGCGCAAAACAATATGGTTTTACAACTACTGAATTAGAGCGTTATAAAGAACTTTTACTAAATAATGCCGATATACGTAGAAAAGAGACTGGAAAATTGTCTTCAAAAGCATATTACATAGATAAGTATATCGATCATTTTACAGATAAGACTCCAATTCCTAGCGACACATTTATATACGAATTTTATAAGGCTATCTTACCAAGTATTCAAGTTGAAGATGTTAATAACATGGCTCCAGAATGGATAAGAAAAGACAATACCGCTGTAGTAATAAAAGCGATAGAAAAAGAAGCTTTGGTATTGACCACTAAAACTAAAGTTCTCGAAATAGTGCAAAATACAGCATTAAAAGAGATAGCACCTTATAAAGACATGCTTGGTGATGTAAAGCTAATGTATGTAAAGCCAAAACCTGGAAAAATTAAAAAAACGGAATATAATAAAAAGATAGATGTTACCACTTGGACATTAGCAAATGGCATCACAGTAATAGCAAAGCCAACACCATTTCAAAATGATTTAATTAATATGTCTGGTTTTAGACTGGGAGGAAGCTCTGTGGCTCCAGATTCTTTATATGTGTCGGCAAGATATGCTGGTAATATTGTTGGAAGCAGTGCAGAAAAAATCCCCTCAACTTGATGGCATTGGGCAAGTCTTGGGGATTGTTAGTTTTAAGATTTTTTATAATAAATTGTTTGTTGCGCTTGACAATGTTATTTGTTTAAATAATCTTTCATCAGTATTGCGGCTCCTAGAGCACTGGCATTTTTACCTTTTGGAAATTGGATACTTTGATTTGGCATCATTTGATTAAGATATTCAACAAAAATGTCATTTTTATTAAAACCACCAGATATGTAAACATTCTTAAGATTATTTTTAGAATCTAAAATACGGTGTAAACCCTTATGAACTCGATCTGTGATTTCGAAAATAAGCTGATAATAAGCAAGTTCATAACTTTTAAAATTGTTAAGTTGCTCTAAATTACCTTTAAAATCATCAGCAATAGTATTAGAAAAAAATGTAGACTCACGTCTAGATAAAATATCTGAACAAAGTTCTTTATTCAGCTTTAACTCTAAATAATGGTTTTTATCAACTTCAAAATAATCACTTAAAGCTATAGCATTCACTTCATGTACGCGCCCTAAAAATTGCATCGAAGATTTAATTTGTTTTTTATCGGGAGTCAAAAAACACAAGCAATCATTTTTTAATTGATCAGCAGTTAATGTTTCTTTACTAAATGGATTCATACAAATAATCCAAGTACCAGTAGAAAGCAAAATAAATTCGTCATCAGAATTTTCTTGACTCTCTAATAAAGGTATGATAGATGAAGAACTATCATGTAACCCTTTACCAATAAATATTTCTTGACCATTAACTAACGATAAAGCAGCGCTTTTTCCAGGTTTAGGATCTGGTAAACTAATGTTTTCATCAACTAACCAATCGTGATATTGCATGGCATCATAGTTCCAGGTGGCAGTATGCGCTCCAACTGATGTGAAATCTGCTGTTAGTTTATTAGAAAATAAATAACTTAAATATTGGGGATAGTGTAAAATGGCATCAACTTTATTCCAAAAATGAGGTTTGCTATGTTTTAGCCAATACATTTGTAAGCCAGAGTTTAACATCCCATAAGCTGGTGAGGCCGTTTTTCTGGAAAACTCTTCAACACCACCATTAGTGTCATAAAACGGAGTAAAATCAATTTCTAACGGCTTTAAATAGTTATAAAGAGGCGTTATTCTATTACCATCTTTATCTAAATAAACTAAAGTGGCTCCATGTGTTGAGAAATTGATGGCCTTTACGGTAAATTCCTTTTTATCCTGAATGGCTTTAATTTCATTTTGAATCCAATTTTCAATAGATTCTATATCATCACATGGATAATTGTCATCATCTTCAACTTCTTCAAAACGTATAGAATTTTTGTAAACTACATCAAAATTCTCATCGAATAAGAATATTTTTTTATTGGTTTTACCAATATCGAAAACCGCTATAACCTTTTTCATGTATTTAAAATTTAGATAGGATAAACTGTCCCTTAGTTTAAATAACCTAAGAGACAGTTTATTTGGGTGATTGTAGGGGGGAATTTAAAAACTTATAAAAAGACTAACTTAAAATAATTTATAAATTCCTATTTAAGATAGGTGCTGTTTATGATTTAAACCCATATAGAGGGCCATAAGTAGCACAGGCTTTATAATCTGCAGATTCTAAGTTTTCTCCATAAGCAGACCATGCGCTTGGACGGAAAACATCATCATCAGAAACGTTGTGCATATTAACAGGAATTCTTAATAAAGATGCTAATGAAATTAAATCAGCACCAATATGACCATGAGAAATAGCACCATGATTTGCGCCCCATTTAGCCATTACAGAATAAACATCTTTAAAGAAACCTTTTCCAGTAACTCTTGGTACAAACCAAGTGGTAGGCCATGTAGGGTTTGTTCTTTCGTCTAATACTGTATGAATGTCTTCAGGTAACTCTACACTCCATCCTTCAACAATCTGTAATACAGGTCCGATGCCTTTTACAAGATTGATTCTACACATGGTTAATGGCATGGTACCTTTGGTTTTAAATTGAGAAGAAAAACCACCTCCTCTAAAGTACTCAGCAATGGCAGCAGGCCATTTTGTATTATCTAAACATTTTTGGGCTTCTTCCTCAGTAATATCCCAATAAGGTTTCATTGTAGGATTGCCTTCTGCATCCGACTGTTGAGCCGTAGCATCTAGTGTTGTAGAACCAGAGTTGATTAAATGAATGATCCCATCTTTTGCGATGCCAGTTAATTTTTTTCCTGTAACCCGTTCAACAGACTCTGGGCTCCAATACGTTCTTACATCCGAGAATATTTGAGCTGTATTGGTTAATAAATGACCAAATAACATAGAAACAGCATTTAAACAATCATTTTCTGTAGCAAAAACAAAGGCTTGACGGATACCATTCCAATCGAAAGATGAGTTCAATATCGATTCAGTAAAATCGGCATTTGGTTGGTAATCTGTCCATTGGCGTTGTCCTTGGAAACCACCCATAATGGCATTTCTTCCTTTAGATTCTTCGCCAAAACCTAATGCTTTTAATTTCGGGTTTCCAACCATTAAATCACGACAAATAAGCGTCATTTTAATAACCTTTTCCCATTCTTTATCTTTTACTTCAGCCGATTTTTGAGCTTCAGGACTGTTGTAATCCTTACCTTCTTTACAGTTTGCTTTGGTCCAGGCTAATGCTTTTTTGTATTCTTCTTTATCGTAAATCCCTTCGTCCATTCTACGTAATAACTCAACAGACTCTACAAATTCTGCTCGAACACCAAAATAGTCTTGTAAAAAGTTAACATCTACCATAGAACCAGCAATTCCCATAGAACTGTAACCTATTGATAAATATGATTTACCTTTCATTTGTGCCACTGCTAATCCTGCTTTGGCAAAACGCAATAATTTTTCTTCCACATCTTTAGGGATGCTCATATCGCCAGCATCTTGAACTTCTCGTCCGTAAATACCGAAAGCAGGCAATCCTTTTTGAGAATATCCTGCCAATGCAGCTGCTAAATACACAGCTCCAGGTCTTTCAGTACCGTTAAAACCCCAAACAGCTTTAGGTAATAATGGGTCGGTATCCATAACTTCGGTACCGTAACACCAGCAAGGAGTAACTGTTAATGATACTTCAACACCTTCTTTTTTAAATTTATCAGCACAAGCGGCAGCATCTGCAACACCACCAATAGTAGTATCAGCGATAACACATTCTACTTTTTCACCACTTGGAAATCGTAAGTTGGTCTCAATTAATTTGGCCGCAGCTTTCGCCATGTCCATACATTGTACTTCTAAAGATTCTCTTACTCCAAGTTCACGTCCATCAATTACTGGACGAATTCCTATTTTAGGTAGTCTTCCTATTAATCTATTCATTATGTTTTTATTTAGTGGTTTATGTGAATTGTTCCAATTCCTTTAATTGTTCATTGGAGAGACCTGCTGGTTTAAACCCTGCTGCCCAACTCATTAATAATAGTTTAGCTCCTTTATTGGCTACATCTAAATAATCCCATGCTTTTTCTACATCTTCACCTGTGGTTGTAGCGCCATGTTTTTCCCAAAGTGAAATGTTTCTGTTTTTAAAAGCTTCAATAGTAACTTTAGCCAATGCAGGGGTACTAGACAGTGCATAAGGAGTACAATGAATTCCTTTTGGTACAAATACACGTACCTCTGGGCACATCATCCATATTTGTCTGTTTAATTCTTCTTCGTCACTAAATAAAGGATGGTGACTCATAACAATTAATTCTGGCGGATGTGTGTGTACAATAGCTAAATGTGTTGGGTTGTTTTCTGTATTGAACAGGTGAATGCTAGAATGCGAAATTAATTCACAAGTAGGACCAAAAGCCTCTCTTTTTCCTCCCCAAATAATAGTATAGCCTGTGGCTTCTTCATTAATATATAAAATACAAGCAGCTTCTTCAATGTCGTCTATTAAACTTCTTAAGTAGCAGCCTGTGCCAGTAATAAATAAAACATACCCTCCAGTGCCTTTTGGAAAATCGAAAGGAGTAAATGTTTGATTTTTAGTTTTTTTAATAATGTCCTCTTTTTTAAAAAAGGAAGTCAGGTTCATAGAAATGTTTCCTGCATTTCTTTCTGCCCATTCTCTTTGCCATAAATAACCAGCAATTTTAGAGATTTTTTTTAGTTCTTTTTCTACTTCAACGGGAAGTTTTATATCACTCATGAAAGATAATTTTAATTATTCTTGAAGTGTAAATTTAGTATATGTTGTAAAATAAATAGATATTCAAAATTTGTATATTTGTGTATAATTTAAACATAGCTTGTTAATGAAATTTGTAAATAAGATTGAGTTGGGGGATCCTTCGTCAAAAAAACAAAATTTTATAGATGTTAAATTAAAGATGTTGTGTTGTAGGTATTGGTCCTTAGATTTATGGGATTGTCATGACATGGTATTTCCCTTTTGGAGAATTTATTGGAATAAAAATGAAGGCGGAGAGTTAACACTTCAGGACACTGTTTATAAAATGGATCCAAATTATTTATATATCATTTCTCCTTTTACTTCATTTTCTACTCGTTATTTAAAAAACCATAACTACAAGTCTGGTATTCATGTTTCAGGGAAGCATTTATCAGAAAGGCATGATGGGGCTTATTTTGAAAACAAATCTCTAATACATTTTTTTACACATTTTAAGCTTGGAACACCGTTTGATAATGTGTTTCCTGGGATTTTTAAAATTGAACTCACCGAGCATCTAAAAGGGCGATTGGTTTATTTAACAGAGCGTTTAAAAATTGAAAACCATGACTTTAAGCTCACTTTTAATTTGAAGTTGCAGTCTTTTGTTAAAGAAGTCATTTCCAATATAGGTTCAGAGTTATGGAAAACAATCAATATTGACGATCGCGTACTAACCGTGCACCGTTTTATTGAAGCCAATATTAATAAAAAGCTTAGTAACTCAGAATTAGCCGCCATAGTAAACATGGCGCCAAATTCGTTTGCAAGGTTATTTAAGGAAGAAATGAGTATTACTTTGCACAATTTTATTCAAAATAGAAAAATAGCTAAAGCATGTGAAGTTTTTGAGCATACCAATGAAACCATAGAAGGTATTTCCTTTAGACTAGGTTTTTCAGATAGGTATCATTTTTCGAGGGTTTTTAAAGCTATAACTGGAATTTCACCTGCCCTTTATAAATCGGGTAAATATACATAGGAGTATTTTCTACTAGACTTTAATAAGGCTTGTATTGCGTAGCGAATGTGTATTGGTCTCAAATGTAGTTAAAACTAAGTGCTTTAGTGTATTTCGTTTTCAAGCTTATAAAAACTTTTGAAGCGAATTCATACGAATTCAGTTTTACCATGTTTATTATTCTACATTTCGATATGTTACGAAGTAGGCTTTTAGTCTGCCAAAGCAAATCTATGGACTCCCAATCTGTAGTAGCTTATTATAGTCTTATGCTTAATACTCATTAATTAATTGAATACCCACATAAACCAATTTATGTTTAAATTATACATAAAGTAGATTGTTATGGATAAATATTTTGCTTTTTTAATTTAATAACTTTGTGATTCGACTATTAACTTTTTCAAAAGGCGAAAATTTAGATTTTTTAATTTAAATGCTTGTTTGTAGTAAATATTAAATAAGTAAAGCCCTTTTGTTATTGTATAAACTAAAATTAAAATACTAATTATGAAAGAATTTAATCAATACATTAATGGGAGGTTTGTAAAATCAACCTCTTCTGAAATGTCAGAAGTTTTAAACCCTTGTACAGAAGAGGTTTTGTCTCTTATTCCTAAGGGATCGGTAACAGATGCAAATAATGCTCTAGAGGCTGCCCAAGCATCACAACATGGATGGAACGCTCTTACTGCGATAGAAAGAGCTAGCTATTTACATAAAATGGCTGACGTTATTCGAGAAAACAGAGTGTTTTTAGCCGAAACTTTAGCTAAAGAACAAGCAAAGGTAATTGGTTTGGCTCAAGTTGAAATTGATGTTACTGCAGATTACTATGACTATAATGCAGGATGGGCAAGAAGAATTGAAGGAGAAATTATTCAAAGTGATCGTAAAAAAGAACATATTTTTTTACACAAAGCACCTATTGGAGTAGCTGTTGGAATCTGTCCTTGGAACTTTCCGTTTTTTGTAGCAGCTCGTAAAATAGCACCATCGTTGGTTACAGGTAATACATGTGTTCTTAAACCAAGTTGTGTGGCTCCAAATACTATTATGGAATTTGCTAAGTTAATTGAGAATATTGGCCTTCCAGCTGGTGTTTTAAATTTTGTTTTAGGAAAAGGAACTATTATTGGTAATGCATTAACAAAAAGCCCAATTACTGGTATAGTAAGTTTAACGGGTAGCGTATTTGCAGGTCAAAAAATAATGGAAGCTGCTGCCGAAAACATTACAAAAGTATCCTTAGAGTTAGGTGGTAAAGCACCAGCAATTGTTTGTGCAGATGCCGATATGGATTTAGCAGTAAATGCAGTTGTTTCTTCAAGAGTTATTTATAGCGGACAAGTTTGTAATTGTGCGGAACGTGTTTATGTAGAGGATTCTGTCTATGACGAGTTTATGGAAAAAGTGTCTAAAAAAATGTCTGAAGTAAAAGTAGAAGATGTTTTTTCAGATAACAATCCAGATATGAGTAGTATGGTGTCTAAAGACCAACTAGATAAAGTTTCTGAAATGGTTGAGTACGCTAAAAAAGAAGGCGCTGAAGTTGTAGTAGGTGGTGGTCATTCAACTAACTTTGACCGCGGATATTATTACCAACCAACACTTTTAACTAATGTAACACAAAATATGCAAATTGTTCAGGAAGAAGTTTTCGGACCTGTTTTACCTGTATTGAAGTTTGGAGATTTAGATGAAGCAATAGCACTAGCAAATGATTGTGAATATGGATTAACATCTTCTATATTTTCTGAGAATTTCAATAAAGTAATGCATGCATGCGATCAATTAGAATTTGGGGAAACTTATGTGAATAGAGAGCATTTTGAAGCTATTCAAGGTTTCCATGCAGGATGGAAAAAATCTGGATTAGGTGGTGCCGATGGAAAACATGGTATGGAAGAATACTTGCAAACTAAAGTGATCTACGCTCAATATAGATAGTTTTAGAAACTGTTTAAGTTTTGTTTTTGGAGTTAGTTTGGTTGGATTACGTTCTCAGTCAAGGCAAAATAAATGCGAATAGCATTATTATTTAAAGAAATTTTGCTGCAGAGAATAAGGGCTTAAGACGACAAAATAAACTAAAAGATAAAATTTGAACAATTTCTTAGTTAAAGAAGTGATTTAAATTTTTTTCGATGGGCTACAAAATGCTCTTTTTACTTCATTGAAAAAGTTTAAATCACTTTTAAAACGTCTTTAATCTAAAAATTCTCCGACCCTTGGGTCGGGGTTTCCAATTAACCTCTCCTTTGGAGGAGAGGTCAGAACTGCAAAAAAAGGCAGTTCTGGGTGAGGCAAAATAACAAAATTCGATTTTTGCCTCTATAAAGGCAAAATGAAACTGGCGAAATACCCCTATGGCTTGCCTCGGGGATAGTCAGTTTTAAGAATTTTTTTATTGTTTTCAACTGTATTATGGTATTGTCCTTTAGCGGTTTAACAGAAGAAGATTCAATATTAGGTGCAGCTGGTTTGGGAATGGTCATTGTAGGTGGCGAATTAATACCTATTTTGCAAGGTCTAATTAATAGGCAAGAAAACAATAGGAACATTTTCAGTAGTGAATATATCATTTTTGTTACCTTTTATATGCTTTTGTTTTATAGCTATTTATGGTTACAGAACTTTAAAAACTCACAATTGAACTCGTTTTTAACAAAGAAAATAAACTAATGAAAAGGCATTGTTTCTCACTAGACTTAAAAGAAGAGGAAAAATTAATTACTGAATACAAAGAATATCACACAAAAGTTTGGCCAGAAATTGTTGAAAGTATAAAAGACTCAGGCATTATAAACTTAGAAATATATTTGATTGAAAATAGATTGTTTATGATTATGGAGGTAAATGATTCTTTTTCTTTTGAAGACAAAGCAAAAAAAGATAAAGAGAATCTAAAAGTTCAAGAATGGGAAACACTCATGTGGACATATCAAAAATCACTTCCAACGGCAAAACCAGGTGAAAAATGGATGCTAATGGAAAAAATATATGAATTATAAAAAAGGATTATGCTAGTAGGATTATTTATTCCTTGTTACATCAATCAATTGTATCCACAGGTAGGAAAAGCAACATTAGAGCTTTTAGAAAAACTTAATGTAGAAGTAGTATATCCTTCGGGGCAAACCTGTTGCGGTCAGCCTATGGCTAATTCTGGATATGAATATGAATCGTTAGGAACGTGTACTAATTTTGTTGAAAAATTTAAGGAGTTTGATTATATCGTTACGCCATCTGGGAGTTGTGCGTACCATGTAAAAAAACATTATGATATTCTTCCAGAATCGGAAGAAGTAACTAAAGTGCGAAATAATATTTACGAATTATGCGATTTTTTAGTAAATGTGCTCAAAGTTAAAAACGTTGGCGCTCGTTTTCCTTATAAAGTGGGAATTCATAAAAGTTGTCATGGTTTACGAGGATTACGACTGGGATCTTGTTCAGAAAAGGTTACAGAAACGTATTCTTATATAGGTGAATTACTTAATGAAGTTACTGATGTCGAAATAATTGAATTAACAAGACCAGATGAGTGTTGTGGATTTGGAGGTACGTTTGCTGTTACAGAAGAAGCCATTTCTGTTAAAATGGGAAAAGATAGAGTTCAAGATCATTTAGATAATGGCGCAGAAGTAATTACAGCTACAGATACCTCTTGCTTAATGCACTTAGAAGGTTTAGTTACAAGAAATAAACAACCATTAAAAATACGTCATATCGCTGAGATTTTGAACAGTATTGAGTGATTAAAAAACAAAAAAATGAGTCATTCGAAAGCGGCAAGCATTTTTAATAAAGACGAAAAGAAAGTTAATTGGCACGACAAAGCACTTTGGTTTGTGCGCCATAAACGAGATAAATCTACCCATACAGTAGCAGGGTGGGAGGAACTCCGTAATTTAGGTCATGGGATAAAAGCCCATACTTTGTCAAATTTAGATACTTATCTAATTCAATTTGAAGAAAATGCCTTGAAAAATGGCATTCAGGTACATTGGGCTGCAGATGGAGATGAGCATAATAGAATTGTACATAGCATACTTAAAGAGCATCATGCTAAAAAAGTGGTGAAAAGTAAATCTATGCTAACCGAAGAATGTCATTTAAATCCGTTTTTGGAGGCAGATGGTATTGAAGTTATTGATACCGATTTAGGAGAACGCATAGTACAGTTGGCAAAAGAGCCACCAAGTCATATTGTTCTGCCAGCTATTCATAAAACAAAAGAAGAAGTTGATGAATTATTTCAAGAACATTTAGGTACAAAACCATGCGATGGAGATCCTCAATATTTAACAGGTGAAGCTCGAAAACACTTAAGAGAAAAATTCATCCAGGCAGATGCTGCTATCACAGGTGTTAACTTCGCCATAGCAGATACTGGAGGCATTGTTGTTTGTACCAATGAAGGAAATGCAGATATGGGAGCGCATATAGCTCCAGTACACATTGCTTGTATGGGAGTTGAAAAATTAATACCTAAACAAGAACATTTAGGTGTTTTTTTAAGATTATTAGCCAGAAGTGCTACGGGGCAACACATTACGACCTACTCATCACATTTTAAAAAACCTAGAGAAGGTGCTAA
Source organism: Flavivirga jejuensis (assembly GCF_030540765.1). Classification (GTDB taxonomy): domain Bacteria; phylum Bacteroidota; class Bacteroidia; order Flavobacteriales; family Flavobacteriaceae; genus Flavivirga; species Flavivirga jejuensis. The sequence continues at coordinate 167,251 of NZ_JAUOEL010000002.1, read as the reverse complement.
AATGCATATCGTAATTGTCGATAATGGCAGAACAGAACAACTTAGCAGACCCGATTTTAGGGCTTCTTTACATTGCATTCGTTGTGGCGCTTGTATGAATACCTGTCCTATTTACAGACGTAGTGGCGGCCATAGTTACGATGCTACCATTCCAGGACCAATAGGCTCTATTTTATCACCAGGAAAAGATTTAAAAAAACATAGTAGTTTGCCATTCGCATCAACCCTATGCGGTTCATGCTCTGATGTGTGTCCTGTAAAAATTGATATACACGCCCAATTGTACAAATGGCGACAAATAATAACCAAAGAAACGCCACAACCTTTTGTTAAAAAGACGTCAATGAAAATGATGGGGAACATATTTTCTAAACCAATGCAATTTAATAAGGTTGGAGGCATAGCACGTTGGTCTTTAAGAAACTTGCCAAAAGGCGTGATAAATTCAAAGCCAAATGTTTGGGGAAAAGGAAGAGATTTACCAATAGGACCAAAAGAGAGTTTTGATACGTGGTATAAAAACAGAAAAAAGGATGAATAGTAGAGAAAATATCCTATCAAGAATAGCTGCAAATAAGCCAGATTTATTAGAATTACCAAAAGTAAATCCAGATGTGTTTATTGATGGTAAGAATATCATAGATGAATTTACTAAGAAAGTAGAAATTGCAGGAGGAAATCTATTTGAAGTTGTTTCAAATGAAGATTTAATTAGTCAAGTAATAACGATGTTTCCAGAGGCTAAAATTAATTTTTCAACACTTAAGGGAACAGAATCTTTTAATACATTAAGTGTTGACGCTAATAAAGCACCCCAGGATTTCGAAGATTTAGATATATTAATTTTAGAAAGCAACTTAGGAGTTGCCGAAAATGGCGCCGTTTGGTTGCCCGATAATAATATGCCAATGCGTGTTTTGCCCTTTATAGCAAAACACTTAGTGATTGCTTTAAAAAAAGAGGCTATTGTTACTTTTATGCATCAGGGGTATCAAAAATTGGCTTCAGAAGGAACAGATTTTGGAGTATTTATATCTGGACCTTCAAAAACAGCAGATATAGAACAATCTTTAGTGATTGGTGCTCATGGAGCACTTAGCTTGTCTGTATTTTTAATGTAATGTATTATTATATAGAAAAAGTTCTGATTTCATAATAGTTTTCTGTTAGAACAGTTATTAAGACTTCGATAACTTCAAAATTTATGCCTATTTAATGTGCTCCTTTAAATTGTTAAGGCGAGGATATGTACTAAAAAGGATATATATACAATGAAGTGGTTTTAACTTTTTTGATTACAGCGAAAAACAGCTGTTTTATGATCAATTAAAGCATTTTTTTGCGATTCATAATTGTGCTATGGAGCAATGAAAAAGCATTTTGTAATCAATTGAAAAAAGTTTAAATTACTTGACTATTTAAGAAACTGTTTAAGCTTTGTTTTTGGAATTAGTTTAGGTGGATTACGTTCTCAGTCAGGGCAAAATAAATGCGAATAGAGCATCGTTATTTAAAGACATTTTGCTGCAGAATGAGGGCTTAAGACGATAAACTAAACTAAAGGATAAAATTTAAACAGTTTTTAAGTCACATAAATATTCTAAAAATGAATTTTAAAATTTGTATAATTTTTGTTAGTTGTTTTTTGTCTAACCCCATTTTCGGACAATTAAATAACCTAAAATTTGAAAATTTAGATACTGTTGATGGTTTATCCAGTAGTACCTGTTTAGAAGTATTTCAAGACAAAGAAGGTTTTTTATGGTTTGGAACCATAGATGGGCTTAATAAATATAATGGCTATGAATTTGAAATTTATAGATCTGTTTTAAATGATCCTACCTCTATTAGTAACAATAGGATTAATGCTATTGAAGAAGATAACGAAGGATATCTTTGGATAGGTACTAATAATGGCTTGAATTTGTTTAATAAAAAAACAAATAGCTTTGTACGTATAAACCTCTACAAACAAATTTCTCTATCAACCAACCCTAGAACAATTATTAATGATTTGTTATACGATGCTATTAATAATACACTTTGGGTAGCTACCAATAATGGCGTTATTAAAATTATATTAGATGTATTTTATAAAGATGCCACAACATTAAAATTCTCATACTATAAATACAATCCATCAAATTTATATTCTATTGATAATAATAGTGTTAATATTATTTTAAAAGATAAAGAAAACACGATATGGGTGGGGACAAATGGAAATAATCTTAATAAGTATAATTTTAAAAATGACAATTTCGAACGCATTTACATAACAAACAAAAAACATTATGAACTAGACCATATTCCTAAAAAGATCTTAATAGATATCGATAATGATTTTTGGATAGGAAATGATCTTTCCAATTTAGTTTTATGGAATAAAAAAGAAGATCGTTTTAGTCATATTTCTTTAGTTGATTATAAAGTCCCAATAAGAGATTTTTATCAAGATAAAAATGGATTATTTTGGGTTTCTACAGATGGCTATGGAATATTTATTTTTGAAAAAGAAGAAAATAAAATACAACGACATATTGTTAATAATTTTTCTGATTCTTTCTCAATTCCTAACAATAAGCCTACAAAGGTTTTTGAAGGTGAAAATGGTATTTTTTGGATAGGAAGCTACGATAAAGGCGTAAGTAAATTAGATCCTTCAAAATATTCATTTGGTCATTATTATTATCAACCAGACAATCCAAATGGATTGAGCGAAAAAATAGTACAATCTGTTTTAGAAGATTCTAAAGAAAGAATTTGGGTAGGAACCTATAATGGTGGGTTAAACCTTTTTGATAAAAAAAATAATTCATTTCAACATTTTAGCCACAACCCTAAGAATCCCAATTCTTTAAGTTCAAATAAGATTTTATATACTTTTGAAACGCAAGATGGAAATATTTGGGTCTGTACATTAGATGGCGGTCTAAATAAATTTAATCCAGAGACAAAAAAAGTTGAAAGATTTTTTCATAAGGCTAATGATTTGACTTCAATAGGTCAAAATTCTGTTTGGGCTGGGGTTGAAGATTCAAAAAATAGATTATGGCTTGGGCTTAGAACAGAAGGTTTAAGTTTATACGATCAAAAAACAAAGCATTTTTATAATTACAAGAATCATTATGGAAAGGAAAATAGTTTAGCAAGTAACGATGTAATTTATACATTTATTGATTCTAAAGAGCGTTTATTTATTGGAACCTCATTGGGATTGAATGTTGTTTATTTGAATAAATTAGATTCGTTTATTCCAAAAGAAATTGATTTTATTGGCGTAAAAGGAAATGGTATTGAAGGAAATGGAATTAATTATGTAACCGAAGACCATTTAGGAAATATATGGGTAGGAGCAGATAGTGGAATATATAAATTAGATGAAAATGTAAATTTGGTAAGGTCGTACTCATCTCAAGATGGACTTCCAAACAATCTTGTTGTAGGGATCAAAGAAGACAATAATCATAATTTTTGGATAACTACTAAAAGTGGGCTCTCATTCCTAGACTCAAAAACAGATCAGTTTAAAAATTTCAATGCCCATGATGGTTTACAAGGAACAGAATATCAGAGAAAATCAATTGAAAAAACAAAAGATGGACAAATCATAATAGGAGGCATTAATGGTTTAAACATTTTTAATCCCAATGATATTTCTTTAAAAACGCCAGACGTTATCTATCCTAAACTAACAAGTTTTAAATTAAATAATAAAAAAATTGTTGTTGGAGACACCGTTAACAAAAGAGTGTTGTTACATAAAACAATAGATGAAACTCAAAATTTAACATTAAGGCACAATGAGAATTATATCTCGTTTGAGTTTTTGGCACTTTATTTTGAAAACCCAGAGCAAGTTCAATATGCTTATAAAATGTATGGATTAGATGAAGAATTTGTAAATGTTGGATCCAGGAGAGATGTTAACTATTCAAATTTATTGCCTGGAGACTATATGTTTGAAGTAAAAGCATCAACAGATGGACAATGGCAAGATGCACAAACAACAAAAATAGAACTTACAATCCTGTCACCTCCATGGAAAACTTGGTGGGCATATATATTGTACTTTGTATTAGGGGTATTACTCTTTTTTCTTATCATGCGATATTATACCCTAAAAGTAAAAGAAGTTCAAGAACATGAATTAGATCAAATGAAACTTCAATTTTTTGTAAATGTATCCCATGAATTTAGAACACCATTAACGCTAATATTAAATCCTGTAGATAAAATATTATCTAGCTTTAATAATGATCCAGAAGTTATAAAAGAATCAGCCAGATCAATTCAACGAAGTTCAAGACGTTTGTTGCACTTGGTAAACCAATTATTGGATTATAGAAAAATGGATGTGGGGATGGCTCCATTACAGTTAGAAAAAGGAGATGTTGTTAAGTTTTGTGAAGATATCTTTTCACTTTTTAAAGGGTTGGCAACAAAAAAAGAAATTAATTATAATTTTGTAACAAGTTCTGAAAAAATAATATCCTTATTTGATTTTGATAAAATTGAGAAAATAATAACAAATTTAATTTCAAACGCCGTTAAATTCACCAATAGCGGAGGTGAAATTACAGTATCAATTAATAAAATAGAGGTGAAAAAAAGAAAACCTGGGTTTTCTTTTTTTAAAAATGAAAGGTTAGGAAAATATGTAGAAATAATTGTAAAGGATTCAGGAATTGGTCTGAATGCAGAGCAATTAAAAAATGTTTTCTCTCGTTTTTATAATGTGGATATTACAAAAACTGGAACTGGAATTGGGCTTAATTTTACAAAAGCTTTAGTAGAATTACATGGTGGCGAAATTTTTGTAGAAAGCGAATATTTAAAGGGAAGTAAGTTTGTGGTAAGAATCCCTTTAGATATCAAAGCAGCAGCAGAAAAAGTTGAAAATGTTAAAAACGAGTTTTTAATTAACTCCATGAATTCTGTTGAATATGAAATGTCTATTGCAAACGACGAGCTTGCTCTTCAAACTAAAAAAGTAGAAGAAGATAGAGGAAAATTGCCTACCCTACTATTAGTGGAAGATAATAAAGAATTAAGGTTGCACCTTAAAAATGATTTAAGAAACAATTATATTGTTAAAGAAGCTGTAAATGGTGACGAAGGATTAAAAATGGCTAAAAAATACTATCCAGATATTATAATAAGTGATGTTATGATGCCAGTTATGGATGGATTTGAAATGTGTAGATTAGTAAAAACAGAATTTGAAACATGCCATATACCTATTATATTATTAACAGCAAAAACATTAGAAGTTGATCGTATAAAAGGTTATGATAGTGGAGCCGATGGTTATTTGCCAAAACCTTTTATTACTAGTGTTTTAAAGGCTAGAATAAAAAACTTACTTGAAACTAAAAATAGATTACGAAAAAGATTTTCAGAAATAGGAGGCGTATTTCCTTCAAGTGATGTAACAACTAACAATCTTGATGAGGTGTTTTTAGATAAGACCACTAAAATTATTATAAAAAATATTAGTGATATTGATTTCAAACAAGAAAATTTATTAAAAGAATTGGGGATAGGCAAATCACAATTATATAGAAAAATAAATTCCCTAACAGGCCATAACCCTAGTTACTTTATTCGAACTATTAGGTTAAGGTATGCATCAGATTTATTGCAACAAAACAGGCATTCTATCAAAGAAGTTACACATATGTCTGGATTTAATTCTACAGCATATTTTAGTAAAACATTTAAAGAATTATTTAATGTAACTCCAACGGAATTCATCGAACAAAATGTTCAGAGTACCGATTCTAAATAGGATGATGAAAATTAAGAAACAGTTTAAGTTTCGTTTTTAGAATTAGTTTAGAAGGATTACGTTCTCAGTCAAGGCAAAATAAAAGCGAATAGCATCGCTATTAAAAGGCATTTTGCTGCAGAATAAGGACCAATGCCATGTGAGTTAAGGATTTTTCCTCCTCAACTGTCTGCTGGTTGAGCCTTTCGACTACGCTCAAGACAGGCTACGAAACCTCTTTATTTGTTAGAATGATGAGTTCTCGACAAGCTATGCTTGCTGTTTTCACAACAAAATATATGTTGTTGTTCAGTAATGTTCGAACAGACATAAATCACCTTAGCTTAATGGCATTGGTACCGAGCCAGCAGGAACAAGAATCTAAATACAGAATTTTGTTTTTTGATTTTTTTTTAGGTGAAAACCTGTGGGCAATTTGATTGGGTATGAAACTAATAAAATATAATTCAGCCTCCTTCCTATATCAATAACAGATTTTCATTTAAAATAGAACCTATATGTTTAAAACGTAGCGTATAATTGGTGAAATGTAAGATACAATCGCTGCAAAAGAATGATATTTTATAGTTTTTGAATGATAATTTATGATCGCTATTTTTCATTCTTGTTAAATTGCCCGACAATTAATTTACTTTAAAATTTAGAGATTATATGTCGTTTCTTTTACTTTTTTCTTTGAATTTAAAACCAGATCGTAACGAAAAATTTAACAAAAATCTATTTAACAAATATTATGACAAGATTATTCTTTATTCTAACCATGTTCTTAATGGTTGCATGTGCTTCACCCAAAAAACAAAAACCAACATTTAGTCCCACAGAAATGCTGGATTTAAGTGTTCTAAAAACAAAAAAAACACTTAAAAGCTTGAAGATTACAGATAGTTTTCCAAGAAATATATCTAAAGATAAACAAGATTGGGGGCTAGTTGGGGTGAAAGATTGGTGTAGTGGCTTTTGGCCAGGTGTATTGTGGCATGCCTACGAGTACTCTGGTGATGCGAGCATAAAAAAGGGAGCCGAGGAGTTTACGCTTCCAATTAAACCCATTGCTTATAGTCCAGCTCAAAACCATGATATAGGTTTTATGGTGTATTGTAGCTATGGTAATGGCTATAGGCTAACAGGAAACCAAGAGTACAAGGATGTATTACTATCTGCAGCAGACACTTTGGCAACCCTTTATAATCCTGCGGTGGGCTCAATTCTTTCTTGGCCAGAGAAGACAGATGAGTACGCACATAATACGATTATTGACAATATGATGAATTTGGAACTACTCTTTTGGGCATCTAAAAATGGAGGCGATAAAAAACTGTATGATATTGCTGTGAGTCATGCAGAAGTAACTATGAAATACCTTGTTAGAGCAGATAACTCAGTATATCATTTGGGAGAGTTTAACGATATAACGGGCGAATTTATAAAAGGACATACGCACCAAGGCTATGCAGATGAATCTATGTGGGCAAGAGGGCAAACATGGGGATTGTATGGATTTGCAATAGCATATAGAGAAACAGGAAAAGAAGAATTTCTTAATACCTCAATAAAACTGGCAGATCACTTTTTAAATCGTTTACCAGAAGACGGTATCCCGTATTGGGATTTTGACGACCCAAAAATACCAAATGCACCAAAAGATGCGTCGGCGGCAACTGTTGCAGCATGCGGCATGTTAGAATTGTCAGGTTTAGTTAAAGACAAAGTATTGAAAGCTAAATATGAAGATGCAGCTAGAAATTTTATAAAGATACTATCTTCTGAAAACTATTTTAGTGGCGATACCAATCAAGCTCTGTTGTTACATTCTTTAGGTCACTATCCTAATAATACTGAAATTGACGTGCCTATAATATATGCCGATTACTATTATATGGAAGCCTTATCCAGATTAAGAAAATTGGAAACGGTAAATACAAGTGATTTAGCGATGAAAAAATAAATATTGTTGGAATTAAAATAAAGGTTAATCAAGTTTTGTGTGTTGAAATATTTGAAAACTAAAATAGCTGTTTTAATTTTATTTATAAAATAGCCAATCAAAATGAAAAAGCACTGTTGCTTTTTCCTGTTAAGCCCCATCAACCCCAACCCCAAGAAAAGGATGGGGCTATAATAGTCTCAAAATATTTGTATACCGAGAAATATCCTGCAATTAAACCATACTGTTTTCTCGAGCGATAAAACGCTTTGGTATAAAGCCATAATTACAGATTTAGTCCATTTTCCAACCAAATTAAATGAGGGCTTACACCTGGGATTCGTCGGTTTTGACAACGCCTTTATGTAGGAAACTAAAGATATACTTAAAGGTGAAAACAATGTGATAGTCGCATTTTAAAAACTTGATTGGGTATAATAGCTTGATTTCATTAGTATAGCGGGGAAATGGGTTATAGTTTATATGGAAAGATTCATGATTTATATCCAATAATACCTGTAATTTTTATCATTGTATCTATATATTTTTAGAATAGAAAATAAAATTTAAGTATGAATAGAATTGGTGTATGGGTTTTATTATTCGTTATGATATTTGGTTCAGCATATGGACAAAGAAGCGAAAAAATGAAACCACTAGAAGCTAAAAAAAGTCAAAAACAAATTACCGACGAGGAACGTATGGCATGGTGGCAAGACGCCCGATTTGGTATGTTTATTCATTGGGGAATTTATACAGTGCCTGCTGGTTTTTATAAAGGCAAAGCACAAACTAACAGTGCAGAATGGATTATGAACAAAGGGAAAATCCCGATTGCTGAATATGAAATGTTTGCTTCTCAGTTTAACCCAACAAAATTTAATGCTGAAGCGTTTGTGACCTTGGCTAAACAAGCTGGAATGAAGTATATGATTATTACAGCTAAACACCATGATGGTTTTTCTATGTTCGATTCTAAAGCAACCGATTATAATATTGTAGATGCCACACCTTTTAAACGCGATATATTAAAAGAATTAGCCAAAGCATGCCAGGAACAAGGTCTTAAATTTGGTTTTTATTACTCGCAAGCACAAGATTGGCACCATCCAGGTGGTTTGGGAAATAACTGGGATGATAGTTTAAAGCGTGTAAGCAGCGATGCGTATGTGTATGAAAAAGCACTTCCCGAAGTAAAACAATTACTAACAGAATACGGATCTATATCCAATTTTTGGTGGGATACACCACGTGAAATGACAAAATCTGTAGTAGATAGTCTGCATCACATTACAACAGCGCTCCAACCAGGAATAATTACAAACGATCGTTTAGGGGATGATTATCCTGGAGACCATAAAACCTTTGAAAGAAATGGACCAAAATACCAACCCGAAGCAAAATACTGGGAACTGTGTCAACCCATTAGTGGAAGTTGGGGCTACCGTAGCGATGATACTAAATTTAAATCTATTTCAACCTTAATTCGTAATTTAATAGACCAAAGCAGTAAAGGCGGAAATTATTTGCTAAATGTAAGCCCTACAAACGAAGGGACATTAAAACAAGAGGCAATAGAACGCATGAAAGCTATAGGAGCCTGGATGGATAAAAACAGTGAAGCCATTTATGGTACCCAGGCAAGTCCAACCAATACAGAACCAAAATGGGGACGAATTACCATGAAAACAGTTGATAAGAAAGTATTGTTATATCTTCATGTTTATAATTGGGAAGATGGCGCATCACTTCCAATTCGATTAAAAAATAAAGTAAAAGCGTGTTATTTACTTACCGATAAAAATAGAACGTTTAAAACAGAAACTTTCGATCAAGGTATTCAAGTGAAATTAACAGGAAAAGCGCCCGATAGTACTGCTTCTGTAATTGTTTTAAAGTTGAAAGGAATGCCAAATGCTTTACCACGAAAAGCTTTAGGACAAGATGAAACTGGCATAGTAAATTTATCTGCATACAGAGCACAATACGAAAATTTGCAAGGCCCTGGAGCCTTATATAAAGAAAAATGGGATTGTATAAGTAACTGGAATAGTGAAACAGCTAGAGTTTATTGGACATTCAATATTGATAAACCTGGCAATTTTCAGTTACTTTCTGAATATTCTGGTAAAGATGCTACCGAAATTGCAGTGTCATTTAATGGAGAAACTAAAACGATAAAAATCCCTGCTAGTGGAAACCCTAAAAGGTTTAAAAAAATGGAATTAGGTAATTTTATCATTACTAAAGCAGGTAAATATGAAGTTTCTTTAATGCCTGTGGCGGGTAAATGGAAGCCTATAAATTTAAAAGAAATGAATGTGCAACCAATCAAAAACTAAATAGTTTTTAAAATAATGAAATACTTCATTCTTTTTTTTATTGGATTTGTTACGTGCAGTGCACAGAATTCTATTTTTGACGATTTAAAAGAAGCACCAGTAAACGGTGGTTTACAAATGGAAGATTATTGGGTTTGGGGAAGCTCAGTTATTAAAGGCGAAGCAGGTAAATATCACATGTATGCATCGCGTTGGCCTAAATTTTTGCCATTCCATCCAGGTTGGATGATTGCTTCAGAAATTGTTCATGCAGTATCAAGCACACCAGAAGGTCCTTATGAATTTAAGGATTTAGCTTTAGGTGATAGAGGCACTCAATTCTGGGATGGGAAATCCTGCCATAATCCTAAAATTGTAAAATATAAAGAAACGTATATCCTCTATTATATGGGGACAACACATCCTTTTGAAGATGTTACTCAAGAAAATGTGAGTGCATTCGATTTGTCTAGCAAATGGTGTATTGCAGCCAGATGGAAAAAACGTATCGGGATTGCTACATCAAAAAGTCTTAACGGTCCATGGAAACGATTGGATGCACCTATTTTAGATGTAAAACCAAATTCATATTATAGTTTTTTAACCTCTAACCCGTCTCCTTTAGTTAAAGAAGATGGGACCGTGGTGTTGCTTTTTAAAGGTAGAAGCTATAAGGAAGATGGTGTAACGCATAGCGATATGAGTATTGGTGTTGCTACAGCACCATCGTACGATGGGAAATATACAGTAATAGGCGATGATCCATTATTTTCGATGGAACGCTTTGGTGAAATTGAAGACCCGCATTTATGGAGCGATAATGATGGGTATCACATGATAGCAAAAGACCAAAGAGGACTAATTACGGGAGGAAAGGGCGACGGACTTGTAGCACATTCTAAAAATGGAATCGATTGGGTTATTGATGAAAACCCAAAAGCTTACACAAAACTCGTAAAATGGGATCATGGGAAAACAATCAAACAAGGACAATTAGAACGCCCTTTTGTTTTTGTTGAAAAAGGAAAACCAACGCACATTTTTTTCGCAACCATGGACGGTCCTGGAGGTTTTAGCAACGGTTCAAAAACATGGAATATGGTTATTCCTTTAAAAAATTAATCTAAAAATTCTCCGACCCTTGGGTCGGGGTTTCCAATGGAGAGGTCAGAACTGCCTTTTTTTGCAGTTCTGGGTGAGGCAAAATAACAAAATTCGATTTTTGTCTCTATAAAGGCAAAATGAAACTGGCGAAATACCCCTATGGCTTGCCTCGGGGATAGTCAGTTTCAAGAATTTTTTATTCGAAAGAATTGGTTTCAAGAAATTCTGTATTATAACTAACTATATATTTTAATATAAACAAGAACATAAAGTAGCATGAACAAAAAAATAATAATATGGTCTATTACTGCAGCACTTGCAGGTTTCTTATTCGGGTTTGATGTGGTAGTCATTTCTGGAGCAGATAAAAAACTACAAACTTTATGGGAATCATCAGATTCATTTCATGGCTGGGTTGTTATGGGAATGGCACTTTGGGGTACCGTAATTGGTGCTATTTTTGGAGGCATACCAACCAATAAATATGGACGTAAAAACACATTAATAGTTATTGGTGTATTATTTGCAGTATCAGCTATAGGTTCTGCTTTCTCAAACGATGCTTATGTATTTGCCTTTGCTCGTTTTATTGGAGGTATTGGAGTAGGTGCCTCAACCATTGCAGCACCTGCTTATATTTCTGAGATTGCCCCTGCCAAAAATAGAGGACGCTTAGTTGCGTTGTATCAATTTAATATTGTTTTTGGTATTTTAATCGCCTATTTATCCAATTTCCTATTAAGCGATATAGGTGAAAATGCCTGGAGATGGATGCTAGGTGTTGAAGCAATTCCTGCGGTATTATACGTTTTATTTGCTTTAAAACTCCCTAAAAGCCCAAGATGGTTATTGTCGCAATCTAGAGAACAAGAAGCGAGAGAAGTATTGAAGTTAATAGATGCAAATGCTAATGTTGAAGAACAAATAGCAGAGTTTGAAAGCCATTCACACAAAAATGATAAATCTGAAACCATTTTTATAAAAAAGTATAGATTTCCGTTAATCTTGGCTTTTTTAATTGCCTATTTCAATCAATTATCTGGTATTAATGCTTTTTTATATTATGCCCCACGTATTTTCGAAGAAGCAGGATTAAAAGAAAGTACAGCTTTGTTAAGTAGTGTAGGTATTGGTATTACAAACCTTGTGTTTACACTATTGGGTGTGTTTTTGATAGATAAACTAGGAAGAAAAACACTTATGTATATAGGGTCTGTAGGTTATATCATATCGTTGAGTTTAGTATCTGCAGCCTTTTTCTTTGGATGGACTGGAATGGCTGTTCCTATTTTCTTATTCTTATTTATTGCAGCTCATGCCATCGGGCAAGGCGCTGTAATATGGGTTTTTATATCCGAAATTTTCCCCAATCATTTAAGAGCCTCAGGACAATCTTTTGGAAGTTCAATCCACTGGATTTTAGCTGCTATTATTCCGTCGTTTATCCCTTACTTATTTAGTCATCCAATGATTGGAGCAGGCGTTGTATTCTTGCTTTTTGCAGGAATGATGGTGCTTCAATTGTTATTTGTTGCATTTATGATGCCTGAAACTAAAGGAAAAACATTAGAAGAGTTGGAAGATATAATGATAAAGAAGAAATAAAAATCTAATAACTACAAGTGGTTAGGTAGTTAAAAGGATGAAAAAAAACATTAGTTCTAATCAGTGTTTTTTTACTAAATCCTGCCATCGTACACTTCAAAAATCGATACACTTATGGTGTGAAGAAAATAATTAAATAAATTATGAGAATTTTTAAGAATTATAAAGTAGTACTAATTGTTTTAGTATTAACATTATGTACGCCAACTAAAATGTTGAGTTTACAACAACCTAAAAAAGTTACCAATTTAAAACTTAAAGAACAGAAAGGTAAAAAGAAACGTAACGTTATTTTTATTTTAACTGACGATCACCGTTACGATTTTATGGGCTTTACAGGTAAAGTACCTTGGTTAAAAACACCAAGTTTAGACCGTTTGGCGAACGAAGGTGCCCATATGAAAAACGCCTTTGTTACCACATCCTTATGCTCACCAAGTAGAGCAAGCATTCTAACAGGGCAATATTCGCACGTGCATACTATTGTAGATAATGTAGCTCCAAATCCAGGAGACTTAACATTTTTTCCAGAATATTTACAAAAAGCAGGATACCAAACCGCCTTTTTTGGAAAATGGCATATGGGCGATCATAATGATAGTCCCCGCCCAGGTTTTACCCATTGGGAAAGCTTTGCAGGACAAGGAGATTACTATGCCCCGAATTTGAATATAAATGGTAAAAACATTCAGTACGATAAAGATACCTATGTAACCGATTTATTAACAGATCATGCAGTAGATTGGTTGGATCATAGAAATAAAGAGAAGCCTTTCTTCATGTATTTATCGCATAAAGCTGTACATGCTATGTTTTTTCCAGCTAAGCGCCATGAAGGTATGTATGCAGGTAAAAAAATAGATAAACCAGATAGTTATACACAAACTATAGGGTCGGAGTATAAAAAACTAAACTGGCCAGATTGGGTAAAACGCCAACGAGATAGCTGGCATGGTGTCGATTATATGTATCACGGTACGGCCGATGGTACTTTCGATGATTTAGTACAGCGTTATTGTGAAACTTTAATGGGGGTAGATGATAGTGTTGGTACGATACTTGATTGGTTAAAAGCAAACGGATTGGATGAGTCAACCATGGTGATTTACATGGGTGATAACGGATTTAGTTGGGGAGAACATGGACTTATTGATAAGCGTCACTTTTACGAAGAATCTGTAAAAGTCCCTATGTTAGTAAGTTGTCCTGAAATTTTTGAAGGTGGAAAAACCGTAGAACGCATGGTGCAAAATGTAGACATTGCTCCAACCATTTTAGATTGTGCTGGTTTAGAGAAACCTGATTATATGCCAGGAAAATCGTTTATACAATTATTGCAAGGCGATGAAACCAAATGGAGAGAAAAAATATTTTATGAGTATTATTTTGAATACGATTTCCCAATGACGCCGACTGTTTTTGGTGTAAGAACCGATAAATATAAATACATAAGGTATAATGGTATTTGGGATACCAATGAATTATATGATATTGAAAATGATCCGAATGAATTATTTAATTTAATTGATAAACCTGAGTTTCAACCTATGATTAAAGAGTTTGCTAATAGTTTATACGATTGGTTAGAAGATACAGATGGGATGCAAATTCCTTTAAAACGAAATGTTTTTCATCGTATTGGTGATTACGAACATCCAAATCAATATTAAAGTATCAAATTAACTATTTAAATGAACCTCATAAAATCTGTCCCTACATTTTTAGTCTTAATTATAATGGTACTAAAAATGCATGCTCAAACTACAGAGCAACATCCAAGGGTATTTGCAGAGACTAAAGACCGTGCCGAAATTTTAGCTAAAATTGAAACTGAAGATTGGGCAAAAGTATCTTGGAATAACCTGCTAGAAAATATAGGTTCTTATGTGAATCGTCATGTTGAAGATCCAGAATGGATTGTTTCCAGATTAGCGATGTATTGGAAAGATGGCGCTCATTTTACCCAATGTTATATCAAAGGACAAAATTGGGATTATGGTGAGGGTAATGCGCCTGTACCAACAGTGCGTTTACCTGGTATGCGAACTTGGAACGATTATGTGAATGTGCCTTTAGAGGACAGAATTCCATATAACGAATCTGGAGATTTGCTAGGTATTAGTCGTTCTAGCGCCGATAAAACGCCTGTTTTAATTCCTTATAAAAAAACAGGACACATGGTTCGAGCTAACAATATGGAAATATTAACGTTGGCAGAAAAATCGGCATTTGCTTTTTATATCACCCAAGATGAAAAATATGCTAAATTTTCATCAGATATTTTATGGACTTGGTTATTGGGAACTTATTATATGGAACCACCTTTAGATCCAAAACAATCTACAAATGGACCAGGAGGGTACAAACCTGGCGGTATTATGGGATATTACGATTACGAAGTGATACATGATGATAGACAAATCCCAACATCTATAGCGTATGATTTTCTTTATGATTATATACATGAGCATCCTCACGAACATTTAAAAAAAATGAATAAGACACCAGCAGAAGTTGCAGGTGTGGTGTTTAAACGTTTTATAGATATAGGGCTTATTAGAGGTGGAAAAAGAGGCAATTGGAACGTTAATCGTTATAAAAATATTTTAAGCAGTATGCTTGTTTTAGAATCTAACGATTTTTATAAAGATGGTAAAGGACGCGACTATTACATGCCTTTTTACACAGAGAAATCGACAGATTATTGCACTGCTTTACCAGGAATCATGGATTATTATAATAAAACAACAGGTTTATGGCCAGAATCTCCAGGATATGCATCGGGGATGATTCCATTAGTTTTAAAAATGGGAGTTAAATTGTATAAAGCAGGAATCAATACCTTGGCAGGAAACCCAATTATTAGCAAAGCTGCCTTGGCAAATTTAGGTTGGTTAGATGCTCGTGGTAATTTGGTAGTTTTTGGCGATATGCGAGGTGGTCCTGCAAATATGTCGTCTTTTGAATCTTTATTAACCTATTCCACTTGGGAAGGAGATACCGAAACGGCTAAAAAAATGGCTACTGTTATTCGTAAAAATATAGCATCAGGTCAATACGATAGAAATACTTCAGATTGGCAAGGCATTATTTTTAATCAACCTTTGCCAGAATCTGGAAGTGATTTGCCATTTCATAAAGCAGCCTATTCTCCATTTCATAAACATATTATTATGAGAAATGGAAATAATGAAAATAACGGGTTGATGTTTACCTTATATGGAGGGAAACATAAATCCCATTTGGCTAAAAATGGATTAGCTATGCAATTTTATGGTAAAGGTTGGGCTTTAGCACCAGATGCTTCTGCTTACGAATCCTATTGGTCGCCAGATGCTGGTTACCACAGAGAAATCACGGGATCTAACACCATTGTTCCAGGGTATAGAGAGGGAGATATTACCATAAATGCTATGGATCCAATGGTTGATACAACCACAGGATTTTACAATACATCGGAAACTTCAGAAAACATCTCTTTTGCAGATGTTTCAGCAGATGAAAAACGTCGTTTGGTAGCCATGGTTCGCACCTCTGAAACTTCAGGATATTATGTTGATATTTTTAGATCAGACCAATCGGATAACGATTACATCCATCATAATTTAGGCCATTCAATGCTGCTTAAGAATACGTCAAATACGTCATTAAACTTAAAAGCAGTGAATGATTTGGGAGTAAAGTATGATAAAAACTATGCTTTCTTTAAAAATCAAAGGAAAATAAACTATTCAAACGATTTTAATGCCACTTGGACTATAACTGCAGAGTCACCCGCACCCGCATTAAACGTAAATATGTGGATGATGGGACAAGATAATAGAACACTGTATCATGTTGATGCTCCACCAACAACACTGCGTAGTGACATAACACCAGGGCAGGTAAATAAAAGCCCAGAAATAACACCAACGTTAATTGTTCGTCAGAACAATATCAATGGAAAAAAACATCCGTTTTTGGCTGTTTTTGAATCTTATGAAATAGGTAAAAAATCGATTCAAGAAATTTCAAGAGTCCATACCTCCGATAATTTTGTGAGTATAAAAGTAAACTCTAAAAATAGCACGCAATACATCTGTAATGCCATAGATAATAAAGTACACAAGCCAATGAAGCATTTTAAATTTCAAGGAATTTTTGGTACTACTTCAGAAGAAAATAATAATTTTCAATATTTGTATTTAGGAAAAGGAAAATTATTGCAAAAAGGGCCTTTTAAAATTGAAGCAGTTAATGAATCGGTTACAGCTGAATTAAAATATGAAGCGGGTACCTATTACTATTCTTCAGATAAACCTATTTTAATTCAACTTGAAAAAGGAAAGTCAAAAGAATATCCAGCTGGTTACCATATTAAAATTAAATAGTATAAAAATAGAAATGAAAATAAAAGTGAAGCCTATATTATTGTGTACGATGTTTTACATGATACTTTGTTCTTCTTTGTTGACAAGAGCACAAGAAACAACCCACCCTAGAATTTACGCTACTAATGCCTCTAGAAATGACTTTTTAGAAAGTATAAAAACCGTTGCGTGGAAGAAAAGCTTAGTGGACAAAAAAATAGCGAACCTTGAAAAGTATTTAAAGTATTGTAAAAAAGACCCCACTTGGTTGGTGTCAAGATTACAAATGAATTGGAAAACCAAGCACGATAAAGTATTTCTTAAAGGAGGCGATTTTTCACATTCTAAAGGTACCGCACCAGTGCCAACGGTTCGTTTTTCAGGAACCAGAGATTGGGCTACAGAATATGCAACACCTAAATTAAAAGACGTAACACCTTACTTTGATGATTCGCGAGGCTATTATTTAACACATAAGAAAACCAAGAAAAAGGAATGGGTACATCCCTCAAAAATGGGACATGCCATTGAAGGTATTAATCGCAGAATCATGAGTTTGGTTAAAGATGCTGCCTTTTTATATTGGGTAACTGGGGATAAAAAATATGCTGAATTTGCAAAACCAGTTTTTGAAACCTACATAGAAGGCATGTATTATAGAGATGCACCTATAGATTTAGAAAATGGGAATCAACAACGTATCTCTGGATTGGCAACTTTCGAAGTCATTCATGAACAAATACTGATTCACTTATTGACAACATACGACTTTTTGTATGACTATTTTGAAGATGAAAAAATCAATCTTGACCATAGTGCCGCCGTATTTCAAAAATGGGGAGATCAAATTATAAATAATGGAATACCAGATAACAACTGGAATCTTTTCCAAGCCAGATTTTTAACCTACGTAGCCTTAGCTTTAGAAAGTAACAAAACTTATAAAAACGGAAAAGGACGTGAATATTTTTTAGACCATACGTTTAATACATCTACAGAAAGGCAATTATCTATTAAAGAATCTTTGTTAGTTTATGATCCAGAAACAGGAATATGGCCAGAATGTGCATCGTATTCCGTACATGTTATAACAACCTTGCTTAATATATTTACATTATTAGACAATGCAACAAATAACAACGAGCTTTCTAAATTCCCTGTTATAGAAAAAGCAGCATTGGCATCATTTCAATACTTGTTTCCTAGTGGTTACACGGTTGGTTTTGGCGATTCTAATCATAAACCGCTTCCGCCAGAAAATTTTGAATTATTAATTTCAAATTATAATAAATATAACAATGAGGAAAAAGAGGGGATTATTTCTAAATTGTTACAACAAATGATTGCTAAAGGTGAATACAAACGAAAAGCAGACGATTTGTTTCAATTGTTTTTCTATGTAGATAGTTTAAAGCCTACAGAACATATTCAAAATGGTTTAAAGACATTAACAACTCCAACGTTTTATGCTTCTAATGTAAGTCTGTTTAACCAAAGGTTAGGAGAAGGAAACGATGCAATGATGATCTCTACGGCTGGCTCTTATGGAAACCATTCGCATGTAAATGGGATTTCTATAGAGCTATTTGCGAATAACTATGTATTAGGACCAGATATGGGAAAAGGCTCTAGTTATTGGCATTCAGATCATAGAGAATACTATTCTAGATTTCCTGCACATAATACAGTTGTTGTAGATGGTGTATCAGATTATAATGCGATGCGAGGGTACCATCCGTTTAAACTAGAAAATTATTTTCCGCAAGCAGGAGAAATACCGAGTTTTGATAAACTAACATTTTCTAAAGTATCCTTTTTTGAGCCTAAAGCAAAAGCAGATCAACAACGGTTTACAGCTATTATAAAATCAAACACCACAAAAGGATACATTGTAGATGTGTTTAGATCTAAAAAACAACAGGAAGGCGCACAGCGACACGACTATTTTTATCATAATTTAGGACAATCGCTTAAAATTTTTGAAAAGGATTCTAAAGAACTAAATTTAACTACCACCACAGATTTTGGAAGCAAATATGGCGATTTGAAAGCTTATGATTATTTAAGTAATAAAAAGAAAGTTAAAACTATAAAGGATGTTCAGGCACTTTTTAGACTTAAAAATAAAGGAGAACGAGATCATTTAACGAAAGTTTGGGTACAAGGAAGTAAACACCAAGAAATATATACAGCTTTAGCTCCAAAATCAAAAGTACTCACAAAGGGAACAGCTCCCGAAGAAATTTTAGGAGATTCTATACAAACATTAATTGTAAAAAGAAATGAAGCTGCATGGAATACCCCATTTGCATTCGTTTTCAATCCTTATTTTAAAGATGAAGAAAACCCCATTGCCGATGTAACATTTTCATCAATCAAAGAAAACCCAAGCACACAAGTTATAGAAGTGGCATTGAATGATCATAAAACAACCGATTACATTATTTTGAATACCACCGAAGAAGACGTAGTTAAAAAGGACGGTTTATATCAAAAAGGACTTTTATCGGTTACTAGAAAGACAAAAGGAACAAAAAAATTAGATTATTTTTTCGTTTCAGGCATGAATAAGTACGCACAAAATGGATGGGAAATCATTACTACTGGCGAGCCTGTTACACTTTCTGTTGAGCGTTCAGAAAATACATTTGCTATAGAAAATGACCGTGCTGTGGTGATACGAGCCCCTTTTTTAGATGGAAAAAAATCGGCAGAATTAAGAGTTTATGAGAATGATAAATTAGTGGCAACAAGACAAGGTCAAATTAATAGATCAAACCCAGAACAGTTAGAGTTTAGACTATCCAAAGCCTACAGTAAAGTATTAATTGTTTACTAAAATTTTATATTATATATGGTAAAGTATTTAATAACAACACTAGTCGTTTTACTAACTACAGGTCATGTAAATAGTCAGAATAAAGACTCTAAAGAAACAGACCCTCTTAAAGAAGTGGTGTATAAGGAAGTAGATGGTAATAAATTAAAACTTAGTTTCTATTATCCTAATAAATTTAATAAACGAAAGCAATACCCAACCATGATTTTCTTTTTTGGAGGTGGATGGACAGGAGGAAGTACCGCGCAGTTTAAAGATCAGGCAATATATTTTGCCTCTCGAGGAATGATTACAGTATTAGCAGATTATAGAGTAAAATCTAGACATCAAACCACACCGTTTGAATCGGTAAAAGATGCTAAATCTGCCATTCGATATTTAAGAAATCACGCTAAAGAATTTGGAATTCATCCAAATAAAATCATTGCATCTGGTGGATCTGCTGGTGGGCATATCGCTGCAGCATCATCATTAGTTTCTGGGCTGAATGAAACAGGCGAAGATGTATCAGTAAGTACAAAAGCCAATGCCTTGGTATTGTTTAACCCAGTGGTTGATATGAGTCCTGATGGTTTTGCGAATGATAAGGTTGGAGATCGTTATTTAGAAATTTCTCCTATGCAAAATATTACAAAAGGAGCCCCACCAACTATTATTTTTCTAGGTACAAAAGATAAAATAATACCCGTTTCTATTGTCGAAAAATTTAAATCCAAAATGGAAGCTGTTGGTAGTAGATGCGATCTTCGTTTGTATGAAGGACAACCTCACGGATTCTTTAATAAAGGAAGGCAAGAAGCAGATAAATGTTATATTGCAACAGTATTCGAAGCAGATTTGTTTTTACAATCATTAGGATATATAAAAGGAGAGGAAACCATTACAAAAAGCAAAAAATAAAATGAGAAGATTAAGTGTTTTATTAGTGATATTAACTGTGTTTGTTTCATGTGCAACAAAGCCAAATACGGTAGAAATGTATGTGTCGGAGCATGGCGTTGAAAATTCAGATGGTACTAAAGAAAAGCCTTTTGCAAGTATAGAAGCGGCAATTAATAAAGCAACCGAATTAAAATCAACTAATACACAAGCTCATATTGTTATTCATGTTTTACCTGGTGTATATCGTTTAACGAAGGCTATAACGATACCAGCATCATTAAGTGGGCTGACTATAAAAGGAACCAGTGCTTCAGAAGTTACTATAAAAGGTTCTGTGTTATTAAATAGCCAATGGAAACCATATAATGATACTATCTATGTAACACATGTCGCTGAAAATTCAGATTTCGATCAGCTCGTAATAAATGGGCAACCACAAATTTTAGCACGTTATCCTAATTATAATGAAGCGGCTCAATATTGGCAAGGTTATGCTGCCGATGCCATATCAAAAGAACGTATCGCTTCATGGAAAAAACCAGAAGGCACTTATTTTCATGCTTTACATAATGGAAAATGGGGAGGGTTTCATTATAAAATCACAGGAGTAAACGAAGATGGAACAGCTATATTAGAAGGCGGACATCAAAACAATAGAAACTCAAAACCCCATGCAAAATACCGAATGGTAGAGCGTGTTTTTGAAGAATTAGACAGTCCAGGAGAGTGGTTTTTAGATAGAGAAAATGATAAACTATACTATTGGCCAGTAAAAGGGGTAACTCTAAACAACTCTAAAATAGAAGTTTCTGCCCTTAAAGATTTAATTCGAGTGGTTGGAACACTAGAAAATCCAGTAAAAGACATAAACATAAGCGGTATTAAGTTTGAAAATACCAAACGCACACTTATGGAGGAATATGAACCTTTATTAAGAAGTGATTGGTCTATTTACAGAGGAGGTGCGCTATTTTTTGAAGGTACAGAAAACTGTATCTTAAAAGATAATGAATTTACCAATTTAGGCGGGAACGTTATTATGGTTAGCAAATATAATAAAGGGTTGCAGGTAATAGGCAATCATATTTACGATAACGGAGCTAGTGCTATTTCCTTTGTTGGAGATGCTTCAGCTGTACGTTCGCCATCATTTAATTACGGACAATTTGTACCTGTTTCAGAAATGGATACGATTTCTGGTCCTAAAAATGAATTATATCCGCGCGCATGTTTGGTGGAAGATAATTTAATTTACAGAATTGGTCGCATTGAAAAGCAAACTGCAGGTGTGCAAATTTCAATGGCTATGGATATTACGGTGCGCTATAATAGTATTTATGATGTGCCAAGAGCAGGAATAAATATTGGTGAGGGTACTTGGGGTGGTCATATTTTAGAGTTTAATGATGTATTTAACACCGTATTGGAAACGAGTGATCATGGGTCGTTTAACTCATGGGGTAGAGATCGTTTTTGGCATCCAAAACGTCGAGTTATGGATAGTTTAACCATAGCAAATCCAGATATGTATACTTGGGATGCTATTAAAACAACCATAATTAGAAATAACCGTTTTAGATGTGATCACGGTTGGGATATCGATTTAGATGATGGGTCATCAAATTATCACATTTATAATAATTTACTATTAAATAACGGGCTTAAATTACGTGAAGGATTTAATCGTGTTGCCGAAAATAACATCATGGTGAACAACTCATTACATCCACATGTTTGGTTTGTAAACAGTGAGGATGTGTTTAAGCATAATATTGTAGCAAATGGGTATCATGATGTTCGTTTGTTAGGTTGGGGAAAAGAATTAGATTATAATTTTTTCTCAAACGAAGTCTCTTTAATGAAATCGCAGGTTTACGATAGAGATATACACAGTGCTTATGGAGATCCGATGTTTAAAGACCCAGCAAATTTAGATTTTTCCGTTCATGAAGATTCTCCTGCATTAAAAATAGGATTTAAAAATTTCCCAATGGATCAGTTTGGAGTTCAAAAAGAAAGTTTTAAAAAAATAGCCAAAACACCAGAAATTCCTGAGATAAAAGATGTATCAGAAAAGAAAAGCAGTCCTGTTGTAGCTTGGTTACGTAATGAGATAAAAAGTGTCGATTCAGAGCAAGAGCAGTCTGCTTACGGATTAAACAGCCCAGAAGGTATTGTTATTTTACGTACATGGAAACAGAGTCCAGCAGTAAAAAACGAAGGCATCAAAAAAGGAGATGTTATTTTACAAGCAGCAGGTAAAAAGGTTGTAAATGTTCAGGACTTTTTCAAAATTAATATGGAAAATAAATCAGGAAAATTAGATTTAATTATCATGCGTAATCAATCAGAAAAGAAAATCACTATTAATACTAAATAAATTAAAATAAATGAAAATAAAAGCTTTGCAGAAATTATGTTTACTCCTGTTGGCTGTATTACTAAGCGCCAATATAGGTTATGCTCAAACCGATACTAAGGTTAAAAAGTTATCAGACGATGATAGAATGGCTTGGTGGCGTGATTCTAAATTCGGAATGTTTATTCACTGGGGTGTTTATTCTATTCCTGGTGGCGAACGAGATGGAAAAATTTGTGGTGGTGGTGCCGAATGGATTATGGATAAATTGGATTATACCATTGAGGAATATGAAAAATTTCCAGCCATGTTTAACCCTGTAAAGTTTAATGCAGATGAGTGGGTTTCTATGGCCAAAAATGCAGGTATGAAATACATTGTAATCACCTCGAAACATCATGATGGTTTTGGTTTATGGGATTCTAAAGTGTCAGATTATGATATTATGGATTCATCACCATTTAAACGAGATATAATAAAAGAATTATCGGAGGCTTGTAAAAAGCAAGGTATTATATTTTGTTTTTATCATTCTATTACAGATTGGCATCATCCGCAAGCTCAAGGGAATTTGTTCCCAAATTATAATGCGGGGCAAAAAGATCAAACCGTTGTTAATCCTGAATTTCCGAAGTACTATAAAAATTACCTTAAACCACAGGTTAAAGAATTATTAACTAATTATGGAGATATAGGGGTTGTTTGGTTTGATGGCGAGTGGATTGGAGATTATACCACCGAAATGGGTAAAGAGTTTTATGATTTTATTCGTGAAATACAACCTAATACCATTGTAAATAATAGAGTAGATAAAGGCCGTAAAGGCATGGATGGTATGGATACCGAAGGCAATTTTGCCGGAGATTTTGGTACACCAGAACAAGAAATACCTGCAACAGGAATAGATTCTGATTGGGAATCGTGTATGACGATGAATGGTTCTTGGGGGTATAAACCATCGGATCATAATTGGAAAAGTAGCAAAAAATTAATTCAGAATTTAGTAGATATAGTATCTAAAGGAGGTAACTTTTTATTAAATATAGGTCCTGATGGTTTAGGGCAATTTCCACCAGAAAGTATTGAGCGCCTTGAAGCTATGGGAACATGGACTAGAGTTAATGGAGAATCGGTTTACGGAACAAAAGCAAGTCCGTATGCCAGACCAGACTGGGGACGATACACTAAAAAAGAGGGGGTTGTTTATGCACATGTTTTCGATTGGCCAACCGATGGTAAATTGGTGATTAATAGCGATATTAAAATTAAAAAAGCGTCTTTATTAATGGATCCGAAATCGAAACTTAAAACAACATTAGTCAATGGGCAATTGGTTATCAATTTGCCAAAACAAGCACCAGATGCAAATGTTTCAGTAATAAAAATAAAATTACTTTCTAATGATGATTGGGCGAATTTAAAACGCTTTAAAAAAGCAAATGCCAAATTAAAAGCACCTGCTAAAAAAGAAAATAGAGTTGTGTTCATGGGGAATTCAATTACTCAAAATTGGACAAGAGAACACGGTGTTTTCTTCAAAAAGAACCCATCGTATATCAATAGAGGAATTAGCGGACAAACAACATCACAAATGTTGTTAAGATTCCGTCAAGATGTTATCGATTTAAAACCAAAAGTGGTCGTTATTTGTGCAGGAACAAATGATCTTGCAGGAAACGGTGGACCAATTAGTGCAGACGATATTGTTAAAAATATTTGTTCAATGGCCGAATTGGCAAAAGCTAATAATATAAAAACTGTGTTGGCTTCTATATTGCCTGCAAGTAGCTATTCTTGGAGTCCATCTATTAAACCTGCTGATGCTATTATTGCAATAAACAAACAAATTAAAGCCTATGCAAAAGCTAATGATTTGGTGTATTTAGATTACTATACATCTATGGTAAATGAGACTAAAGGTCTGAAAAAAGAATTAGGTAGAGATACCGTTCACCCAAATGTAAAAGGTTACGAAATTATGGGACCATTAGCTAAAGAAGCCATTAAAATAGCTTTAAAGAAAAAATAAAAATCATCATTTAAACCATTTCAGTATAAAAGCTAATATTCATTAAAATTATTTTTAGTGAATATTGGCTTTTATTGGTTTCAAATACAGTTAAAACGATGTGTTTTGAAGCATTCTACATTCTACTTTCGCTTTCTAAAATCCTTCATTAAATGATATTGAAGAGCTGGCAGGTTTCACGAATTCAAAGGAATTTAGTTTTGGCCATGATAGTTCATAGAAGTGTTGTTTAGATTGTCTAATTTCAATAAATTCAGCAAAAATCAATAGATAAAAATCATAATTTATATACAATGAATTATGGGTTATATTCATTTATCAAATGAATGGGTAATATTGAATAGAATTTTTAGATTATATAAAGATGAAAAAGACGCTAACATTAATTGTATTGATTTTTATAGGAACACGGTTGCCTGCACAGATTCCACTTCCTAATAATTTAGAACAAGGATATCCTCGTATTTATATTACCCAAAAGGGTAAAAAAGACCTTCAAAAAACAATAAAACAGGAAACTTGGGCACAAGAAGTACTTAAAAGCATTCATAACAAAATAGATGCACATGTTGAACGCCATGTGGATGATAAAGAATGGATGGTATCACGTTTACAGATGTATTGGAAAACAAAAGCCACCAATGTTTACATAAACGGCATAAATTATTCTCACGCAGATGGTGAAGCTCCAGTGCCAACCGTTCGTTTTATAGGTTCACGTGATTATACTACCCCTTATGGGAAACCAAAATTAGAGGACGTTTTGCCGTATATGGATGACCCCCGAGGTTTGTATTTACCTAACAAGAATAAGGAAGGAAAACCTTTTGAGTGGGCAGCACAATCTAAAACAGGAAGAGTCATTTATTCCATTAATGAGGAAATTATAGGGCTGGCTAAAGATGCATCCTTTATTTACTGGCTAGAAAATGATGAGCGTTTTGCGAAATTTTCTTTTGATGTGTTTCATACATATATGGAAGGCATGTCTTATCGAAGTGAACCCATAGATTTGCTTAATGGTCATATTCAAACGCTTGTTGGTTTTACTAACTTTCAGGTAATACATGAGGGCGTTCTTATTAGCATAGCAGAACTTTACGATTTTTTGCATCAATATATTGAGACAAATCATCCAGATAAAATCGAAATGTACGATACTACCATTAAGAGATGGGCAGATCAGGTTATTAAAAATGGGGTACCACAAAACAATTGGAATTTGCACCAGGCAAAGGTTATTTTGAAAGCAGCGATGGTTTTGCAGGATGACAAAAACTATAAAGATAAAAAAGGGAGAGAATACTACATCAATTATATTTTGAATGTGACTTCAGCCAGACAATGGTCACTTACTAAGTTTATCGATTATGGCTATGACGAAAATAACGGTGTTTGGGCAGAATGTCCGGGCTATTCACAAGGTGTTACCAAAGACCTTACTAATTTTATTAGAGACTTCGATAATACATTCAACCATAATATTTTGCCTTATACACCTGTTATTCCAGAGGCCGTAAAAATGCTGCCACAATATTTGTTTCCCAATGGGCAAACGGTTGCATTTGGAGATTCCTATTATGGGCCTATTAATACAGAAGCCATGAGTGATATGATTCGTATTGCCCAGAAAAATAATAACAAAAAATTAGAAGAAGAATTTACAGGCATGTATCGGTTATTTACTCGAAGCCCAAAGGGATCTGGGCATAGAAGAAAACCAAAATCCAATATATCTTCTTTTTTTGAAAGCAAACCTTTGGAACTGAATCCAAAGTATAAAATTGGCAATTTAAAAGATTACATTACCCAAACCTTTTATGCCCCTAATGTGAGTTGGCATGTACAACGTATGGGAACAGGTAAGGATGGTATGATGGTTTCATTAAACGGATCACTCGGTAACCACATGCATGCCAATGGTATCAATATGGAATTGTACGGAAAAGGATTTATACAAGGCGCCGATCCAGGCAAAGGAGCTAGTTATCTTCAGCCAAAATATCTGGAGTTTTATTCACAGTTTCCAGCGCATAATACCGTTATGGTTGATGGGGTTTCTTCGTATACCGAAATGTTGAGTTACCATGCGTTTGATTTAATGGGGCAATATCCAAAATCGGAACAAAAACAAGGATTTTACGAACACATTACCTATTCTGATGTTTACTTTTTAGAACCAGAAACCCGCAGCGATCAAAGCCGTCTGGTTAGCATCATAAAAACGGGTGAAGCCACAGGCTATTATATTGATGTTTTCCGTTCGAAAAAACAGCGTAAAGGCGATAAATTTCATGATTATTTTTATCATAATCTTGGTCAAAGTATGCAGGTGAACGATACTAAAGGCACCCCACTAGAACTAACACCAAGTGAAGAAATGGGGTTTGCAGGAGGACATTTATATGCCTTTGATTATATGTGGGATAAAAAATCGGTTCGAACTAACGAAGCTTACCAAGCCGAATGGAAAATCGATATGCCAGATGGCGAAGATGATGTGTTTATGAACCTGTGGATGAAAGGAACAGAAGGGCGCGAAGTGTTCACCATAAAATCACCACCTAACAAGGCATTCCGTAAAGGAAATAGTTTTCCTTATGATGTTAACAAAGCACCCTATTTAACCCTTGCAGCGAGGCAACATGGAGAAGCCTGGGAGCATCCTTTTATTTCTGTATACGAACCTTATACCTCGAAAGAAGGAAAAAGTATTTCAGCCATAGTTGGATTCGATGATGAAAATGGGAATAAGGATTTTGCTGGTTTGCATATCACTAATAAATCTGGACGTGAAGATTATGTGTTCTCCTCGTATGGAGGTAAAATGGCAAGTTATAACAACATGTCTACCAATGCCTCTTACGCTTTAGTTGGAAATGATAAGAAAGATGATTTAGTATTGTTTATGGGTAATGGAAGCAAGCTTAAGGCAAACGGATTTACGATTTTAGCTAACGAAAAAGGGAATGTGGTTGTAGAGAAAAAGGGTGATGAATTCTACTTGCATAACGAAGTGCCTGTTACCATTTCTTTCAAGGGTAAAAAAAATAGTTTTAAGGCTGGAGCGTTAAGATTAATTAACTTGGAAAAATAAAAACTATGAATAATGTTTAGAATTAATACTTTTGAAAAGTTAGCAACCAAATCGAAAAAACAAATTATATCAATATAATATATCAATTTTAGGGTAAATCTAAATGATTAATAATAATTAAATACGTATGAAAGAAATTTGCAAACTAGTATTATCTGTATTAACTATCACGATATTTTTTACAAGTTGTAAAAAAAAAGAGAGTCAACCAAAAGAGGTAAAACGTCCAAATTTTTTGTTTGTATTAGTGGATGATCAATCCCCATTCGATTTAAAAACCTACGATTCCAATTCAATATTAGAAACACCAAATATCTCTAAGCTAGCTCAAGAAGGGACTGTTTTTGATGAGGCACGACACATGGGATCTATGAACGGTGCCGTATGTACACCATCAAGACATATGATTATGACTGGACGCACTTTATGGCATTTGCCACCTAGTGCTATGAATAAAGATAATGGTATTGATAGTTTAGCGAACCAAAGTATAGGAGCTATTTTTAACAGAGCAGGTTACAAAACGATGCGTACTTGCAAAAACGGCAACTCTTACAAAGGCGCGAATACGCAATTTACAGTAGTAAAAGACGCTACAAAACGAGGAGGTACAGAAGAAAGTGGGAGTGCATGGCATGGGAAACAGGTGTTGGATTATTTAGGAGACAGAGAAGTTAATCAAGAAAAAGATCCATTTTTTATTTATTTTGGTTTTTCACACCCTCACGATACGCGTGATGGTACGCCAGAATTGTTAGAGAAATACGGTGCTGTAAACCATAAGGACACGCTTAGTCTTCCTCCAGCTAACGACAAACAACCTTCACTTCAAGACAATTATCTATTAGCGCACCCATTCCATCATGGTCACCCAAAGCTTAGAGATGAAGAACGTGTAAGCGGCGTTTGGAAAAACAGAGACGAACAAACGGTTCGTAATGAATTAGGTCGAGAATATGCATGTTCAGAAAATATAGATATACAATTAGGCAAAGTTCTTGATAAATTAGAAGCTATGGGCGAGTTGGATAATACATATATTATCTATACCTCAGACCATGGTATGTCTATTGGAAGACATGGATTAATGGGAAAACAAAATTTATATGAGCATACTTGGCGCGTACCTTTTATTGTTAAAGGGCCAGGAATAGATGCAGGCAAACGTGTAAAAGGGAACATCTATCTTTTAGATGTACTACCAACCTTATGCGATTTAGCAGGAATAAATACTCCAGAAACTGTTGAAGGTAAAAGTTTTGCTCCAGTTTTAAAAGGAGAAAAAGATGTTGTAAGAGATGTGATGTATGGGGTTTACGCTGGAGGCACAAAACCAGGGATGCGTACTGTAAAAAAAGGGGATTGGAAATTAATAAAGTACGATGTTATGGATGGTGCAGTTAGAGAAACTCAACTTTTTAATCTAGCTGAAAACCCTAATGAATATCTGCCTGAACATGATAAATCAGGCGAAATGGAAACAGACTTAGCAGAAAACCCTAAATATGCAGATAAATTAGCAGAAATGGAAGCATTGTTACTTGAGCAAATGGTTGCTAACGACGATCCATATCGTTTATGGAATCAAACAGAATAATGATCATAGGAAAGTATTAAAGATAAACCATAACTATAACCATTACTTAACACTGCCTATGGATTTCCTGTCTATAGGAATGGCTTAGTTGTGTTAATCTAAAGAATTTCTCGACACTCTGTGTCGGGGTTTCCGATGTCACTTCTCCTTTGGAGAGGTCAGAACTGCCAAAAAAGGCAGTTCTGGGAGAGGAAAAATACAGAATTTTGGTTTTTGACCTTTTTAGGTCAAAACCTTGTGGGCAACTTGATTTGGTGTGAAACCAGCGAAATACCTCTATGGCTCTGCCGAGGGTAGTTAGTTTCAAGAAATTCTTTATTTCACGACCAGCCACCATTCGATTTAAAAACTTACGATTTCAATTTAGAAACACCAAATAGCTCTAAACTGGCTCAAGAAGGAACTGTTTTGAAACTGTTTTGATGAGGCACGTTGCATGGAGACTAAGAATGGTGCCGTTGGCTTGTCGGGGATTATCAGTTTTAATATTTTTTTGTTTAAATTAAAAGTAAATAATATAGATATTAAATGTTATAAAATAGGCTATAGTTTATAAACCGTGAGTCATGATTTATACATAATCATACTTAAAATAAATAAAATTGCCAGATATAATTAATACTTATAAATAGTAAGATGAAAAGAAAGATAAAAGCATTAATCTGTTTAGGTTTTTTGTTATGTTTTACCCTAACTTTTAGTGCTAATAACCAAAAAAAAGAACCATTAGATATTGGCGAATATCTAAAACATGCTGATAGCAAAACGATTTATCCGTCGGCAAAACAAATTAAAATGCTTAAAAAGGTTATGCCACAAGAAGCATATCAACCCGCACCAAAAATAAGTGATAGAACGTATTGGCATGCTATTGCAATAACGCCATCTGGCAAAGCGTACTTAAAAGAAGCGCTGTCTATGATTAATGAAAAGCCAGAAGTTCCTATTTCAGATGAGATATATAGAAGAGCCAATAAAGAGGGAAATAGAGGGATTTATAAACCCAGATATTACCGAACTATGAAACGTTTAGAACATTTTATTTTGGCTGAATGTTTAGAAAATAAAGGACAGTTTGTGCTTCAAATAAACACCTATTTGCAAGCCATAATGGATATGAAGTCGTGGTTGCATCCAAACCATGACGATAATAAAAATGGCACTCTTGAAGGTAGGCGAGTAACAATCGATTTGGGAGCACGAAAATTTGGAGGTGTTTTAGCATTGGCTGAATCACTTTTAGGTGATTCTATTTCCGAAGCTATGAGAAACAAAATAAAGAAACAATTACAATGGCGAATAACCGATTCATATTTAAAAAGTTGTAAAATATCAGATAAGAATAATAAGTGGATTAAAAGTACCAGTAACTGGAATTCTGTGTGTACAAGTGGTACTGTGTTAGTAACAATAACTAATTCAAAGAGTCCAGAAGAACGTTTGGCAGCTGTAGGATCGGCAATAAATAGTATGGCATATTACCTAAGTGGTTTTGGAGCCGATGGCTATTGTTCAGAAGGGCTGGGCTACTGGGGTTATGGTTTCAATCATTATTTGTATTTAGCGCAAATGCTATCAGATTATACAAAAGGGAATATCAATTTATTTGAAAGCGATGACCCTAAAAAATTAAGAAAGGTAGGAAACTTTCCTGAACATTTTGAAATCCAGAAAGGCACTTGTGCTCCTTTTGCAGATGGCGTGTCACATACAGCAGGTAAAGGAAGTAATTTTGCAGAAGTATTATCTTCAAAATATTACGATGCAAAAAGACCTTTAGAAACCAGATTTGAAGAAGCCGTAGAGCAAATAATAGCTTGGGATCATCCCGAATTGTTTAAAGTAAATAATGCGATTATTAAGCAACATTCAGAATTAAATGACTATACTTTTTTTGATGATTTAGGAATGGTGATTTCCCGTGGAAAACAAAAAGTGCCATTTTCAATAGCTATAAAAGCAGGACATAATGCCGAAAATCATAATCACAGTGATGTAGGAACCTATATTTTAGTTTTAGACGATGAATTACTGTCAGGAGATATAGGAGCACCGTCATATAGAGCAGGAGCATTTTCTCCACACAATAAGGCCAGAAGCTCCTGGGGACATCCAGTTCCTAGAATTAATAATACATTACAATCTAATGGACGTGAGTTTAAAGGTGACATTATAGAAACTACATTTAAAAAAAACTCAGATAAAGTAGTAATGGATATTAAACAAGCTTACGAATTACCAATGCTAAATTCGTTAACTAGAACCATGGTAAATAATAAGTCTGGAACAGGAATAATAATGATTAAAGACCATTTTGTAGCATCAGAGCCTGTTTCATTTGGTACAGCAATTATGACTTATTCAAAATATGAAATATTAGATGCTAATTCTTTAATTCTTACAGGCAAACATCAAAAAATAAAAGTAGAAATAAAAAGTACTGGGGGAGACATAAATATTCATGCAGAGCCTGTACCAGTAAAGCATTTAAGAGAAGGGAAAGATGCTGTTAGAATTGGAATTGATTTTAAAGAACCAATAAACGAAGGAGGTATTACTATAAAATATACACCTGTAAACTAAATAGTATAGTCTTAATTTAATAGTAAAAAGTAATAAATGAGTAAATTTAATTTTCAAAAAAAACTGATATTATTTATATCATTGTTTTTTAGTTGTTTAGGTGCCGAATTGATAGCGCAGAATCATTTTTCTAATCCTTTAATTTTAGATATGGTTCATCATAACCCAGGCGAAACACCTTATAAATCTGCCTATAATAATCCAGCTGTTATAAAAGAGATGGGCTATAATGGTAAGGTCTATTTTCTTTTTGAATCTCCAGCATTGGCAATCAACTGGGAATCAGTGGGTTCAGATATTTTACCTAAAGAATCTAAAGAGCGTAAGTGGGTAGATGCCAAAGCAAAGCAAATTAAAAAAATGCATGCAGCGTGTAAAGAACAAAATATGGCTATTTATGCCATGTCCGATTTGGTATTGTTTCCTAAGCGATTAATAGAAAAATACAATATAGAAGATACCTTTGGAGATCCTAATAACGCATTAACAGAAAAGTTTGTTCGTGCTCAAATTAACGAAATGTTCGATCAGTTTCCTAGCCTTGATGGATTGGTTGTAAGAATAGGAGAAACCTATTTGCATGATGCACCTTATCATCAAGGAGCTATTAAAAACAAAACAAATCCAGAAAAAACGATTATTCCTTTAATGCAAATATTAAGAGAAGAGATTTGTGTAAAGCGTAATAAGCAACTTATTTTCCGTACATGGAATGCATTTGATAGAAATATGGGAGCTTATATGAAAGTGAGTAATGCTGTAGAACCGCATCAGAATTTAATAATTAGTATCAAGCATTGCGAAGGAGATTTTCATAGAGCGCGTCCTTTTAGTAAAGTTATAGGTCAAGGGCGTCATCCTCAAATTATAGAAGTACAAGCAGCACGAGAGTACGAAGGAAAAGGCGCGTACCCAAACTATATTGCAAATGGTGTTATTGAAGGTTTTGAAGAGCATGATAAAATGCCCGAAGAAAAAATTAATAGCATTCGTGAGTTTGTTGAAAAAAAGCCAGACTTATACGGTGGTATCTGGACTTGGTCTCGTGGTGGAGGCTGGGAAGGGCCTTACATACAAAGTGAAATGTGGTGCGATTTAAACGCTTGGGTGATGGCACAATGGGCTAAAGATACCAAGCAAAAAGAAGCATTTATTTTTAATAGATATGCGACTGAACGTTTACATCTAAAAGGAGATGATGTTGCTAAATTTAGAAAACTTTGTTTGCTTTCAGCAGAAGCAGTTGTGAGAGGTAGAAACTCAACGCACTACGATATGGATGTATGGTGGACTCGTGATCAAGGGATTGGGTGGCCAAAACCAGCAAAAGATTCTATCGGACAAAATCGAAACTTAAAACAAAAAGACGAATCAGTAGCCAAATGGGGAGAGATTGTTAAACTAGCAAAATCAATTCATTGGGAAAATAAAAAGGCCGAAAGTCATGCTATAGGTTCCGCAGAATATGGTTTAAGACTATATAAAATTTACCGTGCACTTATTTACATGTCTGATGCTGAGTTTAAAGGTGATAAAAAACGTATTCAAAAGTGGATTAAAGCTTATGATAAAGCTTGGATAGATTATAAAAAGCTCCCAGAGCAATATAATACAGTTGCAACATTATACACACAAAATTACAATCGCCACATTACAAACAATGCAGACCGTAAAGTAAACGAATTAAGAACAAAATATAATTAGATGGAAAATAAAGATCTGTTTATATGTCTTTTTACAACATGGTTCACTTTATCATTGGGGTATGAAGGAACGACAAAATTAGATACACTCTTATATTTTAATAATAATGAATAAAATAGTTGCTCTTATAACCGTTTTTTTTACTGTATGTAATGCTTTTGGACAAAAGCACGAAACAGATTTAAAACTTTGGTATCATGCTCCTGCAGCAAATTGGAATGAAGCACTTCCTCTAGGGAATGGTCGCTTAGGTGCCATGGTTTTTGGAAACCCAGCAGATGAAAATATTCAGTTAAATGAAAATACACTTTGGGCGGGTGGGCCACATAGAAATGATAATCCCATGGCTAAGGATGCCTTATCAGAAATTAGAACCCTAATATTTGATAAGAAGTATAGTGAAGCGCACCGTTTGGCAGGAGATGCATTTATTTCAAAAAAATCTCATGGCATGCCTTATGAAACTGTGGGGAATTTAAGATTGAATTTTGTGGGGCATGAAAATTTCTCAAATTATCATCGTGAATTGGATCTTGAAAACGCCGTGAATAGAACGATGTATACTGTTGACGGCGTAGCGTATAAACGAGAAGTTTTCACTTCTTTTTCAGATGAGGTTATAGTCATAAAATTAACAGCTAATAAAAAAGGAGTTATTAGTTTTTCTGCAAGTATGGATCGTCCAGCTCCTTCTAAGGTTACTGTTTCTGTAGAAAACGAGACTATTTTAAAAATGATAGGTCTTAGTAGCGATAGAAAAGGTAAAAGGGTTTCTGGAAATAACCCTCCAACAAAAGGGCAGGTTAAGTTCGAATCAAGATTAAAGATTGTACCAAAAGGCGGAACATTAACTTCAGAGAATAACCAGCTAGTTGTTTCTAAAGCAAACAGTGTTATTCTTTATATAGCTATAGCTACTAATTTTGTGAATTACAAAGATGTTAGTGCCGATCCTCACAAAAGGGCTGCTGATTATATTACGAAGGCAGAAAAGAAAAATTATAAACAACTACTGAGTAATCATTCAGCCTTATATCAAAAATACTTTAAAAGAGTGACACTTAATTTAGGTAAAACAGATGCCGTTAAAAAAACAACAGATATTAGAATAAAAGAGTTTAGCCAAGGATACGATCCTTCTTTGGCGGCTCTGTATTTTCAGTTTGGTAGATATTTGCTAATTTCTTCATCTCAGCCAGGAGGACAACCAGCTAATTTGCAAGGGTTATGGTGTAATCAATTAACACCACCATGGAAAAGTGCTTATACCGTAAATATTAATACACAAATGAATTATTGGCCGGCCGAGGTAACCAATTTATCCGAAATGCACGAACCACTTATTCAAATGGTAAAAGACCTTTCGGTTGCTGGTAAAGAAACGGCAAAGGTTATGTATGGTGCCGATGGTTGGGTAACACATCACAATACAGACCTTTGGAGAATTTGTGGTCCCGTAGATGGAGCTACATGGGGAATGTGGCCAACAGGAGGCACATGGTTAAGTCAACACTTATGGGAAAAATTCATGTTTAATGGTGATTTGGATTATTTAAAATCTGTATACCCAGCTATGAAAGGGGCTGCGGAGTTTTGTTTAAGTTTTTTAACTGAAGATCCAGAAACTGGTTGGTTAATTATTTCGCCATCAATATCTCCTGAACATGGTCCAAAAGGACATCCGAAAAATGTCAATATAGCGGCTGGTACTACTATGGATAATCAGTTAGTATTTGATATGTTAACCAAAACAATTCAAGCAGCTAAATTATTACATGTAGATTCTAAATGGATTCAAAAAATAACACACACATTATCTAAACTTCCACCCATGCAAATTGGGCGATACAATCAAGTTCAGGAATGGATAGAAGATTGGGACGATCCCGAAGACAAGCACCGTCATGTATCCCATTTATACGGGTTATACCCT
The DNA here is from genome assembly GCF_030540765.1 of Flavivirga jejuensis. Lineage (GTDB taxonomy): Bacteria > Bacteroidota > Bacteroidia > Flavobacteriales > Flavobacteriaceae > Flavivirga > Flavivirga jejuensis. The sequence goes on along the minus strand of NZ_JAUOEL010000002.1, from coordinate 131,134 downwards.
TCAAACCTAATATCACCTTACAGACATCCTGAGTTATTTCAAGGAGCTAAAAATACATTAATTCAAAGAGGTGATCCATCAACGGGCTGGTCTATGAATTGGAAAATTAATCTTTGGGCGCGTTTACTTGATGGAAATCATGCATACAAACTTATGGGAGATCAAATCAAATTAGTAGGCAGACCAGATTCCCCAAAAGGAGGAGGGACTTATGCAAATATGCTAGATGCACATCCACCATTTCAAATTGATGGGAATTTCGGGTTTACTTCGGGGTTAACCGAAATGTTAATGCAAAGTCATGATGCTGCTATTCATTTAATCCCAGCACTTCCAGATGTTTGGAAAGATGGTAATGTAACAGGTTTAAGAGCAAGAGGAGGGTTTGAAGTTACAGCTATGGAGTGGGAGCATGGAGCAATTGTAAAAGTAGTTATAAAATCCACGTTAGGAGGCAATTGTCGTGTGCGTGCCTATAATGAATTAGTATATGCCGATAAAACTAATATTACTTTAGCTTCGGGGGTAAATGAAAATCCATTTTATCAAACCCCTAAAATTAAGAAGCCGCTAATTTCTAAATCGGCTACATTAAATAACATGGTATTAAAACCAACGTATCTGTATGATATTCCAACAAAACCTGGACAAGAAATTGTTCTAATTAAAAATTAAGGATATGAAAAAGAGTTTGAAGTTAGAGCACGTAAATTTATTGGCTTAAGGGGGCAATTAATAGCCCATAGCTATTTTAGAGTAGAAAGTATCAATGAATTAAAATTAATGATGTCACCTTATCTATATTATAATAAAATGAACACAAAATTAAGAGCTAAAAATCTAAAGAATTTAAGTTATAAATCCTGTTTACTAGTCGTTGGAATTTTCATTTCAATGAGTTTAAAATCATACGCTCAAATAACGGTAAATTCCTTAAGCGAATTGCTCCCATATTTGGACGATGATCACGTTGAGGTTAAGTTAGCCCCAGGCGTATATTCTATAACGGCTTCCGATGTAGCAAATGGATTATATCCAAAGGAATCTCATGTTGGAAGAACATGCAAAGTGTTATTCCTTTTTGAAGGCAACCATAGTACCTACGATTTTACTGGTGTAACCATTAATGTTGAAACAGCCGTATTTCAGTCCTACGGAAAATTTCGAGTTAACGAGATTCAAGTCATTGGGAATAATAATGTCCTTAAAAACTTAACCTTAATAGATGTTGGTTCAGTATATGATCGTCCAAAAGTAGGCGCATTAAATATTTGTATGGATGGAAAGCACAATAGGATAGAAGGGTTTCATGTAACTAGCAAAGGGTCTTATCCTTATGGATATGGAGATGCTTTTGGTAAAGGAGGCAAAGCCGTTATTCGTCATAAAAAACACAGCGCCTGTTTAATCCGTGGAGAATCCAATCATCTAAAAAATACAACGTTTATTCATAGAACCTATGGGCATTGTATTTTTATGCAAGCAGCTAATAATCCACTTATAGAAGGTTGTAATGTAGAGGGCGAGGTGCGTAAAACAGACGATATGCTTGCGGAAACCTCAGGGCCTGCTTATGATGTTGAATTTATGACTGTTTGGGGATATAAGCTTCCAGCAGGTTATATGTTAAGTACTGGAGAAGCTGGTATTCGTGCGTACAATAAAGGAGAAACTATTATTGATGGGAAATCTTATAAACGAGGCACTTCAAACCCAACAGTACTAAATTGTACTATTAAGTATATGAGAACAGGGGTAACCTTAGCACATGCCACTGGAAAAAAATATGTAGAGGGTTGTACTGTCATAGGTTGTGAAAATGGCTATTCTTTGGGGTCGGGCGATGTGGTGAATTGCAGTGCAGATTGTGCCTACGGTCCTGTATATTCAACGACCTACGAAAAGGATAAAAATTATAACGCCGATATTACTATTATACCAGCAAGCTCCCCATATTATAATGGTTCTGGAAGTGTTGCTTATATTGGAGGACATAGTCATAAAATTACTTTACGCAGTACAGATGAAGTTGTTAATAAGGGATTAACAATTAAAGTTGGAGGCGATAAAAATAGTATACGTCATTTAAATGGGAACTTTCCACACCAAAATGATTTTAAAGCATCGAATTTTCAGTTAGATAATCTTACCAATTATCCCCTGTATCTATCATTAAAGAGTTCAAATATTGTAGGAGAATCTAAAGGGGAGGTAACCGATTTAGGAACTAAAAACCATGTGATTTATAAATCAATTTCAGCAAAAAAATAAATTATAATACGACACAGTTATGCATGGTATAATAGTAAAACAACCAAAGACTAAACGCGTCATAAAAAAAGATACCCCTTCTTTAATCTAAAAATTCTCCGATCCTTGGGTCGGGGTTTCCAATTAACCTCTCCTTTGGAGAGGTCAGAACTGCAAAAAAAGGCAGTTCTGGGTGAGGCAAAAATAACAAAATTCGATTTTTGCCTCTATAAAGGCAAAATGAAACTGGCGAAATACCCCTATGGCTTGCCTCGGGGATAGTCAGTTTCAAGAATTTTTTTATTTAATAAGTTTAGATATACTGTAAGAAAAGGATTCTTGGTTTTGGTAAATTCTTTATTTAAGCATATAATTTTATATTATTTGAACTATAATTTATATCAATATACCTATTGATAAAATATTTTTATATTTTAAAAGTCTATTTAAAAAAAAAGAGAAACCAGAAAGATTGGTTAAACAGTTTTTAGGTTAAAATTAAATTTTATGAAAAAAAGAAAAGGGGGTATTGTAATAATATTAGGCGTATTGTTTTTTAGTCTGTCTTGTAAATCTGAAGAAAAGATAAAAGAAACTAAGAAACCTAATGTTGTAATAATAATGGTAGATGATCAAGGATATGGAGATATAGCAAGTTTAGGAAATAAATATATTAAAACCCCCAATATTGACGCTTTACACGATATTAGTGCCCGATTCACCGACTACCACGTTAGTCCAACTTGCGCACCAACAAGGGCAGCTATGCTTACAGGACACCATTCTAACAGAACAGGGGTTTGGCACACCGTAAATGGACGCTCTTTAATTCTGGATAGAGAAATTACTATGGCACAAGTATTTAAAGAGAATGGTTATAGCACCTCTATTTTTGGAAAATGGCATTTAGGGGATAATTACCCGTTTCGTCCAGAAGATAAAGGTTTTGAAGAAGTACTGGTGCACAATGGTGGTGGTATTGGACAAACTATGGATTATTTTGATAATGATTATTTTGATGATACCTATGTACATAATGGAAAATTAAAAAAATATAAAGGCTACTGTACCGATGTTTGGTTTTCAAATGCCATCAATTATATAGAGTCAAGTAAAGACAAACCTTTTTTTTGCTACCTATCAACCAATGCAGCACATGCCCCTTATTTTGTTGATGAAAAATATTCAAAACCTTACGAGAATAATAAAAACATTCCAAATCCTGCTTTTTACGGTATGCTAACCAATGTTGATGAAAATATAGGAAAGCTAATAGATTATTTAAAAACAAGTAACCAACTAGATAATACCATCATTATTTTTACTACCGATAATGGTACTGCAGCAGGAGCAAAAATAGAAAAAGGAGGCGATCGATTAGATGGTTTTATAGCAAGTGGTAATAACGCAGGAATGCGAGGTATTAAAGCCAGTAAGTATGAAGGTGGCCATAGGGTGCCATTATTTATTCACTGGAAAAATGGTAATATTACTATAGGTAAAGATATAAACCAATTAACAGCACATTACGATGTTTTTCCAACCTTAGTAGAACTTTGTAATTTAAATGTAAAAGAAGATTTAAAATTTGATGGTCAAAGTTTAGTGCCATTAATAGAAAATGATACCAAAGGGTTTGAAGATAGAATAGTCATTACAAATTCACAACGTACAGAACATCCAGAACCTTGGAAAAGAACAGCTTTAATGCAGGCAAACTGGCGTTTAATTGATGGCGTAGAACTGTATGATTTAAAAACCGACCCTGAACAACGTATAAATATTGCAGAAAAACATCCTGAAAAAATGGCTGAGTTGAAAACAGCATATAATGCATGGTGGGAAGAAATCTCGCCTGGTTATAAAGATCAACCTTATATCGTTTTGGGGCATAAATCAGAAAATCCAGTAAAATTATATTGTCACGATTGGCATACCGAGCGTATAAGTCCGTGGTCACAAAGACACATTAGAGGAGGATATATTGATAACGGTTATTGGTTATTAAAAATAGAAGAAAGCGGTAAATACAAATTAAAATTACGTCGTTGGCCAGAAGAAACGCATTTGGCATTAGGAGCAGAAGCCGCAATTAGTCCAAAAATACCAGGAACAACAGTTAAAGCAAGTAAGTTAGGTAAATCTTTAAATATCCAAGATGCTAAAATAAGTATTCAAGATATCGAGCAATCGAGTGCTGTAGATCTAAAAGCAGAGTTTGTAGAATTTACTGTAAACCTGGAACCAGGAGTAGCGCATCTACAAACGTGGTTTACTTTAGATACGAAAGAACAATTAGGCGCTTATTTTGTATCGGTAGAGAAACTATAAATTAAAATTTAAGAACGGTTTTTTATTAATAATCATTAACATTGCAATATCCATCAAGATGAAGAAAAAAAAGTCATTTTTAGTCCTCGTTTCAATCTCACTACTATTGCTAGTTACTTCCTTGCTGGCACAAGTTAATCTCAAATCCAAATCCAGGTTCAAACAAAAACCAAATGTCATTATTGTCATTACAGATGATCAAGGTAAAGGGGATTTGTCTTGTGAAGGTAATCCGTATATTAAAACACCAAATATCGATAAGCTTTATAATGAAGCAGTACGTTTTACAAATTATCATGTATCAACTACTTGTGCGCCAACCCGAGGTTCTATAATGTCTGGGAGACACAGCAATCGTGTTAATGTATTTCATACTATAAACGGACGCTCCATACTTTTTGAAGACGAGGTTACTTTGCCTCAAATATTTGCTAAAAATGGCTATACCAACGCCATGTTTGGAAAATGGCATTTAGGTGATAACTATCCGTATCGTCCAAAAGATAGAGACTTTCATGAAGTTATTCGCCATGGCGGTGGCGGTATAGGTCAAGGACCCGATTATTGGGGGAATGATTATTTTGATGATACTTACTGGCATAATGGAACAATGGAAAAATATGAAGGGTATTGTACAGATGTCTTTTTTGATGGGGCTTTAAATTTTATTGAAGCGAATAAGGATAAACCATTTTTCTGTTATATTTCTACCAACGCACCGCATTCGCCATACAACCTTCCCGAAGCATATTATAATATGTATCAAGGGGAAAAATTTGAGGCATTAAACCCCAGGTTGAGACGGTTTTATGGCATGATAACCAACATAGATGATAATTTTAAAAAGTTGGAAGATAAATTGAAGGATTTAGGTATTTCTGATAATACCATAGTCATTTTTACAACAGATAATGGCACTGCAGCAGGACGTAGCACTTACAATGCAGGATTAAAAGGCGGAAAAGGAAGCCAATATGAAGGCGGACATCGTGTACCACTTTATATTAGATGGCCAGATGGAAAACTTACAGGAGGAAAAGATATAGACCACCTCGTTGCACACTACGATTTATTACCAACATTTGTCGATTTATTAGGTTTAGATTTTAGCCCTGTTAAACCGCTTGATGGAAAAAGCCTTAAGCCACTGTTATACGATAAAAATGCCGCTTGGGAAAACAGGATTTTATACATGGATACTCAAAGAGAGCAAAATCTGATTAAGTATAAGAAGTACACGGTTATGGATGCTAATTGGCGTTTAGTTGATGGTAAAGAACTTTACAACATAAACAACGATTTAGGTCAAGAAAACAATGTTATAGAAGCGCATCAAGAAGTTGCAGCACGTTTAGCCGTTGGCTATGAGACGTGGTGGAAATCGTTTGTAGATGAAGAGGTTAATGAAAGATATGCATACATTAAAGTTGGGTCGCCAAAGGAAAACCCTAGTCGAATTTCAGCGCACGATATGATTGTTGGTAAATACAGTCATTCCTGGCATCAAAATGGTGCAACTATTGGTGTACAAGCTGGTGGAAAATGGAAAATTGAATTTGTTGAAGATGGCGAATATAGTATAAGCCTTCGCAGGTTTCCTCGAGAAAGCGGTTTAGCTATAAATGCCACCTTTCCTGCTCAAAAAGAAGCTATTGAGTACGATAAAACATCGCCAGCAAGTACTAAGACCGATTTTAAAGAAGCCTTTTTATATGTCGCTAATATTTCTAAAACATTCAAGATAAAAGAAGGGCAAGATGAAGTAACATTTAAAGGAAACATTCCAGCTGGGAAGTATGATATGGAAGCTCAATTAATAGACGAATTGGATCGGGTGCATCCAGCATATTATGTATATATAGAAAAAGTATGAAGATTAAATTAAAATTAGTGTTGCGACTAACGAATATTATCAGCCTTTTTTTTCTTGCTTTTTATGGGATAACAGGATGTTCTGTAAAACAAAACAAACCCAATATTGTTATTATTTATACCGACGATCAAGGGGCTGGAGATGTAAGTGCGCTTAATCCAGAAGCCAAATTTAAAACCCCTAATATAGATAGATTGGTTAACGAAGGACTTACTTTTACAGATGGTCACAGTAGTGATGCTGTTTGTACGCCTTCAAGATACAGTTTGTTAACGGGACGTTATAGTTGGAGAACATCTCTAAAAAAAGGTGTTTTAAAAGCAGATGGGCCATGTTTGATTGAGAAAGATAGAATGACCATTGCGTCATTACTTAGAGATAATGGCTATAATACAGCTATGATTGGTAAGTGGCATCTTCAAATGGAGTTTGCAGGCGATATAAAAAATGGTAATCGCGATTGGTCAAAACCATTTACCGATGGTCCTATTGAAAAAGGCTTCGATTATTTTTTTGGAATTCCAGCTTCTATGAATTATGGGATATTAACTTATTTAGAGAACGATCGTGTGTTAGATCCCCCTACTTTGTATACTAAAAAGAAAAAGGATATTACGCCACGTACTTACCGAATGACGCCACCTTATGATACAGAAAAAAGCAAAGGTTATGTTGAGGTAGCTCCTTCATTTAACGATGAATTAGTGTTGGAAACCCTGGCTAATAAAGCGGTTGAGTACATTAATGAATCTGCGAATGATACCAAAAATGGTAAGCCTTTCTTTTTATATTTGCCTTTAACCAGCCCACATTTACCACATTGTACACATCCCGATTTTCAAGGAGCTAGTAACTGTGGTAATTATGGCGATTTTATGGAAGAAACCGATTATCGTGTTGGACAAATATTGGATGCTTTAAAAGCCAACGGTTTAGAAGAGAATACTTTGGTTATTTTTTCGTCTGATAATGGCGCAGAGAGTAATTATGTATACCAAAGAGATACCTATCAACATCTTAGCAATATGAATTTTAAAGGAGGAAAACGTGATATTTATGAAGGCGGTCATCGAGTGCCGTTTTTAATGCGTTGGCCAGATGTTATTAAAGCAGGAGGAAAGGTAGATACACCTGTATGTCAGTCTGATTATTTAGCAACTATTGCAGATATTGTTGGAGTGACACTTCCATATAATGCGGGAGAAGATAGCTACAGTTTATTTCCAATGATGAAAGATGTTGATGCGAATCAAAATTTAGATAGAGCTGTGATTCATCATTCTTTTACGGGGCATTTTGCCATTCGAGAAGGTAAATGGAAGTTAAACATGCTTAGAGGGTCTGGTGGTTCTTTAAAACCAGCTATTATAAAACCTGATTTGGGAGATGCTTTGTTTGAATTGTATGATATGGAAAATGATCCTGAAGAAACCACGAATTTGTTTTTTGAGCAGCCTGAAATTGTAGAAAAACTAGTTGAAAAGATAACTCAAATCATAAAAAAAGGAAGATCTACTGATGGAAAACCCCAACCTTATATAAAAGATAATTGGGATCAACTTACATGGATGACGTTTAATGGAAAAGAATTCCACGAGGCTCTGCCTTATGGTTTCCGTTGAAACTATTATTCCCGTGAAATCAAAAGATTCATGAACTCCTTGTTCTTATTTTTCTTGGGTCGAACTCAGGTTAATAATTAGTTACCATTCAATTGTAAAAAACAAAATAACTTAATTATGAATATAAAAAAACAAATAGTCTTGTTTAGTTTTTTCGCCTTATTCTGTTTATCGATACTAGCCCAACAAAAATCTGTTGCTAAGAACTCAGAAGAAGACGGCTTTACGAATCTTTTTAACGGGAAAAATTTTGATGGCTGGTATTTAAAAATAAGAAGTGGGGATGAAGCGCTAGCTAAAAAGGTGTTTTCGATAGAAGATAATATGATTCATGTATTTAATGATGCCTTTCCTGATGAATACAAATTAAAGACAGGAGAGAATGATACACATGGTCTTTTTTATTCGACCAAGACTTATAGTAAATATATTTTAAAATTTGAATATAAATGGGGAAGCCGTATAGCCAATAATTTTGATGAGTGGCAATATGATGCAGGGGTGTATTACCATGTAGTAAACGATAAAGTGTGGCCAGTAGGTATCGAATATCAAATTCGTTATGATCATACTACAAATCGAAATCATACGGGCGATTTAATTAGACCTAAAGGTGCCAATTACGATTGGTTTAGTACTGAAGATGGCAAAACCTATTTACATCCCAATCAAGGAGGTAAAGCAGAAGCTAAAAGAAATTGGCTTCATTTCGCTGCGCCAACTACAAATTTTAATGCATTAAATAATGAGTGGAATCAATGCGAAATAATAGTGATGGGCGATGCATATGCTATTCATAAATTAAATGGCGAGATAGTAAATATGGCTTTCAATTTGAGTCCAGGCGCTGGTATTTTTGGATTCCAGTCTGAAACTGCGGAAATCTTTTATAGAAATATAAAGATAAAAGAGTTTGATAAAATGGTACCTGCCGAAGAATTTCTAAAGTAAAAAAAGGCATTATACCAATTACCACAGAAAACAACTCATATAATTCAAATTATTTATTGCCTCTTTCGACTCCGCTGTAAAATCACCGATTTCAAGACCTTTCTACTTTAACCTGTCTTGTTGAATAAAACCAAAATTCTGTATTTATAAAAGATCATTCTAAAAGTCACACAAAAAAAGTGACCTTATAATTCTAGTTTAGAAATGGTATTGAATATTATTTTAACGAGAATAATGGATAAGAAAAATAGTTAACTAACGTTTTAGTTTCTTAACCCATCGATAAAATTTTCCCACTTTTTCTTTTATAACTTTATCTTCTTCTTGCATGATCCAATTGGTTAAAAATGCTATGCTTTCTTCTTTTTTCCACCAATCATGTACATTTGAAATGGAACGAAAGTGATTTTCTATTTCGTCTATAAGAACAGATCGAATTTCTACTGGAAGTTTAATATTCCAGTACTCGCTTAGAGTTTTCAGAATCTCCTTACTCCGATCCTCGTTAAGGAAGAGAGTTGATGCAGGTAGTTTGAGGCAAGTCACGATGTTATCAGTATTATCAGATACTAGCTGTGATTTCAAAAACAGGATGTATTGATCTTTTGGCCAGTTTCTGAATATATTTAATACCATAAGGTAATATTGATACGTATTATTATAGTAGCTAGCATCTGGCACCGTAGCGCCCGAAAGATATAAGAGTTCAAGTAGGGTGGTCTGTTCTTTCTCTGTTTTGCTATGAAAATCTTTTAAAAACGATGCTGCAAATGCTTCTGTATCTTTTACTTTAAGCCAGAAATCGCTGCTTACGCCATCAAGGTGATGTTTTATATAACCATATTGTTCGGCTTCTTCTTTATATTTATATTCGAGATATTTATCAATATCATCACCATTAGGATCAAATGGGAAATCATAATCATACTGGGGATGGTTTAAAAGTTGATCAATAAGCTTGGGATTATTGATCAAGGCTTTTTGGGTATCTATTTCTTTTTTGATTTCTTCTAATGTATATGATTCAAAAAAGAGCTGATCTAAAAAACTTATCAAATCATAAAGAAAATAATCTCTTATGTTTTTATTAATATCCCAATATGTAGAAGAATTATACCAACCAATATCATTCTTTATTGAAGATAAAAACTTTGCGATAGTATAAAGTTGCCCTTTGTGTTTTTGGTAGAGATTGATATATCCTTCTTTTTTTAATTTATAGAACCATTGAAACGAGGAAACTATGTTTTTGATAGGTATTAATAGGTGGTAAAGATTTTCTTTTAGATCATTAAATTGCTCTGCCGAATGAGTAATCTCTTCATTTTTTGAAGATTTGATCTTTTTGAATATCTCATAAAAAATGTTATATGCATTTGTAACCCGTTCTATATCGATTTGCGAAATTGAACTTTCAATCATGACAGTGTCTTCTATCCCACTATTCGATTTTTGATAGTGGTAACAAACCCCTTTAAGTTGGTGTTCTGTCTTAAAAAAATGGTCTTTATATTTTTTTGACTTATAAAACTTTTGATACAACTCAAGTTTTGCAGATGCCCAATCAAAAAAAGCATTCAGATAATCAGGATGTTCGTATTGGTAGTCCCAGTTCATTAAAATATCTTCTATTACACTTAAAAGTTCAGAAGCACCAGTAGCGATTTTATTATGATCAACATGTTTAAGATTAGGGTGTTCTTGATATTTTGTAGAAACTGTTACATCATCAAGAAAAGAGTCTGTAGTATAATATGATTTGATATAATCTTTTAAAAACTTAGGATGAAAAAGTTTACAATGGCACATCACCATAATGGCAAATAGTTTGTCAGAATAATACTTTTTGTCATCTAGTCTAAGAATATGTGCAATCCTATGTTGTAGCGATTTTTCTAGATTAGGATTACTTTCTAATACACTATTAATATGTGTCCATCGATAATCTCTTTGACCGTCCCAAACTTCTCCCAAGGCCAATAACCAGTATATAGGATTAGTATTTTTTAAAAGCCTTTTAAGGCCTTCATTACTTTCGAGATTCTTTTTTACTCGTGCTCTTTGTTCGGCAGATTTAAACTTACGGGCATCTACAGAATATGCACCGCCTATGCTTCCTTTATCTGATGATTTTTTATACTTTTTCTTTTTTCTCATATTAACGTGAATAATGGATAAGAAAAAAGGTGTTCTGTATTTTTATTAATAACTGATATTCAGGTAATTAATACAATAAAAAACACCCCAATGCTTAGAAATAAAATTACAGAATTCTTTGTGAAATTGGACGATTTTTACAAAGAATTCACTTCACAACTGGAATACCGTCCTGAATTACAATATTCTAAGGTAAAAAGACGTCATAGAAAGGGGAAATTATCTGATTCTGAAATAATGAGTATTTATTGGTCTCAAATGGAGTTAAAACTATGTACTTTAGTGCATGTCGCTTTCAGCTTCTAAAAACTTTTGACACGAATCAGCCTGCCGGCTGGCAGGTTTCACGAATTCACACGAATTCAGTTTTATCATATTTCACGAAGCAGACTTTCAGTCTGCCAAAACGAACCTATGGACTTCCAGTCCATATTGGTTTATTTGTTATTTCATTTCGGTCAATTCACCAATTTCAAACACTTCTACACTATTGTGCGTTTGTCATATTAAAAAAGAAAAACAGAATAGGGTATTCAAAGGTATTGCAGAAAAAGGAAAATCTACTATGGGCTGGTTCTTTGGCTTCAAGCTTCACTTGATTATTAATGACAAAGGAGAACTTTTGTTCTTTTACCTGACCAAAGGGAATGTGGATGATAGAAATATTCAATTAATGACTGCTATGACTAAAGAAGTCTTTGGAAAATTCTTTGGAGATAAAGGCTATATCTCCAAAGCTCTGTCTGAACTTTTGTTTCAAGATGGCATTCAACTCATTACAAAAGCGAGCAAGAATATGAAAACACAAAATCTATCTGATGTGGATGCTATCCTTTTAAGAAAAAGAGCTTTGGTGGAATCTGTCAATGATGAACTTAAAAATATGTGTAAAATAGAACATACTAGGCATCGCTCTGTAAAAGGGTTTTTGGTCAATATTGTGGCAGCTTTAGCTGCCTATTGTTTCTTCCCTAAAAAACCATCATTATAAAATAAAACCAAAAAACCGATTCTTATGAATCGGATTTTTTTGTTCAAAGATTTCAATCGTATTAAAACGCTAGTTTTTTATAATTATCTTTATTAAGAGTTATCATTTATACTTTATGGGCTATTATTTATAGTCAAAAATTTCAATTTTAACGACCTTGCATAAAATTTTAATCGAAAAGAATTTCTTTGGGCTAAGTCTCGTGCCTGCCTGCTGGAAAAGGTAGGGGGAATTGGTTTTAAGATTTTTTTATTGACATTTAAGACCAACAAAAAACAAAAATTAAACTAAATAGATTATTACGTTATGATTAAAAACAGAGCATTTAAAGTAACATTTAAATCCTTTTTATTTGTTATTTTATTCTTTTCTTTCAACACCCTTTTTGCGCAAAAAGTAGAATTAATTTACACAACAGCATCAGAACGTTGGGTGAAACCAAAAAAGTTTATTAAAAAGAATAATGACACTGCAACTGCCGATATTACGGTGTATACCGATGCGCCATTACAAAAAGTTGATGGTATTGGAGGTGCTTTTAATGAGTTGGGGTGGGAAGCCATCCAATCGTTGGATGAAAAAGGGTCTCAAGAAGTTATTGACGCGTTATTTTCTAAAGAGGGCTGTCATTTTTCTATGTGTCGTATTCCTATAGGTGCTTCAGATTATGCCTTAAGTTATTACACGCATAACGATGTGCCTGGAGATTTTGTAATGCGCGATTTTAATATTGATAGAGACCGTTATATTTTAATTCCATATTTAAAGGCTGCTCTAAAAGTACGTCCAGATCTGCAAATTTGGGCATCCCCATGGACGCCTCCAGCTTGGATGAAAGTAAACGAACATTATTCATTAAGGGCAGGGGATTGGAACGATCGTCCGCAAGGCAACAGAATGGATCCGGGAGCACAAATTTTAAGTAATGCAACGGCATTTAAAATGCAAGATCAATACTTAAAAGCCTATGCGTTGTACTTTTCAAAATTTGTACAAGCCTATAAAAAAGAAGGTATTGATTTGTTTTCTATTCAGCCACAAAACGAAATCGCTTATGCTCCTAACTGGCCGAGTTGTACCTGGAGAGCAGAAGATTTTTCGATTTTTATTGGAGAATATTTAGGACCACAATTTGAAGCGGATGGATTAGATACCGAAATTTGGTTAGGTACCATTAACTGGAGTAAACCACAGTATGTTAAAACCATTTTAGATAATAAAAAAGCATCAAAATATATTAAAGGTGTTGGTTTTCAATGGGGTGGTTCTAATGCTATTCCAGCCGTTAGTAAAGCATACCCAAATATTAAATTTATGCAAACGGAGAATAAATGTGGTGAAGGTGAGAACGATTGGGCAGCGTTAGAGCGTTCGTGGGAAACCTTAGTGCACTTTTTTAAGAATAAAGCAGGGTCGCATATGTACTGGAATATGGTGTTGGATGAAACAGGAAAGAGTGCTTGGGGCTGGCCTCAAAACGCCATGGTTGTTATCGATAAACAGTCTAAAAACATAACATATACTGATGAGTTTTATTTATTTAAACATGTATCACATTTTGTGCAACCTGGTGATTCTTTCTTAAAATCTTCAGAAGGAAAAAACCACTTAGCGTTTCAATTAAAAGATGGACGTGTTATGGTGTTAGTAAATAACCCTGATAAAGTATTAAAAACAGTAAATATTAAAGTTGGTGATACTATGGTTGGTCTTGAGCTACAAGCAACTTCTGTTAATACCATTATTTTTAACAATTAATTAAATATATTAAAATGACAAAACACGCATACCATAGCTTAAGAAGAACACTTTTGGTTTTAAGTATCACCGTATTAAGTTGTATTGAAATACATGCCCAAAAACCAATAAAAATTGATGCCAACAGTAATGGGGAGAAGTTTGATCATTTTTGGAGTAAAATGGTTGGAGCAGGGCGCGCTAATGAAGGATTGCGTGCTGGTTGGTTAGAACAACTCCAACAGGTGCAAGAGCATTGCGGATTTGAATATGTGCGTTTTCACGGGCTTTTTCATGATGATATGTTTCCTGTGCTAATAGAACGGGGAAAAACAGTTTACAACTGGCAGTATATAGACGATTTATTTGATAGAATGTTAGACCTAAACGTGAAGCCTTTTGTAGAATTAGCCTTTTTGCCATCAAGTATGGCTGCCGAAAATTCTAAAACTGTATTTTGGTGGAAAGCCAATATTACACCAGCTAAAGATTCTTTTGGGAAATGGCACGATTTAGTAAAAGCTTTTACACAACATTGTGTAGATCGATATGGTATAGAAGAAGTCCTTACTTGGTATTTTGAAGTGTGGAACGAACCAAATTTATATCCTTTATTTTGGGATGGTACCAAATCGCAGTATTTTGAATTGTACAAGCAATCGGCAATTGCAGTTAAATCTGTAGATAAAAGATTAAAAGTAGGAGGGCCATCGACTAGTAATTTTGTTCCTGATACGCGTTTTGATGGCGAAACAATAAATGATGCTGCTTCTGAAGCTGTCTTTAATACTAAAGATATTAATAGTTTAGAGTGGCATGGTGTATGGATTGAAGATTTTTTAAAGTATTGCCAAAAAGAAAACTTACCAGTAGATTTTGTAACGACGCACCCGTATCCAACCGATTATGCTTTTAACCCTGAAACAGGAAAAGGAAGAGGCTTAACACGATTTGCAAAGTCGACTAAATTAGATTTAGAATGGTTAAATAAAACCATTGCCAAAAGCGCGTATCCCGATGTTGAAATTCATTTAACAGAATGGAATACGAGCCCAAGCAGTAGAGATGAAATGCACGACCGCTTGCCTGCCGCAGCCTATATTGTGAAGTCTAATTTAGATTGTATTGGTTTAACAAATTCTTTAGCCTTTTGGACGTTTACCGATATTTTTGAAGAAAAAGGTGGCGCATCAAGTATTTTTCATGGAGGTTTTGGAATGATTAATTTTCAAGGTCTTGTAAAACCTTCTTATCACGCTTATAGAATGCTTCATCAATTAGGAAATCAAAAATTATATAAAGACGATTATCTGTTTATTAGTAAGGCATCTTCCAACGGACATATTACTGCTTTGGCATATAATTATCCAGAAGAATATATTGATGCTGTGCCTTCTGGAAGAAATAAACGAGAAAAGGGGACGTCAAAAAAGCTTGATTTCACTTTAACGGGCTTAGAAGCGAATACCATGTTTGAAATAGAAATTTTAGATAAAGACCATGGGAATATTCATAATTTTTGGGAAGCTATGGGAAAACCAGAGCCTCCAACACGTGAAGAAATTAAGGTGATGAAAGCTTATGCCAATACTATGAAAACAGTATATGTTAAGGCAGATAAAAAAGGGGAGTTAGTTATAAATCGAGAGATAACACCTTGGAGCTTAGTATTAATTAAACAAATAAATTAATGTTTTCTATAAATTTTAAATATAAAATAAAAAGAACGCCTATTGTTATGGTCTCTTTTTTATTGCTCGTATTTAGTGCTTGTTCAAGTAAAAAAGGGATAGTAAATATTAAAGAGGATACATTAAAAACCGAATTGATTTATCAAGAAAACTTTGATACAGGTTTAGAAGATTGGCAAGTAGAACAAATGCCCAAAGGCACTGTAGAAGTAAAAAATAGTAAGTTAGAAATTAATGATGTTGCAGGTTGTACGGTTTGGTTAAAAGAAAAGTTTGAAGGTGCTATTATGATAACATACGATGTGTACATAATTCAAAATGGCGGACCAAACGATCGCGTGTCCGATTTAAATTGTTTTTGGATGGCTACCGATCCCGAACATCCAAATAATCTGTTTGCAAATTCAGAAAAGCGCCATGGTAAATTTTCAAATTACGATGCATTAAAATTATATTATATGGGAGTTGGTGGGAATCATAATAAAACCACTCGTTTTAGAAGATATGTTGGAAATGGCGAACGGCCATTACTTCCAGAACACGATTTAAGTGATGCTAAATTTATGCTGGAACCTAATAAAACCTATCATATTAAAATTATTGCACATCAAGGTACTATTCAGTATTATAGAGACAATAAGTTGTTAGTAGATTTTGAAGATGACAACCCTTATACTTCAGGGTATTTTGGGTTTAGAACCGTAAGGAATCACATGACGGTAGATAACTTTAAAGTTTATAAATTAAACGAGTAACATTTTATAAATTCCAACATTCAAAATATTGAAAAAATATAAAATTAAAAAATAGGAGAGAGGGAACTTCGTGAGTACCAAATAAACCCACAAACTAGAAACGGCAAAACAAACAATTAAAAACTGTTTGTTTTGCCGTTTTCTTTTTATACCATACCATTTAAACATTTTTAAAGGTTTTGTGGTATAGCGTTATAATTTAATCTAAAGAATTGCTCGACGCTCTGCGTCGGGGTTTCCGATGTCATCTCTCCTTTGGAGTGGTCAGAACTGCCTTTTTTGGCAGTTTTTGTATATCTAACTTTTTAACTCTCAATTAATGTACTATTACTTTATTTATAGATAAACCTTTATTGGTTTCAACAATTACAAGATAAAGCCCTCTTGATACTGCATGAGTTAAGATTACTTTTTCTTTAGTTTCATTTATAGTAATTTCTTTAACTAAAGAAGCATTTGAATTAAAAACTTTAATGTTTTTAACAAAGGTATTAGTTTCAAAATACAATACGATTTCTCCATCTATAGAAGGGTTTGGAGCTATAAAAAACGCTCCTTTTATAACAGGTACAGGAGTTGTTTCAAGAGTTGTATTTTTACCTATAAAATCAATTTGATTTTGGTTAGAAGTAATGTTATTAAAAACATAATTTTCGGGACTAAAAGTATAATCTGTTAATTGAGCAGTAATAGTTCCTGACCATTTTGATGGTACAGTAGTAGTATATTCACCATTAACATCTGTAGTAACTAAATTTGGAAACCCTGTAATTGTAACATTAGATAACGGAAGTGAACCATCATCTAGTAAAACACCAGAAATTATATAATCTGTTGTTGATGCAGTAGTCGTTTCTAATTGAACTAGCTCAATAACATCATTTCCAGAAATAACTAAAGTTCCTCTATATAATGTAAACCCATCTGCTGATACAGTATAAGGGTATGAACCATCAGGTAGTTTTCCTATATTAACTAAACCATTAGTTTCTGTAGTATACATGATTCTATTTATATTAACTTTTGCTCCTGTTAATGGGTTTGCAACTTCATCTTCCACTTTAAAACTTATTTCATGGTTTGGAATAGGGTTTTGTGTAAAAATCAAATTTTCAACATTACCATTTAAATTATCTAATGTTATTCCACCAGATATAGGGTAATACCCTTCTTTTTGAGCTGTATAAGCATAAGGTATAGGAGAATGAATACCTTGATATGTCAAATCTGAAATTAGTATTTCTCCTTGACTGTCCGAAATATAGGTTTTGTTATTAAAATTAAATTCAACATTTTGTAAAGGGTTTACGCCATCTGTACAAATAATTTTCAGGTCTGTAGACTGATATAGTGTAATTCCAGCATGTATGTATATTCCATCTATAGTTTTAGTAATCGATTTATCTTTAAAACCTGGTGCAGATATTGTAAAATGATAAGTATTCCCAAGAGCAAGGTTTTGAATTGATAAAGAACTATTACTATCAAAGGAGAAAACGGTCCCGTTTTCAGTCGTTAACGTAGCGTTAGGAACCGCATTATAATCTACATCAAAAACATTATAACTTGTATATTCTGTATTCGAACTAGTAAGTGTAATGTCTATTTGTTCATCTATCCCCGATACTACAAGGTTTTGTTCTAGTACAGAGAAAAAAGATGCAGACACTCGTAACGGATACGTGCCTTCCTCCAGTATTACACTTACCTCACCATTTTCGTTTGTGGTTAGACCTAAAACAGTGTCTTGTAAAGTGATAATTATTAGTGCATTAGAAACATATTCTAAGCCATTATCAACTTTAAAATTAATTGTACGTGTAGGTGCAGTTGCAGGAACTAAAGTGATGGTTTCAGACACATTGTTGTTTGCTATAGTAACAGTATGATTAATAGTAGTATAGCCAGAGGCGCTAATTAACATACTATAACTACCAGAAGTTACTTCTGAAATCATTATTTTGCCTTGACTGTCAGATATATATGTTTTTCCATCCAGTAGAACGTTAGCGTTTTTAATAAGTTGGGTTCCATCAGTAACTTCTAATTCTATTGAATAGTTAGGTTTTAAAAATATGTTTATAAAACTGTTTGACGACGCCGTTCCATTAGCACTGGTATAATTGGTGGCATTTATAGCATATTTTGTACCATAATAAGATTGAATTGAAGCCGCTCCGTTACTATCGGTCTCAATAGTAGTACTTCCTAATGCTATCTCAGCATTGGCTATGGGTATTAAATTTTCATCATCTAATACCAAAAAATTATAATTTCTATTTTCTGATATATATAATACATCTGCAATTTCTATATTTTCAATAACATCGTTACCACTTACGGTAAAAACACGATCGGCATTTTCCACTGTATAAGCATGGTTGCCATCTGGGACGTTGGTTAATATTACTTGACCATTGCTATCAAAATCATAATAATTGTTATTCCATTCTAATAAAAAATTTTGATAAATAGGTGATCCGTTATAAAGCAAATTGAATGTAACTTGATGTGTGCCAGTATTAGGTGTAAAAATAGCTTTTATGTTATAATCATGGTCTAATTCTGTTATTATTAAAGGGTTGGTTGTCCATATTTCTCCTGTATCTTCATTAAGCCAATGACTAAATGTATAGCCTGTATTAGGGGTTGCGTATACAGAAGGCAGGTTGTTACCTGAAATAACTATTGCTTCTTCTATTTTGGTATAGCCATTACCATCATTTGAAAAAGAAGCGGTAAAGGATGCTTCCCATTTTAAAATAGGACGTTTTTTATTATCTCTTCCATAGGCCAATTGCCATTGGTTAACCATATCAAAATAAGTGTTGACATGTAAATCATTACTAAAAGCACTTGTAGAAAAATCGTATGTGCCATTATCGCCAGAACTGGTTCCCCTGTCATAACCTAATCCAGTAGTACTTACATCGTAAAATCCTCGAAGTCTACCATTACCACTAAAACTAGATACAACTCCACCTACAAATCCTTCTGAATAAATAAATTCAGCAGCATAGGCATCATCTATATAAAATTCATTACCAGAAATAAATCCAACTAATCCTCCTACATTATTTCGACCATATGTTTTGGCTAAGCTATAAGAAAGTTCTAGTTTACTATTAACACCTGTACCTATAAACCCGCCTACGGTATCGTTACCTGTAACTAAACCTTCTATAAAGACATTATTTATACTACTAGCACTTACATCCTTTCCTATAATAGCACCTGTATTGTCTCCTCCATAAATAGCACAGTCTTCCAACCCCATATAAGCTATATTTGCTGTTTGAGTATAGCCAAATAATCCAGTAGCTTCCTCTGAAGTTTGATTTATATATAAACCTGAAATAATATGATGATTTCCATTTAAATTTCCTGTAAATGGATACATAGCACTACCTATTGGTAAAAAACCCTTTCCACCATTCCATGTCCTAGTCTCAGAGGCATCTATATCAGATGTTAGAATATAGTTTTTTTCATATAAAGAAGGAAAATTTGCAATATCTTGTAGGTCGTTTATCGTTGCAATTTGATAAGGATCTGCAATAGTACCACTACCAGAAAAATTAGTATCCAGTTCAAAGATGGCTTCAATTGTTTCATTACCAGTACAATTAAAGGTGTAAGGATTATTGGTGCTTTCTATAACTCCGTTACGTTTCCAACCTTTAAAAGTATGGAGCGGTAATGCTACGTAACTCAGCGTAATCAAATCTCCAAGTTCATAATACCCTGAACCACTTACAGTAGCTGCTAAAGTTGGGTTTGCTTTTGCCTCTATTCTATTAATTAACGGCATTTCCAAATAAGGTCTTATATGAGTATCTACTATTGGAAAAGACATCATCTTCCATGTATCATTCATATTCCAATTGGCATCAGAAAAATAATCTGGGTTTGCAAAATCGGCAGTATTAAGGCTAATTACATTTCGATTATTACCATCTTGAAAAGCATTTGTTTGCTGGCTTAGCGTAGCGTCGAAGAAACAGTCTTCTTCGATTCCAGAAGTATAAGCACAAAAACCACCTACAAAGCCGTAATTACCACTATCGATGACCTGTGCTATACTATAACTTCTTTTTATAGTGCCTGATTGTGAGTAAGTCAGGCCACCTGCAATAATACTTCCATCCACAGAACCACCTACCCAACAGTCAGAAATATGACCTGCAGAATCGCCTACCAAGCCCCCGCAAACGTCTGCTTTTACAGAAACAAAAGCATAAGACTCTTCAATATTACTATCTGCATCTATTGTAGAAGCTAGACCACCTACTGCATTAGAAAAATTGGTAGAAGTAACACTCCCTTGCACATAACAATGGGTTATTGTAGAATTAATTATACGCCCAGCTAAACCACCAATATATGTAGAGGGAAGACTATCTGTAATATCAACATTAACCAATCCTAAATTATAGATTTGAGCTCCTTGTATATAACCAAAAAAACCTACATCTATTAAAGAAGTATTATTGATATATAAACTTGAAATATGATATCCTGAGCCGTTAAAACTTCCTGAAAATGGAATTTGACTCAAATTTCCAATTGAAGAAAAGCCTTCTCCAGCATTCCAGTTTTTAGTATCAGTAGCATCTATATTTTGACTTAACTGAAAATTGTCTCCCCAATATAAATTGTTTTCTGATAGCGTTCTTAAATCTTCAAGGGTACTTATTATAAAAGGATCATTTATAGACCCAACACCACCTGAAAACTGTGCATAGGAATTAATAGTTAAAAAAAACACTATAAGTGTTTGAACCGAAAAATAGAAAGTATGTTTTTTTTGCATAATTTTTTTTAATAGAAAATCAAAGAGAAAACAAAACAATTGTAAATTTTTTAATCATAGCGTAATAACCAGGAATTCATCCCCTTGTACTTAATGTTAAATTGCTGTGGTATAAACTAGGATTAATTTCTGTACCAAAATATAAATCGTAGCTTACATCACCATTAGAAGTATCGGTGTCTTCAAACCATTCGAGGTATAAATAATCAATGGCTAAAATAATTAGATTTATCTGCTGGATTATATAATTTCTATAGGTATTGAAGAATTACTCATAATGTTTTGGGGATGTATTAAAAAATTTATTTTAAATTAAAATTTGTATTCCAAAGTTTTAATCTAGAATATAGATTAAATGATTTATAATCGCAAAATTACTATTTTATAAGGTCACAAATTGGTCAAAATACATCACAAATTGGTCAATTTTGATTGTTTTTCCAATTTAAGACCGTTACAAACGGTAATTTAAAAAAATAAAAGCAAAAAGAATAGAGAAAAAATCTGGTTTAGTGATTGGTTTGTAGTTGTTTGTGTCTTATGATTTTTCAGATGTAAAAGTATGGAATAGACATCAGATCGTGTAGGCTTACGTATCTCATAAAACCTAAACCACCCCTATGGACAGGAAGTCTATAGGAGTGGTTTATTTGAGATTCAAGCTACGCTATTTGTTATTCTGAAAAACAAGTCCTTAAAGAAATTGATAACATGCCTGTATGTACCCTTTTTTGACGTTAATTGTACTTACGTCGAACTCAGGTTAAAAGGATAGTTATTAATTACTTTTTAAAACTAATCAGCCACAAAATTATCTGGAATAGTTAATGGTAAATACCAGTTATCTGGGTTCAATAATTTTTGTTGTATGGTATTGGCAGTAGATAAATCTCCTAAACTTTCAAACTTACTAAAAACAGCATCAGCAACTATCGCAGGGGTATTAGCTCTTTTAGCAAAACGGAGAAGATCTTCCCATCTGTTACCTTCAAAAGCAAGCTCTAATGCTGCTTCATTAAGTATAAGTGCCCCAACAGCTTCTATGGTTTGGGCATCAGTAAGACCTGGATCTACATTAACAGGAGCTAGATCAACTCTGCCTCTAATGCCTTGATTTCCAGATATTGGTTGACCGCTAGAGTTTGTAGCGTAATATTGATCTATATCAAAATTTAAATATGCTTCAGTATTATTAAAAACAGGGGCATCTATTGGTGCGACTTGCGTATTGTTAAAAATACCATTAATAATGGCCAAAGCTTGTTCTGGATATCCTGCATAATTAATAGCTTCTGCATACCTAAGATAAACTTTGGCAGCTCTGTACCACGAAAAATAGTTATAGTTATATTTACTTATAGAAAAATCTGTAGGATCTATAGAACCCTCAAACCTAACAAAATCTCCTGGATAATTTGCTTGTTCGTAAGGGGCGCCTTCAAAACCTCGAATTTGCGCCGACCATTTTTGTGCGATTACAGGTGAATACGTGATTTGTTCTTTAAGTACAGCATAACCCGTATTTGGTTGACGATACGCTTCAACAAAAGCCGTATAATTAATAATTACGGTTGATTGCGGAAAATCATTAAAAATTCCTAAGCCCCATGCTTCACCATTTACAGTATATACACCCGCACTTAAAATTGTGGAGGTATCAAAATTGTTTAAGTTATATGTATTTCCCAATACATTATCATCAAGAAACTGTTTGTAATGTGTAGCGGCTAAAACATGATCTCCTTTCCATAAATACAAATCGCCTAAAAGAATATCATTATCAGGAATCATTTTAAAGATGCTATATCCTAATGAGTTTTCGTATTTGCTCACGTTTTCGATACCTGCAATAAGTTCTAGATTTTCAATTAATTGAGTAATTCCATCTTCAAAAGAAAGCAAAGGGTAGTTTTTATCGAAATCGTCATCACTTGTAATTGGTGTATCAATGTATGGAAGTTGCCCATAATTAATTAAGATTTGTAATTGTGCCCAAGTTCTAATTCGAAGTATAGAAGCATAATCTTCTAACAATACCCCTTCAAAAGCTTCTGTATCTATGCCTGCTATAGCAAAATTACAATTGTTTATTATAGAAAATATATTTGTTAAGTCTGTATAACTATTCTCCGAACTAATTTGATGATTGTTAATTTGCCTAAGTTCATCTGTTGCTTCGGGACTAACATCTGCTAAATCTGCACGCATTTCCCCTAAAACAACGTATTGTGCTGTAATATCCTGCATTTGACCAAGTACGCCAAATAAAGCAGATCTTGCATCTAGCTCGTCATCGCCCAGATAATCATCTGTTAATAATACTTCTTCGGGAGTTACTTCAAGTAAATTTTCGCAAGAAGTAAAAAGCGTTAAAGCTAAGAGTAAACTGAATAAAATATTTATATACTGTTTCATATGTTTTTATTATTTAAATCTTCTACAAAAAATTACAGTCCTATTCTAACACCAACCAGCACAGAACTATATTGGGGTGTATACCCTGCATCTATACCTTGCAAATAACTTACTTGCGAGTTGCTAACTTCTGGGTCGTATCCTAAATAATCGGTAAATGTTAGTATATTATTTGCTGTAATATAAATAGTAGCATTAAATATATCTGGACTATAAGACAGCGACAATGTTTTAAGACGTATATAGGAACCATCTTCAATCCATCTATCAGAAAATCTTGAATTACCAACTTCATCACCATAAACAGCACGGGGAATACTTGTATTTTGGTTTTCAACCGTCCAACGATTCGCTACAGCTAAGCTTTGATTTTCAAAACCAGACATCGATTCTGTGCTTCTTCTTAAAGCGTTATAGATATCATTTCCTTGACTAAATGAAAATACTGCCGATAGGGTTAATTTCTTATATGTAAATGTATTGTAAAACATGCCTGTAAAATCTGGATTTGGATCTCCAATTACAACTCTGTCATCTTCATTAATTACATTATCAGAAGCATTTGTATTTACAAACCTCACATCGCCAGCTACAAAAGGCTGTTCAAAACCTCTAAAATCTGTCCAACTTAAACCGTCTGAATTTGCAGCTTCAGAATTTGTATAAATACCATCTGTTTTATATCCATAAAACAACCCTAAAGCACTTCCTTCTTGGTTTAATATGGTGGCACCAATACCATCAATATCTAATATTTGACTCTGTCCTGGAAGTGACGTGATTTCGTTTTTATACTTAGATACATTTCCACCAATATCCCAACTAAAATTACTCGTGTTAAAAACGCGGGCATTAAACCCAAGTTCAAAACCATGATTTTTTAATTTACCTTCATTAGTTATGTAATTGTCTTGTCCGTAAACGGAATTTATTTCAACGTTGTTTAATAACCCTTCTGTAACATTATTGAAATAATCAAAATTAAATGATAATCGTTCATTAAATAATCCAATATCAAGACCTAGGTTTGCTTTTGTAGTTTCTTCCCATCTAATAGAGCTATTAGCAATATTTCCATTTACAAGACCTGTACCTCCTAAAAATCTACGAGAGGTAAAATAAGACTCGGCATTATAGTTACCAATACCATCATTTCCTGTTAAACCGTAGCTAGCACGAAGCTTAATTTGATCTATACCTGAAGCACCAGCCATGAAGTTTTCTGAAGACATTAACCATGCTGCTCCAATGCTTGGGAACATACCAGCTGCTTTATCATCTCCAAACCTTGAAGATGCATCAAAAGCAATATTATAACTAATAAAATATTTATTTAAAAAAGAATAATCTGCATTGGCATAAATAGAAGCATATTTCCAATTCCCTATACTTCCTGAAGTAACAAATGTAAATTGATTACCATCTCCTAAAGATGTAAATTCGTCATCGCCTGAATTACCACTAGTAGCATACGAGTTCTCATAATTATTCTGATTATATCTAAAACCAAGGTTTATAGAAAAATTATGCAAATCGTTAACATTAAATGAATAGTTTAACTTCGTATCATTGTAAATAGCGAACAAACTTTCTACACTTACTTTAGAAGCACGATAAAGAATGTCGCCATACTCATTGACGCTTGTAGCAAGTCCTAAATCTGGTAGAAAAACATTTTGTCTGTTTTTTATATAATTTAGACCAATTAAAGAGCTAAGACCAAATTTGTCTGAAAATTGATATCCAAATTTTAAATGCCCATATAAATTGTAATCTTTTGCTTGAAACGTTGCGTTATCAACAATTGCTACGGGATTACTAATAGCCGCCACATTATCTACATCTTCGTAAATACTGGTTACTACACCATCTGCATTTGGCACATAAGGCGACAGAAATGGTGATTTAGCGAGTGCTGAATAAATAGGGGATGTGCTCAATAACCCATCATCAAATAAATCGCGTGTTGCGTAACTTACACTTAAATTTGTACTTAAAGAAAGTTTTTGAGTTATGTTAGTATCTGCGTTAAATCGTGTTGTAAATCTGTTAAAATTTGAGTTAGACAAAATACCTTTGTTTGTAGAATATCCAATAGAAAGTCCGTATTTGGCAATTTCGTCACCACCAGTTACTCTAAGGTAATATTCCGTTACATAGCTATTATCAAAAATTTGATCTTGCCAATTTGTTTCATTATGATATTTTTGGTAATCTGCAAACGACGTATTTTCATTAAAAAATGGAGATGATGCAATTTCATCATTTGTGAAAAGTTCGGAATCATTCATTTGATCTGCCAGATATGTTTTGAACTGATTAGCGTTCATCAAGGGAATATAGTCTGGCGCTAAATTTAACCCACCTTGCACATAAAAATCTATTTTGGTAGAAATATCTTCGGTCTTATTGGTTTCAACAAGTATAACACCATTTGCACCTCTTGAGCCATAGATAGATGCTGCATCCTTTATTACTGTAATATTGGCTATATCCTTGGGATTAATATCAGATAAAGGATCATAACTATATCCATTTATTGTAGCATTGTTATTAAACGTATTGGTTTCTAACATCATGCCATCAACAATTATTAAAGGTTGGGTTGATGCGTTTAATGTATTGTACCCACGTAAAAAAATGTTTGCGCCAATACCAGGAACTCCAGAGCGCATAACTGTTCTCATGCCGCTTACTTCACCGTTTAGTATATTAGCTACAGATTCTCGGGGGCTTGAAATACGGCCTTCTTTAACTGCTATTGCATTAACAACCGATGTATTTGATTGTTTTTTAAAAGGCATATCAACCTTTTTGTAATAGGAATTAAAATGCTTGTTATAAATTTTAATTTCAATTTTTGTTCTCCCTTTTAAAGCAACTTCTTTATCTTGAAAAGAAGGGCTGCTTACTACAAGCGTTGCTCTTCCATCAGGTACGTTAATAGTAAATTCACCTGCTTTATTTGTTAGTACAGAAGAAAACATTCCTGCCCTAATATTTATTCCTTGTAATGGCTTATTGTTGGTGGCATCTAGTACTGAACCGGTTATTGTTCTGCCAAATTTTTCTTGTCCTTGCGATACCAAAGTAAATACAAAGAACAAAATGAAAAACAAGGTACATGTATTTTTTATTTTTATCATAGTTAGATAATTCATGTTTAAATTTTAGTTGTAGTTACTCTGTTGGTCTTAATTCTGCATAATCGATGCCAAATACACGATCGTATATGAATAACTCTGGTTCGCTAACAGCAACAATAACCTTAAGTTTTACAAAAAAGTCATTGTTGTTTTCTGCGTTTATATAAACGGGAAAGTTATAGGTGCCTCCTATTTGAACAATACCATCTTCATCTTTACTAACAACAGTTGGTGGAATTTGATTTACAATGGTGTTTTTATTTTCATCGACATAGCTCAATTCAAATTTTAATTGAGTATCCTGAGAGGCTCCTATAGCAGAAAATTTTAAGTGTATGGTATAACTAGAGGATAAAACATTACTGAAAGCTATTTCAAAATAATTATTACTCTCATCGACTGCGGGATTCTCTAATAGCGCAACAATATTTGTAAAGTTTCCAGAAGCAGAAGCACTATATTGGTCTAATATTATAAGGTCTGTTAATGATCCTATTTCTCTTCTTTGAGCGTTTTCAATTTCATAGCGTATTGGTTTATACACTACATCTTTAGGGTTATAATCCAATTGATTAACAACAAACAAGTTTCCATTACTTAAACTTACATCTTCTACTACTGTGTTTGGATCTATTACAACTTCATTGTCTACTGTGTTTAGTACTTTGGTGCCATTCAAATCTTCAAGATTAACGAGCGGGAAGTTTATATTGCTGAATATGACCTTGTCTACATTATATTTTATAGAATCTTCAACTGGATATTGGTAATAATCTTTATATACGTTATAAGTATCTGCATATGCATTATCTGTTAAGCCAATAAATGTAAAGCGTTTCTCTTCTGAGCTAAGATCTCCAATGGTTTTAAAAAAAGAATTGGAAGAACTATATATAGAATCGTATACTGTTTGTCCGAGTGTATTTGTTCCAATTTTCACACTGTTTACTTCATCAAAAACAGTGCTATTGAATTCTGATAAATAATCCATCATAACAGGGAATTGATCAGTATTCTCGTTAAGGTGATCCCATATATTTGCTTTAACAGTTAAAACATCGGTTACTGTGTGCAAAATACCATTGGCTGCTAATAAGTCTTTTTCAATAACTTCTATGCCTCCAAAACTAACACGTGTCGCATCGTTTGAAAATTCGATATACTTATTGTTCAACATTTTTACAAAAACAGGATCTTCTCCAATACTAGAATTGTATGTAAATCTGGATATATGGTTGCCAATTAATTGTTTCAACAAATCGGGGTCATTCAACACCATATCTGGTACTTGTGCCAAAGCCGTATTATTTGGAGCCCACACAGTATAAGCCTGTGGGGTCTCCAATACGTCGCTGTAACCTGTTTGTTCAAGTAATGTAACAAAAGTAGAGTACTCTTGGTCTGCAGATAATACAGATAAAAGGTTGTTTTCTAGTCTTGAGTCAAGTTGCTCGTAATGTTCATCTGAGGCATCCTCTTCACATGCAACAGTAAAAACAATACAAGCCATGATGATAAACCGACTAAAAATAAAATTTTTTTTATTTATGTTTTTCATTCTAAATTTTTTAGTTATTTATATTATTCTACTGGTATAAATTCTATATAATCAAATGGTACACCACCCGATTTTATAGTTTCAAAACGAATAACATGTCTCTGCTGCACCGGGCAAAGCAATTCTTTAGTTATAATAAACCTGATAAAGCTTGTGCTATCATAAGCAGATACTCCAGCGTTATTAATAAAGAGTTTACTACCACGTCTCCAATTATTGGCTTCCATTTCAATTTCATCTGGATAGCCTACACTAGCTGCCTTGGTTCTTACATCATAAACAGAACCTATAGGCTCACCATCCCAATATGTTTGTTTAACACCTCTAGCACTATTACCACCATTACTGCAAACCAATAATTCATATTGACCTTTAGGAAGTACAGGGGTAACAAATTCAATCCAAGCTAAACTAGAGCTTGTATCTAATATGTTATAATTATATGCTGTAAGACTACTTTTACTATTCCATCTTGACGTTAGTGTTCTAGGGAACCAATCTATATACTCAAAAGCATCAGGATAAACATTTACAAGTTTTCCAATTAGTTTAGATTGCACTTCGGGTTGATCTGATACCAAATCAAAAATGATATATTTTGCTTTAGGTACAAATACGTGTAGAATTTTATCAACCGTATGGTAAACGCCATTTTTTGCCGGGAAGTTACTTTGATCTGAAAGTAAAGAGACCCATGTATCATCAACACCTGTTTCTGTTTCATTTATTTTAAGAAGTTTATCTGTTTTAAACGACTTAATGGCATTATTTTCTAAAACAGTATTGATAAATGCATCTTCAGGGAAATCTGAGGTATATAAAAAGTTTTGTGTTGCATGGTAAGCTACAAAACGGTTTAAAGGGTTGCTAGTATCTAGATAATCTGAATTATCTGGCGAAATTAAGTTTGCTAAATCATTAAAAGAATTAATACCTTCTTGACTGTATATTTCGTCCGACTCTGCTAAAATGGTAAAATTGTTTTTTGAACCAGATTCGGAAACAAATACCGAAAAAGCCTCGTAATAGCCTGTTTGTTTTAAGGCTTCTACAAAAATAGTATACTTTCCAGTATTCTCCATTGTTTTGGGAACCCCATCAATATAGGGATCTAACACCGCGTCTAGTGCATGTATTACACCATTAGTTGTTGCAATATCATATTGATTTAATTTTGCTTCCCGGTTTATCACTACATCTGAAATTCCCCCACCAAGTAAATAAGAAGATGTAAGGTAATCGCCTGTGTATGTTGTGTCTACAATTCTTCCTTCAATAAAGCTATTTGTACCTCTATTTGATGGTAACGTATGAAATTTTACTAGTATTTTTAAAAAATCAAGTTGCTCTTCAGAATTTAATTCGTCAACAGAACTAACATTAAACTTTTCTTCTAAATACGCTTTAATTGCTGCATTGGTTGGTGCAAAACAAGTGTAAGATCCATAACTTTCTAATGCTGTAGAAAATTCTGTTTTTTCTAAAATAGCACTATATGAAGAAAACAGCTCTGGATTCGCTTCCAAAGTTTCAATAATCGTCATGTCATCTGATGTGAAAAAAGTAGTGCCATCCAGTTTATCTGTGCAACTGTTTATACTTATTATAAACATGAGAAGGCATCCTATCCATGTAATAAATTTAGTTGTTTTCATAATTTTTATTTTTAGTTTAGTTTTCATAATATGGATTCTGAAGTAATTGAGGGTTCAGATTAACTTCATTTTGATCAATGGGTAAAAAATAGGATTCAGAGTCTGAGTAGTAACTTAATATTTGATCGTAATCATCTGCTCCCGACTTTATATCGGCTAAATCTAATATAAGCTGTTGATTTTCAAACTCATTACGACGGGCAAAACGCAGTAAGTCGTACCATCTTTTACTTTCGAAAGCAAATTCTTTTTGTCGTTCTAACAGTAATGCTGTTAATAAAGACTGCTCATCAAGAGAGGCATCTAAGGGGGCACCTATAGCACGTTGGTGTACTTGGTCTATTAAATTATAAGCTACAGGAAGGTTTTTAAAGTCTGAAGATAAAATATAAGCCTCTGCCTGCATTAGCAACACATCTGCATATCTATAAAATATAAAATTATTATAGAATTCGTCTGAAGCACGATAAAATCCAGAATTATTAATACCTGCATATTTAAACACATATCCTGAAAAATCAAATGTTGCTTTATCTCCTCTTACATCTGAAGGATATTCAAAATAAAGATCAATTATTTCTTGATAAGGGGCATAATTTGGTGTTGATATGTAAAATCCATCTCTAATGGTTGCATTTATATCACTAAATTGTAGTTCGAAAATGCCTTCTGTAGAATTACCTTCAAAAAATAATTGATTGAACCATTCTGAGCTTTCCACCAAATTATATTTGCCTAATTCTATAATACTATTGCACGCGGCAATACAATCGTTAAATTGGTTGTTCCATAGGTAAACATCTGCAAGAATTGCTAAGGCAGCTCCTTTAGTCATTCTTCCTTTATCATGTGCTGCAGATTCTGAGTATCCTAAATTAAGGTCTTCTACAGCTGCATTAAGATCTGTAATAATTTGTGCAATAATATCTGCCTCACTACTTTTTGCAGGATAAAAATCTGTTTGACTATTTGCGGTAGCGGTTAAAACCAGCGGAACTTCTTTAAAGTTACGTACAAGAATAAAGTAAACTAAAGAACGAATGGTTAAAACTTCTGCTTTAAACCGATGCAACTCCTGTTCTGTAAAAGACAAATCGTTTTCTTGTGCGCCATCTGCAAACTCAAGCACCAAATTGCAATAGTTAATGGTTGCATAAAATGATTTCCATTCTACTAAATTATTGGTTGGTAATATGTAATTTTTCATCATGTTTCGCGCATTGTTGCTTGAACTTTCGCTAGCAACAATCATTTCTGCTCTGAGCTCTCCCCACATAAGTACTCTGCTTGTAAATGCAGACTGGTTCATTGATGCATAGCATCCTGCAACAGCCGCTGAGACTTGCTCTTTGTTTTGCCAAAATTCTCCTTGAATAAGGTTATCTTGGGGTTCTAGTTCCAAATAGCTATCACACGAAGACAATGTGATTAAAATTATTGGAACGATTTTGAATATTTTAATTATATGTTGTTTCATAATACTTTATAGCGTTATTACATTTTAAAATGACAAATTTAACCCAGCAGTTATCTGTTGTGATTGGGGTGTTTGACTTGTATCATAACCAAGTTTTGTCCAGTCACTACTATTTCCTGTTTCAGGATCTGCACCCGAATATTTTGTAAAGGTTAACAGGTTTGATCCTGTTATAAAAAGGGAGGCCCTAATTACATGTAATTTTTGAGTAAAAAGTTTTGGTAAATCATATCTTAGAGTAATGTTTTTCATTCTTAAGAATGAAGCATCTTCAAGAAAACGATCGGAGCCTAATGTGTTTACAGGACTGTTTAAACGTGCTCTGGGAATATCTGTTACATCGCCTTCAAACCTCCATCTACGAAGAGCGGCTGTACTTTGGTTGTCATAACTATCCAAACTTTCTGTACTCATTCTTCCAAGGTTGATCACTTTTTGATTATATCTATAATTAAAAAAAGTAACCAGTTTTAAATTTTTATACCTAATTGTAGCTCCAAACCCGCCATATAATAGTGGATTTGCATTACCTAAGTAAACAACATCCAAGCGGTCTATATTACCATCTTTATTTACATCTTCATATTTGGCATCACCAGCAGCAAATTCTGTATTATTATTAAACTTCATGTTTTTGGGCTGGCCGTTTAAATCATAAATGATCTCACCGTTTGCATCTCTTGCAATTAAATTGTCGCTAGTACTATAAACGCCTAAATATCTATACCCATAAAACGAACCAATAGGATTCCCTTCTTGAATTCTTTTTAAATACCCACCAGACCCGGTTGTTAACGGATTACCAGTTTCTACGACCTGAGCTTCAGAAATTTTGTCAATAATATTTACGTTACGAGCAACATTAAAATTAAGCTCTAAACCAAAATTTTCGTTTTGAATAATCTTTGTTCTCAGACTTACCTCAAATCCTTCATTACTAATATCCCCTAAATTCACAAACGGAAGGTTTGAGAACCCAGATGTAGAGGGAATGGTATTATTTTTACTAAGTAAATCTTTCGTTTCTTTTTTATAGTATTCAAAATCACCATTTATTCTATGATCAAATAGCGTATAGGTAAGTCCAATATTTTTTTGGATCACTGTTTCCCATCTTAAATCTGTTAATTCTAAATTATCGGGGATTACAGGGCGTTCTCCTAAATAATTATAATCATAAGTTGAATAGGTGTTATATTGCCCATAATTAAAATTTGGAGCGTTACCGTTTTCACCATAACTAGCTCTAAGACCTAATTCGTTAATAAAATTATACGATTCCATAAATTTTTCATCAACGATATTCCACCTTACCGCTATACTAGGAAAAGTACCATATCTATAGTTCTTACCAAATTTTGAATTTCCTTCAGAACGGATGCCTGCATTTAAAACATAACGATCCATAAATTGATAATTAGCCATCAAATTATATGCAACTGTTCTGCTTTGAGTAAACGATGAACTTAATGCGGTACCAGAATTTTCAACTAAAGAAAGAGCGATTGGAGTTTGTATTAAACTACTAGGAGAATTAGTCGTTCTGGCAGAGTAACCTTGACTCGTTTTTTCAAACGTTTGAATGGTTCCACTTGCAAAAAGTGAATGGTTTTCTCCTAATGAAGGATTCCAAATCACTTTATTGTCTGTACGTACCACAAACCACTCGCCATCTGCAAAAGTTGCTCTATTAGCTGCTGAGTTTGTCCATGCCGTTCCTAAAGCAGCTTCTGGAACAAATTTCTTGTCTTTATCTACATTTATATCAAAAGAGATTATTGAATTAAAAAAGATTCTTTTAGAAGGTTTATATTCAAACCTAAACGTTGGGGATATCCTATTCGTTTCTCTATTATTTGTAGCGAGTCTAGCCATAGCTACGGGGTTATAATAGCTTCTACCATCTCCTTGAAAGGCATCAGTTGGTGTAAAATACTCACTAGTTTCATTACCAAATTCATCCAGTTCGTAAATAGATTGATTTGGCATTTTGATAAGCGCCAACGATCTTACACTTTCTTGACCAAGGGCATTGTCTCTTGCGTATGAGCGATCTGTTAAAGTATGACTATAAGATAACTCTGTAGCGATTTTAATTTTATCTGAGATATTATAATCAAGTATCGCTCTTGTAGAAAACTGTTTTGATGCACTACCAACAGTGGTACCTTCTTGATTTCTATAATTCGCAGAAATACGGTATGATGATTTCTCACCTCCTCCAGAAACACTCAAAGAATGGTCTTTGGTGGTTCCTGTTTGTGTTATTTCGTCAAGCCAATTTACATTTTTATTATACAAATTGTACTGTTCGTAATTGGGATTGTACTCTACTTGTGGATACCCTCCTGTAAGATTAGCAGAGAGGTTTACATCCTTAATTAATGTAGAATATTGATCGCCGTTTAGCATAGGAATGCCGTCTGGTTGCCATGCAACAGCTCCTTTGTAACTATAGTTAAACTGAGCCTTACCTTTAGTACCACGTTTTGTTTTTATAAGTAAGACGCCATTGGCTGCACGAGAACCATATTGTGCCGTAGCTGCTGCATCTTTTAGTACAGATATTTCCTCTATATCATCTGGAGCGACTCCAATAAGAGATGCGTATTGTTCTTCATCTGCCGAACCAAAATCAAACAATTCATCCACTTCTGTTTCAACTGGTACGCCATTAATAACAATTAATGGTTCTGAAGATGCGTTTAATGAAGATGTTCCACGAATACGAATCGACATACCTGCTCCTGGTTCTCCAGAGGTAGCAACAATATCAACACCACTTAAGCGCCCCTGCAACTGGTCTATAATTCCAGTAGATACAGATTCACTAATCTCATTCAACGAAACAGTTTCTATAGCTGTTGCTATTCGGCGTTTCTCAACTTCAAAATCACCAGTAAAAACCTTTTTTCTAGCACGTAACATAATAGCATCTAATTCAGAAATATCTTCTGCTAATTCTACGTTTATAGACCTTTCATCTCCAGGAATAAGCTCTTTGGTAATAAAGCCTATAAATGAAAATGTTAAGGTATTATTTGGGTCAGTCATTTCGATGACATAATTTCCATTAAAATCTGACACAACCCCATTAATAATACGGTTATTCTGATCTTTTTCGGCAATTGTAGCTCCTGCCAAAGTTAGATCCCCTGCCATGGTAACTTTACCAGATATAATGCTTTTTGATTGGGCAGATATGCTGTATGTTGACAACAACGCGCATACCACTATTAAGACATATGAATATGACTTGCATTTATATTTCATATTTACTTTTTTAGTTTGTTTAGTTTGTTTTGTTTGTTTAGTTTTTCTATTTTATATAATTATCAATTTCATGAATAACAACTCTTTTTGATAATAAATTAGTTAAATTACCTGTTTGAGCTACCTCTGCTGTTTTAGCATTTATAAGGGTTAGAGAAGAAGTTCCGTGATTGTTTTCTACCGTAAATTCGTCATAAACAGGTGCGAAATCAATTATTTGACCAAAATATAATGAGGGGTAGGTTCCTGTAGTTTTTCCATCTGTAGTAATAGCTTGTTGTAAAAAATGTTTTTTAACAAAATTTAAGAGATCACTTTTAGCGATAGCCAACTCTAATGTAGATAATGAACCTAAATTGGCAGGATCTAGAATTACGCCATCGTTAATCGCCTGTTGAACGGCTGTATTGTTTGGAGCAAATAGGGTAAATGTTTTGTCAAGATTTAGGAAACTAATTAATTTGTCATTTGAAACATTTGCTATATCTAAAATAGCATCAGCAGCTTCAAGAACTTCTAAAAATTTATCGAAGGTTGGTGAATTATCTACTAAGGCTCTATATGTAAAGCTTAATGGTCTTTCAATAGGATCACTCATTTCGTAAAAACGCCCATTTTCACTTTCGCTAACCGAAAGTATTGCAGACGATTCACCGTTATATATATCGCCTCCTCCAGCTACAGTATTTGCTGTTATATAAACAAACTCTCCGCTTTTTGTTGGGTAATAATTATTTGCTAAAGGATCAATTTCTTCTTCTACAATTTGATTAAGTACAATATCTTCTATGGTTGTTGCAACATAAGCTAAATCTGAAGCACTAGGATTTGTAGGATTTTCTGGATAGTCCCGGTTATTTGCAGGATCAGGATCACCTGTAACTGTCATAGTTAATAGAGAGATATCTTCTGGATGCTCTGCGTTTAAAGATATTGTTATTTTCCTTGTCGGATTATTAGGGTCTGCAATGTCAACAAATTCATTATTCTTAATTCCAAACATAGAGAATTTAACACCTGTACTTTCTAATGCCGTATCTATACCCAAACCCTGCACTGCATTTAGCATAATCGTATAATCGGGATCTAGTAGAAGTGTCCCCATAATTGTAGAGAAACTTTTATTTGTATATACCTTATTTACACCTACAAAAAAGCCGTTTGTACAAAATTTCTTGTCCACAACATCACTTTCTTCGTAATTAACTAATTTAACACCAATATCAAATGTTTGACCAAAATAACTAGGGCATATATTGTAGTATTGCGCTATAAAATTGGGGCTAAGAAATTTCCCTAGAACATCTAAAGGCATATCGTCATACGAATCATAAAATTTCCCTAGAACACTATCTCCATTTAAGTAATCTTCTAATGCATCGTTAGTAGGCACTAAAAGACCTGTGGCGTTTGCCCAAGTTCTATCAACATTATTAATTAATTTTGGATATTCTTCGGTATTAGGATCAAAAGGCAAATTATTATTCTCTATACCTACTTGAAATGCCAACTCATATATTGTTTGTGTCTCATTAGTTACAGTATTTAATTCTTCACCACGTTCTCGTAAGTAACCAAATCGTTTTAATAAACTTTTAAAAATGGAATATTTACCATTATACGCTTCCGCTGAAAGGTTTTGGTACAAGTTTGGTCTAGGCTCAATAACTTTGTCTAAAGCATAAATAAGACCATTTTCTGAAACTATATTTGTTTGAGACACATGAGCTTCAAAAACCTTCATATCACCAGAATTATAAGTCTCTCCAGGGAATAAATATGCATAATCGCTTAGTTCTAGTGGATTGTAATCCATATAACATTGTAACCAATAATCTGTCGTTTTAAAACTGTCATTACTTGTATCAACAAGATAGCCTCCTGCTTCCAATTCACTATATACTCCCGATCTTACATATTCTCCTAAACTTGGGTAATCTTCATCATTTAATGTAACAATAGGATCTTTATATTGTGTTCTACGCCTAAAGCTTGGGCCTTTATAAAACTGATTAGGGAAATATGTTAAAGTAGTTGTATTCCAACTATCTATAATTATTGAATATTGCACCAAATGCAATATTCTTTCTGGAGGGATCTCATCAAAAGAGGAAAAGCCTTCATCTTTCATAAACAGTTCAAAGGCTTCATCTGTAGGCGCAAAAATAGTCCAAGCCCCACCTTTTGTTAGCGGTTCTTTAAATTCAGTTTGATCCAGGGATTTTAAATAGTAATTAAATGTCCCCATTGACTCAAGTTGCTTATATATAGTACCAACGAGATTTTCCGGACGCGCATATTCAAGCGGGTCGGGCTTGCAGCCAAAAGTGGTTATAATTACAAAAGCTATGCTTGTAATTAATTCATATCTTTTCTTCATTTTTTTTATCATATTTAGAGTTTAGTTGTTAGCTTAGTTTTAAGTTTTGGTTATTGGGATTTTAACATTTGTAATATTGAATGTTAATTTGTTAATACAATAGTAATATAGTCTACTTTGCTTGCGTATAAATTATAATTCTTTGTAGATAAAATATTGACCATTAGCAATGATTTTAGGGAACTAAAAGGTTGTAGTTCATTGGTTTGTATTATTTGTCTTACGTAAAAAATAAGGAAATACCTTAGGTGTGATGTTTGATTTTTCTAAATTTTTAATCTCAAAACTTTCCGCTTTGAGTTGGGGTTTTTAATTTATAGTTTTTAACTAAAAAACACTTGTAAATTTACTTATAATTATACTTATGTTTATTAATAGTTAAATTTAGTTGTTAAGGTTTGAAAATGAAGGTGTTTAGAAATAAAAGGTGCTAAACCTTAGAGCTACCTTGCGGTTTAATCCCTTTTATTAAAACTTAATTCTGAAAAAATAGACGTGGTTATTGTTTTAATGGACTATAAGTTATAGTGTTTGAACGATAATTTATGATTCATTTCTTACTTTATTTTTATAATTGCCACGTCAATCTAAAGACTTTTTTTTTTATTAAAAAAATAAAAAGAAATGACTTAATGAAATCTAAAAATTAGAAACTGTTTAAGTTTCGTTTTTGGAATTAATTTGTGTGGATTACGTTCTCAGTCAAGGCAAAATAAATGCCAATAGCATCGCTATTTATAAGGGATTTTTTATAGAATGAGAGCTTAAGATGACAAAATAAACTAAAGGGTAAAATTTAAACAGTTTCTTAAAACTCACTATTAAAAAAAGGATTATTTTTGGAATAAAAATTAGATTATTTGGTGTTACAGTGAAGTTTTATAGGGAATGTACTTGTTGATAGCGTTTTAAAAAACACCATGATAAAATTGGCATTGTATGTAAATGTGATTGTACAAAAGATAATGTAACAACTGTTGTAGACTCTAAGTTTTTAGATGATTTTTAAACAGGAAAAATAGAAAAACAATCTCGTTACTTTAAAGCTAAACTATTTAGTAGAGATTAAAAATATAATATAAACATAAAATTAAAATAATGTCAATTAATTACAAAACACGATACGCTTCTGGTCCAGATGCCGTTAAACAGTATGATACAACACAATTACGAAAAGAATTTTTAATTGAAAATTTATTTGAAGCGGATACATTAAATTTAGTCTATTCACATTATGATAGATTTATAACAGGTGGTGTAATACCAGCTTCTAAGACCATAGAATTAGAAGCGATAGATCCTTTAAAAGCACCTTACTTTTTAGAAAGAAGAGAACTCGGAATTATAAATATTGGCGATACAGGCAGTGTGATTGTTGATGGTACAGAGTATGTTTTAGATCATAAAGAAGCGCTGTATGTTGGACAAGGCAATAAAAAAGTAGCGTTTTCCAGCAAATCTTCAGGAACTCCTGCTAAATTTTATTTAAACTCGACACCAGCACATAAAGCATATCCTATTAAAAAAATCGGAAAATCGGATGTAGAGGTCATCGAATTAGGGGCACCAGAAACAGCTAATGCTAGAACATTAAGAAAATATATAGTAAATAGTGTGGTAGATGTATGTCAATTACAAATGGGAATGACAACGATTAAACCAGGAAGTAGTTGGAATACCATGCCAGCACATGTTCACGATAGAAGGATGGAAGTCTATTTTTATTTTGAAGTGCCAGAAGGGCAATCTGTATGTCATTTTATGGGACAACCCCAGGAAACCAGACATATATGGATGCAAAATGATCAAGCGGTAATATCGCCACCATGGTCTATACATTCAGGTTCGGGCACTAGTAATTACTCATTTATATGGGGAATGGCGGGAGAAAATTTAGATTATGGCGATATGGATGTTTGTAAGATAAATGAATTAAAGTAAGAGTCTGTTTAAGGATATATAAAATAGAAAATTATGTCAATAGACTTATTTAATTTAAAAGGAAAAATAGCTTTAATAACAGGAGCTTCTCATGGTTTGGGAATGGCAATGGCGAAAGGACTAGGAAATGCTGGAGCAACCATTGTAGTAAATAATACGTCGAAAGATAAATTAAATAAAGCCATTGAAGAATATAAAGCTTTGGGACTTAATGCTTATGGCTATGTGTTTGATGTTACCGATGAAAATGCGGTTAATGAGGGGATAACAAAAATAGAAAAGGAAGTTGGACCCATTGATATTTTGGTAAATAACGCAGGTATCATAAAAAGAACGCCTATAATTGATATGGAAGTAGCAGATTTTAATGCTGTTATTCAAGTAGATTTAGTGGCGCCATTTATCGTTTCGAAAGCAGTAGTAAAAGGCATGATTAAAAGGGGTGGCGGTAAAATAATAAATATATGCTCTATGATGAGCGAATTAGGCAGGAATTCTGTAAGTGCCTATGCAGCCGCAAAAGGAGGCTTAAAAATGTTAACCAAAAGCATGGCCACAGAATGGGCAAAATATAATATCCAAACTAACGGAATTGGTCCAGGTTATTTTGCAACCAGTCAGACAGCTCCTATAAGAGTTGACGGGCATCCTTTTAATGAATTTATAATTAGTAGAACTCCTGCTGCCCGTTGGGGAAACCCTGAAGATTTACAAGGTGCAGCCATATTTTTAAGTTCTAAAGCCAGTGATTTTGTAAACGGACATGTTGTTTATGTTGATGGCGGGATTTTGGCAACAATAGGTAAACCTTCAAACGAAAATTAAAATGATAAAAAATATATCTTATTTATGTGCAGTAATTATTACCACATTTTTAAGTTGTGGCAAACAACAAAAAGGAAATACGGTTATTACTGTAAAAAATAATTTAGAGATACCACGAGCTTTTGAAACGGTAGAAATTTTAAAAACAGATTTACTTTTAAATGAAGATCAAAATTTTGAAGATTTTGGAGTACGAGATCTTGCTACGCAAACACTTGTAGTTTCCCAATTTGTAGATCAAGATGGAGATGGTGCCGTAGATGTATTGTTATTTCAACCTGAAGTAGGAGCAAAGTCTGAAAAGAACTACGAATTAGCTGCGGTAGATACCAGTGAAAAACC
Source organism: Flavivirga jejuensis (assembly GCF_030540765.1). Taxonomy (GTDB): domain Bacteria; phylum Bacteroidota; class Bacteroidia; order Flavobacteriales; family Flavobacteriaceae; genus Flavivirga; species Flavivirga jejuensis. The sequence goes on along the minus strand of NZ_JAUOEL010000002.1, from coordinate 90,951 downwards.
AGAAGCTACTGCGTCTTGTTATTCTCGATTTGTTCCAGAACGTACAGACGATTACGCTTGGGAAAACAACAAAGTAGCTTTTAGAACTTATGGACCAAAAGCTCAGAAAATGGTTGAAGATTCTATATCTGGTGGGACTTTATCTAGCGGAATTGATGCCTGGTTAAAAAAAGTAGAGTACCCAATTATTAATAAATGGTATGCTAAAAACAATAAAAACTCAGGCGCTTATCATATCGATTCTGGTGAAGGCTTAGATAATTTTCATGTGGGCTCAAGTAGAGGAGTAGGTGGCACAGCAGTAAAAAAAGATTCTACTTATTACATTTCTAAAAACTTTACCACATGGAAAACTATTACTTCGGGTCCCATTAGAACAAGTTTTGTTTTAGATTATGCCGATTGGGATGCTGATGGACAAATGATTTCTGAACAAAAACATATTTCGTTAGATTATGGAAACAATCTTTCAAGATTTGAAATTCATACCACAGGAGCTAACATTTTATCGGTGGGTTTAACGCTTCATGAAAAAGATGGTGTAATAACTGAAAGTGTTGATAAAGGCTGGGTATCGTATTGGCAACCACATGAAGCATCCGAATTAGGAACTGCTATTGTGACTCCTAAAGGAAATATGATGGCATCAGAATATTATGTGACGCCTTTAAAAGATAGGAGTAATTTGTATGCACAATTAAAAGTAGATGATAAGAATAAGGTTGTTTATTATGCTGGTTTTGCCTGGAAAGAATCTGGGCAGTATCCAACTAAAGCATCTTGGGAGACCTATCTAAATGAATTTGCTCTTAAAATTAATAATCCTTTAGAAGTTGTTTTTAACCGAATATAATTTGTTTAAGTTTTGCTTTGGAGGGGGGCGTTGAAATTGTTATTCTATGTTTGTAAAAGGTTAGTGTCGTTCAGAACATTCTTATAATTGTCGGGGTTGAAGAATCTATTTTGATTTTTAGATAAAAAAGATTCTTCAGTCGTACCTCCTTACCATTGACGTTATTTTTTAAGACGTTGTTTTTCATAACATTAAAAATATTCGATCATGTGGATTCCTGCCTTCGCAGGAATGACAAAAAAACTACTAACCTGACCATACTCAATAACGTCATTTCCTCCGCTTGATATTTTTTTATCTCAGGTCTCTGAATGACATAGCAACTCTATTTTGCTTAAAAGGTTAGTGTTATTCAGAACATTCTTACAATTGTCGGAGTTGAAGAATTTATTTTGATTTTTAGATAAAAAAGATTCTTCAGTCGTAAGTTTCGCTTATATCTTCAAACAAAATATATTTTGTTTTCGATAGCCTACCATTGATTGGTTTTGTAAACATCTAACTTTCAGATGTTTGTCATTCAGAGCGCAGCGAAGAATCTTTATCATTAATCTCTAAAGATTCTTCAGTCGTACCTCCTTCTGAATGACATAGCAACTCTATTTTGTTTAAAAGGTTAGTTCATTCAGAGCGCAGCGAAGAATCTCTAAAAATCAAAACATGGAAGTTTTAAGAGATTCTTTAGTTGTAAGCTTCGCTTATATCTTCAAACAAAATGACAAAAGTAAGCATATTTGAAAAAAAGAATTAATGCTACAGAGCTAATGAAACCCTCCTTAATATCTTCTGCACATCCACATTATCCTTTTGAGGAATCAAATAATTTTCTAAAGTTTCACGCACAGTAACTTGTTCTGATTTATCAATAAAACCATAACCTAAATAAATATTATTTTCGATAAGGACAAATGCTTCTTCTTTAGAATGTCGTCCTTTTTCTTTGATAACTAAGTTTTTAGATTTTTCAAGCATGTATTTTATACCCTTTTGAACCCGTTCGTTGTATTTGTTGGTGGCTTCCTTTTCAATACAAATACCATGGCAGGTTTTTATCTTGTAATGAGAACAATGTGTGACACCTTCTTGTAAATGACAGTATTTAGGGCATAATTCAAATTGAGTACAGAGACGTTCTAAAAATTGCCTGCAATCTGTTATATTATAAAATATGAATAATGGGTTTGGTGTTGCTTTTAAAGTGTTATAAACTAAATGAATAATACCATTTCTGTCTTCGAACATAGAAATACCATAAGCTTTTGTGTTTCTTTTGGATGCTTGATTATATTCTGGAAAGTGTTGTTTTATGGCGGCATCTTCCATAAGAAAAGCGATAAGTTCGCTCCCAGATAATTCAAAATCGATGTCAGCCGTTTCTCGACATAAGTTCAGTTCCTTTTCGGTTTTATTGTAAAAATGACCTAAAACTCGTTTTTTTAAGTCTTTCGCCTTACCAATATAAATGATCTTTCCTTTTTTATTTTTAAAATAATAAATACCTGCTTTACTGGGGATCTTATTAAAAACAGCACTTGGTAAATGGGGTGGTAGTGTGCCTTCTTTAGAATGTTTTTTAAGAAAATCGTTGAATACAGTTTCAGCATTTTCTGTATCTAATAACTTTTTAAAAAGTATCACGGTGGCTTCGGCATCGCCTCGTGCTCTGTGCCTTCCGTTTATATCTATATTTAGTGCCTTGCAAATCTTTCCTAAGCTATAGGATTTGTGCCCAGGAATTAATTTTCTAGAGAGTCTTACCGTGCATAATTTTTTTCTTCTAAAATCAATATCAATATTTTTAAACTCATTACGTATGATGTTATAATCAAAATTCACACTATGGGCAACAAAAATAGTATCTTCTGTAATGGCTAAAATATCTTTTGCAATCTCAGAAAATGTTGGAGCATTTGCTACCATCGCATTATCAATACCAGTTAATGAGGTAATGTAAACGGGGATAAAAATTTCAGGATTAACTAAGGATGTGAATTCTTCAATAATTTGAGTGCCATCATATTTAAAAATAGAAATTTCTGTGATTTTATTACCTTTACCTGTCGTTTCAATATCTATTATGGTGTACATTATTACCGTTTTTCTAAGGCCTTGAGTTCAACCCCTAAATCGTTAAACATATTAATGATACTGCTTATTTTTAGTTCATGTTCATCGTACTCTTGGGTGTTGATACTACAAGTAAACTCCCAAATTTCAAGCACTTCGTTTATTGGTACACTATAATCATGATACATTTTATTATCGGATATTAAGAGTAAAGAATTATTAAGCTCTATGTTATTTATAACTCTTTTATAAACCATGCCATCATTAAGTGTTACAAGCACGTAGGTTTTTCCACTTTTTATATCATTTCTATCTTCAACAAAACGTCCAACAACATAAGAGCCACTTTTCATGGGTAACATAGAATCTCCTTTTATAGGAAAGGCTCTATGTTTTCCTGTTGGTAGAAATGGGAGTTTAATTTTCTCTAAATGTTCAATATACTCGGGGTCATCGTAACCCGCTAAATACCCAGCAGATGCTTTTATAGGAACCACTTCTATTAAATTATTATTATCGTTATCTACAGTAATAGGAAATAGCACCCGTTGGTTACCAACTTCAATAAAAGAGGTGTCTGTAGCTTTTGTTAGGTCGTTACGTAATAAAATATCGATGGGTAATTTAAAATAATCTGAAATAAGGATAAGCATCTCTATGGTAGGAGCAGAGCGCCCCTCTTCGTATGAGCTAATACGGGAACGGGGTACTTGTAGGTTATCTGCCAGAGTTTCTTGAGTAAGACTTTTTAAATGTCTTAAATGCCGAATGTTTTTTGATATTATTTTCATGATGCTACAAATATAAGCAATATATGCTTAATAATGTAGCTTATTTTATGGGGTGAATAAAAATATATTGTATTTAGTGTTATCCTATGTTTGCAAAAGGGTTGTGTCATCAGAGCAAAGCGAAGCATCTGTTTTGATTTTTAGATAAATGAGATTCTTCAGTCGTAAGCTTCGCTTATATCTTCAAACAAAATATATTTTGTTTTCGATAGCCTTCTGATGGCATAGTTGCGAGTTTATTTTATTAATTGATCTATTTCTTATATTAAAAATAAATAAGAAAAAAGTTTTGACACAAACCAAGTGTTCATTATATTTGAGTGTTCATTGTCACTGAACATGTTAAAATAATGAACACTTAATCCTATGTATCGTAATAATGACTTCATATACGAGGCTACTTCTAAGCTAGAACAACTTATCAATATTCCTGTCGAAATAGATAGTAGTAGACAGAACTATGATGTCCTTTTAAACATCAAAGATGAGCAATTTATCGTAGAAGCAAAATCTGCTGTAAGAACTTCAAATCAAGGTTTGGTATTGTCTCAATTAAAGGAGGTGAAGCATAATAGTAACAGGCCAGTTATTCTAATAGCGGAATACATTTCTAAAAAGGCAGCAGAGATGCTTAAAGATCATGGTATTAATTATATAGATATAGCAGGTAATACTTTTATAAAAAAAAATAATCTAGTGATTTTTATTGAAGGTCAAAAGAAAGCTAAAAAAGAAAAAACAAACCAATCTCGAGCTTTTCAGGAAGCTGGTTTAAAGATTCTATTTCACTTATTATATAAGCCAGAACACCTTCAAGATTCTTATAGGAAAATCGCAGAGAACGCTGATGTTTCTATTGGGTCTGTGAGTAATGTGATGGCAGAATTAGAAGATTTGAATTTTATTTTAAAGACTAATGACAAGCGTGTTCTAAAAAATAAAACTGAATTACTTGAGCGCTGGATTGTTGAATTTAATGAAGTATTAAGACCCCGTATAATGAGAAAAAAAATGAAATTTCTTGATAACGATTTTCAACATCAATGGCGAAACATCAATACACATATTAATGATGGTTATATTTTATGGGGGGGTGAACCAGGTGGAGCAATTCTAACAGAGAATTTAAGACCAGAAAAATTCACTCTTTTTACTGATCTAGATTTATCTGAAGTAGCAAGATCGCTAAAACTTGTTCCAAGTGAAGACGGTGAAGTCGAAATATTATTAAAATTCTGGAAAAACGATTTAGGAAATAATAAAACAGCACCTGCACTTTTAGTGTATGCTGATTTAATTAATAGTGGTTTTAGTAGAAATATAGAGACAGCTAAACAAATACTAGAAAATGAGCTTAGATATATCTAGTGATAAATTTACACATCCACTATTAAAGCCCATTCTGTTAGAACTGACTGAGTATTTTAAGCAAGCTAGAATTTCCTTTTTTGTGATTGGAGCTACAGCCAGAGATATCATTATGGAATTACATAATGAAAAATCTGGGCGTTTAACCTATGACCTGGATATAGCGATAACCGTTAACGATTGGGAACAATGGCAAAAAGTTGAAGGGGAGATAGTAAATCTTGAAAACTTTAGTAAGGATGCCGATCAGAAACAGCGGTTTTTATATAAAGAGAAATTCCAATTAGACATTGTACCTTTTGGAGATATCATGAAACAAGACAGTAAAATATTCTGGCCACCTGATGAAAATTTTGCTATGTCTGTATTAGGGTTTAATGCTGCCAACGAAGCTTCTCTTAAAGTAAATATTGATCAAGAAATAGAAATTCAAATAGCTTCTCTGGGCGGAATATTTCTCTTAAAGATTACAGCGTGGAAAGACCGACATTATAAAAGTAATAAAGATGCAGACGATATCGGTTTCATCTTAGAAAACTATTTGATAATTAATGAAGAAAGAGCAGCTGCAAATCATTATGAAGAAGTCTATATTGATGATTTTACCATTCTGAATGGAGGGGCAACATTATTAGGTATAGATGTTTCGAAAATCTTAAAAGGGTATCCTCAAGATTTGGAAACGGTTAACCAAATTTTGAAGGATACAATAGACAAGAAAGAATACAGTATACTGATTAATCAAATTTTAGAAACACATAAAACGTTCTCTTACGAAGAAGTATTAGAGAGTCTACAAAATATAGTAGACCAACTAAACTAATGAAATCAATTATATTAACACATAAACTCATAATATGTGGTAGATAAGTGGTTGTACCAAATAATACAATTTTGAAAGCCTATATTTTATGGTGTGAAATTTGATCGTTTATCTTTGGACGTGTTTGTTATTGCGGACAACATTTTTTCGCTTTTCATAGGAACATTAACCTTATCAGATATATCATGTCTTCTTCTCCAAAAAGAGGCCTCTTTCCAGCGCATTTCCACACCGTAAAAAATCTTTTTGTGTTTGAGATAATGTTTCCATATTTCTTCAATTTGATTAGTGTATGCTGCTTTAAACTTTTCCATTTTTTGAGAATTTAGGTCAGCTATGAAATCAAATTTAATAATCAATTCTTTAAGTTGTAAAGCACTTGCCATGGCATGAAACATGCCTTGAGAAGAAAGCGGGTCAAAACTAATTGCTGCGTCTCCTAATGCGGCCCATTGTTGATCTGCAACCTGTTCCAATTTGGTAGAGTTTGCAGCTACAGTTCCTTGAAATTCTATTGTGTTTTCATTGCTTTTGAGTAATTCTGAAATCTCTTTATTCCCTTTAGATAGTTTTAAAAAGGATTTGGTAGTTTTAAATTCGTTCTTAGTAATTAAATCAGCGTCTGTATGAAAAGCCACTATACGTTTGTTGTTTGGAACAACAGAACTGTACCACCAACCATGCTCACTGGCAGAAATAGTACTCATTGTGTTTTCTGTGTTATTTGGTAAAGTAATCCAACAAGCAATTAGTTTATCTTCTATTTGACGTTTAACTCCTAAGCTTCTGGCAAAATGAGATTGACGTCCGCTTGCATCAATCACAAAAGAAGCAGAAATAGAATGATTTTCTGAGTTTTTATCATTTGATTTTACTTGAACTTCCCATTTTGAATCTAGATAAGTGCTTTTATACAATTGTGTATTCCACGAACACTTTACGCCTCGCTTTTCGGCCGATTTTCTTAAATAACTTTCAAATGCTTTTCTATTGAGGTTTTTAACAAATCCGTCTGGATTTCTTAGATGATCTACAATATGAACTTGATCACTTCCCCAATATGACTGCATCCCAAAATTTGTTTGATAGATAGGATCTAACTGGTTTTTCATCCCATCTAATAAATCGAGTTGTTTTAGAATTCGCAGCGCAGCAGGAGCTAAGGATTCTCCAATTCTTTCTTTAGGTTCGGAAAGTTTATCAATGAGGGTTACATGATAAGTATCTATCAAAGAAATGGCAGCAATGCAACCTGCAATGCCGCCACCAATAATTAAAATGTCTGTTTTTTGATCCAATAAATTGATTTTATTTTGGAATATACGTTTGGAAACGAACCAATCGTTCTGGAACTCCCACTTCTTTTCGTGGTTGCCTCGCATGAGGAACTGTTTTTGTTTTCGAGAATTTATGTGCTTCCGAAGCTAATAAATTAATTAGTTTCTCAACTTCTCCTGTTAGTTTTTCATCCTTAACCAATTCGTCTTTTACCAGCTCTAATAGTTGATCACGGGTACTCGTTAGCAAATAGCCTTCGTTGAGTAAACCTTCGTTTGATAAGTGTTTTAGAGTGAGTTGTAATAACGTATCTTCTTTTTTATCTAAGTTCTTGTTGTTATTTAAAATATCTCTTAATCGGTTTTCGGTTTCTTTAAGTAACAGGGCATTTTGTTCTTCATTTGGAATGACACCGATTTGCATCTCAGTCGGGAAATTTGGATTGTCATTTACTCCAGGGCGATGCTGAACGATCGCTAATTTGTCAAAATACTTCACCATAGAATTAATTTGATTGGTTTGGGTTGGAGCAGCTCCATCCAATGGCAAATCATCTAACCAAAAATAGCGATAAGCAAATGCTTCTTTTCGTGTTTCTTCAGATAAATGTTGATCTAAAGTTTCTTTATAACGCTCTTCACTTAAGATATTGTTAGGAACTCTTGCAGGCCAAAATGTTGGTAAATAAGGATCGTAAGAAGCTGTATAGCCATCTCTACAACTTGCAGTATCGGTTTGCCAAGGAATGGCCATCCATCTTGTAACACCGCCAGGCACTTGTCCTCCTAATAACGGTCCGGCAGGCGAAGTCAAAGCCTCACCATTCATAGTTGAACCATAGTAACGATAATCTGTTTTTGGGTTTTTAGGCGCATGTTTCAATCGGAAAGGATGTGAATACATTCCCGAAGTTCTCATAGGCCAGGTCATTTCACAACCAGGGTGAAAAGCATCTGCCAAACAGAAATCCATTGCTGCTTTGGTTAGCATATCAGGTTGTTCATCAATAGGATAATCATCAATAGTTTTTGGAGGTGGAGTATATGGACATCCTGTTGTATCAATAAAGTCAGCATCAAAATCCCCCTCAACCCATTGATCTAAAAATTGCAATTGTAATTTCGATAAAGTAGAATGTTGACGAACAGAGCCTTGCGAAGGAATTGCAACAGCATCCCCATACAACCATGGCCATAATTGTGGAGCTTCAGCCCCTGTTTGATCAAATCGACGAAAGTTGTTAGAGATTGTACGGCGCATTTCGTAATTAGCAGATGAAGGATCATTTAATTTTTTTACCCACGCATTACTTGTGTAATTAAACTGTCCGTTCCAACCAAAGGCAGCAGCGAATCCAGCATTTACCCATTGCAAATTTGTCATTCTTTCGAAAATGGGCAATATATCTTTAACAAAAGAAGGTCTTTCTGGTCTTACTAACATTTCAGATTCAACAGCAACACTTCGCATTAAATCCCACATGGTTCTCACAGATTTTTGCATTGGAGCGTAATCTGGTGGCGCACAAATCACCCAAGATGGATCAACATTAAGTTTTACACCTTCGTATTCTACCTCTGCAGTTACAGGGCCGTCGGAGATATCATCATACCAACCTTCATTATTTGCGAAAGTAATGGCTCTGTCACCATTTATATTTTCCGATTTCCCATGACCTCCTAACATGATTAAACGCCCTTTTTCATCGGTGCGCATTTCTCCGAGATAGACCGATTCACCCATGAATTTTCCTTTAAATTTTTTCCCTGAGGTTACATTGGGTTTAGAAATGCGTTCTTTTTTACCATCAATAAACAATGCATCACGGTTTTTTACATCAATATTTCTCAATAAAGAAGGAGGTATGCTTGGGTTGGATGCATCTGGAATATCTAATGCAATATGGAATTGATACCATGATGATTTTTGATTTGCTAAATGTGAATGCCATGTAATGTTTGCATTCTCCATAGTCAATTCTTTTACGGCTTTTCCTGCGGCATTGAATCCATAAATTCTGAATTGGGCAGCTTGTCGTTTTATAGCTCCCGTTTCATCTCGATATGCATAGGGGTCTCCTTTTATTTCGGGTTGATCAACCAAAGGACCAATAAAGTATGCATCATCACTATTTCCTACTCGCATTACTCCGATTGGTGGATAGATTCCTGCTCTAACAATACAATTGCTATTTTCGTCTGTATTACCCTCAAAAGGAGGATTTATTTCTTTTGGTTCATCTTGTTGTTGACCGTTAGCCTGATGTCGAGCTTCGGAACTTGCTTCATACACTGTTTTTCTAGCGTCAGCAATACTACCTAATGGTTTATGTGCTTCTAAAGTTCTCCAGATATTGAAAGAAAGGTTCCTTCCAAATTCTGCTTGACCAATAGCCGTTACATCTTGTTGTGGTAAATGTAACTTTGCTATACAAATATAAGGGCTGTCTTCGGTGTTCCAGACCACTTGCGCATCATTCAATGGCATGGTTGCATCATCGGTGCGTAGTTGGATTTCAAATCTAAATGTTGAATCGCCATTACGTAAACGCTTTTCTAAATCTAACTTTAAATAATTATTATCATCAAAAGGTGCGCCTTTATAAGTATGGTCAGGAACCAAACGATATTTTACAATATTTGATTCTCCTAATTTGAATGGTAAAATCGCCCAATAGCTTGCACTCAAACAGCTTGCTTCTTCTTTCAGCATGGCTTGTAAAATATGGGCAAGCTTTGGGTGTTTATTGATGTAGGAATCATAATCACGATCTATAACTCCTGCCGTTGTAAAACTGCACATTTGTTGCGCATCACTAGCAAAAAAACGATCTATATTTTGAAAGATGAAATCGGCATTAGTTCCTTCTCCAAGTAGCTTTGGGCCATCCACACCAAAAAGCTTTAACCCAACTCCTATAGTTGTGTGCAAATCAGGAGAAGTAGGAGCTGTGTCACTAGAAAAACGAATGACAGATTTGTATGATTTGCCAGCAAAAATCCCTTTTTTGAATTCTTCAGGAATATCATCATTAATAATGAAATCTCCATATGCAATACCGTGTTGTTTTCTGAAAACGGACCGTTCTGCTGGTTTTTGTCCTTTTTCAATTCGGGTTTTTTGTCCCATTTCTACAAACATTTCTTTGAGACGTTGAGTAACTATTTCTGTGCTTCCTTCACTATCCCAGCATTTTACATTGTTTGCAGTAGGCTTTCCTTTGATAGGGTGTTTCTTTTCATTTTCGTCATTTGATTTTTTGTGCATCTTTTGAGGGTTTTAGTTTGGTTTGTTTGTTTATAATGATTTGTGTATGAAACTTAGGGTATAAAAACATACTACTTTTCGAGTTAGACATTGACTTTAGAAATTCCTCGTGGATTCAGGCCTAGTCAAATCTGCCATAATTTCGGTTAAACATGGTATGAAGTATTTATTTTTCGTTAACACCTATTAATTGTTTATTAATATCGAATTCGTATTTAAACTTTCCGATTTCAAATGTTTGTTCATCAATCTTTTTTAATCTCCCTTTGTTCATAAATAGAAAATCATTTTGATTACAATCTTGGGTGTAATGTGCTATTACTAAATTATAGAAATTGAAATTTCCATTTTTGTTTTTGTGTAATGTTAAAAATTCGTTTTTCATTGCTTTTGGGACATCCATCAAAGCTTTGGTTTGTCTATTGACCTCTTCCATTGCTTCAATTTCGTTTCTATGAAATTGTTTGGCTTCATTAACCATACTGCTAAACATTTTTTTGTTAATATCTTTCAGCCATTTTGTAGATGAATTCTCCCATTCTGAAGAAGTAAATACTTTAAGTATTCCATTTTCGAACAGAAGATAAAGTCCAAGTTCTTCAGACTTATATAAATCTCTATCCTCTTTAGTTAAATTAAGTATTGATTTGACAAAATTTAAGTCAAAATTTTCATAATCTATACCTTCTTTTAAAATGTCCTCAATATTTAAATCAGAATACTCGAATTCCCAATCAATTCCTTTTACCGCTATTGAAACATCTGAAAAGGAAATTTTGGTTTGAGGATTCTTAGCTAATACAAATTGAAGACTTTTGGTTAAAGTTTTGAATCCTAAAACAGATATTTTGTCAGAATCAAAAGAATGTATTGTGTAAATATGATTCGTCGGAAAACCTATTTTTTCAATGCAATCATTTATTGATCCTTTTTCTAACTCGTCTATTGGAATTAGTTTTTTGTTCTCAACTTTGAAGAATCCTGTCTTACTACTATATTCTTTTTTTGAAAATAAATTGTTAAACATTCGATTGGTTTATATTAAGTACAACAATTAAATATAATTACCACGCAATTATATTTTTAATATATACCCTACGAATATAGTAAATATTAACCTACAAATAAAGTGGATTTTTTTAAGGAATCGAAACTGCTTTTTTTTAGAGACATGAGCATTGATTTCGGTTGGATTGATTAAACGATAAACAAAGAATAATAGAATGTATTCTTAATTTTTAGCACACTCAATTAAACTGTTTTTAAAGTGTCGAATTTAGTCCAAATCTTACATCTTTGTTACTTTTCTTATAAAAATACTACTTCAAAAAGCTCATTTTCCCAAAAAAGATAAAAAATGAGCCAAATAGAAAATTTTAGACCATAGCGATGTTATATGTTTGAAAAATACTAATAATTCATTTTTACTAGCCTATAAATGATATATCAATAATTATAATGAGTTTTATTTATTAAATATTTATTTTCAAATAATAAGCTTGTTATTGTTAAGTTTTGTCCGCCCAAGTTGAGAGCTATTTTGAATATTACTGTTATAGTCTTTGTATGTCAAAAAAATTACTGGGTTAAAAATGAACTCTCGGTAGAAAAATAAAGAATTTCTTGAAACCAACTATCCCTGCCTTTACTGGTAAGCAGGCTTGAGGGAGAGCCATAGAAGTATACTTCGGCTCCGCTTAGCATAGGTTTTTGCTGGTTTCATACCTAATCAAGTTGCGTACAGGTTTTGACCTAAAAGGTCTAAAATCAAAATTCTGTATTTAGATTTCCGTTCCTGCCGAGAAGCAGGTTCACAGGAATAACAATTTCAATGGAAACCCTGCCTTTGCTGGTAGGCAGGTTTGAGGCAGAGCCTGGAGGAATTCTTTTCGATTAAATGAGTTAAAAATTAAATTAACAAAGATTATGGAAATTAATATTTTATTAGGAGAATTATTTGGAACCATGATATTGGTTCTTTTAGGCAATGGTGTTGTAGCCAATTGTTTATTATCTGAATCTAAAGCGAATGGTTCAGGATGGATGGTGATAAGTTCAGGATGGGCTTTTGCTGTATTAGTAGGTGTTTTTGTTGCTTTGGCTTTTGGAGCTCCAGCACATATAAACCCTGCTGTAACGATAGGTTTTGCAGTTTCTAGTGGCGATTTTTCAAATGTAATTCCTTTTATAAGTGCTCAATTTATTGGAGCGTTTTTAGGAGGGCTTTTGGTGTATCTTCATTTTGGACCACACTGGAAAGCTACCGAGAATGCTGGTCTTAAATTAGCCTGCTTTTCAACAGGTCCTGCAATTCGTAAAACAAGTGCTAACATTATAAGTGAAGCGATTGGAACTTTTGTTCTTGTACTTGGAGTTGCTGCAATTTTTGATAGTAGTGGTCGTGTTTCAGACGGCTTGGGGCCATTTTTAGTAGCTGGTCTTGTTTGGGGTATTGGTTTATCATTAGGAGGTACAACAGGTTATGCTATCAATCCTGCCCGAGATTTTGCACCACGTTTAGTACATGCTATTTTACCTATTCCAGGAAAAGGAAGTTCAGATTTTGCTTATAGTTGGATTCCAGTAGTTGGTCCAATTATAGGTGGTGTTTTAGCTGGATTATTTATCATATTCTTTCCAGTATTTTAACAAAAACTCAATATTAAATAAATTAATATATAAATATTATATCGTGAAAAACTTAAAATATATAACATTTTTGTTGGTCGTTTTATTAACGTTATCAACAACTGCACAAACGGAAGCTGTAAAAGAAAATGCAAAAAAAGAAGTGAAAGATTCTATGTCTCAGGACAAGGAAGTGACAAAAAAAAATGACTGGGGAGTGCATTTTGAAGTAACACTGGCAACTAGATTTATTTGGCGTGGACTTGTATTAGGAGATTATCCAAATATCCAACCAAATGTTACATTTTCTAACGGCGGCTTTTTTACTGGAATTTGGGCATCGTACGCACTCTCTCCTGCAGAACGAGGTGGCGCATCTTCTAGTGAGGTGCCAGTAGCAGAAAATTACAAGGAAATTATTCCTTATGTTGGATATGGTGGTAAAGTTGGAGAAAATTCCAATCTAACAGTTATGGTGTTAACACACTATAATCCTAATGTTGGTGGTTTTTTTGATTTTAATAATACACCCGAAGGAGGTGGGGCAGCGCTAACTAATAGAGTAGAATTAAGAACTATTTATAATGTAGGGAAACTTGATTTCTTTGCAGGTTGGGATTTTATTAATGATCCAAGTGATAATTCCTCTTTATATTTAGAAATGGGATATACTTTCGATTTTCCAAAAGATATAAAAATACGCCCATTCATATCTGGAGTGCCTAATGATAATTTTTATACAACAGATGGAAAAGCAGACTTTACGCAAGTTGGTTGGTACACATCTAAAGCATTTCCTATAGGAAAAGATATTAATCTTGCATTAAGAGCAGATATGGTATATAATCCAAATAGAGATCAATTTAATGCCGCTTTTAATGCTACAATAAAACTTTAATCATTATTTTCATCTTAGTTTCAATAGAGCTAAGAGGAAATTTATATTCTAGTAATAAATGGAATAGGATTTAACCTAAATTAAATAGAAAACATGAAAAAACTAATAAATAATATAGAAGATGTAATTACCGAGCAAATGCAAGGTATGGCAGCAGCACATCCAGAATTAAAAATAAATCTTGACCCTAAATTTATAATACGTGCCGATAGTGATTCGCAAAAAAAAGTAGTTATTATTTCTGGTGGAGGTAGTGGTCATGAACCTATGCATGGCGGTTATGTAGGTAAAGGCATGTTAGACGCTGCTTGCCCAGGAGAAGTTTTTACTTCGCCAACTCCAGATCAAATGTTTGAGTGTGCAAAAGCCGCTCATAATGGTCACGGTGTTTTATTTCTAGTTAAAAACTACACAGGCGATGTTATGAATTTCGAAATGGCTGCCGAGATGTTGAATGCAGAGGGTATAAAAACTCAAAACGTATTAATTGATGATGATGTTGCTGTTAAAGATAGTCTTTATACAGCAGGAAGGCGTGGTGTAGGTACTACGGTAATCATGGAAAAAATTGTTGGAGCAGCAGCAGAAGCAGGCTATAGTTTAGAAGCTTGTGCCAAATTAGCAACAAAAGTAAATTCGTATGGTAGATCTATGGGGATGGCACTTACTTCGTGTATTGTACCAGCTGCTGGCAAGCCTAATTTTGATATTGATGAAAATGAAATTGAAATAGGTGTTGGTATCCATGGAGAACCAGGGAGAAAGCGTATCCCTCATACATCTTGTGATGAGATTACTTCAATTTTAACCCATGCTATCCTTGATGATGGTGTTTATACCAGACAAATAAGAGAATGGGATCACGGTACTGGTAATTGGAAAGAAATAGAATTTACAAGCCCTCCATTTAAAAGTGGTGATAAAATGATTGTTTTAGTAAACGGTTTAGGGAGCACGCCGCTATCCGAGCTTTATGGTGTATACAGAAAAATGCACGAAATTTGTGAAGACAAAAATATTGTGATTACCCGAAAAATTATAGGGTCTTATATAACAGCTTTAGATATGCAAGGGGTTTCGATAACTATGGTAAAAACCGATGATGAGATATTAAAATTTTGGGATGCTCCAGTAAAAACACCAGCATTAAGATGGGGTGTTTGAATTAAGTAAAATTAAATAAAAAATTATGAAGACGTTACAACATAAACATATTATAAAATGGTTTGAGTTAGCATCACTGACTTTAAGAGAAAATAAAGACTATTTAACAAAGCTAGATTCTGAAATTGGAGATGCAGACCATGGATTTAATATGGAGCGTGGGTTTAATAAAGTACATAATAAACTAGAAGAATTTTCTTTAAATACAGATTTGGGAGCCATTTTTAAAAATATGGGTATGACACTAATATCTAGTATTGGTGGTGCATCTGGGCCACTTTACGGCACGTTTTTTCTTCAATTTGGTATGGCTATAGTTACAAAAACAGAACTTTCATTACAAGATTTTGTTACCGCTTTTGAAAAAGGTGTAAATGGTGTAAAACTTAGAGGGCGTGCATCTGTAGGAGACAAAACAATGATTGATGTTTTAGCCCCTGTAGCAGACAGATTAAAAGAGTCTCTTTCAGAAAACAACACATTCGAAAAAGTATTCTCAGATATTGTTAAGAGTGCTGAAAAATCAATGAAATCGACAGTTCCACTCATTGCCAAAAAAGGAAGAGCTAGTTATTTAGGAGCGCGTAGTGTAGGACATCAAGACGCAGGAGCAACTTCTAGCTACCTTATATTAAAAAGTTTAAAAGAAGCTATAGAAGAATAATTAATGTTTTAATTGATACATGTAAAGAATGGTAGGAATAGTAATTGTTTCTCATAGTAAAATGTTGGCAGAAGGTGTAAAAGAACTTGCAAATCAAATGTCACAAAATAAAGTAGCTGTTATCACGGCAGGTGGTTTGGAAGATACATCTAGTCCAATAGGAACAGATCCTTTTAAGATAAAAGATGCTATTGAAGCATTAAGTGATAGTAATGGGATTTTAGTGCTTATGGATATTGGAAGCGCAGTTATGAATGCAGAATTAGCTCTAGATTTGGTTGATGAAAGGTTAAAACATAAAACCTTATTATGTGAAGCTCCTTTAGTTGAAGGCGCCATAGCAGCAGTGGCACAAGCCATGACAGGTGCAGATATTGAGGCTGTTGCTAATGAGGCTAAGCATAGTCTTTTAGGAAAGCAAACATTATTAAAACCTGTTGAAGAGCAAGTTGAAACAGATGCTTTTACAGATGTAGTAGGTAAAGAGATAAAAATCACGGTTCCTAATCAATTGGGTTTACATGCCAGACCATCGGTAAAACTCATAGAGTTAGTAAATAAATTTGATGTTACTGCAACGGTAAGCACAAAAAACAAACCCTTTGTTGCAGCAGATAGTATCAGTCAGGTAAGTACGCTAGGAGCTAAAAAGGGCGACATACTTACATTTAGAGTAAAAGGCAAGCAGGCTGATGATTTAGAAATTGCTTTAAAAGGTTTTGTCAAACAAAATTTTGGAGATCCTGTAAACACAATTATACCCCAGAGTAATAAAAAAGTTAGTAAGCATGTTAATAATAAATTAGCTGGCATAGGCGTATCAAATGGTATTGCTATTGGCCATGCTAAATTGTTAAAAAACATGGTTGTAAACGTTAAAAAAGAAAAAGCCGAAAATACGTTATTGGAGATTTCAAAGCTTAAAATGGCTATAGAAGCTGTCTTAAATAATATTATAGACCTCCAACAAAAAACAATGGCACTTTATGGTAAGGAGGATGCCGAAATTTTCGACTTTCATATCTTCATGCTTAACGATTCTAAAACGCTTGATAAAGTTGAGCAAATTATTAATAATGATTGTCTTTGTGCCGAATATGCTTGGTATACCGTTTTTTCAGATCTTGAAAATAAGTATTTGGAAATGGAGGATGCATATTTGAAAGAGCGTGCAGCAGATATTGTTGAAATACGGAATAAGGTAATAAGTGACATTCAAAGAGATTCAAAAAATGATATCATACTTACAGAACCTGCTATTTTAGTAGTAGATGAAATAGGCCCGGCACAAACATTAAGTCTAGACACAGATAAGGTACTAGGAATTATATCTATGCATGGTGGCGAAACGTCTCATGCTACAATTTTAGCGCGTTCACTTGGTATTCCAGCAATTACAGCAGTAGGTAAAGCGATTAGTGATATAAAAGAAAACGATATGCTTGCTATGAATGGTAGTACTGGCGATATTGTTCTAAAGAGTGAAAATCCAAAAAAAATCAACGTTCTTATTCTAGAAAAGGAAAAAGAAGACCGCGTTATAAAAGAACGTTTTATAAAAGCAAAACAACCAGCAATTAGTAATGATGGGGTTGAATTTAAAATTTTGGCAAATGTAAGCAGTCCAAAAGAAGCTAAATTGGCTTTTGTTAATGGGGCAGAAGGTATAGGTTTATATAGAACAGAATTTCTTTTTATGAATCGAGAAAGTGCACCTTCAGAAGAGGAACAATATAGTGTTTACAAACAGTTGTGTGAAAACATGAAAGGGCTTCCTATTACCATTAGAACATTAGATATTGGTGGCGACAAGCACATACCGTATATGGGTATTGGCGAAGAAAATAATCCGTTTTTAGGATTAAGAGGTATTCGATATTGTTTACAAAACATCCCATTATTTAAAACACAGTTAAGGGCATTATGTAGAATTTCAGCCGCATACCAAATTAAAATTATGTATCCTATGGTTGGTATTGTAGAAGAAGTTCTTAGTGCCAACAAAATTTTAAGAGAAGTACAAAACGATTTAAAAAAGCAAAATATTCCTTTTGATAAAAATATGCAAGTTGGTATTATGGTAGAGGTGCCTTCCGTTTTGTTTCTTATTCCGCAATTAGCAAAAGAAATAAATTTTTTGAGTATTGGCACTAACGATTTAACTCAATATTTATTAGCACTAGATAGAGAAAATACAAATGTTTCAAAATATTTTAGTGCATTACATCCTGCGGTTTTATCAGCTGTTCAAACTGTTATCAAGTTAGCAAAAGAAAACAACTTAGAGGTGAGTTTGTGTGGAGAGCTTGCCAGAAATCAAAATGCAACCAAACTATTATCAAGAATAGGATTAAGAAATTTTAGCATGTCTAGCCCAGCTATTCCAGATATTAAAGAAGTTATTCGTAACCTAAGTATTAATAAAGATACTATGAATTCTTCTGTAAATGAATATTTTACGACGCTAGGTGATGTGAAAAGCTCTTTTAGCAGCTAGCAATATATTTATAACTCTTTTGAAGCCATTAGAACTACCTTTTTTACAGCTCTGGGTGAGGTGAAATAACAAAATTCAAGATTTTTTTTATTCAAAAGCTCATTTAAATTTATATGAGCTTTTTTGAATATAAACCATTTTAGTTGGTTTTTTTTGACCTTAGAATATAATATTCTTAAAATTAGTTCTAAAAATGAGCAACTTAAGTGGCGTTTTCGTTGATGTATAAAACTTAAAAGATTTTACTCTGTCATTTTATTAGTTTTAAGCATAGCTAAAAGATAATTTAGCTCCCTTTTTATTTTTTATTTCATAAATAAGAGAAGACTTTTCATATAAAAAGACAATATATGAGCCAAATAGAACATTTTTTATAAGAGTAATTAAATATATTTGGGTATTCTAAATAGATTACAAGTACAATGATTAGTGAAGAGTTAAAATTATATTTTGATAAGGCGGACAATTTTAAAGTGATGGAGACCGATCAACAATCTATAGTACAGTATTCTATGATGGAAGGAAAGGAGAAAGATAGACTATTTATCAAAGATCACATGTTGATGTTTGTCTTGAGAGGTAACCAGGGTATAGTAACACCTAATTATTTTTACAAACTAGAGGCTGGTGAAGCCATCTTTGTAAAGAAGGGTTCAATAATTGTTTGCGAAAAGTTGAAGTATGGAAATACACTAGAATGTATTTTAGTATTCTTAACAGATGAATTTCTTTCAGAATTCATTTCACAACATAGACAGTTAATAGCACCTTCAGAATTATTAGATGTAAATTCAATGGGAGCCTATCAGTTCTATCTCGATAAATGGATGGATGGATACATAACCTCGGTCTCTTCCTATTTTCAATTAACGCCTACACCAGTTTCGGAGTTGTTGAAACATAAATTTGAAGAATTACTGATTCTACTTGTTACAGGGCAAGAACGCAGTTATTTTATGAGTTTTCTTAGAGAATGTTTAGTGGAAGAAAATTCATCAATTGATGTTGTTATTAATGCCAATGTATATCGCAGTCTAAATGTTGATCATCTCGCTTACCTTTCCAATTTAAGTTTATCTCAATTTAAAAGAGAATTTAAAAAGAAGTATAATGATTCTCCTGCCAATTGGCTTAGAAATAAGCGATTGGAACGTTCTTCAAAGTTGTTATTAACAACGAACAAAAATATTAATGAGATATGCTATGAATCTGGTTTTAATAATGCATCACATTTTTGTCAATTGTTTCATAAACAATATCAAATATCACCACTAAAATACAGACAAAAAATGACTGCTTAAAAACCAAATTTCAATATTTTTTAAGCTTAGATGGTTTGATAACTAAACGATCTTAAAAGTTTATACTAATGTTTTTTATAAAAGCAAAATAATCCAATTTTCATTGGACAGGAATCTTATTTCCGAAAATCAAGTATTAATTAAACTAAAATTATAATATAATGAAACGCTATTTTAATGAATCTGAAAATGTTGTTACTCAAGCAATAGATGGGATTTTAAGACTTTCTGGAGAGCATGGGGTAAAACGAGCGGATGCATTTCCAGCAAGTAAATTTGTTACCAGAAATAAAATAGATAAATCAAAGGTTGCTATAATTTCGGGAGGTGGAGCAGGTCATGAACCAGCCCATATTGGCTTTATAGGAAAAGGTATGCTTACGGCTGCAGTATCTGGAGAAGTATTTGCTTCTCCGAGTGTTGAAGCTGTTTTATCATGCATACTTCATGTTACAGGCGATGCAGGATGTTTGTTAATTGTGAAAAACTACACGGGAGATCGCCTAAACTTTGGTTTAGCGGCAGAACGTGCGAAGAAAGCAGGTAAAAAAGTAGAAATGGTTGTTGTATCAGATGATATAGCAATACCAAATGCACCACAACCAAGAGGTATTGCTGGTACGTTGTTTGTACATAAAATTGCTGGTCATCTGGCAGAGCAAGGAAGTTGTTTAGAAGCTGTTAAGGCAGGTGCTATAGAAGCCGCTAAAAACAGTTTTTCTCTTGGCTTAGCAGTGTCTACTTGTTCGTTACCAGGAACAGAAGTAAATATTATTGGTGATACGGCAGAATTAGGGCTTGGTATACATGGAGAGCCTGGATTAGACAAGGTAAGCTTTAAAGGAGGAAAAGAGGCTGTAACCATGGTATTGTCTAAATTATTCGCAAAAACTGATTCTGATGAAAGGTATGCGATCTTAATAAACAACCTAGGGTCTATAACACCTTTAGAAATGTCTATTATTACAGATGAGGTATTACAATCTAGATATAAAGATCAAATAGAGTTGGTTATAGGACCTGCAAGCTTAATGACATCCTTAAACATGTATGGTTTTAGTTTTTCAATTATAAAACTTACAAAAGAAAATAGAGCCATGTTAAAATCTGAAGTGGCTCCAATTGCATGGCCAAAAGCTATGGAGCCCAAGGATCCTGTAACTTTTGATATAAGTTACCAAAAATTAAGAAAGGAGTTTCTTCCCAGCAGAAACCCAAGAACAGAACATTTTATTCAAACTATTTGTTTAAATCTTCTTGATGCAGAAGCGTATTTAAATGAACTTGATAAGAAAATAGGGGATGGAGATACAGGGGCTACGTTTGCTGCAGGTGCGCGTGGAATAATGAAATTATTAGACAACCATAGCTTACCCCTTGATAATACGTCGGATTTATTGACAAATATGGGAGAACTTTTAGCGAGTTATATGGGAGGTTCAAGCGGTGTACTACTCTCTATAATGTTTACGAATGCTGGTGCGATGATGTCTGAAGGTATGGATTTTCCTGATGCCTTGGAAAATGGTGTAAATATGATGATGAAATATGGAGGAGCAAGAAAAGGATCACGTACCATGGTTGATGTTCTGTTACCTGCAATAGAAAAATTAAAACAAGGTAGCTTAGAGGAAGCTGCTATTGCAGCCCGTAAAGCAGCAAATGATACCGCAAAAATGGATAAAGCCAGTTCTGGTAGATCGTCTTATTTAAGAGCAGAGAGCTTACTGGGAGTTATTGATCCAGGATCAGAAGCTGTAGCCATTGTTTTTGAGTGTATTACTACCAAAAACTTAGAAACTGTTTAAGAATTATGAGAAAATACGATTTTTGCCTCTATAAAGGCAAAATAAAACTGGCGAAATACCCCTATGGCTTGCCGGGGATAGTCAGTTTCAATAATTTTTTTATTTGAAAAGAATTCCCCTGGGCTCTGCCTCGAACCTAACTGTCAGCAAAAGCAGGGACGGGACAGTTGGTTTCAAGAAATTCTTTACTTAAAAATTTAGTTTAGTTCAGTTTAGTTTAGTGCTAAAAAATGCACATTTAGGTGAATTTATAGTAAAGAACCAAATGTCATTTCCTTATTCAACAGGCGAATTATCGAGTTTAATCAACTCAATTCGCCTGGCGACTAAGGTTTGTCAATTTATGACGTAAATAAAGTAGGCTTGGTATCTTATAATAAAAATACACCAATATGTCGCCCAAAGTAACTATCAAAAATTTAAGATAATTATTCAAATCTTAAATTTATATCTTTGATTTTGTAATCATTACGATATTATACTTGAAAGCAATTACAAAATATTGGTTTTTAGAAGGTTTTAATCTTTTTAGAAAACTCGGAATGCTCAATATGATGAAAATCTGTGAGATTCTGGAAATGGATAATATTGAAAAAGGCAAATCTATTGAACTTAATGATAAACATAAGGATAGTGTTTTCTTTCTAAAAAGAGGTAGTGTCAAAATTGTAAACACGACAAATAACACCGTAAAATATGTTGTAAAGCGCGGTAATATCTTTGGAGAACTTTCTCTTTATAACAAAGAAGCTGCAACCGAAGAAGTAGCTTATGCTCTGGAGGACTGTGTAATCTGTTACATAGAATCTGAACAGATGGAACAACTTATGGAAAAACATAAGTCGCTAAAAAATGGCGTGCTTAAAATTTATGGCTTACGCATTCAAAAATTAGAACGAAGACTTCACGATTTATTATATAAAGATAGTACAACAAGAATAAGAGAATTTATTTTAGATTATTTAGAAGAGTTTGGTGAAAAAAATGATGGAGGCATATCAATTGCTAAAAATTTATTGTCCCATAAAGAGATTGCAAACCTTACTAATACGTCAAGACAAACAGTTAGTAATGTATTAAGCAAAATGCGAAAAGATGGAGTTATAGATTACGACGTTCAATTTATTTCTAACACCAAATAGTTAGATGAAATCCAAACTAGTTAAGTTTTGGAATACATTTAAGAGATTACTTAAACAGGGGGTAACACCAAAACAATTGGCTCTTTTTTGCTTAAACAAAAACAGCTGCTTTTTATTTGAGTAATTCTAAATCAGAACTGGTATTGGTTTTTTAATACAATTAAAACTTTATCCTATGAATTATTATGCGGTTTTGTAGGGTGGACACTAACAGTAATCCCCTCAGGTATAGTATTTTTCTTTTTTCTGAAAGTAATTTTAACATATTTCGACAAACTTAAAACTAACCAATTAATCGCAAAATGAAACTAACTAAAATATTAGGGTGTTTAGGGCTTATTGCGTCTATTCTTGTAGGACTAGGCGAATACCTATTACATTATTCTTCAGATATTTTAGAACATTCTAAAGCTTATGAGTTTTTCAAATTTGTATCATTAGATAATCTTACTACAGGACATTTTTTAGCAGTTATAGGCTTGCCTTTTTATTTTGCAGGATACATTCATATTTACCGAATGCTAAAATCTGGCAACGAAACCTTGGCAAGAATTGTTCTGGCAATTGGTTTTATAGCCTTTGCAGTAGGCGGTGTTTGGATTGGCTCAAGAGCTTCAGTAGGTAATATCGTTCATTTAAAAGATACAATGGATACCTCTACATATCAAAACCTATTAACACATTACACAAACCATATGGAAATATTGGTGCAAGCCCTTCGCATAATTATAGCGACACTATCTATTGTTTTTGCAATCACCATTTTAAAAGGAGGGACGTATTATAAAAAATGGATGGCCGTTTTCAATCCCATTATTATACTTATTCTGCTGGTTGTTATTGGCAAGTTATTACCTTCAATAGGCAAGCATATGTTGCCTATCCTAATGAATGTTACTCATTTTATTCTTTTCACATTATCATTATATCAACTAAGTAAACTAACAAAAGCCAACAATAATGTTAAGTAAAAACACAAGAAACCTCTTAAGTATATTTAAGAAAACCTTTATAGTAATAGGTCTAATTTTAGTAGCATTAATAGCAGTTGTTCTTTGGTTTTTCTGGAACGACGCGGCTTCAGAGAAATATGATATTACTATAGATGATAATAAAATACCATTGTTTGAACAAGTAACACTTAATTTTAACCATCAATATAATAGTGAAAAATCATTACCAATTGCACCTGCAGCATTAATAGATATAGACAACGATAATGTGGATGAAGTGTTTTTTGGAGGAGGCATGCATCAAGAAGATGCCATTTTTGCCTACCGAAATAATGAATTTGTTGATATATCTTCCGAAGTCAATTTACCTAAAAAAGGAAATACAAAAACAACAGTTGGTATGGTCTCGGCCGATTTTGACAACAATGGTTTTACCGATATTATTTTAGGAAGAGAAGACGGTTTACGTATTTATTATAATACAAACGGAACGTTTACAGAAAAAATTATCAACACACCAATAAATGAGAAATCTAACCCAGCTGGGATTACCGTTGGAGATATAGATAAAGATGGAGACTTAGATATTTTCCTCGCCACTTATCTTAAAAAAGAATTAATGGAAGGGCAAACTATTTTTGAAGATTACACCTATGGTTCTACAAGCGAATTATTACTCAATAATGGAGACGATACGTTTAAAAGCATTACTAAATCTGCTGGATTAGACTATATACACAATACTTTTCAAGGGGTGTTGGTAGATGTAGATGACGATAGCTGGCTAGATTTGGTTGTTGTACATGATACTGGAGAAGTGCGTACCTATAAAAATAATGGTGATTTAACATATACAATGAAACCAAACCCATTAACCAAAAAATTTGCCTATCCCATGGGATTAGCTGTTGGTGATTACAATAATGATGGTTTAGTAGATTTTATGTTCTCTAATACAGGAAGTACCCTACCAAGAGCCATTGCAAAAGGAGACATAAAAGATGCCTCTTTATTTAATGAAAAATGGATACTCTTTAGAAACGATGGCAACTTTAAATTCACAGATACAGCCGAAGAAACTAAAATAGCAGATTACGAATTTTCTTGGGGTTGCACTTTTGCAGACATGAATAATGATGGTTTACAAGATTTAATGGTTGCCGAAAATTATGTGGATTTAGCACCTAATAAATTATTTAGATTAAAAAGTAGATTCTTAGTTCAAAAAGAAGATGGCACGTTTGCGCCAACCGAAGAAAAAAGCGGTGTCGTTAATCCGCATTTTGCGATTACCTCTTTAGTTAGTGACTTTAATCAAGACGGCTACCTTGATATGATTTGGGTAAATATTAATACCCCTTCTTTAGCTTATATAAATAAAGGAGGCACTAACAATTATTTACAAGTAGATTTAGGAGAATCTATAAACGTACAAGGCGCAAAAGTTACTATTACAACACCTACAAAAACACTCACCGAATGGATGGTAACTGGTGAGGGCTTAGCAAGCGACCAAACCGCATTGCTTCAATTTGGACTAGGCAAAGAGTTTCGTATTTTGAACCTTAAAGTTCGCTTGGCGAATGATAAAGAAATTAGTATCAACAATCCAAAAATAAATAGCATTGTTGATTTAAAAGCAGAAGTTGAAAAACACAATACAACTGTAGAAAAGATTGTTGAAGATGCACAAGAAGATTCCATGATTGTAATATCTGGAAATGAAGAGATATAGATCTTTTAAATGCTACATTTTGCATAAGTAACACAGAAATCACTTTAGGTTGTCGTCTGAAGTAACTATTGAAAAAATAAAGCTTTCCCCAATTAAGATTAGACAGTAAATTGCCTCATAACCTGTTGGTAATGAAATTACATAGTATTTATATTATGTGATGGAGGGATTATTTCGCCTTTATTTAAAATAGAATATCTGAAAAAACAAAGGTCATTTCAGAAACTGATATAGAAACCAAAGAATAAAACAATAAAAAAAATGAATTTTATTAAACAATTACTCGGACAGAATAAGGAAGAAGACATTACGGAATTATCTAAAGGCTATTGTCCAAATTGTTGGGGACACCAAAAATACGATAACCTAATAAGAGAAAAACATAAAGACGCACAAATAAGTGTTAACAATCACAGTGCTAATTATGCATTTGTGCAGGATTTTATAGTAACACATCTAAAAGGGATTAAACTTAAGAGTACAGTTACAGGAACAGAATGTCCTACGTGCATCATTGTAAATAAAAACTAATGCTAAAAACACTCATATATTATGTCATTCTTATTATCCTAATTATAGGATTATTTGGATCTGGCGGATTGGTACTCGAAGAATTTAAAACAGGTGAAGGTTGTCCGAAAATAATGGATATACCCATGTGTTTGGTGATTCTAATCTGTTTTCTTATACCATTTATAACACACCTTTTTAAGAAATGGCATGTCTTATACTTTTTATTTACAGGGGTGGCAGGCAGCATTGCATTAGCAGCTTCTATTATGCAATTTACTGGACATGCAGAATGCCCAAAAACCGCTTTAGGCACACCAATGTGTTACTATTCTTTTGCCCTGTTTAGTAGTTTAATTATTCTAAAAATATACCATCAAAAACCAAACAAACTATGACCATTTTAAAAAGCTTTGAAAAAAGTATTATATACTTTTTTTTGCTAACGAGTTCCATCGTTTTGGGGCAAAAAAATGATAAATCAATTTATTTAATAGGTAATACAGGTACAACAGAAAAAACAGATGTGTTGTTAGAAATCATCAAAGATTCTAAAAAAGCTGATAACCCAATATTATTATTGTTAGGTAACTCAGTTAATACTGAAGCTCAAAGCAAAGATTTCGAAAAAAGCATAACGCATCAACTTGATAAGCTATCTTCATTTGCTGGTGAGACATTTTTTATGCCAGGAACAAATGAATGGGCCATTAATGGGCATAAAGGTGTTCAGTCTATAGAAGAACATATTCAAAAAAATAGTGATTCAAAGTTTTATCCAGATGGTGGCGAGGCCATAAAACATAAAGATATCTCAGAAAATATAGTACTCATAACAGTAGATACCCAATGGTTTTTAGAAGATTGGGATACCGACAATTATATAAATAATAATAGTGACATTAAAAATAGAACCTTATTCTTTTTAGAATTTGAAAATAGAATTAAGAAAGCCTATGGTAAAATAATTCTTGTGGCATTGCATCATCCAATTGAAACAAATACAAAACAAGGGTTACTAAGTAATATTGGAGGAATTAATTCGCAAGATTTTCAAAATAAGACATATAGAAAACTGAGAAATAGATTAAAAACGATAGGTCAAGGGGTAAACAATATCATTTTTATATCGGGGAAAGATAAAAACTTACAATATATAAATAATGGAGTGCCACAAATTATTAGTGGAGCTGTCGGAAAAACTAGAAATGTTACTAACGTTAGTGAAGTAGATTTTGGAATAGCCGAAAATGGTTATGCTAAGTTAGAAATTGATAATAATGGTAAAGTAGAAGTAAAATATTATACTGTAAAAAATGAGGCTTCTAATGAAATTTTTAAATCTACTATTCTAAAAGGAAATGAAAATAAAGACGAAAAATATACCTTTAAAGATCATTTTCCAGAAACAGAATCCGCTTCAATCTATACAAAAGAAGAAATAGATAAAAGTAGTTTATACAAAACACTTTGGGGAGAACATTACAGACCGTTTTATGGAACCGATGTAACAGTGCCAGTCGTATTATTAGACACATTAATGGGGGGACTTACACCCATAAAAAGAGGTGGTGGTCATCAATCTAAATCATTGCGTTTAGAAGATAAGGAAGGGAAACAATTTGTGATGCGTGCAATAAAAAAAAGCACCACTAAATTTCTTCAAATAAATCTCTTTCCAAATACTTATATAAGTAACACACTTGATGATACGGCTATTGATAAGTTTTTATCAGATTTTTATACCACATCAAACCCTTATGGTCCATTTGCAATTGGAGCCCTCTCAGAATCCATTGGAGTTAATCACACGAATCCCATATTATATTACATTCCTAAACAAAAAACACTTGGCGTTTTTAATGAAGATTTTGGAGATGAGTTATATATGATAGAAGAACACGTAGGAAGTACGCAAGTAGGATTACATAGTTTTGGGAAACCCAAAAAAATACTAAGTACTGCAGATGTGCTACAGGAAATACATAAAACAGGAAAATCTGTAGTTGATGAACCTTCATATATCAAAGCCAGGCTTTTTGATATGCTTATAGGAGATTGGGACAGACATGAAGATCAATGGCGTTGGGCATTTTTTGAGGATGAAAACGGAACATCACATTGTGAGCCTATTCCCAGAGATAGAGATCAGGCGTTTTCAAAATATGATGGATCATTAATTTCTTTTTTAACGCGTGCCGTACCAACTCTACGTAAAATGCAATCCTATGATGATGAAATAAGGAGTGTAAAATGGTTGGCTTCCTCTCCTTATCATTTAGATTTAATATTGGTTAATGCTTCTGGTTGGGATGAATGGAAAAAACAAGCACAATACATTCAGGAGAACTTGAAAGATTCTGATATTGAAAAAGCTTTTGAAGCGTTTCCTCCAGAAATAAGAGGCGAAGTGATTTCCGATATAAAAGAAAAATTGAAAGGAAGACGCGCTAATTTGATGAAAATAACAAGAGATTATTATGAGTATTTAAATAAATTCGAAGTGGTTGTTGGGACTCAGAAATCTGATAAATTCACTATAACACGTCTTCCCAATGGAGAGACTTCTATAAAAATAGACCGCAAAGATATTGGCCTTTTAAATAGAACATTTTCTCATGATATTACCAAAGAAATATGGATTTATGGTTTGGATGGTAAAGATACTTTTGTTGTAGATGGCGAAGGAAATGATCTTATTAAAATTAGAATAGTTGGTGGAAAGAAAAACGATACGTACGATTTTAAAAACACTAAAAAAGTAAAACTCTATGATTATAAGAGTAAAGAAAATACAATCGTAAATAAAAAATCCAAAAAGTGGCTGGTGGATGATTATAGTATCAACAATTACGATCATAAAAAAGTAAAACATAGTTTTAGTCAAATATTACCTTTATTGGGATTAAACCCCGACGATGGTGTGAAAATTGGAGTCCTAAATAATTTTTCATTCTTCGGACTTCAACGAAATAAATTTACATATAAACATAGCATTAGTGCGGCATATTATACAGGTAATTCTGGTTATGACTTGTCTTACAAAGGAGAATTTTCGAATATTTTTCATCATTGGAATTTTGGAGTAGAAGCTAAATATACCAGTCCAAATTTTGCACAAAACTTCTTTGGCTTTGGTAATGAAACCACCTATGATAAAGACGATGTAGACCTTGATTTTAATAGAATAAGTATAAAAGAATTGAGTGCTGCCATTTCATTAATATGGAAAGGAAGACATGGCGGTTCTTTTTATTTTAAGCCTTTAATAGAATCTTTTGAAGTCGAAAACGCATCAGATAGGTTCATTAATACGTTACCTGCAAACGCTACTCTTTTCGAAAAACAAACGTATTTAGGTAGTGAAATAAATTACACTTTTAAAAATAAAAATGATATTGCCTATCCTACAATGGGCTTAGATGTTGGCGTTACCATTGGATATAAAGCAGCTATAGATGGGGGTAATGAAGACAATACCTTTGGTTATATAAAACCACATCTAGCTATAAACCACAAATTAAATAAAAACGCTAGTCTTGTGTTCGCTACAAAAATAGGTGGAGAAGCTATTCTTGGAGACGATTTTGAACTGTATCACGCTGCACAATTAGGAGGAGGTAAAAACCTTCGAGGCTATAGAAAAGAACGATTTATTGGTAAATATTCAATATTCCAGAGTACAGACATAAGATGTAAAATTGGCAATTTAAGTAGTGGTATTATTCCAATGAAATATGGTATAACTGGAGGTTTTGATTATGGAAGGGTATGGTTAGAAAACGATACATCAGATAAGTGGCATAATAGTATAGGAGGCTCCTTTTGGGTTAGTGGTTTGGAAACATTCACTCTAAATGCAGGATATTATTCAAGTGTTGAAGGAGGACTAATCTCTTTTGTACTTGGTTTCTCCTTTTAAATATAAAACAAGAAATTGAAATAAATTATGAAAAAACCAACAGTAATTGCTCAAGTAAGTACATTAAAAAACAAACAACCAGAACACGCACTGGTAAACGGTTTAGATTTAGTTATTGTAAAGTTTGATGATGCTATTTCTGTGCTGTACGGAAGATGCCTTCACAGAGGGGCATTAATGTCTGATGGACATGTAGATGGACACAACCTTATTTGTGGCGTACATGGATGGGATTATAGAGTAGATTCAGGAGTTTCAGAATACAACAATAAAGAGGTTTTACATAAATTTTCTACCAAGATAGAAGGCGATAATTTAATGGTTGATGCTTTTGAAATAGACGCATATTTAGTCAATAGTCCGCAACCATTTAATCGCGATGTGTATTTAGGAGCCTATGCAGATACACATCCAGAAGAGACAGAACCGTATACTGGTTATATAAAAGAGTTAGCACAAAACGGACTGAAAAACATAGGACACCATGGGTTTTCAGCATCAATGGGAGTCGATAGAAATACACTTCCAAAATGGAATGATATTCAATTTTTACCAGCGCAATTAGCCTCAAGACCTTTATTAGATCACGAAGAAGTGGCTACTAAAGTTGTTATTGGGCCAAATGCAAAAAAGCCATTAGAATTAGATATGCCTTTGTTTGTAAGTGATATGAGTTTTGGTGCATTATCGCGTGAAGCAAAAATAGCTTTATCAAAAGGCGCACAATTAGCAGGCACAGGAATTTGTTCTGGCGAAGGGGGGATGCTACCAGAAGAACAAGCTAATAATTCAAAATATTTTTATGAGTTAGCTTCGGCGCAATTTGGTTTCTCTTGGGATAAATTAGATAACGTACAAGCCTTTCATTTTAAAGGAGGTCAAGGCGCAAAAACAGGGACAGGAGGTCATTTGCCAGGAAATAAAGTAAGTAAAGAAATAGCAGAAGTAAGAGGGTTAAAAGAAGGAGAAACAGCTATTTCGCCAGCAGCAAACCCTAATTTTCATACTGTTGAAGACTTTAAATTTTTTGCAGATAGAGTAAGAGACCGTACAGGGGGAATTCCAATAGGATTTAAGATAGCAGCTAGTCATATTGAAAAAGATATTCAATTTGCATTAGATGTAGGTGTAGATTATATCATTCTAGATGGTCGTGGTGGTGGAACAGGTTCTGCGCCTACCATTTTAAGAGACCATATTAATGTGCCAACAATTCCTGCATTAGCTAGAGCAAGAGCTTATATGGATAAAGTAGGGGCGACTCATGTAACCTTAATAATCACAGGAGGTTTACGTGTAGCCGAAGATTTTGCAAAAGCCATGATGCTTGGCGCAGATGCCATTGCAGTTTCTAATTCAGCATTACAAGCTATTGGTTGTTTAGGTATGCGTGCTTGTGGAACCAACAACTGCCCAGTAGGTATTGCAACGCAAAAGGAATCTTTACGTAGTCGAATAATTATAGATGCTTCAGCAAAACAATTACAAAATTACTTTGAAGCCACAAACGATTTAATACGAGTTGTAGCGCGTTCTTGTGGTTATGATGATGTAACGAAATTTAATCAAGACGATCTTTCAACATACAACAGAGATATGCATTACCTAACAGGTATTAATTATGCAGGTATATAAATAATAATATTCTGAAGGATTTACTGGAACCATTCTTAAAATAGAATTATAGAATATAACAGTGTTTTTTTACGAACTAATAATAAAACAATTATGAATACAATAGACTTATATGGTGCAGATTGGTGTCCAGATTGCCAAAGAGCTAAAGCATATTTAAAAGAGAATGGCATTGATTTCAATTTTATTGATGTCGATTTAGATAAAGATGCAACAGCCCGTGTAGAAAGCATCAATAATGGTAAGCGTATCATACCAACCATTATTATTGGTGAAAAACCATTAACCAATCCAGATAATAATGAATTAGCAAACATATTAGGGATTAATGCTCAAGGAAGAGTCATTTTATATGGCGCAGATTGGTGTCCAGATTGTCAGCGTGCAAAAAGCTATCTACAAGATAATCATATTAACTTTCAATATATAGAAGTTGACAAATACTCTTGGGCTGCCCAAAAAGTAGAAGAAATTAATAATGGAAAACGTATTATTCCGACTATTTTTATTGGTGATAAAAGTTATACAAATCCAGATAATGCCATTTTAAAAACTGTTTTAAACATAGGTCAAGAATCTGAAAAAACAGTTTACGACTCCATAGTAGTAGGTGCTGGTGCAGCTGGATTAACAGCATCAATTTATATTCAACGGGATCGTTTTAACTCCCTTATTCTCGAAAAAAAGAATATCGGTGGCAACGCATTCTTAACAGAAAAGATAGAAAATTACCCTGGTTTTACAACCATATCCGGTCCAGAGCTTACCCAAAGAATGGCAGAACAAGCAAAAACCTATGGAGCAAAAATAGAAACAGGGGTTAGTGTAAAATCACTTAAAAAAGAAGGTGGTATTTTTTCTGTAGATACAAATATGGGAGCATATCAAAGTAAAACGGTGGTTTTAGCTTTAGGTTCTACCTACAGAAAATTAGGAATCCCTAACGAAGAAGCGTTGATAGGTGCAGGAATTCATTTTTGCGCCACCTGTGATGGTGCATTTTATAGAGACAGAGAAGTTATTGTTGTTGGTGGAGGAAATAGTGCCTTAGAAGAAGGTATTTTTCTGGCTTCTTTTTGTAAAAAAGTAATCATAGTAAACCGTGGAGATGCCTTTAGTGCTTCAGAAACTTATATAGAAAAACTGCCTTCAATTAAAAATATTGAAGTACATATGAATAAAGAGTCTGTAGCCTTTATAAAAGATGAGAACGATAATTTTAAAGGCTTACAAGTAAAAGACAATATTACAAATGAAGAAACAGAACTATATGCCGATGGGTCATTCATTTTTATAGGTCTTATCCCAAATACAGACAACGTAAAAGACTTAATAGACCTAAACGAACGAGGTTTTATAACGACAACAGGTTTAGGAGAAACGAATATAAAAGGTGTTTTCGCAGCAGGAGATTGTAGAGAAGGAGCCATAGCACAAGTAGCAGCAGCAACAGGAGAAGGAGTATTAGCAAGCTACGGCGTACGTCAGTTTTTTAAATAATTAAACATAAATATTATGGAATTAACAATGGAGTTTTGGTACTTATTACCAATATCAATAGCAATTGCGACAATAGCCATGTCATCTGGAATAGGTGGTGCCGTATTTTTTTCACCTTTGTTTATGATAGGCTTAGGACTTGACCCTAAAATTGCGATAGGTACAGCATTAGCTACCGAGTTATTTGGCTTTAGCTCTGGTTTAATGGCGTATTGGAAAGCCAAATTAATTGACTTTAAATTGGGGTTAAACTTGTTACTCATTTCCGTTCCCTTCGCCATTTTAGGAACTGTATATGGAGATCTGGTGCCGCCTTTAATACTCAAAGCCATATTTGGTATTGGAATTATATTTATAGGCTACCAACTCTATGTGTCTTGGCGCGAAGAAGAAAAAGAAAAATTAGAAGCAGCGCATAAGAAAGAATTTGAAACTACCTATGAAAGCACTTTAACAGACTCGGATGGTAATGTATATAACTACACCGTATGTAATAAAAATATGGGGAGAATGTTTGCAGCCATTGGTGGTGCTTTTTTAGGAATGATTTCCGTTGGACTTGCAGAATTACAAGAATATCATTTAGTAGCAAAATGCAAAGTACCTACACGAGTAGCAGTAGCAACATCCATTTTTGTGGTAGTTATTACAGTTTTAGTCGCTTCTGTAGGTCATTTTTATGAGTTTGCACAAGAAGGTAGCGAAGTCATGAATCAAGTTCTTAATTTAATCATATTTACAATTCCAGGAGTTATTATAGGTGGTCAAATAGGCCCTAAGTTGCAAAAAGTGATACCAGCAGATAAGATGAAAGTCGGTATTTCTATCCTATTTATAGTAGTTGGTGCTTTTATGTTATACACATTAATTTAAAAAGATTATGAGCTCAGAAAATAAAAAGTGGTATAAAGTTTTAGATCATAGAAAAACGCTTCCAGAAGGTCGCGTACAAACACTAACTGCTGGTCATCAAGGTATTTGTTTAACACATTACAAAGGGAAATTCTCGGCATTAGATAATGCGTGTCCACATCAAGGAGGACCTTTAGGAGAAGGATCTATTGAAAATGGCATGCTGCGTTGCCCATGGCACGGTTGGGATTTTGACCCATGTAATGGACAATCACCAGGAGGCCACGATGATAGTATCAAAACATTTGAAGTAAAAGAAGACGGCGAAGCGATATATGTTGCGATTCCTGAAGAAGCACCTCATGAGGATACGGTTTCAGATGTGATGATTGAAACGATGGTAAACTGGGGTGTAAATACCGTTTTCGGAATGGTAGGTCATAGTAATCTTGCCGTTGCCGATGCTATGATGCGACAAGAGAAAAAAGGACACCTGAAGTATTTTGGTATTCGCCATGAAGGAGCCGCAGCTTTTGCAGCATCAGGCTATGCGAAATTAACAGGAAAGCCTGCAGCCTGTTTTGGTATTGCTGGTCCAGGCGCAACAAATATGTTTACTGGTATGTGGGATGCTAAAGTAGATAGAGCACCTTTGTTGGCCCTTTCAGGACAAGTAAACACGCAAGTTGTTGGTACTGGGGCTTTTCAAGAGGTAGATTTGGTAAAGGCTTTTGATAGCGTATCAGAATTCAATCATGCAGTGCATTTAAATTCTAGTCATAGTGAGCTCATGTCGCTTGCAATAAAAACAGCTTTGATAAAAAGAGATGTTGTTCATCTAACATTTCCAGACGAAGTTGCTTTCACTAAAAAGCCTGAAAATTCTAAACCTCAAACACCAGAGAACAGAATTACTCCTTTCAATATTACGCCACCAAAAGAGATGACACAAAAAGCAGTTGATTTGCTTAAAGCTGCAAAAAGACCTGTTATTATTGTAGGTCACGGTGCGCGTTTTCAAATGGATACGATTATCGCTTACGCGGAAACTTTAGATTGCCCAGTCATTACAACATTTAAAGGAAAAGGATTAATAGCAGATGAGCATCCTTTAGGTTGTGGCGTACTCGGAAGAAGTGGTACACCTATCGCCTCTTGGTTTATGAATGAATGTGATTTATTGCTAGTATTTGGAGCTTCTTTTTCTAACCATACTGGTATAACACCAAAGAAACCTATTATTCAAGTTGATTTTGACCCCATGGCATTGAGTAAACATCATAAAGTTGATGTGGCTCTTTGGGGAGAAATATCAGAAACCTTGATGCTATTAACAGAACAAACGCAAGGAAACACAAATACGGTAAACCAGCGAAATGAAATCGAAGCCAGATGGCAACTCTGGAAAGAAGAAAAAGAAAGCCGTCTTAAAGATTGTGGAAATGCATTGAGTTCAATTGCTGTTTTTGATGCCATGAATAAAGTAACACCAGAAAATGCAGTAATTGCTGTAGATGTAGGAAACAATACCTATTCTTTTGGAAGGTATTTTGAGCCAAAAAATCAGGCTGTATTAATGTCTGGGTATTTAGGATCCATTGGTTTTGCACTGCCAGCAGCCATGGGAGCCTGGGCAGCAGAAGGTCATAAAAGACCCATATGGTCGGTTTCTGGAGACGGAGGTTTAGGGCAATACTTAGCAGAAATAAATACCCTGGTAAAATACAATATGAATATTAAACATATTGTCTTGAATAATTCGGAATTAGGAAAAATATCAAAAGAACAACGTGCAGCAGAAGTGGATGTTTGGCAAACGTCATTAAGCAATCCAAACTTTGCAAAATATGCAGAAAACTGTGGTGCACTAGGCATTCGTGTAGAAAAGTTAGAAGACTTAATTCCAGCTATGAAAAAACTTAATGAACATAATGGTCCTGCGCTTTTAGAGGTCATTACAGATGTGAATTTAATATAACACTAAAAATAAAACCTGATGAAACAAAATTTAAAAAACGGAATAGCGGCACAAGGATATGATGTCGTATCCTTTTTCAACGGAAGTCCTAAAAAAGGAAACGAAGTGTATGCTTCAACTTACAATGATGCAAAGTATCTTTTTGCTTCACTAGAAGACAAAGAAGAGTTTGAAAAATCTCCTGAAGATTATGCACCAGAATATGGTGGCTTTTGCGCCATAGCGATGTCTGAAGACAAAGAAGTTAATCCAAATCCTAAAAGTTGGGAAGTTCGTGATGGGAAATTATACTTTTTCACTAGAATGCTTTTCGGAATCATTGATGCTAAAAGGCAATGGGTTAAAAAACCAGAAGAATTAAGAGCTTTAGCAGATACAGCTTGGGCTAAAATGAATGCATAATGGCTAAGCACGATTTTAATAAAGAATCCCTAGAACTTCATAAAAAACATAAGGGAAAAATTGAAGTAGTATCTAAGATAGAGGTACATACTACAGACGACCTTTCTCGGGTATATTCGCCGGGAGTTGCCGCACCTTGTTTGGCAATTGCCGACGACGTTACTCTAGCCCACGACCTTACTATAAAAGGTAATACAATCGCTGTGGTTTCAGATGGAACAGCAGTGTTAGGTCTGGGAAATATTGGTCCAGAGGCGGCTATTCCTGTTATGGAGGGAAAAGCCATGCTATTTAAGAAATTTGCAAATGTTAATGCATTTCCTATTTGTTTAAATACGACCGTTGCTTCAGAAATTATTGAAACGGTAAAGATGATTGCACCAGTATTTGGAGGTATAAATTTAGAAGATATTTCGGCGCCTCGTAGTTTTGAAGTTGAAACAGCTTTACAAGATATTGGAATTCCTGTATTTCATGACGACCAACACGGAACTGCAATTGTTGCTCTAGCTGGAATTTTGAATAGTTGTAAAGTATTAGGTAAAGATCTTTCAGATTTAAAAATAATTATTAATGGTGCTGGTGCAGCGGGAATCGCGATATCGCGTTTATTGCGTTGTATAAGTATAGACCCTAATGTTTGTATTCCTGTAAAGCAAGTATTAGTATGCGATAGTAAGGGTATTATTCATAAAAACAGAACTAATTTAAACCCTGTTAAAATTGAATTACTTAACTATTCGAATCCAGAAAATGTTGAAGGAACTCTTAAGGATGCTATTAAAGGCGCAGATGTCTTTATTGGTGTAAGTGTTGCTAATGTTTTAACGGCAGAAGATATTGAAACGATGGCTGAAAACCCCGTTATTTTTGCATTAGCAAACCCTAATCCTGAAATAATGCCGGAAGAAGCCTTAAAAGGAGGTGCCGCAATTATTGCAACTGGACGTAGCGATTACCCTAATCAAGTAAACAATGTATTAGCTTTTCCTGGTATTTTTAGAGGCGCACTAGATTGCAGGGCAAAACGTATAACACCTAAAATGAAAATTGCGGCGGCTTATGCTATTGCAGATTGTGTGATGCAGCCAGACAGAGAACATATTATACCAAAAAGTTTAAACAAAGAAATTGCTTCAAAGGTTGCCGATGCTGTAAAGCAAGCATATAAGAATTATGATAAATAAAATTAAAAATATAGGATATTTATTGTTGTTGTGTGTTACTACAGTTCTTAATGCACAAGACATGTCGACTTTATTTAAACAACTTGATCCATCAGTTGTAACCATAGAGGTTATAGAATATAAGGTGAAAAACCAAAAATTAACAACTTCTGGCGGTTTAGGATCTGGTGTTATCATTAATAAAGAAGGATTTATTCTTACAGCAGCTCACGTTGTCGAATCTGCAAATGAAGTTTCAGTAAAACTCCAAAGTGGAGCAACATTCACAGCAGATGTATTATCAAGTTCTACGGTTGCAGACGTAGCACTTCTTAAATTAAGGACAGTACCAATAAGTTTAAAACCTGCAAAAATGGGAAGTTCCAGTAATTCAAAAATTGGGGAGCAGATACTTATTATTGGCGCACCCCTGGGACTTGAACACTCATTGTCTGTGGGATATATAAGTCGTAAGATGAAAAAAAATGTTATTTCTAATGGTGAAATGGCAGGTTTTTTACAAACAGATGCTTCTATAAACCAAGGGAATTCTGGAGGCCCCATGTTTAATATGCATGGAGAACTTATTGGTATCGTGAGTTTTATTTTATCGAATAGTGGTGGATTTGAAGGTTTAGGGTTTGCAGTAGATATAGATACCACAAAAAAAGTTTTGTTTGATGTAAACAGTTTTTGGACAGGGTTTGACGGTGTTTTTTTAAGTGAAGGATTAGCAGGGGTTTTTAATACACCCCAAAAATCTGGAGTTTTAATACAGCGTGTAACTCCCAATTCATTTGCCGATAAAATAGGTATAAAGCCTGGTGTTATTCAAGCAGAAATATTGGGTCAAAAATTATGGTTAGGAGGCGACATTATATTAAGCATTCAAGGATCAAGCTGTAATGCGCCTCATGATTTGGGTACTATTAAAAAACAGATTGAAGGTCTCAAAGTTGGTGACCAGGTACTTATTGACGTTTTGAGAAAAGGAAAAGTACTAACTCTTGAAGCCAATTTTTCAAAATAGATGGACTTAAAATCAATAAATCATTGGAAAAAAGTTACTAAATACAAGTATTTGATAGCGCTTGTAGCTACTTTTAATTTTTTATTGACTCCAATTCATATAGCCCTAAGTAGTTCTAATCCTGCTTATATTATAGTTATAAATTATACCTTAGTTATTTTAAGTAGTGCAATAATTGCTTCGAGAAAAAGAGCAAAACTTATTACATATATTATAGGAGTTTTAACGTTATTGGCTATTTGGTTAGAATATTCTAACAACGACTCTAAATCAATCTTAATTTGCAGATTACTGCTTTCTTTTTTACTATTTGCTTGTTTTTGTATCATTCTTATTAGACAGTTATTAAAAATAAAAAAAGTTAACCTCCAGTTTATTTTAGGCCCTTTATTGGGATTCCTTTATTTAGGGATTATTGGAGGCATTCTTTTTGAAGCTATTCATTACTTCGATTCAAATTCTTTTCAACTCATCGATGGTTTTTCTGGCTATAGTTTCTATTATTTCAGTTTTATAAGTATTACTACTGTTGGTTATGGAGATATTACTCCAATAACTGCTTCAGCACAATCATTAACACTTGTTATGAATATTATAGGTCAATTTTATCTAGCCATTGTTATTGGTGTATTTGTAGGCAAGTATATTAACGTAAAATCTAAATAAATGTTCGAATCTTTCAGTATTATATTTACCATTGCGGCTCTTTTTAATTATGTCAATTATAAGTGGTTAAAATTACCAACCACCATTGGTTTAATGATTTTAAGTTTAATCTTGATTATTCCTATTACACTAAGTAAGACAGTATTCCCAGAGTTTTACACCTTCTTTTGTAATATTATAATTAACGCCGATTTTAAAACACTATTACTAGATGGTATTTTAAGTTTTCTACTTTTTGCAGGTGCATTGCACGTTAATCTGGCAGCACTAGCAAAAGAGAAGAAGTCAATTCTATTATTTGCGACCTTAGGTGTTCTTATATCTACATTTTTGGTTGGTGGCTTAGTCTTTTTTGCAGCACAATTGATTGATTTAGAATTACCCTTTCTACATGCGCTTTTATTTGGTGCTTTAATATCACCAACAGATCCAATTGCTGTGATGGCCATTTTAAAAGAAGCAAATATTGCTGAAAGCTTAGGTATTAAAATAGAAGGAGAATCCTTATTTAACGATGGGATAGGAGTTGTTGTTTTTTCAGGAGTTTTATTAATTGCAACTGCAACAGGAGAACATAGTACCGCAGAGATTGGAGCAGAAATAGGCATGTTATTTTTAGAAGAAGCTATAGGCGGATTACTCTATGGGTTAGCCATTGGATTTCTAGGATTAAAATGTATTCAGTCATTAAAAGAGAACCCACAATTAGCAGTAATGATAAGCCTTGCTGTAGTTATGGGTGGAACAGCAGGCGCATTTATGTTACATATATCGGCACCATTAGCGATGGTTGTTGCAGGCTTATTAATTGGAAATAAAGTACACATTAATAAAGATGAAAACCCTGTACAAAAAGCCATCAATTCTTTTTGGGAAATTTTAGATGATGTTTTTAATGGCATTTTATTTGTCCTTATAGGACTTGCCATTCACTTATTAAATTTTAATTCAAGTTATATTTTGTTAGGTGTTCTTGCCATTTTAATTGTGCTACTAGCACGATTTATTTCTGTGTTTTTACCATATTCATTATTAAAACACGAAGAAAGTAAACCAATTAAAACCATTGCTATTTTAACTTGGGGCGGCTTACGTGGTGGTATTTCCATTGCATTAGCCTTAAGCTTGAACAAAGTGCTTTCTGGAGAATTAATCCTTCATATAACATATCCTGTTGTCCTGTTTTCGATTATTGTACAAGGTTTAAGTATAGGTAAAGTTGTGAAAAAATTATATAAATAAGCATTGGATACAAGAAGAAAAATGAAGAACTTAAAGGATCTATACTTTATAATTGCAGTATGTATTGCAAACTCCAGTTTTGCACAGTTGGATGATTTGGCTAAAGTGGATTTTACAATAATTCCAGAAAATGGGTCTGATATAGAATATACCAGAAACCGCGCTTTATTTAACTTTCCTATTAAACTAAAAAAAGAAAAAGAGTTTTTATTTTTAGGGTTAGATTATAGTAATTTTCATTTAAGAATGGATCGTAATGATCTTCCTTTTAACAAAGAAGCACTTAGCGATTTTCAATCACTCGATTTTAATATAGGTTATACGAAATCATTAAAAAATAATTGGCGCTTAGGAATGCGGTTAACACCTGGATTTAGCACCAATTTAAAAGCAAATAACCTGTCCTTTGAAGACATGATACTGTCTGGAGTCGTCGTATTTATAAAAGATAAAAAAAAGCGTCCAGATGTTAAAAAACCATGGCGACTTATTATAGGCGCTTCTTACTCTGGAAATCGTGGGTTTCCTTTCCCATTGCCTTTTATTAGTTATTATAGAAAGTTTCACCCCAAATGGTCTTATAATGTTGGAATTCCAAAAATGAATTTGCAGTATCACGCTTCTAGCTTACATAGGTTTAAATTATATGCAGAGCTTGATGGTTTTACTGCGAACCTACAACGTGGCGTTTTTGTAGATAATTCCATGCTAGCAGAAAGCATTAATATGTCTTTAATATTAAGCGGATTACAGTATGAATTTCATATCACTAAAAACATTCAATTTTATGCGAGGACTTCATATATTTTGAGTAATTCAGTCAATTTAAGAAATAAAAATAAGGATAATATAGTAGAACTAGATAACGCAAATTCACTGTATTTAAGAACAGGAATTCGATTTAAGATTTAAGAAGAATGTTAAACACAAAGGAATATTATAATAGAGATTTATCATGGTTAAGATTTAATCATCGTGTACTTCAAGAAGCTACAGATGAAAGAAACCCGTTATATGAACGCATTAAATTTTTAGCCATTTTTTCTTCTAATTTAGATGAATTTTTTAAAGTTCGTGTTTCGGACATTAGAAAAATAAAACAGTTAGATAAACCACTTCGGAAGCGATTAATAACAAAGCCAAATAAATTATTACGAGAAATTAAGAAACAAGTTGATTTACAGCAAAAAGAGTTTGGACGCATCTTTTTTACCGAAATTATTCCAGCATTGCAACATGAAGGTATTAATCTGTTATCCTATAAAGAGTTTAATGAAGAGCAACAGGATTTTAGTGAAAAATATTATAAAAAAGAACTTGAACCATTGCAACATTTGGGCATTAGTAAAAATATGCCTTTTATAGAAAATGAAGCATTGTATCTAGTTACTCAAATGAAAGACGATTCACTTATTTGGGTGAAAATTAATGAAGATACACCGCGATTTGTAGCATTTCCTTCTTTAGATGGTAAACACTATATCACATTTGTTGACGATATTTTAAAACACAACCTAAAAACGTTTTATAAACTTGATTTTTATAGTATAAAAATCTCAAGAGATGCAGAATTATATATAGATAATGAATATTCTGGTAATTTATTAGACAAAATTAAAAAGGCCTTACCTAATAGAATTAGTGGTCAGGTTACAAGAGCTTTAATTGATGAGTTAATACCAAATAAACTGCAATTAAAATTAAACCAAGTTTTGGATATTAATGAAACAGATGTTATGAATGGTGGTGCTTACCATAACTTTAAAGATTTATTTGGTTTCCCAAACCCAACTTCTAAAAATTTATCTTTTTCAAATTTATCTCCAATACCAGATAAAGAATTTACTGGCTATCCAAATATATTTAAAGCTATTAAAGATAAAGACAGGTTGCTCTATTTTCCTTATCAATCCTACCGTCCTGTAATACAATTGTTAGAAGAAGCGTCGAACGATAGTAATGTTACTAAAATAAAAATAACATTATATAGGATTTCGAAAGATTCACTAGTTGCAAACGCACTTTTAAATGCTGTTAAAAACGGAAAGGACGTATTTGTGTTTATTGAAACTAAAGCACGTTTTGATGAAGAAAACAATATAAAATGGGGCAAAGTTTTAGAAGAAAATGGCGCCAATGTGGCTTATAGTTATCCTGGAATAAAAGTACATTCTAAAATTTTATATATAGAGCGCATTGAAAAAAAACATACAAGAGCTTATGCTTATATAAGTACGGGGAATTTTAATGAAAAAACGGCAAGAATTTATACAGATTTTGGATTGATGACGGCACAGTCTAAAA
Organism: Flavivirga jejuensis; assembly: GCF_030540765.1. Taxonomy (GTDB): domain Bacteria; phylum Bacteroidota; class Bacteroidia; order Flavobacteriales; family Flavobacteriaceae; genus Flavivirga; species Flavivirga jejuensis. Next base: position 48,507 of record NZ_JAUOEL010000002.1, on the reverse strand, counting down.
TTACTGATGAACTCTCTCAAGTATTTCAAGTATTAGAACGACACATTATAATTCCAAAATCTAAAAAACTTTTAGTATCCCCATTTACAACGCGAAGTAAATTTACAGAATTAATAGAGTTGGAAATTGAAAATGCGGTAGCAGGGAAGGAAGCTTATATCATTTTAAAATTAAATAGCCTTCAAGATATTAAAATGATAAATTTACTTTACAAAGCAAGTAATGCAGGCGTGAAAATTAGATTGCTTATACGTGGTATTTGTTGTTTGGTTCCTGGAATTGAAGGTCAAAGTGAGAACATATATGTAACTAGTATAGTAGATAGGTTTTTAGAACACGGAAGAGTCTATATTTTTGGAAATAATGGAAAAGAAAAAATGTATCTTGGTTCAGCAGATTGGATGACTCGTAATTTAGATCATAGAATAGAAGTTATAACACCAGTTTTAGATCAAGAAATTCATCTAAAACTGAAAGAACTATTAGACTTGCAATTAAAAGATCATGTAAAGTCTAGGGTTATAGATTTTAACCAAAAAAACAATTATGTTGTAAATGGTTCATTAGAAGAATCTTCACAGCATATAATATATAAGACATTATTATGAGTAATAAATTAAAAGAAAAAGCAGAAGACAAATATTTAATGGAGGAGTTGAATATTGATAAAGAAGCACTTAAAAAATTAAAAAAGAAATTACTTAAAGTAGCTCCAAGGTCTGAACGTGGCGTAGAAACGCTATTTAGATTACTATCCAAAAATCAGTATACTCTAAATACAATGATAGACACAAAGTCTAATATTCTAATTTCTATTAATGCCTTAATTTTATCATTAATACTGGGAACTGTAATGAGTCAATTAAGCTCAGATCCACACCTTATTTATCCCGTTGTAATGATGTTGCTTACCAATTTAGCGTCTATTACTTTTGCTATTTTCGCCACACGTCCAGAACTCGTTCATGGAAAAAGTGAGGCTAAAAATTTAATGTTTTATGGCAATTTTCAAGATATGGAAGAAAGTGAATACGTTAGTAATATTACAAGCTTAATGAATGAAGGTGATGAGTTATATAGAACCATAGCTAAAGACACATATCATTTAGGAAAAACTATTAACCGCAAGTTTAAATTACTTCGTAAATCGTTTAATGTTTTTTTAATCGGCATTGTTTTATCGGTGATCGCATTTATTGGTTGTCATACTTTGTTTGGAGGACTTATATAATTTTACATGGAAGATTGTCAAAGTATTATAGAAGAAATCTACAATGTTGTTAAGGGAGATAATAAAGGGGATGTAGCCTCGTATATTCCCGAACTTTCTACAATAGATGTCAATAAGTTTGGTGTTTGCTTAAGAACAACTGAAGGCAAACAATTTGCTTATGGAGACTTTAAAACGTCTTTTTCGATACAAAGTATAGCTAAAGTACTATCCTTGAGTCTTGCTTATAGTATTCTTGGGGAACAAATTTTTAGACGTGTAGGAGTAGAGCCTTCTGGTGCTGCTTTTAATTCTTTGTCTCAATTAGAAACCGAAAATGGTATTCCACGAAATCCATTAATAAATTCTGGCGCAATAGTGATATGCGATATTCTATGTAGTGCTCTTAAAAATCCAAAAAGAGAATTACTAGAGTTTATAAGAAGTATTGCCAACAGCAAAACGATCGCGTATTGTCCAAAAATTGCTACATCAGAAAAGGAAACAGGTTTCAGAAATTATGCTCTAATTAACTATTTAAAGTCCTTTGGTAATATAGAAAATGACGTGGATACTGTCATTGAGCTTTATTTTCATTTATGTTCTATAAAGATGAATTGTGTTGAACTTTCAATAGCCTTTGGTTATCTGTCAAATAAAGGAATCCAAGCTACAACTGATAAAAGAATCTTACCAGAATCGGGAACAAAGCGTATAAATGCCATTATGAACCTTTGTGGTTTTTATGACGAGGCAGGTGAGTTTGCATATAAAGTAGGTTTGCCTGGAAAAAGTGGTGTAGGTGGTGGAATAGCTGCCATTTTACCAGAAAACTACAGTGTTGCCATTTGGAGCCCAAAACTCAACGAAAAAGGAAATTCTTATAGAGGAATGAAGTTTTTAGAGTTATTTACCTCAGAAACGCAGGATACGATATTTTAGTAGCTCCATTCATACTAAATTCTAGGCTCACTCTCGAGCCTCGACCGAGTAATGTTTTTTACGTACCGAATTACGCACCTTTTTAAAGAGAGTTCAATTACATAGAATAAAAAAATAACCTTAAAATATTTAATAAAGGTGATTTCATTCTTCTAACTTTTAAGGTGAAGTATTCTAAATTCCCTGTATTTATAGTTAAGTATAAAAGGAACTCAGCTTTATAATTTAAAGAAAGTAATTACCATTCTAAAAAAACCATGCCAATACCACAAATAGTAATAGCTAAGCCACTTATTAGGTCAATATGCTTTTCAAAACCCTGGTAATTAATAAGTTTTGATCCGTAAAAACCCAATAAAACTAAAGACAACATCATAAAAACAGTTGTAAATGTATACAGCGTAATTAAGATGCCAATTTCAATAAAAGAATAATTAATGTATGGGTAAATAATTAAAGGAATTAAGGGTTCGCTTGGACCCAGTGCAAAAATAAAAAACATAACCCAAGGCGTTACTTTATAGTTTTTTTTAGGTAAAACACTTTGTCCGTGTTGGTGTTCAAAAACATAAATATCACCTTCTTCCGAAACATTAAAATGTTTATGAATTTTGTTTTTTCTTAATTTATAAAAGGCATAAAAAATATACACCACCCCAAAAATTAATAGTAACCATGCGGCAAATCCACCTCTTATAGTTTCAATATGAAATATTTTAGAAACAGTTACACCAAGAAAAATGCCTAAAATGCCTAAAACTACAGAACTTAATACATGGGCAAAACCACATAAGCAAGTCCAGAATATGGTTTTTGATAAACGCCATTTTTTAGAACGGGATAAAACAATAAAAGGTAAGTAGTGGTCGGGGCCGCTAAAGGTGTGCATGGCGCTTATAGAAACAATAGTAAGGCAAATTAAATTAAAATCTGTCATCCTTAATTATGTTTGTTAAAGCCTTCATCCACTGCATTAGTTTTTCGGCTTTAAAATGAAGAATTTTCACTATAATTCCATTTGTGGGTGTTTCAGAAGCACCAAACAAGCAATCTTTGGTTTCTAAATAATTATAAATTTTTGTTTTAAGTGTATCAATATTAGACGAATCGTTTAAAAATATTAAACTTAATTGATGTGTGTAGCCTTCGAATTGACCAAGGTGCATCGGGTTAGATTCCGTAGGGTTTAAATATAAATTTTCAAACAATATTAATTTGTTCTCTTTGTAAACTTTAGTAATATTTTGGTAGTTAGTAAACTCGAAGATTTCATTTTTAATTTTTCTACCACAGGTTAAAATCTCACCCCAAATTAGTGTGGTGTTTTTTTCTAAATAAATATGGTTTGTGCTTTTAAAATTAGAGGCTTTATGAGGTACACAAGGTTGTGGCAAATAAAAGAGCGATGCATTCTCTTTAAGCGTAACGTTGGTAGTTTGTATGGCTCTTTTTTTCATGGTAAATAAGCGCTGAAATGATTGCGAAGTCAATTCTAACTTGCTGTTTTTATGGAGTAGATAATCAAAATAAAGCTCATCCTCGTCTAAAATCCCTGGAGAAGCGCTCATTAATATTAGCTCTAAAAGCGTGTTTTTTTTATCCTCTCTAATATCGACTACTTTAAAAGGCGTTGTAAAAAATGCTGATTTTAATTTGGTTACACCATTTTTTTCATGAGTTTCAATATGAACTTTTGATATCATCTAATTAAATTAGGTTCATCTTTATCTTCCATTAAGGCATATTTTTTTATCCAACCAATAATGCTGTGCAAACCTTCGTCTTTCATTAAATTGGTAAAAATAAAAGGTTTTCCTTGTCTCATTTTTTTCGAATCACGTTCCATAACGTCAAGGTTGGCATTCACATATGGAGCAAGGTCAATTTTGTTAATCACCAATAAGTCGCTACGCGTAATACCTGGACCGCCTTTTCTTGGGATTTTATCGCCTTCGGCAACATCAATAACAAACATAGTAACATCGGCTAAATCTGGACTAAAGGTTGCCGAAAGGTTGTCTCCACCACTTTCTATAAAGATGATTTCAACTTCTGGAAATCGCTCAGCCAATTCTTCAACAGCTTCTAAATTCATGCTAGCATCTTCTCGAATAGCAGTATGTGGGCAACCACCAGTTTCTACGCCAATAATACGTTCTTTGGGTAACAAACTATTTTTGGTTAAAAATTCGGCGTCTTCTTGAGTATATATATCGTTTGTAATAACGGCTAAAGAGTATTTTGATGATAGTTTACTTGTTAAACGCTCGATTAATGCTGTTTTCCCTGAACCGACGGGACCTGCAATTCCTATTTTAATATAATTTCTTGTCATTTTTATTTTTTAAGACATGTATAATCTTGAATAAAGCTTTTCATGTTCCATAGATCGAATGTCTAATCCTACAGAGCTAATACCTAATTTGTCTAAATCTGGATGTAATGCTTTTTTTGATAATTCTGCTATTAACGGTAAAAGTTTATATATTAATTGTTGCCCAGTATCTTGGCTTAAGGGAATTAATTTTACGGCATTGGTAATAAAACCAATAGCGGTATTATAAAAATATCCTTGAATAGCATCTTCTTTTTTTATGTTTAATTGATGAGCAAAAACACCGTATAAAATGGAATAGTGTCCAAATAATTCTTTACTCTTTATTGCTGCCTGGGTTTTGTTTGTTAATTCTGATGAGATTAATGGCGCGAAAATTTTTGTTAGACGGATCCCTAATTTCTGACTTGCTTTTCTAATTTCCATAGGTAATTTTGAAGCATGGCAAAGCGCATCTAAGGCTATAATCTCCGACCAATTATTGGTTTCGCAGGCATCGTATGTAAGACTTATAAAAGAGGCGTCGTTGGGTAAAACAGTATGAGTTAGCATGTCTCTTAAGAAGTTTAGAACTTGTTCTGGCGATTTTATGATTTCTTGTTGCGTGTAGGTTTCCAATCCATAAGAATGGGAAAAACCACCAATGGGCAACATCGGATCGCAAATATGCAACAAGTGTAGTAATGCCTGTGTCATTATCTTTCTGTTAAATCCATTATTTTAGAAAATAAACTTTTACTTTCTCCATGTGGAGTTACCGTCGTTTTTAAAGGTGTTAATAAGCTTTTTTTAGCTTTAAAAACATCAAAACCCATGGCTTTTAGTTGATTGAAAAGTGGTTTTTCAAAAGGAACAAGTAAAGTATCGTCTTCATAAAATAAAGGAAGGTGTTTGTTGCCAATTTCGTAACATATGGAAGCGGTTTCAAAATTAGATTTTGGGTTAATCACCAAGCAATCGCATGGTAGAATATGAATACAATAAACTTTGTCTTCGTTTTCGTATAACAATTCACCTTCTTTTAAATTCGGGTTTTCTTTTAAGAATTTTAAACGAAACGTTTGTCCGTCTTTAGCAGTTTTGTGCTGGATGCGTTTATTTGTTTCAAACCAATCAAAATCAATCTGTATAATAGTTTTTCTACTATACTGAGGGTTAATTTGCTTAGGTTTTTCTGAAATAATCATAATTTTTAAAATAAAAAATATCTCTGAGCCATTGGTAATTCTTTCAAAGGTTCGCAAGTAATATGTTTGCCATCTACTTTTACTTGATAATTTTCTGGGTTAACTTCAATATTGGGTGTTTTGTCGTTATGAATTAGGTCTTTTTTACTGATTGATCGGCAATTTTCAACTGGAAAAATCATTTTTTTTAACCCGTATTTTTCAATGGTTTTGTTTTCAATTGAAATTTTAGAAACAAACGTAGCACAGGTTTTCTGAAGCGCTTTACCATAAGCACCAAACATAGGTCTGTAAATTACTGGCTGTGGTGTTGGTATGGATGCATTCGGGTCTCCCATACGTCCAGCGATAATCATACCGCCTTTAATTATTAATTCTGGTTTAACGCCAAACATAGCTGGTTTCCAAAGTACTAAATCGGCCAATTTTCCAGGTTCTAATGATCCTACATGTTTTGAAATTCCATGAGAGATTGCTGGATTAATCGTGTATTTAGCAACGTAACGTTTAGCTCTAAAGTTGTCATTTTTATTTGCTTTGTCTTCGGGTAAAAAGCCTCGTTGTACTTTCATTTTATGGGCTGTTTGCCAAGTTCTGGTAATAACTTCACTCACCCGACCCATGGCTTGGGAGTCGCTGCTCATCATGCTAAAAATGCCCATGTCGTGTAAAATATCTTCGGCAGCAATAGTTTCTGGTCGAATTCTTGAGTCTGCAAAAGAAACATCTTCTGGAACAGACTTGTCTAAATGATGACATACCATTAGCATGTCTAAATGTTCGTCAATTGTGTTAACGGTGAATGGTCGAGTAGGATTGGTGCTAGAAGGAAGTACATTCGTATACATGGCTGCTTTGATAATATCTGGAGCATGTCCACCACCTGCACCTTCTGTGTGGAAAGTGTGAATTACTCTACCATCAATAGCATTTACGGTATCTTCTAAAAAACCACTTTCGTTTAGTGTATCAGTATGAATTGCTACTTGAATATCAAATTTGTCTGCTATTTTTAATGATGCATCAATTGTTGCGGGGGTAGCACCCCAGTCTTCATGTATTTTTAATCCTAGCACACCTGCTTCTACCTGTTCTTCTAAAGGTGCTAAGGAGGAACAGTTTCCTTTTCCAAAAAAACCTAAATTCATTGGGAACGCTTCTGCACTTTCAAGCATTTTTTGAATATTCCAAGCACCTGGTGTTACTGTGGTAGCGTTTGTACCATCTGCAGGTCCAGTTCCGCCACCTATCATTGTGGTGATGCCACTATATAAAGCGTGATCTATTTGTTGCGGACAGATAAAATGTATGTGGGCGTCAATACCACCAGCGGTAGCTATTAAGCCTGCGCCAGAATGTACTTCGGTAGATGCGCCAATAATCATGTTTTCACTAATACCATCCATGGTGTCTGGATTTCCAGCTTTGCCAACAGCTACAATTCTACCGTCTTTAATACCAATGTCTCCTTTTACAATGCCCCAATGGTCAATAATAATAGCACTTGTTATAACAAAATCCAGAACGCCTTCGTTTCGTGTTGCTCTTGCAGATTGCGCCATGCCATCTCTAATGGTTTTGCCTCCTCCAAATTTGGCTTCTTCGCCGTAAATAGCAAAATCTTTTTCAATTTCTATAAATAATTCAGTATCTGCCAATCTTATTTTGTCGCCAACAGTAGGTCCAAACATGTTGGCATATTTTATTCTGTTTATTTCTATGCTCATACCATGTTATAATTAAGATTTGAGAAATTTGTTTAAATTGATAAGAATATTTTCAGATACTTCAGAACCAATTTTGCCATCTACTAAATTATTAAAGCCATAAATGATTTTGTTCCCGCCGATTTCGACTAATTCAACTTCCTTTTCTTCTCCAGGTTCAAATCGAACAGCAGTTCCAGAGGGAATATTTAATCGCATACCTAGTGTTTTAGGTCTGTCAAAATCCATTTCCTTATTAACTTCAAAAAAATGAAAATGAGAACCTATTTGAATGGGTCTATCTCCTTTATTAGTGACTTCAAGTGTAACAGTCTTTTTGTTGGTGTTAGCTTGAATATTTTCTTGTTTTAAAATGTATTCGCCTGGTATCATTTTATAGGGGCATGAACAGTTACTAATTTTGTGCCATCAGGAAATGTTGCTTCAATTTGTATATCATGTATCATTTCTGCAACGCCTTCCATAACATCTTCTTTAGACAGTATTGTGGTTCCGTATTGCATCAATTCGGCTACTGTTTTACCATCGCGTACAGCTTCTAAAAGGTCGGCACTTATTAATGCAATGGCTTCTGGGTAATTCAGTTTTAATCCTCTATTCTTTCTTTTTTGTGCAACTTCTCCTGCTGTATATAAGAGTAGTTTTTCTATTTCTTTAGGTGTTAAGTGCATTTGTAAATGTAATATTTGGTATACAAACTTAAAGAATAATTTAGCCATTATGTGGCTTTAATTTATAAAATAGAATAGAATAAAAAGGTTTTGTCTTTTTTTTAAAGAAATAATAGTAAAATTATTATACCCATAAAAAATGAGGGGTAAATGTACTATAATTCGTAAAAAATAAATGTATACTATCAATTTTATGGGGTGTAATGAAATATATTATAGATTTGTGTTATAATTAACATTTAAATAACTACATGAATTATGAGAAAATTAGTATTATTTATTGCCAGTTTAGCTCTGGTTTTTTCCTGTAAACAAAAAGAAGGTAAAGCTTCTGCTGAAGAAGTTAGCACAGTAAAAGTTGGCGTTTTACATTCTTTAACGGGAACCATGGCAATTTCTGAAACAGATTGCAAAAATGCTACGATGTTAGCTATTGAAGAAATTAATGCTGCAGGTGGTGTTTTAGGTAAGCAAATAGAACCAATAATTGAGGATGGCGCCTCAGATTGGCCAACTTTTACAGAAAAGGCTACAAAATTAATAGGACAAGATGGTGTGAAATCTGTTTTTGGATGCTGGACATCTTCTAGCAGAAAAGCGGTATTACCAGTGTTTGAGTCTAAAAACAGTTTATTATTTTATCCTGTGCAATATGAAGGTATGGAAGCTTCTAAAAATGTAATATATACTGGAGCAGCTCCTAATCAACAAATTCTTCCCGCGGTAGATTATATGATTAAGGAAGGTAAAAAGAAATTCTTTTTAGTAGGATCGGATTACGTTTTCCCAAGAACAGCTAATAAAATTATTAAGGCAAAATTAAAATCTGAAGGTATCGAAATAGTAGGCGAAGAATATGCGCCACTTGGTCATACAGACTTCACATCGATTGCCCAAAAAATTAAAAGTTCGGGTGCTGATGCTGTTTTAAACACCGTTAACGGTGATAGTAATATTGGTTTCTTTAAACAAATGAAATCTCTTGGGTTAAGTGCCCCAGAAGTAACTTGTATGTCTTTCTCTATTGCTGAAGTAGAATTAAAAGGTATTGGTGTTGATATTATGGAAGGTCAATTAACGGCATGGAACTATTTTATGACTTTTAAAAGTGAGGCTAACGATAAATTTATAAAAGCATATCAAACTAAATACGGTGCAGATAAAGTTACTGATGATCCTATAGAAGCGGCTTACTTTGGTGTGTACTTATGGGCAGAGGCTGTTAAAAAGGCAAATTCTTTTGAGCCAGATGCTGTACAACAAGCTATTAGCAAAGTGAGTTATAATGCTCCTGAAGGTGTTGTATCTATAGATCCAGTTACCAATCACACCATCAAAAATTTCATGATTGGTAGAGCAAATGCTGAAGGGCAGTTTGATATTCTTTATCAATCACCAGAAATGATTGCACCAGATCCATTCCCAAGTATAGCTACAGATAAAAAAGTTATCGCTCCAGGTAACATCCAATAAAAACAAATAAATAGGCGATTTACATTATGGTTTAAGCAATTAAATCGCCTTTTTACAGCCTAAATTTAACATTTATTATTATGAAAAAAGTATTACTATTCACATTAGTAGGGTTGTTTTCAGCTCTTATGTTTGCGCAAGAAGAAACTACAAAAAAAGGTAAATTCGATATTACAGCTTCAATGCACAACCAATGGTACTGGCGTGGTTATGCTGTAGGGCCAGATCCTATAGTTGCTGCTCAAGCAAGTTTTAAGTATGGTGGTTTTGAAATTGGAACTTGGAATGGTTATGGATTATCAGGTATGTGGAAAGATACCGATTTATATATATCGTACACTACCAAATCTGGTTTTTCTATAGCGCTTTGGGATGTTTTTAACTATAGTGACTATACTGCTTCCAATGGTTTCGCAGGATATGGAAATCATTCTCAAGCTAATTATTTCAATTTTACTGGAGATCAAACACGACATTTCTTTGATTTGTCTGTGAACTATACGCTTCCTAAAACCAATTTGAACCTTTTCTTCGCTACTATTATTGAAGGTAGAGATAGAAATCCAGATCAATCAAATAGATATTCATCTTATTTTAAAGCATCTTATGGTTTTGATGCAGGAAATAATATTTCTGTGTCTCCGTATGTTTCTTTTGGTTTTGCTTTTAATAGTGATGATGGCGGTACATTCTGGCAATGGACAAATAGAGCTGTAGCTGATGCAAATGATGCTGGTATTAACGAAATAGGAATAAATATTAGTAAGCCTGTAAAAATATCAGAAACCTATAGTGTTAAAGCAAATGCAGGAGTTGTTGCTAGTCCGATTAACCATACTATAACTGGTTTATTTGGAGTAACATTCTTCTAAATAGAAATTTTTAAAAGCAGTTAGGTATTTGGATATCTTCTGTAACAAATCAAAATATAATAAAATTATGGGAGACTTTATACCATTCTTATTCAACGGATTAAGTATTAGTTCTATTTTATTGCTTACAGCTATTGGTTTGAGTATCGTTTTTGGAATGATGGGGGTCATTAATTTTGCGCACGGCGAGTTTATTATGATTGGGTGCTACAGCAGTTATATTGTTAGTTTGGTGCTTGGAAGTGAAGGATCGTGGCTTACCCTTTTGTTGGCATTTATTCTATCATTTATTCTATCTTTTGGAATAGGCTATTTAATAGAGCGGCTAGTAATACGAAAATTGTATGCTCGGCCTCTGGATAGTATATTGGCTACATGGGGTATTAGTTTGATTTTACAGCAATTGGCTAGGAATATTTTTGGTTCTAATAATGTAGATGCTCCCATGCCAAAAATTTTAAGCAAAGGCTGGGAAGTTACAGAAGATATCACATTGCCTTTTAATAGAATTTTTATTATCCTTTTTGCTGTGTTGGTTTGCTTGTTTGTGTATTATTTTATCTACAAAACACCTAAAGGCAGAATCCTTCAAGCAGTTATGCAAAATCGCTCTATGGCCTCATGTATTGGTATCAATACTAAAAAGGCAGATGCGTTTACGTTTTCATTTGGTTGTGGTTTGGCGGGTATAGCAGGTATCTGTATTTCAATGCTCGGTTCGGTAGGGCCTTCAACAGGTCAAAATTATATTATTGATACATTTCTAGTTGTTATTCTTGGCGGTATTGGAGGTTTAAGAGGTACTATATTAGGCGCTTTACTAATTGGAATAAGTAGTCCGTTTATAGAAAACTTCACAACCTCAAGTATGGCTAAAGTGATTATTCTTAGTTTGGTTTTAATTGTTCTGCATTATAAGCCACAAGGATTATCGCCAATGAAAGACAGAACTATTGATTAATTTTTCAATTAAAAAAATGAAGCAAAAAATAATTTGCATATTAGTACTAGCTGTAATTATAATATTACCAGTTTTTTTACTTTCAGATTTCAGACTTTCAATTTTAAGTAAGTTTGTAGTATTTGCCATTGTAGCCATTTCGGTTAATTTATTATGGGGGTATACGGGCGTTTTAAGTTTAGGGCATGGTGTTTACTTTGCGCTAGGTGGTTATGCGATGGCGATGTATATGAAATTACAAGCCCAACCTTTACCAGATTTTATGGAATGGTCTGGAATAGAAACCTTACCATGGTTCTGGAAACCGTTTCAATCGCTACCCTTTGCTTTGGCAATGACCGTTATTTTACCAGTAACATTAGCTTTATTGGTAGGTGTTCCTCTTTTTAAATCGGGGACTAAAGGTGTTTATTTTACAATAATTAGTCAAGCTATTACCTTAATTGTCTCTATTTTATTTGTTGGACAACAAGGGTTTACTGGTGGGTCTAATGGTATAACAGGGTTTAAAGGTGTGTTTGGTTACCCCATAGGCGACCCAACTCTAATAAAAATATTATATGGTCTTGCAGTAGCTGTTGTTATAGCTATTTATTTTGTTAGCAAGTTTATGTTAAGAACCCATGGAGGCGTAATAATTCAAGCCATAAGGGATAGAGAAACAAGGTTGCGCTTTTTAGGTTACAGAACAGATTCTTTTAAAATTTTAACTTTAGCAACCTCTGCCGCTATGTGTGGTGTTGCAGGCGCTTTATTTGTGCCTATAGTAGGTATTATATCGCCCTCTCTTATGAGTATACTTATGTCTACCGAGTTTGTTATTTGGGTAGCTATTGGTGGCCGCGGTACTTTACTTGGTCCAATAATTGGCGCTTTGGTTATAAATTATGCTAAAACAAGTTTCTCAGAATCGTTACCAGAATACTGGTGGTATTTCTACGGATTCTTATTTATTGCAGCAACTTTAATTGTACCAAAAGGAATTGTAGGAACATTAAAAGAGAAAGAATGGTTTCAAAATAGATTTAATAAATTGAAGACAGAGCATGAATAAAGATTTAGAATTACACTTAAAACGTATTGCCAGAGTTGTAAATCCTATCATAAGTCTAAGAGATGTTGAAGTAGATTTTGATGGCTACAAAGCTTTGAATACTATTAATATAGATTTTTCATTTAAAGGTGTTCAGTTTATAATTGGTCCAAACGGAGCAGGAAAAACGACTATTTTAGATGCTATTTGTGGACGTGTAAAAACATCAAAAGGTAAAATTATTTACAAGGAAACTCACGAAGTTCAAAATAAAAAACCAGAAAGTATTGTACACTTGGGGATAAGCAGAAAGTTTCAAAACCCGACTATATTTAATACGCAGACGGTTTTTGAAAACATGAAGCTTTCGTTGTTAACAGGAAAACGCAATGTTTGGTATCTATTTAATCACAAGATTACCAAGGAGGAAGAAGATACTATAGACCAAACGCTGCTAAAGCTAAATCTTTTAGAGTACAAAAATGTAATTAGCGGGTCTATGTCTCACGGGCAAAAACAGTGGTTAGAAATAGCAATGTCTATAATTAACGAACCAGAATTATTATTGGTAGACGAGCCCATTGCTGGAATGTCTCCGAGTGAGCGTGATAGAACGGGTGAGTTATTAAAAGAGATAGGAAAAGATCACACCGTTTTAGTGGTAGAGCACGACATGAAATTTGTTAGTAATTTTTCAACATCTGTTACGGTTATGCATGAAGGACGTATTATTGATAGAGGAGCTTTTGATAAAATTGTAAATAACGAACAGGTGATTGAAATTTATTTGGGTCGTCAAAACTAAACGTGAATTTTTAGTAATGCAGTTTGACAAAATAATGCAACCATAACAAGATTAAACGCAAAACATGTTTGAAATAAAAAATTTAACTGCTGGATATTCGAATGAATCCTCAGCAATTCATAATATAAATATTAGCATACCTAAAAACGAAATTTGCTCTATCGTTGGTAGTAATGGAGCAGGGAAAACCACGTTATTAAAATCAATTATGGGATTAATGCCTTCAAAAAGTGGAGAAATTATTTTTGATGGTCAAGATATTTCTAAATTAGATTCTGAAGCCATTTCACAATTAGGAGTGGCATATGTGCCGCAGGGAAGAATGATTTTTCCATATTTATCTGTAGAGGAAAACCTGTTGTTAGGCTGTGAAGTAAGAAAGATGAATTTGAAAAAAGCCCTAGAAATAGGTTATGACTATTTTCCAGATTTAAAAGAAATCCGAAAAAGAAAGGGAGGCATGTTAAGTGGTGGTCAGCAACAGCAATTAGCTATAGCAAGAATGTTGGTTATAGATCCAAAAATGATTTTGCTTGACGAACCAGCTGAAGGTATTCAGCCTAATGTAGTTCAAGAAATTGGAAGGATTTTACAAAAAATAGCGTTAGATCTTAATGTTACGGTACTCTTAGTAGAACAGTTTGTGAGTTTTGCAATTAATCTTTCGCAGTCTTATTATTTCCTTCAAGGTGGAGAGATAACAAAAGAAAGTAGAGTTACAAAAGATAATGTACATTCTATTGTTAAAAGTATTAAACTATAAAACAGGGGGGCAAGTGTTTTTTGAAAATAACTAAAAAAGAAACCCCTTTAAACACTAAGTTTTAAAGAGGTTTTAAATTCTATGTTTCTTTTGAAACATCGTTTCAACGGAGAAAGAGGAACTATCCAGAATTCCAAGTTTATCAGTTTTTTAAGGTGGTTTCAGAGGTTTTAAAATTTAGTAACTTCTAATTAGCCCTTTTTAATAATTCTTTAACTTTGTAAACTATGTCCTTTAACGAACAGAAGGGATTATATAATATACAAATTGTTAAAATCGTATTTTTGCGGTCAAAACTTATTTCTGTACCATCTTTTATATGCTCTCTCTTTAATATATTTTGGTTTTGGAAAAGTTGTGAATTCCCTACAAGAACCTGAATCTAGTTTTATTTTTCCGTAAGTATCATAAGGTATAATAGTATATATGGGAGCTGCTTTTCCTTCCAGTTCATTATAGGCCCAGGTGTAATTCATAGTAATTATTAGATCACTTTCTGATTTGTTTAAACGGGGAGATGCTATGTCAGGACCATTTTGGTTATACGGTATTTCAGCCAAAATCTCAACTTGCGCTCTAACGTTAAAGTATTCTGAATTCCAATCACAAATTACAATATCAGTTGATTTTACCTTCATTAAGTAAATTTTCGTTGCGTATACTCCTTCATAACTACAACAATCACAATAATCTAAAATATATGGATTTGAATTAAGAAGATCCTGAACTTGATTGGCTTGCTGAAGTGTTAAATTGTCCCAATGATCAGCCCATGAAAATATTGGGAACATAAACAATAATATTATTAAATTTTTTTTCATTTTTTATTTATCAAAATTTGCGTCCTTAATGATTATTAACGTCGAATGTAAAAAGTCGTTTTAATGCTTTTTATTTTTGTGTTAGCAAAAGTTATTTAGATAGTATTTTTTTTGCTTTTTTAGCATAATTACCATTATGGTAATATTCAAGATATCTTTCAATCGCTTTTTTATCATTATTTTTGTTATAAATAGCCTCACAAGCCTCCCAAATATTGTCGTCCATCATATTCGAATCTGCACCTTCATTTTTTGCCTTTAAATAGTATTCAATAGCTTTGTCAAAGTCATTTAGGAAGTAAAACCCCACTCCAACCTGACTTAGATATAGCCCCTTATTTTCAGGGTAATTCTCAGCAAGTCTTTTATAAAACTCAATAGATTCATCAAACTTCCTGTTAGTTAGCATATTTGATGCTTGTCTCATAAGTGAGTTTTCATCATCTTTCGGTTCAGGATTTTTAGTAATAAAATCTTGATTTTTTGCATTAGCTTCATCTAAAGTCATTTTCTTTTTTCCAAATAGAGAATTAAATAGTCCCATAATTTTTATTTTTGTTAATGGTTTGTGTGTGAAACGTAGCGTGTAAAAAGACGCTAACTTTTCGGATAAACATAGATCCGAATTTTTAAAAGGTTGTTATCGGTTAATTTTTCCGTCTTTTATCATGTTAGAAAAAGGTTTTTTGTCAATTTGTGTAGTGTCTAATTCACTAGATATTTTTTTATAATCTCCCATTAAACTAGCACCACCACTACAGAAATACATTAATAGAAATCTATTATCAAATTCTTTTGTAGAAATTGAAATATTGTTTTCTTTAAATTTAAAAAGAATGGTTTTTTGTTTTACAATGGTTTGAAAAGTTGAATCGTTTATTCTTTCAGCAATTGCATCAAAAGTACAAGTAGGTCTTTTTTTATCAGCTCTTGATCGAATAGAAATTTTCATGTTTTCTGGGGTATTCTGGCTAACATTAACCGACACCCAATCATATCCCGATTCGCGATTTTGATAATGTTCAGATACATAGTTTCCAGAATTGTTATGGAAACTTTTTTTTAATTTGACACTTTTACAAGAAAGGATTACCAACAAGGTAAAGGCAAGGATCTTAAATTTATTCATAATTTTTTTTCTTAAACAAGGAATTAAATACTCCCATAATAAAAATTTTAAGATGTAAATTAAGTATATTTAATAGATATAAATTGGTCAATCTATGTCACAAACAGGTCATTTTACACTAAAATGTAAAAAAAGGGACTAAAGATTATTGAAATGTTGTAAATACTTATAGGTTGTTATGTCTTAATTAAATAAAAAGGCTGTATTTTTAAAAGAGAATCTGATTTCAAGAAGCTAAAGAGTAGAACATTTTTGCCTAAACACAACTTTTGGGATTGATCCCAGTTTAGGGGAGTCAGAGATATTTCTTTTTTCCTATATAGACTCATCAAAATTTATGCGTAATTATGACTTGCCCCCTAAAATTATATTTGATCTATATAATGTGTATTTTGAACATATACCAAAAACAAAAAAACTCTAAACGTAGTGTTTAAAGGGTTTTGACTTTTAAAGTGTCTAATTACAATTTTTTCAGTGGAGAAAGGGGGACTATCTGATATCTAATAAAATACTTATAATCAATGTGTTATTCTGTTTGGTTATTGGTATACGCACCGAATTACGTACCTGTTTTTTAATTATCTGACATTAAGATATTTACTCGTGTTGTTTTTAGTTGGATATCTTTTAAAATTATTTTACAAACTTAAAATCAACCTATTGGCTTTGTGTATACATATTTCAGAACAAGACAGGTTTTAAGAGAATTTTGGGAGATTTATTAACAGATGATATTTGTTCTTCCTACAATAGAATATGCCCTATGAAGATATGTTTCTAAATAGTGTCTGCTATGAGCAGAGCTGGCTTTGGGATTATCTCCAATTTACTCTGTATAGTCTTTCTCTAAATCCTTCGGAACTTCAGGTAATAAATTCATATTATTTAGCCTTTTATTTTATGAATTATAAAATATTATGGACGATAAATTATATAATGTTAATTTTATGATTTTTTTATAAGAATTGTCTTCTTTTTTTGATTAAAAATGATAATATTCGTACATATTTTAAATAGAGGATTAAAAAACTCCCATAAAAGCATTCTTTAAGATACACATAGCTTATAGAATTTTTGAAATTTTAGTCAAACGCAAAGTTGCTAATTGACCAAGCGTAGCTTTATTTAATCTTCAAGATATTATAGCGTTTAATTAGTCTATATAAATTTTACGTTAATTAATAAGAATTATTTTTCTTTATAAAAATAATATTTGATATTTGTATATATTTTAAATGGAAGGTTTAATAAAACCTTTATAAGACACTCATTACTACTAAAATTTTAAAGTTTTAGTCAAATGCAAAGTTGCTAATTGACCAAGCGTAGCTTTATTTAATTTTCAATCTTAAACATCATATATATATGTGCAATAATTTTGATAATTATTAAAAAATTAGTAGGATTCTATTATAGTTAAATTCGAATACGAGTAGGAATATTTTTAATTTTTCTTTTTTTATTATAAGGTATTGTGACATTCAATTAATGAATGTGAACTTTATGTTAATTAATAAGAATTATCTTTCTTTATGAAAAATAATGTTTGATATTTGTATATGGTTTTTTAACAAAAAAACTCATAAAAAAGCATTCTCAAAAGACACTCATTACTACTAGAATTTTAAAGTTTTAGTCAAATGCAAAGTTGCTAATTGACCAAGCGTAGCTTTATTTAATTTTCAATCTTAAACATCATATATTTATGTGCTATAATTTTGATAATTATTAAAAAATGAGTGGGATTCTATTATAATTAAATTCGAATACGAGCAAGAATATTTTTTAACTTTTTCTTTTATTATTATAAGATATTATGGCATTCAATTAATCAATGTGAACTTTATGTTAATTAACAGGAATTGTCTTTCTTTATATGAAATAATGTTTGATATTCGTACATGATTATTTTTTAATAAAAACCTCATAAAAAGCATTCTCAAAGACACTCATTACTTCTAAAATTTTAGTCAAATACAAAGTTGCTAATTGACCAAGCGTAGCTTTATTTAATTTTCAATCTTAAAAACTATATTATTATGAGTATTCAATTAGTTAATGTGACCTTTTATATTAAATCATTTTTCTGCGTTTATAAAAGTGTAAGAATTAGTATGTCTTTTTAAATATAGAGTTTAATTAAATCCTTTTTTAATCATTCTCTAAGATATTCATCACTTATAGAATTTTAAAATTTTAGTCAAATGCAAAGTTGCTAATTGACCAAGCGTAGCTTTATTTAATTTCCAAATCTTAAACATTATATTGATATGTGCGATAATATTGATAGTTATTGTAAAAAAGGGGAGACTGTATTAGAATTAAAACCGAATAAGAATTGGTATGTATTTTATACAGCACCACGTGCAGAAAAAATTGTTAAACAAGAGTTGTCTTTTCAAGACTATGAAGTTTTTCTTCCTGTGAAGAAAAGTTTAAAAACCTGGAAGAATCGCCAAAAAAAAATGATTGAGGAGGTGCTTTTTCCGAGTTATATTTTTGTGAATACCGAAGAACGTTATTTAAGTAAAATTTGTCAAATACCTAAGGTTGTGACTTTTTTACATTGTGGAGGGAAGCCTTCAAAAGTTGATTTTGAAAACATAAAAGGGATTAAAAAAATGCTGAATTTAAATAGAAATATATCAGTTGAACCAAATTTTAAAGAAGGTGAGAATGTTCGTATTATAAGCGGCCCATTAGCGGGATATGAAGGAATACTTGCAAAACGGAATACCAAAACTAGATTTGGTATCCTATTAAAAGAGATTAATCAAATAGTGTTTGTTGACATCAATAGCTCTAACATTGAAAGTTATAGTCAAATATTTTAATCGAAAAGAATTTCCTTAGGTGCTACCTCTGGCTCAATGTCATTAAGTTAAGGGGGATTTGTTCTGTTTTTTCACATTGAGCCCTTGGAAAAAAATTACAAAGTATGGTAGATGATGTTTATTTGTAATTAATTCAAAATCAATTAAATGAAGATTACGTCATTGGTAGTGCAGTCGAAATGCTTTTAAAAACTAAGGTTTATAAGGTCTTCGACTGCGCTCAGACTGACATTTTAGTCTTAACTTAATGACATTGGCCCCTAGTCTGCTTGCAAAGACAGGGTTTTCGTTGAAATTATCACTCCGTGTTTGTGCTGAACTTGTTTCAGTAAAAATGGGAAACTAAATACAGCATTTTGGTTTTTGACTTTTTTAGGTCAAAACCTGTGGAGCAACTTGATTGGGTATAAAACTAGCGAAATACGATTATGACTTTGCTTCGATCCAGCCTGCCAGCAAAGACAGGGATAGTTAATTTCAAGAAATTCTTTATTAACTAATTAATGATTTTTATGAAGAAAAAGCAACTATTTTTATTACATTTTGCAGGAGGTAGTATATATTCTTTCGATTTTTTAGAACCTTTTCCTGTTGATTTTGAAATGATTTCTATAGAACTTCCAGGCAGAGGTAAAAGAATTAAAGAAAAATTAATAACTTCCTATGTAGATGCAATACAGGATATGTACAAACAAATCTCCAACCGACTAAACGGAGAAGATTTTATAATCTATGGACACAGTTTAGGAGCTGCTTTAGCATTAGGAATTGAAGACATGCTGGAAAAGGATAATAAATTTTCACAATGTGTGATTGTAAGTGGTAATGCTGGGCCAGGTATAAAAAGAGAAAAAAATCGCTCATCTTTGAATAGAAATGATTTTATAACCATGCTTAAAGAATTAGGAGGACTTCCTAAAGAATTATTAGAAAGCGAAGAGCTATTAGATTTTGTATTACCTATTCTACGTGCAGATTTTAAGATATTAGAAGGAGATTTTCTTATTAATGATATTATTATAGAATCACCTATAATAGCTATAATGGGAGATGAGGAAAAAGAAATAAATAAGATAAATAATTGGAAAAAACATACGAAGTCCAATTTTAAGTCTTACGTGTTAAAAGGAAATCATTTCTTTATATACAATAACGTTAAGGAATTAGTTGAGATATTCCGAACAAGCTATCATGAAAATAAAAGCTTAATATAAATCAAGTATGTAATTTGGGATCTACTAATCTTTAGTAAAATATAGGATAAGAATTTTACATTAAAAAATAGTTTCTCACATAACCTTACGCTATTTATAATTCTAAATGTAAAATCAAAAGGAATACATACAAAGCGTTGGATTTTAAAAATCAAAAAATAATAGAAATTAATTTTAACTTTTAATGCTTTTTAATTGATTTATATTTTTTACACGCTAATAAATGAGGATAATCATAAAGATTTAATCAACAAATATTTACCAAAGTTCTCTACTGAATTTCAAAAAAAAGTACTAAGATATAGACGATGGCAAGATGCTCAATTATCTTTATTAGGAAGAGTTTTACTGGTTAAAGGTATGGAACAAATGAATTATAATTTTGACGATTTCGATTTAAAATATACCTTCTATAATAAACCATATTTTGATAGTATTGATATGAGTTTTAATATTTCACATTCAGGAAAAATAGTTATTTGTGCTTTAACCCGTTTAGGGAGTATAGGTATTGATATTGAAAAAATTAAGCCTATTAAGATTACAGGTTTTAAATCTCAAATGACCAAGAATGAATGGGAATCAGTTAACAATTCAAAAGATAAAATACGTTCATTTTTTTACCATTGGTCGCAGAAAGAAGCAGTTATTAAAACTAACGGAAAAGGATTTACAATTCCCTTAAAATCTTTTGAAATTCGAAATAAAAAAACAACAGTAGGTTTTGAAAATTTCTTTTTAAAAGAAATAACAATAAAGGATGATTATAGTTGTCACGTCGCTTTAAATAGAAAGATAGATACCATTGAAATAAAAATAAATAAACTCGATTTTTAACACTATTTATAAGAATAATGATGAATAAATTTACATTTCTATTTTTAACCGTATTTAGTATTTGCTCTTTTGCTCAACAACCTAATTTACAGTTTGAAAAAGTAACATCTTTTTACCCAAATAATGGGAAGATAGAAAGGGGATATTTTACTGTTCCCGACGTATGGAAAGACACTTATGGTGCAAAGATTAAGTTTAGAAGTAACAATATTAAAAAAGACGCCCAAATCAAAAGAGATAAACCTAGTTATAGTTATAACTGGAGGTCTTGGAGCATGCATTTATTAAAGCTTATAATTTATATAAAAGTACATAAGTTAAATTAGACTTATTTAATTGAAAAATATATACTTACAGAATAGTCAAATAATTCTTCGAATAGAATGTATTAGAAATTAAAAGAGGAGTCTTTTAATAAGGATATTCTCTTTTTGATGCATGTGGGTGACCAATTATTTGATAACTAAATTTCTACAATAATTACTAGTAATACAGTATATAAAGATCATTTCTGGTCTTTATGATTTTTTTTTGACTTTAAAGAAACTAAAACAACCTAATCGCAATATGTTACGAACAAACCTATCTGTTTCAAAAGAGATATTTGAAGATAAAACATTAGTAAAGATATTAGAACATCATGTAACACATACTCCAAACAAAATCCTTTATAGATTTCTAGAAAATGGAGAAGAGGAAACAGATTCCCGTACTTATTTAGAATTATATGACAGAGCAACCATTATTGCTTCTCATATTTTAGAATATGTAAAGCCAGGAAATCGCGTTTTACTATTATACCCTTCGGGTTTAGATTTTATGGATGCATTTTTTGGATGTTTACTAGCGGGAGTTATTGCTGTACCAGCATTTCCTCCACAAGGAAAACGGAGAATAGGCAGGCTTGAAAAAATAGTGGAAGATTGTAATGCCATGCTAGTTTTGACCGAGGAAGTGGTTTATATTAAGAATAAGAAATGGGCTAGTAAAGAAGTTTTTTCTGAAATAAAATGGTTAGAGACAGATAAGTTAGAACAGAAAATCCTAAAAGATTTCCCCGATATAATTCCAGAAACTGTTGCCTTTTTGCAATATACTTCAGGGTCAACAGGAAACCCTAAAGGAGTTATTATAGACCATGCGAATGTGATTGACAATAGTGAATTATTTAAAAAGTGTTTTAAAAACACTCCTGATTCTGTAGGGATATCATGGTTGCCTATATATCATGATATGGGGTTGATAGGTAATATTATTCAAGCATTTTATGTTGGTTTTGAGCTTGTTATGATGCCTCCAACCGCATTTGTACAAAAACCAATCAGATGGTTACAAGCATTCTCTAATTATAAAGGAACAATTAGTTGTGGACCCAATTTTGCATATGATCTATGTGTAAATCAAATTCAAAAAGATGATCTAGAAGGAATAGATTTAAGTAGCTGGAGAGTAGCAATTAATGGATCAGAACCGATTCGTCCTGAAACATTTGAAAAGTTTATTGCACGTTATAGAGATTATGGACTTAGGGAAGAAGCGCTATTTCCAGGGTACGGTTTGGCTGAAGCTACTTTAGTAGTAAGTGGTTGCTTGTTTCATACAGCTCCTGTAATTCTAGGGTTAGACAAGAAAGCATTTAGCGATAAAGAGGTTAAGATTGCTAAGAAATCTATTGAGACTAATGAAGTACATCGGATAATGGGCAATGGCCCTGTAATAGAAGGGTTAACGGTTAAAATTGTTGATCCAGATACCAAAAAACGTTGCGATGAAAATAAAATAGGAGAAGTTTGGGTGAGTGGCGCCAGTGTAGCAAAAGGTTATTGGCAAAAGGAAGCTATTTCTAAAGAGGTATTTCAAGCATATATTAAAGGAGGAAAAAAAACAGAAGGTCCGTATTTACGTACTGGTGATATGGGATTTATACATAATGATGATCTATATATTTCGGGAAGATTAAAAGAAATGATGATCATTAATGGAGTGAATCATTTTCCGCAGGATATAGAAAGAACCGTGCAAAAATCGAGTTCGGATTTACAAAATAATGCAGGAGTAGCCTTGAGTATCTCACATAAGGGAAGTCAACAATTGGTGATCGTACAAGAAATTAAACGAACCAGTATTCTAAAGTACGATTTTTCGATAATAGTAAAAAATATCTGTGATACTGTTTATTATACACATAACCTTTTAGTCTACGGGATTGTATTAGTTAGTCCAGGGCGTATTCCAAAAACATCAAGTGGTAAAATTCAGCGTGTTGCTACGGCATCATTTTATAAAGAAAATACAGTAGATGGAGTATTGGAACGGTGGGATAGTAATGAGGCCAACAAGATTCAAAAAAGTAATAAAGCTACAGAAGAAAAAGCCGTTTCATTAATCAATACACCTGTAGAAAAATGGTTTAAAAAAATAATAGCCGAACAATTAGAGCTTTCCTTAGATCAAGTATCATTGGATAAATCATTTACTGAACTAGGGATTAATTCTTTATTTGGAGTCAGGTTATCAGGGATGTTATCAGAATATTTAAATCGTCCTTTTGCACCTACTCTTATTTTTGAGTTTCCCACATTAAGAGCGTGTATTTCCTCGGTAGAGAAAGAACTGGAATTGGAAGAAGGAAACCAAGTTGAAAAGTTATCATTATCTCATATAAATAGAAAACAATATAAGAATAAGATTCCTGCTTCATTTCAACAAAAAAGTTTATGGTTTCTTGATCAGCTAGGAGGAAGTGAGGAATATCATGTCTATAAGACAATTAAAGTTTCGGGAGTATTAGACCTAAATATTTTAGAAAAGGTAGCGACTCAATTGGTTTCAAGACACGAAGTGTTTAAAACAGTAATGTTTGCTGATGAAAATGGAAATTTGTTTCAAAAATTATTAGATGAAAAACTATTTAAAATAAGGTGTTTTAACGAACATGATCCTGTTTGTATTGATCAAACGATACAAGAAGTTGTTTTTAATCCTTTTAATCTTTCTAAGGATTTTAGTTTTAGATGTGCCATTATTGAGATCAATAAAGAAGAGAGCATACTTATTTTTGTAATTCATCATATTGCGGCAGATGGATTTTCGGAAGCGATCTTATTAAATGATTTTACTAGACTTTATAATGCATATTCAAAAGGTAATGAACCTGAACTTATCCCATTACAGATTCAGTATTCGGAATATGCTATTTGGCAAAAAAACTATCTGAAAGGAACGTTTTTGTCAAATATATTGGATTACTGGGAAGAAAGATTAAGAGGAGTTTTACCCTTAAATTTACCATATGATTTTTCGAGTCCTTACCCTATTGAAAGAAAAGGAAAGACCTTAGTTTTTACTCTGGATAAAACTTTGAAAGCATCGTTGAAAGAACTAGCAAAAGAAGAAGGCGTTACTCTTTTTATGACACTATTATCAGTGTTTAAAGTATTGTTATTTAGGTATTGTGGACAATCGGATATCTGCGTAGGTACTCCAATAGCTAATAGGCATCAATATGAGTTAGAAAAGCTAATAGGGTATTTTGTTAATATGCTTGCTATGAGAAACGAATTGGATAGCAAGGCTACTTTTAAGGAGGTATTATATCAAATTAAACAAACTAGTCTGGACGCCTATAAAAATCAGTCTGCTCCTTTTGAAGAAGTTGTAAAACGAGTTGCACCTCGAAGGGAAACAGGAATTTCTCCTATTTATCAGGTGATATTTGCATTGCAGGAGTCTTTTGACTTAAAAAAAATGAATTTGGGAGGGTTAGATTGTGTTCCTTACCAGATAGCGAATGCAACATGTAAATATGATATTACTTGTATTGTGGATGAGAAAGGTGATGGATTATCGATGATCTTAGAGTATGATACGAATCGATTTCGTGAGGAAACGATGCAGCGAATGGTTTTACATTATGAGAATTTATTACATAGTGTGATTGAAAACAGGGATCAGTTTATTACTGCATTATCGATGTTATCTGGAACAGAAACTCAACAAGTATTGCACGAGTTTAATAATACAATCGTAGCGTATCCAAAAGAAAAGACTGTTGGAAGCTTGTTCATAGAACAAGCTATGAGTACTCCTAATGCGATAGCTGTTATTGGGGATCAATATAATTTATCCTATAAAAAGTTAGATGAAGTGTCCAATCAATTGGCTAATTATCTATTAAACAGTTGTGATGTTGTTTCTGGGGATTTTATAGGAATTACCCTTGATCGAACAGAATGGTTGATTGTTTCTATGCTGGCTATTTTAAAAATAGGAGCAGTATACGTCCCTATAGATCCGAAGTATCCAGAAGCAAGAAAACATTACATAGCGAAAGATTCGAACTGTAAACTTACTATAAATACAACTATCATAGAAAACTTTAAAACGATAAAAGAGACGTGTAGTGCTATTTTTTCGGCACCAATATATGCTTCAGAAAGTTTAGCATATGTGTTGTATACTTCTGGATCGACAGGAAATCCAAAAGGTGTGATGATAACACATAAAAGTATTGTACGCTTATCAAAATCATGCGATTATGTTTCCTTAAATACAGATACAGTTTGGTTATCTACAGGTTCTATATCTTTTGATGCTACAACAATAGAGTTTTGGGGAACTTTACTAAACGGAGGAAAACTTATTATAACAGATACATACAAACTACTTAATACAACATATCTAAAGTCAACGATACAAAAAAATAACGTAAATACGTTATGGATGACGGCTTCTTGGTTTCATCAGGTAGCAGAAGAAGATGGTACTGTTTTCGATAATATTAGTAATCTTTTAGTAGGAGGAGACAAAGTCCTTTTTAAGTATACAAATAAAATATTTCGTGAATATCCAAACATTGTGATTATTAATGGATACGGGCCTACAGAAAACACGACATTTTCTACAACATATACGATTACAGATATAGAAGAAAAGGATGTGCCTATTGGTAAGCCTATTAATAATAGTCAAGCGTATGTATTTGACGAGACTTTAACATCTTTGCAACCTATTGGAATTATTGGTGAATTATGTGTAGGGGGAGATGGTTTGGCAAAAGGATACTTGAATGAAGAGGCGTTAACGAGAGAAAAATTTATACCTAATCCTTTTGTAAAAGGTGCCCAGATGTATAGAACAGGAGATCTTGTTCGTTGGTTGCCAGATGGAAATTTAGAATTTGTTGGTCGAAAAGATGACCAGGTAAAGATAAGAGGGTATAGAGTCGAGTTAGGGGAAATAGAGAATGTGCTTTCTTCGGTTACAGGGATTATAAATTGCTGTGTTCTTGCAAAACAAGATATAACAACCAATAAACGTCTAGTTGGTTATATTGTTAAGGAAGATGTTATTTTAGAAAAAGAGGAGATACAACAACAATTAGCATTGGAATTAGCAGATTATATGATTCCAAAATTATGGGTTGTATTAGATGAGATGCCTTTAACAAAAAATGGTAAAACAGATAGAAATGCTCTTCCAGACCCAGAGATGTCCCAATTAACGACAAAGGAATATGTTTCTCCAAAGAATGAGAAACAGAAACATTTAGTTGGAATTTGGAAACAATTATTATCTGTAATACAAATTGGCATTCATGATAATTTCTTTGAACTTGGGGGAGACTCTATTATAACGATTCAGGTGGTTAGTAGAATGAAACGTTTAGGATATCTGCTACAACCAAAGGATGTGTTTGAATATCAGACGATAGAAGAATTGTCTGAGGTGGTAACTCTTGAAAAGGGTCAAATAGAAGGGGAACAAGGAGTATTAGAAGGTATATGTGATTTATTGCCGATTCAAACATGGTATTTTGAAGATATCTATGTAGCTAAGGAACACTTTAATCAATCGTTATTTCTAACTATTGATAAGTCTGTTGAGGATTCTCATTTATTAGCTGCTGTACAAGCATTGATTCAATATCATGATGCACTTAGGTTTCAGTATAAAAAAGAAAAAAATAATTGGAAACAGGAATATAGAGCATCACAGGGAGAAATAACTGTGCATGATTTTCAATTTGCAGTTTCGGAGGAGGAGTTATCTGAATTGATAACGGATTGTTATGACAGATGTCAAAAGAAATTATCTGATACCGAAGATGGGGTTTTTAAGGTGATTTTGATAAAAACACCAATTACTCAAGAAAAAAACAGGGTACTGTTGGTAGCACACCATTTAGTTGTGGATGGGGTTTCATGGCGAATTTTGATGGAAGATCTGGGTGTGTTATTAGATGCCTTGCATCAAGGGATAAAAATGGATTTGGGAGTAAAAGGAAGCTCTTTTCGTCAGTGGGTAGAAGTGATGAAGCAGTATGCTAATAGTGATGTGCTTTTAACACAATTACCGTATTGGCAAAAAGTAATTTCTGATTTTAAACCTCTAAATCCAGACAGTACTTCAATAATATCTCAACAAAAAGATGTTGATACATATCATAGTGTTTTAGGAACTAAGCATACAGTTTCTTTATTAAAAGAGGTGCATAACTGTTACGGTACAGAAATAGAGGATATATTGCTGAGTTGTTTAGGATTAACTATTAGTAAATGGACAAAAAGAGATACAGTAATAATAGGTTTAGAAGGACATGGAAGAGAAAATCTTTCTAGAACAATTGATACGACCAATACGGTAGGTTGGTTTACTAGTTTATATCCCGTTTCTTTATCAGTACCCCAGGAAATTTCTTTAGGAAATTTGATAAAATCTGTAAAAGAGCAATTGCGTAATATTCCAGATAAAGGGATGGGATATGGTGCATTGCGATATTTAAATCATTCAGAACAAATAAGAGAAAAGCTTATAGGTAAGCATTGGGATATTGTGTTTAATTACTTAGGACAATTAGATACCATTTTTAAATCAAGTAATAAGTTTGGTCAGGCAGGAGATAGAATTGGAGAAGCAGAAGTTGGTAGAAATACACCATTTCATAATAGCTTGGTTATTAATAGTTCTATAACAGCAGGCGCCTTAGTTATTTCCTGGGAGTATTCAAGGTTAGAATTTAACCAAAGCAGTATTGTTGAATTAGCAGCAGCATATCAACAGACTTTAGAAATGTTAATAGAACATTGTTGTGATGATAAAGAGAAGGAAATGACTCCTTCAGATTTTGGATTAGAAAAAGAACTGACCTATACCGAATTTGATGCTTTTACTTCAATCCTAAAAAATAAAAAAATAGCGATACAATCCATATATAAATTAAGTCCACTTCAGGAGGGGATGCTATTTCATGGCTTATATGATACTATTGCAGGCTCGTATATTGTACAATTAGGATTGCACTTTAAAAAAGAAGTGAAGGTAGACATAGTACGGTCTTCTTGGAATTATTTAATAAAGAACCACAGTATTTTGAGAACAGGCTTTTTTTATAAAGAACTGAGTGTTCCTGTACAATTGGTGGAGAGTGAAGTCCAAATACCTATTACAGAATTAGACGTTAGTTCTTATACTGATGAAGAACAGGAAAAAATGATAGCTTCTTTTTTAAAGGAAGATAGAGAAGTAGGTTTTGAATTTGATACTTTCCCTTTGATACGGATTACTCTAATTAAAACGGCACCGACTTCTCAAAGAATGATTTTTACAAATCATCACATCTTACTTGATGGATGGTCTATGTCAGTTTTAATACAAGAATTTATAGAAGCCTATACCTCCTTGTTAAAGGGCGAAATATTACCTGATAGAAAAGAGGATTTGTATGAGGATTATATTCAATATATAACGAATAAAAATACGAGTCAAGAAGAGGCTTTTTGGAAGACGTATATTAAAGAACTTAGCACTCCAACGGTATTGCCTTTTACTAAAGGCATAGTATCTGGAAATAAATCGAACGGAAATTATGAAGAATCAATACTATCCATCGATACAGTACTTACTAAAGCGATTCTTAGTTATGCAAAATCAAATCATTTAACTGCAAATACGATTTTTCAAGGTGTATGGGCCATGCTATTGTCTAGATATACATCTGAAAAAGAAGTTGCTTATGGAGTTACAGTATCAGGAAGACCAACAGATTTAGAAGACTCAGAACAACGAGTTGGTCTATATATTAATACAATTCCTTTATGTACATCTTTGAATGCAGATGATGAGATTTTAGAATGGCTCATTGCGTTACAATTAAATCATACCGCATGCAGAGAGTATCAGTATACCAGCTTAGCAACCATTCAACGTTTAAGCCAAATAAAAGGAGATTTGTTTGATACCGTTTTTGTTTTTGAAAATTATCCAATATCAGAAGCATTAAAAAAAGCTGATGATTTATTAGAAATAGATACGATACAGGTAAAAGAGCAGACCAATTATCCTTTGGCTATTGCAGTGACTCTAGATAAAAAGATGTTTAATATGAAATTTATTCATAACACGTCTATAATAAACGAATCAATAGTAAAACAAATTCAAGGACATTTTATTGAAGTACTTAAGCAATTAGTACAATTACCTGTGTCTACTACTTTTCGAGACATCTCTATAGTCACTTCTAAAGAGAAGAGAATATTATTAGAGGATTATAATGATACTATTATAAAGGAGGATGAGGAAGAAAATGTAGTTAGCTTATTTAAAAAACAAGTAGAAAAAAAACCAAATGCCACAGCGATTGTACACGAAGGAAAAGTTTTGACATATCAGGAATTGGATGAGCAGTCTAATCAATTGGCAAACTATCTTATTACTGAATGTGGTGTTGAAGAGGAAAATTTTGTTGGGGTTATGTTGGGGCGTTCCGAATGGTTGATCATTTCTTTTTTAGCGATACTTAAGAGCGGAGGAACCTATATTCCTATTGACCCAAATTATCCAGAAGATCGAATCAAGTATATCGAGAATGATAGTCAATGTAAAATTACAATAGAGGATACGTTACTTTTAGATTTTAGAAATAAAAAAGAAGAATATTCCAAAAATTGTGATAGTCTAAGCATCTATCCTCAAATGCTGGCTTATATTATTTATACATCAGGGTCAACAGGACAGCCAAAAGGGGTGATGATAACGCATAGAGGAATTGTAAATACGATCATGTCTCAAGTACGTCTGTTTAACCAAGAGACTACAATACATTGTTTACAGTTTGCTAATCAATCTTTTGACGCCTCGATTTGGGAAATACTCATTGCTCTTTTTAGTGGATCCAGTCTTTTCATTATAGGAGAATCTATAAAGAAAGATATTCGATTGTTTGTTGAATTTATAAAAGCGAATAGGATTACATGGGCGACATTGCCTCCCGCATATCTAAAATTATTAAACATAGAAGAACTAGAGGGTATTGATACTTTAATTACTGCAGGAGAAGAGGCTCCAATACTAAAGGCGAAGGAATTTGCAGAAGTAGGAAACTATAGTAATGCATATGGTCCAACAGAAACAAGTATATGTGCTACAGTATTTAATGGAGAGATACACGATAACATTTCTATAGGGAAACCCATTGCTAATACAAGAATATATATTCTTACAGAAGATTTACATCTGCAGCCACAGGGAATCATAGGAGAATTATGTGTGGCAGGAATAGGAGTCGCCAAAGGTTATTTAAATAAAGAAAGCTTAACAAAAGAAAAATTTGTAACAGACCCTTTTTCTTCTGGATGGCCCATGTATCGAACAGGAGACTTGGCAAGATGGTTACCAGATGGTAACATTGAGTTTGTAGGTCGTAAAGATGATCAGGTAAAAATTCGAGGTCATCGTATAGAACTAGGAGAAATAGAATGTGCATTAGCAAAAATGGCTACGGTGAACAGTTGTTGCGTAATTGCAAAATCAGATGAACAAGGAACGAAATATCTTGTTGGATATTTAGTTATTGAAGGAAAATTCGATAGAAAAAAAATTCAGGAAGAATTAAAAAATACATTACCAGGTTATATGGTACCTCGTATATGGAGCGTATTGAATACTATGCCAATAACCAGTAATGGGAAAATTGATAAAACAAAATTACCGAACGAAGTAGACATCACAAGAAGCCTTTTGGAATATGTAGCTCCTCGTAATAAAATAGAAGAGCAGCTTGTTCAGATATGGGAGCTGTTACTTACCGTTAAAAAAGTAGGAATACATGATGATTTTTTTGATTTAGGTGGACATTCATTATTGGCCACCAGATTGGTGTCTATTATAAGACAGGAAATAAAAGTAGAGATAAGCATTCGAGATGTCTTTTCATATACTGTGCTTTCAGAATTGGCTCTTTTTATATCAGCTAATTCTTTAAAAGAATTGATGCCTCCTATAATACCAATAAAAGATAAGGAGCATATTCCTTTATCTTTTAGTCAGGAAAGATTGTGGTTCTTAGATCAGATGAAAGGGAGTACAGCTTATCATATGCCATTGGTTTTTCGATTCGAAGGGGCTATTGATAAGCAAGTAGTAGAGGCCTGTTTTAAAGAAATTGTCTCCAGACATGAGATTCTTAGAACTGTTATTGAAACAGAAGAAGGAATTGGATACCAAAAAGTCATATCTGAAAGGGAATGGTCGATGGAACACCTTGTTTTGGAAACACATGAGCTAGAAAAGGAACTGGCAGAATTTACAGCCCGTCCTTTTGATTTGCAAAAAGATTATATGCTTAGAATGTGCCTGTATGAAGTAGGGGTAGATTCTTGGGTTTTAGTAGGAGTATTTCATCATATAGCCAGTGACGGATGGTCTAATACTGTTTTTATTCGTGAGTTTATTACAATTTATGAAAATTATTCAAAAGGAAAACCATGGGGCTTAGCGCCTCTGCCATTGCAGTATGCTGATTATGCAGTATGGGAACGCAACTATATTCAGGGCGAGGTATTAGAAAAACAACTTGCATATTGGGAACAACAATTGAACTCAGTTACGCCACTATCATTACCGTACGATTATGTAAGACCTTCTGAACAAAGTACCGAAGGTGCAAGTATGCGATTTTCTTTAGATAATAAAATAACAACAGATCTAAAAGAGATATGTAAAGAAGAAGGCGTAACGCTATTTATGTTGTTACTTTCTGTATTTAAAATATTGTTATATCGCTATAGTCATCAGGATGATATTTGTGTGGGAACGCCAATAGCGAACAGAATTCAGAAAGAATCTGAGGATCTGATCGGTTTTTTTGCTAATACTTTGGCATTGAGAACAGACTTTAGTAAGGAGTTGACTTTTAGAGAAGTTTTACAACAAGTAAAAGAAACCACGCTGGTGGCTTATAATCATCAACAACTTCCTTTTGAAAAGGTTGTTGAACATGTGACAACCAACCGAGATACAAGTATGACACCTTTATTTCAAGTACTGTTTGTATTACAGAATATGTCAGGTCAGAAAGAATTAAAAACCAATGATTTTGAGATCTCTTCATACGATTATGATAGTACGACTTCAAAGTTTGATATCACATTAATGGCTATGGAGGAAGCCGATGGAATCTTCTTAGGAGTAGAGTATTGTGTTGATTTATTTAAGGAACAAACCATACGGGGAATGTTACTCCATTATAATGAACTATTACATTGTATGGTTGATAATATTGATCAAAAAGTATCCGTTACTTCCCTATTAACACCAACAGAAGAACATCAGTTATTACATGTATTTAATAAAGTTTCTATTGCTTACCCTAAAGATAAAAACTTATTAGATTTAATTTCTTATCAGGTTATGCTAGCTCCAGATGCTATTGCGGTTACATTGGACAAAGAGCAAGTATCGTATAGAGAATTAGATAATAGATCTAATCAATTAGCACATTATCTCATAGAAAGAGGAGTTAGTAGTAATGATTTGGTTGGTATTTGTATAGAGCGTTCGGTGGAGATGATTATTGGAATACTAGGGATATTAAAATCAGGAGGTGCCTATGTTCCCATAGACCCAGAATATCCAGAGGATCGGATAACCTATATTATAGAAGATGCTGATTTACAATTAATAGTAACCACAACTTTTGGAAGTCGTAAACTTAAAAATAAAGAGCATGATCTAGTTTTACTTGATAAGGATAAGGAGCATATAGCAAAGGAAGTATCGACTTTAGTAAAAAGAAAAATAAAGATAACGGATACCGCTTATGTTATTTATACTTCAGGTTCTACAGGAAACCCTAAAGGCGTTTTGATATCGCATGAAAATGTTGTTCGATTATTTAAAAATGATGCAGCGTTATTTGACTTTAATAAAAATGATGTATGGACTTTGTTTCACTCTTTTTGTTTTGATTTTTCAGTTTGGGAAATTTTTGGAGCATTATTATTTGGTGGGCGTTTAGTAATTGTACCTAAAATGATAACTAAAGATACTATTGCATATAGTAAATTATTAAAAAAAGAACAAGTCACTGTACTAAACCAAACACCAAAATCATTCTATAACCTTCAGGAAGAAGTATTACAGGAGTTGTCTGATGTTGTATTGCGTTATGTTATTTTTGGAGGAGAAGCCTTAAATCCATTAAAGTTACAACAGTGGAAGAAGGAGCTTCCAAATTGTAAGTTGATTAATATGTATGGAATAACAGAAACGACCGTACATGTAACGTATAAGGAGATCACAGGAGCTGATGTTCTTAAAACAACGAGCACTATAGGAAATGCTATCCCTACGCTGTCTTGTTATATATTGGATGATGCTTTACAATTAGTTCCGATAGGCGTAGTAGGAGAAATTTGTGTTTCAGGAGCAGGTTTGTCAAAAGGGTATTTGAATAGAAAGACTTTAACCAATGAGAAGTTTGTTTCCAATCCATTTGAACCTGGAGAACGATTGTATCGTTCTGGTGATATTGGAAGATGGCTTGCTGATGGAACAATAGAATATATAGGGCGTAAGGATGATCAAGTAAAAATTAGAGGATATCGAATAGAATTAGGGGAGATAGAAAGTGTGCTTTCAGAGATGGAGGCAATTAGGAATTGTTGTGTTTTAGCAAAAACAGATTCCGAAGGAATTGCTTTTTTACTTGGGTATGTAGTGGTAAATAATGATTTTGAAAAAGAAGAAATCAAAGAGAATCTGAGAAAGAGATTACCAGAATATATGATTCCTGAATTATGGGTTTTCTTAGATGAAATGCCTTTGACTAGTAATGGTAAGATAAATAAGAAAAAGTTACCCAATCCAGATAATGCGAGACGTTCTTCCAAGGAATATGTAGCGGCAGATAATCCTACTCAGAAACAGTTGGTTGCAATTTGGGAAGAAATTTTAGAAGTAGATAAAATAGGAATATATGATAACTTTTTTGAGTTGGGAGGGCATTCGTTATTGGCAACACGATTAGTTTCTTTGATTCGAAAAAGAATGAAAACCGAATTAGCGATTCGAGATATTTTTTCCAGACCAACAATTATAGAGTTAGGAAAGTATTTGATCAATGCTTCAAAATCCATAATGCCAGTAATTAAATCAAGAAGCTCAAACGAAAAACTTCCGTTATCTTTTAGCCAGGAACGCTTATGGTTTATAGATCAATTAGAAGGCAGCTTAAACTATCATATGCCAGTATCCTTATACCTGGAAGGGGCATTAGATATTGTTGCTTTGGAGGGGGCTTTAAAGATGATAGTGTCTAGGCATGAGATTCTACGTACCGTTATTAATGAAGAAGATGGTATTGGCTATCAAGTGGTACGCGCTACGGAAAATTGGAGTTTGAAAAAAGTAACTGTAGAAGATCATGAGTTATTAGAGAATCAGATTAGCGAATTTATAGCAACTCCTTTTGACCTGTCTAATGATTATATGTTAAGAATGTGCTTATTCCAATTGGAATCCGAATCTTTTGAGTTGGTGGGAGTGCTTCATCACATAGCTAGTGATGGATGGTCTAATAGTATTTTGGTTAATGAATTAAAAACAATATACAAGGCATTAAAACGAAATCAAGAAATCGTATTGCTACCATTACCAATTCAATATGCGGATTATGCGATATGGCAGCGTACCTATATAGATGGAATTGTATTAGAACAACAACTACAATATTGGCAAAATCAATTACAAGGAATAATACCTTTAATGCTACCTTTTGATTATTTACGCCCTTCATTACAAAGTAAACAAGGTGCAAATTTTTCATTCTTATTAGATGAGGAGTTATCAACAGCATTAAACGATTTTGCGAAAGAGGAAGGGGTAACTCTTTTTATGGTGTTATTAAGTGTTTTTAAAGTGCTGTTATATAGATATAGTGGTCAGGAAGATATTTGTGTAGGGACTCCAATAGCAAACAGAACTCAGAAAGAAACAGAAAACCTCATTGGTTTTTTTGTAAATACTTTGGTATTAAGGAGCGATTTGAGAGGCAACCCTTCGTTTAGGATGTTGTTGGAAAAGGTTAAGGCAACGACCCTAGAAGCCTATGATTATCAACTGGCACCTTTTGAGAAGGTAGTGGATCGTGTGATTGAATCTCGTGATATGAGCATGAGTCCTTTATTTCAAGTGTTATTTGTTTTACAAAATACACCTGAAATGGGAGAAATACAATTAGAAGATGTTAGTGTGTATAAGGACGAAGTAGAGATTAATTCTTCTAATTATGACTTAACATTACTCGTAGAGGAGAAAGGATCCAGAATAGTATTGGATATTACATATTGCTCTGATTTGTTTACAGAACGCACTATTAAAAGGATAGCGAATCATTATAAGAAATTAGTATCAGCGTGTATTGCAAGACCAGAAGTCGGTATTGCAAATGCTAGTATGCTGTCTGAAACAGAAGAAGAAGACTTACTCATAGCATCTAATAATATTCAAACAGTATCTTCTCAGGAAACCTTAGTTTCATTATTTGCTAAACAGTTAACTAAAACTCCAAATGAAGTAGCTGTTGTTTTTGGAGAGCAAGAATGGACATTTTTTGAGCTCGATAACATATCCAATAAAATTGCTAACTATTTAGTAAGCGAATACGGGATAACTACAGAAGATTTTGTTGGTGTAAAATTGGAACGTAGCAATTGGTTAATAGGAATTCTTTTGGCAATACAAAAACTAGGAGCTGTTTATATTCCGATTGACCCAGAATATCCAAAGGAACGAATTGCCTATATAGAAAAAGATAGTAATTGTAGTATTGTTATCGATACTGAGTTTTTAAAGAAATATGATCAAATTTCGAATCATATACATACTAATATTCCAAAAATTGAAGTAAAAAAACATATGCTATCCTATGTGATTTATACTTCTGGATCTACTGGGAAACCAAAAGGGGTGATGATTGAGCATGAGGGAATTGTGAATACCATAGTTTCTCAGATTACAGCTTTTCATATTTTAGAAAAAGAAGCCTGTCTTCAATTTGCTAACCAATCTTTTGATGCTTCCATCTCAGAAATATTTGTGTCATTATTAGCTGGCGCAAAACTGGTTATTATAGAAGAAGCCTATAAATCGGACAAGGATTATTTTGTTGATTTTATAAAGAAACACTCTATTTCTTGGGCAACAATTCCTCCTGCATTTCTAGAAATAATAGCGATAGATGACCTGAAAGGGATAAAAACTTTAGTTACTGCTGGGGAACAAGCTCCTTTAGCCAAGGTAAAGGAATTTTCTAAATACGGGATCTATTGCAATGCCTATGGACCTACCGAGACGAGTATATGTGCTACCATTTTTGAAGGAGAAATTGATACGAATGTTCCTATTGGGAGACCTATACATAATACAAAAGTTTATGTATTATCAGATGAATTAGAATTACAACCTCAAGGAATAATAGGAGAACTGTGTGTTGCAGGAAAAGGTTTGGCAAGAGGATATTTAAACCAAGAAGAACTAACAGCAAAAGCATTTGTAGAAAACCCCTTTGTAGAAGGTGAGCGGATGTATCGTACGGGAGATTTGGTAAGAATGCAATTTAATGGAAATATTGAATTTATAGGTAGAAAAGATGATCAAGTTAAAATACGTGGTTATCGAATCGAATTAGGGGAGATAGCACATGTAATAGCAGCAGAAACCTATATAGATAGCTGTAGTGTTATTGTTAAAAAAGATAAGAAAGGGAATTCTTTTTTAGTAAGTTATGTGGTAGCGACTAGGGGGATTGAGGTACTTGATATTAAAGAACAGTTAGCATCAAAATTACCAGACTATATGATTCCTCAGTTTTGGGTTTTTTTGGATGAAATGCCAATAACAAGTAATGGAAAGGTAGATAAGAAAGCGCTTCCAGATTTTAATCATAATGAGGATATCACTAGTTTATATACAGAAGCAAGAAATGAAACAGAAGAGCAATTAGTTGCGATCTGGCAGGAATTACTTGAAAGAGAAAAAGTAGGAGTTATTGATGACTTTTTTGATTTGGGAGGTCATTCTTTGTTAGCTACTCGAATGGTTTCTATAATTCGTAAAGAGATGCTCAAAGAAGTAACGATTCGTGATATTTTTACATATCCTACGATAGCCAGATTGAGTTTTTATATCAGTACACAAAATAAACAAGAGCATTTTCCACGTATAGTACCACAGCAAAGAGAAGGACAATTGCCACTATCTTTTAGTCAGGAACGCTTATGGTTTATTGATCAGTTAGAAGGAACGTTAGATTATAATATGCCAGTAGTTCTAAAATTAACAGGAGTATTGGATATTCAATTTCTAGAAGACGCATTGAAAGAAATTGTACAACGACACGAAATATTACGTACTGTAATCAAAACAGAAGATGGAAAAGGATATCAGGAGGTTAGAGCAGCTGATACCTGGAGTTTAGATACCGTAGAAGCACTTGTATTAGAAAATCAAGAACAGCTTATTCATGAGTTTGTTTCTAAACCTTTTGATTTATCTCAGGATTTTATGCTTCGAATGCGTTTATATGAAGTTGATGAAAATGAATATATTCTGGCAGGAGCGTTTCATCATATTGCAACAGATGGATGGTCCAATAGTATTCTGATTAAAGAATTAATTACATTGTATGATGGCTACAAAAATGGGAAAATAAATCCTCTTACTCCTTTATCAATCCAATATGCAGATTATGCTATATGGCAACGAAATTATATAGAAGGCACAGTATTAGAAAAACAATTAGCGTATTGGAACCAAAAACTAAGAGGTGTGTCTTCTCTGGTATTACCATTAGATTTTCCTCGTCCTGCTATTCAAAGTACAAAGGGAAATAGTTTTACTTTTTCATTGGATACCGAACTAAGTAACTCTTTAGATATAATATGTAAAGAGGAAGAAGTAACGCTGTTTATGTTACTACTAGCAGCTTTTAAAATATTGTTATATAAATATAGTGGGCAGAAGGATATTTGTGTTGGAAGTCCAATCGCTAACAGAACCAGAGAAGAATCTGAAGCATTGATAGGGTTTTTTGTGAATACTCTGGCATTGAGAAGTGATCTATCAGGAAATCCGAGTATTAGTGATATTCTTCAACAGGTTAAAGAGAATACACTAGAAGCATATGAACATCAACAGGCTCCTTTTGAAAAGGTGGTAGATAGTGTCGTTGAGGTGAGAGATCGAAGTATGAGTCCTTTGTTTCAGGTAATGTTTGTATTACAAAATACGCCTCAGGAAGCAATTAATTTAGAGGGGCTTACAATAACGAATATGCCATATGAAGTAGATAATTCCAAATATGATATTACACTTGCGGCAATAGAAAATGAGTCTGGCATTTTGTTAAATATGACGTATTGTACAGATCTTTTTAGAGAGGATACAATTAGACAGATGGCAGAGCATTATAAAATGTTACTATACCATTTGATAGAAAACACAAAAGAGTATATAGGAAATGTTACTATGATAACGGCCTCAGAAAAACACCAGTTACTTACTGTATTTAATGAGACAAAACTGGATTATCCACATCAAACAACTGTCCTTGATTTGTTTTATAAACAAGTTGAAAATACGCCCGATGCGATTGCAGTAGTTTTTCAAGATACAGCGCTTACCTATATAGAATTGGATAAAAAGACCAATCAATTGGCCAGATACTTACAAAAACAAGGAGTTAAAGAAAATAGCTTAGTTGGTATTTGTATTGGGCGTTCTCTGGAAATGATTGTTGGAATCTTAGGTATTCTAAAAGCTAAAGGAACCTATGTTCCTATAGATCCAGATTATCCAGAAGATAGAATCGCCTATATTCTAGAAGATGCAGAAATATGTTTTGTAATTTCTAGTGCGATCCATATAGAATTATGGAAAGATAAAAAAGCCATTGAACTTACATTGTTGGATACAGACTGGAATAAAATTGAAGCAGAATCTTCAGATAGAATTCCTCAATTTTTATCGCCAGAATATTTAGCGTATATCATTTATACCTCTGGGTCTACAGGAAATCCAAAAGGAGTAATGGTTACACATGCTAATTTGACTGGCTTAGCCTTTTCAAAGATTGCTTATTATGGTTCTGTAGAAGGAATGCTTTTACTTCCTTCATTTGTTTTTGACCCATCAGTATCTGTTATTTTTGGAACCTTGTTAACAGGAGGACGGCTTATAATACCTTCAAAAGAAGCTATTCATGATGCTTCGCAAATGAAAAAATTACTGCAGCAAAATGTTGATTTACTATTATGTGTTTCCTCCTATTATAACTTTTTATTAAATGAAGAGGTATTAAATAACACTCAACTTAGGGGAGTCATTGTAGGAGGAGAAAAACTTAATAAAAAAGTTGTAGAAAAACATTATGAGTTGTATCGTTCTGTTGCCATGTATAATGAATATGGTCCTACAGAATGTACTGTTTGGGCATCTGTATCAAAAGTACAGGAAAATGAAGTTATAGATATTGGTTGTCCTGTATCAAATACACAGATTTATATACTTGATGAGCAACAACAACTTGTTCCTAGAGGAGTAGTAGGGGAATTATGTATTTCTGGAGTTGGTTTATCAAATGGTTACTTGAATAGAGAAGAATTAACTAAAGAAAAATTTGTTCCGAATCCATTTGTTGCAGGAAAACGAATGTACCGAACAGGAGATTTGGCAAGATGGTTACCAGATGGTAGAATAGCATTTGTTGGAAGAACAGATGATCAGGTAAAAATAAGAGGGTATCGTATTGAATTAGGAGAGATTGAAACAGCATTATTAAAAGTTGCAGATATAGAGAGTTGCTGTGTTATTGTAAAGGAAGATGCTCAAGAAACAAAACAATTAGTTGGTTATGTAGTTGTTGAAGGTGAGTTTGATATGAAAGCTGTCAAACAGGAACTAAAGTTGAGCCTACCAGAATATATGATTCCAGTTTTATGGATGCCATTAGAAATAATGCCATTAACTTCTAATGGGAAAATTGATAAAAAAGCACTTCCTGATTTGGATATGTCTTTATCTCTTAAAGAATCTTATGTAGCTCCCAGAAATGAATTAGAAAAACAAATAGCTATTGTTTGGCAGGAGTTATTGGGAGTATCGGAAATAGGAGTTCACGATAATTTCTTTGAATTAGGAGGAGATTCGATTATTACTATTCAAGTGGTAAGTAGAATGAGCCGGATAGGCTATGCGATACAGCCAAGGGATCTTTTCGAATACCAGACAATTTCTGGATTGACAAGTTATATCGCTTCAGGAATAGGAGAAATAATTGGTGAACAAGGATTTCTGACAGGTCAGAGTGATTTGCTGCCTATACAACAATGGTATTTTGATGAGATTTATTCGGAAGGAGCACATTTTAATCAAGCTGTTTTGTTAGCCATCTCAAAGGATATTAATGAAGCATCATTGAGAAAAACGTTGGAGGTATTGACTACTCACCATGATGCTTTACGTTTTATGTATGAACAGAAAGGAGCACAATGGATTCAAACTTATGGAGATAAAGTAAGTGTCGTTGAGGTTGTAGATTGGAATACTGTGGTAGAAACAGAAGAAGCATTTTGTGAAACATCAATTACTGTTATTTGTGAGCACTATCAGAAGCGGTTATCATCTCATAAAGAACAATTGTTTACTGTAGTTCTTATTAAAACGCCTTGTCATATACATGATGATAGACTATTTCTTTTGGCAAACCATTTAATCATCGATGGTGTTTCATGGCGAATCTTATTGGATGATTTTGGACGTATTTTAAAAAAAACTGAAACGACTCAAGAGACAGAAGTTGATTTAGGAAAGAAAGGGAGCTCTTATCGAGAATGGGTACAGGCTTTGAAAGCGTATACAAATAAAAATTCAGTGCTAGCGCAGCAGTCTTATTGGTCATCTATGAGTATGGATTACATGCCTATTCCAACAGATCTAAAAGGAGAGGTTTCTAATCGAAATGATGTAGCGAATTATAAAAACACATTGGATACTGAGAATACGACGGCTTTACTAAAAGAAATTCACCAAAGTTATGGAACAGAAATCGAGGACATCTTGATAAGTTGCTTAGTAATGACAATACATGGTTGGTCAGGTAAAAACAAAGTGATGATTGGTTTGGAAGGACATGGAAGAGAAGATATTTCTGATGAAGTAGATGTTAGTAATACAATTGGTTGGTTTACAAATGTTTATCCGGTATCTCTTATTGATGAGTCAAAAGGAGCTTTAGGGAATTTAATAAAATCAATTAAAGAACAATTACGTAAAATTCCTGATAAAGGACTGGGGTATGGTGCGTTGCTAAATCTACATCCATCAGAAGAAGTTCGGAAACGTATATCAAAAATACAATGGGATATATTGTTCAATTATCTCGGACAATTGGACAATTTAACAACGAATGAAAGCTGGTTTGATATTGCTCTAGAATCTTGTGGAACGCCAATAGGGGATAGCATTCCTTTTACTAATAAACTAGAAATTAACAGTTCTGTTACAGGAGGACAATTGCAATTAGAATGGAGCTATTCCGAGAAAGAATACAAACCAGAAACGATTAAAAAATTAGCAAATCAGTACCTCTCTAATATCAAGACAATTATAAATCACTGTAAGAATCAAAAAAATAGAGATTTTACTCCTTCTGACTATGGATTGGAAAAGGAAATTGAGATAACAGAATTAGATGCATTTTTTGAAGGAGAAACCACCTCAGATTCAGAAGAAATTTTTAAAATATAATAGCGCATTCATATGGAAAGTTTTATAGAGAAGTTAAAAGGCTTGCATTTCTTTTTGATTGAAAAAGAAGGAGAACTCATATTGAAAAAAAGTAAAAATAGTTCAGAAGGTGATTCGTATGATTTTAAAGAAGATAAAGAAGATATAAAAGGGTTTTTAAGGAAACATAAAGAGGAATTAGTAGATTTTTTACAAAATGAGAAGAGGGCTAAAAAGTCATCTAATATATTGTATAAATTAAGTCCGCTTCAAGAAGGGATGTTGTTTCATGGGCTTTATGATAAAGACTCTAATGCTTATACAGTACAATTGGCGATCGATTTTATAAGCGGGGTTGATGTTCAGATTATGAAGTCTTCCTGGGCGTATGTTTTTAAAAATCATAGTATATTAAGAACTGCATTTTTTCATAAAGAGTTTAGTATCCCTGTACAGCGAGTTTATGAAGATGTAGCTTTACCTTTTAAAGAGTTAGATTACAGTAAGGATCCTCCGTCAGAACGGACTATGAAATTGAATTCTTTTTTGATGTCTGATAGAGCAGCGGGTTTTACGTTTGATGAAATTCCTCTATTGCGAATTACACTTATAAAAACAGGAGATACATCATATAAAATGATTTTTACAAATCATCATATTTTAATGGATGGGTGGTCACTATCAATTGTTTTAGGAGAGTTTTTACAGGCATATGAAGTATTTTATAAAGGAGGAATTCCCCCTGAAAAAATAATCGATACATATGAGGATTATGTAAAATATATCGCAAGTAAAAATGTTGAAAAAGAAGAGCATTTTTGGAAAACATATTTGGAAGGATTAACAGCTCCTTCTTTAATGCCTTTTTCAAAAAAAATAACTTCAAAATTGAGGATTGTAGAGGATTATAAGAATGAGTTTTTGTCTTTTGATTCAGTTTTTACTTCTCAATTGGTAGCTTATGCTAGACGGAACCATATTACAGTAAATACAGTTGTTCAAGGAGCTTGGGCATTATTACTAGCTAATTATACGGGGAATAAAAATGTAGTATATGGAGTGACCGTTTCGGGGCGTCCTAAAACATTAGAAAGAGCTGAAGAACGAGTAGGGTTATATATCAATACTCTGCCGTTGCATACCGCGATAGAAGAGGAACAATTCATCTTAGAATGGCTGTCAGAACTGCAATTAGGACATACCGAAGCCAGAGAACACCAGTATACGAATCTTGCTAAGATTCAACATTTAAGTGGTTTAAAAGGTCCGTTGTTTGATAGTCTTGTTGTATTCGAAAATTACCCAGTAAAAGAAGCACTTAAGAAAGAGCAAACATTATTAAAATACAAGTATGTTGAAGCGAATGAGCAAACAAGCTATCTTTTAACCTTAACTATAGGGTTGGGAACTGTATTGGATATAAAATTCACGTATAATGAGCAGGTATTAGCCTCTTCTGATGTTTCGTTGATTCAAGAACATTTTAGAACAGTACTGGAACAATTCATGGAATTGTCTGAAAAAAGTAAGATAGCAGATATTGATATTGTTTCTCAAAAAGAGAAGGAACGGTTACTAGAATTTAATTTAACCTCAGTTTCTTATCCAAAAGATAAAACCTTGTTAGATTTAATTCAAAATCAAGTGACACAAACTCCAGATGCAGTTGCTGTAATTTTTGAAGAAGAGGAGTTTACCTATAAAGAATTAGATGAACATTCTAATCAATTAGCGCATTACCTGATGGCACAAGGAGTTGTAACAGAGTCTTTAATTGGAATTTGTTTGGATCGTTCATTGTCCATGATGATTGGAATATTGGGCATTTTAAAATCTGGAGCCGCGTATGTACCTATAGATCCAGATTATCCAGAAGAACGGATACGGTATATTTTGGACGATACTGCTTCTAAAATGATTGTATGTGACCATCGATCAGAAAAGGTATTACAGTCAATAAAAGAAGGTGTTAGCTGTATCAATATATCAGGTTTTTTGCTAATTAGTGAGTTTCCAAAGGATGCTAATCATGTGATACTTCGCCCTGATAATCTGGCCTATGTAATTTATACATCAGGAAGTACGGGTAAACCAAAAGGAGTAATGAATGAGCATAGAGGGATTGTAAATCGTCTTTTATGGACTCAGGAACATTATCAGTTAGAAGCAGGAAAAGATGTGGTATTACAGAAAACAACTTTTTGTTTTGATGTTTCTGTATGGGAATTGTTCTGGCCTTTGATAGCTGGAGTGCCTCTGGTATTTTTACGTCCCGAAGGTCATAAAGATATTAGATACTTAAAAGAGGTGATAGATACTTATAAAGTTACGACGCTTCATTTTGTACCTTCCATGCTTTGGATCTTTTTATTAGAGGTAAGCCGTGGAGATTGCGAATCTTTAAAAACAGTTTTATGTAGTGGGGAAGCGCTTCGTTTGGATCAGGTGAATTTATTCAGAGAAAAATTCCCTGAGGTTCGTTTAGATAATTTATACGGCCCTACAGAAGCAGCAATAGATGTTACTTCGTGGCAAATACCAAAAAATAAGCAGTTATTTAAAATTCCGATAGGTAAACCAGTAGCTAATACAAGCCTGTATATTTTAGATAAGAAACACCGTATTGTACCGATAGGAGTTTCTGGAAATCTTTATATTGGAGGAGCTCAGGTAGCCAGAGGGTATCTCAATAAAGAACTTCTGACAAAAGAGCGATTCATTAAAAACCCATTTGTTGAAGTTGGACGCATGTATGATACGGGAGATGTTGCCCGTTGGTTAGCCGATGGCAATATAGAATATATAGGTAGGTCTGATCAACAGGTGAAAATTAGAG
The DNA here is from genome assembly GCF_030540765.1 of Flavivirga jejuensis. Classification (GTDB taxonomy): domain Bacteria; phylum Bacteroidota; class Bacteroidia; order Flavobacteriales; family Flavobacteriaceae; genus Flavivirga; species Flavivirga jejuensis. The sequence goes on along the minus strand of NZ_JAUOEL010000002.1, from coordinate 3,791 downwards.
GGTATCGAATCGAGTTAGGAGAGATAGAAACGATATTATCCGAACAATCAGAAATACTAGGAAACTGTGTTTTGGCAAGAACAGATACAGGAGGAAGCCAGCAATTAATAGGATATATAGTGATAGAAGGAAAGCTTGATAAGCGGGAGCTGCAAGAAGCACTAAAAAAGAAATTGCCCGAATACATGGTGCCTCAATTATGGGTAGTTCTTGATGAAATTCCTTTAACAAGTAATGGAAAGGTAGATAGAAAGGCATTGTCAGATTTCGAATTATCCGATCTTTCTACTGCGGTTTATGTAGCAGCGCGAGATAAAATGGAAGAAGAACTAGTTGGTATTTGGCAAGGGATACTTAACATTGATAAAGTGGGAGTACAAGATAATTTCTTTGATCTAGGAGGGCATTCTTTATTAGCAACTCGTTTAGTATCGGTGATACACAAAAAAATGGAAATTGCTTTAGATATCAAAGATATCTTTACTTACCCAACCATTGAGAGCTTAAAAACACATATGCTTGGTCAAGACAAGGGAACGATCTTACCAACGCTAGTTCCCCAAGAGATAACAACACGTATCCCCTTGTCTTTTAGTCAAGAGCGCTTATGGTTTATAGATCAATTAGAAGGAAGCGTCCCATATCACATCCCTATGATACTACGTCTTACAGGAGATTTAGATACCCATAAATTAACACAATCATTACATCAGATAATATCCAGACATGAGTCATTACGAACCGTAATTAAATCTGAAGAAGGAGTGGGATATCAAGAGATTATTTCTGCTAAAAATTGGCGTATGGAACATGAAATTTTAGATGTTTCTATAGATGATATTGGAAAGAAACTTAAAGAAGTTGTATCTAAACCGTTTGACTTATCTACTGATTATTTGTTTCGAGTGTGTTTATATGAGTTGGGAGATGATAATTATATACTCATAGGAGTATTTCATCATATTGCCAGTGATGGATGGTCTAATGGAATTTTAATTAAAGAATTTCTAGAATTATATACGTCTTTAAAAGAAAATAGAACAACGAGCTTACTTCCTTTACCAATCCAATATAAGGATTATGCTATATGGCAAAGAACGCATATAGAAGGAAACATATTAGATAATGAGCTTTCTTATTGGGAGAATAAGTTAAAAGAAGTCCCTCCGTTGGTTTTACCAACTGATTATATTCGTCCGTCAATTCAGAATACAAATGGAGCGGATATAACAATCTCTTTAGATGTTAAAACCAATAAGGATTTAAAAGAGATTTGTAAAGAAGAAGGAGTAACTATATTTATGGGGTTGTTGTCTATATTCAAAGTGCTTTTATATCGATATAGTGGACAACATGATATTTGTGTAGGGACTCCGATAGCGAATAGAACACAATTAGCGTCTGAAGGAATAATTGGTTTTTTTGCCAATACCTTGGCTTTGAGAAGTGATATACATCATAACATGTCATTTAGAGAAGTATTGCAACAGGTGAAAAGAACAACTTTAGAGGCGTATGATCATCAACAAGCGCCTTTTGAAAAAGTAGTGGATCGTATTATAGTGACTAGAGATATGAGTATGACACCTCTGTTTCAGGTTATGTTTACTTTACAAGATGATACAAATAATGAAGGAATAACATTGTCTGGTCTCGATGTGAGTCCATATCCTTATGAAACAAGTACTTCTTCATTTGATCTTACATTAACAATCACGGAAACGACCACTGGCCTTGGATTAAATTTCACCTATGCAACAGCATTGTTTAGCGAAGAAACTATAGAACAACTAGCACAACATTATAAGGCATTAATAATTGGTTTTATTGAAGATCGGAATCGTTCGATAGATACGATAGCAATGTTGGCACCATCTGAAAAAGAACGATTATTAAAAGAATTTAATACGACAAAAAAGTTATACCCTTTAGATAAAACGCTCGCTGAGCTTTTTGAAGAACAAGCTCAAAAAACTCCAAATAAAGTTGCTGTAGTTTTTGAACAAGATACTATTACATATCGCGAATTAGATAGGCGAGCGAATCAATTAGCCAACTATCTTAATAAAAATGAGGTAAAGCAGGAAGAATTAATTGGAATTTGTATGAATAGATCATTAGAAATGATCATTGGGATTTTTGGGGTCTTAAAATCGGGAAGGGCCTATGTTCCGATTGCTCCCGATTATCCAAAGGATAGAGTTTCTTATATTCTAGAAGATGCTAGTATTTCTTTAGTATTGAGTAAAGAAAATGAAGCAACAAGTTTTTTTGAAAAACAAAGTGTTCGTGTTATTTTATTGGATAAGGATTGGGGTATTATAGCAAAAGAAGCGATAGAAAAACCATCTGTTAAAATAACAGCCAATCATTTGGCCTATGTTATTTATACCTCAGGATCTACAGGAAGACCCAAAGGTGTTATGATTGAACATAAAAGTGTCGTTAATTTTTTATGTGCTATGATTGAAAAACTTCATTTGGGAGGATTAAAATCATTACTGTCAGTAACTACCTATACATTTGATATTTTTTATTTAGAATTATTTGCGCCTATTATTCAGGGAGCAAAAACAATTTTATTAGATGAAGAGTCGACATTTGATGCAGATAAGCTGAAAGCAGCAATAACAAAATATAGACCTGAATTTATGCAAGCAACTCCTTCTACTTGGCAGATGTTGATGAGTAGTGACTGGAATAATGATGAAAATGTTACCGTTTTATGTGGAGGAGAAGCGATAAAAGAAGACTTGAAAAATAAACTCACAGCGGTTAGTGATACGGTTTGGAATTTATATGGGCCAACAGAAGCGACAATATGGGTTACAGCACAGCAGTTAAAAGCTTCTGAAAAAATAAGTATAGGAAAACCTATTGGTAATGTGAGAGCTTCCATTTTAGATAGAAATGATGCTTTGGTTCCTATAGGCGTTGTTGGAGAATTATGTTTTTCTGGTGTGGCGGTTGCACGCGGTTATGTAAACAATCCAGAATTAACCTCGGATAAATTTGTATTGGATCCCTTTATTTCAGGAGATCGGATGTACCGTACCGGAGATTTGGCACGTTGGTTAGCAGATGGCACTTTGGAGTTTTTAGGTCGTAAGGATGATCAGGTAAAAATACGAGGGTATCGTATAGAATTAGGAGAGATAGAGAATGTTTTATCCGAATTAGCAGGTATAAAAAGTTGTTGTGTATTGTCTAGAGAAGATGATCAGGGAATGAATCGTTTGATCGGCTATGTAGTAAGTAGCAAAGCTTTTGATAAACATAAGATCCAGGAGTTTTTAAAACAACGTTTACCAGAGTACATGATTCCTCAATTATGGGTTAATTTGGAATCAATGCCCTTAACCTCAAATGGCAAGATCTCAAAAAAGGAATTACCAGATCCTACCGATTCAGGGTTATCAGTAGCAGAGTATGTAGAATATCGCAATGAAACAGAAAGGGAACTCACGGTTATTTGGCAAGCTTTATTAGGCTTGAAAAAGATAGGAGTTTATGATAATTTTTTTGATTTAGGCGGGCATTCTTTATTAGCGACACGTTTAGTATCTATGATACGAAAGAAGCTGGAAGTATCGGTTTCTATCCGTGATATTTTTAATCATACAACCATTGCTTCTTTAGGGCTTCATATCGGAACGCAGTCCCAGGGGGATGTATTACCTGCGATTGTATCAGAGCCCAAAACAGGTAAAATACCTTTGTCCTTCAGTCAGGAACGCCTATGGTTTATCGATCAGTTAGAAGGCAGTGTTCAATATCACATGCCAGTAGTT
>NZ_JAUOEL010000019.1 GCF_030540765.1 Flavivirga jejuensis | reverse complement strand
GAATAACGGATAACTATTTATTATGGGTGTTTGGAAAATTCTAATCATACTATCGTCAACTAATCACAATACAAAAAAATCATTACAAAAATTATCAAAAAAGATTAGACAGATTGATGATGAAATAATTCAATGGCATACTATAGTAGATCCAAATCAATTGGAAATTGAAGAGATTATCCAAGAACACAAGTACCTCTTTGTAATTAATACCTGCAGATTTCCTAGTATCAATCGTCGAGAACAGAAGTTTATTCATGATAAATTTAATATCCTTCAATTTCTTAATCATCTTGATTTGAAGATTTTTGGTAATGGTTATCTCAATGGACTTTTTGCTCTAGATACTCCAGCAGTTTTTAAATCCGCTTCCAAAGAACTAAATCCTAGAGTTTTTACTCGATTGAAACAATTGAAATTAAATTCAACTTTCCCAACAGAGTTTCCCGTCTCGATTAGGCCATATTCGAAAATTTTAATAGATGAGTCAAAAACTCTAATTGCAAAATCAGAAGAAGAATTTAATTCTATTATTGCAGGAATTTTTGATAGCCAAAGTAATGTAGATGAAATAATTGTCCATAAGGCACTACAAGATAAAATAAAGTATACGGTTTCAATTATTGGAAATCCACCAAGAAACTTGTGTTTAATTTGTAAGACTTCGGCAGATGGTTTTCAAACATTAAAAGTAGATGAAACAATTACCCAAGAACTGGAATCAAAGGCTTTGTGTTTATTTGAAAAATATGGACTCAAAGATTACGGCCAGTTTGAATTCAAACTTGACCTGAGACAAGAAAATATACACCTCAGCAATTTGGATTTCAGTAATGTGTTGAATGATGATATTCTGTTTTACTTGCTTGAACGGTATGAAATGCGTGTACCTGACATTTTAAAATTATTACTGCTTATTTACTTCACTTCCAGATTTGACGAAATAGAAAATAACCTAATAATTCAATTAGCAACGGATTTACCTAATGCTGTTGTGTCAGAATTAATGCCTTTGAACTTGATTAAGAATATTAATAAAAATTACAGTTATAAAGATGTTCAAAATGAATTGAGGAAGAGGTTCTTATCACCAAATGAGGATAACAGAAAACAAATCATGAAAATGATAGAAACTTCATTTTCCAAAATTCCAAACCCGAACCGTGAATCTCCGTTTCTGGGTAGAACGAACTCAGGTCATTCTTTTTTAGAAAAATATGAAATGATACCTGAAGAAGTTCAAAATGATCAAATTGTTTTAAATGAATCGATGCAAGTTCTTGATGGCCAATTAAGATGGCATTCGCCTTCTGTTTTATTTAATGTTTTTCCAGCAACCATGCTAAATACTATTGCGTCTTCGACCATAATCAATACTTATAATCCTGTTGCCATGACTAAAATTACAAGTGCAGGAGTGCTGAAAATGGAGAAACAGATTGTGAGGCAGATTGCAAATCTTATAGGTTGGAATAAATACGAAGCTACAGGTACCTTTACCTATGGTGGTAAAGCATGTATGGCTTATGGAATTAAACTAGGGTTAAACAGAAGTATTAGAAATGCCGATTCCGATAAATCTCCAGTAGTGATTTGTTCTCAAGTTGCTCATTTTTCAATTGAATCAATTTGTTTACAATTAGGAATTTCTCAAGATTCAGTTATTCGAATTCCGTTAGCATCTTCTCGAACAATCGATTTTGTTTTATTTGAGAAATGCCTCCAAGAATTATTAGAGGCTAAAGTTCCAATAGCTTGCATTGTGCTTTCTGGCGGGAATACAACGCATAATGAAGTTGAAGATATAAAGAAAGTTTATAATATAGTAGAAAGACTTAAAGAGAAATTTTCATTAAATTATTTTCCATTTCTATATTTTGATCTCGTCGTGGGTTGGCCATGGTTATTTTATAAATATTATGATTTTGGATTGAATAATTTGAAAATTGATCCAGTAACAATTGGAAAAATCAAAATCGTCTATGATGGTATAAAGAACTCTCATTTAATTGATGCTGCTGGAATTGACTTTCACAAAGGAGGTTTTTCCCCTCACACAAATAGTCTTTTTGTCACTAGGCAAGCTTCCGATTTGCACCTAATATTCGATAATAAAATTGATGAAGGTAATAGAGAACCGTTTCATTATACCTTTAGTAATTCGAGAGGTTCTACAGCAATAGTTGCAGCCTGGAATGTTCTACAAAGCATCGGAATAGAGGGGTTTCAGGCTTACATTGCAAATATGGTAAGTGTTGCTGGTACCTTCGCTAATACTCTCCCTCATCATGGATTCGAGGTATTGAGAAAAGATGAATCGACGGGTTTCGCGACAATCATATGGAGTAGTATGCTTACTCATATAAATGATTTTTCAGAATTATTCAATGCGGATAAGTCGTCAATTCAAGAAAATAATAAACTATTATATTATTTCACTAAGTATCTTAGTGATAACGAAATTGACTCAGAAAACAAACACTATTTCGTTAGGTTTTTAGACGGTTATGAATATAATACGAATGGAGTTGCAATCGCTGCATTTGCCTTATTGCCAATGACTATTCAAATCACTAATGAGAAAGCCTCAAACATTGTAAATGATATGGGTTACATAAGAAATGATTTTCTTTCAAGAATTAGTTCTGACCCTTCCATAATGTCAGGTTCAATTCCAATAGATGTCCCTAGATAAAATTACTTATCAACCAATTTCAATATTCGGTCTCTCAATGATAGATTACTTACTAAAAGAATATTCTCACTCAAAGTATATCTCTTATAGTAATCATTTGCGCTGTCGATACTTTCTAAAGCCTCATTGATATCTGATTCTTGTAAATACGAAGTTTTTAAGAATTTTCGATATAGCATTCTGCTCTTGAAATCGTAGCACTTGGCTAATTTATTTCTAATTTTTAATTGTATTGCTTTGGCAGTCGCTTGAGCTATTAGCGAGTATGCCAAATCAAAATCCCCTAAATACTCATAGTAATAAGCTTTACTCAATAGGTAATCCGTTTCATAAGGGGTGGAAAAATGCTGAAAAAGATGATCTAATTCATTGATCATGCTTTCACATTCCTGAATCCCTTTCGGTTCTATTGTGTAAGAGTAACTGACGTAAGTATTTATTTTTTCTGGGATGACTCCAGTAAAAAGAAAAATAGCATTTAAATTCAGTAAGTGTTGAATGGAATCATTATATAATCTCAATGCCTCATTACATAAATCGTCAATTTCTTCTAAATCACTTTGTGTCAAATCACTTTTTAGAATGAAACCAAATTGTAATTTATCAAACATCATTTTATTAAGCGTATTAGCTTTTTGTTCGTATATCCTAGCTAACACATACGGATCTTTTATGCTTAATTCATTACCCAAAAGGGAATCATAAATTGATAGAGTTTTGTTTACAATTCCACTATGATTCAAAGCTCTTCCCAATTCAATTCCTATTTCCGTCATTAATGTAAAATCGCCACTACTCTTTTCTTTCTGATACGGTGTTTCTAATATTTCAATACATTTTTTGCTGTAACCTAGTTCCATCGCGATAACAGCAAAATGAATATTTAATTTAGACTCTAAGATCTTATTTGATCCATCAAGCATTTTCAAAGAATTCTCTACAATATTCTGTGCCTTTTCATACTCGTTTTTAAAATGAAAAACTCTGGATTGGAAGTATAGAAGGTAAGCTTGATGTTCTAAAGTAATTATATGTTCAAGCTTCATGTTCAGTAATTCAGTAATCATCGTATTGATATAGTCTGTCACAGAAAAGTCTAATAAAACCATATCAATTCCCCGTATTAAAACATTGATTACTTTCTTACTTTCATTTAGATCATCTGGATTCAATAAATATGTGAGATGATTTTTTAAGTTCTTCGAATAAAACAAAGTTTCAACCACAATTTGAGGAAGCAAGATATTATGGTCCTTAAAAAATTTGGAAGAAATATATTTGAATATGTTTAATTTTTTCTTAGTTAAAAGACTAAGTAAATATTGAGTTAGCCCTTTTTGGTATATGACATTTAAATTTATCAAGCCTATTACTTTTTCATAGAATTCGAATCCTAAATGCTCGAATTCTTCAATATATTCTTTAAAAAAGAATTCTTCAATCTTGTCATGTTGAAAAGCAATTCTGTCAAGATTTGAATAGTCTTTAATAAAAATATTTAGATCAGTCATTTTACTGATCGTCACGGAATAATGATTATGATGTTGTGGTGAAAGCCTATCTAAAATTTTAAACTTTGTGACATCAAGATTTACAGATTGATTATCAACAATTAAATCAAAATATGCATATACAATCTTTCTAGCTGAGTGCATGTCAGAATCACCTAGTCGTTCCAACATTGTAGTTGAAAAGTTATCGTAAATACTGTCTAGATTTCTTGAAATTTCTTTTTCTGACAAAGAATTTAGTGTCTCTGCAGCCAAAGCAACGAAAAATGGAGTAGTAAACTCGATATTATTCTGTCTAAGAAATATAGAGGAATAAGGATCATTAATTCCAAATATTTTTTTAGGAGCTTTGTCGAAATAAACTTCGATTAATTCTTTTATATCCTCCTCTTCGAGTGGTTTGACTTTATAACTTGAGTCATCATCTGACAGTTGTTCACTATGCGTATTCCCACCGCTAAAGAAGTGTATCGGATTCAGTTTAGTGTATGTCGCATTCTTATATTGATGATAAGCATTTTCTCTACATGTTATTATCAATTTGATTCTGTGACATTTTTCTTGGTGAATTTGATCTGCGAGAGTTAATAATTTAATGTAGTGCTCTTTTTGTACTTCTAATGATCCAGAGATTTCATTAAGACCATCAAAAATTAGGACAAGGATTTTACCCCTGACTTCTAATGAGTCATTGATTTGTAATAGAAGTCCTTTTGAAATGCCATTTATTTTTAAGAATGAATTTAGACCTATACCATCGATAAATGTATTTTTAGGTGAAACAATAATAGTTTCTATTTGATCCTTTTGCTGTTGAAGCGTGGAAAAATTTTGTAGAGCTTTAGTTTTTCCACTTCCACTAGATCCAACAATAAACATTGCGGAGTAGTCAGACTGAATGAATTGTACAAGATCCAAATCTAATTGAAGGTTTACATGCGTTTTTTTCGATGCGCTAAAAACATCTCCAATCTGAAGAAATGCTTTAGTACTAATCATAGATCTTCTTTTAATGAATGAATCTAGATTGGTAGGGGAATCAGCTGAATCCAGTCCAATTTGACTTAACTCAATTTTTATAAATAACCATTTTGAATCTAGAATTAGAAATTGCTTATCTCCTTCCGAGAGGACTTCCTGACTTAGAATACTTGGTATATCAGATAGATAATTATTAAGAAGATGTTTAGAATCAGTTCGATTAATAGGACCTAGCTCCAACTTTAATTTGGCAGGCCCTAATTCTATTTTTTCAAAATTGCCTTGAAGAAATAACCTAATTCGATGTTTTGTATCTGACCTTGTGGTATCAAGTTGATTATTTGGAACTAATAAAGATAAAAAACCTACAACACCCAATAATTCATTGAATTCCGTTAGAGGGATATCACGAGACTCTACACTTAGTCGATTCCTCATGTCTAGCTTAACAATATCTGAAAATTCAATTTCTGGATTGACGATTTTCTCAATGGCAGCCCAAAAAGAGTCATTTAATATGTCATCATAATTTCCTGTGTCCTGTAATTCAGACTTCATTAGCGATATAAATTTTTCTAAAGCAATACCGTTTCCAGAAGTACGAACCTTGATTTCAATCGCGACACCAAGAATTAGAGCATCTATTTCATTATTTGGTATTTGTAGTAGTTCCCTCGGTAGTCGTTTGCTATTGAAGAAAAAAAGATATGAGTAAAGCAGGTCCTCATAATTTTTTGAATAATTAGGAAAATCGACTTTCCACCTTAACCTCCTTTGTATACAATGAGTTATATTCAATACATCTAAAAATAATTCATATAGTCGACCATAAATTGAAAGTAACTCTAGAATTGATGTATTGGACCACCCTTTACTTAGATTAGTTTCTTTTGACTTTATTATTGTTGTTTTATTAGGAGAGATCAAAAAGTTTTGGAGTTTTTGCAACAGGCTATTGAAATCTCCAAACTCCTTCCCTGACAAGAAATTACTACTAGACTTTCTTTTATTCATGAAATCTAGTACTTGACCGGTTGTGTAGTGATCTCCTCGATCTAATTCATAGAGATCTACCCAATAAACTGCAAATTCATCCAAAGTACTGATAGCATTCATTAATCCTATGTCTTGCCCTCTATAACCAATAAATACTACTGTTCCTGCCGTCTTTTCCAAGAGATCTTTTTGAAGCGAATCTGGAAGTCTGATTAGTTCATTTGGAGCAAAGCGAAAGCTTCCATGATTTAAATCTCCATGAACTTTCAATAAATTAAATTTTGGGTCTGTTCCTATCTGGAAATAATCATTGTCACCGACTCTTTTATTATATGATGTTCCTTCCAACGCTTTTTCTAGGAGCAGATCAAAATTGGTTGTAACAATATTGTGTATAAAACCTTCCTCTATTAAGAACCTTAAACTTTTATGGCCTTCAGACGGTTCTGTATTAAGTAGTTTCTTACGTAAGAGTATTTCTTGTTCTTTCTTAGCTTTTCCACTCCATACAACATTAATAAAACTTTGATAAAGTTTTTCCCAATGGTAATTATTGGCATCCATTACTCCATGTTCATGTAGACATTGGACCATTATTCCCCGAGTAGATATATCTCTTGAACTAGAAGCCAGGGAACAACCTGCTCCTAAAATTATGGTACTTTGTTTGGATCGTTTTAGTTCTCTCAATGCATAACATAACCGTAAAAACACATTTTCCTGTCCACTACCCATAATAAATAGTTATCCGTTATTC
>NZ_JAUOEL010000018.1 GCF_030540765.1 Flavivirga jejuensis | reverse complement strand
ATATCCCATAGCATTCTTCAGAACTAAGAATGCGTTGCTGACAATTGTCTTTCAGCACTTCAATATCTATGTTTAAGTACTCACTTTCGTTTAGTAACAATTCCTTCGAGTATAACTCGGCCAGTCCTTGTCCATAAATATCTCCCTCTCGATAAATCTGATAATCAATCTTTCCGTCATCTTGTAAAGAGAGCGAGATGTCAAGTTGTGTGCTTTGACCGTTAATCGTAAAGGGTTTCATCCAAACTACATTTTTCAGCCTTATAACGGTTTCCTTCTCATATTTTCCGTTTAAAGATTGAGCGACAGATTCCCTTGCCATTTCTAAATAGGCTACTCCGGGTAATAAGTGTTGACCCTGAACAACATGATCTTTCAAGAAAAACTCTTCTCCTGTAAATTCAGAGCTATAACGTTGTTGGGAAAAATCAGAGGTATTCTCTTGAACAAGGGGATGCAATATGGTTTTAGAGGCATAACCCTTGATTCTTCCCGTGTCTAAAGTACCGATTTTGTCATTTGAATCAGGAACCCAATAGTGTTCTCTTGCAAAAGGATAACCCGGAAGGCTTATTCTTTTGGGTTTAATATCTCTATAAAGAAGGTTCCAATCAAACACTAACCCTTTTACCCATAGTTCAAGGAATTTATCATACTTTCCTTTGTTTATCCAAGTTTCAATTGTAGAGGAAATATCATCATCTAGTAGTACCGACAAGGTCTCGCTATTTTTTTCTATTCGACCAATAATTATATCCTTATTATCAATTTCTTTATTAAGAATAGCTTTCAATTTAAGTACAAGTTCTTCAACTGATTTTACTATTATTGCAAGACGTTCTTCCATTGATTCTCTTCCGATTTGCAGTGTGTAAGCAATGTTGACAAGATCCTTGTTGCTATATTCTTCTTGATTAAATAGATTTAGTAGGCTTAATACATATTCATTCAAACGCTCTTTGTTTTTTGCTGATAGAACGATCAATACTGGTCTTTTTAAAACGGTTAAGGCTTCGGAATCATCTGTCTTTTTTTCTCGAAATTCTTCTATAATAACATGGGCGTTGGATCCACCTGCGCCAAAAGAAGATATTCCCGCTATTTTTGGGAACGTGGTATCGACCCCGTTAACCTTCAATTTAGGTCGTTTCCAATGTTTAAGTTCTTGATTTACAGAGAAAGGACTGTTAATAAAATCTATATTGGGGTTTAGCGTCTTGGAATGTAAAGAAGGAACTATTTGGCTATGTTTAAGTTGTAATAGTACTTTTGTTACCCCTGCAATTCCGGCCGCACTCTCACAATGCCCGATATTAGACTTGGCAGAACCAATATCACAAAACTGATTTTCATCCGTAAAATCTTGGAAAGCTTTTTTTAGACCAGTAATTTCTATAGGGTCCCCTAAGGATGTTCCTGTACCATGAGCTTCTATGTAGCTAATAGCTTTTGGGTTAATGCCGGATTTTCTAATGGCATTTTTTATAGCATTTGCTTGAGCATTAGGGTTAGGAACCGAATATCCATTTGTTTTTCCTCCATGGTTGATGGAGACCCCTTTGATAACTCCATATATATTGTCTCTGTCTTCAACGGCCTTACTCAAAGGTTTCAGAAGTATAGAGCCTACTCCTTCACCTGGTACATACCCATCGCCTCCTTCTCCAAAGCTTTCACATTTTCCTTTACTGGATACAAACCTGCCATCAGAAAGCATTATATATTTATGAGGATGTATGGAAACATTTACTCCACCAGCTATGGCAACTTCACAATTTCCGTCCTGTATATTTTGACAAGCTAATTGAATAGCTGTGATTGAAGATGAACACATGGTGTCAACAGCTAGACATGGTCCATGGAAATTAAAGAAGTATGAAACCCTATTTGCAATTGACGAAGGACTTCCTGCAAGAGCTATTGGATTACCTTTCAAAGTTTCTTCTATGCCAAAAAATTGATATTCTTCATACATTACTCCCACAAAGACCCCAACATTTCCATCCATTCCGTTAGAGTTATATTGGCTTAAAGATTCTTTGGTATAGCCAGCATCTTCTATGGTGTGATACACGCACTCCAGAAATAGTCGCTCTTGGGGATCCATAAATTCGGCTTCTTTGGGAGAAATATTAAAAAACAATGGATCAAAATGATTAACTCCTTCTATAAACCCTCCCCATTTACTATAAGTTTTTCCAGTTTTGGTTTTGTCATTATCGAAGTAAAGAGAGTTATCCCATCTCTCCTTAGGAATCTCTGTTATAGAATCTTTCCCTTCTTTCAGGTTCTTCCAAAAAACATCAAGGTTTTTTGCACCTGGGTAACGTCCACTCATGCCAATTATGGCTATATCTAACACTCCATTTGTTTCTGTCTTTTTTTCAGTAGAGACTGGCTGAATTTCCTTTTTTGAACTAGATAATGAAAAATTGATTCTCTTTTGAAATGCAATTTTTTCGTTTTTCGAGGATTCAGCAGAGTAGGAGGTCTCCTCATTTAGACTTAGTATTTGCAGAAGTTGATCGTTGTAGTTGTTTAAGAAATAATCTGTTAAATCATTGATGTCGTGGTATTCAAAAAATAGTGTTTTGGATAAAGTTCCAAAGAATAATTCCAATGCATTGGTGAGCTGCACTATTATTAAGGAGTTTATACCGTATTTTTCCAGTGGTGCATCAGCCTCTATACGTTTAATAGGAATATTAAGTTCATCCGAAAGAAGTTTTTTAAAGAATTTGATAGCTTTTTCTTTTAGTAATTTTGGAGCTATTGAGCTTCTTTTTATTTCACTTAACTTGCTTATAGGTTCTGCAGTAGTTTCATCGATATTGGCAATTAGTATTTCGAAATAGTTTTCAGATAAATACTTTGCGATTCCATGAATAGAACCATATTCGAACAGTATTTTAGGAGTCAATTTTAGATCTAGTTCCTCATTGATTTTTGATACAAATTCGTTAAGAACTACTTCATCAAACCCATATTCGATTAATTCAGTATCCACGTCAATTTCTTCAGACCGAACATCTAGTATATGGGTCACTTGTTGTATCAAGGTTTTCTGTACTCTTTGCAAAATTTCTTCTTCCGTGATTTTTTTATCAAATGTTCTTGTATGATACTTGGAGTCTATTAAATGTAATTTTTCTTTAATTTTAATTAAATCCCCTTCAAGTACAATTATTTGATCAAGGTCACTGGCAAAAGCGCTATACAATGATTCAATACCAATAATGGTTTTCATTGGAGCAAGACCAGACGTTTGACGTATTGTATTTTGAATTTGTTGATTTACGTTCATTCCACCATCTTTCCAGAGAGGCCAATTGATGGACAATGTTTTCCCATATCTTTTCCCAGTTCTCACAAGCTTATTGCGATATTCTACATACCTATCTAAAAAGGTATTGGCAGTAGCATAATCACTCTGACCAATATTTCCGAAAACAGCACTTATGGACGAGAAGCACATGAAGAAATCTAGAGGTATACTTTTACTTGCTTCGTCCAGAGAAATAATTCCAGAGACTTTAGGACTTATTACTTCTTCAAGTTCAAGTTGAGTTTTTTTAATAATAAAATTATCCTTTACTATTCCCGCACAGTGAATTATACCATCTATCTTTCCAAAATTCTCTAAAATATGATCAATTGAACCTTTAACTTTTTCTTTATTTGAAATATCTACCTGTCGATAATGTATTGTAGCATCAAGAGCTCTTAACTGATCCAATTTCTTATGCTTAGATTGACTTAAGGTTGAACGTCCTAAAAGAATAAAAGTCGGTTTTTTAACTCGGGATATAATTTCTTTGACCCAAATTAAACCTAGACTTCCAGCTCCACCAGATATGAGATACACGCCGTTATTTTTCCAGGGCATTAACCGTTTCACGTTTTCGTCATATATTTTGAATTCTTCTACCTCTTTAATTCCATTAGCGTAGCTGATATGTATATCTTCTGGGTAATTAGCATTTTTCTTTAGTTTAGAAGTAAGAACTTTCACTGAATCTCCCGATTGAACTTCAATTAATTGTATAATTAGCTTTGGGTTTTCTAACCTGGCAGTTTTCAATAGTCCTGATATTGCGGATAACAACAGTTTTGAATCATTACAAGGAATTACTATCTGCAACAAGATTCGACCTTTGTCTTTCAGTAGCATTAATTGCTGTATCTTATGAAACACTTGCTTCGTGCCCGTAACGAAGTTTTCACTTAATTCTTTTCTGAGGTCATTTGAATTATCAATTATTGTGATATTAAGCTTTTCTGAAAGTTCAGACAGAAAAGTCTCATCACCGAATTCGAAAAGAATAACTTCACGATAATCATACTCTTCATCCGAGTATGTTCCATGACCTTGTTTCCAATTTTTGCTAAGCAGTAATAAACCGTCTTCTCTTAATGTTTGTGGGGTTCTATTTTCTTCAAGAACTCTAGAAGAAAAGCTTTTGATTTTAACACATATTTTTCCAGTTGCGTCGCATAAATCAATATCTATTTTTTGTATTTTATCATTTGTTGTACTTGTGGGACTCAATCTAACCCATGCCCACATGTTTGTGGTACAGGGATCTATAACTGTCAGTTCTTCGAGTGCATAGGGTAGGGATGATTTAATTGGAGAATCTTGGGTTAAGGTTCCAATTACCGTGCCTATTGAAGCTTGAAAAGCTGCATCCATAATACTTGGATGTAGAACGTAGTCCTTTAGGGAATCAGCAAGACTTTCAGGTAATTCCAATTTTGCAAGGGCCTGTTTGGAGCCTATATATAAGGTTTTGATACTTTGATGCGCCAATCCGTATTCAAGCTTCATTTTCTTGAATATCCCATAGCATTCTTCAGAACTAAGAATGCGTTGCTGACAATTGTCTTTCAGCACTTCAATATCTATGTTTAAGTACTCACTTTCGTTTAGTAACAATTCCTTCGAGTATAACTCGGCCAATCCTTGTCCATAAATATCTCCCTCTCGATAAATCTGATAATCAATCTTTCCGTCATCTTGTAAAGAGAGCGAGATGTCAAGTTGTGTGCTTTGACCGTTAATCGTAAAGGGTTTCATCCAAACTACATTTTTCAGCCTTATAACGGTTTCCTTCTCATATTTTCCGTTTAAAGATTGAGCGACAGATTCCCTTGCCATTTCTAAATAGGCTACTCCGGGTAATAAGTGTTGACCCTGAACAACATGATTTTTCAAGAAAAACTCTTCTCCTGTAAATTCAGAGCTATAACGTTGTTGGGAAAAATCAGAGGTATTCTCTTGAACAAGGGGATGTAATATGGTTTTTGAGGCATACCCCTTAATTATTCCTGTATCTAAAGTACCGATTTTGTCATTTGAATCAGGAACCCAATAGTGTTCCCTTGCAAAAGGATAACCTGGAAGGCTTATTCTTTTGGGTTTAATACCTCTATAAAGAAGGTTCCAATCAGGATTATAACCTTGAGAATATAATGTGGCTAGTGCTGTAAATGATTTTTTATATTCATTTCTAGGAATGGACGTGGTGGATTCTTTTTGTAAAAATTCTTCCGCCTGCTGTTTTAAGGCATTATCGTGAATAGTATTCCGTTTAAAATGCCCTCTAAATATACCTGAGTGGTCCTCTTTTCTGGATGCCTGTTCTAACAATAGAAGAGCCTCATTCAGGTTGGTTGCAATAATGGCGCAGCGATAATCGAAATGATAACGACCCGTTTGGAGTGTATAGCTAAGCTGCAAAATGCTATTCGGGTACTCATTTTTATCTTTTAGAAAACGTAACAGAGTCGATATTTTTGTATCTAAAGCCTCTTCTGTTTTAGCAGATATTGGAAGTAAAAAATGTAAAAACTCTGTGAAACTTTTATTTGATTCTTTTGTATTATAACTTTCCATTACAATATGTGCATTAGTCCCACTCATTCCAAAGGCACTGACCGCTCCCAGAAGGGGTTGGCCAGATTCATTGAGCCATTTGGTATTAGTTTTATTAACGTAGAAAGGACTTTCAGGAAGGTTGATGAAATTGTTTATTTCACGGAAATTCAGACTAGCTGGTATTGTTTTATGACGCATTGCTTGGATCAAACTGACTAAACTTACCAAACCGGAAGCGGCGAAAGTATGGCCGAAATTTGTCTTTGTTGATGACAAAGCACAATAATCTTGTTTGTCTGTGTATCCTTTGAAGGCTTCAATTAAAGCATTTGCTTCTACTGGATCACCTAATTTAGTGCCTGTTCCGTGGGCTATTACGTAGGAAATATCCTTTGGGTTTATCTCGTGTTTATTGTAAACTTCTTTAAGGAGTTCGGTTTGGGAAAGCCCACTAGGTGCGGTAATACCATTGGTTTTTCCATCGTAGTTAATACCAGAACCCTTAATCAAGGCATGAATTGGATCTCCATCTTCGATGGCCTTAGAAAGTTTTTTAAGAACTACGGCTACTACTGCCTCTCCTGGAACCAATCCATTAGCTCTTTTATCAAAAGTAAAGCATTTACCATCAGAAGATAACATTCCTGCTCTGCTCATTCCCAAATAGGCCATTGGGGTTAACATAAGGTTCACACCAGCAGCGATTGCGGTATCACAATCCCCATTTTTAAGACTATTCCAAGCTTGGTGTACCGCTACCAGACCTGAAGAACACGCAGTGTTGATGGATATTACTGGTCCTTTTAAATTCAAAAAATATGAAAGCCGTGAAGCCAGAATACCATCATGATTTGAGGTGATATTTCCATTTTTAAATGCTAGAGATTGATAGTCACCTTGTTCAGTTCCCACAAATACTCCTATTTTTTTGGATTCTAAATGGTTTTTCCCGTATCCAGCATCTTCTAAAGCGTTCCATGTCTCTTGCAATAAAAGTCTTTGACGAGGATCCATATTTTCAGCCTCTTTTGGTGAAATTTCAAAGAACAATGGGTCAAATTCTCTAACACCTGGAATACAAGCGCACCATTTGGTATTAATTTTATTAGGATCAGATGCGTCTTTACAGTAATAATTTTCCCAATCAAACCTATCAAGCGGTATTTCTTTAACGGCGTCCTTTCCTTGGGATAATATATCCCACATTTCATTTGTGTTTCTAGCGCCAGGAAATCTTCCGCTCATACCGATTATGGCTAATGGTTCATTTTGATTTTTTGACTTGTTTTTCCAACCTGTTGATTGTCTAGTATGTTTTCTATCCAACAATTTAGTTTTAGAGGAAGGATTATCTATAGGTAAATATTCTTCTTCTTCTTTCGTATAATATTTTTTTAATGTTTTATGGTAATTGTCTATCAGGTACTTTTGTATTTTTATCAACGTGGGATAATTAAAGAAAACAGAGGGAGCTATATTTAAATTGAATTTTTCACTAAGTTCTGATGCAAAAAGGGTCATACTTACTGAATCAAATCCAAAATCTACAAGGTTCTCGTCAACATCAATTTTCTCTTCATCAAGCTTGAGTATTTCACTTGAAATGGTTTTCAAGTCTCTTTCTAAACAAATATCGATATCGAGAGAATTAATTGCTGAACTAATATTCTTGCGAACTAGATTTTTTGCTTCACTTTGGTTATCATTACTTGCATCGTCAGTTAACTTTAAGAAGCGATGCGCCTTTATTTTTGATCCTTTTATAACAATACATTGATCTGTTTCCGAAGCTAAAATCTGCTCAAACAATTCCATGCCTTCATTAGTAAGTAAGAAATCTTGGCCACTAGATTTAAGATACATTTGTACATTATCTATTTCATCTACTCCCATTCCTCCATCCTTCCATAAAGGCCAATTGATAACAACCGTCCTACCAAATCGTTCTCCTGAGTTTATAAGGCTATTCCTAAAGTAGCTATAAGCTATCTGAAACCTATTTCCAACCGAATAATCGCAAGTACCAAAGTCTCCGAGGATTGCCGCAGTAGAAGAGAAGAAACACATAAAATCAAGAACATCGTGTTTAAATAATCGATCTAAAGCCAATGTTCCATTTATTTTTGGATGAATTGTTTTTTTGAATTCTTCAATCTTTTTTTCGAAAATAGAACCACTTCCTTCAAGCCCTGCTGCATGAATTACTCCGTCTATTTTACCAAACAGTTTTTTAGCTTTTTTAATTCCCGCAGACATATTCTCCATATCCGTAACATCGCTTTGGATATAAAATAACTTGCTTCCTTCTGCTTCACAATCTTTGATAAATGAACTTTTCCGATCGTCAATGGAAGAACGGCCTACAAGGATAATATTGGATTTATATTTTTTTGACAAATATGATGTTAGCAGTTTTCCTAATTCCCCAAAGCCCCCTGTAATCAGATAGGTTTTACCTTGTCTTAAAATATTTTTTTTATTAATAAACTTATATGGTTTGATCTTTTTTATATAACGAATATTATTTTTATAAAGCACTGTTTCGGGTTTGTAAAAGAACTCCTTAGCTATTCTTGAGGCAAGGTCTGCAGTTCTTGTTTTTGATTCTTCATTTTCAATTTCATACAAAACAGATACTTTCAATTGAGATAGTATAAACTTTAAAGATCTTTCAAAGCCTATCCATGATTTTTTATAACAGTCCAGTAAATTATTTTTCAATAGGCCAACAAGTAACAACCTATAAGGATTTAATGATGTTGAAGCTATTCCATGAAGTATATTTATGATAGCCAAATAATCATCTTCATTTGAGTTTAATCCAGCTAGATTCCAATTATAGACAACTCCATCTAGTTGACCATATGACTCCTTAATGCTCTTAAATAAAGTAAAATATTGCTGCTTGTCTTTATACGAAATAGAATAATGATTGGTCTTGATTTTTTTATATTCAGAGCCTTCAAAAACAAAAATCAGTTCTCCTTTAATTAACTCCTTCCACATAGATGAAAATATTAACGGATCATCTGACTTCTGAAAAAAACATACTACTATTTTTGGTTTTGATTTTGGTATGGGATATATAAGATTTTTCTTCCACTCTTCTTTGAAAGTCATAATTTCATTATGCTCATTTTCCAGTGAATAATTATGATTATTATGAAGGATTGACTTATGTTCATGATTTTTGTTGCTTTCCTTTGTTAAGCTGACTCCGTTCATACTAACACAGACTTCACCATCAGTTGAACATATATTAACATCAAATTTATTTTCATCACCTATGCCTGAACAAGGACCCATTATCAATATTGTAGATTTATCTGGTCGTTTATAAACTTCTAGTTTATCAACAGAGGATAGATATAAATGATTTAATTGATCATCAGTATCATTTTTAGACAAAAATGACCCTACCTGATTCAAGCACTCCACTACAGTAGGGTTTATTATATAAAATTGTTGAGTTAAAGCAATATCATCATGTAAAGTTATTTTTGCTCTGGCTTCTCCCTTAGAAGTTGTTATTAAAGACTTCAGTCCTTGCCATTTCTTGTTATAAGCAATACCTAAGGCTTCGTAGCATTCTTGGGAATTCTCAAATGAATGGGTTATGTCCAATTCGTTTTCGTTCAAAGATTTAAGCTGACCCGATGAATAAAATAATTCAGATGATCCTTCTAGATATGTCTTGTTTCCTTCTACTGAATCAGAATAAATTATATAGTCGATCTGTTCATCTATATTGTTGTAAAGACGTATGTCTGTTTTTTTTTGATCTTCTTTAAGATGTAAAGGAGCCTTAACAACTAAATCTTTGAGACGTATGTTTTTGTTGTCCTTATGTTCAGGTTCAATCGATTGAAAAATGGCTTGGATAACCATTTCTAAAAGGATGGAGACTGTTGAATTTCTTGGATGTATTTCCAATAAACCTCTATGAGAGGTTTTGTTATAATCTAAATAGGAGCTATATCGTAAACTATTTAAGTCAGATGTGTTTTTATCTAAAAAGTAATGAAGGGATTTTTCTTTTTTATTCCCAGGAATACCATACTTTATTTTAGGAGGGGTAGATGGCAACCAGTAATGCTCTTTTGCAAAAGGATATGTGGGTAGATTTGTTCTGTTTGGACTATCAGCCGTATAAAATAAACTCCAGTCCATAGAGAACCCCTTAGCCCATAATTCTGCGATTTTTTTGTATTTTCCTTTACTAATCCATTTTTGTAGTAATTCGTCCAAGTCTTCATCATTAGTGAATAAATTAATGGATTCTTTGTTCTTTTTGAGATTACCTATCCAACAATTAGGAATATTTTCTTTGCCATCTAAAAAAGATTCTAATTGCATTATGAGTTTTGACAAATCATTAGTAGCAAAAACGACTCTTGATTTCATAGGCTCTCTTCCAACTTGTAAGGAATAAGCAAGTTCTATAAGATTAATTTTTTTTCTCTCTGATATTTTCTTCAAACTCTTTTTTAAAGAAAAATTAGACGTTTTAAGAAATGTCAGAAGTTTTGATGCATATACTTTTAAGCGTTCATCATCCCGAGCGGAAAGAGGTATTAATTTTATGGATGTATCTTTGGAATTATAAAAAGGCTTTTTTTGTTCATATTGTATGTATTCTTCCAATAATATATGAACATTGGAGCCAGTAGCTCCAAAAGAACTTATTCCTGCCCTTCTCGGATATTCTTTTTCTAAATTATTCTCTTTAATTATAGGACGTTTCCATTTGACAGATTTGTGTTGAATAAAAAACGGTGTTTCTTCTATTTTTAATAGTGGATTTATTTCATTTGAATGAAGAGAAGGTACAAGAGTTTTGTGATAAAGCTGCAAGACCACTTTACTTAATCCCGCAATTCCTGCAGCAGCTTCGGCATGTCCAATATTTGACTTAACCGACCCTATTGCACAAAACTGTTTTTCCTGTGTGTATTTTTTATATCCTTTAATCAAACCTTCGATTTCTATTGGATCTCCCAAAGATGTCCCTGTTCCATGTGCCTCTACATAACTAATCGTCCTAGGATCAATTCCTGTTTTCTCAAAACACATAGATATCATATCTCCTTGAGCGACTGGACTGGGAACCATTATTCCGCTTACCTTACCCACATGATTGATAACACTACCTTTTACAACAGAGTATATGTTATCGCCATCCTCTATGGCTTTGCTTAAAGGTTTTAAAAGAACGGCACCTACTCCTTCACTGGAAACATATCCGTCTCCACCTTTACCAAATGTTTTGCAATGTCCATCCGACGAGTGCATGTCCATCATGCCATAGGTAAGATATTTACTAGGGTGTAAGGAAAGATTTACTCCACCTGTGAGTGCAACTTCACATTCTCCATTTTGTATACTTTGAATTGCTAAATGCATAGCAGTAAGTGATGAAGAGCAAACGGTATCCACCGCAATACTAGGGCCGTGGAAATTACAGAAATAAGAAACACGATTAGGTATAGAGGCGTAGTTAAGTGAAAGAGGAGTAACATAACCCCCGTTATTATTCTGTTCTCCAACTAAAGTATAGTCTTTGTGCATTACTCCAACGAATACACCAACCATGTTGCGTTTATTGGAACCAACAGGTTCTACAAGAGTATCTGGTGTATAGCTTGCATTTTCGATAGTTTCCCAACAAGTTTCAAGAAAAAGACGTTCTTGGGGATCCATGATTTCCGCCTCGCGAGGGGAGATTCTGAAAAATTGTGGATCAAAAGACTTTACGTCATTTAAAAATCCCCCCCATTTTGATAAGGTCTTGCCAGAAGGAGACACTAATCCTTCAAATTGATCGCTATCCCAACGAGACTTGGGAATTTTGGTTATACAATCCTTACCTTCTAAAAGGTTCTTCCAAAATATGTCAATATTACTCGCAGATGGGTATCTTCCAGAGATACCTATGATTGCAATTTCTTTGTATTTCGATGATTTTTTCTTTTTTCTTTTAAATGAATCAGTATTGGACTGTTCATCGCTTTGAAAAAATTTCTCATTTGTTTTTTCTGGTTCCTTAGGAACTTCTTCTTTATCCTTAGCCTTTGTGTCTATAAAAGATGCATCTTCCTTTGATAAATTGTTATCAAGCTGTGATTCCTGGTCAGGCAAAAACGATTCTGATAAATAGGTAGATAACTCTGATATATTTGTATATTCAAACAACAGTGTTGGGGATAATTCGATCCCCACTTCAGTTCCGATCAACTCTACTATTTGAAGTAAATTTGCAGATGCAAGCCCCATTTCATAGTATCCAGATTCTGAGTCGATCTCTTCAAATGGAATTAATAATTGTTCTGAAAAAATTCTTTTCAAATAAGCTTCCATTGACACTTTAGAGTGTGGCTTAGATTTGTTTGAGTAATTTCCAGATTCTGCTAATGGGATCTTATTTGGTCGATTTGAATTCTTTATATTAACATCCTCAATGTTTTCAGAACCTGGTTCAAAAGAATTCCTTACTATTTTGGAAGCGAAATTTTTTAATTCTCCAACCTTGTTACCCGAAGCACTAAAAAATTCAATAGTTATGTAAATTAGTTCTTTCGTTTTTCTAACATCAGATGATTTTATTTTGGCAAATACTTTTTTGTCAAATGGCTCTGAAGCCTTGAACGATTCAAAGAATAGAGGTAAGTATAATTTTCCGTTTTCATTTAGAATCGAAGCGATTAATTCTGAGGATCCAATACAGCTCCCGTCTATTAGAGCTGGGTGGAATAAAAGATCTGAAGTATTATTTTCTGTATCTGCAAAAATTTCAATATATATTGCATCCTTGGATTTGTGGATTGTACCACTAGGTTTCATTAATCCTGTGTGGACAAGGTTGTTATCACGACATTGCTTGTATATAGTTTCGAGATCTACCTTTTTTTTAGTAGATTTTATTATGCCGTTAGGTTTAATAGAGTCTTTAAATTCTAAAGTATCTGTTAAATGCATTTCAGCTTGGAGATAAAGTTTTTTCTCCAATGTTGTTGTCTTATTTTCTGTTTGTTTTTCGATTTTTATGTTCCAACATCCTTTATTATTATCAATGCATTGTATGCTAAGCTGAACAGAATCCTGCGGTCCAACTATTAATGGATTATGAATAGAAAAGTTGCGGAGCTCAAGTGAATCGAAATTTACTCCATTTTCCATAAATAATAGATATAATAAATCGATATAGGCAAGCCCTGGCAAAACAGATTGACCAAAAACTTTATGATTTTGAATTAATGGATGGGTACTATGTATAATTAAATTGTCTTGCATGATTTTAAATATTTTGTCTCCAAAATTTATTTTTGTGTTTAGCCGGAGGTGTTTTTTCCTTTTGTGTTTTAAACAAGGAATTTTGTTGTGACTTTGTAATCAATGAATTGTTTTCTTTTCTTAGATTATGTGGTTTTAGGTTTGGTGTGGGCAATGGTTTTCTCGGAGCGTATCCTGTTACCGGTCTTTCCCATGCCTGGACCACTACGTGTGCGTTGGTTCCTCCGTCAGCGAAGGAGCTGAGTCCGGCGGCTGTATACTCTGTCGAGTCTGTTTTCTCTTTGCGTACAAAATGGAACGGCGATGTTTCGATATTATAATGTTCCATGGGTTGTTGACCCGATATAAAGGGTACATATCTTTGATGGTGTAGTGTTAGTACGACTTTTATAAACCCAGCAATTCCCTCAGCGCATAAAGGGTGTCCTATGTTTGGTTTTACAGATCCTAAACTGCATGGTTTTTTAGAGGTATTCCTATATACGGCC
>NZ_JAUOEL010000017.1 GCF_030540765.1 Flavivirga jejuensis | reverse complement strand
GGCCGTATATAGGAATACCTCTAAAAAACCATGCAGTTTAGGATCTGTAAAACCAAACATAGGACACCCTTTATGCGCTGAGGGAATTGCTGGGTTTATAAAAGTCGTACTAACACTACACCACCAAAGATATGTACCCTTTATATCGGGTCAACAACCCATGGAACATTATAATATCGAAACATCGCCGTTCCATTTTGTACGCAAAGAGAAAACAGACCCGACAGAGTATACAGCCGCCGGACTCAGCTCCTTCGCTGACGGAGGAACCAACGTCCACGTATTGATCCAAGCCTGGGAAAAACCAGTAACAGAATACACTCCAAGAAAACCACTACCTCCACCGAATCTAAAACCGCAAAATCTAAGTAAAGAAAAAATGAAAGAAAATAATAATACCCCAAAAATATCTTCACTATCAGATATTCGATCACAGAATGAAACTATTTTCATAGGAGAACAAGAAATAGTTAGTGTTTGGACCAAAACTATTATTGAATCATAAATGGAACAGAGTTTTAATATTAATATTGACAATCCGATAATAAAAAATCATCGGGTTAATGAACAATTTGTGCTGCCTGGTCTTGCTTATATAGATATTATCTATCAGTTATTCAGAGAAAATAGATATAACTATTCCAATTTCACCCTAAGTAATCTATCCATTTACAAGCCTTTAATCGTCACACCTTCTACGAGTGTTAGGTTACATATAAAATGTAAAAAGACTAAAAAGGGATATTGGGGAATTAGAATCAATGGTATTACCGAAGGAAACCCTTCAAGTAAGTTAACAGAATATTTAACCGCTGAAATGCATTATGATCCCATCATATTTGAGGATACGACTATAATGAATTATCCCGATGATTTTTGTACTACAAAACCTTTGAATCTTCAAGATGTTTATGAAAAGTACAGAGCACTTCATCTCTCACATACAGGATTCATGAAGGCAAAAGGGTATATTAATAAGAATGAAACAGAAGCCTATATCCAAGTTTTTCCAAATGACAGGTCATTAGCAGCTTCCAAAAATTTCATGTTTAATCCAGTATTATTGGACGGAAGTGGCATGGGATGTTTAGGTATAATATCCTCACAACTACAGGAAGATCACGGTTTATATCTTCCCATGCACTTCGAGTCTTTTCATGCTTCCGAATTAATACAACATCAATGTCTAACAAAATTGAACATTTCTTCTATCCAGAGAAAAAATGACCTCATATACATGACTTTAGAATTCTTCAACTCTAACTTTAAAAAGATAGGCGAATTAAAAAACTTTGTGTGTAAGTTGGTTAGGGAGTCCAGTGATAATCAACTAAAAAATGGTCTACAAGAAATACCTGTGCAGGATAAATCTGTCGAATTTATTTCAGTAAATAATATTAAAAATCTTAATAAATATGAGACTTTAATTAGACAAGTTATCTCAAAAGTTCTCAAAAAAAAACCTCAGCAGATAGAGCTTAAAAAAAGTTTCTATGACTTAGGATTGGACTCTGCAAATATGCTTAAGGTGGTTCTTAAAATTGGAAATACAATTAACTTAAAATTGTCCCCAACGCTACTGTTTGAATTTAGCACTATAAAAGAGCTTGCATTGCATTTATCAAATAATTATAAGCTCGATTTTGATACCAACCTAAAAAGCACTAAACGAACTGATCATTTGTCAAAGATCACTACCAAAGAATCAAAAGAAAATTACACGAAAAATCAAAAAATCTGTGATTCTAATATCGAAAAGAATAATTCAAAAATACTCGGGTATGATGAAAAAGTATCGGACAATAGTAATGATATTGCCATTATAGGCTTGTCAGGATTCTATCCAGGTGCCAATAATATTAAAGACTTTTGGAATAATCTTAAAAATGGAAAAGATAGTATTACGAAGATTCCAAAGGAGCGATGGATTTATGAAAATTATTCCGATATCAACGAGGAAAGCAACAATAGTTATAGCCCTTGGGGTGGGTTTATCAACGATATTGATAAGTTTGATCCACTATTCTTTAATATTTCACCCCGTGAAGCTGAGGTCATGGATCCCATGCAACGAATCTTCTTAGAGACCACTTGGAATTTACTAGAAACAGCAGGTTACACAAGAGAAAGGTTGGACAATGAATTCGATGGTGAAGTGGGGGTCTTCGTAGGAGCTATGTACCAACACTACCATTCTTTGGAAGCTGATGTGTTAAAACAATCAGAGGCCTCATTATATTCGTTTAGTGCTATAGCTAACAGGGTCTCTCATTTTTTTAACTTGAATGGTCCTAGTATAGCGATCGATAGCATGTGCTCTTCATCATTATCTGCTATTCACATGGCCTACGAAAGTTTACTAAATAAAAGCTGCCAGATCGCAATCGCAGGAGGAGTCAATCTTTCAATAAATCCGAAAAAATACGTTGGTCTTAGCAAGATACAGTTGACCTCAAGCAATAAAAACAGCAGAAGCTTTAGTGCAGGTAATGGGTACATTCCTTCAGAGGGAGCTGGTGCCGTTTTATTGAAGCCACTTATTACCGCCATTAAAGACGGAGATAATATTTTGGGTGTCATAAAATCATCTGCGATTAATCATGGAGGAAAATCCAATGGTTTTTTCTCTCCTAACCCAGCGTCACAAGCCAAATTAATTGAAAACAACTTTAAAAAATCAGGTATATCTCCAAGATCTATAAGTTATATAGAAGCCTCATCGAATGGCTCGTCGTTAGGAGACGCCATTGAAATAACAGCCTTATCTAAGGTATTTCAAAAATTTACTAATGATAAAGAATTCTGTGCAATTGGATCAGTAAAATCAAATATTGGTCATGCCGAAGCAGCCTCGGGAATTTCACAAATAACTAAAGTCTTACTTCAATTACAACATAAACAATTCGTTCCTTCTATAAAAACAAGTCCATTAAACCCAAACATTCATTTAAGCAAAACTCCTTTTTACATAACAAAAGAACTAAAAAACTGGAATAGACCTGAAATAAAGGAAAAGGAAAAAGTATACGAAATACCAAGACGGGCAGCAATAAGTTCTTTTGCTGCTGGCGGTTCTAATGCACATCTTATAATTGAAGAATATATTCCAGAAACAAAACCTTTGAAAAGAACTAATACTACCAGTATACTTCAACTTTTTGTTTTTTCAGCAAAAAATCAAAATAGCCTAAACACCTTAATTCAAAACATATACATCTACGCTAAGAAAGATGAAAAATTTAATCTAGATGATTTCGCATATACACTTCAGGTAGGAAGAGAAGAAATGGAGTGTCGAATGGCAATCTTAGTAAAAAACAGAGGTCACCTTCTTGATAAATTGAAGAAGTATTCAAGTTTAAAAACATCTGAAGATAAAAATAATAATTCAACTTTTTACTACCAAGAAAATATAGATGAAGAACTAAAAAAAGAAAAAAATATCCATGTTTCCGATTTCTTAGAAAAATCTCGACTAGAGAAGACTGATTTGCAAATTTTAGCCAAAAATTGGGTTGAAGGTGTTAAAATTCCGTGGAAACTATTTTATAAAAAAATGTCATTTAGAATACTTCCATTACCAAATTATCCTTTCGAAAAAAAGAGATATTGGATAGGAAAAAATTCATTGAGTGAAGATGAGAAAGTAATTATTAAAAAAGATAGTCAAAATGAGTTCATCTCCATTGGCGACCACTCGCTACCAAAAAAAATAGAGCATTACATCCTGCATTTTTTATGCAAAGAATTAAATATTTCATCGAATCAAATTGCCCTTAACAAAGATCTTCAAGCCTACGGATTCAGTTCATTATTAACCATGAAGTTCATCCGGGGTGTTAAAAAATATTTTCATGTCAAGATAACTGTACTAGAACTAGTTGAAAAAAGAACAGTTCATGAACTAACTAATCATATTAGCAACATCATAAAAACATCTCTTACAGACAATAATATTAATGAAACAGTAAAAGTGCAACTCTTGGAGAATGAGAAACCAATAAAAGGAGAATCTTTTTTTACTGAAACCTTAGAAAAATATAAAGAAGGGCATCTGAGTCTTGAAGAAATAGAACGTTTAATTGACCAAAGAATAGGTATATGACACCAAAAGAATTACTACTTGATTACAAAAAAGGAAAACTTTCAACCGAACAGTTTAAAAAGGAATTTTTTGGTAAATATGAAAAAGAAGCCAATTGGAATCCTCTTTCAGAGGCTCAAAAAGGTATTTGGGCTCATCAGAAGACATATCCAAATTCAAGTGTATATAATATCCCGATTGCATTTCGGCTATACCAAAAAGTTAACATTTTATTATTCAAAAAAGCATGCACTTTTCTTCTTGAACAATATCCTTGGATCAACAATACTTTTAGTCAGAACAATGTTGAGCCTAGCCAAATTATGCGTCATGAGCTTTCTCTTGATTTCAACTATGAAGAAATTTCATATAAAAAAAAGAAAGACCTTATAGAAGATTTAAGAAATCGATCGAGAAGGCCATTTAACTTAACTAAGGATTCCTTGATGCGAGTTGATTTCTTATCGGAATCAAGAAAAAAACAATATGTGTTAATTACAATACATCATATAGTTTTTGATGGTAGCTCAATCCAACCTTTTATCGAGATTTTATTGGAAACTTATGCCAAGCTAATTATAGGTGAAAAACCTATCCTTTCTCCTCTTAAATCGACCTACAATGACTTTGTAAAATGGGAAAAAAAAATATTAAGTAACAAAGAAATTATACATAAATATAAATCCTACTGGTTAAATCATTTGTTACCCACATCCCCAATATGGAAAATTCCATTTCCCACATCAATATTGGATAGTAACCATAAGAATCATTCACATAAACAGCTATCATTTTTAGTTAATCAGAAAAATCAAATACGACAATTTTGCCAAAACCACGGATTGAATTTATCAAATCTATTCCTTTGTGTTTTTAAAATATTATTATATAAATATACCGGACAACAGGACTTCTCAATTGGAATGCCAGTGACAATACGTCCTGATGACCATTTTGAGAATATTCCTGGTTTATTTATCAATATGTTGATGATCAGAGGTGAAAAGATTGAAAAACAATCATTTATTGAATTTGCGAAAGACCTCCAAAGAACAACTGCCGAAGGCTTAGACAACTCCTTTTTTCCCTACTCAAAATTACGAAAGGCTTTATATCAATCACAGGGTTCTGATCAATCGGATTTGTTCAATGTTGCTTATGCATATCAAAATTTTTCACAAAATGGAGGATTAAGGAGTATAGAAGACAGATTCAAAGATTCATTTCCAATATCATTTATAGAGGAGGTGCGTCAAGAAAATATTTATGCAATTGAGTTAGAAGTTTTGGAAGCTAATGAAGCGTTTAAATTAAACTTTAAGTATAAACAAGAGCTGTTTACTAATCATACTATCTCCCGTATGACAATCCATTATAAAAAACTACTTAAAGAAATCCTTGAAAATCCACAACTAAAATTATTCGAATATAATATTCTTTCCGAAAAAGAAAAAGAAAAAGTACTGTATGATTGGAATAGTACACTTTCTCTAGATAGCAATGAGGAATGCGTTCACGAAGTTTTTGAAAACTTTGTAGATCAAACTCCTGAACGACCAGTAATCATATATAGCCATAAAGAAATATCGTATCAAGAGTTAGACGAACAAGCTAACCTATTATCTAACTATCTGAAAAAATTTAACATAGGCAAAGAAAAGCTAGTAGGTGTCTATCTGGAGCGCTCCCCAGAAACCATAATTTCTTTCTTGGCTATTTTAAAGGCTGGAGCGGCCTATTTACCATTAGATTATCTATACCCAAAAGAAAGGATTGCGTTGATATTAGATGATTCAGATGCGAGTTTCATAATCACACATTCAACATTAGAAAAAAACTTACCTAATCACAATGCGAGACTAATTCTAATCGATAAGGATAAAAAGAAAATCCAGTCTCAAAGGAAATCAAGACCTTCAATCAAAGTTTCCCAATCAGATTTAGCCTATGTTATATATACTTCCGGATCAACTGGAACACCTAAAGGGGTAATGTTGGAACACAAGGGAATACCCAACTTGGCTCGTGCACAAGTTGATGCTTTTAAAATAGATCGTGACAGCTGTATTCTTCCAATTGCATCGTTCAGTTTTGATGCCTCCATATGGGAAATTATTATGGTTCTTTGCTCTGGTGCTAAGATGGTCTTAGATGATAGTAAAGAGATGATAGCGGGCGAAAAACTTTATAAACTCATTGAAGAAAATGCAATATCTCATCTTACTTTACCTCCAAGTCTATTAGCAACACTTCCAAAGAGAAAACTTCCGTCCCTAATTACGTTAATTGTTGCAGGAGAGGCTTGTACTGAAAACCTGATAAGAGAATGGGCAGATGGAAGGGTTTTCTTGAATGCTTATGGCCCCACTGAGTATACCGTTTGTGCTTCTATTTCAGAACCTCTTAATAAAAATCAAAGACCAGATATCGGTAGACCTATTCGCAATACCAGACTTTATGTCTTGGATAATAATATGCATCCTGTACCTGTGGGTATACCAGGGGAACTATATATAGCAGGTATTGGTCTAGCCAGAGGTTATTTGAATAAAAAGGAGTTAACGAATAAGCTATTTGTGAAAGATCCATTTGTTCTACAAAAGAATGAAAAGATGTATAAAACAGGGGATTTGGTACGCTTTAACAAAAATGGTAAACTGGAGTTTTTGGGAAGGATTGACAATCAAGTAAAAGTTAGAGGTGTTCGACTAGAACTAGGGGAAATCGAGAACTGTTTGGATTCACACCAGCTTATAAAAACGAATGCTGTTGTATTGCAAGAGTCTTCTGGAAATAAGCAACTTATAGCGTATTATGTTTTAAAACATTCTAAAAAACCCATAGATTCTTTGTCATTTCAAATAGAACTCAAAGATTATTTAAGAAAGATACTACCCAAATATATGATACCTCATTTATTTATTAGGCTAGATGGATTGCCATTAAATCCGAATGGTAAAATAGATAAGAAAAAGCTTGAAAACGATCTTCTTTTATCAAAAAAAAGAGAAAAGAGTATAAAACCACTTTCTCAATTGGAAGAAAAGGTGTTCGATTTATGGAAAGAAACTTTAAAAATTAAAGAAGTAGGTCTACAAGAAGGTTTTTTTGAAGTAGGTGGAGATTCGATTTCAGCAGTTATTGTTGCAGACAAAATAAGCCATTGGACTGGCGCTAATTTTTCTGTAACCGATCTTTTTAAATATAACAACATTAAAAATATAAGTCAATATTTAAGTACATTGAAAGTATCATCGGAATTTCTTCCTGCCAAAAAAAAGCAAATTGAAAGATCTGAAAAAACAGATAATAGCATAGAAAAGAAACAATCTTCAAGGAAAGCAACTTTAGATGATCAACCAGAATATTACAAAGACAGTATTGCAATTATTGGTATTTCTTGCCAAGTACCAGGAGCTAAAGATAAATCGCAATTTTGGGAAAATCTATGTAAAGGACAAGAGAGTATTAAATTCCATTCAGCTGAAGAATTAAGTGATTTTGGATTAGATGATTCATTTTTACTTCACCCAGACCTTATTCCTGTAAGCTCCACTATTTCAGACAAGAAATCTTTTGATGCCGATTTTTTTTCTATTTCTCCAAAGGAAGCAGAATTAATGGATCCTCAGTTGAGACATTTGTTAATGCATTCTTGGAGTGCAATAGAAGATGCTGGATACAATGTGGAAAATATTCCAAATACCGGAGTATTTATGTCTGCTAGTAATAATATGTATCAGGCTCTTTCTTCCGAAAATCTATTAGATGAATGTAAAATAGTAAAGAACTCAGATGAGTATGTATCTATCCTCCAAAGCCAAGGAGGTACCATACCAACAATGATTTCATATAAATTAGGACTCAAAGGTCCTAGTTTTTTTATCCATTCAAATTGTTCCTCATCCTTGGCCGGATTATACGCCGCTTTTCAATGCCTTCAAAATGGAGAAGCAGAATATACCTTAGTGGGAGGCTCAACTCTTTTCTCCTCTTCACTTGTTGGTTATTTACATCAACCAGGTTTAAACTTTTCCAGCGATGGACATCTAAAGGCATTTGATGCAGCAGCAGACGGAATGGTACCAGGAGAGGGAGTAGCGGTAATTATGATGAAAAAAACCGAGAATGCTATAAAAGATGGAGATAACATATATGGTATAATTAGAGGTGTAGGAATAAATAATGATGGAGCCGATAAAGCAGGCTTTTATGCACCCAGTGTAAATGGACAAATAGATGTGATTCAAAAAGTTCTTAATAAAACTAATATTAATCCTGATTCAATATGTTATGTAGAATCCCATGGAACGGGAACCAAATTAGGGGACCCTATAGAGGTTGCTGCTCTAACCGATGTTTACACCCGTTATACAACTACAAAACAGTATTGTGGAATAGGATCTGTTAAACCTAACATAGGCCATCTGGATACGGCAGCAGGGCTTGCAGGATGTATAAAATTGGTTCTTAGTTTACATTACAAAAAAATTCCACCATCAATTAATTTTAAGAAACCAAATCCCGATATTAAGTTAAAAGAATCTCCTTTCTATGTTGTTGATAAGATAAAAAATCTTGAAGATAATCAACTCCCAAAAAGAATGGCATTGAGTGGATTCGGCTTAGGGGGTACTAATGTTCATGCCATTTTTGAAAACTATATTCCCAAAAATTTGGAGAAAACTGAAAAAGATGAAAAAGAAAATAAGAATTCGACTTATGTTATTCCGTTATCAGCAAAAAATAAAGAACGATTAAAAATTTATGCAAAGGAAATTTTAAAAACCATCTCGCTCTCCCAGTGTCTTGACAAGAATATCTATGATCATAGACAAATGATGGATAAATTAGTTTCTACCGTGTCAGAAATCAAAAGTATTGATCGTGATACAATTACCCAAGAACAATATATAAGCGAACTTGATATTGATACGTATCAATTCACAAAACTAATACATCGTTTAGCAAATGAATGGGGTATAGAACTTGAGCCGTCTAACATCAACCAATCTATGACCTTAAAGGAATTTGTTTTGTATGCAAGTTCTATATATGAGGAATGTTCTGTAAAAAAAACAGCCTGTAAAGAAATTAACTTGCAACAGCTAGCTTACACCCTTCAATTGGGACGTAAGGTGATGGAAAACAGAGTTTTGTTTCTAGTAAAAGACATCTCTGATCTCTCAGAGAAACTAGAGAAATTTATCACTGGCAAACAGTTAATTGAAAAATGTTTTCAAGGAGCTTCAAAAAACGCTTCTTCATACAAAAGATTTAAGAGTATAGATGAAGATACTCAAAGGCGTATTAAGAAATGGGGAGCAAAAGGAAAAGTTAAAAAATTAGCCCACTTATGGGCACAGGGCTTTCCGATTGATTGGAATATCCTATACAAAAGCAAGAAGCCATTGCGTTTAAGCCTTCCTACCTACCCTTTTGAAAATAGTCAATATTGGTTAGAAAATTCTTCAAGTTCAAGTTACAAGTTGAATGATTCAATTTCTGAGATCAAAAATGAAATTAACATAATGACTTTCGAAGAGGTATGGGCAGAAAATCCAAATACGAGTATTAACTATCAAGATCTAGATAAGATAGTTTGTTTTTTTCATGAACATTACCCTAAAGATGACTTTTCATCTAATTGGAAAGAACAAACTGGCGGAAAAGTTATATATGTATCATTAGGAAATAGATATCTCGAGAGTGATTCCGAAAATTACTGTATTAACTACTCTGATAAGCATAGTTATGAAAAGTTATTTAGAAGAATAAAAAAACATCACGGTTCAATAAACGGTATAATTTATGGCTGGGGTTTGGGCAAAACTATGGGATATGAAGCCGATCAAACTGCTATTTTACTAGTGCTCCAAGGAATAACAAATTCTAATTTATCAATAAAAAAAGTTTTGTTATTAGCACAACTCAGTGGAGAAATAAATGATACTTACAAAAACTCATGGACTGGTTTTGAAAAATCTGCTGGCTTTGTAATCAAAAAACATAGTACTTCAATCCTATTCGAACATGAGAACTTAAATACGATTGATCAAATTAAACATATTGCCGCTGAATTACTCTCGGAAGAATCTAATGTTCTGTACAAGAATAACACAAGATATATTACAAAACTAATCCCTGTTTCCATCACGAAAGGTCAAAGTGTTCTGAGAAAAGGCGGTAATTACATAATTACTGGAGGTATGGGAGGACTCGGATTCATCTTTGCAGATTACCTATCAAAACATTACCAATCTAATTTAATACTTATTGGTCGATCAAATCTTGATAAAACCAAACGGAAAAAAATAAAACATTTAAAGAAGGCCGGTGGTAATGCTATTTATATTCAATGCGATATATGTGACAAGGAACGTCTTTCGTTCGAATTAGATCAAGCTAGAATACATTTCGGTAAGATTAACGGATTAATTCATTCTGCAGGTATTCCTTCAGCAGATAACGTTATTGAAAAAAATGTTGAACAATTTAACAAAGAGGCGCGTCCCAAGGTTCTTGGAACTATTGTCCTCGATAACCTCTTAGAAAATGAACCGTTGGATTTCATGTGCTTTTTTTCCTCTTCATCTGCAATTTTAGGGGATTTTGGAGCCTGTTCCTATTCTTTAGCCAACCGGTTTGAAATGTCCTATGCAGCTTACCGTAACAA
Source organism: Flavivirga jejuensis (assembly GCF_030540765.1). Taxonomy (GTDB): domain Bacteria; phylum Bacteroidota; class Bacteroidia; order Flavobacteriales; family Flavobacteriaceae; genus Flavivirga; species Flavivirga jejuensis. Next base: position 7,080 of record NZ_JAUOEL010000017.1, on the reverse strand, counting down.
ACTGGTCAAATCTGGTAAACGTAAGGGAAAAACTTCAGTAATCAACTGGCCAGCCTGGAGAAACGGAGGAATGGGAAAAAATATGCAGGAACAAATTAATAGATATTTACAGGCCAGTGGGCAGCTATTTTTAGAAACCAATACTGGTATTAAAATTTTTGAACAAATCCTATCCAGTGACAAGGAACAAATTTTGGTCATGAATGGAGATAAAAGTAGGATTAATAGAATGTTAGGAATAGAAAATCAAGAGAACATGTTCGGGGAACAGGAGGACAACTTAATAAAAAAACTAAAAAAGAAAACGACTTTAAAGAAAAGAAATATAAAGGAAGATGTTGAAGAGGATTTAAAAATTTTAACCCAAACTATACTAAAAATACCTACTAAAAAAATTAACATGGAAGAGAATCTTGTTGATTTTGGATATGATTCTATAAGTATGACAAAACTTGCTTCTGAGCTTAGTAAGCATTACAAAACCAAAATAACACCCTCCATTTTCTTTAGCTATTCCAGCTTAAAAAAAGTCCGAGACTATTTATTAAATCAACATAAAGAACTAATTGATGCATTTTATCAAACTATTGATATTACACCCTTTTCTATTGAAAGTGAGAAGAAGAAACAATTAAATTTAATACAACCGTTAAAAGATGCCCAATCAGAGGACACTCCTGTGGAATCGATAGCCATTATTGGAATGAGCGGAAAATTCCCGAAATCGGAAAATATTGCAGAAATGTGGGACAAGCTTCTAAAAGGAGAGAATGCAGTTGAAAAAATCTCTTGTACAACTTCCAACTGGCGATTAAAGAGTAAACAAGAAATACCGATCAATGAAGATATAGAAATGTTATCATGTGGATGTATTCCTGGCATAAGTGAATTTGACCCTTTGTTTTTTGAAATTTCACCACTAGAGGCTGAAGGAATGGATCCTCGCCAACGCTTACTTTTACAGGAATCATGGAAGGCACTTGAAGATGCAGGCTATGGTCCCGAGCAGATTAAGGTAGAAAAAATAGGCGTTTTTGTTGGGGTTGAACAAGGAGATTATCAATTACTCAAAAACGAAGAACCATTAATAACTTCTAATCATGATGGTATATTGGCTTCAAGGCTAGCATATTTTTTAAATCTAAATGGCCCTGTACTTGCAATTAATACAGCGTGTTCCTCTAGCCTCGTAGCTATTCATCAAGCTTGCCTTAGTCTCAAAAACAAAGAGTGCAGCACCGCAATAGCAGCTGGTGTAAATTTAATATTTACGACCAAGTCTTATAAAGGAATGAAAGATTCCGGTATGTTATCCCCTACTGGAAAATGCGCCGCTTTTGACCAAAAGGCCGATGGAATTGTTCCTGGTGAGGCAGTTGCTGCCATTGTTTTAAAGCCTCTTTCCAATGCACTAAAAGACAACGATCCTATTTATGCTACCATTAAAGGTAGTGGGATAAATTACGATGGAAAGACTAACGGAATTACTGCTCCGGGAGGTACAGCTCAGGTTAATCTTTTAACAGAAATTTACAATAAACACAAAATAAATCCGGAGGAGATCGAATATATAGTCACTCATGGTACTGGTACCAAACTAGGCGACCCAGTTGAAGTAAACGCTCTAAATGATGTGTTTAAAAAATATACAACAAAGAAAAACCTTTGTGCACTTACATCTTCTAAAACAAATTTTGGACATACCCTTGCTGCTTCAGGAATTGTAAACCTTATCACGTTAGTTCAATCAATGCGTCATGAAATTATACCATCAAGCTTACATTACGAACAAGAGAACGAATTTATTAATTGGGAATCAAGTCCTTTTTATGTCAATAAGGTTAATAAACCATGGAAGAAAAAGGAAAGCAAACCACTTCTAGGAGCCATTAGTTCGTTTGGGATGAGTGGAACTAATGCTCATATGGTCATAGAAAGCTTCAAAAGACCTTTAATAGAAAACCCTGTTAAAGCCTTGGAAAACCTGATGATTGTTCTATCTGCTAAGACTCGAAATAGTCTCGAAGTCAAAATTAAGGATCTCATAAATGAGTTTGAAGCAGTTCCATATAATACCGAGGAAATGGTAGACGTTTGTTATACCCTACAAACTGGACGTCATCATTTTGCATATCGTTTTGCTACTCTGGTTTCTAGTAGAAAACAAGCCATCAAGCTTTTGAAGTTGGAATTATCAGGAGAAAAACATCCGGTATTATATAGAAATAAAGTTAAACAAGGATTTAAAGAAAAAATAAAAGAGAAAAAGAAGCTAGATAAACTTTTACAAGAAATCTCCAATTGCATAAATAATACAAAACGCTATAGTCAAATTGTTGATTCCATTGCCAAATTCTACTGTGATGGGTATGATGTATTATGGAATAGATTATATGACCTTAAAATTCCAAATAGAATAAGCCTCCCTACATATCCCTTTTCAAAAGAAACTTATTGGGTTTCAAACCAAGCTACGAATACTCATGATATGCCTCACAACAAAAAATCGCTAATACATCCACTGCTGCATAAAAAAACTATTGGTATTACAAATGCACACTTCACCTCATTTTTTAAAAGGAATGAATTTCCGGAATACACAAAGTCTTTGAATGGTTCTGAGCATCTCATTGGAACAGTTTATTTGGAAATGATAAGGGAGGCTATTCATCAGATCTCCAAAGCAGATATTCAACATAATAGTAATAACAAAAAAATCACCAATATTTCATGGGGAAAACCTATTGTTTGGAAACAGTCAAATATACAAATCCATTTGGCTCTATTCGATCAAGAAAATGGAATTATGGGATTCGAGTTCTATAACAATCAAGACGAAGATAATCCCCAACCTAATATTTATTGTCAAGGCTACGTTCAATATATAAACAGTCGGTCTCAACCTATTTTAAACCTGGACAACTTGCAAATCGATTGTGATCAATCCGTACTTTCTTTTAATAAAAAACAGCAAACCCTTGAACTCACTTATAAAAAAAGTGTATCCAATTATCACATATACAGTGGCATTAATCGAGTTTTAATAAAAATCTCAGAGGAAGATGTTGCTCACAATGGCTTTAAAGACATTATACTCTGTCCATCTCTTTTAGATACTATTTGCCAAGTATTTGCAGCACTGCTTAATAAAAATACACATAAAACTGAAATAGCCTTTAGTAAGATATATCCTTGTACGCTAAAAGAGCTAGAAGTTTTTTCTGAAGAGACATCCCCGACTTGGGTGTTCATTAATTATCGAGAACTAAACCTACCTAATAAAGTTCAAAGCCTAGACATTGATTTTTGTAATGACCAAGGAATAGTTCTTTACAGAATGAAAAAATTCACGGTCCGTCTTATTTAAGGTTCCAAAGCATCCAAAATTTTAAAAGATACCCTCTACTTACTAATGCTCAATCTAATATGAAAAAACACAATCACTTATTATTGACACGGAATTGGTCAGTTTCTGTGGGTGAAAACCCAGATCCCTTTCCTTTCGATAACCATATCGTATTTTTTGCCGGCCTTCAAAATGATATGGATCTTGGGGATATCGAATCAAGAACTCTGCACTCTAATGCGGACAGCATGCCCGATAAGTTCAACGACTTTGCTATTGACCTTTTTAATCAAATCCAAAAGCTACTCAAACAAAAAAGCAGCGACAAGGTTCTCCTACAACTGGTCGTACCTGAAGGTGAAACTAACTCCTTGTTTTCAGCTCTCTTCGGATTGCTCAGAACTGCGCAACAGGAAAATCCACGAATAAGCTGTCAATCCATTGCTTTAGACAAAAAAAGCAGAGCCTCAATCCATTCACTTTTGATCCAGGAGCGCTCACTTAAAGATCAACAAGTACGATATAGGAACGGGAAACGGGAAATATGTTCCTGGGAAGAAACAGAAACTCCAACAGATACCCAAATACCATGGCATGATAACGGGGTATACCTCATTACTGGTGGTCTTGGAGGACTGGGAATTATCTTTGCAAAGGAAATAAAGGAACGTTGCAAAGATGCTTGTCTAATACTAACAGGTAGATCCGAAATCACACCAGAAAAAGAGTCCCAACTAAAATCTCTTGGAAGCAAAGTCAGCTACTTACAGGTAGATGTCAGTAATAACGAATCCGTTGAAAAACTATTCTCCAAAATCACACAGGACAACGGAAGGTTAAGCGGTATCATTCACAGCGCAGGGATTATCAAAGATAACTTCATTATCAAAAAAACACCTTCGGAGGTCAGGGACGTTCTAGCTCCAAAAGTAGCTGGACTGAACAACATCGATCTAGCTAGTAAGGATATGGATCTTGACTTTTTTATAGCTTTTTCATCCCTTTCGGCTGTTCTTGGAAATCCTGGACAAAGCGACTACGCAATGGCCAATTCATTTATGGACAACTATATCCAATGGAGAAACAATCTGATAAAACAAAATCAACGAAAAGGTAGATCTATTTCCATTAATTGGCCACTGTGGAAATCTGGGGGCATGCATGTAGATCCTCAGACCCTAAAAGCCATGTCTAACAAAACTGGAATCACTCCCTTGGATACCCATAACGGTATCGAAACACTTTACAGCGCATGGAAAACACAAACCTCCCAGATCACAGTACTTCAAGGAAATCAAAAGAAAATAGTAAAACTATTGAAGGGTTCTTTAATTTCAAAAGTTGAACATAAAACAACACCTTTAATTCAAGACAAAGTCAATTTAGAATTACTAAAAGAAAAAACTTTAAATAAGACTATTACTCTTTTTAGCAAAACAATTAAGCTAAATGCAAATAGAATAGATCCAAATGATCCTTTTGAAATGTACGGTATTGATTCTATGCTAATTTCCAAACTTAATTATCATTTAGAAAAAGTATTTGGTGAAACTCCAAAAACATTATTGTTTGAATACCAAACCATTATTTCGCTAACAGAGTATTTTTTATCAGAATATCCAAAAAAATGTATAGAATGGACACAATTAAAAAGTATTGATAAACCAATTGATCATAACGTGTTTAAAAATGATTTTCCAAAACTAATCTCTTTTGCTAAAAATAAAAGACTACACAAACTTAAAAATACTAAACCTATCGAAAACTCCATTAACAATGAAAAGATTGCCATTATTGGTTTAAGCGGTAAATATCCCAAAGCAAATAACTTGACCGAGTACTGGAAAAATTTGAGTAATGGGAAGGATTGTATCTCTTGTATACCAAAGGATAGATGGTCTATGGAAAATTTCTTCATTAAAGATTCTCAAGAAGCCTCTACAAAAGGTAAAAGCTACAGCAAATGGGGTGGTTTTTTAGATGGCTTTGCAAATTTCGATCCTCTTTTCTTTAATATTTCCCCCAAGGAAGCTTATGATATGGATCCACAAGAGAGGTTATTTATAGAAACTTGTTGGGAAGTAATTGAAAATGCAGGATATACACGAATTAGTATTGAAGAAAAATTTAATTCAAATATTGGAGTATTTGTTGGAGTTACAAAGACAGGCTATAATCTTTATGGACCTGACTTATGGAAAAATGATGTGAATTCATTACCTCATACGTCTTTTGGTTCTATAGCAAATAGAGTTTCCTATCTTTTAAATTTAAAAGGACCAAGTATTCCTATAGATACTATGTGTTCCTCTTCACTCACTGCAATTCATGAATCTTGTCAACATCTTCTCCGAGGTGAATGTGAGATGGCTATTGCTGGAGGTGTCAATCTATATTTACATCCAAGCTCCTATGTTGCGCTTAGTTCCAAACACATGTTATCTATTGACGGTAAATGTAAAAGTTTTGGAAAAGGGGGTAATGGTTTTGTTCCTGGAGAAGGAGTAGGATCTGTCTTGTTAAAACCTTTATCAAAAGCTATTGAGGACAATGATAAGATTTATGGAGTGATTAAAGGAACTTCCATAAATCACGGAGGTAAAACCAATGGATATACGGTTCCAAACCCTAAATCTCAAGGCGATTTAATTTATAGAGTAATGGATAAAGCTAGTGTAAATGCCAGAAGTATTAGTTATATCGAAGCTCATGGTACTGGTACCGACCTTGGAGACCCTATTGAGGTAAGAGGGTTAAACTCTGCTTTTAGAAAAGATACACAAGATAAGCAGTTTTGTTTTTTAGGTTCTGCGAAATCAAATATAGGGCATTTAGAGGCTGCTGCTGGCATTGCAGGTCTGACCAAAGTTTTATTGCAAATGGAAAACAAAAAAATTGTTCCAAGTTTGCATTCTTCGGAATTAAATGGAAATATCAATTTTAAAGAGTCTCCTTTTATGGTTCCTCAAAAATTGATTAATTGGGAGCGACCACTCGTTAGAACTGATGGTGAATTAAAAGAACTATTAAGAACTGCAGGTATTTCATCATTTGGAGCTGGCGGATCAAATGCACACGTTATCATCGAGGAATATGATTCTTCAACTAGAGTTTCCAACATAGAGGTCACCACTGATTCTCCAGGTATTTTTGTCCTTTCAGCAAAAACAGAACGAGCCCTAAAAGAACAGGCCCTTCTGTTGTTAGAATTTATAAGTGAGGAATCAATAAACAAGAATACATTAGCGGATATAGCCTATACACTTCAAATTGGAAGAGAAAGCTTTGAATATAGATTAGCCATGTTGGCAGTTGACCTTGAAGCATTGAAAATGAAATTACAAAGCTTTATAGGTAACGAAAAAGACATTGATGATCTCTACCAAGGACAGGTGAAACGCAATAAGGAAAGTCTAAACTCTCTTTCCAAGGACGAGGACATGCACAAAACTATAGAAGCATGGATCCAGAAAAAGAAATATACTAAACTTCTTGAGCTTTGGGTAAAAGGCTTTTCTTTTGATTGGAATAATTTGTATAACACAGATAAACCACTTCGAATAAGTCTACCTACCTACCCATTCTCAAAAGATCGTTATTGGATTCTGGAAACAACATACACCAATAAATCGAATACCCTTCTTAACGGTATCAACCCTAAAAAATTACATCCGTTGATCCATGAGAATACCTCCACTTTGGCTGAACAAAAATTCAGTAGTTTTTTCACTGGA
>NZ_JAUOEL010000016.1 GCF_030540765.1 Flavivirga jejuensis | reverse complement strand
AGAAATGATAAGCTAAACGCTTTCATTAATAAAGTATCCGAAGATATTAAGGCATATCAAAAATATCAAAATATTGGATTGAAATATGAAAAATTAATTTCAACGCAATTTTAAACTAGAGCCATATATAAATGCATTTGATTGTCGTTTAATTAATAAAACCTTTTCTTTGAATTCTTAGAGTATATTATTATTGATGAAATTCCCCCATTATAAACAACATGACCACAAAGATTGTGGCCCAACCTGCTTAAAAATAATTGCCAAACATTATAAAAAGATCATTTCACTTCAAAAATTGCGTGCTTTAAGTGAAACAACGCGTATAGGAAGTAGTTTATTAGGCTTAAGTGAAGCAGCAGAACAATTGGGTTTTCGCTCTATAGGAATAAAAATTTCTTTAGATAAATTGATGGAAGCCCCCTTGCCATGTATTCTACATTGGAATAAAAACCATTATGTCGTACTATATAAAGCAGGAAAGGACATCTTTTACATTTCAGATCCCGCTCATGGTTTACTAAAATATACTAAAGAAGCGTTTTTAAAACATTGGATAGGAAACAATGCTAAAGATCATACTGAAGAAGGTGTAGCACTACTATTAGAGCCTACCCCAAAATTCTATGATACTAATTTTGAAGAAAAAGAAAGAAGCCTTGGTTTATCTTTTCTATTAAAATATGTACTTAAATACAAAAAGTTTCTTTGGCAATTAGTCATTGGGTTAATTGGTGCAAGTATGTTGCAACTTATTTTTCCTTTTCTTACCCAAAGCATAGTAGATGTTGGTATTAAAAATCAAGATATTCACTTTATTTACTTAATCCTTTTTGCCCAATTAGCTCTGTTTATAGGCAAAACGGCTATAGAAGTGATTAGAAGTTGGATTCTTTTACACTTGAGTACACGCATTAATATCTCATTGGTATCAGATTTTTTCATCAAACTCATGAACCTTCCAATTGCCTTTTTTGATTCACGTGTAACAGGAGATATCTTACAACGAATTAATGATCATAAACGTATAGAACAGGTGCTTACAACATCATCATTAAGTGTCTTGTTCTCCTTAGTTAATCTAGCTGTGTTTAGTTTAGTATTAGGGTATTATAATTTACAAATCTTCGGTATTTTTATTATTGGCAGTGTTCTATACTTTCTTTGGATTATTATTTTTTTGAAAAAGCGAGCTGATTTAGATTATAAACGCTTTTCACAAGTAAGTCAGGAACAAAGTAAAGTTATTGAGCTTATCAATGGGATGCAGGAAATTAAGCTTCATAATGCAGAGAAGCAAAAACGATGGGGTTGGGAGTTTTTACAAGCACGATTATTTAAGGTGTCTATTGAAGGCTTGGCATTGGAACAGTACCAAAGTGTAGGTTCTGGATTTTTAAATGAATTAAAGAATATTTTAATAACCGTATTATCAGCCAAACTTGTTATTGATGGAGAAATAACTTTAGGAATGATGCTTGCCATTAGTTATATAGTTGGACAACTCAATGCGCCTATTGCTCAACTTATTGAGTTTGTTAGAGAAGTTCAAGATGCAAAGATTTCTTTAGAGCGTCTTTCCGAAATCCATAACAAAGAGGACGAAGAGCAACAGAATAATAAGCAAGTAAATGAGATCTCTAAAAGCTCCGATTTTAATCTTAATAATGTATCGTATCGGTATATAGGTTCAGATCAAATGGTATTACAAGATTTGGATTTAAAAATACCTTCAAATAAGATAACTGCCATTGTTGGTGTTAGCGGAAGTGGCAAAACCACATTAATGAAACTTCTTTTAAAATTTTATGACCCTAATAAAGGACAAATCAAAATTGGGAACTTCGATTTAAAAAATGTATCTCATAAAACGTGGCGAGATACATGTGGAGTTGTTATGCAAGAGGGCTATATTTTTAGTGATACGATTGCCAATAATATTGCCGTTGGCGAGGATTATATTGACAAGAAAAAACTAGGCCACGCAGTTAATGTGGCTAATATTAAAGATTTTATAGAAACCCTACCCCTATCATACAATACCAAAGTAGGTATGGAAGGTATAGGCCTAAGTACAGGACAAAAACAACGCCTATTAATAGCAAGAGCCGTATATAAAAATCCTGATTTTTTGTTTTTTGATGAAGCAACAAGTGCTTTAGATACTAATAACGAAAAAGTAATTATGGAAAAATTAAACACCTTCTTTGAAAATAAAACAGTTGTAGTTATTGCACACCGATTAAGTACAGTAAGAAACGCCCACCAAATAGTCGTATTAGATAAGGGTAATATTGTTGAAGTTGGTAACCACGATACATTAGTAAAACAAAAAGGTAATTATTATCATTTGATTAAAAACCAATTAGAACTAGGTAATTAATAATTTTAGCAATAACACATTCCCCTTTGGGGAAATGTCTGAAAGACAATAGGGATTATGTCGCAACAATTAGAAGATATAGCATTAAGAAGCGAGGAAGTACAAGAAATACTTACTAAGGTGCCACGTTGGATGATACGTTGGGGAAGCACTTTATTTTTTGTCTTAATTATTTTGCTATTACTTCTTTCCTGGGTTGTTAGATATCCAGATATTATTCTATCCGAAGCATTAATTACAACAGAAGTGCCACCACAAAAAGAGTATGCAAAAACAACAGGGAAACTTGATGCCATTTTAGTTAAAGACAATGAACTTGTAAATATGAATCAAACTTTAGCCGTTATTGAAAACACAGCAAATTATAAGGATGTTTTTAAATTAAAGGCTATTATTGATACTTTAAAAATTGATACGAAGTCTTTTAAGTTTCCATTTGATAATTTACCGGTGTTGTTTTTAGGCGATATAGATTCTCAATATGCCTTATTTGAAAACAGTTACATTCAGTACCAACTAAACAAAGAATTACAACCATTTTCGAATGATGCTTTGGCTGATAGATATTCTATTTCTGAACTTAACAGAAGATTAAAAAACCTTCAGTCTCAAAAGGACATAAATAAAACGGAATTAGATTTTAAAGTTAAAGATCTAAAACGCAGCAAAACTCTTTTTGATAAAGGCATCATTTCTGAACAAGATTATGAGAATAAACAACTAGAATTTGCTCAATCTAAGCGTAATTATAAAAATTTTGAAGCTTCAATTTCTCAAATAAAAGAAGGTATTAGTAAGGCTGAAAAAAACTCCAGAGGGACAGAAATAAATAGAGTTAAAGAAGAAATGACTTTGCTTAAAAATGTTATTCAATCTTTTAATCAGTTAAAGAAAGCTCTAAAGGATTGGGAGCAGCTATACGTTTTAAAATCTGACATTAATGGTAAAGTCTCTTTTTTAAACTATTGGAATATCAATCAAACTGTAAATCAAGGCGATTTGGTGTTTACTATTATTCCTAGTGAAGGTGCTTCGTTTATAGCGAAATTAAAAACACCTGCACAGAATTCAGGTAAAATTAAAATGGGACAAATTGTTAACATTAAATTGGAAAACTATCCAGAGGTCGAGTTTGGGATACTTAAAGGAAAAGTAAAAAACATATCACTTATTCCAAATAAAGATGGCTTATATATTATTGATGTTGCATTACCAAAAAAGCTAATAACTTCATATAATAAAGAAATAGGTTTTAAACAAGAGATGCGTGGCAGTGCAGAAATTATTACAGAAGATTTGCGTTTAATTGAACGTTTCTTTTATCAGTTTAGAAACGTATTTAAACGCTAATCAATTTTTACACCAAAGAATTATATTTTGACAGGTTGAAGGTGGTTAGAGACATGTTTGTGTTTTCTTGTTATACAGGTCTCTCCTATTCTGATGTTGAGAAACTATCAAAATCAGGTATTACCATTGGCAGTGATGGCAAACAGTGATAAATATTAAACGTACCAAAACTAATAACTTTAACTACTAGTGCCTAATTATTTCCCAAATAAAGATTGAGCCTCTCTATGAATGCGTTTAAAATTCCTTTTAAGATCTTTTTTTGAATATTTTTTTGCTTTCGGCAATTCCTTTACGATTTTCTGTAATTTGAATTGCACTCTTTGGTCATTGCCATCGGCAAAACTTATAAATTCTCCAGGCTCTAATTTAAAGAATATATCTGCCCGTACTTTTGATACTTCCTTTTCACCTTTAGTCACTCTGGTATCAAAACTCAGGTTATGTCCTTTATTGATGCTCGTAGTTTTCATTTTAATGAGTTCAAAAAAGCGCTCGTAGTATTTTGCCGTGTCTGGATCATTTACTTTCCCAAAGAACTGATAGGATAGGTTACTCAAAATAGCCCTACTGACCTTATCGCCATACATGATATCATTTTGAACTTTATCCTGCATCACATAAATGGTCGCAATGTTATAGCTTCTAAGCGTGGCAGGTATGCGCTGCATATTTAAAAGTCGAATGGTGGACGCTTCTTCCATTAATAAAAAAGAAGGTTTTTGGTGCCGCACGCTCATCTGTTTGATTATGGTATGCATAACGGTCGCAATCAGCGGTGCATAGGCGTTTTCAAGCTTGGGGTTATTGACCACCGAAATAACCCCAGATGACTCTTGTCTGTTAATATCAAGTGGTACTTCATCAGCCGATAGTGACATAAAACTCTGTTTTGAGCTTATTTTTTTAAGGCATTGGCTAAGGTGCTTTTAACACCCGCCGTTTGGCGGTCAGACCCCTTACCACTAATAAAGGCATTGGCCATAGCTTTTGACGTCAAATTAGATTCCAAAAGTGTGATGAGACTATCGGTATCTAAATATTGATAGATGGCTATTAAATGTGGTAGGGTACAATACTCGGGGTAGTTGGTTCTGAGTATCCAGATAAGCCCGCCTATGATCCCTTCAGCAGCATCAGTAAAAAACTTACCAGAGGTATTGGTTCCAGATTCCTTTTGTTCCAATAAATTTTCAATCAGAACCCGCGATACTTCATTGACACTCTCTTCATTTTCCATATATCTAGCGGCGATGGGATTGACACGATGATAAATGGTATCAAAAGAAATAATATAAAAAGGGATCTTGTGAGCTTTAAAAAGCGGGTATGCCATTTCAGTAATTTCAAAATCCTTATAGTCATGAATCACACCAGAAAAATGCTGTTTGCTAAAATGTTGCAGGAAATTATAAACGACACTTTCTGTTTTCCCGCTTCCAGCAGCTCCTATAATGGAGGCGCCGCGTTTGATATTTTGGATGACCAGCTTGCCCCGTTTTAATTTAAAGTGTACCCTATATATTTTTTCGGAAGGTTTTGTACTCCCTTTTTCATGAAGAAAGACATACATAAGCAAATTGATAAGTAGTAAGGGGCATCCAATAACAAGAACTGTTTTGTTAAAAAATGTGGGTGCGGTTAAAAAAAGGGCTCCAAAACCACTTAGGAGCAGTAATGAATTTAGGGCAAACGCATATCTGGATAGTTTGTATAATGCATAAAAAAGAGCTGATGCTGTGAATAGCGTCAGTAAAATGATTGTAAGATTAAAAGATTGCATGGTATTTGTTTTTTTTAATGAATGATTAGATCCCAATGGATCCCGATTTTATGGCGATATCGATACCGCGTTTTAAGATTCTAATGGTTTTCAAGGCGAGCTGAACTTGATTCGTTGGAATACTGGCTAGTGGCACTCCTGCTTTTCCCAGAATTTTAAAAGCCAATGCTCTTTCATGGGTTGGTAATCCCAATAGGGTTGAAAAATAGAACTTTGGATTTTTGATAAAGTCTTTTTTTGCCACATAGGATTCGGCGTAATTCCTTTTATATGCAAAGGTCTTGTCAAAAGTTTGTTCTGCTTTGCTAAAAAAAGAATCTCTATCAAAGCCGCGTTTTACCAATTTACCATCGATCATGACATCGGAGGCTTTGTATTTGCTCCCAGGGGACAGACTTACCGAATTGGAGGCATCCTTCCGACTAACAATAATGTGGATATGGCTTTGATTGCCGTCTTTTCTCATGCCTTGCACGATGCGCTTGCCATTTTGTCTATGTGGTGCGCTGTGTTCCAATTTAGCTATGGTTCGTTTGTGCTTTTTGATGCTACCTTCTAATGTACCTCTCTCTATTTTTCGGATGTCTTGTTTGAGTTTTAAAATCTTACTGGCAAAAGGTTGGTTTTCCATGACCTGCTTATCTGTACCTTTAAAGTGGCGCGTGTGTTCTATTTTGGCATAATATTTAATGTCATTAATAGTAACAGGGTTGCCATTGATTTCTCGGTTAAAAGCCGTGACATAGTCTTTCATCAATTCCCGCGTGTAGCGTTTTAAGGCTTTACTACTATTTTGTAATTGTTTTAGTTCTCTTTTGCTCGGGCTTACAATAATGCTATAAAATTTGGGTTCGTTCTTTTTGAGTTTTGCGGTGTTGCTATCAATGTCTTTAATAACCTGTTGCGTAGAATATGCATCGCCATATTGATTAAAAAAATATTCGCGCTCTTCAAGTGCTATACCTTGATTTTCCTTCTCTAAATAGGCCACAAAGTCTGAAACACTTTGGGAAAAGTGTCCGCCTAATGATTGTGCTGAAATACTGAAATACATAGATTTAATCTTTTTATTATTTTTTAAGAAGTGATGCCTTCTTTTTTTTGGCTTCTTTTTCTAAAAGCAACGGTTTCTTTTTAGGTTCTGCTTCTTGAAATAAAGATTGCATCATGGCGACCGTGGGTTTGGTTTGGTTTTTCTCGATGTCCTTCATGATGGCAATGACCCCATTAATTCTTTTTTTGATAAGGCTTTCTAATGTTTGCATTTGTGGACCGATGGATTCTTTTGGGGAGATGCCATTATGTTCAAAAAATTCAATCATCAACAATAAAGTCATGGATTGAGATCCAGACATGGCTCTGCAAAAGCGTCTAAATTTTTTAGCCACGGGAGCCTTAATTTTTAAGGTCTCAAATTGCTGTTTTTCATAGCCTTTATCCATTTTTTAGTAAAAAATTCATTGATTTTAAAGGGCTGGCGTCGTTTTTTACTAAAAAACCAAGTCCTTTTGTTTATTTTAAATTATCGAATTATTTTCAATAAACTGATTATAAGTCATTTATAAAAATTAAAACCTTCGTAACCTCGCGGAGCGGGTTACCCTCTTGCTTCTCCAATTTCGTCCCTTTAGGGACGAATTTCCGAACAGCACGACTAAAAAGTCGGCTGCTTTTCTTTTAATTGGTAATCTATATGTATGGTCCATTAGGAAAGTCAAATCACAACAAAAATGGATCATACCTTACCTCTATGATTTGGCTTATCTAAATATAGATTCAATTCTACTATAATAAAAACGTGTTTTGTTGCCAATTGAATTGAATTGGCTTTAAATAAAATGAATCTGAAGAAATGCAGTTTTAGAAACATCAGTTTTAAAAAAAGTAACATAAAAAAAACCCTCAAAATGAGGGTTTTAAATTGAAAAAACAATCTTTAAGATTGTTCTTCTTTTGGATCTACCTCTTTGGAATATTCAAACCGAAAAAACCATAAGTCGATAACCAGTAAAAAGGACTTTTTTGCTTTGTTATTTTCATCTACAATTTCCTTTTCGTGTTTTTTTGCTGGGATTTCCAGTATGCGTTTTACTTTTGTTTCCATAATTTACAATGTATTTGATTAAACAATATTTGTGCGGGTTCCAAACGGAAGCGACTATTTGTCTCAAATTTTCAAGTGAAAAATTGGAGGTGCCTTTGGAGGTGCCGATTTTTCATGCAGATAAATTTGAAGGAAATAGTCGCGAGTTTACCTTAGTGCCAATCTTATTTTATGTTTTCTTTAGGCTGACTTAATTCTTACTAAAAAGCCAAGTCCCTAATTGATTGTTAAGTGTTCGATCCACTTAACAATCAACATACATAGTAAATAAAACAGCCCCTTGGTTTGTTAAGGAGCTGTTAGGCATGCTGCGTTTATTCAAATATTAAACACATACTCATAATTGTAGCCGTTTATATAATTGAATTATCAGCAAAGCTGTAGTAATCTCCATTTGGAGTAATAATTAAATGATCGAGAACATTTACATCAAATAGATCCGCTGCATTTTTAATTTTTTTTGTTAGTCTGATATCGGATTCACTTGGTATCAATTTCCCACTCGGATGGTTATGACATAAGACAATTCCCACGGATAAAGATTTTAAGATCACCGCAAATAAAATTCTTAAGTCTACTAAAGTACCTGTTATTCCACCTTGTGAAACTTGGTAGATCCCTTTAACTTTATTGCTATTATTAAGCAATAGTATTTTAAATGATTCATAAACACCAATAGTATCCTTATCCCAATTTTCAAATAAGAGATCAGCAGAATCTTTTGAGTTCCTAACTTTTTCCCACATAGAAAATTTAACATTCCCTATGTAACTAATTTTTATTTCGTTAACTTTATCACTCATTGTAATTTTTTTTAAAAGGTTATAAATGAAAAAGAGGGCGCGCCTTTCCATAGTAACGCCCTCTTTATTTTTTTAGCTATTCACTAGCATGTTCTTCGCCTTTAATACCTAACAACAAAATTTCGTTAGCTACCACTTCGGTTACATATCTTTTCTCCCCTGCTTCGGTTTCATAGCTTCTAGAAGTCAATTTGCCCTCTATGGCAACTTCTTTTCCTTTGTCTACATATTTTTCTACGATTTCGGCAATCTTACCCCAAGCCACTATATTATGCCATTGGGTGTTCTGTGTTTTTTCTCCATCAGAATTTTTATAAAATTCATTCGTAGCCATTGAAAAATTAGCGACTTTCTTACCGTTTTCTAGGATCTTGATTTCGGGTGTATTTCCAACATTCCCGATTAACTGTACTTTGTTTTTTAGTGTACTCATAATTAAAAAATTTAAAGATTAATATTTATTTAAAAAATTGATTTACTTATTATATCCAGAGCGTTTTCCTTTTTTTGTTTCCTGCCTCTCTCGGCAGGCAGGTTTAACTTTTGTTCCGCTTCCTTTTTATTGATTTTGTAAGATTTCATAAGCTTTATTTTAGATTTACTTCCCATAGAGCCGTCACTGTTACCTTCTTTTTGTTGCTTGGTGCTTTTCAATATTCAACTTTGTTAAGACATATAAAAAGTGCGAGGAACGAGCCTGGTTATGCTGTCGTTCAAAGTTGAATATTGTTATTTTGCTGTCAAAAAAAGGGATAGCGGTGATGGCTTACGGATGTGAGTCTAAACCGCTTGTGAAATACAAAAGCATAGGAAGTGGAACTAAATGCAAATACTTAATTCCTATTAAAGCAGACTTAATCTTAAAGTTTAGAATTGGGAATGGATTGACCTGTGTACTTCAGAAAGAAGCATGTAATGAAAATTTTAAACTTTAGGATTGTGTTCAAGAATTTTGCTAAAGAAGCTATTTTCCTGAAATGTAGAGCAACGAAATCTAGGGAAATGTGCTGAATGGAATTTTTAGATCAGAGTTTATTAAAACCATAGCCCCTTGAAAAAATAAAGATTCATAAACTATATAAAATGTACGATAAGTTTTTAGTTAAATACAATTTTTATGAAGAGAAGAAAAACGTTTCGGAATGAGAACCTTTAAAGAGGCTATAAAGGAATCAATTTTTCTCAATTTCAAAATCAATATAAAGTAGCTCTTAAGGATGAACTTCTAAACCTTTGTCAGTTATAAAATCACTGACATTTATATCATTCTTTTATTTTCTTTAAATAAGGCTTACCTTCTTTTTTCCATTGTTCTATTTCTTTTTCGCTAAGAGGGGTGACCGATATCGATTTATATTTTCTTTGGATTTTACCTGTTTTATCAGGTTTATGTTTATTTGAGTATGACTTAGATTCCTCATAAATAACTCGAACTAAATCATGTTCATAAACTTTATCTGGAAATAAGTCTTTATAGGATTTTAACCCAAGGACTATTGCTACTCTCCCTAACATCCGTATATTATATTTGGCATGCTCTTTAGGGTTATCAATTTTTCCCATGTAACCTTCGGATACTCCAATTTTGTGAGCTAAAGTTACTTGACCTATATATGGCTTTGATTTAGCCCTTAATTCAATCACTCTTTCAATTATATAATAATCTAAATATGATATTATGATTTCAAACCTCATTCTAATGCTAATATATAAGGCAATCACGTGTTTTTACTAAGAATTTACACATACATATATGGTTGTGTTATTTTTTTTAATATATTTGTACTTAAATACATATATTTGCAATTCTTCTGTATAAAAAATATTTGAAGCAATTGCTTTGAATCTCGAATGGAAAACTGGTAATTTTTTATGAAAACGAGATGATAAGTAGATTGGCTCACGTTCCCGGGCGTGGGCTCTCTTATCGTTTTCAGGGTATACCAGTACCTCCATTCGACAAGTTGAGTTCCACGCCTTTTTGTTTCTACACATTACAGGCTTTAATGGGTGTTTATCTCATTTTTTTGGCAACTTCAACATACAACATAGATTCCACTTTTTAGTAAGATTAGCCTCACTCAAAGTGGGACAAGTACAACTTAAAATTTAATCCATGAAAAAAAACAAAACCAATTATTCACGAGAAATTTTGATTTTGACACACCATGCACTTTCAAATTCTTTAGCACTTTTGATTAATCAAACACCCCTTAAAGGTGAAGTAAAAAGCCATTTCAAAATGGCCTTGAAAGTCATTGGAATCATTTTAGCCGATTTAAAATACGATACAGGAACCCATTTGTTAATGGAAAAAGAATTTGATCAATTCTTTGCTTCCTTTCCTGCAGAATACTACAACAAAAGAAAAGAGAATAGAAAATTGATTTGTATTTATACCGTGGCTAAAAATATAGAATCCTGCATTGAAACCAATAAGATTATAGATAACCCAGAGGATAAAGCCGAAAAGCACCTTAATTTAAAACCATGAGAGGGAAGGGAAAGGAATTAATCCTTAATGGTAAGAGTTACAAACAGCTTTTCGAGAGTTTATACCCCCAACTATGTGTGTTTGCATACAAGTACCTTAGCGATTTAGATCTCGCAAAAGATGTCGTTCAGGAAGTATTTGTTAAAGTCTGGGAAGATAAAATTACTTTTCATAGTGAAAACCATACCACAGGTTTTTTTTATAAAGCCGTTAAAAATAAATGTCTCAATTATTTAAAAAGTAAACAGTATAGAGTGACAGAACGTTATGAGCTTGCAAATCTGGAAGCCTATGAAACGGGTCAATTTTATATGTCTGAAGTCCTCGTTATAGAAACAAAAACTGTTATAGATAAAGCCATTAGTAAACTGCCAGAAAAAGCGGCTCAGGTTATTAGATTGAGTATCGAAGATTATACCAATAATGAGATAGCAGATCAATTATCCATATCCATCAATACAGTCAAGGATCATAAAAAAGTAGCCTATCGAAAATTAAGAGGTTTTCTTGGCTTTTTAAACATGAGTTAACCAGTAAAGATTCGTAATTCAAGATTTCAATGACTTCTCTAGATTTCTTAGAAGGGGTATTGTTTTTATCACTGCATTCATATCTAAACAATTTTGTCTTCTCAAGAATACTTCGAACAAATTCTTTAGTATCTACTATTTTAAAGTCTTTCATTTTGTCAAATTTCTTAACAATGCTATAAAATTCGTTGTCTAGAAATTTCTCAAATAAGCCATTTAGCCTTGGCATGATAAGATGTGTATTGTTTTTGCTGTGTTTTATTGAAAACTCAATCTCGACTTGTGAAATATGCAATCCATTGGAACATACCTTGCGATAAAAGCCAAAATGCCCTGATGTTTTCTCACTACCGTCATACGAATTTTTGAAACGTAGCATCGGCAGAATCAAATCTTCTTGATTTTTTAATGTAAATTGATTTTTACCGTCAATAATAAAATCTGTAATGAATGACCTATCATTTCTGTTAATACTTCGTTTATGGTAATTAATATTTTCAACGACAAGCATCTGTTCGGCTTTCTTAAAGAAAAGCTCATTTGGTATATGGCCATAGTCATTAGAAACCACATTAACAATTTTTCCATTGGATATAATAGCATTTTCAAGTCCTCGTCGGGTTTGAATTTGAGTCAGGCTCTTTAACGGTTTCATTTCTGAAGAAACAAAAATTTCATCTTGCTGTAAATTATTTAAATACATAACTATTGATTTTATGTTAAACAAAAAAGGAAAGTCTGCCCTATTATTGAGCAAACTCTCCTTTTACCTTAATGAGATTTACTAAAGTTCAAACTTTACAATGTCTCCTTCTATTTCTAATTTACGTTGTTGCAACGTAGATTGTAAATGTGTGGTAACCAATTTTATCAAGTTAGTATTGGTGGTCTTAAATTCTAAGTTTCTAGAATCCTTTATATAAAAAGATGCCGAATCATCTTGATTATAATTAAACTTCATAAGCTCATTTAGAGTTTCTGTTAATCGTTCTCGTTGTGATGCCAAACCTCTTAACTTTTCAAAATTCTGAATTCTGTCTTCTAAATTAATATGCTTTTTTTCGGACTCCAATACTTTTTCAATAATCGTTTTTTTACCTACTGCTTCTTCGGTTAGTTTTTTCTGTACTTCCTTTTTAGTAGTTACACTTTCTTTTTTTGTGGTTCCGTTTTGTTTCACTTTTGTTTCCATGATTTTAAAAATTTAATTAAACAATATTTAAGCAAACCCCAAACGGAAGAAAAAATCTCAGCTCAAAAGGAAACGGAATAAAAAGAGCGAGGTACGAGCCTGATTATGCCGTAGTCTTTTGATAGGAGTTTTTACGAGTTTAAATTGCGTTGATGTTGTATGAATATATTGCCTCTGGATTAATCGTAAATCCAAGAAATTTAGAACAGCGGAAAGAAGTAAAATGTGCTGAGTCCTTTTTAATTATAATTACGCATGTGAGTTTAACACCTCTTAACCACACCCAAAAATCTTTATTTAACTCATTATCAAAAAGTCGCAAAACCTTAAACACACTCCTAAACAGGTTCACAATTCGTCAACAACGCATGTAAAAATTAGCAGATGGCTTATAAATACTGATGTTTGAACAATAGGTTAGAGCCCAGCCCGGTCACTAAAAAAACCTCTAAATCATTTGATTTAGAGGTTTTTTTTATTTAGAACTTCTTATCTCGATTTGGTACTTGAACTTGCTTAAATATTATTGTCCAATCCTTAAAGTGGATCATGCCTAAAAGTGGATCATAATATAATTTTAGGGAACAAATTCTAATTATGCATAAATTTTGGTGAGTCTATATAGGAAAAATGAATATCTCTGACACCCCTAAATCTTCAACGTTTAAAATTTTATATACTCTGGCTTCTTGAAATCAGATTCTCTTTTTAAAATACAGACCTTTATATTTAATGCGACAGAACGACTAAATCCATACATGATTTTTTAAGCTCATTGAGGTATTTCAAATTTTCCAATATCCTATCAGATTTTGGCCCAAAATCTAATAGACAAGCAATCTCATCTACTCCTGCTTCTTTCGTTTTTCTCACCATATCTATGCAAGATTCTGGACTACCGATCAATCCTTTAGTATTAGCAAATCTCTCATAAAGGAAATCTAAAAATTCATCCAAATCTTCTTCTGATAAATCATTTAAAGAAAAATCACTTCCTCTATTATATGCCATACCCTCAAATATTTTCTTATTTCTTTTTAGAAAATTACAATAAGGAACTCTTGCTTCTTCTTTTATAGTTACATCATCTGGTCCAATAAATGTGTGTAACATTAGAGAAACCTTACCTGTTTGGGGATCAAAACCATTTTCGGATCGAGCTTTTCGATATATTTTTATTTTCTCTGCTAAATCCTCAACAGTTTGATCTAATAATGATGTAAGGATATTAAATCCTAACTTTCCTGCATTTTTGAATCCATCTGAATTTCCGCTAACAGTGATATAAAACGGTATCTCTTTTTGCACGATAGATGGGTATATACGGATAGGTACTTTTTTTCCATTACCACTTAATCGCTCAATAGACTCACCTCTCCATAGCTTCTTAACCACTGTTATTCCTTCATACATTACCTTATGTTTATTTTTATAATTCTCCGGAAAAAATGCAAAATCATTAGGGTTCCATCCCGATGCCACAGATAACCCTACTCTACCATTTGATAGATTATCTACCATTGCCCATTCTTCTGCGACACGAATTGGATCATGAAGTGCCATCACGACACTCCCACTATTAAGTCGAATCTTATTTGTTATACCTGCTAATGCGGCGTGAACTATTGCTGGGTTACTGTATATGCCTCCAAATTCGGTAAAATGTCGTTCTGGAATCCAAACTGATGAAAAGTTATTTTTATCACCATAAATGGCACTTTTTTTTATTAAGTCATATATATTTCCTGACAAAGAATCTTCACTACTAGAGAAGAACATTATTCCAAAATCCATCTTTATTATATTTTTAGTTAATTAAATTTTTAAATGCTAAATTGTTTGACTTTTTATTAATAGTTCTATTTCTTAGTACTGTATTTTAAGCACCATTTTAATACTGCTGCATATATTACGAGAGATATTTAAGGTGAGCTGTATTCATTAGTATATCTCTGAATGATTAATCTCAGGTATTGCCGCTTCTTTTTCCTTTTGTTTTATTTCTTCTTTTATTTCTGTATTATATAATATATCCAAGGATTTAACAGGTTTATATCTACTGTATAAAGACGAAACTAAGATCAAGAAGATCCCTGATATACTAAATATTATCATTATTGACATGGTTATACCAGTACCTGGGAAATAATGAAGCTGCTCTTCTGAAAAATAATTTAAATTCTTCTTTAGATAATCTACCAAAACTCCAGCAAATAAAAAAGATAAAGGAGCCGCTCCTCCTACAATTAAACCTTCAAAACCTGATAGCCTTCCTAGCATTTTCACAGGAACAACTGTTTGAAAAAAAGCATCATTGATCACCTCCATAACAGTAAATAATAATACTATAAGCATACCACCAAATGCTAAAACATAAGGATTAGTATCAATCCATAGACAAGAAAGAATAATCCCTACAAGAATGTTAATAAAAAGAATTGCTCGTATAGGCCTTTTAAAACTTTTTCCGCTACCCATAACTATTCCTCCAACCACTGCACCAATACCAACAACAGACAATACAGCTCCTAGTACATATTCATTAGAAAAGTCTAAAATTAATGGGGTAAATAATACTTGAACCAAACCCATTAAAAAATTACCAATAAAGAAAAAGACAAATAAGTGTACAATTCCTTTTCTTTCTTGCAAAAACCTTTTTACTACTTTTAAATCATTTTGCAAACTAAATTGTTCTTCTGACTTTGGTAACGCTACAAAACGTACAATTAAAAAAGCCCCTATTGATACTAAAAATGTAACTGCATCTATAAAAAATATACTACTCATCCCTATCATTTTGTACAAGACTGGTGCAGCAATAGGAACCCCCATACTAATGGCTGCATATATCGAAGTAGATATACCTTGTGCTTTCATTAATTTATCTTTGGGAACTAGTGCTGTAGTAGCTACATAAAAAGCACTAAAAACAAACATGCTCGCAATGGAACCTATTCCAGAAACAACCATAATATGCCAAGGAAGTAATTGTCCATTAAAATGAAGAAACATCAATACAACACTACCAATACCTGCTACTAATTGACCATAGATAATCATTTTCTTTTTGCTCCATCGGTCTACAAAACCACCTATAAAAGGAGCTAAAAAAACTCCTGGAGCCGCCTCAAAAAACCAAATAACAGAATACGATTTAATAGCGCCTCCTGGTTGATTAAGGACCCAAACACTTAAAGCAAAATCAGTTAAATCGGTGCCTAATAATGAAATCATTATTAACGCAGTATACACAAGATATTTTTTCATTATTTATTTAATAATTATTTTGTAACTATTTTATAATTATAAAACACTTTTTTTGGTAAGAGTATATTCTATTAACATCGATTTATGTACTGGAAGAACCTACTACACATTTCAATTATTCCAAAGGTAATGTTTCGCTATTTTTATTAATTTGATCAAAGGAATACTATCCTTACTTTAAGAAAACACTAATCAAATTCAAGTTCAACTCGTATTATGCATTAGAAAATCTATTCCATGTTTCAACTACTTCAAAATACTATCACTTTGCTTTTTTTGAGGCCTTCATGACAAAATTCTAATGTAGAACCCAGATTTAATGTACAAATACATTACAATTCTTATTCTTCTAAAGAATAAATCATGTCATCAGTTTTTTCTGTAGTCATCTTTTTAATTAAATATTCAGAAATTTCATTGACATAAGGCTGATCTAATATTTTAGGATGAGTTGTAGGTATTGCATTTATCAATACCTCCTTATTAGTATATCTATTCCATCCATAATCAAATTCCGCTATATCATTATCTATAATACTTATTTCGGTACCTTCTTCTGTTTCTAATTTTACAGGTACATATAATGCTCTAAACAAAACAACTTGAGTATCTAGTTTTTCTTTAATATTGGGTACATAGCTGTACATAGTGTTGCTAAAAACGACCTCTAAATGCCCTCTTATTTCATTTTCTGTCATTGCTAACCCTGAATCTTCTATCCATTTACACACTATACTTATTTGTTCTTCCTTAGATGCACCTTCAAGAACTGAATCTGATAGCGGTAACGTTATTCCGAATAGTTCACCTATCTCATCTACTTCTTCATATAAAAAATCTCGAAACATTTTGTCGTGATCTAATTCTTCCTGAATGTCATTATTTAGCTTAGGAAATTCTGCATCAATAATCAATAATTCTTCTACCTCAAATCCTTCTGATCTCAATTGCAGTGTCATTTCTAATGCAACTCTTCCTCCAAAAGAATACCCTCCTAATCGATAGGGTCCTGCTGGTTTTATTTTTTGCATTTCTTCAATAAACATAGAAGCCATTTCTTCAACAGATTCTGGAACTGAAGCTTGTCCATCTAATCCCGAACATTGAAATGCGTATACTGGTTGATCTTTGCCTATTAATTGAACTAAGTCCCGATAGCAACCAACTGTTCCACCAACTGGCGGAGTGAAAAATATTGAATTTTGATTCCCTCTTTCTTCCAATGCAATTAGTATTTTACTTTCACTAAAATTTGCTGAAGCTATATTTTCTAATAATGACGAAATAGTTGAATATTCAAACAAAACAGAAATATTTAACACTGTATTCAATACAACATTTACTCGAGAAATCAATTTTATTGCCAATATAGAGTGCCCTCCCAACTCAAAGAAATCATCATGAACACCTATTTTTTCAATACCTAACAACTCTTGCCAGATACTTACCAATTGCGTTTCTCTCTCATTTCTTGGACCTACATATTCCTGTGCTGATAATTGAGTACTATCAGGTTCTGGTAACCCCTTCTTATCGATCTTGCCATTACTGGTTATAGGCATCTCGCTCAAGGCTATCCATATTTGAGGAACCATATAATCTGGTAGCTTTTCTCTTAATCGTTCTTGAATACCTTTCTTATCGAAATCCCCTTCTACAACAACATAACCGACCAAACGTTTGTTGCCATCTACATCTTCTCTAGCTAAAACACAGCAACTCTTTATCTGTGAGTCTTGAGATAATACACTCTCGATCTCTCCCAACTCGATACGGTAGCCTCTAATCTTTACCTGATCATCTACCCTACCGATAAACTCTAAGGTACCATCTGATAACCACCTGCCTAAATCGCCCGTTTTATAAACTCGACCTCCTGATACAAAAGGGTTACTTATAAAACTAGATGAAGTCTTTTCTGGATCGTTAAGATAGCCACGGGCTAAACCTGACCCTCCAATACAAATTTCACCAACGACACCAATTGGTAAAAGGTTATGATCGCTATCCATTATATAAACTTGAGTATTAGCAATAGGTTTACCTATGGGAATATTGTCTTCTAAAATATTTGATACTTTATAATTGGTCGCAACTACTGTAGTTTCTGTTGGTCCATAATTATT
>NZ_JAUOEL010000015.1 GCF_030540765.1 Flavivirga jejuensis | reverse complement strand
GACAGATTACATTAATAATAAGCAAACTTCAATTTGGTGAACCGCCCAGTACGAGACCCGTACGCTGGGTGGTGTGTGAGGCGCAGTGGCGACTTTAAGTCGTCACCCGTCTACACGATTAGCAAATGTTCTTTTATTAAGAGTTAAATTTATACACGTTTTCCATTTTTATCTATAAGAACTCCATGAAGAGTAAACTCTCCATACATAGAACGACCTGGAAGTACTGCTTCGGGAGGAAAGAAAGTTGTTTCTACCACAACATCAAGTAAAAAACCTTTATCGACTTCTCCTGTAACGTGTATGAATTCTCGTCCATTCGAGGTATTAGTTTTTTGTTCAACTTTTTGAATTAGTAGAAAAATTTGATTATTACCTTCAAAAAGAGGATATTCTCCAGTCTCATCTTTAACAAAATCCTTAGCTAGAAATGGAATAACACTATTATTTTCTTTAAACTTATTCCATGTCTTTTTGGTATATGAAAAATCTAATAATTGTGTGCCGCTCTTAGGAATGGCAGTCACCTTTAATTGAACAGATTTATTGAGTAAGTTTTTATAAGCATGACCAGTAGGAAGTACCACACTCATAAAAAGTTTGACATCTTCCTTTCGATGAATAGGTTCATCACTACAAGAAGCACCTATTCCATAAAAGCCACAATCGTGATTTCTTATAATCATATTTAGAAACGCAAAATAGGTTGTATTGCCTTCAAAATAAGGCTTTAACTGATTCGGCTCACCATCTTCTGAATGATATTGCCATAATTCTGCTCCAGAAGGATCAATGTAATGTAAATAATAACCTTTTTCAACTTGGACTACTTTTGCTTTTTCAGCAATTAAGTCTATAGTTTCTAGTGCGACTTCATCAAATCCAATTGGATATCCAATTCCTGCTGAGGCGTATCGCTTTTCCGTTCTGTCTCGTTCATCCATTTATTCTTCAGTTTTACTTTATAGTTTTTGCTAACGTATTTGTATATAGTTTATTACGTGTTTTAAGTGCCTGATTTAGCAAAAACAAAGTGAATAGAAAATCCGCGAGGATTTTCGTAAGTAGGCTAAATTTTAGGCATGGTGTTGTGCAACGTTTTTTATTGTTTTTCTACTTTTTTAAATTTTTGTTCAGTCAATTTTTCAAATGGTTTGTTTTTATAAAATCTATAATTTGTAATTACAGAATCTATTTGAGTTTCTATTCCTCCATTTTCTAATTCAATTTCTTCCATATCAATTCGGGTCAAGATGTAAGTTGAATCATTTACAAATTTCCCATATTGGTCATATCCCCACATTCCATCTCCACCAGTTCCTGCAACGATATTATCGCTTAATAATTTATTTTCAGAGTTGTAAATTAAATAATGTAAATCGTGACAACAACTTTCATCTCCTTCTATAATTGTTATTATTTTTTCAGATTTATCATTTTTTTGAATTGAAAAGTACTGATAGTTTACAGGATAAATATTCTCACCTTTAAGTCTTTTGTCTTGAAAATATTCAACTAACTTTTCTTTCGATGAAAACGCTTTAAGACTATCTATGATTTTCCCATAATACCAACCTCTTAAATCAAATTTATTAAGATTTGCATATTTGAAATTGCTTGGATCAATAAATAGAGAATCAGATTTTTTAGTTTCAACAACCAGTTCAGCTTTCAATTTGGTTGAATCGGTATTTATTGAGATTGCTTCTTTTTTCTCAACCTTAATTTTGTCAGATTCTTTCTTTTTCTCAACACAGCTAAAAGCCAGAAATATTAATATGTAGGTTAAAGGTTTGTTCATTGGGTAAATGTTGCACAACAATTGGATATAGCTATCATGGTAACTATATTTCCATTGGTATGAGAGGCTAAATTAGTAATTTTTTTATGCTTTTAAACTTTACTTTAAGACTAATTAATTCACTCCAACGTAACCCACAAGAATATAACAAGTTAATAATATTTAAGCAAGTTCAAGTACCAAATCGAGATAAGTTCTAAATAAAAAAAACCTCTAAATCAAATGATTTAGAGGTTTTTTAGTGACCAGGCTGGGGTCAGAACCTATAGCTCAAACACCAGTATTTATAAGTCATTTTCTAATTTTTACATGCGTTGTTGATGAATTGCGAACCTTGCTGTTATTTTATATATGTCAAATTAACTTTCGTTAGTACAACTATAATTAAATTGAAGTTTAAACTTTTGTTTTTTTAGAATTACTATGTTGTTTTTTTTGTATTAAATTTGGTGAAATTAATAGTTGCGGAGAAAGAGGAACTATCCAGAATTTATTTTTTCTAGGTTTTATTAGGGCTAAAAGCAGTCTCAAGTTTTAGTACCCCTGAATTAGTCCCTTTTTAATAATTATTTAACGATTTTGAGAGAATTTGGGAAGATGGTGGTTTAAATATATAATTACACCTAATGTTCCAATAACAGTCAATCTAAAATTGGCTGTTTCTTTAGCTTAGTTTATTAAGGACATGGATAATTTTAGGATGAACACTTGGGATAGACTACGTTCCACAATATTTTTTACCAATTCTGACATCTGTTCTAATGAGTATTCTAATTTAGGAGCTTCCTTAGTACTAAAAAATGATAAAATACATGCTTCGTGATAATCTGTTTCATTTTTAAATTCTTAGTTGGATTGAAGTATAGGATGGGATATAAGGATAACAGTAGAGCCTTTTTTAATCATAACTCAATGGCAGGTAAATGTTTTTAATGCGATATCTAGTTGAAGATTATTTATCTAAAAAAAAGCAAAAAAGACAAATGTATTTTGGTATAAAATCCTTTTAAGACAAGTTTTAATCCATACAAGGCAATTCTTTTAGAATATATTTGATCATTAATTCAATTGTTTTTCATGTGTTGATTTGTTTATACATGATTATTTTATTAGGAATTAACTCCGCGTAACTGAGGATAGCGAAGCTATTTTTATTTTTTAATACATGACAAAAATATAACACATTGTTAGTTATTGAACTAATTATGGAAAAAACTTAATTAAGCATTGGTTTTTATTATGTTTAGATGAATAATTCGATCTGTTTTTCTAATGAATTTTGTTTATTAGTCTGTGTTTATTGAGTGGTAGGAACATTCAATTTAGAGAAATCCGTAAGACACATTCAAAATTGTAAGTTGAATCAAGCCTTTGTCGTGGCAAGCTAATCTCGCTTTTT
The DNA here is from genome assembly GCF_030540765.1 of Flavivirga jejuensis. Lineage (GTDB taxonomy): Bacteria > Bacteroidota > Bacteroidia > Flavobacteriales > Flavobacteriaceae > Flavivirga > Flavivirga jejuensis. Next base: position 17,930 of record NZ_JAUOEL010000015.1, on the reverse strand, counting down.
TAGCGAGATCTAGGTTTAATACCTCGATCCTGGGGCGATTTCTATTATTGTGTTCAGAGTTTACCCTGAGGTTTAATACCTTTTATTCTTCCTGGATTATTTACTAAACAACCAAAAGTCAACTTCAACTATTTAATAGATTTTGATTGGTGATCAATTTTGAAATAGGCAGTATTCAGACGCATAAAGTATCAAGAAAAGTAAAATAGATATCGGTGGGATGGATGGTGTGAACTCTACTATATATAGAAGGTGTGTTTTTTTCTTATCATCAAGTATAATTAAAATTTTACCCTACATAAATCATTAATTTAATAATTAAAATGAATCAGCTTAAATTTATTGACCAATTGAAATCTTCAGAACAAGTTACAGTTGTAGATAACATTACAAGAAATGAGTTTTATGAAAATTTTGTAAATAAAGGAAAACCTGTAGTAATAAAAGGAATGACTTCTAATTGGAAGGCTTTAGAATGGAATATAGAATATTTTAAATCTAGGGAAAGAGGTGTGAAAATACCTATAAAAAAAGCAAAAGTAGAAGACGGAACACAAGATCGAATGATTTTGAGTGACTATTTAGAACTTCTGATGAGATATGAAGAGGACTTAAAAAAAGGTTTAACTCCTGATAAGTTAGGATACCTTCATGATTTACCATTCTTTTTTATATTCCCTGAATATCAAAAGGATATAGAGCCTTTTGATGTGAGTCTATTGCCGAAGTGGTATAGGGCAAAGTGGCAGGATTATATACAGTTTTTTATTGGAGCGACAGGAAGTCTCACTCCATTACATTTTGATACGTTATTAACTAATAACTTATTTTTTCAAATTGTAGGCAAAAAGAAGTTTATTCTAATAGATGGAAATCAAAAAGAACTCTGTTATTTAAAAGGGTGGAGATGGGCTAGGTTTGATCCAAATAATCCCGATTATAAAATATTCCCTAAGGCCATAGAGGTGCGTAAAAAAGAAGTTATTATAGGGCCAGGAGATATTTTATATATGCCACCAGGGATGTTACATCAAGTTCATGGACTCAGCGAATCTATTTCGTTTAATATAGATTGGCATACCCCTAAAAGTGCTAGACAAGGAGTTGCAGCTATAGTAAAAGGGGCACCATTAAAAAATATCTATTATAATACATTAGTTTATTTAGGACTATCACTCAATATTCCTGCCAAGCATATTTTTCCATTTTATAAATCATATCTGAATTATATCAGTTGATTATCCATAAAAATTGTTTTCCGTAATAGCAAAAAACTTTTTAAAGCATAAATATTTTCGTACATCATTTAAAATTTGTAATCATTTATTATGAAATCACTTAAAAAATATCATTTATCAGAAACCGTTAGAATTGTTTCATCCTCAATACCAGGAGAGAAATCAAAAAAACTATTAGAATTACAAAAAAATATTGAAGGTAGTGTTGTCTCATACCCTAGGAGTATGCCTATTGCTATAAAACAAGCAAAAGGCAGTATTATAGAAGATGTAGACGGAAATCAATTTATTGATTTTTTTGGAGGATGTGGAGTGTTAAATGTAGGTCACGGGAATGAATATGTTTTAGAATATGTAAAAGAGCAACAAAGAAAATTGATTCATGCATTAGACTTTCCTACAGAGAATAAACTAGCATTGATTCAAAAAATACTAAATAAATTACCAGAACATATTCAGGATGATTATAAAGTTACTTTCGGTGGTCCTACGGGGTCTGATGCTGTAGAAGCAGCAATTAAATTAGCAAAAATTAAAACGGGAAGAGACGGTATAATTGCTTTTTCTGGTGGATACCATGGTATGACCTCTGGTGCATTGGCAGTAACTTCGGATACCTTTTTTAGAAACAATTTAACCTCCCTAATGCCAAATGTACACTTTGCTCCTTATAATTATCCATATCGCAATGAGTCTAATAGCTATGACCAGTTAAATGCAATAGATTATTTTAAAAATATGTTTACTAATGGTCACTCAGGAATATTAAAGCCAGCAGCAATTATTGTAGAACCTATTCAGGGAGAAGGAGGTAATATAATACCTGAGGATGGATATTTGGAAGAATTGGTTAGAGTTGCTCATGAAAATGATGTATTAGTCATATTTGATGAAATTCAATGTGGTTTTTTTAGAACAGGAAGTTTTCTAGAATTTATGAATACAAAAGCAATACCCGATATTATTACATTTTCTAAAGGATTTGGAGGTATTGGATTCCCGATTTCTGGATTAATTTATAAAAAAGAAATAGAAGCATGGGGGGCAGCTGCTCATATAGGCACATTTAGAGGGAATCAAGTGAGCATAGCTGCTGCTCGTGGAGCTTTTGATTTTATCGAAGAATATAATATAGAAGAATACACTAAATCTATTGGGGTCTATTTAGTAGAAAAACTAAAAGAATTGCAAACTGAAAATCCATTTATAGGAGAAGTACGTGGCAGGGGCATGATGATAGGAGTGGAGTTTGTTAAGGATAGAACTACAAAAGAACCATTTCCTGAATTTATTAAAAAATTTAGATATGAATGCTTCCAAAGAGGATTGTTATTCGAGGTTGGTGGTCACTATAACAATGTATTACGACTTGTACCTCCTTTAATTACTACCCATGCTATTGTTGATGCAGCTATGGAAATCATGATAGCATCTATAAAAGTTTGTATGAATCAGTTTTTAGAACCAACTTTTGCATAAAGTAAAAAACGAATAAGAATGTCTATAATAAACCCAATTGTTTCAGAAGATCTTATTTCTAGAAAAACTTTAATTTCAGTATTTAATGACCATATCATTCAAACTTCAAATAAGCTTGTTTTTAGGTTTTTAGAAAATGGAGAAGAAGAAAACGATTCCAGAACTTATCAAGATTTACACGATAATGCAACACGTATTGCATCACATATTTTAGAAAAAGTAACCCCAGGAGAACGAGTATTATTGTTATACCCTTCAGGATTAGATTTTATAGATGCTTTTTTAGGCTGTTTATTAGCGGGTGTAATCGCTGTTCCTGCTTTTCCACCACAAGGAAAACGAAGAATAAGTAGATTAGAGAATGTTGTAGCAGATTGTAAAGCTACTCTTATATTGACCACAGAAAAAATCCATGTCAAAAGTGTTAAGTGGTTTGATAATGAGGTTTTTAGTGATTTGGATTGGCTTCAAACCGATATGTTAAGCCATTGTATGGGTAAAGATTTCCCGGTTATTTTGCCACAAGACACCGCATTTTTGCAATATACTTCAGGGTCTACAGGAGATCCAAAAGGAGTTATGGTTAGGCATTCTAATATTGTACATAACAATAAACTGATAAAAAACTGTTTTCATCATAACCCTGAAACAATAGGAGTTAGTTGGTTACCGATTTATCATGATATGGGATTGATAGGAAATATTCTTCAAGCCTTATATGTAGGGTTCGAAATGATAATCATGCCGCCAACCGCTTTTATTCAAAAACCTATCCGATGGTTAAAAACGATTTCAAATTATAAGGCTACTTATAGTGGAGGACCTAATTTTGCTTATGACTTGTGTGTTCATCAAATTAAAGAAGAGGATTTTATAGGATTGGATTTAAGTAGTTGGCAAGTAGCTTATAACGGTTCAGAACCAATTAGACCAGAAACGATAGATAGTTTTGTTACTAATTTCAGTTCTGTTGGATTTAAGAAAACCTATTTGGCTCCTTGCTATGGGATGGCAGAAACTACATTGGTAGTCAGTTCTTGCGCATTTAATTCAATACCCAAAACCTTATTATTAGATAAAGAAGATTTTCGTTTAGGAAAAGTAAAGCTTTCTGAAAAAGAAAATACCATATCTAATACTATGAAGTTTATGGGGAATGGCCCAGTTTTAGAAGACCTAAAAATAAAGATTGTAAATCCAGATACTTACAGGGTATGTGAGAAAAATGAAATAGGAGAAATTTGGATTAGTGGAGATAGTGTTACACAAGGATATTGGGGAAGAGAAGAGCTAACTATAGATGTCTTTAGGGCACAGATTCATTATGCAAATGGAAGAGTAAATAAAAAGGAAGGGTATTATTTACGAACTGGAGATATGGGGTTTATACAAAATAAGGAACTCTATATAACGGGGCGTTTAAAAGAGATGATGATTATTAACGGGGTTAATTACTTTCCACAGGACTTAGAACGAACGATCCAAGATTCACATATAGACCTACAAATAAATGCGGGATCGGCATTTACTATTTTGATCAAGGATAAGCAAGAATTAATAGTTGTCCAAGAAATTAAGCGTACTAGTATTAGAAATTATGATTTTGAAACGATTAAAAAGGATATTATTGAAAGCGTGTTTGAAGTCCATGGGCTACCAGTGTACGCTATTGTATTAGTACGTCCAGGGCGAATACCTAAAACGTCTAGTGGTAAAATACAGCGCTTAATAGCAAAGTCGTCTTATGAGGCAGATACGTTTGAAGGAGTTTTGGAAGCTTGGAATATGGGAATGCACTTGGAGAAAAATGAAAAAGAAAGCTTCCAAATAAAGAAATCATATCAAAAGACAATTAAGAATAAAGAACTTATAAAATGGTTAAAAAAGACCATAAGTGATGAGTTACAAATCAAACATTCAGCAGTAAATCTAGATAAGTCTTTTGCGGTTTTGGGGATGACTTCCTTGCAAAGCATTCGGTTATCAGGTTTATTATCAGAGTATTTGAGTCAAGAAATCTCACCAACAATACTTTATAGTTATTCTAATATAATTGATTTAGTATCGTACATATCAAAAGAAAATAATGATATAGAAGTAGCAAGAGAGCCATCGATAACTTTGCAAGAAAAAGAGCCTATTGCTATAATAAGTATGGCTGGTAGGTTTCCTGGAGCAAGGGATATTGAAACCTTTTGGAAAAATTTGAAATCAGGTGAAGATTCTATAACAGAAGTCCCATTTAATCGATGGAACGTGGATGACTTTTACTCCGATAAAGAAGATATTGATGGATTTCATATGACAACCCGATGGGGTGGTTTTTTAGATAAAATTGATGAATTTGATGCTTCCTTTTTTGATATCTCTCCAAGAGAAGCTAAATTGATGGATCCGCAGCAACGTATACTCTTAGAATTAAGTCATGAATTACTAGAAAGAGCAGGATATCCTTATAAACAAATAAAAGGGACTAAAACAGGTGTTTATATAGGAGTTATTCAAAGTGATTATGGTTTTCTGGTAAAAGATTTAGGTAAGGATGTGTATTCTGGAACAGGAACAGCACTTAGTATATCAGCCAATAGATTATCTTATTATTATGATCTGAAGGGCCCTAGTATGTCTGTGGATACAGCCTGTTCTTCTTCATTAGTTAGCATACATTCAGCAGTAAAGGATATTCGAAGTGGAGAATGTACTATGGCAATTGCGGGAGGAGTAAACCTAATAATAAGCCCAGACACTACTGTTGCCTTGTCCAAATCTAATATGATGGCTACAGATGGTCGTTGTAAAACCTTTGATAACTCGGCAAATGGTTATGTGAGAAGCGAAGGGTGTGGATTAGTACTGCTAAAACCATTGTCTAAAGCTCAAGAAGATGGAAATCAGATATTAGCTGTAATAAAAGGCTCTGCTATTAATCAGGATGGACGAAGTAATGGGTTAACAGCACCTAATGGGGCAGCACAACAAGAGGTTATTCAATCCGCATTGCAATCTGCGAACTTAGAACCAACGGATGTGGACTATGTAGAAGCCCATGGAACAGGTACATCTCTTGGTGATCCCATAGAGATTAATGCGCTTCATGCAATATATGGGAAAGATAGAAAAGTAACGAAACCCTTAATAGTAGGCTCTGTAAAAGCTAATATAGGTCATTTAGAATCTGCAGCAGGAGTGGCTGGTTTAATCAAAGCAGTATTGTGTCTTCATTATAATCAAATCCCAAAGCAACTGCATTATCATAAGCCAAACACATACATCAATTGGAAAAAAAATAATATTAAGATCCCTGAGAGTTTATTAAGTTGGAATTATAAAGAAAATGGTTTACGAAGAGCAGGAGTAAGTTCTTTTGGATTCGGAGGGGCGAATGCCCATGTGATTTTAGAAGAAGCTCCACAGGTAATAAAAGAACAATCAGAAGATAGCGTGCTAATAAGACCTATAAGTATTGTTACGCTATCAGGAAAAGGAGAAAAAGCATTACAAGACCAAGCAACGAATATACTGAGTTATATAAAAAGTAATCCAGAGATTACATTACAGGATGTGTCTTATAGTTTGGCCGTTACTAGAAGCCATTTTGAAAATCGACTAGGCATTGTTTGTGAGAATAAACAAGAATTGATAAAAAAACTGGAGCATCATACTATTGAGCCTGTTTCTAAGAAAAAGCAACCATTGAAAACAGCTTTTTTATTTACAGGACAAGGCTCGCAATATGTGGGTATGGGACAATCTTTATATGATACTGAACCAGTATTTAAAGAAGTTCTTGATAAATGTGCCACATTATTAGAGGAACATTTAGAGGAAAATTTGATTACTATTTTATTTGCAAAAGAAGGAAGTGAACAAGCAAAACTTCTAGATCAAACAATATATACCCAGCCAGCTTTATTTTCTTTAGGTTACTCATTGTATCAATTGTGGAATCATTGGGGAGTACTGGCAGATGTATTATCAGGGCATAGTGTAGGAGAATATATTGCTGCTTGTGCAGCAGGAGTTTTTTCATTAGAAGAAGGTCTGAAATTAATAGCAGCAAGAGGTCGTCTTATGCAAGGGATATCTGAAGTAGGGGCTATGATTTCTGTTCAATGTGACGCAAAAAAAGCAGTTGAATTGATAAAGGAATTTACAGATGAGGTTAGCATCGCTGCAATGAATACGCCTAATCAAACAGTATTGTCTGGGAAAAATGAAACTATTGAGATATTATGTAATCAATTAGCTTCTGAAAATGTAAAATTTAAACATTTAAAAGTCTCACATGCTTTTCATTCTCCATTAATGAAACCCATGCTGTCAGATTTTATGGCCATAGCAAAAACGATTAATTATCAACCGTCAAAGTGTGCATTAATAAGTAATGTAACAGGAGAATTAGCCAATGACGAAATCTGTACAGCACAATATTGGGTGGATCATATAATCGCTCCGGTAGATTTTTTAAAGGGAATGGCGTCGATAGAGAAACTAGAAACCGATGTATATATAGAAATAGGGGCACAACCTATTTTAATCACTATGGGGAGTCATTGTGTATCAGATGTTAATGATGCGATCTGGTTAGCTTCTGTTAGAAAAGATAAAGATGAGAAGTTGCAAATATTAGAAAGCCTAAGTGAATGGTATACTGCAGGAGGACATGTAGATTGGAAATCATTTTATTATAATCACCATGTTACCAAAGTAGATTGTCCAACATATGCATTCCAAAGAAAGAGGTTTTGGATAGAAGGTACAAGTGTTACTCTGCCTAAAGAGTCAACCTCAATAATAGATTCCTCAAATACAAATGATCAAAACTTAACAGCAACCATGATTTTTAAGGATATAGAAAATTACTTAAAGAAAACGATTTCAGCTACACTTCATCTGGATATTGAGGAAATAGCATTAGATAGACCATTATTGAATTATGGGGCAGATTCATTTTCTTTATTAGAAATTACAAAAAAAATACAGAAAGCGTATAAAATAAAACTTCCAATCCGGAAAATGTTTGAAGATTTAACGGATTTAGAGGCTATCATAAAATATATCATTGAGCAGACGGATGAGGTAGAATATAAGGAGAAAAAGAGCAGTAATACTATAAGTGTATCAGAGACTTCTAATATTAAGAACGTATCAGGAATTGCTGCTACGACACCTTTATCTGAGGTCTCTAATATTGTTGATGCCTCTTCTAGTGTGCCACCTAATAAGAAATCGAATCTAAATGATGAAACTTTACGTGTTTTACAAGATCAATTTACAGAGCAAAATCAGTTGCTTACAAAACAGTTTTTAGAACAAAATAAGATCATTGCACAGTACATAAATAAGACTCAAGATAGTTCTTCGATTATAAATACAGATACTCCAGCTACCATACCAAAAAACAGACCTGTTTTTGATTCCACTATTAACAGAATAACTAAGGATTCTAAGTCAAAAAAGGAAGTTAGTTTGCCAGGAGCGATAGGGGGTAAAGATTTTTTTTTTCAAAAACCCCCTAAAAACCAAGAAGATCAACTACCTGAATTAATCCAAAAGTATACTGATCAAACACAAAAATCAAAATCTTATACAGCTAAATACAGAAAAGTCTTGGCAGATTATTTTTTAGCTAAAGGTTTTAAGATGTCAACTAAGGAGATGGAATATCCTATTGTAGGTGACCATGCTTCTGGTTCGGGTTTTACAGATATTGATGGTAATAGATATATAGATATCACAATGGGATATGGGTCATGTATATTTGGACACCAACCAGATTTTATTATTGAAGCCATAGAAACACAGTTGCATAAAGGGATTACAGTTGGTCCATTAGCTAAATTATCAGGAGAAGTAGCGACACTTATTTCGGAGTTAACAGGTATGGATCGGGTGGCTTTTGCAAATACAGGAACAGAGGCTATTTCTTTTGCAATGCGATTAGCACGCGCAGAAACAGGTAAAAATAAAATAGTTATTTTTTCAGGTTCTTATCATGGACATATCGAAACAGTGTTAGGGATGCAGGGAGATCATGGCGTTGAACCTATGGTGCCAGGGGTGACTAAAAATATGGTAAAAGATCTTATAGTATTAGGGTATAATGATACAGATATATTAGACCAAATACGAGCTAATGCAGATGATTTGGCAGGTATTATGGTGGAACCTGTACGAAGTAGATTTCCGGATTTTCAACCTGTAGAATTGTTAAAACAATTAAAAGCATTGAGCGAGGAATTGGATGTGCCCTTGATTTTTGATGAGATGGTTACAGGTTTTAGAATAATGCCAGGAGGAGCACAGGAATATTTTGGGGTTAAAGCGGATATTGCTACTTATGGCAAAATTGCAGGAGGAGGTATGCCATTAGGTATTATAGCGGGCTCTAGTAGATATCTTGATATTGTAGATGGAGGAAACTGGGAGTATGGAGACGATTCTTATCCTGAAACGTCTAAAACATTAGTAGCAGGAACTTTTTCACGCCATCCATTAACTATGGCAGCATCAAGAGCTGTATTAACTCGTATAAAGGAAATAGGCAAACAGGCGTATATCGATCTTAATCAAAAAACAGACGATTTAATGAAACGCTTGAATATATATTTTAAGCAGGAATCATTGCCAATAGAGGTTGTTAATTTTGGTTCTTTATTTCGTTTTAAATTCAAAGGAAATTTTGATTTATTATTATTTCACCTTATTCAAAGAAGTATTTTTGCATGGGCACCAAATAATCTTTTTTTAACATTTGCTCATACAGATGATGATATTGAAGCTATTTATAAAGGCATATGTGAGAGTGTTAATATAGTTCATAAATCTAACGGTAGTAAAAAAATATTACCCAATTCTGTTGCAACAGGAGTGACCAAATCAAATTCAACATTAGCACAACAACAATTATTTTTATTGGATCAAATTAATGTTGAAAAATCCTTAGCATATATTATCTCCCTTAGTTTGAATATGCAAGGAAATATTGATTATTCGGTATTAAAAAATGTTTTAGATAAACTATTAAGAACTCATCAGATTTTATGGAGTGTATTTTCTGAAGATGGTAAACAATTGATATATAATGAATCCATTTTTATTCCTATCAAAGAAATTGATTTATCAGCATTTTCCAAGGATATAAAAGAGGAAAAATATAGAGAGCTAATTCATAAGGGGTTAGAGACTCCTTTTTCTTTTACAAAAGGCCCATTAATTAGATTGAATTTAATAAAGTTTTCTCATGATGAATATGTTTTACATCTATCAATGCACCATATCATTGCAGATGGTTGGTCTTGCGCTTTGTTTTTGCACACACTAGCAGAGAATTATAATGCTATTATCAATGAAAAGACTATTCCTGAGCATTCAGAAACACAATTTCCTGCATATATAACTTGGTTAGATCAGCAACGACAAAGCGATGTCTGGCAAGATCATGAACAGTATTTTATACAAAAATTTTCAAATACTTCTTTTCGGATTGATTTACCTTTTGATACGACATTGTCAGGAGATGATACTACAAGTAGTTCAGCGATAATTCGTATTCCGAGAGGAGAAGTTACAGTATTAAAGCAGTGGAGTGGTCAACAAGGATTGACACTTTTTATGACGTTTTTGTCAGCTTTTGAACTTTTGTTATTTAGATTATGCCAGCACGAAGAAATGGTGATTGGAGTTCCTGTAGGGGGGCGTTCTATGCCAGATCTAGATAAGAGCATAGGTTACTTTGCTCATATCATTCCTTTAGCATCTCGTTATGATCCTAGTCAATCGATATCCGATTACCTTAGTATTTTAAAACAAAGATTGTTTGATGCCTACGATCATCAAGAATATCCTTATGCTGATTTTATAAACTTGCTTCAAAAAGAAACAAAAATAAAACCAGAAGAATTTATCAATGTATTATTCAATTTTGATGTTACTATAGATGATATTGAAATGGAAGGTATGCAGTTACAATTAGAAGAGCATAAACCACTGTATAATGCTTTTGATATTGCTTTTAATGTTGTAGAAAACTCAGAAGGATTAATTGTAAGTTTAAACCATCGTCAATCTGCATTAAGCAACGCCACAGCAAAAGAGTTTTTAGATTGTTTTAAGCACGTACTTTCTCAAATAATAAGTAACCCTGCATTATTATTACCAGATATAGAGGTGGTTTCAAATCTTCAAAAACAAGAAATATTATATGATTTCAATAACACTAAGGAGGACTATCCAGAAGATAAGACGATTGTAGATTTGTTTCAAGAACAGGTTAAAAAGACTCCAAATGATGTCGCTGTAGTATTTGAAGAAGAAACGTTAACGTACAGAATGTTAGATAAACGCTCTAATCAGTTGGCTAGATACCTACTAAAACGAGGTGTTAAGGAGGAAGACTTAGTGGGGATTTGTATTGATCGTTCTTTGGAGATGATTATCGGTGTTTTGGGAATACTGAAAGCTGGCGGAGGCTATGTCCCTATAGATCCAGATTATCCATTGGATCGTATCGATTATATGATGGAAGATGCTGGAATTAGTTTGCTAATCAGTAGCGATAATAGAGGTTCTGTTTTTGACGATAAAAAAGGACTAAGTACGATTTTATTAGATCGAGATTGGGATATTATAGGTAAGGAGTCTGCTAGAAAAATGAAAAGATTATCACAGCCAGAAGGATTGGCTTATGTGATTTATACTTCAGGCAGTACGGGGAGGCCAAAGGGAGTAATGAATGAACATAGAGGGGTTGTTAACCGATTATTATGGACACAATCTCATTATCAACTTACAGCAGAGGATATAATTCTTCAAAAGACTTCATTTTGTTTTGATGTATCTGTATGGGAGTTATTATGGTCAATTACCTGTGGTTCTAAATTAGTATTAGCAAAACCAGAAGGACATAAAGATCCACGTTACTTAAAGGCTCTGATAGAATCACAAAAGATTACTACAATTCATTTTGTTCCTTCTATGTTAAGTGCTTTCTTAAGTGAGATAAATTTAGGTGAGTGTAATTCTCTACAGAGGGTTTTGTGCAGCGGGGAAGCTTTACGTACTGATCATGTGGCTTTATTTAAGGAAAAATTCAAAAATGTACGGTTAGATAATTTATATGGACCTACAGAAGCTGCAATTGATGTTAGTTCATGGCAAGTTCCTTTAGAAGAATCTTTGTCTAGTGTTTTAATTGGGAAACCAGTAACTAATACGAATCTTTATGTCTTAGATAAGCAAAAACAGATCTTGCCAATAGGAGTTACTGGAGAGTTGTGTATTGGAGGTGTTCAGGTAGCCCGTGGCTATTTGAATAGAGAAGAATTAACAAAAGAAAAATTTATTACAGACCCTTTTAGAGAAGGGGAGCGTATTTACAAAACAGGTGATTTAGTAAGATGGTTGCCTGATGGGAATATAGAATATATTGGTAGGAAAGATGATCAAGTTAAGATTAGAGGTTATCGCGTAGAACTAGGAGAGATCGAAAGTGTTTTATCATTATTAAAAGGTATTAAGAACTGTTGTGTTTTAGCCAAGGATGATATTGATGGTAATAAATGTCTGGTGAGCTATGTTGTTGTTGAAGATGATTTTGATAAACAAAGAATCCAAAAAGAATTACAAGAACAGTTACCAGAGTATATGGTTCCGCAATTGTGGATTGAGTTAACATCAATGCCACTAACCAGTAATGGTAAGTTAAATAGAAAGGCTTTGCCAGAACCAGATGGTTCTCAGTTATCGAAGCAAGAATATGTTGAACCACGAGATGAAATAGAAGCACAACTGGTTGATATATGGAAAGCGTTATTAGGTATTGAAAAAATAGGAGTATATGATAATTTCTTCGAATTAGGGGGGCATTCATTGTTAGCCACCCGTTTGGTGTCTATGATTCGCAATAAATTGGCGATAGAAATAACTATAAAGAGTGTATTTGAACATGTTACAATATCAGAATTAGGAGTTCATATCTCTAAAACCTCCAAAGGATCACTAGTACCTCTCATTGATGCCGCAGATAGACCTTCACATATTCCATTGTCGTTTAGTCAAGAACGATTATGGTTTATAGATCAGTTACAAGGTAGTACCTCCTATCACATGGCAGGAGGGTTACGTTTACAAGGTATTCTAGATATGAAACGGTTAGAGAGTTCTTTGCGAGCAATTGTTGATCGACATGAGATCTTACGTACAACGATTCGTTCAGAAGATGGTGTGGGGTATCAACACGTAAAGAGTACGGAAGATTGGTCATTAAAAGAAGTTACGGTTTTGGATCAAGCAGATTTAGAAAATAACTTAGCTTTATATGTAGACATTCCTTTTGATTTATCATTGGATTATATGTTCAGAGCGTGCGTATATAATTTAGGGTCAGAAGAGTATGTGTTAGCCGTTGTTTTCCATCATATAGCTAGTGATGGCTGGTCTATTCCTATCTTTATTAAAGAATTTTCGGAACTATATAATTGCGCATCAACAGATTGGACTACGATACTTCCTGAGTTGCCTTTACAATATGCAGATTATGCGGTTTGGCAGCACGAATATATAGAAGGAGCGGTTTTAAAAAATCAACTATCCTATTGGGAAAATACGTTGAAGGGAGTTTTGCCTTTGTCTTTACCAACAGATTATGTACGTCCTTCTACCCAGAGTAATGAAGGGGCGAGCATTTCCTTGTTTTTAGATGAAGAGTTAAGTACGGCTCTTAAGAAGATCTCCCAAGAAGAAGGGGTTACCTTGTTCATGCTGTTGTTGTCTGCTTTTAAAGTATTATTGTCACGTTATAGTGGTCAATCTGATATTTGTGTTGGTACTTCTATAGCCAATCGTACCCAGTCTGAATTAGAGGGAATGATAGGTTTTTTTGTAAATACCTTGGCATTGCGCAATAATATAGATGAAGATTCTACTTTTAGAGAAATATTATCTCAAATAAAGGCAACAACTTTATCTGCATATGATAATCAGCTGACTCCTTTTGAGAAAGTAGTTGATCGTGTTATTACTACTCGAGATATGAGTATTTCTCCATTATTTCAGGTAATGTTTGATTTCCAGAATGATTCAGAACTTAAGAATACAATATTAGAAGGATTAAATGTATCTACTTACGAGTATAAAGAAAAGACTTCGCAATTTGATTTAAATTTGACAGTAATAGAAAATGAATCTATTCTTTCTCTATGTATGGGGTATTGTACTGCTCTATTTCAGGAAACTACAGTTCGAGGCATGTTAATGCATTTTCAGGAGCTGTTAAGAAGTATCGTTATCGATGTTTCTCAAGAGATCAAAGATATGTCAATGTTACCAAAAATAGAGAAGGATTTAATACTCGGTAGAATAAGTACATCAGAAGGAATTTACTTTAACCCTAAAAGTGTTGATTTAGAGAATAATGTTCCTATAAATGTTCGTTTTGAATCCATTGCTGTTTCGAACAGTTCCTCTATAGCTGTAATTCATAATGAGGTATCATGGGATTATGAACAATTGAATAGGTACTCCAATCAAATAGCACATACTCTATTAGAAATAGGAATTATTGAAGAACGCTGTATAGGGGTTTATTTAGAACGTAGCGCTGAGTTTGTGGGATGCATGTTAGGAATAGTAAAATCTGGTGGAGTGTATACTCCTTTGGATACTCAGAATCCCTCTTCTAGAATTAAGAAAATGCTAGGTTCTAATTTTTCTACTCTTATTACTACTTCTAGTTTATTAGAAAGTTTAGGATTAGGAGGTATAGATAATATAAATATAGTATTAATAGACAAATGCTCTGTTTTATTATCGCGTAGTTCTGCCGTATTGGGACTACCAATCTATGACAGTGACTATATTCTCAATATGCCTGTTGAGAATCCTTCTAATAGAAATAGTATGGAAAGCTGGGCATATGTATTATATACTTCGGGTTCTACAGGAGAACCTAAAGGGGCTATTACATGCCATGATGGAGCGATGAATCATATTTTAGCAGAGTATAAACTATTAGACCTACCTGATGGCTTTCGTTTTTTACAAAGTGCAGGTATTGGCTCAGATATCTCAGTTTGGCAATTGTTAGGACCTTTATTAAAAGGAGGTGCTTGTGTAATTGTTGATAAGTATGAATTGTTAACATATAGTACCCTTATTGAAACCTTGCAGCGTACTAAAGTGAATGTTATAGAATTTGTACCTACTTATATGTGGGGATTATTTTCTTATATTAAAGAAAGTGAAACACCTATTAAATTAGAGAATCTCCAATGGATTATGTTGGTTGGAGAATCAATTCCAGTAGCGTTAGTTAATGGGTTAAAAACAGTATATCCAGAAGTTCGTTTGTTGAATGCTTACGGTCCTTGTGAAGCTTCTGATGATGTCGTACAATATGAGATTATAACCTGTTTACCAGTTACTCAGTTACGAGTTCCTATAGGTCGAGTTATTCCTAATATGAGCGTTGTCATTTTAGATGATTCATTAAACCTGTGTCCTATTGGAGTTATTGGCGAATTATGTGTCAGTGGAGTTGGTGTAGGTGATGGATATATAGGGTTGCCAGAGCGTACAGTAGCAAGTTTTATTGCGAATCCATTTACTGATTTATTAGGTGATACTTTATATAAAACAGGAGATTTAGGTCGCTGGTTAAGTGATGGTACAATAGAATTTATAGGGAGAGAAGATTATCAGGTTAAGGTTCGTGGACATCGCGTAGAATTAGAGGATATTGCTTCTGTATTACGAAAAGATGATGCTATAAAAGATTGCCATGTCTTAGTCTATAAAAATGATAGTGGCGAGGAATTGGTAGTGTGTTTTGTGATATTAAGTAATATTGGGCTTTTTCATGAAGCAGATGTATCTATTTCTGAAAAGTTACACAGACGATGTGTAGAGGAACTACCATCTTATATGCATCCTAATCAATATTGTATTATTGAAGAGTTTCCGTTGAATTTAAGCGATAAGGTCGATGTTAAACAGTTAATAGCCATCTTTTTGTCTGAACATACAGATGGTAACGATACTAAAAGAGATCGATATGTAGCTCCAAGGAATGAAACAGAGGAACATTTAGTAGGGATTTGGCAAAATTTATTGGGGATAAATCAAATAGGAATAGATGATAATTTTTTTGAATTAGGAGGACATTCATTATTAGTGGTTCAATTGATTGCACAAATACAAAAAATAGATTTCCAAATAAGTGTGAAAGATATTTTTGAAAACCCAACAATAAGAGAATTAGCCTTGGAATTATCTGTTTTATCTCCTGTGTACCAGGTTCCGGATAATTATATAGATGTTGATTGTAAATATATTACACCTGATATGTTGCCTTTGGTAGATTTTAATCAAAGTGATTTGGATATAATTATGGATGATGCTCTTGGAGGCGTTACTAATATTCAAGATATATATCCATTGTCTCCTTTGCAAGAAGGAATGTATTTTCATCATTTGATGAGTGATCAAAATAGCGGTGACCCTTATGTGATAACTAATTTGCTGTCATTTAGTGATTTGTCTAAAAGAAGGCAGTTTATAGAAACATTTAATCATATTATAGGACGTCATGATGTGCTGCGTAGTTGTATTCTAAGTGAAGGGCTCCCCCAGCCAATTCAGGTAGTTTTAAGAGCGGTTACACTTAGTGTAGAGGAATTATCATTTCCTACTTCAAGCGATATCTTAGAGGAATTAGAATTGATGTTGAATAAAGGGAAACATTGGATGGAACTTTCTGAAGCTCCTTTACTTCAAATACAGACTGTCGATGATAGAGAAACAGACTGTTATTATTTATTATTGAAGTACCATCATGTAATGATAGATCATGTTGGTTTAGAGAAAATAATAGAAGAGATTACAATGTATTTGTCGGGGGATGCAATTCATCTTCCTGAACCCGTTTTGTATAGAAATTTCATAGCTCATGTACTTTATCAGAAAGCGACCAATACTAGTGAGGAATATTTCCGTTCGCGATTAACTGATATATTAGAACCTACGCTCCCTTTTGGTTTAGCAAATACACTTGGAGATGGCTCTAATATTAAAGAATCAAGCATTGTTTTATCTTCTGATTTATCTAATCAGATTCGCAATGTGTCTCGTAGTTTACAGATGACTCCAGCAGCGATCTTTCATGCAGTTTGGGGGTTTGTTATTAGTAGATGTAGTAATAAAGAATATGCAGTTTTTGGGACATTGTTTTCTGGTCGCTTACAAGGTTCATTAGGAGCAGATCAGTCTTTGGGGGTGTTTATTAATACGTTACCAATAGTATTGCATATAGATGGTAGTGTCAAAGAATATTTAAAGCAAGTAGATGAAGAATTATTAGGATTATTGCCTTATGAGCAAACACCATTATCTTATATTCAGAATTGGAGCGGTATTCCTAATGATACGCCTTTATTTAGTACATTATTAAATTACCGCCATTCATCACCTTTAGTAGATGATTTAGATCCAGTCATAGGAGCTACTGTTGTTGGAGCTAAAGAACGTACTAATTATCCATTTGAATTGAGTGTAGATGATCTTGGATCGGACTTTGGCTTAACAGCTCATGTTGATAATCGTATTGACGCTATTCGTATAATTTCTTTTGTAGAGAGTACTTTGATTCAATTTATTGATGGTCTTAATAGTAATAAAGATATTGATGTGAGTAGTTTAAGTATTGTTTCTGAAGAAGAACATCAATTACTAAGAGGTTTCAATGATACAAGTGTAAGCTATCCATTAGAAAAAACAGTGGTTGATTTGTTTGAAGAGCAGGTCTTGAAAAGCCCAGAATCTATAGCCTTATTATTTGAGGGAGAAGAACTAAGTTATAAAGAATTGGATGATCGATCCAATCAATTGGCACATTATTTAGTATCAGAAGGCGTTAATGTTGATGATTTGGTAGGAATTTGTTTAGACCGTTCCATAGCTATGGTTGTAGGTATTTTGGGTATTTTAAAGAGTGGAGGGGCGTATGTTCCAATGAAGCCAGATTACCCAGCTTCTCGTATTTCACATATAATTTCAGATGGAGATATCCGTCTAGTCGTTACCGATGAATTGAGCAGAAGTGTTTTAGAGGGCTTACCAGGTATTACTACCATCATTTTAGATGGATCAACCCCAGCGTATTTGAGTTCCCCTTCGAGACGATTAGATGTTAGATGTACTCCAGCTTCACTAAGTTAT
>NZ_JAUOEL010000014.1 GCF_030540765.1 Flavivirga jejuensis | reverse complement strand
TGATGCGAGTTTTAATTATAGCGCTGCCGCATATTGTGCAGATGCTATAGATCCAATCCCAACTATAACAGGTTTAACAGGCGGAACTTTCTCAAGTACAGTAGGTTTGTCGATTACCGCAGGCACTGGACTAATCGATGTATCGGCAAGTACACCTGGAACATATACAGTAACTTATACCACAGCAGGTATCTGTTCAAACACTAGTACCGCTAATGTTACGATTAATGCTTTACCAAATATACCAGTAATGACTACTAATAGTCCTGTATGTTCGGGTAGTGATGCAGTTTTCACAATTACAGGAACTCCAAACGATATAGTTACATATAATGGCTCAAGTGCAGGAAATGTTACTATTGGAGCTTTAGGAACGGTTACTATTACTATTAATAATATTACTGCAGCTGTTACAATAAATTTAGTAGATATAACAAACCCTAACTGTAATTTAAGTCTATCAATTAGTGAAACTATAGTAATCAGTTCAATTGACACTGATGGAGATGGTGTAATTGATTGTGATGAGGCAACTCCTTTAAATGGTGGAACACCAACCAATTCAAATGATTTTTGTAGCTATAATCCAGCTGATGTTACTCAAGTGCCAAGCATTGCATGGAATAATGCAGACTGTGATGGTGATGGTGTAACAAACGGCGATGAATTAACACCACCAGATGGAGAGAGTGCAACCGATCCACATGACCCATGTTCATACAGACCTTCAGATATTACCATAGCAGTAACAACTACAACAGATTGTACAGCTGAACTGGAGGTAACTAAATTAGCAGATGCACCAGATATAAAATTAGGTGATGAAATTAGATATACAATAGAAGTAGAAAATACAGGAAACGTGACTCTAACAAGTATAAACCTAGTAGACACCTTCACAGATATTAATGGTAGTCCATTAACCTTAACAGAAGAACCTGTGTTTGATGATGCCGATTTAGGAAGCGAAGAAGGTACCTTGTTAGTAGGAGAGATAGCCACTTATACGGCGACTTTTGAAATCACACAACAAGCTATCAATTCTGGAGGAGTTCGTAATAGTGTAGAAGCCTCAGGAATTAGTCCAAGCTTTGAGACTATAACAGATACAAGTGATGATGGGGATGATGTAGATGGTAACACGCTAGACGATCCAACGGAAACAGCCTTAGGATGTTTAATCGTTCTAAATGAATTCTCACCAAATGGCGATGGCGTTAATGATTTCTTAATCATAAACTGTATAGAGAACTATTCAAATAATAGATTAGAAATCTATAACCGTTGGGGTAACATTGTCTATAAGAAGACAGGGTATAACAATGAATTTGATGGAACTTCCAATGGTAGAACGACCATACAAGGGACAGATAAATTACCAGTTGGAACTTATTATTACGTATTAGATCTAGGTGAAGGCTCTAAGCCAAAAGTAGGTTGGATATATATAAACAGATAAAAAGTAAGTAAACAAATAACTAAAGAAATTAAAAATGATAGGACAATCATCATTAACAAGAAGTTTGATTTTAGTAGTGTTTGCTGCACTATTATCATTAGGGGCAAACGCCCAACAAGATCCTCAGTATACACAGTATATGTATAATACGATGAGTGTTAACTCTGCTTATGCAGGACAACGAGACGTGTTAAGTATCACAGGTTTATATAGGACGCAATGGGTAGGGATTGAAGGCGCACCAAAAACCATAACATTTGGTGCACATACCCCATTAAGAAACAAACGATTAGGATTGGGATTAAATATTGTAAGCGATCAATTAGGCCCTTCGAGTGAAACAAACTTAGATATTAATTTTTCGTATACTATTCCTATAAATGAAATTACCGATACCGAGTTATCGTTTGGTCTTAAAGGCGGATTTCATATACTAGACACCGATTGGAGTAAAGGCGTTTTTCAATACCCAGATCGTGTTTTTAATGACAATCTAAATTTGTTTTCTCCAACCATAGGAGCAGGTTTATATTTACATTCAGAAAAATGGTATGTAGGACTCTCTGTACCTAATTTTTTTACAACAGAGCACTACGATGGCATTCAAGAATCGATAGCAACCGAACGTTTACACTATTTTTTAATAGGAGGGTATGTGTTCGATATAAATGAAAACACGAAGTTAAAACCAGCTGCCCTAGTAAAAGGCGTATCTGGAGCCCCATTAATAGCAGACCTGTCTATAAATGCACTATTCAATGAGAAATTAACCTTAGGTTTTGGCTACAGATGGGACGATTCCATAAGTGGTTTAGCTGGATTTCAAATAAGCGATGGTCTATTTATTGGGTATGCTTACGATTTAACCACGACAGGATTGAATAATTATAATAGCGGATCTCACGAAATAATGTTAAGATTTGAATTGCAACAAATAGGAAGAATATTATCACCAAGATTCTTTTAAAAAGATAAAGGACATGAAAAAAAGAATATTACTACTACCGTTATTCACATTACTACTTGTAAATGTATCCTTTGCACAAAAGGGAGTAGCTAGAAAGGCAAAGAAGACATATAATAATTTATCATATGTAAAAACGACTGAAGAACTATTAGAAGTTGCAAATGAAGGGAATAGAGATCCAGAGTTATTAGAGAATTTAGCAAATTCCTTTTATTATAATGGGAAAATGGAAGAGGCCTCACAATGGTATGGAGAGTTAATAGCTCAAAAAGAGGAAACGATAAATCCTGAAAATTACTTTAGATACTCTCAAGCTTTAAAAGGTATAGGAGCTTATGATAAAGCAGATAAAATCTTAGAAGAATTTATAAGATTACAGCCAGAAGATTCCAGAAGTAAACTATTTCAAACAGACTATTTAGAAACGATTGAAAAACGTTCGGATGATTTTGAGATGAACAATCTAGAAATCAATACCCCATTATCAGATTTTGGAACTTCAATATATAAGGAACAATTAATATTTGCATCCTCAAGAGGAGAAGATGAAGAACTGTATAATTGGAACGAACAACCCTTTTTAGATATTTATGAATTAAATGCTAACGGAACAGCCACAGAGATAAAAGGTGATATAAATACTAAATACCACGAATCGTCGACTGCCTTTACAAAAGATGGCAAAACAGTATACTTTACAAGAAATAATTACTATAAAGGAGAATTCAAAAAGAATTCGAAGAGAATCCACGGCTTAAAAATATACAAAGCTGAATTGAAAGAAGAAGGTTGGACTAATATAGAACCATTACCATTTAATAGTGACGACTATAATGTAGCCCACCCAGCCCTTAATGTAGACGAGACAAAATTATATTTTGCATCCGACATGGAGGGAACTATTGGCGCATCCGATATTTATGTAGTAACAATAAATGAAGACGGTACTTATGGTGAACCAAAAAACTTAGGTTCTAAAATAAATACTGAAGGGAGAGAGAACTTTCCATATATAAGTAGCAACGGGACTTTATATTTCTCATCAGATGGTCACTCAGGTTTAGGAGGTTTAGATGTGTTCTTTTTTAAGAATATTGAAACAATAGCTAATTCAAATAATAAGACTATCAATATTGGGAAGCCAATCAACAGTTCGAAAGATGATTTTGAGTACATTATAAATGAAGCCAGCTATAAAGGGTATTTATCTTCAAATAGAAAAGGAGGAAAAGGGGATGATGATATTTATAGTTTTACAAGAAATCCATATCTGCAATACATAACAGGAACTGTAGTAGATAAAAACACAAACCAGGTTATAGTTGATGCAGATGTGTTAATTTATAATCACGCAAATGAATTAGTAAAAACATTAAAGTCAGATGCAAACGGTGAGTTTAGTTTGAAACTATCAGGAAGTCATAGTGATTACAAATCACAAGCAATAAAAGCAAACTATAAAGAAGGTGTAACAGCTTTTAATATCGACACAGATGAACTAGAGTTACAAATAATTATAAATTTAGAGCCAAATGAAGTCGATTTATTTAAATTATTAGATTTAAACCCTATCTATTTTGATTTTGATGAGTCGGTTATACGATCAGATGCAGAATTAGAGTTAGCTAAGGTTATAAATTACATGAAGGCGTATCCAAATACTAAAGTAGATATACGATCTCATACAGACTCAAGAGGAAATAAATCATATAACTTAGAGTTATCAAAAAGAAGAAATAAATCAACCATAGACTATCTTGTAAAAGAAGGCAGTATAGACGTGAGTAGATTAACAGGAGAAGGCTACGGTGAAAAAAGCCTAATAAATAAATGTACAACAGGTGTTAAATGTAGTGAAGAAGAACATCAAGCTAATAGAAGAAGTGAGTTTATATTAGTAGAAGACTAATAAAGGTCATTTAAATCTAAAAATTCTCCGACCCCTTGGGTCGGGGTTTCCAATTAACCTCTCCTTTGGAGAGGTCAGAACTGCAAAAAAAGGCAGTTCTGGGTGAGGCAAAATAACAAAATTCGATTTTTGTCTCTATAAAGGCAAAATGAAACTGGCGAAATACCCCTATGGCTTGCGGGGATAGTCAGTTTCAAGAATTTTTTTATTACAGATCTAACTAAAGAAGAAGCTGTCTAAAAAGTGTCATTCTGAATATTACCGAGAAACAAAATATATTTTGTTTCGAAGGTAGCAGCGAAGCTGTGAAGAATCTCTAAAAAAATAATAATAATGTTTTGTTTTTTAGATAAATAGGGTTCTTCGCTTTGCTCTGATGACAAAGTTCATCACTTTTTAGACAGCCTCTTTTGTTTTATAATTAAGCTTTCATTTTAAATTTCTAATTAGAATATGTTTTTTAATATTTACTTGGTATTTTTGCCTTTCTATGGAAGAAGAAAAAGTAATTCTTGTTAATGAAAGGGATGAACAAATTGGTTTGATGCCAAAAATGGAAGCTCATGAAAAAGCTTTGTTACATCGCGCATTTTCTGTTTTTATTTTTAATGATAAAAATGAGTTAATGTTACAACAACGGGCTTTAAATAAATACCATTCTCCTGGACTTTGGACTAATACTTGTTGTAGCCATCAACGTGATGGAGAAACGAATATTAAAGCAGGGCAAAGGCGTTTACAAGAAGAGATGGGATTTGCGGTAGATTTAGAAGAATCTATTTCCTTTATCTATAAAGCGCCATTTGATAATGGTTTAACAGAGTATGAGTACGACCATGTTTTATTGGGTAAATATAACGATGAACCAACTATTAATACAGACGAAGTAGCTAGTTGGAAATGGATGCCTATAGAGGATGTTAAGACCGATATATCAGTACAACCAGAATTATATACAGAGTGGTTTAAGGTTATTTTTGATAAATTCTACGAACATATAAATATTTCCAAATGAAAGTAACAGTTAGTAGAAAAGCACACTTTAATGCGGCACATCGTTTGTATAGAAAAGATTGGAGCTTTGAAAAAAATGATGCTGTTTTTGGAAAATGTAATAATCCTAACTTTCATGGTCACAATTACGAACTCATAGTTAGTGTTACAGGAGAGATTGATGTAGAAACAGGCTATGTTATAGATATGAAAATTTTAAAAGAAATTATTAAAATAGAGGTTGAAGATGCCTTTGACCATAAAAATTTGAATGTTGAAGTACCAGAGTTTAAAGACTTAAATCCAACAGCAGAAAATATAGTTGTGGTAATTTACAATAAAATGAGGTCAAAATTGGCATCACATTTAGAACTAGAGATCACACTTTTTGAAACACCACGTAATTTTGTAACCTATTCAGGAAAATAAATGAACAATACATTATACCCAATTAAATTTAACCCTATTTTAAAAGATAAAATATGGGGCGGACAAAAATTAAAAACCCTTCTCAATAAAAAAAGCGATTTACCAAATATTGGTGAAAGTTGGGAAGTTAGTGATGTAGAAGGAGATACATCTATAGTTTCAAATGGTAGTTTAGCAGGCCATTCGTTAAAAGATTTATTAGAAACTTTTAAAGGTCATTTGATAGGAGATAAAAACTATAAGACATTTGGAAACAAATTTCCATTACTTATTAAATTTATTGATGCTAAAGAAGATTTGTCTATTCAATTGCATCCTAATGATGAGTTAGCAGCTAAGAGACACAATTCTTTTGGGAAAACAGAAATGTGGTACACACTACAGGCAGATGAAGGTTCTAATTTAATTGTTGGCTTTAATGAAGACATGACCCCAGAAAAATATTTAAGCCATTTAGAAAATAAAACGCTTACAAAAATTTTAAATTTTGATAAAGTAAAAGTAGGTGATACTTATTTTATTGAAGTTGGTCGTATTCATGCTATAGGAGCGGGGGTAATGGTAGCCGAAATACAACAAACAAGCGATATTACTTATCGTGTTTACGATTGGGATCGCGTAGACGATGCTGGTAATGAAAGAGATTTGCATAATGATTTAGCAATTGATGCTTTCGATTTTAATATGCCTGATAATTTTAGAGTAGCATATTCTAAAACAGAAAACCAACCTAATGAAATGGTGAGTTGTCCATATTTTACAACAAACTATTTAAAAGTTACCGAAACACTTACAAAGAAAAATGACTATGATTCATTTTTAATATACATGTGTGTAGAGGGTGATGCAGAAATTTTGGTTAACGGTATTTCTGAATCTATAAAAAAAGGAGAAACCATATTAATTCCCGCAGCAATTACAAACTACGAAATTGCTTCTAAAAATGCGACACTATTGGAAGTTTATGTTTAATTTTGCAATCAAATAAAAATTACAGATTATGGCAAATGTTAGAGACCTAAAAAAAGACATTAATTATGTTTTAGGTGATATTATAGAAGCAGTTTACGTTTGGGAATACGCAAACACAGACAAAGACACAAAAAAGAGTGAAGCAATTATTGATGAAGCAATAGCTACTTTTGATGAATTAATAGTTAGGGTAAATACTAAAAGCGAAAATGCTAAAGCCCATTTTAAAGCAATTAATGCAGATTTAGAAGCTAAGGGTAGGGCTTTAATCGAAAAAGTCAATAATTTAGGATAATTTTTTAACGGACTTCTTGCAGGTATTAAATTAGATACTATATTTGCACCCGTTAAACAAGCCGATGTAGCTCAGCTGGCTAGAGCAGCTGATTTGTAATCAGCAGGTCGTGGGTTCGAGTCCCTCCATCGGCTCAAAATATAAAAGCGAAACAGGATTCAATTTTTTTGTAACAAAAAGCAATTTAATTGAAAAAGGATGAGAAGTTTATCCTGAGCGCAGTCGAAGGAAGTCCCTCCATCGGCTCTTAATAAAAACAAAAAAGACCTTTCATTTGAAAGGTCTTTTTTGTTTTTATATTATACTTCAGTTTTATTTTTCTGTAGCTTTTATATCATCAATAAACGATTGCAATTTTTTACCATATTTAGAATTTTTAACTTTTGGAGTTAAACTATTATTTATGGTGTCCAGGAAATTAATTCTGGCATTATAAATTTCTGTAAGGGCAAGATAAGGTGCTACTTCGCTATCCTTATTATTTAATGCAAAATTTACGGTATGTAGGTATTTTCTTTTTAATGCATTGTCAGACTCTTTTTCAATAGCTTTAATTTTTACTGTATCGTTGTTTTTTCGAGCCTCTAAGTGTTCTTTTATTAAATCTAAATTTCTATTATTTATTCTAGATATAATGGCTCTGTATTCTTCTAATGTTTTTTGTTGAGTAGAACCTTTAATTTTTGCATCATAAACAAAGTTTTTTAATGTTGTATTAATTTCTGTGATGCCTTTATCTGCAAAAAATGTAATTCTATCTTTTTCTGAGCTATTCTTGTCTAAATACAAGAAGAATATTTCTGGAGATTCTAAATTAGAATGTAACTCAAATTGAGAGTTACCATTTATTACTAAAGAATCAACTGTTACTAAAACAGTATCATTTGTTTTTTTAAGATAAATAATTCCCTTTTTTAAATCTTTAATATGTCCTTTAACTATTAAATCTGGCTGTTTTTCAGTACAAGAAATTATTAAAAGAGCTAAAAGTAAGTATGTGATTTTTTTCATGAATAGATTCGTTTTGTATATGGACAAATATCTTAATAATTATATTTTAAATACTAATTGCTTATAATTATTTTATATGGATCTTATTTTATGCTGTTTATATAAAAAAATAAGCTTTATTTTTTAGTTTGGCACGGATGTTGATGAGTATATAATAATTATATTTTACTTAAAAAGGTTTATTGAGTGGTTACTTTAGACTTAGAAATATAATTCATATTTTTGGTTAGTTAGTTAGTTAGTAAAAAAGCATTCCTTTTAGGAATGCTTTTTTTGTTTCTATTTAGTGATACTCGAGATTAAGCTCAAAAAATGTGTTTTGTACAAAATAAAGGCACAGAACTTTATTTTCTTTTGCCTTTTCACTAAATCAAAATGCGCTACTAATGTTGAGGAAATGATAAGTTTAAGAAGGTCTGCGGCGTTTTTCAAAATTATCTTCTGTAAAAACTTAAAGCTTATTTTATTTGCATATAACTTTAGTGAGATATCTAATATTTGAAACTCAAACCATGTATTTTGACGTTATATATGGTTATTTCATCAGTAAATGTTAAAATTTAGTGTATTTCATCGATTTTATGTGTGTTTTATCTTGTTTATTCGTTTTATAATTTTACTTTTGGAGTGTACTAAATAACACACTTTTTAGTTCAATGGATTAATTAATTAATATTTGCATTATGCTGTATGAAATAGGAAACTAAATCTAACTTCATAATAAAAAAAGCAAATTGAAAGAAAACCGAGTTTGAGGGAACTCGGTTTTTTTGTACCCTAATTTTTAATCCATAATAGATTTTTATATACATTAGCTTATAATTTAAAAAATGAAAAAATTATTTATATATCTATTTCTTTTCTATTGTGCTTTTTCTTTTGGGCAACTAGAAAAAGGGTTTGTATATGTTAGCGATATTATTCCAGATTTAGAAGTGGAGTTACGATATTACACTTCAAATAATTTTGTGGGAACACCTATTAACGGCTATCAATCAAATAAGCTTATATTAACAGAAGAAACTGCAAATAAGCTAAAACTGGTTCATGAGGAGTTGCAAGAACAGAATTTATGCTTAAAAGTTTATGATGGTTATAGACCACAGCAATCTGTAAATCATTTTATTCGTTGGGCTAAAGATTTAAATGATACCATAAATAAACACATATTTTATCCAGAAGTAAAAAAGAAGCATTTATTCAAAGAGCAATATATTGCTTCAAGGTCTGGACATAGTCGAGGTAGTACTGTCGATTTAACCATAATTGATGGTAATACAGGAGAGGTATTAGATATGGGAAGTGTTTATGATTTTTTTGGACAACAATCTTGGGTGAATTATAAAGACATTACAGATAAACAAAGAGCTAACAGGCAGTTACTACAAACTATGATGTTAAAACATGGTTTTAGAAACTACTCCAAGGAATGGTGGCATTTTACGTTGCGAGGAGAACCATATCCTAAGACTTATTTTGATTTTCCTATTAAATAAAAAAAACCTGCCTATTTGAAAAGCAGGTTTCATTTTTTGATTGATGAAAACTATATTATTCTTTATCTAGATTTTTAGTCATATTAAATCCTACAAATAACCCAATGCCAGCCATTAGGAAAATACTACCTACATAAAGCGGTTCTTCTTCCAGGCTTGTATAATTTTCTAGGATAGATGCAATGAATGTTCCCAATCCTACTCCCATTAATAATAAGGCTAGATTTAATATTAAAACTTTCCAAATAGGAGCCGTATAACTTTTGCTTTTTCCTTTAACAAAAATGGTGGCATCAGCTCCTTTTTCTATAAGAGCTAAACGCTCTTTGTTACGCGTTGAAAAATATAAATAAAATACTCCGAAGATCGCGCCAAATATTATTGGTACTATAATTAATTCTGATCCCATAATTGTTTATTTTTAATTGATTAATTTAAACGGTTCATAGCTTATGACGATAGGTTCTTAATTTTGGTTACACTTTTTTCAAAAAAAATATTTTTATTATAATGTAACCTTAAGGAATATATGGTCGTCTTAACTTAAAATGACCACCAACGACCAACACTATATCGATTTAATTATTGATGGCGACACGAATGCATTTGCTGTATTGGTAGAACGTTATAAGGATCTAGTATTCACTTTAACGCTTCGAATGCTTAAGAATAGGGAAGAGGCCGAAGAAGTAGCGCAAGACACCTTTATTAAAGTGTATAAATCATTAAATAGGTTTAAAGGAGATTCTAAGTTTTCAACTTGGATTTACAAAATTGCTTATAATACGAGTTTAGACAGATTAAAAAAGAACAAAAAACATTTTAATGATGTTGCTATTGATGAATTTACAGAGCATCAAATAAAAACAATAGATAATGCTTTAGATAATCTGGAGAATAAAGAAAGAGAACAAGCTATTCAAAATTGCATAGCTTTATTACCAGGTGATGATAGTTTTTTATTAACTTTATATTACTTTGAGGAGAGACCTCTAGAAGAAATTTCAAAAATTATTGGGTCAACGCTTAATAATGCGAAAGTTAAACTGTTTAGAAGCAGAAAAAAGTTAGCGACTATTTTAAAAGCGCGATTAGAACCTGAAATAATTGAACATTATGAACGAGAACGCAGATAAGTATTTAGAGGACTTAACTAAAAAAGTAATTAAAGAAACGCCTTTAGAGAATCCGTCTTTTAATTTTACTACTTCTGTTATGTCTCAAGTCACAGAAGAGTTAAGTAATAATAGTGTTACAGCGTATAAACCTCTAATATCTAAAATGGGATGGGGTATTATCTCTATAGTCTTTTTAGCTTTGATCGCATGTATGCTTTTCGATACTCAAGAAACGTCGACGCATTGGTTAAATTCTATAGATCTTAGCGTGTTGTACAATAATAAGGTAACAAGTGTGTTGTCTGGGTTTTCAATACCAAAAACACTTACTTATGCCGTTGTACTTTTTGGCTTGATGTTTTGTATCCAAATACCGTTATTAAAGAGTCACTTTAATCAAAGACTACAGAATTAAAGCCTTGTAAGAGCAGTAATGATATTTTTATGTTCAGGATATCTTGAAATAAGAATATCTCTTTTAGGGAGTTCAAAATCACTAAAATCGAAACCAGGAGAGACCGTACATCCTACCAAAGCATAGGCGTTTTCATCAATAACTTCTGCAGCAAACCAGTCTTTGGCTTTTACTACAAATTGAGGGTTTTGTCCTTTTTCGATATCATTTCCTATAATGGTGTTAGAATAAATACCAGCATCAGAGATTATATGAAGTTTTATTGGTGCCCCTTTATAAAAATGCCAGATTTCATCTTGTCTAATTCTGTGAAAGGCAGAAAAAGAATCAGAAGTTAAAAGAAAATAGATTGATGTAGCATAGTTTCTTTGTCCTGTAAAGCCTTCACCAAGATTTTCTTCGTTAATTAATCCGCCACTTCTATAAACTTCTTTAAAATAACCGCCTTCCGGGTGCGGTTGTAATTCTAATTTATCTACGATTTTTTGAATAGTATTCATGATTTAAACATTAGAGGTAGCGGTGGTGTTTAGTTTATCTTTTTTTGCTTGCTCTCGCATTTGTTTAATCGTTAATGTGCTTCCATCATGACTCCATCCTGGAGGGCCAAAAGCATACATAAACTTATCATATAAATTGGAACTCTTTTTCATATCATTCCAAATATCTTTATACTCATGCGTTAATATTATCAAGGGATTATAAGAATTTGGTGGTTTAGTAACCCCGTAAGCTATGTCAATATCATCATCTAATTCTTTCCAAGTACCAAATATTTTATCAAATATATTTAAAAACCCACCATGGTTTTTGTCCATATATTCTAAGTTTTTGGCATGATGCACTTGATGCATTGTATGGGTATTAAAAATTTTTTCGATAATCCCCAATTTAGGAACATATGTCGAGTGTAATTGAAATTGCCAAAGTGCTTCTATGCCTAAACAAACTATCACCATTTCTGGAGGAAAACCAATAACTGGTAACCACATATAGAATAAAGGTTTATATAAAATAGTGAACCAACCATTACGAACCGCGGTTCCAAGATTGAAGTTCTCAGAAGAGTGATGTACAATATGTGCTGCCCATAAAAAGCGAACCATATGATTTTGTCTGTGAAACCAATAATAGGTGAAATCATCTAAAAACTGACAGATTAGCCAAACGGGCCAAGTGTAACCAAAAGATTCCCATCCCATAATGTTGGTGCGTACACCATCAATTATTGGATTGCACAATTCGTATAGGTAATTAAAAATTATAATAGCAGAAATAGTTTTGATAAGAGGCGCTAACACTACCGATCCAATTCCCATGGTAAGGCTCGATGCTAAATCTTTCCATTTGTAAAGATCTTTCTTGTTGTGCGTTTTGCTATATGTAAGTTCGACTAAAATAAGCCCTAAAAAACAAGGAATGCCGTAAACTAAGGGATTTGTAAAATTCATTTATTTATGTTGAGAGACGGGTTTATAAAATTATAAAGTTAGTGTCGCTTTATTTTTTGTGAAGGTATTCATTATATAACGGAATTTTCAATAAATTAGTACCAACGTTTCTTTTTCTTTTTAGAAGCTTCGCTTTTACGTCCTTTTCTGTGTTTGCTACCTGTTTTTTTTGATTTATGAATCATTGGTTTTGCTTTTGGGTCTAAAGGGTAGGGATGCTCGTCAATAACGTCTATTTGAATCTGAATGAGTTGCTGTATTGTTTTTACGTAGCTTTTTTCATCTGCCGAGCAGAATGAGTAAGATGCCCCTGTATTTCCAGCTCTGGCAGTTCTTCCTATTCTGTGTACGTAAGTTTCTGGTACATTGGGTAAATCGAAATTTATAACAGCATCCAAATTGTTAATATCGATACCACGGGCAGCTACATCGGTTGCAATTAAAATGTTAACCTTGTTTGATTTGAAATTAATTAAAGCTTCTTGTCTTAGGTTCTGACTCTTATCACCGTGAATACTATCAACTTTATAACCATTTTTTAAAAGTGTTTGCTCTAATTTTTCAACACCATACTTTGTACGTCTAAAAATAAGAATACTACCTTTAATTGTGTTTCTTAATAAGTGTAAACACAGTTCAATTTTATTAGCCTTTGGTACATAATAAAGTAATTGGTTAATGTTTTTTGATGTTGATGAATTCGGAGCTACTTCAACACGTTTTGGTGCTTTTAGAATGGTGTTTGCTAACTGCTCTACTTTGTAGGGTATGGTAGCAGAAAATAATAGTATTTGTTTTTCTTTGGTACAAAGACGTTCAATTTTTTTTACGTCATCAATAAAGCCCATATCCAACATTAAGTCTGCTTCATCTAATACTAAAGTTTCTACATAATCTAAATTGGCAATGTCTTGTTTGTGTAAATCTAGTAAACGACCTGGGGTTGCAATTAAAATATCCACGCCTTTTTTCAGGGCATCCACTTGAGGTTCTATAGAAGCACCTCCATAAACCACTGTGCTTCTTAAGTTGGTATACGTGCTATAGTTTTTAAAGTTTTCTCCAATTTGTATGGCTAATTCCCGAGTTGGACTTACAATTAAAGCACGAATTTTTTTTCCTTTTTTTGATGCGTCTTGTTTATCATATAATAACTGCAAAATGGGCAGCGCAAAAGCAGCAGTTTTTCCTGTACCTGTTTGAGCAGAAACAATAACATCCTTTTTATTTAAAACTAAAGGAATTGTTTTTTCTTGAACAAGCGTTGGTTCATCATAACCAGTTTCTGCAATTGCTCTTAAAAGAGGGCGATTAAGTTGTAAGTCTTTAAATGACATAAAAGAATATTATGTCGCAAAGATACATCAAAATTAACTCTACTATTTTATGAGCTTTTTTATTTTCTCTCGTTTTCTTAAAGGTAGGGCTTCATTTTCTATGGCTAACTTGACTAATGCCTCGTTTTTGTTTTTTGAATACAGTAGATCGAAAAGCTGCCATGTGGTTAAACTATTTCTTGCTTGCTCGATTAGTTTGAGAGTATCTCCTTTTTTTACGAACCCTTCTTTTAAAATACGAACATAAGTGCCTGGGAAACCATGTGCTATAAATTCTTTTAACACATTTTGAGTTCCAAACTTAATACCGAATTTAAAACAAGGTTCACGAGGCTGTGTTACTTGTACTATAGTATCACCAACCTCATAAATATCGCCAATATAGATCTCCTTTTCGTTTAACCCAGAAACAGTCAGGTTTTCACCAAACATACCGTAATCCCAATCTAAACTTGGATATCGGTTTTTCCAATATGCGTAGTGTTCGTTTGAAAAGATATAACACGCTTTAAATATACCACCATGTACTTTTGTGTCTGATACTTCATCATCTTTTACATTTTCTTTCTCTAAGTAAATAGGTGAGTTTGTTGGTTTTTTGTAGATCCCAGTGGTTAATTCTTTTCCATTCCAAATAATGGATGTTGGTTTAGCAGTATTGGTAGAAAGGATTTTCATAGGTGTTTATATATATATATTGTTTTTACTTTTTGTTATAAGGGCAGGATTGAAAATAAGCTTGAAGATCAAATTTTCTATCTTCAAAGGTTTCTTGTAAAATTTTATAATGCTGGATTCTATCAATTCTAAAAGCGCGATAATCTTGTCGCAAGTGGCACCAAGCAATTAGGATCCATTTATATTGAGTAGAATACATGGCGTAGGGTTCTATTTTTCTGAAGGAAACATCGGTGTCATTCGCCTTACAGTAATTAATTTCTACATAATTAAAATTAGTGATAGCTAATTGTATTTCAGAAAGAGCATTACTAGAAATGTTTTCGTAAGTTGGATTAAAAACATGAATTTTACTTTGTAATAATTCACTTTTTTCTTGAATAGAGGTTCTAAAAACCGATTTAATTTTGGTTAGGGCTTCATTAAAATTTTCAACAAATGAAGCATCTTTAGATTGATTTACTAAAAGTTCTGCCGTAATTAAAGCATTGGCCTGTTTTTCGGTAAATTGTACTGGTGCCACAGAATAACCATCCATTAAAGAATAGCCTCTACCTTCAATTGTTGTAACAGGTACACCAGCTTCTTCAAGTTTTCTAATGTCTCTATAAATGGTTCTTATGCTAACATCAAACTTTTTAGCAAGCTCATTGGCTGTTAAAAGGCGTTTCGATTTTAACAGGGTTAGTATGGCTATGAGTCTGGATAGTTGAGACATAATAACAAAGATAGTGAACCGCTTTGCAATTCACTATCTTATACCATTTACCAATTGAATTTGATTACATTAAATTAATAACTGGTCGTTGTTTTTGATTGATTAAAAGATATATCACTTCCGCAATTTATTGGATTACATCATAGAATGTAACGCAATTCTATTGCCTTCGGTATCTATAAACTGCGCTATAAATCCATTCTCATTAATATTGGTTTTTGGCATTAGTATTTTACCACCATTAGGTTCTACCCTAGAAAGTGGTAAACCCAGATCGTCTCCACCATTTAAATATATGGTAGCTCCTTCAGTTGTTGGGGTTTGTCCTTCTCCTTGAATAATAGCACCTCCAACACCATTATTTTCCATATCGTAGTTGAAAATACCGTATTTAATAGTCTCGTCTGGCATGTGATGGTCTGTAATTTCTGTACCAATAACAGTAGCATAAAATTGTTTAGCTCTTTGATAATCTTTTACTGGAATTTCGAACCAGTTAACTGCATTTTTCATTTTTTAAATTGATTTATTTGTTAAACTTAATGCAAAGATATTTGGCTTAGTGACATAATATGTCAGGGGTGATTTTTTGTTAAATATTTTTTTTGGAGTTGATTTGAGCGGTTTATTTAACGGCTTGATATGGAGTCGATTTCATGTTTTAGTACTCTGTATTTACCTTAGTTTTTTATGTACCACTCTAGAGAATTCTTATAGAATAGGTTTTGTTGTTCAGGTTCTGTAAAGTTATTTTTTATAAGTTCTACATCTTTCATTGTAAATGGAATTTGCGCTCTTGTAGAGGGGAGGTCTGTTCCAAACATTAAAGATCTTGGATTAATGCTGTATATTTTTTTCATAATAGGAATAGGGTCAAAATCAATTCTCCCAAACCCAGTAGCCTTAATTTTTACTCCTCTTTCCGCCCAATAATATAATTCCTTTATGCCACTTTTTGATAATCCGAGGTGGTCGATAGAAAACTGTGGAATTTCCATTAGTATTGGCTTCAGCTCTTTTAAGTCTTTACTATCAACGTATAATTCTGTATGCCAGTTATATTTGTCGAAAAGAAGGTTCGATAGTTTGATTAAATTATCAATACCTTCAGAACCACCACGTTTAAGATTAAATCTAACAGCAACTATATTTGATCTGTTTAATCTGTCCAGATCTTTTTCTTCCATTTTTAATGGGATATTTGCCACTCCAAAATAATTATTTCCTAGTTTGCTAAGAGCGTCTATTAAATATTCTTGATGAAATTTTTGAAATGAACCAGAAACAATAGCGCCTCCAATAATTTCGATCTCTTTAGTTTTTTCTTGATAATCCTTAATAGTAAAATCGGGAGGCAGATAGCCATTATTTTTAAACAATGGGTATTTTGGGTTTATTATATGGAAGTGGGAATCAAATATTTTCATAAGTTAAACGAAGTTAAGATCTATTAAAGATAATTAATAGGGTCGAAGCTGCTTTTTTACTATATGTGTATATTTTTTAATTGAGCTATACCGTTCCAGCTACCTTTAGTGCTAAGTTTGCAGCTTTGCACATGCGTTGTAATTATATTATTCTAACGCATGTGCAAACTTTGCAAAAGCGGTTAAATTACTTTTGAGAGACAACCTGGTAGCAGAACGGATGATTTTACTCAACTAAGCAGCATTTGCTACGTTATTTGTTTTAATACATATTTCTATATTTTCAAGAACTGTTTTGGATGAAATTAATTCTCTATTGTTAAAATAAGTGGAAGGAAACAAAGCAAAGAACGCGTCAAATTTTTTTCTTGATAAAATATTTTTTCTGGAGTTGCAGTCTGGATTATTATAAATAATAGCAATAACCTTTAATCCTGTTTTGCAATGTTTTATAACGGCATTGTTTAGTCCAGATATACCTAGTAATGCAATTAATGTGGCTATAGTAGCGTAATGTGGCATTATAAGGTGGTGGTCTGGGGATGTATAGGCTTCTGTTTTTTTCATAGAATTAGATTTTACTTCTTTCTTTATTAGTGAGATAAACACTCGTTAAAGCCTGTAATGTGTGGAAACAAAAAAGGCGTGGAACTCAACTTATCGTATCAGAGGCACTAGTATACCGAGCAACAATAAGCGAGCCCACGCCTAAAGACGTGAGCATCTTACTTATCTTCTCGTTGCTTAAAAATTACTAGTTTTCTGATACGAGATTCAAAGCGATGACTTCAAATATTTTCTATACGAAGAATCGCAAATATAAAAATTACAGTTCAATACTAATAGAACTGATTAAAAAACAAATATAAAAATAATTATCATATTGTCAAATTTGACAATTATTATTTTGAAAAAAACCACAACTTCACAAAGTGAAGAAAACCAACAAAGCATATTACAAAGCGTTTGGAGAGCATCTGAAATTATTACTTGAAAAGTATAATAAAGATGTTATGACAGTTGCTTCAATAGGTAAAATAGAACCTAAGCAAGTTTATCGTGTGCTAAAAGGAGAGCATGGGGCTTCTATGAAAACAATCTTGTCTTTAGCTGAAGGCTTAGAAATCCATCCCAAAGAATTATTTGATTTTGAATTATAGAAAGATATTTAAATAGAATATTTTTTTAGCTTATTCTTACTCGGTACCAGTTGCAAACTGGCACTAGCAGGGTCATTGTTATACATAGTTTTCTTCAGTTAACCCGATAGCGCGGATTTGCAATCCGTGCCCATTTTTAAACTCAAAAAATATGTAATATGACAATATCAAGTTCGCTATCTAAACTAGCATAATTTCTTGCCGAACTAAAAACATAATCTTCCGGATTAGAAACAATTTTGTCATTCACAGGATTGTTATGAATATAATCTAATTTCTGCTTTATAAATTTATTTGACGAACATATTTCTGCATGGTAACCATCTTGCCAGACTTTATATTGTTGATTTCGTTTCAGATGGTCACATGCTTTGCTGAAATAATTAAGCATCCATTCTTTTCTACTTTCTGGGTAATTAATAATGGTATCTATAATTTTTTTAGAGGTGAATTTTTAAAAATCCCTCATAATATTTGATAGCAAGAAACCTTCTTTTGCTTTGCAGAGCATGTGTATATGACTAGGCATTATACAATAGGCATAAACTTCAAGACCTTTATGTTTTTGGCAATACCTAATGGCTTGAGTAATAACAAATTTTTGTTTAAGTCTGGTAAACACATCTATCCACCCTACAGTAGTTATGGTTATAAAATAACCAGTGTCGGTCATTGTTGCTTTATATTTTGTAGACATATTTTAATTTTTCTACAAAGTATAAAATTAATTGAATAAGTAGGGCACGGATTACAAATACACGCTATCGGGTCGAACATATTTCTGCATGGTAACCATCTTGTCAGACTTTATATTGTTGATTTCGTTTCAGATGGTCACATGCTTTGCTGAAATAATTAAGCATCCATTCTTTTCTACTTTCTGGGTAATTAATAATGGTATCTATAATTTTTTTAGAGGTGAATTTTTAAAAATCCCTCATAATATTTGATAGCAAGAAACCTTCTTTTGTTTTGCAGAGCACGTGTATATGACTAGGCATTATACAATAGGCATAAACTTCAAGACCTTTATGTTTTTGGCAATACCTAATGGCCTGAGTAATAACAAATTTTTGTTTAAGTCTGGTAAACATATCTATCCATCCTACAGTAGTTATGGTTATAAAATAACCAGCGTCGGTCATTGTTGCTTTATATTTTGTAGACATATTTTAATTTTTCGACAAAGTATAAAATTAATTGGATAAGTAGGGCACGGATTACAAATCCGCGCTATCGGGCTCTTTAGTTTTTTCTTGATAATCTTTAATAGTAAAATCGGGAGGCAGATAGCCATTATTTTTAAACAATGGGTATTTTGGATTTATTATATGGAAGTGGGAATCAAATATTTATCATAAGATAAACGAAGTTCGATGATTTTTTTGATTAATTCTAGTTTTATCAGAATAAAAAATCCATTCATAATTTGATAAAAAAATTAAGCAAATTTTTAATAGGAAGTCAACATTTATGCTATATTCGCACCATTCAAACCAAATCTCATTAATTATGAAAAAAAGTAAAACCTTAGTATTTTCAAGTTTAATTTTAACAATTTCTTTATTTATTTCTTGTGGAAGTCCTATAGAGGTTTCTCCTGAAATGCAGGGATTTATAACTGCAATTAGTGCTACAAAATCAATGGACGAATCTGCTGAAAAGTATGGATATTCGGCTGATGAAATTCCATTATCTTATTATGATCTAGGTAAAGCTACAGTTACAGCTTCTAATGTAGATGGAACTAAAACATGTTATGACTTAAGTGTTCAACATGGATTAATGAATAGTATTGTGATTGTTTGCTGGGAAAATGGAAAGATTGTTAGTGTTACTGATAAGGAATTGTAGTTAGTTTAAAAAACTCATTAAAAAAACCACATTGTGAAAACAGTGTGGTTTTTATATTATATATGCTAAAATTAGTTTAACGCATCAACTAGGGGGGGGAGCAGATGATTTTTAATAGAACCGAAGCTTCCTTTTTATTATATGTGTATAAATTATAGTTGAGCTATACTATTCTAGCTACCTTTAGCGCTAAGTTCGCAGCTTTGCATATGCGGACTTGTATCTTAAATCCGTGCTATCGGGGCAGTTACTGAGGACTAGCTTCGAATTGATAAAAAAACAGCACTTTTACAAACATGCCCCCGAAAAGTCTTTGTATCATTAGTTTCAAATCTCCCAAACTAATTATCAAGCAAGAGTTATTACTGTTTAATAAGTTTTCGGACAAGCTTAAAGTTCTCTCCAGATATCATAATGAAATAAACGCCATTTATAATTTGAGAATGACCAATTAATAAATTTTCAGCAGTACTTTTATTATCAAGTTCTAAAACTGATTGTCCAAAAACATCAACCAATTTAATACCGACCTTTTGATTAGATAATTGCGATGGAAATTGAATATTGAAATGATCAGTTGTTGGATTAGGAAAAACCTTAACATTAGATGCAATCCTTTGTAAATCATCAATCCCAGATAATTGAATATTTAAATAATCAGTTGTTGGATTATTAGGATGAACCTTAGTATTAGATGCAAGTCCAGGTAATGGGCAGTTGCTATCAGTCGGTGTTCCAGAAGCTTTCTTTATTGCAATAGCTCTTCTACCTTTTCCTGTTCTACCTTTTCCTCGAGATACCAATGCACAAACACTAAACCAATGTTCCTCATCTGGATCTAATCCTGTTACTTCAAAAGTATTAGTATTGGTAATTCCGACAATATCCATGTATTTTTCACCAAGCACACTTATTTCATACGCTGAAGCTTGATCTATCTCATCCCATCCTATTTTAATCGATTCAGGACATATTCTCAAAATCTCTATATTTTGTGGCACGTCTGCAATAGTTAAAGTCTTATCTGATTCACTACTATAACTACCTCTACTAATCTTTAATCTTATGTCGTTCGATAATATATTCGGCACAGTCCATTCATAACCAGGTGCAGTACTCGAAATTTCATCAGAAATACTGATATATGAATTCCCTCCATTAATCGAATACTCCAATTCGAAATCTCCAGAACCTGCAGAAGCATCCCATCTTATCCATTCTGATTCACCAGGAACAAATCCTTCTCCTCCAATAGGATAAGTAAGCTCTACGCCTTCGTAAATAAAATCGTAAAGTACATAATAAGTTTGTGGACCTTCTGGTATCGCATAACCAGATAAATTTACAGTGTAAATACCTGCTTGCGGGTTCTCTATAGTTACTTGCTCTACATTATTTAAATGATCTATTCCTTCAACTGCATCAGCATCCAAATTAGTTGCATTTGGCGTAGGATCCAAAACCCAAGGATTATGAGTAGCGTTACTAGGAGTAACCACTTCCATGTCGATATCATTTACTAAGCCTATACCAGAACTAGGACTACCTTTGACATCCGTCCAATAAGTCATAATCCTCACTTCACTAACATTGGAAGGAACTGTAATATTATGACTTTTATTTTCTCCTTGTTCAATATTATTTCTAATGTATCTTTTATCCTCAATAATTCTAACCGCTTTTAATGCATTGATTCTCCCCCAACCATACTTATAGTCAGGACCAGGGTTTCCTAAATCTTTAGCGGTATTCATAAGCGCAGCTTTCAATAAACCTGTTTCTGGTTCGACACCACCATTATTTTCTTTGTATGCTTGATATAGCTGGGTTACTACACCTGAAATTGCTGGAGCCGCAGCAGAAGTACCTCCTCCTACTTGATAGGTGTTATTTTTATCTGTTGTCCATGTACCATTACCTTGTGCACACATATCAGGTTTAATTCTTCCATCTGCTGCAGGTCCTCTACCGCTATTATAAACTATGACATCATCTTCATCAACATTCCCCACACAAATAACATTTTTACCAGCCTTATATCCTCCAGTAATATTACCCCATCCAGCACCTGCACCGTAGCCATGATCACTAGTACCTGCATTGCCTGCGGAAAAAACATGAATTATATTTTGGTTTTCATATAATTGCTGATCCCCAAATTCAGAAGAAAGAGTATAAACACCACCAGATCCTTGACTATAAGAAGTTGATGTAACCACTGTACCATAGGTTTCCATATTTTCTACGGCATTTACGATATGTTGATGAGATTCTATACTAGAGTTAGGTATATGTTTATAAATGTGAATATCTGAGCCTGGAGCAACCCCGCCCATTGTAGGATTTAAATTACCAGCACCTATTAAAATACCAGAAGTCATATCTGAATGGTCACCATCTTCTATATCAGTATGTTGTGTTACCCTTCCTTTAGTATCAATATGCGGCCCTATCATTCCTACATCACTTAAGGCAACAACAATTCCCGATCCATCATATTTTCTACCTCCATTATAACTTGTATTCAAAGTATTAGTACGAAAGGTGTTTTTAGAATCTTTCCCATCTGGAGTAGCTAGAGGCGTAATAGGCTCTATCCATTTAATCAATTGATTTTTTGCCAAATCATTGATACCATCAATACTATATTGAATTGTAAGCATATTAATTTTTTCCAATTGAAATGTCACTTTTCCATTTTTCATAGTAATACTTTCAATAAGACTTTCTTTATCCGTTTTTGAATAGTACTTCACATTTAACATTATATCATTACCCCTAATAGCCCATTCTGGCAGTTCACTTTTAGTGAGTTCGGGTGATAATTTGAATCGACCTTCTATAGTAAGTAAACTTCTAATATTTAATCCTTCAAAATGTAATGCAGAAACATTTTTTTGAATTTTAGCAATGAAAGCTTTATTTGGGATATAACTTAATAATTCTATTCCTGCATGCTTTATTAATTGTTTTTCAGCATTATTTGGAATGGTATAGAATTGAATAAGCCTATAAATGAATCCTTGATTTTTTTCTGTTGATTGTGGTATGATGGCTTTACCAAAATTAGTAGTTACCTTTGGAGTAAATTTTTCTGATTTAAATATGATTTCATATCCTGAACTGGAATTAGCAGATAATGACGTTACGCTAAAAAATAATAAATTGAAAAAGAGTAGATAGTTTTTCATGAGGGTATTTTTTGGGTTATAAAATATAATACTGATATATCGCTGTCGGTTTTTTGAATTTTTCATTCAATAAAAACAGAAAAGCGAGTATTACAAAAGTATACAATAATGTAGGTGAGAGACTTACCAGAAAAGGAGTGAAAATTGTCTACGAAGGATTAATTGCTAAAAATGACTTAATATAAATTGGTACAGCACAAATTGTAATATACCAGTTATTAGGTAGGTGTAGATTGTTTTTCTCACAAAAAAACCACCTTGCTTTCACAAAGTGGTTTTAATATCCATATTAACATTTAAGATAGTTTCATGAGATTCCCTCGAAGGAGGGAATAATGAACTATTTAATCATCTCGTAACTACGCTTAATAAAGTTTGTTAATTCTTCACCTTTTAAGAGGCCTTGAGATAAACGTGCCAAATCTAAACTTTGGTTAATTAAACGCTCTTGTTTCTTTTTGGTTTTGGTTTCTAAAATCTCACTTACTAAAGCAGAATTTGTATTAACCACCAAGTTGTACATTTCTGGCATGTTACCCATACCAAACATACCACCGCCGCCGCCAGTAGCTTGCATTTCTTTCATACGTCGCATAAATTCTGGTTGCGTAATAATAAACGGTGATGCATCGCTATCCATAGCTTCTAGTTGTACCATGAATTTTTCAGAAGGAATAACTTCTTTTAATAATTCATCTAAAACCTTTTTCTGGTCTTCGTCTAATTTAGAAATTGTTGTTTCGTCCTTCTTGATTAAATTATCAATATGATCGCCATCAACACGTGCAAACGTTATATTTTCTTTAGTAGATTCTAGTTTTTGTATTAAGTGTGATATAATAGGAGAGTCTAACAATAATACTTCGTAACCTTTAGCTTTTGCAGACTCGATGTAGCTGTGTTGTGCATCTTTATCTGAAGCGTAAAGGATTACTAACTTATCATCCTTATCGGTTTGGTTTGCTTTAATTTTGTTGAATAACTCTTCGTATGTATAAAACGAACCATCAACAGTTGGATATAAGGCAAAAGCATCTGCTTTTTCAAAGAATTTTTCTTCGGAAAGCATACCGTATTCAATCACGATTTTAATATCGTTCCATTTAGCTTCAAAATCTTCGCGGCTATTATTAAATAACGATTTTAATTTATCGGCTACTTTTCTGGTAATGTAAGATGAAATCTTTTTTACAGCACCATCTGCTTGTAAATAACTACGAGATACATTTAATGGAATGTCTGGAGAATCAATAACACCACGAAGCATGGTTAAAAACTCTGGAACAATACCTTCAACATTATCGGTTACAAAAACTTGATTTTGATATAGTTGAATTTTATCTTTTTGAATGTTTAAATCCTGTCCCATTTTTGGGAAATATAAAATCCCAGTTAGATTGAACGGATAATCTACATTTAAGTGAATGTTGAATAAAGGCTCTTCAAATTGCATAGGGTACAATTCGCGATAAAAGTCTTTATAATTTTGATCTTCTAATTCTGCAGGCTGTTTAGTCCACGCAGGATTCGGGTTGTTGATGATATTATCTACAGTAATTTGTTTATGAGGCTCGGTAGTTTCTTTACCGTCTTCATCTTTTGTCGTTTTAGGAGTAAAGTCTGGATCGTTAACTTCTTTAGTTCCAAATTTAATTGGAATAGGCATAAACTTGTTATACTTTTCTAGTAAGCTAGTAATACGTCCATCTTCTAAAAACTCTGTAGAATCTTCGGCAATATGAAGAATGATTTCTGTACCTCTATCTGTTTTATCCGAACCTTCTAATGTGAATTCAGGACTTCCGTCGCAAGTCCAATGTGCAGCAGGGGCATCTGTATGAGATTTTGTGATGATTTCAACTTTTTCAGCCACCATAAAAGCAGAATAAAAACCAAGACCAAAATGTCCTATGATTCCAGAATCTTTAGCAGAGTCTTTATATTTATCTAAAAACTCTTCAGCTCCAGAAAAGGCTACTTGGTTGATGTATTTTTCAACTTCATCAGCAGTCATACCTAAACCTTGATCTATAATATGAAGTTTTTTACCGTCTTTGTCAATCTTAATTTCAATTTGCGGATTACCATATTCGACTTTGGCATCACCAACATTAGTTAAGTGCTTTAGTTTTAAAGTAGCATCAGTAGCATTACTAATTAACTCACGTAAAAAGATTTCGTGATCACTGTATAAGAATTTTTTAATGAGAGGAAAGATATTCTCTACCGAAACATTAATATTTCCTTTTGTCATAATAAATAGTTTATTTGTTATTCCCGCTAAGCAGAAATCTGATTAATTTTAATTTGTTTTACTTTAGGAGTTAAGACAAAAAAAGTACCAAGAGTTAAAAAGTGACAAACTGACACAATTTTTTTGTTGAAAAAAATTAAGCTCTAAACTCCAAAATTCAAGTGTTTGTTGGATTCACTTTTATGATTTGGTTTTTTTATAATTGGAATTTAAGAGCACTTATTGTACTTTGTATTGCTTAAAGAGAATGATTTTATGTATAATTCGAAAATAATAGGTTTAGGAAAGTATCTTCCGAATAACGTTGTGACGAATGATGACTTGTCTAAATTAATGGACACTAACGATGAATGGATTCAAGAACGCACAGGTATAAAGGAGCGTAGATGGATTAAAGCAGGTACTAATGATACATCTGCAATTATGGGAGCCAAGGCTGCTAGAATTGCTATTGAGCGCTCAGGACTAACAAAGGATGCTATTGATTTTATTGTATTTGCTACCTTAAGTCCAGATTACTATTTTCCTGGCTGTGGTGTACAAATTCAAGATCTGTTAGAGATGCCTACTATTGGCGCTTTAGATGTGAGAAATCAATGTTCTGGATTTATATATGCCATATCTGTTGCCGATCAGTTTATTAAAACGGGCATGTATAAAAATATTCTTGTTATAGGTTCAGAATACCATAGTAATGGATTAGATAAAACAACCAGAGGTAGAGGGGTGTCGGTTATTTTTGGAGATGGAGCAGGGGCTTGTGTATTGTCTCGCGAAGAAGATAATACGAAAGGTATCTTGTCTACACACTTGCATAGCGAAGGAAAATATGCTGATAAATTAATGGTAGCTTCTCCTAGTATAGCACATTGGGTACCCGAAATTTTAGCATCTGAAGAAGAAGATACATCTTATTTTCCCTATATGGATGGTACGTTTGTTTTTAAACATGCTGTTGTGCGTTTTAGTGAAGTGATTATGGAAGGTTTAATTAAGAATGGTTTGCAAAAAGAAGCTATAGATTTGTTGATTCCGCATCAGGCCAATTTACGAATAGCTCAATTTATTCAGAAAAAGTTTGCTTTAAGGGACGATCAAGTGTTTAATAATATAATGAAGTATGGTAATACTACAGCTGCATCTGTTATTATTGCTTTAACAGAAGCTTGGGAAGAAGATAAAATAAAAGAAGGAGATCATGTTGTGCTAGCGGCTTTTGGTAGCGGATTTACTTGGGCTAGTGCTATTATTAAATGGTGATGAGGTTATCTTAAAACGCATTCAATATTTCATAGTTTAAACATAAAAAACCCGAAACTAAATTAGTTTCGGGTTTTTCTAGCTATTAATCAACCTCAACTAACACTAATGTGAAGATTGTTAATATATAAGACGTGTAAAACTTTATAAAATTGCATGAGCCTTTAATATTTAACTTTTTTTAACATATAATATAAAAAAAAACTCGAAATATAAAATCACGAGTTTTTAATTATACAAGTCTTTTGTTACGAATTTTTGTGTATTGTAGACGACTAACTCTAAAATAATTATTTTTCGTGTTGGCTAGATTGTATATTACGTTAAACGCAAGGGTATTGTATTTATTGTGAACCGATATATTTTTTTTAGTGAAACTCAATTTTTAGAAGTAAGTTAAACTAATCCTATTTTAATAAGGTCTAGAGTTTAATACTACTTATTTGGTGAAAAAACGAAAATCCAAAGCTTATTGCTTTGGATTTTCTTATTTAATAACCTAAAATAACACTAACCATCAACTATTATACAGGTTATTAATTTTTTAAAAACCACCACCAGATTTCTCATTATTATCTCTAT
The DNA here is from genome assembly GCF_030540765.1 of Flavivirga jejuensis. Taxonomy (GTDB): domain Bacteria; phylum Bacteroidota; class Bacteroidia; order Flavobacteriales; family Flavobacteriaceae; genus Flavivirga; species Flavivirga jejuensis. The sequence continues at coordinate 21,975 of NZ_JAUOEL010000014.1, read as the reverse complement.
GTTTACGTGATTTAGCACGATATTTTCCATCGCCAAATCTGTATGAAAGATTTGCAGAAACGGTTCTAAACTCTGGAGAAAACTCAGCTGTTTGTAAAAAAGGTCTTTCGCTAACAACATTGATTTTTTGAGTATCAAAGACGTCATTAAAACTCAAACTAAATGTGGCTTTGTTGTTCTCCAAAAACGAATACCTAGCACCTAGGTTTACAAAATACATAGGGTCTACTTCAAAGTTAAGCCCAGACTCTTGTCCGCGGTACATAGCAAAAGCTGTAAAAGTTAATTTCTTGCTAGCTTTAAAATTATTGAATATTCTAAAGTTCCAAATAACATTATCTACTTCAACGTTTTCAGAAATAATATCATTTTCTGTTGGGTTAATAAGCGTAGGGTCTATGCGCTCGGCAATACCTTTTTGAGTTTGTGAATATAAATCGAAGCTTGTATTTAAACTCCACCATTTTGTTGGTTTGTAATTACTTGATAATTCAAATCCGTAAGCCGAAGTGTTTTCGAAATTATCATGGGTTAAGATGATTCTATTCGATGCTAAGTCAGATCTGTCTACATAAACAGCTCTGTTAATTTCATCTTCAATAATTCTATAAAATACACCACCAGTAATATTCCCTTTTTCAAGATTTCTTGTGTAATTTACTTCTATTGAGTTTGTAAACTGTGGTTCTAGTTCGTGATTTCCAAAATCAGATATAAGCGGTGTGTTCCATTGTGGAATAGGGTTTACTTGTCTAATTCCAGGTCTGTCAACTCTTCTGCTATAACTTAATTGATACGAGTTTTTTTCAGACGGACTGTATGTAAAGAAAACAGAAGGATAGACTTGAAAATAATCATTATTAAATGGAATGGTTGTATCTAAATTATTGGTTAAATCTGTTTCGTTGGCAATGGCATCTACATGAACACTTTCACCTCTTAAGCCTAATTGATATGTCCATTTTTCAAACTTTTTAGAGAAATTGGCGTATGCCGAAAAAATATTTCTTTTGTAATCAAAATCAGTAATTGTTGAAATATAATCACCACTTTGGTTTCTTACGCTACCATCAGATTCGTAAATAATTTCATTATCAAACAATCTTGCTTGTAACCCAAGTTCTAATTTAGCCTTATCTGATATAGGGTTTATATAATCAAGATTTATAGTTGTGTTATTTCTATCTGTATTTGTAAGTTCAAGATAACTTGGTCTGATGTTTAGACCACTTAATATATTATCAGTTTCTATGGTGTTATCAAAAATATTATAATCGATTTCTAGTTCAATATGGTGTCCTTTTTTATCAAAATCCAGTTTATAATCAAAATTGTATTGTGACGAGCTATTTTCTCTAAGACCATCATTAATTTGATTTTGATTATTTAACATGTTCTCATTGAATATGAAATTGGAAGTGGACATATTTTTACCATCAAAAATATTTTGGTTTGTAAATACCGAAATAGTGTTTTTGTCATTCAAATAAAAATCGACACCAACTTTATAAAGGTGAGATTTATTGTTATCAAATATGCTGATGGTTTGAAATGAATTGTTTGCTATTTGAGATATAAGTCCATTGTTTTGTCTTTTTTGAATGTTATTTCCGTAATTCCCATAAATATTAAATTTTCCATTTCTATAGTTCAGGTTTATAGAACTATTAAACTTTGCTTCTCTTTGATTTTTTATGCCAATATCAAAACCGCCATTAAAACCAATCATAGTGTTTTTATGAAGGACTATATTTATAATACCACTCATCCCTTCTGGATTATATTTTGCAGAGGGGTTCGTAATTAATTCTACTTGTTTTATGGATGTAGATGGTATTTGCCGTAATAATTGAGCTGTAGGAATGTTTGAAAATTTACCATCTACCATAACGCGAACATTTTGATTTCCGCGTAAGCTAATATCTCCTGTTTGTGCATCTACATTTACAGAAGGAACCGCTGTTATTAATTCCGATGCAGTTCCTAAAGCCGCTAAATCTTTTCCAACATTTATAATTTTTCTATCTACTTTTTGCTGTATTGTTGATACTTCGGCAATTATAGTAATTTCATCCAGGTCTTCGGTAGATTCTTCTAGAAAAATATGACCTAAATTAACTCTGTAATTACCTTTGCCAATATTTACTTTTTTGTTGAATGTTTTGTATCCTATATATTGGATACTTACAAGAATGTCGCCTTCTGTAACTTTTTCGATTTTAAAAGTACCGTCGTCTAACGAGATGCCTCCAGTTAAGGTTTCTCCTTTGGTGTTTTTAATAATGATGTTAACGTAAGGTAAGGGTTGATTTAGTTTAGCGTCTAAAACTTTTCCTGATATAGTGCCAGTTTTGTCAGCATTTTTTTTGGGATCTGTTATAGATGCATTTGCCGATATTGTAAACAATAAAAGGTATACTAATAATAGTTTGTACATTGTTGATTTGATTATTTTTGATTGATGAATTGATGATGTAATTAATTAATAGACGTTTCTATTTAATTGCTGTTACCTTATTTTTTTGTATTAACATTTTTTTAACATATGAAAAAGAAAACATTAGTGCTTGGAGCCTCTTTAAAACCGAATAGATATTCTAATTATGCCATACAAAGATTAGTTGCAAATAAGGTTGAGGTGGTTGCTTTTGGTTTGAAAAAAGGAGTGGTCTCTGGAATAGAGATTGTTACTGAGTTATTGCCATACAAAAATTTGCATACAGTAACATTATATCTAAACTCTAAGAGACAGAAAGATTATTACAATTATATAGTATCGTTAAAACCAGAGCGTGTTATTTTTAATCCAGGAACAGAGAATCCGGAATTTTATAAACTATTAAAAGAAAATGATATTCCTTTTGAAGCAGCTTGTACGTTAGTTTTACTTTCTACGAATCAATATTAGCCCCAGAAACGTTATCAGCCCATTAATTATTAAAAGCTCGTAGCCAATAACATAGCCTCCAATTTGGTCTGCTGGAATTTTTCCAATTAAAAAGGAAAGTATTACAGATATTAATGTAACAAGCCAAACGTATTTGTCTATAATTTTAAATTTGGTGAAAATCCCAAAAGCAAATAACCCAAGTAGTGGTCCATAAGTATAACCAGCAACTTTTAAAAGATTGTCAATAACATTACTATCCAAAATGTATTTAAAAGCTACAATAACAAAAATTAGTACAATGCTCATTAAAACATGAATTCGTTTTCGTAATCCCTTTTGCTTGGATTTATCTATTTTTTCGATTCCTAAAAAATCTACGCAAAAAGATGTGGTTAAAGATGTTAGGGCGCTATCTGCACTACTATATGCAGCGGCGATTAATCCTAATAAAAATACCACGGCTAATGAAACACTTAAGCCACCGTTTAATGCTATTTCTGGGAATAGTAAATCCGTTTTTAATTTTCCGTCTAGCATAGGGGTTGCAATATTAAATTTATCAGCATAAATAAATAGAAGCGCTCCGAGCAATAAGAAAATAAAATTGACAACAACTAAAACTAAACTGAAAGACACCATGTTTTTTTGAGCGTCTTTAAGCGTTTTACAAGTTAGGTTTTTTTGCATCATGTCTTGATCTAAGCCTGTCATGCAAATAGCAATAAACATACCACCAAGAAAAGACTTTACAAGGTGGTTTTTTGCTAAAAAGGATTCAGTAAAAAAAGTTTTATTATATGTTGCCAATTCATCAGAAGCTAAAAAATCTGAAAAACTCCAACCTAATTTATCAGTAATTAAAACAATAGCTATAATAACAGCAACAAGCATAAACAAGGTTTGCAAAGTATCCGTCCAAACAATCGTTTTAATACCTCCCTTATAAGTATACAACCATATTAATAAGATTGAAATAGTTACAGTTCCCCAAAATGGAAAACCATAAGCATCAAAAACAAATTTTTGTAAAACAATAGCAACCAGATATAATCGAAAAGAAGCCCCTAAAACCCTTGATATAAAAAAGAAAAAAGCACCAGTTTTATAGCTAACTATACCAAAGCGGTTTTCCAAATATTGATATATTGAAATAACATTAAGTTTATAATATATAGGAAGCAATATATAAGCTATAACAAAATACCCAGCTAAATACCCAAAAACAACTTGCATATAACTAAATTGAGACGCTTCTACCCAGCCTGGAACAGAAATAAACGTGACTCCAGAAAGCGACGCACCTATCATTCCAAAAGCTACAACAAACCAAGGAGACTGTCTTTTGGCTTTAAAGAAATTTTCATTAGAATCTTCTTTACCTGTTAAGTATGATATAAGAATAAGTACTCCAAAATAAGCTGCTATAAGTAGCATGATTTGTGTTGCAGACATTGACTAAAATTTAAATGTTGAAATTACAAATATTAAATCTCAAATTCCAAATGAAGTCTATGAATTTAAAAGAGTTGACGAAAATTGTTGATTTTCTGGCCTAAAATAGTAAATTCGCAGGAATGGAATTTTCTTCTAAACTATTACAACGAGCTGTAAATGAAATGTCTCAATTACCAGGAATTGGTAAGCGAACTGCTTTGCGTTTAGTATTACATATGTTAAGACAGCCTAAGGAACAAACCATGATGCTTTCTGAGGCTTTACAAGCCATGCGTAATGATGTTAAATTCTGTGGATCGTGCCATAATATAAGTGATAAAAACCTTTGCGAAATATGTGCTAATCCAAATAGAAACGAAAGTATTATTTGTATAGTTGAGGATATTAAAGATGTGATGGCTATAGAAAACACCAGTTCATTTAAAGGATTATATCATGTTTTAGGTGGTAAAATCTCACCTATGGATGGCATCGGTCCACACGACTTAAATATTGAGTCTTTGGTAAATAAAATAAAAGAAGGCAAGGTTAAAGAACTTATTTTTGCATTAAGTTCTACAATGGAAGGGGATACCACTAATTTTTATATTTATAAACAAATTCAAGAATATCAAATATTTACATCTACTATTGCAAGAGGAATTGCGGTTGGAGATGAGTTGGAGTATGCAGATGAAATTACATTAGGAAGAAGTATTGTAAATAGAATACCATTTGAAAATTCTTTAAAATTATAATAGTTATTTGAAGCTCTCAATAGTTATATTAAATTATAATGTTCGCTACTTTTTAGAACTTTGTCTAAAAAGTGTACAAGCAGCTATATCGGATATTGATGCAGAAATTATTGTTGTTGATAACAATTCAGAAGACGGTAGCTGTAACATGGTAAAAGAATTATTTCCAGATATTAATCTTATAGAAAACGAGGTGAATTTAGGCTTCTCTATAGGTAATAATATAGGTGTTTCACAAGCCGAAGGTGAGTACGTTTGTATTTTAAATCCAGATACAGTAGTTGCCGAAGATACATTCTCTAAACTTTTAAAGTTTTCAGAAGATAAAGAAAAATTGGGTATTGTTGGTTGCAAATTAATTAATGGCGCTGGATCATTTTTACCAGAAAGTAAACGTAATGTCCCTTATGTAGAAGCCGCATTTAAAAAAATGTTTGGAAACTCTAAAGACTATTATGCAAATCACTTAGAAGAGAATGAAGTGGGTAAAGTAGATGTGTTAGTTGGTGCCTTTATGTTTTTAAAACGAGATATTTATAAAGCGATTGGAGGATTTGATGAAGACTACTTTATGTACGGCGAGGATATCGATTTATCTTATAGAGTTTTTAAAGCAGGTTATAATAATTATTATTACGGTGCCTCTAGCGTTATTCATTTTAAGGGAGAAAGCACATTAAAAGATAAGTATTATGCGCGTCGTTTTTATGGCGCTATGCAGATATTTTATAAAAAACATTTTAAGAAAAATATACTATTAGATATGTTCGTTTGGTTTGGTATTAGACTGGCTTATATGTTTCGAAAAACAGCAGTCAATCAACCAAAAAGGATTAGTCAATATATTTTTATTGCTGATGCAATAAATGAAAAACTAAAAACCGTTTTGTCAAAAAATATCATCTTAAAAGAAAACTTATATACAGTTAAAAAACAAGCTGAAGTTATCTTTGATGCCAACAGTTATAGTTATAAAGATATTATTAGGATGATTGATGATCATAAAGATCAAACAAATACTTTTAAAATATTGCCTAAAAATTCTAATTTTGTACTAGGAAGTGATAATGCAATATCTAGAGGAGAAGTTATTATTTTTGAATAGTTTTTATTGTAAATAATTTAAAAAAATTGATGTTTTTTCATTAATTTTGCAAACGAAATTAAAAAAAGAAGCATTACATTATTGATATGGCAAAGTTTGAGCTTAAATTACCAAAGATGGGAGAAAGTGTTGCAGAAGCGACAATTACATCTTGGTTAAAGGAGATTGGAGATACTATTGAAATGGATGAACCTGTTTTAGAAATAGCGACAGATAAGGTTGATAGTGAGGTTCCCAGTGAAGTAGATGGTGTTTTAATTGAGACATTTTTTAAGGTGGATGATGTCGTTCAAGTTGGTCAGGTTATAGCTGTTATTGAAATAGAAGGCGATGTAGATTCGGGATCAGATTCTCTAAGCGAAGATAAACAGCATCAAGAAGAGGCTATTGAACAAGTAACAGAAACTATTGTTATAGCTAAAGAAACGGTTGCCTCTATAACTTCAAATGGAGAACGTTTTTATTCTCCACTTGTTAAAAATATAGCAAAACAAGAAGGTGTTAGCCAGGAAGAACTGGATGTTATTTCAGGAAGTGGAAAAGATGGGCGTGTTACTAAAAATGATATCCTAGGGTATATAAAAAATAGAACGGGAGGTAACCAGGAAGTTATTACACAGAACGTAGTGGTTCCTGTGGCACAACCTAAGTCTACAGAGCAAGTAAAAATAGCAACGGCTCCAGTCATTTTAAACGGAGAAGACGAGGTTGTAGAAATGACTAGGATGGGCAAACTTATTGCGCATCATATGGTTGAATCTGTACAAACATCTGCGCATGTGCAAAGTTTTATTGAGGCCGATGTTACCAAAATATGGAATTGGAGAAAGAAAGTTAAAGACGGGTTTATGAAACGTGAAGGAGAGAATTTAACCTTTACCCCGATTTTTATGGAAGCCATTGCTAAGGCACTTCGTGATTTTCCAATGATGAATATCTCGCTTCAAGGCAATACCATTGTAAAAAAGAAAAATATTAATTTAGGCATGGCTGCGGCTTTACCAGATGGTAATTTGATTGTGCCTGTTATAAAAAATGCCGATCAGCTTAATTTAGTAGGCATGACGAAACAGGTTAATGATTTGGCCAATAGAGCACGATTAAATAAATTAAAACCAGACGATATTCAAGATGGTACGTATACAGTTACTAATGTAGGTACATTTGGTAGTATAATGGGAACGCCTATAATAAATCAACCACAAGTAGGGATCTTGGCGCTTGGAGCCATTAGAAAAGTACCTGCAGTTATAGAAACTCCAGAAGGTGATTTTATAGGAATTCGTTATAGAATGTTCTTATCTCACTCATACGACCATCGTGTTGTTAACGGGGCACTTGGCGGACAGTTTGTAAAAGCCGTAAAAGATTATCTAGAAGCTTGGGATAGTGATAGAGAAATATAACTTTAAGAATCTGTTTAAGATTTTGTGATTAGAATTTTTATAGGCTATTTTTTCTGCCTGTCGGCAGACAGGGATGCAGTATAAGGCGGGATTTTTAAACATAGCCCAGTTACGGTTCAAAATTTTAACGAAATAATGCGTAAAAAGAGGCATAAAAAAATAATTGACGAAATTTTAAACAGACTCTAAGAAATAATGATATTTAAAACCAACTTTAAAACAGTTGGTTTTTTTGTTTCAACACTTTAGCAATTTAGTATCTTTACAACTTTATAAAAATAAAATTAGATGCAGCTTAATCTTACCAAGCCCATTTGCTTCTTCGATTTAGAAACAACAGGTATAAATATATCAAAAGATCGTATTGTAGAGATCTCTATTCTTAAGGTTTTTCCAAATGGAAAAGAAGAAAGTAAAACGTGGTTGGTAAATCCAGAAATGACTATTCCAGAAGATGTTATAGAAATTCATGGTATTAGCAATGAAAAAGTTGCAAACGAACCAACGTTTAAAGCGCTCGCTAAAGAGATTTATAATATGATTAAAGATTCCGATTTAGGAGGATTTAATTCTAATAGATTTGATATTCCTTTATTAGCAGAGGAAATGTTGCGTGCAGATATTGATTTCGACATGAAAAACTGTTTAGCAGTTGATGTACAGACTATTTTTCATAAAATGGAACAACGCACATTAAGCGCAGCATATAAATTTTATTGCAATAAAAATCTTGAAGGTGCGCATGGTGCAGAAGCAGATACTAATGCTACTTACGAGGTTTTAAAAGCGCAGATTGCTAAATATGACGAGGTAGAAAATAATACTAAATTTTTAGCTGAGTTTAGTTCAAGAAAAAAGTTTGCAGATTTCGCAGGCTTTATAGCATATAATAAAGAAGGCGCAGAATGTTTTTCTTTCGGAAAACATAAAGGTAAGCTAGTTACAGAGGTCTTAGAAAAAGAACCTGGATACTTTGGGTGGTTACTAAATGCTGATTTTCCTTTGTACACAAAAAAAGTACTAACAAGTATTAAACTTAGAAGTTTGAATAATAAACTTTAAAAGGAAGAGGGGAAGAAAAAAGAACCAAGAATAAAGGCAAAAGGCTCTTTTTGTAAGTCTTGTTTCTAGAAATGAAATGGTCTGTATTCTCTTAATATAAAAGAAAATGAAGCTTATATGCATTGGTAGAAATTATACCGAACACATAAAAGAATTAGAAAACGAAAAACCGACAGATCCTGTTGTTTTTTTGAAACCTGATACTTCAATCTTATTAAAAAAACAACCTTTTTTTATTCCAGATTTTTCAAATGATGTACATTATGAGGTTGAGGTTTTAATAAAGATCAATAGAGTAGGGAAGCATATTGATAGAAAATTTGCCCATAAATACTATAAAGAAATTGGGTTGGGGATCGATTTTACAGCACGCGATTTACAAAGTGAATTAAAAACAAAAGGTCTGCCATGGGAAAAAGCTAAAGCTTTTGACGGAGCCGCAGTAGTAGGAAAATGGCTAGCAGTGAGCGAATTTGAGGATGTTAATAATATTAATTTCTCATTATTGCAAAATGAAAACACTGTTCAAAGTGGTAATACAGGTCTTATGTTATGGAAAATGGATGAATTAATAGAATATGTGTCAAAATATTTTACTTTAAAGATTGGAGATATTATATTTACAGGCACGCCAGCAGGAGTTGGCAAAGTATTTGCAAACGATAAATTAAAAGGTTTTATAGAAGACAAAGAAATGTTTTCAATAATAGTAAAATAAATGGAGCAACATTATAAATTATTTAGAGTACGAGAATTAGCCGATAATGATGAGGATTTTATAAAAGCTTTGGCCGAAACTTTTTTAGTAGAAGTACCAGAAGATGTGGAGCGGTTAAAAAAAGCAGTAGCTGAAGAAGATTACTATAACGCGTATCAAGCAGCTCATAAAATGAAACCAACAATAGATTTGTTCGAATTAGGTGTGCTTGACATCTTAATTGAGGTTCAAGATTGGGGTAAATTTGAAAAAAGAGACTTAGATATCACAACTCAATTAAACACTGTGATCTCAGCGGTAGAGTATGCTATTTCTGAAATAAGATCAGATTTCAATTTATAATGCTAGCCGAAATAATTACTATTGGCGATGAACTTCTTATCGGTCAAGTAACAGATACCAATTCAGTATTTATAGCAAAACAACTTAATAAAATTGGTATATCAGTTTATCAAATAACCTCTATTCAAGATGATAAATCACATATTCTAAAAGCTTTAAGGGATGCAGAAAACAATGTAGATATTGTTATTCTTACAGGAGGTTTAGGTCCCACAAAAGATGATATTACTAAAAAAACCATTGTTGAATATTTTAATGATACTTTAGTTAAAAATGCTTCTGTTTTAAAGAATATTGAATATATCTGGAAGCATTATGTTGGAGGCGCTCTTTTACAGGCAAATAAAGATCAGGCTCTAGTACCATCAAAAGCACAGATATTAATGAATAAACTAGGAACAGCTCCTGGTATGTGGTTAGAGAAAGATGATAAGGTTTTTGTATCGCTTCCTGGTGTGCCTTATGAAATGAATGCATTGATTGAAAACCAAGTTATACCCAAGTTAAAAGATAAGTATAATTGCCCCTTTATTTTGCATAAAACCTTATTAGTATATGGCTTAGGAGAAAGTGCATTAGCAGATAGAATAGCATCTTGGGAAGATGCTTTACCAAAACATATTAAACTAGCATATTTACCAAATTTAGGTAAAATGAGATTGCGATTATCTGCGAAAGGGGACGAAAAGGAACAAGTTGAAGAAGATGTTCAAAAAGAGATAGACAAAGTATTGCCTTTAATTAAAGAGGAGTTTTTTGGTTTTGAAGATGAAGAAGGCTCAGTTGAAATAATCATAGCTAAACATCTAACTAAAATTGGGAAAACATTAGCGATTGCTGAAAGTTGTACAGGAGGAACAGTGGCAGAACGCTTCACTGTAAATTCTGGAGCTTCTGCCTATTTTAATGGAGGTGTCGTAACATATTCTACAGAATCTAAAATAAACGTTTTAAACGTTTTAAGAGAGGATATCGAAACATACTCGGTGGTAAGTTCACAAGTGGTAGAATCTATGGCAAAAAATGCGTTACAATTGTTTCAATCAGATTTTGCAATAGCAACAACAGGAAATGCAGGTCCAACCAAAGGAGATTCTGATGCCGAAGTAGGTACCGTTTTTATAGCCATTGCTACGAAAACAGGCGTGTATTCCGAGAAATTTAACTTTGGAAATCATCGCGTAAAAGTGATTAGTAAGGCAGTAAATAAAGCACTGGAAATACTACTAAAAGAAATTTTTAAAAATTGATTAGAATTAGGTTGCTGTAAGTCAAAGAATTTGTATATTTGCACCTCGATTTTAAGCAACAAAAAAATTAAAGTTATATATCATGTCAAGAGTTTGTGAACTTACAGGAAAGAAGGCAATGGTTGGAAACAACGTTTCTCATGCATTAAACAGAACAAAGCGTAAATTTAATGCGAACTTGTTAAAGAAACGTTTTTACATTCCAGAAGAAGACAGTTGGGTAACTTTAAAAGTTTCTGCAGCTGCTTTAAAAACGATTAATAAAATAGGTATATCTGCAGCAATTAAGGAAGCAAAATCTAAAGGATTTTATAAATAATAGCTGCATTTAATAAGTAAAGAAATGGCAAAGAAAGGTAACAGAATACAAGTAATTTTAGAATGCACAGAGCATAAAGAATCTGGTAAAGCAGGAACTTCAAGATACATTACTACTAAAAATAAAAAGAATACGCCAGATAGAATGGAGATTAAGAAATTTAATCCTATCCTTAAACGTATGACACTTCATAAAGAGATAAAATAATAAGTTATGGCAAAGAAATCAGTAGCATCATTACAAACTGGATCTAAAAGATTAACAAAAGCTATCAAAATGGTGAAGTCGCCAAAAACTGGTGCTTACATGTTTGTTGAATCCATTATGAATCCAGACCAAGTTAACGACTTTTTTAGTAAAAACTAAAATAAGTACGTTTCAAGATATTATAAGCTGCTTTCTTTTTAAGAAGGCAGCTTTTTTATGTTTATATTTGATAGATTTTCTGACATAATTGCAGAAAAAAACTTGTGGTGCGAAAATTGACATGAGTAATAACTAAAATAAACAAGAAAAGAATAAACTTAAAATATGAGTTTTTTTAAAAAAATATTTACATCAGAAAAAAAGGAAACCTTAGATAAGGGGTTAGAAAAATCTAAATCCAGTTTTTTTGGTAAACTGAGTAAGGCTGTAGCAGGAAAATCTAAGGTAGATGATGAGGTTTTAGATGATCTTGAAGAAATTTTAGTCTCTAGTGATGTGGGAGTGAATACGACACTTAAAGTTATAGAGCGAATTGAAGCGCGTGTTTCAAAGGATAAGTACATTGGAACTGAAGAGCTGAATGTTATTCTTCGCGAAGAAATTGCGGGTTTATTAAGTGAAACAAATTTAGGAGAAGAAACAGAGTTTATTGTTCCGCAGGACAAAAAACCTTATGTTATGATGGTAGTAGGGGTTAACGGAGTAGGTAAAACAACTACTATTGGTAAGTTAGCCTATCAATTTAAAAAACAAGGATTAAAAGTGGTACTTGGTGCAGCTGATACTTTTAGAGCAGCAGCAATAGATCAACTTCAAGTTTGGGCAGATAGAGTAGATATCCCTTTAGTAAAACAATCTATGGGTAGTGATCCTGCATCTGTAGCTTTCGATACCTTAGAAAGTGCCGTTACACAAGATGCTGATGTTGTGATTATAGATACCGCTGGACGTTTACATAATAAAGTAAACTTAATGAATGAGCTTACTAAAGTAAAACGGGTTATGCAAAAAGTGGTAGCCGACACACCTAATGATGTATTATTAGTATTAGATGGATCTACTGGTCAAAATGCATTCGAGCAGGCAAAACAGTTTACTGCAGCCACAGAAGTAACGTCATTGGCAGTTACAAAGTTAGACGGAACAGCAAAAGGAGGCGTGGTAATTGGAATCTCAGATCAATTTAAAATTCCAGTAAAATATATTGGCGTAGGTGAAGGTATTGAAGACCTTCAAGTGTTTAATAAGTTTGAATTTGTAGATTCTTTTTTTAAGTAAATGTGAAACGTATTTTCTCTCAAAGAAATTTAAGAGTATTATCCGTTTTTACATTAGTTTATGCTGTGTTGGTTGTTATAAATCGATTTTTTTCAATAGCCATGTCTTATTTTGATTTCAATAGAAATCCTTTAATCCCAGATTATTTAGTAAAGTATATTGCATTTCCAGGATATTTTATAATTCCATTTTTTGTTGCTATTATTATTTTAATATATTGAGAATTAAAAACTCAAAAGATGAGTATATATATTATTATTTTATGCTTTTCTTTATCTGTTTTATATTATTTCTTTTGGGGAGAAATAGAACTATTTATTCATTCTTTTAACCCCTATCGGAAATAAAATTGTAAATTTATAGGTATATGAGTTTTAATATCTACCATAACCTCTTAATTAAAGCTTCTTTAAAAGAAGTTTTTGATACCGTTTCACAGCCTGAGCATCTAAATAATTGGTGGACATTAAAAAGTTCGGGATCACCTAAACTAGATTCCGAATACAATTTAAATTTTACAGAGGCTTACAATTGGTTTGGTAAAGTGTGCAAAGTAAAAAACAATGAGTCTTTCCACTTAAAAATGATACAATCTGATAAAGATTGGAATTCAACGACTTTAGGTTTTGATTTAGAAATTAAAGATACTAGTACTTTAGTTAAATTTAGTCATGTTAATTGGACAGTAGATAATCATCATTATAGGCATTCTTCATTTTGCTGGGCGATGTTACTTAATGGTTTAAAAAACTACTTAGAAAAAGATATTATTATTCCTTTTGATAAACGAAACTAATCGTTAAACATTAATCCTTGCCTTATATTACTTAATCTGGGTTTAAACACTCTGCTTTTTCGTTAAAAAACCTATTAAAGTGAGTTCGATGCTTTTTGTATTGTATTGACTATTATATAATTGTAAAGTCGATTGCAGTCGAAACCTATTTAATTTGAAGTCATTTAAGGATCCCTCAATTATGCTTAAAGATACAGGTCTCTAATTATTAGTTAGTTACCAGTTAAAATCGTGATTGCTATCATACAACAAATTAGGTTATTATTAATATATGTAATCCTTTACATGAATATAATGTTTTATTAACCGTCAGATTATACTGTATTTGACTATATTTTTTTTAATTTAATAGCACCTTAAATTCAAAAAAATATGAAACGTATTTATTCTAAAAGAAAGCATATTGTTGTTATAGCAATTACCTTTTTATGCGCTTTAGTTATGAACTCACAAGTTGTTATTACTGGCGTTTTCGATGGCTCTTTGCCTGGAGGTTTACCAAAAGGAGTAGAGCTATATGTTACAGAGAATATATCAGATTTAAGCATTTATAGTATTGGATCAGCTAATAACGGAGGCGGTAGTGATGGCGAAGAATTTACTTTCCCAGCTGTTTCTGCAAATGCAGGAGATTTTATTTATGTAGCATCTGAAGCAGTTGAATTTTTAAACTTTTTTAATTTTCCACCAGATTACACTACAGCTGCATCTAATATTAATGGAGATGATGCCATTGAGTTATTTAAATCTGGTGTGGTTATTGATGTTTTTGGAGCTATTGATGTAGATGGGACTGGTCAATTATGGGAATATTTAGATGGTTGGGCATATAGAAATAATACAACAGGACCAGACGGAAGCTCTTTTGTAATAACTAATTGGTCTTTTAGTGGAATTAATGCTTTAGATGGAGAAACATCAAATGCTAGTGCAGCAATTCCTTTTCCTGTAAGAAGTTATGGAGGAGGGGGAACCGTAGATGGTGAGGGACCTTCAACACCTGCAAGTTTAATAGCTTCTAATACAACATCTACAACTACAGATTTATCCTGGGTTGCTTCAACAGACAATGTTGCCGTAATAGCTTATCAAATTTTTGATGGAGTAACTTTAATAGCGTCTTCGGTAGGAACAACATATAGCGTTATAAATTTAACACCAAATACAAATTATACATTTACAGTAAAGGCTATTGATGCAGCTGGTAATGTATCTTTAGCAAGTAATGATGTAAACGTAACGACCTTAGAAGATACTACACCACCTACAACATCAGATCTAATAATATCAGGTGTTATTGATGGACCTCTTTCAGGAGGTGTGCCAAAAGCTATAGAACTTTATGTCGTTAATGATATAGCAGATTTAAGTCTGTATGGTTTTGGTTCGGCCAATAATGGTGGTGGTACAGATGGGCAGGAATTTACACTTTCTGGTTCTGCAAATGCTGGAGATTTTATATACATAGCTTCAGAAGAAACAGGATTTACAAACTTTTTTGGTTTTGCACCAAATTTCACAAATAGTGCTGCCAATATAAATGGTGACGACGCCATTGAATTGTTTTTCAATAATAATGTGGTAGATGTTTTTGGAGATATTAATGTTGATGGTTCGGGGCAAGCATGGGATTATGTAGATGGTTGGGCGTATAGAAATGATGATACAGGGCCAGATGGAACTACTTTTGTGATTAGTAATTGGTCATTTAGTACACCAAATGCTTTAGATGGTGCCATGTCCAACACATCTGCTGTAACACCTTTTCCTTTGGGTGGTTATGGACCAGATTTAATAATAACAGGTGTGATAGATGGACCACTTTCGGGAGGTGTGCCAAAAGCTATTGAGTTTTATGCGAAACAAAATATTCCAGATTTGAGTATATATAGTTTTGGATCTGCAAATAATGGGGGTGGTTCAGATGGAGAAGAGTTTGCGTTTTCTGGTTCTGCAAACGCAGGCGATTTTATATATGTGGCTTCAGAAGAAACAGGATTCACAAGTTTCTTTGGATTTGCACCAACATTTACCTCTGGTACTGCTAATATAAATGGCGATGATGCTATCGAATTATTTTTTAATGGAGACGTTATAGATGTTTTTGGAGATATAAATACAGATGGTTCTGGTGAAACGTGGGACTATCTAGATGGCTGGGCTTATAGAAAAGATGATACAGGTCCTGATGGTAGTACATTTGTTGTAACTAATTGGGAGTTTAGTGGTACTAATGCTTTAGATGGAACAACAGTAAATACTACGTTTCCTGTTGGGACTTATGGCGGTGGCGGTGTAAGCGAACCTATAGAACTCGTATCAATACTAAATGCCAGAGCTTTAGATAAGCTAGGAACGTTAGTAAAAGTAACAGGAGTTCTTACAGTAGCAGACGAGTTTTCAGGATCAGCCTATTTGCAAGATACTACTGGTGGGATCGCCATTTTTGATCAAATGGTTCATGGGGATGGTATTTTTAAAATTGGAGATTCAATAACTGTAACGGGAACAAGAAGTGTATTTAATGATCAGATCCAAATAAGCCCAGTTACAGAAGTAGAGCATCATGGGCTTCCAAATGTATCCATAGAACCATTGGTTATCACATTAGAAGAATTGTCTAATCACCCAGCAGAATTGGTTAAAATTTTAAACCCTAGTTTTCCAAAACCAGGAGATATTCTTTTTGGAAACTCCAATTATGTTTTAACCGATTTGAGTGGATCTGGAGAGTTAAGAATTGATAATGATGTAGAGACCATAGTAGGTTTAGAACAACCAGAAAGCTGTGATGAAATTATAGGTGTTGTGGGACGTTTTTTTGAATTGTATCAATTGCTTCCTAGAATGAGCGCTGATATTAGTTGTGCTGGAACATATATCCCTCCTGCACTTCCTATAGAGATTCCAAAGGAGAAAACTTTAGATGTTGTAACATGGAATATTGAATGGTTTGGTGATGAAGCAAATTCTCCTGCTGCAGGAAATCCGATGTCTGATGCTATTCAAAAAGATAGTGTTAAGGTGGTAATTAATAAATTGAAAGCAGATGTATTGGCTGTTCAAGAGATTTCAGATGATGCGCTGTTTGCGCAGTTAGTAAGTGAAATTCCAGGATATGATTATATACTTTCACCAGCAGTATCAAGACCTAATGATCCTGGAGTTAAGCAAAAAGTTGGATTTATTTATAATACGGCTACCGTAAATGTTACAAATACTAGGGTATTGTTAGAATCTATTCACCCTTTGTATAATGGTGGTGATGATTCAGCTCTTGTTAATTACCCAAGTACTACAGATCGTTTTTATGCCAGCGGACGTTTACCATTTTTAATGACTGCGGATGTTAATATTGATGGTGAAACTGAGCAATATAATTTTATTGCTTTGCATGCTAGAGCGAATAGTAGTTCAGATCCTCAGAGTAGATACGATATGAGGAAATATGATGTTGAGGTATTGAAGGATAGTTTGGATGTTCAATACCCAACGGCAAATATTGTTTTGTTGGGAGATTATAATGACGATGTAGATGTTACTGTAGCAGACGTTACTACAACCTTAACAAGTTATGATGATTATGTAACAGATACTACTAATTATAATATAATAACCAGTGCTTTAAGTGCCGCAGGATTCAGATCTTTTGTCTCAAGAGAGAATATGATTGATCATATTGCTATTTCTAATGAGTTGAACGATAATTATATAAATGAATCTGAGCGTGTTCATTATGAGTTTTATGATAGTGATTATACCAGAACTGCATCAGATCATTTTCCTGTATCTGCCAGATTACAATTAAAGTCATTAGATATAAATGAGCTTGTGTATACAGACGTCACTTGCTTTGGAGCGTCAGATGGTACGGCAACACTAACAGTTTCTGGTGGTATTGCTCCTTATAGTTATAAATGGGATGATAGTGCTATTTCTTCAAATAGCATTAATGGCTTAGATAGTGGAAATCATATAGTAACAATAACAGATGCTTTAGGGAACGCCCTTACCGAAGCATTTAATATTTTAGAATCACCTGAATTAGAAGTAACTACTACCAGTAATACAATAGTGTACTATGGTTATGCATCACAAGCTTGTACCTTATTAGAAGTTACAAGCGTAACAGGAGGTGTGGCACCATATACTTATAAATGGAGCACTGGAGAAACTCAGGAAACCCTAGAGGTTTGTCCTGAAGAGACAACAACATATAGTGTTACAGTTACCGATGCTAATGGTTGTACAAAAATAGCGACTATAGAAGTTGCTGTAGTAGATGTTGCTTGTAAATCAAGAACAGACCAATATAATGGGGGATCCCAGAAATATAAAAAACCTAAAACGCAAGTTTGTTATAAAAGGAAAACTTTATGTGTAAGCCAGTATGCTGTCGAAGCTCTTTTAGCAAGAGGCGCTTATCTAGGGGCTTGTAGTGATGATAATACATTGCCCAAAGTTACGTTTAAAGTATTTTCAAACCCTTTTGTTAATGACACTCATGTTGTATTAAATAGTACTATTAAAGCAGATGTAGAATTAAAGATTTACGATTTCTATGGACAGCTTTTAAAAGCTTCTTATCACCAAATTAGTGCAGGTAAATCTAATATCAAATTACAGTTAAGTGATTTAAGATGTGGTTTTTATTATTTAAAGACCAAGATTAATGGAAAAAAAGCTAAATCTAAAATTTTAATAAAACGTTATCGGTATTAGTAATTAATGTCATAATATTAAAGAAGTTGTCTAAAAAGTGTTATTCTATGTAAAAGATTGGTCATTCAGAGCATTCCGACAATTGTCGGAGTCGAAGAATCTTTATAATTAATCTCTAAAGATTCTTCAGTCGTACCTTCTTCTGAATGACACCCCAATTACGTCATTTCACCCGCTTGCTAAAATTTTAGCAGATGTCTCTAAATGACAAAGTTCATTACTTTTTAGACAGTTTCTTTTATTTATAAACAGGCTTTAATCAGTCAAAGCATTTATTTTTTCCCATAAATCATTATCAAAAGTTGAGAGTCCAAAGGTTGAATCGTTAGCAGCATTACCCATTCTTACAATAACTAATTTTTTACTAGGAACGACATAAATCTTTTGATCATTTTTACCTAAAGCGGCATACAAGTCTGATGGAGCGTTTGGTATTAATTCACCATCAAACTCAAATTGTAAGGAAGGTAAATGATAGGAGTCTTTTCCGTTTAACCACCATAAATAGCCATAAGATTTATTGATGTCTTGAGACGTGTTGGTGGCATCATTTAAAAAACTTTCAGAAATAATTTGTGTGTTTTCCCATTTACCCTTAGCATAAATAAGTAAGCCAAAACGCGCCATACTTCTTGTATCACTCCAATATACATTTACGTTGTTTGATGCGAGCCAACCATTAGGAAATCCAGACATACCAATTTTATCTCTTAGTTTCGTGTTAAAATAGCTATTCCAAGTTTGGTTACTAGCTACAGTAACTACATCTTGCATTTTCACATATACATTATGATAAGCCCATCTGGTGCCTGCATCAGCTATATATTGAAGATTTTCGGGTGATACATCGTTGCCTAAGCTATCATCTAAACCAGAAGTCATAGATAATAAATGTTTGCAAGTAATTAGGTTTTCTTTATCGAGTGACGCACTGGTCCATCCGGTTCCTAAATAATCTGATACTTCATCATTTATATCTAATAAACCTTCATCTTGTGCAATTCCAGAAATGGTTGATGTTAATGTTTTTCCAGCACTTGCCCAATACCAAAGTGAAGTCTCTTCATGGTCATTCATATAGCTTTCAACTACAATTTTACCTTCATGTAGTATCATAAAACTTTTAGTATTTTGACTTTCTAAGAAGTCTAAAAGTGGTTGCAGTTGATTTTCATTCCAACTTAAATCTGTAATAGATTTTGTTTCCCAAACATTAGAATTTATCGGAGGAAAATAAAGAGCATCACTTATAGAGTCTTGATTAGAAGTATCGTCGTTTGAAGAACAATTAAAAAATAAAATAAAGGCTATTGGAAAAAAATAGGGAAGCTTTTTCATAACGTATAATTTTGTTTAAGACGGATAAATATATAAAAGGTTTAATAAAGGCAAAAAACCGAAATTAAAAATCGTGTATCATTCCGTATCTTTGCACACTAAATTGAGTATCGTTATTAATTAATAAGAGCTCCACTAGAGTGGGAAAATAGTATGCGCACAAAAACGCTTAAAAAAAATAAGATTAATGTAATAACACTTGGCTGTAGTAAAAATGTTTACGATAGTGAAGTGTTAATGGGACAACTTAAGGCTAGTGGTAAAGATGTTGTACATGAAGAAGAAGGCAATATTGTAGTTATAAATACTTGCGGATTTATTAATAATGCCAAGGAAGAAAGTGTGAATACGATCTTAGAATTCATGCAAAAAAAAGAAGCTGGTGCTGTTGATAAGGTTTTTGTCACTGGATGCCTTAGTGAGCGTTATAAACCAGACTTGGAAAAAGAGATTCCGAATGTAGATGCGTATTTTGGAACGACAGAGTTACCAGGATTATTAAAAGCTTTGGGAGCTGATTATAAACATGAATTGATAGGTGAACGTTTAACAACCACACCTAAGAATTATGCCTATTTAAAGATTGCAGAAGGGTGCGATAGACCTTGTAGTTTTTGTGCGATCCCCATTATGAGAGGAAAGCACAGAAGTACACCTATTGAAGAGATTGTTATTGAAGCTGAAAAATTAGCAGCAAATGGCGTTAAGGAATTAATACTTATTGCTCAAGATTTAACGTATTACGGTTTAGATTTATACAAAAAAAGAAATTTAGCGGAGTTACTTGAGGCTTTAGTAAAAGTTGATGGTGTAGAATGGATTCGATTGCATTATGCGTTTCCAACAGGTTTTCCAATGGACGTATTAGAGGTGATGAATCGTGAACCTAAAGTTTGTAATTACTTAGATATTCCATTACAACATATTTCTGATTCTATATTAAAAAGTATGCGTCGTGGTACTACTAAGGAGAAGACTACCAAATTACTTAAAGAATTTAGAGTAGCTGTTCCAGATATGACTATCAGGACAACGCTTATTGTTGGATATCCTGGAGAAACTGAGGAAGATTTTCAAACATTGAAACAATGGGTTACAGATATGCGCTTTGAACGTTTAGGCTGTTTTACTTATTCTCATGAAGAAAACACACATGCTTACAATTTGGAAGATGATGTGCCAGAAGAGGTAAAGATTGAGCGTGCTAACCAGATTATGGAAATACAATCACAGATTTCGTGGGAACTCAATCAAGAAAAAATAGGTAAAACTTTTAAAGTAGTTATCGACAGAAAAGAAGGAAATTATTTTATTGGGCGTACTGAGTATGATTCACCAGATGTTGATAACGAAGTGCTGATTGACGCTACTAAAACCTATTTAAAAACGGGAGAATTTACTACAGTGAAAATCATTGAAGCCGAAGATTTCGATCTTTATGGCGAAGCGATTGTTTAAAGTTGATAGGAGCTATAGACAAAAAAATGCTTTAGAGTTGTTTTGCAAATTCAAATTTTAAATATGTGCCTGTTTCACAGGCTAAAAATATGTCAAAAATACTTGTTTTTTGTATTTAAATAAACATAATCGACTGATTTTTAGATATATTTTATTAATTATTATTGAAAAAACCATAGATTCACTCAAAAGTCAGAGCCTTGGTGTTCAAAGCATATAGCGTTGGCCTATCGGCACGCCATATGCTTAGTTATTACCCAACGTTTTTATTTTCAGACTAAATTAATTCCAGCTTTCGTAAAAATATCTTGCAATTCTTTTTCAATCGGAAATGGCTTTAAAGGCGGAACATTCGCTCCTCCAGGATTTCCAACTGGAATTTTTCCAACAAAGGATTTTACACCTCCAAAAATCAGACGTGGAATTTGTCCGATTATTTCTTTTCCGCTTTTGATTTTAATTCCGAATTGGAACATTTTCCAATGCACAAAAGTATGAGTATACGGATATTTTTGTCCGATTATATGAGCTCTTTCCAAATGATTCCACGCACATTTTAAATTTCCATTTGAGTATTCAGTTCGGTATTTTTCCAATTCCGCTTTATAGTATGGCTTTAGACTTTTGGGTATCGAAGTGTAAAATTTCATATCCGTTTTTTAAAGTTTTCTGTTCGGTTTAAATTCTAACGCTTTGTTTTTGAAATGTTCGTTAACGTTGAGTATATGAAGCGTAGCCTGCCGATAGGCGGCTATGATTTCATATATAGTGTGTGTGCCCAGCATGGGCATCTTTTAATTACCGAAAGGTAAATAAATAATCTAGAGGGTGCAAGTCCCTTATGCGCAGGAGTAACGTCTTGAAGCATTAGTAAGTCGCAAGGGTGAAAATC
>NZ_JAUOEL010000013.1 GCF_030540765.1 Flavivirga jejuensis | reverse complement strand
TTGTTCCAATTCCTTTAGTAATTCCAGCCTTTCTGCTTCTGAAAGACTAGATAGACCTTCCTTCATTTTTAGTAAATCCATAACATAAATATACAAATAATAGCTCGATTAAACTAGAGCCTTATATATTTATTAAAATATTTAATACTAGATCTATTATCAAAATTATGAGTTGTATCATTTTCTTAATTAAAATTTTTGAATTAAATAGGGTGGTTTTTTAAAGTTCTATAAGCGGTATTTGTTGTTGCCATAAATTAAAATAATGTCCTTTTTTAGAATACAATTCTTTATGTGAGCCTTCTTCTAATACTTCTCCTTTATCTAGCACTACAATTTTATCGGCATTAATAACGGTACTTAATCTATGAGCGATTATAATAATAGTTTTATTTTTTTCTCTTAATGTGCTTATCGTTTTTTGAATAAAATTTTCAGATTTACTATCTAACGACGATGTTGCTTCATCTAAAACCAATATTTCGGGGTTTTTATATAAAGCCCTAGCAATGGCGACCCGTTGTTTTTGTCCTCCAGAAAGAGACGCGCCATTTTCTCCTAAATAGGTTCCAAAGCCGTTAGGTAAACTTTCAATAAATTCTAAAATACCAATAGATTTACAGATGTCTATTATTTTTTCCATGTTAGGTACAAATTCACCAACAGCTATATTTTCAACTACATTACCTGCAAATAAGTCTATTTTTTGAGGTACCACACTAACCAATTCTCTAAGACTTGCAGTATCTATATAATTTAAATCCAATTCACCAATACTAACTTGCCCGCTTTGCAAGGGGTAAATATTTTGTAGCAAAGACATTAAAGTAGATTTACCAGAACCACTCTCTCCTACAATAGCTGTAATTTTTCCTTTAGGGATTGTTAAATTGAAATCTTTAAAAACTTCTACTCGTGTTCCGTATCTGAATTTTACATTTTTAAAATTAATATCTCCTATTTTCTCTTGGGTAAGTTTGAATTTATTCTCGGATTCTTCACGCTCTAAATCCATAATTTCAAATAATCTATCGGCAGCAATAAGCGCATTCTGTATTTCCTTATTAGCACCTATTAAACTAGCTACGGGGCTTGTAAAATACCCCACAATAGCATAGAAAGACAATAATTCTCCTGCTGTAATCTCTCTCTCAATCACAAAATAAGAACCACTCCACAGTAATATTATAGTAAACAGCTGTGCTATAAAAGTAGAGCTTGTAGATGAGAAGACAGAATTTAAAGCCGATTTGTAACCTATCTTTAATAAATTAATAAAGCGTGTTTCTGTTTTAATATTAGCAAAACCTTCTAAACCGAAACGCTTTATAGTTCCTACAGAATTTAATGATTCTACTAACTGACTTTCTAAATCTGCACTACGTTCCATAATGGTTCGCTCTGTTTTTTTATTCAGTTTATTCATTATAAAATAAACAAGTGCATAAAGAGGTATTACTAAAAGCATTATAAGTGCTAGTTTCCAGTAATAGAAAAACATTAAGCCAAATGAAAAAACAAGGATTAATAAATTCACTGTTAGATTGAGAGATACGCCATTTATAAAGGTGCGTATTTTAACTGCATCGTTTATACGTGAAATAATTTCACCAACACGCATAGTATCAAAAAATTGCTGTGGTAGTTTTAGTAAATGCTTATAATAGCCCAAAATAAGACGTGCATCTATTTGTTGCCCAGATTTAACTAAAAACACATCTTTAAATGCCCCTATAATTATTTGTAAAACCAAAAGACAAATCATAATAATACTTAGTAAGTTTAATAGTCTAGTATTACCACTTACTAAAACAAAATCGGTTAGTTTTTGAATATATATGGATGTTGAAAAACCTAATAAGGTATACACCACAGCACCCACAAAGGCTTGTATTAAAACAAATTTATGTGGTTTAAGTAAAAACCAAAAACGCTTATATATAGAAACCTTTTCGTTTGTAGCTACAAAATCTTCTTTTGGTAGTAGTAATACTAAAACACCTGTCCATTCTTTGGTAAATTCTTCATGTGTTTTTTTATGAAGTTTCCCATCTCCAGGATCCATAATAGTTATATGAGTTTTAGTAACCTCATAAATAACCACATAATGATGTAGGTGTTCTTTAACTATAATATGGGCGATAGCAGGTTTAGGTATTTTAAATAAACTATCTAATTCACCACGAACACCTTTAGCTTCAAAACCTAATTTTTGTGCTGCTTCTATTAACCCTAAAACGTTAGTACCTTTTTTATCGGTGCCCGCATATTGACGTATGCGTGCTATTGGTATTTGTAAGTTGTAATGGGCTGCTATTGATGCTAAACATGCAGCACCACAATCTGTAATATCGTGTTGTTTTATTTTTATACCTGCCATACTTTTTATTTATATGGCAATATTAGAAGAGTTTACTGCAGAAGTATTGCA
The DNA here is from genome assembly GCF_030540765.1 of Flavivirga jejuensis. Lineage (GTDB taxonomy): Bacteria > Bacteroidota > Bacteroidia > Flavobacteriales > Flavobacteriaceae > Flavivirga > Flavivirga jejuensis. The sequence continues at coordinate 52,376 of NZ_JAUOEL010000013.1, read as the reverse complement.
GGGAAAATTATTCTTTCATAAAAAATAGAAAACACAATTATTGTTAATAATCGTGTTTTAACTCTATGATAAATATTAATTTAACCCGTTGTGCATTTAGAAAAAGTTGTGCAAACTACTAAATAGTAGTAAATTGTAGTTACGACACAACAATTAGCGATGCACAACTTTAAAGCAAATTACGATAAAATATTAGAGGTTTTAAAAGGATTAGGTGCAAAATCAGATTATTTACATCAAATCCGTAAACCCAAGCTAAACGATTTAGAACTTATAGCCATTGATTTAACCTCAGAATATATGAGCATTGATAGTGAATGTCAACTTTTTAGGATATTGCCTATTGCTTTATCAAGTAAAATAGAACGAAGTGTTTATAACAGGCGTAAGCGGAAATTATTCAGTTTTAGAGAAGCTATACGAAAAGATATGGCTTTTAGGTTGAATAACTCTCAAGATTGTTTCATAGTTGATAGTATGCCATTGGAGGTATGTAAATTATCTCGGAGCTCAAGAAGTAGAATATGTAAAGAAGAAAACTACAGTCAGCCCGTGAAAGGGTACTGTGCTAGTCAATCTACGCATTATTACGGTTATAAACTTCACGCTGTTTGTTCGGTTCAAGGAGTCATTGAAAGTTTAGATATAAGCCCTGCTTCGGTTCATGACATCAACTATCTTAAAGATATCCAAGGGCAATTAAAAGATTGTATCTTGTTGGGAGATAGAGGATATTTATTTGCTGAATATCAATTAAATTTGTTTGAAAGTTATAATGTAAGATTGGAAACGCCAATGCGAAGCAACCAGATTAATTACAAAGAACAACCCTACATATTTAAAAAATCAAGAAAACGTATTGAAACTTTATTTTCTCAATTATGTGATCAATTTATGATAAGACGAAATTATGCCAAATCTTTTGATGGATTCAAAAATAGAATCTTGTCCAAAATCACAGCAATGACAGTGGTTCAATTTATCAATAAGTTCGTGTTTAATAGGAATATTAATAACTTAAAAATTAATATAGCCTAAATGCACAACGGGTTAATTTATAACTAAATAGACCGATATAAATATCAGCCTTTTTTGTAATATATCTAGTTAACTAACTCTTAAAAAAATAAAGAAAAAGTATAATTAATGAAATAATAAAAGAGGCTGCTATTATCCAAAATCCAGATTGTATTTTTTTATCTAACATTTTATTGGGTTTTAATTTTTTATTAAATTAAAACCCAATCCCTCCTAAGCAAAATCATAGAAGGTGTTTTTTTAGTGTGTAAGATACCCAACTGCGTAACCTAAGAAATAAGAACCAATAATTAAAGCAGCAATTATCCAAATTACTGATTGTATTTTTTTAACTACCATTGTATATTTTTTTTTACAAAATTACAAAATTAAAATCAAATACCTTCTACTCAAAATGTAGAAGGTATTTTTTCTGTATTTACCTTTATCTGGAAAGATATCCTACTGCATAGCCAAGATAATAAGCTCCTGCAAGAGAAGCTACTAAATATGCTCCAATAATACCTCCATTAATATCGAGACACTCTTCTGATCTTAATTCTTTAAGATTGTAATTTTCAATATTTTTCATATAGTAATTGTTTTTAAAAATTATTAAGCTGAATATCCATCATTATACCCTTTTGTATAAGCGCCATATAACATAAGTCCAAATAATATATTTATTTCTACTATTATACCACCATTACACTTTTTAACTTGTTTAGCATTCATTTCCTGAACACCAAAATTTTCTACATTTTTCATAAATATAATTCTAATTATTAAATATTTGTTAAGCAAATTTTATCAAAAAAATGAAGTTACGTCTAACTTATAATCACGTCTGATTTTTTATTTTGATTACATCAAATTTAATTGTATCGACTGCATAAACCTTGCAGTAAAATGATTGAATTAAAATTCATTATTACCATAATAATGAAAAACCAAAATTAAGTTTAGTATTTTCATCTAAGCTTGCATATTCTGGAATGAATCCAACTTCTTTGTAACTTAAACCGGTATTTAAATAAATACTTTGTTTATTATTTTTAGTATTGTAAACTTTATAGCCTAAGTTAAGGTTACCACCATAACCAAAATCGCCTTTTTCTTCTATAAAGGACAAGTTTTTTGGTTGAGACCAAAAATTCATTCCACAATTCAATAAAAGTTTATCTTGATGAAAAGAGTAATTTAATAAATTTATGCCTCCTCCTAAAAACCAATTATCTTTATTATGAAATTGCCTTAAATAAGAATGAATTCTTATTCTATCTTTAAAAATAAACCAAAAATTTTCATCAATAAAACCTCCAAATGGTGCTAAAGTATATCCTAAACCAGCATTAATTTTTAATTTTTCATTAATTTTAAAATTACTTTTTCCAAAAACAATAGGGTTTGCTATATTTAATAAAGACAAAATAGATACTTTATTTATAAACTGTTTTTCTTCTTTTGTTAAATCACCAAAATTGGTATATCTATAAAATTCCATATCTGGTCGATGCAAATGTCTTATGGCACCAAAAATATCATGCCCAACAATATCTCTTTCAAGCTCATTGTCTTCCTCTTTTAAATTAGGAGATAATTTAGGAATAAGTGCAGTTAAAAAATAACCAATATGTGAAAATTTATGAGTTAAATAATCTATTTCAAGGTTTTTATAATCATCTAGCTCTAAAGCAATCAAACTTTCTGTTCTATGGGTAATACTATAATCTGATTCTAATCCCCCAGTATGCAAACGAATATAATCTTGAAAATTATTTTGTCTTAAATTAATTAAAGTTTCATCTGTTACCCCCTTTACATAAGCTACACCGTCAAAAATTGAAAAAGGTTGACTTATAGAGCCAATCTCTAAATTGGTTAATACAGATCTATGCCCTTCTTCATGTGTAATTATAAGACCTAAAAAAGAAGCACTAAATTTAAAAATCTCATCTATCTTAGATTCATCATTGTCAATTAACTTCGTTAATATTCTGTTTGCAGACAAGTAATTTTCATTAGCTTGCTTCATTGTAAGCAAATTTGACCCATCAATTAATGAGAAAGAATATAACTCTTTTGAAGAATGTGAATCTTCTATCTTTAATTGAGCACTTATTTTAATAAAAAAAAGGCATGTAATTAAAACGATATTTTTTTTAAAATTCATATTTTTAATAAACTAAATAGTGAGGTTGTAAAATTAACCTCACTATTTTTCTGTCAAAGAATAATTGTTTTTGCTATTACCTCTAGAATTATTGTTTCCAAAGATGATGTATAATAGCTCCAACTACTGCAATTAATAAAACGGCAAAAATCCCACCCCCATTAACTTTTTCCATTTCGCTATTATTCATTTCCTGAACACTAAATTTTTCTAAATTTTTCATAAAATAAAATTTAATTATTATTCATTTGTTTTTGATTAGCTAAACTAGCTCACTGTTACATTTTTACCAAAAACTGCTATTGCAATAACTACGGCTAATGCAAAAAGACCCCAAAAACCTCCATTAACTTCTTTCATCTCTTTAGTATTCATTTCTTGAATACCAAAATTCTCTAAATTTTTCATAAATATAAAATTTTAATTGTTAAACATTTTTGTAAACTTTTTACAAAAAACTATCAAAAACACAAATAAGTTACGTCTAACTACACCACATTTGGTCTTGCTTTTTGATATAGCTAATTTATGCGGATAGACTGCACAAGCCTTGCAGTGAGTTCGTTTTCTTTAAAAAATAACTACCCCCAAACAATTGTAAGACTTCATTATTACTAAGTGCTGTTACCGATATATTAATTTGGAGTTTAAAATCGTCATTATAATAATAGGTTTTAAGGCTTCGATTATAGCATACAGGAGCACTTATGTCTTTTAATTCTTCTATTAAATTGTACAATAAGCGTTCACTAATACTCATAAATTGAGCTAGCTCTTTTGGTGTACCTGTATTTTCTTGCTCTATACGTTGATGCAATTGTTGTAGGCGCTCTAATTGTTTTATGCTTTTCATAGGCTTATATTATTTTTAACACTTCGACTCTGCTCAGTATAACATTAATTAATAGTTGCTAATTCTTTTTGGCTAGGGTTTACCCAATCGTCAACTTTATCGTATAGTAAATCAAATAAAGTGCGTTCAGTTAATTTAAATTGTGCATTGAGGCTCATCCCTTTTTTTAATTTGCCTTCAAAACCATTTTTGAGACTTAGTGCATCTTCATTGATATGGCACAGTACTTTAAATACAGATGCATTTTCAATTAACTCTATATCTTTACTTATTTCAATAACGTTACCCGTAGCCAATCCCCATTGGTTATAGTTGTAAGCATCTATTTGAAAATTTACTTGATTGTTAAGTTTTAGTAAGCCTATATCTTGTGGACTTATAAGGCATTCAACTAGCAGCGTGGTATTGGGTGATATGCTCGCAAAAGCATCACCAGCATTTAAAAAACTCCCTTTTTCTATGCTTTTTACACTAATTAAAGTGCCTGTTATAGGAGCAGTAACCACAAATTGAGATTTATTGTCTTGTAACTGCTTTGTAACACTCTCTATTTCTAATAAATCATTCTTATATTCTGTAAGAGCAGTTTGCCAAATATTACTTTGTTGTTGTTTTAGTTGATAAAGGCTATTTATAACCAAATCATAATCAAAAACTACATTTTCAAATTCTACTCTGGCTATAACGCCTTTTTCGAATAAAGTTTTACTTCTGTCATAATCCTTTTTTAATTTTTTTCGCCTAGTATATAATTCTTGTACCTTCTGGTTATACAAGAGATATTCTTTTTTATATCTAGGAGATTTTATTTTACTGTTTTGCGCTTTTTTTGAGTTTATCAAATAGATTAAGTCATCAATAAATAGATTAATATCGTCTGTTTGATGCTTTGATAAATTTAGTTTTTCATTAATTATGGTGTTATCTAGGGCTAATAAAGTATCTCCTTTTTGTATAGGAATATTATTTTTTAAGTTAGTAGAGATCACTTTTCCCGAATTTATAGAAGTGACAATTAGTCGTTCTTTATCAGGTTTTATAAAACCCCTAGCTGAAGTGTAAATATCTACATGAATACATGGTAATAAGCTAATAATTGTAATGAGCGTTATTAAAATTATAGTATAAATTATTTTGCTTTGTTTACTATGTTTAAACTGATGAGCTTCAATAGTGTTTTCTATGATCTCTTTTGGGAAAATTTGTTTCATAAATAAGCTAAACTTCGTTAAAAAGGTGCAAAATAAATTGCACTTGTTGAATAACTAACCCAAAATAATTCATATCTATATAAATTTTAGGACAGGTCAAATCTGCGATTTTTAAAAATGTTTTACAAACTAAGTATATCTGTTTTCATAAATTCAGAGTCTAAATTTGTAAATTTGGACTTATAAAAAAATAAGTAATGTATTTAAAGCCCCCTTTTGTACTTATGTTTTTTCTGACGCTAATAAGTCAGGCTATTCAAGGTCAGGAAAAATCTTCAGATTCTTTACAAGACAAATCTTTCGAATATCTTAAAAGTGCATTTGAAGAGTATGAAGACAACCACAAAGTTTCTATTGTTTATGTAAATGCTTGGATAAAAAAGGCCAGTAGAGAAAAAGATACTTTTAATTTGGCTTACGCCTATTTGTATAAATCTTGTATTTTACATTATGAAGGAGCTATTGCATATTCTGACAGTATCATTGCTCTCACTAAAAATTATAAAAATAATGAATTTCCCGCTTTGGGTTATATGTTGAAAGGGTATTATAATTATGATAACGGAGATGATAAAAAAGCTTTAAAATTATATTTAATTGCTTATGAATATGCGTTGAAAAACAATAATATTAACCAACAAATTGAAATAAAACAGTTTATAGGAGGTCTGAAAACTATTTTTGGTCAATACGATGAAGCACTCAAAATATTTAGAGAACAATTAAAATTCCTTGAATCTCAACCTAACTATAAAAAGAAGCTTAAAAAAGATTATATAATTGCTTTAAACGATTTATCTAAAGCCTATTTAAGAGGTGAAATTTTAGATTCTGCTTCTATACGCATAAAGGAAGGTCTTGATTTTAGTTTAAAAACTAAAGATTCGTTAATGTATTCAACCTTTTTGCTAGATAGTGGCACACTTTTGTATTTTGAGAATGACTATAAAGGTGCACTAGATAGTTTAAAAAAAGTAGAACCTTTAATTAATGATATTAGTTTAGCCAATTGTTATTATTATCAAGGAAAAATTTATAAGCATAGAGATATTAATAAAACGATAAGCTACTTCAATAAGGTAGATTCTATTTATACAGCAACAGAAAACCCTTTTATTGAATTAAAAGATACATATAAAACAATGTATGATTTCTATTCAAAACAAGGAAATGTTAATAAACAATTGTATTTCGTAGATAAATTAATAAAAGTAGATAGTTTATTAAATAATACTATTAAAAATATTAATAAAGAAGTTATTAATCATTATGAAGTCCCAAAATTGAAGAATGAAAAGGGTAAATTGATTATAAAAATTAACAATGAAAAGGATTTTAATAAAAAAATAACTTTTTTAGTTTTTTTCATTATACTTCTATTTTCAAGTATTTCTTTCTTTTTTTATAATAATCAAAAAAAGTATAAGAAGCGTTTTAATGAGTTATTGAATAAAAATTTAAAAACTCAAAAAATATCCATAACACAACATTCTGAAAATAATTCAATCAATATTTCAGAGAAAATCATAAATAGTATAATCTCTAAATTAGATGAATTTGAAAATAAAAAGAAATATTTAGAGCAAGGCATCGTTTTAAATAAATTAGCAAAAGACTTTAACACCAACTCTGTGTATTTATCTAAAGTAATTAATCATAATAAAGGTATTACATTCTCAAATTATCTAAATGGTTTAAGAATTAATCATTGTATTGAAGAATTAAAAACGAATTATCAATTACGAGCTTATACAATTAAAGCTATTTCATATGAAGTTGGATTTAGTAATAGTGAATCTTTTTCAAAAGCTTTTTTCAATAAAACAGGTATTAAACCATCTTTTTTTATAAAAGAACTAAATAAATTAGCACGAAATTCATAAATCTAGACTAGTTCGTTATTTTATTAACTATTAGTATAACAAGATTTTTATATTATTGGTACCTATAACATATAATACATATATTTATGAATAATTTGAAAAACAAAAAAACAGATTTAAACAATTTTAAGGACTTTACTTTTAAAAATTTAAAAGTGATTATAGGAGGCGGAGATGGGGTTATTATTGATAAAAACAAAAAGAAAACCCCAGGTAGATCATAATAATGAGATTAAAATTATTTTATTTTGCACCTCAAGATAATTTTTCTTGGGGTGTGTGTTATTTATTCAATTTGTAATTTGTAAAACTTTAAAAGAATAATGAAAAAAATACAGTTTATTATAATTTTATTTATTCTAGTTTCTTGTGTTAAATATTCAACAGATATCGAGATATATAACCCTCCAATAATAAAAGGCGAATTAGTTGTTGATCACTATTATGGGAAAGAAATAATAGATAGATATAGAAATTTGGAGAATATTAATGATTCGGTTAATATTAATTGGTACAAAAATCAAGATATTTATGCTGAAAATTTATTGAGAAACATCTCTGGGAGAAACTCTTTAATTAAAACATTGAGTGAAATAGATAACAGAGAATCATTTAGAACTTCGAAAATAAAGATAACTGAAAATAATACTTGGTTTTATTTAAAAAGAAACGTTGAAGAAAGTTATTATAAACTTTATTATAAAAAAAATGAAAATGAGTCTTTATTATTCGATCCTAAATCATTTAAGCCTGAATCAAAGGAAGACTATGTTATAAATTATATAAGCCCTAGTTGGGATGCTAATTTTATAGTTGTTTCACTTTCACATTCAGGAAGAGAATTATCAGAAATGATAATTATCGACATGAAAACTAAAAAACCAATGCCACAAGTTCTCAATAATGCATGGCCTACCAATTTTTTAGGAGTTAGTTGGTTGCCCGATAATAGTGGTTTCATCTTTCTTTACTTTCCAGGCTCAGATATCTCAAATCCAAAATTTAAACAAAATTCTCAATCTGTACTTTATTTATTAAATAATAAACCTAATGATTTAAGGTTTGTTTTTGGAAATAAATCACATCCAAAACTTAATATAAATCCTAATGAATATCCTATTGCAAAAATAAAATCTAGCACTGATAAATACCTTTTAGGATATGTTGCTGGAGTTGATAGTTATTGGAATACTTTTTATGCTGAAATATCAGATATAAAAAAAGGGAAGCTTAACTGGAAACCATTATATTCAAAAGAACAAAAAGTAGTTACAAACAAAGGTGTGTTTTTAGATAACGAGTTTGTTTTTTTATCAGCACAAAATGCTCCAAATAAAAAAATAGCATCAGTAACTATAAATGAATTAAATTTTAAAAAACCTAAGGTAATTGCTAAAGAAAGGAAAACAGAAATTATAAACGATTTTGAAGTTACAAAGAATGCCATTTTTTATACCACTCAAAAATATGGTGTTCAAGCTAGTTTGTATAAAATAAGTGATGGTATAGAGATTAATTTAAAAACACCAAAAAAAGCAGGGGAAATTAGTCTATACGCTAAATCTATTAATCATAAAGAATTATGGATTTCAACAAGTGGATGGGTAAACGATGATATCCGTTATAAATATATTTCAGAGGACAACAGTTTTTTAGAAGACAACCTCTCTCCTAAAAGTGAATATCCAGAATTTAAAAATATCATTGCAGAAGAAGTACTAGTTACTTCTCATGATGGAAAAGAGGTTCCTTTATCTATTATTTATAATAAAAACATTAAAAGAGATAGTAAAAATCCTGTATTTGTATATGCTTATGGTGCTTATGGAGATATAGAAAGCCCCTATTTTTCACCATTGATGTTAAATTTTGTTGCAAACGGGGGCATATTTTGTATTTCACATGTTAGAGGGGGTGGTGAAAAGGGTGAAAACTGGCATGAAGATGGTTTTAAAACAACTAAGTCTAATTCATGGAAAGATCTAATTGCTTGTACCGAATACCTTATAGATGAAAAATTTACTTCTAAAAATCATACTGCCATATATGGAGCAAGTGCAGGGGGAATAGTGGTTGGTAGAGCTATGACTGAACGTCCTGATTTGTTTTCTGTCGTAATTTCTCAGGCAGGATTAATGAACCCTTTAAGGGCGGAAGCGGAAGCAGGTGGAGGTGGTTCTAATTATAAGGAGTTTGGAACTGTTAAGGATTCAATTGAATGTATGGGTTTAATAGAAATGGATTCTTATTTACATATTAGAGATAGTATTGATTACCCTGCGACTTATATGACTATTGGAATGAATGATCCTTTGGTTAACCCATGGATGACAGGTAAATTTATTGCAAGATTACAAAATTCAAATATGCTTAAAAAGCCTGTCTTACTTAATATTGATTTTAATTCTGGACATAATGGTACAAATAATGAATTAAAAATATATGAGGAATGGGCTGATATTTTCTCATTCATATTATGGCAAACTGGACATCCTGAGTATCAATTAGAAAATACAGAGATCTAATAATGCCATTTTACTTTTAGAGAGTTTTTATAGGTTCTCAGATTATTATAGCAATCCTAATATTTTAAAAATTTATTTTTTTATTTCCATCATTTATAAATCTCTACTCTTGATTTATAAATGATGGGAATAATTGTTTTTTTTAATACTATATTCTATTGAACTTTAACAAACCGAAACAATTTCAAACAAGTTTTATGATAGAAATTTAAGTCAAGGTTTTGTTTAAAAAGGTATATTAAAAATAACATGCACGCTCCCTCATTAATAAAAGATTTTCAAAATCAATTACACAATATTGAAAAATCTTCATGGGATATTATTAAAAAGTCAACAGCAGCTATTGAAGTTTGTAGAAAGTATCTTCAAATATTTAAATGTGAAGTTGTTTCAAAAGGTTTTTCAAAAGAGGAAGATAAAATACAGTTTTTTAAAAATATTAAACAAATACCATTAAGCTATCTTATTTATTATTTGGAAGTATATGCTTTTGAAAGCCAACTATCCAAAACGAGCGAAAAAATGCAACAAAAGTTTATTAAAAAAAATATAAATAGGCGACATCAATTTTTAGTAAATCACTTAGATTTTGTGAATTATATTGAGCAAGGGCAAACACATCTGGATGTTTGTTATTTTACAAGAAATCAGTCAATTCAGATCATGATGATGCATACCGATTATTATTTTTATGATTTAGATTTTAATACTTCACATGATTTGTTATTGGCAAAAATTAATGCTTATAAACGATTTATAAGCTATTTGGAAGACCGCTCAAATTGTTATTCCAATCCATCGAGTCATTCCAATCTAAAGTGGACTTCAAGTAAGGTAGCATTAACTGAATTGATATATGCTTTATATCACAGCCGTGTCATCAATAATGGTAAGTTAGAAATAAAGGAGATTGCTATTGAGTTACAAAAGCTATTCAATTTTGAACTGGGCGATTTTTACAAAACTTACTCCGAAATAAGGCTGCGTAAAAATAGTAGAACTAAATTTTTGGATGAATTATCAATTGGTTTAATCAATGAAATTGAGAAAAATGATTCATAATAATCATACTAAGAATTGTTAAAAATTAACAGTACTCGGTTTACCTCCTGTTTATAAGTTTCTTATCAAACAATTAATTTCTTTTAAGGACAATTGACTGCTTAAACTTCATAAAAACAATCATATCTCTTCAAAATATCCCAAAAAATCAAAATGTTAAATTTTTACCAGAGTCGGGTCAACTGGTGAATAAAACTAAATAAATCTCTTCAAGTTTGTCAAACGAATGTCAAATCAATTCAAAGCCGTCGTTTAAAAATTTATAATCATTGACGGCTTTGTTTTCTAAAAACAGTTTTACAAATATGGGAACAACAATCATTACCACCGAAGACCTCAGAGAGTTTAAAATGGAACTACTCGATGATATTAAACAGCTACTTACCAATCAATCTGGTCTTTCATCAAAAAAATGGCTCAAATCTCCAGAAGTCAGAGACCTTTTAGGAATCTCTCCAGGTGCATTACAAAACTTACGTATTAATGGCACATTGCCGTATACAAAAGTTGGAGGTCTATTGTATTATGATTATCAAGAAATCATGGAAGTGCTAGAAAAGAACAGGATTCATAATCAGTTTTAAGTTGCTTTGGAAGACGTTAACTACATCAAACACCTCAATGGTGTGTTTGTGCAATTTTCTAAAGACAGTCGTATAAATCCAACCCATATTAGTTTGTATATCGCCTTGTTTCAGCTTTGGAATAGTAGCTTTTTTAAGGAAGAATTCTATATCAATAGGGAAGAAGTTATGGCGTATTCTAAAATCGGATCAAAGTCTACGTATCACCGTTGCATTAAAGAATTAAGCCATTGGAATTACTTGCTGTATTCACCATCGCATAATCCATTTAAAGGTAGTAAAATTAAGATGTTCGATTTTGGGACAAGTACCGAACAAGTTCTGTACTCAAGTCGTACCAATATCGAGACAAGCACTGGACAAGCATTGGTACGTATAAACAAACATATACAAACTATAGAAAACAATAAAAACATAAACAAACGCGAAAATTTTAAAATTTCGAATAATAAAAATTCTGAAACTGAAGAAAAACAAATGGCAACTGTTCCATATCAGGACAACTTAAAGACTAGTTCTGATAAAAATTATGATGAGCCACTATGAAAAATGTAAGCCCGCATATCATTACCGAAGGCAAGAAACAATATCACTTAGGAGAACTGAAAGTGAATGAAATCATTTATGATTTTGATATGATGCTTGCTTATCTCAATACCAAGGGTAAGTTACTGTTTGGGGAAAAATTTAAAATTATAGAGGAAGATCGAGAGATTATTTTTAAGCTATGTAATTATTTTATCAAAGATGAAGCAAATTGTAAGCGTTTAGATATTGATATCAATAAAGGCATTCTATTGTCTGGTCCTGTTGGCTGTGGAAAAACAAGTTTAATGAAGTTATTGAGATATACTGTACCGCATCAAAAACCTTATAAAATGATACCAGCAAGAAATATTGTTTTTGGATTTAATCATATTGGCTATAAAACCATTGAAGATTATGGTGATGGTCAGTATTTTTGTTTTGATGATTTGGGAGTGGAACCTATAGGGAGGCATTATGGTAAAGATTGTAATGTCATGGGGGAAATTCTTTTATCTCGTTATGATTTGTTTTTAGAAAACAAGATAAAAACACATGCTACTACCAATCTTAATGCCCAGGAATTGGAAGAACGCTATGGTAATCGGGTGCGCTCTCGGATGCGACAGCTTTTTAATTTGGTGGCTTTTGATAAAGAGAGTGGAGATAAAAGGAAATAATATGTTTTGTACTATAGTGTACTGCGTTATGAACGGTACTTTGGTTAAAAGCGAAAGTTGTTACTACAGTTTCTTCAAAAAAATCATTCTCAAAAGTTTCTTTACAATGTTAATGGAACACTTTTTATGCGACGACTTAGGAGGGAAGTATAATGTGTGTGGAATGGAAACGATTATTTAATTTTTTATTAATTACGGGATTCTGTAAGTTTTTAACTGTTAAAATTTATATATTTAGAGTTAATATAAATTGCTTTTTATGGTATACTTTTCTGAGAATTACTCTAGAATAAATTTACCAATAGCTAAAGAAGGTATTAGGGGCCTTCGTAATGCACAAATAGGTGCAATACATGCTATTGGTTCACATTTTACAATACGAAAAGAAACACCAGCGATTATTATAATGCCAACAGGTTCTGGTAAAACCGCAGTTCTAGTGTTGGCTGCATTTTTATTACAAGCTAAAAGAGTTCTTGTATTAAGTTCTAGTGTTTTAGTACGAGGACAAATATTTAAAGAATTTAATGATCTTGAAACTTTAAAATATTGCAATGTTTTTCATAATGACTTAAATACTCCTAAAGTAAAGGAAATAAAGTCTCCAATTACCAATATTCAAGAGTGGGAGGAGCTTAATGATTATGATGTAGTTATTGGTATACCTAAATCAATTAACGAAGGTATAAATGATACACTATCACCTCCTGAAGATTTATTTGATTTAATTTTAGTTGATGAAGCTCATCATGTTCCTGCATATACTTGGTCAAATACTGTAGAGGCATTTGAGAATGCTAAAAAGGTATATTTTACAGCTACACCATTTAGAAGGGATAAAAAAGAAATCAAAGGAATTACTGCATTTAATTATCCTTTGTCTAAAGCATATGAAGATAAAATATTTGGAGAAATAGGTTATTATGCAGTAAAAGTTGAAGAAGGAGTAGATCCAGATTTAGCAATAGCGAGAGAAGCTGACAAAATTTTCAAACAAGATCGTTTAGCTGGATTGAAACATTATATAATGGTTAGGACTAGTTCTAAAGTTAATGCAAAAGAACTCAACGATTTATATCAAGATAACACAACGCTAAGACTAAGAAGGGTAGATAGTACTAAAACCTATAGATATATTAGGCAAACAATAGCAAAGCTTAAAAAAGGGGAATTAGATGGTATTATATGTGTTGATATGCTCGGTGAAGGATTTGACTTTCCAAATTTGAAGATTGGAGTAATTCATCAACCTCATAAATCACTAGCAGTTACTTTACAGTTCATTGGAAGGTTTGCTAGAACAAATGCAGAAAATATAGGAGAAGCTAAATTTATAGCAATACCAAATAATATTACTATTGGCCGTAAACAGCTTTTTGCAGAAGGAGCAATATGGAATGATATAATTAAAGATTTAAGTGAGCAAACTATAATTGAAGAAGATGAAATTAAAGAAGTGCTGGATACATTTGAATTAACTTCTAGTTCTGAAGATGATGACGATCAATTTTCGTTATACAATCTTAATCCATACTTTCATGTCAAAGTCTATAAAACCGAAGAGTTTAATATTTATGGTGAAATAGATATTCCAAACCATGAAGTTATTCATGAAGGTATTAGTGAAGAAAATGCTGCACTTATTTTTGTAACAAGAGAGACAATTAAGCCAAAGTGGATTAAATCTGAACAAATTGTCAATACTAAATATTATTTGTTTGTAATTTTTTATGATGAGAAGAATGGATTAATATTTATCCATTCATCGTCTATTAGAACTCTGCAATTTTATGACGATGTGATAGAAGAATTTTCCAATGGAGTATATGAAAGAATATCAAAACACGAAATTAATAAAGTTTTAGTTGATCTTGATGATACAGAGTTTTTCAATATTGGGATGCAAAATAAGTCACCAAATAGTGGAGAGTCTTATCGGACTATTTCAGGAGCAAATGCTGAAAAATCTATACGAAAAAGCCACGGTAGGCTTTACGCTAATGGACATGTTTTTGGTAAAGCTAAATCAAAGGGAGAATCAATTACAATTGGATATAGTAGTGGTGCAAAAGTTTGGAGTAATGCATATGAAAAGATTCCAAAATTAATTAAATGGTGTAAATTGCTTGGAGAAAAAATAGTTAGTGATAAAACTGTTTCTACAAAAACAGGATTAGACAATCTTTCTATTGGCACTCCTATATCAAAGTTTCCATTTACAGTTATTTCTTCAACTTGGAATGGTGATACATTCCATAATCCACCATTATTAAATGTAATGGAAGAAGATGAAATTTCTGCTACTTATCAATTATTGGACTTTGAAATAGTTATTGATAAAGATAAATCTGATGAGGATAAATTATATTTTTATTTAACGAATGATATAATTACAATTGATTTGACATATGATTTTGAAGAATATTATTTATTTGAAAGTGATAATGAGAAAGGAAATTATATCATAAAATATGGTAATAATACAATTGATATATTGGATTATTTAGATGACTTCCCTCTTCACTTATATTTAAATGAGTTTGCTAATGTTATAAATCATGATTATCATAAACCCTCACAAGAGGGAGAATTATATTTTGATCCAGATAGAGTTGAAAGTATTGATTGGGAAGCTTTAAATACTGACATTACTATTGAATTTTATGAAGATGCACAATCGAAGATAGATAATGGAAATAGAAACTCAATACATGATTCTCTTGATGAATATATTTTAGGAACTAACCCTAATGTTTTAATTTATGATCATGGTACAGGAGAAGTTGCTGATCATATTAGCATAAATGATAATGCAAATGATATTTTAATTGAACTATTTCATGTTAAAGGATCTAGTGGTCCAAATCCAGGAGATAGAGTAGGTGATGTTTATGAAGTTTGCATGCAAGCTATTAAATCACAACTTTGGACTTCTAACCGAAATGGATTTAAGAAAAAGATGAACCATAGGGGTCATAACAAAAATGAAAAGTTTAAAAGAGGTACTCTAATTGATTTTAATAATATTTTGGCTCAAAATAAGCAACTTAGGTTTAAATTTACTATTGTACAACCAGGTATAAGTTCTGTTTTATTATCTGAAAAGCTTAGTACAATTATAGCAGCTTCAGATGATGCAATACAAAATAATGGAAATGAAGCTTTAAGAGTATTAGGTTCATAAAAAGAAAACATATACATATTATGTAAAATAGAATCTCGCTTTTTAACTTGGCCTCATAAAATTTTGGTAAAACTGATAGATGAAATGAGCGTCCATATTTTAGGGGTTTAGTAATACCGTTTCTTAAGGGTTTCAATTATACAAGGGATTTAAAACAATGTTAACCAGTTCCAATGTTTCCTAAAATATAGCGAATGAGTCGTTAATTGTTTCCAAAATTATATGCAGCCTTGAATTTTTGTTTCTTTTGTTTTAAGACAAAAAATAATGAAATATGAAAAAGAAGATTAAGTGAAGTTCTAAATATAACAAGTGCATAGAATTTTATTTTTCTTAAAATTTATGCTCTTGTGGCAATCCACGAGAATCGTCTAATTTTTTTTATTACGTTACTATAACCGAGCTCCATTTTTAGCAGATTAAAATACATTTAAATAATTAGAAATCCCTATAAAAACAGCCAAAGACACAGCTTCAATATTTTTAGGTTTAAAAAAATAATCAGCCTCATCAGTATTAGTGACAAAACCCAATTCTAAAAGTATGGCAGGGAAAAATGAATCAGCTCCCCGCAACACTTGAAAATTAGCAAACTTCACACCTCGCTTTTTAAACCCTAGTTTTTGAGTACTTTCATTCAAGATAGATAAACCAAGGTTAATAGATTTTTTGGTATTTGGCTTATCTGAATTATGGACATAAACTTCTATGCCTTTGGAATAGCTATAAGACGAATTACAATGCAAAGACAAAAATACATCCGCATTCAAACTCTTAGCCAATCGACTTCTATCCGATAAAGAAATTAAAGTATCTTTATATCGAGTTAAATAAATCTCAAACTTATCATTCAAAATCATTTTATTAAGCTTTAATATTTCTTTAGCCACATTCAAAACCACATCCTTTTCTTGAATACTATTTATCCCAATTGCCCCAGAATCTTTTCCGCCATGTCCAAGATCAATCACAATGATTTTTTGTTGACCAAAAACAACACACATTTTTAAGGCCAAAATCACAAAACTGACGTTTTTGAGAGCTGTTTTCTAATTTATTTTCATAATCGAGTGGGTTTTTTCTATCAATTTTCATAAGATTTAGTTCGCTTTGTTTTCAATTAAAATCAAGCGAAATCAAATAATATTATTTGTGTAAAATATTAAAAATCAACTGATTGAATTCAAATATAGTGTATTTTTATTTCAACGAAAATGAAACAAAATTTAAATCATTTCAGTATGAAAAAATCACTCTTTTTAACCACTTTATTATTTCTTATTTCAAACGCCATTTTTGCACAAATTGGAGGCATTGAAGATTCTGTTAATGATGTTTCCGATACTATCAGAACCATTTTTCCTATAATTTTGGGAGTCATATTCTTAATAGGCTTCCTATTTAATGCAGGCCATTTCTTTGGCGAAAATGCCGATTTGAAAAAAGGCATTACACGCGTATTGGTATTTGTTCTTATAGCGGGTGCAGTAGTAGGCATTTTTACCTACCTCATTAATATCGTAGTCTAATGAAACGGTTTGCGGTCTATAAAAATATTAGAAAACGAGCAGTGATTATGGGCTTACCTATATCGCTGTTCGCTCTAATGATGACGGCTGTAATTGGATCCTTATTATTTATCATTTTTTCTTTTAGTTTTTTGGTCATCATTGGTGTATTTGTAACCAATGTGTCACTCTACATAGGTTTAACACAGCTTACTAAAAAACCTGCCTCATTTCATTTCAAAAAAGTGTTTCCACAAACTATTAGTAATAAAAAAGAAAGTCAACTGTATTATGAAGACCCATAATCTACCTATCGGCAGACAGGTGGGTATTTAATTAATAATCAATATGAAGAAAATAAATCTATCTGCTTACCATCCTATTTTGGATATACAAGACCATATTATATTCGCCAATAATGGCAATGTAGTACTATGTTATAAAGGTGATTTCCCAGAAATCTATAGCTTATCGGAAAAAGATTTTGAGGATATCCACGGTTCATGGTTTCAGGCTTTTAAATCATTACCTGTAAGTACCATTATCCATAAGCAAGATATTTATGAAAAAGAAACATTTAAAGCAGTAATGCTGCCTAATAATAGTTTTCTAGAGAAAGCCACACACAATTATTTTAAAGGGCGAGACTATATAAAGCATGCTTCGTATTTGTTCTTTGTTCTCCCTCTTAACAAAGCTTTAAACGCTTCCAAGTTTACAAATCCGTTTCGCAAAGTTGAAAAGGGCATTTACAAACAGCTAGACCATAATGTGAGTGAATTTATCACTTTGGTTAACGATGCGATTTCTTTTATCAATAATAGCCGTAAAGTTCATTTTAAGCTTCTTGATGAGAACCAAATTGTAAACATCACAACGACTTATTTCAACGGCTTTAATGAAGGTTTTGATACAGATGTACAACTCAAAAAGTCAAATATAGAAATTGGAGAAAATTACTTTGATGTATTAGCCGTCAACAGTGAATTGTGCTTTGGTGATGTGGTACAGAGCAGTAAGACCAACGATAAATTCACTTCAGACGATTTTGTTTTCCATCAAGGTTTTATTGATGGTCTAGGGTTAAATCTCAATGAAAACCATATCGTCAATCAAATCATCTATTTGGATGATAAACATACGTGGAGAAAACTATTCGATAAGAAAATTGAAGAACTCAATAAAAGTTCCAATTTCGGAACACAGAACAAAGTCATCTTAAAGAAGATTGAAGACATTGTTACCAAAATTAATGAAGATGATAGTTCTCGAATTATAAGAGGACATCTTAATATTGTTTTTTGGTCTAGGGAAGTATCGGAATTAAGTAGAATAGCTTCCAAAATAAAGACCGAATTCAAGGAACTGGATATTGTTCCATACTACCCAAAAGGGGAGGAGCGAAAGCATTATTTCCTGAATTCTTATTGTTGTTTTACATCCAATTTCTCTAACGAAGATTTGTATGTAACCGATTTAAAACACGCTTTGTGTTTGTACATTAATAATAGCAATTACAAATCGGATGCAACAGGTATTATCTTTAATGACAGGCAACATAATATTCCGGTTTTAAAAGATGTTTGGGATGAGCGTAAGAAACGTATCAAAGCCCGAAACTTTGCCATTTTTGCACCCACAGGAGAAGGGAAATCATTCTTAGCAAACAATATACTTCGTCAGTATTTTGAAAGTGGCGTGCGTTTGGTAGTAATTGATTTAGGAGGCTCGTATTCCAAATTTGCCAAGCTATATCCTAATGACCATATTATTCTACACTATGAACAAGGAAAGAATTTAGGTATAAACCCTTTTTACATTTCCAATGAAGCAGACTTAACACCAGAACGCCTGGAAGACCTGACTATTTTTTTATTGGAGTTATTAGCTTCAGGAAAAGAAGCAACTAAAGCCGAAGAGGTAGCCGTTAAAAAAGTACTATTGCATTATTATGCGCATATCAGAACATCTCATTCACTAGCTTCTTTGTATCAATTTATAGATGATAAAAAAGACACACTTATTGAGGAACTCAAAATAAGGGAAGACGACTTTAGTGTTTACAATTTTCTGCATATCCTATCGGAATATGTAGATGATGGTCTATATAGCTTTTTATTCAGCGTAAGCGAAGACCAAAGCTACAAGATTGAGGACAAGCGATTGATTGTTTTTGAACTGGATGAAGTCAAAGACAATAAAGAAATTCTTTCCGTAATGCTGAAACTTATCAAATCAGCCATACAACGTACTATCTGGAAAAATAGAGCAGAGAAAGGCATTATTCTTTTTGATGAGTTCGCCAAACAACTCAAATTCGGAAATGTATTGGAAAGTGTAGAATTCTACTATCAAGCTATTCGAAAACAAAATGGAGCGATTGGTATTATTCTACAATCTATTAACCAGCTGCCCAATAATTCTACATCGGCAAGTATTCTAGAAAACACACAGGTAGTATATAGTCTGAATAATGAAAAAGGTTACGAAGAATTAAAAAACAGGCTTAACCTGTCAAGTCACGATTTGAACCAATTAAAATCCATCCGAAACAATCTAACCGGAGCAAGAAAGTACACCGAAATGTTTATCAAAATCGGTAAAGAGAGTAACATTTTCAGATTGGAAGTTCCGAAGGAAGTTTATGCTGCATACCTCACAGACGGTAAAGAAAGTGAACACATTATGAGGCTCTTCGAAGAACATCAAGATATGGAAAAAGCCATTCAAATATTTATTAATTCTTAAAACAAAAATCATGAAAAGCACAATTAAAAGATTAATGCTAACGGCATTATTTGCACTACTAATCGGAAGTAATGTTTCCGCTCAAGGGATGCCAGTTTATGACAATACCAACTTTATCAGTTTTACTAAATCTTTAGTAGAATCTGCAAAACAAACCTCACAGTTATTAAAGACCGTACAATTCTTAAAAACACAAAAGGAGAATATTGAGAAAGTCAACAATGTGATAAAGCAGCTTAATGCAGTTAAGGAATTGGCTAAAAACAACCAGCGTCTTTTCGATTTGGTGCAAGATGATTTAAGGGGGATTCTTAATTCCCCTTATATAAAACCACATGAAGTTAATCGCATATCAGATTCTTTCAATGTCATTGTAGAAAATTCATTAGAAGGATTGGGATTTATTGAAAAAATACTTTCTAGTAATAATCTAAAAATGACAGATGCCGAACGTGCTGAAGTTTTAAAGGCAAAAGAAAGAGAATCCAAAGAAATGGTCGCAGAGATTGAAGCTAAGACCAAACGTTATCGAGAGATAATCGCTTTTCGCGAAATGCAAGACAAAATCAATAACCGAGGAGCAAAATACTAATGGCAGGCTTTTTTTTAGGCATCGGGTTGGAATATATTGATACCGTTTTTACGACCATTAAGAACAGTGATTTTTCACAGTACACCATTACTGGAATGAAAACACTGGCCATTTTATTCTTTCTCATTAACATCCTAAAAAAGTACAATGAAGGTATTGCTAATAACGAGGGGTATACTTGGGGATTGACACCTTCAGAACTGGCAAAGAATTTTGCAGTAGTCATTTTAGTAATCTTCTCAACACAAGTGTTGAGTGTTTTTGATACCATATTGGTTGCTATAGAAAACCAGTATAGGGACACGGCTCCAGCGCTCCTCCCGTTACAAATGCAAGATATAGATTTGGAACAGGATGTGGGGGCATTGGAAGCCGCCAAAAAGGCTTTTGCCTTACTGTACGAAGCTTTAGTAACCCCTATGTATGGCTTGAAAACCCTTGCTTTTATATTGGGTATGTTTCTATGGCTATTGGATCTGTTTATTTATCCTTTGTTTTTAGCAGAACGGTATTTCCTATTAGGCATCATGCAAGCCTTTTTCCCTTTAATTATTAGTTTAGCGGTGTTTGAAAAGTTTAGAGCCTTAGCCTATAATTTCTTCAAACTATATGCAGGAGTATATATGCTAGTACCCGCTTTCTTTCTGGTTAATGTCTTTGTAAATAATCTCTATACAGAAATCAATACCAATTTTTGGTCCGATTTATTCGGGACAGATTGGGGAAGCAATTTTTTTGCACCCCTATTACAATTTGGTTCTATAGGATTCATTGTACTACTCAAATTCAAACTCTATCGTCGTGCGACTTCTTTTGTATTTAAGCTTTTTAGTGGCGGATAAGTGCCTAAGGCACATTTGATAATTAAAACGATAAACTAATAATGAAAACACCTTATAAAAATATATATAACGTACTGAAGCTAAATCGCTTTATTGTATTGGCGGTCATTATCGGAGCAGTACTCACTTGTATTGTTTCAGTGGTATTGGTGGTAAAACTCCATAAAGAAACAGTCAATAACGCCTTTGTAGTCAATACCGATGGGAATGTAATTCCGTTAAAATTAGTTTCACAACAGGAAAACTTAGAAGTAGAAACCTTGGCGCATTTGGAACTCTTTCACACCTATTTCTACAATATAGACGCAAGTAATTACGAAAAGAACCTGGGGAAAGCATTATGGTTAGGAAACAGTTCTGTAGATGCCTTATATAGACAGAAGAAAGCAGATGGAGTCTATAACCGCTTGCTACAGTATTCATTGGTTCAAAAAGTACTAAGTATAGAATCAAAGATTAACATACGAAAAGAACCCTATGGATTTGAAACGAGAACTGTATTTGAAATCAATCGCGGGTCTATTGTAGATACTTATGAATTGACTACCACTGGTAGTCTGTTTCACGTTGATAGAAATTTCCCTAATAATACCCACGGATTATTGATTACCAATTTTTTTGAAAACACATTAAAAAAAATGCAGAATGAAAATTGAAAAGAACAAAATCGTATTCACTTTAGTGCTGCTTTGTGTAGTGCTTTTTATAGGTGCGTACTCAGTAATGGTATTTGGTGAAGATGATGAGTCTATGATTGAAAACAACCAAACGGCTATCCCTGAATTGGAAGGAGGTCAAAAAGAATATGAATCCAAACTAGAGGCTTTAGACGACCTAAAAGAAGTAAGAGAAACAAATGCACCAAGCATATATGATGAACGCTTATTGGATGCCGCAGGGGTTTATGATCCAGATTTATTGGATAAAGAAAAGATGCGGATTGTGGATAGCATCTACAGCCAAGGACGTATCAATTATACAGATAGAGATTATAGAAAATCAGAAATAAAAACAGTTGTCCAGCCTAAAATAATTCAAAAGAATACCATAGACGCGATTGAAGAGAATGAAACAAGTATTACAGCTAAAGAACGTAGTTTAGAACATCAGCTTTTTTTTGCTTCAAAGCCTTTACAAAATGAATCATTGAACACACAAAATACAGATGCATTTATTTATGTGCGTGTAGATGGTACGCAGACCGTAAAAATCAACTACCGTTTACAAATGCGATTAACAAAGGAGGCATATATCAATAACATACTTGTACCTAAAAACACACTTATTTATGGCTTTATAAGTTTTAAGCCTAATCGTACATTAATAACCATTGAAAATATCAATCATCAGCCTGTAAAGTTGAAAGCTTTTGACTTACAGGACGGTAGTGATGGTATATATGTAGAGAATAGTTTTCGGGCAGAAGCTACTAATGAAGTAGTAGGTGATATGGTTGATGATATCAATATTACAGGTGTTCCACAGATAAGTGGTGTTCGAAAAATATTCCAACGCAATCACCGGAACGTGAAGGTTACCATAACCGATAATTATAAACTCATATTAAAAGCAAACAACTAAATCGTCTTTAAATCAAATATAAGGAAACCCTAAAATTAAACTTCCATGAAAGCCCATAATGGCAATTTCTTAAAACGCACTCTTATGAAAACATATATTATCACTTTTACACTACTGGCATGTTCAGTTTCAACTTTTGCACAACAGGTGCTAGATACTATTTATGCCAATGACCAAAAGAATGTAGCCTTATTTTTTCCAAATCCAATTCGTCAAGGGATTACTGGAGCAAATCATTTTGTATTTACATACAATAGAGAGAAAGAACAATATTTTGGATTACTTCAGGCAAGGCCTGGATCCGAAAGTAACTTGTTAATAGTTACAAGTAATGGAAAGGTGTATTCTTATATTCTTAAGTATGCTGAGAAGCTGCCAAAGCTTAACTACTTTATTGCTGAAGCAAGCAGTATGGGTAATGAAAAACCAATTGTTAAAAAGATTGACCAGAAAAATATAAAAGTAGATTCAAATGTTGATAGAAAGAAGTATTTCAAAAAGTTCAGTAACTATTTGCTAAAATTAAACGATGAAAGTGTTGCTGCAAAACGGAAGAAAGCTATCAAATTACAATTACAGAAAATGGTATATAATGCTTCTGAAGTATATTTAGTGATAGAAGTGAAAAACAAGTCTGGAATCGACTTTAAGATTGATTACCTGAATGTTTATAGAACCAACGGAAATAAAAAGCGTAAAGCCTCTTTTCAGAGTTTACCACAAGAGGTTATTTATAAGCATAAAATGCCTAGTACTATTATAAATGGTAAATCTCAGAGATTTGTTTATGTACTTCCAAAATTTGTATTGGGAGATAATGAAAAGTTGATGATTGAACTGAAGGAATTGAAAGGGGGTAGGAGAGTTATTTTGGAAACTAATTTATAATAATGTCAAATAAGAAACATCAAATCAACAGTTTGATGTTTCTTATTCCCAAAAAGCAAAAAGCTAAGAAGTTAATTGATTTCTTAATTTTTCCATATCATCACTCACTTTTCGTTCAATCACTCTTGCATAAACTTGGGTAGTGGTAATTTTAGTATGTCCTAATAATTTCGATACAGTTTCAATAGGGACACCGTTACTTAATGTAACGGTCGTAGCAAAAGTATGACGTGCCATATGAAATGTTAGATTCTTTTTTATATTGCATAAATCAGCTATTTCTTTTAAATAACTATTTAGACGTTGGTTAGAAATACTAGGCATCAGGTTTCCAGTAAATTGAGTTCTTGGGTGGTTTTCATATTTTTTTATTAATAGTTCTGTTATTGGTAATAAAGGTATTTTGAATGGTACTCCTGTTTTATTTCTTTTTGACATAATCCAACTATTACCGTCAATACCTTACATTATACTATCATTTGAAAGGTTCATAATATCTCCATAAGATATTCCTGTATAACAACTAAAAAGAAATAAGTCTTTAACAACAGAGAGCCTTTCAATAGACGTAGATATGTCTTCAATACTTTTAAGTTCATTATCAGTGAGAAATTCACGTTCTTTTTTTTCTAATACTGGTTTGAATTTAACAAAGGGGTCGCGGTCTATCCATTCCATGTGATATGCAAGCGTTACCATTTTTCGAAGTCTTTGTATATGTTTCATGACAGCATTGTTTCCTATTTTGCCTTGATAATGCCTGGGTTGATAAGAACGGAGAAAGTTTTCGAAACCAAGTACAAAGGCATAATCTAAGTCTTGGAGATAAATATCAGATGACTTGTGTTTTTTTGCTAAATACGCTAATACATATTTTTGACTTGTTTTATAATGGCACATAGTTTTGGAGCATAATTTACCAACCATTGTTTCATTATGGTAATCAATAATATCTTGAAGTGAATGAATTTCTTTGTCTTCCCCTAAAAATCTAGCTTTGATGAGTTGAGAGGATAAAACTTTATTTTCTAATTTTAAATCACGATAGCATTGAAAAAGAGTAGATCTTATTTCATTTATATAATGGTTGATTTCTCGGGCTGTTTTTCCATTTCCCTTAACTCTTTGAGATTTCATATCCCAAGAATTTATATCAATTTTTTTCTTTAAGCTAATGTTGACCCGTTTTCCATTTACTGTGATTCTTACATAAATGTCAGTTTGATCGTTTTTTGCACGTGTGCTGTATATCCAAAAAAGGATAGAAAATGTTGATGAAGTACGCATAGTTGTCGTCTTTAAAGTGTTAAACATTCAATGACGAAAGTCAAATCAACTATTATTCATATAATCAGTGAGTTACAAGGATAATCGTCAACATATTTTTGGAAAATTAAAATGTTGACGATTTGTGAACTTTTAAAACCAAATAACATCAAATAAAATGATTGCCTAAAAACCATAAAACCTTGCTAATCATAAGATTAGCAAGGTTTTGATTTCGGATGATATCCTGTTTAGTGACCGGGCTGGGGCTCGAACCCAGGACCCTCTCCTTAAAAGGGAGATGCTCTACCAACTGAGCTACCAGGTCATTATTTCAACACTAACGTTACTTTGGTTGTTGTTAGCGGGTGCAAATATATAATGTTTTATTAATTAAACAATACTTTTTTAAAAGAATTTTTTGTTTTTTTGCATTGCTTAAACGTATGTTTTTAATAATCAATTTATAGCGTAAAAATGATTTTAGTTTTAATTGGGTATATGGCTTCAGGAAAGTCAACTTTAGGAAGAATTTTGGCAAACAAATTAAACTATGACTTTATAGATCTGGATGATTATATAGAAGAAAAGGAACAAGTATCAGTAAGTGATATTTTTAAATCTAAAGGAGAAATATACTTTAGGAAGAAGGAAACATTATACTTGAAGGAACTTTTAGATGATAAAACGAAATTAGTTTTATCGCTAGGAGGAGGGACACCATGCTATAGTAATAATATGGATGCTCTCAAAAACACTTCTAAAGCAAAGAGTGTTTATTTAAAAGCTTCAATACCGACTTTAGTAGCCAGGTTGAAAAACGAAAAGAGTAAACGCCCCCTAATCGCTCATATTGAAACAGACGAATTGCTTACAGAGTTTATTGGAAAGCACCTTTTTGAGCGCACTCAATTTTATAGTTTATCCGATGTTACAATAACAACCGATAACAAGAAAGAAGAAGATATTATTGAAGAACTAGTTTTACAATTATTCTAAAACAGCTTCAAAAACTTTGCCTTCCAAAATAACATGCACATGTTCATGTAAGGAAGTAGACAAAGAAATACCTTTAAAATCGGCTTTTACAGGATATTTTTTATGATTTCTATTTACTAAGACGGCCGTTTTAAATTGCTTTAATGGCACATTTAAAAAATGTCTCACACCATAAATTAGAGTGGTGCCAGAATTTAAAACATCATCAACAAGTACTAAAGACTTATTTTTATAAGCTTCAGATGAAATGGAAGTTGTAATAGATTCAGAAGGATTTTTTTTATCAATGCTAACTTTACAAAGTATAGGATGTATCTCAGATATTTTTTGAAGAACTGTTTTTAATTTTTTTGCAAAGACATAACCATTTTTATCAATACCAGCCAGAATCACTTCTGTTTCATTCACATTATTTTCATATATCTGAAAAGCAATACGCCTTATCTTATGATTGATTTCGTTATGATTGAGGATTATATTATTCTTAGCAGCCATAATAGTTTAATTCTTAAATTAAAAGATAAAATTACTCATTTTCATCTGTAAAATCATCAATATCTCTTCTATCTTTTTTTGTAGGTCTACCAACCCCTTTTTTTCTATAATAATCTTTAGAATATTTTAAAAGCTCTTGTGCTTCAAATTGCTCTTTTGGTGTGATGTCTGTTCTATAAATATCAACCAACTTAGCCCCAACTCTACTTTCTGGAATATCGTTTACAGTAAGTTTATAGTTTATTTGATTCTTTCTTAATGAGATGGTATCCAGAGGGTAAACATCTCTACTAGGCTTTACAACTTCTTGATTTATTCGTACCTGTCCTTTTTTACATGCCGTTGTAGCAAGGGTTCTTGTTTTATAATACCTAACACACCATAAATACTTATCAATTCGCATACAATTATTCTAAAAACTACGTTAATGTTCTTGTGCAAAATTATTTTAAAATTGTATCTTGCGCATCAAAAATAAGCAATAATGTAACATTCATAGGCTTAAAGAGCTTAAAGTTAAAATTGAAAGCTAATTGATTGATTAAATGAATGTGGCATTTACTAAACGTGATCGTTTAAAATACAAACTAATATGAAATTAAGAAAAATAACTTTAGTTACGTTATGTATAGTTACATGTTTTTTATCCTGTAAAAAAGATGATGATAATGATGACATTGTAGTTGTTGAATTAGCAGATAGAACCGAGCAAGAAGTTATAGATAATGAAGCTATATTAGAATATTTAGAAACACATTATTATAATTCTGAAGAAATTAAGGCAATACAATACCCTAGTTTATCTGATTTAGTTATCACTAAGCTTGAAGAAGGTGAAGTTCCAGACGGACATACGCTATTTAAAAAAGGTGAAGAATATGCAGTTGATAAAAGAACAATTGATTATTTAGATACAAAATATCAGTATTATGTGCTTAAATTAAATGAAGGAGGTGGAAGTGATTCTCCAACATTTGTTGATAATGTTTATGTGACTTATGAAGGTTTTACTCTAGACGATGTAGTGTTTGATAGTGCGGTTAACCCTGTAAAATATGATTTATTGATAGATGTAAAAATTGAAGGGTGGAGAAGAGTGTTGCCAGAATTCAATACAGCGGAGGATTTTATAGAAAAGAATGATGGAACTATTAATTTTTTAAATCACGGGGCAGGTGTTATGTTTATTCCTTCAGGGCTGGCTTATTTTTCTGGATCTGTATCTGGTAATACATATGCTCCTTTAATTTTTAAATTTGAATTATTAGAGACTACTCAAAATGATCATGATGGTGATGGTATTCCTACATATTTAGAAGATTTAAATGGAGACGATCAAATTACAGTAAATTACGATGACTTAACAGATGAAACAGATGATGATACAGACGGTAATGGTACAGCTGATTTTTTAGATAACGATGATGATGGAGATGGGGTTTCTACTATTAATGAACTAGAGCGAATAACTTATACGGTAGACACAACTCTGGGGGAGCAAGAACCTGTACTCGACGAAAAAATTGAGTTTGAAGTTGAACGATCTGATAATAACGCTGGTATAATTACTATTAAAACGTTAAAGATTGTTGATTCTAACAATAATGATGTTGATGATTATTTAGATAAAGACGTAACCACTGACTATAGCAAATAGGTAAAATGAGATCGCCTAAAAAGTAATAAGCTTTGTCATTCAAAGATCTGTGTTAAAAAATTTAACTAGCGGATGAAATGACGTAATTGGAGTGTCATTCAGAGGATTGAGATAAAAAAAATTATCAAGCGTATATAATGACGTAATAGGAGTGTCATTCAGAAGGAGGTACGACTGAAGAATCTTTAGAGATTAATAATAAAGATTCTTCGCTGTCCTATGAATGACAAACGATTATAAATTAAGTATTTATAAAAAACGTCAATGGTAACAAAGTGAAGAATCTCTAAAAAAATTAATCTAAAGAATTCCTCGACGCTCTGCGTCGGAGTTTCCGATGTCTCTCCAATGGAGAGGTCAGAACTGCCAAAAAAGGCAGTTCTGGGAGAGGTAAAATACAGAATTTTGGTTTTTGCCCTTTTTAGGTCAAAACTTTGTGGGCAACTTGATTGCGTATGAAACAAGCGAAATACCTCTATAGCTTTGCCTCCTTTAAAGGATAGTTGGTTTCAAGAAATTCTTTATTTTCAGAAATTCTTCATAACATTCAGAATAACACTTTTTATACAGCTTCTTTGTTTTTAATCTAAAAATTCTCAGACCCTTAAGTTGGGGCTGTCTGCCAGCCAATGGCATTAAGTTAAGGAATTTTATCCTATTTTGGGATCAAGTACAAAAGTTGTGTGTGTCTGTTTCAATATTAGATTAAAACTAAAATTTAAAACTGTACTCGAAAATATGAACCGAACTCGTTCCTCACTTTTTTCAAAAGGGAGGATAATTTCGATAAAATCGAAATTTAGGAGGGTTTCATCTAAAAAGCTTCTGTTTCCAAACATCATTGAATGAGTTAACCATCAGGTATTCAGTAAACTCGTTAGATACCTCTATTTGATGATTTACTTTTAGTTCACAAATCTTATTTGAATAAATAGGAGTTCATGAATCTTCGATTTCTTTGCCCGTCCAAAGAAAAGTAACAAAAGAAAAGACGCCCCTTCGATAGGAATTTCTTCTTTCGCTTTGCTTAAGAAGAACCAAGCCCAAAAATTTGCATCGCCCCACCGCTCTAACCAATGCAATGCTCCTGGTTTTCAAATTTTTGTACTCTATTCTTACGAAGGGTCTGGGCTTGCCCTGCAGTCTGTTCTTAACGATTGTTTTTGAGTATTTAACCTCATAAGCAACAAGTAAAAAAGTATGAAACATGTCGTATTTTTACTCTTTAAATCAAGTCTAAACACAACTTTTGAGCATGGTTCCTATTTTGTCACATTGAGCGCAGTCGAAATGCTTTTAAAAACTAAGGTTTATAAGGTCTTCGACTTTAGCTTGTCTTGAGTGTAGCCGAAAGGCTCAAGACTGACATTTTAGTCTTAACTTAATGACATTAGTCTGCCAGCAAAGGCAAGAATAGTCAGTTTCAAGAATTTTTTATTAATATTTTAAATACTTATAAAATAACAGACAAACTCAAAATTAATTGATTAGGTCTGGTATCAAGCCTACTAGTATCAACATTGTTATTATTTAAAAAGGAAGCTTCATTTTTACTAAAGCCTCTTTCATAGCGTACATCTACACCAATATTTTTAAAATTAACCCCAACACCAAAATTAAGCCCAACAGAAAAGTCGTTTTTTATATTATTAATAGAGATTCCGTCAAACTCAGAATCTAAAATATATTGAAGAGAAGGGCCTCCAAATACACTAATAGGACCAAATATTCTTGTACCAACCAATAAAGGCGCATCAAGCTTTTGCATTTTAAAGCTATCGTCGGTATAATCACTTTTAGTAGCAGTATAAACTAACTCAGGTTTAAAATAAAGTCTGCTGTTTCCAATTTTACCAAATAAGCCAATATGATATCCAACATTTCTATCAGGATTATCAGCATTCGTACTAACCGATTCAAAATAATCACCATTTGAATTGTAATTTAATCCTGCTTTAACTCCCATACCAGTAACCATTTCGCCTTGAGCCGTTGTTACAGATGGAATAATTAAAACAATAGCTAAAATAAAAAATAGATTTTTCATAATATTCATTTTAAGATTTGATTCATATTATCAAAAACGCTGCAAAAAGCATATTATTTTATTAGTGAAACTCAATTTTGAAAAGTCTACCAGACACATTTACTGGCAGCTACAATGTACCCACAAATATTAACACATAGATCTGCTTAAAAAATAATACAATATAAAAGGTAGACATTAATTTACCTACCAACTGGCAGCTTACAAACCAGTATAAGTATTATGACAGACCGAAAATCAGATTCGTGTTAATGTTAAACATAAAGATCACAACTACATTAAGATTCTATTCGTGTAAATTCATGTCTTAAATTATCGTTTTGATGCATAAGGCTTAGTTTGCAGTCGTAGTTTATATAAATTAAATTTTTGTAAGAAAAATAATTCAAAAAAATATAAAAACACCGTAGCTTTACCATTAAGCAGGCTAATCCTGTTTTTTAGAAGGATCCATGATTAAGACCTCGACTCTTGGGGCAATTCCTATTTTGGGTTCAGGACCGCCCTGAGCCTTAATAACTAAATTTAACTATTATTAAATATAGATATATCTATAAGTAAACTTATAAATGCTTTAGTTAAAAATTATAAATAGAGAAGCCTCTCTATGTTATAAAATAACTTCTTAACTTATTAGTCTACGCAATTAAGAAACGAATTGCACAAACCTACACGAATAGAGCTCTTGTACTTGAGGATTTCTGTACGCTATACAAACACGAATCAGACGGCAGGCAAACCCCGATTTTTAGTGGAGGCCTAGAATTAATACCTCGATCCTTGAGGGCGATTCCTAATAAATAGAAGAAAGAGAACCTACATTAATTTGATAAAACCAATTTAAAATTAAAAAAATATGTAGGTTTGCCAACTTATAATGTTGTAGAGATGAAATTCGAATTAAAAGCAAAAGATACCCAAAGCAAAGCAAGAGCAGGTAAGATAACTACCGATCATGGTATTATAGAAACGCCCATTTTTATGCCAGTAGGAACAGTTGCAACTGTAAAAGGGGTACACCAGCGAGAGTTAAAAGAAGCCATAAATCCCGACATTATTTTAGGTAATACATACCATTTGTATTTACGCCCTCAAACCAATATTATAGAAAAAGCAGGCGGACTTCATAAATTTATGAATTGGGATAGAAATCTCTTAACAGATTCTGGTGGTTATCAAGTATATTCCTTATCGGCAAATAGAAAAATAAAAGAAGAAGGCGTAAAATTTAAATCCCATATAGATGGGAGCTACCATACTTTTACGCCCGAGAATGTTATGGAGATCCAGAGAAGCATCGGAGCCGATATTATTATGGCTTTTGACGAATGTACGCCATACCCATGCGACTATAACTATGCAAAACGATCCATGCACATGACGCACCGCTGGTTAGACAGATGCATAAGTCATTTAGAAAAAACACCTTTAAAATACGATTATAACCAAGCATTCTTTCCTATAGTACAAGGAAGTACATATAAAGATTTGCGTAAACAATCGGCAGAATATATAGCAAACTCTGGAGCCGTAGGTAATGCCATTGGTGGCTTGTCGGTTGGCGAACCAGCAGAAGAAATGTATGCCATGACCGATGTGGTTTGTTCTATTTTACCAGAAGATAAACCACGTTATTTAATGGGAGTAGGCACACCAATCAATATTTTAGAGAATATTGCGTTAGGAGTAGATATGTTTGATTGCGTTATGCCAACACGAAATGCTAGAAACGGGATGTTGTTTACAGCCCATGGCAGTATCAATATTAAAAACTTAAAATGGGCAGACGATTTCTCGCCTGTAGACGAGATGGGAATTACATTTGTAGATACCGAATATAGTAAAGCCTATTTAAGACATTTATTTACAGTTAACGAATTGTTAGGCAAGCAAATAGCAACCATACACAATTTAGGGTTCTATTTATGGTTGGTTCGAGAAGCAAGAAAACATATATTAGCAGGAGATTTTAAAACATGGAAAGATAAAATGGTAAAACAAATGGATAATCGTTTATAATATTTATGAAAATTCTTGATTGGTACATATTAAAACGCTATTTATTTACATTTTTAATGATGCTGCTGCTGTTTATCCCCATTGGAATAACAGTACACCTTGCAGAAAAGATTGGTAAAATATTAGAAAACGAAGTTCCCTTTGGAGAAGTCATGATTTATTTTTTAGACTTTACAATCTATTTTGCTCACTTACTTTTTCCATTATTTTTATTCCTCTCAGTTATTTGGTTTACATCTAAACTTGCAAATAATACAGAAGTTATCGCTTTTCTAAGTTCGGGAGTTTCATTTACACGTTTTTTACGACCTTATATGATTGGAGCCTTTGTAGTTGCTATGCTATCAATAGTATTAGGCTTGTTTTTAGCCCCTAAAGCAAGTAAAGGTTTTAACGACTTTAGCTATAAATATTTAAAAAGGGGGAGGAGCGCTGTAAAAAATACGAATGTGTATAGGCAAGTAAATAATAACGATATTATTTACGTGAGTAGTTTTGATGTGAAAAATAAAGAAGGTAGAAATTTCACTTTAGAGCACTTTGAAGGAAACAAGCTTATTACTAAAATAACAGCCAGTAAAATAAAGTATATAGAAGAAGATACCATATATCAATTAACAAATTATATTAAGCGGGATATTGGAGAAAATAATGATCAAATAGAGAAAACCACAAAAAAAGACACGCTTTTTTCGTTTCATGTTGATGATCTTATTCCAGAAATATATGCGGCCGAAACTAAAATGTATGGCGATTTAAAACGTTTTATAGCAGAAGAAGAAGCCAAAGGCTCGTCTAATGTAGGTCGTTTTCAATTGGTTTTATATAGAAAATGGAGCCTGCCAGTTTCAGTATTTATCTTAACAATTATAGCCGTAGCAGTGTCGTCAATAAAAAGACGAGGAGGTATGGGAGTTAATTTAGCAGTAGGTATTTGTATCGCTATGATCTTTGTGTTTTTCGATAAGATTTTTGGTGTTATGGCAGAACAATCTGATTTTCCTCCATTGATTGCAGTATGGTTTCCTAACATCATTTTTGGTATTTTAGCAGCTTACCTTTTGTACAAAGCAAAACGCTAAGTTTAAGAGGCGTTTTGTGCAGTAACGAAGCAAAAAATGCAGATATAGCCTATGCTAAACCGAAGCTTTTTAACAAAGCTAGTGCGTGAAAGAGCGAGTAAAAATGGATAGATTATTTCATAATAAACCCAAGTTTAAAAATCATTTACACCTTCATTTTTTAGTTTTTATAGCTGGATTTACTGCCATTCTAGGAGAGTTAATTACAATAAAAGCGATTCCCTTAGTTTGGTATAGAATGGTAATAGCTTCTATTTTAATGTTTATTTACATTAAAGTAGCCAAAGTTAGATTAAAAATAACCTTAAAATCCCTTCTTAGACTTTCAATAGCAGGCATTATAATAGCCTTACATTGGATTACTTTTTTTGGTGCTATAGATGCATCAAATATATCTATAACATTAGCAATGTTTTCAACAGGTGCCTTTTTTGCTTCTTTTATAGAACCTATAATTTACAAGCGAACCATCATTTGGTACGAAATTCTTTTTGGAATTATAGTCATAATAGGTGTTTTTGTAATTACACAAAGTGAAATAAAATACCTCACAGGTATCCTGCTAGGAATTTCTGCCGCATTTTTTTCTTCATTATTCGCAGTATTAAACGGAAGTTTTTTAAAACAACATACAGCAACAGTTATTTCATTTTACGAGTTTTTAAGTGGCGTGTTATTTATTTCTATTTATATCTTGTTTTTTGGAGATGGATTTTCTTCAGATTTTTTTAAATTAAGTATCCCAGATTTTGGATATCTTTTCATATTAGCATCCATTTGTACAGCTTATGCTTTTATTGCATCTGTTTATGTTATGAAACTAATTAGCCCTTATACAGTTGTATTAACTTATAATTTAGAACCTATTTATGGTATTATTATGGCTATTATATTATTTCCAGAAAAAGAACAAATGAGCACAACATTCTATTACGGTGCTACCGCAATTATAGCCACGATATTTTTAAATGCTATTATAAAAAACTCAAGAAAATTAAAAAGAAAGCATACTTAACAGTTTAAGAAAATTAAAGTTTTTATATTTGTACATTAACCCAAAAATTAAAAGGTCTAAACAAAATTCTTATGGAATACTTAGAATTTGAACTCCCAATAAAAGAGCTAGAAGATCAACTACAAAAATGTAGAGTGATTGGAGAAGAAAGTGAAGTAGATGTTACTGAAACATGTTCTCAAATTGAAAAAAAACTAAAAGAAGCCCAAAAAGATATTTATAAAAACCTATCGCCCTGGCAACGTGTACAATTGTCTCGTCATCCAAACAGACCCTATACGTTAGATCATATAAAAGCTATTTGTGGCGATTCGTTTTTAGAATTACATGGAGACCGTAATATAAAAGATGATAAAGCCATGATTGGAGGCCTAGGAAAGATAGGTGATCAAACTTTTATGTTTATAGGGCAGCAAAAAGGCTATAACACTAAAACCAGGCAATATAGAAATTTCGGAATGGCAAATCCCGAAGGCTATCGTAAAGCATTACGTTTAATGAAGTCTGCCGAAAAATTTGGAATCCCAGTTGTTACTTTAATAGATACTCCAGGTGCTTATCCTGGATTAGAAGCAGAAGAACGCGGACAAGGAGAAGCCATAGCTAGAAACATTCTAGAAATGACCCGTTTAAAAGTGCCTATTATAACTATAGTTATTGGTGAAGGAGCATCAGGTGGTGCTTTAGGTATTGGCGTTGGAGATAAAGTGTTGATGTTAGAAAACTCTTGGTATTCTGTAATATCACCAGAAAACTGCTCTTCAATTCTATGGCGTAGTTGGGAATATAAAGAACAAGCAGCAGAAGCTTTAAAATTAACAGCTACAGATGCTATGAAGATAAAAGTAGTAGATGGCGTTATTAAAGAACCGCTTGGTGGTGCACATAGAGATCGTGAAAAAACATTTTTAGCAGTAAGCGATGCGATAGTAAAATATTACGATGAGTTAAAAAACTTATCACCAACAGATTTGATATCTCAACGCATGGAAAAATATACAAATATGGGAGTATTTAAGGGCTAGCCCTTATAAAACCATAACATAAAAAAATCTAAAACCTATCGTTTTGGATTTTTTTATGCTTGTTAACAATATTTTTGAGTTATTAACAGTTAAAGTGTTAATGATCAGTTAACAACACTAATTCAATTTTTATTTTAAAAACCTTTCTTTTTAATTACTTTCGTAAGTATGAAACAACCTAACCAAGTTCAAGGATATAAAGTTGACAAAAGCACTATCATTAATCTAGAGAAAGGGAAAATACCACCCCAAGCACTTGATTTAGAGGAAGTTGTGTTAGGGGCGATGATGATTGATAAAAAAGGCGTAGATGAAGTCATTGATATTTTAAGCCCAGATGCATTTTATAAAGAAGCCCACCAGCATATTTTTGAAGCTATATTTCAGTTATTTGAAAACAGCGAACCTGTTGACTTATTAACCGTTTCAACACAATTAAAGAAGGTTTCAAAGTTAGAACTGGCAGGTGGCGATTTTTACCTTATTTCTTTAACGCAAAAAGTATCTTCTTCAGCTCATATAGAGTTTCATGCCCGTATTATACTACAAAAATTTATTCAACGTAGTTTAATTAAAATCTCTAGTGAAATTATTGAAGATTCTTATGATGAGACCAAAGATGTTTTCGATTTACTAGATAAGGCAGAATCAAAATTATACGAAGTTACCCAAGGAAATATTAAAAAATCGAGTGAAACAGCTCAAGATTTAGTAATTCAAGCCAAAAAGAAAATTGAAGAAATTTCAAATCAAGAAGGGCTTAGTGGTATTCCAACAGGTTTTAATAAATTAGATAAACTAACCTCAGGATGGCAACCATCCGATTTAATTATTGTAGCGGCTCGTCCTGGTATGGGTAAAACCGCTTTAACACTTTCGATGGCAAGAAATATTGCCGTAGACCAAAATATACCTGTGGCATTCTTTTCTTTAGAGATGGCATCTGTACAATTAATTACCCGTTTAATTTCTAGTGAAACAGGTTTGTCTTCAGAAAAATTACGTACAGGTAAATTAGAAAAACACGAGTGGGAGCAACTTAACGTAAAAGTAAAAGGATTAGAAAAAGCGCCTCTTTTTATTGATGACACACCATCACTTTCAATTTTTGATTTAAGAGCAAAAGCAAGACGTTTGTCATCACAACACGGTATTAAACTAATCATGATTGATTACTTGCAGTTAATGACGGGAGGTCCTAATCATGGAGGTAACCGTGAACAAGAAATCTCTATGATTTCTAGAAACCTTAAAGCATTAGCAAAAGAATTGATGGTTCCAGTAATAGCCTTATCGCAATTATCGCGTGCAGTAGAAACACGTGGAGGAAGCAAACGACCATTATTATCAGATTTACGTGAATCTGGAGCAATTGAGCAAGATGCCGATATTGTATCTTTTATTTACAGACCAGAATATTATAAAATTGATGAATGGGATGATGATGAGCGCTCTCCAACAGAGGGACAAGCAGAATTTATAATAGCAAAACATAGAAATGGTGGTCTGGAAAATATACGTTTAAAATTTATTGGTAACCTAGGTAAGTTTGATAACTTAGATGATTTTGATTCCCCTTTTGAGTTTCATTCTAAAATGAATGCAGCTGCTAACGATGATACTTTTAAAGCAGACGATTTTAAAGCAAGCCCAGATCAGGCTTTCGGAAGTTCATTTAATGAAGACGATGACAATGATGTGCCATTTTAAAAATTAATCTTCTGTTAAATAGATTCAAAAAGAAGAAAAATTAAGTACCTTTCAAATTAAATAATAAGAGTTTTAGTCATTTCGAAGCAGGAATATGACTGAGAAACCTCATAAATTTTTACTTCACATTGAAAAAGACATTATTTACATTATTATTTATACTAATAGGATTTCAAACTTATGCTTCCTACATCCTTATACCTATGGATTCAGAAAGCCAAAAGAATCACCTAAAAGCATATGGTATTACTTATTGGACACTCAATAAAGAATTAAAAGTAAAATGGCTTTTAAATTATAGAGGTGGCTCTTTTTTATTGCCAGACACAGAGGCTATACAACGAGAATGCCAAATACGGGGGATATCTTTCGAAGTACTTTCTAATTCTAAAGCAGAAAGTATTTTAGAAGAAATAAGCAGCCCCAGTAAGAATATGGAAGCCGTAATTTTAGAAAAAGCACCTAAAATTGCTGTATATACACCAAAAGGAAAATTACCTTGGGATGATGCCGTAACCATGGTATTAAAATATGCAGAAATTCCTTATGAAACAGTTTATGATGAAGAAGTGTTAAATGACGGTTTGTTGTTGTTTGATTGGCTACACTTACACCATGAAGACTTTACTGGACAGTATGGTAAATTTTATGGTGCCTACAGGGCAGCCTCTTGGTACATTCAGGAAAAAAAAGATGCAGAAGCATTGGCAGCAAAATTAGGATATAGCAAAGTATCTCAAGAAAAATCTGATGTTGCTTTAAAAATTAGAGATTATGTTATAGGAGGTGGGTTTATGTTTGCTATGTGTAGTGCTACCGATAGTTTTGATATTGCTTTATCTGCAGAAGGAGTTGATATTTGCGAACCTATGTTTGATGGTGATGGTAGCGATCCTGCCTACCAAAATAGAATTGATTACAATAAAACATTTGCGTTTTCTAATTTCACGTTAGAGCGAAG
Source organism: Flavivirga jejuensis (assembly GCF_030540765.1). Lineage (GTDB taxonomy): Bacteria > Bacteroidota > Bacteroidia > Flavobacteriales > Flavobacteriaceae > Flavivirga > Flavivirga jejuensis. The sequence goes on along the minus strand of NZ_JAUOEL010000013.1, from coordinate 14,244 downwards.
CCCGATTGTTTATGAGTTTTCTTCAATAGACATGACGCGTAAACGTAGAGTAGCAAAAACAATTGATTATTTTTCTTTAATGGAGTTTTCTGCAAAATGGGATCCCATTCCTACGATGTTGTGTCAAAATCATACCGCTTTGGTGAAAGGGTTTATGGGACAAACAACGTCTTTTACAAGAGATGAAATAAAATCGAATGTGTTGGTGTTGGGGGAGACGAAATTAAATGGAGAAGCTAAATACATTCACGGTATAAAAGGAAAAGGTTTCTTTACATTTTATGGCGGACATGATCCTGAAGATTATCAACATAGAGTGGGGGATGCTAAAACAGAATTAGATTTGCATCCAACATCTCCAGGGTATAGACTTATTTTAAATAATGTATTGTTTCCAGCAGCTAGAAAAAAGAAACAAAAAACTTAAAATATTTTTAGTCCATAACTTATAGCGTGGCAGGAAAACTCAATTTTGAGAAGTCTCTAAGACGCATTCAAAATTGTAAGTTAAGCTGGTCTATGTTGGGCTGAAAATCAGGCTAATCTTATTTCCTGTACTGAATTTGATTGGGTATGAAACCTGCGAAATACCTCTATAGCTCTGCGAAGATAGTTGGTTTCAAGAAATTCTTTATTACCTATTCATTCTTCTTCTTCTTGAGCCACTAAAACTCTTTCAAATGTATATATAAAACCATCTGCACCATCACCTTCAGATGTGAAATTTTCATCAATTTCCAGAAATTTTTGAGATTGAGATAGAGTAAGAACCCCCATTTCGTCTTCTTCTACAAAAAGAAAGTCATCTTCATCTTCTTCAAGAATGGAGTAATTATACGTGCCAGAATCCAGACCATCTTCTTTAGTGTCATCTGTATTATTGTTAACTACAGTCATAACTTGATCTGTTATATTAAATGTCCATATAATGGTTCTTAAATCAAAAGAATCATCAATGCCAGCCAAGCCACCAGTAACATTTATTAAATGCCAGGTGGGAAATACAACGGTATCATCTATATTATTATTGTCATCATTAAGAGAGCAATTCGTTAGAACAAAAAAACAAGATAATACAATTAGTAAATTAAGTTTCATGGTTTTAAATTTAGGTTTATTAATAATAGATGAAAAATAGTTGAAAAGGTTGCGTGAGATATGAGATAAATAAAATATTTTTTAACCTTAAATACAGTTAAAAGGATGTATTTTAGTGTATGTGTCGTTTATAGCTTCTAAAAGTTTTTGACACAAATTTAGTTTTATCACGATTATTATTTTACATTTTTTAAGTCTGTCAAAAACAGTTTAATTATTAGAAAAGTTAACCCATAAATTAGATTATGAATTTTTTTCAAAAAGAAATAAACTTACAACCTTATACAAGAGGATTTCATTTAATTACGGATGTAATTTTAAATGAAATTCCAGGTATAAAACAAATTAATGTAGGGCAATTACAAGTGTTTATTAAGCATACATCGGCAAGTTTAACCATTAATGAAAATGCAGATCATACCGTAAGAACAGATTTTGAAAGTCATTTTAATGTTATGGTTCCAGAAAATACTTCATATTATAAACATACCTACGAAGGTTCAGATGATATGCCAGCGCATATAAAAGCATCATTACTTGGTACTTCGGTGCAGATTCCAATAACTAATGGTAAATTAAATTTAGGTATTTGGCAAGGTATTTATCTTTGTGAGCATAGAAATAGTGGCGGGATAAGGACTATTATTGTTACAGCTTTTGGTGAACTCATTTAGACTTTTTCAATTTGCTAAAAAATGGCTGTTTTCAACTCTATTTTTGTCTTTTTTCCTTCCGTAACTCTGCTATGCAACTCAAAAAAGCCTTCAACAGAGCTAAAAACTTCTAATTTTCGCTTAAATCCAAAAAGTCTAAAGGAGTTCGGTGTTTAAAATAATAACTATGTAAGGCTATAATAAAAGTATTATTTTTTTATTTTTAACCAATCCCAAAATCATGAAACGTGGTATTAGAAAGAATCAACAATTGGTTTAACCTATCAAAGCAATATTTTTTCACATATAAAGACGGGTTTTTTAACCTGTCTTTTTTATCAAACTCACCAGATCTAATAGTTAAGAGCTGCACAAAAATGCCTTTTATAAAACATAACCAAGAAAGGCAAATGCTTTTTACAAATACACCATTTTTGAAAGGAGAATTTAATTATGTGGAATTGGAAAAAGGGTTATGGGTAATGAATTCTTTGATGATTTACAAGAACAATGTATCGTACAAACCAGTTTACGATAAATTGCTGGAATCAAATTATTATTGCATGAGCCTTAACATAGTTGAAAATAAGTTCGACTCTAATTTCTTTGAATTAGATCATTATAAAGTTGAAAGTCATTCTATAACGTTTATTAAACCTGCTGCAGATTTTTTGTATTGCCATTTTAAAGGCTCGGTAGAAAAAATGTTTGCAGTATATTTTAGTGAAGAATGGGCTAAAAAGAATATTGTGGAGTCATCTGGGATATCTACAAGTGTTAAAAATGTACTACTCTTCAGTGAAAATACTGAATTTTTAAATTATGAATTCGATAAGATAGATTTTGAAGACTTAATAGGCAATATTTCAAAATATTCAAATAGTTCAGCTAAACCCAACCTTATTGAACTAAAGAAAATTACTTACCATTTTTTCGATTTATTTTTTAGCTTAATAGATAAAAAAGACACGTTAAAATCTTTTAAACTTAATTTAAAGGAGCGAGCAAAAATCGAAAAAATCGAACATTATTTAAAAGGTAATTTGTACAATAAGTTTCCTGGAATTGAAAAGATATCGGATAAATTTAATATACCAAATTCAACCCTTAAGAGAAACTTTAAATTGGTTTACGAAACATCCATTTTTAAATATTTTCAAACCAAGCAAATGGATCTGGCTTTCAACTATTTTAAAGACCATGATGTCATGGTAAAGGATGTTTCACAAAAATTCGGATATGAAAATGTAAGTAAGTTTTCCACAGCGTTTCAAAAAAGGCATAATATACTGCCATCAGAAATTAAACGATAAATCTCCTACTTCTCTAAAGGGCTTTCTTAGCTTATTGGGCTATTCTGAGCTTTTTGGAGTGTTTGTTTAGTATATACTTAAATAGCTTTGCTTCATAATTTTAAACCAAATCTTATTTATGAAACAGAAACTTTACTTTTTATTACCAGTTTTACTTTGCTGGTTTATGTGTTTTGGACAAACTTAAGAAAGACTATGTATCATGTGCATGGAAGCATAACTTCCAATTCAACATTACAGACAAATTTAATCAATTTTTCAACATGCTAGTCTTCTGTGTTAGCAACAGGAATATAAACATTTTTGATTAAACACAACTTTTGTTCTTGGCCCTCAAAAACTACAATTTTATTAGCTACAACCTTAAAAACAAACCTATTTTATTATGAAAAAAAAATTACTCTTATTAATTATGCTAATTTTTAGTGTAATTTCCTTAAAAGCTCAGGTACCACCAGCACCAACCAGCACTTGGACATCACAAATTTACACAGGCGATGATAAAACCCTAGCAGATTTACAACTCACAGGAACATCCATAACATGGTACGATGCAGCTACAGCTGGAAATATATTACCAACAACAACCGCATTAACAGACGACGCCACGTATTACGCATCACAAACAGTAAGTAGTATAGAAAGTATAAATCGTTTGGCGATAACCGTAAATCGTATTTCAGATAGCGCCCAAAGTTTAGCTTCGGCTAGTACTGTTTCCAATTTAGTTTCTACACCAAGTACAGGAGCTACAGTACAATGGTTTAGTACAGTAACAGGAGGTACCGCATTGGCAAGTACAGATGTTTTAAGTACTAACATATATTATGTAGAGCAGTTTACTACGGCTAGTACATTAGCATTAGATAGTGGATTTTCCAATCCTGCTGGAGTCGCTATTCAAACAGATGGGAAAATAGTAGTTGCAGATACTTATAATCATGCTATAAAACGCATGGATGCAGATGGCAGCAATATAGAAACATTAGGTAGTGGATTTTCTTATCCTCGTGGAGTCGCTATTCAAACAGATGGCAAAATAGTAGTTGCAGATAGTGGTAATCATGCTATAAAACGCATGGATGCAGATGGCAGCAATATAGAAACATTAGGTAGTGGATTTTCTTATCCTAGTGGAGTCGCTATTCAAACAGATGGCAAAATAGTATTTGCAGATAGTGGTAATGGAGCTATAAAACGCATGGATGCAGATGGCAGCAATATAGAAACATTAGAGAGTGGATTTTCTAATCCTGCTGGAGTCGCTATTCAAACAGATGGGAAAATAGTAGTTGCAGATAGTGGTAATGGAGCTATAAAACGCATGGATGCAGATGGCAGCAATATAGAAACATTAGGTAGTGGGTTTTCTTATCCTCATGGAGTCGTTATTCAAACAGATGGGAAAATAGTAGTTGCAGATACTGTTAATCATGCTATAAAACGCATGGATGCAGATGGCAGCAATATAGAAACATTAAGGAGTGGATTTTCTTATCCTAGTGGAGTCGCTATTCAAACAGATGGGAAAATAGTAGTTGCAGATAGTAATAATCATGCTATAAAACGCATGGATGCAGATGGCAGCAATATAGAAACATTAGGGAGTGGTTTTTCTTATCCTTATGGAGTCGCTATTCAAACAGATGGGAAAATAGTAGTTGCAGATAGTAATGGAGCTATAAACCGCATGGATGCAGATGGCACCAATATAGAAACATTAGGGAGTGGATTTGCTGAACCTACTGGAGTCGCTATTCAAACAGATGGCAAAATAGTAGTTGCAGATTATGGTAATCATACTATAAAACGTATGGATGCAGATGGCAGCAATATAGAAACATTAGGGAGTGGATTTTCTTATCCTTATGGAGTCGCTATTCAAACAGATGGCAAAATAGTAGTTACAGATTATGGTAATGATGCTATAAAACGTATGGATGCAGATGGCAGCAATATAGAAACATTAGGTAGTGGATTTTCTAATCCTGCTGAAGTCGCTATTCAAACAGATGGCAAAATAGTAGTTGCAGATTATGGTAATGATGCTATAAAACGTATGGATGCAGATGGCAGCAATATAGAAACATTAGGGAGTGGATTTTCTAATCCTGCTGGAGTCGCTATTCAAACAGATGGCAAAATAGTAGTTGTAGATTATGGTAATCATACTATAAAACGCATGGATGCAGATGGCAGCAATATAGAAACATTAGGGAGTGGGTTTTCTTATCCTCATGGAGTCGTTATCCAAACAGATGGCAAAATAGTAGTTGCAGACTATGGTAATAATGCTATAAAACGTATTACCGAGGCTAGTGTGTCTAACCGTGTGCCTGTAAATGTTGGTGTAAATACATTGGCTATAAGTGCGTTTGATTTTGAAAATAACATATCATTATATCCAAACCCTGTTATAAATAATTTAACAATAAAAGTTAATACATTAACAAATGTGACTATTAAACTTTTTGATTTAAATGGAAGGCAGCTAATTACAAATAAAAAGTTAGAAAGTAAAACTAACACTATAGATATATCTGATTTTCAATCGGGCATTTACATATTAAAGATAAAATCTAAAGAAGGAGAAACCACACGAAAAGTGATTAAAAAATAATAGATTTATTATTAATTTGAGTCATCTTAAAAGATTGACAGTTATTAAATAACGTGAATTTTTTTAAGAATTCAAGCTGTCACTTCGAGTGTCCCGAATTTGCTTCGGGATGTATCGAGAAGTTTTTTTTGTACAAAATTTATTTGTCAGCTTGTCGGCAGACAGGTTTTCGATACGATTTTTTGCAAAAATCACTCAAACTGACATAAATTTTCTTAAACAAGATTCTCGTTAAATAATTATTGAATGTCTGTAATCAATCATAAAGTCCACTGTTAACCTGAACTTGTTTCAGGTTCTCATCATAAATCATCAATATTTATAGCTGTTATGGGATGCTGAAACGAGTTCAGCATGACGCCAAAAAACATTGTTATGACACAAAACGGATAATCAGTAAATAATTTAAATCAAACCTTTGAAATTAATTTCAAAGGTTTTTTTGTTGTGTAAAAAGTTAAATTGTTTTAGTGAGTTGTTGTTTAGAACAAAACAAGTTAAACAAAAAAATCCGATTCAATTAAGAATCGGATTTTTTATTAAGCGAATAATATGTTTTACAATAGGCGAAAACGCCTTATTTTACTTTCTCTATAACAGTTTTTATAAACGATAAATTTCCTACTTCTACCATTGACGATTTTTATAAGTGATTAATTTTAAATCGTTTGTCATCAGAGCATTCCAACAATTGTCGGAGTCGAAGAATCTTTATCATTAATCTTTAAAGATTCTTCAGTCGTAAGCTTCGCTTATATCTTCAAACAAAATATATTTTGTTTTCGATAGCCTAGCATTGACGTGTTTTATAAATAGCTAACTATCAATCGATTGTCATTCAGAGCGCAGCGAAGAATCTTTATTATTAATCTCTAAAGATTCTTCAGTCGTACCTCCTTCTGAATGACACTCCTATTACGTCATTATATCCGCTTGATAATTTTTTTTATCTCAATTCTCTGAATGACACTCCTATTACGTCATTATATCCGCTTGATAATTTTTTTTATCTCAATCCTCTGAATGACACCCCAATTACGTCATTTCATCCGCTAGTTAAAATTTTTAACACAGATCTCTGGAGGACTTTCTTAGCTTATTGGGCTATTCTGAGCCTTTTGGAGTGTTTGTTTAGTATATACTTAAATAGCTTTGCTTCATAATTTTAAACCAAATCTTATTTATGAAACAGAAACTTTACTTTTTATAACCAGTTTTACTTTGCTGGTTTATGTGTTTTGGATAAACTTAAGAAAGACTATGCATCATGTGCATGGAAGCATAACTTCCAATTCAACATTACAGACAAATTTAATCAATTTTTCAACATGCTAGTCTTCTGTGTTAGCAACAGGAATATAAACATTTTTGATTAAACACAACTTTTGTTCTTGGCACTCAAAAACTACAATTTTATTAGCTACAACCTCAAAATAAACCTATTTTATTATGAAAAAAAAATTACTCTTATTAATTATGCTAATTTTTAGTGTAATTTCCTTAAAAGCTCAGGTACCACCAGCACCAACCAGCACTTGGACGTCACAAATTTACACAGGCGATAATAAAACCCTAGCAGATTTACAGCTCACAGGAATATCCATAACATGGTACGATGCTGCTACAGCAGGAAATGTATTACCAACAACAACCGCATTAACAGACGGCGCCACGTATTACGCATCACAAACAGTAAGTAGTATAGAAAGTACAGCGCGTTTGGCTATAACAGTAAATCGTATTTCAGATAGTGCCCAAAGTTTAGCTTCGGCTAGTACTGTTTCCAATTTAGTTTCTACACCAAGTACAGGAGCTACAGTACAATGGTTTAGTACAGTAACAGGAGGTACCACATTGGCAGGTACAGATGTTTTAAGTACTAACATATATTATGTAGAGCAGTTTACTACGGCTAGTACATTAGCATTAGATAGCGGATTTTCTTATCCTACTGGAGTCGCTATTCAAACAGATGGGAAAATAGTAGTTACAGATACTTATAATAATGCTATAAAACGTATGGATGCAGATGGCAGCAATATAGAAACATTAGGTAGTGGATTTTCTGATCCTACTGGAGTCGCTATTCAAACAGATGGTAAAATAGTAGTTGCAGATAGTGGTAATGGAGCTATAAAACGCATGGATGCAGATGGCAGCAATATAGAAACATTAGGTAGTGGATTTTCTTATCCTTATGGATTCGCTATTCAAACAGATGGCAAAATAGTAGTTGCAGATAGTGGTAATGGAGCTATAAAACGCATGGATGCAGATGGCAGCAATATAGAAACATTAGAGAGTGGATTTTCTTATCCTAGTGGAGTCGTTATTCAAACAGATGGGAAAATAGTAGTTGCAGATACTGATAATCATGCTATAAAACGCATGGATGCAGATGGCAGCAATATAGAAACATTAGGTAGTGGGTTTGCTTATCCTTATGGATTCGTTATTCAAACAGATGGGAAAATAGTAGTTGCAGATACTGGTAATCATGCTATAAAACGAATGGATGCAGATGGCAGCAATATAGAAACATTAGGTAGTGGATTTTCTTATCCTTATGGAGTCGCTATTCAAACAGATGGTAAAATAGTAGTTGCAGATAATCATCATCATGCTATAAAACGTATGGATGCAGATGGCAGCAATATAGAAACATTAGGGAGTGGTTTTTATAGTCCTCGTGGAGTCGCTATTCAAACAGATGGTAAAATAGTAGTTGCAGATAGTAATGGAGCTATAAACCGCATGGATGCAGATGGCAGCAATATAGAAACATTAGGGAGTGGATTTTCTATACCTACTGGAGTCGCTATTCAAACAGATGGGAAAATAGTAGTTGCAGATTATGGTAATAGTACTATAAAACGCATGGATGCAGATGGCAGCAATATAGAAACATTAGGGAGTGGATTTTCTTATCCTCGTGGAGTCGCTATTCAAACAGATGGCAAAATAGTAGTTGCAGATACTTATAATGATGCTATAAAACGTATGGATGCAGATGGCAGCAATATAGAAACATTAGATAATGGATTTTCTTATCCTCGTGGAGTCGCTATTCAAACAGATGGTAAAATAGTAGTTGCAGATACTGGTAATGGAGCTATAAAACGTATGGATGCAGATGGCAGCAATATAGAAACATTAGGGAGTGGATTTTCTAGCCCTTATGGAGTCGCTATTCAAACAGATGGCAAAATAGTAGTTGCAGATCAGGGTAATGATGCTATAAAACGCATGGATGCAGATGGCAGCAATATAGAAACATTAGGGAGTGGATTTTCTAACCCTATTAGAGTCGCTATTCAAACTGATGGTAAAATAGTAGTTGCAGATTATGGTAATAATGCTATAAAACGTATTACCGAGGCTAGTGTGTCTAACCGTGTGCCTGTAAATGTTGGTGTAAATACATTGGCTATAAGTGCGTTTGATTTTGAAAATAACATATCATTATATCCAAACCCTGTTATAAATAATTTAACAATAAAAGTTAACACATTAACAAATGTGACTATTAAACTTTTTGATTTAAATGGAAGGCAGCTAATTACAAGTAAAAAGTTAGCAAGTAAAACTAACACTATAGATATATCTGATTTTCAATCGGGCATTTACATATTAAAGATAAAATCTAAAGAAGGAGAAACCACACGAAAAGTGATTAAAAAATAATAGATTTACTATTAATTTGAGCCATCTTAAAAGATTGACAGTTATTAAATAACGTGAATTTTTTTTAAGAATTCAAGCTGTCACTTCGAGTGTCCCGAATTTGCTTCGGGATGTATCGAGAAGCTTTTTTTGTACAAAATTTATTTGTCAGCTTGTCGGCAGACAGGTTTTCGATACGATTTTTTGCAAAAATCACTCAAACTGACATAAATTTTCTTAAACAAGATTCTCGTTAAATAATTATTGAATGTCTGTAATCAATCATAAAGTCCACTGTTAACCTGAACTTGTTTCAGGTTCTCATCATAAATCATCAATATTTATAGCTGTTATGGGATGCTGAAACGAGTTCAGCATGACGCCAAAAAACATTGTTATGACACAAAACGGATAATCAGTAAATAATTTAAATCAAACCTTTGAAATTAATTTCAAAGTTTTTTTTGTTGTGTAAAAAGTTAAATTGTTTTAGTGAGTTGTTGTTTAGAACAAAACAAGTTAAACAAAAAAATCCGATTCAATTAAGAATCGGATTTTTTATTATTAAGCGAATAATATGTTTTACAATAGGCGAAAACGCCTTATTTTACTTTCTCTATAACAGCTTTAAAAGCCTCAGGGTTATTCATAGCTAAATCTGCTAAAACCTTACGGTTTAATTCAATATCATTAGCTTTTAATTTCCCCATAAATTGAGAATAAGATAATCCATGTTCTCTGGCTCCAGCGTTAATACGCGTAATCCATAAAGCACGGAATGTTCTCTTTTTGTTTCTACGGTCTCTGTACGAGTATTGCATCGCTTTATCAACCGCATTTTTAGCTACTGTCCAAACGTTTTTACGTCTTCCAAAGTAACCTTTTGCTTGTTTTATTACCTTTTTTCTTCTAGCTCTTTTTGCTACAGAATTTACTGATCTTGGCATAATTTTAATTGTTTTTTGTAGTAGGCGATCGATATATCGATACTTTTTAAATAAGCCTAACTCCAGGGTTTATAATTTATTTAATAACCGATTAAAATAATATTACTTTAAACGTAACATTGTTTTAATGTTGTTCTCATCTGCCTTATGTACTAAAGTATCATGAGTCAGAGCAAGTTTACGCTTTTTAGACTTCTTTGTTAAGATGTGACTTTTAAAAGCGTGCTTTCTTTTAATCTTTCCAGTACCCGTCAACTTAAAACGTTTTTTGGCACTAGATTTTGTTTTCATTTTAGGCATTTTCTTTTCCTAGTTTTTAATTATTTCGCTTAATTGCTTTAGTGCTGAATTTACTTCAACATCTTATCTTTATAATATATAACCAAATATATAGTCTTGTTATTTTTTAGGAGCAATAAACATAGTCATACGTTTACCCTCTAAACGAGGCATTTGCTCTACCTTACCAAGCTCTTCTAAATCTTGTGCTAAACGCAGTAATAGAATCTGACCTTGTTCTTTAAAAATGATGGATCGTCCTTTAAAAAACACAAAAGCTTTAAGCTTAGCGCCTTCTTTTAAGAACTTCTCAGCATGTTTCTTCTTAAATTCATAATCATGATCATCTGTTTGAGGACCAAAACGAATTTCTTTTATAGTAACCTTAGTCGCTTTAGATTTTAAAGCTTTATCACGTTTCTTTTGCTCATAAAGAAACTTTTTATAATCCATAACCTTACAAACAGGAGGGTCGGCATTGGGCGAAATCTCTACGAGATCGAATCCTTGCTCATCGGCTATTTTTAAAGCATCTCTAGTAGAGTAAACACCAATTTCAACGTTGTCTCCAACAAGACGTACGTTGGGTGCTGTAATCTTAGAGTTTATTTTATGTTTATCCTCTTGTATAACCCTTCTATTGGGTTGATTTCTTCTTCGAATTGCTATGGCGTTATCTTTTTAAATTAAACTTTATTTTAGAACGATTTTAACGTTTTACTTATTTCTTCTTTTATAATCTCAGAAAATTTTTCAATAGAAATCATTCCTAAATCTTCACCACCATGCTTACGCACAGTTATTTTGTTTTCTTTCTCTTCCTGCTCACCAATAATGATCATGAACGGGTGTTTTTGCATTTCGGCTTCCCGAATTTTCTTCCCGATCGTCTCATTTCTATGATCTACAAGGGCGCGAATTTCGTCATTTTCTAGCGAATTTAAAACTTTTTCAGAGTATTTTTCGTATTTCTCACTAATTGATAATATTATTGCCTGTGTTGGCATTAACCAAAGCGGGAAATTACCAGCTGTATGTTCTAACAAAATAGCAATGAATCGTTCCATACTTCCAAAAGGCGCACGGTGTATCATTATGGGCCTGTGTAGCTCATTATCACTACCTTTATAGGTGAGTTCGAAACGTTCTGGTAAATTATAATCTACTTGAATTGTTCCAAGCTGCCAGCGTCTGCCTAAGGCATCCTTTACCATAAAATCTAACTTAGGACCATAAAATGCAGCTTCACCAGTTTCAATAACAAAATCTAACCCTTTATCTGTTGCCGCATTAATAATTGCTTGTTCTGCTTTTTCCCAATTTGCAACATCACCTATATATTTGTCTGGATTTTCAGGATCCCTTACAGAAACTTGAGCAGTAAAATTTTCGAAGCCTAAAGAACCAAATACATAAAGAACCAAATCTATAACGTCTTTAAATTCTTTATCTAATTGATCTGGTGTACAGAATAAATGCGCATCATCTTGCGTAAAACCTCTTACTCTTGTTAAACCATGCAATTCCCCACTTTGCTCATATCTATATACAGTACCAAATTCGGCATAACGTTTTGGTAAATCTTTATAACTCCATTGCGCACTATTATATATTTCACAGTGGTGTGGACAGTTCATTGGTTTTAACAAAAACTCTTCATCTTCTTTAGGGGTATGTATTGGCTGAAAACTATCCTCACCATATTTTGCATAATGACCAGAAGTAACATATAATTCTTTCTGTCCAATATGTGGTGTAATAACCATTTCGTAACCAGCTTTCTTTTGGGCAACTTTTAAAAAGTTTTCTAACCGCTCACGTAAAGCAGCGCCTTTAGGTAACCATAAAGGTAATCCCTGACCAACTTTTTTCGAGAATGTAAATAACTCTAATTCCTTCCCTAATTTTCTGTGGTCTCGTTTTTTAGCTTCTTCTAATAATTCTAAATATGCTGTAAGCTCTTTTTGTTTTGGAAACGACACGCCATAAACACGTGTTAATTGAGGATTCTTTTCATTACCTCTCCAATAAGCGCCCGCAACCGATAAAATTTTTACAGCCTTAATAATACCCGTATTAGGAATATGACCGCCACGACATAAATCTGTAAAAGTAGAATGATCACAAAAAGTGATTGTGCCATCTTCTAGGTTTTCTATCAGCTCAGTTTTAAATTCATTATCACTATATAAAGATAAAGCCTCAGCTTTTGTGGCAGAACGTATTTTAAACTCATGTTTTCCACGAGCAATCTCTAACATTTTAGTTTCAATGGCTTTAAAATCTTTTTCAGAAACAGTATGCGTACCAAAATCTACATCATAATAAAATCCATTTTCGATCGCAGGACCAATAGTAAGTTTTGCACCAGAATATAACTCCTCGATAGCCTGTGCCAGAACATGCGCAGAAGAATGCCAAAAAGCAGTTTTACCCTCATCATTATTCCAAGTATATAAAACTAAAGAACCATCGGTGGTTAAAGGAGTAACCGTTTCAACAGTTGTACCATTAAAACTTGCTGAAATTACATTTCTAGCAAATCCTTCACTAATGCTTTTAGCAACATCCATAGGTGTAGCGTTTTTTTCAAACTGCTTTACACTTCCATCGGGTAATGTTATATCTATCATAAAATATTTAAAATCTAAATGCAAAGATAATAGTATAAACAAACCCACACAATATATATATGTCTATAATTTTATATGTGATTAATTTTTGGTGTTTCTCCGTTTATGGACTAGTTAGGCTGCGTGCATATATAGCAATCGAAAGCTCTTCCTATGCCGAAGTTTTTTTCGTGTCCTTCGTTTAAAAAAGCAGGATCAAATAATATTTATAAAGAATAGTAAGTGTTAGGGGAGGGGTAAAAAGAAAACCGATTAAAAATGTTTAAGTCGAGTTTATTCTAAGAATAAAGCTTTATTAGATTTAGTAACTGGTCATTTTTCAAAGTTTAAAATCCTATAAAAACGAGCTTGTATAAAAACCTTGAAAGCTGACGAAAAAAAGTAGCTATAATAATAAGGAGAAAGGATAAAAAAGGAATATAAGAGTATAATGAGATTATTAACAATAATTATAGTATAAAAACCTGATTGTAACTCACTGTATTTCAGGGTGTAAAAAAGTATCTAAAAATAAGATTAAAAAAGCTTAGGTTATCAGGAAATGGAGGGTATCTTTGCAGCCGCTTAGCGCTTAAGATTTGTAAGAATCGAGTAAAGAGCGAGGTTCATAAAAAGCTTCGAAAAATAAATAAAAAAAAGTTTAAAAAAAGCTTTTGAGAATTAAAAAAGGTTGTATGTTTGCAGCCGCTAAAAACGGCAGAGATGCTAAAAGCGAAGTTCATAAAAATAATGGTTTTTATATCGAGAAAAAAAGGTTAAAATTTTTTTCAAAAAAGATTTAAAAAGCATTGTAGGAATGAAAAAAGGGTTTTATATTTGCACCCGCTAAACGAGGAGACGCGTTTAGATAAGATAAAAAAAAGTTCATAAACATATTGAATTGACAGCGTAAGAATGCTACTGGAAACGGTAGAATTTAAACAAAGAGAATAAACCATTTTGAGTACTAGAAATTCCAATTAGTTGTTAACTGGATCTTTTATAAGATCTATAAAAATTAACGATGAAGAGTTTGATCCTGGCTCAGGATGAACGCTA
>NZ_JAUOEL010000012.1:54120-55409 GCF_030540765.1 Flavivirga jejuensis | reverse complement strand
TTGTTCCAATTCCTTTAGTAATTCCAGCCTTTCTGCTTCTGAAAGACTAGATAGACCTTCCTTCATTTTTAGTAAATCCATAACATAAATATACAAATAATAGCTCGATTAAACTAGAGCCTTTTAAAAATTCCTTGATGCTGCATTACAAACAGGTATATAGTTATAATTTCTTGGTCTGTTAGTTTAGGTTCTTTATTGTTACTAAAGCGCTCACACCTATATTGTAGGTTCTCTTCAAATTTTTCACAGACATAATAATATATTTTCACTAACTTGTAATCCTTATTATTGGTTTTTGTATTCAAAATAATCTTGTTGAAATTGACTATTAAGATTCTGTAAATGAATACTTTAAACAGGTTTTAGGCGTGGTTTTTTCAACTAATCAAGCTTGTTTTTTTTATTATTCCCAACCCTTGATTCGCATTATAAAATAGCTTCTTCAGGTCTAAAGTTTAATTGCTGGTTTGGAGCAAGTGTTTGGTTTTATCCAAATAGTTAACCATTACTTTGCCCTAAATGATGGTATAGCTAGTTATCTCGTCTTTATAGGCTTTGACATAAACGGCATATCAAACACCCCTACTACTTAGGGTTGATGAAATGCTTTGAACTTAATTTCTTTATCTATCTTATCCGTCTAGTTGTCGAACCCTACATAAAGAAAACTTCCACTACTGTCACGTTTTAGTCGTGACTGTAGTGGACGTTTAGAGCCTGTACTTGTACTCTGCCAATTCTAGAGCATACAACTCACCTTCTACATAGCATCTAGCACTTATTTCAATGAACTCATTGATCTATCACTAATGTTAAGCCTATCTGAATTCCTTATACAGTATACACTTTATTTTTTAATAAATTTTAAAGACGTGCTATTTTCAAACTGTATAAAATACAAGCCTTGCTTTAAGTTTTGAATATTGATTTGTTCTTTTGGTTGTACAACTCCTTTAAGAACACTTTTACCTAATATATTAAAAATCAAAAAATTTTGAGGCGCTATTAAGCCGTTTATATTAATAAAGTTCGATACTGGATTAGGATATAATGTTAGCTTGTTTTCGAAAACTAAATCTTGAACCTCCAAAGTTGTACAAGTGATATCCAGAAAATAGGGGAAATCCGCATCCATTACGGACGAAAAACCTGCCCCAGTGGCCGGTATCGGATCCCCAAACGGCAGGCTCTGGTAATAATAAACATTACCGGTTGCCGTTCTGTCAACATCTGTATGGCCTGCTGTGGCTTCATAAACTGCCATGACCCAATAATCGCCGGGAGCA
>NZ_JAUOEL010000012.1:53226-54020 GCF_030540765.1 Flavivirga jejuensis | reverse complement strand
GGCTACCGGAAGGGAGACCACACCACTGCCAACAGTAACTACGCCTGTGGATGCTATAAGATTATCGGGAGCACCCCCGTTGTCATCATAGACCGCCATCTTTACATTGCCACCAGTATCATTGCCTATTAAATTAATGGAATTTAAAGTGCCTGCCTCGGCAAGCGTGTACTTAGCGCCCAAAAGAAAGTCGGCCGTTTGATTACCTGCACTATAATCTGCAGTAAGGGCTTCATTACCAATGTTACAGTCTTGTGAATAGATGTTGGTAAAAAACAAGATGAGGATTAAAAAAGTAAATAACTGTTTCATAATTACTGTTGTTTGAAGATTAATTAATTTGTTTGATATTTAGTTTTATGTGTTTGTTTTTATTGGGCACCTCGATTGAAATCGGTGCAGGCAATACCATCTTTGATACTTATTTAATTAAAGAGACCACTATTTTTTTTGAAAGTGATTTTATTTCATTGAAGTTATCCCTTCTACTATTTTAAGCTATAAACTTATTTTACTTTTATAATTCAAACATCTTGAGTCGCCGTAGGTCATCATTAGGTTTACCTTTTCTTTATCCCATAACATGAGTATGCAATAAAAGGTTGAAATTTGGGTAAACGCATCGTTTATACTTCGATATGAGAGAATAAGATGTATTCTATAGTAATTAATACAATAACAAAACAAAATCGGGTGGTATAATTTCAAAAGAAATTACGCAATTAATTGATGTGTAGTGAATTACGCATTAAAAAACATTAATTAGTTTAGGTGTTTGGGCAATCTACAAACCT
>NZ_JAUOEL010000012.1:0-53126 GCF_030540765.1 Flavivirga jejuensis | reverse complement strand
GTATGTATGTATGTATGTATGTATGTATGTATGTATGTATGTATGTATGTATGTATGTATGTATGTATGTATGTATGTATGTATGTATGTATGTATGTATGTATGTATGTATGTATGTATGTATGTAAGCAATGCTCAATTAATTATTGTATTCAAAATTTGCCGTTTATGAGTAAAATGTGTACCTGAGCAGAGCCAATATATACGAGCATAAAGACATTAGATCGCTTAGCCATTAGAACCTAGAGAAAGGCTTAGGGCAACTAACAGAAGATACTAACCAACAAAGGTACTTCCCTTAAATATTCAGAGCGTTTTTAGCTAGTATAAACAAGGTTCCTGTAGATCTTCTCCTAAATTATTATGACTATTATACTTCAAGCTAAATGTTAGATTATTTTAATCGAGCAATGATAATTTCGATCATAATTTTTAGTATTCATTTCACTTTAACTATGCTTACAGACTGTGTCGTAATCTAAAAATATGCTCATTTAAATTTTGATTAAGAAATTTTTGTTTTTAATTTTTTCTTGCTTTTAAGTTCTTTATTTATAGATATTAAACTTTCAGGTTCTGTATGGTCCTTGGACTTTGCATCTTTAAGGACTTCTTCTATTCTGGCTTCAACATGCTTTTGATAACCCTCCCATTTCTCAAGACTTCTAGTTTCTCTATTTCCTGCATTCGCTCTAAATTTACCCCCATCAGTAAAAAGCGTATTGCCTTCTATCATTCCTAACTTTAAACAAAGTCTTGCACACTGAACCAATACTTTCTTTAATGCTTCTAAATTTGCTTTACGAAATACCGATATTGTTTTATGGTCTGGTTTCAACCCGCCTGCTAATCAAATAAAGGACATATTGTGATATAACGCTCTTTCTATTTTTCTTGAAATCCGCCATCCAAATGAATACGTATAAATTAATACTTTTAACATAACCAATGGGGCATAGGATGAATTTCTAACGGCATTGGTGTTAACAACAATACCTATTTCTTCTAAATTAATACAATCAACAAAAGCATCATAGGCTCGTACTGGATCATCTTTTCTTACATATTGATCTATAGAGTCTGGTAAGAATGTAATTTGATCTCGATTTCCTGTTTTATATGACATACACCAATTTAACTATTACTATACAAATAATCTAACATTATTACAACACAGTTTGTTCACTTCTGAGTAATGACAAATAGGTGTTTTTTATTATTCTGAAGACCAATACAGCATCTTCATTTTTTCAGAGCCCTATCGAAATGAGGTACGATTGAGACATCATATAATTTTGGTAATTAAAATAGTATGCGATGTCTCTTAGTGTCGAAATTGACACGCCTTAATCATTACAAAACCACTATTACGGCTCACACTTATACAAAATAATATTAGCACAAGGACCATTGGGGGCTTTGCCATATAATTGATGGGAAACATCAAGTATTGTAACAGTACAAAGCCCAAGATTTTGGTCAACTTCATCATAGCTAACCGGTTTAACCAAGACACACATCTCATCAGAGCCATAGTAGTACCAGGCTCTAGTAATTGGATAACCTTCTGTCCTATCATTTTCAATAGGAATAAATGCAAAAGCAGCCAAAACGTTTTTAATTTTTTTTAATTTCATAATACAGGTATTTAGTTTATGCCTCCAGAGGTTATACGCTTCAAAACGGCATTTTTTTTCATAA
The DNA here is from genome assembly GCF_030540765.1 of Flavivirga jejuensis. Classification (GTDB taxonomy): domain Bacteria; phylum Bacteroidota; class Bacteroidia; order Flavobacteriales; family Flavobacteriaceae; genus Flavivirga; species Flavivirga jejuensis. Next base: position 51,425 of record NZ_JAUOEL010000012.1, on the reverse strand, counting down.
TATGTTGTACAATAGTATAAACAGGAAAGAGGTTTTGTAACTTTGTGATAATAAGTTAAATAAATTTTTTCAGGTGTGATTAATCCGAGGATAGTTGGTTTCAAGAAATTCTTTATTTCAGTACTGCATAGCAAATTGAAAAAAAACGTTCTCACAACAGAAACGATTAGATAAGAAATTGTTTAATGAAATATATGAATTACTATAATACAGTAATTTAAAAGGTTTCTCCAGTACCATAAACTGGAGTTTTCTGTTTAAAAACCATAACCAAAGTCATTCAGCACCTCTCTCTACATTTTGTTACTCTTCATTTTAGAAAAATAATACCCGATTGCAATACCGCTTTTTTCAAAGATGGCGGTAGTGAATATTAATACAATATTCCTGCAATTTAAACTCGCAAAATATTTCCTTCAAATTTATCAGCCCAAAAAATCGGAACCACCTAAAGGTTTTCGTCCAATTTTTCAGTTGAAAATTTGAGACAAAATTTTGTCTAACGTTTGGATGCATGCACAAATAATGTTTAATCCAAAAAATTTACAAAATGAAAAATCAAAACATTTTACAGCTCGATTTTGGCTTCGAAACCAAACCTGTTATCAATCAAAAAAATACACCAAAAACCGCTAATAAACCCCAAAATGATTATATTTTTGAGTTTATGGACTGCCTTACAAGCCCTATTATTGTTTTTAAATCTGCTTGGAAAGGTACCATTCCATCCGATATTCTAAGTAGTGTTAAGAGGTCTCGTTTACTCTGTCTAATGAAAGGGAAATACATGGCTTCTCTTACCGAAGTTCTTGCATATATGATGCCTAGAACCCTTGAATCCCCTATGCCTTCAGAATGGGTCAATATTTATACATGGGTAGGCGCTCAATATATTAAATCACACAAAGGAGAGGAGAAAAACGAAGCTCTGGCAGAAATAGCCCCAGAGCATCTTACCGATTATGAACTGCTTCTGTTGAACGACCTTCGAAAGTGGGTCTATAATAAAAGGCGCAAAGCTTTAAGGGACTCATTAAAAACTAAAAAAATTACAAAATCTAATGTAGTTACAACTAATCAAGATACCCTCTTTGATAATTAAATATTAATTAAAAACACTTGGTTATTGTATCTTATTTGAAAAAAGAACTAGAATTGTTTTGTCCTGAAATACGGCTACAGTTTAAAATTGAATTTACGCTGTTAGTTCATATACCGTATTCGGTGTTTTAAAATCTAAAGATAAGTGTAATCTTACTTGCTTATATTTTTTGTTGGCAACTGTTCTTTATCAAATTGATTTTTTATTTCATCTTCAAAAATTGTTGAAAATAATGCTGAGATAGATATTATTAATGATAAAAATGTAAACCATAAAATCATTGAATTATTTTTTCTATTAGTGACAAAAGTTAAATATTCACTTATTGTATCAACACCTTCAATACGTTTTATTTCTGACGAGCAAGGGTAGCAAGTTTTATAGTGTAAAATGCATTTCCCATTATCATAAAATCTACAATGTTTTTTTTTCGGTATCTTTTCATTCAAAATAGTTCTCAAGCCCATAGGTATTAAGTTTTAAAAGTGAAATAGGTTTAATTATAAGTTCGCAATTATCTTTATTATATTTAATTTGTCTTTTACTTATCTTAAAATAACTAGTATTCTTACGATTATTTTTATGTATTGGAAATAATTTTACAAACGCATTTTTCACAACTATGTACCCGATTTTGTTATATGAAATCGGATTTTTGTATCTTAATGAGATTAGAATTTCAATAATTTTAATACAATTTTTATTATTCATTAAAAATAATTCGCAAATTTCATTTACTTCAAGTTCAAATGTGGTTGTTATACTTAATTTTTTCATACGATTAGATTATTATGAATTGAAACTCCAAAATGTCCACAACGATTTATATACTCTTCCCAATAACAGATATTTGTAAGATAATAATCACCTTTATCAGTAATACTAAATTCAGGATATAAATCAATCCTTTCTTCATAACGATTAGGTACTATTTTAGTTGGTGAAATTAAATTATTAAGTTTTAATTTTTTTATTCCCCAGATTATTTCTTTTTCCTTATGCCCAAGAAAATTCATTTGTTCCGTAAATGTTCTATTTAATTCTTTATATAATTTCACACCTTCTAATAAGTTGAATAAAAGTGAATTTCCTTTTTTGTTAATATTTTTATTAATATTTATTATTCTAAATAATGAATCATCATTATCATAAAAAAGTTCCAATGTTTGCTCTTTAGTTATATTTTTTCTTGAATGAGTTTCTCCATCTTCATTCTTTTCAGAAATTGATTCTAATATTTCAAAATTTTTACGTACGTAAATCAAACTATCGTGCACGATATCAAATATTTCTCTATTATTGTGATTAGTTATATTTGAAATAAAATTTAGATATAAACCAGTAAATGGAATTGTTATGTTTTCAATATCATTTATTTCAGAAATCCCCATTTTTTTTAGTAACCGAATATAATCAGATTCTTTGTGGGTTATTTTTTTAAACCAACTCTTTGATTTATTTTCTATTATTATACCCGCTAATCTTCTTGATATTAGTTTGTTAATATCAAGTCTTACCAGTTTTATTTTATGAATTTCTCTTGTAAAGGTTTTAATTAGTCTATTGTCATATTCTTTTATAGCAGTATATAATGCTGGTCTTGCAGATAGAACTAAAGTTGCGTGTCTGTGAATACCGAATCCTTGAAAATCTTCTAAAACATCAAATAAATCATCTTCATCAAGATAGTCAAAATCATCTAATAAAATTATAAGGTGTTTTGTGAAACATTTCTCATCAATATTCGCTAAATGTGTTCTTAAAAGTGAAATATTTTCTTTAAAATTAGTTTCATTGTTTGTAATTAATTTAGGAATAGGGCAATTAATATCTGAAAAATATTTTTCCATTTTTTCGATAAAATGCTTATATAAATGGAATTTATTACCATCTCTAAAATCAACAATAAGTGGATATAAATTATAATCAGGTAAATTCCCGATTTCAAAAAACACTTTGTACATAAAGCTACTTTTACCTGTACCTGCGTGACCTAGAATTAAAATATTATCACCTCTATTTCTAATATTTTTTAAAATACTTTGCATTTTATTTAACTCCGTAACCCTATTGTAGTACAAGTCTAAAAATACTTTTTTTTCATTATGTGTTAATCTAATTAAATCCTTAAAAGAAATTTTAATGAAATCTGAGAATTTTTTTAAAGAATCTTCAAAAAAATCAGTTTGAGTTTTGTCTTCCATAAATGTTTTTATATTTGGGTTACTTTTTTTAGTTGTAGCCCTTGTTAGCCTAATAGCCACAACCCAATTAACGGTTACTCGTGTTTTTTGACATAACCGATAGACAATCACAATTGTTAGATAAAGCAGTCAATACGATATTTAAAAATAAAGATATAGAAAAAACTAATCTAAATGATTTTATAATATCTTCAGAAGGATATGTTTTTCTATTGTATTTTTTGTTTCGTACTAAAAAATATATGATAACAAATAGCACGCTTAAACTAAAGCCAAGTAATATTAAGATGATGTCTTGCATGAGAGTGGTAGAATTAATTAGTTAGATTAACTATAACACAACAAATAATAAAAGGGGGTGGTATTATCCCTTTTTATTTTGATCAATTGTTTGTGAAGTTGTTGGTCTATAAAAAAATAATAAACCGCTTACAAGTGAAATTACTAGAATAGCTATTGCTAATTGAATAGGTAATGGTGATAATGCAAAAAACACACCAATACTAGTTGTTACTGGGTAGTTTAGTTGGGATTCAGAATTCAACCAGACTTTAGTGCCATCTGATAATACGATATAGAATTGACCAGCTCTAGGGATGGTTAGCGTGTTATAGGCAATGGCTTTTGCTTTTGGATTGCCTGCCTTGTATATTATTTTTCTCCGTTACTCGTTACATGATCCGTTTGGTTGTTATAACTATGAGGTTATAAAAGGCTTACTTTTTGGGGAGGGAAGCATCATTTTTACTTTAATAAAAAAATGCAGGATGAGGTTGTTGTTGTTAATACAACAAATTATAAGAGGGGGTGGGTGTAATTTCATTAAAAACACATTCTTCTGACTGCAAGAAAGTTAAAATACATCTTGCGTAACATCAATCGTTTAGCTACCTACGTTGTAAGAAAGTTTAGCTTTCATAAGCTCGGTTTTTTTCATTTTGTTTATTTGTTGTTATAAGAAGTTACCCCATGTTTAAAAAGCCTAGAAAACCTCTTAATTTTCGATAGGCTGCTTTTTTATGATCCTTGACCGTATTGATGGATATCGATAATTGATCTGCTATCTCATTATTGGTATAGTCTTCTATACTCAATCTAATAACCTGAGCCGCTTTTTCTGGCAGCTTACTAATGGCTTTATCTATAACAGCGGCGGTTTCTATAGCGACGGCTTCAGACATATAAAATGCTCCCGTTTCATAGACTTCCAGATTTGCAGGTTCATAACGTTCTGTCACTCTATACTGTTTACTTTTTAAATAATTGAGACATTTATTTTTAACGGTTTTATAAAAAAAACCTGTGGCATGGTTTTCATTTTGAAAAGCAATGTCATCTTCCCAGACTTTAACAAATACTTCCTGAACGACATCTTTTGAGATATCTAAATCGCTAAGGTACTTGTATGCAAACACACATAATTAGGGGTATAAACTCTCGAAAAGCTGTTTATAACTCTTACCATTAAGGATTAATTCCTTTCCCTTCCCTCTCATGGTTTTAAATTAAGGTGCTTTTCGGATTTATCCTTTGGGTTATGTATAATCTTATTGGTTTCAATGCAGGATTCTATATTTTTAGCCACGGTATAAATACAAATCAATTTTCTATTCTCTTTTCTTTTGTTGTAGTATTCTGCAGGAAAGGAAGCAAAGAATTGATCAAATTCTTTTTCCATTAGCAAATGGGTTCCTGTATCGTATTTTAAATCGGCTAAAATGATTCCAATGACTTTCAAGGCCATTTTGAAATGATTTTTTACTTCACCTTTAAGGGATGTTTGATTAATCAAAAGTGCTAAAGAATTTGAAAGTGCATGGTGTGTCAAAATCAAAGTTTCTCGTGAATTATTGGCTTTGTTTTTTTTCATGGATTAAATTTTAAGTTGTACTTGTCCCACCTTGAGCGAGGCTAATCTTACTAAAAAGTGGAATCTATGTTATATGTTGAAGTTGCCAAAAAAATGAGATAAATACCCATTAAAGCCTGTAATGTGTAGAAACAAAAAGGCGTGGAACTCAACTTAAACGCTTTCAAGGTACTGGTTACCCAACCACGAATAAGTGAGCCCACGCCAATAGACGTGAGCATCCTACTTATCATCTCGTGGTTATAAAAATTACCAGTTTTTGAAACCGAGGTTCAAAGCGATTACTTCAAATATTTTTATACGAAGAATCACAAATATATGTATTCAAAAGCTAATATAAGAAGAAAAAAAATAATGTGGTCTAATTCGGTCACATTTCTTCAAAATAATTATTTCAATTTCGAAACTAAACAAATACTATATGAAGAAACTGTATAAACAGGAAGTTTTAACTCTATTTGGTAAGCGTATCAAAGAATTACGTCTAGAAAGAAATTTGAGTTATAGAAAAATGGCGAAGGAATGTGACTTAGGATATAGTAAAATAAGTAAAATTGAAAAGGGCGAGGTTGAAATTAGATTCTATACGATATTAGAAATTTCTATAGCATTAAAAGTACACCCCAAAGAACTTTTTGATTTTGAGCATAAGTGGAAAGATGAAGCTTTTATGTGATTATATATCGGATATTTGTTTTTTCGAATAGAAAAAGACAAAGGAAGCACACAATTATTGACTGTTTTGTAAATTATCGAAAGGATTGAATGTTCACGTAAGGGAATTATTTGATTATGATTTTGAATGTGACTAACTGAGTTGTCAACTATCATTTAAATATTAAAAATCCATTTGATAATGTATAAAACATACTTAAATTTTTATCTCTAAGAATTTTTATCTTTTTTATTAGTAAATACTAAACTTTGTATATATCAGATATTTGTTTTTCGTAATCATCTTTGGATATTTTAACTTTCCATTTTACTTAAGGTAGGGGGCTAGAGCCATAATTTATACCTTAAAACCCTTACTGAAATTAGAAAAACAAGAATTGTTAGAATTTGAAAGCGATTTAGCACTTTTCTACTACATTCCTTTGTACTTCATTTCGGGAAAAGCACTTCATTAAAAAGATATTGAACACAATCCCATAGTTTTAGACTCCCACTTCGTATCATTCTGCCGAAAATGTCAGGAACTCCTCTTTCCTAATATGAAATTTTAAGATTAAGTCTGCTTTAATAGGAATTAAGTATTTGCATTTAGTTCCACTTCCTATGCTTTTATACTTCCCAAGCGGTTTAGACTCACATCCGTAAGCCATCACCGCTATCCTTTTTTTGACAGCAAAATAACAACATTCAGTTTTGAACGACAGCATAATCAGGCTCGTTCCTCGCACTTTTTATATGTCTTAACAAAGCTGAATATTGAAAAGCACCAAGCAACAAAAAGAAGGTAACAGTGACGGCACTATGGGAAGTAAATCTAAAATGAAACTTATGAAATCTTACAAAATCAATAAAAAGGAAGCGGAACAAAAGTTAAATCTGCCTGCCGAGAGAGGCAGGAAACAAAAAAAGGAAAACGCTCTGGATATAATAAGTAAATCAATTTTAAAGCCTTTCTGAATGGTTCAGATAGGTACATATTAACCTGCCTGTCGAGAGATAGGTCTTTAAATTTTTTAATTATGAGTACACTAAAAAACAAAGTACAGTTAATCGGGAATGTTGGAAATGCACCCGAAATCAAGATTCTAGAAAACGGTAAAAAAGTCGCTAATTTTTCAATGGCTACGAATGAATTTTATAAAAATTCTGATGGAGAAAAAATACAGAATACCCAATGGCACAATATAGTGGCTTGGGGTAAGATTTCCGAAATCATAGAAAAATATGTAGACAAAGGAAAAGAAGTTGCCATAGAGGGCAAATTGACTTCTAGAAGCTATGAAACCGAAGCAGGGGAGAAAAGATCTGTAACCGAAGTGGTAGCTAACGAAATTTTGTTGTTAGGTATCAAAGGTGAAGAATATGCTAGTGAATAGCTAAAAATAAAGAGGGCGTTCCTGTCTAAAGATGCGCCCTCTTTTTCATTTATAACCTCTTTAAAAAAAAATTACAATGAGTGATAAAGTTAACGAAATAAAAATTAGTTACATAGGGAATGTTAAATTTTCTATGTGGGAAAAAGTTAGGAACTCAAAAGATTCTGCTGATCTCTTATTTGAAAATTGGGATAAGGATACTATTGGTGTTTATGAATCATTTAAAATATTATTGCTTAATAATAGCAATAAAGTTAAAGGGATCTACCAAGTTTCACAAGGTGGAATAACTGGCACTTTAGTCGATTTAAGAATTTTATTTGCGGTGATATTAAAATCTTTATCTGTAGGAATTGTTTTGTGTCATAATCATCCGAGTGGGAAATTGATACCAAGTGAATCCGATATCAGACTAACAAATAAAATTAAAAAGGCAGCGGTTCTATTTGATGTAAATGTTCTAGACCATTTAATTATTACTCCAAATGGAGATTACTACAGCTTTGCAGATAATTCAATTATATAAGCATAAAACTGAATTAAGTACCTTTTAAATTCGATCGTTTTTTGTTTTCAATGTTTGATTTTTGAGGGGATTTCCCCCTCAAAAATCAATATTTAGGACTTGACTTTTTATAATGATAGCTTCCAATCTAAAATTATAACATTATGAAATTTATCGTTTTTTATTCTTAGAGTTTTTCCAAATCCTTTAATCTAAAAATTCTCCGACACTTGGGTCGGGGTTTCCAATTAACCTCTCCTTTGGAGAGGTCAGAACTGCTTTTTTTTGCAGTTCTGGGTGAGGCAAAATAACAAAATTCGATTTTTGCCTCTATAAAGGCAAAATGAAACTGGCGAAATGCCCCTATGGCTTGTCTCGGGGATAGTCAGTTTCAAGATTTTTTTTATTCGTTTAGAGTGCCTATACCGCAAATCCATTCTCGATGGTTCTGAATTATTCTATCGGGATGGTGAACGTCGGTTTTCAAAAAAAGAAAAATTCTTTTTGAAATTAATAAGGAACTCGTAGTCCTTTTTTTAGTTTATATTTTTGTCATGGTTTTTGTTTCAAAAATACACGCCAAAAATGACATGGATCAGTTCTAAAGGTAACTCGTTGCTTTTGGAATAAAAGAACACCCATAAACTCCCTATCTGACGTCTTTTTTTGTGATTCCTTGAAAATTCATATTTTTTGGTTGCATTTCTATCCATTTGGATTCATTTCGCATTTTCTTTTCATCCACAAAAACAGTATATTTATGTGGGTTGCAAACAGCCAAATAAGTGCGGTCAATCACTTTGATTTGACTTTCCATTTAGACCGTACCATCATCGTAATACGTAAAAAAGCAGTCGACTATCAAGTCGACTGTTCGGAAATTCGTCCCTAAAGGGACGAAATTGGAGAAGCAAGAGGGTAACGTGCTAACGCAGCGTTACGGATCTGTTTTGCTTCGTAAAACCCTATAAATACAGGGTTTTAGAGGTGTTTTACAATTATGGAAGTGAAAATACTTACTGTAAAACCCTTTGAAAGCCCCTTAAATATTGAAAAAAGTTACTGTAAAATGAATAAAAAAAAAGCATACAAAAATCGCTATTCTGCAATAAGTATCAAGAAGAAAGTGGCTAAAAGGTTTCGTTTGTTTTCCAAAAAAATCGCAAAATCTCATTCGGATACGCTTGTTGTGATTATGGATTTTTTTGAGTGGCACGGATTTTCGCCCTCTGATAGATTTGAGAAAAGCGTCATTCAGGAAGTTGTGAAAAACAGGAAACGTATGGAAGCATCAATTGCCATAATCAAGGATATTGAAAAGAGTCAGACCAAGCCAACAACCGCCATGTTACAATCCTTATTTGAGGAAAAAATTACTCAAGACACACCTGAAATTGTTGAACGAAAATTTGTAGAGGAACAACCTGATATAATAGCTGTGGACAACACAACAGTACCTAAAATTAGATATGAAAAATTAGAACATAAAATTAAAATAGTGAAGGGTGATTTTAACTATGTACTGGGAAAGATCACACCAGTAAAAAGTGGCTTTGGTAAAGCCTACCTGAAGCTGGAATTAACCAGCGATGAAATTGAACGATTTCGAAGAACATTAAAAAACATATAAGCCATGTACATTACCATAACCAAACAACATAGTGGACTCAATTATAAAGGAAGTGTTGGTGATTTTGTCGAGTATCTTGAAAAGGAAAATGAAGACAAAGACCTTGAAGTAGAGGAATATTTTTTCGATCAATATAATGACCGTGTGAGTCCAGAACAAGTCATTAAAGGGATTGATGAAAATACGGCACGACTCCCAAAAAAAGCCCCCAAATTTTATTCATTAGTGATCAGTCCAAGTCCAAGAGAATTAAAGCATATTGGAAATAACCCCGAAAAACTGAGGATTTATACCAGGGAATTGATGAAGGATTATGCCGCTTCATTTTATAGGGATAAACGGGTAACAGTAGATGATATAAAATATTATGCCAAGTTGGAACATACTAGAACATTTAAGGGAACCGATTTACAAATAGTAGAGAACCAGCCCTATGCCACAAAAATACAGGAACTGAAAAAAGAAATCCGACATATTGAAGCTGGGAAGACCAAGGGAAATCTAAATGTGTTAAGAACTAAAATGCAGAAACTTGAAGCCGAGGCACCACACCAACAGCATGGAAAAAGAATTGTTCAGGGGATGAAAAAGGACGGTATGCAAAGCCATATTCATATCATTGTTAGCCGAACAGATGCCTCAAATAAATTGAGTTTATCCCCAGGGTCTCAGTACAAGAAATCCGAAACACCTTTAAATGGTGTAAAGGTAAAACGAGGCTTTAATCGTGATGAGTTTTTCAAAGCAGCCGAAAAAACTTTTGATAAAACATTCCGTTTTCAACGAAATTTTGTGGAAAGTTATAAGGCTAAAAAAATGCTACTGAATAACCCTAAAATGTTTTTCTCCTTACTCTCTGGCTTACCAACAAGCCAAAAACAAGTAGCACTTAGCCTGCTGCATAAGGCTGGTGTCAATGTTCCAAACATTCCTACCAATACGGTTCAATTGGCTTTTAAAACTTTTATGAAACTAAAAAAAGGAGTGGAAAACGCTGTGCGTTCAGGTTCTATCGGTATTTAATCTAATAATATATGATTCCTGAAAATGTAATACTTAAATCATTTTAAACTAATAATTGCTATGGAAACTTTACATATCATAATGGCTCCTCTTTTTGGTTGTGCCTTGTCCTATCTAATAATTCGATACCTGCGCAATGGTTTTTTAATAAGCCTTTTGGTCACAATTGGTTTAACGATAGCGTCGTACTTCTTTTTAATGCTCCAGACTTTTCTGAACGTATTGCTTTGTTCAATCTTACCCGTTATTTTATGCAGTCTATTTTTCTATGTGTACTTTGCTAAAGATCGTTATACATCTTTGGTAGAGGAAACCTATAAGGTCGTTTTGAATACAGAAAGACGGTTTGTACTGGAGAATATCCGAAGAGGCATTTCAATTATTGGAGCTGCAGGAAGCGGTAAGACCGAAAGTGTGATTAATAATTTGCTTCATCATTTTGAAAAACAAGCGTTTTGTGGTATTGTGCACGATTATAAGAATTTTGAGCTTACAGAAATAGCCTATCCCATATTTAAAAAAAGCAGAAACGATTTTCATATTGTTTCTTTCGACCCCATCTATAAAAAAGTAAACCCAATCGCTCCACGGTATTTGCCCGACGAGGAAAGTGTCAATGAAATTTCTCGCGTGTTACTGGAAAACCTCTTGGAACTCCGAGAAAGTGGGAGTTCTGGAACGGCTCGCTTTTTTAATGATGCCGTGGAGGGACTTATTAGTGGACTTATTTGGAGGCTTAAAACAGATTATCCAGACTATTGTACCATTCCCCACCTAATTGCTCTTTATCAATATTTAGATACCAAGGCACTAGTGAGCTTCCTTTCGGCTAATTTGACAGCAAAAGCTATGGCGGATGCTTTTATCAGCGGGGTTGATTCTGATAGACAAACCGCTGGTGTGAAAAGTACATTGGCTAATGCCTTTAAAAAAATAAGTACCAGAAAAATATTTATGGTCCTATCTGCGGACGAAATTCCATTGAACATCAATAACCGCGAAAATCCAGCCGTTATTTCTATTGTTAATAATCCCAAAAAAGAAACATCCTTATCTCCCGTAATCGCTGCAATTATGCATACCGTGACCAAACAAATGAGCGAACGTAATCAACTGCCATCATTTGTTATGATAGAAGAAGCCTCGACCATAAGATTGCTTAATATGCACCGTATTCCTGCCACTTTACGGAGCTACAATATAGCCTCTGTTTATGTGCTTCAGGACAAAATTCAAAATGATATGCTATATGGTGATAAAGCCAGTAAAGCTATTTTGAGTAACTTATCCTATCAATTTTTTGGTAAAGCCAATGACCCCGACACAGCTAAATATTACGAACGTTTTTTTGAAATTGTCAAAAAACCAACTTTGAGTGTCAATAAAGGGTATAACTTGAATTTTGATACCCGCGTGACACATGGCGAACGCGAAGTTGCCAAAACGCGTGCCGATGCCTTTTTTGGACTCAAAGCAGGAGAATTTATTGTTTTTGCGGATGGGAACGATCGAAAAGTGCAATTTAAAAAACCTGATATTAATCGGCTATTGCCAAATTCTAAGAACTATACCGAACAAGACCTGGATGTAAATTATATACGGATTCATGAAGAGATAAAATCCTTATTCAAAAATTGAACAAAACGAATGTCTCTTTAAGTTCGTGAAAAATTCATCTAACGTAATTTTATAACTGGTATAACCTAGTGTTTGTTGTTGACTTGTTTGATTAGTAGTCTAATCACTTTTCTGCGAGCTGTATGATTATCTTTTAAAATTGAGAAAATCATATAAAAAAACGACATTACATATAGCGTAAATTGGTTAATTTCTTATATTTAATAGCTTTTTTTATGTTATAATTGAATGACCTCATTCTTAACCAATGGGTCTGTGCTTATCTGTATTCTGATAGTAAATAAAAAGGCTATAACGTTATATATAAAATAGTTAAGAAATTTGATTGAATTCGAAATGAGGACCTGTAAATAACTCTTGGTGTAATACAAATTGCACCTTTTTGGCTCGATTTTTGACTTTAAGGTGCTAACACAAGACTAAATAAAATGAGAATATTATTGGTTTTCTTTTTCCAAATTTTTGGATATCTCATAAGAGCAATCTTCAGAGGAAGTACGCCGCGTAAACAGTATAATAATAGTTATAAAACACTTTCAGATTTTGATAAAGTGAAATTTTTGGAGCGAAGAAGGCAGTATAAAGGCTATAAAAAAGCGTGGCTTTATTACCGATGCAAGGAAGAGGGTTTGTTGAAAATTTACAATAAATTATATAAAGATGTAGAAGAAAAGCCGCAATCAAATGTCGAAACAGCTAGGTTTAGCTTTGGAAAGTACAAAGGGCAATTGGTAAAAGAGGTTTGGGATAATGACAAGGCTTATATCGATTGGTTACGTGAAAATGTTGAATTCGATAAATATCCAAACGAGGAAATGGCACTCGAAAGCCTCATAGAAAATACTATATAGCATCAACTTGTTTCTAAAACTAAAATACGGTGTTTATTCATCCTTATTTGAAATATCATTTTCTAACGGAATCAAATGCGGAATATCACTCTTTCTATCTTCCAATGTCCGTTTGCGAAGGGTACTTGGAGTAAATTCAAACCTCTTTTTAAAAGTTCTGCAAAAATGCGGATAGCTCTTGAAACCTGTCAAATTAGCAATGCGCTTTAAAGAGAGCTCGCTATATTGAACCAATAATATGGACTTTCGTAATCTTTCACTAATCAAAAACTGATGGACACTCGTACCATATAATTTCTTAAAACCAAACTTTAACTTAAATTCATTTGTCCCAATTTGTAGTGCAAAATCTTTTAAGTTTGGGAAATCTTTTGCAGGATTGTTTATAATAATATTATACGCTTGTTTAACTTTATCCACGTCATTGATACTTAAAATTGTTTTTTGTTTTACCAAAGTTTTGGGATTCTTATTTGTTTGGTACTGACGATCCTGAAATTGAATGATACGCTTTTTTAATTCTTTTTCAAGTTCTAATTGAACTTTTGTGTGTAGGACAACGGTAACCAGAATTGTTTTTTCCATTTCTGGACTGCCTTTTAAAGAAGTGATATGACAATTTTTTGGAATGAGCAGTTCATTATTCATACTAAAGACCAGATCTAAATTGGTAGCATATAAATCCGTTTGTAGTAGACTTTTCCATACAACCTGCCATTTTATTTTAGAATCTTCACTTAGAAAAGACTCAAAAGATTTTCCCACGATATCCTCATGCTGAATGAACATCAAGCGACTCGTTTTTTCATTCGTTGTTTGGACTAATCCATTAACATCCAATAGAAAACACATCTCAACTAAAGTTCTTCCGATTCCATTGGAATTAACAAAACTTTCATAAGGAAGTGACTCCTGTATTTCCTCAGATAGCATATTAAGAGCCATTTCAACCCCCTCAATAATGTCATTATTGCCAAGTCGCTCCAAGCGATAAAAAAAATTTCCACCCGCCATTTCCAATAACATTTGTTGAATTCTTTGTATGCGTTCTTTTTTGACTTGTATTAGTTTCATTAAGTGCAATGTTAATGTTAACGCAAAATAATAGGCATAAATCCGAAGCGTTTAGAATTGTTCGAAATAAACGAGAGCTAATAAATTATTTTAAAAAGCCAAAAGATATTCTTTGGCATCAGAAATTTGAGAGAATATTTCGGTTTTTACAGGTGGATTGCTTGTACGGATATATATTTTGATGACAAATTCTGAAACGGATGGCTCTGTGACAAAGGCTACTGCCTTAACTAAAGTCGACCCCTCCAGAGCAAGATAATCCCTTGCAGACTTGGTACTATCTTTCATTAGACGAGTATCGCATAAAACGGGTAAGGCTTTACCGTTTTGCATCACAATACGATCCTTAACGATTTCTTTAGCGGCTGTTATGTCAAGAAAAACACCCTCCTTGTATGTAATGTGTAAAATACTGTCTTTGATTATATATTTGGCATAGGTATTCTGGAAGTAGGTTTGCATGCTATTTCTATAATTTAGGGGAGAATTATATTTTGGTAACAATTTAAGAATATTTTTCACTTACATATTAAAAGGGTTTATGATTTATTTAAGACCCCGACATACATTCTTGACTAAAAGGGATTAAAAATTGCTAATTACGGATTTTAATACATCTCAATTTTAATTTTTTTAATAGAAGCTACTATCTTTTATCTCTCGTTTTAATTTGTTTATGACACTTGTGAGAAATAAGTTGATCACAATCAAACAGATAACGGGTTCCCCAACGAATCTATTAACGAATTTATCTTCTTTCCTAATAAAAATGAATTACAGTAATGTATCAAGAGGAAATAAAGAAATTTCAAGTAGAAATTGAAAAAATTAAAGCACAAGAATCAATTGACTTAAAGCAGGCTATTGAGGGCATACAACTATCTCATAAGACACTATGCCAGCTCAAAAATATTTTTGACAATAATGTACAAAAATCCGAAGAAGATGAAGTTAATTTTTTCAAGATGGTCAAAGTAATACCATTAAGCACTTTGGTCTACTTTAGTGAAATAAGGTGCTGTCACACCAAAATGCCAAAAATGGGCATTAAGAATCAATTGTCTTTTTTGAATAAAAAAGTCCAAAAAATAAATAAGTTTTTTCTTGAAAACTTAGAATTTGTTCAATATATGAATGAAGAACAAAACTATCTGGACAAACATTACTTTACCTTAAAAAGTTCTAAATCTCATTTGAGCGCCATTCCTGATGTTTATTTCTTTGACCCCAATTACTTTACCACTCATGATATGCTCTGGGCTAAAATAAAAGGGCTAAATGAATTTTCGGTATACCTAAAGAAATTAATGCTGTCACTAAAGACTAATAATCGTGATGACTTTAATAACCTCAAAAACTCGAATACGCTCGTATGGACACAATCAAAAGCAGCTTTAGCAGAACTGATTTATGCATTACATGCGAGTGCTGCTATTAGCGATGGTAACGAAGGGATTAAAAGTATTACCCTTGTTTTTGAAAAAACGTTCAATATTAAGTTGGACAATATCTATAAAACATATTCGGAAATTAAGATGCGCAAGGGAAGAAAAGCTAAGTTTTTAGATGAACTCACCAATTCACTTAATCACAAAATAACACAAGATGATGCCTTATAATCGTTAAACTTTGTTTGACTGTCATTTCGTAACTACGATACCTATCCCGAAATCAAATTTCTTTTCTCATTTTCTGATTAATACTTGATGCAATCGCTCTTATTTCGATTTAAAACGTGAAATTCATGGTTATTGTGCCCTCAAAAATATTTATCGTAACTACGATACGCCTTGTGATTAAATACCGGTAAATCATTCAAAATTTGCCTAATGAAAGTCAAATCATTTCAAAGCCGTCTAATATTATGAAAATGGCGGACGGCTTTGTTACCAAAATCAATTAAATGGGCGCAAAAATAATTACCACTGAAGACCTGTATGTATTTAAACTGGAATTACTCGAAGACATTAAAAAACTACTTCAAAACCAAGCAGGTTCATCTCAAAAAAAATGGCTTAGATCCCCTGAAGTAAGGAAACTTTTGGGTATTTCTTCAGGAACACTCCAAAATTTTAGAATCAATGGAACACTCCCGTACACTAAAATTGGTGGTGTGCTTTTCTATGATTATCAAAAAATCATGGAAGTGCTAGAAAAGAACAGGATTCATAATAAGTTTTAAGTTGTTTTGGAAGACATTAATTATATCAAACACCTCAATGGTGTGTTTGTGCAATTCTCTAAAGACAGTCGTTTAAATCCAACCCATATTAGTTTGTATATCGCCTTGTTTCAGCTTTGGAATAGTAGCTTTTTTAAGGAAGAATTCTATATCAATAGGGAAGAGGTTATGGCGTATTCTAAAATCGGATCAAAGTCTACGTATCACCGTTGCATTAAAGAATTAAGCCATTGGAATTACTTGCTGTATTCACCATCTCATAATCCTTTTAAAGGTAGTAAAATCAAGATGTTCGATTTTGGGACAAGTACCGAACAAGCTCTGTACCCAAGTCGTACCAATATCGAGACAAGCACTGGACAAGCATTGGTACGTATAAACAAACATATACAAACTATAGAAAACAGTAAAAACATAAACAAACGCGAAAATTTTAAAATTTCGAATAATGAAAATTCTGAAACTGAAGAAAAACAAATGGCAACTGTTCCATATCAGGACAACTTAAAGACAAGCTCTGATAAAAATTATGGTGAACCTTTATGAATAACTCAAAGCCACATATCATTGTAGAAGGAAGCGTGGAATTTAAATTGGGCGAGCTTGATGGCAATCAGATTATCTACGATTTTGATAAAATGCTCATTTATCTCAACGCTAAAGGAAGGCTACTATTTGGTGCTAAATTTAAAACCTTTGAAGAAGATCGAGAGATACTTTTTAAACTCTGTAATTATTTTATTAAGGATGAAGCAAATTGTAAGCGTTTAGATATTGATATTAATAAAGGTATTCTATTGTCTGGCCCTGTTGGCTGTGGAAAAACAAGTTTATTGAAGTTATTGAGATATATTGTGCCACATCAAAAACCTTATAAAATGATACCAGCAAGAAATATTGTTTTTGGATTTAACCATATTGGTTATAAAACAATTGAGGATTATGGGGATGATCATTTTTTTTGTTTTGATGATTTGGGTGTGGAACCTATTGGACGGCATTATGGGAAAGATTGTAATGTCATGGGGGAAATTTTGTTATCCCGACATGATCTATTTGTAGAAGAAAAGATAAAAACACATGCAACCACTAATCTTAATGCACGAGAACTCGAAGAACGCTACGGTCAGCGTGTGCGTTCTCGAATGAGAGAACTGTTTAATTTAATTGCTTTTGATAATGCCAGCAAAGACAAAAGAACATGAATAAACTATTTCGGTGGTTTATGCCGTAATTTGATGGTTGCTAGTTCCTTTATAACAGCATAAATAATGTCCTTAATGTTCTGGCTGATTTCAATAAATAGTTTTGTCATAATTCATTTGTATAATTAGTGATACCTATAAGAATGGCAAGTGCAAGCGCACGTCGATTGTTCTGTACAGACAAATAATCTGATTCATCCAAATCCGTTAAAAAACCCGTTTCCACAAGTATTGCGGGGCAAAGTGTTCTGGTCTCTCTCAAAACTTGAAAGTTGGCAAACTTAACTCCCCTTATTTTGAATCCCAGTTTTTGAGTAAATTCTCTAATAATGTATTGCCCTAGTAGAATCGATTTGCGATGATGCCCATTGGATATATTATGAACATATACCTCCATGCCCTGGGCATGCTTTGGAGATGCATTATTATGTATCGATATGAAAATATCCGCTTTCAATGTATTTGCTAGCCTTGTCCGATCTCTCAAGGAAATCAAAGTGTCAGTATTTCGTGTCAAATAAATATCATATTTATTGTTCAATAACTGAGTATTGAGACTGTTAATCTCCTTTGCAATTTTCAAAACAACATCCTTTTCTCTCTCTCCATTTTTTCCAATAGCGCCATAATCTTTTCCTCCATGTCCAGCATCGACCACAATAATTGTTTTTTGACCAAAAACAAAGCAAATGTTTAACATCAAAATCGCAAAACTGACGTTTTTGAGCTCTTTTGTTTGTAGAATTTTTTGAGTTATCAACACCATGCTACTAAATTTTAATAAAATATGATACCAAATCGCATCAAATAAAAACAATTCGATTCAAATAATATTTTATACATAAATTATTGATTATCAGTTATTTGTATTGTAATATAATGTATTTTTCTTATAACAAAATGAAACTATTTTTAAAACCTTTTTAATATGAGAAAACCACTGTTTACAACCACATTTTTATTACTTCTTTCTAATGCCCTTTTTGCGCAAATTGGAGGAATTGAGGATTCCGTTAATGATGTTTCCGACACTATTAGATCCATTTTCCCCATTATATTAGGGATCATTTTCTTAATCGGATTTCTGTTTAATGCAGGTCACTTTTTTGGTGAAAATGCCGATCTAAAAAAAGGGATTACGCGCGTATTAGTGTTTGTGCTAATCGCAGGAGCTGTAGTAGGCATTTTTACTTACCTTATTTCTATTGTAGTGTAATGAAACGCTACGAAGTTTTTAAAAATATCAGAAAGCGAGCAGTGATAATGGGATTGCCTATTGCACTGTTCGCAATGCTGATGGTTTCGGTCATCGGTTCCTTACTGTTTATCATTTTTTCGTTTAGCTTTTCTGTAATCATAGCTGTATTTGCCTTCAATGCAATCCTCTATGTTGTACTTACAAATCTCACTAAAAACCCAGCGCTTTTACAATTTAAAAAAGTGTTTCCACTAATCATTAGTAACAAAAAAGAAAGTCACATTTACTATGAAGAAGATTAATCTTTCAGAGTATCATCCCATACTAGATATTCAAAACAATATGGTGTTCGCCAACAATGGAAACGTTGTGCTTTGCTATCATTGTGAACTACCAGAAATATATGCCCTTTCCGAAAAAGATTTTGAAGAGCTACACGGAAGCTGGTTTCAAGCTTTCAAATCATTGCCTATAAGTACCGTCATCCATAAACAGGATCTTTATAAGAAAAAAGCCTATAGTGCAAAGCAGCTTCAAAACGATACTTATTTGGAGAAAGCTACACATAGTCATTTTAAAGGGCGGGAATTCATAGAACACAAGTGCTACCTATACTTTGTTCTACCATTTAACAAAGCCTTGAATGCATCCAAATTTTCCAACCCCTTTAGAAAGGTCGAAAAAGGAATTAGGAAGAAACTAGACCATAATGTTCAAGAATTTATTGGCGCTGTCAATGATGCCATTTCTTTTGTAAATAATAGTCGAAAGATTTCGCTGACACCTCTAGAACCTGAAACTATATATGAGCTAACCAGCAACTATTTCAACGGTTTTAATGAAAATTTTGATTCGGACATTCAATTGAAAAAAAACAAAATAGAAATTGGTGAGAATCATTTTGATGTGTTGGCGGTTAACAGTGAACTATGTTTTGGTGATGTGGTTCAGAGTAGCAAGACAAATGATAAATTCACATCCGATGACTTTGTATTTCATCAAGGTTTCATTGACGGTCTGGGGCTTAATCTAAACGAAAACCATATTGTTAACCAAATTATTTATCTGGATGATAAACACAAATGGCGTAAGCTGTTAGAAAAGAAAATTGAGGAACTAAGTAAAAGTTCAAATTTCGGAACACAGAATAAAGTCATCTTAAAAAAGATTGAGGACATTGTTGACAAAATTAATCGTGATGATGCGTCTAGAATAATAAGAGGCCATTTGAATGTCATTTTTTGGGACACCGATGCATCCCAATTAAATCGTATTGCGTCTAAGGTTAAGACAGAATTCAAAGAACTCGATATCGTTCCTTACTACCCTGGTGGAGAAGAAAGAAAAAGCTATTTTCTTAACAGCTATTTTTGCTTTTCTTCTAATTTCTCAAACGAAGACCTTTATGTTACTGATTTTAAACATGCGCTTTGTTTGTATCTCAATAACACCAATTATAAGTCAGATGACGTTGGTATTATTTTTAACGACAGACAACATAACATCCCCGTTTTAAAAGATGTTTGGGATGAAAAGAAGAAACGAATAAAAGCGCGAAACTTTGCCATTTTCGCACCCACAGGAGAAGGAAAATCGTTTTTAGCTAACAATATATTACGCCAATACTTCGAAAGTAATGTCCGCTTGGTGATTATTGATTTAGGCGGTTCTTATTCCAAATTCGCAAAACTCTACCCCGAAAAACATATTGTCCTACGCTATGAACAAGGAAAGAATTTAGGGATAAACCCTTTTTATATTTCAGCGGAGAAAGATCTAACCCCTGAACGTCTGGAAGATCTTGCCTTGTTCTTATTAGAACTGTTAGCTGAAGCTGACAAGGTTTCCAAAGCCAAAGAAGTTGCCGTAAAAAAGGTGTTGATTTATTATTATAACAAAGTAAGACAGGCGCATTCTCTAGCCTCATTATATGCCTTTATTGATAAAAATAAAGAGACTCTTATTGACGATCTCAAAATTAGGGAAGAACATTTTAGTATCTATAATTTTTTACACATTCTATCGGAATATGTCGATGACGGACTCTATAGTTTTCTCTTTAATGTTAGTGAAGATCAAACGTACAAGATAGAAGATAAAAGATTGATTGTCTTTGAGCTGGATGAAGTTAAGGACAACAAAGAAATTCTTTCCGTAATGCTCAAACTGATCAAATCTGCCATTCAGCGCACCATTTGGCGCAATCGTTCCGAACGAGGCATCATACTTTTTGATGAGTTCGCCAAGCAACTAAAATTTGGCAATGTGCTGGAAAGTGTCGAATTCTATTATCAAGCTATTAGAAAACAGAACGGAGCCATTGGGATCATTCTGCAATCTATTAATCAATTACCCGATAATTCCACATCCGCCAGCATCCTTGAAAACACGCAGGTTATTTACAGTTTGCGAAATGAAAAAGGCTATACCGAATTACAAAACAGGCTAAACTTATCCAGTCACGACTTGAATCAGTTAAAGTCAATCAGGAACAACCCTTACAGGAGATAGAAAATATACTGAAATGTTTATAAAAATCGGGAAGGAAAGTAACATTTTCCGCCTTGAAGTTCCAAAACAGGTATATGCTGCTTATCTCACTGAAGGCAAGGAAAACGAAATACTTATGAACCTCTTTGAAAAACATAAATCAATGGAAAAAGCCATTGACATATTTATTAATTCTTAAAACCAAAAATAATGAAAAACATGATTAAAAAATTAATGCTACTCGCACTCTTAGTAGTGCTAATCGGCACCAATGTCTCTGCTCAAGGAATGCCTGTTTATGACAATACTAATTTTGTTTCATTTATGAAATCTCTAGTCGAATCTGGCAAACAGACTGCCGAATTATTAAAACAGGTCGAATTTCTTAAAGAACAGAAAGAAAATATTGAAAAAGTCAATAATGCCATCAAACAATTAAAAGCAGTCAAAGAACTTTACACAAACAATCAAAAACTATACACGATTGTTCAGAATGACCTTAGAGAAATTCTTAATTCTCCCTATATCAAATCGAATGAAGTATCGCGGGTTTCAGAATCATTCAATGCTATTATAGATAACTCTCTGGACGGTTTGAATTATATCGAAC
Organism: Flavivirga jejuensis; assembly: GCF_030540765.1. Classification (GTDB taxonomy): domain Bacteria; phylum Bacteroidota; class Bacteroidia; order Flavobacteriales; family Flavobacteriaceae; genus Flavivirga; species Flavivirga jejuensis. The sequence goes on along the minus strand of NZ_JAUOEL010000012.1, from coordinate 29,792 downwards.
ATATTCTTTCCAGTGGGAACATGAAAATGACTGATGCTGAAAGGGCAGAGGTTTTGAAGGACATGGAATTGAAGTCCAAAGAAATGGTAGCTGAAATTCAAGCAAAGACCAGACGCTATCGTGAAATTATAGATTTTAGGGAAATGCAAGACAAAATCAATAATAGAGAAACTAATTACTGATGTCTGGATTTTTTTTAGGAATCGGACTGGAATATGTCGATACAATTTTTCAGACGATAAAGAACAGTGACTTTTCGCAGTACACGATTGGTGGCATGAAAACCCTTGCCTTATTACTATTCCTTGTCAACGTCCTGAAAAAATATAACGAAGGTGTTGCCAATGATGAGGGGTATACTTGGGGGTTAACACCGCAGGAACTAGCAAAGAATTTTGCTGTAGTCATTTTGGTAATCTTTTCAACACAAGTATTAGATGTGTTTGATACGATATTAGTTTCTATTGAAGGACAATACCGTGACACAGCTCCTGCGCTCCTCCCTTTGCATATGCAAGATATGGATTTAGAACAGGATGTAGGTGTAGTGACAGCCGCCTCAAAAGCAATGGCGATGTTCTATGAAGCTTTGATAACACCCATGTATGGCCTAAAATGGATTGCCTTTATATTGTCTTGGTTTTTATGGATGCTTGACCTATTCATTTATCCCCTGTTTTTGGCTGAACGTTATTTTTTGTTAGGCATTATGCAAGCCTTTTTTCCATTAATAATCAGTCTCGCCGTTTTTGAAAAATTTAGAACGTTGGCCTATAATTTCTTTAAGCTATATGCAGGAGTTTATATGCTAGTACCAGCTTTCTTTTTGGTGAATGTATTTGTGAATAATCTTTACACAGAAATAACAACCAATTTTTGGAGCAATATAATTGGTGCGGATTGGGCAGCAAGCCTTATGGCACCATTAATACAGTTAGGCGCTGTCGGATTTATCGTGCTATTGAAATTCAAGTTATACCGCAGAGCCACATCTTTTGTTTTCAAACTCTTTAGTGCTTAACAAAGCACTAATAATCTGCAAAAGGAAATATTCAATTTATAATAATTAAAATATGAACACACTAAAAAATAAAGTACAGTTAATAGGTAACATAGGACAAGATCCTATCATAACGAATCTGAACGAGGGAAAAATAGTAGCTCGTTTGTCATTGGCAACTAATGAGAGTTATAAAAATGCCAAAGGTGAAAAAGTCACTGATACCCAATGGCACAATATTGTTGCATGGGGGAAAATAGCGGAGATTATTGAAAAATATGTAAAAAAAGGCAAGGAAATAGCTGTAGCGGGAAGATTAGTAGCGCGTTCCTACCAGGACAAAGAGGGTGTCAAAAGATCCGCTTCTGAAGTTGTCATAACTGAAATCTTATTACTGAGCAGCGATGAAAACACCTTATAAAAATATTTATACAGTACTAAGACTTAACCGTTTTATTGTATTGACCGTTGTTATAGGTGCCGTAATTACATGCGTAGCTTCAATTCTTGTTGTCCTGAAACTCCATAAAGATACCGTAAATAGCGCATTTGTTGTCAACACCGACGGCGCTGTGATTCCGTTAAAACTGGTTTCACAACAAGAAAACCTTCAAGTAGAAACAATGGCACATCTTGAACTTTTTCATACTTATTTTTATCATATTGACGCACTTAATTATGAAAAGCACTTGGAGAAGGCGTTATGGTTAGGGAATAGTTCTGTAGATGCTCTATATAGACAAAAAAAAGCCGATGGGGTGTATAATCGGATTCTTCAGTATTCATTGGTTCAGAAAGTAATAAGTATCGATTCTAAAATAGATATTAAACAAGAACCCTATCGCTTTCAAACCAAAACCGTATTTGAAATCAATCGAGGGTCTGCAACAGATCTCTACGAGCTAACTACAACTGGAAATCTAATCCATGTAAACAGGAACTTTCCCAAGAACACCCACGGATTTTTGATTACCAATTTTTTTGAAAATAAACTACAAAAACTAGAGAATTATGAAAATAGAGAAGAATAAAATTGTCTTTGCAATCGTATTGGTTTGTGTCGTCGTGTTCATCGGCGCATATGCTATGCTGACCTTTGGAGAAGATGAAGCCCCAATCATAGAAAACAACCATATTCCTTTGCCGAAATTAGAGGATGACCAAATAGAATATGATACCAAATTGGAAGCTTTAGAAGCTCTAAAAGAAGCTAGGGAGACTAATGCTCCAAGTATTTATGATGAACGATTATTGGATTCAACAGGGGTTTATGATCCCATGTTGTTGCAAAAGGAAAAGATGGATATGATTGATAGTATTTACAATGATGGACGGATTACTTACACAGAAAGACATTTTAAACCCATTGTTCCTGACGCAACTCCAGGACTCGTTCAAAAAAAAGAAATAGAGATTATTCAGGAAAAGGAAATTGATATTAAGACAAAAGAACGTGCACTGGAGCATCAACTTTTCTTTGCCTCTAACCCATTGGAAAATGACAACCTTGATTCTAATAGGATCGATGACATGATTTATGTACGTGTAGATGGCACACAAACGGTAAAAAAGGACTATCGGTTACAAATGCGCTTGACAAAAAATGCACTGATTGATGACGTGATTTACCAAAGAAATACGTTGCTCTATGGTTTTATCAGTTTCAAACCAAATCGCACAATCATCACTATTGAAAATATAAATCATAAGGCAGTAAAGTTAAAGTCTTTTGATTTACAGGATGGTAGTGAGGGGATTAATATCACTAACACATTTCAAGCCCAAGCGGGGCAAGAAGTGATCGGGGATATCGTTGATGATGTCAATATTGTCGGTGTTCCTCAAGTAGGTGGGATTAAAAAAATCTTTCAACGTAATAACAGAAGTGTAAAAGCCACCATTTACGATAATTATCTACTCATATTAAAAACAGTCACAACAAAATAAAATTAATCTTATGAAAACTTATATAACAATATCATTGCTTCTATTGAGTACTATTATTTTTGCTCAACAACCTTTGGACACCATCTATGCTAATGACCAAAAGAATGTCGCTCTGTTTTTTCCAAACCCGATACGTCAGGGAATTACTGGAACCGACAATTTTGTGTTTAGTTATAATCAAGAAAAAGAGCAATATTTTGCACTGCTACAGGCTAAACCTGGGGCGGTTAGTAATTTACTGACCATCACCAATGATGGTAAAATATATTCCTATATTTTGAAATATTCTCCGAGGCTCCTTAAGTTTAATTATTTTATTTCAAAAAACGAGAGCATTGGAAACGAAAAACCTTCTATTATTCCATTAAAAAAGAAAGTTGTTACCAATGTAGATCCTAAAAAGGCAGACTATTTTAAAAGGTTCAGTGCGCATCTGCTAAAATCAAACAATGGTAATATCGCAACTAAACGTAAGCAAGGATTAAAATTGCAGCTCCAAAAAGTAGTTTACAATTCTGATGAAATATACCTAGTTATGAAAATTACCAACCGTTCTGGAATTGACTTTGAAATTGATTTTTTGAACATTTACAGAACAAATGGTAATAACAAAAAGAAAGCTTCTTATCAACGATTGGAACAAGAAATCATCCAAAAACATAAAATGCCAAGCATGGTTAAGAATAAACAATCCAAGCGGATTGTATATGTTTTACCAAAATTCGTATTAGGTGATAATGAAAAACTAGAGATTGAACTAAAGGAGTTAAAAGGAAGTAGAGTTGTTGTTTTATCAACTAAGCTATAAGTTTTTTTAGGACGGCTCATAGACTTGCTAGAAGCCTTATTCATTTTAATAAAGTAATGAACGAGTTTTCTGAAAAAGGCATTAAATTCAAAAGTATAACAGAACCTTTTATTGATACTACAGAAACATCAGTTCATTCTAGTTTTATAGTAAACATATTTGCATCATTAGCAGAATTAGAAAGGGATATTATAATAGAACGTACAAAAGCGGGGTTAGAATCGGCAAGAAATCGAGGTGCTATATTAGGAGCGCCAAAAGGGTTGAGTTCGGAAAACAAGAAAAAAGCGAAGCTTTGTGCTTATTACTTTAAAGAAGGCATATTAAAGGTTGATGATATTTGTAATACAGTTGGGATATCAAAAGGAACTTATTATACCTATTTAGAGTATGAAGGATTAAAAGGAAAAATTCGGCCATATAAAAAAGTATAAAAATAGGTTTGCGTTGTTATTTTTAGTGTTGGGTGATTGCGCATGTATATTATAATAATACTTTCTTTATCAGCATCTTTTGTTGTACTAAATGATTGAAAATTCATGTTTTTTTCATTTTAATATGAGTAATTACTTACTATTATTTAGTATATTTAACCTCTTCCTAAATTATTAATTATAGCATTTTATTTCAAACCGTTTACGGTTTTCTGTATTAAATATTTTGTAAAGCGTTTTACATTTGGTATTTAAATTGCTTTTGTTCGTGGTTTTACTTGAAATGAATAAGATAACTAATTGAATATTAAACAAAGGGAAAATAAAATGTAGCCGGTGTTTTTGGCCAAGTACCACGAAGTGGACCAGGATAAAAAGACCAGCAAAATGCAACCGAAATAATAATACTGCAACTGCAGTACAAAGTTTAAATAAATGATCATAAGACCAGGAGAATATCTCTGAAAATTATTAAGCAAAGAAATAAGATTATGACGTTAGGAAATAAGTGTTTTTTTGTGATAAGAATTAAAGAAATATAGTAAATACAGGAACTAACAAAAATATAAATGTGTTTATGTCCATGTTCACGAAGTGGACTAGCCAAAACAAAAAAGTTTAAATAAGCGATTAATTTTAGATAAATATTTATGAATGAGTTTAATTATAAAATATCAGATTTAGAAGTTGATTTTTATAAAGATTCTAAGGTTGATGTATCTAAAGATGATGAATTATTGCTAGAAGTTGATAAAATAGATGATTCCTTGTGGCTTGTTCAAACTTCCTGGATTGAGGATAATTTAATTTTAATCAGAAAAGAGTTAGCGGATGAATTAGTCAAATTTTTAGAGTATAAGATTAAAGAAAGGCATAATACTGAATTACCAGTCATTTTGCATCCAAACTTTTTTATACCAATAGATACATCTAACTCTAATTAAGCAACCTTAAATCCGAAGGATAATAAATTAAAAGTTCAATAAAACGATGATTATACCAAATTTACCTACTGATAATATTTATAAGTTCTTTGCCTTAAGCGGTCTTTTTATTATAATTTTTTGTATTACATCTACTGAATTAAAAGTATCTGATATTGAATCCGATATGGATAACTTAATAACTCAAAAAGGAGAAATTGAATATGAAATACAATTACTTAAGAATAATTATGAAAAAGAAAAACTTAACGAAAAATTAAATTTGAAAATTTTTAAGTTTAATCGTTTAGATGAATTGTTACAAAATAAAACAAAAAAAATTAAAAGGGTTTTTTATTGGTCAATTTTCGGGATTATAGTCGGTGTTATTATGTGCTTATTTGGTTTTGTTTGTTGGTATAATAGAATACAAATATTTTTAGATTATAAATTAAAAAAAGAAAATGAAGCATTAATAAATAAAGTCTAAATAAACGATAAACCAATGAAGAGTTTTTTATTTGTAATTGTTATGTTTTTGTGTTTTCAGAATTTACATTCTCAATACTATAACAATGATGATGATGATTTGAGAGATTTTTTCAGTGCTATTGCTTACTTGCCTGGCGAGGCTTTAGAAACCACGAAAATAAATGGAGTGCAGTATGAAATTTTATATAGAAAACCATGGACCGATAATATTTTAGAAAAAAGAACTACTTCTTTAGGTACAGGTTTTTTTCTAAAAAGAGGTTTGGATGTCTATTTAATTACCGCAGAACATGTTGCTAGGTTTTTGAAAAGAACAAGTAGTATAAAATATTTGGGTACTGATGGACAAAAAAAAGAAATCACTATTCAAGAACTAACACTGGCTAAAAATGATTCTAAAAAATTGAACTGGGTAAGACATACTACTGCTGATATAGCTATTTTACATTTAGGAATATATGATAATGTTGTTAAAGATATAGTTATGTTTTCGCATGAATATTTGGAGGAGTCTGTTAAAGCTCCAAACCGTTTAAATGACCTCACTATTATGGGGTACCCTTTAGGATTAGGTATTAATCCTTTATCAATATGTCCAATTACTCGCAATACTCGTAGTGCTAGTGATATTGTATATTTCGGTCGATTTGATAACAGTATTAGCAATCCATTTATTATTACCGACGACCCAAGTATTGGGGGCTTTAGTGGTGGTCCGGTATTAGAAATTCATAAAACAAAACATTCAGTAGATTTCCTTGGAGAGAAAACAAGGTTGGCTCCAACTATTATAGGTCTAGTCCATGGTAATTTATCTCAAAAACCGGGTGGTTTTGCGGCAATCGTGCCTTCATTTCAAATACTTGAAACATTAAAGTTTGCACCGAAATACAATGGAGAATATACTTATTATTATCCAAATGGTAAGATATGGTCTAAACGTATTTATAAAGATGGGCTACCGTGGTCCATATTATCAAATTTTGATTCTAATGGAAAACCTCAGAACAAAGGGACCTTAAAAGAAGGTGAGGGGAATTATTATGTTTGGAATGAAAAAGGAACACGTGCCGAAATAGTAATCTGTAGCAAAGGAAAATGTTCGGGAGGCGTTTTTGCGTACCCAAAGAAGGAATCTTTAAATCAAATAAAAGATAAGTAATGACATACCTTTTTAATAAGTTAAAATTACAGAGAGGAGAATTAATAAGTTTGACCAATGAAGGTGGGGAGGTTTTCACAGGCACTTACGAAAGTGAAAACAATAATTCCAGTGATACTTTTCAGTTTAGTAATTTTTCAAATGGTCAACTGGAAACAATTTGTATAGAAAAATTGCAAGGATTGCAAAGGATATAACACCTCTAAATCAATTTAAAAGTCTAGTTAAACGATGATAACAAGTGAAAAATTAAATCACCACGCATTAATTTTCTTTAAACAGTTTAAAAATGCAGTAAAAGATTCTAGGGATTTTGAAAGGGATGCTTTAGCATATGTTAGGAAAGAGGAGGCCTTTCAATACAAGGACAAAGTTAGTGGAGATACATTGGTTATGATTTTAGAAGACTTAGGTTATCTAAAATATGAATTAGGGACCAAAAGGAAGCATATTATTACTCTAGAGGGTTTTGAATTTTTAAAGTCTAAATAAACGATGAATAATATTATAGAAAAAAGATATCAAGAATTAGAGGATGATCAGAAAAAAGATATAGAAATATTTCTTCAAAATAGAATGTCTAATGAAAATGTACCTTTTAAAGAAAATGAAGATGTTTCTTTATTACTTGAAGAATGGAATCCTAAAATTAAAATTGAAGAAAATATAGTCCGAGGTTTTTGCAAAAACAGCTTAATAACCATTAATAGAATTGTTTCAGACCGTATAAGTTACAAACATAAAACAAGCCTATAAATTAATATGTAACGTTTGTTTATGATTAAATACTAATAATAAAAACATTGACATGAAAGACAATTCCTTTAAATCTAATTATAAACAAATTGAGTATTGGCTTAAAAGACTTTATGTATGGGCGGTAAATTTTTATACTTGGTTTTGGATTATTCGACAAATATTTTGGAGAAAATCAACAGATTTAGAGTCTTATTTACTATGGTTTTTTCTAGCAGCAGGTATGTATTTCTTTATAAGAGAAAGTAAAGATTTAGATATAATTTATAATATTGATGAAGATAAAAAAGAAAACTTAAAGTCTAAATAAACGATTTATAAAATAAAATCTAATTATCCGATGGATGAAAATGAAATAAACTCTCTCTTAGAAAAATATTCCTATGAGATAAAAATATATAATGAACATGATATCCCCTACAGTTTTCATAATGGAGAATTGATCGTTCATCCAATTATTAAATCATTAAAGTCTAAATAAACGATGGTTATTCAAGAATTAAGCTCATTAATAAATATCGAGAGTCTCATTTCAAATGCTCTTATTCCTTGTATTATTAGCATTATAGGGATAATGTTAAGTGCTTATATAGCAAAAAGAATAAGTGAAAAAAGAAACAAACAAGAAACAACAGTAAACTTGATTAGTGAATATAATAGTTTTGAATTTACAACACATAGGAGAGAAGCTGATAATTTGTTGAAAAATAATATTCACATGGGATTAAAAGAACTAAGAAATAAATACCCTAAAGAATGTGTTTCTGTAGATTTAATATTGCGTTTTTACACTAGATTAAATTATTTTACAAGAAAAGGAATGATTATTAATAAAGATATCTGTAACGAATTTTCAGATAATTTTTATCACTTTTTCTACTTTCACTTTAGAGAATCTATTCCTAATGATTGGGAAGCATTTGAAAAATTGCAAAACCTTGGATATTGGTTTAAAAAACAATTAAAAATTGAAGAGCACACAGATTTAATGGATAATAAAAAAGAGAAAAGAGAAATATTTTTAAAGTCTAAATAAACGATAGCAAATGAATTTAAAACCAATAGATAACATATACCAAGATTGGTTTACTTCTATTAAAAATAAAATAGATCAAACGCGGATTACAACTAGTAGAAAGGTTAATAATGAACTTTTACATTTATATTTTTCCATTGGAAATTCAATATTAGATGTCCAAAAACGATTGGGTTGGGGAAGTCAAATTATAGAGAAGTTGGCTGCGCATATAAAAAAAGAATTTCCAGATAATAGTGGTTTTTCGGTACGAAACTTAAAATATATGCGTGCTTTTTCTGAAGCATACCCCGATTTTCCAATCGTGTAAGTATTACTTGCACCAGACTCTAATGATATTGTGCAAGTATCACTTGCACAAATACCTTGGTGTCACCATATCAGTCTATTAACTAAAATAAAAGATGTTGAAGAACGTGTTTTTTACTTAACTGAAACTGCAAATAATGGCTGGAGTAGAGATACTATGCTATTGCAAATAAAAGGTGACTTATATAACCGACAAGGACAAGCTATTACCAATTTTAAAGAAACATTGCCACTACCACAATCGAACTTGGCACAACAAACTATGAAAGATCCTTATCTGTTCGATTTCTTAAATATAACAGATGGTGTGAAAGAGCGAGATATTGAAAAACAGCTCGTTGATAATGTGTCAAAGTTTTTATTAGAGCTGGGTAAAGGTTTTGCTTTTATTGCTAAACAATACCATTTAGAGGTAGCAGAACAAGATTATTATTTAGATCTACTATTCTATCATGTAAAACTGAAATGCTATGTTGTTATTGAATTAAAAAACACCAAGTTTATACCAGAGTATGCCGGCAAGCTTAATTTTTATTTATCGGCTGTAGATGATGCCTTAAAAAGAGACAGTGACTATCCTTCAATAGGTATTCTATTATGTAGAGATAAAAACAATCTAGAAGTAGAATTTGCACTGCGTGGTATGAGCCAACCTATGGGGGTTAGCGAATTTAACCTTACAGAGGTTGTACCTGAATCACTTAGAAGTAGCTTACCAACCATAGAAGAACTTGAAAGAGAATTATGAACGATATTGCAAAATTAATAATTGAAATAGTTATCTAAATAAACGATGAATTTTCAGAAAGAAATAGATACAATTACCGATAGAGCATTATTAGAATATAGATGTGCTTCTATTAAGAACAGAACTCATGAAGATCGACTTAGTGCAAAAGGGAATATCTATTTTATTCTTTCAGATACTCAATTAAAATATATTGGTCAATGGCAAGCAAAAGACATAAAAACTAGACTGGATCAACACTTATTTGGAAAGTCTTTCTCAGTGAATGAAAACAATATTCAAAATGGAACTGTTTCTAAATGGAATAAAGTAGAGGAAGAACTTAATAAAGGAAAAATATTAACTTTTAAAACTATTTTGATTGAGCCTGATTCTTTTAGAAAAACAATTGAATTGGAATTAATATATAGGTTAAAACCAGAGTGGAATATTCAAGGTAAATAGTTTTAAATTATGAATTGGCTTATTATAGACTTGGATAATTGTTTTCAGAATTAATATTTTGTGAAAAAGTGATCTTCGCTAGTTTTTTGTCCAAACTATTTTCATTTACTTATTACCGTAAGCATCGTTAATTTCTTTCATGACTTGCTCATGAGTAAACGTGTTCCCATTTTCTATACCTTTTAATCCAGACTCTACCAATAATTTTTCAGTATCAGAAATATCATCTGCCCAATCTGAAGATGTGGAAATGTTATTTTTTATAGTTTTTAATTTAGAAATAATAGTTTCATCTTTAAGACTAACCAGCCATTCCATTAACTTATATTTTTCTAATTGAATATCCATAACATTACTATTATACAAACAAAGATAACGATTTTTGTATATAATTTTACTTTCTATAGGCTTAAGGTATTCGATCTACGGGAGTAAATGACAAATATAAAAATTTCCTTGCAATATACTCCCGTTACCTTGTGTGGATGATATTGCAAGGGAATTCTTTTTTTAGTCTAAAAAATTATTGGTATTAAATGAGTAAAAGGTATTTTTTTATTTTAATGTAATTTTATAAATAAAAAAACTGTCTTTACCATTCACGTAACAACAGACCCCGTTTTTTTAGGGTTTATTGCAACATAAAAGGTAATGGTAAAAGTATATACATATCAGAGAATTTAAACGAAGCCCAAAGCTATTGGTGATAGACTCTTAAATAAAGTAGTAAATTTTATTAATGGAATGGATAGTTAAAAGGATAAAGCGACCTTCAAACACCTATACATATTTAGGAGGTAACATATCCATTACAAATTCATCCATTGAACTATATCTTTTGTATAGACAAAATATTATTTTATTGTGCGTATTAGTTTTTCATGCACAATAATACGGGTTTTCTTGTGTGTATTCAATTTTCATGCACAAAAATGCTAATTACTTGTGTGTGTTAATCTGATGAAAACATGAAATGGCTGTTTTCTGTGTATTTAATGAGCAGGAATGGATATTGGAGTTACCACATTCACTCGGATAGATACATATAGAGAGTGTGTTGTGAATTGTTTGGAAGGAACTATCCAAAAATTATTTTTTCTAGGTTTAATAAGGTATAAAAGCTTCCTCAAATTTTAGTGACTCCGAATTAGCCCCTTTTAAGAAAACTTTAGCAATTGATGTTAAATTTGATAGGATTTGATGTGTTTTTCGCTGGGCTCATAATTCGAAGGTCACTGGTTCGAGTCAAAAGTTCCTGCTACTATATTAAGAGTCAATTATTTGTTTATCAGATAATTGACTTTTTTTATACCCGATATTTTCCCGACATTCTGAGTGTGCGTTCATTTTGCTAAATTTCAGTAAGGAATACAAGATGCTTTACGGAAATGAATAAACCAATCAAGGTCTGTAAATTTGAGTTTTAGTAAAACGCAATATTTGGTTTGTAAATAATCGAAATTTTAGGAGTTTAAAATAGGGGTGCATACGAAAACTGAAATTACATGGGGGGGCTTTATTAAAGGGTAGCTTGTTCTTTCGATAGACATGATTGTGAAAAAAAATAAAATTTTAATTATTTTACCTCAAATAGAATGGCACTTATAAACACCAAACAGTTTACTTTTCCTTATATTTGAATCTCTCTCTTTAGAATGTTAACCTAGATGCAATTTGAATAAGAAAACTTTATCCGAATCAGATATATGCGCCAAGTTTATAACTCCTGCAATAAAACAAGCAGGATGGGATGAAACTACTCAATTGCGCAGAGAGGTTTCTTTTACTGATGGACGTATAATTGTTCAAGGTAAGTTATATACAAGGGGTAAACGTAAAAGAGCAGACTACATACTTTACCATAAACCAAGTCAACCAATTGCTATTGTCGAAGCTAAAGACAATAATCAGCCTGTAGGACATGGAATGCAACAAGCTTTAGAGTATGCAGAAATACTTGATATACCTTTTGTGTTTACTTCAAACGGTGATAGTTTTGTGTTTCATGATAAAACCATAAAAGAAGGTAAAATTGAAACTGAGCTTTCATTGGATGCATTTCCTTCTCCAGTAGAATTATGGGAGCGATATTTAGAATATAAGGGACTCAAAGAAGAGGAATCTAGAGCACTAGTAGAACAAGATTACTATATTGATGAGAGAGGAATGTCTCCTCGATATTATCAGCAAAATGCTGTAAATAGGACAATTGAATCAATTGCAAAAGGTCAAAGTAGGTTGTTATTGGTAATGGCAACTGGTACAGGAAAAACATATACCGCTTTTAATATTATTTGGAGGTTATGGAAATCAAAACGTTTTCAACGTGTATTATTTCTAGCTGATAGAAATGCATTATTAACACAAACTAAGAATGGAGATTTTAAACCTTTTGGTAATGAAATCATGCATATTATTAAAAATCGAAAGATTGATAAATCATATCAAATATATTTTGCCCTTTATCAAGGATTGACTGGAACGGAAGAGGAAAAAAATGTATATAAGGAATTTTCAAGAGATTTTTTCGATTTAGTAATAATTGATGAGTGTCATCGAGGCAGTGCTTCTGAAGCTTCGGCTTGGAGAGATGTTCTTGATTATTTTAGTAATGCAACTCAAGTAGGTTTAACAGCAACGCCAAAGGAAACGAAAGATGTTTCTAATATTGCGTATTTCGGAGAACCAGTTTACACATATTCATTAAAGCAAGGTATAGAAGATGGCTTTTTAGCACCATACAAAGTAGTGCGAATATCAACAACAGTTGATGAAGGTTGGAGACCTACAAGAGGTTTAGTTGATAAATATGGGTATGAAGTTGAAGACCGTATATATAACCTTAAGGACTATGACCGAACACTAGCAATAGATGAGCGTACAGAACTTGTAGCCAAAAAAATTACTGAATATTTAAAAGGGACAGACCGTTATGCTAAAACTATTGTTTTTTGTACCGATATAGACCATGCAAATCGCATGCGTATAGCGCTTATAAATGAGAATGCTGATATTGTATCAAAACATCCATTATATGTCGTTAAAATTACAGGAGATGATGAAGTTGGAAAGCAAGAGCTTGATAATTTTACAGATGTGGAAGAGAGGTTTCCTGTAATTGCAACAACATCTAAAATGCTTACAACAGGAATTGACACGAAGATGGTTAAATGTATAGTTCTGGAATCTAATATAAATTCCATGACTGAATTTAAACAAATTGTTGGGCGTGGCACTCGTATTCGTGAGGATGATGGGAAAGTCTATTTTACAATCATGGATTTTAGGAAAGCTACAAACCATTTTGCTGACCCAGATTTTGATGGAGACCCAGTTCAAATATATGAGCCTGAACCTGAGGATACAGTAATCCCGCCAGATGAAGAAGATGATACAATTATTATTGATGGTGACGAATGGTTACCTACTGATGATGAGCCAGATTATCCAGAAGGAACAATTCCAGACATTACTATTGTAGATGGAGATTCAGAACCTAGGAAATATTATGTAAACAATATCAAAGTTGAAGTTGCTAATGAACGTGTGCAGTATTATGGAAAAGATGGTAAGCTCATAACAGAATCTCTCAAAGATTACACCAAGGAGAATGTTAAAGCTAATTTTGCTTCACTTGATGATTTTATTGTAAAATGGAGGGCTACTCCTAAAAAATCAGAATTATTAGAAGAATTAGCTGAGCAAGGAATTTTATACGAGGCATTAAAGGAAGAAGTTGGAAGGGATATGGATGTCTTTGATTTAATATGCCATGTTGCATTTGACCAGTCAGCTTTAACCAGAAAAGAACGAGCAAATAATGTACGAAAGAGAAACTATTTTGGGAAATACGGAAAACAGGCTAAGGAAGTAATTGAAAAGCTGCTTGAGAAATATGAAAATGAAGGAGTGATGGCAATTGAGAATAATAGTGTACTTAAAGTAAAACCTTTAATTGATATGGGTTCACCAGTAGAATTAGTTCGTGCTTTTGGAAAGAAAAAAGATTTTGATAGAGCGATTGAAGAGCTAGAAAATGAGATATACACTAGTGCTTAACGAATTTTCATATCAAATATATGAAGCCATGCAAAAGGTGGATGCAAAATACTCTAAGTGGAAATATCATATGGAGGGAGAGGAACAAGAAATAGAAAGAGTGTTTGCGTACGAATTATATCATCAAATAAGATTAAAAATGGAGTCGGATGAACAAAAATATAGTGGACTTCAGCTTAATGGAGAAATTAGTAAAATAGATAGAACTTTGGAATTAAATCAACACCAATATAAAGGTTTTGATTCATATGTATTAGGAAGAATAGGTAGGACATTTAATGTTCAACCTGATTTAGTTTTGCACAAGGCACAGAATAATAGAGAGTTTAATTGGCAAAAATCAATTGTTGAAATTAAAACAGGGAGGTATTCTGATTTTAATGACGTTGTTGATATTTTGAAGTTACTAAACTACATCGAGCAACTAAATTTTCAAAATGGAATATTTATAGCTGCAAATAAAGACATTGAAGAATTTGAGAAATTATTAAAGGATTCTTTTAGTAGTAGTTTGTTTAACAAAAAATGTTTCGTTTTTTATTATAATATTACTCATAAAGATGGATTTCCTGAGCCAATTGTTCAATATAAAAGCTTAGAAACAATATTAAATTAATGACACAAATAACGACAAATATAAAATCCATAAGAGACATCATGCGTAAAGATGCAGGTGTAGATGGTGATGCACAGCGTATATCCCAAATGGTATGGATGCTTTTTTTGAAGATTTTTGCTGATAAAGAGGAGGAGTGGGAGTTAACGGTAGAAGACTACAAAAGCCCTATTCCAGAGCGTTTAAAATGGGATTCATGGGCAAGTGACGATGAAGGGCTAACTGGAGATGCTTTAATGGAATTCATCAATAATGATTTATTCCCAACTCTTAAGGATTTGAATATTCAAAGTCCACAGGCTAAAATTATCCGTTCTGTTTTTGAAGATACTTATAACTATATGAAAAATGGAACACTGTTTCGTCAAGTTATAAATATTATTAATAAAATAGATTTTAATAATAGTAAAGACCGTCATGTTTTTAATGATTTGTATGAGACTATTTTAAAGGGATTGCAAAGTGCAGGTTCTTCGGGTGAGTATTATACACCTAGAGCAGTTACACAGTTCATGGTTGATATGGTGAATCCTCAGTTAGGGGAAACTATTTTAGACATGGCAAGTGGTACAGGAGGTTTTTTAACTTGTAGTATCGAACATGTACGCAAGCAAGTGAATACACCTCAGGAAAGAGATATTTTACAGAAGTCTATTAGAGGTATTGAAAAGAAACCCTTACCTCATTTGTTATGTACCACTAATTTAATGCTTCACGGCTTTGATTTGCCTGCCGTAAGGCGTGATAACATGTTAACAATGCCCTATAGCGATTGGGGGAAAAAAGACCGTGTGAACGTTATCCTGATGAACCCTCCTTTTGGTGGTACTGAGGAAGATGGTACAGAAAATAACTTTCCTCAAAAATTCAGAACGAAAGAAACGGCTGACTTGTTTTTAGCTTTAATCATTAAGTTACTAAAAGATGGGGGGCGTTGTGCTGTTGTGTTGCCAGATGGCACTTTATTTGGTGATGGAGTTAAGACAAGACTTAAAGAGGAATTGCTTAGTAAATGTAATTTACACACTGTAGTTAGACTTCCAAATGGAGTATTCAATCCATACACTCAGATAAAGACCAATCTTTTATTTTTTGATAAAGGAATGCCTACTAAAGAAACATGGTATTTTAATCATCCATACCCCAATGGTCAAAAGAGCTATAGTAAAACAAGACCAATTAAAGCTTCCGAATTTAAGTTAGAAAAAGACTGGTGGAACAATAGAGTAGAAAATGAAAATGCTTGGAAAGTTTCAATCAATGAGATTATCTTAAATGATTTTAATCTTGATATAAACCATCCTAAATCTAATTCAGAGAATGAACAGTTAAATTCTGGCGAAATTATCAATTCTATAGTAGAAGGGAATAATGTTGTTAATGAATTAATGATGAAAATCAAAGCAAGCTTGAAAGATGGGTAATTGGAAAAACACTAAACTATCTTCAGTCCTTACAAGGAATGACCGATTTGAAGAACGTTGCCCAGAAAAGGATTATGTGTTTTCAGGTATTTATTCATTTTCAAAAGGAATTTTAATAAGAGAGTCTGTTAAAGGAGATACATTCAAATTAAAAAGGATTCAGCGGATTTTTAAAGGAGATTTTATTTACAGTAAAATTATGGCTTGGGAAGGTGCATTTACCATTGCCCCAGAAGAAGCTCATAATACAGTTATGTCTGGTGCTTTTGTGTCATACACAACAAATGAACAACTGTTAATACCTGAGTTTTTGGATTACTATTTTAAAATATCTAATGTATGGAAGGAAGTTGGAAGTGCATCATCTGGTACGAATATGAGGAGAAGAACTTTACATCCAAAACAATTTGAAAATGTAGAAATATTATTGCCTTCTATTAGGGTACAAAGAGAAATAGTAAATAATTTAAATGATATAGTAACAGACTTAAATATTGGGAGAAACCTATTAGAAAATAACAAAAAGTTAATTTCAAAGCTACGACAAAGTATTCTAAAAGACACAGTTCAAGGAAAATTAACAGCTGAATGGAGACAAAAGAATTCCAATATAGAACTAGAATCTGCTACCGAATTGATAAAGCGAATTAAAAAGGAGAAGGAGCTACTTATTGCCGAGAAAAAATTAAAGAAAACTAAAGAAAACGGAATTATTTCCGAAGACGAGTATAAAGTAGACTTCCCTAGTTCATGGGAGCTTATAAAAGCAGTAGATATAGGGTTTGTAACTAAACTAGCTGGTTTTGAATACACGAAATACATAAACTTGAAAGACGAAGGGGAGGTGCCTGTAATTCGTGCTCAAAATGTTAAACCTAACCGTATTGACGAAACTAATCTAAAGTATATTGACTTAGAAACTTCAAAACTTCTACATCGTTGTGAATTGGTAAAAGAATCATTACTAATCACATTCATAGGAGCAGGTATTGGAGATGTTGCTATATTCAAGAAAAAAGAAAGATGGCACTTAGCTCCAAATGTTGCAAAACTTGAGCCGTTTAATAATTTGAGCCAAAAAATAGAAATTGATTATCTACAATACTATTTGCAATCACCTATAGGACGTTCAGAACTTTTTAAACATATTAAGGCTACTGCTCAACCTAGTTTATCAATGGGAACTATACGTGATGTGATTTTTTGCCTCCCTCCTCATGAGGAACAAAAAATTATTGTCTCAAAAGTGAATGAGTTGATGTCCTACTGCGACCAATTAGAAAAACAAGTGGAGGAAAGCAAGCTTCAAGCAGAACAATTGATGCAAGCAGTATTACAGGAGGTGTTTAATCCTAAGCAAAAGGAAAATAGTGAAGATGTAGTAGAAGTTTTATTTCCAGATTTAGAAACATTTGCAGAAGTAGCAAACCTCCAACAAGCCATGATTATCCAAAAAACAGAACTAGGATTAGGTTCTGGACGTGGTAAAGTTTATGCTCAAAAAACATCAGCTAATCTTAAGAATATATTTGGTGTAGATATACCATATACATTTGAGAAATCCCACCATGGAGAGTTTTCATACCAACTTTCAAATGATTTAGATAATAATCCTTATTTACGTAAAGTTAAAACAGAAGTTGGAGAAATTTATGAGGTTAAAAACAATAAGCAACAAGAGGTTTTAAATGCTTTAAATAAGCCCGAAAACGCATCATTTATAGAATCTATTGATGAATTACTGAGAGTGTACCAAAACGACTTAATAAAGGGGTCTACAGACCGTATAGAACTGTTAAATACCGTTTGGAGAGCTATAAAAGACACCAAGTCTCTAATAGGCAATGTTGTTTACAAATATTTAGAGGAATGGGAGATTAAACAAGGTGCATATAAAACCAAGGCAGATAAGTTTACTAAACCCGAAACTTTCGCTATGATTACTCTTATTAAAGATTTGGGATGGGATAAGAAAACGCAACATAACTAATGATTGGTTCTCCAGTAAAATATAGCGACTTTTATGGTGAAGCACCTCCAGAAGAACCTTTAGACTTTATACGTCATTTACCAAAAAAAGAGATTATTACTACCATAAGTCTAATCAATGCAAAATTAAAACCAGTATATCAAACTCATTTTGACGATTCCAGAGAAAAACAAATTGAGTGTTCGGAATTTCTTTTCTTGGAAAACCTTAACCCAACGAAATCTCGTTTTTTTATTAATTTAATGCAAAGATATACTTCGCTTGCAATTAATTTCAATTTATATACAAGGGTAACATGTTTATATGCTCTTCAACAAATTATTGGAGATAATAACTTTCCAAATATTGAGCAAAGACAATATACATCAGAAGACCGAGAACAAATTTTTAAGTTTCTTTTATGTTCAAATCAAAACCTGTTATTTTTTGACCAGTTTCATGAAGAAGGAACTTCAGAAGAGTTAGGAGAAGATTTTTTTGAATATTTCATGTTTAAAGAAATACCTCATAATCAGTATTATGAAACAAGTAATCCTTTAAATGTTTTTTTTAAATCATGGTCTTTATTTAGCGCATTGAAAAATGCCGATGCTTTTAAGGAACATTTGGAAGTATTTTTAAATGATAATTTTGGGACATCTAATCTTGATACTTATTTTAAGTTTCAGATGTATAATTATTTTAAAAGCTATGACGAAAATCTAGGTTTAAACTATTTAAATGTTCTAATTTCTGAAACAGAAGCAATAGTCATATTGGATAAACTAAGTGAGCGACAAGAATATGAAGTTCCTGCTAAAGACGATTTGCGCATTTTTGATTTTTTCGATTTGAAAAAAAGCCCTGTTTACATAAATGAAGATGTTGGTAATGATGAAATAAGAAGTTATATTGTTTTAGACAATATTTTTTTTATTGAAAAGATGTATTCTCTTTTTGTGAATGATTTTTGGTTTGATTATTTAAAGCAAAACGAAGTTTGTAATAGGACGGACTGGGGGAATTTCATCGGAGCTACTTTTTTCGAACCTTTTCTTGAGGAAATTTTTACTAATAGCCTTCAAAATAGCCCATATTATATTTACAAATCTACCGATGATTTGAAGGTATCTCTGGGAAGGAAATCAGAAGTTGAATATGCGGATTTTTATTTACGAAAGGGAAATAAAATTGCTTTAATTGAAGCAAAGAGTAATTATATTCCGATGGTTCAAGGTTATAAATTGGTTGCCACTGTTGATGATTACAGAAATTTAAATCTCCCAAAGTTTTATAAGGATTTTGGTCTTAGTCAGCTATCTTCAAAGACAATAAAGTTCTTTCATGAATATAAAATGAGTATAGGTGACGATGGACTTAATGAAAATAAAAGAGTTCATCTCTATCCTGTTCTACTAGTAAATGAACCTATCCTAAGTTCTACATATGTAGCATTTGCTATGAAACAAAGATTCTTAAAACTATTGGAAGAAGAGGGAATTGATTTAAGTAACGAGCAGCATTCAATAAAACCACTAATCATATTGAGTGTTTCAGAGCTTCAAGCAATGGAAGAATCACTTAAGTCTGGTGATTGTGATTTTTTTAAGCTTTTCCAAGGTTATAATAATATTTTAGCAAAACAGAGATTTACTTTGATTTAAATTATTTTGAATACGATAGAGGGGACTTTCAATGTAGAAACTTACCTTTTATTCCTAGAGTTGGAGAAAATATTGAAATTCCATTTTTAAAGGCACAAGTAGGGACTGATTACTTCTATGTAGACAGTATTCGTCATAGCTTTGATACAAATATTCAGAGAATATTTATTAGCTTAAAATCGGGGCTATATAATAAATACTTTCATTACGAAAAATATAAGGCTTTCGAACAGGGAAGAATTAGTTCAGGAGATTTATTTTACAAACACGACTTATCAATAAAAAGAATAATGGGTCTGAGATAAAATCTTGAATTTTATTTTTTGAAAGGTGGGGTAGAAAGAATTGGTATTGAAATAATGAATAAAAGGAGGTTTAAAACTATTTAATTTTACCATGTAATTTAATTCTAATTTTTTGCTTATAATATTTGTAACCTTTCTTAAGTTTTAACCTTTGTCTAATTAGCGTTTCTAAATGTTTAACATCTTTGCCCTCAATATCGGGTAGCCCATTTATTCTTTTTAATATTTTATACGATTCAAAATAATTTTCAAATCTCAATTGTCGCTTGACCTCTTCAAGTTGATTCAATGCATATTTAGAAATTGGACAAGAATGAATAAATAACGTGTTGCTTTTCCCAATAATAAATGACATGTATGATTTACCTTCAAAGAAATAAGTGAATTCTATAAGTGAATAACTGTTAATTGTTAACTTTTGCTTAGAAGTTCTTATTTGCCAGTTGTTTTTAATTCTTTGTAAAATACGCTTAATCGATTCTGTAGGGTATTTAATATTAATTGATATGTGGTTAAAGAAATCATGGGCTTGAAAAGCCTTTTCAAAGTTTTCTGATTTTATACTATTATGGCTTACGTTATCAGTCTTTAAAATATGAGTCCTTGGGATATAATAATCTCTGTATGAATCTTTGTTAAAACTTTGTTCTAAACCAATATAATGTTCGAACCCTCCTTTACCATTGCAAGAATAACATTTTTTATATCCTGAACCCCTACATCCTGAACAATTTACTCTACCGCTTCCTCCACATGAGTAGCACCTTCTTTGTTGTGTGCCTGAACAATTTCGACAAGTTACAGATGTCGTCCCTCCACACGAATAACATGTTTTCTTTCCACTACCATTGCAACCATAGCAAGTGCTATATACACCTTTAAGACCTGTTGTATCCTGCCCACTTCCTCCACAAGTTCTACAGTTAGTTTTTCCAAAAGAACAATTACTACAAGTTTCTCTACCTCCAATACATGAGCATCTAACATAACCCTTTTCTCCACAAGAAGAACATGAAAAATTTCTTTGCCCTCTACAATCATTACAGGTTACAGTTTTAGAGCCACTGCATGTTGTACATGTTTTATGATAACTACTGCGAGGTACTTTAATTGTCTTAATAGCTTTAATATTAAAATACCGCTTTCTTAATTTAATAGACCATGGAGCAACCTGTGAAGTATTTGTTATTTCACGAGGAGGGAATTTCTTTTTTCTTGTAGCCTTAACTTTATTTACAACAGTTCTTTTTTCATAATTGAAATGAACAACATATTCATAACCTATATGCTTATGTAGAGTCTCAATTTTAATATTATTTCCAAAGCTTTTTAAAGGGTGTCCTTTAAATTTTCTTGCATATTTATTTAGACTGTTCTGTATTCGTTTTAAATCCTTTTTTGAAACTTTGTAATTTGGCATTTAAAATATTATTATTCCTTGTTTATGATAATGAAAAGGATTTAGCTTCAAAGAATATTATGAGCTATTTGGACATTAATTAACTCTAGCGTACCTTATAAATTTTCTTAAGCTAGCTTAAAAGTTATTCTATTCAATTGAGATTTTTACTTTAGCAATTAATGTTTCATAATTTTGGTTAGCAAGTCCCTTCAAGGGGGCAGCTCCTTTAATCCATGCGTATGCTAACTCAATAGAATTCTTTTTATTAAAGGATAAATTAATTCCTGTTTGAAAAGACCTATAATTGTTTAAATCTAGGCTTGTTTCGCCTGATGAAAAACGTGTCCTGCCTTTGAACAAATATTGAATTTTGAAAAAATCTGTTCTATCTGTCCATTTATCAGACAATGATGGTAATATGAAAGTGTTAAATTCAAAATCAAACTGCCCCAGAAGTAAATCTTCATCTCCACCAAGGTAAGCAAGACCGATATTATGATTATGAGAAAAACCAATTAACTGCCCGACAAATGAAGATATTCTAGGGAATTGAGTTTGTGTTTTTAACAAACTACTACTACCTTTAAATTTATTAATGCTTAATCCAAATATCCCTTGAAAAGTATTAGTGTCTTTAATTTCATCTTTTGATTTTTTTAAGGAAAGAGTGAGAGGTATTTCCATGTTTGATACATTCGTTACTTTATCACGAAACATTATTATCTTTCCGAGGTTGACTCCAAATTGTTTTACATTTTGCTCTTTTTCAATGAGTGTGTTTCTATGAATTTCACCAACTAAACCAATACTCCATTTACTAGACTCAGATACGATTCCAAGCTCCAAATACGCATTAGTTTGCCAACTTTTTTTTATAGTATCATTTTTGGGAAAAGTTCCAATTATTTCTGCTCCTTCACTTTTGGTGAATGTGTTATCTGAAGCTTTACCAATATTAAGTTTTAGTCTTATAGTGTCATTACTATGGCGTAATGTTACTTGTGAAAATACAGAGGGTATAAACAAAAGACTTATTACAATTGTACTAATTAGAGCTTTCATAATTGTTTATTATTAAATTGATTAAATCTTTTATTGTTTTTGCATCGTCTATTTTTGTTTTTTTGATGAAGTCGGGCTTTACTCCAGGTTTATAGAAGCTCACAAAAGATTTTAGGATGTAATTCATTAGGGCAATAAGTCCATTGTCACTTTTGATAAAAGCATTCGACAAGCCAAGTTGAGTTCTAAATTTAGAAGTTTCTAAAATAGGACTACCATCTGTATATCCTTTGAGTTCTGACTTTAATTTTTTTAAAACTCTTATGCCATTCTGTATATCTTCTTTTATTTCCTGAATGGCATTTTGAATTGCATTGACAGAGCTTTGATTACCTGCTTTAGAAGCTGCATACTCAAGTGCTTTAACAATAATTTTAGCATCACTTTTAGTGATTTCAAATTCAATTTTCATAATAGCTTATATTAAAAGTTAATATTATACTGGAAAACCCAGAGTAATAGCTATTATAAATTCTATAGGGAAGAATATTTCAATTGTATAAATATAAGAATATATATATAGTTACTAAAGAAATATATTAAAAATAAATGCAAAACATCAGGAATAGAAATACAATGAAGCAGTCATTTTTTTGACGAAGTCCGCATTCTAAACCACCTTTGCTTTTGTGCTAGGTTGGTACGCTAAAAGCGTTCCTGATGCATAAGAGTTATATATAGCTTTATTTATTTGTATTAAGTCTTATTATTGACATTTTAATACATTTAAGCATTTTGTTATGGTTTTTAACTCATAAGGATTTTAAATTTATTAATTATTATATCTCTTAAAAGGGAATGAGTTTTGTCATGATTATACTTTTTAATTAATTTGATAAATTCTCTTTTGGTCTCTTTCTTCTCAATATTGTCGATACTGTTCCAATGATTTGGATTGACACACATTTTAAATAAAAACATTTGGTCATCTCTAATGCCCTTTGGAGCCATAATAGAGTCAACTATCATTAGTTTATTAAAATGGATTAAGAAGCAATTGAAAAGAGTTTTAAAAGTGCTTTTGCCAAATTGATTAAGGTTGACAATTCCTATTTTCTTTAAATATCTAGAGTTAACAATTTTTAGTTCAATTCTTAAAAGTCTTTTATCTAAAAGAAGATACTGCTTAGATTTGTCATAGACTTTTATACTATAATCTGTTTTTTCAAATTCCTTATAACTACCCTTTCCTCTATAGTTGTGATTTCTATTATGGTCTTGAAAGTTGTACATGAGAATTTGATAGTCAATTATAGATTTGGGACTTCTGTTCACTTCAATATTAAACCCAAACTCTAAGTTGGTTATTTTAGTCTTCTCTTTGTTGATTTGTAACTTTTCACATAGGTGATTAATTGCAAACTCCCACTGTTTAAAGCTAAAGTCGCTATGGTTTTGATTCCCTTTCCCCTTTACTATATTATAATACTTATGGATGCTTCCCTTTATTGTGGTGGTGGTTGGGGTAATCCTAATTTGAAGATTTTTGTATGTCCCAATTTTAGGATATTCATTAGCTTCTCCAGTAATTCTATCAAATGATGACTTGAGAGTAATTAAATTATTGTTTTCAAGGTCTATTTCTAACCTTTCCTTGTCAGTTATACTGAATTTTATATTATCTATCATACTTATTGGGGTTTATTGGTCGATAGATTTGTTTTCTAAATAATCAATTACATCTTGATATTTATAAAGTGGTTTTCTGCCAGCCCTTGCTGTTGGAACTAAGACATTTTTTTCTTTCCAATTCCAAAGTGTACTTAGTGATTTTATATTACACAGTTCTGCAACTTCCTCACTAGTTAAATACTCTTTAATGCCTTCTTCTTTACTTGATAATATAATCTTCTCCAGGCGAGGTAAAAGATTTTTAATTAAAGATTCTAACAGCTCATTTACTGTTACTTGTGTTAAAATTAATTTTTCCATGATATTGACTTTTTAATTATTGATAAGGCAAATATTAAGCTTAAAAAGACAGAATAAAATACTCTTATTTAAAACTAAGAGTTTGTTTATAAGTGTAGAAAAATAATTTTTAAGAAGTCAATGAAAATGGCAAATTATGGCAGACTTTAAATTAGTTAATATGACCCTTGAAAAAATAAATAGAAACTAAGAGCCTATATTTTTAAAGCTAGGACGAATTTTTCCAGTAGTTCCCTTTTTTTCTTGGTTTGGGGTTCTTTTTGATTTAAGAAATCTTTTGGGATTAGGGTTTCGCCTTTAAGAAGAAAAAATTCGGAAGCTATTATCCAATGCTTGTTTTTAGTATTTTTTATGACTTTGTGTTGTCTTAGCAACTTAATAAAGAAGTAAAGCGTGGTTTTTTGGTCAACCCAGTTTATTTTATTGACTAATGTTCTGTTTTCAAATAAAGCTTTGAATGTAACAAATGGCGTATTATAGTGTATGAAGGAAGTTTTTAAATATTTGTCATAAAGTTCTTTTAGTCTTTTGTCTTCTGGGTACTTTGAAAACTTAAATGAATTGATAGGTTCCTTTAAATAGTACCATTTTGAAAGATAAATGCGATTACTTTTGTTTAAGTCTAAATGATAAGAAGTAAAGATTTTTTCAAGAATATTTTTCAATACGGTTTCTATGAGGTTAAAGTATCCTTTCTTAAATTCATATTGTTTGTCAAAGGTTCTGGTAAGCTTATAAAAACCCAATAACTTGTTTACTATTTTATTAAGGTATTCATTACTACCTTTAATTAGACTATACTCATACTGAAACCAATTAAATGAGTGTTCGGCTTGCTTTTGTAAATTATTGTAAAAAATAAATCCATTATCAAAATTTCTAAATTCAATTACTTCGAACCCTTCCTCGCTTAATAGTTTTTCGAAAAATTCAAATGGATGTAAAGCATTCCCTTTTTTATCATGTGTAAAATTTCGAGAGACATGTTTAAGAAATAATTTAGTGTATTTTACTTCCAATTTTTTTGGCATGGTAATTATGCTTTATTTAGAATTTTGCTCCCAGAGATCTTGAACCATAGCTACATGTTCGTCCTGTGTGGTCTTTACATATTTGATGAACTGCTGCTCAGATTTATGACCTGTTATAGACATTATAGTTTGATTGGGTAACTTTCCATAAAGGTTACTCGCAAACGACCTACGATTTGTGTGCGAAGACACTAATTTATATTTAGGATAATAACCTTTTTCTTTCCTTTTGGTTTTTGGATTTGTTTTATTTCCCATGACAATTTGAGTGATACCAACTTCTTTACATACTTCTTTCATGTATTTATTGAATTTAGCATCTGATATAATTCTTGGAAGTTGCCCTTTGTTTTCAGCTATTACCGCCTTAACATGCTTATGGATAGGAATCTTAATGAAGATCCCAGTTTTTACTGAGTCTACAATTTGAATAACATTGTCATTAATATTAAAGTCATGAATTCTTTTTAAATCTGATATCCTCAGCCCAGACCAAAGCCCAATAATCATGAGTTGTCTTGTGTTGTTTAGCCTATCATTATTCTTGAAATCAGCTTTAAATATTTGACTAATCTCAGATTCATTCAAGTAAACGTCAATTGGCTTATCCCTTTTGGCGGTAAAACTTCTATGTTCAAATTCTGGACTAACTTTCAGCCCCATAGTTTTAGCTTCTCTACAGAAATTTTTTATTTGGTCTAGATATTTACTAATTGTAGTTCCTCCATAGTTCCCATCTATTTTTAAGAAGGAAAGAAAAGTTCTGTGAAAAGCTAAGTTTATATCCCAAATTTTGAGAATTATTTGTTCCTTTTCTTGAAACTCTTTTAATCTTTTTAAAGTGGTTTGGTATTTCTGAATTGTTTTAGTGCTAATTACCTTATTAGTATTGGGGTTAATTCTTGTTTTAGATTCTTCGATATATTTATCTACAAATGGAATGAAGTATATTTCACGATTTGAAGATTCATCTTGAGGTCTATTATTAAATTTTAATATTGTCTTGTCGAACCATGTTTTATCAATTACGCCTCCTTCTGAATAGTGAGAGTTGTATGAGTCTATAATAAATTCTTTTAGGTTTTTAAGTTTTTTGGTTAAGTCAAGTTCATGAGCTTTTGTTTCAATTCCTACAGTAACTCTTTGTTGTTTCTCTGACCAATATTTAGGATTTAATAAATAGTTTGTATTGCTTGTGAAATCTATGCCCTTTCCTTTATAGAATCGAGCATAGACACTTGCAGGATTCTTTTTAGATTTAACTAAGAATTTTACGTTAGCCATATTTTTAAAAGTATGCTCAAATATACAAAATATTTTCCCGATATCTTCCCGATTTTTTTTAAAAGAATCCGATCTTGATAAAATTGAAAGTGAAGTGAATTTTGAATTAGTTAATATACATAGGATTTTCAAGGTTTTTAAATTCAATTGAATTCATTCCAAATTAAAGGGCGTAGAACAGTTCCCGCTACTAGTAAATATAGGGCTTCACGAAATGTGGAGCCTTTCTTTTTTACAATGGGTACAGAATTTGTTTTTTTAATCATTATATCTGACTCTTTTAATTAATATTTGTCCCAAAAAAAGTGTGTTTTTGGGACAAAATAGATGTAGTTGGAATCAGTAAAAGAAAAAATACGTGCTAAAATTAAAAGTCGTAACAAAGGAGAAATTATTCTGCCTTCAGATTATGAACTGGAATTTAGTATGGAAAATACTAAAAAAGCATTACTACGACTTAATAATGAGGGATTTATCGAACGTTTAACAAGAGGTGTTTATTTATATCCAGAAAAGAACGACGTGCTCGGTGTTTTATATCCAGGTATTGAAACCATTACCCAAGAAATTGCCAAAAGGGATAATGCTCGAATCATTCCAACAGGCATGCAAGTCTGTAATCTTTGATAAAGCCTTGTTTTGGTCGATTTGTGAATAAGGTATACTTTCTGGATTTAGATTAGTCATTATTGCAGTTCCAGATTCAACACCCCATCGTGTTTCAAGTTCAGGATTCTTTTCTTTAATGTTATCCATATTTGTTAAATATAGATAAATTTATTATTTTTGAGTAAACAATAAAATAAGTAAAATGAATGTAAGCTTAACAAAAAAACAAGAAGATTATATCTCAGATGAAATTGAATCTGGAGATTTTCAAAATGCTAGTGAGTTGGTTCGTGACGCATTGAGATTGCATCAAATATATCGCCATAGAGTTATTAAGGATTTAAGAGCAGAAATTGAGAAAGGCTGGGAAGGAGCAGAAAGCACAAAGACAATGGATGAAATAATTGAGTCTAAGAAGAAGCAAATTAATGGATAAATATATTTTATCAAGAAAAACCCAAGAGGATATTGATGAGCTGTTTGATTGTGGAATTCATCATTTTGGAAATGATAAAGCACTAGACTATTTATTAGGATTAAGAACCTACTTTAAATCAATTCAAGAGAATCCAGAAATAGGGAAAAAACGAAATGAAATTAAAAAAGATTTATTAAGTTTTCCATATAATTCACATATCATTTTTTATCGTGTCTTTTTAAATCATATCAGAATTGTAAGAGTGTTACACGGAAGAAAAGATATTCCTGCTCAATTTAAAATAAGAAAAAGGTCAGAATAATCGGTTTTAGACATTTATTATTTTATAAGAAAATTTAACTGCACCAATCTTGTAATCTTATTCTGTTTTAGAGATTCTTTTGCATTTGGTGTAATATAATCAGCAACAACAAGTAGCGGAATGTGATTTTTAGATAATTCAACAAATGGAAAGTATTGCTTGGTCTTATTTCTGCCCTAGTATCTACATATACTTTCCCTTTGTTAATGTTTGCAACAATATCACATAAGTGTCCATTTTTGTTTTGATGCTTTTTGATTTCAACATCAAATTCAAGTTTCTCAAAAAAGTCTTTTATTTTCTAAAATTCAATCATTTTTCATTTATTTTCTATTTCATGTTACATGAAATAGAAAATATAATGAAAATTTTGATATGCATAAAGAATGTTAATATACGATAGTTATACGTTTTATGTTTCTCCAAAACATTATCAGATCTATTGCTTCCTACTGGAACCCAAATAACCAACATGTGTTTACTATCAATAACCTCTAAAGATTTTTTTTCAATTCAAGACTAAGAAATAAAAGGTACTTTAGGCGGATTTGAATTAAACCCAATAATTAAACTCCCTAAATGATGAAAAATCACATTTTGACCTTTATTTTCCATTGCAAAATAGAAAAGAAATTAAGTGATAAAACAATCAAAGCCTATGAAACAGATTTAAGACAATTTGAAAATTTTATCGATATCAATGATACTAAAGATATTGGGAAGGAGGAACTAAAGTCCTATTTTTTATATTTATCTAAATTCGCAAGGAAGACCATTAAACGAAAAATAGCTACGTTAAAAACCTTTTTTTCCTATTTAGAATTTGAAGAAATTATAGAAAATAATCCTTTTAGAAAAGTTAGAATAAAAATTAAAGATGATTTGATATTGCCTAAAATTTTATCTGTTAAAGAAATTGAGCAGATTTTAAAAACCCTTTATAAAGCGAAAAATAGGATTTCTGATATAAAATCATATGCTTACAAAGAAATTATTAGAAACATAGCCGTTATAGAACTTTTATTAGCCTCAGGAGTTAGAGTGTCTGAATTGTGTACATTAAAAAGGTCAAACGTTACTCATGATTTTTCTTTAATTAAAATACAAGGTAAAGGGAATAAAGAGAGAACAATTCCAATAACTAATAAGGCAACTCAAAATGCATTGAGAGCTAATTATGACAATTTCAAACAATCCATTAAAAAACAATCCTATTTATTTATTAACCGTTTTGGTAATCCATTGTCAGAACAATCAGTGAGATTATTTGTTAAAAAAATAGCTAAAGAAGCTCAAATTAAGCGTAACATTACACCTCATGTATTTAGGCATTCCTTTGCTACTTTATTGTTAGAAGGGGATGCGGACATAAGGTATATTCAACACTTATTGGGGCATAGCTCTATAATGGTGACACAAATATATACACATGTAAATGAAAGAAAAAAGACAGAACTCCTTACTTTAAAGAACCCTCGAAATTTGATATCGATTTAGATAATAATTAGATTCCGAATAACGGATAACTATTTATTATGGGTGTTTGGAAAATTCTAATCATACTATCGTCAACTAATCACAATACAAAAAAATCATTACAAAAATTATCAAAAAAGATTAGACAGATTGATGATGA
>NZ_JAUOEL010000011.1 GCF_030540765.1 Flavivirga jejuensis | reverse complement strand
AGAAATGATAAGCTAAACGCTTTCATTAATAAAGTATCCGAAGATATTAAGGCATATCAAAAATATCAAAATATTGGATTGAAATATGAAAAATTAATTTCAACGCAATTTTAAACTAGAGCCTTTTTAAAATGAATAAAATACATCAATTTGCACAGGAGTATTTGCTAGAGTGGTTTCCAGACCTAGGAAGCTATCAGGCCTTTAACAATAGGCTCAACAGGATTTCCTGTGTAATGAATTCTCTTGTGGAAACACTTTTAAATGAATTTGTTCCAAAAGTATACTCTAGAAACTATAGCGTACTAGATTC
The DNA here is from genome assembly GCF_030540765.1 of Flavivirga jejuensis. Classification (GTDB taxonomy): domain Bacteria; phylum Bacteroidota; class Bacteroidia; order Flavobacteriales; family Flavobacteriaceae; genus Flavivirga; species Flavivirga jejuensis. Next base: position 78,519 of record NZ_JAUOEL010000011.1, on the reverse strand, counting down.
CATGCCCATTATTACTTGTTCAGGAAAACGAGCAGGAAAAATAGCCTCAGAAATCACAGATAAAGGTTATTGCTCAACAAAAAGTATGTATTATTACGGCATGAAGTTGCATGCTTTGGGGTTTTGCAATACGGGTAGATTGCCACATCCAGAACAGATTATATTCACACCAGCATCTGTAAACGACCTTACTCTCTATAAAGACACTTGGTCTGAAATTGAAAACCGTACATTTTTTGGGGACAAAATATATAATGATACTGCTTTTTTTCAAAATATGAATCAAACATTAAACTCTGAAATGTTGACCCCAGTAAAAGCTGTTAAAGGAATGACCGATGTTTTAAAGAGATTTGATAGAGCTTGCAATGATCTATATTCAAGAGCGGTTTCTAAAATAAGACAGCCCATAGAAGCATTATTTAGTTGGCTTATTGAAAAATCTGATATACAGAAAGACAGCAAGCAAGCAAGGTCAGATCTTCAAAAGGATTGACGCTTCATGCTTTTATGGAAGGTTAGCTGCAGCTTTTATTGCCTTAATATTTTAACCCTTGATTCGCATTTATAATAAAAAAATGATTTTAACCCGTAATTTGCTGATAGTAAGTCGTTTTTTTTTTTTTTATGTACCACCCCCTTTTTACTTTTTGTTGTGTTTAAACTAAGAGCCTATCTCACTATCAAACACACATGTAAAGAAGCTCTCACTTGAATATTTTACCCCAGTTATTGCATCATGTTTTAGACATGTTGTAAAAAACAACGGAAAAAAATATAAAATCTAAATTGATTTATATGAAAGTAGAATCATAAAAACTAAGATTGTTTAAAGTTATTCAAACTATTAAAATGAAAACACTTAAAAAAAACGCATTTCTCTAAATATTTAAGACTAATAATATAAATATGGTTGATTTTTGTAATAAAATTTTATAAAAAGTTGATAGGTTTAGTTTTGAAGTTATGGTTATAAATGGATTATGAAGATGCTATTCAGTAAGTATGTTATGGAAATCACTAACCTTAAAGATGAAAACTTTTGGAGTTTTGAATAAAAGCATATTAGTATTGAAGCTGTTCTATAGTTATTAAGAGTGCTGGTTTTATTGATGGCAAAAAAATATTAATTTATTAAATAGATAGCTAATAGAACAAAAAAAGTGCTTATCATTTTTATTCAATAAGAGAGTTTGCTGCGATAATATATTAACAAATTAAATACTCTAATAATGAAAAAAAACACGATTTTATTTTTAGTGCTTGCGCTAATTTTTACAGGTCTAACTCATGCACAAATTACCTTTGGATGGGAAACAGCCGAAGATTTGGGAGGGGATTCTATCTCGGAAACAATTGGAGATATTACCGTAACGCTTACTAATAATAATACTGGTGCTGGGATTGCTCTTTGGCCTGAATTTAATGGCTCATCGGGGACATACGTTGCTGGTACTTCTGATTCTTTTACTTTTACATTTAATCAATCGGTTAATGTACTCTCCATTCTACCTTTGGGTTCTGAGTTTACTCCTAGTGCAACTTATCTATTTGCTAGACTGGATGGTAATGGTGTTTCTCCAGTAACGGTGTTGATAACGGATGGAGTTGCTTCTGGATCTGCTCCTATTGATTTAAATTGGACAAACGTGAGTTCATTTATAGTATCTGCGTCTAGCAGTATATTTATGGGGTTTGATTTATTAACGGTAGATTCTTCATCATTATCGACTGCTAAATATAAGCTTCAAAAAGTAAGGGTCTATCCAAATCCAGTAGAAGACAAATTAACTATTAAAAACGTTTCAGATTTTAAGTCTATAGACGTCTATAATAATTTAGGACAACGAGTACTACAAAGCAAGCAAGAAAGTATTGATGTTGGCCATTTTTCAAAAGGTTTTTATTTTTTACAGATCCATATGGACTCTGGTGTGAAGACTAGGACGATTGTGAAGAAATGATGAAAGGGAATGAAAAAGTGTTTATAAAAACTGAAAATTCAGGATGATAAATAATAAGTAAACGAGATTCTGCCAAAGGGGTGGGATTCAATTCAGCCATCCAATTTGAGCACTCACGCTTTTGCGTGATTCCCAAATTAGGGCTTCATCAAGGAGGAAAACAGTTCCAACCGTCGAAAGTATAAAACTGTGATTTCCTCCATAAATTCTGATTAATTAAAAAATAATTAACCAATGATCTGTAAATTTAAGGAAATTAAATTATCTAATGCGAGGTACCTGAAAATTTTAAAAGTGTGTCCATTTATGCCTAGTCAAAACACTTGTCTGAAAAACAATGATAGTGTTTTAACAGTATTTATGCTACGCATAGAGCGAAGCCAAATGACACCCGATATGACAAATACATTAAAACATGATGTTTCAGGTCAGCTTTTTTTTAAGATTATGATGAGGACTTTTGTATTTTTATTTTGCACTGCAATCTTTGGTTTAGTACCTAAACATGTCCTATCTCAAAATAATAAGATAGTTATTGATGTCGATAAAAAAATTGCTATAAATGAGGTTTTTAGCATCATTAAAAAGCAAACCGATTATATGTTTGTGTATCATCAGGATTTATTTACGGGGATTCCAAAAATAAAACTTAAAAAAGGAACTATTAGATTGAGCAAGCTACTGAATATGAGTATTCCAAGTGGTACTATTAACGTTGTTTTTGGAGCCAACAATACCATTTTATTAACATCGGAAACCAAGCATATAAAACAACAGCTTCGGGTTTCAGGAACGGTTACCGAAGAAGCAACTGGTCTTCCGTTAGTAGGTGTAACTGTTTATATAAAGGGAACATCAAAAGGTGTGGTGTCTGATTTGGATGGCCATTATACCATAACAGTACCAGCAGACCCAACTCATGTATTAGTATTTTCTTCAATGGGTTTTGAAACCAGGGAAATAACAGTGAGCAATCAAAGTACTATTAATATAAGTCTTAAAGAAAGTGTCAGTACTTTGGATGAGGTAGTTATTAATGCTGGTTATTATAATACCTCAGAGCGGGAACGTACTGGTAGTATTAGTAAGATAGCAGCTAAGGATATAGAAAAACAACCAGTAAGCAACCCATTGGCTGCTATGCAAGGACATTTATCGGGCGTTCAAATTACCCAAAATACGGGAGTTTCGGGTGGGAATTTCCGTATTAGAATTCGGGGATCTAATTTTTTGGATTTATTACCAAATACAGGAGGACCAAACATTGCTACCGAACGTAATAATCCCTTATATATTATTGATGGAGTACCGTATAGTTCTAATACCTTAACAGAGCGTGATATCTCTGCTAATATCCATACTAATTTTGGGGTGAGTCCTTTAAACACGATAAATCCAGCAAATATAAAAAGCATAGAAGTACTTAAGGATGCTGACGCTACAGCTATTTATGGCTCCAGAGGAGCCAATGGCGTGGTATTGATTACCACAAAAAAGGGACGGGTTGGAAAAACACAAATAAAGGCTAATGTAACCGCAGGTATAGGCAAAGTCACGCGTTTTGATGATTTAATGAATACCGAGCAATATCTGGACATGCGAATAGAAGCGCTTAAAAACGATGGTTATACCTTGGAAACCATATTAGATACTGATGAAAATTTTGAAGGTAATAATCCGGATCTATACGCATGGGATCCGAACCGTTATACCAATTGGCAAAAAGTACTGTTAGGTGGTACCGCCTTTAGGCAGAGCGCACAATTGTCTTTTTCTGGAGGTAGTGAAAGTACACAGTTTTTATTGAGTGGGATGCATTCGAGTACGGGAAATGTATTTCCGGGAGACCTTACCTATAAAAACGTTTCGGTACATGTTAGTTTGAATCATAAATCAAAAGATGCGCGTTTTAAATTGAGTACTTCCGCTAATTACGGATCGGATACGAATGATTTGCCTACTCAAGATTTAACGAACCGAGCTGTTACTTTAGCGCCAAATGCGCCTGCACTTTATGATGATCAAGGTAATCTAAACTGGGAAAACGGCACTTGGGGAAACCCTCTAGCATTTACAAAGCAAGCGTATAATTTGGCAAGCTATAGTCTTATTGCTAATACCACACTGTCTTTCCGTCCAATCCCATCCTTGGAGCTTAAAACGAATCTGGGGCATACCCAAAACCATTTAGAGGCTTATACTACCAATCCCAGATCAGGTAGAGATCCTAATACCACTGAGGGTCAAGATAGTAGCACTTCATCTATTTCAACCAATAGAGGGAGCGATCGCTCCTGGATTATCGAGCCACAAATCAATTGGGAACACCAATGGCAGGATACCCGATTTAAAGTACTTTTAGGAACAACATTTCAGCAGAATATCAAACAACAATTATATTTAAATGCGAGCAATTTTCCTAGTGATGACCTGCTTCATAGTTTAACAGCGGCCGAAACAAGAGAGATTATAGTGGATACAGAGTCACAGTATAAATATCATGCCGTTTTTGGGCGACTTAATATTAATGTAAAGGATAAATATATTTTTAATTTAACTGGGCGTCGCGATGGTTCTTCACGATTTGGCTCTGGTAAACAATTTGGGATATTCGGTGCTATTGGAGCATCTTGGCTATTTTCAGAGGAAAATTTTCTTAAAGACCATGCGCTTTTAAGTTTTGGTAAACTTCGTGGGAGTTATGGGCTTACGGGATCTGATAATGTTGGAGATTATGTTTTTTACGATGCCTATAGGTCTTCAGGTGTTACCTATAACGGTAGTAGTTTAGGGCCCGTAAGGTTGTTTAATCCCGATTTAGCTTGGGGAACCAATATAAAACAGGAAATTGCTTTAGAACTCGGTTTTTTTAAGGATCGTGTTTTTATGACCACAGCTTGGTATCGTAACCGATCTTCCAATCAGCTTATTAGTGTTCCATTGTCCTTAACTACTGGGTTTTCAAATTTCGATGACAACTTTGATGCGGTGGTACAAAATATGGGCGTTGAGCTGGATATACGGACTAAAAACATTGAGGGCAATGCTTTTAAATGGAACACGACCTTTAATATCTCTGCTAATAGAAACAAACTGGTATCCTTTCCGGGCTTGGAAGACTCCCCTTATGCTAGTTCGCTTAAAATAGGAAAGCCGATAGGTATCCAACAGTTATATCATTTTTTAGGGGTTAATTCGGAGACGGGCTTATGGGAGTTTGAAGATTATAATAATGATGGAACAATAGATGGTGATGATAATCAGTTGGTTGTAGATTATACGCCAAAATTTACTGGAGGTTTAGGCAACATCTTTAGTTATAAAAATTTACAATTGAATGTGTTCTTTCAGTTTACAAAGCAAAATGCTGTAAATCATTTAAGAGCTGGTCTTTTAAACCTAGGCAATGTAAACCAAAATATGCCAATAAGTATTTTAGACCGCTGGCAACAGCCTGGGGATCAAAGCCCGATTCAGCGTTATTTTGTAATTAACTCTGAAGCTTTGAATACCACGGATAGATATGTGTTTAGTAATGCGGTTATTTCTGATGCTTCTTTTATTCGTTTAAGAAGTCTGTCATTAGCTTATCAGCTTCCTAAAGAAATTACCAAGGGGCTAGGTGTTAATGTCTATTTTCAAGGGCAAAACCTATTTATAATTACAGACTACGATGGTGTAGACCCTGAGGTGCCAGGGGCTCGAACCCTACCACCATTACGACAGTTTACTTTAGGACTTGATGTTACATTTTAAGCGTATCATCATCAATTTAATATATAAAAATATAATAATATGAAATCAGTTTTATTTGAGAAGGCTCTTTTAATAAATGGATTTACAAATATTAACGGTCTTGTAAAATACTTAGGGTTATTTGTTGTAATTACTGCTTTAACAAGCTGTGATGATTTCGTAGATATAGAATTGCCCAAAGATCAACTGATTAAGGAAGCGGTCTTTGATGATTTGGGTACGGCTACGGCAGCGGTGCGTGATCTTTACCTAAGGGCAACCAGAAGCGGAATTCCTGCTGTTGATATGGGATTATATGCCGATGAACTAAATCAATTTTCTAGTGAACAATCGTTCTTCCATGATCATAGTATTATAGCATCAAACTTGATAGTGAACAGCTTGTGGGGGGGATATTATAATACTGTTTTTGCAACCAATGCAGTTATAGAAGGGGTCGAAAGCTCATCTGGTTTGAGTCCTGAGGATAAAACGCAATTAAAAGGTGAAGCTTTATTTATCAGAGCCTATGCACACAATACATTGGTTCAACTCTTTGGGGCAATACCTTATATCCGCACTACAGACCATATCGCAAATAATAGAGTGTCTCGTATGTCGGTAGATATAGTTTATGACCATATTATTGAGGATTTAAAAGAAGCATTAGTACTATTGGGCGAAGATGTTTCAACGCTTGGAGAAAAGCGTATTCGGGTGTATGATGCCACAGTGCAGGCTTTTCTCGCTAGGGTATATTTGTATACGGATCAATGGGAGGATGCCAAAAATATGGCATCCAAAGTTATCGATCAGTTTGTGTTGGAACCAGATGTATCCAAGGTATTTTTAAAAAATGCTTCTGGAACCATATGGCAGTTTAAACCTTCTGAAGTAGGGGGTAACAACGGACAGGCATCTGCTTTTATTTTTAAGGATTTCCCTGGTTTTAAGCCCTACTTAAGTACCTCGGTTGTGAATGCATTTGAATCCATAGATGATTTACGATACATAAATTGGGTAAAACGTACAACACTTGGATTTCATTATGCTTATAAATACAAAGAACCCATTGCTACACCACCGGAGTCCGTAGAGTATTTGATTGCTTTTCGACTGGCAGAACAATATTTAATTCGCGCAGAGGCCAGAGCTAAACTTGGAGAGATACCAGAAGCGCAGGCTGATTTAAATGTCATTAGAAACCGGGCAGGGCTAGGTAATACTGGGGCTTCAACAACTGATGCGTTAGTAGACGCTATTTTAAAAGAACGATTTGTGGAACTATTTACAGAATGGGGGCATCGTTGGGTAGATTTAAAAAGAAGAGAAAAGGCAACTGAGGTATTGGCACCTATTAAGCCAGGGTGGAGAGATACAGATATTTTATTTCCTATCCCAGAGTCTCAAATTTTATTAAACCCAAACCTGTTACCCCAGAATGATGGGTATTAATCCCTGCGGAGACAGGGATCTCATGAAGGTGACCTTAACATTAACAACCAAAATATAATTACTCTTAATCAATCTCCTGCATTTAATAAGGGGGTAGAATGATAAAAGTAGATTAATAAAAATTAAAAGATTCCCGCCTTCGCGGGAATGAAAAAAGAAATATCAAATGAAAAAAACAATCTTAGTAACCCATTTAATGTTTTGTGCTTTAATACTTCAAAGTTTCGCACAATCAACAAAAGAAAAAGATAACATCCATTTGACCTATGTAAACGACACAAGGACAGCTAATGATTTTCCAGAACTCATCCAGTCTAGTATTCCTGGAGCTCCTAAATTGGAGAACCCTCAATTAATTATGGGTAATTCTGTGCCTGTGTGTGGGGAGGGATATGGCTGGGCGGCTCCGGCGGTTTATGATTGGAATAGTGATGGTAAAAAGGATTTACTTATAGGGGAATATACGAGTGGCCTGAAAATGGGATTAAATATTGGAAACCTGATACGGATATATCAAAACAACGGGAGTGATACCATCCCAGAATTTAATGATGATTATACATACGCTTGGGAAGTAAATGACTTAAAAGAAAGTACTGGCGCGCCCTTGTCTATTAATACATCCTGTTGTTTTCCGTTTATGCCCCGTTTTAAAGATTTGAATGGGGATGGTTTTATAGATTTGTTATCAGGTCAATATTGCCCTGGTTATATAAGTTGGTTTAGAGGTAGTAGTAAAAAGGGTTTTCTTCCGGAAGTTAAACTCAAGGAGCACTACGACCCTAAAATAGATGGCACTAATAACCTATCATTGCCAATTACAGAGCCTGAAAGCTGGAACTATTGGGTGGCTTCTTCAGCAGACTTTGGCGATTTTGACGGGGATGGTGATCAGGATATGATATTGGGAGGTGCTGCTTTACGCTTTTGTGAAAATATTGGAACAAAATCGACTCCTGAATTTGGTAAAAGAACCTTGCTGTTTGATGTGAAAGGAAACCAACTAAAATCCAATTCCAGTGTAGTGCCTTACGTAGTAGACTGGGACAGGGATGGTATTTTGGATATTTTAATGACTGATGCTTACCAAAAAAAAGGGAGTTTAGCGGTTACTTTTTTCAAAGGTTTACAACCTGACTATGTTGCAGATGGAAGAGATTCATTACAATTTGAAGTGGGTATTCCCTTGTTTACAGCAAAAAATAATGGTAAGGCTTTTCCGGGCAGTTGGCTTAATATATGTGTTGCCGATTGGAACAGCGACGGGGTAAACGATTTGTTGATAGGCACCAGTATTATTATCATAGATGGAGCGTTTAACCATAGAGTATCATGGAGTTGGGAGAGCGAAACAGGGGTTAGCAAAAAGAATCCAGCCTATTTTTCGGACAGAAAAAAAGAGAAGATTGCACAGCAAATAAAGGCAAGTAATGAGCATCAAAAAAGGTTAGGTTTGGGTGATGAAGTGTATAATAAAACATATATGGGTGAGCAAAGAATTATTAAGCATTATTATGGACAAGAAGAGTATAAAAATTTGGCTCATGTTGGGTATGTTTATGTAATGCTTGGAAGAAAATAGAGAATCCCGAGCGTTAAAAAGGATCGAACGTAAAAAAAGGTATGGGATATCTTTTTAATGAAGGAGTCAGCTAGCGTCGAGAGAGGGTCATTTTAGTGAACTTGTTTGTCGTTAAGTAGGAGTCATCTCGATAGCTATCGAACTCGGGAGGTGCAGAGGGAAAAATTAAGATGCTTGTGCGATAACAATTAAATCGATAAGACACCAGCGGATATTTCTAGAGAATCTGTCATTAGGTAGAGGGATCAACCAGTGCTAGGGAAAAGTTAAGAAATAATTCGCTCATGATTTTTAGAAAAAGAGAGCTGGTTAGCAAATAGAGTGGATTATTAGTGAAACTGAAAATTACAAGTGAACTAATCCCTCTTTTTTAGTGGAATCTAGGTTAAATACCAATACCTCGCCCCTTGAGTCGATACCTAATTATTATAAGGTTCAGGGTTTATCCCTTATTTATTTAAAAAAAAAGACAAGAGGTACGAGGACATTTAAAAAATTCAGGTAACAAGCCTTCAGTAATTTTATGATACGAAGGAATAGATAAAAAAACAATAAGTATTAAGATGTAAAAATAATAATTAAAATAATTTAACTATGGTTTATAAAGTTCAAGTAATAGTTTTATATGGGTTGTTGTTAAGTATAACGATAATAGGGGCTTTGGCACAAGAAACGTCTGCTGATCCTGTAAGTTATACCATGGAATCTCCGGAAATTGTAGAAGTGGGAAAACCATTTTCTATTACAACGGTGTTTAACATAAAACCTGAATGGTATGTTTATGCACCTATTGATATGAATATATCTCAAGGCAAAATCCCCACAAAAGTGACTTTTAAGGTGCCTGAGGGTATAAAAAAAATAGAAGAACTGAAATTACCAGACCCTAATAGTTTTTTTGACATGTATCATGGTAATGGTATAAGGATGTCTCAAAGGTTTTTGGTAGAAAAAAATAGATCTCAAGACCTGCGGGTGATCAAGGCCAATATTGTATATCAAGCCTGTAATGATTATATATGTTATCCACCGGTTAGTAAGGAAGTAAATGTTGTCATTACCATTGAATAATTAAATTAATCATTTGAAAAATAGTTATTTGTCATGTATGACAGAACGAAATGTGAGCCTTTCGACTTTGCTCAGAGTAACTTTCGAGACATCTCAATATGATGATGAGATTTCCTGTCTGCCGATTTATCAAGTCAAAACATGACAAGTAGACTCCTCGTTTACTTCGACTCCATTCAGCAACCACATCGGAATGATAAAGATTTCTTGTTAAATGTCTGATTATTAGTTTTTAATTCGTCGATCTGAATTTAAATTAAAAAGAAAAAGAGTTGTTTATAACTGGCTAGAAATAATATAACCAGGGATTATCATCAAATTATATAAACTCATAAATGTTTAAACAAATAATACCAATATGAATATAAAAGAAAAACATAATAAAGTAAAGCGGTCAAGATTAGAAATACTATTACTCGTGTTTGCTAGTATAATTATTAATATACATGCTCAAGAAAAGCAGACCGATATTAAGAACCGTGTAACAGAGGTTAATAGAGACTTGAAAGCATTAATGCTAGCTAAAGGAGGTATGGGGTATAAAGGGTATAAGAAAGCATGTGATTTGGGTTTTTTAGAAATGCGGAAATATGAGGATAGCGTGTTTAAAGAGAGTTCACGTTTGGCAAAAGCATTTTGGAGCAAGTATCGAGATGATCAAGGTAGCAACTTCGCTTTTTTATTTGAGTTTTTTGGTGTTAGTACAAGACCTTATTTTTTACCTGATAACATTTCGGATAGTATTAAGCAGCTTATAAAGGATACATCTCGTAAGGACAGACGTTTGATACGATTACTACCAGTAGATATAGAGGCTATGGAGCAGTGGCGACAAATGGGTGACTCCATGGTGTCAAGTATGCTTAATTCTAATGCGAGTTTAGAGTATAAAGAAACAGTTGAATTTCAGTTAATTTCACGGAAGTTTCACGATCTTTTGAAATTAAATAGCGGTTTGACAAAAGACAAGGCGGAGAAAGCGTATTGGAACCGTTTTGAGGTGCAGTTTTGGGAACCTATGCGCTCGATGTTAGAAAATCATGTCAGTAAGTACGCTAAACTGAATATAGTAGCTACACGTGTTCAAAATATATTGAACCTAATAGGTGTTTTTTCCGAAACTACCCAAGAAGTGTATTGGAACTATTTTTATAAAACGACGGGTAGCGATCATCTTCAGGCGGATATGCTGGGTATAAGAACTTTACATAAAATGGCAAAGGATAACGTAACTGCTATAGAAACATTAAAAGAAGTCGATTATACCAAACCTCTAGAGATGGCGTTTACTGCTATGGATGGTAGTAAAGTAAATTTAGCAGACATGAGAGGCAAAGTGGTGCTTATAGACTTTTGGGCTACTTATTGTGCGCCTTGTATAAAAGAAATGCCTCATATAAGAGCTTTGTATGATAAGTATAAAAATCAAGGTTTTGAGGTTGTTGGCATTGTTGCTGATGGAGATGGAGCCAAAGACCAGATATTTGAGATTCTTAAAAAAAACAAGGCCAACTGGCCACAGTTTTTAGATGGCGGGGATAATGTTTCGGTAAGTTATCACGCTTTGTATAAAATCAAGGCTTTACCAACAGTATGGTTGTTAAATAAAGATGGTGTTATTGTAAATAGAAATGCACGAGGTGCTAGTTTGGAACCACTTGTGCGTAAGTACTTGGATTTAAAATAGTAGGTGCCATTTAGTATTTGTTATATTGTTTCTTGACTTTTGTTATAAAATGATAACACAATATAAAAGAAAAGGTACCTTTAAGGTACCTTTTCCTAATTAAATAAAAGATTATGGAGTGTCTTTATACAAAGCAATATTACATGGTCCTGTTTCTGCTATTCCAGTTCTATAAAAAGCTGACTTTGAATTTACAGTACAAACTGGATGTAGAATGTCATCAGGATTACAATCAATTGTATTAAGAGGATTAGGAAAGCTATAATCATAATCCACGACTAATGTACAATTTGTATCTACGCCAGGTACATCTTGGGTCCATACATTGTAATCTGTTGTAATTTCATCTGCATCAGCTGTAAATGCAAGTGAAGCAGTAATGGCTATCATTAAAGCAAAAGCTGGTAAAACGATTTTTAAAAAATTTGTTTTCATAATATAGATATTTAAAAATTAATGACCTACTCTATTTTACAGGTTTTCGGTCTTGACCCTGACTGCAGTATGTTTGACCGACATTTCGGTATTTGTTTTTTTTAGGTTTTGGGCTGTAGTGCTAATAGGTAGAGCTTCCTTAAGACGTTTGTCTAGTTGGTAGATAACAATATGGTTCCCAATGAGTCCTATAAACTTATTGTTTAAGACTTTAAATGATCTTAGTTTCTTTTCTCCGATATCGGCCACATAAAAGCTAAACATATAACGATTTTCCGCTATGTGATAGACATCAATAATTGATGATTTTTCCCATAAAAATAAAGACTCCGTTCTTCCCAGTATTTTAGAATTTACAAAAAGATAGTTTGCATAGGTTGCGCAAAATTTGTTAACGCTTAAGGGAGGAATAGCCATTTTTTTTTGGTTTTTAGAAGAAATGGTGCCTACCTGTATTTGGGCTTGGCTAATGGTGTCTATAGTCTTTCCAAGCAACTGTAGTTGCAGATTATCATTAGCAACAATATATTGGTTGCGATAACGATAGGTATATATCAATTGCCGTTGTTGCTGGTTGTATTGAAGCGTTCCATCAACATCAAAAATACCATCAACTTGTTTTTGTAAAAGTTTATGAGAAAGCGTTATGGATGCAGAATCTGAAAGCGTTATACTACCCAGGGTAAATTCCTCGGTTTTATTACTGAAGGCGCGTACTGCCAAAGTAACAGAGTCCATTGCTTGAGCATAGTTAAAATAAAGCGGGGTTTTTAGCATGGAATGTCCTTTCCAGTCCTTGGTGCTACCTCTAAAAATGTAGGGGACGGTGCCGTCCATTAAAAAGAAATAGGGAGGGGTTACCTGTACTTGTGGGGAACGAAGTAAAAAGCTATCCCGATCCGTGGTTAAGCGAATTTCCTGTTTGTTTTGGAGTGCTGTATCAACAGCTAGGAGATATAAAGGAGCCTTTGAATTGCTAAGGTAAACCTTTCCTTCGGCAGCTCCAGCAATATAAAACCTATTATATCCAAGATTGAGCTCATGGATTTTCTCAGGAGCATTATAAAGGAACCCACGTTTAAAGCTCATGTCTCGCTGTGTCTTCTTATTTGTAATGGCAAACAGGATAGCTATAAACCCTATACTGCCAATAGTACAGAACAAAAGAGATTTGTAAAGTTTTTTAGAGGTCATGAGGAAGCGTATTTAAGGGTTGTGTGATTTTTTTGTCCATTTATGATGAGGATGCCTATAGCTGCCAGAATTACAAAAACGATATTAAAAATCAAATGTTCCGTCCAGCCCAGTTTTTCGATAACGCCACCACAAGAACAGGGAACGTTATCACTAAAATTTAAAATAACAAAAATATATGCTGTGAACATGACCATGAGGTTAAAGGAAGCAAATAACCCTAGGAGTTTAAATCGAGGGATAATTAAAAGTAAAGCGATCAGGATTTCGAGACATGGTATGACCCAGCCCATAATTCCTGCAAAAGATGTGAACATAGGTGATTGTCCTATCTGAATCTTGAATTCGTCTAAAACTAGTAATTTACTCAATGCAGCATATATAAATAGAAGTATATACAGGAAACAAATAAATTCTAATAAGATGTTTTTATATTTACTATTAATTTTCATAATTATTTATTAGAGACTTATTCATTAACAATACAAAGGTGCGGGATAAAATTTACTTTTTACGGATAAATAGTTGTCTTAGAAGGATTTGTTAGTGAGACTCGATTTTAAGAAGCCTGTAAGGTGCACTCAAAGTCATAAGTCGAACTAATCCCGCTTTGAGCAGGATCTCCATTTCGGTCATGCTAATTGATATATTGTTGGATTGTAATAACTTCACATACTCATTACTACAGTATTATGTTCTTCTATCTGAGTGATGTACAAGTTGTGATTTACTATCAATACCTACTGAGAGATTTAATATTGCCATTTGTAATGCCTGAATTATCTCAGAGGTGTATAAACTATCAACTAAATGATACCCAACTATTTTTTTGGAGTAAGCATCAGTAACAAAACTTATATAACCAAAATGATCCTTAATCTCCCAGTATGTTATATCACTTACTCATAATTCATTAGGAGCTTTAGGAGTGAATTTCTGGATAAGATTGGGGTATTTCTTAAATCTATGGAATTGTCTGATGTTTTTTTTGAACGACCTCCCATTGGGGGTAAAGGGACAATACCTGATTTTGAATAATCATATCCTAATTCTCTTAGTCAATAAGTAATCCGAGAATTCCCAATATGGTATTATTTCGTCTCGATTTCCCTTCGAGTAAAGGAGCCTGTTAAAAATTCGTTACAAACAAATCGCTTAAATTCTTCACTATATCTAGATTGCCATTTTGATGATGATGTCTTTGAATATCTTTCCATTTTGTTACACTTTTGTGTAAACCTATTTCAGGACAAGACAAAAATAATGGAGGACACTGATGTTGTCACAACAACAACAACAACAACAACAACAACAACAACAACAACAACAACAACAACAACAACAACATAAAGAGCATCATCAAAGATGATTTTAATGTGGTTTAAAAATAATTGGTGAAAAATTTAAAAATATGCTCATTAAATTTCTTAATCAAAATTTAATGAGCATATTTTTAAATTACGACACAGTCTGTCAACCAGACATTCAATTTTTATTTACCTTTTTAGAGCTTTTTATATTTTCATTGATTAACCTCATAATATCTGAATATCTATAAAAAACACGTTTGCCAACTTTAGAAGTCTTGACATTATAATCTGTAGCGAAAGTTGACATTTTTGTATTGCCGTAGTTAAAAAACTCCTGTACGGCTTTTTTGGGTATTCAATCATTAAATGCTTCTGGATTATCGAAAATTGATTTATTCTTTTTATTTGAATTCAAATTTCTGAATAAAATCCCACAGAACATGGAACAAAAAAATAACTAAGACAAGATTAACCTCTCCACTCTTTTAATCTTAAACAGCCTAATACTGTAATAATTTGTTACCGCTTCTTCGGTTTCGTTCAATATATCCTTATCTCTTAAAAGTATTTTCAATAAATCATAAAAATTACATTTAAAATCAGATTCTATAAACTCCTTTTCAATAAACTTTTTCTAAGTACATGACAAAAAAGCAAAAACCATTATAAGCAACTACTTAACAAGGCTTTATATTGTATCTCCTCGAGCGCAGTCGAGAGGTTTTTAAATTAAAATTATTAATAAAAATAAGGTTTCGACTGCGCTCGACCAGACATATAAAAAGTATTTGATAATTTTGTCATGTACTAAAAAACTTTTTTGTATATCCGTTTAGTGTCCACTAGCTGTAATACTAGCTATTACTAGTCTATCGAAAATTCTTTCACCAAAGTCCTTCTATTGAGCTTATAAATGAACTCATTTAATTAAAGTTGTAGATATTTAGCTTTAATCTTGTGGTATGTACCCACAAAATTCCGTTTAGCATTGCTTATGGCAATATGTACCCATTTTAAGGTTTCTTTTGTTGTTTGCTCGTTTGACTTTTCGCTAATATGTATATCTACATAGTTGGCAATATTCACATAGGAGATACTCTTATCTGTGAAAACTATAGAATCATCATTAGCTATTGCTAGTTGTAGCGTTTGGTCTGTTCCTTCCATTTTATAATCTATAAGAACCTTCGCTTTAAAGTATCTGGCCTGACGTTCAACTTTTCCTGTATCTATATTCTCTAAAATAGAACTCTCGGTCATTATCATCACATTGTTCTTTGTCTTACTGCCACGACCTGCTTTTTGTGTTTTATGTTCATAGGTAGATGCCTCTATTGAGAAATACCCTTCGTCGGCTTCTATCATTCCCTCAAGAGTGTAACGGTTGCACGCTGTCCCATTGCTTTACGAAGCTTATGAACCATCGCCCAGACTGGCTCATACCGCTTCAAACCTAGTTGACGCTGAATCTCTTTGCTGGAAAAACCTTTTTTGGTAGTACTCAATAAAAATATTGTTTAGTACCAAATCATAAAGGATAGTTTGGAACTCTCCATAATAGTACCGCTACGCAAAGATATTCTTGCTTTGCAACTCTTACATTGATAGCTCCACTTGTTTTTAAGCCAATAGTGATTCGTACCTTCGCATCGATGGCAAACAACACCCTGCTGATCATCCTGTTGTTCCCTAAAATGCAACCTGCAACTACGTTCATCGGTAAAGCGTACCCCAAAAGAAAATATATCCATATATAACTATATTAAAATCAATTAAATATATAAAATCACTAGTGTCCACTATAAATAATTAAATGTTCTTTGAAATTATTGATAATCTATAGATTATAGTGTTTTTGGCTGCGTGTCGATTTGAATTGCCTAGGTTCGTCGAATTTAATTCGTCATTTATGAATCAAGGCAAATATGTATTCGCTCAAATCTTGAGTTTTTTACCAAAGCGTACCTTTGATGGTATCGTTAACAAATACGGTGGGAATAAATATATCCGTCACTTTACTTGCTGGAACCAATTGCTTTGTATGCTCTTTGGACAATTGACAAACCGAGAGAGTTTGCGAGATCTAGTGGTTACTTTAGAGGCACACCATAAGAAATCCTACCATTTAGGAATTGGCAAAAAAGTTACAAGGAGTAATTTAGCCAAGGCAAATCAAAAACGTGATTATAGAATTTTTGAAGAGTTTGCGTATCACTTAATAGCTATAACAAAGGTTAAGTTTTCCGATCAAAATTTTGATACTGAACATCAAAAAATTTATGCTTTTGATTCTTCTACAATAGATCTGTGCTTAAATGTCTTTTGGTGGGCTAAATTTAGAAAAGCTAAAGGCGGAATCAAGTTGCATACACTTTTTGATGTTCAGACTCAAATACCAAGCTTTGTACATATTACTCCTGCCAACACTCATGATGTAAAAGCTATGGATGAGTTGGTTTACGAAGTTGGGGCTTTTTATGTTTTTGATAGGGGCTATCTCGACTTTGGGCGGCTTTTCAAAATTACAAATTGTGAAGCTTACTTCGTCATTAGAGCTAAAATGAACATGAAATTTAATCGAATCTATTCTGCCAAGGTAGACAAGACTAAAGGTGTGTTGTGTGACCAGACAGGGAAATTATCTGGGTTTTACACATCCAAAAACTATCCTGATAAGCTTCGACGAATCAAATACTATGATAGCGAAAATAAAAGAACATTTGTGTTTCTGACCAATAATATAGAGGCTACCGCAGAAGATATTGCTTTGCTTTACAAAAAGCGCTGGCAAATAGAATTGTTTTTCAAATGGATGAAACAACATCTAAAAATCAAATCCTTTTGGGGAATCTCGGAAAATGCAGTTCGAATACAAATTTATACAGCAATTAGCACTTATTGTTTAGTGGCAATAGTAGCTCAAGAGTTGAAAATTAATCGATCAACCTACGAAATATTACAGATTCTAGGAATATCATTACTAGACAAAACGCCTCTAAATGAGTTGTTTAAAAATATAGATTACAATAATGTCAATGAACTAGAATATAAACAACTGTCTATCAATTTGTTTTAAGTGGACAGCAATGATATAAAATTTTAATTAAATTAGGGGTATTTACGGATATACAAAAAACTTTTTATTTAGTATCAACTAATCTATTATACTACGGAAAATAATTAACTCTATGCGGAAAATTAATTAATTTGCCAATAGTACGAACTAAGCTATCTTCATAAATTGGAAGTTTAGGGTCTTCAAAATTTTCTATACCAAATTTTCTGAAATCATCCAAAATGTTATTATGCAACGTTTTAAAATCTTCTGGCAAATTCATGTTTTTTTCTTACCTTCTTAATCTTGGTATCATGCCCTTGGGGTCAAAACCTAAATCATACATTAGTTGTCTACTAAAAAAAGAAATGCTTTGATAGCTATATAATGTAAAAATTGCACCATAATTAAATAAAAAATACTCTTTTCGTTTAATTCATCAAGCTTCTCAAAAATTTCATAAATAGAAACAAAGTGATTAGTCACCAATCTAGTTATCCCCATAGATCCTAATAACATAATTAACTTATCATCATAAAAAAAGATAATTGCCATATAAAATAGCGCAGTGCAATAAATTTATCTACAGGTTCTAGCGATTGAAATTCATTAAAGTTATCTTCTAATGGTTTTATAATCATTTCTTTTTCTAGCTCTCTAAAAGCAATATACTTTTCTTTGAAATTATTATTCAATATCCTCTGAACTGATTTCACCTTAATAACTTTTTAAAATGTTTTTGTAATATCTTCTTAGCATCCTTTAAAACAGCGTCACTTACATTAAAATAATGGCTATCTATGTCATTTCTACTTGTGTGTCCCATTAAGCTTTTAATTACCAAACGTTCTCTAATTCCAGACTCGAATATAGATTGTCTAAAATAACGTCGAGCTGTATATGTGCTTAAGGAAAAATCGATTTCTGTTTTTGCTGCTATTAATTTTAAGTTCAAATTCATCTTGTCTAAACTTCTCTTTGGTAAAATTCTGTCTTCAGGTATAACACCCTTATATTTCCATATTAGTTCCAATGTTTGTTTAGCCAAAAACTGTTTGGTCTGTACCTTTGTTTTTTTTCTTTTTAAAGCAATTATTCCGTTTTTTATGTCGGAATGTTTCAAATCAATAGCGTCACAAAAACTAAGTCCAGTATAACATAGAAACAAAAAAATATCTCTATACACCTCTAAAGTACTGCTTTTAGGCAAATCTAGTGTTACTATTTTTACAAATTGGTCATTATCCAATCGAGGTTTATCTGCTCTTTTTAAATGGAACTCTTATTCCCAAAAAAGGATTCGTTTTAATACGTTCCTCAAATAAAAGTCTATTAAATATAGGTTTAACATTCTTAACAATTGAGTTGACTGATTGACTATTCAAACCAATTTTGTTTTGTTTTGGTATTGGCATTTTTATATAGTCAATAAACTTAGAAACATGAAGTCTTTTAAAATCTTTAATATCCAAATGATCTAATTTTTTATAAACTAAAAAATTACATAAGTGATTGATAGATTTTTTATAGTTTCTTTTGGTACCAGGAGCTTTATCAACATCTGGACATATTACTTTTTCATAAAATTGATTTGCTTCTTTAAAAAGGGTAATCTGTTCGTTTTCTTGTCTAGAAAGCAGATGATCAACTATTTGATGTGAAGTAACTTCTGCCATTTTGATCATACGAATTCGTAAATAATTATGGAACTCATTTTGCATTTCATTGAGAAAAATATTGTGCTCCAATAAATGCTTTTGTTTTGAACTAAACCGTTGATAATCACTATTCCAATACTTAATTTCGAATCCATTTATTTTGGTTAAGCTAATTTTACTCTCTGCTTTTTTTCGATTGTGAACGATTCGAAGATAAATGGGGTAGCGTTTGTTTTCATCAATCCTATTGAGGGTTTTAATGTGAAATTTCAATGTTGTTCCCATGTTTTTAATTTTGTTAAAGATTAAAAATTTGATAAAATATTTGTGGAAGAAAAAATTGATGTCAACTGAATTCTAATGAACTCAAACGAAAACAAAAGAATAAAGTATCTTGCTTAAACCTTCTTTATTATTTCGCTACTTTCTAATAGATTTATCACCCCGACAACATCTCCCAAGTGTTCCCCTCTTACTTATCTAAATTTCATACTCTAAACACATAGATTGTTCTTTTGAAAAGTGTCAATCATTTAGATCTCAAATTACCCTTATCAGCTCTAAACTTATTTTTTAGAGCTTGCATATCCTCACTTACTTTTCTTTCTATGACCTTGGCATAAATTTGAGTAGTTGCTATTCTGGTGTGCCCTAGTAATTTTGATACCGTTTCGATAGGAACACCATTAGTTAAGGTTACCGTAGTAGCAAATGTATGTCTTGCCATGTGAAAGGTAAGATTCTTTTTTATACCACAAGCATCAGCAATTTCCTTTAAATACAAATTCAATTTTGCATTTGAAATTACTGGAAACAGCGTTTCTGTAATACATGCCATAGGATGATTACTATATTTATTAATAAGGTCTTGGGCAGTATCTAATATAGGTACTTTTACAGGTGTATTGGTTTTTTGTCGTTTCGTAATAATCCAATTAAGCCCATCGATACCAATCATAATATTAGATTCGGTTAAAGCAACGATATCCGCATAACTAATCCCAGTATAACAACTGAACACAAACAAATCTCTTACTCTTTCTAATCGTTCAATTGGAAACTTATAAGTTTCTAAATTTGAAAGTTCATTAGCCGAAAGAAACTCCCTTTCTCTTTTTTCAAAAGTTGGCTTCCAACGAATAAAAGGATCTTTTTCTATCCATTCCAAATGGAATGCCAGAGTTACCATTTTACGGAAACGTTGAATATGTTTCATAACCGTATTATGGCTCATGGCATTTTGATGTCCTTTTGGCCAATACGTATGTAAAAAGTGTTCAAAATCGCAAATAAATCGATAGTCTAATTGGTTAAGATAGATATCCGAGGTTTTAATAATCTTATTTAGAAACCTTTTAATATACTTTTCTGTAACAGCAAAGTTTCTAATGGTTCCTGATGCTAAAGTACTTTCGGCTTTTTTGGTATGATAATCTATTATATTTTGGAGGGTCTTCACATTTTCGCCCTCTCCCACATAATTTGCCTTTATTAATTTGGCAGTTACTAATTTATTCTTAAATATTAAATCTTGGTAACACTGAAAAATTTGCGAATGGACTTGATCTAAATACAAATTGATTTGTCTAGCTTCAGAGGTCTTACCAATGGCTTTTTTCTTTTTAGTATCCCAAATTTCGAGCAGCACTTTTCTTTTTGTACTAATATTTACTCGTTTACCATTTACACTAACTCTAGCATAAATTAAAGCATAATTAAAGATTGCCTTTTTTTGGTCTGCCCAAAAAAGGATGGAGAATGTGTTTGTTGTACGCATAGTTGTCGTCTTTAAATTGTTAAACATTTATTGAGACGAAAGTCAAATCAACTATATATATTCTTCAAATTTTTTCAAAGTGTCAGTTGAACTGACACTTTGAAAAATAACTGACGGATAGCTACCATTTTAAATCAATTGCTATCATATTTAATGTACTTCTAAAAACCTAAAAACCATGTAATTAATAATAATTACACAGTTTTGGAACTAAATAACTTTAGTTTTAGTGACCGCGAAGGGATTCGAACCCCCAACCCTCAGAGCCGAAATCTGATATTCTATCCAGTTGAACTACGCAGCCATTAATCCCTGCAAAGGCAGGGATCTCATTATTTCAAGTTGTCATTTTGAAAGTGAAATATGAACGACGAGAAATCTTTAATCTCAGCAAAATTTATGAGATTCCTCCTCATACTTCGTTCGGAATGACAAATAATTTTATAATATAATTTATGCTAATTTTTGTCTTACAATATTAGAAATTGTTTTACCATCAGCTTGTCCACCTATCTCTTTACTAACAATGCCCATAACTTTACCCATATCTTTCATGCCTTCTGCACCTATTTGATCAATAGTTGCAACAACCACTTTTTCAATTTCTTCATCAGTTAAAGCTTCTGGTAAAAATTGTGCGATAACATCTGCCTCTGCTAATTCTGGTGCAGCTAGATCCTCACGCCCTTGCTTTGAATAAATAGCAGCGCTATCTCTTCGTTGTTTTACTTGTTTTTGAAGTATTTTAAGCTCTTGTTCTTCTGTTATATCTTCTTTAGCGCCATTTTCTGTTTGTGCTAATAGAATAGCAGATTTTATGGCGCGTAAAGCTGTTAAAGCTGTTTGATCTTTAGCTTTCATGGCTTCTTTTAAAGCTGACATAACATCTTGTTGTAAACTCATTGTAATCCTATTTAGCTGCGAAGATAAAAAAAAGTTGGAAGCATGAAGAGTGAAGTACAAAGAAAAAAAAAGATTCCCTTCTTCGAGGGAATAACAAAATTTCAATTAATTAAAAAACCCGAAAAACTGAGGGAAGTTTTTCGGGTTCATAACAAAGTAAGGCCAGTGTACTATTTAACTCGTATTATGCATAGAACTTCGTGATGAAGTTTTCAGCTCTAATAGATTTCTAATGCATAATTCGGGTTTAATCTACATTATCGTGTAAAAACGAATTATTGCTTCTTAATTGGATATCGTCATTTTCATCCAATCCGATACTGGTCCTGGACATATCATCTGTTTCTGAAGAGTGTTTGGCTTCATTTAAATTAACCCCCTGACGTTTATAGGCTGGCTCTTTTTCTATATCATCAATTTTCGCATTGTTGAATTTATAATTAAAGTCCTTCATTTTACGTCTACGCTCTTCTGCACGTTCTTTAAGTAACTCCGAAATAGGACTATCCATTGGATCTATTTCTTGTACATTTTCTTTTTTTGAAGTAGATTCATGTATAATTTTCTTTTCAAATACAACATCATTATCTATTTCTTCTAAAACCTCCTTAGATGCTGGTTGTTTTTTATTGATTGAAGATTCAACCTCAACATAATCATCTAGCGCATAACGAATGTCTCCTTCTTCATTTGTTTCTGTAACAGGAATAAGCTCGACATAATCATTCACTGGTATTTTTTTAATATCATCGTCTGTCTCCGTCAATTGATGAGAGATAATATCTTCATTTTTTTCAACCTCTTCGCTGTCTGGTGAAAGAGGCAAATCAAAAGTTAATGTAATTTGTTGCTCTTCTTCAATGTAGTCTGAAATAATTTCAACATCAGTAATATTCTCAACATCATCAGACATTCTTGTAACTGGCTTAATAATAAAATCTTCATCTTCTTCTATATTAACCGCTACTTCATCGTATACTACATCGATATTTTTAATAATTTCTGATGTTGGTATTAAATCTATATTTTCAATTGATTGAGTTGGTTTTTGTTTATTAACCAAACTCTTTTCGAAATTACTAAGCCCCTCTTCTTCTGTCTCCAGATCTAAAGTATGACGAACAATTGGCGCTTCCTTTTTCTCCTCTAATTCTATTATTGGAGCAATAATTACGGGTTCTTTTTCTTTAGGATTTAAATCTTGATCTTCACTAAGTGAATGCACTACTTTTTTGGTCTCTGTATTAGAGATTTCATCTTGTTGCTCTATATTAAACCCAGTAGCAATAATGGTTACAGCAATAGACTCTTCTAACGCTTCGTCTTCACCAACCCCCATAATGATGTTAGCGCCATGTCCAGCTTCATTTTGAATATGATCATTGATTTCTCCTATTTCATCAATTGTAATTTCGTGAGAACCAGAAACAATTAATAACAATACATTCTTTGCTCCTGTAATTTTATTATCGTTTAATAATGGCGAATCTAAAGCTTTTCGAATAGCATCTTGAGCACGATTTTGACCTGAGGCTAAAGCAGACCCCATAATAGCAGTTCCACTATTACTTAATACCGTTTTAGCATCACGTAAATCAATATTTTGTGTGTAGTGGTGTGTAATAACTTCAGCGATACCACGAGCAGCTGTGGATAGCACTTCATCAGCTTTAGAGAACCCTGCTTTAAAACCAAGATTACCATAAACCTCACGAAGTTTATTATTATTTATTACAATTAAAGAGTCTACAACATCTCTTAACTTTTCAATCCCTTTTTGAGATTGTTCGATACGCATTCTACCTTCAAATTGAAAAGGCATGGTTACAATACCAACTGTTAAAATGTCTAATTCTTTAGCCATTTTAGCAATAATAGGAGCAGCCCCAGTACCTGTACCACCGCCCATTCCTGCAGTAATAAATACCATTTTGGTATTGGTATCTAACATTTGCGAAATATCATCAAAACTTTCTACGGCAGATTGCTCGCCTATATCTGGATTTGCACCCGCTCCTAACCCTTCGGTTAAGTTCAGCCCTAATTGAATTTTATTAGGAACGCCACTGTTTTGAAGTGCTTGTGCATCGGTATTACATATGTAAAAATCTACACCCTTAATACCTTGTTGGAACATGTGATTAATGGCATTACTACCACCTCCTCCAACACCAATAACTTTAATAACATTTGACTGGTTTTTTGGCAAATCAAATGCAATGCTTTCGAATTCTTCTTTGCTGCTCATAAATTCTGTTTTACTGAGGTTTTTATACTTTATCTTTTTAATTCAATGGATTATTTCTCTATATGCCATCTGGCAACTTCACTAAAATGGTACAACAAACCATTTTTATGATACACACTCTACTCTGCGTTATCTAAAAAATCTTTAACACGTTCGGTTAACTTATCCAGAAAAGAACGGCGTTCCTTTACTGGATCTTCTTTAATCTCTTCAATCGGCTTTTCTTCTTCATTTTCAATCTCAATAGCCTCATTTTGTTCTAATTTTTTTCTTTCTAGACGTTTTAAACCATCCAAAACCAATCCTACAGCTGTGGCATACAATGGGCTTGTGATATCACCATCACTATCTCCTGCTAAATGCTCATTTGGATACCCAACTCTAGTATCCATTCCTGTGATATATTCTACCAACTGCTTTAAATGTTTCAACTGGCTACCACCGCCCGTTAATACAATACCTGCAATTAGTTTTTTCTTTTGTTCTTCGTGTCCGTAGTTTTTAATTTCAACATATACCTGTTCCACTATTTCAACAACACGTGCATGAATTATTTTTGAGAGATTTTTTAATGTAATTTCTTTTGGTTCTCTACCACGTAAACCTGGTATAGATACTATTTCGTTATCCTTATTTTCTCCTGGCCACGCAGAACCGAATTTTATCTTTAATAATTCAGCTTGTTTTTCTATTATTGAACAGCCTTCTTTTATATCTTCAGTAATCACATTACCCCCAAAAGGAATCACTGCTGTATGGCGAATGATACCATCTCTAAAAATGGCTAAATCTGTTGTGCCACCTCCTATATCAATAAGCGCTACACCTGCTTCTTTTTCTTCCTGGCTTAAAACAGCATTTGCTGATGCTAATGGTTCTAATGTGATGCCTTCTAAATTCAAACCTGCACTTTGTACGCAACGTCCAATGTTTCTAATAGAAGATACTTGACCTACAACCACATGAAAATTAGCCTCTAAACGGCCTCCGTACATCCCTATTGGTTCTTTTATTTCCGCCTGCCCATCTACTTTGTATTCCTGAGGCAACACATGAATAATTTCTTCTCCTGGAAGCATGACTAGTTTGTGTACTTGATTTATTAGTCTGTCAATATCTTCTTCATCTATAACATGCTCAGAATTGGGTCTTGTTATATAATCACTGTGTTGCAAACTTCTAATATGCTGCCCTGCAATACCAACAGTAACGCCTTCAATTTTCATTTCGGCAGAAACTTCTGCCTCTTGTACCGCTTGTTGTATCGATTGAATTGTTTGCGTAATATTATTTACGACACCACGGTGTACTCCTAAACTTTTAGATTTACCTATACCAGAAATCTCAACTTTTCCGTATTCATTTTTACGACCAATCATAGCCACAATCTTTGTGGTTCCTATGTCTAATCCTACTGCTAAATTATGCTCCATGATTTATATTTTGGTACATATTACTTGGTTGTCAAATTGCAAATTGACTTTACTATATTTATTAAGTGTTTTATCTGTTAGATTTTTTTGATAAAATGCTTTTAAATTATTAACCTTTTTATCTAAAGAACTCACATCGCCTAATTGTACTATAAAGTTGCATTGTCTTAATTTTAAATAAATATCTTTATTCTTATTTTGATGAATCTCAATAACATGTTTTTTTAAAAATTCATCATTAATAATTTTACTTGCAATCTTATAAATGCTTCTTAAATTATTCTTTTCAATATAGCCTGTAACTAATGGCACTCTCGCCGAAAAATTGGTAGACAAAGGCATATAAGAACCGTCGCCATCAATATAATAAGACGCATTTGTACTCACTCGTGCAATCGGTGTTTTTTGTTCTATATCAGCGCTAAGTGTACCGTTTACAGCCACATACACTTCCGCTGCTTTTATCATTGGATTAGATTTCAGGACATTTTCTAGCTCATTCAAATCTAAAGTTTCTTTGGTTACATTTTCAACGCCTCCATATTTTTGTATTAACAATTTACTAACAGTCTCATTTGTAACGAAAAGGTTGCTTTCTCCAATAAATTTTACCTGCGGACCTAACACTTTTCTAACAGCATTTCTTTGTGACGCAAAAGCAAACAAAAAAGCCACTAATACCAATAAAACAAACATCTTTATGTAACTCCAATTAACTCGCAATACTAAATTCTTTTTTTATATGTTTTACTTGTTCTCCAATATCTCCTGCCCCTATAGTTAATATTATTTGCGCATGACTGTTATGTATGGCTGGTAATAGCTCTTTTTTGCTAACCAACTGCTTATTTTTATTATTTATTTTATCTAACAACCAGGCTGAAGTCACACCTTCTATAGGTAATTCTCTTGCTGGGTAAATATCTAACAATATCAACGCATCAAACGGCGATAAACTTTCAGCAAAATCATCTATAAAATCACGTGTTCTGCTATATAAATGAGGCTGAAAAATAGCCAATACTTTTTTTCTAGGATACATCTCTCTAACGGCTTGATACACGGCCTTAATTTCTTCTGGATGATGCGCATAATCATCAATAAAAACCAGATTATCAGTTTTTATATGATAAGTAAACCTACGCTTAACACCTTTGTAAGACTCCAAAGCTTTTGCTAGTTCTTGCCAAGAGCAACCATATTCTATAGCCATTGCCAAAGCGATTAACGCATTCGACAGATTATGTCTCCCTGGCAGATTAAATTGCAAATTTTTGATGACTGTTTCTGGAGTTTTTACATCAAAAACATAGGTCCCATTTTCTATTTTTATATTTTGAACTGAATAATCTGAATCATCTTCTATACCATACGTAATACCTTGTAATGGCAATCCATTTCTAACGAACAATTTCCCATGAGTTTTTAGTCGTTTCGAAAAGTCTTCAAATGATTTTTTTAATTCTGAAGAGTCGCCGTAAATATCTAAATGGTCTGCATCCATTGATGTAACGCAGGCTATATCTGGTGACAATGTTAAAAAAGAACGATCAAACTCATCTGCCTCAACTACCGAAACCTCTGCGCCATTAAGTATTAAATTAGAATTATAATTCTCACTAACACCTCCTAAAAAAGCAGTTAAAGGCACACGACATTCATGCATTAAATGCCCTAAAATACTTGTTGTAGTGGTTTTGCCATGCGTACCTGCCACCGCTAAACAAAATGTATGTTCTGTTATTAACCCTAAAATCTGTGAACGTTTTAAAACGCGATAACCATTTGCATTAAAATACCTCAGCTCTAGATGATCTGCAGGAACTGCCGGCGTATAAACAATTAGAGTATTTTCTATATTCAAAAAAGAAGCAGGGATATTATCGACCAAATCTTCAAAATGAATAGCAATCCCCAAAGCCACTAAACTGTCTGTAATTTCAGTTTGTGTTTTATCATAGCCTGCAACACTTTTTTTATTAGCATGAAAATAACGTGCCAAAGCACTCATCCCGATACCTCCAATACCAATAAAGTAAATGTTATGTATGTTATTTAAATTCATTTTTATTATTCCTGAACAGTCAGGAGTCTACCTTTATTTATTTCTCTTTTTGTAAATTCCTGCTTTCACAGAAATAACAAACAGATTCTATTTATATGATTACTTTCTCAGAAGCTTTTCTACTTCGTCTGCTATTTGTGTTGTAGCATGTATTAATGCCATTTTTTTTATGTTAGTCCCTAGTTCTTTTTGCTTTTCGGGCGATACTATAAGTTGCGAAAACTTGTTTTCAAAATCCACATTTAAATCAGTTTCTTTAATTATTATAGCTGCATCATTATTTACAACTGCCATAGCATTTTTTGTTTGATGATCTTCTGCCACATTTGGAGACGGAACAAAAATAACAGGCTTACCTACAATACACAGCTCTGAAACAGATCCTGCTCCCGCCCTAGATATTACAATATCTGCTGCTGCATAAGCAAAATCCATATTATTTAAAAACTCATAAACCTGCACATTATTAGTGTTATTATAAATTTTGTATTGCTGATAATAAAGCTTTCCACATTGCCATATAATTTGAATATTTTGGGTATCTAAAAAATCCAATTTACTCTCAATCAGCTCGTTTATTCTTCTAGCTCCTAAACTACCTCCCAAAACCAAAAGCGTATACTTACCATGTTTTAGATTGAAGAAGTTCTTAGCCTCAACAGTCTTACTATCTATATCTAATAAATCTTGACGTACTGGGTTCCCTGTTTTGATAATTTTTTCATTCGGAAAAAACCGTTCCAAACCATCGTAAGCCACACATATTTTTTGCGTTTTTTTAGACAACAACTTATTAGTAATTCCTGGATACGAATTTTGCTCTTGTATTAGGCTTGGTATCTTTTTTGACGCTGCCACATACAACAGTGGTCCACTAGCAAATCCTCCTGTTCCGATTGCAACATCTGGCTTAAACGATTTTACTATCTTTCGCGCATTCCAAATGCTACTTATTAACTTAAAAGGAAACGCCAGATTTTTTAAAGTCAACTTACGCTGAATTCCTGAAATCCAAAGCCCTTTAATATCATATCCTGCTTGTGGCACCTTCTCCATTTCCATTCTACCTTCGGCGCCTACAAATAAAAATTCAGCATCAGGAAAACGAGATTTTAGCTCATTCGCAATGGCTATGGCAGGATAAATATGCCCTCCAGTACCTCCTCCTGATAATATGATTTTATATTTCTGATTCACGATTTACGATTTATTTATAAAATCTGCATTTGATTTTGCTCTATAATTGACTCCAACTGAACTAGAACACCTTATTAATTGATTACAAAAAGCATTATACTCCCTTAAAATTGGAAATTTCGTGTATAAATCCCAACTGTCTACCGCATATTTCTCTGTTCTATTTTTTAACACTTGCTTCATTCTACAAATCCTAATTCAAAAGGCATCTATCTAAAATCAGATGGTTTCACTTAAAATTTCAAGCGGATTATCTTCCTTATATTCTTGTTCTTTAATTTCTTCTCGCTTAGCGCTCACACTTAGAATAATTCCTATTGCCAAACATGTCATCCATATAGATGTTCCTCCACTACTTACCAAGGGTAATGTTTGCCCAGTTACTGGAAATAACTCTACAGCCACAGCCATATTTATTAATGCCTGAAACACTATTGGCAAGCCAACACCAAGCACTAAAAGTTTACCAAAAATGGTATCAGATTTTTGAGATACAATAACAATTCTAAATAACAACCACATATAAAGAATCATGATTGTAACACCTCCTATCAACCCATATTCTTCTATAATAATGGCAAAAATAAAATCTGATGATGATTGTGGTAAAGCGTGTTTCTGAATGCTTTTCCCTGGACCAGCTCCAAAAACCTGACCTGACGCTATAGCCACTTTAGCCTTCTCTATTTGATAATCTGCCTCGGTATCTTCGTTATTTGAATAGTTTTTAATTCTATTTTCCCAAGTATTTACTTTAACATGTAATGGCCCTGTTGTTAATTTAGCAAACATAATAAAGAATACTAATGCCAAAAAACCCGAACCTATTATCACGCCTAAATAGCGTACAGGATAGCCTCCTAAAAAAACCAAAAGCACCACCATTAAAAAAATAATAGCTGCTGTTGAAAAATTTGAAGGCAAGATTAAGGCTAATACAAAAAATACAGGCACCCAAAGCGGCAGGATAGATTCTTTTAATCCTATATCAATATCTTTAATTTTAGACATATATCGCGCCACATAGACCATAAGCACAACTGATGCGAAAGTTGATGTTTGAAAAGACACCCCTACTATAGGTATTTTAATCCATCTACTAGCACTAGCACCTCCCATAACCGTTCCTTGTAACATCGTAATAATTAACAACACTAAAACTATCGGAATTGCCACTAAAGACAACCCCTTAAAATATCTATACGGGATCTTGTGAACACCGTACATAATAGCAAACCCTAAAAACAAGTGCATAAAATGCTTTACAAATGAGATAAACGTATTCCCATTATGCTTAACATATGCTAAATCACTAGCCGCACTATAAACAGGCAAGAATGAAGCTATAGCCAACAACGCTACTATGGCCCAAATTAACCTATCTCCTTTTATGCTTTTAAATACTGTTTGCATCCTATCTGTCCTTTCGAACATCTTCCCAAAGGGAAGAAATTGTTATTTAATTATACTTTTATATTTTGTTATGGATTCCTGCTTCCATTTCGACTCCGCTCAATGTGACACGCAGGAATGACAATAATTATAAGTTTCTAACGGCATTTTTAAATTGACGCCCTCTATCTTCATAGCTTTCAAACAAATCAAAACTGGCACACGCTGGCGATAATAAAACACTATCTCCTGCTTCGGTAATTTTATAAGCGATTTTCACTGCTTCACTCATAAATTGTGTTTCAACAATAACATCAACCATTCCTCCGAACGTTTTCATCAATTTCTCGTTGTCTACCCCCAAACAAATAATAGCTTTCACCTTCTCGTTTACAAAAGAGAATAATTCTTCATAATCATTACCTTTATCTTCACCTCCAACAATCCAAACAGTAGGCGTATCCGCACACTCTAAAGCATAATATGTCGCATTTACATTAGTCGCCTTAGAATCGTTTATGTATTGCACTTTATTAATCTTTAAAACATGTTCTAAACGATGCTCAACACCTTGAAAGTTTCCTAAACTTTCTCTTATAGTTTGTTTTCTAATCCTTAACAAATGAGAGACTGTAGAGGCAGCCATCGCATTTTTCATATTGTGCTTCCCCTGTAATGTTAATTTTGTTGTTGGCATAATTATTTGGTTGTTGTTTATTGTTATTTTAATATTATTGTCGTCTAAATACGCACCATTACCAATCTTCTTCGTTAATGAAAATGGCAATAATGTAGACTGAACTGGGTTATTTTTCAGATGATTTACTATCACTGTATCGTCTGCATCATAAATCAAATAATCATCTTTCGTTTGATTCATGGTTATTCTAAATTTTGAAGCGATATACCTTTCAAATTGATAGTTATACCTATCTAAATGATCGGGGGTAATATTTGTAATGACTCCTATATGCGGCTTAAAGTCGACGATATCATCTAATTGAAAACTACTAATTTCTAATACGTAATTCTCAAAATTTTCTTCTAAAACCTGCTTAGCAAAACTGTCTCCTATATTACCTGCTAAGCCCACATTTAATTCTTGTTTTAAAATATGATGCGTTAAAGATGCTGTTGTTGTTTTACCATTGCTACCCGTAATTCCAACAATAGTAGCGCTGGTAAATTTTGATGCAAATTCAATTTCAGACACTACTAATATGCCTTTATCATGAATTTGTTTTACCAAAGGCACTTTGTCTGGAATTCCAGGACTTTTCATCACGATATCTGCATTCAGAATTTTATCTTCAGAATGTTTTTCATCTTCCCATTCAATCTCATTATGTATAAGAACTTGTTTATATTTTTCTTTAATGACTCCTTTATCTGAAACAAAAACATCATACCCTTGTTCTTTTCCCAGAAGCGCAGTACCTACGCCGCTTTCTCCCCCTCCTAATATGACTAAACGCCCCATCCTAAATCCTTCCCCAAAGAGTAAGGACTTACCTCTCTGTTTTTATCAATTGTTTTTATATAAATTTCTTTTATCACTTTTCTTAACTCTATGTCTTTTTTACAGCTATGAGATCCCTGCCTTCGCAGGAATTTTATCTAATTTTCAATGTTACTATTGAAAGGATCGCTAACAGAATACCTACAATCCAAAATCGGGTTACAATTTTGCTTTCGTGATATCCTGATTTTTGATAGTGGTGATGCAACGGCGACATTTTAAAAATGCGACGTCCTTCTCCATATTTTTTCTTGGTATATTTAAACCACCCCACTTGCATGATTACCGATAGATTTTCTGCTAAAAAAATGCCACACAATACTGGTATTAACCACTCTTTTCGAACTGCAATCGCTATAACAGCGATAATTCCCCCAATAGTTAAACTTCCTGTATCTCCCATAAAAACTTGAGCTGGAAATGTGTTATACCACAAGAAACCGATAAGCGCTCCAACAAATGCAGCTATATAGATAGTAATTTCTTCCACTCTCGGGATATACATAATATTGAGATAATCTGAGAATATAATATTACCAGAAACCCATGCAAATATCCCTAAAGTAAGTACTATGATTGCCGATGTTCCTGCCGCCAAACCATCAATCCCATCTGTAAGATTGGCTCCATTTGAAACTGCCGCGATAATAATAATCACTATTAAAATGAATATTATCCAAGCATACTTTTCTAAACTCGGGCTTATCCAGGTGATAAGTTTTGCATAATCAAACTCATTCGCTTTCACAAAAGGAATGGTTGTTTTTGTAGACTTCACTTCTTCTTTAAAAAGTTTTGACTGTGTTGTATTAGCATCTACTGCCAATATTTCTTGTTGCTCTTGAATTGGAAGTTTTTCTTTTATAGTAACATCCTGATGAAAAAATAAAGTTGCTCCAACTATAATACCAAGCCCTACTTGTCCAAGAATTTTAAACCGTCCTTTCAAGCCTTCTTTATCATTTTTAAATTTTTTAATATAATCGTCAATAAAACCAATAGTTCCCATCCATAGTGTAGTTACTATTAGCAAAATGATGTAAATATTTTCTAGTTCAGACAATAACAACACAGGAATTAATGTTGCCAGAATAATAATAATCCCACCCATAGTTGGGGTTCCTGCTTTTTCGCTCTGTCCTGCTAACCCTAAATCTCTAATCGTTTCACCTACTTGTTGTCTTTGTAAAAAATGTATAATTCGTTTTCCATATATGGTTGAAATAAGCAGTGACAAAATCATCGCCAAAGCAGCTCTAAAGGTTAAAAAACCAAAAAGCGTTGCCCCTGGAAATTGAAACTGTTTTTCTAAATAATCAAATAAATAATACAACATGTTATTTTTGTATTTGCTTTAAAAATTCTTGTACTATTTTATAATCGTCAAAATCAAAGCGTTCACCTTTAATCTCTTGATATGTTTCATGACCTTTTCCCGCTATTAAAATAATATCGTTAGGTTGTGCCAATTGACAAGCCGTTTTTATAGCCTGTTTTCTATCGGAAATCGTGAGTGTTTTTTTATAATTTTGAGGTTCAACACCTTTTTCAATATCATTAAGAATATCTTCTGGAACTTCACTGCGCGGGTTATCGCTTGTAAAAATAACCTTAGTACTTAAAGCTGAAGCTATATGTCCCATTTTTGGTCGTTTGGTTATATCTCTATCGCCTCCACAACCAACTACGGTTATTAATTCTTCATTCTTAGTACGAATGCTATTAATAGTTTCTAATACATTTTTCAATGCATCAGGCGTATGTGCATAATCTATTATTGCCGTGATTTTTTTATCAGAAATTAAATATTGGAAGCGTCCACTCACACTATCCAACTCACTTACTAAGCGTAAAATTTCAACCTTTTCCAAACCTAACAATTCGGCAGTAGCATAAATTGCCAATACATTATAAGCATTAAAATCCCCTATGAGCCGTGCCCAAACCTCACTATCGTTCACTTTAAGTAATAAGCCTCCAAATTGATTTTCTAAAATCTGAGCTTTATAATCGGCATACCCTTTTAAAGCATAAGTAAGTTTTCGAGCCTTGGTGTTTTGCAACATAACAAGCCCGTTTTTATCATCTACATTAACCAAAGCAAAAGCGTTTTTTGAAAGCCCATCAAAAAATGTTTTCTTAACATCTCTATATTCGGCAAACGTATTATGATAGTCTAAATGATCGTGAGATAAATTAGTAAATACCCCGCCTTCAAAATGCAATCCTTCTGTTCTGTATTGGTGAATTCCATGAGAACTTACTTCCATAAAACAAAACTCAACACCTACGTCATTCATTTCCTTTAAATACTTATTTATAGTTAATGAATCTGGCGTTGTATGTGTTGCTTTATACGTTGTGTTATCAACCATTATTTTAACGGTTGACAACAACCCAACTTTATAACCTGCTTTTTTAAATAATTGATATAATAAACTTGCTACTGTCGTTTTTCCATTGGTTCCTGTAACCCCAACCAGTTTTAAATTTTCGGATGGTGTATCGTAATAATTAGAAGCCATAATAGCTAAAGCCCTGCTAGAATTATCAACCTCCACATAAGTAACGCCATCAACCAAATGCTCTGGCAATGTTTCACACACCACACCTATAGCGCCATGCTTTATAGCGACATCAATAAAATCATGCCCATCGGCAATATTTCCACGAATAGCCACAAACAAGTCTCCTTTAGTAATTTTTCGAGAATCAAAATCAATAGCTCCAATACCAGCACTAGTACCACCTACTACAGCATTAATTGTAACTCGATACAATATGTCTTTTAATACGATCATGAAGCTTTTAAAACGACTATTTGATTATTTTTTAATTTCTCATTTTTATTAACAGATTGCTCTTTCACAACACCACTTCCTTTAAGTTTCACCTTTACCTCTACATCCATGTTCTCTAAAAGCGCTAAAGCATCCATTGCTGGTAGACCAATCACATTTGGCATGATCGTTCTATAGGTGCTTCCTGTTTGATAAAAAGCATCGTATTCTTTTTCTACTGATGCAATCTTAACATCTAACGACTCCACCTCATCAATCAATGGTGTATCCGTATATATTTTTTGTGCTATTCTTTTAAATACAGGCCCTGTAACATCAGCTCCATAAAAACCAACCTTAGTACTTGGTTTATGAATAACTACAATACATGAGTATTTAGGTTTTTCAACAGGAAAATACCCCACAAAGGAAGATATGTACCTTTTGTTCTTCTCCCAATCTTCCATCCAATATTCAGTTCTTGCAGTACCTGTTTTTCCTGCCATTGAGAAATTCTCAGAATACAATTTCGTTCCCGTACCTCTTATCACAATGTTTTTTAAAACTTCTCGTACTTTACTTAAAGTTACATCAGAACAAATTCGTTTCTTAATAACTTCTTTACCAAAAGTTTCAATTTCTTTATCAAATTCTTTTACAGCTTTTAAGAACTGTGGTTTAATAAGCTCCCCATCATTAGCGACTGCATTATAAAATGCCAAAGTTTGAAGCGGTGTTAATTCTAAATTATAACCATACGCCATTGAAGGAAGCGCATTTCTACTCCAATTTTCATCACCTGGTTCAGGAATATCAGGCTTCCCCTCTCCAATAATAGGAATCCCTAAAGGCTCGTTTAAATGCCATTCTTTAATCTTATTTATGAATTTTTTTGGGTTATCTGAATAATGCTTATCTATTATAGTAGCCAAACCAATATTTGAAGAAACCTCTAGCGCACGAGCTGCAGAAATTTTCCCATAACCTCCATAATGAGAATCATGCACATATCTACCATAAAATCTCTTTCTACCTTTTTTAGTATCAACAATTGTGGATGTATCAATAACCTCATCTTCT
Organism: Flavivirga jejuensis; assembly: GCF_030540765.1. Lineage (GTDB taxonomy): Bacteria > Bacteroidota > Bacteroidia > Flavobacteriales > Flavobacteriaceae > Flavivirga > Flavivirga jejuensis. The sequence continues at coordinate 42,979 of NZ_JAUOEL010000011.1, read as the reverse complement.
AAAGCCGCCATAAATGCCATCAACTTAAATGTAGAACCTGGTTCATGACTTTCTCCTACAGCATAATTTAATTTTTCATAATACCCTCCCTTGCTCGTTCTACCCAGATTCGCAATCGCTTTAATCTCTCCTGTTTTAACCTCCATAACAACCACACAACCATGCTCCGCTTCATAAAGTTCTAATTGTTTTGAAAGGGCATGATGCGCAATATCCTGAATATTTACATCTATAGTCGTATAGACATCATAACCATCTTTTGGCTCTATCTGGTTATAATCGGTCATCGGTTTCCACTTACCTTTCCCTATTTTCTGCATTTTTCTCAATCCATCAGTCCCTCTTAAGTATTTCAGTCCAAAAGCACCATCAATACCTGGTCTGGTCACATTCCCATCATCATCAAAACGCTCATAACCAATAGTACGACTAGCAATACTCCCCATAGGAAGCTCACGTTTTGTTGTTTGCTCAACAATTAATCCTCCAGAAATAACGCCTCGTTTTAAAAGCGGAAAATTTCTAAATCGGATATAATCTGAGTAATTAATATTTTCAACTAACAAGTAATATTGATTCTTATTTAATCTCGCTTTCCTTATTTCTTTTTCATAATAACCTGGAGACCTCCCTAAATAACCAGAAAGAGAATCACATAACGGCTTAACAAATTCTTCGAAGGTCTTAGTACCAGATGTCACAGCATCTATAGCGATATTATACTTAGGAATTGATGTTGCCAACAAGCTACCATCACCTGCATAAACATTACCCCTATTAGCGGGTATTGTAATATCTTGAATATCTCTTTTATCAACCAAAGCACGATACTTATCACCTTGTATAAACTGAATACTTAGCAATTTAAACAGCACAGCAAGCCCGAAGACGAACATACATCCTGCTATAAAATACAATCGGTTTAATATGCCTTTTTCGTTTACTGCCAAGGGCTTACTTTAATTTTGAGATTTTACTTTTATTTTTTTAGGAGGAATCACCGAAGGCGACAATCCTTTTTCTTTCATTCTTCTAATAACTGCCGACTCCATTTTAAGCCTCATAAGCCGAGAACGACCATCTACAAATGCCGAACGCATTTCTTTAACTTCATTTTTTAATCGGGCGATTTCGTACACTTTTTTATCAGCACTATGCGAACTTGCTACCATTATAATTGCCAAAACAGAAATAAAAATGATAAACCTCCAATTCTTAAAAGAATCATCACTAACTAAAAAAGTTCCTTTTAATATGTTATAGATATTTTTTTTCATTCTCATTTGTCGCTTCGCGATCTCTTCCCAAAAGGAAGCATTTTGTTATTTATAATTTTTCTGCAATTCGCAATTTTGCGCTTCTAGCTCTACTATTAATTTTTATTTCTTCTTTTGAAGGAACAATCAAACCATTTACTTTTTTTAATGGCACTTCAAAATTCCCAAACATATCGCGCTCTGGTTCCCCTTCAAACAATCCATTTCTAATAAACCGTTTCACCAATCTATCTTCTAGCGAGTGATAGGATATAAAACTTAACCGACCGCCCTTAAACAAAACGTCTGGTGTTTGTCCTAAAAACTCCTTTAAAACTTCAATCTCCTGATTTACCTCTATACGAATAGCTTGATAAATTTGAGCCAATACTTTATTTTCATGTCTTGGTGGTAAAAACTTCTTCAATACCTTTTTTAGCTGCTCGCTTGTTACTATAGGCTCTGTTTCTCTATATTCAACTATCAATCTTGCCATAGCTGGTGCAGCACGCAATTCTCCATATTGCAAAAACACTTGTTTTAATGCCTCTTCCTCATATTTATTCACCACATGAAAAGCAGATAATTGGTTTTGCTGATTCATTCGCATATCCAAATCCGCCTCAAAACGTGTAGAAAACCCTCTTTCTGCAACGTCAAATTGATGCGAAGAGACACCAAAATCTGCCAAAACACCATCTACTTGCTTCACTCCATGAAAGCGTAAAAATCGTTTTACATATCTAAAATTTTCATGAATCAATGTAAATCGAGGATCGTCAATTGTATTTTTTAGAGCATCTGCATCCTGATCAAAGGCAAATAATTTTCCATGTTCTCCAAGCCTACTTAATATTTCTTTACTGTGACCACCACCTCCAAATGTGACATCCACGTAAACACCATCTGGCTTAACATCTAAACCATCAACGGTTTCTTTTAAAAGTACAGGGCTATGATATTCCATCGTCATCGTCGTCTTGTCCCATTACTTCCTCAGCTAGATCCGAAAAATCGATAGCTGCATCATCAATGGCTTGTTCATATAAATCTTTATCCCAAATCTCAATAATATTTATAGCCGATGCCACAACTATATTTTTCGAAATATCAGCAAACACTGTTAAGTCTTTCGGTATTAACAATCTACCATTAACATCAACATCAACCACTTTTGCACCCGCAGTAAACCTGCGAATAAAATCGTTGTTTTTCTTTTTAAACTTATTAAGTTTGTTCATTTTTTGCATTAAAATTTGCCATTCTCCCATTGGATACAATTCCAAACACTTTTGAAATACAGAACGACGCAACACAAAACCATCAGGTAAAATAGTAGACAACTGCTTTTTTAAAGCAGCTGGCATCATTAATCTGCCCTTTGCATCTACTTTGCAATCGTATGTCCCTGTTAGTAAGTCCAAAACGGTTTGTTGAAATTTTAATGTTTAAGTTTCAAATATATCGAAAAATACACCACTTTTTACCACATTATACCACTTTGTTAATAATTTTTCGATTAAATGAAGATTAAATCCTGTTTTTTTCTAAAAAAAAGACACCTAACACTGACCAACAACACGTTAAAGAAGAAAAATTTAATAGCATATATTTTATTAACATCTTTTTGAAAAGCCTTATTTTTGACAAAAAATTTAAATAGTTAAAATATGAATGAATTAACTATATTTGTTCTTAATGCAGTGACCAATTCATAATGATGCATCGTTTAAAAAAAGAAAAAGAATACAGTTACTTTGAAGTAGGAGAAGGCACGCCAATACTAGTATTACATGGCCTTATGGGAGGATTAAGTAATTTTAATGCCGTTTCAGATTATTTTAGCTTAAAAGACTATAAAATCATTATTCCAGAACTACCTATCTACACCATGTCTTTGTTGAAGACCAATGTAAAAAGCTTTGCTAAGTACGTACATGATTTTATAGAATTTAAAGGTTTTGACGAAGTTATTTTACTAGGAAATTCGCTAGGCGGACATATTGGTTTATACCACACTAAATTGTATCCAGAAAAAGTAAAAGCGCTTATTATTACAGGAAGCTCTGGACTTTACGAAAGTGCAATGGGTGGTGGCTACACAAAGCGTAGTGATTATGAAGTCATTAAAAAGAAAGCGCAAGAGGTTTTTTACGACCCTTTGGTTGCCTCTAAAGAGATTGTTGATGAAGTTTATGAAACTGTAAACGATCGTAACAAACTTATAAAGACACTGGCCATTGCTAAAAGCGCTATAAGACATAATATGGCCAAAGATCTACCCAACATAAAAACGCCAACTTGTATTATTTGGGGTAAAAACGATACTGTTACACCTCCAGAAGTTGGTGAAGAATTTAACGAGCTTCTACCTAATTCTGATTTGTTTTGGATAGATAAATGTGGGCACGCTCCTATGATGGAGCACCCAGATGAATTCAATACTATTCTTGATGGATGGTTAAGTAAAAGAGAGCTTTAGTTAATAATCGACATGTAATTAATTTACTCAAACTAATTATTTTCTTAGAAGGAGATGCATATTAAATCTGCCGAATTTGTAATGAGCAACTCAGATGTTGCTAAATGCCCAAAAAGCATGTTGCCCGAATACGCGTTTATTGGCAGAAGTAATGTTGGCAAATCGTCACTCATAAATATGTTGACCAGTCGAAAAAGCCTAGCCAAAACATCTGGCAGACCAGGGAAAACGCAATTAATAAACCACTTTTTAATCAATAAAAACTGGCATTTGGTAGATTTGCCTGGTTATGGCTATGCACGTGTTTCTAAAAGCTCTAAAAAAGTATTTCAAAAATTTATAACGCAATACTTCGGACTGCGAGAGCAACTTGTAACTGCTTTTATTTTAGTGGATATTAGGCATACTCCACAACCTATAGATTTAGAATTCATGCAATGGCTAGGTGAAAATGGGATACCTTTCTCTATTGTTTTCACAAAGGCCGATAAACTAAAACCCAAAGCCATTGAAAACCATGTGGAAGCTTATAAAACCATTCTTTTAGAAACATGGGAAACGATGCCTAATTATTTTATAACGTCATCTTCTAAAAATATTGGGAAAGATGCCCTTTTAGAGTATATAGATTATTTGAATACCAATATGAAATTGGAATCAAATTAATTCGCTTTCTAGCTTTTTGATTTTGTGATTTTTTAGACAACTTCGTTTAAGTCGTATATAAATCATTAAAACAGATTCGTATACTTAAAAACATTTACGAAAATCGAACTTCATTTAAAACGATGCCTTCTGTTCAAGCTTTAGAGAATAACAAAACATACTTTATGAAAGCGTATAATAAAATAAAAGATTTACTACTTTTGATATAGAAATATATAGCTCCCTTATTAACTATATATAATTGTTGTAGCCAATATGAGAAAATCCATCTTAATTTTAATACTATTGCTTCCTTTATTCACTTTTGCACAAAAGACAGATAGTTGGAATGAAATATCTATTAAAACATTGGATTCGCTAAAAACTGAATTTTCGCCTGAACAAATTGAGTATTTTAATTTGTTAATCTCAAAAAGAGAAAGCTATCAGACTCAAAAAAGAATTGATTCTACTAATTCAACGATTATAATAGTCGAGGGATATAATTATTATGAAGAGCATTATGGAATCATAGAAGAATATTTATTCGAAAACAATCATATATATTCTTATGAAAACAATGAAAAAGGAATTGGTGTGAGCTTTAATGATTATGAGTATTTTATAGAACCAACTATAAACAAAAGCACTTTAGATTCGATTAAACCAAGAAAATATACAGCTGTTTTTGGTTGCTCGCCAAATAATAGAACAATACGCAAGTCGAGAAAAATCGAGAAAAAGGCAAAAAAAGAGGGAATTGTATCTGAGAAATATGTGAAAATTGAAACGTTAATTGATAATCGGACAGGAAAAGTTAAGATGTCATTTTTGATTCCTAAACCTGGAATTAGAGAAGTGAGAATTTCTTATGGACCGTTTTATGCAGACACGGAATTGGAATACTGGCTGAAATAAATACTGGCTACAACAAAACCCCGCTAGCGCGGAAATTCTTTCCGTGCCCGTAACAAACATAAACCTTTTATAATGAAGAGATACCCCCATACAATAGGCTATATTGGAGATAAAAATCACGGATTATTAGAAGAAGATAATGCCAAAAATTTTTTAGCCAACAATGATTTTGTTTTTATGATGCATCAAGGATATATGTTTTGGCATTTCAAGGCTGACGGAAATGAAAATCCAGATGTCTATTTTTATCAAGAACAAAGTTTAATCCCTGATAAAAAAACTGACCTAAAAAGTTTTCTTGAAAATTATTAATCTAAAAATTAATCAACTCCGATAAAGTAGTTTCTAAAGCCTTTGAAATTTCCAATAAAGTGAAAAGTGTCGGATTGACTTTTCCATTTTCTAATTTCTCCATTGCTTGCCTATCTTTATTACAAGCACGGGCTAAATCAGATTGATTCCAACCCTTCTGATTTCTTAACTCAACGATACGTTGACCGATTTTCTTTTTAAGCTGTTCCTTGTCCACAAAACAAATGTCAATTAATTATACGACAATTTTGTCATATAAAAGTTTGACATGAAGATTTTATTTACTAAGTTTGTCGTATAATAGTATGACAATTGAATAAACTAAGAAAATTAAAAGTCTATAAAAAATTCAGAATCCGAACTTGGGATTATACTACTATTCCTGAAATCCGACTTGAGGGAAGATGGTTGAAAAAACTTGGATTTGAAATTGGAAAAGAAATTGAAGTTAAGCAACAAAAGAATAAACTGACCATTACTCTAATTGACAAAAAAAATTAAAAATAACTACCCCTCTATTCCCTAGTATGCGCTACCGCAAGTTTTGAACTTGTGGCGTTAAAGCTGTCTCGTACTAAAAAAAGTTTACATATTTTTTATAATGAGGGGATAGCTTCATATAATAAGCTATATCGAAAATAAAAATCACGGATTATAAAATATTTTCTATTCAATTTGTAGTTGCTAAATTAGTTCCTTAATCAACGCAACTAATCTTTAAACTTGTGTAAACCATGTCCCTTAACGAACACATTCATTTAGTTCTTAACATCCAAAGCATCACGTAACGCATTCCCAATAAGCATAAACGCCATAACCAAACTCATAATACATAGTCCTGGTATAACGGCTAAATAAGGCTTACCTAGTATGATATAATTGTAGTGATCTTTTATCATAGCACCCCAACTTGCCATAGGAGGTTGCGCTCCAATACCTAAAAAGCTAAGTCCGCTTTCTATTAAAATTGCACCTGCAAAATTAGCTGCCGAAATGACTATAACTGGTGCCATAATATTAGGTAAAATATGTTTGGTAATAATTCTAAAATTATTAAACCCTAATGCTCTTGCTGCAGTAACATATTGCATCTCTTTAGCACTAATTATTTGTCCACGAACCACTCTGGCTACCTCAACCCACATAGTAAGTCCTACCGCTATAAATACTTGCCATACCCCCTTACCTAAAGCCAAGGTAATGGCTATAACGAGTAACAGCGTTGGAATAGACCATGTAACGTTAATGATCCACATGATAATAGCATCCATTTTTCCTCCAAAATACCCTGCTACACTCCCCATAAAAACACCTATGAGCAACGAGATAAAAACCGCTACAAACCCTATAAAAAAGGATATTCTAGCCCCTACCAATACACGACTTAATAAATCTCTTCCATATTTATCTGTACCGAAAAGGAAGGTCTTTTCTTTTATATAATTAGCTACCTGATTATTAGGAAAGGCACTTAGCAATATTGTTTTCTCAACACCTTTTAAACCATCTGATGCATACTCTTTATACATCAACATAGCATCTTCAACTGCATATTCTGAAATAGGAATTTCGGTATTCGTATTTTTCTTTCCAAAAAAAACTTTATTAAACCAACTTTGATGCGTTTCTAATTGTGATGGGATCGTTAAAATTTCAACTTTAAAGCCTGGTTTTTTAGAATGAATAGACAAATGCATTTGATTAGAAAATTGCGAATTATCGGGAGCAATAACATAAGCAAACACAGATACCAAACCAACTAATACAATAAAGCAAAAACTAAAAACGCCCCAAAAGTTCTTTTTAAACTTTTGGAGCGCCAATTGTTTTAGTGAGTTTGATTTATGACTCATAAATAAACTTATTTTCTTACTGTGGCCACTTTTTTAACGGGATATGCTGTTTTTATATCTTCCAACACATTAAGTGCCTCTTCTATATAAACATCTTGGCTTAAACTCTTGTGCCAACGCTCACGCTTTTCTTTTAAATCTGTTGTATCTTTTTCAAAGAGTGATTTTTCGTAGCTATGCGACAGAAATTTTAAATTTGTTTGGTACTCAGATATCGCATTAAATCGTTTAGATTCTTCTTCATTTAAATCTAACTGTTCTTTATATTTTTTATAGTTTAATGAAAAAACAGTTTCGTCCATTTTACTCTTTACCCATCTAGCATTTTCTTCAATAAGTTTTAACTGGTTATTATTAACCATACGCTCTTTACTTCTTCTTATAGTTTCATTATAATCAAAATAATATTCCCAAGGTATATATTCTGCTGCATCAATTTCATCCCATGGCAATGGATTTTCCTTATCTTTTTCACCTACTTCAATAAAACTAAAACGCCCAGGGACTTTTACATCACTTTTAACACCTTCTAGCTGTACCGATCCGCCATTAATTCTATAATACTTTTGGGTAGTTAAAGCTAAAGCTCCTAAATCGCCTCCTGTATTAGTTCTTAGCATGTTATTTAAATTAATAACATTCTGAACGGTTCCTTTACCATAAGTTTGTTTACTACCAATAATGATAGCTCGCTTATAATCCTGCATTGCAGCTGCCATAATCTCGGAAGCAGATGCAGATATCTCATTAACCAAAACAACTAAAGGACCTTCCCAAGCAATAGACTTATCTACATCTTTTAAAACCTCCTTAGCTTCTCCTGTAGAACGTACTTGCACTACGGGGCCTTCTTTTATAAATAACCCAGCCATATCGACAACCGCTGGTAATGATCCTCCACCATTATTACGTAAATCTAAAACCAAGCCTTCCATCCCTTCAGATTTTAAACGCTCGATTTCATTTTTTACATCTTTGGCTGCATTCACATTTTTATAATCTTTAAAATCGACATAAAAAGCAGGCAAATTAATTACTCCAAATTTTTTGTTTCCTTTATTTACTATAGACGATTTTGCATACGTATCTACCAGTTCCACAATATCTCTTGTAATCACAATATCTTTAACGGTTCCATCCACTTTCTTTATAGTTAATGTCACCTTAGTACCTTTTGGACCTTTTATATATTTTATAGCATCATTGATACGCATCCCTACTATATTTACAGGAAACTCTTCATCTTCTTGCTTTACTTTTAAAATAACATCTTCAACTTCAAGTTTTTTACTTCTCCAAGCGGGACCTCCAGAAATAAGTTCAACTATTTTTATGTGATCCATTCTTTTTTGCAACCTAGCTCCAATGCCTTCTAATTTACCAGACATACGTTGGTCGAAATCTTCTTTACCTCTGGGCGCTAAATAATAAGTATGTGGATCAAACTCTTCAACAATGGTATTAACATAAATAGAGAACCAATCTTCGCGTTGTAAATCATCAATATTGTCATTAAAATAAATATCGATAGATTTTAAAGTTCCTTCTCGTGCTTCTTTTTCAATCTGACTATCCGTTTTCATAACATAAGACGCATCATTTTCTTTTGCCAATTCTTCTTGCGCAACGATATCATCATAATTAGAAAGTGTTGAAAATTTAAGTTGTCTTCTCCAACGCTCTTTCATTTCCTTTTTATTTTTTACAAACTCGATGTTTTCTGAATTTGTATCAAATTCTTCATCTATCGTATAATCAAAAGGCTCTGATAAGACTTCTTTATAAATTTCCTTTGCTTCCTCAATACGCTTAAGCATGCGTTCATTTACTAGATTAAAAAATGTAATTTCGGTTGCTTTAAGCTGGTTATCGAGAAAAAACTTATATTTTTCAAAATCCTTATAATCAGAATCATAGAAGTATCGCTTCACGGGGTCTATATTTTCAATATAGTCTGAAAACAATTCGGAAGAAAAATCGTCATTCATTGCAATAGGATCAAAGTGACCCTGCTCTAAAACAAATGTTATAATTTGTATTAACAACTTATCTTTATCTGGATTACTAAATTTTTTCGTAGTAAAACTGCATGATCCAAATGCCAACAACAATAAAAGTGACAAAATTTTATAGTTCCTTTTCATATTTTTTTTCATCTATTAATATGTTTATTACTTAAAAAAGTAAAATATATTTTTCACTAAAATAGAGAAAAATTCATGCCAATATGTTCAATTCCTACTAATTTTTTGTTAAACCAAAGAAATTAACCGTTTACTGATGTTTTTATGTATTTTAGCGATGCCATAAACAGAAAAAATGACAGAAAAGCCTCTTATACTAGTTACAAATGACGATGGCATTAACGCGCCTGGTATTAGAATATTAATTGCGATCATGAATCGTATTGGTAAAGTTGTAGTTGTTGCACCAGACAGCCCTCAAAGTGGGATGGGTCATGCTATTACTTTAGACTCTACGCTTTATGCTGAACGTGTTTATATGGATGATGGGCCACAAATTGAATATAGTTGTTCTGGAACGCCTGCAGATTGTATAAAACTAGCTGTAAGAGAGTTATTAGATCGCAAACCAGACCTTTGTGTTTCTGGTATAAATCATGGATCAAATTCGTCTATAAATGTTATTTATTCTGGGACTATGAGTGCTGCTATTGAAGCTGGTATTGAAGGAATTCCTGCTATTGGTTTCTCGTTACTTGATTATACGTGGAATGCCAATTTTGAGGCATCCAAAGACTATGTAAAAACGATTACTGAACAGGTTTTAAATAACAGTTTACCAAACGGTATTGTGCTAAACGTTAATATCCCTAATATACGAAAAGACACTATAAAGGGTATTAAAATATGCAGGCAGGCAAAAGCGAATTGGGTAGAAGAGTTTGACAAACGTAAAAATCCACAAGGAAAAGATTATTATTGGCTTTCTGGGAAATTTGTTAATTTAGATGGGGGTGAAGATACCGACGAGTGGGCTTTGGAACAAGGGTATGTTTCCGTAGTGCCTATTCAATTTGATTTAACAGCACACCAATACATTAAAAATTTAAATACATGGAAATTAAATGATTAAAAAAGATATTTTTATAGGCATATTTATTGGCTTAATAGCTAATGCTATGGGTTTATTTTTTTCAGCAACTTTTTTAGGGCGAGGCGACGATTTTATAACGGTTATTAAAGCCGCAATCAATGAAGGCTTTTTAGGAAAACTAATAAGTTTAGGTGCTATTTTAAATTTGATAGCTTTCTTTATTTTTATAAGAAAAAAACAAGATTATAGAGCTAGAGGCGTTTTATTAATTACTGTTTTTATTGCTGTTTTTACATTCATTTTTAAACTTTTTTAGATCCCATTTTGTTTCCTCTAACGGTATCGAAATAAAAAATATACTTTATATTTAAGATCCTTAGCGAAGCTCAACAAGAGGTTTATAAAACAAACTTTAAGAAAAGACCTCAACTATATTTATCTTGATACAAAGATGAAAGATTCGGTCTAATAATAATAACAATGAAATATTACATTTTAGCTGGTGAAGCATCAGGCGATTTACATGGTTCTAACCTCATAAAAGCATTACTAAAAGAAGATGTTAATGCAGACATTAGGTTCTGGGGAGGTGACCTTATGCAGGCTGCTGGTGGCGTTTTAGTAAAACACTATAAAGAGCGTGCATTCATGGGGTTCACAGAGGTGATCATGAATCTATCTAAAATTTTCAAACTCATTTCGTTTTGTAAAAGCGATATTAAAAACTTTAACCCAGATGTTATTGTTTTTATTGACAACTCTGGTTTTAATTTACGCATAGCCAAATGGGCAAAACAACACCATTTTAAAACTAATTATTATATTTCTCCTCAAGTTTGGGCATCGAGAGCTGGTAGAGTAAAAGCTATAAAACGTGATATTGATGCCATGTATGTCATTCTTCCTTTTGTAAAACCTTTTTATAAAAAGTATGACTATGATGTTACATTTGTTGGGCACCCCCTAATTGATGCTATTGCAAATCGTGAACAAATTGACGAATTTAAATTTAGGCAAATTCATAACCTGAGCAACAAACCAATTATCGCATTATTACCTGGAAGTAGAAAACAAGAAATAACAAAAATGCTTTCGGTTATGTTAAGCTTGGTTGATGATTACCCAGATTACCAATTTGTAATTGCAGGTGCTCCAAGTCAGGATTATAGTTTTTATGAAACTTTCATTAAATCTTACGATGTTAAATTCATTTCTAATAAAACATATGATTTGTTAAGTGTTTCTAATGCGGCATTAGTTACGTCTGGAACGGCAACTTTAGAAACTGCTCTGTTTAAAGTTCCTCAAGTAGTTTGCTATAAAGGAAGTGCGCTTTCTTATCAAATTGCAAAAAGGATCGTCACTTTAAAATTTATTTCATTAGTTAATTTGGTAATGAATAAAGAAGTAGTTACTGAACTTATTCAAAGTGATTTCAATAAAAAAAGACTCCAGCAAGAACTAGACACTATTTTAAATTCTGATGCACGTAACATCTTATTTCTAGAATATTATGAATTGGAAAAGGCTTTAGGAGGTAGGGGAGCAAGTGAAAAAACGGCTAAATTGATCTTTGATAATATAAAGTCATCCAATGAAGTGATTTAATTTTTTTTCAATTAGAAAAAGTATTTAGCCTTTCATATACCTCTATAAATTCTTAAAGCAAAACTCAAATTAAGACTTACAAAACAACTTTCACTTTCGAGGAAACAATTCTCACTTATTTTTCACTATTGAAATAAAACAAACTGTTTCCCTGAAAATCAACTCAAAAGAACCATAAACCTAAATTACCAAAGTCAACTACTAAAAATAAAAAGTATTTGTATTTTATTTTATTATAAATTTACAATTAGTAACCCAAACCTACTTTTTAAAGAAATGAAAAAAACAATCATCATTCTTTTAACAATTATAAGCTTTACTGGATGTAAATCTTCAAAACGAGCTAAAAATAAAAAAGAAACGCCTACTAAAGTCATCATTAAAAAAAAGAAAAGAGAAACGACTGCCTACGAAGTCAAATCTAAAAAGAAAACATCTAAAGCAGATAAGATAGTAGCCCATGCACAAAAATTTAAAGGAGTTCGTTACAAGTGGGGAGGTACTACTAAATCTGGAATGGATTGTTCTGGACTAATTTTTGAATCTTTTAGGGTTAATGATATTATATTACCTAGAATATCTAGAGATATGGCAAAAAAGGGTGATAAAATTTCATTAAAAAAAGCACAAGAAGGCGATTTACTCTTCTTTAAAACTAAAAATAAGAGAAGCAATATTAACCATGTTGGGTTGGTCATAAAAACTAAATCTGGAGATATTACTTTTATACATGCTACAACCAGCAAGGGTGTTATCGTCTCTAATCTTTCTGAAAAGTATTGGGAATCGGCATTTGTTGAAGCTCGCAGAGTGTTGTAAGATATTTCGTATATTGCAATGATATGCAATTACTGAATTTTACAATAATTAAATTAACAGTTTGCCTCATTGTAGGGATTGTTATTAATTATATATTTAGGATTCCTTTACATATATCTTTATATATAACAACTTCCTTTTTTGTAATCTTATTATTGTTTTATTTCATCGCAAAAAAGCAATTTATTAGCACCAGCTGGTTTGGTGCTTTTTCTTTTTTAGTGATGATAAGTATTGGTGTTTTAACAGCTAATCTTAATAACGAAAAAAATGCCCTTAACCATTATACAAATAAAACTTCAATAGAAAATGGTGTTTTAAAAGCGATTACATTTAGAATTAGAGATGTATTAAAATCAGGGAATTTCTATGACAAATATGTCATCGATCTTTTAGAAATCGACGGGAGTAAAGTAAGTGGTACCTCGCTTTTAAATATTCAAAAAGACTCATTAGAAACAGCTTTAAAAGTTGATGCTATTTTTACAAGTAAAACCCATTTTTATAATTTAAAAGCTCCGTTAAACCCGCATCAATTTGACTACAAAAATTATTTAGAGAAAAAATATATTTACCACCAGTTATTTTCTTCTAACCAATCTCTTTTTAGAGTAAAGTCCAATACGTATACCCTATTTGGATTAGCTGATACTATTCGTGAATATATCAACTCAAAACTAAAGCTTTACAATTTTAAACCTGATGAACTTGCCATAATTAATGCTTTGTTATTAGGACAACGACAAGACATTAGCAAGTCCATTTATTCTAGTTACACGAATGCTGGAGCGATACATATTTTAGCTGTATCTGGCTTACATGTAGGTATTATTTTAATTATTTTAACCTTATTACTTAAACCAATCGAAGCTTTTAAACATGGAAAACTTATAAAAACTATTCTGCTAGTAACGCTCTTATGGTGTTTTGCATTTATTGCAGGATTATCGGCATCTGTTACCAGAGCTACCACTATGTTTAGTATTGTAGCCATTGCTATAAACCTAAAAAGGCCAACTAATATTTATAACACTTTAGCAATATCTATGTTTATAATATTGCTTTTTAAGCCTTTATTTTTGTTTGATGTTGGTTTTCAGTTAAGTTATCTAGCCGTTTTTGCTATTGTTATTATAGATCCACTTATATATAAACGGTGGCAACCTAAATCTAAATTAGTAGATTTTTATTGGCATACATTCACTATTACATTTTCTGCACAACTTGGCATTATTCCAATAAGCCTCTATTATTTTCATCAATTCCCTAGTTTATTTTTTATATCCAACTTGGTTATTATTCCCTTTTTAAAACTTATACTAGGACTCGGAATACTTATTATTGTTTTAGCGTCTTTAAATTTACTGCCTCAATTTATAGCAACTATTTACGGACGTATTATTGGTTTAATGAATGATTTTGTTGGTTGGATTTCAAGGCAAGAATCATTCTTATTAAAAGATGTTGCTTTTAGTGTTTTATATGTTTTGGCTTCTTATCTGGTTATTATTTACCTTATAAAACTTCTAAAAAAATGGCATTATTCTAATTTGAAATATTTATTAATTGCCATTTTAATTTTCCAGAGTGTCATTATTTATAGCAATTACAACAAGTCTGAAAATGAATTCATTGTTTTTCATAAAAGCAAGCATAGCCTTATTGGTAATACAACAAACAAAAAAATGGTAGTGGCTCACGATTTTGGTACCTCATCGAAAGTAAAAAACAACATTATTAGAGATTATACTATTGGCAATCATATTAATGTTATTAAAAAAGACTCCTTACAGTCTATGTACCTTCTTAATAACAAAAAACTTTTGATTATTGATAGTCTAGGGGTTTATAATATAAAATCGTTTGAACCAGATTATCTTTTGCTAAGACAATCACCAAAAATAAATTTAAATAGATTGATTGATTCCATAAAGCCTAAATACATCATTGCTGATGGCAGTAATTACAAATCGTATGTAGAAAGATGGGAAACTATTTGTAAAAAAAGAAAGCTCCCTTTTCATCAAACACATGAAAAGGGAGCTTTTATTATTAAGTATTAATACTTCTGACAATTTACCCTTTAAATTCGGGCTTAAATGCTTTAGAGTATTCGTAAAACTTCTCTTGAGTATCCATTTCCTTATGTTTATCTGATCTAAAAAGTTTCAAATACAATTCAAGCTCTGATGGCTTTTGGTATCCTTTAATTGGAGCTATAAGGCCTCCCTTTTCATCCATAAAAACAATCGTAGGATATGCCTGAACTTGAAAGTAACGCGATAGTTCATGCGTAGAATTACGTCTATTCGCATTTGCTGGGTTATACTTAGGGTTTGTAAATGTTTTACCATCATAAGTAACCTTATCATTCCCTTCTGCATTAAACTTAACCGCATAATAATGCTCATTGACATAATTAGCGACATCTTTATTTTGAAACGTATTTTTATCTAGCATTTTACAAGGACCACACCAATTTGTGTAAACATCCATCATAATTTTTTTAGGTGTTTTCTTTTGAAGGGCTATCGCCTCTTCTAAGGTCACCCAATTAATTTCTTGCGCATTTGCAAAAGTTGCTACAAGAACAACTAGTAATAACAATATCTTTTTCATAATCTCTTATATTTATTCTATCAAAAAACGCTATATATTTTTAAATAAAGAATTTCTTGAAACTAACTATCCTTGCCTTTGCCGGCAGGCTCGGGGCAGACTAGGCATATTCTTTTCGATTAAAATATCGGTGCTACTTTATCGATCCATTTAGTTGGTCCACCAGCCACATAACCTGTGCTTCCAAGACTTTTTAAATTGATTCGTTTTTCAGAATTAATTTCTGGATTAACAAACCAAATGGTTGGATAACCTCTTACTTTAAACATATTTTGTAATTGACGATTTTGAGCTTTAATCCTATCATCTTGTGGTGTTCTTTTTGGAAAATCTAATTCTACCAGAACGACGTTTTCGTGAGCCCATTTTTTAAATTCGTCAGTCTTAAAAACTTCATTTTGTAAACGGATGCACCAGCCACACCAATCTGACCCTGTAAAGAACATTAACAATGGCTTTTTTTCTTTTAGCGCAAATTCAGATGCTATACCCATATCTGTATGCCAAGTTAACTCTTGAGCGCTTACAATCAATGTTGTAAAAAAGCTTATTAAAAATATATAAATTATTTTCTTCATAATCATATTTGTTGCAAAACGTATACCGAACTTACAAAAAATGCTCCTATTTAGGAGCATTTTGAATATTTTTTAATGGTTTTTTCGATTAACGAACCCCGTGCATTAGTTTTTTCATCAAAGGTGTTAAAGACATAACAATAAGACCAGCGACAATTGGCACTATTGTAAATATGAGGAAAAAGGTGCTCATATCATAAGCTGCTGTTATCTTGTCGATCATCCCTCCCATAGACCCTGCTGCTTTATTTCCTAATCCTATAGCAATATACCAAAGACCAAACATCATCCCAATTTTTGTAGCAGGCACCAATTTAGACACATATGATAGTCCAACTGGAGACAAACTTAGTTCTCCTAGTGTATGCAATAAATAAGCCAGAATAAGCCAAACCATACTAACGGATGCTGTTGCCGCCCCTTGACCTATGGATGAAGACCCATAAGCTAATATTCCAAAACCTAAACCTAATAAAACTAGTCCAATCCCAAATTTAACTGATGCAGGAGGATTAAATCTACTTTCCCAGATTTTAGAAACCAATGGTGCAAAAGCAATAATATAAAAAGAATTTAGAATTGAAAACCAAGATGCAGGTACTTCTGTACTTACCTCATTAAACTGATTATAAAGCATCCAAAAAACAATTCCCCAAATTATAGCAAAACTAGTTCCTAAAAATATATTAGATAAGGCATACTTTTTAAAAGTAATTTTAAAAAGCATAAATAGTACATATGTAATAATTAATAAAGGAACAACTGTTAATAATGTATTAGCTATTCTAAAAACATTGGCAGAACCTCCTTCAAGAACCCTATCTGTATAATCAGCAGCAAAAATCGTCATAGATCCTCCTGCCTGCTCAAATGCCGTCCAAAAAAATATGGTAAAAAAAGCAAGAATACCAACAACAATATATCTATCTCTTTGAACCTTTTTTGATATCTTCTCTTCCTTTATAATTTCTTTTTCTCCAATACCTTCTATTGCATCATCATATTCAACTGTCTTAGAAGGAGATAATCCAATTCTTCCAAAAATATTTTGTGCAAACCAGAACTGCAGCATTCCAAAAAACATAAATACTCCTGCTAAACCAAAACCATAATGCCAACCAACAGTCTCTCCTATGTAACCACAAAGTAGTATTCCTATGAAAGCACCTGCATTAACTCCCATATAAAAAATTGTGAAAGCTCCATCTTTTTTCTCTTGAGCGTTTATATACATTCCACTAATAATGGAAGTAATATTTGGCTTAAAAAGTCCATTACCTGCAACTAATAAACCAATACCTAAATATAAACTCCAGGGTGTATCTAACGCCATAGCAGCGTGACCTAATGTCATTACTAAAGCTCCAATTGCCACAGCCTTTCTGTATCCAAGTAATTTGTCTGCTAAAAACCCTCCTATTATAGGTGAAAAATAAACTAACATTGTGTAAGTACCGTATAACCCCAAAGCATCTTCCCTTGACCAAGCCCAACCTCCTTCTAATAATGAACGTGTTAAAAATAACACTAAAATTGCACGCATTCCATAATAAGAAAAGCGTTCCCACATTTCGGTAAAAAACAAAATGAACAAACCACTCGGATGTCCCATTAATAGTTTTTGATTCATTTCTGAACCTTCAAATTTAAACTTTGATATATTCATAAAAAAAATTTAGTTGTTTATAGAATAAAACCCTCAAAAAGAGGGTTATATATTTTTTAATTATCTGCTAGTTCAAAGCCTTCAGCTTCTTCATACATGGATCTTTCATTGTCTTCAGCTCCATGTGTTAGAATTTCGAGTTTTTTACGAAAAATCATTACTAAAATCCCAAATGAAACGCAAAAAATAGCAATTCCAGTAAACACTGTAAGCTCTCCTAATCCTTCAGCTGATTCACCTAAAAGTCCAGCTAATTTATTACCAAAACCTGTCATGGCAAAATAAACTCCCATCATTAAAGATGCATATTTAACTGGAGCCAGTTTTGTGATATATGATAATGCAACAGGTGAGATACATAATTCTCCAATTGTATGAAATAAATAGGCCAATACTAACCAGTACATAGCAGAAGCTCCTGTACTATTAAATTCTGAAGCCGCTGCAGACATAAAGAAGAATCCTGTTCCCATGATAATCAACCCAAGTATCATTTTAAATAATGATGTTGATAATTTTCCTTTTAATTTTCTATTTGCCCAATATAAAGCTACAGATGTTCCTAAAAATATAATGAACATAGCATTTAAAGATTGAAACCAAGAAGCTGGTACTTCCCACCCCATTAACATTCTGTTTGTATTTTCTTTAGCATATATATTCATTAGTCCACCTGCTTGTTCAAAAGCGCCCCAAAAAACAATCACTAATAAGAACGATATAAATAACACCACCACTCTATCCTTTTCTATTTTAGTTAAAGGTTTTTTCATAGCCTCTTTGTCTTCAGCATTTTCCGATTTTCCCAAAAAATTACCAACGTCTTTCAAATGCTTTTGTCCTAAAGTATATTGTAATAAACCTAAAGCCATACCAATTCCTGCTAGTCCAAAACCATAATGCCAACCGTGTACCTCTCCTACATAACCAACAATTAAACTAGACAAAAAAGCTCCGACATTAATACCTATGTAAAAGATCGTAAATCCTTTATCTCTTCTAATATCTCCTTGCTTATATAAACCTCCTACCATAGTCGAAATGTTTGGTTTTAGCATCCCTACACCAGCTATGATTAATCCTAGACCTGTATAGAAAGCCCACATCTCTTCGACTGCTAGTATACTATGCCCTACTACAAGAAGTAAACCTCCATAAAGCACAGATTTTTTTTGACCCAAAAATTTATCAGCAATCCAACCACCAGGTATAGACATAACATAAACCAACATGGTATAAGTTCCATAAAGTGATAATGCGTCTCCATTTGTCCACCCTAATCCTGCATTTTCTGCTTGAGTTTGTGCTACTAAATATAACACCAATATGGCTCGCATTCCATAATATGAAAAACGTTCCCACATTTCTGTAAAAAATAGCACATATAATCCTATTGGGTGCCCAAATAATTCTTTTTGCTTCATTGTAGCTGAATTTGCCATAAATCTATAATTAATTAGTTATCCTTTTATCTTAATATCTTTTACTTTGTTTTCTTCTTGTTTTTCAATCTTATCACCAAGTTTATCATTAATGAAATTTGTCATTTTTTTAAACAGATGTAATCTTGTGTTACCACCATAAATTCCATGATTTTTATCTGGGTACACCGCCCAATCAAATTGTTTATCTGCTTGAATTAAAGCTTCTGCTAAACGCATAGTATTTTGTAAATGCACATTATCATCACCCGATCCGTGTACTAAAAGAAAATCACCTTTTAATTTATCGACATGATTTATAGGAGAGTTATCATCATAACCACTAGCATTTTCCTGAGGGGTCGTCATATATCTTTCTGTATAGATTGTATCATAAAAACGCCAGCTACTTACTGGTGCTACGGCAATGGCCATTTTAAATACATCATTTCCTTTAAACAGACAATTACTACTCATAAAACCGCCATAGCTCCATCCCCAAATTCCTATTCTAGAGGCATCAATATATGGCAATTCACCTAATTGCTTTGCTGCAGTTATTTGGTCTTCTACTTCGTATTTTCCGAGTTCATTTTGAGTTATTTTTTTAAATGCGGCTCCTTTTAACCCTGTTCCTCGTCCATCAACACATACAATCACATAGCCTTGTTGCGCCAAATACTGAAACCAATAATCATTAGCACTATTCCAACTATTTTTAACAGATTGCGAACCAGGTCCCGAATACTGAGTCATAAATAATGGATACTGTTTGGTAGCATCAAAATTAGCAGGTTTAATCATCCACATATTTAGATCATTTCCATTTACATGAATGGTACTAAATTCTTTTTTTGATGTTTTATAGTCTGAAAGGTTTTGCGATAATACATCATTATCTTTTATACTTTTTATTAGATTTCCAGAAGCGGCACTATTCAAAGTATATTCTGGAGGTGTAGAGGCACTTGAAAAAGTATTAATGAAATACGAAAAATCGGCACTAAATGAAGCATTATTGGTGCCTTCACTTTTTGTTAGTCTTGTTTTACTGCGACCATTCAGCTTAATGGAATATACATCTCTATTTATGGAGCCATTTTCAACCGATTGATAAAAAATTCTATTTGTCTTCTCATCATAACCATAATAATTAGTGACTTCCCAATTTCCTATAGTTATTTGATTGATAAGCTTCCCTTTTTTATCATAATGATAAATATGATTGAACCCATCTTTTTCGCTAGTCCAAATAAAACTATTGTCTTTTAAAAACGTTAAGTTATCTGTAACGTCAATATAGGCTGTATCTTTTTCGGCTAAAACTAAACTTGAGGTATTGTTTTTGGCGTTTATCATCCACAAATCCAATTCGTTTTGGTGCCTATTCATATAATGTGCACTTAAAATATCTGAATCGTTGGTCCATTCAATACGTGGAATATAAAAATCGTTATAAGTCTTATCAACTTTAACTTCTTTTGTTTCTTTCGTGCTTAAATTATGGATGTGTAATGACACTGTCGAATTTGTTTCTCCAGCCTTAGGATATTTAAATACTTGTTGTGTTTGATAAAGTCCCTGACCATAAACATCCATAGAGAACTCTGGAACATTGGCCTCATCAAACCGTATAAATGCTATTTTATTACTTGCTGCATTCCACTCGAAAGCACGAACAAACGCAAACTCTTCCTCATAAACCCAATCTGTAATACCATTAATTATAGCATTTTTTTTGCCATCGTGAGTTATTTGAGTAGTTTCTCCAGATTGTAAATCTTTTACGTATAAATTATTATCTTTTGCGTAAGCGACTTTATTTCCATCAGGTGAAAACGTTGGTTCTTGAATTTTATCTTCAGTTATTAAAGTTACAGAAGCATCTTTTACATTGTAAACATAGTAATTTCCCAAGGAAGAACGACGAAAGATAGCTGTTTCATTAGTAGCTAAAATCACTTTATTCTCATCATCACTAAAAGTATAGTCTGTAAAATACTGTAAAGCATCAAGTGATTCTGAATTCACTAAAGTTTTAACTTTTTTTAAAGTCTTATAATCGTAAATATCAATGGCCGTTGTACGTGATTGTCTATCAAAATTTAAGACAGCGTATTGTTGTCCGTTTGCCATAGAATGTAAAACGTCCATTCTTTCGGTTCTAAAAGAACCATTCCAAATAGATTCAAGGGTAATTTCTTTTGTTTGTGCTGATATAAAAAATGTTGCAAAAAAGCAAGCAAAAAAATACAATTTTAGGCGTTTCATTGAAAAAAATATTTATTTCGTAAAATGATGTCAAGTTTACTAAAAATTATGCAAAGAACCTCTTTTATTAACACTTAAATAACCTCATACAAATCAAGAGATTCAATATTCACATCAAGAGTAGTATCTTTGCTTTGTAAATTAACATTTTATGAGTAAATCTATTGCTGGTTTTTCTAAACTATCTAAATCTAAAAAAATCGATTGGATAGTTGAGACCTATTTTTCTAATACTGAAGATGCTAAACGTATTTTAAAACAATATTGGAGTACTGACGATAAACTACAACAACTTCACGACGAATTTATTGAAAATACGATAACCAACTATTATTTACCGCTTGGTGTCGCACCTAACTTTTTAATAAACGATACGCTATATACCATACCTATGGCTATTGAAGAAAGTTCGGTAGTAGCCGCAGCTAGTAAAGCAGCTAAATTTTGGCTAGAACGAGGTGGATTTAAAACTAAGGTCATTTCTACCACTAAAATTGGTCAGGTACACTTTATTTACAAAGGTGATTTTTCGACATTAAATCAATTTTTTAATGACATAAAGTCTAAACTCATAGAGGATGCTAAATCTATTACTGCGAACATGGATAAACGTGGCGGCGGCATCATTGATATTGAGTTACGTGATAAGACTGATGCTATTGACAATTATTATCAGCTCCATGCTTCTTTTGAGACTCTTGATGCTATGGGTGCTAATTTTATAAATTCTTGCTTAGAACAGTTTGCTAAGACTTTAAAAAATGACGCGTTGTTATATGATGCTTTTTCTGAAGAAGAAAAGCAAATAGATATTGTTATGAGCATTTTATCTAACTATGTTCCTAATTGCCTAGTACGTGCCGAAGTAAGCTGTAAGGTTGAAGATTTAAGTGAAGACAAAACTGTTTCTGGTCAGGCTTTTTCAGATAAGTTTATACAGGCTGTTAATATTGCCGAAGTAGAACCTTATCGAGCCGTGACGCATAATAAAGGTATTATGAATGGTATTGATGCTGTTGTTTTAGCTACTGGGAATGATTTTAGAGCGGTTGAGGCTGGCGTGCATGCTTATGCATCAAGACACGGGAAATATAGTAGTTTAACGCATGCTAAAGTTGAAAATGGCATATTTACTTTTTGGATGGAAATTCCATTAGCTTTGGGCACTGTTGGAGGACTTACAGGCCTTCACCCTCTTGTAAAATTAGCATTAGAGTTATTACACAAACCATCTGCCAAAGAACTTATGCAAATTGTAGCTGTAGCTGGTTTAGCTCAAAATTTCGCAGCACTCCGTTCGCTTACAACTACTGGGATTCAACAAGGGCATATGAAAATGCACTTAATGAATATTCTTAATCAGTTTGAAGCTAATAATGAAGAGAAACAAACTATAACCGAGTATTTTAAAACCAATACTGTAACTCACAGTGCGGTTGTTGAGGCTATTAACAAGCTAAGAAATTAGATGATGTCTTATTATAGTAACGGAAAATTATTACTTACGGGGGAATATGCGGTTCTTGACGGAGCTCTATCTTTAGCTGTTCCAACAAAATATGGACAGTCTTTAATGGTTGAGTCCATAGATAAACCTATTATTTCCTGGAAAAGCTTAGATAAAAATGAGGGCGTTTGGTTTGAAACGACTTTTGAAATCATAAATAATGAGGTTTGTCCCCTTGCTCGAAATGATAATGCTATTTCAGAAAGGCTTATTCAAATTTTAAGTGCCGCAAAACAGCTTAACCCTAATTTTTTAAATACGAATAAGGGTTTCAAAATTACTACTAAATTAGACTTTCCTCGGCATTGGGGATTAGGCACCTCTTCTACTTTAATAAATAACATCGCGCAATGGGCACATATTGATGCTTATAAGCTATTAAAATTAACTTTTGGTGGTAGTGGATACGATATTGCTTGTGCACAACACAACACGCCTATTACTTACCAATTGGAAAATAGTACTCCAATAGTTAAACCAATAAGTTTTGATCCCCCTTTTAAGGATCATTTATATTTTATTTATCTAAATAAAAAACAAAATAGCAGAGAAGGCATTAAGCATTATAATGCCAACAAAGGACATTTAAAAACCGTTATTGAGGCTATCGACACCATCACGTCTCAAATAACTACCTCTAATTCCTTAGAAACTTTCGAATCCTTAATAACACAGCACGAAGCAATCATATCTAAACTAACTAAGCAAAAAACAATTAAAAGTCTTTTGTTTAGCGATTTTAAGGGGAGCATTAAAAGTCTTGGCGCCTGGGGTGGTGATTTTATTTTAGCAAGCTCTAAAGAAAATCCAATCCCATATTTCAACCAAAAAGGTTTTGAAACTGTAGTTCGTTATACGGATATGATATTATAAAATAAGACAAAATAAGATCGCTATGTCATCCTGAAAGCTATCGAAAACAAAATATATTTTGTTTGAAGATATAAGCGAAGCTTACGACTGAAGAATCTTATGTATCAAAAAATCAAAACAGGTTCTTCAACTCCGACAATTATCGGAATGTTCTGAGTAACACTAGCCTTTTGCAAACATAGGAAGACAAACGCTTTGCCCTTATAGGCAAGAAACTCAATTCGTGAAAATTTGTGCATCGTATCTTATTATCAATTAACACTCTAGGTCTGGCAGACAGTCGTAATTACATGCACCAAAACCCTATAAAACCGACAGGAAAAGCAACTTAAAAAGATATGGCACATAATAACTGCTGCCAATTTGGGAATGATTAAAAACAAAAAAGGCCTCGCAAAACGAGACCTTTTTAAACTTTATTATTTCAGTTCTATTGAACTTGAGTTTTAGCTCTGTTATCTTCAATTTCTGAAGCTTCCTTTAAAGCATTATATAGTTTTGAATTAACAACACTTATTTTTTGTTGCTCTACTCTATTTGCAGCAGCTTGGTAATTATCAAGTTCTACAGCTGGTGTTACTTTAGTAACTTGAACCATATAAACACCTTTATCTCCATCTATTAATTTTGAGGTTTCCCCTTCTTTCAATCCAAAAGCAGCACCAACAACTAAAGGTTCTCTTCCTGCTCCAGAAATAGTTGGGTTTTTCATATTTATTGCAGAGGCAGTTCTTACAGTTGTACTTTCTGCAGCAGCTAAATCTTCAAGTGTTTTAGCAGATACTCTATCTCTAATCATTTTAGCTTTCTTCTCTTTTCTAATAATAGGTAATACTTTAGCAGAGGCATCATCAACAGACATTACTCCTTCTTTATGTTGTGCAACTAACTGCGCAACGACATAACCATTAGTAATATTAAAACGTTTAACATCTCCAACTTCTGCATTTTCTTCAAAAGCCCAACGTACAATAGGTCTTTGATTTCCAACACCAGGAATATTTTCATCTAAAACTTTAATGCCATTTACAGGGCGTACGGTATAAGTACCTTTTTTTGCTAATGCTTCGAAATCTCCTTCTCCAGCACTAATTTCAAATTTTGAAGCGTCTCTAAATATTTTTGCAGTAGTTGCCTCAGATGGCTCTATTTCTCTAGCAATAGTTCCTACTTGTATAGCTTTAGTCTTATCTTTTTGTCCTTCAATCTCTATAATATGAAATCCGAAAATAGTTTTAACAACTCCCAAATCTCCTGTTTTACCTTCAAATTCAAAATTATTGAATTCTGTCACCATCGTGTTATAAGGATGCCAATCATAACGACCTTCTTTTTCTACACTACCTTTATCTGAAGAAAATTCTTTTACTAATTCTGGGAATTTAGAACGATCAGATTTAATTACCGTTAACAAACTATCTGCAGTTACTTTAGCTTCTGCTTCTGTTTGTGCAACTTCTGGAGCGGCACTTTGAGATCCTTTAAAAGGAATTAAAATGTGTCTTACTTTTGCAGAATCTGGAATTTGTTTAACAGCAACGACCTTAGAAATTTTAAAATAACCATTATCTTTATATGGTCCGTAAATACCTCCTGCATCAAGTTTATAAATACTGTCTGCAACAGCTGTTGGTAAACTTGATTTAAACACAAAACGATTATCGAATTTCACATCTGAATTTGAGTTAATATAATCTTCGTTATCAGTTGTGCTTATAAAACCAGCAACTGTATCGCTTACCTTTGTATCTTTATTATATTCAACTTTATCATTTAAAAGAGCTATTAATTTTGCTTTAATAGCATTTTCATCTTCAACAGATGCTGTTTCATTAAATTGTACAAATTTAATATCTCTGGAAGCATCAACTTGGTATGCTTTTTTATTTTCATTGATATAGTTAGAAATATCAGATTTAGAAACTTTTACTAAACTATCTTGAATAGCGGTATAAGCTACTTGAACAAATTTGATATCTACTTTATCTCCTTCTAATTTATGTTCTAATTTACCTTCTGCTAAAGTACCTGTTAAACCTGCTTTAACTAAGTTAAAATAATTTTGTTGTAGACCATTTGCAGCAACAGATTTTTCATAATTAACCCAACTAGCGTAAGCTTGTTTAGAAGTCTCTTTTAAGTTAGCGATATACTCGTTTAATTTATTCTCATCAAAAAGACCAGCTTCGTTTAAAAACTCTGGGCTTGTTGCCAAAGATGTTTTTAACAAATCTCTCATTTGATCTTTTTCAACAGAAATCCCTAACGCTTCATATTGAGTTTTCATTACGGCTTTTCTAACTTCTTGATCCCATACTCTATTCATTACTTGAGTATTCGTTGCATTTCCACCAGCTTGTCTTTGTGCCGCATCTACTTTTTCCATAAAGTATTCACGTGTAATATCTTCGCCATTTATAGTAGCAACAATATTTTGTGACTTTGAAGTAAGCGCATCACTGTTTTTAAATAAATCTGCTAATACAAAAGAAAATAACGCCAATGCTATTATCAATATTAAAAATAGTGAACGTTGTCTAATCTTATTTAAAACTGCCATCTGTAATTTAAATTTTTAAAAACCTTTGTTGGGGTTTAGCTTGTTAAGTTGGTTGTCAATTTATTTATAACTGACAAAATATCGTGCGCGAAAATACCATTTTCTATTTAATAATAAAAGTAGAACGACGCATTAATTGTATTATACCTCTTGTACTCTAAAATCTCCCTAAGAAATGACTCTTTACCTCTTAGCTCGTAAAATAAATTTGTAAGTATAACTATACCTTGATTTTATTTTTTATTACAAGTATTTTAAAGCACAAATAATATTAAACTTTTAGATTTTCGCTTTATTTATTATATACTTTTTAGTAATGAATTTATGAATCTCACGGTTTTATAGGAATGACAATTTTGAAAGGGATTGGAAAAGTCCAACCATTCTTTTTAAATCAATCTTCCTCTAAACGTTTAAGTTCTATCATATCAATTTTAGTATTT
Organism: Flavivirga jejuensis; assembly: GCF_030540765.1. Lineage (GTDB taxonomy): Bacteria > Bacteroidota > Bacteroidia > Flavobacteriales > Flavobacteriaceae > Flavivirga > Flavivirga jejuensis. The sequence continues at coordinate 16,091 of NZ_JAUOEL010000011.1, read as the reverse complement.
GACACTTCTAATATTGTAAACTGAAACGTGTCAATTTTTACAATATCATTTTGTGCAGGAATCTCTTCAGTATGATTAACAATAAGCCCCCCTAGTGTTTCGTAATTTTCGTTTTCTGGCAAGTTTATTTTATAAGTTTCGTTAATATAATCAACTTCTAAACGTGCTGAAAACTTATATGTATTATCATCAATAACTTCTTCAATGAGATCTATTGTATCATGTTCATCTTCAATTTCACCAAACAACTCTTCAACAATGTCTTCTACAGTCATAATCCCCGATGTACCTCCATACTCATCCAAAACAACGGCGATACTTCTTCTTTTTTTTGTAAGTACACCTAATACATCCTTTACAAGTACTGTTTCTGGCACAAATTTGACAGGTAGCATCATGGACTTAATACTCTTGGGTTTTTTAAATAACTCAAAAGAGTGTACGTATCCCAAAATATCGTCTATAGTTTCTTTGTATACCAGTATTTTGGAACATCCTGTTTCGGTAAATAGTGCATTAAGTGATTTAATAGAATCATTAATTTCTACAGCTATGATTTCTGTACGTGGCACCATAACCTCTCTTGCTTTTACTTCTGAAAATTCAAGCGCATTTTGAAAAATCTGAATTTCTGTATCAACCTCATCATGTGCTTCAACAGATTCCATTTGCTCACTTATATAATTACCTAATTCTACTTTTGTAAATGCTAATTGTATTTGATCACCTTCTGTTTTAAAAAAATATTTGAGTACGAAATCTGAAATCCAAATAACAAAATCTGATATAAAAGTAAATAACATATAAAACACATAGGCTGGAATTGCCAGGGCTTTAATTAATGTGTTCGAATAAATTTGAAAGAATACTTTAGGCAAAAACTCTGCAGTTATTAAAATAATAAATGTAGATATTAGGGTTTGTGATAGTAAACTTAAATCGGTTAGCATATAATTTAAAAAACTATATGATGTTGGTAATATGGTTTGAAACCAATTTACCAACAAATCACCCATAAAAAACCCATAAATAACCAATGCTACATTGTTACCTATAAGCATGGTTGCTATAAATTTTGAAGGTTTTGCGGTAAGTTTTCTTAAAATTTTGGCAAAGATTCCTTCTTGTTTTTTTTCAATTTCAATATGTATTTTATTTGAAGACACATAAGCAATCTCCATACCTGAGAAAAAGGCCGAAAGAATTAATGAGGCAATTATAATAATGGCATAAATGCTCATTTAGTTTGATTTGTCTTTACTTTCAAACTTTTTGCTAAACCTATTTCTAAAGAAAAACATAAAAATGGCTAAAGCTCCAAGCAATATGGAAGGATATACAATTTCGTTTGTAGTTATATATTTTACAACAGCATCGTATATAAATAGGGCTGCAAAAACTAGATAGGCATATTGAAAAATCTTAGAATATTTCATAGATTATGAATCGTTAATTAATTAAAACAAAGATAGTAAAATCGAAAAAAGAAATTCGGGTAAGAAAGGGTTAATCGTCAAGTGAAATAATTCCTGTCACTTCAAGGACTTCTGCATTTGAAAAATCACGATTGGAGTCGAACCCATTACCGTTAATAACATCTTGTTTTGTTGTAAACGTAACAGGAACATTTGTAAAAATCCATTCCTTTTTCTGGTCGTAATATAACTGTTCTGTTTTTAATACATTACCATCGTGTGTTGTAATAACCACATGCCCTTGTAAATCGATTAGATTGGTATTATCGTATACAATAGCATAATCTGAAATTATGGTACTTTTTCTGTTTTCTTCATCAAATATGTACAATATAACACCATCTGTAAATTCTTTAAAAGGAAAGTCCCGATTCGTATAATCGAACATTTTAGCTCCTATAAGGTCAGCTTCAAGCCTACCTGAATTGGTAAACTTTAGGTTAAACTTTTCTGCAATACCAATAGGCTCATTTTCTGAAATACCAATTTTCTGAACCTCCTTAAAGTTGTTATTACATGAAAAAAACATAGTCACAGTAATAATTACTGTGACTATGTTTAATATATGGTATGTGTATTTTTTATTCATTAAATTTTTGGCACTGTAACAGAAGCTCCAATCCAACAACCAATTTTTATTACTTGCCCTGAATTTCCTTTACTAAAAATCTCAGATTTTTGTGGTGCTTTGGCCGAATAATTCGCAACCGACTTAGCTGCATTTTTCTTTTGTGTAGGATCTACACGACCTGCTTTTCTAGCCTCTTGCGCTGCTAGCCAATATACTGCTCTTTTATTAAAGTTAGTATCACCACAGTTATTAGCACTAGCAGCATACATTCCAGCTATTGATAAATATGGTCGCCCATTTGATGGATTTAACTTTAATGATTGTCTAAAGTAATTCCTAGCTTTACCGTAATTGCGTTTAGCTTTTAGTTTTAAAGCTATTGTATTATACAGTTTTGCTTTTTTAAAGTTATCTGTTTCTAAGCTAATTGCTTGCTCATAAAACTTAATAGCTTCGTTAGACTTCTTTTGTTTATCTTTTAAAATCCCTAAGTAGTAAGCCGAATTAGCCGAAGGGCTTAATTCATGGTATGCATTTACAAGTTGAAAGAATAAAGGATCGCCTGTACATTCTTTTTCAGACATTTTCCGCGCTGCTCTTTGTAACCAAACCGCATTATTTTTATTCTCTTCAAAATCTTTTTTGTACAAAGGAATTAAATTTTCACAATTTGCTCTATCTCCTAATTTCTGATCGATACTTCCAGATATCAAATCATAATTCTTTAAATAACTTTCATAAGACCTTTTATATCTCCCTTCTTTTTTGGTTAGTTCTGTACCAGCATCTTCTTTCTCAATAAGCTTATTAAGTTTTAATGAATAGTTTTTAACTTCTTCTTCAACCTTCTCTACAACATCATCATATTTATTAAATAAATCTTTAGCTGGTTTCTTTTTTGCATCATACAAATCAACCATTAAAGAAAAATAAGTGTATAAACTTTTAGGATTCGTAAAGGTAGCTTTGTCTAATTTATAAGCTGCATCGTAACACTCATAAAGCTCTTCATCTGTTTTATTTAATACATCTCTGTTGTTATACATTAATTGGCAAGCCATTGCTGCATATTTACCTTTAGGCGTTCTGCTAGCAAAATGTGTTTCTTTTTCTTTCCAAAGTTTTAAAAGGTCATTAATAAAAGGGATTTTGTCTGCTCCAGTGGCGTTTTTAATTTTGTGATTTAAAATTTTATCACCATCTACATAAATAGCGTTATTAAATTTTGGACATTCATTTCTTACTGCCATCCATGGATCATAAGCTGCATCAAAATTTTTCGCTTTTACATATTCGTGAAAAATAGAAAGCTTATTCTTACACTCCTCCAGTTGTTCTTCTTGTTGTGCAAAACTTATATTTAAGCCAATAAATAATAATGTTAATAATGTAATTTTTGTTTTCATAATAATATTTTTATGCTGTTAGTCATACTTTCTTTTCTGAAACCATCTATCATTTAGAGATAAACTTATTTGGAAATTAACAAAGTTTTCTCGAATTAAACCGCTATTCGTTGTACCTCGCTTACCAACCTCTACACCTAAATTTGCATTAGATAAAAAACTTCCAACTGGTAAACCTACCCCAAAAGATATGCCAAACTCATTAATTGATTCATTTTTTATATTTAATCCTGTTTTTTCATAACGTACTCCAGCTCTATAAACAGCACGTTTAAAATAGCTAGAAAAAGAATTATACTGTGGTATGTAGAACCCTCCTAAAGAATAAGTTGAACCATCTTCGTATGTTGTAAGCGTGCTACCATATAATTCATTAGAGAAATCACTTGTTTTTTGAGAAGTATATTCTGCTCCAATAAACCAATTTCTTGGTTTCCCTATTCCTGCTCCTATCGAAAACTTTGAAGGCAATATTAAATCGGTTTCTAGCAGTCCAAGTGCTTCTAAATCGGTTTCTACTACATCAACTACAGACTCTCTACCTGAGGTTGCTGTAATTATGGTAGAAAATGATCTTGTGTTTTTAGATACCAAATTACTTTCTGGTGTAAACGTTACGCCCGAGGAAAGCTCCAAAGTCTCAGTTATCATCTTTTTATAAGACACTCCTATATTAAAATTCAAACCACTTAAATCGGATCTATTGTTCTCTCGCGACTGTCGTTGAAGAGGTATTCCATCACTATCATACACATATTCAACAGTACTATTTTGAATATTTCCGAAGTTATATTGGGCATCAATACCAATACTTAACTCGTCTGTTATTTGATATCCTAATCCAAGAAATGCTTTATTTACACCTCCTTCACCTTTAAATCTATTTTCAATATTACCAGCAGTATTTGAAGATTCTAATTTATACCCAACTGCTGTATATGGTAATAAACCAAAGCCAAAGCCAAACTTGCCCATTGGTATGGCTAAAGCTAGATAATCAAAAGTTGTAGAAGAGGTTTTATCTGTACTTGAATCACTTTTTAAGTCTAAACTAGAATAGCTCCCCCCAACAGTAAACTTTATGGGTCTACTTTCATTATTAAAAGTTTTCAAGTTTTTTCCTGCGTAAGAAGCTGGATTACGTAAATTAATATGGATACTATCACTATAAATACTCAAACCACCCATACTTCTATTTTCTACGGTACCTTTAAATTTAAGACTCCCAATACCATAAAAAGAGTAAGGTGAAGCTGTTCCCTCTTGACCGTAACTGTGAATTGCAAAAACTGCAATAAAAACTAATACAAGTTTTTTTATCATTCGCTTGAGTTAAATTGTAAAATATAGTTCAATCCCTCTAAAAGAAAATTAGAATTGGCAAATATGCTACTTTTTAATTGTTTTGACAAGAAATTCGCGTCCCCTCCTGTTAAAATTACTGTTAAATCTGAATATTTTCGATTATATACTTCAATAATACCATCTATTTCTTTTAAAATTCCATGCACTACTCCAGAGTGTATTGCTCCATTCGTCGAGTTTCCAATAATACTTTCTGGTATTTCTGATTTTAATAACGGTAAATTTGCTGTTAAATTATTTAATGATTTATAACGCATACCAAGCCCTGGAGAAATAGCCCCTCCTAAATATTCATTCTTTGTTGTTATAAAATCGTAAGTAATACAAGTTCCTGCATCTATAATAAGCACATTATTATTTGAAAACTGTTCAACAGAAGCACATACTAATGCTATTCTATCTACTCCTAATGTTTCTGGGGTAGTATAAAGGTTTTTAAACGGCAATGTTATGCTAGAATTTAAAACCATAACATCGAAAGAGTCGCTAATAGCTTTAATAGCTGCCTCGTTTAACTTTCCAACCGAAGAAATAATTACTTTTCTTATTGAAGGGTATTCTTTTTTTAAACTATTTACACCTTCTAAAACAAGATTTAAAGCTATACTTTCTTTACACTTAAGTATGCCGTTCTCAAAAACAGCAAGTTTCACAAAAGAATTACCTACATCTATTATTAAATTCATACTTTTTAAAAAAGGTTTAAATTTACAAAACAAGCGTCAATAATTATTCCTTTTAAACTATAATACCAATTAAACAATAAAATGTCTTGTATAAAAGGGTACCTCTAAAGCCCGCTAAATACTGAAACAAATTTAGCACAGGAATCGGAATTAGCCTGCCATGACAAAGGCATGGTTCGTTCAACTTACAATTTTGAATACGCCTTTCAGGCTTCTCAATATTGTGCTTCACTAATAAATCGTTTACCCTACCATGTTGATTATAAATACTTTTCGCTTATTTTTCATTTAAAAATGCAGCCATAGCTATAACAGTACTTTGTTTTTTAAACTCAATCAATCAAAAAATAATTCAATTAATTTTATAAAACACCTCAAAATTCAATTGGTATCATATTAATTACAAATGAGTTAAAGTCATTTTGATTAAAAATAAATAAAACTGAATGATTTTTTATGAATTTCGTTTGGGTAATAGTAAAAATGAATATATATTTGCAACCGCTTTGGCGAGGTACCTTAGCTCAGTTGGTAGAGCAAAGGACTGAAAATCCTTGTGTCCCTGGTTCGATTCCTGGAGGTACCACTTTAAAAACTCATAACAATCTAATAATTAGAAAGTTATGAGTTTTTTCTTTTTAGTAAAGGTTTCAACTTCACATTTGACCTATCTTAGCACATTTAAATGAATAGTGCTACTTATTACAAACATAAAAATATGAAATATGTTCTAGGTGTTTTACTTATCTGTGTGTGTGTTCAAGGTTTCTCACAAAACTACTTTGACATTGCAAATTTCACATATACCAATACACCTTCAAACGATTTTGAAGTTTCTAATACACAAACTACTGTTGAAGAATTAGCTTTAAAATTTAATTTTCCCATTATAATTAATGAGAAAACAACTTTTCTTACAGGGCTTATTACAAATAAAACAAGGGTGAATTTAGATGCAAATATACCAAGCTCTAACTTAAACGTCTTAGGATTAAATTTTGGAATTAATAAAATATTTAGTGATAAATGGTCGGCAACATTTATGGTTTTTCCTAAGATAGCTGCAGATAAAATTAAATTTTCTAATGATAATTATCAGCTAGCGTTTTTATCACTCTTTACCAATAAAAAACGAGAAGATTTAAAATACAAATATGGTTTTTATACCAATACTGAAAAATATGGATTATTAATAGTTCCTATTTTTGGTATTTATTATCTAAGTCCGAACAAGAAATTTGAAGCCAATTTAAACTTACCTATTAATGGTGATGTTAATTATAGATTAAACAACAAGTTTTGGCTCGGGATGAAATTTGATGGATTAAGTTCCACGTATAATATAAATGCACAATACTACAGTGCTAATAGCACATATGTATTTAAAGTATCTAATGATATTGTTAGTTATTTAAGATTTAAATTAAATAAATCGTTATACGTAAATACAAAAGTGGGGTATGCCATTAAACGGGATTATGAAGTATATGATAGTAATAATAAAATTAATTATGCTCTAGGTCCTTTTTATTTTGGTGATGATAGAACAAGGCTAAATGAGCGTTTTAAAGATGGTGCCATTTTTAAAGTAGAGTTATTTTATCGTCTTCATTTCGAATAACTCTTCAATATTTTTGGTCTTTATTTTACATACATAATACCGTTTGTTACTTGAGGCATTAAAATTATCATTTTAGCTTTTCATTTAATATTTTTTAAATACGTGATTCGTTCGCAAGGCTAATATTTTTAGAGGAGAATTGTTCCGATTTTATGAATACATAGTTTGCGTTTTATCCGTATTTAAGCACATTTGCTCTGTTAATCGTAATATTTAATCTTAAAATAAGAATAATACCAAGAACAAGATATACAAAAGCTCAACTAGAACAGATTGTTTATACACAATTAGAGAATTTAAACGCTATCCATGACCTCTTACGCATTATGAAAGTGCAGAATGAACTTATAGAATTTGCCAAAATGAATGAAAAGCATTATGACGTGCATCATCAAAAAAGAATAATTGAGAAGGCTAAAAAAATAAACATATCATTATAATCAATTTTCTATTTCTTTTTTTTACTCAAAAATTTAAAAAGAAAAAAGAAGAAAACAATAAAAAATATTAATAAATAAATATCTGGATTTGATATAACGTAATCGTGATGCTTCATGTGTTTTGTAAAAAAAAGCAATCTACTTATTTAATTATTTTTTTAGATACAGAATACCGTAAGGAAACACAAATACCTGTTTTACTTTTAATTTATGATTGAAGAATCCGCTAACGTGGAAATATTTTCCATGCCCGTAAGAAATAAAAGAAAGCTTATAGAATGAGATGATAGCTTCATAAATGGGACTATGTTTGATAAAAGATCACGGATTATAACCTTAAATCCGCGCGCTATCGGAGTCTGATATAACGTAATCTTGATGCTTCATGCGTTTTATAAAAAAAAGTAATCTACTTATTTAATTATTTTTTTGGATACGGAAAACCGTAAGGAGATTAAAAAAACTAACTATATTTTTGAGTTATGATTGAAGAATTATTAAAAACAGGTTTCTGGTACGGGTTTTGGAAAGGCGCAGCTGTTACTATTATAACATTGGGATTGATTACAACTATCATTTTGTTGATTTTATTTTGACAGATAATCCGCTAGCGCGGAAATATTCTTTAAATCCGCGCTATTGGACTATGGAGTGAGGTAATAGTTTCATATAATGGAACTATGTTTTATAAAGAATCACAGATTACAACCTTAAATCCGTACTATCGGGTTAATACTTGTAATCATTAAAATTTTGACGTATTTAAAAATTAAAAGCTTCGCAATTTCTCACGAAGCTTTTAAAAACTAATTAATCAAACATATCTTGTTTTTTACTCGTTTCATTAATTTACATCTCTAACCAATCTGGCATAATTATAAATTCTAATAGCATCACCTTGTGGACCGTGACCGTTTTCAAATTCACTTGGATCTCCACCTTTCGGATCGCTACGTTGAGCGCCAGCACCATGAACATCACTCCAAGTATCTGTTCCCATATTCCCCATGCAACGTCCAAAAGCTAGATATACTCCCCATCCACCTTCCATACCATCAGACTCAGCTTCGTGGGTTGTACTACTCCAATACCAAGGATAATCATCTTCACCAGCTTCATTCTCTATTACTGTACTATTAAATACATCATCAATAGTAGCAGAGTTCGTTGTTGCTGGAGATTTAGTATAATCAACAATACCCTGTAATTCTTTTGCATCAGGTAAACGCCAGTCTGTAAATCCTGCATATTCAAAGTTCTCGGCATACGTTATGGCATCTTGCCAAACCATACTAGTATTACTATCATCTTGCATCCACATTAAACCCGTTGCAGCATCAGTAATGGTACCATCACCATTATCTGTATATTCGTTTATACCATATGTTTCACGTCCGCGAACCAGTAAGTAATTATACAATTTATCTCCATTATTAAAACCAGTTCCATAGCCTTTTATACGCCCATCAGCCAGATTAACTCCAAAAACAGTTTCATCAACTTCATCACTTACATAAACAGCGGTAGTAGCACATTGCACATCAATTAAGCGTTCCATAGCACTTGTATCACCATAATCAAAATCGAAGTAATCAGTATTGATAAAAGGAATTAAACCTGTCGTATTGTCTCCTTCCACAGAACTTATATCACGACCGCTAAACATCATAAGAGAATACATCTCTTTAATTGTAGGTACACGCCAATCGGTATAACCTCCTGTTGTAGTAGTGTCTACAACGGCTAGTACATCGGTATATGATAACTTATCATCAACATCAATACTACCATCACCATTGTGGTCGAAAGATTGTTGCCACATTAACCCAGTAACCATATCTGTTACTGTTTCGTCACCGTTATCTTCGTAACTTGGCGTTGTACCAGGATAATTTGCATTCTGACCATAAAAGTCATCACCTACAGATTGAGTTGTCGTTTCTGTGGTATTATTAAAGAATTTTGTTTGGTTAGTTCCAACAATAGGAAACCCAGAAATATCAGGTAAATTCTCCTCTGTATCATCATTTTCAGTGATACCTGTGTCATCATCACTACATGCCGTAAAAGTTACTAGTATGAAAAATGATGCAAAAAGAATTGTCGTAAATTTTTTAAATTTGATTATTTGTGTCATTTGTATTTTTTTATATGTTAATTTCTTATTGGAAGCATCTTGATCTTACCCCTACTTATCTTTCTTATTTTGATGTTTTTCCAATTCTCTTTCAGTAATGTAGCAGCCATATCAGTCAATAGTTTTTTACACTTGGTTGCCACCTATACTTCTTTGTGTTTATTTACTATTTTAATGTGTTTTGTTTCATAATTCTATTTTTTTTTGTTATGGGTACTTCAAATGTCAATAAAAATTCAATAGCAAAATGCTGCTTTCTATGAATGACGCTTAGTTTTCTGTAAACTTATTGTTATATTCTATTTCGTTTTTTGTTTGAGCTGTTACCCAGGTGTTAAATGCTTGTTTTTCGAGCTGCGTCTCCCCATTTTCTCCTTTAAAAATATTAATCCAAACCTGCCAGTTTTTATTATCCATCTCAGGATAATCCAATCTGTAATGACTGCATCTACTTTCTTTTCGCATTAATGATGCTCTTAATTTCATTTCGGCAGTAATAACCATATTATTAGTTTCATGAACTAAACGAAGTTCATGCAGATTAGCTGCTCTTAACATAGGCACATGATGTTCTCTTAATTCTTCTACACAAGCCAAAGCTGCTTTCATTAAGTTTTCTTTTTTGATATAAATAATGAAATTTGGAATCTGGGTTTAACCTGATAACATCTGTTGGGCAGCTCTTAATACATTCTTCACAGCCTATACAACCGTTTATATTTTTTATTGCATTTTCTATGGTTTTCTTATTTCTTTGACTACAAATTTCTGAAGAAGTAAAATTCAAAAAAGGAGTATTCAGCCAATGTCAATAACTTTTCTGCTAATGGTTGTTTTGATTCTGTAAACAGATAATTCTGGGTACTATTTGAGGTGTTTTTTTAAAACGGATAGATTTATTTTTCCGTTTCTTTGTATCATGAATAAATTTATTAGACTTATTATTCAGGTTATTTTATGGTTAGCCTTTGGTCTTATTATCTGGCTAAACCAAGGTGCAAATTCAGATATACTTAAGGAAAATTTAGTAGTTTTTGTTTCTCAATTATGTCTTATTAGTGGACTTATTTTTTTTATGGCTTCAAAGCTGTTTTTTAAAAAGAAATATGTTCTTTTTACTGTTGTTTCTGTTATTGCAATTATTGTAACAACATATATCCTTACAGAGCTTTTTGCAATGCCAATAGAGCCACATCAGCCCATTAATGATTTTAGTTCTCTTCCTCCAGAATCAAGAAGGCCACCATCTCATTTTTTATTTTATTTATTAATTTTAACCATTACTTATATTTTAGCTTTAAGTATTGAAGTATTTATTCATTTAAGGAAAAAAGAGGAAGAAACTATAAAAGCTAAAAATGTTAATCTATTAAATGAACTTAAGTTGCTTAAGTCACAGATAAGTCCTCACTTTCTATTTAATTCACTAAACAATATCTATACGTTGGCTGGGATGGATTCCAATAAAACACAAAAAAGCATCATCCATTTATCTGATATGCTTCGTTATGTGCTATATGAGTGCGAGCAGGAAACTGTTCCAATAAAAAAAGAGGTTAAATACATTGAGAATTATCTAAAACTATTCGCTTTAAAAAGTAGTAAGGACTACCCTATTTCTATCGAGTTAAAAATATCAAATAACTCAATTCCTATCGCACCAATGTTACTAATCCCTTTTATTGAAAATGCCTTAAAGCACAGTAATATTGATGATAAAAAGAATTCATTCATTAATATTGAAATAAATGCGGACGACAAAAACATCGATTTTAAAGTTGAAAACAGCATCCCTCAAAAATCTTTTATTAAGGATGACGTTGGAGGTATAGGATTAGAAAATGTAAAGAAAAGATTGGCTATCATATATCCAGAAAAACATATGTTAGAAATAAGCGAAAGCAACAAAATTTTTATAGTTAAACTCCATTTAAAATTAACATGAATAAGATTAAATGTATAGTAGTCGATGATGAAGAATTGGCAAGAGCTTTGCTAAAATCTTACATTGATAAAGTTGATTTTTTGGAGTTAGTCGATTCCTTTGAAAATCCTATTGATGCCATGCTAATTACAAAAAATGCTGATATTGACATCGTCTTTCTGGACATTCAAATGCCTGAATTAAGAGGTATTGATTTTGCGAAAATGGTTGATTCTTCTACAAAAGTAGTCTTTACAACTGCCTATTCTGAATATGCTTTAGAAGGTTTTGAACTGAATGCTCTTGATTATTTATTAAAACCTATTACTTTTGAACGGTTTCTAAAGGCTGTCAACAAGTTTAAAAAAGAAGAGGTTGAATTTAATGATAATATAACAGTTAGGTCTGGGTATGATTTACACAAACTTAAATATGATCAAATTCTTTATATTGAAAGTGATAGTGAATACGTGATTTTTCACACTTCTGATAGAAAAATAATGAGCCACCAAACACTGAAGTCACTTGTACAAAAATTGCCATCTTCAATTTTCATGAAAGTGCATCGTTCCTTTATTGTAAACAAGAAAAAGGTTTCTGCCTTGAAAGGAAGGAATTTATTGATTACAGATATAAAAATTCCAGTAAGTGATAGTTATTTTGAAGTTGTAAAAAAAGATTTATTTTAATATTTGACTTCCTAAATTTCTTTTTACTTAGACAAATCATCAAGTACCAAACGCAATTCTCCATAAGTATATTTAGCATCTACTTGATGCTTTAGATCTGAAAGATTTTCAAATTTTCTTTTGGGAATAATGACTTTTAGCTCCTCATAGTGAGTTTCTGAGATTAAATCTGTGATTTTCACATCTCCTGAAGGTATAAAGTCTGCCAAATGTCCTATAATGGTATTCACATTCAAATCTCGCTCTAAAGCGATTACATCTACAGATTTTCCTGCTTTAAATAAGTCTAAAGATATTTTTTTGGTATCTCCTTTCTTTCTCTTTGGTTTAGGAGCCTCAAAAAGTTCTATCTCCTTAGCATCAGACATTTTGATATCGTGCGCTTCACAATACCCTCTAATCACTTCTAAAATAGCAGTTCCATACTTCTCAACACGTACTTTACCCATACCATTTACTTCTTTCAGTTCTCGTTTATTAGTTGGCAAAGTTTCACACATGTCATACAAAGCTTTTTGTGTAAATACTTGAAAATGCACTAAATCTTCTCGATTGGCTATACTATTTCGTAATTCACGTAACAATTCAAATAACTCAAGATTTGTTGTTCCATCAACAACCGTTTTTCTAGGTTTTTTAGGCTTTTCTTTAGCTAGAAAAACAGATTTAGCACGTAATTCTAAAAAAGTATTCACATTAAAACCTGTTACCAACCCCTCAAAACACAATAGTTTAGCTGTTAACAATTCTTCTAAAGTGTCAAACTGTTTAAGAAGATCCTTTTCAATCGTCTTGTTATCTGTAGTAAAACCAAAAGATTTAAAAGGTGTGCTTATATTTAATTTTGTCTGGGCGTCAAAATAACTAATCGCTTTCGTAAAGCGTTCCTGAAGCGCTTCACTAGATTCGGGTGATTCTGCTTCTTCAGATAAAGTTGTAAGCTGCGCTTTAAATGCATTTGCCACTTTTAGTAACTCTGTAACACCATTTTTCATAGTATTTAAAGGCGTTTCAACCTGTCCTTCTATACTGGTTTTATTCTTATAGTAAATGTCAAGTACACGTCCTATAGGATATAAAAATTTGTAAAAATCGAATAACTCCGTTATTAAATTTAACTGAAATTCCGTCTTTGATGCTTTTAAAATATATTCATCTGGTTGATTTTCTTCTGCCTTTTTATTAAAAGACCGCACATTACTGTCACTAATAATATGGCTAGAATTTATTTTACTATTTAGCACCAAACCTTCTAAAGATTTACATCTGCTTAACGCCACATAGGTTTGTCCGTGAGCAAAAGCACCTTGAGCATCAATAATCGCTTTTTCAAAAGTTAAACCCTGACTTTTATGTATGGTTATAGACCATGCTAATCGCAAAGGCATTTGTGTATAGGATCCAATTTTATTTTCGGTAATAGCTTTAGTTTCTGCGTCTACACTATAATTAATGTTCTCCCAAATTTCTGGTGTAGTTACAATATTAAAATCATCTTCTGGACAATGCACGATCACTTCGTCCTTAGATAATAATATCACCTTACCAATTTTACCATTAAAATAACGTTTTTCGGCAGAACTATCATTTTTAATAAACATGACCTGCGCCCCAACTTTTAAAATTAAAGACTCTTTATTAGGATAAGCATATTCTGGGAACTTACCTTCAACACTAGCTCTATAAGTATGAGTTTTGGTCTTTAGCTTATCTAGTTCTCTATTATTAGTCTGTTCTGCCTTATTATTATGTGTTGTTAAGGAAATATAACCTTCTTTTTCATCTGGCACAAAATTGGGTTGGTAACGTTTGTTTAATTCGTCTGCCGAAGCCTGAGTTAATGTATCTGTTCGTATTTCATTCAGAATTTCAATAAACTTCGGATTATCTTGCCTGTAAATATGGCTCAATTCAATCGTAATCGCCTCAGATTCCATATACGCACGACTACTAAAAAAGAACCCGTTTTTATAAAAAGGTTTGAGTAATTCCCATTCATCTTCTTTTATAATTGGGGATAATTGTTGTAAATCTCCTATCATTAATAATTGAACGCCTCCAAATACTTTATTTCTATTTTTGAAGCGTCTTAAAACTCTATCAATACCATCCAATAAATCGGCACGAACCATACTTATTTCATCAATCACTAATAAATCCAGAGACTTAATAATGTTTATTTTGGTCTTACTAAATTTACGGTTAAAACCAGCAGCATTATTCGAGTCTGTATCTGGTAAAAGCGGACCAAAAGGCATCTGAAAAAACGAATGTATCGTCATGCCTTTCGCATTAATAGCTGCTACGCCAGTAGGAGCCACCACGACCATACGTTTTAAAGATTTCATCTTTAGTTTATGTAAAAAAGTAGTCTTACCTGTACCTGCTTTACCTGTTAAAAAGATATTTCTATCTGTATTATTAACAAAATCCCAAGCTAAATTCAGCTCTTTATTATCTATCATTGTGCTTATTATAAAAACGATCTAAAGATAAGAAACCAACTACGGGTTTCACGTTAAAATATTTAAATATTTGAGTAGGTTTTAAAAAAGGTAAAAATATGTTATTCACTATATTTTTTAAATATTATAAAAAAGAACAAGTTAGCTTATACTATCAAAGCATAGTAACCTGTCTTATATTACCAAAATCAAGAATTAGTCATAATTATTATTCTTTCTTAAACATCAGGTAATCATTATCCCAACGTAAAATGGAATAATATTTAGTAAAATTCTTCTTTTCTTCTTTCCAAGGTGCCTTGCTATAGCATATTAGAATTTTCCCTTTGTAATAGTTAAAATTAAATATATGATAAATGGTTTCGCCTACAAGACAACGTGAATATATATCATGTCTAACATTAAAATTAGAATCAAAACTTATAAGGTTTCTATATTTTTCATCATCTAACAAAATATCAACATCTTCATTAGGTAGCACAATGTCATATTCTTTTAAAGACTTTACAAAATCAGATTTTATACTTAGCATTGATTTAAGGTAAAACGTATCTTTATCAAGCCATCTTTGTTGCAAATAAGGAGTCCATTTATTATGGATTAGAAGATGCAATGAGTCCTTACTTTGAGAAAATGTTGAGCTATGAGTTAAAACAAAAAATAAAAGTATTATTATATGTTTCATAATAATGTTTCAACTACATAAATCTTGCCGAATTTCAATCTTTAAAAAAACATTTCTAAAAAACATGATTTCACTTCGATTGTGTATGTTAATGTAGTTCTTTCGTAATAAAGATAATCTTAGCATAAAATGTAGATTCCTACTTTTTCAGGAATGATAAAACAAAAAAAGAGTCTAACTACATCATGTAATTAGACTCTTCAAAAAAGGCAACGACCTACTCTCCCACAAATGTAGTACCATCGGCGCTAATGGGCTTAACTTCTCTGTTCGGAATGGTAAGAGGTGAGCCCCATCGCTATAACCACCTTAAGTTATAGCTGTTCGCTATCGATTTTTATATCTCTAGCATACAGCGTTCATCCTTTGATGAACAAATATCTTAACATATTGAAAAAACACCATATAGGTGAGCTACATAAAAAAAGTATTGTAATATATTATCTATTGAACTTTATAAAAAAGCGTGCTCCCCTCATTACTCTTAAAGAGTAACTGTCCTCCCTTTTGACAGAGAGTTAGAGGGGGATTATACAATAAGCCTATGGGTTATTAGTACTACTCGGCTATGACATTACTGCCTTTACACCTATAGCCTATCAACGTGGTAATCTTCCACGACCCTTT
>NZ_JAUOEL010000010.1 GCF_030540765.1 Flavivirga jejuensis | reverse complement strand
ATAATGTTAGTCAACAAGCAACGCTCTGTTACAAGAATGGCTAAAGAACTAGGTTTAAAGGTTGTTCAAGTGTGATTTTTAAAACTCTAAAAATCAAATACTTGAAACAGACGTCAATGGTAGCACAGCGAAGAATCTTATCAACTTAAAAATCAAAATATTAAAAACCATAAGAGATTCTTCAGTCGTAAGCTTCGCTTATATCTTCAAACAAAATGTATTTTGTTTTCGATAGCCTATGATGACATAAAAACTCCATTACATTCAGAATGACATTTTTTAGCCCCTCAAGAAGATTTAACCTATTGTTGTAATGGCTTGTTTTAAAATAGATTTTGTCTCAATATCTACCCGTGGAGAATACCAATTATCACTAGTAATAATAAAATAGTAGGATAACTACCTAAATCTTTATTTTTTAAAACCTAAAATACAAAACAGATAATATTATAATGAATTAATGAATCTTAAAACATCTTCTCTATCTTGTGTATTAAGAGCCTTGAAGTTCTCTTTAGCTACTGTTGCCTCTCCTCCATGCCATAAAATAGCTTCAGTAATACTTTTGGCTCTTCCATCATGTAAAAAATCGGTATGTCCGTTTACCACTTCCGTTAATCCAATACCCCAAAGTGGTCTTGTTTTCCATTCATTTCCATCAGCTAAAAAATCTGGTCTATTATCGCTCAATTCATCTCCCATATCATGCAACAACATATCGGTATACGCATAAATCGTTTGGTTACTTATGGCTGCTATATCGCTTGATCCAGTTTCCATACTTGGAATATGACACTTAGCACATTCTATTTGCTCAAAAAGACTAGCCCCTTTTCGTACAGAATCATCATCTAAATCTCTTGGTCCAGGAACAGCAAGGGTTTTACAATAAAACGCCACTTCGTCTAAAATATCTTCGGTAATTTCTGGATCGTCTCCTAAACCATCATTTCCATTAGTTTGTCCATCGCCTGTCTCAGTTGGAATTAAATAGGTTGTTATACCCATATCTCCACTATACGCCCCTGCACATTGCTCTAAAATTGTAGCTGTATTTGCTTTCCAACCAAAGCGGCCTATTTTCATTTCACCAGAAATTAAATCATAGACATAGTTTGCCTTACCAGAAATGCCGTCACCATTAGAATCATTAATATCTTCATTCGATAAAATATCGGTTTCTGATATTGCTTCCAATAAACCTAGACCAAAAACTGGTGGCGCTAATCTAGGGGATAACAAAGCATCTGCTGGAAACACAGTATATGCATCAACAACAGAGTAATTTGGTTTTTGGAGTGTTACTTCGGTTCCATCTGCTAATGTTTCAACAATTTGAGTATAATCCACTTGAAATTTTGCTTCGGCTTCATATCCAAAAATAGCTTGGTTTTGTATTTGAAGTCCGTAATTTGGTAATGGCATTGGACCGCCATTTGCAGCTTGTCCTGAAGCACTTGTTCTTAAAAAAAATCCACTTAAACTATTAACATCACTAGGAAAAGGGGCTCTTCCATCTTTAGGGTGACAAGACACACAAGATGTATTATTAAAAATAGGACCAATTCCTGAATTTACGGTTGCAGGAGCAGTAACAAAGGCTGCTTCAAATTGAAAATCTCCATCAAGATGCATATCTAAATTGTTAGAAGATAAATTAGGCGCTGGAGTGCTAAACGAATTACTGGATGTTAAAAAAATAGTCGTTTCTCCACCTGCATATAACCGATCTTCAAGATTGGGAAGTTCTATATAGCTATCACCATTATCTGATGCACAAGAGAATAGAATAATAATAATAAAGGAGATACTGTATTTTATTATTTTAATTTTCATAAGGTAAGAGATTAAAACTAGAAAGAAGCTGTCTGAAAAATATTGTTCTGTGTTGTATAAAACTTGACAAAAATAAAAACTTTTTAAACAGCCACTTTCATTTTACAAAAGAGTTTTAATGACTATAAGTTTGAAATAAGCGGCTCTAAATCTGTTTCCAAAATAGTTAACAAATCGGCTACTTTAGTTTGCGCATTTTCTACCGCTGTTCTGTTATTTACTATGGCATCTGTAAATGTTCCTGGAATAGACTCAATAGCAGAAATAGCATCAGAAATAGCCGTTTTAATAGTGGTATCAAGAGTTTCATCTACTGTCATAACAACATCTGTAACACCTTTATTACTTGTTCCGTTATAGTCTCCTAAATAAATATTTTGGATACTTCTCATATTATCTGCAAAATCTAATTTAGAGTTGTTACTAAAACGAGATTCTTCAGCTTCTGGTTTGGCATCGCCATTGTTCCCATTAAGTGGCTCTTCTATTTTACCATTAGCAACTTCATCTGCAATAATAACCAAGCCTTCAACTATTTCTTGTAAGGCACCTTTTTGAGATGTGTATATTGACCCAGAAGTTCCTGCTGTTAAAAAATTTGCAACAAAATTACCTTGAGATGCTAACCACCCAAAATATAATTCTTGAGTTTGCGCTTCTAAATTTTCTGTAGCTGCTATTAAATATTCTATTTCCCGATCTGTTAATTCTGAAGCTAATTTATCGCCATCTAATCCCCAAATAAAATATTCGATGGTATGAAACCCTCTGGCTTCATTATTACTTTCCAATAACGTTGAAGTAATGGTGTTGCTACTAGCAAGAATGTTATTAATAGCGGTAACATCTACTGGCCAAGAATCAATAGCTGGGTCTATCCCCTCAGTATCTACTGGTCCATATAAAAAACCTTCTGATTTTTCCCATGGCGTACGTGTAGCGACCCAAGCATCTTTTACGGCTTGTAATGCTGTATCGTCTCCAATTGTTAAGGTTGCTACTGTGTTATTTAATGCATTGGCATTAGTATATAAGGTGTTATACGTTTCTGTTATAACACTTAAAGATAGATTGGTTAAAACCTCAGTGTAAAGTGTTGCGTTTGGGTCAACCATTTCTGTATTATCATCATTATCACTACAACTCGTTAGTGATATTAAAGTAATTAAGCCTAATAAAAATATGTTCTTCATGTTTTTTGTATTTATTTATTATTAAAATTTGAATCCTACCCCTGTTGAAAAGGTTCTATCGTGTTGTTTTTTTCCTGTTAATTCTAATGTTGAAAAGTCATAGTTTTCAGATCCTAAACGGCGGTCTGAATATTGCATTTTTACAACAATTTGTGGATGCACAAACCAATTAAGCCCCCCAGTAATGGTGTTACGTTCCCAACGTGGATTATCTATAATACTCCCCTCTACATCTTGCATGGTATCATAATAATCGTAACGCATAAACGGATAAAGCATTTGTTTGCTATCTGTTTTTATTAATGGCAAAATGTTATATCCTAGTTCTGCTGAAAATCCTAAAGCATTTTTACCAACTGGGGTTCTTTTTACACCTAAATTGTTAGATAAATTAGCATTACGTAACGATACAATATTTGAGTTTTCTAAATTTCCGTAAAGTCCAATTACATTAAAACGAAGGTTATTTTCATTGTAGGTAATATGTCCTTCAACTAAGGTAACATAAGCACTTTCACTCATATCATCTTTAGGTCTGTTGGCTGCAGAATCGTTTATGTACCCCCCAATACCCAGGTATGTATCTTTATGTGTTCCGAACTTATAATCTAATCGAGCTGCAAATGCAAACGACTCTGCATTTACCATTTCAAAACGTTGTTGATACCCTTCTTTTATCCAACCTCTAGAAGAAAACCCAGAGGCATCTAAACCGCTAACAACATATGCTCTATAATTAAATCTTTTAGCGAAGGTTCCGTAAAATTCTACCCCAGTTTCATACCACCCAAGAGGCAATATAGCATTCTCCATTTCTTGGCGAGTGGTTGTAAAATATTGTAATGGTGTATCTAGATTTTGATGTAACCCAAAATACATTTTTATTTTTCCAGCCCGAATATTAAAGTATGGTTTTATCTTAAAATTAATATGAACCTGTTCCAACTTAACACCTCCACCAGTTTCTATTTCTTGTTCAAACTCGCCAAATTCTTCTTGAGTATCTAAATCTACGGAAGATGCTGTACCTCCATGTTCGTATTCAATTTCAGTTTTTAAACTTATTCTATCCGAAAATTGGTATTCTAGATATAAATTTAAGCGCTCAGCATCAAATTTATCTGTTAATGTAGGATCGGTATCGTAATTATTACTATAATAATTTATTACGCCGTAACCTCTTAAGCTAAGCTTGTCCCATCTGTTTTTTGAAGTTGCTTTTGAATTTAATGCTGCTTTCAGCTCTTCCTTAATCTCTTCTTTTAAGGCTTCTTTAATAGCGTTAACTGTTATTGAATCTATAGTTGTTTGAGAATAAAATATGCTTGTTGTAAGCATAAAAAATAATATAACTAATCGCATTTTAAGTTTTATTAAAACGCAAAATTATGTTTATTTAGACTAAATACAAATAAAAAATAATATTATTTTTAATCAGTCTAAATAAAATATTAAAAATCAATACTTTACATATTTAAAACGCAGTTATTTATTTTATTTTCAACATATTAACCTAATTATGTTTCATAGTTGAAAAAGAGCTATTTATAAATCAATTTTTAATTGCTTTTCATCGATTTAAACATACCAATTATATAGTAACAATTTAAAATATTAACACAATAAATAAATATTCCGACATATAGCACATAAATATCGACATTAGTCAAGATATATTTTTTATTAAAAAAAAAAACAACCCATTTATAAGGTAAAATGTATATTTGCGCCTACAATCTAAAAAACGTTAACAATGAAAAAAAAAATTAGCTTCGCCCTTTTAAGTTTAATATTAGCTTCTAATATCTCATGTAAAAGTGATGATGATGTATCTTCTGGAATAACAGGTTCTTTAACTGTAGAAGAAGGTAAAGAACAATTAGAAAATAATAGTATTGAATTACTAAATAAAATAGAAGACTTTAAAAATGATGACGCATTAAACGAAATCATTGAATTGGCAGAGTACATAAATGGTTCTACAACGACTAAGTCTTCTGGATTTAAAGAAATAGCATTCAATACAATAAATAATGTATCTTCAATGAAAACTGAAAATACTGATATTGTTTTATTTAATGCAAAACAATCAACAGCCATTATAGCAGAAAATTCTCTTGTTGATGATTTTAATGAAGAAACAGGAGTATATGAATGGAATGCAACCACTGAAGAGTTTGACAAAACAGGTGAGAGCGACGATATTATTTATAATATAAGCTACAATGATAAAGTGGCTGTATTTAGCTTTACAGACTTCAACACGACAATTGCTGGTGGCGATGACACTGAAGAATTACCTACTTTGATTAAAGCAAATCTAAAAATCAATACGACCACAGTATTTTCTCAAGATTTTACGGCATCTTTTCAAGATGATCAATTAATTCCATTGAGTATTAACAACATCACTACTATTGGTGGGTTTGTATTTACTACATCTTATTCTAATAATAATAACACATCAATTACGCAATCTTTTGAATTTAAAATTGGCGACACTGTTATTACTAGCTATAACTTTACTACAAATGGAGATTTCAACAATGAAAATGCTAACATTGATGATATCATTGATAATGTAGCTATATCATTTCAATTTTTAGATGCCAAGTTAACTATAACAGCTACAGATGATAACTTTAATACTGACAGCGAACTTTCTATAGACGAACAAATTGCTTTATTAAATAGTAATATTATTGGAGAGTTGAGTATCGATACTAAATCTATTGCTAAAACAGAATTTTATAAAGATGAGGAAACTCAAACGAGTTATGTATATAACCCAGATACTCAGTCAGGTGAATATGTAGAAATCACTGAAGACATCATTAATATAAGATTCTTATTTGAAGATGGTACGTCTAACGATTTTGACACCTATATTGAAGGTTCATTTACAGAACTAGAAGACAAGTTTGATGCTGTTTTTGAAGCTTACGAAGATCTTTTTGAAGGTATAGAATTGTAAGTTTAAAAGACACAAAAAAATACAATTATCGAATAAAGGCTACCTAAAAAAGGTAGCCTTTATTTTTTAAGAATCTTAAATTTGATAAACTTTGTTATTCTTAGCAAAACAAAGTGCTTGTCATCCTATGTTTGCAAAAAAGTTAGTGTCATTCAGAAGGCTATCGAAAACAAAATATATTTTGTTTGAAGATATAAGCGAAGCTTACGACTGAAGAATCTTAGAGATTAATTATAAAGATTCTTCGCTTTGCTCAGAATGAACAAACAATTATAAATTAAGTATTTATAAAAACACGTCAATGGTAGCAAATCGAAGCATCTTATTTGTCTAAAAAATAAAAACATTAAAGCTTTCAAAGATGCTTCATTGCATTCAAAATGTCACTTTTAGACAACCTCTTTATTCTTCAAGAATCTTAAACCTGATAGATTCAACATTTTCTCCAGACCAATACCCAAAAGCTCCATTGCTAATATTAGTAACAACCTCGTTAGTAAACGAGGAGTTTTCCACAAAAGTAGACTCGTCTCCCTTAACCGATTTCCAAAAGTCAAATTGCTCTTTTGTTATAGCTACAAGCTGCAACACCATAGCCTGATTAACTTTAAATTGATTCTCTTTATGTCCATCGTCAAATTTTAGATATCTAACTACAAGAGGAAAGCTATCGGTAGAAATATTTTCTGTATTAAAAATAAAGGGACTGCCTAAACCAAACTTATCTTCATTTTCATTTCTAATTAGCACTTTAAAGTATTTAGTTGACGAAACATCGTTACTAACAGTTAATTTAACATCTCTATAATCTGGATCAGATACACCATCTTCAATATACTCTAAAAAATTAATATCTAATATTTCAGACTTTTCAGGAAGTTCTGTACTTGAAATAAAGGTTTTCCCCCTAATGGTAATTGATAAATCATAATTTTTCCCTAATTCACCTTTTATAATATTGCTTCTATAATATAGAAAGGGGAATTTAGAATCTTCTCTTTTTAAAGTTAATATTTCTGATGTTTCTCCATTAGAAATTTCAACAAGAGCCTTCGTTTCAATTGATTTAGCAATCTCTAAGGAATCAATAATGCCTTCAAAAAATAAGCTATTGGTTAAACGTATTTCAGCAAATGCATTTTCTTTAATCTCTCCCTCAACAGTAAGTGGATCGGATGATAAAATATCTGCATCTGTATCTACACAACTATACGTAACCAATACTACTAATGAAAAAAGGATTTTATTCATAATAAATTTAATTTAAAAAGAAAATAACCAATTTAATGTCGGTAAAAAAGGAAAGAGGTCATCTCTGTTTTCAATAATCTCTACAAAGGAATCATCTGTATCTCCAGCTGTTGAGTAATAGATCTGAAACGGGTTTTTATTATTGTAAGCATTGTATAGCGTTAAATTTAATTTTGAACTCCAGTTTCCTTTCTTTTTAAAAGAGTAAGTGCAAGATAAATCTAAACGGTGATAATTAGGGAAACGAGACGCGTTTTTAGCTTCAAAATTAATTATGGGGCGTTCGTTTATAATTCTTATATCTTGAGGTTTCGTATAATTTTGACCACTAGTAAACAAAAATATGGCTCCTAGTTCTATTCTATTATTTAATTTGTAGTTTACTATAGTGTTAACGTTTATGGGTCTGTCGAAACTAGTTGCAAAGTAATTCCCTTGATTTATATCGTCAAATTTGGCGATAGTTTTGGATAGTGTGAGCGCACCTTGCATGGTAAGTTTATTTATTTTTCTATTAACACTTAATTCTAGCCCATAAGCATTAAACTGACCTACAACTATATCTTCATAAATATTGTTCGAAAATAAATTATTAATAGATCCGTTGGTAAATTCAGTATAATTAGAAACATTTTTAAAAAATAATGCACTATTAAATTGCAACCCGTTTTCTTCATAAATATACCCTAAACTTACTTGATTTACTACTTGAGGTTTTATATTTTTAGTACTTATTAAAAAGAAATCTGCAGGCAAACTAAATGAGCTAATAGAGGCTTGGTGTATAAACTGATTCAGTCTTTGGTAGCTAAATTTATACGCTTGATTATCTGAAGATTTATACCGAATACTTAATCTAGGTTCTAAATTGTATCTTTTATCACGATCAACCAATCCGTTAGACTCCGTTAAATAGGCTGAGAGCCTTAATCCAGATTTAACCTTTAGTTTTTCAGAAATTGAAAATTCTAAATCTCCAAATATATTAATATCGTCATATTTAAAAGTTTCTTGATTTAAAATTTCAATGGGCGATTCATCAATACTTGCTTGAACATCTTTAGGAAGTATTTTGTTTTTATTATAACTAGCTCCCACTTTAAATAGATAGTTAGGTTTATCCCATAGAAATTGGTGATTTAAACTAAAAACATTAAACGTACTATTCGCATAATAATCATAAATAAAATCATCGCTACTCAAAGAAAACTCGTAGAAACTGTTACTAATGGTTGTTTTAGAACTGAAACTTTTAGAGAATTGATGGCTATAAGTTGTCCCTAATAAAAAATTACCCCAATTTAATTTTCTATTCCTTCCATTCGTTTTATCTATAAAATCATCTCTTGTTAAATAAACTTTAGTCTCAATTTTACCTTTTTTTGATACTAGAAAACTGTGCTTAGCATAAAAATCGTATAAATAATAGTTGTTATTTTTACCCAGTACAGAATTCTCATCTTTAATAAAAGGTTTAAAAACTTCTAAGTATGTTCTCCTGCCTGATATTAATAAACTATGTTTCTCGTTAATTTTTATATTACCAGTTAATTTTGTTGATAATAGGCCTAAACTTCCATTAAAATAGGTGCTATCGGCAGCTTTTAAGGTTTTTATATCTGTAACAGAAGATAATCGGCCTCCAAAACTAGCATCGAAACCAGCTTTTGAGAATTCTAAAGAATGGACAAAATCAGAATTTATAGCAGAAAACAAACCGCCTAAGTGTGATGTATTATGCAAATACATATCATCCAAAAGCGTTAAATTCATGCTTCCGTTCCCCCCTCTTACCAATAGCCCCGATTGACCTTCGGTTGCTTGTTGAACACCTGGTGTATATTGAATTAATTTAATTACGTCCTTTTCTCCCAAAATAAAAGGAAGGCGTTCTATATCTTTTTGAGAAAAATGAATTTGGCCTGGAACCACCTTTTTTAATTGACTACTAGAAAACGTTCTTATCGTTACTTCTTTTAGCAAACTAATTTCGGGCTCTAGATAAATAATATCGTCTACATCTTTAATAGCTATGCTTAAAGAATTATAACCTATTTTAGATAAAATTATTATAGCGTTATTATCAATATTATCTAAGTGAAAGACCCCATTTTTGTCTGTATAAGTTCCTTTTTGGGTGCCTT
Organism: Flavivirga jejuensis; assembly: GCF_030540765.1. Taxonomy (GTDB): domain Bacteria; phylum Bacteroidota; class Bacteroidia; order Flavobacteriales; family Flavobacteriaceae; genus Flavivirga; species Flavivirga jejuensis. The sequence continues at coordinate 120,499 of NZ_JAUOEL010000010.1, read as the reverse complement.
TAACTAATACAGAAACGTCTTGAACAGGTATGTTTGAGTTAAAATCAAATATTTTCGAAGCTATTGAATTCTGAGCTGAAATTTTTGCAAAAGAAATAAAACTAACGAAAAAGTATAATAAATATTTTGGGTGGCTCATTTTGGATTAAACTAAACTTTTTTAAAGAGAAGTGTCTGTTAATGAATTATAATCATTCGATGAAACCATAAAAACGTTTTCTTGCTTAGATAGATGTGCAATAATTCCTGAAGTATTATAAACCATTTTATCTAAAGTAAATTTAATATTTTTTATAAGTTCTGTAATTCCTAAAACCTCCATAAATGTACATTATTTACATATTGCTAATTTACATAGAAAAGTATATAACAAACAGTTTTTTATAGTAATTAAACGTAAAAAAAACTTGTTTTTTTTAAATATTTTTTGACTTGTACAACAGCCACATCGTATATAATTTATTGCTAGTTAATTTTTTGGGAGCTGTTCGTTTTCTATTCGGTTTTTACTTGCTAAATTTGTTACTTAAACTACGCAACAAACCCCATACATAAACGTTACCAGATTAAAAACAATACACTATTAAAAATAACTCTTAATTTGATGATTAAAATACTAGATGAACACTTTATTGCAGAAGGCACATATCAAAAATGTTACAGACATCCATCCAATCAAAATTTGTGTATAAAAATTAGTAAACAAAATATTGAAATCTCACGTCTAGCTTATGAGATTAAATATTGTGAAAAGATTAGTAAAAAAAAAATAAAGAAAAAGGATTATCAATTTTTTTCAATTTTTCATGGCACTGTGGAAACAAACTTAGGTAAAGGCTATGTTTTTGATTTAATAAAAGATGAAACAAACCAAGAAATTTCTAAAACTTTAGAATATTATTTATTAAATCCAAATCCTGCAATTAGCGACCAAACATTAAAGATCGCGTTTGAAAGACTAATTCAACTAATGGCAAAATACAAAATCATTGCCAACGATATCAGGGCAAAAAACATCTGCTGTAAAATTTTAAAAAACAAGACCATTGAACTCATACATATTGATGGACTTGGTCATAGAGATTTTATACCATTAGTAAACTGGTTTAGTTATTTTGCTAAAAAGAAAATAGAGCGACGATTACTTCGTTTTGATTTATATGATTTAGACGTGCATCGCAATTATCTTAAATCTTTTTACAAAAATCAAGATGATACTATTCAATAAAATAATTATTTAATCTAAAAACTCTCAGATCCTCGGGTCGGGCTCAATATCTTTAAGTTAAGGAGTATTGATATCGAAAATGGAATTGAATATTTCGATGAATAAAAATCATTAACAAAAGATAAAAATATTGGGCTGATCTGCAACCCGATAGCACAGATTTATAATCCTCCTGCTATAGAGCGTCTGAGAGTGGTAGAATGAAAAGTAATTAACCATTTACCATATCCCAACAATTCCTTTTTAAATCCCTTTTTTAATTGATTCTAGCACTTTTTATAGGATAATTTGTGTAAAGAATTCACCTTTATTGTAAAAACAAAACAGATTACCTTATGCCTAAAATTAAAATACTAATTATACTTTTATGTATTACATTTCAAATTAATGCACAAGAAACACCTCTTCGTGTGGTAACCAAAGATATTCCGAATAGGTTAGCCTTTTATGTCATAAATGAAAATAAACAAGATTTTGATGTACAAATTACTATTTCAGGTACAAACTTTAGACAAAGTCAAAGCCGACCACGGTGGATTCGCATACCAGGAGCCTCAAAAGTACATTTGAAATCCATTTTTTTAATACGAGGGAAAAAACCTAATTATACTTATGATTTAAAAGTAAATGATAGTCTTTCAAAACGAGCCTTAAAAAAAGAGTTTGAACGCATTAAAATCAAACCTAAAAAATCAATTACTGTATATATCACTGAGAAATGTATTAACTATGATAGTATTATACAAGCTTTAGAAAAAAGTAATTACAAGTATACTGTTTATATACTTAGTGAAAAACCTAAAATTAAAAATCAATTAAAAAACTACTTGTTCGAAATAGATTCTATCAAAACACCCATTATCAATTTAGGAGGTAAATTATTTACTAATCCTATAACTTATGATGAGTTGCTTGAGGAGTTGAATAAATAATAACTATTTAATATTTATTCTCTTAAAATACTTTGAATTTTTCCTGAGTCGTTTTCGGAATCTTTATTTAAAAATAAACATTTATTCTCTATTGCTTTATTGAAAAACTGCTTAAATTTTATCCTTTAGTTTATTTTCTATTCCCTTTGTTTCAATAGTGTTAGAAAAAAATAACTCAATAAATATAAACCTTAATTCCATTTTTTGCGTAAATAAAACTATAGAAAAATTTAAAAAAAAAATTAAATAAAGATTTTTCAATACTAAAAGCAGCTAGTAATATTCATGAATTATTAGGTTTAGGTTATATACTTATAATTAAATTATAACAATGTTTTCATATTAACATACGCACTGAATGAAACACCAACTAATATTAATTTATCATATGTTACTATTTCAATTCAAAACTAATTTATTATGAAAACAAAGGATACAACAAATTATAGTTATTTATTGGAATTAACGTGCACAAGCGAGGTTTAAAAATTCATACAGATAACTCTTTTTAATAGATCTACCTTGAATATTCTAATAAAAACACACCTTTTCTACTCCATATCAAAAAACGCCATACAACCATGATTTTAATAGCTACTAAACGTTTAGTTATGCAACTAAGTGTTGTTATTATTTTACTGTATAATTTTACATTGTATAGTCAACAATTACATATTTCCTCTCTTAATAAAGAACAATTAAACAGTATTATAGATTCTACAGGTTTTAGAGGGAAAAGTTCAACATTATTATTACAACTTTTTAATCGTTCTAAAACACTTAAGAGTTTTTCGGCACAATACGATATTTCATACAAACTAGGGTTATACTATTTTATAAAGGCCAAAAAGGATAGCTCTCTATATTATTTTAATACTGCAGAGTATATATATAAGACCAATAGACATAGACTAGAATATAAAATAATTGAAGATGTATATCGTGATAAAGCTATACTATTAATGGATTTAGGGCTTATTAATATGGGTATAAAATATTTTAATAAAGCCTACGAATTATTTCTGACTTCTGGTAATTATAAAAAAGCTATTTCTTGTAAAATGAATTTGGCAGCCTGCTATATGGAGCTCAAAGATTTTGATAAAAGCATAGTTTTGATGAAGGAAGTTTTGGTCGATTCCTTTACTAAAGATCCTATGATTAAGATTGGAAGTTATAATGCATTATCATTATCCTATAATGCCAGGAAAAACCATGATGAAGCTATACGTTGGGCTAATAAAGGTATTGCTATTGGTAAAGAATTGGATAACCCTGCGGTACTTTCTACATTATACTCCAATTTGGGGCTTTATTATTCTGGAAGAAAGGAATACAAAAAAGCCTTAAAATATGGTTTTAAAGGTAAAAAATTATCAGATAGTATGGGTAATTACCGACGTACAAATCTGAGATATGGGAATATAGGAAGTTACTATTTGGGTTTGAAAAATTATGAAAAAGCTGAAGAATATCTAACTAAAGGAATTAACGGGAATTCCAATTTTGAATCTTTAAAAGAGATATATACTAATTTTATAGCGCTCTATCATCAACAAAATAAAATCAAAAAAGAAGTTAATAGTTATAAGGCTTATGTGTCATTATTAGATAGTGTTGTACTTGAAAAAGATAAGTATTATATCCAGACTGTAGACAAACAAAGGGAATTAATAGAGCAGGAATATAAGAACAAGGAATTGGTTGCAGAAAACAAATGGATTGTAGAAAAGAATGCCAAACAAAAAATAGTGATTATTGGATTGTTTATTATTTTAATAATAAGCTTATTATGCATCTATTTATTATACAAACACAAGAAAAATAAACAGACCATTTCTGAATTGAAATCCAGTGAAAAAAAATTATTGGAAGAGCAGATCCGATTACGAGATAATGAATTAGACGCTTCTGCTATGGCTATTTCTCAAAAAATAGAGTTGCTAAATACTATAAAGACCACGCTAGAAGCCGTAAAAGATAATAACCCTGAGTTAACTCGAGTTAATAAGACGGTTAAAAACCTTATCGCATCCTCATCAGATATATCTGTGGTGACCGATAGAATTGAATCTCAATATCCAACGCTAACGATTGAACTTAAAATTAAGCATCCAGAACTTTCTGATACAGAGATTAAATACTGTTTACTTACTAAATTGAATTTGTCTCTTAAAGAAACTGCTTCCATGCTCAATGTAACTCCGAATACGGTAAAAGTAACAAGAAGCAGGCTAAAAAAGAAAATGAATATCCCCACTAATCTATCGTTTAAATCCTATTTAGACCAAATCTATAATTTGCCCCTAGACGTTACGCATTCAGAGTCGGTGAAGTAAGACTCAAACTGAGAAACTGCTTAAATTTTATCCTTGTAGTTTATTTTGTCGTCTTAAGTCCTCATTCTGAAGCAAAATATTTTTTAATAGCGATGCTATTCGCATTTATTTTACCTTGACTGAGAACATAATCCACACACAAACTAATTCCAAAAACAAAACTTAAACAGTTTATTATAGATCTTTAAGTAAACTTATTTAGTTATAAAACTCATAACAGTGCTAATAGCTATTTAATAACTCTCATTTTTTAATTAATAAAGGGGGTCAGTACCATGGTTTACTGGACATGGTTCATGTCCCATGGTGTGAATATAATTACCATCACCTGATTGAACAGTAGGAAAGGAAGTTACATAATTTAAAGTCCACCCTCTTATCACTGCGTCCCAATTACCCTGTATGTTTTTAGAACTTAATGTATTACCATTAAAATTAGGAGGAGACCATCTAGTTGTTGAACTAAAATTATCACCTTGTACCCATACGGTATTAAGCGTAGGTACAGGAAATCCGTTGATATTTAAATACCCGTAACAACGTGGACAAAACTCTCTTTGAGATTGTATTACATAGTGATTTTTATAATTAGCGATTTCTGTCGCATAAGTTTTGGATTGATCGGTATAATACGGCTGTAAAGCAGCTAAAATGGCCATTTCTGCATGAACATAGGCGCCTTCTCTTGAGGGTAGTTTTATAAAATAATTACCGTCATAATCAACAAATCCTATACCTATTCCAGTAGAACCAGAAACAAAATATATTCGCATATCGTGATATGCTCCATTATATAACCATGGGTCTGCGAAACCAACATCATATAATAAACTCTTTATGTAGTTAGTGTTTCGATAAACTTCTGAAATGCTGCTACTAGATGCTATTATAAAATCATTAGTATTAGGAACTTGCATAGCAGCAACGGTAATTCTATTATTTCCAATATGTTGAAGATATTCAGTCATGGCCGTAAAAATAGCAGTCCTCTGTTCTAAATTGTTATATTGAGGCTTCTGTATTTGGCTTCTTGATAAACTTGTGATTAAAAATAAAACTAAAAAAGCAATATTTTTTATATAATTTTTCATGTTATTATTGTTTAAATTAAAAAGTGATTTATTATTAAGAAACTGTTTAAATTTTATCCTTTAGTTTATTTTGCCGTCTTAATCTCTCATTCTAAAGCAAAATGTCTTTTAATAGCGATACTATTCGCATTTATTTTGCCTTGGCTGAAAACGTAATCCTCCCAAACTAATTCCAAAAACAAAACTTAAACAGTTTCTAAGTTAGTCTCTTATTGTTTTACTATTTTTTTTGTATACGTGTTACTATCTGTTACTACTCTAACATAATAGAGACCCGTTTGATACGTGCTAAGATCAACCTCTAGACCATTAATGTGCTCTTGGTTATATGGTAATTGCTTTATTTTAACCCCATTGCTATTATAAACCTGTATAAGAGCAGATTCATTATTTTTGAGTTTGATAATCATTTTATTATCTACTGGGTTTGGATATATTAATACATTAGAATCGCTAATAGTCTCATCTTTTAGACTGTCTTCATTAATAATGTCTTGTTTTTCTCCTGAATTCTTATTCCCTGAACCTGAACTTCCAGTCCATGGATCTGTAGTTACATCTGTTATATTCATATATGTTCTAAGATTTTCTGAACCCCAGACATGTACACCTCCCTCAATACCATCAATAAAAGGATTGGTTATTCCTGTAGTAAGCTTCATTAAAACAAGTGTAGAACTATTATTAAAAAATGGACTTTCAATTGAAATACTTTGTTGGGTATTATTTTTGAGTAAACTCCACCCCCTAGCTAAATACGTCGCTACATCAGCTTCTGGAACTCCAATTATCATAGGTAGTGCACTATTGGTATTGGATGTTTTAGATATTTTTTCTTGTAGGGCACACGTCTCACTCGTTGTGTCATATTCCCATTCAATATTAGTTGTAGCGTTTAAACCTGTTGATAGCCAAGGTAAAACATAGGAAGATTCCTTACTAAAAACTGAAACAATGTATGGACGTGCACTTAATATATCTTTTAGTTCACCAGAAATTGGATCAGATTCAAACTTATAAACCTCAGGTGCTACATATTCAGAAGCTCCAACGAATACTGGAGAAGCGATTTCTATATTTTCTACTGTAGCACTACACGTTCCATCATCATCACTTCTTTTCACATAAACAGTCATTCCTTCTCCAAGAATCCCTGCAACTTGAGAATCAGCAGGAAAATTTAAATCTATATTCACCGTTGTATCCACAGGTTCGCCAGCTGCATTTAGTTCTGATCTTGTATAAACCCCAACTGCAACTAAAACAAGATCTGACAGAGAATAACAGTTACCTCCCGCATTGTATTCCACGAAATCTTGAACACAAAATTTATAATCTTTAAATTTTTTAAAAGTAGTGTAATAAGGCAAGGCCGATCTTAACAATTCTGCCGCATCTTCGGTCATAGTTAATATTACTTTACCCCCTGCTTCTAATACAATGTTTGCTAAAGGGTTTTGAATATTTTGGTCTAAAATACATTCTGAAAGTACTAATAGATCCACGTTATTAAGTGCTCTTCTAGAACATGTCCATCCATGGGCAGCATCTTCATAAAATTTTATTGCATGTTCTGTTAAACTAAATGCTTCATCAACATAGACCTTAGCACTAGAAGTAAAATCCCAGAAAGCTCTACTTACTTTATGCGATAATAGAATAAAATCGTTGTGATCGTGAACCGCTTCATCAGAATCATTTGGATTGGTAGGCACTTGCAGGACTTCTGTAACACCTCCTCGCTTATAAAGATCATAAACCAGTACTTCAGTTGTATTACCATCATATACATTAAGGCTTGCCGCACTTTGTAATACTCTCTCCACATTAGTAAAACCATGCATAGGATGGGTAGACGGAAAACCATCAGTACCATAAGAAGCTGGTGCTAAGAAATGAATCTGATTTTCTGAAGACTCAACCGAGTAATCATCTAATGCATGGACTATTGAATATCCTTTATTAGTTAAATCTGAATGTAAATTGGTTATTTTATGATATGCATCAATTTCAACTTCAGAGGTATTCGTTGATAATGCTATGATTTCATGAGTAGTCAAAGGGCTTAGTTCTGTTATTGTTATCTCAGAAGTATCATAACCTCCTGTTACCCAATAAGAACCATCTAAGGTAGATCCTACATCATCTAAATTACGATTTTTATGACCCTCCCAATCATATAAGGTTACTTCATTTGTACTAGTTTCATCTCTAAAGGTAGGCTGCAAATCTGCATGAGAAACTGGTATCGTATAAGTGTTATTATAGTAGTCATGACCAGAATGTGTCTCAGCATACCTCTTGTTTAGTATATAATTACTATTTGGATTGATTTGATTGCCATGAAATTTCAGATTTGTAACCTGAGTCATCTCTACATCGAACCAGATATCTCCACCATAATTACCATTAGTCAATGCAAGATATGTAGGATCCTGGTTAAAATTGCTATAGGTTAAATTATTATATACCTCTACATCGTCAACATTTGAATAATTAGACGTACTACCAATATACATACCTGCCAGCAAATTATTGGAAAATGTGTTGTCATGTATACGATGTCCTCCACTCGATGAATTTTCTACTTCATTACCAACAGACATCCCTACACCATTATGGCTAGAACTATTATTAGCCACCTCTATGTTTCGAGAGCCATCCAGATATATACCTGCAGAAACTGCTACTGGAGAAATACATCTTCTTACTGCATTACCAGAGATAATACCATTCCTAGAATAGTTTTGAGAACTACTTAACGTCGCTCCACTAAGACTTAATACCCATTCGTAGTTACCAGCAGCAACGATACCTATATTAGCAATATCAGTAATTGTATTATCACTTATTGTAAATCCATCTACGTTCCCATTTACAGTTAAAGCTTCTGTATATCCAGGGGTTATGTCGTGTATATTGTTTCCACTAATAGTTACATTTGATATTGGAGTACTATCTGTACCAACAACTTGTATAGCACCTAAGTTATTACTAGCAAGAGGGTTTAATTTTTTGATTGCATCATTAGTCCAGTGCATCTCATATATTTCATTATTAAGAATATTTATGTTGTCACCAAATCCATTAAAAATAATACCGAATCGTGTATCAAATTCTCCTGCAGAAACGACATCTGTAGTAAGTCCAGTAAGCTTTAAGCCCTTTACGGTTGTATTGTAACAATCATGGCAGGCAATCATTGATGTAAATTGACCAGTGAGATTACTTCCATCTAAGACAGCTATTTCACCTGGATAGGCTTGTAGAGTTAAAGAACTCTCTTGTGTCACGCCTTCTAAATACATAATACTGGTTAATGTATGTGTCCCTTCTCTAAAGTATACCGTTACATCTTTATCTACTTTAGTTGCAGGAACCGTTGACCAATCGTTGAAAATAGCACCAAAATTAGCAGAAGTTAGGTATTTCCATGGGTCAGATTCAGAGCCATTACCTCCATATCCAGAAGTTCCAGCAGGTACACTAGCATCTACATAAAACTCTGTAGCAGTAGCTGCACTGAAAGGTAAAATAGTACCTGTTGCTGTATTACTGTTATAAGATCCTGTAGTTTCCAAAGAGGCATATAGGTTTGATAACCCTAAGCCATCACGGCTAGACAGCCCTATTAAATGGCCATACCCAACAGCTACATTTGTGAAAGTATTATTGTTGAGACCAAAAACTTGGGCATTATCTGCTATAAGGTAAATTGGGTATAAATAACTATTATAGTCTGGTGGTGAATCTGCTATGCTTGCATCTGCTGTCCATGATATATTATTAAATTCGCAATTTTCGACAGTAACAGTAGGTTGGTTACGATTTATAACATTTATTAAAATCCCATAATTTTCATAATACCCTCCAGTTACCGTAACGGCTCCCAAAGTAAAGGCTTGTAGTGTACCAAGTGTTATGCTTAAACCAACACCACCAGCGTTACTATGATTAATTATAAAATTAAACCCAGACCAAGCTTTAACTGTTATTGTTGAAGTCGATTTTCCTTCATCAAATGTTAGATACTGTACAGTATCTGCTGTACCTCTTACATGAATGGTAATATCTACATTATCATCGTTATTGTACTGATTTGCAAAATAAACAGCTGTGCCTAAACTATCATAAGGGTGACCTGAGGTTCCATCACCATGATCTTCAATAGTAATAAACGTGTTAGGATAATCTGCCTGTAAATCGACATAGATATCTTTTGTAGTTCGAACTTGTGCGTAAGAAGCTGCATAGTTAAATAATAGCATCAAAATGAGAAGTGGTATTAGTTTTTTTGGCAAACCAGACTGTTTGCGTTTTGATTTTTCGGGTGATTGATTTTTCATAGTTTTAATTTTTATTTTTATACTTTTCAAGTAATTGAATCATTCTATTCTTTAGAAACCTCTGTTTTTTTTTAAATTTTATTTCGTTCATTTCGTTTTGTAAAATTGAATATTCTTATAGTTTTTATTTATAAGTTATAGGTTAGCAAAAGGTTAATATAAATGTCATAAAAGGTTAACATTTAGTTATAAAACAAAGCATTATGTTTTATCGATATGTTTTTTACGGGAATACAGTAATTTTGAGTCTTATTTTTTAAGCGACTTTTTTTTTGCAGATTCCCAAACAGAAGTTAAATTTTCAGGGTGAAAAGTTGGATGAAAACCTTTAAGAGGTTCCGATTTTTTAGGCAGGAAATTAGGACACTAAAGAATATGCTCCCAAATGGAAACAAAAAACGCCAGTAAATATTTATTTTACTGGCGTTTATTAATTTAGGTAATGAATGACCCCGCAACAGGCTAACGAGGCATCAAACGGAAAATATTTTTAAATCTATCCTACTTTCGGTTGTGCTATTTCTTTCAAGCTACGCAACAATTATTTCAGGTTCACGGCAAAAGGTGGAAATTACTTCTGAACCAAGTTCTGCAAAGGTCTATTAGATACACTTAATAAGCAAGTCTTTCAGCCGTGGTATAACAGTATAATCAGACCTGTATAGAACTCTAGAGCTAATTCTGCATAGACATCGGAACAATTATAAGGCTCATTAATCTATTTTTTCGTATTTAATCTGTATCTGAGGAACCACCGATGTGTTACTGATAATAAGGGTATTCTCTTCCTCTTCAAATTCTACAGTTTTTTTCGTAGTGTTTATATTTTGGAAAAATGACAATTGATTATCTTCTTGTAAGAAGAAACCATCTTGTTCTTCATCTATTTTCAATTTAGTAAGATTATATATGTACGCCCCACTTCTTGGATTTACATCATCAGCAGTATCTGAAAATAGTGAAAGAGTATCTCCAGAGGAAATAGATTCCCAATTTGTTGCCCCACTATTTAGTTCTATCTCTTTCCATTTTGTTAAATGAGCGTATGTTGCAATTTCGGTTATTGCTATGGGTTCGTTATTAGTGTTTTCTAAAGAACAAGAAAACATTAAAGTAATAAGAGATAATAGTGCTATAAAATAAATTTTAAATTTCATGTTTTTAGTAATTGTATTTATTAATAAGACACGAATTTTCCTATTTAGTTGCGTCGATTTAGAGTGTTTTTAGGTTATTTAATGGCTAATAGAGGGAATATAAACGAAAAAAAGCGATATTCTAATATCACTTTATTGCTTTAATAATTTTTTTAATGTCTTTGGATTCATTTGATTATTAAAAAATGTAATCAAATATATCTTATCGTTTTTCCTGTCTTCTTTATAAAAGAGAGAAACATTTTTATGAACTACGCCTTTTCGAATTCTTAACTTTTCATTCACAAATGGGTGGACAACTTGTTCTTTTTTCACCTTTTCCAGCAATGTATTGGTAAGGTCATTAAAGCTTTTCATTTCTTTTTTCGTCCACTTTATTTTAAGATTTTCAAGAACTTCAATATAAGTGATCTTCGATAGTTTCGTCTAAACTATTTTTATTTACTTATATACCGTAAGCTTCGTTAATTTCTTTCATGACTTGCTCATGGGTAAACGTGTTCCCTTTTTCTATATCTTTTAATCCAGATTCTATCAATAATTTTTCAGTATCAGAAATATCATCCGACCAATCTGAAGATGCGGAAATGTTGTTTTTTATAGTTTTTAATTTAGAAATAATAGTTTCATCTTTAAGACCAACTAGCCATTCCATTAATTTATATTTTTCTAATTGAATATCCATAACATTACCATTATACAAACAAAAAATAACAATTTTTGTATATAGTTTTGCTTTCTATAGGCTTAAGGTATTCGATCTACGGGAGTAAATGATAAATCTAAAAGTTTGTTAAATCGAGACCAATTTGGTAACCACTTAAAATAACACGAATTATTTGGGTCTTATTTTATATATTTAATTTTAACTTATCTACTATTTTAGCATAAATTAAATTTACAGACTCATCAATAGTATTTAGATGTGAAACTTCTATATCTGGATTTTCTGGAGCTTCATAAGGTGCAGATACTCCTGTCATATTTTTAATTTCCCCAGCCCTAGCTTTTCTATAAAGACCTTTTGTATCTCTTTGCTCACATACTTCAAGACTTGTATTTACAAAAATTTCGATAAAATTTTCAGGCTTTACAGTTTGCTTTATACGATCTCTATCAGATTTATAAGGAGAAATAAAAGTAGCAAAAACAACAAAACCAGCATCTATAAATAATTTAGAAATTTCACCAATACGTCGATTGTTTTCAGAACGATCTTCTGGTGAAAATCCTAAATCCTCATTTATTCCAGTTCTTACATTATCTCCATCTAGAATATAAGTATGTATTTTTTCTTTATATAGGAGCTCTTCCAAGTTATTAGCAATAGTCGACTTTCCTGCCCCAGATAATCCAGTAAAAAAAACCAAAAAAGAATTATGTTTATTTAATACGTTACGGTCATTCTTTGATATTGTATTAGTAATTGGATGTATATTTTTAAACATTTTTTTAGTGTTTAGTAACTTGACTACTTTTAATCATTTAAATCATTGTATATCTACAAGATCAACCTTAAAACATCATTAATTCTGGTGGTTCAACATTTGTTTTCTTCAACAAAAAGATTTTCAAAAAAATATGTCAGTATCTCATAAACTTATACAGCTTATGAGATACTGACATATTTTATTCAAGTTTAATCTTTTATTATTTTTTTTGTCTTTATACCATTTTCGGTATAGATTTTTAAAAAATAAATTCCTTTAGCCTTCGTAGTAAAATCAATTTCTTTTTCTGTCGTTTCCTCAATCAATTGACCAATACTATTATAAATCATAATATTTTTTACATCATCAAGATTTTCGATGTAAAGGGTCTTTTCGACTGGGTTAGGATAAACTGCCACCTTCTCTAAGGTGTCTTGAGTACCAGTAGAAAGACTTTGAACAGCAGCAACAGAAGAAGAAGAAGAAGAAGAAAAAAGAGTAATATTTGCTTGATAACTATAAGTAAAATACGTAAACCCCTCTAAATTGATATTATTAGTCCATCCAGATGATCCACTCGTCCAATCTGTAGTGAACGTATCTTCTGCTTCACTCATAGAGTTACTAATTAACCAATTTCCCATAAAATTTGTTTCTGATGAAAAAATGATCGACACATCTAATCCTGGTGTACCATTAGCGAAATCAATAATCCTATCATCTGCATAAGTGAAACTTGTAGATGGATTAGCTACATAAGCATGCAAAAGTAACTTATCTAAATTAGCTCCTATAGTTGCTGCTTGAGCCGCTGTTGGCCAACCTACATATGCTTCTGTAGTAATAGGGTGAGAATTATTATTTGCCAGAGTTCTCATGTCTTGTAAAATTGAAATAAAGTAATCGAAGGCTCCAGCATTAGTACAAGGTAAATTATTAGGTGTTAAATACGTATTACAATAATATCCCCCAGAATTTGTATGAGTATCGATCCAAAATTCAAATTCTAAATTATAAACATCAAATTTTTCGTTAGCATTAGTTCTACTATTATTATAAGTATCTATAACATTTGTAAAGAACCATGCATTTTCTGCCACAGCACCAACAAAAAGTATCCCATAGTTTGTTTTAGCTTTAGATATGAAGTCCGCTAAAATGAAATTGGTAGAAGTACTTGATAAATTATGATTGGCATTAACTATATGAAGTTCATATAATAATAATTTTTCTATTCCATTGGATTGTGCATAAGATAACAGAGTGTTTTCAGCGGATTCATTTCCCAAAATAGATGAAAAACCGTCAACGTACATAGAACGAAGTGTGTCTGCGTTTGCTTTGAAATTTAATGTTAATAATATTAGACAAGTAAAAAATAAAGTTTTCTTCATGGTTTTGTTTTTAATGTTAATTATAAAATATTAGGTATTATGTTCTATTTGATTACATATTTTACCCCCCTTTATTTAGTTTTTACAGCTACTACAGCGGTTTCATATTATTCTGAATTCATTAGTTTGTTGTCTATAAAACAAAAACAGGTTAGTATTCCCACCTCACAAAGGCTTCCATAGCGGCGTAGTGAGACAAGCCTAATTCATGGTATAAATGGGCTGTTTCTCTGTTTCTGTCTTCTGCTCGCTGCCAAAACTCTCTGCTATCTGTTCCCTGAAATACCACACCATCTTTTTGAGATTGATGCTTGAAAATACCTTTTCGTTTTTCTAATACTTGGTCAGGCCCCATAGGAACAGCCATTTCTATCTCATCAATGCCCCATTCTTGCCATGCACCTCTGTACAACCAAACCCAACAGTCTTTCATAAACTTTTTAGGTTTTAGTAGTTTTACGGCTTCAAAAACGGCATCTAAGCATACTTTGTGTGTTCCATGGGGGTCTGCCAAATCACCAGCTGCATATATTTGATGTGGTTTGATTTGCTCAATAAGATTCATCGTTATTTCGATATCTTCTTCACCTAAAGGTTTTTTCTCTATAGCTCCTGTTTCATAAAATGGCAGTTCCATAAAATGAATCTGGGCATCTGGAATACCTATAAAATAGGAGGTAGATTGGGCTTCTCCTTTTCTAATTAGTCCTTTGATATAACGAACCTCAGGAATATCTATTTCACTTGCTTTTTTGTTTTTAAGAAATGTTTCTGCTTTTTTGTAGATCGTTTCTGCCTCTGCTCTTTCAATTCCAAATTTGGCATTATAATCACATACAAAACTAGCGAAACGCAAGGCTTCATCATCTGCTACGGCTATGTTTCCTGAGGTTTGGTATCCTATGTGTACTTCGTGTCCTTGTTCATGTAAGCGTTTAAATGTACCTCCCATACTTATGATATCATCATCTGGGTGCGGACTAAAAATAAGCACGCGTTTTTTTGCGGGTTCGGCACGCTCTGGGCGTTTAGCATCATCGGCATTGGGCTTACCTCCTGGCCATCCTGTAATCGTATTTTGTAGTTTGTTGAATATTTTAATGTTTATATCGTAAGCTGGACCTGAATCTGCCAATAAATCACTCATACCGTTTTCTATATAATCGGCATCGGTGAGCATTAGAATAGGTTTTTTTAAATGAAGTGCTAAGCCTAATACTGCTTTTCTTACAAGCTTGTCTGTCCAGGTAATTTTTTCGACTAACCAAGGTGTATTTATACGGGTTAGTTTAGAGGCTGCTTCTTTGTCTAATACAAAGGTGGCGTTATTATGTTCTTGTAAAAACGAGGCGGGTACCAGATTGGTTACTGTACCTTCAACGGATTCTTTTGTTATATGGGATTTGCTTTCGCCCCAAGCCATAAGGATTACTCTTTTGGCTTCCATAATCTTTTTGACTCCTAAAGTAATGGCTGTTCTTGGGGTGTTGTTTAAGCCTGAAAAATCACCACTGGCGGCAACTCTGGTTATATGGTCTAACGCTACTAATCGGGTTTTTGAGTTTTGTAAGGAGCCTGATTCGTTAAATCCTATATGACCATTGCCTCCAATACCTAATATTTGTAAATCGATACCGCCGTAAGCTTCTATTTTTGATTCGTATTGGCTGCAATATTCTGAAATAGCATCTTTGGATAAGGTGCCATCTGGAATATGGTAGTTCTCTGGTAATATATCTACGTGGTTAAAGAGTAATTCTTTCATAAAACGCACATAACTATTTATAGAATCGGGTTCCATAGGGTAGTATTCATCTAGATTGAAGGCTATCACATTTTTAAAGCTCAATCCTTCTTCTTTATGTAAACGTACTAATTCGGCATATAAACCTTTAGGGGAGGAGCCTGTGGCTAAACCTAATATACAGGGTTGTTTTTGGGCTTGTTTTACCTTTATTAAATCTGCTATTTCTTTAGCTACCGCTTTTGAGGCTCTAGTCGAGTTTTCAAAAACGATGGTTCCTACATTTTCAAACCTTTTTTCAAAATCTGTAGATTTGTCTATATTACTCTGTAACATGCTGTTTTATGTGTTTCTTTATTGTAAATCTTTCTTTTTGCAACTTATTGCCTGACCAATTTTTGTATTTATGCCCTCGCATAGAAAAAAACAAGATCAATGCATAGCAAGGAATTAATAGCCAATAACTATGGGTAGAGGCTGTTGCTAAGGCATCTACTTCGTTAATACCGCTAGTTATAAGGGCTTCTTTATTGGCATCTACCATTCTACCATATAGTGGTGGGATTATCGCGCCTCCTGAGATAGCCATAATTAATAAGGCGGATCCTGTTTTTGTGAACTTGCCTAATCCTTTCAGGGTTAATGGCCATACTGCTGGCCAAACCAAAGCGTTGGAAATTCCCAGTGCTGCCACAAATAAAATGGAGGTAAATCCTGTGGTACATAGGATGCAAATACTATAAATGACCCCTAAGGTGGCACTGATTTTAAGTGCGGTGCTTTGCGTTAAGTATTTGGGTATTAAAATAACACCTAGCCCATAGGTGCATACCATGGCTAATAATGTAAAGGTTGTAAAAAACTTAGCATCTGTAGCAGGAAAACCTAATGAAATACCGTATGCGATAATAGTATCGCCTGCTATAACTTCTGCTCCTACATAAACGAATAGGGTTAGTACGCCCAACCATAAATGAGGGAATTGAAAAATACTGGTTTTTGTAGTCGTGCCATCTTTTGTGTCTTCTATTTCGGCGGCTTCTACATGAGGTAATGGGGCTTTTCTAATTAATACTCCCAATATAAATAAAACGATAGCCATCACTAGATAAGGTGTAAAAACACTATCTGCCATGGTATCTAAAAGCAGGCCTTTTTCTTCTGTTGAGCTACTGGCTAGCTTATCTTTTACTTCGTCTATTCCTGATAATAATAAGGCTCCAAATATTAAAGAGCCTAAAGCTCCTGCTACTTTGTTTGCTATGCCCATAATGGCAATACGTTTGGCGCCACTTTCTATGGGTCCTAAAATGGTAATGTATGGGTTTGCTGCTGATTGTAATATGGTCATACCGATGCCTTGAATAAAAATACCAGATAAAAACACCCAGTAGGTTCTTGCTTCGGCTGCAGGGATAAAAACTAAAGCTCCAATAGCCATAATTATTAAGCCTAAAGACATGCCTTTTTTATAGCCTATTTTATTTAAAATATAGGAAGCTGGCAGGGCCATCACTACAAATGAGATATAGGAAGCCGAGGCTACCAAATATGATTGGGCATCGGTTAACTCATTAATGGTTTTCATAAAGGGAATTAGTGCCCCATTTATCCAGGTAACAAAACCGAAAATGAAAAATAAACTCGCTATAATTATGATGGGTATTTTATTACTACTATTATTAGAGTGTGCCATATTTTTTTTAATATATTTCTTTATTCAGCTAATTAATTTCTGTTTACAGTATAAATACTGGACAGTAAATCAAACACTCCAAATGTATTAAATGAGAAAAAAAATTGAGTGCAAATATTTTTCAAAATATGCCGACATATTCGTAAATTTTAAAAATTTTGGATGAAATATACCAGACTGTTTTATTATATAAAATACAGCAGTAATGGAAGATTTTTTATAAACGTATTTCAACAAATTAATTGAAAATTCAATAAAAGGTATTAAACCTCAGGGGGAACTCTAACCCCAATAATAGGAATCGATCCAAGAGCCAATATATTAAATTATTGATCCCGCTAAAAAACGGAATTTACCTGCCTACTACTAGTCCTCTTACGAAGGGAAGGCTCTGGATTTGCTCTATAGGCTGTATTAACGATTATTTTGAACCTTTAAAACTTTACATATCAAAAAACTTGTAGTGAAAATTGTAATTTATTTAGTTTTAGACAATTCATATTTTGCTAAAAACGACTCTAAATCTATACTTCCGGATTCATTTTTAAAAACCGTTGGAGTCATTTTAAATTGTTCTTTAAAACACTTCGAGAAGTACCTTGTATCATTAAAACCTACAGCAAAACAAGCTTCAGAAACATTATATTTATTTTGAACTATTAAAACTGCAGCCCTTTTTAAACGTAATAATCTAAATAATTCAGTAATTGTTTTTCCTGTTAGTTTTTGACAATTTCTATATATATTTGAATAACTCATACTCATAATAAGAGCAAGATTTTCTAGTTTGAAATCGGGATCTTCTAATTTTGAATTTAAGATAGATATCAAGCTTTCTAAAAAAATAGAATCTTTAGATTTTTTTGGAATATTTTCTGGAGTACTTAAATATTGCAAACTTACTTTTGAAGATATTCTTTTATTTTGAACTAAAATACTATTCACTTTTAAGTGTAGCTCATTTATATCAAACGGCTTACACATAAACTCTATCGCACCATATTTTAAGCCTTTTAATTTGTGTCTGGTCGAATTTTTTGCTGTTAAAAATATGATAGGGATATGTGAAACATCATTATCTTTTTGTATAATTTTACACATTTCTAAACCATTCATAACGGGCATAGAAATATCTGAAATTATGATATCTGGCAATTTTTGTTTTACGATTTCTACTCCTTCTTTCCCATTGTAACCAGAATAAACATTGTAGTTTTCATTAAAAACTTCACATAAAAAATGTTGCATTTCATAATTATCTTCAATAATTAGTATGGAGTCTTTTTTTGAATTAATCTTTTTAGTGTTAATTTCCAAAAGCTCTACATTTGAAGTTGAATTAACAACATTTGAGGTTGGGTTAACAACTGCTTCATCTAGACTTTCAATCTTTTCGTCGTCAGAATATTTATCTTCATTTAATGGCAACACTATAGTAAAAGTAGAGCCTTTATTCTTTTTTGAATTTACATTTATTTCTCCTTTATGTAAACGAACTAACTCTTTTACAAATGCTAGTCCTATTCCCATACCAATATTATTACTTGTTTTATTGGATCTATAGAACAATTGAAAGATATCATCATATTCCTTTTTTGAAATCCCATACCCAGTGTCATTAATAGAAATTTCAAACATGTCTTTTTCATGATTCAAACGTGTTGTAATTACAATTCGTCCTTCTGATGGTGTATACTTAAAAGCATTTGACAGCAAATTATAAATCATGTGTTCTAACAATTCATTATCAAACCACAACATATACTCTTCTGCAAAATTATTTATTTTAAAATCGATTCTTTTAAAACGTGCTTGTTCATGAAATGAATCTGATATTTCTTTAATTTCTTTAATAATATCTTTTTTTAAGACTCTCAATTTTAATTGCCCTATTTCTTTATTTCTCACAGTTGTAAGTAAATTGGCAATTCTAGATAATCTTTTTGCATTATTAAAAATAACCCTAAGCCGTTGGTTTAATACTAAATCTTTTTCTACTTGCGATTTTTTTAAGATATCCCCTACTGGTCCCATTATAAGTGCTAATGGGGTTTGTATTTCATGAGACATTTTAGAGAAAAAATTCATTTTCTCATAATAAATTTTAGATTCTTGTTCATTTTTAATTTTTTGGCTAAAAAGTTTTTTTCTTAAAAGAATCCATTTGTAAATACTAAAGACTAAGGCACAAAAAATAACAACGTATAATAAAAATGCCCACGGGTGCATCCAGAGTGGTGGTTTAATAACTATTTTAATAGATTTTAATGGAATATTTTCATTCACTGTTGATGCTTTTACCTCGAAATCATATTCCCCCCAAGGAATATTGGTATACGCAGCCATACGATTATTCTTAGTAAATTTCCATTCATCATCAAATCCTTTTAACCTGTATTTATACAAATAGTTTGTATTTAATACGGTTCCCACTACAGAAAACTTAAATGAAAATGATGATTGATTATTTTTCAACTCAATCAATTTTGTGTTTTCAATGCCTTTACTTACCTGCTCTGGTATTATAGATAAAGCAGGCTTATTGAGTATTTCTATAGCGTTTATATATAATTGAGATTTTATTGAAACTTTTGAAATATTTTTAGGATCAAAGCCATCAACCCCATTTAGTCCTCCAAAATATAAAAAGCCTGATGATTTATCTTTATAAGCGCATCCTTGAGCATAATAGTCACTAAAAAAGCCATCTGCTTTTGTATATTTCACAAGACTAGAATCTTTTATGTTTAAATTCCATAAGCCGTTATTAGAACCTAACCACAAACTTTCTGGATTTTCCATTAAAATAGTATGAAATGAGATATCATTAATTAATTGAGAATTACCAATTTTCTTATATGATTTGTTGTTAGTATTAATTATATGGATTTCCCCATATAAATCTACTAACCAAAGATTGCCTTTAGTATCTGAAACCATTGAAACAATTGAATAAAAGTCTCTTTCATTATCGGTATATGAAACGTTATGAAATGTCGAATTACTTAGTATTATATTTTCATCTAACCTAAAAAGCCCTCCTCTATCAACTCCAATCCATAAGTTCTTATTATCATCTTCTACAATGCATCTAATCAATTCACCATTTAATCCATTTTCTCTAAAGGCAAATGATCCAATTTTTTCTTTTTTTGAATTATAAACAACTAAAGAAAGATCGGAACCTACCCAAATTCTGCCTTTAGAATCTGTAAACGTTGTTAAAATATCTATAGCATGTTTTCCTTTAGAATCTAAAACAAGAATTTTTGAAATTTCATCTTTTTGGGAATCATAAAACCACAACCCATTTTTATATGTCCCAATCCAAACATTACCATTTTCATCTTCTGTTATTGTTTGTATGTAAGCTCCTCCTAAATCTTTATTATTAACTAAAAACTGTCTTTCTTTACCTGTTTTGAGATTTTTTTTTGTTAATCCTTTACCATCAGTTCCAATCCAAATGTTATCATTAGAATCTTTCAAAACAGATAATATACGTGCGGATGTATTTCCTATTAATCCATTATGATGAAAAACTTTATTATGGCTATTAACAAGTATATTTATATCTCCATAATTTGAAATGACCCATAAGTTTTTATATAAATCCTGATTTATATTTATTATAGAATTAGTACTTAGAGAAGATTTGTTGAGAGGCACATGTCGATAGAGCATTATATCGCCATTTTTAGGGTTAATTTTATACAAGCCTTCTCCATCAGACCCAGCCCAAATAATCCCATCATCGTCACAAAAAAGAGATAAAATCATATCCTTTTTCAAAACATCTATACCATTCCTAAAATAGGACAGTTGTTCAAATTTGTTTTTAACTAAATCATACTTAAATAACCCCATAAATCTTGTCCCAACCCATAAATCATTGTTTTTATCAAGGGTTAAATACATTATTCCTGGGTGTATATTAAAAGGCTCTTTTAATTCACTTAACTCATGGTTGGTATATTGCAATAGATTTCCATTATTCGTACTTATATATAACCTATTACTATCAACAACCTCTAAATCGACTATTTCGGCTCCATTAAATTGGGATTTAGGAACAGATAAAATATCTTTAAGCTCCAAGGTTTTGTTGTCCAATAAATAAAGTGTGTTAAAAAAATCGGTAACATATATTTGTTTCTTTTTTACAAAGACCTTATTTATTAAAATATTCTTATTAGTTTTTGAGAAGGAATTATTTAATTGAGAATAACTTCCATTTCTTTCCTTTCTCGATAATAATCCGTTTTTGGAAAGCACTAAAAGATTACCATTAGTATCTAAAAAAATCTTTTCTATCTCATCATCAATACTAGTACTATTAAAAACAGAATCTATTGGATGAAACCAAAACTCATAGCCATCATATTTTAAAACCCCTTTGCTTTGAGACATCCATATATAGCCTAAAGAATCTTGAACGGTATGTTTAATAGTGCGATATCCGTTATCTATTTCAGGAGAAATATGAAAAAACGAGAGTTGATTTTGACTAAATAGGCTATTTAAAGTTAAGGTTAAGTAAGCAAATAAATATAGGTTCTTCATGTAAATTTTTATACGAATTTGGGTCTTCTTATAAATTATCAATGACAGAGAGCAAATATAAAGTTTATTAAATACAAACAGTTATTTTAGTAATTTATACTTACAAAACCCACCTATACCAGTAACAGAAAGGGATTGAAACAAAAAAATGCTAATACACCTAACCTTTTTGCATAATAATTACCCCTTTGCGATTGTCCTTTAAATTACTTTTACACCAAATCTTTAAGATATCTTCTATTTTGGTGGGCAAAAAAAATGATACTACAACTACAAAAGGGAAATGGAATTAAATCATAAAAAGGAAGGTTTTGCAATGGTCTCTTTTTTTTGATGTAATGGATCCTAAAAGACAAAAAGATTCTTAAAAGAAAAGTAGAAAATCTTTCCATATAATGACACAAACAGATAAAACCAATATCCCATCAACAAAAGTAACACTGCCATTTTTATTTTGGTCTTTTTTAAAGATTGGAGCAACCTCTTTTGGTGGGTTTATGGCATTAATATCTGTTGTTCAAAAAGAATTGGTAGAAAAAAAACAACTTATAAAGGATCAAACAATTTTAGATGCCACTTCATTAGCATCAATTTTACCTGGTCCTATGGCAGTTAATGTAATTGTTTATATAGGCTATTCACTTAAGGGAATTAAAGGCGCCATAGTTAGTATGCTAGGAATTTTACTGCCATCATTTCTTTTTATGTTATTACTTTCAATTATTTATATTGAATATGGGCAATTTCCTCTTTTAGCAAATTTTTTTAAAGGTGTATTGCCTGCTGTTATAGCTATTATAATATCGGTAGCAATTAATATGGCAAAAAAACATATTAAAGATTACAAGCAAGTTTTAATATGCATAGCTTCAATTTCAGCATTATTTTTTATAAAATCAGTTTTCAACACTATTATTATCATAATTGGTGGCGGGTTTTTAGGTTATGTAATTTATAAAAATTACGTTAAGCCCGAACTTAACCCTCAAAAAAAGCCTTTTAAAATAAAAAAGCAATTAGTAAACACTTTACTAATTGCAACTTCAATAGGTATAATAGTTACTATTATACCATATCTGCTTACTGGTGAATCTTATAAAAATGCATTTATTCAAAAACAATTAATGTTAACCTTTTCTAGTATTAGTGTTACATTATTTGGTGGTGGCTATGTTATTATCCCTGCAATGCAGGAAATAATAGTATCACAACTCCAATGGGTAACTAAAACTGAATTTATTGAAGCCATTGCAATGGGACAAATAACGCCTGGCCCCATTTTTATAAGTGCTACTTTTATTGGTTACAAACTAGGAGGTCTTTTAGGGGCTATTACTGCAACGTTGTCAATTTTTATTCCTCCTGGATTAATTATGATTTTCTTTTCTGAGTTTTTAAATAAAATAAAAAACTCAAGCGTTGTAAAAGCAACTTTTAAAGGCATTAGACCTGCTGTTATTGGTATGATTTTCTCTGCCGCTTTTACCATTGGTAAAAGTATTTCAATAAACTGGTTTGCAGGATTTATTTTTTTAGCTGTTTTATTGGCATCTATAAAATATAAGATCGATGTTGTTTATTTAATTCCACTTTCTGGAATAGCTGGAATCCTTTTTTTTAATTTTTACTAAAACTTATGAATAAAACAAAAGCCATACAAATTATTGGCACTCAACGCTCGGGGTCAAATCTCTTAAGAGTCATGCTAAATCAAATTCAAGACATTGATGCACCTCACCCACCCCACATTTTAAAAAGATTCTTTCCGTTATTACCTAAATATGGAAACTTAAACGATACGCATAATTTTAAAACATTAATAGATGATGTTTGTAAATTAATAGAACTCAACCCTGTACCGTGGGAAGGTTTCACCCCTGATAGAGAAAAGATCAGGTTGCTATGTACATCAAATTCGTTAATAGCCATTTTTAATGCTATATATAGCTTAAAAGCAACCGCTACCAACTCTACATATTGGTGCTGTAAAAGCATGTTTAATGTACAATACGCTGAAGAAATAGAAACATCTGGCATAAACCCTTTGTATATTTATTTATATAGAGACGGAAGAGATGTAGCGCTTTCTTTTAAAAAAGCTATTGTGGGACCAAAACACATATTTCACATTGCCAAGCAATGGAAAGAGAACCAAGAAAAGTGTATTCAATTAGGAAAAAATATAAGTAGCAACCGTTTTTTTTCAATTTGTTACGAAGATCTATTAGCAAACCCTGAAAAAATACTTAGAGAACTCTGTGTTTTTCTAAATATTAGCTTCAGCAGTTCAATGTTAGACTATCATATCTCAAACGAATCTTTAAAAACCGCTAGTTCTGGAAAAATGTGGCAAAATTTATCTAAGCCTGTTCTTAAAGATAATTTTAATAAATTTTTAAAAGACATGAGTTATTCAGATAGAACATTATTTGAAAATATAGCTGGTTCTACACTATTAAAACTTAATTATAAAGTGGATTTAAACAAACAAGAAAAATCATTTTCAAAAGAAGAAATTGAAAATTTCAATATTGAAAATGAATTGTTAAAACAAAAAATCACATTAAATGCATGCAAGGAAGATTTAAACAAAAAGCAAGCACAATTAAATTTATTAAAAGAAATTACAAATAGAAATGATGTTTATGTTAACTTATAAAAACACAAAAAAAATATTGATTGTAAGTTGTATTGTTTGCTTATTAAGCATCCAAGCTTCGGCTCAATTAAATTTAATTCCACACCCTAATACTATTAAAATTCATGGTGATACTTTAGAGCTTAAAAAGCTTAAAGTAAGTTACGATACAGGCTTAAAAAACGAGTTTGAAACACTACAAAAGCTAATGAGTGAATTGCATGTAAAAGTAGTTGAATCAAAAAATGCTAATATTGAATTATTAATAGTTGAAAATAAACTTAAAAACCTAGGGGATGAAGGCTATAATCTAGAAATTAATAATAAAAAAATTCAAATTATAGCTGCAAAACCAGCAGGTATCTTTTATAGCTTGCAAACATTACTGCAATTACAAACTAAAACTAAAAACAGTAAAATATCCTTTCCTTGTGTTTCTATACAAGATAAACCTGCTTTTAAATGGCGTGCATTTATGTTGGATGAATCGAGACATTTTAAAGGTAAAAAAGTTGTTTTTGATATGCTAGATCAAATGTCAAAATTAAAAATGAATGTATTTCATTGGCATTTAACAGACGATCAAGGTTGGCGTATTGAAATAAAAAAGTACCCCTTATTAACAGAAATAGGAAGTTTAAGAAATAACACGCAGATAAACGGTGTTAAAAGTGATAAAAGAACAGGAAAACCCCATTCTGGTTTTTATAGGCAAGAAGACATTAAAGACATTATTGATTATGCTCAAAAAAAGCACATAACCATTATTCCTGAAATTGAAATGCCTGGACATGCATCTGCAGCGATTGCGTCATACCCCTGGCTAGGCACATTAGACAAACCCATAGAAGTACCTGTTACATTTGGGATTTTACCTAATATTTACAACGTTGCCAATAACAGTGTATATACATTCATAGAAGATGTTTTACAAGAAGTTATCGATTTATTTCCTAGTAAAATTGTTCATATAGGAGGGGATGAAGTAAAATTTGGTCAATGGAAAAATAATAAGGAGATTAATGATTATATGGCTAATAATAATTTGAATACATTTTCAGACATTCAAATTTTATTTACAAATAAAGTATCAAATTTTATAGAAAGTAAGGGACATAGAATGATGGGGTGGAATGATATTTTAGGTGAAAATTTACACCAATGGAGAGCAGGTGAAGAAAAGCAAGAAAACAACCAAAAACTTGCAGAAAGCGCTATTGTTCACTTTTGGAAAGGAAGTCGTGAACTTATGCTATCCGCTATTTCTAAAGGTCATGAAGTTGTAAATTCCCAACACAATTATACGTATCTTGATTATGATTTTAATTCTATATCTCTTGAAAAAGCCTATGGGTTTAGTCCTATTCCAAAAGACATCGACAAATCTTTAGAAAATAAAATTTTAGGACTCGGTTGCCAAATGTGGGGAGAATGGATTCCCAATATAGAAGACCTTTATAGACAGGTTTTCCCAAGAATAGCTGCGTATGCGGAAGTGGGTTGGACACAAAATGAGTATAAAAATTTTACAAGATTTCAGAAAAGTCTAAAAACAGTAAAGGCCAATTGGGAAAACTCCCCTTATTTTACACAAGGCTCAAAGAATCCAGATTATGTAAATGTTGTATTTAATGTAGACATGAATGGTTCTCCTTATTTTAAGGATATTGAAGGAGGTCGTGAATTTCTTATGATTTCTGGCACATTTACAAACTCAAACTCAGGAGCAAAAGAATACTGGCACTCAAATGGAGTAACATTAACTGATTATGATTATGATGGTATTTACACAGGCACCAGACTACTACAAAAAAACAGTGCTTTACAATTCATTCTTTTAAAATCACCAGATGGTAGTTGGGATAATCATATAAAAATTTTAGGAGATAAATCTTGTAAAAATATAACATCAGAGAACAATTATAAAATTGAAATTAAAGAGGAAAATTTAAAGGTTAATTTTAAAGTAGGTCAATGCTTAAATTAACTAAACCATAGGCAATAACGAATTATATATTTACATTAGAGCCAATCAATACATACAATAAACATAAAGTTGACTAATTCCTAAATAACCAATACAGGTTATAAAGGATTAAAATAACATATTCAAAGAGGCTGTCTAAAAAGTGATAAACTTTCATTCTTAGCAAAGTAAAATAAAGAATCTTATTTATTTAAAAATGAAACATTAAAATTTTTAGGGATGTTTCATTGCTTTGCTGCTACTTTCAAAACAAAATATATTTTGTTTCTCGGTAATATTCAGAATGACACTTTTTAGAGACCTCTTTTTTGATTTGTTTTGTTTCTTTCCATTACACTAGGCGCTATTTCATTTAGGCCGAGACATTTTTCTCATGTCTACCAAAAAACATTAAAAGAAAGCTTTATAAGCTACTTCAATACTAGCATACGAGGTATTCAATAGGAAATATTTTTTAAAGATCCGAGTATTAAACCTAAAGGTTCCGCTAAAAAAGCGGGAGTTTGATATAGCAAAACACAATCTGGATTTAACAATTAAAGACTACATTTATCCAACAATATGCTAACCCTAATACAATGGATCAATAAAATACTTTAAAACCAAACGATATTAATCAAAAAACCTAAACAACGATATCAATATCATTGTTTAGGTTTAAATATTTATTTTTAATCCTTTATAATCTGCATCGGTTATTTAGGACTAAACATTATTAATAATAATTAATTTCCAAGGTTTGGATTCAATTCAACTTCAGAAGAAGGAATCAAAGCCCAAGGATTCGCTTCATTTATAGTGCCGATCACTGGTAAATCTAAAGCATCTTTATTTGCTGCTACTTCTTCAATAATTTCAGTTCTTACCATATCGAACCATCTAGAATACTCTCCTGCTAATTCCCATGCACGCTCTTGAACAATTTCTGCTTGAGTAGCACTTGTAACATCTACTGATGGGTCTGGAACGTTTACAGGCTTACCTGCAGCTCTTCTTTTTACTTTATTTAAACTAGCCAACGCTTCTGTATCAGTCGAACTTGTCGACATAACTCTCGCTTCAGCATATGTTAACAATAGCTCAGAATAACGCATTAAATATGCATTTAAGTCTGGACCTCCACCGTTATAATCAAATTTATCATCTTTAAGTGTGCCTCTCCATTTTGCAAAGTATGGATGCTTATGTAAACTATTTTGCCATGTAATAACTCCTCCTCCAGCTGCAGGAAATTCTGTAGTAAAAGTGGCTTCTTTTCGTGGTCCTTCTGGAAACCCATTAAAAAAACCTACTTCTGTAAAGAAATCTTGCCATCCTGATTCTTCTGGACTAACAGAACCAACAGATTTCCAATTTCCAAAAGTCCAACCACCACAACTATAACAGAAATTTATTGCAAAAATACTTTCAGAATTGTTTTGTGTAGTAGGGTCATTCCATAGATCAGCAAAATTAGCCACTAAAGCATACGGACCATTATCAATTACATTTTTTGCCTCAGCCGCTGCCAATGCATAATTAGCAGTATTTTTTAAAGGAAATCCTGCCGATGTTAAATAAACATGAGCAAGATAAGATTGAGCCGCCCATTTAGTAGGTCTTCCTTGCTCATCTCCCCATGTTGCTGGAAGCAAACCTTTAGCTTGAGTAAAGTCTGATATAATCTGAGCATAAATAGCTTCAAAAGAAGCTTTTTCCTCTTCTCCAGAAACTTCAGTAGAACTTAATAAAGGCACTTCTCCATATGTTCTTACCAAAAAGAAATAAGCCAATCCACGAAGAAAATGTGCCTGACCTGCCGCTTGGTCTAAATATTCTTGAGAGGCATCTACCTCTTGGTAATAATCAAGTACAGTATTTGTTGTTAATACCATTTTCCACCATGGATTCCAATTTTGAGCCTTTACATTACCATTATCCGCATCTGGATAAAATTGATCATACTGTCTGAAATTATCTTTATTACCAGCTCCCCAAGTGGTAAGATCATCACCTCCAAAATAAGGTATTTGACCATGTACATAAGTCGCAAATGATAATAGAGAATTGTATTGAGCTGTCACAGCAGCATCTAAATCTCCCTCTGTTTGGAAAAAATTACCAGCCGTTAAAGTTCCTTCTATGTCAGGCTCAAGTTCCTGACAGCTGAAAATAAAAAGACTGGTAACAACCAACATAAAAAAACTAATCTTAAATAATATATTTTTTTTCATAATATGTTTTTTTTTAAAAGTTAACATTAAGCCCAAGAGTTACTGTTTTTGTATTTGGAAATACTCCATTATCTACTCCAGGGTCGATATCGCTACCTCCACCACTAGATACCTCTGGATCAAAGCCAGAATATTTGGTCCATGTAATTAAATTTTGAGCACTTAGGTAGACTTTAGTTGAAGTTATACCAATGGTGTTTAATGTACTAGATGGTAAATTATAACCTAAGCTTATGTTTTTCAACCTAATGAAAGAGCCATCTTCTATAGAAAATGAAGAAATTGGTCTGACTGCACTATTCAAACTAGGAATATTGGTATCGGTATTGGTTGGTGTCCAAGAGTCTAAACTTCCAGGGTTAAGAGCATTCCTAGATATAGCTCCCCATCCATACGTACTAGTACCTATAGCATTATAAATCTCATTTCCTTGTAAGGATTGCACAAATAGATTTAACTCTAATCCTTTATATGTTAATCTATTATTAATACCGAAAACAAAATCTGGATTACCATTACCTAAAATAGTTCTATCATTTTCAGAATCTATCACTCCATCATCATTAAGGTCTTTATAGGTAGCATCACCTGTAGTAGGATCTGGCCCAGTGTATTCATAACCATAGAATGATCCCAATGATTCTCCAACTTTAACAATGGTAACAGCACCAGAAAACGAATTATAATCACCACCTAACTCAATTTGCTCTAAATCGTCAACTAATGCTAATACCTTATTCTTGTTTGTTGAAAAATTTGCTCCCATTTCCCAAGAAAAATCTTTGGTAGTAACCAGGTATGCATTAACCGAAAATTCATAACCTTTATTTTCTACCGCAGCAGCATTTACCCATTGGTAATTTGATCCTGTATAATTTGGCAAATTTCTTCTCATAAGCAAACCTTCTGTTTTTTTACTATAGTAGTCAAAAGCACCACTAATCTTTCCATTTAATACAGCAAAATCGAAACCTACATTGGTTTGTTTAGTTTCCTCCCATGTTAAATTTGGGTTAGCTGCTGTTTCGGAAGGTCCTATACCAATTGATAAGCTAGAATCAAGATTTCCTCCAAAAACATAATTGTTACCATTTGTTGTTAGAAAAGCATGAGCTGCTTGTGTATCAACTTTATCACTTCCTGTTACACCCCAACCTCCTCTTAATTTAAGGTTGCTTATAACAGAATCATCTCCAAAAAAATCTTCGTTTGAAATGTTCCAACCTAATGAAAAGGAAGGAAATATTCCTGTTTGATCATTTAAAAATTTACTGGATTTATCTGCTCTAATAGACCCTGTTAGTAAATATCTATCATCAAAACCATAAGTTACCCTACTTATATAAGATTCCAAACTATTTCTACTTGATCCAGACCTAACTTCTTGGTTAGTTCCTAAACCTAAATTATCTGCTCCTAAATTAGAATTAGGAAAGTTTTCAGATGATGCTTCTGTAAAACGACTATTGTATTCTGACTGTTCAAATATAAGATCGGCAGAGATGTTATGCTTTTCGTTAAATATATTTGTATAGGTAAGTCTGTTCGTATTTTGATACGAAAGTCCATCACTTACATTACTTGTAGCACTATTTCCTGTCTGAAGAACTCTAGGATCAACATACTCTCTAAAATTACTATAACTAGAATTTGCTCCTAAAGCAATATTAAAGCTTAAATTATTTGTAATTTCATAATTTAAAGCAATTCTTGATTGTAAATACTTTCCATAAGTTGTACGATCTGCTACAGTTGCTAAAAAAAGAGGGTTTTGCCATTGATTAGCAACATTATTTACTGAAAATAAATTAAATTCTCCATCACTATCATAAACAGGAGTTGTTGGATCGAATGTTAGAGCTGCTGCCATAAGGTTTTGGTCTCCAAAAGCAGAGGTGTTACTAGCTCCATTTTTACGAGTATCGCTAGTCGCAAACACATTAAAATCCATCTTTATTTTTTCGCTAATTTCGGCACCAAGATTAGCTCTAAAACCAAATCTCTCATAATTTGTGCGCTTTATTAACCCTTCTTGTTTAGAATGATTAGCAGACACATAATATGAAATACCAGGTCCACCTCCACTAAATGCTAACTGATAACTATTTGTAATAGCTGTTTGAAATATTTCATCTTGCCAATCTGTTCCTCCATTAGCTCTTAATTCACTTATTTGTTGGTCTGTATAAATGTCCACACCACCTTGTTCAAGACTTTTTCTATTTGCCAATTCTGCAAAATCCGCTCCGCTTAACAAATTAAATTCACCAATTGGATCTCCAACCGAGATAAAAGAATTAAACTCAATTTTATTCTTTCCTTCTTTTCCTTTTTTAGTTGTTATAATTACAACACCACCAGAAGCTCTATTACCATAAATAGCTGTAGCACTAGCATCTTTTAGAACACTAATAGTTTCTATATCTTCGGGAGCAAAATTAGCTGTACTTGCTCCAATAAACCCATCTACAACATAAAGAGGATCGTTATTACCAAATGACCCAGAACCTCTAACTCGTATCTTAAATCCACTACCTGGAACCCCATTATTTTGAGTTACTTGTACACCAGATAGTCTACCTTGTAATGCCTGATCTACAGATATCATTGGTTGATCTTCAAAATCTTCAGCAGAAATTTGAGAAACGGCACCTGTAAGATCAGATTTCTTTTGAGATCCTCCATACCCAACAACCACAACTTCGTTTAAACTTGTTGCATTTTGAATAAGAGTAATATTCATTTCTACACTTTCATCTACTAAAATCTCTTGAGTATTATAACCAATAAATGAAACTACCAATACCGCATTTTTGTCTTCAACATATAAAGAAAATTTTCCGTCAAAATCGGTTTGCGTACCATTTTCAGTACCTTTTTCAAGAATATTAGTTCCTGGCAGCAAGCGTCCATCAACATCTCTAATAATTCCAGTAATTCGAATACTTTGGTTAGACTCTTCTAATTGGCTAGAAGTAGTCGGTAACGTTTCTTTTTTAATAATTACAGTATTATTTTTATTAACATCGAAATTAACATTGAAAGAAGAAATACTTTCATTCAATAATTTACTAACCTTAATTTCTCCTTTTTTTAATACTACTTTTGGATGTTTTTTAAATAAATCTTCTTGGTAGATAAACTTATAATCCGTTTGGCTACTAATCATTTTAAAAATTTCATCTACAGTTACTACTTTATCAGTATCAACTATAATTTTTGCGTTTTGCGACATTAAGTTGTTCGGTGTCATACTAAACATCGAAAAGCAACATACAAAAATGAATGTTCTCATAATAAGTTTAAAAAACTGTTTTCTAAATAGAAAACAATTTTTAATTGATTTAATTTCCATAAATTTACATTGTATTAGTTAGTTAAAACATTTAATTAATTGTGCGTAACAAAGAGAGGAAGGTTTATTTTCGTTGAGATGTTAATATTTCTATTCCTCTTTTTATTTTAATATTATTGTTTTTTCTTTTATTTCATAATTACTTATAAAGTTTGTATTTTTTATCAATAATAGTATCTCTTCTAAATCTTGAGATTTACTTAACTCTCCATTAAACTTATACTTTTCAATTTCTTTATTTTGAAATTCTATACTTACGTTATACCATCGCGATAATACTTTCATGATGTCTTTTAATGTTTTTCCTTGAAAAACAAAATCTCCATTAACCCAAGCTATTTCACCTTTTATATCAACCTCAACAATTTCCATTTCACTATTGAATACATTTAAAATTGACTGCTCATTTGGAGCCAATACTTGCTTGTTTGCTAACGTGTTGATTATAATTTTACCTTCAATTAAAGTGGTATAGACATTCGGCTCATCTTTATAAGCTTTAATATTAAATTTTGTACCTAACACTTCTACTTCTTGAGATTTATTATATACTTTAAATTTCGCCCCATTATGCACATTACCAGGTGATACGTCAAAATAAGCTTCTCCATATACAAGCTCTACCTCACGAGTTTCTCCATTAATAAAACTAACAGGGTATTTTAATTGGCTTTCAGAATTTAACCGAACTTGGGTGCCATCAGATAATTTAACGAAATATTGACCACCTCTTGGAACGGTTAAATAGTTAAATTCTATTTCCGTTGCATTTTCTTGACCCCTCGTATTATAAACAATTTCCTTTCCATTGCTACTCAAATTTTCTGCTTGAAAATTTGCACCATTTTCTAGGATTACTTCTAAACCGTTCCCTAAGGTTAAAGTGGCTTTGTTTTTACCAACCTCAATATTATTTACTACTACGGGTGTATTATTATTAAGAGTAATAAGTATATCATCTTTAAAGAAATAACCACCTATTAATATTCCTGCTAAAACGACAACAATGGCATGTTTTATTTTTCCTATAGCCCTAAAACAATCTCCAATTACAGAACTAGAAAACGCAACTTTCTCCTCACTAAAAGACTCTTTTTCAATATTTTCCCAAATCTTATGCTTTCGTAAGCTCAACATTTTCTCTGCATCCTTCATTGAATTCACTATATGGCAAGCCACAATAATATCTTCTTCATTATATTCAGAAAATTTTTTTCTAATAACAAACCTCATCTTTTCTTTTCCTTTTTCCGTTACCATACGAACAAAAAGCGGGTTGTTTATTAATAATTTTACCTTTTCTATACTACCTTGGTCTTTTTTCAATTTAATATTTAATAAATATTAGAGCCCTGATTTATCACCATTGTTTATTATTAAGAGTATAATTTCTTAAAATCTAATAAGTAAAATTCAATTATTTTTATTTGTAGTTATAAAATATCCAAACTAGAATCATTATTCCCCAATTACTATTCTTAAAAAGAACTACTCTTCAGTAATTTTAAGGGATACAAAGAAGAGACTACTTTTTATCTCGCTTCAAGTATCTGGGAATCACAGTTATTTATTTACTTCTCTGAGCTTGCCCAATCCAATACTATTTTATTCATTTCTTGCCATTGTTTTTTAGCTGAATTTCCATCATAAATCCACATCCCCACACTTGAAATACCTTTTTCTTGAAATAGACTCAATAAATGACTTGTGCTATCTTTATCTGCTGCATAAAATTTCTTTAATCTACCGTCAATACTACTAGTGTATATATAAACCCATATTCTATCTAACCAAGACCAATATTTATGTACTGGCTTATCCTTATTAATGTCTTGCGGGCTTGGATAATAGCTTTGTCCATTTTTAGCATAGAGATCTTTAACACCAACATTATACTGTGGGTCTAAATAATAAATATTACTATATGCAGGTATATTAATCGTTAGTTTTTCAGTAGGTACAAATTCCATCCAAAAATTCAACGCTTGCTCTGCATATGGGTACGAACATGTGGGTCCCATTCCGTAACAATCTAATCGTTTTTTTAGTTCATCATCCATTTTCCCACCTCCAAAATTCTGATCATAAAGCATGATTCTAATATTATCACAATAATTACCAATAGTCACTGGATCATACCACCAAACAAATGGTTTTTGAAGCATTGCAGGATAATAACCTACAGCCATTGCTAATTTTAGACCTTCCTTATGCAAACGTTCTGCTGCGTATTTTACGAACTTGATATGTTCGTTTTTTACTTCGGGTGTAATATGCTCTATATCCATATCAATACCATCAAAAGCATACTTCTTTGCTTTTAAAATCCATTTATCTACCGTTTTTTTTCTTGCTTCTGGTGTATCAAAACTCTTTTCACTACCCCCTACTGCTAAATATACGATACGAATTCCTCCTTCATGAGATGCGCTAATAAACTCATCCCATTCTTTTCTATCATAATTTTCTGGTTTTACAAACATACTAATGTGATCTCCAGATCCTGATGCTATTATAGGCTCTATATAGCTCAACAAAGGCTTTCCTTCTTTTGGCACTAACCATGGAGAAAAAGTACGTTCCTGACCATAACTTGATAATAGACAAAATATTGAAGTAGTCGTTATGATCACTTTTTTCAATGCATTTATTTTGAAAAAAATCAGAAAAATAATCTTGCTTATAATATCCAATAAGCCAGAAGACTCATTTTTAAACCTTAATTTTACTTTATCTATACTATTCTTGGTCATTTTTTAATTAAATATTAGAGTAATTATTTATCGTCATTGTTTATTATTAAGAGTATCGTTTCTTAAAATCTAATAGGTAAAATTCAATTATTTTTATTAGTGAAACTCAATTTTGGGAGTCTATAAGACACATTCAAAATTCTAAATCGAACTAATCCCTATTTTTAGCAAGGTTTAGGTTTAATACCTCTACTCTTAGAAATTAATAAGCAAAAATGGAACTAAACTCTCGCATTAAGTTTCTCATCACTCAACTTTCTCTTTAAGTTGGAAATTGCACGAGACAAAAGATTATAAACACCTCCTTTACTAATACCCATAATATCGGCTATTTCGGATCCGTCTAATGATTCAAAGTATTTTAAATAAATAATTTCGCGCTGCTTAATAGGTAACACATCTACAACATTATTAACACGACTAAGATGATCTTGATCTGGCATTCCTATTTCTTCTATCTCATTTGACTCCCAATCTGATAAATCTTTATTTTTATTTTCCTTTTTTATTGTGTGTACAAGTCTATAACGAAATGCAAAAAGTAAGTAGTTAGTTATAGAATATTTTATAGTAAGATTTTCTTTTTTATTCCAGAGGTAAATAAAAAAATCTTGTAACTGATCCTCAACTAAATCTTGATTCTGGGTTATCTTGATCCCATATAAAAGAAGTTTATCAAAATTTTCATTATAAATATAACAGAATGCTTTTCTACTACCTTCTTTAAAAGAATTCCATAACAAATTATCATCAATTTTTGAAGACCCAAATTTTATTTCTTTATCAAAATTAGAAATTGGCAAACCATTGTTATTTTTATTAAAATTCATTTTTTTAATGTTTCTCAACTTATATTTACTTTATATCTAAAATTTTCATTTTATAATTCATCATTAACGAATTCAAACATAATTATACAGTGATAATGATATTTTAAGAGAAATAAAGAATTTCTTGAAATCAACTACCCCCGAGGCAACCATAGAAGTATTTCTCTGGTTCCATACCCAATCAAGTTGAGCACAGGTTTTGGTCTAGAAAGGTCAAAAACCAAAATTCTGTGTTTAAAGTCCCGTTTTAACGGGACTAATAATTTCAACGGTAATCCAGAGACAAAGTCTAAGCGAATTTTTTTCGATTAAAAGGGGGCTTGAGGTTTCTTTATGTTTTATTACTCATAAATAAGTGTTAATCAATATTTACACTAATTTATCATTCATCAGATTGTATTTATTTCTATTTTATAAAATCATTAATTTTATACATTTTGTCAACATACTCCGTTCTATAAGATTTATAACTAGCTTCTAACTGTCCAATATAATTTCCAGATATATCAAAATAGTAAACCCTTTTTTTATCAGATGAGCAAAACATAACATATTTATTATCTATAAGATATGCACTCCCTTTTGAAGCAGAATAAAATTCTTTAGGCATAGCAAAATTAATCTTTGGGGTTGCTGTCATTTTCTCTTCATCTATAATGAATGATTTAACCTTAGGAATAGAATCGTTAAGGCCATTATCTAAGAGCATAAGCTCTCCTCTACTATTTATATGAGCAGCATGTTGTCCGTAAAATTTCAAATTATCGGGCAAATTGAAATCGCCATCGTCACCTCCTAATTTCCATATAAGCTTTCCAGATTCTCCATGTATTTTCCATATTTGATTCAGG
This sequence comes from Flavivirga jejuensis, assembly GCF_030540765.1. Lineage (GTDB taxonomy): Bacteria > Bacteroidota > Bacteroidia > Flavobacteriales > Flavobacteriaceae > Flavivirga > Flavivirga jejuensis. The sequence continues at coordinate 83,952 of NZ_JAUOEL010000010.1, read as the reverse complement.
TTTCTAAAAGAGATTAAAAAATGTCCTTCTTTATCCTGCCATAAAGAATTGGCGTGTAGCCAATCTTCTTTTTTATCCATTATACCTGGATAACTCACTGGATCAAGAACATCTAATGCAGACCATTCCCAGACCTTATTTCCCTTTTTGTCTATAATAATAATACCATCACCTATTACATTTTCTTGGGCACTACCTCCTAAAGAGGTCATATCATATTTACCTTCTACATAGCTTAACGCCATGATATTATCATGGTTATCATATCTAACTTCATGGTGAATAACCTTATCTAAACCTTTTTTACCTGTTTGAATTCTAAAAAGAATATCCCCCTTTAAATCAAATTCGGCAATTTCTTCTCCCCTCGTAAACTTAGTAGGGTTTATACTTAATATGGTTAAAAAAGTATGGTGCTTTGTCCAATGTGCTACTTTAATACTTCTAGGTACTTCATGATACCATACAATTTTCATTTCGTTATCTAGAAGAAGTAAATACCCTGGAATATCTAAAGAGTGACTGAGTACATAACCTTTAAATAAGTTTTTCACAACAGTACTATCAGATTTTGGGTGGTTAAAGGGAAGCCAATAAGGAATTGAATTAGTTGTAAATGTTTTTTCTTCACTATAACTTTTACAAGTATTATCTTGAACAACTACACTATATTTATATGACGTATTTTGCTTAAGGTTTGTTAAAGTAATTTGATGTGTTTTTTTGTTTTTTGAAAGTTGTGTGTAATAAAAATGTTTTCCATTTATACTATCTAGAGAACTTTCTTTATCAACCCAATATTTAACATAAACATCCAATGCTTTTCCTGTTTTTACAAGAACATTATATTTTAGAACATTATTTTTAACTGGAGCTATAGACACCTTCTCGATGTCATGAGAGTTTACGCATTCTCCTTCCCACTTATTTTCTTTTTTACATGCAAAAAAGCAAAACAATACAAGAGTAAGGATGATACAACTATATATACTTTTATTCATTTCTTATTATTCTATTTTTTTCAACTTACATAGACATTATCTTATCTAGTAATACTTTTTGTTTAAATCAATTTTTAATGTCTTTACTCTAAATCTGACTCAACATATTGAATACCTCCCTTTTCAAATCATACTTATACAACTTCAAAACTGAAGCCTACAAACTGATTATTAAGATCGTAAAAGCTTTATGCTTGTAATTCGATAAAAAGAAAATCTCCTACAGGAAAATCTGCCGAACCACTATAAATCCCATCATTATCAAGGTCAGACAACAGCACAAGACTAGAAGTCCAACCTGTACCATTTGCGTTTCCGCCTATTCGCAGTTCTTTTCCTGTTTCAGGATATGCTGCTCTATTTAAATCTACATTAAAGGTTACACTTTGCCCATAGGCAGTAGCAAATACAGTATAAACCAAAATAAACACTGTTAACTTGTAATTTTTCATCATGTTATATTATATTAATTAAAAAGAAACTGCTTTATTTAAATAGCTTAGAAGTTAAAATCCTATTTAATTTTAAAGCAAATCACTTTCCTGCTCTCAGTTGTAAACTTACTAGTAATATGTATTTATATATGTTGGTATTTTCTGAAATCTTGTGAGACATATTCGTAAAATTGTATTAATAAAAATCCTTTTCATCTGTAATGTCTACAAACACATTCTAAAACTGCCAAAGATTACTTTGCTACACTTTATAATGAAGCATCAAGAGTAACGGATCAATCCCAAACTATTATTTCAATCCACACACAACTTTTGGGATTGATCCTTGTTATGGGTTCGTTATTATTGTTTTCTAAAGAACAAGAAAACACTAAAGTAGCAACAGATAATAGTGCTATAAAATAAATTTTAAATTTTTAGTGATATTATTTATTAATAAGATACAAATTCTTCCATTTAGTTTCGTCAATTTAGAATGTTTTTTATGAATCTAGAAAAGATGAATTTTGGAATGAAGTACGTATTGAAGGGTCTAAAAATAGACTCACTATATTATCTAAAATTGCTTTAATAGTTCTTCAATAAATTCTTTGTCAGTAACATTATTCCTTTCAGAAGTTTCATTGTTTAATATAACGTAACATCAAGTCTTATAATAAGGCATCTAGAATTTTATAGTGTTCTTTTTCTAGCTTTATTTCTGAGTAAGTTTTGTAAAATCATTCCAATCAAAAATTTATTGAAATCGAACAACAATTTCTTTAAGTTTCTATCATTTTCACTTAAATAAAAAAGGGTCAGGAGCATTCTTTCGAATTCTAAATTTCACAAAATGAGTTCTATTATTAAACTGGAAATAAATATTATTATGTAACAAAAAATTTAAACTCTTACCTGGTTGTTTTCCAAAAGAATGCCCAGGCCAAAACTTCGTATCGAGTTTTATATATTTTTTGATAAATTGTACAGAATCAAACAAATCATTTGCTCCTTTCTCATCACATATACCAACACCTTCAATAAAAAAAGTATCTCCTGTGAATAAATGATTTTCTATTAAGTAACATATTCCTCCTTCTGTATGACCTGGGGTTAAAATGGGAGTTACTCGAAACTCGTTAAAATCAATAGTTTTTAAATGATCAATAGGAATCAAGTTTATACATTGGAAACTGGAATTATCAATTTCAACTTTTGACATAAAAATTGGACAGCCATATGTTTCGGCAAATTGCTTCGCTAAATTGGTATGATCATGATGTGAATGTGTTAGCAATACTGCTAAAAGTACAATGTTATTGTCCTTCATAAAAGTATCAATGGTATGAAAATCCCAAGCTGGATCGATTAATACGCCTTTTCCATTAAAGTGAGCTAAATAGCATTGATTTTTAAAATTAGAGTGGGACACTTTAAAAACTTTTACATTCATAATTATTCATGACTTAAAGAAGCAAACATTCCCCATACTTCGTTAAAATTAGCTTTTGTTTTTCTAGGAAGAGCAATAGAAATAGCATAATTGTCATTAATATGTGCTATTGCTTTATACTGTCCAAAATGGTGAAATGAGCATTCAAATGTAGAATTTTCAAGAGTAATGCTAGATATTGTTAGTAAAGAGAAATCTAACATCATTCCCGTTTTAATCACTTTTGACAAAGATTCTTTAATACTCCAAATAACAGTGTATCCAGCGATAGTATTCATGTTAATATTTTTCAATAACACTTTCTCTTCATCTGTAATATAATTTAAAATAACATTTTCTTGATTGGTACTAATTTTTTCTAGATCGATTCCCATGGGGTGGTTTTCTTCAAAAGCAATACTTATTCCCATAATATTACTGTGGCTAATACTTACTTGTTTATTTTGCATCGCTTTGCATCGTACTACTGGAAATCCAAAAATACCAGAATCTATCCATATCGAATTTTCAATAGCCACCTTAGTTAAACTCATAAGTGCCTGTTTTGCAGCTAACCTCCCTAGTAAATAACTTATTTTTCTACGATCGTGTATAAGCATATAGTAACGTTTTTTTTCTTCATGGTGAAGTTTTTCTACATGTAGAAAAACTTCGTCTAGCTTGCTTTGAACAAAAGCAACGGCAACAATATGTATATCGTTCTCCCTCATCATAGTTATATTTTGAACAAAACTTTTTTCCATACACTATTTCTCAATTAATGTTGCTTTAGTTTTTTGTACTCTAATTTTCCAAAATAAAAAATAGGAAGCGGATAGTATCGTAAATAATCCCCAATTAATCCATTCGCTTAGCCATACTATTGTAATACTTGACTTCCATTCGAATATGGAATAATAAGCAAATAACAGATAACAGCTAAAACTAATTACAGCAACATAGGATATTATTTTAGTCTCTCCAATTCCTATTATGGCGTACATATTAATCATACTAACAGAAAATAAAAGCGTTGACACTAAGATTGTTTGCAGTATTGGAATTGCTTTGGCAATTTCCTCAGTATCATTCGTATAAATATTTAAAAAGAGTTCAGGAAAAATATAAAGAAGTACGCAAAGCAGCAAGCTAATTCCTAATCCAATTTGATGCGACTTAAAAATCGCGATTAAAACATGGTCTTTCCTGCCTTGTCCCAATAAATTACTTACTATAGTATTCACCGCCTTACCTACTGCCATAGCTGGAATGCTAATAAATAAGTATAATGATCGTACGACATAGGAAGTTCTTAAATCGCTCCCTCCCTTTTTTTCAATCATTATGAAAAAAATCCAAGTAGCAGTGATATAAAACAAGTTTTGTACAATTAATGGAAACGTTTTTGAAGTGATACTTTTAACAAACACTACATCAATGCTTTTAAATTTAAAAAGCGCATACTTTTTTATCAATCCCAATTTAAATATGAAGCATATATATAGTATCGAGGTACACATCTGGGCTATTATTAATGCTAAAGCTGCACCAAAGACCCCTAACTCAGGAAATCCGAAATTTCCAAATATTAATATATAGTCCAAAACCAGGTTTACTACTATGGTAATTAAAACCCCATAAGTAACAATATAGGTGCGCCCAAGACCGGAAAAAAAAGCAACAAAAAAACTATTGAGAATAAAAAAAGGTAAGCCAACGGCAATAACATCCAAATATATTATGGTGTTTTCAATAATCTCTTCACTCTCTACCATCCATTGTAACCCACCGTTTTTAGTTAAAAAAAACAGACCAAGAATAAATAGTAACAGTACTATGCCTAACAGTAATATGTGATCTAATATCTTTCCAACTTCTTTATATTTTTTTTCTCCAGTTTTACGAGCTACCAACATTTGACTATACTCTGAAAACCCACCCCATATAAAAGAATAAAATATTAAAGCCATGGATGCCAACATTGTTCCATTCAACTCGCTTTCACCTAACCTATTTACAAATGCAGTATCTATTATTTGGCTTATACCTACTGCTAAATTGGCCAAAATTAATGGGAATGCAATAACTAATATATTTCTATAATTTGCTTTAATCTTCATCTCTTTTAAAATTCAATCAATTTCTGTTCCCATTAGAAGCAAATAGTTACCATCTTTGTGGAAATTCAAATATTTTGATCGTTACCTACTATCAGATTCCTTTTTATCTCTTTTTTTACGAGATACCCCCTTATTCTTTCTGTTCCCAAAACGATAAGAAAAGTTCATAGAAACAAAGTTGGATTCTCCCTTAAATCGACCATATACTCCTAAAGCTTCATGAGTTTCTAAATCGAAATTTAGAGACCTGAATAGATTGTTAAAATTGAGATTGGCAGTTGCATTTTTATTCAAAAAAGTCTGGCTTAGTCCTAAGTTAACAAAATATACCTCCCCTTTTTTTGATTGTAATCGCTGGTCTGGGCCTTGATACAGCATAAAAGCAGAAAGCGTTAGACTTTTGGTTATGTTAACGTTGGAATTAAATCTAAAATTAAAAACGGTTCTATCTCCTTCAAATAATTCATCGTCAATAGTACCTTGGATTTTTGTTGAATACAAATCAAAACCAGCATTGAAATTCCACCATGAAACAGGTTTATAATTTAAAGACATCTCTAATCCAAAGGAATTATTAGCATCATAATTAAGATAACTTATAATATATTCATCTCCACTAGAATCATTAGGGTCTAGAAATACATTTCTGGCAATTTCATTTTTAGTCTTTCTATAAAAAACATTTGTGTTTATACTTCCTTTTTTAATTTGCTTTATATAGTTTAATTCTATGGAATTAGTAAATTGAAGTTTTAAGTATGGATTTCCAATAAGTCTAAATCTAAGGTTTGCAAATTGGCGAATAGGGTTTAATTGATCTAATCTAGGACGATCTACTCTTCGGCTTACATTTAATCGATATGAATTTTTATCATTTGGATTATATCTTAATGCCCCCGAAGGGAAGAGGTTAAATATTTCGTTTGAAAAATCAATATGAGGTTGGTTTTCTTTGTTTAAATATGTGTCTTCTTCATATTGCTCTATTCTTATACCTAATTGATAAAACCATTTATCCAAATCTTTAGAATATATTCCATATGCGGATAAAATATCTCGATCATTGTTATACTCCGAGTTTAAAAGCACATTATCATTTAAATACTTATTTGTTGTTCGACGCATTCGATACTCAGCGCCAAGCTCCAATTTGGAAGTCTTCGATAATGGATTAGAATAATCCAAATTTATTATTGTAGTTGTACGTTTATCTTTAATAAACTCGTTAAAGTCTTCTTTCAGACTAAAAATATTAGCAGCATCTTCCTCATTATCAAGAGCATTATAATCCGCTTCTATATCTAGAGTATGTCCTTCTTTATCAAACTCTTGTTTATATATAAAATTATAAGATCCAATAAAGCTCGTTATGTTATTATTAAAATCTAATTCAGAATTTGGTTGATCATTTAGATTGTATATGATATCAGCCAACATGGTATTTTCCCTTGAAGCAACCGTTTGATTCGTATAAATCGAAACTGCTTTTTTGTCATTAATATAATAGTCCAAACCGATTTTGTATAAATGATTATTATTACCAAAACTTAATGCAGAAAATTGCGTCGAATTGTCTATTTCTTTGCTTATAACAGAACTAAAGAGGTTTTTTCCAATATTATTAGAATAATTACCATAAACATTTATTTTCTCTCCTCGATAATTAAGAGCTGCAAAATTATTAAATATAGTATTTGCTCTCTTTATTAAGCCTGAATTGAACTTTCCGTTAAGACCTGATTTATTATTTTTATGAAGCACAATATTGATAATACCACTCATTCCTTCTGGATTGTACTTCGCCGATGGGCTCGTAATTAATTCTATTTTCTTAATGGCTGTGGAAGGTATTTGTTTTAACAATTGAGCGGTATTTAAATTTGACGGTTTTCCATCAATCATAACCCTAACATTATCATTACCTCGAAAACTCAAATTACCACTTTGACTGTCAACAGTAACCGATGGTATATTGTTCATTATTTCGGATGCACTTGCTCCAGCTGTCATCAGATCTTTACCAACATTAATTACTTTTCTATCTACACGTTGTTCGATCGTAGATTTTTCCAAAACAATCTTAACCGTATCTAGTTCTTGAATTGATTCTTCTATACTTATTATTCCAAAATTTAATCTTTTATTTCCACTAGAAATCAAAAACTCTTTAGTTTCAGTCTTATATCCAATAAATTGAATCTCTAAAATAAATTCTCCCTCAGGCAAATCTCTTACCTTAAAGTTCCCTTTACTATCAGTCATTCCGCCTGTTAATATTTTTTTATCTTTTTTATTCTTGATAATAACCGTAGCAAATACAACTGGCTCTTTACCGCTTTTATCAATTATAGTGCCTTGTACAACTCCAATTTTTGATACCTCCGACTGTATTTGAAGTTCTCCATTTTGAGCCATTAAACCCAAAAAGTAAAAATTGAAAAAAACTAATACCGCTATGTGTTTAAATAAACATCTTTTTTTATCCATATTTTTCAAAAATCATATGTATAAATTGATTTTAAATTCATTTTTTCACTCATATCTGATTTTATTATTTTAATTACATTAAACGTAATAGTCCCTTCATTTATAAATAAATTGAATTGTAGCACCACGTATTTTCCTTTATGCTACCTAATCCCCTCCTTAATAGGGCTACAGCTATTACAAATTTCGGTAGTCATTTTGGTTAACATAACTTTTCCGACCTCTTGAAATTCACTTACATCTTGTCCCATTAAGTAACGAATTGAATCACTCCAACATACAGAACGGGAAATCTGGTTACTAAGCAAATCTACTATCAAATGGTTTTCATAAGGGCGTCCAGTAACATTGGCTATAACTGGAATTTTAAGTTCATTAAAGTTAAAGTTTGATATGAAGTGTGAAAATTCCTTTTCCGCTAGCTCCATATACGGAGAGTGAAAAGCCGCGCTCACAAATAATGGAATTATGGTTATGCCCTGTGCAGTAAAATCTTTTACAACTGCTTTAATATCTGCTTCCGTACCAGAAATTACGGTTTGCGTAGGCGTATTATAATTTGCTATACTCAAGTGTTCATATACATCCGCTGCTAATTTCCGTTTGACATCTTTTATATCCACCCCTAATACAGCGGCCATACCGCCACCAGAAACCTCACTCATGAGTTCGCCTCTTTTTTGTACCAGTCTTAAGCCTGTTTCAAAATCAAAGGCTCCCGATTCCAACAACGCATTATACTCACCCAAACTATGACCTATAAGATAATCTGGAACTTGGTTGTGTTCTCTATACAAAAAACTATTTACCACATAGATGGCTGGTTGTGTATACTGCGTTTTTACCAACTGACGATTAGGATCATTAACACAAAGTTCTTCGATATCATAACCTAGAATGTCTGAGGCTAATTTGGTTTCATATGGGTACTTTCCAAACAGATCTTTACCCATTCCTTTATACTGAGATCCCTGACCAGGAAACATAATGACTTTTTTCACATGACTAGATTTAAGTTAAACATTTGCTTTTATTTTTTATTATTCAATACCAATTCATTGATCCACCGACTAACAAAAGGCTCTTTTATCAATCCAAAATGATCGCTTTCTGTTTCAATAACATTCACCGATTTGTAATATGGTGCCCAACCTAGTGTAGGATCATCCGAGTAGGATTTTTTTGCTTTGATTACATCAATGCTATGCGTTAAATTCGAAGATAATTCATAGGTCATCTTCATAGCATTATCATATATATTAATGATATTGAAGAAAAATGCCTTATTAACATTAACTCCTTTTTCAAGAAGAAAATCATACATTAATTGTTGCTTGGCTTTCCCTGATTTATTACTAATTTTTTCAGAAAACGCAGTGACTTCATCTGTATCAAGAGACAGGTTTAGATTCCCAGATAACATCAGAAATAATGACTTTACTTCTTCTTCAACAGTTACTTTTGGAAGTTCTATATAGCTATCTAGCAAAACAATTTTTTCTACCTCAATGGCTTCTTTTTCAAGTTGTACAACCATTTCATTAACGACTAATCCTCCATAACTATGGGCTACAAGGGTTACTTTACGAACATTTAGTTTCTTGATGATATTAGTGTTATGAGCCGCCTGCTCCTCAAGGGTCTTCAAAAAAGCATCTCCATTCAATGTGCCTTGCATTTGTATCCCATAAACCGAGTTGTTGTTTTCTGCAAATTTTTCCGCCAATGCTTCATAACCATCAACGATTCCTGGCATTCCTGGTATAATAAAGGTGCCGCTTGCATTAGAACTTGTATCCTCTAATTGATTAAATACAATCAAATGCGGGTCTAGCCTCTTATCTTTGGAATTATCCAACAATAACGCATGGTTCTTAATTGTTGGCGTAGAGATGAAATCCTTCAACATAAAAGATGGCTTATTTAAATCATTTCGAATATGTTGAATCAACTGAATTGCGAGTAGAGAATGTCCGCCTAATTCGAAAAAATTATCTTGAATACCTATTCGATCAACATGTAATACCTTTTGCCATATCTCAACCAATTTTAATTCCATTTTAGTTGTAGGTGCGACATACGCATGGACACTGGCTATTTCTAATTCTTTTCGATTTAATGCTTTTCTGTCTATTTTACCATTGGTTGTTAACGGAATCATGTCAAGTGAAATGATAAAGGAAGGAATCATATATTCTGGAAGACTTCTCGACAAGAATTCTTTAATCAAATGAGGATCAATTTTTTCTCCTTCAATAGCGGGAACGCTATAGGCTACCAATTGTTTAGTCCCAAGATGTTCTTTGGCAATAACAACACTGTTTTGAATACTTCCATGTTGGTTTAGCGTATATTCTATTTCTCCTAACTCAATCCTATAACCTCTTATTTTAACTTGATCATCTATTCTTCCTAAAAACTCCAGATTACCATCGGGTAACCATCTTGCCAGATCTCCTGTTTTATACAGCATGCCATCTCTAAAGGGGTTCTTGATGAATTTTTCTTGTGTTAGCTCTTGCCTATTTAAATATCCAGCTGTAACGCCTTTCCCTCCTATACATAATTCGCCAGGAACACCTACAGATTGAATATTATGACTAGCGTCAATGATATAGCAAAAAGTATTTCCTATTGGTTTTCCAATATTTTTCTCATCTGATGCTATCTCTCTTTGAATTGAAGTTACGGTCGTCTCTGTTGGACCATACTCATTGATTATTTTTACGCCTTTGTCTCCCCATCTAGCAAATATTTTTTCATCAAAAACATCGCCACCTGAAATCAACCTCTTAAGACATGAATCTGGTATATATGGGAGTTCCCTCATAAAAGATGGGGTGGTATGGAGGTGTGTTATTTTCTTATTTTTAAGAATATTTGAGAACCGCTCCATATCTAATATATCCTTTGAAGAAATTAAATGTAAAGTCCCCCCATTCAATAGAGCAAGATACATTTGTTCAACACTAGCATCGAAGGAAAAATTAGAAAACAATAAAAACTGATCACTTTCTTCAACTTGGAAATATAACTTTTGAGATCTCAAAAGATTAGTAACATTTTCGTGTTTTACTAGTACCCCTTTAGGTTTTCCTGTTGATCCTGATGTATATATAACATAAGCCAACGCATTAAAGGTCGTTTCGTTTTTCAGGGTTCCTTTTACTTTAAGAATGGATTGATTTTTCTCCCAATTAGGTGATAACACTATTTCTCTAACGCCAAACTCTTTTGTAATATCTCTAATTGATTCACCTAAATGTTCTTGTGAAATTATAATACCAGCTCCGTATTCTTTATCTGTAACACTATCTGAAACAATAAACTTTTTACGTTGCTCTGGGTATTCAGGATCAATTGGAACATAGGCGCCTCCGGATTTTAAAATTCCCAATATCCCTATAATCATTTCAATAGAACGATCCATGCAAATACCTACCAGTGTATTTGGTTTTACGCCATGTTTCTGTAAGTATAACGCTAGTTTTTTACTGCGTTCATCTAATTCTTTATAAGTTATTTCAGTATTTTCATATGATAAAGCTATGTTATCAGGAGTTTGCTTTGCCTGTACTTCAAATAGCTTATGGATACACTTATTAGCTTCAGGAAATAGTATCTCTGTTTTATTAAAATCATATAACAATTTTTGGGTTTCGGATTTTGAAATAATATCTAAGCTGTTAACATGTTTACCATCATGTAGTAAGTAATTATTAAAAAAGGTCTCAAAATATGCGACCAAATCTTTCAATTGATGTCCCGATTTTAAGTCTCTTTCTTGATTAATTAAAATCATTATTTCTTTTCCAGTAAGGCTTACGGTAATATCCAAATGTGTATTCGTTCTTTCAAAACCCAGTAACGAAATATCTTCTTCTTGATTTTCCGATTGACTTGAATGCACCTCTTCATTATCTTGAAATTTATCAAGTACATGAAAATCTACATAATTAAACAACACATCAAAAAACGGATTACTCGAATAATTTTCATTCGCCATAACCGAAATTTCATTTAATGAAAGTCTATCTTTTCCTTTTAATTCTTGTAATTCTGATGCAATGAGCCTTATATATTCTATCCAAGTACATCCTTTGGAAAGAAGCATGTTGAATCTAAAAGGAATACTATTTAAAAAGCAACCCAATAATTTATCGCCATCTTCAATAATTGGACGTCTATGTGATACTAACCCAGCCGTTATATCTTCCTGTGATGACAGTAAGTTCAATATATAGACATAACCAGCAATGAATAATGTTTTTGGTTCAATATTATCCTGTTTACACTTACTTAACACCTTACTTGTAAAACGCTTGTCATACTTCTTAAACAGTCGATTACTAGTCTGATTGTCAGTAAAAATATCCAAGCGCTTATAATCAGAAATCTTATTTTTCCAGAACGAAATATTAGCTTCATTTCTCGATTCTATAAAATCTGAAACAATACTGTCATACATGCTAGATTTTAATGTGACAGGACGGTAGGCTTTATTTTTCTTTAATGCTTTATAAGTTTCAAATAATTCAACCCTAAAATTCTTTTCCGACCATCCATCGAACATGGCATGATGAAATTGGAAAGTCAAAATAATATCTGAATCTGCAATTTGAAAAATGTGTATTCGCCAATTAGGCGCTTTAGTGACATCAAACGGATTTTGTATCCTTTCGTGCTCTAAGAATTTTTGAATATGGATTTGTATTTCCTCCTGAGTCAATTTACTAATATCTTCAACTTCTATATTAACAGGAGCTTTCTTGTGTATAATCTGAACCTGTTTCTTAAAGTCGTAGAGGTGATATGAAGTTCTTAAAGTCTCATGTTTTTCAACCATTAACTCCATAGCTCTTGTTAACAATTGAATATCTAAGGCTTTAAATTGAAATACAAATTGATCATGATATACCCCTAATTCATTATTTTCTCTCATCAACTCACTAGTGTATATCATACCTGTTTGTATGTCACTCATAGGGTATACATTCGCTATATTATGCGGTTGCGGATGATTATCCTTAACAGACGTTTCTATATCGGCAATGGTTTTGTCTATGTTTTCTTTTAATTGCCTTATATCCTTTACCTGATCTGAAGATTGAGAAATAAAATAGGCCATCCCTTCTATAGTTGGGTTCTCATAAAACGACACTATTGGAAATCCTATATTGAACGACTTATTTAGAATACTTATAAGACGAATCGTTTTTATGGAGTCTCCTCCTAACTGAAAGTAATCATCTTTTATTCCGACACGATCTAATGAAAAATGTGCTTGCCAAATTTGAGCAATTTCCTTTTCTATGGAATTTCTAGGAGCTACATAATCCACCCCACTTGAAATTCCTGAACCATCAATATCTGGCAGTGCTTTCCTATCCACTTTACCATTACGAGTCAAAGGAATATGTTCCAATTGAACATAATGGCTTGGAATCATATAATCTGGTAAGCTCTTGGATAAAAAATCACGAATCTCTGCGGTAGAGCGCTCCGCATCTTTGAATACAATGTAAGCGATCAATTCTTTTTTCCCATTTTCTACCGACTTTGCCAAAACAACAGCATCTCGAATCGCTTCCATGAATTGCAATTGCATTTCAATTTCCCCAAGTTCTATCCTAAAGCCCCTTATTTTAACCTGATTATCTATTCTTCCTAAATACTCCATATTTCCATTAGAGAGCCATCGGGCCAAGTCTCCTGTTCTATACAACCTTGAGGCTTCTTTGAATGGGTTTTGTATAAATCGATCTTGCGTTAATTCTGGACGATTCAAATAGCCTCTAGCCACACCTACTCCACTAACATACAATTCTCCTGGTATGCCTATTGGACATACATTTTGCGCAGCATCCAATATATAGCAACTTAATGTTGGTATGGCTTTTCCTATATTGCTAATACCTGAGTTTATTTCTGCCTCTTGAATCCTCTTAAAAGTTACATGAACAGTCGTTTCTGTAATACCGTACATGTTAATTAATTTACTTTGAGGATGTATTTTATACCACTCTTGAAGTTTTAACGGGCTTAAGGCTTCCCCTCCAAAAATGATATATCTAATATCTGTAGCGGAATACGTTGAAAGATATAATTCCTGAAGTAAATAAAATGCTCCTGGAGTTTGGTTCAATACAGTAACCTTTTTCTCAAATAACAGTTGTGCAAAGGCACTAGGGTTTTTAGTTGTTTTTTCTGGTACCACAATTAATTTACCTCCATACAATAAGGCTCCATACATTTCCCATACCGAAAAATCAAAACAAAAAGAATGAAACATGGTCCAAACATCCTGTTCATTGAAGTCAAAGTGACTTTCTTTATTTTTAAGTAGACTTACTACATTTCTATGCTCAACAATGACACCCTTTGGTTTTCCTGTCGATCCGGAAGTATAAATAACATATGCCGCATTATTGGGGCTACTCATATGTTTTAATTTCCCCCTTACACTTAATAGGAACTTATTTTCTTTCCAATTTTCAAACAACGAAATTACTTTAACACCTTGTTCTTCAAAACCCTCTAATATATTTTGCTTTAAATTGGAATTAGTAATTACAAATTTCACTGCATTTTCATCGTTGCCAGACAGTACACTATCATTAAGCATATAGTTAATTCGGTCTTGCGGATATTCTGGATCAATTGGGACATATGTTCCACCCGATCTTAAAACACCTAAAATAGCAACGACCATTTCTATAGATCGCCCAATACAAATTCCTATTAATGTATCTGGTTTTACGCCCTGTTTTTGTAAATAAAGTGCTAGTTTTTTACTTCGGTATTCTAATTCTTTATATGTTATTTCTTCATCTTCGAAGGATAAAGCAATGTTATTTGGAATTTGTTTGGCTTGCGTTTCAAAGATGTTGTGAATACATTGATCTTTTGGAAAGGCTATGTTTGTGACATTAAAATTCTCTAATAGCTTATATTGTTCTTTCTTCGTTAAAAAGCTATATTCTTTTAATAAACTATCCTGCTGTTTTGGTAGGGATGTTAATATGCTTTGTATGTCGATTAAGAATCGTTTTACAGTGTCTTCACTAAAAATATCCGTATTATATTCCAACGATAAAATCAATGAATCATTTTTTGGGTTGTTTGAAAAGTCAAATGTCAAATCAAACTTCGAAGCATTGTATTCTAAAGGCTCAAAAACAACGGTAGACTCTTTTAATTCTAACGGTTCATCGATACTTGCATAGTTTACCATGACCTGAAATATTGGTGTTCGAGCTGTATCTCTTTCAGGCTGAATGGCATCAACTATTCTATCAAAAGGTATGTTTTGATATTCTTGACTACGAATTAGTTCTTGGTGTGTTTTTTTAAAGATATCAAGCAATGTATCATCTTGATCAAATTGTATTCGATTAACCAGTGTATTAATAAAAAACCCTATTAAATCTTCTAAGTTCGAGTGAGGTCTGTTAGCAGCAGTAACTCCAACACAGATATCATCTTGATGGCTATACTTATGTAATAAAATATAAACACCAGTCATTAAGCTAGTAAATAATGTTCCTCCTGAATGAACACTAAACTGTTTTAATTGATTTAAAGTAGATGCCTCAAATTCTATAGTCAATCTTTTTCCTTTTCCACTTGAAATTTGCGGTCTAGCAAAATCTTGAGGTAGTGAAAGATTTGTATAATTCTTTAAATGTGATACCCAATGCGCAAGCCCTTTAGAAAACAAATCATTCTTAAACAAGTCATGTTGCCACATGGTATAATCTATATACTGAACAGGAAGTGGTTTAAGTGTTGGAGAATTTCCTTTTATATAAGCAGCATAAATTTCGTTTAGTTCTCTAAACATTATATTTATTGACCAAGCATCCGAAATAATATGATGCATACATAAACCAAATAGAAACTCATCTTTATCAAGTGTTATAATTAGAAATCTCAATAACGGTCCCTTAGACAAGTCAAACGGCTTATATACTAATGATTTAAATAACTTTTGAGTTTCATTCTCTTTCTCCTGTAGTGAAAATTTAGTACAATCTACAATTACAACATCAATCATTGCATTAGAATCAATATGCTGAAAAGCATTTTCACTATCATTTTTACGGAAAGTAGTACGAAGGCTCTCATGCCGATTAATTAAATAAACTAAACTTTGCTCTAATGCATGAATATTTAATGCGCCTTTAATACGAAATTTTGCAGGCACATGATATCGATTTCCTTGTCCTATTTCCGCCAAAAACCATAACCGTTGTTGCGCAGAAGATAAAGGTAATTGCTCTCTTTTTTCTACGATAGTTATAGGAGGCAACAACTTAAGTTGACTACTATCCACCTCTTTAGCAAGCCCTTGTAAATCAGGAAAATCAAACAGCTTAGATAGTTCTAAATCAACATTGAATTTTTTATGAATTCTTGAAAGTAACTTAGTAACTAATAAAGAATGTCCTCCAAGTTCAAAAAAATTGTCATTAAGGCTTACTTGATCAATACTCAAGATTTCTTGCCATATTTCGGCTAATCGTTCTTCGGTTTCTGTTGTTGGTGAAATAAATTTAGCTTCTCTAGAAACCTCAATATTTCTATTCAATAATGCCTTTCTATCTATCTTTCCATTAACAGTTAATGGAATCTCTTCAATAGGCACTATAGATGCCGGAATCATATAGTCTGGAAGAGTTTTCGATAAATAATCTTTAAGACCTGGAACGTTCAATTCTGTTCTTTCAAGAATACAGAAAGCAATCAAATTCTTGCTGCCGTTATAATCTTTAATTATAACAACACTACTTTGTACATGCTCATGATTGTTGATTGCATTTTCTATTTCTCCTAACTCTATTCTAAATCCCCTAATTTTTACCTGATTATCAATTCGTCCAATAAATTCAATATTTCCATCAGGCAACCATCGAGCCAAATCTCCAGTTTTGTATAACCTACCTTTATCAAAAAAATTGCTAATAAATTTTTCATCAGTGAGATCTTGTCTATTTAAATACCCTCGTGCAACACCATCTCCTCCAAGACATAATTCTCCTGAAACGCCTACGGGTTGAAGTTTGTTTGAATCGTTTAGGATATAAGCTGTAGTATTGTTAATTGGTTTCCCTATTGGTATATCACTATCGTCGACTTCTTCTATTTTATAAGTTAATGAAAATGTCGTATTCTCCGTTGGACCATAGCCATTAATAATTTCTAAATCATGACAATTATTTTTTAATTCGCGAATATGTTTTGGAGATAATTTTTCTCCTCCAACTAAAACCGTTTTTAAGTTTTTGAACAAATCGCAATCCGCTTCTACTATCTGGTTTAGCCAACCAGAAGTAAACCACATAATATTCACATTATTTTTAATAATTATTTGAGATAATAATTGATTGTTTAAAAGAACCTCGCGGGATGATACTACTAATTTTCCTCCGTTTAAAAGAGGTCCAAAAAATTCAACTGTTGTGGCATCAAATGAAAGAGCACCTGTAGTTAATAAAACGTCTTCAGAACAAAACGCATAAAAATTCGAGTTTTTAACTAACCTAACAACATTTTTATGTTCAACTACAACACCTTTCGGTTGCCCAGTAGACCCCGAAGTATACATGATGTATGCCACATTATTAGGTGTACCAACCGACTTTAAATTTTCCGTCGTATTCAGGATTATTTCATTATCATTCCAATCCGATGCTATTGAAAACACCTCTATATTCTGATTTTCTATGGTATTTACAAGGTCTTTTTTAAGGTAATCTTGAGTGAGTATTAATTTTGTGGCGTTTTCGTCATTTCCATTTACAATACTATCATTTACTATATAGTTAATTCGCTCATTCGGGTAATCGCAATCAATCGGAACATATGCTCCTCCCGATCTTAGTACACCAAGTATTGTTACAATAACTTCAATTGATCGTTCCATAAAGATACCCACCAAAGTTTCGGTCTTCACACCTCGGTTTTGTAAATAAATGGCAAGCTTTCTACTTCTAAATTCTAATGCTTCATACGTTAATGCCGTTCCTTCAAACATTAAAGCAATTTTATTAGGTGTTTGTTTCGCTTGCGTTTCAAATAACTCATGAATACTCTTTCCTTTAGGGTAAGTTACTTTAGTATCGTTCCATACATATAACTGTTGACTTTCTTCTTTTTCAGATAACATTTTAACATTTGTCACCTTTATGTTAGGATTCGTAATCGTTGCTTCTAGTATTCTTTTATAATACTCAAGATGTCTTTTGATAGAACTATCAGAAAACAACTTTTTCTTATATTTTATTTGGATGGTAAATTGTTCCTCTAAATCAAGAATTTCCATTGAATATTCATTGATAATTTCCTGCTGTACACTATCCATAAAACGAACTTCTGCCTCAGGATTTAAATTTAAAGTCTCATCAAAAATATTTTGATAAATAAATGATGTAGAAAAAAGCGTATCACCACTTCCTTTTACCAACCCTATTTCTGTTAGCATTTTCGGGTACGGATATTTAAGATGGTCTATAGCAACCATGAACTCAGATTTTAATGCCTTTAGCACATCCAAAAAACCTTTCTCTCCAGAAACTTCAGTTCGAGTAAGCATCATGTTTACATAATACCCAATACCTTTTTCAAATTCTTCTTTGGGACGACCGCTAGTTGGCATCGTAACTAAAATATCTTCTTGATTAGTCAGCCGATTAAGTAAGATTTTGAAAGCAACTAACAAGTATAATGATAGATTTACCTTTAAAGATTTGGCGTTGGATTTTAAGACCTTTAATAGTTCTCCATCTAATTCAATTTTTTCAATACCATTGGTTTCATATACTTCTAGAGCCTCCTCATCCACATGATCATATGGTAAACTTAGTTTTTCTATATCACCACTTAATTTTTCCTGCCAATAAGACAAATCTTCAAGACCTTGTTTACTTTGGATATAATCAATTTCCCAGGCAACAAAGTCAAAATAAGTCCTATCTGAAGCACGATTCTTAGAGAGCGAATTCCCCATTCTTAATTGCTTTAATGATTTCGTAAACATCGAAATAAACGGTGTGAATGAAGTACCGTCAAAGACAGCATGATGAATAACAAATAGTGCATACGTTTTTTGTTCCCTTTTATTTATTCGAACATGCAAACGAATGACTTCTTTTGACAAATCGAAAGGGGTGTGTAAGAGTCTTTTGAAAACATCGTTACTATTTTCATCGTCTTTTAATTCTTGAACATCTTGCAACAATAGTCCATTAGCAGGTCGTAATTCTTGAAATAATTCACCCTCAGCATCCATAGCAAATACAACTCGAAGAGCGGGGTAAGCTTCCAATATATGCTCTGCAACCTTATAAATTAAATCCGCATCAATATCTCCTTTCAAACATAAACCAACAGGAACATTATAGACAATTGAATTAGGATCAAATAATTGAATATGCCATAGCCCTTTCTGTCCTTCAGACAATGGATATTTTTCTGGAAGTGTTTTTTTCTCCTTTTCTTTTTCATCTACATTGCCATTTAAATTGGTGATTGCCATTTCAATGATATTAAATGCCGATTCGAAATCATCAGCACTTAAAATTTGTCCCATTTTAACCTCTACTTCAAAATATTCATTAATTCTACGAACAAATTGGATCACTTTTACAGAATCAAAATCATAATCAATAGGAGATAAACTTAAATCAAGAGCTTCCATTTTTATCTCAAAAGTATCTTCCGCAATAGACTTTATTTTATTTTGTAAACTTTCTCGATTATTTGCCTCTTGATTCGTTCGATTTTCGCCTTTCCTTTCCTCAAAAGTGCTATTTCTTGGTTCTTTATCCACTCCCGGTTTCGAATATTCTTCCAATACAATATGAGCATTCATTCCTCCAACAGCATAACTATTTAATGCAGCTCGTCTGGGATGATTTCCATTTTCCCAATATTGGGATTGTTTGTTAAAAACTAAAGAATGATTCGGATTTAGCTCCGTATTTATTTGTTCTAAACCTGCAATACCAGGAATCATTTTGTGCTCAAAAGCTTTTAAAACCTTAATGATTGAAGCTATTCCCGAAACTAGTTCTGTATGACCAATAACAGGTTTTACTGTTCCAATATGCCATTTCTTTTTCGGGTTTTTAGAATACTTTTTATATACTGAATCTATAGCTTCTAATTCCATAGCATCCGCAATACGATTCGCTATTCCATGGGCTTCCACGTAATCAATAGTATCAACTGGAATACTAGATTTCATCAAGCTTTTTTCTATGACATTCTTAAGCCCTTTAGGGTTAGGGGCATCAAAAGAAAATCCTTTTCCTCCATGAAATACCGAACTTCCTTTTATCACTCCTAAAACTTGATTATTTTCTTTCTTAGCATGTTCTAATAACTTAATAATAAGAACTCCTACGCCTTCACTTCGCACATAACCATCAGCATTATCACCAAAACTTAAGGTATATCCTTTTTTACTAAACACTTCGTTAAATTCCGAAATTTCTATCGACATCTCTTCAGGTGAAATAACATTAATACCGCCTATGATAGCTTGTTCGCACTCACCCGATGCCATACTTTGTATTGCCCTGTGAATAGCTACATAACTACTCGTACAAGCAGTATTAACAAATTCGCTTGGTCCTTTTAAATTTAAATGATAGGAGATTTTATTTGGAATAAGATGAACTAATGAAAAACTATCTCCAGTACCACCTTTATAAATTTGTTGTTGTGCTGCTAAAAACACTCCGGTCGGTTTAGAAGACAAATCTTCTTTTTTCACCCCATATTTAAGCATTGATTTGGTCAACTCTTCAAAAATTAATCGTTCTTGAAACGACATCATTGATAAATCGAACTCACTTAGGTTTAGTGTAGCGCATACAGATTCATATTCTAAATCCGCTAATTTCCCATAAGAAACTTCCGCATTTAAACCGTCGACTTTTAATTGTGAATTAGAAATTGTTTTATCCCAAAGCTCCTCTTCTGTTGAAGCTGAACTAAAACGCCCTCCCATACCTATAATTGCGACATCTAATTTTTCAGAATCGACAGTTTCATATTGTTGTTTGACCTCTTGCTCTTTAGGAGCAACTGTTACAACATTTTTTTTATTGGTTTCCGAAGAGTTTATTGCTTTTGAAGAAAATCGTTTTCTTTTGGAAAATTTAAGAGATTGGGATTCTTTCATTTTTAATCCATCATTTATAGTTGATAGATCTCCATTATTATCTTCTTTCTTGAAAAAAGATTCATATTCCTCAACAAAATAACTTGCTAATTCATTAATAGTTAAGTATTCGAAAAAAACAGATGCGGATAGTTCAGGAAAATCCTCAGAAATTTCTTTGGTAATACTTCCTATCAGAATAGAATCTATCCCCATAGACCCAAAATCAGCCTTTGTATTGATTCTATCTTTATCCAGTTTCAATACCCTACTAATAATCTCCTTCAAATAGTTTTCTGCATTTTGAACTAATTTAGTATTTGAAGAAAAATTAGAATCTTCTATTTTTTTGGTATGTTTTGATTCTGTTTCTTGTTCTAATTCTGAAGAAATTTCAATTTCCCCATCGCTTTTAGCTACTATAATTTGTTGAGTACTTTTTTCGTTCTGAGGATAAAAAACAACGTTATCAAACCCTGTATTAGTAAATACTTTTTTCCAATTCTCTTCAGGTAATCCGGGGCTTCCTTCAAGCCTTAGTTCGCTATCTTGATATAACCACCAACCTTCTAAAAGACCAAAGGTTAAAGTAAAAAACATTTCTGTCTCTGCGAGCTCATTAAGTAATAATATACCCTCTTTTTTCAAGACACTCTTAATATTACTAATACTTGTCTTAATATCTTTTGTAGCATGAACAACATTGGCTCCTATTACCATATCACAAGTACCAAAATCTATCCCCTGATTAACGGGAGTCTTTTCAATATTGAAAAGTGTAGTTTCAAGATAAGTCGCAACATCTCTATATTTATCTTCAGCATAAATGAGGAAACTCTTTGATATGTCAGTATAGATATATCGGATATGATCCTTAAATTCTTTCAAAACTTCGAATAACAATTCACTAGTTCCTCCTGTTCCTGCCCCTACCTCTAATAGGGTAAATTTTTCGCCTTCTTCAAGATTAGCAATGCTGTTTTTTACAGCTGTTTTTACTAATTGACATAGCAGTCTATTAAAATAATCAACGTGCTCATTCTTTTTATAAATTCCAGCCACTAAATCCATACTCCCTTCTGGGAAAATAATATCAGTAGATCGAATCGTTCCTTTAAGAATACCTTCAAACGATTTTAAACAAGCTTCTAATAAATTAAAATAAGCTGTATAATCTGGATACGCTTCTTTTGCAGAATTAAATGTTTCTTCTAACTTAAAAAGCTTTAGTGTATCTTTAAAAACTACGAGTTTATTTTCTTCTATAGATAAATAATTGGAAATACTCAGACTCCTGATCAACTCATTGAATAACCTTTGATATTTATCTATAATCCCCAAATCTATACGGAGTTTTTCCATATCCGCATCAGAACCATTTTCAATTCCCATTCCCATCAAGACTTGAAGAATCCCTTTATAACAAATATCTTTTAGAGTGGTTTCAGCTTCCACTTCAATAACTTTCTTTTCTTCTTTTATTTTAGAAATCTTAAGAGTTGACGTTACGGATTGACTGAATATTTTTTCTTTTGGTTCTTTTTGCTTATTAGTGGTAATTTGGACTTCATGATTTGGTTTATTACCATTTTCAACCGACGTGATGTAATTTTTAAATCTTAATAACACATCTCCTTCATCAGATAATAAATCAATATCATAACCTCTACCTTCTTGACTCTTGCGTGCATAACATAAACTAGTCTTGCTAACATCGCCATATATAGTTACTTCTCCAACTGAGTCTGGTAATTTTAAAACACTGGAATCTTCTATAAAGTTTATTCCCAAACAAGTATGCAGTGCACTATCCATTAAGCCAGGCTGAAGTACATAATCTGGTTTTATATCCAATCGGATTTTATTCAATGCCTCTTCTTCACTAAAGTATAAAGTCTCCATGCCTTGAAAACTCCTGCCTAAGTTTAAACCCCATGATTTGAGCTCCTCATAATATTCCGCTCCTGCTTTTTGATGGGTTAAACGACTTTTGATTTGAGCGATATCTACTTTCGGTAGCATCAGTAATGGCTCTGTGCTTAGTATACCTTGAGCATGAATAACTTCTTGGTTATCTTCTGACTGACTGTAAACTTCGTATCCTATATTTCCTTCATCTTCAAATAAGCTAACCTGAATCGCTTTGGTTTCTCCATTAACCCGAATGGGATCCAGCCATTTAATATCCTTCAATTGGGTAACAGGTTGATCAAGACTTTGAGCTCCTGCTTCCCTGACCAATTCTAAATAGGCTACTCCTGGAAGTATTTTTTCACCTCTTACAATATGTTCTGATAAAAAGGACTCTTTACCGCTATAAATACTGGTGAATTTCTGTTCCTCCATATTGGAACGATTCTGATGTAATAACGGGTGAAGCTTCCCTATTCCATTAGATAGTTCGGTGGTCTTTGATTTTGTAATCCAATAGCGCTCCTTTGCAAATGGATATACTGGTAGGTTGATTTTATTAGGTATATTCTCTTCAGAATAGAGCATATTCCAATCTATGATCACTCCTTTTACCCAGAGCTGCGCTAAGGAAACAGCTTCTTTATCTCGAATTGCTGTTTCTATATAGCTTTTTCCTGCGCTTCCAGTTAGCATGATATCGTTGTTATCCTTTTTGATATTTCCTGTGAAAACCGAAGTTCTTTTTCCTGACTGATAGGTGCTTAGTTTAGATTTTAATTCTTCTATGTTATTTACAACTAATGACAAGCGTTCTTCCATAGATTCCCTTCCTAGTTGTAAGGTGTATGCAACATCATATAAGTTAACAGGGCTATTCGTTTCTAGGTAATTTACCAGGTTCGAAACTTGTGCTTGTAATCGTTCTGGATTTTTTGCAGAAAGTAGAATTATCGCTGGGTCGTTGCTTTGGTATTCCTTTAATTCTTGATGGTATTCTTCTAAGATAATATGCGAGTTCGCTCCTCCAAAACCAAAACTGCTTACTCCAGCTACTCTTGGATGATTTTCTTTGGCTTCCCAGCTGGTGGTATCCTTTTGTAAAGTTAATGGGCTGTTTTTTAGTTTTAGGTATTCATTGGGTGTTTTTAAGTGAGGGTTCCCTGGAATCATTTTATGTTTTAGCGATTGGATAACTTTTATCATTCCGGCTACTCCTGCTGCTGCTTCTAAATGCCCTATATTCGTCTTTACACTGCCTATTTTTACATGTGGAACTTCGGGAAGTTTTAGCCCCTTATCTTTGTACAATTCCTTAAAGGCTAGTTTTAATCCTTCTGTTTCAATTGGGTCGCCTAGTGGGGTTCCGGTTCCATGGGCTTCCATATAACCGATGTTTCGGGGATCGATATTAGCAGATCGATAGGCTTCAAGTAAAAGATCTCTTTGAGCATTGGGGTTTGGAGAAGTCAACGTATTGGCGCTTCCTCCGTGGTTCTCGGATGTTCCTCGAATAACGGCATGAATTCTATCGCCATCTGCCTTTGCTCGACTGAGTGATTTGAGGACAACAATTCCGACTCCTTCTCCACGGACATAGCCATTGGCGCTTTGGTCGAATGTTTTACATCTTCCATCTTCGCTCAGCATGCCTGCTTGGCTAAAAGACAGCGTAAGTTCTGGGCTTAGCAAGGCATTTACGCCTCCTGAAATAACCACATCGCAACGTCCACTTCTAATATGTTCTACAGCCCTGTGAACAGCAATTAACGAGCTACTGCAAGCCGTATCGATGGGTTCACTTGGACCATGAAGTCCCAATAAATATGATATTCTATTCACTAAAATGGAATGCGTACTACCCGTTGAGTATTGAGCCAAACTTGTATCATCGGTATGCTTAGTTACCATTAATGAATAATCTGTACCAGATACTCCAATGAATACGCCAGTATTTGTTCCTTTTAACTTTTCATAAGGTATTCCAGCATCTTCTAAAGCATGATAGGTTGCTTCCAAAGTAAGACGTTGCTGAGGATCCATAAGTTCTGCCTCCAAAGGAGAAATCTTGAAATATAAGGGATCAAATTTGTCGATATCATCAATAAATCCTCCCCATTTGGATTTTGTCTTGCCTTTTTCAACCTGTGGGTCTCCATAAAGTTCCTGCCAATTCCAACGAGTTTCCGGAATTTCACTAATTAAATCTTTATTGTTTTTTAGGTTTTCCCAAAAACTATCTGGATCTGGAGATTCTGGAAAACGACAACTCATACCTACTATAGCAATAGGTTCATTGGATAATGCTTTGGTTACTAGCGAATCACTTGATTGTGTTACAATTCCTTTTCGAGAAAATTGCCTTTTTCTTTTCGATACATCAAAAGAAATTTTTGCTTCCTCAACTTGAGTTTCAGCAGTTTCACTTGGTGCTGTCTCTGGTTTATGCACTTTGCTTAGTTCATCAACATAGGTTTCAGATAAAAACAAGGTCAATTCCGCTATGGTAGGATAGTTGAAAAAGGATGTTGGTAAAAGATCTATGTCATAATAATCATTAAGTACATTGGAAAGACGCGTTAATAATATGGAATCAAGCCCATAATCTCCAAAATCTTTTTCTGGATCTAATGCGCTTATTTCTAATTTCAAAACAGATGATACCATCTCTAAAAGCACTTTCTCAACCTTAGCGACTAAAACTGAAGCATTCAGAACTGGTGTTTCAACCGATTTTGCTTTTTCTTGATAATTACGTACTAATTTTGAAGCTATTTTTTTACCTTTCCCATAGGTTACCACGACTTGTGATAAATTACTTTTCAATAGTTTTTCAAATGCAATTATCCCTTGATTAGAAGGCAATGGTTGAATGCCCCATTTTTTTTCGAGATACTTTTCGCTTTCGGCATCCATTTGCATGCCTGCATCTTTCCACAACGACCAATTGATACTTATGGCATGCCCTTTTCGCTTGCCTTTTCGTACAAGTTCATTACGGTGTCTTGCATAATCATTAAGCCAAATATTGGCACTTGCATAATCTGCCTGACCTACATTTCCTAACACCCCAGCTATACTGCTACAATAAAGCATGAAATCTAAATCGATTTCCTTGGTCGCCTGATCAATATACTTGGCGCCATCTATTTTTGGTGAAAGAACAGCCCGAGCTTCTTCCTCGGATTTATTTATTAAAAAACTGTCTTTTAGAACTCCTGCAGCGTGAATAATGCCATTTAGTTTACCATGGGTATCAAGTATCTCATGAATCAATGCATCAACAGCATCTTTATCGGTAACATTACAGCAGTGGTAACTAGCGTTCACTTTTTTAAGTGCTGCGGCACTTAACCTACTGGTTTTACTTCTCCCTGTTAGTATGAGCTTAACATTCTTACCTTCAGCCAAATAACTGACAAATAACTTTCCTAAACCACCTGTTCCTCCAGTGATTAGATACACGCCATTTTCCTTGACCACAGCTTGGCTATCGGATAAAGCAACAGGTTCTAAATGTTGAACCTCTCTTTGTCCTGAAACATAACGCACTTCTTTAGTAGAATCTTGGTGTTCGGATTGAAGGATGTCAACAAGCGCACTTAATTCTTTAATAGATAAACTATCTACGCCTATAACCTTCCCTTTTAATTTGGGATTTTCAAGTTCAGACGTTTTTAACAATCCACGAACAAAACTGTAGTTCACAACATCTTGATTACGATATATTACAGTTATATGTGTATGTTCTGTTACATGTATTTTCGATTTTATGATTTCCTGAACTTTAGTATAGAAATCAATTTCGTTATTCTCATTAATGGCTATCACATCATTATGGAGTGCTTTTGATACTTTTTCTGCTAAACGATCCGACCCTCCAGCGAGTAAAACTATTTCATTGGAAATCTTTGAATCCAATTGCTGTACAGGGGTTTCTTTCCATGTCCCAGTATAAAAGTCTAACGAAGCGTAGTTTTCTTTTGAAGTATCAATGGTATCTTGAACGCCTTCTACCGGCAATGCTATAAAATCGACAAACCTTAATAATACATCACCTTCATCTGATAATAAATCAATATCATAACCTCTACCGCTTTTACTATCACGCGCATAACACCAACTCGTCCGGCTGACATCTCCATAAATAGTGACGTCGTCAACAGCATACGGTAATTTTAAAACATTGGAATCTTCTATAAAGTTTATTCCTAAACAAGTATGTAAGGCACTATCCATTAAGCTAGGCTGAAGTACATAATCTGGTTTTATATCCAATCGGATTTTATTCAATGCCTCTTCTTCACTAAAGTATAAAGTCTCCATGCCTTGAAAACTCCTCCCTAAGTTTAAACCCCATGATTTGAGCTCCTTATAATACTCCGCTCCTGCTTTTTGATGGGTTAAACGACTTTTGATTTGAGCGATATCTACTTTCGGTAGCATCAGTAATGGCTCTGTGCTTAGTATACCTTGAGCATGAATAACTTCTTGGTTATCTTCTGACTGACTGTAAACTTCGTATCCTATATTTCCTTCATCTTCAAATAAGCTAACCTGAATCGCTTTGGTTTCTCCATTAACCCGAATGGGATCCAGCCATTTAATATCCTTCAATTGGGTAACAGGTTGATCAAGACTTTGAGCTCCTGCTTCCCTGACCAATTCTAAATAGGCTACTCCTGGAAGTATTTTTTCACCTCTTACAATATGTTCTGATAAAAAGGACTCTTTACCGCTATAAATACTGGTGAATTTCTGTTCCTCCATATTGGAACGATTCTGATGTAATAACGGGTGAAGCTTCCCTATTCCATTAGATAGTCCGGTGGTCTTTGATTTTGTAATCCAATAGCGCTCCTTTGCAAATGGATATACTGGTAGGTTGATTTTATTAGGTATATTCTCTTCAGAATAGAGCATATTCCAATCTATGATCACTCCTTTTACCCAGAGCTGCACTAAGGAAACAGCTTCTTTATCTCGAATTGCTGTTTCTATATAACTTTTTCCTGCGCTTCCGGTTAGCATGATATCGTTGCTATTCTTTTTGATATTTCCTTTGAAAACCGAAGTGCCTTTTCCCGAATTATAAGCTATTAATTTAGATTTTAGTTCATCTACGGTATTTACAACTAACGACAAACGTTCTTCCATGGCCTCTCTACCTAGTTGTAAGGTGTAAGCGATATCAAATATATTAACGGAATCATGTTCTTCCAGATAACTTATCAGGTTTGAAACCTGGGCATTTAATCGTTCTGGATTCTTTGCCGAAAGTAAGATTATCGCGAGATCATTGCTTTGATATTCCCTTAACTTCTGATGATATTCCTCTAGGATTATATGCGAGTTTGCCCCACCAAATCCAAAACTACTTACTCCTCCAACTCGTGGGTGGTCACCATTGGCCTCCCAGCTGGTAGTATCTTTTTGTAAGCTCAATGGAGTGTTCTTAAGTTTTAGGTATTCGTTAGGAGTTTTTAAATGGGGATTGCCCGGAATCATTTTATGTTTGAGCGATTGGATCACCTTGATCACACCAGCAACACCTGCGGCCGCTTCTAGGTGCCCTATATTGGTCTTTGCACTTCCTACTTTTACATGTGGAACTTCTGGAAAATCCAGACCTCTGTCTTTGTATAGTTCCTTAAAGGCAAGTTTTAAACCTTCTGTTTCAATGGGGTCTCCAAGCGGTGTTCCAGTACCATGGGCTTCCATATAACCGATGTTTCGGGGATCGATATTAGCCGATCGATAAGCTTCGAGTAAAAGATCTCGTTGTGCATTAGGGTTCGGGGAAGTCAAGGTATTAGCACTTCCGCCATGGTTCTCAGACGTCCCTCGAATAACAGCATGGATTCTATCGCCATCCGCTTCTGCTTGACTTAGGGATTTGAGAACGACAACACCGACTCCCTCGCCACGGACATAACCATTGGCGCTTTGGTCGAATGTTTTACATCTGCCATCTTCGCTCAACATGCCCGCTTGGCTGAAGGATAAGGTAAGTTCCGGACTTAGCAAGGCATTTACACCTCCGGAAATGACCATATTACAACGCCCGCTCCTGATGTGTTCTACTGCCCTATGAATGGCTATCAACGAACTACTACAAGCTGTATCTATGGGTTCACTTGGCCCGTGAAGGTCCAATAGATAAGAGATTCGGTTCACAAGAACAGAATCGGAAGTTCCAGTAGAATATTGGGCTAGGCTTGTATCATCAGTATGTTTAATTGTCATTGACGAATAATCATTCGTGCAGACGCCCATAAACACTCCTGTATTTGTTCCTTTTATCTTTTCAAAAGGAATACCTGCATCTTCTAAAGCATGATAGGTTGCTTCCAAAGTAAGACGTTGCTGGGGATCCATAAGTTCTGCTTCCAATGGAGAAATCTTGAAGTATAAAGGATCGAATTTGTCCATATCCTCAATAAATCCGCCCCATTTGGATTTGGTCTTCCCTTTTTCAACCTGTGGATCACCAAACAGCTCCTGCCAATCCCACCGGTCTTCAGGAACCTCGCTAATCAAATCTTTATTGTTTTTTAGGTTTTCCCAAAAACTATCAGCATCTGGAGAACCTGGAAAACGACAACTCATCCCTATAACAGCAATAGGTTCATTATTGGATTTTGAAGACAAATGTCCTCCTGAATTTGAATGATTTTTAAAAAAGAACCGCTTCTTTTTCGATAGCTTATCAATGGTTTTTGACTTAAGTAAAGGAAGTGCCTTTTCAGGTTTTTCTCCAGATTGCACTCCTAATTTGTGCAGTTTTTGTACGTTTTCAAGATAGTCTTCAGATATATGAAAGGCTAATTTTTCTATATTAGGATAATTGAAAAAAGCGGTTGGAGAAAGGTCTATATCATAATAATCATTTAAGACATTCGTAAGTTCGGTCATGACTATAGAATCGAATCCATAATCTCCCAAAGTAGTCTGAGTTGGGATAATACTCGGGTCCTTACCTAATAAATCGGATACAAATTCGAGAATAACTTTTTCTACATCAACTTGATACGGGCTCGAATCTGTTGCTGCGCTTTTAGCTTCTTCATTTGTTTTTTCTTCCGATTCGATAGATTCTTGTTTGACTCCATCAACTGGCAGGGCTACAAAATCTTTGAAACTCAATAATACTTCACCAAATTCTGCTATTAAATCAACATCATAATTAACAATATGGCTCCCAGATTTATTGTTTTCACTTTTGCGGACATAACACCAACGGGTTTGATGAACATCTCCGAATATCATAGCATCTTTTATACTAAAAGGAATATTCAATGTCGTCCTTCCTTGTCCAAGATTTAATCCAACACAAGTTTGTAAGGCACTATCTAACAACCCAGGTTGTAAAATAAAGTGTTCTTCTTTTGGTAAAGCGATCTTGCTCAAAGCAGCAGAATCACTATAAAACAATGACTCAATACCTTTAAAACTAGTTCCTAAATTTAATCCCAGTTTTTCGAATAAGGCATAGTACGCCTTACCGCTCTTCTCATTTTTCAAAGAGGCTTTTATCTTCTCTATATCAACTGGATCTGGTTGTATTTGCGGTTCTGTACTTAATTTTCCTTTTGAATGAATAATTTCTTCATCCGGATTTTCTGTTGACTTGCTATACACCTCATAAGCAATATCATGATGGTCTTCAAACAAGCTAATTTGGATTTCTTTTGGATCTTTATTTACGCGAATGGGATTCAGCCAAACAACATCTTTCAATTGTGTGACTTGCTTTTCCAATGAACGGGAACCTACTTCTCTGGCCAACTCTAAATAAGCAACCCCAGGAAGGACTTTCTCGCCTCTTATTTGATGATGATCCAAGAAAGGTTCGTTTCCTGTAAAAATGCTCTTGTATTTTTGTTCTGAAACGTTAGACTCGTTATTATGCAATAACGGATGCATCAATGAACCAAAATATGAACCATTCCCAGAATTATTTGCGGAATCTTGATATATGTCCAACCAATAAGTATCCAACTTAAAAGGATAACCTGGTAAGGAGGTTTTGTGAACGGGTATGGATTTATAAAACTCTTGAATGGGCGTTTCGTATCCCTTGGTCCACAAATCGAACAAAAAGGATTTATCTTCATGGTCATTGAGATCATTAAGAAACTTTACTATTTTTCCGTTTTTTAGAAATATTTCATTTAGATCTAAACTATCCTTACTATTGCCTTTGGTATAGTATCCACTTTTTCCTTCTGAATCAATAAACTTAGATAGCTTTTGAATTAAGTTTTCAATGGTTTTATATCGGAACACAATGCGATGACCCAACACTTTTCGTCCCACCAAATAATTATATTCTACCTCAAGTTCATTACAATCATTTGTTGCCAGGTAATTTTTAATATGTGTCGCATAGTCTAAAAACTGAGGTTCTTCTGCGACTGAAATCGCTAAAAAATAGACGCCAGAATCTTTTTTTTCTTCTTTTTCGGCAATATGTTCTTCCAAAATCATGTGGATGTTATTTCCACCTCCGCCATAATTATTTATGGCACCCCGTCTTGGAATTTCTTTTTGATCAGCATCTTTTAATCTTGACCAATCTTCATCGTTTGCCGACATATAATAGCGTGACTTTTCCAAACTTATTTCGTCACCTAGATTCGTAAAGTCTTTTATGCCTAACTTTTTTTGTTTTTTGAAAGCATAAACCAATCGCACTAATGATGCTAAACCAGATGCAGCGTGCATATGACCGATATTGGGTTTTAGAGAACTTATCGTACAAGGGGCTGTAGTTTGTTTCTGTTTTCCCTTCCCTTTTTTAAAGTGATTTTCTGCTAATTTGAATGCCTTAATTTCTTCTGAATCTGCTAATACCGACGAAGATGCATGCGCTTCAATATGCGTGATTGAATG
This sequence comes from Flavivirga jejuensis, assembly GCF_030540765.1. Lineage (GTDB taxonomy): Bacteria > Bacteroidota > Bacteroidia > Flavobacteriales > Flavobacteriaceae > Flavivirga > Flavivirga jejuensis. The sequence continues at coordinate 52,504 of NZ_JAUOEL010000010.1, read as the reverse complement.
TAATGGAACTCCAGCTTCATTAACGGCTTCAATTATAGCACTACTTTGTTGTTTGGCATCAGGAAACGTAATGTTTCCTGCATGTCCTGCATGATTTGATGAAGATCCTAAAACAAATGCATGGATATTGTCATCCGCTTCCAAAGCCTTATCTCCCCGTTTTAACAACAAACTTATCACCCCCTCGGAAGATGTAAAACCTGAAGCTTCATTTTGAAATGGCGTATTGCTACTTCCCCCCTTGGTCATTAAACCCAAGGATTCTGTCCCGGCATAAAAGGACTTGGTCCATTCTTTTCCATATATTAAATTAACACCAGCTACGACAACATAATCAACCTCATTATTTTTGAGCATTTTTTTGCCCTGATGAAGCGCCGTTAATCCACTTGTACAAGACGTATCTATACAATAACTCGGGCCTTTAAGGTTAAAAAAATGAGATATTCGATTGGGTAAATACGTATCAAACATGCTCAAATTAGTAAATGCTGTAATAGGCGCTTTATTCAAATATTCAGCGTAAGGGTTAATTTCTTTTCCAACAATTACGGCAACTCTCTTATTTTCAAGAGAAGCAGGTAAAATACAAGCGTCCTCAAACATATGCCATACAGACATTAACAACAATCGTTGTTGAGGGGTCATGTACTTTGCTTCTGCACTTATTGTATGATAGAGATTGGCATCAAATCTTCTAAGGTTTTTGATAAAAGCTCCTTTCTTGGAAAGTACCGTTTCATCAGGATCATGATCATCTGGAATTTCCTTGATAAGACACTCTTGGCGCTCTAATTGATGCCAAAATTCTTCAATAGAATCTGACTCTGGAAAAAAACCAGCCATCCCAATAATGGCAATTGAGTCCTTTTTTTTAGTGTTTGTATTGTTGTTTTTTGCTGACGTTTCGAGTGTATTAGCGGAGGGGGTTTTGAGGGAATTTTGCATTTTAAGGGGGGGGGCGTTTGCATTTTTAATTGATGTAGTTGAAACCCTTAGTTTCTATACTTTTTTAGATCATAAATTATCCTTGACCTAAGAGAACATTTTTCCTAAAAACTTTAACCTTTTGTTTTTTAGGATCTTTAACCGCTACAAGTAAACCATCTGCATGTTTTTTTAGTGTAAGTCGATCGAAATACGCTTCTTCCGATAAATCTTTTTCTGCATAATAGGTCACTGGATTTTGAGACTCCAAATAACTGGTCCAGGACTCATATTTATCATAAGGAAGTTGAATAGATTTGTATTTTGAGAAATCTATTTCCTCTCCATTTAGAAAAGATTGTACATCAGAGTGATTGGAATTTTCTACGTTTAATAGGTAACATTTCTTCTCACTGGGGATAATTGCGCAATAGAAAAAACCTAAATTCAATAAGTATGTTATGTTTTCCACTTTTAATGATTTAATATTATTTAATAGAACGATTACTATTTCTTACTGAAATAAACTTCGTCCTTGATAATTTCCTTTTTTTGTAACGCTTGATATATTTCAAAACTATAATCACGATATCTTGGATCTGACCTAAGAATGCTTTCATATAAGGGCATACGAATTGCGGTTTTTGCAGACTTTTTGTTTTCCGAGAGATTCACCTCTGTATAGCGTTGGTTCGCCATTATAGACAATGGTGATTGATTGATTATTGCATGCGGCCACCATTTTGGAAAGAAAATCACATCTCCTGGCTCTTGATCGTAATAATACTTTGGTGCGTATGCATAGGTAGGATTATGAACCAGATGATAATCTAAATCGTAACGTATACTGGTTTGACCACCTACAAATGACGCCGAAAGCATGGCATTAGGGCTGTGTGGCGGTGGAATGATTTGAAGCGCATAAGCATGTAAAGGATCTAGAAAGAACCACCGTTTAACACCAGAAACTGCTACCGTAGCACTCACATCGTTATTAAGATGCCAATCTGTTCCCCATGTCTTTAAATTTCCAATAAACATCTGCGGAAACAAGGGCATCACAAGATCTTTTATCTTATCGTTTAATATATTTGCACTCAAATCGTCTAATAATTCTGGATAAGCATTAAAGAAATCAACAGAATTGTTGATATAAAAAGTGTCTCTCGATTTTGGATTTAGTTGATTTTCTAACACATATTTGGCTGTTATCTTTTTTGCAGCATCACCAAAACCTATATTGCTTTCTGTAGCTTGGTTTTTTGAATAATCCATACCATAAAGCTGAACGTCGCCATAGTTTTTCAAGAAGTATTCATGACTCCAAACCTTCACCGCTTTGGTGTCTTTCATTAACCCTTTTATAACTATAGGAGGTGCAGCAGGGTCACAAAGTAATGCATTGATTTTTTCGTCATTGATTTCTTCTGGCTTATACGCTTTAAGTTTGATATACGATTTTTTGTAGTCCAGCTTTTCAAAATCGGAACATTCCTTTTTGAATTTCTCAAATTTTCTTTTTAAGAATTCCCGTTCCGAATCCAACCCATAATTTGTTGAGCTTAATTGGTGCCTCACGTTTAAGTATGAATAATGCTCGATTAATTCGGCATCATCCAAAAACAAATGTTTGGCGTTTTCTAATATAAGTTGTTGATCCTTGTCATATTCAAAGGCATCGATATATAATTCATTTCTCATTCTCACTTTATTTAAAATATTGTTAACTAACTAAGATACTTTCAACTTTTTGGTAGTATGTTTTCTTTAAATATTGACTAAACTCCAATAGAGATGTGTACTCTAAAAAAATTGCAGGTCTAACGTCAATATTAAATGTTTCATTGATGATTAAACATAATTTATTCAACTTCATGGATTCGAAACCATATTCATCCAAATCCTCTTCCCATTGGATTTCAAAGCGATCTACATTTAAAATTTCTACCGATTTACTGATCAAAAAATCTTTAATTTGTTCTTCTAGTTCGTTCATTTATATCATTTTTAATTTGAATTTATTTAATTTGGTATATTCTAAATTGAACTCCTCCTCCCATTTTGTATTTTCCAACGCCAACCGAAACAATATCATTTAGCCATTGGTATTTTTTAGAGCCAGTTTCGAAAAAAAGTACTGTTCTCAGGTAATAGGTGTCGTCATCGCCCTCATTTTTACGAGTAAAACCCTTAGATTTCCAGTAAATTAACGCTCCATCATCGGTTTCCATTAAAATTCTGATATCCAGCTTCGTCGTTCCAGAGTCGTATTTCAGTAGCCAATCAGCTCCACTTAATATTTTCCCTTTAAGTTGTGGTCCCGAAAAAGTTTTCCCAATTATTGGAACTGTTGCTCTTTTTCCCTCAAGTGTTTTTCCGACAACTTGTTGCTTACCTATATTTAAATCGGCTTCAAAAAGAAATTCATATTTAAGTTCAAGATCTTGAGCCTTGACTTGTGAAGTAAGACATAAACAAGTTAATACTATAATTACTCTAAGACATTTGGTTGCTTTCATTTGCTAAGTTTATTAATTACAATTGCTTTCGCTTTTTTATAAATCATGCTAAACAAGCACTTCATTAACAGTATGATATTTCATTAATTTTTGTTGGTTTCCATAGTCTATAATAATTTGTTCCTGACCACTTTGTAGAACGTAATGCAAGATTCCAGCTCCAACTTCGGTTGGCAAAGGCTTAGCTCCTTTTGTACTTTCCATAAGTTTAATGTTAGTTTCCGTTAGTTGCATCCCTCCATCTTTCCAATAGGGCCAATTTATAGTCATTGTTCTTCCATGCCGTTTTCCAACCTCGACCTTACGATTTCGGTTTCTTGTAAAACCATCTAAGTAAGCATTAGCCATTGAATAATCTGCTTGTCCTACATTTCCCAAAGCATGTAAAGAAGAAAAGCAAAGGAAAAAACGTAATCTTAAATTTTTTGTGTACTTATCCAGATAAGTAGCGCCATTTATCTTAGGAGCGAATACTGTATCTAACTCTTGGATCGATTTATTTAAAATATAGCTATCTCTAAGTACTCCAGCACAGTGAATAATGTTATCTAAAGTCCCATGGTTTAGTAGAATTTTCTGAGTTAAACTTTTAACTTCTTGTTCTTTTGAAATATCCGATTGATAATACAGAACCTGTGAAGCGCCTTTATTTAATTTCTCTATCAGTTCATTTTGCGTATCGTTAAGCGAAGATCTACCTACCAAAATTAAAGTTAAGTCTGAGGTATGTGATAAAATATCTTTAGCTATTGTTAAACCCAATGCTCCGAGTCCTCCCGTGATCAAAATCACTTCTCCATCTTTATAGATATATTCAAAATCAATGGAATGACTTGGGACAACGATTCTGTTTCTGCTTTCTGAGTACCTTATTTGATTCTCATATTTAATAATGTGATCTGTATTTAGAAGCGATAGATTTTCCTCTGCAATTCGAACCAGTTCATGCTGATCTTTACATGTATCTACAAAAATCAACTGAGGTTTTACCTTGGTAGATTCCATTTGGCACGTGTGAATTAATCCCGATATACCATAACTTTTATCGATACATGACAGCGGAAGGATAATTTGTAAACAAATCACCTTTTTTGGTTTTCTTTTCAGCAAGTTTTGAATCGTTAGCAATACTTTTTTGGCGAGTACTGTAAAAGAGGTTTCATTGTAACGATCTGGTTTGTGAACTTTAGTAAATTGGATATTTTTAGTGATCCCATCAACCGATATATCCAGATAACAAACTAAAACATGATGCTCAATTTCACCATTCTTCTGACTCTTTTCAGCATACGATTCTTTCCACCTCAAATCGAATATAACTAATTCTTTATCCTTATTAATTTCAACTAATGTGCTTACACTTGCAGGTTCTTGATTGGAAGAAATTTTAAATGGCCAACAAAACAATTTATTTAAAGTTGTTGTTGGCAACGGAAGTCGTTTTATTAGTTGATCTGCTGTATTGATACTCCAGTTTACTTTTGCTCCGCGTACCCAATATTGGGCTAGAAGCATCCATTCTTTTTGAGCAATACAACTTTCTATTTTTCCAGGATCAATTTTTTCTGTATTTCCAAAATTGTAAGCATAATTGTAACGAATGCTGCTTTCTTTTTTCTCTTTTCCCCAAGCTTTTATGGCACTTAAAAGAGTGTCAAGTGTATTGGCTTTAATTGCTAACCTGAACTCTTTTTCTTCTCTCCCTTCTTGTAAGGTAAACGCTAATCTGTTTAGCAAAACATTTTCTGTCATTGATGATTTCAACACTGATAAACATTCTAAATAATTATCCAACATCTGCGACAATTGTAGTTCGCTTTCATCTGAAAAAATGAAAATAGACTCAGTATCTTCAAGATGATGACTTGATGTTTTATCTAGATATTCTTCAAATATCAAATGCGTATTTACCCCCCCTATTCCTAAACAATTTATAGCCATTCTTTTTGGCTTAACAACGCTATCATTACTGTTAGTTTCAGACCAATGAGTATCACTTCTTAATATGGAGAAGTGTTCTTTAACTTGAATCGCTTTATTAATTTGAGTCAAGCCTTTTACACCGTAAAACTTTTTATTTTGAACACTAGATAGTAGTTTTAACAAACAAGGAAATGTGGAGGATGTTTCGGCATGTCCAGTTAATGGCTTTAAGCTTCCAATAAAAACAGTGTTATCTTTTACATTAGATTGCTCAAAATAAGAACGATAGACAGATTGTATGGATGTCATTTCCGAAGAATCGACAAACGAGTTACCATTTGCTTCTGCTTCAATATATTCAATGGTTAATGGATCTATTTGGGATTGTTCAATAGCCTTTTTAATGGCTATTTTCTGTCCCTTGATATTTGGGCTGTTCCACTTTAAAGGAGCTTTACCGCCATGGTATACTCCAACGCCTTTAATCACCCCGTGAATATGATCTCCATCACGTTCAGCCTCCTTTAGAGGCTTTATAATAATAGCCCCAATGGCTTCACTTCTTACAAAACCATCTGCGGTTTCACTAAAGCTTTTAGTAGCATTCTGTTTGGAATAAATTCCAGTAATATCTTTTTTACCTAATTCGTGATAGGATAAATTTAAGGTTGCTGTTGCTACAATAGCCTGAATACAATCCCCACGTTTAATAGCTTGAGATGCTTTATCAATAGCCGCAATAAATGCCGAACAACCTGTGTCTACAACCTCGCTAGGGCCTTTTAAATTAAAAAGATGAGAAAGACGATTGGCATACAGCGCAGGAAACTCAATTTCGTAGTTTTTATTGGCATTTTTCATGATATCTACATATCCAGAATGTCCTCTTGTAGCTACAAATACGCCCGTTTCTTTTCTTTGAAAATCCTTAATTCTATAACCACTATTACCGATAGTAGCCCAAACAGTTTCAATTAGTTTTCGCAATTGCGAATCCATTTGAAGCGCTTCTTCATAAGAAAATTTGAATTTTTCATAATCAAAATATTCTATATCATCAATAAAACCAGCGTGATACTGTTTAATTTTACTTAATTGCGAATCTTCTAATCCTAATAAGTCAAGTCTTTTTTGTGGAATGTCTTCTGTCAAAACATTCCCTTTCTCCAGATTTTCAAAAAAAGCAGAAATATTCTCCGATTTTGGAAGTATTCCACTTATGCCAATTATCGCAAAATCATTTTGTGTATTCGAATGATGTTCTAAATCTATACTTCTGGATACATTATTGGTTTCCAGTTTTTTTTTAAGAGCTATTTTATTATCATTAACATGCTGGATTTGCTCTTCTACAAAATCTATTTCTTTAGTGTTCGATACATTAGATTCTGAAGCCTTACCATTGAGGTTCCCTGTAAAATTACTGGCTAAATAAGATAAAATATCGTCAAATGTATCGTATTCTAAAAATAAAGAATGAGGCGCATCGGGAACTAACTTTTGAAGCTCGGCCAATAATATGTTCGACAATACAGAATCAATTCCATAATTACTGATGCTTAAACTAAAATCAATTTTTTCTTTTTCTAACTTAAGTTCATTTACAAGCAATTCTGTTAAAATATTCTCTATTTTATTTTTAATCGTATGTTCATTCGTTTTTTTCTCTCTTAAAATTCCATTTTCGGTTACTTTCTCTAGCTTTTGTCTGGTCTCTTGTACTACTACTTGCGTTTCTTTTGTTTTTTGAGTTTTTAAGCGATTTCCAATATCGAATCCTTCTGCTGGTTTAGCCCAATGAAATACCTTTTTAAAAGGGTATCCTGGTAAAGCAATAGGTGTATAAGGCTCTTCAGAAAAGAATACGTCTTCTTTTATAACCATGCCTGCTTCGGTTAGTTTAGATAATAAGGCCAGTAAATCTTTACCATCTTTCACATGAATAACATCTAGAGAATCAAAATCTGATCGCTCTCCACCAAATTGAATAACAGGAATTTGCTCCTTTTCTTTAAGAGATTTTTGTAGCTGTATAAGATCCTTTTTGTTTTCTGAATCAATCCAAGAATTCATCCAAACATCATCTAGAGATAAAGCTTGCTTCATTTCATGTTTCAGAATGGTATAGGACTTCTTTCTGTCAATTTTTTTGACCTTATTATTGAGATGTGAAACAATTTCTTTTTTAGACAAGTCTGGGTTGAATACTAAATCAATTAAATCCTCATATTGAATAACTTGGTCTACAATTAAATCAATTAATTCATTGAAAGATTCATTCACTATAACTTGTTTCGAAAACAAGAACCAACGCGAATCCAAACGCTTTAAACTACTTATAATAGCTAAAGTTAATAGTGCTCGTAATTTTTTACCTCTGTCATCTATTGCAAATAAAAATGCTTCATCTTTTATTACTTTTTCAACGTTTAAATCTAAATCAAGCTTTTTGTTTAAAGCGACTTCCCACTCTTTAAGGTAATGTTGGAAAGTATATTGATAATTATAAAGCAAGCGAGCCTTATCTATGTAATAGCGAATATCGTTCGAGTCTAACTCTAAACTATTCAGTAAAGTTTCTATATACGACTCGGTAAATAGATATGGTAATAACCATTCGTGCTCATCTGTATTGATCCAAACGGGAAATTTCGGGAATTTTAAAGCATCATATTTACTGTTTTTTGAATTGAAAATGGCTTTTTTGACATCAGATTGCATGGTAATCCCACTTAATACCCCTACTAAGTAATTTGCTTTCCCGATACCACTCATACTCTTGGCAACTAACCCAAGGCGAGATAATTCTTCATAGCTATCCACAAGCCCATGTAGTGTATTTACATCCTTAAATGAACTTGCAATATGAATGTGAAATCGATTTTGATGAACTTCAACAGCATTATTTGGATCGACGTCATTTAAAAAAGCTTCATATTCACTTACTGAAGTAACAACAGTTGAAGTCCTAAATTTCATCAACCTTCTTTTAAATAATGATCGTGAAATTCTTTTTAAGACAGCATATAATTCCGAGTCGTTTGTTTCCTTTTTTAATGCCTCCCAATGTTCCTTTAGAAGTAATTTTTGCGTTACAATTTGGCCTTTACTTCCTGAGGATAATAAGAATAGAAGACCTTGGAATGATTTTTTATTTTCTGGTTTCTTTGTAACTGTCTTTTTTTCGCTATTGTAAGATGCCAATATAATATGAGAATTTGCGCCACCAAACCCAAAAGATGAAATACCCGCTACAAATCGCTGTTCGGAACTTACTTCAGGTAATGACTCAATCTTCATTGGCAATTTGAAGGGTGTAGATTTAAAGTCAATTATGGGATTAGGAATGTTAATATGTAATAATGGAGGAACTTGTTTATTCTTAAACATCATAAGTACTTTTATGACGCCTGCAATTCCTGCAGCTGCTTCTAAATGACCTATATTAGTCTTCACAGATCCTATAAAACGGCTTTCGTTTTGAATATCATGTGCTTTATATACCTGTTTTAATGCCTCAACCTCAATGGGATCGCCTAAACTTGTTCCTGTACCATGTGCTTCTACATAGGCAATCTCCGAGGCTTTTACATCTGCATCTTTCATTGCATTTTCAATAACTGCTTTTTGTGCTTCGATTTTTGGGGCGGTCATCCCTCTGCTTTTACCTGTATGATTTACAGCTGATCCCGATATTACCCCATAGATGTGATGCCCATTTTTAATAGCATCCTCCATACGTTCGAGTAAAACAAACCCAACACCATCACCAGGTACATAGCCATCTGCACTTCTATCAAAAGTTCTACAACGTCCACGATTACTTAACATTCCGGCTTTTGAAAAAGAAATATACTTCCAAGGGTGCAAATTTAAACTGACGCCTCCAGCAAAAACATAATCACTTTCATTTAATATCAAACTTTTTTTTGCCTCGTGAATAGCTATTAAAGAAGATGCACATGCAGCATTTATGGATTGACTACTGCCAGTTAAACCCAAAGAATGTGAAATTCTATTAGCTAGGATACATTCATAATTTCCAATGGCATGAAACGCGTCTATATTGTCGTTTGCTGTATTCAAAACATGCTTATAATCTGTAGACATAACTCCAGTATATACACTTGTATGAGCTTTCTGTAAGGTTTCTAGTTTTATTCCACTGTCTTCCATACAATGCCAAGCAGTCTCTAAACTGATGCGTTGCTGCGGGTCTAAATAATATGCCTCTCGGGCAGATATACCAAAAAATTCATGATCAAAACTGGTCGCATCTTTAACTAATCCGCACCATTTACTAACTGACTTTTCTGGTTCTCTTCTATTTGTAGTATAAAAATTATCTGAATTCCATCGAGTCTTAGGAATTTCTTTAATTGAATCTCTTCCTTTTATTAGATTTTTCCAGTACTGCTTATAATTTTCTGCTTCAGGAAAACGACAAGCAATACCAACTATAGCTACTTTATTTTTTGGGTTACTCATCTAAATCTCATTAATTTTAATTTCACAAAAAGTCATTAATTTATGAGCAACGCAACGTTCTATAATTTTATCTGAAATTGATTTTCTATGATTTCTTCTATCAAGCTTTTTTAATATTCTCATCCTAATTTTATATATAGCTATTTGTGAACTAAATGGGAACCCAATAAGAGATTTGGATTCATCAAACAAAAAAATGCTAAACTTATATTTCAGACACTTAACAAATATCAATGTTAGTAATTATCTCTAGCGGATTAAAACTTGCCTCTAGCGGATTAAAGCTTGTCTTAAAAGGATAAATAATTGTATTAGAGGGATTTGATATTAAAAATCTGTGAGTTGTTTGTGCTTAACTTGTTTAATTATTTCAGTATCTAGAGAAGTCTGTAAGACACATTCAGAATTGTAAGTTGAACAATACTATAATCCTCCTAAATACAGAAAAAAGTTTTGCGGAATTTACATTTGCAAATAAAATTTTCATTTTATAGACTCCATTAAATTGAATAGGAGTTAAAACGTACTTATCTTTGGCATCAAAAAAATGTCAAAAACCAAAAACACCGTTAATTGTACAATTAACAGTATTTTTACTCCCGCAGATACTATCCAAAAAAGAAACTCTTGCTATAATTAATAGTACCAACAACATAAAACATCGTTGCATAGTTGGTTTGCTGTATTCAGCGGGCTTATGTAGGAGTGAACTTTTAAACTTAAAGATAACCGACATTTACAGTGAACGTATGTTGATTTATATAAGTAATACCAAGAATAATAAAGATCACTATTCGATACTTTCAAATACTATTTTAAAAGATTTAAGGATATACTATACACAATGGAAACCTATGAAGGGTGTTTGTGAACAAAAGTATTCGGTAGGAAATGTTACCAAGATTGTAAAAAGGGCAAGTAAAAAAGCTGGTATCATTAAAAAGGTAACCCCTCATATACTGAGACATAGCTTTGCTACACACCTTTTAGAAGACGGCATTGATATTAGATATATACAAATTCTTTTAAGGCATAGTAGTATAAAAACAACAGAAATTTATACACATGTTGCCGTAAATAGCTTCAAATCCATCAGAAATCCACTAGATTTGTGAAAAAGATAATGGATATATGTGTACCAGTACACATATCCCATTGTTATGGGCAATTACGATTTACGTAAAAAATTAACACTGAAACTTGAACATTCCATCTCAAATAAAAAACGATACGTTAGATTTCTTCAATTCTGTTGACCCTTCAAAAGTTAAACAAAACCAAAAAAAAAAAAAAAAAATCACTTAAATCTTTTTGACCAACTTCAAACCAAATTTAAAGTTAAGATCGAGCTTGATGATGACAGGAATTATCATCATTGTGATCGCTTAATCACTTACATTTATCCAAGCAAAGGGATGATTGATCACCCCACTATTTACGACAGATATGAAGACCATGACTTTATTGAATCCATGGGAGGCAAAATTTGGGAACTATTTGTTGTCCTTAGTGATGTTTTTTATACTCCTTAGATATCGTTAAAAATGAAAAAACCTGTTAATCATACGATTAACAGGTTTTTAGTATAGATTGATATTCTATGTCATCGGGGTGGCAGGACGATGCCCTTACCCTCTAATCTCTTTACGTTCGGTATATTATCAATTTTTATATTAAAAAGGTTCCGAATAAGTCCCTTTTTAATTGATTTAACTTAACGTTATTTGATACTAAGATAGACAAATTTAAAGTTAAAAACAATTCAAAATTCCAATAAGTCAATGTCATTCAAAAGATTTTTATAAATATTTGGTTTTGTGTAAAACAGTTAGTCATCCTCTTTATTCATTCGGGACATCAAGCCTTCAGAAAGTTCATCTAAAAACTTTGTACGGCTCTTTTTTCTGGCTTTTATTTCTGAATAGGTTTTATAAAAGTCTTTCATATCAAAATCAAAAATTTCCTGAAATCGAATAACCATTTCTTTAAGCTCTATTTCTCCATTATTAATTGCCCTATTATAATTGAGTGCGTAGATGAGTTCTACTAATGCAGATTTTGAAGCCGTCCATTTAAAGCCTTTTACCACATTCTTTATCTTTGCACCATTCCTTCTGTTTACATTCTTAAACCGTTCTTCTAAATATTTTATAAGCCTCTTATTTGCCGTTAATTTAGCTAACAAAAGGTCGTGGGAAGTGCTAAAATCAGGATCACGGTAGTAATACTTTGAATGGGTAGCATTAAAATTATTGAAATAGATTCTAGTAAAATAATGGTCGTCCAAATACATATGTTCCTGCTCAATGTATTGAACAAAATCCATATTAACTACAAAGAACCGATTTAGCTTATTAATCTTTTTAACTATGGCTTGCTTTTTGAATGTTGTATTACCTTTTGGATATTGTATTTCAAAAGATCGCAATTCGGAATAATAGATTAAATTGGATAATGGAATTTGCTTTATTTCCTTGAAAAACTCAATTTCCATTTTATCATTCTCAAACCCTTTTTTTGTAATAGCCTTTTTAAATTTTGATATCAAGTTGCGACACAGCACAATTGATAAATCTGCCTGTTTTACAACATCTAAAGTAATTAATTGAACGTTATCTAGTTCATCCGATAACTCTTTTGATAAAATTTTCAAGTCCATACCTTTATCCCTTTATAAAATTTGTATCCCCCAAATTTATTTCGGTATAGATAATCTTACTGATGTAGGAGTCGTAAAATTAAAAGGTTAGATAATTATTTTGAAGAATATTCTTCAAAAACTATGCCTGAATTACTACATATAAATAATAGAATACTCCTTCCTTTGGAAAAATACCACCAGTAGTATATGCTGAAATTAATTCAAATGAGGTTAGCACCATTTGAATTAAAAACAATAATTTTGATATTTTTTGAAAAACAAACAGTTCTAATTACGGGAAGCCTACAAGTTTTGGCGCCTAATCCAAAGTTTTATACTTTTAACAAAGACCGCCAAATCTTTTGATTTGGCTTTAAAAATGAAAGCGATTAAGATTATTTTATACATAAACATATTATTTCTTGGCGCGATATCATGTTCAAAATTAAGCGTTGAAGATAATAAGTTTTCTCTTGTTTCTGAGAATGATACACTTCATTATGTTCAAATAAAAACAGATACTACTATTAATAATTGGCAACTTCCATATCCTGTTTATCAATTTCAGGTTGGAGATGTAGACAATAATGGGAAAGACGATATACTTGTTGGGGTAATAAAAACCACGCGATTTGATTCTACGATGAGTAAACGCCTTTTTATTTTTAAAAATTATTATGGTCTGGTAAGACCTCTTTGGCTTGGTTCATCATTGGGACAAGAATTGGTAGATTTTAAATTCGTTGAAGACAAAAAAGGGGCTCGGATACGAAGTATTGAAAAAGAAAAAAGTGGAAAATATTTGGTGGCTGAATATAAATGGCGAAAATTTGGCCTTAAGTTCACAACTTATATAAATAGAGAAATTACTATCGAAAAAGCGAAGGCATTATTAAACGAATAAAAAGCGATAATTATCAAATTATGAAATATTATATTTTAATATTAATCTCATTGTTTCTATTTTCTTGCAGATCAGAAAATTCAAAAAAAAATAATTCTTCAGACTCAAAACAGGTTGATAAAATCATATCAAAAAATATTGAGTCTGAAAAAGAAACTACAGAAGAGACCATAGTATTTGAAGAAGTTGATTTTGAAATGGATATTACCAAACTTAGCCTCTCGGATATTCGAATTCTTCGCAACTCATTTTTTGCAAAACAAGGCTACTGCTTTATGAAAGCCGATCTAAGAGCATACTTTAATACTACCAATTGGTACGAAAAAAAAATGGAGGATAGATGGTGGTCTGAAGAAGGAGGTGAAATCATAGAACCTATTTCATTTACCAAACAAGAACAGGAGTTTATAAACAAGCTAAAAAGACGAGAGGATGAGCTAAAGTCTATAAATTTAAAAACTCAAAATAACAGGACTGTAGCCAATATGGACAATATTGTGAATCTCTTTCAGCTTGAGAAGGTTAATCCAAAACTAATGGATATGCTTGATAAAAATGGTTTTGCGATTGTTCCAAATGATAATATTCAGCTATTCCATGTATACGAGCAAAATGATTATCAGCAATTCCCAAATTTTGTAACTACTGATATGTATATGCAGCTATTTCATATGTATTTCGGATATGTACTTAGAACAATAGAAGAAGATAAGTTCATTAAACTCATATCAGATATATGCCAAAGCATGATGAAAGACATGAATGATATTGCAACATCAAGTTCTGACAGTTCTATTAAAAACATGGCTCAATACAATGAAACATATTATGCTATTGCATATACCGTATTAACAGATAAACAGGTAGAAGTACCTTCTGTATTTGAAAATTTATATCATGAAGAGTTACACCATATTAATGAGGCAATAGATAAAACATCAACTTTTTTAGATTATAATATGGTTGAGTTCCCCTATAGTCTCTATAAACCCAGAGGTCATTATACTAGAACCGAGAGCCTAAAAAAATATTTTAAAGCTATGATGTGGCTACAGACAGCTCCATTTTGTTTGGATAATGACGAACAGCTAAAAAGAGCAATACTTAGTGCTTCAGTTCTTGCAAAGAATGATAATTCAATGAATAATTACAAAGCATTAATGGAGCCTATAAATTTCATTATTGGTGCTCCAGACAATGTATCCTTTCTTAATCTGGCTAAATTATATAATGATGGTAATTATGCATTAGGGGAACTATTATCGAATGTTGATATATTCGATAATTTCAGAAAAGAGGTGAAAAAAGTGGCTGATGCTCAGAATAAAATCAAACCTAAACTCCCTAAAGGCTGTGTGGATAAAATTAATTTTATTCCTCAACGTTATCTTGTCGATAATGAGATACTGCAGGAGCTTGTGGATGCTGAATCTAATCCAACTAAAAGGGGATATCCAAAAGGATTGGATGTAATGGCAGCTTTTGGTAGTCATTCTGCAGAAAACCTTTTACTTAATGAATTGCATGAAGGTGAAAATTGGGATAAATATCCTGATAAATTATCTGACTTAAAACACAAGATGAAAGATGTAAACTGGGATGCTACCCTTTATAATAAATGGATTAAAACCTTACTTGAACTTCAAAAACCAGACAATAGTTATCCATATTTTATGCAAAACGCTCAGTGGCAGAAAAAAGATTTAAATGCATCCTTGTCTTCTTGGGCAGAATTAAAACATGATGCCATTCTTTATGCCGAACAACCAATGGCTGCAGAGTGTGGAGGTGGCGGCCCGCCTGCACCATATACTGTAGGGTATGTTGAACCAAATATAAAATATTGGAGCGCCGTAATAGAGTTAATCGATTTAACTAAATCTGTTCTTGAAAGAAATAACCTGATGACAAGTGAAATTGGAAGAATTACAACTAAAATGAGAGAAAATGCTCAATTTTTACTTACGGCAAGTAAAAAGGAGTTGGCCGGAAAAAAATTATCAGAAGCAGAATATCGTCAGATTGAATATATTGGAAGTACTTTCGAGTGGATTACTTTAGATTTAGTAAAACAAAAAGGTCAATATTTGGATGGCTGGCATAATGTAAAAGGGCCTGATAAATCGGTTGCTATTGTTGCAGATGTTTATACCGCTAATGGTAATAATAATCCAGACAGTGGGATACTCCATGTTGCGACAGGTGATGTAAATGACATTTTTGTTGTTGTTGAAATTGAAGGATATTTATACATTACTAAAGGTGCTGTTTTAAACTATCATGAGTTTAAACTTCCCTTGGGCAATCGTTTAACTGATGAAGAGTGGCAAGAAATGCTGGAAAATAATGAAGCTCCACAGCAACCAGAATGGATTAAGGAAATTATTCTTCCTATAGAATCACCAAAATCAAATGAGAAAATCTTCTATAGTTCAGGCTGCTAATCTTATGTTGAAAAAGAATTTCATTTTTCTGTTAATGAGTATTTTAATAAGCTCATGTCAGTCAAAAGATGAAAAATCGTATACAAAAAAAATAATTTTTGTAGGTGATTTACTTTTAGATAGAGGTGTGCGCGAACGAATAGAGCATTTAGGAATAGAGAGTTTGTTTCATAATTCTATAGATTCTGTATTTCATGAAAATGATATCGTTATCGCTAATCTTGAATGCCCAGCGACCAATATCAAAGAACCAATCAGTAAAAAATATATTTTCAGAGGCAATCCAGAGTGGCTAGATGTATTAAAAAAACATGGAATAACTCATTTAAATCTAGCTAATAATCACTCTATGGATCAGGGAAGAGATGGGCTTGTAGATACACAATCGAAAATATTAAAAAGTGGTTTATTTCCTTTGGGCTATGGCGAAAATGTAAAACATGCTTGTAAGGAAGAATTAATTGCCACTGAACCCAGAAATATCTATGTGCTATCATCATTACGAGTACCATCGGAAAATTGGACGTATTTAGAAGATATGCCATGTGTCTGTGAAGAATCAATTGATAAAATAGCCCAGCGAATTAAAGTATTAAGAAATGCTGATCCTGAGTGCATAATATTAATTCAATTGCATTGGGGAGTAGAACATACTTTAATCCCATTAACATCTCAAAAACAAGATGCGTATAAATTGATTAATTCTGGTGCCGATTGCATTATTGGACACCATACACATACAGTTCAGACAGTTGAAACATACAAAGAAAAACCAATTTATTACGGTATAGGAAATTTTATATTTGATCAATCAAAAGAGATAAACAAAAGAGGTCTGATGGTTCAGTTAGTAATTAGTAAATCGACAATAAAATTTGATACGATTCCTTTTCTAATTGAAAAATGTATTCCTAAATTAAATGGTTCAAACTTATTTGAGGAACTGAAACACGAATAGAACAAAAACAAATTAATGGAATACTAAATATTGACAGACGATTTGCCAGTCGAGTAAGTCAGAGGAATTTCATCCCTAACTTCTCCCAGAACCGCACGTGAACCCCTTAATTCATACGGCTCTTCAAGTTCGTGTAAACGTTTTCAGGTTCCAGTTTTATCTGAGCTCATCTTATAGTAAATGGTTGGCTAACAAGGGTTAGATTTTCGTTACAATAATGAAAGTGAATCCATAATGGATTTAGTTCATCCAAACCGTTGGGATTCTTCTTCATAAATACTCTATCATATTATTCTCTCCCTTATTGCATTTACTTAAAACAGTGTTAAAAACTGTTAAAATTTCACCCGACTCTGGTGGAACTGGTGATTTTTTATCTCTAAAATTATTCAGATTTGCATAAATCGTAAGGGTTGTTATTAATTGATTATGTAATTCTTCAATCCTTAACTAAATAAATCATTATGCCTGCAAATATTATCACTTCGGAGGATTTAAAAGACTTTAAGAAAGAACTGCTTTCTGATATTAAAGAGCTACTAATTAACTATGATAGAATTACCATTGACAAGTGGATAAAATCAAATATTGTCATGGATAAAATGGGTATCAGCCCTGGAACACTTCAAAACTTTAGAATTAATAAAACTATCCCTTTCTCAAAGTTGGGCGGCATTATTTATTACGATGAAGAAGAGATAAACGCCATTTTACAGGATAATAAGAATTTCTTTTTAAAATAATAGATTATGATTATTGCTACTTATAATATCCAAAATATATTTCACAGGGAAAACCATTTAATTAATCAGTTTCGAGAAAACAATAAAGATTATTGGACCATGGAATTTGAAAACTTATTGACGAAAGAAGCTTGTTCTGATAAAGATTTTGAACGCATGCGAGTACTATCAAATTTTCTAGAATTAGATACATCTCAAAATTCTCATTATATAACCATGCGGCATAAATCTGGTGATATCCGTATCAAAAAATCCGATAATCTTGAACCTTATAAATCCAATCATTTGACGAATTGGAACGGTTGGATAAAATTAAACTCCAGTCCTATTGATGAGATAGCCATTAGGAATAAAGCTAGGGTTATTAATAACATTTCCCCAGATGTTCTTATTTTATTAGAAGTTGAGAACCGGAAGGCTTTAATCGAATTTAACCAGTATTTTCTAAGTAAGGATAATGGTTTTGGGTATAAGCATATTTTATATTTTGAGACTAATGATGCTTATGGAAGGGGTATTGGCATATTGACCAAAGAAGGCTATCAAATAACATCCATAAAAACACATGTCAATGATCTAGATTTGGATGGTAATCCCATTTTTGATACGGATCTTCAAGAATATGAATTAAAGACTGTTAAGGGGTATAAACTAAACTTGTTATCAACTTTTTTTACCAATGGTTTTGATGGTACTAATAAAATTGATATTAGAAGAAAGAAGCAAGCTAAAATAATCGCAGAACTCTACAGAAATATAAAAGAAACTAACAGCCTTGTTGCAATCATGGGCACTTTTAATGCGCCGCCCTATAGTGATTCTCTTTCACCGCTTGTTAGGGATACTGATTTAAAGAATATTACTAAACATGACTCGTTCGAGGTGGATTTGGATAAGGGTAAGGATGCTGATTATTTCAGAATGGGTGCTTATAAAATGGGTGTCAATATTAAACAAAGGGACTATCTCATGTTTTCTTCTAAACTTTTTGATAATGTAAAAAAAGGCGGGATTGTTCGTAAGGGTATCTGGTTTAAAAAACAACCGCAATGGCATATTTTTAATACTATTAAACATGAGGGACATGCTGCCAGTGAACATCCTTTGGTCTGGAGTGAATTAAATATTTAAGGTTTTAAATTATATAACCAGCCAAAAGTATATACTATATTATAGTTTTGGCTAGTTATAATTCAATAAACAAGTGTTCCATTGTCAGTTCGTTCTGAACGTATTGATTACTGTACGGGTTCTGGACCAAGCCGTAAGTTGTAATAAACGTAACAAAGATGTTCTTTTTGGTTTTGGTACTATTTGCAAAGGTGTTTACCTTTTGGGCTATGGCATTGGCATAC
Organism: Flavivirga jejuensis; assembly: GCF_030540765.1. Taxonomy (GTDB): domain Bacteria; phylum Bacteroidota; class Bacteroidia; order Flavobacteriales; family Flavobacteriaceae; genus Flavivirga; species Flavivirga jejuensis. The sequence goes on along the minus strand of NZ_JAUOEL010000010.1, from coordinate 33,602 downwards.
TTTTTATTCAAAGTGTAAGTGGTGGTGTAAAATTTCATTTCACAAAGGTTGATCACATTATCGTCCCTGTCGATAAGTAAATCTATCTGGGCGCCGTTTTCGGTATTTTTTTCAATCCAACTTCCACTGGTTGTTCCTACTCCTCCAATTTTTAACCCTTCTTTGATTTGTTCTACATGCTTTATACAAATAGTTTCAAAACTAAATCCGGACCATATTATATAACTTTTTTGTCCTTGTTTTTTTAACCAGTATCCTTTGACTGATGCTTTTGTACCTTCTATAAATTTTATATAGAATAGAGAGTATTCATCGGTCAGCCTATAAAGGGAGTCTTTCACGCCTTGGTATGGGGTATACTTTTCTATAAAACCTGATTGCTCCAATTCTGTAAGGGTCTTTGTTAGTGTCCCCCCAGATGGTATTTTACTTTTTGATAATATCACGTTTCTTGTAAGCCCTTTGCGGACATTTGCTAATGCCCTAATTATGGATTCGTGGTTTTCGTGTTGTTCAAATAATGAGGCAAATACATTGTTAAATTCTGTCCTTAAAAAACCGTCTTTATTAAAGCATAGCCTATCAAGGGCTTGTGCGACACTTTCCCCTGATCTTATTTTTTCGAGATAATGGGGAACGCCGCCCATGGCCATGTAGATTTTTATGATGTCATAAAGGGACAGCTTGACTTTGTTATGTTTTAACAATTGCCGTGTTTCATTCAGGTTAAAGGGCAATAGTTGTATGCGTTGGGTCAGCCTATTATGTAAGCCCCCTTTGTTATTTATAATCTTCTTTATCATATAGGATGCGGAGGAGCCACATACTACCACCACCAAGTTATCTTTTTTAGTGGCATAACTGTTCCAAAAATTATCAAAAGCGGAAAGAAAGCCTGATTTACGGGTGTCGAGCCATGGGAATTCATCTATAAAGATAACTTGCTTGCTCTTGATCCTTGATTTATCAAAGACCTTCCCCAATTCATGAAATGCTTCTATCCAATTTGTAGGTTTTTTGGCATTTGGTTCCTTGTCCAATAGGGTAAGATGGAATTTTGTTAGGTTGTCTTTTAATGATGCTTTAAATATTCCTGAAAATTCAAAAGCTATATTTTTTTTGAATACTTCCCTGACCAAGTATGTTTTTCCTATACGCCTTCTTCCATAAATAACGACAAGTTCTGCCCGATGGCTTTTTAATGCGTCCAACAGGATTGTTTTTTCGGTTTTTCGACCTATCAATTTTCTCATACTATATAATTATACCTAGCCAAATCTACTATAAAAATATAAGTTTTGGCTACTTATATGATTGTTTTTATTTTTGCACATAGCTTTTGGCAAAGGCTAAAAATGCTTTGATCACATGTAAAATGATTTTTTTTAATAATTTTACCAAACTGAAAAATAATGCTTTCATAATCCTATAGTCTTATTGACATTAGTATAGCTAATGCCAAAGCGTTTATATTTCTTTCTTTTGTTAAATGATTGGCTTCGTCTGAATTGGACAAAAAACCCAGCTCAGCCAGAACCGCTGGACAAATGTTTACGGTTTCTCTTAGCACATGAAAATTGGCTTTTTTTACGCCTCTGTTTCTATACCCTAATTTATTTTTCAATTCCTTTATAAGGTTTATAGCCATTTTATTTGACTTTTTTAAAAGAGCTGTTTCCGAATAGGTCTTGTTATAAAGGTATACCTCTACTCCACTGGCTCCAATGTTATCTGCATGGTTACAGTGTAGGGATATAAATAATTCAGGTTTTAATAGCCTCGCAAGTCTGGTTCTATGGTGCAACGAAATTAAGGTATCGGAATATCTGGTTAAATAAATGTCATAGGTGCTATTGAACAATGTCTTATTTAATATCAAGATTTCATTTGCTACCTCCAATACAACATCTTTTTCTTTTATTCTTGTCTTGCTTATAGCTCCAGAGTCCACGCCTCCATGTCCTGGGCCTATGATGATCACGCTTTTTTTGTTTTGATCTCCTTGTTGCCCCATTAATGGGCTTGCCATAAAAATGAGGGATATTATGAAAGTAAATTGTGCTCGCTTCATTGCCTTCTGTTTTTAATTTTCTTGTGTAATATTCAAAGTTTTGCTCTATAGCATAATTATTATTCAAAATTTAACGCTCAATTCCGTTAAATTTTAGGGTTTTCTGCTTCATCCCTCCTATCTCTTATAAATTTCATAAAAACTTATTTGTTAATCGGTTACCCTGCATTGATTTTGGGAAGCCATAAAATATAATGTGATGAAAAAAACAATTAAAATCACGTGGGGGATGCTTCTTATAAGTCTTCCTGCTTTTGCACAAATTGGAGGTATCGAGGATTCTGTTAATGATGTATCGGATACCATTAGGTCTATTTTCCCCCTTATTCTCGGAGTTATTTTTCTTATCGGGTTCTTATTTAATGCCGGACATTTTTTCGGAGAGAATGCGGATCTTAAAAAAGGCATTACCAGAGTATTGGTATTTGTCTTAATCGCTGGGGCTGTCGTGGGCATCTTTACTTATCTCATAGGTATTGTGGTATAAGGTCGCTAAGCGACTTTACACTATTAAAGATAAAAACTATGAAACAATTTGAAGTCTATAAAAACATTCGCAAGGGGGCTATGATATGGGGGCTCCCCATATCCCTCTTTGCCATGATGATGCTTTCTATTCTGGCGTCGTTACTGATTATCATATTCTCTTTCAGTTTTGTGGTCATTATAGTCGCGATCTTTTGGAATGGGACACTTTACATCGCGCTTACTAGGGCTTCTAGTGTTGTAAACCTCTTAAGTTTTAATAGGGTATTTCCAAAAATCATAAGTAACAAAAACATTAATATGCTTGATTATGTCGAAGATTAATATTGCTTTATATAACCCTATCATTGAGATACAGGATAACATTGTTTTTGCTAATAATGGTAATGTCGTAGTTTGTTACCGCTCAGAGCTTCCGGAAATTTATTCGCTTTCGGAAAAGGATTTTGAGAATTTGTACGGTACTTGGTTTCAGGCTTTAAAATCTTTACCTGCTGGTTGTGTTATTCATAAGCAGGACATCTATTTAAGGAAAGCTTTTTCTTCTGAATATTTGCCTAATGATACCTTTTTAGCGAAAGCTACGCATAGCCATTTTAAGGGTCGGGAGTATATTGAACATCGTTCTTATTTGTTTTTTACGTATCCTAAAAACAAATCGCTTAATAATGCTAAGTATGTCAATCCGTTTAGAAAGGTTTCTAAGGGCATCTATCAGGGACTTGATCAGAACGCGCATAGTTTTCTTACTGCTGTTAATGACGCTGTAACTTATATCAATAATAGCAGAAAGATCTCAATGAAACCTCTTAGTGAAAAGGATATACTTGGGTTGACCTCTGATTTCTTTAACGGTTTTAACGTCGGGTTTGATACGGATATATTGTTGGATGCATCTAAAGTCACGATCGGGAACAATCATTTTGATGTGCTGGCTATTAATAATGAATCTTGTTTTGGCGACAGTGTCCAGACCAGTAAAATTAATGAGCGGTTTACTTCTGATGATTTTGCTTTTCATCAGGGGTTTATCGATGGGTTGGGACTTTCTTTAAATGAGAACCATATCGTCAATCAAATTATTTACTTGGATGATAAACATAAGTGGCGCAAATTATTGGATAAGCGCATCGAGGAGCTTAAAAAGAGTTCGAATTTCGGGACTCAAAATAAAGTCATCTTAAAAAAAGTTGAGGGTATTCAAAATCAAATTAATAATGACGATAATGCTAGGATTATTCGTGGGCATTTGAATATTATCTATTGGAGTCATGAGGGTGCTCAATTGGAGAATATGACTTCCCGGATAAAAGCAGAATTCAAGGAACTGGATATGGTTCCTTATTATCCCCGTGGTGAGGAGCGTAAAAACTTTATTTTAAATAGTTATCCTTGTTTTGCTTCTAATTTTTCTAATGAGGATCTTTTTGTAACGGATTTAAAGCATGCTTTATGTTTTTTTATTAATAATACGAATTATAGATCGGACGTTAAGGGGATTATTTTTAATGATAGGGAGCATAATATTCCTGTGCTCAAGGATGTTTGGGATGAACAAAAAAAGCGGATCAAGGCCAGAAACTTTGCCATTTTTGCACCTACGGGCGAGGGGAAATCGTTTTTGGCGAATAATATCTTGCGCCAATATTTTGAAATGGGTATCCGCTTGGTCATTATTGACTTAGGTGGCTCATACACAAAATTTGCAAGCTTATACCCTGAACAATTTACGGTACTACGCTATGAAAGTGGTAAAAATCTGGGCATCAATCCTTTTTATATAACAAATCCCAACGATGTGGAACCTGAACGCTTAGAAGACCTTTCTATATTTCTTTTTGAATTAATCGGTATTGGTACTAATCCCAAAAAGGAACAGTCTGTTGCTTTAAAGAAAATACTCAATTCTTATTATAAAACCACTTCAGAAGGTCATTCATTGGATGGTTTTTACAACTTTATAGAATCACAACGGGAAGATCTTCTAAGTAAACTGCACATTCATTCAGATTACTTTAATATCGAAGGGTTTTTACACATTTTATCGGAGTATGTACGGGATGGTTTGTACAGTTTTCTTTTTGAAATGAGCGAAGACCAATCGTATAAGATTGAGGATAAGCGATTGATTGTTTTTGAGTTGGACGAGGTAAAAGATAATAAGGAAATATTGTCCGTCATGCTTAAACTGATCAAGACCGCTATTCAACGTACTATTTGGAAAAATAAGGACGAGAAGGGTATTATTCTTTTTGATGAGTTCGCCAAACAATTAAAATTTGACAATGTACTGGAATCTGTAGAGTTTTATTACCAAGCTATACGGAAACAAGAGGGAGCCATAGGGATTATTCTGCAATCTATTAATCAGCTTCCCAACAATTCTACATCTGCAAGTATCTTAGAAAACACACAGGTTATTTATAGCCTTAACAATGAAAAGGGGTATGATGAACTTATAAAACGGTTGAACCTTTCTAGTCACGACCTCAATCAGCTTAAATCCATCAAGAATAATTTATCTGGTGGGCGCAAGTACACAGAAATATTTATAAAGATCGGTAAGGAAAGTAACATATTTCGTTTGGAAGTCCCTCAGGAAGTTTTTGCCGCATACCTCACTGATGGTTCTGACAACGAGACCATAATGGCTCTTTATGAGAACTATGGCTGTATGGAAACGGCTATCACTAAGTTTATTAATCTTAAATCTAAATCGCTATGAAAAAAACAATCATTAAAATCGTATTGGTATCCGCAACCTTGCTCATACCAAATGGCTACAGTGTGGCTCAGGGAATGCCTGTGTATGATAATACCAATTTTATCACATTGGGCAAACAGATTATTGAAGCTGCGAAGCAAACCAAAAATCTTATAAAGACTGTTGAGTTTATGAAACAGCAAAAAGAACGCATTGAAAAAGTAAGCCATGTTATTAAACAGTTAAAGGCTGTTCGGGAACTTGCGCGAAACAACCAACGTCTTTTTGATATGGTCAGGGATGACCTTCGGGATATTCTGAATTCCCCTTATATCAAACCTGAGGAGGTTACCCGGGTTTCGGAGTCTTTTAATGCTATTATCGATAGTTCTTTAGAGGATCTGGAATTTGTAGAACAGGTGTTATCGAGTGGTTTTCTGAAAATGACGGATGCACAGCGGGCTACCATCCTTAAGGAAAAGGAAATGCGCTCTAAGGAAATGGTGGCTGAAGTGGAACGTAAAACAAAGCGGTATCGTGATATTATTTCGTTTCGGGAAATGCAGGACAAAATCAATAATAGAACCGTTAATTTTTAGATAATGCTGGATGTTGTTTCTTTAAATATCGGATTGGAATATGTGGATGCTGTTTTTCAGACCATAAAGGATAGTGATTTTTCCAGATATACTATTACTGGCATGAAGACCCTTGCTATTCTTTTCTTTTTGATTAATATTTTAAAGAAATATAATGAAGGTATTGCTAATAATGAGGGCTATACTTGGGGGTTAACGCCTACGGAACTTGCCAAGAATTTTGCTGTTGTTATATTGGTCATATTCTCTACGCAGGTTTTGGGTGTCTTTGATACTATTTTAGTGGCTATTGAAGGGCAATATCGTAGTACTGCCCCTGCCCTATTACCTTTGCAGCTTCAGGACATTTCTATTGAAGATGATGCTGGGGTTTTAGATGCTACTAGAAAGGGCTTGGCTTTGTTATATGAGGCTTTGGTATCACCGCTATTTGGTTTAAAAATTCTGGCTTTTATTTTAAGTGTATTTCTTTGGCTTTTGGATTTGTTTATTTATCCCCTTTTCCTTACGGAACGTTTTTTCTTGTTGAGTATCATGCAGGCTTTTTTTCCTTTGGTGATAAGCCTTGCGGTATTTGAAAAATTCAGGGCTATGGCTTATTCGTTTTTTAAATTGTATACGGCTGTTTATATGCTAGTGCCTGCTTTTTTTATGGTCAATATTTTTGTGAATGCATTATATGTCGAGCTTACCACTAATTTTTGGTTTAACCTCTTTGGGACAGATTTTGGTAGTTCTGTGTTTGCCCCGATCATTGAACTGGGGACAGTTGGGTTTATCGTTTTTCTGAAATTCAAATTGTATAAACGGGCAACTTCATTCACCTTCAAACTATTCAGCGGTGCCTAAGGCAGCCCATAATGGACATTTAATAGGTAAAAGGCATACCTATCGATATAATAGAATACAAACTAAAAGTTAATTACAAAACAGATGAAAACACATTATAAAAATATATATGAGGTATTAAAACTGAACCGTTTTATTGTTTTGGTGGTCGTTATTGGGGCTGTTACCTCTACGGTAGCTTCAAGTTTTATATCCTATACAATGTACACGAAATCCTTGAATGGGGCTTTTGCTATTCATACGGATGGTGCTATCAGCCCTCTTGAATGGGTAAGTCAAAAAGAAAACCTAGAAGTAGAGGCTTTGGAGCATTTACGCTTGTTCCATAATTATTTCTATGGTATTGATGCTACCAGTTATGAAAATCATATTGAAAAAGCTCTTTGGTTGGGGAATAGTTCGGTGGATGATGTGTATCGTCAGAAAAAGACAGATGGGGTATATAATCGAATTATCCAGTATGCGCTTGTGCAAAAAGTTATTTCTGTGACATCGGAAGTAAATCTGAAAAGTGAGCCTTATTCTTTTAGAACGGTAACGCTTTTTGAAATCAACAGAGGGTCAATAATCGATTCTTATGAGATGGTTACTACCGGGTATTTAATCCATTTGGAAAAACGGCATTTTCCTAAAAATACGCATGGGCTATTGATTACAGATTATTTTGAAAATTCTTTAAAAAAAATTAAAAACCTGTCTGTAGATAGGTAGGTCAACAGTAAATATTAAGATTATGAAACATCCATAACTAAAAGTTCGATACCCAAGGACAATGATTATATGGATGCTACATGTGACAAATAAAAAACAATAGATATAAACACATGAAACTAGATAAGAAAAAAATTGCCTTTATAGTGGTCATAGCCATTGTTTTAATATTCATTATTGGATATTCTGTAATGACATTTGGTAAAAATGATGATTCTGGAGGGGAACTTACGCAACCAACGGTTCCTGCTCTGGAAACGGTACAAGACGAATATACTTCAAGATTGGATGCTATAAATGATTTAAAAGAGGTTAGACAAACCAATGCACCTAGTATTTACGATGAAAAGTTCTTGGACTCCTCTGGGGTATATGATCCTAATCGTATTGAAAAGGAAAAAGCTCGAATCGTGGATAGTATTTATAAAAATGGGCGTATTGATTATAGTACTGGATCGTATAGAAATCTAGTTAAGGATAATGTTGTTAGTTCCGTTGCTATAAAGGAAAAAAAAGACACAGAAATCAAAATTGAATCTACTCGGCCAACAATTAAAGAAATGGCTTTAGATCAACAGTTATTCTTTGCTTCCAGCCCAAAAACCAATGATCTAATCACTGAAACCCCAGAACTTCACGCCGTAGTTGATGGTCAGCAAACCATCAAAATTCATGATAGATTACGGATGCTTACCACTAAAGATATTAATATTAATGGGTTGCTTATTCCTAAAAACACTTTTATATACGGAATCGTTAATTTTAAACCTAATAGAGTGCTTTTGTCTATTGAAAATATCAATCATAAACCCATGATTTTTAAGGCTTATGATTTTCAGGATGGTTTGGAAGGGCTCTACATTAAAAATACATTTAGAACGGAAGCCACTAGAGAAATTGTGGATGATGCTGTGGATGATATTAACGTACCTGGTGTGCCACAGGTAAAGGGTCTAAAAAAGATATTCCAACGCTCCAATCGTCAGGTCAAGGTTACGGTAAATAATAATTATAAACTCATTCTAAAGGCTGATAATCGACAATAATTTAAAATATACGTTATGAAAAAGTTAGTTATACTACTGAGCTTGGGATTTGTTATTTCAGCTCATGCAAAAAATGTACAGACGTTGGATACGATCTATGCCAACTCTACAATGAATATGGCTTTATTCTTCCCTTCGGATATTCGGCAGGGTATTACGGGGTCGGATAATTTTGTGTTTACTTATAATAGAGAGAAACAACAGAATTTAGGGCTATTAAAGGCTACTAAGGGTGTGGATAGTAATTTGCTTGTTATTACCACAGACGGCAAAGTGTATACTTATATTATTCGGTATGCTGAACATTTAGAATTCTCCAATCGGTTTATTAACGTTTTGGAAAGTATTGGTAATGAAAAGCCTACTATTCCCGATAAGATTGTGCAAAAAAAATTAAAAAAGGATACTATTGTTAAGAATACAACACTAAATCGACTTGGTAAGTCTTGTGATGCATTATTAAAATTACCTGAACGCAAACATATTAAAAAGAAAATTGAAGGTCTTTCTTTGACTATTAAGAATTTTTATTACCTAAATGATAAGGTGTTTGTGCAATTTGAAATTGATAATGATTCAGAAGTAGATTTTGATTTTGATTTTCTTAGATTGTTTAGGGTTAGTGGTAATAAAAAACGGAAATCTTCTTATCAGGAATTGCCCATCCTTCCTATTTATAAACATCATGTTCCTAATACATTGGTTCATGGTACTAAGGTCAGGTTTGTTTATGTGCTTCCCAAATTTGTACTTGATAAAAATGAAAAACTGTTAGTGAAATTAAAAGAACAAAGCACGAATAGGTCTGTGGTATTAAAATGGAGAATTTGATTATAGTTGGGTTCCTTGAGGGGTATTTTTGCCATACTACCGCCTCTTTTTAACCTCAACACAATTGTAACTCAATTCAAACTCCAAGCAATCATATAACTAAAATCCAAATTTTGTCAAATGCAGACAGAGCAAAGTATAAGCCACGAAACACCTTATAAAGACGAACGAGATGCCTCCTCGTAAGCTTCGTTTGAGATCTTCAAACACTTATTGCGTTTTGAACAAGTGAGTTCTTCGGGTTTGAATTGAGTTTCAATCGTTCTTAAATCGATATAGGTTTTTACTTAGCGTTTTATCCCACTTCTGGAAACATGGTGTTTCAATCGTTCTTAAATCGATATAGGTTTTTACATTCGAAAATACAAGATCGATTTGGAAAATTGTTTCAATCGTTCTTAAATCGATATAGGTTTTTACATAATGGAAAAATTATGCTTTGGAATTTACCAGTTTCAATCGTTCTTAAATCGATATAGGTTTTTACGTTAAGTTCGTCAAAAACACCATTCCGCAAAAGTTTCAATCGTTCTTAAATCGATATAGGTTTTTACTCATTTTTATTTCAAGTAAGCATTTAAAGTAGCTACCATCGTATTTTCAATTTGTAAAACCTCTTTATTATGCATTTACTAAAATTTTACACTAAATAATTTTTGTTATTTTATTTCCTGCCAAATCATTTAAATCTATTGTAAATCTACCTAATATTTGCATACTTAGAAAATTTTTAGACCTTATTTTTATGCAAATAATACTATTATCACTCGTAGCCATCCATTTTGTTAATTGCTGCCATACTTTGTTTTTTTGGGGATTAAAGTAACCTGTAAAAACTGAGAATTGTAAGCGTTCATAACCTTCTTGTATTAATAAGTTACTTACTTTGGTTCTTAAAGAGTTTTCGGTAATATCATAAATTATAAGGTACATCGTAGTCTGTATTAATTAATAATTTTAAATGTTGTGCTTGCAAATACATATGATTTTGTATAGTCGCTACTCTATTTTCTATTTTAATACGTTGTACTAAATATTTATTAAAAGCAGTAATAACAACTTTTTTACCAGCTTTACTTAACCAAAAACCACCAGTTACCCTTTTAAAATGTATAGGTTTTAATTGATTTTCTTGACACAACCCTATAAGTAAACGATCCATAATAGGTCTAAAAATTTCTATCATATCAAAAACCAAACTTTCTTTAAAAGGTGTTGTATGTATAGCTTTACTATATAAGAATCTTTGTGCTATGCGCAATACTGTTTCAATCGTTCTTAAATCGATATAGGTTTTTACCACTAAAGTTCGATCATTATTACATGCAACTTACGTTTCAATCGTTCTTAAATCGATATAGGTTTTTACTCAATGCAGGTAGCGATGTATCGAAGATAGTGTGGTTTCAATCGTTCTTAAATCGATATAGGTTTATACAGAATTTCAAAGAACGTTGAACAAGCATAAAAAGTTTCAATCATTTATAAATTGATATAAACTTATACACTTTTAGAGGTGTTTTATAAAAACACCATTACCATAGGCTACATTTTGACCTAATGAAAAAAGATCAGGCAAATTGTAATTACACTCAAACTCCACTTTAAAAACCTGCTTTTTCTGGTTGTTTAAAGCCAGTTGCTCGCCAAGAGCTTCTAAATTTGTAATGGCTAACCAAAGGCTATCTAACTTAAAGAGCTCTTGTTCACAGGTATTTAAAATAAAAGTTTCCAAATTTTTTTTTAGGCGTGCTTCAAAATCAGCAAGCTTTTGTGGGGTTTTATCCAGATTATAATAAAAACCATTTTTGTTTTTGCAGAGCCTAAAAGGAATCCAGTTTTCACTTTTATAAATTCTGTTAGGCTGTGTTGGCTCTATTTTCACAGTAGTTTCTTGAGTGCTTATGGTTAATGCACTGGTGTTTATATCGGTTTTTGTTTTAAACAGCTGTAACCAAAGTTCTAAACTAGCAACTCCTTTTTCGCCAAATGCATTAAGGGTAAATAACTTATTCTTTATTAAACTTTGCACATACAACGGTTGTTGCAACTTGTATTGTACTTCTGTACGGTCTTTTTGGTTTATTTTATTTTTAACACTTTTATTGTACGCATCACGGGCTTGCTTTTGCTGTATACTCTCATGTATGTATTGGTTTAATAATCCGTTTTTAAAAAAAGCTTCCTGGTTCTCTATAACACACTGAAACACATACTTTTTTAAGTTGTAAAAAAACGTTTTACGCTCTTTACAGGCTATACCGTCAATTTGTATGGTCTTGGTTGGGATTGGCATGGGTTATATTTCGGTTTCGTTTTTGAATTTTAGTATAAAGTTTAATCATTAAAGAAAAACATTAAACTTTATTTTTCTAACTCGTGTATAAATTGCAACTGATTGTTGATATTACCATATAATTGAGCTGGTGCGTTGGCAAAAGTAATTTTATGCTGTAAATCTGGTTTAACCAAATCTGATGGAAAGTTCCCCACACCTGCTTGCCCATAATAAATAATAGAAGTTGTATCACAAATTTTATTTGATAGATCTACAAGGCTTTTATAATTTTTTAATTTTTTTAATTTCTTATCATCAACATCTTCATTTGCTTCAAGTTTAGTTATGTCTTCCTTTAATTTTTCAAAATCTCCATAAAACTTAGGGAGTTCCCAACGTGAACCATTCTTAAGTGATTGGTTTTCTATAATTAACACTTTATGCTTTTTTATTTTTTCTATTAATACATCACCAATAGTGTCTAGTCCATTTATATTTGTTAACACCTTATTCTTTTTTACATTGACTCCAAACAGCTTCATTACTCTTATAAACCCTGGATTAAATACACTTTTATGTTGATTTAAAATACAAAATGAATTTTTAGTTCGTAATTTTTTATTTGTAAGTTTATTTTCTAAAATATGTTTTAAATCTTTTTGGTTTTCACCAACAATATCTGCTATTTTTTCGACAGTTATTCGCTTCGTCATTTCCTTAAACCCAAAAAAGGCTAATAGAACGCCTATAAAAGCACCAAAACTCCCCCATACTTTAAAAATAGTAAAATACCATTCATCTTTAACTTCATTTAAACTTTCGTTTAAATTTAAATAGTTGTTTTGAAGCTTCGCATACTTATCATATAGAGTTAAATATTCATTTCTATTTACCGGTAAGCTATCTATTTTGTTATATTTTAAATTTAATGCCTCAATGGCTATAGTGTGGTTATTTATTATTTTCTTCTGTTTAGCTATTACATCTTTTTCTGTTGTATAATGGTATCCGATTGAAATAAGACATAATATGGCAGATATAGCAAATACAATGAAAGAGGGTATGTTTGTTACTTTTTTCATTTTTTAGTTAGTTTTTATTATGTTTTCTACAACAAAAGCCTTTACTTTTTTTTCAAAATCTGCTCTATGTTTTTTATTCTTTTTTAAAATTAAATTAGATGCATTTTTTTCAATATAGTCTACATCATCCTTCGTAAACATTTGTTTTTCAATACCTAATTTATCCATATAATCTTTTATTATATTTTTAAAAGCCCCAAAATCGTTACAACCTTCTAAAACAGATCTAATTCCTTTTTCTTTAAGGGTTAGTATTTTTTGTGCTTCTCTTTCTTTTTTAAGTTTTTCTTCAACTTCAAGAGTTTCCTTTTTGGCATTAAAATATGAAGGGACATTTTCTGAATATGAAATTATCTCTGAAAATAAGGGTAGCCTAAGTTTTGTCTTTTTTATATCTAAAAACCCTCTTAAGTTTAAATATTTATGCATATGTGGATTACATGAGTCAACTTTGTTTTTTGCAATTGTTGATGCCATTGTTAAAAGTTCGATTAGTTCTGGGCTTTTATGATGCCAATTAATCCCTTTTGCTTCTAACATACATTTTTCAAAAATTGCTAAATAATGGTTTAAATTTTGTTTTATTTCTTCATTTAAAATATCTACTTTTATTTGACCTAAACCATACGATTTTGCCAACCCTATAATGTGGTTGCAATTTGTGTTTCCATGAAAAGTTATTGCAGATAATAAAGCGCCAAATTCTATTTTATTTAAATTGTGATACTGTATAGTAGTTATAAAGGTTGCTGTTTCAAGGGGTTTAAATGTTGTTGTGAAATTTGACGGATCTCTGGTTTCTACACATTCTGGTTTTAAAAAGTAACGTTTTCTTCCGTTAATTTCCACATCACTATCATGATAAGTAGCATATTTTTCCACCTTAAGACTTTTATTTAATTTTTGCTTGATATAAAAAGGGTAAAAAGAAGCTTTTGGCTCGGACAATACAGTTGTAATTTCGTCTCCTTCTGTTGCTTCTTTCATAAAGGCATGGGAGACTTGTACTCTTCCTTTAATTTTTTTCCCTTCGCTAGTACCAAAAACACATTCTGAAAGATCTAGGTTTGATTCTTCAAACTCATTTTGTGCGTTCTTTACTGCCCTATTAACTCGATGATTATAGGCCATTTTATATAAATTACATAAGCCAAAATCAATTAACTCGTCTTCGTTATTTTTTCTAAAAAAAACAGGAATAGCTTTCCCCTTATCTAAGGGGCTTTTCCAATATTTCCAATCCACTGAAGTTTTGTTAGAGCCGTAATAATCACCATAAATAAATTTAAAATCTTCAAAAATTTTATTATCGACGTTAATCTTTACATCGTTATTTTCATTTAATGCTGGTATTTTAAATTCATGATATTTAGCACCATTATTGTTATTAAATGTAGGTTGCCCCGTAAAAACATAGTTTTCTTTAGTAGAGTCAAATGATTTTTTAAATTGTTTGTATTTAAATTCAGCTGTTTTGCAATTGGCTTTTAGATTGTTCCGTCTATCTTTCACCTCTCTATTCCAAGTTGTATCAGAACTGAACAACTCTTTGAAACTATTTGTAATATTATTTCCTCTAAGCTTTTTAGTATACTTAATTTCACTTTGTAAAACTTTTACTGGGTTGCCTTTATCATAAATTACATAGTCTTTTCCTGTTTTTTTTAAATATCCAATTCTAACAGAATCACTTTCTTTTTTCAATGTATATACATCATCATTATCAAAATCTCGTACCCCAAATCTTCTGTCAGTAAAATAATCACGACTTAGTTTACTAAAGGTCAAAATCTCAAAAACAGATCGCAGCATATTTCGAATAGAGCTACCAGGTATAAAATATTTTTTGTTACCAGTTTTGTCTTTTATAAAACAAAACTCTTTAGAAATTTCTTGTCCATTTTTATCTTTATAATACTCGTCTCCTTCTTCAAAAGATTTTCTAATAAAAATAGGACTCTCAGCAGTAATTTCTAATTTTATTTTACCACTTAAACCATCTTTAAACGGAATGTCATGACTTACAAAAGGCGCCCAATCTGGAAAGAATACTTTTTTATTTAAGGGGACAAAATTATATGGTGCAGAAATGGTTATGTTGTTTTGGTTACGATTATCATTATTTCTAGGCATGCTTCTAGTCTTTAAGTTCTTTTAATTCTAAACCAACAAACAATTTCACTACTGCTTGGTAGGTTTCATAAGAGGCTCCACTTATATTGTTCGGTTTAAGCTTGTATGCCTGTTTAAAATGAATTTCGTATTCGCCAGTTTTTAAATGTGAAGGATATTTAACTCGACTACCAACCTCATCAAAATCACTTTCTTTATTTACAAAAACCAAGTTATTACCATCACTATTTAATATATGGATACTATGTTCACCATCGTACAAATAAGCTTCTTGTATAATGTTGTAGATATTGTTTTTAGCTTTTAAATCGTCTGCACCTAACTCTTTTTTATTATAAATTTCAGGGATCTTTTCTTCTACTCGCCAGGTATAGCCGTTAACTGGTTTGTTTTTTAAAAAAGCAACTAACGTTTCTATATTTTTTACGTTTTTATAATCCAAATCCATAAGTTTATAGTTTTTCAATAACAACACCGTGTCCTTTATTTGTTAATCCGCCAATAGGCAATAGGCCATTTTTTAAATCGTTAAGTGCTGCTTGTAAATACTTGTTCTCCAAAGTAGCTGTATCGGTTTTAAATTTTAAATCAAAAGCATCTATAGCCAGTACTTTTTCGTTAAATAAGGCACCTGCTATAGTACCACCAGTATATCGGTCTATTTTATTGTGGTTAAAAGTGATTTCGTCGTAGCTATCATCTAAATACACATCTTGTATAATGAGTTTACCGTGTTCGCCGTTTTCGTTTTCTGATATTTTAGGCTTCCCGAAGATGTCGCAAACGGCTTGGTTGTTATAACCTATGTGACTTCCTATTAAAATCTCAATAGACTTTGAATTATCTTTATTATGCTCTTCTATTATTTTTTCAATAGTAATATCATTTTTCTTGTTATAATGAAAAGCAACTCGGTGTGCTAACGTGCCTTTTATACTTGTACCTGGAATCACATATTTTTCTTCAAAGGAGGGGGCATCGTTTTCCCAACCTTCAATAACGTCTTCTTTATAGCAAACGGCATCTACTTCGTCGTCGCCAAAACCTGCACCAAAATGGAAAAATGAATTTGCTCCAGACAGGTTAATTTCTTCTACTTCATATTTTTTTGTAATCCCTGCTGTATCTATATCAACAACTTTTAAAGAATCGCTTCCAGAGTTTAAATCGGCAGAAATACCTAAGTATTTTTTGAGTTCCAGCCCGTTAGCAATATTAAACTCAGCGTCCTTTAATTCCACAACTTGTAATTCTCCAAAATTGTTAAACTCGCTAGCGCCTATATAAAAATTATTACTTAGCAAGGTATTCTTTATGGCTTGCCAAGCCTTTGAGTTTTCTTTTTCTAGTTCTAACTCTATTTGAAACTTAAAACAGGAACCTTTAAACACAATTTCGGTATCGAACATACCAGTGTTTTTAGCTGCACCCAAATGCGATATAGCGGTATGCTGCCTTATGGGTAAGTTTTCATATTTTTTTAAAAAATCGCAGGTAATAATTTGAGGTTCTTGTATTACTTTTTGGTCTTTGCCTAATAAAAAGCCGTCGCTTACACATATATTTGAACCAACAGGTTGCTTTTTATTACTTTCTCGATCATCACCAAAAAGTGCATCTATTTCATTATTGTTTACACGTAAAAACCCAGCAATTGCTGTTCCAGGAATACATGGTAAATTGTTACAGTCTTTTACCACCAGATTATCTTGATCGTAAGCTAAAGTATCACTACCAATAGCCAAAGGCGATATGGCTTCCACCACTATTTGTGCTATATATTTAATTGGGAACATCCTCTTGTTTTTTGGTGTTATGAATCATACGCTTTGCTAGTTGTCGGGTTGCATTTAAGGGGTCTAATTCTTTTTTAACAGAACCTTTTATATAGTCTTCTAATAATTTAGTATCATCTTTAAGCCATGCTTTACTCCCTCCATTGCAAATAGATTTGTCTTTAGTCTCATCCGTTTTAAATAAATATTTTTCTAAAGCAGAATATGAGTCTGCTTTTTTTGTAGCATTAAACACTCTTGCCCATTGGCTTGTACTAACTTGACTACTAAAATCTGGTTTAGAATCAGTCACATAATTATGCACATTTACCGCATCAACATACTGAGCGTTTTTGTTTTTTAAATAGTCTATGAATTGTTTTTCGTTTTCTGAAAGTTCCCTATTATTAGGTAGATCTTCTGCTTTCTCCTTTTCTTTATCTATACCTGCAATGGTTATAGGCGTTGTTAAAAATGACGGATTTACCAAAATATTACCATAACCTTCACTGTTATAATGGCCAACGCAATGCTTGGCTATTTCTATTTCCTTCTCTAAAACAAAAACAGACCCTTTTTCTATAATAAGACGCTCGGCATCCCAATTCTTTCTATGTCCATTATAAGGTGTGTAGGTTCTATATTTTATTTGCGAATTTGTCCAATCTATTTTGGCTTCTTTATTACCTGTTAACGCTTCTCCAGTTGGGGTTGGGGTATAAGCTCCATACTCATTTATAAAACATAAATTGCTTTCTGCATAAATATATTTCCCTGTACTAGTCGGTTCTCTATCTGGTTTTTGTTCAAGAAACTCAATATACACTTCGCCTCCAAATTCTGCCGATTTACTTTTTCCAAAATAGTGAGTTTTATTGTTTAGAATGGAAGTTACTTCTTTTAAATATTCAGTCTTATCTGATTTTATTTCAAAAATAAATGTTTGCCCTTTTTCAATATAATGATACACGAATAACCCTTTTTCTTTAGAACTTCGTGTTTCTTCATTTCTAGAAGATTTCATTCGATTGCCATATTTTATATTTTGAATCTGAATGTTTTTTCCTGTATTTTCAGTATCAATTAAATACCCCTTACGGTATTGTTTTGTTTTTTTCGATTTTTGATCTAAATGAAAATTAAACATGGTATCTCTTTCTTCATACTCTTTACCGTTTTTTTCGTAATAAAAAGAATAGGGCACTTTGTAGCTTCTTTTATTATCTACTGCTAAATGTGCATCGCCAAAATGCACATCACCGTTAAAAACAATACTATCTATTTTGCTTTCTTCTTTTTTATTTGCAAATAAATTATTTGCTACTATACCTCTAAAATTATTGCCAGGTATATAGTCTAACGATGCTATGTTTTGATCTGTTTTTGCTTTTTTCACTAATATTAAAGGCGAATTAACCGTGCATTTAAATTGCACTATAGTTGAATCTGCGTTAATATCTTCTTCTTTGTTTTCAGGCTCTTTATGGGTGTTATTGCTAGACTTTTCTATTACGGTAGCTATACATTGTCCAAGACCTCGATGACGCTTTTCTCCTACTCGTTTTAACATTTTAAGCGCAAATGTTATTTCCTCTTTATCTTTCGGGTTTAACTCTCTATTGTCTTTATTATATACAATTTCAGTTGTTAAACGTATTGGGATAACAATTTCGTTTTTTCGTAAGGAATGATTAACAGCCTGTTTATCACTTAACGCTGTTGCTGTTTTGGTCGTAAATAAATGCTTTTTGTAAGGTAATATTTTTGGTCGCAAAGCATTGCTAACCACTACGGAATTAAAACGCAATGCTCCTTCTTTTAATTTTTTATTCTCAATCTCAACATCTATTTCTATTTCTTGACCAAAAAGGGAAATTTCGTTTGTAAAGCCACAGGCTCTATAAGCATCTCTAACTAAACCTTTAAATGTTCTGCCAGGAATAAATGGCAAACCATCATTGTCTTTTATAACAACACTATCTTTACTTCCTCCTGTTTTCCCTGTTCCTGTTGCCCAATTGGAATAAAATTTAAGTTCTACTTTCATATACTTTTTTAGTGTTTTTTAAATTGAGTTTACGGCATGGAGAGCCAAATAATCGTATAATGCTGTTTCATTTTCTAATAGATTATTAAAATCAATTCCTAATTTTGCTTTTAGACGACTTAAAAACACAGGTTTCATTAATTTATCGTTAAAACAGGCATCTATATATTCGCGTAAGCTATTGGTTGGTGCATCGTTTTCTTTTAAAAGGTTTGCGTTTTTAATGAGCTCTGCTATGCTATTTTCGTTTTGAAGCCCGTAGGGGCCATTAACAAATTTCTCCCCAGAAGATGTTGTAAGTTCTTCTTTAATTATGTCTTTATAAACTTCAATAATACTGTCATTCACTTTATGAAATTGCACGCAAGAAAATTTTCGTTCGCTTTTATTTTTCGCATAGCTACATAACTCCTCTGCTAAATGCACAGCATAATGAAACGGAAATTTTTCTTTTACATAAGCAATTCCAGCACAAGCTGTAATTTTGGAAACACCAAGAATAATATCTTTCGTATTTTTTTCAAATGCAGTTAAATAATTCTGAGTGAATTTTAAAGCAAAATCTGCTCTAATAATTAAGGTCACATCGTCTCCTCCAATAATAATTGGTCGCATGTACTTTGCGTTTTTTATATCTAAACTTTTTAAGGCTGTTCTAAAAGCATTTAGAGTGGCATCTCCTATTTTTTTTGAAAACTCGGAAAGTGTATCAAATTTATTAGAATACATAGTATCACTTAAAATCCTTTTAATAATATTTCCCATGCCATTGCCGTCTATATGTATAACCGCTAGCCAACTGTGTGTTCCATTTTTAGAGAGTTCTTCAAACTCTGTCGGGAATTTGATTTCACTTAATTCACTTTCGCCTTTAATTATCTTGTCTGAAATCTCATCTTTATTTATTATTAATTTCGAATGTGATTCTACATCAACATACTCCGCTAAAGTTTTATTTTCAGTATAAGCAAAATTACCTGTACGCCTATTTTTACTGCGCATCATAACTCCCAAGTCAAAAGTCTGTAATGGCACATTACGTTGTGCATCTAATTTTTTGTCGAGTCCTTTTATGGCATCTTCTTCATTTTTACAGTTACTTACTTCAATTACGGCTTGACTAAAAGGCACACCAGGTGCTTTTTTGCTAATCTTAAAATGAAAATCTTTGAATATTTGTTTTGCTGAATCTTCTGTAGTTAAAAAACGAATGTTACCAGCAGCATTTAGTAATTGAATACCTTCTATTTCATTTTTTTTGATAAATTCAAAAAACCATCTTGTACATATCTGCTCGATAATTTCGCTGGCTCCAATAATTTCTTTGAGTTTATTTGTGGAAAAAATATAAGACTGTATGCCTTGTACGGTCAAGCCGTAGATGTGAGGGTTTTTCATAGGTTTGATAGCTTCTTCATAATATAAAACAGCCCTAAAAATCAGACTATTTATCTTATAAATATATACAAAAAAAACGATTGAGTAAGATTAATTCCATTCTATTTGTTTTCTTTTCGTATAAAAAAATTACAGCTATAGTTTTGAAACTCATAATGGGAATTGATTATAGATAAAAACTCCACATTGTTTTAATGGGTTTTAATCCATTAATTTTTATGCTTTCTTGAATATAGTTTAATTGGGATATAAAATTTAGTTTATGCATAAATATCATCGTTATCCTCTTATTATTATTCAACTATGAATTAATTCTAAGTTCGGTCGGTTTAATAATTTTATTTAACCAATACGACAGAATCCAAATAATAGTTTAAAAAAATAATTAGAGCTACAATATCAAATTAGACAACAACATCAAATATGTTTTTATCAAATATCTAAGCTAAAAAAAAGAAATTCTTGTTCATTTTATTACACTTCCATTGCATTCATATTTCCCGACCTCAATTTTAAATTCATTTCTGAAAGCTGCATCTATCACCTTTTTTGGCGGCAAAACTACAACATTCATACGTTGCGTGACGGCATAAAGCCTAACCTCTACCCTTCCTTATTTATACGTCCCACAACGTATGAATATTGAATAGACAATAAGCATCAAAAAAGGTAACAACTGACAGCTCTATGAGAAGTAAATCAAAACAAAAAGCTATGAAATCATATAAAAACAATAAAACGGAAGCATCGCAAAAGTTAAAAAATCAAAAAAGGAAAACGCCTCAAGATATAATAAGTAAATCACTTTTAAACGCCTGACGTATCAGGCAACATCTAATATTAATTTTAAATTTTTTAATCATGAGTAATTTAAGAAACAAAGTTCAATTAATCGGAAATGTTGGGGACAGTCCCAAAATCACCATCCTTGAAAGCGGTCATAAAGTTGCCCGTTTTTCTATGGCAACCAATGAATACTACCGAAATGCCCAAGGCGAAAAGGTACAATCTACAGAGTGGCATTATATCGTTGCTTGGAACAAAAAAGCCGACATCATCGAAAAGTACACTCGCAAGGGTAAACTTATTGCTATTGAGGGTAAATTGACTTCTCGTAGTTACGTCAATGACATGAATATAACATGTTATGTAACCGAAATTGTGGCGTATGACATTCTGCTATTGGACTCAAAAGAGACTAGTACCCTCACCAATGAAAAATTAGTTGAAGCAGAAACACAACAGAAAAATAACTCCCATACTAAAGAGGTGGAAGCATCTGAAAAATCGGGTACAAAGAAATCTCAAACAAGGTCAAGAACCCGAAAGAATAGAAAAGAAACCAATAGCAAAAAGGCTTAGTTCGTAACTATTAAAAATTAAAGAGGGCTTCGCTCGGAAAAGTTCTGCCCTCTTTTCATTATAAATCCTATAAAGAAAATACAATGGAAAGCAAAGTTAATGAAATTAAAATAAGTTATAAACAACGTATTAAATCTGATAAGTGGTGTCAACTAAAATGCTCTTCGGATACCGCAAAATTCATATTTGAACATTGGGATAAAAACACCATCGGCATTCATGAATCTTTTAAAATCTTATTGCTTAATAACGCCAATAAAGTTAAAGGTATTTATCAAGTTTCTAGTGGAGGTATTACAGGTACAATAGTTGATTTACGTCTTCTGTTTGCGGTTGTTCTAAAATCACTTGCTACTGGGGTTTTGCTAGTTCACAATCACCCTTCTGGGACATTAAAAGCAAGTCTAGCTGATATACAATTGACAAGAAAAATTAAAAATGCTGCTGAACTTTTTGATATAAGAATTATTGATCATTTAATTATTACACCAAGTGGAGCCTATTACAGTTTTGCAGATAATTCAATACTCTAAAATTAGAAATTATGATATGTTTAAATTATAGCAATCTCGATAATGAGACTCAACAAAAACTACTTTTGACATCTAAAAAGGGTGTTGAACGCCAGTTTGGAAACTCATTGAAATCCTATGCAAAAGAAAATCATTTGGATTATGATGTACTATTGGAAACCGAAGCACAACGGAATCTATATTCTTATGATTACGTTTTTAATATTTAAGCAGTCATTTTAAGTTAATTGAAAAGGGCAGTTTGTTGACTGTCCTTTTTTCGTTATTGGATTTTTAACAGAATTAAAGAAGTGTTCCATATTTAATAAAATCCGTTTTACCATTTTCTTAAAATAGTGTTTTTGTTCCATAAAACAGTCTTTAGCCAATACCTTGTCTTGGTATTGATTTTCGACCGTGTGCGGGCGAAAAGGAATAGCGAGAGGGTAGCGCGCTAAAGCGACGCTACGGGTTTCATTTTCTTCGAAAAGCGTTGAAAATAAAGGGATTTCAGCTATTAGCAGCTAAAACAGCATATAATATTTACTGTAAACCCTTCTGAAACACCAGTAAACATTTAAAAAAGTTACTGTAAATAATGAGCAAGAACAATAAGACATACAAATTTTCAGCTATTAGCATTAAAGATAATGTGGCTGTTAGATTTCGTCTGTTTTCTAAAAAAATTGCAAAATCCCATACTGCCACTTTATCTATTATGATGGATTTTTTTGAGTGGCACGGCTTCACCCCTTCCGATAGGTTTACCCAAAGCCTTATTCAGGAACTCCTAAAAAACAGAGCACGTACCGAAACATCTATTAAACGTACTGAAGCTACTATTGCTATTATTCGAGATATTGAGGTGAACCAGACCAAACCTAATAACGCTATGTTACTTTCTCTTTTTGGTGAAAAAATAAAGGAGGAAAAACCTATACGAGTTGAAAAGAAATTTGCCGACAAGCCCGTCGATGAAAAAAACGTAGTGGACAGTATTGTACCTAAAATTCGATATGAAAAATTAGCCAGTAAAATGGAAAATGTATCCACAGATTTTAAGTACGTATTGGATAAAGTAACAACCGTAAAAAACAGTTTTGGGAAAGATTATTTGAAACTGGAAATTTCAAAATCTGAACTCGAAAATTTTATACGAACTCTTAAAAAATTATAATCATGTATATCGCCATAACAGCTCAGAAAATAGGTAAAGGATTTGAAACATTTAACAGCAGTGTAACGGATTATGTGAATTATCTGGAGAAAGAAAACGAAGAAAAACATCCTGAACTTCAGGAGCATTTTTTTGATCAGTTTAATGACAAAGTAAGCCCCGAAAAGGTGATTTCGGAAATTGATAGCAATACGGCTAAACTTCATAAAACGGATCCTAAATTTTATTCTATTGTTGTTAGTCCGAGTTACAGAGAATTAAAGCATATTAATAATGACCCTGCTTTTCTCAGAAAGTACACCAGGGATATTATGAGGGATTATGCGGCTTCCTTTTATCGAGATAGAACGGTGAATGTTAACGATATTAAATATTATGCAAAAATTGAACATGAAAGAACGTTTCGAGGGTTTGAGAAAAAGATAAAGGAAAATACCCCTTATCGAAAACAAATTGCCAAACTCAAACATGATATAGTAAAAGTGGAACTGGGTGATTTAAAAGGCAATGTAAAATTGATTCAAAAGCAAATCGACAAACTTATAGGGCAAGCGCCTCATAAAATCGATGGAAAATTGCTGGTCGAAGGCATGAAAAAAGAAGGCGTGCAGACACACGTTCATATTATCGTTAGCAGAAAAGATGTGACTAATACATATAGCTTGTCTCCTGGTGCTAAATTTAAAGAGAATACGACTGTTTTAAATGGAAAAGAAGAAAAGCAAGGATTCCATAGAAATGGCTTTTTTGAGGGTGCCGAAAAAAGATTTGATACTGTTTTTGGGTATGATCGGAATTTTGTTGAGAAGTACAAAAACAGGAAACTATTTAGGGTGGATCCCAAAAAGTTTTTTGCTATGATGGCAGGCTTACCTACTTCTGAAAAACAAGTCGCTCTTAATATGCTTTATAAGGCTGGGATTAAAATCCCTACTATTCCAACCAATAAAGTACAGTTGGCTTATAAAGCGTTTATGAAACTAAAAAAAGGGGGTCGAGGTTGCTTTGCGTTCGGGTTCTATTGATATTTAATTTAATATGGGTGTTATGATAGGTTTAAAGTTTATAATGGGTGTTTTGGGTTTGAGTTGTTTTGTGGCATTCTTGTGTATTAGATATGTTCGGTATGGGTTCGGCATTGTTTTGTTCTTGATTATTTGCGTGGCTATCGGGTTGTATGGGTATTTGGAATTTCAACTTTTTTTAAAGGTGCTGCTGCGGTTTGTTTTACCGTTTATTTTTATTTGTCTTTTGTTTTATGTGTTTGCATCTAAGGGAGAGGTTACCAATGTTAATAAAAAATATAGAGTTTCTTTTAAGACCAAAGGTTTTAATTTGGTTTTGGATAATATACGCCGTGGGGTTTCTATTATTGGGGCTGCTGGTAGTGGCAAAACGGAAAGTGTGGTTTATAGTTTGTTGGAGCATTTGGGGACTCATGATTTTTGTGGGGTGATGCACGATTATAAAAATTTTGAGATCACGGAAATGGCATATCCCCTTTTTCAAGGGAAGAACAAATTGTTTTATGTGATTTCTTTTGACTCTATATATCATAGGGTGAATCCTATTGCTCCCAGATACCTTCCTGATGAGGAGAGTGTCCATGAAATTTCCAGGGTGTTATTGGAGAATTTATTGGAGCTTAGGGAAAGTGGTTCTTCTGGGGTTTCTCGGTTTTTTAATGATGCTGTCGAAGGGCTTATTGGTGGTTTGATCTGGCGGTTAAGGGTAGATTATAAGGCGTATTGCACGATCCCTCACCTTATTGCTTTGTATCAGTCTCTTTCTACGGAGGAGCTTGTTGGTTTTCTTAGTGCTGATCTGACGTCTAAAGCAATGGCGGATGCTTTTATTAGTGGTGTGGATTCGGACAGACAGACCGCTGGGGTTAAGAGTACTTTAGCGAATGCTTTTAAAAAGATCAGTACCAAAAAGATTTTTATGGTGCTGTCTGCGGATGATGTGCCTTTGGATGTGAATAATCCTGATCATCCTGCAGTTATTTCTATTGTGAATAATCCAAAAAAAGAAACGTCTTTATCGCCTATTATTGCGACGGTAGTGCATACTATTACCAAACAGATGAGTATGCGCAATAGATTATCGTCTTTTCTGCTTATGGAGGAGGCTTCTACCCTACGGCTTTTAAATATGCACCGTATTCCTGCTACGCTTCGGAGTTATGATATTGCGACTATTTATGTGCTACAAGATAAGATACAGAATGATATGATGTATGGAGATAAGGCAAGTAAAGCGATACTGAGCAATTTATCGTATCAATTTTTTGGTAAGGCGAATGATCCGGATACAGCTAAATATTATGAACGCTTTTTTGAGATTGTAAAGAAACAGACTAGAAGTGTAAATAAGGGGTATAATCTTAATTTTGATACTCGGGTGACAAAGGGCGAAAAAGAAGTTGCCAAGACTCGCGCTGATGCTTTTTTTGGGCTTAAACAAGCTACGGTGTACCCACATCTTTTATGAGTTTTGTTCCTTCTATTATATATGATAATCTATCCAAACCCCGTTTTAAAGCAATCACACCAGGCGGTCCTTGTGAGTCATAGCCTTTCCATCCACCGATCCGTCCAACAACCCAAGCTGCCCACTTTGTTCGTTGGGGCTTATGATGGTTTTGAAGTTTAATACTTTTTCCTTGTAATTTAATATTCATCATTTCTAGTACTTCTATTTGTTCTTTATCGAAAACCTCTTCTATTGGCTGTCCTCCCTCAGTATCTGCATAAGCTATATTCATTTGTAGAATCTTTAATAGCGCTGTCATTTGCATAATCACCAACTTGCGTATTGCCCAACCATTTTCCAATTCTGTTTCCTCAATTCCAAAACCTTGCTTTTTCAAAATTCGGAACAGTTGTTCGATATACCATCTTGCTCCATACCACTCTACCATTAGCAAAGCTTCTTCATAATTTTCAATCTTATGGGTGGTCAATAACTTCCAATTTATGGCTCTGGATGCTTGACTTGTTTCCTTGACTGATATACAGGTCAAGCTAATGGTTGGAAGCTCAATAGTATAGGTTCCTGCTATGGGCTCAGAATCCATTTCTTTGTATAGACTATTTCCATTGCTTAGGTTTCTTGTAGTTCTTGAACGTATCAGCAAATGGAATTTTTCATCAGGAACCATGGCAAACTGTTCATAAATATCACCCTCCCTGTCTTCTATGAACGTCACTGTTGCTGCCTCTTTTAAAATAGTTTTACTTGTTTGGGCAACTTCAATCCATTTATAGGATTCCTTTTCTTTTATAGATTGTTGTTTGTAATCTCTTTGAATCCTATCTGGCATATCTTCTGGTCGATGAAAGACTTTGATATGGGAAAAACCTAAAGGGTTTAAGCCCTGAACATCTAATACTAGCCCAGGATGTATTTTGAAACAATGCCCTGTATCAGACTTATCGGAACGACCCAATCCACTATTTTCATTGAGTCTTCTCTTGTGAGAACTCAAATTTACTTCACAGGTGTCCTGTAGACATAACAAATGACGACCCTCGGATAGATTGCCCATACGTCTTGAAGATTCATTGATTAAATCTTCTTCCTTTATATTATCATTGTTCAAAAATCTATAATATGCTTTTTGCTCTGCTGTGTTGCTTGCTAGCTGACGAATCGTCGAACTTGGACACCGACTAAGCTTGCTCCATAATTCCATGCCTCGTCGTTCTGAACGCAGATCGCCTAATTCCCCTGTATAATCAGGGTAAAAATGCTGTGGATGAATTGTTTCTCTCATTTGACAAAATTATACATATTTGTGGGTACACCGTAGCTGCCGGCAGGCAGGTTTGTTACTTTTCTTTGGACGAAAAAAGAAATCGAAGATTCATGAACTCCTATTTATCAAATAAGATTTGTGAACTAAAAGTAAATCATCAAATAGAGGTATCTAACGAGTTTATTGAATACCTGATGGTTAACTCATTCAATGATGTTTGGAAACAGCTTTTTAGATGAAACCCTCCTAAATTTCGATTTTATCGAAATTATCCTCCCTTTTGAAAAAAGTGAGGAACGAGTTCGGTTCATATTTTCGAGTACAGTTTTAAATTTTAGTTTTAATCTAATATTGAAACAGACACACACAACTTTTGTACTTGATCCACTTCTCAGTAATGGGGATACACACAGACAGCTGTTAGCTAGAAGCCGATATCTGTTATTCAAATCAAAATCTAAATGGACGCCAAGACAAATTGAAAGGGCTGAAATATTATTCAAATTATATCCTACTATTGAAAAAGCATACAACCTAGCTCAGGGATTAAGTTATATTTTTGAAAATAATACCGATAAGAATGTTGCTAGACTGAAATTAGCACATTGGTATAATAAGGTAGAGGTTTCTGAATTTAAATCATTCAATACCATAGCCAGATCTATACAAATCCATTATGACTCTATCCTGAACTATTTTAATAATAGAAGTACCAATGCTTCCGCAGAATCTTTCAATGCCAAAATTAAAGAGTTCAGAGCGCAATTTAGGGGTGTGAGGGATGTGAAATTTTTCCTCTATAGACTAACTAAATTATATGCTTAATTTTATGCCCTCCCCAAAAATATTGCTTGATCCATCTTTATTACATATTATTCTGAATCACTCAGCATAATATATTATTAGTACACAAAAAACCTCAAATTATTCATCTAAAAAATAGAAATGAATTCTGTTAAAAAAAATGCTTTTTTTCAAACAAGGAAATTGGCATTGCTACCAGACTGGAAAAATTGAATGTAGAGAAATGGAAAAAAGAAATTTTTATAACCATATCCTTAGTTTTTTTAGCACTATTATTTATAGGAAGCTATCTATACTATAAAACGATTCTGCAAAATAAGATCATTTCAAAACAAAAAGAACATCTTAATGATCTAAACATCAAAAAAGATAAGCTCTTTTCATTATTAACCCATGATCTAAAAACCTTCTTATATGTTTTAAATAAAAAACTATTGAACATACGAAATAGTAAAAACTTTAAGTCTTTGTTTACAACAAAATATTTAAAACTGATAACAGAAAGCAATCAAATATATCCCCTTTCCTTAGCTTCATAGATTAGGTCACGGTCAGTACCATTAGAGACCTCAAATAACAATTTTAAATATTTTTTTCTTCTTTCAATAGTAGACATAGACATAGGGATATGGTTTGGTAAATTTTTCATTTTTTCTCCAATAGAAATATAGTACAAAATTTTTTGGTCTAAATTCGTTACTTCTGTATAATTGTTGTCTTTTGAAGAAATAAGTTTATTTACTTTTTCACAAAAAACAGTCCTATTATCCAAAACGTTTAGGATTGTATTCACTAAAAAAGGAGGTGTAACCTCCTTTTTTAACAGAAATCCATGTGGTTCTATGTGTTTTAAAATAGTCTTGATAAGCAATACATCATTAATCCCTGTATTAACGATAATTTTGACTTTTGGATATAATATTTTGACTTTATTTCCTAAATCAAACGTATTAATTAATACTCTACCATTATTAAGTGTTGATAAATTTGTCTCCATTAGAATGACCTCGAAAGGAGTCTTTTGATTTTTTTTTAAAAGTTTTAAAGCTTTAACGAAATCACCTGCATATTGCACTTCCCAATTTAGGTGACCTGCAAATTCTCTAAATATCAATTGATAACTAAAAGCATTGATAGGGTGGTTATCAATCATTAAAATCTTTACATTTTCCTTCATTAAAATAAGTACTTAATAGGTTCATAGGCTGTAACGGCATTTTCTAAAAAGACGAATCTTTTAGAAGTTACAATTTAGATAGTTGGGTAAAAAAGAAAACTATTTTAGTAATTTTAGAAATAATTTAATTACTAATTTGTATTCATTTCCTAATTAAAACAAAGTTACAAATTAAACTTTCTTATTCTTATTAAATTTGATGGTTTTTCCCTCAAATTATTTCATATTTATTTTATAGATTTACTAAGTAGAATTACAATTCTATTCTTTTTTTTTAACTCTTTCTGATGTAGTTCAGAACGGCGAAGCCATTTCCCTTTGTCTTTTTCCTTATGAGTAGAATTATTTTAGATTGGTATGTATTGTATATCAAATCACGACATGAAAAAAGTAAATACTTTATTACAAGAAAGGAATCTCAATTTATTTCTTCTTACAATAACTACCATTCGCCAATAGGACAATTAGGAGAAAAAAGAGTTCTTTGATGCTTTAAAATTAAATAGAGCTATTCCTTATTATTAGAATTGGAAAAATTATGTTCGTGTAAAGGAGAAGGAGATTGACACTAGAAGGGCTAGAACAATTAAATAAATGTGGTTTCTTTAATAGGGCAAAAATGCAAAGATTAACAATAAAAATCAGATTCACACTTCAATCGATTTCCTGAAACATAACATAAAAGCAGTAGTGCCTTTAAACTGTCTTAAAGAATTAAAAATTCTAGCTCAGGTTCTTTTTACATAAGTGTTTCAAATTTTTAGGAAATACATGAATTTTGATTTCTCAACTAAGATTTAGTCTGATAGATGGAAAAACTTAAAAAAAAAATCAATATATAGAATTGGATAAAATTATCTTCGAAAAGATAAAAGAAGGGACAATACACCTTTTAAACGTATAATCTATCAAATCATAATTGATTAAGTTTTGCTGAATTTTTTAAACAAAAAAATGTAAAATTGAATTAACAAAATATCTTTAATTAGTTTTTATAAAAAAGGAAATAAGCGTTGAATTAACCTATTCTCACACAAAGCCATTTGGCCTTAGCAACTACTTTTCCTTTAACAAATGCAGTACCTAATTGACTTATTATTTTATTCGAAACCCTAATATTTTTAATAATCATTTTAATTTGTTCTCCGCAAACAACAGGATTGAGAATTTGTGCTTCATTTATAGTTGCAAAAGCAAAAATACCATCTGTTAATCCTACTTGCTTTACCCCTGCCCCACCAGCTTGGGCCATTGATTCAAAAATAAGAGTTCCTGGAACAAAATTAGACTCCGAAAAATTACCCATAATTTCTCCACTATGAAATATTTTTAGAGCAACCGTCTCATCCTTATTTGCGGTAAGTATCTCATCCACAAAAAGAAACGGATATCTATGGGGTATTAATGCTTTAATTTTTTCACTCATGATTTTTTTTTATGTTGGACAAATATACAAAATAACCTACGGATTGATAAAGAAAATAACCATACCTCTATAACTAAAGATAGCTTAATTCATTTCGTAATTCTTCTGCATAAAAACCACAAGAATTAAAAAAACCTGATTTTAAGTATAATAATAGCTCATTTAATTTCTTTTATATAATGAAAACAAATACAAATGACATTGCAGTAATTGGAGTCTCATGTCGGTTCCCTGGAGCCAAAGATTACAAACAATATTGGGATAATCTATGCTCGGGAATTTCCAGTATACAAGAAATTCCCAAGAAAAGATGGAATTGGGAAAATTATTGGGGGGATCCTATTAAAGATACAAATAAGAGTAACAGTAAATGGGGTGGATTTATCAAAGATATTGACTCCTTTGATTGTGGCTTTTTTGGACTTTCTGGTAAGGAAGTAGAAGCTATGGATCCTCAACAAAGGATTATGCTTGAGCTTTCATGGTCTTGTTTTGAGGACGCTAGTATACGTCCTTCAGATCATTCAGGTGATCAAATTGGAGT
Source organism: Flavivirga jejuensis (assembly GCF_030540765.1). Classification (GTDB taxonomy): domain Bacteria; phylum Bacteroidota; class Bacteroidia; order Flavobacteriales; family Flavobacteriaceae; genus Flavivirga; species Flavivirga jejuensis. The sequence goes on along the minus strand of NZ_JAUOEL010000010.1, from coordinate 2,830 downwards.
TTATCTTGGGGTATTTAATTTCGATTATAAAGAATTACAAGAAAAAGGGGGTAAAACATCTATTGAAGCTCACCATTCTACTGGGACTGCCTCAGCAATTATACCAAACAGAATTTCATATTTCTATAATTTTAACGGTCCGAGCGTTCCTGTAGATACAGCTTGTTCCAGTTCACTTCACGCAATCCACTTGGCAATTCAATCTCTTCAATTGGGTGAGTGTAATATGGCTCTTGCTGGGGGTATAAGTTTAATATTGACTCCAACAAGGCATATCTCTTTTTCGAAAACTGGGATGTTATCTCCAACAGGTTCATGTAAAACTTTTGATACCAAAGCTGATGGATATGTGAGGGGTGAGGGAGCCGGTGTCATATTACTTAAACCATTATCTCAAGCACTTAGTGATGGTGATACAGTTTATGGAGTTATAAAAGGTAGTGCCGTGAATCACGGTGGAAAAAACTATACATTAACATATCCTAACGCAGATGCTCAAGCCGCTGTAATTACCAGTGCCCTAAAAAAAGCAAAGGTCAACCCAAATACTATAAGTTACGTCGAGGCGCACGGAACTGGCACACCAAAAGGAGATCCTATTGAATTTGAAGGATTGATCAAAGCATTTGGAGGCTCTCGAAAAGAGCCTGCTAGGAATCCCCATTGTGGATTAGGTTCTGTAAAAGCCAATATCGGACATCTTGAATCTGCTGCAGGAATTGCAGGTTTTATTAAAGTTTTACTGGCACTTAAACATAAACAGATACCAGGGCAACAAAATTTTCACAATCTGAATACTAGAATTCAATTAGACAAGAGCCCTTTTTATATAGTTGAAAAGCTGCAAACCTGGAACCAACTACGCCCCGACGAAAACAAAAAAGCCATACCACGAAGAGCTGGAATAAGTTCTTTTGGTTTTGGTGGCACCAATGCACATATAATTATAGAAGAGGCTCCAATTTCAAAAATTGATTTTAATAAAAATAATCCTGCATATCTAATCGTATTTTCAGCCGTAACAAAAGAATCCCTAAATAAAAAAATAAAAGAGTTTGTTCATTGGATGGAACATAATATGGATCAAGAAAATATAGGGGATATAAGTGCAAATTTACTTTTAGGACGAGAACATTTTGAGTTTCGGATCGCCTTTGTAGCAAAAGACAAATCCGAGATGTTAAAACTATTAAAAGATATCATACAAAAGAAGGAAGTAAAAATAATTTCAAAATTTATAAATCATTTTAAATCATTTTCTTCTTCCCTTTTCGAACATGTTGGTCAAAATGTCTTGAAGGAACTTAATCTTGAAAGTAATAACGGAGAAGAAAGTTACTTAGAAAAACTAGATACTCTATCACAATTGTATATGATGAGCTTAGATCTTGATTGGAGAAGCCTATTCAGTGGTGATTCTTTTCGGCGAATTTCCCTTCCAACTTATCCTTTTCAACAAGACAGATTATGGATTCCTGAATTGAGTTTGAAAACCTCAGGAGTTGAAAACAATCAACAATTTTTGTCAAAAATACATCCATTTATACATAAAAACATTTCTGACCTCACTTCTCAAAAGTATGCGTCATCATTTGATGGAGAAGAACCCTTTCTAAAGGATCACGTCATTAACGATAATAAAACATTCCCAGCAGTAGCTTTTCTTGAAATGGCAATCGCAGCTATCAAAAATGCTATAAGTAGTAAAAGTTTTAATGAAGGTATTGTACTTAGAAATCTGATATGGATTCGTCCAATATTAGTAGATTACACGTCTGTCAATGTAGAAATTATTCTTAATCCAAAAAGTAGTGAGCTTATTGATTTTGAGATCTATACTAAATCAAATGACTTGGAAATCCAAAAAATAACTCATTGTAGCGGTGATGCTGTTTTGAAAAATCTAACAAATCTAAGTCCTATATCATCACAAGAAATTAAAGGTCAATGTGCTAAGCATTATTATTCTTCAAAAAGGTGTTATGAAATACTATCCAATAAAGGTTTTAGTTATGGACATAGCCATAAATTATTGGAGGAAATCTGGTTCGGCACCAACCAAGCCTTAGCGAAAATATCCTCCTCCTCCTTGACAAGTTTACTCACTCAATATTTCTTGTTCCCAGGTATTTCAGATGCTTGTCTTCAGGCTGCCATTCTACTGTTTGCTTACGAAAAAGATAAATTTAGCGATACTGAGAATTCATTTTTGCCATTTTCTCTCAAAGAGCTTAAGATTTTTAAAAGATGTGAGAATGAAATGTGGGCTTGGGTAAAAAGAACCAGCAACATTAAAAACTCAAATAATTTTAATAAAGTAGATATTATTCTTTTTAATAAACATGGAGCTGTCTGTATATCGATGAAGGATGTTTCGTTTAAACAAGCAACAGGTATTTCTAAATCTATCTCTACGGATAAAATGCTTTTGACACGTAACTGGTCAGGTTCGGTGGGTGAAAACCCAGATCCCTTTCCTTTCGATAACCATATCGTATTTTTTGCTGGCCTTCAAAATAATATGGACCTTGGGGATATCGAATCAAGAACTCTGCACTCTGATGCGGACAGCATGCCCGATAAGTTTACCGACTTCGCTATTGACCTTTTTAACCAAATCCAAAAGCTACTCAAACAAAAAAGTAACGACAAGGTACTCATCCAACTGGTCGTACCAGAAGATGAACCCAACTCCTTGTTTTCAGCCCTCTTCGGATTGCTCAGAACTGCGCAACAGGAAAATCCACGAATAAGCTGTCAATCCATTGCTTTAGACAAAAAAAGCAGAGCCTCAATCCATTCACTTTTGATCCAGGAGCGCTCACTTAAA
>NZ_JAUOEL010000001.1 GCF_030540765.1 Flavivirga jejuensis | reverse complement strand
CGGTAATCGACAAACCTACTGTACTTGAGAAAGTTCCGCCTGTTAAACCTGTTATAGTTGGGATTGGATCTATAGCATCTGCACAATATGCGGCAGCGCTATAATTAAAACTCGCATCATCCAGAGCATTAATCGTTACACTAGCTGTACTACTGTTTGGACAGGTACCTGCTGTGGTATAAGTTACGGTATATGTACCTGGCGTACTTGCCGATACATCGATTAGTCCAGTACCTGCAGTAAGGGATAAACCTACTGTACTTGAGAAAGTTCCACCTGTTAAACCTGTTATAGTTGGCGTTGGATCACTGGCATCTACACAATATGCAGCAGCGCTATAATTAAAGCTCGCATCGTCCAGTGCATTAATTGTAACACTAGCGGTACTACTGTTTGGACAGGTGCCTGCTGTGGTATAGGTTACGGTATATGTACCTGGTGTACTTGTCGATACATCGATCAGTCCAGTACCAGCAGTAATCGATAAGCCTAATGTACTTGAGAAAGTTCCGCCTGTTAAACCTGTTATGGTTGGCGTTGGATCTATAGCATCTACACAATATGCTGCGGCGCTATAGTTAAAGCTCGCATCGTCCAATGCGTTAATTGTAACACTAGCAGTACTACTGTTTGGACAAGTGCCTGCTGTGGTATAGGTTACGGTATATGTACCTGGTGTACTGGTCGATACATCGATTAGTCCAGTGCCTGCGGTAATCGATAAGCCTAATGTACTTGAGAAAGTTCCGCCTGTTAAACCTGTTATGGTTGGCGTTGGATCTATAGCATCTACACAATATGCTGCAGCGCTATAGTTAAAACTCGCATCGTCCAGTGCGTTAATCGTAACACTAGCTGTACTACTGTTTGGACAGGTGCCTGCTGTGGTATAGGTTACGGTATATGTACCAGGCGTACTTGTCGATACATCGATCAGTCCAGTACCAGCAGTAAGGGATAAGCCTAATGTACTACTAAATGTACCACCTGTTAAACCTGTTATGGTTGGGGTTGGATCTATAGCATCTACACAATATGCTGCAGCACTATAGTTAAAACTCGCATCGTCCAATGCATTAATCGTTACACTAGCGGTACTACTGTTTGGACAGGTACCTGCTGTAGTATAGGTCACGGTATACGTACCTGGCGTACTTGTCGATACATCGATTAGTCCAGTACCTGCGGTAAGGGATAAGCCTAATGTACTACTAAATGTACCACCTGTTAAACCTGTTATGGTTGGGGTTGGATCTATAGCATCTACACAATATGCTGCAGCACTATAGTTAAAACTCGCATCGTCCAATGCATTAATCGTTACACTAGCGGTACTACTGTTTGGACAGGTACCTGCTGTAGTATAGGTCACGGTATACGTACCTGGCGTACTTGTCGATACATCGATTAGTCCAGTACCTGCGGTAATCGATAAGCCTAATGTACTACTAAATGTTCCGCCTGTTAAACCTGTTATGGTTGGCGTTGGATCTATAGCATCTACACAATATGCGGCAGCACTATAGTTAAAGCTCGCATCGTCCAATGCGTTAATTGTAACACTAGCAGTACTACTGTTTGGACAGGTACCTGCTGTGGTATAGGTTACGGTATATGTACCAGGCGTACTTGTCGATACATCGATTAGTCCAGTACCTGCGGTAATCGATAAGCCTAATGTACTTGAAAAAGTTCCACCTGTTAAACCTGTTATGGTTGGCGTTGGATCACTCGCATCTACACAATATGCGGCAGCGCTATAGTTAAAACTCGCATCGTCCAATGCATTAATTGTAACACTAGCTGTACTACTGTTTGGACAAGTGCCTGCTGTAGTATAGGTTACGGTATATGTACCTGGTGTACTGGCCGATACATCGATCAGTCCAGTACCTGCAGTAAGTGATAAACCTAATGTACTTGAGAAAGTTCCGCCTGTTAAACCTGTTATGGCCGGCGTTGGATCTATAGCATCTACACAATATGCGGCAGCGCTATAGTTAAAACTCGCATCGTCCAATGCATTAATTGTAACACTAGCTGTACTACTGTTTGGACAAGTGCCTGCTGTGGTATAGGTTACGGTATATGTACCTGGTGTACTTGTCGATACATCGATCAGTCCAGTACCAGCAGTAATCGATAAGCCTAATGTACTTGAGAAAGTTCCGCCTGTTAAACCTGTTATGGTTGGCGTTGGATCTATAGCATCTACACAATATGCGGCAGCGCTATAGTTAAAGCTCGCATCGTCCAATGCGTTAATCGTGACACTAGCGGTACTATTGTTTGGACAGGTGCCTGCTGTGGTATAGGTTACGGTATATGTACCAGGCGTACTGGCCGATACATCGATTAGTCCAGTACCTGCAGTAATCGATAAGCCTAATGTACTACTAAATGTACCACCTGTTAAACCTGTTATAGTTGGCGTTGGATCTATAGCATCTACACAATATGCGGCAGCGCTATAGTTAAAACTCGCGTCGTCCAATGCGTTAATCGTTACACTAGCAGTACTACTGTTTGGACAGGTGCCTGCTGTTGTATAAGTTACGGTATATGTACCAGGTGTACTTGCCGATACATCGATCAGTCCAGTACCTGCGGTAATCGATAAGCCTAATGTACTACTAAATGTACCACCTGTTAAACCTGTTATAGTTGGCGTTGGATCTATAGCATCTACACAATATGCGGCAGCGCTATAGTTAAAGCTCGCATCGTCCAATGCGTTAATTGTAACACTAGCGGTACTACTGTTTGGACAGGTGCCTGCTGTAGTATAGGTTACGGTATATGTACCTGGTGTACTTGTCGATACATCGATCAGTCCAGTACCTGCGGTAATCGATAAGCCTAATGTACTACTAAATGTACCACCTGTTAAACCTGTTATAGTTGGGGTTGGATCACTCGCATCTACACAATATGCGGCAGCGCTATAGTTAAAACTCGCATCGTCCAGTGCGTTAATCGTGACACTAGCAGTACTACTGTTTGGACAGGTACCTGCTGTGGTATAAGTTACTGTATACGTACCTGGCGTACTTGCCGATACATCGATCTGTCCAGTACCTGCAGTAAGGGATAAACCTAATGTACTTGAGAAAGTTCCACCTGTTAAACCTGTTATGGTTGGCGTTGGATCACTCGCATCTACACAATATGCGGCAGCGCTATAGTTAAAGCTCGCATCGTCCAATGCATTAATTGTAACACTAGCTGTACTACTGTTTGGACAAGTGCCTGCTGTGGTATAGGTTACGGTATATGTACCTGGTGTACTGGCCGATACATCGATCAGTCCAGTACCTGCAGTAAGTGATAAACCTAATGTACTTGAGAAAGTTCCGCCTGTTAAACCTGTTATGGTCGGCGTTGGATCTATAGCATCTACACAATATGCGGCGGCGCTATAGTTAAAGCTCGCATCGTCTAATGCATTAATTGTAACACTAGCTGTACTACTGTTTGGACAGGTGCCTGCTGTGGTATAGGTTACGGTATATGTACCAGGCGTACTTGTCGATACATCGATCAGTCCAGTGCCAGCCGTAAGTGATAAACCTACTGTACTACTAAATGTACCACCTGTTAAACCTGTTATAGTTGGGGTTGGATCACTGGCATCTACACAATATGCGGCAGCGCTATAGTTAAAGCTCGCATCGTCTAATGCATTAATTGTAACACTAGCTGTACTACTGTTTGGACAGGTGCCTGCTGTGGTATAGGTTACGGTATATGTACCAGGCGTACTTGTCGATACATCGATCAGTCCAGTGCCAGCCGTAAGTGATAAACCTACTGTACTACTAAATGTACCACCTGTTAAACCTGTTATAGTTGGGGTTGGATCACTGGCATCTACACAATATGCGGCAGCGCTATAGTTAAAGCTCGCATCGTCCAATGCATTAATCGTGACACTAGCAGTACTACTGTTTGGACAGGTGCCTGCTGTGGTATAGGTTACGGTATATGTACCTGGTGTACTGGCCGATACATCGATCAGTCCAGTGCCTGCGGTAATCGATAAACCTAATGTACTTGAGAAAGTTCCGCCTGTTAAACCTGTTATAGTTGGCGTTGGATCACTGGCATCTACACAATATGCGGCTGCGCTATAGTTAAAGCTCGCGTCGTCCAGAGCATTAATCGTGACACTAGCGGTACTACTGTTTGGACAAGTACCTGCTGTGGTATAGGTTACTGTATATGTGCCTGGTGTACTTGCCGATACATCGATCAGTCCAGTACCTGCGGTAATCGATAAGCCTAATGTACTTGAGAAAGTTCCGCCTGTTAAACCTGTTATAGTTGGGGTTGGATCACTGGCATCTACACAATATGCGGCTGCGCTATAGTTAAAGCTCGCATCGTCCAATGCATTAATTGTAACACTAGCTGTACTACTGTTTGGACAAGTGCCTGCTGTGGTATAGGTTACGGTATATGTACCTGGTGTACTTGCCGATACATCGATCAGTCCAGTACCTGCAGTAAGTGATAAACCTAATGTACTTGAGAAAGTTCCGCTTGTTAAACCTGTTATGGTTGGCGTTGGATCACTCGCATCTACACAATATGCTGCGGCGCTATAATTAAAGCTCGCATCGTCCAATGCATTAATTGTAACACTAGCTGTACTACTGTTTGGACAAGTGCCTGCTGTGGTATAGGTTACGGTATATGTACCTGGCGTACTTGCCGATACATCGATCAGTCCAGTACCTGCAGTAAGTGATAAACCTAATGTACTTGAGAAAGTTCCGCCTGTTAAACCTGTTATGGTTGGCGTTGGATCTATAGCGTCTACACAATATGCGGCAGCACTATAGTTAAAGCTCGCATCGTCCAATGCGTTAATCGTGACACTAGTGGTACTACTGTTTGGACAGGTACCTGCTGTGGTATAGGTTACGGTATATGTACCAGGCGTACTAGCCGATACATCGATCAGTCCAGTACCTGCGGTAATCGATAAGCCTAATGTACTACTAAATGTACCACCTGTTAAACCTGTTATAGTTGGGGTTGGATCTATAGCATCTACACAATATGCGGCAGCGCTATAGTTAAAGCTCGCATCGTCCAATGCATTAATCGTAACACTAGCTATACTACTGTTTGGACAGGTACCTGCTGTGGTATAGGTTACGGTATATGTACCAGGCGTACTGGCCGATACATCGATCAGTCCAGTACCTGCGGTAATCGATAAGCCTAATGTACTTGAGAAAGTTCCGCCTGTTAAACCTGTTATAGTTGGGGTTGGATCACTGGCATCTACGCAATATGCGGCAGCGCTATAATTAAAACTCGCATCGTCCAATGCGTTAATCGTAACACTAGCTGTACTACTGTTTGGACAGGTGCCTGCTGTGGTATAAGTTACTGTATATGTACCAGGCGTACTTGCCGATACATCGATTAGTCCAGTACCAGCAGTAAGTGATAAACCTACTGTACTACTAAATGTACCACCTGTTAAACCTGTTATGGTTGGCGTTGGATCTATAGCGTCTACACAATATGCGGCAGCGCTATAGTTAAAGCTCGCATCGTCCAGTGCATTAATTGTGACACTAGCAGTACTACTGTTTGGACAGGTGCCTGCTGTGGTATAAGTTACGGTATATGTACCTGGCGTACTGGCCGATACATCGATTAGTCCAGTACCTGCGGTAATCGATAAGCCTAATGTACTGCTATATGTACCACCTGTTAAACCTGTTATAGTTGGGGTTGGATCACTCGCATCTACACAATATGCGGCAGCGCTATAGTTAAAACTCGCATCGTCCAGTGCATTAATCGTGACACTAGCGGTACTACTGTTTGGACAGGTACCTGCTGTGGTATAGGTTACGGTATATGTACCTGGCGTACTGGCCGATACATCGATCAGTCCAGTACCTGCGGTAATCGATAAGCCTAATGTACTACTAAATGTACCACCTGTTAAACCTGTTATGGTTGGGGTTGGATCACTCGCATCTACACAATATGCGGCAGCGCTATAATTAAAGCTCGCATCGTCCAGAGCATTAATCGTGACACTAGCAGTACTACTGTTTGGACAGGTACCTGCTGTGGTATAAGTTACTGTATACGTACCTGGCGTACTTGCCGATACATCGATCTGTCCAGTACCTGCAGTAAGGGATAAACCTAATGTACTTGAGAAAGTTCCACCTGTTAAACCTGTTATGGTTGGCGTTGGATCACTCGCATCTACACAATATGCGGCAGCGCTATAGTTAAAGCTCGCATCATCCAATGCGTTAATCGTAACACTAGCTGTACTACTGTTTGGACAGGTGCCTGCTGTGGTATAGGTTACGGTATATGTACCTGGTGTACTGGCCGATACATCGATCAGTCCAGTACCTGCGGTAATCGATAAACCTAATGTACTACTAAATGTACCACCTGTTAAACCTGTTATAGTTGGGGTTGGATCTATAGCATCTACACAATATGCGGCAGCACTATAGTTAAAACTCGCATCGTCCAATGCATTAATCGTAACACTAGCTGTACTACTGTTTGGACAGGTACCTGCTGTGGTATAGGTTACGGTATATGTACCAGGCGTACTGGCCGATACATCGATCAGTCCAGTACCTGCGGTAATCGATAAGCCTAATGTACTTGAGAAAGTTCCACCTGTTAAACCTGTTATGGTTGGCGTTGGATCACTCGCATCTACACAATATGCGGCAGCACTATAGTTAAAACTCGCATCATCCAATGCGTTAATCGTGACACTAGCGGTACTACTGTTTGGACAAGTGCCTGCTGTGGTATAAGTTACGGTATATGTACCTGGCGTACTTGCCGATACATCGATTAGTCCAGTACCTGCGGTAATCGATAAGCCTAATGTACTTGAGAAAGTTCCACCTGTTAAACCTGTTATAGTTGGCGTTGGATCACTGGCATCTACACAATATGCAGCAGCGCTATAATTAAAGCTCGCATCGTCCAGTGCATTAATTGTAACACTAGCGGTACTACTGTTTGGACAGGTGCCTGCTGTGGTATAGGTTACGGTATATGTACCTGGTGTACTTGTCGATACATCGATCAGTCCAGTACCAGCAGTAATCGATAAGCCTAATGTACTTGAGAAAGTTCCGCCTGTTAAACCTGTTATGGTTGGCGTTGGATCTATAGCATCTACACAATATGCTGCGGCGCTATAGTTAAAGCTCGCATCGTCCAATGCGTTAATTGTAACACTAGCAGTACTACTGTTTGGACAAGTGCCTGCTGTGGTATAGGTTACGGTATATGTACCTGGTGTACTGGTCGATACATCGATTAGTCCAGTGCCTGCGGTAAGGGATAAACCTAATGTACTACTAAATGTACCACCTGTTAAACCTGTTATGGTCGGCGTTGGATCACTCGCGTCTACACAATATGCGGCAGCGCTATAGTTAAAACTCGCATCGTCCAATGCATTAATTGTAACACTAGCAGTACTACTGTTTGGACAAATGCCTGCTGTGGTATAAGTTACTGTATATGTACCTGGCGTACTGGCCGATACATCGATTAGTCCAGTACCTGCAGTAATCGATAAGCCTAATGTACTACTAAATGTACCACCTGTTAAACCTGTTATAGTTGGCGTTGGATCTATAGCATCTACACAATATGCGGCAGCGCTATAGTTAAAACTCGCATCGTCCAATGCGTTAATCGTTACACTAGCAGTACTACTGTTTGGACAGGTGCCTGCTGTTGTATAAGTTACGGTATATGTACCTGGCGTACTTGCCGATACATCGATCAGTCCAGTACCTGCGGTAATCGATAAGCCTAATGTACTTGAGAAAGTTCCGCCTGTTAAACCTGTTATGGTCGGCGTTGGATCACTCGCGTCTACACAATATGCGGCAGCGCTATAGTTAAAGCTCGCATCGTCCAGTGCGTTAATTGTAACACTAGCAGTACTACTGTTTGGACAAGTGCCTGCTGTGGTATAGGTTACGGTATATGTACCTGGTGTACTGGCCGATACATCGATCAGTCCAGTACCTGCGGTAATCGATAAGCCTAATGTACTTGAGAAAGTTCCGCCTGTTAAACCTGTTATGGTTGGGGTTGGGTCCGTAGCATCTACACAATATGCTACAGCGCTATAATTAAAGCTCGCATCGTCCAGTGCGTTAATTGTAACACTAGCGGTACTACTGTTTGGACAGGTACCTGCTGTGGTATAGGTTACGGTATATGTACCAGGCGTACTTGCCGATACATCGATTAGCCCAGTACCTGCGGTAATCGATAAGCCTAATGTACTACTAAATGTACCACCTGTTAAACCTGTTATGGTTGGCGTTGGATCTATAGCATCGACACAATATGCGGCCGCGCTATAATTAAAGCTCGCATCGTCCAATGCGTTAATCGTGACACTAGCAGTACTACTGTTTGGACAGGTACCTGCTGTGGTATAAGTTACTGTATATGTACCTGGCGTACTTGTCGATACATCGATTAGTCCAGTACCTGCGGTAAGGGATAAACCTAATGTACTACTAAATGTACCACCTGTTAAACCTGTTATGGTTGGGGTTGGATCACTCGCATCTACACAATATGCGGCTGCGCTATAATTAAAACTCGCATCGTCCAGTGCGTTAATCGTGACACTAGCTGTACTACTGTTTGGACAGGTACCTGCTGTGGTATAGGTTACGGTATATGTACCAGGTGTACTTGCCGATACATCGATCAGTCCAGTACCTGCAGTAAGGGATAAGCCTAATGTACTACTAAATGTACCACCTGTTAAACCTGTTATAGTTGGGGTTGGATCACTCGCATCTACACAATATGCTGCAGCGCTATAGTTAAAACTCGCATCGTCCAGTGCGTTAATCGTGACACTAGCAGTACTACTGTTTGGACAGGTGCCTGCTGTGGTATAAGTTACTGTATATGTACCAGGCGTACTTGTCGATACATCGATTAGTCCAGTACCAGCCGTAAGGGATAAGCCTAATGTACTTGAGAAAGTTCCGCCTGTTAAACCTGTTATAGTTGGGGTTGGATCACTGGCATCTACACAATATCCGGCAGCGCTATAATTAAAACTCGCATCGTCCAATGCGTTAATCGTAACACTAGCGGTACTACTGTTTGGACAGGTACCTGCTGTGGTATAAGTTACGGTATATGTACCAGGTGTACTGGTCGATACATCGATTAGCCCTGTGCCTGGGGTAAGAGATAAACCTCCAGTACTACTAAATGCACCGCCTGTTAAACCTGTTATGGTTGGCGTTGGATCTATAGCATCTACACAATACGCGGCAGCGCTATAGTTAAAACTCGCATCGTCCAGTACGTTTACCGTAAAAGTGACATCACTAGTTGAAACACTGCAAGGAGCTGATGCTGGTATTGTATATCTTATGGTAACAGATGTATTTACTGCTACATCATCTGGAGTATAAGTAGTTCCTAAAATACTTCCTCCTCCACTAATAACACTCCAAGTACCTCCTGAAGAAGTCGTTGTTAAAGTCTTTGTATTACTTTCACAAATAGCACTTGAATCTGTTGTATTATTAGCAACAGGACAAACAGTAATTCCTAAAGTGGCTGTATTAGAACTTTCTGCTGATGTATCTAAAACTCTAAAATTTATATCTGCATTACCTGAATAATTTGCTGCAGGTGTAAAAGTTACATTACCTGTATTATCAACTGAATAAGTTCCTACACCAGAAATCACTAAATCAGTTCCCACATAACCTAGATTTGAAATATTACCAGGGTCTATTAAAGTTATAGTAGTTGAATCTAAATTCCCATCTGGGTCTGAAGAACCTGTTAATACATTATAAGGACCATTTGCTCCTGAGTTTTCTAATACTACATGCCCTAAATTATCAATAACAACGGGCGGATCATTTGTAGGATCTGGATCACTAGTTTCAGTAACAAAAGTAACTTCTCCTAAAAAACTAATTGAATTAAGTCTACTACTTCCAGTTGTTGCACGACCATTTCTAAACCTAACAGTACTTACATTAGAATAAGTAATAGATACTATATATTCTGTTCTTCCTACATGAACACCAGATGCAAAATCAGAACCACTTTGAAAACGAGTAAAAGGTCCATTTGCAGAAACTACTAATTCTGTTGGGCATCCTATTAAATTGGTAGTTACTCCAGAACCCTGAGGACAAGTACCAGAAGGAGGACTAGTACCTGCTTCTAGAAAAAAATTATCCCCAACTAATGCTTCAAAAAATTCAGAGCCATCAACATCAATTGCTTGCAATGTATATGAATCTACCTCTATTGGGATTCCATTAGTACCAGCATTAGCTGTTCCATCTTCAACAAACACGATTTCCCATTCAGCATATCCACCATCAGCGGTAGTAGTAGTGGTTGGTTCAAATCTATTATCAACACCAAGAACAGTATCTACACTATTTACTGTTATATTATTTAACTCTATAATAGTAATAACAGCATCTGCATTTGAAGTCGTTCCATTTACATTTACTACCACATCTGTATAAAGGTACCTAGATCCTTGCTGATTCAAAGTTCCTGATAAAAGCGTTGGCCCTTGAGCTCCACCAAACGTTGGTTGTGCTACAGCTGAAAATGAAAATAATATACTCGCAAATATCAGTATATACGAATATTTAAACTGTTCTTTTTTTAATTCTAAACTTTTAAAAAACAAAACATGTATATTTTTTAATAAAAGGTGGACAAGAGTTTTCATCTTTGAGAGTTATAATTAATAAATTTGGTTGTGTACTAGCTGATGTTACTTTATCTATAAGTTGGTTGAGAATGAGAAAGCAAAATTGATTTATAAAAAACCCAAAAGTCTAAAAAGTCAGCTTTCAGTTTATCAAAAGGTTTAATAGAAAAATTCATAGTTTTGAGAGTTGATTAATAGATATCCGAAATATGTATTCTATTCTTATTTATTAAATTTTACCTAAAATCGATAAAACGCATTTTTAATCGATGAAATGCAAATTATATGTTTTTTGTTCACTTATGCAAACAAAATCATTTTTTTTTTAAACATTTGTTAATCATGTAATACAAGGACTTCAATATCAATCTGTTAAAACTCTCAAAAACCTTATAATTCCTAAAAAAACGCATAAATTACTTACAAATAATAAAATAGATTTATCTTCTGTTTTTAAGCAAAAACGAACACGAAACGACTCATAAATAGACAATTAATAAAAAACCACCTGTATTTTCTATTTTAATTAAGTAACACTATTATAATGGTTCGTTTCTCTTAAAAAAAACTAAACCAAACCTCAAAAAAGCACATCAATATCACTTCATCGACAAACTGTAATTAAATTATGGCATGTAGAGTTAAAACCTTGTAGTCTAAATTCAAAATATGGATAAAGTTGTCATATCATTAAAAGTACTAGTAGGGTTAATTATCATTGTAATTGTTTTTAATTAAAAAAAAAATCTTGAAACTGACTATCCCTGGCAAGCCATAGGGGCATGCTTCGACTTGGCACAGATTTTCACCAGTTTTATTTTGCCTTTAGAGGCAAAAACCGAATTTTGTATTTTATCTCACCCAGAACTGCAAAAAAAAAAAAAGCAGTTCTGATGGCTCCAAAGGAGGGTTGAATAGGAACCCCTGCCTTTGCTAACAAGCAGGCCCCAAGGGTCGGAGAATTTTTAGATTTAAAAAGGATCTCAATTATTTAACATTACACCTCACATTAGCACAACTTTAACCTATAAAGCATATCAAAAAATATAAAACAGGTAATTAGTTTCTAAAACCTCAATTCAGAAATGTTTTCTGCAATCAATTTCTATAAAAAACAATTTTATAAAGATTATATTTGCTACCCATTTGCACAAAAGAGTTTATGAGTTTTTTAGAAGAAATACAACGCAGACGTACCTTTGGTATTATATCGCACCCTGATGCTGGTAAAACAACTTTAACCGAAAAGTTATTACTTTTTGGTGGTGCTATTCAAGAAGCTGGTGCTGTAAAAAGTAACAAAATAAAAAAAGGAGCAACCAGTGATTTTATGGAAATAGAACGTCAACGTGGTATTTCTGTCGCAACTTCGGTTTTAGCTTTTGAATATAATGGTATAAAAATTAATATCTTAGATACTCCTGGGCACAAAGATTTTGCTGAAGACACTTTTAGAACACTTACAGCGGTTGATAGTGTTATTGTAGTAATTGATGTGGCAAAAGGTGTAGAAGAGCAAACTGAAAAACTAGTTGAAGTTTGCAGAATGAGAAACATTCCCATGATTGTTTTCATCAACAAAATGGATAGAGAGGGTAAAGACGCTTTCGATCTTTTAGATGAAATTGAACAAAAATTAGGGTTGAAAGTAGTTCCATTAAGCTTCCCCATTGGTATGGGTTATGATTTTAAAGGTATTTATAATATTTGGGAAAAGAATATTAATTTATTTAGTGGAGATAGTAGAAAAGATATTGAAGAAACCATCGAGATTAAAGATTTAACCTCTTCTAAGTTAGATACACTTATAGGCGACAATGCTGCACAGACATTAAGAGAAGAAATTGAACTTGTTGAAGGTATATACCCAGAATTTAATAAAGAAGATTATCTTAATGGTGATGTGCAACCTGTATTTTTTGGTTCGGCTTTGAATAATTTTGGTGTTAGAGAGTTATTAGATTGTTTTGTTGAAATTGCTCCAAAACCTAGACCAAAACAAAGTGAAGAACGTTTAGTAGAACCTAATGAAGATAAATTCTCTGGCTTCGTTTTTAAAATACATGCTAATATGGATCCTAATCATAGAGACCGTTTAGCTTTTATTAAAATTGTATCTGGTACTTTTAAAAGAAATACGCCTTACTTACATGTTAGAAACAAAAAGAAATTAAAATTTTCTAGCCCTAACGCCTTTTTTGCAGAGAAAAAGGAAATTGTAGATACTTCTTACCCTGGCGATATTGTTGGTTTGCACGATACTGGTAATTTTAAAATTGGTGATACGCTAACTGAAGGTGAGATTATAAATTATAAAGGAGTGCCTAGTTTTTCACCTGAGCACTTTAGATATATTAATAATGCAGATCCCTTAAAATCTAAACAACTTTTTAAAGGCATAGACCAATTAATGGATGAAGGCGTTGCTCAATTATTCACATTAGAACTTAATGGTAGAAAAGTAATTGGAACAGTTGGGGCGTTACAATATGAAGTGATTCAATATAGATTGGAGCACGAATATGGTGCAAAATGTTCTTATGAGAATTTAAATGTACATAAAGCATGCTGGGTGGATCCTAAAGGTTCTAAAAGTGATGAATATAAAGAGTTTGTGAGAGTTAAACAGCGTTTTCTAGCAAAAGACAAACAAGATCAGCTAGTATTTTTAGCAGATTCTTCTTTTTCCTTACAAATGACACAGCAAAAATATCCAAGTATTAAATTTCATTTTACTTCAGAATTCGAATAATAATCTATACATACGATCACCAAATTAGCACTTAATCGATGATTAAGCACGTTTAGTCGATTATTTTTATTGTTCGAATTGATATTTCTATATATTTAAAACAGTATCATAACCCCAAATAATGATCTACTTATGGAAACAAATGCTAATATTTTTAGTAATACGGATATTACTGTAACCTACAAACCCTGCATCTGCATACATGCAGAACGCTGTGCCAGACAACTTTCAAATGTTTTTAGAGATTCTGTTATTCCCTGGATAAATCTTGAAGGCGCATCTAATAAGGAAATCATAAAACAAGTTAAAAAGTGCCCTTCTGGAGCTTTACAGTTTTATTATAATAGAAAGGTTGCATAAATCTAACTTTGATTCTCCTCTGTAGATAAAAAATTTAGTTAAATTACAAATCAAACCGAAATAAGCTTTTTTAAGCTCTTTTATAGTCGCATCGACTAATATGATATGAGATTTAAAAAAAAAGTGATTAAACTAATCTAATTTTGACTCAAATTATTATTAGTATAATTAAAATTAATAAAAAACCTTTTTTATTATAACTAATTTTTATAAAACAAAAGCTCTTGAAAATTTCAAGAGCTTTTTGTTTTTTTATGCTTGACCTGTAGGTCCAAAATTTAAAGGTATTGGCGGTTGCTCATAATCTTTAATTTCACCATGAGCATTTTCAAATCTAGAAATGTTTTCACCTAAAGCTTTTAACAAACGTTTAGCATGTTGTGGGGTTAATATTATTCTAGACTTCACTTTACTCTTTGGAATTCCAGGCATAATATTTACAAAATCTACAACAAATTCTGAAACTGAATGATTAATAATAGCTAAATTAGAATAGGTCCCTTCTGCTACTTTTTCATCTAATTCAATGTTTATTTGACCTTGTTTTTGATTTTCTTTTTCGTCTGCCATAATTTATTTTTTTTAAATATAAAAAGCCTTCAAGTTAAATACATGAAGGCTTTTATTTTTTAGATTCCTGCCTTCGCAGGAATGACTATTAGTTATAATTTAATTCTTGTTTTACCTGCATCATTTCATCAAACTCTTGTTTAGAGCCTACAATGATATCTGTATAACTTCTCATACCTGTACCTGCTGGAATTCTATGACCAACAATTACATTTTCTTTCAATCCTTCTAAACTATCTATTTTACCAGCTACAGCTGCCTCATTAAGAACTTTAGTCGTTTCCTGGAATGATGCTGCAGAGATAAATGATTTTGTTTGAAGCGATGCCCTTGTTATACCTTGCAGTATTGGGGTAGCAGTTGCTGGTTTAGCATCTCTTGCTTCCACAAGTTGTTTATCTTCTCTACGTAAAATTGAATTTTCATCTCTTAATTCACGAGGCGTAATAATTTGTCCCGCTTTAAGGTTTGTTGAATCTCCAGCTTCTTCAATCACTTTCATTCCGAAAATATCATCATTTTCTTTAATAAAATCAGCTTTATGAGCTAATTGATCTTCTAAGAAAATAGTATCACCAGAATCAATAATACGTACTTTACGCATCATTTGTCTTACAACAACCTCAAAGTGCTTATCGTTGATCTTCACACCTTGTAAACGATATACTTCTTGTACTTCATTAACCAAGTATTGTTGAACAGCTGAAGGGCCTTTGATATTCAAAATATCGTTAGGAGTAATAGAACCATCAGAAAGTGGCATACCAGCTTTTACATAATCATTTTCTTGTACAAGAATTTGGTTAGATAACTTCACTAAGTATTTCTTAACATCACCTAATTTAGATTCTACGATAATCTCACGGTTACCTCTTTTGATTTTTCCGAAAGAAACCACACCATCAATAGCACTAACTACTGCAGGGTTTGAAGGGTTACGTGCTTCAAATAACTCCGTTACACGAGGTAAACCTCCTGTAATATCACCCGCCTTAGCAGATTTACGAGGTATTTTAACTAAAATTTTACCAACTTTAATTTTCTCTCCATCGTTAATCATTAAGTGAGCTCCTAATGGTAAGTTATAAGAACGAATCGTTTCACCTTTAGCATCCTCAATATGAAGTGTTGGAATAAGTTTCTTATTTCTAGACTCCGAAATTACTTTTTCTTGGAAACCTGTTTGTTCATCAATTTCAACTTGGTATGTAACACCTTGTTCTATATTTTCATATTTCACTTTACCAGCAAATTCTGAAATAATAACACCATTATATGGATCCCAAGAACAAACGACATCGCCTTTACTTAAGCTATCTCCATTTTTAGCATATATTGTTGAACCATAAGGAATATTATTTGTACTTAAAACAATACCCGTTTTCTTATCTGTAAGTTTAAGTTCTGATGTTCTAGAAATTACAATATCAGCAATATTTCCTTCACTATCTTCTCCTTTAACTGTTTTTAAATCTTCAATTTCAGCAAGACCATCAAATTTAACAGCTAGCTTATTATCTTCAGAAATGTTACCAGCAATACCACCCACGTGGAATGTACGAAGTGTTAACTGCGTACCTGGTTCTCCAATAGATTGTGCTGCAACAACACCTACAGCTTCACCTCTTTGTACCATTTTGCCTGTCGCTAAATTACGACCATAACATTTAGCACAAATTCCTTTTAAAGCTTCACATGTTAAAGCAGAACGTACTTCTACACTTTCAATTGGAGATGCTTCTATAGCCTTCGCTATATCATCTTCTATTAACTGACCAGATGCTAATAGCAACTCCTCTGTTAAAGGATTATAAACATCATTTAATGATACACGACCAACGATTCTCTCTTCAAGTGTTTCTACAACTTCATCGTTTTTCTTTAATGACTCAACTTCTACACCTCTTAATGTGCCACAATCTTCTGTATTAATAATAACATCTTGAGATACATCAACCAAACGACGTGTTAAGTAACCTGCATCTGCTGTTTTAAGAGCCGTATCTGCAAGACCTTTACGTGCACCGTGAGTAGAAATAAAGTATTCTAAAATAGAAAGTCCTTCTTTAAAGTTAGAAAGAATTGGGTTTTCAATAATTTCTCCCCCTCCTGCATTAGATTTTTTAGGCTTTGCCATTAATCCACGCATACCTGTAAGCTGACGAATCTGTTCTTTAGATCCACGAGCTCCAGAATCAAGCATCATAAACACAGAGTTAAACCCTTGTTGATCTTCGCGAATACGTTTCATTGACAACTCAGTCAATTCAGCATTTGTAGAAGTCCATATATCAATAACCTGATTATAACGTTCGTTGTTTGTTATAAGTCCCATGTTATAGTTACCCATAATACCATCAACTAAAGTATTGGCTTTATCGATCATTCCTTGCTTTTCTGGTGGGATAATAATATCACCTAAACTAAATGATAATCCACCTTGAAATGCAAATTTGAATCCTAGTGTTCTAATAGCATCCAAGAAATCTGCAGTTTCAGGAACTGACGTAAATTTCAAAATACTACCAATAATATCTCTTAATGATTTTTTTGTAAGTACCTCATTAATGTAACCAGCTGCTTGCGGTACGTGTTGGTTAAATAATACACGCCCCACAGTAGTATCTACAATTGCAGGGGCAAGCTTACCGTCTTCATTAATATCAATGGTTCTTACTTTAATACCAGCATTTAAATCTATTTTCTTCTCATTAAAAGCAATAACAACCTCTTCTGGCGAATAGAATGTTAATCCTTCTCCTTGAATAGGCACTTCTGGTGTAGATTTACGTAGCTTGGTCATATAGTAAAGACCAAGTACCATATCTTGAGAAGGTACTGTTACTGGAGATCCATTAGCAGGATTCAAAATATTATGAGATGCCAACATTAATAATTGACATTCTAAAATAGCTTCTGGCCCTAATGGTAAATGTACTGCCATTTGATCACCGTCAAAATCCGCATTAAATGCTGTACATACCAACGGGTGTAATTGGATAGCTTTACCTTCAATTAATTTTGGTTGAAAAGCTTGTATCCCTAATCTGTGCAAAGTAGGCGCACGGTTTAGTAATACTGGATGTCCTTTAAGAACATTTTCCAAGATATCCCAAACTACTGGCTCTCTTTTATCTATAATTTTCTTAGCTGATTTTACAGTTTTAACAATTCCTCTTTCTATTAATTTTCTAATTACAAAAGGCTTGTAAAGCTCTGCAGCCATATTTTTTGGTAAACCACATTCAAATAATTTCAATTCTGGTCCAACAACAATAACTGAACGTGCAGAATAATCAACACGTTTTCCAAGTAAGTTTTGACGGAAACGCCCTTGCTTACCTTTTAATGAATCTGATAATGATTTTAACGGTCTGTTAGAATCTGTTTTTACAGCTGAAGATTTACGTGTGTTATCAAATAATGAATCTACAGATTCTTGCAACATACGTTTTTCATTACGTAAAATTACTTCTGGTGCTTTTATCTCAACCAGCCTTTTTAGACGGTTGTTACGGATAATAACTCTTCTGTATAAATCATTTAAATCTGATGTTGCAAAACGACCACCATCTAACGGCACTAACGGACGTAATTCTGGTGGAATAATTGGAATTACTTTCATAATCATCCATTCTGGACGATTTTCTCTGTTTTGATTTGATTCACGTAATGATTCTACAACTTGTAAACGTTTTAAGGCTTCTGTTTTACGTTGTTTAGACGTTTCAGTATTTGCTTTATGACGTAATTCGTATGACAATGTTTCTAAATCAATTCTAGCTAACAATTCAATTAGACATTCAGCTCCCATTTTCGCAAGAAACTTATTAGGATCTGTATCGTCTAAGTATTGATTGTCTTGAGGAAGTTCTTCAAGAATATTTAAATATTCTTCTTCTGTTAAGAATTCCATTTTTTGCAATGGTTCACCTTCTTCATTTTTGGCATTACCAGGTTGAATTACTACATAGCGTTCGTAGTAAATAATCATATCTAATTTCTTAGATGGTAAACCTAATAAATAACCTATTTTGTTTGGTAACGACCGGAAATACCAGATATGAGCCACAGGAACTACTAAATTAATATGCCCTACTCTATCACGACGTACTTTCTTTTCTGTTACTTCTACACCACAACGGTCACAAACGATTCCTTTGTAGCGAATTCTTTTATATTTACCACAAGCACATTCGTAATCCTTTACAGGACCAAAAATACGCTCACAGAACAAACCATCACGTTCAGGTTTGTGAGTTCGATAATTGATAGTTTCTGGTTTTAAAACTTCACCTCTAGACTCTGCTAGAATAGACTCTGGTGATGCTAAACCAATTGAGATTTTGTTAAATCTCTTTACTGTATTCTTATCTTGTTTTCTTGCCATTTCTTTATAGTATTCAGTGTTCAGTGTTCAGTGCGCAGTGCCTACTGCTGACCGATTACTGTAAACTATTTTATTACTCCTCTAATCTAATATCTAATCCTAATCCTTTCAATTCATGCATAAGTACGTTGAAAGATTCAGGTAGTCCTGGATCTGGCATTGGTTCTCCTTTAACTATACTTTCGTATGTTTTTGCTCTACCAATTACATCATCAGATTTTACTGTTAAGATTTCACGTAATGTACTTGATGCTCCATAAGCTTCAAGTGCCCAAACTTCCATCTCTCCAAAACGCTGACCACCAAATTGTGCTTTACCACCCAATGGCTGTTGTGTAATTAATGAGTAAGGTCCTATTGAACGTGCGTGCATCTTATCGTCTACCATATGTCCTAGTTTCAACATATAAATCACACCAACTGTTGCTGGTTGATCGAAACGTTGTCCAGTTCCACCATCATATAAATAAGTATGTCCGTATCTTGGAATTCCAGCTTCATCTGTAAATCCGTTGATTTGGTCTATTGTTGCTCCATCAAAAATTGGCGTCGCATATTTGCGGTCTAATTTTTGTCCAGCCCAACCTAATACCGTTTCATATATCTGACCAATATTCATACGAGACGGTACTCCAAGAGGATTTAATACAATATCAACAGGCGTTCCATCTTCTAAGAATGGCATATCTTCTTGACGAACGATTCTTGCAACAATACCTTTGTTACCGTGACGCCCTGCCATTTTATCTCCTACTTTAAGTTTACGTTTCTTAGCAATATATACTTTTGCTAATTTGATAATTCCTGCTGGTAATTCATCCCCTACAGAAATTGTAAACTTCTCACGCCTTAAAGAACCTTGTAAATCGTTTTCTTTAATTTTATAGTTGTGAATTAAATCTGCAACAAGTTGATTCGTATGTTCATCTGTTGTCCATTTACCTGATACTAAATGCGCATAATCATCAACGGCATTTAACATTTTAAGTGTGAATTTTTTACCTTTTGGTAATACTTCTTCACCTAAATCATTAAAAATACCTTGAGCTGTTTTACCATTTACTATAGTGAAAAGTTTTTCGATTAAAACATTCTTTAAATCATCAAACTTAGCATCGTAAATGCCTTCTAATTGTAAGATATCATCTTTATCTTGAGCTCTCTTACGTTTATCTTTTACGGCTCTGGCAAATAATTTCTTTTCAATGACAACACCATTTAAAGATGGTGATGCTTTTAAAGATGCATCTTTTACATCTCCAGCTTTATCACCAAAGATCGCACGTAATAATTTTTCTTCTGGAGTTGGATCAGATTCCCCTTTAGGTGTAATCTTACCAATAAGAATATCGCCTGGTTTTACTTCTGCACCAACGCGAATCATTCCGTTTTCATCTAAATCTTTAGTAGCTTCTTCAGAAACGTTAGGAATATCATTTGTTAACTCTTCATTACCTAACTTCGTATCTCTAACTTCTAAAGAATACTCATCAATATGGATAGATGTAAAGATATCTTCACGTACTACTTTTTCAGAAATTACAATCGCATCCTCAAAGTTATATCCTTTCCAAGGCATAAAGGCTACTTTCATGTTTCTACCTAATGCTAACTCACCTTTTTGAGTTGCATAGCCTTCACATAAAACTTGTCCTTTAGCGACTTTATCTCCTTTAACTACAATTGGTTTTAGGTTGATAGAGGTGCCTTGATTCGTTTTTCTGAATTTTACTAATTGGTATACTTTAATATCGCTATCAAAGCTTACTGCAGCTTGATCTTCAGTACGATCGTATTTTATTTTTATTTCGTTTGCATCTACATAAAGTACTTCTCCGTTTCCTTCTGCATTAATTAATACACGAGAATCTGAAGCTACTTGACGTTCTAATCCTGTACCAACAATTGGTGATTGTGGTAATAATAATGGTACTGCCTGACGCATCATGTTAGATCCCATCAAGGCTCTATTCGCATCATCATGTTCTAAGAACGGAATTAAAGATGCCGAAATTGATGATATTTGGTTTGGAGCTACATCTGTATAATGTAGGTCATTAGGATCAATTACTGGGAAGTCACCTTCCATTCTAGCAATTACCTTTTCATGTAAGATCTTACCAGATTCATCAACTTTAACAGTTGCTTGTGCAATTAATTTTTCTTCTTCTTCTTCTGCACTTAAATATGTTGGTACGTTTTCAATGTCTACAACACCTTCGGTTACTTTTCTATAAGGTGTTTCAATGAATCCCATAGAGTTCACTTTAGCATATACTGAAAGTGAAGAAATTAAACCAATGTTTGGTCCCTCTGGTGTTTCAATAGGACATAAACGTCCGTAATGTGTATAGTGTACATCACGCACCTCGAAACCTGCTCTTTCACGAGATAAACCTCCTGGTCCTAATGCAGATAAACGACGTTTGTGTGTGATTTCAGCTAATGGATTTGTTTGATCCATAAACTGAGATAATTGGTTTGTACCAAAGAATGAATTAATTACAGACGATAAAGTCTTAGCATTAATTAAATCTATTGGTGTAAAAACCTCATTATCACGAACATTCATACGCTCACGAATCGTACGTGCCATACGTGCTAAACCAACACCAAATTGTTGAGATAATTGCTCACCAACTGTACGTACACGACGGTTAGATAAGTGATCAATATCATCAATCTCTGCTTTAGAGTTGATAAGCTCGATTAAATATTTTATGATAGTAATGATATCTTCTTTGGTAAGCACTTGCTTGTCCATTCCGATATCTAACTGTAATTTCTTATTCATTCTGTAACGTCCAACTTCTCCTAAAGAGTAACGTTGGTCACTAAAGAATAATTTATCAATGATACCACGTGCTGTTTCCTCATCTGGCGGCTCAGCATTACGTAATTGTCTGTAGATATGTTCAACAGCCTCTTTTTCTGAGTTTGTTGGATCTTTTTGAAGCGTGTTGTGAATAATGGCATAATCACCTTGTTCAGCACTTTCTTTGTGTAAAAGAATAGTCTTTACATCTGCTTCAATAATTTCTTCTACATTTTCTTTATCTAAAATAGTATCACGATCAAGCACAATTTCGTTACGCTCAATAGATACTACTTCTCCTGTATCTTCATCAACAAAATCCTCATGCCATGTGTTTAATACACGTGCTGCTAACTTTCTTCCTAAATACTTCTTTAATCCAGATTTAGATACTTTAACTTCTTCAGCAAGATCAAAAATCTCTAAAATATCTTTATCACGTTCAAAACCAATAGCTCTAAACAATGTTGTAACAGGTAATTTTTTCTTTCTATCAATGTAAGCATACATTACCTGATTTATATCTGTAGCAAATTCAATCCAAGATCCTTTAAAAGGAATCACCCTAGCTGAATATAATTTTGTACCATTTGCATGGAAAGATTGACCAAAGAATACGCCTGGAGAACGATGCAATTGAGAGACTACGACACGTTCTGCTCCATTGATACAAAAAGTACCACTTGGCGTCATGTAAGGTATTGTTCCTAAATACACATCTTGAACAATGGTTTCGAAATCCTCATGTTCAGGATCTGTACAATATAACTTTAACCTTGCCTTTAGTGGAACGCTGTAAGTAAGCCCTCTTTCAATACACTCATCAATAGCATATCTTGGTGGATCTACGAAGTAATCTAAAAATTCTAAAACAAATTGATTACGAGAGTCTGTAATAGGGAAGTTTTCCATGAAGGTGTTATAAAGACCTTCATCACCTCTTTCTTCAGATTTTGTTTCTAATTGGAAAAAATCCTGGAAGGATTTAATCTGGATATCCAAGAAATCTGGATATTCTGTTCTATTTACAATAGACGAGAAATTTAATCTTTCAGCTTGTGTTGATAACATCAATGGACGGAATTATGATTAAAAAATAATAGTGATAACGTATGTAATAATTATATACGCAAAATGGTTTAGGTCTTGAAGATGATTCTTCAGACCTAAACCCTTATGTGTTTGAATTGGTAAGCTTACTTAAGCTCAACCTCAGCCCCAGCCTCTTCTAAAGAAGCTTTTAAAGCTTCTGCTTCATCTTTAGTTACTGCTTCTTTGATAGCACTTGGTGCTTCGTCAACTAAACCTTTAGCTTCTTTTAATCCTAAACCAGTTAATTCTTTAACTAATTTTACAACAGCTAATTTAGAACCACCAGCTGCTTTTAAGATAACATCAAATTCAGTTTGAGCTTCAGCTTCTTCTCCACCAGCAGCAGGACCAGCAGCAACTGCAACAGCAGCAGCAGCAGGCTCAATACCATACTCATCTTTTAATATAGTAGCTAACTCGTTTACTTCTTTTACTGTTAAGTTAACTAATTGTTCTGCGAAATCTTTTAAATCTGCCATTTTTCTATCGTTTTAATAAATTTTAATAATAATATAATTGTAATAAGTGCGTACTGTTTAATACTATCCTTCTTTTTCAGATAGTGTTTTAATAATTCCAGCAATGGTTCCTCCACTTGATTTAAGTGCAGAAATAACATTTTTAGCAGGAGATTGTAATAATCCAATGATTTCTCCTAACAACTCTTCTTTAGACTTGATATCTACTAACATGTCTAATTGGTTGTCGCCTATATAAACCGTTTCCTCAATAAAGGCTCCTTTTAATAAAGGTTTCTCTGATTTTTTACGGAAGGTTTTTATTAACTTAGCTGGTACATTACCTGTTTCTGAATACATCACTGATGTATTTCCTTTTAAAACAGAAGGAAGTTCACCAAATTCTCTATCTGATGCTTCCATTGCTTTTTCTAGTAATGTATTTTTAACAACTGCTAACTTTACGTTTGCTTTAAAACAAGCACGACGTAAATCTGAGGTTATACCTGCATTTAATCCAGAAATATCTGTTAAATAGATATTTGCATTATCAGCTAATTCTGCAGTTAATTCCTCAATTACTTGTGATTTTTCTTCTCTTGTCATAATAAAAGTTTTAACTTAATTAACCAATTTTAGGATCAATAGCTATACTAGGACTCATTGTAGAAGACATAAATATGCTTTTTACATAAACTCCTTTTGCTGTTGTTGGTTTTAGTTTCATTATAGTTGTTAATAATTCATTTGCATTACCTGCAATTTTATCAGCACTAAATGATGCTTTACCTATAGCAGCGTGTACAATACCAGTTTTATCAACTTTGAAGTCAATTTTACCAGCTTTTACTTCTGTTACAGCTTTAGCAACATCCATAGTTACTGTACCTGTTTTTGGGTTAGGCATTAAACCACGAGGACCTAACACACGTCCTAAAGGACCTAATTTACCCATAACGCTAGGCATAGTAATAATAACATCAACGTCTGTCCATCCACTCTTGATTTTATCAAGGTACTCGTCTAAACCAACGTAATCTGCTCCAGCTTCTTTAGCTTCGGCTTCTTTATCTGGTGTCACTAATGCTAATACTTTCATATCTTTACCAGTACCATGTGGAAGTGAAACCACTCCTCTTACCATTTGATTAGCTTTACGAGGATCTACTCCTAAACGTATTGCTAAATCAATTGATGAGTCAAACTTGGTATTGGTCATTTCTTTTATTAATGCTGATGCTTCATCAACAGAATAAATTCTACCTTTTTCTACTTTTGCTAAAGCCTCTTTTTGCTTTTTTGTTAATCTTGCCATTTTATAATGTCTTTAATAGATTAATTAGGGAACTTTCCTGTTACAGTTATTCCCATAGATCTTGCTGTACCAGCAACCATTTTCATAGCAGACTCTGTAGTAAATGCATTTAAATCTACCATTTTGTCTTCTGCAATAGTTTTAACCTGATCCCAAGATACTTTAGCTACTTTTTTTCGGTTTGGTTCACCTGAACCTTTTTTCACCTTGGCCGCTTCTAATAATTGTACTGCAGCTGGAGGAGTCTTGATTACAAAATCAAATGATTTGTCTTTGTAAACAGAGATAACAACTGGTAATACTTTACCAGCTTTATCTTGAGTTCTAGCATTAAATTGCTTACAGAACTCCATAATGTTAACTCCAGCAGCACCTAAAGCGGGTCCAACCGGTGGCGACGGATTCGCTGCACCTCCCCGAACTTGTAACTTAACTACTTTACCTAATTCTTTTGCCATTTTTAATAATTTAGTTAGATACGCTTCTTTTAATTTGGAAGCAAAAGAACGTATCTTTTATATAGTGTAACAATTATTATACTTTTTCTACTTGCATATAACTTAATTCTAATGGTGTTTTTCTTCCAAAAATCTTAACCATTACTTCTAGTTTACGCTTTTCTTCATTTATCTTTTCTATAGTACCATCAAATCCATTAAATGGTCCATCTATAACTTTTACTGTTTCTCCTTTTGTAAACGGAATGGCAACATTAGCTGTTTCTTCAACAGATAACTCATCAACTTTACCTAACATCCTATTTACTTCAGATTGTCTAAGTGGAACAGGATCGCCTCCTTTAGTTTCACCTAGAAATCCAATTACATTAGTAACCGAACGTATTATATGAGGTACTTCTCCTGTTAAATTAGCTTGAACCATAATATATCCAGGGAAAAATACTTTTTCCTTATGGATTTTTTTTCCATTTCTAATTTGAATCACTCGTTCAGTAGGAACTAATACTTGATCAACATAATCTTGAAGACCTAATCGAGCAATTTCATTCTCAATATAAGTTTTAATCTTATTTTCTTGACCACTTACAGCTCTAACAACATACCATTTTTTTTCGCTTACTTCTGACATAAAATCAACATTAATCTTTTAATTAATTAACTCAAAGTAATAGCTTACAACTTTGCTAAACACTGTATCTATCCCCCAAATTGCTAAGGAAAATAAAATTGAAAATACAGCAACTAAAATTGTTAGGCTTTGTGCTTCAGCCCATGAAGGCCAACTCACGTTATTTTTAAGTTCTTCAAATGATTCTTTTACGTAATTTACAATTCCAGCCATTTATTATTTTTTTGAACACTTCACTTTGATTGCTCTCGGTTCGGTGTAAACTTTCTTAGAAACTTTTGTTTCTTAGGTAATAATTGCACGGTTCTAAGAGCGACTACTACGACTATGCTCAGCATAACTTATCGCTCATAATCCTTTGCTTTGCACGGGTTGAGAGACTCGAACTCCCGACACCTGGTTTTGGAGACCAGTGCTCTACCAACTGAGCTAAACCCGTAAATATAAGTCAAGGTATTCCGCAAAAGCGAAATACCTTTAGCTTATTATTTATTTAACTGTATTAGTCTAGAATTTCAGTTACTTGACCAGCACCTACTGTTCTACCACCTTCACGAATCGCAAAACGTAAACCAACGTTCATTGCAATAGGTTGAATTAAATCAACAGTAATAGTTAAGTTATCTCCAGGCATAACCATTTCAACTCCATCAGGAAGTGCAATGTTTCCAGTTACATCAGTTGTACGTACGTAGAACTGTGGACGGTAGTTATTATGGAATGGTGTATGACGACCACCTTCGTCTTTTTTAAGGATGTAAACCTCTGCTTTAAATTTAGCATGTGGTGTTACAGAAGCTGGCTTACAGATTACCATACCTCTTGAAATTTGAGACTTCTCAATACCTCTTAATAAGATACCAGCATTATCTCCAGCTTCACCTCTATCTAATATTTGACGGAACATTTCGATACCAGTAATAGTAGATGTTAATTTTTCAGCACCCATACCAATGATCTCAACTGGATCACCTGTATTAGCTATACCAGTTTCGATACGACCTGTAGCAACAGTTCCACGACCAGTAATTGAGAATACATCTTCAATAGGCATTAAGAAATCTTTATCAACTTCTCTTGTTGGCTCTTCAATCCAATTATCAACAGCTTCCATTAACTCTAATACTGTATCCACCCATTTTTGTTCACCGTTAAGTGCACCTAAAGCAGAACCAGCAATTACAGGCCCGTTATCACCATCATATTCATAGAAAGACAATAAGTCTCTTACTTCCATGTCTACTAATTCGATTAATTCTTCATCATCAACCATATCCACTTTATTCATGAATACAACTATACGAGGAATACCTACTTGACGCCCTAATAAGATGTGCTCACGAGTTTGTGGCATTGGACCATCTGTTGCAGCAACTACTAAAATAGCACCATCCATTTGTGCAGCACCAGTTACCATGTTCTTTACGTAATCGGCGTGACCTGGACAGTCAACGTGAGCGTAGTGACGGTTTAATGTTGCGTATTCTACGTGAGATGTATTAATTGTTATACCTCTTTCTTTTTCTTCAGGAGCATTATCAATTTGATCAAATGATCTTGCTTCAGAATAACCTGCATCAGCTAATACTTTAGTAATAGCAGCAGTTAAAGTTGTTTTACCGTGATCTACATGTCCAATTGTACCTATATTTAAGTGTGGTTTTGAACGATCGAAAGTTGCCTTTGCCATGTTTTTTAAATAATTTAATCTTAGTTATATAATAATAATAATATTAGTGTATTCTAATTTTTTTTAGTCTTTAAAATAGAGCCAATGACGGGAATTGAACCCGTGACCTCTTCCTTACCAAGGAAACGCTCTACCCCTGAGCTACACCGGCTTAAATATTAGAGCGAGAGACCGGGTTCGAACCGGCGACATTCAGCTTGGAAGGCTGACGCTCTACCAACTGAGCTACTCTCGCAATTATTTACAATTCTAAGTAAAATTTCCATTTCCAAGAACAACCTTATATTATTATTAGGCAATCTAAAAAATGTGGGGAGAGCAGGATTCGAACCTGCGAAGACGTAGTCAGCAGATTTACAGTCTGCCCTCGTTGGCCGCTTGAGTATCTCCCCAATTAAACTTATTTCACTTTTTTAAAGAACTTTAGTCGGTAAAGGAACTTCCTTCGACTGCGTTCAGGATAACTTTTTGTTCCTTTTCAATTTAATTGCTTTTCACAAAGAAATTGAATCCTGTTTCGCTTTTATATTTTGAGCCGATGGAGGGACTCGAACCCACGACCTGCTGATTACAAATCAGCTGCTCTAGCCAGCTGAGCTACATCGGCTTTTTTCTATACTTTTTATGCATAAAAAAGTCCGCTATTTCTAACGGACTGCAAATGTATAGATTTATTTTTTTAATTAAAACATTTTTTAAGAAATTTTATTATAAATGTGATCTTAATTTTTCTTTTCTCTTTTTAAGCTGTCTTTCTAATGATGATACAGCTACATCTGCCCCTTCTTCAAAACTTTTACATTGTTTCTTTACTACAAAACTATCTCCAGGAACACTCACTCGTGCTTCAAATATTTTATTTTCTTTTTCACTTGTGTTTTCTACTTTTAAATAAACATCTGATTTAATAACTTTATCATAAAAGATCTCTAATTTATCCATACGTTTCTGAATAAAATCTATTAACTTTTGGTCAGCGTTAAAATTAACTGATTGCGTGTTTACTTTCATCCTTTTGTTTTTTGGTTAATAATCTACTATACTACTTTTTACTCCTAGGGTGCGCTCCTACATGCACTTTTTTTAATTCAGCTATACTATTATGCGTATAAACTTGAGTGGCAGCTAAACTTGAATGTCCTAAAAGTTCTTTAACAGCATTTAAATCGGCACCTTGGTTTAACAAGTGTGTTGCAAAAGAATGTCGCAAGATATGCGGACTCTTTTTCACCTTTGAAGATGCCTTACTAAAATACTCATTTATTATTCTGTAAACAAGTGTTTCATAAATTTTAAATCCTTTTTTCGTTAAAAACAAACTATTAGTATCTGTAATACATTCTAATTTTTTTCTTGAAATTAAATACTTACTTATCGTTTTAGCTACAGAATCTAATAACGGCACGATACGCTCTTTATTTCTCTTCCCCAGAACCTTTAACATTTTATTATGTAAATCGACACTTGCCAGATTTAGTTCTATTAATTCTATTCTTCTAATACCTGTTGAATAGAAAAGCTCTATAATTAATTTATTACGAATACTTTCGAAATCATCATCAAAATTTAAATCGTCTAAAACGGTTGTTATTTCTAATTCTGAAAATGGTACTTGAATTTTTTTACTCGTTTTTAAAGCTTTGTGCTTTGATAAAGGGTTTTGATCTATATCCCCAATTCTTAAAAGAAATTTATAATAGGTGTTTAATGCAGATACTTTTCTATTGATACTTCTATTTGCTAATCCTTGTTCTACTAAAGACACAATCCAATTTCTTATTTGTGGGTAATTGACAGTATCGATTAGGGTTGTGTCATATTCATTTTTAACAAACGCTTTAAAACTTTCCAAATCGGCTTGATACGCTTTTATGGTTAATGCCGAATAATTTTTTTCATGCAGCAAATAATCTCTAAATGGTTTGAATGGCATGTAATAAGTTGAAATTGAAAATTAAATATAATGTTTTATTTTTAATGTTAACTATCACCTTAAATATTTTCAAACTATAAATAACCTAAATACATCGCTTTTTTAACCAATCCTGCGGCATTATTGACTTGTAACTTTAAGAATATATTCTTTTTATGCGTTTCTATGGTATGCTTACTTAAAAATAAGGTTTCAGCAATTTCATCCGTTGTTAATTCTTTCGCTATTAAATTAACAATATCTTTTTCTCTACTAGAAAGAATCTTTTTATTAAAATCTAAAACATCATTATTCTTTTGATAACCTTTGTAAAAATAATTTTCGTTACGAATAACAATACTATCAATAGCACATAAAAGTTCATCAAAATTAGTTTCTTTTAGCAAGTATCCATTTATTCCATCCAATGATTGGATTTGCCTAAACATACTCATTACTAGAATTTTTAAATCTGGAAATTTCTTATTAACCATTTTCACAAACTCTAAACCATTTATTTCTGGCATTGAAATATCGGTTATTAATAAATCGGGCACGTTATTATCTAAAACTTTTAAAGCTTCTTTAGCACTATCAAAAACACCCCAAACATTAAGATTTTCTTGCTTAGAAAGGGCTGCCGACATGCCCTCTAAAAACATACAGTGATCATCTACTATTATCAAATTAATCTTCATGGGATGTGTTTTTATTAATGGGAATTTCTATAACCACACTAGTCCCTTTATTTATTGTAGAATCTATACTGAATGCTCCATTAATGCTTTCTACACGTTCTTTTATATTGCTTATACCAATACCATTTTTCTGTTCTTCAATATTAAACCCTTTACCATTATCTTGTAAAATTATAATTAAAATAGCTTCATACTTGTTAAAAGACAATTCTACTTGTTCTGCTTTAGCATGCTTAACAATATTGGTTAAAAGCTCTTGTATTATTCTATACAAGTGATGCTTTGTATACGTATCTAATTGTTCTAAGCTCTTTTCTGGATAAATTAATATGTCTAAACCAAACAATTTACTTTCCTCATATTTTCTTTTAAATTCGGATAATAATTGTTCTAATGATTTATCCTTATGAAAGTTATGGCTTAAAGAATGAGACAATACCCTTAACTCATTAAATGTGTTTTTTAAAGAACCATTAATTTTTGCTATAGCCTTATTATTTATATCATGATTTATATGAGATAAGCTTAAATTAATACTTGCTAACTGCCCGCCTATACCATCATGAAGTTCTTTTGCAATACGTTCACGCTCTTTATCCTGCCCTTCAATTAAAGCTTCGGTTGCTTTTAATTTTTGCTCTTCTTTTAAACGTTCTTTTTCTTTTTGATGTAATTTTATTTCCTGTAAACCAATTGTTTTTAAAGTTTTGGCTCGGTGTCTATAAAATAGGAATAGCACTATTAAAGGTATAGTTAATAATATAGCACTTATAAACACCCATTTTCTACGCGTATTTGCAAGCTCATTTTCTTTTTCCAGTAATAGAATTTGATTATCCTTTTTTTCGACTTCATATTGGGTTCTTAAACTTTCAAACTCTTTTTCTTTTTTTATATTAAAAATACTATCGTTTAAAAAGATATATTGTTCTTGATAATTAAAAGCTTCTTTAAACTGTTTATTATACCATAAAGTACCAGACAGCAACCAATAAACCCTTCTTCTTTGAGAATTATTTAATATCCCTTTATAATCATTTAATATTTTTTTGTAGCCTTTTATAGCCTCATCATACCTGCCTATATTCTCATAATAAATACATTCTGATACATTTACATAATAAAATGTATCCATATCACCTACACGGGTTGAAATAGTCTTTGCCGCTTCTAAATAACTAATTGCTTTATTATTATCACCTATGTTTAGATAAAAATCGCCTATATTACAAAGTAATGCACCTTCTAAAAACATATTATTATTGTTTCTTACTATTTTAAGCGCTTTATCATAATAAGGTAATACACTATCTTTTTGCGTATTAAAAAACAACACCCCTTTTGTATTATAACTTCTAGCCAATTCATTTTTATAATTATGTAATGAAGATATGCCTATAGCCTTTTCTAGGGCTTTAAACGATTTATCGATTTCCTCTCGATCTCTATATAATAATGCAACGCTGTTATCAATACTTGCTTCTAAATGGCTTAAACCTTTTGACTCTGCGATACCTAATGCTTTTTCATGAAACTGAAAAGACGTTTTAAAATCACTTTGTTTTCTTGCTAATATGCCTTTTCTGTTATATAGCGTGGATAATTTTTCCAGATCATCTATTTTTTTGGCATACAACACCCCTTTATCACAATAAACTGATGATGAATCTATTAATTCAAGATATAAATAAATGTGACTTAAGTTTGTGTAAGATTCTAACAATAAAGTGTCATTCAAAACTTTTTCGCTTTCTAAAACGGCTTGTAAAGCAATACGTTTTGCTTCGTTAAAATTCGTATTAATCACTTTTTCAAATGAATGATTTAGCGCTTTTATGTTTTTATAATCCTGAGCCTTAACAGCATGCGTAAGAAAAACAAAGCAACTTAGTATATTTAGAACTTTAACCAAAAAAAAATAGTGTTTATAAATTATGCTTAAAAATACCATATTTATGGTATTTCACCATTTAATCGATTAATATAAATTTGCTGCATTATGAAACACAAGTCCTCAAAAAAACGAATACTTATCCCCGTATTATTAATGAGTATATTCCTCTCATTAAGTTTCGGTTATTACACGCAATTGTTTACTATAGCATGCGGTACAGATTTCCATGGTGTTGGAGACATTTTTGAAACCTGCAATGAAGATATTACAATAACAGCACTTCCTGTAGATGGCTCTATAGGCAGTATAATCTCTGGTGAGATTAGTTCTAGCGGAAGTATACATATACTACCCGGCGCATCTTCTGTAAAAATAGTTGCTGAAGTAAGCGATATTTTTAGTAAAACAATACAAAGCAAAAATAGTAATTCAACATCAATTGAGCGTAGGTCTTTAATTGGAGGTAATGGAGGTAAAACTATAAAACCAACTAATCACAAAACAATATCTTACTACATAGACACTAACGAAAATCTGGTGTTTCAAGATTTAAACTCCTCCATTATTTTTTATGAAATTTATGATATCTATAGCACTTTAATTATGGATTACAATGCTGTTAAACCTATAGATAATAAAATAGCCTTAATTGATCTAGAAAATGATATCTACATTATAAAAATCCAATTAGAAAACGGAGAAATATTAACAAAAACAATAGTAAAACAATAATTATTAATCAATCTAAAACAATACAACTTATGAAAAATCTAACTTTATTAATGGCTTTTATTCTTATTACGTTAATTACAAATGCTCAAACCAATACATTTCCTACTAGTGGTAATGTGGGGATAGGAACTACAACTCCAGACTCAAAATTAACTATTCAAGGTAATGTTAATGTTGGTGGTACAAGTAATCATAGTTTAAAAACGCGTCATATAACTGGAAAAGAAGCATCTAGTACAGCTTATGATGATTTATTTATTAATTATAATACTGGTAAACATGTTCTAATTGGGTTTGGTGCACTAGATTCTAATATTTACGTAAGTGGCAGCATCGGCATCGGCACAACAAACCCAACATACAATTTACATGTTAAAGGAACATCATATTCTGGATTAACTATGGAGAGTCTTTTAGGGAACGATAATTTTGTAGAGTTTAAAGAAGATACAAACCAAACATTTAAAGTTGGAATAGATTCAGATAAAAGTTTATTTAAAATTGCAAGAACCAATTTTAATGATAACAGTTTTGTAGTTGATTATACTGGTAATGTTGGTATTGGCACTGCAAACCCAGATGCAGAACTAACCGTTAAAGGCAATATACACTGTGAAGAAGTTTTAGTAGATTTACTAGTACCCGCAGATTACGTTTTTGAAAAATACTACGAGGGAGCATCTACCCTAAAGGCAGATTACACTATGCCTACACTTGAAGAAGTAGAAGCTTATACCAAAGCAAATTACCATTTACCAGAAGTACCAAGTGCGCAAGAGATGCAAGAAAATGGCTTGCAACTTAAAGAAATGACCAATCTTTTATTGCAAAAAATAGAAGAATTGACGCTGTATACCATAGAGCAAGAAAAGCGTATTAAGTCTTTAGAAGCTAAAATAGCACAATAAATACATAGCATTCTTATTAATCTAACATGTAACTTATCTTAATATAAGGCTGATTACTATTAAATAAGTCAGCCTTTTGTTCTTTACACTAGTATCATACAAATAATACTTACTTGTGCAAACATGCATGAGGTGGGGTTTTATTGCTTTAATGTAAAAGAACAATGTTAGCTATTACAAATAGAATAATGCTTTTTGTTAACTATAAAAACATATTATTATGAAATACTTAAAATATTTAATAATTACTGCTATCTTATTATTATACAGTAATAATATTGATGCGAATAGTATCACTTTTACCCCAACAACTCAATCTGTATCTGTTAATTCAGGTGTAGAAACTGAAGTAACAATTCAATTAAATGGCTATGGAAACGCGCCCGGTGCTAGTAGTTGGTTTATCAATACATATCAAATTCCAGATAATGGGTATCTTAACCATAGTCCTGGAACAGGTGCTATATATGTTGGTGATGTGAAAACTGTAACTTTTCGATTTAAAAGAACGGTATCTGCCACTACAACTACAAATTATATTTTTAAGCAAGAATGGTATGACGAATCTAATAATTATCATACTGGTTTTTTAAATATCAATGTTACCTATACAAATAGTGATCCTGATACAGATGGTGATGGTATTCCTGACTCACAAGATAATTGTCACAATGAAGTAGGACCAGCATCTAATAATGGTTGTCCTGAAAACATTTGTGCTTTAAGTGATGTAAAAAGTTTTGGTCCTATTTATAAATCTTCAACGAAGATAGGTTTTGATTGGGATAATTTACAAGGAAATAATGGCTATGTTTTTGAATACAGACCCCTTTCAGATTCTTCTTGGAGTAGTGTTATTTTACCTGTAAATACAACAAATTATTTTGCTTCAAATTTACAATCTGAAACGACTTATAGATTCAGAATTGCAGCAAAATGTGTTAACGGAAGTAAAGGACCTTGGAATGATTGGTATAATATTTTTGCGTATACAACATATCCTAATTGTCCTGAAAATTACACAGTACCGAGTATTCAACAACATCCAGGTGGTAGAACTTATGTAATCAACGCAATCAATACTATTAATTTTTATGGAGATCTATATAATAATGCTATTGTAGAATGTTATGCTGGTAATTCAATTATCCTTGGAAACGGTTTTAGTACAAATGGAGGTGAATTTATAGGTAAAATTCAAGAATGTTCTTCCTTGAGTAATAAAACAGAGGAAACTTTTCAAAGAACTAATGATGTAATAGAAAATATCATAAAACTCTACCCAAACCCTACATCAAGCATCGTAAATATTTTAAGTACAGAGAACATAGCGTCTTGGGTATTAGGCAATAATTTTGGCACCATTTATATTAAAGAAAACGCAAAATATCAAGATGTAAGATCATTCTCTTTAAACTTAAGTGATTATCCAACGGGCATATATATTCTTAAAACGACACTTAAAAACGGAGAGGTCATTTCAAAAATAATTATTAAAGAATAAGATTGATATATGAGCTTTTAAGCAAACCACCTGAAAACATCTATTTTCAGGTGATTTTTGTTTATAAACTATTATTGCAATGTTCCTTTAAAGCCCTATATAAATAGGGAGCAAAAAAAATCCCGCTAATAGCGGGATTCTAATATTATTTAGTACAGCTTATATATCTTCTGCATCTCTTAGTCTTTGTATGTACTGAGCTTTTTGAACCTGTGCTCTACGTACTACTGAAGGTTTGTTAAACTGCTTACGTGTCTGTAACTGACGTTTAGCTCCAGTTTTATCAAACTTTCGTTTAAAACGCTTTAACGGTCTATCTATATTTTCTCCTTCTTTAATTGGTATTATTAACATAGTGTCTTAACCTCCTCTCTTTTAGATTTTCAGGCTGCAAATATAAATACTATTTTGGAATTACAAAATAAGAGTCTATTTAAAATTTCGTCAATTATTTTTTATGCCTCAAAAGTGATTAAGCTATTTGATAAAGTGTTTCCAATATTTTATTGGGAAACTGTATGCATAATGCATATGCTCTATATATCTTTAATAGTATTTACCGCCAATCAATAGAATGAATTATATTAGGTTGCTGGTTTATATTCTTTTTTATCGATAATAATTTTAGCTAATATTTCTCTGAGGATCTCTGACGTACCTCCACCTATTGGACCTAGTCTACTATCTCTTAAAAGTCTTGCCATTGGATATTCTTCCATATAGCCATAGCCGCCTAAAAATTGAAGACATTGATATATAACATCATCTGCCATTTTGGTTGACTTTAATTTTGACATCGATGCTTGTTTAACTACATACTCACCCTTATTTAACCTATAAGTAACCGAATAATTAAATTCTTTGCAGATTTCCATTTCAGTATATAAGTCTGCAATGTTATGTCTTAATGCTTGAAATGTATCAATTGATTTACCAAAAGCCTGACGCTCCGACATATATTGTAATGCGTACTCTAATGCATATTCTGCACGTGCATGGGCATTGATCCCCATAACTAAACGCTCTAAAGAAAAATGCTGTAAGATATAAGCGAATCCTTTATTCTCTTCTCCCATTAAATTAGTTGCAGGTATTTTAACATTATCGAATGCTATTTCTCCAGTGTCTGATGCTCTCCATCCTAACTTATCTAACTTGGTTGCAGAGACCCCTTTGGCATCTCTATCTATTACAAATATACTAACACCTTTATTTCCTAATTCTGGATTTGTTTTTGCGGCTATTACTAAATAATCGCTATATACACCATTTGTAATAAATGTTTTAGATCCATTAATAATATAATGGTCACCATCTTTTACAGCCGTTGTTCGCATGCCTGCTACATCACTCCCCCCAAAAGGTTCTGTAATACATAGACATCCTATTTTATCACCAGCAATACTTGGTGCTAAATATTTTTGTTTAATGACTTCATCACCTTCTGCATTTAAATGTGTCATAGCTAAATAAACATGTGCCCAAATTGCCGCAGCAAAACCACCAGAATTTATTTTCTGAAGTTCTTCAAGAAGTATAACGGTATAGAATAAATCTAAATTCATTCCTCCATAGGCTTCTGGATAGTTGATACCAAAAAAACCCATATCTCCAAATTTTTTCCAAATAAATCTATCTATGGTTCCTGTTTTTTCCCATTTTTCAATATTAGGAACTACTTCCTTCTTTAAAAAGTCTTGAAGACTTTTTCTAAAAAGATTATGCTCTTCGGTGAAGTACATACTATTCATTTATTAAATTTATTATTTTTATTGGTTAGTTTTTTAGTTGTCGTTTCTAATTAACTTTTTTCTTTACTAATGTTAGTTTCAAGTTAATACTCATTTTGTAAATGCTGCATTTTTTTTAATCGACGGACAAATATAATTTAATTATATCGATTTTATTTAGTGGAAAGTCCTTTACTTTTTTTAATTCATCTAAAGATTTATACCCCTCTCTTAATTCACGTTGTTCAATTATATTATATGCCAAATCATAATCTATATGCTGCACATTTACTAAGTTATCTACGGTTGCCTTATTAATGTTTATCTTTTTAATTTGCCTTGGTGTTTTTACTGTAAAATTGTTCGTTATCCTTTCTATTACTTCTAGGCTTAAACCATATACGTCTTGAAGTTGTATAACATCAATAAAACCTCCAACAAATTTATTTCTAAACCTTATAATACGTTCTGCATAAACGACTCCAATACCATTTACTTTTTGTAGATCTTGAGCCGTCGCTTTATTTAGGTCTCGTTTTTCAGCAAAGGTTTTTGACTTATTATTATAACTAAAAACAGGCTTTTGCTTTGTTTTTGGATGTGTTACCCATTCTGGAAATTTAAAATATGGTGATATTTGATTTAAAAGTGAATCTGATATTTTAGTAATTTCTTGAAATTGCTTTATTGAATTAATCCAATGATTCTGTTTTCTAAAAGCTAGCAATCTGTCTATTTCTTTATTAGACATCCCTAATGATGCGCCTTTAAAATCTGTGATATAATTAGGGTTGAAAGGATATATTTTAACTTCATTTTTTTCTAATTGCACTAACCTTAATGAATCAATTTCTTTATTAAACCTTGCAAGTTCTTCTTTATTAATTGAAATGTTTTCTGATGAAACGTCTACAAAAAAATAAACACATTGTAATCCTACAATGAGTATTATTAATAAAAAAATCCCATTTCGTTGTTCTCTAGAAAACATGAAATGGGATTTAAAATTTTGCATGTAAGTTATTTATGCTTTTGCTGCTTTTATAGCACCTAAATATCTTTTTAATTGCTTTTTAACCACAGGGAATAAAAAGAATAACCCAATCATATTAGGGAATATCATTGCAAAAATCATAGCATCAGAGAATTGCCAGATAGATCCCATACTTGCTGCTGCTCCAATGATAACAAATAATAAAAATAAAAGTTTATAAGCTAAATCTGCTGCTTTACCTCTACCGAATAAAAATTTCCAGGATTGTAATCCATAATAAGACCAAGAGATCATTGTTGAAACTGCAAATAGAACCACTGCAATTGTTAAAAACACATTAGAGTAAGGTATATATTGTGCAAATGCTTTTGATGTAATTCCAGCACCTTCATAAGAAATACCATCAATCATTACAGCTCCTAAACCATCTCCTCCATATTGAAATGCACCGCCAAAATTGAATATAATAATAACTAAAGCTGTCATTGTACAAATAACTACGGTATCAATGAAAGGCTCTAATAATGCTACTAATCCTTCGGATGCTGAATAATTTGTTTTTACTGCAGAATGCGCAATGGATGCAGAACCTGCTCCTGCCTCATTTGAAAAAGCGGCTCGTTTAAATCCTACCAGCAATACACCTATAAGACTACCAACACCAATTGCTGTAGGGTTGAAAGCTTCTGTAAAGATTAAACCGATAGCATCGTCTACTAATGAAAAATTGCTAAAAATTATATATAAACAAGCTAGTAGATAAAAAACTGCCATAAAAGGCACTACCTTTTCTGTAACCGAAGCTATCCTTTTAATACCTCCAATAATAATGATCCCTACCAAAACAGCTAATATAACACCTATCCAAAAGCCTGCTCCTGCATTATCCAATCCTAGTAAATCTTTTAATACAATGGTTGCTTGATTAGATTGTGCAGCATTACCACCACCAAAAGATCCTCCAATACAAAAAATCGCAAAAAATGCAGCTGCAACCTTTCCTAACGTAGCAAACCCTTTTTCTTTTAAGCCTTTACTAATATAATACATAGGGCCGCCGTAAACCGTTCCATCTTCTCCAACATCTCTATATTGAACACCAAGTGTACATTCTACAAATTTAGAAGACATTCCTAATAGTCCACAAATAATCATCCAAAACGTTGCTCCAGGACCTCCTAAAGCAATTGCTAATGCTACTCCTGCAATATTCCCGTTTCCTACAGTACCAGAAACAGCTGTTGCTAAAGCCTGAAAATGACTTACTTCCCCTTCCTGGCTTTCATCTCTTATTGTATCACGTATATCACCATCAATGGTCATTGAGGTATCTTCCGCTTTATGCCCCCCTTCAATTTCATCATATTTACCTCTTACGGTATTAATGGCTTTTCCAAAATATTTAATATTTGGAAAACCAAAATATATAGTAAAAAACAAAGCACTGAATACTAATAAAATCAATACAAAAGGAATTCCAAAAACAGGAAAGAAAATCGTATTAAAAACAGCATCGGAGAAAGGTTTAAAACCTTCATCAATACGTTGATCCAATCCTTTTTCGACTGTTTCTTGTGCAAATGTTAAAAATGGGGATATCAAAGTGAATATTGTAAGAAAATATTTCTTCATAAGAAAATTACATTAATTAGTTTTATTGAAAAATTCGGACTAAAAACCAGCAAGATGCTAAAAAAAAATGATTTGTTAAAACAAAGCTTGTTAAAATCGAGAATTCTTTAATTTATATTGTAAGTAGAATTGAGCGCATCTATTTGTTCTGGTCTGCCTAAAACGATAATTTTAGAATTTGATGCTAATTCTAGTTCTGCCTCTGGGTTTACTAGATATTCACCATTTTCATTTTTATAACCAATAATGCTACAACCTGTTTTTTTACGTAGATCCAAATCTTTTATTGTTTTAGTTTCTTTAGTATCATATAACTTTTCAACAGCAACTTCTTCTATATTAATATTTGATTTCCCTACTATAGAAAGGTTATCTACAAATTCCATTAAACCTGGAACTACAACTAAAGAAGCCATATGATCCCCTCCTATTTTGTCTGGTAAAATAACGTTATTGGCTCCCGCTAATTTTAATTTTTTATATGATGTTTCTAAAGACGCCCGACTAATAATATTTATAGACTTATTTAATTGTCTGGTTGAAAGCACCACAAATAAGTTATCAGCATCATTAGGTAATGCAGATATTAAACAGGAAGCTTTATCAATTCCTGCTTGAAGAAGTATTTCATCTTCATTGGCATTACCAATAACATAAGAAATATTATCCATTTCCAAACGTTCTTCTGCTTCTTTATCTTTTTCAATAACTACAAATTGCTTGTTATATGCTAAAAGTTTCCTAGCTGCTTGTTTACCATTTCTCCCGTAACCACAAATAACAATATGGTTTTTAAAACCATCTATCTTTTTTTGCATTTTCTTATGTTTTAATTCATCGAAATCGTTTTTGCTTAGAATATACTCTGTAATTACTGAAAGCGCATAACCTACAATAACGACACTTGCCAATATTAAAAATATAGTAAAAATTTTTGATTGATCGTCAAGAGGAACCACCTCTCCAAAACCAACAGTTGTCATGGTAATAACAGTCATATAAAACGCATCAACCCAAGAATAGTCCGATACCATTTTATATCCTGTAATACCTATTAACAAAATAAGTACCAACAAAAGTACAGCTGTATATATTTTATTTCTAAAAAACTTTATAAGTGGATTCATATACTATACCAAATTTAAGTACAAAATGACATATTCAAACTCGTTCATTTTCATTCTATTTCCTTTAACTATAGTTATGACAAATCAATAACAGCGTAATATAATTAAAAAGCAACTTTGTTTTCGGCATATAATGCCATACTTAAATTGGTATTATAAATCGAAAACAGATGAGCGTTTGGTATAAACTAAATCTTTAATTTTTATCCAAAATGCTAAGAACAAATATAGTGCAAAACCAAAACCAACAGTTACAAACGTTAAGTACATAAATGATATTCTTACCACCTTTGCTCTAATACCAAATCGATCTGCTATACGTTGACAAACATAATAGCCATGTTTTTGAAAAAATAATAATGATTTGTAGATATTGTTCATGCCGCAATTTAAATATAAAATTTAGAAACTGTTTAAATTTTATCCTTTAGTTTATTTTGTCGTCTTAAGTCCTCTTTCTTCAGCAAAATGTCTTTTAATAACGATGCTATTCACTTTTATTTTGCCTTGACTGAGAATGTAATCCTCCCATACTAATTCCAAAAACTAAACTTAAACAGTTTCTTAATAAAATTATACATTTTAGAGACTTCTTTCATCGTAATGACTAATTAGTTTAAACCTTAAAAAATTATAAGGAAGTAAATTATTATTATTTAGTGATTAAAGTATTACCTACTGCACATTGTAAACATTTATTTTTATCGCAATATTCTGTTTTTAGCTGAATGAGTGCTTGAGAATCTAATGCCGATTTTGAAACTTTTTTTAAGTTATTAAATGCATCAATAATACTATTTTTTTCTGAGGTAATTGAAGTCGCAATTTTTATAATATCGACCTCACACGCTTCTCCCTTTTGTTTTGCATAACAGAATTTAAGAGGAAGGATTGTATTGA
This sequence comes from Flavivirga jejuensis, assembly GCF_030540765.1. GTDB lineage: Bacteria > Bacteroidota > Bacteroidia > Flavobacteriales > Flavobacteriaceae > Flavivirga > Flavivirga jejuensis. The sequence goes on along the minus strand of NZ_JAUOEL010000001.1, from coordinate 1,233,737 downwards.
TTAGTAATAGATCTATAAACGATTTGGTAAGTGTTTTTTTAGATGATTTTGATTCTTTTTGAAAGGTATAATACGTTTCCCAAAACGTTGATGTTGATATTTTAAATAGTTTATAAAAATCGTCTAATCTGTTTGTTTCTATAATCTTTGAAAATAGGTTTTGATGCAGATGATATAAACTAGCCAATTGAGATAATCTAATTGTTGGAAAATTTGATGGACGCAATCTAAAAAAGTGACATGGTAATGTTTGGTTATTTTCTAATTTAAATTTTTGTTTTAAAAATTGGTATTCTTTAATCATACTTAAATAGTAGGCATTTTCAATATCTTGTTCTAACAACCCAGATTGCCCAAACAATAGTGCTTCTAAAGTTTGTTGGTTTGACTGTGATTTTCTAATTATTGAAAAATTAATGGATTGTGCCATACTAAAAAATGAATCCCCGTTTACTTTTAGTCCGAAATTTTTAGCTAACATTTTAAATAGTACTGCTTCCCAATCATTTTTTGATTCTTTTAGAAGCCTTTGTATTGTCTTAGTTTTTCGTACCAAACGCTCTAAGTACAACCGTTCTAACCAATTGTTTAAAACAAAATCATCAATACCTGTAAAACTATGTTCGCAGTTAATCCATTTACTTTGTTTAGTAAATAGTTTTTTATAATTATTTAAAACATCTTTTTTAACAAACTTTTTTAACTCTAGAGTAGGTATTACTGTATTATCTTTTCTAAAAATATCTGTGTCGTGTTCCCAAACCACATGTAAAATAACATTATCATATGCTTTATCTTGTTCGTGATTATGCAAAAACCAATCGGATGATTTCACATGAATCTCTACATTTCCTGCCCAAAGTTGTTCATTAATGGTGACTTGTGCATTAAAAAAATCTGGTCCAGCATTTAAATTATGCTGCCCAACTGTATTAATTATAACTATTTCTTCTGTTATTGATTTAAGATGATTTATTTGAAATTTTTTATGTTTCCAGATGTAATGTAAAAAATCTTCTTGCATGCAACTAAAGTAAAACTGCTGAACATAAATTCCTAATTATATTAAGAAAATACATACAAAAAATTTGTAGCAAAAAAAGCTAAATACCAACTGAGTAAAAACAAGTTTTGTTATTGGCTAATTGATGGTACTATATTGAAGTAGAATCATATGGCTTTTATATTATAAGCCTTACCATAAGATTTTAGCAATTTGTATAATTTTTCTGGATTGAAAGGCTTCCCCATAAATCCATTCATTTTATATTGTTCTGTTTTCTTTTTAACATCTGTTTGAGCAAATGCTGTTAAAGCAATTATTGGGACACTTGCTTTATTTTCATTTTTTGAATTTCTAATAATTTTCGCTGCTTGATATCCATTTATCTTTGGCATTTGCAAATCCATTAGTATTAAATCATAATCGAATTCTTCAAAGAAATCTAATACTTCTTCACCATTTTCGGCAATAGTATATGTAATGCCCCAATTATTAAAAAAACGTTTAAGTATTAGTACATTCATTTTATTATCCTCTGCAACTAGTACATTTATGTCTATAGGTTCATAATCTGGTTGCATTTTAATCATATCTGGCTCATAAACACTAAGTCTGTTACTTACTTTATAGGTGATCTCAAACGAAAATGTTGCACCTTTACCAAGGTCACTTTCAACTTTCAAATCACTACCTTGAAGGTTTAACAGTTTTTTACTTATCGATAAGCCAAGACCTGTACCTCCATATTTTACAGAAGTTTCTGAATTTGCTTGAATAAAACTTTCAAAAATAGATTTCTGCCTATTTTTTGAGATCCCTATTCCTGTGTCTTTTACTTTAAAAACAAGCTTTATTTTATTCTCCTTTACACCTAAATTGCTAATAATAAAGTTAATACACCCATTCTCTGTAAACTTCAAAGAATTACTCAATAGGTTTTTAATTATTTGAGTCAATTTTAATTTATCTCCAATAATATTATCAGGTACATCATTTTCTTTAATGACATTGAAAATTAATCCTTTCTTTTCTATTCTTAAACCAAAATGAGATTTTATACTTTCTAAAAAATAATTTAAGCTAAAATCTTTCTCTATAAGTTTTAGTTTCCCCGATTTTATTTTATCAAAATCTAACAAATCATTTATTAATCCTAATAAATGTTCTCCCGAATATTTTAATGCTTTTAGATTTTCTAATTGGTGTGGCAAGTACTTTTCCATTAATAGGATATTAGCTAATCCTGTAACTGCATTTAGTGGTGTTCTAATTTCATGAGACATTGTAGATAAAAATTCGTCTTTAGATTTACTTGCTTTCTGTAATTCTATTTCTGCCTCTTTTAGATTAGTTATATCTATAATTGTACCTATAAAACCAATGGAGTTCCCTTTAGAATCTTTAAAGAGTTTTGATTTTGCCTCAAACCACATTAATTCACCATTTTTCTCATGCTTAAATATGAATTTGATATATTCTTTTTTCCTAGAAAACAAATCATCAAATCGTTTAAAGCCATCTATATTCACTCCATCTAAAAAGTGTCTAAAACTTTTTCCTACGGCATTATCAATAGGAATTCCTGAATATTCTGTCCACGCATTATTTAAAAAGGTAAAGTTTCCATCCAGATCTGTCTCAAAAAGAACACCTCCAATATTATCAACAATATTTTCTAATTTTGTGTTGGTATGATCCCTTTCTTTTATTAACCTTTGATTGGCCACAAATAATTCTCTAGAACTTTCTTCAAGAATATTTTCAATGTGATTTACATCTTTATCAAAACTTTTATAAGCCTCGTTAACCATATTAAAGAATTGAACAAATTCTGGGTTCTCACAACCATCTAATCCTGCCTTTTTAAGCTGACGTTTTAATAGTCTATGGTGGTCTTTGTTTAACATTCTGAAAGTGTTGTAATAGTCATCGTCTGATTATGCAATTCACAAGGCGAAAATTCTCCAAAAGGAGCAATTTCTCCGTATGAATAAAAACCTGTAATACTAGGTTTCTCTCCTATAATTTCTCTTACTGCTTCAACTTCTTCTTCTACCAGTTGTTTTAAAACTAAACGACGTCCTACACAACTAATAAGAATAGCTAATTCGGAGCTCTCTTCTTGTTCTTTATTAGCTTCAATCGCAGAATCTGCAGCGCCATCTATTAACCTATCAATATTTGCTTTCATTAAACGCACATAAGAACCTTCAGGAATATTCCCTGCAAATATTAAACTTTGATCTGCTTCGTTTACAGCTAAAATAGTTCTAACTACTGGTATCGAGTCTTCGTCTTCACGCATATTTAAAGGAAATAACAACCCTGAACTTGGTAAATTATCGGCTTGTTTTCCTAAAAAGGATTTATATAATTCTAAGGCTGGTAAACCATCTAATTCATAAAGAACATTTTTATCAGATTTTGTCACCAATCGTTCTATACCAAAACTATCCCATCCTCCTTTTGAGCTAAAACCAACTTTTAGATTGTCTCCATAAAAACCTAAGGCGATAATAGTTTTATCAACTATTTCATTATTATTAATTACAAATGTTTTATTAAAGTTAGAACCATCGGCAGCTAATCCTCCTGTAATACTCACATTAGGAATTACCGATTGTAATCCTGAAACTAAATCGGCACCATTAACATTAAGTCCATCACTTAAAACCAATACATGCCTCAAATCCTTATTATAAAGATTTTTTGCCAAGTATTCTCCAGATTTGTAGCTACAATTCATATCTAGAATTTCGATTGATGCTTTTTTACTGGTAACTTTATCTAATTGTAATGCTGTTAATGATATTGTTTTGTCTTTTACAGTAACATCCGATATTTCTCCTGCTGTAGAACATCCTATTATAGTTGCTTCTGGATACCTATTATTTATAAAGCCTAGTACCTCCCTTTTAGAATTAAAATCTGGGGAAACAAAGAGTAAAAATATATTGACTTCTATATTTAAAATAGAAATACTTTCTAGCCAATCATCCTCCTGTAGGGATATTTGTTGAACTTTCATATCTGGCATTTTTGGGTTAATCGTTAGATTAAATTCACTTAATCGTAAAAAAAATACATTTCATCGAAAATATAACAAAATTCAATGTAAACAAAACTTTTTTTGAAGTTTTCACTTACACAAATTGAAGTAAAAACACAAAAATAGTACTTTTTGTAAATAAATACCTACTTATTTTGAATTAAATAAAAAAATCCTGAAAAGTTTATTCAGGATTCCTTTTCTAATATATTTATTTACTACTAATTATAATACGCTAATAATATCATACTTAGTAATGATTTGATATGTGCCATCATTTAATTTTACCAATACAGCATTATTATCTCTATCTATTAATTTAGAAATAGCTTCAATAGGTGTGTTTTTAGTAACTATTGGAAACGGTTTATGCATAACTTCTTTAATAGGTAAATCTGAAATATCTTTGTTTTCAATATATTTCCGTAACAAATCTGCTTCATCAATAGCACCTACAAATCCTGTTGAATCTTCGACTGGTATTTGGGAAATTTTATATGTCTTCATACGCTCAATAGCATGAGATACTAATTCTTCTGTTTTAGCAGTTATCAAAGGTTTATCTACATGGTTTTTAATAATGTCTTGTGCACAGGTTAGTTCATCTTCAATAAAGCCACGATCTCGCATCCATTCATCATTAAACATTTTACCTACATAGCGACTCCCATGATCGTGAAATAAAACCACAACAACATCTTCTTTATTAAAATGATCTTTTAATTGAAGAAGTCCTTTTATAGCAGCTCCAGCAGAATTACCAAGAAACATCCCTTCTTCTTTTGCTAATTTTTGTGTATAAATTGCGGCATCTTTATCTGTAACTTTAGTAAATCCATCTATAACATTAAAATCAACATTTTTTGGTAGAATGTCTTCTCCTATACCTTCTGTAATGTATGGGTAAATTTCGTTTTCATCGAATATTCCTGTTTCATGATATTTTTTAAAAACAGAGCCATAGGTATCTACACCCCAAATCTTCACATTTGGGTTTTGCTCTTTTAAATAATTACCAACTCCAGATATGGTGCCTCCTGTTCCTACCCCTACCAAGAAATGAGTTATCTTACCATCGGTTTGTTTCCATATTTCTGGCCCCGTGCTTTCGTAATGTGCTGCAGTATTACTTAAGTTATCATACTGATTTACATACCAAGAGTTTGGTGTTTCTTCTGCAAGTCGTTTTGAGGTTGAATAATATGATTTTGGATCTTCTGGATTCACATTTGTTGGACACACTACAACTTTACTGCCTACAGCTCTTAAGATGTCCATTTTTTCCTTACTCTGCTTATCACTTATAACACAAATCATTTTATAACCTTTTACTATAGCTGCTAAGGCCAATCCCATTCCTGTATTTCCAGATGTTCCTTCAATAATGGTTCCTCCTGGCTTTAATCGCCCGTCTGCCTCGGCATCTTCAATCATTTTTACGGCCATTCTATCTTTTACAGAATTACCAGGATTAAATGTTTCGTATTTTGCTAATACCAGACACGGCAATTCTTCAACTAGTTTATTTAATTTCACTAATGGCGTATTACCAATAGTGCCTAATATATTTTCAGCGTATTCCATAAGTCTAAATTCACTTTGTAAATTTAAGTTAAAAAGTTGGTAATTGTAGTATTAGTCTTTGGAACTCTTCTACTTAGCGGAAGGCTGACTCTCTATTTTACGTCATTGTAAGCCACGGTGTACCCACATTTTTTTAAGTTATTTTTCCTATATAACTTTAATCTATATAAACTATGGCAGCAAACTAAAGCCTGAGCATCAAACGATAATTAAGACACGAACCAGCCTGCCGAATGGCTGGTTGCACAAATTTACACGAATAGAATCTCATTGTATTTGAGATCCCTATGCCTACAATAAACACGAATCAGACTTTCAGTCTGTGATAATACCTATACAGGTTTGAAATCTACTGGTAGGCAGGAAAATTCGTGAAATTAGTGCCTGCCTTTTTACATAATATTATTTTTTAAGCATATCTATGTATTAATATTTGTGGGTACTCCCAGCATTGTAAGGGAGGAACAACTAGCCCTCACCAAATAGTGTCGAAGTATAACAATCTGTCTATTACAAACTCAAAACATAAATTGAAGTAAACGACAAACAGATTCTCACGTCACGCTTTTGGCGCTTTTCGAAATGAATTTAGCAAGACTTTATTAAGAGGAAGAAACGTTCAAAATATTAGTAATCATTCGAATCTAATAGCTTTTACCGGGGATATTTTTGTAATGATATACGATGGTACTAATAGCATAAGTAAGCAAAGTATAAGCGTGCCTACGTTTAATCCTAAAACGTAACCAAAGCTTAGATAAACAGGAGCTTCTGTAACATAATACACGCTTGGATCTAATGGAAATAATTTAAAATATTTTTGAGCAAATAGAAGTCCTAACCCAATAATATTACCCCATAATAACCCAAGAAAAATCAAGTATGATGCATTATACAAAAACAGCTTACGGATGCTCCAATTGTTACTTCCTAATGCTTTTAATATGCCTATCATTTGCGTGCGTTCTAATATTAAAACAAGCAATGCGGTTATCATGTTAATTCCTGCTACAAGTATCATGATACCTATTATGCCGTAAATATTTGTATCGAAAATTTGTATCCAATCAAAAATCGAACTAAATTTATTGGTAATAGTCTCTGCATTAAGTACTGAAGGAATGTTTTGATATATTTCGATACCTTTTCTATCTATTTCATCGTAATCATCAATAAACACCTCAAAATTTCCAACTTGATCATCCTCCCATCCATTTATTCTTTGCAAATGACGCATATCTCCCACAAGATAGTTTGCATCAAAATCTTGAAATCCTGAATTATAAATTCCTACAATACGATAGGTAATAATATTTGGTGGTTTTACAGGATCGTCTTTTCGAAACACCATTTGTAATGTTTCATTAAGTTTTAGTTTCAACCTATTAGCTAAATATTGAGATATTAAGATGTCTTCATTTCGTTTACCTGAATAATCCGGAAGCTTTCCTTCTAATAAAAAGGCTTCAAAATAGTTCCAATTATAATCTGCCCCTACGCCTTTTAAATAAACACCTTCAAAATCGGTTTCGGTTCTAATAATCCCAAATTTTGATGCTACTGCCTGGATATGAGCAATGCCTTCAACAGTATTAAATTCTGGATAAAATTCTTGGTCTTTTGAGATAGGAACAATACTTTCTTGAGAGTTATTACTATCAAAATTGGTAATAGTAACGTGTCCATTAAATGCGACTACTTTATCACGTATTTTTTGTTGTAAGCCTATACCTGTTGCTATAGCAATCATCATAACAACAATACCAATAGCAATTGCTGCTATTCCAATTTTTATTATTGGTGCCGATATACTACTTTTATACGCTTTACTACCAATAATGCGTTTAGCTATAAAAAATTCGTAATTCAAATTATCATATGAGGTTTAGTGTTTTCAAAAATACAGTTTTATTATTTGTTTTTGTAATGATTTCTTGTGCTTCTAAAGCTAAGAATAAAATAGTGACTAAAAATAAAACAGAGCGTGCTATAAAGAGTGATAGTATCATTATTGTTGGCGCTAATCAAACTGAAATTTATTTACCTTTATTAAAAGGAAAACGTATTGGTATTGTTGCTAATCAAACTTCAGTAATATTTAAGAAAAAGAAACAGCAAATGATGCTTGTAGATCCAGAAACGAATGAGCAATCTCCTGGTCGCATTGTTGAAAAAGATACCATGATTCATTTAGTTGACTCTTTAATGGCTTTAAAAGTTGCTGTTAAAAAAGTATTTTCTCCAGAACATGGTTTTCGAGGTCGTGTAGATGCTGGCGAATTAATTAAAGATGGTATTGATACTAAAACGAACTTACCGCTTGTATCCCTGTATGGAAAAAACAAAAAACCTACTAAAGAACAACTTGAAGATTTAGATATTGTTGTTTTCGATATTCAGGATGTGGGTGTTCGATTTTACACTTATATTTCTACACTACATTATATTATGGAAGCTTGTGCGAAACAAGGTATTCCTGTTTTAATATTAGATAGACCCAACCCAAATGGGCATTATATTGACGGTCCTACTTTAGAAATTGAAAATAAAAGTTTCTTAGGAATGCATGCTATACCATTGGTACATGGCATGACTATTGGCGAATACGCACAAATGATTAACGGCGAAAAATGGTTAGAAAATAATGCCTCTTGTGAAATAATCATTATTCCAATAAAAAATTACACACACAACACTTTTTATAGTTTACCTATTAGACCTTCACCAAATTTACCAAACGATCAAGCCATAAAATTATATCCTAGTCTTGGTCTTTTTGAAGGCACTAATATAAATGCTGGTCGTGGTACCGAATTTCAGTTTCAGCGATATGGAGCGCCTTTTTTAAACAAAGAACTTCTTAAGTTTAACTATACGCCTATTGCAAATTTTGGCGCTAAATATCCAAAACATAAAAACGTTCTTTGCTACGGTAAGGATCTAAAAGATGAAGCACTAAATGGTGTTATGACTCTAAAATGGGTTATTGACGCATATAAAAACGCAACGGATAAATCATTATTCTTCAATACAAACAATTTCACAAAGCATGCTGGAACGGATAAGTTACAACAACAGATTGAAGCAGGTCTAAGTGAAACAGAGATTAAAGCTACTTGGCAAGATGATTTGGAAGCTTTTAAAAAAACACGAAGCAAGTATCTAATTTACGATTAATCTAATTTTATTCGTTAATTCTGGGATTCCTTTAACTTTATTAATAAAGGTTATTTGTAAAGTGATTTAAACTTTTTCATTTAGCTATTTGCATAATTTTTTAGTAAGATAAGAAAGGGTTAATTACACTTCTAAAAAATAAACCACTCCTATGGACTTCCAGTCCATAGGTTCGTTTTGGCAGACTGAAAGTCTGCTTCGTGAAATATGGTAAAAACTGAATTCGCGTGAATTCGTGAAATTCGTGTCAAAAGTTTTTAGAAGCTGAAAGCGACATGCACTAAAGTACATAGTTTTAACTCCATTTGAGACCAATAAAACCGAATGATAGAAAAAATATTAGTCATCTATAGAAGTCGTCGGTTTTCTATATGTCTGAAACGGTTGTTTTAGCAAATCTTTGATATTACTATTTTCTTTTTCATCTGGAAAAACATCAACACCATAAATAATTTTGTTGGTATCAAGTTTCATATAGGTTCCAAAAAGTCTATCCCAAACAGAAAAAATATTTCCGTAATTAGAATCTGTATATGGTAGCTTATAATGATGGTGTACTTTATGCATATCTGGTGATACGATAACATAACTTAACAAATCATCTACTTTTTTAGGTAATTTTATATTGGCATGATTAAATTGTGTTGCGACAACCGATAATGACTGATACAACAGAACTAAAGCTATTGGTGTGCCTATAATAAATATCCCCATTAAAGTGAATACATAACGAATTAGACTCTCTAACGGATGATGTCTATTCGCTGTAGTTGTATCTACATGATGATCTGAATGATGTACCAAATGTACCATCCACAATGGTTTTACTTTATGCTCAATTAAATGTGGCACATAGGCACCTATAAAGTCTATTAGAAAAATTCCTAAAATACCATACAACCATATTGGCATTTCTGGAAGCCAATTAAGAATTCCGAAATTATTAGCAACCACCCAATCTGATGATTTTAAAAACAAAAACGCTAAGGGAAGGTTTATAAGTACTGTTGTTAGTGTAAAGAATATGTTTGGTATAGCATGTTTCCATTTTTTGTAACTAAATCCAAATAAAGGTACGACCCCTTCAATAATCCAAAAGAAGGTTAACCCTCCCACAATAATTATCCCTCTATGTAGTGAAGGAATTGTTTCAAAATAATTTAAAATGGTTTCCAATAGTATATTTTTACTAAATATACTATTTTATTCTTTTTTTCATGTCCTCAACAATATTAAAAGCTGCAGGGCACATAGCAACATTCTTTAATGTGAGATTTGATATTTGTTGAAATTTTTTTCTGTCTGTATGTGGAAATTCTCTGCAAGCTTTTGGTCGCACTCCATAAATGGAACAATAATTATCTGCACCTAAAAAAGTACAGGGTACACTTTGCAATACATAATCATTATCTTCATCAATACGTAAATATTGATTTATAAACTGTTGTGGTTTTTGTTTAAAGTGTTTCGAAATTCGCTCAATATCTTTATCCGTAAATAGCGGACCTGTTGTTTTACAGCAATTCGCACATTCTAAACAATCGGTACGCTCAAACTCTTTATCATGTAATTCTTGCATGATATAATCCAGATTTTTAGGCGGTTTCTTTTTTAGTTTCGCAAAGATTTTTTTGTTTTCGTTATGCTTATCTTTGGCGAGCTTTGGAAGGTTTTTAATGATATCTTGCATGGTGTAAAAGTAATATTTTTAGATGAGATGCTGAAACAAGCTCAGCATGGCGAATAGATCCCTGCCCTTGTGGGAATAACAAAAAATTTATAAATGAAAGACCTTTTCGGAAATGCTTTATTAGATTACCAAAACGGAAACTATACCGAAGACATTATGACTTCTACGAGTATTTCTGATGAAGATATATTACCTCTTCCTTATTTATTTCGTGATTTTAAAGATATGCCGAGTTTAGAGCAAAAAGCTTTAAAACTAGCTAAAGGTTCTGTTTTAGATGTAGGTTGCGGCACTGGAAGTCATAGTTTGTTTTTACAAGAAAAAGGCTTAAAAGTAAAAGCGATCGACATTTCTAAAGGTGCTATTGAAGTAGCTAAAAAACGTAAGGTTATTTATGCTGAAGAAAAGAATGTTTTAGATGAAACTGGATCCTTTGATACTATTTTACTTTTGATGAATGGTACTGGGATTTTTCAAGAATTGATCCACGTATCGAAGTACTTATCTCATTTAAAAAGTTTATTAAACCTTAAGGGACAAATTTTAATCGATTCTTCTGATATTAAATATATGTATGAAGATGAAGATGGTGGTTTCTGGATCGATACTAACTCCAGCTATTATGGTGAACTGGATTACTTTTTAAGCTATAAAGGTGAAGAAGAAGTTCCTATGAAATGGCTCTATTTAGATTTTGAAACTTTAAAGATGGCTTGCGAAACCGTTGGTTTAAAATGTGAACTGGTTTTAGAAGGTAAACATTTTGACTACTTAGCACGGCTAATTCCTGCAGAGGCAGGAATCTTATAGATTGAATACGAATTAGTTTAAAATGGATTCCCCGTGGGAATTAGAAGTCAAACTTATAAGTAGCTCCTGCTAAAAACTGAATACTTTGTACTGGAAAACTTTGCCAACGTTGATAACCATCATTGGCTATATTATTAGCTTTTGCAAATACCGATAATTGTTCGTTAACATGATACCCTACATGTGCATTGGCATCAAAATAACTATCTAAAACAACAGTCGTGGATAGAGGATCTGGAAGTAAAGAACCTTCCAGTACCAATTGATCTTTACGTTCGCCAATATAGAATAAATTAGCACCTGCAAACCAATGCTCGTCTATTTGATAGTCTAAAAATAATGATCCTTTAATATCTGGTAAATTCCATGCTTCTACTTCATCTTCTGTTGAATAACTAAAATATTCTGCTTTTAAGCCTAATTTAAAGTTCCTATTTACATCTACATTTATTTCTCCTGCGACCCCAAAAGTATCCACATCATCATACACAATTCCAAACGAATTCCCGTAATTATAATTATTCTGAGGTGTCAAGTTTCTTATAACATTCGTTTTATAAAGTGCTTTATTTCTATCGGCTAAATAATGTCCGCTAATATTATAACTCATATTACTAGACAGTTTTCCTTTTAAGCCAATATATGCGTTGTATAATTGATCTGTTGGTATTATAAATAAGGTAGGAGACACAAAGGGATTTTCTGTAGCAAAATCGTAATACGAATTTTGAATTAAGTCTCCTTCTATACCTCCATAAACAATCAATACATCGTTTACCAATCTATACGTTGCAGTGATATTAGGGTAAATGTAAACCTTGCTTTCCTTTGCTTCAGAATCTCTTAAATAATAAGCAGAAATACCTAAGTTAACTGTTAAATCATCTTGCTTCATTTCGTAAGTTGATGAGATCCCTGCTTGAAAATTTCCATAGTTAAATTCTGTATTTGTTGTATAACTTCTATCAAATGTCCCGCCTAAATAATCAAACTTAATATCTGTAGATATTTCTACATCATTAATGGGGATATCTATTTTAGCTTTAGCTATAAACCTGTTTTCTCCAGAAGCCTGATTATCTCCAAAACGTCTGAAAAAGAAACTTCCTGAATTAATATAGGTGTCTTCAAATGTAATATCGGCTCCAAAATGACCACTAAAAAAAGAATGCTCTACATCAATACCATTGGTACTTGCTGCAACTATTTGAGATTCTGGTACTCCATACCAATTATAGGTTTGGTGCTTAAACCCGCCTTCAACATTCCATGCCAAATCTCTTAATCGACTTGAGTAATTCACATTGATCTTAGAGTTAGAAAAATTATCATCAAAGGACAGATCTTCAATACCGCCCTGGGATGAATGATGACTTATATAACCTCCTACACTTTCGGTTCTACTAATAGCATGATTTAAGTATACTTCGCCAAGAATAGTTGTATAAGTACCAACACCTAATGTTGCGTAATTATCAAATAATTTTATTGGTTTTCTTTTTTCTACAATCGCAGCTTTTCCTTTTGCTGGTGTGAATGTTGATGCTACTGGAAATGAAAAAATATTGTATTTAATTTCCTTTTTAGTTTCTGTAGTTTCATCCTCTAAAGACGGAGTTTCTTTTACTTTAAATGCATCAGATATTGTTGGGGTATATGGTTTTACTACATCAATAACCCCAGTATTAATCGTGTCTTTTATTTTATCTTGTGAAAAAGAAATTGTTGCACTTAATGTAATTACTACAACTAATATTTTTTTTATGTGCTTTCGCATACTAATATTATTTATGATTGATGAGATGATTCGGCTACGCCTTGATGACATTTTAATTTTTAACAAACTAATCTTCCTGTTGAACAGATGAATTGGTTTTAGCTTCTTCTGCTTTAATTCTCTTTAGCTCACCTTTTGCTTCTGAAACCACATCATCAAATTCGACAAAATTTTTGATAACACTTTCTAAAATATAAGTCGCTTGAAACGCATCATCTAAAGCATAAAAATTCTTTGCCATTAGCACCAAACCTTTTGCACTGTAATATTTATAACCTGAAAAATCTTTAGCTAATTTTTGAACCGATTTGTTAGACGCTTCATGCTTCCCTTCTTTATTTTTAAAATAAGCATTATAGTATAAAGCTTCGGCTGCTGTTTCTCCTGTAGCTACTTTTTCTACATTAGTATACGCTGTTTTTGCTTTATCTTCATCACCTGTTTTTATGGCAGAACGTGCTATAATAATATGAGCGTCACTTTTTATTTTATTATCGATTTTTGAACTTGCCAATACTTTTTCTGCATAAGAAACGGCTTTGTCATAACGTTCTAATTGATAATTCGCTTTCATTAAGTTAGACCGTGCAAATATCACGTTTTGTGGAAAATTAGCCTCTTCTTCTAACCTCAACAATAACGGAAGAGCCTCTTTCCAATTTTTAGCTTCTAAATAATGCTGAGATAAACGTGATAGTGCTTCCTCTGTATATTCGTTTCGCGATGTTTCCACAATGTATTTATAATGAGGCGTTGCATTCTCTTTTAAATCCTTTTTGTAATATAATTGTGCTATATAAAAATGGGCTTGTAAAGCATGTAATCCGTTAGGAAATTCATTTAAATAACCATTAAATTGTTTAATAGCTTTATCTGTATTACTATCTAAATATTGTTTTTCTGCCGCTTCGTATGTCGCGTTATCTAAGTCTGTATCTGTAACCTCAACATAATCCAAAGTTCGAACCCAATTCGCATAATCGTCTACGCGTCCTAAATCTATATAAATTAATTTGGCTGTAGAGACCGATTGAATGGCTTCTGGCGTATTAGGATAATCGCTTGTTATCTGTTTAAATTTAGTTAATGCTTGCTCGTTTTCATTCCCATTGTAATAAACCAAACCTTGTCGCAACAATGACTTTGGTACAAACGAACTCATTTTATATTCAGAATTTAAACGATTGTAAACCGTCATAGCTTTATCTATATCATTGGCTTTAACATACGAATTACCAAGTTCGTACATCGCATCGTCTCGTAATTTTGATGTAGGGTAGTCTAAAATAAACTGTTCTAATTCTTTTATTTTTTTTGATGTTTGTCCACTATAGCCTGTACTAATCGCTTTTTGAAAAAATGGATAATCAGAATCTATTTCATTTAACTTAATAGCATTATTATAAGCACTAATGGCGCTTTTATATTGGCTTGTAACAAAATAGCCATCTCCCAGTCGTAAGTACGCGTCGTTCAATCTTACTTTGTCTTCTTTTTTATTTGAAGTAAATTGATTGAAATACTTAATCGCCTGATCGTAATTTTTTAGCTTAAAATATATATACGCTAAGTTGTAATTTATATTTTCGATTTCTGGTGTTGATGAAGATGCTGTTTCTTGTTGAAACTGTTTTAAACCAATTAATGCATCATCATAATTAGTTAAATTATAATCTGCTTCTGCTTTCCAAAATGTTGCACGAGCAGTATATTTAGGATCTCTCGGTTCCTTTAAAGATTGATCAAAAAGTGATTCTGCTTCTAAATAATAAGTATCATTATAAAGCTCTAAGCCTCTATAAAATGCTACTTTCTGATAGGCTACTTTATTTTCAAAACTGTTTTTCCCTTCTAATAATTTAAGGGCTTCTTTATAATTTTTTGATGTGATATAGGAATCAATTAATAATGTTTCAATTTCTTCCTTATAACTAGTATTGGGGTATTTCGCTAAATAGTCTGCTAAAACCTGAGGTGCCGACTGGTATGGGTTTCCGATTTCATAACTAATCTTTGCATAATTTAGCCATGCATCTTCCTGAATTTTTAAATCATAATCCATTTGTGATGCATTTCTAAAGGCGTTTAAAGCTTCTTGCTTTTTGTTAAGATTAACATAACTTTCTCCTAAGTGATAATAAGCATTCTGAGCAATTGAGTTATTACCACCTATTATTTTATTAAACTCCGAAATGGCATTTTCATAATCTCTTTGTTTGTAATAAGCGTACCCTAATTGATAATAATCGGTGTTATTCCATTTTGCATTCGCGTCTCTTTTACCTTTTTTTCCTTTATACGCTTTTAAATACGGAATGGCTTCTGCATATTTTTCTAAATTAAAATAACTCTCTCCTATTATTTTTGATAGTTCTGATACTTCATTCTCATCACTTTCATCTAACCTTTCTTTTGCAAGCTTAATCGCTTTTTCAAAATTTCCTAATTTAAAATTTAAATCTGCTTGATAGTATGATAGCTTCTCTTTGTAACGTTCTTGGTCGCTTACTTGATCAAAATATTCATTAGCTTTATTATAATCATCTCCTTCATAAGCCATAAAACCTATATAATATTTGGCTTGTGAGCCAAACTCTTGAGAGTTTTCTACACGTGTTAAATATTTTTTAGCTTCTTTATATTGTTTCGCAGAAAATGCTGAATAGCCATTATTGAAATTGTATTTGTCTTTGTCTTTTCTACCTAATGCATTCTCATCAACTTTATCATACCACTTTCTGGCATAAGCATATTTAGAATTCTCAAAGTAATAGTCTGCTACATCAACAAAAGCTGTATTTCGTTTTGTACTCGTTGGGTAATCTTCCACAAAACCTTCTACCAATTGGTCAGCATTTTGTTGATTTAAACGTACTGCGCAATTTGCTATATAATATGTACAATCTGACTGTAGAATTTCTTCTTTAGCTGTTTTCTTCACATTACCAAATAAAGACTGAGCTGCAAGGTACTGATGGTTATTATACAGAGATAAGGCTTTTTGATAATCAACTAAATTACTAGTATAAGTGGCAGATTGTTGTCCTATAATGTGTAAACTAAAACTAATAGCCACCAAGAGAGAAACAATGTTTTTTTTAGTCATTAACGATTCATTTTTTAATTTTAAACCAAAGATAAATAAAGAATTCTGTTTATATTTTAAAGATAAAGAAACAAAAAAAATTATTTATTAGATTCCCGAATCTACGGAAACGGCAAACTTAATGCAACTCTTTAGGAAAATGATCTAAAGCGTTCTTTTTTTAACCCAAATTATGCATTTTCAACTGTCATTTCGAAGTTCTAATGCATAATTTGGGTTTAATATAAATTTTATAACGTAATAATCGTATCATAATTATAAATCAGCTTATTAAATGTAAAAATAAGGATAAGACTGTAGATAGAAAATTAATAAAAAGATTCGTGATTGTAAACACGAAAAAAGGCTATAACAATAAAAATTATGGTTTATGGTTTGCTATGTTAAACTATTAACTTTAAACTTGTAACTTTAAACTCCTTTTTTATGTCGAAACCCATTTTACAATTAAAAGACGCGTCTATTTTTCAAGGTGATAACCTTGTGCTTTCAAACGTTAATGTTGAAATTAATAAGGGGGACTTTGTATATTTAATTGGAAAAACAGGAACGGGGAAAAGTAGCTTTATGAAAACGCTTTATGGCGATTTACCATTAACTGAAGGCGAAGGTCATATTGTAGATTATGATTTAAAACACCTTACTGAAAAAGAAATCCCTTTTTTGAGACGAAAATTAGGTGTTGTTTTTCAAGACTTTAAATTACTTACTGATAGAACTGTTAATGATAATTTATTATTTGTTTTAAAAGCTACTGGTTGGAAAGATAAAACAAAAATGGATACACGTGTTGAAAAAGTTTTAGCAAAGGTGGATATGAAAACGAAAGGTTTTAAATATCCACATGAGCTTTCTGGAGGTGAGCAACAACGTGTTGCTATTGCTAGAGCCTTACTTAATAACCCTGAGCTTATTCTTGCCGATGAGCCTACTGGAAATTTAGATCCTCAAACTAGTGTAGAGGTTATGGAGGTGCTACAAGATATTAATAAGAATGGAAACACCATTTTAATGGCTACTCACGATTATGCTTTACTGCTTAAATATCCTAGCAAAACACTTAAATGTGATGAGAACGCGGTTTATGAAGTGGTGCAGCGGAAAAACTAATATGTACAGGTTCATTAAGAGAAAAGTAAAGACTTTAATTCCGAAAGAATTTCTGTTTAAAAATGAATTGTTTTTTAGAAGTTTTTACGGGATATTTTATATTGGAAATACGCATCAATGTAATATTTGTTCTAAAAAATTAAGATCATTTATTTCATTAGAAAACGAAGATTTATTATGTCCTTTTTGTGGTAGTTTATCAAGAACTAGAAGGCTTTGGGACTTACTTAAACCAAAGGGATATATATTACATTTTTCGCCTTCAAGAAACCTATATAGAGTGTTAAAAAAAATTAAAGCTATAAATTATTTCAGTACAGATTATGAAAATGAGTTTTTAGCTGATTATAAATATGATATTACCAATATTGATCAAAATAATGAAAAATTTGATATTATTATATGTTATCATATCTTGGAACATATCAACGATGACAAAAAGGCAATGTCTGAACTTTATAGAGTTTTAAAACCAAACGGAAAAATTTATATTCAAACACCATTTAAAAATGGAGCCATTTATGAAGACAATACTATTGTTTCTCCAAAAGAGAGAGTTCTACATTTTGGACAAGAAGACCATGTAAGGATTTATTCTGTCGAAGGTTTAAAAGAAAGATTAGAAAATACAGGTTTTAAGGTACAAATTAAACTTTTTAATAATAGTGAAAAAGATCTTTATTATGGGTATACATCTCCTGAAACTGTTTTAATTTTGAGTAAATAATATGCTTTCAATTTTAATTCCTACATATAATTATGATATTACTCAATTAGTTGAATGTTTACATAAACAGGCTTTAGAATGCCATGTAGAATTTGAAATAATAGTATATGATGACGCTTCTAAAAAAGAATTTAACAAAAACGACAAAATAAATGAATTAGAGAATTGTCTTTTTAAAAAATTACCTCAAAATATAGGAAGAAGCGCCATTAGAAATTTATTAGGAACAGATGCCAAATATGAATCTTTATTATTTATCGATGCAGGTACTCTTCCTAAAAAAAATGATTTCTTAAAAAACTACTTAGCAATTGAGAATAAAAAAGTAATAACTGGGGGTATGACCCCTCTGGAAAAGTCTCCAAAAAAACCATATAGATTAAGATGGTTATATACAAAGAAAAGAGAATTTAAAGTTATGTGCTCATCTAATTTCTTAATTAAAAAAGAGGTCTTTATGGCAAATTTATTTGATGAATCATTAACCCAATATGGTCTTGAAGATATTTTATTCTTCGATAGATTATTAGAAAAGAAAATAAATGTCCTTTTTTTTGACAATCCTGTTATACATGCTGCAGATGATGACGCTAATAAATTTATCAAAAAAACTGAATATGCTATAGAAAACTTAGTCTATTTAATAAAAACTAAAAGAATAAAGAGCGAACGCTTTGGCATATCAAAAACATACAATATGCTTTTAAGGTTAAAGCTACATATAGTTACAAAGTATATTTTCAAACTAGTTACCCCTTTATTATTAAAAAATTTCAATTCTAATTTTCCATCAATATTTTTATTAGATTTTTATAAATTGGGATATTATTGTTCCTTAAAAAACAAAGACTAATGCCTTTCTTTTCAGTTATTATACCATTATATAATAAAGAAACTTTTATTGTAAAAACAATAAAGAGTGTGCTGAATCAAAAATTTAAAGATTTTGAGATTATTATAGTAGATGACGGAAGTACTGATAAAAGTTTGGAATTGGTATCTCAATTTCAAGATTTACGAATTAATATCATTCAACAAAAGAATAAAGGAGTATCTGTAGCCAGAAATGTTGGTATTGAGCATGCTAATTCAAAACATATTGCGCTACTAGATGCAGATGACACTTGGTATGATAATCATTTGATCGAATTAAAAAAGCAGATAGCTTTATTCCCAGAAGCTGGCTTATACTGTAATAATTATGAAATATTTCATAAAAAAAATATGAGCCGTAAAGCTGCTCTAAACTTTAATTATCAAAATGAATGTTTGATCGTAGAGGACTTTTTCAAAGCAAGTATAACAAATCTGGTTGCATGGACATCTGCAGTTTGTTTTTCTAAAGAAAAGTTTAATGAGATTGGAGGTTTTGATACTAAATTTAAAACGGCTCAAGATTTAGATTTATGGATTCGTTTTGCATTAAAATATAAAGTAAGTTTTAATCCAACCATTACGATGTCTTACAACTTTTTTGTAGATGATAGTTTGTCAAAAAAAGAATACAATTCTATTAGATATGATTTTATAAATAATTATCCAGAAGAAGAAGCGCAGAACCCTTCTTTAAAAACGTATTTAGATGTAAACAGATATGCGGTAGCGATAAGGTGTTTGATAAATAATGAGAAAAAACTTTATCAAAAATTAAAAAGAGAAATAAACTACAAAAACTTAAACTTGAAGCAAAAAGTACTTTTACAATGCCCTAAATTTTTTATTCAGCTTTGTAAAAGCTTTCATCGTATTTTAATTAAAAACAATATATATCTAACTGCTTTTAAATAAAATTAACGAAGCAAATTTTCCCATTCTTTAGTAATCTTTTCGATTGAAAATTTGTCTATACTATTTTTTGCATTTGCTTTACATTTCGTGTATAAAGATTTATCATCAACTAGTGTATTCAATGCATTTGCTAAAGCTTCTGCATTATAATTCTCGACTATTAAACCATTAGCCCCATGTTGTATGATTTCTTTAGGGCCCGATTTACAATTAACAGAAATTACTGGAGTCTGACATGCTAATGCTTCTAGCAAAACCATAGGAAACCCTTCATGCCGACTAGTCAATACTGTAAAAAGTGCTTTTTTAACATACGGAAAAGGGTTGTTGACGAATGGGATATAATCTACATGGTCTTCAAGAGCCAATTCCCTTATTTTTTCTTTTAAAAAAATAACATCTTTTCCCCCTCCAATAACATATAGTTTAATACCTTTCTGATGTAAAAAAGACTTTTTATATGCCTTCAGCAATAAAGTAAAGTTTTTAACTGGTTCGTCGATGCGTCCATAGCTTAGAATAAAATCTCCTGAAATAGCAACTTCTTGGCTTGCCCCTTTATCAATTTTTTCAACATCAACAGGGTTATATATATGCCCGCAATCTTTGAAACCATAAGAGCTTATAACAGTTTCTTGAATTTCTTTACTCACTGTTATAATTTTAGTTTTGTTCTTATATAATAACTTTGCAAGAAATTTAGATCTTGGTAAATAATTCAACAAATAATAACTATGTACAATAGAGATCATTTTTTTTGCCTTAAAGACATAATGATATAATATAAACTCTTTTAAAAATTTATTTCTGGTACGATTATCAATAATAACATCAAAAGCATGTTTTTTAAAATAGGATCGCAAGACCTTTATTTTTTTAAAATCAGATATATTATCTCCAAATTCTTGTTGTAAATTAAACATTTCACCAAAAAACGCATAGTCTATATCATTTTTGGTCATCATGATATGAACTTCATATTCTAATTCTGATAGCATTTGCGAAAGTAATGCACTAAATCGTTCTGCCCCTCCCTTTCCCAAAGATGTAGTGATAATGCAAATCTTTTTCATTGTGGAATTAAATATCTATTTTAATAAAAAGTTATGTTAATAGTTAGATTTTTATATGTTTTTCAATTTTTTAAATGATTTAAACACCTCAAAATCTCTTATATAATCTTCTTCACAATAAACATTAGAAGCTAATACAAGGCAAACAGCCCCTGATGAAAAATTTTCTAATTCACGCCAATTTCCAGGTGTAATTAATAATCCTTTAGATGGATTATTAAGTGTGATCCTTCTTTCTACTTCCCCATCTTTAAGAATAACATCAAAACTACCACTTAAAGCTATAAGAAACTGGCGGAGTTCTTTATGGGCATGGCCCCCTCTACTCGATCCACTTGGGATATCATATAAATAATAAACGCGTTGTACCTGAAATGGAATAACCTCTTTTTCAATAATAGCAAGATTGCCTCTATGATCTTCTATTTTAGGTATTTCAACAATTACACAATCATTTATTGCTTTACACATAGACTCTTTTTCTTTGAAATTTATTTTAAAACGTGTTGCAGTTTAAAACTAATAAACAACTAAAATAATTAATAATGCTTAAAGTGAGTTAATGTGACCAATTAATTCAATTATAAAATGAATTAATTCTTTAAAAGATTTAAAAAGAAATTAACAAACTTCTATATTTGATTAATCTAAAAAAGATAAATGAAAATTTTATTGATAGGAGAATATAGCAGACTTCACAATTCGCTGAAAGAAGGTTTGATTAAAAATGGTCATGAAGTCCTTTTAATTGCTTCTAATGATGGGTTTAAAAATTATCCTGTTGACATTTATATTGGTGCCAGAACTAAGGAAATACCGTTACTTTTTTTTATTATAAAATTAATTCACAAACTATTTAGAATAGATATTCCAAAAATAGAAGTTGCTTTACGTTTTTACAAAATATTACCAAGGCTTAAAGGTTTTGATGTTGTTCAACTTATTAATGAAGATAGCATAAAGACTTTTTTAAAAATAGAAATGTGGTTCTTAAAAAGAATCATAAATCAAAATAAAAAATTATTTCTTTTATCCTGCGGTACTGATTTTATTAGCGTAAAATACGCATTTGATAAAAAGTTTAGATATTCTATTTTAACACCACTTAATAACAACCCTAAATTAAAAAAACATTATAAATTTATTTTTCAACGTATATCAAAGCCTTATCATAGGCTTCATAAATTTTTATATGAACATATTGAAGGTGTTTTTGCTTCGGATATGGATTACCATATTCCTTTAAAAGATAACCCTAAATATTTAGGGCTTATTCCAAACCCAATCAATATAGATAAATTAAAGGCCGACTCAATAAAAATTACAGATAAGATTAATATTTTTCATGGTATTAATAGCCTAAACTATTTTAAAAAAGGAAATTTATTTTTTGAAGAAGCTCTAGATCGTATTCAAAAAAAATACCCAGAAAAAGTAAACGTTATAACAACTAAAAATATTCCTTATAAAGAATATATAGAATTATATAATAATAGCCATATTATTCTAGACCAAGTTTATGCTTTCGACCAAGGTTATAATGCACTTGAAGCCATGGCAAAAGGAAAAGTTGCTTTTACTGGAGCAGAAAAAGAGTGGCTAGATTATTATAATTTAGCTGAAGATTCTGTTGCTATTAATGCATTACCAAATGCAGAAAAAATTGCAGAAAAAATTGAATGGTTAATTTTAAATCCTGAAAAAATTATTGAAATTTCTAAAAACGCAAGAGCTTTTATAGAGAAAGAACATAACTATATAAAAATAGCAAATAAATATATTTCGAAATGGGCTGATAAGGTTAAGTAACTAAGTGTTTTACTTATTTTGTTTTTGACCTGAAAAATTACTCCAAACAACAAATACGACAATTCCAAAGTATATTATATACCTATATAAATGTGCCATAACCACACCTTCTGCGCCATATAAATCCACTAGTGTTTTTGATAAAAAATAAAATAAACCCAGTGAGATTAATTCTGTTATCACAAAACTCTTTATCATTTTTTTTGCTAAAAACTGATGGGATATAACCAACGTTGCTAATCTAACAAAGTCCCCTAACAATTGCCACCTAAACAATGGTTCTAATCCTGTAAAATTGGGGTAAACTAGATCAATAATTAAGTTTCTAAACAAATAAACCAACAGCATCCCTAATCCAAATAAAGGGAGTATCGTTTTATATATATTGAGAACTTCTTTCTTAAAAAGATGATATTCATAAATTCGTGCAAATTTTGGTATTACGTAAAGAGTAAATAATCCTGAGGAAAATACCATATAGTTTTTAGAGATAAAGCCCATTGCTGTCCAATACCCCGCTTCATTAATGTTGATCTTATTGGTGATCATGGTTCTTATATCTAGCTCTATATAATTTAACAATACAGTCGATACAAAAGACATTAACATAAAAGCTAATAATTCTTTAGCAAAAGGAATTTTAAAGGCTAAATTTTTAATTTTTATATGCTTTTTTAAAATTGTTCCAAAAACATAAATGATAACACCCAACTGAATTATTGGCGTTATAACTATTGAAAACAGCACACCTTCTAATTCGAAATAATAAAGACATATTAAAAGTAATGTTATAGATAAAATATAGCTTAATAAATCAATTTTTGCATATTTTTTATATTCTGACAAACCGTTTATAATACCATGAAAAACTCTATTCACACCTATAACTAAGGGAAGTAAAGCGAGACATTTTATAACATTTACATAATCTAAACTCCCAAACAACTCATTGGTAATCCATAAAGCATTAAAAAAAACAAATGAAGATGTAATAATTGCCCCTATAAAAACAAATATGAATGTAGTTGTAAATAAGTCGGTAAGCTTTTGATTATGGTCTTTAAACTCTGAAACATATTTTACTACACCATTAAACGTACCTAGAGATGAGGAACTCGTTATTATTTGCAATAAATTTCGGAGTTGACCTATTTTAGCAATTCCTATTTCCCCAACAGTAACAGCTAATATTCTTTGAATAATTAAAGAAATAATTAACCTTACTGTAATTACTACAGCATTTAAAGATGTTATTTTTAATAACAAATTATTTTTTATTATTTCTTTAAAATTTACCACCTAAAGTATGTAGATTTTATTAATATTGGTTGATGCTCCTTATAACTTCTTCTACATCTTCTTTTAGCATTACCGGACTTATAGGAAGACTTACTATTTTATTGTGAATAGTTTCAGTGATTGGTAAAGACGTTATTTTTAAATGAGCAAATGCTTCTTGTTTATGTGGAGGAATTGGATAATGAATTAAAGTTTCAATGTGTTTTTCGCTTAAGTAATCTATAAATTCTTGTCTATTTTCAACTAGAACAACAAAAGCATAAAAAACATGATTCTCTGATAAATTATAATAAGGAAGTTTTATCTTTTTATTTGTTATCCCTAAAAGGTACGATTTTGCTATGTTGCGCCGTTTTTCATTATCATCATCCAGTAATTCCAATTTTATATTTAAAAAAGTGGCTTGAATTTCATCTAATCTATTATTGGTACCAATCGTGTTGTATGTGTATTTAAATGTTCCTCCATAATTACGAAGTTTTTTAATCATATTTATTAAAAGCGCATCATTAGAAACTACTGCACCAGCATCACCTAAAGCCCCTAAATTCTTACTAGGATAAAAGCTAAAAGCAGCTACATCACTTAAATTACCAGCCTTACCACCATCTATATTGATAGCTCCGTGAGCTTGTGCCGCATCTTCAATAACTAATAAGTTTTTCTGTTTTGCAATTGTATTAATGCACTCCATATCGGCTAACATACCATATAAATGCACTGCTAAAATAACTTTGGTTTTTTTTGTAATATGCTTTTCAATTTCTATAATTGAAATGTTATACGTCTTTAAATCTGGCTCAACCAAAACAGGTTTTAGTCCGACCTCTTCAATAGCTATAATGCTTGCTATAAAAGTGTTTGCAGGTACTATAACCTCATCATTATGTTGTAATACTCCTAGTTTTAAATAGGCTTTAAAGATCAAAATTAGAGCATCTAATCCATTACTAACTCCAACACAATATTTTGCACCACAATACTTAGCAAAATTATTTTCGAAGCTAGACACTTGGTCCCCTAAGATATAATGACCTGTATCCAGAAAAGATTTAAATTTTTCTTGAAATTTATTTTGAAAACGAGCATTTACTTTTTGTAAATCTAAAAACTTAATCATATGAAGACCTTGTTTAATGCCACATAGTTGGAAGTGTCTATTTTATAAAAATCTTGAGTTATCGTTCTAGCCCCAAAACCTTCTTTCCAGAACTGTAAGCCTTTATTTATTTGCAAGCCATTATTTTCATTTGAAGTACCAAAATCAAAATACACTTTATTTTTAAATACTTCATTTATTAAATGTACATGTAAAAAATCTAAGCTTCCTAATAAATTTTTGTTCTCATTACCCGAAATATATTGAGAATGTGCAACATATTTAGATTCAAAAACGGTGGTTCCCGCTACAATTTGATGCTCTTTATAAACATTAAATTGTCTTATATTATTAGGAAAACGCTCTTTTAAAAGTGTTATTTCTTCTAAACTATGAACTGGTTTAGCATTATGTTTTTTTTCAAGATTTCTAATTAAAATGGCATCCCAAAACAATTCAAAATCACCTTCCTCTTTAATTACTAAATGATGCTTTTTTCCTCTTTTAAAACCTTCTAACCTGTTACTAGAAATCTTTAACTTATTCTTTAAATCAATAACAGATAAGGTATCTCTTTTGGTTAATTCTGCTTTAAGAATGAACATCAAGTATTGCATTTCATCACTTGGGAATGCATTATAAATTGGAGGTATTTGTTTTAAATACAAAGCTTTAATATTATTCTTATTAAAATGTTTTAATAATTCTTTGAAAATTTCTAATACTACATCAAACTTAAGATCCTTAGGTAAGACCAACCCTCCATAAGTTAGTCCTTGATGAGAATAGACCTTATCTCCCTCTATATTAGCAGGCAAAAGAGCCTTTAGCTTATTCTTTTTATAGATCAATAATGAATAATCTTCAAATCTATCTGAATGATATTCCATGAAATCTCTATGAAATAAAAATGTAGCATTTTTTGAGTTAGCTACAAATTCATTCCATTCTTGTTTACTATCAGGATGGTATGTTTTAACTGTATAAATAATTGTGAAATTTTATAACATTTATGATCATTGAACTTCTTGCTTAATATTCGTTTTATCAATAACATATAGGGGTCTGTCTTTAACATTATTATTTATACGGCTAATATATTCTCCTATAATCCCTATAGAGAACAATTGAATCCCTCCAATAAACATGGAACTAATAATTAATGATGACCACCCTGTAACGGTTTCTTTTAATACAAAATGCGCAAAAATTGTATATAAAATAATGACAAAAGAGAAGATTGAAATTATAAAACCAAGTTTGCTCACTAACGACAAAGGTTTGTCTGAAAAACTTGTGATTGCATCAATAGCTAATTGAAACATTTTACTATATGTATATCCAGATTTCCCAAACCTTCTTTCATCTCTATTAAATAACACATATGTTTGTTTAAAACCTAACCACGCGATTTGCCCTCTTAAAAATTTATTACGCTCTGGCATTTTATTAATTGCACTTACAACCTTTTGATCCAAAAGTCTAAAATCTCCAGTGTCTAAAGGAATATCAAAAGACGTTAATTTCTTTAAAATTCTATAAAAAAGTTTTGAGGTAAACTTTTTCAATAATGTTTCTCCTTTTCTTTGTTCTCGTTTCGCATAAACCACGTCGAATCCATCTTGATATTTCTTATATAATTGTGGTATTAACTCAGGAGGATCCTGTAAATCCCCATCAATTATTACAATACATTCCCCTCTACAAAATTCTAATCCAGCAGATACTGCTATTTGATGCCCAAAATTTCTACTCAAATTAATATAGAATATGTTTTTATCATTTTCTGAAAGCTTGAGTAATTCAACAAAAGAATTATCTAAGCTTCCATCATTAACAAAGATCAGCTCATATTTTGTTGTAAAGTCTGCTATGGATAAAACCAAACGGTTATAAAGTTCGAAAATGTTGTCTTGTTCATTATAAATGGGAATTACAACAGAAATATCTTTCTTTTCTTCCATTATTGATCTTATTATTTAGTTAGCTGGATTTAACATAAATACAAGGAATTATTATTACCTTTTATTGGTTCTATAAATATTAAAATAGGCATTACTCCATACCACTCTATAGTCATTCCTTTTCAGGAAATTATTCATTATAATTGTTCTTTTTTGACTATAACTATTACTATCATTCTTAGTTTCATCTAAATAATCCACCATTGGTTTAGAAAACTCAAAAATAGTTTCGAATTTTTGTTGAACTACAATTGGTAAAACCTCAATCTCTTCTTCCGCTTTATTAATTTTTCTTTTAAAAGAAGCACTATCATATATCCAAACCCAAGGGTTATACAAATATGGTTTAGTTTCTGTTAAAAAGTGTATCATTGGAATATTATCATAAGCAAATAAATAATCCTCTGGTTCAACATAGTTTTCTATATTAAGTAATAGATCGTTTATTATTTTGGCTCGCTCTTCCGTTGTAAATATTCCATTAACATATTTGTTTTTAATAATATGTGTTTTATCAAATCTATTCCCCTTATCAAAATAAGCCTCTTGAGACACGCTATATGTTTTTGAAGCAAAATATGCTAATACTAAAATTATAGACATGTTTTTAATCACCCTTTTTGAAACACCTTTTGTTATAGTAACTTTAGTAGTTTCTAAAATAAACGAAACATTTTTAATTTGTGATAAAAAATAAAAAAAGAATGGTACTGCTAACCAAATACACATATAACCGCTACTTTTAATACCACCACCGCTTCCTAATGGTAAAAACACCATCATTAAGATAGACAAAAAGGCTAGTACTTTAGTAGATCGAGTTGTTGTTTTTATTAAAAGTACACCTATTGTTCCAATAAAACCTAATGTGTATAAAAAATGAACATTGCCTTTTTTAACTAACAACACTAATACTAAAAACCCAAATGTATAGATAACTCCTTTTATAAATTTATTGGTTTTTACATAATTTAAAATAGTCATTAGAATTATGTAAATAATGAGGAGTTGACTAAATAAAGTTAGTATGATCTTATAATTAGAAATATCTACCAAAAATAATCTCTTTATATTATGTCCACTATCTTCAGCTTCACCTAAATGAACTAGAGATAATAAAGCATTTTTCATTATATCAACTTGACCTAAATAATTTAATAAACAAAAAATAGCTATAAAACCGATAACGATACCTACAATAAAATTTAACATAGGTTTTATTGATTTTTTGTAGCTATATCCTTTTAGATATCCAAAATAAGGAATTGCTAGTATAAAAATAAAAAGTGTCACATTAGGAAGTCTAGAGAAAACATTTATCCCAAGCAGAAATCCTGAAATAATTAAAAATAAATAGTTAACGTTTTTCAACCCTTTAAATAAAAAGTAAATACTAAGTACTGCTAAAAATTGAGTTAAATGGTTATGATAAAATACTAAATAACCAAAATCATTAACAAAAAGAACCATTGATAAGCCTATTAAAGCGTGGTTTTTACCAATATGGTGCTTGAGTATTTTGTATGATATAGTAAATGTTGCTATATTAAAAATGATTGTTAGAATTCTGAACCATAAAATGCCTCCTTCTGGGTAAACTTGATACCATAAACCTCCAAAAACTCCCGACAACCAATACACAAAATTGTACTCTACTGATGATGGGTTATTATATATTTGTTGGTAAAAAGTTAAAGAGAACCCTTCATCACAGACATCAAATCCTTGAAAGGATAAAATTAATTGTGCTAAGATCACTATTAAAAGAATCAAATAAAGCTCTTTATTCTCGAAGATCTTATTAATTTTATTAAGCATTCTAAATGATTATATATAAATTAATTGGCCAATACACTTTTTGAAAAAGTATCATGGCGAATATAAAGAATAAAAGACAAATTTGAGACTTAGGGTTTATAACAAACCTTTTTTTGAAATACTAAGAGTCTGTTTAAAATTTCGTTAATTATTTTTTTATGCCTCTTTTTACGCATTATTTCGTTAAAATTTTGAACCGTAACTGGGCTATGTTTAAAAATTTTGCCTTATACTGCAGGAAAAATAGCCTATAAAAATTCTAATCACAAAATCTTAAACAGGCTCTAAAGAAATAGAAACAAAAATAAATTTTGAAATATTAATAAATACCCTATATTCACTGTAATAAAAACGACTACATTAATATCACATTGTAGGATCTTATTTAAAATCATGAGTAATCTATCTTTTTCAAACTTTTTTCTTAAAAATCCATTTATTTACTGGACTTACCAACGTTTAGTTGGAGGAGACAGAGCACGTCGGCTTTTTGTTGAAAACAATGTACAACCGATAGAAGGTGAAAAAATCCTTGATATTGGATGCGGACCAGGTAATATTCTTGATTATATGCCTAAAGTAGATTATTATGGTTTCGACATAGATCCTAACTACATTGAAGCAGCTAAGCAAAATTATGGAGAAAGAGGTCAGTTTATTTGTGCAAATATGGATGAATTTATAGTTCCTGATATCGGCACTTTCGATAAAGTAATTGCTACTGGTGTTATACATCACCTAGATGATAGTAACGCTACAAAACTTTTTAAAATTGCTGAACAAGCTTTAAAACCATCGGGATGTTTAATCACCTTTGACGGGTGCTATATTGCTAATCAAAATTTTATTTCTCAATTTTTATTGAAATCAGATAGGGGAAAATATGTTCGAAAACAACCTGAGTATGAAAAATTAGCACAAAAATTCTTCTCGCAAGTAAACGCCACTATAGACGAAACATATTTTCGAGTGCCTTACACATCTATAATGATGGACTGTAAAAAAGTAGCCAATTAATAATATAACTTACTCATTAATATATTTAATAAAAAATTTCTTAAAACCAACTATTCTCGCATAGTCATAGCCATATTTCGTTGGTTTCATACCCAATCAAGTTGAGCACAGGTTTTGACCTAAAAAGGTCAAAAAGCAAAATTCTGTATTTAGATTCCTGTTTTCACGGAAACCCCCAATGCAGAGCCTAGGGAAGTTCTTTTTGGTTAAAAACAATGTCTCCTTTTTCGTTAATATACTCATATACCCCGAAAGGTGCCCCTCTTTCAATTTGAATAAAACTTTTATCATCTTCTAAATGTTTTAAGTAAGATTCATCTTGGCTTAAATATGAAAATAGCACACGAAATAAATTTACTGATGTTTTTATTTTATCATCATAATCTGGAGCTGTATCTGGCCATTTTATAGCTAGTTGAGAAGTAAATATTGAATAAATAATATCTCTATCGCTTTGCAGATCTCGGCTCTCGTAAGTGCTATTCATTCCTACAAAACCACCATGATCGGCAGCAATAATAATTAGAGAATTCTTATCATTAATTAAAATAAAATCAATAATTCCTTTCAACCATAAATTTGTTTCCTCTAAACGCTTTAAGTACTTTGTTCGTTCAATCTCTGCAATATTACCTGGCGATTTTATATTGGTAATATGACTGGGAGATAATTGCTCCAAAAAATAAAAATTATTAGACTTTTTAGATTTTGAAAATATAGATTTAAATTCAATATCAATGTCTCTAGAAACATTAAAACCATTAGAAAAAAAGGAAAGCTCATTATTATTAATGTTACTAAAATCGTAAGATATTTTAGGTCTATTAATAAGTAAGTATGATTTATTTAATAATAAATGCGTTCTATAATCATTTTCTTTTAAAATTTTAATTACAGGATTATTACCTACAATAATATCTCTTGCATTGTAAAGCTCTTTTACCTCCGAAGTGGGGAAATTATGGTAATGGTGCTTCATTGCAAACAAAGAACTATTAGAGCTTAGAGTAGAATAATAATTACTCCTAAAATTAGGATATATTTTAAACTTACTTTTTTGAAGATAATTATTGAACTTACTATTATCAAATTTATAGCAGCTTTTATTTAATTCTGAAAAATTAGCATACCCATCTGGTTGTATAAAATAAATATTGGGTGTTTTTTTAAAGACAACGTTTTCAATATTATCTGGTTGTTCCATCCATTTATATGGATTAATAGCATGGTGAACTAGATAGTTTATTAGAAAAATTGTAACTATTGCTGCCAATAAAAATTGATAGACTATTATTATTTTGATATATTTTCGGAGTAATACTCCTAAAATTAAACCAAGGAAAGCAGCCAGCAAAAGAATTTTTATTTTAAACCCATATGCAGCAATAACCATTAAGAATGCAGCACAAACAAAATTTAAAACAGGAACAAAATATTTTATAAATTTAATAAAGATACCATAACGATTAACAATATAAAGTCCTGATTTAAATAAAATTACAGGAATAAATAAAAAAAGTAGCATATTAAAAAATAGGTGCTCCCAGGAATTTATTAACGCAAAATTCTTATTATAATTATAAATTAATGGGTACAACCCACATGCAATAGCTGAAACAACAGGGTAGTCCTTTTTACTTCCAACAAACCTAATTACTATATTTCTTAACTTATTAAACATCTTTAACTTTAAACAAAAACATTATTCTTTCAGAATTATCTATAGATTGTTTTTCAATTATATCAAAATACCTGATATAAGTATTTTCAAAACTCTCCAAATTATAAAAACTAAAATGCTCTTTAAATTCTCCTTTAGTTTTTAATAACCGTTCAACCCACGAGTCGCTTCTTTTAGGAAACTCAATAATAAGATATTTTGAAAATGAAGCAAAAAATTTAGCAGACATATCAAAAGTAATATTTCCAGATAATGACATATGATGAATCACTGCCAAAGCCAGTGTTACATCTGGTGTAAATTCTTTTATACGCTTTAAAAAAGAAAAACGTTCTTTATTATTAAAACCTACCGAAGGTGAAGGGCTTAAAACATCTAAAACAAAAGGTAAAATATGAGTCTCCTTATTCGTTTTAATTTTTGTATAATTGAAATCAACAGCATTATTATCAATATCACAAACTAAGGCTTGCTCTATTTTAGAATCTATAAATCTAACAAAAGTTCCATCGTTTCCTCCTATATCAATAAGAGTTTTGATTTTTAACTTTAACACCCAACTATTTATTAGATTAGATTTAAACTTAAAAGCATCATCAGAATAATTTGTTTTATTATAATAACTCCCCCATTCTGATTCCTCTTTTAAAGTCAGTTTTTTAATATTATTGTATAAGCTTTCAATAATATTTAGCTGCCCTTTTAATGAAAGTGAAGACGTTTTCGTTTCTCCCTTATAATCTTCATTATGCTTATCTTCAAATTTTGCTAACAAATGAATATTTGAATATAAAAAGGGATTTATTTTTGTTTTAAAAGGCAACATTGAAGATACCATTTTGATAGGAATACCATCTATAAAATTACTCATTAATTTAAGCATTTGTGTTCCATGGTAATGCGCCAAAATCAAAGGTCCAAAAAAATGAGTTATAAATTGCTTATATCCTCTCCAAGGGGTATTCTCTTCATAAAAATCAAAAGACAACGTATCAATAAAAACGGCATGCCCTTTATAAAAAGTAACATTAAATGCAGAAGCATCTTTAAGCGAGAAATTATTTTCCAAACAATACTTTTGAAGTTTGAGTGTTAACAAAGCAGCCGCTTTATATTGGTTAAAACTCCATTCATATGGATATGTTATAAATGGAATCTGCTCTGGTTGAATAACGACACAAGATTCGTTTGCCGATAATTCTTCGTGTTTAATAAGTAATCCTGTTTTAAATAATTTATCAAAAAAGCCTTGATTTTTCAAGGCAAAATATTGTTTAAAATAAATAGGATTAATACAACGTTTGACTAGAGTTTTATCTAAAAAAACATACCCTGATGGGTCTCTAAAAGAAGAGTCGTGAGATTGTTTATTCGTCTCCATCGTCTTTATTTTCTATATCTGTATCTTTGATGTTAATATCATCAAACAAATCATCCTCTTTTACTAAACCAAAAAACATTTTGGCTTTATAAATCAAATTTTTAGAAAATAATAAAAAGCCCGCTATAGCCGCAACTATTGCTTGTACTATCATAGCTCCTAATCCTGGGTCAAAATAAAGAAAATACATCAATTACATTTTTTATAAAAATAAATAATTTATCCTATTACATATTTTATTTTAGAATTTGTTTTTTATATTATTCTATTTTATCATTTTTCTCACTATTCTCCACGCCAAAAAGCGAACTTCCGAATATGAGTAAAATGATACCATAATACATAACATAGCTCACAAAATGTCCAACAACAGCTCCTTTAACACCTTCAAATAAGTCAATAAAATAAATACTCGTAGTATATAATGTTATTGTTAAAAAGGCCTCCGTTAAAATATAATGCCAAAACATCTTTTTTGCTAAAAACTGGTATGCTATAACAATAGACAAAATTTTAATAAAATCGCCTAGCAACTGCCATAAAAACAAATCTTCAACGGGTTCAAACTCGCTGGAAAAAACCGTATATATTATAAATGGTTTAAATAAGTATATAATAAACAAACCAATAGCCAAAATAGGAATCACTGTTTTATAAAAACTAAACACCTCTTTTTTAAATTCTTTAGCATCATCAATCTCAGAAAATCGAGGTAAAATATATAACGCTATTAACGAAGTAACCAGCATTAAATAATACTTAGATATTCTTGTCATAGCTTCCCAAAAACCAGCATCTTTATAACCAATATTATCTATAATATACGACCTAATTGCTATAGCAACTAACGGCATAAAAACAACAGAGAAAAGAGCCATTAATGAGTAAGGGCTCATTTTTTTTAAAAAACTATAGCTTACCCTATCAACTCTTATTAGCGATACCAAATTACGTCTGTTAATAATACCTACTAAAGTGATTAAAAATATTAACGCTTCTGCGATGACTACAGATATTAGAGCACCATCAATCTTATTTTGATAAATTAAAAGTAAAGCAATAGAAACACTTAATATCTGTCCTATTATATTAATAATAATTAATATTTTATACTTAGAAAAGCCATTCATTATAGAAAATGAAAGCATGTTTAAAGCATAAAAAGGGAGTACTATAGCGAATATTTGAATAACATAGGCGTAGTTATTATAAACAGGAAAAATGAGGTCATTTATTAATTCTGCATTAAAATAACATAAAAAGGATACTAAAATGGTTGATATAAAAGCGACATAAAATATAGTTGATATCGTTTTACTAAGCCCTATAACATCGTCTTTAAATTCTGAAATATATTTTACAGCTCCTTTATAAAAACCAAGTATAGCAATTCTTTGAAAAGAACTAACAAAATTTTGCAAATTTCCAATTAACGCTAATCCTACAGGTCCTATAAAAACGGCTATAGCCTTTGATGTTAATATTCCTGCTATTATTCTGGTTAATACTGAAGCCGTTTGTAACGAAGTAACTCTAACTAAAACTTTACTATTTATATAATCAATTAATTTTTTCAATTAAGTGTAAGTTTTTTATAAAAAGTACTTTAAATTGAATACATATCTGTAAACACTAAAAAAACATATTATTCTTTTATGCTTTTGTAAAGTAATCAAATATACAAAATCATTTAACTTTTCTCTCTTACCTAGCTATAATCATAAGAAATTATTCATTATCTAATCATTATCAAAATATAAATAGCTTATGATTTACTTTGCCATAAATAATATAAATTTATGCAAAGTATCGCTGTGTTTGTTATTATAATAGGCTTTGAGAGCGGATCTAACAAAATGCCATAAAACACAAATAGTAAACATCCAAGGGAGTTTACTATTCGTAATTTATTAACCGATTTCATTAAGAATGATATTAGAACAGTTGCCATAGCAGCATATCCAACCCATTCGACACTCGAAATTCCTAAGAATTCCATTTTATATTGATTTGTTACGTTTTCTATCTACTTCCGATAAAAAGATTTTACGTAATCTTAAGAAATTAGGTGTAACCTCAACATACTCATCTTTTTGAATATATTCTAAAGCTTCTTCTAAAGAAAATTTAATTGCAGGTACAATTTTCGCTTTATCATCTGCTCCAGAAGAACGTACATTACTTTGCTTTTTAGCTTTTGTAATGTTTATATTCATATCGTCTTGACGTGAGTTTTCACCAATAACCTGACCTTCATAAATGCTTTCTCCTGGTTCTACAAAAAACTTTCCTCGGTCTTGCAATTTATCAATAGAATAAGGGATTGCTGTTCCGTTTTCCATAGATACTAAAGATCCCGAAATACGTCCTGGAATATCACCTTTTAAAGGTTGGTATTCTTTAAAACGGTGTGCCATAATTGCTTCTCCAGCTGTTGCTGTTAATAATTGGTTACGTAAACCAATAATACCACGAGAAGGAATTAGAAACTCACAAACCATACGGTCGCCTTTAGCTTCCATACTTAGCATTTCACCCTTACGTAATGTTACAAATTCTACAGCTCTACCAGATACAGTCTCTGGAAGGTCAATAGTTAATTCTTCAATAGGTTCACATTTCACACCATCAATTTCTTTAATGATTACCTGTGGTTGTCCAATTTGAAGTTCGTATCCTTCACGACGCATGGTTTCTATTAAAACCGATAAGTGTAATACACCACGCCCAAAAACCATAAATTTATCTGCACTGCCTGTTTCTCCTAAGCGAAGTGCTAAGTTTTTTTCTAATTCTTTTTCTAAACGATCTTTAATATGTCTAGATGTTACATACTTTCCATCTTTCCCAAAGAAAGGCGAATCGTTAATTGTAAATAACATACTCATTGTAGGTTCGTCTATTGCAATAGATTTTAACCCTTCAGGTTTTTCTAAATCAGAAACGGTATCTCCAATCTCAAAACCTTCAACACCAACCAGTGCACATATATCTCCAGTTTGCACGCTTTCTACTTTCTTACGTCCTAAACCTTCAAAAATAAAGACTTCTTTAACTCTACTTTTTGTAACAGTGCCATCTCTTTTTACTAAAGCAATTTGCTGCCCTTCTACAATGTTTCCTCTTTGAACTCTACCAATCGCAATACGACCAGTAAAAGAAGAGAAATCTAAAGATGTAATTAACATTTGTGTTGTTCCTTCTTCAAAAACAGGCGTTGGAACATGCTCAATAACCATATCTAATAATGGCTCTATATTATCAGTTTCATTTTTCCAATCGTCACTCATCCAATTATTCTTTGCCGAACCATAAACAGTAGGAAAATCTAATTGCCATTCTTCTGCACCTAATTCGAACATTAAATCGAATACTTTTTCATGTACTTCATCGGGCGTACAGTTTTCTTTATCAACTTTATTTACAACCACACAAGGTTTTAAGCCTAAATCAATTGCTTTTTGTAATACAAAACGCGTTTGTGGCATAGGGCCTTCAAAAGCATCAACTAGTAATACAACACCATCAGCCATATTTAAAACACGCTCTACTTCACCTCCAAAATCGGCGTGACCAGGTGTATCTATAATATTAATTTTAGTGTCTTTATAAATAACAGAAACATTTTTAGAAGTAATTGTAATACCTCTTTCACGTTCCAAATCATTATTATCAAGAATTAAATCACCTGTATTTTCGTTTTCACGAAATAACTGACAGTGATACATGATCTTATCAACCAAAGTAGTTTTACCGTGATCTACGTGTGCAATAATTGCAATGTTTTTAATATTAGCCATAATAGTGCCTTATTTTAAGCGTGCAAAGGTAACTATAAATAACGGATAAATTATATATTAATATTTTTTTAAGAACTCACTATTTTATAAAACAAAAAAAGATCGCACTATCTGTTATAGATTTCTCGTTTTTAATAAATTAAAAATAGTATATATACTTTCTTCTATATTCTAAGAGAAACTCTTAAAAATGTTTTTACTTCAATTTAAAAGATCCGTTTTTTAATTCAGCATTAATAGTATCTTTGCCCCATAATTTTTTGAAACAAAAAACTTATGACGCTTCAAGATATTCCAAAGATAAAACATACAACTTCGAATAATTTTTTCCTGCTTTGTGGCCCATGTGCTATTGAAGGTGAAGACATGGCGCTTCGTATTGCCGAAAAGGTAATTACAATTACTAACAAACTAGAAATCCCTTATATTTTTAAAGGCAGTTTTAAAAAAGCAAATCGTAGTAGAATTGATAGTTTTACAGGAATTGGTGATGAGAAAGCTTTAAAAATTCTAAAGAAAGTCTCAGACACTTTTGATGTTCCAACAGTTACAGATATTCATGAAATCTCTGACGCTACATTAGCCGCACAATATGTTGATGTATTACAAATTCCTGCTTTCTTAGTCCGTCAAACAGATTTGGTGGTTGCTGCTGCAAAAACGGGAAAAGTGGTCAACTTGAAAAAAGGACAATTTATGAGTCCTGAAGCTATGAAACATGCCGTACAAAAAGTTAAGGATGCTGGTAGTGATAAAGCATGGATAACAGATAGAGGCACCATGTTTGGCTATCAAGATATGATTGTTGATTTTCGTGGTATTCCTACTATGCGTCAATATGCTCCAACTGTTTTAGACGTAACGCATTCTTTACAACAACCTAACCAAAGTGCTGGTGTAACAGGTGGCAGACCAGACATGATTGAAACCATTGCCAGAGCTGGGATAGTTAATAATGTAGATGGTTTATTTATTGAAACTCATTTCGATCCTGCAAATGCAAAAAGTGATGGTGCTAATATGTTACACTTAGATAATTTAGAAAAACTACTTACCAATTTAGTTGCCATTAGAAAAACTGTTCAACCCCTCTAGTTTTTTTACAATCATACAATCAATCAAAAAAATCAAAAACCTTTTTAAGGAATACACTTTTATTTCGTCAAAAGGTTCCCTATAAATCAATCAAAAAGCATTAATGAACATTAAGTCAATTAAGCTTATAATAATTTTTATTATAAGTACTTCTTTATCACTGAACAGTTTCGCTCAAAAAAACAATACAGATAATACTCTAAAATATACAGCATCTAACAAAGGTAAATTTTTTGTTAGTTGGGGAGGCAATAGGGAGTCTTATTCAAAATCTGATATAAGATTTAAAGGAATCGATTATGATTTCACCATAAAAGATGTTTCAGCTGGAGATAAACCCAAAGGTTGGCATATAGATTATATTAACCCAACGAGAATTACAATTCCTCAAACCAATATAAAAGTTGGTTATTTTATCTCGGATAAATACATTATTTCGGTTGCTGTAGATCATATGAAGTATGTAATGAAAAACAATAGAACCAGAACTCTTAACGGCTATATTAATTTACCAGATTCTGAAACAGGAAGTTTATTCAATGGGGATTATAATAATGAAAACTTTTTTGTATCGGAGGACTTCTTGCGCTTTGAACATACAAATGGTTTAAATTATGTTTATGCAGAATTTTCGAGATTTGACGACATTTCTTCAATATTTAATATTCAAAATACCGACAAGTTTCAACTTAACATTACCGAAGGTGTTGGTGCTGGTGTTTTGTATCCAAAAACGAATACAACACTGCTTCAAAAAGAAAGGTATGACGAGTTTCATATAGCCGGTTATGGTGTATCGTTTAATGCTGGTTTAAACTTTACATTTTTTAAGCACTTTTTCATAGAATTAGATTTAAGAGGTGGTTATATTAATATGCCAGATATAAGAACGACTAGTAATTCCGCAGAAAGTGCTTCACAGCATTTCTTTTATTTACAACGTGTTATTTCTTTAGGTGGTATTTTTAGAATTTAAATACACAGCTTTAGTAGTATTATAAAGGTTCCGCCAGGGAGCAGGATAGTTCAGCTATAATATTGAATTCGCCACTACTGTAACTTTTTCACTATTAATTTATTACTAAATAAACCAAGCCTTTTTACTTTTACTTAATAAGCTTGAGGCTTCATGTAATAACTCAATGAAGTTTTCATGATCTAAATCTTCAATGGTTTTTAGTTGAATGGATCGAACTTGTTTACGTTTATTATCGTTCCTTAAAACAGGAAACTGGTTTTCTAACAAAACACCTTGTACAAAAGCAACATCAACATAATCTTTACCCTTTAAAATATTTAAATAGATCATCGGTTTTTTACCAATATTATAAAAAGGAATCTTGTAACTATACTTCTCCTCTACTCCAGGAAGTGTATTTAAAATAACACTTCTTACATAAAGCATGATAGATTGATAAGGCTCTTTTTGATTGAAAAAATATTCGTCTACAGGTTTCAATATTCAAACAGATTTAAATGAATTCGATTACAATATTCAAACTTAACAAAAATTTATGATGCTTGATTGAAAATAATTTATTTACTTTGTATTTCAAAGTACTTTTATATGGATTCAAAAGATTATTTAAAAGACATAAGCGAGATTAAAGATTTAATGAATAAATCTTCTCGGTTTATATCA
Source organism: Flavivirga jejuensis (assembly GCF_030540765.1). GTDB lineage: Bacteria > Bacteroidota > Bacteroidia > Flavobacteriales > Flavobacteriaceae > Flavivirga > Flavivirga jejuensis. Next base: position 1,194,238 of record NZ_JAUOEL010000001.1, on the reverse strand, counting down.
CTTAGCGGTTTATCAGGAATATTAGCAGGTATTTATGCGCTAATTGGAGCTGCAATTGCCTATTGGTTAGTTTCAGAATATAGTAGTGGTACATTAATACTTGATGGTAAAATATATAGACTAGTGCTTTTAGATTTATGTCTTATTGCTTTTTTTAGTATAATTACTGGAATAGTGCTAACCACTAGAAAAGCTAAAAAAAACAATGCTAAAATGTGGGATGCTACTTCAAAAAGATTAGTTATAAACTTTTTAATTCCTTTACTTGCTGGAGGCTTATATATATTAATTATTTTAAGTAATGGAAAATATGGACAAACAGGAGGATTAATGCTTATTTTTTATGGGCTGGCTTTAATTAATGCATCAAAATATAGCATTGGTGATATTCGTTATTTAGGTTATATTGAAATTATTTTAGGCTTAATTGCTGCTTTATTTCCTGGTTATGGCTTTTGGCTTTGGGTTTTAGGCTTTGGAGTGATGCACATAATTTATGGTACATGGATGCATTTTAAGTATGATACTAAATAATGACTAGTTAGTTTATAGTAAATGAAGCTCCTTAAACAAATATTATTTATTATAATTGATTATTTTCTATGGATCATTATTGGATTTACCCTTTTAAATTATGAAGATTTTTATGATGGCTCTAAAGGAGAGTATTTTAGTTTAGAAAGTATGAACACTGTTGAAAAGATCGCATATTTCTCTTATTATCTTTGGATAATTTTGAACATTACACTAATCTTATACATTGCTTATCGTGTAACGAAAAAACACATATTAAAACTATAAGATTCCTGCCTGTACAGGAATGACAACTATGAGTATAATAACCAACATAAATAAAGTATTTGATCACAGAATAAGATTAGGCATTATGTCTATTTTAATCGTGAATGAATATGCCGATTTTAATATGCTGAAAGAATTATTAGGAGCTACTGATGGTAATTTAGCAAGCCATACAAAAGCTCTTGAAAAAGCTGAATATATTAATGTTGAAAAACAATTTATAGGAAGAAAACCAAATACACGTTATAGCACAACCAAATTGGGTGACATTGAATTTAAAAAACATATTGACGCACTCGAAAAATTAATTAACAAAAAATAACTATTTTTTTAATCCTTTACTTTGAAATACAAAGTACTTTACAAGATGAACTTAAGAAAAAAACTTATTGAATGGTTATTTGAAAAATCTAAAGAGATTTACACAAACCTTTTCAAGAACCGTGAACCATGGGGTATATATAAAGAACAATTACTGGTCTATCCTGAAGATTCTTTTGGAAAACAACTTGGGCTATTCTTAGATAAAAACAACTTCGAATTAATTCCTAAAGTTGAAAGGCATGATGCTTATCATACTTTAACTGGCTATGGAACCAAAGTTGAAGACGAAATTGCTTTACAATATTTATGTTTTGGAAATGGGAAAAGAAGTCCATACCTCTATAGCGCGATCATTTTAGGAACAATTATTCTACCAGATTATTGTAAATATTACTATAAATCATACTGTATTGGGAAAAAAGCTAATTCATTTCATCACTTTGATTTCAAAAAATTGTTAATGATTTCTATACAAGATTTTAGGCAAGCCATTTTCTCTAAATCACAAATTAACACATTAATAAAAGTTTAAATGAACAGATTTAAAATTTCATGTAAAATCGCATTAATATCATTCGGCATTGGAACCATTCTATTTGTATTACAAGCAATAAATAGAGGCTTAAACTCAGTGACAATCATCGGTTATTATTATGTTGGATTAGCCTTAATAATTAATTCTTTGGTCTTATTAATTCTGTTGTTTACACTATTCCTAAAAAAAACAAAAATAGAGACAGTAAAATCTATGGGGATATTACTACTTAACATTCCTATTGCATTTCTGTACTACCTAATAGTAATTCATAATTTAATATAAAATGAAAAATATACCTTTATTAATCGGAGCTTTTTTGTTCAGCACACTTTTTTATCAATATAGTATTGGTCTAAACCTAAGCTTATTTTGTTTGCTAACAATTGTTATACTTATAATTTATAATAAGAATTTATTTAAGAAAAAAAGCAATATCATATTTAGCGTTGTATTTGTAATAACTGCTACCTCAGTATTTATATATAAATCTAATCTATCAATAATTGCATATCTAGTAGCTTTTTTAACATTAATAGGAAATGTATCTGAGCAAAATTCATCTTTGTATGTAAATTGGCTAAACGGATTATATACATCTATAGCAGCATTTTTTCATCGAAAGTTTAATAGTATCGAGAAAGGCAAAAACGTTCAACCTAAACAAAAAACTGATTACCTCCATTTAATAAAAATAATAGGCATTCCTTTAATAACGGTTATAATTTTTATAAGCTTATATAAAAAAGGCAACCCCATGTTTAACGAATTAATTACTAAAATTGATTTTAGTTTTATTAATATTCAATGGTTGTTGGTCTCTTTTCTTGGTTATTATTTATTAAGTAATATTTCTAAACCAATACAAATTGATTCGGCTACTATTTACGATTTAAATACAGGAAATTCATTAAAGGTAAAAGGAGACCTTGTTGTTGATCGTCTTAGAAAAGAAAACCAATTAGGTTTCACTTTAATTTTACTTTTAAATATACTTATTGTCTTTTTTCTCATTACAGATATTACTTATTTAATTTCAACCAATGATTTTAGAGCTTCTGCTATTTCAAATCAAGTTCATAATGGTATTAATACCTTAATTGCTTCTATAATTATTGCTATTATAATTATCCTATATTTTTTTAGAGGGAATTTAAACTTTTATAAAGACAATAAAAACCTCAGAATTGTAACATATGCATGGATAACACTCAATCTAATGCTAATAATAAACATAGTAATAAAAGATTGTCAATACATCTATTATTTTGGTTTCACATATAAGCGAATAGGCGTTTTAATTTACTTATTACTAACAATTATAGGTTTACTTACTACTTCAATTAAAGTAAAACAAATAAAAAACTTTTGGTATTTATTTAGAGTAAATACTTTAACTGCCTTTACTATTTTAATTATTTCAAGTACCATTAATTGGGATAATTACATCACCTATTATAACCTTAATTATGCACAATCCATGGATTTTAATTATCTATTAAATTTATCAAATAATAACACCTTTATTCTTAAAAACTATGCAGATGAAAACAACTTAACAGAGGGAAAAAAATCTTTAATTGAAAAAAAACACAAGACCTATCTCATTGAGTTAAAAAGTAAAAAATGGCAAGAAATACAATACGATAATTTAAAATTAAATAAAGATTAATGAACATGCCTTCTGTTATTTTAAAATCTACTGTTTTAGCAACTTGCATATTTTGGATCATTATAATTTCTGAAAATTTTCAAAGTGGTATGATTCCATTTATTTTTCTATCTATCATCCCAATTTCAATTTGTTGCACTATCACCATTCTATTTACAGTGATGCCTTTCTTTTGGTTTAAAAGTGATGGATTAAGAAATGAAACCGTTTTTAAAAAGTACTTTCCTTTTTATACTATAGTAAGTTTTTGTTTATGTCTATATGGGGTGTTCGAGTTAACGTTTGCTATAAGCTTTTTTGTTTCAGCATTCTTTACAACAATGCAATCCTGGGTTTGGATAGTAAAAGACAATTAAAAATAAAACAATTAATATGAAATATTTAAAAAGAATTACTCTCTTAATTATATTACTAATCATTTATACAATTATTATAAATATTTGGATATCACATCAAGCAAAAGATGGCGTTTATAACAATATATCGCATATTCCAAAAAATAAAGTTGGTCTTGTTTTGGGAACAAGTAAACTACTATCAAACGGATCTATAAATTTATATTATAAATACAGATTGGAAGCTGCTTATCAACTTTACAAATCAAGAAAAATAGAGTTTATTTTAATTAGTGGCGATAACGGGAATAAACGTTACGATGAACCTACAGATTTTAAAAACGATCTAATAAAAAAAGGTATTCCTGAAAATAAAATATTTCTAGATTATGCTGGGTTTAGAACATTAGATTCTGTAGTAAGAGCAAAAGAAATCTTTGGATTGAATTCCATAACGATTATATCTCAAAAATTCCACAATGAACGCGCTATATATCTAGCTGAAAACTTTAAAATTAATGCTGTTGGTTTTAATGCAAAAGATGTAAAAGGTCGGAGCGGCATAAAAACCAAATTAAGAGAATATATAGCCAGAACAAAAGCATCAATCGATATACTTTTTAATATACAACCCAAATTTTTAGGTGAAAAAATAGACATAAAATGAAATTACAATTCAACAAAACATATTTAATAATTGCTTTAATCATATTCGCAATTGAAATTTTAATAGCTACTTATTTAAAATACGGCTTTATACGCTACACACTTGGTGATTATTTAGTGGTTATACTCCTTTATTGTTTTGGTAAAAGTTTTATTAATATAAACCCTATTAGCCTTGCTATTCCTGTTCTAATATTTTCTTATATCATTGAGTTATTACAACTAATAAACATTTTAGAGATATTAGGATTAAACAACAATAACTTACTCAAACTTATTTTTGGAAGTACATTTCAAATTTCAGACCTCATAGCTTATACCTTAGGAATTATTACTGTTTTAATTATTGAATACACTTTAACGACATCAAGCATTAAAAAAAATAAAGCATGAATACCATAAAAACACTCATATTCCGCCGATATAAAATCTTTTTTCTATTAAGTATTTCAATCACTTTAAGTATTGTATTACTTATGGTTAGAATAAAATTAACGCACTCTTTTTTCTACTTATTTTTAGTTTGGAATTTGTTTTTAGCCATTATCCCTTATACCGTTACAACCTATTTAGTAAGTATCCCAAAACTTAATAAAATAGGCTTTGCAGTATGGTTTAGCGTGTGGCTACTTTTTTTACCTAATGCTCCTTATATTATTACAGATTTACTGCATTTAAAAATAAGTTCGAGTCATTTATTATGGCTAGATGTGCTTGTTGTTTGCTCGTTTGCGTTAAATGGGTTGTTACTGTTTTCATTATCTCTGTTAGATATGGAAACATTATTAAATCAATATTTAAAAAATAAAAAAACAACCTTTGTTATTATTGTATTGATACTTTTTCTTAGCGGATTTGGTGTTTATTTAGGACGCTTTTTACGTTATAATTCCTGGGAAATTATTCAAACCCCTTCTAACTTATTTAACGATATTTTCAATATTATTTTGCATCCAAATCTACACTTAGAAGCTTGGCTGTTTACTTTTCTATTCGGAGTTTTTTTAAGTATTGGGTTTTGGATGTTTAAAGTATTACATAAGCCTTAAAATCCATAACACATATTAGGTTTCTCTATTCTTTTCTTGAATATTTCTAACAATTCTTGTTGTCATATTTCTAGGAATAAAACGAGGTATTGAGGATAAAATTTTATTAAAAGCACCAGGAATTGCAATTGTTTTCCCTTTTTTCATAGCATTATAACCATACAATGCAACATCAACTGGACATGCCATGTTAAAGCTAATTTTGTTTTCCGAACAATCGTTGGAAACTGTTTCCTGAAACAACGTTTTTGTTGGTCCTGGGCACAAGGCTGTAACGGTTACTCCTGTGCCTTTTAGCTCATTGGCTATGGCCTCAGAAAAAGATAAAATATACGATTTTGAGGCATAATACAGAGACATTAATGGTCCTGGCTGAAATGCAGCTAACGATGAAATATTTAAAATCTTACCAGATTTTCTAGAAATCATTGCTGGTAAAATTAATTTTGTTAAATGTGTTGTTGTTAAAATATGAAGATGAAGCATATCAGATTCGCGTTTCCAATCTGTATTTGCAAAGGTGCCAAATAATCCAAAACCCGCATTATTTACTAAGACATCTATTTTGGGTAAGCGCTTAACTTCATTATAAATATCTTGTGCAATGTCTGGCTGGCTTAGATCTTTAACCAATAAATTAACCTCACTTTTAAACTTTTCATTAAAAAGTTTCTTTACTTCTTTTAGCCTGGATGCATCAATATCAACTAAAACCAGATTGTAACCATCTTTTATTAGTAAAAAAGCCAATTCATATCCTAGTCCCGAAGCAGCCCCTGTTATTAACGCTGTCTTTGTCTTCATATATTTTTATTAATAATTCAAAATCTACTCTTTAACATCTACATAATTACTCTTTACCGTCTACATAATCTTGTAAAAAAGAGAATCGTTCTGTTAGTTTTCCGTTTTTTGTTATTCTGGCACGCTCTAAAATACCATCTGCATCATTATTAAAAAATGCTGGAATAACATGTTCAAGAAATTGTTCACCAAACCCTTCACTGGCATCTTTTGGAAGTTCGCACGGTAAATTATCGACTGCCATAACTGTAATCGCATTTTTTGCATTAAAAGCAACTTCGCTTTCAGATTGCGGATCGTAACCATATAAAGGGCTTTCAATGGTTGAGGCTCTTAATGTAGAAGCCACTGGACCATCTACGTCGCAACTAATATCTGCCACCAAATTTATATTAAAATCTGGAGATTTAGCATCCTCCCTTGTAAACAAATAAGGAGCTCCTGTTCCATAAAAATGACCTGCTATAAAAAAATCGGTTTCTTTAGCATAAGGCATAAAGTTACTTTCGTAACCCGTTGCATCTTTATAAAATTCATCCGTATTCCCTACCTTACCATCTTTACGTTTGCTATATTCCATAACATCTACTAAGCAATAAACGGGTTCGGTAAATTTAGACGTTAAATACAAAGCATCACTAACTTGTTTTATTTTTAAATGATCCAGAATCTCTTTTGCCCCGCGTGCTACTTTTCCTGTGCCAGATAATAATATCTTAATATTTGGTAATTGTATTTTATCTAGTGCTGCTTTTACTGCATTCAAATCTGCAAGACTTTCTACTTTTGGTAAATTAAAGCCTCCATCTCTTATTCCTAAAGCTCTAAAACCATTATAAGCCCCTACCAATCCTGCATAATAACCAAAACCTATTAAACGGAATCCATGACTTCCCACAATGGTTTCATGATCGTATAATTCTATATTCTTTTCTAAAACAGCTTTTAAAAGCTTTCTATTATAGGATTGCTTTTTTATGGTATGAGAAAAGAAAAAATATTTTTTGTTTGGAATTAAATTTTCTACTGGCACTTCTTTTACACCAATCATCACATCACAGTCGTCTACATTATTTACAACTTCAATGCTTTCCTCCATATATTGCGCATCAGAAAACACACGAATATCACTAGATTCTACTTTAAAAGTCGCTTCAGAAAATTCGCTTTGTGCTTCGATTAACTTTAATGGAGAAAACACCACACGCCTATCTGGTGGGTTTTTGCGTTCTTTTATAATAGCAAACTTGATATTCATTTGTTTGTTTATTTAGTTGTTTTTCTATACCATAAATATTAATAACAGCTACTGTAAATTGCAGACTGAATACTGAAATTATTTTTGCACGAAAATAAGAGGAATTGCATGGTTATACAAACTTTTTAATACCTTTACTGCCTAGGTTAAGAATTGAAGTGATATCCTTTTGCTTTTTTGCAAAAAATATAGCGGAAAGCCTGACCTGAAAGGGAACGCTCATTTATCGATATAATTCCGATGAATGGCAAATTAATACGGGGTCGACTGGTTTTGACAGCGAGATTAATTGAACGGTAAGCACGTCGTGTAATGATATTGAAACACGTTAAAGGCTAGATCAACTTTTAAACGGCGAGAATAACTACGCTTTAGCTGCATAATCTGAATTATAGTAAGATTGGCCTAGGTACACAAGGTGTACAAGCTTTATGTCTCCAGAAAGCCTTGATTGACGGCGTTCTATTTTGAGACATCGTAAATGTCAATATAGATTGGGTAGTGCTTTGATGCCCTTTTGAAACTAAAAAGATAAGTTATAAGTGGGTTGTCTTTAACCAGCTTATAATCGAAAAACCAAGAAAAGAATAAACGTGTAGAAAGCTCTTTGATTACTTGTTTGGACGAGAGTTCGATTCTCTCCGACTCCACAAATAAACCCAGTATGCATTGATATTACTGGGTTTGTTTTTTTAGTTGATAAATGAGTTGATAATTTAGATTGATTTACTACCAAATCATACAGTAATAATTAAGGGTAGATATTCTACAGGTTTTTCCTTGTAACTAATTAGTTGTTTTCCATACATACATATAAATAAATCATGTACATGATTCAATCTCACAGAGTACCTTCATCTGGTCCAATTGATTTTTCTGGATCTTCAATTATTATTGGGTTTTTGATTTTAGTTTTCATTGTTTTATTTTTGTGGAGTAGATGGGATTCAAAAAAAAAAGTTATAACCACAGGATTATTATTATTTCAATTCCCAATTTTACTATTCCAAAAATTGTTTTTACTACTTCTAAATGCTTGCTTCTTCCATCTTTGTTAAAATTTTAATTATGTGCGATTTTCTTATTTCTTACCAATTTTTATCAGTCTTAGGTCTCCTTATGGATATCATTGGTGTTATAATGATGTTTTATAATCCTGGTGAAATGAGAGTTAGCGGTTTTGCTCCAGTAACTTCCAAACAAGAATGGGGGTTAGTGCTTTTAATAATGGGGTTCGGATTACAACTGTTTTCATCTTTTTGGTCTTATTTTGCGTAGCACGATAGCTACAGGTTTTCGTTATTTGTGTCATTGCAGTAATCGCACATACACTTTATAGTCTCTTTGGCTTTATCGTGATTATGCCGATAGCAAATTATATTTAAGAGTGTTTTGTCTTGTTATACCGTAACTACAGTTATTGGTGTTAATATTATTTTTGATATTTTTATTAAAATTTTTCATATGAATTTTACTATTATTTTATTTGCTGTTGGTTATGTATTAATTAGCTATATGACACATGACAATCCTCCAGGCCTTCCTAGTTTTCCTTTTTTTAAGGTTATATTTAAAAGACAAGTGATTTTACCTGTGATTAATCTAATAATCATATCATTTTGTTTATACTTCGACTGGAAAGACATTATGCCTATCATAATATTAATGGTAGCTATGGGTGCAGCTCCATATAAAACAACGAAGTTTAATAATTCGTAACTCATTTTTAGTACAGTTTTTTTATCATTAATTAAATTATGACTATAATAAAATATATTATATAATCTCTCTAAAACAAATTGAAATATAGAGCTTATGGAAAAACAAGTTATCCCATTAAACTTAAAAGGAGAAGATTTCTGCAAGAGGATAGGTTTAGCATATCATTCTACAACCCTGAAGAGTTTAAGAGAGCTGATCTAGTGGCCTTTTTTAAAATAGGAACTAAGTACATGTATGCTAGTGAAGACGCAGAGATGGTAAGCGATCTTTTAAGAAAAGAAAAAATACAAATTAAGTCAAACAAAGGATATTATATCACTATTTATAAATAATAAAACCAATATTTTAATTCCTTCACTAGTAGAACCTATAAGACTATTTTTTAAGTCACCAAAGGATTCTCCTTTTAATAAGAAGCTCCCTGGAGATCTATCAATTGCGATTTCTTCATTTTCAAATCGCACACTTGGATTTGTGTTTTTGATGTTTTCGCATGTTTTTTCCAATAATCTTTTATAAAATCATTATAACGAGTGGACATACCATGGGCTAAGTCAAAACCATTTCCAATTAATATTATTCTATTCATATTTTTATTTATAAACTTATATTATTGTTTGAAACGTTTTCGTAATGCTAGAATAAAGAATGTTAAAAATATACCACCTAATAAAAACTCAATATTTCTGGCTATAAGCCAGTATCCAGTAAATGGATTTTCGGTATCTATATAAATATAAGGCAATGCACCTTTGATCCCTCTTTGAATAGCTTTTAAGACATTATAATCGATAAAATAATAAACTACCGAGAACAAACCAATAAGCCCAATTAAACTAACAATAGGGCGTTTAAAATCCTGAGTGTAACCACCAAAAAAATCATAAAAACAATAAACAAACCATTGATAGTATTTTTTTTCTACTAAAAGTCTTTTCTTTCTCATTTCCATTTCGCTTACATACGCATACCCAGAAAGCTCCCAATTTTTATTAGAATCAAAGTTCCTTTTAAGAAGTCTATAAGTATTCTCCAGTGCCTTAAACCTTTCTTGGCTTGGAAATTCAAAAATCTCTTTATTTAACAAATATTCCTCATCCTTTAATGTAATTCTTACGTCCACATTCCAATTACAACTCAAAAAAGAAGTATTGCTAATATCACTCAAATGAAAAACAAAATTCTTCATGTTACATCTTCTAAATACAACATTGTTGTTTAAGATGCATTCTCGAATAACTAATGTAGAATCTTTATTAATCTTGATGTCTGAAAACAAAGTGTCTGAATTGAAAATCACTTTTGACAAAAACACTTTAGATCTAAATTCAACTTCACGAAAAGTTGTTTCTCTATCAAATTTAACCATTGAAAAATTCGATAAGTGAGAAAAAAGTGTCCTATAGAAAAAAACGTCTCCTGAAAAAGTAGATTGAACAAAATCTACAAAAGCAATAAATTTAGTGTCTACAAATGTTACGCTTGATTTGAAATTAGCTTTTATAAAAAAGGTTTTTGATAAAAAATCACAATTACCAAAAAGAGTTTGTTTGTGAAATTGAGCTAAGTTAAATTTAACTTGTTTATGAAAAACAGAGTCTCCAAAGGATAATGAATTAAGAAATATCGACTTCTCAAAACGTGCTTCTTCATAAAATTCCGCATCACCAAAAAAGACATCTTCAGAAAATTCTACATTATGAAAGTTTGCTTTCCCTAAAAATTTAGCCTTGCTAAACGACACATAAGTATTAAAAGATTTTTTTCCACTCCAAAAATTACCATAATGAAACGCACCATTATTTAAACGAGCTTCATGTTCAAACTCAGGGAATACAAATTCAGTAAAATATAAATTTTTATCGCTAGACTTATGTTCCCTTATTCTTTGCCAAAATTCTTCAACTTTATCATTATCCCATCTTTTATTACCATTTTCATCAATTGTAAACCAAGTCGATTTATCACTTTTGAAATATAGTTCAAGTTCTCCTGAATTCATTTTTACAATTTATTATTGAATACTTATCTAAACTTACACCTGTTTTAAAACTTCTAACTTCAGTAATTATCTAAAAGACACCTTCACTCCTAGCAACTCTCTGTTACTTTTCATGTTTACTCATGATAGTTATCTATATGGTTATTATAACGTTTATCTTTTTCATTAAATAGTTTCATACAAGTATTGTATAAAATTGATTACATATCATAAAAATAAATATCTTTAGGTTTCCAACAACTATTTATATGATTAAAATAATTTTGAATTAAAAAAGAGAGCCGTTGACATGTCAATTTCAACGGCTCTCAAACCACATAAAAAAAGAAAAAAATTAATACATTGAGGACACTCCTCCGTCTTTTCGAATTCTTGAAATAAGGCTGATATTAGGCATTGATTTATTACCATCTGATCGCGGTAATTTAGCTAACTTTAATCCATTTTGCATAGAGTAAAAATCTGATTTATCCAGGTACCCATTATCAAAAGCTGTGTTCAGATTTTCTGTAATCTTTAATGCAAGCTCATAAACTTCGTTTTGCTTTTCATTTACAGTATAAGTCATATCTACTTTTTCAATAGCATTTAGGCCTTTATTTCTGTTTGTTAATTGAACTAAAAAAAAGGAGTTAATAATTATGTCCTTTAAATGCTATCACATAAACGATAAATGAATTATTTTTTTAACTTTGTAAAAACTTAAGAGGAGATATCGCGTCTCAATAATAGCGAAATAGGAACTCTGTCGAAGTTCAAATTAAACGACATTCTACACAGGAGTATACTGAAACTCAAAAAATCAGTTTTACTGGAGCCATTTGCGGTTCAACAATAGCATTTCATCTTTTCTATAATATAAATCATGGCTTTATGCCTAGAAAATCATGAGCTATTTAAATACAAAAGAGGTTGCTGACCTCTTAAATTACTCACAAAGAACAATTCAAAGACTTGTAAAGGAAAACAAATTATTACCAATAAATCCGAAACATACAAAAGGATATTTATTCGCGGAAGATTACGTTAATAAAATCGCTAACCAAAGAAAGGAGGCGAACAATGGGTAATCAAGTAAAAATAGAAAGTGTTGTACTTCATTATGTTTCTGTAGAAGAATATCAAAAGCTCACTAATGACATAAGTGAGATGAAAGCTATTATCAAAGAAGGCTTTTCAAATAGCCAAAACTTAAAATTATCTATAAAAGAAGTAGCTGAAGAATTAGATGTTTCTGAGCTTTCAGTTCACAATTATATTAAGAAAGGTTATATCAAAGCTTTTAAAATTGGTCGTAGAGTTTTTATTAAGAGAACTGATCTAGATAATTCTTTAAAAGAAGTAAAATCACTCAAGTATAAAAGATAAAAAGCTACTAAATGAAAAATTCAAATAATAGCTTTAATTCTTTTGGAGAAGAACAGAGCAAATATACAGAAAAAGTCAATCAGTTAAGGAATCATATCTCAGATAGTCCTTATGTAGATGTGCTTGAACAGCCAATTATATGTGCTAGTTTCAACTTACAATATCTATTCTCTAATCCCAAGAACTGGAATAATTCGAATTTACTTCCTAGCAATAACCAATTAAATCTTTTTGACAGTGAGTAACATGGCCATAAAGAAATTAATTGAGTTAAGACTTGAGAAACTCAAAGCCGATCATCCAACGGTACCAGAATACGCAATTCCAAAACCAAAGTATTCAGATAGAACTTCTAACGGATTAACAAAATGTATAATAGATTTGATAGAACTAAACGGTTTTCAAGCTGAAAGAATCAACTCTATGGGCAAGCAATTAGATAACCGTAAAACGGTTACAGATGTTATTGGACGTCAACGAACTGTAGGAAGTGTAACCTGGATAAAAGGGAGCGGTCAGGTTGGAACGGCAGATATCTCTTCTACAATAATGGGGAGGTCCATTAAGATAGAGATCAAGTGTAAGTCTACAAATGACAATCGCCAAAGCAAAGCACAAAAGGACTATCAGAAGAAAATTGAGCGAGCTGGAGGTGTTTATATCATTGTTAGAACGTTTCAGGATTTCTATAATTGGTTTAATGAATTTAACAATAAATTTTAATGACACAGGATAAAAAATCATTTATAATCCATTTAGATAGTCTCGATGTATTAGACGAACTATCACTAGAACAAAAAGGAGAATTGATTGACGCAATGAGAGATTACCACAAAGGTAGGGATCTAAAGTTAAGCGGCCTTATGAAAGCCATATTCATACCTTTTAAAAATCAGTTTGTTAGGGATGACTCAAAATATGGCATAATATGCGAAAGAAATCGCATAAATGGAAGTAAAGGTGGCAGACCTAAAAAACCCAAAGAACCCAATGGGTTAATTGCGAACCAAGACTTACCCAAAAAAGCCGATAATGAAAATGATAGTGATAGTAAAAAAGAAGATGACAATAAAAAAGATAGTGATAAAAGCCCGCGCGCTATTGATATTTTAAAAAAAGAAAAACAATCTGAACTAAATGTGCTTTGGATGCAAAACAAAAACCAAATTCCAGATAGCAAAAAACTGATTGAATCTTTTAACGCAAAAATGGAACTTGAAGTTGCTCAAGGAAAGATGACTTTTGATGCTAATGAACTCATGCCACGATTTAAAGGTTATGTAATTCAATGGGGAGCAAATACAAAAGAATCAAAAGCTAGATTTGATAAAACACCAGAACCAGATTCGTGGGAATCAGGAAAATTACCAAGAAGAAACTAATTATAGTTGTTAAAAGACTATAACAATATTTAACCCAATAAAATTTAAAAATATGTTTTCACACGATTTATTTATTAAAAAAATACAGAAAGAGTTTACTCGGAAAGACTTATTAGCAGTAGTAGTTAAAAATGGCTATAGCATTCAAACTGGAGATAGAATAATTGAATACGGCTTATTAATAGGAAGTATCGAGAGAATAAAAAAAGGACATTACAAAAAAATAACAAATCAGCTGCAGGAAAAGAGCATCTCCAACGAATTTAACCATGATGATGAAGGATTTTAATTAAAAGAATACATAGTTTTCTTTTTTGGGAAATTAAAGATTTTTTCACTAGTAAAAAGCAAATGATTAATCAAAATATAAAATAACTAGATGATTTTAAATAAATTTACTAAACCACTCAAAAAACACTCGGAATGATAGAGAATTTTGGAGATAAGAAAAACACGAACGGCTTCGACAAAAGACCAGAAGACACAATTAAAGGAGGTAGAAAACCATCTATAAAAAGACAGTTAATTGAGCTTTTAGAAGCAGATGGGGAAATTTTGATAGAAAAAAAGGATGTGATTAGGGTTTACAAGAATGGTAATGTGAAACTTAAACTGCCAACAGAAATGCAACTGGCCATTAAATTAAAGCAATGGGCTATGTCAAAGCGTGGCACCGATAGCATAAAGGCTTTGCAAATTATTCTCGAACAAATTGATGGAAAAGCGAATCAGAATATGCATGTTACAACGCCTCCAACACAGTCAAAAATGCAAAAGGTTACACTGATTATCAAGGAAAGAAAATTAGAGGAATAGATTCAAATCTAAATAGTTAAATTTAAAATATGAAATACTTAATAATTATACTTTTCCCTATACTGGCTTATACTCAAGATAAATTTGAGATTACCAAAGACGGATTTACCTCAGCTTTCATTGTAACCAATAAGAAAGCAGATTTAACTTTTACTATTGCCAAAGAATACATAATTAAGAATTGTGCTGATATTGGAAATTGCATCATATCAGAAATCGAAAACAAATATCTTAAGTTTCAATACCGAGATAGAATAAAGTATAGCTGGAAAAATATGGGTACCTGGTCAGAAGAAATGATAATAGTACCTGAGATAGAAATTGATTTTAAAGACAATAGAGCTAGAGTAAAAACTCTATTTATATCAGAATTTGGAGTTAATTATGAGTTTGGGTTACTAGGTCTTACAAAAAACGAAGTGATTAGTAATAAAGGTTTTAATATAACACCAGCACACTTTTTTAAAAAGAATGGAAAACCTAGAAAATGGTTATCTGCTCAACCCTATAAAGAAGCTATTGAAAAATCAATCAATAAAACTCTGAGCGATATGCTCAAAGGTTCTAATGATGATGATTGGTAAAATCATTCATTAAATTAACATACTACAGGAGCTTCAGTCAGGCTCAACAACATGGCAAATATTTTATTAATTTAAAACCATTATGCCATGGCCAGTGATGAAGTCCTTTTTAAAGTAGCCTTAGATTTAAGTAAAGTCGATAGTCAGTTTAAAGACCATTCTATACTTTGGGAAAAACATACCCAAGATATAGCCAAAGGGGAAAAGGCTATGCAAGACTATGCCAACAACACCGTAAAAGATTACGATAAAATCAATAAAGCGGTTAAAACTCAAATTAGCCAAGTAGCTGCAGAGGGTAAAGTTATAGTCGAATTAGATAAAAAATTTCAGAATCTTTCCAAGAATAATAAAGATGCTTTTGATAGTAAGGAGTTGAAAGACTTTGACAGCCTTATTAAATCGCTTTCAAAAGACATGGGATCTATAGAGAGCTTAAATTTATCTGTTGATGATATAGACAGTCTTATATCAAAATTAACCAACGTAGAGGACGATTTTGGCACACTTAACGTACTGGTTGATTTCTTTGAAGATAAAATGAAGCAGGCTTCGATTGGAGTTGTAGGATCCTTAGATGACATTAAGGAAAAGATAAAAGAAACGCAGCTGAATATAAAAAGTACCGAGGATTTTATTAAAGATTCCGACAAGAGGATAAAATCAACAGCTCCAGGGCAAGATCAAGCTAATTTAATAAGTGAACGCGAAGCGGCAAAGAAAGCTTTAAATGAAGAGAAAGTAGCTCTTGAAGATTACAAACTCCAATTAAAAGAAGTGCGTACAGAAAACGTGTCTTTAGCTACTGATTTGAGAAAAGTAAAAGACGAGCTTGTAAAATTAGAATTAGAAGGAGAGCGAGGAAGTGCTAGATGGAATGAATTAAAAGAAAAAGCTATCGAATACACTACTGCCTTAGAAGATACAAATGCTCAGCTAAAAAAGGCATCTTCATCTACTCAAGGTTTAGATAATCTAATTAGTGCAGTTAACGGTGTTATAGGGGTGTTTGCTGTAGCAGAGGGGGCGCAGGCTTTATTTGGTGCTGGAAGCGAAGATTTACAAAAAACATTAGTGAAGCTTAACGGTGCATTGGCATTATTAAACGGTTTACAGGCAATACAAGCTGAAGTCGCTAAAAAAGGAACTGCCTCTAATAAAGCATTAGCTGTTGTGCAGGGTCTATATGCTAAAGCCACAGATGCAAGTGCAAAATCAACTTTACGCTTAGGTGCTGCGCTTAAATTATTAGGCATTGGTCTTATTGTTGGACTTGTAGCTGCTCTAGTGGTGTATTGGAAAGATGTTGCAAAATTCATTGGTATTACTAGCGATGAGAGTGAACGCATGAAGGAGGTTAATGAAAAAGCTAATGAAATTTATGGTGACCAAATCGCTCAATTAACTCTATTAAATAAAAAAGTTAAAGATGGAGGTTTGTCTTTCAATCAAAAAGAAAAGGCTGTCAAAGATTTTAATGACGCCTTTGGAGATACTTTAGGATCTGCTAAAAGTTATGAAGAATTAGAAAATAGGCTAATAAATAACGGAGATAAGTACATTCAATATTTAAGCTTAAAAGCACAAGCTGAAGCTACTTATCAAATTGCTCTGGAGAAAACTAAAAGTTTAAGACAGGATATTTTGAGACTTGAGCAGGGAGAGGGTTTAGGGTTTTTCGATGAGGTTACGAAATACTCTGACAATGCTTCAAATTCATTCTGGGAATTATTCGGTATTGAAACGATCAATCAAAATGAAATATCTCAGGAAGAAATATTATCAATTATTGGTTTGCCAGATGAAAGGGAATTCAAAAATGCTATTTCGAAATATTCGCAATTCATTCAAAGTGGTCTATCAAACCTTAGAGAACAAAACGGTGTAATTAATACCACGTTGGGTTCTGCAAGTGATCTAGAATCAAAATTTGCAGATTTAGGTAAACAATATAATATCCTGGGAGATTCTTCAGATAAAACTTCAAAGAAAGTTTCCTCATTGCTGCGGGAATTAGTTAAAATGCAAGAGCAGATACAGACTAACCTCATCGACAATGACAGGGAAAAAGATAAAACTTTAGTAACTCAAAGACTTGAGGAAGAAAAAAAGGCTTTTGAAGAGCGTATTACTGCATTGAAAGCTAGTGAATCTGAAAAAATCAAAATTCAAGCTGAGTTTAACAAGCTTTACAATAAAGAAAACGGGATAGCTTACGAGGAATTAAGAAAGCAACTCAACGAAATTGATGCGAAATATGATGCTGAACGTGAAAAAGTAAAATTCAAAGCGCTAGGCGCAGTTGCAAGTGTGTATGATGCATCCGCTGTCATAGAACGTCAAAATATTCAGGAGAAATGGAAAAATATCCGTGAAGAACTTCAAAAACAGATTGCACAAACTGACGATGAATTTGAAAAATACGACTTACAAATTAGTATCAACACAACAGTTGGAGCTGAAAAAGACGAATTAAAGGAATTTGATAAGGATACTGACTTAGAAAAAATTGATAAAGATCAAGAAATAGCAGAATCCATTTTAAAAATATATCAAGCCAATGCCAAAGATTTAATCGATAACGAAAAGCTTAAACAGTTGCAGTTGTTAAAAATCCAAGAAGCGGGATTAGAAGCTAAACTACAGCGTCTTGAGAAAGATCTTGATGCTGAGCAACAATTATTAGTAAAAAACACTTTAGAAGCTATTAAAAACGCTAAATCGAAAGAAGAAGCAATAGTCTTGGGTGAAAAATTACGAGAAGGATTAGGAGATAAGACAGCGAAGGAGATTTTGAAAACGGTTGAAGCTTTAAAAGAAGTGCAAACCGAAATTGAAGGAGTAAGTAATAAAACCGAGGATAGTGATCTTGGCTCAAAAATAAGCGGTCTGTTTTCATCTACAGAAGGTTTTGCTAAAGGTATTGGTAAATTATTTGGTTTAAGTGGAGCATTATTGAATGAGTTTGCAGAAGCTTTAGGTGGTGCTATTGATTCGGTTTATAGTTCTCTTAAGGAAATTGCAACATTAGAAGTTGAAGAGAGAAAGAAAAAAGTTGAAGCCACACAAGAGAGCATTGACAAAATCGAAGAAGAAGTAGAGCGAGAAAAGCAACTTTACGAAGATGGTTATGCCAATAACTACGATAATAGACAAAAAGATTTAGAATCACTCAAAGCCCAAAAAGCAAAAGAAGAGGAAGAACTTAAAAAGGCTCAAAAGAAAAGAGCAGCATTTGCTAAGACTGAGTTTCTAATTCAAACTGGTATACAGTTAGGGAATTTAGTTACGTCTGCAACCAATATATTCAGAGTTGCAACAAAGATAGGTGGGCCATTTGCAATACCTATTGCAGTGGCGGCCATTGCCACTATGTTTGGAGCATTTGCTATTGCTAAAACCAAAGCTTTTCAAGCGATTGGAAGTGGTCAGAATTTCAGACGTGGACTAAAAGAAGGGGCATTAGATTTACATGGTCCACGACATGAGGAGAGCGGATTTGGGTTGTACAACTCAAAAACAGGAGAGCGTGTTGCAGAGTTTGAAGATAGTGAGAAGGTCTATGTTGTCAACAAACAACAACAACGAAAATACAGTCATATTTTAGATGCCATGATTAACGATACTCAGGGAGGTATGAGTTTGGAGCATTATCTATCTCAAAAATATGGACATCCAAATGTAGGAGAGCAAACTATGCAAGTGATAAGACGTGTAAATCATGTTACTATAAAATCAGAACAGGCTAAAGAAGAAGCTTCTAAAAAAAGTAATGAAACTGTTAATGAATTAAGAAAGCTTAATGAAAAGTTTGATAAGGAGTTTGAAGGTTATAAAAATGAAAGGGAAAATGAGCCTAAAACTTGGGAGACTCCTGAATATTTCTATGTTAAAAAAGGTAACATTACTAAAAAATATCCAAAGAACAAATGATTGCTATATTTGCATCAGCAGCCATTTAAATACATTATGTCATATACCTGAGGTAGTTCGATGCGTTCTGCTACCTCATTTTTTTATAAGCTCACGTATTTTTTTAACGTGTTCTATATTCTGATTAATTTTAACTTTAATAGTATCTATATTATCCGTTAGAAAATAATTGATGTTTGGGTATTGATATTTAGGGTCTAGAGTTGAAATTTTATCAATAAATTCTATGTTACTCGCATTTAGATCGTCAGCAAGTTTTGCAATTGATTCTGCTTTTTCAAATGATATATCTCCTGTTTTAAGGTTAAATATCGTAGATAGTAATTCTGCTTGTAATAGATCTATAGTGAGCTTATCATCTTTTTTAAAAACACTCATATCACTTTTTTATTTCTCCAATTGGCACAAAACTACCGTTTCGATTTACATAGATTGTTTCAGTATTCGTTGGTATAGTCGGAATAAACAGTTCTCTGATATCAACCTCTAAAGCTTTAGCTATTTGTTTTAATAATTCAGGTTTAGGAAAACTATTTCCTTGAACAATATTTGAGATACTTGCTGGAGTAACACCAACTTTTTCAGATAAATCTTTACCAGATATGCCTTTTTCCTTTAATAACTCTTTTAATTTTAAAATACTCATAATTCTTTTATTTACACTATCACAAATATAGTGAAATTATAGTAACACTAAATAATATTAAAAATAATTACAGTTTAATTTGTATTGTATTATAGTAATGATTACATTTACTGTAAAAAAATTATAGATTTACTAAATCAAATAATCATGAAGACAAAACCTCACTTATTAAAACAGACATTAATTTACAAAGAATACAAAGTCTTTTATACTCATGAAGAAAAGCAAATAATAAAAGCATCCCTAAGGAAAGATATAGACGATACATTTAGAGGGTTTACTTCAATAGAAATATAAACAATAATAAAATTTTTAAATAATGGGTATTAAGAACCAAAATTACATAGATAAAATCAAAACATACATGGAAAACAGGGACAGTTATACTGATGAAGAAAAATTAATAATACTTAATGAATTAGAAAAGGAAGTTTTAAGCCCTTGGTTGAAAAAATAAAATATTTTAACGTTATAAATTTATAGTTTATGAATCCAGAACTACAGCATTTAGATAATCAACTTGAAACTCTCATAGAATTTAAATATTCGTATTCTAAAGAAGAGTTTTCAATAATAATTCGGCAAATAAGAAATGAAATTTTGTTAAAAATGAACAAAAACAGTAAATAATTCAACCTGACAGTATATGAATTCAATAAACTAGATTTTGGCGAGGCCCTCTTCATACTCTCAGAAAAATAGGTGTTTTTATAGATAAGCTTATAACAGAAGACGAATATTTAGCGTGTTATTCGGTAGATACATTCTTTGTTGAGGTGCTATTTAACGAATCATTTACAGGGATTCAGGCTTTTAGAAGCTTTGCTGGAGGTAAACAATTGGATAAATATTCCAATATTAAATTATGAGTTGATAAATTATCCTCATTATTTATCTGGAATACCTCTTCTATTCTTACTTGATTTAATAAGTTCTTCTTTATGTTTTTGTAAGAACACAGGCGATTTTAAATTAGAGCTATCCGAACCACCAGATAGCTCTTCTTTCAGCACAACAATAGTATCTAACATACGGCGTGCTTCATCTTCAAGTCTATTTAATTTACCAATAAGATCTTTTTGATTCATCTTTATCAATGAGTTTAATTAACCGATCTCTAAGCTTTTTTTTTGATTCCTTTTTTTCCTTAATAGACAACTCTTTTATAGGGCTGCATTGTTTCTGCAATCATTAAGTTTATAAACTAAAATAAATCTTTAAGCAATCTATCATTTGCAATACTAATTTCCCATTCTAGATAATTAGCAATTATTAGAGCAATCCCATTTTCTAAAACCCTATCTTTTTGTTCTTTTATCTTAGTTCCATCATCTTCGATAAAATTATTTTCCCATAAAGTTGTAGTGCTTTCTACTGTACCTAAGCAAATACCCGCTAAAACAAAACCATTATTCCTAACAAAAAGTGGACTTCCACTCATTCCACTTGGAATTGGAGAACTTAACAAATATGATGATGGAGCTTCTTCAAAAGTGCCAATATTTTCATTTTCATCAGTAATTCTTGAAATATAACCTTTTAGGAATTGCCCCTTTTCTGGAATAACATCAACCAATGAATTAGGAAATCCATAAGAATGAACATCAACCCATCCATGTGCTTTACTATATTTATTAATTTTAAATATATTATCTTCAATTTGAGGAATATCAGGCATTTTCCCAATCATCAAATCTGTTTTTGAGTTAGAATAATCTTCAACTTCTAATACTTTAAAAGCATTTGGATTATGAGAATGAAAAAGCCCTACGACATATTCATTTTCATTTAATTCGTTGAAAATATTTTCATTTAATACATGTTTTGCGCTTAAAAAAAAGCCCTCGTTACCTATTAAAAATCCTGTTCCCAAAAAACGTTTATAACTTCCCTCACCTTTTTTAGAATCAAAATTCACAATTGCTAAGGGGAAAATAAAATGACTAACATTAATATGGTTCATAGTTTATAATTTATTTCAAGCTTTTTTAAGTTTTGGTAATTCCATTGAACCAAATGCTTCTGATATGGCATCTTTACGTGCAATATTATCAACCTTATAATAAGTGTTGAATGTTTTTAGGTCCTTATGGCCTGTCATGCTCATAATGGTTTTATCTGCAATGCCTTTTTTCTTCATTATGGTTATGAATGTTCTACGCGCTGTATGAGTTGAAACACGGTCTTTAAATGCTTTTTCTTTCGTGGTTTTCTCTTTATTCTGAGTCCTTGTATATTCCACGATCTCGTTAAATCCAGCGTCTTCAAATATGTCTTTTATAAACTCATTTTGCTTTTGATTAGTGATTAACGGAAGTTTATAATCATATTTTTTTAGAATGTAATTAGAAATTTCAAAAAGCGGAATCTCTCTAATATCTTTAGTAACATCCTTATCCTCTTTCAAGAAAAGAACATTATTTTTAACGTTGTGTTCATTGATTAATGCAAGCTCACCATAGCGCAACCCCGTTAAACATTGAAAAACAAACACGTCTTTAATTCGTTCCAAACTTTTACTTTTTGTCTTATGTTCAAAGATAGTTTGAACCTGGTTCAAGGTTAAAGCAATTTCTTCTGTAACCACCCTTTCAGGTTTCTCAAAGTCCTTAAAAGATTCATTGTAAGTATAGCGTTTTTTTAATGTCCAATACATGAAAGTTTTAAAAAGCCCCAAGTTTCTAGCATACGTATTTGTATTATGGTCTAATGTTGTATAGCAATAATCCGTGAATTCAGTTAAGAACTTGTCGTTAATCTTACTAAAAGTCAACTTATATTTTTTATTTACCTCAAACTCCTTTAAATGATTTTCTATATTAGTATATCTTTTAACCGTTGCTGACTTCCATTCTTTTCGTTTTTGCTTTTCAGTCATAAATTCTTTATAAGCATCAAAGAATAAATTTTTTCCTGCAGCACTTTTTTTAAATACCTTATTAAATGAATCTTTTAAAATTGATGAAGTAAACTCTTCATTCATTTTTTTACATTCAGCTTCGATATTTTCAAATGCATCTGAATACCTACCCAATTGGTTTTTGATAGTCATGGAATTTTTATCTTTCATGGCACCTTTTAGCTTAGGTCTGTTTTCTTCAAAATTCCAATGTAAAGGTTTTATTTTCTCTCCAGTTGAATATTTAAATTGTTTACTCTCATGTTTAAAATAACATGAAAACATAATCAATGTATCTTTATCACTCTTAGGTTCTTTTAAAAAGAAAGTATGCTCCATAATAACCAGTTGATAGTTTAGTGGATAATATCGTGGATAATTTTATTATAGTTTAATATATCTCAATAACATAACAAATATAAAAAAAGCCCATAAATAAAGGGATTAAACTTGAATTGAATTATAAAAATAGTTATTAAAATACAGAAGGTGCAATACTCTCCGACTCCACTTATTGGGTATCAAAACTCATTAAAAACCTTGTAAATTTATGATTTACAGGGTTTTGAATTTTATACCACATCAGATAATAGCATATAATATCATCTAAATCGGGTGCAATTCGGTATGTACAAAACACATATAATTAGTGCACACCGAATCTATACGGTTCACGAATAAAAGAAAAAACCTGCACGTCAAATCAAGCTGGCTTGAATTTGTAAGAGTTGAACCCTTTTTCTAAGTAAATGAAGATAGCAAAAGAGCTAGGGTTTTCCTAAAGAAAAATCAGAAGCATAGGCTTAAAGTAGATCTACAAAGTCATTCACTTCATATCATAAAAAGTATTACAAACTCATTTTGTGTGAAAACCTGAAAACTAAAACGTTATATCGTTTTAGTTTTCAGGTTTATATTAAGCTATAAAAAATGTTAGCATTTTGGTAACATTAAAAAGGTTAGGGTTTAAAAAAAACAGAACGTTTTACGGGTATATGTACATATTTAAACAATTAAGTAAAGTTTAACCCGAATAAACATTAAAAAATTATGGAAACAAAACAAAAAATAACAAGGTCAAAAAATTACGCCCTAATTTTATTACTAATAGGTTTTACATTAACAGTAAAAGCACAGGTTATTGATGCCAATGCTACTAATTCAGAAATTTTTACTATTGACAATGATAGAGACAATGATTATTCTTTGTTACGGATGCAAAATAATAATACCGCTTCTGGTCATGGATATTGGGAGCTAATAGGAGACCCTTCTTCATTCGTTTTTAGACTCCAGACTGATATTGGTTTTCAGGATGTTGTTAGAATGCATAAATCTTATGGTGGCAGAGTTGGCATCGGCCTTACCGATTTACACCCAGAAAGAGGATTACATATTCGTGGCTCGGATGGAGTGATTCGAGTAGACCGCAATAATGGCTCAGCAGGATTAATGCTAACACGCATGAATACTGATTATAGCCAGGTATTAAAAAATTACTTTATTGGAGTAAACGGCTCTGACGAAAATTCCGGAGAATTTTTTATTGGAGACTATGGTACTAACGTTCGTGGTGCGAGTGAAGTTAGATTACTCATTGACAATGACGGGATCGTACAAATATCCGAAGGCCTTACGGTAGGTACAAATGAAGCAATACCCGGTACCATAGCACACTTTGACGGCCGTGTATACATCTCTGAAAATGACGGGACCCATGAAGGTTTTGATGACCATACCGATAATAGATACCTAGATTACCTACTTTGGGTAGAAGAAGGTATAGTAAGCAACGATTTTGCTATTGCTGATTTAGAAGACTGGCCAGATTATGTTTTTGGAGAAGGTTACAACTTACCCAGTCTGGAAGAAGTAGAAAATAACATAAAAAAAACAGGCCATTTACACACTATGCCATCGGCAGAAGTTGTGGAAAAAAATGGTTTTGAAGTATCAGACATGACCAAGCGTATGGTAAAAACCATTGAAGAATTAACCCTTTATACCATTAATCAGGAGAAGCAAATAATCAATCAGGAGAAACAAATTGAGATGCTTATGGCTCGCTTAGAGGCATTAGAAATAAAGCTTAAGTAAACACTTGTTAAATTAAAAAGGTTAGGGTTTAAAAAAGCCATAACGTTTTATGGGTATATGTACATATTTAAATAACTAAATAGAATAATAACCCGAATAAATATTAAAAATCATGAAAACAAAACAAAACATTACAAAAACAACACATTACGTTTTAGTTTTATTGTTAATAGGCTTCACATTATCTGCAAAAGCTCAATTTATTGATGAAGAGGGGACTACATATTCATCTTTTACTGTTAATGCCAATACTTCAATTGGAGTTTCTTCTTTGAGATTAAATGGCGATGAAGTATGGTCAATTTATAATACCGATATTCTTGATGGACTAGGTATAGGAAGAATAATAGATCCGCCAGGTACACAAAATGCGGCATTTGTATCACATCTTATACTTGAAAATGGTGGGGTCGTAAAAATACCCAAAGCTCTTACAGTAGGTACAGATGAAGCAATACCCGGTACCATAGCGCACTTTGACGGTCGTGTTTACATCTCTGAAAATGACGGGGTACATGAAGGTTTTGATGACCATACCGATGATAAATACAAAGACTTTTTATTATGGGTAGAAGAAGGTATTGTAACCAGCGACTTGGCCTTGGCAGATTTAGAAGACTGGCCAGATTATGTTTTTGATAAGGATTATAACTTACCCAGTCTGGAAGAGGTTGAAAATAACATTAAAAAAACGGGGCATTTACACACTATGCCATCGGCAGAAGTAGTAGAAAAAAGTGGTTTTGAAGTTTCAGACATGACTAAGCGTATGGTAAAAACGATCGAAGAATTAACCCTTCATACCATTAACCAGAAAAAGCAAATTGATATGCTTATGGCTCGTTTAGCGGCATTAGAAGCAAAACTAAAATAAAAATATTATGAAAAATTATATAATTAAACATGTACTAACCCTGTTTCTTGGGGTTCTATGCTTTAATGCCAGTTTAGCACAAAGCTCTCCTACATACACAGTACTTAAAAGCCTTAATACCAGAAATATAGATGGCGCCTTTTATGAAAGTCCTTATGAACCGCTTACTAACAGGAATCATGGTATTCTGGTTGTGAGTTCCAATGCGTCCTGGAATGGTAAGGTCGAATTAAGTATGTATCCTGAAGTAATTTTTGCTGTTGCCTCACGAGGATATATTGACAACCCATGTACTGGTAGCAATACGCCATTTAATGACTTGTTGTTATATAGAGCCACTGCCGAGGGGAGTTCCGAAACTGAATTACAGTCAGTGGGAGAAGAGAAGGAATACATTTATAAGGGATGGTATGATTATTATTGTAAAAGAGACAAAAGAAGCACTTCCGGTTATACCTATTTTTCAAAAATGAGCAAGTTTGCTAATGATCATGTTAATGGCACTGGTTTTTTTGTGAATAGACATTTTCAAGTAAGAATTGAATTAAAGCTACCAAGTGAGGTAAAACTTTCTGATATTAAAAAAGTGGTTGTTCCAGGAGTAGGAACGTTGTATCCAAAAGATTTTATCAAGCAACAAGAGTATAGAATTGATCATGGTTGTCATATAACTAGGACAGGTGTTTGTGCTAAGCTTGATGCGGTAAGATCTATCCCTAGTTTAAGTGCAATCGACGTTAAGGTTCAGGCACATCGGGGTGTTTGGGGAAAACCGGATACAAATCAGGAGAATACAATTGGGGCCATAACAGCAGCCGGGACTAAGTATCTAATGGTAGAAAGCGATATTATGCCAATAGGGGTAACAAACTATACAGATCCAACTAATGCAAGTACCTTTGGAGTACCAGCCGATTTAGCATGTTTTCATGATTTTGTACTTACTAGGTACACAAATGCTTCTTCAGGTTATATTTTTAATAGTACCCGAGCACATTTAAAAACACTATCTCTTAAAAAGCCTAGGAGTGAAGAGGTTGGCAATGAAAAAATTATGTTTTTTGATGAGTTGGTCGATTATGCTGTAGCCAATAATTTAATTGTTTGTGTCGATATGAAAAATTTAGAATCGCATGGGCAAGACACTTCCTGTACACAGCTCTGCGACTGGCAAACTCAGGAACGCAAAAATATGTCCTTGTATAACAACCTTAAGTTTGCAATTAATAATACAGATTCGGACGATCTTAAGCATTTGGCCATAAAAACCTATGCAAATTATGAAGATATAAAAGCAGCTTTAACAACTGGTACAAATCCTGTTAGTGAAGATAAGTTTAATAAAGTCCTTTGGGCACCTTTAATAGCAAAGAATGACCAATGGAAAGTAGCGGGTAGTGAAGCGTATGATCCCAAAAAAATCCAAAAGTTTTTAGACGACTGGTTTGCTCATAACGAATCGGTACTGTACTATGAAACCAATTTCTTTAACGATTATGATAACCAAACCTCAGTGATGCTAACCGGAGAATTTAGTTTTACCGATTCTAATGGTTCTACTGTAACAAGCGGTAACGTAATGGAATATATTTATGACATGACGGGTCGTAGAGCAGGTATTTTCTCAGAAGAGCCTGTAGGTGGTAAAGGAACCGTAAACAGGTGGAGCAGCTGGAATATTAAAGACCCAGGAACTGACAGGAGGGGAGATCATTTATGGTTACTACAACAGCCATTTTTTAAACATGCCGTAATTACAACCGACCGTCCGGATATATGGAACCAATTAAACGATTAGAACATGAAAAAGATACAACAAAACATAAAAAGAAACCTGACGCTAACAGCATTTGTATTTACAGCTTTTTTAGCTACAGTTTGTGCCCAGAGCAACTTAACCAATGCATTAGGGATTACCGATCCCAATGACTGGATTATAAGTGTTGATGGAGGACGAACAGTACCTTTTACAACAGCCAGAGGAAAACTACAAACAGCAGGTGCAGATTGTTTTTTAATAACAGCAGACTTTTCACCAGAGGATTTTCCACCAGTGCCAAGTGGAAATACAGCTATTGTTTACTCATTTACATTGAGTGGTTATTTGGTTTATGAAATTGGAGTTATAAATGATGAAGGGAATTTAAGATGGTATGTTCGGCGCCCTACCAGTATATCCGGAATTGGAAAAAGTGTCAATTTAGATTACATAATATACGACGATTTGGGTGTAGACGGTACATTTACTTTTATTTTAGGACATCATTTTACAGGTATAGGCGTAGATGAAGGAACCAGCAATTATAAGTTCGCCCCGGTTTTCTTTGGTATGGACTCTAATTTAGGCACATTGAGTAGCCACATAGGTGAGCTTACCGGTGAAACAAGTCTGGATTACGACCTTGCTATTTTTATACGAAATACTTCTAAAGTATGGAAAATGCATGGTGATGCTCAATTTACGACACTTCGTTCGGCATTAAGACATCACCTTAGTAATATTCAAAATAAAAGTGCAGGTACGAAAGTTGCTGTGCAGCCTGAAGCAATAGAAGAAGGCTTAACAGATGATACTATTTTTAAAGATTTAAAGCTATACCCTAATCCATTGGAAGAAACCCTTTATCTGGATTTTGGACTGGAAGCAAACAGTGCTGTCAGTTTTAGATTATTTAATTTAAAAGGGCAATTGGTTTACGAAGAAAAAGAACAATTATTTAATAAAGGACATCATAAGCATACTATCAACAGCCTAGGTAAATTGCCAGCAGGTATTTATATGCTTCAAGTAAAATCTCAGGAGTTTACAGAGTCTTTAAAACTGGTTGTTAAGTAGTATTTTTAGTTCGAGTGTCGACTTTAGGAGACGTATCGAAAACTGTTATTTCTTATTTTAAAGCTAAAAATGAAGGTCTAAAAAGTTGTTTTGTCATTGCGAAGGAGTCCCGATCCCGATAAGCTATCGGATCGAGATCGGGTTAAGACTGTGGCAATCTGTTTAATTTGAGTTCAAAGTATGAACCGAAGTTAAGAATAAACAGATTCTCACGTCGTTCCGCCCCCGGGCGAGACTCCTCAGAATGACGAAACAACTTTTTGGCTAAATGTAACCTATTAGATATAGCTGAATCAAAACTATTTGGCATAAAATATGTTTGTATTTTGAGAGACCCGACAGGTTTAAAAAACCTGTCGGGTCTAATTGTATTATGATATTTTATTTTGATTTAAGCATATTATGAAAAGAATTTGTCCATTCGAGTGGATTTCACGACTGAAATGAGTAAAATTTGTACCGAGAATCGAATTTTAGTTAAAACGTTAAAACGTTTTTAGGAGTACCAAACAACAAAAACAAAATACAATGGGCTTTCTCCCCGACTTTTTTTCGTATTAATTTAAAAGCCTGCGTTATATGTGCCTCGACAGATTTTAATGAAATGTTCATGTACTCCGCAATTTCAATATTGCTAAGCCCTTCCTGCTTGCTTAAAATAAATGTTTGTTTGCATTTAGGTGGCAGGTTTTCAATTTCTTGTTTAACCAGCTTAATAAGTATTTCTAAAGATTCCCCATCTTCATTTTCAACGATGGCGTTTAAACCTTCAATATGTTCCTGTTCAAGTGGGGATATTGGTTTTTGTTTTCGGTACTGGTTTATAAATTCGTTATAAACAGATCTGTATAAATAGCTTTTAATAACAAAATCATCTTTTAATCTATGTTTATTCTTCCAAAAGCTTATAAAAACATTTTGAACTATATCTTCGGTTAAGTCATAATTATTAGTCAGGTTATAAGCATAAATACAAAGTTTTTGGTGGAAACTGTTCACCAAAAAGGTATAAGCGTCAGAATCTCCTTTTTTCAAGGCCTGTATTAAAACGATATCGTTAGCAAATTTATGGAGCACTTTATTAAGAGATGGGGTTAGCATGAATAGTATTATGTATGGCTTGGTGCTAAAATATAAAAAAAAGCACCTCTATATTAGGGTTGTATAAAATTATAACGTTATGGTAATATATAAATATAATGAAGCGAATGGCGACGAAAAAAATAGAACATATTATCACGAAATACCTTACAAACCAAGCAACTACTTTAGAGGTAGAAGAATTAACAAAATGGATTGAGGATGACAATAACAAAGTGTTATTCCATGATTACCTTAGGCTAAATTATGCCATGGATTATAGGATGAGAAAATTTAATACAGGTAAAACCCAGGCCATGCTAAATAAAGAAATGGCTAAGGAAAAGCAAGTGATTAAGCTTAAAAGCATACGTAAAAAGATAAGTTATGCAGTTGCAGCCGTTCTTATTGGGATTATAACAACAACTTATTTTTTTAGAGATAGCCTCTTTAATAGTGATGTAAGTGGCACTCCAGTAATAACAAAGACCAGCAGTATTGAACCCGGAACATATAAAGCAATACTGACTTTAGAAGATGGCATTCAGGTGACTTTAAATAAAGGAGAATCATTTCAAATACCAAATGCCAGTAGTAATGGAGAGAAATTGATATATAATACAGAAGAAAAAACACCAAAAAAACGAGCATACCATTATTTAACAGTACCTAGAGGTGGTCAATTCAATATAAAATTGTCTGATGGTACTCAGGTTTGGTTAAATTCAGAATCACAGTTAAAATACCCGGTAGCATTTACAGGAGGACAAGGCAGGCAGGTAGATCTAGTTTATGGCGAAGCTTATTTTGATGTATCTCCAAGTTCAGACAACGGAGGTTCAAGATTTAAAGTATTGCATAACGCTCATGAAGTTGACGTTATTGGTACCGAATTTAATATTAAAGCTTATAAAGACGATACTAGTGTTTATACAACATTAGTAGAAGGAAAAGTAGCAGTGAACTACAAAAACAAAAAACAAAATTTAAAGCCCAATCAGCAATCAAGTTTTAATCTTAAGACTATAGATTTTCAGATAAAAGAAGTAGATGTTTACAATGAAGTATCATGGAAAGATGGTTTTTTTAGCTTTGAAAGAAAATCATTAAAAGAGATAATGGCTATACTATGTAAATGGTATGATGTGGAAGTTATCTTTAATGACAAATCGTTAGAAGATGTTAAGTTCTTTGGTGTTCTTGATAAAACACAAAAAATGGACGACATACTGGAAACAATTAAAAAATTCAAAATCATTAAAAGCTATGAAATAAAAGACAGGATAATAATTTTAAAATAAAAAATAGAGCGAAGTCAAACATTTAGCGGTGTCGTAAACTTCGCTCCTTCAATTGAGTATTAATTATATATAATCAACACCATACAAATTTATGGAAATTAAATGTATTAATGTCCGTTCTCTCATTCCGAAACGGCTCCAGATTTATATTATGAGAATATTTATCTTCTTACTATGCACAACCGTTTTTAGTTTTACTTCGGTAAACAGTTTTTCACAGGAAAATGTTTCAATCGATAAAGATAAAAAAGTCTCTGTATATGAGGTTTTTAATATAATCAAGAAACAAACAAAGTATCGGTTTTTATATCCCGAAAGCTTATTTGTCAATGCGCCTAAAGTAGCATTAAAAAAAGGTATTATAACCTTATCAGAATTGTTAGAGCAAAGCCTGTCAGGCATCAATGTTAAATACGAAATATCAAAAGATAATACTATAGTAATAGAACAAAAAAACATTGTAGTTAATCGAGAACATAACAAGAAGCAACAAACACAAATTTCGGGTATAGTTGCCGATCAAAACGGGCAGCCGCTGCCCGGAGCAAATATTAGCGTAAAAGGAACCATTAATGGTGTACAAGCAGATTTTGATGGTCGGTTTTCTATACAAGTAACTAACCCAGACGCTGTATTGGTAATATCTTATGTTGGGTTTACAACACTTGAATTAGCACTTAACGGACAAACTACGGTAGCAGTTAAGCTAAAAGAGAATAGAGCTACTCTTAATGAAATTGTTGTTATAGGTTATGGCACACAAAAAAAAATAAACGTTACAGGAGCAGTAGCAACTATTCAACCAAACGATTTTCAGAATAATATAGCATCCAATACCGGGCAACTATTACAGGGTATTTCTCCTAATTTAAATGTTACACTTAGTGATGGCGATATAAATAACGAAGCAGATATTGATATTAGAGGTATCGGATCCATTAATGGCGGTAACCCATTAATACTCATAGACGGTGTACAAGGAAACCTTAATAGAATAAATCCCAGAGATATAGCATCCATATCCGTTTTAAAAGATGCAGCTTCCGCTTCAATATATGGAGCAAGAGCTTCATTCGGTGTTATCCTAATTACAACTAAAAAAGCCCGAGAGGGAGATGTAAAGATTAATTATACCAGTAATTATGGATGGAGTACCCCTACCATTAGAACAGATAATTTTATTACAGATGGTTTAGAATGGGCACGACTAAGCGACCAATTGAGCTTACTGGAAAATACGAGTACCTATCTGGGGTATACCAATGAAGACTATGCCTATTTAGAGGCCAGACAACAAGATCCAAGCCTACCAAGTGTTTTAATAAAAACAGTTAATGGAGTCGAACGGTATGTACATTATGGAAATACCGATTGGTGGGATACCATTTTTGAAAACCAGCAACC
This sequence comes from Flavivirga jejuensis, assembly GCF_030540765.1. Taxonomy (GTDB): domain Bacteria; phylum Bacteroidota; class Bacteroidia; order Flavobacteriales; family Flavobacteriaceae; genus Flavivirga; species Flavivirga jejuensis. Next base: position 1,161,850 of record NZ_JAUOEL010000001.1, on the reverse strand, counting down.
CCAATCAGAACATAACCTAAACCTTTCTGGAGGCACAGAGAAAATGAAATTCTATCTATCGGGCAGGTATCTAACAAGAAAGGGTATATACAAAATCAATCCGGATAATTTAGATGTTTACACCTTAAGAAACAGAGTAAATATAAAACCAGCAGATTGGGTAGAAATAGGTAATAGTATTAATGTTTTTAGCAAAAAATATACACACCCGGCAACAAATACAAGGTTTATAGATGGTACAGATAATAACGAAGACTGGAGGAAATACACTTTTCATGCTGCGCCATTATACATGCCAACAAACCCGGATGGCTCAATTATAATTCGTGGTGCATATACCAATAATAGAGATATAGCAGATGGTACCTTTGCAGATTTATTGTATGGTAAAAGTAAAGGCGTCGAAAAAGACTTTGAGATATTTAATACCTCTACCGTTCAGTTAAACATATTAAAAGGCTTAAAAGTTAATGCAGATTATAGTTTTAGATGGCGTAACCAGAGCGAGTGGGTTCGTATCATATCGACTCCGTTTACCAACCAACCAAATGGAGAGGGCGTAGCACTATATAAAACAAATACACAAACGTATAAAGAACTGGAAAGAAAAACGTTATATCAAGCTGTAAATGCTTATGCTGCATATAACATTAAACCTATAGACTTTTTAGATATTACAACTTTAATTGGTTTTAATCAAGAATGGAATTCTTTTAAAAGGAATATAGCTAACAGAAATGGGAATATATCCGAGAATTTAAACTCATTTGGACTAGCAAACGGAGATAATATATTTCTAACATCTACCGAAGAAGAATGGGCTATTAGAGCGGGCTTTTACAGGTTGTCTTTTGATTTGTTTGAAAAGTATTTGTTTGAAATGAACGGACGTTTCGATTTGTCTTCAAGGTTTCCCAAAGAAGACAGGTTAGGAATGTTTCCATCGGCATCGGCAGGTTGGATATTGAGTAAAGAAGATTTTTGGAAGCAACTCAATCTCCCAATCAACACCTTTAAACTTAGAGGATCTTATGGCGAACTGGGGAATCAAAATGTAGGAGCTTATGATTATATTTCTACATTTTCAATAGATCAAAGTAATTATATCGTAGAAGACGCTCAAATCGATTATTTAACAACACCTCAACCCATATCATCAAACTATACCTGGGAGCGTACAAAAACATTAAACCTAGGGGTAGACTTAGGAGCTTTTAATAACCGATTCAATGTCACTTTCGATTGGTTTCAAAGAGATGTTGTAGACATGTTAACGCAAGGTACACAGTTACCGTCGGTGTTCGGAGCAACAGAACCGGATGAGAATGCAGCAGATTTACGAACTAAAGGATTTGAATTAACCCTTGCATGGCGGGATCAATTCAAATTAGGGAATTCAGATTTTAAGTACCATGCATCATTTGTATTGGGTGACAGCCGTACTCATATTACAATATTTGATAATCCAAATGGTGATATAGAACAGTTCTATGTTGGTAAGGAAGTTGGAGAAATATGGGGGTATACTGTAGAAGGCTTTTTTCAATCCGATGACGAATATTTGAGCCATGCCGATCAGACTTTAGTTAATGAAAGAATTGTGAATAATTATTTGATTAATCATCCGGTAGCCGGAGATATAAAATTTACAGATTTAAATGGAGATGGTGTTATAAGCCCTGGCGACTTAACAGTAGAAGACCCAGGTGACTTACAAAGAATAGGAAACACAAACCCAAGATATAATTATGGTATTACGCTTGGTGCAGAATATAAAGGGTTTGATGTAAGTGTTTTTGCCCAGGGTATTATGAAACGAGATTGGAATCCTGGAACAGATAATGGATTTTTCTGGGGCCCTTTTGCAAGACAATACCAGAATTTTTATCCTAAGAGTATAGTTGACAACTCCTGGACACCAGAAAACCCGAATGCCTATTTCCCTAGGTTAGCTGTATATGCCGAAAGAGGCGGGCCTTATGAAGGTGCACAGCTTGGCGTAAATTCCAATAAATACCTGCAAAATGCAGCCTATCTTAGAGTTAAAAACTTAACTGTTGGCTATACAATTCCCCAAGTGTTAGTAAACAAATTAAGATTAGACAAAGTTAGGCTGTATGGCACAGGTATGAACCTGTTCACATTTTCACCCATATATAAAAATAACCCAGACCGAACCATAGACCCAGAACAACTAGGCAATGGTAATGCGTATCCGTTTACAAAAACATACGTATTTGGTATCGATATCAATTTATAGAATATCATGAAAAAAATAGCATTAATTTTAGTACTGAGTTTAGTTATTACAAGTTGTAATGACGATTTTCTTGAACGTTTTCCGTTATCTGAATTATCTCCTGAGAATTCATTTAACACAGCAGAAGATTTAGAATTATTTACCAATAGCTTTTATAATGATTTGCCCAATTTTGGCGATGTTATAGAAAGCGACAACCTATCAGATAATGTGCTCTTTAATGGGATGCCTAACGAGCAAACAGGCATGCGTCTTGTGCCTTCTGAAGCCGGAAGCGGTGGATGGGACTGGGACGATTTACGTAAGATTAATATTTTCTTTGAAAATTTTGAAAGATGCCCAGATGAAGCAGCACGTATAGAATATAGTGGAGTTGCACACTTTTTTAGAGCCCTGTTTTATTATAACAAATTAAAAAGGTTTGGAGACGTACCCTGGTACGATCAAGTTATTGGTAGCACAGATACCGATTTGTTATTCAAGCCAAGAGATTCAAGAGTTTTTGTAGTTGATAAAATACTCAAGGACATTGATAAAGCTATTGAAAACCTTAATGTTGATCAATCTTCAGATAGAGTAAACAGGTGGATAGCTTTAGGGCTTAAGTCCAGAATCTGCTTATTTGAGGGAACGTTTAGAAAGTATCACACCAACTTAAAACTTCCTGGAGCTGATGGTTTGTTAAATTTAGCAGCAGAAGCAGCTAAAAGAGTGATGGACGAAAGCCCATACGTTATTTATACAGCAGGAAACACATCAACAGATTACAGAGATTTATTTGCATCAGATGCAGCGATAGAAGATGAAGTTATGTTAGCCAGACGTTACAGCTTGGATTTAAACGTAATTAATAACATAAATTATTATTTTACATCACCAACCCAAGAAGATATCGGGCTTACAAAATCTATTGTAGACACTTATTTAATGGTAGATGGTACCCCATTTACCTCGCAAGCCGGATATGAATTTTTCGATTTGGTTCAAGAATCAAAAAATAGAGATCCACGCTTGGCACAAACCATCAGGACACCCGGATATACAAGGATTGGGAATAGTACAGAAGCTTTGCTGGATTTTTCAGCATCTATTAGTGGTTATCAGATAGCAAAGTATGTTGCCGATGAAAGTCAGGACGGTTTCCAGGCAGGATTTCAGGATATCCCCATTTTGCGTTATGCAGAAGTGCTGTTAAACTTTGCCGAAGCTAAAGCAGAACTGGGAACACTTACTCAGACAGACCTAGATGCATCCGTTTCTTTGCTAAGAAATAGAGTAGGAATGCCTGCATTAAACCTAAATAATGCAAACAGTAATCCAGATCCGATTTTGGCGAACACATACCCTAACGTAGTTGGTTCAAACCAGGGCGTTATTCTGGAAATAAGAAGAGAACGAAGAGTAGAATTAGTACTTGAAGGGTTTAGATACGACGATTTAATGAGATGGCGAAATGGGATATTATTAGAAGCACATTTTAAAGGCATGTATTTTTCTGGCCTAGGTGCATTTGATATTAATGGAGACAGTATAGAGGATGTAGAGATATTTCTGAGTGCCACATCAACTGGAGCACCGCAAAGTGTAGAAATAGGAGGTATTATATCCCTTTCTAACGGAACCAGTGGGAATTTAGTACCTTTTCCAGATCGTGTTAAGGCATTTGATGAAAGCAGGGATTACTTATACCCAATTCCTTTTGGAGACATTCAATTGAACCCGAAGCTTAAACAAAATCCTAACTGGTAAATGATTAAAACACGTTTTAGCATAAGTGCCTTATTATCGCAATTCATAATGGTATGCTTTCTTATAGGCTGCTCTAAAAGTGATGATGCGATTCCAAATAATAACACACTAGTAAAAGCCTCATTTTATACTAATGACAGCGAACAAGATTTATTGGTTGGAGATATAGTTAGATTTAATAATACAGTTACTGTTAATAATGCCATAGTAAACTATAGCTGGGATTTTGGAGATGGTCAAACATCTTCTCAAAAAAATCCATCCCATACTTATACAGAACCTGGAGACTATATTGTTACACTTACAGTATCTATTGACGATTCTAAAAGCTCTTTTTCAAAAGAACTACCAATATTGCTAACAAGCAATATTATTAACAGGAATACTTTAATAGAAGCATTATCAGAACTGAGTAATAAAATTTTAATATGTGCACATCGTGGACAGCACGAGGACGCGCCGGAAAACTCATTATTGTCCATTTCAAATGCAATAAATCAAAGTTTGAGAATGGTTGAGCTAGATGTAAGACAAACGCAAGACGGTGCCTTAGTACTAATGCATGATGCCACCATTAACAGGACTACTAATGGAATTGGCGAAATCGATAAGATGACATTTGAAGCGTTACAACAGTTTAATTTATTTAAAGAAGATGGTACGTTAACAACTCAAAAAATCCCATCACTTAAAGAAGTGTTATCACTAGCACGCGGTAAAATTTATCTCGACTTAGATATTGATAACAAAGTGCCATATAGTAAGGTATACCAATTGGTAAAACAATATGGCATGTTAAATCAGGTCATATTTTATTCATCCGAATATTCAGATATCAGTGGCATATTTAAGGTAGACTCAAATGCGTATGCAATGCCAATAATCAGAAATCAAGAAGATTTTAGTTTTTATTACAATGCATTTCAGAATCTCAACATAGTGCACTATACCAATGCATCATTTAATAATGAATTGGTAAGTACAGCTAAGCAAAAAGGTTGGTTCATATTTAAAAATGCCTATGTGAATTCCAATGAAAGTCCAACAACCGATGCTAGTGGGCAAATTAAAAAGGCTATCGATTTAGAAGCAGATATCATACAAACCGATTACCCGACACAAGTCAAAAATTATTTAAACAGTCAAAATTTAAATTGATATGAAAACAAAATTTATTTACAAACTATATGTCTTTATAGCAGGTCTTTTCTCTGTATGGTCCTGTTCTGATGACAACAATTTAGTAGACACAAAACCAGTTGCAGCATTTTCTGTAGAGACAGCCGAAATAGAATTAGGTACTACACTTATATTTACAGATGCCTCTTTTGATTTGAATGGTGATATAGAAGTCTGGAACTGGAATTTTGGTAATGGAGAAACCGCTTCAGAACCATCGCCAACATTTACATTTAACACTATAGGAGAGTATTCGGTAACACTTACTGTTACTGATAATAATGGTAATACCAATACGAATAATTTCTCTAAGATAATTAGTGTATTAGAACCGTCTACAGAAACGAAAAACCCGCCCATAGCATGGACATTTGCTTTACCTGGGAAAGTTGAAGATTCATCGCCAGCTGTAGATGATAATGGTAATGTTTATATAGGTACGAGTACCAAAGAAGGGGTACCTAATGTTTTTGCTATTGACAATAATGGACAAGTACTTTGGAGTTATGAGACAGGAGATATTGTACGCTCGGCACCTGCTATCCACTCTAATGGGAATATCTATTTAGGGTCGTATGATGATAATCTTTACGGTTTTACACCAGCAGGTAATATAGCCATGCAATTAGATATCGGTAATAACGCTAAATATAGTGGCCCTGTTTTTGGGTTGAATGGCGAAATTTATATAGGTTCTCAAACAGACGAGCTTATCGCAGTAGATGAAGGTGGTAATGAACTTTGGCGTTTTGATACAGGAGGAGACGTTAATAGCACTCCTGCAATTGGATCGGATGGACGCATATATGTAGGCTCGACAGGCGATTTTTTCTATGCCTTTAATACAGATGGGACAGAAAATTGGAGCTCAGAGTTTGGTTCCTGGACAGCTACTGCTACTGCAATAGCACCTGATGGGACCATTTATTTTGCTGGTGAAGGTAATAATACAGATGCCTCTTTTGGAGGAGTATTAATTGCTTATAACCCCGACGGTACAGAACAATGGCGCGTAGGCCTTACAGATAAGGTAAACCAGGGAGGGCCATGCGTTGCTCCCGATGGAAAGATATATGTTGGTGGTCATGGTAATGAACTCATGGCATTTTCACAAAGTGGTAGCTTATTGTGGTCTTATCCAACAAACGGAAACATACTGTCTACTCCTGCAATCGATAATGATGGCAACATTTATCTTGGTGATGACGAGGGCTACTTTTATGTGGTAGATCCTGAAGGAAATAGAAAATGGAAAGAAACAAAATTAGGCGTAAAAATCTGGAATTCGCCTGCTATAGGTAGTAATGGCAAAATTTATATAGCTGCCGACCAAGACAATGATACAGCCATACTTTATGCATTAGCTACTAATGCAACAGGTTTGGCAGATGGTGGTTGGCCAATGCGTTCTAAGAATGCTAAACATACTGGACGCTAATAGTATTAAGTATAGATTATTATTTTGAAAATTCTGTAGTTGTAAATTAATATATTAAGATGATTAAAATGTTTTTCAATCGCATAGTTAGTAATACGTTGTTCTTTTTAACAGGCCTCTTTATCCTTAGCATATCATGCAATAAGAGGTTTAAAGAAAATAATCAAAATACACAACCGATTAATTATGCGATTGAATACATTAAGAAACAGTCCAAAAATCAAATATTAGTGTGTGCCCATAGGTCATATCATGCGAACCAACCAGAAAATTCAATAAAGTCTATAAAAGAAGCTATCCATTTAGGAGTTGATATGGTTGAGATAGATGTGAGAACAACAAAAGATAACGTACTCGTTTTAATGCATGATGAAGATATTGATAGAACAACTACTGGTCATGGAAATTTAAGTGATTACAGCTGGCCTGAGTTATTAGAGTTTAACTTGTTGCATTATGATTCAATTACGGGGCAAAAAATACCAAAACTCGAAGAGGTCTTAAGTGAAGCCAAAGGTAAGCTCATTCTAAACCTAGATTTAAAGGCTGTGGATTATAATCAATTATATGAATTGTTGGTGAAATTTGATATGACAGATGATGTTATTTCATTTATAGGCAAAAAGCAAAACGTGTTTAAAATGACTGACATTGACTCAACTTATGCTGTTTTGCCTCTATCAAAAAATGCTCAGGACATAACGTTTTATAGCAACCACACCATATCGTCTTTACAACACTTTACAGATGAAAGCTTTAATAAGTCCAATATGGCATTAGCAAAAGCAAATAAACAATTGGTATTTATAAATACGTTATGGGATGAAGATGTAGCATTGGCAGAAGGTAATACGTTACCTGTTGATAGTGTTATTGCGTTACAACCAGCCATTATACAGACAGATTATCCACGGTTGTTGTTGGAGCATTTAAAAAAAATAAAAAGGCATGACTAATTAATTAACTCGAGTTTCCAGTTTTAGATTATCTGTTTGATTTGAAAAGCCATAACAAAGAGTATTAGTTTTATAATAAATCCATCAGTGCTTACAGCGTTGATGTGTCTTGGCATTAAGCTACAAAATTCAACTTAATAAAACCTTACTTTTTTTGGTAAACCAACCTAAAAATACTTCGTGAGTTTTATGGGTATCTGACAAAAACGAAATCTAAAATCTGACTGACCAAAGCAATACGCTAACTTTATGGTGGATTGACATATAAACACTTAAAAAACTGACCACCAAAAACTTGCACAACTCTTACTAAGAACTTTAACTAAGACCTTTAAAATTTAAATAACGGTTGGTAACAATATGTATAGAAAATACTTATTTTAGTGCTTAATCTAATGGTAAGTCCTTATTTGATTGCTTATGATTTTCCGCAGGAAAATCATAGCTCACAAAACTGCACTTCCCATACATCGAACGTTATCTGTAATGATAAACTAAATATAACATACTAAGAAAGAAGAACCACTATAATGCACAACACAAGAGCAAACATTATCACGAATCATCTTCAGTTTTACTTTGGAGATTATTTTAAGAAAAGTAAACAAATAGATAAAGACAACCCATTAGATTTATGCGGACTCTGTTTATTTACCGAATACATATTTAGGAGGTTAGGTGTTTATGAATTAGAAGAATACATTATAAAAACAGTAGGTTGGGATATACTAATTCATGCTTTCGACGAAATTAAATCCAACTCACACATACACTTATTGACATCATTAAAAGAATCAAAACCAAAAGATGAAAATGATGATTCAACTGAGTTGGAAATTCTTTTGGAATGGAATAGTCATAGTGCAAATGATATTTATGACAAGTGTGTATCCTATTTAAGTCACAATATAAATAACACTAAGATTGAAGAAACACTTGCTATGCTACCTCCTCTTCCTGAGGCTAATCAAGAACTATTGGATGCCGGAGCCATAGCAGATTACACGTGGATTAAGAAATTGCTTGATGCAGGTGCTGACCCCAATATTTTGGACGAATATAATTACTCTCCCTTGGCATTAGCTTGGTATGAATATCGAAGAGATTTTGCTCCATCTGCCAAAGTTAAAAAAGCAGTTCTTCTCTTGATTAAATCGAACTCTAATCCATTATTAGAAAATAACCAACGAATTTTAGAAGAAGCCACATTCCCTCCAGAACCAAAAATCTTTGAAGCTTTATTAGAAAATGAATGGAATATAAACCACACTAAAAAGCCATTAGCCTACAAACTGATTTATAGTCTAGGGAGAGAAAAAAATATTGAGAAGAAAAAAGCTTTCAAGAAATGTCTTGATATCGCAATTAGGTATAAGGTTGATTTAAATAGACCAGGCACTCATCAAGGTAGGTTACCTATCACTTTTACAACAGACGATTCTATAATCGAAACTTTACTAAAAAACGGGGCAAAGCCCGAAGTGGAAGCTAGCAACAATTTATATTATCTAACACCTTTAATGAAAGCTGTTTATGATAATAACTTAGAAAAAGTTAAATATTGGTTGACTAAAGGATGTGATATAAACAAACGACTTGCTATTAGATTTACCCAGCATCCTGTTACGTTTCCACCTGGAATAACAGCTCTTGATTTTACAAGGATAATGGAATTTCAGGAAATCAAAAACTATCTAATTAGTCAAGAAGCAATAAAAGGAGAGCCTGTTTCGTGGCTAATCGAGATTACCACATATAGTGGTAAGAATACAGAAAAAAATCATTTAATCGAATTAATTGAAAATATCATAGAAACCAAGACATATGAACCTTACAATGAAAAGGCTTTAAGGTATTTAGATAGTGGAGTTGAAGTTTTCTTGGAGTACGGTAATGCTATTGATTTAATTGATTTGCCAACTCTTGAATTGGCAAAGAAAACACAAGAAAAACTTCTTAAACTAGGATTCGAAACAAGGCTAGTTTGATAACTATTATTAAGCAATAATACAGATAACACTACTATGTAAAATGCATTAAAACGCATTTTACATTAAACGTGTAAACAATTAAAACACTAAATATGGAATTTACACAGGAACAATTAGAACTAATTAAATCAGAAAACCCTCAAATTGAATTTGAATTAAAAAATGAGGAAGTCTTGGCCTTCTATAGTCTTGGGCAGATGCACAATAAAATTGTTAAAATGACAGATAATTTTTTTGGCAACACTAAAATTGGATTATTTACAATAGATGATTTGAATGGGAAAACGGACCTTGATTTTAGCAACCCTGATGATTGGACGGAGGTACACATAGAAACTATATCTTTTTCTCTTACTTGCTCAAATGATTGGGGAGGTAAAGATACATCTACTTTCCAAAATCTCTTAGATATAAAATCAATCGCCTTATTGAAAAAATAACAGTTCACAAAGCCTAAACTGCATTAAAACGCAGTTTAGGCAAATCGTTAGGCATTAATTAATCAAACTGAATGAAAGCAAAAAAGCTTCTTGAATTCAAACTAAAAGGAGAAAGAAATATTTCATCAAGGAAATCGCTAATAATTGGTGAACAGATTTATGTCCCATTCATTTTCGACAAAAAAGGTTTTGTAGCAAGCAAGATTATTTGTTTGAATAAAAATGACTTTGAAGTCAATTGGGAATATGATTATCCTTTTGTTATTAATAACATTTTAGAATCTACAGATGGGAATATTCTGGTTTGCTGTATGGACGGTAAACTAAATGAACTTGATTCAAAAAATGGCGAGCAGATAAAAACGCTTGAATTAGAAATGGATAGGTGTGGACAATCCTCTGCCATCAATGGAAGTAGTATTATAATAGGAGGTGTTCAGGGAACTAAAAAAACTAACTGTCTTGATTTAGAAACTCAATCAATTAGATGGTCTTTTGACAATGGTGGACACTCTTATATTCCATTGATAAGTAATGAAAAGGTATATCAATGCACTGAAAAAAAGATTAGATGTATAGAATTAGATTCTGGTAAGCTAATTTGGGAGGTGACAGAAGAAAGCACCTATATCTTTAATCCAATATCACTTGAAGAGTTAATTGTTGTTGGTGGTCATGGTTTGGTAAATATTTATGATAGCGTAAAGGGAAAACTACTTCATCAAATAGAAACAGGCATTAGAGAATCGATAAGAGCAATTATAGCCGAAAACAACAATCTTTATTTTGGGGATAGTTCAGGTGTTTTTTATGCCTATGAGATTAACGAAAAGAAAAACTTACTTGGTAAAAAAAGTATTCAATCTAAAGAATTGTGGAGATTCGAGTCTAAAGGAAGTATTGAAAGCCTACCTAAAATTGTTGGAGAATCCATCATGTTTATTAATGACGACAATAAATTGATTTGCCTAGATATGAGAAGCGGTGAAAGCAAATGGAGTTTCAATACCAAAGGTGAAGCAGGAATATCAAGTATTATAACAGATGATGAAGACATATTTCTATCTGTTGGAAAAGGATATGTATACAAACTGAAAGAAGAAAACTAATGCCAATACTATGCAAAAATGCATTGAAACCCATTTTACATTAAACGTTAGCTTGAATTAAAAAAACTAAAAAAATGGAAATTGATCTTACAAAAGAACTAATCTTATCAGCAGAAAAAGGACAAATTGAAAAAGTAAAGGATGCATTAAAAAATGGAGCAAACCCGAATTCCATGGGTCCAAATTCTGGAGCACTTCATGTTGCAGCTTTTAATGGACACAAAGAAATAGTTGAAGAACTACTTAATGCATCTGCGAATCCTAACATTGCCGACAAGCAGTCTTTTTGTCCGCTTCACCTAGCCGCCTCAAAAGGACATTCTTCAATCTGCTTGGCATTACTTAAAGCTGAAGCAGAAATCGAGACCACAACGGACAAAGGAGGAACTGCCCTACATGTTGCTGCTGCCTCTGGTTATCATAAAGTTGTTGACCTATTAATTAACGAAGGCGCCAATGTTAATGCCGTGGATACCGACAACAACAGCACCCCTCTAATTTCTGCAGCTCTTCAAGGAGAAAACAGTTGTGTAGAATCATTGGTTTCTGCAGGTGCTGATATAACTATTCAAGACAAATTCCAAGAAACAGCACTATTCAAGGCCATCTGGAAACTTAGTCAAACAAAAGAAAGTGGCTGGATAAGTGAAGGTGAAAATGATGGCAGACGGGTCAAGTATACCCTAGAGAAAGGAGCATTTAGATACTACAATGGTAAGAACAACCCTAAAGACCCTTATCAAATAGGTTCTATTCTTTCCATCACCGATCAAGAACATTGTTTAACACTAGATTGGGGTCCTAAACAGCACCTTAAGTATTTAAATGCGCTCGATGCTGCGATTATCCTTATTAAGGCTGGTAGTGAAGTAAATTTAATCAATGATCATGGCCAATCACCAATGTGGTGGGCTTGTGAATGCGGTGAAAGCATTCTTATTAAGGAGTTGTTTGAAGCCGGTGCCAGCTTCGATGCAAAGCAAAAAATCGGTAGATCTACTAATTCTACATGTCTGCATAGAGTGGCTGCAAGTGGTAGAATAGATGGTATCGAAACATATTTTCAATTACACAATTCAAATGATATAAATGCACCTGATGCCTCAGGATGGACACCATTGCACTATTTGGCAGACTTAGGCGGACACATCAGAATGGCGGAAATTTTAATAGAAAATGGAGCGGATAAAAGCATTAAAAGTTTTGAAGATTGTGATAACGGATTTCCAAAAAGAAAAATTACTGCATCCCAAGTTGCTTTTCATTGGAATGATTCAGAAATGGGTGATTTTTTGAAATAATTAAATAAAACTTCAAGATAACAATAGTGACTGTTGCACAACTCAAAATTTTTAGGAAATCATGTGTTTTTAATTTTTAAATAATTATTAAGTTACTGATTGTCAATATTTATTATTTTTAAAGTTCCCAGAAACAACCTAATTCAATCAAAAAAAGTAGTTGTGCAACAGCCACAATATGTATAGAAAATGCTTATTTTAGTGCTTAATCTAATAGTAAGTCCTTATTTGATTGCTTCTGATTTTCCTGCGGAAAATCATAGCTCACAAAACTGCACTTCCCATACATCGAACGTTATAAACAATAAAGACTAAGAAAACTAATGCCAACAAATCATCCAGCCAGAATCTTTTTTCTTCTTGCAAGAGAGGTGAATAAAGCAATAGTTTTTAGGAGAGGTCCAACAAAATGGACTCAAATGATCGTTTGGGATTTGAATTCAGATGAGTTAGAGTATGGACAATGGAGCAAAGTAAAATTTCAAAAATGGAGATGTGATATATCACCATCAGGGAAATATTTAATTTATTTAGACGACCAATTTGAAAATGGTGACAGTGCTACCGTTGTAAGTAAACCACCTTTTTGGACTGCAATAACAAAATGGAAACACTATAATCCTTTATTTGGTATTGGTGGTGGAATTTTCAAATCCGAAAATGAGATAACATTGAATTGGCATTATATGCTTGAGGCGGACGAACTATTTCCTGCACCTCCTCAACTTAAAATGATATGTAAGGGTGAATCATTTAATATAGAAACCACTCGTTTAGAAAGAGACGGGTGGCATTTGTTGGATTCCAAAGAGTTTATTAATCTTCAATTGAAAAAACAACGAGAACCATCAACGTTCTGGAATGACATCAACCTAGAAAATCAATTTCAGTCATCACCAGATTTATGGTCAAAACCTATTACAAAGAATGCTTCATTATATCGCCTATCATATATGCATCCAAAAAAAATCAAAAGGCTAAATAAGTTTTTCTTTAAAAGAAGACAAGAAGTAAAAGAACTTAAAGAAATCGAATGGGCTGAGATTGATTATAATGGACGAATTATTGCAACAAGAAACGGAACCTTGTTAGCTTCCAAAGTTTTTGATGATGGTTCTGTGCAATTAGATAACTTAGAGTTCCTGTACGATTTAAACCCGCAAGAACCTGTAGAAATTTCAGTGCCAGATATAATGAAACAATGGTAATAAATGATAAATGAAAGTTTATAATCGAGTAGACGGGTGACGACCTAACGGTCGCCACTACGCCTCTCACACCACCGTACGTACGGGTCTCGTATGCGGCGGTTCGTAAATCATCACACCAAAGCTCTTTTCACCCTTGGCACTATCTTCTAGTTTAGGCATAGGCTACCACTAGTGCTCCTATCCGAATTTTGAAGAGAATTACGTTCAGTCCTTCCCTACTTGTGAGACTTCAAGAGTATTGCCCTAACTCGTTTCCCTTAGGTAATATGACTTCTGCTGACTTCTCCATTATACTAACTCGTGATTATGGAGACCTCCCCAGGTAATGACATCTTCTTTCACTCAATCACTGCCGTATCTACATATCTGCCCGTTTGATACTCTTTTGGGTGTTACAATGATGTGCTTGCTTGCTTACCCGAGTAATTATGCCTCTGTATACGGTTCGTGTTCCTCAGTACCGAGCTTTGTAGTATCGCTTCCTTCAGATAAAATCTCACGATTTTCACCCTTGCGACTTACTAATGCTTCAAAACGTTACTCCTACGCATAAGGGACTTGCACCCTCTAGATTAATTATTTACCTTTCGGCAGTTAAAAGATGCCCATGCTGGGCACACACAAGGTATAACCGCAATTACGGCGGATTCGACTACGTCCGAATCCATTCGAAATTGCTAAGGTCAGTGTCAAACCGAAAATTAACGCATATTAACCCGTAACTGACGGTTATACTAGACCGTTTATATGCAAGCAATAAAAACAGAATGAATAGAATACAACATATAGAAAATGAGATTTCTGAGCTAAGAAATAAATTGCAGCATCATAAACTTTATGAAAGTCTTAAGAATGTTGATGACATTAAAACTTTTATGGAGAACCACATATTTGCTGTTTGGGACTTTATGTCACTTTTAAAATTCCTTCAAATAAAGCTGACAAATGTTCAAACACCTTGGGTGCCATCTAAAAATCCGACTCTTTCGAGATTCATTAATGAAATCGTACACGGAGAAGAAAGCGACATAAATGAATTAGGGGAACCTAAAAGTCATTTTGAAATGTATTTGGATGCAATGATTCAGGCCAAAGTAAATACCTCCGAAATTGATAATTTTATAAGATTAATTGAATCTGGAAATTCAATTCGATATTCACTTAATCAAATCAGTATCGATAAAAGAGTAGCTGATTTTGTTACATTTTCATTTTCAATCATTGAAACGAATAAAACACATCTTGTTGCTTCCGCATTTACATTTGGACGAGAAGATGTAATTCCTGATATGTTTATTGAAATACTTAAAAATGCTGATTCTGAAAACGAATCATATAGCAAGTTGACTTATTATCTTGAAAGACATATAGAATTAGATGGGGATGAGCACGGTCCGATATCTCTTAAAATGATTTCAGAACTTTGTGGTAATGACGATCAAAAGTGGAACGAAACTTTAACAATCGCAAAACAATCTTTACAGAAGAGAATTTCTCTTTGGGATGCGATTAGTGAATTAATACAAAAAGAAAAAGCAGCATATAATAACATTGTATATAGCAAATAGAGCGTTCGGTAATTAACGAAAGTTCAGTGCTATTCACGAACACCGCCAAATCGTTGATTTGGCTTTTAAAATGAATAATATAAAAACAAAATACAACGCTTTGGCTTATTGTAAGCTTGAAAGCTTATTGCTTTCTACTGCCCTACTTACCATATACTAAACGTTTGTAGTTAATTTGATCTTCAAAACGGAAAATGAAAAACATATTAATCAACTTTCTGATTGTCTTACTGAGTCTAAAATCTGTTTTTGGACAAGTTCGTTCAATTCAGTGGAATAATTTGCCAAATGAGAACGAGAATATTTTTCCATTAGCCTACATAGATGGAGCTAGCAATATTGAAAAGAAGATTAATACGTATCTACAAGATACATACTTGAATCATGAAGAAGCGTATCGAGACTCATTTTTTGAATATGAGGGATTAACCCCAACTGCAAATATTTGTGGAGTCAGTATTACATATGAACATGAATTTAATACGGCACCTGGAATAATGTCGTTTACTGATTTACATTTTTTCGACTTGCGTTCAGGTGAAAAACTTGTAATCGATAAATTCTTTACAGAAAGTGGGAAAAAGAGTTTTCTTAAAATAGTAAATGAACGCAAAAACAACTTTGTAAGCGAATTCAAAACTACAATTAGCAAAGAACAAGAGGACTATGAGAAGCTAATTGAGATAGTAGAGTATACTTTAAATGATAATATTAGTCTGAACAATATTGGTGAGGGATACGATTTAGTCCTTGAAAATGATAGGATCAAAATCAAGAAAAATTGGGAATATGCTTGGGGAATTGGAAGACACGATCTTCCCTATATTGTTTTGGATTGTTCATACCAAGAACTTGAACCTTTACTAAACGATTATGGTAAGAAACTTATTATTACTCCTAAAAAAACCACCGAAAACAAGTTATTCTATGGATACATTGCTGGAAAATATAAGATATCAGCTTTGATAAGAGGGTTGAATGATCCAATTAAAATTACTTACTGGTATGAAAGCAACAAAACACCAATAAACTGGAAGGGGAAAACTGAGGAAAAAAAGTATCTACTAACAGAAATAGATGAAGATTTAATGCCAAGAGCTAAAATAGAATTGGCATTTTATGATGACAATAAGAAGATCAGGGGTGTTGGTAAATGGTATGATCTAGTCAAAAAGAAAACCCTGACTATTGAATTTTTTGAACACTGAAAAATAAACATAACAAATGCTAAAACGCCATAAGCTATCTTAGTTGTTTGTAAAAGCCTATGTAATCCGATAGATTATGATAATAATTAAAAATGATTCAGCTTACAGCGTTTAGCTGGCCGTTAGCACCAATTAGATGGAATTAGAAAACTCATACATATTTGGTTTTAGAGAAAGAATATTTGAATGCGTTATGCTTTCGGATTCTGAATGGGTAGTCAGAACAACTCGCAAAATCTTGCATTTTAAAGATGATCAGCTTCTCAAAGAAATTGAGATTAATGATTATGGAAATATTATTGACTCTTTCTGGGGTGGTGATTATGCATTTTGCATTCTCAGAGATCGAGCATTTCTCATTGGGGTTAACAAATGTTATTGTTGGGATTTAAAAGACTATACATTCAATGAGTATAGCATTCAAAATACTCTTGAAAGATCACCAAATCATCCTAATACATCCCTTCGCCCATTTAAAGCTTCTGTAAACACGGACAACAATTCAATTTGGATTCTGCTTGCTTCACAAGTATTAGGTGACTCAACTTTATATGCCGAGTTGTTCGTATCCGATTCAATGGATTTTGAATGGAAAAACAAACACGCTAATCACCTCATAGCCAAGGATTATCCAAGAAAAATCCAACATTTTACGAATAGTGGATATGATGCTCCTGACATAAGTGATTTGTGCTTGTTAAATGGTAAGAGATTATGCTACACAACTGGATTTCATACAGCATATGGAAAGTATGACATGGATTACTCAATCTTAACAGAAATAGACCAAAGTGAGAAATCTATTAAGCAAAATGTGAGTACAGAAAGTTGCTTTGGATATTTCAGTTCTGATAAGAATACAATCATAATTAAACCCTTGTATAAAAAAGGTGAAAGCAAAGGGAAAATGTTCTTGAGAAACACACTAACCTTTGAACCTGAATACTTGAAATTCCCAAGAGGAGCGACTCAATTCAGAATACTAGATGTATTTGAGGGAACGGTTTTATTATCAAATGATAGTCAAGGCAAATACCCTGCTTATTCAATTAAGGGAGAAGACAAATTGCAAATTCTAAAAATGAAAAGGTGTTAGTCGAGTAAGCCAAAGGAATTTCACCCCTAACTTCTCACACCTGTTGTGCGATACGATCGCTTACTGTTGGAATTCCTAATAGACGTACTTTTCCGCCTCCTTTAGGTATTTCAACGCGTTTAATTCTATTGGCTAAATAACTTCCTGAAGCTAATCGGTTCCAGATTTTATACAATGCCTTTGAGCGAATTTTTTCAAATTCTTCCAAAGTTTGCTTGTCTATTCCCGCGCTTCCTTTGTTCTTCTTTACCAATTTATAAGCTTCCCACACCATCGCTTTTGTGATGGGTATTGACCTTGTTTCTTCTTTAAAAATCATCCTTTCTCAAGTTGTTTTTTAGTTCTTAAACTGCATAATTGAATCTCTTTGCTCCTCTCCCATTACAGAAGGTTCTTCACTACTACGAATTCATCCGCTATCTAAATTTACATTGGTAATCGTCTTACAGGTATTGCCTGCTTGAGTTTTCCCTGTTTGCGTAATTTTAGACTTCCTGCGTTCCAAAATAAAGCCTAAATAAGAGTCATGCCTCCTTAATGGCGGTTGCCGCATAGCCTGTTAATTAGGTCGCCGCTATACTTTTCCCTAAAACCTCGATATGTCCTAGGTTTTGACAACAACTTGTCTTTTCGTCACTTCATCGGTAGGTTCGTTTTCGCTCATCTCTCTTATTTTCACCTGACTGTTTCGTACAGCCTTTTCTACTATCGCTTCATACACCGTTGTTACCGCTGGCATATCATAATAGTGGTTTGATTAGTTATCCTAAACATCCCTAATCGGAAGACCTACTTCCATCTTTACTTTAGTTACGTTGTCCTATTGACAACTCACAGCACACATCGAGTAGACGGGTAACGACTTAAAAGACCAACTCTTTTAACGAGACTTTTAAAGCTTTGGTTATAATATTATCTTTTTACAACTTCTTTAAACTGATAGAAGAAACGCTCTATTAATCTTAAATCTTCGGTAATAATTTCGGCTTTACCTTTCATTTCTTGTTTAAAGTCAATTTCCTTATTGTAAGATGTGATAAGTTTCTTTGGAAGTTTAACATCTACAAAATAAATACCATCTTCATCTGGCATTAAAGAAATGTTTTTTACCGTACCATTTAATACACCAAATTCTGTGTCTGGGTAGTTTTCTAACTTAATAATTACCTTTTGCCCGACCCTTATTTTACCGAAATTTTGAGCAGGCACTTTAAGTTTGGCAATAAAAGATGAATTTTTACTTGGGATAATGGTAAAAACCAGATCACCTTGATTAACTGCTTGTTTAGTATTCCAGTAGTTTAAAAAAGAAACTTTGCCTTCAATATCAGACTTAAGTACATATAAACGTTCCCAATCTTTAATGCCTTTTTTTAATTGGTTTAATGATTGGGAAACTGTTTTTAGTAGTATCATTTCTTCTTTAATTCGATTAACATTTGTGTCTTTTGATCTTCCATGCTCATTGTTTATAGCTTCTTTTGTTTGGGAAATAATTATTTCGAAGTTTTTGTAATTACGTTCTGCTTGTGCATATTGTAACTGCTTATTTTCGTATTCCTGTGTAGAAATTATACCTTTATCGAATAAGGACTTTTGTCGATTTAAGTCTTTTTTGGTAAATTCTAATTCAACTTTATTAATGCTACGTTGTGATTTTAAACTCTTTAAACGGTGGTTCAGTTCTAAAAGGGTAAATTGATTTACTGATGCTTTACTGGAAAAAGGTTGTAAATCCTTATTAGCTTTGTATTGAATGTAACTATTTTCAAATAATGCAAATTGTGACTCAATATCGCCTAGAAATAAAATAGGTAGGCTGTCAATAGGAAAGCTAAAAGATTTACTATTTATAAATAAAGTATCAATTATAGATTTAAGCTTATAAACATCTTTATAGTTAGCTGTATTCTCTAATATGGCTAAAGGTTCATTGCTTATAACCTGTTGTTTGTCTTTAACAAAAAGAACGTCTATGTTACCTGTTATTGCTGCATATTCTTTTTGAGGTGGTATTTGGGTTGTGATTGTGGCTTCCGAAGTAATAATATCGGGATATTTGACAAACCAAGAAATGAGTAATAGCATAATAGTTAAAGCTAAAAAAAGAACATTTCCCCAACGAATCATCCAATGAGGTACTATGGTTAGTATTTCTTGCACTTCTTCACTTCGTAACTCTATATCTTCTAAACTATTATCTGGCATTTATTTCCCTAATTCTAATTGATTTTTAACTAAGTTGTAATAATTTCCTTTTTTACTTACCAATTCTTGGTGGTTACCTGTTTCAACAATCTTTCCTTTATCCAATACCACAATTTGATGTGCATTCTTAACCGTACTTAATCTATGTGCAATAACGACTACAGTTTTATTCTCGAAAAACGTATTTAATTTTTCCATAATTACTTTTTCATTATTGGCGTCTAAAGCCGAAGTGGCTTCATCAAAGAATAAGAAATTTGGATTTTTATAAATGGCTCTGGCAATAAGTAATCGTTGTTTTTGCCCAGTACTTATACCAACACCTTCCATGCCAATTATGGTGTTATAAGACAGGGGTAAAGATTCTATAAACTCTTTAATGTTTGCAACATCAATGGCATATGCTAATTTCTTTTTATCGATATAATCCTCACCAACAGCAATGTTGTTGGCTATTGTATCACTAAAAATATAGCCTTCCTGCATTACTACGCCACATTGTTGTCGCCATGTTTTCTGTGAAACCTTTTGTAAATTGTAGTGTCCTAATTGTATTTGTCCGCTATTTGGTTCATAGAACTTTAAAAGTAATTTCATCAAGGTTGTTTTGCCACTACCGCTAGTACCAACAATAGCTGTGACTTTATTTGCGGGAATTGTTAAATCCAGATCTTTTAGGACTATTTGGTCTGAACCAATATATTTGAATGATGTTTTTGACAATTCAATATCTGAGTCTAAAGAAATTTCTGTGATTTTTTCAGTGTCTTGCTGCTCTTCATCATCTTTGTTATGAATTTCGGAAAGGCGTTCTAATGAAATTTTTGCATCCTGAACTTCTCTAACAAAACTAATTAGCTGTGTTATAGGGGAATTGAGTTGTCCAACAATATAGCTTATTGCCAGCATCATGCCTAAAGTAATCTCGCCGTCAATTACGAGTTTTGCAGATAATACAGTAATGAGAATATTTTTGAGTTCGTTGATAAACCCAGAGCCAACACTTTGATACTGTTCTAAAGCTAGTCCTTCAATAGAAACCTTAAACAAACGGACTTGAACAAATTCCCAAGACCAACGTTTTTGTTTTTCGGCATTGTGAAGTTTGATTTCTTGCATCCCATTTATAAGTTCAATAACTTTACTTTGCTCTTGACTGAATTCCGAAAAACGTTTGTAATCTAAATCGCGGCGTTTTTTTAAAAAGATAATTATCCAAAAAAAATAAAACAAGCTGCCTAAAATAAAAATACTGAAAAGCATCAGATTGTAATATACTAGTACCAAACTAAATATAAATAAATTGACCATAGAAAATAGCACATTTAATGACGATGTGGTTAGAATACGCTCTAAGCGTTTATGGTCGTTAATTCGTTGCAGTATATCGCCAGTCATTCTGGTATCAAAAAAAGCAATAGGCAAATTCATTAGCTTTATAAAAAAGTCTGACACTAAAGATATGTTGATACGTGCACTTAAGTGTAACAATATCCAACTACGAACAACTTCTATTGCCGTTTTACCAATAAACAAAGCTAATTGCGCAAATAGAATAAGGAAAATAAAGTGTATGTCTTGATTTTTAATCCCAATATCAACAATACTTTGTGTTAAAAATGGAAATATGAGCTGTAGTAGACTTGCAGCTATTAATCCAATGACTAGTTGCCACAAAAAGGCTTTATACTTAAAAAGGTAGCGTGATAAAAAACCAAACCCAATATGGGATTTATCCTTGTCAAAATCGGAATCATAAAATTTTGCTGTTGGTTCCAGTAATAAGGCAATACCCTCTGCAGTTTCTTCAATAGCATTGTTTCCTATCCAATACTTAAGAAATTCATTTTTGGTGTATTTTAATAGCCCATGTGCTGGGTCTGAAATATAAAATGTATCATTATGGATTTTATACAAAACAGCATAATGATTCATGTTCCAATGAAGAATGCATGGCAGTGTAGCTTCAAATAAAGATTTAAAAGCAATCTTTACACCTAAACTTCGTAACCCAATTTTTTCTGAAGCCTCACTTAAACCCAATAAACTACTTCCTTCTCTTGTAGTTTCACTTATTGTGCGAAGTTGTTGTATGGCAATGGTTTTCTTGTAATGCTTTGCGATTATTTTTATGCAGGTTGGACCACAATCTTTGTAGTCATATTGTCTGTAATGTGGAAATTTCTTCAAATACAAAATATTTTAAAGAATAGCATATCCTAAACTTAGGACATGCTATTATTAGCTAATCCCTATTCTTTCGTTTTATCATCAGGATCTGCTAAGTCAGGTGAACAAAATTCAGGTGTCTGTGGTGTGCAATTGCCAGTCCCACCATTAATCATTCTTTGTTCTGTTTTGTTTAAGGCTCTTCCTAAGCTCAAAAAATTTTTCATAATTAAATTATTTATAAGTTATTTTATACTTTGAACATTTAAAGACACTCAAAGTTTATGTCTATCTCTCGAGAAAATATTGTTTTATCTGATTTTTTGCCTTTTGTAAAAATTAATCAGATTAGGATAGTTATGTTAAATCGTTTTTGTGTTGTTAATTACATGGAACAAAATCATCTGATGTCTTTTCTAATTTTATTTGACTAATTAAATCCTCAATAAAAAAAGAAATTTCATTTACTCTGTAGTGTTTTGGAAATGGTTTATCGTTAAGATAGATAGCTGGTGTATAATCTATATTGTTTTTTTTATACCATTGATGCTGTAGTTCTATAGTGGTGTTATAGTCATTATATTCAGCATCAATTTTACCCCATTTTAAAAGCCACTTATCTAAATCGGCATTTTTTTCATATACTTCATTTAGTGCTTTTCTTGTGATCCTTTCCGGTTCAGAATCATGTATTTTAAGTAATCTATTAACGACCTTATAAATAATACTATTTTTATCTTCACTACTTACATTAAAACAAATAGTTACTTTAACCTCTTCCGAAAATTTATTTAAAAGCTTTTCAATATCCTCATGGGTTTCTTTACAATAAAGACATAAAGGGTTAGTGATTATCAATATGTTTAGTTTCGCTGAATGATTACCTAAAACAATCCCTTGAAATAGAGGAAAGCTAATTGTTTTTCCTTTATCATATATGGAACTAAATATCTGGAAATTCTTTTTAAGCTTATAATGCTCAATTTTTAACTGTTCAAAGGCTTGCGTTTTTTTTATGAGAGGCTTAATATATATCCATAATGAAGCTGTAATCATAAAGCAAAAAAGAAGTGTAAAGCTTCCCAGTGGACTAAATTCACTGCTTTGCAGGAAGCCATTTTCAAAAAATAAAACACCACACTGTAACCATAAAACAGTGACTATACCTAAACATAATGGACACCACTTTTTGACTATTTTATATTGGTGAAAAATGGAGTAAATTGTAATTGGAATACTTGTTAAGGATAACAGTTTTATTAAAGTATAATCTATAAACAATAGGTTAAAAAAAAGGCATGTTAGACTTGATGCTACAAAATATATAAAGCTAATATCACTAAGTTTAAAATAATTGAAAATTGTTGCTCCTCTTGAGTTTAAAACAGCATCACAACTCATTGATTTATGAGCTGAACAAAATTTATCCAAAACATTTGATTGGAATTCTCCCTCGTGTTTGAAAATTAGTAAGGAAATATAAATACCAACTATTGATAGAAAAAAATAGCACGATTGAAGAAGGGAGACTTTTATTAAAAAAAACATACCTATTACAGAAACAACAGCTGCAATGTTTATTAAATTAAGTATCGTTTTTTGTCTCGTTTTTTTTAGTTTAAATTTAGTATCATCTTTATCAATAGCAACTATTACCCCACTCCAAATGGTTAAAAAATTTTCAGGATAGACTATTTCTTTTTTATTGTTAGAATAAATAAGTTTGATATTTGCACCAATTTTTTTAGCCATAAAAAAGTCATTACCATATCGATTAGTAGATGTTGCCATAAAAATTTCAGGCAATTGATCTATAATTTCTATTTTTTTTGGAAGCTCTAATGCGGAATACTGTATGTTAAAATAATCTAAAGCAGATGTAATAGCATGTAAACTAGGATAAGTAGGATTGCTTAATAATTGAAATTTTAATTCGTTATTATTAATGCGAATACCTAAGTTAATTAATGTTTTTTTTAAAATAAAAAATAGGTTAATACTCATAAAAAACTATATAGGTTAGAAAGTTTTCATTGAAGGCTTGTGTAAAAATATTTATATTTACTTTTAAGAATATGTTAAAAAGTATTAGCGCTATATTATGTCTAATTAGCGTATAGATATGAAGGATAAGTGTTGTTATTTGTCAATAAAATTTGTGCAAATAAGATCGTCAGGAAAGTGAATTTATAAGATTTGTTAAATTAGATCTATTTCTTACTGAAACATTGATCTTATCTCTATTCTTTAGTATAATTGTTTCTTTTCTATAAATGGATTTAATAAAATCAATATTGATTAAAACCGAACGATTTGCCCTAAAGAAACCTTTAACAGAAAATAATTCCTGGTAATATTTTAGTGGTTTAGAGGCTAAATAAACGACTTTGTTTTGCATGTAGAAAGAAGTGTAATTCTTTTCGGCTATACATTTAACAACATCTTTTATATCTATTAAAATATATTCGCTGCCTACATGAAGAAGAAGGTTCGAGTTCTTTTGATTTAAAAAATCTGACAGCATTTCATACTTACTAATTGAAAACAATCGCTGTTTTAAATTAATGTAGCGGTTAACTACCTTAATTAATTTTTCAGAATCTATTGGTTTCATAATATAACTGAACGCATAATGTTCAATTGCCTTTTTAATATAATTTTCATGACCAGTAACAAAAATTACCTCGAAATTTGGTATGTTAATCTTGTTAAAAATATTAAAGGCAATACCATCTTTTAACTCAATATCCATAAAAACCAACTCTGGTTTCTTGTCTCTAATTAAATGGATAGCTCCTTCTACAGTATTAATGAAGGCAACAATCTCAATATCACTAAAACTTTCATTAAGAATAGAGGCTAAATATTCTTGAGCGTTTATATCATCTTCAATGATTATTGTTCTAATTTTGTTTTTCACCTATTTTGCAGGAAAGTATGAGGATTTTAATTTTATTTATTATGGGGCTAAATATATCATCTTTTTCACAAGAGAGAAAGATGATAAATTTTGATTCAAATAGAGAACAATATAGTCAAAAATTTATAGATTCATTAATTGTGGGCTCAGTAGCAAATATCGACATTCCAAGTTTTAAAAGACTGTTGGAATCCGATAACAACTTACATGGGTGGCCCTATTACTATAGATTGCTTTCAACTAATTCTCTTAAAAATGGTCAATACGATTCTGTAGTTTTTTATTGCAACAAAAGTATAGAATCATACCACAAATCTGAAAATAAAAGAGAAATAGATGGTAGGCCTTTAATTAGAACTTATTTGAATAAGGGGCATGCCTTAAACGAGCTTAAAAATTATAAGGAATCAATTATTAACTATCAAAAAGGATATGATTTAACAAAAAAGTATCACTTTAAATGGAAATCATATTTAATAAAAGGAATAGCAAGAAATCTTTCTGCAATAGGCAATGATAGTTTGGCTTTAAAATATAATATTAAAGCCTCAAAAGACACAGTTTTTATGGCTGTTCCCAGGGCTGCTGTAGCTACTTACATGAGCATAGCTTCATATCATGAAGCGAAAAATGATCAAATAACAGCCAAATATTATTACAAAAAAGCATTAAAAGCTTCGCATATGAAACATGAATTGTATGGGGAATTTAAAAGAAATATACCTTCGATATATGGTAGTTTGGGAAGTATAAATTTTAAAGAGAACGATATAGATTCAACATTGTTTTATTACAAAAAAGCCATTAATGCTAGTGAGTTATATGGAATTGGAACCTTTAAGGGTGCTAAAGAAAATAATTTGTTTTATAAGAGTTTTGTTAATGTATTTGAAGGACCACTAGAAAAAGGGATACAAAATTTGCGTAGATTAATTAAGGACACAAAAAAAATGAGCCAAGATAAGATCAATCAATATGATAAAGATTTTATGGTTAGAATTTTACAAACCCTTTCTATAGCTTATCAAAAGAAGGGAGATTCCAAAGAATATTCAAATCTGCTCAATGAAGGTGTAAATTATTTAGATAAATTTCACAAAATGCAGTTAGATGAAAATCTTGAAAAGTTAGAAATTCAATATCAAACAAAAGAAAAAGATGTTTCGATAGCCCAATTAGAAACTTCCCAAAAACGGCAAGATATTATTCTAAAGCAACAAAGAATTATAAGCTATAGTTTGGCAGGTTTCCTTTTGTTATTTCTTTTATTAGGTTATTTTTTTTGGAAACAACGCAAGCTAAAAGCACAATATGAAAAAGAAAATCTTGAGCAACGTTTGCTAAGATCTCAAATGAATCCACATTTTGTCTCTAATGCACTTAATTCAATTTGTGGACTAGTTCAAAAAGGCTCAGACAAAACAATTCCTTACATAAATAAACTGGCAACTCTATTTCGCCTAACATTAGAAAATTCAAGAGAAGAGTTTGTAAGTTTAAATGATGAAATTATTGCTTTAAGTAATTATTTAGAAATACAATCTAACTTTTCTCATGATTTTGATTTTGATATTGTTGTTGAAGATGTAATTGACAAAGAGGAAGTCTTTATACCACCAATGCTTATTCAACCATTTATAGAAAATGCAATTTTACACGGTATAACCAATACAGATATAAGAGGTTATATAAATATTAAGATTGATTTGCAATACAAAAATAAGCTATTGACTTGCAGAATAGATGATAATGGAATTGGTTACGAAAAGGCCTTAAATATAAAGCCTAACAAAAGTCACAAATCGTTATCAGTAAATATAATTGGTGAAAGATTAAGAATTTTTAAGAAAAAGTTTAAGGTAAATTCCAGGGTTAGCGTTGAGGAAAATAAAAATAAAGGAACTACAATAAAATTGTATTTGCCCTACCTTATAGAACAGATATCATAAATTCAAACCTGTGTACATTTGGAGTGCCACTTTTGTTTGTTCAGACATAAAGATGGGAAAGCGATGCTATCTTATATGTAGGTCTAGCATCGTAACAACTAATAAACTATAATAATTTATTAATAAAAAAAATGCTACTATTAGTTTAAAAACCAGTAACAATACTACTTTTCTAAGGTTTTTATTTCAGTATAAAATTATTTCCTAATTCTCAAAGATCTATAAGTATTATTTGTAACGTATATCCATCTGAAAAAACTAATCGGAACTAAATTTAAGTAGAATTTTAAAAAATCATCTTATAAAAATCGAATTAAACTTTTATATTTCAATTAATTAATCCCTCTTTATTTCTCAGGAAATAAAAAAAAAGCTCAAACACAAAATGTGATTGAGCTTTTTTAAATTATTTTCACTTGTTAATCTTAATCTACATTTAAAAACGTTTCCTGGCTAAATGTAAAAACATCCGAGGGTGTTCTTGCTTCAAGAAAAAGAGCTTCCATTTGTTTAACAATTTCAGGAAACTGTGTAGCAACATTGTTTTCTTCTCCTAGATCATAAGTAAGATTATAAAGTTCCAATGGTTCATTTGGTGTTTTTAACACATTATATTTTACAGCTTTCCAATTTTTCATTCTAATAGCTTGTCGCCCTCCTTTTTCGTGAAACTCCCAATATAAATAGGCATGCTTTTTTTGTTCTTTTTTATTTCCTAAAAGTTCTGGTAAAAATGAAATTCCATCTATATCTTTTGGAACTTCAACCCCTGTAATATTAGCAAAAGTTGGAAAAACATCCCAAAAGGCAGAAATATGATCTGTTTTACTACCTTGTTCTATTTTCCCTGGCCATTTTGCAATCATAGGAACCCGAATACCTCCTTCATATAAATCTCTTTTGGTTCCTTTAAAAGCACCATTGCTATTAAAATATTCAGGATCTGCACCCCCTTCTTTATGAGGCCCGTTGTCTGAAGTGAAAATAATAATAGTATTATCTGCAATTCCAAGTTCTTCAACTTTATCCATGATTTCTCCTACTTGCTGATCCAGCAAATCAATCATTGCTACAAAAGCGGCATGA
The DNA here is from genome assembly GCF_030540765.1 of Flavivirga jejuensis. Lineage (GTDB taxonomy): Bacteria > Bacteroidota > Bacteroidia > Flavobacteriales > Flavobacteriaceae > Flavivirga > Flavivirga jejuensis. Next base: position 1,134,012 of record NZ_JAUOEL010000001.1, on the reverse strand, counting down.
GATTCACTTTGAGACCCATACGAACCCTTTCGGTATTCAGGACCGCTGTCAACACCATTAAAAACTTTTTCTGGTAAAAACTTATTTCTATATTTTTTAATGAATGCTTCTGGAGCTGCAAGTTCTGCATGTGGAATAATTGAAGCTACATATAAGAAAAATGGTTTCGATTTATTTTGCTCAATAAATTCTATTGTTCTTTCATGAATTAAATCTGGAGCATACATTTTTTTTGATAAGCCTAAATTTTCTTTTAAAACAATGGAATCTCTATTAGACCATAAATGATTGGGATAATAGTGATGTCCTAAACGTTGACAATTATATCCATAAAACACATCAAACCCTTGACTTATCGGGTCCCCTTCAGAACCAGGAAAACCAAGTCCCCATTTACCAAAAGCACCTGTTTTATACCCCGCTTTTTTCATAACCTCAGCTAATGTATAAGTATCATCTGGAATAGGGTACTGTCCTTCTGGCTCAATTTCTTTATTCCCTCTAACTACCGTATGCCCCGTATGCATACCTGTAAGTAAGGCAGATCTTGAAGGCGCACAAACAGTACTACCAGAATAATGCTGAGAAAACAACATACCTTGAGATGCGAGTTTGTCTATATTTGGGGTTTGGAATTTTTCTTGCCCATAACAGCCTAAATCCCCATACCCAAGATCATCAGCAAGAATATATATAATATTCGGCTGCTTTTCTTTAACTATATTCGGCTGTTCATCAATAGAGCTATCCTTTGTTTTTTTACTAGAAATGTTACACGATACTAAAAGTAAAATAGTAGCTAAAACTAATGTATTTAAAGAAAATTTAATCATTGAATTGAATTGATTTAAAAACAGGAATTAAAAACCTAATTCCTGGTAAGTTGTTTATAATTTAACGGTGTCCACTTATTTAGTTAGAGTCTACTTCCAAAAAACAAGTATTTAATCCTACCCGCTTCTGGTGAATTAATGATAGTATGTATATACTGAGATCGAATATTTGCATCTGGTTTGTTAAAAACGAAATGTTCTACAGTCTGAACTGCAAATTCAATGTAAGAAAATTGCAACACTTTTTTCGAAGATACATTAAAATCTGTTGCCTTCCTCCTTTTTGCACCTTCAATAATCATATTGACTCTTGGTAACAACTGATTTGATTTTTCTGCTATTGTAGTAATAACTACTGAGGAAGCAATTGAATTAAAATTGCTACACGATAACAAAAAAGCAATCAGATTCTTGATATTCTTCATAATAAAGTTAATGGTTTTATCTCTTTGTTTACAACACAATCAAAATTACAAACATCAATAGCGATAAGATTCTCTTTTACTACCTACATATGTTGCAAGTATCATAAAAACTCTATTTTATTATATTGCAACATTATCACTCTTTACTTGCAACATATTTAACCTTGAAAAATATCTGTATTATCAAAAAAAATAAGATATTACACTGTAATTAGCATACATACAATCGATTTACACATTTAGCTTAAAACGTTTTAGGCTTGTTAATTAAATAACAGACACATGTTTTTTAGGAATAAAATTAGCATATTAATATATACATCAATTTGCCTTTTTATAATTAGCATTACATATAGCTATTCGCAATCCAATAAAACTTATTTTCATGAATTGGAAATACAAGGCATCCCTTTTAACAAAAAGGTTAACACGCTATTTGTAGACAGTTTTGGATATTTATGGATTGGGAGTGACACAGGATTATATCGCTATGATGGGAATAATTTGGTCTCATACCAATTAGACGCCTTTGATCCATACTCTATTCCTAATAATGGAATTAATTCTATCATAGAAGATGACAACAATAACTTATGGATTGGAAGTGAAAGCTATTTAATTCATTACAATAGAAGGAAAAATAAGTTTAAAGGCTTTTACAAAAACATAACTTCTACTGTATTGCACAAATCGCCAAATGGAGAAATATGGGCTAATTTGAGATATACAGGCTTGGTTAAAATTAAACCAAGTGAAGATTTTGAAAAAGCTGATTTTGACACACAATTTAACTATACAAATAAATCAAATTTATTAAGGTTTCAAGGACAAATCAACTCTTTTGTTGAGGATCGTTTTGGACGATATTGGCTGGGCACACCAAAAGGAATCTTCATATTAAATGACAAAAATGAATACATTAAAACAAACTTCAATAAAAATATCAAGTCTATAAAGCTATATGAAAACAATAAAATAGTAGCACTTACGGCAAAAGGGCTTTTTGTTCTTGGTTATAATAAAACTGATTTTAAAGTAGAAATTTTAGAACAGTATTCAGATTTCATGCAACCGTTTTCTTCTAACGCATCTGCAACTTCATTGACACTTAGTCCAAACAGCGATGATATATGGATAGGAACCACAGGAGGTTTATTTAAAGCTGTACGAAAAAATAATAGCTATAATTTTATCTATTTTCCACAAGACCCATCAAAAGGCAGCTTAAAAAGCAATCATATTATTAGTACAACATTTGATTCTTTTGGAAATTTATGGATTAGCTCTTTAAAAGGCATCAACAAATATTTAGGAAGAACATCCATTTTTAATTTTAATAAAATAGAAACAAGCAATCATATTGGTAATTCAATTGCTAGAAGTATTTTATCCTATTCACCAAATACAATTCTAGTTGGAATGAATGATGGTTTGTATCGTTATAATACAGAATTAAATAATTACTATAAAATTGAAACTGGGCTTAATAATATTAGTCTTATTGCTCAAAATTTCGAAAAAGACAAGCTTATACTAGCTAATGGTAATAGTCTTTATACAACAGACACTTATAAATCTTACAAAAAAGATTTACAATTAACTGAAATCAAGAAATTTAAAAATACAATAACAGACATAGCAATTATTAGTAAAAATGAAATTTGGCTTGGTCTTTGGAATGGTGGTATAGACATTATAAATTCAGAAAATCAAATATCAAAATTTAAAAAAGATATAAAAGTTAAACTTGCTAATAGTCATACTTCGGTTTTGCTTTTTACAAAAAACAATGAATTATGGATTGGTACACGAGGTGAAGGGCTCTTTAAAATTGATTTTAATAATGAATCCATTGAAGAATATTTACCATCTATAGAAAATGGTTTAACATCGAACGCTATTTTAAGTTTACATGAAGATCTAAATGAAAATATTTGGATAGGAACCAGAGGTGGTGGATTAAACTTATATCTTAAAAACTCTAATAACTTTAAACACTATGGCAAATCAAACGGGTTAACGTCTAATATAATCTCTGCTATCGAGCAAGACCAAAAGAAAAACTTATGGTTGAGTACAGACGACGGCTTGATACGCTTTGATTTAAAAAATAAAAAGACCAGACATTTTGGCTTTGAGGATGGCATCAAAGAAAGTCAGTTTATATATAATTCTAGTTCGTCAAACAAAATAGGTGACAATATACATTTTGGGTCTTCTGAAGGTTTTTATACTGTTTTTACAAATAAATTTTCTCAAAACAACAAGATTCCGTCAACAGTAATAACCAGTTTTACTACTCTAGGAGCCACAAAAGCAGATCAAACAAATTCAAAATCAAACGCATCAACCGTTGTTAAAATTGATTCTAAAACGCCTATAGTTTTACCTTATAATCAAAATAATATTGTTGTTTATTTTTCCTCATTAGATCTTACAAATCCAATCAAAAATGAGTATGCATATAAATTAGAAGGTTTAAATAATTATTGGGTTTACACTAATGCATCTAATAGAAATGCGAATTATAACGACCTATCTCCAGGCTCATATACTTTTAAAGTAAAAAGTTCTAATAGTGATGGCGTATGGAATGAAACTCCTACTGTGTTGAAATTTTCTATTAAAGCACCAATTTGGAGAAGTAATTGGGCCATTTTTATATATTGTGTATTAACAATAATTATATTTTTTGTAAGTATTCTGCTTATTAGAAGGTGGTATAATCTAAAAAAGAATTTAGTTAAAGAAACTATAAGCAGAGAAAAAGATAACGAACATAACAGAATGAAAATGGTCTTTTTTACCGACATTTCTCATGAGTTACGAACCCCGCTTTCTTTAATTTTTGGAACTATAGAAAAGGTTATAAAAGAAAAGAATTTTACACTAAGCCCGTTAACTTCTCAACGTATATATAATAATACCCTTAGAATGCGTAGGTTAATAAATCAGATAATGGACATCAGAAAATTTGAAGGCGGTAAATTCAAATTAAGCATATCTAAAAATGACATCGTTAAAGATATTAGCATTATAAAAAATGCATTTAATGATTTTGCGAAAATATATAATATTAAATACGAATTTATTTCAAAAGAAAAAGAAATTAAAGGTTGGTATGATGTCGATATACTAGAAAAAATACTCTTTAACCTTCTGTCAAATGCATTTAAATACACACCAGAACAAGGAGAAATAAATGTTAATTTAGAATTGATATCTGTCAATGTTAAAAACTCAAACATTACTAATCTTGAAAAAGGCACCTATATAAAATGTTCTGTACGAGATAATGGTATTGGTATACCAGAAGAAGATTTACCATTTATTTTTAATAGATACTATCAGGCAACCAAAACACATAGTAATAATATTCCAGGAACTGGAATAGGAATGGAATTAGTTGAAAAACTAATAGAGAGACATCATGGGACTATAACAGTTGAAAGCAAGAAAAATACATATACTAAATTTACTTTTCACCTTCCTATTAACAAAAAAAGGTATACTAAAGAAGAACGTTTAGAGATGGCCGAGCCATTAAAAAAGAACTTTATTAAAAATTCAGAGTTTCAAGTTATAGAGGAGGTTTCCTTAGCTCATGATGCCAAAACCAAACAAAAATCTAATAAACCAAAAGTCTTAATTGTAGAAGACAATAAAGATTTAAGGCATATGGTTAAAGAAGAGTTAAAAAATGATTTTAATATTAAAGAAGCTTCAAACGGAAAGGAAGGATACGAAACTGTTTTAAAAGAAAAACCACAACTTATAATTAGTGATATATTAATGCCCATAGAGGATGGTATATCTATGCTTAAAAAGATTAAGGACAACCCAGAAATAAACAACATTCCTATATTTATGCTTACTGCAAAAAACTCTGAAGAGACCAAAATTGAATGTTTGAGTTTAGGTGCAGATGATTACATAGAAAAACCATTTAGTTTAGAATTTGTAAAATGGAAAGTAAAGAATGTATTAATAACCAGAAAACAACTTAAGGAACAATACAGTAAGGTAATTACTGTAGAACCATCTGAAATTGATATCGATTCAAATGATGATAAATTTATTAGGAAATTGGTAACTATTATAGAAAACTCTATGAATGATAATTTATTAAGCGTAGAGTATTTGGCTTCAGAAGTTGGAATGAGCAGAGCTAATTTGTACAGAAAACTTCAAGCTATTTTAAATGATACACCTGTAAACTTCATTAAAAAAATCAGATTAAAACGTGCAGAACAACTTCTTAAAAAGAATGAATTGTATCTTTCTGAAATAGCTTATATGACTGGTTTTAACAATCAAAAATATTTTGGAAAATGTTTTCTGAAAGAATATGGCATGAGTCCAACCGAGTATATAAAAAAACATACAACCTAAAACAAAAGTAATATTGTGCTATTAAAAGCTATAAAAATTTTACTTAGCTTTATTATACTAATTTTTATAAGTTGTAAAACTGACTCAAAAGAAAATGTAATAAAAAAACCAAACATTATACTTATTAATGTTGACGACCTTGGTTGGAAAGACCTTGGTTTTATGGGGAGTTCTTATTATGAAACACCCAATATTGATGCATTAGCAAAAGAAGGGCTTGTTTTTACAAACGCCTATGCTGGCGCAGCAAATTGTGCACCAAGTAGAGCTTGCTTAATTTCTGGGTTAAATACACCCAGACATGGTGTTTTTACGGTAAGCCCATCTGATAGAGGTCATACCAAAACAAGAAAACTCATTCCTATAAAAAACACAAAACACCTTAACGACACCATTTATACACTTCCTGAAATGCTAAAATCAGCAGGTTATATAACTGCTAATTTTGGTAAATGGCATGTGGGAGACAATCCTTTAAAACAAGGTTTTGACATCAATATTGGTGGCAGTAGCAGAGGAAACCCAGGTAAAAATGGCTATTTCTCTCCATATAATATCGATTATATTAAAGATGGTCCTAAAGGTGAGTATTTAACAGATCGATTAACTAAAGAAACGATATCGTTTGTTAAAAAACATAAAGACACCACCTTTTTTATTTACTTACCATATTATACAGTTCATACACCTATTATGGGTAAAGAACACTTAATAGAAAAGTTTAAAAATAAAAAAGGAATTGACGGACAAAACAACCCAAAATATGCTGCCATGATAGCATCAATGGATAAAAATGTAGGTAAACTATTAGCTGCGCTAAAAAATAATGGACTAGAAGAAAAAACGCTGGTTATTTTCACATCAGACAACGGAGGTATACGAGCCATATCCCATCAAGACCCATTAAAAGCAGGAAAAGGTTCTTATTACGAAGGCGGCATTCGAGTTCCATTAATTATAAAATGGCCAAATAATATTACAGCTAATACAATTACAAATCAAAATGTATCTAATTTAGATTTTTATCCAACACTTCAAAATATAGTGCAACCAGAAAAAAGAGCAACACTTTTAGATGGTTTAGATTTAAATCCTATACTCAAAGGAGAGAAAATAAAAAGCAGAGATTTAGTTTTTCATTTCCCAGTGTATTTGCAAAGTTATAGTAAAGGACATGATGGAAGTAGAGACTCATTGTTTAGAACCAGACCAGGGTCAGTTATTATTTCTGGACATTGGAAACTACACCACTATTTTGAAGATAATGCCTTGGAACTTTATAATTTACAAGATGATATTAGCGAAAAACAGAATATTGCAGATTTACATCCAAAAAAAGCGGACAAACTTTACAAAAAATTAGAAGCTTGGAGATTAAAAACGAAAGCTCCATTACCAACAGAAAAGAATCCTGATTATTCCTCAGAATTTGAAAAACAACAAAAAAAACATCAATAAAAAGACTTTAAAATTCTATATTCCAAGTAACTAAAACTTATTTTAGATCATATAGATGGTAATTCTTTCAATATGATATAAATTACAACATTAGCACCCCTTTATTGCTACAATTCTCACCCATAAATCACTGAAAGTTTAAATAAATTAGCTACATATTAAGCTAAATATTAACAATTTAAACTAAATTAAAATGAAAAAAATATTACTATTATTTGTTACGTTATTCACAATAACATTAACTAATGCACAACAAGCAGTTGGTACTGAATTCACCGTTGGAGATTTTATATACAGGGTAACTGGAGATGGCACAACAGTGACACTTTTAAGTAAGGTTACTCCCGAAACAGTAATATCTGGTGCAGTAGTAATACCAGCTACTATTAGTGATGGAGCATTCAACTATTCTATTAGCCTTATTGAAAGTGCTCCATTTAATGATGAAGCAGGTATAACATCTATAGTTGTTGAAGGCGATACTGAAATTAAATTTCAAGCATTTAGAGCACTTACTAGTCTTACAACTGTTGATATTTCTGCTATTGCTACAGCTAAAGTTGGTAACAGTGCATTCATAAACTGTACCGCACTAAAAACTGCAAACGTTAGCAATTTAACAAATGCTGGCACTAATATGTTTAAAGGTTGTACTGCTCTAGAAAGTGTAGACCTTACTAATGCGACTGTTATTGGTAACAACATGTTTCATAATTGTATATCATTAACAAGTATAGATGCACCTGCAGCAACTTTTATTGATAATTTGGCATTCTATCTATGTGCAAACCTTACACAAATAAATATACCTGTTGTAGAAACAATTAAAACAGGAGCGTTTAATACCACAGGAATTACTTCTCTAACGCTTCCTGCTTCATTAGTTACGATCGATGAAACAAATTATAACATGTTTAAAAACATAACAAGCTTGACATCTTTAACGTTGTTAGGCGAAACACCTTTAGTTCTTACATATGATAGTGCTGACGGCGTAAATACAATATTTGAACCTGAACTATTTAATAATGTCACTTTAACTGTTCCTGAAGGTGCTGGAGCTGCTTATTTTGCTGCAGACGTATGGAAAAACTTTTCTACTATTACCGAAGCATCATCATTAAGTGTAGATTCTAAAGAACAAGAATTAGGTTGGAGCTTTTATCCAAATCCTACAACTGATGTTGTTTCTATAAAAAATAGCAAATTGGTAAATGCTGCTATTACTGTTTATGATTTAAACGGAAGAGCTTTATTAAGTAAGACTATTAATAGTGTTGAATCTGAAGTTAACATTTCTAACTTACATTCAGGCATCTATCTATTTAACGTTACAACTGATACTGGCGCATTTGTAAAACGCATTGTAAAACAATAATTAAAAATAAACTTTAACTTTAACCCTAATTTAAAATAGAAGTCAAATATTAATATTAATATAACTTCTAGAGATTAATAGTTAGAAAAGTCCGATTTCATATGAATCGGACTTTTTTGTATTCCATTCTGTTACCAGAAACTTTTACTACAGAAAAAGGACGATAATACATCCTAGTAATTTTAAACAATATCAATAACACCCTTACTTACTATTAACGTGAGTTCAACATAAGAATAAAATAAATTACTGTATACAATAAAATACAATCAACTTTATGTCAAACTTAGATCTATAGAGTTTGGGGTTTTCGTAATATTTTTACAAACAAACCTTTCAAATTTTATTTGTTTTGTAGTACGTATTATTGATAAAAAAGAATGGATAGAAGGAAGAATTTAAGTTTCATTATATTATTTTAATACTAACCTGAGTTCGACGTAAGTTAAATGAGGCTGTTTTTGTAAAACACTACTTATGAGTTATTTATATTTATAAAGTAAATTTTAGATATCTGAAACATATTCAAATCTATTAGTTTAAAGCAAAAAGTCAATAAACATACCATCTTCTTCCTTAAATTATTATAAGTTGAATCTAGCATATTTATTGACTTTTATCTACGATCCTGTCGAACTCAGGTTACTATTATTTAATTTCTACATCATATTTTAGCACATAGGAATTTGTACCATCACTACCATCTAATGCAACACCACTAGGACAATAAAGATACTCTGGTTCATTATTAGCATTCATTAACAACTGAGGTCGTTCGAATTTAACTTTTTTACCACCATAGCGTATATTAGCTTCTTTTGGAAAACTACCTTTAAGGTAAAAATCTTGATAATTATGAAATCCAGATAAAGGTTCAGAATTGAATTTAAGTCCATCTTCAGATACCCAAAGTAAACCTCCACCTTTTTCTATAATACCATGATTATCAGTAGTCAACAAACATACTTTGTTTTTCCACATGAAAGCATAGCCATCTTCAATTCTAGTTTTATTTGTTGTGATGGGTTCTGGTTGAATTTTATATGGCCCCTCTAATTTCTCAGAAACCGCTACTCCCATACTAACTTTTGCACCTGTACCTTTAGGACCAGCCATAGCTTTAAAATACAAATAATATTTCCCATTAGGATGCTTAATAAGTCCAGGGTTATTTACACCTAAACCACTATTATAACACCAAATTTTATCATCATCTGGAGGGCTTAATAAAGGTTTGGTTTTATTTGGAACCTCTACCCAAGGTCCATTAATAGCATCGCTAATAAGCATACCTATTCTTTGACTAGGACCATGTTTGTCTGAACCATCATTGGCAATAAAAATTAACACATATTTATTATCAATTTTTTTTACGCTAGGGTTATGAAAACCTGCTGCGTTCCATTTTCCATCGTTCTTTCCTTTTCTAACTGTTTCAACATATTTAAAAGGTCCTTCTGGTTTTTGAGCTACATAATGAGCAATTTCACTATTGTAACGCCATGCTTTTTTAAAAGGGATATCAGAAGACCATCTTGCACTAAAGAGATGAACATTTCCATGGTCGTCTCTTATTGGCGAACTTCCCCATACATCATACCCAGGTTCGTTTACTGCTTCTCCAATAAATTTCCAGTAATCTGACAAGGCAGTTGGAATTTGTTTTTCTTTTTGAGAAGTCTCATTTTTTTTAGTTTCTGAGTTCTTACTTTCTTTGTTTTGACAAGAAATAACAAACATTGAAAGTATTATGGTGCTTAATATTATTTTTTTCATTAGTGGTTTAATTAAAAACTTTAGATTATTTAAATAATGAAACTGACTATCCCCGAGGCAAGCCATAGGGGTATTTCGTCAGTTTCATTTTGCCTTTATAGAGGCAAAAATCGAATTTTTTTATTTTGCCTCACCCAGAACTGCAAAAAAAGGCAGTTCTGGGTGAGGCAAAGGAGAGGTTAATTGGAAACCCCGACCCAAGGGTCGGAGAATTTTTAGATTAAAATATCCAGTCTTATTGTGTTATCTTAAATGAAACATGTGTAAATGAACCTGTTGTTATGTCTATAAGAAATTGATTTTCTGTTACAGGTTTAATAACAAAAGATTCTCCTGAAGGTTGATCATCATCATCCCATCGTGTTACACTTATATTACCATCAATTTTAAAACCATCTAGAATTCCAACAGGGTAATCTTCGTAAAAAGGAGGTGTGAAAGTTGTATTACATGGACTCACAGTATTAATAAAAAACACATTTACTTCATTATCTCTTATATATGCTCTACTATGAAGTTTCAACCTACTTAGTACTTCTTCTCCATCATGATCTAACATTCTTATAGGTTGCGAACCAATCAATGATTCAGTATAAGCTCTCATTATATAATTTCTTGGTGAATTACCTCCAGATAAAGAATAGTCCCACCAGCTTACTAGATCTAATCCAAGATCAGTCCAATCAAACATACATCCAATAGCATATTCAGAACTCCAGATATCTGATTCTTTTTCATAATCTGAACTACACCTAATTTTATCCCAATGCGCTTCAGTAGCCCATGCTTCACGATATTTATCACTTTGAGCTAATTCATATTCGAATTTTAGATCTGGATGATTAGTTACATTATGGTGATTTAAGTAATAGTGATTCCCAAACACGTCAAATCTATCTTGTCCATTAATTTTGTATAAATCGTTAAAAGATCCAGATTCACCTAATGGTTTATAGAATTCTGGAGCCACAATTTTAGGTACCACATAACCAAGGCTTGCAGTCCTTGCTCTTAGTTCATCAACAGCTATCGTAAAATCTGTAACATCCATTCTAGCAGCTTCTTTATCAAAAGCAAAATAATCTATTGTATGTCCTTTTCCATGCATAAACTCAATATAGTCAACAACCAATTGTGCATATTTTATAGGATTAGCTACAGTTGGTTCTTCTGTTGTTACCCAATCAGGAAAATACTCTGCTTTATCTGATGTTAACACTTTTAATCCTGCAAAAATCATAAAAGGTTCAGTACCACTATAAGCTGCTTTAGCATTCTCTATAGATTTTAAAACAGTTGTGTAAACACTTTCTACCACCTCACCTTCTGTAGGATGTCCTCCAAAAGCATCTCCACAATACAATGGAATTCTAATACCATTCATTTTAGCTTCACCAAAAGCTCTCTCTGCATTACTGATGTTATTTAAAGCTCCAGCATTATGATTCATGTCAAACATATGGTATTTTGTAACCCTTCCAAATTTTTCAAGTGGAGCTATGGTTGCTTTATTTTCATACGTAGGTTCTACATAATCAGGAATTTCAATGGTATATTCTTCATAGACTTCACTAGAATGAATTCTAAACTTTTCTAGAACACTCCATTTACCTATTATTGTTGATGGATCTGGCGTTATTAACAACACATCTTCTGAATATTTATAATCAACAGAAACAATATCTAAAGGTTCTTCTATACCATTTAATAATATACGCTTGTTATCTTCATCAATGATTCCTATGGACTTTTCTCCTGTTGATAATGTTACATCGAATTGAGTGAATTTCAACTCTACTTCAATAACCTCGTCATCTTTAGTATCTTTACTGCAACCTACAAGTAGGAATATAGATACAACTAGTAAATAAATTTTATTCATAAATAAATATTTTAATGTTTAATGCAAATTATTTAAAACCAAAACAATAAATGAGCAATATTGTAACAATCATTGAGTAAAAATGTTACAATTTGTCATACTTTTTGAATATTACAGTACGTAATCAGGTATTATTATAATTTTGAAGAAAAAATATAACGTTTTAATTCCTATAAATCTGGCTGTCTTTTTGTTATCTATAGTATAGAAATTACTATAAACCTGAGTTCGACGTAAGGAAAATGAGGTTGTTTTTTGTAAAATACTATTTATAAGTAACTTATACCGACAAAGTGAATTTTAGATATCTGAAACATATTCAAATCTATTAGTTTCAAGCAAAAAATCAATAAACATACCATCTTCTTCCTTAAATTATTATTAAGTTGAATCTAGCATATTTATTGACTTTCATCTATGATCCTTACATCGAACTCAGGTTATAAGCAATAAAAAAATTCTTGAAACTGACTATCCCCGAGGCAAGCCATAGGGGTATTTCGCCAGTTTCATTTTGCCTTTATAGAGGCAAAAATCGATTTTTTTTATTTTGCCTCACCCAGAACTGCCTTTTTTTTGCAGTTCTGACCTCTCCAAAGAAGAGGTTAATTAGAAACCCCGACCCAAGAGTCGGAGAATTTTTAGATTAAATACTTCTTTATAGCAGAGTTTTTTTAATAATTAAACTCTAAAACGTCTCCTTTTTTAGTCTCTATTTTTTTTACTTCATTATTATAACGAAGGTTTAGTGTATTACCTAACTTAGATATAACAACTAAAGTTTTTAACTTGTTTTCCTCCCACTTCATATCTATCTCAAATCCTTTTTTTGCAACAATACCTTGTATACTTCCTGATACCCATGCCGATGGTAATGCAGGTAATATGTGAACCTCATCATTGTGGCTTTGTAGTAACATTTCTGTAATTCCAGATACGACACCAAAATTACCATCAATCTGAAAAGGTGGATGCACATCTAAAAGGTTTGGTAATGTTGATTTTCTTTGCAAGGCTAAAATGTTTTCATATGCTTTATCTCCCTCTAACAAACGCGCATAAAAATTAATAATCCAAGCACGGCTCCAACCTGTATGTCCACCACCTTTAGACAAGCGTCCTGCTATTGTTTTTTTAGCAGCTTCAAAAAGTTCTGGGGTTTTTGATTTTGAAATTTGATTTGATGGATGTAAGGCATATAAATGTGAAATATGTCTGTGTCCTGGCTCGGCTTCTTCTAATTCCTCTACCCATTCTAACAACCTACCATCGCTACCAATTTTAAGAGGAGGCATTTGTTTTATCTTACGTTTTAGAATAGCACTAAAATCTCTATCAATATTTAGAATATCTGCTGCTTTTATGCAATTGTTAAACAATTCAAAAACAATTTCACGATCCATAGTAGGCCCCATATTTAACGTCCCTTTTTTACCATCTTTAGTTAAAAAATTATTTTCTGGAGACACAGATGGTCCTGTAACTAAAAGTCCAGTTTTTGGGTCTTTAACCATAAAATCAACAAAAAACAATGCCGCTTCTTTCATAATAGGATAAGCTTTGTTTTTTAGGTATTCTTTATCTTCAGTGTATTCATAATGCGTAAACAAATGCTGGCAACACCAAGCAGCCCCCATAGGCCACATACCATACCTTGCTTTTCCAAAAGCAGCGGTAGTATACCAAGCATCACTCGTGTGATGTGCTACAAAACCTCTAGCGTTATATGTTCTTTGTGCTGTAAGACGCCCCATTTCACGTAAGTTGTCTATATAATCCAAGAAAGGTTCATGGCATTCTGTTAAATTTGTCATTTCTGCCATCCAATAATTCATTTGAACATTGATGTTGATATGATAGTCTGAATTCCAAGGCGGTGTAAATCCATTCGCCCAAATGCCTTGTAAATTAGCAGGTAAGTTTCCTGGTCTTGAACTACTAATTAATAAATAGCGTCCAAAGTGATATTGTAGCTGTGTTAAATAATTATCTGTGGCTCCTTTTTTTACTTTTTTTAAGCGTACATCTGTTGGAAACTCATCTCCAGTACTGTCAGATATTTTAAAAGAAAGTCTGTTGAATAAAGATTGGTAATCAGAGACATGTTTATTAAGAAGATCTTTATAAGACACTTCTGCTATTCTGTTTAATGTATTTTTAGTATCGTTTTCAGGATCTAGACCACGATAATTACTAGAAGCTACCACTTTAATTAGGACTTCATCTGCATGGCTAATAACCAATTTACCATTCTCAACTTTCGATGTACCTCCTTTGGTTTCAAAATGAACAATTGCATGAAATTTAACTCCATGGCCATTCCCGACATGCTCAGAAAACTCAATCCGATCTTCAGTAACTGATATTTTAGTCTGCTCATTGCGTTTTACCCATGAAGCAATATTTATTTTTCCTTCTTTGTTGGCAGTGTATTTATACACCATTGCTTTATCTGGAAAACTAGAAAAATAGTTTCGTGTATAAGTAACTCCTTCATTTTCAAATTTAGTTGTTGCAACCGATTTGTTTATATCTAATTCACGTGTGTAATTTACAATGGAATCTAACCCTTCTGACTCTACAAATAAATTACCTAACATTTGATATGTGTTTTTGCCTTTTGACAAACGATTAGTCAGAATTTTATCCTGAACCAATGCTTCGGCATCCATATAAGCCTCTGCAAACAGTAATTTCTGTATGGTATCAATATATTTTCCTGCATCTTTCTTATCTCGATTATAATCTTTACCACCTGTCCAAATGGTTTCTTCATTTAAGCAAATAATTTCTTTATTAGGTTTTCCGTAAATCATGGCTCCTAAACTACCGTTTCCTATAGGAAGTCCTTGATTCCATTTTGCTGTGGGTTGTTTAAACCATATTTTTAAAGGTGTTTCTGTTAAATCTTCATTAGTTTGCTGACAACTAATAAAGGAACCCAATAAAAAAAAGGAAACTATAAACTTCATTATTCCTTTCGTTTTTGAAAAATTCCAATTTCTTGACATATCTATTCTTTTATTGTTTTTAATTATTATTGATATTCTTAATTTTAATTTCATTTTATGAATATTTAAAAAATTGATTTTCTTAAAAAAATCATTTAAATTTTAAATAAAAAGTATACTATATTATTTCTTTAGCTATCTTATTCGCTAAAACTTTATAGCCTTCTTGATCAAGGTGTACACCATCAATCGTATATTTAAATCCTTTTTGCATTAATTTATTTACGTCTATAAGTTTGATATTTTCTTCCTCTGCAATCTCTCTAATTACAGGGATTACCCATTGGTTTAATTGCTCAATACGTTGTTTTATTTTTGGGTCTCTACTTTTTTTATGCTCGTAAATAGGTAGCGGCGTTAATATATATATCTGTGCTTTTTCATTCTTGCGCTTATAAGTATTTATCAATTTAATATATTGACTTTTAAATTCTTCTTGAGGGGTTCCTGCAAATTCAGTTTTTCTTGTTTTATCTAAACACCACTTAACATTTGCATCGTTTGTTCCAAACATTATTAAAACAATATCTGGAGTGAATTTTAATGAGTTTTTGTATTTGCCTGATTTAAAATATGGTTGCATTGTTCCATCAAGTAATGTTGCGCCTCCTTTTCCGAAATTTTTCACTTGATATTTTGCACCAATTTTTTCTTGTAAAAACTTAGGATATTTAGCTTCAGTATTACTATCTCCAACACAGGATACATGTTTTATATTTTGAGAAAGCGTTGGTTTCTTTTTAAGGTAACACATTGTTTCTAAAAACACATCCGTTTGGTATGCAGTTAGGTTGTAGTATTTATTTCCAGATCCTTTTCTAAAAAAATCGCCATTAAAAAACCCATGTCCAACATTATCAATTGCGACTAATTCGCATTCATTTCCTGCTTCTTTCATGAGATCGGTAAAACGTTTTGCGTTTTCAAAAGGCACTATTTTATCTTTTTTCCCATGAAATATCAACATAGGAGGCATCTCTTTTTTTACCTGGTGACATGGCGATATTTCTGTTTCACGACCAATAACTTTTTTATAGCCATACCCCTCTTCAGTCGTGTCTAAAACGGGGTTGTATGCAACTACAGCATTAGGAACAGAACTAACAGATACATTTTCGTTAGGGTTTTCAAAACCTTTTATTAATGCCGTAGATATTGCAATATGACCTCCCGCAGAACCTCCACTTGCAACAATTTTGGTAGGATCAATATGTAATTCTTTAGCATGTTCACGAATCCAACGAATAGCAGATTTGGCATCTTCAACGCAATCAAAAGGAGACGCACCATGTTTATTCTTCACTCTATATTCTGCAGATATTGCTAACATACCCCTAGATGCGAAATATTCACTTTGTTGATAAAATTGTTTTGGAGTACCAGATACCCAGCCTCCACCAAAAAAGAATACAATAACAGAAGTTGGTTTTTTAGATAATTGTGGTTTAAAAACATGAAGATATAAACTATCTCCATTTATCTTTTTGTATACTATTTTTTCATCAGGAGTTATATTTTGGGCTCTAAGATTAAGAATCGTAGATACTAGTATTAAAAATGTGACTACTATTTTTTTTGATGTCATTTCGTTACTATAAATTTGATGTGACTACTTTTGATTATATAATTCAAAATATTCATTTTGCGTTATCCATTGGAGGTATAACAAATTCCTTTTATACCGTTTTCTTCTCAAAGCGTACTTAAATTCTTTTTAGGTTTTCCTTCGTAACCATCAATTCTTATAAAATTTTGAATGGTTCTGTTCTTCTTGCTATAGGGGTTACTTGCGGTATTTCTATCATAAAATAAAAAATTCTTAAAACCGACTAGCCCCTAGGCAAACCATAGGGGTATTTCATCAGTTTCATATTATTATTAATTGCTATTTCAGTTTCATATAGATTACATTTAATGATAAAGGTGCTAATTCGACCTTCAGAATTTCATCATTTATCTCATTATACGCTATTTCTGAACATACTGGTGATTTATCCTCTGGACCTTTTCCTGAGAAAGTTTTTATTGTATAATTTGATTGTAATTTAAACTCTGAAGTTTCAATATTTACAGTTTCTGCTGTATCATTTTTATTAATTAGAAAAACATTCAAATGCTCATTTAATTCATCTACGCAGGCATACGTTCGTATAAAACCTTTTACACGGGGAACCTGTACAAAATAATCTAAGAGATTTTCGTTAATTATTTTAATGATGTCTCCTCGTGGTTCGCGATTATTATCAAGGTCGAGAATATTATAAGAGGCATTCTTTTCTGGACCATCCCACGGTCCATGAGTGTTCCAAACATAGGTGGCTCTTACATCTTCAAAGTTGCATGCATTTAACACCATTTCGCCATAGGCCAATGCTCGAAATAAATCATCGCTATCTGAATTGTCTTTCCAGGGGCGTGAGTTCATTTCAGTAACATGAATTTCTATATTGGGAATGGATGAGTTATTTACAGCCTTTTGGCATGTCTCCACATTACTCACTAAAATATCACTTGTATTTTTCCATCCTTCGTAACCTAGGTTTCGCCAATCATATTTATATAAATAATTATGAACACAGATAAAGTCGATATTATCAGGATCATGTGCTAGCATTGCTGCATGCCAGTTACCAAGTAACCCAGGTCCGATCCAAATATCAGGGTCAACCTTTTTCATTGCTGTCGCAAAATCGGTATAAACAGCTTTGTATTCCTCTTGCGAAATTAAATTGGAATGATGATCGACTTCGTTTCCTAAAGCCCAACGTTTTACATTATAACCTTTGGTTATGTTAGCATATCGAACCCATTCTACTGCCGTTTCTTTCAATTGTTCGTAGGTAGGGCCATTATTGTATTTGTATGAAAGAATATTTACCACCACCATCGGTTCTGCCTCTACATTATTACAAATAGAAATGTATTCGTCAAAATCCATATCCTTTATAAATTCACCACTTGATTGATTTACCGCCCAATCCCATGTGGCTGGGGCTTGCGAAAAGGTAGCAATTTTAGGTGTAAGTGTATTTCCCCAATCATCATCTGCATCCCACAAATAATTATCAGCCAAATGACCGTAAGGAAAGCGCATGTATTTTACTCCCATCTCTTTCATAGCACTGGTAAAAGAGGTTTTTCTGGGACGTTCAATATCTGAATCTAATAACCAACAAGAAACAACACCAGCTGGATTTTTGGAAACCTGCCCTGTTCTTATTGATGTATCAATTGTAATTATTTCTACATTTTGTTCAGGTTTTTCCTCATCTTGACTTTTATCAACACGCGCACACTTTACTGACAACAGTAATATTAAGCCGAATAGTAAGTGTCTCTTCATTGAAAAAATCTGTTTATTTTCTTTCTTGTTTTCTTCTTTTCATAAATAGTTTAGGTTAAGAATGTGTATCAATCAATGTTTTCCTAAACCCGTTGCATATTTTCAAATCACTCGAAACTAATCTTAAATACATGCGAACTACTGCCATATCCAGGTTTAACCTGAACGCCTGTAGCTAGATATAAGTAAATAGGTATACCATCTTTAAAAAGCAATTGTGCTCGTTCTAAATGACCATCTTTTTTTCCTCTATATGAAACAGCATCTTTTAAATGCGCTTCCCCAACATAATGAAGCAAATCTTCATAAGAACGTTCTGTTTTATCAGTAGGAAAAGAAAAACCATTTCCAGACTTCCATAACAAACCTCCTCCTCTATTTCCTAAAGATCCTCTAAAATCTCGACTCATTAGATATACTGAATCCTTCATTGTAAATGCGTAAGCATCTTCAAGTGGCATTTTTTCTTCGGTTACTCTTGTAGGCTTATGCACATATGGTCCTTCAACAGCATCGGCAACTACAACACCATAGGAATAAACATATCCTTTTGGTTCTTTTCTTACCACAGATTTATGATATAAAAGATATTTACCCTTGTACTTTATTAATGAGGGATTTGAAACCCCCAATCTTGCTGTATAATTCCAAACTGTTGAATCTTTTGTTTGTCGTAAGATCGTACCATCAGCTTCTGCTCCTTTAGCTGGTCTCCAGTTATCATTAAGATCATCTGCCACATACATAACAATACGCTGTGTTTTTAAATTGTTGTTTTCATTTACAATAAAACAAAGTTGATATTGCCCGTCTATATTACTAATGGTTGGATTGTGCGGCGAATTGAACATACCATCTTTATCTTGAACAGCTACGCCTACATACTTAAAAGGACCTTCTGGGCTATCACTTACATAATGTCCAATTTCACAATCTTTAAACCAACCACTAAAATTTTCAGGTTGCGTTTTAGTAGACCATTGAGCAGCATATAAATGTGTTTTTCCATCCTTATCTTGTATAGGTGATGATCCCCAGACATGCATACCTTCATTTTCAGCAGCGCGCCCTATATACTCAAATTTCATTTTACCAGTAGTAATTTTTGTTACTTGTTTATCATTAACATCTTCCGTTTTTGTTTTCTTAGTTCTGTTATTACAAGATAAACACCCAAGTATGAGTATTAATAATAATATTTTTTGTGATTTCATTTTATTCTTCATTCTGGTATTTTCAATAATGATTCTTTGTGTTAATTTCAAAAGCTAGATATATTTCATATTAAGTTATTATCATCAATCTTTTTTTAAATACATATTTTTTATTTAGGTAGCTTCTAAAAATATCTTCATAAATAATCATAGCAGCGCCTCAATATTTTGTAGAAATAATCCATTTCCGAAATATTACTTTATCAAATATTTTTTTCTAAAAAAAACAAAACATAAAACTAATTAATGTTATCTCAAAAAGCAGGGTCATTTTGACTATAATTTGGGTGAATTATGTCTATTTAAGCGAGAGAACCTTGATAGGTTTAAGTTCTAAGAAAATCTAGCAATTATACTTTGAAACTGTTTAAATTTTATCCTTTAGTTTATTTTGTTTTCTTAAGCCCTCATTCTACAGCAAAATGTCTTTAAATAGCAACGCTATTCTCTTTTATTTTGCCTTGACTGAGAACGTAATTCACTCAAGTTAATTCCAAAAAACTAAACTTAAACAGTTTCTTAATCGTTTAAAAATATTTCAATTACAGGGATCTCAACATTTGGTTTGTTAACAGGTAATTTTAAGTTTACATCTTCTTTTTTCATTTTTTCCTTACCCCAGGCACCATGAGTTTTACCTGTTTTTATTTCTGAGGCATCGTGTAAAAATTGTGCATATTTTATTTTCCCTTTCATCCCTTTCATTAAAAAATTCTGAATTGGGTAATCCAATAAATGCACGTACAAACGATTTGTTTTGGGGTTATAGGTTAACAATGAATTATCTGGAGTAACAAACTCATCTGGCGCTTGTGTGCAACTATAAATGGACCCAGAATTGTATTTCATCCAATTCCCCATACCTTCTAAGGCTTCATCGGCACGATAATCAAATGTTCCTCTTGCTGTTGGTCCCACGTTTAATAAAACATTCCCTCCTTTACTTACAGACTCAATTAATAGGGTTAATAATTGTTTGTTGTCTTTCCAGGTGTGTTCATCTCGGTAATATCCCCATGAACCAGAAAAGGTTTGACATGTTTCCCAAGGAACTTTTTTTCCATCTACTTCTGGCCATTTTTCTACTTTAAATTGTTCTGGAGTTGTGAAATCCCATCCACCAGCATACTCTTTTAAATCCAATCGGTCGTTAACCAAAATTTTGGGCTGAAGTTTACGAACCATTTTTAGCAATTCAACAGACCCCCAATCGTCTCTACCTTTTCCAAACTCTCCTGGATAAGAAAAATCTAACCATAATAGGTCTACTTTTCCATAATTAGAAAGCAATTCTTTCACTTGATTTTTAAGGTATTTTCGATATACGGCCATATCGCGATTTTTGTTCAACTTCTCGTACTCTTCTTTATTATTTGCTTTTATAGAATGTCTACTATCGATGGTAAAATCTGGATGATGCCAATCAATTAACGAATAATAAAACCCAATACCCAGACCTTCTGCACGAAAAGCTTCTACCCATTCTTTAAGAATATCTTTACCATAAGGTGTCTTTGTAATGTTATAATCTGAATAATCAGAATTGAACATACTAAATCCTTCATGATGCTTTGTGGTAATAACAGCGTATTTCATCCCAGCTGCTTTTGCCTTTTTTGCCCATTCTCTAGGGTTAAATAGATCTGGGTTAAATACATCAAAATACTTTTGATAATCTTTATCTGAAATACGTTCACGCTTTTTCACCCATTCGTGACGTGCAGGTTGTGCATACAAGCCCCAGTGAATAAACATTCCAAACCTAGCTTCTGTCCACCAAGCCATACGTTCGGTTTTTTCTTTTTCAGTTTCGTTCCATATTTTCTTTTGAGAAAAACTTGAAAACCCTATTGCTAAAGTCAATAGTAAAATAAGATGATTTTTTTTCATGTTCTTTTTGATATTATAAAATGTTATTCTTTGGACTGATTGTTTACTTCACTTCCCCACCAATCTTTATTAGGTTGCCAATTTGGAGAAAGCATCTTTTTACGATGTTTTTCTTGATTTGGTAAAGACTTATTTTTTTGGTTTTCCAACCATTTTTTACGAGCAGCTTTATCCCATAAAGGATCTACTTCTGCGTAATGCGTATTCATGGATTCTAACCAATTTAAAAGTTGTGTCTCCATTTGTTTAGCAGTTTCAGGGTTGGTTTCTGCAACGTTATTACGTTCACCTAAATCGGTTTCTAAATTGTACAATTCGGCGTGAAGATCTTCCCAATAATAAATAAGCTTCCATTTTCCTTTTCTAATAATTGAACTTGGTTCGCCTCCTTGATTTCCATAGTGAGGATAATGCCAATAAAGCGGCCTTTCGTCAATATTTTCTCCTAATAAAAGTGGTTTTAAACTAACACCATCCATATGTGCTTTTGGCTTAAGTGGTAACCCTGATAAATCTAATAATGTTGGATATAAATCTGTACCAGACACCGGGGTATTAATACTTGCTCCATTTTGTTTTACCCATGGTACATGAATAAAATATGGAACTCTAGTTCCTCCTTCCCATTGGTATCCTTTTCCTCCTCTTAAACTAAGTTGATTGGTAGAAAAGTTATCTCCAGACGTAACGCCTCCATTATCTGAAGTAAAAACAACGATGGTGTTTTTATCTAAATTCAAATCTTTTAATGTTTTCATTACAGTTCCAATAGCGTCATCTACATGTTCAATTAAACCTGCATATACGGGATTGTCTTGATATTTTCTTGCTGGTAAAACACGTTCCATTTCAAATCCTTTTTCATGGATTCCCATTTTTTCTGCTTTGTTACGGTACTTTGTCCATTTTTCTTTAGTTGTTTGTATACCACCATGTACAGCATAAAAAGAAAGGTATGCAAAAAACTGATTGTCTTTATTTTTTTCTATAAACTTACTAGTCTCTTTTGCCAATTTCATAGATAAATTCAGTCCTTTTTCTTCTGGCAAATTTGGCAAGTTTGGATTTTTAAACGGAGAAAAATACCCCCCATTTGGCCCTCCTGCATGGTTTCCTCCTATATTAACATCAAACCCATGATCTGTTGGTAATGATCTTTGTGCTGCACTACCTAAGTGCCATTTGCCTGCAAAGAAAGTAGCATAACCGTTTTCTTTAAAAGCTTCTGGCAATGTTACAGCACCAGAGTCTAAATGATGTCTATATTCTGGCGGTAATAATTTGGTATAGCGTTTGCGTTCTTTCCAAGATTGACCACTATTTCTTTTTCCTTCAAATTGGGTAATCCCATGTCTTGCAGGATATTGCCCAGTCATTAAACTTGCTCTTGATGGGCTACAAACCGTACAAGCTGCATATCCATTTGTAAAAACAGTTCCAGAATTTGCAATTTTATCGATATTTGGTGTTTCATAATATTTACTTCCCATCACACTTAAATCTGCATATCCTAAATCATCAACCAAAATAAATAAAATATTAGGCTTTTTCGAAGTTTCTACTTTGTTATTGTCTTGTTTACAAGATAATAACAAAAATAATATTGTAATTATTGATATTGTTTTTTTCATATACTTGATTTTATTCAGGCTTAATCCACATACAATGTCCTCCGCCTGGAGCCATTACTGCTTTTATGATATCTCCTTTTTTAACTTTTCCTGTTCTTGTTTTATACGCTTCTGGTTTTTTCATCCCATGAGTCTTTGCTGTATCCTCATAATAGGTTACAACATAAGTTTTATCTTCTTTTAGAAAATCTAAATCTATATCTAATGTTCTTCCTTCCTTATTGGTAACAGAACCTATAAACCACTCTTCTTTATATCTTCTAGCTGTAGAAATATACGCGCCCATTTTACTATTTAACACCATGCTCTCATCCCATTTCCCAACAGGCATTTTTTGAATAAATTCGAACAAATCTGATTTTTTATTGTACGCTTCTGGAGCATCGGGAAGACAAACGAGTCCACTAAAAATAATGAGTGTTCTTGCTGTTTCTGAAACAACTGTAGAAAAATAAGAATTTGGTTTCTTGGGGCCTTTTTGTCTATCGCCTCTATTAATACCTATTAAATCAAAATTTCCATTATTCATATCCAGAGGTCCTTGAATCGCATTAATTAGTGCCATTTTTATAAAAGATTCTGGAGTAAATGCTCTTCTAGAATCTTGTTGTGCATGACAATATTCTCTGGTTATTGCATTAGGAAATGTGCGTTCTATACCTGTAAAAGGTACTGGGGAATCATGAAAATCTACCAACAAATTATTTTTTGCACTTTCCTGTATGGCATTACTAGTAAAAGACACATTGTTACCCATAAATCCATATTTAATACCACTCATTCCTAATGATTTGAAGTAAGAAAACAAGTCTTCATCACCATAGTCGCCTTTATGCCTGTCATAATAAAGTATAAGTTTAACACCGTTTTCTTTTGCGTAATTAGAAACTTTTTCAAGATCTAATGCATCAGTTATCTCAAAGTGTCCTTTTATAACTTTAGTAAACCAATTTGCATCAATTAAGAAATATTCGATGTTTTTTTCTGCAGCAAAGTCAATAAACCTGATATAACTCCCAGTATTGATACCGTATGTAAATCCATCGGCTGTTTTATAGCCATGTACTCGCCAGTCCCAAAGCGTCTTACCTGGTTTAATCCAAGAAACAGCTTCTATTTCACAAGGTGTTGCCAAGTTAAGAGGCACTGTATTGGTGACCAAACCTCCGATGTTTTCATCAACTAAAATAACACGCCATGGTGTTGTTATTTTTTTCCCAGTAAGCTTCCTTTTGTTTGTAGATACAAGCCTTTTTTTATCTTGATCGAAATTAAATTTTATGACTCCAAATTCTGGAGCTGTGTATAAATCGGATTCTAATAGTGATAAATGTGATTTTTCAGATTTCTCAACAACGATAGGCATCCTTAATTTAGGCTGTTTTTTAATTGTAACCAACTCATTAATAAGCATAGGTCCTAATGGTTCTTTTTCCCCTGCTGGAGCATACAATGCATCTGTACTATCTAAATTGTATTCACAATAAAAATTGGCTTCTGTGCCTTCTTTATACCCTTCTATTTTATATCTAAATCCAATACCTTTATTAAATACACGTACATAAAGTTTAGCATTTGCTTCTTCTAGTTTTACATCTAAAACAAGCTCATTATAATGATTATTAATCTCACTAAATTGTCCCCAAACGGGTTGCCATATTTCATTTTTAGAATTTAAAGATGCACTATTAATTTGTGCATGTACTTCTGGTAATATGGAAATTTTTGATGTATTTATGAGTGCTTCCCCATTCTTAAAGAGTGCATAAGTAATACTGCCATTCTCATTATTTATTTCGACTGATATTTTTCCATCTGGAGAATTTACTGGAAAATTAGAGTCCTTTTTTTCACATGCACTTACTGCAATAATTAAAATACATAGGATGAGATTGTAGTTTATTTTTTGAAATGGATTAAAAAATATACTTAATTTCATTTATTAAAAATTTTAATATGACTTAATAATCTTTAGTTTTAAAAATAAAAAGGTCTTAAAACTGACTATCTCTGCCTTTGTTAGCAGGCTGACCTGAGGCAAGCCATAGACTGTTTCTTTGGTTTCGTGCCCAATCAAGTTGCCCACAAGGTTTTGGTTTTGACCTAAAAAGGTTAAAAAACCAAAATTCTGTATTTAGATTCCCGTTCCTGTCTGGCCGACAGGCAGGTTCTTGACAGAACCCAGGGAAATTCTTTTCGATTAAACCTTGATCCCCACTAAATACTGAAGCAAGTTCAGAACAGAAAGTGGGGTTAATTTAACTTACAATTTTGAATGCGTCTTGCAGACTTCCCAAAATTGAGTATCATTAATAAAACTAACATTTACAGATCTCTACTACGTCCTTCTTTTTTATATTGTTCTAAGAGCGTGTTTAATTCTGCTACAACTTCTGGATGTTCGTTATAAAGATTGTTTTTTTCTTCTGGGTCGCTTATCATATCGTATAATGTACCAGATGCTTCTCCATCTTTTGGTTTTATTGATTTAGGATTTGAAAAACCACCCGACCCCAGATTTAATGTGTATTTCCACTTTCCTTTTCTAATAGCAAACATCCCTCTTAAAGAATGGTGAACAATAGCCTCTCTTATAGGTTCCTTAACATTCGAGATATATGCTGGCCAAAGATTATAACTATCTTCTGCGCCATTGTCAATAGTTGATTTATTTAATAACCCCGATACAGTAGCAAACAAATCTGTAGTACACATAGTTTGATTGGATTGAAGTCCAGCAGGTATAGTACCTGTCCATTGTGCTATATATGGAACTCGGTGTCCACCATCATAAATATCGGCTTTTTGACCTTTGTAAATGTAATTAGCACGATGTGCATAGTCTTGTTTATCATTTGGAGTCCAATGCGAACCATTATCAGAAGTCACAATAATTAATGTATTATCCATTTTACCTGCTTTTTCTAGGGCTTCAACAACTGCGCCTACAGCATCATCTACCATAGTAACAAAATCGCCATAACGTCCTGCTTTAGATTTCCCGTTAGCGTCTCCAGTTGGCAACCATGGTGTATGTGGTGCTGTTAACGGAAAATACAGAAAGAACGGTGCATTAGACTCTTTTTGATTGCTGATAAAAGACACTGATTTTTTTGTAATATTATCTAATACGTTTTCAAACACAAAATTTGGTGCTTTTTCTCCTGCTCTCCAAATAATACCCCGCCCATCTTTATTTTGATTTTTACCTTTAGTGTATGCAGAAGGTAATTCTAGGGTTTTTCCGTTTTCAATATACACATAGGGAGGCATATCTAACGACGCAGGAATAATATATGAATAATCAAACCCCAAGGCATTAGGGCCTTTTATTTTTTTACTAAAATCTACATTTGTATTAACACCTTCTCTATTACCTATAGGTTTATTTATATCGTCTGCTTGAAGTCCTAAACCTAAATGCCATTTACCTATACATGCTGTTTTATAACCATTGTTCTTAAGATAAGAAGCAACAGTTGGTCTATCGTCCTCAATTAAAGGCGCATCATAGCCATATAAAACACCTTTCTTTAAACGGCTTCTCCATGCATAACGCCCTGTTAGAATGCCATATCTGGTTGGTGTACACACGGAAGAATTTGTATGCGCATCTGTAAAATGAATACCTTCTTTTACAATTTTATCCATGTGTGGTGTTTGGATACCAGATTTTGGATTTAAAGATGATAAATCACCATAACCCATATCATCTGCCAGAATGTATACAATATTAGGTACTTTACTTTTAACAGCTATATTTTCTTTTTTAGCATCTTTATTGTTTATACAAGAAGTTATCGAGATTAATAATGTGAAAAAAAATAATCTATTCATTACTATGGTCTTTTTTTTTAATTTATAAAGGAGAAACATTCAAATTTTTATTCTCGTAAAGTAAGCTCAATAAAACATATCGTTTTAACTGGTACCATTAATTACTAATACAAAAAATATCCATTTATAATAAATTTAATCTGTTTGAATACTTTTATGTGGCAACTTACTAAAAATACTTTTTCCATTGGTATTTATAAATGCTTTAATGGTATACTTTGATTTTTTTTCCAATTCAGAATTAGGTATAAACACTTCAAAAACTTTCATGTTATGCGATATACCTCTTCCTTGTATTAACTGTTCTTCAACTGTTAGGTAAGAGATATTTTCTATTTTAATACCATATGAATAGTCACCATCTAATAAAACATTTTTAAACATCACTTTTAACAAAAATCCATCTTTTTGTTTTTCAATATCTGTTATTTTAATCGCGTATTTTTCATCGGAACCAAATAGTGTTGCCGTATTTGGATAAAAGTTACTTTCACCTGCTTCAGTTTCTGCTTTTACAGTATAGAAATAAACGCTATTTTTTTTAGTAGAGGTATCTTTAAAAGAAGTCGTTTTAATTCCACTAGCTATTTTTTTATAGTTATGAAGCTCTTTCCCTCTATAGACATTATAAGTGGTTTCTGGAAGTATGGAATCCTGTGCGATCCATTTTACAGACACGCTACCATCTATACCTCTAATTGCAGATACATTTCTAGGACTTAACGGCACTTTTTCTGACAGAATAAGTGTTACAGGTTTCGAAAACACACCAACTCCTAAACCATTATAGGCTGCTATCGAAAATTTATAAGGGACATGATATTCTAAACCTTCTACTCTATACCCAAAAACATTATTCGCTTCTATTAAGGTTTCTTTATTTGTGTTAGTATTGATATATTTAAGTTTATATCCAGATGAGTTTGATACGCTTTTCCAGAAAATAGTGGCTGTGGTATTTCTTTTAGACGTTTTAAATATTTCTGGGGTTTCTGGAACACTATTTTTTAGAACAATTTGATTTGAAAAGTCACTTATACCTTGCTTATTTTTAGCATGCATCTTAAAATAATAAGTAGCATCGGTTTTTAAGTTTTTAATCTCGATTGAATTTACCAGAGCCCCTTCTACTTTAATTTGTTCTTTTAAATTATTAGGATCTTCGCCATAATAAATGGTATAATTTTCCACATTTTCGATAGCTCCCCAAGTAATATAAATACTTTTGGGCAGTACTTCTCCTTTATAAATAGTTGGATTAGCAGGTTTGGTTACAAGCTTTGATGTCCATTTAGCGACCGATACGCTAAACGGTGGAATATTAATTTTTCCGTTATTAAAAGCTGTTGTCTTTATATCTGTATTTTCAACTTTTAGTGAGTCTGCTGTTATATAATTTACCTCAATTTCTTTATTCAAAGAAACACCGTCTATTTTTATATTAAAATCTTTAGACTGTTCTGTTCTATTAGTAAATACTAAATAATCGTAGCCATTAATGCCTCGATATGCTTGTGTAAAGAAACCCGTTTCAACTGTATTTTTCATACCAGATGCTACAAAACCATTTGTAACATTTGAGTTGAAAATAAAATCTGAATGATTGGTTACATCATGATAAATGGTATAAGCTTTTCCTTCTAGTGTTTTATCAATACCTGTTAAAATACTATCGGTTTTAAGTTTAACATCATTTTTATAAGCAGCCTCTATTTGTTCATTGATATTTTTTTCTGGCGCATACTTACTACTAACTTCATGAGCACCTACATACCAAGTATTCGTATGCTGCAATTGACGCATCACATATTCAATATTATAAATACTAGAATATATTCCATTTAAAGGCCTGTTCCACACTCCAAATTCGGTGATAACCATGGGTACATCCTTCCAATTATAATCTTCAATCTCTTGCATTGCTGCTGCAGAAGTTGCCTCTATAAGTTTTGTATTTGCTCTTTTATAAGCATTATCTATAGTCTCTTTTTTTCCTGCATGTGGTGCATAAGAGTGTTTAGAAAACACATTCCAATAAGCGCCATGTTTTTTTTGATAATCATTAATTTCTTTCATGAACCCCCAAATACCATCCCAAGTACTATTTAAAGTAAGAAATGCATCAGGAAAAACGGTTTTAATAGCATCTGCATGCGGTTTCATTTTAACGGCATAATCGTACCCATTATTCCACCAATAACGTTCTCTATGTGGCACATAAAAATAAGGTTCGTTACAAAATTGCCATGTTGCTACTTCAATATTATTGTTCTTGCAAAATCTCGCTAATTCGAGTGTCATTTCGGGTGTTTCAGAAAACCCGTTAATAGTTACTATTAACTTCCCATTTATTTCGCTTAGTAAATCATATAAATCGATAATACGGTGTGGTCCTTTAACTTCTGTAAACCGATAGCCTTTAAGGTATTGTTTTGAGTGATCAAACATCATGGCATAATCCATATCATACTGTCCAGTAGCACTACTAAAAGCATCACCCATAGTCCCTGAAAAATAGCGAAGCCAACCAGGTTTTAATTGATGTACAGCTTTTCTGAAATCTGGATGTAAATAGCTCCAACTTTTATCTGCTATTCTAACATTAAATCCGCTAGAGCCTATTTTAATAGCATGTCCGTTTTTTGTGTCTATATTTATTATACCTGGGGTTTCTTGCGAATTCGACAACTGAAATAGAGCACTTATAAGCAGTAGTAGAATCAGTTTTTTTATATTCATTTATTTAGGCTCATCAATTTTAACTAAAGACAAATACAACCGATATATGTTTAATTCTCTTTAAATTTTTTTAATTTTTAACATAATAATAGACGTGATATCTACCATCTATATCTATTTCAAAAGTATTAACTTCGGTGATAGTATAATTCTCATTTGAGGCCTCTAAATGTTGCACAATACCTGAAAAATAATTCATAAATATCTCGTTGTCATGGGGATATAAATTTCAATAGAAATGTCGAAACAAAGCCTCGAGTTTTTCTTTTCGATTAAATAAAATTGTTTGAAATTTTCCTAAACAAAAAAGGCAACATCTATAAAAACAAGATGCTGCCCACTATAACTACTTTTATATTTTAATTTAGTCCTTAACTATCTTATAAGTTTTTGAATGTTTATCGCCATTTAGTTTTAATAAATAAATACCTTTTGAAAATTTACTTACGTTAACCTCAATCTCACGTACATTATTTATTTTATCACTTAATATTTCCTGTCCATTAATGTTATATATAGTATACTGATTAAACTCAGCATTTGGAGTAACTACCATTAGCTTATCAACAACAGGATTAGGATACGTTGCTACTTTTATATTCTCATTATCTTCTGTTGATAATTGAGGTAAAGCTTTAACTTCTACTTCGGCTATATTCATATTTGTACCAACAATATTTGATTGAATTCTAACAAATCTCCCTGTTATACCTCCTGTTTCAGCTGTAACCGAAGGCTGAGGCTTAATGGTATATTCTTTAGAATAAACCTCATCTCTACTGTTGTCTAATACTATTATTGTGAAATTGGTTAAATTCTCTGTACAACAACTATTAGTTCTATTATATACTTTAATATCACCTATAGTTTTCTCTGAACCAAGATCGACCTCCCACCAAGCATAATCTGTACTAGTTACAGGTCCTGGAATTGATATAGATCCATTTGCCCAAAGACCACTAGTATTACCATCGTTTGCTTTATCTGCAGTAGCTCCATTAAACCCTAATGCCGATTGGCTAGCTGTACCAGTCAAGGCATGGTTAACAAAAACAGGGATTGTATAATCTTTTAAATATAAAAGCATCATATCCTGTGCAGCTCTAGTTATTGAACCATCGGTTAAACTTATTGTATTCCATACATTGTATAAAACCAAACCATCTACTTCATTTTCTATTGCTTTTTCTAGACGCGTACCATTACCATTTGCATCATTATGGTTAACTTCAGAATCCCAAACAGGTAAGTTTTCTGTATTAGCTAAATCAATGAAGGTAGGCCATTGCCCATGATTAAAACCTAAATTATGTGTTGCTGCAACAGTAATATAATCTGTTATATCTGTATTTTGAAGCATATCAATACCAGCAGGAAGTCCCCAGGTACATGGTCCTATTAATTCTGCTCCGTTTAAACCATTATTATAAAGTCTTTGATATATTTCATTGATTTGACTTATACTCCAAGTACTACTAGTAGCCCTTCCATCTTCATTAAATGGATTCAACCATTTACATTCTGGGTATTCAGCAGAAAACTCTAACACTCGAGCTACTAATTCATCGGTAGCAGCCTGTACACCGTTAACAGAAGGAGCAGTTCCATTAAGCATATTATTCGCTACTCGAGCACCACCACCACCTTGAGCTGGATTAGCAAAAATTGGTAGTCCTTGAGCTACAACTTGTGAATAAAAATAGTCAAAAATTGGTTTATTGGGGTTAAGATCAACTCCATTAACATCTCTCCCAAAAAGAGGGATACGAATACCATTTACTTGCATCTCAATAAAACCTTTTAATAGGTTATCTGCCTGTGCTTCTGTTTTTATTGCATTCGTAATAAAAGCTTGTTTACAATCCCCTAACACGTAATCCATGTCGTTGGTGTAAATGGTTTGGCTAAAAGCAGTAATAGTACAGTAGGTTAGTGTTAAAATAAAAAGCATTATTTTAAGACTTGTTCTTTGGGTAATTTTTTTCATTTTTTCTAGTTTTGGTTAAGTTTGTGTTCATTAACAAATTATTTATGCTCAAAAAACACGTATTGATTTATTCAGTATTTCACCATATAAACAGCTAATACACAATTTAATGAGACAAAAAAAACCTTTTTGGGTCTTTTATAATTCTCAATTAAGGTGCCTATTTGTTGCTAAAACGCGATTGTACTGTATTTTTATGACACAATTTTCTGTCATTAAGAACTTAAGTTGCTAATAATAAACACATAAACTTGAGGAAGGGTAAAAAAAGAATTTCTTGTAAAAGCCTCTTTTAATCTAACTAAACACGAGAAAAAGAATTCCTTGAAACCAATTATCTCAACCTTTGTCAGTAGAATTCAAAACAGAACCATAGAAGTCTTTAGTTAGTTTCATACCTTCAGTAAATTAATTACATGGAAGTGACTTAATTGAAGTTCGTTAAATTTGGTTAAAAAGTTACTGGACTACTAAAACCAGAAGATGACATTCTATATATAATTAAGTTTTCATTAATTATTAGATAAAAAAAGCCTCTCATAAAAGTTAGAGCTAAAAAACTTTATAAGAGGATGAGAGACTTTTTTTAATTAAGACTAAAACAAATACTAATACATTATACTACAAATCAAATTGATTTACACCATCAACAACTCTATTTCTAAATTCTAAAATATCAGTAGCCTTATAGCTAACACCATTAAAGTCAAAAGAGTAATTAAGAGTAACTTCTCTTGTTAATGGATCGTAAAACGAACCTCCATCATCTACAACAGTAACACCACCTGTAGCAGTTTCAATAGTTATTGTGTTATCATCAGCAACAATAACATTCAATTTTTTATCAGCTCCTCTTAAGTCAGCAATACCACTATATACTAGTGTATTTGGAGATTCCATTGTTAATTCTAAAATATCAGTAATACCACCTGGGTAAACAAATGTTCCGTTTGTGGTTCCAGTTTTTTCAACTTGTCCTTTTTGAACATAATTACCATATAATTGATTGATATAAGAAAACGTAATCATTGATGAGCTTAAATCTGACAAAATAGAATCTGCCTTAACAACATTATCTAATTGAAACCCTAATGCATAATTGTTTCCTAAAGAAACTGGATCTGCAAGAAAATTAATAGAATCTGCTTTTACATAAACAAACCCTTGAGTTTTTCCTGCAGGAATAACTATTTTATTATTTGCTGGGTTACCGTTATTATCTACAAGCTCATAATAATCTGATGGTAATATGGAACGACCTGCATCGGTTACAATAGCATCATCTAATGAAAAAGTAACTTCTACATTTTCTGTATTACTTAATCTTCCTCCCAATACAACACCAACACCAATTTGCATGCCTTCTCCCATTATAAAAGTACGGTCAATTGTTGGTTGTGGTAAATAAACTGAAGTATAGTCAAACTCATTTTCAACAAAATCGTCATAGCATGAAACAGCGCTCAATGCAACTATAGCCAACATTAATAATTTGGATATAGATCTTAATTTATTATTTTTCATAATTTTTAGGTTTAATTTTTTTACCATCCTTGGTTTTGTTTCAAATTAGTGTTCAATAACAATTCTGAGTAAGGTAAAGGTAAATAATAGTTTTTCTCTTCATAGGCTCTTTCTTCTACATCAATTTCTTCATAAGTAAAAGAACCATCTTCTTCTTTAGTTATTTTAGTACCTTTTATATTTTCGATATTATTTATTTCTTTCCATCTTCTTAAATCATGAAATCTTTCTCCTGTAAAACACAATTCGATACGTCTTTCATTTTTTAATAATTCTTTAAATAAATTCACATCACTTTGAATAGATGTTAAATATGGGTCTGAAAATAAACCTGCTCTTAATCTAACTCTTGCTAAAGCATCTCTGGCAGAATAATTTAACCCCGCTGGAGCTGTTTCAGCCTGTCCATAAGCTTCAATAACGGCCTCAGCATAGCCTAGATATACTTCTGTAAGTCCTAATTGAACATAAACTCTAAAATTAGTAGTTAATGGATTATCTGTTGCAGATGGGTCAAAATCTAAATCATTTAAGAACTTCTTCAAATAATACCCTGTTCTTGTACCAATATCTCCTATAAATCCACCAAAGTTATCTTCACCTCCTGTGAAAATTTCTAAAGAACCGTAATTATCACATGTTTCCTGATTATAACACTGATCTGCATTATAAAAGATTGATTTATAAAACCTAATATCTCTAGATGCGTATGGTGTTAATGCATCAAAAGAACTAGCTGCATCTGAAATAGGATACCCTCTTGAATCTGGAAATACATCGACTAAATTCTGTGATGGATTTATATTGCCTTGACCATACAAAGTTGGAGGATATAACGATTTTTCTAAAGAATTATCAGTTCTAAAGTCACGTAATCTCCAAAGATGATCTGGGTTATTTTCTCTACTATTATTAATAGCTTGTAATGTTTTTAAACCACCATTGATCTCAATCATATCATGTGCATATTCTGCAGCTAACTCCCATTTAGTGATATCGTTGTCTGGATTAAAAGCTGGACTTGCAGCAAACAATGCTACTTTTGCTTTTAAGGCATAAGCAGCTAAACCACTTGCTCTTCCTGTTTCTGTACTACTAAAACCAATATCTGTAGAGGTATAATCAAGAGGTAAATTATCTATGGCAACTTGTAAATCCTCTAAGATTTGATCCACACATTCATCGTAGGTATTTCTACTTAATGAATTATAGTCTTCATCTTCCAGAATACCATTTACAATAGGAAAACCTAACATATTTCCATCTGCATCTGGCCCACCATATATTTTTAATAACTCCCATTCTGCCCAAGCTTTTAAAAAGAAAGCTTCTCCATAATATCTACGAACAATATTATCACTTTCATCAGACATCGCTTCAGATGGAAAATATGGTAATCCAGTAGCGTGTACCAAATCAATGTATTCATATACACGTCTTATATTGTCATATGATTTTGCCCAAATATTATCATAGGGATGACTTGATGTAGGTCTCCAATTTAAGTTCGTATTATTTGTCTCTCCTGATCTTCTAACGGCATTATCTGTTAAATAATCTGCATTAAAATCTCTTGTAAATTCATCAAACGAATAGTCAGTGTAAATATCATTAATAATACCTCTAGACCTAGATTCAGACGTTACTACCTCTTCCTCACTTGTGAATTCAATTTCATCTTCCAAAAAACTATCACACCCTACAAGACTAAATGCTGATAATGCAATTGCTAATATGTTATTTATTAATTTCATATTTCTATTTTTTGTCATTTATCTTATTAAAAATTAAAAGAAGCTCCTAAAACTAAACTTCTCATCATAGGATATTCTCCAATTCCAGCATTTAAATCTTCAGGATCTAAATCCTTTATCTTACTGAATACAGCCAAATTGTTTCCTCTTAAAAATAACTTTACTTGTGAAAAAGGTCCTTTAGACACTAAGTAATCAGGCAATGAAAAACCTAATTCTATGTTTGCAATTCTAAAGAAGCTTCCGTCAACCAACCAATAATCTGAATTTTTATAATTATTTATACTTGTATAAGTACTTAATCTTGGGTTTGCATTTCCATTAGGTAAGTTATTATTCACACTGGCGTAATAATTATCTAAACCATTGTGTCTATAATACGATGAAGTAAGGTTTAAGTCGTAATCTGCAACACCTGCACCTACAATGTCTAAACTTATTCCTTTAAATTCAAACCCTACATTAATTCCATAATTAATTCTTGGAACACTATTACCTATAACTCTTTGATCTCTTTCATCGATTACGTTATCATTATTTTGATCAACATATTTAACATCTCCTATTTTTACGTCTCCAAATTGAGGTAAAGCACTGTCTATATTATCCGCGGTAAATAAACCATCAGATACATATCCTGTTATGCTAGAAATATCATTACCTTGTTGTAGTCTATATTCTTCAACATGCTGAACTTCTGCTATTTTTTCATTAGTAATCTTATTATAACCCAAATTGGCACCTATATAGTAATTAAATGATTTATCATTATTTCTAAAAACAATGTTAGAGTTAAAGCCTTCGTTTTTAAGATCGGAATAATTTATATATGGTAAATATCTAGATGCGTCTCCTAATGCATCAGAGTAAAACGCATTTGTATTAGTTATTAAACCTTCAATAGCATTGTTAAAATAATTCACATCTAATGACAATTTATTTAACAATTTTAATTCAAATCCTGCAGAAAGTTGTTTAGATGTAATCCAGTCAATATCATCATTACCTGTAATCGTCCGACGATAAACAAACTCATTTTGATTTGCACTGTTTACACCATAATATATTGAGCCAGTACCATTATTAGGAACTCCTTTTGTTCCTGTCCACCTGTCTAAAAAGAAAGGTATGCCATTATCGAATTCTGTACCAATAATTCCATAAGAAGCTCTAAATTTAAGATGATCAATGATATTGCTATCTTTTAAAAAGTTTTCTTTAGAAACTACCCACCCAGCTCCAAACGTTGGAAAAAATTTAGTTCTGTTTTTTCCTATAAACTTAGCATTGCTACTAGAGTTTAAATTAGCATAAGCGATATATTTATTTTTATACGCATAAGAAGAGTTAAGGTTAAATGTTAAATTACGTTGATCACTTGCGGTAGCCGTATTATTGGGTTGGTAAAACAAAAGGTGACTCAAATTTAAATTCAGTATTCCACTTTCTGTTTCGTTAACATAAGCAAAGTTACCTCCATAACTATAGTAACGTATAAGAGATACAGCATTTCTATTGGTGTTTGGATCTGAATTTCCACTTTGATATAATTTTAATGCTAAAGAATCTTGTTGATTAACGTCTTGTAAGTTTTCTATGGTGTATAGTTTTGGTGTGGCATTAGCAACAAGATTATGCTGATTATTTGTTCTTGACATAACATAAGTACTATATGTAAGACCTTTTACATAGTGGTTAAAATCAAAATCTAAACCTAAATCAAAAATAAGATTAGACTGGTAGTCTGTTCTTACACCTCCTTCTTCTAATTCTGCTAAAAGATTATCCGTGAATTGATTACTAACAATATAAGCAGTATCAGCCACTTTTAATGGATAGGCATTTGCTGGTACACTGTTTATTCTAGAAAAGATAGCATCACCATTTATAACTGCACGATCATTTCTTACAAACTTACCATAAACACTTGCATGTGCTGTAATTAATTTATTTAATTTAGTGTTAATTTTGGTTCTAAAAGTAATACCTCTACCATCAGTTCTTTGACCAACAGCCTCTAAGCCTTTCCAATCTGAGTAACCAATAAATGCACTATATTTAACATCTTCACCACCTCCATAAACATTTAAAGATGCTACATTAGATGTTGTTAAGTCTTCAAGAAAAGTATCTTGGTGATTTACATTTGGAAAATTAATAGGATCTGAACCGTTTTGATAAGCCTGAATTGCCTCAGCATTATACACATCTCCTAATCCATCATTGTTAGATGCTCTATTTACTACACTTGCATATTCTGCAGCAGATAAATGTTTTGGTAGGTGTGTAGGGGTACTTATAATACTTTGATAACTAACTTCTACCGTTGGTTTAACATTTCTTCCTCCTTTAGTAACAACATAAATAAGACCATTATCTCCCAAGTTCCCTAATAGAGAATTAAAAACAGCATCTCCAAGCACAATAACTTCTTCTACTTCTCTTAAATCTACTTGTAGTCCTCTTGGTTGTCCGTCTACTAAAATATTTGGAGTTCTACCATTTAAGCTATAAGAATAGCCACCTCTATCAGGAGAGTTATTTGTTCTAACAATCCTTAACCCAGGCACTCTACCTCTTAAAGAGTTAATTAAGTTATCGCCTGCGGTTTTTCTTAGTTCATCTCCAGAAATTCTAAATACACTACCTGTTGTATTTGTTAAATTAAAAACTCCAAATGGTGTTTTTAAAAGTTCATTCTCATTAGCTTTTATTTGAAGCGAATCTTTTGTTTCTAAACTACTATTTAATGGTGCTTTTTGAGAGACACCAATATTGACAGCAAGAATAGTAAATACGAAGAAAATAAAAAGCTTATATTCTTTTATGTTTATTTTCATTTGTTTTGTTTTATAGTTTTAAAATATGCTATTTGTAATATTAAAAATCGTATTACCAATTATCTGTTTGTCCAAAATCGGGTACCGCTTCTAGTTCTGAACTAGGGATTGGCCACCAATAATTTTTTTCAATAAACGTTTTCTTCAAATTAACTTGTTCTACGTTTTCAAAACTAAAACCTGTAGGATAAATAGCACTCACCCCACCTTGCCAGCGCATTTCTAAAAACTCTACTTTTTTATTTTCTTCTAAATGCGCTATTTTCCATCGTCTTATATCATCATATCTCATTGCCTCAAAACAAAATTCTATAGCACGTTCATTTCTAATCCTTTCTCTTAAAGTTGATGTAGACCCTGTATACATACCATTTACATTAGGCATACCTACTCTATTTCTAATTACATTTACAGCATCTAATGATGATAAACTTTGCCCAGGAGCTTTACCTGCTGGCCCATAGGCTTCGTTTGCTGCTTCTGCATAATTTAAATAGATTTCAGACATTCTAAAAATCATATTATTGACATAGAAATCTTCTTCTGCATTACAACAATTTCTTAAAAAGAATCCATTTGGCACCCATTTTCTTATACGGTAACCTGTCGAATTTCTTACTCGCCATAATTGATTTGCAGGGCTTGTTGGGTCATGTAAATCTACACCTAAAACCCCATTCTCATTTATAACTGCTAAATCTGCAACACCGCTAGTGTTTAATGGGGCAGAGTCTGTTACAATCCAAGGAACTCCATCGTATAATATAGCGTTGTAAAACCTAGGATCTCTATTGATAAAAGGTTCTTGGTCGTTATACGAAGGATCATCTTCAATAGCAAGACCATTTTTTGTTTCAAATTTTTCTACAAAATTGGCTGTTGCTCCAATGTTCATTGGATTAAAATTTCCTTTTACAATATCATATCCTGAAGTTAAGTAAGTTCTAGGAAGCGGAACTAATCCTCCATTTCCTATAGTATTATCATTTACCTCCATAAAAATAGCTTCTTGAGGTAATACTTTAGATTTTCCTGGTCCTACAAAAACTTTTCTGTAATTGTTTAATTTTTCTGGTTCTGAAACAAATAAATCTGCACCACCATGCCCTACATCCAAGTTAATGGCATCACTTGCGTCTATCAATTGATACAGTCCATTTTGACTTGCATAATTAATAAGATCTGATGCTGCAGTTGCTGCATCTACCCATTTTTGCGGATCATTATTGGTATTTGCAAGAGGGCTTGCAGCAAACAATGTAACTCTAGATTTTAACGCCATAGCCGCCCCCTTTGTTGGCCTTCCTATATTACCTGCTGTCCAATTTACTGGTAATAAATCTATGGCTTGTTCTAAGTCTATTAGTATATTCTCTAAATTACTTTCGTAACTTTCTCTAACTCTTGCTAAATCTGAATTTAGATCTAAATTTTCTGTAAGATATATAACACCACCATGTCTTTTTGTTAGCAAATGATAATAAAATGCTCTTAAGAAATAGGCTTGCCCTACCAGACCATTTATGGTTTCCTCATCTGCATTTTCTATAAGGTCTACATTTTCCAAAAAAGTGTTTACTACTCTAATTCCTTTCCATGACTCACTATATCTAACTGCTAAGTTTGGTGTATCTCTTTGTTGTACACCTAAATTAAGATCCATTAGAAATAAATAATCTCCATTTGCATAGGATTGATATCTTTCTTGCACACTATTATTATAACGTCCAGGGTATCCTTCATCAGACATGACCAAGCCAGATAATATATCGGGCTGATTAGATTTTGCTGTTGTTTCTGTTATTAGATAAGTATAACCTGCATCTAAATAATCTTCTGCTAAATTAACATCTGTAAAAATATCTAATTCCGTTAAGGCTTCAATATTGTCAATTTTATCTAGATAATCTTCACAGCCTACAAAAAGACTAGCTAAGATTAATAATAGTGTATATTTTTTTGTTTTCATTTTTTTTCTTTTTAAAAAGTCACATTAAGACCTAAAGTTAACCTTGCTAATATTGGAAAAACACCTGGATTATTTCCTTCTGGATTAGCATAACCTAAATCAGAAATAGTTAAGAGATTATTCCCATTTAAATAAAGTTTTAAATTACTTATACTATTACTATTTGTCATGTCAAAATTATATCCAAGATTCACACTTCTCAATTTTATATAATCTAAATTCACAATTCTATCTGTAGTGGCTGCAGCTAGGTTAGGATTGTTATCAACTATGTGTAATGCAGGATATTTAGCATCTGTATTTGTAGGTGTCCAGTAATCTAATTGATCTGTCCTTCCTGCAGCAACCCCTCCAGGCAATGCATATATTAAACTTTCATTAACCAATCCTTTATGCCCTGTAATACCACTGATTACAGCACCTAATGACCATTGTTTATAAGCACCATTTAATTTTAAGCTAAAACTATGTTGAGGCGATTTTGGTAAATCAAATCTAATTTGATCTTCAAGTTCAGACCCTATCACAGTACCATTTGCATTATAATCTATATATCTTAAATCTCCCAAACCAACACCCGAAGAATAAGTAGGGTAATTTACTACTTCGTCTATATTTTGGAAATATCCATCGGTTTGTAATACTGCTGTAGCACCAGCAGGCTTACCAGTTTTTCTTGCATACTCAGGCGTACCTTCTCCATCTGTAGCACTCTGTAAAACACGATTTTCATTGAATCCATATATACCTGTAATAGAATATCTGAATCCGCCTTTTGTATCATTTTTATATGTTAACGTTAATTCCATACCATGGCTTTCCGAAGCTTCTATATTTGCAAAAGGTAATGACGCTGTAGATCCGAAATAAAGAGGGACATTAGCTGATGTAAGTCTTGCTATTTGCCCCACTCTTTTGTCTTTGAAAAACTCTAGTTCTCCTGATATTTTATTCTCGAAAAACCCGAATTCAAGACCTAAGTTTTGTTTTGTAACTATCGCCCATGATAAATTTGGATTAGCAATTTGAGTTTCTGTGATAACGCTTTCAATAGCAGAACCATCTTCACCAAAAATAAACCTTCTATTTGATCTTGGGGTTATAGTATTGTATTCTCCTAAGTATTGCCAACGATTGAATCTTATAGGATTTGTATTCGCTATTTTTAAACCTGATTTTGTTCCAGTTTCACCATAAGAATATCTAATTTTAAAATTATTAATTGCAGGAATATGTTTTTTGATAAAATTTTCTTTTGCCAAATTAACTCCTAAAGAAAAAGAAGGAAACAATTCAAAACGATTTCCTTTACCAAAACTTTCATCTCCATTGTATGATCCACTCACCTCAAAGAAATAACGCTTGTCGTAATTATATGTACCTCTA
This sequence comes from Flavivirga jejuensis, assembly GCF_030540765.1. Taxonomy (GTDB): domain Bacteria; phylum Bacteroidota; class Bacteroidia; order Flavobacteriales; family Flavobacteriaceae; genus Flavivirga; species Flavivirga jejuensis. The sequence goes on along the minus strand of NZ_JAUOEL010000001.1, from coordinate 1,092,743 downwards.
GTAACCCAAACTTCTTCATAAAAAGGAAAATCTACGTTAGATATTTTTCTATTACGACTAACTACTGCTAAACCTGTTACGTCATGCTTTCCAAATGAACGGGCATAATCAAATTGTGCTTTTATGTATTCAATCTCTTCGGTAGTCGATAAACTTTCATTTCCTTCGACAAAATCAAGAGGACGTTCATAGTTTTCTCCTTCAGCAGAAGTCCAGGTGCCATCTCTTTCTAAATCATATCTATCTAACCTAACAGCTACAGATGTGTCAAATCTAGTTTGTCTTTGAGAAGTGTTACTACTAACAAAGTTGTATTTTCCATTAAACATTAAACCAGGAGTAATAAAATCTAAATCTTGTTCTAATTCAAAATCTATATTAAAAACTGCTTTATTACGATTTGTAACTCCATCTAAAGCATTACCAACTTGTTGACTAAATGGAAATCTAATTTCTGACAAACCTGGATAGAATGGATCTGGATACTGCTCCAAAACTTCTGCAGGATAAAATGGCACTCCACCACCAGGTGGTAATGTATACAAACCTAAATATGACCCAGCCGTTGTATTTCGTCCTGCTGTATTAACATTCTCTAACCTATTACTTATACTGGTTTTTAATCTTGTTGTTTTAGATAATGTAAAATCTAAATTTCCACGGAATGAATACCTTTTTAGCCTATGCTCAGGATCATAATCAAAGAATTGTCTAGACTGCGTAATATCGTTTTGTTGATAATAAGCAGCGGAAGCATAGTATTTTACAAATTCAGTTCCACCTCTTACTGATAATGATTGATTATAATTTGTTGCATAATCGTCAAACGTATAATCTATCCAATTTGTATTTGGATAAAGGTACGGTAAATCCTGGTCTCTATAATGAGCCAAATCTTCTTCTGTAGAGTAACCAATGTTATATACGGCATCATTGTTAGCCGCTACATTTCTAAGTCCCTCTGCGGTATAGGCATCTAAGGAATTGTATTTGCTGTCAAATATTTGTGCAGATACTTCACTGGTAATACTTATTTTAGGCTTTCCTATTTTACCTCGTTTTGTGGTTACAATAATAACACCGTTAGCACCTCTAATACCATAAACGGCAGTAGCAGCACCATCTTTTAAGATACTAACATTTTCAATGTCATCTGGATTTAAGTAAGCAAAACCTCCTACAGTTTCAACACCATCTATTAATACTAAAACATCTGTTTTACCACGAATATAAATTTCTCCAGCATCTGCTCCAGGCTGCCCTGTAGTTTGAATAATATTCACACCTGGTGAAAGGTCACTTAAAGCATTAATTACATTTGTTGCTCCCGACTCTACTATTTCTCCACCTTTTACTTGGTTAATAGCCCCTAAAACACTTTCTTTCTTTTGTTTACCATAACCAACTATTATAATTTCATCCAATGCTGCTGCATTTTCTTTCATTGTAACATTTATAACCTTTTGAGAACTATAAACAATCTCTTGATCCTCGAAACCTAAATAAGAAAAAGTTATAGTTTCCCCTGATTTAACATTAATTTTAAAACGGCCATCAAAATCTGTAACAGCACCATTTGAAGTGCCTTTAACTACAATATTAACACCTGCTAATGGTAGTTCTGATTCATCTTTCACCATCCCTGGAATATAGTTTTGCGACCAGAGAGGCGCAAGACTAAAAAAACATAAGAGAAGTGTAATTATCTTTAATTTCATAAATTTTAGTTTTAGTTGTAACTTTTTAAGTTGTTGTAAGTTTGATTTTTTTAAAGCGTTTGATTTAAAAGTTTTTTTTAAGTGTTTTTAGTTTTAAGTGTTTTTAGTTTTATCGAAATCATAGGATCCCTTTACCTACAAAACTAGAAGGTTTTAGGGCTTTGATTTTCTCAATTAGGGGGTTCAAATGTTACCAAAATGTAAATTTGCGATAAGCAGGTAGTGAATTTGTAATAAAAACCTTAGCATTCTAAGAAATATCTCATTTTATAGTTGTTTTTTTGAATATCCTTAATTTTTCATAATTCAAAAAAGACTTTTATTTTTAATTAAAATTAGATTATGAGTTTATTAGTTTTAAATGCAGTTAAAAGGCTGTTTTTTTTAACACATATCTCTTTCAGTTTCTAAAAATTTTTGACACAAATTTTATAAATTCGAAGGAATTCAGTTTTACAATATTTATTATTTTACACCTAGATATGTCACGAAGCAGACTTTCAATCTATCAAAACAAACCTATGAATTTCCAATCTGCGATTTATTGTTTGACAACGAATTTTTACGGGAAAGGTATTTAAAGAATGTCATTATCAAATTGGATTTACACCAATCATTATTTAAATCGAAGATTCATGAATTCTTATTTTTAAACAAGAGCTAGCGAACTAAACAAATTATATGGTTGTTTCGGGTGATAGTTAGTAATAAAAGGTATTAAACCTAAGGGCTAACACCTTGAACCTAATAGCGTCTGTTCGATGTAAATCATATTCAAAAAACCAGGTTAATTACTTAAAAAACAATCATTTGCTACATCAACAGAGCGAAGCATGGGCGACGAGACATCTCAGAAGGATGAGATTTCTCCTCCTACCTCATTCGAAATAACAAGGGTTATTCATTAAAATACTGATTATCAAATTGTAGTATATCGAAACTGACGTTAATAATAGGAATCGCCTCAAGGGTCGGAGAATTTTTAGATTCAAAGGAATTCAGTTTTGCAATATTCAACGAAACAGACTTTCAGTCTACCAATCCACCAAAGCAAACCTATGAGCAAGAAACCCATAGGAGTGATTTCGTTTTTTCTTTTACAATATAAAATCGGAGAATGTTTTTTTGATATAGATTGGTGCTATTGTTTAGTTGATTGTAATCTCATCAATAAACAGTTCTTTATTATCTAGCGTTTCTAATTTTATGGTATTGGCACCACGATCTATTAGAATAGGAATTTTTACACTGCTCCAAGAGCTTCCTTTATTATCTGTATTTTTTAAAAACAGTTTGTTACTTATAACCTTACCATTAACAGTAACTTTAATATAAGTTCCAGAAGTGTTGTCTGTTTTAAAACTATAACGGATGCTTAAATCGGCATTACCTGTTGCTCCATCATTTTCTTGATACCAAGATATAGACGCACCTTTTTCATTCATACCAACATATCCTTTACCCTTAAAGTTTGCTCCTTTTGTTAAAATTTTAGCTTTATTGATAGTTGCTTCTTCGGCTTGCTCTCCTATTTGTCCATGACCTGCTAATGTTTTATTCCAAGTAAACCCTTCGTTTTGCCCAAAGGTTTCTTCTAAAATTTGGATCGCTTTTCCATCAATAACTATTAATGCTTTTACAGTGGTTTCTAAATCAATTTTAAAACTACCTTTATAAATAGGGGAATGTTGTGTTGGAACGTCTCCATTTGTAGTGTAATAAATATCTATTTTAGGAGCTATTTTATCACCTCTCAAATTAATGATTTCTGTATCAATACTTACTTTGTTAGATGTTATTAATTTCTTCTCTCCCAATATACAACTAGCTAATAAATTGATACTTCCCGATGCATTTGTAGGCTCTACATAAGCACGAGTTAGTCCGTAAAATGCTTTTCTGTGATTTGGTCCCTCATGCTGCTCTATATCTACAGGGCTTCCATTATCTAAAGCTTTTATTTTACCAGCACCCAGGATATTAAAATAAGTTCTATTTTCTCCGTATGGATAAAACGTGCCTTCCTTGTCTGTCGTAGTAACCCGAATCTGTACAATATCATCCACTTTATTTCCAAGAGATTCTCCGTCTATGGATAATTTAATATTAGAAGGTGCATGAGCTGTTTTTACTATTTCTTCCGAAACAATTTTTCCATTTTTATAGCCTACAGCTTTTAAAGTTCCTGGTTGCCATTTCACCATCCATTGGCATTGCATATCTTCCCAGTTTTTTCCTGGCTTTTGTTTTCCTAATAATGTATCATTAAAGAACAATGCCACTTCATCACAATTAGAATACACCCAAACAGGAATTTCTGTTCCTAAAGCAACTTTTGGATGTGTCCAATGTGGCAAAACATGTACCATTGGTTTAGTTGTCCACTGACTTTGATATAAATAGAATAAGTCTTTTTCGAAATTTGCTAAATCTATAGCACCTCCCATAAAGGCTCTAAATGGCCAACCTCCATGTACATAACCTGCTTCCCCGATATAATCATGACCTGTCCAACGAAAAGAACCTGCATAAGCTGGAATATCACGAAGTTGGGCTATATTTAAACGAGAAGACACACGTACTGTAGCATTATCATAGCTTGAATTAAAAATTTGTTTTCTGTTTTTTCTATCAGCTTCTTCGGTCCAATCGTGTGTAAAAACTTCTTCTTCTGTTAAGTCTGCAATGGCATAAGGTCTTTGGTTTTTGTTAGGAAAACCATCTCTAAACCATGTTTTTGTTCTGTAATAACCTCTTACTTGCCACGTATGTGTATTTTCTGTACCTATAAAAACTTTTCCTTTTTGTTTGGTTTTCAAATTTTCTAAATACCCTTTCTTTTCACTACTTCCGTTTACTCCTAAAACATTCATATATTCTGAACCAGAGTGACCTGATGTTACTGGGCGCGTAGGGTCTAAAAGATTACAGGTAGCAACTAAATCTTTACCTATAGCGCCTCGTGTTTCATTACCAACACTATAAATAACTATTGATGGATGGTTTCTATCTCTTTTAATCCAATCGGTCAAATCTTGTTTCCACCATGAATCAAAATGATGTGCTCCGTAATCATTTTTGGCTTTTTTCATCCAACCATCAAAAATCTCATCCATTACTAGCATGCCTAATTCGTCACATATATCATAAAAATCTGGCGTTTGCGGATTATGGGCTGTCCTAATAGCATTTACCCCCATGTCTTTTAATTGTTGTATTCTGAAACGTAAAATTTTATAGGGCACAGCTGCTCCTAAAGCTCCAGCATCTTGATGATTACAAACACCTTGCAGCTTTACGTTTTTACCATTTAGCCACATGCCTGTTTCTGTTTTCCACTCAATATCTCGAACACCAAATTTTGTTTCAACAACATCTACAATGTCCTTCCCTTTAAGTAACTCTGTTTTTAATGTATATAAATATGGAGTTTCGGTTGACCAACGTTTCGGGTTTTCAATATGTAGTTTTGTTTTAACTAGTAAATCTTTCTCTAATTTTATTTTGTCTTTAGTAGAGACAACCGTTGTTCCATCCGCATCAATAATAGAAGTAATTAGTTTTACATTTTTGCATTTCTCAGCTTTATTAAACACATCTGTTTCTATAAATATATTTTCTCCTTCAGTTTTTATAAATATACCATCTCTATCAATGTGTGTATTATTTTTTATGTCTATCCAGGTGTGTGCATAAATACCACTTCCTGTGTACCAACGCGCTGAGGGTTGTTTGTCATTATCTACACGAACAGCAAAAGTGATGGTATCAGATTTTTTTACAATGTCACTAATATCATAAGCAAAAGAAATCCACCCATAAGGTCTAGTTCCTAATTCTTGTCCATTTGCCCAAACGGTACTATTCATAAAAACGCCATCAAAAGCAATTTCAATATGCTTTCCTTTCCAGTCTTGAGGAACAGGAATGGTTTTTCTATACCATCCAAAACCTGCTGGCAAATAACCACATTGGGCTCCCATAGGATTGTTTGCATCATACGTGCCTTCAATACTCCAATCGTGAGGTAAATTTAAAGTTCTCCAAGAAGCATCATTAAAGTCAATTTGTTCTGCTCCAGATACATCTTGTTGAATAAATTTCCAATTCGCATCAAAACTAATTCTATCTGTTATACTGTTTTTGGGGTTATTGTTACTGTTAAACCCCGATAGTGTTAAACTAAGAGCAAAAAGTAGAACGAAGTTCTTAATACACATTGTTTTTTGTTTTTATGTAATTAGTTTTGTCAAAAAAAATAAAAGTAAATTTAAGAAACTGTTTAAATTTTATCCTTTAGTTTTTATTGTAAATCCTTTAGTTTATTGTAAATTTTAATCTCATGTAAAACCAACATGATATATGCATGTTTTTAATGATTAAAAATATATTCGAAATATATCAACTTACATATTTCTTTGCGTGTCAAAAACCACCCACATATGTTGCAAAATATGCAAAAAAAGCACACTGTCACAATATGCAACATTAGTAATCTTTTGTTTTTGAATATTTTGAGTGATTATTAATATAAACTTTTAAGGGTTTTTAATTATTACTTAATCTTACTAATTACTTCTAATCGTCAACATATTTCTGCATTTTACCAAGTAGATTTTTGTTTCTAAAATAAAACTAGAGGTTCTTTTTCATCAAAAATTCACTAACTGTGTAAGATGAAATTTCGTTAAGATAGTCGTAAAAATACTTGCATTAAAAACGCATCGAAACACACTAAAAGTTTCAAAATTTGTTTTTATTTTTTTATTAGAAAAAGCATTTACACGTAACATTTACGCCCCTTAATTGAGAAATTAAAGAGAACCAAACCTCCTAACTTTGTAAGACAGACTATTTTATGCTCAATATAATCAATGAGTTATAAAGGAATTAATATATAGTACTTAAGGTAATACTTATTTTTTGAGACCTAAAAGCATAAATTAAATCAAAAATGAAAAAAACTACTCTAACCTTTTTTGTGCTAATGATTTCTATGGCTGTAAGTGCCCAAACAACGATCTATACTAATGATATGGATTATGTTATTGGTGATGTAAAACAAGCCTTTATTCAAAATAGAATTACAACAAAAACGCAAGCTCAATACTTGATTAAAGGGTTGAAGAATTTAGGTGTAAATGGTATACGCCTTCCTATTTTTGCTGAAGGACTTACACCTAATAAAACCATGTTTGATTATTTTTATAATCTTGCGGTTGCAGAAGGGTTTCCGATTTTTGCGAATCCAGCACAAGGTGAAGGAGGACATCGAATAGCATGTGAAATGCTAAAAGGCAAGCTTTGCAAAGTAAAAGATGACCCTTCAAAAACAGCCATTTTAATCAATAGGATTAAAAGTTTTGCTAATGAGTATGCATGTAAATGGATTAACCCTTTTAACGAAGATGGTGCTCCAGGGGCGACATGGAGCTTGGCTCAAATGAATACTATTTACGATACCCTTAAAGACAATGTAAATGGAGCCGAACTTATTGGTCCATGCGTATGGGGTATTCCAGCAAGTATTCGTGTAATGAATGAAACCTCTATAAAGAAGAACATAACCGTTGCATCTACGCACAATTTAGGCTATCATCATAAACTATGGTCAGACTTTATTGCTTTAGCAAAAGCAAATAATTTTCCTGTCTGGGACTCGGAAGTAAATCATAACATTTCGGAATCTAATAGTAGAGAAACACGGCTTGAAAAGGCTGTGGCGGCTAAAGTTGATGGATTAGTTATGTATAATATTTGGAATACAATAAATCTAACTAATGGTTCTATAAATAATAAAGGAAAGGTAATGATGGCTATTTATTTAAAAGAATAGCTATGTAGCTTCTTACACCAGCCCAGAAGGAAACGTAAATCACTTTACAATGACAATTGGTTTAAAATAAAAAAATGAGACATAAATTTTACAGATTATTTTTAACAGTAGCTATCGCATTTGTGAGTTTTAGTTGTAAAAACGAAACAAAGGAATCACAAATCGCTGTTGATACTAAAAATAACAAACCAAACATTGTCATTATCTATTTAGATGATTTAGGTTATGGTGATTTAAGCTGTTATGGAGCAACAGCAATTAAAACACCAAATATAGATGCCTTAGCAACTGGAGGTGTGAAATTCACTAATGGATATGCCTCTTCTGCTACTTGTACCCCAAGTCGTTATGCGCTGCTAACAGGCATGTATCCTTGGCGAAATAAAAATGCAAGAATATTAGCAGGTAATGCACCATTATTAATAGATACAAAACAACAAACGTTACCTAAAATGCTATCAAAAGCAGGGTATCAAACAGCTATTATAGGAAAATGGCATTTAGGTTTAGGTTCTGGATATGTAAACTGGAACGAAACGATTAAACCAGGTCCTAATGAAGTTGGTTTTGATGCGTCTTATATTCTAGCAGCTACACAAGACCGTGTGCCTACTGTATATATTGAAAATGGTCATGTTGTAAACCTAGACAAAAACGATCCTATTGAAGTTGATTATAAAAAGAATTTTAAAGGGGAACCTACAGCAAAATCAAATCCAGAAATGCTAACTATGGCATGGCATCATGGACATAATAATAGTATTGTAAATGGCATTCCAAGAATTGGATATATGAAAGGTGGAGAAGCCGCAAAATGGAGTGATATAGATATGGCCGATCATTTTTTAGGAAAAGCAAAAAACTATATAAAGACACATAAAGACAACCCATTTTTTCTTTACTATGCCATGCAACAACCTCATGTACCTAGAACACCGCATCCTCGATTTGTTGGAAAATCTGGTATGGGACCAAGAGGCGATGTTATTTTAGAAGCTGATTGGTGTATTGGTGAATTTATAAAAACACTCGAAGAAGAAGGCGTTTTAGAAAATACATTAATTGTATTTTCTAGCGATAATGGTCCTGTTTTAAATGATGGTTATTACGATGAAGCCGTAGAGAAATTAGGAAATCATGATCCTAAAGGCGGTTTGCGTGGTGGTAAATACAGTCTTTTTGAGGCAGGTACTCGTGTGCCCTTTATTACTTACTGGAAAAATCATATCAAACCTAATGTGTCTGATGCTATTGTATGCCAAATGGATTTATTGGCTTCCTTAGGGAATCTTGTAGATATAGATGAAAGCACAACAGATAGTAAAAACTTACTCAATACCTTATTAGGAGAATCTCAAAAAGGTCGTGATCATTTAATAATTGAAGCTAAATCTCATACTGCTTTGCGTAGTGGCGATTGGATTATGATTCCACCATATAAAGGAAAAACTATCAATAAAAAAGTAGGAACTGAAACAGGAAATTCTTTAGAATACAAACTATACAATCTTAAAAAAGATATTGGTCAACAAAACAACTTAGCAAAAGAAAACCCTCAAAAATTAAAAGAAATGATTCAAATTTTTGAAGGTTTGAAACTATAAAAACAGTCTCTTTTTTATAAACATAAAAAAAATATGAAAATTTTAAACACTCTTATTATTGTCATTATATTATCTAGTTTAACTGGGTTCAGTCAAACACAAGTAGTCTTATTAGAGAATGCTAAAGGAATAGTTCCAGATAATTTAGGATCTGTTACACTTTGGGAAAATCAAATTGATGGCTACCCAGATGCCACGCAAAGCGACACTAATCTTGGAGCTGAACAATCTCATGAAACTTACCCAGGAAAAACTACTGTTCGTTTTAATAAAGATGGTTCTTTTCTTAAAATAGAAGGAAGCGGAGGCTATGTTTCAGACAAAGCTTATAGTATTTTTTATGTGGGTAGTGTACTTGATCAAAATAGTGGAGATAAAGAAGCTTCTTTAGTTAGTAATTATAGTATCCCTACTTGGAGTACTGTTACAGGAATTAGATTAATAAGAACTTCTGATGGTAGAGTTTGTTTAGATTATTCTAAAACTGGAAACTATAGACGTTTAACTTTAGGTACTGTGCCTATAGATGGATTTTTCTTTTTTGGATTTAAGATAGATGCAAATGGAAACTATAAATATTTTGACAATACATCTCCTATCATTACTGTAGGGAAAATTAATGATACCATGATTCCTAGCAACGAAGACCTTAGATTCAATCTTTTTGCAATCAAAGGAGATGCAAAAACTTATTCTCATACAGAAATGGTAGAGTTTTCATTATATGACGGTACACTTAATGATGTTGACTTTCAAAATGAATATAATCGTTTAGCAACTGATTATAATGATTTAGTTGTTCCAGAATTTTCCGTTAGGGAAGTTTCTCCAGAAGATAAAACAGGCTTACCTGCTGATAGTCCTATTGTAATTACATTTGATCAATCTATAGATGAAAACTCTGATTACCCAAAAATTTATGTGAATAAGAGTGATACTGAAGCTTCTGGTAATTGGGTTTTATCTCCTTCTAATATTCTTACTTTTACCCCAACTGAGAATTGGCCAGCTAATGGGTTGGTATCGGTACAAATACAAGAAGGTCTTAAATCTACTAACGATCTTTCAATTGCTTTGGCTAAAGGAGATACCTATAATTTTATTGTAGAGGCTGAAAAAACTTTTGAATATGTAAGTTATCAATTAGATGAACCAATAGCTACTGTAGACTTTCCTATTGTAGGTCATAAACTACCTTTAAGGTTAACAACTCCTGTCATCAATGAAAATACAACCAAAAAATTTCCTGTACACATTTGGGTACACGGTGGTGGTTGGGCTGGAGGTTCTCCAGAAGCTTCCGATGCATCTTATTCTCCTCAAGGAGAGTATTTAGCAGAAAACTTGGGCGTTGCCTCTTTAGGAGTATCTTACAGATGTTCAGGTTCTAGTGGAACTTTCTCTTTAGCTTTAGATGATGTAGATACAGCCTACCAATGGGCTTTAGAAAATGCCGAACAATACAACTTTGATATGACAAGAGTCTTTTTTAGCGGCGGTTCTGCGGGTACGCCATTAGCAGCATTGATAGCACAACGATATGAGGGCGTTTTAGGTTATATTGGATTCAATGGTATTTATGATTTTGTAAATGATGCAGGTGATTTTGGTGTAGGTAATTGGTATAAACAAAATGTACCTAGCGAAACAGCCAACTCTCCTATTTTTCAATTGAGCAATACACCTCCTGCTGCAATTATGATGCATGGTGATGCAGACACAACAATATCCCACACACAAAGTACATTATTTGCAGATGCAATAAAAGCCAAAGGTGGAGATGCAGAAGCTGTAATTTATCCAGGAGAAGTTCATGCGTTTTTTAACCCAGGAAAACCAGCATATGAAGATGTTTTAATTGAAATGGTAAACTTTATAAACAGAAAACTTAGCGAACAAAGTCTAAGTGTTATAGATATTAACAGTAGCGATAAAATAAAAGCGTACCCTAATCCTGTTAAAAAAGGCGATAATCTTCAATTAAAATCAAATTTTAATTCTGAAAAAGTAGACGTTCAAATAATGAATCAACTAGGACAGATCATATTGAGTAAGAGAGTTTACACTATTGAAGATAATATAATTAGTATTGAAACTAAGGCATTTAAAAGTGGCATTTATATTTTAAAAATATCTGTAAATCAAACTTCAAATTCGCTAAAATTTATTATTAAATAATCAAAAATAGATATTGTTTCGTTTTTTGATTTAGAACTAAATAGATTAAGAGTATGAACTTGAATAGAGCAGTTAAACAGAAATGTTGAAATTATTTACTCATTTGTAAATAATGAAAGAAAATGGGTTATATTGTAATAAAACCCTGTAATTTTATTTCAGTTACTTTAGTTTCTATAAACTTTTGAGACATCTTATAATAATGAGATTCCTCTTCGTTAGCTACGCTATATACATTCAAGTAAAATACATTTTACTTTCTGTAGCATTAGGAATGACAAGCTATTCTCAGAAAAGAATTTCATTCTTTTGTTTAAAACTATGGATTTCAAATCCATGGTTTGTTAACGCATACTTCTGTAAACTGTTAAATACATTTAATGTCATCTACAGGAAAATATTTATCATTTTTTGCAAATATTCAAACAGAAAATATAAAGTACGCTACAATCATGTAGTAACAAATTCACCCCTAAATTGAGAATTTTACTTCATTAAAAATATTTACTTTAAAGAATATTCAAAATTTATTTTGAGTATCAATATAATACAAACTAAACTTAAAATTTAACCAACATGAAAATTAAACTAAAATTACTTTATTTAATGGTCATTTTTTTTACCATTAACAATTTTGCACAAAATAATAATTGTGGAACAATTATAAACGAAACATTTGATGGTACTGGAGCATTACCATCAAATTGGATAGAATACAACACGTCTGGTCGAGTTACATTAGACTCAGACAGGTTAAAGTTTGATCATAATTCAACAATGCCTTCTGTTTACACTACTTTTACACCAACATCTGAAAATTCTGCCTTTTCTTTTGATGTATCGGCTACACGTGCAGCTGTAAATTGTCAAGTACATTTATTGTCTTCAACAGGGAAATATATATCTAGTGTTGCATTGGGTAAAGGAGACGCAACTATAAAATTTGCGACTACTATGGATGGGGATGCCCCCAGTGGTTTTATAGAAGGAGATCCTGTTGTAAGTTTTCCTGCAAACACAAACTTTACTATTTCTACTCAAATAGATTTTACTTCTAATACAGTTAATTTTTATATTGATGGAGTTCTTGTTATGGTTGATACTCCATTCCTAGAAGATGCTGGAGATGCTGCTAAAATTGATATTCAGTTAATTTATATGTATAATAATAATGGTCAGTTTTATTTTGATAATATGTCTTTGTTTAATGCAGAGGAAAATCGATTACAACTAACAAGTGCTGTAGCATTGGCAGAAGACCTAATAAATAACGCATCTATAGGAACGATATATAATCAGTATCCACAATCTGCAGCAGATACTTTTCAACCGGTAATTGACACAGCAAATACAGTGCTTTCTAATTGTAATGCTTCTTCTTCTTTAATAGATAGCACAATTACTCAATTACAAACAGCGAAAGACACATTTGAAGCTACTAGAGTTAATGACCCTGTATTAAAAATGTATAGTGGATCTAATTTTACAGGTGAAGAATATGAAGTTTATTGTGGTTATTATAATGGTGGTTTAGGAACCTATGAAGATTGGGCTGTATCATTTACTTTAGAAAAAGGATATATGGCTACTTTTGCACAAGACATCAATGGCTTAGGTGTTAGCAAGATATACATTGCTCAAGATAATGCTCTACAAATTAACCTGCCTAATGATTTACAAGGTTCTATTTCATTCATACGTGTCAGTCCTTGGTATTCTGTAGCTAAAAAAGGAAGTTTAGGGGATGTAAAATGGACGACTTCAGATAATTATAATACGACGTGGCATTATAACTGGGGCTTGGGTTTGAGTCTTGAAAACACTCCAGAAGTGCAATTTGTTCCAATGGCATGGAGTAAAGGAGATAATTATACATCTGTAGAGAATATGGAATCAATAGGAGAGAATATGAATTATAATAATCTCTTGGCGTTTAATGAACCTGATAATTCGGGACAATCGAACTTGACGGTAGCAGAGGCTTTGGAAGCTTATCCAAAACTATTGGCTTCTGGTCTTAGAATAGGTGCTCCTGGTGTTGAGAATATACAATACAGTACAACAGATGATTCGTTTCATGATGATGCTTGGATTAAAGAATTTATGGACTCATGTGTAGTACGTGGCTACCGTGTTGATTTTATTCCAGCACATGACTATATACGTCGTTCAAAATCTGCCTTCATAGAACGTTTCAAAGGCCTTCATGATAGATATAACCTTCCAGTATGGGTGACAGAATACAACTATGGTAATCCAAATATGGGATCTGCAAACCTTACAGTAGAACAAGGTTATACCAATATAAAGGGCTTGACAGAAGTTCTTGAAGAGGCTGATTTTATCGAACGTTATAATTGGTATTATTTCTTTGGGGCATCTTCAGGAATAGGTGGCATGACCAATGGCGAACTGAATATTATTGGACAATTCTATCGAGATTTTGAATCACAAAATCCTTCATATATTCAAGAAGAATATGAAGGGCAGCAGCAGTTTAGTACAGATAAAGCATATTACATTGACTGTCCTGATGTTAATAAAAGACTAGCATCTACAGGTGAGAGTGAAGATGCTTATACAACATCTACAAATACTACTGGAGATGATGTAGAATGGAAACTTGTTGAAAAAGGAAATGGCTATTACCATATACAACGTGCGGCAGGAGGATCTAAACCAAGACTAAGAACTGATCTTACAGAATTTGCAGATATGCAAAGTACAGGATCAAGTGGATCTTGGACTTATTTTGAATTTACACCAGGTTTTTCTACTGGTACTTATCATTTAACACTTCCAGATCTTGCAGATTCACAAAGAAGAAGATTACAAGTTACCAGTGGTGGTCTTGTAAAAATGGTAACTAGTGCTAGTGCAGGAGGTTGGGTGTCTTTTACTTTTACAGAAGTAGATGGTAGTAGCCAATCAAAAAGTTCTAACTCAAAAGAAATTGAGGTTCAAACAACATCGAAACTTACATTTCCAAGTCTAATTAATTCATCAAACCTTAATTTTGAACCACTAACATTATTAGAAAATAGGTCTAATTATACTTTGAATATTTATGGTTTAGATGGGAAACTTATATTCACAACATCCAATATGGAGGAAGCATGGATCCCGTCAAGAAAACAAAAAGGTATTTTTATTTTTCAAGCCACTTATATGAACGATCAAAATATTAAATCTATAGAAAGAGGGAAAATTGTTGTTCAATAGTATGTCATGTGACATTCTAAAATAGTGTTACAGAATTAATAAATAATAAGGTAGTGATTTTTAGATTGCTACCTTTTTTGTTTTATTCTGTTTACAGACTTGCAACAAAAGTGTACGTGTTTTATAAATCCATGTAACATTTTTGACTTTATAAGATTGTAAATTAACATTTTAACATCTTTTTTTTTAGAATTAAAAGCTCTTAAGGTAAAATGTTGTTTTCAATAATTTGATATTAAAAACGGTGGGGTCTCATAAGATTTATTTATAAGAATTAAAAAATAATTAGCAGCTAATCTCCATGTTTTTGGTAGAAAGAGAGATTTAAAACCTTTAGCTACAAATTGATCTTTTGATTTAGGAAAACATATATCATATATTGTTTTAAACCAATAATAGGAATTATCTTACTTTTTTCTTAACAACAATTCTACCCATAAATTGAGATTTTTACTTCGTTTAAAAATATTTACTTTAAAGAGTATTTGTATTTATTATCAATATAATACAAAGTATAATTATAAACTAACTTAAAATTTACCCAACATGAAAATTAAACTAAAATTACTTTATTTAATTGTTCTTTTTTTTACCATTAACAACAATTATGGACAAACTGTTAATAAAGCGACTATAAATCCGCTCGAAAAATTCGGTAGGGTTACAAAATACCATATGTTAGATATGAATCATAACCCTGGATCTTTAAATAATATCGGTAATGCAGAAACAGCTTTTGGTGAAGCTAAAATGAACAGCCTTAGAGTTCCATTATATTGTGGCGATTATTATGGTGGACATCCAGAAGAAGGTGTGGTAGTAGAAAGTGTTTACACAACTGTTTTAGAATCTATAGAGAATGCTAAAGCATCTTATAATGGTACTGAACCTTTTATGATTTTTGCAGGTCTTAAAGTAAATACTTCTGATAAAACAGAATATTTTCCTGATTGGGTAACAACAGAAGAACCAACTGTAGCTAATCCTGTAAAATATGCACAATTAGTTGTTGATTTTATTGAGTTTATGCATGGAAAAGGACATACAATTGATGCTTTTGCTTTTGATAAAGAAGCTGCTAGAATGGATGTTGAAGATTTTAAGATAGCTGTTGATGAACTAAGAGCAAGAACAGCAAGTCTTGGTTATGTTGTACCTAGAATTGTGGCTCCAGAATTATATAAGCCATTAGGAGAAAATGGGCCTTTAGATGAATTATACGACATTAATGGAGAAGATAGATTTGATGTATTTGGGAATCACTATTACCTAAATCACCATAATGCAACCAATCATCCAGATTTAAAATACGAATATGAACTAGCTCAAAGTGATAAATATCGTGAAGCATGGGCTACTGAAGCGCATTGGGATAAAATTAGGTGTAGTTTAGACTATGAAAAAGAATCAGATATCTGGACTTCCGAATATGCTATTGGATGTATGTTTGATTGGACTGATCTTGGATTAGATCTAGTAAGCTGGTGGGATTATCCTTTATCTGGAGGTAATTCACCAAGACATTATATAATGAGAGCTTATACTGAATCATTGATTGGTTCACAACCTATAAGAATGTTAGATCATGATGGAGAAGAAGTAATAAGTAGGTTGAAACTTCATAGTAGAGCATATATAAGAGATAATGAAGTAAATGTGTTTTTTATCAATGCTGTAAGCCCATGTAATACAAGTTTCACACCACCTTTTTACGAAGAATACCCTGTAGAAATTCTAGAAGGTTTTACAATTGATGGTGATATAAGTGTAACACGATGGGATGATGATGATCAGCCTGCAGGAGAATCTTTTATTATAGAATCCGTAGAAGAGAATCAGAATCAATTTTTACTAGACATACCAACAGGTTCATTTACCCATGTTTCATTTAAGATAAATGAGCCTAAACCTAATAGGGTCTATATCGATCATGTTGCTACAAATGTAAGATTAAGAACTAATGATGCTGCTACAGATGTAATAACTTCAGGAACAAATGAAACTGGATGGAAAGGATTTTGGGATATTGTAGATGCAGGTAATGGTTATTATTATGTACAAAATGTTGCTAATGGAAAAAAGTTACAAGCAATGTCTACTACTTTAAATGATGAGGCTTCTGTTAGAATCATAAATTCTTCGTTTACTGGTAATTTGGTACAATGGGAAATGATACCTATAGGAGATAACTGGTTCATTCAGAATAAACAACTTAACACAAGATTAAATATAAATAACTCTCAAGAAGTTTCAGTAGGTCAAAGTAGTTGGAATGGTCCATTTGTACAGTGGAAATTAACAGCCGTTGATGAAAATAGCCTAGGATTTGGTAGCCAATCAAAAAGTTCTAACTCAAAAGAAATTGAGGTTCAAGCAACATCGAAACTTACATTTCCAAGTCTAATTAATTCATCAAACCTTAATTTTGAACCACTAACATTATTAGAAAACAGGTCTAATTATACTTTGAATATTTATGGTTTAGATGGGAAACTTATATTCACAACATCCAATATGGAGGAAGCATGGATCCCATCAGGAAAACAAAAAGGGATTTTTATTTTTCAAGCCACTTATATAAACGATCAAAATATTAAATCTATAGAAAGAGGGAAAATTGTTGTTCAGTAGTATGTCATGTAACATTCTAAAATAGTGTTACAGAATTAATAAATAATAAGGTAGTGATTTTAGATTGCTACCTTTTTTGTTTTTATATTCTTTTGAGTTTATTCTGTTTGTAGACTTGCAACAAAAAGTAGGACAAATTTTCTAAGACCTAAGTTACATTTTTTTTCATAAAGCTCTAAATAGATATTTTAATGACTTTAGTTTTTAGAACTAACAGATTATAAAGTAAAATACTGTTTTCAATAATTTGATATTAAAAATAGTGAATATTGATAAAATTTATCAACCAGAATTGATAATTAACTAACGATCGATTAATGTAAATGTTTTTTTGATGAAAGGTAATTCTTTAAAATTTTAGCAACAAATAGACACCTTAATTGAGAATTTTAATTCCCTTGTAAACACTTACTTTGTTTTAGAGGTAGATAAAAACTTGTTTTTAAGTGTTAAACTAAAATTTAAAGATATATGAAACTAAAATTACTATATGTAATAGCTCTTTTTTTTGTTGTTGAAAGTTTCTCTCAAACGAATACTTGTGGAATAACAGTAGACAACACATTTGATGAAGCAGGAGCTTTACCATCAGATTGGACAGAATACAATACTTCTGGAAGAGTAATTACTGAAGCTGGTAAATTGAAATTTAACCACAATACATACATGCCTTCTGTTTATCATACTTTTTCACCAACATCTGAGAATTCTACTTTTTCTTTTGATGTATTAGCTTCTCGTGCTGCTTTAAATTGTCAAATACACCTAATTTCATCTACAGGAGACTATTTATCTAGTATTGGTTTAGGTCTTGGAACTGCAAAAATAAAGTATGCCGCAACTATGGCAAATGGGGTTCCGAGCAGTTTTACAGAAGGAGTACCAGCAATAAGCTTTCCAGCAAACACGCCTTTTACAATTTCTACTCGGGTAGACTTTACTACTAAAAAAGTTGAGATTTATGTAAATGGAGAATTAATGACTACAGATATTCCTTTTTTAGAAGAAGCCGAAGACATAGCTAAAATTGATATTCAATTGCTTTACATGTACAATAATAATGGTCAAGTCTATTTTGATAATATCTCTTTGTTAAGTGGAGCTGAAAATCGTTTATTATTAAAAACTAATGTAAATGCAGCAGAAAACATACTCACTTCTGCATCTATAGGTACTATTTATAATCAATATCCGCAATCTGCTGCCGATGCTTTTCAGTTAGCAATTGATAGTGCTAATAATGTACTTGCTAATTGTGATTCAGCATCTAATGTAATAGACAATTCAATTTCAGAACTTCAAACTGCACAAGACATTTTTGAAGATTCTAGAGTAAACGACCCTGTACTTAAACTCTATGATGGTTATAATTTTTCAGGAGAAGAACACGAAGTTTATTGTGGTTATTACAATGGTGGTTTAGGAGCTTATGAAGATTGGGCGGTGTCTTTTACATTAGAAAAAGGATATATGGCTACTTTTGCGCAAGACATCAACGGATTAGGTTTTAGTAAAGTATATATTGCTCAAGATGATGCTCTAGAAATTAACTTGCCTGCCGATTTGCAGCGTTCTATTTCATTCATACGTGTGAGTCCTTGGTTTCCTGTAGGTAAAAAAGGAAGTTTAGGAGGAGATATAAAATGGAGTACTGCTGATAACTATAATACTACATGGCACTATAGCTGGGGCTTAAATGACCAGCAATCAAGTGGAGTTGAATTTGTCCCAATGTCGTGGAGTAAGGGTGATAATTGGACATCGCTTGAAAATATGGAAGCAATTGGACAGAATATGTCTTTCAATCATCTCTTGGCTTTTAATGAACCTGATAACATAAATCAATCAAACTTAACGGTAGAAGAGGCTTTAGAGGCTTATCCTAAACTACTAGCTTCTGGTCTTAGATTAGGAGCTCCAGGTGTTGAGAATGTACAATATAGTACAACGAATGATTCGTTTAACGATGGTGCTTGGATTAAAGAATTTATGGACGCGTGTATAGAACGTGGTTACCGTGTTGATTTTATTCCAGCACATGACTATGTACGTCGTTCAAAGTCTGCATTTTTAGAGCGTTTCAAAGGTCTTCATGACCGATATGACCTTCCAATATGGGTAACAGAGTATAACTATGGTAACCCCAATTTTGGATCTGCAAATCTTACAGTAGACCAAGGTTATGCTAATATAAAAGGCTTGACTGAAGTTCTTGAAGGAGCTGATTTTATCGAGCGCTATAATTGGTATTATTTCTTTGGACCAGCTACAGGTATAGGTGGCATGAACAATGGAGAACTGAACATTACTGGACAATTCTATCGAGACCTTGATTCACAAAACCCCTCATATATTCAAGAAGTATATGAACAAGGCGTGTTAAGTACAAGCAATTTAAAAAAAAATAAGCATGATTTATTATTGTACCCTAATCCAGTAACCACGCCAATACTAACTATTAATTATGTGGAGTTATCGGTTTCAAACGATGCAGTTGTTAAGTTATTTAATGCCTATGGACAAGAAGTGATGACAAAGGTTGGCTCACCTCATCAAATAGATGTTTCTAATTTAAGTAATGGTTTTTACTTGGTTAAAGTAACCTCTGAAGATGTTGATGTGACTAAAAAAATTATTATTAATAAATAACAAACTTAAGTATATGAAAACTAGATTTTTATATGTATTAATTTTTCTTTTTACTATTAATAATTTTGCACAGACAAATACCTGTGGTATAACAGTAAATAATACATTTAGTACCCCTCGAGATCTGCCAGAAGGTTGGACAGAGTACAACACTTCTGGTCGAGTTACTGTTGAAGCGGGTAAGTTGAAATTTGATCACAATACAAATATGCCTTCTGTGTATCATACTTTTAGTCCTACATCTAATAATTCTACTTTTTCTTTTGATGTGTCTGCTACTCGAAATTCTGTAAATTGTCGGATACATTTAGTTTCATCAACGGGTAAGCATTTGTCTAGTGTTGCTATTGGTATTGGTACAGCTACTATAAAATATGCAACCGCAATGGAGAGTGGTATTCCAGGCAGTTTTGTATCAGGCACACCAGCAGTAAGTTTTCCTACCAATACTGTTTTTACGATTTCTACTCAAGTTGATTTTGATTCAAAAAAAGTTAATTTCTATAGTAATGGAGAATTAATGGCAACCGACATTCCTTTTTTAGAAGATGCTGAAGATATTGCTAAAATTGATATTCAGTTGATTTATATGTATGCCAATAATGGTCAATTTTACTTTGATAATATCTCTTTATTAAGTGGAGAAGAAAATCGTTTGCTTTTAACAAACAATATAAATGCAGCAGAAAGTTTATTAGAATCAGTAACTATAGGTACTGCTTATAATCAATACCCACAATCGGCTGTTGATGCTTTTCAATTGGTAATTGATGATGCAATTGCTGTAATAGCAGATTGTGAATCAACTTCTGCTACAATAGATAGTTCAATTTCAAACCTTGAATTG
Source organism: Flavivirga jejuensis (assembly GCF_030540765.1). Taxonomy (GTDB): domain Bacteria; phylum Bacteroidota; class Bacteroidia; order Flavobacteriales; family Flavobacteriaceae; genus Flavivirga; species Flavivirga jejuensis. Next base: position 1,072,058 of record NZ_JAUOEL010000001.1, on the reverse strand, counting down.
GCTCAAGAAGTATTTTTATCATCAAGAGTTAATGATCCAGTGCTTAAAATATATTCTGGTTACGATTTTTCAGGTGAAGAACATGAAATATATTGTGGCTACTATAATGGCACTTTAGGCACGTATGATGATTGGGCAGTTTCATTTACGCTAGAAAAAGGATATATGGCAACTTTTGCAGAGAATATAAATGGGACTGGAGCAAGTAAAGTATATATAGCTTCAGACGATGATTTAAGTATTAACTTAACTCAAGATTTACAAAAGAAAGCCTCTTTTATTCGTGTTTCCCCATGGAATGATGTGCATAAAAAAGGAATGAGTGCTAAAGGCACAGATGTCGTAGCAGCACTTAATAATTCTTGGCATTACAATTGGGGTACTTCTGGTGCAGCCGTTGGAGATGCTGAATTTGTTCCAAATCAATGGAGCGGTGGTTCTGTTGCTAAAGCTGTAAGTTTAGGAGAAAGAATGGATATCTCCCATTATATGGCTTTTAATGAACCCGATGGAGAAAAGCAGGCTAATATGTCTGTCGATCTAGCTATTGAAAAATATGAGTATATGTTGGCATCTGGTCTACGCCTGGGTTCTCCAGCAAATAAGGATAATGCTAAAGGAGGTGTATGGCGTGATGAATTTATGACAAAAGCTGAAGCAAAAGGGTATCGAGTAGATTATATCGTAGTCCATTATTATAAGAAAACTACTCCACAAAGTTTTTATAATTGGCTAAAAGCAATCCATGATAAATGGAAACGCCCAATATGGGTTAAGGAATTTAATTATGGAGCAACCTGGACTGCTCAACCTGCCTCAAATGAAGCAGCAAGAGATGGATTGCTAGCTTATATGAATATGTTGGACGATACCAGTTTTATAGAGCGCTATTCTGTATTTACCTGGCAACCAGACAAACCTATTTACTCTTTAATGTCTGTTCGTAATCCTATAACGTTAAGTAGTTCTGGAATTATGTATCGTGACCACGAATCACCAGTAGCCTATACACAAGAAATTTACGAGCAGGGAGAACCCCTATCTACAAATGACAATTCAATCTCATCTCAAGTTTTAGTGTCTCCAACAGTAATTACTGATGGGTTTTTTAATTTGAGATATTCAGATACTATTAAAAATAGCAATATAGAATTATTAACCATTTATAATACCGCTGGGCAGCTAGTCATGAGAGAGTCAAGCTTAAACAACTCTAAAATAGATGTAAACAAACTGTCTGGTGGTTTATATATTGTTAAAATAAAATCTGATTTGGGGATTTTTACTGAAAAAATTATTATTCAATAAACATAAATGTATTACTGAAATTGTATAGGTTAAATCTTTAGAAGCCCCCAAGTTCTTAAAGATTAACTTTTAGAAACTGTTTAAGTTTTGTTTTTGGAATTAGTTTTGGTGGATTACGTTCTCAGTCAAGGCAAATAAAGGCGAATAGCATCGCTATTTAAAGACATTTTGTGCAGAATGGGGACTTAAGAAGACAAATAAACTAAAGGATAAAATTATAAATTTAAACAGTTTCTTATAATTCAATTTTTAACCGAAAAGAATCTCTTGAGATCTTGCTTCGGTTCTTACCACAATAAGCAAAGGTAAAATTTCCTTTTAAATTGTTATCCTCTTGAAATCTCGAGATCTATAAAGTATAAAATTCTCATCTTATTGAAATGATTTAAACTTTTTTCAATTGACAACAAAATACTATTTTTCGCTTCAATCAAAAAAGTTTAAACCACATACATCATTTATTATTTTATTATTTCAAAGGAATTATTCTATATGAATATTCTAAATCTTCTGGCAGTATTCTAAACTCTTCATGTGCCAAAGCTTTTTTACTCCAACTATTATCGCCTCCAACTCCTGTTTGTTTGTAATCGATATTAATGTTTACAAAATCTCTTTGAGGAACGTCTGTTGTATGGCGTTGTTGCTTTGTTTTACCTGCATCAAAATCATCATTGTATTGATGGTGTGCACTAAAACCTAATAATTGAGTTCCTTCGATTTTAATGCCTTTACCTTCGCTATTTGTACATGTTAACCAACGCACATCTGTTTTATAACCATTTTCTTGTGGACGAATATAAGGGTAATACAAATCTGCAACAGACGATTTATAAATACCAACCAATGCAGCTGTATTCCTATCGTTATAATTTTCGTGAGGGCCTCTACCAAACCATTCTATATTTTGGTATTCCTTTTTTATAATGACATTATTTCCAAACCTTGGTAAGTGTGGTAATTTAGGATTCAGATTGTTTAATGTATTCTTCACCATAATCTCACCAGAAGGACTTATAATATATTCAATATCTAGTTGTCCTTTAACCGAAGTTATTAAATCAAAAATAGTTTGAATACGAAGGTCTCCCGTTACTTTTGAATTTTCTGAAACCGGTATTTCTTTTAAACTATTATATAACTTAACAGTTTTTATGGATTGTTTTTTAGTCGCTTTTTGCCAAACGTTTAACTTTTCTGGAGATTTAGCTCCAAAATCATTATCGGTCACAGCTCTCCAAAAATTAGGTGCTATACTTTCAACTAAAATATTTCCACTACCATAATCTAAAGACGTTATTTTACCTGTTTTAGCATTTAATTTCAATTCAAAATTAGCATTATAAATTTTAGTAAGATCTCCGTATTTTTCTACTAAAATAGCTTCATTAGATTTTGATAGCTTGCTATTAAAATGTGTTTCGCTTAATTGAAATTGCTCAAAAGCTACAACATGATTTAATGGTAACAAATCTGTTTCATTTTTATTTAAAGCATAGATATTTAAATGATATTCTGCTTTTGGTTTTTCTAAATACGGTAAATTTATTTTTACTTTTTTGGTTTGAGACGGTGCAATATCTTGTTGTGCCAATGTACCTCTTACTTTTTCTATACCATCTTCTAACAACGTCCATTTAAAATCATAGTCCTTTAAATTAGTAAAATCGTAACCATTTTTTATTTCAATTTCACCAGCCTTTAAATTTGAAGCTTTAAATTTTACGTATTGATATACTTTTTTAACCTCATATAATGCAGGGTGCGCTGTTCTGTCTGGGTTTACAATACCGTTTAAACAGAAGTTTACATCATTTCGAAAAACGTCACCCCCTAAATCACCACCATAAGCCCAAAAAGGCTCGCCTGCTTCATTTTTAGTTAATAGACCTTGGTCTACCCAATCCCAAATAAAACCGCCTTGCATAATATCGTATTTTTCAATAACATCCCAATACTTTTGAAAATTACCAGTACTATTTCCCATGGCATGTGCATATTCACATTGAATTAAAGGCCTAGTAGGCTCATTTTCGGCATATTCAATCATTTTTTCAATGGTCCAATACATGGGTGCCTGAATATCTGTATTCGCATAATTTGTTGCTCCTTCATATTGTGTTGGTCTTGTAGTATCATTTTCTTTTAACCATTTATAGGTTGCAAAAAAGTTTTCGCCATTTCCAGCCTCATTCCCAAGTGACCATGTTACAATACATGGAAAATTTTTATCACGTTCAAACATTCTAATCGTTCTATCCATATGCATGGCTTTCCACTGTGGTAAATAAGCAGGATGTACGGCTTGCGCTTTTTTGTTTTTATCTAAACCTTGGTTGGTTGTTCCCATACCGTGGGTTTCAATATTAGCCTCATCAACAACATAAAAACCATATGTATCGCACATTCTGTAAAAATGAGGATCTTTTGGATAATGGCTACAACGTATGGCATTTAGGTTATTTTGTTTCATAACCTCTAAATCTTTTAAAGTAAGCGCTTCAGATATGGCATGCCCTTCCGTATCGCTATGGTCGTGAAGATTAGCCCCTTTTAAAAGCACAGGCTTACCATTTACTAAAAACTGATTATTTTCAATTTTAATATTTCTAAAACCGACTTTAATTGACGTTGCTTCTAATGTTTGATTCTTTTTATCTTTTAAATGAATAAGTAACGTGTACAAATTTGGTTTTTCTGCATTCCAAGTTTTAACATTATTTATAGTATGTGTAAAATCAACCGTATTTCTGCCTTCTTTTAAATTAACGGCTTTCGATTCTGTATAAACAACTTCTGCCCCATCCATTAATTTAATTTCAATAGTATTTTCAATCTCGTTTTTGGTATTATTATCTACTTTTAAACTGGTCTTAAATGCACCGTCGGTATAGTTATTTTCTAAATCGGCAATGACTCTAAAATCTCTAACAGTAATTTTATTTGATGCATATACATACACATCGCGGTCAATACCACTTAACCTCCAAAAATCTTGATCTTCCATATAACTAGCATCAGACCAACGCAATACTTGAACCGACACGCTGTTTTTTCCAGCTTTCACAACATCGGTAATATTAAATTCAGCAGGTGTTTTACTACCTTCATTGTACCCCACTTTTTGTCCGTTCACCCACACATACATGGCACCACTAACACCAGCAAAATGAAGATAAATATCTTTACCATCCCAATCTTCCGAAATTTCAAAATCTCTTTTATAGCTCCCTACATTATTAATATTATGTGGTATAAATGGCGGATTTGCAGGAAATATATAAATCCTATTGATATAAACTGGTATACCAAAACCTTGCATTTCCCAGTTTGAAGGCACATTAATGGTATCCCAATTTTTTGTATTGAAATCGGTTTTATAAAAATCTGTTGGACGTACAGAAACACTATCTGCATAATGAAAATTCCATTGACCGTTTAAAGAATGATACAATGTAGAATTATTCCAACTTTCATTTTTCAAGGCATCATCTACTGTCGAATATCTGTAAAAAGAAGCCGTCGGCTCTTCTCTATTAATTTGAAAAACTTCAGGGTTTTCCCATTCTGGATGCTCCCATTTTTCAGCAAAATATATAGGCTTTTCGTTCGAGTTATTACAAGACAGAGTTACAAGACAAATTACTAGGAGATAAAAATACTTATTCATTTAATGTTGTTTGTTTTTTGAAATTGATTTTAATAGTTGAAAATAAAATTTTCAACCTACTTCAAAGTTACATTAAACGGAAGGTTTTTTTTTATCACATAAGGGGTAAAAATGTTGCAACTGTGCAAATGTTGTTATTTATAAAATTATAATAATATTAGCTTATAAATACTTCTATTTTCTTATATAAAAATAAGTTTAGTACTTGTCAAAAATTATCAAATACTTTTTATATGTCTGGTCGGGTGCAGTCGAGATCTTATTTTTATTGATAATTTTAATTAAAAACCTCTCGATTACGCCTAGAGAGATGCGGTATAAACACCTATTAAACAGTAGCTTTCGTTAGCTTTTACTTTTTTTTGTCATGTCCTTAGGAAAACAAGAGTAAAGAAACTAATTCCGTTGCAATAAATGTCATATTGTATTAAATTGTATTAAGCCAGCCTCACTTGAAGTTCAAATGAGACTGGCTATTTTTTTGATATAGAAAGTATAAATTATGGTTTGTTAATGTAACTTTCTAATACCTTGCCTCCGAATTTTTTTATTAAATTTTGAGCAATATCAATGTTTAAAGCTTGTTCAAAACCCATTATATTCATCTGAATCATTTCCTCATTTTCGGCAGTAAAGTAGGTTTCCCATTGTAAAACGGTATGTTCCCCTTTATCTTTAAATGTAATAATACTGAGAGCCTCTTGCAATCCTAGTAAATTGGGTTCATGAGCCTTAGAAGCAAACCCGATGTTAGGTTCATACCATTTAATAGTCTCACTATGCGTGGTTACATCTCCACCTTCTTCCATTGGAAAAAAATGACAGGTATAGTTTGTACATTTATTATCAGCATCGTAGGTAGCATCCACCTTTTTAAGACCTGAACTGTATTCAGGCATACGGTCTAATTTACCTACCAAAGCCCAAATTTCTGGAATAGGAGCGTTGAGTTGTAATTTAATTCTATTTCTTAAAGGACTTGTTACAAATTGACTAGCATCTGGGTAGGTTAAAATTGTTTTTTGTTCTGAATTAATTTCTGTTTTTTCACTCATTTTTACTTTTTTTTGGCCACGACAATTCATTAGTAATAAAATTGCTAGTAGCATTAATAATTGTTTCATTTTATCTATTTTAAGTTAACTTGAAACAAAAATAAATAGAGGAAGTGACAGCCTTATGTCAACTATATCTAGTTAATTTATTAAAATATTACAAAAGGATACAACCTGCCTAAGATTGAATAAGATTTTGGAAAAATTTTACTGAAACCATTTTTGTTTTTAAAATAGTTTCTCGAACAAAAAACAAAAGGCATTAAGCTTAAGGACAAGCTCTACCCTCAATAACAGGAATCGACCCAAGGGTTTAGTTAACAAATCCTTATTCCCACTTACCTATTAAGACGCCCCGATGTATTGCCCTCAATAATTTCTGTAACTTCTTTTACTGTGGCTAAATTAACATCACCTTCATAGGTATGTTTCATGGCACAAGCTGCACATGCAAAGTGCATAGCTTTATAATCATCATAACGTTGTAAACCATAAATTAGCCCTGCTGCAAAAGCATCACCAGTTCCTATTCGGTCTACAATATGAGTGATATCTAAATCTTCTGTTTCTTTAAATGCTTTACCGTTCCACATTCTTGCTCGTATTTTGTGCCAAGAGGAATTTAACGAAGTTCTTATTTTATCAAACACCTTTTCTATGGATGGGAATTTTTCCATTAACAACTTGGAAGCCTCAATAAAATCATCATTAGAATACGAATAATTAGTACCAAGTACTTCATTAATCTCGTTTATACCACCAATAAAAATAGAAGAAAGATGGAGCAATTCAATTAAAGCCTCTTTGGGATCTTTACCGTATTTCCAAAGGTCTTTTCTATACGTAGGATCGGCAGAAACCGATATTCCTTTTTGTCTAGCTAAGGTTAAACCCTCCTTTAAAACATCGAAAGCCCCTTGAGATAATGCTGGCGTAATACCCGTCCAATGTAACCAATCACCATCGACTAAAGCCGCTTCCCAATTAACCATTGCGGGTTGAATTTCAGAAAATGAAGAATACGCCCTATTGTAAGAAATCGTACTAGATCTCATAACTGCACCAACTTCTAAAAAATAAACGCCTAAAGGTCTATTTGACCGTACAATAGAAGTTGTATCTACTCCAAATTTATTGATATAAGAAATGGCAGCTCCTCCAATAAAATCACTAGAAACCGCACTAATATGCTTTACATTTCCACCAAAATTTGCAATAGAAATACCAACGTTTAATTCGGTACCTCCAAAAAAGAACTCTATGACATTAGATTGAATGAATTTTTTATTTCCCCGTGGTGAAATGCGCATTAAGACCTCACCAAATGTTACTACTTGACCCATTAGAACGTGTATTAATTCTTAAATTTAATGCAATATACTAATGTCTAAAAAGATAAGAACTATAAACCCCGTAAATTGGTTAACCAATTTACGGGGTTTATTTGTAAGTACCCTAAAATAAACTACTTAAGCTTGAAAAAAATTATAGTAAATATATTCCTTGATACTACAATCATTTTTAAATGCTTTACAATCCAAATAGTTTAGGTAAAAACATAGATATCTGTGGGATGTAAAGTACTAATAACAATACGATAATCATAATGGCCAAAAATGGTAATAACGGTTTTATAACCTGCGATACAGATATCTTTGCGACGCCACTTCCTACAAAGAGTATGGTGCCTACTGGTGGCGTACATAAGCCTATACATAGGTTTAGTACCATCACGATTCCAAAATGTACAGGATCCATGCCTAAAGCTACCACTACAGGTAGGAATATCGGGGTAAATATTAATACCGCTGGTGTAATATCCATAAAGGTTCCGATGATTAATAATATGACGTTGATCACTAAAAATATCACGAACTTGTTACTAAACTGTTCTAATAAGAAACTGCTCATTAGTTCTGGAATGCTTTCAAAGGAAAACAACCATGACATCGCCATAGAAGTACATATTAAAAACATCACGACTGCTGTAGTCTTGCCGCTGGTTAGTAATACTTCTGGAAAATCTTTGGGTTTGATGTCTCCATAGATCAACGCGAGTATGGCAGCATACAATACGGCTATTACAGAAGCTTCGGTCGCGGTGAATATTCCAGCTACGATCCCTCCTACTACAATAACTAATAGTAGTAAACTAAAGAACGCTTTTCTAAAATGCTTCCAAATCTCTTTTAGTGTGGCTCTTTTTTCTTTTGAAAATTTTCTTTTTATCGCTACAAAAGCCACATATCCCATTAGAGCCATCCCTAATAATACTCCAGGCAAATAACCTGCTATAAATAAGGCCGCTACAGAGGCGGTTCCGCCACTTGCCAGAGCATATACTATTAATATATTACTTGGGGGGATTAACAATCCTGTAGTGGATGAAGTGATGTTTACTGAAGCACTAAATTCTCTCGGGTAGCCTTCTTCTTCCATTCTATCGGTCATGATACTTCCTATCGCAGAGGTTGCTGCTATGGCAGAACCTGATATGGCTCCAAAAAGCATAGAGGCTAATACGTTTACGTAGGCTAAACCTCCAGGAAGACTCGCTACTAATGATTTTGCAAAGTTAATGAGTCGGTTGGCAATGCCCCCTCGTTTCATAATCTCACCAGCTAATACAAAAAACGGTATGGCTAGTAAGGCAAAACTATCGATACCTGTTATCATACGCTGTGCTATGGTGGTAATACCTGGGAGTCTATCTATATTTAGTAATAGACTGATTGTTGTCGAAATTCCTATGCTATATGCTACGGGTACTTTTAGCATGAGCAATGTAAAAAAGCTTACGAATAATACGATGATGCTGATAATTTCTATACTCATAACTAATCGGCTATTTTGTTGGTTATTATTTTTATACTGTGGTATATTGAAAAACTCATCATTAATATTCCACTAAGGGGCAGGATCGCATAAATATAGCCCAAGGGGATACGTAGGGTTCCAGATAACTGCTCTAAATGCAGGGTGGTATAGACTAGGTTTAAACCGCCGATTACCATCACTACTAGTGCAAATAAAAAGACACATACTTCGATTAGTATAGATACTCTTTTTTTGGTTGTGGGATTAAATTTTCTATATAGAAAATCCATAGATAGGTGTTCGCGTTTAGCACTTAAATAGGCAGCTCCCAGTATGGATAACCATATCAAGGAGAAACGCGCCAGCTCTTCGGTCCAGGAAAAAGAAGTGTTTAATATGTATCTTGAAAATACTTGCCATAATACGTCTAATACCAAAAGGGCAAAAATCACGACTAAAAACACCTCCATCAACCGGCATACTTTGTTAAATATTACATCTGCGTACTTCATCTTATTCAGCTTTTATTTGATTGATTAGGGGAACCATTTCTGGATAGTCTTTCTTGAAGTCTTCTAATACAGATTTGGACTTTTCTGCAAAGAGCGCCTTTTCTGGGATAATAACTTCTACCCCTGCCGCTTTTGCTGTTTTCATAGAGGCTTCTACAGAAGCTCGCCAGTATTCTTTTTGGGCTTGAGAAGATTCGGCAGCAGCAGCTTCAACCCATTTACGTTCTTGTTCTGATAGTTTTTCCCAGTATTTGGTACTAATTAGTAAAACATCGGGAACTGCAGAATGTTCATCTATGGTATAATACTTACTTACTTCGTAATGGTTAGAGGATACGAACGATGGCGGATTATTCTCTGCCCCATCAACAACACCTTGTTGGATGGCCGTGTACAATTCGCCATAGGCCATTGGTGTGGCAGACCCTCCCATAGCATTAACCATGTTGATTGCCATTTGGTTATTCATCACCCTTATTTTAAGTCCTTTTAGGTCTTCGGGCTTACGGATCGCTTTGGAACTGGTATAAAAACTTCTGCTTCCTGCATCGTAATAGCATAGTCCACGCAACCAAAACTTGCTCCCTTTTTCTAATATGGATTTCCCTACCGGACCTTCCAACACATCAAATTGATGTTGCTTGTTTTTAAATAAATAGGGAATTCCAAGTACATGGTATTCGGGTACAAAATTGGATAGGGTTGCTGCACTTACTTTCGTTATCGCTACACTTCCTATTTGTAACAGTTCTAATACTTCGCGCTCTGAACCTAACTGACCATCGGGGAAAATTTTTATTTTTAAGGTGTTACCTGACTTTTTTGCTAATACTTCCTGGAATTTTAAGATCCCTTTGTGTACTGGATGAGTCTGGGGTAAGGTGTGAGCCAAATACAGTACCTTTTCTCCTGATTCTTTCTTACAGGATAGGAAAAATGTCAATACTATTAATAGTAATGTTATGGGTTTGTTGTGCATATAGAGGGGGTATTGAATTTAAAATAATTAACTGCATTATTATAACAAATATCTTGAATCATATTTCCAAGGAAATTAATATCGTTCGGTACCAGGCCTTTATTCATATCTTCTGCAATTAAATCACATAAAATACGTCTAAAGTATTCATGTCTTGGAAATGATAAAAAACTGCGACTGTCTGTTAACATACCAACAAATCTACTTAATAATCCCATATTAGAAAGGGCGTTCATCTGTTTTTCCATACCATCTTTTTGGTCTAAAAACCACCATCCAGAGCCCCATTGCATTTTCCCTGGAAATTCCCCCGTATTATAATTACCCATCATGGTAGCAAACACTTCGTTTTGCGACGGATTTAAATTATAACTAATCGTTTTAGCTAAAATATTTTCATTATCTAATCTACCAAAAAATTTAGACATAGCCTTGGCATGCGTTAAATCTCCCATAGAATCACAACCAGAATCTGCTCCTAATTCCTCTAATAAACGTAGATTATTGTTCCTAACAGCTCCTAAATGAAATTGTTGCACCCAATTTTTATCGTGGTACATTTTACTTAAATGATATTGAATACAAGCCCCATAGCTCTTAATATCTGAATCTGAAAGGGCTTTTCCAGAAATACGTTTCTTTAATACTAAATCGACTTCATCATCTGTAAAATCATAAGCATAAATCTGTTCTAACCCAAAATCTGATAAACGACACCCATGATCATTAAAAAAATCTATTCTACTCTTAATAGCCTTTAAAAGATCTGTTAAATTTTCTATGGAAAAACCGACACAAGTTTCTAACTTTTTTAAATAATCTTTGAACGATTTTTTATTAATTAAAAATAATTCATCTGGTCTAAACGTAGGGTATACTTTCGTGAAAAAACCTTGTTTAGATATTTGTTGATGATATTCAAGACTATCTGTAGGGTCATCTGTTGTACAAATAACCTCTACATTCATTTGTTTTAATAATTGAGCAGGTGTTTTATTAGCTAAAATGGCATTGGCTTTATTGAAAATCTCTTTTGCCGAACTTGGTTGCAAAATAGCATCTACATCAAAATAGCGCTTCAACTCTAAGTGCGTCCAATGAAACAATGGATTTCTTAAAGTATAAGGTACTGTTTCTGCCCATTTGGTAAACTTATCTTCTAAAGACGTATTGCCGGTAATAAAACTTTCGTCTATACCATTAGCTCTCATAGCCCGCCATTTGTAATGATCGCCATCTAACCACGCCTTAGTAATATTTTCTATAGGCTTATTTTCTGCAATTTGCTTGGGTGACAAATGATTATGATAATCAATAATAGGCATGTCTTTAGCAAACTCATGATACAATGTTACAGCTGCTTCAGAGTTTAGCAGGAAATTATCTGTTATGAAATTTTTAGAAGTTATTTGACTCATACATTATAAACTTTTAGAAATTCCTAATTCTAGTCCTCTTAATTCTGCTAAACCACGTAGCCTTCCTATTCCAGAATACCCTGGGTTTGTTTTTTTATGTAAATCATCAAGCATTTGATGTCCGTGATCTGGTCTTACAGGAATTAAGGCATCTTTTCTTCCTACAGCAGCGCGTCTTTTTTGTTCTATAAGAACCTCTTTTACCACGCTATACATATCTACATCTCCATCTAAATGATTCGCTTCATAGAAATTCCCTTTAGCATCCCGCTTCGTGCTTCTTAAATGTAAAAAGTGGACTCTATCTGCAAAACGCTTAAATATTTGCACCAAATCATTATCGGCACGTACTCCTAAAGATCCCGTGCAATAAGTAATACCATTAGATATATTTGGAACTTGCTCAAATAAATAAGCATAGTCTGCTTCTGTACTTACAACTCTAGGTAAGCCCAATATAGGGAATGGGGGATCATCTGGATGGATACACATAAGTACATTTTCTTGTGCTGCTACAGGTATGATTTCTTTTAAGAACGCTACTAGGTTTTCTCGTAATTTAGTAGCATCTATAGCATTGTATGTATTTAGCACTTCTTGAAACTGCTCTAATGTGTAGCCTTCTTCGGCACCAGGTAATCCAGCAATAATATTATTGACAAGTTGTTGTTTTTCTGCTTCTGAAAGATTTTCAATATAAGCCATTGCTTCCATTTTTTGTTCTTCAGAATAACTATTCTCTGCTCCTGGTCTTTTTAATAAATACAGTTCAAAAGCAGCAAAAGCAACAACATCAAATCGTAATGCTTTAGAACCATCTTCAACTTCATAATCAAGAGATGTTCTTGTCCAATCTAAAACAGGCATGAAATTATAACAAACAATATGTATACCACAGGCTGCTAAGTTTTCAATGCTTTTCTTATAGTTTTCAATGTAGGTTTGAAAATTGCCTGAACGTGTTTTAATAGTCTCATGCACTGGAATACTTTCTACCACACTCCATGTTAAACCTGCATTTTCTATAATGGTTTTACGTTCTTTTATAGCATCTATTTCCCATACTTGACCGTTAGGGATTTGATGTAATGCAGAAACAATTCCTGTAGCTCCTGCTTGTTTTATATCTGATAATTTTACGGGATCATTTGGTCCGTACCAACGCCATGTTTGTTCCATTCTTCTTTTTTTAAAATCAATTACACCTATTATTATTTAAAATGAGCTATAAATAATTTGAATTACACACCACTAAAAGCACTAAATCCGCCATCGATAGGTACTACAACACCTGTAACAAATTTTGATGCTTCACAACATAAATAATGTATGGTTCCGTTTAATTCTTCTGCTTCTCCAAATCGTTTCATAGGTGTGTTTCTTATAATCGTGTCGCCTCGATCTGTATAGGCTCCAGTCTCTTTATCAATTAACAAATCTCTATTTTGATTTCCTATAAAAAACCCTGGAGCTATAGCATTAACACGTAAGCCTTCTCCAAATTTTAAAGCCAATTCTACCGACAACCATTTTGTGAAATTATCAATAGCTGCTTTAGAAGCCGAATAACCTACAACTCTGGTGATAGCACTTTGGGCCGTCATAGAAGAAATATTAATGATAACTCCTTTTTTGTTTTTCACCATTTCTTTTCCAAAAACCAAAGCTGGTAAAATAGATCCAAATAAGTTTAAATCAACTACTTTTTTAAAATGATCAATATTAACATCAAAAATTGTTTGGTCTACTCCTATTGTTGCTCCTGGCATATTACCTCCAGCTGCATTTATAAGGACATCTATGGTCTGGTGTTTTTCAATAATCTTATCTGAGACTTCTTTTAAGCTTGTTTCCTCTAAAGCATTACATACAAACCCAGAAACGTTGTCACTTATTTTTTTGAGATTTACAATAGCAGCATCTACGATGTCATCTTTGTAATCTAAAATAACAACCGTTGCGCCATTAGCTAATAAATAGCTAGCCATTTGACCACCCAAAACACCGCCACCGCCAGTTATAAGTACTACTTTATTATTAATATCAAATAAATTCATGTTTCAACAATTTTATATTTTTTAATTATTACGAACTCTTTTTTAGCACTTATGAGATCCTATTCTCTAAATATCTTTTATTAAAAATCATATTCTCGTGTGCGTACACGCAAATGTAAAAATAAAAATTTATATTTCCCTATATTTACAGACTTTTGTGTGCGTACACGATTTTTTTTAACATATATAATTATAATATACTAAATGGTTACTATCCATGATATTGCAAAAGAGGCTGGCGTTTCTATAGGCACAGTTGATAGAGTTATTCACAACAGAGGCGGTGTTTCTAAGAAAACAGAAGCTAAAATAGAAGCCATTATAAAAAAGCATGATTTTAAAATTAATGTCATTGCAAGTTCTTTAGCTTTAAATAAAAAGTTTGAGGTAGCTACCTTAATCCCAGAATTCGATACAAAAAACACCTTTTGGAAATCGTCCATGATGGGGATTTCTAAAGCCAAAGAAGATGTCAAAAAATTTGGCATCAAAGTAAATAGCTATACATTCAATCAGTTTAAAGCGTCTTCATATATCAGTCAATTTAAAAAAGTAATAGCCTCAAAACCAGATGCCGTAATATTTACACCATTATTTGGAGCAGAAACAAAATTACTTGCTAAAGAATTAGACGCTAAAAATATTCCTTATATATTTTTAAATGTAAACCTGGAAGGGTTTAATAATATCTCATTTATAGGTCAGGATTCGTATATGAGTGGCGTTTTATCGGGAAAATTAATGCACCTTTCTTTAAAAGATGATTGTTCTATAGCCATTATGCAAACAAGAATTAATGTTGATAATAACCATGCTATTTATAATAGAATAAGTGGTTTCAATGACTATTTTATTGATAATAATATTTCAACAAAACGTACGAAGGTGACTATTTTTAATTTGGATGATACTACCGAGTTAAAAGAAAAATTTAACGATATGCTTAACACAACCCCTACAATTAAAGGCATATTTGTGCCAAGTAGTAGGGTTTTTAATTTTGCAAATTGTATTGACGATTTAAAAATAAAAGACCTATCGTTAATTGGTTTTGACGGGACGGAACAAAACATAAAATACTTAGAAGCAGGAAAAGTGTCTTTTTTAATATCTCAAAAGCCTTTTAAGCAGGGTTATGAATCTATTAAATTAATAACTGACTACCTTATTGAGAAAAAGCAGCCAGTATCAAAAATATATTCTCCTATCGAAATCCTTACTAAAGAAAATGTAAAATTTAGTATGGAGTTAAAATAGATTATACAAATTATTATTTAATATTTCAATTTTATAATATTCTTACCGCCTTTAAGGGTGAAACTTGTTTTATTACTTTTAATTTTCTTATCATTAAGCATAACTTTACAGGTTGCATCAGGTAAAATAAATTCTGCTTCCATAGTATTAGGAAGTTCTATTTTATAGATAGCTTCTTTCTTTTTTCCTGTTTCATATTCGGCATATATCATCCCGTTTAAGGTTGGAACTTTTATTTTTGAAAAGGTTAGCTCTCCTAACTGTGGTTTTATTTCCGCAATCTTAAAACCAGGCGTTTTAGGTTTAATACCCCACATATATCGTGTAACAATATTTAACGGTGCTGTTCCCCAAGCATGGTTCCAATCGGCATTTGGTTTATATTTCATATCCCAAGCTTCCAAGGCCATAGTCGATCCTATTTTTATCATATTCCACCAATTACGGTCTCCTTTAGTATTGGTTATCAATTCTGAGCCATATAACGCTTCGTTATTTTTGAATAAGCCTTCTAACAAGTATTGCGAGCCATAAACGCTGCAAGCCATGCCTCTGGATTTTATAAAGCTTGTAACTGTTTTTACATATTTTTCTGGAACCAAATCAAAAGCTAAAGGAAGCATGTTGCCATGTAATGATGAATTGCTAGAGCCTTCACCATCAATATAAAAACCTTTTGATTTATCAAGAAATTTTTCGTTGATCGTTTTCTTTGTAATCGCAGCTTTATTTTGAAAGAGAGTAGCATCTTCTTTTTTATCAAGGAAACCTGCAATTTCCGCCATCAACTTTAAATTATAGTAATAAAATGCATTAACAGCTGTATTTGTATCAACTATTTCGTATCCATCTCTTTCTCCTTCTTCGGTTGCCAATTTCCATCCAGTATCTTTTTGTGCTGGTGGCCAATCTATAATATCCTTAATCTTAGTATTCGGGTTTTTAAACCCTAGTTTTGAAATGAATGCTTTGTTTAATTTAGGAGATTTAGAACTTATTAAACCATCGGCACGCTCTAATTCCATAAGTGTTTTTAACTTAAGATTTTCGTAATGTTTTTTAAGCGGTTCTAAATCGCCTGTGTACATATAATCTAGATGAAACATTAGTACAGTATGTAATAACCATTCTGTTGGCCAAGTAGGGTTATTCATAAAATAGTCATTAGTTCTTCTAGCCATGGTGTACTCATTATCTACACTATAATGACTTAACTGATTAATATAAGCATCTGCCTCATAAGGTATACGCTCTCTATCCCCATCTACATAATAACCAGTAAAACTAGTTGCTTTTATAGTGTGCTTACATAAATTCCAAATAGAATCTAATATGGCATTTGAAGATGAAAAATAACTCGCATCGTCATTAAATTTATAATGAATTGCTTTTTGCCAAATTTCAATAGCGTCAATAGGAATTTTCAGGTTTTCAATTTCGCAATATCTAAAAGGAATAATCGCACCTATATTATCTGGCATCAATATAGCTGCTCCTGTAGTGTTTCTTTTATAAGGAACAAGTTTTACAGTGGTTAATTGCCCTTCAGTTAAAGTGTCTACAGTAGCATTTCGGTACCTAATGGTTCCACCTGGATTTCTATCTATCTTATTAGGATTTTCTAATTTCTCTCCTAAATGAAAACTAATAGGATCATTTTGTGTGTTTTTTGCTTTTATCTGCACCGTGCCAAAAAAAGCTCTACCAAAGTCTATGAGATAATGCCCCTCTTTTATTTTTGTAATCTTTTGAGGTTTTACTAAAGACGTTTTTAATGCTACTTGTTCTATATTATTTTGAGCATTTATGTTTAATACACATGCTAATAGAAACAATAAATACAATTGCTTTTTCATATAAATCCGTTTATTATTTTACTTATTTTATTGGTCTCAAATGTAGTTAAAACTATGTACTTTAGTGCATTTCGTTTTCAGCTTCTAAAAACTTTTTACACAAATTCACACGAATTCAATTATTACAACACTGGTCTTGTAATAATTTTATTACCATACATAGCATCTAATCCCATTTGAATACAAATAGCCGCATTAGCACCAGTAGTAATATTTGATATCGGTTCTTTGTTTAAAAGAATGTTATCTTTAAAATCGATCAATGCTTGCTCACTAGGTTCTTTATGTTCAATATTTATAGGAATACCTAAGTCTTTATCCCATTTCACTGTTGCTCCAGAAACACCATCTAATTCGCCTAACTCCTTTTTTCCTAGTCCTTCTGGGAAAAACCAAGCTTTGGCATAATCTAAAATAATAGTGCCTTTATCCCCCATTACTTTTATTTTATACCCATCTTTAGCATTACTCGTTAAGCATGTAAACGTTGCTTTAACACCGCTTGGGTAATTATAAATAAGATGAATATTATCATAAGTTTCTCTACCATCTTTCCAATAATCTACCCCACCAGTTCCCATAACCTGGCTAGGCGTTTCATCTAAAACCCAATTTGCAAAATCTATCTGATGCGAACAAAGCTCAGCTAGTAATCCACCAGAGTATTCACGATACATACGCCAGTTGATAATTTTTTCTAGATCTGCCTGCGGAACAGGACGCCTCCAATCTCCATGACGGTTCCATTGGCATTCAAAAGCAACTACTTTTCCTATTTTTCCTTTTTTAATCAAATCTACCACATGGGTGTATAATCTAGAACTATGGTATTGATGCCCTGTTTGAAAAATAGTTTTAGAGTCTTCTACTTTTTTAATCAAATTCTGAATACCATCGTATCCTTTTGCCATTGTTTTTTCACAATACACATGTTTGCCAGCATCTAAGGCATCTATGGCAATTTGAGAATGTGTATTGAACGGCGTAGAAACCAATATAGCATCAATGTCTTTATTATCTAATAATTTACGATAATCACTATATCCTTTTGCTTTGCCATTGACTTTTTTTAAGCCTTCTTGCAAACGAAATGGAAGCACATCGCAACAAGCAATAACATTAAAATTATTAATTCCATTAATATTTGGAATAAGGCCTTTCCCTCTATCTCCAGTACCAATAATTCCAATATTTAAAGTTTCATTGGCATTTTTGAAATTAAAAGCACTTCCCATGGCTACAGCTGTTGTTGCTACTGCAGCCGAAGCTAAAGTGCTTTTAATTACGAACTCTCTTCTTTTCATTTACTTGTTTTTACTGATTTGGAGTATATTGATACAAAAATTATACCGCTTTAATCTCCCATCCAGGTTCGTAAGTTCTAGACCACAGTTTCATAGCTTCTCTATTAAAAATACGTCCTGTTTTCTCATCAACGTCAAAAGAATCATCAATACGAGAAGCAATATTTGCATAATGTGTTAATAATTGGCTTGTTGCTCCTTGATCTATAGGAGACGTTAATTCAGCTTTACCCCTAATAGCATCAAAAAAGTTTAAAGTATGAAATGTTGAAAGTTTACCACCTCCACCAAGTGAATTTCCAGATTCAATTCCAGGTACTACGTTTTCTTTAATGAGTTCACCTTTCAAATCATATAGTTTATATCCATCCCGATCTATAAAAACAGAGCCATTAGAACCATAAATGATAGTTCCTCTACCTCCACCATATTTATCATAGCCATTTCTACTTCGTCCGTCCCATTGAATGGTTCTGTTACCTGCAAATTTAAATGTCGCTTCCATAGTGTCGTACATTTCCCAACCATCATCTTTATAATGATGTTTGCCAGATTTCACTTCTACGTGTTCAGGGTGTTTCACATCTAAAGCCCAACGAGCAATATCTAATTCGTGGGTGGCATTATTTCCCATTTCAGCAGTTCCATAGTCCCAGCCATACCAATGCCAATTGTAATTCCAAGTATCATGGGTATATGCTCTTCTTGGAGCAGGCCCTTGAAACAGATCCCAATCTAAACCTTCGGGTGGATTTGCTTTTTCTTGATTTGGTACACGTCCTCTTTTACTTGTATAAAAAGCTACGGCATTATACACATCTCCAATAACACCATTATGAATTTCTTTTATGATTTCTTGAGATTGCAATGATGAGCGTTGTTGATTACCCATCTGCACAACCTTATTGTACTTTTTTTGATATGCCACTAACAATTCGCCTTCTTCAGGGTTATGGCTGCAAGGCTTTTCTAAATACACATGTTTACCAGCTTGCATTGCCATACAAGCTCCTGGCGCATGCCAATGGTCTGGAGTTGCCATAAAAATAGCATCTACTTTTTTATCATTAATTATTTTTCTGATATCATTTTCTAAAACAGGTTTATTAGATAACACTTTTGATACGGCTTCTCCTGCTTTATCTCTCTGACTTTTCATAACATCACATAAATAAAGTAATTCTACATTACTTTTTTTAGCTGCAATGGCTCCTAAATAGGCATTGTACCGTCTTCCTAATCCTTGTATAGCAACATGTAATCTATCATTCGCTCCAATAATTTTTGAATAACTTTTTGCTGTCATAGCATTAGCACTAGTAGAACCTAGTGTAACCCCCACAGCTCCAATGGCTGCTTTTTTAATAAAATCTCTTCTGTTTGTACTCATAATCGTTATTCTTTAATATTGTTTATAGGGTGAATTTTTACATTTTTGAAAGCTACTAAGTCACCATGATCCTGAAGTAGAATCTGACCTTTATCTAGCTCACCAAAATTTGGCCATTTTACGTATTTACTTTCAGATACTAGTTTACGATAATCGTCACTTTTTCTTTCGTATTCCAGAACTTTCGTACCATTTAACCAGTGTTCTACATGATTATTTTTAGAAATAATGTAAGCGGTATTCCATTCTCCAATGGGCTTTATCGGCTTATTTATATCGGCTTGAATCAAGTCGTAAAGCGAACTAACCGTTCTACTTCCTTCATGATTTCCAAGTTTTGCGTCTGGATGTAAATCGTCATCTAAAATTTGGTATTCTAAACCAATAGAAGAACCTTTACCTTTATTAATATTGGTATCAACATAATACTTTATCCCACTGTTAGCACCAGGGGTTAACTTAAAGTCTACTGATAATTCAAAATCGCCATACAAAGCTTCAGTAACAATATCACCCCCAGCTGTGGATTCAGCACCACCAGAAGCTAATACTATTAATTCACCATTTTCGATTTTCCATCCACTTTCAGGAAAACCTTCTAGTTTAGCTCCTCGCCATCCATTTGTTGTTTCACCATCCCATAGCAATTTCCAACCTTTTTTGGTCTCATCTATAGTTAACTTGTTTTTTGTGACAATTGGTTGAAGTGCTGATTTTGTTGAATATTTAGAAACACTATCAGTTACTATTTTGATATTTTTCCATATAATTTCTGTTCCCGCTTGCTTGTCTGCTTTAATACTATGCACTTGCAAACAAATAAATCCGCTAGCTGTTTTTTCATCAATTAAATAGGATGCAGCAACACCATTAACCCAAGTTTTTAAGGTATCTCCAATAGCTTCAATACGATAATGATTCCAATCATTTTGTTTAAAAGCTTTTTGAGCTTCGGGGTTATTTTCTAAAGTATTAAGCCAACCACGTCTAGACTCATCATAAATACCACCGCTCCAAGCACGTTCGGAAGGATCTATTTCAACTTGATAGCCATGCACACGTCCATCTCTATAATGCGGAAAGCTATTACTGCGTATTTGTATACCAGAATTCATGGTAGAATCTACCTTATATTCCAATTCTAAAATAAAATCCCCGTATAATTTTTCTGTAGTTAGAAAAGTATTTGGCGTATTGTGTACTGTTGTGCCAACAATCGTTCCATTGCGAACTTCATATGTCGCATTACCGCCTTTTTGTGTCCAACCGTTTAAAGTTTGACCGTCAAATAAATCTATCCATGGCGTATCATCTTTAGGTTTTTGAGAGCAACTAAGTGAGATAAGTATTGTAAAAAGGGCAACCATTTTACTGTGAAAGAGCATTTTTTTCATTATTAAAAATATTAGTTTAAAGAATTTTAAATTTAGTTTATATGCACGGCTTCTAGATGGACATTTTACCCATTAGCATGTACAAATTGGTCATATTAAAAAACAGGCTTTGTTAAGTTCTCAAAGCTAACAATTAAAATATTCCTTTCCAAAACCAATAAAATATGTTAATAACTACCTCAAGATTAAACAATATATCCATGTTTTGGAATGATATATCCATTTACCATCAAATCTTTAAAATTAAATTAGCTATTCAAAAATAACTAAACATTATAGAATATGAAAAAACTGAAACTTTTAATAATGGTCTGCCTTGTAGGCTTTTCATTTACTTCATGGGCACAAAGTAAGGTGACTGGAAAGGTAACCGACGAACAGAACATCCCTATAGCAGGGGTTAATGTCCTTATTAAGGGGACTGTTACAGGAACTGCCACAGATTTTGATGGCAAGTATAGTATTAATGCTAGTAACGGAGACATCTTAGTGTTTTCTTATCTAGGCTATCTAACTATGGAAGTTACTTACACTAGACAATCATCATTAAATGTAAAACTACAAGAAGACACTGCACAACTTGAGGAAATCGTCTTAGTTGGTTATGGAGGTGTAAAATCAAAAGATTTAACGGGTTCTGTTAAAGTGATTGGCACCAAAGATTTCAACAAAGGTATTTCGAATTCACCTGGTCAATTATTACAAGGTAAAATGGCTGGTGTTAATGTAACTACAGGTTCTGGAGAACCAGGAAGTGCTGTAGATATCAATATTCGTGGCGTGAGTTCAATAACGACTTCTAGTAACCCACTGTTTGTGGTTGATGGTGTTCCTTTAGATGGAGGATCTTCTGGTTCAAATGGTCTTGATGGTATTGGAGGAACTACAAGATCAAAAAGTCCTTTAAATTTTTTGAATCCAAAAGATATAGAGAGCATTACTGTTTTAAAAGATGCTTCTGCTACAGCAATTTATGGTACGAGAGCATCCAATGGAGTTGTGCTAATAAAAACCAAAAAAGGAAAAGTAGGTAAAACAAAGGTTACCTTCAGTACATCAACAGGGTTTTCTACAGTAGCTAGAGATATTGATCTACTAAGTGCTAGCGAATATAGAGAGCAAACTTCGCGTTTGGGTCCTTTGTTAGATACTCCTAGAACTCCCGAATCTTATATTGATGCAGCAAATGCTAATACCGACTGGCAAGATGAGATTTATCAAACAGCCCAAGTAAATAATTACAATTTAGGGTTTTCTGGCGGAGCTGGTACAACAACATATAATGTATCATTGAGTTATCTAGATCAAGAAGGTGTAGTGAAAACTACAGGGCATGAAAGTGTTACTGGAAGATTAAATGTAGGTACTTCACTATTGGATGACCGATTAAAATTCCGTGCTAACCTTACGGCAGCTAATCTTACAGACGAAAGCCAGGCTTTAGGAAGTGTCATTATTGGAGCGCTTAGAGCCAACCCAACCTCTGCAGTTTTTGATGATGATGGTGAGGTAACTACAAGAACGGGTGCTACAGACAATCCTGTGTCATTTTTTGATTTATATCGTGACAGAGCCGAAAGCAAAAGAGTTTTGGCTAACTTTACTACGACGTATACTATTATTGATGGCTTAGATTATAAGATTAACTTTGGTTACGAGAATTCAGATACAGATCGTTTTTTCAGACTGTTCAATAATTCTGATGATGGAGGAGACCAAACCGAAGATCAGATTGTTCAGGATTCAAGAGAAGATTCTAATCTGTTAATAGAAAATTTCCTAACATATACAAAGAGTTATGATAAATGGAATTTTGATGTTCTTGCGGGTCATTCATATCAGACTTTCAATAATAAAAGTTTAAGGATTGAACGAGCTGATTTTGGTGGAATCAGAGATATAGATCCTATTTTTAATTTAGGAGTTGCTCAGGGTGCTACTACTATCGAATCAGGTAATAGTGAAAGAAAATTACAATCGTTCTTTGGAAGGTTTAATGCTAATTTCTTAGATAAATACTTGATAACGGCATCACTTAGAGCAGATGGGTCTTCAGTATTTGGTGATAACAATAAATATGGTTATTTCCCTGCAGTTGGATTAGGGTGGAAAATAAATGAAGAAGCATTTCTTGAAAATTCTGATGTATTTTCCAATTTAAAATTAAGACTAGGCTGGGGGCAAACAGGTAACCAAAACATCCCAGTAGGAGCTGCGCAGCCCTCTTTAGATACTGACTTTGATAATAGTTTTACATTTAATGGGACAACGGTTGTTAATGGTGTGAATACAACACGAACAGCTAACCCAGATTTAAAATGGGAAGTTACAGAACAGTATAATGTAGGAATAGATTGGGGGATATTGAATGGTAAAATTAGCGGTACATTTGACTATTTCCATAAAAACACTACCGATCTCTTCTTGGAAGTTTCTGCATCAGTTCCTGCTTTAACTGAAGAGACTTACACAAACTCAGATGCTGAAATTATTAATCAAGGTTTTGAATTTGCATTAAATGTAAATGCTATTAGAACGGATAATTTTTCTCTTGATTTTTCAGGTAACATATCACTTTTGGATAATAACATTAAAGGACTTGCTACAGATGTGTTTGTTGGAGAAATTTTTGGTCCTAGTACATCAGGGGAAACAAGTAGCATTTTTACCAATGGAGAATCTGCAGGATCGTTCTTTTTACGTAAATTTGAAGGATTCGATAGCAATGGCGAAGAAATACTATCAGATGCTGAAATAGTAGGAGACGCATTACCTAATACAATTTATGGATTTAATATTAACGCATCATACAAAAACTTTGATTTAGCATTAGGTTTTAATGGTGTAAGTGGCGTGGACATTTTTAATAATACGGCAAGGGCTTATTCAAGTGCTGCGTCTTTGGCGCAAAACGGGAATAACATTTTTAGAGAATACCTTGATCTTAATGAAAACCCATCGTCTGCACAAATTTCTTCATCTAGGTATATTGAAGACGGTTCATTCTTAAGATTGAACAATGCCACATTGGGTTGGAATGTTAAAAACGACACTTTTCTTGACAGTTTAAGAATATATCTTACAGGTCAAAACCTTTTTGTGATAACAGACTATTCAGGATATGATCCTGAGATCAATACAGGAGGCGGCAATGTTTATGGCGTTGACTTTGGAGGGTATCCTCGTCCTAGAACCATTATTTTAGGTCTTGATCTTTCTTTTTAATTTAAAATAGCAGTAATTAATATACAATATAAATTATGAAAAAACAATCTATTATTTTTAGCATCATATTGGCTGTCTTCTTCGGATTTCAATCATGTGATATAGATGAGAAAATTATTGACGAGGCTAGCGGGGAAGACTTGTTGACTAACGCAGAACCTTTAACTCTTTTGGCTCCAGCATATAATAATATGAGAAGGGTTTATGGACACCGATGGTTTTTTGCCTTACAGACCTTTTCAGCAGATGAAGGTATATTACCCACTAGAGGATCAGATTGGTTCGACGGAGGTGTTTTTCAGGAATTACATAGACACGATTGGGGATCTACTCATCGTTATACTACAGAGACATTTGGGCATATTACAGCAGGATTGGCTACCGCAACACAGGCAATTGGTTCCTTAGAAGAAGGTACACAAGAGCATGCAGAGGCTGTAGGTTTATTATCTCATTTTATGTGGGTGGCTTTGGATGCGTATGGTCAGGTACCATATCGAGGCATTACCGACATTAATTTTAGTGATGACCCTCAAATCCTTAAAGGGGCTGAGGCTGTAAGCACGATTATTGCCAACTTGGAATCAGTTATGTCGAGCCTTCCTACTGGAAAAAACACGGTACGTTTTACTCAAGATGCCGCAAAATCGCTTATGGCAAGGGTATATTTGAACAAAGCCGTTTATGAAGATCGATATGCTTCGAACTTTTCTTTCTCAAACGAAGATATGCAGAAGGTCATTGATCTTACCACAGATGTAATTAGTAGTGGAACACATGATTTGGAAACCGATGATTATTTTAGCATGTTTGATCCAGACAATGAAAACCATCCTGAGATTATATGGTCAGCAAAGAACGAGAAAACGTCTGTACGAATTAGTGGTAGAAGCGTTTCAAGAAATACTACCAATGGACTATCTAGAGGGCTTCTTTATAAGGTCGATGGTGGATGGGAAGAAGGTTCTGATGCTGGATGTACATTACCTGAATTTTTAGACAAATTTGATTCAGCCAATGACCCTAGATATTATAAGGAAAACTACCCTAATGAAGCAGGCACCATACCATTGGCTCAATATGAAATTAACAGAGGATTTCTTGAAGGGCAATTATTTGGTATTAAGACTGAAGACGGAGCAGCAGTTATCAATGATGACCAGACGACTATTGATATTGTTCCAGTACAGCTTTTTAGCAGAGACCTTAGTTTCGCAAACCATACTAGAGATGTGAGTTTGATTGCAGCAAACCAATCTGTAGGAGTACGAGTTTCTAAATGGAGTATAGAAGGTTTAGGAGCAAATAGAGATGATACTGGTGTTGACATCGTGATATTTAGGTTAGCCGATTTATATTTAATGCGGGCAGAAGCTAAATTAAGATTAGGATCTGGTGATGCCTTAGCCGATGTAAATGCCGTTAGAGTTGCACGTGGTGGTAGTGGTTTTGCCATAGGAAGTGCTACTTTGGAAGATGTGTACGATGAACGAGGTTTTGAATTCTATTGGGAGTACCATAGAAGAACCGACCAAATTCGATTTGGGACTTGGGAAGACACTTGGACAGATAAAACGGATACAGACACGAATATGAGAATATTCCCAATACCTCCTGGGCCAGTGGCAGAAACACCAGGTTTAGAACAAAACCCTGGATATAATTGATTAATAGCAAATAAGAGTATTATTTTGAGTGAGTTAGTTTAATTTATAGGCAGGTGAGATTTTTTGCCTGCCTATATCTTTTAGTGGCTTATTTAAAAGAACTCTTAGTTAGAGACAAACACTCCCTTTCACCTTTAGTATTCTACTATATTACAAATTAAGTCATTGGCTTTTTAAGCATACTCTTTTCATTGTGATACTCATAGAATAAAAAATATAAAATGACAAAAAAATACACTTATTTATATTTCCTGTTTTTTAGTATTTTACTACTTAATACATGTGCTAACAATAACGTTAAAGCATATTATTTGGTTACTGGAAGTCATGCAAATAACATTGAATTAAACACTATAAATGATTTAAAAAACGATTTATCTAAAGTCGTTGATGCCCCTATTTATATTATTTCTGAAACTGATAAATTTCCAGAAAACGGCATACTTTTTGTGACAGGAACCACAGAAACAAACCCATTGATTAAAGAACTAGCCGAGCAGAAAAAAATAAACCTTTCAAGTGAAATACCTGGGTCTAGAGGTGGTATTTGGTCTAAAACTACACTTTCAAACGGACAAAATGCTATTGTAATAGGAGGCTCTGATATACAAGGGTTTCAATATGCTGTTTATGATTATGCCCAACAGGTTTTAGGTATTGATCCCTTAGAATATTGGACTAACAAATTACCAAATAAAAAGACTTCAAAAGACCTCTTCAATTTTGAAGCAAAAACAATTGCACCTCCTAAAGTTCCAATTCTAGCTTATTTTGAAAATGATGTAGATGAATTGGCTAATTACAGAGGAAACTTACTAGAATACGATTGGGAAAGTTATACCGAAATGATTAATTCTCTGGTTAGATTGCGTTACAATGCCATTCAGTTTTTTGACATGTTAGGGCGACCAGAATTTTTTATTAGACCTGAGTATAAAACACTTAAACCAGATTACAAAATAGACATTGCATATTTAGATAAAATGATTGATTATGCCCATAGTAAAGGCATGAAAATTCAAATAGATTTTGAGCTGGGGTATCAAATACACCCAATGGATGAAGATAAAGCAGAATGCTGGTCTACTTATAAAGAAGACTGGATAGCCGCATGGAAATATTACTTAGAAGAAACACCTCTAAAAAAGACTGATATTTTTGTTTTAAGACCAAGAAATCAGGTTTGGGATTGGGAATATAAAAGTTCTTGTGGAGAAAGTAAAATAGCTGTTTTTAACGAAGTATACGAAGCATTTGGAAAGCTTGTAGACGATTATAAACCAGAAGCTACCAAAGTAACCGTTTGTTACTCCGATGGTATGGAAATGTTTAATGAAGGTTTTAACCCTCCAAAAGATTGGATTATAGCTTGGTCTGACCATGGCTTTGGAGATTTTAAGCACCTTCCTAACGACACAAAAGGATACCAATTTGGAACTTACATGCATGCAGGTTACTGGTTAAACCATACAGTACATAATCCATACCCAAATAAAGTAGAGACCGTTATGAAAAGCATGTTCCAAAATTATGGAGCAGATAAATACTGTTTAATAAACGGGCAAAATTTCAGACCCTTTTTATTAAACCTGGAAGCATATAGTGCCGTTTGTAATAATCCAGAAGCGTTTAATGGAGATACTTTTTATAAAACTTGGACCCAACGTTATTTTAATAAAGAGTCCGCCAAGCATGCTGTTGCCTCCATGGAATTCCTGCATAAAGCGCAAGAAGGCAGAAAGGGTTATGTAGAGCATTTATGGGAAATTAGGGAAGCTGTAGCATACTTGTCTAATACCCCTATTAACCGTCCTGGAAAAACACCAATACCCTATAGTTACGAACGTGTAGAAAACGATTTAGAAAACACCAAACTAGTCGAAATTAATTTAAAAAAAGCACTTGGAGAAGCCGAAAAAGGCTTAAAAAAAGTAAACTCTGAAAATAATTTTTATCACGCTTATATTTATTTACCAACGCTTTTATATTCAGATTTAATCGCTTTTGAAACAACATTGCATCACATAACTATTCTAAAAAGACTTTTTGAAAACACAAATAACCCTAAATTTTTAGAAGATGCAATAACCTTGTTACCCGAGACTATAAAAAAACTTGACATTGTATATAAGCATAGAGCTGATGGTGATTTAAACAAAAAATGGGCTAACTGGTATGCTATCAAAAACAGAAGACAGAATAATGGCTTTCCAACAATGAAAATGATTGAAGCTATTGATGCTAATTTAAACGAGTTGTTAGCATTACATAATATAGAAAATAAATGAAATTAAAATTAGTTTTTAGGAGGATAATTATTGTAACAAGTATTATTTTTTTAGCATCATGTAAAGATGCACAACAAATAATACCAGAAGAAAAAGAACAATTTGTTGATAAGGTGTATCCCTTATTAGATACAGAAAATTCAAGATGGTTTTTCTTCTCTTCAGCGAGTCGTCCTTTTGGTATGGTAAACCTAAGTCCAGATACAGAAATAGGAGGCGCCTGGGGAAGCGGTTATCGTTATAAAACAGATACCATAAAAGGGTTTAGCCATATCCACGCATGGCAAATGTCGGGGGTATCTGTAATGCCAGTTACAATATCAGAATCTAATAAACATACTATTTTTAAAGATTTTCACTCTAAATTCAGTCATCAAACCGAAAAAATAGCACCAGGCTACCATTATCTAGAATTAGATAGGTATCAAATAAAATCTGCATTAACTAGTACAAAACGGGTAGGTTTCCATCAATATACCTTTCCCAATAATGAGCAAGCATCTATCCTTTTCAATTTAAATACCATATTAGGTCCCTGTGAAAATACAGATGGGATATTAGAAAAAAATAATAAGAACGAACTTTCAGGTAAAGTCGTTATGCAACCAACACACAGACGCCCTAAACCATTAACAATATATTTTAAAATTAAACTAAATAATGCTATTAAATCTATAGAACAAGATAGCATAACAAGAAATTATTTGGTTCACTTGAACGAACCAAAAGAAAAAGTCCTGATGAAAGTTGGGATTTCATATACATCTATTGAAAATGCTAATAATAATATTAACGAAGAACTACCCGAGTGGCATTTTGATAACATAGTCACTCAATCAAAAACGGAATGGAATGATTTGTTAGGTAGAATTGAAGTTGAAGGCAGTAAAGAAGTAAACCAAAGACGTTTTTATACAGATTTATGGCATGCATTACAAGGACGACGAATTATAAGTGATGTGAATGGTGCCTACCCAGATAATACAGGAGAACAATTTAGAATAGGCAAATTGCCCCTTGACGAAAATGGTAAACCAAAATTTAATCATTATAACTCCGATTCTTTTTGGGGCGCACAATGGACTATCAACACACTTTGGGGATTGGTTTATCCAGAAATCATGGAAGAATTTGTGCATTCCTTAATGCAATATTATAAAGATGGCGGTATAATTCCTAGAGGACCATCAGGAGGAAATTACACCTATGTTATGACAGGTGCATCCTCTACCCCATTTATTGTGAGTGCCATTCAAAAAGGCATTATAAAAGATGATTTAGAAGGCATTTATCAAGCTTTAAAGAAAAATCATATGCCAAATGGCATCATGGCAAAAGCAGGATACGAACATACTACAGACTTAGGGGGTGGTTTAAAATATTATATAAAAAATGGTTTTGTACCATACCCCATTCCAGAAGGGAATTTTGGAGGACATCAAGATGGAGCAAGCCTCACGATGGAATATGCTTACCAAGATTGGGCATTAGCACAATTAGCCAAAAAATTGGAACTTGAAGATGATTATAACTATTTTTTAAACAGGTCTAAAAACTATAAAAATGTATTTGATACAAGCGTAAATTGGATGCGACCTAAGAATGTAGACGGTATATGGAACACCCATTTTGACCCTTATCAAGTAGAACACGGTTTTATAGAATCTAATGGTGCGCAATCTACTTGGTTTGTACCACACGATTTAAGTGGGTTGGCAACGTTAATTGGAGGACATGAAAAAGCAATTAAAAAATTGAATGCGCAATTTAAAACTGCCGAAAAATTAAATTTCACAGCAGGCACATCACATGCCGTTGAAGGTCATCCAGAATATAGTAGAATACCAGTTAATTTTGGAAACCAACCATCTATTCAGACATCCTTTATTTTTAATAAACTAGGAAGACCAGACCTGACGCAGTATTGGTCACGAAATGTAATTAACAAAACATTTAGTGGCTTAGCACCAAACACAGGATATAGTGGTGATGAAGACCAAGGTCTTATGGGAAGTTTAAACGTACTCATGAAAATAGGTTTATTTCAAATGAATGGCGGTACAGAAGAGAACCCAGAATATCAAATAGGAAGCCCCCTATTTAACAAAATAACCATAAAGTTAAACCCAGATTATTATGCAGATAGCAACTTTATTATTAAAGCAATAAATAATAATGTAGAAAACGTTTATGTAAATAAAATAACGTTAAATAACCAACCTGTTGAAACGTATAACCTTTCACAAAGCGATATTGTAAAAGGAGGAGAATTAGTCTTAGAAATGTCCAATAAGTCTAATAGAAATTAGTTTACCTTATAAAAGTATGAATTTACCACATAGCTATAAAGTAAGTATTTTAATGCTCATGTGTTTTTCTACTTTTGCGCAACTTAAAAACAAACCTGTTTTAGAAGAAGACTTCATGGATATGGGGTTTGGCATATTTGTACATTGGAGTTTAGATTCGCAATTAGGGAGCGTTATAAGTCACTCGTTAGTTGGAGCCTCAGAGGCCTATGTTGAGAAGTATATCAATGCGCTTCCTAAAACATTTTATCCAGATAAATTTGATGCCGACGAATGGGCACGGTTATTTAAAATCTCAGGTGCCGAATATGTCGTTTTTACAACCAAACACCATAACGGATTTTGTATGTGGGATACTAAAACGACCACATTCAATATTATGAACACCCCTTATGGAAAGGATATTACAGGCATGCTTTTTAAAGCGTTACGAAAACAAGGCTTAAAAGTTGGCGTCTATTTTTCACCCGAAGATTTTTATTTTTTAAACAAACAAGGAACGTTAATTTCTCGTAAACGTGAGAAAAGTCAAATTACCGATAATGCTGAATTATTAGCGTATGATAAAGCACAGGTTAAAGAGCTAATTACAAATTACGGGTCTATAGATGTGCTATTCTTTGATGCTTTTAAAACGGGACCTTTAGTTCAATATGTGCATTCGTTAGACTCGAATATTGTGGTAACTAGAGGCGAGATGAAAACTCCCGAGCAGAAAATTCCAGATAGTGCCATGCCTGGTCCATGGGAAACCTGTATGACTATGGGAACGCAATGGCAGTATAAACCAACCAACGAAATTTATAAAGACGGTACAGACTTAATTGAAAAATTAATAGAAATTAGAGCAAAAGGAGGTAATTTTCTTATGAATGTAGGCCCCAAACCTAACGGTGACATTCCAATAGAACAAGAAGAACGTTTACGAGAAATCGCATTATGGATGTTTGTAAATAATGAAGCCATAAAAGATGTTAGACCATTACCTACCATAATTAAAGATGGAGATATGTGGTTTACTAAAAATAAAGATGAAAATACCGCATATGTCTTTATAACAAAACAAAAAAATTGGTTTAAAGGATTCAGAAGAAATTTTCTTTTGAAGAATATAAAAGCAACATCTAGTACAGCTATTTCAGTGTTAGGTCAAAATGATTTAGTTGTAGAATATTGGCCCGAAAACACGCCAACATCTAGATTTATTCAACATGAGACATTATTGGAAATCTCTATAAGTCGGGCACAACGTCTTTATAACAATAAAGCCTGGCCTAATCCTATTGTAGTTAAACTAACTAATGTAGAATTTATAAAGAAATAAATAGATACATTTATTTAAACCCCGTAATAGAACATAACATTAGCATGAAAAATAATTTTAATATAATCGTTTTTTGTTCACTATTTTTTTTGATGCTTTCTGGAAGTATAAAGGCGCAAACACCCGATAAAATGGACTGGTGGAAAGATGCCAAATTTGGTATGTTCATGCATTGGGGATTATACTCAAAAACAGCAGGATATTGGAATGGTCATATAGCAAAAGGGAATGAGCATTTTATGATTCATGAAAAAATCTCTTTAAAAGAATATGGAACAATAGCAGATGATTTTAACCCTGTTAATTACGATGCCGAAAAATGGGTACTTACGGCAAAAAATGCAGGAATGAAGTACATTATTATTACTTCAAAGCACCATGATGGATTCGCCATGTTCGATTCTCCTTCAAACGACTATAACATAAAAACGCGCACGCCTTATGGCAAAGACCCTATGAAAGAATTGGTGGATGCTTGCCATAAGCACGATATGAAATTTGGGTTTTATTATTCTTTAGGACGCGATTGGGAAGATCCAGATGTAGCAACCAATTGGCCACATAAAGGAGGGCGAAGTAATTTGGTAGATTACCCTGATGAAGACATAAAAGTATTCAGTAGATATTTTAAAAGAAAAGTAAAACCGCAAATAAAAGAGTTACTCACACAATACGGAAAAATTGATGTTATTTGGTTTGATACCCCAGAATTAATAAGTCCAGAAGAAAGTAAAGAATTACGAGAACTTATATTAGAGATACAACCCCATTGTATTATTAATAGTCGTATTAAACATGGGTTTGGTGATTATAAAGTAACCGAGCAGAAAATTGTAGACGGTTTAGAAGTTAAACCTTGGGAAGCTTGCATTACCATGGGAAAAAACTGGGGATACATTGAGTATGATACCATTTATAAATCTTCAGAATTAATGACGCGTCAATTACTTGAAATAGTAAGTAAAGGTGGAAATTTATTATTAAATAATGGTCCCACGGCAAAAGGTGAAATCACAGATTTAGCGCAAGAACGATTGGCACAAATGGGTGCCTGGATAAAACAAAATTCAGAAGGCATCTATGGGTCTAAACCATGGATAGTGCAAAACGAACGTCTTGCTGAAGTTCCAAAAAATAAGAAAAAAAAGCATGCTTCTGTGGAAGAAAACACCATGAAAGATAACTTATATGACGGTACCTCAAAAACTATTTTTCCAGAAGTCCGCTTTACTTCAAAGGCCGATAGTATATATGCTTATGTTAGTAGCTTTTTAGAAAAACAGGTTGTAATAAAATCGTTTTCAAAAAACAATAGCACTATTGTAAAAGAGGTTAAATTATTAGGTAGTAATGAAAATGTAAAATGGGTACAAAATAACGAAGGTCTAAAAATAGAGATGCCTACTTATAGTAAAAATGACATACCAATATCTGGTTTTAAAATTATAACAAAATAAAAAAATGATGATAAAAAGGGCTATTATATATTTAATCAGTTTATACACTGTTTTTGTATCAGCACAAAACAACTTTCCTTTTCAAAATTCAAACCTACCCACAGAAACCAGAGTAAACGATTTACTAGACAGATTAACTATTGAAGAAAAAGTATCGCTACTAATAGCAAGCGCAGAAGCCATTCCCAGGTTGGATGTAGATAAATATTACCATGGTAACGAAGCCTTGCATGGTGTTGTAAAAGGTGGCAGATTTACCGTTTTCCCTCAAGCCATTGCCCTTTCGGCAACTTGGAATCCAGATTTAATTTACGATGTCGCTTCTGCCATTTCAGATGAAGCACGGGCAAAATGGAATTTTTACAACCAAGGTAAAGACCAAAAAAATGGATTTAGCGATATGCTCACATTTTGGTCGCCAACCATTAATATGGCCAGAGATCCCAGATGGGGAAGAACTCCAGAAACCTACGGTGAAGATCCATATTTAACGAGTAGAATTGGTGTTTCCTTCGTAAAAGGTTTACAAGGAAACGATAAAAAGTATTTAAAAGTAGTTTCTACACCCAAACATTTTGTAGCTAATAATCAAGAGGACAATAGATTTGGGTATAACGCAACCATTTCTGAAAAAGCACTTCGTGAATATTACTTTCCTGCCTACAAAGCCGCTATTCAAGAAGCAAATGCCCAATCTATAATGAGTGCCTATAATGCCGTTAATACTGTGCCAAGCACAGCAAACAATTGGCTTTTAAATTCTGTTTTGAGAGACGAATGGGGATTTAAAGGCTATGTAGTAAGCGATTGTGGCGCTCCTACACATTTAGTAAAATCACACAAATTTATAGAGACTAAAGAACAAGCAGCAAAAGTAGCTATAGAAGCGGGCTTAGATTTAGAATGTGGCGATGATATTTACAATAATTATTTGCTTCCCGCATATAAAAACGGGTTAATTTCTCTAAAAAACATAGATAAAGCTGTAACTAGAGTTTTAACCGCACGATTTAAATTAGGCATATTCGATTCTACAGAAAACAACCCCTATTCAAAAATCTCTCCAGAAGTTATTGGCTCAAAAAAGCATCAAGAATTAGCTCTTGAAACCTCCAGACAATCCATCGTATTGCTAAAAAATAAAAATAACACATTGCCTTTAGATGCTGGCAAGATTAAAAAAATTGCTGTTGTTGGTTTTAATGCCAACCAAGTGGTTTTTGGAGATTACAGTGGCTTACCCGTCATTAAACCTATTTCACCTCTTGAAGGTATAAAGAATAAAGTGGGTAACAACATAGAAGTTACCTATGCTAAATGGAAAACAGCAGCTAGAAATTTAAACTTTATTAATTCGGAATATCTAAGAAATGACTTTAATGACGAACCTGGATTGTATGCCGAATATTTTGACGATAAATTTCTTGAGGGCACACCACAAACCCGAGTAGATAAAGAAGTTAATTTCGACCCAGTAAACAACCCTCCAGATCCATATACCAACTACCTACATAAATCCATCCGATGGACAGGTTACATAGCCCCCAATGTTTCTGGAACGTATAAAATAGGCGTTAACTCAGATGATGGTATACGCTTATGGTTAAATGACAAATTAGTAGTCGACGCATGGCATAACCGAGGTGCCACAACAGACCAAGTCGAAATAACCATGCAAGCTAATAAGACATATGCTATTAAGCTCGAATATTTCGATAATGGTGGAGATGCCATTTGTCAATTACTATGGAAAGTACCAGGTGATACAAATGGTGATTTATACGATGAAGATATTCAAGCAGCAAAAACAAGCGATTACGTTATTGCAGTTATGGGTATTAATAAAACCATTGAAAAAGAAGGAAAAGACAGAAAGTCATTAGAACTTCCAAAAGACCAAATTGATTATTTAAAAACCATCTATGCTATAAATAAAAATACTATTGTGGTATTAGTAGCAGGAAGCTCTTTAGCCATAAATTGGGTGGACGAAAATATCCCTGCTATAGTTGACGCCTGGTATCCTGGAGAAGCTGGAGGCACCGCTATAGCCGACGTACTATTTGGAGATTACAATCCAGCAGGCAGACTCCCATTTACATGTTACAAATCGGTATCAGACTTGCCCCCTATGGATGATTATGAAATATCTAACGGAAGAACCTATATGTATTTTGAAGGAGATGCATTATATCCTTTTGGTTATGGTTTGAGTTATACGAAATTCGAATATAGCCAGATGAAAATTAAAAAGAAAGATGAAAAATTATTAATTTCTAGCACAATTAAGAATATAGGTAATTATGATGGTGATGAGGTTGTACAACTCTATTATCGAGCTAAAGAATCATCTCATAAACGTCCATTAAAGAAGCTTATAGGTTTTAAAAGAGTCCCTTTAAAAATGGGTAAATCAAAAACCGTTCAATTTGAGGTCTCCAAAAAAGACTTACAATATTGGGATGATAAAACAAAAAAATGGGTGTTTGATAGTGGTATGTATGAATTTATGATTGGGGGATCATCAAAAGATATTAAATTGCATAAAACAATGTCTTTTTAAATAATATAAGTCCATTATGAAGCCTATTTTTATAGCTATAAGTATCTTTTTTTCTTGTTTAATTTCAGCACAAACCAAAGAGGAGGTTCTTTATTTATGGCCAAATGAAGTACCTGGAGAAAAGGAACCTAAGCATGAACCTGTTCAAACAGATAACACAAGTGGAGATGTTATAAGGCTAACCAATATTACCAATCCATCATTAACCGTTTTTAAACCAGAAAAATCTAATGATTCTAAGGCAGCAGTCGTAGTATCTCCTGGAGGTGGGTATAGTATTTTGGCAGCAAATAAAGAAGGATATGAAATAGCAGAATGGCTTAATACTTTGGGATATACAGCTTTTGTATTACAATATCGTGTGCCAAAAAAACGAAAAGGCGCATTGCAAGATATACAACGTGCCATTCGGACCGTACGAAGCAAGGCTTCTGTTTATAATCTGGATCCTCGAAAAATAGGTGTTTTGGGCTTTTCAGCTGGAGGTCATTTATCTGCTCTGGCCTCAACAAGCTATAAAAAAGACGCTTACCCCAAAATAGACGCTATTGATAAATTATCAAGTCGTCCAAATTTTTCAATGCTTATTTATCCAGCATACCTTGATAAAGGAGAAAATAAAAGTATAAGCCCAGAATTAGAGATTAACAAAAATACACCACCATTTTTTATTTTCGGTACTATGGATGACCGTTATGGAAACAGTCCTTTAGTAATGGCAACCGCTTTAAGAAATAAAAAAATTCCCGTAGCATTACACATGTTATCTGAAGGCGGGCATGGTTATGGCTTAAGAAAAGGGAATATAGCTGCTGAAACATGGCCAGGTTTAGCTGAAATATGGTTGAATAAGATGGTTAAATCCAGAGCACTAGCCAAGTATGAAAGAACTATTAATTTTCCACAAGTTGCTGAATCACCTAAAAAAATTCCAAAAAAGAAAGATGTCTGGGTTTTTATGATGGCTGGACAATCCAACATGGCAGGTCGTGGATTTGTGGAGCCACAAGACACCATTCCTTCTAAACGTATTTTAACAATAAATAAAGAAAATGACATTATTCTAGCCAAAGAACCACTCCATTTTTACGAGCCCAATATGGGAGGATTAGACAGTGGCTTGTCGTTTGCAAAAAGCCTTTTAAAAGACATCCCCGAAAACGTATCCATATTACTAATTCCCACGGCAGTTGGCGGTAGTTCTATAAATAAATGGGTTAATGATTCTGTACATCGCGGTGTAAAGTTGTTATCAAATTTTAAAGAGAAAGTCGTTTTAGCTAAAAAATATGGAACAGTAAAAGGCATATTATGGCACCAAGGAGAAAGTGATGCAAATAAAAAAACGATTCCGCAATACAATAAAAACGTAGCGATTCTATTTAAAGCATTTAGAAAATCTGTTGGAAATAAAACCTTACCCATTTTAATGGGTGAACTTGGTTCTTACTCAAAAAAGAAAGAATCCTGGATAGCAATAAATAACATCATAAATAAACATGCTTCAAAAGACAAATACATTTCTGTTGTTAAAACATCCGATTTTAAAGACAAAGGTGATAAAGTGCATTTTAACTCAGAAGGTCAAAGAATGATGGGAAAACGATTTGCAGAAGCATATATTGAACTCATAAAACCAAAAAACAAATAGCATGTTTAAAACGAATACTAGCATCTGTTTTATATTTATATTTTCCTTTATCGCATGTCATAACAGTGATATTCGGCTTAATGATATTCAAGTTATTGGCAGTCATAATTCCTATAAGATTCCTATTGAAAAACCACTTTGGCACTATTTACATAGTGTAGATTCTTCAAAAGCAAAAGCATTGCAATATGGTCACATGTCATTAAAAACACAATTAGATTTGGGATTGCGTAATTTGGAGCTAGATGTGTTTCACGACCCATCAGGGGGGTATTTTACAAATCCAAAAGGCTTAGATATCATTAAATCTATGGAAAAAAAACCTTTAGGATTTGATAAAGAAGAAAAATTAAAACGTCCTGGTCTTAAAATGTTCCATATTCAAGATGTCGATTTCAGAAGTCATTATTTATTATTTAAAGAAGGATTACAAGCACTAAAAAATTGGTCCAGTAACAACCCAAGCCACACCCCTATTTTCATATTGATAAATGCCAAAGATCAAAAAGTAACGGGTACTAAAGAACCGCTAGCCTTTACAAAAGAGGCATTGGATAGTATTGATGTTGAAATTAAAAGTGTTTTTTCTAATGATAAATTAATAACACCAGATTTAGTTCGGGGTGATTTTGAAACTTTAGAAACAGCTATTTTAACAAAAGGATGGCCAGAATTAGAAGCACTAAAAGGGCGGTTTATTTTTGTTTTAGATGAAAAAGAAGATAAAATAAACAGGTATTTAGAAAACCATCCGTCTTTAAAAAACAGAGTCTTATTTGTAAACAGTAAAGAAGGAAACCCAGAAGCTGCATTTAGAATTGTAAACAACCCTATTACAGATTTCGACTATATAAAAGAATTAGTTAAAAAAGGCTATTTAGTGCGTACACGAGCCGATGCAGGAACTAAAGAAGCTCGCGAA
Source organism: Flavivirga jejuensis (assembly GCF_030540765.1). GTDB lineage: Bacteria > Bacteroidota > Bacteroidia > Flavobacteriales > Flavobacteriaceae > Flavivirga > Flavivirga jejuensis. The sequence goes on along the minus strand of NZ_JAUOEL010000001.1, from coordinate 1,033,635 downwards.
AATAATTATAATCGATTCGAAAAAGCAAAAGCATCAGGAGCGCAAGTTATTTCGACAGATTATTACTTACCATCAACATTATTTCCTTCAACTTTTAAAGTGAGCTTTGAAAAAAATAAATATGAACGACTAAAAAATGAGGTACATGATTAAAAAAATAGCTATAATAATTATTTGTTGTCAATTTGGAATCTTAAAGGCACAACAAGATCTTTCAGAATTCACAATTGTAGATAATACGAAATCGACCTCGATTTTAATTGATAAAAAAGATGCTAAAGTTGTTGAAATCGCTTCGCAAATTTTTGCTGAAGATGTGTTTAAAATTTCAGACAAAAAAATATCAGTCATTACAAAAAAAACAAATCAATCCCATGTAATTATTGCTGGAACCATTGGTAAAAACAAATATATTGATGCACTTATATCAAGTGGAAAAATTAACGTTTCTGAGCTTAAAGGACAATGGGAACGTTACGCCATTCAAGTAGTAAATAGCCCTTTAAAAGGTATTGATAAGGCATTGGTTGTTGTTGGAAGTGATAGAAGAGGAACCGCTTATGGTATTTTAGAATTATCTAGAATGATTGGAGTTTCACCATGGGAATGGTGGGCAGATGTAACACCTGAAAAAAAGAATGAAATTAGTTTATCTATTAAGAGTGTAGTATCTAAAGTCCCTTCTGTTAAATATAGAGGTGTCTTTTTAAATGATGAAGATTGGGGTTTACAACGTTGGGCAGCTCTAAATTATGAACCAGAAACAGGAGATATTGGTCCAAAAACGTATGCCAAAATTTTTGAATTGCTGTTAAGGTTGCGAGCAAATACCATTTGGCCTGCCATGCACTCTAGTACAAAACCTTTTTATTCATACCCTAAAAACAAAGAAATAGCAGACAACTATGCCATTGTTATAGGGACATCTCATGCAGAACCCATGCTCTCTAATATTAATACCGAATGGGATCATGAAACCATGGGTGAATATCGGTATGACACTAATTCGGAAACCATAAAAGGCTTATTCAAAAAACGTGTAAAAGAAACCTCTAAATATGAAGGCATTTATACCACAGGAATGCGAGGAGAACACGATTCGCCTATGATTGTTGGTGAAGATGATACCGATGCTCAAGTACAATTATTGGAAAAAGTAATTACAGACCAACGAAACATTCTAAAAAAAGAAACAAAAAAGAATCCAAACAAAATTCCACAAGCTTTTGTCCCCTATAAAGAGGTTCTAAAATATTACCAAAGTGGTTTAAAGTTACCAGAGGACATTACGTTGGTTTGGACAGATGATAATTACGGTTATATTCGCCAATTAAGTAATCTGGAGGAACAAAAACGCCCAGGTGGTGCAGGCGTGTATTATCATACCTCATATTGGGGCAGACCCCATGATTATTTATGGTTAAATTCAACCAATCCCGTATTAATGTGGGAAGAAATGTCTAAAGCCTATGAGTTTAAATCTCGAAATATCTGGATTTTAAATTGTGGTGATATAAAACCACACGAATACAATATTGAGCTGTTTTTAGATATGGCTTGGAATATGGGTGATTTTAAAAAAAGTAGTTCTGTAAAAAGCCACACAATACAGTGGGCGGCTCGAGAATTTGGCAAAAACACATCAGAAGAAATAACCGATCTGCTATTTGAAAACAATCGATTAGCATTTATAAGACGCCCAGAGTTTATGGCATGGAGTCAAGTAGAACCAGTAACTAAATCTGGAGAAACCGAACTCACTCAGTTTCATTATGGCGATGAGGTTGATGCTCGAATTAACACCTACCAACATTTAGTAGAGACTACAGAGAAACTGTATGGAAAAATAAATGAAAACCGTAAAGCTGCTTTTTACCAATTGGTATATTATCCTGTAATTGGCGCTTCAAAATTAAATCAGAAATGGTTATACAGTTTCAAGAACAAATTTACGGCAAAACAAGGTCGGGAAAGTGCCAATTATTTTGGGGAGCAATCCATTAAGGCATATCAACGTATAAAAAAAGAAACAGACTACTATAACAAAACACTTCAAAATGGAAAATGGGATCATATCATGACCATGGCACCACGATTTTTACCAGTGTTTTCAGAACCAGCATTATACCATACAAAAAACGATGAAGCTTCCATAGGTTTAGCTTTAGAAGGCTATCAAATGGAAGTTAACCATGACATTGTAAATAGTTATGCAGATGTATTACCCGTTTTTAATAGTTATACCAATAATAAATATTTTGTAGACCTTTTTTTAAAAGGACATGGAAATATAACATGGAAAGCTATTCCTAAAGCAGATTGGATTAAAATATCGGAAACAGAAGGCGCTTTAAGCAATCTTTCGGGAAATGCTGAAAAAAGATTATGGGTTCATATAGATTGGGATAAAGTTCCACAAGGCGAAAATAAAAAAGAAGCACCTCTAGGACACGATTTCCAGTTAATCCCTCCAAGTTACAAAGTAAATAGTGCAATCGATTTTGTGTCGGGTGGTAAAACGATCACCATAGGCATCTCTGCTTTTAATCCCAAATTAAAAGAATTAGAAACCTACTCAGGTTTTGTAGAAGATAAAGGTTTTATTTCCATTGATGCCGAAAATTTTAGTAGAAAAGAAGACGGAAAAGAAGCCAAATGGGATATTTTTGAAGGTATTGGTTATTCAAATAATGTTATTACAGCATTGCCCAGAAGTGCAAAATCGGTAATCGATTTAAAAACTGTTCAAAAAGAAAGTCCGTTACTTGAATATGATTTTTATGCCTTCAATTTTGGGGAGGCAGATGTTCGATTACAGGCCATTCCAACACATGCATTTTATGCCCAAAGCGGGGTGCGTTGTGCTGTTGCCATTGACGATGCTGAACCTGTAATTGTAGATTTTCAAACCTTTGGTAGAAGTGATGCATGGAAACAAAACGTTTTAAAAAATGCCTCAATAAAATCTGTAAAACAAACGATTACACAAGCAGGAAAACATACTTTAAAAATTTGGATGGTTGATTCTGGCGTTATGTTAGATAAAATTTTAATAGATTTAGGGGGTTGGAAACCAAGTTACATGTTTCCAAAAGAAACATATAAAAAATAATTTCTAAAAACTCTATTTTAATGCAAGTTTTAAAAAATTTAATATTCATTTTTTTATTGTTTGCACTTACAAAATGCAAAACAGAACAAAATTTACAACCTAAAAATGTGCAAATGGCATTTTTGGCAGATGTTCATTTTCAAGATATTTATGCAGAATTTAAAGATGCCAACTATAAAGGCATAAAAAATCCAATATCAGATGAGTTTGTCAATATAAGAACCATGGGGTCACAATTAAAGTCCACCAGAATTTTCAATGAAAATTACTTTGCTTTTTTAGCCGCTTTGGATGATATTTCTAAAAGAGGTATTAAAATAGTAGTCCTTCCAGGAGATTTTAGTGACGATGGCCAACCAATACATGTTAAAGGCTTAAGACGTATTCTAGACAACTATTCAGAGAAATACGGGATCTCGTTTTTTGCCACAACAGGTAACCATGATCCTGTTAGACCTTTTTCCAGAGAAGCCATAAAAAAAGACTTTTTGGGTGAAGGCGGTAAAGAACAAATTATCGCAAGTTCAGAAAGTAAATTAAAAATAGTAGAAGACGATCAATTAAAACCAATCATAACATCTGGAATAAAAAACTGGGGCTATCAAGAGATTTTAAATGAAATGTCCGATTTTGGGTTTTATCCAAAACAAGACTACCTATATTGGGAAACCCCATTTTCAAACTATAATTATACAAACTATAATTTTAAAAAAGCAAGTGAAGCATCTCCTTTAGAAAAAAGAGTATATCCCATTCAACATAATACTGCTTTTCTTCCAGACGCAAGCTATTTAGTGGAACCTATAAAAGATGTTTGGCTTTTGGCAATAGATGCTAATGTATATATTCCAAAGGAAAAAACATTAGATTTAGAATCCAGTCAAGATGATTATACAGGAGCAAGTATTGGTTTTAATAATGTGTTATCTCATAAAAACCATCTCGTAGATTGGGTTGAAAGGGTATCAAAAAACGCTAAAGCACATGGTAAAACATTAATTGCTTTTAGCCATTATCCTATGGTCGATTTTAATGACGATGCCTCTTCAGAAATGAAGACGTTTTTTGGTTCGAATAAGATGCAATTACATCGTGTCCCGAACGAAGATGTTGCAAAAACATTTGCAAATGCAGGTATTCAAATACATTTTGGAGGACATATGCATATAAACGATACAGGTGTTCGGACGACTGCAAAAGGAACATTATTCAATATACAAACACCATCATTAGCAGCATATATACCAGCCTATAAAATATTAACCATACATTCAGATTCTGAATTTGATATAGAAACTGTGGTTACAGACTCTGTTCATAATTTCAATAAACTGTTTTCCCTTTACGAGCAAGAGCATACACATTTAGAAAGTATAAAGAAGATTAATATTTGGAATAAAGACATTCTTAAAACCAAAAACTATAGGGAATTTACACAATGGCATTTAAAAGAATTAACGCGGCTTCGGTTTATACCAAAAGATTGGCCTAAAACATTTACGGATGCTGTTTTAAAATCTTCAGGTAAAGATTTGTTATTGATGGCTCAGGATAATAAACAAGTAATCAATCAACAATTAGCATCAAAAAAATGGTCTTTAAACGATTTTGAAAGCTGGACAGGTTTCGATATGATTTTTGATTTTTACAGATTAAGAAGTGCAGATGAGTTAGCTCTAGCCGATATTGGGTTAAAACGATTGGAGCATTATCAATTTGTTTGTGATCAGTTATCAAAATCTGGAAATAAAGCATTTGCATTGTGGCAAAGTATATTGAAGAAGACAGCAAACGGATACCCTTCAAATCATTTCAAAATCAACTTAAAAACAAGTACAATAGAACGAATAAATCCATAAATAATGATTAAATTGTATACATAATTTATCTTATGAGACACCATTTTATTATAATATGTTTGGGTATTTTTTCTTTTGTTAGTTCTAATTCTCAGAATATAAAATTCGAACATTATAATGACAATAGTGGATTGTCTCATAACTCTGTACGTCATATTGTTCAAGATAAACATGGGTTTTTATGGCTGGGAACATTTTCTGGTCTTAACCGTTTTGATGGGTATCAATTTAAAACGCATTTAAGCTCATCACCTGGCGATAACAAAATTAATAATGACGATATCACAGCACTACATCTTGATGAAGACTCAAATAATCTCTGGATTGGTACAAGAAAAGGACTGACTCTTTTTAAAACAGACACCCAAAAATTCACAACATTTTTACCTGAGGCAAATAACCCTAATAGTTTGCCAGATGAAGAAATTCGTTCTGTTTATGTAGATAAATTTAAACGGGTTTGGGTAGGCACTAAAACAAAAGGTGTCTATGTGTTTTTTGTAGACGAAAACCGATTTGAAAAAATTGAAATTAAAGGTTTCAATTATGTAAAAGCAATTTTTGAAGATAGAAAAGGGAATATCTGGATTGGTAGTTATGGAACAGCATCTGTAGCAAAAATAACTTTAAATACCACTGGGGATGTGTCTCAATTGGTTAGTTACATGTTATCTATTCCTAATTCGAATGAAAAGAACCCGTATATCAACTTTATATACGAAGATTCAAAATCGGATATATTTATAGGAACACGAGAAGGACTTTATAAACTTAACAAAGCAACAAATACCTTTACAAATCTTTATATTGAAGATGACGATACGAGAGATAGTTTAGGCCCTTATTTTTTGTCTGTAGCTCAAGCTCCTGATGGAAAATATTGGGTTGGAACTTTAGGAGGTCTACTGGTTTGTAATCAATTGGAAGATATAATTAATGGCGATTTCCAATGGCATTATGCAGTGCTTTCAGACGATACATCTTTAATAGACAACTTGGTTTCGGCATTGTATTTTGATGCTTCTGGAGTGCTTTGGATTGGAACAGAAGATGGCTTAGATAAATATGATCCTTATGAAAATCAATTCAACCTTAATAAAGATATTTCAAAATATATAGGGAATCAAGCACCACGTATTAGAGGGTTTTCAAAAACAATAGATGATAGAATTATTGTTGCGACAAGACATAACGGTCTTTTTATTTCAAAAGACGCCAATTTTGTTCCCTTGTATAACAATCAAAAAGATATAGCAAGTATTTATTCTGATGATGGAGACATTTTCTATTGTGGGCTCTGGAACGGAAAAATATTGGTTTATAATTATGGAAAAAACACATCAAAAGTAATAGATGTAGGTTTTGAACAATCGCCGGTATTTGCTTTTAAGAAAATAGAAAAAGACACCCTTATGTTGGGGTCTTTTGGTGAGGGTGTGGTCGTTTTAAACACAAAAAACTTAACATTAAATAAATCATTAGGCACCTTGCTTCCTGGTTTTGAAATAAATGCCATTGAAGTAGATTCCTATAAAAACGTTTGGTTTGCTACTGAAAGTGGTGTTGTAAAATATGCTATTAAAACTGGCGAAATCAAATCATATAATAATAATCTCACCGGGCAGATAGGGCTTCCACATGATAATGTAAGTGATATTATATTAGGTAAATACGGGGGAATCTGGGCAGCGACACGTACTGGCTTAAGCACCTATAATAGTTATAAAGATTCGTTTGAACCAGTAAAAGAACCAAAGGAAATTGCTGGTAAATGGATTACAGATATGGTTACAGATTCCAATGGAGATTTGTGGCTAAATATAAATAATAACAGTGTAGCAAGATTAAAAACAAGCCTTAAGGATTTTAATATATATCATGTAAATAGTGGTAATAGATTGGATGTATTTAGCTCAAGCGGGTTTTATAATTTTGATAACTCCAATATTTATTTAGGTGGTAAAAATGGTATTATTTATTTTTCACCATACACTATTAACGAAAATAAATGGTCACCTTTACCTGCAATTACAGAATTCAAGGTTCAGAATAAAGAGGTGTTTCCTGGTAATAAAGTTAATAATCAAGTCCCATTAGAAAAAGATTTAAACGTATTAAAAGACATTCAGCTTAATTATAAAAACAGAAATTTTTCATTACAATTTTCAACCCCTTCTTATGCAAACGAAAAACTAAATAAGTTTGAATACATGCTGGAAGGTTTCGATAAAGACTGGATACTTGCCAATAGTAACTCTAGAACTGTTCAATATACAAACCTGTTTCCTGGAGATTATATTTTTAATATAAAATCTAGTAATAGTGATGGGCATTGGAGTGATGTTGTTTCATATAAAATAAAAATTGAACCTCCTTTTTGGCTAACATATCAAGCCCTTCTTATATTTCTATTATCTACGTTTATAATACTTTATTTTATCAGAAGAGATATTAGAAATAGAATACGATTAAAGCAAGAACTCGTTACAGAAAAAGTAAATAGAGAGCGGGATGTTAAATTAAATAATGAAAAACTTCGCTTTTTCACCAATATTTCGCACGAATTAAGAACACCATTAACACTTATTTTAGGCCCAGCAAAACAATTGCTGGAAGAATCTAAAACTAATGGTACCGATTACCAAAAAAGCAGGTACAACCTCATTCATCAAAACGCCAGTAGACTATTAAATTTAGTAAACCAGGTACTGGACTTTAGAAAAGCACAAACAGGAGAATTAAAACTTAAAGTTTCAAAAACCGATATACTTTTATATACTCAGAACACATTTGATTCTTTTAAAGAATTAGCATTTAATAAACACATTCAACTCAACTTTAATACTGAAAATGATACGCTTTTTGGTTGGGTAGACAGAGACAAATACGATAAAATATTATACAATCTATTATCAAATGCTATAAAATTCACCAATAAATATGGTCATGTAGATTTATTTGTAAGACTAAAGGAAGAAAAGAAAGACTCCTTAATAATTGAAGTAAGCGATGATGGTATTGGTATTCCGTCAAAAAGTCAAGAAAAGATTTTCACAAGATTCTATCAAGCCACAAACAGTAAAGAAAACAATACAGGTTCTGGAATTGGATTGTCGCTAGTAAAATCTTTAGTAAAACTTCATAAAGGCACTATAAAAGTACAGAGTAAACGTAATAAAGGTAGTGTCTTTATTGTAGAAATCCCTATAAACCGTAAATACTATAGCGAAGAAGAAGTTTTTGAATTTGTTACAAATGAAACAGAAACAGAAATTATACCAAATATCCCAAACAAAAAAATTATTAATAATACTCAAATTAAAGAAAAGATACTAGTTGTTGAAGATAATATAGAACTTAGAAAATATTTGATAGATTATTTATCTGATTATTACAAAGTTTACGAGGCCGATAATGGTAAAAAAGGACTTCAAGTCTGCCGACAGGTTAAACCTATTTTGTGTGTAGCAGATGTGATGATGCCTGTTATGGACGGGCTTGAATTTTGTTCTGAGTTGAAAAACGACGAATTTATAAGCCATATCCCAGTAGTTTTATTAACTGCACTTTCTGAAAGTGAAGATAAAGTGAAAGGCTTTAACGTTGGCGCAGATGGTTATTTGGTAAAACCTTTCGACCCATCACTGCTTGAAGCTATGATTGCTAATATCATTAAAACAAGATTAGAGTTAAAGGCTACATTTTCTAACGAAGTTGAAAGTGAGATAGGTTTATTAACCCATTCACCTATAGATGAAGAATTAATGAAAAAAGCATTAGATTTAATTGAAACTAATCTAAATAAAGTTGATTTAACTACCTCCTTTCTATGTAAAGAACTAGGGGTGAGTTCTTCCAAATTATATCGAAAAATTAAAGAACTAACCGATTTATCTCCTAATGAATTTATTAGAACAATAAGATTAAAAAAATCAGCTCAACTTCTAAAAACAAAAAAGTATAATGTATCAGAAGTCACTGATTTAATAGGTTTTAACGACCCTTTATATTTTAGTAGATGCTTTAAAAAACAGTTTGGCTTCCCTCCTAGTAAGCTAATCAAATAGTATAAATACTATTTTTCATATTGAATTTGTCCATAATTTTGGTGTATTTGTCCATTTTGATATATCCCTTAAATTATAATTTAGTTGTTTCCTTATTTAATTATTATAATTTTAAGTATATGAAAAAGCCATTGAATATTAATTCTGACAACCCTATGGAAAGTGTTGATGATTGGGAAGATGATTTATTAGTAAGATATCCAGATGCTTCTGAAACAAAAAAAGAGAAAGAAGCATTTCGTAATTATATAGATTCCGAACGTTTAGATACCGTTAAGGAATTTTACAGATTAAACCACACCTATCAAACTTATGATTTTGTATGTTCCAAAGAAGAAGAATACCTGAAGTTTGACAAAAAGGAGATGTCTATTTGGGAAGCAGTAGATTTCTTAAATACTCTAGTTGATGATAGCGACCCAGATATAGATTTAGACCAATTACAGCACTTATTACAAACTTCAGAAGCGATTAGAGCAGATGGCCATCCAGATTGGTTTGTGATCACTGGCTTTATACATGATTTAGGTAAAATTTTATGTTTGTTTGGAGAACCTCAATGGGCCGTAGTAGGAGATACATTTCCTGTTGGCTGTGCGTTTTCAGATAAGATTGTGTATTCAGAGTTTTTCAAAGAAAACCCAGATTATACAGATGAAAGATTTAATACTAAATACGGGATTTACAAACCAAACTGCGGATTGGATAACGTAAAAATGAGCTGGGGTCACGATGAATATTTATATCAAATATTTAAAGACTTTTTACCCGATCCTGCCCTGTATATAATACGCTATCATTCATTTTATTCTCAACATCGCGAAAATGATTATACCCATTTAATGAATGAAAAGGATATTGAGATGTTTGAATGGGTCAAAAAATTTAATCCTTACGACTTATATTCAAAAGCACCAGTACCTCCAGATGCCAAGGCATTACTTCCTTACTATAAAGAATTAGTAGCTAAATTTTTTCCAGAAAAATTGAATTTCTAAATTAAAACATAGCACATATTTTTTTTGAATATGTAATGATATCATTACATAAGGCATTTTTTTGCTTTCACACTAACTAAACTAAACGAACCAACCATAATGTATACTGTTATTTCTTTTATTGCCTTTACGGCTTTTGTTGCTTTTTATTCCTGGTATAAATTAAGAAAAGAAAAACTAGATTCGAAAGATGGTTATTTTCTTGGCGGAAGAAGTTTAACAGGCGTTGTAATTGCTGGCTCTATGCTACTTACTAACATTTCTACCGAACACTTAATTGGTATGAATGGGTCTTCGTATAAAAACGGATTTATTATCATAGCTTGGGAAGTCACATCTGCTTTAGCTTTGGTTGTTGCTGCTATTTATTTTGTTCCTAAATATTTAAAAATGGGACTTACTACCATACCTCAATATTTAGAAAAACGTTTTGATAGTACCACAAGAACTTTAGTGGCTTTGTTTTTAATGATTTCGTTTATAGTAACCTTATTGCCTATTGTGCTTTATACGGGAGCTATTAATATTGAGAGTATTTTCAATATCTCAGAAGTTTTAGACATATCAAAAAAAGAAGGTCTATGGATTACTGTTATAGCCATTGGAATTTTGGGCTCTGTTTATGCCATATTTGGGGGATTAAAAGCAGTAGCTGTATCTGATACTATTAATGGATATGGGCTCTTAATAGGAGGACTTGCCATTCCTTTAATAGCACTTGTAAGCATAGGTGATGGCAATCCTCTTACTGGATTAAGCAAAGTATATGCACACAGCCCAGAAAAGTTTAATGTTATAGGTGCTAAAGACTCCGTACTACCTTTTGGAGTTCTTTTTACGGGTTTAATTATAAACCAGCTCTATTTTTGGAGTATGAACCAAACTATTATTCAACGTGCCTTAGGTGCTAAAAATCTAGTAGAAGCCCAAAAAGGATTATTATTTACTGGTGTTTTAAAAATATTAGTTCCTATCATAATAATTTTACCAGGCGTTATTGGGTTTTACTACTATGGTGATTCTCTTTACGATAATCAAGATATGATATATCCAGAGCTTATTAAAAAAGTTTTACCTGTAGGTTTAGTGGGCATATTTGCTGCAATTGTTATGGGAGCCGTATTAAGTACTTTTAATAGTGTTTTAAATAGTGCCGCAACTATTTTTAGCATAGATGTTTATAAAAGACATTTTGGGAAATCATGCAGCGATAAAAAATTAGTTAAAGTTGGAAAGGGAACTTCTGCGGTTTTAGCAGTTTTTGCAATTCTCGTAGCACCAATGGTAGCAAGCGCTCCAGATGGTTTATATCAATTATTACAACAATTAAACGGTATTTTCTTTATCCCCATTGCATCTATAATGATAGCTGGCTTTTTTCTTAGTAAAATATCGGCAATGGGCGCTAAAGTCGCATTATTCGTGGGATTAGCATTTTATATTCTAACAACCTTTGTTTTTAAGGTAAATGTTCATTTTGTACATATATGGGGGATAGAATTTTTATTAAATTTGGCTGTAATGTTTGGAGTCTCCTATTTTTATCCACCAAATGAAGACTTTAAACAAGAAGATTTACAAATCGTAGATATGAAAGAGTGGAAGTACACTAAACAAATGTCTATTTTTTTATGTCTTATAACTATAACTATATATGTGTTATTGGGCAGGAATTAATCAACAAAACAATTTAAAAGATGAGTAAACCAGTTATTGTATCCAAAAAAGTATTATTACCTTTTATCCTATTAACATCTTTATTTGCATTGTGGGGTTTTGCCAATGCGGTAACAGATCCTATGGTACAAGCCTTTAAAAAAGTTTTAGAATTATCTAATTCACAAGCAGCTTGGGTACAAATGGCTTTTTATGGAGGCTATTTTTGTATGGCATTACCAGCAGCTCTTTTTGTTCGTAAATATTCATATAAAGTAGGTATTCTAATCGGACTGGCACTATTTGCAGGTGGAGCCCTTTTATTTTATCCTGCAGCCATTACAGAGAAATTCTGGTTTTTTTGTCTGGCATTGTATATTTTAACCTTTGGATTAGCTTTTTTAGAAACTACGGCAAATCCTTATGTGTTAGCAATGGGCTCGCCCGAAACAGCAACACAACGTTTAAATCTAGCACAAGCTTTTAACCCTGTTGGGTTAATTTTAGGCTTATTAGTTGCCCAACAATTTGTTCTTAAAAGGTTACAATCAGACGACATTGAGAATTTTAGTTCTTTGGTTGAAGCAAAAAAGGCATTGATAAGAACTTCAGACTTAATGGTAATTCGTAATCCGTATGTTATTTTAGGCTTGGTTATTTTATCTGTATTTGTATTAATTTTAATAAATAAAATGCCTCAGGCAAAAGGCGACGGTAACATTCCTAGTATTGGAGACACATTTAAATCTTTGGGTGAAAACAAAAAGTATGTTATGGGTGTTATATCGCAGATTTGCTATGTTGGTGGACAAATTATGTGCTGGACATACATTTATCAGTATGCAGAAGCTATAGATATTACTAGTGATGTTGCAGCGAACTATCAATTTGCGGCATTCTTATTGTTTATGGTTGGAAGAGCTATAGGAACTTACATGTTACGCTTTTTTAGTCCAGGCAAATTATTAATGTATTTTGCCATTTTATCAATGATATTTACCCTGGGAACGATGTTTATTGAAGGTCAATTTGGACTTTATTGTTTAGTAGGAGTTTCATTTAGTATGTCACTCATGTTCCCAACTATATATGGTATAGCTTTAAATGGATTAAATGAAGAGGAATCTAAAATTGGTGCAGCGGGGTTAGTAATGGCCATCGTAGGAGGCGCTTTAATGCCTAAACTCCAAGGTATGATTATTGATGCAGGTGGAAATGATGTAGATGATATAAAAATTGTTGGAATATCCGAGGTTAACTTTTCTTTTATATTACCATTAGTTTGCTTTTTGTTTATTGCTTTTTATGGTAGAAATGTATATAAAAAATACATGGCCTAATTTTTAACATCTTTTGAGTAATAATACCAATTTATAACTCAAAATAACCCATATAATTTGTTTAGTTCACTAGTCATATTTCAATATAAAATAAAATCAGAACTAAAACTATTATTAAATTTTCTATCTTATTAGAACAAAATATAATTCAAATTATTTATAGTTCGTTTTAAATAATAATTTGTATAAGTTTTACATGTAAAACCTTCAACCTTTTTTGGTTGGAGGTTTTTTATTTTTCAACAACCTGATTTACAACGGATTAACTTCAGGAACTTCCTTCAAATATTAGTTGCATTTCCAAAACATTCGTAATTATATAAATACTTCATTGTTAATATTTTGCATTTTTTGTTAAAATATTTGATTAGATAGATAAATATGTATATATTCGAAAAACTAAACTGGTTAACCAGATTGGAAAACCAAAAAACCACTTCTTAACTTAAATAATTGAGGGAAAATTTTTACAAACTATTAAACTTTAAATTATGAAAACAAAATTACTTATTGCAAAACAAAATTCTTACACATTTTACACCCTATTGGTATGCTGTTTGTGTTTTAATTACGGATGGAGTCAAACTAACCTTGTATTAAATGGTACGGGTGATTTGTTTACTATTACTCAGGATGATGCTGACGCTAATGGATGGAATAGAAATGATTCAGATAATGCCGATGCTTTTGATATGTCACCACCCAGTACAGTCGTTTATGATGCAGATGCTAAGACCACTAATAATACTAGTCCAAGCCCTTATAGAGCATTATGGAACAATGGTGATTTAGATACCTGGCTTGCTACTAATTGCGGTGACAATAGTGAGATACCTGGTTCTTCTTCCGATGGTAATTTTGATTATAGTGCTGGTCCTACCATGGGTGTACCAACGAGAGGATTAAAAATAAATGAAGCTTGTCGTCGTTTATATCAGTATGTACCAGTTACGGCAGGTGTTAGTTATACTTTATTACTTGAGTCTCGTTCTGAGTTAGCTGACCACCCTTCAGAAGTATATATTTTAAATACCGAAATTGCTGATGAAGTTGGTCTTACTAGCTCTAGTTCTACTGTTGATGCTTTTTTAGAGATCACAAATGACTTTAACTCAAGTAAATCAAATGCAACAACGGATAATTTTACTAAAAGTTCATTGGAATTTACGCCATCAGGTTCTTTTATTGTTATTTATATTAAATCTCCAAACACTGTTGATAGTGATGATGAAGTGTTTTATGACAATATAGAGCTTTATGAGACATCAACATTATCTCTAAATGATATTTCAACTTCAAATTTCAAAATATATCCAAACCCAGCTAAAGACTATATAACAATACAATCAAAAGATTTAAAAATAAATTCAATTGAAATATTTGACCTTCTAGGTAAAAGTATTTATAGTAAAATTGAACCAAGTGATAATAAAATAAACGTTTCTAATTTTAGCAAAGGTATTTACTTATTAAAATTGGAATCTGAAGGTAAAAGTTTAGCAAAGAAAATAGTAGTGCAATAGAAAATTTTGAGTTAGTTTTAAAAAAAGTCTTTTAGTAAAATAAAAGGCTTTTTTTTAATAGATTATATTTTAGTGCACTTCAGTATTTAAATTTCACTTAATAATGGAATCAGAAAGCCGTAGAAACTTTATAAAAAAGACAATTTTAACAACGGGGTTTATAGCCAATTTTGGGCTTCTTGAGGAAGCCATGGCAGCAATTAGTATAGAACCCCATGATGATCTTTCAATTCATATTTTCTCTAAACATCTCCAGTTTTTAGATTATAAAACCACTGGAGAAATGGCTGCAGAAATGGGATTCTCTGGAGTCGATTTAACGGTTAGACCCAAAGGGCACGTATTACCAGAATTAGTTAAAACAGATTTACCCAAAGCAATATCAGATATTAAATCGGCAGGATCTAACTGTAAAATGATAACCACAAGTATTGAAAGCATTAACAATCCATTAGATGTTGATATCATTAAAACGGCTGCAAAACAAGGGGTTAAATATTACCGCACACATTGGTTTAAATATTTAGAAGGAAAACCCATGAACGAATCACTTGAGATCTATAAACAAGAAGTCAAGAATTTAAGCGATCTTAACAAAGAAAATAATATTGTTGGTTACTACCAAAATCATGCAGGTACAAATGTTGGAGCAT
Organism: Flavivirga jejuensis; assembly: GCF_030540765.1. Taxonomy (GTDB): domain Bacteria; phylum Bacteroidota; class Bacteroidia; order Flavobacteriales; family Flavobacteriaceae; genus Flavivirga; species Flavivirga jejuensis. The sequence continues at coordinate 1,018,427 of NZ_JAUOEL010000001.1, read as the reverse complement.
CTTTTTGGGAGATTAATGCCATACTTGAAGGGGCAGATTTAAATTATTTTGGAACCCAATACGATATTCGTCACGCCGTTGCAGAAGGCGGTCACTCTTGGAAAAATGGATTAAAACTGTTACAGAATCATATAAAAGGTATTGTGTTGAAAGATTTTAAATGGGAAAAGATAGACGGAAAATGGAAAGCCGTTAATGTGCCAATTGGAGAAGGCATGGTTAATTTTGATGCCTATTTTAAATTATTGAAAACATACAAATTAAAACCACCCGTTTCACTTCATCTGGAATATGATTTAGGTGGTGCCGAAAAAGGACTTAGTAAAATTTCTGTAGATAAAAAAGTAGTATTTGATGCCATGGTTAGAGACCTGAATGCTTTACAACAACTATGGCGACATGCTTAATTTTAATAATATATCAATTATCAAAAAACAAAAACCAATATTCATGACCTACATCTTTAATTTTTTTACTCAATTCAACGCTAAAAATAAAGCGTTATTCTTTTTAAGTGTTTTACTTTTATGTTGCGCATGCGAAAACACACCAACAGTTAATAAAATAACAGTAAATACAGAAGAGGAACTTAATAATGCTATTACTAAAGCAACCCCTGGAGATGAAATTATACTGGCTAATGGAGCCTGGAAAGACATACAAATTCAATTTTATGGAACAGGAACAAAAGATGCTCCCATTGTTTTAAAAGCAGAAACACCAGGCGACGTTTTTATTGAAGGTGCATCAAATTTACAAATAGGAGGCACATATTTAGAAGTTAGAGATCTGTACTTTAAAAATGGCTATACCCCTACTCGAAATGTTATCCAATTTGGAATAAGTAAAGACTCTATTGCCAATCATTGTAAAGTGACACATTGCGTGATTGAAGAATTTACACAACCAAATAGAGACGATACAGATCATTGGGTAGAGTTTTGGGGCAGACATAACGAATTAAGCAATTGTTATATAACAGGAAAATCGAACTTCGGTCCTACCATAATGGTTCAGTTAAAAGGAAATCAACATATTAAAAACTACCACCAAATAATAAACAATCATTTTGGACCAAGGCCTAGAAAAGGGGGGCCACATGGTGAAACTATGCAAATTGGAGATAGCGGTACCTCAATGGCACCATCGCATACGTATGTCGCTAATAATTTATTTGAGCGTTGTAATGGTGAGGTTGAAATAATATCGAGCAAATCAAACTATAATGAGTTTAGAAATAATGTGTTTTTTGAAAGTGAAGGTTCTTTAGTTTTAAGGCATGGTAACTATGCTACTATTGACGGTAATGTTTTTATTGGTAATGATAATTCGGAGTTTATTGGAGGGATTCGTGTTATAAATACAGGACATTGGATTACTAATAACTATTTCTATAAGTTAAAAGGAAGCATGTTTAGAGCACCTTTAGCAGTTATGAATGGCATTCCAAAATCACCACAAAACAGATACCTTCAAGTTACAGATGCTGTTATAGCACATAATACTTATGTAGATTGCGTAACACCATTTCATTTTAGTGTAGGATCCAACGTAAGTCAAAGCGATGTATTACCAAAATCTGAAATCCGTTCAGCGAGACCAACTAGAACGACTGTGGCTAATAATTTAATATTTAGTCATGAAGGAGGTACTTATCCAATAAAGAATTATGATAAAGTTGATGGCGTCTTATTTAAAAACAATATTTTAAATGTTGAAAACAAAAGTGACGTAAAGCCAAAAGGCATCCTAACTAAAAGTTTTAAAGTCAATAAAATATCAGACGTATTGTTTGTTCCAACAGAAAATGATAAAGATGTCTATTATGGCTTTGATTTTGAAACCATTACCACAGATTTATTCGGAAATAAGAGAACTTCAGAAAACAATAGTGTTGGTGCTATTGTAAACCCAGTAAAAGATAATGCTGTATTAGTTGATAAAACGAAGTATGGAACCGATTGGTTTTCTATTGAAAAAGAAAAATACGAACCTAAAACAATTTCAGTTGCAACAAACCAAGAATTACTAGAGCATATTAAAAGCGTAAATTCAGGTGATATCTTGTCATTAAAATCAGGAAGCTATGCCATGGATACCTCTTTAGTTATTGATAAAAAGGTAACCATAACATCTCAAGATAAAAACAATAAGGCAGAATTAGTATTTACATCAAATCATACAGCATTCGAAATGAACCCTAAAGGAAATCTGATTATTGAAGACATTGTACTAAGGGGAAATAACACACAAGATGCTTTTGCTACTTTAGATAAAAATATGACAAAGGCCTATAATTTATGGGTCAAAAATTCTGAAATAAGCCATTTTAAAAATGTACTAAGCGTTTCAAAAGGATCATTTGCCGATACTGTTTCTGTTTCAAATTCAATTATTAAAGATTGTATTAGAGGGATTCAATTAAATAAAGAAACTAACGACAAAGGCGATTATAATGCTGCATTTGTTTACATTACTAATTCTACTTTCGATAACATAAATGAAACTGCTTTAGATTATTATCGTGGTGGTTACGATGAGTCTACAATAGGTGGCAACTTAAAACTTCAAAACAACACGTTTACTAACTGTGGTAAAGACTCAAAAGACCATATTTTAATAAAAAATCGCGGCATTGTAAATGTTGATTTCTCTAATAATACATTTACTAACAATCCTGTAAAAGTAATTGCTGTTTTATGGGGAGAAAAAGGACAGAAACCAGTCGATAACGTTATTAAAAATTCAGGAGAAATTAAAGTTGTTCAAAATTTAAAATTGAAATTAATGTATTAATCTCATAAATGAAGAATTCAAGAAAGTTGTTTTTTCTGGGATTACTTTTTGTACTCCAAAATGTTTTTTCACAGGAAATACCAACTACAACTATTATTTCTAATGAAAAGCTTTCTAATTTTTTAAAAGTAGAAGTTAAAGATAAATTTACCTCTAAAGGAGCTATTACTCAAGCCGATTTAGCACAGTATTTTAGAGAGAAATTTTCTAAACGTTACTTCTACGATTGGAAAACATTTGATATGCGTTTTAAGGATTATAACTCGATTTATAATCAAATAGAAAAGAATCATGAGAAAAGGGCATTAGACCATATATCTAAATACTCGGATGCTACGCAATGGAAACTTCCTTTTAACTACTTGTTTGGAGAACCCGTAAATACGTATGCTTTAAGACATTTGGCACGCCAGCATAAAATGGTTGATGTTGCTTTTTATTATAATTACCAAGATAAAAACCCTAAGTATTTAAGCTATTTTACAAACCAATTAAAATCTTTAAATGTTGCTTTAGAAAAAGGCGAATACGAAAAAATTGAAAATGGTAATGGTATTTATGAAGCCTTTCGTTCTGGGTATCGTATCCTGAATTGGCTACAAATTCATAATATGTTTTTGGGTGAAGCATCGTATACAGATAATGACCAGTTAACGACCATAGCAACCTTATTACAACATGGTGCGCATTTATACGCTAACAATACCGAATTTCATTCTGGAAATCACCAAACACGGGGGCTTTCTGCTTTAGCAATGCTTTCCATTTTATTAAGAGACTTTCAAAATACAGATGCATGGTACGAACGCTCCATGCGTTTACTAGAAGAACATCTGTCAAAAGAAATTAATGATGATGGCTTTCAATTTGAGCGCACAGTACATTATCATATGAGTGATATAGGTAATTATTATTACGTATATCAATTGGCAAAGCTAAGTGGTTTAGAAGTCAATGATTTTTGGAAAGACAAATTAAAATCTTTGTTTATAACATTAACAAAAGTAGCATATCCAGATAAATCTGCTCCTGTACTTTCTGATGATACCGATCAACCTTGGGCGGAAACCAATGATATTTCTGGTGCTTTAACTTTAGGATATTTACTATTCGATTCTCCTAAAATGGGCTATTTCGCTAATAATTATGTAAAAGCTAATATGTATTGGTATTTAAGTGGCTCCCAATTAAAAATGCTTGAAAAAGTGGAAGCTACAAAACCAACTATGAAATCTGTAGAATTTCCAACAACGGGGTATTACATTATGCGAGAAGGTTGGAATGATCATGATAAAATGATGATCATTTCTAATGGCTTAGATGATAAAAAACCAGACCATCAACACGGCGATATGTTAGGCGTACAAGCTATGGCAAATGGTAAGGTGATATTACCTAATTATCAAGTAAGGTATTCTCTTAAAGATTTAGAATTGTTTAAAAACTCAATGACTAAAAATGTGGCTTTAGTAGATAATGAGTTACAAGGAAAGCAATACACTTCTAATAAAGGAGGGAGTGGTTTTGGAAAATATAGAGAATTACCAGAACCAAAAACGATAGCTTGGAAAACCGATAAAGATTTAGATGTTTTTATTGGAAGCCATAATGGTTTTGAAAATATTGATGTCGCATATAGCAGACAGGTTATTTATGTAAAGGATGATTTTTGGATTGTAAAAGATAATTTTAAATCTAATAAAAAACACACCTATAAACAAGTTTGGCAAGGGCACTATAGCTTAGAAATGACACCAAATTTAATAAGATCTACATTTGATAATGCCTCTGGCTTAGACATTTATCAATTAAGAAAAATAGATGACGTTTCTAATTCTGGTCAACGTGGAAAAGGATGGTCTGTGGTTTCTAAAAAAGACCAAACCAATTTTAGTTTTATCACGGCTTTATATCCTTATAAGGGGTATTCAAACAGACTTGATGAAGATAAAGAAAACCCAGATTTGAAGGGTTGGGAATTACATGCTTCAAAATGGAAAATTACTGGAGTACAATCGGTATCAATAACAAAAGATGGCGCTGATATGTTTTTTTCGGTAAAACAATTACAATTAAATAATATTAAAATTGAGTTTTCTAATATTTCAGATGCATTTTTAAAATTAAACCATGATAAATTAGTAATACAATCTTTATCTGATGAAGTCATTCAAATGTCAATTAAAGGTGTTTCAGAAATTAGAAAGTATACGATTGAACCTGGAAATAAAATAGAGGCTACAATTAAAAATTAATACACATGAAAAAAAAAACAAAAAGTGGTTTACTGATACTTTTCTTTTTCATTGGCTTTAGTAATAATATTCTTTCTCAGGAAAAAACCATTAAGATTAAAACTGAAAGAAACAAAGACAAAAGTGTTGATTTTTATTACAAAAAGAATCTTCCTGGAAGCTTTCATTTAACAATAAAATTCACAACTTTAGAAAACACAAAAGCTTATACTTATAGAGAGGTTGTTAAATCTAATTATGGTTTTTTGTTTAAGTTAAAACCAAAAAATGCTAACGAATCTATAAAATATTCTTATAGAACTTCATATATAAGAGGCATTCCAAATCCTAAAATTGATAGTTTATTCACCTATACTTTGCCATTTAAAAAAGGAAAACATGTTATAATACATGAAAATAATAATGTTGGAGAAAAGTATTTTAATGACGAAAAACCTAAAAACTGGAAATCGTATGGAATAAAGAGAAAACAAGCAGACACTGTTACTAATATGCGAAAAGGCATTGTTGTTAAAATCACCAATAAGTTTGATACAGATACCTTAGTCAAAAAGAAATTTACTACTCAAATAAATCGTATCTTAATTGAGCATGCAGATGGGACTTTTGCAAGTTATAAAGGCTTTAAAAAAGATGCCATTTTTGTAAAACTCGGACAAAAAGTATATCCACAGACTGAACTCGGTATTTTAGACATCTTTAATGAATCGTACAGATTGTATTTTAACATATATTATCTTAAAACAGATAGTCTTAATAGTAAAGAAAAGAGTACTTTAACAAAGAGAAAAAGGAATTATGCATACATAACGCCTTATTATTATACAGAAAAAGGTGCTGTTCAATTAGAAAACAAAAACAAATATAAAATTGTGTTTGATGATGAAGCATTTCTAAAAGAATTCAGCAAAAAAGAATTCAAAAAATATAAAAAAACCCCAGAACATTTTGAATAAGACCATAGTCATAATGAGTGTTTCAGGAGTTAAAAAGCAGTATTGAAGTGCCCTACACTTCTCATTAATGATTTGGTCTAACAGAATCTTAGTAATGTTGAATTCTTTTAAGAACGAGTTCCATTTTGTATAAAAACAACATAGATTTATGTTAAATATCCATCGAATGTTTGGTTAATTGTAAAATTGATGTATTTTTGGTAAACCAATCTGGTAAACCAATTTTAGTTTTAAATAATTTATTGTTTACTTTTTGTAATAATCAATATGGAAAGAGTTTTTTTAGGAATCAAGTCAGAAGATGTTCAGGTTAGTAATCACAAAAAACATAACCTAAAGAATCTATGGATTTTTAATTCAGGTTTTTAAGAAATCATTTATGTGTTTTCTTAAAAGATTCCTTACAAGGAGAAGGAACAGATTAATTAAATTTAGAAATAATTTTTAATACTTAATATGAATTCAAAAATTAAAACGACGCTTTTGGTTATTGTCCTTATGGCACTTTCTTGCAAAGAAAAAGCATTAGAAAAGTATAATGATCAATCAGATAGTCAAGGTCATCCTAGTTTGATTTTAACAAAATCTGGCGTTGAAAAAATTAAATCTCAGTTGGGGAGCATTCCCATATTTGATGCATCTTTAGAAGCTACAAAAGACGAGATTGATGCCGAAATTGAATTAGGTATAGATGTGCCAATTCCAAAAGATCTTTCGGGAGGTTATACACATGCGCGCCATAAACGTAACTTTTTAATGCTTCAAAAAGCAGGCGTATTATTTCAAATTTTAGACAACGAAAAGTATGCTGTTTATGTTCGAGATATGTTAATGGCCTATGCTAAATTATATCCAACATTACCTGTACATCCGCAAACCAGATCTTATGCAAGAGGAAAATTGTTTTGGCAATGCTTAAACGATTCTAACTGGCTGGTTTACTCAAGTCAAGCTTACGATTGTATTTTTGAATGGCTTAGTAAAGAAGAACGTGATACTTTAGAAAATGATTTATTTATACCATTTGCTAATTTCATTTCAGAAGGAAATCCACAGTTTTTTAATCGCGTACATAATCATAGTACCTGGGGAAATGTAGCTGTAGGTATGATTGCTTTGGTTATGGATCATGACGAATTGTTAGAAAAAGCATTAAATGGATTAAAAACCGACAACCTAAAAGTAGGAATGAAAGATAATGATGGCGGATTTATAAAAGTTGAAGGTCAAAAAGTTGGTTTTCTGGCTAATGTAGATGAACCTTTTTCGCCAGACGGATATTACACCGAAGGCCCTTATTATCAACGTTATGCTATGTATCCATTTTTAGTCTTTGCAGAAGCATTACATCATGTAAAACCCGAACTTAAAATTTTTGAATATAAAGAAGGGGTTTTATTAAAGTCTGTGAATACATTAATAAACTTATCAGATGCTGATGGTGAATTTTTCCCATTAAACGACGGGCAAAAAGGGATGTCGTATTACTCAAAAGAATTGGTTACGGCTGTAGATGTTGCCTACCATTATGGAGGAAACAATCCAGAGTTGTTAAGTATTGCTAAAAAACAAGACCGTGTTTTATTAAATGACTCAGGATTAGCAGTAGCATTAGGTATTAAAGAAGGAAAAGACAAACCATTTGATAAAAAATCCATCAATTTATCTGATGGTTCCAATGGTGATGAAGGCGGTGTTGGCATTTTAAGAAGTAAAGGTTTAGAACTTGTTTTTAAATATGCAGGACAAGGCTTAAGTCATGGTCATTATGATAAATTGTCCTTTTCTTTATATGAAGAAGGCGAAGAAGTTCTCCAAGATTATGGATTATCCCGATTTGTTAATATAGAACAAAAAGGAGGCGGTAATTATTTAAAAGAAAACAAAACATGGGCAAAACAAACCATAGCACATAATACGATAACACAAAATGAAGTTAGCCATTTTGGAGGAAAGTACGAAGTTGGAAGTAAACACCATTCCGAATTGCATTTTTATGATGCTACCAATCCGCAGGTGCAAATAGTAAGCGCAAAAGAAACGAATGCATATCCAGGCACACAATTACATCGAACCTTAGCAATTATCGATGATGAAGATTTTGAAAAACCTTTTGTGGTAGATATAATGAATGTGGCATCAGAAAATAAGAATCAATATGATTTCCCATACTATTATTTTGGGCAAATTATGAAAACCAATTTTGAATATAAAGTACCTTCAGAGTTAAAACCTTTGGGTAAATCAATCGGATATCAACATTTATGGAAAGAAGCCGAAGGTATGCCATCATCAGATAATGTAACGTTTTCATGGTTAAACCATGGTAAATTTTATACCATAACAACAACATCCGATGCTACAGATAATTTAATCTTGGCAAGAATAGGAGCAAAAGACCCAGAGTTTAATTTAAGACGAGAACCCGCTTTTATAATTAGAAGACATGCTAAAAGCACAACATTTGCGTCTGTAATTGAATCACATGGAAATTATAGTCCTATATCAGAATCTGCAGTAAATGCCTATGGTAGTGTTTCAAGTTTAAAAGTTATTTATAATAACGAGAATTATACAGCAGTTCAAATTGAAAATGTTAATGGGAAAATAAAAATATTGGTTATAGCCAATAATGATGCATTAAATAAAAATGAACATCATTTAGAAATAAAGAATAAAGAATATAAATGGGTAGGATCGTATACCTATATAACAACTATAAATTAAAAAAGAAATCAAAATGAAAACATTTGGAGCAAGTAAAGAATTTTTATTAGGAGATGACATGGAATGGGAAACTGTTGGAGAAGGCGTTCAAAGAAAAATAATGGGTTATGATGATAAAATCATGCTAGTAGATGTAAATTTTGCAGAAGGTGGCGTTGGCCCGATGCATGAGCATTACCATTCGCAAGTAACCTATGTAGTAAGTGGCGAGTTTGAGTTAACTATTGGAGATGAAACCAAAATGATGAAAGCTGGTGATTCATTTTACATTCCACCACATGTGATGCATGGTGCAATTTGTAAAAAAGCAGGAAAACTAATTGATGTATTTAGCCCAATCCGTGAGGATTTCATGGAATAAGTTTACTAATAAACAGAATTAATTTGTTTTAACAAAAAATTGACATATATTTGGAAAACCAATCTGGTAAACCAATCTGGTTTTCAATAATAACAAATTACAAATCAATGTATAATACTTTAAAAAAATAATAATTTTTATATAAAAAAATAGTACAAAAAAAAGGACAGGTGCACGCCTATCCTTTTTAAATCGTTCACTTCTTTTAGGAGGGAAGTAAAACTTAAAACATGTATTACTTTAATAAAACATGCGTTCCACAAAATTACGGAAATTTTATAAGAACAGATGTTTTTAATACAATTTATAAGAATAAAATAGTCAGTAAAAAAAGAAATTTTAGAGGCTTTATAATAATCTCAACTTGTTATTGATAATTTAAAAACCCTTTAACAAATAAAAATAAACAATCTATTTATTATGAATTCAAAAAATAAGCTAACCTTAATTGCAGTATTGTTTTTCAATAGTGTATTATTTGCGCAAAACGTAACTGTTTTAAAAGGGGTTGTTACTTCTGCATCCGATGGTATTCCCATACCTGGTGTAAATGTTATTGTAGTAGGAACATCTAATGGAGTTTCAACTGATTTTGATGGAAAATATCAAATAAAAGCCAAAGTGGGAGGTGCTTTACAATTTTCGTATTTAGGGTTTATCTCTCAAACAGTTATTATTGACAAACAAACAACTATTAACGTTTCTTTAATTGAAGATGTAAGCCAATTAGATGAAGTTGTAGTAATAGGTTATGGTACTCAGAAAAAATCACATTTAACGGGGTCTATTTCTAAAGTAGTAAATGATGATTTAGATCAAATTGCTGTATCAAGAGTAGACGATGCTTTAATTGGCCAAGTATCTGGGGTTAATATACAAACTACAGATGGAGAAGCTGGAGCCGCTCCAACTATTACAATTAGAGGTATTGGTTCTATGGCAGGTGATTCTACACCACTTATTGTTGTAGATGGTGTTATTGTAGATTCAGATTTTCTAGGATCATTAAATATGAATGATGTGGAATCATTTGAAGTGTTGAAAGATGCCGCCTCTTCATCAATTTTTGGATCGAAAGGTTCAAATGGTATTATCATGATTACCATGAAATCTGGTCTTGAGGGTAAAGTAAAAGTAAATTATTCTTCATATACAGGTATAAAAACAGGTAGAAAAAGTGATGCATATGGACAAACAGTAGCTAGCTGGGCAAAAAAACAAGAAGATTTAGGGCTTGAACTATCTGATTATACTAAATTCGGATTATCAACAGGTACAGACCGTAGTTGGCAAGATGTATTTATTGGAAGTGGAATTATTACCAATCATGCCCTTTCGTTAAGAGGAGGTAATGATAAAACCAAATTTGCAACTAGTATTAATTATTCAAACGATGAAGGTGTTTTATTGTTAGATAATTATGAGAAGTTTGCGGCAAGAGCTAAAATTGATTTTAAAATTAATAAAAAGTTTTCTGCAGGAATAAATTTTTCTCCAAGTTATACTATCAGAAAAAGATTTTCTGAGAATATACATAATGTTGCAAGACATATGCCTTGGTTACCTATTTATCATACAGAACATACACTTAATTATATAGACCCTAATGGAGCCTTTGCTGATGTTCAAGTAGGAGACTATGCGCAGATGCGTCATTTTGAATTTACAGATCTTGATGGTGATGGAATTTACGAAGAGGAACTTACTAGTAATTTAGGAAACTCGAGTAATCAAAACCCATATGCTAGAATCGCTGAAAGAGAAAGAACAGATAACAAATTTAAATTGTTTAATAATATATATGGACAATACAAAATTACAGATAACTTAAACTTCAAATCTTCATTATCTGTTTCTATTCAAGATACGCAACGAAAAGATTACCTAGGAACTTTAGCTCGTAGAGAAACTTCAGACGCGTATATTGACGAAATAACTCAAAGAGATCAATATATCATTTTTGATAATTTCTTCAACTATAATAAAAGTTTTGGTAATCATGATATAAGTGCAACTTTAGGAAATTCTATAGAGAAAAGAAATTACTTCTTTTCTTTTGTCAGAGGAATTGGTATAGTAAATGATAAAGTACAACAATTATCAAATGCTTCAATCACCTCAGATTCAGATGGGTTTGAATGGACGAAAAGAGGAGTTTCTTATGTGTCTAGAGTTAATTATGCTTATAACGATAAATATTTAGTAAATCTGAGTTTAAGAAGAGATGGTAGCTCCATTTTTGGGTCAGACTTTAAATATGGTAACTTTCCATCGGCATCTATCGGATGGAATATTGATAGAGAATCCTTTTTAGAAGAAAGTGATATTATTTCAAAATTAAAATTTAGAGCAAGTTATGGTGTTACAGGTAACGATAGATTAAATACGGGAAGTGTTGATCCAGATGCTCAAGGTAGTACATCTCAGTTAAGTACTGGAAATATATTAGTTGATTACTACCCAAGTTTAGATTTAGTTTCAAATGTAAGTTATGTAGAAGATGGCACTATTCAGTCTGGTTATGCACCAGTTAATATTGGTAATCTTGAATTAAAATGGGAACGTTTAATTGAAATTAATCCTGGTATTGATTTTGGTTTATTTAACAATCGAATTTCAGGTTCAGTAGATTGGTATCAAAGAACTAGTGATCAATTATTATTAAACAACCCTATTTCTTCTACTACTGGTTTTTCAGAGTCTTTGCAGAATATTGGAGAGGTTAAGAATGAAGGTTGGGAGTTTGAGTTACGAACTAAAAATGTAAGATCAGAAAAATTTAATTGGAATTCTACCATTTTATTAACAACAAATGAAAACACACTAGTCGATTTTGCAGATTCTGATGGACAAATAACAGATTTAGACCCTAAAAGACCTACAGAATGGATCAATTCAGTAGGGCAACCTATTTCTTCTTTTTATGGCTATGTAGTTGATGCAGAAATACCAATAGAAGATTTTAGTTCAAGTAATTTTTATAGACATGTAGGTCAAGAAACAGGAGTCGTATATGTAAAGGATTTAAATGGAGATGGTGTTTTAGATCAAGAAGATAAAACTATATTAGGAAATCCTTATCCTGAGCTTATTTGGAGTTTCTCGAATGAATTTAATTACGGTGGTCTAAGTTTGTCTTTCATGTTTCAAGGAAGTCATGGCGCTGAAGTTAGGAATATTGCAGATCAGTATTTGTTTAATCATACGGCCTTTGATGAAGTAAATACTAATGTAGTAGATGATGAGTTTGTTGTGGAGAAAATCTTCACAAATAGCATCATTCAAGATGCCTCTTATATTGCGTTGAGAAATGTTAATATTGGTTATAGTTTACCTGAAAGTATCTTATCAAAATTAAAAGGTATTACTAATTTTAAGATTTATGTAGCAGGTCAAAATTTAATGTACTTAACTTCAGATGATTATACAGGTTGGAATCCAGAAGCGTTAGATAAAACAAGCCCAACACAATATGGGTATCAACGAGGTGGTTCTCCTGTTACAAGTACAGTTTCTTTAGGTGTTAATATTGATTTTTAAAAAAAAATATAATGAAATATTCAAAATATATAATAATCGTATTTTTAGGTTTCCTACTTAATTCATGTTCAGATTTTCTTGACCCAGATCCAGATTCAGCAATAAAAACAGAAGATTTTTATCAAACAGCTGAAGAGTTAGAACTAGGAGTAATTGCTATTTATGATGCACTTCAAGGGGTTAATTCTAATCAATTAAATGATAACAGAGGTATTCAAGTAGAGTTTTATGTTACTGAAATGTTATCGGACAATGCTAATACTAGAACTCCAGATGCAAATGATTCTGCTGATGCAGGACAGTTTGAAAATTTCTCTGTAGAATCTAATAATGGTATATCTGCTAATTATTATTCTAGTATGTATAGAGTCATATATTTAGCCAATGTGGTATTAGATGCTGTTGAAACTCTAGAGGACGCATCATCTTTAACACGAATTGAAGCAGAAGCAAGGTTTTTAAGGGCATACGCATATTTTAACTTGATAAGAATGTATGGTGAAGATGTAGAAAATCTAGGTTTACCATTAGTAGATCATGTTTTAACAGAAGAAGAAAAGGCCATTCAATATACAAGAGTTTCAGAAAATAAAATTTATGACTTAATCATAGAAGACTTTCTAAATGCTACCGAAGGGTTGGATGACACTTATAAATCAAGAGCTTCTAAAAGTGCTGCACATACGTTTTTAGCAATGGTTTATATGACTATTGATAATGCTGATTATTCAGAAGCTTTAGTGCATTTAGATCAAGTAGCTTCTAATTATGCATTGTTAGATAATTATGCTGATATTTTTGATCCAGCAAACGAATTAAATAGCGAGATTATTTTCTCAATCGGTTTTGTAAATGATGCTGCAAACGATAGTCAGAATTATTCAGCAGAATTTGCTGCAACAGGTAATTCAAGTGGGGTAAATTATTTAACTACAGATTTACAAGCTAAACTATCAAATTTTGGCGGCACTAATCGTCAACTTTATAACATTGACGATAATGATTCTGAAGACAAATATCAAACAGCAAAACATACTACAAATAGTTCTGATGATGAACAAGCAGGTACAGATTTTATCGTACTAAGGTATGCCGATGTGGTTATGTTATACGCCGAAGCAAATATGGGAACATCAAATGAGGTTAACGTGTCCGGATCTTGGGCAGACAATTATAATAAAATTAGAACAAGAGCTGGTTTAACAGCGGTAACAACTATAACTAAAGATGAATTAATTGATGAAAGAAGATATGAATTCTTTTCAGAAAATAAAAGGATGTTTGATTTAAAACGTTTTGGTGTGGCAACTGAAGTGTTATCTGCTTTTGCAGCAGCAAGTGGTTATGATTTTAATTCTTCTGAAGTTACATTGCCAATACCGCTAAGAGAAATCAATCTAAGTCCTCTTAATAGTAATGGTGAAATAGCTCTAATCCAAAATATTAATTGGAGATAATAGGACTTTTATGTTTCTATTTATAAGTATAATTCTAATTTAAAAAAATGAAAAAATGAAAAATATTAATAATATAAAAATAAAGGTTGCTAAGGTATTACCAGCCATTATTTTATCATTGATGTTAGTATCATTAGTCGCTTGTGATTATGCATACGAATTAGCAGAAGCTAATTCTAAAGAAGACCAAACACCACCAACAGCATTTTTTGGTGCTACAGTTGGAGAAGATGACTATTGGAATGAAGTCATTTTTGCAAACGAATCTAGTAGTGCTAGTAGTTTTATTTGGGATTTTGGAGATGGTAGTGAAACTTCAACAGAGTTTGAACCAGATGCTCATCCTTATCCACCAGTAAGTGCAAGTTACGATGTAACTTTAACAGTATACGATTCTAATGGGCTTACAGATAAATATATTAATTCTGTTACAATTATAGATAACGGTATACCTTTAGGGGCTCTTGATTTGTTTTATGACTTAGTTAATATTGGCGATGCAGGAGAACCTGTTACTATTCATAGTTTCTCTTCTTATCAAATAGAAAAAGACGCATTTGCTTCAAATACATTAGACAAGAACGCTGGAACACTTTGGACAGCACAAGATGGTGATATTTTAGATGGAGACTATAAATCTGACGGAGAGTTTGTTATTTATGACTTTTCTGAAACAATTGATTTAACGGTGATTCAATTCACAACAGATGTTAAATCAGACCCTTACGGTTATCAACTTTGGTATTCCAATACAGGTACAGAAGATTCAGATTTTATAAAATTAGTTCCTGAGTCTGGTGATATTATGCTTTCTCAAGCTGCTACTGCAGAATTTCAAACGAAAATTTTGCCTACCCCTGTAAGTGCTAGATATGTTAAATTAGTCAGCTTTGGAAGGTTTAATGAAGCTGGAGATACACGTACAAGTCCATGGAGTAATTTTTCTCAAATTGAATTTTATAAAGTTAAAGAATAAAATATATTATGGCTACAAAAAAAAATAAAGACTTTAGTAAAAAAGGACTTATTAAAGCTGCTTTTTTACTGCTATTAGTGCTAGCATTTTCATGTTCAGAAGATGATGAAAATGAAGAGACAATTATAATAACACCATCTGCAATTGCAGCCTTTACAGAAACTGTTGATGTTAATGATTATAAAACCTATAGCTTTACAGATAGATCTACGAATACTACAAGTTATGAGTGGGATTTTGGTGACGGTAATGTTTCTAGTGAAGCAGAACCTACTAATACGTTTCCACAAGCAGGGTCATATAAAGTGTCGCTTACAGTTTCTCAGGGTTCATCAAACAGTGATACTGTTGAAAAAACAATTGTAGTTACCAATCCAGATGCTCCAGTTGTAGGGTTCTCTTTTACAGTAGACAGTAATGATTGGCAAACCTATACGTTCACAAATTCAACAACAAACGCAGTTAGTTATATTTGGGATTTTGGTGACAATACATCTTCTACAGATTTTGAGCCTACAAAAACGTATTCAGAAGCAGGAGATTTCATGGTTACACTTACAGCAACAAATGATTCTGATGATTCTACAACGCTAGTACAAACAATAAGTGTTGTTGACCCCGACCCAATAGTGATACCTACATTTGCAGCTGTTTTACAAAATGCTGACATGCAAACCTACCCTACTTCTGAGAACAATAACAATGATCTTGTTGATGCTTGGACTATAGATCCAGATAATATGTTTAATGATGGTACAGATACACCATTTAATTTCTGGAGGAATGACGATTTAGAAAATTGGGTTTCAATGCCTGCTAATAATGGAGGAAGTGGAACAACAGATAAAGGGAGTTCTTCTGGTGCAAATGCTATGTCTGCTGGTGGTACTTCAGCTAGATCACTTAAGTTTGATAGTTCAGGGGAAAGAGCTTATCAGCCATTTGAAGTTGAAACTGGAGTAGAATACACAATTTCTGCATTTGTAAGAACAGAATCTACTCCTGTAGGGAATATAGAAGGTACATTCTACATTTTATCCGATCAACCTACTAGCGATAATGATTTAGCCTCTTTAACACTAACTAGCCAACAAGTGGTTTCAGATGCTGTTGATGGTTGGCAACAAGTTTCATTTGGCTTTTCAGCAGATGCTACATTTAGCTTTCCTGAAAGTAGAGTTAGTGAAAACACAAATGATATTTTAGTATCAACAGATCAGAAATTTGTTATTTTCTATTTCGTTCCTACTAATACAGTAACTGGAGATAATGAAGTGTTCCTAACTGATATCGTTATAGAAACACCAGGATTGTAATATTTATAATAATAATAATTTAAGTAGTACATTAAAAAACATGAAGAGATTCCTAAAAATATTACTTTTTTTAACAGGGGTAATTTTTATTTCTGCAAACGCTATTTGCCAAGAAAAGACAAGTAGCGTTTCAGAATCGGATGTGAAAGTTGAAATTAAAAAGAAGAAGAAGAAGAAGAAGAAAAAAAAGAAGATCAAGTTACCAAACATTGATTTAAGCCACTGGAAAGTGACCTTACCAGTTACTAATGAAGAAGGAAAGCCATATGAAATTGAGCCACCAGAGATATTTGATTTTGCAAAAAATGACATTGCTAAGCCATACATGTATATAGATTCTACTAAAGGTGCTATTGTATTTCATGCCATGCCAACCAATTCTAAAACTAGAAATACAAAGTATACAAGGTCTGAGTTAAGAGAACAAATGGAGCCTGGAAATAACAATGTGAATTGGACTTTTAAGCAAGGCGCTTACATGAAAGGAAAAATAGCAATGGATGCCTCAACAAAAGATTCGAATGGAAAGTATCACAGAACTATTATTATGCAAATTCATGGCCGTTTAACAAATGAACAACGCGATTTAATAGGAGAAGATGATAATAATGCGCCACCTATTTTAAAAATTTATTGGGATAAAGGTAAAATCCGTATAAAAACTAAAGTATTGAAAAATCTGAATGCTACGGTTCCAGAAATACTTCATGAAGATGCTTGGGGTAATGACGAAGGTTTTAATTTTAAAGAAGAAGTAGGGTTTCGAAAATTCACCCTTGAAGTAAAAGTTTCTGATGGTAAAATGGTAATTATTTTAAATGGAAATGAATTTAAAGTTTATGAAAATGTTCACATGAGAAAGTGGGGAGTTTTTGAAAACTATTTTAAAGCTGGTAACTATTTTCAATCTAGAGATAAAGGCTCTTTTTCGAAAGTTAGATTTTATGAATTGGAAGTAAGCCATTAAGGCAATAAAATGATAATAAAAAAATACCTTTTTAAGTAATTTAATGAAACCGTTCTTTGAAATAAAGGTATTATAGTTGTGTAAAAAATGATGTTGAATCAATTGATACTCAAATTGAAGAAAAATTGAGAAGGTTGAAGAAGAGCAGAATCACACAACTATCAGCTTTCAAATATAAATACTTGGAAAGTAACTTTTTAAAAAATTAAATATTATGATTTAAAAAGTGACACATTAGTAAGATTTTATTGAGATTTAAATCATTTTGTAAGAATATAAATAACAATATATAAAGTTGTTAAGTTGAATTTTACTAGATGCAGATATAACTAGTAATATTTCATTAAAAACATAGATTGAGTCAACTGTTTTTTTTTATTTTAGCCGCATAATTTGGTTAACCAATTTATAAAAATTTTAAAAAAATAAATTAATAATTAGAAGAGTTGTTACAATAACACAATAGGGGATTAAATTTTAGCATATGAAATTAGAGGGACTTGCAGTAAATGATAATAAGGGGATACAAAACTCAATAATCAGTAAGATTAAAGAATTAATAAATTATAAAAACCTTGAACCAGGCGACAAGTTGCCTTCAGAAAGAATGTTATCTGATAAGTTTAATGTTAGCAGAAGTAATGTACGAGAAACTATTCAGAAATTAGAATTTTATGGCATATTAAAATCTATTCCTCAAAGTGGAACTTTTATAGCGAATATTGGTGCTGTAGCTATTAACGGGATGGTTGATGATATTTTAAGGCTTGAAGACCCCGATTTTAAATCATTGGTTGAAACAAGAATATTATTAGAATTAAAAACAGTAAAATTAGCATCTTTAAGACGTTCTGAAGACGATTTAAAAAACATAAAAGAGGCTTTAGATGCTTACGAAAGTAAAGCTTTATCGGGAGAAGATGCTGTACAGGAAGATTTGCTTTTTCACTTAGCCATAGCAAAAGCAAGCGGTAACAGTACCATAAATACGTTTATGTTAACTATAACGCCACAAATAATTATTGATTTTGAAAAATATCATGTATGCGATAAAAACCAGGCAGTTATTGGAATTAAGGAGCATACAGAAATTTACGAAGCTATAAAAGAACAAAACCCTAAATTGGCAAAACAAAAAATGAAAGATCATTTTAGTGTTTTATATCAATATTGTTATAAAGTTGAATCAGTATAAATAAATTGAAAAATGGAATTGCACGATTTTATTTTTCATAATAATAATAATAATAAAGTATTAGGAGGGAAGAAATTCTACCAATAGTATTTCTTCAAATAGATTAAAAAAAAGAGTAAACAAAATCAATATTTTCTATACTTAATTCATGATTACGAAGTAGTTGTGCATAGATAATATTGCAAAAACATTAAAATATGAAGATTAAAGGATTACGTTGGTGGATTATTACATTAATTTTTATAGCAACCGTTATTAACTATATAGATAGAACTGCTTTTGCCCTATTATGGCCAGAAATGGGAAAAGACTTAGGCATGGGTAAATCGGATTATGCTATTATGTTAAATGTATTTATGGCTTGTTATGCCCTAGGTAAATTTGCATCAGGCAAATTATATGATAAAATAGGAACACGCTTAGGTTTTACAGTTTCTATTATTATATGGTCTCTTGCATCAGCCTTTCATGCATTTGCTAGAGGCATAATATCGCTTTCTATTTTTAGAGGTCTATTAGGTATTGGAGAAGCAGGTAATTGGCCAGGTGCAGTAAAAAGTAATGGAGAATGGTTTCCTATTAAAGAACGAGCAACAGCTCAAGGTATATTTAATGCTGGTGCATCTATAGGCAATGTTATTGCGCCCTTTGTAATTGTTTTCTTGTATTCACTATTTGGGTGGAAAACAACCTATATTATTTTAGGTGCGGTTGGTATGTTATGGGTCATTCCATGGTTGTTCTTAAATAAATCTACCCCTGAAAAACATCCATGGGTAACTGAAGAAGAAAGAAATCTAATAATAGCCGATAGGATCGAAAAAGAAGAAATTATTCAGAATAAAAAAGTTAAAAGCTTACCTGTTACTAAAATATTAAGTTATAAAGAATCTTGGGGGGTATTATCTTGTCGTTTCTTTATAGAGCCAGTTTGGTGGTTTTTTGCTGGTTGGCTGCCAATTTATTTAAATGATAAATTTGATTTGAGTATTGAAGAAATAGCAAATACCATGTGGATATCTTATTTAATGGCTGCAGCTGGTAGTATTTTAGGAGGTATGTTCGCAGGAGAATTAATGAAAAAGCGTTCTGTAGATTTCTCTAGAAAAACAACTATTGCTGTAGGAGGTCTTTTAATATTGATAGCCTTTGTATGTATAATCACATTTGTAGGAGAGAACAACTTCATGACCTTTATTTACCTTGCTGGACTTGCATTATTTGGATTTCAGTTTGCAATTGGTAATATACAAACTATCTCGAGCGACCTATTTAGAGGTCCATCTGTAGGTACTTTAGCTGGATTAGCGGGAACAATTGCAGCTGTTTCTCCTATGATAATGAACTGGTTTGTTGGTCAAATAACGGCAAGCTCTTACACGCCTGCATTTATAGCAATATGTGTTGCAGTGTTGTTAGGTGTTTTATCAATATTCGTATTTATTAAAAAAATAGAACCAGTAAGAAAAACAGTAGAATAAAATTAATAATAAATAAATAAGTAAAATTTATAATATGAGTAATTTAAACGAAAAAATAGCAGTAATAACGGGAGCTACAGGTGGCATTGGTTTCGAAGTAGCAAAAAGATTAGGTAAAGATGGATACACTGTAGTTTTAAATGGTATCGAAGATGAGGCAGGAGCTAAAAGAGTTGAAGAACTTACTGCAGAAGGAATTACTGCTGAATATTACGGATTCGACGTTACAAAAGATGAAGAAGTAACAGCAAATATCACCAAAATTGGTGAAAAACATGGAAGAATTGACGTTCTTGTAAATAACGCAGGTGGCTTAGGTGGACGATCTAGATTTGAAGAAATGACAACAGATTTTTATAGATTTGTAATGGCATTAAACTTAGATTCTGTGTTTTTCGCTTCAAGAGCAGCAATACCTTTCCTTAAAAAGGGAGAGCACCCTTCTATAATCAACTATACGTCTAATGCTGGATGGACAGCTGGCGGACCAGGAGCAGGAATCTACGGAACTTCTAAAGCTGGTGTGCATGCAATAACCAGAGCATTAGCAAAAGATTTAGCTGAATATGGGATTAGAGTAAATGCCGTATCTCCAGGAACAATTGATACACCATTTCATGCTCAAATTAAAGCAACGAAGCCTGAGGTTTTTGCTTCTTGGGCAAATAACATTATGTTAGGAAGATTAGGTCAACCAGAAGATGTAGCTGGTGTTATTTCTTTCTTAGCTAGTAAAGATGCAGCTTTCATAACAGCAGAGACTATCCAAATTGGTGGCGGACAAGCTTTAGGAATATAATATTAAACATTTTTATAAGTAAAACTTAAGCAGTTTATAATTTTACTGTTTAAAAACTAAAACGTTTATTATAAAAGTTGTTATAACTTTTATAATAAACGTTTTTTTATTTAGTAAGCTTACTTTATATCAGGACAGGCTATTTTCATTTGCAGTAATTCAAAACAGAATTGGGGTATTGACGACGTAAACTGTAAGCCTACGGTCTGATTCCTATTGCCAGATATAATGAGAGTGATTAATTTGGGGGTTTATAAAAACGAACCTTCCTATGAGTACTAAGCCCGATAGTAATACCAACCAACAGTCCGTCCCTAATAAATCAAGTATCATCCGTATACTTGAAGACTTAGGACGTAGCAAAAACGTAAGTGAGAAAGAATTCTGTGAGATGCACGAGATTACAGCAGCAACCTTCAGAGAGTGGCATTACATTTATAGAACCGTCATCAACATGGAGTAGAACTAGGAGGTCCGTTTCTCTGGAAATAACCGTAGACGAGGCAGCCCAATCAAACCCTTCCCTGTTATTTGGCGAAGTACAGGGCATCCGTTTCTACCAGGAAGTATCTCCAGATTATTTAAAAGCACTGTTCTGTATGTTACCTATTTTTCCTTTAAAACTAAAATTGGGTTTACAATTTAGAAAAAAGTTGTAAACCCAATTATTAAAATTTAAATATATACTATTAAAACCTATTCAATATTTTTTAGTACCCATCGTTTTGTGATAAATTAGGGTTTAATATTCTTTCAGAAAAAGGAATTGGTAATAAATAATCTCTAGATGGATCAAATGATTTTGGACCAGGTCCAACTCCAGATTCTGTGGACACTTCTGATTCCAATCCATCAGGACCAAAAGCCACATCTCCTAATTTTCTTCTAACTATGTCATACCATCTTTTCATCTCATAAGCAAATTCTAATCTACGTTCTTCTAAGATTCTAGTTCTAAAACCATCTTTAGATAAACCTGAAAAATCTGCAGGAACAGTACTTGGTGCTACTGGAATACCATTAGCAACTCCACCAGCTCTAGATCTAGCCATAACTCTATTTACCCAAGCCTCTGCATCAACGGTTATTCCTAATTCATTAGCTGCTTCAGCTCCAATCATCAATACCTCTGCATAACGCATCATCATATAATTAGAGTTTGACCCTCTGGCATTACCATCTTGAGTATCTGTTTTACTTGCCATACGTGTGTATTTTGCAACATGTGGACGATTTACAGCTCTACTATCTCCATCTGTAAAATTGGTATAAGGTACTTCA
Source organism: Flavivirga jejuensis (assembly GCF_030540765.1). GTDB lineage: Bacteria > Bacteroidota > Bacteroidia > Flavobacteriales > Flavobacteriaceae > Flavivirga > Flavivirga jejuensis. Next base: position 996,320 of record NZ_JAUOEL010000001.1, on the reverse strand, counting down.
ACACCATTATGAATTACAGTAGCATCAAAAGTAACCGCCCTTCTATAATCTGTTTCATCCCATTCAGTATACACTTTAAGAGCAGGAACCTCTACAGACCAACCTCCTCCTTGACCATACTGTTCATCAGATCTTACACCTGTATATGCTGCTTGATAGTCTCTACCTTGATCCCCATTAGAAGTACCCGTAAAATCTAATACAAATATCGGTTCTAAAGAATCATCAATTTTAACAGAATCATATAAATCTTGAAAATCTGGTTCTAAACCTAAGTTATAAGTACCTTCTTTATTAATAATATCTTTAGCTTCATCATACGCTTTTTGCCAATTCTCCATAGTTAAATATACCAAAGCTAAATAAGCACTTGCTGCAGATTTAGCTGGCAAAGCTCTAGAAGCTTGTGTATTTGGCAAATGTGTTTTAGCAAACTCTAAATCTTCAATAATTTTAACATACACATCAGCTACAGGAGTCCTTTCTGCAATAACTATTTCTGACAATACAGATGTATCATCTACATAAGGAATATCTCCAAATTGTCTAACTAAATGAAAATAAGAAAATGCTCTTGCAAAACGTGCTCTAGCAAGAACTTCGTTTAGTTCAGCTGGGTCTTCTCCTTCTACAAAAGCGCCATTTTTAATAGCTTCATTGGCAGCATTAATAATTTGATAAACTTTTGGCCAATAAACGTTAGAACCACCAGCAATTAATGCATTATTAGATTGAACAGTAAAGTTATCATGATCTATTCTTTCTTGCGCACCAGTTCTTCCAATAGCCATCATATCACTACGATACATAAGTACTTGCGCCATTTCTCTTGACAAAAAATTTCTGTGATGCATATGAGCATATGCGCCATTTACAAAACCTTCTATTTGTTCTAAACCTAAAGTCTCAAAATAACTTTCTGGATCTAATTGTGTTATAGGCTCTTCCTCTAAATCTGAACACCCAACGATTGACAAACTTGCCAATAGTATGAATATATATTTATATGTTTTCATGTTTTTCATGTTTTTCAATTTTTAATTAAAATTTTAAATTAAGATTAAAGCTTACAGATCTTACCGTTGGGTAATTTCCAAAATCATGTCCTTGAACTACATTAGCTTTTCCAGAAGTTGAACCGCCATTACCAAAGTAACTAACTTCAGGATCTAAACCAGAGTAATTTGTAAAAGTTAACAAATTCTGGGCACTAACTGAAAGCCTTAAACTACTCATTCCTAATTTTTTAACAACATCTGACTGAAAATTATAACCTAAAGCTATATTTTTTAATCTTACATAGCTACCATCTTCAATAAAACGAGTAGAAATTTCTCTACCTCTAGAAGCTACAGCACGTGGTATGTTTGTATCAGTATTTGTTGGTGTCCAAGAATTTAGAACATCTGTAACTGAATTAGAATCACCATTAAACAACTGTACATTTGTAAGGTTTAAAATATCTCCACCTACAGCTCCTTGGAAAAATAAACTTAAATCAAAGTTTTTATAAGAAAAATTATTTGTAAAACCAAAAGTAAAATCAGGATTAGGGTCTCCTATTATTTTTTCATCATCCGTATTAATTACTCCATCAAAATTACCATCTTCATCTGCTACATCAGTAAACAATGGATCTCCAGCTTCAGCACCATCTAAAATGGCTGTGCCTGCTGGTAAATCACCACCTTGATATACACCTCTATATTCATGTCCCCAAAAAAGACCAACAGCTTCACCTTCTCTTAATATATATGTGTTTTTACCAGCAAAATAACCTGGAGCTGCACTGGCAATGATATCTACACCATTAATTAGCTTTACAATCTTATTTTTATTGGTAGACAAATTAAAATCTGTAGTCCAAGTAAAATTGTCGTTAGAAATATTTCTTGTGTTTAAAGAAATCTCAAACCCTTTATTATTAACCTCACCTATGTTTTGAAAAACTTGCAAATTTGTAGCACCAACATATACTGGGATTGTTGTAGCTTGTAATAAAAGATCTTTAGTATCTATATTGTAATAATCTAAAGAAAGTGAAATTTTACTGTTTAGTAAACTTAAATCAACACCAATATTTGTTTGGTAAGATGATTCCCATTTTAAATCTGGATTATCTTCTTGAAATACCGAAACCGTAGAATCTGTTCCTGGGGCAGTTGGTGGTGTAACCTGAAGTGCTGCCAATGACTGATAAGGAGTAATACCCTGATTACCAGTCACACCATAACTCGCTCTTAATTTTAAGTTAGAAATAACGTCATTATCTTTTAAAAAATCTTCATTTGATACTTTCCATCCTAAAGCACCTGAAGGGAAGATCGCATACTTTTCATTTTCAGCAAAGTTAGATGACCCATCTCTTCTTACTGTAGCTGTTAATAAATATTTATCATCAAAGTCATAATTTATTCTTCCGAATTGAGATATAATTTCTGTTTCTATCAAAGAAGACGTTACTATTCTAGTTTCGATATGACCAGCTATTAAATTCCAATAACTAAAATCATCAGTAAGAAGTTCCTGAGTAGATGCAGAAAATCTTTCTGTAGAAGTTTTTTGATAAGAATATCCAGCTAATAATGTTAAAGCACCTTTACCAATTTCCTTATTATAAGTCAAATAGTTTTCACTCAATATATTGGTACGTCTTCTATTAGATAAACTTGCACCTCCAGTTGAAAGTTGAAAAGTTTGTGGCTTAAAATACCCAATAGTTTCATTAAGTGTACTAAAACCAAACGTAGTTTTAAAACTAAGGTCTTGTAAGATATCATAATTTGCATAAAGGTTTGTTCTGCTATTGTCAGTTTTAGTCTCATTAACCAACTCATTAGCAACCGCATAAGGATTTTCTATACCATCTCCAACAGAGTTTTGTGTAAAATTACCATCATCATCAAATATTCCTCTATCTGGCGTAAATCTAAATGCTAGCGAAACAACATCGTCTCCCCCTCCATTTACATTACCTATAGGATCTGAACCTGTAGATTGTGTAAGAACTCCATTTTGAACTCCTCTACTACTAAAAAGGTTCATACCTAACTTCAATTTATCGGTTACTTGAGCATCAATATTAGATAGGAAAGTTATTTTTTCAAAATCAGAATTTATTATAATTCCATCTTGTTGAAAGTAATTTGCAGAAGCATAAAAATTTATTTTATCACTTCCACCTGAAAAAGAAAATTGGTGATTTTGAACGCTACCTGTTCTATATATTATGTCTTGCCAATCAGTATTTTCAGTTCCTTGAACATAAGCAGGGTTTATCATTTGTTGGTAAGTTGCAAATTGATCTGCATTTAATAAATCCAATTCATTTGCTGTATTTTGGACAGAATATGTCGTGTTTAATTCAACAGATAATTTACCATTTTTACCTTTTTTTGTAGTTACCAATATGACTCCTCCAGAACCTCTAGAACCGTAAATAGCAGTTGCTGATGCATCTTTTAAAACTTCTATAGAAGCGATGTCATTTGCTTGAGGCATAGATGCACCTACAAAACCATCTACAACAATAAGTGGTGCACTGTTTGCTCCAATAGAAGCATTTCCTCTAACTTTAATATTGATAGGGGCACCAGGCTCACCACCATTATTAGATTGAACAACTACACCCGCTGCACGTCCTTGAAGCGCTTGTGTTGCGTCCAATACAGGGAAAGCGTTTAATTCATCAGATGTTACCGAAGATACAGAACCTGTAATATCACTTTTTCTACGAGCACCATAACCAACAACTACAATTTCTTCTAGTGCAGCTAAGTCCTCTTCTAAAATTACGTTAATAGTACCTGCACTACCAACACTTACTTCTTTAGTAAGATATCCTATATAACTAAATACCAAAGAGGCATTGTCCCCACTTATATTTATTGAATAGTTTCCATCAAAATTTGTTGATGTTCCTGTATTAGTTCCTTTAACAATAACATTAACACCTGGAAGCGCCATACCATCGGCTCCTGAGGTTACTACTCCTTTTATAGTTTTTTGTTGGGCATTTAAAGTAAACGCAAAACAGAATCCTAATAGTAAAAGGAATGATTTTTTTAGTTGTTTGTTTTTTTTCATTTGTTTGTAAATTAGTTTAAATATTAGCTTAAAAAAATAATTATTAAACCGAATACAATAATGGTAAAGACCTTTAAATCTTCAACATATACTTTATTCAATTTATTTTTTTCATGAGTGTTATTCTATAGTTTCATAAATATTTAGGTTTTAAAAATTAGATTAATTGTAAAGTTTTAAAATTCAAAATCGGTATAAAATTGTATAGAATTCAGCTTGTAACTCTACTTATATTTATCGATTTAATTTGGTTTACCAAATTGGTTTACCAAATTGGACAACCAAATATACATAAAAAGAATTAAATCATGAAACCAAAACACAATACTATTTAGTGTATTAAATTTATATCCCCTTAATTAAGAAGATAATAGTTAATGGAGTACTACTAATAACCAGAAAACTCATTAGCAAATTGAGTTGGTGTAACTCCAAATTTCTTTTGAAAACGCTTGCTGAAATATTTAGGAATAGCCACATCGATTCCTAAAGTAATTTCTGCATCAAACTCAGTTTTTGTATTCTCAAAAAACGCATCAAATATTTGGAACATTTCCTAATTGATTTTTAATATCATTGACTCCTTTATTAAACATAATTAAATGGGATGATCTCCTTTAAATTCAACTTGATAACAATGTAATTTAGATTCATTTTTACAAGAGAATATCATTATTCATTTTTAATCGCCAACTCAAATTCTTCACATTGGTTATTAAAATCTCCGATTGATCAGGTTTATTAATACATGAAACACTTAACAAAATCATTGCTAAAAAGGAAAATATCTTAAACATAAAATGATTTTAATAAATTCTTTAAAAAGGTAAGAAAAAATATATTTTACAATAAGAAAAAACCCTCTTTTTCGCTAAACAAATAACTATTTATTTAATTTAAGTTTCTACTTGCCGCATTTACTTTAAAAAAATAAACACCACTACTTAAAGCTGAAAATATTTAATTTGTTATTAACTAAGTTCTTCTCGGAAATTATTTTTTCTCCAAATTGGTTGTATAATTCCATTAACGGAACATGGGCTTCCAGAAAAACCTCTAACCATTCTGCATCTGACTCAGTACTAATTAATGGGTCTGTTATGATAATGTCTTCTACAGACTCCGCAAAAGCGAATGTTGAAAAAAGTAAACATGTAATAAATAATTTTCGCTTCATAGTTTTAAAGGTTAAGTGTTATTTGGAAAACCAATTTGGTAAACCAAATTGGTTTTCCAAATATATAAATGTTTTGATGTTTTCCAAATAATTTTAACATAAAAACTAGTATATGAATAAATTAAGCTAAGATATTAGTGAGGAACTCAAAAAAACCAAATATTACACCAGCACATAAAATCCTACGTACCAACCAATTAAAAACACATCTTCTTTAGTCTTTTAAAAAAAATATTTGAATAAGTTTTACTTTAAGATATATTTCTGATGTAGAAAACTACCCCCTATTTTGTTTTGTCCCCTCACAAAGAGTTTATATTGAAACTCATAAACCTATGAGAATGACACAGCATGGTCTAAATTAATTCAACAAATAGTAATTGTTTTTAACTAAAACGTTTTATTATATTTATCAAAAACTATATTCAATCCATGAAAAAACGAAACCGATCAGGGCTAAAAGTCCATAGATTCGCTTTGGTAGACTGAAAGTCTACTTCATGAAACACCGAAATGTAAAAGGATAATCATGGCAAAATTGAATTCGTTTGGATTCGTGAAATTCATGTCAAAAGTTTCTAGAAGCAGAAAGTGACATCCACTAAAGCACATAGTTTTAACTGCATTTGAGACCAATAAATTAAAGTGAAAACCACCATTAAACAACCCTTATGGAAAAATCATTTATCTCTTTTATTATTATAATAGTATTTGTGCAAGTACAACAAGCTCAAAACAACCAAATATCTAAAATTGAGAACCCTGTAGATTGGGTTAATCCACTAATGGGAACAGATTCAAATCCTGAGCTTTCTACTGGAAATACATATCCTGTAATTGCAATGCCTTGGGGAATGAATTTCTGGACACCACAAACAGGTAAAATGGGCCATGGTTGGGCTTATACATACGATGCAACTAAGATAAAAGGATTTAAACAAACACACCAACCTTCTCCTTGGATGAACGATTATGGGCAATTTTCAATTATGCCTGTCACTGGTAAATTACGTTTTAAACAAGAAGAACGCGAAAGCTGGTTTTCACATAAAGCTGAAATAGCAACACCATATTATTATAGTGTATATTTAGCCGACCACGATATAACAACAGAGATTACTCCAACTGAAAGAGCATCAAGATTCCGTTTTACATTCCCAGAAACCGAAGAAGCATCTATAGTTATTGATGCGTTCGACAAAGGTTCTTATGTAAAAATAATCCCAGAGGAACAAAAAATTATTGGCTATACAACTCGTAACAGTGGCGGTGTTCCTAAAAATTTCAAAAATTACTTTGTTGTAAAATTTGATACACCTTTTGAAATTTCAAAAACTTATAATGACGGTGATTTATCTAGTACTTTGGAGGTAAAATCTAATCATGCAGGTGCTATAATCGGTTTTAAAACAAAAAAAGGACAAATAATTAACCTTAAAGTAGCCTCTTCTTTTATTAACTTCGAACAAGCAGAAAGAAACCTTGAAGAAATTGGTAATAATGACTTTAATCAATTAAAAGAAAAAGGAAAAGAAATCTGGAATGCAGAGTTAAGTAAAATAGAAATTGAAGGAGCTACTCCAAATCAAATTGGAACTTTTTATTCTTGTCTTTACCGTTCTTTACTATTCCCTAGAAAATTTTTCGAATACGATGCCGAGGGCAATGTAGTACATTACAGTCCATATAATGGTAAAATTCTTAAAGGTTATATGTTTACCGATACTGGTTTTTGGGATACATTTAGATCACTATTTCCATTCTTAAACTTAATGTATCCAGAATTAAGCGCGCAAATGCAAGAAGGCTTATCTAATGCTTATGATGAGAGCGGATGGTTGCCAGAATGGGCTAGCCCTGGTTTACGCAACATTATGGTAGGTAATAACTCTGCTTCGGTCGTTTCTGATGCCTATTTAAAAAGTAGTGACGCTTACAAATATGATATTGAGAATTTGTATGAAGCCTTAGTTCATGGTGCGAATAACGAAGGTCCGATGCCAGCTGTAGGAAGAGCAGGTGCTCCATATTACAATAAACTAGGTTACGTACCACATGATATAGGGCTTAATGAAACTGCGGCAAGAACGCTTGAGTATGCCTATGATGATTTTACAATCTATCAATTAGCAAAAGCTTTAAAAAAATCTAAAAAAGAAATCAATCTATACAAAAAACGTAGCTTAAACTATAAAAATCTATATGATCCTGAACATAAACTAATGCGTGGAAAAGACAGCAAAGGAACATGGAGAACACCTTTTAGTCCTTATGATTGGGGTGGCGATTTTACCGAAGGTAATAGTTGGCATTACTCATGGTCTGTTTTTCATGATATGCAGGGCTTGATAGATCTTATGGGAGGAAATGATGAGTTTGTAGCCCAACTTGATAATGTCTTCTCTTTACCTCCTATATTTGGAGATAAATACTATGGCGGTGTTATTCATGAAATTCGTGAAATGCAAATTGCAGACATGGGGCAATATGCACATGGAAACCAACCTATACAACACATGATTTATCTATACAATTATAGTGGACAACCATGGAAAACACAATATTGGGTTCGTGAAACGATGGATAGAATGTATAACCCTAACCCAGATGGTTATTGTGGTGATGAAGATAATGGACAAACCTCTGCCTGGTATGTATTCTCTGTTATGGGATTCTATCCTGTAACTCCTGCTACAGATCAATATGTTTTGGGGGCACCATTATTTAAAAAGACTACGGTTCACCTCCAAAATGGAAACAAAATAGTTATTAATGCTAAAGATAACAATGCGGATAACCGTTATATAAATACACTAAAATTTAACGGTACAAACTATACTAAAAACTGGTTAAGCCATAAGGAATTACTAAAAGGTGCAGTTTTAGATTTTGAAATGTCAGACAAACCAAATAAAGAGAGAGGAATTTCTAAAAAAGATTATCCATATTCCCTATCTAATGAATAAATAAACCACTCTCCTAATAAATATAAAACCCCTTTTGCAATATATTTCAAAAGGGGTTTTATTTTATGTATAATCTTTAATTAACTTACTTTTTGCTTTTCCTTCATTTTCTCTAACAACATTAACTCATGCTTAATTTCTTCTTTTCGTTTATTAAACTTTCGAAACTTCTCATCTCTGGCTTCTTGGTTTTTAGCACGTTCTTGACGTCTTAATGCTTCTTTCTGTTCTTCTTTTTTCTTTTCTTTATTATGCTTCATGTTCTCCATAGCTACCGACATATACGAGTAACCATACATACTTAAAAATAATAATGCAATTATGCCTAATATTACGTATCCGTTTTCCATCTTTTCTTTAAATAATGTAATTCAAATCTAAAACTTTAAAAAGAAGCTATTTAACTAATAAAATAGTAAAACTTTTATCTAAAGATAAAAAAAATAGAGTTTCATTTAAAAATAAAAAAGGTAAAGTACTCAAAAAATAGTTGAATGAGTTAATTAGTTAAAAGCAAAGGAGTCATTGTTATAAATTTGATGTCTTATATTCAAATTTTAGTTTCAAACCCTTCTTCTTTCCATCTAAGAATTCCTCCCCTAAGATCATATACCTCCATAAAACCAGCCTTAAGTAATTTTTGGGCACTTTTTGCACTACGTTTTCCTGATCTGCAATACAAAATAATAGGGATCGTTTTATCTAAATTTTTGATCCCTGAATTAAAAGCAGCCTCCGATAAATAATTTATATTCTGTGAACCATCTATGTGACCTTGCTTAAATTCTTTTGGAGCTCTAACATCCACAAGTTGGATGGAGTTTTCAATTAAAAGTGTTTGTGCGACTTGTGGAGAAACTACTTTTTTAGTCCCTTTGTATGGTGACTCTTTACAATTAATTGTACCTAAAGTACATAGAGAGCATAAAAATATTAATAACCGCTTCATTTATTATTATTGATCTAGATCAACTAAATCGCCTGTCCATTCTAAAATACCACCTTCAAGATTATAAGCATTTTCAAAACCTAATTCTTCCATGATATTACAAGCTTGTCCACTTCTGTTACCAGAACGGCAATAAACATAATAATTTTTGCTTTTATCTAAGTTTTCGATTTCTGAAATAAACGCCTGACCTTTGTATATATCTATATGTATCGCATTAGATATAATGCCTTCTGCAACTTCAGCATCGGTTCTTACATCTAATACTATAGCGTTATTATCATCAGCCAATTGTGATGCCCATTCTTCTTGTGTTAAATCTTCCATTTATTTAAATATGTTATGTATTATACAAAATTAATACATATAAAATTGTAGACGAAAAAAAATCCAAAGTATTACACTTTAGATTTTTTTTTTCGTATGTAACTATACTATTATTTTTTTCATTAAACTTTAATAGAACAACCTATAGCTTTGGTTTCTGTTTGTTTAACTTCTTTTCCTGTTAAAAGTGCATCAACAGCATCCTCTACATATTTTGTTTTTACTGCCGAAGCATCTTTATAATTATCATCTATAGCTCCAATATATTTTACAACATTGCCAGCTCCTGTTTTTTCTAATAAAAAAACATGTGGCGTTTTAGTAGCACCATATTTAGGATATACTTTTTGGCCTTCATCAATTAAATATGGAAAAGTAAATCCTTTACTTTTTGCACGATCTTTCATAGCTTCCATATTATCTCCAGGTTTAACATCTGTATTATTTGGCATAATAGCAATTACAGGATACCCTTTTGATGCGTACTTTTTATCTAAAGCAATAATTCTATCTTCATACATAACGGCATAGGGACATGTATTACATGTGAATACTACAATAAAACCTTTAGCGTCTTTATAATCTGATAACGACACCATATTACCATCTGTATTTTTAAGCGAAAAGTCTTCAGCTACATCGCCTATACTATATCCCGAACCTACCCCTTCTTGAGGAGTTGTTTCATATACCGTAAATGCACTTATAAAAAGTACGGCACATATCACTGACATTATTTGAATTGCTTTTTTCATGTTTTTAAAATTTGTAGTTAATATTTTTATTATTTCGTTTAAGCACGAACCTTTTCCTATTAAATGCCATTATGGCTTTCCTTATATCTAATTTAAAAAAGATTTAACTTCGGTTTCTAATGTTTCATAAGTAAATGATCCCTCAAAAAATTTATTGCTATCATTTCTATATATAACGGTTGCTGGTATAGCTCCCGACCAGTCTTTACTCACTTGTGGTATCCATGTATTCATATCGGCATCATCTAGAGCAATGACTTTCGATTTTAAATCTCTTTTTTTGATAAAAGGCTTTAGCTTAGATTCATATAAATGTGGAAAATCTAAACTTACCAAAATAACCTCAACATTTTTATCACTATATTCAGAATTTAGCTTTTCAAAATATGGCAATTCTTTTACACAAGGCGCGCACCAAGTAGCCCAAAAATTAATAACGTATACTTTATCATCTTTCTTATTCAAGAACTTCTTAAAGCCCTCATAATCGTATACTTCTAATTCAACATCGTTCGAATTAACATCGCTACTAACCTCCTTTTTAGCTATGGCGATATCTTTTACAACCTTTTTGTTCTCCTGCTTGCAACTTGTTATTATTAATATTGCAACAATTAATAATTTTAACTTCATAGCCTTAAATTTAATTAATACTTCATTATCTATATGATAGTTTAACAAATTTTTATATAAAAAATGTTTTAAACTATTGTGTATTTATATTTTCATTTCTATATTTGAACCAATTAAAAGAATAAGATGAATATAATTTTAAATAATACTTGGTGGTGGAGCTTCAGAAACTTACGTTCGTGAAGGAAACCTAGTATATTTAAAACTCAAAATATCAAAAAAGGCTTGTCATTCACGACAAGCCTTTTTTTAATGCATATTTTTATAATAAAATCAATTAAAATTTCCGCTTTTACGGAAAAGACATCAAGTTAATATGACAACATTTAATTTATACACGCACTACAAAAAAATTCTGGCAGACACCATTACGCCAGTAAGCATCTACTTAAAAATTAGAGATAAATACCCTAACAGTATTTTGTTAGAGAGTAGTGATTACCATGCAAACGATAACAGTTTTTCTTATATCTGTTTTAACCCAATAGCTTCCATTAAGGTTGAAAATGAAATTATTAATCAAACATTTCCTGACGGAAGTTCTTTAGAAAAACCAATAACAGATAGTATTGATGTTTCGGAAGAAATACATCAATTCACAAAACGGTTTAATGTTAATTCAGATACCGAATTTAAATTTATAAACAATGGTATTTTTGGTTACATCGCTTATGATGCTGTAAGGTATTTTGAAGATGTTGAGATTTCTAAAAAAGAAGATTCTATACATATTCCTGATGTTTATTATGCTGTTTATCAAAACATAATCGCTATAAATCATCATAAAAATGAAGCCTATATTTTTGCACATTGCCATGATACCGAAAGCAATATTGATGAGATAGACCATTTAATCAAAGTTAAAAATTTTGCATCTTATAACTTTAATTCGAAAGGAGACATTACGTCTAATTTAACTGATGATGAATATAAAACCCATGTAGATCTCGCCAAAAAACACTGTGCAAGAGGCGATGTATTTCAGTTAGTATTATCAAAAAGCTTTGCCCAAGAATTTAAAGGAGATGAGTTTAATGTGTATCGTGCTTTACGAAGTATAAACCCTTCCCCCTATTTGTTTTATTTTGACTACGGAAACTTTAAGATTTTTGGAAGCTCACCAGAAGCACAACTTATTGTAAGCAAAGGTAAAGCAGAAATTCACCCTATTGCAGGAACATTTAAACGCTCAGGAAACGATTCCAAAGATGCCGAATTAGCAAAACAATTAGTAAAAGATGACAAAGAAAATGCAGAACATGTGATGCTGGTCGATTTAGCAAGAAACGATTTAAGTCGGCACGGAAGTCATGTTACCGTAGATACCTATAGAGAAGTTCAATTTTTTTCGCATGTTATTCATTTAGTAAGTAAAGTTACAGGGCAAAAACATGAAGACACCTCAACCATGCAAGTGGTTGCCGACACATTCCCTGCAGGCACTTTAAGTGGTGCACCAAAGCACAGAGCCATGCAACTTATTGAACAATACGAAAAAACAAGTCGTTCTTTTTATGGAGGCGCCATAGGTTTTATGGATTTTGAAGGCAACTTTAATCATGCCATTATGATTAGAACCTTTTTAAGCAAAAACCACAAATTACATTGGCAAGCAGGAGCAGGACTTGTTTCTAAATCTAATTCAGAAAACGAACTGCAAGAAGTATATAACAAATTAGGAGCCTTAACGAAAGCTATTGAATTAGCCGAAAATATTTAAAATTATGGCGTTACCACAGGGGTCGGGCTTTCCGCTATATCTTTTGCAAAAAAAGCAAAAGGATGCCGCTGCAATCCCTAACGCAAATCAACCAGCATGATTAAACCTTAGTTGGTAGAATAGTAAAAAAACAAGGATAAAAGTCTAGAAAACATTCGTGTATTCGTGGCAAAAAAAAATAAAGATGACAAAAGTATTAGTTATAGATAATTACGACAGTTTCACATACAATTTAGTCCATTACTTAGAAGATTTAAATTGTGATGTAACCGTTGTTAGAAATGATAAACTGAATTTAGACGATGTAGAACCTTTCGATAAAATTGTATTATCGCCAGGACCAGGTATTCCAGATGAAGCAGGTTTGCTAAAGCAAATCATAGAAAGGTTTGCCCCTACTAAAAGCATTTTGGGGGTTTGTTTAGGGCAACAAGCCATTAGTGAAGTATTTGGTGGGGCTTTAATTAATTTAGATGAAGTCTATCATGGCGTTTCAACAAACGTTACTATAAGTGTTGATGACGAACCTATTTTTAAAAATCTAGATAAAAGCATAGAAGTTGGACGTTACCATTCCTGGGTAGTCAATCCCGATTTACCAGATAGTTTAGAAGCGACTTCGTTTGACGAAAACGGACAAGTCATGTCATTACGACATAAAACCTACGATGTAAAAGGCGTTCAATACCATCCCGAATCGGTATTAACACCAAACGGAAAAAAAATATTGGAAAACTGGCTTAATAGTTAACAGTAGCAGTAAACAGTGCTTACTCAATTGAAAAAACTATAATTAAAAATGAAATTTAAATTGAACTTGAATTTCCGACACAGTCGGAATCATCAAAATTCAGAAATAATGAATGAAGGAATGAAGATGCGAAGCGCAGCGCAGCTTCAAGCACGTAATTCCGAAAGTGAATGGTGCTTTAGCAATTTCCTAATTTTGATATGATTTTTTGGTTCGTTTTGTATCAAGACAAAATGAAAAAATAAAAAGAAAAAAAATGAAAAACTTATTAAACAGACTTATAAATCACGAAAGCATCTCCAGTGAAGAGGCCAAACAGGTATTGGTAAACATATCTAATGGGATGTATAACCAAAGTCAGATTGCATCATTCCTTACGGTTTTTATGATGCGAAGTATCACACTTGAAGAATTACGTGGTTTTCGAGACGCTTTATTAGAGTTATGTATTGCTATAGATTTAAAGGATTTTAATGCTATTGATTTATGCGGAACTGGTGGCGACGGAAAAGACACTTTTAACATCTCTACCCTATCATCATTTGTATCAGCTGGAGCTGGTATTAAGGTTTCTAAACATGGTAATTATGGAGTCTCTTCGGCATGTGGATCTTCAAACGTTATGGAATATTTAGGCATTAAGTTTTCTAATGATGAAGATTTCTTAAAACGATCCATTGATAAAGCAGGCATTTGTGTGTTACACGCACCACTATTCCATCCTGCTATGAAAAATGTAGCGCCTATTCGTCGGGAACTGGGAGTAAAAACATTTTTTAACATGCTGGGTCCCATGGTAAATCCGTCGTTTCCTAAAAACCAAATGGTAGGTGTCTTCAATTTAGAACTATTACGTTTATATGGCTACCTATATCAAGAAACAGATAAAAACTATAGCATAGTCCACGCATTAGATGGCTATGATGAAATTTCTTTAACAGGACATACTAAAGTAATTTCTAATAATTCTGAAACTATGTTTTCGCCAGAAGATTTAGGAATTTCAGCAATTACCCAAGAATCTATTTTTGGAGGAAATACTGTAGAAGATGCCGCTAAAATATTTATAAATGTTATTGCAGGAAAAGGAACAGAACCTCAAAATAATGTCGTTTGCGCTAATGCTGGTTTAGCCATAGCAACAACAAAACAAATTAGCCATAAAGAAGGCTTTGAACAAGCAAAAGAATCCCTACTTTCTGGAAAAGCGAAAGCAAGTTTAGAGACATTAATAGAAATGAGTAAATAAAATAGTATGCAGTAGCAATCTTGCAGACTGAACACTGAACACTGAACACTAAAAATGACAATACTAGATAAAATAGTAAAAGATAAACGAAAGGAAGTCGACCTACGTAAAGGCTTAATTCCAATAACGCAATTAGAACAATCCGTTTTATTTGAAAGAGAAACTATTTCTCTCGCAAACAAATTAAGACATAGCGACTCAGGGATTATTGCAGAACATAAAAGACGTTCACCATCAAAATCTGTAATAAATCAGAATTTAAACGTACAAGATGTAGCAAAAGGGTATGAAGATGCAGGTGTTTGTGGTATGTCGGTTTTAACAGATGGAAAATATTTTGGAGGATCTTTAGACGATTTATTACTTGCCAAAGCCAGTTGTAATTTACCGCTATTACGTAAAGAATTTATCATAGACGAATATCAATTACTAGAAGCTAAAGCATACGGTGCAGATGTTATTTTATTGATAGCTGCTATTTTAAGCAGAGAAGAAATAAAGCAATTTTCTGAATTCGCCAAAAGTCTGAATCTAGATGTTCTTTTAGAAGTTCATAACGAAGAAGAATTACATAAATCTGTGATGTCCTCATTAGATATGTTGGGAGTAAATAATAGAAATTTAAAAACCTTTGATGTTAACTTGGAAACAAGTAAAACACTAAGTGAACTTATTCCAAATGATTTTGTGAAAGTTTCAGAAAGCGGCATTAGTAATATTGAAGCCATCCAAGAATTAAAACCTTATGGCTACCAAGGTTTTTTAATAGGAGAAAATTTTATGAAAACAGATAATGCTGGAGAAAGTGCGAAACAATTTATAAAGAGCCTTCTCTAACTCCTCCAAAGAAGGAACACTTACTCTTATGAAAAAAGAAATTAAAAACATATCAAACACAAACAAAGCCTCTGCTCCTTCAGAAAGGGCTCGAATGAGGCTCAAAGTTTGCGGAATGAAATATGAAGAAAACATAACTCAAGTTGCCAGTTTGCAACCCGATTATCTCGGATTTATATTTTATAAAAAATCTGCAAGGCATTTTAACACTAGTATTCCAGAATTACCAGCTTCAATTAAAAAAGTTGGTGTCTTTGTAGACGAAAATTTAGAAGATGTTATTTCACAAATAAACACGCATCAACTACAAGTAGTACAACTTCATGGAAAAGAATCTCCTGAATATTGTAACGCTTTACGACATGTAGAAGTCATCAAAGTATTTTCGATAAAAAACGAATTCAATTTTGAGGTTTTAAAATCTTACGAAAACGCTTGCGATTATTATTTGTTCGACACAAAAGGAGAATTACCAGGAGGTAATGGCTATACATTCGATTGGAATGTTTTAAACAATTACCCCTCAACAAAACCCTTCTTTTTAAGCGGTGGTATTGGTATTGATGAAATTGAAAAAATTAAAGCATTCACAAAAAGTAAAGCTTCAAAATATTGTTATGCCATTGATGTAAATAGCAAATTTGAAATAGAACCTGGATTAAAACATATTGAAAAATTAAAAGAATTTGAAAAAATTTGTCATTCTGAACATGGTAAAGCATCTCATTAAAAGATACCTCATCATGACTCCCGTTCAGCATAGCAAAAAATATAAAAGAATAAAATGAATTATAACGTAAACGAAAAAGGATATTATGGCGAATTTGGAGGCGCATATATTCCTGAAATGTTATATCCAAATGTAGAAGAGTTACGCCAAAACTATCTTAAAGTGATGGCAGAACCTGAGTTTCAAAAGGAGTTTGATCAACTTTTAAAAGATTATGTAGGACGTCCTTCTCCACTCTACTTTGCTAAACGCCTTTCAGAAAAATATAACACCAAAATTTATTTAAAACGTGAAGACCTCAACCATACGGGAGCACATAAAATAAATAATACTATTGGTCAAATATTAATGGCTAAACGTTTAGGAAAACACAGAATTATCGCAGAAACAGGAGCAGGACAACATGGCGTTGCTACCGCCACCGTTTGTGCTTTAATGGGATTGGAGTGTATTGTCTACATGGGTGAAATTGATATCGCGCGACAAGCTCCAAACGTTGCCAGGATGAAAATGTTAGGAGCTACCGTAGTCCCTGCTCTTTCAGGAAGCCGCACTTTAAAAGACGCCACCAACGAAGCCATTCGAGATTGGATTAATAATCCTGTAAATACGCATTATATTATAGGTTCTGCCATCGGGCCTCACCCCTATCCAGATATGGTAACCAAATTTCAATCCGTTATTTCAGAAGAAATTAAATGGCAATTAAAAGAGCACGAAGGAAGAGAAAACCCCGATTACGTGGTGGCCTGTATTGGTGGAGGCAGTAATGCCGCTGGCACTTATTATCATTATTTGCATGAAGACGATGTTAATATCATTGCCGTAGAAGCTGCAGGTTTAGGAGTTGATTCTGGCGAAAGTGCAGCAACATCTGTTTTAGGAAAAGAAGGTATTATTCATGGTTGCAAAACCTTATTAATGCAAACCAACGATGGGCAAATAACAGAACCTTACTCTATTTCGGCAGGGTTAGATTACCCTGGTGTTGGTCCTATGCATGCTCATTTATGCAAAACAGGACGCGCAGAATTTATGGCAATCACAGATGACGATGCTATGAAAGCTGGATTAAAGTTATGCGAATTAGAAGGCATTATTCCTGCTATAGAAAGTTCTCATGCGCTGGCTATTTTCGAACAAAAAACTTTTAAACCTGATGATATTGTCGTGATGAGTTTATCTGGTCGTGGGGATAAGGATTTAAATACATACATAAATTATTTTAATTTATGATTTTTTTCATTTCCGTGAAGACGGAAATCTCATGAATAAAAAATGGAATCGCGCATGGAAAATCAATCTAATAAACAGTCTTAACCCAGATTGGAAAGATCTTTCTGAATATATTTAAAATAAGCATTAAACAGATTTCCGCCTTCGCAGAAATAAAAAAAACTATTCATTAACAATGAACAGAATAAATAAAAAACTAAAAGAAGATAAGAAGTTACTCTCTATATACTTCACAGCAGGTTACCCAAATATTAACGATACTGTTTCTATCATCCAAGATTTAGAAAAAAATGGTATAGATATGATCGAAATAGGGTTACCATTTAGCGACCCTTTAGCAGATGGTCCAACCATTCAAGCAAGTTCTACACAAGCTTTAAAAAATGGCATGACAAGCGAAGTTCTTTTTAATCAATTAAAAGATATCAGACAATCGGTTCAAATCCCTTTAATCATAATGGGTTATTTTAATCCGATGTTTCAATATGGTGTTGAAGCTTTTTGTAAAAAATGTCAGGAAATTGGTATTGATGGTTTAATAATACCCGATTTGCCTGTAGATGTGTATCATGAAAAATACCAAGCCATTTTTGAAAAATATGGTTTAATAAATGTGTTCTTAATTACACCGCAGACCAGTGATGAACGTATTCGTTATATAGACTCTATTTCTAACGGCTTTATTTATATGGTTAGTAGTGCAAGTACGACTGGTGCTAAAGTTGGTTTTGGAGAAGAGCAAACTAAGTATTTTGAACGTATAGGTAACATGAACCTAAATAATCCACAAATTATTGGATTTGGCATCAGTAATAATCAAACGTTCACACAAGCAACACAATATGCTAAAGGAGCTATTATTGGAAGCGCATTTGTAAAACATGTTACAAATCAAGGCATAAACACTTTAGATAAATTTGTAAATTCTGTATTAAATAATGATTAAAACTAAAGTAGAAAGACATGGTTTTTTAAAATGGTACCTAACTGTTTTAATTGATAACTATGCTAATTTTTCTGGTAGAGCAAGACGACAAGAATATTGGATATTTATTTTGTTCCAATTTGTTATATTTATTTCACTTGGCTTTATGTCGGCTGTAACAGAAGACTTATTTGAAACCCAATTGTTTGGTATCGTTGTAGGCATATATTTGTTAGGAACTCTTATTCCTTGGCTGGCTGTTAACATAAGGAGGTTGCACGATACTGGAAAAAGTGGCGGTTATTTCTTTGTGAATCTAATCCCTTTAATTGGAAGAATTTGGTATCTAATTTTAATGTGTACTGATGGTAACGCTAATTCAAACCAGTACGGACCTAACCCTAAAGTTAACAATGATTTTGATGAAATTGATGAGATCGGAAAGCCTTTATCGAACTACTAAACTATGGCTTTAAACATTGTATTAATAGAACCCGAAATCCCCAACAACACAGGTAATATTGGTCGGTTGACACTAGCATCTGGGTCACATTTACACTTAGTAAAACCTTTTGGTTTTAAGATTGATGATACACGATTAAAACGTGCTGGGTTAGACTATTGGCAACATTTATCTGTTACTTATTAT
Organism: Flavivirga jejuensis; assembly: GCF_030540765.1. GTDB lineage: Bacteria > Bacteroidota > Bacteroidia > Flavobacteriales > Flavobacteriaceae > Flavivirga > Flavivirga jejuensis. Next base: position 977,330 of record NZ_JAUOEL010000001.1, on the reverse strand, counting down.
GATAATGTCGATGATTTTTTCATAAAAAATAAAGACAAAAACATGGCTTTTCTCTCCAGTCATGGAACTAAAGATCATTGGGAGATTCCTTTTGAAGATGATCTATTTTTAATTTTCGGAAAAGAATCTGTTGGTCTTCCAAAGTCTATTATTGAAACTCATACCGAAAAAACATATAAAATACCTCTATATAGTGAACATGTTAGAAGTTTGAATATAGCAAATGCAGTAAGCATTGTTGTATATGAAGGCTTAAGACATCTACAATAAACTCTATAACAAAACATAACGTTTAGTTCTTCAACAATAATATAGTATATTTACACCTATAAATTGGTTAACCAATTTATAGATCAGCTTTGGGAGCAATTCTAAATTTATAGGTCTGACACGTAATATATTCTTATTCAGGAACATTATTAAACAAATTAAGGCCTTACACCTAATCTATTAAAATTACGTTTCAACTGTTTTTTTATCGAATAAGTTGGTTTATAAACTATTTTTAATCACCTAAATTGGATAACCAGTTTGGTTTACCAATAAAACTAAATTAATCTTTAAACTAACATTATGAATAAAATTCTCTTTCATTTATTATTATTATTTTCTATTACTGTAATAGGACAAACTACTTATAATATTACTGACCCTGAATCTCTAAAAGATGTGATATATGAACCTGGAGATGTTATTATATTAAAAAATGGTACTTACACGACTGATGAACGTATAATATTTCTTGGTTCTGGTACAGCAGATAATCCAGTAATTTTTAGAGCAGAAACACCTGGAGGTGTTATTTTTACAGGAGGGCCACGATTAACAATTGGTGGCGAAACAGATGATGATACAGAAGACAAAATTGCAACAGGTGAATATTTAGTTGTTGATGGTTTTCATTGGAAAGGTGGTTACGGAGCCAGCAATTTTATTGAGTTTAGAAATGGTGAGAATTATGCACACCATAGTACCATTCAAAATTGTGCCATTGATGGACTAGGAATTGAACCAGATGAATTAACTGATGATTTAGCAAATGAGCAAATTCCTAAGCACAGATGGATTGTATTATATGGAACTTACAATACTGTTATTAATTGTTCTTTCATGAATAAAAAAAGTGCTGGTGCTATTATTCTTGGGGAGTATTCTTATAATGCATTTCCTATTGTCCCAGATGGCGAACCACAAATAAACAATAGTTGCGCTATAGTTGGTCATACCATAGCGAACAATTATTTTTATAATTATGAAAAAATCACAGAATTGTACCCATATACCAAAGCCAACGGTGACCCGTATTCAAATTCTGGAGATAGTGAAACTATTCGTATAGGTACTAGTTCATACCAAATGGTAAACAGTAATGCAACGGTTAGTAATAACTATTTTGTTCAGTCTGATGGAGAAAATGAAATTATAACTAATAAAAGTAAAGGCAATACGTATACCAATAACACTTTTAGAAGATGTAGAGGATCTTTGGTGCTTCGACATGGTTCTTTCGCTACCGTTGATGGAAATTATTTTTTAGGGGAAGATATTGATGGTACAGGAGGTATTAGAATTACAGATAGTGAACACACAATTACTAATAATTATATTCAAGATTGTATCACCGTTGCTAGTAATGCCAAGTGGAATAATGGTATAACATTTATGGGAGGAAGTGAAGATGCTGATGTTTCTTGTAGTAGTGACGATGTTTCAAGTGGATACCAAGAATCTAAAAACATAAATCTTTCCAATAATACCATTATAAATACTAATGCGCCATTATTTTATAATGAGGATAAAGGTTCAGAAGATCCTACTGGCACAGTATCTAATAACTTAATTTATTTTGCTGCAAGTGATCCAAATTTAACAGATGTCATTTCGGGAGATAGCGCAAGTGCATTTGATAATCTTGGTACGGCGTTAACTTATACTGGCAACGTTTATACAGGAACTTCCTTAGGAGCAACAACTACAGGTTTTTCTGTAGAAGCAGGAATTACGGCCACTGCAGATGGTGAAATCTTTACTTTTTCAGGAACTGGTTCTGATGATAAAGGTGCTGTTATGGGTAGTTATGAACCAACAACTGATGCTATGGTTGGTTACGGAATTGGTGCTTGTTTTTTAGATTATGCAGGTGATAATATAATTGGTGGTGATTGTACCATTGAAGTCATTGAGTCTTTAACGATAAGTAGTCTTACACCGCTTTCTCCAGAAGCTGCAAGTTATGACGTTACAGTTAATGCCAATGTAAGTTGGACTGCTGCGTCTAGTGATACCTGGATAACTATTAATATCAACTCAGGAACTGGTAATGAAACAGTTTCTGTTACTGTTACAGAAAATACAGATATTAATGCTAGAGCTGGTACGGTAACTTTTACACAGGATCCAGGAGGAGACGATATTGAAAGAGTCTTAAATGTAACACAAAACGGTGTAAATTTAACAGATTTGTACGATCTTATAAATACAGGGACAGGCTTGCCCACAGATAAGGTAACTGTGCACTCGTTTTCAAAAGAAAATAGTTCAAAAGATGAGTTAGCAATTAAGTCATTAGATAAAGACATGGATACAGAGTGGACAGCGGATGATGGGGCTGTTCTGCCTTCAGATTATAAAGGTGATGGGGAATATGTTATTTACGATTTAGGAAGCACACATCATCTTAATATGATTCAATTTAACACCACTAATAAATCGGATGCTTTTGGTATTCAAATTTGGGTATCTACTACAGGAACCGATCCTTCAGATTTTACAACAAAGATTCTACCAACTTCTGGAGATTTATTATTTACTGCAACTAATACAACAGATTTTAATCAATATTTAGTAGATGTAGATGCACGTTACGTAAAATTAATAGGCTATGGAAGATTTAATAGTGCTGGTGATAACAGAGAAAGTGCTTGGACTGCCATTACCGAAATAGAATTTTATGGTTCTGATAGTTTATCTGCAGATGAAGCAGATTTAAATAACAGTATCGTTCTTTACCCGATGCCTGCTAAAAATATATTATATGTTAAAAACTCAAAAAATATAATTAATGATATGCAAATTTATAGTTTGGATGGTAGATCGATTCTTAAAAAAACAATTAATTCTACTAGCTTAGAAATAGATACATCGTTAATTTCTAACGGAACTTATATTATAAATTTATCAAGTGAAAATCATCAGAATATTTCTAAAATGATTATTGTTTCTCACTAAATATTAGCATATAGATACGTAATTAATTTATCAAGAGAAAAAGAAAGGTTCAAGTAAATACTTAAACCTTTCTTTTCTACTATTTAGCTCTGCTATTTTGCAACATTTTTAAATACATAGCTTCAACCTTTGTTCTTGCCCAAGGTGTTCTACGTAAAAACTTTAAGCTCGATTTTACAGAAGGGTTATCTGTAAAACATCTAATATTTATATTATATCCCATATATTCCCAACCATAATGTGAAACCAAATCATTAATAATTTGTTCTAGCTTTATGCCATGTAATGGATTATTGGGTTGTTTCATTCTCAGTGTCAGGTCGAGCGCAGTTGAGACCTTTATTTTAAATTATTCACTAAACTCTTAATTTTTACAGCTTTTTCAAAATGATCCAGCTTATGTTCCATAATCCACCAAGTGGCTGCTTCCATAAGCAACTCTGGATTATCATTTTTATTGGCAAAAAAAGCATAAAAAGACAAACCAACATTAGTGCCTTTCTCCTTTATTTTTTTATCGCAAACTTCAATAATTTTATCTTTTAGAATTTTCTGCATGCTATCTAATTTCTTCTATCATTATTACGTCTGTCTCTACTTCTTTTTGGGCGTCTGGAATGATTACTTTTTTGTCCACCAGATTTTGATTTTCCAGAACCAGAATGACCTCTAGACCTGTTTCCACCACCACGTTGCTGCTTTTTTTCTGGAACTGTAGAAGCATTAGGATCGGGCTCAAATCCTTCAATAATTTCTACAGGAAGCTTCATATCAATCAGTTTTTCAATACCTCGTAAATATGTCGTTTCATCAGCACTAACTAACGACAAGGCTTCCCCCTTAGCTCCTGCTCTACCTGTTCGACCTATTCTGTGCACATAATCCTCAGAAATATTAGGCAACTCAAAATTTATAACATGTGGTAACAACGGAATGTCCAATCCTCGTGCCGCAATATCGGTTGCTACTAAAACACGAATACTTCCATTTTTAAAACCTGCTAATGCTTTTGTTCTGGCTCCTTGACTTTTATTTCCGTGTATAGCGGCTGCACTAATATTGGCGCTTATCATCTTTTTACAAAGCTTATTTGCGCCATGTTTAGTACGGGTAAAAACAAGCACCTGTTTCCAATTACCATCAGAAATTAATTTAATAATCAAGCTTGTTTTTAACCCTTTGGCAACACGATAAACCTTCTGGCTAATAGCATCAACAGTGGTGTTCTCTGGTGTTGCTTCCACTTGCACAGGATGGTGTAAAATACCATGTGCCAACTTCTTTATATCTTTTGAAAACGTTGCCGAAAACATTAAATTTTGTCTTCTCTCTGGCATTTTTTTTATAACACGTTCAATATCACGTAAAAACCCCATGTCTAACATACGATCCGCTTCATCTAAAACAAAAATTTCAATTCTTTTTAAAGATAACAAACCTTGGTTTTCTAAATCTAATAAGCGTCCTGGAGTAGCCACTAAAATATCAATGCCCTGACGTATAGTAGCCGCCTGTGGTTTTTGGTTTACACCGCCAAAAATCACAGCACTTCGTAAGTTTAAAAACTCACTGTACTCTTTAACATTAGCGTACACTTGCGCTGCTAATTCCCTTGTTGGAGTTAAAATTAAAGCGCGTATCGGTCTGTATTTTTCTTTCGGATTTTCAGAAAGAAAATGCAAAAGTGGTAATGTAAAACCAGCCGTTTTTCCAGTTCCCGTTTGGGCAGATGCTAAAACATCTTTTCCTTCTAAAATGGGTGGAATTGCTTTTTGTTGTATTGGTGATGGTGTAGTGTATCCTTTTTTACTAATCGCTTTTAGTAAGGCTTGAGATAGGCCTAATGAGTTAAATGACATATAAGTTGTTTGAATCCCTTTACTGGGTATGCGAGATGACAATTTATAAACTAAACACCACCTCCTTAATTAAGGCGCAAATGTACAGCTAATTTTCTACACGAACTTTTAATTATTGATTTTAAAGGAAAAACGACTAACTTCGTTCTAAGCTTAAAACACTAAAATTTAATATGAAAAAAATCGCATTACTGCTAGGATATTTAATTATCTCAATATCAAGTTGTTCCAAAAAACAAAATACAACTATGCCTAGTTATATTGAAGAACCTCATTCTTTTTCCCAACCAAACGATGCTGCTATTACACATCTGGATTTAGATATTAATGTAGATTTTGATAATGAAATTATACATGGTAAAGCGTCCTATTTAATTAAAAATAATGAGGCATCACAAATTATTCTCGACGCCAAATTTTTAACTATTGATAAAGTACAAGCAGATGGTAAAGACACGACATTTACTTTAGGGGATTTTAATGAGCAGTTAGGGAATCCTTTAAAAATCGATATCAAACAGAATACCAAACGTATCACTGTTTTTTATAAAACCACTCATAAAACAGAAGCTTTACAATGGTTAAAACCTCAGCAAACAGCAGATAAAAATCAGCCTTTTTTATTCACTCAAGGACAAGCTATTCTAACACGAACCTGGATTCCTATTCAAGACAGTCCGCAAATTAGAATTACTTACAACGCCAAAGTAAAAGTACCATCTCAATTAATGGCAGTAATGAGTGCCGAAAATCCAAAAACAAAAACACCAGATGGTCATTATACCTTTAAAATGGCACAACCTATTTCTCCTTATCTCATTGCGCTTGCTGTTGGAGATATTGAATATAAAGCCATTAGTAATCGAACAGGGATTTATGCCGAAAAATCTATGGTAGAAAAAGCGCATTATGAGTTTTCAGATATGGAAAACATGGTGGCTTCTGCCGAAACTTTATACGGAACCTATGCCTGGGAACAATTCGACGTGATTGTTTTACCTCCAAGTTTCCCTTTTGGTGGCATGGAAAATCCGCGGTTAACCTTTGCGACACCTACTGTAATTGCAGGCGATAAAAGTTTAACATCGCTTATTGCTCACGAATTAGCACACTCCTGGTCTGGGAATTTGGTAACCAATGCTACCTGGGATGATTTTTGGCTCAACGAAGGATTTACAGTATACTTTGAAATGCGTATTATGGAAGCCCTTTACGGTAAAGACAGAGCCAATATGCTAGCACGTATTGGAAGACAAGATTTAGAAGAAGAAATGGAAGGCTTTAAAGATGCTCCAGAAAATACAAAACTAAAACTAAATTTAAAAGGCCGTAACCCCGATGATGGGATGAATAGTATTGCCTATGATAAAGGCTATCTCTTTTTAAGAACTTTAGAAGAAACTGTTGGTCGTGAAAAGTTCGATACCTTCTTAAAAAGCTATTTTCAAAAGCATGCCTTTTCAACAATCAATACCGAAAAATTCGTTACTTTTTTAAATGAAAACTTATTAGAAAAATACAGCATAACATTCAATACAAACGAATGGATTTATACAGCAGGGATCCCAGATAATCAGTCTATAATTTCTTCTGATAAATTCGAAACCGTAGAAAAAACAATTCAACAGTTTGTTATAACGAATACCGTTGATAAAACACTTACTAAAGATTGGACCACTCAAGAATGGGTACACTTTGTTAGAAACTTCCCTAATGATATTAAAACCGAGCATTTAACGATGATTGATAATGCTTTCAATTTAACCAATTCAAACAATTCATACATTGCTATGGTTTGGTATGAGCAAGCTATTAATCATGATTATCACGGGAATAATATTGATGCTAAAATTGAAGATTTCTTAATGACAGTTGGCAGACGTTGGTATGTTTCTACCATTTACAAAGCTTTTAAAAGGAATGAAAAAACGGATGCCGCATTAGCCATTTATAGTAAAGCAAGGTCAAATTATCATTCGGTAACAGCTAATACTATTGATGATATGTTGGATTTCAAACAGAACTAACGCTATTTCAAGTTAAAACTAAGCCCCTTTAGAAAAACTCACGATACTGCATCACCCTAAAATCAAACGTATTGAATTTAGGGTTTTTAGCTTTTAATTGTTTGTATAAAGGGATTCTGCTTATTGAAATATTAGCAGCACCAGATCCTGAAGTTAAAGATACTGTCTTGATAGTTCGTTTCGGTTCAATAGATTCTGGTGTTTCGTTCGGGATCACAAACTGATGAATCCGAGGAACTTCGTTTGAAACCAATTCTAGTTTTATATTATAATCTCTTATATGTTTTCTAAAAAAGTATTCTGGTCCGTTTTTACTATTTCCACCAGTAAACAATAAGGTATCTATAGTTGGATACTGTTTTAAATAGCCAATAACATCTCGAAGCTTTATGTTTTGCATACCTAAATCGGAGGCGTCCACTTTTTCACGTTCTGCACTTTCAACTATATCACAAACACCAATCTTGTTTTTAATTAAAAACTGCTTACGTTGTTCTATGGCTTCTTGCGAATTGTCGTAACGTAAATTTAAATTGTGAATTTTATCAATAAATAACCATAATGAGTTGTAATAACTCCCGTAACAAAAATCAACGTCCTTTTCTAAAAGTTCTCCCGTTGTAAACCGCGGTGGTGGTAACGTCCCGACTATTAACTTTTTAGTGTCGTTTTGTATGAATGGTTTGTATGGATGTGTGTGTTTAAACATATTCATTCCCACGAAGGTAGGAATCTTTTCAATTTTAATTCCATTAGGTTAATTTTCCATAGATGAAACTTCTGTTGGAGAGTTTATCGCAAATACATTTGTCCGCTTATTTAAATGTTAGCAATGAAAGAATATGATACATGCAAAAACATTAAAACCCAGCCAAAAGTTTTTCTACTTCCAATATAGTTACTCTATAAATCCTTTTATTCGGTTTCGTCATGTGCTGAGATTCTGTAAATACATCCTCCAACACTTCTTTAGCTTCGTCTTTTTTATCACGGCTTAATAAAAACTTGGCATATATTAAACGCTCATCGTAAAAAGAATAGCGAATATCTATTTGTTTTAAATTGTCTTCGGCTTCTTCTAACTTACCAACTCTTTCCAATGCTAATCCGTATAAAAATTGTGTTCTTGATTTTTTAAATTCTGAATACTCTTTTATTCTTTCAACATACATAATAACGCTTTCACAGTCTTCAATATTAAAATATGCTTCTATTAATTGTTTAGTAACATAAAAGTCACTTTGCGAACTATCGCCTAAAGCTTCTAAATAATGAGGAATGGCATTGTTATAATCTTTTATTTCTAAATACGCATCCGCTAAATTCACCCTATTTTGATACGATTCTGAAAATTGAAGTTGCTTTTCTAGATCTTTTATCTTTTTAGTTGGATTTATGATGTTTGTGATCTCGTTTGTAATTTTCTCAGCATCACGCTTATTATAAACCTGAGTAATTAAATAAATAAGACAGCCTAAAAGAGGAATAAAGAATATTAAAAATGCCCAATAATAAGAGTTTTTATTTTTATAAAGATGATATAAGCAAAATACTTGCAGTGCGATAATTAAGTAAAAATACATTTATAATTGATACGTTATTTAAACAATAATGAAACAGGTTCTTACGTCGCACTTTCATGCTCCACAGGATAACTTTAAAATTATCTGATAAAAACTAATTCGGTTTCTGTAGACATGGGTTCACTAAAATTATACCCTTCGTAATTAAAACCTTTAATGGCGTCAATAGTTTCTGCATTGGTATCAATAATATAACGAGTCATAAAACCACGAGCCTGTTTAGCAAATGTCATAATCATTTTATATTGACCATTTTTAAAATCTTTAAAATGCGCCGTAATCACAGGGACTTTTAGTGCTTTAGTATCTATCGCTTTAAAATACTCGTTACTGGCAAGATTTAAAAACAATTCACCATCTTCTAATTCTTCATTTAAAGCATTGGTTATTGTTTTTTTCCAAAACTCATAAAGGTTCTTATTTTTCCCTACAGGAAATTTCGTTCCCATTTCCAAACGGTATGGCTGTATTAAATCGGTTGGTTTTAATAGCCCATATAAACCAGAAATAATACGAACCGTATTTTGTAAAGTATCAATTTTTTCCTCTGGAATATTGTAAGCATCCAAACCCCTATACACATCACCACTAAACGCATAAATTGCTGGTCGGGCGTTATCTGGAGTAAAAGGCAATTGCCAATCTTGATTACGTTGATGATTTAACTGCCCCAAAGCATCAGAAATGCTCATAAGTTTCGATAAACTTTTAGCAGATTTACTTTTAAGCAATTTATTTAAACGTTTCGATTGGGGTAAAAACTGTGCTTCGGTATTTACAGTTGTTGGCAATGGACTTTCAAAATTAAGGGATTTTGCCGGTGATAGGACTAATTTCATTAAAACTTTTTTTTAGATAACTAAATTACAATAATTCTTTTATTTCTCCATTCTCAAAACTAAAGTTATAATCACCTTTAATAATAAAATTTGAAGTAAAAGCCTCCTCTTGGGTTGGATGCCATTTTTTTATAGTTTTATTTATTAAAATAAATAGTCCTTCATCATTTCCCAAAGCACAAAAACGTGTAAAATCACCATCAAAAACAGGAATACTTTTCATGTTGTTTATTGAATTATAAACCATTTCAATATTAGTGGTAGCTATCGCCATTTCACTTATGGATAAAATACCTTTCGAAGAAAAAGAAGCCCTACTGTTAATATTCAAATTCTTTCTTGCTATAAATTCTACAATATTTTTATCGGCATCATAAAAATAAATGGCTTTAGCATTCCAACTTGTAAAATCAGAGATAAGATCGTCACCATCAGGTAATATTTTCACGCGTTTTTGCAACCACAGCAAAGCATCTTCTTCTTGATTTGATGGGATATTAAGTGCAAAATGAGACGCATTAACCGCTTTTTTATCATACTGAAAAGACAATAGACTTGTTCCTGTTTTAAATGAGATTTTTTCCTCGGAATCTAAAACCAATTCAAATTCTAAAACGTTTTGATAAAACTGCTTTTGTTTTTGAATGTTTGTTGTAAAAAGGATTATCTCTTTAATCTTCATAGGTCAAATATAAGCTAGGAGATCTTATCATTTTTATGATTTAAAATGATAAAATTTATATACAAATAAGATGTTTTTATGGGTTTGCTTCAAGGACTAATGTTAAAAGATAAAAACTTACCTATTTATCTTAAACCTGTTTCAACGAGAAAGAATCTAAACTTCTGGGCACTCTTTTTTATTTTGTAAGAAAAATTAACTAACTTCGTTTAGAAACAAATTTAATTCATTAAAAAACAATCACATATATAAGTTAACAATAATTATTTCCCTCTTTTATCATAAATAGAAACAACAATATAAAGAGATTCTTTAATCGTTAAATAAAACCTATGAATTTAAAAATTATCTTACTATTAGTTGGTCTAGCGCTTCTAATAATTGCAATCTTTTATTTTCTGAAACGTCGGAAAGATTATGGTTCACACATTCCTAAGCTTCCTTTGCGCCTTCTGGGGTTTGTAAATATTCCTGCGGTACCATTTCAACTTAAAGAAATTCCTAAAACGCTCTTAAGATTAGGTTTAAGGGCGAATGCTACCACACAAGCTAAATGGGGACTGAATAATTTTTATCAAATTGATGAAAACGACGAAAATGGATATTCGTATCTATATGGTAGAGGTAAAAACGTTGAAGTTGCTGCCGAAGATGCACGCCAATCACTTAAAAGCGATCTAGAAAAATCGGTTGTTTCAGTAGAATTAACTTCCTCTAAATTAAAAAGCAGATTAAGTACTAACAAACACCTTAAAGCAAGTAATAACGAAGATCCTATTACCTTACTTTCTCTTACACATCCTGAACAATTTACAATGTCTTGGACAACCTTTAATGGAGTATATGATAACGCTCAGAAATTCCTTCCAGAAATGATTGGAACGATGACGGATGTAGATATTGCGAATAAAGCTTTTTGGCCAACGATTGCAAAACATGGTTTTGCCTATAACTTACTAATTCTAAAAAAAGTAGAAGGCGCTACCCTGGTAAGCGATTACAAAAAGGCTTTTGGAAGTGCATGGACATCAGATATCGAAAAGCTACAGCAAGATGGATTATTATACGCCATCGATTTACGTATGTATTCCTCTTTACCTGTTAGTGAAGTAAAAGGTAGCCCTAGATACACTCCTGCGACTTTAACTTTATTAGCCCAAAATACTGATAAATCTTTGCAACCTATTGCTGTATTATTAGTGCATCCAAATGAAAATGATACAACAATCTATTCTTTTGGAGTTTGTACAAATGGAAGTTGGTTGTATGCATTAATCGCAGCCAAAACATCTATTACTTTATATGGAATTTGGATGGGACACGTATATCATTGGCATATAGTATCTGCAGCTCTATTAATGACATTAAACAATAATGTAGAAGAAACGCATCCCCTTCGAGTATTTATGGCTCCACATAGCGAATTTATCATTCCTTTTAATGATACACTGTTATTACTTTGGAAAAATATAGCGCCGCCTACTTCTGTAAGCAGTGCCGAACAGTTTTTAAAAATGACGGATGATTTTGCTAAAGGACGAACTTTTTTACAAGATGACCCTGGCACTACGCTTAAAAATAACGGAATTAAAATGAGTGATTTTTCAGATAAAACAGATTGGGATCAATTTCCTATTGCAGGTGAATTACTCTCCGTTTTTAATGCAGTTGGGAAATATGTTACCGTTTTTGTGCAACAAACCTGGGCAACCGATGCAGATGTAGTTGAAGACAAACAACTGCAAGCTTGGATTGCTTCATCCTCAAACCCTGAAGATGGAAATGTAGCAGGAATACCAACCCCAGATAGTCGTGAAAATTTAATTACCATATTAAATAGTTTACTTTTTAGACTCACAGCTCATGGTGCTTCTCGTTTAAACACTACTGCCAATCCTGTACTTTCTTTTGTACCGAATTTGCCACCTTGTTTGCAACGAACTCAAATTCCTTTACCTACAGATGAGTTGTCTACTACAGACTTACTAACCTATTTACCAAAAACAGGGACTATTGGAGAAATGATAACTTTCTTATTCACTTTTGTATTCTCTTCACCATATATTCCTTATCTCCCTATTTCAGGTAATGAAACAGAATTAATTTGGGGAAATGATCCAAAAGAACCTCGTAATGCTGCTCTTATTGATTTACGGATCTTCATGCAAAAATTTATTGAATCGTTTGAAGCTCCACATTCAGCACAATTATATCAATGGCCAAGGAATATAGAAACCTAAGATTATAAGGTTTAAGTGTACTTATAAAAGGCTACTCCATTTGATGCTTAGAATAAGTTTTCCATTTATCAATACACTGTTGCATATCGTCTGGAATTGGCGTATCAAATCGCATAAACTCTTCCGTTTTAGGGTGTTTAAACCCCAATGTTTTGGCATGTAATGCTTGCCGTGGTAATACTTTAAAACAATTATCTACAAACTGTTTATATTTAGTAAAGGTAGTTCCTTTTAAAATCTTTTCGCCACCATAACGTTCATCATTAAAAAGCGTATGCCCAATGTGCTTCATATGCACACGTATTTGATGCGTACGCCCTGTTTCAAGTTTACAAGACACCAAAGTAACATAGCCCAAACGTTCTAAAACCTTATAATGTGTTACGGCTGGTTTTCCTTTATCGGCTTCATCATCAAAAAACACCGTGTTTTGTAATCGGTTTTTGGGATGGCGACCAATATTCCCTTCAATCGTACCTTCCTCTTCCTCTATATGTCCCCAAACAATAGCAACATACTCACGCTCACTGGTTTTTTTAGCAAATTGTAACGACAAATGTGCCATGGCTTTTTCAGTTTTAGCAACCACTAAAAGTCCGCTGGTATCTTTATCTATTCTGTGTACCAATCCTGGGCGATCACTAGAGTTATTTGGTAAATTATCAAACCGATGTATTAAAGCATTTATAAGTGTTCCCGAATAATTACCATGACCTGGATGCACCACCATACCTGCAGGTTTGTTTACCACCAACAGTTCATCATCCTCATAAATCACATCGATAGGAATATCTTCTCCTACTAATAAATTCTCATGTGGCGGATGGGTAAATAGCACGCGAATACTATCTAAAGGTTTTACTTTATAACTGGATTTTACAGCGTCATCATTAACAAAAATACTGCCATTTTTTGCTGCTGCTTGAATTTTGTTTCTGGTAGCATTTTCAACAAAATTCATTAAATATTTATCTATACGCAAAGGTGTTTGCCCCTTATCAACAGTAAAAGCGTAATGCTCATAAAGGCTATCCTCTTCGGGTAATTGTGGTGTATAATCGTCCATTTGTTGTAAAATCAGATATTAATTAAGTAATAACTATCTAATTTTAAGGTCTTTTACCATTACCTAAAACTAAATCTATTTTTGAGGTTTTGGCCAGCTTATCTCCTTTTTTAATAGTTTTCCCTTTATAACGCATCTTAAGCACAAGATCCTTACCAATATTATTTTCGTAAGTTATTTTACCTACTTGAAACCCTAAAGCCTCTAACATGGGCTTTGCTTCCCTAAAGGTACGTTCTTTTAAATTTGGGACTTGAATTTTTATATACCCCGATGGGTTAAGCGTTAAATATATTTTTCTATGCTCCTTAACTTTTGTTCCTGCTGGTGGATCTTGTTCTATAACAGAAAACTTAGGGTAATTTGGATCAAAATTCGCTGAATCTTGAATTTGCATAACCAAATTATTCTCTTTCAATTCAATATCTGCAACACTTATAGATTTACCTGTTAAATTGGGAACAGTTTCAAAATCACCATGATTTGTAGAAACCTTCAACCATTTAAGCATAAAAAAGCACAAAATAAATATAGCCACTAGTGCTAATAAAACTTGTTTTAAAAATGTTTTGCTGGTAAGAAACTTAAATAGGTTCATTTATAGATTTATAGATTTTTCAATAAGGCAAATATATAAAAACAGAACTGTTTTTTCTTTTGCAATATATATGATATTTTAGCCTATACCAATTTAAGTGACAAATGTCCTTTTAAAAATAAGAAAACGAGCCTTATTTTGTACTTAAAATGGCATCAATATATAATAAGTACGTTTTATTATTGGTTTTTAGACTAACACAAATTATTATTAAAAAAATTTCTGTCTTCACGGATATAAAGAAATATGCATACAAAAAAAAATATAGCCATAATTATGGGAGGTTTTTCGAGTGAATACGAAATCTCTTTAAAAAGCGGAAATGTTGTTTATGAAACATTAGACACTTCAAAATATAACGGATACCGCATTCACATATTTAAAGACAAATGGGTTTATGTAGATGCTAATAATGCTGAATTCCCAGTTAATAAAAGTGATTTTTCTGTTCGGGTGGCTAATCGTGTTATTACTTTCGATTGTGTATTTAATGCTATTCATGGTTCTCCTGGCGAAGATGGACTTATGCAAGGTTATTTTGAATTACTTAACATCCCACATACAAGTTGTGGCATGTATCAAGCTGCTTTAACAGATAACAAACGTAACTGTTTAAGTGTTTTAAAACCTTATGGCATTAAAGCAGCTGAATCTTTTTATTTAAATCTGGGTGATGCCATTAATGAAACAGACATCATTAATAAAGTTGGCTTACCTTGTTTTGTTAAAGCCAATAGAGCAGGAAGTAGTTTTGGAATAACTAAAGTGTACAAAAAAGAAGACTTGCAAAATGCTATTGATGTTGCTTTTAAAGAAGATGATGAAATTATTATTGAGGCATTTTTAGATGGCACCGAAGTTTCTGTTGGAGTTATTACTTATAAAGGCGAGACCAAAGTATTACCAATCACCGAAATTATTAGCGAAAATGATTTTTTTGATTACGAAGCTAAATATTTAGGGAAATCTCAGGAAATAACGCCTGCTCGATTAAGTAAAGAACAAGAAGACAAAGTAAATATTCTTGCAAAAAAGGTATATGAAGTTTTAAAAATGAAAGGCTTCTCACGTACCGAATTTATTTTTAAAGAAGGCGAACCTTATTTATTAGAAATGAATACAGTACCTGGATTAACTAAGGAAAGTATTTTGCCACAACAAGCAGCTGCTGCAGATATTTCATTAGAAGATTTATTTGATAATGCTATTAAAGAAGCCTTAAAACAAACAACTTAACTAAAAAAAAACTGTTATTTATTATCTGGTAAACTTAAAAAGAATAAATTTATACAAATTAAATTAAACTTGTAACTTTAAAACATGAGACGAGCCATATTCCCAGGGTCTTTTGACCCTCTCACATTGGGGCATTATGACATTATAAAACGTGGTGTTACTCTTTTTGATGAAGTAATTGTGGCTATAGGTGTAAATGCCGATAAAAAATATATGTTCTCATTAGAAGAACGTAAACAGTTTATTGAAGAGGCTTTTACAGATGAACCAAGGATAAAAGTAGTTATTTATAAAGGATTAACCGTAGATTTTTGTAAAGAGATTGATGTAGAATTTATCTTACGAGGTCTCCGTAATCCAGCAGATTTTGAATTTGAAAAAGCTATTGCCCACACTAACCGCGATTTAGCTCCTATAGAAACTGTTTTTCTATTAACATCTGCGAAAACATCATACATAGCATCTTCTATTGTGAGAGATGTAATAAGAAACAATGGAGATTACACAAAATTAGTACCTAAAAGCGTAAGACATAAATGAAACTACTAACCAAAACATTTTTACTTTTTACAATTACTTTTAATAGTTACGGTCAAAAAGCCTTGAGCAGTGAACGTAAAGAAGCTATCTCACTCGAGATTCAACAAATGTTTGACAATTATCATAGCGATATTACAACAAAAGGTATAATAAGTGAGTTCAAGTATTTAGATGACTCATCAGACTTTTTTTGGGTACCGCCAGGTTACGAGAAAACATTAGATTACGATACCATAAAAAGTATCCTAACAACAAATTCTAAAGTCCTTAACTTTATTGAGTTTTCTTGGGAAAGCATTAAAATATTTCCCATAACAAACAAAATAGCCAACTATTCGGGTGTTGTAAAATGTGTACAGGTAGACACTAGTAATAATCCTTTAACGTTTAAACTGATTGAATCTGGAACATTAATTAAACGCAAAGATGGTTGGAAATTCTTAAGTGGACAATCAAGAAACTTAGCTTCAAAATAGTCCATTATAGACTAGGAGTCCATAGGTTCTCTTTGGCAGACAGAAAGCCAGCTTCGTAAAACAATAAACATGATAAAACTGAATTTCTGTGAATTCGTGAAATTCGTATCATTTTTTTTAGAAGTTGAAAGCGAAATACACTAAGAAACTATTTAAGTTTTTTTTGGAATTAGTTTAGGGGATTACGTTCTCAATCAAGGCAAAACAAATGTGAATAGCATCGCTATTTAAAGAAATTTTGATGTAGAATGAGGGTTTAAGACGACAAAACAAACTAAAGGACAAAATTCAATCAGACCTAAAGACATTATTTTTAATTAAATATAGAAACCAGTAAAACAAAAAACTGTAAATAGTAGCAAATTGCAGGTATTCTATACTAATAAGTAAACAATTACATCTAACAGCATATACGCCTTCAATCCCCATACTTTTCAAGCCATTTTAACGACAACAAAATCCATAATGTATCCATTGCGGCTTTAAATGCTCTTAAGATGATTAATTGTAATGATGAAAAATAAACCCTTTTCAACTTCAAACTTCCAACTTCAAACTTCAAACAAGATCAAAGCTTATATTCTGAAAGCGCTTTGGTAAACGCCTCAGGGTTTTCGGCTAAATGGTAACGAGGATCATCAATAGCCTCTACAATAACTTCTCTAAACTTCGGATTCGATTTGTATAATAAAATCTTACAATCTTCACTTAAATGTTTCAGTTTTATAGTCTTTCCTTCAGCTTCGTATTTATTAACTAAATTAAAAATAGCTTCTAAAGCAGAATGATCGCTAATACGTGATTCAACAAAATCGACCTCTACATGTTCTGGATCATTTTTTATATCAAACTTTTCATTAAAAGCTATTATAGATCCAAAAAACAAAGGTCCCCAAATTTCGTATACTTTGGTGCCATCTTCGCGCATACGCTTTCTAGCCCTAATACGTTTTGCATTTTCCCAAGAGAATACTAAAGCACTTATAATAACACCCGCAATTACAGCAATAGCTAAGTCAAAAATAACCGTTAATGCAGATACTGCTATTAAAACGATAACATCTGTAACTGGAATTTTATTTAAAATTCTAAAGCTACTCCAGGCAAATGTTCCTATAACAACCATAAACATAACACCTACCAAAGCAGCAATTGGTACTTGCTCAATAAGCCCAGATGCGAATAAAATAAAAATCAATAACGTTAGTGCTGCAACAACCCCAGATAATCTACCACGTCCGCCTCCTTTTATATTAATAAGCGATTGCCCGATCATAGCACAACCTCCCATACCTCCAAACAATCCAGTAACAATATTAGCACCACCTTGTGCCATGCATTCCTTATTAGTATTCCCTCTAGTATCTGTTAATTCATCAACAAGGTTTAATGTCATTAAAGACTCAATTAAACCAATCGCCGCTAGTATTAAAGCGTAAGGACCAATAAATCTTAAAGTTTGCCAATTAAATGGTACTTTACTAAATATATCTGTTTGAAATTTTGGCAGGTCTCCTTTTAAACCTTGGGACTCCCCACCACTTCCGTCTATAATAAAAGACTTAACCGTTGCCACATCAAAATCACCAAAAATAGCAATAGCAGAAACCACTAAAATAGCAATTAAAGCTTCTGGTAATTTTTTAGTTAATTTTGGTAAGCCAAACATAATCCCCATAGTCAATGCTACAAGCCCTAACATAGTCCACATTTGAGATCCGCTAAACCAATCGCCATTAACATCCTTGAACATTCCTAATTGGGAAATAAAAATCACAATAGCCAATCCATTTACAAACCCCATCATAACAGGGTGTGGAATCAATCTTACAAATTTTCCAAGCTTTAAAATACCAGCAAGCATTTGTATCATTCCCATTAAAATAACCGTAGCGAATAAATAATAAAGACCAAGATCTTCTCCTTCTGCTCCAAAAGCATTTCCTTCTGCAACTAAGCTCACCATTACAACAGCTAAAGCACCAGTAGCACCACTAATCATGCCTGGGCGACCTCCAAAAATAGCCGTAATTAAACCAATCATAAAAGCAGCGTATAACCCTACTAAAGGATCTACACCTGCAACAAAAGCAAAAGCAACAGCTTCAGGCACTAACGCTAACGCTACCGTTATTCCACTTAAAATATCGTTTTTGGCATTCGCTGTACGCTTTCTAATAAATTCTGTCATGACTCATTTTTTTGAAGATGCAAATTTACATTTAAAATCTTGAGAAGCAACAAGTAATCTTTATTTTGATAAGTAACCACATGAAAACCACTGATAAAAACACTAAAAATCAAACACTTAAACCTCGTAACCACATTAAAGCATTTTCCTTTACTCGAAACATTTTAATATTATTATTTCCATTAATATTTATCAATGTTTCGGTAGACATTAATGCTCCTCTAGTACCAATAATAACAGCTATAGCTTTAATTTCTTTTAAATGAGTAATCTTTATTTGAGCCTGAAAAGTATAACTATAGGAATGTTTATTGTTTATTAATAGTAAGATTGGAGCATCTAAATTACTTAACAAAAAATCATGAAGCTCAGCAACCATCACTTCATCCATTTCAACACCATCATTTGCGATCATTTCAGCTAAATCATTTCTTATTATAAGAATAGTACCAAATGACAGTTTAAAACTTTTCATATAAGTCTTTTTTTTGAGAGATCAATAAATTTACAAATAACTTCAAAAAACACTACCCCTTGTAATTATAAATGATATTACTTACAAGTTAATTATTTTTTTTTAATTTTAATCGTTTTAAAACACCTTTACTTAATAACTCCAAATTTATTGAACCTATGAGGTTAGTTCTTATCTCCTTGATTTTATGCGTTTCTTGTACTAATTCAAATAAAAAACCAGACTATAATTTTGAAACACATTTCGAAAACTCGAAAGGATTAGAGACAGCAACCTATCAACAAACCATCCAATTTTATACAGCATTAGCCGAAATTTATTCAGAAATCTCTATACAAGCTATTGGAGAAACAGATTCTGGCGAACCTTTGCATATAGTAACGCTTAACCCAAATAGAATATTCGATTTTTCTGAAATTCGAAAAAACGATAAAAGAATCTTACTAATAAATAATGGCATCCACCCAGGAGAAAGTGATGGAATTGATGCTACTATGATGCTTTTTAGAGATATAGTTCAAGGTAAAATTAAGGCTCCAAAAGAAACCATATTAGTAACCATTCCTATTTATAATGTTGGTGGTAGTTTAAACAGAAATTCCAGCACACGTACAAACCAAAACGGACCAAAAGACTATGGTTTTAGAGGGAATGCAAGAAACTACGATTTAAATCGCGACTTTATTAAATGTGATACTAAAAACGCTAGAACCTTTGCTCAAATTTTTCATTTAGTAAAACCAGATGTTTTTATAGATAATCACGTAAGCAACGGTGCAGATTACCAATATACACTCACCCATTTATTCACGCAACACAATAAATTAGGTGGAAATTTAGGCAACTATCTTCATAACGATATGATGCCAAAACTAGAACAAAAACTAGCCTCAAAAAATTGGGACATCACCCCTTACGTAAACGTTTTTAATGAAGTTCCTGAAAAAGGTTTCTCGCAATTTATGGATTCTCCCAGGTACTCAACTGGATACACAACCTTATTTAATACACTTGGTATGATGGTAGAAACTCACATGTTAAAACCATACAAACAACGTGTTGAAGGGACTTATGAACTTATGAAAAGCATGATTGAAGTCACAGAAGAAACAGGTTCTAAAATTTCTGAATTACGAAAAAGTACTTTTACAGAATTACAGGAGAGTAAAACCTATAAAATTAGTTGGGAAATCGATACAACAAAAGCCACTATTTTAAATTTCAAAGGTTTTGAAGGCGATTTAATTACAAGTAACATCTCTGGAGCCAAACGTTTAAAATACGACAGAAACAAACCGTTTACCAAAGCAGTTCGTTATCAAAACTATTTTAAACCTAGTATCGAAGTTAAAATTCCTAAGGCATATATCATTCCTCAAAGCTGGCATCATGTGATCGATCTTTTAAAACTGAATCAAGTTGAACTATCTCAACTAAAAAAAGATTCAATAATAAAAGTAGAATCGTATAAAATTAGTAGTTATGATACTCGAAAAGCACCTTATGAAGGCCATTATCAACATTATAACACCAAACTTATTAAAACTGAAAAAGAAATCAACTTTACAAAAGGCACTTATATTGTTTATACAAAGCAAGAAGCTCTTAGATATTTACTGGAAACTTTAGAGCCAGAAGCACCAGATTCCTTTTTTAACTGGAACTTCTTTGATACCGTTTTACAGCAAAAAGAAGGATTCTCCCCTTATGTTTGGGAAGACAAAGCCTTAGAATTATTAAATAATAATCCCAAACTAAAAGAAGCATTTGAACATCGCAAAAAAGACCTAACCGAATTTAATAATAATTGGTACACACAATTAGATTGGATACACAAGCAAAGTGAGTTTTATGAAGAAGCCCATATGCAATATCCTGTTTATAGAATAAACTAAACCATTACAAACTGGAAGTCTGTAGGTACGCTTTAACAAACTAAAAGTCTGCTCTGTATACCAAATAAACGATAGTAAAATTGGATTCGCGTGAATTTGTTTCAAAAATTTTTAGAAAGTGAAATACTCTAAAACATATCGTTTTAAATGTATTTTGAAGCCTGTAAAAATATTAAACCAACAACTTAATATTAGCATAAGAGTTCCCAAGAGCAGCTTTAGCTTGATCTTGGTTTAACCATGCAACTTTAGTTATCCCTTCTTCTTCTTGGGCATACAAATTACCTTTAAAGTTTGTTCTCATTTCAAACCAATACGTAATCTTTATTTTGTGTCGTCCGCTGCGCTTAAAAATATGATAAGTGGTCTCTAAGGGTTTTATAATCTCTAGTCCACCTACCCCAGTTTCTTCAGACACTTCGCGAATGGCTGTTTTTTCAATGGTCTCATTACCCTCTACCTTTCCTTTAGGCAAATCCCATTTATCATTTCTGTAAATAAACAAAATAGCATCGTCCTCATTATACACTTTACCCCCACCTGCTATAACATTAGGTAGTTTTTTTAAGAATTTCTTCAGAAGTTTATTTTCATTCTTATGGATAAGCCTAGCTTCTTTTAAAGAAGTCGTATTAAGTTTTTTTATAACCTTCCCTATATTTACAGTATCAAGCAAATAGTTTTTAAAGTCGGTTTCTTGTTCAACTTTAGTTGTTAAAATAATAGGTTTATCTCCAACAAAAATTTTATACATACTTTGCAATTAACATTACAACATGGTAAAAATATCATTTTTAGTAACAATCTACCCATTGTTGAAAAAAATATTTTTTATTCACAAAGTAACAGTTAGTTAAAACTAAATTTATATGTAATTTTGTCCACATGATTTTTAACAAAGACACTGCCAAGAAAACTGCCGAGGTTTTATTACAAGTTAATGCTATAAAACTTAGCCCAAAAGAACCCTTTACTTGGGCATCTGGATGGAGTTCACCTATTTATTGTGACAATCGTATTGTATTATCGTTTCCATTAATTCGTAATTATATTTGCGAAACAATGGCTAAACAAATTGAAAAGCAATATGGAAAACCCGATGTTATTGCTGGTGTTGCAACTGGTGCTATTGGTATAGGGATGTTGGTTGCAAACTATATGGGATTACCTTTTATTTATGTAAGACCAGATGCCAAAGGACATGGTAGAAAAAACCAAATAGAAGGTTTTATTGAAAGCGGACAAAATGTTGTTGTTGTTGAAGATTTAATTAGCACAGGAAAGAGCAGTTTAAATGCCGTAAAAGCTTTAAAAGAGGCGAATATAAATGTAAAAGGCATGATCGCTATTTTTACTTATGGATTTGAGGTAGCTACTGAAAACTTTAACAAAGAAGCTATTAATCTTCAAACTCTAAGCAATTATGAAAGTTTACTAGAACAGGCTTTAGACACCGATTATATTTCCGAAAAAGAATTACAAACCTTATCTGAATGGAATAGCGACCCTGCAAAATGGAACGCTAATTGATATATCCATTACTAAAATAAAAATCATGAATTTAGAATCTCCAAAAATAAACGTTAGCAAATCACCACAAGAGGTATTTGATTTTTTATCTGATGTTAAAAACTTCGAATCTTTAATGCCTGAAAACATTAGTAAGTTTGAAGTTTTAGATAATGATAAATTCTTATTTGCTTTAAAAGGGATGCCAGAAATTATTCTTAAAAAGAAAGAAGCTATAGCTCCAAATAAAATAATTTTAGGAGCAGCTGGCGGAAAATTGGATTTTTCACTTATTGGAAATATTACCGAAGTTAATGAGAATTCGAGCGAAGTACAATTAGAATTTACTGGCGATTTTAATCCTATGATGGCAATGATGATAAAAGGGCCTATTGGTAAATTTATTGAAACACTTGCTACTAGTATTCCAAATGCTATTTAGTACCTAATAGTAAACAGACACTATATTAGTATAAAAGCGTAATTGTTTTTAAATCGAACTCTTTTATAATATCATCTTCTAACAGAACCTGAAGGTTTCCAGACTCGGAAACTCCTTTTATAAAACCAGAAAATACAAGACCTTCTTCATCTTTAAATGTTGAAGGTTTATTTTTTCTAAACAAGTAAGCTTCATAGTCATTTTTTAAAACATCAAACTGTCCTTTTTCCAAAAGAAGAAAATAATATTCTAAGTTTTTTAGGATTACATGAACAACTTCATCTAAGTCAAAAACTTTTCCAGATATAATTTTTAACGACGATGCTTTGGGTAAATTTTCAAATTTTGTTTGATTTACATTTAAACCAATACCAATAATGGAAGCATTAATCTTATTCTGTTTTATGACATTTTCTATCAAGATACCACAAATCTTCTTATCTCCTGACAAAATGTCGTTTGGCCATTTTACACTTAATCGAGAAATTGAAAAAAACTGAAGGGTCTTTAACAAAGCCAAAGAGGTAACAATACTAATACAAAAAGGGGATTCCAAATAAATATCAGACAGGTCTTTAAATACACTAAACGTAAGGTTCTTAGATGTTTGTGAATCCCAAACTGTTCCCATTTGTCCACGCCCATGTGTCTGTTTTTTCGCAATAACAGTCGTGTAATCTTCTACTATTTCTACCGTACTAAGCTTACGTAAGTAGCTATTTGTGGAATCGATGGCATTAAGTTTGATTATAAGCATATTGAAGTTATTGTGACACTGAAAAATCTTATATTTATTTTAAAGTATAAAGAACTAAAAAAATAATAACTTTGCATAAATTAAATAAAATTAATGGCGAAAGAAAATATAAACACAGACCAGCTAATATCTGTAATAATTAATGGCATTGAAGACGTTAAAGGAAAAGAAATAAATATTCTAGATTTAAGAGAGATTGAAAATACGGTTTGTGATTACTTTATAATTTGTGAAGGAACTTCAAATACACAAGTAAACGCCATAGTTAATTCAATACAAAAAAAAGTAAGTAAAGAACTTAAAGATAATCCTTGGCATACCGAAGGAGCAGATAATGCTGAATGGGTATTAATAGATTATGTAAATGTTGTAGTACATATATTTCAAAAACACATAAGGGAATATTACGATATAGAAAGTCTTTGGGGCGATGCAAAAACAACAGTTATAGAAACTAGTTACTAAAAAAATCAGATGGCAAACGATAAAAAAAACATAAAAGACAAAAAACCAAAATTTAGCCCATACTGGATTTATGGTATATTAATAGCTGTTTTCTTAGGCTTTCAATTATTTAGCAATGGAAGCTATCAAGATGGTAACATGACCACGCCTTCAGACTTTTTTAAGTTTTTAGAAGATGGTGATGTTGAAAAAGTTGATATTGTAAAAAATACCCGTGTCGCTAGAGTTTATTTAACTAAAGACGCCGAGGCTAAAGAAGTGCATAAAAAGTCTAAACCTACTAGCCTTATACCTTCTACTACAAAATTACCAAACTATAAATTTGAATTTGGTGATCTTCAAAATTTTGAGAATAGCTTAAATGAAGCTACAAAAGACCTAACAGATAAACCAGTTGTAACGTTTGATACAGAAACTAACGATTGGGGAAATCTTTTAATGGGCATACTCCCTTTTATCTTACTCATTGGAGTTTGGATCTTTATCATGCGACGTATGTCTGGCGGTGCTGGCGGTGGTGCTGGTGGTCAGATTTTCAATATAGGCAAATCTAAAGCGAAACTTTTTGATCAAAATACCGAAGTAAAAACAACATTTAAAGATGTTGCTGGTTTAGAAGGAGCAAAAGAAGAAGTTCAAGAAATTGTAGACTTCCTTAAATTCCCTGAAAAATATACAACCCTTGGTGGTAAAATTCCAAAAGGGGCTCTGCTTGTAGGACCTCCTGGAACAGGAAAGACATTATTAGCCAGAGCTGTTGCAGGTGAAGCAAAAGTACCTTTCTTCTCTTTATCAGGTTCAGATTTTGTTGAAATGTTTGTTGGTGTTGGTGCATCTCGAGTTAGGGATTTATTTAAACAAGCCAAAGAAAAATCACCTTCTATTATTTTTATAGATGAAATAGATGCTATAGGTCGTGCCAGAGGAAAAAATGCCATGTCTGGAAGTAATGATGAACGTGAAAACACATTAAATCAGTTATTAACAGAGATGGATGGTTTTGGTACAAACACAAATGTTATTGTGATTGCCGCTACCAATAGAGCCGATATTTTAGATAAAGCATTGATGCGTGCTGGACGTTTTGATAGACAAATTTTTGTTGATTTACCAGATATTCGAGAACGTAAAGAAATTTTTGAAGTGCATTTAAGACCTTTAAAAAAAGCTAAAGATTTAGATACTGATTTCCTTTCAAAACAAACACCTGGATTCTCTGGAGCAGATATAGCTAATGTTTGTAACGAAGCTGCTTTAATTGCTGCTAGAAATGGCAAAAAGGCCGTTGATAAACAAGATTTCCTTGATGCTGTAGATAGAATTATTGGTGGATTAGAAAAGAAGAATAAAATAATAACGTCAAGTGAGAAAAAAGCTGTTGCTTTTCACGAGGCTGGTCATGCCACTGTAAGCTGGATGCTAGAACATGCTGCACCATTGGTAAAAGTAACGATTGTACCACGTGGTCGCTCATTAGGTGCTGCATGGTATTTACCAGAAGAACGTTTAATTGTTCGACCAGAACAAATGTTAGATGAAATGTGCGCCGCTCTTGGTGGTCGTGCTGCCGAAAAAGTGATTTTTGACAAAATTTCTACTGGGGCACTTAGTGATTTAGAAAAAGTGACTAAACAAGCCAGAGCTATGGTTACTATATACGGCCTAAGCGATAAAATTGGAAATTTAACTTATTATGATTCTGGACAAAGTGAGTATGGTTTCACTAAACCTTATAGTGAACAAACCGCAGAATTAATCGATAAAGAGATTTCAGATATTATAGAAAAGCAATATCAACGAGCTATCAAATTACTTGAAGAGAATAAAGACAAGTTAACAGAACTAGCGGAAGTGCTTCTTGAAAAAGAAGTTATATTCAAAGATAACCTTGAAAAAATATTTGGAAAGCGTCCTTTTGAAAAAGAAACTCGTGAAAACTTAGACAAATAGCAAGATAAACATATATTTTTGTCAAGCTTCAGTAAAAATCTTAAATTAGTCGTATGGTTAATTTAAGATTTTTTATATTTGATAAACCTTCAAAAAGAATTCTGTTAATAGCAAATACTTAAATGAGTCTTTTTAGAAAAATTTTTGGTTCCAAGTCTGATCACTCAGGAGAAGAATTAAAATCTGGGGATCGGGGCAGGTATATGCCTGAAATAAAACTACCAATAGACGAAAGGTTTACTATAAACTTTAAAGCTAATGGTGGCAAGTTTCTGTATTGTGAAAATTTAAACGAGATATTTTTCAATTTAGAGCATATTATTGAAGAAAATAATTGGAAAGAAAAAAAGACCTTGCTACTTGATGAGAATTTAAAAAACAAATTTATAAACTCTAATTTAAAAGGGACAAACAAGATAAGTGAATCAACTTTTTTTTTAACAACTTGCGAAAATCTTATAGCTAATGATGGATCGCTGCTTATTACCTCAAAACAAATTTTCGAGAAAAAACTACCTGAATTACCTGTGAATTTTATTGTATTTGCAACAACAAGTCAAATTGTTGAAAATATTGGAGAAGGCTTACGTGGTATAAAATCTAAAAACAGACAAAAAATCCCAACTAATATTACAACCATAAAACATTTTAAATCTGGCGCGGAAAAAGATTTCCTTAGCTACGGTAGCAGTGCAAAAAATCTATACTTACTACTTTTAGAAGATTTATAGAATGAAAGAAATTCTTATTCGATCACTTTCTGGGCTACTCTATGTCTTGTTATTAATTCTGTCTTCGAATTATGAACAATTACTAATTGCTGTTTTTTTTATTTTCGGTCTCATTTGCATAGGTGAGTTCAAAAAACTTATTCAGCTTAAAAGCTATATGCCATATTTTATTTTCATCGTACTTTATGGCGTTTTTGGATATTGGCAATCGGTTTTAAATACCGATACGGGATTAGATGAAGCAACTCAAATACTTATGGTTCTTACGATCTTTGTTGAGCTATTTTTAATAAAAGATTTGTTTTCAGAAAAAACAATTCCACTCTTTGCTTCTAAACGATTTATACTTACAACATTTTACTTATCTAGCGCTTTTGTCTTTTTAATCCTGATAGCTAACTATCATGAAAATTACAACGCAAATATATTATTAGGATCTTTTATTTTAGTTTGGGTAAATGATTCTTTTGCCTATTTAGTTGGCAAAAATTTTGGGAAGCAAAAACTTTTTGAAAAGATTTCGCCTAAAAAAACAGTAGAAGGTTTTCTTGGCGGTTTGTTTTTTTCGTGTGTAGCAAGTTATTTTATTGCTACCTTTACAGAACTTTTAAACTTTACAAGTTGGCTAATTTTAAGTATTATTATTAGTGTATTTGGAACTTTAGGAGACTTAATAGAATCTAAATTTAAAAGACAAGCTAAAGTTAAAGATAGTGGAGTCATTATGCCTGGTCATGGTGGGTTATTAGATCGATTAGACAGTATTATTTTTGCAGCTCCATTTATATATTTATTTTTAAGAATTTTACAATATGTTTCATAAAGAAGGTCATAAAATTATATTCATAACTTTTATATTTATTATTGCATCCTTTTTATTGGTTGGCAATTTTATTGAAATTGAATGGCTAAGAACCGCCATCTTGATTATTTTGTTAGTCTTTTTAATCCTTATTCTTCAATTTTTCAGAAATCCCAAGCGCAAAACCACACCTAATAACAAACAGGTAGTTTCTCCTGTAGATGGGAAGGTCGTTGTTATTGAAGAAGTTTATGAAAAAGAATATTTTAAAGAAAAACGTTTACAAGTAAGTATTTTTATGTCTCCAATAAACGTGCATGTAACTCGTTATCCAATTAGCGGTCATGTTATTTTTAGTAAATACCATCCAGGAAAATATTTAGTAGCATGGCATCCTAAAGCGAGTGAAGAAAATGAACGAACCACTGTGGTTGTAGAAAATGAAATCTATGGCAAAGTGCTTTATAGACAAATAGCTGGAGCCTTAGCAAAACGCATTGTAAACTATGCTAAACTAAATAATAAGGCGCTACAAGGTGAAGATTCTGGTTTTATAAAATTCGGTTCAAGAGTCGATTTATATTTACCTCTAGATACAAATATTAAAGTACAACTTAACCAAAAAGTTCGTGGTGGAGAAAGTGTTATTGCAGAAATTTAATGAGCGATAAAAAGTTAGACATAGCGTTAAACATAGAGTTTGAAAAAGCTGTTAGTAGGGTAAATGCGCATACGGAACCTTTTCCTGCCGATACCCTTTTAAAGCTTTATGCATACTACAAAAAAGCTACCAACGATTATGGTAGACCTAGAAGCAGGGAACCCATAATTAACGCTTTTAAAACCAATGCCTTATTTCAAGCTAAAAAAATTAGTGAAGAAGAAGCCAAGCGTATGTATATAGATTTGGTTAATAATTATTTTTTGTATAGAAAATAAAGCATCATCCCTTCTACTTAACATACCATTTCTCCATTGATATTACTGTAAACTAAACCGCTTTGACAGACCGAAAAGTCTGTTTCGTGAAATACCAAAGTGTAAAATAATAATCGTAGCAAAACCGAATTAGCATGAATTCGTGAAATTCGTGTCAAAAGTTTTTAGAAGCTGCAAATAACATCCGCTAAAGTACATCGTTTTAACTCCATTTGAGACCAATATAACACCAACCACAACTCGTCTAAATTAGAATTATAAAACACTAATTTAATAACAGATTTAGTATACCAAGAGGCCATTGCATTTTATCGGTTATTTTAATTTTCTTATTGCTAACTCCTTATGCTTTTACGCCATTATTTTTTTAGTGATTAGTATTTCAAATCATTAGTATATTTTACATTTACTTATAACTTATACAATGGAAAAATTGACACATACGAAAGAATTAACAAAAGCATTTAATATAGAGGTTTCCGATTCTGATAACAGAGAAGGTTGGTTTGCTGGAAGACCTGTCGGAATAAAAATCAATCAATGGCCAAGAAGCAGAGTTAACGGACTTCCAATGGCTCATATTTGGACATTTCTTGTGCCAAAAGAATATCGGGTTAAAGGTAGTGATTATATTGCTATTTCTCTTTTTCAAGCAGACGATCATGTGGCAGAAGAAATTAAAGAAGTAGAATCTGTAATCAATGATAAAAAAGAAGTTAAAGACTCTGATGCTCAAAAATTTTGGGACTCCTTATTAGAATATTCAAAAAACAGACATTCTATGGAGATCTATCTAGAAGATATTATAGATGGAGGGTGGGTATTGATTTGGTTAACAAAAGAAGAATTTGATTCTAAACAAATCGAATTACCCAATGAAGATAATTCAGTTCATCCCGAATATGATTATGAAGATTATGGGAACTGTTTTGCTCAAGATGATCCACCTAGATATGTGAAGTTAATTGAAAGAGAAAATGATCCTAATATTGGTATTAAACTTGACGATTGGCCAGATGAAGAAGATGAAAATGCATATATTAATATGCATTCGAAAAAAGGAGAAAAACTAAAATTAAAAGAAAGATTCTGGGGGAAAACACATTTTGGAGGAACTGCTAATCCCTGTCAAGCAAATCCAGGGTTCAGTCCATATTATATAGAATTTGAAGAAGGTTTTGGTAACGCAAACATGGGAGGAGGAAATGGGCAAATTGACTTACTAAATGATGAACTTGATTGGGCACAATAATAAACATTTGCTAACAAAAAATAAACGAGATTAAAACGCCCCATTATTCAAACCGTTATGTCTAAGTAATACCTGAAAACAAAACAACAAAATGAATAAAAATTTAAATGAGATAATTGCTGAACTTCAAATTACAAGTGAAGCAACTAAAATTGTGGTTGAGGAAATTTTATCAGTAATTACCAATGTATACTCACCCCTTCCCATAAAAAGTTAATTATACCAAGAACATTAAGTGTTAATACGTTTATTTATTTAGGAAATTGAATCATTTAACTAGCTAAAAACTACTGTTAATAATAGTAGCCATTGCACAAATTAAAAATTTTAGAAAATGATGTATTTTTTACTTTTGGACTAATAAGAATCGTGAAGATGTTACCAACAAATACATTAAAACCCCTTATTTATCAATAAAAAGAACGATCTCCTACTTAGGGCCTAATCTGGAACACTTAAAATTAGCCTTAATAATCCAGTCAACGTTTGTGGAGCATGTATCTACTTTGCAAACGCACTTAACCAAGAAAGCCCATCAACAAATGCTGATGGGCTTTCTTTATAAAAAGAAACTAATTTAAATTAGTTAACCTCCTTACTTTTTATCGTCTAGTTTTTTAACTGAATCATACATGATTGGTGTTGCAATAAATAGTGAGGAATAAGTTCCTACTATAACCCCAACTATTAAAGCAAACATAAACCCTCTAATGGAATCTCCACCAAAAATAAAGATTGCTAATAACACAACAAGAGTTGTTAACGACGTATTTAATGTTCTACTCAATGTACTACTAAGTGATACATTTACAACACGATTAAACTCCCAATTACCATGCTCATTAAAGAATTCACGAATTCTATCAAACACAACCACGGTATCATTTAATGAATAACCAATAACCGTTAAAATAGCAGCAATAAATGCTTGATCTATTTCCATATTAAATGGCATGAACTTGTACGTTAAAGAGAAGATCCCTAATACGATTAGTACATCATGGAATACAGCTGCAACAGCACCTAAAGAGAACTGCCATCTTTTAAAACGAATTAATATATACAAGAATACAACTATTAAAGATCCAAAAATTGCCCAAAATGATGCTTGTTTAATATCATCTGCAATGGTTGGGCTTACTTTATCAGATTTCATCAAACCAACTGTCTTAGTATCAGAATCACTATAAAAATCTTCATAAGACATGTCGCCTAAATACGGTTGTAAGGCAGTAAATAATGATTTCCTAATAGCTTCATCAACCTCAGCACCAGTCTCATCGACCTTGTATTTTGTTGTGATTTTTAACTGATTTGCATTACCAAAGGTTTTAGCATCAGCACTACCAAAAACATCTGGGTTTGACAATATACCTGTGATTTCTGAAGCACTAACATCTTGAGAAAAACGCACTTGATACGTTCTACCTCCTACAAAATCGACACCCTGATCTAACTTATTCGTAAATAACGATCCTAAACTCACCAAAATAAAAACACCAGAAATGATATAAGCTATTTTACGTTTCTTTAAGAATTCGATGCTTATATTTCTGAAAAGGTTTTTGGTCATAGGCGTAGAAAAATCTAATCTACCATCTTTATTCGCGTACCAATCAATTAACAATCTAGTAATAAAAATAGCTGTAAATAAAGATGTGCCTATACCAATTAATAACGTCGTTGCAAACCCTTTAATTGGTCCTGTACCAAATATGAATAAAATCAATGCTGTTAAACCAGTAGTAATGTTTGCATCTAAAATAGAAGATAAGGCATTACTAAAGCCATCTTTAATAGCTTCTTTTTGTCCTTTTCCTTTAGTTAATTCCTCTCGAATACGCTCAAATATAAGTACGTTGGCATCTACCGACATACCAATAGTTAATACAATACCTGCAATACCAGGTAATGTTAACACAGCTCCTAATCCTGATAAAACACCAAAGATTAATAAAATATTTAATAACATGGCAATATCTGCAAAACCACCAGCTTTACCATAATAAAATATCATCCACACTAATACTAACACCAAAGCAATTAAAAAAGACATAGTACCACTATCAATGGCTTCTTGACCAAGCGATGGACCTACAACTTCACTTTGAATAATATCAGCAGATGCTGGTAATTTTCCTGCACGTAATACGTTTGCTAAATCGACAGCTTCATTTAATGTAAAATTCCCAGAAATAGAAGAACTTCCTCCAGCAATAGCCCCTGTTGTAACGCCTGGTGCAGAATATACAATATCATCTAAGACAATAGCTATATGACTTTGCTGGTTATATGCTTTACCTGTCATTTCTTCCCAAACCTTAGCGCCTTTTGCATTCATCTGCATAGAAACTTCAGATCTATTTGCTGCGTCAAATTGGTTACGAGCATCTACAATAACAGCACCACTTAACGGAGGTGTATTATCTCTATTGCCTATTAAAGCGTATAAATCTACTATCTCACTATCTTGTTCTGGCTTCCCAAAAACAAATTTTGCGTAGCGTTGTTCTGCAGGTAATAACGCTCTTACTTCTGAACTGTTTAAATAATCAAGAAGTGTTGCCTTATCTTTAAGTTCAAACCTCCCAATAACAGGACCTCCTTGATAACCTTGTCCTCTAAATAAATCAAAAATAGGATTGTTTTCAGATTCCACAGCTGTAGAATCTGTTGTTGCATTTCCTAAAAGATCGTCAATAGTATCACTTCCATCATTTTCTCCATCTTGAGGCTCCTCTTCTTCTTTTTCCTCGGTCTTTTTAACCTTTTCTTTTAAAAGCTCATTAGCTTGTGCCAAAAAGTTAAAGAATTGTTCACCTTTATATGCATCCCAAAACTCTAATTGAGCCGTATTCTGTAATAATTTAAGTGCACGCTCTTTATCTTTAACACCTGGCAACTCTACCAATATTCTTCCAGAATTACCAAGACGTTGAATCGTTGGAGATGTAACACCAAACTCATCAATACGTTTACGCAATACTTCGAAAGCAGAAACAATGGATTCATCTACTTTCTGCTCTATGACTTGTTCTACCTCATCATCAGACATATTAGCGTTAATTTCGCCATCTAAATCTTTTGTATAAAAAATATCTGGTGAGGCTAATTTTGTATCTCCCTTAATGGCATTAAAAGCTCTAAAAAAAGATTCTAAATATGATTCTTGAGCATCTTTTTGAAGTTCAAACGCATCATCTAAAGCTTTATTAAATGCAGGGTCTTTACTTTTATTTGCTAACCCTTCCAAAATATCTCTTACAGATATTTGTAAAGTAACACTAACACCTCCTTTAAGATCCAAACCTAAAGGCATTGCTTTTTCTTTTACATCGTTGTAAGTGAATTTGGAAATACCAAGATTAAAAACAGTATCAGTCGCTATAGACGCTAAATAATTAACTTCTTCTTCACTTCTCTTAGCTCGATAATCAGTTTCCGTTTCTGGAATTTTATTGATTGCGATCTCCTCTGCATCTCCTTCTATTAGATTTGCTTTAAATGTAAACGACAATTGATAAATGCTTACCAAGCCGAACAAAATAGCAAATAACTTTACTAATCCTTTATTTTGCATGCTTTTATTATTTTTTTGTCAAATTTTTTAAAACGGGTTGCTATATTGGTTTCCCTTATAATCTGACATTTATTTTTTTATGATTAAAAACAAGATATTTTATAGCTTTCTCAAATAAATGATGAAAACTTATCTTATTGTATTTTTGTTTTTCGGAAAATGCTTTTTAATATTTTGAATGTTTTCTACAAAGGGGCTTTACCGTTTGTAGAATAAAAAAGCACTATTTAGGGTTAAGAATTCCCTAGTGTGTTTGGCCCTGCCCTAACATCTGGAACATTATGAGATATATTATCTATTGCAATAGCAATATTTCTGCGTAATATATACGCTACTTTAACAATTTGGTCTCTTTCTTTGCTATTTACAGCACCTACGTATAGAAAAGGGTTTGTAAATCGATCGTATTCGTGTTTTAGCTCTACTACAAGTGTTCCATTTAGACTAGAATCACCATCTGTACCTTTTTGGATTTCATATACATCTAGATTATATCCAGTAGTATTTTCACTAGAAGGAAACTTGGAGTGTTCTTGATCTTGATTAGATGAGGCAAAACCTATATCTAGATCTTTTCCTTTAGAAAGTATTTTTTTTATGTTAGCTACATTAACATCACTGTAATACGTAATCTTTAAGCTTCCATCTTCTTTCTCGCCTACTTGTATATTATCTGCTCCTAAAATTTGCAATTGTTTTTTTACAACAGCAATGGCTTCTTGAACTTCACCTGATGAAACCTCTTCATAGATAAACTTCATTACAATTTCCTGATTTGGTACAGAAAATCGCTCCTGACAGATACCTAATAAAGTAAGGGTAATAACTAAAGTACTAAAGTACCATTTGGTTTTCATGAGTGTGTGTCTATTGTATTTCAGTGATCACAAGTAGCATCCAAATAATTATTTTTAGAAATTAAAAAATCGTGATGGATGTTTCAATCTCCAAATATAAAAAAATAAATATCTTAAGGTATTGAATATTATGATTATTAAACTATTTTTTGCTTTTTGAATACTGTAATAGCTCTAATTTGAGAATATATTTTTGTGATGTTAAAATAATGGCTAAGTCTTGCGCCTCTTTTAATGTGAAATCACCTGAGATTTCTGCCCCCCCCTTTTATTGGACGATAGTCTTGTTTCTCTTTAAAGGCATCACAGGAAAACAAAACTATAGTAATAATTAAATAAGCATATATTGTTTTCATAATTCTAAATATAACTGGTATAAATAAGGCTACCAATATCTTGGTAGCCTTAAATTATATTAAAAGAATAAATTATTATAATTCTAACAATCCATTTGTTTTTCTAACACCTTCTGCACTCGATTGCATATGTGCTTTTTCAGCATCACTAAGCTCGATATCAACAATACTTTCAATACCGTTTTTACCTAAAATTACAGGCACCCCAATGCAGATATCATTTAAACCATACTCCCCTTCTAAAAATGTAGAACAAGGGAACATTTTTTTCTGGTCGCAAGCAATCGCTTGTACCAAAGCACTAACAGCAGCACCTGGTGCATACCAAGCAGAAGTTCCTAATAATTTAGTAAGTGTTGCTCCACCAACTTTAGTATCTTCTTTTACTTGATTTAACCTGTCATCACTTAAAAACTCAGATACTTTTATACTATTTCTAGTTGCCTGACTTGTTAATGGTACCATACCAGTATCACTATGTCCACCAATTACCATACCATCAACATCGCTAATAGGGGCTCCTAAAGCTTCAGCTAATCTGTATTTAAATCGAGCAGAATCTAAAGCGCCACCCATACCAATAATTCTATTCTTAGGTAAATTAGTTGATTTATGTGCTAAATACGTCATCGTATCCATAGGATTACTAACTACTATAAGAATCGTATTTGGAGAATGCTCTATTAAACTAGATGATACTGCTTTTACAATACCTGCATTAATACCTATTAGTTCTTCACGTGTCATTCCTGGTTTACGAGGAATACCTGAGGTAATGACACAAATATTACTATTTGCTGTTTTACTGTAATCGTTAGTAATACCAGTTATTTTAGTATCAAAACCATTTAATGATGCTGTTTGCATTAAATCCATAGCTTTTCCCTCTGCATAACCTTCTTTAATGTCTAATAAAACGACCTCTGAAGCAAAATCTTTAATAGCAATATACTCTGCACAACTGGCACCTACTGCTCCTGCTCCTACAACTGTTACTTTCATGTATTTATTATTTTTATTATTATTGTTATTAGTAACTCTTTAACTATTCCTTTTTCAAATGAAATTTTTATTAGTACAAATTTCACAATATAAAAGCCTATATTATATGACCTAAGTCATGCGAAATTACAAATTAATATACTCTAAATAAAAAAAGTACAAGATAAAATCTTGTACTTTTTAAACTAATTATGAAATATAAACTAACTAAAATTAAATTGTTATATTTTTTAATTTTTATCTAAAACTAAACGCCATTCCTGCGGATAATGTATTATACTCCTGTAACGTATAATCTGCAAAAATTTTAAAGAAGCCAAGACTTAATCTAACACCTAGTGTGGTTCTAAGACCACCTGTATCAAAATCTAAATCTATAGGATCTGTAACAGATATAGAAGTTGGAATGTTGTTATATTGTAACTCATAAGTACCTTGCATTTTTAACGTAGAGCTACCTCCAGTATATCCTAAACCTCCATAAACATTAATAATTGGAAAATTTAACGAACCTATGGCCTGTACTGTATACGCATTTAATTTAAATTCTGCATTTTGATTCTGACCAGGTATAATATCACCATCAATACCATAATTAACATCCATAGATGTATATGCAGCTAATACAGAAACGTGTAATGGTAATTTATCTGCTGGTCCAAAAATGCTTGTTATTTCCCTTTTAAGTCCAACGCCAAACAACTTACCTTTTACATCATCACTTCCTACTTCTGGAACTAAACGTAACATCACATCAAATTTATAAGGCAAGCCTACACCTACTTGTATGGATGGTGTTGGTACGGCTCCTAAGGGTAAATCATCACTTACACCAGAAGGCATTTCAAAAGAAGCTGTTACTGTCTGTCCCTCAACGGTTGCATTGACATCTAACATAGCACCATCACCAGATCCAGCAACTGTTGGAGTTATAGATGATCCTGAAGGTGTTATACTTGTTAGTCCTAAGCCTGCAATATCGAAGAGCTCATCTTTTGACGGCACCATAGAAGCGTTAAGACCAATAGTAACATCGAATCCTAATTTTTTATGGACTTTAGCGGTATGATACCATCCACTATTCATTCCATATATTAATCCTTTCATTGCAGGGTTAATATAACTTTTCATTAACTTGTTTGCATCCTCTTTAGATGCTAGTAAAATACTTTCTAGTTCTTGAGAACGAGATATATGTGTTACCAAAAGAAGTAAACATAATAAGGTTATTTTTTTCATCCTTTTATTAATTTGGTTGAAGCAAAAGTACAAAAAAAACCATGTCAAACAACTTTTAGTCGAAAAAAAATGCATTTCAACGATGTTTTTGCAAAAAAAGAAACCCTGACATTAATAAATATCAGGGTTGTTTAAATAATTAATTTATCTTATTTATGCATCTATATTCGCATAAATCGCATTCTTTTCAATAAAATCTCTACGAGGTGGTACCTCATCCCCCATAAGCATAGAGAAAATTCTGTCAGCCTCAGTACCATTATCTATTTGTACTAAACGCATGGTTCTAAATTCTGGATTCATAGTGGTATCCCAAAGTTGTTCTGCATTCATCTCTCCAAGACCTTTATAACGTTGAATCTTACTTCC
The DNA here is from genome assembly GCF_030540765.1 of Flavivirga jejuensis. Taxonomy (GTDB): domain Bacteria; phylum Bacteroidota; class Bacteroidia; order Flavobacteriales; family Flavobacteriaceae; genus Flavivirga; species Flavivirga jejuensis. Next base: position 940,145 of record NZ_JAUOEL010000001.1, on the reverse strand, counting down.
ATCTCCATATTCACTAACGATCTCATCGCGTTCTTGATCAGACCAAGCGTATTGTTTTTTAGCACCACGTTTTACTAAATACAATGGTGGTGTTGCAATATATATGTGACCGTTCTCAATGAGCTCCTTCATAAATCTAAAGAAGAATGTTAAAATTAACGTCGCAATGTGACTACCATCAATATCGGCATCACACATAATAACGACTTTATGGTAACGTAATTTTGAAAGATTTAACGCTTTACTATCTTCTTCGGTACCTATAGTAACACCCAGTGCAGTAAAAATATTTTTAATCTCTTCGTTTTCAAATACTTTGTGAACCATTGCTTTTTCAACATTTAAGATCTTTCCTCTTAATGGCAAAATAGCTTGAAATGCTCTATCACGACCTTGTTTGGCTGTTCCACCTGCCGAATCTCCCTCAACAAGGAAAACTTCGCATTTTGCAGGATCTTGTTCTGAACAATCAGACAATTTCCCAGGCAATCCACCAATAGACATAACAGTTTTACGTTGCACCATTTCACGTGCTTTCTGTGCTGCATGACGTGCTTGAGCTGCCAAAATTACTTTCTGAACAATGGTTTTTGCATCATCTGGATGCTCTTCCAAATAATCTGTTAGCATCTCAGAAACCGCCTGACTTACAGAAGCAGAGACTTCTCTGTTTCCTAATTTTGTTTTTGTTTGCCCTTCAAATTGAGGTTCTTGAACTTTTACAGAGATAATAGCTGTTAACCCTTCACGAAAATCATCACCTGCAATATCAAACTTCAGTTTATCTAACATCCCAGATCCATCGGCAAACTTTTTTAAAGTATGTGTTAATCCACGTCTAAAACCAGAAAGGTGTGTTCCTCCTTCATGTGTATTAATATTATTTACATAAGAGTGTAAATTCTCTGCATATGATGTATTATAAATCATCGCAACTTCAACAGGTACACCATTCTTTTCACCTTCAAAAGCAATAACATCTTTCATTAAAGGCTCACGAGTGGCATCTAAATACTTAATAAATTCTTTTAAGCCTTCTTTAGAATGAAACGTCTCACCTTCAAATTCACCATCCTCTTTAGTTACTCTTTTGTCAATTAAATGAACCGTGATTCCTTTATTTAAATATGCTAACTCACGTAATCTACTTGCAAGTGTGTCGTAACTATATTCTAAAGTCTGCGTAAATATTGTAGAATCTGGTTTAAAAGTAACCGTAGTTCCTCTTTTATCTGTTTCTCCAATCTGCTTGACAGGATACATAGATTTACCGCGTTCGTATTCTTGCTCATAAATTTTACCTCCTCTATATACCGTTGCTTTTAAATGTTCGGATAATGCATTTACACAACTTACACCAACACCGTGCAAACCACCAGAAACTTTATAAGAATCTTTATCAAACTTTCCTCCTGCACCAATTTTGGTCATAACAACCTCAAGCGCAGAAACGCCTTCTTTTTTATGTAAATCTACGGGAATTCCACGACCATCATCCTCAGTCGTTATAGAATTATCCTCATTAATAGTCACTGTAATATTATTACAATGTCCAGCTAAGGCCTCATCAATAGAATTATCAACCACTTCATATACTAAATGGTGTAAACCACGTACGCCAACATCTCCAATATACATGGATGGACGCATACGTACATGCTCCATACCCTCTAATGCTTGAATACTATCAGCCGAATAATTGTGTTTATTAAACTCTTCTTTCTCTTCACTCATATTATTATGTATCTATAAGTTAATTTTTGTCTTTATATCATAAAAAAATGATGCTAATGCATCATTTTTGGTTATTAACAAATATACGAAATCATCATACCTTTAAAAAGCTCTATAGAGACTTTATACAATAATTATCAACAATTGTTAATTACTTAAAAACGTCTTAAATCAACTAAAAAGCATCTTAAATTAGATTTTAACTTATTTTTTTCTTTCGAATCTTAGACAAAAACAGGAAAACCTCATAAAAACGATATTTCAAACCAGTATTAACGTTTTTATTTATTAGAAAGTTTAAAAATAAATGTATTTAGACAAAAAAAAGCTGCCAATATACATGGCAGCTAAAAAACTGATAAACTAACCTACTTTCCTAAATACTATCAGTTTTTTTCACAGATTTAACAAAATGTTTTGTGTCTATTTTACAAAACAAATACCACCATGTTAACCTACGACGGTACTCTAAGAGCTTTACAACTTGCCTTAATCAATATATTATTCTAGTCTTTAGTTATTCGTTAACGACTTCTTCCGTTGTTATTTTAATCTTAAACAGATAAATAGCATTTTCAAAAATCCGAAATACCAACACTAGCTTCATTATCATTAAATATTGATTTAGTAACACCCTACCATTAATATCATAAACTGATAATTACGTATTACTATCGTTATTTACAAGAATAGTCACCTTGTTTTTCATCAGAAATCGAAAGTTCAACATCCTCACTAACAGCTCTCAACACTTCTATAAGTAGAAGTTCCCGACAGATTATTTAATAAAACACTACATTATAGAAAAAGATGGCACATAAAAAAAGTAATGGTTTAGTCATATTATTAGGGTTATAAATTTCATGCAAAAATAGAAACTCAAACACCATCTATTCACTCCAAAAAGACCAAAATAGCCCGAAAGGACATATTATGCCATTATTTTTATAAAAATGAATACATTAATAAAAAAGCTACCAAAAACATGGCAGCTTTAAAAAATATTAATCAATAAAATTATTTATCAACAATCCATTTTTTCACAAATTTGGGTTTAAAATTTCGTAAAAAAACAAATCTAAATTATCAACTAAAAAAGCATTTATTTTAATCCATTTAAAATTAACTTATGAGGTAAAAACGTAAAACAACTAAATAAAAACTGCCTGGACATGGTAGTTTAAAAACCTTAACAAAATGATTAACAAAACAAATAAAAATCTTTTTTTCTGATTTATAACTACCAAACATTCTATCAAGAATGAAGCCTAAACGAATAATCATTATAAAACCAATAAATTAATTTTAAGTTTTTTATTAATTTGACAATAAAAATATTAGATGAGTAAAAAATGATGTTTAGTGAATTTTTCTATATATATTTGACAACAGAACAAGCATTATGACAAATAATAACAATAATAATTTCAATAATCCTAATTTTTAGGATTGGAAGGTTATTGTTTAAAAATATATAAAGCCTTCCAAATTTGGAAGGCTTTTTTTTGTTAATCTAATAAATGAAACCATGAGTAAAATTATGACAGTCGACGTATTGTCGAGTATTAAAGGCGCACAACCCTCTGAGGCTGTGAACAGATTATTTGATGTGATTAAAAATGCACAAACAACAAATAATAATTCCTTTAATAATAATCATAATAATTGTGTGTCTATAAATAATTTGAGAAATGATGAAGTGATTGAAAGTTCTACTTTAGAAAAACAAATCATTAAAGAAAATTTCCCGAAAGAGAAGGATGGCTATTTAGTAGTTTCTAAAGTTATAGAGGCATAGATTATGGAATCTCAAATACGATACATCCATCAACAATTGATGAATAAGAAAATATCTTGTGTAGACTTGATACAAGAGAAGTTAAGCGCCCTAAAAGAGAACGCTTATAACACAGTAAACACGTTATTAACTGAATTGGCTTTAGAACAAGCCGCCAAGGTAGATGCCAAAATTGCTAATAACGAAACTATTGGGTTACTTGAAGGGATTCCGTTTGGAATTAAAGATGTATATATGCTACAAGGCACTTATGCAACGGCGAGTTCAGACTTACTTAAAAAGTATAAATCGGCATATACCGCCACAGCCATTCAAAAATTATTGGATGCTGGCGCTATTCCCATTGTAAAAGAAAACTGTGATAGTTTTGGTCATGGATCATCTAGTGAAAATACTATTTTTGGAGCTGTTAAAAACGCTATAAACCCAGAACTAGTTGGTGGTGGCTCTAGTGGTGGCTCTGCCGTAAATGTTGCTAAAAATTATACCGTTTTTTCTATTGGTGGAGATACTGGTGGTTCAGTACGCCAACCTGCTGGTTATAATAATATATATGGTTTAAAACCAACTTATGGACGTATTTCGCGTTTCGGTTTAATGGCTTACGCATCATCAACAGACTGTGTGGGACCTTTAGCAAAATCTGTTGAAGATATTCGTATTGTCTTAAATACAATGAGTGGAGAAGACACTAAAGACCAAACGACTTATACTTCAGAAAGCATTGAAGAAACAAGCATTTTAGACACAACAGGCATTAAAACCGTTGGTTACTTTAAAAACTTTATTGAAAGCGAAGCGATTGATACGCAAATTAAAGAAGACTTTTTAGCATCCATTGAAAAAATAAAAGCAAAAGGTATTAAAGTAAAAGAACTGGATTTCTTTAAATCTGATATTCTCGTTTCTACCTACTACACATTGGCTATGGCAGAAACAGCCTCTAACTTATCGCGCTTAGATGGCACCAATTATGGAGATCGTATTGATGATACAAATTTAAAAGAATCTTATGCTGTAACACGGTCTGAGAAATTCTCTGAAGAAACCAAACGCAGAATTGTTGGGGGGAATCAAGTATTATCTCAGGGGTTTTCTGATGAAATATATTTAAAAGGACTTGCCCTAAGAGATTCAATTTCTGAGAATTTTGAAAAAGATTTCGAAGAAGTTGATATTATCTTATCCCCTGTTACACCAAGTACACCACCAAAAATAGGCGCTAGTTTAAAAAATCCTTTGGCCATGTATCTATCTGATGCTTACACCGTCGGTTTTAGCTTGGGACAACTACCAACTTTAACCGTTCCTCAAGGTACAGAAACAGGTTTACAAATTACGGCAGCAAAAAATAATGACGAACTCGTTTTGAAGTTTGCTAACTTCTTAAAAGACACGATATAATGGAACTGGAACAATTAGACGCGGCATTAAAAGCCCACGAGTTAGAATTGGTAATCGGACTAGAAACACATGTACGATTAAACACAAAAACCAAGTTGTTTTGTTCTTGCCCGAACGACGACATTGAAACACCAAACGAAAATATATGTTCTGTTTGCACAGGGCAAATGGGTGTTTTACCCGCTATTAATAAAGAAGCTATTAACAAAGCTATTTATTTTGGAAAAGCAGTAAAATCATCTTTTGAAAACGAAGTGATTTCTTGGGATAGAAAACATTACGAATACCCAGACAACCCGAAAAATATTCAAATAACACAGTTTCATAACCCCATTATACCCGACGGGCAAGTATCTTGTTTCCGAAATGATGGCTCTCAATTTACCGTTAATTTAACACAGGTACATATTGAAGAAGATGCTGCCAAATTGATGCACGAAAAAACTGTGTCGTTAGTCGATTTTAATAAAGCGGGTGTTCCACTTATTGAAATTGTAACCGAACCCTGTATTCGTCATATAGAAGATGCTTCAACCTATGCACAATACATACAACGTATTGTTCAAAATTTAAAAATATCTGAAGCCAATCTTGAAAAAGGCGAGTTTAAATCAGATGTTTCTGTATCGCTACGTAAAAAACACAGCTATAATTTAAATCCACGTACCGAAATAAAAAACTTAAACTCGTTTAAGTTTATGGTAGAGGCTTTAAAAGAAGAGATTGAAAAACAGCTTGACTATTACATCGAACATAAAGAGTTTAGACCAGATCAAACCACCGTTTTATGGGATGCCGATTTAAAGCAAACCAAAACGATGCGTAAAAAGGAGTTTGAAGCCGATTATCGTTTTATTTCAGAGCCCGACCTACCTTTTGTTTCTATAAAAGACGCCGTAGAATCTATTAATGTTGATACTAGCACACTGCCGTTCGCCATAGAATCTATTTTAATTAAAGGGGGCGTTTTACCACAAGACGCTAAATTTTTTACAGCAGATTCATTACGCTCTGAAACTTTTGTCGCCATCAATAATGAGCTTAAAGATCCATCTTTTGTTGCAAAAACATTAGTAAATAATATTGGTGCAGATGCGTATGCCAACATACATAGAATTGAACACCTCATTGAAATTTTCAAACTATTTAAGGATGAAAAAATAACCTCTGTATTAGTTCAAAATGCCATTACATCGTATCTTAAAGACAGAGATTTTGATTACAATAACTATTTTGAAGAAAACACAATTTCAGAATCTAAAATTCAGGATGCTATTGCAACAGTAATTTCAGAAAACGAAACTATTGCAAATGATATTAAAGCAGGAAATCAAGGCAAAGCAGGTATTCTTGTTGGTAAAGTAATTGCCATTATTGGAAAAGGCGCTTCTGGAAAAATAATTCGTGAAGGGATTATTGGTCAATTGCAAAATTCTTCTCAAACGACTAAACAACCAACAACAAATGTCAGGCTGAGCGCAGTCGAAGCTCAAACAAAAACAACCAAAATACAAGAAGAGGTTTTACCAGAAATTCCTATTATTATAAAAGACGAATACAGAACGCATTTAATCTCAGATATTTCTGAAGAAAGTATTTCTAAAGAAGTGACTTTTTCTGGGTGGGTATCGAGTGTTCGCGATCATGGAGAGCTTATTTTTATCGATTTACGAGATTCTAGTAACGAGGTTTTTCAAGTACGTTTAAGCAGAGAATCATTTCCTAATTTAGACGAGTTAGTAAAATTAAAACCAGAATCGGTTATCAGTGTTACTGGAACAATCGTACAGCGTAAAGAAGATGATTATAATGCCGCTTTACGAACTGGTAAAATAGAAATGGAAACAGCTACTTTAGAGATTTTAAACCTTTCTAAAACCCTGCCTTTTGAAATAAAAAGAGCCACTAAAACAAATGAAAATGTTCGTTTTCAATATAAATATTTAGACCATAGAAATGATGATGTTCGTAGAGTCATTGTTAACCGACATAAGGTTATCAAGTTAATGCGTGATATTTTAGACGATCAAGATTTCTTAGAAATTGAAACGCCTATTTTAAGTGCAGGTACCGATGAAGGTGCTCGCGAATTCATAGTGCCAACACGTAAACAATCGGGTGCATTTTACACCTTACCACAAGCACCGCAACAATTTAAACAAATGTTGATGGTAAGTGGTTACGAAAAGTATTTCCAAATTGCACGTTGTTTTAGAGATGAAGATTCTCGTGGCGATAGGCAACCAGAATTTACACAGTTAGATTTAGAAATGGCTTATGCCAGTATGCAACAAATTATAGATTTGAACACCAATATGTTCAATGATATTGTTAAAAAGGTATATGGTAAAAAATGGATTTTACACCCGTTTGAAGTTCTTACTTATAAAGAAGCCATGGACAATTATGGCTGTGATAGACCAGATCTACGTTTTGGTTTACAACTACAGGATATTACAGATATTGTAAAAGATACAACCTTCCAAGTATTTAGCAAACCTATTGAAGAAGGTGGTATTGTAAAATGTATAAAAGTATCTGCCGAAGAACAAGGAAAAAAACGTTTATCTAAAGGACAAATAGAAAAGTTAACCGCCATTGCGCAACAGCATGGTTTGGGTGGTTTAGCCTATATTATTGTTAATGAAAATGATTTACAATCGCCAATTATTAAGTTTTTAGGTGAAACCATTGCGGCTGGTATTATTAAAACAACTGAGGCACAAGTAGGAGACATTGTGTTTTTCTCGGCAGCAGATTATGGGACTGCAAATAAAGCATTAGACGCCGTTCGCCAAGAACTTGGTAGCATGTTGCGTTTAATCAACCCAAAGGAATTAAGACCTGCATGGGTCGTAGATTTTCCTATGTTTGAAAAAACGGATGAAGGGCGTTGGACATTTACACACAACCCGTTCTCTATGCCAGCGATATATGATTTAGACAAGCATATGAAGGGCAACGAGAATAACATTGGAGATATCATCGCGCAGCAATACGACTTAATCTTAAATGGTTACGAAATAGGCGGTGGTTCTGTTCGGGCTCACAAACCTGAAATACTCGAAGCAACCTATAAAAATATGGGTTACAATAAAGAAGAAATGCTTAAAAGCGTTGGTACGATGTATAAATCTTTTCATTATGGTGCACCACCACACGGCGGGATAGCTTGGGGTATTGATAGATTGATGATGATCTTAGAGAAAAAAGCATCTATTCGTGAAGTCATGGCATTCCCAAAAACAGGAACCAGTGAAGATTTATTATTTGGAGCGCCATCTTTATTATCAAATAAAAAGGTAGAAGAAATGAATGTTAAAGTTATTAAAAATAACTAACTACTTAAATGAATATTTACAAATTTCAATAACTTGCACCTATTAACCTACAATTATATTTTATGAGAATTTTAAAGCTAATATGTTTACTTTTTTGCTTCTATGCAAATGCACAACCTAATTGGCAAACATGCACAAATATTCCGTCCAATATTAATAACCAACGTTTTGATGATGTTTTCTTTATCGATGAAAATATTGGCTGGGCTGCAAATGGCTACTATGCAGCTGTATACAAAACTATAGACGGTGGTAATACTTGGTCTGAACAATTAAATGAAACGATTCTTGGAGGAGATTACTACTTTAGAAATATTGAATTTTTAGATGAAAACATTGGTTTTTTAGGCACATTAAATGGCGCGTTTTTTAAAACTAACGATGGCGGAACCACTTGGACAGAAGTAACCAATATATCTACAAATCCACAAGCAATTTGTGGACTGAATACAGTTGGTTCATCTACAATATACGGTTGTGGAGCATATTTTGAGCCTGCGTTTATTATCAAATCTACCGATAGTGGCAACACTTGGCAATACATCGATATGTCTAGCTATGCTAATGCGCTTGTCGAAATTTATTTTTTAACAGAAGACACTGGTTTTGCTTCTGGCAAAAGTGATAATGGAGCAACCATTTTAAAAACAACTGATGGTGGCGTTTCTTGGACAGAAATATATAATTCTAACCTTGAGGGAGAATATTTATGGAAAATGCAAATATTAGAAAGCAACACAAATGTACTTTTTGGTTCTATTGATGCCGTCTCTCCTAACCCAGGAAAATTAGTTAAATCGGTTGATGGTGGTTTAACATGGATAAGCTACGATGCACCAGAAACGGGGATACAAGCTGTTGGTTTTATAAACGAAAACCAAGGATGGATGGGTGGTCATACCACAGGTTTTTATGAAACTTTAAATGGTGGAGAATCTTGGACAAATCTAAACATTGGAAGCAATCTGAATAGAGTTTTTATTGTCAACTCAACTTTGGCTTACGCTAGCGGAACTTCAATCTATAAGTTTACTGATGATAATTCTTTAGGCACTAATGGAATTGACGAAAGAGAAAGAACACCTTTAAAAATTAAATTAAAAACCAATCCTGCTAAATCAATTCTTGAGTTTGATATTGAATTCGATTCGAATGATAATTTACTTATTGAGTTATATGATTTAAATGCAAAATTTATAAGACAATTAAGTAGAGAGCATATTAATAATAAAACAACAAAAAAATATAAGTTCAATATTGAAGACCTCTCATCTGGCACTTATTTAATTAATTTTCATAATAACACAGGAAGAGAATCAATAAAATTCTTAAAAGAATAGATTTTTTTATATCAAAATGTAAACTTTAACATCCATAAGTTTAGACGTTAGACAAAATAAAAATGTTCCAATGGCTTTATACCGCTGGAACATTTTTATTTTAATAATTAACCGAACACTGAACACTGAATACTAATATCTTAAGGTATATTCAAATATTTATGTGTTTGTAACGACACTTTCCATTTTGGGTTTGCCATAACATAATCTACAATTTCTGGTACTACCTTATCTCGTTTGCTCCACTCTGGTTGTAAGTATAAAATGCAATCCTTATTAACTTTAGCAGCTTGTTCTTCTGCAAAGCGAAAATCGGCTTTATTATAAACAATTACTTTGAGCTCATCAGCATTATTATAAACCTCCTTAGTAGGTAACTTCATTTTTTTTGGCGACAAACAAATCCAATCCCAAGTACCAGTTAATTGATAAGCTCCAGAGGTTTCTATATGTGTTTGGAACCCCTCATCTTTTAATTGATTTGTTAAAGTTGTCATGTCCCACATTAATGGCTCACCTCCAGTAACAACAATCGTATCACTATATTTTTTAGCGTTTTCTACAATCTTAACAGTTTCGGTAGGTGGATGTAAATCAGCATTCCAACTTTCTTTAACATCACACCAATGACATCCTACATCACATCCGCCAATGCGAATAAAATAGGCCGCAGTGCCTTTATGATACCCCTCTCCTTGTATAGTATAAAACGCTTCCATTAAAGGCAACATATTGCCTTTATCGACCTGCAACTGAACTGCTTTTTTCATAGTTTGCAAAGATACATAATTCCATTATTTTTTTTATTAAATTTTGATTTTCAGTTTTGGTTTTATACATTTGGCGAAGATTGATTTAAACTATTAGCCCCTTAAAATCTATCTTAAGAATGAATAAAACCTCGTGTTTAATAATGCTGTTATTCAGTAGTTATTATAGTAACTCCCAAGTAGGTATTGGTACAACAAATCCACAAGCACAACTTGATGTCTCTGGCGGTAATGTCAGATTTTCTAATTATGGAACTGGCGCTGTCACAGGAACCGAAACATATCTTTTAGGTGTAGACAGTGATGGAGATATCATTGAATCTTCCTTAAATGGTATTAATCAACCCGGACTACAATATTACACATGGGACACAGCAAATACTACAGAGCCCAATATTGATAACAAACGTACACTTGGAGTCCCTACCACTCAAGGCGTTTTTAATGGCGATTTAGACGATACTGCAAAAGCCTCAATAGAACCAGACAATCTTGGGTATATTCTTAATTATACAGGTACAATAAGGGTTAAAAATACAGGTGTTTTTACATTTAACGCAAGATCTGACGATGGAAGCAGGATATATATCGATAATGTTCTGGTTGTTGAAAACTGGTCCGACCAATCTCCTGTTACAATAAGTAATAGTGTCACATTAGCACGAGGAGAACACAGAATAGAATTTTGGTATTATCAAAATACAGGAGGTGGTTTGATGCAATTTACATGGGGAGCAAATCCAGACTCCTATACGGCAGGCTCTTTTATTAATGCGAATCAATTTTTTGTTAAATAAGTAAACAAAAATACCTACTATGCATTTAGAAAAGACAGTCATATATGACTTATAGTGTGATTACTACGATTTACTAACTTTTAACAAGTTGAGTGTTTTTTCATAAATACACAACGGGTTAAACAAAATAAAAATTGTAATGAAGATAAAACATAAAATTGCCTTAAAAATATTTGTATAACATAAGCATTTTATTTATATATTAGTAATATAAAAGTAAATTGCTAAAAACCTCTCTCAAGGATGAAAAAAATAGCTTATTCTATAATGCTACTCTTTTGTATGCATTATTTTGGTCATGCCCAAGTAGGTATTGGTACAACATCACCTACGGCAGAATTAGAAATAGAAACTACTAATACAGGTATGCCTGCACTAGAGATCAATCCTCAAACCGCCCCCGTAGGCTCTGTTACAGGGCAACTAGCTGTTATAGGTGACAAACTATTTATGTACGACGCCACTAGAGTGAAATGGCTTAGTGTAGAAACAACGGCCCTTCAATATGGCTATGAAGCAACAGCAGATGATCGAATGCTCTGGTTTGGTGGAGATATTGGTAACAATTCAACAACAGAGGATGATACAGGTCCAAAAATGCCTTTCGATGGTAGTATTGTTTATATCACAATTGAGTCATCAGGAGGAAATACTTCAAAAAGTTTTGAAATTGTAGTTAACGGAACTGCAGTTCCAAATAATGCAGACCCAACTCTAGACGGAAGGTTTAATCTTTCTGGAGGGTCTTTTACCAGAACTACTTTTAATATTGATTTTAATGCTGGAGACTATATCATGTTAAAAGCTAGAAATAATGGTTCTGGCGTTATAGATCCAGCGGCAATCATTTGGGTTAAATGGCGTGAATAGATTAAGAAGCTGTTTAAATTTTATTCTTTAGCTTATTTTGTCGTCTTAAGCCCTCATTCTACAACAAAATTTCTTTCAATAGTGATGCTATTCACATTTATTTTCCTTACGTCGAACTCAGGTTTATAGGTTCTTTTTTCACAATAAAAACCTTATTTTTTTCTTCCTTATTTTTCCTGTATTTTTATGCAAAATTATAGTTCATGGGGAATAAAGAAAAATTTTTAAAACATATTACTGAAGGCAATACGACTAAAGGTGATTTTATCCCCATAGGTGCAGCCATGTTAGATGGTGAAACAGTTACAGATGCGCATGTAAAAATACCTTTAAAAACTATGAATCGCCATGGTTTAATTGCCGGTGCTACGGGGACAGGAAAAACAAAATCATTACAAGTACTTGCTGAGAATTTAAGTGATAAAGGAGTCCCTGTATTACTTATGGATATTAAAGGTGATTTAAGTGGATTGGCACAACCGAGCCCAGGACATCCAAAAATTGATGAGCGCCATGAGAAAATAGGATTGCCATTTGATGCTAAAAGTTTCCCTGTAGAAGTTTTAACGCTTTCCGAACAAGATGGTGTGCGTTTAAGAGCTACCGTTAGTGAATTTGGACCTGTACTACTCTCAAGAATTTTAGATCTATCTGAAACACAATCTGGTGTCGTAGCTGTTATTTTTCAGTATTGTGACGATAATAAATTACCTGTTTTAGATTTAAAAGATTTTAAAAAGATCTTACAATACGCTACTAATGAAGGCAAAAAAGAGTTTACGGAAGCTTATGGTAGAATTTCAACGGCTTCAACTGGAGCCATTTTACGAAAAGTAGTTGAATTAGAACAACAAGGTGCCGATTTATTTTTTGGTGAAACGTCTTTCGATACTCAAGATCTATTAAGAATTGATGAGAACGGGCGTGGTTATATCAATATTATTCGATTAACAGATATTCAAGATAGACCTAAATTATTCTCAACATTTATGCTGAGTTTATTGGCTGAAATTTATTCTACTTTTCCTGAGCAAGGTGACAGTGACAGACCTGAATTGATTCTATTTATTGACGAAGCACATCTTATTTTTAATGAAGCATCAAAAGCATTAATAAATCAAATTGAAAGTATCGTAAAACTAATAAGAAGTAAAGGTGTAGGCTTATATTTTGTAACACAAAACCCAACAGATGTTCCAGAAGCCGTTTTAGGCCAACTTGGTTTAAAAGTACAACATGCCCTTAGAGCGTTTACTGCTAAAGATAGAAAAGCTATAAAATTGACAGCACAAAACTATCCTGATTCTGAATATTATGATACCGCAGAGGTCTTAACGTCTTTAGGTATTGGAGAGGCTTTAGTATCTGCTTTAGATGAAAAAGGAAGACCAACACCGCTGGCAGCAACTATGATGCGAGCACCAATGAGTAGAATGGATGTTTTAAGCGATATAGAATTAAGCACATTACTTTCAAAATCAAAATTGGTAAAAAAATACAATAAAGATATTGATAGGGAAAGTGCTTACGAGATGCTTAATAAAAAGATAGAACTAGCCGAAGCAGAAGAAGCAAAAGAAAAAGCCAGACAAGAAAAAGAGGCTCTAAAAAAAGCAGAGTCTAAACAGCGTGCACGCTCAACAAGTTCTAAAAGAACAAGCTCTAGAATGAATCCCATTGTTAAAGTACTTACAAGTGCTACGTTTATAAGAAGTGTTTTCGGTATTTTAACTAAAATTCTGAAGAAATAGTTAAACCACTGGACAGAAAGCTTATAGTTTCGATTTGGCAGACTAAAAGACTATTTCGTAACATGCCGAAATATAAAATAATAAATCTGGTAAAACTTAATTCGTGTGAATTCGTGAAACTCGTGTCAAAAATTTATAGAAATTGAAAGCGACATACACTAAAGCACATAGTTTTAACTACATTTGAGACCAATAAAATCAATGACAATCAATATTAACCAAATCGTAAATCATTTTTAAATAATGTATAGATCATTTTTAAGCCTTATTATTATTAGCCTTTTATTTTCTAGTTGTAAAAAAGAACAAGACCCTTTTGAAATTGGAAAGCAGCATATCGGGTCGCTAACAGATTCAACACAAATTAAAGACCTTAAGCTTATTTTTGCTAATGATTCTTTAACAACTTTTATTAGCGGAGGTGAGTTTGTAGTAAACAAAAACAATATAGATGTTTTTGAAAAAGGTGGTAAAAAACTTTTAATTCTAACTCCAAAACAGGTTTTAGACTCAACAGCTACTATCGGAAGTATTCAAGTTATAGATCCTCGTTATAAAACAGATAAAGGCATATCTACTCTAAGTACTTTTAAAGATATTTCAAATACCTATAAAATTTCAAAAATTAATAACCTGATAAACTCTGTCCTTATTATTGTTAATGATTTTAATGCAAGTTTTGTTATAGATAAAAAAGAATTACCTGCCAATCTTAGGTTTAATATGGATGTAAAAATTGAAGCAACACATATTCCAGATAATGCAAAAATAAAATACTTTTTCCTAAATTGGAATATGCATTAATAAACAAACAAAATGAACCCATTCTTATCGAAACTATTAGTTGACCTTGCTCGCAAAAGGCTTGAAAAAAAGCAAGCAAATAAGCCTGTAAGCAAAAAACAAATAGTGCCTTTGGTAAGAACGTTTCAAGTTGAATTATCACATGCCGTTAAAGAATACATTTTTATAATAATTGGTGTATTTTCTGCTGGATTTGGTTTAAAAGGTTTTTTACTCCCAAACAAATTTATTGATGGTGGGGCTACAGGGATCTCTTTATTATTAGAAAATGTTACATCTCTAGAATTAGGATTATTATTAATTTTAGTAAATCTGCCTTTTTTAATTCTCGCGTCTAAAACTATTAGTCTCAAATTTGCAGTAAAAAGCATTATAGCGATTACACTTTTAGCCTTAGTTGTCCATTTTGTAGAGTATCCCACTGTTACCGAAGACAAGTTATTAATTGCTGTTTTTGGTGGTTTCTTTTTAGGTTTAGGAATTGGTATGTCTATGCGTGGCGGAAGTGTTATTGACGGCACTGAGGTTTTAGCCATATTTTTAAGCAGAAAATTATCGTTAACCATTGGTGATGTATTATTATTAATAAACATCGCAATATTCTCTGTGGGGGCTTGCGTGTTATCTATTGAAACAGCACTCTATGCTATTCTTACCTATTTAGCAGCAGCAAAAACAGTAGATTTTGTAGTCGATGGTGTAGAAGAATATATTGGTGTTACCATAATATCTAACAAACACGAAGACATAAGAATAATGATAACCGAAAAACTGAGACGGGCTTGTACTATTTATGCTGGCAAAGGCGGTTTTGGCAAACAAGGTAATAGTTACGATAAAGATATTATTTACACTGTAGTAACTCGTTTAGAACTCGCCAGATTACAAACCGAAATTGATAAAATTGATAGAAATGCATTTATTATTATGGGAATTGTTAAAGACCTAAAAGGCGGTATGATTAAGAAGAAACCTATGAAATGAGTAGTGTTCAGTGTTCAGTGTTCAGTGTTCAGTGTTCAGTGTTCAGTGTTCAGTGTTCAAAATTAAAGATTTGTGAAGCAAAAAAAATATAGTATTCAAGATAGTCCATTTATTGTACCAACCACAGATGGAAAAGTCATAAAAGAACATTTTGGAATAACTACTGATGGAAATTCAGAAATTAGTATCGCACATATGAAAGCACCTTCTGGATGGGGCGAACCTTTTCAAACCCCAGAATTTGATGAATTCACCTTTATAATAAAAGGTAAAAAACAATTTATAATTGAGGATGAAATTATTATTTTAAAGGCTGGTCAATCTATTAAAGTAGAGAAGCATACTAGAGTTCAATATTCTAATCCCTTCGCAGAAGTATGTGAGTATATTGCTATTTGTACACCTGCTTTTTCTATAGACCTAGTAAACAGAGAAGATTAAATGAATGAGCGCCTCCTAAAAGTTATTGGTTTTTATATCAACCTAATAAGTTATTTTTCGTCAAAATATGCTGCAAAATTAGCCATTAAGTTATTTTCAATCCCACAAAAAGGGAGACTTAATGAAGAAGAAGTCCAATACCTCAGCACTGCCATTCAAGAAGATATTATTCATGAAAATATCTCAATAAAAACATATTATTGGAAAGGTAAAAAAGACACTATTTTATTAGCTCATGGTTGGGAGAGTAATGCATATAGATGGAAACCTTTAATTGAAATTTTAAAATCTTTGGGTTACACAATTATTACACTCGATGCACCAGCACATGGTGATTCTGGAGGGAAATTATTTAACGCCATTCTTTATTCGGAGTGTATAAGTGTTATCGCAAAAAAGTTTAAAGCAAACGCTATTATAGGACACTCTGTTGGGGGTACAGCAACTATTTTTTCTCAGTATAAGACACCTTTAGAATCAATAAAAAAATTAGTATCGTTAGGTGCGCCATCAGATTTTGTTGACATTTTTAAACGGTATGAGGTTATGATGGGTTATAATAAAAAAGTTTCTCAAGCCATCAAGCAGTTTTTATTAAGAAAATACAATCATTTACCAGAATACTATTCTGCTGCTAATTTCTCAAAAGAGATCAAAGCAAAAATATTAGTTATCCATGATAAAAAGGATAGGATCATTCCCTATACAGATGGATTAAAATTCAAAAAAAACTACGAAACAGTACAATTTATTGGAACAAAAGGTTTTGGTCATGGTCTAAAAAATGACATTGTTTACAATCATATTGTCGACTTCTTAAACGCATAAAATGTTGTACTTTTGAGACATGGAAGTAGAGTTAAAACGCATTAATAAATTTTTAAGTGAGGTTGGTTATTGTTCACGTCGAGAAGCCGATAAACTTATTGAAGCTGGACGTGTTACCATAAATGGTGTTGTGCCAGAAATGGGCACAAAAATTGCACTAGGAGACATCGTTCATGTTGATGGCAAAGAAATAAAAAACGACAAAGTAAATTTTGTTTATTTAGCTTTTAACAAACCTATTGGAATAGTTTGCACCACAGATACTTCTGTTGAAAAAGATAATATTATTGATTTTATAAACTACCCAAAACGTATTTTTCCAATTGGGAGATTAGATAAACCTAGTGAAGGTTTAATTCTTTTAACCGATGATGGTGATATTGTAAATAAGATTTTGCGTGCTAGCAATAACCATGAGAAAGAGTATATTGTAAAAGTAGACAAACCTATATCGCAAACATTTGTAGAGCGTATGTCTGGTGGTATTCAGTTAGCAGAATTAAACAGAGTCACCAAAAAATGCAAAGTCGAAAAATTAAGTACCTACCAATTCAAAATTATTTTAACTCAAGGTTTGAACAGGCAAATTCGTCGTATGTGTGAATATCTAAATTATGAGGTAGAAACACTTAAACGTGTTAGAATAATGAATATTAAAATGGATATGCCTATTGGTGAATATAGGGAGCTAACAAAAGAAGAATTTAGTGAGTTGAATAATTTAATTAGCAATTCAACTAAAGAACATCAAGAATCGACAAACAAAATAAAAGGTATTAAACCTCAGAGCAAGCCTTAAACCCTAAATAGAAATAGACCCAAGGGGCTAGGTATTAACCTAGATCCTGCTAAAAATCGGGATTAGCCTGAGTGGCAAAGCTACGGTGTACCCACATCTTTTTAACCTGAGTTCGACGTAAGTTTGTTATATGATAGTCATTTGCTAAATAAAACGACTTAAATCCGTCATAATAATTAATAATACAAATAAGTATTATACTTATAAAGTACTTCCTGTTTTTAATAAAAACCATCTTTACAATTAACTAAGGTCTTACGAAATTTGATACACCTAAAACAGAAATAATAGTGTCTCCTTTTGATGTTCTTTTGTCTGCAAATGTATAAATGTTACCTTATCATTTATACAATAAAAATCATACTGCCAAATTTATAAAACGATCCTGTTAATAAAAATGATAGAAAATAACTACTAATATGTTGTATTATCTTACCATAAAGAATTAACTTACAGTGTTTTTATTATTTACATAAATCTTTCTTTTAACCTTTAAAAAGAAAAAAATGAGGATTATTATTCTTGGCAATTATATGCCCAGACGTTGCGGTATAGCAACGTTTACTACCAACTTAGCTAATTCTATTCTAGCTGCAAACTGCAAAGAAACGAACAATGAAGTGCTTGTAGTTGCAATGAACGACTGCAATCAGGAATATGAATATCCTGAAATAGTTAAACATACTATAAGACAACAAGAGCCAAAAGATTACACTATAGCAGCTCATTTTATAAATGATAGTAATCCAGATATTTGTATTTTCCAGCATGAATTTGGAATTTTTGGAGGAGAAAGCGGTGTATTTATATTAAGCCTGCTAAAGCAATTAAAAATACCAATTGTTACCACATTACATACCATATTACAAACCCCTAATTATCACGAAAAACATATTCTTAAAAAAATAGGCTGCTTATCACAAAAATTGGTAGTAATGAGTAATCTGGCTATTGATTTCCTAACTACTATATACGAAATACCTCTACAAAAAATCGCATTTATTCATCACGGTGTTCCTGATTTTTCTGAAATAGAAAACACTGGTACAGAATTTAATTATCCAGAAAAAAAAGTATTAGGCACATTTGGTTTTTTAGGACGTAGTAAAGGTATAGAAACAGTTATTAATGCACTACCAGAAGTAATAGACAAACATCCTGATGTTATTTATATTGTATTGGGACAAACACATCCAAATGTAAAAAAGCATTCTAATGAAGAGTATCGTGATTATCTTAAAAATTTAGCAAAAACAAATAATGTAGCTGACAATGTTATTTTCGAAGATGGTTTTTTTAAAGAAGAAGATATAAAAGCATTTCTAATAGAATCTGATATATACATAACACCATACTTAAATGAAGCACAAATAACTAGTGGTACAATTTGCTATGCAATTGGTGCTGGAGCATGCATTGTTTCAACTCCTTTTTGGCATGCTAAAGAATTACTCGCTGATGACAGAGGAAATACATTTGCTTTTAATAATAGTGATGATCTGGCAAAAACCCTATGTAATTTACTAGATAACCCAGATAAGATTGCCAATATAAAAGACGCCGCTTTCAATTATGGTAAAAAAATGTATTGGAATAAAATTGGCTTACAATATATTAAAATGCTTGATGAAATTAGTAATACCCCATTAATTACTCTTGATGAAAAATTACTATCACTACCCAAGTTTAATATGGATCATATTAAACGATTAACAGATGATATGGGTATATTAGAACATGCCAATTATTCTGTCCCAGATTATAAAGAAGGATATTGCCTTGACGATAACGCTCGAGCCTTATTGCTTGTTTTAATGGCTTATGAACTAGACGTTGACAAAAGCTCAATAGGTCTTGCTGATGTATATTTAAAGTATATAAAACTAATGCAAATGGAAGATGGCTTTTTTCATAACGATATGAGTTATGAAAAAAAGTTTTTAGACGAAAAAGGCTCAGAAGATTCCTTTGGAAGAACCATATGGGCTATGGGTTACTTAATTAGATTGGCTCCAAATGATAGCCATTTCCAATTTGCGAAAGATATTTTCTTTAAGTCTTACCATCATTTTGAAAAAATCACATCAATAAGAGCCATAGCGAATATAATAATTGGGCTTTGTCATTTTTTAAAGCGTTATCCAGATAATGAAAGCATTATACATTTAATGAATTTACTAACTTATAAATTATTACATCAATACAAAGATGAAAGTGATAGTGAATGGAAATGGTTCGAACCTATTTTATGTTATGATAATGCTATAATACCTTTAGCATTGTGGCATGCATACGACCTAATAAAAGATAAAGAAATTTATACTGTAGCAATTGAAAGCACCAATTTTCTAGATAAAGAAACTTACAGAAATAACAGAATTACTTTAATAGGAAACACTTGGTATTATAAAGGTGAAAAAAGACCCGCACAAGGGCAGCAACCTATTAATGCAATGGCTATGATAATGATGTATAACAAAGCTTTTGAAATTACTAAAGAAAAGGAATATCATCAAAAAATGCTTATAGCATTTAGTTGGTTTATGGGTAATAACGATTTGTTTATTCCTTTATATGATGATGAATCGAAAGGTTGTTGCGATGGTTTAGAGGCACATTGTGTAAATAGAAATCAAGGAGCCGAAAGTACTATTTCTTATTTATTATCATATTTAACCGTATGGAGTAGTCAACAAAAAGTAATAAAAGCTTCTCAAAATTCATTAGCAAAAAACAGCCTATTTACAACTTAAATAAGCAAACAAATTACAACTACAAAAAACACAAAACAAGTATTTAGATACAAGCTTTATAACACCTATCTGATTTTCTATTTACCCAATTTATCAGATACTACTTTATCTAAAAATATTTTTTAAACGCAACCTTAATAAATCTTTTTGTACAGGTTTGGGTAAATATTCGGCGGCACCTAATTGTAATCCCTTAATTTCATCAGCTTCACTATTATGAGAACTAAGAAATACAACTGGTATTTTTATAGATTCACTTTTTATGAATTCCAATAATTGATAGCCATTAAAGTTCGGCATTTCAATATCAGAGAGTATTAAATCGTACGTACTTTTTCCAATAGCAACTAAAGCCTGAACGCCATCTGTGACCTCATCAACTAAATACCCATCCCCAACAAGCATTTGGCTTACCATAGCCAGATTAGTTTTATCATCATCTACCAATAATATTCGCTTAGCATCATGTAACGGAGTGCCTTTTTTTCTTCTGTTGCTATATACCATATTATCAAACACCTCTTGTAAAGAAACATAAGCAAAACCACTGCTAGTATCACTCATCGCATAAGGAATAATAATACTATCATCATTTATTATAGAACCACAAGAATAAACTACATTAGGTACATAGCCCTCTCTTTCCTTTTCATTAGCAATTAATAAAGGGTTATCAAGTTGAGCCAATACGATACTAGGATTATTTAAATCTAATAAAATAGCGCCTAAAACATATCTGCGCATAGCTCCTACACCATGCGTAATAACAAGCCACCCCTTACTTGTTTCTATAGGTGAACCAGAATTTCCTAATTGTACAAACTCCCAAGGGTATCTGGGCTCTTGAAGTAATATTGGGTCATTGTCCCAATTATTTACTTGATCACTATACATGATGAAATTATTTTCTCCGTCTTGCCTTGATAACATAGCATATTGCCCGTTTATTTTTCTAGGAAACATAGCCATCCCTTTATTTTGTGCTTGTTTCCCATAAATAGGCATCACAGTAAACGTATAAAAATCTGTTGTTTCTATAAGTTGAGGCATTATAACGAAACCATTATAAGCAGTATATGTTGCATAATATTTCACATCCCCATTATCTTCTGTAAATTTCACAAATCTAGCATCTTCTAATCCATTACTCTCAGCATCCGTTACAGGAAAAATAACCCTCTCACTTATAGCTGTATCTAAAGAAAAACTAATTTGATATTGAGCATTCGCTATAAATTTAATAGCATGAAGTACTTTATTATTTTCTACTGTTATTTCATGATTATTTTCAAACTGATTTATATTATGAATTAACTCTCTAAAGAGGAACGTCTCATTTAAATTACCTAATATTTTTTCTACGACTTCTTTATCATCAAACTTCATGTCTTTTAACTTGAGTATAAAGTCTGTTTTTTTATATTCATGTAACTGTATCGTTTCAGCGATATCGACTAATTTACTCACCGAACCAAACTCTAATTGATTACTTTTATCTAAGATCGCCCCCCTAAAAACTATCGATGACACATGTCCTTCTCCAGTCGCCCTAAAACTAACAATTACTCTTTTCTGCCCTTCTTCTAAGTGTGATTGATCTGGGTCTTCCACCATTGAAGGATTAAAAAATGCAGCTGATTCTATAGAATATTCATGGGTAAAATAAGCACCAATTAATAATTTTATTTCTTTAGAAATACTGGACGAATCTATCCCTAATTCTGAAAATAAAAAAGTTACTTTTTTATAATGATTTAAAAGTATGCGAGTTATATTTCGATGCCGATTGCTAAAATCTCTTAGTGTCTGGTTCAATACTTGTGAAGCAACTCCCTTAGGCATTGCTATAACTCTTTTTATAATTTTTTTTGCTCTTTCTTCTCCTCCAGGCATAAAAAAGCGGATTATTACTCTTTTAGGGTCTGGATTAAAAAAAACTTTAAGCCTATTGATTTTTATCGCCATAAATTTATAAGTATTTACGCATAGCGCGTAAGGCAATATAACAATAATTATTTTAATGATGATTCGTTTACATCTATTAAGCTAACTTAATAACAAAATTTTTTTTTGTTATTCTCGGTTAAATTAAGGTATCAGTAATAAAAAGTAGTTTCAGTTTTTAAACACATACTTATTTAGAAATCAAATTACTTTACATATTAAAAACAAGCGGTCATACTTTTTAAAGATTCTTCAAGAAATGTTTTGGAGTTTAAATATTCTAAGGATTTAAGACAATTATTTGTTAAACTGAGTAGAGTAAGTCTGCTTATAAAAATATATAACTGTAACTTAAGACTGGAAGTCCATAGGTTTGTTTTGGCAAACTGAAAATCTACTTCGTGTCATACCGAAATAAAAGAATAAACAGGCAAAACTGAATTCGTATGAATCGCGTCAAAAATTTTTAGGAGCTAAAAACGAAGTACCCCTTTACAACTATAGTTGAGTCCAATAAAAACGCGTTACAAACTAAAAAATTTATAACGCGTTTTTTATATAAGTTAATAATATACTATTTGTTTATATATTGTTATGTCTCTCTCGAGCAAGTAATGTGTTTTTAAGCAACATAGCAATGGTCATAGGACCTACACCACCAGGAACAGGTGTAATGTAACTTGCTTTTTTACTAACATTAGCAAAATCCACATCACCTACGATTTTATAACCTCTTGGTCTCGTCTCGTCTGTAACACGCGTAATCCCAACATCTACAATAACAGCATCGTCTTTAATCATTTCTGCTTTTAAGAAATTAGGAACTCCCAATGCCGAAATAATAATATCTGCTTGCGATGTAATTTGAGTGATATTTTTGGTATGGCTATGTGTTAAAGTTACCGTAGAGTTTCCAGGAAACCCTTTACGTCCCATTAAAATACTCATAGGTCTACCAACAATATGAGAACGCCCAATAACAACTGTGTGTTTCCCTTTAGTTTCTACACCATAACGGTCTAATAATTCCAAAATCCCAAATGGTGTTGCGGGAATAAAGGTCGACATATCTAAAGCCATTTTACCAAAATTTGTAGGATGAAAACCATCTACATCTTTATCTGGATTTACAGCTAATAATACTTTTTGTTCATTAATTTGTGGAGGCAATGGTAATTGCACTATAAAACCATCAATATCAGCATTTTCATTAAGTTCTTTTATTTTTTCTAATAACTCAATTTCACTTGTTGTATTAGACATTTGAACCAAAGTAGATTCAAAACCAACGCGCTCACAAGCTTTCACTTTACTACCAACATAGGTTAAACTTGCTCCATCATTACCAACAATAATTGCTGCTAAATGAGGCACCTTTTCTCCTTTATCTTTTATTTTCTGAACTTCAACTGCAATTTCATTTTTAATATCATTGCTTACTTTTTTTCCGTCAAGTATTACCATCCTTTAAAAGTTTACTTGCCTCGAATTCACGAATATTTTATCGCTAAGACGTAAAGGCACTAAATTATTTTCTTATTTTTTTAATTACTAACAACTGTTCACTGAAACTGCTCGCCGAATACTAATTTAGTTCATGCCTTTCATCATTTGCATCACCTTTTTGCCTCCGCCACCTTGCATCATTTTCATCATTTTACTCATTTGAGTAAATTGCTTTAACAGTTGGTTTACTTGTTGTACAGAAGTTCCTGAGCCTTTTCCTATACGTATTTTTCTACTTGAATTTATAATAGACGGATTGCTTCTTTCATTAGGTGTCATGGAATGAATAATAGCCTCAATACCTTTAAAAGCATCATCATCAATATCAACATCTTTCATCATTTTTCCAACACCAGGAATCATACCCATAAGGTCTTTCATGTTTCCCATCTTTTTAATCTGCTGGATTTGCTTTAAGAAATCGTCAAAACCAAATTGGTTTTTAGCTATTTTCTTTTGAAGCTTACGTGCTTCTTCTTCATCAAATTGCTCTTGAGCTCTTTCAACTAAAGAAACAACATCACCCATCCCAAGAATACGATCTGCCATACGTGATGGATAGAACACATCAATCGCTTCCATTTTTTCACCTGTACCAATAAACTTAATTGGCTTGTTTACTACAGATTTTATCGAGATTGCCGCACCACCTCGAGTATCACCATCTAATTTGGTTAGTATAACACCATCAAAATTCAATACATCATTAAAGGTCTTTGCTGTATTAACCGCATCCTGACCAGTCATAGAATCGACAACAAACAATGTTTCTTGTGGCTGGATAGCCTTGTGAATATTTGATATTTCGGTCATCATCACCTCATCGACAGCTAAACGTCCCGCGGTATCAATAATAACGACATTATGTCCATTTGCTTTTGCGTGAGCAATACCAGCTTTAGAAATGGCTACTGGATCTGTATTTCCTCTATCACTAAAAACCTCAACGCCTATTTGATCTCCAACTACATGTAATTGGTCGATCGCTGCTGGACGATACACATCACAGGCCACCAATAATGGTTTTTTAGTTTTTTTATTTTTAAGATAATTAGCAAGTTTACCAGAAAAGGTGGTTTTACCAGAACCCTGTAAACCAGACATTAATATAATGCTTGGAGTACCAGAAAGGTTAATGCCTTCGGCATCGCCTCCCATAAGTTCGGTCAACTCATCTTTTACGATTTTAACCATTAACTGACCTGGTTGTAATGTTGTTAAAACATTTTGACCAAGCGCTTTTTCCTTAACTTTATTTGTAAACTCTTTGGCTATTTTAAAATTAACATCGGCATCAAGTAATGCACGACGAACTTCTTTTAAAGTTTCTGCAACATTAACTTCCGTGATGCTTCCATGTCCTTTTAAAACATGTAAGGCTTTATCTAATTTATCGCTTAAATTATTAAACATAATTTACTTTTAATTTTAAGAGTAGCAAAGTTAATGATTTGAAGCGTACTAAAGAAGTGCCTTATTATAAAAAATGGAATAAAAAAAGACTGTCAGATCATATGATCTGACAGTCTATATAAAGGAGACTTACTTAACTAATTAACCTACCAAATCGAAAAGACAAGTTTTCCTTTTTTAAAATAATAGCAATTAATTACCATTCTATCCACTCAAGAACTAATATTCTTTCAATGCCTCCATTAGCATCTAAATCTTTTAATTCGATTCTATCTTGCGAAATTTCTTTTATTTCCCATCTATGGTTAAGCTCATAAAACGGTGCAAACTGGTCTTTAGCTTCAAACTGCAAACCAAGGAATAAACCTTCATTTCTATACGCTAACCAAGAACCACCTATAAAATCAAGACCTCCTCCAGGAGCAATAACATCTACATAGCCACTTTCAAGGAATATTATTGTATGATCAGATAATTCATCAGTTTTATCGACATCTTCATCTATGTATGAAGCAACTTCCCATTGACCATTAGTAACGACACTATCAATATAGTTTACATCTTCATCTGCACAGTGTCTTTTCAACATCATTTTATTGTCTCTATTACCTAACGACTCCAGTTTTATTAAATCTGGCTCAAGAAAAGTTATTAACCATTCTAATTGTAAATCAGGTCTGTTTTCTAAAGCTATTTGAAGGATAAAGCCATTTGCATTGTCTTCAGATATGCTATAAGTTCCTTCAACCAATTCACCTTTAACTCTAAGTTTAACAACGTTGTTTTCAAAGAAACTTAAAGGGGTTCCTATATAATCTTTTTCGTTATCGACACCGTCAACACTTAAACGTGATACTCTCCATAAACACTCTTGTAAATAGCTTTTTATTCTTTCTTGAGTAAAATCAATAACAACATCACAGTTTTTTTCTAAGATAATTTTATTACCTCCTGCTTGGTATAATTTTATTTTCCCATATTCTATTTCATAAACAAACCATTCTAATGTGAAGTCTACCAACGTATCAAATTCTAGCTTTATTAAAGCACCGTTATCTGTTACACGTGTTGTCCAAGTTCCTGTTAATATATCACCATCTCTAGTACGTACTTGAGTAACATTATCTTCTTTAAAAACAATTGCATACTCACTGTATTGATTGTATAAATCTTCTTCGTTTCTTTGAAATTCATGAACAACCCAAGGACAGATTTTTAATAAATTATCTAAACGTTCTTTGGTAAAATCGTCATCTCCATAATCATTATCATCATCTTCATCACAAGTATCTTTTGCTTCTTCAATAGTTCTTTCTAATGCTTCATTATTATTTACAACGGTTGTTGTTCCATCAGCATAAACCATAGTTACAGGAAAATTAAGACTGGCAAGTAAGCCTTCCTCATTTTTTACACGTTTAATAAAAAAGAATAAATCTCTATCATTTTCAACGGTAATAACGTCTATAACTTGAAATGACGTATCGTAAATCGAAAAAGATAATGGGTATTGAAAATCGATACATTCTATATCTTCATCTTCTTCGTTTTCTTCGCCACACTCATCAATGAATGCTTCTAAATCTTCACGACTACTAAGTGAAATCTCCGTATAGTCTGACAAAATAATTGTGATAGGAAATACTATTTCAAGATTATCGTCATCATCCTCAAACTTATTAAAGATCGTCTCAATGACCTTATAATCTTCTATTGAGTCAACAATAATTTCAAGACCATTAACAACAACTGTTACTGGTAACTCTATAGATAAACAACTTGCTTTATCAATAATATTATCTATAGATCCATCCTTGGCAGACGTGGCGCTAATAAAACTTGTTAGCTCTGAAGTGGCAACAAGAGCCTCACTTTCTGCAGGTGGTGTAATCTCAACTTTTTCCTCCTGACAAGAAGTAAAGAATAAAAGGGCAAAAAAAGGCATTAATAATAATGTTCTCATTTTAGTTTTCATGATATTTAATTTTGGGTTAAACATAGCTTTTTGAATATAAAACAGGATTACTTTAAAAATTCCTACCCCGTCTTTCCTTTTTTTTTAATTTAGTGCCTTCAACTACCAACTATACATGGAAAAAAAGCTACATGAGAATATTTGCGAAGAGCGTATGTTTTCTTCCATATTTAACAAACTCTCTAAAGATCTACACAATTTTTTATATTATAAGTTTGGAGAATTACTAAACCCAAAAGATAAAGTACAAGAAGCTTTTGTTAAACTTTGGGAAAACTGTAAAAATATATCTCCAGATAAGGCGAAAAGTTTTTTATTTACTACTGCCAATAATTTAATGTTAAATGAAACGGCACACCAAAAAGTTGTTTTAAAGCATCAACAAACCAAACCTAAGATGTATACTAATGAAAGTCCTGAATTTATAATGCAGGAGAACGAGTATATGGATAAATTACAAAAAGCCTTAGCTAATTTAACAGAAGCGCAACGTACTGCTTTTATGATGAATCGCGTTGAAGGAAAACGTTTTAAAGAAATCGCAGGACTTTTAGGTATTTCTACTAAAGCAGTTGAAAAACGTATTTATGGTGCTTTAACTAAGCTACGGAAGGATATTAAGGAGTTATGAAGTTTGAAGTTTGAAGTTTGAAGTTTGAAGTTTGAAGTTTGAAAATTAAACTTTTGGAATCTGACTTTTAGGTTTTGTATCCTTTATTTCTCAAAAAGACACAAAACCAACTGAACACTGAACACTGAACACTGAACACTGAACACTGAAATTTAAACTTTTTGAAAAAAAATTAAAATCAGGGTAGGGAAAAATAAAAGTTAACTGTTATATAGTTGTAATAAGATTATGAAACGAGACATTTTAATATCGAAATGGTTAAATAACGATCTGAATGATCAAGAACTTGAAGCGTTTAAAACACTTGAAGATTATGATGATTTAGTAAAATTAAACCAAGGCTTACAAGCTTTTAAAGTAGATGATTATAACACTTCTAAAGAATTGGATGCTGTTTTAAACACTATTAAAAGTAATAAAAAACAATCAACACATTGGTTTAAACCATTCATGCGTGTTGCAGCTATACTTGCTATTTGTTTTAGTCTATATTATTACACAACTACTTTAGATACTACTATAACTACTGAGTTTGCTCAAAAAACAACCATAGAATTACCAGATGCTTCTAGTGTGTCGTTAAATGCAAAATCATTATTAACATTCAATAAAAAGGATTGGAAAAATAATAGAGAAGTAGAACTTAATGGTGAGGCTTTTTTTAAAGTTGCAAAAGGATCATCATTTAAGGTAAAAACAAAAACAGGGCTTGTAACTGTTTACGGAACTCAATTTAATGTTAAACAATGGAACAATTATTTTGAGGTTATTTGCTACGAAGGTTTGGTTGGCGTCACTTACAATTCTCAAGAAACAAAGTTAAAACCTGGTAACAGTTTTTTAATTATCGACGGGAAAATAATTGTTAAAGAAAAAGAAAATCGCACATCGCCTTCGTGGTTAAATAACGAAAGTACTTTTAAAAGTTTACCTTATAGTAGAGTTATTGCAGAATTTGAAAGACAATACGATGTTGATATTACATTAATAAATATTGATTCCAGACAACTATTCTCAGGTAGTTTTGCTCATGATAATATAGATGTGGCAATAAAAGCAATTACCCTACCTTTACACGTAACTTATAGTAAAGTAAACAATACTATAATACTAAAACGTGAGTAGAAAATATACACTTTCTATTTTTTTGTTTTTACTTTTTTTGAATATTGCAAACCTAAAAGCCCAAACCATTCAAAAAGAAAAGTACCCCCTTTCGTCTATTTTAAATAGTCTTGAAAAGCGGTACAACATTAGTTTTTCTTATGCAGACGAAACGATTAAAAATAAAGAAATCATCTTACCTAATGAAGACTTAACTTTAGAAGCTCTTATAGCTTTTCTTAAAAATGAGACCAAACTAGATTTCAAATTATTGGATAGTCGCTTTGTAGTCATTAAGCTTTTAAAAAAAGAAAAAAACGATTTCAGAGTACAGAAACTTGAAGAGGTTGTTGTTACTAACTACCTTACTAACGGTATTACAAAATTAAATGATGGGTCTATCACTATAAAACCAGAGTCTTTTGGCATCCTTCCTGGTTTAATAGAACCTGATGTTTTACAAACAATTCAAGCGCTTCCTGGTGTTTTGAGTGTAGACGAAACAGTATCCAATATAAATGTAAGAGGTGGCACTCACGATCAAAATTTACTGTTATGGGATGGTATAAAAATGTATCAATCTGGGCATTTCTTCGGACTTATTTCTGCCTTCAACCCATATACAACCAAACGTGTTAATGTATATAAAAATGGTACCAGTGCTAAATATGGTGATGGTATTTCGAGTATTATAGACATCGAATTATCAGACGATATTGATAACGAATTTAAAGGAGGGCTTGGTTTTAACTTAATTAATGTCGATGGGTATGCTAAAATTCCATTATCAAAAAAAACAGAATTACAATTATCTACACGACGTTCTGTTACCGACCTAGTAGTTACACCTACTTACGATCAATATTTTAAACGTGTTTTTCAAGATTCAGATTTTAGTAATTATAGTAACAATTCCGTTTCTCAAAATGAGACCTTTTACTTTTATGATATAACTGCAAAGTTCTTGTATGACATTTCTAAAAAAGATAAACTTAGGTTTCATCTTTTAAATGTGAATAACAGATTAAATTATGATGAACGATCGACTATTAATAATAGAGATGAAGCTTTAAACAGTAAACTATCTCAACAAAATTCTGCAATTGGAATTACCTATACCAGAGATTGGACTCATAGACTTTCAACAACATACCAAATCTATGTTTCTAATTATGATCTGGATGCTACGAATTTTGATATTTTTAACGACCAACGTCTCATTCAAGAAAACGAGGTATATGATGGTTCTTCTAAATTTGATATTAATTACGAGCATAATCCCCGATTGAAAATAAATGGTGGCTACCAATTCACTGAAGTTGGTATTAGTAATTTAGAAGACATTAATAACCCCTTATTTAGAAGCTATATTAAAAATGTTATTAGAAGCCACGCTATTTATGCAGAAACATCACTTTTATCTAATAATATCAAAACAAATGTAACAGTAGGAACGCGATTAAATTATATAAACAAGTTTAAACTCCTTTTAGCAGAACCCAGATTAAGATTTAGTCAACGTTTTTTTAATAATTTCAGGTTCGAAATATTAGGAGAATTTAAACATCAAACTACGACTCAAATAATCGATTTACAAAATGATTTTTTGGGTATTGAAAAGCGCAGGTGGGTATTAGCTAACAATAACAGTGATAATATAATTATTAATAGCAAAACCATCTATCCTGTTCCTGTTATAAAAAGCAAACAAATATCGGCAGGTATTCATTATAACAAAAACAAATTGCTAATTAGCGCTGAAGGATATCTAAAAAAAGTAGATGGTATTACCACAAGAAGTCAAGGCTTTCAAAACCAATATCAATTCGTAAACAGTATTGGTAGCTATGACATTAAAGGAATAGACCTCTTATTGAACAAACAATTTGGTAATACTATAAGCAGCTGGGTATCTTATTCTTATAACAAGAACAATTATCTGTTTCCGTCGTTAAATAACGGTGAAAAATTCCCTAATAATTCAGACATTAGACATACATTTTCTTTTGCTGGAACCTATACACAAAACGGCATTAAACTAGCAATGGGGCTTAATTGGCATTCTGGGAAACCCACAACGCTCCCAGACACAGAGGATGCCCCAGATAATAGAGATATCACATACGCTTCTCCTAATAGTACTAATTTAGAAGATTATTTACGTGCAGATTGTTCTGCCTCGTATGATTTTAATATTTCTAATACCACACGAGCAACTATTGGAGCATCCGTTTGGAATGTTTTAAATAAAAAAAATATTATAAACACCTATTACACTTTGGATGATACTAATATGGTCAACAAAATTGAAAATGAATCCCTTGGCATCACTCCTAATGTTAGTTTAAGAATTCATTTTTAAATCCTTAATTTTGTAACATGATCTTTTTAAGAAGCGTACAACATATATTTAGCTTCCTTGTTTTACTAATTACTTTAGTATCGTTTTCAGGCTTTACAAATGTTTCTTATAATCATGAAAAACCTCAAACCGAGCTTTTTGTTAATAAAAACAAAAGCAGACACTCAACAGTTAAACAATACAAGCCTTTAGCTAAACAAGCTCAAAAAGTAACAAACAATCAGTATATTGTTTTTAGTTTTAAATCGCTGTTAAATAGTCATGCTTTTGACTTTAATATTAGTTTTAAATCTCAAAAGGAAATCATTTTACAATTCGAAGACTATAATAATCTTCTAGAGCAAAATCTTATTGCTCAAACCCAAACAATCGATTCCAAAAGTATCTTCATAGAATAAATTAACGATACCTAATTGCCTATACTCAGGCACTATTTCAATTTATTTTTTAATCAAGGCTGCCTGAAGGTGATAAACTTTGCCATCCAGAGCAAAGCGAAGAATCTTTTTTATCTAAAAATCAAAACATTAAAATTTATAGAGATTCTTCACTGCTTTGCTGCTTTCTTCGAAACAAAATATGTTTTGTTTCTCGGTAATATTCAGAATCACACTTTTTAGACAGCCTCTTTACTATTACCATAATGAAGACTTTAAAAAAGACACTAAGGTTATTCGCCTTAATATTCATGGTTGCCTTAGCAGCAGCATTACCTGTACCAATTACTTATTACAAAAAAGACAATGCTCCCAAGTATACTATTGAACTTATTGAAAAGAAAGATGATGATGCAGAAAACGAAGATGTAAAAGAGATTTTGTGATTTTAATTTATCAGAAAAAACATATAAATTTGATTAACATTAAATATAAAACATTGAGACGATTTTATATTAACTTATTGTCTGCTATTTGGCAGATTGGCACATTATTTGTATTTTTAACATAAATGTATCCTTCTAAAGTCAATGGAAAAAGTTAGATTAGAAAATATCAATAAAAAGTATTTATCTAAAAAAGATAAATCTCAATCTGAAAAAGCTGCAGTCGAACTTAGAATTGTTGAGGACAGAAAAGACTTATCTTTATTAGGAAGGATTGCTGCTGAGGGTACAAAAAAAGGATTCGAAAGAGCTAAAAAAGTTGCTCACGAAATCATCATTGTTCAAAATGGAAAACTTATCCGAAAAAGACCTGGTAAGCCTAATCAAGTTATTTCTAAATTAGAAGAGAGACGAGTTAAAATTGGAAAAACGACTTCTCTTTAACTATTTAGAATAGAAATAAATGTCAAATAAAAGATTGAGAATGTTTGCTGGACCAAATGGTTCAGGTAAAAGCACTGTATTTAATGAAATTAAAACAGACTACGATTTAGATTTAGGTATTTATTTAAACGCAGATGAAATAGAAAAAAAACTCAAAAAAGAAAACTCAATTGAAATTTCAGATTATAATCTTTCGATTGAAATTGGAGCAAAATTTAATGATTTCATTTCTTCTCATTCCCTATTTAAAAAAGCTACAAATGATGGATATAAAATTGACTTAATTTTTAAAGATGGTTTAATTTTAAACCCTAATTCTCAAACTCATTCTTATGAAGCATCAATTTTGACCGATTTTTTGAGGCAGGAGCTAATTAAGTCTGGACAAAAACTCTCTTTCGAAACAGTAATGTCTCATCCTTCTAAAATAGAAACTTTAAAATTCTCAAAAGGGAATAACTATAAAAACTATTTATATTTTATATCTACCGAAAGTGTTGAAATCAATAAATCGCGTGTAATAGAAAGAGTTATGAATGGTGGTCATCCAGTTCCAGCAAATAAAATACAAGAAAGATATTATAGAAGTTTAGAAATGTTACAAGATGCAATAAAGTCAACTTACAGAACTTTCATATTTGATAATAGTGAAAGCAAATCTAGATTAATTCTTGACATCCATAAAGCTAAAACAGTAACATATCGAAGCGATAGAATTCCTAAATGGGTAGATAAGTATTTATTTGAGAATAACTAAGTCTGCGTGAAATACTGAAACAAAAGAATAACGTGGTAAAACTGAATTCGTAAAATTCGTATCAAAAATTTTTAGAAGTTGAATAGAAAATTGCAACAAACGAATAACAGCAAAATTTTAGATAAAAGATTTTCACTTTTACTAAACTAATTAAGCTAGCAAAAAACACTCGTATTTTCTCATTACTGACGTTTTCATAAACTAATTGTTAAATAAACAAATATCACATCCGTTCAGGAACATAAATCCCTAACAGTCCAAATCCATTTTTAATAGTATTAGCAACTGTATTTGAAAGCTGTACTCTAAACGATTTCTCATTATCATTATCCGCACCTAAGATGGATACATTTTGATAGAAGGAATTGAATTCCTTAACCAGATCGTAAGTATAATTAGCAATTAAAGCGGGACTATGTTGCGCTGCTGCATTTTGTATAACTTCTGGGAATAATTGAACTTGTTTAAGAAGTTCTTTTTCTTTTGCGTGTAAAGACACTTCGTCGAAGTTAAGCGAATTCGAAGCACTCAGTGTGACAGAAGCATCTAAATTAGCCTTTCTTAATATAGATTGAATTCTTGCATAGGTATACTGAATAAAAGGGCCTGTATTCCCTTGAAAATCGATAGATTCTTTAGGATCGAATAAAATACGTTTTTTAGGATCTACTTTTAAAACATAATATTTTAAAGCTCCCAAACCAATGGTTTTATAAAGCGCCTGCTTTTCATCATCAGAATAGCCATCAAGTTTCCCTAATTCTTCAGAAATCTCACCAGCGGTTTTAGCCATATCATCAATTAAATCGTCGGCATCAACGACGGTACCTTCCCTGCTCTTCATCTTTCCGCTAGGCAAATCTACCATACCATAACTTAAATGATATAAATTTTTAGCCCATTCGAAACCAAGTTTCTTTAAAATTAAAAACAATACCTGAAAATGATAATCCTGCTCATTACCAACAGTATAAACCATACCACTAACATCAGGAAAATCTTTAATACGTTGTATAGCAGTACCAATATCCTGAGTCATATAAACCGCAGTACCATCCGCACGTTGTACTATTTTTTTATCTAATCCGTCTTCGGCTAAATCACACCAAACCGAACCATCTTCTTCTTTAATAAAAACCCCCGATTTTAATCCCTCAGTAACAAATTCTTTTCCTAATAAATAGGTATTACTTTCATAATATAAAGTATCAAAATCAACACCTAAATTTTTATAGGTGATGTCAAAACCATCATATACCCAGCTGTTCATTTTCTTCCAAAGCGCAACCACTTCTTCATCTCCAGCTTCCCATTTTAAAAGCATGTCTTGGGCTTCTAATAAAATTGGCGCCTTCTTTTTAGCTGCTTCCTCTGTTTCACCCGAATGTATTAAACTTTGAATTTCTTTTTTGTACTCTTGATCGAACTTTACATAATAGTTCCCAACCAATTTATCTCCTTTTAAACCTGTGCTTTCTGGAGTTTCCTCATTTCCAAAACGTTTCCAGGCCAGCATACTTTTACAAATATGAATACCTCTATCGTTAATAATTTGAGTTTTGTAAACTTTCGTTCCTGCTGCTTTTAAAATTTCGGCAACACTATAACCTAAAAGATTATTTCGTACATGCCCTAAATGCAATGGTTTGTTAGTATTTGGCGAAGAGTATTCTACCATAACCGCTTTTCCTTCCGCCGCAGGCGTAACAAAACCATAAGTATCATTATTTTTTATGCCATTAAAAAAATTGATATAATAGGAATCACTTATCTCAACATTTAAAAATCCTTTCACCACATTAAAAGCCTTAACATCTGCTACATGTTCCACTAGGTAATTACCAATAGTTTCCCCTATTTGTACAGGGTTACCTTTCACAAAACGTAACATAGGAAAAATAACAACAGTAATATCTCCAGCAAACTCTTTTCTGGTTGCTTGAAATTCTACCGTTTCTAATTCTATATTAAAACTAGATTTTACAGCTTGCTTTACTTGATTAGATAAAGTCTCTTGAAGGCTCATTATATGGTCATTTTTTTAAGAGAGCAAAGATAAAACTTTTATCAAAGCATCACCCCCAAAATTGATCTTAATAAAACAGAAGGTTCTTAAAATGAAAAAACTACATATCATTAAATACAAAAAACAAATAAATTACTCATCGACAAGAGGTTGGACATGACCTAAAAAAACATCTTAAAAAATTATGCATTTCATCGACAAAAGTGCTCTTTTTCTATGATTTTTACCGTTCATCTATTAGTCGATTTTTCTGTTAATTTTTCTTCATCCTTTCGTCTAATTTATTCGCATTAAAACCCAGAAATTAGATTTTAACAAGGCTTTTTCCAACTTTTGTTCAGTAAAGCTATTAGTAAATCCATTTATTGGAAATTTTAACACTAACAAATACGTTACTGTTTAATAAAGCAATCTTATTTTCCCTCAAACTTAAGATGCTTTTAATTATTGCTTTGTTTATAATTGTATAAATATTGTATGAGGAAAATAATTACTTTAAGTATATTTTTATCTATGTTCATGGGGTTCTCTCAAACCAATGATGTAGATAGCCTTGCTATAGAATTAGCCTTTCAAAATCAAGATACTTTAAAAATAGAAACGTCTTTAAAGCTTATTAAATCGCTTTATAATTTAAACGATTATGATAGAGCATTAAAATATATTATTGAAAGTGAAAAACTCTCTAACAATTTACAATACGATAAGGGCATTGCAGAAGTTACCTATTATAAAGCATTAATCTATGCTAAAAAAGACGACTATATAAATGCCGTTAGTGGTTATGAAAAATCTAAAGATTTATTTAATAAATTAAACGATACACTTGGAGTCGCTAAAGTAAATAACAGTATTGGTTTAATTGAAATTAAGAGAGGAAATTACACTAAAGGATTACAATTCTCGCTTGCTGCTATTAAAGAATTAGAGAAAAGGCACTTAACAAACGACCTACGATTGGCTTATAGCAACTTAGCTGATGCTTATTTTAACATTAATGCTTTCGATAAAGCAATGGCATTTTATTTAAAAGCTTTAAATATTCAAGAACAATTAAACGATGTTAAAGGCATCAATCGATCAAACAGTCAATTAGCTGATTTATACTCTTACAAAAAGGAACATAGAAAAGCGATAGAATATTACGAAAAAGTATTAGCCAATAAAGAAACTAGCAACGATTCTATACGTGGACGCATTTTCCCTAAATTAGGTGGTGAATATTTACAGTTTAATGATTATGAAAAAGCGGCACAATACTTAGTAAAAGGTTTAGGCATTAATAGACGTGGTAGATATAATGAAGGTTTATTAACTGCTTTAAATAATCTTGGTAATTTAAATTTACAACAAGGGCGCTTAATCTTGGCTGAACGACAATTACTTGAAGCAGGTGCTATAGCTAAAAAAATAGATAATAAAGAAGAATTACTCAAGCATTACAGCTTGATGAAATCGTTAGATTCTATAAAAAAACGATTTGACAGAGCTTTTATTTGGCAACGTCAATATTACGATTTAAAAAATACGCTTGATAAAAATGAAATAGCAATTGATTCGAATACAAACGAACCTCTAGAATTAGAACTAAATCCAGATTTTGACAAACCAGTTGAAGAAACAAAAGTAGTTACTAGTCCAACAACTGTTGAGATAACCCAAACTAAAGAGCGTTTTGACAGGTTTAAGCTAATTTTTTACGCGTTGTTAGCAGCACTCGCTATTGTATCTACCTTTTTAGTTTTAATTTACCTAAAACGTAATAACAATATAAAGTACACTCAAGAATTAGAAGAGAAAAATATTAAAATTGAATTACAAAACGAAGCGTTTCAAGAACAAACCAAACATCTTGAAAATGTTAATAATGTAAAAGATAAACTATTCTCTATTGTTTCTCACGATTTAAAAGATTCTCTATCTTCTATTAATGGTTTTATAGACTTACTTAAAGACGGTTCTTTATCTAGAGAAGAGTTCGATAATTTAATTCCAGAATTGAGTGAAAACGCGAACAACGCATCATTATTATTATTTAATTTATTAAATTGGTCTAAATCTCAAATGCAGTCGTTAGAGCCAAAGCCTAGCTTATTTGATATTCAAGAAGTTTTTGAAGATAAGGTTAAACTTGTTGATCAGCGTATGGAGAATAAAGGCATTACTTTAGTCGACCATTCTTTACGTGACTTTGCTTACGCAGATAGAAGTATGTTTGAAATTGTTGTTCAAAACTTACTCGCAAATGCTTTAAAATTCTGTAAAAACGGCGATACCATTACTATTTCGAACCATATTAGCAACGGAAGTTGTATTGTAAGTATTGCAGATACAGGTATTGGCATTTCTAAACAAAATTTAGAGAAGCTATTCAAAAACAATTCGTTTACTACCGTTGGTACTAATAATGAAAAAGGTACTGGTTTAGGACTTTCTATTTGTAAAGAGCTAATAGAATTGAATAACGGGAAAATTTGGGTTGAAAGCACCCAAGGAGTAGGTAGTACATTCTATCTTCAACTGCCTAAATCTAGACCTAATGGAGATTAAGAAACTGTTTAAGCTTTGTTTTTGAATTATTAGTTGGGTGGATTAAGTTCTTAGTCAAGTAAAAATAAATGCGAATAACATCGCTATTTAAAGATATTTTGTTACAGAATGGGGCTTAAGACGACAAAATAAACTAAAGGATAAAATTCAAACAGTTTCTAAGCTTTAGGTAAAAATACTTCTGCCATCATACAACGAGCGCTACCACCACCACAAGCTTCAATAGTATTTAAAGAACTAGACACTATTTTGGTATGTTTTTCTAATTTCTCAATCTGAGATTTTGTTAAAGAATCATAAGCGGCTTGACTCATAATTAAATAACGCACATCGTCAGCTCCTTTTACTTGTAACATATTGCCTGCGAAATTACTAACCTGAGCTTCGGTAATATCAATAATTTCTTTGTTATTTTCTTTTAAATGACCGATAACATTTTTGCGTTCTTTTTTATCATCAATACTACTTAAACAAATAACGGCAAAGGTTTCTCCCAAACACATCATAACATTAGTATGATAAATGGCTTTGCGAGTTTCGTTCACTGTTTGGTAGGAGGTAAATATTACTGGTGTATATTCAAAATCCTCACAAAATTCAATAAATAAATCTTCATCTGCTCTTGGAGACAATGCACAATATGCTTTTCTATTGATACGATCTAACAATAAACTTCCAGTTCCTTCAAGAAATACCTCCTCTTCTTCAGCACTCGTGTAATCGACAATATTATTTATTAGGAACCCATTCGCCTCTAAAGTATCTAAAATATCTTCACGACGCTCTAAACGTCTGTTATTTGCAAACATAGGATATATACCTACATTTCCATTTTCATGAAATGACACCCAATTATTTGGAAAAATTGCATCTGGTGTATCAGCTACGTCCGTGTCGTTAACAACTATAACATTCACACCTATTGCTCTTAGCTTTTCAACATATCCGTCAAATTCTTGCTGTGCTTTAGCATTAACTGTTTCTGGCAATAAGTTATCAATTACTTTTTGATAATAATTGTTTACAGCTGTTTGCTCATTCATCCTAAAATTTATAGGGCGAATCATTAAAATAGTGTTTGTTATTTGTTGCATGTTATTCAATTTAAACTCTAAATTTATAACTTAAAAAATGGAAATGATTGTTATCTACAATAAAAACAATCTTAGTTTATAAAAGACTAATCCCTGATTAAAGGCATTGTAGAACAACGTAATAACCCTTCTTGCTTAGCAATTTCAGCATAAGGAACTTCTTCAACTGTAAAACCTTGATCAGCTAACCAGGAGTTTAAACGCGTAAAGTTTTTTTCTGAAATAATAACTTCTTCTGAAATGGAAAATACGTTACTATTCATTTCATACATCTCGTCTTTAGTTATTTCGAAAATGTTTTCTTTTCCAAAGAAATCGACCAACCATTCATACTCACGCTCAACCAAAAAACCATTTTTATGAAGAATCGCTTTATCTTTTCCTATAGGTTGAAAACAACAATCTAAATGTAATGCATTGTCTTTAGCAATTGTGTTAGATTTTCTAAGTTCGAACGATTTAACAATTTTATTAGGGAATAGTTCTTGAATGGCTATAACCGCATCCATATTTGTGCGCGCTGTAATTATATCTGGATAATCTTCACCTGAATAGGTTCCTATAAAAATATAATCATTCCATACCATCACATCGCCTCCTTCAACATGACATGCTTCTGGTAATATAATCCTGTTTTCTTTATCTACTTGATCCCAAATATATTTTATGGCTTTTACCTCTTCTTCTCTATTTGGTAAAATATTAGCTCGAATAATCTTATCTTCAATTACAAAAGCGATATCTCTAGAAAATATCTGATTGCAATCTTTAATAATTTCTGGTCTGTATACTTTAACATCATATTTTTTAAAAACTGCTGCTGCTGCTTCCATTTCTAAAATCATGTCTTCCTCTTTCGGGTAGGTTCCAGCTAGTACATGCTCAATACTTTTAGGATCATAACATGCTTCAACTTTAGGGATAGGACCATTACTTTGAGCCGTACCCAAAACAACAGCTCTTAATCTTGATGTTTCGTTTTTAATATTTAATTTTAACATACTTATAATCCTAAAAAAGGCATTTTATTATTGAGGGGGCAAAACTAATAATAATAAAACACTTTTTGAATTATTCTAAAATATATTGCTCAAAAAAAACAAAAGCTTCATAAAAAGATTATGAAGCTTAGTAATAATACAAAAACGTATTAAAATTTATCTTTTATTAATCGGTACAAAGGGTCTTTTTGTTTCACCAATATACAACTGTCTTGGCCTACCAATTGGTTCTTTACGTAAACGCATTTCACGCCATTGTGCTATCCATCCAGGTAATCGTCCTAGAGCAAACATTACTGTAAACATATCTGTTGGGATTCCCATACCTCTGTATATAATTCCAGAATAGAAATCTACATTTGGATACAGTTTACGTTTCACAAAATAATCATCATTTAGCGCTTCTTGCTCCAAGCCTTTTGCTATTTCTAAAATAGGGTCTTCAACACCTAAATCTGCAAGGACTTCATCTGCTGCTACTTTTATTATTTTAGCACGTGGATCAAAGTTTTTATAAACACGGTGACCAAATCCCATTAAACGGAATGGATCTTCTTTGTCTTTAGCTTTAGCCATATACTTCTTAGTATCTCCTCCATCTTCTTTGATAGCTTCAAGCATTTCCAATACGGCTTGATTCGCTCCTCCATGAAGTGGTCCCCAAAGAGCAGAAATACCAGCAGAAAGTGATGCAAATAATCCAGCATGAGAAGAACCTACTATTCTAACTGTAGACGTTGAACAGTTTTGCTCATGATCTGCATGCAGAATTAAAAGTTTATCTAAAGCATCGACTACAATTTTATTCTGAACATATTCCTCATTAGGTTTCTTAAACATCATTTTCAAGACGTTTTCTACATAACCTAAATTCTTATCACCATAATCTAAAGGCAATCCTTGTTTTTTACGAAGCGTCCAAGCCACTAATACTGGGAATTTCCCTAGTATTCTTACTACAGACTTATACATATCCTCTTCAGAATCTACATTTACCGAAGATGGATTAAATGCTGTTAAAGCACTTGTTAGTGAGGACAATACACCCATTGGATGTGCAGACTTAGGAAAAGCATCTACAATTTTTCTAATATCATCATCAACCAAAGATTCTGCTTTGATATCTTCATGGAATTTATCGTTTTGTTCTTTAGTCGGTAATTCACCAAAAATCAGTAAATAAGCAACCTCCAAAAAATCTGCTTTTTCAGCAAGTTCTTCAATACTATAACCTCTATAACTTAAAATTCCTTTTTCGCCATCTAAAAAGGTAATACTGCTTTCACATGAACCCGTATTCTTATAACCAGGGTCTATGGTAGTAACACCTCCTGTAGTACTTCTAAGGTTTTTTATATCAATTGCAACTTCCTTTTCTGTTCCTTCTATTAAAGGAAATTCATATTTTTCTCCGTTTATTTCTAAGGTAGCAATATTAGCCATATATATGTAGTAAATTAATTTTGTTTAGCGGAATGCTAAATTACGAAATCTATCAGGATTTTTAAAGCTTCTAGCTAATGATTTAAGTCAATTATCGTATAAATAAATTTGATGGCAATAAAAAAAGCGATTATTAAAAAATAATAACCGCTTTTTTATAAATTCTATAATTTCTATTTTATTTTGAAGGCTTTTTCTTGAGGAAAATAAGCAACGTCTCCTAATTCTTCTTCGATACGAAGTAATTGATTGTATTTAGCCATACGATCACTACGAGATGCAGAACCTGTTTTAATTTGTCCTGTATTTAAGGCCACTGCTAAATCTGCAATGGTGTTATCTTCTGTTTCTCCAGAGCGGTGAGACATTACAGACGTATAACCTGCATTATGTGCCATATTTACAGCGGCAATAGTTTCGGTTAATGTACCTATTTGGTTTACTTTAATAAGGATTGAATTTGCGATGCCATTTTCAATACCTCGAGATAAACGTTCTACATTAGTTACAAATAAATCATCCCCAACTAACTGCACTTTATCTCCAACTAATTCTGTTAAGTATTTCCAACCTTCCCAATCATTCTCATCCATACCATCCTCAATAGAAATAATAGGATATTTAGCCACTAATTCTGCTAAATAATCTGCTTGTTCTTTACTTGTTCTTACAACACCAGCATCGCCTTCAAATTTTTTGTAATCGTATTGTCCATTTTCATAGAACTCTGCTGAAGCACAATCTAAAGCAATTTTAACTTCATCACCAAATTTATATCCAGCATTCTCAACTGCTTTTGCTATAGTTTCTAGAGCATCTTCTGTTCCTCCTGCTAGATTTGGTGCAAATCCACCTTCATCTCCAACTGCAGTACTTAAATTTCTATCGTGTAAAACTTTTTTAAGGTTATGAAAAATTTCTGTTCCCATTTGCATAGCATGTGTAAAGTTTTTAGCTTTTACAGGCATAATCATAAACTCTTGAAATGCAATAGGCGCATCACTATGAGATCCTCCATTAATGATATTCATCATTGGTAATGGTAATGTATTAGCAGAAACACCACCTACGTAACGATATAACGGTAAACCTAGCTCACCAGCAGCAGCTTTTGCTACAGCTAAAGAAACTCCTAAAATGGCATTAGCTCCTAATTTTGACTTGTTAGGTGTTCCATCTAAATCGATCATTATTCGATCAATTAAATTTTGTTCGAATACAGAAACTCCTAATAATTCTTTAGCAATAATAGAATTTACATTATCTACAGCTTTAGTGACACCCTTTCCCATATAGGCACTACCTCCATCACGTAATTCAACAGCTTCATGTTCTCCAGTTGATGCACCAGATGGTACAGCAGCTCTTCCTAATACATCATTCTCAGTTACTACATCTACTTCAACTGTAGGATTTCCTCTTGAATCTAGAATTTGTCTTGCGTGGATATTAATTATAATACTCATAATTGGTTATTTTTAATCTTTATAATACTTCAAATTTACGGCTAAATCTTGTTTATTTTAAGATGTTTTTGAAGAAATACTCAAAACCACATCTACAACGTTTTAGTAAAAATAAGCCTCAAAAAAATGTGCTTTTTGAGGCTTATTTTTCAATTTATTTTTTGATATTTTCAATGAATTGATCGAAAAGATATGACGAATCATGAGGTCCTGGACTTGCTTCAGGATGGTATTGTACTGAAAAACAATTTTTGTTTTTCATAGCCAAACCTGCAACGGTATGATCATTTAAATGAACATGTGTTATCTGCAACTCTGGATTTGCTTCAGACTCTTCTCTATTTACGGCAAATCCATGGTTTTGAGACGTAATTTCTCCTTTTCCTGTTTCCAGGTTTTTTACAGGATGGTTGATCCCTCTGTGTCCATTGTGCATTTTATAAGTAGATACACCGTTGGCTCTTGCAATAACTTGGTGTCCTAAACAAATACCA
Organism: Flavivirga jejuensis; assembly: GCF_030540765.1. Lineage (GTDB taxonomy): Bacteria > Bacteroidota > Bacteroidia > Flavobacteriales > Flavobacteriaceae > Flavivirga > Flavivirga jejuensis. The sequence continues at coordinate 896,698 of NZ_JAUOEL010000001.1, read as the reverse complement.
AACAAAGGTAAATCTCTTTTTATAACTTCTTTTGCCAAATCCTGTGCTTCTACCAAAGGTTCAGGATCTCCTGGTCCGTTTGATAAAAAGTAACCATCTGGTTTAAATGCTTCTAAATCTTCAAACTTAGAATTGTATGGAAATACTTTTATATAAGCATCTCTACTTGCTATATTTCGTAAAATATTTTTCTTTATTCCAATATCTAAAGCTGCCACTTTATAAGTTGCATTCTCATCTCCAAAATAATAAGGTTCTTTAGTAGACACTTTTGATGCTAATTCTAAACCTTCCATATTTGGAACTTCTGCTAATTGCTTCTTTAAACCTTCAATATTATCAACCTCTGTAGAAATAACGGCATTCATTGCACCATGATCTCTAATATAGCTTACTAAGGCTCGAGTATCAACATCAGAAATAGCCAATAAGTTATTTTTATCTAAAAACGCTTCTAAAGAACCTTCAGAATCAACTCGAGAATATACATAACTGAAGTTTTTACAAATTAATCCAGCTATTTTAATAGAATCAGATTCTACTTCATCTGCATTTGTTCCATAATTACCAATATGTGCATTTGTGGTTACCATCAATTGTCCAAAGTAAGATGGATCTGTAAAAATCTCTTGGTAACCAGTCATACCCGTATTAAAACAAACCTCGCCAAAAGACGTTCCCTGTTTATTACCTACTGCCTTACCGTAAAAAATAGTGCCATCTGCTAGAAGAATGATGGCTTTTTGTCTCTTTTGATATTTCATATTTTAAAAAAGTTTTACAAAATTGCATAAAAAAAAGGATAAACTAAAATAGTTTATCCTTTATATTTAAATGCTTATTAACATTTATTCTTCTTCTTCGTTTGTTGCTTTTGTTTCTACAACAGGAGCAGCAGCTGGTTTTGCACCACCTCTTCTACTTCTTCTTGTTGTTTTCTTAGCTTTCTTTCCAGCATTGTAAATCTCATTATAATCTACAAGCTCTATCATAGCCATATCAGCATTATCACCTAAACGATTACCAAGCTTAATAATTCTTGTGTAACCTCCTGGACGATCAGCAACTTTAGCCGCAACATCTCTAAATAATTCGGCTACTGCTCCTTTTTGTCTAAGACGAGCCATCACAATACGTCTGTTGTGCGTAGTATCTTCTTTAGATTTTGTAATCATTGGTTCAACAAATTGCTTTAACGCTTTGGCTTTAGCAACTGTTGTGTTAATACGCTTATGTTCTATTAAAGAACAAGCCATATTAGCTAACATTGATTTTCTATGAGCAGTTTTTCTACCTAAATGATTTATTTTTTTTCCGTGTCTCATGACCTTTGTTTTATCATCTTGCTACTAAACTCGTGTATCGAGGAGCAAAATATGATTGCTTAATCTTTGTCTAATTTATATTTACTTAAATCCATTCCGAAATTTAACCCTTTAACATTTACAAGCTCTTCAAGCTCTGTTAAAGACTTCTTACCGAAGTTTCTGAATTTCATTAAATCGTTTTTATTGAATGATACCAAGTCACCTAAAGTATCTACTTCTGCAGCTTTTAAACAATTAAGTGCACGTACAGATAAATCCATATCGATTAACTTAGTTTTAAGCAACTGTCTCATATGTAATGATTCTTCATCATATGTTTCAGTTTGTGCTATTTCATCAGCTTCTAAAGTGATACGCTCATCAGAGAATAACATGAAGTGGTGAATTAACGTTTTAGCAGCTTCTGTTAAAGCATCTTGTGGCGTAATTGAACCATCTGTAATAATTTCAAAAACTAATTTTTCGTAATCGGTTTTTTGCTCTACACGATAGTTTTCAATACTATACTTAACATTTTTTATTGGCGTATAAATTGAATCTGTAAAAATCGTTCCTATTGGTGCAGCAGCTTTCTTATTTTCTTCTGCAGGAACATAACCTCTTCCTTTTTCAATAGTAATTTCCAAGTTAAAATTAACTTTAGGATCTAAGTTACAGATAACTAATTCTGTATTTAATACTTGAAATCCTGAAATGAATTTTTGAAAATCTCCAGCGGTGATTCTATCTTGACCAGAGATTGAGATTGAAATTGATTCATTATCAATATCATCAATTTGTCTTTTAAAACGTGCTTGCTTTAAATTTAAAATGATTTCTGTAACATCTTCAACGACTCCAGCAATTGCTGAAAACTCATGATCTACACCTTCAATTCTAACCGATGTAATTGCAAATCCTTCTAATGAAGAAAGTAAAACTCTTCTTAATGCATTACCTACTGTTAATCCGTAACCTGGTTCTAACGGTCTGAATTCGAATTTACCTTCGAAATCAGTAGAATCAATCATGATTACTTTATCGGGCTTTTGAAAATTAAATACTGCCATATTTTTCTTCGTTTTAATTGTTATTTAGTTGCGCGATCTAAAAGTTTGAAGAAGACTAATAAATCCTTTGGCTAAATACCAATATGATTAATTTATTATTTAGAATATAATTCAACGATGAATTGTTCGTTTATGTTTTCTGGAATTTGAATTCTAGCAGGAATAGAAACATAAGTTCCTTGCTTCGTATCATCGTTCCAAGTAATCCATTCGTAAACGTGACTTGAGTTTGATAAAGATCTATCAATTGCCTCAAGTGATTTTGATTTTTCTCTTACTGCAACAACATCACCTGCTTTTAAAGAATATGAAGGTATATTTACCAACTCTCCGTTTACAGTAATGTGTCTGTGAGATACTAATTGTCTTGCACCACTTCTAGAAGGAGAAATTCCCATTCTATATACTACGTTGTCTAATCTAGACTCACATAATTGTAATAAAACTTCACCAGTAATACCTTGTGCAGCTCTAGCTTTTTTAAATAAACCTCTAAATTGACGCTCTAAAATACCGTAAGTATATTTAGCTTTTTGTTTTTCCATTAACTGGATTGCGTATTCAGATTTTTTTCCACGTCTTCTGTTGTTTCCATGTTGACCTGGAGGGTAATTTCTTTTTTCAAAAGACTTATCGTCTCCAAAAATAGCTTCGCCAAATTTACGAGCTATTTTAGTTTTAGGACCAGTATATCTTGCCATTTTAAATTTGTTTATGAGAGTGATTATGAATTAAGGTCTTAATCTTATCCTTCGATAATCTTTTTTATCTCTCGTTGATACTTGTTAATTATTTTTTTTCAGTTTGCAAATTTACGTATAAAAAATTAATATCAACTGTTAAAACAGTTGATATTAATTCTTATAAAATATATAAATTATACTCTTCTTCGTTTTGGAGGGCGACATCCATTATGTGGTAATGGTGTAACATCAATAATTTCTGTTACTTCAATACCTGCATTATGAATAGAACGAATAGCAGATTCTCTACCATTTCCTGGTCCTTTAACATAAACCTTCACTTTTTTTAAGCCAGCTTCTTGAGCTACACCAGCAGCATCTTCAGCAGCTAATTGGGCAGCGTAAGGCGTGTTTTTCTTAGAACCTCTAAATCCCATTTTACCAGCAGAAGACCATGAAATAACATCTCCTTTTTTGTTGGTAAGCGAAATAATAATGTTATTGAAGGAAGCTGTAACGTGTGCTTCTCCAACAGAGTCTACAATAACTTTACGTTTTTTTGTACTTGTCTTTGCCATATTTTTTTAGTTTCTAGTTGTTAGTTGTTAGTGTTAGAATCCTAAACTTTCACATTTCAGACAGATTCCATCTAACTACTAAATACTAATGACTATTAATTATTTAGTTGCTTTTTTCTTGTTAGCAACCGTTTTTCTTCTACCTTTTCTAGTTCTTGAGTTGTTTTTAGTACGTTGTCCTCTTAAAGGAAGACCAGATCTATGACGAATACCTCTGTAACATCCAATATCCATTAATCGCTTAATGTTTAATTGTGTTTCAGAACGTAATTCACCTTCGATTGTGAAAGTTCCAACAGCTTCACGAATACCACTAATCTGGTCATCGCTCCAATCTTGAACTTTAATACTTTCATCAACCTTAGCCACTGCTAAAATTTCTTTTGCTCTACTTCTACCTATTCCATAGATATAAGTTAAAGAGATTACTCCTCTTTTGTTTTTTGGTATGTCTACACCTGCAATTCTTGCCATAATTACCCTTGTCTTTGTTTAAATCTAGGATTCTTTTTGTTTATAACGTAAAGTCTGCCTTTTCTTCGTACGATTTTACAATCCGCACTTCGCTTTTTAAGTGATGCTCTTACTTTCATCGTATTAGTATCTATAAGTTATTCGAGCCTTTGTTAAATCGTAAGGACTCATTTCTAATTTTACTTTATCTCCTGGTAATAATTTAATGTAATGCATACGCATTTTACCAGAAATATGTGCCGTCACAATGTGACCATTTTCTAATTCAACACGAAACATAGCATTAGATAATGCTTCTATTATTGTTCCGTCTTGTTCTATTGCTGCTTGTTTTGCCATAGTATATATTAAGTTAAGCGCTAGCTTTTCTATTTTTACCAGTTTTCATCAAGCCATCATAATGTCTATTTAACAAGTATGAATTTACTTGTTGCATAGTGTCAATTGCAACTCCAACCATAATTAATAATGAGGTTCCTCCGAAAAATAATGCCCATCCTTGTTGTACATCCATAAGCTTAACAATAAATGCTGGGAACACAGCTATAAGTGCTAAAAATATAGATCCTGGTAAGGTTATTTGAGACATAATTTTATCAAGATATTCTGAAGTTTCAGAACCTGGACGAATACCAGGGATAAAACCACCACTGCGTTTTAAATCATCTGCCATTTTATTTGTTGGTACTGTAATCGCTGTATAGAAATACGTAAATACGATTATTAATAAAGCGAAAACTACATTATACCAAAAACCAAACATACTTGCAGGACCAAGGTTAGTTACTAACCATGCTCCTACCGCTGAATCTTTCAATAAATCTGTACCTCCAATCATACCAGGTACAAACATAATAGCTTGAGCAAATATAATAGGCATTACTCCAGAAGCATTCAGCTTTAAAGGGATATATTGTCTTGAACCAGCCATAGCACTTTTCTCATAACCGCCAGAAGCTGTTCTTCTTGCATATTGCACTGCTATTTTTCTAACTGCCATTACAAGCATAATAGTAACTAAAATAATAACAAACCAAATAACCAATTCAAAAAGAATAAGCATAACATTGTTACCTTCTAATCTAGTTGCTGCATTTTGAATAAAAGACTGAGGCAATGTTGCAATAATACCAACCATTATTAATAATGAAATACCATTTCCTATACCTTTATCTGTAATTTTTTCACCTAACCACATGGCAAAAATACACCCCGTAACTAAAATACTTACAGACGAGAAATAGAATAAAGGTCCTGTTCCTAATAAAAAGGCACTTTGCGGCACACCTAAACTAGGTAAACTTGCCAAATAACCAGGCGCTTGTAATAAACAAATAGCAATTGTTAACCAACGTGTAATCTGATTAACTTTCTTTTGTCCACTAGCACCTTCTTTTTGCAATTTCTGCAAATAAGGAATGGCTATCCCCATTAATTGTACAACAATAGAAGCAGAAATGTAAGGCATAATACCTAAGGCAAACACAGATGCTCTAGAAAATGCTCCTCCAGTAAACTGGCTAAGTAATCCTAATAAACCTGTACTGGTGCTATCTCCTAAGCCTGCTAATTGCGCAGCATCAATACCTGGCAATGTGACTTGAGTACCAAAACGGTATACTAATAACAGACCTAGTGTTACTATGATCCTGTTTCTTAGTTCCTCAATTTTCCAAACATTTTTTAACGATTCTATAAACTTCATACTTATAATATGGTCTTATAATGTTATTGCTTCTCCTCCAGCTGCTTCAATAGCTGCTTTTGCTGAAGCTGTAAATTTATGTGCAGATACTTTTAATTTTGCCTTTAATTCTCCTCTACCCAAAATCTTAACCAGATCATTTTTTCCAGCTAAACGGTTTGAGAATAAAGTTTCAAAATCTACTGTATCCTTTATTTTTTTATCATCAACCAATTGTTGCAAAGTATCTATATTGATACCTTGATACTCAACACGGTTAATGTTAGTAAAACCAAATTTAGGAACACGTCTTTGAAGTGGCATTTGCCCTCCTTCAAATCCTAGTTTCTTAGAATAACCAGAACGAGATTTAGCTCCTTTGTGACCACGTGTAGCAGTACCACCTTTCCCAGAACCTTGCCCTCTACCTATTCTTTTTCCTTGATTTTTTACTGAACCTTCTGCAGGTTTTAAATTACTTAAATCCATTTTCAGTTTTATATTATTTTGCTTCTTCAACAGAAACTAAATGTGAAACTTTAGCAACCATACCAAGAATATTTGGTGTAGCTTCGTGCTCTTTTACCTGACCAATCTTTTTAAGACCAAGAGCTTCTAAAGTTCTTTTTTGTCTTAGCGTACGATTGATTGCGCTTTTAACTTTTTTTACTTTAATTTTTGCCATCTCTGTCCTTATTAAGCGTTAAAAACTTGTTCAAGTGAAATACCTCTATCTCTAGCAATTGCATTGGCATCTCTTAACTGTAGTAAAGCATCAAAAGTTGCTTTTACTACATTATGAGGGTTAGAAGATCCTTGAGATTTTGATAATACATCATGTATTCCTACAGCCTCAAGAACAGTTCTTACAGCTCCACCAGCAATAACTCCTGTACCAGGAGCAGCAGGAATAATATTTACTCTTGCTCCACCATATTTACCTTTTTGTTCGTGTGGTAAAGTTCCTTTTATAATAGGAATTCTAACTAGGTTTTTCTTAGCATCTTCAACTGCTTTTGCTATCGCACTAGCAACATCTTTAGATTTCCCTAAACCTTGTCCTACAACACCAGCTTCATCACCAACTACAACAATTGCTGAAAAACCAAATGCTCTACCACCTTTAGTTACTTTTGTAACTCTTTGTACACCAACTAAACGATCTTTAAGATCTAATCCACCTGGTTTTACTAACTCTGCACTTTTATATTTTTGAAACATAATTTCTTAGAATTTAAGTCCTGCTTCTCTAGCTCCTTCAGCTAATGATTTTACTCTTCCATGATATAAATAACCACCTCTATCAAAAGCGATTGTTTCTACACCAGCTTTTAAAGCTTTTTCAGCAAGTGCTTTACCTACTAATTTAGCTACCTCTGATTTAGTTGCCTTAGCAGAGCTAATATCTTTATCTCTTGAAGATGCAGCACTGATAGTATTACCAGTAACGTCGTCTACAATTTGAGCATAAATTTCTTTATTACTTCTAAAAACAGCTAATCTAGGTCTTGTTTCTGTACCAGAAACAACCTTACGGATTCTGCTTTTTATTCTTAGTCTTCTTTCGTTCTTTGTCAATGCCATAACTTAATTATTAAGCTGATTTACCTGCTTTTCTTCTTATTACTTCACCAACAAACTTAATTCCTTTTCCTTTGTAAGGCTCTGGTCTTCTGAATCCACGAATTTTCGCAGCTACTTGACCAACAAGTTGTTTATCGAATGATGTTAACTTTATTATTGGATTCTTTCCTTTTTCTGAAACTGTCTCAACTTTTACTTCTGGAGCAATATTTAAAACAATATTATGAGAAAAACCTAAAGCTAGATCCAATTTTTGTCCTTGGTTAGATGCTCTATATCCTACACCAACTAATTCTAATTCTTTAGACCATCCTTTTGATACACCTTCAATCATATTGTGCATTAATGATCTATATAAACCATGCTTTGCTTTTTGATCTTTAGAGTCAGAAGAACGTGTTACTAAAACATTTGCATCTTCAACTTTAATATCTACAGAATCGAAATTTTGAGTTAACTCACCCAATTTTCCTTTTACTGTAACTATTCCGTCCTTTATATCAACCGTAACTCCTTCTGGAATTACTACTGGGTTATTACCTATTCTTGACATTTCTTTCTTCTTTTTAGATTAGTAAACGTAACATAATACTTCGCCACCTACATTATCTCTTTTGGCTTGTTTACCAGTCATTACTCCGTGAGAAGTAGATACTATGGCAATTCCAAGACCATTAAGAATTCTAGGTAGTTTTTTAGAGCCAGCATACAAACGTAAACCTGGTTTACTAATTCTTTGTAACTTCTTAATTACAGGTTCTTTAGTTTCTTTATTGTACTTAAGAGCAATTTTAATTGTTCCTTGTACTGAAGAATCATCAAACTTGTAACTTAAAATATATCCTTGTTCGAATAATATTTTGGTGATGTCTTTTTTTAAATTAGAAGCAGGAATTTCTACCACTCTGTGGTTTGCACGCACTGCGTTTCTAATTCTTGTCAAATAATCCGCTATTGGATCTGAGTACATAATGAATTGATTTTGTGATTTTGGTTTTCAACCAATGTTGAACCTTAAATCTGATTATTTAAATAATATTACCAACTTGCTTTTCTAACTCCAGGAATAAGACCTTGATTGGCCATCTCTCTAAAAGTTACACGAGAAATTCCAAAAGTTCTCATGTATCCTTTTGGTCTTCCTGTTAATTTACATCTATTATGCATACGAATAGGAGATGCATTTTTTGGTAACTTTTGTAATGCTTCATAATCTCCAGCTTCTTTTAAAGCTTTACGTTTTTCAGCATACTTAGCTACTGTTTTTGCTCTTTTTACCTCACGGGCTTTCATTGATTCTTTAGCCATATCTTAGTTCTTTTGAAAAGGTAATCCTAATTCGGTTAATAATGATTTTGCTTCTTTATCAGTATCAGCAGAAGTTACAAATGTAATATCCATACCTGAAATCTTATTTACCTTATCGATATTGATTTCTGGGAATATAATTTGCTCAGTAACCCCTAAATTGTAGTTACCTCTTCCGTCGAATCCTGTAGCCTTAATTCCGTTAAAATCTCTTACACGTGGTAAGGCTGAAGTAACTAAACGGTCTAAAAACTCATACATTTTTTCACCACGCAAAGTAACTTTAGCGCCAATAGGCATTCCTTTACGTAATTTAAAAGATGCAACATCTTTTTTAGATAATGTCGCTATAGCTTTTTGTCCAGTTATAGTAGCCAACTCCTCAACTGCATAGTCAATAAGTTTTTTATCAGCTACTGCTGCACCAACTCCCTTAGACACTACGATCTTAGTAAGTTTAGGTACCTGCATTACATTTTTATAACCAAATTCGTCTGTAAGAGCTGCAATTATTCTGCTTTTATACTCTTCTTTAAGTCTAGGTGAATATGCCATAACTATATTACTTCATTAGATTTTGTTGAAAATCTTACTTTTTTATCAGCTTCCATTCTATAACCAACTCTAGTTGTTTCACCTTTTGAAGTTAACAACGATAAGTTTGAAATATGAATAGCAGCTTCTTTTTCTACGATTCCTCCTTGAGGATTTTGAGCACTAGGTTTCGTATGTTTCTTAACCATGTTTACACCCTCAACGATCGCCTTGTTCTTTTCTATCAATACTTTTTGTACTTTACCTTCAGATCCTTTATGATCTCCAGCAATTACTTTTACAGTATCTCCAGTTTTTATTTTAAGCTTTGTCATCTTAAATTAATGTATTAAAGCACCTCTGGTGCTAATGATACAATTTTCATGAATTGTTTATCACGAAGTTCTCTAGCAACTGGACCAAATACACGTGTTCCTCTCATTTCACCCGTTGGGTTTAATAAGACACAAGCATTATCATCGAATCTAATATAAGATCCGTCTGGTCTTCTTACTTCTTTTTTAGTACGTACAACAACTGCCGTAGAAACTGCTTTTTTCTTAATGTTTCCATTAGGAGTTGCATCTTTAACAGAAACAACAATTTTGTCTCCTACAGAAGCATATCTTCTTTTAGTTCCTCCTAAAACACGAATAACTAAAACTTCTTTTGCTCCAGTATTATCTGCTACTTTTATTCTTGATTCTTGTTGTAACATAATTATTTAGCTCTTTCTAGGATTTCTACTAATCTCCAACATTTAGATTTACTTAAAGGTCTTGTTTCCATGATCTTTACAGTATCCCCAATGTTACAATCGTTTGTTTCGTCGTGTGCAACGTATTTCTTTGTTTTTAACACGAACTTACCATACATAGGGTGTTTTACTTTTTTAACCTCTGCAACAACTATTGATTTTTGCATTTTGTTACTAGTAACAACTCCTATACGTTCTTTTCTTAAATTTCTTGTTTCCATCTTTCAGCAGAATTATTGTAATTCTCTTTTAGTTAACTCTGTCGCAATTCTAGCTACGGTACGTCTTATGCCACGTAACTGAATTGGATTTTCTAAAGGAGATATTGCATGAGCCATTTTTAGGTCTGAATAACTTTTTTTAGTCTCACCAAGTTTCTCTTGTAACTCAGCTGTAGATAATTCTTTAATTTCTGATTGTTTCATAATATCAAATAAATTATGCTTCGTAATCGCGAGCAATTAAAAACTTAGTTTTTATTGGTAATTTCTGTGCTGCTAAGCGTAATGCTTCTTTAGCAATATCTAACGGCACTCCACCAATTTCAAATAAAACACGTCCTGGTTTTACAACAGCAACCCAATATTCTACAGCACCTTTACCTTTACCCATACGTACTTCAAGAGGCTTTTTTGTAATTGGCTTGTCTGGAAATATTTTAATCCAAAGTTGCCCTTCTCTTTTCATGTAACGAGTAGCAGCAATACGTGCAGCTTCTATTTGACGTGATGTTATAAACTTAGAATCTAGCGCTTTTATTCCAAAAGTTCCGTTTGAAAGTTGATTTCCTCTTTGAGAAAGACCTTTCATACGTCCTTTCTGTTGCTTACGAAATTTTGTTCTTTTAGGCTGTAACATTTTTTCTTTACTTTATAAAAAATTACTTTCTACGACGAGGTTTGTTGTCTCTGTTTCCTCCACGTCCTCCGGCTCCACCTTTTCCTTGCTTTTTGGATAAACCAACTAGCGGAGAAAGCTCTCTTTTACCATATACTTCACCTTTCATGATCCATACTTTTACACCCAATCTACCATAAGTAGTGTGTGCCTCAACTAAAGCATAATCAATATCGGCTCTAAAGGTTGATAAAGGAATACGTCCTTCTTTGTAGTGTTCTGAACGTGCCATTTCAGCACCATTTAAACGTCCACTAATTTGGATTTTAATTCCTTCAGCATTCATACGCATTGTAGCAGCAATAGCCATCTTTATTGCACGTCTGTATGAAATTCTATTTTCAATTTGACGAGCAATACTAGATCCTACTAAAAATGCATCAAGTTCAGGTCTTTTAATTTCAAAAATATTAATCTGAACTTCTTTTCCAGTAATTTTCTTAAGCTCTTCTTTTAACTTGTCTACCTCTTGGCCACCTTTTCCGATAATGATACCAGGTCTAGCAGTAGTGATAGTAACGGTTACAAGTTTTAAAGTTCTTTCAATAATTACTCTACTAACACTAGCTTTAGATAAACGCGCATGAACGTATTTTCTAATTTTATCGTCTTCGGCAAGCTTATCTCCATAGTCATTACCTCCGTACCAGTTAGATTCCCATCCTCTGATAATACCTAAGCGATTTCCGATTGGATTTGTTTTTTGTCCCATTGTCTATCTTAGCTTTGTGTGTTATTGTTAGCTCCAACCACTAATGTAACGTGGTTAGAACGTTTTCTAATTCTGTGTGCACGACCTTGAGGTGCTGGACGTAATCTTTTTAACATAGATCCGCTATCAACTCTAATCTCTTTTACAATTAATTCAGCCTCTTCAATATTAGCTTCTTCATTTTTAGATTGCCAGTTTGCAATTGCAGACAATAACAATTTTTCTAAACGACCAGATGCTTCTTTTTGGTTGAATTTTAAGATATTAAGTGCATGTTCTACTTTTTCACCTCTTACTAAATCGGCTACTAAACGCATTTTTCTTGGTGATGTAGGACAATTATTAAGTTTAGCAAAAGCAACTTGCTTTTTCCCTTCCTTAATAGCGTCTGCCATTTGTTTTTTACGACTTCCCATAGCTTACTACTTTTTACCTTTATTTTTAGCACCTGCATGTCCACGGAATGAACGTGTTGGTGAAAATTCTCCTAACTTATGACCTACCATGTTTTCTGTTACGTAAACAGGTACAAATTGACGGCCATTGTGTACTGCAATTGTTTGCCCTACAAAATCTGGAGTAATCATACTGGCTCTTGACCAGGTTTTGATTACTGCTTTCTTGTTAGATTCAACATTAACAGCGACTTTTTTCTCTAATTTATAATGAACGTAAGGTCCTTTTTTTAATGATCTTGCCATGTCTTATTTCTTTCTACGTTCTACAATATACTTATTACTTGCTTTCGTCTTAGAACGTGTTCTATATCCTTTAGCTGGAATACCGTTTCTTGAACGTGGGTGTCCTCCTGAAGATTTACCTTCACCACCACCCATTGGGTGATCGACTGGATTCATAACTACTGGTCTAGTACGAGGTCTTCTACCTAACCATCTTGTTCTACCTGCTTTACCACCAACTAATAATTGATGATCTGAGTTAGAAACAACTCCTATAGTAGCCATACAGTTAACAAGAATTAATCTTGTTTCCCCTGAAGGTAATTTAATAGTAGCAAATTTACCATCTCTTGCCATTAACTGTGCAAAAGCACCAGCACTACGAGCCATAATAGCTCCTTGTCCTGGACGTAATTCTACACAAGAAATAATAGTTCCTAATGGAATTTCACTTAATGGCATTGAATTTCCAATTTCTGGAGCAACACCTTCTAAACCAGATACCACATTTTGCCCAACTTGTAAACCATTTTGAGCAATAATATATCTTTTTTCGCCATCTTGATAATTCAATAATGCGATAAAAGCGGTTCTGTTTGGATCGTATTCGATAGACTTAACTTCTGCTGGAACTCCAGTTTTGTTACGTTTAAAATCGATAATACGATACTTTCTTTTATGACCTCCACCTATATAGCGCATGGTCATTTTTCCTTGACTGTTTCTACCACCAGACCTTTTATTCGGAACGAGTAAACTCTTTTCCGGCTTATCAGTAGTTATGGCGTCAAATCCATTTACTACTCTAAATCGCTGTCCTGGTGTGATTGGTTTTAATTTTCTTACTGACATTGCTTGTCTAATTACATGTTACTGTATAAATCAATCATTTCACCTTCCGCCAGTTGTACAATTGCTTTTTTAACAGCATTTGTTTTACCATGTTGAATCCCAGTCTTTGTGTGACGTGTTCTTCTATCTGGACGGACATTTATAGTACGAACTTTTTCAACAGAAACACCATAAGCAGCTTCCACTGCTTTTTTGATTTCTACCTTGTTCGCCTTAGTTTTCACTGCGAAAGTATAGCAATTTCTTAACTCGCTATCTGCAGTCGCTTTTTCTGTGATTATAGGTTTAATTAAGATACTCATGGTTTCTATTTACTTAAATTTGTTTCAATTCCTGCTAAAGCTCCTTCTAAAAGCACTACTTGATTTGCATTTAAAATCTTATAAGTACTTATTTCTGAGGACATTATAACTTCAGAGCTTTTTAAATTGCGCGATGACAAATATACATTATTATTTGCGCCACCCAACACAAAGAGAGACTTTTTGTTTTCTAGGTTTAAAGCCTTTAAAACTGCTGTAAAGTTTTTAGTTTTTACAGTGTCAAAGTTAAAGTCTTCTAACACAACAATTGATTTCTCTCCCGCTTTGATACTTAATGCAGATTTACGTGCTAAGCGTTTAACATTTTTATTAAGTTTAAAGCTATAATTTCTAGGTCTTGGTCCGAACATACGTCCTCCCCCTTTAAATATACCAGACTTAATACTACCTGCTCTTGCTGTACCAGTTCCTTTTTGCTTTTTAATCTTACGTGTACTTCCAGAAATCTCTCCTCTTTCTTTCGACTTGTGAGTTCCTTGACGTTGGTTTGCTAAATATTGCTTAACATCTAAATATACAGCATGATTATTAGGCTCAATAGCGAACACATCTTTAGAAAGGTCTGCCTTTCTTCCTGTGTCTTTTCCGTTTATATCTAAAACTGCTACTTTCATTATTTTCTAATAATTACATAAGCGTTTTTATGTCCAGGCACACAACCTTTAACAACAAGTAGATTCTTTTCAGTAACTACTTTTAAAACTCTTAAATTTTGAACTTTTACTGTGTCTCCACCCATTCTTCCTGCCATTTTCATTCCTTTGAAAACTCTCGCAGGATATGAAGCAGCTCCAATAGATCCTGGTGCTCTTAAACGGTTATGCTGACCGTGAGTAGCTTGACCTACACCACCAAAACCATGACGTTTTACAACACCTTGAAAACCTTTTCCTTTAGATGTTCCTGCTATATCAACGAATTCTCCTTCGTTAAAATGTTCTACAGTGATAGCATCTCCTAATTTGTACTCCTCATCAAAACCTTTAAATTCAACGATTTTGCGTTTTACAGAAGTTCCTGCTTTCTTTGCATGACCTAAATCAGCTTTGGTAGCACTTTTTTCTGTCGCGTCATCGAAACCAAGTTGAACAGCTTTATAGCCATCTACTTCTTCGGTTCTGACTTGGGTAACGATACATGGTCCAGCTTCGATTACTGTACAAGGAACATTCTTCCCGTTTTCATCAAAGATGCTGGTCATACCGATTTTTTTTCCAATTAACCCAGACATAATTATTATTTATTTGTTATTACTATTTATTAAAAATTAAAGGCTGAAAATACGTTTCAGCCTTTGAATTGTATTTTTACCGTTTTTCCCTAACCATCGTTAAGGACATGTCTTAATCTTACTTATACCTTGATCTCTACTTCAACACCACTTGGCAACTCAAGTTTCATTAACGCATCAATTGTTTTTGATGACGAAGAGTAGATATCTAATAATCTCTTATAAGAGCTTAATTGAAATTGTTCTCTTGATTTCTTGTTTACGTGCGGAGAACGTAATACAGTGAAAATTTTCTTGTGCGTTGGTAATGGAATTGGTCCAGTTACTACAGCACCAGTACTTTTTACTGTTTTTACAATCTTATCAGCAGACTTATCTACTAAGTTATGATCGTAAGACTTTAATTTTATTCTGATTTTTTGACTCATTTTCTTAACTTTTAAGATTGTTCTCCTTTTGCTGCCTTAATAACTTCTTCAGATATATTTGAAGGTGTTTCAGCATAGTGTGAAAATTCCATTGTTGATGTTGCACGACCTGATGACAATGTTCTTAATGTTGTTACATAACCAAACATTTCAGATAATGGCACAGTAGCTTTTACAGTTTTTGCACCAGCTCTATCACCCATATCACTTACTTGCCCTCTTCTTCTATTTAAATCACCTACAATATCACCCATATTTTCTTCAGGAGTAATAACCTCAAGTTTCATAATAGGCTCCATTACAACTGCTTTTGCAGCCTTTGCAGCATTTTTAAATCCAATCTTTGCAGCTAATTCGAAAGATAGTTGATCCGAATCTACATCATGGTAAGATCCATCTTTCAACGTTACTTTCATAGCGTCAATTTCATATCCTGCTAATGGTCCATTAACCATTGCCATTTTGAATCCTTTTTCAATTGAAGGGATAAATTCTTTAGGAACATTACCACCTTTAATTATTGAAATAAATTCAAGACCACTTTTACCTTCTTCAGCTGGCTCTACCGTAAATACGATATCGGCAAATTTACCACGACCACCAGATTGCTTCTTATAAACTTCTCTATGATCTGCTGCTTGTGTAATAGCTTCTTTGTATTCAACCTGTGGCTGACCTTGATTAACTTCAACTTTGAATTCTCGTTTTAAACGATCAACAATTACATCCAAGTGAAGCTCACCCATTCCAGAAATAATAGTCTGTCCTGAAGATTCATCTGAACGTACAGTAAATGTAGGATCTTCTTCAGCTAACTTAGCTAAACCAATACCTAATTTATCAACATCTGCTTTAGTCTTAGGTTCTACCGCAATACCAATTACTGGATCAGGGAAGTCCATAGATTCTAAAATAATAGGATGCTTTTCTGCAGATAATGTATCTCCTGTTTTGATAGATTTAAACCCAACAGCAGCTCCAATATCTCCAGCTTCTATATAATCAATTGCATTTTGCTTGTTAGCGTGCATTTGATAAATACGAGAAATACGTTCTTTTTTACCTGAACGATTATTTAAAACGTAAGAACCAGCATCTAAACGCCCTGAATATGCTCTAAAAAATGCTAAACGTCCCACAAAAGGATCAGTAGCAATCTTAAATGCTAAAGCAGCAAATGGCTCCTTTACATCAGGCTTACGTAGAATTTCTTCTCCAGAATCTGGGTCTGTACCTATAATTCCTTCTTTATCTGTTGGAGAAGGTAAATAACGACATACAGCATCTAATAAGAACTGAACACCTTTATTTTTAAATGCAGAACCACAAATCATTGGAATGATAGCCATATCCATCACAGCAGCTCTAAGTGCAGCATGTACTTCTTCTTCTGTAATAGAATCTTCATCTTCCATGAATTTCTCTAAAAGATTCTCATCATAACCAGCAACTTCTTCAATAAGTAGTGCACGGTATTTACGAGCTTCTTCTTTCAATTCATCTGGAATCTCAACAACATCAAAAGTTGCTCCTTGAGTTTCATCATGCCAAACAATGGCTCTATTTTTAACTAAATCTATAATACCTTTAAAATCTATTTCGTCACCAATGTTTAAAACGATTGGCACTGCATTAGATTTCAACATATCTTTTACTTGCTGACAAACACCTAAAAAGTTAGATCCCTGACGGTCCATTTTATTAACGAAACCAATTCTAGGCACTTTATAATTATCTGCAAGCCTCCAGTTAGTTTCAGATTGTGGTTCAACACCATCAACTGCACTAAACAAGAATACCAACCCATCAAGTACACGTAATGAACGATTTACTTCAACAGTAAAATCAACGTGACCCGGTGTGTCAATTATATTAAAATGATACCCTTTAGTATCTGGCGTTGGGTTTCCATTCTCAATTGGAAATTCCCACTCACAAGTTGTCGCAGCAGAAGTAATTGTAATACCTCTTTCTTGCTCTTGCTCCATCCAGTCCATTGTAGCAGCACCATCATGTACTTCTCCAATTTTATGAGATACACCTGTATAATAAAGAATACGTTCTGTAGTTGTAGTTTTCCCTGCATCAATATGTGCAGCAATACCTATATTTCTAGTAAATTTTAAATCTCTTGCCATATCCTATTAAAATCTAAAGTGAGAGAATGCTTTGTTTGCTTCCGCCATTTTATGAGTATCAACTCTTTTCTTAACAGCCGCTCCTTCTTCTTTAGCCGCAGCTAAGATTTCTGAAGCTAAACGTTGTGCCATAGATTTTTCGTTTCTTTTACGAGCATAGCTAATTAGCCATTTCATTGCCGTAGAAACTTTACGATCTGGACGAATTTGCATTGGAATTTGGAATGTTGCACCACCAACACGACGACTACGCACTTCTACGTGAGGCATCACATTTGACAAAGCATCTTTCCAAGTTTCTAAAGCTGTTTTTTCTTCGTCAGTTTTTTTTGAATCTACAATATCAATTGCATCGTAGAATACTTTAAAAGCGACAGACTTCTTTCCATCCCACATCATCATGTTAACGAAACGAGTTACTAACTGGTCGCTAAAACGCGGATCTGGTAAAAGCGGTCTCTTTTTTGCTGCTCTTTTTCTCATGTCTTCTTCTTAAAGTTTTAAATTACTTCTTAGGGCGTTTTGCACCATACTTAGATCTACGTTGTGTTCTACCTGAAACACCTGCTGTGTCTAAAGCACCACGAACGATGTGATATCTAACTCCTGGCAAATCTTTTACCCTTCCACCTCTAACCAATACTATCGAGTGCTCCTGTAGATTGTGTCCCTCTCCACCAATGTATGCATTAACCTCGTTACCGTTTGTTAAACGAACCCTTGCTACCTTACGCATTGCTGAGTTTGGTTTTTTAGGAGTCGTCGTGTAAACACGAGTACACACACCACGTCTTTGCGGACAAGAATCTAAAGCAGCCGATTTACTCTTCTTGGTTATTTTGGCTCTTCCTGTTCTTACTAATTGTGAAATTGTTGGCATATATATTATATATAAATTTTAAAATCCTCTTCTAAGAGGGCTGCAAAGGTAGAAATTAAAATTATTAATTCAAACCCTAAAACATTAATTTTCACATCGTAATGAATATTTATTTTTCTGGGCACTCTCTAACTTCCCATTATACAAGTCTTAGCCTCCTTATTTATATAAGCATTCATTTAATTCTATCTTTAAAATCGATAAGACTAATCGTCTTTTTTTCGTAAAAATATCAAAAACGATTTCAATAGAATTTAAAAATTATTTAAACACCTATATTATAAGTCTACGTTTTCCGTTAGATTTACACACTAAAACAGTTGGTTATAAAGTGCAAAAAGCTTCTTTTTTATTCCTTACCATATATATAGTTCTTTCTTCAGGACTGTTCTGCCAAAATTTACACCTTAAAATTGACGGTAATACTGAATTTGAAACCAGCACCATAGACGCTTTAAACTACTTAAAAAACCATAAAGATTATAGTTCTATTAAACATGAGGTAGACTCTGTTCAAAAAAGGCTTTTTAAAATGGGCTATATTGAAAATAGATTAAACGAAATCATTAAAATAAATGATTCGTCTTTTAAAACTCAAATCCATTTAAAAAAGAAATTTAGTAACATATTTATATACTATGATAAAACAACAATTAAGCGTCGTTTTTTAGAAACCATTTCAGAAAACATTTTCGATGATTATTTTGAATTAGAATTTAGCAAAATTGAAACTGTCTTAAATTTTATTAATTCTAAAATTTCTGACGAAGGATTACCTTTCTCTAAACTACGCTTGTTTAACATTAAAGTTAGGGATACATCTAATTTATCTGCAAATTTGGTAATAGAATCAAAGGAACAGAAAAGAGTTATTAGTAATATACTAATTAAAGGCTATGAAAAATTTCCGCGTTCCTATCTAAAACATTATTTAAAGATTAAATCCTCTCAGGTTTTTGATTTAACCAAGATTAAAAACAAGACGAATCAACTAAACAATTTAAAATTTGCTAACGAGGCAAAACCTCCAGAGGTTTTATTTTCTAAAGACTCAACAATTTTATATTTATATCTTGAAAAGGCAAAGAGCAATTCTTTTGATGGCTTTTTGGGCTTTGGAACTAACGAAGAAACAAGTAAATTAGAATTTGATGGCTATTTAAATTTAAACTTAACCAATAATTTAAACTTTGGAGAGTCATTTAAACTACTATATAAAAGTGATGAAAACGATCAAAAAACATTTCAAACCGATTTAACTTTACCTTATGTATTTAAATCGCCAATAGGTATTGATTTACTTTTACGAATTTTCAAGAAGGACTCATCTTTTACAACGGTGAATCAATCGTTAAAACTACATTACCAAATAAACTCGAAGCATAAAATTTATGCTGGTCTTCTTTCTACTGAGTCAAATAATTTATTAACAGAAAATACTTCACTAACAATTTCAGATTATAAAACACAATATTATTCATTTGCATACGAGTTTATAAAACCACAATCATACAATCCCCTTTTTTTAATAAATTCTAAACTATATCTAGAGACAAATTTTGGAGAAAGAAAAGCGCTCAATACACAAGAAAAACAATCTCTTTTCTCTATTGACGCATTTAAAATATTTAACTTAAACAGAAAAAACAGTATTTTTTTAAGATTAAATAGCGCCTACTTAAACTCTAACACATATTTTGAAAATGAATTACTAAGATTTGGTGGTATAAATTCTATTAGAGGATTTGAAGAAAACAGTTTATTTTCTTCTTTATTTAGCCTAATTAATACTGAGTACAGGTACCAACTCAATAATTCAATTTATATTCACTCTATTATAGATGCTGCATATTTTGAAAATAAAATCTTAAACACCAAAGAAAAACTTTTCGGATATGGTTTTGGCTTTGGAATTCTTACACAAGCTGGGTTATTTAAATTTAACTATGCAAATGGCAAAAGTGAAAATCAAAAATTTAAACTCTCCAATTCTAAAATACACTTAAGTTTGATAGCTAACTTTTAATATTCTTTTTAATTTTCCCTTTCTCCTTTTATATTAAATTAACGTTACTCACTTTGATTTATTTTGATAAACTAAGTGTCAATTGACAAATTTCTCTCAAGATACATAACAGGCTAATATTTTAAAAATTTAAACTTCAGCTCCCTTACTCATTACAACACATTATCAATCAGTGTTTTTAATACAAAAACCCTCTATTCACAACAATCTAACAAACATAAACTAATCCCTCTTGTGTAATTTATTATCCTTTTGAGGTAAATTTTAAACCTCATTTTTGAGTTGACTAATTCAAAATAATTATAAAATGAAAAGAAAGTTTAGTGGAATTCTAACGCTATTACTAGCGTTGGTTGTGCAAATAACATTTGCACAAGAAAAGATAATTTCAGGTGTAGTCTCAGATGCTTCTGGCCTACCCTTACCTGGAGCAACCGTCTTAGTTAAAGGCACAAATTCTGGAACATCATCAGATTTCGATGGAAAGTATTCAATTAATGCTAATCAAGGTGCTACGCTTGTTTTTAGCTTTGTTGGATATACTACAAAAGAGGTTTTAATAGAAGCTTCTAACTTGATTAATATAACCTTAAGCGAAGATGCCGAGTCTTTAGACGAGGTCGTTGTAACGGCTCTTGGTATTAAAAGAAGTAAAAAATCTTTAGGATACGCAACACAAGAAATTAGCAACAAAGAGATTTCAACTATAAAAGAATCAAATGTTCTTAATCAGCTTTCTGGTAAAGTTGCTGGTCTTGCTGTTCAAAGAACAAACAATCTTGGAGGCTCTACCAATGTTGTAATTAGAGGGCAAACATCATTAACAGGCTCCAATCAAGCGTTATTTGTTATCGATGGTGTACCAATTTCAAACAGAAACACCAATACCGAGACTCAATCACAAGGTGCTACTGGGTATGATTACGGAAATCCCGTTTCAGATCTTAACCCAGATGATATTGAATCCATGAATGTTCTAAAAGGGTCTGCCGCAACTGCGTTATATGGCTCAAGAGCTTCAAATGGTGTTATAGTAATTACCACTAAAAAAGGTAAAGGGTCTGATTCTAAAAATTATTCTATAACCATATCTTCTAACGCCAGTATTGGAAGTATTGACAAAAGTACCTTTCCTAAATTCCAACAAGAATATGGAGCTGGTTATGGTGGAGACTATTATAACTTTCTTCCTTCAGATTTTAATGGAGATGGAACAATTGATAGCTATGCTAACGTAAATGATGATGCCTCTTTTGGTCCTAAATTTGATTCTGATTTATATTTATTACAATGGGATGCATTATATCTACAATTACCAGACACTTATGGTGTAGCAAGACCTTGGGAAGCTTCTAAAAATGGGCCTATAACTTTTTTTGAAACCCCAACGTCTTTTACAAATTCAGTTTCAGTAGCAAAAAGCTTTGACGACGGTAGTGGTTCTTTTAGACTTTCATACTCTAACTATGATGCTACTGGCATATTACCTAACAGCTCACAAAACAAAAACACTTTTTCTCTAGCTGCAACTGCTAAACTAACAGACAGACTTGAAGCTACTGGTTATGCAACTTATATAAACACAGAAACTGTTGGGAGAAACTCTACAGGATATAACGATAATATTGTGGGTTTCATGCGTCAATGGGGGCAAAATAATCTCGATTTTAAAAGACAAAAAGACGCCTACTTTTTAACAGGTGAAAACATTACATGGAATCCTAAATCTCCTACAGATTTAACTCCTATATATTGGGACAACCCTTATTGGACGCGTTATGAAAACTATCAAAGTGATGGTAGAAATAGGTTTACGGGGTATGCCGAACTAAAATATAAAATTATAGACAACCTTAGTATTAGTGGAAAAGCCTCCGTAGATCAATATAGTGAAATACAAGAAGAACGAAGAGCAGTAGGCTCTGTGGCTACGGCTTTTGGTATTAATGAAGGTCCTGATGGTAGTTATAATAGAAGCGACCAAGGATCTGGATATTTAAGAAGAAATATAAATTCCAGAGAAACAAACTTAGATGCATTGTTAAACTACTCTAAGGACTTTACTGATGATTTAAGTTTTAGCGCATTTTTAGGTAGCAATATTAGAAAAAACACTTTAAATATGGTAACAGCCGCTACAAATGGTGGACTTAAAGTTCCTGGTGTATATTCGCTTCAAAATACAACGGATGCCCTGCCTAATCCTAAGGAAAGAGATGAAACGATAGAAGTTCAAAGCTTTTTTGCAGGTGCCACTTTTGGATATAAAGATTACCTGTTTTTAGAAAGCACTTTACGTCGGGACAAGACCTCTACTTTACCTACTGCAAATAATTCATATTATTATCCTGCTGTCTCAGGGTCTTATATATTTTCCAAAAACTTAAATGTGCCTTTTATCAAATTTGGTAAATTAAGAGCTAACTGGGCACAAATTGGAAACGATACTAGTTTTGATCAAATAAATGATACTTATACAAGTTTACAGTCTTTTCAAGGAAATGCCTCTGCAGCTGTTACTGATTCAAAGAAAAACCCTGACTTAAAACCAGAGATATCAAGATCATATGAAGTAGGTTTAGAAATGAAGTTTTTAGAAAATGCAAACTTAGGTTTTGATATTGCTTACTATAAAACAAATACAACAGATCAAATAGTGCCAGTTTCTGTAAGTGAAACTACAGGGTATGTTAATAAAGTTATTAATGCAGGAGAATTAGAAAATAAAGGGATAGAGCTATCTGCTTTTTCTGAATTTAATATAACTAGCGATTTAAAATGGAGATTGAATGTTAACTGGTCTAAAAACGAAAACGAGGTGATTTCTTTAGCTGAAGGTTTGGATGAATTATTATTAGGATCTTTTGGAATTCAGGTAGTTGCCAGAGAAGCAGAAGCTTATGGGTCTTTAAAAGGAGATGATTACACTTATAATGAAAACGGTCAAAGAATAATAGGAGAAGATGGCGTTCCTGTAGCTAGTAGTGCAGATCAAATTATTGGTAATGGTAATCCTGATTGGTTAGCAGGTATTAGAAATACATTTTCCTATAAAAATATAACTTTTAGTTTCTTTATAGATATTAGATCTGGTGGTGACATGTACTCCTTAGACCAACGTTATGGGCAAGCTACAGGGGTTTTAGCAAGTACTTCTTATATAAACGACTTAGGAAACCCTGTAAGAAACTCATTAGCAAACGGTGGTGGTTTTATCTATGAAGGGGTACTAGCAGATGGGACTCCTAATACAACAAGACTTGATGCTAGTGGTTTTGGAAGCACAGGATATCAAACATTACCTAGAAGTGAATTTGTTTATGATGCCTCTTTTGTTAAATTACGTGAGGCTAGCTTGTCTTACAATTTTCCTAAAGAGATTGCTTCAAAATTATTACTAGACAACTTATCTCTAAGCCTTGTAGGTTCTAACCTATGGATTATCCACAAAAACATACCAGACGCCGATCCAGAAACAGGTTTTGGTTCTGGCAATATACAAGGTATTTCTTCTGGTTCTTTACCAACTACAAAGAATTATGCACTTAATGTGAAACTTCAATTTTAATACATAGAAAAATGAAAAAATATATAACTATAGTTCTTTTAGCATTAATTGCACTATCCTGTACTAAGGACTTAGAAGAACTTAACGTAAATAAAAAAGATTTTGCAACAACAACTGATGCCTCTCTTTTTACAAGTGCACAGTATAAATTATTTAATCAAATAACTGAAACAAGCGTAAACGAGAATATATTCAGGCTTATTGTACAAAATTGGACAGAAACAACTTATACGGATGAAGCTAATTACGACCTAAAAACCAGAAATATAGACGAGTTTCACTGGGAAGTTTTATACAGAGGTGTTTTAAAGAATTTTAAAGAATCTAAAAGCTTAGTTTCGGGTTTACCAGATGTTCAAACAAATAAAATAGCGACTATAGAACTTTATGAGATTTATACATATTATGTTCTGGTAACTTCATTTGGAGACATTCCTTATACAGAAGCACTAGACATAGATATTTTAAATCCTGTTTTTGATAAACAAGAAGAAACTATATTTTATGATTTACTTGATAGACTTGATAACAATGTTATTTCAAAATTCATAACAGATGAAGTTGGTTTTTCTGCATCAGAAGATATTATTTATGGTGGTGATATTGCAAAATGGAAAAAATTTGCAAATTCTTTAAAACTTCAAATGGGTATGCTTATAGCTGATGTAAACCCTACAAAAGCAGAAACAGTTGTAAATACAGCAATAACGAGTGGTGTCTTTACTTCGGCAGACGATAACATGAAAATAGCTTTTGAAAGTGCAGCACCTTACACAAACCCTGTTTATGCAGCATTAGTATTATCTGGGCGTGACGACTTTATTCCAACAAATACTATTGTTGATATGATGAATACATTAAATGACCCTCGAAGAGATGACTATTTCACACTATATGAAGGCGCTTATAAAGGAGGGATTTCTGGTGAACTAAATTCTTTTGGGCAGTTTTCTCATGTTTCTGATAAAATTGGTAATGACCCAGAACTAGAAGCGCCTTTAATGACGTATTATGAAGTTGAATTTTTGTTAGCTGAAGCTGTTGAAAGAGGATTTATTACAGGAACTGCTGAAACACATTATAATAATGCCATTGCTGCTTCCATAAAATATTGGGGAGGTACAGATGCTGAAGTTAACACCTACCTAGGACAAACCAGTGTAGCTTACAGTAGTACAACAGGTAATTACAAACAAAAAATAGGAACTCAAAAATGGCTAGCTCTTTACAATAGAGGGTTTGAATCCTGGACTGAATGGAGACGTTTAGACTTCCCTTCTCTATCTGCACCAGCAGGCGCCAAGACAACTAATGGGCAACCTCCTTACAGATTAACATACCCAACTGTTGAACTTACCTTAAATGAAGATAACTTAAACGCCGCTAGTACTAGTATTGGTGGAGATGAGTTAGAAACAAAGCTATTTTTTGATACATTTTAATTAAAAAAATCATAAAAATGAAAATTATGAAAAAACTTAAAATATTCTTTATTTCATCTCTATATATTCTTACTTCATGTAGTGAAGATGATAGGGCTATAACTAATACTATCTTGGGTGCTAATAACCTGAATTCGACGTAAGAAGTAGCTATTGAATTTGGTGAAGCTAAAATTAATTAATACATAACACTTATATTTATTATGTTAAAAAAGCCTATGAGACAATTATCTTATAGGCTTTTTATATTACATCATTCATAGACAAATATTAATATAACTCTAGAATAGAGCTAAATACAAATCTTTTAAAAAAACCATATTAAATCCCTTGTATTATTTCATTTTTTTATCGAAATTTTCGTTAAAAGGTAAATTTTAACCATTATTTATTGTTTTATTAACTTTTTATTATGATTTTTGGCATTGACTAATTCAAATAATTATAAAATGAAAACAAAGTTTAGTGGAATACTAACGCTATTGTTAGCGCTAGTAGTGCAATTATCTTTTGCACAAGAAAAGACAATTTCAGGTACCGTTTCGGATGATTCGGGATTACCTCTCCCTGGAGCTACTGTCTTAGTTAAAGGTACCAGTTCGGGTACATCTTCAGATTTCGATGGTAGATATTCGATTAGGGCTAGTGAGGGAGCGATCCTTACATTTAGTTTTGTTGGGTATACTACTATTGAGGCTGCTGTTGGCAGTTCCAATACAGTTAATGTGACATTAGAAGAAGATGCAGAATCTTTAGAAGAGGTTGTTGTAACTGCTTTTGGTAAGACTAAAGCCAAAAGAGAAGTTAGTTCTTCAGTTTCCATTATTGACAATGCAGAATTAACTAATGTAACTAACATAAACCCTTTAGAGTCTCTTTCTGGAAAAATTTCAGGGGTAGATCTATCTACTCCAGCACAAGTTGGTGCTACATCTAAAGTTATTATTAGAGGTTTTAGCTCGCTAGGTAGTAATCAACCTCTTTATATAATTGATGGTTCTCCTATTAATAATACGCAAAATCAATTAGTTTCTGCAGCTGGAGACACAGCTGTTAGTCGTACATTTGATGGAGGTAGCGGTTTAAATGACTTAGACCCTAATAACATTGAGACAATAAGTGTCCTTAAAGGTGCAGCAGCAGCAGCTCTTTATGGTTCTAGAGCATCAAATGGAGCTATTATCATTACTACTAAAAGAGGACGTAATAATCAGGGGTTAAAAGTAGATATTGTTAGTTCAATTGATTTATTAGAAGTAGCTAGAGTACCACATCTTCAAAATGACTTTGGTCAAGGATGGAACGGTCAAAGCTATTCATCATTACCAAGTGGTGGCCAAGGGGCAAGTAATGAAAATGGTTCATGGGGAGCTCCTTTCGATGGTCAAGTAAGAACTTTTGGGCATATTATTAATAATTCTCAACAAATTAAACCTTATCTCGCTTTAAAAGATAACATCAAAGACTTTTATGATATTGGATCTGTTTATACAAATTCTATAAGATTATCAGGAGGAGGAAGTAATACAATGTTTAGTCTTGGTTTTACCAATACAGATAGTGACGGTATCATTCCAACTGATGCAGATGCATTCAGTAGACGTGTTATAAACGCATCAGGAGGTCTTTCTTCTGAAAAGTTTAGATTAAATGTTTCAGCAAATTATGTTGAAAGAGATCAAAATGTTGTTAATACAGGTCAAGGAGATAACGCTGGTGAAGGTGAAGTATTGATACAAGAAATAATTCAAATCCCTAGAGATGTTAGTTTAGTTGATTTAGCTGATTATAACAATAACATATTTAATAGTAATGATAATTTTTACACGCCATATTCAAGAAACCCTTATTGGACTATCAATGAAAATGGTAATAATTTAAAAAGTAATCGTTTCTATGGAAATGTTAATCTAAATTATTCAATAGTAGAAAACTTAAGTGCTACTGTTCAATTTGGTGGAGATATAACCAATACTAGTAACAAAAGTTTTGGAGCTATAATTAATTATTCTCCGGATTCTCCAAATGCTCTTTTAGGAGCAACAACAAATGCTGGTGGTGTTACTGAATCAAAAACACTTAGAAAAGAATACGATACATTTTTCACCTTGGACTACGATAATAGTATAACTGAGGACTTAACTGTTGATGCTTCTTTAGGTTTAAACTACAATGAGCGTTCTACTGATTTTTCAAGAGTCCAGATTACTGATTTAAGTGTTCCTAATTTTTATGAGTTATCTAATACCGCTGGAAGACCAATAGTAACTCAAAATAATTCTCTAAGAAGAACTTATGGTGTTTTTGGCTCTGCTACTGTAGGCTATAAAAACAGATTCTTTTTAACTCTAACAGGTAGAAATGACTGGTCGTCTACATTACCTGTAGAAAACAATTCTTTCTTTTACCCTTCTGCTGGTTTAAGTGCTATTGTTATAGACAATAGTCAACATAGTGTAAAGCTAAGAGCTGCAGTTGCAAGAGTTGCTAAAGATACAGGTCCATATAATACTGAAAATGCACTTATTCCTGCCGTTAATAGTGGTGGTTTTGGGCAGATATTATTCCCTATTGGAGGGCAAAATGCTTTTGAATTAAGTGGTATTATCGGAAATCCAAACTTAAAACCTGAAATTACTGATGAATATGAATTCGGTACAGAAATAAGTTTATTTAACAGTAGAGTTAATATTGACTTTGCTTACTATAACAAAGATACTGAAGGCGTTATTATAAGCCGCCCACTACCTAGGTCTACAGGTTATGCAAGTTTAACTGGAAACTTTATCGATTTAAACAATAAAGGTGTAGAACTTGCTGTTAGTGGTTACCCTGTAAAAGGAAATAATTTCACTTGGGAAGTAGGTTATACATTTACAAAAAACGAAAATGAAGTGACAGGTATAGCTGAAGGTTTAGATGAAATTTTAATAAACAGCGCATTTGCTGTTAACTTTTATGCAGAAAAAGGTAAACCTCTTGGGGTATTTAAAACTCGTGTTCCTTTAACTAATGATGCAGGTCAGGTAATAGTTAATCCTACAACGGGGATTCCAACCCAAACTACTGATGAAGTAGATATAGGAAATTCACAAAGAGATTTCATAATGGGATTAAAGAATACATTAACCTATAAAAACTTAAGCTTATCTTTTAATTTTGACTGGAAAGAAGGTGGTAAAATGTATACATACACCGGTAGATTACTTGGATTCACTGGTAATTCTATATTAACAACTTACAATGATAGAAATCCCTTTATAGTTCCTAATACTGTTGTAGATAATGGAGATGATACATACTCTGAAAATACTACGCCTATTACTTTTGAAAATGTAACAGGTTTCTATAGTAGCTCTAATAATGGCTCTACAGAGGTGAATCATGTAGTTGATAGAAGCTTCATAAGATTAAGAGATTTGTCTCTATCATATAGAATACCTTCTTCTCTCGTAGATCAATTAGGAATTTCAAGAGCTTCTATTACTGCTTACGGTAAAAATTTATTTTTGTGGACACCTGATGATAACCCATATGTAGATCCTGAAATATCGACATTTGGTAGTGATTTAGCGAGTGAATTTGGTGAGTTTTCAACCAATCCTTCACAAAGAACATACGGTGTTTCTCTTAAAGTATCATTTTAAAAAAAAAGAAAATGAAAAAAATAATATATAGTTTATTGGCGATTAGTTTCTTATTATCGTCATGTGAAGACCAATTAGACATAAACAGAGATCCTGATTTGTTATCTCAAGATAATGCAGCATTATCATCTGAAATCGCGGCTGGAATGATGGGAATTGGAGCTACTCAAAATTTTTACTATGCTTTTATAGGAGGAATTTGGGCACAGCAATGGTCTCAAAGTTTAGCAGCCAGTCAGTACAGAGCTATAGATGACTATAGTATTGGTACAAATGATTATACTGGAGGATGGAGTAACATGTATGATGCGTTATCTGATATTAAAAACGCTAAAAAATTAGCATTTGAGCAAGAGAATTGGAACTATTATTTGATAGCATCTTGCTTAGATGTATATGCATCTCAAATAATGACTGACTTTTATAATGATATTCCTTATAAAGAAGCTAATTTAGGTATTGATAATCTTCAACCAAACTTTAATACTGGCCAAGAAATCTATGATTTTATGATCGAAGATTTGGATGATGCGCTAGGTAGAGATTTAGCAAATTCGTCATTACCAGCACCAGGTGCAGATGACTTCATGTTTAGTGGCGTTATGGCAAGATGGGTAGAATTTGCTAATACTTTGAAACTTAAAATTTATTTAAGGCAAACAGAGGCGAGATCTTCTGTAGCACAAGCTGGTATTACAGCCATGATCAATGCTAATGCTGCTTTTCTAACTGTAGACGCAGCTATTCCTTCTAGTGTTTTTAAAGATGAGGCAAACGCTAGTAGTCCTTTATATGAAAACGATAGAAGACAACTGAACACGAACTCTAATCTAAGAGCAAGTAGAACTATGTGGTCTTATTTAGACGCTAATTCAGATCCAAGACTTGAAGCTTTTTATGGGTTAGGAAACCCTTTAGACCAAGGAGACTACAACAGTGATGCGGCTCCTAATTCTGTATCGATTGCAGATATTAGCCCCCTATCTCCAGTATTCTTTATTAGTGCTGCACAAAGTTACTTTATGCAAGCTGAAGCTATGGAACGATACAATGGAGGTACAGGAGCAAAAGCTTTGTACGATGCTGGTGTTGCTGCTGCATTTGAAAAAAGTCCAAACTTTTTTGATGACACAAAATCTGAGGCAAATCAAAATTGGGTGTTCCAAACACCATATGACCATACCCCATTTATAGAGGCTGGCGGCGTGTATGAATATCCGGAAGCCGGGACTTTAGATGATAAGCTTTCTGCCATTATAACTCAAAAATGGATATCTAATTACCCTGATCAAGGTTATGAATCATTTTTTGAGCAACATAGAACAGGAATCCCTGCTGTTTCTGCCGTTCCTCAAACAAGTTTAAGTTATGTGCCAGGAGAGTTTGCTTATTCTGTTAATGGTGTAACCGGAGGAGTTTTCCCTCAGCGTTTGGTATATCCTAACACTGAATTATCAAGAAATTCAAATGCTCCAGATATTGTAGAAATAACAGTTCCAGTTTGGTGGAATAATTAAAAAAATAAAGAAATATGAAAAAAATAATAATATATACTTTAATCATGTGTGGTTTTGCTTTTACTGCATGTGATGTAGAAAGTACAGAAGGTGTTTCTACCGTTACAAATTTTGCAGTTGTAGAGGCATTAGGTGATGCAATTGTACTCGTAGAAGTAGGTAATACATTTGTAGAACCTGGAGTAAGCGCAACAATATCTGGTGCTGATGTTCCTTTTGAAACATTAGGCACTTTAGATACTAATACACCTGGGATATATGATTTAACTTATCAAGTAATAAATGAAGATGGTTTCGCTGCTCAGGCATTCAGAACTGTTTTTGTATACGAAAATAATGGTACGCTTGCAGGTGTATGGGATGGTAAAAGAATAGGAAGAAGTGGTGGACCAATTTTGGTGTCATCAACATCAGATCCTAGTGTGTTTAATTGTTCTGACTTAACTGCTGGGCATTATGAGTTTGACAGAGCACTTGGTAGAGCATATGCATCACCTGGTCAATTGGCTGTAACTGGCTCCTCTATTGCTGATACAAGTGCAGATAATGCTTTTGGAACATGGAATTTAACTTCTGGTGCTATATCAGGTGATGAAAAGACCATGACTTGGACAATCACAATCCCTGCTTTTAGTTTTGGATACGACTGTGAATTAATTAAAACAACACCTTAAAATTAGTTAAAATGATTACATTAAGAAATATAATAGTAAAGTTAATATTGGGAACATTCCTTATAGTAGGAATTAATTCCTGCGATGAGGGAGGAGAACCAGATCCAGGCTCAACTCTAGTTGTTGAAATGGCAGGTGACTGGTATGTTAAAGCTTATGATGAAAGTGGTACTAATGCATTAACAGGTTTTAGTTTATTTTCCACATACAATACCAGTGATAATAACAATAGCTTATGGCTAGATGATCACGAAAGTATTTTTCCATTAAAGTCTAAAGTATCCGTTGATCTAAGTACTATGACTTTTTCAATTTCTGATGCCGAAAATCTTTTTGATGCAGCTGGAATCGCTACTGTTACTGAAGGTAAGGTATTGGAGAAAGCAACAACATCTACAGGAGGTAATGTAGTAGATAGTATTGCTTTTAAAGTTACCTTACAAAATGACCCTGGTAACATATATTTAATAGGAGGTTATAAAAGAACTGGTTTGTTAGAAGACGAACACTAATTACGATAATTTTAACTAGTACTAAAAACCACCTCTGTTGAGGTGGTTTTTTTATACCTTTACCCCATGCAAGAACAAACACAGATTTTTGGAATTAGAGCTATTATTGAAGCAATAAAC
This sequence comes from Flavivirga jejuensis, assembly GCF_030540765.1. GTDB lineage: Bacteria > Bacteroidota > Bacteroidia > Flavobacteriales > Flavobacteriaceae > Flavivirga > Flavivirga jejuensis. The sequence continues at coordinate 865,072 of NZ_JAUOEL010000001.1, read as the reverse complement.
GCAGGTGAATCAATTGATAAAGTATTTCTTCAAAAAGGCCTTAAAGGAGAGCTTTTTAGTGAGTTAGAAACCGTTTTAAGGAAAAACGCCATCAATTCTTCCTATGTACCTGTTGAAAAACTTAATAGACTCACTAAAAAAAATCATCAAGGTGCTGTTGCCCAAATTTCTCCAATTGAATTTCATGACATAGAAACTTTAGTTTTAAGCGTATTAGAATCTGATAAAACGCCTTTGTTTTTACTATTAGACCAATTAAGCGATGTTCGTAACTTTGGAGCTATTATAAGAACTGCAGAATGTACAGGTGTTGACGGCATTATTATTCAAAAAAAGGGTGGCGCTCCTGTAAATGGTGATACTATTAAAACTAGCGCAGGAGCCGTTTTTAAAGTCCCTATTTGTAAAGTGGATCATATTAAAGATGCCGTTTTTTACATGCAGGCATCAGGCATAAACGTTATTGCTGCTACCGAAAAAACGGATAACGTCTTATACGATGTTTCGTTTAAAGAACCTTGCGCCATTATTATGGGTTCTGAAGGAAGAGGTATTAACCCCTCCATATTGAAAGTTGTAGATTCCAAAGCTAAACTGCCTATACTAGGTGAGATTGAATCTTTAAATGTTTCTGTGGCTTGTGGTGCTTTTTTGTATGAAGTAGTAAGACAACGTCTTTAATACTTGCTAAAAGTTATATAAGTTAAAAATCCATTTTAAATGAAATAGAAACCTCCCCAGTTTCTTTATTGACTTTTACTTTTGGTTTACCATTTGCACTTAAATCATTTCCTGTACTCATTTTAAAAATTCCAGTTAAGAAATCCATTCCTTTAGTCATAACTTCTTCCATTTGTTCATAGTTCGGCTCCGTTTTTTGGTTGGCTTGAACCTCGATAGACGCTTCTTTTTTTACGGTATTTTCTTCTAATCTTTTAGCGTTATTTGATTCCGTTTCAATTTCCGAAACAACCTCTTCTAGGTTTTCATGTTCTAAATCTTCTTCAATAAGGGTTTCTATTTCATTAGTTTCAATACTACTCTCAAAATCATCATCTTTAATAATTTCTTCAAGTTGCTTTATAAATTGCGATTTTCCTTTTTCTGAAAAATCAACTTCATCGGTATGATTATCTGAATTTAAAACGCCCTCAAAAAGATTTTGCTTTAATAATAATCCTGCTGCAATTTTCATTTCTATCGAATTATAACTAAGTAAATTAAAGACATATAATTTTTGCTGTTGTTGTCCTATTCTATCTATTCTTCCTATACGTTGGTTTTTCTTAGCAGGATTCCATGGTAATTCGAAATTTATAACTGTATCTGCAATTTGTAAATTTAAACCAGCCCCTCCAGATTCGCTTGATAAAAAAATACGGCAATCTGGGTTATCTTCAAATTCTTTTATTAATGCCCCTCGTTTTTTTACAGGAACTTTCCCTGTAAGCATTGTAAAAGTTATATTTTCTTTTTTAAGCATATCACCTATAAGACCAAGCATAGTAACCCATTCTGAAAAAATAATAATTTTTCTATCAGTATTTTTAACGTCTAATTTATCTAATAAAATGTCCTTTAATTCTATTAGCTTTGGGGAACAATGGGTTTCTTTATCAATTAAATAGCTAGAATCACATACCATACGCATATTGGTTAATAAGTGCATGAGTTTTTGCCAATCGTAAGCCGTTTTAAATTTTTTAGCCAAAATAGAAGCTATACCTCTAGCAAAACTATTGTGCAGGTTTTCTTGTTCATCAGAAAGGGATACAAATATATCTTTTTGAATAACATTAGGTAATTGTTTAAAAACTTCTTGCTTTTCTCTTCTTATAAGTATAGAACTTAGGCGTTTTTTTAAGTTTTGAAGATTGTAATAGCCTCTAATTTTATTTTTATGTTTAGAATCGAAAATACAATGTTGATATGAAAACTCCCATTGTGGTGCTAAAAATTTCTGATCTAAAAACTGAACTATGGAATACAAATCTAATAACTTGTTTTCTAAAGGAGTTCCCGTTATTACTAAAGCGTGTTTTCTTTCAATTGCTTTAACAGCATTTGCAGTTTTGGTTTCGTAGTTTTTAATTTTTTGTGCTTCGTCTAAAATAACAAAATCATATCCTGATTTATTAATAAACGGTAAATCTCGCAATATGGTTTCGTAATTTACGATATGAAAAAAACTTGAATCATTAGAATAGATACCATTTCTAATATCTGGGTATCCTTCAACAACAACGGCATTTTCGTTACTAAATTTTAAAATTTCATTTTTCCATTGGTGCTTTACAGATGCAGGACAAATAACTAATGTTTTCTTGAAATTAAAAACTTCTTTTTTAAGAATAGCTGTTGCTATGGCTTGTAGTGTTTTACCAAGTCCCATTTCGTCTGCAACAATCACTCCTTTTTTAAATACCGAAAACTCGACACCTTCTTTTTGATAAGGATACAAGTTTGCTTTTATAGATGAAAAATTTAATGTGCTAGACTTTTTTATAGCCTCTAATGTTTCATTTTCAAAATAGTGCTCCACTTTTTCAAAAACTTCTTCACGTATTTTTATACGCTCTAAATCTCTTGATTTATATAAAAAAGAAGAAAAAGCAGCTATCTGGTTATCTTCAATTGAATTATTATTTTTAAAATAGTCCTTCAAAAGTGTCTCTTCTTCTTTTTCTAACTTTTCTGGAAAAAACCAGGAAATCTTATAATTATTTAAAGGATCTGTGAAAATTTCTATAAAAGGATAAGTCTTTTTCAACCGTTTAACCTTTGAGGTATTTTGTTCCAAATAGTTAAATAAATACATAATATGCTTGGTGGTACCTAGCTTATTAGTTTTCCAATCTACATTATTTACGTAACCTATTTTATTCTTAAAATCGCGAAGTGTTACTTTATATGTATTTCCTTTTTCATTTATTAAAGTATGTTCTCCATATAAATTATTGGCAAGATTTACTTTATAGTCAGCTTTTTTCGCTCTATCCTCACGCTCTTCTAAAACCCTTTTTTGCATGCCTTCTTTTGAATACTTAATACCTTCGGTTAGATCTTCAGTATCTATTTCACTTTCTACAACATATAATGCTACAAGACTGGGCACATTCCATTCTGAATAACTTCCATTTATTTTAACACACAACACATCGTTTTCTAAAACAAGCTTAACGCTAAAAAGATCTTTGTTTACATCAATTAGAATCGTAATATTTTCTTTCCCCTGAGATAAAAGTACATGATCATATTGTTCGAAAATATTTTTCGCATTCTCTATTTCATTAGAAGATAACAACTTGTCTTCTTCTATCAATTTTATTGCTTGCCTTACTAATTCAACCATTGCACTTTTTTGTTAATTAATTTAGAATAACAAATTTAATTAAATTCTAAGTTCAATTAATAAGTGCCACTCAAAATTTAAAACTATTAGTCACTACTCTAGTAATTTAAGGTCAAATATTTATATGCATCTTACATGAAAAATTATAACCTATTAACCTTATTGTTGTGAAGTTGAGAGTTAATCACAAAACAGCTTAGTCTAGAATTTAATAAGTAAACTATTTAGTTCCCGATTTCATTTCGGTTATATTCAAGATGACACAAAGATGACAATTTAACGGAAACCTTATTTACTGTCAATTAGATCAGAGACAGCGACTCAAATATTTTTTTCGATTAATCATTTTTGTTTTCTCTATAGGTATAATTTACAGTAGGCTGGTCTTCATCAATTTCTGTATGCTCAACAAAATTACCGTCTGCATCAAAATGTTTTAAAAAAGGGTCCTCATCTTCATTATAGTTTTCATCCTCCCAAACATATTTTTTTGGCTTCGCTATCTCTTTTCTAAAGAAAAAAGCAAACAGTAAGCCTGTAATTAAACCTGACAAATGACCTTCCCAAGATATCCCCTCTTTAATAGGAATGGCATACCATATCATACTTCCGTAAAGAAAAATAACTAATAAAGATAATGCTATAAGCCTATAATGTTTTGCTAATACCCCTTTAAAAAAAGTAAAACTCACTAAAACATAAATAAATCCACTGGCTCCTATATGATAGGATGGTCTTCCAATACACCAAGTGAAAAATCCTGAAAACAAAATCCCTAATAAAATAATTTTCCAGGCAATAGGCCTATAGAAATAGAACAAAGCCATAGAAAGTACAAATAACGGAATCGTATTATGATAGATGTGTTGTATGTCCCCATGAATAAAAGGACTAAAAATAATACCTCTTAGACCTTTTAGGGTTTGAGGATACACGCCGTATTTGCTAAAGTTATAACCGAAACGTACTTCGAACCAAAATACCAACCAAATAGTCAATACAAAAAACACAGGGTATATAATGACTCTTGCTGAGAATTTAAAATGGTCTTGATGTTTCATTTGGTCAAGTGCTATTGTTTTTAATGGGGTGAATGCAATTTACATGGTTAAAACTTATTTCTATTCCAATTTTTACAGGAATGAACTACAATGGAAACTCCAAGGCAGCGCCTAAGAGAATTCTTTTTCGATTAAAGATAGCAAATAGTTCTCCAAGTTTAATTTTAATGCTAAAATGTCAGATATAGAATATGCAAGGGACCAATTACTTGTTTGAAAGCATGACCCAAAAGTAAATTCCAAGGACAGGTTAAAATCTTAAAAAAATACTTTAATTTTACATTATGAATGAACCTTTAGCTGAACGTTTAAGACCAAAAACTTTAAGTGACTATGTGAGTCAAGATCATCTGGTTGGCAAACGTGGTAGTTTAACACAGCATATAAAACAGGGGTTAATTCCATCGATGATTTTCTGGGGACCTCCAGGCACAGGGAAAACAACACTTGCAAATATTATTGCTTCGGAATCTGGCAGACCTTTTTATACACTCAGTGCTATAAATTCTGGGGTTAAAGATATTAGAGATGTTATCGATAAGGCAAAACAAAGTGGCGGATTATTTACTACAAAAAATCCTATTCTATTTATAGACGAAATTCATAGGTTTAGTAAGTCGCAGCAAGATTCTCTTTTACAGGCAGTAGAAAAAGGCTGGATTACATTAATTGGAGCCACAACAGAAAACCCTAGTTTTGAAGTTATTTCGGCGCTTTTATCTCGCTGTCAGGTTTATATCTTAAATGCATTTGATAAAAACGATTTAGAAACACTCTTAAAACGTGCTATCGAGCAAGATGTAGATATTTCTAAAAAAACAATTAAGCTAAAAGAAACAAGTGCTCTTATAAGGCTTTCTGGCGGTGATGGCAGAAAATTACTTAATATTTTTGAGCTTATCGTGAACTCTTACAACTCTAATAAAATAACCATTACAGATGCTTCTGTTTTGGAAAGAATCCAAAGTAACACTGTTCATTACGATAAAACTGGCGAGCAGCATTACGATATTATTTCTGCCTTTATAAAATCCATTCGAGGTAGCGACCCCAATGCGGCAGTATATTGGTTAGCACGTATGGTAGAAGGTGGAGAAGATGTGAAATTTATTGCCAGACGGCTACTCATTTTGGCTAGTGAAGATATAGGTAATGCCAACCCAACTGCATTAGTAATAGCAAATAACGCATTCCAAGCAGTTTCTACAATCGGTTATCCAGAGTCAAGAATTATATTAAGTCAGTGTGCTACATATTTAGCATGTTCTCCTAAAAGTAATGCCGCTTATAAAGCTATTGGTAAAGCGCAACAAATAGTTAAAGATACGGGTAACTTATCTGTGCCTTTAGAGATTAGAAATGCACCAACCAAATTGATGAAAGAGTTAGGTTATGGTGATAATTATAAATATGCACATAATTACGACCTCAACTTTGCCAATCAAGAGTTTTTACCAGATGAGATTAAAAACACAACACTTTACGAACCAGGAAACAACGCCCGTGAAAATGCCCATAGGGAATTTTTAAAACAACGCTGGAAAGAGAAATACGGGTATTAAAGGATCGCTGGATACTAAAACTTAATATTTAATTTCTCCTGTTTAAGTGTATTATTTGAATAGTATTCAATAGTCCAACTGCCATCTTTTTTATAAATAATAGCACTCTTATTTTCTACTAAAAATATATTATCAAGTTTAGTTTGTTTAATTCTGTAGATTACTTTTGGAGAACTGTCTACTAATTGAAACCCATTTTCAATTTCTTGAGCATATAATACATCATATACTGCTTCTTCCATAGCATCTGTTTTTGCAGTGTTTTCTTCTTTGACTGGAGGTACAATTGCCCCAGTATCAACTTTCGGTGTATTTACAACAATTTCAGATTCTTTTTCTTTTTTAAGATTTTGAATCTCTTGTTTTAATTGCTGAATTTCTTGAGCTACTTCATTCTTTACTACTGTTTTTTGAGTTCCCAAAGATGTAATACTCTCATTAGGCTCATATTTATAATTAAGAGTTTCAACAGATTTAAAAGCTGCTCTAAGGGCACCCGTATAAGCTCTAGCAAAATCTTTTTCCCTACTTTCTCCCAACTTAGATGTATAAACTATTTGATCATTACAATCTTTAAGTTCTATTGTTAATTTAGTTTTAAACATTCCTGTTCCCTTCATAACATCAGACCTTAGTGCTAAACATCTATTTCTAATTAAATCTTCAGGATAATCGCTTCCTTCCATCAAAGCCTCAAACCCATATTTTTTAAATAAAAATTGTGCTAAAGAATTTAATTGATATTGGTTTTTTTCCTTTAAGAAATCATATTTATTAGGAACAATGACATACTTATAATCGTTTAAATTAGATTGAGCAAAAACAACTGTAGCGACAAAACAAGCTATAATAGTAGAAAAAAATTTAGTCTTCATTTTTATTAAATATATAGTTAAAACCTAACTGTAAAGATACACTTTGTGCATTATATATGTTTTTAAATTCTAAAAAATTGTCTGCCATAACATAAAAATTTAAACCTCCTAAATTGGTAGACATCCCTAAACCTATATTATAAGCAGAATAAGAATCGATTGTATAAGTCGCTTTTACTTGCAAATTATTAAACAAACGTCTATAATAATATGCCGTTAATGCCGCTATAGGTTGCTTGGGTCTGGTCATAGCAAATAATTGTAAACCGACACTATTTAGATAACTTTTGTTATCTTTTAAGCAATTACAATCTTCGTATTGTTTTTCACCAAAACCATAATTTATTGATGTATTAAGTTTAATAGGGCGCCAAGTTGTGTATTTACTTGTTGTAGTGTCTGGCGTAAATAATTCCACAAAATCGTCTTCAATTTCGTTCCAATAGTCTTCTGCAGTTTGACCATTTCCTGTATCAGGAAAAATAGGGTCTATACCTTCATACACATAATCCCCTTCTATCTTGTAATTTTCAACATCTTTTGAATGTCTTATAAAGCCGACATCCAATAAACTGGCGTCCAAGCTCCATTGTTCATTTAATTGATGTGTTATACCAATATCAAAACCCAATCCTAGGTTTCCTCCTAGTAAAACGCGTTTTGTTAAATCTTTAACAACAGCGTTAGAACCAGATTCATCATCTGTTAAACTAGCCACTCCAGACGTTCTGGCTTCTAAATCTAAATTAAAAATATGTTCATAAAAATTATTTTGCCCACGTTCGGTTATAAAACGACCTTTATTATTCGTAGAATTTACATTTAAGATGCTTGAATATATTTTCCCTCTAACTCCAAAAGTAAAATTGTCATTTACTTTTTTATTGTATCCAAGATGAAATACCGAAATAGCTTCTGCTGCTACATTTATATTATTTGCTCTAAAAGGTCTATAAATATTATTTTGGTTACCTTCCAGGGCTAAGATCGCAAGATCTTTAGGAAAATAAGTTATAAAATCAAATTCCTGGTATAAACCAAAACTCAAATATTTATTCTTTACATAAGAACTTCCAAAAGAAAAACCACCAGAAAAAATTTCTAGTTGTTGATTTGCGCTAAAAAAATCATTAGAGCCCATGCTGTAAACAGCATTTTGAAGTTTGGTATTAAAATCAATACCATTACTAGCAAAAATATCATAAATGGTACTTCCTGTAATACCAACATTAGCATGGATATGAGATAATAATGGAATTCCAAAATACCAATCATTTTTTATTTTTCCGCCAGGGTTAAGTAATAAAGATTGTGGTATATCTGAAAATCCGTAAAGTAATTGCTTGTTTTGTGAAAACGAAAAACAGCATGAAATAACTATAAAAAACAAAATGAATTTTTTCATATCGAATCATCATCTATATTCAAATAAAAAACAGCTTTCGATTTTAACTTTATTCTACCTAGAGAGGTTTCATTAATAGTTTCTCCAGGGATCAAGCTAAGGGTAAACACTATTTTAGAAGTATTTGTTAAAGCTATCAATGTATCGCCTTCAAATTCTTCTACATGATTTGAAATAACATCACTACCATCTGTTGACAGTGAAGCCAGAAGTGTAAACGTATGCAATAATTGTTCTGAATCGTTAAGAAGATCAACACTTACCTGAAACCCTTTATTAATTGAATTTGTAGCTTCAAATACAAAATCTGCTTTAATAAGATTATCAACTATAAATTTGTTACTAAAAAAACCTATTTTTATAGAATCTTTAATAGAAATTACTTCAGTATTATTAACCCAAAAACTACTAGCTGGTTCATCAAAAAAAATGAGACTGGTCTCTATAACTGGAGAAATTTCGAGATCATCTGCTTGTTCAAAATCAATTTCTTTCGTGCAAGAAAAAAGACTTAAACATAAGGCTATGACCAAAAACGAATACTTGATTATTTGTTTTTGCATATGGTTAGATGTTTGGGACTAAACGTAAAAATAAGAAAATTAGTGCTTTATAAGTACTTTTTTAACTGAATTAAATTACTGATTTTTTTAATATCGTCATCAATAACAGTATTATGGATATCAAAAAAAACAACATCCATCCCTATATTTTTTGCACCGAGTATATCTGCCTCGTAACTATCACCTATCATAATACTCTTACTACTGCTGGAATTGGCCAATTGCAAGGCGAAATTAAAAATTTTAGGATTAGGCTTCTTAACTCCAGTCATCTCCGAATTAGTGACCGTTTTAAAATATTTATTAATCTTAGATTTGGTTAGTTTTTTATGCTGCACTTTATCAAATCCATTGGTAATGATGTGCAAATTATAATTGAGATATAAATAATCTAGAATCTCGAAGGTATTTTCAAATAGATAATTAAATGCTGTTAAATGCATTATATAATCATCCGACAGTTTATAAATCATCGTTTCTTCAACCTGATAACCAATCGCTAAAAAAGCGTCATTTAGCCTTCCAAAACGTAAAGCCTCCTTTCCTATTTTCTCTTCTCTATATAGTTTCCAATATTTTTGATTTATAGACCTATAATGATATAAAAAATCGTTTATGTCAACATCAATATTATTTAATTTTAATATCCTACCAAATGTTAATGCAGAATTTTTATCAAAATCCCATAAAGTATGATCCAAATCAAAAAACACATCTGTAATCCCTTTAAGCTTCATTTGTAGATTCTAAGATAATATTAAACAATTCTTTAAACCCTTGCCATTCTTTTTCATCACTAAAAGTATAATTATGAAATACTGAAATAAATTCGCCGTTTACTTGTTTTATGTTATGAATAAGCTCATTTAAAACTTTCTTTTTATCTAACAAAGAATTCGTTTTTAATAATGCATGATCCATAAGGTGGTATGGGTTAATTTTTAGAGGTGTTTGTATTTCGTAATCTAAATCGTAAAATAAAAAAGGCGTACAGGATCCTGCTCTAAAACCTATAAAATCCACATATCCCATAGTGTAATCTTCCTGAATTTCTAATTCTATAAGATTTCTATAGGATTCTGGTAAATTAAGCCTCGAAAAAGATTGTCTGGAAGCTTTTAATCTGGTGTTCAAAATATCTTCCATCCTCAATTTTTCTTTTTTCAAAATTACAGTGTCCTCAATTGCAAAATAGGATACTTTTAAACCTACCATACAATAATCGGCAACATGTTTTATAAGTGATACAAACTTCTTTTTATTAGGAGAAATACCTTTATCGTAAGTAGAAAAATCTCCTATTAAAAAAAAGAATAAAAACTTAAACTTGGTATACCTTTGTCTGTTTATTATATATTTAAAAGTATCATACGGATCGTGCATGAAACCAAGAATAACCGCAAACCTAATATATAGATTCTTAAATCTAAATCTAAATATATCTTTTATAAGACCTCCTAAAGTTCGCATGATACCTTTTAATCTATAGTTATAGGCACTTGGAACATCAATAATGGGTTTAATGGTATAGTTTTTTTCAGGAAATTTAAATTCTGGAAATTGTGTTTGTAATGCGTCTTTAAATTTATATGACCAAATATCAACGACTGGTTGATTTAAAAATCCGTGTTTATAAGCTAAACTTTCGGCTGCTGTAAAACGCCCAAATTCATCCTTTACATGTGGTAAATATTCTTCATAACGTGATAATAGATAAAAAGAAGCTGCAAAAATATCGAAAGGAATAGCGCTTTTATCACCATTATAAAAAAAACATTTTGTGTTTTCCCAATCATGTATATTAATATCAAGATCGCTTAACCCTTGCTCAAATAAAATATCGTGACTTTTAACAAAAAACTCATTCCCGAGTTGTTGTTTTGTGTAAGACATTTTTAAACTATCATGTGCAATAAATGTCTCTATTTTGGTAGTAAAATCTACTTTAACACCTAGAACTCTAGTACAAACGTGTTTAAAAACATATTTTAGTCTGGGTGATATTTTATGGGTATAAATTAAAAGCATATTTTCAGTAGCAGTAAACAGTCTAAAATTTATTTTTATAAAAATATCAAATTCCAAACGTAAAACGCTGGCTTTATCCTTAGAATTTAAAATTTGTTTTTTTGGTATGTTTAAAGTAGTGATCTATCAGCGAAACTAAAGTATGCTTTTTCTGTTATAATAAGATGGTCTAATACTTTTATATCTATACTTTCGGCAGCTTTTTTTAATTTATTTGTTATTTGTTTATCGGCTGCACTAGGCTTTAAAGTCCCAGATGGATGATTATGTGTTAATATCAATCCAGTAGCTCCAACTTCCAAGGCATTTTTTAACACCAAGCGCACATCAACCAAAGTACCTGTAATACCTCCTTTACTCAATTGATTTTTTTGAATGACTTTATTAGAATTATTCACATAAATAATCCAAAACTCTTCGTGCTCTAACTCTCCAATTTTGGGTTGCATAAGCTCAAAAACCGATTCGCTAGATGTTATTTTATTTTTCTCTAAAGCCTCCTCACCCCTTCTACGCCTTCCTAACTCTAAAGCTGCTGCTATACTTACAGCTTTAGCTTCACCAACACCCTTAAAATCCATAAGCTGGGTGGTAGACAATCTACCTAATTTACTTAAATTATTACCTACACTTGCTAAAATTCGTTTACACAAAGCAACGGCACTTTCATCTTTATTCCCAGAGCCTATCAAAATAGCTACTAATTCTGCATCACTTAAGACTTCTCTACCTTTATTTAGTAATTTTTCACGTGGTTGATCGCCTTGCGACCAATTTTTTATTGAAAGTGATGCTCGTTTTTCTTGCATTGGTTAAATTTACTTAAATATTTAATTTTTAAATTTATACAAAGTAAATCAATAATTCATAAAGTAAGGCATTTCTGTCTTTTTTTAATATAATTATTTAAGAAAAATAAATATTGTAAATTTATAAATTGAATTCATCTTGACTTTTTGTTTTTAACCGAAAATGAGTTAAAATTTGTTCAGATTAAGCACTTTTAGAAAGAACATAGCATGAGCATGCGTTACGCATAAAAATAATGACATATGAACAAATATCAGCCATTTTTTAGGAAATAGAAAAAGTCAAGATAAGTTCATTAACAACTCTCAAACCCTAAGCTAAAATCCATTTGAAATACCCTCCGAAATATCATCAGGATAATGACATTAACCATATGGTTGAAGTCATTAAAACCTATCCGTTAGCGACACTCATTTCTGTAAAAGACAATCAGCCTTTAATAACGCACCTGCCTTTAGTTTATAATGATGACGGCAAACTTATTGGACACATTGATATCTTTAATCCGCAAGCGGAATTATTAAAAGACAATAACGATGTTACTATTATATTTTCTGGTCCGCAATGTTATATTTCACCAAGTATTTATACAACCAAGCAATTACCAACCTGGAATTATATTAGAGTACATTTAAAAGCAACAGTTAAAGCCATTGCAAGTAAAGAGGCTTTAAAAGAATCATTAATAAAAATGACAGCTTTTTTAGAAGCGCCAGATCATAAATATGTTTTGGAGCCTGATAACAAAAGCATGAAAGGTTATTTGGATTATATCAAGATGTTTGAAATAACGATTGATTCCTGGGAAGGAAAATTTAAACTCTCTCAAGATAAAAAACCACGTGATATTGAAAGTGCCAGAGCAGAGCTATTACGTGCTAATCAAGAAAGTATTGAAGCGTTTTTGAATAAGGTTTTTTAATGAAGTGGTTTAAACCACTTCAATTTATAAATTCTGGACTTATGTACCCAGAGATCATAAATATTCAAAATTTTATTGCTACCAAGGGAGTAACAACTTGTTTAGGTAAAGTACCTCTTATTGACCAAAATTTAATTCCAGTGATACTAAAAATAGGTAATGACACCTATGTAGTCCATGTATTGGACGAGTATGACGATCTTAACTATTACAATCCTATACTCAATTTTATTATTGTTTTTAGAGCAATAACTATTATTGACGACTCACAAGATTTTTTAACATGGTGTAAACAACAGGGACTAAACCCTAACAACCACAAACTTTTAAGTTACTATAAAGATATTTGCGCTGCTATTTATAGCATAAACAACTATTTCCATGATAATAAAATCAATTATTTTATTTTAGATTTAGACTTTCAGTTAAATACTGGGGTTATAGGTTTTTTGAGGAGTTAGTTTAATATGCTTACATCACAGAAATTCTAAGGACAATAACTTAAGGTTTGTAGAAAAGTAGCCAATTTTGTCCCTTTAAGAAAAACCCGAAATAGCATCTTTAATGAAAAAAGCAGAAACAACTAAGTTAAATATTCTACAAAAGGCATTTAAACTAATTTATAGTAAAGGGTATCAAACAACTAGCATCGATGATATTAAATGAATCTTTCCTTGATTATTTTACTATTCTAGATAAATTGTGTAATAAAACCCTTTTTGAATCCCGTTAATTTTATTAAGACTTATTATACCACCCTCTTTAATTTTTAGCTGTATTAATTATAATTGTCATTGGGGTTGAGCCAAAACATAAAGACCTATAGAAACAAGTCATAGGTTATTTTACAAAAAACTAACAAAAAGAATAAACTAATGAATAAAACAATTATTCTACTTATTGCTCTTTTCTTTTTAGTACCACAAAATTTAAAGGCACAAAATGATGGGGCTGTAATTGGGGCTGCGGCTGGCGCTTTAGTTGCTATTGGAGCAGGAATTGCCGCTATTAAGCAAATGGAAGAGAGAGCTGAACTAACTGCAACCCAATGGATACTGTCTAATAACCCTGAGTTGACAAGTTTTTCTTTAAAAACACTTTCTTTCGATGGTAAAAAATTAAAAGACATGTCAGCAACTTCAGTTATAACTTATAAAATACAAGAGTTTACTCCTGCTGACAACCCCGAACTTAATGGAAAAAAACAAGTTTTATTTGGGTTTACTAGTCAAGGATGGATTAATGAATATGGAATTGACTTTAACAAAATAAGATGGCTTTTAGTTGATCATGAAGAATGGATGAATATGATGATTTCATATGTAAAAGTTTCTTCAAGTGAAAATAACGACAATACGCTTATGGAAACTTTAAAAGAAGGCAAAGTAGTAAACAAAGGGGTAAAAGTAAAAAGCAGGCTAGTTATACCATTTTACAAACTAACAGGTGATATGTATGTTGTAACTGATTATTCGCCAGACTTAAAGTTAATTTATAACGAAAGATCTCTGGGCATATTTTTAAAAGAAACAGCTAATCTTGTTCAAATTGGAAGAGGAGATATTATTGAAATACACAATTACTTTTTTGATCAATAAACTACTTCGATGCAGGCATACGAGGCATTCAATAGGGAATGTTTTTTAAAGATCCGAAGCAAGCTTCTAGGTATTAATCTCAATTTTAATCCATACAATCTCCTTCTCCCAAAACGATTTTTGTGATGACTGGAACGAAGGTTTTCAAATATGGGCAGGCGACACTAATAGAAGTGCTCCTCTCAAAATAGTTCCTATTTTGTCCTATTGCAAGAATTAATCATGATAGTTTGACCGTTATGAAAGAGCAATTAGTGACATGTAATAAAGCTTGATATCTGAATGAGATTATAGAGGCGCAGATTGGCTAAATCCTAGCAAAGGTCATCTTAATCTAAATTAAATTAGTCACCGCATCAAAATTCAAACTCCACTCTATGCATTTTTTACCTTCCTAGAAATATATTTAAGATGTACTACGTTATAACAGTGTCATTTTTTTATGTCCTCGCAAAACAAAAAATCATATGATATTGAAAATGCCAGTGTTGAATTATTACGAGCTAATCAAGAAAGTATTGATTTTTTTTGGATAAAATTTTTTAATATTCATGCTTTAGAATAAATTTTAAAAAAATTATAGTGCTAAAGACTAACACATTATTTCTTTTTTTCTTGATGCATGCTTCTTATGTAATGGGTCAAACAACTCACAAAGAAGTCATTGCAATTAAAAGCGATGGTGTTTATTCCATACTTCGAAGGCATAATATAGATCCCACTAAATATTATAAACAGTTTATAGCATTAAACAAAAAAAACATAAGTCCAGATAATGGCTTAATTATAGGCAAAACCTATATCCTTCCTATAGTAAAAAAAGAAAAAATACATATAGAAACAAAACCTATTGCGGTAACCGATAGTATCATTATAAAACCTGCGGATAGTATGCCATTAGTTGAAAAAATTAATGATCCCATTTTTGGAAAAGAACACAGTTCAATAACTATTGAAGACAAAAAACTAAATGGTGCTATTTATTATTTAATTTCTGGACATGGTGGTCCCGACCCTGGCGCTACAGAAATATACAACGGCTCACTAATTTCTGAAGATGAATATGCCTACGACGTTACTTTACGTCTCGCCAAATTGTTACTTGCTAGAAGTGCTACGGTATATATTATTATAAAAGACCCGAATGATGGTATTAGAAACAAACGTATACTGGAAATCGATTATGACGAAGTAAGCTACCCAAATAAACAGATTCCTAAAAGTCAAAAATTAAGGTTAAGACAGCGTACCCAAGCGGTAAATGATTTATACATAAAACATAAAGGTTCTTACCAAAGGCTTATAGTAACACATGTTGATAGCCGAAGTAAAGGAAAGAATATCGATGTCTTTTTTTATCATCATGAAAAGAGTAAAAAAGGAAAACGACTGGCTGAAAATATTCATAGTTCTTTTAAACAGAAATATGCTAAACACCAACCCAACCGTCAATATTTTGGAACTGTAAGCTCCAGAAAATTATATCTGGTAAAAAACACATTGCCTGCTATGGTTTATATTGAATTAGGTAATATTAAAAGCTATAAAGACCAAAAAAGACTTCTTAATTACCTAAACAGAGAAGCTTTAGCTAAATGGATTTTTGAAGGGCTGGTTTCTGATTTTGATGAGCGAAAGTAATATCGTTTTAATATTGAGGCATTTTTGAATAGGTTTTTTTAGAAGATGTATCTTTCTTGGTTTTAGTTTTTATTCCGTTTCCTACTAATATATTTCCCCTTTATTGAGTTAAGAATATTAGTTCTACTCGTTCAGTATTGATAACAGGAGAAGGAATATTAATATTCACAGTTGGTATTCCTGCATCTGAACTAAACGAACCTTATGAATTTCAAGCTACTTTTACAACAACAGATGGATGGCAAGGCTAACCACCTTTTTTACATTACACTGTTTTCTATAATTATGCACACCTTTTTGTATACTAAAACCATTATAAGAACATTGAAGATATAATTTAATCTTCTTTAATACTATAGATACAAATTATATGAATATTAATGAGAATTGCTTTTTTGGCTATAACAATTAGACCGTGCCTCCAATATGGTCAAACAATTCCACTTTAAAAGATATTCAATGATATGAAAAACAGGGTTAGATCTAAGGCAATACAAGTGCTTTTAGAACATGAATCTTACAAAATGAAAGAAAATAATCCACTTATGTAAAAGCAAATACTTTCAAAATAATTAAAAACCCATTAGATTAGTGGTCTCAACAAATAAGAAATATGCGTACTGGTACACATATACATTTGTTAGCCACAATTTAAGTAAAATGAATAAATTAGATTATAGTATTTCATTAAGAGAGAAAGGTTTTGGGTCAAACGAAATAAAAAAGAGACTAAAAGAAGAAGGTTTAGAAGAATCTCAAATTCAGTATTATTTAAAAAAATCTGATGAAATATTTTTAAATCAGTTAATTCATAATAAAAAATCTAAATCTAGCGGGAAAACCAAAAAAGGAATAAAAATTATAGTTTTGGTACTTAACTTATTACTTTTATTTAGCGTGTTTTTTGATTACGCGAGGATAGGTCTATTAGGATTATTTGTTATGTGGAGTTTAATTGGATATAGTTCGTTTAGGAAATAAAGAAAGGAAATTAAAAAAACATTCGTTTTTTATTTGCTAAATTAGATGTTTGAACACGCAACAAACCATATACAAACACATTGGGTGTAATTATGGGAAACTCAAAAAAAAGATTGCCAAAAAGACTAATTGACAATCTTTTTCTAAAAAACTAGTTTTCTCGGACAATACCTTCTAACTTACCCATTAGTAGTTTAACATTAAACAAAATGGACTTCTCTTCTTCTTTAATAAACGAATGAGAATGGTAAAGTGCTGTGTTATGAACCCATTCTAAAGACTTGATGAGTTCCAAAGTGTCTTGAAAGCTGATAAATTCCAGCAATTCTACCTGAGCAGGATACAAATCCTTTTTGACTTTTTTTGATACGTGTCGTGTATCATCCGATGTATTGACCGATTTGCATTTCGGACATACATTTTGACCATTCTGTGTTGTCATAATTAAAACGGATTAAATGAATAAAAAGAGGAGAGGTCACTGACAACACATTCCAAGCAATGCTTAGATTGGTCTCGGGACTTACACCCGTATGCCTCTCCAATATTTTTTTTAAACCTGTTTTGAGATTTTCGCATTGCGCTTTAGTAAAATGTGTTGTCGACACAAATGTAAAAAAGAAACCACAAACAACAAAATGTATAATTCATTGCTCCTGATCTTCCTATCAGAAAATACTCGCGCTTTTATTGTTCCTCGCTACCGCTAGTTTCCAAAACTAGTGGAGGCAAGAGTAAGAAATAAAAAAGAGAAAAAATTTTACATTATTCTGTAAAAGCTTTTCTTGTATTAATTCTTACAAAAATATTAGACCAGTGGCATGTATCGGTACCCCCCGCTCTGCAAAGTCTACGGCTTAGTAGGTATTTATCATTTTAAATCAGTAAATAAAAAAGCAAACTTTAAGCTACAAGTTGACTCTTTAAAAACAAGTCCTAGTTACGCTCTTCAATTATATTAATTGGAAATCGTTTTTTAAGATGTCTCTGCTCTTTTTTATATTGTTCATTTTTGTTAAAATAGTCTTCAAAAATTGTTTGATTCTGTTCTCGTAACTTATGTGCAGCTGTATAATGAGAAGATAAAACCATTATATAATTCTGATAATCTGCATCTTCATCATATAAATATTTAAAAGCAACATTTTCATTAATGTAATTTTTAAATTTTCTAACAAGCATATCCTTTGGGACAGTAATCCCATTGATTTTTATAGTATCACTAATTTCAATTTTTAAAGTTTTTTCAAAAACTTTATTTTCTTCAAAAGGCGGTAATGGAGGTAATGGAAATGAAGAAATATTAGTGTCTTGTTTAAAATCTAAGACAAAAGAAGAAATTCTATGTTCTATGCCTCTATTTTCAAACCTCGCGGTTAATAAATCATCATTATAGACATCATAAATAATTCTTTCTTGATTTATTGAATACAATTCTGCCTCTAATATTTTTATGTATTTTAAATCAATATCCCTATTTGCAATTATCCTTACTTTTAAAAAAGGAACTAATTCCTCCCTCATAGAAGCTCTTTTAGCATAGATTATACTTGGAACATCTTCTAAAAAAGCCCATTTATCATAAACTAAAAACTTCAATTGGTTATCATCATCTAAATTGATTTTAATACTAAGTTCATTATAAAACCTAGTATTATTATCATTATAAAAATCAGAATGTGGCAGGTCATATATTGGATTGGATTTTATTGAAAATTCATCAATTTCTTTATAATCAGTAAAATTTAATCTACTCAATCCAAGAGTCAACAAAACCAAAATAAGCAAATGAATAAGTTGAAATTTAAAGCGATTTTTAGTAAAAACCATACTCAAACTTTTCCATGACTCCAGATACAAAACAAAAAGCAAAAGATACAATGCCCATATATATTCCGAAAAATCAAAATCCATAAATCCCATAGAAAACATCCCAAAAACTAAACCGATTTTAACAAACCAATATGAAAAATTGAAATTTAAAAAAATCTGTTCGTTGAGTATTCTTTTTCTTTTAGGATTAAAACGTGACAATACATTTTGTGACTTACTCAAAAGTAAATTGATTATTAATGAATTAGCAAAAATCACCGATAAACCTGCAAAAAATATATTGTATAAATTTCTATTATTGTCACTTATAATATTGGGTAAATTGCCAAATCCAAAAGACATTAATCTAAACGATTCTCTTATTACATAAAAGAATCCGTAAATAGTAAATGCAGAAGCTAAACCTATTGTAATACTTAAAACAAGACGTTCTGTAGAAATGTTTGTAAAATTTACTGAAGAATCGTAGAAGTATCTTTTTAATTTCATGTGAAAACGTATATAAACTATAAGTATTCACACTTTGTAAAACGTTACAACTTTTAATAAAATATAAAGTCTATTCTCACAAAAACAACAAACCTACTCAATCAAACCTCTAACAGCCTCAAAATCCAAACCACCATAATTACCAGAACTCATAAGCAACAAAGCTTTATCATCAAAGTCCTGAGAAAATAAGAAATCCTTAAAGTCCTCTGGATTGGTATAAATAATTAGATCATCACGTTCAAAAGCATTAGCAATTTGCTCATGCGTTACCTCTTCAAGCTTTTTGATTTCAACCGCATGTGGCGAATAAAACACCACAGCAACATCGGCAGCATTTAACGCACCTTTATATTCTTTTAAAAACTCAGCGTTCAAACTACTATAAGTATGCAGTTCTAAACAGGCCACCAAAGTTCTATTTTCGTATTGTTCTTTAACCGCATTAGTAGTCGCTTCAACTTTACTCGGTGAGTGTGCAAAATCTTTATAAGCCACACTAGTTTTACTTTCAGCAATTTTCTCCAAACGCTTACTAGCCCCTTTAAAAGTAGAAATGGCTTCGTAAAAATCATCCTCATCAACACCCATATGCTGACAAATCCATTTAGCCCCCGCAAGATTATTCAAATTATGCTTCCCAAATACTTCTATAGGTAAATCACCTTCAGGAGTTTCTAGTAAAGTTTGTCCGTTTTCAACAATATACGCAGGTGTTTGATATGGTAATTTACGAATGGTATTTGCAGAAGCTTCTACAACACGTTTTACCTCAAGATCTTCCTCGTTGTAACTAATACTACCACCACTAACAATAGAATCTACAAAAATGCTAAACTGCTCCGCGTAATTATCATAGGTGGGAAACACATTGATATGATCCCAAGCAATACCACTCAATAACGCAATATTAGGTTTGTATAAATGAAATTTCGGACGCCTATCAATAGGCGAACTCAAGTACTCATCCCCTTCTAACACGATAAAATCATTCGCCTCGGTGAGTTTCACCATCACATCAAAACCGTCTAACTGAGCGCCAACCATATAATCGACCTCCCTATCATGATAATGCATAACATGTAAAATCATAGAAGTTATAGTCGTTTTACCGTGACTTCCACCAATAACAACACGGGTTTTGTATTTAGACTGTTCGTACAAAAATTCAGGATAGCTATAAATTTTAACACCCAATTCCTGAGCTTTTAATAACTCGGGGTTATCAGCTTTAGCGTGCATCCCCAAAACAATAGCATCTAAATTTGTAGAGATCTTTTCAGGATACCACCCAAATGCTTCTGGGAGTAATCCTTTAGCATCTAACCTTGATTTTGAAGGCTCGAAAATAGTATCGTCACTTCCAGTTACTTTATACCCTTTGTTATGTAATGCTAGGGCTAAATTGTGCATAGCAGCACCCCCAATTGCTATAAAATGTACGTTCATAAAACAAATATCAAACTCCAGATTCCAAATTCCAAATTAAACGAAATAAATTCTAATAAAATAGTATTCAGTAGGCAGTGGTCAGTGTTCAGTGCTTACTCTTTACTGATCACTCTTCACTGATAATTGTTTACTGCCGACTGCTTACTGATCACTGTTTACTGCTTACTGATCACTGTTTACTGTTTACTGTTTACTGAATACTGCCTACTGATCACTGATCACTGAACACTACCTAAGAATCCTCTCCCTCACTTCCTTAAAAGGTTTAATTTTTGGCAGTTCGGCAATGGCTAAGTCAATATACTTAAGAGCTACCTGCTTATTTTTTTTATGCATATAAATTTGCGCCAGGCGGTAATGTGCCCAGGCTTTTGGTACACCATCTTCGGCAGAATAATTTTTAATATAAGTCTGCAAACATCGTTGCCCTTTGTCTAATTCTACATTATACTCGGCAGCTACTTTCCCTATTTGATAATGCAATGCATTACGTTGGTGTTTTTTATGAGCCACTTCAATATTTTTGATGGCTTTTTGGGGCTCATTTTCATTTTTATATAAATTGGTTAACTTATTAAAGCAAGTTAACGAACCACCTTCCTTTATGGCCATTTTATAATACTTTTCGGCAAGTTCTGGGGCATCATCATACTCATAAACATAGCCCTTAGCTAAATAACCATCCACCTTCGAAAGGTTTTCTAATTCCTCAGCATAGTGTAACGATTTACTTTTACTACCGCCTATAATACCTGGCAATTGCATATATAATTCTACTAAGGCCCAACGCGTACCAATATGGTTTTTATCTAATTCGGCAGCCGTTAAAAAAGCTTCTTTTACATCACCTATAATACCTAAGGCTTTTATTTTACTAATAGATAATGCTTTCATACCCAATGCACCACCATATTTGTAATGATAATTGGCATTATTAACTTTTTTGTTTATTAATTTCTCATACTGAATAATAGCAGCATCCCATTTTTTTTGATGTCCGTGAGCATCACCTAATAATTCAATCGCTTGCAAATTATTTGGATCCGTTTTCAAGTAGGTACTAATTAATTGTTCTGCTTTTTTAAATTGCTTTTTTTGAAAAAGCGCGTCTACGTCATCCAGGTTTGACTGACTAAAAGCCATTATAGGTAATAAGAAAAGGAGCAAAAAAAACTTCATAGTATATAGTAGTCGATAATACAAAAATAAGCTTTCATTCGAGAATCTTCAATTAATTGGTAAGATCAAATAGAGCCATATACATTAAAACATATTAATTTTAAAATAATAATCGCCCAATCGGTTTTTATTTTACTTACAAAAAACTAACTTCACTCAACCAAACAGTAGGTTCACTCATTACCTGTTTTTTGGTATAGCTTTTGAAAGTATTTTAGAGACAAACCTAAAAAAACATGAAAAACACCATTCCCCTCTTAATGATTATATTATTTGCTACATTTTCTAATGCTCAAAACAACAAATACGAAGACTTATGGCATAAAGTCGAGCAGTCTGAAAAAGAAGGTTTACCCAAATATGCGTTAAAAATTGTTGAAGACATTACTAAACTTGCAGAAAAAGACAATAATGCTCCACAACTTATAAAAAGCATGCTTTATAAAAGCAAATACGCTTTGGTTTTAGAGGAAGATGCTCAACTTAAAATTATTAACGATTTTAAAGATGCTATTAAAAAAAGCGCTTTCCCAACAAAAAATATGTTAGAAAGTATGCTGGCAAATATGTATTGGCAATACTTTAATCAAAATCGGTACAAATTTTATAATCGAACAAAAACTACGGAAAAAGTAGACCCTTCCGATTTTAGAACATGGGACTTACAAACACTTTTTAATGACATTCATGTACACTATCAAAATTCGTTACAAAGCGGATTGATGTTGCAACTAGAACCCTTAAGTAATTATGATGCTATATTAAATCTACAAAAAGGATCTAAAATTTACAGACCTACCTTATTTGATTTTTTAAACTACAATGCTTTACAGTTTTATAAAACCGATGAAACTAATATTACCAAGCCCGCTTATAAATTTGAAATAGACCATACGGCATTTTTAAGTGATGCTGAAACGTTTTCAAAATTAAAAATCGAATCGAAAGATGCTACGTCGCTTCAACTAAATGCTTTAAAAATTTATCAAGATTTAATTCGTTTTCATTTAAAAGACGAAACTCCTTTTGCCTTAGCCGATGTTAATATTCGACGTTTAAAATTCGTGAAGCAACATGCCACATTTAATGATAAAGAATCTGTTTTATTAAACGCTCTAAAAACTGAAAGTGGTAAGCTAAAAACTCACGAAGCTTCTACATTATACGATTATGAAATAGCCACTATTTACAATCAACAAGGCACCAGTTATCAGCCTAAAACTAAAGAGGAAAATCGTTGGAAGCTTAAGGATGCCATGGCTATTTGCAATAATGCTATTTTAAAATTCCCAAAAAGCGATGGGGCTAAAAAATGTACTGTTTTAAAACAACTAATAGAACAACAAACGTTACAAATTACCACAGAAGATTTTCTTCCAATACAAAAAAATGCACGTTTACTAATACGTTACAAAAACTTAGACCAACTTGAATTTAAAATATTTAATCTTACTATAAATCAGCTATCTAAATTCAAAAAAACGTATAGAAAAAATGAACAACTAGCTTTTATTAAAAAGTTAAATACCTATAAAAATTGGGAGGCTACTTTACAAAATGAAAATGATTTCCAAATTCACACGACCGAAGTTTTAATCCCCAAACTAAACAATGGCACTTATTTAATTTTTGCTTCCCCTAAAAACGATGAAGAAACCTTTGCCTTTAGTACGATACAAGTTACCAATTTAGCTTTGGTTGAAACAGAAAGTAATGACCATAAAGTTTTTCAAATTATCGACAGAAATAATGGAAAACCTATTAACAATGCAAAAGTCGAATTATCATATACTAAAAACTATAATGGTAAGAAAATAACTGAAACCAAAACATCAAATCAATTTGGAAACATTTCAATTCCAAAATTGGATAAAAATTACAATGACTTAAATATTAAAGTTATAAACAATGATGAAAAAGCATACTTTGGTGATTACTATGTAAACAGATACTATAAAGAAAAGCAAAAAAAAATCACATATAATTCTTTTATATTTACAGATAGAAGTATCTACAGACCTGGTCAGCCACTCTATTTTAAGGCCATTGCTATGAAAACAGCAGCGGGCAAATCTGAAGTTATAGCAAATGAAGAAGCTTCCGTTATTTTATATAATGTAAATGGTGAAGAAGTAAAACGACTTGAGCTAAAAACTAATGAATTCGGATCGGTTTCTGGCGAATTTATTTTACCAAGTAATGGCTTAAATGGTCAATATCATATTTGGTTTAATTTTGATTCTAGTCACAATACAGGAAGCACCACTTATTTCTCTGTTGAAGATTATAAACGACCTAAATTCGAAACAAAATTCACCCCAATAACAGAAACCTTTAAGGTGAACGACTCAATAACCCTAAAAGGAAACGCCTTAGCTTATGCAGGAAGCAATATTACGGATGCTAAAGTGGTATATAGAGTACACAGAAAAGTAGCATACCCACGTTGGTGTTTTTGGTATCACCCTGTGTTTAGTAGTGAATCGCAAGAAATCATTCATGGAGAAAGCATAACCAATGAAAAAGGGGAGTTTGAAATTACTTTTAAAGCCATTCCAGACCAAAGTGCTGATAAAACAAACCTTCCCATTTTTAATTATGAAGTGACTGCCGATGTTACCGATCTAAACGGTGAAACCAGAAGTGCAACGACCATAGTTCATGTTGGATATCACGCATTAACAGTAAATATGTCTATTGCTAATTTTATAGATAAAACTAAAAAAAATCATGCTATTAAAATAGATGCTAAGAATTTAAATGGTGAATCTGTACCAGCAAAAGGAACCATTAAAATTTATAAGTTGAATGGTCCTAAAAGTGTTTTAAGACAACGACCGTGGAGCGCACCAGATTATCAAGAATTTTCGCAAGAAAATTTTAAAAAATTATTTCCATACGATCCTTATAATAATGAACATAATGCTAGCAATTGGAAAAAAGGAAAACTTGTATTTGTATCCTCTTTTAACACAGAAACCACAAAAAAACTTAACCTTGGTAAAATTAAAAAGTGGAAATCGGGGCAATACATCATCATATTAGAAAGTAAAGACCAATTTGGGCAATTGGTTAAAGATGAAGTTAAAACCACTTTATACAGTCATGCAGATAAAACCATTGCAGACAACCAATTATTCAATATCACAACAAATAAGACAAGCTATAAAATAGGCGAAAATGCATTAATTACATTAGGATCTGCTGCTATTAATTTAAGTGTTACAGTACATATTGAAAAAAATCATAAGATCATTAAAACACATATAATTCAACTAAACAATAACAAAAAAACAATCTCTGTCCCTGTAACTACCGAAGATCTTGGAGGCTTTGTTGTTAATTACAGTTTTGCAGCTTTCAACAGTTTTCAATCTGGCAGTTCAAAAATATTGGTGCCATACCCTAAAACAGAATTAGATATTGAAACCAAAACCTTTAGAGACAAATTACAACCAGGAACCAGTGAAACCTGGAGCTTTAAAATAAAAGGGCCACAAGGCGATCAAGTTAGTGCAGAACTATTAGCTAGTATGTACGATGCATCATTAGATCAATTTCAACCGCATACATGGAACTTCAATCCTATTAATAACTTTATTTATTATTCTTATAATCAAAGTAACGCAAATCAGAGTTTTGGTACGCGCAATTTTAGAGTTTATAATAAAAACCGTCCTAGAGTAACTTATTCACATCAAAATTATGACCAACTTAATTGGTTTGGGTTTCGTTTTGGAAATGATAATTCAATAAGACTTAGAAATAAAAGCATGCTTAGTGACCGCCGCATTGTAGCTAATGCTCCTATGGTGGAAAAAAGCGAGGAGCTAGATGAAGTTATGCTTATGGATCGTAAAGATAAATTATATGCTGATGCTGACTTAGATTTAAAAGAAGAGGCTGTTGAAAAAAATTCAGAAAAACCAAACTTCGGCGATATCAAAATCCGTAAAAACCTTCAGGAAACGGCTTTTTTCTTTCCGCAGTTACAAACAGATTCAGACGGTAATGTTAATTTCAGTTTTACCACACCAGAAGCTTTAACCCAATGGAAATTACAGTTATTAGCACATACCAAAACCTTAGAAAGTGCCACTAAAACCCTAACAACCATCACACAAAAAGAATTGATGGTAACACCAAACGCTCCTCGTTTTTTACGTGAAGGCGATGCCATAACAATTAGCGCAAAAATTGCAAACCTGACAGAAAAACAATTATCAGGACAAGCAGTTTTACTTTTAACAGATGCTATTTCTGGAGAAGATATTTCCAATAAACTTATCCAAAAACAAGCTAGTTCACCTCCTTTTGGGGAGTTAGAGGGGGCTTCTTTTACTGTCGATGCCAAAGGCAATACACAAATATCATGGCATCTTTTAATCCCAGATGATGTGCAAGCAATTCAATATAAAGTCATCGCCAAGTCTGGAGATTTTAGTGATGGCGAACAAAACGCACTACCAGTATTATCTAACAGAATGCTTGTTACAGAGACACTTCCTATGTGGATTCGTAGTAATGAAACAAAAACATTTACGTTAAATAAACTTAAAAACCTCAGTACAAACACCTCAACAACACTTAAAAACCATAAGTTAACTCTGGAAATGACTTCCAACCCTGCATGGTATGCGGTGCAAGCACTCCCCTATTTAATGGAGTATCCGCACGAGTGTAACGAACAAACCTTTAGTCGTTATTATGCCAATGCATTAGCAAGTCATATCGCAAACTCTAACCCTAGGATTCAAGACGTTTTTAATCAATGGAAATCTCAAGATGTCCTTATTTCTAATTTAGAAAAAAATGAAACATTAAAATCTATCCTTATTCAGGAAACACCTTGGCTTCGAGATGCACAGAGTGAAACAGAACAGAAAAAACGTATCGCACTCCTTTTCGATTTAAACAAAATGAATAACGAGTTGCAATCTGCCATTAGAAAACTAGAAAATAACCAAATGCCTTCTGGAGCTTGGGCATGGTTTCATGGCGGACGAAAAAACAGATACATCACACAACATATTATTACTGGTTTTGGACACCTTTCTAAACTTAATGTCACCTTAAGCACAGTAGAAGGGTCTCAAATGATTTCAAAAGCTATCAAATATTTAGACTCAGAGTTCATTAAAGAATATAAAGACATTAGAAAATATAATGCCGAAGTCGATTTAAATAAAGACCATTTAAGTTACACGCAATTGCATTATTTATACATGAGAAGCTTCTATCCAGATATTAAAAAGTCCAAAGAAGTTACTGAAATTACAAAGTACTACCAAACACAAATTCAAAAGTACTGGTTAAATCGCCCTTTATATGCTAAAGGATTAATGGCGTTAGTAGCTCACAGAAACAAGGATTCTAAAACTGCCAATAAAATTTTAAAATCTTTAAAAAACACGAGTATCACTTCGGAAGAATTAGGGATGTATTGGAAAGAAAACACGAACTCTTTGTATTGGCACCAAGCACCTATTGAAACGCAATCCCTTTTAATTGAAACTTTTTCAGAAATAGGTCATGGCATTCAGAGTGAAGCAAAGCATCTTGAAACGATCGATAATTTAAAAATCTGGTTGCTTAAAAACAAACAAACCAACAGATGGAAAACCACCAAAGCAACTACTGATGCAGTCTACGCATTATTATTACATGGAAGCGATTGGTTAGGAACCAGCACTGAGCGTAGTCGAAGTGTAGCCGATATGGTTGATGTTGCTTTAGGCGGACAAAAAATAGCCCCTTCTAAATTAGAAGGTGTAAAAGCAGAAGCTGGTACAGGGTATTATAAAACCTCTTGGAATACTTCCGAAATTAAATCCGAAATGGCAGAAGTAAAACTCACTAAAAAAGGAAACGGTATTGCCTGGGGAAGTTTATATTGGCAATACTTTGAAGATTTAGATAAAATTACTTCAGCTGAGACACCTCTTAAATTGAAAAAACAATTGTTCTTAAAAACGAACACAGATAAAGGCGAAGAAATTTCAGAAATCACAAAAGACATCCATTTAAAAGTTGGTGACTTGGTAAGAGTTCGTATAGAATTAAGAAGTGATCGAAACATGGAATTTATTCACATGAAAGACATGCGAGCTTCTGGATTAGAACCTGTAAATGTATTATCGCAATACAAATGGCAAGATGGTTTAGGGTATTATGAAAGTACAAAAGATGCTTCTACCAACTTCTTTTTTGATTATTTACCAAAGGGTGTTTATGTTTTTGAATATGATCTAAGAGTTAATAATGCAGGTAATATGAGCAATGGTATCACAACTATACAAAGCATGTATGCACCAGAATTTAGTAGCCATAGTGAAGGGATACGTTTATTAGTTAAGTAGCTTCGTTTCGACGAAATTGACGGAAGATTAATTTTAATTCACTATCTTCCAGTCTAATAACTAATTAAATACATCATTATGAATTCAAAAGTTTTTATGGTCGTGAGACTACTTCTCGGAGTTTTTGTTTTATTTTTTGGACTTAATAAGTTCTTTCTTTTTATGGAAATGGGTCCCATGTCTCCAGAAGCTGGTGCCTATTTCGGAGCATTATCTTCTGTTAAATTAATTACACTAATAGCCATTATTGAAATTGTTGCAGGATTGGCATTCATCTTTAACAAGTTTGGAGCATTATTAGCGCTTATCTTAATGAGCATTTCTGTAAATGCAGTCTTGTTTCATGCTACTTTAGAACCTGGAAGTATTGCTGGTGCTCTAATTTTACTAATTTTAAATATTATCGTGCTTTATGGCTATAAAGACAAATATAAAGATTTACTGAATTAACAGTATACTTATTAAAAAAGACTGTCTAAAAAGTGATGAACTTGGTCATCCTGAGATCTGTGTTAAAAATTTTAACTAGCGGATGAAATGACGTAATTGGGGTGTCATTCAGGAGGTACGACTGAAGAATCTTTAGAGATTAATGATAAAGATTCTTCGCTGTGCTCTGCATGACAAACGATTGAAAATTAATCATTTATGAAACACATCAATGGTAGCATAGCGAAGATTCTTATTTATTAAAAAAATCAAAACATTAAAGTTTTTAGAGATTCTTCATTGCTTTGCTGCTACCTTCGAAGCAAAATATATTTTGTTTCTCAGTAATATTCAGAATGACACTTTTTAGATAGTCTTTTTTTATTTTCTTAGCTTTGCTCAAATTTTATTATTTGTTTGAACCTTTGGAAAAGCAAAAATTAGAGACCCCAAAATATCTAATAGCATGTTTGTTTTGTATAATGTTTTTAGGCTGTGCTTCAAAACAAAGTCTGTT
This sequence comes from Flavivirga jejuensis, assembly GCF_030540765.1. Lineage (GTDB taxonomy): Bacteria > Bacteroidota > Bacteroidia > Flavobacteriales > Flavobacteriaceae > Flavivirga > Flavivirga jejuensis. The sequence goes on along the minus strand of NZ_JAUOEL010000001.1, from coordinate 836,016 downwards.
AACAACACATACAGACAAAACCGAAACAACTCCTAAGATCGTTTTCTTAAACTATACTATTAAAAAAATTCCGAATGGAGATAGAACGATTCGTTTTATAAATAAAATAGAAACTGAAGGTAAACTAAAAAATCATAATAATAAATCTTTAGAGACTAGTCTTCCAGGAGACCTACAACTCTTCCAGCTTGATAAAAAATCAAACATTATACAAAGTATTATTATAGAGAATCCGTTAGCTAAAACTATTGAATACATGGATGAGTCCAAATCGTTTCAAAGCAGAAGAGTTGATTTAGACAGCACCCAATTTTCTCTAAAATTACAATTAAAACCTAACACAAAATACATTAGCATACATAGTATTAATAAGTCAAAAAGTAAAACAAAACCCCTAATCAAAACTACATTTTAATTAACATGAGATATTTTTTAATTTTCATACTATTTCTCTTTAATACTTATTTTATTTCAGCTCAAATTTTTGATGTCGAAACAATTAAATTTTCTGGCGATAATGACAAAAGAATAAACTTAGTTATCTTAAGTGAGGGATATCAAACAGCTGAACTCCCGCTATTCATATCAGATGCGACTAGTTTTTCAAATAACATGTTCAGTCAATCACCTTTTTTAGAGTATGCCAATTATTTTAATGTATATGCTATAAAAGTGCCTTCGAATGAAAGTGGCGCAGATCACCCTGCTACTGCTACTGATACTGATGAAACTGGAATAACACCAGTTTTTGTTGACACCTATTTTAATGCTACTTTTGATTCTCATGGGCAACACAGATTACTCTACTACGAAATAGATGAAAATAGCGCTAACAATACCGAAGTAATAATTAATACTGTTTTGGCTAACAACTTTCCAACTTACGATCAAGCTTTAATTTTGGTTAACTCCTCAGAATATGGTGGTAGTGGTGGAAAATTTCCGATGACTTATTCTGGTGCTTGGGGTGCAAATGTAGCCATTCATGAATTGGGACATTCATTATTTAATTTAAAAGATGAATATTACCCAGGAGATGATCTTGCTGGAGAAGCTATTAACATGACTCAAGAAACAGATCAAAATTTGGTCAAGTGGAAAAATTGGCTAAACATTAATGATATTGGAATATATCAATACACTTGTCTTACTGGTAATTGTGCCGACTGGTATAAACCACATCAAAATTGTATCATGGAATTTATTGATAAGCCTTTTTGCTCTGTTTGTAAAGAAGGTATCATAGAAAAAATTCATGATCTGGTCTCTCCAATTGATTCTTATACACCTGTTTCAAATACAGTCTCAAACTCAAACTTTCCTCTTGATTTTAATTTAAACTTAATTAAACCTAACCCCAACACACTTGAAAGTTCATGGACACTTAACGCTACAAATTTTGCCACAAATGTTGATGCTATAAGTCTTTTAGAAACCGATTTAAATGTGGGATCCAATAATTTAACCGTTGTAATAACAGATAACACAACTCTCTTAAATGTTACAAATCATGAATCCATTCATGTATATACAGTTACCTGGACAATTAACAATTCTTCTTTAGGAGTTAAGGATATTGAAAGTGACATCAATAATTTAAGCATTATTATGTATCCAAACCCTTCAAATTCTACTGCTAACTTTAAAATTGAAAGTGAAAGAGATGCGCTTTTAAAAGTTGATATTACTAGTTTAGATGGTAAAAAAGTAAAGACTGTACCTATTTCTAACTATGTAACACAACAGGTCGATATTAGTAACTTAAGCGAAGGGGTTTATATCGCTAATTTCTACGCAAATAATGTATTAGTTGCAAGTAAAAAATTAGTGAAGATTTAATACTAAGCACTAATTGATAAGTATACTCAATTAAAATCAATCATATATTTGTAAGTCAGGTTGAGCGCAGTCGAAACCTATATTAAAACCTTTCGACTGCGCCCAAGGTGACTACATTTGTAGCCTTTATGATTAAAACAAGCTTGTTTTTAATCAAACTTGCTAAACTATTTAGGAGGATATTCTATAAGCACTTTTTCTACTATGGCATTTAAACGTGCTTCACGTTCTCCAGGGATAGCGTTGGGATTATAATTAGATTCGCTTACTGCTTGCCAAAATAATTGTTTTTTATTTTCGTCTACAAAATCAATTATTATTTGACGATTAATTTTGGCTTGACCAATAGGTAAACCTATAGAAATACCACCACCAACATGACCGCCACCTCCGCCTAAACCAACACCTACTGTGCTGCGCTGTGCGTCTTGATATGCTTTACTCTTAATATCTATAAAAAAATCTGGGGTATCTGATAAACTGAATCCTTTTGCCCCTAGTTTCTCATCTAAAGCATTTAACAGACGTTTGGTATCTAATTCACTTAACCCCGTATTCATATCACTATAATAATTATAAGTTTTATAATCATTAAATTGGGTCGTTTTATCAAAATCGTAACTAACTCGGATAGGAGCACATCCTATGACTAATAAAGCAAGTAAAATAATTTTCAAAGATTTCATAACCGTAATTTTTGATTAAAGTTAATCAAAAATTATTCCAAGGACAGCAACCTGTAAGAAACATATTGTGTTAAAAACTAAACAAGTACTAGAGTTTACTTGGTTTTTATCATGAAACGACTGGTAAAAATCTACATTTTATTAAATAGTCTGCTTGCGGATCAGGCACTAAAATAGAAGCGGAAGTGTTAAACATTCAACATTTTCCACAAAACGTCTTTTAACTCGGTAATACCTTGCTGTGCTACTGATGAAATAAATAAGTAAGGAATAGGAAGTTCGTTATCCAACTCTTCTTTAAGTTCTGCTTTCAATTCATTATCGAGCATATCACATTTAGATATGGCTATGATACGATCTTTGTCTAGCATTTCTGGATTGTAACGACGCAATTCGTCTAACAGAATATCGTACTGCTTTTTAATATCGTCTGCATCTGCAGGAATTAAAAATAGTAGAATGGAATTACGTTCTATGTGACGTAAAAAGTAATGTCCTAAACCTTTACCTTCGGCTGCTCCTTCAATAATCCCAGGAATATCTGCCATAACAAAGGTTTGAAAATCACGATACTCTACAATTCCCAAATTAGGTTTAAGCGTTGTAAACTCGTAATCGGCAATTTTAGGTTTAGCGGATGTGACTACAGATAACAACGTAGATTTTCCTGCATTTGGAAAGCCTACAAGACCAACATCTGCAAGCACTTTTAATTCCAACGTTACATACCTCTCTTCCAATGGAAGACCTGGTTGCGCATATCGAGGTGTTTGATTCGTAGACGATTTAAAATTCCAGTTCCCTAAGCCTCCTTTACCTCCTTCTACTATAATTCTTTCTTCACCTTCTTCGGTAATCTCTAAAAGAATTTCATCTGTTTCTGTATCTCGTATTACCGTCCCTAAAGGCACATCTAAAAAGACATCTTCACCATCTGCTCCAGAGCTCCTACTCTTACTACCATTTCCACCGTGACCTGCACGAATGTGTTTTTTAAATTTTAAATGAAGAAGCGTCCATAAATTCGAATTTCCTCGAAGAATAACATGACCACCACGACCGCCATCGCCACCATCTGGGCCACCTTTAGTAATATACTTTTCGCGATGTAAATGCACAGAGCCTTTACCTCCATTACCAGATGACACATACATCTTTACGTAATCAACAAAATTTCCTTCCGTCATAATTTCTGTCCTTCCCGCTAGTTACACTAAGCCTGTCAAAGTGAGGGCGGAAATCTTTTTAAATGGAGTTATATTTCAAAAACCGCATCAATCATTTAGAATCAAAGGTTTTTAATAATGAGGTGTCTTCTCAGACAATCTATAATTTATCAATAACAGTACTTAAACGTACTGTAATATCTTCAATACTACCAACACCATCAACACCAAAATACTTGTTTTGTGCCGAATAGAAGTCCTTTAAAATAGCTGTTTTGTCGTAATATTCTTTTATTCTATTTCTAATAATAGATTCATCTGCATCATCAGCTCTTCCGCTAGTTTTTCCTCGAGACAATAAACGCTCTACCAAAATTTCATCATCAACTTCTAAAGCAATCATGGCATTTATTTGAGAATCTTTGCTATCCATTAACTTATTTAAAGCATCAGCTTGCGCATTAGTACGTGGAAAACCATCAAAAATAAAACCATTCGCATCGGCATTCTTTTCAACTTCAGCATTTAGCATATCAATAGTAACTTGATCTGGAACCAACTCGCCTTTATCCATGTACGATTTAGCCAGCATACCTAAAGCCGTTTCGTTTTTAATGTTGTATCTAAAAACATCCCCCGTAGATATATGTACTAAACTATACTTCTCTTTTAAAAAATCTGCTTGTGTTCCTTTCCCTGCACCTGGAGGGCCAAATAGCACTAAGTTTGTCATGTGTTGTGTCTCTTTTATTTGATATACTTCTGGTAAGTTCCTTCCTAACCCATCATAATCTAAACCGTAGCCAACTATAAATTTATTAGGAATTTCAATACCAACATAATGTAGTTTAAAATCTTTTTTATAGGCCTCAGGTTTGTAAAAAAGCGTCGCTATTTTTAGCGATTTCACCTTTTCATTCTCAAAAATTCTATGAACTTCGGTTAAAGTGTTACCTGTATCTATAATATCTTCCAAAATAATAACAGTACGCCCTGTTAAATCTTGTGTTAGTCCTATAAGTCTTTGAATATCCTCACTCGATTTAACACCTTCATAAGATGCTAATTTTATAAAAGTGACTTCACATGGTTTCGGATACTTTTTTACAAAATCGCTTACCACCATAAATGACCCATTTAAAATCCCTACAAACACAGGGATTTCGTCTCCTACATCTTCAACTATTTCTGCCACTAAACGTTGCATAACATCATCAATTTCTTTAGCAGAAATAAACGGTTTAAAATATTTATCGTGTAGCTTTATCAATGTTACCAGATTTTGAAGCTGCAAAGATAATCAATAGATTACAAATAACGATTTTTTGATTTATGATTTAGCCGCTAATTAATATTTAAGTGTATTTTTGCGTATCCTAATATTTAATTTCAGTTAAAAAGAAATCAATGAATTACTTTTCTTCAAATTTCAAACTTGGCATTCTTGGTGGCGGTCAATTAGGCAAAATGCTACTTAACGATACCAGAAAATTTGATATTCATACTTGTGTTTTAGACGCTAGTAATGAAGCACCTTGTAAAATTGCTAGTAACGAGTTTCACTTGGGTGATTTAATGAATTATGATACCGTTTATAATTTCGGAAAACTAGTTGATGTACTAACTATAGAAATTGAAAATGTAAATGTAGATGCTTTAGAAGCTCTTGAAAAAGAAGGCATTAAAGTATACCCAGCATCTAAAACGTTACGAACCATTCAAAACAAAGCAACTCAGAAATTGTTTTATGTGGATCATAATTTACCAACAGCCCCTTTTTCGCGTTTTGCTTATACTTCTGAAATTGAAGAAGCCATAAACCATGGAGGATTAACCATGCCTTTTGTTTGGAAATGTGCACAATTTGGGTATGATGGTACTGGTGTAAAAATTGTAAAAACACGTCACGATTTAGAAGGTTTACCTAACGTAGAGTGTATTGCAGAAAGTCTGGTGCCTTTTAAAAACGAATTAGCAGTTATTGTGGTTAGAAATCCATCTGGAGACATTAAAACGTTTCCAGTAGTAGAAATGGAATTTCATCCAGAAGCCAACCAGGTAGAATATGTTATTTGCCCCGCTAGAATTTCAGATGATGTTGCAAAAAAAGCTACCGAAATAGCATTAAAAACATCCAAATCTTTTAACCATATTGGGTTGTTAGCAGTAGAAATGTTTCAAACCCAAAACGACGATATCTTAATAAACGAAGTGGCTCCAAGACCACATAATTCTGGTCATCAAACCATAGAGGCTAGTTATACCTCTCAATTTGAACAACATTTAAGAGCTATTTTAGATTTACCTTTGGGGAGAACTGATAATAAAGTTGGAGGTGTTATGGTAAATTTGGTTGGTGCCGAAGGTTATACAGGTAATGTGGTTTATGAAAACATTCAAACCATTATGAAAATGGATGGCGTAACGCCTCATATTTACGGTAAAAAACAAACGCGTCCGTTTAGAAAAATGGGACATGTTACCATTGTAAATGAAGATATTAACGAGGCTCGAAAAGTAGCCGAAGAAGTTAAAAAATCAATTAAAGTAATAAGTGAATAAAGTCTCCCTGAGCGCAGTCGGGAGATTTTAAATATTTTTGAATTTTGATATTGAGGTCTCGGCTGCGCTCGACCTGACATAAAATAAAAATTTATGAAAAAAGTAGGAGTAATCATGGGTAGCAAAAGTGATCTTCCAGTTATGCAAGATGCTATAGATATCTTAAAAAATTTTGATATTGAAGTTGAAGTAGATATTGTTTCAGCCCACAGAACCCCAGAAAAATTATTCGATTATGGAAAACATGCTCATACACGAGGATTCGCAGTTATCATTGCAGGTGCTGGTGGTGCAGCACATTTACCTGGAATGATTGCTTCATTATCGCCGCTTCCTGTTATTGGCGTTCCTGTAAAAAGCAGTAACTCTATAGATGGTTGGGATTCTGTTTTATCTATCCTACAAATGCCTGGCGGTGTGCCTGTTGCAACTGTCGCTTTAAATGGTGCTAAAAATGCTGGTATATTAGCGGCACAAATTATAGGATCTAGCGACACCAGTGTTTTAGATAAAATTTTAAGTTATAAAGAAGCACTCAAACAAAAAGTAAACGAATCTGCTAAAGATCTAAACGAAACCACTGGACTGAAATAGGTTCGATTTGACAGACTAAAAACCTGCTTGGTGACATATTAAAACTAAAATTCTAGTGGATTCATAAAATTCGGGTCAAAAGTTTTTAGAAACTGAAAACGAAATAAGCTAAAACACATCGTTTTTAAATATATTTGAGACCAATAAAAAAAGGCCTCAAACTAAATTTAAGGCCTTTTATTATTGGAATTCTACCGAGTTAGTCACTCTAAATATGTCGGGTGCAAAAGTATAAAAAATTTATTATGCATACATAATAAGCGTATGTTTTAACATATTTATTGAGAATGATAAAAAATATTTTAACAAAAACTTTCGAAACCGCATATAATTCTGCGCCTTTTTCAAAAATCGAAAATACAGATTTCCTGCCAGCCTTTAAAAAAGCTATTAACGATGCTAAATCTGAAATTGATGCCATAGTTAAAAATGAGGACATTCCTACTTTTAAAAACACGATTGAAGCTTTAGACTTTTCGGGCGAACAGTTAGATAGAATTTCTAGTATATTTTTCAATTTAAATTCTGCCGAAACGAATGACACCATTCAAAAAATAGCTCAAGAAGTATCTCCTTTATTATCTGAGTTTAGTAACGATATCACACTAAATGAAGATTTATTTAAACGTGTAAAGGCTGTTTATGATATTAAAGATTCTTTGGGTTTAACTATAGAACAACAAACACTTCTTGATAAAAGATATAAAGGTTTTGCGCGTAATGGTGCTAATTTACCTGAAGACAAAAAACAGAAGCTTCGAGATATTGATAAACAGTTAAGCCAATTAGCACTCAAATTCGGAGAAAATGTATTAGCAGAAACCAATGCTTTTGAAATGTTAATTACTAACGAAGATGATTTATCTGGTTTACCCGAAGGTGCTAAAGAAGCAGCTAAACAATTAGCTGAATCCAGGAAAAAAGAAGGTTGGTTGTTTACATTAGATTACCCTAGCTACATCCCTTTTATGACCTATGCCGATAATCGTGAATTAAGAAAAAAATTGGCACTTGCAGCTGGAGCAAAAGCATTTAAAGGCGATGCTCTTGATAATCAGGACAACATATTACAAATAGTCACATTAAGATTTCAACGTGCGAACCTCTTAGGTTACAAAACACATGCACATTTTGTTTTGGAAGAACGTATGGCAAAAACGCCTAAGACTGTTGAAAGCTTTTTAAACGAATTACTAGAGAAAGCGAAACCAGCTGCAGAAAGAGAGTTTAAGAACTTAGAAGATTTTGCAAAAGAACTAGATGGTATTGACCGACTTGAAAAATGGGACGCATCATATTACTCGGAAAAATTAAAACAAAAACTATTTAGTTTAGATGATGAAAAATTAAAACCATATTTCAAACTAGAAAATGTTATTAATGGTGCTTTTACTGTTGCCAATAAATTATTCGATTTAAACTTTGAAGAAATAAATACCATAGATACATATCATAACGATGTTTTAACTTATAAAGTAACTAATAATAAGGGTGATTTAATTTCCATTTTTTATGCTGATTTTTTTCCAAGAGCAGGAAAACGAAATGGTGCGTGGATGACATCTTACAAACCACAATCTATAAAAAATGGTATTAACGACAGACCTCACGTATCTATAGTTTGCAATTTCACAAAGCCTACAAAAAGTAAACCTTCTCTTTTAACCTTTAACGAGGTTACAACTTTATTTCATGAATTTGGACATGCATTACATGGTATGCTGGCAAATACAACATATCCTAGTTTATCTGGAACCAATGTTTTTTGGGATTTTGTAGAATTACCAAGTCAGATTTTAGAAAACTGGTGCTACGAAAAAGAAGCTTTGGAGTTGTTTGCTACGCATTACGAAACTGGAGAAGTTATCCCAATGGATTTAGTCGAAAAAATAAAAGAATCTTCGACCTTTCATGAAGGAATGCAAACACTTAGGCAAATAAGTTTTGGCTTATTAGACATGAATTGGCATGCAAACGAGGCACCCGATACTATAAAATCTGTTAAAGCACATGAAACCGAGGCTTTTAAAAATACAACGCTTTATCCTGAAGTACCAGAGAATTGTATGAGTACCGCTTTTTCACACATCTTTCAAGGCGGATATTCGTCTGGGTATTATAGTTATAAGTGGGCAGAAGTTTTAGATGCCGATGCTTTTGAGTATTTTAAAGAAGCTGGTATTTTTAATAAAAATGTTGCAGATAAATTCAAAAACAATGTGTTATCTCAAGGAGGAACAGAAAATCCGATGACACTTTATAAGCGTTTCAGAGGGCAAGAACCTAAACCTGAAGCTCTTTTAAAACGTGCAGGATTGTTGAAATAATATATCAAAAATCTAAAAAGTTAAAATAGAGATTACTACCATGAGTGTGTTAGTTTATTTTAACTTTTTAGACCTTATATTGTTCTTACGCGTGTTGCATAGGTGTAAAAAAGAACTCTTCTCTTACTATTTTACCATCCTCAACGGTATAAACGCAAACCTCATCCATACTAATTCGGGGTGCTCCCTTAAACGTGACATCCATCTTCATGCTACATGAAAAGAACTTGTCTGCTACTAATGGATCCGAAACCTCCATACTATGAACCTCTTCTACCATCTCATTAAATTGCTGTCCCTTTTCAATAACAGCTTCTAATCCTTTAGTTTCTTTTACTGGAGCACCGTCTGGCTCTATACTTACAATATTCTGTCCATATAATTCCTGAATAGCTTCAGCAAACTGCCCTTGTCTGCAATAATTTACTAATTGTTCTGCAACTTCTTGTGTCGTCATAATTTTGATCGATTTAATAATTAATACTTTTTAAATACTTCTTTCTATTTTTATAAAATGACTTTTTTAAAACGCGGCATTCAAAAATTCATTTATAGGTCTTATTGCTTTAAAATGTTTTATTATTTCACCCTTCAAATTTGGTGAATCATAATAATCTACCAAAGAAAGGTTAGACATCGCATAAAACTGTTTATTATATATTAATTGTGTTTTATTTGCTACAGCTTCATGAACTTTATCAATACGTTTAGACACCTCTCCCTTTAGTTCTCCCAAACAATCATTAAAATCTTTAGCTTTAATTATAGCTAAAAAATCATCAATATTATAGGTAATATGGTTTCTTACCATTTTTAACTCGGTCGGTTTAATATTAAACAGTCCTCCCCCAACATGAACTGAATCTGCACTAATACCTAAATAATAACCAGGCAACATAGATTTTTTACCATTAGGTGAAAATCCAGCTTTTAAAATGGTATGGTAAGGTGTTTTATCTTTTGAAAATCGTACATCTCTATTTATTCTAAACAAAGCCTTCTTTTCGTCAGTCAAAATTCGGTTATCCCAATCATGAAGTACTGGAAGTAACTCTGAAAGCAATTCTAAAAAAGCTCCTTTAACATCATTTTCATAACGTTTCTTATTAGCATGAAACCATTCTTTATGGTTATTCTCTGCTAGTTCTTTAAAAAATTCGGTATATGCTTTTGTTATCATGTGTCCAGATTTATTATATTGAACGTTAAGTCTGTTAAAGATTCCCAAGCGTCTTTATATTCAGCCCCTAATTGATACCAGCCAGACATTGGTTTTTTATTCTTAAAAGGACTAAACACTTCTATAGGCAGATCTATCGTATCAACATTAAAATCCTTTCCTAATTTAAACACCATTTTTTGTTTGGTAGAAAAAAACGCAAATACCTTTCCTTTATAATGTATAGCTTCAGAGCGCATCATTTTACCTACTGTTACATCTTTGTGATTGGAACAAAAATGAACTCTTATGGTTTCAAAATATTGTTTAGGATCCATTAGGCTATTTAATAATGATTCCAAAATTATAAAATGAATACATGTCTTTAAGAGGTCAAATACGACACTTTAAGGTGTTGATTATGACAAATTTTAATATTACTTTTAAAACCATAACTATTAAGCTGTGAACGAATGAAACATGTAAGCATATTAGTTCCAAAATCTAATACCATATTAAGTAGTGTAGTTGGACCGTACAAAATTTTTAAAAGTGTGAACGACTTCATTATACAAACAGGAAAAAGCCAACAGCCATTCTTTGATATTAACCTAGTTGGTATAGATAAAGATACCGTCTTATATGATGGCGCATTTTCAATACATTGCGATGCTACTATACACGATATTTCTAAAACAGATCTTATTATAATTTCGGCAGTTAAACCAGAATGGATTACTGATGATATAAAAACCAATTACGAGTTTATTCCATGGATTAAAAAACAACGCACTCAACACAACGCAGAAGTAGCAAGTTTATGTTTAGGCGCTTTTTTACTAGCCGAAACTGGATTGTTAGATAATAAACAATGTACTACACATTGGGCTGGGATTGATTTGTTCAGACAGATGTATCCTAAGATAGATGTATTACCAGAAAAAATAGTTACAGACCAGAATGGTATTTATTCCAGTGGAGGGGCCTATTCATTCTTAAACCTCATTATTCATTTGGTTTACAAATATTGCGGACAAGAAGTCGCAGTTTATGTATCCAAACTATTCGAAATAGATATTAACAGGGATAATCAAAACCAGTTTGCCATCTTTAAAGGTCAAAAGGAACATAGCGACACGCTCATAGAAAAAGCACAGTTATTTATCGAAAATAATGTTACCGAAAAGGTTTCTGTAGGACAATTATCAAATATGTTAGCAGTTAGTCAACGCAACTTTATAAGACGCTTTAAAAAGGCAACGGCCAATACTCCATTAGAATATATACAACGTGTTAAAGTGGAAGCTGCCAAAAATGCTTTAGAATCTACTCAAATTACAATAAACGAAGTGATGTTTTCGGTAGGATATACAGATACAAAAGCCTTTAGAATTTTGTTTAAACGATATACAGGTTTAACACCGATGGCTTATAAAAATAAATATAATCGGGAACTCGTAAATTATTAAGTAAAGAATTTTAGCACCTCAACTGTCTGGTTGAGCGCAGTCGAAACCTCTTTATTTGTTAGAATGATGAGTTCTCGACAAGCTATGCTTGCTGCTTTCACAACAAAATATATTTTGTTGTTCTGTAATGCTCGAACAGACATATAATTAACTTAATAACATTATGCACAAGCCTACGACTTTTTCCTTTAAATTATATCCAAAAACAAACTTTCAATAATTATTGAAAGTTTAGAAATAATTAGTATCTTTGTTACATGGAATATCAAGAAGCAAAAGAAAAATTTATTAGTACATGGGGAAGTTTAGGCTCTTTATGGGGCATAAACAAAGCTATGGCACAAATACAATCTTTACTTTTTATTTCAACAAAACCACTTTCGATGGAAGAAATCATGGAAGAATTAAAAATTTCCCGTGGTAATACCAGTATGAATTTACGTCAGTTAATGGATTGGGGTATTGTTACAAAAGAACTCATTCCTGGTAAACGCAAAGAATTTTTCACTACCGAGAAAGATGTTCAGGAATTAGCAAGACATATAGCCAAAGAAAGAAGTAGAAGAGAAATTAAACCAGTTATAAAAATTTTAAAAGATGTTAGCTCTATAAAAGATGATGGTACCGCAAAAACCAAAGAACTTATAAAACAAACCAAAGCCTTACACGATTTAGCAGAAACTGCAGACACTATGATGAATAGAATTGTGAGTCAAGACCAAAACTGGCTAACTAAATCTTTACTTAAATTTATCAAATAAAAAAATTTAAAATACACTTTCAATATTTTCTGAAAGTTTAAAAAATACAAAAATGACACTACAAAAAACTCATAAAATAATTGTCTTTTTTATTGCGACCGTATGGATTATAAACGGCTTGTTTTGTAAAGTTCTAAATCTGGTGATTAGACATGAACAAATTGTTTCAAAAATTTTGGGTAGAGACCACTCACGAAAATTAACAATTTTAATTGGTGTTTTGGAAATCTTAATGGCCATTTGGATATTAAGTGGTATAAAATCAAAACTAAATACAATATCACAAATTGCGATTGTAGCTGTTATGAATACACTTGAATTTATACTTGTACCAGATTTATTGCTTTGGGGAAAGTTCAATATTGTTTTTGCTCTGATTTTCATCTTAATAGTATATTTCAATAATTTTTATATCAACACGAAAATTCAAAAAAAACATTATGTTATCATTTCTTAAAAATCATCCATTTGCAGTAGAATCATTTTTTGAGAGTTCGCTTGTTTTAACATTCGCCGTTCCAAAAGAAGAATTAACGTGTCTTATTCCTGAATGTTTAGAACTAGATATATTTCAAGACAAGTGGGCTTTTATTGCAGTAGCCATGGTTCAAGCTAAAAACTTGAGACCAAAAGGATTTCCTAAATGTATGGGCAACGACTTTTTTTTAATTGGTTATCGCATTTTTGTACGCTATAAAACTAATAAAGGAAAGCGTTTAAGAGGTTTATATATTTTAAAGTCTGAAACCGATAAAAAGAAAATGGCTTTTATGGGTAATATTTTTACTCATTATAATTATACCACAACAGATATTAATAAATCAGAAAAAAATAAGATAACTTCTATTAAATCGAAACTTAAAATCACAATAAATACATCAGACAATAACATTAGTCTTCCTGTACAATCTCCATTTTCGAATTGGAAAGAAGCAAGACGATTTGCGGGGCCCTTGCCTTTTACTTTTACCTATAACAAAACAACAAAAGAAGTGCTTATAATTGAAGGTGTAAGACAAAATTGGAAACCAAAACCTATTAAAATAAATGATTATCACATAGGTTTCTTAGAGTCTTTAAAACTTAAAAATTGTGTTTTAGCAAATACATTTATAATTGAAAACATTCCATATTACTGGAAAAAAGGAAAAATAGACTTATGGAAATAAAAAGAAGAAAACTTCAAGGTGTTTTAAATATTTTAAGCTTTAATAGACACTTCTACATTATAGGTCTAGGTGTTTTAAGCTTAATTACAGGAAGCAAAATAATAATAGAATGGTATGATTCTTTATTTTGGGTTATTATAATAGCATTTTTATATGGGCTTATAATGCCACTTATAGTATCAGCTTATGTATATGATTATTCTGAGTATTATAACTTTAATTGGCTAGAAAAATATTCGCTTTCTGATTCTAAAAAAAAACTAATAGTTAACATTAATGCAGGTTTTGATGAAACAAGCTTCATAATTAAGAATAAGTTTCCACAATCGAATTTAAAAGTATATGATTTTTATAATTCAAAAAAACATACCGAAGCAGCAATAGTAAGAGCTAGAAAAGTCAGTTTAGTTTATCCAAATACTGAAGAAATCAAATCAAATATGATTCCTTTAGAAAATCAATCTGCTGATGTTATTTTTCTTTTGTCTGCAGTTCATGAAATAAGATCAAATCAAGAAAAAGTTGATTTTCTAAAAGAATGTCGTAGAATATGTAAACCAGATGGAAATGTCATTATGGTTGAGCATTTACGGGATTTACCAAATTTTTTAGCATTTTCAGTTGGATACACTCATTTTTTTTCAAGAAAAACATGGAAAAAAGTATTTAAAAAAGCTGGTTTCTCATCAGTTGACGAAACTAAATTTACTTCATTCATGTCTGTATTCAACTGCTATTCATAAATTTTTAATTTTTCATAAAATGACTATTCATTTAAATATAATTGGCAGCTTTTTAATTGTACTAGCCTTAATTCATAGTATTTTTCCTAAATATTTCAACTGGAGAATAGAGCTTAAATCGTTAAGTTTAATAAATAGGCAGATGATGACGGTTCACACATTTTTTATTGCCTTAATTGTTTTTTTTATGGGGTTATTGTGCTTGACATCTTCAGCAGAAATAATTGAAACTAATCTTGGTAAAAAATTATCTCTGGGTCTGTGTATATTCTGGGTTATCAGATTATTTATCCAATTTTTTGTGTACTCATCTAAGCTTTGGAAAGGCAAAACATTTGAAACAATAGTTCATATTATTTTTTTAATATTATGGACATACATTAGTATGGTATTTCTACTTATATATTTCGAATAATAACATCCATTTAAGCGGTTCATAAAATTATTCATTTTTTTATCTTATTTTTGAAACTCAAAAAATAATCGTATAAATAATGCCCAATCATCAAATTAATCCTAAAAAATGGATCGATTTATATTCTGACTACTTATACAACTACACGATTACTCGTGTTAGTGACAGAGAGATTGCACAGGATTTAGTACAAGATACTTTTTTGGCTGGTTTAAAGTCTATGAAAAACTTTAAAGGAGAAGCTAGCGAACGTACATGGCTTATCTCTATTTTAAAACGAAAAATTATAGATCACTACCGCAAAATAAACTCAAACAAAGGAAAAGCAGAGGTACGCATTAGTTATAATGATGACTCTGAGACCGAAGGTGATTGGTTGGAAGAGCGCGTAGCTGATCCATTCGATAAAACCGCGGAAGATACGATGCAAAATAGTGAGTTAGGTAATGCCATTCATAATTGCTTAGGGAAATTACCAGAAAAACAAGCTGACGTTTTTAAAATGAAAACCATTCAAGGCTTTGAAACTGAAGTAATTTGTAATGAATTAAATATTACTGCGTCTAACCTTTGGGTAATCATTCATAGAGCTCGTACAGCTATGGCAGATTGCTTAAAAGAAAATTGGTTTTAATATGAGTAAGATTAAGTTTTTTATTCCTTGCGATGATGCTAATCATGTATGTGATAAAACACAATATAAAGAAGCTACGTTATGGGAAATGATAAAGCTCAATATACATTTGTTATACTGCAAATTCTGTAGAGAATACACAAAAAACAATGCAAAGCTAACTAAAGTCTTAAAAAAATCTGAAGTGGAATGTTTAGATAAAAAATGTAAAGAATCTATGAAATTAGATTTTGAAAAGGCTTTAAAAGAACATTCTGATCAATAGCATAAAAGCAACAGTATTAGCCAGATAATTGGCACACCTTCTACCCAAAACGAGCTATAGCTCTTCCCTTGTTCTATTTTAGAATACACCAGAAATAATAAAGTAATACCTGTAATTATTATCGAAATAATGATATGCATGGCACTTGTATCATCCTTCAAAAAACTCAAGAAAAAGAATACCCCCAACACGATACTTCCTATTAGTTTTGTTTGCTTAACGCCTATTTTTTGAGGAATTGTTGATAGTTTTAAGCTGTCGTATCTTAAATCTCTAATTTCAAAAGGTAGCATTAAAACTATTATAAAAAGATAGCGTTGAATCGCTGTTATTATAACATTAGTATCTATATAATAATCATTATTTATTAAAGGAAGTAATACAGTAACACCAGCCCAGATTAAGGCTATTAAATAAATTTTAAGCCCACTAACGCTTCGTAAATTATGCTGTTTATCTAAAAAAAAGCGTTTTGGTAAAAAAGGGATGGCGTATAAAAATGTAATCATTGCAAAACCACCAACATACATTAATGTTATCGTACTTAATTTATAAGCATAATAACACATTAAAAGAAAGCAAAAAAAAGAAAATATTTGAATCAATTTTAACCAATTCGCCAAGCTTCTATGGTGAAATTTTGCTACTCCAAAATACTTTACAAAATTATAGCCCGTTATTGAGGCAAAAAACGCAAAATATAGTATGCTTTTATCATATGGAATTCCAAACTCTATAAGGGTAATCCATACTAACGAAAACACCGATATGGCAACATGTATGCTGCTATTTAAATAAAAATCAAAAAGTTGCTTTACAAACTTCATAATGTAAAAATAATCAAAGTGTTGACAACCCTTACAAATCGTTGAAAAATTTCCATTTTATGCAACAAAACACATCAAATATTATGTATTTTTGCGAATTATATAATTAATTTCACGTTAATGAATACAAACGCTTTTGCATTGCGTCATATTGGTCCTAGAGAAGACGACCAAAATCTTATGTTAAAAACCTTAGGGATTAATACTTTAGATCAATTGATTTATGAGACAATCCCTGATGATATTCGCTTAAAAAATGGGTTAAAATTGGAAGCCCCTATGACTGAACATGAATATCTACTCCATATTCATGAATTATCTAAAAAAAACAAAGCTTATAAAACATATATTGGGCTGGGATATCACCCAACTATTTTACCTGCCGTAATTCAAAGAAATATTCTTGAAAACCCAGGCTGGTACACGGCTTACACACCTTATCAAGCAGAAATTGCTCAAGGGAGATTAGAAGCGCTTTTAAATTTCCAAACCATGGTTATAGACTTAACAGGTATGGAAATTGCTAATGCTTCGCTTCTTGATGAGAGTACAGCGGCTGCAGAGGCTATGAGTTTGTTATTTGCTGTTCGTGAACGCGATCAGAAAAAAGCAGGAATTAATAAGTTTTTTGTTTCTAAAAACATACTACCACAAACATTATCGTTATTACAAACAAGAGCAACTCCTATAGGTATTGCATTAGTAGTAGGAGATGAAGAAACTTTTGATTTCTCGTCAGAATTTTTCGGAGCTATATTACAATACCCAGGAAAAGACGGCCAGGTAACCGATATCAAAACTTTTATCTCGAAAGCGAATAACGCACGAATTAAAGTAGCAGTAGCTGCCGATATACTAAGTTTGGTAAAACTGGAAGCTCCTGGGAAATTTGGAGCTGATGTTGTTGTTGGTACAACCCAACGTTTTGGTATTCCTATGGGATATGGAGGGCCTCACGCTGCCTTTTTCGCTACTAAAAAAGCTTACAAACGTGATTTACCAGGTAGAATTATTGGTGTCACTAAAGATAAAAACGGCAATAGAGCCTTACGTATGGCTTTACAAACTCGCGAACAACATATAAAAAGAGATAAAGCCACTTCTAATATTTGTACAGCTCAGGTTTTATTAGCCGTTATGGCGAGTATGTATGCAGTATATCATGGCCCTAAGGGCTTACAATTTATTGCTAATAAAGTTCATAACAAAGCTTCTGAATTAGCAAATGCTTTAGAAAAATTAGGATATAATCAAGTCAATACATCATACTTTGACACTATTCAAATAAAAACAAAGGCTAAAGAAATAAAAGCAATTGCCAAAGAGAAAAAAGTAAACTTATATTATCCAGATAAAAAAACGGTCATTATTTCAATTAATGAAACAACGTCTATTAGAGATATTAATTACTTAATTTCTGTTTTTGCTGAGGCTGCGAAAAAAGAAACCATTACTATTTCGGCTATTTCCAGAGCTAATAATATTTCGGAATCGACACAAAGAACATCGCCTTTTTTAACATTAGATGTTTTTAATACATACCATTCTGAAACCGAATTAATGCGTTACATAAAACTTCTTGAACGTAAAGATTTAGCATTAAATCATTCTATGATTTCTTTAGGGTCTTGTACTATGAAATTAAATGCTGCCTCAGAAATGCTACCATTAAGCTGGTTTAAATGGGGGAATATTCATCCATTCGCACCTTTAAAACAAGCCAAAGGGTATTTAACTATTTTAAAAGAATTAGAAGACCAATTAACAGAAATAACAGGTTTCGCTGCCACATCTTTACAACCAAACTCTGGTGCACAAGGTGAATTTGCGGGACTTATGGTTATTAAAGCATATCATGAATCTCGTGGTGATCGTCATAGAAATATTTGTTTAATTCCATCATCGGCACATGGTACAAACCCTGCCAGTGCTGTTATGGCTGGCATGAAAGTAATCGTAACAAAATCGACCGCGGAAGGTAATATTGATGTAGACGATTTACGCGAAAAAGCAGTATTACATAAAGATAATTTATCTGCCTTAATGGTAACATATCCATCTACACACGGCGTTTATGAGTCTGCTATAAAAGAAATTACTCAAATTATTCATGACAATGGCGGACAAGTTTATATGGATGGTGCCAATATGAATGCCCAATTAGGATTAACAAATCCAGGGAACATTGGAGCAGATGTATGTCATTTAAACTTACACAAAACCTTTGCCATTCCACACGGTGGTGGCGGTCCGGGTGTTGGCCCTATTTGTGTTGCAAAACAACTGGCTCCATTTTTACCAGGAAATCCAATTATTAAAACTGGAGGTAAAAAAGCCATTACAGCTATTTCGGCAGCGCCTTTTGGATCTGCGTTAGCTTGCCTAATATCATATGGATATATAAAAATGTTAGGTGCAGAAGGGTTAACAGCATCTACTAAGATTGCCATTTTAAATGCAAACTATATCAAACATCGTTTAGAAGGTAGCTTTGATACTTTGTATTCTGGTGAACGCGGACGTGCTGCCCATGAAATGATTGTAGATTGTAGACCATTTAAAGCCAATGGTATTGAAGTAACAGATATTGCAAAACGATTAATGGATTATGGTTTCCATGCTCCAACAGTATCCTTTCCTGTAGCTGGTACTTTAATGATTGAACCTACAGAAAGTGAAAGCAAGGCAGAAATTGATAGATTCTGTGATGCCATGATTTCTATTAAAAAAGAGATCGATAATGCTTCTAAAGATGATGACAATAATGTTTTGAAGAATGCACCACATACATTAGACATGATAACATCAGACGAATGGTATTTTCCGTACTCTCGTGAAGCAGCAGCCTTTCCTCTTGAATATGTTAGAGATAACAAATTCTGGCCTAGTGTAAGGCGTGTTGATGATGCTTATGGAGACAGAAATCTAATATGTTCCTGTATCCCTATTGAAGCCTATGTTGAAGCATAAATAGTCTTTGAACATCGTAAATTACATTAAAACAAAATTTGTCTTTAATTAAAAACAAGTACTTTGGTTCGGTTACTACCACTACAAATAATTAAAGACAAATTTTCTTATTATGAATATTAAGATTACAGGAACAGGAAGTTACATTCCAGAAGTCATTGAAAAGAATGAAGCGTTCCATGAGCATGAATTTTTAAATAGTGATGGTTCTGTAATTAACGCTCCAAATGAAGTTATTGTTAAAAAATTTAAAGCTATTACTGGCATTAGCGAAAGACGTTATGCAGAACCCAACTTAAACACCTCCGATATTGCCTGCTTCGCTGCCGAAAAAGCTATTGAAAATGCACAAATCAATAAAGAAGATTTAGATTATATCATTGTTGCCCATAATTATGGTGATGTTAAACACAATACTGAACAAAGTGACACCGTACCAAGTATAGCCTCCAGAGTAAAACATCTTTTAAAAATTCAAAATTCAAAATGTGTTGGGTATGATCTTATATTTGGTTGCCCTGGATGGATAGAAGCTACTATTCAAGCAAATGCTTTTATAAAATCTGGTATTGCGAAAAAGTGCTTAGTTATTGGAGCTGAAACCCTATCTCGTATTATTGATAAGCACGATAGAGACTCCATGATTTATAGTGATGGTGCTGGAGCTGTCGTTATTGAAAACACCAACGAAGCTGGTGGTATTATTGCCCATGAAACGGCAACTTTCACCTTGAATGAATCCCATTTCATCTATTTTGGAGAAACTAATAATCAAGATATAGACGAAAGGCGTCGATACATAAAAATGCATGGCAGAAAGATTTATGAGTTTGCATTAATCAACGTACCTTTAGCTATGAAATCTTGTCTTGAAAAAAGCGGTTTTGACATAAAAGATGTAAAAAAAATACTCATCCATCAAGCTAATGAAAAAATGGACGAGGCTATTGTAAAGCGTTTCTATAAATTACATGATTTAGACATGCCAGAAAACATTATGCCTATGATCATAAATGAGTTAGGAAATTCAAGTGTGGCAACTATACCTACACTTTTTGATCTGATAAGAAACAATAAATTAGAAAATCACAGCTTAATAAAAGGAGATCTTATTATATTTGCAAGTGTTGGAGCTGGCATGAATATAAATGCCATAGTTTATCGATATTAAATATGGCCGCTTTCGCGGAAACGTAAAATGTACGAAAACAGTTTTCATAATCATAATAAACGTTTTAAGCATACTATTCAATTTTTAAAAAAACACGTCTCAACTTCTGAAACTATTTTAGATTTGGGCGTTCCTAACCCGTTTACTCAAATTATGAAAGAAAA
This sequence comes from Flavivirga jejuensis, assembly GCF_030540765.1. GTDB lineage: Bacteria > Bacteroidota > Bacteroidia > Flavobacteriales > Flavobacteriaceae > Flavivirga > Flavivirga jejuensis. Next base: position 815,095 of record NZ_JAUOEL010000001.1, on the reverse strand, counting down.
CGGTTTCTCTGTTGAAAATACCCAAGGAGAAGATTTAGATATAGATACTACTACCATTAAAAACTCTAATGCAGATATAATTACTGCTTTCGAAATATTTGAACACTTACTATCTCCTTTCACCGTTTTGCAATCAATAAAAGTTAATAAATTAGTTACTAGCGTACCTCTTAAGTTATGGTTCTCTTCGGCTTATAGAAGTAAGACTGATATGTTAGATAGGCACTACCATGAGTTCGAAGATTGGCAGTTTGATTGGTTATTAGAAAAGAGCGGTTGGAAAATTATAGATAGTCAAAAGTGGACGAACCCTACCAAAAAAATAGGCATTAGAACAATTTTACGCTGGTTTACTCCCAGGTACTATATTATCTATGCAGAAAGAGTTTAATTCTCTTACTTTAGGTGTTACTTCAATATAAATGCAACTTGTCTATAATTATTTACGGCTCCAATAAATTCAAATTGCCATTTATTATTAATACATTTTTTAAATATTTCTAGTGCTTCAAATTCATGATCGTGACTCGAAAATTCATCAAATATCAATATATCATTTACTTTAAGCTTAGCATGTATTTGAAACAGCACATAAAGTGTAGATGAAAACAAATCTGCATCAAGATGATAAACACACTGTTCATGAAAGTCGCAATCCAATAGGGCTTTATATACCGAATCTTGAAACCATCCTTTCACAAATCGTACTCTACTATCATTAATATCTGGAAAGTCTCCTTTCTGATCAAAATGTCCTTCTTTTTTACCTTCCCAGCTTTCGGGAAGACCTTCAAATGAATCAAATCCAACAAAACGTGATTCCTTTACTTTATTAGTTGAAGACCATTTCTTAATCATATCACCACCAGCAACACCAAATTCGTAATAAAAAACAGGTTTGTTTTTTAATTCTAACAAAAGTGTATCGTGAAGCTGATACCTGTTTTTATAGGTCGCTCTTTTATTATAATAATCGTTAATTTTACCTTTGCTTTTATTTTCGCTCATAAAGGCAACAAACGCCATATATTTATAAACTATATAGAAAGGCTTGCATAGCTTTCTTAAAAAGTTATATAGTTTCGTCTTAGATAAAAAGGGATGAACTGGCATATTATTTACTTTCTATTACCGTTATTATTTTGTCGTTGTGTATGGTGCTATTCTGGCTGAATTTAAGTTTTCGAAAAGATTCTTGTTTTTGTATCGTTTCAAACCCAAAATCGTTAAAAACATGTGCAGAGAATTTATTTTTTTCTGTATGAGTATATGTCACCCAAAAATCACCTAACTTAAGATAACGCTCTAAAATATGTGTTAAAAAAGCGTGCTCTATCCTTTTACTCTGGATCCGACAACTAAACATAAGATCGATAAGTTCATTTTTAGATTTTTTAATAATCCCAAACCCAATGATTCCATAGTCACCAAATCGGTCTCTACATTTTAATATGTAAGCAGAGAGATCGGCATTATTATGAATACTAAATATATCATCCTTGGTATATCGGTTGCCCGAAAAATTCATTTGGTTTGTTCTTTGGGTAAGTTCATAAACCCGCTCAAAATGTTCCTTTTTCAAGGATGTTATCTCTAATTCAATATTACAAGTATGCAGGAATTCGAAATATTCACCTTCATAATCATCAGAAACTTTTTTTCTTTTAGCCTCATTAGCATAAAATGTCTTGCGCTTTATACTTTCATTAGTAACTGGAATTTGAAGTGCTTTCAAGTCTAATATTGATTGGTAATGCATAGCATCCATTAGCCTAACCTGTGGTAGCATACTTTCAATCTCCTTCCTTTCGAATTCGGAATCATCAATGAATAAAAAAGTATTTATATTTATATTAAGATCTAGAGCAATCTCTTTTAAACCTTTACTTTTTGGCAGCCATGAGATCTTAGGAAAAAGAAAAAAGTGCTCAATACCAAAATGCTTTAATGCAGCCATTCCCGCATCATAGTTATTTTTACTTGCTATAGAGTTTATAATACCCTTTTGCTCTATATCTTGTAAAATGTCCTTAATCCCTTCTTTAAGTTTTAGTTTTTCTATACCATCTTCTACTAGCGTACCATGCCACATGGTATTATCTAAATCCCAAACAATACATTTAATTTTTTTAGCCTCTTTATTAGATTGCTTATCATTCTTTAATTGTACAAATTCGGTAGTTCCAAAATACAGAGCCGTTTCACTATCTATATTTTCAGGAATAATATTAACCCGATAAGACATCTCGGTTTTTACTCTTTTGGCAATCTCATCAAACGGAATAATTTCTTTATTATATCCTGGCATCAATTCGATTCGGTATTGAAAAGGAATTTTACTATACTTAAGATCGTCATTTCTAATCACCAATCCTAGAGGTATAATAGCCTCTGTTGGATTATAAACTTCTAGTAAAAAACCATCTGGTATTTTTACACCTTTATTTTGATCGTTTATTATTTTGTTCTTTTTCTGACTATATCTTTTTTGAATTAATTTTTTCTTGATAAATTTTGATGGAACAAGATGAATACCCCTTGTTAGTTTTAATTCTCTACGTTCTTTCTTTTCAATATCACTGTGTTCATATAATTCATGATTTCCCTGAGTAGCAAATACACCCCATTTCTTAAACTGAATTTTTAATATTTGATGGGCATCATTGTTTGCTCCACCAGATTGAATAACTCTTTCAATGCCTTCAACAAATCGTTGGCATTTCCCATCAATCCTTGGGGAGTACAAATCACAGGTTTTAAAACATGTAGGCATGGCACATTCTGTACAATGCTCGGTCCAATGGAGGATACTTCTACTCTTAATATCTTTGTAAGTATCTGAGAATTTCTCCCAAATCTCTTCAGGTAGATTTTCTTGAGTTGTTTTAATATATACTTCCGATTCGTACATGTTTTTCCTAGCGTATGGCTATAAATAGGTGTCTAATTAAAATAATGATCCATACTCTGTTTTATAAATTGTATGAGATGTTTTTATATTGTAAATATAAACGAAGTCTTTTTATTGATCTTTATTTTTAGCGACATTTTTAATTGGTGTTTGCAATAGCCATTAGCAAAGAATTTAGCCTTGAACGAAACACATTTCTTTCTTGCCTTTTTAATAAGTTAAAAGCAATATCACTTTCTTTTTATATGGTATTTCCCGATTACCATATTGAAATATTTATAAAGATTCTCTAGAACAATACTTTTTTCTGTCTGCTTATTTGGGTTTTCAAGCGAAAACCTTTGAATGATTCTTTCATCCATATCTTTCTTTAAACCAGAATTGCCAAAGATTTTTATATCATTATCATATTCTAATAGTTCTTCCAGTAATTTTTTTGAAATTGATCTATCTGAAAACGGGAATGAAAAAAGGGAATAATTAATATCAAAATTTTGTTTTAACCAATCTATAGAATTAATTATTTCTACTTTTTGTTCTTCATGCGATAATTGAACAAGAGGTGGGTGTCCCATGGTATGCCCTCCAAAATAAAACCCATCTTTTATCATTTCCTGGATTTGCTCCTTTGTAATATACGGCTTATGTATGTTTAAATAATCTTCTATATTGATATCTAAAAAATTTAAAACATCATGAACCTTCTCTCTTTCCGCATATTTAATACTAGTGAATTTTTGCTTAAAATCTTCAATTGTAGTATAAGAAAACGAAAATATGTCACTTATTTTATCCAAACTGGATATCTCAAAATTTTTGCCTTTCAAGTTTGAGATTATAATACTTATGTAGTGTTTATATAACCCTTCTTTATTATCAATAAAGTTTGGATTTATAAAAAAGATAGCCTTTATATTTTTCTTTTTTAAAATAGGATAAATTACAGTGTACACCTCTTTTAAACCATCATCAAAAGAAAGTAAAAAAGTGTTTTTTTTAATGCTATTTTCTAAAAGTTCTTTAGGTTCTAGAGGCCTATAATTATTACTTAAAATATCAATATCATTTAAAAATTGCTCTTTGTTCTTAAATGAATATAAATGTTCTATATGATTTACTTGATTATTCCTTACTATATGATAGTATGGAAATATACTTTGATCCTTAAATACTGGTAAAAATCTTTTACTAGATATTTTGTATAAAATATCTTTTACAATTCCCATAACAACTAAATTAAAGAGGCTGTCTGAAAGTCTAATTTTTGTCCATTAGAGTCTTTCAACTCCACTCGATACAGGCTAACTTCACTAAATATAAAGGTTTCAATGGAGCTTGTGCTGAGCGCAGTCGAAGTAGTCAATCAGACATTCAATTTTTATTTACCTTTTAGACAGCCTCTATTATTTTTCAAAAATAATGATTATAGTTCTATTTAATACTAATCTTTTTTGAATCTATACTTTTTCCATTAACAAAAAGGCTTATAATATAAGTACCTGAAGCAAAATTATCTTTATGTATTGATTTTTTGATATTATAATTTCTATCATTTATATTTAAGCTACTCATAATCTTTCCATTCAAATCATAAGTTATCAATTTCGCATCTTTCACTGTATCTTCAATATTTAATGAAACCTCTATGATATCGGATGAAGGATTAGGAGAAATATTAATTATTTTTGTGTTTTTTAGATTAATTAAATCAACATTCTGTTTTTGAAAATTAATATTTATTTGATTCTGCAGTGACACAATCTGATTCTGTTGTTCTTTTATAGCTTCAATCAAGATTGGAATAAGACCCAAATAATTAATACCATAATCACCTTCTTCATCTATAGAAGTTAAAGCTGGTATAATTTTTTCAACTTCATTAGCAATTAAGCCATATTGTTTTTTATCAGTAAAACTGATCCCTTTCTTTGTTTCTATTTCTTTTTTCCAACTATAACTTTTACCATTTAGTTTCATTATTGATTCTAACGCTCCAGTAACATTCACAATATCTTCCTTATACTTACTATCCGAAAAAGTAGCTCCTAACCCTGTAAAAGCACTTGATAATTGACGTCTAACATTACCACTAGAATCTGTTGTTAAAACATAAGAATTTGATGTCGTTGTTGGAATATTCTCAAATCTAACTGTTCCATTCGTATGTAACCTAGCTGTTGGTGAAGCAGTCCCAAGACCCAAATTATTTTGAGCTGAAATAGTCATTATCCTAGTACTTGAGTTATTCCAAGCAAATAAAGGTCGGATACTAATAGGATAAGACAATCCGTCTTGGGCATTACCCCAAGGAAACGTTGCTCCTGTTGGGGCATTAGGATAAACAGTATCATCTTTTTCTGTAATAAAAAGCATCATTGGAGTAGATCCATTATCCCTTGCAGTACTTATACTTGCATTAAAGCCTATTACAAGTCTATTATCTACTGCTCGTCTTGCATAAAATAAAGGCACAAATTGACCATTATAAGTAGTTCCATTAGTAAGACTTAAGAAATCCAAAGAAGTGTCGGAAACTCCAAATTTTGATACATGTTCAGCCTTTCCTGAACTAGATGGCGCAATATGAGAGAAATTTACTTGTGCAAATACTAATGAACTTAATAATAATGCACTTAATGATACAATAAATTTTATTTTCATTTGTTTTATTTTAATAATTTATATTTTTTCAATTTCCTGCGAGATATCATACTTTTGCATGAACATCCTCTGTTTGTATAGTGTTGTCTATTTCATAGGCAGTTTGGATTTAGATTAAATACATGTCATATTTTTATCTACTTTATTTATCAAGCAGAGGTTTTTATCAAAATTGTAATTATTTTACTCAAAATCAACAACTTAAACATATAAATCTAGAATTTCTATAATTTTTTAATGTTTAAACATTCTTGTTTTAGAAGAATCATCGTGCATTAAATTTATAACAAAAAGAAGTTTTTCCTACATACAAAAAAAGGAATTTGACGTATTTCATCGAAAAATTAAAGATACTGCTGAGGGAAACCCATAAAGCGATTTTATGTGATGTTTTTAGATTTTATTTAAAAGATTACTAAGCAGTTAAACAATCAACTATATGAATTTCTACATCATCATTCCTGCTCATAACGAACAAAGTTCTATTGGGCTCACTTTAGATTCTTTGGTTAATCAATCTTTAAAACCAAAGCGTATTGTAGTTGTTAATGATAATTCTACAGACAAAACTCAAGACATAGTTGAAGTTTATACCGAAAAGTATTCCTGGGTTTCTTTAATAAATTCTAAATCGTCAAACGAACATTTACCAGGATCAAAAATCATCAATGCTTTTTACAAAGGCTATGAAACTTTAGATGATAACTATGATGTGATTTGTAAGTTTGATGCCGATTTAATTTTTCCAAATAATTATTTAGAACAACTATCTAATCACTATAATAGGAATGAAAAACTAGGTATGGCTTCTGGCTTTTGTTATATAGAAAAGAATAAGCATTGGGTATTAGAAAATTTAACGCGAAAAGACCATATTCGTGGTGCATTAAAAGCTTATCGAAAAGCCTGCTTTCTTCAAATTGGAAAACTTAAGCCTTCTATGGGTTGGGATACTACAGATGAGTTATTAGCTAAATTTTATAATTGGGATATCTTAACAGATGATTCTTTACAAGTAAAACACCTAAAACCTACTGGCATTAGCTACAATAAAGCTTCAAAGTATTTACAAGGAGAAGCTATGTACAAAATGCGTTATGGGTTTATTATTACTTTAATTTCTGCATTAAAATTGGCTTATAAAAAAAGGAGCCTCTCTTTATTTAAAGATTATTTAACTGGATATTTTAAAGCCAAAAAGAATAAGATTGAATATTTAGTAACAAAAGAACAAGGTGAGTTTATTAGAAGTCTGCGTTGGAAAGGCATGTTAGACAAGTTCTAATTAAGGGAGTTAATTAAACTCAATTTATATAAAATATTGACTCTCAATAAAAAGCAGTTTACAGGCTTATAAATTCTTTAAACTTCAATGATTTCGCGTATTTAAGTAAGGTAATTTCTATACTTTTGATGCAATTTTTAATAAAACCCCAAATCTTATGAAAAAAATTACTTTAGTTATTACGCTACTTTTTAATGCCGTATTATTTTCACAAACGACCTTTACAGTAAATGATTTTGAATATACTGTTACAGATAACACCAACTTAACAGTTAAAGTGACCGATTACACAGGTTCTAGCCTAGATGTAAACATACCAATCGCTGTAATTTATGACGCAAAGGACTATAGGGTGTCTTCTATTGGAGAAGGAGCTTTCGAACAGAAAGGGTTGACGAGTGTTACTATTCCTACTGGTGTTACTTCTATCGGAGATGGTGCTTTCATTTTGAATAACTTAACGAGTGTTACTATTCCTTATGCTCTTACTTCTATTGGGAAATTGGCTTTCGCTTATAATAACTTAGAGGGTGTTATTATCCCTAATAATGTTACTTCTATTGGAGAATTGGCTTTCTCTAATAATTCCTTAACGAGTGTAATTTCTAAAAGCACAAACCCTGCAACCTTATCTGAAAATGTTTTTGATGATAATAATGCTATAGATTTAACCATTCCTACAGGAAGAGAACAAAAGTATAAAGATGCAAATTGGACAGGCTTTAACAGTTATATTGAAGGCTTTACTTTTACTATAGATAACATTGAATATACGCTTACAGATGGTGTCAACTTAACAGTTGAAGTTACTGGTTATACAGGTCTTGGTGGAGACGTAAACATACCAAATCTTGTAAATGATGGCACAAATAACTATAGCGTGACTTCTATTGGTCTATCGGCTTTCGCTTCTAGCAACTTAACGAGTGTCACTATTCCTAATACTGTGACTTCTATTAAAATTCTGGCTTTCGCTTATAATCCCTTAGAGAGTGTTACTATCCCTAATGGCGTAACGTCTATTGAGGGATATGCTTTCTTTAATAATGACTTCCTAACAAGTGTTACTATCCCTAATACTGTAACTCATATTGGAGAAAGGGCTTTTCACAATAGTGACTTAACAAGTGTTACTATTCCTGATAGTGTGACTTATATTGGAAGTTCTGCTTTCGCTGAAAATAATTTAGGAACTATAACTATTGGTAGTGGTGTTACTTATATTGGAGAAAAGGTTTTTGCAGAGAATACCTCCTTAACAAGTGTTACTATACCTGATAATGTGACTTATATTGGAAGTTCTGCTTTCGCTGAAAATAATAATTTAGGAACTATAACTATTGGTAGTGGTGTGACTCATATTGGAGAAATGGCTTTTCACAGTAGTGCCTTAACAAATGTTACTATCCCTGATAATGTGACTTATATTGGAAGTTCTGCTTTCGCTGAAAATAATAATTTAGGAACTATAACTATTGGTAGTGGTGTGACTCATATTGGAGAAAAGGCTTTTTCAGGGAATACCTCCTTAACAAGTGTGATTTCTAAAAGCACGAATCCCGCAACCTTACCCGCAGATGCCTTTGATAATAGGAATAATATAGATTTAACCACCCCAACTGGAACAGAACTAAATTATACTAATGCAAATTGGACAGGCTTTAAAAATTCTACTTTGAGTATAGATAGTATGTCCTTAAAAAACAAACTTACTATTGTTAATACAGCACATGGTATTCGTGTTAATACGGCTAATGATATTCTTATTGAAAAATTAGTTGTTTTTAATATGTCGGGAGTTCATATATTAACAAGTAAGGAAACAACAATATCAACCTCTACATTAGCCCATGGCGTCTATATTTTACAAGTAACTACTAATAAAGGTCGTACAGCTAAAAAGTTTTTAAACTAGATTGGTTTAAAAGCTAAGATTGAAAGAAAAGAGGCTGTTTAAAAAGTGTCATTCTATCTGGATGACAAAGTTCATCACTTTTTAGACAGCCCCCTTTTTATTTTAAATGTCTCCTTCAAAAATGATACATTTACTACCTTAATAAGATCTTCACTTTCGCAAAAAAGACAAAAATCTATTGAAAACTCCACGCTTTATAGCTACTAGAAGCCTCTAGTTTGTTTTCTAAAGCATCATCTAACTCGTGGAAAAAATCGATTCCAGTTAATTTTTCAATAGTATCTACAGATACTACAAATTCATATAAAGGTTTATTAGACTTTTTATGCGGAAGTAAAAAAGCAATCATTTTTGTTTTGTCAGTATTGGTATCTATTAACACTTTATAAAACTCATTTGGCACTGCAACATTTTCTTCTCCAATAGTTTTTAAACCATGCTTTAAAACCCCGCCAGTAACCACAAAAACCCCATCATATTTACCAGCCCAATATCGTACTTTTTGCTCTAAAGCATTCCAAATACCAGAGTTAAAATCATGTCTTTGCGGACTGATATTACTTGTTAAGAATGTTTCGTCATGAGCAAATTGACTATACCGCCTATCTCCAGCTGGGCATAAATGTCCGCGATCATAACCAGATTTTTTATAATTACGCCAATGCGCAGCTCCTGTTTTTATAGCCTTATCTATTTCAAAATACGGACGTTTAAAATTTGTTTTAGCCAGATGTGATTTTTTAAGCTCATACGCCACCCATTCTGCTTGTTCGTGCGGTTCGCTATAAGACAATGAATAGCCTTCATGGTGAGTTATTTGGCTTGTAGTACTTGTAGGCAGAAAGTATTCATTAGTGTTATTTTTAACGTCTTTACCTGCTTCTACAACCTCTGCTTTTTCTTCTTCTTTTAAAAAAAACTCATAACCATAAATTCCGAAAACGATAAGAATAGCAATAAGGGTATAGATGGTCTTTTTATTCATACTACTACTCTAAAACGAATTCTAAAGGCTGTCCCGTGGCTCCGTTTGGAAAACTAATATTTAAAAGCGCAGACATGGTCGGAGCAATATCGGTTATTTTTGTTTTTTGAAATGTCTCACCATGTTTTACACCTTTTCCAAAAAGCAAAAGCGGCACATGGGTATCATAATTTAAACCACTACCATGTGTAGACCCTGTTTTTCCGTAAGAGATATAGGCAGGATCATTTACTAATAAAATATCACCTGATCTTTTTTGATTGAATCCATTTTGTAATAAAACTTCAATGCCAGTAGTAAAATCAACCGAGCTCATAGTAGTTGCTGTATAAGCTTTAGATATGTTTTTATAAGTAATTTGTTCATTTACAATCGCATCTTGAACATCACTTAAATCTAGTCCTAATGCTTCAATTTTCTCCCTATTTAAGAAAATTTGATTGTTACTAATGTTCTCCAAAATATCTGTTGTCCCAAAAGTATCCATTAGAAACTTTTGAAATTTTTCTTTACGCTCAACATTATTTAAATATCCCGCTGGAATTTTAACAGATTGTAAATATGCTGGTACATCTACTGCGCCATGATCAGCTGTTAAAAACACCGTATACATTCCTTTTCCTACCTTAGCATCTAGGACTTTAAATAATCTCTCTAAATCTTTATCCAAACGAATATAGGTATCTTCAACTTCTTTTGAATTTACTCCAAACTTATGCCCTACATAATCTGTGCTGGAATAGCTAATTGTTAAAACATCTGTAATCACATCTTGCCCTAATGCTTCGCCTTCTAATGCTGCTAAAGCAAAATCGGTAGTTAAACTATTCCCGTAAGCTGTTGCTTTTAAAATATCAAAACCTCCATTATCTCCTTTTAAAGCGTTCAAATCATAAGGAAATGTTGCGGTTTCTTTTCCTTTAAACACACCCTCAAATGTATTTAAATCACTTCCACTCTCTATATACGAATCAATATTATACAAGGTATTCCAAACTTTAAAATAAGACTCAGCTACATCAGATTTATTAAATTTTTTTACCCATTTTGGTAAATCATTCATATAAAACGAGCTGGAAATCCAATGCCCCTCATCCGCGCCGTGAAACCAATAAGCAGCATTCGCCGTATGCCCAGCAGGTAAAATAGCACCTCTGTCTTTAATTGAAAGACCTATCGTTTTACCTCTCATTTGTGTAAACAACCTATTCTCATCTGCAAATGTTGAAGTTTTCATTCTGTGAGGAGACATTTGCCCTGCTGTACTTTTAGTATCAATAGATTTAACAGAATTATCTCCAGCACAATACACGCTGTTTTTAGTTTCTTTGTTATACCAATTATTTCCGATGATACCATGATATTTTGGTGTTGTACCTGTATATATTGATGCATGACCAGGTCCTGTATATGTTGGGATATAATTAAAATGATTGTTCTTACAGTTAAAACCTTCATCCATCATCCGTTTAAAACCGCCTTCACCAAATTTATTATAAAACCGAGTTAAATAATCGTATCGCATTTGATCAACTACAATACCTACAATCAACTTTGGGTTAGTTCTTTCTTTCTTTATTACTTGACTTTGCGCCTTTCCAGACATACAAAAAAAGAGGGCTAAAAAAAACGGGAGAATATTTTTTATCATAACAATTTTATTTCTACAATCCAAAAATACAGAATTTAAAACATCAAAATTTAAATTTAAGGTTAAATACCATGAACTTTTTTTTACTTTAGCACTAACAAATATTTATATGACATACCTTCATAATATTGGTGCTTATTTTTTAATGATCGTTGAGATGTTTCGCAAACCTACTAAATGGTGTGTGATGAAGAAATTAATATTTAAAGATATTAACGATTTAGTAATAGGTTCACTTGGTATTATAGCATTTATATCGTTCTTTGTAGGTGGTGTTATAACGATTCAAACCGCCTTAAATATAAACAATCCTCTTATTCCTAAATATTTAATTGGATTTGCTACCAAACAATCTATTATACTCGAATTTGCTCCAACCTTTACTTCTATAATAATGGCTGGAAAAGTGGGATCTTTTATAACCTCTAGTATAGGAACCATGCGTGTAACTGAGCAAATAGATGCTTTAGAAGTTATGGGAATAAACGCTTTAAATTATCTCGTTTTCCCTAAAACAATAGCATTACTTTTATATCCTTTCGCTATTGCTATAGGGATGTTTTTAGGGATCCTTGGCGGTATGGCAGCCTGTGTTTTTGGTGGCTACACATCATTAGAAGATTATATTTTAGGAATCCAAACCGATTTTCAAGCTTTTCATATAATTTATTCTTTTATAAAGACTTTTGTATTTGCATTTCTTCTTGCTACAATTCCTTCTTTTCATGGCTATTATATGAAAGGTGGCGCTCTTGAAGTTGGTAAAGCAAGCACCACATCTTTTGTTTGGACATCTGTTGTGATTATTCTATTAAATTATATATTAACTGATATGATGTTAGGTTCATGATAGAAGTAAAAAATTTACATAAATCGTTTAGTGATATTGAAATTTTAAAAGGTATTAATACTTCTTTTGAAAAAGGAAAAACGAACCTTATTATTGGACAAAGTGGCTCTGGAAAAACGGTATTTCTTAAATGTTTATTAGGATTGTTTGATTATGAAGAAGGCTCCATTGCATATGATGGGAAAGTATTTTCGCAATTAACTGAAGATGACAAACGAAATTTACGTGCAAAAATTGGTATGGTTTTTCAAGGAAGTGCTTTATTTGATTCTATGACCATTGCTGAGAATGTTATGTTTCCACTACAAATGTTCACCAATCAAGGTAAAAGCGAAATGGAAGATCGTGTTGACTTTGTTTTAAAACGTGTGAATTTAGATGAGGCACATAATAAAATGCCTAGCGAAGCCTCTGGAGGCATGCAAAAACGTGTTGCTATTGCCAGAGCTATAGTAAACAACCCTAAATACTTATTTTGTGATGAGCCAAATTCTGGGCTTGACCCTAAAACGGCTATTGTTATAGATAACCTTATTCAAGAGATTACAGATGAATACCAAATTACAACTGTAATTAATTCGCATGACATGAATTCTGTTATGGAGATTGGCGAAAAAATAGTGTTTTTAAAAGACGGATTAAAAGCTTGGGAAGGTTCTAAAGAAACTATTTTTAAGACTGATAACGAAGTTGTTACTGATTTTGTATATTCGTCTAATCTTTTTAAAAAGGTTCGGAAGATGTATCTAGAGGAAAACAAATAACTATTATTATTTTAATAAGCGTATGAAAAAAGTGTCTAAAATTTTACTTATGGCCGCAATTTCATGCTTAATTATAACAGTCTTTTTTTTCTTAATTGGTTATAAACAACTCATAGGCATTCCCATTATATTACTATTTGCTTTTCTAAGTATAGCCATAAGATACAACAATACTTATAAGAGTCTTTCTTTTACCATTTTAATATTTTCTGCCGTAGCCTTAGCTATGTTTTATCCTATATATTTTACAAAAATAGGAGGATTCAATTTAAAATCACTTATTATTCCTTTACTCCAAATTATAATGTTTGGCATGGGCTCATCTATGAGTCTTAAAGATTTTAAAAGTGTTATTACCATGCCTAAAGGAGTTCTTGTAGGTTTAACATGTCAATTTACAATAATGCCCGTTCTGGGGTTTTCCATTGCTCATCTATTTGGTTTTAGTAACGAAATTGCAGCTGGTATAGTTTTAATAGGTTGTTCTCCAAGTGGGTTAGCATCTAATGTTATGGTGTTTTTAGCAAAAGCCAATTTAGCATTGTCAATAACCTTAACCGCTATTTCCACATTATTAGCACCTTTTATAACACCTTTATTAATGCAATTATTAGCTGGCGAATTTATTCCTATAGATGTATTTCAAATGATGCTAAGTATTCTTAAAATAGTTATCCTACCTATAGCAGCTGGATTAATATTTAATAAATTCTTTCATAGTAAAATACCTTGGTTAGATATTATTTTGCCAGGAATATCTATGGGATCTATTGCATTTATTATTATTATTATAGTGGCTGCCGGAAGAGATAATTTATTAGACATCGGGCTTTTGTTAGTAATTGCTGCAATCATACATAATACAGCTGGCTACTTTTTAGGATACTGGGGCAGTCGGTTTTTAAAATTAAAAGAAGCCGATTGCAGAACCATAGCCTTAGAGGTAGGCATGCAAAATGGCGGCTTAGCATCTGGTATTGCACTAGAGCTAGGTAAAGTTTCAACTATTGGGCTGGCTCCTGCTATTTTCGGACCATGGATGAATATCTCTGGGTCTGCACTTGCCTCATGGTGGCGAGATAGAACTCCTTATAAAAAATAGTTTAGCACACATTCTGAGGCTATATTAAGGATCAATCCCAAAAGTTCTGTTTAGGCAAAAATTTTAGTTAATCTGAATAAAAAGAATTCTACATTCTTAAAGTTAAATATTTTCTGAAAAAAAAATGCAAAAAAAAGACTGTCTTTTCAAACAGTCTCTTTTTTTCTGTGGGCGCAGAGGGATTCGAACCCCCGACCCCTTGGGTGTAAACCAAGTGCTCTGAACCAACTGAGCTATGCGCCCTCTAAATTGGACTGCAAATATAACAGAGTTTTTAGTATTGCAAAAACTTTTTCAATAAAAAATTAAATTATTTCTGCAACTACAAATGTACTGCCGCCTATAAAGACAAAATCCTTATGATTAGCGCTTTTTATAGCCTGTTTATACGCCTCATTAACAGAACTATATGCCTCACCCAGTAAGCCACAAGCATTAAACCTGTTTTTTAGCTCATTTGCATTTAAACCCCGTGATATATCGGGTTTACAAAAATAATAGGTAGCTCTTTTTGGTAATAAATCTAAAATAGTACTTAAATCTTTATCATTTACAACACCAAAAACGATATGCAATGCATCAAAAGCTTCATTAGAAATCTGGTTCATAACAAGACTTAAACCTTCCCTATTGTGTCCTGTATCACAAACCACTTTAGGTTTTTCACTTATAATCTGCCACCGCCCTAACAAACCTGTGTTCTTAATTGTTTTAAGTAAGCCTTCTCTTAAGTGCTGTTCGGGCACCTTAAATCCTTTTATTTTTAATTCTTTAATGGCTTGAACAACCGTTTTAATATTTTTAGATTGATAAGTCCCTAATAAATCGGATGCGTACGTTTTAGTAACCTCTTTGTCTGCAAATACGATCTTAGAATTAGTCTTACTCGCCAAGTCTTTAAAAACAGAATCTGTTTCTTTTTGGCTTTCACCAACTACAACAGGTATATTTTGTTTTATAATACCTCCTTTTTCAAACGCAATGGCTTCTAGTGTGTTTCCTAAAAACTGGGTATGATCAAGCCCTATATTAGTAATTACTGAAACTTCTGGAGTAATAATGTTAGTAGAGTCTAAACGACCGCCTAGTCCCACTTCTATAACAGCAATATCAACTTTTTCACTTGAAAAGTATTCGAAAGCCATCCCAACAGTCATTTCAAAAAACGATAAGGCATTCGATTCAAAAAACACCTTATTTTGCTTTATAAAACTTGTTACAAATTGCTTGCTTACAACCTTACCATTTATTCTAATACGTTCTCTAAAATCTTTTAAATGTGGAGACGTATACAACCCAACCTTATAACCCGCTTCTTGCAAAACAGATGCCAACATATGGCTGGTAGAGCCTTTCCCATTGGTTCCAGCTACATGTATAGATTTAAAATGTTGCTCAGGATTATTTAGGTGATTTGCTAATATTAAAGTATTAGATAAATCTTTTTTGAATGCCGTCTTACCTTGTCGTTGATACATTGGTAGTTGAGAAAACATCCAATCTAGTGTATCTTGATACGTCATTTACTATTGCCCTAGTTTGAAGTTTACTTTCACAAAGCCGATTTGTTTTGCTGGTGCTTTAGAGTTTGCTGGCCATTTGTGAGATATTGCTATTTTCTTTGCAGGCTCCAACAAACATTGTGCTGTATTAGTAGTCCCTTTTACGCCTGGAACGGCTTCAATAACA
Organism: Flavivirga jejuensis; assembly: GCF_030540765.1. Classification (GTDB taxonomy): domain Bacteria; phylum Bacteroidota; class Bacteroidia; order Flavobacteriales; family Flavobacteriaceae; genus Flavivirga; species Flavivirga jejuensis. Next base: position 799,282 of record NZ_JAUOEL010000001.1, on the reverse strand, counting down.
TTACCATTTCGGTTTACTATAATTTTTACAATAACCAAACCAGATTCGTTGCAATCTTGCTTCAGTCTTTTAAACGAAGCTTTCCCTCGTCCATTAAGCCCATAACCTACGCCTCCACTTCCTGTGCCTTTTCCTCCAAAGTAACTTGGTGCATAAGGGTTACCATCTAATTGCCCCTTATCGCCTGCTTTATTATCATTACCTTCACTACCAGTCTCACTTCCTTCAGATTTACTAACACCACCAATTAAGGCATCCAGCTTTTTCTTTTTCTCTTCTTGTTCTCGTTTTTCTTTAGCAATTCTATCGGCTTCAGCCTTTGCTTTAGCATCTGCAATAGCCTTCGCTTTCGCCTCGGCTTGTTTTTGTTTTTTTATAGCAATCGATTCAGCATTATCTTGCGTCATCACTTCCTCCTTAGTCTCTGAAGCTTTTGTAGGCTCTGTTTTTGAAACATCTGGTTGAGGCAGTTCCTCAATTTTTCGAGGTTCTGATTTAACTGGCTTTAATGGCTGAACTTTTCCTTTACCAAAATCTGTATTTCCAAAATTCACAGCGATGCCATACTCCTCTGGAGGATCCATATAAGGTGCTCCAACTACAAACAATAATAGCAGCAAAATAACAGCAATTAAAGCTGTTAGTTTTGCTGAATTTTTCTCATGTTTGGTTTCGAAGTATATCTTCATTTATTTTTATTTAGGTTTTACCGCTAAAATGACTTTAAACTTATTCCTGTTAGCAATATCCATAACCTTGACCACATTCTCCACAGGAACAGATTTCTCTGCTCTTAAAACAATGGTTGGTTTTTCTTGTGAAGACAAAGCTGCTAGTATTTCGTTTTCTAAAACACTTTCTCCAACACGTTTTTGATCTATATAATAGGTCAAATCCTTCTTGATACTCACTGCTACCGATTTTTTATTCTCTGTTTTTCCACTTGCTTTTGGCAACACAATATCAATTGCATTGGTAGTAACGAGTGTTGAAGCAATCATAAAAAATATTAGTAGCAAGAATACAATATCTGTCATTGAAGACATATTGAATTCTGGTGTTACTTTATTTCTTCCTCTAAAATTCATATTACGAAGGTTCGTTTAAATGATCTAAGAATTCTAAAGAGTTCGCTTCCATTTGATATACAACTTTATCTGTCTTTACTACCAAATGATTATATGCGATATAAGCGACAATCCCCACAATTAATCCTGCAACAGTTGTTGTCATAGCTGTATAAAGACCACTTGCTAAAACATCCATTTGTATCGTTCCGCCAGCATTAGCAAGTTCAAATATGGCTAATATCATACCAATAACCGTTCCAAGAAACCCAATCATAGGTCCAGCTCCTGAGATTGTTGCCAAAATACTCACATTCTTCTCTAAACCATATATTTCTAAACGTCCAGCATTTTCTATAGCCGTATTAATATCTGCAAGCGGTTTTCCTATTCTGGAAATACCTTTACCAATTAATCTGGAAACTGGAGAGTTTACTTGCGCACATAGCATTTGAGCCGAATCAATTTTCCCATGACTCACATGGTCTTTAATTTGATTCATAAAATTTGAATCTACTTGCGAAGCTGCTTTTATAGCAAAAATACGTTCAAAATAAATATAAATGGCTCCAACAAGCAGTATAAAAAGGACAGCTATAATAACTTGTCCTGCGGCACCACCGCTACTTATTAACTCTATAATTGAAAGCGTTTTTTCAGTTGATTCTTCGTCGGTAAGCAATTCTGCTCCCTCTTGTGTGGTTTGTAATAATGTGCTTAGCATATATTTAAATTTATTGCAAATGTATAACGTTTCTTTTTATATTAAAGTATATTAAAACAAAGTTCTGGTAACCATAAATGCCGCAGAACCTACTAGGAAACCGATTAAAGCTAACCAAGAGATCTTTTTTAAATACCAGAAAAAATCTATTTTTTCCATTCCCATAGCAACAACACCAGCTGCAGAACCTATTATTAACATACTACCTCCAGTTCCTGCTGAAAATGCTATAAAATGCCATAACTCATGATCTAATGGTTCTGAGAACATGCCCAAACTAGCAGCCACTAGTGGTACATTATCTATAACTGCCGATCCTACTCCTAATAATAATACAACTAAATCTGATACACCTCCAGAATGTATTTCGGTTCCTAATTGCGGCATAGAATCTTGCAATGATGATGCAAATCCAAACAAAATCCCTAAAGATTCTAAAGCTGCTACAGCCATCAATATACCTAAAAAGAATAAGATACTAGGCAACTCTATTTTTGATAATGAATAATGCACTGGGCTATGGTGTGCATGAGCATCACTTTCTTCCGAGTCGAACTCCGTCATACTAAATTTAGAACTACTATAAATTTCAGCAAAAATGGCCACTACGCCTAACGAAAGCATCATCCCTACATATGGAGGTAAATGCGTTACCATCTTGAATATTGGAACAAATACAATAGCTCCCAAACCAAGATAAAGCATCGTACTACTAAACTTTGATTTCTTTTTTTCTACAACCTCTTCAACGTCTAAATCTCCTTTAAAGGCTGGTAAAAATGAAGCGATTAATGATGGTACTGCCATACACAAGAGTGAAGGAATAAACAAATAACCTATTAAATGACCAGTGGTTACTTTCTTACCAATCCATAACATCGTAGTTGTTACATCTCCAATAGGCGACCATGCCCCTCCTGCATTAGCGGCAATAATAATTAAACCTGCAAACCAAATACGTACACTTCTATCTTTTACAATTTTTTGAAGTATTGAAATAAGTACTATTGTAGCGGTAAGGTTATCTATTATAGCTGAAAGAATAAACGCTAGAATAGAAAAAATCCATAAAATTTTAGTCTTCTTTTTTGTTTTTACAAAATCTTTAATCGTAGAAAAACCATCAAAATAATCAATGATTTCAACAATAGTCATAGCGCCTAAAAGAAATACTAATATTTCTGATGTTTTGCCTAAATGATGCAATAAGGTTTCTTCCATTAGATGCATCTTTTCATCGGAAGTAAATGCTCCAAAACCTTCTAATAAAGAGTGCTTTGAAGAATCAAACCATTGGGGGAAGCTTTCTAAACCTAATGCTATTAACGCCCAGCAAATAGCCATCATGACTAATGCCGGAATAAGTTTATCAATTTTAATACTGTGTTCTAACGTAATAGCCAAATAGCCCATTACGAATACTAAGATAATTGCTGCTTCCATAAATAAAATATTATATTAATTGTTGCAGTGCTATTTCAAATGCTGTAGCACTAATTTCTGTTTTTAATTCACTTTTATTATGCACTTTCTCTAGTGCTTCTTTAATTATATTTGATGTATCATTAAATATAGCTTCGTCTGTCATCTGCACTTTACGTTCCATAAAATAGGCAAACACACGAGCCATCCCACAATTAGAAATAAAATCTGGAATTAAGCTTACTCTGCGGTCTGTATGCTCCATAATAGGGCCAAAGAAAATTTCCTTATCAGCAAAAGGGACATTGGCTCCACAAGAAATAACTTCTAAACCGCTATCGATCATTCGGTCTATCTGATCAATTGTAATTAAACGCGAAGCTGCACAAGGTGCAAAAATCTCTGTTTTAATAGACCAGATCTTTTCGCGGGCTTCCTCAAAAGAGATTAAATTATCACTTACTAAGGTGTTCCCATTTTTCGCAAGAAATAGATTTGTGATCTCTTCAAAAGTAAATCCTTCTTCATTAATTAAACCTCCTGCTATATCGATTATGCCAACAACCTTAGCACCCATTTGCGACAAATAAAAAGCGGCAGCTGCCCCTACATTTCCAAAACCCTGAATCACAGCTCGTTTTCCTTCAACAGAACCACCATATATATCGTAGTATTGTTTAACAGCTTCTGCAACACCAAAACCAGTAATCATATCTGCTACGGTATACTTTCTAGATACATTAGGGGAATAACGAGGATTTTCTATTACTTTAATAACACCTTGTCTTAACTGTCCAATTCTATTTATCTTATCAGCTTCAGTTGGTCTAAAATGGCCATTAAAAACACCTTCTTGTGGATGCCAAACACCACTCGCTTCTGTAATTGGGATTACTTCGTGAATTTCATCTACATTTAAATCACCACCTGTTCCATAATAACTTTTTAACAAGGGCGATACTGCAGCATACCAGCGCTCTAATACGCCTTTTTTTCGAGGGTCATTAGGATCAAAATTTATTCCTGATTTCGCACCTCCAATGGCAGGTCCAGAAACTGTAAATTTAATCTCCATGGTTTTGGCTAAAGATAACACTTCATTCATATCTAGCCCTTTTCGCATTCGGGTACCACCACCAGCGGCACCTCCACGTAATGAATTTATAACAGTCCACCCTTCGGCATCTGTTTCTGGATCTTTCCAATTAAAAACAATTTCAGGTTCTTTATTTTCGTACTTTTTTAATAATTCTTTCATTTCTATTTTTAAGTTGATTCATGTATAGCTTACATCTAATTTTTCCGGAGGTTTTATTGAGCGTAGCTAAAGTTGATTCATATCGAAAATGATTTAAATTATTATATAACAAATATAAAAAACTAAAATCCTTTAGAATTGATTTTTTGTTATTTTTAAGGCAGATATATTTTACCAGAACTATGGTTTTTTGAAGCTCCTGTAGTGCTTTTCAAACAATTAATTTCGTTTCTTAATTTAAGGACTCCTAAAAAACCAAAAATTAATGCTTCTTTAAATTCTATAACTGTATTTGAAGGTATTATAATTTTATGTTGAGAATACTGTTTAAGAGTATCTATTAAATACTTATTATAGACACCTCCTCCTGTAATTAGGACAGCTGCATGTTTCTTTTTGTTTATCTCTTTAGCTATTTGAATAGCACTATGATTGACAAACGTTTTTAAAATATCCTTGGTTTCTAATTGAAATGAATCAATCAAAGGAAATACATTTTTATGAACCCATTCTAAACCTAAAGATTTAGGATAATCTTCTTTATAAAAAGCCAAGTTATTTAAGCGATCTAGTAAGTCCTTATTCACATCTCCTGTTGCAGCTATTTTACCGCCATCATCATAATCAAATCCAATTAATTTAGTATAATGATTTAAAACAATGTTTACTGGACAAATATCATAAGCAATTCGGTTATCATTCAGATCTGTAGAGATATTGGCAAAGCCGCCCAAATTCAAACAAAAATCATATTCAGAAAACAACAATGCATCTCCTATTGGAACTAAAGGCGCTCCCTGTCCACCAAACGCCACATCTTGAACTCTAAAATCGCAAACTACTTTTTCACTTAACAATTTAGCAAGCGTGGGTTTGTTTCCTATTTGATATGTTATTCCTTTATCTGGTTGGTGTAAGGCAGTATGCCCATGCGAACAAATAGCATCAATATCTTTTATATTATTTTTATCAATAAAGTCTTTAATAATACCCGATAAATAGTTTGTATAATCTGTATCTATTTGCTGTAATTCCTCTAAAGAATTCGAAACTAAATCTTTTAACGTTCTAATCCATTTTTGATCATACGCCATAGTTTCAGAATGACTAATTTTAAAAAACCATACATCATCTAATTCAAAATGCGTATGAACAACATCTATTCCATCTAACGATGTTCCAGACATAACCCCAATAACACTATACTTGTTTTTTGCCATATTCTGTAAAAATAATAATACTTATTGAAAATATGATATCAAAAAGTTATATTTGCACATATTTTTTATCAAATCAACAACAAATAGAAGAATTATGGATTTTAGTCTTTCAGAAGAACATATCATGATACGCGATGCTGCTCGCGATTTTGCACAAACCGAATTACTCCCTGGTGTTATTGAACGTGACAATAAACAAAAATTCCCTAAGGAATTAGTAAAAAAAATGGGAGAATTAGGATTTATGGGCATTATGGTAGACCCTAAGTATGGCGGTAGCGGTATGGATGCTATTTCTTATGTGCTTATTATGGAAGAATTATCTAAGATTGATGCTTCGGCTTCGGTGATGGTCTCTGTAAATAACTCATTGGTTTGTTATGGATTAGAGTCTTATGGATCTGAAGAGCAAAAACAAAAATACTTAACAAAATTGGCTACTGGTGAATTTCTGGGCGCTTTTTGTTTAAGCGAACCTGAAGCTGGTAGTGATGCTACTTCACAAAGAACTACAGCTATAGATAAAGGAGACCATTACTTAATTAATGGTACAAAAAACTGGATTACAAATGGCGGAAGCGCAGACATATACTTAGTAATAGCTCAAACCGATAAGGATAAAGGGTCTCATGGTATTAATGCATTCATTATTGAAAAAGGAGTTGATGGTTTTCATGTGGGACCAAAAGAAGATAAATTAGGTATTCGTGGAAGCGATACGCATACATTACAATTTAACGATGTAAAAGTTCCTAAAAAAAACAGAATAGGTGCTAACGGTTCTGGTTTTAGATTCGCTATGAAAACGTTATCTGGTGGTCGTATTGGTATTGCCTCACAAGCTTTAGGAATTGCATCTGGAGCTTATGAATTGGCTTTAAAATACTCTAAAGAACGAAAAGCGTTTGGTACCGAAATTTGCAACCATCAAGCGATCGCCTTTAAACTAGCTGATATGTATACCGATATTGAGGCTGCTCGTCACCTGGTCATGAAGGCTGCCTGGGACAAAGATCAAGGTAATAACTACGATAGATCAAGTGCAATGGCAAAACTTTATGCATCTAAAGTAGCTATGGAGCATACTGTTGAAGCTGTACAGATACATGGTGGTAATGGTTTTGTAAAAGAATATCATGTAGAACGCCTTATGCGGGATGCAAAAATTACACAGATTTATGAGGGCACCTCAGAAATTCAAAAAATTGTAATCTCAAGAGGCCTTTTAAGAGATTAAATATTCACTTAATCTTCTTGTATAGTTGTGTTCATTTTTAATAAGTACGAATAACTTTTAGAATAACACCAAACCAGACACTTTAAGAAGTAAGTCAATTTTAAAAAATTCAATATTTTAACCCTAATGCTTAACTTTAAAACATTAGGGTTTTTACTTTTCTGAGGTTTTTGATTTTAAGAAAGGAAAAACATACGTCTTCCATAATAAAGTATTAGATATTATTTTTTCAGGCTATCTTTTCGAACTTTTGCTATAGTATACATATACCGATCCCTAAAGCATTGCTCAATAGACACTTCATTTTTTAAAAAACGAAATAACTTTCTTTATAAACCTGCCAAAGAAGGGAACACCCCCTTTACCTGTATTCAAAACATATTTACTTCTGTGGCTTTCTTTATAATTATAAGTTTCAAGAATAGTATTTACGCGTTTTTTATAAATAGCTCCTTTATCAGGATCTATCTGATAAATAAAATTTGAATACCCATCGATTTGAGCTAGAACACTACCTCCTTTATTCCAAAACTTACCTTCAATACCATCTTTCTCTATCTGAAATAGAAGCGCTCTAAATCGCTTTAAAGATTGCTTAGAGATATTAGCCTTTTCATTTACAACAACACCAGTTACCTCTTGCTTCGCATTACGCTTCATAACACGTAATTTCTCTGGATGCAACTTAAAATTCTCATCATTTACTATGTAACGTGAATATTTAAGAAGAGGTGTTATCTTTTTAAAATTATCATGACTTGAAGAAAATGTAGTATCATCTACATATCTGGTATATTCGAAACCATATTTTTTAGCCAACCCCGACAACCTATAATCTAACTTCTTACAAAGAATATTGGTTATTGCTGGGCTACATGGCGATCCTTGAGGTAAAAACCGTTCCCCGCGCTGCGCATAATAGTCCTCCCCTAATAAAGAAACATCTAAAATTTTTGGCTCAGAACAAAGTAAAGATAAAATAGTAGCTACTTGGTTAGAATAACCTAAAGACACAAATACACCTTTAATACGATTATAAGTAACCGATGGAAAAAAGTTTTTAAAATCCTGATTAATGACCACATCTTTCTTTACATGAGGAAGGGCATTCGTTTTTATTGATTTGCCAATAACACAACCATGAGCATTTTCATGTACAGGGACTTTGTTTAGTATGGTTTCTAAAATCCAATGTTGTGCCTTTTTTAATTTAGGCATGGGCGCCGAAATTAAGCGGTACCCGCCAGATTTTTTAGGGACTTGAAATCTTTTATAATGACTTATTTTAGAGTTTTTTCTAGAATAAGAAAGGAATCTAAGCTCTCCTATTGAAATTTTCATTGCAGAGGCTAAGTCTTCTGCATGATGCAAAACAGGTAAGTCTTGAGCTTTTAATCGATTAACATCAGATGCTTTATCATTAAGCTGGTGTGAATAGTTCTCACCTAAATAAACAATATCCTTAGCCTTAGATGCTTGCCATTTTTCAGCTTTTTCTAAACGTTCTTTTTCACGCCGTTCTTTAGTTTCTTTTTGCGACTCCTTTGATGCTATTTTTCGTTCTTGATGCTTCTTAGCCAGAAAAGCTTCAGGGTCTTCAATAACCTTTTTTTCTTTGAGAAGCTTTTGTAATTCTGTAGATAGTTCACCTTCTTTTTTAAAAAACAAATTAACGGCTTCAAAATCTAAGTCCTCTTGATTCCAAAAACCCAAACGCTTCATTTCAGAAAGAATGTATTCTTGTTTAGAAGACTCTTTTATTTTGTCATAAATCTCTTGTCTTCTTTCTGTAGAGTTTCTCATATAATAAAAAAGGTAGCGATAAGATGTATTTTGTATTCCCTTCGTACGATTCTCAAGACTGAATTGAACAACTCCAGTGAAATAGGTACTAGTGTACTATTTCACTTCGCAGAAGTCTAACCGGAAATGGTACACTAGTACCTATTTCACAAGTTAAGTTCGAGTCAGTGACGCGTTCGGTATCTGTATGCAAGATTGGCGATCCACCAATCAAAATGCAAGGTTTTTATCTTATCACTACCATGGGTTTAAATATAATATTATTTTTTATCAAAAGTGATTCTTGTAGCCAATATATGTTGGCAAGGCCCCTTTGTCATTTTATTTTTATAATAATAGTTACAAGTACAACTTGCATCTGTTATTTTTAAATCTTTATCTATAACAACTAGAGTATTATAGCTATTACTAACTAAGCCTGTAATTGTAATTTTGTTGTTGTTTTCATTTACTTTTAAATCTGAAACAGCCCCTTGTTCCATAAGTTTAAAAGCTTCTTTATCTGTTTCACTAGAAAATCGAAGTGATTCTATATCGATTCCATCTCTTTTTAATTCACGAACTCGATATACTTTGTTTTTTAAATCATAAATAACTTTTCCTGCTTGTGCAAAAGTTTCTAGGGATTTATTGACTGTACCTACATCTAAATTTAATACCTCAGCTATGTCTGATTCTGTTGCAAACCAATCTTTTCTTAATTCTAAATAAACCGTTTGCATTGTGGTAGCTGGCACAAGACCTCTTGGAGCTAATAATTCTAATTGACTAGACTGTGTCCAATCGTTAGCAGTCCAACCAGAAAGCCCTAAGGTAAAATACATCTCGGATGTTAAATGAGCGGTATAAAAGGACGGCATGCCACTACCTAAAAGATGCACCGTAAACTTATTAGTAATTGGCAACAAGCGTTCTAATAGCAATATACGTCTACGCCCCCAAACTCTAATTTCTTCTGAGGTTTCCCCTTTATAAATAGACTGATTACAAACTATTTCTATATTCCAAGGTTCAAAGACTGCGACTATAGGTTCCCCTGATTTTAATATATATTTTATTGAGCGCGGTCCTTTACGTTCTTTATTTCTTTTTAATACCGAAATAAAGTTTGCAATATCTATAGCTTCTAATTCAAAAGAGACTTTTTTAGATGTCATAGCTGTGCTCACCTGAAGAAATCCGCGAACCCAACTATCGGGTAAATCTATTTTAACTTCTCTGTAATTATCTTCACCTGTCGTTTTAACATCAAATCCTTTTGGATCTATTTTAAAATCTGTTTCCTTATATGTTCTTATTTTTTGGAACTCTTCGTATAATTTTTTGGAATAATCAATATTAGTAGTACCGCATTTAAATTCATTAATATTATTAAACACGTCATAGCCACAAGATAATTTTCCGTAAACCGATTCATCTTTACTAAAGCATTCAAAAAACACTTGATCTGGATGAACTGTAATTACTGGATCCAATACAAACCAAGCAGCATAATCTCTTTTATATAAATATTGAAAATAGTCTCGCTGCGCTTTATAATAAGGTTTTGTTATAACGTCTCGTTCTTTTCTTAGACCTTCTAATTTAGTCCGTACGTTATGTATTTCGGTTTGCAACTTAGAAAGGTCTGAACTTGCTTCTGCCAACCAAATTTCTTCCTGCCCTTTTAACCAAGCTAAATAAGCCGAATTATCTTTAGGCTGAAAATTAAAATCGGCAACCACCACATGATGTAACGCAGAAATAGCTTCTCTAAACGGAATTTTTTTATCTAAAGTCCCAACAAAAAAAGTAGGTTCGCGTAAAACATCGGGAGCAAAATTCACATCGGTAGCAGACACCCCATTTTTTACAATACTTGAACCGCCATATTTATAATTAAACTGCATCTGTGTCTACTAATTAGATTTTATTAATAACGGAATATCTATATCTGGGAATGCCTCAGAAATAGTGAGTAACAAATCAATATTATTACTTCTATCTTGTATCGTTTTAGTTCCTAAAACAGCATCCATTAAGCGTACTGTCATTTCTGCTACTTCTTTATACTTAACAGATTCTTGTTCTAAAAAAGTATAAACCCTCGTTTTTGTAGCTCTATTGGTATTTATATTAAATAAACTAGACCTAAAATAAGTTTCTAATTTTAATATGACCTCTAGGTTATCTTTAGCATATGTATTTAAATAGTTCGTAACAAAAAACTGCATGTCTTTTGCTGGATGCTCTTGTAATTTTAATAGCAATGGCAATCCTTTGTCTTCACTAAAATGTAATGTAATCATCTTACGTCCAAAAGCTTGCACTTCTTTTTTAGTATGATCGCAAGCGTACAATAACATATCTACTGTCCAATTGCTTTCAATAATATATTTTTCAAAATAGTTACAAGCCCAATCTATAACATCTTGCCAAGAAGAATTAAAAATCAATAAAGCATGTTCTAATTCATAGTTAATTCGATCTGTATGAGCTTCAAAATAATTTTGAAGTAGTTTTCTAATGTCATAAACATCACAATTACCAAGAACGACGCTATCTTTAACGGGTAAGTTATGCAAATCTACCTGTTCTTTAAATAATGGAGCTCCTAATTTCTGAGCATAATCATAATTAGAAAGTAATAAATTGAAAATACTTTCTTGAGAAATAGCGTTTAAATGCTGACTATAATTTTCTGTTAAAAGCACATAACAATTTTCATGTAATCCTTCATACCTTTCTGGAATTGTAATCACAGTAAGCAACTCTTTAAAAAAGTTATTTTTAAAGCTTTCGTCTAATCTTAGAAGTTTTTCTATTGTTGGCTCTATAGCTTTTCTAACTTCTGCGTATTCTGAAAAACAAAAGGCACTTATTTTTTTATTATTTTCAAGTAAAAACTCATCAGGAAAATGAGATAATAATTCGATCCCAACTTGCCTTAACGAGGCCTCTTCAGAATTTATATAATCATCAATAGTATCTTTAAATAACAGGTACGTATCTATCTTATTATGTTTTGCTAGATTAGCAGCAAACAATTTATTGTTTATCGAATTTGAAGACGCTAAGTCTCTTATTTTATCAGCCGATACATCACTTAATAATACTCCAAATTTTGTATCTCCTATTAAACCATTAACGGCAATGAAATATTCTAATGAAAATTTAGAAGGCGTAATAAAAAGCGCTTCTAATTGAGACAATAACAATGTAACGTTATACTTAACGGTATGCTCGTATAATGATTTTAAATAACTTATTACATCTTCTTCTCCTGTTAACAGCAAGCTCGCAACAAACTCTGGTCTGGAAAAATAATCAGATTCAAAACTGTTTAGCCAACCAAAAGCCAAACCTTTGGCTCTTTCGTTCTTAGAAGACAATAAAGCCAATAAAATAGCATCTTCTGGCTGTTTGTTTATATATTTATTTTCGACAGTCTCTAAAATAACCTCTAAAACTTTTGGATGATAATGAGTTATTAAATCCCTCAAAACCTCAAGAGTAAGCGCCTCCAAAAAGGAATTATTTTCTTTAATAATTCGCAATGCAAAATAAACAGCCTCTTCACTTTTAGCATACCTTAAAATCTGTAATACTTTTTCAGGTTTCGTATTCCAAACTTTTGGTAAAGTCTCTTCTCTTGGTAAATCTTCATAATTGGTTTCTTCTGTATAAAACCATTTTGAGTTTTCTCTATTTAACCTTGAAGAATTCCCATAAAGCACATACATCAATCCTTGAAAATCATGATATTTTGGAAAAATACGCTTCTCTGTAATATAGCGCCTTTCTACAGCATCATAAATATAATTATATTGTACATCTTCGGTTTTTCTATCAATATTATCATCTAAAGCTATAAGCAATGCTACAGCATAATCAATATATCCTGTAATATTGGTTTTACTCAAATGGTATACTAAAGCATAAGTCGTTTTATTAAAATAACTTTTAGTTTTCTTAGAAAATGCAATAGAAGGGTTCTCTTTTACCTTTTCATCATCTGCATATTCCCATTTATTATTTACATAAATGTAATTTGATACATAACCAGGCTTACTAACTCCTATTTTTTTAGAAATTAAACCAAAAAAGGTATAATCATTTAAAAGATGAGAAGCACGATAAATATATCTTAAGGATTTAAATGTATTTACTTTTAATGGAATTTTTTGGAGAAAATCATAAAACTGATTTCTATTAATACTTTTATTATACGTTAGCAAATAAATGTAATATAACAACGACGCATCAATATCTTTATCTTTTAAATAACAGTCATTTAAAGCTATAAAAAACAATGCATCATTACTAATGTGATTTTTAATTTCTATTGGTAAATGGTTTACAACTTCGCTAACAACCTTATCTTTTATATCATTATTAGCTAACTTAAAAAGATAAGAAACAGCGACTCTCCCTTGCTTATTTTTAAACTTATGTGTATTAAAAACATCATAAATACTATCAATATAATTAGCATCTTCTAAAACACATAGTGCATAAACAGCTGCGTACTGTTCAAACTCATCATTAGATTTAAAAAAATGGCCAATATAGTTACTAGCCTCTTTAATATTTAATTGTGCAGCACGCCAAATAATTCTGGACACTTTCCAATCTCTAGAATATGTCCCTGCAACGGCCTCCTTTAAGTATTTTAATATTGTTTTTTCTCGTCCAGCATTTACAGAAACTGGTTGAGACACAACGCCACTCTCACTATATCCTTTTTTCTCTTTATCTGCAATAAGCTTGTTATAAACCTTTAATGCTTCTTCATAGTCAACAGGAAAAATGGTTTTAGTACCTTCTCTCAAATTGGCTCCTCTCCGTCCATATCTAAAATTTACGACAAATAAACCCGCCCCAGATTCACATAAATCTATTTCATAAACCTTATCAGATTTTCCCTCAGTAAAATATAATTTCTTTTGCTGTTGTATCTTCAATTTTAAGAATTCTTTATAGGTAAATATAAACAACTAAGCTGTTAAAAACTCCAGTTTTATCAACATTTTAACAACGAAATATCTTTTTAACTAATAGTCAATACCTTATACAAATTCAACACAAGCAAGTTATATAAAACCAATCTCTTTTCATTTACTTAAAAGATAATCATTCATTACATTAGTACTTTATAAACTATAATTAAAAATTTAAAAATTTATGTTAAGTCCTGTTAATATTATCGACTTAGTATATTAAGAGTTTTATCTTTAGAAAAAATATTTTCAATGTCAAAAACATATTACGATCCAGCCGATTTAAGAAAATTTGGAAAAATCACCGAATGGAGTGAGGAATTAGGAAACAAATTCTTTGAATATTACGGCAAAGTCTTTGAAGAAGGTGCCCTTACAGCAAGAGAAAAATCGTTAATAGCTTTAGCTGTTTCTCACACAGAACAATGTCCTTACTGCATAGATGCCTATACAAAAGATGGCTTACAACGAGGTATTACTAAAGAAGAAATGATGGAAGCACTTCATGTTGGAGCCGCTATAAAAAGTGGTGCCACATTAGTTCATGGTGTACAAATGATGAATAAAGTAAATAAATTAGACGGTTAATCCCCTTTGTCCTCTGGACTTTTTCCAAAAGGAAAAATAAAAAGGTTCTACTATTACTATTAGGAGAAAATTAAATATGACGAAATTAAAGACTCAATCCCTACAAAAAAAGGGAAGTGATTTGGCACAAAGTAATCGGCAATTAGAAATTCTGTCTAACGGAATTTTTAAAAATGGCGAATTACCTACTTTTAAAGATAAGATATCCGAAACGAGTCAATTTCCTTTAAAAGCAAAAAAGCTAGAGATTTTACAAATAAATGTAGGATATATGTGCAACCAGGTTTGTGAACACTGCCATGTAGATGCAGGTCCAGACCGAAAGGAAATCATGACTCGGGAAACCATGCGACAATGTTTGGAAGTTATTAAAAACTCTGGAGCACACACACTTGATTTAACAGGTGGTGCCCCAGAAATGAATCCTGATTTTAGATGGTTTGTAGAGGAAGCCGCTAAAGTTGGTATCAAAGATTTTATTGTGCGTTCAAATCTGACAATTATCCGTGCCAATAAAAAGTATTACGATTTACCCGAGTTCTTTAAAAAACATAATATACATGTAGTAAGCTCAATGCCTCACTGGACTCGTGGAAAAACAGATAAACAACGTGGAGATGGTGTTTTCGACAAATCTATAAAAGCATTACAAGAGCTCAATGCTGTTGGTTATGGTATGCCTGATAGTAATTTACGGCTGGATTTAGTCTATAACCCTTCAGGAGCATTTTTACCTGGCGATCAAACATCTATGGAAAAAGATTTCAAAAAGGCATTAAAAGAAGATTTTGATATCCAATTCCACAATCTTTTTGCCATTACCAATTTACCGATTGCGCGGTTTCTCGATTATTTGGTTGCTTCAGAAAATTATGAAGATTATATGTATGCATTAGTTGAGGCATACAACCCTGCTGCCGTTGCAAACGTGATGTGTACAAATACCTTATCCATAAGTTGGGATGGTTATTTATTTGATTGCGATTTTAATCAAATGTTAGAATTGCCCGTAAATAGTAAAGCAAAGCATGTTTCTGAATTTAATGAAGCATTATTAGTAGGGCGAAACATCGTTATTTCTCAACACTGTTATGGTTGCACAGCAGGTGCAGGAAGTAGTTGTCAAGGTGTTGTTGCATAAATCCCTGCAAAGGCAGGAATCTTTTACAAGAGTGAATTAAAGAAAAAATCTGCGTATTTATCACAAAAAAAGATAATTGAAAAATAGTAAAACGGCCATATTAATATTTGCAAATTCTGCTGAAAAGGAGGCGTTATTAAAACCCTTTCTTTCTTCAAAAGAAGTATTTGAGACACTGAATACTCACACTTTAGATATTGTAAAAAAAGCTGGATTACCTTATTTTTTATATTCAGAAAAACAACAAGTAGGTCATACTTTTGGAGAACGTTTCACCCATGCGATTCAATCTGTTTACGATCAAGGATTTGATACGGTTATCACCATTGGAAATGATACTCCTCATTTAACAACAAACCATCTTCGAAAAACAGTTGAAAAACTTCGAAAACATGACACCGTTTTAGGACCGTCAACAGACGGTGGCGTTTATTTAATGGGACTTAAAAAAACTCATTTTAACGCCGAAAAGTTCCTAAAACTCCCTTGGAAAACCTCAAATTTGAGGAGTAGTATTGCTAAGTTAAATGCTTCAAAAAAAGAAAACATTACGTATCTGGAAGTCTTAACAGACCTTGACAATATATCTGATGCAAAAATAATTATTGATGGTTTCAGAAGACTTTCAACTCACATAAAACAACTTCTCAATGCCTTTATTTCAATAGAAAAAAAGATCGTTTTTCACCAACTATTTTCTATTAAAAACTTCATATTACAACAACAATTCAATAAAGGCTCACCAGCCCCACTTCATTTGTAAATTAAATTTATAGTGTCACCTCGAGCGCGCAGTCGAAGGTCACTTTTTCTATCAACAAGATAGAACTCTCAACTGCGCTCGAACTGACAATTATTAAAATTTCAAATGAAGTACATATTGTTTTGCATGTTACTAGTTATAGCTAGTATAAGTCATGCTCAAATTAGGATTTCTGGTACTGTTACTGATGCTTCAGATAGCAACCCGCTCTCTTTTGTAAACATTACAACCAATACAGATCAAGGCACCGTTACTAACGACCATGGTAATTACACTATTGAAGTTGCCTCCGAATCCGATCAACTTAAATTTTCGTTTATAGGGTATAAAGCACAAATTATAACTATTGGTAAATTAAGAACTATCAATATCTCATTAATAGAAGACACATCTGCACTTGATGAAGTTATTATTACGGCTTTAGGATTAAAACGTGACACCAAAGAACTAGGTTACGCTGTACAAGCTATAAAATCTGAAAGTTTAACCGAAGTAAGAACCGTGAACTTCTTAGACAATCTTCAAGGAAAATTAGCAGGAGTTACGGTAAGCCAAGGAGCAACAGGCGTTGGCTCATCCTCTAAAATTACAATTCGTGGTGAAGCATCATTTTCAAATAACAATCCACTATTTGTAGTGGACGGTATTCCAATAAATAACGAAACTGTTTTTAATTTCACCAATGAGGCTGCAGCAGGATTCCAAGAAATAGATTTTGGAAACGGCGCTATGGAAGTTAATCCAGATGATATTGAATCGGTAACCGTTTTAAAAGGCGCCAATGCAGCTGCACTTTATGGAACCAGAGCATCGAACGGTGTTATTGTTATTAAAACGAAAGATGGCAGTAGTAAAAAAGGATTTCGTGTAAGTCTGAATACTTCCATTTCTATAGATTCGGCTTTTAAGCTTCCAGAATTTCAAAACGAATACGGACAAGGTCAGTCTGGACAATTTGAATTTGTTGATGGTCTTGGAGGTGGAACAAGCGATAATATCACCTATTCCTGGGGTCCAAGACTAGATGCAGGAATTTTAATTCCGCAGTTTGACAGTCCAGTTCAATTAGCCGATGGACGTTTTGTACGTGGTGGAGACACCGCATTATACAACGGAATACCCATTACACCAACAGCATTCAATTCTAATCCCGATAATTTAAAAGATTTTTATAAAACAGGTGTTACAACCATTAATAACATAGCTATTTCAAATGGATTCGACTCTGGCAATTATCGTTTATCATTTACCGATTTAAGAAGTGAATCTATTATTCCTGGAGTGAATTTAGACAGACAAACTGTTGGTGCAAAACTCAATTTTAAACCTTCTGAAAAAACAGAGATAAACACATCTATTAGCTACGTAAATTCTAGTAGCGATAATAGACCTTCTAATGGTTATGGCAGTGAAAATGCCAATTATTCTTTGGTGGCATGGGGCCCTCGCTCCTTAAATATTAACAGTTTAAAAAACTATTGGCAACCAGGATTAGAAGGCACACAACAGTATTCGTTTAAC
This sequence comes from Flavivirga jejuensis, assembly GCF_030540765.1. Lineage (GTDB taxonomy): Bacteria > Bacteroidota > Bacteroidia > Flavobacteriales > Flavobacteriaceae > Flavivirga > Flavivirga jejuensis. The sequence continues at coordinate 781,559 of NZ_JAUOEL010000001.1, read as the reverse complement.
TATACATTTTTTGATAACCCGTATTTTATTCTTTTAGAAAACAGAAACGCATTTGAGCGCGATCGTATTTTTGGAAATATCGCATTGAAACAACAATTTACAGATCATTTAAGTGTATCGCTAAGAACAGGAATGGATTATAGTAGCGAAACCCGACAGCTAAGACGAAGCTTTAGCAGTAACCGATTTACAAATGGTGGTTACGCAGAACATGATGTTAAATTTAGAGAAGTCAATACCGATTTTTTAATCAACTATAAGAATGTATTTGGTGATTTTTCTTTTGATATTTCTGCGGGTGGAAATCGTTTAAATCAAACCGCATCAACAAAACAATCGCAAACGGTAAATTTAGCACAACCTGGTATTTTTAATCTTAACAATGCAGCGTCTCCTATTGAAGTCTTTCAATTTGAAAGTGAAAAACGCATCAATTCACTTTACGGAATCGCAAAATTAGGGTACAAAGATTTTCTGTTTTTAGATATTACAGGAAGAAATGATTGGTCCAGTGCTTTGGCGACACCTTTTTCGGTAGATGGTACCTCTTTCTTCTATCCTTCAGTATCTACTGGTTTTATTCTATCAAATGTTACTGAATTACCACGTGTATTTTCATTTGCTAAGCTTAGGACTAGTATTGCTCAAGTGGGTAACGATACCAGTCCTTACCAAACCTCTGGGGCTTTTGTGTCGCAAACAACTTTTAATGGACAACCAACATTTAGCGATCAAAACTTTATTCCAAATGCCAATTTAAAACCTGAGCAAACCACAAGTTTTGAAGTTGGAGCAGATTTACGTTTTTTTAAAGACCGTTTGAATTTCGATATCACTTATTACAATGCAACCACAAAAGATCAAATAATTTCCTTACCCATTGCTATTTCTTCTGGATACAATCAGCAAGTTGTAAATGGCGGAAAAGTTAATACGCAAGGGGTCGAAATTATTCTAGGCATTACGCCAATTAAAAATGAATCCTTTAAATGGGATACAACATTCAATTTCGCAAGTAATCGATCTACCATTAAAGATTTACCACAAGAAGCAGGTCGCTTAACTTTAGCCTTTAGTAGAATTTATGACAGTGCTAACCAAACAGTTTGGTTTCAGGTAGAAGAAGGTGGACGCATTGGTGATTTTTACGGCACAGGATACTTAAAAAATGACACTGGTGATTTTATTATCGATGCTAGTGGGCGTTTTATTGCCGATAACGATTTGCAAAAATTAGGCAATTACAATCCAGACTTTACTTTAGGATGGCATAATAATTTCAACTATAAAAACTGGAATTTAAGTTTTCTGTTTGACTGGAGACAAGGTGGTGAAATAGTATCCAGAACCCGAGCTTTAGGAAATGTTGGTGGTCAATTGGCTGAAACCGCATTTCGACCCGAAGCTGGTATTATTGCCCAAGGCGTTACACAGTCTGGACAAGCTAATACGGTTGCAGTTTCAGCAGAAAGTTACTACCGCCAATTTTACGACAGAAACCACGAAGAAAACAACGTGTATGATGCATCTTTTTTAAAACTACGTCAGTTTGCTATTGGTTACAGCTTTAAACTAAAAGAAGGTTTTTTAGGCTTGAAGAATGGTGCTGATGTCAATTTTTCAATTACAGGAAACAACTTATTTGCTATTACTGAAAATCCACATTTCGACCCCGAACAACTTGCCGTTCAAGGCAATGGTTTTGTAAGTGGTGTGGAAGATTTGAGTTATGCAACAACCAGAAGTTTCGGATTTAAAGCAGGATTTAACTTCTAGCCCCACGGAGGGAAGAATCTCATGATAAAAGTAAAATAATATGAAAATAAAAAATAGTTTATATATAATCGCGATTTTAAGTCTTATAACGGTGAGCTGTACTAAAGATTTTGAAGCTATTAATACCAATCCTAACGCGCCTGTTACTGTACAACCAAGCTTATTATTACGACAAGTTATTTACAATTTTGGTGAAGAAATGAGTTATGAAGGTTTTGTAGCTGGCGATTTATTAGCACAACACCGTACAGCATTAGACTTTAACTTATTTGATAGGCATGCTTTGAAATCACCTCAACTAGGCGGAAATCCCTGGCCTGTTTTCTACACAAATTTAAGAGATAACGAGATTATTTTAAACCAGTCGAAAACCGTTGACGCCTTTAAAGTTTATGAAGGTCCTGCCCTGATTTTAAAAGCTTACATGGGTGCTGGTTTAACCGATTTATTTGGTGATGTTCCATATTTTGAAGCTTTTAATGGTGTTAACGGCACCGTTACTCCTACTTACAATCTTCAAGAAGATATTTATATGAATGATGGCGGTATTCTGGACAATTTGGATAAAGGTATTGCTGCTATTGAGAATTATAACGATGCCATAGCCTTACAAGGTGACATTCTATTTAATGGTGATTTGCAAGCATGGATTCGTTTTGCAAATGCTCTAAAAATTAAACACTTGTTAAGGGTTTCAGGGAAAGTCGATGTGTCATCACAATTACAAACGTTATTTGATGCCGACAATTACATCAAAACCAATGCTCAAAATGCTATTTTCAATTTTACAAATTCGGAGCCCAATAGTTTTAGATTGGCACAATTACGAATTGGGGACTTTAACAATTTTGTTTTATCTGAAACTATGGAAACTATTCTTGTAGATTTAAACGACCCTAGAATCAATACCCTTTTCAGACCATTTTCGAACTCAAATTCAGGAGCATTCAATGGCTTGTTAAATGGTATTGATGCGACCTCAACATCTGTGACATTAGCTGATTATTCTTTAGCAGGAACAGCTTTTCGAGAAGATACGTCTACACTAGATGCTAATTTTATAACCGCTTGGGAAGTACATTTCGCTTTAGCCGAAGCGGCTACAAAAAATTTAATTACTGCTGATGCTCAAAATTTATATGAAACAGGGGTTGCTCTGGCTTTTGAATATTGGAACACCAATTTACCTGCAGATTACCTAACTGGAAATGCTGATTTTAATGCTGCGGAATCTACACCTTTACAACAAATCATAACCCAAAAATGGATTGCAAATGTTATTAATGGTTACGAAGGTTGGGTGGAATACAGGCGCACTGGATTTCCTGAATTAAAAACTATTTCGGCAAGTTTAAACAATGATTTGCTACCTGTTCGCATGCCATATCCTGCGGAAGAAGACGCTTTAAATGCTGAAAACTATGCCGAAGCAGCAGCAGCAACAGACAATAATAGTATTAACGTTCCTGTTTGGTGGGATGAATAGATTCCTATCCCTAACCCTTTCCGAAGGAAAGGGAACTGTTATGGAATCAAGATGAATAAAAAAATAAGAGATAATAAAAAATAATTTTACAACCGAGTAAGAGTTCCTTCCCTTTGGGAAGGCTAGGAAGGGAAATATATGGAAACAATTTACTGGCAATGGACATTAATTATCGTATCAAGTTTGATACTGTTTTTCTTGTCACCATTAGCCAAAACCACAGATCAGTTTTTTAAAGCTGTAACCAATCGTAAAACACCTAATACTTTGGTATTAACTGGGAGTTTAATTATCTCATGGATTTTTGCCAAAAGCATTACGAATGCTGCAAACCTCGGACTCGATTTTGGAATTGTTGGCGGTGTCGCTTATGCAGGGTATTATTTATCATTCGCTGTAGCTGGTGTCCTGATTTATCAAATGCGTACCAAAGGTCAATTTAAAAGTATCCACCAATTTTTAACCTCCAAATTTGGAAAAGGAGCGATGGCTATTTTCTCCATTTTAATTGCCATTCGTTTATTCAACGAGGTCTGGAGTAATACCATGGTAATTGGCAGTTATTTTGGAAACACAGGCACCAAACCCTATTATCTGTCTATTATTGTATTTACAGTTCTCACTTTGGCTTATGCTATTAAAGGCGGATTAAGCAGTTCGATATTTACAGATGTCATTCAGATGGTATTGTTTTCGATATTACTTGTTGTGATTTTATGGCATGTGTTTTCAGTTGATGATTTTTCTCCTAAAGATGTTATATCCTCAGGAACCTGGAGTTTTGAATTCGGACTTAATTTATTTTTTGCTGCAATCATTCAATCCTTTAGTTATCCATTCCACGATCCTGTTTTAACAGATCGTGCGTTTATTGCATCTCCAAAAATTACCAGAAGAAGTTTTTTGTTAGCCAGTGTTTTAGGCCCTTTATGTATTATGCTGTTCAGTATTATTGGTATATATGCTCAAACGCAAGGCATGAAGGGGCAAGCAGCAGTTGAAGTTGGAAAAGCCTTTGGAGTGGTCATTTTATTAGTCATCAATTTTATTATGATTACATCAGCAGCTTCAACTTTAGACTCCACATTTTCATCATTTTCAAAACTATTAGCCATCGATTTGAATATGGGTAAAAACCTATCCTTTGGCCGCGCTTCTATGGCAGCGATTGCTATTTTGGGTACTTTACCCGTTTTTTTAGATGCTGAAATTTTATCGGCGACAACCATTTCTGGAACCATGGTTATTGGCTTAACTCCTGTCTTTATGTTCTGGAACGTAAAAGTCCCCAAAATTAGTTTTTATTTGAGTGTGATTTGCGGTTTGATTTTCGGATTTGTTTTAGTGTTTGATATTTTTCCAAAAACATTAATTCTTACCGAAGGGAAATATGCCGATTTACTTTGGGTAAATGTTTGGGGCATTCTATCTTGTATAACCTTATATATACTTCCAAAATGGATAAAAAAATAGAGCATTTAGGTAACATATCTGGCAAAGTATTGCTTTTCGGCGGTGTTTATAGTAACCTTCAAGCTTTAGAAGCTTTAAAACAGGTAGCAGAACATGAAGACATTACTCCAGAAAATTGTATTTGTACTGGGGATATTGTTGGCTATTGCTCACAACCCGAAGAAACAGTTCAATTATTTAAAATTTGGAAAGCTAAAAGTATTGCGGGTAATGTAGAAATTCAACTCCGTGAAGGTTCTGAAGATTGTGGCTGTGATTTTAGAAAAGGCTCCAGATGTGATGGGTTTTCCCAATTATGGTATGCTTATGCACAGAGCAGACTCTCAAAAAATGCTCTGAAGTTTATAAATACGCTACCAGATCATATCACATTTAATTATGCTGGTAAAAAAGTAATGGTGGTACATGGATCATATTTTAATACTTCCGAGTTTATTTTTAAATCTACGCCATGGGAAATCAAATCAGCTAATTTTTCCGTAGAAAACCAAGATGTTATTATTGCTGGACATTGCGGATTACCTTTTAGTCATAAAAAAGAAGGCAAACTTTGGATAAACCCTGGTGTTATCGGTATGCCAGCTAACGATGGTAATTCGAGTGTATGGTATGCTATTTTAGAGGGTCATGATGGGGTTTTAAAGTACAAACATCACACTTTAAATTACAATTATAAATTAACTAGTAAACTAATGCAAAACGAATTGCTACCTAAGGAATATGCAAGAACCATTATCACTGGAATTTGGGATAATACTGAAATTCTACCAGCAGTAGAAAGTGGCTTGCAAGGATTCGGTATTCAGTTGTAATTTTATTAAATTTGAAAGACTAAATCGCTATGAAATACTTTATTCTATTTTTACTTTTTTTTGGCAGCACGCACATTCAGGCTCAAAAATCAATTAAAAAATTATTAAATAAATATAATGATAAAAGTGTGCCTTATATTACGCCTCAAGAATTAAAAGCACTTAATAAGGATGTCTTTTTATTAGACTCCAGAGAACCTAAAGAGTACCATACCAGTCACTTAAAGCATGCCATTCATGTGGGATATGACGAATTTAAAATAGATAGTATTCAGAAAAAAATCCCGAATAAAAACTCAGAAATTATAGTGTACTGCTCAGTTGGTATTCGATCGGAATCTATTGGTGATAGTTTAAAAAAAGCAGGATATAAAAACGTTAAAAATTTATATGGGGGAATCTTTGAGTGGAAAAACAATGATTTACCCGTTTATAATTCTGTAGAAAAGGAAACCGATAGTATTCACACATTTTCTCTCAAATGGAGTCAATGGTTAAAAAAAGGTATAAAAGTATATGAATAAAGAACTTGTTATTGTTTTTGTAAAAAACATAAAATTAGGAAAAGTAAAAACACGTCTTGCTAAAACAATAGGCAATCAGGGGGCTTTTGATGTATATTCGGAGTTGGTACAAGTTACAGAGGATGCTACACAAAACCTTCAAGCCGATAAACGCATTTACTTTTCTGATGCCGTTGTAGACACGAAATGGCAAGACCAATACAAAACGGTTCAAGAAGGGGAAAATTTAGGCGAGCGTATGAAGAATGCTTTCTTAAAAGGTTTTGAAGATGGTTACGAACGTATCGTTCTTATAGGCTCTGATTTACCAGACATTAGTTCAGAACATATCGAAAAAGGATTAAAAGCTCTAGAAAACAACGAGGTTGTTTTTGGACCTGCTATAGATGGTGGGTATTATCTTGTAGGGATGACCAAAATGTATCATGCTATATTTGACGATAAACCCTGGAGTGAATCTCATTTATTGGAGGTTACTCTTAAAGAATTAGATCAAGAAAATATAGTTTATACTTTATTAGAAGCACTAAACGACATTGACACCTTTGAAGATTTATTGGCTTCAGAATTTTATAAGTCTAATTTAGCTTTACAAGAAAAAATAAAGCAACTAAGTCTTAATTAGTACCTGGTCGGAAACAGACACTAATTAATAAAAAACAGATAAAGTGAAATTATTTTAAAAGGATAGCGACTTAGTAATGAATTACATTCATTATTAAAATAATTTACCATGAAAAAATCTTTACTCTTCCTTACCCTTTTAATAACCTACCAAACAAGTATTTCTCAATGCGAGAGAGCCGCAAATAGTTTTGGAAATAATACAATGAATTCATCTTATAATATATCTGGGGATGTTACAGTAACCTTAAATACAAACGATACAGTAACATTAGATTTAGAATCTAATTTCAGTACAGCCACTGGCCCAGATGTAAGAGCTTATTTAATTGACTCTAAAGGAGCATCAGATAATACAATAAGAAATTCATCTGTATCAGATTATCCCGCAAATGATATTATAGAATTTGGTCTAATAACAAAATTTAATGGTGTTAGCTCTTTTACTGTTAGTATTCCAGTATCTGTGAACATCCTCGAATTTGATAAAGTTTATTTTAATTGTTTTGCGAATGATGTTTTATGGGATTTTGGTTCCTATACACCATTTACATCAGAAAATTGCACCTTAAGTTTAGAAGACAATTCCTTTAGCAACATATCTATTTCTCCAAACCCTGCAAATAATTTGATCCGAATTTCAAGTCCAACGAATGAACTAGCTCAAATACGTATCTTTAATACTTTAGGAAGCATTGTTTATCAAAAAGAAACACAATTAAATCAAGATATGGACGTATCAAATCTTAAATCTGGAATTTATATTTTATCTGCCACTTCTGATAGAAAAAACATTTCTAAAAAGCTGGTAATTAAATAAGGTGTTTTGTATAAAATCATATATTTTTGAAAGTACAAAACTTTGAATCCTCGATTATTAATTCCAAAAACAGAAAATGATTAAGTATATAAACGAAACAACGGAATATTTACAAAACAAAGGTTTTGAAAATCCCGAAATTGGTATTATTCTAGGCACAGGACTAGGGCAACTCATCAACGAAATAGACATTATAAAAGAAGTTAGTTATAATCATATTCCTAATTTCCCAACAGCAACTGTAGAGTTTCATAAAGGAAAATTAATTTATGGAGAACTTGCTGGCAAAAAAGTGGTGGTTATGCAGGGGCGTTTTCATATATATGAAGGCTATACATTACAAGATGTTACATATCCTGTTCGTATTATGGAAAAGTTAGGCATTAAAACATTACTAGTTTCCAATGCTGCCGGAGCCATTAATTTAAACTTTAAAAAAGGAGAATTAATGGTTATTGAAGATCACATTAATTTACAAGGGAGCTCGCCTTTGGCTTTTAAAGGGGTTGAAAAATTAGGAGAACGCTTTACAGATATGAGTGCTCCATATGATGCGGAAATCAATTCAAAACTTGAAAATATAGCTAAAGCAAATAATATTAAATTACATAAAGGTGTTTACGCTAGTGTTGTGGGACCACAATTAGAAACCAAAGCAGAATATCGTATGTTAAAAATTATTGGATCGGACGCTGTTGGTATGAGTACAGTACCTGAAATTATTGTGGCTAACCATTTAAAATTAAAAGCAGCAGCCGTATCTGTTTTAACAGATGAATGCGACCCAGATAACTTAGAACCTGTTAATATTGCAGATATCATTGAAAATGCAGCTAAAGCAGAACCAGATATGATAACATTATTTAAAGAATTAATAAAAACGCTTTAAAACTGTTTGCAATCATAGACTAATCCGAATGCTGAATACTGAATACTGAATACTGAATACTGAAACTATGAGTAATTATCTAGAAACCACTCACGATGTGTATAAAGAAGCCGCTTTAACACCAGATGTTGGGCTATGCTGTACCACAAATCCTATTTGGGAATTACCTGGATTAAAAATCCCTAAAATCATGCAAGAAATGAACTATGGCTGTGGAAGCACTGTTCATGCTCGCGATTTAACCAACAATCCTAAAATGTTATATGTTGGTGTTGGTGGCGGTATGGAGCTTTTGCAATTTGCTTATTTTAATCGTCAGAAAGGCGGTGTAGTAGGTATTGATGTTGTTGATGAAATGTTAGATGCGTCACGCAAAAATTTTATTGAAGCTGAGGCTCAAAACGATTGGTTTAAAAGTGACTTTGTAGACCTTAAAAAAGGGGATGCTATGAATCTTCCTGTAGAAGATAATAGTATTGATGTAGCTGCCCAAAACTGTTTGTTTAATATTTTTAAAGCTGAAGATTTAAAAAAAGCCATAGCAGAAATGTATCGCGTTTTAAAACCTCATGGTAAATTAGTAATGAGCGATCCAACATGCGAACAACCCATGAATGACACGTTACGAAATGACGAAAGACTACGTGCTTTATGCTTAAGTGGTAGCTTACCTATTGCAGAATACGTAAAAGCGCTAACCGATGCTGGGTTTGGAACTATCGAGATTAGAGCAAGAAAACCATACAGAATACTCGACCAAAAAAATTACCCAACAGACGAGTTAATCTATATAGAATCTATAGAAGTGGCTGCTATTAAAGATCCAATGCCAGAAGATGGTCCTTGTATATTTACTGGTAAAGCTGCAATTTATTATGGCGATGAAGATTATTTTGATGATAAAGCTGGGCATGTTTTACTTAAAAATCAGCCTTTAGCCATTTGCGATAAAACAGCAGGCGCATTAAAAGCATTACATAGAGACGATATTTATTTATCAGAATCCACATACCATTATGATGGAGGTGGATGCTGTTAATTATTTCTAATAACAAATAGAAAGAGACTGCCTAAAAAGTGTCATTCTGAGATCTGTGTTAAAAATTTTAGACACAAATTTCGCGAATTCACAGGAATTCAGTTTCACCATATTTTACGAATTATTCACTGCGCTCAACCCAACCTGACATTAAGCTTTAACTTTTTGAAATTCAGCTTAATAATTTTGTTCCTATATCGAACTCATGTTTAAAATGATACATCATATGTTTTTACAATGCTTTATCAAAAACAAATAAGTTCTTATTTGTTCATTTAATATTGTAAAACATAATACTTCATCATATATCAAAAACAACTTTATATAATTTAAATTATATGGGTTGTTTTAAAATAGCATTAAAACCCTTTTTTGTAAGAATAACTCCCTTTAAAATAGAACACCAATTATTTATCGACTTATTTACAATTAGTTGCAACAAACACTATAAGAAAAACCTTTCGAACCCCCTGTAAACACAGCGAAAGAATCAGATTACAAACCCTTCAAGATAATCCCTCTCAGACAATTTATTATCCTTTTAATACAACTTTTATTTTCGATTTTTGTTGAAAATTATTAAAAAAACAATATAAAAAGTAATGACTGAGAACCTTTTTTAGACATAGAAATGTTAACAAGGAGATCAAGTTTACCTGATTAAACAAATAGAAATTACATGAATCCTTAATATAAGAAGGATTTCACTATAGAAGACCCCCAAAAGATCAGAGCAATACCTTTAATTTTGAGATTTTTTCAAAAAACGAGTGAGCTCTGTCTTTCCTTTCCCTTTTCTTCTTCAGCTCAGCATAAAAAGAAACTTAAAAATGTAGCAAAGTGTTATATGTTGGTGTTGGAGGCGGTATGGAATTATTACAGTTCGCTTATTTCAATAGACAAAAAGGCGATGTTATTGGTATTGATGTGGTTGATGAAATGCTAAAAGCATCTCAAGAGAATTTTAAAGAAGCTGAAAAACAAAACCCTTGGTTTAAAAGTGACTTTGTAGAACTTAAAAAAGGAGATGCTATGAATCTTCTTGTGGAAGATAATAGTATTGATGTTGCAGCACAAAATTGCTTATTCAATATTATTAAAGCAGATGATTTAAAGCAAGCTATTGCAGAAATGTACTGGGTTTTAAAACCTCATGGTCGCTTAGTAATGAGCGATTCAACTTGTGAGCAACCTATGAATGACGAACTACGCAATGATGGCAGGCTTCGTGCTTTATGCTTAAGTGGTAGCATACCTATTACCAATTATGTAAAAATGCAACTAATGCTGATTTTGGAACTATATAAATTCGGGCTCGTAAACCTTACAGAATTCTAGACCCAAAACATTATCAGACCGATGAGTTAATTTATATAGAATCAATTGAAGTTGCTGCTATAAAAGACCCTATGCCTGCTGACGGCTCTTGTGTTTTTATCAGAAAAAGAAGAGTATAATGTCTGAAAAGGTATAAATAGCTATTTTTGAATTTTAGCTTTATACCATAGCTTTCCTAATTCATTTCCTCTTTTAAAGCTATCTCTTAACTACATAACACACTATAAAAAACTTAACATTAAAATGCGTCTTCAACTCATTCAAATCAGGGGTATGTAAGAAATTAATATATGTTAATTAATCCCTCTCAGATAACTTTTGTTTCTGACTTTTGCCCCCATCTTTAGCACGATAATATTGTTAAGTTTAAAATATTAAGGGACTTTTTTCATAAACACGAGTGAGCTCTGACTTTTAAATAAGGATAAAACCCTATAATCACACACCAACCTAAAAGACGATAAACTTCTATAAACACCTCATTTTCAACACACTTATTTTAACATTAGCTTTTAAGACAAGAAAAAACACAGAAATTTAACCAAATAGTAACATTCAGAATCACACATAAACACCTGTGTTTCAATTAGTTATTTTATCAAAAACACAAGGGTTAAATTAGAATATAAAACGGTTAAAATAGGCATGTATTTATGTAGAGTAAACACTTAATTTAATTGTATGAAAATTAATCCAAAAATATTAGAAAAATGAAACACTTACTAATTAAAACACTTACATTAATGATTCTATTTAATCTTTTTACAGCATGTGAAAAAGATTTTAATCCAAACAATGAAACTGCAAAAAATTTAGAAAACAATGACTTAAAAGAGAACTTCGTTGAAAATTATGGAGTTAAAGGAGAAGTTACAACTGTTAAATACTTTGATCAACTTATTGAAGTTGAAAAAGTAGGCAATCAATATATTCTTGGAGGAGACATGATTATTATTCCAGACAATGAATACTATGCTAATAAAACCAATGCTATAAAAAGCGTTGGAAGAACAACAGCCCGGTGGGGAAACAATACTGTATATTATGAAATAGAAAGTGATTTACCTAATCAGTATAGAGTTCATGATGCTATTGATCACTGGGAACAAAACACATCAATTCGTTTTTACCCAAAAACTGATACAACACAAGATTATATTACCTTTAGAATTGGAACAGGTTGCTCTTCTTCTGTTGGAAGAGTTGGAGGTAGACAATATATTAATTTAGCCTATGGATGCTCAACAGGTACCACAATTCATGAAATAGGCCATGCTCTTGGTTTATGGCACGAACAAAGTAGATCGGATCAAGATGAATACATAACTGTGCATTACGACAACATTACTTCAGGTTATGAGCATAATTTTAGAACATATATAGAAAGAGGTACAGATGGAAAAGAATACACAGAAGTATTTGACTTTGGTAGTATTATGATGTACCCACCTTATGCATTTAGTAAAAACGGAGAACCCACTATCACTACTAAAGACGGGAGTGCTAATTACCCTTACCAAAGAGATGGTTTATCTAATAATGACATTATTGGAATTTCTAAAATGTATCCCCCAATTACAGGTGTTATTTTACCAACTATTAAAAACCCAACTTTTTCAATAAAAGAAGCCCCTTACAATGGTGCCAGTTACACATGCTCGTGTGTAGAATGGTACAACCCTAACTTCCCTAAACAAGCAGGTTCTTCAACAGATTCTAATGACGACCCCGGAAATCAAGGAGGAGGTTCTATAAAACTAACTAATGTTCCCGGAGAGCAAAGAACAGCATACCAACTATTAGACGCCGTAACTCCAGGGGCTACATATAGATTAAGGTTTTATTACTCAATAACTAATAGCGGAACAATTGGTGAGTTAGATTTCAGAGTTTTACACCCCAATGCAACAAACCCTTCAACAGTTACAAACTTAAATACAATAGCACAATTTATAGGACAGCAAACCATGCATACAAATTCAATAGACTCTTCACACGGCGGAGGTCAAATTGTAGAACTGGAATTTACACCAACAACAGACCAAGTTGCTTTATACGCTGTTAATTCAGTAGAAAACGGTTCAGATGTTAGAATCGACAACTTTTCTATAGAAATAGTAAGTAGCCCTATTAATATTCCAGAAATTAAAAACCCAACTTTTTCAATAAAAGAAGCCCCTTACAATGGTGCCAGTTACACATGCTCGTGTGTAGAATGGTACAACCCTAACTTCCCTAAACAAGCAGGTTCTTCAACAGATTCTAATGACGACCCCGGAAATCAAGGAGGAGGTTCTATAAAACTAACTAATGTTCCCGGAGAGCAAAGAACAGCATACCAACTATTAGACGCCGTAACTCCAGGGGCTACATATAGATTAAGGTTTTATTACTCAATAACTAATAGCGGAACAATTGGTGAGTTAGATTTTAGAGTTTTACACCCCAATGCAACAAACCCTTCAACAGTTACAAACTTAAATACAATAGCACAATTTATAGGACAGCAAACCATCCATACAAATTCAATAGACTCTTCACACGGCGGAGGTCAAATTGTAGAACTGGAATTTGCACCAACAACAGATCAAGTTGCTTTATACGCTGTTAATTCAGTAGAAAACGGTTCAGATGTTAGAATCGACAACTTTTCTATTGATTTAGCAAATTAAAATTATTTAAAAACCACCGTTATAATTGTAATAATAACGGTGGTTTTATAGCTTTTATGCTTTACACAAGTTTTATTGCCATCTTTTCTGCTATAATAATAAGACAACTCAGTAGATTACACTACCGAACCCACTCTCCTTAAAAGCCAAAGCAATATCTCAAATTTCGAGACTCTCATCATAAGTAAGAATGAGCTTTGGCTTTTTTTATAATATTTTTAACAGGCTTACTATCTCCTGATTTTATTTTTCTAATTATCTGCGACTAACAGATTTATTAAACATTTTTCGTATTTAAAAATGCTGTAAAGCATAAGCCTTTTACGCTTAAATTTATTGTTTGAAGTAAGAATATTTATTAAATTCCGTCAAAAGTATTACCAACTTTTAACAAGCTACATTAATTTCAACCCAAATCTGTATTGTAATACAGTCCTAAAAATCTACTTGTTAAGCATTTAAAAGGCTTCATATGAAATATACCATAACGATATTAACCATAATTACTTTATTGTCTTGCTCCGGTGCAAAAAGCACTACAGCAAGTCCCTTAAACAAAAAGGATCAGGTTGAAGCAAAAATCGATAAAACTACCCATCATAAAGTGGACACTGTAATTTCTATAAACAACGATGCCATTATAAAAACAAGAGAAACAAAGCCTGCAAATACTTTTAACCATACTTCGTGGGATACATTACTACAAAAGTATGTATCGAATAAAGGCAACGTTAATTATAAAGCATTTAAATCCAATAGGAAGGCATTAACACATTACATTAATTACTTGGGAGAACATATGCCTCAAAATTCCTGGACAAAGGAAGAAAAGCTTGCTTATTGGATTAATGCTTACAATGCGATGACTATCGATTTAATTCTACGTTATTACCCTATTAATAGCATTAAGGATATTAATAAACCCTGGGAGCAACGTTTCTGGAAGCTTGGCGAAAAATGGTATAATTTAAATGAGATTGAACATCAAATTTTACGTAAAATGAACGAACCTCGCATCCATTTTGCTATTGTATGTGCGTCCTTTTCTTGTCCTAAATTACAAAACGAAGCTTTTATTCCGTCAAACATAGATGAACAACTAACCAATGCAACTAAAGATTTTTTAAGTGATTCTGAAAGAAATGATATTTCTAAAGACCATATTAAGCTGTCAAAAATATTCCAATGGTTTGCTAAAGATTTTAAACAAGCAGGAACATTAATTAATTTTCTAAATCAGTACTCAGAAATCACCATTTCCGATAAAGCAAAAAAGAATTTTAAAGACTATAACTGGAATTTAAATGAATAGAATCTCAATCATTATACCCATGTTAAATGAAGCGGATCATATTGATAATCTGCTTACACACCTTTTAGAAAACTCTTCAAAAGAAAACATCGCAGAAATAATTATTGTAGATGGTGGTAGTACAGATGGATCGCTAGATATCGTTTCAAAATACAAATCTATAAGTTTTTTCAGTTCACCAAAAGGACGAGCCAAACAAATGAATCTAGGCGCAAAATACGCCACTGGAAATATTCTTTATTTTTTACATGCCGATTCATTTCCTCCTAAAAATTTTGACACCCTTATTATAACCGAGGTCAAAAAAGGCCATGAAGCTGGATGTTTTAGAATGAAATTTAATAGTAATCATTTATGGCTAAAACTAGCTGGGCAACTAACTCGTTTATCTTGGCAAGCCTGTCGAGGTGGTGATCAAAGTCAGTTTATAACAACCTCCCTTTTTAATAACATTGGTCGTTTTAATGAAGATTTCACTATTTATGAAGACAACGATTTAATTGCAAGATTATATGATCGCAAACAATTTGTTGTGATTCAAAAATGGCTAACAACCTCAGCGAGATGCTACTATACCAATGGCGTATGGAAATTACAATATTATTATTGGAGAATTCACCTAAAAAAATGGATGGGTGCCGATGCCAACGAGTTAAATCGTTATTATAAAAAATATATTTATTAAATAACGAAAGACGGGTAAACCACTCCTATAGATTCTAAGTCCATAGGTTCACTTTCACAGACTAAAAAGTCTGCTTCGTAAAATACCAAAGCATAAAATAATTAACATTATAAAACGGAATTCGTGTCAAAAATTTTTAGAAGTTGAAAGCTAAATCACGTTAAATAAGATTAATCTTTATTTCTTCCCTTTTCATTAGGATATAAAGCAGGTAAATTATCACTTTGAAAAACTTCTTTTGAGTCTAAATCCATAGCAGACAACTTTCCTTTAAAAGCAGCTCCCGTATCAATATTCCAAACGTTAGCAGCATGCATGGGAATATCTGAATTAAAGTTAGTTGTTGGCGTATGTCCAATATAAATTTCTTTATAATGTTTTAAACGGTTAGGATATAAAACAGAGTCTTCGTTTATATTACGATCCTTTGTTAAAGCCATCTCCCAAAGTGTTCTGTCAAAATAAAACGTTTCTTTAAAAACTTCTTTTTTAACTCCATGCATAGATGTAAAACCTGCATGAATAAATAAGCGATTTTCATTATCAATATGGTACAATGGCATATTTTCAAAAAACTCTAAATGAGTCTTTTTTTCATCTTTTGAAAAAGAAGCATAACTTTCAATAGTCTCTTTACCTCCATGCATGTACCAAACAGGATTCACGTCGTCAGATTTTAACCAACCTTCACACCAAACATCATGGTTTCCTTTTATAAAAACACAATTTATTTTTTGAGATAACTCTATTAAAAACTGAATTACTTGAGCCGATTCACTCCAACCATCCACATAATCTCCCATAAAAACAAGACTATCTTCATCTTTAATTTCAATTTTATTTAATACTTGAATTAATGCTTTTAAACCGCCGTGGATGTCTCCTATTGCAAATAGTCTCATTAAGTAATTTTTTAGGCAAAAGTAATTTTTTTTAAAAGCATATAAAATATATCACTTAAAAATTCTTATCCATATTTCACATTGTCCAAACAACATCTAAGAAATTGTTTAAGTTTTGTTTTTGGAATTAGTTTGGGTGAATTACGTTCTCAGTCAAGGCAAAATAGGCTAAAGGATAAAATTTAAACAGTTTCTAAGCTCTAATCATTTTTTTGTTTTGGATTTTTTAAGTTCAAAACAAAAAAATTACACAATTAACAACAAAAACACATTTCAATTAACAACATCACAAAAACATAATCATTTACTCACAATAATTTATTAGTTTTATGACCTCTTATAACTGTAATTCTTTAATAAATGAAAATAGAAAAAGTATTGGTTGCCAATCGTGGTGAAATTGCTATAAGAATCTTTAGAGCATGTGCAGAAATTAACGTAAAAACTGTTGGTATTTATACATTCGAAGATAGATATTCTCTTCACAAGCAAAAATCTGATGAAGCCTATCAAATAGGAGAAGATAATGAACCATTAAAACCATATTTAAACATAAATGCTATTATAAAAATCGCATTAGAAAGTGGTGCAGACGCCATTCACCCTGGTTATGGTTTTCTTTCTGAAAATGCAGACTTCGCACAAGCATGTAAAGCTAATAACATTATTTTCATTGGACCAAAAATCTCTGTTTTAAAATCTTTGGGCGATAAAATTACAGCTAAAAAAGTCGCCGTCGATAACAATATTCCTATTATAAAAAGCAATACTAATTCCTTAAGTAACATAAAAATTGCATTAAGTGAAGCTAAAAAAATCGGGTACCCTGTCATGCTAAAAGCAGCTTCTGGTGGTGGTGGTAGAGGTATGCGCGTTATAAGAAAAGAAGAAGAATTAAAAAGTGCTTTCAATGAAAGCAAACGAGAAGCACTTAATGCTTTTGGAGATGATACCGTTTTTTTAGAAAAATTTGTCGAAAACCCAAAACATATTGAAATTCAAATTGTTGCAGACAATTATGGTAACACAGTACATTTATATGAAAGGGATTGTTCTGTACAACGTCGCTATCAAAAAGTAATAGAGTTTGCGCCTTCTTATGGTTTAAAAGAAGAAACAAAAACAGCTTTATATGAGTATGCTATTAAAATTTGTAAAGCCGTAGATTATAATAACATTGGTACTGTAGAGTTTTTGGTAGATGAGGATGATTCTATTTATTTTATTGAAGTTAATCCAAGAATTCAGGTTGAACATACCGTAACCGAGGTCATTACAAATATCGATTTAGTTAAAACTCAATTATTTATAGCTGGCGACTATAAGTTATCTGATCAACAAATAAAAATAGCAAACCAAGATGCTATAAAAATAACGGGCTATGCCTTGCAATGTAGAATAACTACCGAAGACCCTCAAAACAATTTCAAGCCAGATTACGGCACTATTTCGGCATACAGAAGTGCTTCTGGATTTGGTATTCGTTTGGATGCTGGAAGTATATACCAGGGGGTTAGCATTTCTCCTTTTTTCGATTCTATGTTAGTAAAAGTTACTGCAAATAGTAGAACTTTAGATGGCGCTAGTAGAAAAGTAAGCCGCGCTTTGGCCGAATTTAGAATTCGTGGGGTAAAAACCAACATCCCTTTTTTAAGTAATATTCTAAAACATGACACTTTTAAAAAAGGAAAAGTAACGGTAAACTTTATTAAGTCTAACCCCAATTTATTTAATTTTAAGGTGTCTAGAAATAGGGCGACAAAGCTAATCACTTATCTTGGAGATACCATCGTAAATGGAAATGATGATGTAAAAAAATTAGACCCCTTAAAAACCTTTGTAAAGCCTAAAGTTCCAAAATTTGATATAACACCCCATTATACCGAAGGCACGAAAGACCTATTAACAAAACTAGGTCCAGAAAAATTTTCTGAATGGTTGAAAAATGAAAAAAAGGTTCATTTTACAGATACTACGATGCGTGATGCACATCAAAGTTTATTAGCCACTCGAATGCGTACTTACGACATGATGAAAGTTGCCGAAGGTTTTGCAAAAAACCATCCAGAAATATTCAGCATGGAAGTTTGGGGTGGTGCTACCTTTGATGTTTGTATGCGTTTTTTACAAGAAAACCCATGGGAGCGTTTACAAATGCTTCGTAAAGCCATGCCTAATCTTTTATTACAAATGCTTATTAGAGGTTCTAACGGCGTTGGTTATAAGGCTTACCCAGATAATTTAATAGAAAAATTTGTAGAACAATCTTGGGAACATGGTGTGGATGTTTTTAGAATTTTTGATTCGCTTAACTGGATGCAGTCCATAGCACCTTGTATAGAACATGTTAGAAACAAAACGGCTGGTCTAGCTGAAGGCTCTATCTGCTATACTGGCGATATTTTAAATACAAAAAGCACAAAGTACAACTTAAAATATTATACGAACCTTGCCAAAGATATCGAAAATGCTGGTGCGCATATTTTAGGTATTAAAGATATGGCTGGTTTATTAAAACCCCATGCAGCTTTCGAACTTATTTCGGCACTAAAACAAGAAATAGACATTCCTATCCATTTACATACACATGACACCTCATCCATTCAATCTGCTACTTATTTAAAAGCGATAGAAGCGGGTGTAGATGTTGTAGATGTAGCCTTAGGTGGTTTATCTGGGTTAACATCGCAACCAAACTTCAATTCGATTGTAGAAATGCTAAAGTTTCATGAAAGAGAACCTTCTATAAATATAGACTCTTTAAATGATTATTCAAACTATTGGGGATCTGTTAGGGAGTATTACTACCCTTTTGAATCTGGTTTAAAGGCTGGATCTGGACAAGTATTTAAGCATGAAATTCCTGGAGGGCAATATTCTAATTTAAAACCACAAGCACAGGCTTTAGGTTTAGAAGATCGTTTTCATGAAATAACAAAAATGTATGGACAAGTAAATCAGCTTTTTGGAGACATTATAAAAGTGACACCCAGCTCAAAAGTTGTTGGAGATATGGCACAATATCTGGTTAGTAATAATTTAACCATTGAAGATGTACTAGAACGTGGTGATACTATTTCGTTTCCACAATCTGTTGTAAGTTTCTTTAAAGGAGATTTAGGACAACCCGTTGGAGGCTTTCCAAAAAAACTTCAAAAATTAATTTTAAAAGATCAAAAACCATATACAGATAGACCAAATGCGCATCTACCTCCTTTAGATCTTGAAGAAGACTACAAATCTTTTATCAAAACATTTGAAAAAGGTTTAGGGAGACCTGCTGATATTACTGATTTTTTATCTTATAATCTTTATCCAAAAGTATTTACAGATGCCTATAACAAACATTTAAAATATGGCAACCTGATGCATTTGCCTACTAAGAATTTCTTTTATGGTATGGACGTGGGTGAAGAAATCATGGTGTCATTAGATAAAGGAAAAACAGTACTCATCACCCTGGAATCTGTGGGAGAACCCAATCTTGATGGTATCGTTACCGTGTATTTTAAGGTAAATGGACAAGGGCGTAGTGTAGAAATTAAAAACACATCTATTAAGGTAGATAAGGTTGAACATATAAAAGCAGATAAAGCAAATGAGAAACAAATAGGTGCTCCTTTACAAGGTATGCTCTCTACCATTTTGGTAAAAAAGGGTGAAAAAGTCGTAAAAAATCAACCGCTGTTTATTATTGAAGCTATGAAAATGGAAACGACTATAACAGCCATTGAAGATGCTACTGTAAAACAAATTGTTTTGAAAGCTGGTACTATGGTAAATTCTGAAGACTTGGTGTTACAATTAGAGTAATGTAAATGTCAGGCAACCGTCATCTTGCGTAAGTAGACAAGAATCCACCTGAATATTAGAAATTTTAAATCGTTACTTTACTTTTATTAAAATAAATGTCATTCAAAATTATTTGTTGGATCCATTCAGAATACCATGAAGTTTTATTGATTAAAATATAACGCTAGTATTGGAGAATTGTTCTTCTATAATAATATTTGCAAACTAATGGATCCCAGATCTTTTAAAGAAGGTTTCTATTTTTTATTTACTTTTCTTTGCTCGTCCAAAGAAAAGTAACAAAAGAAAAGACGCCCCTTCGAAGGAATTTCTTCTCGCGCTGCGCTTAAGAAGAACCAAGCCCAAATCTTCGCGTCGCCCCATCACAGCATCCAAGGCTATGCTCCTGGGTTTCGAAGTTTTGTGCTTTATTCTTACGAAGGGTCTGGGCTTGCCCTATGATCTGCTCTTAACGATTATTTTTGAGCCTTTAAAACTTTACAAATATCATTTAGGCTTCAATAATTTGTGGGTATACCGTAGCTTTGTCAGCCAGGCCCGAGGCAGAGTCTAGGGGGAATTCTTTTAGATTAAAAATATTGTCCAATACCAAATACAAAACCTTTGGTAGCATTTTTAGTAATACCATGACCATAATCAATTCTGAATGTGGCATTATATATTTTTTTATGAATAAAGCGAAGTCCTAAACCTGGATATATCTTAACATTTTTTATTTTACCAAAATCGTCAAAATCACCGCCTGGGTTTCGCCATGTACCACTATCTACAAAAGCGTTTCCTTGCAAAACAAACCAGTCTTTTTCATATAAAGTATGGCGGTATTCAGTATTAAGTACAACAACACCTGTACCTCTATCAATCGTGTTACCAACACCTCTTACATTTAAATTATTATCTACAGAAAAAGGCGCAAAGGGTGTCTTATCATTAGTCGATAAACCCATTCTTAATCTGGAAGCCCAATTGCCTTTTTCCCCTAGGCGCTTAAAATAAAAGAAATCGTTCCAACCAATAAAAAAATCGGGTAACATACCATCAGTAGATGTCACATATTGAAAATTAAACTGACTTCTAAATCCAGATATATATTGATAGAAATAGTCTAAGTTATTATATTCATAAATCCCTTTTACCAGCCATTTATGTACATTCAATTCTGGTCTATTATTAACGTTTTCTCCTTTAAATTTATAGTCTTCTACAAAATAGTTCAACCCTAGTTCTAATCGATTTTTAAAATTAAGTTCGTACAAGCCTAAAACCTCAAACGACTTATTTCTATATTTATAATTAGCCGTTTCGCCTTCAAAAAAAACGGGCTCTTGGGTTGTTAAGTCTTGATGGTTTACAGCCAATCCAAGCTTATTTGAAAATAAATAGGGAGCTCTAAAATTTATAGCGTAAGAACTATAAATATCATGCTGGTAAAAGCCTCCAAAAATCATGTTCCTTCCCAGTAAATTGAATTCATGAAATCCTGCTCTATATGCAAATTCGTCATCATTTGTGGTATAAATACTTAAGGATGGAATGAGTGTAAAATTTTCTTCAATATTATAAAATACGTTATATTGATTATCTTCAGAAGGAAATACTTGATAATAGGCATGCGATACCGAAGGCAAGCGTTTTAAGCGTAAAATATCTTGTTCAATTACCACTGAATCCAAAACACTCCCCGCTCTTATAGTCGCTATTTTTTTTATAAATGAGGCTTTTAATTTTTTATTCCCTTGAACTTTTAAATCATGGACAATTTTTTCCTGTGTATAACTATACAAAGTAGTAGAAAGCAATAAAAAAATAATCGTTTTTCTTAACATTAAGTGCTTAATTAACTATGTATCAAAAGTAATTTTTTTTAATTAAAAGTATTGTCCTATACCAAAAACAATCCCATTGGTTGCATTATTTCCTACGTCATAACCATAATCTAACCTAAATACTGCATTAAAAATTCTTTTATGAATAAATCTAATACCCAGACCTGGATAAAATTTAACAGTACTTCCATCAAATAATTCGCCTAAATACCCCCCAGGGTTTCGCCAAGATCCTGCATCAATAAAAGCATTACTTTGCAATACAAACCAGCCTCTTTCATATAATGTATGTCTATACTCCGTATTGATAACAATGGATGCAGTTCCTCTATCGATTGTATTACCAACACCTCTAATGTTTAATTGATTATCTACCGCAAAAGGCGCAAAAGGACTATCATCATTAGACGCATAAGCTAAGCGCAATCTATTTGCCCAATTTCCTTTATCTCCTATTCTTTTAAAATATTCAAAATCATTTCGACCGATAAAAAAGTTTTTTAAAAGATCGTTTTCTCCGCTAGAACCTGTTACTAATCTATATGTTAGAATACTTCTAAACCCATTTTGATATTGGTAGTGTATATCAATATTGTTATATTCATATTCACCAATAACAGCTATTTTAGTTGCCTTAAGTTTCGCAGGAACTCCTGTTGGTAAATTGGTATTGCTTTGTAAAAACTCATAATCTTCCGAACCTATACTTAAACCTAATTCCAAACGATTATGAAAATTTGGTTCATACTGAAGTTTAATTTCAAATGCTTTATTAGCAAATCTATAATCTATATCATCTCCGTTTTCAAAAAAAACAGGTTCTTGAGATATTAAGTTTTGATAATTTACACCTATTCCTAATTTACGTGTAAATAAGTTTGGAGCCTCCCAAAAAGCACCATACGAATCAAACACATCCCTACTATAGAAACCGCCAATAATTTGATTTCTGCCTAAAAAATTAAAATCGAATATTGACGTTCTAAAAGCAAACTCCCCGTTATTATCTGTTGCTATATTTAAACCAGGTATAATAGCAAAATTCTCTTCAATAATATAAGTTAAGCGACTTGTTCCTTTATCTATAAATTCAATCTTATAGTTGGCATTTGCAACTGATGGTAACAATTTTAAGCGCCTTATATCTGAAGCTATCTTAGTAGAATCTATAACAGTTCCTTCTTTAACAAAAGCTAATCTTTTTAAGAATGACGTTTTAGTTCTTTTATTACCTTCTATATTAATTTGAGATATTATATGGCTTTGCGCATACGAAAACTCCAAAAAACACATCGAAGCTATTAATAGTAGCTTTTTCACTGTGCTATAAAATTTTTGTTGAGAATAACTAAATTCACCCAATTATCTTCACTAACATCCATTAATGTAAAATTATAGGGTTCCCCAATAGAAAGTACTGGTGCTGTTTCTGTAGTTATATTTAAAACGACATTTGATGTATTATAATATTGAAATTGATTTTCGTAAGTATACGTTCCTGAAAGCAGATTGCCTTGCTCATCTGAAACCACCTGGAAATAAATAGCATTATCTCCAAAAGCATTATTTTGCCATGTAAAAATTGGCATTCCAGATTGCGATTGATCTATTATAACCTCATCATTCCAAACTGTTGGTTTTGTAATTTGTTTAGACCGAATGGGGTTAGAAATTTTTATCTCACCATCTAATTTAAACGTAACAATAATCCATTTCTCATTGGAAGCGTTTTGAGTAAACCGCCCTAAATAACCATTAAAAACAGGTTCACTATTTAGTAAAACTCTGGTATAATTAGAAAAATCATCATTTTTAACTTCTACATTATCTGTTTCATAATATCTAACATCTGAAGCGCCTTCTTCAGGATAATAAAAAGTTAATATAGCTCCAGAATCTTTATCACTTGCCGTACAAGCAATAACAGCTCCCATTTCAATTTTTTCTCCTTGCGTATAGGTTTGTAGCGTTTGCAATACATCATCGTTATCTTCTGAACAAGAAATTAATAATACTAAAAGAATAGATATGTATTTTATTTTATTCATTTCAAGTTATACTGTGCTCTTATTAAATCTTCTACAGGTTTATTTTGTGGTGTAAATTGTGAATTATTTTCACCTCCAGATTTATTATGGTTGTGAAACCATTTCCAAACAAATCCACCAGCAAACCAATCTTCTTTCCAAAACGTCTCAAATAGTGCTTTTGTAGTATTCGTTTGTGCTTCTAGATTAACTTGTACCATACTCCTATCACTTTTCCAAGGTTCCTTTCCTGAATAGTCAACACTTCTATATCCAAACTCTGTAAACAGAATAGGTTTTTTATGTTTTTCAGATATCGCATTAATCACTTTTTTATGTTCCGTCCAACCTGTTAAACATTCTTCAACTGTTGGTGTTTTACTAGGACTCACAGGAAAATAAGCATCCACTCCAATAAAATCTAATAAACTCCAAAAAGGGGTTCGTTTAAATTCATCCCAATTGGCAGCATAAGTTAATTTCCCCTTATAAATCTGTTTTATCTCATCTATTAGTTTAAACCAATAATCAGGTCTGTTATCAATAAACTTTTCTAATTCGGTTCCAATACAAAAAATATCAGCATTTACATCTCTAGCCAGTTCTGCATATTCTAAAATAAATTTTGAATACGATACCTCTAAGGTCTTCCAATCGGCTTCGCTTTTCATCTCTATATACCCCGTAAATTTACCACGCCAAACCCAAATTTGAGGTTTTAGCATGATTTTAATCTTCTTTTTACGAAGTTCTTGAATATACTGTTTTGCGCCTGCTCTAGTCTCACCATGCCATTGCTTTCTTGTATTGAATGCAACTTCTGGTTGTGTTAAATCTCTAATAAACCCAAAAGGCATAATTGCTGCATAATTTGCATTTACACTAACAACTGGACTAACATGATTGTCGTTAATTGCTTCACGAGAAGCTACAAAACTAACACCATTAACTTTTTCAGCCTGCGTATTACAAGATTGAATAGAAAGGCCAAATAATATAATTAGGAGTTTGAATCTTTTCATAAGCAAAATAATAATTAAACTCCTAATTTACTTTAATCATTAAAACAGAGCTCTTAAACCAATGTTAAATGTTTGCCCAAGCCCTGTATCTGTACCTCTTACAAAATTGGTATATAGAGTCTCTATATTTAATACTTTGCTTAATTGATATTTGGCACCGCCTCCAACAGCAGTAAAATCTTGTGAAAAATCATTACCCAAATCTATCAATTGAGAATGTTGCACTAATCCTAGAATAGTGAACTTCTGACTTGGAAAATAACTTAAAAACACTCCTGGCGTTAAACGTAAACTGTTATTTGCAAAACCACCTTCTACAGATGTTAAAAAATCTGGGGTGTAACTATCTTCTTTACCAAAACTAAACTCCGAGTTTAACTCTGTGAAGAGTTGCCAATCTCCACTTGGGAATGTATAGTCGTAGAAAAAACGGTTTTGAAAAATATAACTTTTTTGGTCAAAAAATACACCGTCTTCTGTTTCGTTATTAACTAAAGGTATATGAATTGCTGTTTGAATAGTAAAATTTGATACATTCTTAAATGGATTAAATTTTATTGCAGGAGCAAATGATGTTAATCCCGAACGTGCTGTACCTCTTTCTCCATCAAAAGAAAATACATCTAGAGCGGCTCTATCTCCAATTACATTAGAACGAAACTCTAACAAAAGCCCAATATTAAATTTACTGTTTTCTGATACTCCTGTAAAAATATCTAAAGTAGAAGTAAAGAAAGTTTGTCTATCTAGATTTTTAGTTACATCACCACTACCGTTAGCAGCTTTTGTTTCCGTATATAAATTATTAAACCATTTAATATCCCATTGCCCTTTCTTCAATAACTTTGAAGGGGTATACGTTTGAATATTACTTTTTCCTTGATTTTCATCTTCTTCTTGTGAAAAACCAGAAAACGATATCACAGTTATAACGAATAGTGTTATTATTTTTTTCATTTTATTTTATCTTTGATTTATTAGTAGTTTTATTGCTTATTTAAATTCCAGTCATAAGGAAAGTAACTTAGTTTGAAATTATCAGGTATTTTTTCTGTCCTATATTTATTAATAAAGTCTATTTCCGTTTTACCTTTCATAATAAAATCTTCTTTATACCACGTCATTATTTGTGATGCTTGTACACGCTTCTTTTTAGTATTCACCTTTAAAAAGCTACCATTTAATGCTTTTTTTGTTTGCGTATCCATCTGAGAATTTAATGTGCTTGGTAAGTAAGCTTTATTGATTAAAGGCGGACATCCCAAAGCACCACATACCAATACGAAATGAAAACGGGCATCATTAAATTGGGCTCTTAATAGTTCATGCTCAATAGCATTTAACGTGATTTTTTTGCCTCCTAAACTATGCGTTGTTTTATCAAAAAAACCAGCATGATCTAAAGGAGATTTTGTCGGATAGTGATCTATAATACCTTTTATTACTGACAGGTTATAAGCATTAATCCAAAATGCTTGATAATTCTTAGCATCATCTTTTGAAACTGAAATGGTTTCTGCTAATTTTAAAACATCATTAAGAGCTCCTTTATTAGAATTAATTTTTGAATACGCCACTTTTCCACCTGCAACATTCGCTTTAAAAAAGGCATCCGCCTTATTAAAAAACAAATTCACATCTTGAGAAAAGCTTTTAAAAGCGAACAAGGTTATTATAACTATTATATATTTCTTCATTGTTTTTGTTTTATTGATTGCAAAGTAACTACACCTAAGTCGAACAAAATGTTAGCTAACTTACACTCTTAAAAAAGTTTTTTTTTGCGTCTTGTAAAAATTCTGATCCTTACATTCAGAATTCAATTTAAAACAATTCTAAATTAACAAGTCTAAGATAAGTTATTATCTTTAGCTACGACCTAATACATCATAACTAGCAAAACATGAAACACATTGTTATTATAGGAAATGGAATTTCGGGCGTTACTGCCGCGAGACATATCCGTAAATTATCAGACAACCAAATTACTATTGTATCGGCAGAAACAGATTATTTCTTTTCGCGTACAGCACTTATGTATGTATATATGGGACATATGACATTTGAGCATACCCAACCTTACGAAAAATGGTTTTGGGAAAAGAATAGGATTGACCTTAAAAAAGGGTATGTTAAACATATTGAAACTAAAAGCAAAACACTGCACTTTGCAGAAGGTGATTCTTTACAATATGACAAACTCATTATTGCAACAGGAAGTAAGCCCAATAAATTTGGATGGCCAGGTCAAGATTTAGATGGTGTTATGGGCATGTATCACAAACAAGATTTAGAAAATCTTGAAAAATATGCTCCTAATAATAAGGTTTGTAAAAGAGCTGTCATAGTTGGTGGTGGATTAATTGGTATTGAGCTTGCCGAAATGTTACATTCTCGTCATATTCCTGTTACGTTTTTAGTTCGTGAAACTAGTTTCTGGAATGGTGTTTTACCCGAAGGAGAATCTGCCATGATTAATAGGGAGATCTTAAGGCATGGTATAGACTTACGATTAGGCGTTAATTTAAAAGAAATAAAAGCGGATGCAAATGGGAAAGTAAAATCGGTTGTTATTCCCGAAACTGGAGAAGAAATCGAATGCAATGTTGTTGGGCTTACTGCGGGTGTATCGCCCAATGTTGATTTTATAAAAGAGTCTGGAATAGAGATTGGTCGTGGTGTAAAAGTGAATCCTTTTTTAGAAACCAATGTTCCAAACGTATATGCGATTGGTGATTGTGCCGAACAACATGAAGGTATTGATCAGCGCAGACCTATTGAAGCCGTTTGGTATACAGGACGTATGATGGGAGAAACCGTAGCGCAAACCATCTGTGGCAACCGCATTCAATATAAACCAGGGCACTGGTTTAACTCAGCCAAATTTATGGATATTGAATATCAAACCTATGGTTGGGTATTTGCTAAACCTAGAGACAATGAGGGGCACTTCCATTGGAAGCATGAAGATGACACTAAATGTATAACGGTATGTTATGATACAACAAACAATAAATTCTTAGGGATTAACACCTTCGGAATACGCATGAGACATGAAGTCTTTGATCGTTGGTTAACTGAAGGACGCGATGTGGATCATGTGATGAATCATCTACCTGAAGCTAATTTCGATCCAGAATTCTTTAAACATTTCGAAAAAGACATCCTTTTTGCATATAATAAACAACTAGAAACAGTATAAAAAGACCTGTCTTATCTTAAAAAATAGACAGTTTAAATAAAAAAATTAACCATGAGTAATAAATTAAATCAAAGTATGTCTTTAGCAGATCCTAATGGGATCTCAACAAAGCAAAAGGTTGCCACTGGCTTGGGGGTTTTAGGACTTTTTATATTGGTCTTGGCATTTTTAAATATCCAATTACCCAATAAAGCCATTACATTAACCGTAGCTTTAGGATTAATTTCTGTAGGTATTGTGCTGTATACACATGCCTTGTACTCAGGAAAAAGTAAAGGTATTAAAAACGATGGTATTTGGTTTGGATCAATCTCATCGCGTGGTGTTTTAGGTTGGATCACAGGTGTTATCTTAACGTCCTTTTATATTGTGCTTTATTTCTACCCTCAATTTCTAGGTTTGGGAAAAGATGGAGCCGCTAATACAGGATTGATTTCTGTTTTCGATCCATTAAGTCAATTGCTAAGCGGTAGAAATGCTAGCCAATGGTTTGTATATGGTACCCTATATACCATAGCTATTTTAGCCTTTGGTTATAAATTCATAAAGAAATATCGCCATAACCGTTACGAACAAATTCGTACTGGTTCTGTTATGTTTTTTCAATTAGCCTTTGCGTTCTTAATTCCAGAATTTATGTATAGAATGAATTCAGGATTGCCTTACTACGATCTAAAAAGCGTGTGGCCATTAAATTATTATATTTTTGATGAATGGTCTGTAAAAGGGTTCCTCTCTAATGGAAATATTGGTTTAGCATTGATCGTTTTTGGAATTATCTCCATATTCGTCATTACTCCTATTTTAACGTATAAATATGGAAAACGTTGGTACTGTTCTTGGGTTTGTGGTTGTGGCGGATTAGCAGAAACTGCAGGAGATTCATTTAGACAATTATCATCTAAAAAAATGTCGGCATGGAAACTAGAACGTTGGTTGATACATACTGTTTTAGTGTTTTCTGTGATTATGACAACGGCTATGGTATACACTTATTTAGGTTACGATAGCAACAATTTCTGGTTAACTAAAGGTTTGTTTATTGGTTTAGTAATCGCCTTTTTAACACTTGTCTTTGTTATAATCATGTATTTTAAACGCAATGAATTAGGTAAAGATGCAAAATATGGTGCCATTGGTTATTTTGTGGTTATCGCAGCTTTATTAGCCATGCACTTTACAGGAAGTACTGATGAAGTTTTCCTTATAAAGGCTGGTTCTCTTAGATCTGCCTATGGTTTTTATATTGGCTCTATATTCTCAGGAGTTATTGGGACTGGATTTTATCCTATTTTAGGAAACAGATCTTGGTGTCGATTTGGATGTCCAATGGCCGCTATATTAGGATTTCAACAACGTATGTTCTCTAAATTTAGAATCACAACCAATGGCGGACAATGTATTTCCTGCGGAAACTGTTCTACACATTGCGAAATGGGGATCGATGTGAGAGCATACGCCCAAAAGGGTGAAAATATTGTACGATCAAGTTGTGTGGGCTGTGGTGTTTGTTCTGCGGTTTGCCCAAGAGGTGTTTTAAAATTAGAGAACGGTTCTATGGAAGGTCGTATTAACCCAACCGAAATTTTACTTGGTAACGATGTCAATCTAATGGATCTGGTTAATAAGAAATAGTCATCTACCGAGTCTGTACTAAGTGAAGCATGAGCTATTTGAAGTTTTATTACGTATATACCCTGCTGCGCTTAAGTAGACTCTATTACACAGAATAACAAATAATTTAGAAAGAAAAATTAATCGACATAAATCTAGCTATAGAAAAGATAGTTATGCATACTCAAGACGACCAATTGAACTTAAGTGGCATTTCTGGCTTACTAAATTTAACAGAAATAATTAGAATTAAAGGATGGTCTCAGCAAAAACAAAAAGTATTAATTAATAAAATGGTAAAGATTTAATTGAGCTGCCTAAAAATTATATGCCATATAGATAGCCTCGAACAGACATTACATTATTTACTTAAATAAATAAAGAATAGTTATTTTTAAATTAATAAAATTGAAGCGAAAAGAAAAATTAAAACAATATCGTCATCCAGAGCTTGTCGAAGCATTTTTTTTAAATGGCTTTTCAAAAAATTGTCCTTTTTTTGCTTTGTTTGTGATTATCTTTTTCACTTTATCAGTTTCTGCCCAAAAATCATATAAAAAAACATATTACAACAATGGCAACATAAAATCTGAAGGCTGGATAAATAACAATCAAAAAGTAAAATACTGGACATTCTATCATCCAAACGGTCGTATTGAGAAAGAAGGTCATTTTCACGAAGACAAACCTATAAAATATTGGTATTTTTACATCGAAAATGGTCAGAAAGAATCAGAAGGTCATTTTATTAGAGGTAAAAAAAATAATTGGTGGTTGTTTTATGACGATAAGGAAAAAATTAATCATAAATGTCAGTTAAAAGACAATCTGAAAAACGGCTATTGTTTAATGTATAAAAACGAAAAATTGGTTTCAGCAAGAAAATATAAAGCTGGCAAAAAAATTAAAGAATGGACAGATTACAAGTCCTTTTGGAAAGAAAATAAACTATCTGATCTTAAATGACTCATATAAAAGTTATTATACCTGCTTATAACGAAGCAGAATCAATTACCCACGTTATTAATGATATTCCCGCTCATGTTGATGAAGTTATCGTAGTAAGTAACAACTCAACTGATGCTACTGAAATAAATGCAAAAAAAGCAGGTGCTACCGTTTTAACAGAAACGAATAAAGGATATGGTTATGCTTGTTTAAAAGGAATGGATTATATTGCAAGTCAAGAAAACAAACCAGACATTATTGTGTTTCTAGATGGCGATTATAGCGATTACCCAGAAGAACTAACCAAAATAGTCCATCCCATTATAAATGATCATGTAGATTTTGTAATTGGCACTCGTGTAAAGCGACTTAGAGAACAAGGTGCCATGACGGTACCTCAAATTTTTGGAAACTGGTTGGCAACCACCTTAATGACATTGTTTTTTCGTGCAAAATTTACAGACTTAGGTCCTTTTAGAGCCATTAAATATGATAAATTATTAGCCCTTAATATGGAAGACAAAACCTATGGCTGGACTGTAGAAATGCAATTAAAAGCATTAAAACAAAAATTTACATACACCGAAATCCCCGTTAACTATAGAAACAGAATAGGTGTTTCAAAAGTTTCAGGTACCATAAAAGGTGCTATATTTGCAGGTATAAAAATTTTAGGTTGGATTTTTAAATACAGTATTAAAAAATGATTCCTCAAACTATTATTATAGTAATATACACCATTGCACTTTTGCTTATATTCTTATATGCATTAGCACAATTAAATCTACTTTTTAATTACATAAGTGCTCAAAAAAAGGGTGATAACTGTTCAAAATTTGATTTTACAAATCCAGATGAAATTCCATATGTAACGATACAACTACCTGTTTATAACGAAATGTATGTTATGGAACGGTTACTGGATAACATTGCAGAAATGGATTATCCTAAAAACAAATTAGAGATACAGGTTTTAGATGATTCCACCGACGAAACTGTCGAAACCACATACCAACAAATAGAACGCTTAAAAACGACTGGATTAGATATTAAACATATCACCAGAACCGATCGTAGTGGTTTTAAAGCTGGTGCACTTAAAGAAGGTTTAGAAGTTGCCAAAGGCGAATTTATTGCCATTTTCGATTCCGATTTCCTTCCTAAAAAAGACTGGTTAAAGCGCACTATTCTTTATTTTAAAGATGAGAACATAGGTGTTGTACAAACCCGTTGGGGACATATTAACCGAAACTATTCTATCCTTACAAAAATTCAAGCCTTTGCTTTAGATGCACATTTCACATTAGAGCAGGTAGGAAGAAACAGTAAAGGACATTTCATCAATTTTAATGGAACTGCTGGGGTATGGCGTAAAGAATGTATTATTGACGCAGGCAATTGGGAAGGCGATACGCTAACCGAAGACCTTGATTTAAGCTACCGCGCCCAACTTAAAAACTGGAAATTCAAATACCTAGAAGATGTAGAAACACCTGCCGAACTTCCTGTGGTTATAAGTGCAGCACGTTCGCAACAATTTAGATGGAACAAAGGAGGAGCAGAAAACTTTAGAAAAATGATGTGGAAGGTTTTAAAAAATCAAAATATCTCAGCTAAAACAAAAGTACACGGACTATTGCATTTACTTAATAGCACCATGTTTTTAAACATCTTAATAGTAGCTGTTCTTAGTATTCCTATGTTATATATAAAAAATGAATACGCTCATTTAAAAGCCTACTTTTATGTGATGAGCTTTTTTGTGTTAAGCACCGTGATATTTTTTGTTTGTTATTGGATCATGTATAAGAACATTTATGGTGGCGGTATAAAAAACTTTATAGGATACATAGGCATGTTCTTTGTTTTTTTCTCAATAGCCATGGGCTTTTCATTGCACAATTCTATTGCAGTTTTAGAAGGTCACTTAGGTAAAAAGAGTGAGTTTATACGCACACCAAAATTTAATATCAGCACCTTAAAAGACAGTTGGAAAACGAACAAGTATGTAAAAAAGACAGTATCGGCACATGTTATTTTCGAAGGACTCCTTATGGCTTACTTTGCTTTTGGAATGTATAGTGCTTTTATTGTAGGTGATCAAGGTGGTGATTTCGGGCTTTTCCCTTTTCACCTTATGCTGTTTTTAGGCTTTGGTTATGTGTTTATTAAATCGCTAACTTCTAAGGTTTAAAAGTGTGTATTTATTCTAAATGAAGCCGAAAAGGGGTTCTTATCATTACTACAGAAAAGACATTTTGTAGAGTTAATACGAAATAAAAAGATAATAATCTCTTGATTAAAGGATTGTTCAAAATTCAAGTTCAAAATTTGTAGTAACAATGGTCATTGTTAAAGGTTCATTCTTTTTTAATATTTAATTTGTCAGTTCCAATTTTCCTCTTAAATTTGTAACCCTTGTATAAGGTTTAACAACTTGGTTATGAAAGATTTTTTATCACTAGCTGAAGCAGCAGAGATTATTGGAAAAAGTAAAGAAACGCTTAGACGCTGGGATAATGAAGGTATATTAAATGCTGTTAGAGAACCTGTGTCAAATTACCGTGTCTATCGGAAAAATGACGTTCAGGTTTTATTAGGTAATTTATTCAATAAAGAAATTGAAGATACGGTTTCTAATTTTATTGAACCGCTCCGAGACTATTCTGTACTTGAATTATTTGCTGGAGCAGGAGGACTAGCTGTAGGAATGGAAAAATCAGGTTTAAAATGCGTCGCTTTAAATGAAATAGACAAATGGGCTTGCCAAACTTTAAGAATCAATCGACCACATTGGAATGTTTTAGAAGGTGATATAAAAGAATTTAATTTTTCTAAATATCGAGATTCTGTAGATGTTGTAACAGGTGGATTCCCTTGTCAAGCATTTAGTTATGCTGGTAAAAAGTTAGGGTTAAATGATGCTAGAGGAACTTTATTTTATGAATTTGCAAGAGTTGTCAAAGAGGTCAACCCACCAATTTGTATAGGAGAGAATGTTCGAGGACTATTAAGTCATGAGAAAGGAAAAACTCTTGAAGGAATGATATCAATATTAGATGAAATCGGGTATAATATTGTTCCAGTAAAAGTACTTAAAGCAATAAACTATAAAGTCCCACAAAAAAGAGAAAGATTGATTTTGGTTGGTGTAAGAAAAGATATTAGCATTAAGTATGAGTACCCCAAACCACATAATAAAGTTTATAACTTAAAAGATGCTCTGAAAAAAGGAGAATTATTTAAGAAAAATGTCCCAAAATCTGAAGGAGCAAAGTATCCACAATATAAAAAAGAGATACTTGATTTAATTCCACAAAAAGGATATTGGAGAGATTTACCTTTAGATTTGCAAAAAGAATATATGGGCGGAAGTTTTTATTTAGGAGGCGGAAAAACAGGGATGGCTCGTAGAATTGGTTGGGATGAACCTTGCTTAACACTTACTTGTAGTCCTGCTCAAAAACAAACCGAGAGATGTCACCCTGATGAAACACGACCGTTTACAGTAAGAGAATATGCTAGGATTCAAACTTTTCCAGATGAATGGAAGTTCTCAGGATCAACGGCTCAACAATACAAACAAATAGGAAACGCTGTTCCTGTTAACTTAGGTCAAGAAATTGGATATTCAATTATTAATTTTTTGAATAAGTATTCTGTCAATCAAGATTAGTTTATTTGTATTTTAATTCGATTTCTTTAGCCAATGTAGTTATCGTATTTTCAACAACTTTACTAGCATCAACTTCTAATGCAACTTCACCTATTGCATCTATCAATTCAAAATAAAAATCATCTTTACCAGTAAGTCTGTACCAGAAATCTTGCCCAATTATTACTGGGTATGAATTTCTAATTTTTTTATAGTGGGAGCTAAGTTCCGATTCTTCTCCATATACAACACCAACAATCATATCATTTATTCCTACATTTAAATTGTTAGTTCTTGCCAGATTTCTAACACCATTAAAATGATTTATTATTGTAGTAACATCATCGTAATTTATTGTATTAGGCCCAGCTTTTAGCTGACAATATTTTTTTCTACCATCAGTCACATCTACAAATTCAATATCAATTCCTTGCGTCGTAGAGCCTAAACCTTTGAATAATGAACTAATTAAATTTTGAATCTTCATTCCAAATGATGTATTGATTGAAGATCCTAAAACCCTTGGAAGCACAAGAGCTCTAGCAATACTTTCTGGTTTGTCATTCCCTGTTAAAAAATTAGCTAGATATTTAAATAAGAATGGATTTATATTATATTCGGAAAGTGTACTGGCTCTTTTACAAGCTCCGTCAATATGATTTTGAACAATCTCTTCGCGAAAAAAAGCTTTTGCGTTTTCTATTATTTGTTTCCTCTGTTTATTATCCATTAGCTATATTTCTTGTTGCTAAGGTAATAAAACTTGCCATATTTAACGAGTTAGTCAATTATCACTAACGCTGTATCTAAAGCCACAGTTATTATTAAACAGTCTATGTAGAAAAAGACATAAAAGTATCAGTAAACTTAATAAAATATTAAAAAATCAATCATTCAAAGTAATCTCTCCCAATTCAATAACCTCAAAATTATCTAAGGTGACTTCTTTTAATTTTTTAAGATCATCATTATCCCATTTTTCATGAGGTGCACCTGTTATAAACATATCAGATCCCACATCGGCGAGCATCAATCCATATGTTTTCATAGCAGTAAAAATAATTTGATTGGTTTCAGAAAAACTACTGATATCGAAATCAGCTTTAAGTCTTAATCTACCACCAAAAGGCATTAATTCATCTTCTGTATTTCCAGAAACAAGATGTCTTGCGGGATGCACATAACCTTCATATATTTTACTTCTGCTTACCGTAAAACGTATTGGGTAGTCTATCACTCCTTTTTCTACCTCTGGATATCTTACTAATAATGGAAATATAGGCAAACCTGCTGCATCTGCCGAAGTCCAGCCATCTGGTCTAAACGCTATGGTATTCAAATTATATACAGCTGCCGAAGATGCTTCAAAACCAGCACCGACCTGGGACGTGTTGTATAACTCATATAACATACCGTTTTCTACATCTACAGAAATAACATGACTATCTCCTGCTCCATTCCCCTCTATGGGAGCATTTAATGGTATGCTTATTGGTTTTTAGCTTGAAACTAATAGATTTGAATATGTTTCAGATATCTAAAATTCACTTTACCAGCATAAACAACCTCATTTTCCTTACATCGAACTCAGGTTTATATGTCGCATGTAAGCAAATACATTTCTAAACCGACCAACAAATAATATTATATTTGATACATGCTTTTAAACTCAGCCTTCTTTAAACTAAACAGAATACCATTATTACTAACTGTATCCTGTTTTATATTTTACACAGCCTTTGCATACAATTTAGTTAGAACAGACTACACAAAGCTTATTATGCTATATGCTATTTTGTTTTTTCTATTTTATAAACTGGTTCAAATTCTAAAACATAATGTATCGCTTTTAACATGGATCGCTTTTGGGTTTCGAGCGGTCTTTATATTCGCCATACCTAACTTATCACAAGATTTTTATCGTTTTATTTGGGATGGGCAAATAACACTAATAGGGCTTAATCCTTACCTAACTACTCCAGATTTTCAAATGGGTTTAGGGATTCTATCAGGTTTTCCAAATCAAATGGAATTATATGAAGGTATGGGACCTCTCAACGCTAGTCACTTTACCAACTATCCACCTATAAATCAATTCTGTTTTGTACTAGCTAATCTTTTTCCTGGACAAAGCATACTTAGCTCTGTTATTGGATTACGTTTACTTATTATTGCTGCCGATTTTGGCACCCTTTATTTTGGTAAAAAGTTGCTTGAAAAACTCAATATTCCTGCTCATAATATCTTTTGGTATATCTTAAATCCGTTTATAATTATTGAACTCACAGGAAACCTACACTTTGAAGGGGTTATGATATTTTTTCTTATTTGGAGTTTGTATTTATTATACGTTGGTAAATGGCAATGGGCTGCGGTTGTTTTAGCATTATCCATTTCTGTTAAGTTAATTCCATTGATATTTTTACCCTTGTTTTTTCAGTGGTTTACTTCGACTTCGCTCAATACTGGAATTCAGGATAACAAAAAAGATGTTTCGCTATGGCACAAAATGACAAAATTGATATCATTTTACGCCATTATTCTGGTAACAACCCTATTATTATTCGCTCCTTTTTATGCTTCCGAATTTATAAATAATTATGCCCAAACAGTCGCCTTGTGGTTTCAGAATTTTGAGTTTAATGCTAGTATTTATTACGTCGCTAGAGAAATTGGATACTTATTTAGAGGCTATAACGAAATTGCCATTATTGGTAAAATAACGCCTATTATTGTTGTTCTTTTTATTTTAATCATCACGTTTTTCAGAAAAAACAAAACAACTGTTGAACTTTTTACCGCTATGCTATTGGCATTATCTTTTTATTACTTCACAGCCACCACTGTACATCCATGGTACGTGGCAACCCTTTTAATACTATCTGTATTTACAAAGTATAAATTTCCGCTGGTTTGGAGTTTTGTTATTATACTAAGTTATTTAGCATATATAAACCTTAATAAGGCAGACAAGTCTGAAAACCTTTGGATTATTGGTTTAGAGTACGCTATTGTTTATGGCGTATTTATATGGGAAGTTTTCATAAAAAAGACAACGTCCTCAAACAAGCTTTAAACGTTGTATTCTATAAATGGCTTGATCTCTATCGTCAAACGCTTCTATAAACAATAACTCAAAGGACTTTCCGATATAGGAACTATCATTTTTTAAATCGTAATGATAAAGTGCTTTAGGGTGAATTTCTTCGAAGTCCAACTGCACACCATCATCAAACAGAAACGTATAATAACCGTCTTGGTATTGTTTAAAAATTGCTGTACTCATAACTAGTAAGATTTTTTAATTTGAACCATCATCTTACTCTTCTTCTTCAAAATTAGCATCTGGTACTGTAGCATTTGTACTACCAGAATCTTCTTCATCTCCAAAATCCGCCATAGCTTTTGCTAAATACGTTCCTACTTTCACTAAATAGATCGTATCTTCAGTTTTTACTTCAACAGCTTCAATTAAATCGTTGTGTGCATTTCTAAACGAAATGATGTCTTTATCATCATATCCATCTGGAAATTTTTCGACTAAAAGATTTAAAATATCTTTGTCAAGCTTTTCATAATCTACAATAATTCGTTTCATTTTCTTAAAATTGGTTAAGTTTTAATACACTTGGCAGTGTTAAGATACAAATAAATTTCTGAATTTTATTTATACAAATATTAAATAAATAAATTTTATTTGAAAGTATTTGCTTACCTATGGGTTGCATAAATCTATACCTATACTGAGTAGATATTTTGGAATATATGGAAGTTAGCTCTAAAATTCGGTTACTTAATATATAAGCTGCTTTTGAATTTGACTTCCTGTTTCTCAAAAGCCCGAACATATAAAAACATATCATAATGATCAGCTAATTGCTAATACAAATGAAATATAAAAAATTTAATTTAATGTTTTTTTAAAATTATTTTTTTACTTTTTTTAGAAACTGTTTAAGTTTTATTTTTGGAATTAGTTTGGGTGTATTAAGTCCCCAACAAAGGGAAACTAAACCATGATGGACTGGAAGTCCATAGGTTCCTTTTGACAGACTGAAAGTCTGCTTCGTGAAATATGGTAAAACTGAATTCGTGTGAATTCGTGAAATTCGTGTCTAAAATTTTTAGAAGCTAAAAGCACTAAAGCACATAGTTTTAACTACAGTTGAAACCAATAAACTAATGGATAAAATTTAAGCAGTTTCTTAAAACTTATTAAAGCATTTTAAGGGTGTTTAATTCCTGCTCTGTAAGATGTTTCCATGATCCGCGAGGAATATCCTTTTTGGTAAGATGACCAATGCCAACACAATCTAAATTCTCGATTTCATATTTTAAATAATCGAAGATAGTACGAATGATGGAGTTTCCTGTATTTTTAATTTTAAGACCTATTTCTTTTTTTGAAGCGCCATCAATATAACTAATTTCTTCAACAGCTATTAACTTTCCTTCTACTTTAAAGCCCGCTTGTATTTTTTTTAAGTCTTCCAGCTTTAAATTTTTATTTAGTTCTATATGAAATAAACGAGACACCCCATTTTTGGAGTTTATAAATTTATCTACTACAGCATCATCATTAGTGAATAATAATAATCCTTTAGAATTTCTACCTAAACGTCCAATAGGTTTTATTCTGGAAGTTGTTGCATTGGCAACTAAATCCATAACTGTTCTTCCTTTACCTTCACTGGTTGTGGTAGCAAATCCTTTTGGCTTATTAAGCAAGACATAAGCTTTCTTTTCTGGATTAATACGCGCACCATCATAACGAACCTCATCTCCTATTTTAACTTTGTACCCCATTTCTACGATCACTTTTCCATTTACAGAAACCAATCCAGTAGCAATATGAACATCGGCCTCTCTTCGAGAGCAAATTCCCGAATTAGCGACATATTTGTTTAATCTAATCTCATTAGGATTAGATGGTTTTTTATTTTGCTGAGGCTCGCTCTTTTTAAAAGGAGCATTTCCTTTCGTAAAACTTTTCTTGAAGTCTTTTTTAGAACCTCCAAATGAAGTCTTTCCTTTTCTCTGTCCTCCTTGTTGCTTACTCATTACTCTAATTTTTTGCAAAGATATAGTTAAATTTATGATTGACGATTTAAGAATGCCAATTTGTTTCAG
The DNA here is from genome assembly GCF_030540765.1 of Flavivirga jejuensis. GTDB lineage: Bacteria > Bacteroidota > Bacteroidia > Flavobacteriales > Flavobacteriaceae > Flavivirga > Flavivirga jejuensis. The sequence goes on along the minus strand of NZ_JAUOEL010000001.1, from coordinate 741,970 downwards.
TCTTTAAACTCAACTGTAGATTGGCGCTCTCTATTAACACTAAGCTTAGTAACATCGGGTCTTGAATAATGTCCAACGGAATCAAAATTTTGACGTTCTTCTAATACTCTATTAAAATCAATCGTTTGTATAATCAAACCTTCTTTATTCAAAACGGGTTCAACAATCCACTCGCCATCTGGACCAGCTATACAGCTACCTCCATTTGCTAAGATATCTGGAGCTTTTTCTAATATCCGTTCTAAATGTGGCGTCTCTTTAGGGAAATCTTCTTTAGTCATTAAACTAGATACAGATATAACAAACGAACGCGATTCTCGTGCTATAAAACGCGTAATGTCTTTTGTATTATGGTCGCTCCCTGGCCATACAGCAATATGTAAATCTTCACCCAAACCATATAAGGCCGCCCTTGGCAATGGCATCCAATTTTCCCAACAATTTAATCCGCCTACGGTAAATTGTTTTAACGGATGCACCTGCAAACCGTTACCATCTCCAGAAGACCACGTTAAACGCTCATCATATGTTGGTTGTAACTTTCTATGTACCGATCTAATATTTCCCTTTTGGTCTATATATACTAAAGAAGCATATACACTATGCCCGCCTCTATCCAGTGGACGTTCTATAATACCTAAATAAACAGCCATTTTGTATTTCTTTGATAGTTCGCAAATGGATGCTAAATCTCCTTTTTCAATACAAATAGCATGAGATACATAATGCGCATGCAATTCTTTATTGACTGTTTTATTCCATTCTGCGCCGTCTGTTAACGCTAACCAAAACGGGTAACCTGGCACTAAACCTTCTCCAAAAACAATTAATTCGACAGCTTCTTGAGAAGCATCTATAATGGACTGTTCAACTTTTTTTAAGGTGTCTGTTTTATTCAACCATACGGGTGAGATCTGAGCAAGTGCGACTTTAAGTATATGATCCATTAAATTCTATTTAAAACGATTGTAATATCAATCAACAAAATACTAAAAACGCCAAGCACAATAATAAACTTTAACACATTATGGAGAATAAGATAGTGTGTTTTCGTTTTAGACCTCCAAAGCAACACCAAAAACCCAAGCAGCAACAATGTACTTAGGTAAAAATATAGATACATATGTCCTACTTCAAACTTAAACAACAACAAATACGTTGGAATTAAGGTTAAAACAGATAAAATGGTTAACATCAACTTAGAAGCTTTTTCACCATAAGTAATTGGAATGGTTTTATAATTTTGCGCCAGATCGCCTTTTATATTTTCCAGATCTTTAGTGAGTTCTCGCATAGAAATAATTAAAAATAAAAACATAGCATGTACAAAAATGACCGTTTCGAAATTTTTATAGTACATAAATATGGCAAAAAATGGCGTAATGGTTAATATCGCTGATGTTAGGTTCCCTATAAATGGTTGCTTTTTTAATTTATGAGAATAAAACCAAATACCAAAAATATAAATAGAAAAGAACACAACTGCTTTAAAAGAAACATAGCTGGCCATAACTGCTGCTAAGAAATTTAAAACAAAGTAAAAAGAGAGTTTTGTGTTCTGACTGACTAACCTGTCTAATCTGGATTTAATGGGTCTATTGATTAAATCTTTCTCCGAATCGTAAAAATTATTTATAATATAACCTCCTGCTATAGTTAACGCTGAAGCTAAAACAATCATAAATAAATTAAGATCGAAAACGACCTGTTTCAACGGTTTATTATTTGCCAAAATATAGACAGACGTTAGATATTGCGCTATAACAATAATTAAAACATTATAACCTCTTACAACAGAAAATAAGCTAAAAAACTTGAGTAAAATATGTTTCTGCCTTCTGTTTAACATAAAAAACTTATTATTGAAATCCTGAAACACATCCCGACTAGACTTAGTGCAAGAAAGAGTTCAGAGTGATAAGTGAAGTTTAGAAGTTATAAACGACTTCTAATTTATAGCTGCTAAGTGATTGCTTTGCTTTATCGATATCTTCTGTAAATCCGAGAATATAACCACCACCTCCAGAGCCGCAAAGCTTTAGATAATATTCGTTTGTTTCAATACCTTTTTTCCAAAGCTCATGAAACTGTTGAGGAATCATAGGTTTAAAATGGTTTAAAACAACTTTCGACAAACTCTTTGTATTCTTAAATAACGATTTGATGTCTCCTTTCAAAAAATCATCGACACAAGCATCGGTATGTTTAACAAATTGATTTTTAATCATCCTACGAAAACCTTCTTGCTTCATATTTTCCATAAAGATACGCACCATAGGAGCTGTTTCTCCAATAATGCCACTATCTAATAAAAACACAGCATTTTTACCTTCATTCTTTTGTGAAGGAATTCCTGTAGCTTCGATATTATCTTTGGAATTGATAAGAATTGGAATGCTTAAATAACTATTTAAAGGATCTAAACCGGAAGATTTACCATGAAAAAAAGATTCCATTGCTGAAAAAATAGCTTTTAATTTTAACAGCTTCTCACGAGTTAAATTTTCTAAAACTGTGATTTTATCCTGAGCATATTTATCGTAAATAGCAGCAACTAAAGCGCCACTACTTCCAACACCATAACCTTGTGGGATAGAAGAATCGAAATACATACCAGCATTGACGTGTTGTTTTAATAATGCAATATCAAACGTTACTAATTTAGAATCAATATCTTCTAAATAGCCAACAAAATGCTTTAAGCTTTCGTTTGATTCAATAGCAGTTTCTGAAGGGTTTTTATCCGTTTTTAAAGCACCATTATAAAAGTTATAAGGTATGGATAATCCTTTGGAATCTTTAATGATTCCATATTCTCCGAAGAGTAATATTTTTGAGTAAAATAAAGGTCCTTTCATAAAGTTACTTTTGATTTGGTTTGTCAAAATTACAATTGTTTCGCTCCAAATCCAATTTTATCGTCAATATACTCACCTTTTTGGCAAAATGCAACTAATTCATTCTTAATGAATTCGCAAACTTTCTCACATTCACATTCTGGATATAAAACATGCACATTAGCACCTGCATCTAAAGTAAAACAGACTTTTGAGTTTGTTGTTTGTCTAAATGCCCAAATTTTATTTATTATTTCTAAGGTATTTGGTTTCATTAAAATAAAATACGGCATACTAGTCATCATCATCGCATGTAGTGTTAGCGCCTCACTTTCAACAATTTCTATAAATGCATCTAGATCACCTTCTTTAAATACGGTTATTAAACTAGATAGGTTTTTATGTGCTTGTTTAAAACGTTCTTGTGCAAATGGATGGCCATGCATTAAATTATGACCAACAGTGCTGCTTACCTGCTTTTCTCCTTTGTCTACTAATAAAATAGTGTCCTGGTAATTTTTAAAATTGTTATGTACTTCAAATGGATATTTGACACCAAATAAATCTGAACTTCCATCAATCTCATCGTGTTTTCCCCAAACTACTAGATCACCTTCAAGACTTCTACAAGCACTTCCAGAACCTAATCGCGCTAAAAAGGATGCTTTTTGAATGAAAAAATCATTGTTTAAAGACCTTTCGACTTCGCTCAAGGTGATATCAGATTCGATTAATAATTTTTCGATACTCATTAAACACATAGCCAAAGCACTCATACCACTCGCAGAAGACGCAATACCAGAACTATGTGGAAAGGTATTAGACGTTTCAATTTTAAAATGGTAATCTCTTAAAAATGGCAAATAGATTTCTATTCGTTTGAAAAAAGTTTCAATTTTTGGTTTAAAATCGTCTTTCTTTTCTCCATCTAAAAAAACATCGAATGATAGTTTTTCATTATTTTCTTTTTTAGAAAAATGCAATGTCGTGGTTGTTTTACAGTTATCTAGTGTAAAACTAACGGATGGATTCTCTGGAATCTGATGTTCTTTTTTACCCCAATATTTAACCAAAGCAATGTTACTTGGCGATGACCATCTAAAACTTCCACTTTCAACATAATTTATATAGGGTTTAGGAATAAATTGTACGTCTTTCATCTACTAAAATTTCGTTGCTTTTTTCTATGCGTTAGAATCAGCCGACAAAGATAACAACTTTACCATAGTTTTATAATTTCTAGCAGTTGCTGTTGTTTTTAATTTTCGCTCAAAAAAATTGTTGTTGTATTTAGCCTTTCCATATCCTGTAAAGCTATAAAAATAAATACACGCATCGGTGATAACAAACACTTCATTTGGGTAAGATATCTTTGAAGCTTCCTTTATTAAGTTAGTATCAGGAATAGCATATAATAACGTAAAATAGCTGCTCATTTTTTCCTCTTCTGGAAATGGACAATTATCAAAAATTTGCTGTAAATCTTCTGGTGTTTTTACAAGAATTGGCACTTCAAAACCAAAATGAGTGTTGATAGCTTCATGTATTTTCAATTCTAATTTTTGAACATCTTTTTCTGGTGACTTAAAAATCACATTTCCACTTTGAATATAGGTTTGTACATTTTCTAATCCCGAGTTAGTGAGTAACTCTCGTAATTCTGCCATTGGAACTTTTTTTTGTCCGCTAACATTAATACCTCTTAAAAGTGCGATGTATGTTTTCATATATCTATTAAAAAATTTAAAAAGCACAACTCCTTAACCCACTATTTAATTAGAGATAAAAAGTGAAATACTATATATGTTTTTGTTTTAAAAGCCTTGTTTATGGTTAAGTATGTGATAGATTACAATGTCACCATCCTCTTTAATTCTGTAATGAATTGAGTAATTGAATTTATTAAATCCAAGAATTCTAACGCTTTTTATACCTAATTTGAAATGCAGTAGGCATAGAAAAAATGAGTCTTAATTGACTAATTAGGTCATCCATAAACACATCATCTTTGTACATCAACTTAAAATAGCATAATGCTCTATGAAGTTCTTGCTTGGCTTCATCCGAAAACCTATAATTTTCTTCCATATTTCGCTAAAACCTCAGCAACAGATGTTGTTTTTAAATCCCCTGCTTCATCTCGCTTTATCATCTAACTCAATAAGCTTTTTTGTTTTCCCCATAACAAATGATATAAATATTAAATATACACATTATATATACAAATAACTAAATTCTTTAATTAATGAAATAGACCGATATAGTTCTTGAGATTTTTTAGGTCTTTAGTCTCTAATCAACAATAGATCTTGCAGCAATAAAAGCACCAGTCCATGCATTCTGAAAATTAAACCCACCTGTAATAGCATCTATATTTAAAATTTCACCAGCAAAATACAAGTCTTTATGAAGCTTACTTTCAAAAGTTTTAAAATTAACCTCTTTTAAATCGATACCACCTGCTGTTACAAATTCTTCTTTAAATGTACTTTTTCCAGTAACTTTAAATTCAGCATCCGTTAATTGTAATGCTAAAGCTTCCAATTGTTGTTTGTTTAAATCTGCCCAAGTAGTAGATATTGAAATATTTGATGCCAATACCAATTGTTGCCATAACCTTTTAGGCAAGTCATATTGAGTAAATTTAAACACCGTTTTTTTAGCAAGATCTTGTTTAAATGCTTTTAAACCATGTAAACAGTCTTCAAAAGATTGTCTTATAAAATTGATTTTAATTTGAAATTTATAATCCCGTTTTTCAAATTCTAAAGCGCCAAAAGCCGAAAGTTTTAAAATTGCTGGCGCACTCATACCAACATGTGTGATGAGTAATGGTCCTTCTGATTCTAAATAACTATCAACAACTTTAATTGCTACGTTTTGAGCCACAACACCAGGAATGTCTTTGATTCGGGTATCCTTAATATCGAAAGTAAAAAGAGAAGGAACTGGTTGCGAAACGGTATGTCCTAAATGTTTCAATAAATCCCAAATTTTCGAATTACTACCTGTTGCTATTAATATTTTTTTTGAAGTAAAGTCACCTTGATTAGTTTCTAACAACCATAAATCATGCTTCTTTTGAATAGATTTTACCGAATGGTTATACAACACGTCAACACCATGCTTTTCTGCCTCGCTTAGAAAGCAATCAATAATAGTTTGTGATGAGTTTGATACGGGAAACATACGACCATCTTCCTCAATTTTTAATGCGACACCTCGTTTTTCAAACCATTCCATAGTATCACCTGTCATAAACTGATGAAAAGAACCTAATAATTCTTTTTCTCCTCTTGGATAATTTTGTACTAATTCTGAAGGTATAAATTCTGCATGGGTTACATTACAACGTCCACCTCCAGATATTTTTACTTTCTGAAGCCCTTCCTTACCGCGTTCTAAAATAATTATTTTTAAATTCGTATTTTGTTCAGCTATATTAATAGCTGCAAAGAAACCTGCAGCTCCACCACCAATAATAATAACGTCGTATGCCTTCATATCAAAAATTACGATGTAAATTTAACACTATAAATGATGACTGCCTAAATGAATAATTTTCTTTTATTAGTAATATTGTTAACAGTTTCATGCAATCAAGATAGTATGCATGTGATTGCGAATCTCCCTAAAACGTTACACGAAGTTTCTGGAACTGAAATCGCACCAAATTCAGATTTAATTTGGATGTTAAATGATGGTGGGAATGCTTCAAAAGTTTATGGTTTAAATAAAAAAGGATACATTAAAAAAGAGTTAAAAATTGACGCAAAAAACCACGACTGGGAAGATTTAACATCAGACAAAAAAGGCAATCTTTATATTGGTGATTTTGGAAACAATGACAATAAACGAAAGAATCTAGCTATTCTAAAAATAGCCTCGAATTCGTTTAACAATAAAGGTAAAATTAATATTGAACGCATTTCTTTTAAATATTCAGACCAGAAAAAGTTTCCTCCAAAAAAGAAAAAATTATATTTTGATTGCGAAGCTTTCTTCCATTATAACGATAGTTTATATTTATTTACTAAAAGCCGAGTAAAAAATGATTTTGGCAAAACACATTTATATAAGATCCCTGCTAAAAAGGGCAATCATGTAGCAGAATTAGTTGGTACGTTTAGTTCTTGTAACGATTTACATTGTTGGGTAACCTCGGCCGATATAAGTGATAATGGCAAGCAGATAGTATTATTAACTCAAAAATCGCTTTTAGTTTTTAGCAATTTCACTTCTGATAATTTTTTTAATGGCACTTTTAAACAATATGACTTTAAGAGTGAATCACAAAAGGAAAGTATTTGTTTTAAGAATGAAAACACCGTTTATATTACTGATGAAAAAGCGCATGGCGAAGGTGGAAATTTGTATGAGTTTAAAATAAAATAATAACTATATTTACGTGAACGCGACGTAAACCCATGCCTTCAAACAAAATATATTTTGTTTTCGATAGCGTTCGGATGACATTATATTAATGACATGCTGAAAACACACTTCAACAAGCTCAGTGCAGCAGTTCAGGACAACAATTTAAAATCCAAATCCAAGTTTAAAAGCTAACCGCAAACCATCATCGCTATTAAACGCTGATAAGTTAAGCGTTAAAACATCTGCCGCATTTGCAAAAATACCACCTCCAATTGAGGTATTCCAAGCGTTTGAATTAAAGTCTGAATTATTATTTAATATCAGGTTATTTTCAACCCAAATACGTCCATAATCAAAACCACCGTAAATCCCTATATTTAAGGGTAATAGTCCTGTTTTAACCCTACGAAGATTTAAACGCAAATCCGTACTTTGATAAAATGAACTTTCACCAGAAAACCTTTGATTCCTATATCCACGAAGTCCATCGTCGCCACCAATACTTGCAGCCTGATAAAATTCAAAATCATCACCAAAGATAAAATGCGCTTTTGCTTTAGTAGCTAAAACAAGCTGCCCACTAGAAACCAATTTATAATCGAAACCGAGCTCTGGAATAAAATAAGCAAACCCAACCGAATCATCAATATTTGATTTGTAACCAAATTGAAAGCTCGTTTGCATTCCTAAAGTTGGAAAAGCCTCATTATCTTTGTTTTTAAAAGTATAAGTAGCTTCTGCTCCAACAAAATCTTTCTGATTCTCTTCTCCATTAGCTACATAAAAGCTATTTATAAACCGATCGCTAGTTTCTTCAACTTCGATGGACTCATAACTTAACCCTAACTTAAAATGTGCACCTAAAGCACTTCTCCAATTTAATGAAGGCGCTAATTTTAGGGTACTTAATTTTACACGGTTAAAATCCATATCAAAATTATCTTCATCATCTGCATTTAAATTGGGGGTACTATTTCCATATCCAAAGAAATTAATGGCATAATTAGGACTGGTATATTTTGCATTTAAAGCGAGGTTCCAGGAACCAACTATATTAGCAAACTCACCATTATACTCAAAATCAAATCCACTGGTTGCAAAATAGTAGGCACCAGAAAAGATATGTTGTGCACTAAAAGGGTTTCGTTCAAATCCATAATTAGTTAATGTATTTACAAAACCTATTTTAAACCCATCATCTGGATTAGCACCTATTGTAGGTACAAATTGGTTGGTGTTGTTTTTTGGTTTTGTGTAATCATACACATTGGTCTCATAATTATCTGTTAGATTTTTATTACCCTTATTTGTTGTAAAGTTATTTTCCTTAGACTTAAAATCATAAACAACTACTTTTTTACCATTTTCAATAGTATATGTATCATTATTTTGTCCTCCAATAAGTCGAAGTTTTATTAAATTATCACCTGTTCCTATGACCTTAAATACATCTTCATCATCTAAACCATAAATCCAAATTTCTTTAGTACTCTTTCTATTGTATGTTTTTTCAAAAAGCACAATTCCTTTATCACCATTTTTGATACGATAGGCTGTTAGTTTTGTATTACCATCGGCCATTCTTTCTATCACAAAAAAATCATCTTTATCTGTCCCTTTTATTATTGCAAATTTGTTTAACACATCATAATAATCATCTGCTATTGTTGATAGGTTTTTAATTCTAGCAAGCAATACCGTTTTTATTTTAGTAATTGTTTCGCTTTGTACCTCTTTAGGAAATGCTTTAAAAGCCTCATCAATAACTTCTTCTGTTAAATTGTTTTGAATAAATGCTACTTGCTCATTCCATTGATCTCTATTGGTTTTATTAAGTAACATCATGTCTAACGAAAAAGGACTAAAATTAAAGCCTTTTACATTTCTAACATCCTCCATAAAACCTTCCATCAATTTTAATGGTGGTATAATTCTAGTTGCTAATTTCATTAAAGCACCATCTCCCATAATGGAAAATGCTTGGTCTCTATCTCTTGGAATGGGTTTATAGATTACTTTACCAGAGCTTTTATCTTTAAATTTTGCCCAACGCCACTGGTCTACATGCCTATCCCAATCACCAATAGCCATATCAAACAAGCGTGCTCGCAAATACATGGTATCGTCAATTACATATTTTTCATCTTTACGAAGTTTTTTCATTAAATCATCGGTACTCTCAATGACATTTGCTTTTCCAAAACTTTCAACATTTCCATGTCCACTTGAAACATGTTCTTCAATCATATATAATTCATCTCCAAAATCTTCATTAAAATCGGCTAAAACATTTTGTTTTGGCACATAATACAATACTGGATTGGTATGAAGCAAATTCACAGCATCAGACAATTTTCCTGTTACGAATGGTGCGTATGGGTGAGAACCTGTATAAAAATCTTGTAATAAACTTTCGGTAGCTGTACCTTCAAACTGACCTTCAATATATTGGTCTTTAAAGGCCATGGCTTGTAAATACACTGTTGCACTTTTTCGTATAGCGCGCATAACATACCTTTTTCCTTCTTTATTTATTAATTGAAGGGATTTAGATTGATGGCCACCCCCTTTTCTAAGCGGTGATAATCCTCCAAATAAAGTATCCAACTTCACCGTTGGTACAAGTAACTTTGTTCCATAATATTTACGGTAACGCTCGCCCCAAAAAGATCTATAAAATTTGCTTTTAGTTATTTCTTCCTCCGTATAAACGGATGCTATTTTTTCTTTTGGGAATGAGGTCTCATAATTAGCATGGATTTCTTTTTTATCGGCAGAAAGCACTTCTGTTTGAAAGATTATTTTATTATCCTTTGCCGAATAAAACCGTACATATGATGATCCATCTTTAAAAACATCTAATCTTGCAAAACCTGCTTCACTAGATGAAAACGCATCTGAAACATTTCGGGTTGCAGTAGATTTGGATCCTGCGCCACTAATTATTTGTGGTAAATTATCTTTTACCAAATATTGTAAACTATGTTCATGCCCCGAAACAAAAATTGACTTTTCATTTTCTTGAGCTAAGGTTACAACACGTTTTTTAAAGGTGTTGTATTTTTTATTTTGAAGATCTGCTGGAGAAACTCCACTGGTTTTTCTAATAATGTTTTTCAAGGTTCCTAAAACAGGAATAGGTTTCATGTGCGACATAAAATCATATTGTCCTCCATGCGGCCCATTACTAAACATAGGATGATGTATAGCAATAATGGTTGTTTTTCCTCGTGCTTTTTTTAATAAACTCTCTAACTCTTCAAAAAATTTGGCTCTTGTTTTAATCTCGCAATCGTCATTTATAGTTGGATGTTTATCCCAATTAGTTAAATACCATTCAGAATCAATAATAATCATTACGATATCATCATTAACATCTACTTTTTCAATAGGACAACCATTTTCAGGCAAAAAGGTATTCTTGCCTAAAGCTTTCTCAACATACGTCTCTTGTCTCTTTAAGCCTTTTAACCCATCGCTATACCAATCGTGATTTCCTGGAATAAAAATAGCATCTCCTTTAAAATCTTTAACAACATTTGTTTGCACGTTCATTTGATGTTCTGCAAACGCTCTACCTTCATCCTTTTTTTTAGGCATGCCTTTTGGATAAATATTATCTCCTAAAAACAACGCTGTACTGTGTTTTGATGCTTTATTTAATTCAGATTTAAAATCTTGTAATGCCTCAGTTTCAGATCCTAAAGCTGAGTTTCCTGCATCTCCAATCAAATAAAAAGAATGAATGATCTCTTTATCTGGAAAAGAACGGTCTGTATTTGAGTCTTTATATTGCGGTTTATATGTAGCACAAGCACTGATTATAAACATGATAGCCAAGCTTATAACAACTTTATAATTCGTATTCATATAAGGGTTTTATGGATGATTAAAGATAATAATTTAATCTTTGATTATAGCAGTATCAAAAACAACTTTACTAGCAATGGTTTTATGTACGGGACATTTTGATGCAATTTCCTTTAAGCGTTGTTTTTGTGCTTCATTCAAATTACCAATAAGCTTCAGTTTTTTACTAATATAATCTAGATAGGTTGGTTTTTCTATTTCTAAGCCTAAATCGTCACTATGTTTTCTGGAATGTGTAACATATACAAATACCTCTTGTAAATCCCATTGTTTACGTTGTGCGTACATTTTTAAGGTCATGGCAGTACAAGCCACCAAACCAGCATTGAGATATTCGTAAGGTGAAGGCCCAAAATCATCACCTCCTATAGCACTGGGCTCATCTGCAATCATGGTATGATTTTTAGTTTGGATTGAGGTTGTAAAATTATCTTCAAGCAAATTTAAATGACCTACTAATTGTTCGCCTTTAGTTTCCAGCATTTTATTTTCTTTAGGCTCAAAATAACGTTGTACCCAGGTTCCAATCACGTTTCCAACATATTGACTATCAACTGGGTTGGATAGTAAATGATCTGCATCGTCTAGCGTAACAAAACTTTTTGGGTGGTGGGCATGATGGTATAATTGTTCTGCATTTTTAATGCCAACAACAGCATCTGTAGGAGCATGTAAAATCAATAATGGTTTACGCAGTGTCTTAACAATGGCAGGTAGATCTGTCTTATCAAAATCTTCAACAAAATCTTTATTGATCTTAAAAGGGCGTCCTCCAATATTAACTTCGACTTCTCCCTTTTCTTTAACCTCATCAATACCATGAGAAAACAAATGTGTTACATGACTCACTGTAGCTGGTGCGCCAATAGTAGCCACTGCTTTAATATTATCTAATCGCGCAGCAGCCGATAATACCGCTGCTCCGCCTAACGAATGACCAACCAATAATGATGGTGCTTCGTAATTTTTCCCCATATAATCACTTACAGCTATTAAATCATCAACGTTAGCAGAAAAATGACTCTTGGCAAATTCACCTTCACTTCTACCTAAACCTGTAAAATCGAATCTAACGACTCCAAAACCATGATTCGTTAAAGCTCGACTAATATTTTTTACGGCACTTAATGAACTTGTACATGTAAAACAATGTGCAAAAACGGCATAGTAATTTGGTTTTTGATTTGCTGGCAATTCTAAAAATGCCCGAAGCTTTAAACCTTTTCTATTTTGAATATCTAATTTTGAACTTCTCATTTTAAAACCTTTATCCTATAGTCGTATCTATATGTGATACTTTACTTTTTTTACCTGATAAGAAAATTTTTGCAGTAGGATTTCTAATTTAGGATTAATAAATGTTTTGCAAAAGGGCTTATTCGGATTTTTTTGGTAGTAATTTTGAATGGCTTCTCTTGAAGCTTTAAAAGATTGAAACGGGTAAACTTTTGTGATTATTTTATACTCGAAATCTTCTTGTAAATTATTTATGATACCTTCTGATTCCTTTCTTTGTTCTTCTGAAAATGTATAAACGGCAGATCTGTATTTACTTCGCATCGCATGATTACTGGTGCTTTTATGTGTATGTAAATGAATTTCTATAAGTGTTTTTAATGACACGCCTTCTGTATTAAAATGTACAATAATAGCTTCTGAAAAACTACTATTTTCATTAACCGAAGCCACATAGCCTTGTTCGACTTTCATAACACCAATTAGCGCTTGAAACACGGCTTCTGTACACCAATGGCAACCACCTCCTAACGCTATCTTATTCAATTTACTGTTCATATAAATTTGTAAAAATGATTTGACATTAGAATAATCCTTTCTTTTTAATTATTTTAATTTATCTGCATGAAGCTTACGTAATTTTGCCAATTTAGGCGTAATCACAAAACTACAATAGCCTTGTTCTTGATTATTCCTGTAGTAGTCTTGATGATCATCCTCTGCTTTATAAAACACATCTAAAGCACTAATTTCTGTAACCACAGGATTTTCGTAATATGCCCCGACTTCTTTTAAAACGACCTCAGCAATTTCTTTTTGCTTGTCATCATGATAATAAATCACCGAACGGTATTGCGTTCCTTTATCACCTCCTTGCCTATTCAATGTTGTAGGATCGTGTGTTGTCATGAAAATAACCAAAATAGCTTTATAAGTAATAATGTTAGCATCAAACGTTACTTGTATTACTTCTGCATGCCCAGTTAAACCAGAACAGATCTCACGATAGGTTGGGTGTCCAGGAACATCCCCACCTGAATATCCAGATACCACTTCCTCAACGCCTTTAACTTCCTGAAACACGGCTTCTGTACACCAAAAACAGCCCCCACCAAATGTGGCTAGTTGTATATTTTTATTGTTCATTTTTTCTCTTTCTGTTTTTCAATTCTCTTCAAATTAAAATTTAGAGATTGCTTTAAAAAGTATAAACTTTAAAATTTTCTTATTCTTTTTCTAATTGCATAGACTCAGAATTTATGCAGTAACGTAGTCCGCTAGGTTCTGGACCATCTGGGAATACATGCCCTAAGTGTGCATCACAAGTATTGCACATAACTTCTACACGTACCATTCCAAAGGTCGTGTCTCTTTCGTACTTAATAGCATTTTCCTTTATAGGCTGCGTAAAACTCGGCCATCCAGTTCCTGAACTAAATTTAATGGTAGAATCGAACAAAGGTGTATCACAACATATACAGTTATATTTACCCGCATCGTGTGCACTACAAAGGGCGCCACTATGTGGTCGTTCTGTTCCTTTTTGTCTGGTAATTCTAAATTGCTCTGGAGTTAATTGAGCACGCCATTCATTATCTGTCTTTTCAATACGTTTGTCTGGAGTAGGGTTTCCTTTTACAGAAAAATTAATTACTTCTTTCCAAGTTAGCATAGCTATGTTTCCTTTCTTTTAAATTAATATTAGTATGCCTTTCATGTCAATACTAGTCTAAATTAAGTCTCATTCCTTACAATTTCTAAAAGCTAGACATCAATGCAAGTAATATTGAAATATACGACAAATTATAACGTTAACTTTGCATTAATTAAAGTTTAGTATTTTTACTAAAAATCATTTCTTTTTATGAAAAATCTTATTGTAGAAGCAGAAGAATATGTTATTCAATATTTAAACGAGAATCTTGATAACAAGTTTGTTTATCATAATTTATCGCATACACAGGATGTGGTTAAAAAGACCAATGAACTAGCGGAGCTTAGTAACTTAAAAAAGGCAGACAAAACAATATTACTACTAAGTGCCTGGTTTCATGATACTGGTTATACTAAAAGCATAAAAGATCATGAAGCTGAAAGTGTAAAAATTGCTAATGATTTTTTTAAGAATCATAATGTATCTGAAAACGATATAAAAAATATATCTGATTTGATCTTAGCTACTAAAATGGGCTATGAACCAAAAAACCAGCTAGAAAAAATAATTAGAGATGCTGATTGCGCCCATATTGGAAGTAAAAAATTTGATAACGTTACCGAGCTACTTAGAAAAGAATGGGAACTTGCATGTGATAAGCAATTAAGTGAAGAGGAATGGTTAAGTATGAATATTGATTTTTTATCTAATAATCATAGATTTTATACTAATGAAGCTTCAGCAAAATGGGATAAAGTAAAGAGCAAAAACCTCTCGCAATTACTAAAAAACTTGAATAAATTAAAGCAAGACACAACCAAACTAAACTATAAGAAAGAAGAATTAACATTAAAAAAGAATAAAGTAGCATTACCAGAACGGGGTATTGAGACCATGTTTAGAGTAACTCTTAAAAATCACATTACTTTAAGTAATATTGCAGATACAAAGGCTAATATTTTATTATCGGTTAATGCTATAATAGTATCTTTAGTGCTCTCTAATTTAGTATCTAAATTAGATAATGCATCTAATCATTATTTAATTGTTCCTACTTCTATTTTCGTGTTGTTTACTGTTATATCTATTATACTATCCATTTTAGCCACACGTCCTAACGTTACAAGCGGTAAGTTTTCCAAAGAAGATGTTGCTAATAAAAAGGTAAATCTATTATTTTTTGGTAATTTCCATAAAATGAGTCTTAGCGATTTTGAATGGGCTATGGGTGAAATGATGCAGGATAGAGATTACCTTTATTCTTCCATGAAAAAAGATTTATATTTTCTTGGATTGGTTTTAGACAAAAAATATAAAATACTTCGCTTAACTTATAGTGTGTTCATGCTGGGTATTATAGTAAGTGTTATTAGTTTTGCTATTGCTTTTCAGTTTTATTCTGGAGCAAACTAGTACCTTAACCTTATAATAAATAAAGTACATTGATTGAAAATAAAGACCTTGAAAACCAAAACTATTCAGAACACCCCTTAGAGAAAGGTGAATATGAAGATTGTAGGTTTATAAACTGTAATTTTGCAAATGCCGATCTATCAAACATTTTTTTTACAGACTGTCAGTTCACAGATTGCCATTTTAGTTTAACCTCTATGAAAGAGACAGTACTTAATGGTGTTCATTTTTCTAATTGCAAATTATTAGGCATTCATTTTAATAACTGTAACGATTTTTTATTAACTATTTCTTTTGATAATTGTAATCTGGAACTTTCTGTATTTTATAACTTAATGTTAAAAAAGAATCTATTTAAAGATTGCAATTTTACAGGTGCAGATTTTTCCGAAGCCAACTTAACAGGTTCCACTTTTCAAAACTGTAATTTAAAAAATGTTCTTTTTCAAAACACTAACATAGAACGCGTTGACTTTAAATCGTCTTACAATATATCCTTAGATCCAGAAAATAACAAAATGAAAAACGCTAAGTTCTCAAAAGATAATTTAGCAGGATTACTTGGCAAATACCAAATTAAAATCGAAAATTAAGCTTTAACCTCCTTCATTAAATCATCATAAGCATAAAAAGACTTATCGTTTTCGTATTTATAATATGCATCTTGAAAGATGTGCATTTAAACTAGAAACACAACTATATTAGATTACAACCTTCTTCTTTTAATAAAAAAACTTATTAACCTGAGTTCGAGGTAAGGATCGTATATTTATTGACTTTTAGCTTGAAACTAATAGATTTGAATATGTTTCAGATATCTAAAACTTACTTGCTTAAGATAAATATTTGATAAATAGCATTTTACAAAAACAGCTTCATTTTTCTTACGTCGAACTCAGGTTACTAGTATTTACCACAATATCAACTTGTTAAAATTTATTATTTAGAATAATTATAAATAATTTGGATAACGTTATTCCAGCAATTACTTTTGCCGCAAATACGCATTATTTATATTAAGTCTAAATAAAAACAAATGAAGAAACAACTTACATTTGTATCTTTTTTATTGCTAAGCATTTTTACTTTTGCACAATCAGGCACAATAAAAGGTACAATAATCGATGCCTCTGATGACACTTTTTTTGGTGTAAACGTCATTATTAAAAACACAACAAAAGGGGCACAAACTAATGAAGATGGTCAGTTTGAAATCACTAATATTGAAAATGGTGATTATATTTTATCTATTTCATATTTGGGTTATAAGACCAAAGAGGTAGCCTTCTCATTAAACAACGATCAAGTCTTAGACTTGGGTTCAATAAAGCTTTACGAAGGCAATGAGCTTTTACAAGAAGTTATTCTGGACACTGAAAGAAAAAATAAATTCTCTAGAAAACAAAGTGCTTATGTTGCAAAAATGCCACTTAAAAACATGGAGAATTCCCAGGTTTATACTACAATTACAAACCAATTGCTTGTATCGCAATCTGTAAACAACTTTGAAGATGCTTTAAAAAATGCAGTAGGTGTAGACAAATTATGGTCTTCCACAGGTAGAAGTGGTGATGGTGCAGGGTATTATTCTATTCGTGGTTTCTCTGTACAGCCTCAACTAGTTAATGGTGTTGCAGGAATCACAAATGGGTTTATCAATCCATCAAACGTAGAACGCGTAGAAGTTATAAAAGGGCCTTCTGCAACCTTATTTGGAAGCACTGTTACATCTTACGGTGGTCTAATTAATATTGTTACCAAAAAGCCATACAATGGAAATGGAGGAAGTATTTCTATAGCTGGCGGATCGTTTGACTATAGAAAATTAAACGCTGATATAAACATAACCGAAAACGAAAATTTATCGTTACGTTTAAATGCTGGTTACCAAGAAGAAAATAGTTTTCAAGATTATGGGTTTAAAAAATCTGTATTTATAGCACCTTCAGTTTCTTATAAAATAAGCAACAAATTAACATTAAACTTTGCTTATGAAGCTTCCGATAATGAGCAAACCAATCAGACTTTTCTTTTCTTAAATAGATCTGTTCCTTTAGTATTTAACACCATAGAAGCATTAAATTACGATACTAATTTATCTCTAACAAGCAACGATGTTACTATTAATAACATCACTCAAAATTATAGAGGTGAAATTGCATATAAAATTTCAGACAATTGGTCTTCTCAATCTATAGTAGCTGGAGGCATAGCAAAATCTAATGGATACTATACTTATTTATGGAATTATGCAGATTGGACAGATGTTTCCAATCCACTGGCGACTCCTTATTTTTCATTAAATGCTCAAAATTCTGATGCAAGAACAAAAACACTTAATTTACAACAAAACTTTACAGGTGATTTTAAATTAGGTAGTTTTCAAAATAAATTATTGGTTGGTATCGATTATTTAAAATCGAAAATTATTGATGAAAGTTCGGGCTTTGCTTATTTGCATACTGTTACCGCTCAAGGAGATCTTCCTTTTGGGGAGCCTATTATTAATGCAAATAATATAGATACTGCTTTATTAGGATCTGAAAATTCAGATATCGATATCAATCAAAATGTCTTAGGTGCCTATATATCTAATGTGATTAAAATTCTACCTAATTTATCGGCAATGGCAAGCATTCGTTACGATAGATTCAATTATGATGGAGATAAAAACGATCCTTCTGATGATGAACAAGTTTACGAAGAATCAGCTTTCTCTCCTAAATTTGGTATTGTATTCCAACCTATTTTGAATGAGTTATCTGTATTTGCAAATTACCAAAATAGTTTTTCATATGTAAGTCCAGAAATTGTTCCTGTAGATATGAATGACCCAGATGCTGGAGTTACAGTACAATCTTACGATTTAGAACATGCTAATCAATTGGAATTTGGTATGAAAACCAATCTTTTTAATAACAAATTAGAAGCAACGCTTAGCTTTTACAACATAGAAGTTAAAGATAAAATAATGGGTTTTGGTGCTGATAAACAACAAGATGCTACTGTAAAAAGTCAAGGTATAGAACTTGAAGTAAATACGAACCCAATTAGTGGTTTAAACCTAAGAGGTGGGTTTAGCTATAACAACGCAGAAGTCACTGCATCTATATCAAGACCTGATTTAATTGGGGTACGTACTTCCGAATCTGGTTCAGATATATTATATAATTTCTGGGGAGACTATCAATTTAAAGAAGGTTTTGCAAAAAACTTTGGTTTTGGAGCAGGCTTTAATGGCGCAAGCGATTATGACACCATGAGTGATTACACTATTACTGAAGGTTTTATTCTACCTGCTTATACTATTTTCAATGCTTCTGTTTATTACGAGACTAAAAAAATCAGAATAAGCCTCAAAGGAAACAATCTTACAGATGAAACTTATTACTCTGGTTGGAGTACTGTAACACCTCAACAAACCAGAGCCTTTTTAGCTAATATCACCTATTCGTTCTAAATAAAAAAAACATTAAAAAAAAGGCAGCTCTTTATTTAAATAAAGGGTTGCCTTTTTTTATTTTTGCAAAAATGACATTTAAAAAATCGATACTTACACTGCATAAAGTTTTAGGGCTAGCCACAGGCTTAGTCGTTCTTATTGTTTCTCTAACAGGTTGTTGTTGGACTTTTAAAACTGAAATCGAAAGTCTTTATAGCGATTACAAAAAAGTTAAACCTCAAAACAAGGCTATTTTAACGCCCACAGAAGCCAAAAATATTGTAGAAAATATATTCCCAAATAATACTATTCATGGGAGTTTATTTAAAAAAAACGATGATGCTATTGAAGTTATTTTTTATGATGAAGAACCTGAGTTTTATCAGAGCGTATTTTTAAACCCATATTCTGGTGAAGTCATTCAAATAGATAACCATCTTTCTGGTTTTTTTGCTTTTGTTTTAAAAGGGCATGTAAGGTTGTGGTTACCTAAGGCATTTGGAGAGCAATTGGTAGGCGCTTCTATTTTAATCTTTATTTTAATCATCATTTCGGGATTTATACTATGGATTCCTAAAAAGCGTAAAAACTTAAAGCAGCGATTAAAATTCGATTGGAAATCTACAACACGTTGGAAACGTAAAAACTTCGATTTACACACTGTTATTGGATTTTACATTTGTTCTTTAGCATTAATTCTTGCTTTTACAGGTTCTATAATGTCTTATAATTGGCTCATGTATGTGGTTTATAAATCTACTGGAGGAGATAACGTTGTTCAATTTATTATTCCTGAAAACAAAAGTGAACCTCAAATTGATAACGAGATACTTCCTATTGATAAGTTAATTGTAAAACTTCAAAAAGAATCGCCAAATGCAGAAAGTTTTGAATTGCATTACCCCGAATCTGATGCTTCTAGTATTTATATTGAAGTCTCTAATAGTAACGATTTATTTTATGATTCGGATTTTCGTTTTTTCGACCAAAACACCCTAGAAGAAATTGAAACACCTAGTGTTTATGGCACGTATAAAAATGCAAAGTTTGCAGATAAATTACTCCGAATGAATTACGACATTCATATTGGAGCCATCGGTGGCATTGTTGGAAAAATAATAGCTTTTTTAATTAGTTTATTAACGGCAAGTTTACCTGTTACCGGAGTACTTTTATGGTATGGGCGTAACTATAAAAAGCAATCGAACTAAAAGAGATTAAGCCTTAATCTCCTTCATTAAATCGTCATAAGTATAAAAGGACTTATCGTTTTCGTCTTTATGATATAGCACACTTACTCGAATGGCTTTAAGTCCTGTAACAGCTTGTAAGTCTTGAAGTTCAACTATTTCAATATCTGTGTCTAAATAATGTTTAGACTGCAAAAACTTGATATATCTTAAATATTCTCTCTCATCTTGCTTTTGAGAGTATACAATACTTATTTTTCCTTTTTGAGTCACACGTTCTGTGGTTCCTTTTATATGCGCTTTATCAACTCGTTTTTTTACAATTTCGTAACGTGCATTATAAGTGCCATCTACATCAAATTGTTTTTCGTCCATTCTAAAACTAATGGACAATGGTTGATTAAATACTAATACCATGGACGCAACATCTAGCTCCACTGGAAAATCTGGTTGCATTTGATAATAGGAGTTTTCCATTTCACACATTACTTGTAACTGCCACAAACGTAAATTATACAAATAGATAAGATTAAAACTTTCTTCTTTAGTAATGGATTCACCTACATACATATTATGCTCAACACCATCTGTTTTAAAACGTTCAAAATAATGCGGATACATTTGTTGTGCTTCTACTTGTTTTGCATCTAGAAGAGCCGCCATTTCTTTATTAATAACTGCAATAGTATCATCGTACTCTTTTCTATGTTTGTAAAGCACATTTACTTTATTATCAATACTATCAAAATAGGCATCAATCTGCTCTTTTAATGTATCTGTTGTGTAAAGATACTTAAGAACGGGCTCTATATCTTGTTTGAAAAACTCGGAGATTTGTTGTTCACTATCTACTTGAAAATTGACTTCTAAATTTTTTAAATAATTATTGGTTTGATATATAAATTGCTCATAGATTGGCAATGTCTCCACTTCTAAAGCGCTTTCAAAAATACTTTTAATGGCTTTTAATTGAAGTGTTAAATCTTGTTTTGTTGCCTTATTACGAGCTTCTGATGATCCTTTTATATCAATCTGTCCATAAAGAGGGTAAATATTTTCAAAAGCTATTTTTTTAAAAATAGCTTGTTCTCCATTCATATCAGCTTTAATAAAATTCTTCGCTTCTTTTTCAAATCTCCAATGCACACTGGGGTGAATGGAGGTACATTCTTTTTGGATGATCGCCTCAATTAAATTCTCTTCTTCGTTTTTTGACCGCTCAACCGCCGATACAATAAACGGCATAACATCTATTAATTTATTAGCGTTTATACTGTTAAGAACATAGGGTTTATTAGACACAATTTCTAATATCCCCATTAAACCTTTATCATTAGCAATAGGAGCAAAAATGGCACTTTTTATACCCTGCTCATGTAATGCCTTAATATGAGGCGCTTTCCCTTCAGATAATCCAAACATTTTATCTACATCCGAAACCGTAAAGTACTTCTTTTCATTCATCAGCCTATCGTAGGACCAGCCACATAAGGCTCCAGAACAAGAGGCACTTTCTATATTATTCAGCAGAAAACTGTTCACACCAACACCATAAACATGTTCAAAGGTCTGCTCTTCCTCATTGTAAATTGAAAAACCAACTTTTATATCATTTATTCCTAAAAGAGATCTGAAAATTTCATGAAAACCGTCCATAAAGCTTTCATTATTCCGCTTATCTTCTCCTATTAAGGTCGTTTTTATATTGGATATAGATTGATCGTCGGTAACATCAAAAATATTTGATATAACGAACCCCTTGAAAATGTAACTATTTGGCGGAAACTTCTCTTTCCAAAGCTCTATATTCTCAAAATTATCTAGTAATTCGTCATAATCCTCGCGAGTGATCTTTTTAGCGGTCTCAGTTGGAATAATTTCACAGAAATCTGCATTATATAATATTTTATAATAATGAAGTATTCCGTTAACATCTGGTATTTCGTAATAAAATGGTCTTTTAAAATTTAAATTGTAGCCATAACAAAAATTTAAAATGATGGTACATGCGATAATATATGTATCATTATCAGGCATATTTTTCATTTCAAGCTCAAAATCGTCACCTGCTGTTTTAATAATACTTTTAAACCGCTCTGAAGAATTAAAAATTAAATTATGGAAAGGAACTGATGCTGTTTTTATTTCGTTTTTAGTTAAGATCGTACTAAATGAATCTTCGAGAATTATCGCTATTTCTTTTTCTCTTTCTTCTAGTATCGAAAAGTCACTAAAACCTTCTTCTAATTCTGGATAATCTGCTGCAACCTTTATAATATGCTTTGCTTTAGCTGAAACAAGTTCATCATCACTTTCAGCTAATGTCTTGTAATGCTTTAACAGCATATTAAAACTCACTTTTAAGTTTAAAGGCGATTCGATATTATCGTTAATATCCATATTATCAGTTTTCTTAAAATACAAAGTTACAAATTATTGGTTTAGTCGTTATAAATTAGACTTGTTAACACCAAAAATGTTACAAATTTAAATGTTAAAATTTACTGTGTTTTTAACTATTTAAATTTGGTTGCATTCATACCTATTTAAAAATATTTAACCAATAGAAAACACGATATAATATTTGATGCGTTTAGGGCTACGAACGCTATTTAAATCCTCGTTTTTACAGGAATAATAATTTAAATAAAAACCTTCGAACAAGCTTCGAATGTTTTTAAAACTGAAATGTTCGCAATTTATTAACTAAAAATATATGAATTTAATAATTTTACATATATTTAACTACATATTAACCATTTAAAACTAAAATTATGTTTTCTAAAACAAATTTAATTTCAACGATCATTACCTCCATTTGGGGCTTCCTTGGCGGGTGGCTACTTTGGGGTATTATAGGGGATCCAATGCTAGCAGACCATGCTACTACTGCTGGTCTTATGAAAGAAATGCCAGATATGGCTTTACTAGCCATTGGTTGTTTAGTTATAGGTTTCGCATTTTCAACTATATATTCAAAATGGGCACGAGGTACGCACGGTATTTCTCATGGTGTTCAATTTGGTATATGGGTTGGTATTTTAATAGGTTTAGGCGGTGGACTAATTGGTTACTCTACTTCAAACATCATGGATCTGCCTGGAACTATTATAAACGCCATTATTTATGTTGTGCATTATGTTATAATGGGTATTATAGCTAGTTTAGTTTATAGAAAGTTTACTGCTGAAGGATAATTATATATTAATTCAAATAATAAAAGCTTCTCAAAAAAAATTTGAGAAGCTTTTTCTTATAAATTTAAAAGAAACCTACTGATTTCCTTTTTTATAGTCTTCTAAAAATTTAGCTAAACCAATATCTGTTAATGGATGTTTAAGCAGTCCTTTAATTGATGATAAAGGTCCAGTCATAACATCAGATCCTAACTTAGCACAGTCTATAACGTGCATTGTATGACGTACAGAAGCTGCTAAAATTTGAGTCTCGAAGCCATAGTTATCATAAATCTGTCTTATTTCAGCAATTAGGTTTAAACCATCTGTAGAAATATCGTCTAGTCTACCAATAAACGGAGACACATAAGTAGCTCCTGCTTTAGCAGCTAATAATGCTTGTCCTGCAGAAAAAACTAAAGTCACATTGGTTCTTATTCCTTTATCTGAAAAGTATTTACATGCTTTAATCCCATCAGCAATTAGTGGTAATTTCACTACTATTTGTGGGTGTAAAGCAGCTAATTTTTCGCCTTCTTCTACCATACCTTCAAAATTGGTAGATATAACTTCTGCACTTACATCGCCATCAACTAGATCACAAATTTTTTGGTAATGTGCTAAAATATTTTCAGCACCAGTAATACCTTCTTTTGCCATCAATGATGGATTGGTTGTAACGCCATCTAAAACGCCTAAAGCTTGTGCTTCTGCAATATCACCTAAGTTAGCTGTGTCTATAAAAAATTTCATTTGCTTATAATTTATTGTTTAATCTGCCTTACTTTAACTTTAATTTACCTTTAGCACAGCCAAAGTGCTCTGCAAAGGTCATCGGCTTAATCATTATATGATTAAATTTTAGCCATTGATGTTTCATTTAAATATTCGATTACATTTTGGCATACTTTTTCTCCTGTAAAACCAAACTTATCATCCAAAACGCCTGCAGGTGCTGAATAACCAAAATGATTAAGTCCAAAAACTCTACCGTTTTCTCCTACTAGACCTTCTAAATTTACCGGTAAGCCAGCTGTTAAGCCATATAATGGTTTGTTTTTAGGAATAACACTTTCCTGATATTCTTTAGATTGAAGTCTAAATAAGCCTTCAGAAATTACAGAAGCAATATTCACTTTAATATTTTCTCTTTCTTCAAGTAATTTTGCTGCCTCAATTAATGTTGCTACTTCAGATCCGTTTGCAATTAATACAGCGTCTGGATTCTCTACTTCTTTCACTAAATACCCTCCTTTTTCTGCTGCTAAAGCTTCTTGATATCTAGATGCTCCATTTGCAGGAAGATCTTTTATCCCTTGTCTGGATAATATTAAACCTGAAGGTGTATTATTGTTTTCTAAAGCCATTTTCCATGCTACAGCAGTTTCTGCCGAATCTGCAGGGCGTAAAGCTAAGAAACTATTTTTACCGCTATGGTTTTTAAGTTTCTCTAACAATCTTATTTGAGCTTCTTGCTCAACTGGTTGGTGTGTAGGTCCGTCTTCTCCAACACGGAATGCATCATGCGTCCATACGTATTTTACACCTAATTCCTGAATACCACTTAAACGAATGGCTGGTTTCATATAATCTGAAAACACAAAGAATGTTGCTACCACTGGAATAATTCCACCATGTAGTGCGATACCATTTGCAATACATGCCATGGTTAATTCTGCAACACCTGCTTGTAAGAACGAACCACTAAAATCGCCTTTTTTAAGTGCTGATGTTTTCTTTAAGAAACCATCTGTTTTATCACTATTAGATAAATCTGCAGATGATACAATCATGTTTTCAACATGTTCTGCTAAATACCCAAGTACGTTAGAAGATGCTGCTCTTGTAGCTAAACCTGCTTTATGTTCGATAGATTCAAAATCTAAATCTGGAAGTGCTCCAGACAAAAAGTAATCTAATTTATTTGCAAGCGCTTCATTGCCTTGTCTCCAAGTTTCAATGGCTGCTTTCTTTTCTGCTGCTTTAGCTGTTTTCTCTTTTAATAATGTTTCGTAAAATGCACTTACATCGTCATACTTATCAAAAGGGCTTTCTGGATTAGCGCCTAGGTTTAATAAGGTTTTTGTGTAATCTGCTCCTGAATTACCAATAGGCTGTCCGTGTAATTCACAGTGACCTTCAAACATACTTCCATCTGCAGCAAGACAACCTTTACCCATAATGGTTTTACCAATAATTAAGGTTGGTCTTTCTGTTTCATTATTAGCATCTGTTAATGCTTTTCTAATAGCTTCATGGTTATGCCCGTCGATAGTAACAACATTCCATCCCCATGCTTCATATTTCATAGCGGTATCCTCGGTAGTTACCTCATCTGTTGCTGTTGATAACTGGATATCGTTAGAATCGAAAAACATAATAAAATTGCTCAGTCCTAAATGTCCTGCAATTCTACCAGCTCCTTGTGAAATCTCTTCTTGAATTCCACCATCAGAAATAAAACCATAAATTTTATGATTCATCCAATCTCCAAATCTAGCTTCTAAAAATTTAGCTGCAATGGCTGCACCAACACCCATAGTATGACCTTGTCCTAATGGTCCAGATGTATTTT
This sequence comes from Flavivirga jejuensis, assembly GCF_030540765.1. Classification (GTDB taxonomy): domain Bacteria; phylum Bacteroidota; class Bacteroidia; order Flavobacteriales; family Flavobacteriaceae; genus Flavivirga; species Flavivirga jejuensis. Next base: position 716,200 of record NZ_JAUOEL010000001.1, on the reverse strand, counting down.
CTATACCTCTTGCTACATCAACTTCAGGGTGACCTGGTGTAATAGAACCCCATTGTCTGAAACTTTCAACATCTTTTTTCTCATAATTTCCTAAAAGATAATACTGTGCATACATCAAGGTAGATAAATGACCAGCATCCATAAAAAATCGATCTCTAAAAGGCCATGTCATATCTGATGGATCGTAATTGAAGAACTCAGAATATAAGATATGCATAAAGTCTGCACCTCCCATAGGGCCTCCTGGGTGTCCTGAATTTGCTTTTTCTACCATTGCCACAGCTAATGCTCTAATATTATCTGCTGCTTGTTGATCGATTTTTTTATTCATTTTTAATGTATGGTTTATATTTAATAGACTACTATCAATGCTTAATTTTATTTAATATATCTCTTAGAATTAATTAAGAAAAACATAGATTTTTCATCTAAAAATTTCTTTTTCAACACTGCAGAAAAATATATTTTGCAAATATATAACCTTTAACCTGTTAGGTATTATTAAAATTGAATAATTTAATAACAACTATTAACTTCTTTGTTAAATAATTACTTTTTGCTAAATATCAAGTAGATACTATTTATTTTATTTTAAAAACAGGAAAGATTTCTAAATTTAATAGAAGGATTCGATTTAGCTTTTGTAACATTCTCTAGCGTTAAGCCTTATATCACCTATCATATAACTATCTATCATATACTAACTCATCAAAATATTGATAGGTTTATATAAAATATGTTTTGTTCCTCATCTCTAATAAAATTGTTCTTTTATAAAAGGTTCTTTCTCCTGGTAGAAGTTAGAGATCTGAACCTTAGAGGCCTTTAACTTTATATATTTCTCTCATGGTTGATATTAGGATAGAGATCAATTCTTTCAAATTCCCAATTGCAATCCCAGGCTCACCCTATTTAAAGATTTAAATTGCCCAAACGGTCTGCTTTCATTTCCATAAAATAAATCGGCGCCTAAAGAAGCTGTTAGATTATTTGAAACTAAATATGTCACCTTGGGTCTTACAAATCCATCGCCTTCATTTAGGTTTTGAACACAAATTACAGAAGCTGTCAAGGTTTCATTTGCAAACCGTCTGTCAATTAAAAATGATGCATTGGTTTCTGAAGTCTCTCTTCCGATAGTATTTTGGTTATTATAGATATAATCTTCAAAAATCTGAAAACTCAATGTAGAATTGCTGATTCCTGAATAATCAATACCAACAACACCCATTATTTGGTCGCTTTTAAAAATGCCTTCTGAAACATTACTATTATTAGATGAAAAATATTTATCCTTAGAATATCCTATTTCTCCACGCAATGTATAATTCCCAAATGCATTACTAAATGTTCCTCCAAATAAATGATACCGTTTAAACATAGGGCTAATCGTTATGTCATCGTTTACATCATTAGTCATCGTTTTGGTAACAGGGAAATTATCATATTGGTATAAATAATTTACAGTAACATCCCAACCATTTAAAAAAGCTGATACTCGAATGCCATAATCGGCATTTTTAATAAGTTTTTTATCAGGCTTTGCTAGTGGGTTATTTATAACTGAGACTCCTTGTGGTACATCAGAAAACAACGCTGTTGGGAAAAATATGCCAGTTTGAGGAGGAAAATCATGATAGGTCATATCTGGAATCCAAATTAATTGAGCATTTATTTTTGATAATTTCAAATCGGCTTTTATGGCCCATAATGGAATCCGCGAATTGTCAAAATCATCTAATAAAAACGCTCTAAAATTTGTGGGGTTTACTATATCCAATATTTTTAATCCATCAGATTTCCCCCAAACAATTTGCTGTTTCCCAAAGGTTAAATAATGCTTTCCTATTTTCCAATCGAAATAGAACTCACGTAGTTCTGCTTCTAATCGGTCTCCAATTAGTGCTCTTTTTGAAAATTCTGATACTGCATCTTGCTCAGGCTTACCAGGTTCAAGATTATCAAATATTTCTGTATATACACGACCTATCATTTTAAGTCTAAAATTTTTTGACAAAGGCATATCTAATTCTGGGCGTATAAAAAACTCAGCTTTTTGAACATTGGCAGATTTAAACTCAATAGACGTTCTGGCATCTACCAACATAGTAAACTGGGTATTTGATATGTATTTCTTTTTAGAAATTATTGAATCGTTTTGAGCATTTACAATGAGATTAAGTATTAAAAAAAATAAGACGGTAATATAATACGAGGCCTTCATATATTTTAATTAATTAGCACCTCTTACTAAGGATTCTTCAGAAAACAGGACATCATCAATAACAGTATTATAATCACTATTTCCGAAAACCATAGCCGTTTTATGATTGTTTTTATGGTTTATAGCTTCTAATGCCTGAAATGTCCACACCTCTTGTATTTTTTTAATGTCCTTTACATAAGTTGTTTTTAAATCATTTCCTGCAATGTCCCAATATTTGGTTTGTCTTACCATCCAAATTCCTTTATCTACCCATTGATGTACTTTACTGTATCCAAGTTCTCTTGCTATTTTATCAGTTCTTGGTATAGCCTCTAATAAAATGCAAGGGTGTCCATTAATGATTTCTTCCTTTATCGTTTTATAATGATAATCAGACTCACTCATTTTAGTACCAAGTTTTATGTCTTCATAGGTAAAATCTGTTCCTAAAAAGTAATCACCTCGATTTGCTGCAGATATTCTTCTTGTTTTTCTAAGAGCAGGCAAATACAGCCATTGGTCATCATCCTTAGTTTTATCGGTATAATCATAAGACATGAATGCTGTATTTTTCACGTTTGATGGTTTCGTAAATACTAAAATGGTTTTTCTTTGATTGTCGTAATCTTTGCGGTAACTCTTAACGTCTCTTATTTGTTTTTTTCCTTTTTTATTAATCAAAGTCATTTTAAGATCCTGTATTAGATGTTCGCCTTCATTGCGTTCGTTTACATTTTTCAAAATATCTTCTCCGCTAGGAAGCGATTGCCCGATGGCAATACTCGTAATAAATAATGTGATAAAAATGGTTATATATTGTGATTTTTTCATGATGATTATTTTTAAATCTGTTATTATTTAGAAATTTCTTCCTTTAAAAATTTAGGCTTAAATGTTTTTATTAATGCTGGTATAATAGCAAGACTGGCTAAAAAACTAGTCGCTACGCAAGTCGTTATTAAAGCTCCAAATATTACAAATGGCGGCAAACTACTAGTCATGTTAATTCCGAAGCCTAAACACACTGCAAAAACGTTAAAAAGAAGAGCTCTTCCTGTAGATGGATACATATCTAAAAGCGCCTCATTAATAGATAAATCCCTTTGGTTTACTGCATATTTAATATGTTGAATAATATGAATCGCAAAATCGACAGAAACTCCTATCGCAATTGCTCCGAATATAGAAGTTGCTGTATTTAGAGTAATTCCTGCAAAGCCCATTACGGCATAGAATATTAAGATGGCTGTAAATACGGGTGTAACAGCATAAAACCCAGCAATAATAGACTTAAAGCTTATAGAGGTTAACAACCAAACTGCTATAAGTGCAACGAATAAACCAAGATAGTTGCTAAATGCAATACCATCTAACCAGTAGTAAAATATATTCATCCAACCCGCTATTTTAACTTTAACATCATCCGTTTTAAATTCTGATGCGATGTGAGTTTTAAGCGGTTCTATAATTTGTTTGACACTACTATATTTACCATCTTTTAATGACACGCTAATATTGGCATGTCGGTAATCGTAATCTATAAATTTTTCAAGGTCGGCTGGGTTGCCACTTGCGCTATACAAAAGAAATAACTGAGGAATAATATCATTATTTTCGGGGATTATATATTGATCTTGTTTGTTTTCGTTAAGCGATTTATTCATTTGTTTAATAATATCAACAATAGAAGTTGTACTGCCTACATAAGGTAAACTTTCAATAAATTTTTGTAATGCTTCAATCTTTTTAAGTTTTTTCGAATCAAATAATCCTTCTGTTTCGTTTGCAGAAACCATAACATCAAATGTATTGGCGCCATCCATCTTAGTATTTATTAATCTATCTGCCTTATAGATATCTGTAGTTTCGCTGAAGTTATCTATACTGGCTTCGTCTACATAAACTTTGGAAGCTCCAAAAACACCAATCAGCAATACGATTAATGTAGTGTATAATATTTTTTTAGGATTGGAAACTATAACGACACCCATTTTAGAGACTATTTTTCCGAAGAAATCGGTTTTAATTCCCTCGTTATTTACACTTTTTTGATAGGCTTTACTCAATTTTGGTTTTAGTAAAATCAAAATAGCAGGCACTAATAAAAGTGACAACAGTAATGCCATCAATACTCCAATAGATGAAAATATGCCTACCATTTTTAATGGGGGAATCGTAGTGGTTATACTCAAAGCCATAAACCCAGCAACATTGGTTAAACTAGTAAAAGTAACTGGGCGCCACATATCCTTCATGGCCATTAGCGTAATCTCTCGGGATGTTTTTTCGGGATGTTTTGCAAGAAATTCATAATAGGCACCAAGAATATGAATAGCATCTGCAACACTTATAGCAATTAATATAACAGGAATAATATTTGAAGTTAGGTACATGGGTACTCCAAGTCCAGCCATAATACCCATTGTGGAAATTACGACACCCAGAATTACAAAAACTGTAAGGTATAATCCTCTAAATGTTCTATAAGCAATTATCAATACCAATAGGATTACTAAAAATGCCAGAGGGGTCATTTTTTTAGCATCGCCATCTATATACTCTGCCTGATGTGATACAACACCCCCTTCTCCTGCAACATGCACCGCTGCTGTTACACTCGTGACTTCTTTAGCTAATAATTCTTCTGCGAGTTTTTTAATGTCGTTATAAGCTTGTTTTCCATATTTAATTTTATCTAAAAGTTCTATAACTATTAGCGAGGCTGTACCATCTTTACTAGCCAAATTACCTGAGTAAAGTGGATACTCCAATACGCCACTGCGAATGGCGTTTGCTTCTTCATTAGTATTTATAGTTTCTTCAATAAAAGGATCTACAACCATTCCTTCTGTTGTTCCATAGATATTATTTTCGGTAGACAGGCTTGTGATTTTATCTGGGTCTACGCCCTCAATTAATTGTACTTCATCACTAAGTTTTTTGATAAAATTCAACATTTCTGGAGTATATACGCCTTCTTTACTCTCATTTACAACTGCAATAACAATGGGATCAGACAGTCCAAATAATTCTCGAACTTCTTCTCTGTTTTTTAATGAATGGTGATTTGGTGGAATAAAAGCTTCGATCGTGGTATCTATCACCATTTTTGGTAATTGACTTCCTAAACCAATTATGATTAGTAGGGTTCCTAAAATAACAAACCAAGGGTATTTTAAGGCTTTATTAAAAAAGATTTCAGACTGACTCATTTTTTTTGTTTCCATGTTTTGTAGTGATTTGTTAATTTTTTACTAGCTGATATATTTTAGACAATTCTGCCCTCCATTTCGAACGAAAAATTGGTGTTTTTTTTAGATTAGTTATATTTCATCGCCTCATAGCTCAAGGATTTCCTTATAAAAGCTATCTGACCAATGACATAAGACTCTCTATCTATTAAAAAAAGTATATAATATAATAGCGTCTGGTTAAACATTGGAGGGGTTTTAAAACTTGGTTTCTTAAAAAGTGTATCTTCAGATAGGGCTTCTAATTTTTCTTTCAATACAGGAGAAATGGTGTTCCAATTTTTTAATAATTTTTCTAAGTTGGGATATTCCAGATCTTCTTGAAAACTTTTATGGTTTTCATAAAACTCAGCATATGTATTCTCAATAGCGACCCCTAAATTTTTAGCTAAATCATATCGCGTTGAGGCTAAATTACCTGCCAACCAGAGTATGTGGTTGGTTTTTCCATATATTCTAACTTTGGCATCTTCATCTTTTATACCATCAATGGCATTTTTAAACAACATGTTATGAAGTTCGTACTGTTCTATTAACCTATCTATTGATTTATGATTTTCCATATTGAATGTTTTAATTTTATAAGAGGTACAATTCTTTAATAAAGAATTTCTTGAAACCAACTATCCTCGGCAGAGCCATAGAGGTATTTCGCTAGTTTCATTTTGACCTAAAAAGGTCAAAAACCAAAATTCTGTATTTAGATTCCCGTTTTCACGGGAATGACAATTTCAACGGAAACCCTGCCTTTGCCGGCAGGCAGGCCCGAGGCAGAGCCTCGAGGAATTCTTTTCGATTAAAAAGATTCAGCTTTACCAGTCTCAACAAAACTTTTTAAACTTATCATGATAAACTTATCCCAGGTGGACGCACATACATCGTAACAGTTCATATTGGGTGTAAGTCCAATTTGTAAAAAACGCACTTTAGTCGTGTCTCCCTGCTCTTCAATACTCCAATGCAACTGGTTTCCAATCCATTCGGCATTAAAATCTGGTACACCTCCAATACATACCCATGTAAGTTTTGAATGTGGGGTGTACGTCATTATTTTAAAAGTCCAACAAGCTTCTCCAAAAACTATGGTAAAAACATCTCCTACTTTAGATACAGGGGTATCGGTTTCTCCCCACCATAAATTTATTTTTTCAGACAAAGCAGAAAAAACATCTACTGCGCTTGCTCTCATTGTAATTTCTGTAGTATAATTTCTTTCTTCTTTTTGATTTTTCATTGTTCTATGACTTTATCATTTAATTGATTCTTACTTATTACGAATTGGATAGACATAACCAGCCATGTACATGACATTTACTCAAGTATATGACCACCAGAGTGATTCAGTATTGTTCCAGTCATATAACTCGCAAAATCTGATGCTGCTAAAACAACAACATTTGCTGTTTCTTTAATAGATGGGAGTCTTTTTAATGCTGTTTTATTTTGCTCAATAAAAGCTTGCATTTCGTCTCTACTCATACCCATATTTGCTCCCATGGTGGTAAACGTATAATCTATTGTAGGGGATTCTGGCATGGCTTCAGATCGTATACCTACAACTCTAATACCTTCTGCTCCCCATTCATTAGCTAAACTTTTTAGCAATCCTTCTGTAGCAGCATGCGACGCTGTTAATGCAGAACTCCATGGCGAACCCACTTTTGCCAGTGTAGATGTTATAAAAATAATGACACCGTTTTTTTGTTTAGACATTATTGGATAGGCAGCCTTGGCTGTTACAAACTGTGAAGCAGTAGTCGTTTTTAAAGGAATCATGAATTGTTCTAAAGAAACATCTGTTACAGGTTTGCCATGATTAAAATCCTCTGGGTTTGAAGTACTCAAATTAATAACAATATCAACAGGTACATTTTCTTTCTCAAACCAACTAAAATATTGTTTTACCTCGTCTTCATTTAAAGTATCCAGCTTTCGTATTTCTCCAAAATCGCACTGTTCTATCCCCTCTACATTAATATCTGACAAGAATATTTTAGCACCATTCTCTTTTAATGCTTCGGCAACTTTCATTCCTGTGGCTCCTTTAGCTCCAAAAACAAGAGCATTTTTATTTTCTAATAACTGATTTTTCATTTTAGCTTTATTAATTGTTATTTCTTTTGATATTCTGGAGAAAATAGGATCCAACCCTCAGTTGTTCTTTCATGAAGTTTTTTGTAATCGCTATAGTCTGGGGAATTATAAAATGCTTTTGCATGGTCTTCAGAATCGAATTCCATGACTATAATGACTTCTAAAGGAGTTCCTTTTAATGTTTCCGATTTTGGAGTGGCTACGATAAACTTCCCATAAAACTTCTCCAATATTTTATTTATCACTTTTACTGGAGGTATATAGTCTTCCTTATTTATAATCTCATAACTTTCAATAATGTATCCTTTTCTCATTAAACAATGTTTTATTAGTATCTTTGACCAGTTGTAAAAAACAACTATACAAATATATAAAACCAATTTTAAAATACAACTAGTTTTAAAATAAAACTATAAAAATGAAAGAATCTAAATCAGAATGCCCTGTAAATCAAGCCCTGGAAGTTTTTGGAGATAAATGGACCTTATTAATTATAAGGGATATTATGTTTGAGGGTAAGCGTTATTTCAATGAAATGCGTGAATCGGATGAGAAGATTGCTAGTAATATCTTAACCGATCGGTTGAATAAATTAGAAGAATTGAAAGTTATTATTAAGAGCAAAGATCTTCATCACAAACAGAAAAACGTGTACACTCTTACAAAAATGGGTATTGATTTAATGCCAATAATGATTGAAATTGCCCATTGGAGTGTTAAGCATAGGCAAGTAAACGATAAAGATAAAATGCATGTCAAAGAATTAGTTGACGGTGGGAAACCTTTACAAGAAAAAATAAGCTCTACACTTCTAAAAGAGTTCAAAAAAATTTCTAAAAAGTAACATGTTATTTTTATAGTTTACTAGACCTTGGGGAACAATGCCGTATCAAAATAGAATGACTGCCTTGCAATTTTTCCTTTTTTAATTTTAAAAACCTCACAGGTAGGGATTGACACTTGTGGCTTTAAAATTTTTAAAATTGCCACATGTGTTACGGCATCTTTAGCAACTATCATGTCTTGAGTTTCTACCGCAAACTCCATTTCAAAAGCTTTTAATTCTTCAAAATAAGCATCTGGTGTATTTGTTGAAAACATTGGCCCGTGATACTCATGATTATCTGCCATAAACTTTTTTGCTTGATTGAAATCTCCAGCATTTATCGCTTTAAAAAAACCTTCCACTACTTCTAATGAATTTCTCATAATTCTTTTAGTTATATTTGTTACTTGCAAAAAACAAGCTATGCAAATATAAATATTAACTTGCAAAAAACAAGTGATTAGTGAAAAAAAATGTAAAAAGATCCGAATGCCCTATAAGTAGGGCTTTAGACATACTAGGAGATAAATGGACATTGCTAATAGTAAGGGATATTGTGTTTCGGGGATTTCGTTTTTACAATGAATTTCTAGAAGGCGGAGAAGGTATTGCAACTAATATTTTATCAGACAGGTTAAAAATATTAGAGTCTAATGGTTTTTTAGTGAGTAAAAAATATGAACTGCAAAAAACCAGAAAAGTTTATACTCTTACCGAAAACGGGATTGGACTGATTCCTATTTTATTAGAGATGCTCATTTGGGGATTTAATTTTGATGATTCTTTAATTATTCCAAATCAAAAAGCCGAGATGATGAATGAAATAATTAAAAGAGTTAAAACAGACAAAGACGAATTTCTTCGGGAAATAGTTGCTTCTGTAAAAAGCTTTGATGCTAAAAATTATTGCTAAATATAATTCGGTTAAATCAATGATGAAACAACAATATGAATCAGAATTTATAGGATTTAAAGATGAATTATCTTCCTTTATTTTCAGACTGCTTACTAATCGTCAGGACACAGAAGATATTGTACACGACACCTATATTAAAGGTCTAGATAATATTAAAAAATTTCAAGGAAAATCCTCGCTTAAAACATGGGTTTTTAGTATTGCTTTAAATTCAGCTAAAAATCAATTGAAAGGTAAAAAACGCTGGGTTGAAAATTCTCAAGATTACGGAGCAGCTTTACATTCGAAATCTCCTGAATTAATAGATAAAATGCGAATGATTTTTGAAACGACACCTGAACGGGATTATGAAATAAAAGAACACATTTCATATTGTTTTAATTGTATTAACAAGACCTTACTTTTAAAACAACAAGTATGCATATTATTAAAAGAGGTCTATCACTTTAAGGTTTCTGAAATTATCGAAATTACTGGCTTTACAGAAGGTATTGTAAAACATTCATTGGCTGATGCCCGAAAAAATATGATTCGTATTTTTGATAACCGATGTGCTTTCGTTAACAAAAAAGGAATCTGTCATCAATGTACTACTTTAAAAGGAGTTTTAAACCCGAAACAAGATGCCCATGTTAAAGCGCAAGAATTAAAATTAATAAAGGAAAAAGATCGTCAAAATTCTGACTATTTATTTGATTTAAGATTAGAATTAGTACAAGGAATAAACCCCTTACATGCAAAGAACTCTATATTGAATACTTATATGCTTGAAAATAATGAAAACTGGGTTGAGGAAGGTAAAAAGAAACATGTATTAGGGAAAAATACTGATGCCATTGTTTCAGATTGCAAAATTCGAGAATCATAAGGGCAATAAAGAATTTCCTGAACCTCAACCAGACAATTGAGATCCTAAAATCTTAAACTTAAAACCTAGCCCGTTTTTTTAGTTCCTTCCAAGTAATATATAAATCAATAAGGTTGCCACGCATAAGAATATAGACAGATGCTTGGTATATTTCCATTCATGCATATCCACGACATGTAAATCTTGTAAAGTAAAAGACTTGTCTGCTGGGTAAAAATAAGATACCGCGAACATGGTTGCTACATTCAATAAAAATTCTATACCCCAAATATGAACGAAGTGAATATCCAATTTTAAAATAAACGTAGATAAGATATAGAAGGCAAGCCCCACAAATAATGACACCTTTGCGCCCATGGCAGATATTCTTTTTAAGAAAAAACCAGCAATCATAATAGACCCTATAGGAATAAAAAAGATGCCATTTAATTGTTGTAATAACTGGAAGAGACCATCTGGCGCATTGGCTACCATAGGTGCTGCCATAATTGCAAAGACTGCTAAAATTGTAGAGACCGTTTTACCAATCCTTACCAGTTTTAGGTCACTAGTATTTTTTCCAAAATGCTGCTTATAGATATCAATACTAAAAATAGTCGCTGCACTGTTTAATACACTATTGAAAGTACTTAATACGGCACCCATAACTACAGCTGCGAAAATACCAACCAAGCTTAAAGGCAGTACTTTTTTAATAAGTTCTGGGTAAATCATATCTTGATTGTCATAAAGTGAATCACCATAATAATAGTACCCAATAACCCCTGGTAGAATAATTACGATAGGAATTAAAATTTTAAGAACTCCAGTAAATAATAATCCCTTTTGAGCTTCTATTAAATTTTTTGCTCCCAATGCCCTCTGTATAATAGTCTGGTTCATGGCCCAAAAATAAAGTTGGTTAATAATAAGCCCTGTAAAGAGAACCTCAAATGGCAACACAGAATCTTTGGCGCCCATGACATTAAATTTTTCGGGACTGTTCTCATAAACCTTAGCTATACCTGTTAAAAAATTTCCATCCCCAATACTTATTAAGGCAATTAAAGGAACTGCTAAACCTCCAATCAATAGACCATAACCGTTAATGGTATCTGAAATAGCAACAGCTTTTAAACCTCCCAAAATAGCATATAACGACCCTAAAGCACCTATAGCAACAACGGTTATCCAAAGCCCTTTTTCTTTAGTAACATCTAAGACTTCCGAAATATTAAAAATACTTTCCAGATTGATTGCTCCTGTATATAATACAACAGGTAAAAGTGTTACCACAAATGAAATAATTAAAAAGAAAGCGACTATGGTTCTGGTCGTTTTATCAAAGCGCTTTTCCAAAAACTCTGGAATAGTAGTCAATCCCATTTTTAAATACCTGGGCACAAAATAAATAGCCGCAGCCACAAGCGCTAATGCCGAAGTGACTTCCCATGATATAATGATGAATCCGTTTTTGTATGAAGACCCATTCATACCAATAAGATGTTCAGTTGAAATATTGGTCAATAACATAGATCCGGCTATCACCACACCTGTTAAACTTCTACCTCCAAGGAAATAGCCTTCTTCAGAACTTAGTTTTTCTTTTCTAAGTTTTAGCCATGAATAAATAGCAACGAAAGCCGTAAAGCCAATAAAAGTAAGGAAAGTTTGCATAATTTGTTATTTTAAATTTTGTCTTTATAATTTAATTTTAGGATATTCTAACCGCTCTATTTTCAAGTAAAGATTTTTTACAAGCTTCAGCCAATTCCAAAGCCTTTAAAGCATCGTATGCAGTAGCTGGAAATTCGCGTTTAGCAACTACACAATCTAGAAAAGCGCGAGCTTCCTGCTCATAAGCATCTGCATATCTTTCAAGAAAAAAATTCTGATAGACACTTGATTGCTTCCCTTGGGTCGTGTAAAAACTGTTGTGGTTCACCTTTTTATTATTTACTTGTAGCATTCCTAAAGTGCCGAGTATTTCTAAACGTTGGTCATACCCATATGGACTCTGTCTGCTATTATCTATTGTACATATTATTCCGTTTTTGAATTTTAAAGTGACCATGGCAGTATCTATATCAAGGCCATCAATCCCTTCTATATAATTAATACTTCCTGTTGCATATACTTCAACTACATCATCTTCTACAATAAAACGTGACATATCAAAATCATGAATGGTCATATCTTTAAATAGGCCTCCAGAGGTTTTTAGATATGCTAAAGTTGGTGGCGCAGGGTCTCTACTGGTAATCTTTACAATTGTAGGAACCCCTATTTTAGCTATATTTTTCTTAGCCTCGATAAATTCTGAATCAAACCTTTTATTAAAACCAATCATTAATCGTTTATCAATATCTGAAAAACTATTGAGAAGAGCGGTTATTTTATCAATTTCAATTTCTAATGGTTTTTCACAAAACACAAACTTTTTATGTTCAAGCGCTGCTGAAACTTGTTCATAATGCAATTTAGAAGGAGAACAGATCCATATAGCCTCTACTTCTTTATTAGCTATAAGCTTGTTATAATCAATATAGGAATAAGGGATCTTATTTTCTTCGGCTATTTGATTGCATTGTTTTTCATCAATATCAGAAACAGCTATCACTTTCAAACCATCTATTTTCTGTATTGCTTTAAGATGGGTTTTCCCAATTCTTCCCAATCCTATAATTCCTATTTTCATATACTTTTTGTTTTTGAATACTATTAATCAAGAGTTTTCCTAAAATTTTCTTGACCAATTTTTTGGCCACCTTTCGATAACCACTTTGGTTTGTGTAAAAAACTCTATAGCATGTCTACCTTGACCGTGTAAATCACCGAAAAAGGATTCTTTCCATCCTGAAAAAGGAAATTGCGCCACAGGAGCTGCAACGCCTATATTGATACCTATATTACCTGCCATTACTTCACTTCTAAACTTTCTAGCAGCTAAACCATCACGAGTAAAAATACAGGCCATATTGCCATAAAGTCCTTTATTAATAAAATCAATGGTATCGTCTAACTGTTTAAAGTTGGCTAAACTCATTACTGGACCAAAAATCTCGGTGCTAATAAGTTCACCATCTAACGGAAGTCCTTCTATAATACTTGGCGCAATGAAATTACCTTTTTCAAAACCTGAAACTTTCGGGTTTCTTCCATCTACCAAAAGATTTCCTCCTTCTTGAATACCTTTTTCTATGAGTCTTTCAACGCGAACTTTACTGTCTGAATTAATTACTGGCCCCATCTCGGTACTTTTATCCATCCCATAGCCAACGGTTCTTGTTTTTGCGGCTTCTACCAAGGCTTCTTGGAATATACCTTTATCATCACCAACAGGTATAATAATTGAAGCTGCTAAACAACGTTGTCCTGCACAACCGTAAACAGAATCGGTAATAATTTTAGTGGTCATCTCTATATCTGCATCGGGCATAATAACAACTGGGTTTTTAGCCCCTCCTTGCGCTTGTACGCGTTTGCCATATTTTGTGCCTTCTGAATAAATATATCGCGCGACTGCTGTAGAACCAACAAAACTTATGGTTTTTACCTTGGGGTGTTGCAATAGGGCATCTACGGATTCTTTACCACCATGTACCATATTTAATAAACCTTTTGGAAGATCGATATGTTTATCGATAAGTTCGAAGACGTATTGCATGGTCATCGGTACTTTTTCCGACGTTTTTAATATAAAGGCATTACCTGTAGCAATGGCATAGGGTAAAAACCAAAAAGGAATCATTCCTGGGAAATTAAAAGGCGTAATACAGGCAGAAACTCCTAAGGGTTGTCGAATCATAAATTCATCAATACCAGTTGCGACATTCTCCGAAAATTCCGATTGACTCAGAACATGAGTACCGCATGCCACTTCAACATTTTCAATAGCTCTTTGTATTTCTCCCATAGATTCGCCAAACGTCTTACCACACTCATTAGTTATGAGCGTTGCTATCCCTTCTTTATGATTTTCTAAAAGAGTCTTCAACTTAAACAGCGGTTGGATACGTTGCATCGTCGGCACATCTTTCCATTCTAAATAAGCTTCGTGTGCAAGTTCTATGGCATTGTTCACATCTATAGCTGCTCCAGAACCAAAAGGCACTTTAGCAATAACTTCTTGTGTTGCTGGATTGTGCACATCTAAAGATTCTTTGCTTTTACTAGAAACCCATGCACCATTTATATAATTAGGTAATACTTTCATAAAAAGGTGTTTTTAGTATTTATTAGGTTTTATATATTGTTTTTGGATTTTCCTTTCTTCTTCATATTTTTTTCTTGCCTTACGAACATCTTCAAATTCGGATACCTCAGGAATAGGAACTTCCCACCAAGAATGCCCATATCCTGCTAATTTTCTATCACGAATGGTTTCTACATAAATAACTGTAGTTCTTGTATTTTTCTTTGCTTTTGCTAAGGCCTCTTTATATTCTTGCATGCCTTTTGGTTTATAAACAATAGCTCCTAGACTCTCCGCATTTTTAGCTAAATCAACAGGGAGGTAATCGCCATCTAATTGCCCTGTTTCTTCGTCTCTGTATTTAAAATGTGTACCAAAACCATTGCCTCCTACTTCATTAGAAAGTCCGCCAATACTAGCATAACCGTTATTGTTAATGAGTATCATCGTAATTTTATACCCTTCTTGTATGGTTGTAATTAAATCGGATGGTAGCATTAAATAGGTAGCATCCCCACAGATTACATATACTTCTCGAGAAGGGTCTGCCATTTTTACCCCTAAGCCACCGGGTATTTCATACCCCATACAGGAATTACCGTATTCTAAGTGAAATCCTTTTGAGTTTTTGGTACGCCACAATTTGTGTAAATCACCAGGAGCGCTACCAGCAGCACATAATACGACATCGTTATCTTTCATAAAATTATTCAAGGCTCCCAAATATTCAGATTGTACAGGATGTGCTTCATCTACTGGCGCATAAGCCTTATCGACTATGGTGTCCCATTCTTGATTATATGTTTTGGCTCTTCGAACATATGCTTCGCCTGTGTGGTAATCTCTGAGTCCTTCTTCTAATTTCTTCAAGGTTTCTCTAGCATCTCCTTGTAACGGTATGGCGCTATGTTTAAAAGCATCTATTTCGGCAACATTGATGTTAATAAAAGTAACATCTGGGTTTTGCCATGCAGATTTGGAAGCCGACATAAAATCGCCATAACGTGTTCCTATACCAATAACCACATCTGCTTCTGCAGCAATTTCGTTAGCACCTTTGGTACCTGTGGCACCAGCTGCTCCTAAATTTAATGGATGTTGAAAGTGTAATGACCCTTTCCCTGCATAGGTTTCGGCAACTGGTATTCCTGTTTTTTCGATAAAGGTTTTTAATACGTCTTCGGCTTCAGAATACAGCACGCCACCACCAGCAATAATCATTGGTTTTTTGGCTTTCTTTATAGTCTCTATGGCTTGCTCTATTAAATACACATCTGGAGTTGCTCTTGGAATATACCAGATTCGTTTTTCAAATAATTCCTCAGGAAAATCATAGGCTTCTGCCTGTACATCATGTGGCAAGGCTATGGTCACTGCTCCTGTATCTGCTGGTGAGGTTAATACCCGCATAGCATCTAATAAAGAAGATGTTAATTGCTCTGGACGATTGATTCTATCCCAATATTTAGAAATAGGTTTAAAGCAATCGTTCGCAGACATATCTTGTGTAAAACTATATTCTGGCTGCTGTAAAAGAGGTAAGGCAGTTCTTGTTGAAAAAAAGTCTCCTGGTAAAAGTAACACTGGAATTCTATTAATTGTAGCTGTTGCAGCAGCCGTAATCATATTTGTTGCACCAGGGCCTATAGACGTTGTACAAACAAAGGTTTGTAAACGGTTTTTCATCTTGGCGTATGCTGCTGCGGTATGCACCATGGCTTGTTCGTTCCGTGTTTGATAATATCTAAAATCGGGATGTTGTTTTAAAGCTTCTCCCATTCCTACTACATTTCCATGTCCAAAAATTCCAAAGCAACCTGCAAAAAATGGCGTTTCTACTCCGTCTCTTTTTACGTATTGCTTTTTTAAGAATTCAACTGTTGCCTGCGCTACTGTCAATCGTCTTGTCATAACTTAATTTTTTAAATACTTATTCTTTTTTTGAAGGATGTTGTGGCTAAATATGCCATTCGGTTCGATTCCAAAGCATCTTTTATTGTAATATCTGGTTGCCGATTATTGACTACACAGTCAACAAACGCTTTCATTTCTTCAACGTAGGCATCTTTGAAACGGTCTAGAAACATTAAATGCTCTTCCACCACTTTTCCTGTGCCATCTATAACTTCTACTAAGTTTTTTGATGGTGAAGATCCGATACGATAAATGGCCTTGGTGCCAATAATTTCTGTTTCCATAAGATACCCATGAGGGGCTGTTCTTCCACAGTAATATAACCCCATAGCGCCGTTTTTGAACTGTGCATGACAGGTTGCATTGTCAAGGTCATTATATTTTTCAAATTCTTTGAATAGGTAGTTAGATCCCATAGCAGAAACGCTATCATCAATCCAATCGCTGCCTACTAACCAACGGGACAAATCAAAATCATGCACAAAGAAGTCATAAAATATCCCTTCGCTTTCACTTAAAAAATCGATGGTTTGTTTTGATATTTTTTTGCTATCAACGGCATAGCCCCTAAACAATATAGGCTTACCTAATTTACCTGCTTCTATTTCTTTTTTTACAAAGGCATAGGATGGGTCGTAACGTTTCATATATCCAATCATGCAAATTTTATCTGCATGATACTTCTCTATTTGCTCAACAACTTTTTTAGATGCTTCATAGTTCTCTGCGATCGGTTTATCACAAAATACTGCCAGTCCTGCTTCTAAGGCTTTTAGTATTTGTTCTGGATGAAACCGCGTATATGTTGTAATGCAAATGGCATCCAATTCTTTATTCTCCAGCATTTCATCAAAACTATCATACGCATAAGGCACTTCTAGTTCTTGTTGTAAGGCTTGAGCAGAAGAAAGGGTACGTGAACAGACAGCAAACAAATTGGCTTGTGGAATCTGATAGGCTATATTTCTAGCATGGGTGGCGCCTAAGCGTCCAATCCCTACGGCTCCAATTTTAATTTTATCCATTTAAAACCCTCCTTTATTTTCTATAAATTGTATAATTTCTTCATAGTAAGGTGCAAAATTGCAGCACCCCTGTTTGGTTACCATCCAAGCACCGCATGCATTTGCCAAACGACATGATTTATAGGTATCCCATCCGTTGAGGTATCCATATAAAAAGCCTGCAGCAAACGAATCACCAGCCCCAAGAATATTAACGGGATCTACCTTAAAACCTGGTACTTTTTCTACAGTACCGTCTTTATGATAGGCAACCACACCTTCGGCTCCTGTTTTTACTAAGAGTAAGTCTACACCAAATTTCATCACTTTGGCAATAGCTTCATTTACATTACCGCTAATAGTGGGGTCTGTAATGGCGCTTTCTTTTATTGAGACTTGGTTAGAGTCTTCTAAAAAAACAGATAATAATTCTTCTTCTGTACCTATAACTATATTACATTGTGTTAGATATTGTCGCAATACAATGCCATGTGTTCGAATATCTTTCCAAGAAATAGCTCTAAAATCGATATCTAAAATCACAGGAATAGCAGCTTCTTTTGCTTTTTCTGTAGCATATAAAGCGGCGCTTCTTGCAGGTTCTACGGCAAGTGCCGTACCACTCATAAGAAAAGATCTGTATCTTGAAAAATTTATTTTTTCGGTATGATCTATGGTGATTTTTTCATCAGGAGCATTATCTCTATAAAAAATTAAAGGAAAACGGTCTGGTGGTATGATACCACAAATTACCGCTGTACTCGTTGTATTATTTATAGTTTGCACATGTGTTATATCTACACCTTCATTCTTTAAAGTATTGATTATAAATCCACCTGTTGGGTCTGGACCTACGGCAGAAAACAATCCTGTTTTTAAGCCTAATCGTTGTGACCCAACGGCGATATTGGTAGGTGAACCGCCAATTGAGGTCGTTAATTCTTTTATATCGTTGAACTCTGCTCCAATATTTTTAGAATATAAATCGATAGATACTCTACCAAATGTTAATACGTCAAAATTCATTTTTTTTCTATTTAGTTTCTTCCTTCTGCATTTGAAGCTTCTACGCTATCTAATATTTTTGGATAGGGATAATCAAAGCCCAATAATTGTTTTAGCATTGGTGAAGCATTTTCAATAATATTTTTTTTAACTCCTTGTTTTTGATCTTCTAAAGGTTTTACAAACTTTGGCAAATACTGTATCAAAATGGCGCTACGCATTTGATCTTTCGTTTTATTTGGCATTGAACTATGCCATGTAAGCCCATAAAAAATAGCAATATCTCCTGCATTACCAGTCATTCGTTCTGACTCCTTATAGTAAAGTTTGGCATCTTTTTCATTTGGATATCTGCATAATTTCTGTGAATAAGGAAGTACTCCTGTAGCACCATTCTCTTTTGTAAAATCATCTAATAATATGGTTACCTGACAGTTTAAAGGAAATGAAGCATTGATATTCTGAGGAAATGTTTTTTTCTTGTACATATCCCAATAAGGATAGTCTACATGGGGTTCTTGCCCAGGTCCACCGGGGAGAATACAATTTGCTGCTATAGAACCTAAACAGAATTCACTCCCAAGAAAATCGCCTACAATCTCCATGATCTTAGGGTGTTGTACCATTTTTATAAAAATATCTCCTTTATTTAAAAGATTCCATACTCTTTTTTGCAAGTGCATAGTATCTTTATTAGCACCTTGAAAATGGGTTACTTTTTGTTTTTCTTGAGCGATACAGTCTTGAATACGATTATTTGCCTCTTTTATTTCTGCTTTTGAAAAAATTCCAGGCAACACTATATAGCCTTTGCCATAGAGGAGTTCGTCGGAATAAGTTCGTATAATACTCATATAATTATCAAGCTATTATTATGATCCTTTTTGATTTATTTCGCTTGCAAAACCAAATCATCAACATTAATTAATCGTTTTTCTTTAAAAGATAAGGTTAACGCGTTTGCTACTAAAGTTGCTTTGGTAGCGTTTTGCATGGTTAATGCGGGTTGTTTTCCTTCTAAAACGCAGTCTACAAAATCTTGAATTTGCACTAAAAAGGCGCCTTTAAAACGTTCGAAAAAAGTCTCTAAGCACTCATAACGAACACCATGTACATCTGCTATTTCCAGCATATTTTTTCGCGGTGGATCCCCCACTTTTAAATTACCTTCGGTTGCCATTATCTCTGTAAACGTATTGTGACCAAAAGGAGACACTCTAGAGGCTGCGATTACAGCTGTTGTTCCATTTTCTAATTCACACATAGCAAAAACGTTGTCGGCATCTCCTGCTTCACCAAATTCCTTAAATCGATAGGCACCACCCAACGACCATACTTTTTTAATATCGCTACCTAAAAACCAATGTGCAAGGTCTATATCATGAACACTAAAATCATGAAACATACCGCCACTAGCTGTACAATATTCTATTTGAAAAGGCGCAAAAACATCTTTATCTACAGTTTGTGAGCGTACAAAGAATGGACTGCCCACCAAACCTTCATCTAATTTTGTTTTTGCATCTGCATAACTCGGATCATACCTACGCACAAAACCTAACATTGTAATTTGGTCTGGGTATTTTTCTACCACTTTCTCAACCTTATAACAGTCTTCAATATTAATGGCCAAAGGTTTTTCACAAAACACATGAAAACCTGCCTCAACAGCCATAATTATTTGATCTGCATGTTGATCTGTAGAAGTAATAATCGCTACAGCATCTATTTCTTTATTGGTTAACATGTCCTCGTAAGAACTATACAAATTCTTAACGCCACAAGTATCTCTTGCAAAATCTAATTCTTCCTGAACTAAACTACAAGCTGCAATAAGGTTTGCGTTATGTACTAAGTATGCTATGTTATTAGCATATTCTTTACCAAGTCTTCCTAGGCCTACTATGCCTATATTTAATTTTATCATTTGTTATATCTATTTAAAATGGCTTATCATATCTTTTATTCCCGGAATTGTTTCTAATTGATAGGCGTGATCGGGATGGAAATATTGTATTAATGAACGATGGGTTTCTCCAACAATAATTGTGAAATAATACATTTCGTAACCAGGTGCAGCTACTGATGGGTGATACCCTTTATCTATCATGATATTACTTTGATCTTTTACATGATAAACAGGTCCGTAACTATCGTCTTCTGGGTACATAAATTGTGCGCCAAAACCATGTGGCGGATTAAATCGAAACTGATATACTTCTTCAAATCTTGTTTCGACAGGGTGACGGTCTTCATCGTGTTTATGTGGCGGAAAACCAGACCAGCCACCAGCACCTACCGTAAAAAGTTCGCTTACCAATAAGCGACCTGCTCTACCATTGGCATTCTGACCTAGAATATGAAAGATTTTACGATGTGTTTTGGTGTCATCACTTCCGTACTGTACTTTATCCACTTCATCTTGATCTACATAAAATGGAGGATATTTTGTTTCTATTTTTCCTCCTGCTACATAGATTTCAGCTCCATTTTCAGAAACTGCAGTAAATTTTACTTCTGCTCCTTTACCAGCATAAACACCTTCTGGTTTGCCTTCCCATAGCGATTTTCTTTTCCCTACGCTATTAAATGCTTCGCTATCTACAGTGACATCAATGGTGCCTTGTACAACAGACATCACACTTTCATGATTTTCTAATTGATAGCTATGTGATTCTCCTTTATTTAGCTTCACATGATTAAAATAAACTAAGGGAACAGATGTGTTATCTACATCTACTATAGGTTTATTTTTATTATCATATGGTTCTATATGATGATTTATCATACTTTAAAATTTTAATTGATTCGTTAAAAACTCGTATCCTTTTTTAGAATATTCATATGGATTAGCAACAGAAGGGTCTTGTTCGGCTTCTACTACAAGCCAACCTTCGTAATTGCTTTTATGTACTATATCTGCCAAGGCATGCATATCTAAATCTCCATCACCTGGTACTGTATATATACCTAATTTAACAGCTTTTAAAAAGCTGAGGTCATCTTTACGAACGCGCTCTCTTACACTATGCCTAACATCTTTAAAGTGAATATGAGACGTCCTGGAAATATATTTTTGTAGCATTGCTACTGGATCTTCACCAGCAAAATAAAAATGGCCACAATCATAATTTAGTGTCACGTATTTATCGTCCGTTTCATTAAGCAATCTATCTGCTTCACTTTGGGTTTCAACCATTGTTGCCATATGATGATGGTACGCTAATTTTATTCCATATTCTTCTAATGAAATACGCCCTAATTCATTCAAGCCTGATGTTAGTTTTTTCCAGTCTTCTTTACTGGCTTCTTTTCTATAAGAAAGTGGCGTGTGATATTGTCCGTGTAATGTATTTCCACATTCTGCACCTCCAACTACTTTTGCATTGAAGTAATTAAGAAAATCGATATGATTGATAAAATTTTCTTTTACTTCTTGAAATGGTTTTGTTGAGAACTCATAGCTAAACCATTGATTGCAAATTGTAATCCCACGAATATCTAACATGTGTTTTAACAATTGTTTGTCGTGCACGGGATATTTTGTGCCAACTTCACAACCCGCGTAACCTGCTAAAGCCATTTCGCTTATGCATTGTTCGAAAGTGATTTCACCACCTAGTTCGGGCATGTCATCATTGGTCCACCCTATAGGAGCTATTCCAAGTTTTATCATTTTAATTTTATTATGTTTATTTATATAAATGTGCCTTTCCGGCATTACCTAGCAATTCGAATTTTTTAGCGAGAAGCACTTCTAGCTCCTCCATATATTGTTTTCCAGGGATTAAATGATCCCATTCACCGTTATGATCGCGAAAGTATTCCCGAAAAATTCGGGTCCATAGCAATCGTAAATCTGTAGCAATGTTGAGTTTACAGACACCATGCGTGATTGCTTTTTTTATTTCTGCTTCTGTTATACCTTTTGCATTGTCTTGAAGCCCACCTCCTGCTGCATTAATCCGGGAAACTTCGTTCTGATCAATGGTGGATGCTCCATGCAATACAATTGGAAAGTTTGGAACTCTTCGCTGAATGTCTTCCAGTAAATCAAAACGCAAACCTCTACCGCCTGAAAACTTATAGACTCCGTGACTTGTTCCTACGGCCACTGCTAAGCAATCGCAATGGGTTTGTTTAACAAAATATTCTACCTCTGCTGGATCTGTATATAATGCATTTTCATCATTAATATCAATATCATCCTCTTTCCCGCTTAGCACCCCTAATTCTGCTTCAACAGAAATATCTTTTGAATGTGCTAATGAGACAATTGCTTTTGTACGTTCAATGTTTTTCTCTAATGTATCGTGTGAAGCATCAATCATTACCGAGGTATATTCATTGCTATTTATGGCGTCGTAAATATGCGCTTCATAACCATGATCTACATGTACTGCATAAACAACATCAGGATAGAGTTGTGCTGCGGCATTGATATAACTTAATAACATAAGAGGATGCGCATATTCTCGTGCTGCTGGCGTGGTTTGCACGATAATAGGCGCTTCCATTTTCTGTGCCGTCGCAAATAAACCATGTACTTGCTCTGGGTTTGAGATGTTTATTGCAGGAATACAAAAGCTGCCGTAAGCCTTTTCAAATAATTTGTTTGCATTAACTTTCATTTGCAATATGTGCGTTTAAATACTTAATTAATTTACGTGTTCGAACACGATATTATAGATTTTAAATATTTTTCCGAAGAAAAAGAACCAATACATGCCATCAATGTGCCTGCTAGTGTCGCTTCTTTATTAGAATTCATATTTCAACCCAAATTGCATTCTAAATTGATCACCGCCAGTATTATATTTACCTGCAATCGGGTTTACCGAATAGACACCATCAGATTCATTAAATAAGTTGGTATTACTAACAACGTCAAATGATCCATCTTTATAGTCGAATAAGTTTAGTACATTGAAAATGTCCATTCTCAGGCTTATTTTATGCTTTTCGGCAAAAGTGAAGCTTTTAATCAAACTCATATTTGTAGTATATGCCCATGGTTGAATGCCTCCGTTAAAGTCTGCAAATTCACCTCTGTTTTTGTTTATGTATTCTCTAAACTCTGGACTTGTAGACGCTAATAATAAATTAAACCCTTCGTAAGGATTATACGATGTGTTTGTATTAGGGTCAATTAATTCCGTGTTTTCAACCTCTGCCTCAGTAGGAATATATGCTAGATTTAAACCACCTATAACATTTCCATTAGCGTTAGGGGTTGTTGTTGCGGTAAACCTACCAAATTGACCTGCCACCAATGAGCCACTTAATGTAAACCCATGTATTTCTGGAGTTACAAAGCTAAAGACTAATTTATTTGGAATAGAGTTTCCATCGTGCCAATTTTGAGCTTCTGTAGGGTAACTATTATAAGCATAACTTATTGGTTTACCATCTTCTATGCCGCCGCCAGCATTATAATAAGAGAATCCTTTTGATGCTGATTTTGTATATGATACACTTACATTACCACCTTTTGGTAACCTTGCATAGGCTTCGAGTGAAGCTGCAAAAAATGTAGCTTTCCAATCTGAATTCTGAAATACATGTATATTTCCGAAATTAGGAGACGCCCCATTTGTATATGCAACCCTGCCATCTAAAGGGTTAGTACCATTTTCTTGAAGGTTTATGTTGTTGTAATAAGGTACGTTTTTAGTATTGTTATAGTACAAACTACCTCCTAAGCGAAACCAATTATTAAAAAAACGATGGTAACTTAGATTAGCCTTAAATGTTACTGGCATGTCAAAATCTGGATCTAATATCACCACGTCGGGGGCAATATCATCAAAGTCTACTCCTGTTGCTGCTGCATATTCCTCAGCCGTTATCTGGCTATCTAAATCGCTAAAACCTCCGTTGTTAACAAAATTCTGATGAATAGTTGCTAATGCGGTTGGATCGGTCGTACTAACCGTAGTGAAACGTGAACCACTGTTCGCTAAAGTAGAAGTATAAGGTTGTGTTGTGAACTGAGATGCAAAGAAACCCATCCCAAATTTAAAAATTTCTTTTCCTTCACCTTTTTTATCCCATGTAATACTAACTCGAGGTTGAATATTATTAAAATCTCTCAATTCACTATTATTCACAATGTTTTCACCTCTAAAAACGATGCTATTTAAATTTGGATTGGTAGGGTCTATTTCTGGATTAAAAATAGTTCCATCCCAACGAATTCCTACTTTTAGCTCTAGGTCATCTGTTAAATTATATTCTCCTTGTGCAAACAATGCTAATTCAGAAGCTGTGTATTTTAATCGACCATCATCATTTGGATCATTAGCAAACTTTTTGTTAAAGAAAAAAGGTGTTCCGTTTTGTAAATCTTCAAGCGTATCATACCTAAAGCTGGATGCTATATTATGAGGTATGTTTTCATCAGACATTGTAATTAAAATGTCTGTTCCAAATGTATAGGTATCATTTCCTATTTGTTTAGTAAGCACATCAATAAATTGAAAGCTATCAAAATAGACTTCTTCAGGAACCCAGGTCGCTAAACCAGATCCTACTCTAAATTGAGGGCCATTATTTATTGATCCAACAGAAATTCTAGGGGTACGCGTTACACCAGGAGCTAATTCGTTTACTCTTTCTCCTCTTGAATAAGACACTCTTAGATCATTTGAACCTGATTTATGGCGCGATTTCAAACTAGCAATAACCTTTTTATCTTTAGTTAGAAATGGATATCCTCTAGAAAATAAGGTTACATTATCAAAACCATCAGATCCCGCTTGAAAGCCTTCTGTATAGTCTAAATCGTTATATCGTAATGATAAATTATTATTATCATTGATATTCCAATCCATTCTCAAAAATATATTCTTTGTAACTTTTTCTTCACCTAGTTCTCCTATTTGAGTGGATAAATCATTATTTTCTAAGACTCCTAAATTTACAAGTTCGTCTACATAATTCTGAACATCACTTTCAACAAAAGGGTAGGTTTGCCCTGAATTAAAATTAATAAACCCTGCAGAATTACTACCTGCCCCCACTGGACTTTCTTGTGTAAATTGATCGTAAACAGCAATAAAGTTAAGTTTATCTTTAATAATTGGTCCAGATACTCTAGCTCCGAATTGATTATTATTAAAATCGACCAATTTAGAACTGCCATCAAAATTTTTATCTCCACTTAAACTACCACCAGAACCATAGTACCATACGGCACCACTCCAGTCGTTTGAACCACTTTTTGTAACCGCTTTAATTGAACCACCAGAACCTCTAGGTCCAGATACATCATATTCGTTAGTTACAATTTCAAATTCTCGTATAGCCTCTAATGATATTGAAAATGCAGGACCATCAACTGTTCCTCCAAAAACATTACGTCTATTATTCACACCGTCCAGGGTTATTCCTGTACTACCGCCATTGGATCCTGCTACGCTAATTCCACCAAAGGAACTCCCTTCATTAAGTCCTATATTAGGAGTTGATAATGGAGATAGATTTGCTAAATCTTCGTAGTTTCTGGTTGTAGTTGGAATTTTTTCCAGTGTTTTACCAACTACAGAAAGAGCAGCTCCTAATCGGTCGCTATTCTGAAAACGAGACGCATCGGCAACAATCACCAATTCATCTAAAGCTTCTCCTGAAGTCAAATTAAAAGGTAACTTTAACTTATCACCTAAATTAAGCTGGTATCCTTTTTTTGTAATGGTTTGATAACCAATATAACTAACAGTAATAGTATAGGGACCACCTAGTTGAAGGTCACGTATTACAAAATTACCATCAAAATCTGTTATAGCTCCAGCCTTAAAGCCTGTTGAGCTATTCACTGCTATAATGTTTGCTCCTGTAATAGGTTCATTGTCCTGAATATCTTTTACGGTTCCTGAGATTTCTGCTTCGTTTTGAGCGAAGGCAGTAGCGCTGCTTCCTAGTAATAATGCGATAAAAGCCAATTTCCTTATTGACGTTTTTATCAAGATTAGTTTGTTTTTCATGTCTAGTGTTTGAATAGTGTTCGAACACGAATATAATATTTATTTTCAATATACCAAAAAAATGTTGACAAAATATTAACAAATAGATAAAAACAGGTGCTTTTTAATGAAAAAATCGTAAATTCGAAAAGTCAAATAGTGTTCGATAACGTTTTTGTTTAAAAACTTATAAAGCCTAATTGTTCTAAATTTTATTTTATTTAGTAAATTGTAAAAAAAAAAGATTTGAAAACTATTAAGGATATTGCCAAACTAGCCAATATTTCTGCAGGAACGGTAGATAGAGTCCTTCATAACAGAGGTGGGGTTTCTGAAAAAACAAAGAAATTAGTTAATCAGATTATTAAAGATTCGGGATTTGAGCCTAACCTGATTGGTAGAAATCTGAAACTTAATAAGGAATATAATCTGGTAGTCCTTATTCCCTTTTCTAATGAGGATAGCCCTTTTTGGATATTCCCAAAACAGGGAATAGAAAAAGCAATTAAAGAAGTGTCCCATTTTGGAGCTAAAGTGGATGTGCACTATTTCGATCAATATAATCCTGAATCCTTTGAAAAAGAGCTTATTGCTGTATTATCACTTAAAGGTGTTGACGGATTTATAATTTCTCCACATTTTGTAAAAGAATCGATCAAACATAAAAACCTTTTCAAAAAACTAAAAGTCCCTTACATTTTTGTTAATACTGATTTAGATGGGTTTAACTACGCCTCTTTTGTAGGTCAAGATTCGTTTAAAAGCGGTTATTTATCTGCTAAGCTCTTCGATATTTCACAAACAAAAGAATCTACTATACTAATAATAACGGCGCTTCAAGAAATAGAAAATTACCATATATTAGATAGTAGAATTAAAGGTTTTAGAAAGTACTTTGAGGAAAAACCTTCTTCTCTCCTGAAAATTGAAACTTTAGAGATTCCTAAGTTTGGAGAAAACATTACTAAGGACTTGACTAAAAAGCTCATTACGAATAATGATATAAAAGGCATATTTGTTCCATCTATAAAAATCAATATTGTTGCAGAATATTTAGATGAATTTGAAATAGAAATGGATACTGTTGTTGGTTATGACTTAACTATTGATAATCTAAAATATTTAAAATCTGGAGTGATTACTTTTCTCATTGGCCAAGAGCCTTTTAACCAAGGCTACAATAGTGTAAAATTAATGTTTGATCATTTAGCACATAACACCGATTTAAAAAGTAAATACATATCTCCGATACATGTTATTGTAAAGGAAAATTCGGAATACCACATTTAACAGTTTGATATTTTGGAATAAATTCCATGATTTATAGATGTATAGATGTTATACAGTTCTTCGTAAAAAGCCTAATAAAAAAGCTTGTATCCTCTCGTAATTCGCATTACTAAAGATCGTCGCTCGACGTATCAATATAATATATCGGTCATTATATTGAACTTGAGGATTGGAATGAAAAAAATATTCGTGTAAAAAAGTCAAATTACAATTCAAACAATCTAAATAGTTTATTTTCTCAAAAACTTTCCGAAGCAAACAAAGCACTTATAACTTTACAATCTAAAAACAAGGATGCCCCGCAAACCAAATTAAGAAAGAGATATATTTCTCTTGCAGCAATGCTATTTCCTTCGAAATAGATTAAGAGCATCTAAATGATTTGGAGCCATCGAATAAACTAAATCGTCTATCCTGCGATAAAGCCTGGATAGGTTTTATTTTAAAGTACCATAAGATCAATGTCATTAAGCCACGTTTACCTTTGGAAATAAAAAAATATATAACTTAGTGCAAGTACTTGGAGGTAAGCCGTTATTAACATGGAGTTTGTAAAAACCCGTCATTAAGCATGGCAGCCAAATGTCTTGAGAAAATTATTGGAGATGGTTTGTTTGTCTTAAACCAATCCCGCATGTGAGAATTAACAGCAACAAACATTTGGTCGAGTACATTTTAACTAAATTATATTTAAGATGGCAAAAAAGAGGAAAAAAGCACCAATCAAAATGATAAAAATGCCAGTTGTAAATCCCCATGCAGCAGGGGTAGATATTGGTAGTCGTAGCCATTATGTATGTGTATCGCAAGACAATGTAAAAGAATTTACGAGTTTTACAACAGACCTTCACGAGATCGCAAAGCATTTGACATTTCATGGAATCAAAACAGTAGCCTTAGAATCCACAGGATTTTATTGGCAACAATTATTCACATTACTTCAAAGTTATGGATTTGAAATAATCTTAGTAAATGCCAGACATGTCAAAAACGTAAAAGGACATAAAACGGATGTTGTGGATAGTAAATGGTTACAGTTGTTACACAGTATTGGACTTTTATCCAACAGTTTTCAGCCAGATATTTTCACAAAAGAACTACGCCAATATGTTCGCCATCGTAAATCCCTGATAGAAACGAGTAGTAGGTATATATCAAAAATGAATAAATCATTGGTGTTGATGAACATTCAGTTAAAAACAGTCCTTCGAGACCTTACAGGGGAGTCTGGTTTAAAAGTGATAAGAGCCATTTTAGAAGGAGAAAGGAACTCAGTTCGGTTAGCCAAAAACGTGGGTAAAAATGTCAAAGCATCAAGAAAAGATATTGAAAAAGCGTTAGAAGGGAATTGGCGTGAAGAACATTTATTTGAATTGGAACAAAATTATTCCCTACATCAATTTACATGGACAAAGATCAAGGAAACCGATAATCAAATTGAAACCCTTTTAAAAAAGAAAGGAGATGGAGGTAAAGAATCCAAAATTAAACCTTATGTAAAACGTAAAGCACGGCAAAAAAACGATCCTAATTTTGATGTTGCCAGGTATGCCCATCAAATGACAAATGGGATAGATCTTACCCTAATTGACGGTGTTGGAGTCGGGACTCTAATGGCACTCATGTCAGAAACGGGATTTGATTTAAAATCAGATTTCCATAGCGCAAAGCACTTCAGTTCATGGTTGGGTTTTGCCCCCAACAGAAAGATTACTGGCGGAAAAACAATATCTTCAAATACACCAAAAGTAAAAAATCCTTTATCAAAAGCAATACGAGATGCAGCAAATGCAGCTGGTAATAGCAAAGGAAAATTAGGAGACTTTTTTAGAAGGATAGCTTATAGGAAAGGACGAATTGTTGCCGTAATTGCAACGGCTCGGAAAATTGCCGTGATTATTTACAAGATGTTGGAAAATCAGAAAGACTTTTGTTATGAATATTCAAAGAAAGAAAGCGAACGGTTTAAACAAATTCAAATTAACAAAACTATTAAATCTATAAAAAAACTAGGAATAAGCAAACAGGATTTGGCTGTTGCTTTAAATTAAAAGATTAACTCATATTTTGCTGCTTAATTTTAATTCCTAAAAGAATTAATAGGAATATTTGTGCCTTTTTTTAAGATACGTTATATGTGAGTTAAGGTTTTTCCATCTCAACCGTCTGGTTGAGCGCTGTCGCAACCTCTTTATTTGTTAGAATGATGAGTTCTCGATTACACTCGAACAGACATAAATCACCTTTATTTAATGATATTGGGATCTATATAATAAGCTCGAAACTGCAAATAAAAAGTTCAATGACCGACTAAAATCCATTGCTGCTAAAGCTGAAATAAAAAAATCATAATCGCTTTTGTTCGTCTGTTTCACGACTTTTTTCTTTTACAAGATTCCCTCCTAAATGATAAAGTAAAGTGAATCCAACTCTTCTTGAATCAGGTTTATCGTTGTAGCTATAATCGATAATCTCACTTAGCGAATGCGCCTGGTAACGGTTGGTATTGAAAATGTCGCTTAAGGTTAGCTGAGTGACTAGTTTCTTTTTGAAGAATGATTTTTTAATACCGAAATCAACATAACCTGTAGGATGTGAACTATAGATGCCAAGTAGTTCGGAGGAAAACCAATGGGCGGAAAGATTGATTTTATATTCTTTTGGCAAAGAAATATCTTGTCGTAACATCAATGTTGTCGCCCATTTTGATAGCTGTTTTTCACCTGAAAACTCTGATATGGGGTACTTGGTATAACTAATGTCCGAAAAGAAAAGTATATCCCAAAAAGGGAACACTTTAAACGGTGTTGATACTGTAAAATCAAAACGATGGCGATTACCAAAATTATCACTTTGACTTTTAATGGTTATCCCATTATCATCTATTGACAGCCTTCGGTTTATGAAATTGAGGCTTTGGTTATAAATAACAGAAAAAATATACTTGTTTTTTAGACTATAGGCAAGTGAGTAAATCCAAACCAATTCAGGAATTAAATCAGGGTTTCCAGAATAATAGAAATATTGGTCATTATACCACCGTACTGGATTTAGATCAGTATAGGAAGGGCGGTTGATACGTCTGCTGAGCGAAAAATCCATTTTATTGTCTTCATTGATGATTTGCCCTATTGAAAGCGAGGGGAACAGCTTAGTATATTGCCATTTGTTGGAAATGTCCTGTTTTACGGTATAACCTTCAGCACGAGTATATTCCAAACGTAAGCCAGCATCAATTGTAGTTTTGTTGATTTTTTTTGAGCCCGACAAATAAGCTGCGGCAATACGTTCTTTATATTTAAAATGGTTACTTAAATCTTCTATTTCAACATAATTTCCCAACTGCAATGAATCAAAACGGTATTGATTATCATTTTCTACTTCGGCATATTTAATACCCGTTTTAATGGAATACTTTTTAAAGGGCAAATCGGCATCAGCTTGAGCAGAAATAATTTTGACGGATCCAGGTTGATGGGACTTAAGTACCTCTGTGTTTTGTTTGTTTTGGTTTGCATCATAATTATCGGTTTTCAGCAACCCATCCGAATAATTTCGGTAGGATGTATAATTAGCATCGGCAGTTATTTTTTTACCCAGAGAATCTATATCAAATGTATAACGCGTGCTTATTGCATCGTAGTGATAAGGTTCGATAATATTGTTACCTGAAAGGATAAAAGATTGTAAATCACCTGAATTATTAACCTTGTTTACTCTAGAATTATTTAAGCCTTTAAAATCATCAAGATAACCATGATAGCTTATTCCTATATTGTGTTTTGGCAAAAATTGCCACTCGGTTCCAAGCCGCCAAGTATAATATTTAATTTTAAAAGCTTTTTCATTTTCCCGGTGGAGTCGTAAAGTGTTTTCTTCTTCATTTATAGTGTTCTCACTTTTATTTTGAGTAAACCTATGTGGTGTATTGTAGTCAAAGGAACCATACAGATTTATTTTTTTGGTACGAACGCTTGCCGATATGTTTTCGTTGGTCATCCAATATTTTCCTTTTGAAACAGCGGCACGCAAATTTACAGCATAGCCTTTTTTTAGATTTTTTATAGGTATAATATTGATGATTCCTGTATTACCAGCTGCATCAAATTCAGCCGTAGGTGATGTGATTAGTTCTATCTTATTGATATCTTCTGCACTCATTCCATTCAGCAAGTTGGATAATTGGTTTCCAGATAAATACGTCATCTTTCCATCAATCATTACATTGATACCAGCTGCTCCCCTAAATAAAATATTATCGTTTTGCCCTACGCTTACGCCTGGTAATTTTTTAATTATACCAAGAGCTGTCTGTCCTGTTGTTAGTGCCGAATTTTTAAGATTGAAGGTTAGTTTTCCTTTTTCAGCTTCTACAAAGGGTTCTTTAAAGGTAAGAACCACTTCGTCCAATGATTGGACGGCTTCCTTTAGCGTTATATTTAATTTTGTTTGGCCTTTTATTTCTTTTTCTTCAGTTGTCATTCCAATATAGGAAAATACCAAAACACTTCCTGCAAAGGCTTTTATAGAATATCTACCATCCAAATCGGTAAGCGTCCCTTGGTTGGTTCCTTTTATAAAAATAGTTACACCAGATAAAGCTTGATTTTCAATATCGGTAACTACTCCTTGAATTTCTAATTCCTGTGAAAAAATAAAACAAGGAAAAGAAACTAAAAAGAACAATAGGAATGTTTTTATATGAGATGCCATAACTATAGATGAATGTTTTTAAAATTTGTTTTCTATTTCAGCCGCTTCAAGCATGAGGTAATGTAAATCGGTATTTTTAATGAAGGGTTTTAGGAGATGACTTCCTGAACCGTATAGAGCCAATTCCACATAATCGGCAGAATGGTGCATGCTTATCCAACCCACGGAATTATACTGTTTCTGGATTTCGGCCAAAATCTTAAAAGGAAGATGCTTCGGATTGTAAAGACCTTTTTCTGTTTGTAGATTGGTATAATAGTTTAATAATTGCTTACATTCTTCATCAGTAAGTGCAAAATTATTGGCATAGTGTACCCTTTCTTTTATTTGAGATATGGACGTTTCTTTTCCAATACCATTTAAAATCCATTCATTGCTGTGGCTATATCCTTGAATGGAATCAAAATTATCATTTGCTTCTTTTCCATAAATAATCCCTGGGTTCGCATTGCCATGATCTGTAGCCATTATGATTAGTGTTTGCCCGTCTTGATTTGCAAAATCCATGGCTACTTGTATAGCTTCGTCGTGAGCTACTTGGTCATAAATAAGCCCCGTTATATCGTTACCATGTGCAGCCCAGTCTACTTTTCCTGCCTCTACCTGTAACACAAAACCCATAGGGTGATCTTTCATAGCTTCAATAGCTTTTTTGGTCATTTCGGCAAGCGAGGGAACTTTTTGAAGTAATTCTTTGTTATTTTCTCTATCAATCGAATAAGGAAGGCCTTTATCTTCAAATACACCTAAAATGGGTTTATCAATTGAAGCAGAAAACATGTCGTTTCTTGTCTTGACCACTTCATATCCGTTTGATGCAAACGCTTTGTACATATCTTTTTTATCTTTTCTCTTTTCTGGAGAAAAGTAATTATTCCCACCACCCATCATAACATCAAATTTTTGTTCTAAATACTTTTCGGCTATTTCTTCTTGGGCATTTCTGGACTTGGAGTTTATACAAAAACCAGCTGGAGTAGCATGGGTGATGGGAACTGTAGTAACGCAACCTGCCTTTTTACCTACTTTTTTAAATTTTTGCCAAATAGGAAGATGTTCTTCTCCATTTTCACTTACATTCAAGGAACCGTTATTAATACGCACTCCGCCTCCCCAAGAAGAACTTGCTGCGGCAGAGTCTGTGACAATAGAACTTGCAGAAGCCATATCCATTAAGGCTCTGTTTACTCTATTATCTTTGTATAGTTGTAACCAGTTAGAGCATTTGCCTGTCTTTCTTGAAAGGTGAAGATCGGTCATGTTTAAGGTGCCAGTACTCATGCCATCGCTTACAATCATGATAATGTTCTTTGCTTTTTTGTTTTTACCTTCAGTATCATATTGAATAGTGTTGGCCATACCACTGAAAGGATGTAATAAAGTTGTTCCTAGAGTGAGTAGCGATCCGTTTTTAAAAAATTTTCTTCTGTTCATTTTAATCTTGTGTTACAAGTTTTTTAAATTAATAAGTTGGCCTGTACATCCTGTCAGGATATAATTATTAGAGAAGCAGAAAGTAGGTTCCCTTTTTTTATAATGAAATGTGAGATTATCTGTTTGTATCATCTTAAATTTTGTAGAATTCCATATGTTATTGCTCTATTGGCCATTGATCTTCTTGAGGGAATAATTGTTTTTTCCATAGCTGTGCTTCGTTGTCTGTAAGCAAACAATCATTCAATTGGGTTATGACTTTTTCTTTTTCCAGGTATTGTCCAATAAAGACCAGTTCAATTTTTCGGTCTCCGTATAAAGCATCCCATCCTGATTCAATTTGGTTTTTATTTTCATTGAAGGCAGCGTAATTAATTCGCTCACCATAAGACATGGATGCCCACCAAACTCCAGCATTATCAGCTTTGAAAGAACCTCCTGCCGTGCTCCATACCAAAGCTTGATCTGATCTTGATGCCAACCAAAATAAACCCTTGCTCCTAATAATATTTTGAGGAAAACCTGTATCTAGGTATTTTAAAAAACGATCGGGATGAAAAGGTTTTTTACTCCTGAAAACAAAAGAGTTTATACCATATTCTTCGGTTTCAGGGGTGTGCTCATTTTCAAGTTCTTTTATCCAGCCAGCAGAAGCCTCGACTGTTTCGTAATCGAATACCCCTGTATTGATGACACTTTTTAGTTCAACCTTTGATTCGTTGGCTGGAATAATACGAGCTTCGGGATTTAGTTTTTGAATAATGGTCTGAAGTTCCTTAAGCTGTTCCCCAGTTACTAAGTCAATTTTATTGATGATGATAACGTTGGCAAATTCAATTTGATCGGTTAGTAAATTAACAATGGTTCTATTGTCACCTTCCAGGTTTGTAAGAGCTCGTGTAGTAAGATAGTCCAGACTGGAAAAATCTTTTAAAAAATTTAAAGCATCTACAACAGTTACCATGGTGTCTATATAACTAAAGCGACTTAAATCGATGCCCTCATCTTCACTTTCAAAAGTAAAGGTCTGAGCAACAGGAATAGGTTCGCTAATCCCTGTACTTTCTATTAATAAGTAATCGAATTTGTTTTGGGTAGCTAGTTTTTCCACTTCAATCATAAGATCTTCCCGAAGGGTACAGCAAATACAACCGTTAGACATTTCAACTAACTTTTCTTCAGTTCTAGAGAGTGTATTTTCATTTTCAATGAACTGAGCATCAATATTCACCTCACTCATGTCATTGACGATTACAGCTACTTTTAATCCTTCTTTGTTGTGTAGTATATGGTTTAGCAACGTGGTTTTTCCAGCACCTAAAAAGCCACTTAAAACGGTTACAGGTAGTTTTTTCATTTATTTTGTTATTATTATTTATGGAGCAAACATTATGTTTACAGCTTTCTATTAACAGTATGCATTTTAAATCAAAAGCAAAGAGATGTAAGACCTTTTGAATCACAAAAGTTCACACAGGATTATTTCTAAAACAAACCTTGAAATAAGTTCTGCTTTTAGAAAATTTAAAACACTAATAGAATCCCGTGTCCATAGATATACAGAAGTACAATCATGAACATATAAGTTATTAAAATCCGATATTATATAAATCGCAGATTTGTATTTAATGAGGCACATTGCCCTCTTAAAGACTAACACAAAGTAAAAAATATGGAATGTAACTTTTTCTTTACTTATTAAAGTTGAAAAGGAAACTTATAGTAAAGAAGGTGGGGGACGAGAAAAAAACTGACCAGAAGCAAGGTTACTTGAGGCAATAAAATTGTAGTTTTTTATACTTTCTCTTCGAGTAGAAAATTCAGGGTTTTCAATTGTAAAATCCTGAGAATCGGGAGTGAGTTTGGGGGTTAAGTTATATACAATGGTATAGTCACAAACACTACAATGTATAGCATGGTCCTTATCATCTATATGTAATAACGCATGAAGCCCTATCATTTTCATTGAAAGGAAAAGGACAAGGAACAGATAAGTAATATTATTTTTTAACCGACCATTTTTCACTAACACAAACTTACTAAAATAAACATAAAAATTATGTTAATATAATCTGAATAAAAACTATTAATACTTGCTTTTATGTTGTTGGATACTTTGTTGTGTTTTATCGCGGTACAGCAGAAGTAAATGCATGTACAATAGATAAAAAAGCAATTTTAGGAATTTGAAAAAACTACTACTAATCGGGTTTATATAGAATTTCATGAGGAGTTTTTTTCTAAATAAACTCTAGCTAGTCTGGTAGAGTTATGAATGAGGGCAAATATCTTAAAGATTCAAAAATGTAGTGTTCTAGAACAGTTCATAGAATTACATTAAAAGGGATTACTTCATTATCTTTGTTTCTCATTAGAAGAATTGAGAGATGTGGAAAACACATTATGATAAAATAAATAAAGAAAAACATCCTCCTGCTTATACATTGAGTCAAACTTTAAACTTCATATCTAGTAAAGATAGTTTAAAGAAATTTAAGGCCATTGATTTGGGATGTGGTAACGGTATAGACACTTTAGCTATGTTAGAAAAAGGGTTTAATGTACTGGCGATAGACAAGGATCCTAACTCTTTTCAACATCTACAAAAGAATATAAATTCTAACTACCTAGAACGATTAAATTTTCAAAATTCGTCTTTCGAAAGTTTAGACGAACTCTCTTCTGTTGATTTGGTCAACGCTTCTTTTTCCTTGCCTTTTTGTCTTCCGCATCAATTTGAAAGACTTTGGTCTAATATCGTAGGTTGCATCAATCCCGAAGGTTTTTTTTGTGGACACTTTTTTGGGCCAAAAGATTCATGGAGTTCTAATAGCGATATGACCTTCCATAATCTGCAAGCCGTAAAAAGGTTATTTAAAGGTTTTGAATTATTATATTTCGAGGAAACTGTAAAAAATGGGAAGACCTTGTCTGGTAAAGAAAAGTTTTGGCATGTTTTTCACGTTGTTGCAAAAAAATACCATTCTACAAAATAGCAAGAGAAAATCATTGTATTTAAAGCCCCGCTTTTAATGCTATCCGTTGAAGTATTTTTCTGGATATAATCCATAGAACGAATGCATAAAGCACATTTTCTAAAGCAAGGCCATAGTATATACCTTCAATGCCGAAATATTTGGTTAGAATCAATACAATAGGCACAAATAGGAACAGTTGACGCCCAATGGGTAACAAAGTAGCCAATTTTGCTTCCCCTATTGATTGAAATAGAATTATGCTACTAGAAGATATTGGAATAACCAGTAAGATTCCCATTATCATCCTTATATTAAAAATTTCAGTTTCATTAAGCGCTTTATTTGGCAATATAATATTGATAATAGTCTCTGGGAAAGCCAGTATAGGAATTATCAATACTATACCAAGCGCAATCCCTACTAATCTATAGATATACACTCCTTTTAGGCATCTATGTGATTTATTAGCGCCATAATTGATTCCAATAATCGGTTGCATGGATTGGTAAAGTCCTAAAAGAGGAATAGCCAAAAAAGTGAACAATCTAAAAGCAGCATTAAAAAAGGCCATAGCCTCGAGAGTTCCATATAAAACCACTAATCTGAACAGTAGAAATTGCCTGAATAAATTGGACAATTGCATTGAAAAAGCAGAAAACCCAATGCTTAAAACATTTTTGAGGATTGTGTATTCCAGCCTTATTCGGAAACGCCCCGTATTAAATGTTGCTTTTCCTAATATAAAATATAAGGATGTCAATAAGCTGTATAGGAACATAGCTGCGATACTACTCCATGCAGCACCTGCGACACCCATATGCAAAACACCAATGAATATAGGTGTTAGCAGAAGGTTTAGAATTACAGAAACCAACGTAAAACGCATAGCCTGTTCTATTTTACCCTCAGCCCGTATCAAACCGTTGGCCGATAATCCATAAATGCTGAATAGTGCTCCCAAAATGTATATCTTATAATACTCCAAAGCGTAGGTGAATAATTCTCCTGAGATTCCCAATACAGAAACTATTTCTTTGGAAAAAATGATTCCTGGGATAGTGACAACAGTTGCTCCGATAAGAGATAGAGCCATCATATTGGGGATGATTTTTTTCTGGACTTCGACCTGATTTGAACCTATGGCTCTACTAAGGACAGATGCAGAACCCGCTGCTACCAAAACGGTGACACTGGTAACAACCAACATTAAGGGAAACAACATGGATATTCCCGTAAAAGCTTCCCTTCCTATAAAATAACTTGTGTAAAATATATCAACGAGTCCATTGATTGATATCACCATCATTCCTAAAATGCTGGGCACAGAAAGCTTCAATAAAAGTTTCCAAAGGTTGTCATTAATGAAGTCTGGCTTTTTTTTCAAGTTTTCGTATTGTAAATTTTATAGGAATGCATTTATATATCAAATTTTAAATATCCTTTCAGAAAGTAGTTTTGTTGAAAAGAATCCATGATAAACTAAAAAGCAAAAAAGTGGTGACCATAACTTCTATTAAACCATTCCTGATTTTTTGGTTTCTATCTTGGCTATCGGTTTTTAAATTGAATTTAGGAAGCGTTTCGTAGTCCTTACTTGTTATTTCTTTGTTCAAAAACAGTTTATCAACATAAAAGCTGGTAATATCCTTGTGAAAGCTCTCAATTGATAGGTAAAAGGATTGAAAAATTTCAGAATCTGATTCAACAATTTCATTAAGAATTTCTTGCGTATTTACTGCTGGATTTGCCCAACGAAATAATGAAATCCTCTTTTGCCTTAGCATAATTTGGTTAAAATAGTCCGACACTTCTTTTCTATGATGGTTATCATTTAGTGCCGTAAAAGCAGCGTAGGCTTTGGCCATGATATTTACGTTAAGAAGCGAATCTACACCCTTTAAGTCGTTACGATTCTGTAAGTATTCAAGTACTACTGCTTTGGCTTCGTCCAAGTCCTCTTCGTTTTCAAGACTTCTTCTTCGGGTAACATCGGCCAGTGATGTGTTGTCTATAGGATACATAATGTTTGCATATACATTCAACACAGCTGGTAGAACAATTAGAAAAAGTAGCCATAGGCTAGCAGCACTAATAGCGGTCAAAGAAGAATTTTTTTTAAGACTGATTAAGAAGAACATCAAAGCAAACCAAAAACTGAGATAGCATAAAACGACTGATAGCCATAAGGAGATGGTCAAAATGTCCACTTCTGAAGAAACAAAAAAGCCAATTGAAGACAAAAGAATTCCCAACCCGACAATCAAGATATAATAAAAAGCAATTCTGATCAAGAGTATTTTTCTTAACCCTATGGTTTGCAACCTTAGTAGAGGCAGCATTCCATTTTCCTTTTCTTCTGTATATAATCCATAGGTAAAGGCTATTATAAGCAAGGGAAACAAGTAAATAAGTACAAAGGACATATCAAAATTTCCAACATAGAGTTTTAGGGGATTGGCCAACTCACTTTGAAATAACTGGTAGTACAGGCTCGTTCCAGTCAATTTGTAGTAATAAGGCTCTATATCTCTTTGACCTAAAGACATGTGAGCCAAGCTATGAGGGTGTAAGATGGCATGATACCCATGCCGATACCATGCATAAGCGGGATTTGAAGCTATATCGAATAGTTGTTTCTCCTTAACTGTCGTATGGTCACTATAAAAACTATTTTTATAGCGTTCAAATTCATTCCTCTCAATATGTTCGACGTTCTTGATTGTCTTATGTTGATCTGTTATTTTGGAATACCCATAATAGATGGCATACATACCTAATAAAAAAATGGTGACCAACATTATCATTTGAAAAGTATTTCTAACAATCGAGATACCTTCGCGTTGCCATAATAATAAAATCAATTTCATATTAATTTGTTTTTGAGGAAGAAGGAATTAGAATGAACATTATCAAAACCCAAAGGGACAATGAAGCAAGTTCCATCCAATAGTATTTGAAGATCATGGTCACTTTAGGTGTTAGGTACTTGAAATCTGATATGGTTTCCCATAAGTTCCTTCCTGCTTTATATTCATAAAATTCCCCATACCGTGAGTTCTTAGCCATATCATTGTTCATGGTACGTATGAGATGACGTCGATAGGTGTTAGTCTTTTCTTGAAAATCATTAAAACTATACCAATCAGTTGCTGCAAATGCCATGGAAAGGTTCCTTACAGCTATATAAGGCGCAATAAATCCCATTAAGCTTCCCGCTCTGTTTTGAAGTTCGAATTTTTCGTAAAGGGCTGCATCATGGAAATCATACACTTTATTGGCATATTCTTCTCCTTCCTGCATCTGTATTCCTCCAAAATTCAAAGGCAGTTGATTAAGAGAATCAACCCCATACTCTTGTAAATAATCTTTTTTTAGCCTTGCCATTCTTTTTTCCTTGGTATCATTAGGACTCATGCCATTTTCAATATCATGCTGTATACTTTCCTTATATGTTTTCGTGGATGGCAAGGGGTGTAAGGTTTCGCCAAGATTGGCAGAAGTTTTTGGTATAATAATTCCAGTTGTAATCCAGAATATCAATAAAGTTAAAAGAGCGTTTCTTGCACTCGAAGACTTAAGGGATATCCAAACTGAAAAATTTGTAAAAGCCCACAAATATCCAATGTATACAGAAAAGAGAAGTAAGATGCGTAATCCCATATTACTTATCACAGAACTAGTTTTTTCAATCACTCCCACTATATATAAACCTGTAAAGAACGGAACCATTATGGTAAAAACAATTAGGGTATAAGCCAAGACCTTACCCAAATAAATAGATCTTATTGAAACTCCTTGACTGACCAATAATTTCAGGGTTCCTGTTTCCTTTTCCTTAGTAAAAGTTTGAAAAGTAATGAATATGATGAGAAGCGGCAATAACAATTGAAGTACTAAGGCAGCACTTAATTCCCCGAAACGAATCATATTGCCGTAT
Organism: Flavivirga jejuensis; assembly: GCF_030540765.1. Taxonomy (GTDB): domain Bacteria; phylum Bacteroidota; class Bacteroidia; order Flavobacteriales; family Flavobacteriaceae; genus Flavivirga; species Flavivirga jejuensis. The sequence continues at coordinate 675,629 of NZ_JAUOEL010000001.1, read as the reverse complement.
CCTTGTACAGGTCTGAACATAAATTCATGGGGATAATGTGCCTCTAAGTAAATAGATGTCCCTGTATAGGTGTCCAATCCAAAATCAAAAAGACTAAGAAGCGTCTTCGGTTTAAAAACATAAGTACCATAGTGTGCGGCAATATGAGGGTGTTTATTTCCTTGATCTAACCATTCAGCTCTTCTTTCTTTTTGAGCTGTGTCTACCATGATTCTTTGCTGTTTGTAAGCAATATACCCAGCATAGAGTGCAAATCCTAGGAGCATTATAATGATGACAAACAAAATTTTTAAAGAGTTTTGTCTTGCCATACCTTTAAGTTCCTTTCCTGCAATTAAAAAAACTTGACGTTTCATACTATGTGTGCATGTGTCTTAGATATTTTTGTTCTAAATCATGAAAAGAAACTTGACCCGATTCCATCTTATCAACCAAGACCCCTTCTTTCATAATCCCTATATGTGTTCCTGTATCCTTGGCTCTAAAAAGGTCATGGGTAGCCATTAAAGTAGCTACTTTTTGTTCTTTCATTTCGAGTAAAAGTTCGGAAAATTCATTGCTTGCTTTGGGATCTAACCCAGATGTAGGCTCATCTAAAAGCAATATTTTAGCCCCCCTTGCCCTTGCCAAAGCAATACCTACTTTTTGTCGCATTCCTTTAGAATAGCTACTCACCCTTTTTAGAACAAAATCTTTTTGCAAGCCCGATTGTATTAATAAAGCTTCCAATTCTTCCTTATCTTGATTACCTCCTTGAAGACCACAAAAAAAGCGAAGGTTTTCAAGCCCTGTCATGTTTTGGTACAATTGTAGATTTTCAGGAATATAAGATAGCCATTGCTTTGTTTTTTGAGGATTCTTTTCCACATCCAAACCATTGACGAAAGCCTTTCCTGAAGAGGGTTCTATAAAGTTCAAAAACAAGTTGATGGTCGTTGATTTTCCAGCCCCGTTTGCTCCGAGCAGGCAAAAAATATCGCCAGCCCGGATGCTTAGGTTCAAGGTGTTTAGTGCAGTAAAATCACCGTACTTTTTTGTGAGGTCTTTAGCTTCCAACATATTGTTAAGGATTATGGATTTAGGTCTTCCAATCCAGTTATATATCCTCCCGTAGAAGTGAATAGTTTACTGGATGTATTAGAAGCGATATCAAAACTGAATACAGCATTTTCATCATTGGTAGCGGTTGTAAACAGTAGTTTTTGATCTGTATAAGGAAGAATTATCATTCTACGGGATCCATAGGTAGTGGGAAGCCCTGGAACCGCTCCCAAACTTGATTTGTTTTCTATATCTATCTCAAAATATTTGAATTGTGGTTGTCCGGTAGCAAATTCATAAAAGTCGGAAGCATCCTCAACTCTTGAGGTAAAGGCTCTGCCATTTGGCATTTGATAGATTCCATAACATACATTGCCTGTAGTATCTTGCATATCCATAAAATAATCGGGGTCAAAAGAAGTCTGTCCATTAGGTATTTTCAATAAACCACTTGGGCTGTTACCATCATTCATAGTAGTCCCCAAGCCTTGGACATAAATATCACCATTAGATGCTTTAATCATTCCTGCATTTGCTGCCTGACCACCGAATACCATTCCAGTTCTATGGTCAGCGATTACTTTTTCTACAGCTCGATTATTTAAATCGATTACTGCAACATAGGCTGAATCGTTTACGGGAACGAAGTTGTTCTCGTAGTGTACGCCCATAAATAATTTTTCATCACGTTCCATCATATCCAGATAATACGTTCGTGTAGCTTCAGGAAATCTGCTTGTAACAGATGTTAACGAAACTTCATCAGTAATGCGCATTGTAGTTGGGTTAAAAATGATAAGTTTAGAAATACCGCCTGCAAGAGACCCATAGGCTACGGTTTCACTTTCAAAATAAATGGTGGAAAAGGTATTCGCTCCAGGTACTACAATCCGTTCTTCCTCAACAGTATCTTCATCATCGTTAAACGAATATTTTACTAGGGTTGCGGGTGCACCAAAAGGTGATGCATACAATGCGCCTTTGTATGAGACCGTACCTGCACTTCCAGTCAATTCCAATGCCTTTTCGTTTCCTATGGTTGAAAAGTCCAAATCCGTTACACCTTGAATGTACGAAGTCTGGTTGGGCCATGCACCGCTTACTGTTGTAAGTCCAAAATTTATTGCCACTGGATCGGTTTCGTTTTCTGGATTTGGACTATCATTATCGCTGCATCCCATTATGGCAAGCATTAAAAAAGTATAAAAAAATAGTGCTGTAATTTTTTTTAAAAATTGTCTTTTCATTTTTCTTTAGTGTATTTAATGTTAGTATTTTAATTAATAAAAGTTCTAATAGTTATGTAAAAAGCCTGGCCTGGCCGTTGAACGTTAAAGTTGTCAAAAACTTTTTTGTTAAGCATATTAGTAATCTCTGCGGTAATAGCCCATCGGTTTTTTGGATGAGAAAAAGTAGCCCCCACATTTTGGATAAATTGAGATGGGATTGTGTTTTTGAAGTCTTTGTTCCCGTCCACAGCCCAAAAAAGATAAAATTCATTGACATAATTTGCAGACCACCAAGCCGAAATACTGTTTTTTGTATTTAGGAATTCGCTTTTGTGATAGCGTATTTCACCATTCCCAAAAAAATAAGGGATATTGGGAAGTCTTGCGTTGAAGTAGCGATCATCTACAGCTCCTGTAATGTTTTTGGGTGAACGGTTTCTCAAATCTTGATAAGTAGCATTTGCCTTTATATCCAGAAAATTGAATGGGCGATAGCGCAATTCCATATCCACACCAAGAGTACGTGACCTTAATAGATTTTGGTATTGGGCATAAAACTGGGAGGTTCGCAACCAGATAACATTATCTGTATCACGGTAAAAAAGATTGGTGTCCCAGTTGAACTTTTGGGTATTTAGTTGAAATTCAAAATTGAAATTGTGACTTTGTTCTGGCTCCAAGAACGGGTTAGGTCTTACTAATGTAAAATCCCCAAAAAGCTCAATTTCATCAGGAAGTCTGGTTGCATATTCATAGGAAGATTTTAATAGAAAAAAGTTTGTAATACGATAACGTAACGACTGGAGAAAACCAAAATTGAATGCTTCTTGTTGGTTGGGAACAAATTCAAGATTTTGTATAGCGTATCCATCTGCATCCAACCAAAAATGCTTAACGGCTGTATAGCTTGTTAAATTCTGTGAAAAACTATGTTTATAGGAAAGCCCAATAGCATTCTTAAAAAGGCGGGTTGGGTTGGCGAAAAAATCCTCTCCATAAAATTCGGACGCAACAGGATCTTCTCCTATCCTTCTGAACCATGCGGTAAAAATGTTCAAGGTGAATTTTCCTTTCTCCCAGAGATGGTAGTTTAGGTTAACCCGATTCAAGGCATTCTGAGAGGTAAGCTCTAAAAGATTACGAGAGGTGGAAATCTCTCCACCATCTGTACGTCTATCATATATTTTACCATCCCAAGTGTATACATTTAGTGTGGTATCGATAAAATGACTTCGGGTACGATTATAGGCACTGTACCATTTTACATCCATTTTCTTTAGAACCTTCTTTTTTTCATATTCTAAAGAGGCTCCTAGAGTTGATTCATCATAGGTTACTTGCCCGTAAGGCTGAGCCATAATAGCATTGTGCTGAACATCATCTTCAAGACCTGAATAACGTGCGCTAAAAACTAAACGATCAGCATAATCTTTGTCATAAACTCCTGTGTAAAAATTAACGAGATAGTTAGAAAATTTATCATGAAAACGTTTGACAGTCGTTGGAATTGGATTTCCGAATTCATCGGGGATCTCAATATCTACCTTATAATTATTATCGGAATGATTGAAAAATGAATGCATCCCGAACAGCCAATGGTTATCGGGGTTTATCCATTGTGTGTTTAGGTTTGCTTTATGGCTATTGAATGATCCTCCAGAATAGGAAATGTCTAAGTAGTCTGAATAAGATTTTCTAGTAATAACATTAACGCCTCCTCCAAGAGCATCTGCACCTAGATCTACAGGTACAACTCCTTTGTAAACCTCGATCTGCTCTATTAAGTTAGCTGGTAATACGTTCAACCCTAGTCCTGAACCAAAATAGGATAGTGGAATCCCATCTAAAAAAAAGGGGATAGACTTTCCAGTCATTCCGTTCACATAAATTTCAGTACTACTCCCAAAACCACCTGTTTGGCGAACATTTACACCCGAAATCTGTTTCACGATGTCACTAGTATTTGTATTTCTATCACGAAACTTTTCCATTTGCAATACCGATACATTGGCCGTACTTTCTCTTAGCCGCTGGGTTTTTGATTTTCCCACGAGCGTTACTTCGTCAAGTTGACTCTGTTGAGGTTTCAAACTGATATTAATTTGAATCTTAGGCTTTTTTATTGAAATATCAATGGTGTAATAAATTGTTTCGAAGCCTATATAGGAAACCTCTAAGTTGTATTTTCCATCGGAAAGTTTATCGAAACTGAAAGTCCCCTTTTCATTCGTAATGGTTCTTTTATTTAGTTCAATTATTTGAATATGAGCCCCAAGTAAGGGAGCTTCTTGCTCATCTGTTACCACCCCTAAGATTTCTCCATTTTGAGAATAAAGGAAGCAGCTCGCGAATAAACTTAAAAAGCATGCATATGCGATTTTTATAGAGCTTCTGATATTTAGTTTCTTTATAGAATATGGATGCATTATTTTGTATTGATTTTAAACATTATAGTCTAGTTTGCTTTATGAGCCCCTGTTCCTCCATTTCTTTTAATACATCTTTTTCTTTTTCGGATAAGCTATTTTTATTGAGTAATCCATCTGCTTTATCCCATAGATTTTTGGCTTCTGGGGAAAGCCAATAGGCTCCATCACGATCCTTTTCCATAAGGCAGTCCAATCCGTTTTTCTTACTGATGGATAATATTTCATGATTTCTTATTAGATAAACAGGCATCTCTTCTGTCAAAGCCACTATTTCTCGTTCTTCATTGTAGAGTAAAAAGACTTTTTCTTCAGAAATTGAAATAGTTTTGGTTTCCTTTGAATTTATTTCAAAAGCCTCTATTTCGGTTTCCATATGACTATTGAAATCAATAGAACATCTAACTATTTTTATTGGAGTCCGTTCTTCTGAGTGGTTACAGATTACGGCAGTTCTGTTTTTTCCTTTTCCTGTTACATTGACAAGCGAAATTTTTTCTACCCAAAAATGATCGTCGAGACGAGTCTTGGAATATTTTACATTTCCATTATTATGAACTTCTGAAATTAGAGAGTATTTACCCAATGGTCCATCAAAGGGAATGGTATAAGTGAAATAATAATGACGACCAGCTTGAATATTGGTCAAAATTTCAACTAATTTTTCCCGCTTACAAGATCCTTCAAGATAATCCGCTAGTACTAACAGTGGAATATTCTTGTTCAAATATTTTAACTTTTGAAGCGATTCCTTCTTACTTTCCTTTTGGTCTGGAAAAGCGATAACATGCTCTTCAAAGAGCATAGTAACATTGCCTTTGGGATCTTTTACTCCGATTTTTACCAATGGGTATAAGTGAGTACCATTTAAATGTGATGTGTTGAAATTCCAGTGTATAGTTATTGTTTTGCCTGGGATGGTTCTTTTAGGGAAAATGCTCATTCTTATGTTCTCAATTTTTTAATATTTTCTTTACTGTATTTTTCTGGATATACTTTGAACCATTTCTCAACTGTTTCCGCTCCGAAATAATCGTAAGTAGTGGACAAGAGAAATTCCAGTTTTTTGAGATACTTTTTTTTGGCCTTATCGGGATCGATTCTCATATCCTCTTTTCTTTGTTTTTTTTCCGCTTTTGTGGCAGGAAGATGATGGAAGTAGGGAGTGTTAAAATATTCCATGCTGAATTTATGGTAAAGGGGAGTAAACAAAATGAGGTTGTGCCACATCTCGTCCACGATTAATAGGTCATCTGGAATGAAAATCCCTGGGATTTGACTTATATACAAAAACTTCAGGGTTTCCAAAAGGATATCTTGGGCTTCGGTTTCTGGGACATCATACATATCCATAAACCTTGATATAACATTCTCATCTGTAAAGGATAAGAGCTTGACCAATTGGTCTTCAATAATTTGGTTCATATTCTGGGCGGTTTTTACTGTTTTATATTATGTTTTAAATAGCGGTAGGATTAAATCCTACCGCTATAATTCTGGTACTATAAGGTGCTGGAGCAGTGCCCGCAATTGCTACAATGCGTACTTCCGCTAGGTTGCTTTGCCTTATTAGTCAGAATTTCTGAAATCATAGATTCCTTAGTTTTCATAACTACAGTATTTTAAAGTTACACCTACTCTATTTACAAGGTTTTCGGTTTCCCCTTTCGTTGCAACATTTTTAAGCATGTAAAAACATTTATATATTAGGATATGTATACCTAATAATAGATATCATCTAAAATTTTCAAAAAAACATTTAGTTAATTGAGAAAATTTAAACGAACTCCATAGGGATTCTTTGAATGTCCATATTTGATTATTATCTTATTTTGCGTTTATCGTCGTAAAAGCAAATTAGATCATCAAAATAGAATTGAAGTATGGGAAGAGTTTTGAAATTCACATCCTCTTTCTCTTATTTATAGAGCAAAGACAAGATGCAAATTCCTCATTTACATTATGCGTGTTCATTTAGAGTCAGTATTCTAAATGAGACTTTGTTGAGTCCGAAAACTCTTTACTTTAATAGGACTAAAATGTAATTGAAACTCTTATAGTAAAAAAGGAGGAGGACGGGAAAAGAGCTGATTTGTAGCAATAGTGCTTGAGATAATAAAATTGTAGTTTTTAATTATCTCTCTCTGAACTATTGGTTCAGTATTTTCAATTTTAAAATCTTGTAGACTAGGAGTAATTGCTGGAGTTAAGGTATCTGCGAGGGCATGGTCGCAAACAACACAATGTAGCGCATGATCTTTATCGTCTGTATGTAACAAGGCATGAAGCCCTGCCATTTTCATTATAAGAAAAATGACAAGGAGCAAATAAGTAAGACAATGCTTAATGCGACTTGTTTTCATTAATTGTTAAAATTATTAAATAAAATCAATAATGGGTTTAAATAATTGTTAAAGAAATGCTAAAAAAACAACTAATACCTGTGATTGCTTTTAGCCCGCTAAAATCTTTGATTTTATTTTATAACGGAATACAAAATTTGAATGCTGTTCCTTGTTAAATAAATCTATAGGATATGCAAAATCATGAAGTGTCAACTTGGATTCAGGTATGGCAATATCATTTCTATCAACCTTTTCTTCTTGGGCATCTATTCTAACTACTGAAAAAAGAATTAAACATAAAAAAATCGTTCTAATCACAAAGAGATTGCATCTTGTTTTTAATCCTAAATAACATCCATTCTTCATAACTATTTTATTGAAAGGTATAGGCACTCCTAATAACTTGGGTCAGTCTAAAATACCCATACGCATCGTTATCTGGATTGTCCAAGTTAATACAATTCCCTTTTAATGGAACAGGTATAGTTCCAAAAAGGCTAACCCCACCTGTTTGCTGTGTTAATACGTTTATATAGTTATAATATCCTTTAGAAATCCCGAAGAAATCTATAAAAACCAGATCTCCAGATACAAATTCCTCGACACCATTATCCTCGTCCTCAATTTTTTCAAAATACCAACTAAAAGGATTTCCGTTTGTAAATTCATCCTTTAGACCATCAAGCCTAACCAGTAAATCTCCATCTTCCCAATATCGAAAAAGATAATAATTACCTTTTTCAACTGGATCATTGAAATTAACATTCACTTCAAGTACTTCTTCATCAAACCCTCTATTTCTTGATTGTGTAATTCCAGAAATATCAACAACGGGGATTAAGGTTTCGGTAGCTGAATAATACTCTCCATTATATATAATTTCAAGGGTATAAGACTGATTAATGATTGGAACAAAATCAGAAGTCAAGTAATCGCCATTATTCTGGTCTTCAAAAATAAATTCAGTGTTGTTGCTATTATTAATAACTTTTACTGAAGCACCAGTAACAAATGTATTCGTAGCTGTATCAAAATATGGAGTAGATGTGCTTAATCTTATCATTTGTTCATTGCCCAAAGTATTTTTCTCCCAATCCAAAGAGGCCTCAATTACCAATTTTGGAGGAACACTTTGCAATTCAATTTCAATTACATCTTCACATGAAGTTAATACAAGAAAAGTAAAAAGGAGTATCGTTTTTATATAGGTATTCATTTTCTTAAAATTTAAAGTTGTAGGTTACTGATGGTATTATGCCAAAAACTGCGGTTCTTGTGGCTTCGTTTACTCCTGTTTCAATATTTTGTCCAAAAGAAATTGCAGCTGCATTTTTACGATTATAGACATTATATATACCAAAGACCCATTCTCCTTTCCATTGCCTGTTTCTCTTTTCGTTTGGTCTGTAAGTAGCTGAAATATCTAGTCTATGATAGGGTGTCAATCTATCTGAGTTTCTATCGGAGTAATTTGCAATGGATTGCCCTTCATATGAATATTGCTCATTAGGATAGGTTACAGGGCGGCCGGTTTGAAATATCAGATTACCTCCAAAACTCCACTTTTCATTTAGTTTGTATGCTCCTGTTAGGGAAAAATCATGAGTTCTATCATGTGGAGTATTATACCAGTTTCCATTATTTATTCCAGGTTCTCTGGCATTTCTACCCTGTGTTCGCTGTTCTGACTTAGACAAGGTATAGGCAAACCACCCTGTAAAATCACCTTCGTTTTTACGTAGTAAAAACTCTAGCCCGTAAGCTCGGGATTCTCCATTCAATATTTCTGTTTCAATGGTATTCTGTCCAATAATATTTGAACCATCAATGAAATCCATTCTATTTTCAGTAGTTTTATAATATGTCTCTACCTCGAGAGAGTAAATTTTATCTTTGAAATTCTTAAAATAACCAAAGGCAAACTGATTCGATAATTGTGGCTTTATGTATTTGCCACTTGGCGCCCAAACATCTAATGGAGATATAGAAACTGTATTGGATAATAGATGAATGTATTGGGCTGTACGTGAATAACCTGCTTTAACCGATGAAGACTCATTTAGTTGATAAGCCAATGCCAGTCTAGGTTCTAGGTTGCCATAGCTCTCTATCGTTTCGTCGTTATTATAGTTGGTCTCTCCAATGGTAGTTCCGTTCTGGTATACCTCTAATTCATCATTGTAAACCACTGGCTGGTTGTTGGCATAATTAACCAAAGCTTGCCCACCCAACCTACTAAAGAAACTATATCTTAAGCCATAAAGTGCCGTTAATCTATTCGTTAATTTGTGTTCGATTCCAACATAAAATGCTCTTTCAAAAGCTCTTTTTTGGTCTAGTGACAATGGATTAACTGCTGAAGTCTCGGAAGTGGGTCGTATCTGACCTGGGTCAAAATCATAGTAGATACCACTTACACCAAAATCTAACTTATACTGATTATTTAAATAGTATTTGAAATCATACTTTAGGTTGTAATTATTAATTGAGGAAACCCAATCAAGTTGGTTACTGACGACTCTAATATCATAATCATATTTGCTATATATAATGGATAGGTTAGAAAATAGCTTATTATTAAAAATATGATTCCATCGCAAATTACCAGATAAGTTTCCATAACTACTTTTAAAGCTAGACCCAAAATTAAATGCATCTCGACCAAAATATCCTGATAAAAACAGTTTATTGTTTTTATTTAACTTATAATTTGTTTTAAGATTAAGGTCATAAAAATTAGCACTATTTTCTCCTGCTTCAGTATTCAAAAAAAGATGAGCGTAAGATGACCTTCCAGCTATTAAAAACGAGCCTCTATCTGCAAAAACAGGTCCTTCTGCAGCCAGCCTTCCAGAAATGACACCAATTCCACCTGTGAGGGCAATTTTTTTAGTGTTACCTTCTTTTTGACGTACATTTAAAACAGAGGAAGTCCTACCTCCAAATCGTGCTGGAATTCCTCCTTTGTACAGCTTCATGTCTTTTATGGCATCTGCATTAAAAATGGAAAAATACCCCAATAGATGAGAAGTGTTGTAAATAATAGCCTCATCCAATAAGACTAAATTTTGGTCAGCAGCACCACCTCTAATATTAAATCCAGCAGAACCCTCTCCATTATTGGTCACTCCAGGAAGTGTTTGTAGAGACTTAATAACGTCTACCTCACCCAAGACTACAGGCATTTTTTTAACTGTCTTTATATTGACTTTTGATACACTCATTTCTGGTTTTCGAAGATTTGTACGTTCTGGTTCTTCTGCCATCACTATAACTTCATCTAATTGAGCAGTTAGTTCAACAATTTCAAAGTCTATTTTTTGGTTTTCTGTAAGAGATAGTTCCTTATTGATTTCAGTATACCCCATGTAAGAAACAACCAAGGTATACTCTCCCGAAGGTGCCGATAAAGAATAAAACCCATACTCATTAGTTACAACGCCAATGGTTGTTCCTTTTAAAAAAATTGAAGCACCAAATAAAGATTCACCATTGCTCTTGTCAGTGATAGAACCACTTAACGTATACGTTTGTGCTGTTAGCACAGGGCTTATAAGTAAGAATAACAAGTAAAATAGAAGTTTTTTTTGATTGTTTTTGTAGGTTCTTAAGTTTTCAGACATATGTTTTTTAATTGATTGTGATGACTTGCAAAACAATCGATTTTAAACCATTTAAATTGACCAATGGAAGCATTGGTGCAATTCTATGCGTAAAAAAACTATAAATGCTTTTTTTTGTATTCTGAAGGAGAAAAACCTGTTTCCTTTTTAAAGATTCTATTAAAACTTGTTCTTGACTTAAAACCACATTCGCAGGCAATACCAAAAAGAGTGTATTTTTTACAAGTGTCTAACTTGATTCTTTCCTTTATAGCTTCCACACGGTGTTTATTTATTAAATCAAAAAATGAAGTATGTATATACTGATTTAATACTATGGAAAGTTTTTTATCCGTTGTGGAAAGTTGTTTTGCTAATTTGCCTAATGTCAAATCTTCATCCAAATATGGTTTATTGGTTGTTAAAATGAATTCCAGCTGCTGCTGTAATTGTTCAAATTCCTCCTTTTTAGTATTGGATAAAGAGATTTCTTTTGATTTGTGAATAATTGGTTTATTCTTATTCAACAAGAAATCCGGCAATAAAACTTTTGACTGATTTATGCCATAGTATCCCAAATAAATAACGAGAATAAGCATTGCCGCAATAATTAAATATTCTTGATACCAAATAGAGTCATCATATAAAAGCTCATATATTCTAATAATAGAATCAACACTAATAATGAATAATGCACCTGTCAACATTATTTTTATCCATTTATAATCATACTTAGACAAGTTTGAATAGTTATCTTTTAATGCATTTCTATATTTTGACAATAATTGTAATGAAAGAATGAGATATAGTATTAAATAAACATCTTCTAATTTGATGATAACAACAATGAATTCCGAAATCACATACGACAGTACATCTAACTTAGACATACTAAATACTAATGTAGGTATTGCAATAAATATTAATGATATTACTGCTGGAACAAAATGTTTTAGTGTATTTTTTACTAGATTTTTTTGCTCCAAGAATAACGATTTTATATACAAATACAATAGTGGTCCAATCATTAAAGTGGTAACATCATTTGGAACAAAGGTTGTGCGAAATAGCCAGATTATGTTGTGAAAACTAGCATAAGTAAAAACAGAAGTGAATAAAAGAAATACAAAGAAGATAATTAATATTTTTTGTGATAATTGTTTCTGCTTTGATTTTATCAATAAAAACAAAATAATGCCTATTACTGTGATACCACTAATTAAAATAAAATCTAAAATTAAATTCACTCCTAATATTTTTTTGATAGATATACTTAAACACAAACAAACCTATACTAAATGAATTACATAGGTTATCCATCAGACAATACAGGTTTTTTAATTATCTAACATTTTGTTACATATGAAACAATAATAATGAAACTGCTTGTAAAATACTCTTAGTTTTTTCTTAAGGTTTCACTGAAAGTGTTAAATTTCTGCTACCGTTCAATTCTCGCAATTCAATCTGTAGTTTTTCATTATTTTTTTATGAATCAATTTTTGTTGTTTTTAATTTTCTTTCAGGTTATCAATGATTCGCTCCCACATTTGAAGCATCAGGCACAGTCGTACCATCCCAAGCCATCATATTTGGATTACTACCAGTTGCTACCCCAAGTGCTGGTTGCACCCCTAAATCATTTAGAGATGTCGTATAACATTGTGAGTCATTTATGGTGACATTGACTGTATTAAAACCTATTCCGTTTGAAAAATGATTGTTTACATCGTTATATCTGGTAACTCGCTCAAATACACCATTGGTGATTTGGGTCTCTTCACCTGAATTGGTGTTAGCTCCAACAATAATTACATTTCTCATATAAACGTCTTCACAGCCTTGATGAATCCGTAATCCGTTTTTAGCATTTATATTGGAATTAAAATATGAGTCAACAACTACCAAATTTTGAATGGATTGAAATCTATTATTTTGTGCGTTGGACTCCAAACGAACATTGGCCAGAATAAAATTCCTGCCTCTAAAGTCAGTTCCATTCTTTCCCTGAATAAATAATGCCCAATCACCACTAAAATCTCCATTAACAACTTCTAGAGTTGAGTTTATTAAGGCTACTCGATTCCATCCTGTAACTGGACCCGAGAAGTTATTTAATTCGCCTCCATTTGTTATGGAGTGTAAATTATCTATAAGTATATCTCCATTACTATTCATAACAACTGATCCCGTGGTGACAAGACCACCTTGCCACTTTATTCGGGTACCAGTAAAGGTTAAACTACCTTGAATTTCTGCTCCACCTTCTAAGATAAACTCACAATCATCACAAGAAATATTGACACCGTTATAAATTCCCGAAGCTATTTTTGCAGATATACCGTTGATAGAACTAACCTCTTGGAATTCGGCGTTGGTCGTCACCTCCCTCTGTTCTGTGATTTTTGGTTCAAGTGGCCATTCAACATCATTAACAATACTTGGGAGGTTTCCTAAATCATAATATGAACTTTCTGAAACTTCTTTTAAATCATCGTTTGACTTACAACTAAAAAGTATTGCGATTAAGGTAAATAGGTGAATTCTAAGTAGGTTTTTCATTAGTTATCTAATCTATGTGAAAAACAAATTTACAAAACTAATTGTTTTTAACAACTGGTTTTTATTTGAAATATGATTTTATAACAAACTAAATGATACTGTTTGATTCTAAAAATAATATATTAATAAAAAAAGAGAAATGTTGTACCTATATTGCACCTGTACAAAAAAAGCTTCTCATTTCTGAGAAGCTTTTAACTACATTCAAGTAGTTTAAAATGTGCGGGCGGGGAGACTCGAACTCCCACACCGCGAGGCACTAGATCCTAAGTCTAGCGTGTCTACCAATTCCACCACGCCCGCTAAAGGACTGCAAATATAAACAACATTTTTAAATTGCAAACTCGAACACAAAATTAATTATAAAATAAATTTATTCATACCCTTTTATTTTTCATTCATAACTTCCATTATTATGTCATGCATAGCGTTATTTAATAAAAAAACAACTTGTTATCTATAGGTATTTTATAATCAAATTGATATTAACCATTAAAAACATTCTTTTTTTATATTTTTGACCGAAACTATTTCATTGTAAAAGTTTTTATACACTAAAGAATGATCACATGCGTATTAAACATTTAGATTGTGATCGAATTATATCCATTGAAAAACAATAAATACTAACAACTAGCTCTTCATGACTCATATTCAATCTTATATAAAAGAAAATAAAGATCGGTTTCTAAATGAATTAATAGAACTCCTTAAAATACCATCTATAAGTGCCGATTCTGCTTATAGAAATGATGTTTTAAAAACAGCAGAAGCTATAAAACTTAGCTTGGAAAAAGCTGGATGCGATACAGTTGAGATATGTACAACAGACGGATACCCTATTGTTTATGGCGAAAAGATTATTGACAAAAACCTACCTACTGTATTGGTTTACGGACATTACGATGTGCAACCTCCAGATCCATTAGATCTTTGGAATTCACCACCTTTTGAGCCTGTAATTAAAAAAACGGCATTACATCCTGAGGGCGCCATTTTTGCCCGTGGTGCGTGTGATGACAAAGGTCAAATGTATATGCATGTTAAAGCTATGGAGTTTATGACCTCTACAGACCAACTACCGTGCAATGTAAAGTTTATGATTGAAGGTGAAGAAGAAGTAGGCAGCTCTAATCTGGCTATTTTTGTAAAAGAAAATCAGGAAAAACTAAAAAATGATGTCATTCTTATTTCTGATACTGGTATGATCGCACAGGATGTACCTTCTATTACCACAGGTTTACGCGGATTAAGCTATGTAGAAGTAGAAGTTACAGGACCAAACCGCGATCTGCATTCTGGCTTGTATGGAGGCGCTGTAGCAAATCCAATAAACGTTTTAACTAAAATGATCGCATCACTGCATGACGAAAACAATCATATTACTATTCCTGGATTTTACGATAAAGTAGAAGTGTTATCTAAGGAAGAACGTGCCGAAATGGCAAAAGCACCGTTTAGTTTAGATGATTATAAAAAAGCCTTGGATATAAACGATGTCTATGGTGAAACTGGATATACGACCAACGAACGTAATGCCATCCGCCCTACTTTAGATGTTAATGGTATTTGGGGTGGTTATACTGGCGAAGGTGCTAAAACCGTAATCGCGAGTAAAGCGTATGCTAAAATATCCATGCGTTTAGTACCGCATCAGGATTGGGAAGAGATCACTCAATTATTCACAAGTCATTTCGAAAGTATAGCTCCTAAAGGTGTTACTGTAAAAGTAACTCCTCATCATGGCGGTCAAGGTTATGTAACGCCTATAAACAGTCTTGGTTATAAAGCAGCAAGTAAAGCATACCAAGATACTTTTGGCAAAACGCCTATTCCACAACGTAGTGGTGGTAGTATTCCTATTGTGTCTCTTTTTGAACAAGAACTAAAAAGTAAAACCATTCTCATGGGCTTTGGTTTAGATAGTGATGCTATTCACTCACCAAACGAGCATTTTGGAGTTTTTAATTATTTAAAAGGTATTGAAACTATTCCTTTATTTTATAAATATTTCACTGAATTATCTAAATAATTTGGGTGTTGCAATCTTTTTCAAAAAACAAAAGAATACATTATCTAAGACGTATAATCTAAGCTCTAATCTCTAACGCATAAGTAAATAATATGTCTAACAACCATACCAATCACCTTTTGTTACTATTATTGGCAACTCTATTTATTAGTACCTCTGGTGCCTTAGGTAAATTTATAGATATGCCTACACCTGTTATAATTTGGTGGCGTTCTATTTTAGCAATGGGTTTATTATACGGGTTTTCCAGGTATAAAAAAATTAGTCTAAAAATTAAATCAAAAAAAAATGCCATTCAAGTAATAACTAGCGCCTTATTTATGGCAGCGCATTGGGTTACTTACTTTTATGCTTTAAAACTTTCAAACGTAGCTATTGGCATGCTTTCTTTATTTACATTTCCTATAATCACAGCTTTATTAGAGCCTTTATTTACAAAAATAAAATTTGATCCCATATATATACTACTAAGTGTTATGGTGCTGTTTGGCATGTATATTCTAGTTCCAGAATTTAACATGGAGAACACACATGCAAAAGGGATTTTGTTTGGATTATTTTCTGCCTTCTGCTACGCTTTACGTAATATTCTATCGAAAAAACTAGTAGTAGTACATTACAATCCGACTTCAATAATGTTTTACCAACTATTTATTATTACTATTATATTAACGCCTGTTTTATTTTTTATGGATACATCGGGAATTAAAACACAATACCCCTATATTATTCTTTTAGCTACACTTACCACAGCTATTGGGCATACCATGCTAGTAAATAGCTTAAAACATTTTACAGCAAGTACTGCTAGTATAATAGGTAGTGTACAACCCATTTTAGGAATTATAATTGCTTTTTTATTTTTAAAAGAGATTCCTACCTGGAATACTTTTTTTGGAGGACTTATTATCCTTTCTACAGTGGTAATTGAAAGCATACGTTCCAAAAAAGCATAACTCATCAACTCTACATTTGTAGAATTAAAATATTTACTCTACATTTGTAGAGTTAATTCTAAACTTGTA
Organism: Flavivirga jejuensis; assembly: GCF_030540765.1. Taxonomy (GTDB): domain Bacteria; phylum Bacteroidota; class Bacteroidia; order Flavobacteriales; family Flavobacteriaceae; genus Flavivirga; species Flavivirga jejuensis. The sequence continues at coordinate 659,367 of NZ_JAUOEL010000001.1, read as the reverse complement.
GAGCATGCAATTATCAAAAACCGAAGAAGATTTGATGAATTATTTATGGAAGCTGGAAAAAGCTTTTATGAAAGATTTACTAAATGCCTATCCAGATCCAAAACCAGCTACAACAACAGTAGCAACGCTTTTAAAGCGTATGACCGACAAAGGTTTTATTGCTTATAATTTATTTGGGAAATCTCGCGAGTATTATCCTTTGATTAAAAAGAAAGATTATTTTTCTAAACATGTAAACGGACTCATAAAAAACTTTTTTAATGATAGCGCTTCTCAGTTTGCATCTTTCTTCACCAAAGAAACCAATCTTACAAAAGAAGAGCTGGAAGATTTAAGAAAATTAATTGATAGCGAGATTAAAAATAAATAGTTATGCTTTTAATACTATTAAAATCTAGCGTTTGTTTAGCCGTTTTTATACTGTTTTATAAATTATGTTTAGAACAAACAAGTGCTCACATCTTTAAACGTTATTATTTAATTAGTACTATTCTAATTTCTATTGGTATCCCTTTTATCACTTTTACAAATTACATTGAAATACAACCAATACGAGTAGATACACCTGTACTATTAAATTACACAAACATACTAAATTATGAGATTGAAGATACCAAAGCATCCTATGATTATTTAATCTTTGTTTTATGGTTTATTTATAGTCTTGGTGTTATTCTGTTCTCATTTAGATTCTTTAAGAACTTGTATCTATTGATCAAGAAAATTAAACATAATCCAAAATATAAACATAAAAATTTTGTTAATGTGTTACTACAAGATCTGGTAATACCACACACTTTTTTTAATTACATTTTCATTAATAAAACAAACTTTGAGCAAAATGCTATTCCTGCAGAAATCTTATTGCATGAGCAAACGCATGCAAAACAAAAACACACATTAGATGTTTTATTTATAGAAATTATTCAAATAGCATTTTGGTTTAATCCTCTGCTTTATCTCATCAAAAAAGACATTAAACTAAATCATGAGTTTTTAGCAGACCAAACTGTTTTAAAATCTGGTTTAGACGCCTCAAATTATCAAAATATTTTATTAGCATTCTCATCAAATGCAAAACAATATAATTTGGCAAATGCCATCAATTATTCATTAATTAAAAAGCGATTTACTGTTATGAAAACACAAACATCGAAGACAGTATTATCGTTACGAATCTTTATTATTTTACCGTTACTGGCCATATTAATCTACAGTTTTAGTGAGAAAGTTACTGTTGAAAAACTTCAGACTATTGAAGAAATAAGTCTTCAGGACAAACAATCTACAGAAGGTGCCACAAAAAGCATGATAAAAGAATACAATGATTATATCACCGAATATGAAAGCACTAAAAGAGTATATCATGATAAACTAAAAAGAGCTGCTGCTATTTATGACCTCATGACAGATGCACAGCGGGGTACTGTAAAGAAATATCCTGAAAAATTTTTAAGCACTCATAATCCCTCTAAAATAAAATTAAAACACCCCACGCAATCTGAATTAGATTCTTGGAAAAATTCGACAGAGCTAACAATCACTTTAGATGCTTCGCGAATAAAAAATACAGAATTAAGTAATTACTCTCCTTCGGATATTGTCTTTTTCAGGTTAACTTTTGATGGGTTTCCCAAAAATAAAAATGAAAAATTCACCCCAAATAGTTGCAGGTTATATACAAATGAAGGCTTTAAACACATTATTCTAAAACATAATTTTAATGATTATCATAGATTAATAATTAAGTATGTTAACGAAATTGAAGGTTTTTTAAATTCAAGTCATTCAAACAATTCAGAATTACGTATTCTAAAAACTCAATTAGACAACTTGTATGCTAATTTTTCAGATAAAGAAATCAAGGAATTTAATCCTCCTAAAGCCCTCCCTTTACCAACAAAAGACAAAGCAAACACTCCTAAAGATAAAAAAGTTTCTAAAAAACTTGAGGAATATAATACCTTGGCAAAAAAATTCAACAACCCAAATCCCAAAGGGCAAAGATATTCTCGTCCAGAAATAGACCTTTTATATTCACTTTACAAACAACTAAACACCGACGAAAAGGCAAATTCAGAAATTTTCCCAAATTTACCTTACCCAATTCAAAAATCATACAAAGAGAGAATGCTAAAAAACAAGATTAAACCAGATACATCTTTGAAAAAACAAACAATTCGATAAACTTACAATACAATAAAACTTATGAATAAAATACTTTTAACATCAATAATTTTATTTTTTGTGATCACTATATCTGGAGCCCAAGTGAAAACTTATTATAAGACTAGTAATTCAAATAGAATTTTTACCAAAAACAAATATGACAAACATAAAGAAGATATAATGAGTCAGCTTAATGATAAATATGATGAGGTGACTATTAATGAAAGGTTAATAGATAGTCTTACGTCTCAAGATTCAATTATAAAAACTTATAAATTGGAAATTAGAACTAAGAAAACCTCCTCTAAAGGAATCAAACGTCCTAAAGAAAAAATCTATAATTATCTAAATAAAGAATTACCTAATTTTAATCTGCAAACTATTAACGGTGAAAATATTTCTTTTTCAGATTTAAAAAATAAGCCTACTGTTATAAACTTTTGGTTTACAAGATGTAAACCCTGCGTTGAAGAAATGCCAATTTTAAATAAATTAGTCGAAAAATATTCGGACAAAGTTAATTTCATATCAATAACGCCAGAGAGTAAAAAGGCGGTGACTTTATTTTTAGAAAAGCATAAATTTAATTATGTTCATCTAGTAAGCGCTCGTAATTATATTAACGAAATTGGTCTTTATTCTTATCCTAAAAATGTTTTTATTAACAAACTCGGCGAAATTAAACATATTAAGTACGGTATTCCAACCTTTAAAAAAAATGGTGTAACTAAACTTGGTACAGGAGATGAATTTGAACGATTCATTAAAGAATTACTCTAACAAAAAATTAAAATTCAATAGTCAGACGAGTCAGGTTTTAAAAAACTGACTCGTCTTTTTTATATAAAATGTGTAACAAAACATCAGCTTTAACGTTCTAATAGTCATCAATCAAAATCAATCACATCATGTTAAAGCAATTTTTTATTATCTGCTCCGGCTCAGATACCGATATTCTAGAAGCATGTTCTAAAGGCGAACAAAATAAATATGCAGGTATTGGAGCTACCGTTTTTTTTACTGCGGTTATGGCCTTTATAGCTGCTAGTTATGCTCTTTATACAGTTTTCGACAATCTATTTATTGCCATTGGTTTTGGTGTTGTTTGGGGATTACTCATCTTTAATTTAGATCGATATATTGTTTCTACTATTAAAAAAACAGGTCATCTAACAGACGAACTTTTACAAGCATCTCCCAGAATAATATTAGCCGTCATTATTGCTATTGTTATTTCTAAACCATTAGAATTAAAGATTTTTGAGAAAGAAATTAATCAGGTACTATTAGAACAAAAGAACGAACTAACACTGGCAAATAAAAATCAAATTGCAGAACAATTCACTCCTAACATTGAAGGTTTAAATAATGACATTACAACGTTACAACAACAAATAGATACCAAAGAAGCTGAAGTAAACCAATTATACGACACTTACATAGCCGAAGCTGAAGGAACTGCTGGCTCCAAATTATTAGGGAAAGGCCCTGTATATAAAGAAAAACGAGACAAGCATGATGCTTTATTAGCCGAATTACAACTATTAAAAGCAGAGAACAAAGCTAAAATTACCGCTACAGAAACTCAAATAGCAACCCTTAAAAGTGATTATGAGAATCAAATTGAAACCACGCAACCCATCATCAATAATTTTGATGGTTTAATGGCTCGTGTAAATGCATTAGGCAAATTACCCTGGTTACCTTCCTTTTTTATATTTCTATTGTTTTTAGCAATTGAAACGTCTCCTATTTTTGCTAAATTATTATCTTCAAAAAGCGCGTACGACTTTAAATTAGAAGATCAAGAAACAGCCATTAAAACCAACGTACTTCAAAATAAAAACCAGAGAGAAGCTTTATTAAAAACAGATTATGCTATTAACGACCGTATTTATAATGACATAGAAAAAGAAGACGAATTATATACATATAAGCGTAAAAAAACGAGAGAACTTATGCAGCTTCAAGCTGATGCTTTTTTCAAACACCAAAAAGACGCCTTCTAATTCTATTATGCAGCGTTTTCCGCCTTAAAATGATTGTATAACTCTTTACAACCTATACCTATAATCGATAAATTCTTGTTTTTTTGAATGGCCTCATTATGAAGTGAAACAAAGGCATTAACACCGTAACGATCCATACTCTCAATATCTTGAATACTAATAGTCAGATTATTTACTTTTTCGAAAATGTTTTTGAATTCATTTTGGAACACTTCTAAATTATTTCTATTTAGAATGCCTTTAATTTTAAAAAAATTATTGCAGTTGGAAATTTTTAAGTCCATAATTATAATATTTTAAATTGTTATTTGACAGATCTGAGGGAGACTAATCAACTAATTATGAAATAAAAGTATAATAAAGAAAACATTTAAGTACTATTTTTTCGATTAACCAATCTCTACTTTGGATGAAAAAATATTCTGTGTCAATTTCATCGACAAGTGACCGTATTAATATCAATATTTCGTTACTTTTACCTTCATAAAACGCTATAATTAATCAACAATGAAAAAATTACTAATACTACTTTGCTTCATATCTATTTTTACTGGTTATTCTCAAACTTCTGAAGAACAGGATAAAAAAGCGATTCTTAAAGTATTAAAAAAACAACGCCTTGCTTGGTCTGATAATAATATTGAAGCGTTTATGGAAGGGTATTGGAAAAATGATTCTCTTAAATTTTATGGCAGCAATGGCGTAACTTATGGTTGGGAAAACACTTTTGACCGTTACGAAAAAGCATACCCTACTAAGGCTCATACAGGCAAATTGAACTATAGAATAAACGCCATTACTAAAATAACGGAAGGTGCTTATTATGTTATGGGAGAATATCATTTAAAGCGTGAAGTTGGAAATGCTGACGGTATTTTCATGATTATTTTAAAAAAAATTAATGGCAAGTGGAAGATCATTGCCGACACCTCTAATTAAATTATGTCTATAATTATTAGAAAAGCAACATTAAATGATTTACCTATTTTATTAGAATTTGAACAGGGTCTTATTACTGCAGAACGTCCTTTTGATCCTACAATTAAAGAAAGTCATATTAATTATTATGACATAAGTGAATTAATAACAAGCCCTAATTCGGATGTATTTGTTGCTGAAATTAATGATAACATTGTTGCTTCTGGGTATGCTAAAATTAAAACCGATAGACATTATTTAAAACATGCCTATCAAGGGTATTTAGGTTTTATGTTTGTTTCTGAAATACATAGAGGCAAGCGTCTTAACAAAATGATTATTGATGCTTTATTAAAATGGTGTAAAGCACGAAACATTTTTGAAATTAGACTGGATGTTTATGAAGATAATATACCCGCTATTAAAGCCTATGAAAAAACAGGGTTTAAGAAACACATGATTAACATGCGCTTGGATATCGAAAACTTAGACTTAGAGTAATCTGGAAATTACAATTTCTTTACGTATTTAGTAATAATTACGATTTGTTGCGCACCAACTTTACCTTCAATAAATTCTGCATTCTCACGATCTAAACGAATATTCCTAACAGCAGTACCTTGTTTAGCTACTATACTAGAACCTTTAACCTTTAAATCTTTGACTAAAACTACAGAGTCACCAGATTCTAAAATAACGCCATTTACATCTCTATGAATAATCTTGTTGACCTCATCTTCATGCTCGCCCGTTGCGCGAGCTAAAGCCAGAGCCTCATCATCTAAATACATCATATCTAATAGATCTTTAGGCCACCCTTCGTTACGCAATCTTTGAAGCATTCTCCAAGCCATAATCTGTACGGCAACATGTTCGCTCCACATACTATCATTTAAACACCTCCAGTGATTTGCATCCATGTCTACATCACCTTCAATTTGATCTAAACAAGTCTTACAAACTAAAACATCGTTAGCCACATTTTCATTTAATGATGGTGGAATAGTATATTGTTTTAAATCGTCTTTTGAAGTACATAATTCACAAATATTATTGCTTCTTTCTTGTAATGTTTGTAATACGCTCATGGGCTATTTAATTTTTGCAATAATACACCTAAATATGAGGTTCTACAAATTTAGATTTTCCAATAAAAAAATTCTTGAAACTGAGGCAAGCCATAGGGGTATTTCGCCAGTTTCATTTTGCCTTTATAGAGGCAAAAATCGAATTTTGTTATTTTGCCTCACCCAGAACTGCCTTTTTTTTTGCAGTTCTGACCTCTCCAAAGGAGAGAGGTTAATTGGAAACCCCGACCCAAGGGTCGAAGAATTTTTAGATTAAACAAAAAAGAGACTGTCTAAAAAATGATGAACTTTGTTATTCGGAACAAAGCGAAAAATAGTATTCATTTAAAAACCAAAATTTTTTTTTTGAGATTCTTCACAGCTTTGCTGCTACCTTCGAAGCAAAATATATTTTGGTTCTAGGTAATATTCAGAATGACATTTTTTAGACAGCCTCTTTTTAAATATTACCTATTTAGAGAGATCATGTACCCATGTAAATAAATAATCTCCATGAACCCCAGTAAAATAATTACTCCATGCTTTTCTTTTTGCTTTTCTTGCGTCTTCATCTGGATAAGCTTCTTTCATAAGTTCAGTATTTCTATCGTACATCTTATCCATATCTGCCATAGAATCTAAGAAAAATGCTTCCACATATTCTGTTTTATCAGACCCCCATGCGTGAACATGCGGATAATACGCTTTAATATATTCGTTTTTACTAATAATGGCATCAAACCCTTCTTTTTTTAATGCCATAAATTCTTTTTGTGTACCATCTTCAGGAAAGGAAAAATGGTTTTTTCTAACGTAGGTTACCATATCCTTCGTTGGCTTTTCAGTCATAAATTTAACACCAGGCATGGTTGCATAAATTTCGTCGGAATGCTCGTTTGCATAATAAGCCATACGTTTCTTCATGAAGGTTTCTCTAGCAGCTTCATCTGGCCATGCTTCTTTAATTAATTCTCCATTTCTATCTCCAAATTTCCCCATGTCTTCCCACGAGGCAAATGTTTGTACAGAAATTAGTTCTGTATTGTCTGCTGTAAATAAATGCAAATAAGTAGACGCTCCCATTATAAATTCATTCTTCATGGTTACTTTGTCTAAAAACTCTTTTTCAATGGCTTTCCATTCTTTCATGTCAAAATCTTCCATATCCATATTCCAATGCATGGTGGTTACGGCAATAAATTCAGGGCCTTTTGGAGCTTCTTCTTGTGCTAATAAAACAGAGGGGCTTAACAATAATAGCATTGTTAAAACAGTTGTAATAAATTGGTTGGTTGTTTTCATAATCTGTTAAAATTTAAAGTTAATATAATTGAATTAGTCAATACAACTTTAAGATTATGGGGCTAGAAAAAGATCTAGGACAACCTATATGATGTGTTCTTAATAAATATAATGGAGATTGAGAGTATCTAAATATACAACAAAAAGGCAACAGTTTAACATGTTACCATATTTTATATATTAGACAAACTATCTCTCATCTTTTTTGTCATCCCTTTTACAACCATATCGTAAGAGTGATCTATAAGATGAAAAATTAGCTTGGGTTGCAATTCACCTTCATGAATGTATAAGGTGTTCCAATGCTTTTTACTCATATGAAATCCTGGTCGAATACTATTGTACTCTGCTCGAAGTTCTTCTGAATATTCTGGATCTGCTTTTAAGTTTATTGAGGCTTCACCACCTTCCCATCGCTTTAAAGAAGTTAAAGCGAACATTTTCCCAAGCACTTTAAAGACAAGTGTTTCTTCATCGAAAGGAAACTCCTCTGTGGTGCCTTTTTTATTTAAACAATATTCGCGAAGTTGATCTATATGCATATTTTTAATCTTTCTATCTTTCAATGTTTTAGTTTAGGCATTGCAATCCTCATTTCCATGTAAAGAAAAAGGAGTTTCGTTTACTTCCTTTATAAACAAATTCCTTGATAAAGAGGTCATCCATTTGTTGTTTTCACTTCATCAATAGTCTTCCCTTTTGCCTAATACGTTGTTGTTAAAAACTCATGAATCACTTCCTTTTGTAATTTATTCTTATCGCTAAAAAACCAATCATTATTGAAGATTCTTAATAGGTGTCTCTTTTATTTTTAATGCTGAATAATCTAATTTCCAACCTATCGTTTCTACAATAGTTTCCATGAGTAAAATAGTTTCTAAAGCTTCTTTTTGAGCAACTTGGATGAGACCGCTTTCTGGAATTTTATCTTGAATATGTTGTTTTGCTTCGTTATGCAAATCGGTTAAATCGGTCGCCTCAAACTTATTAAATAAACCATCGGATTTATCGTAATAATTTAAATTTGTTTCAATTGATAGTACTTCTGGTTGCGGGAAGTATTGCAATAAAATTGTCTTTTTATCATTGTTTGCCATCAATTCAATTTTTGACAAATCGTATCCAACGTATGCTTTGGCATTTATTACAACTAAGGCTTTCTTCTTACTAGAAATTAATTTCAAGAAACGTTCTTTAACATCTTCATAATGATATATTTCTGCAAAATCGCCTTCAACCGTTATAAATTTACAAACCGTTTTTATTTTATCTAAAAGCAATACCGATTGAGATTTAACTAATTGCTTTTTCTTTAATGATTTAAAGTAGGTAACTATACCTAAAGTAACTAAAACACCTATTATAATTCCTAAAAATGCTTCCATAAATATTATTTACCTATATGTCCTAAATGTGTATGCTTAAAATTATCAAAATACTTTAATCCATAACCAAAAATTCTGTCGAAACAAGCATGAGAAAACAGTATGATTCCTATTAATTTCACAATGTCATTCTGAGCAATTATTCCAATAAAATAAACACTAACCGCTATAGCTTTATGATGACAAAGATTATATGTAATGGCTCCTATTTTAGGTCCCAACAAATAACCTAGCATCCCAATATCTGGAGTTAAAATCAATACAACAAACCACCACCAACTAAAGTTCAATCCAGAGAAAAGGTATATTCCGAAAATAAACATAAATAGTTCTTCAATCTTTAATGATGTTTTCATCTCCTATTTTTTTGTCTTGATTACGATTATTTCATTAATCTATAATTTTATATAAGACAGGCTTACTCGGGGATGCATCATTTTCAAATGGTGCTATTTGAAGGTTTAAAAAATGAGGACCGTCTTTAACGGTGTTCGGTACAAAAATAAATTCTGTTATCGTGGCATCAAGGCGTAGTTCACCTTTGGTGTTCCAAAAAGCATGATGAGCTAACAACTTACATTCGTCCTTTTCTTTATCAACACTAGGCAAATCAATTAATAAGTGTTTCACGCCTTTTTCTCGCAAATATATAGCTGCATCTTCTAATAAATATGTTGGATTTGTATTTGAATATTGCGCTGTTAATTTCTCTGTAGTATTAGGAATCGTTCTTATAACAATGGCATCTCTTTTTTTATTTCCTATAGCAAATTGTAATTGTTTTTTAGAAATAACAAGATCTTTATTTAATTTTTCTGGCGCTACAGTTATAACCTCAGCTAAAAAGAAAAATTGCTTTAAATTCTGATTTATAGAGTGTACTTTTTCAGTAATATGTCCTACACATTCGGTGTGTGTTCCGTGGGCATGCGGATTAAAGGATATATTGTTAAAATTTATACATGCGCCTTCTAAAACACTGGCGATCCTATCACCATCTCTTGCTGGCTCGATTGCAGGAGCATCTATATACCATGCATTTACATTGCTTTTTGATGCGCTAAGTGGTATTGAAATATCTATGGGTTGAGATAAATCTATTTGAAGTTTTTTTGAATTGTATTGAATTGTTGCTAACATTTATGCTGAATTTATATCAGCATCTTTTAATTAAGATACTATATTTTCAAATATAAGTTTTTTAATTCTGGGTTTTGTTATTTAGAAACTGTTTAAATTTTATCCTTTAGTTTATTTTGTCGTCTTAAGCCCTCATTCTGCAGCAAAATATCTTTTAATAGCGAATTTCTCTCAGTGCCTCAATGACATCTCTAATAATTTTAAAAATTCTAAAACTAGTTCAGGATAAATAATTTTGAAGCGATACCATCAACTAAAAATTTTCCTTTTTGTGTGGTTCTTAAGGTCTCTATAGGCTCCTGATCCTTATCAAAATCACTTGATACAACAAGCAAACCATTTTCTATAAACGTCTCTGCGGAAGCTCTTAAAGACTGAAGGTAATCGCCTCCAAAATCTTTTTCTATTTTATTTAAAGACACTCCCCAAATGGTTCGTAAACCTGTCATAACATATTCGTTATACTGATCTTTTAAAGAAAGCGTTTCTATGGTGTTTGGTAGTGTATTATTTTGAATGGCTTGTATATATTTTGAATTATTCGAAATATTCCAACTACGTTGGTTACCGTAAAATGAATGTGCGGAAGGACCAATTCCTAAATAAGGCTTCCCTTGCCAATAGCTCGTATTGTGTTTTGAAAAATAATTAGGCCTTCCAAAATTTGAGATCTCATAATGTACAAAACCTTGTTCTTTAGTTTTATCCATTAAATGGTTGAAATGTTCTAAAGCCAATGTTTCGTCTATTCGAGGATACGTTCCCTTTTTTATAAATACATCGAGTGCCGTTTTGGGCTCAACGGTTAGGGCATAACTAGATATATGGTTAACGCCATAACTAAAAGCTGTTTCAAGGTTCTTATTCCATTTTTCCATACTCATATTAGGGATACCGTAAATAAGATCAATGGTTATATTATCGAAATATTGGCTTGCAAGCTGTAAACACATTTTAGCTTCTTCAGAATTATGTGCCCGATTCATACTTTTTAGATCTTCTTCAAAGAAAGACTGAATACCAATACTCAAACGGTTTATTGGGCTTTTAGATAATTGAACTATTAAATTATTAGATAAATCGTCTGGATTGGCTTCTAAAGTAATTTCTGGATTATCAATTACCGTATAGTTTTTATAAACCGAATCTATTAATAATTGTAATTCATTATTCGTTAATAAACTCGGGGTTCCTCCTCCAAAATAAATGGTTTCTACCGTTTCGTTTTTTAACTCAGTTTTTCTGAATTCTAGTTCTTTTACAAGTGATTGAATTAGTTCATCTTTCTTTTTTAGAGATGTTGAAAAATGAAAGTCGCAATAAAAACATGCTTGTTTACAAAATGGTATGTGGATGTAGATGCCTGACATTCTTTAATATTCAGTGTTCAGTGTTCAGTGTTCAGTGTTCAGTGTTCAGTGTTCAGTGTTCAGTGTTCAGTGTTCAGTGTTCAGTGTTCAGTAAAAAAACTTTTAGTTAAGTTATAATATTTTATAAAAATTTAATAATTACATGACAAAATTGAAAATGTTACATTGAGCGCAGTCGAAATGCTATAAAAGTAATATTTTCAATGTCTTCGACTGCACTATCATTGACGTATTTCATAAATGATTAATTTTCAATCGTTTGTCATTCAGAGCGCAGCGAAGAATCTTTATTATTAATCTCTAAAGATTCTTCAGTCGTACCTCCTGAATGCCACCTCAATTACGTCATTTCATCCGTTAGTTAAAATTTTTAACACAGATCTCAGACTAACACCTGATATATTATTAATTTTTGTCATATACTAAAAAAAATAATAACATTAATTGAATTTCGTAAAGGAGGCAAACGCCCTCTTGAATACTGAGATACTGAAACTGGATAGTACTAACCTATCTTTTTAGGGTTTTGCTTAACAAAAGCGCCCCAGCCTGTATAACTTTTACCTACACTCGTTTTACCTGAGTTATAAAAATGACAAACTGCCGCTGCTAAACCGTCTGTTGCATCTAAATTTTTAGGCAAGGTTTTTAATCCCAGCATACTTTGCAACATTTTAGCAACCTGCTCTTTACTCGCACTTCCATTACCAGTTATTGCCATTTTAATCTTTTTAGGCAGGTACTCTGTAATGGGTATTTCTCTACTCAAACCTGCTGCCATAGCAACACCTTGTGCTCTACCAAGTTTTAACATACTTTGTACGTTTTTTCCAAAAAAGGGTGCTTCAATAGCAATTTCGTCTGGATTATGAGTATCAATGAGCTCAATAGTTCGTTCAAAAATAAGTTTTAGCTTTAAATAATGATCATCATACTTTTTTAAATCGAGCTCATTAAGTTGTAAGAACTGCATGGTTTTTCCAACTACTTTTATAAGTCCGAAACCCATAATGGTTGTACCAGGATCAATCCCTAAAATAATTCTTTCTTTAGTCATTTTATTCACAATAATAACAACCGCTAAGCGATATAGAAGCTCCTATAGTTAGTGTTAAGAGGTTTCCGTTAAATGCTCCAAATCCATCCGATATGGGGGCAAAATCTTTTGCAAATCCGTGTATATATGAAACATCTACGTAAACAGAAAGGTCACTTGAAATTCCATGATGGTACTCTATACCAGCCATCATATTAAGAAACGATGTTTTGTTTTGAGCGAAATTCCCCAAAGGCTTAATCATTGAAATCCCAGGTCCTGCATGAGCAAACACGCCTTTATTTTGCCGTAAAGAGCTAAATATTTTATTGGCATTATAAACTGCTTGTAAATTGATACGCGTATAATTTAGTTTAAATTCCTGTGTATTATTTTGGTTCGATATTCTATTAAAACTAAAGTCTAATTTTGCACCGAGAACTGGTTTAAACATATATTGAACTCCTAAATTCACTGTGGGGAAATTATACGTTTTCCCTTCAAAACCACTAACAAACCCATTTTTTAATGGACTGTTTAATCCTAATGCCAATTGCGCTTTAAAAGTGCTGGTATCTCCCTGAGAAAAGGTCACAAAACTACTCATAGTAAAAACTATGATGTAAAAGTTTTTTTTATATTTTTTAAAATTTGAGACCATAACGTAATAATGATTTAATTTGCATATACATTCCGTATATGATTTACAGACTACCATACAAAACTAAACAATTCTTTTTTGTGCTTATTAAATTAAGTATTGTCGTTGCTGCTTTTTGTTTTATATATCAAAAACTTATAAATAATCCTAAACTAGATTTCCATAGTTTTATTAAGTATTCGTCAAAAAAAGATGTTTTTTCAACAAAAAATATTCTTTTTTTATTTTTTTTAACATTTTTAAATTGGCTTCTTGAAATTATAAAATGGCAAACACTGGTCTCCCCTTTAAGAAAAATAAGTTTTAAAAATGCCCTCGAGCAAAGTTTAGGGGCTTTAACAGCATCACTATTTACACCCAATAGAATTGGCGAGTATGGCGCTAAAGCTATTTATTACGCTTCTAATTACAGGAAACATATTGTTCTAATTAATTTATTAGGAAATATATCTCAAATGTTTGTCACTACTCTTTTCGGAGTTATTGGTTTTAGCTTCTTTATAGCTACATATCAAGTTAATATTAATTATTATAAATTCGCTCAATTTCTTTTAATAGGCTTGCTTATTATTGTTTTAATAGCTTTTGGAATACGGAAAACTAAATTCACTATTAAAGGATTTTCTTTAAAAAAAATCAAACATTTTATTCTAGGATATCCAAAAAAAACAATGGCTCTAGCTTTGTTTTTATCTATGCTACGCTATGTTATTTTTTCTTTTCAGTTTTACCTTTTATTAGTGTTTTTCGGAATTGAAATATCTTATTTTAACGCTATGACTGTTATTACTTCTATGTATTTATTGGCATCAATAATTCCGTCTATTTTTATATTTGATGTTATAATAAAAGGTAGTGTTGCTATTTATTTATTTGGTATTATGGACATTAATGAAATCACTATTTTAAGCACCATAACCATCATGTGGTTGTTAAATTTTGTTTTGCCAAGCATTTTTGGAAGCTACTATGTTATTAATTTTAATTTCCCTAAAGACACCAACTAATCATGCTTTTAATAAGTATCTTCATTACAATAGGCTATTTAGTTTTAATAGGAGGTTTCGTTTTTGGCTTCGATAAAATCAAGTTGTTCAAATTAGAAAGAGTGCCTTCAAAAACCACATTTTCTGTTATTATTCCTTTTAGAAATGAAGCAGAAAATTTACCTGATTTATTAGAATCTATAGCCTTATTAGAATACCCAAATCATCTGTTCGAAATTATTTTTATTGATGATGAATCTGACGATCATTCAGCTGACTTAATTATGACGTTTCTCGCTAACGTTCAAAGTGACATAAAGGTGATTAAGAATAACAGAATTTCTAATTCTCCCAAAAAAGATGCTATTGCTACAGCTGTTGAGCATTCAAAAAATAAATGGATCATCACAACTGATGCTGATTGTATCCTACCAAAATATTGGCTGGATAGCTTTGATACATTTATTCAACAAACAAATACAAAATGTATTGCTGCCCCAATTACTTTTACTAATTCCAGTCGCTTTTTAGATCAATTTCAATTACTAGACATTTTAAGTTTACAGGGGGCTACTATTGGTGGTTTTGGTATTAATAAACCATTTCTCTGTAATGGTGCTAATTTTGGATACGAAAAGGCATTATTTCAAGAATTAAACGGTTTTAAAGGCAATACAGATATTGCAAGTGGTGATGATATTTTTTTACTTGAAAAAGTAGCTAAAACGCATCCCGAACGTCTCCATTATTTAAAAAGTGAAGAGGCTATAGTAAAAACACAATCGCAACCATCGTGGAAAGACTTAATATCGCAACGTATTCGTTGGGCTGCAAAAACGAGTGCTTATAATAATTGGTTTGGAAAAATTACAGGGCTCATTGTTTTACTTATGAATGCTTTAGTAATTTCAACCTTATTACTTTCAATCTTTAATCTTTTTAATTTTAAAATCTGGTTTTATATTTTAATAATAAAATGTAATATCGATTTCTTTTTAATTTATAAGTCTGCCTCTTTTTTTAACCAGAAAGCTATTTTAAGACCTTTTATTTTCGGGTTTATAATATATCCTTTTTTTAGTTTTTATGTCGCTTTTATATCACTTTTAAAAACCTATAAATGGAAAGGCAGAACGTTTAAAAAATAATTAGTCCACACCAATAATTATTGGTAATTTAAACTCTGTAGTAACTTGTTGCCCCCGTTTTATTGCGGGAAAAATTTTAGGTAGCCCATCTAAGCTCTTAGCCAGCAAATTATTAATATTTGGTATTTCTTGTATTGTAAGACTATCAACTTTTGCTTCCAATAACATTATGATTCCCGTTTCTGACACTTGAAGTTTTAAATTTATCGTGTCATTAACATCTTTAGTTACAACAATAATTTCGTCTTGTAAATATTTAAATATATGTCCTGTTAAGACACTTGTAAAGCATTGTTGTTTTTCTTCTTTAGTTGATACAGAATCACACGAAGCAAATGTCGGGTATTCATCGACATCGTTCCAATTAAACGTTTGTAATTCTTCATTTAAAATAGCCTCAGAAGATGTTTTTTTCACATTAAAGTACTCACAGGAAGTAAGTAATATCACTAATAAAAATACACAAATCTGTCTCATGGATTAAAACTGAAACCGAAATGTACAATTTTTTTATATTTTAATTACCTTTTGTACCTTCCTTCATGAATTTTTCTTCCTTTAACTCACTAACACGCTTATCGATATATTCAATATGAAAGCCAGATGGGAATTTCTTTTTAAAGTTTTTATACATTAAAATTTTAGTATCAAGATCTGCATAATAGGTGTCCTTCGTTATTAATAAAAGAAAATGTGTATTTATATTATCAGGATTTTCTTTTATTGCCTTTTTTAGTATTTCTATAGATTCACTATACTTTTTTTGTCTATTTAATATGGTAGCCAATTTTGAATATTCTGTATCTAAAGGCAAATCTTCTATAGTCAAAAATTGTTTTACATACTTTTCTGCATTAACAAAATCGTTAATTTCATAGTAATACGTTCCTATAACGTATAAAGAAGTAGCATCATTCTTATTATATTTTAATACAAGTTTTCGTTGTTCGATAGCCTCTTTAAATTTATACTGGTAGTAGTAACAAAGACTAAGTTTTTCATGAATAAACTCAGAAGATTCGCCATGTTCAATTAGCTTTTCGAACCAGATAGCTGCTTTCCTATAGTAATGTTGCGAATAATAACTTTGAGCTTTTAAACTTATTAACTTTACATTATTTTCATAGGTCTTTAAACCCTTATCAATATACTCGTTTACTAATTGATATTTTCTCTTTTGAAGATAATGTTTTGCTATTTTGTAAATAGCTTTTTGGTGTGTTTGATCTAGTTCATGTGCAAAACGAAAACACTCTATTGCAGTGGAATCTTTTAACTTTTCCAAGACCAAACCAAGTTCGTAATGGTAATTGGGGTTTTTATGATCTATATGGAGCAAATCATTAAAATTTTTAGAGGCTCTCTCATATTTTTTAGTTTGAGCCAGTAATTTAGCATAATTATATTTTACTAAAGCATCATTAGGGTTTCCTTGTATACTTGCTTCGTAATTCTTTAAAGCTTCATCATAATTACCAATGGCTATATATGCTTTAGCAACTTTACTATAAACCTGATATTGATTCTTATACGATTTATAATTCTCTATAGCTTTACTATAATTGCCATTGGCATATAAACTATCTGCTATATTTAAAACCGAAGTTTGCGCTTCTGTTTTTAATACTATTAATAGAAATAAAAGAGAGAGCCTAATCATATTTACTCTGCTACTTGAAAAATTATTGGTAACATATAAAGTACATTTACTTTTTTACCATCATGTTCCCCTGGCACCATTTTAGGAAGTGTATTAATGACACGAATAGCTTCTTCTTCCAATGCTTGATGCGATCCTCTAGGGCGGATATCCACGATATTACCTTCTTTATTAATTTTAAAAATAACATTAATGCGTTGTCCTCCTTTCAAATCAAAATTGTCTGCTATTTTTGTGTCGAAATTTTTATTTACATATGCTGAAATATTACGAGATGTACATTCTTTTTGTTCCTCTTTAGATAAACCTTCGCACCCTGTGAATACAGGAATTTGGTCTACAACAGAGAAAGACAAAACATCAGACATCTCTCTATGGGTTTCTTCTTTAATTGATAAGCTTTCAACAGTGTCTTGAGCTTGAAATATAATAGGTAATGAATAAGATACATTTACTTTTTTACCATCATGCTCTCCTGGTATCATTTTAGGAAGTGTTTTAATAACACGAATAGCTTCATCCTTCAATACTGGATGCGGTGCTCTAGAACGAATACCTACAATGTTCCCTTTTTTGTTAATTTTAAAAATAACATTAATACGTTGTCTACCTTTTAAATTTAAACTATCTGCAATTTTTGTATTAAAATTTTTGTTTATATGCTTTGAAATATTACGAGATGTACAATCTTTTTGTTCTTCTTTAGATAAATCTTCGCAGCCTGAGAATACAGGGATTTGGTCTACGACCGAAAAAGGAATATCAAGATTCGATCTGTTTTTAGAATACCCCACTATAGCAATTTCATCTAACATTTGTGTATTATTTTCATTATATAGTTTCGTTTTATCCTTTCTATTTATACCATCTTGCTGGTTTTGGTCTGAAACTATTGTTTCTTTATCAACTGAATCATATCGAATTTGGAATATTATAGGCAAGGTGTAAGATACTTCTATATTGTTACCATCACGTTTTCCTGGAATCATTTTTGGTAATGTATTAATAACTCGAACGGCCTCTTTTTCTAAAACTGGATATGCCGCTCTTGATCGCACTCCTGTAACATTTCCTTCTTTATCAATTTTAAATATAACATTAATACGTTGTTTTCCTTTTACACCCAACTTAGACGCTTTTTCAGTATTAAAGTTGCTAACTATATACTTTACCAGGGCATCTGAAGTACATTTTTTTTGGGCTTCTTTATCCTCTATCATTTCACAACCTATAAATATTGGAGATTGGTTTATGTCTGAAAAAGGAATATCAAATTCAACATTAGAATCTTTAGTTCTATTTTGATTAGTAATACTTGTCCCTGTGATTGTTTTAGAATCTTTACCATCTGTTACAATCAATTTTGTGAAAAAATTATTTTTATGTAATTGCTCTTTCTTCTTATTATATTTTTCATTTTCTTCAACTGTCATGTTGTTAAAA
The DNA here is from genome assembly GCF_030540765.1 of Flavivirga jejuensis. Lineage (GTDB taxonomy): Bacteria > Bacteroidota > Bacteroidia > Flavobacteriales > Flavobacteriaceae > Flavivirga > Flavivirga jejuensis. The sequence continues at coordinate 641,073 of NZ_JAUOEL010000001.1, read as the reverse complement.
TCATTTACAACCAATCTTAAAGAACCATCATAAGTATCATTTCCTTCCCATATATTCTTAGCTTCATATGTTTTTTTAAACTCTAAATATTCTTTATAAGTTCTATTCAGTTCTTTTGTTAAATCTTTGGTAGGCTTTTCCCCTTTATCTAACATATATTTTTTAGTCATTTGATCTTTATAATAATCAACTCTGGAAACAATGTATTTCTCAAGATCAAGTTTATTATATTGTAATATGTCATAAGCAGAGGTGCCTTCTTTTTCTATCTCTAAGATTTCTTTATATAACTTTTCTTTTAATTCTTTATCGTTTAAATCTTGATTTTCCCATATAGAACTTGAAATCATAGCTTTATTATGAGCTTCAGAGGATGTGTAAATTAGCATTGTTAAAACCACTGGAATTAACAAAGCATACTTTATTAAACTAATTTGTTTTGATTTTGATTTTTGTAACATAACGATTCGTTTTTTGATTAATGATTGTTTGAAAAATGGATTGATGAATGATATATTTTCAGTTTGAAAAACCTGTGATAGTAAGTTTTCATAATAGTCTTTTTTGCTTTGGTGTTTCAAAGCTTTATTATCTGCTATAAATTCATGAAGTTGCATGATTCTATTTTGATACATATATATTAATGGATTAAACCAAAATAGAATTCGTAGTACTTCAAAAAATAATAAATCTAACGTATGCCTTTGCTTAACATGCACCATTTCGTGTTTTAAAATAGATACTCTATCTTTTTTATTTATTTGTTCTCCTAAAAAAATATAATGGAAACATGAAAAAGCAGCACAACTTTTTAGCAATCTAACTACAAGCAAGTTACCCATTCTGCTTTTGGGGTTTTTTAAGAATAACATAATCAATTTAGTTATCTTAAATAGAAATAAAAATGTTGCTAATATCATGCCTGCATATAAAAGCAGTTCCCAAGACCATGTCGATTCTGAAGTGATTATAACAGGGTCTAATTGCAACATATTAACATCTGTTTGTGGAATATTAGTGCCTATAATAACTTCTGGCATTATTATAAACTCCTGAGGAAGTATCTCTTTAAAACGGTTTATTTTAATAAAAGGGATTATTAATGATAATATCGATGTTACAAGAAGATAAGTGCGATTCCAATTAAAAAAAGTTTCTTTCTTTAAAAACAAATCATAAATGATTAGAAAGAATAATTGAAATGCTATCGTATTAATAATATAATGTACCATACTACAAGTCTTTCTTATTAATTTCCTTTAAAACAGATTCTAAATCTTCAATATTCATATCATTTTTCTTTACAAAAAAAGATACCATACTTTTAAAAGATCCTTGAAAATAGCCATCAACTAATTTATTTATAGACTGATTGCTGTAATCTTGTTTTGCTACTAATGGAAAATAGACATGCCCTTTTCCTTCTTTTTCGTAATCTACAAACCCTTTATTTTCCAAAATCCTAACTATAGTCGACACTGTATTATAAGCTGGTTTTGGCTCAGAAAACTGTTCTATAATAGCTTTAACATTGGCTTTTTTTAATTCCCAAAGTATTTGCATAATGTCCTCTTCTGCTTTTGTAAGTTGTTTCATTTTATAGTATCTTATTTATAATAATTAGAACCTACACCTCTTTCAACTAAAGGCTTAGTTAAACAAATATAACTAAAAAGTTAGTTTAAACTAACTTTTTAGTTCAAAAAATGTAACATTAATCCTTTGTACGCGTCTAATTATTAGAATACAAATACTTTTATGGATATTATTTTAATTATTATTGCTGCTTTATTTATGGTTTTAGGTATCATAGGCAGCTTTTTACCAGTATTACCAGGACCATTAACTAGTTGGGTTGGATTATTAATACTTTATTTCACAGATACCATCTTGATAAGTAAATCATTTATAATTATTACATTAATAATTGCCATCCTTATTTGGGTGTTGGATTATATTATTCCTGCTATTGGCACCAAACGATTTGGGGGTACTAAATATGGCATGATAGGCACTACCATAGGTCTTATAGTGGGACTTTTAAGTCCTATTCCTGGTGGTATTATTATAGGTCCCTTTTTTGGGGCATTAATAGGAGAACTTTTAAGCAAAAGTGATTCCAAAACTGCTACTAAGGCTGCTTTTGGAGCTTTTATTGGTTTTATAGCATCTACATTTATAAAATTTATTGCGGCTATTGTTTACTTAGGCTTTTTTATAGGATTCCTTATTGATAGTTAAATACAACATTAATGTAATGTCATATTAAAAAACCAAAAGATTACTAGATTCAAAGACTCAGGCTACATACAATTTAAAAAGAAGAAACCCTATGGGTCTCTCACCTCCATAGGGTCTGTAAATTGCTATTATCAACAAAAAAAATTGAGGGATTAATTAATTTTAGATGTGTTGATTACGTAAATATAATTATAAGTATTGTCTTTGAACTGCGGGAAACCCGTAATCGCGTTACGGATAAAGCGTAATTAACTGAAAATCAATTATTTGAAAAACAAAAAAAACGAGTTTTTTTCAAAAAAAAATAAACTAACATGAATAACTATATTAAACAAAACCTTTTTTTCTTGCTTCGTTTAATAACGTTTCATCTTGTCCGTCGTTTACTTCAAAAATATCTCTAAGCTGCTTTTTTCTTTTTTCTATCGCACTTAAAGAAATATCTAAATGAGATGCTAAATTTTTAGTTTTCACACCTTGAGATAATAAATGAAGTATCTTTCTATTTTTATCGTCAACAACAATATCACTTGTAATAGTCTTTCTAATATGACTATTTACGGTACCACTATAAAATGGCGGATTATTAATTACAGCTTGAAATGCACTAGCAAGTTCACTTGAAGTTAGATCACTTTTGATTAAAAACCCTTCTGGATCTATGGTTTTGATAATGTTATGAATTCTAAATGATTCATTAAACATAGTCAATATAATAATTTTGGTGTTTGGTAAAATCCGACGTGCATATTCCGCTAGGTCTTCACCAGAATTCATTAATCCATCTTCAGAAGGTGGTAAACTAATATCAACAAATAACACATCATAAGGGAGCTCTTTTTGAATTGATTTATCCATATAAGCGATAGCCTCATCACAATTATTGGCAATATCAATTTCGAGTTCTTGATTTTCTTTTTTAGTAAAAAGTAACGTGTTTTGATACCCCTCAATAATCATTGGGTGGTCATCAATCATTAATATTTTTATTTTTTCATTCATAATAAATTTTGTTTTAGGTAATTTGGGGCTTCAATAATTACTGTAGTTCCGACATCTATTTCTGAGGTTATTTTTATACTTCCGTTTATTTCACTTACTCTTGATTTCATGTTCTTTAATCCTATACCAGACTTCGCTTTGTTAACGTCAAATCCAGTACCATCATCATTCATTATCAAGCAAATTACATTATTTTTTAATTTAAAACTAATATTTACTCGTGTTGCATTTGCATGTTTATATATATTATGGAGTGATTCTTGAATAATTCTATATATGTGAATTTTATTTTTATTAGATGCCCCGTCCCAATTTATCGTATCATCATGATCTAATTTATAATCAAGCTCGTAAGCTAATGTTTGTGTTTGTAACAGTGTTTTTATTATATCTATAAACCCTGAACCTGAAACAAAATCGGTATTTAACTCATGGGATACTTTTCTTATATCTTGTTCAATTGTTTTAAGTTCTCCTATATATTGCTCTCTGGTTTTTATCGCTTCTACACTATTACTCATATTTAAACTATCTAGGCTCAATCGTGTACCAAATAAACGCCCTAAAACACCATCATGCAACTCTTCTGAAATACGCTTTTTCTCTAAAGTCCTTGCCTCTTCAATACTTTCATTTTGTGACAACATCAGGTTGTAAATCTCTTCATTCGTTTCCTGTTGCTTTTGTATAAATTTTAATTCTTTATTTCTATTTATTTGTGAGATTACAAGATATAATAGAAAAGACGAAATTATTAATACTACAGAAATTATTAAAAGCCACATACGCTCTTTCGCAATTTGAGCATTTTCTTGTTCTATTTGCTTGGTTTCAAAACGAATTCTGGCAAACTTATTTCTTATAGAACGCTCATTCTTTTGCAAGCTATCGTTAATTTTCACATATTCTCTTAAATATTTTGCTGACAAATTACCTTCTTCAACTTCTGACAGTAATAAAAGAGATTTTAACAAATCATCATTATGATATTGTTCTGAGATCTCTTTTGCTCTATAGGCATAAAACTTTGCAGAGTCTTTATTGTTTTTATCATTATAATATTCTGCTAAATGTTGGTTAATAATAATCGAGTTATACCCTCCTGGATTAACACTACCTGTAATCTTTAAGGCTTTAAAATACAGTTCAGGTAGCTGTTTATGATTATTAGACAAATACAATGTATGCGCATAATTATCTAAAACTAAAGCATAAAAATCTGGGCGTTCATTGATTAAATTTTTATTCGATAAAATTTCAATATAATACTTTAGAGCCTTGTTATATTCTTTTACATTTTTATTTATTAAACCTGAATTTTTATAAGACAGTGCTAAATTATTTTTAGAATTATCTATTGTTGTCTTATTATTTCCTTTCAAGCCTTTTTTTATACGCAAAGCTTTTTCATGATATACAATAGATTCTTCAAATTGTTCCAATTGGTCAAAAACCAATCCTAAATTATTATAGATATATGATTTATTTTTCTTTACATCATCTGTTTTTTCCAATGTTTCCAATAAAGAAATAGCTTCTATAGATGTAAGTTCACTTCCTGTAAAATCTTTTTCATCTCTTTGAATTAATGCAATTCTTAAAAGAGTTATTGCTGTTTTATATTTATCATTTAATTCCCTATATAACTTTTCTGCTTTAAAATAATAATAGTATGCACTATCTGTTACTTGATTAATTCTATAAAAACGTCCAAGATTGGAGTTAGCATCTGCAAACGATAACGAATCATTTAGCTTTAATGATAAAACTAAATTTTTCTTATTCACATTTTTATACAAATTGTATTTTTTATAATCCCAATAAATTTCAGAGAGGTTTTTATTAGATTTTAGAATGACTAATTCATTTTCTAAATCTATAGAAAGTTGACGAGCGCGATTTGCATACTTTAATCTTTCTTCTATCGAAAAATCATTATTTCTAATTGAGAACTGATTATAAACATCAATAGAATCTAGAATAATTTTATCATCTGTTTGTGAAAAAGATAAATTTAAACAAACAACAGCTAATATGTATAATACTTTTAATTTCAACTAATTCAAGGAATAATTAAAGGATTCCTTCAAATGTATCTATAATTTTTTAATTTGCATAAATAAAATTACCCTCTACGTAATATATAAGTAAAGGGCAATTAATAATTTATAAATTAGTAATAATTTATCAATCTCCTTCACTAACAGCACCTCCAGTGTAAGGAATTTGCATATCTGTATTATTTGCTTTTAACAACACATCATCTTCATTTAAGTCTTGTTTAGTACATGATACTAATGTTGCGAATAATACTGCTACAAATAATGTAATTTTTAGGGCTTTCATAATATTTCAATTTTAAGGTTATTACTATTTTTTTTCTTTGTTTTTTTAAACAAAAAGGTTTGTTAGATTAAAAAATCTTAATTAGAGGGAAAAAATGGACTATTAACTTAAAATCGAATACGAGATACCGTAAAGCGATTCTATAAAATATTTTATGAGAGGGAAAAAATGAACTAATTGTCTTGACAAAAACTAAGGGAGTTTATGGGGCGTTCTGTAAGACACTGTAAAAGTAGGTTAAACTGTATTTCTAAATCTAATATATTCGACAAAATGTATTATTTTATCGTTAAAATGCATTTTGCAATAAAAAAATGTTGATAACTTGTTAAAAACTATTTAAGCGTGGATTTACTTTTTATAAAACTTGTTCTTACTATTTTAGTCTTTACATCTTCATTTAAATGCATTTTCTGCAATCTATCTATAAGCATCTGAGCCGCATTAGCACCAATAACTTTGGCATGTTGTCTTATAGTTGTTAATCTTGGTGTAGAATGGTTTGAATCTGCTTTACTAGCAAAGCCAATTACAGACATGTCTTTTGGTACTTTAAACCCTAAGTTAACAGCTGTATTGATAGCGATAATACCCGAAGAACTATCTGCAGCAATTATAGCATCAACCATCTTATTCTTCTTGAGGAAAGATTTTATTTTTTTCTGATGATCATCTTTCTTTTTTATATTTAAAATTAAAGGGGCTTGACTATTATCTTCTAATATCGCTTTAGCATACCCTCTTTCTCTTAGTTTACCAACGCTTAAATCATTAATATTACTAACAAAGGCTATATTTTTACGGTTTTCAAGAAGCAAATCTTTAGTAGCATTATAAGTGGCATCAAAATCATCTACAATAACTTTATCACATAACACATCATGAGCCACTCTATCAAACATAACAATAGGCAAACCTCTGCTAATAGTTTTCTTAAAATGATCTATTTCGTTCTTAATTTGAGTTTCTTCTGCTACCGATAATATAAATCCATCTACACTACCATTTGCAAGCAACATCAAACTCTCCTTTTCCTTTTCTAAAGATTCGTTAGAAATACATGTAATAATATTATAACCTAAATTAGTAGCTTCTTTCTCTATACCAAAAAGCACTTTAGCTAAAAAATGGTTAAGTATATTAGGTATAATAACTCCTATTGTTCTAGTCTTATTTTGCTTTAAACTTAGGGCTACTTTATTAGGTGTATAATTATACAATTCAGCAAGTTCTTTAACTCGTTTTACCGTATCCTCTCCAATTTCTTCGCTATTATTTAAAGCTTTTGAAACCGTAGAAATAGAAACGTTTAACTCTTTTGCTAATTGTTTTAAAGTAACCATACTTTTTTACATATAAATTTATAAGTATCGCAATTTACAAAATTACTCTATGCAAATGGTCTAATTAAGAAGATAGGATATTTTTAATATCAATATAGGTAGAATCGATACTTTAAAATTAATATTACTTTGGAAGAATAAATTTAAAATAAAAAGTGTAAATATTATAAATAAAAAACATACTAATATTCAGACCAACCTAATAGGAGTTATATTTTTAGTATATCTTTGATTTAATTTATATAGTTTGAAAAACTAAAGCCTTTGTAAGTTTATACAGCTTAGGACTTACCCAATATTCTAAACATACCAGTACCGCAAGTTGGGCAACTTCCTTTCATTGCCTTTCTTCCATTCTTCATAGTCACTTCACTAGCATCTTTTATTTCTTTTTTGACTTTACACTTTACACAGTACCCGTCCATATATCTTATATTTTATTCCAATTAAACTTTCAACTTTCTAAATGTAAGTTTTATTCCTGGTGTTAACAAATAAAAACGCTATGTAAACAACCTTTTTCTGTACAGAAAAATGGATATTTTAGGCATTAACACTTTTTATATAACGAATGTTTCTTGTAGAATACTTTGGCTAGATGATTATCTAATAATATATTTATGCAAATGAATGACCCCGCAGCAAGCTGACGAGGTATCAAGCGGAAAAATATTTTTAGATTGATGAAAACCTAAGGTTTTCAAACTTTCCACTTTTACCCCAAGGCAAGCCCCGATGGATTCTTAAGATTAAAGTAATCTTACTTATAAAATATTATTAAATAATTAATAGAAATCAATAATTATGCCCAATACTAACCAATTATCAACATCAAAGAACAGCACATTAATTCCAATAATGATTATAGCTGGGCTATTCTTTATTTTTGGATTTGTAACATGGATTAATGGTGCTTTAATTCCTTTTATGAAAACCATTAACGAATTAACAGATGCGCAATCTTATTTAGTAGCTTCTGCATCTTACATTTCTTTTGTTATTATGGCTTTACCAGCATCTTATATAATCAATAAAATTGGTTATAAAAAAGGGATGTCTTTAGGATTAGTTATTATGGGCTTAGGAGCCTTAGTTTTTATCCCAGCTGCTGAGGCTAGAACCTATTGGATGTTTTTAACAGGAATTTTTATTCAAGGAGCAGGCATGACGCTCTTACAAACAGCATCTAATCCATACATCACTATTTTAGGGCCAATTGAAAGTGCTGCTAAGCGTATATCCATTATGGGAATTGCTAATAAAGTTGCAGGAGGATTAGGCTCTCTAATTTTTAGCGCACTTTTATTATCTGGAATTGATGAAATAAAGGACAAATTAGGCTCTGTTTCAAATACTGAAAAAGCAGAATTATTAAATGTTATGGCAGATAGTGTCGTTACACCATATATTATAATGGCTATTGTACTATTCGTCTTGGGTGTTTTAATTAGAAAAGCGCCTTTGCCACATGTTGAAGCAGAACCTATTGAAGCACCTAAAGAAGGAGGGACAACAAAAACAAGTATTTTTCAGTTTCCTCATTTGTGGTTAGGTGTTTTAGCATTGTTTGTTTATGTAGGCGTAGAGGTTGTTGCTGGAGACACTATAATATCTTATGGGATTTCTTTAAATCTCCCTGTTAGTCAGGCAAAATTCTTTACATTATTTACATTATTAGCTATGGTTGCAACATATGCTTTAGGGGTGATTTTAATTCCTAAATACATGAGTCAGTCATTCGCCTTAAAAGCCAGTGCTTTTTTAGGAATTATATTATCATTTTGTATTGTGTTCTCAACTGGATTTACTTCTGTTCTTTTTGTAGCAGCGTTAGGTATAGCAAATGCTTTAGTTTGGCCTGCCATATGGCCACTTACTTTAAACGGGTTAGGGAAATTTACTAAAACGGCCTCGGCATTATTAATTATGGCGATCTCTGGGGGCGCTATAATACCTCCATTGTACGGAGCCATAGTCGATGCAAAAAAGGAGCAATTACTTGCAAGTGGTGTCGAAGAGGTTTCTGCCATGGCAGAATCGGCATCTAGTGGATATTGGATTTTACTCCCTTGCTATATCATTATTCTATATTATTCCTTTTGGGGACATAAACTAGGTTTTAAAAAATCATAGATTAATTTATACGGCAAATTGTATAACTACTAAATTAAAATATAATTCCCTTTTGCAATAGAATACAAATTTCCTAAGCCTTTTAGGAGAAAGCAGACGATAGACAATAGAAATAAACCTAAAAATAATAACTGTCTATAAAACTAAAAGACCATGTTATTAACATGGTCTTTTAGTTTTATAAAATTTCTTTCTAAATCTCTTTATGGACTCACTCCAGCTATTTCGTCACTTTCTTTTAAAGCTTCAATATTAGCTTTTACTTCAGATTCACTTCCATTAAAAGTTTCATAGCTAATAGCTTCTTCTTCACCTTTAGTAGTTACTGTAGTTACAATAGCCTTAACAGTACCATCATTATTATTAGTCATTTTCACTTTAACTTCTTTAGAAGTCTCTACATGCTCTATAGCATTAGTATCAGAAACATAAGCCATGGCAGTTTCAACTTCAATTAAACTAGGCGCAATAACCAATGCTACAACCGACATTAATTTTAATAAGATATTTAAAGAAGGGCCTGAAGTATCTTTAAAAGGATCTCCAACAGTATCACCAACTACAGCAGCTTTATGCTCATCTGTACCTTTTTTACCTTGTTCTTCAATTGTTTTTTTAGCATTATCCCAAGCACCACCTGCGTTCGATTGAAAGATTGCCATAAGCACGCCACAAGTTGTAACACCCGCAAGCAATCCACCTAACATTTCGGCGCCACCAATAAAACCAACAGCAACAGGCACTACAATAGCTAACAACCCTGGCAAAACCATTTCTCTAATAGAAGCTTTAGTTGAAATATCAATACATTTTCCATAATCTGCAACACCGTCGGCAGCATCAAATATTCCTCTGTCAGCTTCATTAGCTTTAGTCATATCAGAATCATATTTACGCATCACTTCTAAAGCTGCTTTTAATTGCGGAATATCTCTAAATTGACGTCTAACTTCTTCAATCATTGCCATGGCAGCACGACCAACGGCATTCATAGATAATGCAGAAAACACAAATGGCAACATACCTCCAATTAATAATCCAGCCATAATTTTAGGCTGAGATACATCAATTGTCGTTACCCCAGCAGTTTTCATAAAAGCTGCAAATAAAGCTAAAGCTGTTAAGGCAGCAGAAGCAATAGCAAAACCTTTACCAACAGCTGCAGTTGTATTACCAACAGCATCTAATTTATCTGTACGTTCGCGAACCTCGCTTGGTAATTCTGCCATTTCAGCAATCCCACCTGCATTATCACAAATTGGTCCGTAAGCATCAACTGCTAATTGAATCCCTGTATTTGCTAACATTCCTACCGCTGCAATAGCAATACCGTATAAACCTGCAAAATGATGTGATACCATAATAGCAGCAGCAATCAAAAGAATAGGAATCATTGTTGACATCATACCAACACCTAAGCCAGCAATAATATTTGTGGCAGCTCCAGTTTCTGATTGTTTAACAATTGACATTACAGGCTTTTTCCCTGTAGCTGTATAATACTCTGTTATTTTACCAACACCTAAACCAGCTACTAAACCAGCAATTGTTGCCCAGAATACACCCATGGCTCCGAAAGGTAAACCTTCAACAGATTCAGGAATTAGAGCATTGATAATAAAATAAGACGCCACAATCATTAATCCTGCAGAACCAAATTCACCAATATTTAATGCTGTTTGTGGATTTCCACCATCTTTTACTTTTACAAAAAAGGAACCTAATATAGACATTATTATACCTACAGCACCAAGAACTAAAGGCAAGTACACAGCTCCTAAACCACCAAAATTAGGTGTTAAAATAAAAGCACCTAATACCATGGTTCCAATAATAGAACCTACATACGATTCGAATAAATCTGCTCCCATACCAGCTACATCTCCTACATTATCACCTACATTATCTGCAATAGTAGCAGGATTTAAAGGATGATCTTCTGGAATACCAGCTTCAACTTTACCAACTAAATCAGCTCCAACATCAGCAGCTTTAGTATAAATACCACCACCAACACGAGCAAATAAAGCAATAGATGAAGCTCCTAAAGAAAACCCTGAAAGAACATTTAATACCAATATTAAATTTTCAGCTCCAGGCCATAAGCCTTGATATATAATAAATAAACCACTTAACCCTAAAATACCTAAGCCTACAACACCTAAGCCCATTACAGCGCCACCAGCAAACGCCACTTCTAATGCGCGTCCTAAAGATGTTCTTGCTGCTTGTGTTGTTCTAACATTCGCTTTGGTTGCAACTTTCATCCCAATAAATCCTGCTAAGGCAGAACAAATAGCACCTACGATGAATGATATTGAAACCATCCCGCTAGAACCCACTTCTGAAGACCCTTTAAAATATAACAAGACAGCTACTGCTATCACGAAAATTGCTAAAACCTTGTATTCGGCTTTTAAAAATGCCATGGCTCCGTCTGCAATATTCTTAGCTATACGAGACATTCTTTCATCACCTACTTCTTGTTTTGAAACCCATCCACTTTTTAGAAAAACGAAAATTAAAGCTACAATACCAAAAAGCGGTAAAAAATTTACTATTAAATCCATATTAGTTAATTAGTTTAAATTAATTGTTTTTTTTTAACGAAGCTAAAAATAGGAAAATATAAGTGATAAAAAAAGCCGCATTTAATTAAAGATGACACATTTAAATCCCCATTTAAATATATTATCTTTAATACTATGATATATGTTAGTTTTTTTTAGTCTATTTAGATAAAATTTCGTTTAGAAGTTCAAGGCTAAAAATTTATTATTATAACTATGCACTTCAAAAAAAGAAAAAAACTATAAACCTTAAAGTATAATTTAATACACTTCTATAAAAATTATAGTCCTTTAATTATATCCAGAATTCTTCTTACATCAAAAATTGGAAAACAAAAAAACCACCCTAGAATTAGGATGGTTTCTTTAAATTTTGAAAAAGTTTAAACTTTTTATATAAAATTTCAACTAAATAGTAAATGTCCGTTTTTTCTTGTGTTCACTATTGTCATACCTCAGTACACATTCATGATAAATTTTAACAGCTTCTTCAGCATTACCCCATCCACCTGTATCAACTTTCTTCTCTTCTAAATCTTTATATACTTGAAAAAAATGTTCTATTTCTTTTAACCTATGAGGATTTAAATCTAATATATCTTTATTTTTATTCCAAATAGGATCTGAAACGGGTACACAAATAATTTTTTCATCAGGTCCTTTTTCATCCGTCATATGGAATACCCCTATAGGTCTTACCTCCATAACCACCATAGGATATGTTGGTTCTGTTCCCATAACCAATACATCTAATGGATCTTGATCTAGAGCCAAGGTTTCTGGAATAAACCCATAATCCCCAGGATACATCATAGATGAAAACAGCATACGGTCGAAACGAATTTTTTGTAATGTAAAATCGTATTCATATTTATTCCTACTTCCTTTAGGTATTTCTATTAACACATCAAATGTTAAATCTTTTTTCTTACTCATATTTTACAAATATTTTAGGGAGGCAAATGTACTGAACACTTAGTCTTTAAGCAACAAAAAATTAGCTTGATTTATATTAATATTCCTATCTTGCTCCTTGACTAATTCAAATAATTTTTTAAAATCTATGAGACTTTTCTTTATTTTATTCCTGACTTTATTTTATTCATCAATTAGCAAGGCACAAACACAGCCTTGGCAAGGCAAGTTTGAACCTATTGATAATATGCTTAAACCTCCTAATACTTACAGAACTGCTAGCGGAGCTCCTGGAAGAGACTACTGGCAACAACGTGCTAATTATAACATAAAAGTTGAATTAAACGAATCGAACAACACTATTTCTGGCAAGGAAACTATTACTTATTATAATAATTCGCCAGATGATTTAAGTTATTTATGGATACAGCTAGAACAAAACGTTAACAAAAAAGAAAATGAAGATTTTGGATCCATAAATAATAATATGAAAAACGGTATGACTACCAGACAAATGCAGTTCCTTACCAGAGCTATCGATTTTCCTGCCGGTTATTCTATTAAATATGTAAAAGATTCTGATAAAAACAACTTAAAAACCATGGTTAATAACACCATGATGAAGGTTAAATTAAACACGCTTCTTAAATCGGGGGAATCTACAAGTTTTTCAATAGCATGGTCTTACCCTATTACCGATAGAAGCATGTATTTATTATCTCGTGAAGGCTATGAATACTTTCCTTCCGACGATAATACTGTTTACCTCATTGCTCATTGGTTTCCAAGAATGGCTGTTTATAACGATACTGAAGGTTGGCAAAATCAACAATTTCAAAAACTTGGAGAATTCGCTTTGGAGTTTGGTGATTATGACGTTGAAATTACTGTCCCCGAAGATCATATTATTGCATCTACTGGCTTGCTTCAAAATAGTGAATCTGTGTTAACTAAAACACAGCGTAAGAGGCTAGATAAAGCACAAAAGTCTTTTGATAAACCTGTAATGATTATTACACAAGAAGAAGCCCTAATCAATGAAAAACAAAAAACAAAGAAGCAAAAAACCTGGAAATTTAGTGCTAAAAATGTTCGTGATTTTGCATTTGCATCCTCTCGTAAATTTATGTGGGATGCACAAGCTGTAAAATTACCAACCAACACTGTAATGGCCATGTCTTTTTACCCAAAAGAAGGCCTACCTGTATGGCAAGAAGAATCTACTAAAGCAATAATACATGCTTTAGAAGTTTATTCTGAAGCTACTTTCGATTATCCTTACCCAGTAGCTATTTCTGTAAACACCTCAAATATTGGTATGGAATTTCCAATGATTAGTTTTAATGGTGGGCGACCAAAAAATGGTAAAATAAGTGATGGTGCTAAACAAGGTATGATAGGAACTATTATTCATGAAGTGGGGCATAACTGGTTTCCTATGATTGTTAGTTCAGATGAGCGTAAATGGATGTGGATGGATGAAGGTTTAAATACTTTTTTACATCAAAGAACCGTTGCAGAACGTTACCCTGATTTTAATAGTGTAACACCCAAAAGTATTGTACCATTTATGAGTGGTGATAAAAATATTTTGCGTCCTATTATGACGACTTCAGATAGCGAACTTATGTCTCAATTTGGTGCCAATTTTTATTTAAAACCTACCGTTGGGTTGCAAATGTTACGTAACTCTATTATCGGAAAAGAACTATTTGATGAGGCCTTTAAAGAATATGCTAACCGCTGGAAATACAAACATCCCAACCCTGCCGATTTGTTTAGAACCCTTGAAGATGCCACTGCTACCGATTTAGATTGGTTTTACAGAGGTTGGTTTTTTACTACCGATCATGTAGACATGGAATTAAGTAATGTAAAATGGTTTAAAGTATATGAAGAAAATTCGAATATTGAAGATCAAAATAACACATCTAAAGTAAAACTTGAAGCCTCTGGTAAAAACATCCAAACGCAACCAAAAGATTTCTCTAGTGGTCCAGAAACAATTATTATGAACACAACACCCGATGCTGCTTATGGTCAGTTTTTATCAAGAATTAATGAACCCGAATTACGCAAACAACTTTCTGGTAAAAACATTTACGAAATCACCATCAAAAATGTAGGTGGACTTGTTATGCCTGTTACTATTGAGTGGATATTTACTGATGACTCTAAAGAGATCGACATAATTCCTTCAGAAATCTGGCGTAGAAATGAATACGAAATTCGAAAAACTTTTATAAAAGAAAAAGAGGTAAAGAAAGTAAATTTAGATCCTAATTTTGAGTATGCCGATACCGATATGAAGAACAACTCATTCCCTAAAGTTGAAATACCATCTGAATTTGACGCCTTTAAAGATAAAAATAATTAAAAAGTGTCATTTTGAATATTACCAAGAAACAAAATATATTTTGCTTTGAAGGTAGCAGCAAAGCTGTGAAGAATCTTTTAAAATTTTAATGTTTTGATTATTTAATTTTTATTTACTTAAATCAAAACAGATTCTTCGCTTCGCTACCATTGACGTGTTTTATAACTAACTAACTTTCAATTGTTTGTCATCAGAGCGCAGCGAAGAATCTTTATAATTAAGACAAAAGTGCATAGAATCTATAAAAACTGTTGATAAAACCTTTGTCTTTAATTTTAATCCACATCAAACCTAACGCCTATTGAAATATTATTGTGATCGACAATCTGATTTTTAAAAATAGGAGACAGATCATATTTAACATACAAGGCCATTTCACTAATAGCAATATAACCGCTTAATCCATATACCAAGTTACTGGTATTAAAACCACGTTTTTGTTTGTCTTTAATATGCTCGCCGTTCAATTTATACTTTAGTTTTTGACGTGTGCCAATATTAATACCTGCGTATCCTCCTAAACCTATTTTAAATTGATTTCGAGTAACATATCTAAAATAAGTATCATTGTCAATCCTTTTTGAAGGACCAAACTCAAAATGAACAGGGAATACCAAATTGGTAATAGACAGTTTAGACTTTTTAAGGTTTTCTGGAAATTCTTGTAATACCGTTTGATTTCCTTGCTGAACAAAATACTTATTATCATCAGGCTTTAGTCCGTTTATTTGAAAAGAATATCCGTATTTAAAACGTAAAAAATTAGTATTTTTAAACACACGTGTTTTCCACGCCCAACCTAATTCTAAAAACCGAGACCCACCAAACTTATATGGCGAATCGTCTAGCTTTTCCCCCTCAATAATGGCATTATTTAAACCAAAAGCCAATACAAAATCGCTAGAAGTTCGTAAATCGTATTTCTTTGGCTTCTTCTTTCCTCGCACAGAAAGAACCTCATCTCCATCTATTGCAATACCAAATTTAACATCTTTTGCTTCCCTATGTAATCCATAATCATTCCGTTCAAGAAGAGCAATCTTATTATCTATAATCCCTATACGATTTTCAATATTCAAAGCTGCTAATTTTGCCGCTTTCATTTTTAATTCTTGAGCTTCTTCGGCTGTAATTTCTCCGTTGTTTAAACGCTTGTTAATAGCTTCTACTTCTATTTTTAAAAAATCTTTTTCTTCCTTTTCAATAACTGTTTTCAAATGCCTAAGCATTTTAATATTCTTCTCATTTTTAATAGCTGGAATCGTGTCTTGTGCATTGATTAATTGCACACTTACACATAGCACTGCAAGTGCTAAATACTTAGTAATAATTTGCATAACTGTTCGTTTTTTATGTTGAAATATTATCCTGGACTTAGCCAAATAGATATTTCAACATCTATTGATAATTGATTTGATGTTTATTTATAGTTGCAATTCAATAAGGTTCTTCCTTACTGAAACAAGTTTAATACAGGTCACAGAAACCACAATTAATCGTTACGTTGGGCAATAGCCGATTTTACTGTACCGTAACTTAATTTTATGGTTTCAAAAACCTTGCTTCTAAAGGATTGATCTAAATCTGCTTCAACGTCTTGAAGTAATAAATTAGCATCAACCACCCCTGTTGTTTTATTATATAACTGGTTTAACCTGATTTCTTTTTGAGCTTCAAATAACAGAGCATCAATAGCATCATCAGTAACTTCGTTATTATCTTTTAATGCTTTTATCTTATTTGCAACTACTTGTATTTTTTCTTGTTCGAAAGTTAGAGATTCGAGTTTCACTTCAACAGGGTTAACAGACTCTTTCTTTAATTTTTTTAGGTTGTTTTCTTGAACAATAATTGTTTGTTTTTTTGTTATTTCAACTGGGACCACCTTTTTTATAGGTTCTACAATTGCTTCTTCTTCATCTACTTGCAGGTGTTCAATATTAATATGCTTTTCAATTACGATGGCATTATTTTTTTTCTGCTCCAAAATCTCAGGAACTACCACTGTTTCAGGGGCATTATTTATTCTAGTTCTATGATTAAAAAACTGGGATATTACTAACAAAATTCCAACAATGCTTGCAGCCACCCCTAACCATAAAACTGGTTTTATATTTTTATTTTTTCCTTGATTATCTAAACGTTCTGAAAGTTTGTCCCAAGCATCATTAGATGGTTGTAACGTTCTCTTTTCAAGCTTATCTTTTATGTTATCTTCAAATTTATTTGGTTCCATAGCCTGTTGTATTGTTTAATACTTTAATTTTTTCTTGAAGCAATTTTCGTGCTTTAAATAATTGAGATTTTGATGTGCCCTCTGTTATATTTAGAATCTCTGCTATTTCGTAATGTTTATACCCTTCAATAGCATACATAACAAATACCATTTTATAACCTTCTGGAAGCTCATCAATAAGTTGCTGTATTTCGGCAACTTCTATATTCGTGTTAATATTATTTGTATGCTCGTTGTTATTCTCAAAATATTCAACAGAAAACGCTATTTGTTTTTTTTGCCTTAAAAACGAAATAGATTCTCTTATCATAATGCGCCTTATCCAACCTTCAAAGCTTCCTTCATTTTTAAAACTTTTTAAATTAGAAAACACTTTAAAAAACCCATTAAGCATAACCTCTTCTGCTTGTTGTAAATCTTTTATATAGTACCGACAGACACTTAACATTTTTGGAGCATGTAATTCAAATAATACATGCTGCGCTTCTCGATTACTTTTAATCGCTTTTTTTATGAGGGACGTTTCGTTTTTATACAGATGTATTACTTTCAAGAGTGATTGATTTAATCTTCTATTTTTAAAGACGTAAATATTACATAAATGGTTGCCCAAGTGTTAAAATATCTCTATAAATGTAATTGAAAAACATAATGAAAAATTAAAACTTTTGACTTTATTTGGACTTTATGAAAATTTTCAGTTACTTTCGTTTTCATATCAAAAAGTCATTCTAAGCAATTTAAAAAAACCACTCCAATGAAAATAAAATTATTCATATTAACATTTCTGACATTTATCTTATGTATGAAAGTCAATTCTCAAGAAAATACAGGATGCAAGGTCTTTTTAGAACCAATCATAAATACTGATTTAACTATAGGTAACAATAAAAAATCTGTTATTCTAAATTATTTAGACGAATCAGTTAAAAATGATGATCCAAGATATGCAGCAAGAAAAATTGAGGCATATAACGGAAGTAAAAATATCACTTTACCTAATGGTTATGTTTCTAAGACAAAATTTATTCTCCGATTTAGAGCTGATAAGTTAATCGGGTATAAAATATATATGGATATAGGAGATGATCATAATTCTTTTTGGGATCTTCTTGATTTTATAAAAAAACACGACAAAAACAGTGTTAACCAATTTATATATGATTACGGCAAAAGCCCTTCTTATGATGACATATTCGATAATAAAGGCTGTAAGCGAACAGTAAGTGTTGTAAAAAGAGATAAGAAAAGTAATATTTATGAACTAAAAGTAACGGTAAATTAAAAACCCCATTTTTTCTTAACCAATAATGTTTTAGCCCCCTTATGCTTCTTTCCGATTTCCCTTCAGAAGATTGCAATGCATAAGTATGCTTTTTTTAAATACATGTTAAACCTACCTGTTAATAAGCTAAAAAACTATTTCTTCCTATCAATCACATAATTAACCATAAGTTCTAGTGAATTTTTATAATTTGATTCAGGATATGTTTTTAGTATTTGTAATGCTTCTTCTTGAAATGCTTTCATCTTCTTTACAGCGTAATCTAAACCACCTTTAGTTTTAACAAAAGCAATAACCTCTTTAACACGTTTGGTTTCTTTATTGTGATTTTTAATGGAATTAATAAGCCATTTTTTATCCTTTTTTGAAGATTGATTAAGCACATAAATTAAAGGCAATGTCATTTTTTGTTCTTTAATATCTATACCTGTAGGTTTACCTATTTGGGTATCGCCATAATCAAATAGATCATCTTTTATTTGAAATGCCATACCAATAAGTTCTCCAAACTTTCGCATAGTCTCAACATGCTGCGATTCTGGTTTTACAGATGCAGCTCCCAAACTACAGCAAGCCGCAATTAACGTTGCGGTTTTCTGACGGATAATTTCATAGTAAACAGCTTCTGTTATATCAAGCTTTCTGGCTTTTTCAATTTGAAGCAATTCACCTTCACTCATTTCTCGAACGGCAATAGAAATAATTTTGAGTAAATCGAAATCATTATTATCTATACTTAAAAGCAATCCTTTAGACAATAAATAATCACCTATTAAAACGGCTATTTTATTTTTCCAAAGAGCATTAACAGAGAAAAATCCACGTCTGCGATTACTATCATCAACAACATCATCATGTACTAAAGTTGCTGTATGAATAAGTTCAATTACCGAGGCGCCTCTATAAGTTCGTTCACTAACTTCTCCATTAGACACCATTTTAGAAACCAGAAAAACAAACATAGGGCGCATTTGTTTTCCCTTTCTGTTTACAATATAATGCGTAATCCTGTTAAGCAAAGCTACTTTACTCGACATAGATAGTTGGAACTTTTGCTCGAAAAGATCCATTTCATAGTCTATGGGTTGCTTTATTTGCTCTACTATTTTCAATATTCAAAACTTATTCTTCGCGAAATTACTAATAAAGTTAAAATATTACTACAATAGATCCTCGAAAGTTCCTTTTCTAAATACTTGTACTATTAATCTTTAAAAAAAACACTTGATCGACAAAATAGTGTTTTGTAAGAAATATTTTATATGTTAATTATATTAATAACTAATTAAATAGCTTATGAATAAAATTACCTTATTATCTTTCTTCCTCTTTTCCGTTTCATTTACTTTCGGGCAAATTTTAATTTCTCAAGACTTTGAAACAGACCTAACTCTTCCTACTGGATGGACTAATAATGAAGTGACATCAACGGGAAATATTTGGACTTTTGAAACTGGTGGATTTGCACCTTTCCTTGGTGATTTTAATACTTCTTTTTACACAGAAGGTGGTTTTTCAGGGAATTATGCCATTCTTAATAGTGATGCGTATGGAGGAGGACCAGAGGAGACTGCATTAGAAAGTCCAGCGTTTGACTGTAGTGGTTTAACAAACATAAAACTGACTTTTAATCACCTCTTCGTTAGTGGTTTTGGAGGTGAAGCTTATGTTGAAGTCTATAATGGTGCTTCTTGGGTTGAAATTATGTCATACACCGAAGCGACAATTACCGCCAACACCTTTATAAGTGGTTCAATTATTTTAGATGTCACAGCAGAATTGAAAGATATTACAAATGCCCAAGTTAGATTTAGGTGGGTTGGAGACTTTTCATATTATTGGGGAATTGATAATATTACTGTTCAACAACCAACTATACCAATTCCAAATCCAGCAATAACTCCAAACCCTATTGATAGTGCCACAGATGTTGCTTTAGCATTAGACACCGATTATAATGAAGATTTGGTTATTGATGCCAGCGATGCCGCTTACACCTTTTCATGGGAAAATGCCTTAACAGGAGAGGCTCCTGATGGGTATATTTTCTATTTCGGAACATCGAACCCTCCAACGGCATTAGCTGATATTAGCAATACAAGTTTTACTCTTTTTGGCTTAGAATATTCAACAACCTATTACTGGGCTGCTGTATCATACAATATTACTGGAGGTGCAACAGGAACGTCAGTTTGGTCTTTTACTACTGGATCAAACCCTGCGCTTTCTATTGACAATAATCAATTAAAAATTACAAACGCTTATCCAAACCCCGTTAAGGACTTTTTGAATATTGAAACCACAGAAACTATTGATAAAATACTAATATCAAATCAATTAGGTCAGCGTATTGTAGAAATAAACAAAGAAGGTATTTCTGGGAACTCCATCGATTTAAGCCCTCTAAACAAAGGGATTTATTTGATAACAGTAAATGCAAATAAAAAATCGCAAACGTTAAAAATTATAAAAGATTAGGTTTTCTCCTATCTGGAAACAAAAAAGCTACCCTATACAGCTTTTTTGTTTCTAACTTTTATTGGCTAACTGTCCGCAAGCGGCATCAATATCTTTTCCTCTGCTGCGACGCACATTCACAACTATTCTATTCTTTTCTAAGGTATTGATATAATTTTCTAAAGCTACATTCGTAGCTTGTTGAAATTGACCATCATCAATAGGGTTGTATTCAATTATATTTACTTTACATGGTACATACTTGCAGAACTTAACAAAAGCATCTATATCTTTTTGAGTATCATTTATCCCTTTCCAAACCACATATTCATAACTAATGGTACGCTGGGTTTTATCATACCAATATTCTAATGCTTCTTTTAAATCTACTAAAGGAAACGTTTCATTAAAGGGCATGATGGACGTACGAACGTCATCAATAGCCGAGTGTAGAGACACAGCTAAATTGAATTTCACTTCATCGTCTGCCATTTTTTTAATCATTTTAGGAACACCCGATGTCGATACTGTAATTCGCTTTGCAGACATGCCAAGCCCTTCGGGCGACGTAATCTTATCAATAGCCTTAATAACATTGTTATAATTCATGAGAGGCTCTCCCATCCCCATAAAAACAATATTACTTAGCGGGCGATTATGATATAAACGACTTTCTTTGTCTATAGAGACAACCTGATCGTAAATCTCATCTGGATTTAAATTGCGCATACGCTTTAAACGTGCCGTTGCACAAAACTTACAGTCTAAACTACATCCCACTTGACTGGAAACACAAGCGGTTGTTCTTGTTGCTGTTGGTATTAAAACGGACTCTACTATTAAACCATCATGTAATCGAACCGCATTTTTTACTGTTCCATCTTTACTACGTTGCATGGTATCGACTTCGATATGGTTAATAACAAAGTTATCTTCTAGCATTTGACGTGTTTCTTTTGAAACATTAGTCATATCCTTAAAAGTATGTGCCGATTTCTGCCAAAGCCATTCGTAAACCTGATTTCCACGAAAAGCTTTATCTCCTTGTTTTACAAAGAATTCTCTTAAATCGTCTTTGGTTAACGCTCGAATGTCTTTTTTACCTGTTGCCATAAGTGTTACAAAAATAGTGAAAGGTTTTACTATTAACGATTTTTGATTTATTAATTGAAAGTTATAGATAATGCCCTAAAAAAAAGCCTTGCTAAAACAAGGCTTTCCTTATATTTAAATAAGATACTGAAACACGTCTAGAATTAAATGATTAACATGGCATCGCCATAGCTATAAAATTTGTATTTTTCTTTTACTGCTTCTTCGTAAGCTCTTTTTATAAAATCGTGTCCTGCAAATGCAGAAACCATCATTAACAATGTTGATTTTGGAGTATGGAAGTTAGTAATCATACTATTAGCAATACTAAATTCGTATGGGGGGAAAATAAATTTGTTGGTCCACCCTTCAATTTCATTTAGTCTACCATTCGACGACACAGCACTTTCTATAGCACGCATGGCTGTAGTACCTACAGCACAAATACGTCTTTTACTCTCTATACCATTGTTTACAATAGTTGCTGCTTTTTCTTCAATCCTCAACTCTTCACTATCCATTTTGTGTTTCGACAAATCTTCCACTTCAACTGGATTAAAAGTACCTAACCCAACATGTAAAGTCACTTCTGCAAAATCAACACCTTTAATTTCTAATCTTTTTAATAAGTGTTTAGAAAAGTGAAGCCCCGCAGTTGGAGCTGCTACAGCACCTTCGGTTTTTGCATATATCGTTTGATAACGCTCTTCATCATCTGGCTCTACATCTCTTTTTATATATTTTGGAAGTGGTGTTTCTCCAAGTTCGTTTAGTTTTCTACGGAACTCAGTATACGATCCATCATATAAAAAACGTAATGTACGTCCTCTAGATGTTGTGTTATCTATAACCTCAGCTACTAATGTATCATCATCGCCGAAATATAATTTATTACCAATTCTTATTTTACGAGCTGGATCGACCAAAACATCCCAAAGACGTTGTTCTTCGTTTAATTCTCTTAACAAAAACACTTCTATTCTCGCTCCTGTTTTTTCCTTGTTACCGTATAATCTTGCGGGAAACACTTTGGTATTATTAAGAATTAAAACATCATCTTCTTCAAAGTAGTCAATAATATCTTTAAACAACTTATGCTCTATGGTTTGCTCTTTTCTATTTAAAACCATTAAACGTGACTCATCTCTATTTTCTGATGGGTATTCCGCTAATAGTTCTTCTGGTAAATTGAAGCCAAAGTTTGATAATTTCATATATAGTCTGTTTTTTTGAAAGCTGCAAATATACAATCTGCGAATAGCGATTGTCAAGTAAATGAATGATTATTATTCAGTTATTTTAAATCCAATAGATTTTAAGTCATCCCAAAATGTTGGATACGACTTTGAAACCACTTCTGCATCCTTAATAATTATTGCCGTTTTAAGTGCTAGTGGTGCAAATGCCATGGCCATTCTATGATCGTGATACGTCTCTATTGGCACGAACTCATTTATAATAGTAGAAGTTGATAAATGCAGAGATTTATCAGTAATGTCAACCTGACCTCCTAATTTTTCGATTTCATTTTTTAAAGCAACCAATCTGTCTGTTTCTTTAATTTTGAGTGTGTGTAGCCCTGTTAAATCACAAGATATCCCTAAAGCAAAACATGTTACTGCAATAGTTTGAGCAATATCTGGAGCATTTTTTAAATCTAAAGTTAATGGCTCTAAATTTGAAAACTCTTTTTTTAGAATTACGCCATGATCATTAAAAACAGCACTTACCCCAAAATGCTTATAAATATCTACTAAAACCGAATCGCCTTGTAATGAGTTTTCTTTATATGAAGACAGTCTAATTTCTGTTCCAACCTCACTAATAGCAGCAATGCTAAAATAATAAGATGCTGATGACCAATCTGATTCTACAGTTAATGTTTTTGGAGTTTGCGCATTAACTTTTGGTTTTACTGTAATAACATGTCCATTAAATGTGGCGTCTACTCCTATTTCATCTAATAGACTAAGTGTCATTTTTATGTATGGAACCGAGGTTATGTCTCCTACTAAGGTTAGCTCTAATCCGTTTTCAAGTTTTGAAGCTATAAGCAGTAATGCAGAAATATATTGACTACTTACATTTGCTTTTAGCGATACTTTATTTTTAATTAGTTTTTTTCCTTTTATTTTTATCGGCGGAAACCCTTCATTTTCAACATAACTAATATCTGCACCAAGCTCTTGAAGTGCTTCTACCAAAACCTCTATGGGGCGTTCTTTCATCCGTTTAGAACCCGTAAGCACGACTTCTCTCCCTTCTTGAACAGAAAAATAGGCTGTTAAAAAACGCATAGCAGTTCCTGCATGATAAATATCAACTAAACCTGTATTAGAACTCAAGGCATTAGTCATTAAGTTACTATCATCAGAGTTTGATACATTATCCAGACTAATTTCTGGGTACAGGGCTTTTAAAAGTAATAATCTATTGGATTCACTTTTAGATCCTGTTATTTGAATTGAAGATTGCTTAGCAATTGTCGATTTTTGAAGTGTAATATGCATGCTTATAAATTCTCTTTTAAACAAGCAGCAAATTTACTTTAATTTTTCGTTATTATGATGTCTATCGTGATCTCGTTTTGCTTTCTTATCCATTCTTTTATCAAATGCCTTTTGTAAATCAACACCCGTTTGGTTTGCCAAACATAATACCACAAATAAAACATCTGCTAATTCTTCTCCAAGGTCTTTCCCTTTATCACTTTCTTTTTCGCTTTGTTCACCATAGCGTCTGGCAATAATACGAGCTACTTCTCCTACTTCTTCGGTAAGTTGAGCCATATTAGTAAGCTCGTTAAAATAGCGCACACCATGATCATTTATCCAATCGTCAACTATTATTTGTGCATTTTTTATATCCATCTTATACTTTAGTTAATACTATTTGTTCATTTTCTTTTTCTATCATTTGCTTAAAATATTCTTTTAAAGCATCGTAATATAAGGAAGAAATGATAGGTTGATTAATTTGTGATTCTACTAATAGTTGTACTGTATTATTGGTCATAGATATCTTGTACTTGAACATTCCTAATTTATCAGGTAAACTATACCCTATTGTTTCTGGTATTGACTCTATTTTATATCCTTCAGGCAAATTTATTAAAATTCTATATTTAGTGATAGAAGGATATCCAAAATCGACTGGAAATTCTCTTTTTTCTAATTTAAAAGGGTTCTCTGTTGTTTTTAAAAAAAACATTGGAGAAAAGTAAATTTTATCGCCAATTACATCTGCTTGGCTTTCTTTTACAAATTTATAAGATTCTATTACTGGTTTTGACAAGTCCTTATCATTAACCACCTTAAAATCAGAAATTTCCAAACCATTATATTTATTCTCTAATTTCTCTATAAAATCGTCTTCATCAACGTCGTTATAACGCGCTCTGTATGACAAGGCATTATGGTTTGTTTTAACACTTCTAAAACCGCCACTTAAACTACCAGCTTCATTTAAATCTACCAGGATAGAGATCATATTTTTCGATTTTTCCTTGGGATATAAATCTACTAATGTAGATCCTCCTTTTTCTGCAATTACGCGTCCCTGCCAATTTAATGCTCTAAAAGGTAAAACATTGGGTATACTATATTTATTTGTAGCATCTAACAACATATATCCGTCAAAAAGCTTAACATAACTAACCACATAATCGTAACCCTCTCTTGTTGGAAACAATGGAACACCATTCTGCCTTGTACTTACCAAAACAGGATAGGCATTTAAACCTGCATATTTTAACATAGAAGTTAACATTAAATTTATTTCTGCAACATTACCTACATGATTTTTAAATGCTTTTTTTACACCTTCACTGGTATACTTACTATAATACCCATTCCACTTCACCTTAGATTTTACAAAATCAAAAATTAAGGCTATACGTTTCATTGGGTCCGATATAGAACTTATTATGGCATCCAAGTCATCTTCATAATACCCTGTTTTATTTAATTCTGTTCCAAAAGCAGGACTTTTATAAATGGTCTTAACAACATCTTCCCAAGTCGTAGAATAATACTTAACAGTAGATTCTGGAAACTTTGTATAAGACAACTCATAGTTTACAGACGATCTATAATTGTTTATACTGTTTACATAGGACTCTTCTTTTAGTGCGGGGATATTTTTAAGATTATAGGATGAAATATTTTTGGTGAATTCTAAATTCGATGAACTAAATGACGTTCTTGTTCCAGATAAGCCTTGGCCACTTCTTGTTTTATTATTAAAAATAATCCGATCTCTTTTTTGTTCCTTTATAGGAACTACAGACAAAAACCCTTTAGTATTAGCCTTAAAAACAAAATATTCTGGTGCTTCAAATCTGGCGTCTAATTTTTTTACAGGAATATCATACTGAAAATCAAAATCATCTACACTCCAATAAAAAGGTGATGAAATCCTATACTTAAATTCAACCACACTTCCCTCTTTAATGTCTGGCATGGTAAACTTTGTTTCATCAAAATATTTAGATTTTTCTGTTTTAAAAATCCCCTCTTTAGTCAGTTTAGTTTCTTTAATCTTTCCTTCTAATAAATTATAGGTATAAGCTTTTATGCTACTCATCTCCTCATTATCACTTCCGCTTTTATGTAAACCTACCCGATTGGTAGCATAGTTGAACCCTTCTTTGTTATATATTTTTATCCGCTCATGTATTTCAGTTATTAACTCAAAGCCTACTCCTTCTCTGTATTCATAAAAAGTTTTTCTATTCTTATACAAGTATGTTGCATTAGCAGATGAATCTAACGGATTAAACTTTTCTTCTAATTCTTCTTTAGAAATTTTTCCAAATTTGTAATCTTGAGCAAATACCGTTATAGTAAAGCATAAGCTAAATAAAATTATTGTAGGCCACATTTTATTCTTTTTTAATTAATGCCACTTTTGCATTATCTTGTTTATTCACTTCTTTATAAAAATTTCTAAAGGCATCATAGTCTTCTTTAGGAAATTCGCCATCATTAACTACAAATTCTCTTTTGTATATAAGTGTATTTTCATCTTTTACGATTACCTCTGCTTTATAACTCCCAAATTTGTTTTCAATATTCTTATTATTAGGTTTAGATTCCACTTTATAATCTGATGGCAATTTAATTTCAACCTCATCAATATCTGTAAATCCTCTTCTAATTTTAAGGGGGTATTTTCTATTTCTGTAACGATCTGGTATTTCTGTATTTCTATTTAAAACATTTAAAGCAAGTAACATTCTATCGCCTAATATTTTAGAATAATTAGTAGCTTGAAAACTAACATCTTCAACAAATTCAATAGCATTTTTATCATTTGTAATATGCATGTTGTTAATCGTGATGGTATTGATATATTTCCAACGTTTTTTATAATGTTTATCTAAATCTCTTTCTGTTTCGGTTTCTAACCAATATTTATCGTCATATTGTATGCCTTTAGAATTTATATTTACATCAGCATTAATAGCCCCTTCGTTAGAAATGGTGTAGCTCCCTTTAATTCGTTGGGTACTCTCTTCTGTGTTGTATTTTTTTGTATGTTGAATTTCACCTCCTTCTGGTGTTATTACCAATACGTCTCTATCGTCTGTGAAATCTCCAATAAAACCGAAAGGTAATTTTTGACTTGTACACTCTAGCCAGATATCTTCTTTATTTTGTTGTGGAATATTAAGAATAGCATGGTTTCCTTGCATAGCGGCAAAGTCTTTCTCTAAACTTCTTTGTGATTTACCAGCATATACTATTGCATAATTAGACTCAATTCCTACTGCTTTTAAAAGTGACATGGTATAGTTTGTTAAAGCTTTGCAATCTCCGTAACCTAATTCATCTACCTGTGAAGCTTTAAAAGGTTTCCAACCTCCAATACCTACTTGTACACTTATATAACGCGTTTTATCTTGCACATACTGGTATATTTTCTTTGCTTTTGCTACATCATCAGGTTCCTCTTTTACCAAGTTTTGAATCATGCTAATAGTACTTGCAGGTAAATCATACGTATCTTTTATCAAATCGTGATACATCCATTTTCCAAAATCATTCCAATTTTCTACCTGTGTATGTACGCCCTCTAATGTGAATTGTTTTGAAGTAATTAAAACTTTAGGAGCCATATTAACAGATGCAGGACTATATGCTTCGGGTTTTACGGCTTCAATATTTTTCACTTCGTATGTGATTTTTCCGAGAGTCTCCTCTTTTAATAAATCTAAAGTTTCAAAATTCTTCTCTTTTGTTCTAATTGTAAGATCTTCTGGAAAATCTATGGTATAAGTACTTTTTTCTACACTTACAAAATAACCATTAACAGGTGAGAAGGGTTGAATAAATGCTGTATTATTATTAACGGCTTCACTAGTAAATTCAATTGTGTATGGATACTCAATAGGAGTATATTCTAAATATTTAACTCTAGAATCTGAATATAATGTGCCACCATCAACTGCACTAACATCTTTAAAATCGTTCTTTTTGATCTTTTTAATTTCTTTGCCAAAATCATCAAAAACCAAAACTTCTAAACTCTTAATTTTAACATTATTATCGTAGTGTATATAGGCTCCTACAGCATCATCTCCTTCTTTATTTAAGACTGTAATAATTCGTTTCTTAGTAACATACATTTCACTTGACGATCTTAATGAAATATGAACATCATTAGATCGAATAACCGCATTAGCTTTTTCTTTAAGATTTGTTGGAATCGTATAACTACTATATAAATTTTCTTGTGAAGTAACAGATAAGGTTAGGAGTAAAGTAAGAAGACTTACAATTTTTTTTATAGTCATACATTATAAAGTTTTAAACATTAAAGGTACTTGTATAAATCTAATTGTTATATGAGTAAAATCAGTTTTTACTATAAAAAGTATCTTTCGCCCAACAAGATAAAAATCTTACGGCTAACACAAAAGAAGATGGTATAAAAATGTATTTAAACTCGCTAAATAACACTTTTAATCCCCATTCTGAAAAAAAGTTTTTTACACCAATTGGTGAGACTTGGATACCTCGAAACGGAAAGAAAAAACGACTATTATTAAAAGGGATAAAAAAACCAACACCCTTCCCTCCAGATGTCATAGCATCTAAAACACCATGTGAAAGCGTTGATAAAAAAATCACACAAAACCAAATGAGCTTGTTTTTCCTACCTATGGTAAACATTAAAATAAGCCCCCATATTATTGAAAACAATATGGAATGCGAAAAACCACGATGTCCCATAGGATGTGCATAAGGTATTCCCAATTTAAAACCTATAACATCAAAATCTGGAAGTATGGTTGAAAATACAGCAAATATTATTAGCCATTTAGCATGGTGTTTGTCTATCACTTTTGCCAATGTAAAACCAACCACAGCATGTCCAAAGATAGATGCCATTATTCTTTATTTTTAGAATCGATTGTTATAGTTACTGGCCCATCGTTAAGCAATGCTACTTTCATATCGGCTCCAAATTGTCCAGTTTGTACTTTTTTCCCTAAATCAACTTCTAATTGCTTTACAAAATTTTCATAAAGCGGAACAGCTACATCTGGTTTTGCTGCTTTAATATAACTTGGTCTATTTCCCTTTTTTGTAGAAGCATGTAAAGTAAATTGACTTACCACTATAACATCACCCTGAACATCTAATAAAGAAGTATTCATAACATTATTTTCATCACCAAAAACACGAAGATTCACTATTTTATTAGTTAACCATTTAATATCTTCTTGAGTATCTTCATTTACAATACCTAAAAAGATTAAAAGTCCCTTTGAAATGGATGCTACTTTCTCCTCATTAATGGTTACACTAGCTTTTGAAACTCTTTGAATAACTATTTTCATTCCTTTAAACTCCCAAAGGAGATCTTATTTATTAACTATTAAGCAACGTCTAGTAAGACTTTAAAACCTTGCAAAATTATATTCTCAGCATATTATTACTGTAAATGAGTTACTGTAACCACTTACTCTTTATTATCCCAGTTATCTGTTCTATAATGTGCATCTTCACCTTCAATAATTTGCAAATAACTTCTATAACGTGAAAATGCTATCTCATCATTATCTAATGCTTTTTTAACAGCACACTTAGGCTCTTGAACATGTAAGCAATTATTAAACTTGCAGTCTTGTTTTAATTTAAATATTTCTGGAAAATAATCCCCGACTTCCTCCTTATCCATATCAACAACTCCAAAACCTTTTATACCTGGTGTATCAATAATTTTTGCTCCAAAACTTAAATCGAACATTTCGGCAAAGGTTGTCGTATGTTGCCCTTGCATATGCTGTGTTGAAATTTCTTTTGTCTTGATATTTAAAGTTGGCTCAATAGCATTTACAAGTGTCGATTTACCAACTCCAGAATGTCCCGAAAACATACTAACTTTATTACGCATTAAAGCCTTTACTTTATCTACATTTTTACCAGTTTTTGCAGAAACACCTATACACTCATATCCTATTTTCCTGTAAACGTGAGCAAGGTATTTAACTTCTAAAAGGGTTTCTTCATCGTATGCATCTATTTTGTTGAATAGTAACACTGTTTTAATAGAGTATGCATGGGCTGTTACTAAGAATCGGTCTATAAAACTGGTTAATGTAGGCGGGTTATTAATGGTAATCATTAAAAAAACCTGATCTAAATTAGCAGCAATAATATGTGTTTGTTTAGATAAATTGACCGATTTCCTAACAATGTAATTCGTTCTATCATGAATATTATGTATGATACCTGACTCCTGATTATTATCGGTTTCAAGTTCAAAATCGACCACATCACCAACCGAAATAGGATTTGTGCTTTTAATACCTTTTATACGAAATCTCCCTTTAATACGGCATTCATAAGTATGGCCCAAATCGGTTTTTACCGTGTACCAGCTTCCTGTAGATTTATAAACGAGTCCTGTCATCCATTATATTATAGCACAAAATAACAATTTTTAAATTGAATTTTGCTCTCTATTTACTTTTTAGTAACGAATAGTCCCTCATTTACTTTTTCAATAATGAACTCTTCTTGCCTTTTCTATTTCCTAAAAAATGGCTGATATTCGTCTTATATATCACTCCTTTTTTTCACGGTGCAATGCCATTGCCTTTCTAAAAGTGTTTAATATGAACAAGTTTTCAACTCATTTTTGATTAAAAATAAAATGACGGGATGCGTTCAATATAAAATTTTGAGTGCTATTATATCCTTTTCGGAATGCGTAAACACAAGCTATTTCACCTAAACTGAAAATTCATCTAAGTCACACAAAAAGCATTTCGTCGTTCAAAATAAACACTTTATCGTGTTTTTTTAAATATTTTTCATACATTAGCACCTTAATTTAAAAAAACCAATCTAACATGAAAAAATTACTTATCATTTTTACTATCGCGTTATTTTCTTTTATCGACGCAAATGCTCAAGTACAGTACAAAGTTATTACTAGTGTAGAATCTATTGTTCCTAACGGTTTAGGCCGTTCTAGACTTATTAGCGCTAACGAAGAAAAAGATTACAAAGAATACACTTCTACTCAAACAGAAGAAGACAACACACGTAATAAGTCTAAACGTGGCGAAATTAGAGTTAAAGGTTTTGATGAAACAAAACTATTAAACTTTTATAATGTAGGAGGAATTCGTTTCCAAAATATTGCTGCTAATGATGCCATAATTACTTCAAAAATCAATACGATGATAGAAGAAGGCTGGGAATTAGCTTTTGTAACTAGTGCCGTTGAAAGTAAAGGGGGTAAAGATGACAAACAAGGTATTTTTATAACCCGTTACATTTTTAAAAGAAATAAATAAAACTACTTTATTTTATTAAAACAAAAAAGCCTCGCAATTGCGAGGCTTTTTTTATACAGTTAATTATTAACCATTGATAATCTTTTCTTGATGATTGATAGATTCTTGGTGAATGGCTTTAAACATCTTTAAGATAAACTCTTCACTAAGTCCATGATCTTGTCCTTCTAAAACCATTTTCCCTAAAATCTCATTCCAACGCTTAGATTGTAATACAGCTACATTTTTTGTTTTTTTAAGTGCTCCAATACCATCTGCTGCTTCCATACGTTGTCCTAACAAATTAATAATTTGATTATCTACAACATCAATTTGCGCTCTTAAATTATCAAGTTCGCTATTGTATTCAGCTTCAGCATTAGTTTCTTTTCTAATTTTTAAATTTTTCATAATCTGCACCAATGTAGATGGCGTTACTTGTTGTGCTGCATCACTCCATGCATTCTCAGGATCATAATGTGTTTCAATCATTAATCCATCAAAATTTAAATCTAAAGCCGTTTGAGACACATCAAAAATCATCTCTCTATTACCAGTAATATGAGATGGATCATTAATTAATGGAATATCAGGGAATCTATTCTGAAATTCGATAGCTAATTGCCACTCTGGAATATTTCTATATTTGGTCTTTTGGTATGTTGAAAAGCCTCTATGAATAGCGCCAATATTTTTTACACCAGATTTATATATTCTTTCAATACCTCCTAACCATAATGACAAATCAGGATTTACAGGGTTTTTAATCAATACAGGCTTATCCGTTCCTTCTAAAGCATCTGCAATTTCTTGCATTATAAATGGGCTTACTGTAGAACGTGCACCAATCCATAATAAATCTACATCATGCTCTAATGCTAATTTTACATGAGCAGCATTAGCTACTTCGGTACAGATTTTCATTCCAGTTTCTGCTTTTACTTTTTGTAGCCACTTTAAGCCTAATGCACCAACACCTTCAAACATTCCTGGTCTTGTTCTTGGTTTCCAAATACCTGCTCTAAAATAACTAACATCGGTATCTTTTAACTCATGTGCAATTTTTAATACTTGCTCTTCTGTTTCAGCACTACAAGGTCCTGCAATAACCAAAGGATGATCTAAGTTTAATGCATCCAACCAGTTTCTCATTTCTTTTTTATTCTCCATTTTGTTTAATATTTAGCTACTTAGGCTATTCCGTTTAAAATTTGTTTTATATGATTCGTGTTTTTCATTTCATTGTAAACTGCCTCAAAATCATCTTTTTCCATAAGATCTTTAAATTGATTTAGATTATTGATGTATTCTTTTAAGGTTTCAATAACATTTTCTTTGTTTTGTTCAAAAATGGGTGTCCACATTTCTGGGGAACTTTTTGCCAGACGGACTGTAGAAGCGAATCCACTGCCTGCCATATCAAAAATATCACGCTCATTTTTTTCTTTTTCAATAACCGTTTTACCTAACATAAATGAACTTATATGCGATAAATGAGACATATACGCTATGTGTTTATCATGAGCCTCTGGGTTCATATAACGAATTCGCATGCCTATATCTACAAAAAGTTTTAAGGCTTTTTCTTGAAGTTTAAATGCTGTTTTTTCAACTTCGCATACAATATTTGTCTTCCCTTCAAACAAGCCGCTAATTGCTGCACTAGGTCCCGAATGTTCGGTTCCAGCAATAGGATGCATTGCTAAAAAATTTCTACGTTTAGGATGCGCTTCAACAATCTTGCATATGTCCTTTTTAGTAGATCCCGCATCTACAACCAATCCTGAATCGGATATTTTATCTAATACCGTTGGCAACAACTTTACTGTAGCATCTACAGGAATAGATATAATAACTAAATCGGCTTTATTAATATCATCTAGGGTTGCTTTTTTATCAATTAGTTTAAGAGACAAAGCTTCATCAAGCGTTGTTTCTTTTCTGCTAATACCATGAATAACAACTTCTGGCTTATTTTTTTTAATATCGAGAGCAAGACTTCCACCTATTAACCCAACACCTATAATGTAAATATTTTTCATTCCCATCTCTCTTTTTGAGACATCTTCCCTAAAGGAAGAATTATTAATTATTATTACTTTTTATCCGTTTTACTGCTTACTGAGTACTGTCTACTTATTTAATTCTTTTTATAGCTTCTTCTAATACTTCGTTTGATGCACATAAAGAAAATCGAATATAGCCTTCTCCTTTACTTCCAAAAATGGTTCCTGGAGTAATAAATATGTGATTATTTTTAAGCACTGAGTCTATATACGCTTCAGCTTTTAAATCGCCTGGTAGTTTAGCCCAAACAAAAAGTCCCATGGCATTTTTGTCATACGTACAATTTAAAGCGTCTGCTAATTGCCAAACTAAATCGCGACGTCGTGCATACACACTATTTAAAGTAACAAACCACATCTCAGAGCATTTTAAAGCTTCAATAGCTCCTTTTTGAATGCCATAAAACATACCAGAGTCCATATTACTCTTCACCTTTAAAATATTGTTTATATGCTTACTGTCTCCAACGACCATCCCTACACGCCATCCAGCCATATTAAACGTCTTACTTAATGAATTAAGCTCTAAACAAACATCTTTTGCTCCAGCAACACTTAAAATACTTTTTGGATCATCATTTAGTATAAAACTATACGGATTATCGTTAACTATTAAAATATTATGACGCTTGCCAAATGCTACTAATTTTTCAAATAAATGAGTATTAGATTTCGCTCCTGTTGGCATATGCGGATAATTAACCCACATCAATTTCACTTTGCTTAAATCTAATTGTTCCAAAGCATTAAAATCTGGCAACCAATTATTTGCTTCATCCAATTCGTAAAAAACAGGTGTTGCCCCTACTAATTTCGTAACAGATTGATATGTTGGATATCCTGGATTTGGGATTAACACAGCATCACCTTCATTTAAATATGCCATCGAAATATGCATGATACCTTCTTTACTTCCCATGAGTGGCAACACCTCTGTAGAAGAACTTAAAGACACCGAAAAATGAGTTTTATAAAATCCCGTTATGGCTTCTCTTAATTCTGGTAAGCCTTGGTAACTTTGATATTTATGCGCACTAGGATCTAATAAGCCTTCTTTTATTGCCTCAACAACTCTTTGCGGCGGTTGTAAATCTGGACTACCAATACCTAAGTTAATAATCGGTTTTCCACTAGCTATAAGTAAACTTACTTCTCTTAATTTTTTTGAAAAGTAATATTCTTCTACTGTTTGTAATCTATTTGCTGCTTCAATCATAACTTAGCTCTTTTATATTCTCCCAACACTTTAAATCCTTCTCCCATAATATCGATGATAGCTTTTGCTTTTTTAAAATCTATATACTTTTCAAAAGTAACATCAACAAAAAAAGCATATTTCCAAGGTGTCTCGGCTATGGGTAGTGATTGAATTTTTGTTAAATTCAATTTACAATCGCTCATTACATTAAGGATTGCAGCCAAGCTGCCTCGTTTATGGTCGCTTTCAAACTTAACAGACGCTTTATTGATCTCATTTTCTGAAACTTCAGAATTTGTTCGTTTTACAATAACGAATCGTGTTTCATTATGCTCTATAGTTTGAATACTAGATGCCAGAATATCTAACTCAAATATATCTGCCGCCATAACACTTGCAATAGCACCTATTCCCTTAAGTTTTTTTTCATGTATTCGTTCAGCAACCTCGGCAGTATCCTTATCTTCTACTAATTTAATATGAGGGTATTGCTTAAAAAACTCTTTACACTGCAACAATGCCATAGGGTGCGAATACACTTCTTCAATAGCTTCTATACTTTGCCCTGGCATTGCCATTAAATTATGCTGAATATCCAAATAATGCTCACCAACAATATGTAAACCATATGCATCGATTAAAGCATAATTAGGAATGATGGATCCTACTATAGAATTTTCTAAGGCCATAATAGCAGCATCACATTCTTTTGTAATTAAAGAATCGACTACCTTATCGAATGTTAAACACTCAATAACACCTACGGGCTTATCAAAAAACTGCTGTGACACAATATGATGGAAAGATCCTTTTACTCCTTGTATGGCTACTGTTTTAATCAAAATCTTAGTTTTATTTTATAAGCCTCCAATCTTTAATTGAGGTTGATTAATTAAAAGTTAAACAAAAAAAAGTCCCGATTTTCATCGAGACTCATATTTTAAATTTATATCTATAAATTACATATACAACATCTCGTTCCTTTTGCTAAAAAAGAAATAAAACCAATTGTTGAAATATGTAAAAAATACTGTTGTTTTCATAATTATGAGGCTAAAGTAAATAATATTTTAAGAAATCAAAATTGTGACATTAGTTTTTTTTTATATTTTCAAAAGTTTTAAAGATTCTACAACAAAACTTCTATTGCATTATATAATTATTATTTTTGAATAAATAATTTTAATTATGTCTATTGAAGTAATAGGGGTTTCAAAATACTATGGTAAACAAAAAGCTTTAAACAATATATCCTTTAAAGTTAACAAACCAGAGATTGTTGGATTTTTAGGACCTAATGGTGCGGGGAAATCTACCATGATGAAAATCTTAACGACTTATATTAACCCGAGTGAAGGTACTGCTAAGGTAAACGAACATGATATAAAAGAAAACACACAATTTGTGCAACGAAATGTTGGGTATTTACCCGAACATAATCCTTTATATTTAGAAATGTTCGTTAAAGAATATTTAAACTTTAACGCAACTATATACAAGGTCTCCAAACAACGTATTAATGATGTTATAGAACTTACTGGCTTAACTCCAGAGGCTCATAAAAAGATAAGACAACTCTCTAAAGGGTATCGCCAACGTGTAGGTTTAGCGAATGCTTTATTACATGATCCTGAGGTTTTAATATTAGATGAACCAACCACAGGCTTAGACCCCAACCAATTGGTTGACATTAGAAATCTTATAAAAACGATTGGAGAAACCAAAACCGTGTTTCTATCCACACATATTATGCAAGAAGTTGAAGCCATGTGCGATCGTGTGGTCATAATTAATAAAGGTGAGATTGTTGCAGATAAAAAACTAAGTGAACTAAGAGATGAGAAAGAACAGATTGTTATTGTAGAATTTGATTATCGTGTTGAAGATGCTTTTTTATTAAAACTTCCAAAAGCAAAAAACGTAAACAATACACATGGTTTTGTTTATGAGATCACTTTTAAAACCTCAGAAGACATGAGATCCTGTGTATTTGATTTTGCTCATGATAATCAATTGAAAATTTTACAACTCAATCAAAAAAATGCAAGTTTAGAATCTCTTTTTAGAGATTTAACATCAAAATAACCTCCTCTTCTTATATTCAACAAGTTTTAAATTAAAAGTATGATAAATATCATCCTTATGATAATTTGAAGACATTAATTTTGTTGTGAAATTATATTTACATCATAAGCATCGTTCTTTAATAAGAACTATCTTAGTAACACAATAAACACTATGAGTAAAGGAATTTATGTAGCTACTATCGAGCCAAACAGCGGTAAATCTGTCGTTGTTCTTGGTTTAATGCGTATGCTTTTAGGAAAGACTGCTAAAGTTGGATATTTTAGACCGATAATTGAAGATCTTGAAGCAGGAGAGATGGACAACCACATTAATACAGTGATGTCTCATTTTGAATTGGATATTAACTATAAGAAAACGTATGCTTATACAAGAAATCAGGTACTTGATTTATATAACCAAGGGAGGTCTGGTGAGCTTATCGATGAAATTATCAAAAAATACAAAAATCTTGAAGACCGTTTTGATTTTATTTTAGTAGAAGGTACCGATTTCTCTCATGAAAACTCGAGTTTAGAACTAGATATTAATATTTTAATATCTAAAAACCTTGGACTCCCTGTTATTATAGTATCTCAAGGAGACAAGAAAGGACTTAAAGAGATTGTAGATAGTGTCCAATTAGCACACGATACTTTTAAACAAGAAGTAGATGTGCTTTCTATAATAACTAACAAAGCAAACCCTGATGATCTTTCCGCTCTTAAAGAACAATTAAAAACACGTATAACCAACGGAACAGATATTACAGTAATACCAAAAATCCCTAGCCTTAGCAGTCCTACTGTAAAAGAAATTTCTAAAGCTTTATGTGGGGAGGTTCTTTTTGGACAAGATATGCTAAATAACCTAACAGAACATTTTAGCGTAGGTGCCATGCAATTACGTAATTATTTAATGCATCTTAAGGAAAACTCATTGGTTATTACTCCTGGAGACAGAGCCGATATTATTTTAGGAGCCTTACAAGCTAACATCTCTAAAAATTACCCTAAGGTATCAGGGATCATTCTAACTGGTGGTCTTATTCCAGAAGCACCTATTTTAAAACTCATTGAAGGACTTTCTAGCATTGTTCCGCTTATTAGCGTAAAAGGTGGTACGTACCATGTAACCAACAGCATAGGCAACATTAAATCTAGAATTGATGCCGAAAATATAGAAAAAATAAGCACATCCATAGCTACTTTTGAAAAACACGTAGACACAGACAAGCTAGCTGAACGACTCATTACTTTTGAGTCCGATATATTTACGCCTAGAATGTTTCAATACAATTTATTGCAACGTGCTCTAAATGATAAAAAACATATTGTTTTACCTGAAGGTTACGACGAACGTGTTTTGCGTGCTGCTGCAAAATTAATTAATGCACATGTAGTAGAGTTAACGCTTTTAGGTGAAGAAGATAAAATTAAAGAACTCATTGAAAAATTAGACATCCCTCTAAATATTAATGAGATAAACATTATATCTCCAACAAAATCGCCTCACTTTGAAGATTACGCTAAGACCTTTTACGAACTTAGAAAGCATAAGAATATAACTTTACAAATGGCAAAAGATACCATGTCTGATGTGTCATATTTTGGCACGATGATGATCTATAAAGGCCATGCAGATGGTATGGTCTCTGGAGCGGTGCATACTACCCAACATACTTTACGACCTGCTTTACAATTTATAAAAACAAAACCTGGAGTTAATCTGGTATCGTCTATTTTCTTTATGTGCTTAGAAGATAGGATTTCTGTGTTTGGAGATTGTGCCATCAATCCAAATCCAAATGCACAACAATTGGCAGAGATCGCTATTTCATCAGCTCAAACGACCAAAGAATTTGGCATAGAACCTAAAATTGCTATGCTTTCTTATTCTTCTGGTTCTTCTGGAAAAGGAGCCGATGTAGAAAAAGTTAGAGAAGCTACCGATATTGTAAAAACTCAAAATCCAGATCTAAAAATTGAAGGTCCTATTCAATATGATGCTGCTGTAGATATGCGTATTGGAAAAACTAAATTACCAGATTCTGAGGTGGCAGGACACGCCAGTGTTTTAATTTTTCCTGATCTAAATACAGGAAACAACACATACAAAGCTGTACAACGTGAAACAGGAGCATTAGCTATAGGCCCCGTTTTACAAGGATTAAATAAACCAGTGAACGATCTTAGTAGAGGTTGCACTGTCGATGATATTTATAGCACTGTTATAATCACTGCTATTCAAGCTCAAAACCAATAATAAATATGCAAGTATTAGTTTTAAACTCTGGGAGTTCCTCTATAAAGTTTCAATTATTTTCGATGCCCGAAGAACGTATTTTATGCTCAGGACTCATTGAGCGTATTGGTTTTAATGATGCTATTTTTAAATTCAACACTCAAAAGGATACTATTGAATTTGAAAGTTCCATTTTAAACCATAAAGAAGGACTCAGATTATTATCAAAACAACTTTTAGATAAAGATACAGGAATTATAAAATCACCTGAAGACATTTCAATAGTGGGTCATAGAGTGGTTCATGGTGGTATTCATTTTAAAGAAACTACAGAAATCACTGGTCTTGTAAAAGAAAAAATAAAGGAACTAGCATCATTAGCTCCTTTGCATAATCCAGCTAACCTTGAAGGGATCGAGGTCGCCGAAGATATATTTTCGAACGCAAAGCAAGTCGCTGTTTTTGATACAGCTTTCCATCAATCTATACCAGAACATGCTTATAAATATGCTATTCCTAATATTTTTTTAGACGAGCACCATATTCGTTTATACGGTTTTCATGGCACGAGTCATAAATATGTTTCAGAAAAAGCTATTGACTATTTAAACAAAAAAGAGTCTAAGATTATCACCATTCATTTAGGAAATGGTTGTAGCATGACAGCTATTAAAAATGGAAAAAGCATCGATCATTCCTTAGGGTTTTCTCCTGTAAGTGGTTTAATAATGGGAACTCGTTCCGGGGATATCGATCCTGCTATCATCTTTCATTTAGCAAACAAATTAAATTTCAGTTTAGACGAAATTAACACCTTGCTACAAAAAAAGAGTGGTATGTTAGGTTTAACAGGTTTGAGTGATTTAAGAGATATTCAAGAACAAGCAGCCCAAGGTAATAAAGCTTGTCAATTGGCTTTAGAAATGAACGTGTACCGTATAAAAAAATATATTGGTAGTTATACGGCTATTCTGAACGGATTAGATGCTATAGTATTTACGGCAGGTATTGGAGAGAATTCACAATTAATAAGAGAACTCGTTTCTAAAGATCTTGACTTTTTAGGTATTCATTTAGATTTTGAAAAAAATAATACGAGGTCTAAAGGTTTGCATGTTATTAGCAAAGAGGATTCTAAGGTTAAAATTTTAGTGATTCCAACTAATGAAGAATTAGAAATAGCGAAACAAGCCGTTCGGTTATTCAAAAACCAAACGTCCTTTATATAATTCGTCAACCTCAACTATTAACGGTTGGTTTACAGAGATCACGTTGCCAGTTCCAGAAATAGTTCCTTTTATTTCTTGTTGCGGGTTTACAAACATATCGTTTGATCCTCGGTTCCATAATTGCACTTTTTGAGCGATAAGATCCCGACCCTCAAAACGTGAGGCTCCTGATGCAAATGTAAGGTTCAGGCTTTCTGTTTTTCCAGAAATAAAGCAATTAGATATATTATTAAAGACCACCACAAATAAGTTATTATCAATCTCTAATCTAAAATCAGCATTTGTAAAAGTATCTGGTTCTCCATAATCTTCTGATAAGATCGTTAAACTTGGGTACCTTAAAATCCCATCGGAACTTATATCATACTGTGTAGAACTTCTTATTTCTGTAATATTTGGGGATGTTACATATACTTTAGTAATCCCATAATCGCGCACATAATTACAGGTATTATTATCGGTCAACGTTAATTTGCCATCAAGAACAATAGCAGAAACATCATTTAATAGATTTTCGCCAGTTTCAATAATAACTTTGTGTGTCGCACCTTCTTTAATTATTAACTCAATATCGCGATTTACAAAAATTTTAGTAAAAGAATCTACAACAACTTCTTGTTGAATAATATCTCCTGTTTTTTGAAAACAATTACCTGCATTTTCACTATCACAAGCTATTATTAAAAACAAAACAAATATGTGAACTATTCTTTTCATATGTTGTTATTCCTGCATGTTACACTGAGCGCAGTCAAATTACGCAAGTATAAACCTATTATTATTTTTATGTTTCAATATAAAAGATTCCCATCTTTATAGGAATTATAATCTAACGCCTATTCCAAATTCTACCGCTTCCGCTTTTGCAACATGTGTTTTTAGCGTTATAGCTCCAAACCATTTATCACCAAAATAATGTTTTAAACCTACTCTAAAATACGTGCGTCCTTCAAAATCAAACGGATAATAAACATAATATCCTAACTGTGTGATAACTGACATTTTATTAATAAATAATTCATGACCAGCAAAAACACCGACTCTCTTATAATCTTCATTTCCAGATAAATTATCTCCTGGAAAAGCAACCGATCTATAATAAATATACTCTTTTAAAAAATTTGAAAAGAAAACATCCGTCCCTAACTGGAATGCACTTTTTCTATTAATACGCTTATCTGCATAAGCAGAAAAA
This sequence comes from Flavivirga jejuensis, assembly GCF_030540765.1. Classification (GTDB taxonomy): domain Bacteria; phylum Bacteroidota; class Bacteroidia; order Flavobacteriales; family Flavobacteriaceae; genus Flavivirga; species Flavivirga jejuensis. Next base: position 599,287 of record NZ_JAUOEL010000001.1, on the reverse strand, counting down.
ATGTAAAAAGGGAATTGTCCGCTACCAATAACATCACTTTCATTAATCCCTGCTCTAAATGCTATATTATATTTTATAGGTTGGGTAAACTTACCATCATTTTCATCTAAGGTAGATTTAAATTCTGGCGCTTTATCATCTAAATTATAAGTCATCCCAACGTTTAGGGCTATAACATTTATACTTGTATTAGGCGATTTTACACTAGCATTAGAATAATGAATAAATGACAGGCCTGCTTGTAAACCAAACCTATTTATAATATGTTCTTTTTTATAATTAAGCATCAAGTAAGCAGTACCCATTATTTTGGAACCAAAGGCTATATTTCTAAAATTCTCTACTTTATCATAAGGTTTATTTGAGTAAGTTAAACCTTGACCTATACGTAACATCACATTCCGTTTTAAAAAATAAAAATTGTAATGCGCATATAATGAAGCAACGTTGCCTAAAACATCATTTTTTAAGTCTTGATAGATAAAAGACACACCATGATCTGGATAGTTGTAGCGTTGCTCCCAATCTTTAAATCCATAGTTTTTTTTATTCCAACTTAAAATAAAACCTTCTGGGCGTCCTTTTATTAAATGCAGAATATCGGTATTATGTAAAGCTATATTTCCGTTAATATAATTAACATCCATATAAGATGTGTGTTCTTTTTCCTGGGAGAATGAACAGTTGACAATAGCACAAAAAACACAGACTAAAAATAACTTCATTAAAGTAGGTTTACCTAAATAAAGGGCAAAAATAACAGAAATATTAAAACATATGAGATGCAATGGCTTTTATATTATCACTTTTACCCATTGAGTAATAATGCAATACAGGTACACCTGCTTTTTTAAGCTCTTCAGATTGTTTTATAGCCCACTCAACACCTACTTGCCTTACCTGTTTATTATCTTTGCATTTTTCAACTTCATTAACTAAAATTTCTGGTAAATCTATTTTAAAGACCTGAGGTAGTACTTGTAAATGACGTTTAACCGCTAAAGGTTTTATGCCAGGAATGATAGGCACATCAATACCTGCCTTTTTTGCCTGGTCTACAAACTCAAAGTATTTCTCATTATCAAAAAACATTTGCGTGACTACATAATCTGCTCCAGCTTCTACTTTTTCTTTAAGACGTCTTAAATCCGCTTGCAAAGAAGGGGCTTCCATATGTTTTTCAGGATAACCAGCTACACCAATACAAAAATTAGATTTATGATCTGATTCTATAACTTCGTGTAAATACTTTCCACAATTTAAATTCTGAATTTGAGCTACTAAGTCTGTTGCATATGCATTACCTCCTTTAGAAGGTTGAAAATATTTTTGATGGCTCATAGCATCACCACGTAACGCCATAACGTTATCGATACCTAAATAATGGCAATCCACCAACAAGTATTCTGTTTCTTCTTTTGTAAAACCGCCACATAATACATGCGGAACGGTATCCACATTGTATTTATGTTTTATTGCTGCACAAATACCAACAGTACCTGGTCGCATACGTGTTATTTTTCTATCTAATAAGCCTTCACCTTTATCAATATAAATATATTGTTCCCTAGAAGTTGTTACATCAATAAATGGTGGTTCAAACTCCATTAAAGGGTCTATATTATTATATAATTCTTGAATGTTTCTACCTTTTTGTGGTGGAATAATTTCAAACGAAAACAATGTTTTCCCGTTAGCTTTCTTTATATGATCTGTTACTTTCATGTGCCTTTCCAATCCCTCCAAAGAAGGGTTTTTAATGGGTCGTATTTAATTTATTTTTAATTTTAATTGCATCCAATAATACTTGTGCCTCCCCTTCAGAGAAGGTCGGTAGGGATTACTCCTCTGCCAAATTAGGATGCAACCACTTTCTAGCTTTATCTTTTCCAATGCCTTTTCTAGTGGCATAATCAGTGACTTGGTCATCAGTAATTTTACCTAAGCCAAAATATTTTGCTTCTGGATTTCCAAAATAATATCCTGATACTGCAGCTGCTGGCCACATGGCTAAACTTTCAGTAAGGGTAACTCCTATTAACTCTTCTACATCCAACAACTCCCAAATGGTCTCTTTCTCTAAATGATCTGGACATGCTGGGTAACCAGGTGCTGGACGAATCCCTTTATAGGTTTCTTTTATTAAATCTTCATTAGATAAATCTTCATCTGCCGCATACCCCCAGTGCTTCATTCTCACTTGCTTGTGTAAGTATTCTGCAAACGCTTCAGCAAATCTATCTGCAATGGCTTGTGCCATTATCGAGTTATAATCATCTTCTTTGTCCTTGTAAAAAGTTGCTAGTTCTTGCGCTCCAAAAATACCCACACAGAATGCCCCCATATAATCGGTTTTACCTGTTTCTTTTGGCGCTATAAAATCAGACAAAGCAATATTTGGAATGCCATCTCTTTTCTTTAATTGTTGACGTAACGTCCTAAACACAGCAATCTCATTTCCTTTTTTCTGAATAGAAATGTCATCTTCATTTATAGTATTAGCCTCAAATAAACCAAAGACTCCTTTTGGTTTTAATAACTGTTTCGCAATAATTTGTTTAATCATTTCTTGGGCATCCTCATACAATTGTGTTGCTTGTTCTCCCACAACATCATCTGTTAATATCTCTGGGAATTTACCATGCAAATCCCACGAAATAAAGAAAGGTTTCCAATCTATAAAGGGTAACAACTCTTTCAAGCTTAATTGTTTTAATCTTTGAATTCCTAATTCATTAGGTTTTACAATGTCTGATGTTTCCCAATCTATAGTATATTTTTTACGACGCGCTTCTGCTATCGAAATATATGATTTCTCTTTACCTCGTTTTAAAAACTTCTCACGAAATTCATCGTAATCTTTTTTAAGTTTTGCTACATACTCATTAGAGGTCTTTTTATTTAATAAATCTCCAACGACTGTCACCGCTCTGGAAGCGTCATTAACGTGAACTACAGCATTTTTATACTGAGGATCAATTTTCACTGCGGTATGCGCTTTCGATGTTGTTGCTCCACCAATAAGCAAAGGCACAGAAAAATTTTGACGCTCCATTTCTTTAGCCAGATACACCATTTCGTCTAAAGATGGCGTAATTAAACCAGACAAACCAATGGCATCTACGTTATGTTCTTTGGCTTCTGAAATAACTTTTTCAGGTGGCACCATAACCCCTAGATCAACAATTTCGTAGTTATTACACCCTAAAACAACACTCACAATATTTTTACCAATATCATGTACATCGCCTTTTACGGTAGCCATTAACACCTTACCTAAAGCTTCTTGTTTTTCACCTTTTTCGGCTTCAATAAAAGGGTTTAAATAACCAACCGCCTTTTTCATAACCCTTGCTGATTTTACTACTTGGGGTAGAAACATTTTACCAGCACCAAATAAATCACCAACCACATTCATTCCAATCATTAAATGCCCCTCAATAACCTCAATTGGTTTTTTAGCTTCCTGTCTTGCTTGTTCTACATCTTCAATAATGTATGCATCAATTCCTTTTACAAGCGCATGAGTTATACGCTCTTGAAGTGAATTTTCTCTCCATGACAAGTCAACAGTTTTTTCTTTTTTAGAACCTTTAACTGTTTCGGCGAAATCCAATAATCGTTCGGTAGCATCGTCTCTTCTATCTAAAATAACGTCTTCTACATGTTCTAACAAGTCTTTAGGAATGTCATCATACACCTCTAAAAGTGCTGGGTTTACAATCCCCATATTCATCCCTGCTTGAATGGCATAGTATAAAAACACCGAGTGCATCGCTTCACGAACCCTATCATTTCCTCTAAATGAAAACGACACATTACTCACACCACCACTAACACTCACATTTGGCAGATTTTCCCGTACCCAACGTGTGGCTTCAATAAAATCGATCGCATTTTTGCGGTGTTCTTCCATACCTGTTGCTACAGGGAATATATTTAGATCGAAAATTATATCTTCTGATGGAAATCCTACTTTATCAACTAAAACACGGTATGAGCGTTCTGCTATTTCGATACGTCTTTCGTAATTATCTGCTTGTCCAACCTCATCAAAAGCCATCACAATAACAGCTGCTCCGTATCGTTTAACCTGCTTTGCTTCCCAAATAAACTTTTCTTCGCCTTCTTTTAAGGAAATAGAATTTACGACACATTTACCTTGCACGACTTGAAGTCCTGCCTCAATAATTTCCCATTTAGAACTATCTATCATAATAGGCACACGGCAAATATCTGGTTCGGCTGCAATTAAATTTAAGAAACGAACCATCGATTCTTTACCATCAATAAGACCGTCGTCCATATTGATATCTATTATTTGCGCACCTCCGTCTACTTGATGTCGTGCTATATCTAAGGCCTCATCAAATTTTTCTTCTTTTATTAATCTTAAGAACTTACGAGAACCAGCAACATTGGTACGTTCACCAACATTGATAAAATTGCTGTTTTCGTTTAGGATTAGTGGTTCTAATCCTGAAAGTCTCATATATTTTGTTTGGTTAGCTTTCATTATTTATAATGTTCTACAATTGGAAATGGCTCATAAAAATGGTGTAATAATGCTTTCCATTTTTGATATTCACTCGATTTTCTAAATCCGATCTCATGATCTTCAATCGTCTCCCAATTCACTAATAATATATATTTATCTTCTTGCTCAACACACTTTTTTAATTCGTGTGATATGTAACCCTTCATAGAGGAAATGATACGTTGCGCTTCTTGAAAAACTTTTTCAAAATCTGCAGAAAGCCCTTTTTTAATATTTAAGATGGCAACTTCGAGTATCATAACTTTAACTTAATGTGATTCTGAAACAAGTTCAGAATGATGTCTTGGTTTATATTTAGCGGCTATATCTGCAATAACTTTAATATGCTCTGGGCTTGTACCACAACAGCCTCCAATAATATTTATTAAATCCTTTTTTAAATATTCTTCTATTTGCTCTCCCATCTCTTCTGGTGTTTCATCATACTCACCAAAGGCATTTGGCAATCCAGCATTGGGATGGGCAGAAATTGCAAAATCTGTTTTAGAAGCAATAGCTTCTAAATGTGGTTGCAATAAATTAGCTCCTAAAGCACAATTAAAACCAACAGATAATAATGGAATATGTGATACTGAGATCAAAAAAGCTTCTGCTGTTTGACCAGAAAGTGTTCTCCCTGACGCATCGGTAATTGTGCCACTAAGCATAACAGGAATGTCTATATTGCGTGCTTCTTTAACTTCTTCTATAGCAAATAATGCAGCTTTAGCATTCAGGGTATCAAAAACGGTTTCTACTAAAAGTAGATCTGAACCACCATCAACTAAAGCTTCTACTTGCTGCTTATAAGCTATCCGTAATTCATCAAACGTTACAGCCCTATAGCCAGGATCGTTTACATCTGGCGACATACTTGCTGTACGGTTTGTTGGTCCAATGGATCCTGCTACAAAACGAGGTTTATGTGGTTCTTTGGCTGTAAATTCATCGGCTACTTCCTTTGCTATTTTTGCAGACTGGTAATTAAGTTCGTAAACTAAATCTTCCATTTGATAATCTGCCATGGCGATTGTTGTGCCAGAAAACGTATTCGTTTCTACAATATCTGCACCTACTTCAAAATACTTAGCGTGTATTTCTTTAATTGCTTTTGGCTGCGTGATAGACAGCAAATCGTTATTACCCTGCAACGGCGTTGGGTAATCTTTAAAACGATCGCCTCTAAAATCTTCTTCTGTAAATTTATAGGCCTGCAACATAGTACCCATAGCACCATCTAGTACTAAAATACGGTCTTGTAAAGCTTGTTTTATGTTCGACATTTTGATATTTTTTATCTATATGTCATCAAGAAAAGTAAAAGAAACACTTTTCGTTATCTTTCCAATATTTTTTTAAACATTAGTAGAACGTAGCACCTTCTTTAAAGTTAAAGGGTTGCCAAGGCTTCAACGGGTCTATTCCCTCTACCTTTCTTGATAACATTAATACGTTAATGAACTAGTGAGCAAAAGTACTAACTATATTTTTTTTATCCACATTAAATTGATAAAAATTGCACTATTCGAATAAAGTGGAGGATAAATACCTATCGCCTCTATCACAAATAACAGCAACTACAACACCTTCATCAATAGATTCTGCTATTTTTAAAGCACAATACACAGCGCCACCACTACTCATCCCTGCAAAAATGCCTTCTTCTTTAGCTAAACGTTGCGTCATCGCTTTAGCTTGAACATCACTTACATCGATAACTTGGTCTACTTTTGAACGATCGAAAAACTTAGGCACATAATCGGGCGACCATTTTCGAATACCAGGTATTCTAGAACCATCAGCTGGTTGTGCTCCAACTATTTGTATGTTTTTATTTTTCTCCTTTAAAAATGTGGAAGTTCCCATAATGGTTCCCGTAGTTCCCATGGCAGATACAAAGTGTGTTATTTCACCCTCGGTATCTCTCCATATTTCTGGTCCTGTGGTTTTATAATGCGCCTTCCAGTTATCATTATTTTCAAACTGATTTAAAAGCGTGTACCCTTTTTCGTCTCTTAATTTAAAAGCGAGATCTCTGGAACCTTCAATACCTACATCTGCTGGTGTTAAAATAACCTCAGCCCCATATGCACGCATGGTTTTAACGCGTTCTTCGGTGGAGTTCTCTGGCATAATCAACACCATATTCAATCCTAACAATTGCGCAATGAAAGCCAAAGCAATGCCTGTGTTTCCACTTGTAGCTTCAACCAAAGTACCTCCTTTTTCTATATCGCCTCTTTTTAATGCTTCATTAATCATATTAAAAGCAGCACGATCTTTAACACTACCACCAGGGTTATTACCCTCCAGTTTTAAAAATAATCGAACCTTTTTATTTTTTATAATATGACTTGCTTCAACTATTGGTGTATTACCAATGTCATCTAATATGCTTTTACCGTATCCCATTTTTTTTAGGTCTGATTTTAATTTCTGTCTGATAAGTAACTAACGAGTTTTCTGGAACCGATTGTGTAATCCAAACATTTGCGCCAATTATACTGTCTTTACCAATAACGATATCGCCTCCTAAAATAGTGGCATTGGCATAAATTGTTACATTATCATCTATGGTTGGATGTCTTTTTGTTGATGCCAAATCTTTAGAAACCTGAATTCCCCCTAAGGTTACCCCTTGATAAATTTTAACATTGCTTTTTATTATTGAAGACTCTCCTATTACAATTCCTGTACCATGATCAATATAAAATGATTCACCAATAGTAGCCCCCGGGTGAATGTCGATACCTGTAATGCCATGAATGTATTCACTCATCATTCTTGGTAAAATATACACGTCTCGCTTATAAAGCGCATGACTTAATCTATAAATTGAGATAGCATGAAACCCTGGATATGCCATATAAATCTCATCTAAACAATGCGATGCTGGATCATTATTTTCGAATGCAATAGCATCCAAATCTAATATTTTTCTAATCTCTGGAAGTTCGGATTTAAAACTTTCCCATATAGCTTTACCGTTATCTATATCTAGTTTAGATGTTATTTTTAGAAATGTTTTCTCTAAATATTCTCCATAAGCTTCTTCCTGTTCACTATCGAACAACGCATAAAACAATCTTTTGGTAAATTTTTTGACTGTGTCTTTTAAACAAACATTATAGCTTTTCATGTATTATTTGTTTGGCAGGGCTTATCCCAATTATCACTCCTTTTAGTTTTAAATAGTATTAGAAATTAAGCTTATAAAAATAAAACTAATATCGCTTAATATTCATGTTTTCTGTAAAAAACAAACCCTGCAAAGTTTAGCGCTTAAACCTTGCAGGATTGTTTTATTATTAATCAAACTAAAAATTAATTAATAGCTTGAACAACTGCTTTAGGTGCTTCTTTTCTTGTTCCGTCAAAGCCATCAATTCCACTAACGGTTGTATATTTTAAAACATATTTTTTACCAGGATTGATAATTCTGTATGCCGCTTGACACATTAATGTTGCCTCATGGAATCCACACAAAATTAATTTTAATTTCTCTGGATATGTATTTACATCACCTATAGCAAAAACACCAGGAATATTGGTTTGATAGTTTAATGAATTATCAACTTTTATAGCATTCTTTTCAATATCTAATCCCCAATTTCCAATAGGTCCTAACTTAGGTGACAATCCAAATAATGGAATAAAGTGGTCTGTTTCAATTTGAGAAGTTTCACCATCTTTAACAACAGTAAGTGTTTCTATTTTACCATTACCATGTACCCCTTTAACTTCTGCTGGTGTAATTAAATTAATTTTACCAAGTTTAGTTAATTCTCCAACTTTTTCAACAGAATCCAAAGCTCCTCTAAATTCATTTCTTCTATGAATTAAAGTCACTTCTGAAGCGACATCGGTTAAAAAGATACTCCAATCTAATGCAGAATCACCTCCACCAGAAATCACTACTTTTTTATCTCTATAAAATTCTGGGTCTTTAATAATATATTCAACTCCTTTATCTTCATAATCTACAATACCATCTATAGCTGGTTTTCTAGGCTCGAAAGATCCTAATCCTCCAGCAATAGCAACTACGGGTGCCTGGTGTTGCGTACCTTTATTAGTTGTTACAATAAATGAACCATCTTCTTGTTTTTCTATTGTTTCTGCACGCTCACCTAAAGTAAACCCTGGTTCAAACTGTTTTCCTTGTTCTAGTAAATTTTTAGTTAAATCACCAGCCAATATTTCAGGAAAACCAGGAATATCATAAATAGGTTTTTTAGGATAAATTTCCGAACATTGTCCGCCTGGTTGTGGCAATGCATCTATTAAATGACATTTAAGTTTTAATAAACCTGCTTCAAAAACCGCGAATAACCCAGTTGGACCCGCGCCTATTATAAGTATATCTGTTTTAATCATTATATGCTTCTTTACTTTTATTTTTCAATTAATCCTTTTGTGAATTCGTTTAATTTTTCGACTTTTTCCTCGAAATCACCTTTTATTGTCTTTCTGTATTCGTTTAAGTTTTTAACCAAATCATCTATGTTTTCTGGAATCACATCCTCGAAAAACTGACGTAATCTTTTGGCTGTTGTTGGCGATTTTCCATTTGTTGAAATCGCTACTTTCACATGACCTTTTGTTACAATGCCACCCATATAAAAATCACAATATGGTGGGTTATCGGCAACGTTCACTAATTTAGCTTCTGCTCTACAATCTTTCCAAACCTCCACATTTACTTCTGGGATATCTGTCGTAGCTACAACAATATGCTTTCCCTTTAAATAACTTTTATTATAAGCATCTTTAATCAGCGTAACATCACCTTTATTTGCAAGTGCTACAGTGCCATCTCTAAATATAGGCGACACCATGGTAACATGTGCATCTGGACTTGATTTTAATAGGAACGTTAATTTTTCTTCAGCTACAAAACCGCCACCTACAATAAGTACGTTTAAGTTTTTAGTCTTTAAAAAAATAGGATATAAATTATTCCTTTCTGCCTCCGAAGGGGAAACTGAATTCGATATATTTATTTTATCGTCGTCCTTGGCTATCATATTACAATTCCTGATTAACTTCTTTATAAATGGATGTTAATACAGCACGTTTTTTAACCACATCACCAATAACGATAATAGCGGGATTTTTTAATTCTTTTTCAGCTACAATATCGCTAATTGTTTCAATAGTACCAATCCCTGCATTTTCATTTTCTTTCGTACCATTTTGAATAATTGCAATAGCTGTGTCTTGTTTGTTTTCTTCTGAAAAAATACGAACAATTTCGCTCAACTTACCCATCCCCATTAAAATAACTACAGTTGCTGTTGATTTTGCAGCCAAAGCAACATCTGATGATAACTGATGATTTTTTGTTGTTCCTGTAATCACCCAAAAACTTTCTGAAGCATTTCGTTTAGTTAAAGGAATCCCCAGATATGCTGGTACTGCAACAGCCGATGATATGCCAGGGACTACAAAAGTCTCTAAACCAAATTGCCTTGCATAATCAATCTCTTCTGCGCCTCTTCCAAATATAAATGGATCGCCACCTTTCAATCTCACAACATGCCCGTGGTTTTTGGCTTTACTAACTATAAGTTCATTTATTTGTTCTTGCTGAAACGCATAACACCCCTTACGTTTACCCACAAAAATGAGTTCCGCACTGCTTGATGCATATTTTAGTAATGCCTCATTAATAAGAGCATCGTACAGAATAACATCTGCAGATTCAATAGATTTAATAGCTTTGAGCGTTATTAAATCTACATCGCCTGGTCCAGCTCCTACAACAGTTAAGCGCCCCTTACTTCCCGAAGAGGGGATTGAACTCGCAGCTTTATTATCTATACTTTTTTCTTTATTCATTATTCTTTACTAAAAACAGTTTTTAAACTGTTACTTTTCCTCCTTTAGGAGTTACAGGGTTTTCTGTTTCTCTAAATGTTCTTACTTTATCTAAAAACAGATTTGCATTATCAATATACCTTAATGCAAAATCTTCTGTTGGTGCAAATTTATTAATTTGATAGATCAATTCTGAGAAAGATGTTCCTAAATCTATATTTCCGCTTGCTACAAACAATTCATCAAATTGACTTATAATGCCTGCATGGGTATTTGTTTTCTTATTTTCTGCTAATAATAAGGCTTTAGCCGAATTAACTAAAGAACTATAAGCATGATAAATAGCACTTGAATACACTTTTTCATCGAAAGATTTTCTAGCATTTTCAATCTTTTCTTCACTTTCTAAAAATAAGGTTGCAATTAAATCGATAACAACACCAGCGCATTCACCAATACCAATTTCTTTAACATATTTCTCTTCTTCACCCCAATCGATAAAATCATCTTGTGTTAAACTAGTAACATCTTGCAGATCGTTTAAAAAATTATAGAAATACTTCTCTCCTTTTTCTTTATAATAAGTAACAAATTGTTTCCCGTTTGCATTCGCTTCAAAATCATTTAAAATTCTTCGTAATGCTTCTGGTCCTCTTTTGCTTGGTACTTTAACTACTTTATCAGCAAAGGCACCATTACCACCTCCTAAGTTACCACCACCTAATAATACTTGTAATGCAGGTGCTACTAATTTATCTGGTGTACGAACAGACATGCCCTGGAAACCAATATTTGCCATATTATGTTGTCCGCAGGCATTCATACAACCACTAATTTTAATAACTAAATCTTCGTTACTTAGGTACTGTGGGTATTCCGATTTAATAACACGTTCCAATTCATCTGCAATTCCAGTACTACTTGCAATTCCTAAATTACAAGTATCTGTACCTGGACATGCGGTAATATCAACAGCTTTATTATAACCTGCTTCTACAAAACCTAATTTTTCTAATTCATTATAGAAAAACGGTACTAATTCTCTTTTCACAAAAGGAATTACAATGTTTTGACGTAATGACAATCTTATTTCACCAGCTGCATAATTATCAACTAAATCGGCTAACAATCTCGCTTTGTCTGTATAAAAATCGCCTAAAAGCACTTTAATTCCAATAGCCACATAACCTTCTTGTTTTTGAGGAATCAGGTTTGTAGACTTCCATATTTCGAATGCCTTTTGATCTTTAATGTCTACTAATGGTACCTCAACATCTACTGGTTTTGAAACCTCGTATGCATCTGCATCAATAGCAACTGTTTTAAACTCAATAGCATCTTGCTCTTCTTCAACTAATGCCTTAAAAGCCTCTAAGCCTATATCTTTTATTAAGAATTTCATACGCGCTTTGGCACGGCTTTTACGCTCACCATGACGATCAAAGATTCTTAAAACGCCTTCCATTACGGGAATGATCTTATCTGTTTCTAAAAAATCATATAATACATCGGCATGACGTGGTTGAGAACCTAATCCACCACCAAGGAGTACTTTAAATCCACGTACACCATTTTCAATCTTCGCTATAAAACCTAAATCGTGCATGTACGATAAACCAGTATCTTCATCTGAAGATGAAAAAGACACCTTAAACTTACGTCCCATTTCCTGACAAATAGGGTTTCTTAAGAAGAAACGAAATAGCGCATCTGCATAGGGCGATACATCAAACGGTTCATTCACGTCTATACCTGCAGTTTCTGAAGCGGTTACATTTCTTACTGTATTACCACAAGCTTCTCTAAGGGTGACATCATCACGTTCTAACTCGGCCCAAAGTTCTGGAGTTCTGTTTAGATCAACATAGTGAATTTGAATATCCTGACGTGTGGTAATATGTAAACGACCACGAGAATACTCATCGGACACCTCAGAAATTCTTCGTAATTGATTGCTCTTAACTTTTCCATAAGGCAATTTTATACGAATCATTTGTACACCTTCTTGACGCTGTCCGTAAACACCACGTGCTAAACGAAGGCTTCTAAATTTCTCTTCATCTATTTTACCATTATGAAAAAGCTGAATTTTATTAGCTAATTCTATAATGTCATTTTCGACAATTGGATTTTCTATTTCTGTTCTAAAACTTTGCATACACAAGTCCCTCCTAACCTCCCCGAAGGAGAGGCATTCTTACTCGGGTGAAGTAAGAATATTGTTATTAATTTATTTTCTCATACCCTACAAGGTTTTAAAACCCTTATAGAAAAACTTATTCTTTTTTTCACAAACCTGCCAGTTCCCTCTTCGGGGACTAGAGGGATTTATTGAATGAAGCCAGCCCCAACAGTATTATTGTTTTGTGTATCAATTAAGATAAACGAACCATTTGTTCTGTGGTTTTTAAACTGATCGTAAAAAATTGGCTTATTTAATTTAAAAGTTACCGAAGCAATATCATTAACATTTAAACCAGTAACATTTTCTTCTATTCCAGAATAATCTGGATTAATTTTATGATTAATTCTATCAACTTTAGCTAGTACTTTATTCACACCATGCTGTACTACATATTTACCTCCTGGTGTTAATTGGCTTGAGTCCATCCAGCATACATTGGCCGTAAATTGCTTCTCTATAGTTGGCAAATCGCCATCTTTTACAATCATATCTCCTCTGCTCACATTGATATCATTTTCTAAAGTGATGGTTACCGACGAACGTCTTGAAGCCGTTTCATACTTTTCATCATAGAAATAAATATCTTTTATTTTAGATTTTGTTTGCGACGGCAATACCACGATATCATCTCCAACACTTAAATTACCTCCATACACTTTTCCTGCATACCCTCTATAGTCGTGAAAATCTTCTGTTTTTGGGCGTATTACGTATTGTACTGGAAACCTTGGAGTCCCAACATTAAAAATATCTGATTTATCTATTTCCTCTAAATGCTCTAATAAAGTCTGACCTTCGTACCAAGGCATCTTATCTGTTTTATTTACAACATTATCTCCTTTTAAAGCACTAACTGGAATAAACGTTATTTTTTGATCTTGATAATCTCTTTTACTCATCAACTCTGAAAAATCAGCTTTGATTTTATTATATGTTTCTTCAGAATAATCAACTAAATCCATTTTATTAATGGCAACAACAACATCTTTAACTCTCAATAAGTTATTGATAAAAAAGTGACGATTCGTTTGTTCGATAACACCTTTTCTGGCATCAATTAAAATGATGGATGCTTGAGATGTTGAAGCTCCTGTTACCATGTTACGTGTATATTCTACGTGACCTGGAGTATCTGCTATAATGTAACTTTTCTTAGCTGTTGAGAAGTAAATATGGGCGACATCTATCGTGATTCCTTGCTCTCTCTCTGCTACTAAACCATCTGTTGCTAAAGAAAAATCTAAATAATCGTAACCTCTTTGCTTACTTGTTTTTTCAATAGCTTCTAACTTATCTGTGGTTAATGATTTTGTATCGTATAGAATACGTCCTATCAAGGTACTTTTACCATCATCTACACTTCCTGCTGTTGCAATTTTTAATACTTCCATTTCTATATTGTAATGTCGGCCTTCTACTAGTTTACTTCAAGCCTGAATTTGTATTCTTTTTAAAAGATTTCCGCCTTCGCGGAAATGACAAAAATTGGTATTCTAGAAATACCCTTGTTGTTTACGTTTCTCCATAGCCGCTTCAGATCGTTTATCGTCAATACGCGCACCACGTTCTGAAATCGTACTTTCTCTAATTTCTTGTACAACCTTAGAAATAGATACGGCATCAGATAGTACTGCTGCTGTACAACTCATATCTCCAACGGTTCTAAAACGTACAAGCTCTTCTATGACTTCTTCGCTTTCATCCCTATAAACCACACCATCTTCTGCAGACCATATCATACCATCTCTTAAAAACACTTTACGTTTGTGCGCAAAATAGATGGAAGGAATCTCAATAGCCTCTCTTTCTATATAAGACCACACATCTAATTCTGTCCAATTAGAAATTGGAAACACACGCACATTTTGTCCATGTTCAATATCACCATTTAGCATATCGAATAACTCTGGGCGTTGGTTTTTCTCATCCCATTGTCCGAAATCATCACGTACCGAAAAAATACGCTCTTTAGCTCTTGCTTTTTCTTCATCACGACGCGCTCCTCCAATACATGCATCAAATTTAAATTCTTCAATAGCATCTAAAAGCGTGGTTGTTTGCAACATATTTCTGCTTGCATAACGTCCAGATTCTTCTTTTACTTTTCCTTGATCGATAGAATCTTGTACATTTCTAACAATCAATTCCAATCCTAATTCTTCAACCAAACGGTCTCTAAATTCAATCGTTTCAGGAAAATTATGACCTGTATCAATATGCATTAAAGGAAACGGCACTTTTGCTGGATAGAATGCTTTTACCGCTAATCTTACCAAAGTGATCGAATCTTTTCCTCCTGAAAATAACAACACTGGTTTTTCAAACTGTGCTGCTACTTCTCTCATGATGTATATCGCTTCATTTTCTAACGAGTTGATATGTGATGTATCTTTGTTCATAATTTTTAGCCCGCTAACCCCCGAAGGGAGAACTCTTACTCGGGCGAATTAAGAGTTTTGTTATTATTATTTTATTCTATATGCTTAATTAACTTTCAAAACTTTCTGTTAACTACATATTAATGATCGTTTACTAATTATCCATGCAAACCGCATTCTCTATTTTCTAATGCTTTTGTTGGATCGAAATATTTAAATTCGTTTGGTAAATTATTTTCTTCTAAATAGGCATCTAATTTTTCATCAGACCAATAATAAAATGGACTCACTTTTAACACACCATCTTTACTCACACTAAAAACACCAATACTATCTCTAAATGCTGTTTGTCCCTGTCGTAAATTTGTAAACCATACTTTTGGCTTATGTTCCTCCATGGCTCTTTTAAAAGGCTCTAACTTTACTTGTTCTGTAAATAAAGCATGGTCAGGAGCATCCACACTTGGAATTCCCATAACCACGTCTCTATGAGACGATGTTTGTTTTGGCACATACAAAAACACATTTAAATCTAAATCTTTGATAACCTGTTCTGCATGTTTGTAAGTTTGTGGTGTATTATAACCTGTATCACACCAAACTACTGGGGTCTTATTTTCTACCGAATTAACAGCGTGTAAAATAGCCGCTTCGTAAGGCCTAAAATTAGTAGTCACTACCGTTTCATTATTAAGCTCAAATGCTTTTTTAATGATTTCTGCTGGTGATGCATCTTTAAATGCCTCATTCAATTCTTGTATTTGATTTTCTGTAAACATCGTTCTATACTATTTATTTTCCCCACTTAATAACATTCCAAACGCGTTCATGGAAAAAATATAACACCAATTTTGTTATAAAATCTACAGAAGCTATAGAGGCAGCGAGTTTAATATCTTTTGCCAAAACAAAAGAAACAGCCAAGGTATCCAAAGTACCTACAACCCTCCAACTAAGCGCTTTAGCAACGCTTCGAATAGGTTTTTCACCAACACTATCTTCTTTATATGTAGACTTTTCTTTATTTTTTAATAACATTTGGGCTATCATTTGTTGTTGTGTTATATTAATCCTATCGATTTAATAGGAATTACAAAAGTAATACTTTTTTCAATATGACAAACATAATTAACAGTTTTTTAGATTAATGACATGTTTTTGTGAGCATCGTTTCAGAAAAAATAAAAAAATCGAGAAATTTTAGTAAATCATCACATTCAAGAACCAGATAAATCTGCTAAAGAGACATTTCTAAATGCTTTAAATATACTATCGCGTACCCGAATCATGAGTTTATGCACGCTGCATTTATACTCGTCTGGACAGTCATTACACTTTTCGTAGTAATTTAAATCACGCATGGCACCATAGCAATAGGATCTTTTAGTTCACGCATCACATCGGTCATTAAAATATCTGAAGGTTCTTGTCGCAAATAATACCCACCATGCTTGCCCTTTTTTGAACCTAAAAACCTGATTTTCTAAGAAACTGTTTAAGTTTTTATTTTTGGAATTAGTTTAGGTGGATTACGATCTCAGTCAACTCAAAATAAATGCGAATAGCATTGCTATTTAAAGAAATTTTCCTGCAGAATAAGGGCTTAGGACGACAAAAGAAACTAAAGGATAAAATTTAAACTGTTTCCAAATGTAAACATCATGCTTTCCAAAAATTTTTGTAGAATATTTTCACTTTTGGAAATTTCTCTTATTTGCACTGGCGAATGCCCCTCTTTCTTAACAATGTAAGTCAGAGCTTAGCCCTTATTTTGTCTTTTTGGATAGCATCATGCCGATATACTTAATTTAATGTTTGCTCCAAATTGAGATAAAACTTAATTACCAAAAAATCATTTCCCTTTTTAGCGACTTATAGCGTTTTACAAAATGACAAATTCATAAGTTTTTTCCTGCTTAAAAATTAAAAGAAATAGCCGAATTTTTAATAAAATTAAGGGTTTATGTATGATTTACAATGAAAATTACTTCATTAAAAACTAAGGTTTTACCTTATTAATGCTAAGGTAAAACCTTAGCATTTTTATAAAAATATTTCATAGTTTTATAAACACAAGACAATCTTTAATAGCCCCTTATGAATATACGATTTTTAACACTTGTATTTCTTGTGTTCGCTTTTAAAATTGCTAAGGCTCAGGAATTACCAACTTTAATACCTCCTTAGTTAAGGATTGTATCTTTCCATTTTGGGAAGGGTAAAAGCTATAATATCATTTAAAAAATATCATTAAATAAATTTTAATTAAAATATTCAACATTATGAAAACACAATCTTTTATAAAAACAAAAACATCTTTAGTACTCCTTTTTGTTTTACTTATGGGTGCTGGAACATTATTTGCTCAAAGCTATAGCTATGAAATTGAAGATACTTCAAGTGGTACAGGTGGCACTCGTGTCTATGTTGTGAAGGACTCTGATGGTAATTATGTAGGCCCTGACAGCAACGGTTCTATGCCTTTTTTTTGGTATGTTGATGATCCTTTAGCATATTATATAACCGCTCTTGTAGATGGATATTATGCCATAAGTATAACATGGGGCAGTCAAGGGTACGTTGGCTTATATGCGATAGGTACTGGAGACAACGATATTTATGCCGATCTCTCATTATATAGATAAGTACAAACAACTATTACCCTCTACTATTACTCGTGTACTAGCAATTTGGCTGTAACCAAGTGTCGTATCGAGTAGGTAAGAAAAAGCGAAGCCACATTATAACCATATAGTGTGGTTTTGTCTATGAGTTTATTGAATTTCTGCCACTAGGAGGTTAAAGGTTTGTTTTTGTAGGCTTCTTTAAAATGTTATTTTTGAGGTTTCGTTTTTAATGATGTTTTTTACAATAACCCATTCAAAGTATAAATTTCTCAAAAACAAGCCTATTTAACAAATATCAAAATATTAACAAAACACACTACTAAATAACAAATACATATTCATATACACAAAATACTAACTAATTATCATTTTTATTCATTTTTTTTGTTTATTTTCGTTTTGTGTAATTGGTAAACCAATTTGGTTATCCAATTTAATTAATCAATCTGGTAAACCGATTTCAAAAAATTGATCATTATAATATAGATAAAACCTTAGCAATAAACTAAACATTGCTGACTCTAAACTATACTATAAGATTATGAAAAAACACAATTACTTAGTAATTTTAATATTACTCGCGTTTACCCCTATGATAGGTCAAACTACTCATAATATTAATGACCCAGAAGATCTTACAAATTTATCACTTTCAGCTGGAGATGAAGTTATTTTGGCTAACGGCACATATTCATCAGATGAAAGAATTCAATTTTTAGGAACAGGCACTTCTAATAACCCAATTACGTTTAAACCAGAAACTCCTGGTGGCGTTATATTTACTGGTGGTTTACAAATGGATATAGCAGGGAGCTACCTTGTTGTTGATGGATTTTATTGGAATGGTGGATATGGAGCTAGTAACTTTATTCAATTTAGAAATGGGACAACATATGCTCAGAATTGTACCATTAAAAACTGTGCCATTAACGGTTTAACTGTTAGTCCCGATGATTTGGAGTCTGGAACTAGTGTTAAACACAGGTGGGTTGTGTTGTATGGAAATTATAACAATGTAATAAACTGTTCCTTCATGAATAAATCTAACGCTGGAGCTACGATTTTAGTTGAACTTGAATATAACGCCGAAGCCAATAGATGTACTGAAGTAGGACATACAATTAGTAATAATTACTTTTATAAATATGATAAGATTGATACCTCATTAACTAATGCTGGAGATAGTGAAACTATTCGAGTAGGTACTAGTGAATTTCAAAATGTAAATTGTGCAACTACGGTAAGTAATAATTACTTTGTAGAAGCTGATGGCGAAAACGAAATTATTACTAATAAGAGTGATAATAATATATATGTTAATAATACATTTAGAAGATGTAGAGGTTCTTTAGTATTACGTCATGGTTCTGGTGCAACGGTAGATGGAAATATTTTTTTAGGTGAAGATGTAGATGGTACAGGAGGCATTAGAATTGTTGATAGCGACCATACAATTACTAACAATTATATTCAAGATTGCATTACAGTTGTTGACCAAGCCAAGTGGAATAATGGTATCACTTTTATAGGAGGTGGCGATAGTTCTGTAGATAACTGTACTTCTACAAGTGTTTCAAATGGCTATCAAATATCACAAGATATTGTTGTTTCAAATAACACCATTGTTAACACAAATGCCCCTTTGTTTTATAATACTGATAAAGGTTCAACTAATGTCACTGGAACATGTTCTAATAACTTAATTTATTTTGATCAAGGCGCTTCAAATTTAACAGACATTATTTCTGGTGATACCACGAGTTCTTATTCAAGCATGGGCACAGCACTATCTTACAGCGGAAATGTTTATAATGTAGCTAGTTTAGGAACTACTAGTTCTGAGGCAGTAAATGGTTTTTCGGTAGCCTCTTTAAACGCTTCTAATAATGGAGAAATTTATAATATATCAGGTGCATCAGGTAAAGGAGCCAATTTGAATGGTTATGAACCTACTACTGATAGCATGGTAGGTAATGGTATTGGAGCTTGTTTTATAGGCGCAGAAGGAAATAACTTAACAGACTGTAACGGATCTACACCAAACTATCTAACAACAAACTCACTAAGTCAATTTTCTGCTAATGGTGGCTCTCAAACAATTACAGTAAGCTCTAATGTAAGTTGGACTGTTTCTGAAAGTAGTTCTTGGATTTCTGTAAACACAACTAGCGGTTCTAATAACGGTACTGTTTCCGTTACAGCTAGTGCTAACACAGCCACTTCAACTAGATCTGCTTCTATTACCATTTCGGGTGGAAATATTACTCGTACTGTTTCTGTTACTCAAAGCGGTACAACTGTTACTCCTTCCGATAATTTAGCTATAAATGGAACGGCTTCACAATCTACTACAGCTTATAATGGTGTAGCTTCCCGTGCTATTGACGGAAACACTAACGGAAGCTACTCTAGCGGATCCGTAACTCACACTTCTTCTATAACAGGCTCTTGGTGGCAAGTGGTTCTTAATTCGCAAACAAATATTGGAGATATCACGATCTACAATAGAACAGATTCTTGTTGTATAAACAGATTATCTAATTTCACTGTTTATGTTTACGATAGTAGCAACAATCAAGTTTTTAGCCAAACTATTACTGAAGCACCAAACTCTTCTGTAACTGTTAATGCTGGTGGAGTTTTTGGAAATACCATTAAAATTGTAAATAATTTAACCAGTACACCTCTTTCATTAGCAGAAGTAGAAGTATATGAAGGAGAAGGTAGTTCTACATCTTGTAGTTCTGGAACAAACTTATCTTTAAATGCGACAATCGTCGATTTTAGTACACAAGAAAATACTACCAACACGGTTTTAAATATTATTGATGGGAATGACACCAATAGATGGTCTGCTTCTGGGTTTCCTCAATACGCCGTAATTGATTTAGGAGATAGCTATAGTGTAAATGAAGTTAACTTAGCAACTTATAATGATAGAGATTATCAATTTACTGTAGAAGGCTCTACAACTTCTGCGAACTCTGGTTTTTCTACTTTAGTGGATGCTAGTAATAATACAGACGATGGTCCTATTAATGAGACTTTCTCTTCGCAAGAAGCACGTTATGTAAAACTTACCATTACAGGCGCTAATAGCTATACAGGAACATGGGTATCTATTGCTGATTTTGAAATTATTTGTGCAGGTACAAGTACTGCTAAAACTGATACAAAAAAAATCGTTTCTAACAGTCCTGCTGTATTAGAATTTAAAGCATATCCGAATCCTTTTTCTAATACAATTAATATAACCACAGATACGAATGATACTATTATTTTAAAACTAGTTGACTTAGTTGGTAAGACCATTAAAGAAAAAACGATAAATTCTAATGCTTCTTTAGATAACCTTGACAACTTAGCTAAAGGGCTTTACTTCTTACAAATAATAAACACTAATACACAAACCATAAAAGTCCAAAAACTTATTAAAAAGTAATTACTTTTTCTTTAAAACCTGAGTTCGACGTAAGGAAAATGAGGCTGTTTTCACAAAAAACTGTTTATCAAATGTTTATATTAACAAAGTGAGTTTTAGATATCTGAAACATATTCAAATCTATTAGTTTCAAGCTAAAAATCAATAAATATACCATCTTCTTCCTTAAATTATCATAAGCTAGCTAGTCTATGATAATTATAAGTTGAATCTAGCATATTTATTGACTTTTATCTACGATCCTTACGTCGAACTCAGGTTTAAACAGAAAGTGCATGTGATTAAAAAATCCACATGCACTTTTTGTTTTTTACATACTACCAATTTTAAAAAAAACAATAATGGAAAAACTAACTTATTAACTTTAAAAATGGTCTTTTTTATTCAAGATTTTTATTTACCTTTGGGCTCTTTTTTAATTGGTAAACCAATCTGGTTAGTCAGATTAACGAGCCGATTTAAAAAAATTTGAACATTATAAAAATAAATTAAAAACCTTAGCAATAAACTAAATATTGCTGCCTCAAACCCTACTTACAAGATTATGAAAAAAATTAACACAAAACACCTACACAAAACAATACAGTTTATACTTATATCCTCTTTTATTCTTATAAGTATAACTAAATTAAATGCACAAACATTTCCATTACCTTATGAAATTGTAAATTCTTCAACCTATGAAGATAGTGAAATCTATGTAGGCTTAGTTGGTAAAATTAATGATGGAGAGGATGTATGGATGGATTTATCTACCAGTACCATAAATCCAATGTTGGTTACAGATAATACTATTGACGGACCATCTTATAATGGAAACAATGGTCCTGGAAACAATGCTAAGTATGCCGATTGCTTTACAAAACTATCTGATATTCCTAACAAAACCATACAAATACCACAAATTTATGCGGTACGTATTTTTATAGCTTTTGAAGAACAATTATATCTTTATTTTTTTGGCGGAAATGGAGGTTATTCTGCTCCTGCAATATCTAATGACTCGGATCCTAACCAGAACATAAGATACGAAATGATTGAACTTACCTACGGAGACAACGGACTTTGGACTAATACGACTCGAGTAGATGCCTATCAATATCCTATGGGCTTAGAAGTTTGGGGAGAAGATGGTTTCTATAAAAAAGTTGGAGAATTAAAAACACATCAAGAAATTTTAGATGAATGGACAGCTAGAGTTCCTGATGCGTTTTTAGCTTGTTTAAATACAGATTTAGGCATTATTGAAGCACCTTCTAAAACCAGTGAATTTCAAGAAGGTGGTGCATATAGTGATTATTTTGGAACGTATGTAGATGCAGTATGGGCTAAGTACAGAAATGAAGACTTAAATTTAAGTATCGGTGAAGCTGGTTTTTGGATCGGAAGCGTAAATAGTGATAACGAATTTATTTTTACAAACGCCAATGGCGTTGTAGGTATGATTAGTGATAAACCAACTACTCCAGAAATACTCGAAGCAAAAGGTGTATTAGCAGAAGATGTTTCTTCTACTCCTGATATTCATGCTGATAAAAATATACAAAAACATTTCAGTGCTGCTTTTAATCGCGGTGTTATTGATATTAATGCAGATAATGGTGAAATAATCGAATGGTCAAATGAAGATGAATTTTTCACGAATGATCCATTTAATGAATATGTGAAATTTTGGCACTCTACAGATATTAGTTTTGAAGGTGAAACTTATGCTTTTGCTTATGATGATGTATTTGATTTTTCTTCAACCATTCAATCTACCGTTCCTAGTAACGTAAGAATTACTATTGGTGGTTTTTCAAATGTTAACAACGAAACTAATTACACTTCTATACCTTCTTTAATTGAAGCTGAAAGTTTCATTTCTCAATCTGGAACTCAAAGTGAAGCTTCACATGATACAGATAATGGCACTTCTATTGGATGGATAGATAGTGGCGATTACTTAATCTACAATATTAATGTTCCTAGTTCTGGAACATATTCTATTGACTTTAGAATTGCTTCTATAAGTCAAGGTGTCGAATTCGATATATATCAAGGAATGTCTCTAATAGGTAGTATGTCTAGTCCAGCTACTGGCGGTTGGTTTGCTTGGGAAACAGTTTCTGTTGATGTGAATCTTACAGAAGGAAACCAAACATTAAAATTACTAGCTACAGGATCAGGTTGGAATATTAACTGGTTAGATATTACTTCAAGCACTAATACTACACCACCACCTTGTACTGCTGGAACAAACTTATCTTTAAATGCGACAATCGTCGATTTTAGTACACAAGAAAATACTACCAACACAGTTTTAAATATTATTGATGGGAATGACACCAATAGATGGTCTGCTTCTGGGTTTCCTCAATACGCCGTAATTGATTTAGGCGACAATTATAATGTGAATGAAATTAACTTAGCAACCTATAATGACAGAGATTATCAATTTACTGTAGAAGGCTCTACAACTTCTGCTAGTTCTGGTTTTTCTACTTTAGTGGATGCTAGCAACAACACGAGCTCTAGCCCTATTAATAAAACTTTTTCTACACAAGAAGTACGTTATGTAAAACTTACTATTACAGGAGCTAATAGCTATACAGGTACATGGGTAGCGATTGCCGACTTTGAAATTATTTGTGCAGGTACAAGTACTGCTAAAACAGATACAAAAAAAATCGTTTCTAACAGCCCAGCTGTATTAGAATTTAAAACATATCCGAATCCTTTTTCTAATACGATTAATATAACCACAGATACGAATGATACTATTATTTTAAAACTAGTTGACTTAGTTGGTAAGACCATTAGAGAAAAAACGATAAATTCTAATGCTTCTTTAGATAACCTTGACAACTTAGCTAAAGGGCTTTACCTCTTACAAATAATAAACACCAATACACAAACCGTAAAAACCCAAAAATTTATTAAAAACTAGTAGTCTTTTTTAAAAAACGAAAAGTGTATGTGAATTTTATTCATGTGCACTTTTTTAATTTTTATATGTTTTAACTATTAATATTAAGCCAAAAAAAATGGAGTTAGCCCAGCTGAAAAAAAGAAAATACTGTTTTATTTTATGAAGTTTTCACTGTTGGAGAGGAAGATAGATCTTCTAAGGTATTATTTCTTAATACTTTTAAAGTATTATCGCGCACTTGAATCATAAGTTTATGAACACTACACTCATGCTCATCTGGACAGTCATCACATTTCTCATAAAAGTTTAGACTCACGCAAGGCACCATGGCAATAGGCCCCTCTAAAATACGCATAACATCTGACATTTTAATTTGGGACGGTTCTTTTATAAGATAGTAACCACCATGTTTTCCCTTTTTTGAGCCTAAGAAACCCGACTTCCTAAGAGTTAACATAATGCTCTCTAAAAATTTTTGTGGAATATTTTCGTTTTTTGATATCTCACTTATTTGAACAGGGGCATCTCCTTCGCTTTTAGCGATGTAAGTAAGCGCTTTTAATCCGTACTTCGTTTTTTTAGATAGCATGTGCTAATATACTTAATTTAAAGCATGTACCAAATGTTAGGCAAAACCTATGGATTCAACATTAACTAAGAGACCTCTTACTAATCTAAACTTTTGATAAAAAATAGGCCTTATTTTTATTAGTATTTTTTGAATTGTAATTGGTCAATAACTTTTAATCTAAAAATTCTCAGACCCTTGGTTCGAACCTGTTTGCTGACAAAGACAGGGATAGTCAGTTTCAAGAATTTTTTTATTATTTCAACTTAATTCTATTAATTATTCATTTGAAGCATTATTCTTTAGGATAATGCTTTTTACTTCATTTAAATAACTCCTACCTATGGTATATCTTATACCAGCTATCTCAACGCTATTACCTTCAACAGTTTCCACTTTTTCAATTGGAATTGTATAAGAACGATGTATCCTTATAAATCTATCAGATGGTAATTCATCCGTAAAACTCCCTAAGGTTTGATGTACAATATACCTATTTGTATGCGTATTTATTTTTATATAATCTTTTAAACTTTCTATAGATAAGATCTCATCCAAATAAACTTTTGCCATTTTCTTTTTATCGACTTTAACAAAGATAAAAGCTCTCTCATTAGGCATAATAATATCCTTGGTCTGGCTATGTGCTTTAAATGCTTTGTTTATTGCCATAATAAACCTATGAAAAGGAATGGGCTTAACTAAATAATCCAAAACTTCTAATTCATAACTCTCCACTGCAAATTCTTCATGAGCAGTAGTTATAATAGTAATAGGTTTTTTATCTAAACTCTTTAAAAGATTTAAACCATCTAATAAAGGCATATTAATATCTAAAAAAAGTAAGTCCACAGTATTGTTTCTTATATAATCAATACTTTCTACTGCATTACTAAAAGAACGAAACAGCTTCAACCCTTTCGTTTGCTCTATATAACTTTTAATAACATTAATTGCCAATGGCTCATCATCTACTATAACACATTTCAAACTCATACTACTTTTATTTTAAGAGTCACAATATATTCTTCATCATCGCTATTGATATCAAGATAATATTCACCTTCTTTATAACCTAATTCCAATCTCTTTTTTACATTATCTATACCAATGCCGCCATGGGTCTCTTTTATGGCATTATTATCTCTCAATGCTGCGATTGGGTTAGAAACTCTAAAGTGAAGAAAATCTCCAATAACATTAAAATCAATATTAATTTTTACCTCCCCAATGTTTTTATTTGCCCCGTGTTTAAAAGAGTTTTCTATAAAAGATAGTAATAACATCGGGGCAATTTCTTTATCTTCTATGTCTCCAGAAATATCTATATTTATCTTTAATTGGTCACCATATCGTATACGCTCTAAATCCAGATAATTTTGTAAGCAGATGATCTCTTTTGTTAGGCTTTGCCTTTTTTGTTTTGTTTCGTACAAAAGGTACCTCATCAATTCTGATAATTTAAGAATTATCCTTGGAGCTTTATCAGATTTCTCAATAGTTAAAGAATAAATATTATTTAAGGTATTAAAGAAAAAATGTGGGGAAATTTGAGTTCTTAATAATCGCAACTCTGTTTCCAACTGCAGCTTTTCCATATCTATAAGCCTTTTATGCTCTCTAATCCAATCAAATGTTACTTTTATTGCTGTTACAAATGTTATAACATACAGTTCCCCCATCATCATTTCAATAGCATAATTTAAAGTAAGTGTTGAGGTTACTTCTGGTCCTTCTGGCCATACATTATTACTAACCAAAAAGTAGGTTAAATTAAATTTTATAATAAGCATAAAAAACAAAGAAGCACTTAGAACAATACCATACACAAAGTATTTACGGGTATAAATAAACTTAGGCATTAAGTAATATAAGTTAAAATAACATAATGTCATATGAATAGAAAAACCTAAAAGAGTGGTTTTAAAAGCATACTCATAGTCATTAAAGTAACTTCCCCATCTAAATGTTGTAAACAGAAAATAGACTACCCAAAATATGACATGATGCCTTATGGTAATATTAAAATTGCTATTGTCATTTATATTAATAACTCCTGTGGTTTTTTTAAACATAACACTATTTAGTTTTTATGACGTTTAGCTTCATACAGCTGTTGTTGGTCTAAAAATATTTGTTAAATAACTAAATTTATAAATATTATAACTTTATAATATTGTATTTAACAAATACACAAAAAGCTAATAGTAGAAATGTGATTTTTTAAAAGTGTGCTTGTGGTATATAAAAGTATAGCAAATATAGAAAAAATTACTAAATCAACTCTTTTTTTTTGTTTTTTTAAACTAAGTATTTCTCATAATAATCTGTCTCTATCAGTGTTACTAGCGGCATTCATGGGTGTGTTTGCTATATTTGTAAATTTAGCTCTCACTAATATTGTTAATGATATTTATAAAGAATATCAACAACCTAAAACATTTATTAAATACGGCTACCTATCCTCCTACGAACTGTCGTTTTAGATATAATTGGGGCTATGAGCAAATGTTTCAAAATGAATTTGGTTGAGATTTAATACTACTTTTCTTAGTTCAAGATTTTTTTATTTCAAAATAGGTTTTCGCACAGTCTAACGGTTAGTATGAGAGCAGCAATGAATTAAATTCACTTACTTTCCAGATAGCTATATTAAACATAAAAGCAATAGCGGCTTGGGTTGTAACCCAAACCGCTATTGCTTTTACACATCTTTGTTCTGCCAGCTTTTATTTATTTTTTAAAATCGGTCATATTCAAATCATTATTAAATCGAATATTAGACCAAGTTACCTCTATCCAAGGCTTATCGCTTACTTCTGCATTCCAATTCGATTTTTTATAACGTCGTTTTGTTGGAATCAACATGCCATCTATTTCTTCATATTGGACTGTCATCAAGTTCGGTGTTTCCATAATTCCAAAATCAGCTACGGTAAAAAGAAATTGATCAACCAGTAGTGTATTCTTGTTTAAATAAAGTTGATAAATGTCTGTTAGTTTTCCCTCATTTGAATTAAAGGTGACTTTAACGATATCATATGCTATTTCATTTAATGTTTTTTCTCCAATATATTCGTAGTTCAGTCCTGTATCCAATAATTTTTGGAACATTGTAAACCAATAAAAGTTTGTTGGCCTGTTAAAAGCGACTCTTTTTAATCGGGTTGTATCATTTAAGACTTTTTGATTATGCTTAAGCCAATACTCACTGCCATCATAACCTTGCTCTATTTCTCCTTCTAAATCAGGAAAAGTACGTTGATGTTGCTTGTAAGAACCGTAAGACAATTCTCCGTTAAATATGTATTTTTCTGTTGAAACATCACTTTTACCATCAGGAGTTTGATACTTATACGTATAAATTACATCCTTTTTTTTCCTAAGTGAATTGTAGTTACCCACTTTTTCCACCATTTTATAAATTAACTCATGTCCCTTGTTTTTAAAAGTCTGATGCGTCTCTTGTTGAGACTCTGTTTTATTTTTGCTATTACAAGAAAAAAAAAGGATACTTAAGATTGTGATTACTGATAAACTGAACTTCATGTTGTTGTTTTTATAATATATTAATTTAAAGGTACTTTCAATAGTTTGAATTTTTAATGTTGTTATAATTCATATCAAAATAACTAAACAAACGTTTAGATATTGAATAAAAAATATTAGATATTATTAAATGTCATTTCAATATAGTCTTGAATTTCTCTTTGACTGTTAACTCTTGTAGCTGTAGCCAAACCATGCTTTGCTAGTAATAAAAAATTTGCTTGTTTCTCTATTGTCTCTTCATCCTTGGTGACATCCATCCTTAATTTGTTAACAAATAGGCTTTTTAAGTTTTCCATAAATGCCTCCATTTCATTTTTCACTAATTTGTCCTCACTTTGTGAAAATTCATGGTAGGTACTGGTTAATAAGCAGCCTTTTTGATTCCCGTCTTGATAGCAAATATCAACAGAATCGTAGAAAAACGCTTTAATATCTTCAACACCATTAGTAGCATTTTTGAATTTTTCAAACATGGCGCTTACTTTTCTTTTGTAACATTGTAAGCTTTTTAAAAAAACACCATGTTTGCTCCCAAAACTAGAATATATTGAAAATTTATTGATGTTCATTTTTTTTTCAAGCATTTGCATTGATGTGTTTTCATAGCCATTTCTCCAAAACAATTGCATTGCTTTATCAATAACCTCTTCTTCTATATATTGTTTTTTTCTAGCCATGAATTTCTCAATTCAATACAAATCTAAACAATAGGTTAGAAACAACAAATATTTTTTTAACTTTTCTATATATGGCATCTAAATCTGATAAGCCAATCAATCTTAATTTTAATCTTTCAATTAATATTAAGGTTTTAGTTATTTTTTTGATGACGTTTAAGTAGTTCTTACTTCTTTATTTTATACCATTTATAATCTTTCCCATCTCCATCATATTCGCCCACCTTATATAAGGTTAAACCATTCTTTTCAAGAACTTTCCAGGATCCGACATTTTCTGGCATAGCGATTCCAATAATTTTGTCCAGCCTTAAATTTTCAAATCCAAATCTTATAATTTCCTCGGTAATTTCAGAAGCAATCCCTTTCCCCCAATATTCAGGTAAAAATCTAAATCCAATGTCGGTTTCATTTATTTCAGGCAAATATTTAAGTCCAGCAAAGCCAATAATTTTATTTTCAGGTTTGTAAATTGTAGCCCATCTTCCATAGCCATATTTTTTATAGTCTTGAATCCAAATATCTTTAATGATTTCTTTTGCATGGTCTAATGATTTTATTATCTCATCACCAGTATATTTATGAAGTTCGGTATTAGAATTGAATTCATATACTGCTTCAAAATCATTCATTGTGAATTCCCTTAGAATTAATCTTTCTGTTTCTATTATTGTATTCATTTATTTATACAGCCTGACAGTTTATAATTACCCTAAAAGTACAAAAACTCGGTTTACCGTAAAGCCAAATTGCGCTTGTTATTTATCTTTCTCTTCTTGTTAAATGCTAAAGCTCAGATTTGGCAGAACTTACAAATAGGTACAATCTTTTGTAAGGCGCTAAACAACTAACTACTATTTTTCGTATATGCCTTTTTTAGCGGTTCATTATGTGATCCAGTGAGTTTGACAATAAAAAATTCTTAAAACTGACTATCCCAGCCTTTGCTTACAGGCAAGCCCGCCCCAAGGCTACCGTTTGGACACAAATATTGATACATACATATTTGAAAAAATATTGAAATGGAAATAGTTAAAAAGACAGCGAAGAAAAGCCAAAGATATTTTAAATATGGGCTCTCATTTATTGTTAATACTTTATTAAATATTGAAAATCAATATAGCAATAATCTATTACTATTTTTATCATATTCTCAGTTAAGTAATACAAAATATTTCCGTAACTTTAAACTATAGATTATTAGTGTTTTTAATTCACTAAGAAATCTATTTTTTTACTGCTAAATTATACCTAAACCACTAATCAAACTTAGGTTAACCAGGCTTATAATAAAATATTATAGCCGTTCTACTAGTTAAGAGACAAAAACGAAATTGGGTTTAATTTTAAAGGAGATTAATCAATCATGATCATCGAAAAGAAAATGATCCAAAAAAGGTTGATTATGCAAAAGACACATATACTAACTAACACTATGTGAGCCGAATACCATTTCTTAAAAGAAATAGGTAAGAGAAAGGTTAGTTCGTATTATAAATATGCCTTGCCGTCTAATTAAAAAAACTTAAAACAACCAAAAATGAAACACAAGTACCTATTATTACCTTTATTGTTCGTCTTTTCCTTTATGGCGTACGCACAAGAAAATCAAAACAAAGCTTTTTATCATGGAAAGATATCATCTGTAGAGCATGTTTCTTCCATGTTATCAAGACCCCATGATCTCACTTCCCCAGACAATTCATTTAAGGAGGCAAAAGATAAAAGATCATTAGGAAATCAAATTATTTCAGGTAAAGACCCTCAAACGACAAATGATTATTATTTAATAAATAAGCATGAAGAGGAACAAAGTACACAAAGAGCTCCTGCCAGTCTTGTTTTTGACACCTACTCATCAAATTCTCAACCTACAGATCCTTCCATGGCTGTAGGGCCTAATCACGTGATGGTAGTTTTTAATACAGGGTTTATGGTTTATGATAAATCTGGGAATCAATTGTTAGGTGAAACGTCTCCAAATCCAGCTATTTTCCCTTCGGGTGGATGTTGCGATCTTACGGTATCCTATGATAACGCAGCAGACAGATGGGTGCTTTCTTTTCTTGGATCTGGAGCTCAAATAGCAGTTTCAGATGGGCCTAACCCATTAACAGCAGGATGGTATGTATATAATATTTCAGCGATACAAGATTATCAAAAATTATCTATCTGGAGTGATGGATATTATATTACTGATAATAGCTCAAGTTCTAATAAACTATGGGCATTAGAAAGAGATGTCATGTTAACAGGAGGTTCTGGAGCTCAAATTATTGGATTTAACCTTCCAGGGATTGTAACCAGTGGATTTTATAGTCCGCAAGTATTAAATGTTACCGATGCTAATTTACCTGCTCCTGGAGGCGCTACTATAATCTATCTTCAGGACGATGCTTGGAGCGGGGTTTCTCAGGATCATATTAAAGTTTGGACTGCTGATCTAGATTGGAATAATCCAGGAAGTTCAACGGTTTCAAACTCTCAGGAAATCAATACAACACCTTTTATTAGTGTTTTTGATAATGGAAGTTTTTCTAATTTAAGCCAACCTGGAGGAGGTGCTACTATTGATGCATTACAAGCAACGATTATGAATCAAGCTCAATTTAGAAAATTTGCAACTCATAATTCAGCGCTATTTAATTTTGTAGTTGACACAGATGCTAGTTCTGGTGAACTGGCAGGAATACGTTGGTACGAGTTTAGGCAAAGTGGTGATAATCAACCTTGGTCTTTATATCAAGAAGGTACCTATACCGCACCAGATGGCAGACATGCCTGGACAGCAAGTCTGGCAATGGATGGACAGGGCAATATAGGAATGGGATATACATCTATGTCTGGACCTACAACCCCAACAACAGTTAGAGTTAGTTCTTATTTTACAGGCAGATTGAGTTCTGACCCATTAGGAACCATGACAAGTGCAGAAGAGCTTATCGCAAATGGAAATGGAAATATTCCTAGTTATCGATATGGGGATTATAGCAAGATTGATGTAGATCCGTCGGATGATTCTTCGTTTTGGTATATTACCGAGTATGTTAATGGTAGTAGAAAAGGTGTTGTTGGAAAATTTCAAATTGAAGCTGGTATTCCTGATACTGAAGCACCAACAGACCCAACAAATATGGCTGCTAGCAATATTACAGCTAGTGGAGCAACACTTAGCTGGATTGCATCCACAGATAATGTAGGCGTAGTACTATATAATATCTCTATAGACGGTACTGTTGTTGGCACTTCTACAACTACTAGTTTTAATGTTACAGGACTTTCTCCTTCAACTTCATATGTTGCTTCTGTGACTGCTCAAGATGCTGCGGGGAATGTTTCAGGAAATGACACTGTTTCGTTTACTACAATCGCTGGCAATGTTAATTATTGTAGCTCTGCGAGTACAAATATAAACGACGAATTTATTGGCAATGTTCAGTTAAATACTATTAACAATAATTCAGGTGGGCAATTTTATTCAGATTTCACTTCAATTTCTACAAATCTAAACGAAGGTGAAACGTATACTGTCACGGTTGTTCCGACTTGGCCAGGAAGCACATACTCTGAAGCTTATGCTGTTTGGATCGACTACAATAATAATGGAAGTTTTGATGATACAGGTGAACTAGTTTGGTCTAAAGCCCCTTCAACTGATACTTCTAATAGTGGTTCTTTTACAGTTCCTAATGGAACTTCTGGAACTTCGGTTAGAATGAGAGTTTCATTGAAGTATAATGGAATTCCGACTTCTTGTGAAACGTTCACTTATGGTGAAGTGGAGGACTATACAATTAACCTTGGAACTGGCACTCCTGATACTGAAGCGCCAACAGACCCAACAAATATGTCTGCTAGCAATATTACAGCTAGTGGAGCAACACTTAGCTGGATCGCATCCACAGATAATGTAGGTGTAGTTCTCTATAATATCTCTATAGGCGGTACTCTTGTTGGTACTTCTACAACTACTAGCTTTAATGTTACAGGACTTTCCCCTTCAACTCCATATGTTGCTTCTGTGACTGCTCAAGATGCTGCGGGGAATGTTTCAGGAAATGACACTGTTTCGTTTACTACAATTGCTAATAATATTAATTATTGTAGCTCTGCAAGTACAAATATAGACGACGAATTTATTGGCAATGTTCAGTTAAATACTATTAACAATAATTCAGGTGGGCAATTTTATTCAGATTTCACTTCAATTTCTACAAATCTAAACGAAGGTGATACATATACTGTAACGGTTGTTCCGACTTGGACAGGAACTACATACCCTGAAGCTTATGCCGTTTGGATCGACTACAATAATAATGGAAGTTTTGATGATACAGGTGAATTAGTTTGGTCTAAATCCCCTTCAACTGATACTTCCAATAGCGGGACTTTTACAGTTCCTAATGGAACTTCTGGAACTTCGGTTAGAATGAGAGTTTCATTGAAGTATAATGGAATTCCGACTTCTTGTGAAACGTTCACTTATGGTGAAGTGGAGGACTATACAATTAACCTTGGAATTGGAAACTCAGTTAATACTAATGCTAAAGCATTGAAGACATTCACAGAAACCTCAAACAAAAATATTAACATGTATCCTAACCCTGCAAATTCAAGGTTAACTATTGATATTTTGGAGAATGGTTTTGATGAAATTACAATATTTACATCTACGGGAGCGATCATTAAAAAGGTAAAACCTAGTAAAGGTTCTCATTCTATTGATGTATCTCAATTTATGTCAGGTATGTATTTTGTAAGGTTTGTTTCTAAAAGGTTAGCAACTACCAAAAGGTTTATCAAACAATAAAAAGGCTCATAATAATTATAAAAGGCTATCTTTTGAGATGGCCTTTTTTTGTGATTATTATTGAATGCGTTTACTTCATGAAAATATGAACACAAAACGAACTCAATCAACAATATTTTGGAGAAAAGAGGAAGCCATTTAACAGGTGTTTTTAAACCTGAATGTGACGTAAAAATTCAATTTTAAGGTATAGAAAAAGAGTTCTAAAAAGTGTCATTTTTAGACCTCTTTATAATTTCTAAGACTAAAAACAATTAACCCAAAGCCTGCTCTAAATCTCCAATAATATCATCAACATGCTCTAAACCGACAGAAACCCTTACCAAACCATCTGTAATACTCACTTCCAGTCTATCTGCTTCAGCCAATTTACTGTGTGTTGTTGATGCTGGGTGTGTTACAATCGTTCTTGTATCTCCTAAATTAGCAGACAATGAACACATTTTTATAGCATTTAAAAATTGACGTCCTCCTTCAATGCCTCCTTTAACTTCAAAAGCTACAATATTACCACCTAGTTTCATCTGTTTTTTAGCCACCTCATATTGCGGATGTGATTTTAAAAATGGATATCTCACCCAATTAACTTGTCCGTGGGTTTCTAAAAATTCGGCTACTTTTAAGGCATTTTCACAATGTTTATCGACTCTTACCGAAAGGGTTTCTAAACTTTTAGATAAAGTCCATGCATTAAAAGGTGATAATGCTGGGCCTGTATTTCTAGCAAATAAATAGATTTCTCTAATTAAATCGGCACAACCAACAGTTACCCCCCCTAGCACACGTCCCTGACCATCCATTAACTTTGTTGCCGAATGTACCACCAAATGCGCGCCATATTTTATAGGCTGTTGCAAATAAGGTGTTGCAAAACAGTTGTCAATAATTAAAATCAGATTGTGCTTTTTAGCAATATCGCCTAACAGCTCTAAATCAATAATATCGGTCGCAGGGTTTGTTGGTGACTCTGCATATAGAATTTTTGTTTTTGGCGTGATGCAACTTTCAATAGTTTCTGGTTTATTGATATCGAAATATGTTGTTTCTATATGCCATTTTGGGAAATACTTGGTAAACAAGGTATGTGTTGAACCAAATACCGACCGTGCAGACACTATATGGTCGCCACTCTCTAAGAGTGCTGCAAAAGTGGCATAAATAGCAGCCATTCCCGTTGCAAATGCATACCCACTTTCTGCACCTTCCATTTTACAAACTTTGTCTACAAACTCAGTGGTATTTGGGTTTGTGAATCGGCTGTAAATATTGCGGTCTTTTTCCTCTGTAAAAGATGCTCGCATATCTTCTGCGTCTTCAAAAACAAAACTTGATGTTAAATATAACGGACTTGTATGTTCTAAAAATTCGGTACGCTCTAATTGTGTACGAATGGCTTCTGTTTCAAACTTCTTTTTCTCTTTGCTCATTTTTATCTTCTTTAGGTCTCGATTGCGCTCAACCTGACAATTAATTTATATGTTTAGACAGCCTCAAAATATCTCCAAAAACACCTCTTGCTGTTACTTCTGCTCCTGCTCCTGCTCCTTGAATAACGATGGGTTGTTCTCCATAAGATTCTGTGAAAATCTCAAAAATAGCATCCGATCCTTTTATATGTCCCAAAGTACTATCTTCTGGAATTGAGACCAATTTCACATCAAGGTTCCCCTTATCTTGAGATAAATCTCCTGATAAATCACCAATATATCTTAATACATGGCCTTCTTTTTGCTCATCTTTTATCTTTTGAAATTCATCATCTAAAACATCCAACTGACTTAAAAATTCTTGAACTGAAATATTCTGATAAGCTTCTGGAATTAAATTCTGAACCGCTACATCTTCAAATTCATTTTGCAGATCTAATTCTCTAGCTAAAATCAATAGTTTTCTAGCAACATCATTTCCAGAAAAATCTTCTCTTGGGTCTGGTTCTGTAAAACCTTTATCAATAGTTTCCTGAATGATCTCACTAAACGGTTTATCTTCAACTGAAAAATTATTAAACAAATAACTCAATGTTCCTGAAAAAACACCTCGTATTCTCGTAATATTTTCTCCAGATTCATGTAATAGCTTGATCGTATCTATTAATGGTAAACCTGCACCAACCGTAGTCTCATACAAATATTGTTTGTTATGTTCGTGTAATTGTGAACGCAACTCTGTATAAAACTCATGTGAAATTGTATTGGCTATTTTGTTTGATGATACTAAATCGAAACCAGCTTCAACCAACGGTATATAATTCGTGTAAAAATTTGAACTTGCTGTATTATCTACCGCTATTAAATTTTCTAAATGATGCACCTTTGCAAAATCAATAATATCTTGAATAGAACTTTCTTGCGACGTCGTCTCTATAGCTTCTTCCCAATTATTTTCAACACCATTTTTACTTAAAAGGAGTTTTCTGGAATTAGCAATTGCAAATACATTTAGGTTAATGCCTTTTCTTTTTTCAATATCATCTTTAGACTTTAAGATCTGGTTTATTAAAGCACCTCCAACTAAACCGTGTCCAAAAATGGCAATGTTTATCTTTTTTGAAATTCCGAAAACCTCACCATGGATCACATTCATGGCTTTGTGCAATTGATTCTTTCTAACTACCAAACTCACATTTCTACCTGTAACTGTATTATTAAACAGTAAAGGCGTGATCTGGTTTTTTATCAATGCATTAAATGGTTTATGGAACGAACTTAATTCAATTCCAATGATTGAAATTACAGAAACATCATCAACTACTTCAATTTTATTAACATCTTGCGAATAAAAATCATTTTCAAATTCACGCTCTAATGCAATAACTGCTTGTGTAGCTTCTTCTGCATTTATAATCAATCCAATACCTCTTTCTGAAGATCCTTGGGAAATAATACTCACATTAATATTATGAATACTTAATGCCTTAAAAATTCTGGCATCTACTCCAACCTTACCTAGCAAACCACGTCCTTCTAAATTCAATAAGGCAACATCATCTAAAACCGATAAGGATGTTACTTCTTTAGAACTACGTTTTGCTGTGATAAGTGTCCCTTCATCATCAGAATTAAAGGTGTTTAAAATACGCAGATTGATATTCTTTTCGACTAAAGGAATAATGGTTTTGGCATGTAAAACAGTGGCTCCAAAATTAGCTAGCTCATTGGCTTCACCAAACGATAATTCTCTAATTTTTTGTGCATCTGCAACCAGATCAGGATTGGCTGTATAGATTCCATTTACGTGGGTATAATTTTGCAACTCATCTGCATCCAAATAATTGGCTAATAAAGCGGCTGTATAATTACTTCCATTTCTACCTAAAGTAGTTGTCTCATTTTTTTCATTTGAAGCTATAAACCCTGTAACAATATTAACGGTGTCGCCATTATTTTGTTTAAAATAATTTCTAACATTATCTTTAGTTAATTGCGAAATAGGCTGTGCATTCCCAAAGGCATCATCTGTTTTAATTAATGTTCTCGCATCGGTAGCTTTTGCTTTAATACCACGTTGGTTAAGTAATTCTGCAACCAATTTATTAGACAATAATTCCCCTTGTGCTAAAATGCCATCTTTCGTTTTTTGGCTACAATCTCGTAACAAACTAACACCTTCAAAAAGTTTCCCGAGAATTGAAAACTGCTCAGAAAAATCTATGGTATTTAATGGTGCTTTTTGATATGTTTTAAAAGCTTCTAATGCGTCTTGAAACGGCTCCCCTTTTAGAGCTTTACTTAAAATGTCTTCTAGCTCATCTGTAGCGTTTCCTCTTGCAGAAACTACTACGGTAATGCGTTCTCCATTATTAACCTTATTTTCAATAATGGAAAGCACTTTATTTAAGCCATCACCATTGGCTAACGACTTTCCTCCAAATTTTAATACTTTCATTTTTCTTTTTTTAGAATCTGGCACAAAAATGCCTTCTATAATTTTTTCTAATTGTTCGTATTCCATTAAAAAGGCATCATGCCCATGTACTGAATGTATTTCATTGTAGGTTACATTGGGATGTGTTAACGCTAATTGTTTATGGGTTTGCCTGTTTTCTTCTGCTGTAAAAAAGAGATCGGAATCTACCCCCACAATATGAATATTAGCATCAATACGTTCTAAAATATTAAAATCGTCTGCTCTATTTTTAGTAACATCAATTGTTTTTAATAATTGATTCATCAACTTATAAGCCGACAACTGAAACCTTTCTTGCAATTTTTTACCATGATGTAGCAACCAACTTTCTACATTAAAAATCTCTAGATCTTCATTTTTAGAACGATGAAAACGTTCTTTGAATGATTCTGGAGTACGGTAACACAGCATAGCATGCATTCTGGCATCATGCACGGGTTCTTTTGAGTTTAACAGAAACTGTTCTTGTATTTGGCAATTAGCAATTAGCCAATCTGTCGATTTCCAATCCGTTGCTACAACTATTAAATGGGTTGTAACATCAGGCTCTATAACAGCCATTTCCCAAGCAATACCTCCGCCTAAAGAGCCTCCTATAATAGCAAAAAGTCTATCGGTCTTTAATGCTTTAAGCCCCGCTAGAAACAGCTTGGCAACATCTCTGGCAACAAAATCTTTATAGTTATCAATTACAAAACCATCAAAACCATTTCCAGGGATATTAAATGCTAAAACAGTATATAAATTAGTATCTATTACTTTATCGATACCAACCAGATCTTTCCACCACCCATCATCACCCGCAACATTACTATTACCTGTTAAGGCATGATTCACCAAAACGATAGGTGCTGTACCCAAAGTTTTACCAAAAAGCTGGTAACTCAGTTTAATTTCTGAGACCAAAACATTACTTTCGGTAGTATATTTTGGAATTATAATATGTGACAATGCGTCTTTCATTAGTAATTATTTAGAACTTAAATTTCACTAAAAGCAGCTTTTAAGTCGGCTTTTAAATCTTCTATATCTTCTATCCCAACAGACAATCTAATTAAATCTTTAGTGGCTCCTGCAGATACTTGTTCTTCATCACTTAATTGCTGATGGGTTGTACTTGCTGGGTGAATGATTAGTGATTTTGTATCTCCGATATTTGCTAATAATGAAAATAGTTTTGTTTTATCTGCTATCGTTTTTGCAGCATCATATCCGCCTTTTGCTCCAAAAGTAACGATACCACTTTGTCCTTTAGGCAAATATTTATCGGCTAAAGCTTTGTATTTACTACTTTCTAAACCTGGATAGTTCACCCAGGCAACCTCATCTTGTTCTTCTAACCATTTTGCCAGCTCTAAAGCGTTCTCGCTATGTTGTTTTATTCTCACTGTTAGGGTCTCTAAACCTTGAATAATCTGAAAGGCATTGAACGGGCTTAAAGCACCTCCAAAATCTCTCAATCCTTCTAAAATCAATTTAAAAGTATACGATGCAGCGCCTAAAGCTTCGTGATAAACTAAACCATGATATCCTGCTGATGGTTCTGTAAATTCAGGAAAATTTCCATTGGCCCAATCGAAAGTACCACCATCAATAATAGCACCTCCTAAAGAAGTTCCTTGACCCCCAATGTATTTAGTGAGTGAATGAATCACAATATTTGCACCATGTTTTAATGGATTCAATAATGCTGGTGTTGCTACCGTATTGTCAACAATAAAAGGAACACCTGCAGCTTTAGAATGTACAGCAATAGCCTCTAGATCTAAAACATCTAACTTCGGATTCCCTAAAGATTCTACAAAAAATGCTTTCGTATTATCTTGTACAGCATCCTTAAAATTATTGGGGTTAGAAGCATCTACAAATGTTGTTGTAATACCTAATCGAGGTAAGGTAACACTTAATAGATTATAGGTTCCTCCATATAAACTACTGGATGCAACAATATGATCTCCTGCTTTTAAAAGCGTTAATAAACCTGTTGAAATTGCCGCAGTACCAGAAGCAAACACAACAGCTCCAACACCACCTTCTACAGCTGCTAAACGCTCTTGAAGAATTTGATTGGTTGGGTTATTTAGTCTGGTATAAATAAACCCTAATTCTTTTAAAGCAAATAGATTTGCTGCATGATCGGAATCGTTAAAAACGTAAGATGATGTTTGATAAATAGGTACGGCTCTTGTACCTCCATTGGTTGCTGGATCGTGACCTGCATGTAATGCGTTTGTTGCTAATTTTTGTGTGCTCATTTTTCTAATTTTTTAGTTAATAATCAAATAAACCAAAAGTCAAAATGCGTTATGAATAACGTACTTATATAGAAAAATGTTAAAAAGAAAATTTAAAAATTACTGAAAGTAATTTCGTTTGGTTATCTATCCGTGATATCTGATACATGTCCAGATCGGGGTAGAATTTAGCACCTTCTTTACTAGTAAAGGGTTGCTAAGGCTTCAATGGGTCTAATCCCTCCGCCTTTCTTGATAACATTTCAATAAGTTATTGAACTTTGTGAATGCAAATATTCGTTCAGAAAAAGTTAAAATCCTAATTTTTTTCAAGAAATTTTATAAAAATTTATTTTCTGGCTAATTTATCATGAAACTTATTTCTAATAATCAAGTCAATTGGTTTGTTCTCAATTTTAGATTCCAGCCACGAAATAAGATCCAAGTATAGGAAAGCACGACTTTGATAAGGATCGTTCTCGTATTGTTTCAACTTCTTATGCAGTTTGATAAACTCCCTTTTTACTTCATTTGGATAAATATCTCCTAAACCTCTTAAAAACTTAATGAATTCTTTTTGCACCTCATATAAATCTTCCATTTTAATTAAAAACTTATACGTGCTTCTTATTAAAACATCAAGATTATAATCCAAACCTGCTTCATAATGCGCCACAAGATTCAAAATTCTTGAAAAACACAATAGATCTTCACGCATTTGCAAAGATTTATTGCTTATTATCTTTTCTAAAAAGTAAATACATTTTTTATTCTCTCCTGCACCAAAATACATACTTGCTATCTTATAATAAAATACCATGATATGGTGCTCATCTATACGGTCTTTATAGTTTTTTAAACGTTCTAATATCTCATCAATTAAAGGCAAGCCTTCTTTAAAACTTCCATTAATAAAATGCAGATTAAACTTATTATTATAAATATATAAAAAAGCTAACCCGTCTACATTATCATCAATAGGGAACCATTTTTCTTTTGTAACCCCTTCAAATTTATTGAGCGCTTCTTTAAACTTATCGTATTGTCTTAAATAAAATAATGCTTCAAGTAAATAGTGATTTCCTTTTAAAAAGAAGACAGGATTTAAAATAATCATATCTTTATTTTTATAGAATAAATCCACCCATTTAGAGGCATATTTATAACTTGCTAAAAAATCTGAGGTTAAAAAACTATACCACAAATAGGCTTTATATAACCAAAGTTTCTCTCTAAACCCTAATTCGTTTATATCGTATTTTGGCAACCTATCATTAAAGTATTTAGTAACTCTCTGGTTTTCCTTATCGTTTTTTATATAGCCTGTTTTTAAAAACAAGCCGTATAACTGAAGTGATAGATTAGATAATTTACTAGCTATGACATTTTGCTGACTTAATTTTTTTGCTTGTACAGATAACTCGTCTGCCCTATTATTAAGACTTCTGGTAATATATTGAGATTCTATTATTTTTTCCAGCTCAACGATCTCATAAGCAATGTTTTTCTCTTCATTGGCAATAGCCAAACTCTTCGCCTTGTCTAATATTTTTAAACTTTGTTTGTAAAGTCCTTTATGATATAAAATGGTAGCAAAATCTAATTGCTCGCGAATTTGAATTCTAACATTTTGATGTGATGGATTTAATCTTAAACTAATTAAAATTTGTTTATATAAATGTGCTTTTAAATTGGAAAGTTGTTGTTTTTTTACAATTCCTTTTTTAAGAATAACAGCTTCATCGTAAACAGAAAGTTTATCAAGAATATTAAAAAGGGTCAAAAATTTTGAATCCTCATTTACACCTAAACGACCAACATAGAGTTTAAACTGTCTCTTTTCAGATTTAGATAGTGACTTCACTAATACAAACAAATTATCTTTTTGCTCTCTTGTCATAGTTTTAAAATCAATACTAAAATACTGATTTACAGCTTTTTAATTAAGTAATACCTAAGTTAAACATCGTAAAAATGAAAGCTTTAACTCCGCTTTTAGGAAACCAAAATATAAATTCGTAATACAATAAGAAAATATATTTTAATAAATGTCGAATAAAAACGTCCAAATTTTTGATACTACGCTTCGAGATGGCGAGCAAGTCCCAGGTTGTAAATTAAACACTGAGCAAAAATTAATCATTGCAGAACAGTTGGATAATTTAGGAGTTGATATTATTGAAGCTGGTTTTCCCGTATCTAGTCCTGGCGATTTTAAATCGGTTGAGGCAATTTCTAAAATTGTAAAAAACGCGACTGTTTGTGGTTTAACACGATCTGTTGAAAATGATATAAAAGTAGCAGCCGAAGCATTAAAATATGCTAAAAAACCAAGAATACATACAGGTATTGGCACTTCTGATTCTCATATAAAATTCAAATTTAAAACAACACATGAAGCTATTATAGAACGTGCTGTTAAAGCGGTTAGTTATTCTAAATCTTTTGTTGAAGATGTGGAGTTTTATGCTGAGGATGCTGGTAGAACCGATAACGAATATTTAGCACGAGTTTGTGAAGCTGTTATTAAAGCAGGAGCAACGGTTTTAAACATTCCAGATACTACTGGTTACTGTTTACCACATGAATATGGTGCCAAAATTAAATACTTAAAAGAGAATGTAAAAGGTATTGAGAAAGCTATCTTATCTTGCCATTGCCATAACGATTTAGGTTTAGCAACGGCCAATTCTATTGAAGGTGTTATTAATGGTGCAAGACAAATTGAATGTACTATTAATGGTATTGGGGAACGCGCTGGGAATACTGCTTTAGAAGAAGTGGTTATGATCTTAAAACAACACCCATACTTAGATTTAGATACTGGAATAAAAACTGAAATGCTTTATGGTATTAGCCAATTGGTTTCAGATAGCATGGGTATTTATACGCAACCTAACAAAGCTATTGTTGGAGCAAATGCATTTGCACACAGTTCTGGAATTCATCAAGATGGTGTTATTAAAAACCGTGAAACTTACGAAATTATAGACCCTAAAGATGTTGGTGTAACAGAATCTGCTATTGTATTAACTGCAAGAAGTGGAAGAGCCGCTTTAGCATATAGAGCAAAAAATGTTGGATACGAATTAACAAAACTTCAGTTGGATGAAATTTATGTAAATTTCTTGAATTTTGCCGACAAAAAGAAAGAGGTTAATGATAGTGATATCCATCAGATTATAGAAAGCAGCAAAGTATATAACGAAATAATTACTTCTGCTTAATTGAAAAAAGAATTCCGAAGGGTATCACACTCTAGGGATTCATTAATATTATTATTACTATGTTCTCACTGAGTTTGTCGAAGTGAAAGCAGAAAATTAAATAAAAGTAAATGAAACTAAATATTGCCGTTTTACCAGGCGATGGTATAGGTCCAGAGGTCATAGCTCAAGCTGTCAAGGCATTGAAAGCTATTGCTGTGGAATTTAACCATATATTTACTTTCGAAACTGGATCTGTAGGAGCTTCTGCAATAGACAAAACAGGAGACCCTTTACCAGAAGAAACAATAAATATCTGTGAAAAAGCAGATGCTATTTTATTTGGAGCTATTGGCAATACAAAATATGATATAGATCCTATTACGGAAATAAGACCAGAACAAGGTCTTTTAGGACTTCGTAAAATACTAGATCTATATACTAACATTAGACCTGTTATAGCTTATGATGATTTATTAAATAAATCATCGTTAAAGATAAAGCAAATTAAGGATACTAATATTCTTATTTACCGCGAGCTAACAAGTGGTATTTATTTTGGAGAAAAAAAGCTAAGTGAAGATGGCAATACAGCGTCCGATATCTGTGAATACACACGTTTCGAAATAGAACGTATTGCACATTTAGCATTTAAAGCTGCACAATCCAGAAAGGGCAAATTAACATTGGTAGACAAAGCTAATGTTTTAGCAAGTTCGCGCTTGTGGCGCAAAGTGGTTCAAGAATTAGGCCCTCAATATCCCGATGTAAAATTAGATTTTCTATTTATAGATAACGCTGCCATGGAACTCATTATTAACCCAAGACAGTTTGATGTTATTTTAACCGAAAATATGTTTGGAGATATCCTATCTGAAGAAGCCAGCGTTATTGTAGGCTCTATAGGTTTATTAGCATCGGCATCTATTGGTGACAAACATGCTATGTTCGAGCCTATACACGGTGCTTATACGAAAGCTGCTAATAAAGGTATCGCAAATCCAATTGCATCCATTTTATCGGCTGCCATGCTGTTAGATCATTTCGAATTACACGAAGAAGCTGCTTTAATTAGAGATGGTGTCGATAAGTCATTAAAGCTTCATATCACAACACCAGATCTAAACACCAAATACGATCATATAACCACCACTAAAGTTGGTGATTTTATCGAGGATTTTATAAACAACCCAGAAGAAACCAATTTAAATTTTACAAACATACATTTAGGACAGTCCACAATCATTTAATTATTTGAGTTAGTCACCAAATTAAAATTATTGGGATTTACGAAAAGCACATCTTAATCGATGTGCTTTTTTAATAGAAAGTCTAATTTAAAGAAACCTTAAAAGAAGATTAGATTATTAGTTAATAGTGGGTTTGTGGAATTCATTTTGTTTGAAATTCAAAAAAAACACTCTAAATCATCAGTAATATTAAGGCTTAACTAAGAATATTAATCAATTTTCGGGGGATGTATAAGTTATTCTACTTAATCTTCACCTTCTAAACATCCGCATGAAATATCAGATGAACCTCCTATTGAATATAAATAAATTTTTCCATTAAAATCAGATCCATCATGCTCTTTCGCAAAGTAATAGATTTGATATTTACACCACCCTTCGTCACTTTTATACCCAACAGCTCCTTTTATTAATTTTCTCTCAACGATGCCAGAAAGTTTATTTCGTTCCACATAATAGTCTCCTAAAATTCTAGCTTTTAAAGGGGTTTGTTCCCACCCTCTGTTTTTAAAGGCTGTAATCATTGCTTCTTCTAATTCTTTATCCGAAGTTAGAGCTTTTGGCATGCATACATCAGCATTATTCGGATCGATTAGGGGTTTATTAAAGTTAATGGTCAACATTCCTGAAGCCATTGGTTCTAATTTTTCATCATTCAATTCTTCCTCTGTAATTAATCCATCTTCCCAAGATGTTCCGTATGAGTATGATGGAAATAATTTAAATTCAAGTTTA
Source organism: Flavivirga jejuensis (assembly GCF_030540765.1). Taxonomy (GTDB): domain Bacteria; phylum Bacteroidota; class Bacteroidia; order Flavobacteriales; family Flavobacteriaceae; genus Flavivirga; species Flavivirga jejuensis. Next base: position 554,449 of record NZ_JAUOEL010000001.1, on the reverse strand, counting down.
TGAGATCCAGCCGTAATTTTATCACCATGTTTTATTATCAATTTATCAAAACCAGCTCTTATATAACTGACTCCAGCTTTAGCTTCATGAAGAAATACCCCATACCAAGTTGTTCTCTTCTCCAAACCTTTTTTTTCAAAATGACTTCCATTAATCGTTTGAGCACTTTTATACTTACCATCTAAGGTTATTTCCATTCTATAATAAGCGGCGTTATACAAAAGAGTTATTGCTTTTTTATATCTTGATATTTCATTAATTAATGATCTCGTAAAAAACGTTCTAAAATAAAGGTCGTCTCCGTATGTATATGTTGTTACGATGTCTTCTTCCGTAAACACATCACTTTCAGTAGGTTTTTTCATAAATACGATTTCTTTATTATGTTTTTTGTGAAAATCGCTCGTAAAGCCTTCATCTTTTACTACTCTTTTTACTCCTTCACTATCTTTACCTTTTCCAACTCCTATGTATTGTGCATTGGTGTGTATAGAGAATAACAAAACAATTACAAGAGGTACTAAACAAATCCTTTTCGTAAATTTTTGTTTACTTAAAACCGAAAAGGTATTATTTGAATTAATTAAAAAATTTGTTTTCATAAAATGGTTATTTGATTATTAAATTTTGATTTCACAATAACGGAAATTAAAGAATCACAGATCGGTCAATTGTAGTCACAAATCAGTCAATCGTAGTCACAAATTGGTCAATTTATAGGTTTTTAAAGAGGTTTAGAGAATGTCATATCTTATCTGAATATTAAATTGAGCTGGTTTTGATTTGTTGGAGGCTCTGTATTTTGTATTTTCCATCTAGTTTTGGTTGGCATCAAAAGGATGGATACTACCTTTAATATTTTATAGTAAATAAAATTGGTAAGTTCTCTGAATATATGTTTGTTAAGGTAATTATATCCTGAGCCCAACAATAAATCTGTGTGTGCATAAAGAAGCTATTTTTTTGTATATCATATGTATCGCGATGGTTATTATTGCGAGCAACGATTATAGGTCGTTGAATGTTTTGATTTGGATATCTTCTAATCGATATTCCTGTTTTATATGCCTGTGATATTTATAAGAATTCCACCTTACAGTCCTGAGCTAAATCCTGCTGAAAAAATTTGGCAATGGATGAAAAATAAAGTGGTCATGAAACTCTATAAAGATATTACAAAATAAAATTACAGTGATGGTCAATCAACTCAAGCCAGAGTTAGTTAAATCTATTACTGGATATGAATTATACACTAAAACATTTTTTGAGTATTTTTAAATCAGAAATGATGTAAAAAGGATGCCGCTTCAATCCCTAACGCGGGAGTGCAATTCGTTTAACGATATTACTTACACAGAAAATTGTAATTAATTTTTCACTTTATCAAAGTCATATAGAATGTCTATAAAATAAAATCCCTTCACCGCCCTACCAATTATCATTCTTCCGAAGGCAGGAATCCACCTATGAAAATGGATTCTCAGAAATTTCAAATTATTTATCATTTAAAAACTATAAAATAACGTCCGATTTTAATAGTTTTAAAATGAATGACATCTGAGTTTTCTATAACGTAAGGTATTATTTCTCCAGAATCATCTTTTAAAATAATATTGTCAATGCCAGGATATTTAATACGGCATACGCCGCCTTTATTAGAAGTGATTTCAAATGAAACCGCCTTACTATGCTTCCAAACAGCTGATATTTCAAAACTCCCTCTAGCTACCAAACCTCTGTATTCCCCATCTTTCCATGCACCAGGAAGTGCTGCAAGAGGTTCTATATAACCTTCATGACTTTGCAGAAGCATTTCGGCAACTCCAGCCATACATCCAAAATTACCATCTATTTGAAAAGGAGGATGCGTTGTCCACAAATTTGGCAACGTGCGTTCTTTTATAAATTTTGTATAAACTTTATGAGCTTGCTCACCATCTTTAGTTCTAGCTCGCAAATTCATTCTATGCGCCATAGCCCAACCTGTTGTATTATTCCCTCTTAAATCTAAAGTTACAATAGAGGCATCCATCCATTCTTTTGTGGTTGAGTTTATAAGTGTTCCTGGATATAAAGCACAAAGGTGTGAGATATGCCTATGTTTTTTTTGACCTATTTCGCCATAAAATTCTTCTTCTCTAAACTCTTTTACTTGTCCTGATTTACCAACAATAATAGGGTCTAGTTTAGTAATTTGATGCTTCACAACTTCCAAAAAAGCATCATCATTTAAGTTAAGAACCGCTGAAGCTTTAAGTAAGTCATTATGATTTTCCCAAACCAATTCTTGATCAAAGGTAGTACCAGCTGTAATATAATTACCTCCATCATGTTTTTGCTCAGGAGAGGCCGATGGGTTTACAAGTAATAAATCGTCACCAACAGGAACCAACGTTTTAGAAAGAAACTTACTCATACCCAAAAGAGCAGGATATGCTTTTTCTCGTAAAAAAGTAGTATCCATAGTAAATTCATAATAATCCCAAAACATTTTACTTGTTAGTGCTCCTGTACCTGGACCAGAATGACCGCCAGGACCAACAATTTTATGTGGCGTAGTTCCTGTTCCTATAGTCCAACCATTGTCTGTACTATCATTATTTATCGCTTGTGGATTATTCTTCTTAAGATATTCTGTGGCTAAACTATTTGCTTTAGAGCGATACGCCTCATGAAACTCTACATAAGGTGTAAAAGTTTCTGCCAGATTGGTATTAAAAGCGCCCCAATAATTCATTTGCACATTAATATTGTGCCAAAAACCGCCTGTAAAAGGGGTTACTTCGTATTGACTCCAAACACCTTGTAAACCACATGGCAAGGCGCCCTTTCTTGATGTAGAAATAAGTAAATAACGACCATAGTGAAACATTAATTCTTCTAGATAATGACTTGTAACTTTCGACTTATAGCTTTCAAGTAATTCGTTAGTAGTTCCTTTTGGTACTTCACTATTAAAATTAAGTTCTACCCTAGAAAATAAATTTTGGTAATCGCTTAAATGGTCAGCTTTCAATTTTTCAAACCTTTTAATAGTTGCAGAATTAATGAGTGCTGTTACTTTTTCATGTGGAAAAACACTTGAATCTAATTTCTGGTTGTTAATTTCTTCATTAAAAACAGATTCACTCAATTTATAGTTCGTTCCAGCCGCAATTAACAAAATAACACTGTCTGCATTTTTTACAATAATCTCTGATCTACCATCTTTTTGATTCGTTGATAATTCCCCTCCTTCATTTATAACTTTAATTTGCCCTTCATAATTAATACTAAAGTGGTTAATAAAACCAGACATAGTAATTAAATCATTCTGGGCTACCATTTTCCCACTTCTTGTATTTATTTCTGTGGAATCTCTCAGATATGGTATTTCGGGTCTAAGCTTAAAAGTAACTTTACCTTTTTTATTTGCACTCAGTTTTATTACTAATACATTGTCTGGATAACTAATAAAATGCGTTCTTGTATATTCAACACCTTTATAGTTATAATTTACATAGGCTATAGCTTCATTTATATTTACAGATCTTCTATAGTTCTCAGGGTTTTGATGTCCAAAATCCAGATTAATTTCAGCAAAACTTGTTAGACCTCCTATACCATATAAACCTTCATTAGCAAGTGTTTTTTCTGTAAGCTGAATACGTTCTGTGTCTGTTCTTCCAAATAGGTTAGCTCCCATATATCCATTACCTATTGGATAAGACTTTAATTCCCAATCTTCATCATAAGGATAGCCTCTTGCCTTTTTAATAGCATAATCACTACCTCTGTTTGGTGCTGGCTTATCATCCCAAATCTCATAAACTCTAGGAATTGCATTTGTTTGGGAAAATACATTTCCTATGCATAAAAGGAAAAAAATGTATGCTAAGATTGTTTTCATAAGACTGGCAAAAAATTATTATTCAGGAAATTTAGCTCTAATCCCATCTAAACACAAATTGTGAATACTTCCCGCATGCGTATGTTTTTTAGAAGTATCAGCAACATAGGTTCCATCTTGTACTTGTCCGCCAATTTTCTGGTAAGCTTCTCTAAAACTTTGCCCTTCCACAACCAAAGTATTTATATTATCAACCGTAAATAGGTATTTGTACAAATCGCTATGTACATCAATATCTTTCACAATAATTTGTTGAATGGAATAATTGAAAATATCCAGAATATCTTTTACCTCCTCGAAAGCAGCAATGATGTTTTCTTTTAATAACTGAAAATCTCTATGGTAACCACTTGGTAGGTTATTGGTTATTAAAATCATTTCGCTTTGCAAGGCTTGTATTTTATTACACTTGCCGCGAATCAATTCAAATACATCTGGGTTCTTCTTATGAGGCATAATGCTACTCCCTGTAGTCAGTTCGTCTGGAAAGGAAATAAATCCAAAATTCTGACTCATATACAAACAAGCATCCATAGCAAAACGAGACATCGTATTACAAAGACTCCCTAAGCTTGCCGCAATAGTTCGCTCACTTTTCCCACGACTCATTTGAGCTGCAACTACATTATATTTTAAAGTAGTAAAGTTCATTTCTTTGGTGGTTAATTCTCGATCTATAGGAAATGAACTTCCATAACCAGCAGCAGACCCCAACGGATTTTGATCAACCGTTTGAATGGCGGCATTTAATAAATATACATCGTCTATCATTAACTCTGCATAGGCAGAAAACCATAACCCAAAGGATGATGGCATGGCTACTTGTAAATGCGTATACCCTGGTAAGACTTTATCCTTATGCGTTTCAGCTAATTCTAAAAGTGTTGTAAAAAACGTTTTTGTTTTTTCTTTTACAATACCTAAATTCTCTTTATAATATAAATGTAAAGCCACTAAAACTTGATCGTTTCTAGAACGTGCTGTATGGATCTTTTTACCAACCTCACCCAACGATTTGGTTAATTCGAATTCTATTTTAGAATGTACATCTTCAAACTGAGGCTCAATAACAAACGTACCGTTTTCAATCTGGGTTTCTAGAATCTTTAATCCGCCTAACAATTCAACCAATTCTTCAATTGTTATAATACCAATTTTCTGAAGCATTTTAGCGTGTGCTTTAGATGCAATAACATCGTACTTCGCTATATGAATATCTATTTCTCTATCGTTTCCAACAGTGAATTGTTCTATTTTTTTATCGATTGATATACCTTTATCCCAGAGTTTCATCTTATATACTTTTTTTTATTTCCGCGAAGGCGGGAATCTTTTATTCTTTATTCTTACTTATATGGATTCCCGCCTTCGCGGGAATGACAGAACTGTTAAACAATTACACAACTCAACATAAATCTTAATTTTTTAATTTTAGAATCGAGAAAAAAGTCTGTTAACGAACACTTCAAACTTCAAACTTCAAACTTCAAACTTCAAACTTCAAACTCATTTCACAACACCTTTTCTAATAATTCAACATATATCTTAATACCTTCCTCTATTTCATTCACATAAATAAATTCATCTGCAGAATGCGAGCGCGTACTATCTCCAGGGCCTAGTTTTAATGACGGACAGGATAACACGGCTTGGTCTGATAGCGTTGGTGAACCGTAGGTTGTTCTTCCAATGGCGATTCCTGCTTTAACTAAATCGTGGTCTAATGGAATGCTTGACGAATTTAAACGTAGGCTACGTGGTGTTATACTTGTGCACGGTGATTTCTCCTGTAATATGTCCGCAATTTCTGAATTGCTATAGGCATCATTTACTCGTACATCTATTACTAATTGTACATCTGCTGGAACTACATTATGCTGTTTTCCTGCATTAATTTGTGTCACCGTTAATTTTACATCGCCTAATGCTTCGGAGCCTTTTTCAAACTTAAAATCCTTAAACCATTGAAGTACTTCGATGGTATTATAAATGGCATTGTTATCATTAGGGTGTGCGGCATGACTTGGTGTTCCTTTAACTACAGCATCAAAAACCACTAACCCTTTTTCGGCTACTGCTAAATTCATGAGTGTTGGTTCGCCTACAATGGCTACATCTACTTTTGGAATAACGGCTAGCATACTATTTAATCCGTTTGGCCCGCTGCTTTCTTCTTCCGCGGAAGCGACAATTACTAGGTTATATTTTAAATCCTCATGATTATAAAAATGAGTAAATGTGGCAATTAACGAAACTAAACATCCTCCTGCATCATTACTCCCTAAACCATATAATTTCCCATCTTCTACAATAGCTTTTAACGGATCTTTGGTATAGGCACTATTGGGTTTTACGGTATCGTGATGTGAATTTAGCAACAACGTTGGCTTACTTTCATCAAAATACTTGTTGATGGCCCAAACATTATTTTGTGTTCTTTTATAATCAATATGATAGCGTTTAAACCAATCTTCAATATGCAACGCCGTTTGATCTTCTTCTGAAGAAAACGACTGTGTTTCTATCAACTTTTTTAAAAGTGATATGGCATCGTTTATTAATTCCTGCTGCGTCATGTTATAAAGTTATGGTTGTAAAATTATCATTTTCTTGGGTTAACATCGATGTATTTCCCATATTAATTGTACTAACACCATTATTTAAGGCATCGAAGCAATTTTCTAGCTTTGGTAACATCCCATCGGCAATAATACCTTTTTCTAATAGGTTTTTGTATCTCTCTGAATCGATGTGTTTTACTACCGAATTCTTATCATTAATATCTTCTAAAACGCCATTTAATTCAAAACAATAATAAATGGATGTTTTGTATAGCTTACTCATACCTACTGCTACTTGTGATGTAATGGTATCTGCATTGGTATTTAATAACTGTCCGTTCCCATCGTGTGTAATGGCACAAAAAACAGGTGTAAAATCGGCTTGTATTAACTTATCTATAGATTCGTGAGCCACCTGTTTAACATCTCCAACAAAACCAAAATCGATATCTTTTACGGGTCTTTTATCTGATGCGACACTATTTATATCGGCTCCCGTTAAACCAATGGCATTGGTGTTTAAGGCTTGTAATTTGGCAACAATATTTTTATTAACCAGACCGCCATAAACCATGGTGATCACTTCTAAAGTTTCGGCATCGGTAATACGTCTGCCGTTTATCATTTTAGATGCGATTCCTAATTTTGATGCGACCAATGTAGCACGTTTGCCACCTCCATGCACCAAGATTTTCTTTCCTTCTAAATTAGAAAATAATTTTAAAAAAGCTATTAAAGACGTTTCGTCTTCAATAATATTTCCTCCTATTTTTACTATGGATAATTTTCCCATTTTTATTTATTCTATTAATATAGGTTTCGCTTCTCGACTACGCTACCATTGACGTTTTTTATAAATACTTAATTTGTAATCGCTTGTTATTCAGAGCAAAGCGAAGAATCTTTATAATTAATTTTTAAAGATTCTTCAGTCGTACCTCCTTCTGAATGACACCCCAATTAAGTCATTTCATCCGCTAGTTAAAATTTTTAACACAGATCTACCATTGACGTTTTTTTTATTATATATAAACACTTAATTTTCAATTATTTGTCATTCAGAGCATTCCGACAATTGTCGGAGTCGAAGAATCTTTATTATTAATCTCTAAAGATTCTTCAGTCCTACCTCTTCTAAATGACACCCCAATTACATCATCACATCCGCTTGCTAAAATTTTAGCAGATGTCTCGAAGTGAAATGGTCTATAATTTATAAATTTTCTAATATTTTCTTCAACACCAATTGTGCTGCATAGGTTCTGTTATTAGCTTGTTGAATAACCAACGAGCTATCACTATCTAAAACCGCATCTTCTACTACCACATTTCGTCTTACTGGTAAACAGTGCATAAATTTAGCATCACCTAGCTTTTCTTTCGTAATCATCCAATTAGGATCTTCATTTAAAATTTTTCCATAATCTGAATATGAACTCCAGTTTTTAGTATACACAAAATCGGCATTTGCAAACGCTTCTTCCTGGTTATATGTTATTGGTGTATCACCAGTTATTTCTGGGTTTAAATCGTAACCTTCTGGATGCGTAATTACAAACTCAACATCCATTTTTTGCATGGCTTGAACAAAACTATTTGCTACCGCATGTGGCAAAGCTTTAATATGAGGCGCCCAACTTAAAACCACTTTTGGCTTTGCAACTTTTGCATGCTCTGAAATAGTTATCGCATCTGTTAACCCTTGTAATGGGTGTCCTGTAGCACTCTCCATATTAACTATTGGAACCGATGCATATTTGACAAACGATTTTAAAACCTGCTCGCTTTCATCTTTTGCTTTATCTGTTAACGTTGGAAACGCTCTTACAGCAATAATATCGCAATACTGAGACACCACTGCTGCGGCTTCTTTTATATGTTCTGCGGTATTACCATTCATAACAGTGCCATCTCCTAATTCGATACCCCAGGCATCTCCAGACACATTCATAACAATAGGATTCATACCTAAATTTAATGCTGCTTTTTGGGTACTTAAACGGGTACGCAAACTAGAGTTAAAGAATAATAAACCGATGGTTTTATTTTTTCCTAAGCCCCCATCTTTTAAGGGATTCAGCTTTAACGCTTTGGCTTCTTCAATCCAAGAATTGATGTCGTCTATATCGTGTATGGAGGTGTAATGTTTCATTTTGATTTTATTTAATGATCAATTCCATTTTCTGATGAATAATCTTTGTTTTCTTTGATGGATATTTATTTCCTAAGGCTTTAAAATTAAGTTTCTCATAAAATGGCAAAGCTGTTTCTCTGGCATTAAGTTCTATCCTAGATACCTTATTTTCTTTACTTAGCGCAATGAGCTCTTTTAATATTTTTAAGCCAATTCCCTTTTTTTGAAAGGCTTTTTTAATGGCCATTTGAGAAATTATGCTTGTGTTATTTTTAATATTTAATCGTCCTGTTCCAACGACTTCTTTTTCATTTAAACAGACTAAATGAATGCCTTTAGATTCAAGATCGTCATGAATCAAATCATGACTATTTTCCATATTTTTGAAAAAGAGTTTTACTCTTAATGCGACCGCAGCATCATAAAGCGGGCTGTTAATAGCTACATATTTTAATTCAAAAATATTCAAAATTACTTTATTTTAGTAAACAGGATCTTATTCTCAAGCGCATTTATTATAAAATTGTCTTCTAATCCGTTTACGATCCATGTTTCTACGTTTGATTGTTTGGCTACTGAAATGGCATCTATTTTAGATTGCATACCACCAGTACCGTGAGTTGATTTAGAATTTACAACTTGATGTTTTAATGCATTAAAATCCTCAACCAATTCAATGGTTTTTGGAGTTCCTTTTTCAATGGACTCCTTAGTATAAATACCATTGGTATTGGTCGCTATTATAAATAGATCGGCACTTAAAAGAGAAGCAGTAAGTGCGCCTAATTTATCATTATCCCCGAATTTAATTTCGTCGGTAGCTACGGTATCATTTTCATTAATAATAGGGATATAATTATTGTTGACTAATACATTTATGGTGTTTACAATATTTGTTTTACTTTCTTGCTTTTCAAAATCTGAATACGACAATAAACATTGTGAGGTTAATAAGCCCAACTCTCTAAAAATTTCTTGATATATTCTTATAAGATGTGGCTGACCAATAGACGCTAAGGCTTGTTTTACAAAAATTTCTTTTCGTTTACTTTCAAGTTTTACAAACTGTTTTGCTACAGCAATAGCACCAGAACTTACAATAATAAACTCACAGGTATCTTGCAACTTCGCTATTTGATTTGCAATATCTTCAATCTTCCCTCTCGAAATATTATCGGTTTCTTTGGTAAGCGTATTAGATCCTATTTTTAATAATATTCTTTTCTTTTTCATGGTTATCTTATTTGTCCATCTCCATGAACGTACCATTTATTAGTTACCAAATGTTGCAGACCGATCGGACCTCTTTGGTGTAATTTATCTGTACTTATAGCTAATTCGCCACCAAGTCCTAACTGACCACCGTCTGTAAATCGTGTTGAAGCATTATGATATACCGCAGCTGTATCTACATTTTCCATAAACAATTTAGCTTCTGCTTCATGGGTTGTTACTATAACAGATGAATGTCCGCCAGAATATTTATTTATTTTGGCAATAGCATCGGCATTCGATGCTATTTCTCCAACAACAATCTTATAATCTAAAAATTCTTCATACCAAATATCATCAGATTCAAATGCCTCAACCTCATCAAACTCACATGTTGCTTCATCTCCTAAAATTTGAATATTAGACGCTTTTAATTTAGAAATTAAGCTTTTTATAAAGGCTTCTTTATTAGGAAGGTTTTTGTCAATTAAAACTTTATCAACCGCATTACAAGCCGATATTTTTGATTTCCCATTAATAATAACATCTAAAGCGATCTCCAAATTGGCTTTTTTGTGAACATAAACAAAGTTATTACCGCGACCACTTATAATAACTGGACATGTAGCGTGCTGCTTTACAAAAGCAATTAAACGTTCACCACCACGAGGAACAATTAAATCAACTTTCTGTGTTGGTTTTTCTAAAAAGGCTTGAGTTTCTGTTCTATTGAATTGCATATACTCCACCCAATCGGTTGATGCATCATGATCTTTTAATGCTTGATGCCACAACTCCACAATTTTCAAGTTTGATTTTAATGATTCTTTACCACCCTTAAGCAATATTTTATTCCCCGATTTAAAAGCAATCCCTGCAGCTTCTACCGTAACATCTGGCCTGGATTCGTAAATAATTAACACCGTTCCAAACGATGCCGTTTTATTATAAACCTGCATCCCATTCTCATGTTTAAAACTAAAACGCTCTATCCCCACAGGATCTTCTTGAGATGCTAAATGCGTTACAGCATTAATCATTTCATCGACTTTAGAATCATCTACTTTTAAACGATCGAACATCGAAATATCATCGCCATTATAAGCCTCTAAATCGGTTTTATTAATAGCAATAATGGCGTTTCTTTCTTGTTCTAAAAGAACTGCCATTTTAAGTAACACGGCATTTCTTTTTTCTATGGATAATAGTGTGTTCATTTTTTTTAGTTTTCAGTGTTCAGTAAACAGTTTTCAGTCTCACTCTATCTCTAAAGTTTTTTTGTGATTTCTCCTTTCAGTCGAAATAACCTACTACTATTAATATTACTTTATCATGTCGACATGAGGTACGATTGAGACATCTCATAATATATAGTCTTTAAACTGTTTCTTTATTTTTCGTTATAACCTTTTTAAGCGCTTCAAAAAATTGATCAACGTGTTCTTTTTTAACAGTCAGAGGAGGCAAAATTCTTAACAGCTTTTTATTGGATGCGCCGCCAGTAAAAATATGTTCATCATAAATAAGTTTTTTTCTTAGCTCGCCAACTTCAAAATCGAACTCTAAACCTATCATCAAACCTTTTCCTTTTATATTTTTTATCTGCGGAATTGTTTTCGCTTTTTCAATAAAATACTCAGAAATAGTATTCGTATTTTCAATAAGTTTTTCTTCCTCAATCGTATTTAAAACTGCTAAACCTGCTGCACATGCTAAATGATTCCCACCAAAAGTAGTTCCTAGCATCCCATATTTGGCTTCAATATCTGGGTGTATTAATATGCCTCCTATTGGAAAACCATTCCCCATACCTTTTGCCATGGATATAATATCTGGCGTTACGTTATAATACTGAAACGCAAAAAACTTTCCAGACCTTCCATATCCACATTGAATCTCATCTGCAATAAACATTGTGTTATTAGCTTTGCAAAGCGCATCTACTTGTTCGAAAAAGGCTGTAGTTCCTTGATCCAAACCACCAACACCCTGAATGAACTCCACAATAACAGCGCAAACATCACCCTTTTCTAATTCTCTTTTAACACCTTCTACATCATTCAGTTCTAAAAAGGTGACTTTTTGTTGTGCATTTATTGGCGCTACAATATTAGCATTATCTGTTGCAGCAACAGCAGCCGATGTACGTCCGTGAAATCCGTTATTAAATGCAATAACACGTGCTTTTCCTGTTTTAAAGGAGGCTAATTTTAATGCATTTTCGTTAGCTTCTGCCCCAGAGTTACATAAAAACAATTCGTAATCCTTACAGCCAGATAGTGCTTCAATTTTATCTGCTAATTGTTTTTGTAATGGATTTTGAATCGCATTAGAATAAAACCCTAAGGTGTTTACTTGATTGGTAATTGCTTCAACATAATTTGGATGTGCATGTCCGATAGAGATCACAGCATGACCTCCGTAAAGATCTAAATATTCGGTTCCTTCGTTATCATAAACGAGTATGTCTTTCCCAGAAACTGGGGTTACATTATATAATGGATAAACGTCAAATAATGGCATTTTAATTCTTTTTAATTTGATTAATTTTTTCGAACGAGGCCACAATACCTTGTATTAAAGCAGAGCTTAACCCTTCATGCTCCATGGCATTTAAACCTTCAATAGTACAGCCGCTTGGTGTGGTTACACGATCTATTTCTTGCTCAGGATGTCTTCCAGATTCTAATAACAAACTAGCCGCTCCATAACAGGTTTGTGTTGCTAATTCATGTGCTTGTTCTGCTTCAAAACCTAATTGAATAGCACCTTGTGTGGTAGCACGTACTAAGCGCATCCAAAAGGCAATACCACTGGCACAAATAACGGTTGCTGCTTGCACCAAATCTTCAGAAATCACCATAGTAGTTCCTAATTGGTTAAATATCTTTTGAGCCAGTCCAATCTTATCCTGCCCTTTTTCATTAGCCGATAAACAAGTCATCGATTTACCAATTGAAATCGCTGTATTTGGCATCACACGGATGATGTTTTTATCACTTCCAACAATAGCTTCTATTCTAGAAATCGCAACACCAGCAGCCACAGAAATAACAACATGATTTTGGGTTATTTTTGATGCAACATTAGTTAAAACATGGTCAATATGCTTTGGCTGAAGTGCGAAAATAACCATATCAGATGCTTCAACTGCTAAAGCATTATCATTCGTTAACGTTACGTAATCTTCATTCTCAAAACCTTTAACAGCCGATGTATTTTTATCACTTAAATACAATGATGTAAACGATTTATTATTAATAAGTCCTTTTGCTATTGAACTTCCTAAATTCCCTGTTCCTATAATGGCTATTTTCATGATAATTCTTTAATTTTTATTAATTTCTATGGCGTTACCACAAGGGTCGCGCTTTCCGCTATATCTTTTTTTCGTGCCTCCAAAAAGGATGCCGCTGCAATCGCTAACGCACTAATTCCTCCCCTAGCCCCTCCGAAGGAGGGGGATGCTTACTCTTACTTTTTTTCAATCCATTCCTCCCTTTCGGGAGGTTAGGTGGGAATTAAAAATAAGTTGCTTTTAATTGCAACCCTGTTGTTTCTTCTAAGCCAAACATTAAATTCATGTTTTGAATCGCTTGTCCAGAAGCACCTTTTAATAAGTTATCAATCACACTTGTAATTAATAATTTGTTATTATGTTTATGTAAATGTATGATACATTTATTTGTATTAACCACTTGCTTTAAATGGATAGCCTCATCTGAAATAAAAGTAAATGCTGCATCTTTATAAAAGTCTTTATACATAGAGATTGCTTCTTCAACCGTACCTTCAAAGTCTGTATAAACGGTTGCAAAAATCCCTCTTGAAAAGTTCCCTCTATTGGGCATAAACAAAATCTCTGAAGAAAAATCATTTTGCAATTGCTTTACCGATTGATTAATTTCTCCTAAATGTTGATGCGTAAATGGTTTGTAATACGAAAAATTATTATCTCTCCATGTATAATGCGTGGTTGCCGATAATGACGTTCCAGCACCTGTTGCACCTGTAACGGCATTAATATGGACATCGTTATTTAGTAAATTCTTTTCTGCTAATGGCAATAATGCCAATTGAATGGCCGTTGCAAAACACCCTGGGTTCGCAATATAATTAGCCGATTTAACAGCTTCTTTTTGCAACTCTGGCAAAGCATATACAAAATTTTTACCATCAAAAACCTTGTCTTTTTCTAACCTAAAATCATTTCCCAGATCAACAATCTTTGTTTTATCTGAAAACGTATTATTCTTTAAAAATTTTACCGAGTTCCCATGACCTAAACATAAAAACAACACATCTACTTCTGGATTTACGGTACCTGTAAATTCTAAATCTAAAGACCCCACTAAATCCTGATGCACCTTGCTGATTTTGTTTCCAGCATTAGACGTGCTAAACACAAAATCAATCTCAGTTTCAGGATGATTAATTAATAATCTAATTAATTCACCAGCAGTATAACCTGCACCTCCAATAATTCCAACCTTAATCATAGCTTAAGAATTTACTTGTCTATATATTTTATTTTGATTTCCTAGAATTTTAATAAATCCTTTAGCATCATCTGCTGTCCATGCTTTATTTTCTTCACCATAAGTACTAAATTTACTAGACATTAAATCGTGATCAGAAACAATGCCGTCTAAAGAAAAGTGATACGGCTTTAAAGCAACAACAACATCTCCAGAAACCATTTTTTGAGAACTCTGCAAAAAGGCTTCAGTATCTCTCATTACAGGATCTAAATATTGACCTTCGTGTAAATGCATCCCGTAGAAACTAGATAAATATTCTTTGTGTTGTAATTGCCATTTTGTTAATGTATGCTTCTCTAATAAATGGTGTGCTTTTACTGTAATTAAAGCCGCCGCAGCTTCAAAACCAACGCGTCCTTTAGTACCAACAATGGTATCACCAACATGAATATCTCTACCAATGGCATATTTAGAAGCCATATCATCTAGCTTTTCAATATTTATCTGAGGATCATTTTCTTCGCCATTTAAAGCAGTAAATTCACCATTTTTAAAAGTAAGTGTTACTTTTTCTTCACCTTCTTTCTCTAATTGAGAAGGGTACGCTTCATTAGGTAATGGTTTTTCTGATTCTAAAGTTTCAACACCTCCAACACTTGTTCCCCAAAGTCCTTTGTTTACAGAATATTTTGATTTTTCCCAAGGCATATCAATTCCTTCAGATTTTAAATACTCTATTTCTTCTTGTCTTGTTAATTTCTCGTCTCTAATTGGTGTAATAATTTTAATATCTGGAGCCAATGTTTGAAAAATCATATCAAATCGTACTTGGTCGTTTCCTGCACCTGTACTACCGTGTGCTATATACTCTGCCCCTATACTTTTTGCATATTCCACAATCTCGATCGCTTGAATAATTCGCTCTGCACTTACAGATAATGGGTAACTGTTATTCTTTAAAACATTACCAAAAATTAAATATTTCACTACTTTTTGGTAAAATGTAGCAACTGCATCAATATTTTTATATGTAGAAACACCCATTTTATAAGCGTTACTTTCAATATGTTCTATTTCACTTTTTGTAAATCCACCCGTATTTACACTTACTGCATGTACATCATACGTTTTAGATAAACTAACGGCACAATACGATGTATCTAATCCGCCACTATATGCTATTACTAATTTTTTCATTTTTTTGTTTTTTTCGCTTTTTTTAAGAACATGGTTTCTTTAATATGTTTTAATCTTTTAAAAACCTTTTCTTTTATTTTTTTTGATTCTATTTTTTCTTTTGTCTTTCCATCGTATAACATCCCTGTACACAAACACATTTTACGGTTGGTGCGTGTTAAAACATCATAGTTCTGACAGGTTTGGCATCCATCCCAAAATGTTTGATCGTCTGTTAATTCTGAAAATGTAACTGGTTTATACCCTAAATCACTATTCAATTTCATAACAGCTAAACCAGTTGTAATACTGAATACTTTAGCATCTGGAAATTTTGTTCTGGAATGCTCAAAAACTTTGTGCTTTATCTTTTTTGCTAAGCCTTTTCCTCTATAATTTGGATGTACTATTAAACCAGAATTAGCTACAAATTTCCCATGACCCCAGAGTTCTATATAACAAAACCCAGCAAATACGTCACCATCTAAAGCAATAACAGCATTACCATTCCCCATTTTTGTTGCAATATATTCAGGTGTACGTTTTGCTATACCAGTACCTCTAACCTTTGCCGATTCTGCAATGGTCTCGCAAATAATTTCTGCGTATTTAGTATGTGATTTATTGGCGATTACAATCTCCATTTATTGTATCTATTTTTAATTTGAATTTTAACCTTTTTTGATTACTGAACTGGACTCACCTAGTTCAAAAACAGAAGCACACCCTTACGGGCGACGAGGAAAAATACGGCGCATAATATATCTATTAACTAAGAAGTTAACTAATTTTTGAAATGCTATGAAATATATTTTGGACACTATGAAAAAAATTAAAATGACGTTTTGGTTTTGCTAACAAGAAAGACTAGAAGCGGCGGCGGCGATTGCGCGCGGGCAAACCGGGAACAGAACAACGTATTTTATTTTTTAAATTTTTCATAGTACAAATCTAAAATTTTATTTAATACTACTTGTAAAAATGAATCATTTTTTCATAAAAATTATTAATATCTCTATATTCTTATGTTTTTTTTCTAAATAATTCAATGATACTTAAATTATTTAGAAACTTTAAATAGTGAAAGTGTATTGAGTTATAAACCTGAGTTCGACCTAAGAAAAACAAGACCCCCTATTAACACTGTTTATTAGACAATTATGTATATAAAATATGTTTTTAGACTCTTTATAACATGTGAGACTTTTATCTACGATTCTTACATCGAACTCAGGCTTATAAGAGATCGACTCATTAAATAAAAAAGACCCGCCTTAGCAGGTCTGATTTTAAGAGGGCTGTTCAAACTTTCTAATCCTGTTAAAGCTGTTCAGATTCAACTGTCCTGTCCTTTAATGTTTTAAACAAATTTAGAATTTTACAACACGCAAATAAATATTAAATATTTAATTCTATGTAAAATTATCCATTTAAAGCCCCTCTCCATATTCCCAACCTTTACGAACAGGCTCTTTGATATATGCATTTAATTTTGGCCTATTTGTAATTTTCATTTTTTCACCATTGTACTTAATTTTACCGCCAAACCTCTGTGCTAATACACCTACTAATGCCATTTCTGTAAGGTCAGATCCATAATCAAAATTAGAACCAGGTAAGGTATTATTTTTAATAGCATCCAACCACTCCTTATGTGGGTTATTTTCTTCAATTCTTGGAATGGTTTGGTTTGGTGCATTTTTTAAAAAGGCATCATATTCGGCATTCGGCATCAACAATCTGGGATTATCTGGTCGAGCCCCTGTTATTAATGCATTTTTACTACCTACCATTATCATACCTCCACCTTGATTATTTTCCAAATTATCTATACCCCATTCTGGTTTAATAGCGATATCTGGTGTTTGAAATCCTTCATGCCATATTAATTTCACGGCTGGTTTGTTATGACGCTTTTTAAATTTAAAAGTAACTGTGGATGAATCTGGCATAAAACTCCTATCATTAAAACTCCCTTCAGGAACGCTAGCCTCAGTACTATACGGAGTTCCTAAATCTAAAGCCCAAAAAGGGGCATCTAAAGTATGGCAAGCCCAATCGCCCAAGGTTCCGTTTCCATAATCATAAAATCCACGCCATGATTTAGGAGCATATGCTTTATTAAAAGGCTTTTCACTTACTGAGCCTTGCCAAAGATCCCATTTAAGATTTTCTGGAATGGCGTGTTTTGGTGGTGGAAAACTTTCAGGTTTTGTAAAATAACGCCCTGGCCCAAATTTATTTACACCATGCCACGCATACACTTCTTTTACATCTCCTAAAACATCGGCATCATACCACTCTTTTATTAATCGAATGCCATGAGTCGTATGTCCTTGGTTTCCCATTTGGGAAACAATCCCATAATGTTTTGCTGCTTTTTTTAAAGTACGTAACTGCCAGATATTATGAGCCAATGGTTTTTCTACAAATACATGTTTCCCTAATTCCATGGCTGCCATAGTCGCTACAAAATGCGTATGATCTGGTGTTGAAACTATTACAGCGTCAATGTCATTAGCCATCTTATCAAACATGACCCTAAAATCTTTAAATTTCCTCGCATCCGGGAAGTTTTCTGCTGCTTTATTCATCATAAGATCATCCACGTCACACAAAGCAACAACATTATTCCCTACAGCGATTTTTTTTAAGTTAGACCCCCCTCTATTTCCAACGCCTATGGCTGCAATATTTAATTTATTGTTTGGAGAAAAACTTAATAGACCTGGGAGTATTAAAACACCAGCCGAAGCGGCTGCTGTTGATTTTATAAAAGACCTTCTTGATACATTATTTACCATAACTTTATTTATTAATATTATTTTTACTTTATAATTCTCGTATCCAAATATTTCTATAACTCACACGACTATTATCTCTATGATCTTGTAACTTAAGCGACGCTTTTCCGTGTTTTTCATACTTGGGGTGTCCAATAAAAGCTGTTGTTCCTTGTATTGTAAAATGGTCTTGCACTAGTACACCATTATGTATAACTGTAATGGTTGCCTTTTTTACAACCTGTCCATTTTCATCAAATTCTGGTTGATGAAAAATAATATCATAAGTGTTCCAATCTCCAGTAGAAGCAGATGCATTAACCAAAGGAATAGACTGCTTATAAACCGAGGCTACCTGTCCATTAACATAAGTATCGTTATTGTTATTATCCAAAACCTGTATTTCATATCTACTTTGTAAAAGCACACCACTATTTGCTCTACTTTGGTTTTTTCCTTGAACTTCTATAGGCGATTTCCATTCTATATGCAATTGTACATTTCCAAATTCTTGTTTGGTTTTAATATCACCAGCTTTATCTTTCACCGTCATACTACCATCTGCATTTAAGTGCCAATTAGCAGGCGCTCCATCTTTTGCATAAACCCATTGATCTAAATTAGTCCCATCAAAAAGTACAACAGCATCACTTGGTGCCGAATTATTTTTTCCTGGAGTAACTATTTTTGGTTTAGGTTCCCATATTTCAGTTTCTTTTGGTTTCATTTTTTGTTGTCCAAAACAAGAAAAAAACACTCCAAATAAAATGACTAGAATTACATATTTTGTTTTCATACCAATTAAATTATATCCCCAATATTTTTTTTAAGTAGGCTTTATCTGTTTCACCACCTGCAAAATCATCAAAACCTCTTTCAGCAGCTTCAATAATATGTTTTTGAATAAAAGGAGCACCTTCTCTGGCTCCTTGCGTAGAAGACTTTATACAGCATTCCCATTCCATAACTGCCCAAACATCACATTCGTACTTGGTTAATTTTGAAAAAATACTTTTAAAATCTACTTGACCATCTCCTAAAGACCTAAAACGTCCTGCTCGGTCTTTCCAATCGGAATAACCGCCGTAAACTCCTTGCTTTCCAGTAGGATTAAACTCTGCATCTTTTACATGAAATGCTTTAATGCGTTCATGATAATAATCTATAAACGCTAAATAGTCTAATTGCTGAAGTACAAAATGACTAGGATCGTAAAGTATATTAGCACGTTTATGATTACCAGTAGCTTCTAAAAAACGTTCAAAAGTAATCCCATCATGAATATCTTCACCTGGATGAATTTCATAACAAACATCGACACCTTGCTCGTCAAAATGATTTAAAATTGGTAACCAACGACTTGCTAATTCTTTGAATCCCATCTCTACTAATCCGTTTGGTCGCTGTGGCCAGGGGTACATGGTATGCCACATTAAGGCTCCAGAAAAAGTAGCATGCGATTTTAAACCTAATCGACCACTTGCTGTTCCCGATTTTTTAACAAAATCTATAGCCCATTCGGTTCTTGCTTTTGGATTATTTCTAACCTCCTCTGGTGCAAAACCATCAAACATAGAATCGTAAGCAGGATTCACTGCTACTAACTGGCCTTGTAAGTGTGTAGAAAGCTCTGTGATTTCTAATCCATATGAATTCACTTTTCCTTGTAACTCATCACAATATGTTTGACTTTCAGCAGCTTTTTCAATATCAATTAAACTCGACTCCCAAGTTGGTATTTGAATGCCTTTATACCCTAAATCGGCTGCCCATTTACACATACCGTCTAAACTATTATATGGTGCTTCACTTCCTGCAAATTGCGCTAAAAACACAGCAGGTCCTTTTATTGTTTTCATATTCCCCTCCTAACCTCCCCAAAAGGGAGGGATTTTTTAATTATTAATTTATTTTATTATTTTTTAGATTCCCGATGTCTCAGGAATAACAATTCCTATGGAAACTTCGACAAAAGCGTCGAAGAATTACTTTTTAAACGTTGTCCAAGCTGCATTGTTTTTATCACTTTCTACTGCTGCATAAATAAATTGCATCCCCCGAACACCATCTTTGGCTGTAGGGTAATCTGGGTTTTCAATAGTTTCTCCATTTAAGACAGCCATTAAATGGGTTGCAAAATTTTTATAAATAGTAGCAAAAGCTTCTAGATAACCTTCTGGGTGACCAGCAGGAATTCTAGATACATTTAATGCTTCTGGATATAAATCGTTTCCATTTGGCGTAAAGACTTTAACGGGGTCTTCAAGCCAATGTGTTATTAATTGATTTGGATTTTCCTGATGCCACTCTAAACTTCCTTTTTCACCATATACTTTAATCGCTAAATTATTTTCTTCTCCTAAAGCAATTTGAGAAATAGACATCGTTCCTTTTGCACCGTTTTCCATACGAAGTAATAAATTACCATCATCATCCAGAACTCTACCTTCTCCAAACTTACCTAAATCGGCAGCTAATTCATCAATTTTTAAGCCTGTGATATATGCTACTAGATTTTCGGCATGTGTACCAATATCACCCAACGCACCACCAATTCCAGAACGTTTAGGATCGACTCTCCATGAGGCTTGTTTTTGTCCCGTTTTTTCAACAGCAGTAGACAACCAACCTTGTAAATACTGCACCTGAACTTTTCTAATAGCTCCTAAATCGCCATTTGCAACCATTGCTTTGGCTTGTTTTACTAATGGATGTCCAGTATAATTATGCGTAAGTGCGAATAATTTTCCGCTTTCACTAACTATTTTCTCTAAAGCAATCGCTTCATCTAGTGTTAAAGTCATTGGCTTATCGCAAACCACATGAAACCCATTCTCTAAGGCTAATTTTGCTGGCGGAAAATGCATATGATTTGGGGTTACAATGGCTACGAAATCCATTCGTACATTTTCAGGAAGTTCTTTTTCTTTCGAAATCATTTCTTCATAACTCCCATAACATCTATCTTCAGGCAGATATAAATCTTTTCCTGATGCTATCGATTTTTCCGCACTACTGCTAAAAGCACCACATACCAAATCAATCATACCATCAATTGATGCCGCTCTTCTATGTACATCGCCAATGAATGATCCAGTGCCACCACCAATCATTCCCATTCGTAATTTTCTTATCATTTAATATGTCTATTAATATTTTAAATAATCCTATTCATGGACTGTTTGAATTCTTAAATGCTCAAATTTCTTTCTAATTAAAAATAAAATACCATACAGTACTACTAAAGCTAATGGAAAAAACACCATATAACTTAAGGTCTCCCGACCCGCAACAACTTCTGCAGCTTCTGCTGTAAGACCCGATTCTAAAGCAGCCGCTCTTCCTTTATCTAACCATGAGCCAATTACAGGTTGCCATATTCCCGTAGCTAGCATGCCAGCACCTCCAACTAACGACATCCCTAATGCTCCTGTTTTTGGTAAATATTCGGAAACAAACCCAATGGTTGTTGGCCAGAAGTAACAAACTCCAACAGCGAATAATATGGCTGAGATATAAATAAGCGCAGAACCTTCAACCACACTCATAGAATAAACTGCTATAGTAGTAAGTATTGCTGACATCCATAAAACTCCAACAGGGTTTAACTTATGCACCAATGGTCCTGCAAAATAACGTCCTAATGCCATAATAGTAGTAATCATAGCAAAAACCAACATTGGATTAACACCCGTGCTTCCTAATATTTTTTCAACCCATTGCTGAACTCCAAGTTCTGATGTTGCAGACAAAGTCATACAAACTACTATAAATAAAAACAAAGGACTTGCTAAACTTTTAATATTTAAGCCTGTATTTGTTTCAATATGCTGGCTCTCTGGAAATTTTTGTTTAAAAAACATAAATCCATAAATAAGTGTTGGTACAAACATAATAGCAATTTGTGCTTGCCATCCCAATCCTAAATAACTCATAAGCCCTGAAATTAAAGCTCCAATAGCTAGACCTCCTGGAAACCAAACATGAAATTTATTCAACATAGCTGTTCGATTGTTAGTATACATATCAGCAATCATAGGATTACAAGCAGCTTCTACTGAGCCATTAGCAAAACCAATAAGTAAAGATGATATTAAAAGGGTTACAAACCCTCCTGCATAAATGGTCATTAAAAGCCCAACTAAATGAGAAACAAAAGCCATAATCATTAATTTTCTGGCTCCCAATTGATTATAAAGTAACCCTCCTAAGATCGTTGCTATAGGAAACCCTCCGATAGCCATCGCATTTATCCAACCCAATTCTGAATTGGTGAGATTAAACTGAACGCCTAAATCTGTTAGTATTCCCGCTCTAATAGCAAAGGTCATAGCCGTTACAACCAATGCGATACAAGCAGCTATAAAAATCTGATTTTTATTGACTTCTTTCATTTTATATTTAGTTTAATTTAGTTTAGTTTTCTAAGAAAGCTGGTTTCCAGCACGTATCAACAAATCTCTAGTTAATTCAATGCCTTTTTCTTCAGACATGATATCACCTTCATACTCAATACCAACAAAGCCTTTGTAACCTGATGCTTTAACCATTTCCATTATCTTAAGATAATTTATAACGGTATCCTCTCCTTTCTCATTAAAATTATAAGACTTTGCACTTACTGCTTTAGCATAAGGCAACAATTCTTTCATCCCTTGGTACCTATCATATGCCTCAACACAATCACCAGCCTTATTTTTTTCTATGCAGAAATTCCCAAAATCTGGTAAAGTCCCACAATTTTTATTTTCTATTTGAGAAAACACCTCGGTCATCCACTTTCCATTTGAAGAAAAACCACCATGATTCTCTACTAAAACATTTATATTAGACCCTTTTGCAAACTCAGAAAGTCTATTTAAAGCATCTACACTGGTTTTTACCGCCTCATTTTTATCTACACCGCCAGCTAAATTAACCCGAATGGCATGGCAGCCTAAAAAGTGAGCTGCTTCTACCCATTTGTAATGATTCTCAATCGCTTTAGTTCTTTCTTTATCATCTGAATTGGCAAGCATTCCTTCGCCATCAATCATGATTAAAACATTTTCTTGTCCTTCAGTATCTGCTCGTAAATTCATCTCTTTTAAATAAGACAGATCCTTTACTTTGTCTTTAAAAAACCCGTTCACATATTCCAACCCTTCCAGACCAAAACTTCTGGACTTTGCAGCAAAGTCCAAGTGGTTCATTTTATTACCAAACAGAGCCCTGTGCAATGACCACTGAGCCAAAGACATTTTAAAAAACAAAGCATGACCATTACTAGCTTGATTCGATAGTGTTTCTTTTTTTTCAGATTTTTTGCACCCGTACAAACCCAATAACGATAGCCCAGCACTCACATAGGCTGTTTTTGTAACAAAACACCTTCGTTTCATAAAAAACTATTTAAGTAATCTAATCATCTTAAAGAGATGATTATGTGAAAGTAGAGATTTGAATTTAAAATATTGTGTATTTTTATTCAGTGAAAGAATTTAAACACTTATTTACAATTTAAGTTAAACCAATTCAGAATTATTAACACCTGTTTTTAAACGATATTCATTAGGCGAACATTTTTCATGTTTTTTAAACACGGTAGCAAAATATTGACTCGTAGTAAACCCACACATATAAGCTACATCTGAGATTGTTAAGTCCTTATTTTCTCGAAGTATTTCTTTAGACATTTCTAACCGCTTCATCGTTAAATAACGCATAGGTGTTAAATTTGTTAATCGTTTGCAATGGTGTGTAAATCGCGTCAAGCCCACTCCTGCCGACTGCGCCATCAATTCAATAGTCCAATTTTCAGAAAGATTTTTCTCAAGCTCTTTTAAAAAGAATTGTACACTTCTAGAACTATCTGTAAGCGATTCATTCAAAACAATATTATCAGCATTCAATAAATCGAGCAACAAAATCAATAAGTAATTTACAAGCAACCTTATTCTAGAAGCATTACTACCTTTTACATCTCTGTTTATTGCTTTATTTATTCGCATAAAACAATCCCGAACACGTTGATCTGTTTTCCAAATGGATTTTTCATTTTGCCTCAAAATAGTAGTGAGCCTTGTTAAATCTGAAGGCACTAATGTAATCCAATCCGGCCAAACCCATTCCTGATGTGGCCTACGAACACCTAAATCTATAATAACCCAATAAAATTTCCCCATTCCAATATGAGGATTTCCTACCTTATGAGCCTCCCAAGGACGTGTAATTGTTAAGTGATTTGGAGTTAATAAAACTTCTTTGTTTTCCTGAGAATACGGCATCGATCCAGATTCCAAAAAATGAAACTCTATACCCTCATTTCGATGCCAATCTAAACCCCAATCTTGTGGCTCGTTGGCATCCCAATATCCAATACTATTAAGACCTAGTGTATTTTCATCCAACCTATCCCCTGGATAGGAATGTCGCGCTAATGCCTTAAATTTTAATTTATTCCGATTAAAAGCATCAATTAATGGTAAACAAGTATCTACATGATAAACAACTCCATCTGCTTCATAAGGCTCTATTTCCTGTGTGTTTTCTTTCATTGAAATAATTTGAACATTATTATCATGCAAATTAGTTAAATTTCCATTTATTTTTATATTTAAACACCGTTTTTTATGTTTTATAACGAAGCAAATTTGCAATAGTTATTCAACAAAAACATTCATAGCACATTTATACTAAACACAATAATGACTGAAGACACCATTAAAGAACACCCTACGACTTATGACGCCATAGTTATAGGTACTGGAATTAGCGGAGGCTGGGCAGCTAAAGAACTTTGTGAAAATGGATTAAAAACACTGGTTCTTGACAGAGGTCGTATGGTAAAACATATTGAAGATTACCCAACCATGCACACAGATCCGTGGGATTTAAAACACCGTGGAAAAGTTAATCCAGATGAAGTAAAAGGTCAAACTAAAGAACGCAGAAGTGGTTTTATAAATTCTTATAGTGGCCATTGGTTTGCAAATTATGAAGACCACCCGTACAACGAATCTAAAGGCTTTGATTGGCTTCGTGGCTATCATGTTGGAGGTCGCTCCATTATGTGGGGAAGACAATCGTATCGATTGAGTGATATGGATTTTGAAGCCAATAAAAAAGATGGGCACGGTGTTGATTGGCCAATACGCTATAATGATATCGCTCCTTGGTATGATAAGGTTGAAACATTTATAGGGGTCTCTGGACAAAACTTGGGACTCTCTCATTTACCTGACGGTAAATTATCTGATCCCATGGAGTTAAATTGTGCAGAAAAAGACTTGCAAGAAAGCTTAAAAGGTAAATTTGACGATAATAGATTGTTAATGATTGGTCGGGTAGCCAATAAAACTGGAAATGCGATGCATGAAGGGCGCTCTAACTGCCAATTCAGATCCAGATGTGTACGCGGATGCCCTTTTGGCGGTTACTTTAGCAGTAATTCATCAACACTACCAGCAGCAGAAAGAACAGGAAACATGCATTTGCGCGCAAACTCTATTGCATATGAAATTGTATATGATGAAAAAACGGGACTAGCTTCTGGTGTTAAAATTATTGACGCCGAAACCCATGAAAAAATCTTTTTTAAAGCTTCTATTATTTTTAATTGCGCATCTGCTATAGGTTCTACAAGCATCTTATTACAATCTAAATCTAAACGATTTCCCAACGGAATGGGTAATGATAGTGGTGAGCTAGGACATAACCTTATGGATCATCATTACGGAGTAGGAGCCTCAGCAGAAATTGAAGGGTTTGAAGATTCCTATTATAAGGGAAAAAGACCAAATGGATTCTACATTCCAAGATTTAGAAATTTAGGGGATGCAAAAACGGAAACAAAAGAATTTATACGCGGTTATGGTTATCAAGGAGGTGCAAGCAGATCGAATTGGAAAAAATCTGTTGCTGAACTAAGTTTTGGTAAAGATTTAAAAGATGAAATTTTAAAACCAGGCACCTGGACTATAGGAATGACTGGATTTGGTGAATGTTTACCTTATCATGAAAATAAGGTATCTTTAAATTATGATATTTTAGATAAATGGGGACTGCCTACTCTAGATATGGATGCTGAGTTTAAAGAGAATGAACTAAAGATGCAACAAGACATGATGAACCAAGCTGTTGCTATGCTAAAAGCTGCTGGTTACAAAAATGTAAAAGGACGTATAGGAAAACCTATTCCTGGTTCATGCATCCACGAAATGGGGACTGCAAGAATGGGACATAGCCCTAAAACATCTGTTTTGAACAAACACAATCAAATACATGCTGTTCCAAACGTTTATGTTACCGATGGTGCTTGCATGACGTCTTCCGCATGTCAAAACCCATCGTTAACCTATATGGCATTAACAGCAAGAGCTGCAAATCATGCTGCTGCTGAATTTAAAAAAAATAAAACAAGTTAAGATTATGAATAGAAGATCCGCTTTAAAAAATCTGACCTTGAGTTTGGGCTATACCGTAGCTGCTCCAACTATTTTTAATATGCTTGCTTCTTGCTCTGCAGAAAAAAAAACCTGGACGCCTCTATTTTTATCTCCCGAAGAAAAACATATGGTAACACATTTAGCAGATATAATTTTACCAAGCTCTGATACTCCTGGAGCATTAGACGTTAATATACCTCAGTTTTTAGATTTGATGTACCACGATCTTGAAAAAAAAGAAAATCAGGAATTGTTTAGAAAAGGTGCTGCTGTTTTTGCTAAAAAGTTTAACGGTCCTATTTTAGATGGAAAAAAAGAAGATTTTGAAAAATCATTATCATCTTATTTTAATATTTCGAAAGAGGAAACAAAAAATATACTTAAAAAACAAAGATTCCCTTTGGCTAGAATTGACGAGGCTAACCTAGAAAAATACACTTTATACAAATTTTTATTATCAATCAAATACTATACGTTATTTGGATATTTCACCTCCGAAGAGGTAGGTGAGCGTGTTTTGGCTTACGATCCTGTTCCTGGTAGATATGATGGATGCATTTCGGTTGATGAAGCAACTGGAGGTCGCGCATGGTCTTTATAAATTTCGACACATAGAGATACAATGTTACATTCCTATAAAGCAGCTATTGAGTTGACATTGACATTTCAGGCGGATAGGCTACCAAAGAAATAACATGTACATGATAAATTTAATAACGCCCTAATTCCAGTAACTAAAAAACTAAATTTTTATAAGCTATGAAGAAAGCTATTTCTCTCAATAAATTATTTGTATTAGCACTATTTATTTTATGCAACACTGTTTATGCTCAAGAAGCTGAAGTATCAAGTGTTATTGTTTTCTCTAAAACAGCAGCCTACCGTCATCAAAGTATTGAAATTGGACTTGAAGCATTAAAGAAATTAGGAATAGATAATAATTTTTTAGTAGATGCCACTGAGGATGCTGATACGCTTATCAAAAATTTAAATAATTATAAAGTGGTTGTATTTTTATCAACATCAGGAGACATTTTTAATGAAAATCAGCAAAAAGCTTTTAAAAAATATATTGAAAATGGTGGCGGATTTGTAGGTATTCATGCAGCAACCGATACCGAATATGATTGGCCCTGGTACGGAAAATTAATTGGAGCTTATTTTGCAGGCCACCCTAAACAACAAGACGCAGTGATTAATATTGTTAACCACGACCATAAAGCGACGTCCTTTCTGGGTGATACATGGCATAAATTTGACGAATGGTACAACTACAAACAAATAAGATCAAACATTAATGTTTTAATGACTTTAGATGAAACATCTTATTCGGGTGGTAAAAATGGAGAGAACCATCCCATTTCATGGTTTCATGAGCATGAAGGCGGTCGTGTGTTTCACACTGGATTAGGACATACTAAAGAAAGCTATACAGATGAAACATTTTTAAAACATATCTTAGGTGGCATTCTTTATACTATGAAAAAAGACTGAATGTGTAAGCGAACCATATCACTATGAAAAGAAGGTCATTTATTAAAAAAAGCACAGCTACCGCTTCATTATTAGGCATGGGCTTTTCAGGTATAAATGCCATGAATATTTTAGACTCAAATACAATTAAAAATGCCTTTAAATTAAATTTTGCACCACATATAGGCATGTTTAAACATCATGCAGGCAGCAATCCTATTGATCAATTGAATTTTATGGCAGATCAGGGTTTTACTGCTTTTGAGGATAACAATATGAAAAATCGTTCTGTTGAGATTCAAAAAAGTATGGCAAAAACTATGGTTGATAGGAACATGACCATGGGGGTATTTGTTGCTCATAAAATCTATTGGAAAGAACCTAATTTGGCTAGTGGCAATATTGATAAACGAAATGAATTCTTAAATGACATTAAACAGTCTGTTGAAGTCGCAAAACGTGTGAATGCTAAATGGATAACTGTTGTACCAGGCCATCTCGATTTAAAACAAAAAATGGATTACCAAACCGAGCATGTTATTGAAACATTAAAACAAGCATCGGGCATTTTAGAACCACATCAAATAACCATGGTATTAGAACCTTTAAATTTTCGAAATCATCCTGGGTTATTTTTAACAGAATCACCTCAAGCATATCAAATTTGTAAAGCGGTAAACTCGACATCTTGTAAAATATTATTCGACATTTACCATCAACAAATACAAGAAGGCAATCTAATTCCTAATATAGATGCATGTTGGGACGAGATTGCTTATTTCCAAATTGGCGACA
Organism: Flavivirga jejuensis; assembly: GCF_030540765.1. Classification (GTDB taxonomy): domain Bacteria; phylum Bacteroidota; class Bacteroidia; order Flavobacteriales; family Flavobacteriaceae; genus Flavivirga; species Flavivirga jejuensis. The sequence goes on along the minus strand of NZ_JAUOEL010000001.1, from coordinate 525,519 downwards.
ACCCTGGTCGTAAAGAACCAACAACAGGAGAAATAAATTATAAAAATATCTTTAAGCATATTCACTCTAAAGGATATAAAGGTATTTTAGGCATGGAACACGGAAATTCTGTAAGCGGTAAAGAAGGTGAAAAAAGAGTCATAAATGCCTATTTAGAAAGTTCTAAATTTTAGTTATATGTAAATTACACGGATTGTTTTGAGTGGTAATTGGTACTCTTTATTCTACAATAAATTTACCTTTCATCATACCATAATGCCCTGGAAAACTACAGATGTAATCATATACGCCTACTGCGGGTGCATCAAACTCTACAGAAGTAATTCCTCCAGCTCCAATTAAAGAAGTATAAGCTATAACATCTTTAGTTTTCTTTGGTATATATTGACTCTCTTTACCCGCCGCAGCTGCTTTACCAGCAAAACCAGCAACATCTACGCCTTGTTTAAGAAGCACGAAATTATGCCCCATAACATTAACATCTAATTTACCTATATGTCTTAAAGTGATTTTTACCTTTTGTCCTGCTTTTACTTTAATTTCAGTTTTATCAAACTGCATATTATCATTACCCGAAATAGCTATCTCGTTAGCACTTTTCTCTTCTGCACTTTTAGACGTCTCTTTTTTGTTTTCATAGCTAAATCCTGCTTTCTTTTTTTCTTCTTTACCACCACAAGAAACTAGAACTAAAATCGAAAAAAATGATAAAATCAAATACTTAAATGTTTTCATACCTAAAAAATAATATTAGTTGTAAAAATAATAAAGAATACAATCTTATAAAATATAATCTGTACTTATAAAATTGGATGTCTTTTTCTCCAATAACTCTTTTAAAATAGCATTATTATAATCGTTATCTTTTGATGCTACAAAAGTTCTTATTGAGAATGAACGTAAAGCATCATGTACACTTAAAGTACTAAATGCTGAATCTTTTCTTCCCGTAAAAGGATAAACATCGGGTCCTCTTTGGCAAGAACTGTTTAAATTAACACGGCACACTAAGTTTACTAAGGTATCGATTAAAGGAGATAATGTATGAATGTTTTTACCAAACAAACTTACTTGTTGTCCATAATTAGACTCAGCCATATCATCTAAAGGCTCTTCTATATCCTGAAAAGACATTATAGGTACCACGGGGCCAAATTGCTCTTCTTTGAAGACTCGCATATCTTTAGTAACGGGGTATAATACTGCTGGAAAAATAAAATTCTCACTGGTTTCTCCGCCTTTTTTATTTAAAACCTTAGCCTTTTTTCCTAAAGCATCATCTATTAATTCTTGAATATAACCTGGTTTATCAGATTCTGGAAGCGGTGTTAGTGTGGCTCCAGATTCCCAAGGGTTTCCAAATTTAAGTTGATCGACTTTATAAGAAAAACGTCTATTAAATTCTACTACTATAGACTCATGTACGTATAATACTTTGAGTGCTGTACAACGTTGTCCGTTAAAAGATAATGATCCTGCGATACACTCGTCTACAGCCAAATCTAAATCGGCATCTGGTAATACAATAGCTGGGTTTTTGGCTTCTAAACCTAACACCATTCGCAATCTATTTCCTTTAGGGTGTTGCGCTTGCAATGCATTAGCAGACTTACTGTTACCTATTAGCGCTAGCACATCAATTTTTCCAGATTGCATAATTGGAGTCGCTAAAGTACGTCCACGGCCATAAACAATGTTCACAACTCCTTTTGGAAAACTACTTTGAAATGCCTCCAATAATGGCGAAATTAAAAGAACACCTAATTTTGCTGGTTTAAAAATTACAGGATTCCCCATAATTAAAGCTGGAATAAGCAATGTAAATGTTTCGTTTAGCGGATAATTATATGGTCCTAAACACAAAACGACTCCCAAAGGACCCCTGCGTATATGCGCATAAACTCCAGAGTTTTTTTCAAACTTTGCAGAGCTTCTATCTATTTCTTTATAAGCTTCAATAGTATCATAAATATAATCTACCGTCCTATCAAACTCTTTTTCAGAATCTGCTAAGTTTTTACCAATTTCCCACATTAAAAGTTTTACAACCTCTTCACGCTTCGTTTTCATTTGCTCTACAAACTTTTCCATGCAAGCAATTCTATCAACAACCTTCATAGTTGGCCATAGTCCTTGCCCTTTATCATAAGCTAAGCAAGCAGAATCTAATGCCGATAAAGCTTCTTTCTCTCCTAATTGAGGAATGGTTCCTAAAAGTGTTGGTTTATAGTCTTTAGTAGACGAAATAGTAGAATACACCTCTGCGGTTTCGCCTTTCCATTGTTTCAATTCACCATCAACCAAATATGTTGTTTGATGTAAAATTGATGTGATTTTATAAGCTTCTGGAATTTCTGAAAATGTCGTGTTCATATCTAAAATATCGTTTTTTATACCATAGCTAATATATTTATATTTTAGCTTAAACTGTTTAAACCAGAGGGCTTATTTAAAGAAATATGAAATTCTTAGCACTTTAATTACATGTAAAGAAAATATTTATGACTCAAACGTTTTCGGTTATTAATAATCGGTTAAATTTAGATTAACTATGATATTGTTTATATGTCCATGTCTGTTTGAACCTTTCAATGACACTATAAGGTGACAAATATTAATATTAATGGGGTTCGATCTTACACCTAACTTATGCTAAAACGAAAGAGATCACACCAAAAACTGAAATAAATCTGGTTTATCATTGAGATAATCTCCATAGAAATTATGGCGCTTCATTTTAGTTATTAGAGGCTCCAAATCTGTAGCGAATTTTAATTGAATACCAACGACAGCAGAGCCATTTTCACGATTTGTTTTTTTCGCATATTGGAAATAAGTGATATCATCATTCTCTCCTAAAATGTCAACAACAAAATCTTTTAACGCACCTGCGCGCTGCGGAAACTTAATAATAAAATAGTGTTTTAAATTAGCATACAATAACGCACGCTCTTTAATTTCGGAAGTCCTGGTAATATCATTGTTACTACCACTAACAACGCATACTACATTTTTACCTTTTATCTCTTCTGCATAAAAATCTAAAGCAGAAATACTTAATGCACCAGCAGGTTCTACTACAATAGCATCCTTATTATAAAGCTCCAAAATAGTTTCACATACTTTCCCTTCTGGAATCGTTATTACATGATGTAAGTTCTCTTTACAAATTGAAAACGTTAAATCTCCTACTCGTTTTACTGCTGCACCATCAATAAATTTTTCAATAACGTCTAATGTTGTGTTTCTATTATTTTTAATAGAAACAGACATAGAGGGCGCTCCTTCGGGTTCTACTCCAATAATTTTAGTATGAGGTGATAATTCTTTGAAAACGGTAGACAGTCCTGCTGCTAATCCACCACCACCAACTGCTATAAAAACATAGTCAATAGGATCTGTAGATTGTTCCAAGATTTCTAAACCAATAGTGGCTTGGCCTTCTATAACTTTTTTATCATTAAAAGGATGAATAAATGTTTTATGTAACTGATCACATTCTAAGATAGCTGCATGATTAGCATCATCAAACGTATCGCCAATAAGTTTAATTTCGATAAAATCGCCACCAAACATTTTAACCTGCTCTATTTTTTGGTTTGGTGTTGGAGCTGGCATATAAATAGTGCCTTCAATCTCTAATAGTTTACAAGATAATGCAACGCCCTGCGCATGATTTCCTGCACTGGCACAAACAACCCCTTTTTTAGATTCTTTGGTAGTCAATGAACTTATTTTATTATAAGCACCTCTAATCTTATAAGAACGCACCTGTTGCAGGTCTTCGCGCTTTAAAAGGATATTAGCATTATAATAATTTGAATACCTAGCACTAGGGCCTAAAGGCGTAACTGCCGATACTTTTTTAATAGTATCGGCAGCTACTTTAATATTATCAATACTAGGAAAATATGTGACGTTTTCCTTATTCATATTAATTTTGTTTTAAACTATAGGCTTCATAGCCGTCATAGATGCTCTTAAAAATGCACCTACTTTTTCAACTGGATGCGATCTTAAAGCGTTATTCACTTCTATCAACTTAGCGTTATCAACACCGTTACCATTATCTTTAGCATAGGCTTTTCCTATTACGTCGGTATCAATAGTCTTCATGAAATCTGCTAAAAGTGGCTTACATGCATGGTCGAATAAATAACATCCGTACTCAGCAGTATCAGATATCACACTATTCATTTCATATAATTTTCTTCTTGCAATAGTATTTGCAATTAATGGTGTTTCATGTAAAGACTCGTAATAAGCAGAAGCATCTATAATACCTGAATCTGTCATAGCTTCAAATGCTAATTCTACACCAGCTCTTACCATAGCTACCATTAATACACCGTTATCATAAAACTCTTGCTCAGAGATTTCAACGTCTCCTGCTGGTGTTTTTTCAAAAGCTGTTTCTCCCGTAGCAGCTCTCCATCCTAACAAGTTTTTATCATCGTTAGCCCAGTCTTCCATCATGCCTTTAGAGAAATTTCCTTGCATGATATCGTCCATATGCTTTTGGAATAATGGACGCATGATATCTTTTAATTCTTCTGATAATTCAAAAGCTTTAATTTTTGCTGAGTTAGATAAACGATCCATCATATTTGTGATGCCACCATATTTAAGACCTTCTGTTATCGTTTCCCAACCGTATTGAATAAGTTTAGAAGCATAACCTGCATCGATACCTTTTTCAACCATTTTATCAAAACAAAGAATAGAACCTGTTTGTAGCAATCCACAAAGAATGGTTTGTTCTCCCATTAAGTCACTTTTTACCTCAGCAACAAAAGAAGATGCTAAAACACCTGCTCTATCGCCTCCTGTTCCAGCAGCATAAGCTTTTGCTTGTGCCCAACCTTTTCCTTCTGGATCGTTTTCTGGGTGCACAGCAATAAGTGTTGGCACACCAAATCCACGTTTATATTCCTCTCTTACCTCAGATCCTGGACATTTTGGAGCTACCATAATAACCGTTAAATCTTTACGTATTTGCATCCCTTCTTCAACAATATTAAAACCGTGAGAATACGATAATGTAGCACCTTGTTTCATTAAAGGCATTACTGCATTCACAACACTTGTATGTTGTTTATCTGGAGTTAAGTTTAACACAAGGTCTGCAGATGGAATTAATTCTTGGTAAGTACCAACCGTAAATCCATTATCTGTTGCATTAACAAAAGAAGCACGTTTCTCTGCAATAGCTGCATCACGTAACGCATAAGAAATATCTAAACCAGAATCTCTCATGTTCAACCCTTGATTAAGTCCTTGAGCTCCACAGCCTACGATGACTATTTTCTTACCTTTTAAAGCGCTTACTCCATCTGAAAACTCTGAAGCATCCATAAATCTACACTTTGATAATTGATCTAATTTATCTCTTAATGAAAGTGTGTTAAAATAATTTCCCATTTTAATTTTATTGTTATTATTGGTTATTGAATGCTGAAAGCATTTCTGTGATTTTCATTTCTTCTTTAGTTACTGAGATACGTCCAGAACGTACAAATTGCATAATGCCAAAGATATTTAAATCTCTGCGAAGTGATTCGATCTCATTTCTTCTACCAGATTTTTCCAATACAAAGAACTCCTTGTTTACAGTAACTATTCTGGCATTACTTTCTTTTATTATATTCTGAATTTGAGGCTCATTAAATAATAAGTCAGATTTTATTTTAAACATACCAGATTCTTGATAAATAGTTTCTTCATCTGTATGATAATAAACACGAATCACCTCAATTTGCTTTTGAAATTGTCCTACGATCTTTTTAGCTTGAGCTTCTGTTATATTTACAACGATCACAAATCTGTTCACGCTTTCAATTTCCGATTGTGAGGTTGTTAAACTTTCAATATTAATATGCCTTCTCTGAAAAATTGCTGAGATACGATTTAGTAAACCGATATTATTTTCGGTATAAATTGAGATCGTGAATGTTTTTATTTCTTCGTTCATTTTATAATAAGATAAAAGAGGGTAGAAAAGAGATAAAATATTATTAAAAATCTTTTTAATTGAATTTTATATACCTGAATGATATTACTTTTCTGTTCTCTTGATTCTTTATTCTATTTTCTTGGTGTCTTTATTCTTATTCTACTAACTTAATCTAATCTCTGAAACAGATGATCCAGCAGGTATCATTGGAAATACATTCCCTTCTTTTTCGACACAAACCTCTAAGAAGTAAGACTCCTTAGATGCTATCATCTCTTTAACGGCATCTGCCAATTCTTCTCTTTTTGTAACACGTTTTGCTTCGATATGATAGCCTTCAACAATGGCAACAAAATTAGGATTCGTCATTTCTGTAGACGCATAACGCTTATCGAAAAACAGTTGTTGCCACTGGCGAACCATCCCTAAGAACTCATTATTCAACACCACAATTTTCACAGGCACTTTTTGTTGAAATATGGTTCCTAACTCTTGGATATTCATTTGGAAACCGCCATCACCAATTATAGCCACTACTTCACGTTCTGGTGCTGCCATTTTAGCACCAATAGCAGCAGGTAATGCAAATCCCATAGTACCTAAGCCACCAGAAGTAATATTACTTTTCGTTTTATTAAATTCTGAATAACGACAAGCGATCATTTGGTGTTGACCAACATCTGATACGATAGCAGCATTACCTTCACTTTGTATATTTATCTCTTTTAAAACCTCACCCATAGTTAACCCTTCTTTGGTTGGATGAAGATCGTTTTTGATTACTTTTTCGAACTCGGTAGCATACAAATCTTTAAATTTCTGATGCCATGCTTCATGCGAATTTTCGTTTAACAATGGTATTAAAGCTGTTAAACTATCTTTAGAGTTACCCAATACTGCAACATCTGCATGTACATTTTTATTAATCTCAGATGGATCGATCTCAAAGTGAATTACCTTAGCTTGTTTAGCATACGTATCTAAACTACCTGTAACGCGATCATCAAAACGCATTCCGATTGCGATAAGTACATCACATTCGTTGGTTAATTTATTTGGGGCATAATTACCATGCATCCCAACCATACCTATATTTAGCGGATGTGATGTAGGTATAGCCGAAGCTCCCATTATAGTCCAAGCGGCAGGAATGCCAGCTTTTTCAATAACTGCTTTTAGTTCTTCTTCTGCTTTACCTAAAATAACACCTTGCCCCCAAACAATCATTGGTTTTTTAGCTACATTGATTAATTCGGCAGCAGCCTTCACTGATTCTATGTTCATTTTCGGCGTTGGAATATAACTTCTAATACCTGTACATTTTTCATATTTAAAATCAATTTCTCCAAACTGAGCATCTTTTGTAATATCAATTAATACAGGGCCTGGACGACCGCTCTTAGCGATATAAAATGCTTTTGCTAAAACTTCTGGAATTTCTGACGCCTTAGTTACTTGGTGGTTCCATTTAGTAACTGGTGTAGAAATACCAATAATATCTGTTTCCTGAAATGCATCAGTACCTAATAAATTAGAAAATACTTGCCCAGTAATGCACACCATTGGCGTAGAATCGATTTGGGCATCTGCTATTCCAGTAATTAAATTAGTAGCTCCAGGTCCAGAGGTCGCCATCGCAACACCTACTCTTCCAGAAATTCTTGCAAATCCCTGAGCCGCGTGTGCTGCACCTTGCTCGTGACGTGTTAATACATGGTGAATTTGATCTCTATACTTATATAATTCATCATAAACAGGCATAATAGCACCTCCTGGATAACCATAAAGCAAATCAACACCTTCTGCTATTAAACATTTTATAATGGCTTCACTACCACATATACGCTCAGTTTTCGCTGAACTAGTTTTACTTGTTTCTATTGTTTGCGTTTCTTTCATATCGAAAAAAATTAAAATTCATCAGTAACACACCCTTTAGATGCTGAAGATACTGATCTTGCATATTTATAAAGAACACCTCTATCAAATTTTAATTTTGGTGCTGTCCAATTTTCTCTTCTTTTTTGTAATTCTTCTTCAGATACCTCAAGAGATATAGTATTTGTTTCTGCATCAATAGTAATCATATCACCATCTTTTACAAAGGCAATAGTGCCTCCTTCTTGAGCCTCTGGTGTAATGTGTCCTACCACAAAACCGTGTGTTCCGCCAGAAAAACGACCATCTGTAATTAAAGCCACATCTTTACCTAAACCAGCTCCCATAATAGCAGCTGTCGGCTTTAGCATTTCTGGCATTCCTGGACCTCCTTTAGGGCCTTCGTAACGAATGACGACAACATCGCCTTTTTCTACTTTTCCATCACGAATACCATCATTAGCATCATATTCACTATCAAACACTTTTGCTTTTCCAATAAAGTTTAAACCTTCTTTTCCTGTAATTTTAGCCACACTACCGTCTTTTGCCAAGTTTCCGTATAGCATACGTAAATGTCCTGTAGTTTTAATAGGATTTTCTAAAGGTTTTATAATATCTTGTCCTTCTGTAAGATCTTTAACATCCAACAAATTTTCGGCTAATGTATTTCCTGTTACGGTTAAACAATCACCATGTAGCAATCCTTTTTTCAATAAATATTTTAATACTGCAGGAATCCCTCCAACAGCATGTAAATCTTCCATTAGATATCGTCCACTAGGTTTTAAATCTGCTAAAAATGGTGTATTATCACTTATCTCTTGAAAATCTTTAAGTGTAAAATCTATTTGTGCAGCTCTAGCTATAGCTAAAAAGTGTAAAACTGCATTGGTAGAACCACCAAGAATGGTGACTAAACGAACAGCATTTTCTAATGATTTACGAGTTACAATATCGGATGGTTTAATATCTCTTTCAAGTAATAAACGCATGGCTTCTCCTGCTTTTACAGATTCTTCTTTTTTAGCATCACTCCCTGCGGGATTAGATCCATTAAAAGGTAACGCCATTCCCAAAGCCTCAATAGCCGATGCCATAGTATTTGCTGTGTACATACCGCCACAAGCTCCAGCTCCTGGAATAGATTTTTTTACAATGCTTTTAAATTCGCTTTCCTCCATAGTTCCAGCCACTTTACTTCCCCATGCTTCAAAAGCAGAAACGATATCTAGTTTCTTTCCATTATGACACCCAGAATCTGTTGTGCCGCCAAAAACTAAAATAGAAGGTCTGTTTAAACGAAGCATGGCAATTAATGCTCCAGGCATATTTTTATCACAGCCTACTACAGTAATTAAACCATCGTAACTCATGCCTTGCACCACAGTTTCCATAGAATCTGCAATAATATCTCTTGAAGGTAACGAGTAACGCATCCCAGGTGTTCCCATAGAAATACCATCACTCACACCTATTGTATTAAAAATCAAACCAATAAGATCTTCCTTTTTTGTGCCTTCTTTAACTAATTTTGCTAAATCATTTAAATGCATATTACAAGGATTCCCCTCATAACCTGTGCTGGCAATACCCACTATGGGCTTAAAAAAGTCTTCATCAGAAAAACCAATAGCGTATAACATAGCTTGTGCTGCTGGTTGTGTTGAATCCTGAGTTACTGTTTTACTGTATTTATTAAGTTCCTTCATCTTTACTACAGATAATTTTATACTTTGTCTTTTTTTAATTTAATACTTTAACGATTTAAGAATTATTTTAAAAATTCCACAACCCCTTCAAATAAGTTTCGAAATTAATTTATTAGGTTTTTATTTACATTATTCTTTAGTTTTTATGGTTAAATCCACAACTACATAAAATGACACAACAATCTGTCTAACAGTGTTTTAAACTAATATTTTTATGATGTTCAAAATTTTAAAAATATGCAATAAAAAAGCCTTCCGTTTAAGGAAGGCTTTTAAAATTTGTTTTATTTATATATAGCGCTTCCTATCGTTGTGAAATAATCACAATGACACTAATAGAAACGATATTTAATATTTGTTTTTTCATCTTACACTATTACAAAGATTTACAATTAAAATGTAACAACCAATTATTTTTTAAAAAAAAGAAAAATAAATTCTCATTCCCTTTTATTTTTTTACTTTTGCCAACACAAATAATAAAGAGGAAAGATTTGACTGATTGCAACCTCATTCTGAATGACCTAAGAATCAAAAGGTTCTGAAATAAGTTTAGAATTAAAAAATGCTAAAGGCAGTGTAAACTTCCTTCGACGTTATCGTCAAATCTTGAATAAAATAAAAACTATGGCATATTTATTTACTTCAGAAAGCGTATCTGAAGGACATCCAGACAAAGTAGCAGACCAAATTAGTGATGCTTTAATTGACAATTTTTTGGCTTTCGACACAGAATCGAAAGTAGCTTGCGAAACCTTAGTTACTACAGGACAGGTAGTGCTCGCTGGTGAAGTAAAATCTAATACATATTTAGATGTACAAAAAATTGCCAGAGATACCATAAATAAAATTGGTTACACCAAAGGGTCATATATGTTTGACGGGAATTCTTGTGGCGTATTTTCTGCCATTCATGAACAATCTGATGATATTAATAGAGGCGTTGATAGAACAAGCAAAGAGCAACAGGGTGCAGGCGATCAAGGTATGATGTTTGGTTACGCGACAAACGAAACCGAAAATTTTATGCCTTTGGCTTTAGATCTCTCACATAGAATTCTAATAGAACTTGCCGAATTAAGAAGAGAAGAAAAAGAGATTACATATTTACGTCCCGATTCTAAAAGTCAGGTAACTATTGAGTATAGCGACGACAATATCCCGCAACGTATTGATGCTATTGTAGTTTCTACACAGCATGATGATTTTGATGAAGATGCCGCTATGTTAACTAAAATTAGAAAAGATATTGTTGATATTTTAATTCCACGTGTGGTTGCCAAACTCCCTGAGCAAATTAAGGTTTTATTTAATAACGACATTAAATACCATATAAATCCGACTGGAAAATTTGTTATTGGTGGACCTCATGGAGACACTGGATTAACAGGAAGAAAAATTATTGTTGATACTTACGGCGGAAAAGGTGCCCATGGTGGTGGTGCATTTTCTGGAAAAGATCCTAGTAAGGTAGATAGAAGTGCTGCTTATGCCACACGCCATATTGCAAAAAACTTAGTTGCTGCTGGTGTTGCCGATGAGGTTTTAGTACAAGTAAGTTATGCTATTGGTGTGGTAGAGCCTATGGGGATCTTTATTGATACTTATGGCACGTGCTCTTTTAATATGACTGATGGTGAAATTGCTGAAAAAGTCTCTACGATTTTTGATATGCGTCCGTTTGCTATCGAAGAACGTTTAAAACTACGTTCACCTATGTATAGCGAAACGGCAGCTTACGGACATATGGGGCGTAAAAACGAGACCGTTACTAAAACATTTACGCAACCAAATGGAGAAACTGCAACTTTAGATGTGGAATTATTTACTTGGGAGAAATTAGATTATGTTAATAAGGTAAAAGAAGTATTTGGATTGTAAAATTCATTTTATAAATATTAAAAGAGGCTGTCTAAATTAGTTTTAAGACAGCCTCTTTTTTGTAAATAAACTTAAATTTGTAAGAAAAAACACTTATTCTGTTTTTAGCAAAAAAAGTCTTAGTTTAGGCAAATGGAGTTCTTTCTAACGATCTCTATATTACCAATTTTAAAAGGTTAAACCATTTAAAATCAGAGGAAATATGCATTTTAACGAAAAGTATTCACTTTTTTTATATTAGAAAGTCTTTTTGTAAACACATGAATTTACTTTATCAGAAAAATCGCTTATTTTTGTTAAATAAATCTTATTTGTCCCAATAAAATAGATTTTAAACCTACTTATTATGAAACTATCCTATAAAAGGCATAGTTATTTCAACTATGCAAAAAGAGTTCCTTCTATTTTATTCTTTGTATTAATCATCCTTGCTAGTTCTTTTTATTCTAGTTAGAATTGGCACAACATTATCTGATTATTCGGGGCAAGTATTTCAATAATCAAATCATGAAACAAATTTATTTACTTACCGCAATTCTATTTTTAAGCTGTAGTAATCTTATAGCACAAACTATTGATGTAGCAACTAAATTAAACCTCCCTCAAGGCATGGTACTTAATGGGAACGATTTGTATTTTGCTCAACATAGTAGTAGCACAATATATAAAATAGACATCACTGAAAGCACACCAATAACACCAACTCCTATAGTAACAACTGGATTAAGTTCCCCAACTGGATTGGCACTTAATGGAAATGATTTGTATATTTCTCAAGCTGGTGGTACAATCTCTAAAATAGACATTTCCCAGACGCCACCAATTACACCAACATCTGTAATTAGTGGACTTACGACTCTTTCTGGAATAATACTTAATGGAAATGAGCTGTATATTGCCGAATTAACCAAAATTTCTAAAATAGACATCACCGAAACCACACCAACGCCAACAGAGGTAGTAAGGACATTATTGCTCCCTATTGGAATGGCAATTAACGGAAATGACTTGTATTTTACTCAAAACGGTTCTTCTTCTAACAAAATTTCTAAAATAGACATTACTACTAATCCTTTACCAGCTATACCAATACCTGTTGTATCTCATACTGGATCTGGGTTAAGTAGTGCTTATGGATTGGAACTTAATGGAAATATTTTATATATCGCTGATTATTTTGGGCAGAAAATTTCTAAAATAGACATCACTGAGACCTTACCAATTATACCAACAACTGTAGTAACTACTGGGTTGGTTGACACTGAACCTTATGGAATCGTGCTTAACGGAAATGACTTGTATATGTCCCAGCCTATTTCTAGCAAAATTTCTAAATTCAATCTCTCACCCCCACTTAGTATAAACAGCCACTCTGCAAAAAATTCAATTAAAAGTTTCCCAAACCCTTCAAAAGGTCTTATTCAAATTTCTGGTCTTTCAAAAACTGAAAATTATATCATTTATAATATTATAGGAAACAAAATAAACGAAGGAACTATTTCTAACAATGAAAAGATAGATATTCAAAACCTTACTAATGGAGTATATTTTTTAAAGATTAAAAATGAGCATACCATAAAGTTTATAAAAGAATAAGTTTATAAAACTCGAGATTCATAATAGCTATTTTTAGTGGCTTTAAACAGTTAAAGTTTGTTCTTTTTGATTGTTAAACAAGGTGATTTAAATCAAAAAAGCGGTTATTTTATTTAAAACAATCTTTTAGATAGATTTTGAAAATAGAAAAACCCACAAAATAAAAAAGCAAGCTTTAAATTTTGCTTGCTTTTTCTATTCATTCGTGGGGAGAGCAGGATTCGAACCTGCGAAGACGTAGTCAGCAGATTTACAGTCTGCCCTCGTTGGCCGCTTGAGTATCTCCCCAAAACTGACCGCAAATATATTATTGTTCTTCTATACTACAAATAAAAATCTTATATTTTTTTACAATTCATAGCGCAATCTAAATGATACGTATAAAGGTTGAATAAAATACTCGGTAGCACTTACCGATAAGTTTCCTGAATTCACATTATTTTGCGATTTAGTGTCAAATAAATTAGTCGCTTTAATTTCGTATTCAAATTTAGCATCTCTATCTTTTTTATATGATAATGAAGCATTTAAAAATTCGTAACTATTAATAGTACCTTCTTCATCGCTAAAATTATTATACGAATAATCGCTTTTAAAAGTAAACGACTTTAAAATAAGGGCATCAACTTCTACAGACGGTGCTTTTGTAAAGAATTTTGTGTTAGTACCTCCCTGGTTATTATCTTGTATATTATAACGGTAATTTAATTCAATATTTGGTGCTGTTTTAAAGCTTGTTCTTAATTGTAGTCTATAGGTTTGTGAAAAACTTTCATTTACAGATTGTGCGTTTCCAACAAACTGATTGTATTTAGAATAGTTAAAATTCCCATTTAAACTAGCTCTAAGCTTACCAAATGTACGTTGAAACCTTCCGCTAGCACTAGCACTTTCATCTGAAAAATTGGAATTTAAAGGTGAACTAACACGAATAACATCATCAATAAATTCAGATTCATTTCTAATATTATCAACACTTTTACTATAATTTAAGCGTGCAAAAACATTGGTATAGTTAAACATATTAAAACTTGAATACACCAAATTAAGATTATGTGTTAAAGCACTTTCTAATTCTGGATTACCTGCAAACAAGGCGTTATAATTATTAAGCACTAAGCCTCTCGCAAAGTTTGAAACATCTGTAAATTGTGTTTGCATAGCATAATTTAAAACAATTTGCTCGCTCTTTTTTAACTGTATTCTCATGTTAAAATCTGGAAGAAATCTAGAAAAATTATCGGTTACCTCTGTATTAAACTGTGTATTTTTAACACCATATGCATGTGCCGAAATACCAGGAGTAAATGTAAAAATACCAGATTTTAACCTATAATGCAAAGCTAAATATACATCACTAAAATTGTATTTAATATCATTAGCATCTAACCCGTCATTAATTGTTGGTGTTGTATTAAACTCAAAATCATTATCTAAAAATTGAAAAATATTAGAGTTAAATTTTTGATTGCTTAATATAGTTCCTAAAGTAAAATTTATATCACTTTTATTATTTAATATATTCCAATAATCTAATTTAGCATCTGTTTGGTTCGACTTAACACGTTTTTCTTGTGCTACGTTATAATCAATTTGAGCACCATCTAACCCTAAAACAGTAGCGGTTTCTTCATAATTATCTTTATCTTCTAATATAGCATTATAAAAAGGATCTTCATCTTGTATTAAATTCTGAACTTCTAATGAAAAAATATTAGTTTCATTAAGCGTGTAGTAATAATTTAAATTTTGACTGATACTATATGGTGATGAACTTTCTAATTCATCTATATCGCCATTACGTGAAGAGAAAAAAAGTTGATCTTGAGACTCTTTGGATATACGTCCTAAAACATCATAATCTAACTGATTGTTAACATTAGGCTTATATTTAGCCGATAATTTAAGCATTCCTAAATCGCTTCGCTGTAATGTATTACTCTCGGTACTCTCATCACGATCGGCATTATCTGGATCAATATATTGAACATCTCTGTTTTCTTGTAACTCTGTTCTACTGCTCGAAAAAATAGCAAACCCACTTAAATCTAAAGCTTTATTTGGTGACCAACTAAAATTTGCTGCGCCAAACTTGGTAATAATATCTTTAGCTCTGTTATTTTGAACCGTTAAAAAACCAAGATTATTACTTCCTAAGTTAATATTAGTTCCGCTTTGACGACTAGGACTTCTAAAACCACCTGTAAAGTTGAAATAATCGCGACGTGAAAAAGCAATTTCCCCAATATTATTAAAATCCGTAATAGTATTTATACTATACTCTGGGCTGTAGTAAAAAAGTTTAGGCTGTAACAAATAGAGTTCATTATCATTAGATGCGCCACCGCCAGCTGTTACATTACCAAACCAAAAATTCTTTTTACCTTCTTTTAGTTTTATATTTATGGCAACATTATCTTCATTATTTGTAACGCTCTTTAACTGTCCTATTTCCGAAAAGTTTTTAAGTACTTGTACTTTATCTACAGCATTAGATGGGATGTTTTCTATGGCTAATTTAGAATCGCCGTCAAAAAAATCTTTGCCTTCCACCATGACTTTATTTACTACTTTACCCTCTACTTCTATTTCTCCGTCGTCATTAATTTCTACTCCAGGTAAATTTTCAAGCACGTCTTCTAATTTCCTTTCTGTTCCTGTATTAAATGAGTCGGCATTATATATTAAAGTATCTCCTTTAACGGTTACAGGCATTTCGTAAACTAATTCTACTGCATCTAAAGCATTATCGGCGTACAAATTAAAATCTTTAGTAATCGTTTCTTCCTTCGTTTCTATAATGTGCTCACCTGTTTTCATACCTATGTAACTCACTTGTAACTTATAGGTGGCATTTTTCTTTAAATTAAGTTTATAACGCCCTTCATCATTTGTGATACCATAAGAATCTAAAGCTTTTGTTTCCTGGTTTATGGCAACAACATTTGCTAATTCTAATGGATTTCCTATGCTGTCTTTTACAACACCTTGTATTCTAACCTGAGCAAAAGAAACGCTGCTTGCTACTAATATTAGTAACAAAGTTATTTTTAATTTCATATAATTTGTGATACGCTTTTATTATAAATAATTATGATCCTAATTTTGTTAACCTCTTCTACCTCCGCCACCTCGGCCGCCTCTACCTCTAAAGTTTTCGCGCACTTCCTCCGTTTTTTTCTTTACAATAATATCGTACTCATCTCTTGTTACTTTTTTGCCTTTAGAAGGTGCTTTAATAGTTGTTTTTTCTTCAGGATTCATAACTATTTTAGAACATAAAATGGTGGTTTTATCTGCATTAACTTCTAATATTAACCCTGGCAATCCCCAATATTCACCTGGACCTTGATTAATAGGGATTTGCATGGTATACCATGCAACAATTTTAATTTCTCTGGTGGTGTTTGTGTCTTCTTCTGCTTCTTTAGCTTTGGCAGAATCCTGTTCCTTATTATTTTCTTCTCTATTTGGTGGTCTTCTAAAATTTGTGAAATCGTAAGCATTTGATTGTATGGTCGCAGTGGCTTTAAAACACAAATATTTCCCTATTTGCTTGGTTTCACTTCCCATTTTCCAATTGTACTGTGGTAATGAATCTTTTATTAAAAATTGTTTTCCAAAAAATTCTTGATCTTCTAATAACGATTTGCTTTTAACATTTTTATATTGCGGTCCTCTGGTAAAACTACTGCTCATCATTGCAAACCTTCCCCCTCTACCTCCTTGACTTGGAGCTTCTAATTTTTCTTCTTCTTTATAAATAGATTCCGATTGTGTGAATGTTAGTATATATGTTTTTTCAAATATACTTTTCATACGGTCAGCAATTCGTTTTTTCTGATCTTCGCTCATTCCAGGTCTACCAAAATTGCTCATATCTACAGAGGTTTTAGATTGATAATAGGCCTTCCCTTGAAAATCTTTTTGAGCATACGAACAAACTGAAACAAAAAAGCCCGTTGCTATAATTAATTTATTGAAAATGGATTTAATCATGTTATGAAATCTTTAAAGAATTAGGTGTTACATTAACACCTGTAAGACAAAAGACTTCTACTATAGTTTAAATATTAAATGTTAAATTATTCTTAAAATTAACCTCCCATTCTAATCATGACTCTTTCCCCATCACCACGTCTAGACTTAAAGCTTTCCATCATTTCTTTAGATTTTTTATCCAGAATCTCATCATACATTTTTTGTGTCACTTCTTTGCCTTTTTTTGGCTCGCTAATTTTGAATGACTCTTTTGGGTTTAAAACAATTTTAGTGCAAACTAAAGTTAGCTCATCATCATTAATCTCAAGAATTAATCCTGGTAGCCCATAATAATCCGTAGGCCCATTACTTACAGGGATTTGGGGTGTATACCATGCTGTAGTAACTCTTTCTTTTTTAACAATCTCTATTTCGCCTTTATCACTAATACTTTGTGTTTCATATGTATCATTAAACGTCGCTTTATAACACGTGTATTCTCCTATGTTTTTAGTTTCATTTACAAGTTTCCATTTCCTATTTGATAAACTGTCTTTTATTAAAAATAGTTTTCCGAAAATTTCAGTATTATTAGTATAGCGGTTCTCTTTAACATTCTTATACATAATATCTGCGCCTTGTGTGACATTAATTCTTATTCCAGATGACGAAGGTGAAGGTGCTTCTAGCTTTTCATTTCGCTTATAAACAGATTCGTATTGGGTGAATTTTAATGTATACTCTTGTTGAAACTGCTTTTTTAGCTGCTCTTGAATCTGTTTTTGCCTTTCTGAATTTATAGTATCATCTCCCATTTTTAAATCTACTTTTCTATGTGATTTATAGGTAGCAATGCCTTGAAAATCTTGAGCCGAAATAGTATTAATAATAAATAATACTATTAAAAAGATACGTGTGCTTTTAATTGTCATAACTAAACTTTGTTTTTTGATTAATACATTACAAATATGAAAAGTATTATGTCTTTTTATAGTTAACGAGTGTTAACGTGTGTTAACCGATTGGTTTTATATGGTTTTAACATTTACTTTTGATATATGAATGACTTAAGATATAAATGGATTTTATATATAATAATACTTGTTATATTAAGTACTATAAGTGTTCAAGTGTATTGGAATTACAAAAACTATCTTGCTAGTAAGCAACAATTAATTAATAGTGTACAAACAAGTTTAGATAATGTTGTTGAGACTTATTTTGCAAATCTTGCCGAAACAAACACATTGGCATTCGCTTTTAATCATGAGTACGACGACGATACACCTCTTAATAAAGACATTTTAGATAGTATATACCGCGATATCGAGGTATTTACAAATAGTGTTTCTAACACAGATTCATTGAATATTGAATTCAATGACGATATTGCTTTATTAAAAGATTTGAAATCTGACAGTCTGATTGAGTATCCTTTTAAAAACACTTCGAAAAAGAAGCAGCGTATTAATAGGATTATTTTAAAAAAATCTATTGATTCAACTAGTCATTCTTCGCATATAAGTAACTTTAAGAAACTTACTTCTAAAGTTTTAATTTCCATGGCACACGATTCTTTACAACTAAAGAAAATTGATAGTTTATTGCGGAATGACTTTAATAGAAAAAAACTAGAAATCAATTACAGATTATCTTATAAAAATGACATCATTAATACGAAGGGATTTGTTCAAGATCATATTAAAAATGCTTCTTTAGTACTCTCATCAAAAACTACTTATCTACCTAAAGATAGCGATTTAAAAATTTATTTCTCTAATGAAACTAAAATTATTTTAAGGCGAATTTTAACAAGCATTCTTATTTCTACGCTACTTGTGTTAGCGGTTATAAGTTGTTTATTTTATCTTTTAAAAATCATTAAACAACAAAAGCAATTAGCCGAAGTAAAAAATGATTTAATAGGCAACATTACACACGAGTTTAAAACGCCAATTGCCACAATAGGGGTTGCCTTAGAAAGCATAAAGAACTTTAATGTTATAGACAATAAAGAAAAGACAAAAACTTATTTAGATGTGTCTAGCAGCCAATTATCTAAACTTAATACAATGGTCGAAAAACTTCTTGAAACAGCGACCTTAGATAGTGGTAATTTAGAATTAAAAAAGGAAACATATAATGTAACAGACCTATTACTTTCTATTGTTGAAAAACATAATATGCAAACCAAAGTAAAAACGATTACTTATAACCCCTCATCCGAATCCATAATGGCTAATTTGGATGTGTTTCATTTTGAGAACGCTATTAATAATATTATAGATAATGCTATCAAGTATGGAGGCGATCCTATTATTATTCATCTAACTCAAAACTCGTTTGCGTTCACAATTTCTATTTCCGATTCTGGAAATTCACTCACAAGAGCAACCAAAGACAAAATTTTCGAAAAATTTTACCGCATTCCAAAAGGGAATACCCACGATGTAAAAGGGTTTGGTATTGGGTTATACTATACTAAAAAAATTGTGGAAAAGCATGGAGGTTCTATTCAATTAGACCTAGATAATAGCCTTACAACCTTTAAAATAACACTTCCAAATGAGTAAATTCACAACAATACTTTTGGCGGAGGATGAACCCGCTCTAGGGCAGATAATAAAAGAAAGTTTAGAGACACGGCAATTCAAGGTTTTGTTATGTAATAATGGTGAAACTGCTTTTGAAATTTATAAAAACTCAAATCCAGAATTGTTAGTTCTAGATATTATGATGCCTAAAAAGGATGGCTTCACATTGGCTAAAGAAATTAGAGCTACCGACAATAGTATTCCTATAATTTTTTTAACAGCAAGATCTCAAACACAAGATGTTGTTGAAGGTTTTTCTATTGGCGGAAATGATTATTTAAAAAAACCTTTTAGTATGGAAGAATTAATTGTTAGAATTAATAATTTACTAAATAGGGCTAAACTTCAAAATACATCAGAATTATTACAGATTGGAAGTTATACATTCAATTTTACTAAACAAATCCTACAATATAAAAATGATATTAGTGTGCAATTAACACATCGTGAAGCACATTTGTTGTTTCATTTAATAAAAAATAAAAATCAAGTTTTAGACCGCTCTTTAATTTTAAATAAACTCTGGGGAAATGATGATTTTTTTAATGCCCGAAGTATGGATGTGTTTATTACTAAACTTCGTAAAAAACTAAATCAAGACGATACCATACAAATTATTAATGTTCGTGGATTCGGATATAAATTAATATGCTAGAAAGTGCTAAGGTTTTTGTATTTTTCAAGTTCATATGAAATATACAATCTATTTTTTTTTACTTCTATCTTACTCAATATGTGCTCAAAAGGCTATTGAAACTTCTTTTATAAAAAAAACTGCCCTAAAAGCAGACCTTTTCATCGCTATTGATAATTTTGATACTAAATACTTTATAAATAATAATGTTTTTATTAAAAAGAATGCTAATAAAACCATTACTTACAACAATTTACAACTTGGTAACATAACATCTGCAAATGCTTTTAACCCTTTAAAAATCAACTTATTTTATAAAGATCTTAATAGTATTGTAATTCTTGACAACCGATTATCAGAAATATTCAAAATTGATTTTAATACACTTGTAAAATATAAAAATGTATCGCACGTTTCTACAGGACATGATAATACGATATGGATTTTTAACCAAGACAACCAAAAACTAGAGCTTTTTGATTATAAAACGAGAACCACACGTGCTCAAACTGTGCCGATTCAAAATGTTGTTTTAGATTTAAAAAGCAATTATAATTTTTGTTATTTACTTACTAAAAACTATTTGTATACTTATAATTATTTTGGGAGCTTGGTAAAAAAAATAAAAAATAATGGGTATATGCAACTTACTGAAAGTAATGGAGATATATTTTTAAACAAAAATAATTCATTAGTTTATTTAAAAAAAAACAGTGATACCATAGTCCCTATTTCAATTCCTAATTTGTTTATCAATGAGTTTTTTGTAACCAATGAAACCTTGTATATTTACACGGATAAAAATCTACATGAGTATAAAATAAAAATCGACTAAAAATATGCATATTGCTATTGCTGGAAATATTGGTGCTGGGAAAACTACGCTTACAAAACTATTGGCAAAACACTATAAATGGGAAGCACAACTGGAAGACGTTGTAGACAATCCTTATTTAGATGATTTTTATAACCAAATGGAACGTTGGAGTTTCAATCTACAAGTGTACTTTTTAAATAGTAGGTTTCGCCAAGTTTTGCAAATTCGTCAAAGTGGAAAAGATATTATTCAAGATAGAACTATTTATGAAGATGCTCACATTTTTGCTCCTAATCTGCATGCTATGGGTTTAATGACAAATCGTGATTACGAAAACTACAAGTCGCTTTTCGATTTAATGCAATCTTTAGTTCAAGGTCCAGATGTATTAATTTATTTACGCAGCTCTATTCCTAATTTGGTATCTCAAATACATAAACGTGGTCGTGATTACGAAAACTCCATCAGTATTGATTATTTAAGTCGATTGAATGAACGCTACGAAGCTTGGATTCATGGGTATGACAAAGGAAAACTTTTAATTATAGATGTTGATAGTTTAAATTTTGTAGACAACCCAGAAGACTTAGGAAGCGTTATAAACACTATTGATGCTGAAATAAATGGATTGTTTTGATTGTCTTGTGGCTGCTTTAAACGAAAAGTAGCTAGTTGACAAATCAATTTAGACTATACTTTTATTTACAAGAAAACGAATAAAAAGCTTAGTTTTTTTATCGTCTAACTTTTTCTTATAAACATTAAATGTGTTAGTAATTTATCTTTTTGTGGGTAATAGATACATTTAATTCATATACTTCAATTGATTTGCCAAGCCACTTTCATTGATCAATAGCAATATTTAGACACTAACATCATTTAAAAGTCACATTTATTTGAGTTAAATTCTTATTGGAGGTTTTTAAAGGAGTATTATTTAAAACAAGATCTCTTTTTATCCACTACTTAATAAAAGTATTTTACCAACGAAACTACGCATATAAACAACTACAAACATGCAACTTAGCTCCTACAAGACAAAAAGCCTGCTTCGTGAAACACCAAAATATAACCTGGTAAAACGGAATTAATGTGAATTATTAAAATTCTTGTCAAGAATTTTTAGAAGCTGAAAGAGACATGTACTAAAGCACATCTTTTTAACGACATTTAATGCCAATAAATAATTCACAGACTACCACTCATCTTCCTGTTTTTTGTTAGTTAAATAGTTTAAAATACTTTTATTTAAACCATTAAATAGAGTCTCTATTTGTGATGGTACTTTTCCATAACCATTCACTATTTTTCCATCACTAGAATAAAACTTATTTTTATCAAGTTCTATTTTTTGCTTTTTTTTATTTGAAGCTGCTTTATAAGTCAATTTTACAGGCTTAAATCTATATTCACCATCTTTAAATCTTAGCTCTATAACATATTCCACATCTTCACATCCATAATCAGGTTTTTCACCAAAACAAATGGCATTACTTGTATAACCTTTAAAACGAAGTTTTATATTATTCTTTCCTTTTCCTGCTTCATCGGCACCACCATCTTTGTTAGTTTCTTCAATTTCATAAATAGTATCTATACCAACCGTTTTATCAGTTTTACCATTTTTGGTTTCTAAATTTTTATATTTCTCATTCAACCATTCTTTAGCTTTAGATAATAGATCTTCTTTATTCTTGCCTTTTATATCAACAGTAAAATCCTTAGGTTCCATCCCTTCTGCTCCATAAACAAACTTCGTGTTTTTAGAATAGACCTCTTTATCGCTTTGAGCATTAGAAAAAGAGGATATTAAAATAATCGTAAATAGGATAATTTTTTTCATAACTAATTTTAATAATTTAAAATAACCTGGTTTTTATAAAGCAATGTTTAGTAAGTAATCATTCCTTTCTATATTCCAAATTTAACAAATAAATTCATACAAAATTATAATCTATTTATAATCAATGAATTGATTTACTATTTAAATTAAAAAAAGTTTATCATTCAGAGCATTCCGACAATTGTCGGAGTCGAAGAATCTTTATTATTAATCTCTAAAGATTCTTCAGTCGTACCTCCTTCTGAATGACATAGCGACTCCTTTTTGTTCAAAGGTTAGTGTTCATTCAGAGCAAAGCGAAGAATCTCTAAAAATCAAACATTGAAGTTTTAAGAGATTCTTCAGTCGTACCTCCTTCTGAATGACAAACGATTATATATTAAGTATTTATAAAAAACGTCAAGGTAGCAAAGCGAAGAATCTCATTATCCTTTCATTCAATTAAAACTAGAAACTATTTTAGATGCTTCAGTCGTACCTCATTCTGGATGACACCCCAATTACGTCATTTCTTCTGCTAGTTAAAATTTTCACCTGGTGCCTCAAGGTGACAAACACCTTATAATATTAGTTTTCATACCAAAAACAAGCTTGTTTTATGTCGAAACCAGATTAATATTTAATTTTGAAAAGATTCTTCATTTCATTCTGAATGGCATTTTTTAGACAGCTCTACCTTCCTATATTTATTTCGAATAAAACAGACTAAAAAGACATATTTAAAATTTCACCAGAAAGTTGTAGCAATTCTAATTCGACTAATTTAGCATCGTATTTAGCATCATTCAATGCTGTTCGTGCGTTCAAATAATTTATTTGAGCTTGTCTAAATTCTATTGACGATACTTGCCCTAATTTATACTGTTCTTGCGTTCTTTCAAAATTATTTTGATTTGTGGCGACATTTCTCTTTTGGGCATCAAACACAAAAAGAGCGTTATTATAAGCCTCGTAAGTATTCTTTAAAGTATTTTCTAAAGTTTCTGTTTGTTGTTCTTTAAGTATTTTTTGATTCTCAAGTGCAATTTTAGCATTAGCGACTTTTGTCTTTGATGAACCACCATCGAAGAGATTCCATGACAAGTTAATTCCTGCACTTAATCCAATAGATCTAAACTCAGCAGTAAATTGTGTAGACGGATTAATGTTTTTATTCCAACCATAAGAACTTGATAAAGTTGCTTTAGGAAGAAAACTAGATTTATTAATTTTTATGTCAAACTCACTAATCGCAATATTCTTTTCATTTTGCCTTAAAATAACATTGTTCTCATGTGCTTTTACAAGTAAATCATCAAAGGACATTAAAGACACAAAATTCACATCTGTTTCTACATTATAATTAATATCATTCTGTACGCCTAAAACTATATTTAAGTCACGTTTAGTATTTAAATACAATTGTCTTGTTGAGATATAATTAATACTATCGTTATTTACGTCCACTTCTGCATTCAACAACTCTAATTTTGTAGTCTGCCCATACTCATATTGATATTTTGCACGTTCTAAACGTTGCTTAGAAACATCTAAAGCTTCCTGTAGATTATTAGTGTTTTCAGATAATCTTGCAATTTGAAAATACACATTAAACAACTGCAAATACATATTCTCTATAGCTTCTCTCGCTTGCAATTCTGTAAGGTTATAGGTTTCTTTTAATTGCTGGTAATTATACTTCCTACCAAAACCGTCAAATAAGGTATAATCCAAATCAAGAGATGCATTATAACTTTTAGATTCTGCTCCATCAACAGGTCTTACATCACCACTCCCTTGCTCCACAATTTCTTGATTATCATTGCTGTAATCTGCCCCAGCATTGGCAGATAGCGTTGGCAAAAACCCAGAATTATAAACGCTAGAATTGTTTTTAGCAATTTCTAAATTATTATTAGCAACCTTAACGCCATAATTATTTTCAAGTGCCATTTCTAAAGCTTCTTTTTTGGTCAGTACCTTTTGTCCAAAAGTTTGCTGAACACAAAAAATCAGCAACACATATAGTAGTTTTTTAATGTAATTCATCATTTTCAAAATTTGATTCAATAATTGCTCTTTCAACCTCTTCATTAGTTACATCTTTCCCTGTTCTCATCCATTTTACAAAAACCTTTATTGAATTTGAAACAGACAGCATTAATGGTAACAATACAAGCGTTAATACCGTTGCAATCGCTATTCCGTATGAAATTGAGACTGCCATTGGTTTTAAAAATTGTGCTTGCCGACTCCCTTCCAACAGTAAAGGTGCTAAACCAGCAATGGTTGTTAAGGATGTTAAAAAGATGGCTCTAAAACGCGATTTCCCTGCTTGCACCAATGCTTCGTTGAATGCCATTCCTTCTCTTAAATAACCATTAAATTTCCCAATTAACACCAAACCATCGTTAACCATAATTCCTATTAAAGCAATAATACCTAGCCAAGACAAGATATTAATTTGAAAACCATGAAAAAAGTGTCCCCAAACAACACCAATCAAACTAAATGGGATCAATAGTATCAATAATAGAGGTTGGCTATAGGTTCTAAAAGTGAAAGCAATCACGATATATATTAATATTAAAATAATCGGTCCAACAGACCACACAGAATTTACCGTTTTTAATCCTTCTCTATTCTGACCTTCATAAGCGGCAGAAACTGTTGGATATTTTGATGTTATTTCTGGCATTATACTAGTCCTAATATCATCTAAGATATCTGTAGCACTGTCATCTGCAGATTTTAAATCGGCTGTTAATTGAATTTCTCTTTTACCTTCTAAATGATTAATAGCAACATCACCCCGCTCTATTTTATAGCTAGCAATTTCTGAAAAAGGCACCTTACTTCCCGATGGTGTATTGATCCACATATCGTCCAGATCCTTTATAGAGGAACGATCCTCTTTTTTATAACGAACCCAAACCCTAATTTCGTCTTGTCCACGTTGAAAACGCTGTGCCTGAAATCCGAAAAACCCAGATCGCACCTGACTCATAACACTTTGCAGGTTTAACCCTAAAATATTGGCTTTATCTTTTAATTGTATTTGAATTTCTTTAATTCCAGCTGGATCATTATCTGAAACATCTTTTAAAACTGGATTTGCGCTTAATTCAATTTTAAGCTCTTCTTTTGCGGCCTTAAGTTCTGTTATATTATTACTCAATAGTGACACTGCAACGGGGCTTCCTCCAAAATTACCACCAGACGAAAATATCAAGCTTTCAGCACTATGAATTTTTCCAGAAATGTCACGTATTTTGTTTGTTATTTCTTGCGAAGACAAATCACCTCGCAACTCACCTGGTAATAAATTAACTGTTAATGTAGCATTCGATGTTCCTGGCCCAATACGTTTGATCACATTTTGAACAACAGATTCATTCTCAAACTGCTCCTTATCATACTGTTCGTTAACCATCCACACCTTTTCTTCTATGCTAGAAATAATCGAATCTGTAATCATTTCATTTGTGCCTTGTGGCATTTTAAGTTCTATAGAAACCCTATCGCTTGCGATCCTTGGAAAGATAGAGGTACCTACAATACCGCCGCCTATGGCACCAATACTAAATATTAATAATGCTATTGGGATAGCGAAACCTAAAAATTTGTTCTTTAAAAAGAAACGCAAATAAGGCACATAGAACACATCCCTTATCTTCATTAACCATTTGTCTGCGCCTACGTTCAATTTTCTAAAAAAGGTGTCGACCTTATTATATTTTCTTCCTTTACGTTGTAATGCTTTGGAATGGGCAACATGGGCAGGAAGCATTATTAAAGCTTCAACCATAGAAACTAATAGGGTTAAAGTAACCACAGCGGAGACTTCACCAAAAAACTCACCTAGTCTTCCATCTAAAAAGAAGAACGTTGCAAAGGCTATCATGGTCGTTAATAAAGCTGAAACTACTGGAGGTAATACTTCCAAAGTACCATCGATTGCCGCTTTAATTGGTGATTTTCCTTTTTCATAATGATGATAAATATTTTCACCAATTACAATACCATCATCAACCAGAATACCAATAACGATAATCATTCCGAAGAGAGATAATACATTAATGGTCACACCAAATTGAGCAGCGAAAATAAACATTCCAAAGAATGAGATAGGAATCCCTAGCGCTACCCAAAATGCTAGTCTTGCATTTAAAAATATTGCCAAAAACAGCAATACAAGAAGCACACCCATTACGGCATTCTTAACCAATAAATCGGTACGCTGCGTTAATGTGATTGAAGAATCGCTAGAAACATCCAATTGTACATTATCATACTGCTGATTAAATTTATTTATATATACTTTAACAGCTTCTGCAGAGGCTATTAAATCTTCATTATTTGTATTACTTACACTAATTCTAATAGCTTTTTTTCCATTAAAAAAGATTCTATCAGGTGTTTCAGACCAGGCGTCTTCAACAGATGCCACATCTTGTAATCTAATAATGTTTCCATTAGGGGCTGCTCTAACTATAATATTAAGCAGTTCATTACCGTGATACGATCGATTTCGTGCTCTAATCAAGTAATCTTCTTCGCTCGTTTTTATGTTTCCACCTGTAATTAAAATGTTAGTGCTAGTTACTGCTTCGGCTACATCCTGAAACGATAAATTATAAGCTCGCAAATCGTTTTCTCTAACAGAAATAGCAATTTCTTCCTCTGGAAAACCAGAAATATCCACTTGAGAAATTCCATCAATGCCTCGTAAATCGTTTTCTATTTCTCTGGCATACTGCTTTAAGGTTGTTAACGGAATATTGTCACCGCTTAATGTAAAACTTATAGTAGACCTTACGTTTTCAATCTTTGCAATAATAGGAGGTTCCATACCTGTTGGAAATGATGGCACCCTATCGACTGCATTCTTAACATCTGCTAAAACCACATCGATATTTTTTCCTTTTATAGTTTCTACACTAATGGTTGCAGCATCTTCACTAGATACAGAAGTGACACGGTCTACACCAATAATACCTTTTAAATTGTCTTCGATCTTTAAAACAACGCCTTCTTCCATTTCTGCAGGAGAAGCTCCTGGATATATCAGGCTGATCTGTATTAATTTTGAATCGACTAAGGGAAAAAAAGACGATTTCATGGATTTAACCCCAATGATACCAAAAACTATAAAGGCAAGGATTAATACATTTATAGCTACAGGGAATTTTATAAAATAATTTAAAAGCTTTCTCATGTCTTAATTCTTGTCTTGAAAGATTTTTATTAGCATCCCATCATAAGCCCCTGGTATAGGTTTAGACACTATTAATGTCCCATTTTCTAAACCTTTAATAACAGCACTTTCTGCTGAAAAATAAACTGGAGTTACATCTACAAGATCTAAAACAGAATCCCGAACAACATATAATTGTTTATTATCTACTAATAACTTTCTGGAAATTTCTATGGCATTACTTTCACTTTTTGCTGTTAAGTTTGCTTCTAGATACATCCCTTCCTTTAAATCCTGATGCGCAATTTCTATATAAGCCTTTATGGTTTGGGACGTTGCATCTACTTTACCATTAACCCTAATAACTTTTCCTGAATATTCTTTTGTTTCCTCCATGTTATGAAGCTTTACTGTATTTCCAACTTTAAGTAAATCTGCAAACTCAGCATTAACAGATACTTCCATTTCAAAAACACTTGGATCAATAAATTCTCCTAATTTCTGACCAACTCTAACTAATGATCCTGGGGTTACCAACGCCTCTGTTACAACACCATTGTATGGTGCTCTTAAATTGTATTTACCTAACTTAACCTCAAGGTTTTTAACATTGTAGTACGCCGTGTTAATACCTCGTCCTGAAATAAAATACTTTTCTTTTTCAGAACTTATTTTTGGTAATTCTGGAATTGATTTATTGATATCGAAATTACTAAGGTAAGTTTCCCATTTTTGATAATCGTCTGGATAGTCCAAACGAATGTCGGGCATAATAGCTATAAGATTATTATAAAAGCTACTTTTTTGTGATTGAAGATTGGCATAAAATTCTTCACTATTTATTCTAAGCACAGACGCTCCTTTTTTATATGAAGTACCAGCTTTAAACTCTTTGTTTGATGGCCTTAATACGCCCTGAACTTCTGCGTATAAATCTATTTTGCGTTTTGCTATCAAATTACCACTAGCTGTAATAACAATGGGGATCTCAACATTCTTTACTTCCTCAACAAAAACTGTTTTAACAACTTTTTCAAATTTTGGTTTAGGCTTCTTTTTATTATCAATCAAATATTTAGCAACAGTAAAGGCAGCTACTAATAGTAAGACTCCTAAAACAATAGATATAATTTTTCTCATTTTTAGTAGATTAAAGGGATTTAACTTGCGGACCAAAATTACTTTGAATTCTTTTCAGCATATTTATAATTAGTTTCTTTTCGGAATCGGTAATATTCTGTTCTATTTTGGCCATCATTTCTTTTACAACAGGTTTGACTAAAACAAAGGTGTCTCTTCCCTTTTGGGTTAAAAAAACTTTATTTACCCGTTTATCAACGTTACTTTGTTGTCTAATGATATAACCTTTCTTTTCCATTTTAGACAATAATCGAGTCAAAGATGATTTATTCCTAAGGGTTAAAAAAGCCAGGTCATTTTGGCTTAGACCATCGTCATAATGAAGTTTTTTTAACACAACCATTTGTTCTTTCGTAAGATCAAGATTAGCATCGTTGAATTTTTCCTGGAAATGGTATTCAATAACCTTAGCCGTTTTACCTAACCAGGGAGCAATGGAGTTTTCAAAATCTACATGTACCTCTTCTTTTTTCATTCTGCAAATATAGTTTACCACTATAGTTAGTTGCATATGCAACTAATAAAGTTTTGTTAAATTATTGGAGGGTTAATAAATGGGATTTTTTAAGATAAAATAGGGAAATAAGAATAACTAAAGCTAACAATGGTAACCACATACTCTTCAATTAAAAATATAGTCAAAACGATAGTTCAATTGTTAGGAATTTAGCTCAAGACGGAGAACAAAGATATTTAGACCATTCTCACAGAATGGTAACTGATTTTAAACTTTTGACTGATTCAATTGTTGACAAAAAACGAATCGACCGAACTGACTTAAAAAATCTCTGATCCATGAATTTTACACAGAATGTAATCTTTTCTCAACCGAAATTGATAATGTTTTAGGAAACACAACACTGTTTAGAAAACGTACATAATGTAGATAATGTAGATAATGTAGATAATGTAGATAATGTAGATAATGTAGATAATGTAGATAATGTAGATAATGTAACTATTATAAAATAAAAAAGCATCCCAATCTTCTATAAAGAAAAAAGGAAAGCTTCTCATTGGAATACCAAATTTACTTGGTATTACTACTTCCTAGATTTCTCTAGGACAACACAACTTCTTTAAATTTCCAAAAAAAGCCCTAATTCCTCAGAGCTTTCTTTTAGCAATTTTTCGGTCTGGATGGAATCCGAACCTTATATTTTTAGGACATATTTAAGACCTAATACTCACTAATATTCACAAACTAATGTTAACAATTTGTGAACTTTTATATGATTTCTATAATGTCAAAATAACTTTCTAAAGGCAAATATATCATTTGTAATGTCACAAAACAATACAAATTTGAAGAAATTTAACAAAATGCTACACCCTTCAAATTTAAAAAAGCAAAAATTTGCCCTATTAAATATTACTCCAACTCACTTTAAGTTTTCCTTAATTTTTTATATTTTTGCCTCTTATGAGAAACTTTCCTCAATTCATATTCGACACTAAGGAGTTGGTATAAAAGACAGTTGTTTGAATTAGTCAATTAATTCATTACTGTCAACCTCCCTTATTTTTCCTATGCAACGGAGCTTCTACCGTCTTGCATCAAGGTTACATTCCTTATTTTAAATTAAAAAACAGAAATACGCATTAGTTGTTAATTACTAATATGCTTATTTTATACTTGGAATTTTCCCTTGCATCATGGTTTTGGAGCTAAAAGCGATTCATATATAATAACTAAGATTAAAACAAGTGAAAAATTCAATATATCAAGGTGGACGGCACCAAGAAATCATTCAACTATTTGCAGAAACATTTCCTTTTGAGGAAGACAAAAAAGAAGGAAGTTTAATAGGAAAACTTGCTAAGGATTTACTTGAAAACACAAGTAATCAATACTTAAAAGTTTTCATAAGTATGCATGAAGGTGTAATTTCCGCTTGCGTAATTTTTTCAAAATTGCGCTTTAAGCAAAATCATACTAATGCATGGCTATTATCACCTATTGCCGTAAAACCAACTGCACGGGGTAAAGGAATAGGCACAAACCTCATTAAATATGCGCATGGTGTTTTAAGAAATGGTGGTGTCCAAATTGTTACCACATATGGAGATATTCGTTTTTATTCCAAAGTAGGTTATAAACCTATATCAACAAAAATTATTCAAGCCCCTTTAACAATAGGTTGTCCTAAATGCTGGATTGCCCAATCACTAGAAAACCATGAAATAAAACCAATTACTGGCAAAACATATTGTGTAGAAGCAATTAATGATACTCGTTATTGGTAAGAGTATAATTATGGCATGATGGATAACTATCGTGCCACTTGTATCACTTCAATTAATAAAACAAATGAAACATATAAACCTTGAAGATTTAGGCTTCAAACAAATATTAAATACTTATAAATTTGAAAATCAATTAGATTCTTTTTTGGTTGGTCGTGTAATTCTACAACATAGAGAAAGATACATTGTTTTAACTGAACAAGGAGAGGTGGAATCTGAACTGCTGGGAAATTTAAGATACACTGCTGAAAGTAGTATGGATTTTCCTGCTGTTGGTGATTGGGTCGCATTAATAGAATATGACACCAATAAGGGGCTCATTCATGCCGTCTATCCGAGAGAGACCATATTGGTAAGACAAACTGTGGGAAGAAAAGGTGAAAAACAGATTATTGCTTCGAATTTAGATTTCGGATTGATTGTTCAATCCCTAAATCGAGATTTTAGTATAAACAGACTTGAGCGATATCTTACTATTTGCAACTCTAGTTCCATTAAACCCATAATTATTTTCAGTAAAGTAGACCTTGTGGATGAAAATGAAAGGGCTAAAATAATTTCTCAAGTGAAAGAGAGAATTAAGAACACACCTTTACTCACGCTAAGTAATTTAACTGGGGAAGGGTTAGATGATGTAAAGTCAATAATTAAAACTGGTAAAACTTACTGTTTACTTGGTTCATCTGGCGTAGGTAAGTCAAGCCTAATCAATAACATAACAGGAAAAGATCTGATGAAAACTAATGGGATAAGCAATAGTATAGATAGAGGAAAACATGTAACGACTCATCGGGAGCTTATTGTTTTGGAAACAGGAGGAATCTTAATAGACAACCCTGGCATGAGAGAAGTGGGAATTATTGATAGTCCAAATGGATTGGCAAGTACTTTTGAACAGATTACTGAATTAAAGAAACATTGTAAGTTTAATGATTGTAATCATATTAGCACAAAAGGTTGTGCTGTAACAAGCGCTCTTGATTCTGGTGAACTAGATGAAAATGTCTATGAAAATTTTATGAAGCTCGAAAGAGAACAGGAACATTATACTTCTACTATTTTTGAAAAAAGACAAAAAGATAAAATATTTGGAAAGATGGTCAAAAATGTCATGAAGCATAAGAAAAAGGATAGATACCAGTAGGAGCAATAAGAATGTAATAAAGGCGGTTAAATTGACCGCCTTTATTAATTTAAACAAGGTTTTACAAACTTAACATTTTAATCAAAGATTCTTTCTGGACTAGAGTTGCAAATGATTACATCTAAGATTATTTGTATGATTTATTCAAGGATATTTCTAATTTCATTAATGAATTTGAATGATTCGGTTTCAATTTGTTTTATTAAAATAGTGGTATCATCAAAATTAGGTTCTTCGACTATTGTGTAGTCAATAATCGACAGACTATCATCAATTGATTCTGCTAAATGATACTTGTTCCAACTACTTCCTTTGAATAGCTTCCAGTACTTTTTTCGAATGCTTTTGTTTTGGCCAGATAAACAAATATTAAAGCACATCTTTTTGTGATTAAAAATAATGACAAACTTTAATTTTAGCCTTTTTAACTCCTCAGTTGTTAGTGAGAAATAGGAGAAATCAGGATTCCCATTGTAAATGGCTCCTAGTTTAAAAACGGTCTGATATTCTTTATCGAAAAACATTTTTATTTCTTTCATGTAGTTTATCAATTGATGATAATCCACATGTACCTGACCTTGTTTAGTTTGGTTTTTACAATTAGATAGATTTTCATTATTTGATACCTCATTACTTTTATTAAATTTTTCAATAGGAATACAAATGTCTATTATAAATTTTTGTTCAGGGTGGGTTTTATGGTCATTAAGGTATACTTCAAAATAAACCCCATCTCTAAAGTTATAATTGTTTTCTATTACCCAAATCGACATGCTTTCCCATGCTTTTGAGATATCGTTTGCTTCAATTTCAAAATTGCCAACAGCATAGTTCCCTTTTGGGATTGTAAAGGGTCTAATTTCTCCTTCAGCATTTATATCCTTGCTAACTCTTACACATGCACTATATCTCACTTTTGAAATTTGAGTAACATTAGGATTGTCGTGATAAATGGTTATTGCTTTAAAATCCGAAGTAGGCAATACTTTTTTTGTGTGCCCCCATTTCATTAATCTTTGATACATATTGCCAATTTTATCAAATTCTCCAATATGCATTATACTAGCAAGTTTTATCTCTTCTAATTCTTTTACGGTTATTCGCGCATTCATATCAATCCACTTTTTAATGTTATCAATGCTACGAATATATTTTTCAGTTGTGAAAGGGACTATACCAATCTTGCGAAGTATTGTTTTTCCTTCAGACTTAAACCTTGTAGGGCTAACTCTATAATATTTTTTAAATGTTCTTGAAAAGGAACTTTCACTATTAAATCCATAATTATAGGCAAGTTCTTTTATAGGTGTACTTGTATTTACAAGCAGAATAGATGCAATACGCTCTACTCGTTTCCTGTTTATATATTCATTTATTGTTTCACCAACAATGATGGAAAAAACTCTATGAAAATGAAAAGATGAGTAATTACTTTTCTTTGATAGTCGTTCTAGAGATAAATCCGTATCAAGATTCTTTTCAACGAAATCTAAGACGTAATTTACCCGTTTAATATACTCTTTTCTTGTTTTATTAGATTTCATTTAGAATGACCCAACTTTAATTAAGGATACTAAAATAATAAATATAACGAATGGAATATTTTAGTGATGTATTTACTTCCGCTTACTATCCTTAATCCTAAATGGCAATAAATCAGAAAAAATTGTAGAGAACTTTACAAATAACGCAGTCTGTTTATAAATTTTTTTTTAATTGTTATATTTATTTTTGTTATTACAAACTTGTCTATATGTAAATTATAGTTTACATTTGTTATTGTATAATTTACAATTTTATAAATATGAAAACAAATCGTCAATCATTGGTTTCCTGGTTTATTAGGGGAAATTTTTATTTAGGTCTTGCCTTCATTTTGTTGGCAATTGGAGCACTAATTTTCGAAGTGGTAAAAAATGGAAATTGGTTTGTAGAGAGTCTAATTGGTCTTTTAGGCATGGGGTTGTTGTTCTTATTTTTCTCTGGTCGTCCTATGGCGGATGAGAGAATCAGATATTTGAAATTCAAATCGTTGGCAATAGGTTTTGTGTTCACTTGTATAGCTGGTACTATTACAAATTACATTACTACGTACCCTGACGGCAATCAAGATGGGGCTATTTCTTCCTACTGGTTTACACTGGTTTGTTTACTGGTTGCATTTATAAGTTTCACTATTCTTAAGTTTAAAGAATGAAAAATCTTATCAAAGTAGAGCGGGCAAGAAATGATATGTCACAGGCAGCTTTGGCTGAAAAAGTTAATGTTACGCGTCAGACTATTCATGCCATAGAGAAAGGGCGCTTTGTTCCATCAACAGCATTGGCCTTCAAGATCGCTTCCATATTCAATATCAAGGTAGATGAACTATTTGAATTGGAAGAATCGGACTGGAAAGCAAACTAATAATGGGAATAATTAAAACTTGTCTTTCATTTTTTTTCAGTACTTAATACTTGATCCTGCCAAAAAAGTTATCAATACATAGAAATTGCATCCATCAAAAAACGTGTGGGCTACAGGCAATGATTTATAATTTAAATAGGAATATAACATTACTTTAAGAGTTTAAAGTTGAAATGAAAAAAATCCCAGTAAGAAAAATAACCCCCTATACAGAGTCCAATTTTTCTGAAAATTTTTGGATAAAAAGCCTTGCGGATATCCTCAATGGAAAACCACTTATAGAATCACTTCATAGACACGCTTACTACTTTATGTTAGCATTACAAAAGGGAAAGGGCAAACATAATATAGACTTTAAATCTTTTGATATAGCCGATTATTCATTGTTTTTCTTGCGACCTGGTCAAGTACATCAACTTCAGTTAGACTCAAAAAGCAAAGGTTATTTAATCAACTTTAGTACTGATTTATATACAACTCAAAACAAATCGGAAAAGCATTTTTTACAGAGGGCTAGTAGTCAAAATTTTTATCAATTGGAAGCCGACAGCTTTAATAAATTGTATTCGTTATTGGATTATATTTTTAATGAGTACATGTTGAAAGAAGAAGGGTATCAAGAGGTTATAAAGGCAAATATGATTATCTTATTGACTCAACTTGTTCGTCATCGCTCCAATGCTCTATCAACTAACGGAACGCTTTATATGCAAGAACGCCTTGAGGAATTCATGGGGCTTTTAGCAGAACATATTTACACCAAGAAAAAAGTGGTTCAATATGCCGATATGATGAATTTGTCGCAGTATCAATTGAACACCATTACCAAAACTTCACTAGGCATTACTTGTTCAGAAATGATTAAAGAGCATATCATATTAGAAGCAAAACGGAATCTCCTTGCCACTTCAAATCAAATTAATCAAATAGCTTTTCATTTAGGATATGATGATGTTTCGCATTTCATCAGATTATTTAAAACATATACAGGATATACTCCCGATATGTTTCGGAACAACTTTAAATAAATCCTATCTGTTTTGAATTTTATCCTATCTCCATAATGGGTATAGAAGCTAATTTTGAATAGCTTTTGTAAATGAATCGCAACTGCTTAAAAAATCACAAAAAAACTAAGCAACATGAATATACTATTAAAAGTATTCCTTACGGGAATTGGAGCGACCTTGGCTATGGATCTTTGGGGTTATATCCTTAGTTTCTTTCATATAAAATCTCTCAACTATGCTTTTGTGGGAAGGTGGATTGGTCATATGTTCAATGGGCAATTTTATCATGACAAAATTATGAATGCGACGCCCATAAAAAATGAACTATTACTAGGTTGGATATCACATTACGCTATTGGGATAACCTTTGCTTTTTTAATGTTTGCTATTTATGGTAAAGGATGGTTTGATAAGCCAACTTTATTTCCAGCATTGGTAATTGGATTAGCCACCATAGTAGCTCCTTTTTTTATAATGCAACCCGCTTTTGGCTTTGGAGTAGCTTGCTCAAACCTGCCAGACCCAAATACTGTGCGCTTGAAAAGTTTTATGGCACATTTTATTTATGGCATTGGTTTATATCTTTGTACGGTACTTATAAAGTACACATTCAAAAATTAAATCAATATGAATATAGAAATTATCGAAAACGAAGGCATTCAAATAGCTAAATTGTCATCTGACCAAGTTGAGATAAGGAATGCTCAAGATGCTGTAGAAATATTAATGAACTGTCGATATAAAGGTGCTGAAAACATAATCGTAACCAAAAATAATTTGACACCCCATTTCTTTGAGTTAAAAACAAAAATAGCAGGTGAAATTTTACAGAAATTTTCGACTTACGATTTCAAAATTGCCATAGTTGGGGATTTTAATACTATAGAAAGTAAGAGTCTAAAAGATTTTATCTTTGAAAGCAATAAGCTCGGACAAGTAAATTTTGTTGGTTCTGTAGAAGAGGGAATTGAAAAACTGACTTCAAAAAGTTGACAGCTACAGCAACCGAGTAATTATACAAAGCTATACGCTTATTGAAAAAAACGCCACCCTAATGAAATCTATAATACGTCTGTTTTAGATTTTGATGGCACATTAGCCAATACAAAAGAAAGTATATCTATTTGACCTGCAGCTATGTTTCAAGAGAAGACAAAAAAATATATTACTAAAAAATGAACAATATAGACCTTGCGAAAAGCTACGACAACATTGCCAAAAAATGGAATGACGAAATGCTACAATCTGAATACGGACTCTCAATGGTCGATAAAGCTATTCAATTTTGTTCATCAAAAGACAATGCCCTTGATGTTGGGTGTGGCAGCGGAGGCAGAATAATAAACAAGATTTTAGAAGCCAAATTTACTATAAAAGGAATTGACATTTCCCATAAAATGCTTGAACTCGCAAAAGCTCAGCATTCTAATATCAATTTTGAGCTAGCAGACATAGTCGAATGGGAAACAAATGAGAAATTTGACCTAATTGTGGCTTGGGATAGTATCTTTCATTTGCCCATTAAAAGTCATAAACCAGTGGTTGAAAAACTTTGCAACTTACTCAAGCCAGATGGAATTTTATTATTCACTTTCGGCGATACGATTGGCGAACATATTGATACTTGGCACAACGAAAAATTTTGTTATGGATCCGTTGGAATAACAGAAATCCTCAATATAATATCGAATTCTAATTGTGAATGTAAACACTTGGAATTAGACCAATATCCTTCTAAACACGTAAGCATCATCGTAAAAAAGCTCGCTGAAACGAGCTGACATATTTCAAGATTGGCATTTTTTAGTTAAATGAAGTGCCTTCGCATGAACACTTTGGATCCCATTCAAATTAAGAAGAACTAAGCTAAAAAACATAAGATTTTTGCGCTAAACAGAAAGTCCTGAGAATATTTATTTACAAAGTCCGCCAAGTATAAAATTTGCATTTAAACGAAAAATAAAAGCAAAATATTTATATTTAGTTCAGTAACAAACCGAACATTCTGAAACACATCACAGAAATAAAACAAATTAACAATAATGCAAAATGTTGAGAATAATTTTTATCCTTCTTGGCTACCAGAAGAAATCCGAGGTTTTGTTGATTTGAGTGAACTTGCTGAACCCAATAAGCAGATTATTGAGGAAACTAATATTCTAACAGAAATGCTGGGGGCAAATATTGCCATTTACAAAGGTTCTAATTGTAAACATAAGAAAAGTAAGAATGGACTTTGTTCACTTTTTAAATCAGCAGTTCTGCAAAATAAACAACTAAATATTTTATGTGAAGCAGAACGAAGACTTAAAAATTATGTAATTGTTGCATATTCAAATCCTCTTGAACCACATGATAAAATTGATTTATTAGATATAGAACAATAATTAAATATTATCAGCGCTGTCTATGATACTGTTGCAAAGCAATAGACAGAAACTTTTGCTAACAAATTTCGTGTATTAAAACTAAGAAGGTTATTTCTATTTACATATCATGTTGAAGATATGGAATGAAGTTAGAGAGTTTAATTTTAGAATCAAATACAAGCACACAAAACTTTAATTATCAGAAATATTTTAATCTTTCAAATTATTTTATCGAATTACTTAATCCTAGTTGACATAGGGTTGTCACTCCCCCAATTTACTTTTGTATCAAGTTAACTTAAAAGATATAAAATGAAACAATTATTAATGATACCTGTAATCTTATTAATGATAAGTTGCAATGGTCAAAACAAAGTAAAAATGAGTGAAAAGCAAACAACTAAAACAGAAAAAAAAGCAATATTAACTTATCCTAAAGCAAGTAGTTTTGTAAATAGCCCTTTAAGGAATCGAATGGTTTTAGAATTAAATCAGCCAACTTCAGAAGTGTATAATTTAGTTGGCGACCCTGCAAATATGCCTAAATTTAGTGCTGGTTTAGAAAAAGTAGAAACAGAAACAAAAAACGAGAAATGCACTTCATACACTTGCTACTTTAAACCAATTGAGGAAGGTGAAAAAGGTATAATTCATACCGAAAAAGTAGTTTGGCAAGAAACAGATTTAGGTTGGGCTTCAAGCAAAAAAGAGGCAACCGAGTTTGGGTTTACTGAAAATTTTTCTCTAACCACACTAGAAGCAAAAGGAGATAAAACAATACTAACCTGGGATATGCATTTTAATCATGAAAATCAAGAAATGTTGGAAATGAATAAAACAACTTTAGTAGAT
Source organism: Flavivirga jejuensis (assembly GCF_030540765.1). Taxonomy (GTDB): domain Bacteria; phylum Bacteroidota; class Bacteroidia; order Flavobacteriales; family Flavobacteriaceae; genus Flavivirga; species Flavivirga jejuensis. The sequence continues at coordinate 486,286 of NZ_JAUOEL010000001.1, read as the reverse complement.
GTTTTTGACGATATGGCAGAACAATTAATCGCAAAATTTGATGGTAAGATTATTGAGAATTATATAGAATAATCAAAACAAGAATAAATGGGTTCGGCTCTTAAAAACATATATTCCAAAGAGTTTTTTAACAACCTCTCCGATTGCCCAGGAGAGGTTGCTCCTAATTTTAATAAGAACGTATTTTAAAATCAAATTTTCTGTACTGAATGGAATAAAATGGAACTATTTGGTTTTGATACTATTGATAAATCAAAATAATTGACTTTAAAATTCTCACTCCAATTGTTAAAATTGGAAAATATTTAGAGTTTTCGTTCAAACTTATAAATACAGATAGGAAAAATTCAAAAATCAGACTTAAATATGGCGTGTATTATCAAAAAGCTAATAGCTCATTATCGAAAAAAGTATTTAAAATTAGTGAGAAAGATTATTTAGCAGAATCAACATCTTTAATAAACAGAAAACAATCATTTAAATTGATTACCACAAGAAAGTTTTATGTAGGTCAGTACCAACTATCCTTAATCTAAAATGGTAATGAATTAGAAATAGTTGAATTCAAACTAATAACTTAGAAAAACGAAAATGAGTTGATAATATTATTTAATTCTAAGAGACCTTAGCTTATATTTTATAGACATTAAGAGTCATTTTTCTTCAATATAAATATTGATTAATCGAAAATTTTCAAAGTAAAAAATTATCATTATTAGTTTTTTAGTATATTTGTTAACCATATGGTTAAACCTTTTGGTTTATTATAGTAAAAAACAAGAAATATAATCACTAAAAACTTAATGTTTAAAAGCTAAAAAGTATGTTTTAATGTAAAGGATGGATACTAATAAAAGAATATTGCATATGAGTTTCAATTAATAGAACATCATACCATTACAAAAGGAAGCAATAGTTTAAAATCTATTTTTAAAAACTTGAATTAAATAATTAATATTTAACCCCAAAAACACCAATTACCATGCGTACTTACAATGTACTCTTACTTTTGTTATTATTATTTTTTACTTCCTGTAGTTCTAATGAGATTAATATAATTAGTACAAACATCCCAGATAATTCTACTGGTCAAGAAATTAAAGAATCTGTTATTCTTTCAGATTTTGAAAGAGATGGAGTTATCATTATAAATCCTAATCAACCACAAGATCAACACAAATACCTTTTTAATATTTACCCTAATAGTTCAAAAAGCATAGGGAAAACAGAGCTATCATCCAGTTATTCGGTTTCTGGCGACAAATCATTAAAGGCTATAATGACCAGTGGGCCATTATATCTGCAAATGTATAATTACTCGCAAACTGATTATGTCTGGCATTGGACAAGACAACATATAGATGAAGGGCAAGAATGGAAAGAAAACACATATAATCGTTTGCGATTTTGGATCAAATTACCTGAAGGGATAGAAAGAAAGGTCACTGGTCAACCAAACCTACATTTTGGCACATATTTTCGTGCCAGGAATGGAAATCCTAGTAGTGCAGAATCTGGAGGCGGACATTATCATCATTATTTTAATCTTGAATCTGCTGGTGGCAACTGGCAACAAGTAATTATTGATTTTCGCCCTACTCACAATAGAGGTGATAACGGTAATATAGAACAAGGAGTAAAGCAATACCCAACAAACGAACAAGACTTCAATTATTTTGATGCTTTAACCAGGTTTTATATTTGGGGAGATTTTGCTACAAATTCTTCAGCTTTTTATTTTGACCGATTTGAATTTTACAGGGATGAAAATGATGAGAACATTAAACAAATTTGTACACTTACAGGAACTTATAATAATATTAATAATGAATTTATTCTTGGCTGGTCTCGGGATAAAAATGAAGGCCAGTTAGAATTTGAAGTGCATTATGCCTTTGATGATATTCATAAAAATGGATGGTATTCCAGTATACCAGCTCCAGGTGGGATAGTATCTTCATGGAATGAAGATTCTTATAATATACTTGGATATAATACTTCTGATATTGATCTGGAAAACCACACTCAGATTTATTTTGCTATCAAACCAAAGAATAGCGATCGTTTCAGACAGATTATAATTCCTATCAATAAAAAAAACTAAAAAATTATAAACCGTTGCTTCACATGAATGAATTTAAACTAACAACAGGCTAAAGTAAAATTCCTATTTTTAGTTTTTTTATATATTTATCAACCAAAAAGTTAAACCAAATAGTTAATAATGACAAAAGAAAAAAATACAACTACTGAAAACCTCATATTAGAAGCTGCCAAAAGTGTGTTTCAGCTTAAAGGAATGGATGGTGCTAGAATGCAAGAAATAGCAGATGAAGCTGGTATCAATAAGGCAATGCTTCATTATTATTATAGGAGTAAACAACTTTTGTTTGAAGCAGTATTTAAAAATGCATTTAAATTGATGACAACACATCTTGGTGAAATTTTGAATGATGATTTATCTATTGAAGAGAAGATTAGAAATTTCACTTTTAACCATATTTCATTTATTATGGAACATCCATATATGCCAGGTTTTATTTTTCAGGAACTTAACAGAAATCCAGAATTCATCTTAAATATAAAAAAGGAAATAGGGCTTCCTAACCTTGAAAAATTTAAGAAACAACTAGACGACGAAGTGAAAAATGGACATCTAAAACCCACCAATGCCGAGCAGTTATTCATCAATATAATTGCCCTAAATGCTTTTCCGTTTCTTGGAGCCCCCCTACTCAAAGCAGTTACAAATATGGAAGACCTTCCGTTTGAAAAGCTGTTAGATGAGCGTAAAATAGAAGTCGCGAATTTTATAATTAATTCAATAAAAGTATAAAATGTTTCAAAAAACAATCATAGCCTTTGTGATACTCTGCTTCAGTATAAAAACAAGCGCACAAAACGCGTCTATTATAACCCTGAAGGAAGCCTATGTAAAAGTAGAGGCAAATTATCCGCTCCTTTTAAATAAAGGGCTGTTAAATGAAGTTTCCAAAACCAATACAGACATTATAAAAAAAGGAAAACTACCTACCATTAGCCTTAATGGTACAGGGCAATTACAATCTGAAAACTTAAGCTTTGGAATGGCTGGAGGACCTGTGAATATAGACCTTCCTTTGGAGAGTTATAAAGGATATGTAGACGTTAACTATAATATCTATGATGGCGGTTTAACCAAGGCTCGGCAACATATTGAAGTTGCATCGTTGGAAGTACATCAACAAGAACTTAATGTGTCGCTTCGCAATCTAAAAGATAGAGTGAATGCACTCTTTTTTGTCATTAAATTATCACGCCAACACCAATCATTGCTGCATACCTCTATACACGATATTAGTACCAATATAGAATCATTGCAAGTTGGTTTTGATAATGGAACAGTTTTAGAAAGTGAACTTTCAAAATTAAAAGTTCGCAAGCTGGAACTAGAATCGGAAGACGGACGGCTTACTGGAGACATAAAAGCCTATTTAGGAGTGCTTAATACACTTTTAGGAACGAACCTTTCAGAAAATACAATACTACAGATTCCCGAAATGGTTTTAATGGATAACCTTCCAAACATTTCAAGACCAGAGCAAGTTTATTATGATTCTAAAAAAAAGCTATTGCAAGCACAGGGAAAGACCATAGATGCTAATAGAAAGCCTAAAGTTTCGCTATTTGCCCAAGGAGGTGTTGGATATCCGAATCCTGTTAATTTTTCCGATGTTTCAAATGCGACCTATGCATTAGGAGGGGTTCGTTTAAACTGGAACATTCTAGATTGGGGCAAAGCTAAAAAAGAGCGCGAAAAAATAGAGATACAAGTAAAGCAAGTACAAGTAAATAAAGAAACTTTCGAATTTAATATTGTTTCACAGCAAAAGGAATACCAAGAAAAAATAGTCGCTTTAGAGGAACAAGTGAAAAAGGATAATCAAATAGCAGCACTTCAAAAAGATATTTTAGCGCAAACACAAGTACAGTTACAAGAAGGAGTTATAAAAGCCAATGATTACCTCATTCAAATCAATGCCGAATTATCTGCGCGCCAACAACTAAAATTACATCAAATACAAATACAACAATTACAAGTAAATTATTTAACCCTATTTGGAAAATTATAATATTATGCAAATAAAATCAATAACCGCCATCTTCGTTGTCGTATTGCTGCTTTCTTGCGGAAACTCCGAAAAATCCGATGCTTACGGAAACTTTGAAGCCACTTCAGTAACTATTAGTGCCAAAGGAAATGGCGAGTTACTACAATTCAATATAAAGGAAGGCATGAAACTTCAAAAAGGGATTAATGTAGGCTTAATAGATACAACACAATTGCATTTAGAAAAGTTACAAGTCATTGCAAAATTAGAAGCTTTAGACTTTAAATTACAGGAAGCGGCTCCAGAAATTGCTATTTTATTAAAACGAAAAAGCAATTTAGATAGAGAACGGAACAGAACCCAAAATCTAGTAGCAAAAAAGGCAGCAACCCAAAAACAACTCGATGATTATAATGGCGAAATAGAGGTGGTCGACCAGCAAATAAGTTCAACCACCAGACAGATTAATATTGCCAATCGCAGCATTTTATCAGAGCGAAAACCTTTAGAAGCACAAATTGCGATTTTGAGAAATAAAATAAACGACCATGAGATTAATAACCCGATAGAAGGTACCGTATTATCCACTTTTGTCGAAGTCGCCGAACTGGTAAATCAAGGGAGACCATTATATAAAATCGCCAATCTAAACACTTTAAAACTAAAAGCATATACGAGCGCTCTGTTACTTCAAAAAGTGAAATTAAATGATAAGGTGACTGTATTAATAGATAGTGATGAGGATAGTTATACAGAACTGGAAGGTACCGTTACGTGGATTGCAGATGAAGCTGAATTTACGCCAAAAAGCATTGAGACCAAAGAGGAACGAGTTAACCTGGTTTATGCGTTAGATGTAGAAGTAAAAAACGATGGATTGCTTAAAATAGGAATGCCAGCAGAAGTCATTTTTTCTAATAAAAACAGAGACTAATGGATGCAATCACAGTAGAACATATCACAAAAAAATATGGCGATGTGCTAGCTTTGAACGATGTGTCCTTTACCGTGGGTAAAGGCGAATTGTTTGGACTTATTGGTCCCGATGGTGCAGGAAAGTCAACACTTTTTAGAATACTAACAACACTTTTACTTGCCGATAAAGGCAAAGGAACTGTTGCAGGACACCCAATTGTAAACGAGTACAAAGAAATACGTAAAAAAGTAGGTTATATGCCAGGACGCTTTTCTTTGTATCAAGATTTAAGCATCGAAGAGAACCTATCCTTTTTTGCTACCATATTTGGTACGACAGTAGAAGACAACTATGATTTAATAAAGGATATTTATGTTCAGATAGAACCCTTTAAAAAGAGATTAGCAGGTAAACTTTCGGGAGGTATGAAACAAAAGCTGGCATTGTGTTGTGCTTTAATTCATAAACCCGAAGTCTTATTTTTAGATGAACCTACCACAGGTGTCGATGCCGTAAGTCGTGTTGAATTTTGGGACATGCTTAAGAAACTAAAAACCAAAGGAATTGCCATTTTGGTAAGCACACCATATATGGACGAAGCCACATTGTGCGATAGAATAGCCCTTATTCAAAATGGAGAAATTCTAAAAATTGATTCGCCGCAGCAGATGATTTCCAATTTTGAAAAACCGCTGTTTTCTATTAATTCTACAGAAACGTATAGGTTATTAAACTATCTACGAGTACAGAATTTTACAGAAAGCGTATTGCCTTTTGGAGAAAATTTACACCTGATTACCAATGAACCGTATGAGGCTTCTCAAATAGAGTATCATTTAAAAATTGCGGGGTTTTCAGATAATACAGCAAAAACAATTCAACCTACAGTTGAAGATATATTTTTAGATATAAGCCAACCTGTTAATTAAGAAAAATGAACACACCTTTTGCCATAGAAGTAGACAAACTCACCAAGCGTTTTGGCGATTTTATTGCTGTTAACGCCATTACTTTTAAAGTTAAAAAAGGGGAGATATTTGGATTCTTAGGTGCTAATGGCGCTGGTAAGACCACAGCTATAAAAATGTTGATTGGTTTAAGCAAACCTACAGAAGGTATGGGGAAAATTGCGGGATTCAACGTAGATACCGAACCTGAAAAAATCAAAAAAAACATCGGCTATATGTCTCAAAAATTTAGCCTGTATGATGACTTGACCGTTGTTGAGAATATTCAGTTTTATGGGGGTATCTATGGGCTTTCAAGGAAAAAGATAAAAGAAAAAACCACAGAAATACTAGAAGAATTGGAGTTAACAGAAGTATCTAAATCATTGGTTATATCCTTGCCATTGGGTTGGAAACAACGTTTGGCATTTGCCATATCTATGGTGCACGACCCAGAGATTGTTTTTCTTGACGAACCCACGGGAGGAGTAGATCCTAGAGTGCGCAGGCAGTTTTGGGAAACCATTTATCAGGTGGCTGAAAAAGGGCGTACCGTTTTTGTTACGACACATTATATGGATGAAGCAGAATATTGTGACAGGGTTTCTATTATGGTTGCAGGAAAAATTGAAGCATTGGACACACCACATAATTTAAAGCAACAATTCGAGGCAACATCTATGGACGAAGTATTTTTAAAACTAGCACGCTAATGTTCAAAATATTCAAAGCATTTGTAAAAAAAGAATTATATCACATTATTCGTGATAAACGTACGCTAATTATTCTTTTTGGAATACCCATTGTACAAGTGCTCCTCTTCGGGTATGCTGTTAGTACCGAATTTAAAGATGCTTCTATAGATGTATTAGATTATGCCAAAGACGAAACTAGTATACAACTCATACAACATATACAAAGTTCAGGACATTTTACACTCAATAAAGTATTAACGTCAGAAGCCGATATAGAAAGTGGTTTTAAAGAAGGTAACGTAGCTCTGGTTATGGTAATTCCTAAAGATTTTTCTTCAGATTTTTATGGAAATAATCCGTTAACTATTCAATTGATTGCGGACGGGTCAGATCCCAATAAAGCAAATACTTTGGTACAATATACTACAAGGTTGATTCAAAGCTTTCAGAAAAACAAATTACAACAAATAGAAAATCCTTTTTTGATTACTGTAGAAGATAGAATGCTATATAACCCTCAGTTGATAAGTGCTTATAATTTCATTCCAGGAACCATTGCTTTTATTTTGCTTATTATTTCGGCAATGCTTACATCTCTTGCTATAACTCGGGAAAAAGAATTAGGCACAATGGAAATTTTATTGGTTTCGCCCCTACCGCCTTTACTTATCATTTTAGGTAAAGTAACGCCCTATGCGCTACTCTCATTTATAGATGCTATTCTGGTACTTATTATTGGTCATTTTGTCTTTAAAGTACCCTTACTGGGAAGTCTCATCCTATTATTACTGTGTTGTTTATTATACGTAATTCTGGCCTTGTCCTTAGGTATATTTATTTCTACCAAGGCAAAAACACAACAACAGGCCATGCTTACTTCTATGATGGGATTAATGCTACCAACAATGATTTTATCTGGGTTCATTTTTCCTTTTTCGAGCATGCCTCAAGTTTTACAAGTCATCGGAAGTATTGTAGTTCCCGCCACTTATTTTATTGAAATATTAAAAGCTGTGATGCTACGTGGTGTTGGTTTTCAATCCGTTGTGATTGAAATAGCAATTTTATTAGGAATGACCATTGTATTACTAGCCTTGGCTTTAAAGAATTTTAAAATACGACTAGAATAATGAACATTTTAGCATATATCATACAAAAAGAATTTATACAGATTATACGTAACAAGGCTATTTTGCCTATGATGACTGTATTGCCAATCGTTCAACTCATTGTATTGTCAAATGCAGCTTCCAATGAAGTTAAAAATGTAAACGTAGTAGTTGTGGATATGGATCAAAGTGAGAGTTCAAGAACACTCAACCATAAAATAATAGCCAATGATAGAATAACACTTGTCGCTACTTCTTTTAATACCAATGAAGCCTACTTTTATTTACAAGAAAACACAAGTGATATTGTCATAGAGATTCCGCCTAATTTTGAAAATGATTACATAAATGGTAAACAACCTAAGATACAGTTGCTGGTTAACGCTACTAATGGGCAACAGGCCATAGTAGGATCGGGCTACTTAAAAGCGATCGTTGCGTCATTCAATGCAAAACTGATTCAGAAAGTAATACCTGATATTTCCATATCAAAGCAAAGTAACACCACCATTTCCTCGAGGTACTGGTACAATCCTGAGTTAAAATACACCCATTTTATGGCTCCAGGTATTCTAGCCCAACTTACCGCATTATTAACCATTATACTTTCGGCGATGAATGTTGTACGAGAACGAGAAGTAGGTACTATTGAACAGATTAATGTAACACCGCTTAAAAAATGGCAATTTATTTTAGGGAAATTAATTCCATTTTTATGTATAGGCTTGGTTCTTTTTACAGTAGGCATTATTGCCAGCAAATTAATTTTCAATATTCCTATACTAGGAAACCTACTCTTGCTTTTTGGCTATACAACGCTTAATATCATTGCTGTATTAGGACTAGGTTTACTCATTTCTAACTTTGCAGATACGCAACAGCAAGCCATTTTTATAGCCTTCTTTTTCATTATCATTTTTGTGTTGATGTCTGGGCTTTTCACACCCATAGATAGTATGCCAAAATGGGCGCAACAATTGACCATTGGAAATCCTTTGGCTCATTTTATTTCCGTTAGCCGAAAGGTATTAATGAAAGGTAGTGGCTTTTGGAACATCCGATTTGAATTTCTATATACCTTTATTTTAGCCTTTATTTTTAATGGATTGGCAGTATGGAGCTATAAAAAACAAGTATAACAATTTACATATTGAAGACTAAAAAACCCAATATAGACTATGAAGCATAAAGTTAAATACAACTATTAAGAATGATTAATCAGCTCAAAATAAACGATTGGATTAAACTCATGAAGCAGTACACAAGAACTCTTTGGCAATCGGTTTCATTCTGGACTATTGCGATGGCTTTTTTTGCTGTTTTTAGGTACTATGGCATTTTTGAGGACAGTTCGATAAAAGAAGTAAACGGATTGGATATAAATGCCGATTTAAGGATAAAGGTTATGCTATTTGCCCTTTCTGGCTTTTTAATGGGGGTCATCTATGCCAATATAGAATTTGGTTTGGAAAAATATTTTTCAAAAAGATTTTCTATGGGGTTTAATATTTTTTTAAGCACCTTTCTTTATTTCTTGTTTATAGTCTTTATTTCCACTTTTGTAAGGAGTATTGCTAATACAGCTTTAGGCTTAGAGCTTAATATTGAGTTTGGATGGTGGCGAAGTAGCTTAATTTTTAGAGCCGCTATTATATATACGTTTATTGCTTCCATAGTGTTTTCATTTATTAAGATAGCCAATGATAAATTTGGTAAAGGTGTCTTTCTTAAAATGCTATTCGGAAAATATAGGGAACCTAAAGAGGAAAAACGCATTTTTATGTTTCTCGATTTAAAATCCTCAACCACCTATGCAGAAGAACTTGGGCATTTAAAATATAGTCAACTTATTCAAGATTGCTTTTTAGATTTAAATGAAGTCGTTCCGAAATATGATGCTGAAATATATCAATATGTAGGTGATGAAGCCGTGATAAGTTGGCCATACAAAAAAGGATTGGTGAACAATAATTGTGTAGAATTATTTTTTGCATTCACCCATAAACTACACACTAAAAAAGAATACTACATGAAAAAATATGGCGTTACACCAATATTCAAAGCAGGGTTACATGGAGGTACTTTAATGGTCGCAGAAGTTGGTATTGTAAAAAAAGAATTAGCATACCATGGAGATGTCATCAATACATCTGCCCGTATACAGAGTGAATGTAACACGTATAAAGTCTCTTTATTGATATCTGAAAAATTATTGGAAAATCTAAAAATTGAAAGGTACTTGTCCTCTAAATTCTTAGGAAAGGTATTATTAAAAGGAAAACATAATGAAATTAGCATTCATACTATTAGTAAAGTATAATATGCATTTATTTAAGTGCTAATCAAAACATTCAAAAGTTTTTTTGGTTATTCTTTTATCCAAGAGCCCAAAAATTCCTGAACACGTTTCCAATAATTTTCGTTATCCCAAAAACCATGAATGCCTTCATTATAAAAGTAGGAACAAAACTTCGTCTTATCTTGTTCCATTTTTTTAATCAGGTTTCCAGCAAAAGACACAGGTACAAAAGGGTCGTTTTCATCATGATGTAGTTGTACGAAAGACAGTTCTTTTGTAAAATAGATAGGGGAACTCGCAATGAACCTTTTCCTTGCTTGTATCTCCGAAATTTTACCGTTCAGTAGGTAATTGAAAAATAACAACTTAAATTGTTGTGGGTACAAGTCATAAAGAGCTGCCATATCTGTTGGAGCAGCAACGACCACTGTCTTTTTTATTCGTTTGTCTCTTGCCGATGCCAATAAAGAAACTGTACCACCTCTACTTCCTCCGAAGATAGCAATACGGTGTTCGTCAGCAGTATTAAAGATCTCAAGTACTACATTCAAAAATGCCAAAGCATCAGTAGTAGCTCCATCAAAGGCATCCCCTATATTCCCTTCAGACTGGTATTTTTTGCCATCAATGATGAGTTGTTGTCCTCTAAATGATGGAATGACCACTATAAATTCCTTATCCAATTTTTCACCTAAATAATTAGGGAATTGAATTGCTTTGTGATTAAAGTCTTGACTCACATCAAATTCAGTATGTATGCCATCTCCTCCTGTTGCAAAAATGATAACAGGTAACTTAAGCTTTTCTGAATGTTTAGGAACAATAACTGCTCCATAATGTTTATTACCTTCTACAGTATGGGAAAGTATGAAAAGCTTGTTCATATTAGATAAAATAATTGAATCATGCACTACAATATCTTTAGGCAATAAGTCCTTTTGCCTAAGGTTAATGAGTGTTTCATGAATTTCCTGTTGAGAAGGGGGAGATACTATTTGCTGCATAAGAACATCTTTCTTATTTACGTTTGCTTCTTGTCCTAAACAGAAAACGGTGTTAAATAGTAAAAGTCCAATTACAATTTTATACATGGTTTATTGTTTTTAATTAACTAAGAACAAAACAACTATAAAATAGAGTGCCTTGCGCACCATAATGAAGGATGGCACTTATTTTTTAGTGCTACTTTCTATATTTTTTCGGAATTCGGACGGGGTGCTTCCTGTCATTTTCTTAAAGACCCTGTTAAATGTAGTTTTTGAATTAAACCCCGAATCAAGCGCAATGCCCAATAAGGTAATATTATTTTTTGCTGGATTGTACAATTGGCTTTTTACTTCCTCAATTCTGTATTTATTTACAAAATCGTGAAAGTTACTTTTTATATGTTCATTCAATATAAAAGAAACAAGGTTTGGGTCTAAATTTAGAAGTGAAGCAAATTCTCTAAGATTTAAGTTTTCATCTAGATAAACTTTATCTTTCTTCATAAAACGCTCCATACTTGCAATATAAGTTTCTAGCTGTGATTGTGACAGCGAACCGAAATTCTTATTTTCCTTAACCCCGATATTTGGTCTAAAGGCCATGGTTTTAGCATGTCCAAAACCCTCCAATCCTATCCAAAAGGTAAGATAGGTCAATGCCAATAATAGTACATAAAGTGCCAGAACAATATAAATGTACTGTAACTGCAATCCAAAAAATAACTGGAATACTATAATAAAAGGAACCCAAATTATCCATAATAATCTAAAATAGATTATTGATTTTTGCAACCATTTTAATGTAATATCTCTCAGGTTGGAGAAATTCTTCAACGCCCAATTCTCATGTTTTCCAATAACGTTAAGAGAAAGGTTAATATAATGAAACATTGAACCTGCCGTCCAAAAATAAAGAATAAGGGAGCCATAAAAATAGAAGGGGGTATTGTAAAAAATCTGATTGTTCTTTATGCCATAAAGAATATTAAATACTTGCATAAGAATTTCTATTGTTACAGGAACAAAATGCCAATAATCAGTTTTTACAATATTAAAATTAATATTGGTAAGCGCTTTTACATAAAAATAAATTAGAGGGCCAAGTGCCGATAAAAATGAATACGGCATATATAATGTGCCAGGGAATAGATTATCAAGATTTGTGTCTAAAACCATTAAATAGACTAAATGGAGAGTGACAACGACCAGAATTAAGGATAATATTATACTAGCCATTGGTCGGTTACCCTTTTTGAAAAATAAAATTCCTGATAATATAAAATTCTGGACAAGACCAGAGATGATAAAAAAATTAATAGGATTTAGATTGAAAAAAAGATTCTCTGTATTCAAATTTTATGGTTTTAGAACTGCATACAGTTTCGTTATCTAATGATACTTTAAAAAAAAGACGCGAATTCTGAAGTAATTCGTGTTCCATTAACTACTAAAGACCAGTCTCTTTTAATAATTAATCCGTTCTTCCTATATCAAAATAGTCTAATAGACCTTCTGGTAGTAGATAATTTGCTAAGGTAATGTCCAAGGCTTTAAAGTCTTTAAATCAAGTCAAAGTTATAACTTTTTAAAGTTGTCCCCAAGATTTACGCTCCACCCACCAAAGCAATGAAAATCAAACAGTTATAATTGTCGCGTGCAGAATTTGTTACACATAAAAAAATCGCTTAGATATCATATTGATTTCTAAGCGATTAGCAATTTATTCGCGGTCTGGACGGGACTCGAACCCGCGACCTTCGCCGTGACAGGGCGACATTCTAACCAACTGAACTACCAGACCGTTGCTCATTGCGGTTGCAAATATACACGCCTTTTTCTATATCTCAAATGTTTTCTCAAGTTTTTTAAAAATTATTTTAAAAAGAATTATTCAAGACCTCGTATTAGGGTTTTAACTGTAATCATCACACTTGTCTTTTAGCCTACCTCAGCATAAAATTCAGTGAGGGTCTATACAAACTTTTGCCGCTCTACCATGTAGGTAGTGAGAATGTTATTAAAATCCTTATTAATATCTGCCTCCACATATTTGATCTTGTATTGCGCACATTTTAATCTTAAAGCGTCAAAATAATGACTCACGGCTTTATTGTAATTATCTTTTATAGTATCGGCATACAAATTAATATATTCCCCTGTTTCAACATCAATAAAACGCTTTGGCTTATTATCGAAATCAAATATCAGTTCTTTTTCTTTATCAAATACATGAAACAAAATCACTTCATGCTTGTTATATTTTAAATGTTGTAAGGCCTCAAACAATTTCACATCGTCTTCTGATGTTTGAAACATATCTGTAAACAAAAATATCATAGAGCGTCTATGAATCTTTTCTGCTATTTCATGTAAATACTTATACGTTTCTGTTTCTTTATTTATAGGTTTAGAAATTACAGCATCGCTTAAATGATTTAATAACATTTGATGATGGCGTTCGCTACCTTTTTCTGGAGCGTAATAATCGTAATTATCACTATAAATACTTAAACCAACAGCATCTCGTTGTTTTTTTAATATATGCATTAAAGATGCCGAAGCTAAAGCTGAAAACCCTATTTTATTTAAATGATCGATAGAAAACGAATCCATTTTTGGGTAATGCATTGAACTGCTATTATCTATAATGATATGGCACCGTAAATTGGTTTCATCATCGTAGCGTTTGGTGTAAAGCTTATCTGTTTTAGCAAATAGCTTCCAATCTATATGGCGTGTACTCTCTCCTTGATTGTAAATTTTATGTTCTGCAAATTCGGCCGAAAACCCATGAAACGGACTTTTATGTATCCCCGCAATAAAGCCTTCCACAACTTGCTTAGCTAGTAACTCCAAGTTTTTAAAACCGTCTGTTTTATTTAATTCTGCTTGTAAATTCATTCCTTTGAGTTCTTAATTTTTTGAGCTCGGTATAATCCGTCTGCACTTTGTAATAACTTATTTTTTAGTACAGGGCTAAAGTCTAGATTTTCTGCTAAAAATGTTTCTACCACATGAAACGCTTTTTTAGACGAATAGCTTCCTATAGTATTATTAAGCCAATTCTTTGGAAAAAAGATATCTCCTGTTAACTGTATGTCTTCTAATACTTCTAAACATGTTTGTAAATGCTTTTCTGCCACTTTTTGACGTAATGGATGATGTATATTGCTTAAAGCACTTAACACCCAAGATTCTTTTGTTCTATTACTTGCCTCAAAAAAAGATGTCATAAAAGCGTCCCTAACTTTATCATCATTTGATAGTGACGGTAATAGATATTCAAAGCGTTTTTTAGTATCTGGATTCGTAATTTCTGCATTAGCAATGCTTAGTATTTCATCTGTCTTTTCATGATTATAGATTGCTAATAGTGACGCAATACTTGTAAAATCACTTTCATTTAAATTTAACCCCTTAAGCTTTATTTTTTTAGTCCAAACATCATATAAGAACAATTTTCCATTTATTGAATAAGCAATTCCTTTATATAAATTAAACACTGTTTTTTTTAGTCCAGCATCTAAATTTTCACTTAGCATATTTCGTAATAATGGTTCCATATATTGTTGCGCATCAAAGCGTTCTTGATCCGTAAGGTAGTTCCAGAAAACCGATGATAACGCTCTTGAGATAAGATTAACGATCTGTTCTTCTGTTTCATTCTCTATCCCTTTTAAAAGCAAGTAAAAAGTGTCTGTAGGAGTTACTGTGTTCGTAAGCATATTTTCATATAAATTAATATATGCATAGCCTCTAGCCACATTATTTTTAATTGTAGGGAGTATTGCTAGGTTTTCAACATCAATGGGAAAAACACCATAACCAAAAGCATCGTAATTATAAACAATTGTCTTTGGTTTTTGCAAACCTATAACAGCCTTTAGTGACATCTTCTTATCATTTAAACGCACTGTTTTTACAAGTGTTGTGTCTTCGTAAACTAAGCCAATATTAAAGGTTTGTGTCCAAATATTTTGACTTCCGTCTTCTGCCTTTTGAGATATTTCAAAAGTTTCAATTTTACCATCCTTATAAGTAATGTTATTTGTAATTATAGGCCGCCCAGATTGGGTAACCCAAACCTGACTCCACTGCTTTAAATCGATCGTTGTTTCTGCATTTAACAAGTGAATCAAATCGTTCCAATCTGCATTACTATTTTCGAATTTTTGTATATAATTGCGTAAGCCTTTTTTAAAATTATCTTCTCCTATAGCTGCTTCTAACTGCCGCATCATAATAGGTGCTTTATGGTATATAATGTTACCATAAAGTGACCCTGCATTTTTTAAATTATCTAAATTTTGACGAATTGGAGATGCGCCTTTTGTTCGATCTTCACTATAAGCACTCGGATAATGCTGAGACATAAACTCTAACCTATGGTTAACTTCAGGAAATGTAGGATTTGCAATTTTATCGGCCATAAAATTCGCAAAGACTTCTTTTAGCCAAACATCGTCAAACCATTTCATGGTTACCAAATTACCAAACCACATATGCGATACTTCGTGGGCTATTAATTTCCCTCTATTCAACTTCTGATTTAAAGTGGCACTTTCATCTAAAAAAAGGGATGCTTCTTTATACTGAATAGCACCAACATGCTCCATGCCTCCATATTGAAAACCTGGTATGCTGGCATAATCCATTTTTTGAAACGGAAAATCTTTTTGTGTATAATCTTCTAAAAAATTAGCAGATGCTTCATGTAATTTAAAAATTTCGTCTATACTAGATTCAAGCTTAGCTTCATTATTTTCTCTGTAAATCATAGTCATATCAAACGATCCCAAATTCTGCATCGTTTTATTAAATACGCCAGCCACAAAAGAAAATAAATATGTACTCATCTTATCCGATTCACAAAACACATATTTTGTATCATCCTGTTTATCTTCTTTATAATCTAATTTAGAACTGCATAATACTTCCCACGTTTTGGGAGCTGTAATATCTAATACATAGTTGGCCTTTATATCAGGCTGATCAAAACAAGGAAACAATGTACTCGCTCTATCTGGCACTAGTAAAGTATACAAATAATCTTCGGTTCTGTTAAGCGATAATTCACCTGCTATAAACGATATATCTATAGTGTTAGCTCCTAGCTTTAAATATGTTTCTGAAATAATAAGATGTTCTTTTTCATGATGAACATCGATTGTAGTTCCATTTACAGTTACACTTTTAATAAAAGATTTTTTTTCATTAAAATCTAAATACAATGGGTGCTCTAAATCTTTAATTTTTAAGTTCAACTTTAACTCGGAAACTATAGAACCTTCTTTCTTTAAAGGAATATTAAAGGTTAAGTTATAAATTACGTCTTCTACTTGTGTTTTTCTATACGTTGCTAAATCTAATGAAATACCTTTAGACAAAAGCGACTTTTTCTCTTGCTTGGTTTCACAAGAAAAAATAGTTAATAAGCACAAAAAACATAAAAAACTCTTCATAAAGACCACTTTTTAAAACCAGAAAAGGTTTACTGTAATGCAAACCTTTTTATAATCTCTTTAAACTACTAAGCAATATTATAAAACCTTGTCAACAATACCATAAGCAGTAGACTCATCGGCTCCCATCCAATGGTCGCGATTAAAATCTTTCATTATTTTATCAAAAGTTTGCCCACAATTATCAGCTAATATTTGAGCACTTAGCTCTTTAGTAATTATAATTTCTTTGGCTGTAATTTCTATATCACTAGCTTGTCCACGTGCGCCACCACTAGGCTGATGAATCATAACACGTGCATGAGGTTGTATAAAACGTTTTCCTTTCTCTCCTGCAGATAATATTAAAGATCCCATAGATGCTGCAAATCCTGTACAAATTGTTGACACATCACTTTTTAAAGATTTCATACAATCGTAAATAGTAAAACCAGAAGTTACATAGCCACCAGGGCTATTAATATATAAATGAATATCCTTAGTATCTAAAGCATCTAAATACATTAAACGTTCTATAACATGCTTGGCAGAAGCATCATCAACTTGCCCCCACAAAAACACTTTGCGTTCTTCTATTAATTTGCTATCAATAGCATCTTGCAATTTTATTTGTTCACTCATATTTTTAATTTTCATCTAAAATAAAAAAAGGTTTGCCATAATGACAAACCTTTTCAATTTTCTTTTTCTATATTTTTTCTATACTTTTTTACAAAAGCGAATCTATTGCTTCTGTATATGCATTTTTTGGAGCTACACCAACTTGTCTTCCAACAACTTCTCCGTTTTGAAAAACCAAAACAGTTGGGATATTACGAACACCATATTTTGCAGCAAACTCTTGATTTGCATCTACATCGACTTTACCAACAACAGCTTTACCATCGTATTCCCCACTAATTTCTTCAATAATTGGTCCAACCATTCTACAAGGTCCACACCAAGCAGCCCAAAAGTCAACCAATACTGGCTTATCACTTTTTAATACAGTTTCTTCAAACGTTGCATCTGTTATCTCTAATGCCATAATATTTATGTTTTAATTCGTATTTTATTTTTAATAACACAAAATTAGTCAAAATTTTCACGAAAGCTTACAAACCAACAATTTGTTTTGCCTATAACCGTATTGTTTAGAGTTATTTTCAGCTTAAGAGCACATATACAGCCATATACAGACAAGCTTTTCGTCCTTATTTTTCGTATAAGAACAATGTATTCTTTAAGTTAAGTTTAAACTTTTTCACCTTTTATATAAATGTAAATTCATTTAAAAGCAACCAAATAGTTGCATATAAAGAATATTTGTTTTAGTTTAGCAACCGACAAGTTGCATATTAATCAAAAAACAGAATAATTATGAATGATGTTATTAAAAAAGAAAAGGTATTTAAACACTCCATAGACAAAGTATGGAATGCCATTTCTAAAGCTGAAGAAATCTCAGCTTGGTTTATTCAAGCCGATTTTAAGGCTCAAAAAGGGTACCAATACACTTTTACCTCTGAAGCAAACGAAAAAGGTTGTACAACCATTAGCGGAGAGGTTAAAGAATCTAACCCTTATAAATTAGTTTATACTTGGGTTGTTGCCGAAATAAAAGTAGAAACTACAGTAACTTGGTTGTTAGAACCAACCGAAGGTGGCACCAAATTATATCTGGAACATTCTGGCATTTCGAATTATGAAGGAGAAACTGCCGTAAAAATGTTTGAAAGCTTTAACGGTGGTTGGGACAATTGTATAAACGGACTATCCGGTTACTTAAAAGAGCTAGTAAATGCAGGATAAAATAACTAAATTATTTAAAGCAATTGCAGATCCAACAAGGCGTGATATTTTTCACGCCTTAGTTATAGCGACTTCCGCTTTATCTATTACCCAAATATCCAGTCAGTTTGACATTAGCAGACAAGGTGTTACCAAACATATTAAAACTTTAGAAGAAGCTGGTTTGGTAAATATTAATACAAACGGTCGGGAACGTTTTTGTTATGCCAACGCAAAACCCTTAAAAGAGGTTAGCAAATGGGTAGAGTTTTACACGCAATTCTGGGATAACTCACTACAAAACTTAGAAGACTTTTTAAATAATTCAAAAGATGCTTAATAACACAAAAGAAGTAGACAAGCAGGACATAATAAATTACAGAAAGCAATTAGAAGTTAATGTTAACGCTAAAGAAGTCTTTTCTGCTTTAAATGAGAACCTACATTTATGGTGGAGCAAAACAAGCAATACCGAATTTAAAGCAGGAGGGCAATTCACCATTCATTTTGAAAACAACTATTGGTGGACCTTTAAAATTGTTGAATACACGCCTAACAAAGAACTCGTTTGGAAATGTATTGGCGGTGAACCTGATTTTAATAAAGAATGGATAGGGCACGTATTACATTGGAAAATTGAAGAGCAAAACGGAAAAACTTTAATTAATTTTCATCAAGTTGGACTTACCCCAAATATTAATTGTTACGAAATATGCTCTACTACTTGGGATCATTATATTACTAATAGTTTAAAAGGCTTTTTAGAGACCAATAAATAAACTTTCTATAATTCAAATAACCAGAAAGATATTGAATTATGAAAATTATTACTTCATGTTTGGCAAAAACACAGCAATATTAAATTTGTCTCTTATTTAAGAAATGAAAAATATCCTGTTATATATTTAAATACAACAGGATATTCAGTATAAATTATGAAAAATAAGCTCTAATTACTTTTTAAGAATTTTTAAGTTAGCTACTTTATTATCTTCTCTAACTTTAACAATATATAAACCAGAATTTAAACTACTCATATCTACAGAATTACCAGAAGTTTTTATTATAGCTTTTCCCGTAATATCAAATACATTAATTTCTAAAGAGTTGTTGCTTGCAGTTTCAATTTGTAAAAAATCAACTACCTCATTAGGGTATGCTTTTAGTTCGCCAAAAGCAAAACCAGCTATACTAAGTACATTTTCATTGTAAACATTTAACATTTGTGCAGCCGTAAGCTCAACGTCAAAAATTCTAACGTCGTCTATTCCACCACCATCAAACCACTTTGTAGTATTATTTCCTCTGGTGCCTATATAGATTTTGTCCGCAGTTGTACTTAACACAATATTTTCATTACCGCCTCCTCCAGCGTCATTGTCATCAACTGCAACACCATCTAAATAATATACAATGTCTCCTAACGTTCCAGCACTAGGATAAGTATATGCTACATGGTGCCAGCCAAGATCTTCAATATCTTCTCCATTTGTATAAAAATGCTTAAGATTAGCCCCAGATACACCTAATTGAATTTCATTATTGGCAGCAGCAAACGTAAATGTGGTTCTTCCATAAGAACCACCAGGAGCAGCAGGGTCTCCCATGTTCACTATAGTATGTGATCCATTGGTTGTATCAAGTCTATCATCATATCTAACCCAAGCAGATACAGTACGAGCATCGCTACCTGTAATACTTGAGTTGGTCGTACTCCTAATTTGAGCATCAAAACCACCTCCATTTTGAATTAAATTATATGAGGGATCTGTGTCATCACCAATAAGAGTAAAATTTATAGCAGCGCTGCCTTCTATATTATTAGCGCTGTAAGGTACTGTAACCCCAGCACTATTAGCACCACCAACTTCAAAGGCTAAACTACCACTTCCGTCGTTATTTAAATTGTTATCAAACTTTAAATGCACTACAGGTGTTTGTGCTTGTACAGTTGCAAATGTTAAAAATAAGATTGCAACAAAAGATAATTTTTTTAGTAATTTTTTCATCATAAATAGTTTTTAAAATTTCATGTATGTAAATTATTTAAAAAAGGAATCATCGTGTTTTTTTTTAGACTAACAACAGTAACGCGCACACAGACAACATTTTAGGTGTTTTTTTTTATCGATTTAAATATTTTATCTTACAGCAATTGTAGGACGTTAATCACGAATTCCTAAAAATTTAGGATAGATTTTTTAATATTTAATGTTGACATTTTAGTTATCTCACTAAATAGTGGTGTTAATTATTTAGAATTAATGATATTTTGTTAGCAATAGTGTTTAAATTTTAGCTAGAAGCAGTGGAAGCAGAAGGCCAATTCACCATTCATATTGAAAATAATTATTGGTGAAACTTTAAAATTATTGAATACTCCCTAACCAAGAACTATTTTGGAAATGTATTAGCGCCCCCCCTTTTTAATAAAAAGATATTAGACCTCAGAGCAAGCCCTGACCCCAATAATAGAGACCACCCCAAGAGTCGAGGTATTATACGGTAGATCAATATTTTATCTGAATTAATTCAACTTACAATTTTGAATGCGTCTTACAAACTTCTCAAAATTGAATATCCGTAACCCTATCAATAAATTTTGATTCATCGAAATAAATTCTATATTTGGTATTGCTATAGCAATAATCAAACCCCAAACAACTATACTTATGAACAAAACAACTACTCTTGTTTTTGCATTGTTAATCTATGCAATTTCATTTTCACAAAATGCCAATTTAGATAGAGAATACGTTAGTGTTTCTTATATTAAATTACCTTCAAAACCTATATTAGATAATAGTAAAAGAACTTATTCTTCTAACATAAGAGCTATATCCTTATCAGGGTTCTCCAGAGTAAAATCAAATGGCACTTTAGACATCAACTATAATTTTAATGGCACACAAATAGGTGAAGTTGATATAAGAAAAACCAAGCATGAGAAAAAAGACAAAGACGGTAAAGTAACTTCTACGAGTTATACTTACAAAGTACATATCCCATACACTTCTTCTGCTAGTTTATCGATTAGTAATGCTGTGGTTATAGAAAACAATTATAATAGAGATTTTTCTGAGAATGATCATTACGAAAGCAACTCATTTTCAACTTACAAAGCTGCACAAAATCATTATAATAATAACCGTTATAATATACGAAACAAATACACTTCAAAGCATAAAAAGAGCATTTTAAATATAATAAATAGTAATTTAAATACAACTTATGGCTATGTTCCAGCTAACTATAATACTGTAGTCTTTTGGATTCTAGGTAACAAAAAGCATCCAGAATATCAAAAACACATGGAAAATTATGGTATTATGAAAGCTGCTTTTGCCAAAATGAAATATGACCAACCCGTTTCTGGTTTAAAGACAGAGCTAGAACCTGTAATAGATTATTTTAATAGCTTAATACCAAAATACGTTGGAACAAAGAAAAAGATGGCTAAAATGAGATATGCTAGCTATTATAATATTGCTAAAATGTATTACTATTTAGATATGCCAGAAAAAGCTAAAGAGTATGCTGAAAAGTTAATTGAAAACGATTATGATAAATCTCATGGCAAACACTTTATTCGCATATCTGATGAATTATTAAAGAAGTTTGAAATAAACGAAACGAACACCAGACATTTTGAGGTTATAACCGAAGACCTTACTAATATTGAAGAAGCCCCTGAAGCTGAAGAAGCATCTGGTTCAAATACTAAATTAGAATTAGTTAAAGCTTATTTAATTTCTAAAGTTGGAGATACCATTTTAGTAGATATAGAAACTAAAGATGTTAAGAAAATAGCCTATGAAATAAGAACGGTACAGTATGCAGATAACGGTACCCCAGTAGGCACTAAAGTCGAAAATGCTAAAGATTTTAATGAAGTTTTATTTGTTGATGGTACACATTATAAGAATGTAATGTTCAAAGAATCTGGTGTAAAAAATGGCAATAACAATGCAGTTTCAGCTCAAATGTTATTAAGTGGAGCTGCAGAAAAACTTTGTAAAGTATTATTTGAATCAGACAAAATCAATTTATATCATTTTAATAATGAAGAGCCTGTGATCTTTACTCCTGGTAGTGAAAAAGGTAAATCTACTTTATCAACAGGATATGTATTTGGTTTTAAAAAGAATCTGGTTAAACTTGCTAAAGGATGCCCAGCTTTAATAGAAAAAGCAGAAAACAAAACATTTAAAAATACCCCAGAAGATCTAATGACGTTTTGCAAAGAGCTAGCTTCTTGTAAATAGGATAAAATATTAAATTAAAAAAGAGACTGTCTAAAAAGTGATGAACTTTGTCATCCAGAGATCTGTGTTAAAAATTTTAACTAGCGAATGAAATGACGTAATTGGAGTGTCATCCTATGTTTGCAAAAGGTTTGTGTCATTCAGAGGCATTAGACCAAAAATTTCTCAAGTGGAGGGAATGACGTAATTGGGTGTCATTCAGAAGGAGGTACGACTGAAGAATCTTTAGAGATTAATTATAAAGATTCTTCGCTGTGCCCTGAACGACAAACAACTAAAAACCAATCACTTATAAAAAACATCAATGATAGCAAAGCGAAAGATCTTATTTATCTAAAAATCAAAAACATTAAGGTTTTCAGAGATTTTTCACAACTTTGCTGCTACCTTCGAAACAAAATATATTTTGTTTCTCGGTAATATTCAGAATCACACTTTTTAGACAGCTTCTTTTTATATAATGTAACAATAAGGAAATCCTTTAATTCAACTTATACAACACATCTTGACTCTCCAATTCACTAAGTAATTCTTGAGACACCTTCACCTTTTGTCTTCTACTAGGCATTTGTACTTTTATTTTTTCTTTAGTATCATAAACCACAAAATTAAGCATCTGGTTTCCTGGATGCATTTGTAATAATTCTTTTAGACGCAAGATAGTTTCCTCTTTCAAGTCGTTAATATTAAGTTGAATAGATAATTTTTTAGCATAATTCTCCATCACGTCATGCAACAATTGAAAATTATTAAACTGCAGTCTTGGATCGCTCTTCTTGCCTGTATCTTTATTAACCCAGCCTTCGCGTACAAACGATTTTACAAACACGAAGTTATTCTTCATTAAAAAGTGTCTAAACTTTAAATATTCTTCACCAAAAATCCTAAACTCAAAACTATCGGTATAATCTTCTATAACAAATAACGCCCATCCTTTTCCTTGTTTACTTACACGGTGTTGCACATCGGTTACGACACCACCAAAAACAATTTCTCTATTTACATAAGGTTCTAAATTATTGAACATGGCAATGTTCCCATTACAAAAAGTTTTCATTTCCGTTTTAAAATCATCCAATGGATGACCAGAGATATAAACCCCTACAACTTCGCGTTCTTGAGCTAATTTCTCCATAGTCCCCCATTCTTCACATGGTGGCACTTCTGGTTCTGCTATTTGCACATCACTTGCAGCACCAAATAAACTTACTTGTGCTGAGTTCTCGTTTTCTTGATGTTTACTTCCATATTTAACTGCTTTTTCTAAAAAGGTAATACCATCACCCTCTTTATGAAAATATTGTGCCCTGTGGGTGTCACTAAAACAATCAAAACCTCCAGCTAATGCTAAATTTTCAAAAGCTTTTTTATTCGCAGCTCTTAAATCGATTCGTTTCGCTAAATCAAAAATAGATTTATATGCCCCATCTTCTTTTCTATTGTCTACAATAGTCATAACCGCTCCATGACCAACTCCTTTTATAGCTCCCATACCAAAACGCACGGCATAGTCTTTATTTACAGAAAACTTATAAAACGATTCGTTCACATCTGGTCCCAGTACATCTAATTTCATACGCTTACATTCATCCATAAAGAAGGTAACCTGTTTGATATCGTTCATATTATTAGAGAGTACTGCAGCCATATATTCTGCTGGGTAATGTGCTTTTAAATAAGCTGTTTGATAAGCTATCCATGCGTAACAGGTTGAATGCGACTTATTAAAGGCATAACTCGCAAAGGCTTCCCAGTCTTTCCAAACCTTCTCAAGCACTTTCGCGTCATGTCCATTAGCACTTGCCTGCTCCACAAACTTTGGCTTCATTTTATCAAGTACCGCAATCTGCTTTTTTCCCATTGCTTTACGCAATACATCCGCCTCACCTTTTGTAAACCCAGCTAATTTTTGAGACAATAACATCACTTGCTCTTGATAGACCGTAATACCATACGTTTCCTTCAAGTATTCTTCCATCGCTGGCAAATCGTACTCGATATCCTCATCACCATGCTTTCTACGAACAAAACTTGGAATATATTCCATGGGTCCTGGACGATACAGGGCATTCATCGCAATTAAATCTTCAAAAACAGTTGGTTTTAAATCTCTAAGGTGCTTTTGCATTCCAGGAGATTCATACTGGAATACACCAACTGTTTCACCACGTTGAAATAAAGCATATGTTTCTTTATCATCTAAAGGAAAAGTCTCTGGATCTAATAAAATATCATGTTTTGCTTTTACAATCTTAACAGTATCTTTTATTAAAGTTAAAGTCTTTAATCCTAAGAAATCCATTTTTAATAAGCCCGCATCCTCAACAACCGAGTTATCAAACTGCGTTACATATAAATCGGAATCTTTAGCTACAGATACAGGAACAAACTTAGTAATATCGTCTGGCGTTATTATAACGCCACAGGCATGGATTCCTGTGTTTCTAACCGAACCTTCCAAGGCTCTTGCTGTATTAACGGTCTCTGCTTCTAAATCTGACCCTTCAGAAATATTTATAAGTTGATTAACTTTTTCTAAATCTTCAGCACGAAACTTTTTACTTAATTCCTTTTCATTTAACCCAAAAATCTTTCCGAGCTTAGACATTGTTGGAATAAGTTTCGCAATCTTATCTGCATCAAATAATGGCAAATCTAATACACGTGCTGTATCTCGAATGGAAGATTTAGCAGCCATGGTACCATAGGTGATAATTTGTGCTACTTGATTGCTTCCATATTTATCAATAACATAATCCATGACCCGACTTCTTCCTTCGTCATCAAAATCAATATCAATATCGGGCATACTAATACGATCTGGATTTAAAAAACGCTCAAAAAGCAAATCGTATTTAAGAGGGTCTATATTGGTAATC
Organism: Flavivirga jejuensis; assembly: GCF_030540765.1. Lineage (GTDB taxonomy): Bacteria > Bacteroidota > Bacteroidia > Flavobacteriales > Flavobacteriaceae > Flavivirga > Flavivirga jejuensis. The sequence goes on along the minus strand of NZ_JAUOEL010000001.1, from coordinate 460,867 downwards.
CATAAACAATATGCTGCTACCGAACCAGCCGCAGAACCACGCCCTGGACCTACCGACACATCCATATTTCGAGCTTCGCGAATAAAATCTTCAACAATTAAAAAGTACCCTGGATACCCTGTGTTTTCAATAACACTTAACTCAAAATCGAGACGTTCTATTACTTCTTCTGATAAATCTTCACCATAACGTTTTTTGGCGCCTTCATAAGTTAAATGACGTAAATAGGCGTTTTCACCACGCTTACCACCATCTACCTTATCTTCTTCATGCATAAATCGATCTGGAATATCGAACGCAGGTAATAAAACCTCACGCGCCAACTCGTAAGCTTCCACCTTATCAACAACCTCCTGAATATTAATAATCGCTTCAGGAACATCCTTAAACGAGGCTTTCATCTCGTCTGACGACTTAAAATAATAATTCTGATTTGGCAGTCCGTAACGATATCCTCGTCCGCGACCTATCGGTGTTGCTTGTTTTTCACCTTCTTTTACACACAGTAAAATATCATGTGCATTCGCATCATCTTTTTTACAATAATAGGTATTATTTGAAGCTACTAATTTTATATCGTGCTTTCTGGAAAATTCAATTAACACAGGATTTACACGATCTTCATCCTCTTGATCGTGGCGCATTAATTCAATGTATAGATCATCTTTAAATTGTTCTTTCCACCAAAGCAGTGCTTCTTCTGCCTGGTTTTCGCCAATATTTAGTACTTTACTTGGAACTTCTCCATATAGATTTCCCGTAAGTACAATAAGATCTTCTTTATATTCTTTTATTAATTCTTTATCAATTCTTGGTAGATAGTAGAATCCATTAACAAAAGCATGCGATGATAATTTCGCTAAATTATGATAGCCATTTTTATTTTTAGCCAATAGTACTATCTGATAACCATTGTCCTTTCTACTCTTATCCTTATGGTTTTCACAAACAAAAAACTCACAACCTATAATAGCCTTAATAGGTTTGGCTGTTGGTGTTTCTCCTTTTTCTGTAGCTTCTTCGTTTTTTTTCTTAGCAGATTTATTATGATTGTTTACTGCGTTCACAAAGTGAAAAGCACCCATCATATTTGCATGATCGGTTAAAGCAACCGCAGGCATGTTATGCTCGGCAGCAGAGCTTACCAGATCAACCACACTAATGGTAGATTGTAATACTGAGAACTGTGAGTGATTATGAAGATGCACAAAATCGACATCCGCTAAAGCTGATACGTTTTTCTCAATATCTGTTGAGGAAATCGCTTCTTCCTTAAGACTTTTAAGACGTTCAAGAATTTTAGCACTTTCTTGTTTAAGATTAACGTGCTTTAGTTTTATAAGCTCAATTTCTTTTGGATTGGCTTCGTTAAAATTCTCAAAATAATCAGGTGCTACATCTAGCTGTTCTTTTGTATATTCTCCTAAACGAACCAACTCAAAAAAGCAACGCGTAGTTGCTTCTACATCGGCTGTTGCATTATGAGCTTCTGCAAAAGGTTTTTTAAATAAATACTCGTGTAACTCGGTAAGTGTTGGCAGTTTAAATTTACCATAACGTCCTCCTGGAATCTGGCATAAACTTGCCGTATGTTCTGTACAAGTATCTAAAACAGGTAATTCTTGTAACGGGTTTTCAACATCACCACGAACAAATTCGGCACCCATAATATTTAAATCGAACTTTACATTTTGTCCAACAACAAATTTGGTTTTACCCAAAGCCTCATTAAATTTTTCTAAAACCTCAGCTAAAGGAATACCTTGTTCTTGTGCCAATTCGGTAGAAATACCATGAATTTTCTCCGCATCGTAAGGAATATTAAACCCTTCTGGTTTTACTAAATAATCTTGATGCTCGATACAGTTTCCCATAGCATCATGCAATTGCCATGCAATTTGAATACATCTAGGCCAATTATCAGTATCTGTAATGGGTGCATCCCAACGTTTTGGCAATCCAGTTGTTTCTGTATCGAAAATTAAATACATTTTTTATATTTAGATGTTTGGTGTTAAGCCGTTTATAATTATTAAACGAAGTCCATAAAAATACAGAATATTATAACTTATTGAAGTGAAAGTTATGAACAGTTTTAAACAAAAGCAATCTTTTATAGTTCAATAAATTATTCTACTTTAGAGGCTAAAATATTTTATAATGAAGTTTAAGTCATACCTACTCTGGATTCCTATATGCTTATTGAGTTGCACAAATCCAAATACAACTTTATATGTAGGCACCTATACCGATGGTGCTAGTGAAGGTATTTATCGGCTTCAATTTAATACTAAGACTGGTGAGTTAAGTGATAAAATGCTAGCAGTAGCCACACAAAACCCATCATTCATTTCATTTTCTCCAAATAAAAAATACATATATGCTGCTGGAGAAGGTAGCACATCTGCTGTCTCTTCCTTTAAAGTTGAATCGGATGGAAAACTAAAATTTATAAATACCGTTAGTAGCAATGGCAAAGGGCCATGTCATGTATCAGTGAATGCCATTGGAGACAAAGCTGTTGTATCAAATTACACTGGAGGGAATATCTCCATTTACTCTATAAATAAAGATGGTAGTTTAAATGAAGCTTCACAAGTTTTTGATCATAATACAGGCGAAAAAAACGCCCATGCACATTCCGCTCAATTTTATAAAGATCAATTATATGTGGCCGATCTGGGTATGAACGCCGTTTACCAATATCAATTAAAAAACAATGCTTATAATCTAGTTTCTAATGCTATTGTAAAAACCACTGGGAACCCAGGCCCAAGACATTTCTCATTAAGTAATGATGGGAAATTTATTTATATTATTAATGAATATGGAAATTCCATTACATCTGTTAAAAAAACGGCTAATGGTTTTATAGAAATCGATTCCGACGCTACTTTAAAAGAAAATTATAATGGTAAAAGTTATTGTGCAGATATTCACTTATCTAAAGATGAACGTTTTCTGTATGGATCGAACAGAGGTGAAAATACCATCGCTGTTTTTAAAAGAGATCCATCTAATGGTACTATTGAAAAAATACAAAATATAAGTGTTCATGGTGATTGGCCTAGAAATTTCACCTTAGATCCTACAGGTAAATTTGTACTAGTGGCAAATAAAAAAAGTAATAATATTTCGGTATTTAAAATTGATCCAGAAAATGGAAAACTTACATTTCTGCATGCTATAGATCTACCCACTCCTGTTTGCTTATTATTTTAGGATACCTTAAGTTATTTCTAAATAAAATAATGCATTAATAATTAAAAAAATATAGTATCTTTGCGCCCTCATTAATAACCGAGGTCGAGAACCTCAAATAATTAATTATTATGCCAGTAAAGATTAGATTACAAAGACACGGTAAAAAAGGAAAACCTTACTACTGGATCGTAGCAGCAGATGCTCGTTCAAAAAGAGATGGTAAATACCTAGAAAAATTAGGTGCTTACAATCCAAACACAAACCCAGCTACCATAGAATTAAACATTGATGGTGCTGTACAATGGTTACAGAACGGTGCACAACCAACTGACACAGCTAAAGCTATTTTATCTTATAAAGGAGCTTTACTAAAAAATCACCTTGCAGGTGGTGTTAGAAAAGGTGCTTTAACTGAAGAGCAAGCAGAAGCTAAGTTTAATGCTTGGGCTGAAGAAAAAGCTAGTAAAGTTGGTGCTAAAACTGATGATTTAGCTAAAGCTGAGGCTGAAGCTAAAGCAAAAGCGTTAGAAGCTGAAAAAGCTGCTAATGAAGCACGTATTGCTGCAGCTGCTCCTGTTGTTGAAGAGGAAGCTGCTCCAGAAGAGGCTCCTGCTGCTGAAACAGAAGCTTCAAACGAAGAAGAATAAAAAAAGATTTTTTTATACTTTTAAACTCCGATATTTTTATCGGAGTTTTTTATTTAATCAAACTTTTACAAGTTTGATTAAATAATTCCCGCAAAAGCGGGAATCTCATAAAATTTGTGATAAACTTTAAAAGATTCTCGTCTACACGGGAATGACAAAAAAAATCATTTGTCATGCAAAAAGAAGATTGTTTTTACTTAGGTAAAATTGTAAAGAAATACAGTTTTAAAGGTGAAGTTTTAGCTAAACTTGACACAGACCAACCTGAAATTTATGAGAATTTAGATGCCATTTTTTTAAATTTAAGGAATAATCTTGTGCCTTTTTTTATTGAACATTCACAGCTCCATAAATCAGAATTATTACGTATTAAGTTTGAAGATGTTGATGAAGAAGCAGATGCAGATGCGATAATGAAATGTGACCTATATTTACCCCTCGACTTACTTCCAAAACTTGAAGGCAACAAGTTCTATTTTCACGAGGTTATTGGCTTTAGCATTGAGGATGTAAATTACGGAAAAGTAGGCCTCTTGAAATCTATTAACGATTCTACAGCACAATCACTTTTTGAAATAGACAATAATGGTATTGAGATTTTAATCCCGATGAACGATGAGTTTATAGTAAAAGTAGATAGAGAGAATAAAACTATTTTGGTTGAAACACCAGAAGGGCTAATCGACTTATATTTGTAAATAGTTGATATTTAAAAAATTAATAAATATCGATCATTTCTTTTTTTATTAAACGTAATCCATATTGAATTTTATCCTGTTGTTTTACCAATAATCTGCAAAGGGATAAAGACAAATTAATTTCTCTAAGTAATTCGTTATATTTTTCTATACATAATAGTTCAATTCTATAAATAGAATTGAGCAAATCACCAGTATTCTCTAGTTTTAATAAATTATTAAAGTCTCTCATATAAAGATGATATCGTCTTTTTGACATTATTGGATCTTCAACATCTGTATCGAACTCTTCAATTTCATTTTGCAACATTTTACCAAAACTATATCGCTCTAAGCTTTTTTCTTTTAAAAAGGCTTTTATATTTGTGTTAGAAACTTTTTCGCATGCTTTTGTATAGACTTTTTCGATGACTTCATTCATTAAAAAAACATCTTTCAATTTTACTAAAATTTTATTTTCTTTTTTCATTTTCTTTAATTAAGCCACTATTTTTATATACGTTAATTATAGAACAAACGGCTACATTTAGTATTAATTTTAATATACTTTTATAATTTCTACTTTATTACACCTTTTTATTTTATACTATTGCCTTAAATTTAAAAAATAACTTCATGTCTAAAAAACCTTTTGTTTTTAAACAATTTTCCGTAAACCAAGAACAATGCGCCATGAAAATTGGTACAGACAGCGTGTTACTTGGCGCTTGGGCTTCAATTAAAAACAACCCGTTTTCAATATTAGATATTGGTGCAGGTACAGGCGTTCTATCGCTTATGTTAGCACAACGAAGCCATGCAGAAGTTATTGATGCGCTCGAAATTGATGATAGTGCCTACGAACAATGTGTTGACAATTTTGAACAATCGCCTTGGGGAGATAGGTTATTTTGTTACCATGCTGCACTTGAAGAATTTGTTGATGAGATTGAAGATAAATACGATCTCATTATTTCCAACCCTCCTTTTTTTTCTCCCTCTCTGGCTTCGCCATCTCTCCCAGAAGAAGAGGAATTAATGTCTAACGCGCGAAAAACAGCACGATTTTACGACGCCATGCCTTTTAATCATCTAATTGAAAGCGTGTCAAAATTATTATCAGAAGACGGTATCTTTTCAGTAATTATCCCATTTAAAGAGGAAGAAAAGTTTATCGATTTGGCTTCAAAATCCAAACTTACTCCAAATAGCATACTACATATAAAAGGCACTCCAACTTCTGAGGTTAAAAGAAGCTTAATTGAATTTTCTTTTGCCAACAAACAAAAAAGCGTTATAAAAATGAATGATTTAGTTATTGAAACCTCAAGACATCAATACACCAAAAATTATATAAATCTTACTAAAGATTTTTACTTAAAAATGTGATCGAATCGACATGAATTAATTAAATTTGGGCACTTAAAATGCTAAATTGATAAAAAAACAGCATTTTTATTAATTATTTTATTTTAAAACACAATTAAATTTAGACCTTATGCGACCAGACTTATTTGAAGCTCCTGATTATTATAATCTAGATGAGCTACTCACAGATGAACATAAATTAGTGCGTGATGCCGCCCGTGAATGGGTAAAACGTGAGGTCTCTCCAATTATTGAGGACTACGCGCAAAAAGCAGAATTCCCAATGCAAATTATTAATGGATTAGCAGAAATTGGCGCATTTGGACCATACATCCCTATGGAATATGGCGGTGCTGGTTTAGACCAAATTTCTTATGGCTTAATCATGCAAGAAATAGAACGTGGGGATTCTGGAGTTAGAAGCACAGCTTCAGTGCAATCTTCATTGGTTATGTATCCTATTTGGAAATATGGTAACGAAGAGCAGCGTCAAAAATATTTACCAAAATTAGCAAGTGGTGAATGGATTGGTTGTTTCGGTTTAACAGAACCCGATCATGGAAGCAACCCAGGAGGCATGGTTACAAACTTTAAAGATATGGGTGATCATTATCTTTTAAACGGTGCCAAAATGTGGATTAGTAACGCACCTTTTGCCCAAGTTGCAGTTGTTTGGGCAAAAGATGAAACTGGACGTATTCATGGTTTAATTGTTGAGCGTGGTATGGAAGGTTTTACAACCCCAGAAACTCATAATAAATGGTCGCTTCGTGCCTCGGCAACAGGTGAGCTTATTTTTGACAATGTAAAAGTACCAAAGGAAAATCTACTCCCTAATAAATCTGGCTTAGGTGCACCACTTGGCTGTTTAGATTCTGCGCGTTATGGTATTGCCTGGGGAGCTATTGGAGCAGCCATGGATTGTTACGACACCGCTTTACGTTATAGTAAAGAACGCATACAATTTGGAAAACCTATTGGTCAATTTCAATTACAACAAAAAAAATTAGCAGAAATGATTACCGAAATCACCAAAGCACAGCTATTAACCTGGAGGCTTGGTGTTTTACGTAATGATGGTAAAGCCACATCGGCACAAATATCTATGGCCAAACGCAACAATGTAGACATGGCCATTAATATTGCCAGAGAAGCCAGACAAATGCTTGGTGGTATGGGAATTACAGGAGAGTACAGCATTATGCGCCATTCTATGAACCTTGAAAGTGTGATTACTTACGAAGGCACACACGATATCCATTTACTTATTACAGGTATGGATGTTACTGGTTTAAATGCTTTTAAATAAACCTCCATATAATTGATCGTGGTATATTAAAAATAAACTCGAATTTCGGGTTGTTTCAAACAAAAAAATCCTTTTAGATGCTTCTAAAAGGATTTTTTTTTGACACAATTTAAACGTTCTTGATTGCAGCAAAAAATAGCTAAATTTTATAATTAACTGATATTTGGCAGGTTTTTTTAATAATTGGCATAGTAACTTTGCTTTATAAAATAAACCCTTTAGAATAGCAAAGCATTAAAAGTTTAAAATATTATGCAAGAATCAAGAAAAGATATTATTCAATTTATCAACTTACAATTAGCGGCTTTAGGACAACCAACTTATAAAGATAAAGAAGATAGTACAGAAAAATTTTGCAACCCAAAATTTGAAAAGTTAACGAGTGGCCTAATAAAAAGTTTACAAGAAAAATCAAGGCTTTTAGCAAGTCATCACTCACCTGTCGATTCAAGAATTCAAAATTTTTTAAATGACTATTTAAAAGACGTTTCCATAAACAAATCCTATATATTACCAAATAACACATTGGTTTTATCAAAAAAAGGACAAGCCAGAGAAGTAAGTTTACCTCCAAACGGAAATTCTTTTAAAAGCGATCTTATTACTTCCAATAGAGTAAAACAAGGTATTTTAAACAATCCCTTGCATGATAAAAGAACAACAAAAGGGACCTTTCATATTGTGGAAGGAAATCTACCTGTCCCTTTAGATAAAAAAGAAGTTCCAAAAATTGTTTTAGCGCACTTTTTAAATGCGGCTTTCAATCCTTCTGATGAATTAAAAACATTACCATTTACATCCAATCAAAAAGACAAAGCAAAAACAATGGTATCTATGTTATTAAGACCCACTGTTTGTCCTGAAGTAAAAGGAATCATTTCTAAAAAATCTTTAGAAGTTCGCTTTTTTGCACCAGGTAGCTTAGTTAGTAATTTAGACTTTGTTGAATCTATTTTTGGAAATGCAGGCAATCCAAATTTAGCGCAAAATGACGCGGCATTAGATATTGAACATTGGACAGGTCATACAGGATGTATCATTTTAGCACCTCAATTAAAAACCTTAAAGAAAAAAGAGCTTGGGTTACCTAATATCGATGCTGCTACAGATCGCCAAAAAAGAGATGGCATGTGTTGGGAAAACGAAAATGAATTATATAACGACGGCAGTGCTTTTAAAATTACCTGTAGAGATGATAGAGGCATCGTAGTAACTCTTATTGCTGATAATTATTACGGCTACTCAAAAAAAGAAATTAAAACGCAAATAAGTTACTCTGCTAATTTATTTGGCTTGGTTGAAGAAGAACATGCTGGCGGAGCAATCGCTTTTGCAAGAAGGGTTATGGGCGACACACTAGATGGGAAGGACTACTCCGAATACCATAATTATCGTCATAATTTTGAAGAAGTAAAAGAGCTATTAGGAGACAGCATAGACGTAAAACCAGAAAACTATGCCATAGATAAAAAATATCCTAATATAATCTACATTCCTGAATTTGCGTATGTAAACATCAATACAAATAATATTACATGGACACATAATAACAAAGAGCAAAAGTTACTATTGTCTCCTCATAAAACCTACGTCCATCCTACTGGAAATAAATTTAGGTTAGAAAAGCATAAATCGATTAATTTATGGCGTATTGTTGATACGTTTGCAGAGGGTATTTTCTGCCATAAACCTTGTACTGTATCTGGTGGTGGCAAATCTGAGATTTCTAAATCTATGCAAAATGCCATTACCTATAGTACTTTTAATATTCAAAATATAGATGAAGATTTTAAAAAAGCTGACGAAATTATAGAATTCAATTATTCTACGAGATGGAAAATAAAAGACCCTAACAGACCAAAATCAAGACCCTTTTTAAGTGAAGAAAGAACCTTAAGTTCTGCAGTAAAATTGCTAATTCCTTCTGAAGAAAACTCAGATGAATTCAACGTCTTTTTAAAAAGTATTCCAGTACACATCCGTTCTTTAGTCCTGTTTGTAAAGCGATTATACAGACAAGCTCACGGCGTCTTAAACTGGAAAGATTACATGTCTGTGGAAATTATCAATGGAGAAAATGGCACAGGGCTTTTACATAATAATACACCCGTAGTTGGTAGTTATGTACGCATCGGTTTTAATCAAAAGGGAAACTGGATGCTTAATAAGTTAAGATCTGATTTTTCACCAAGTGAAAAAATTCAAACGGAAGATGATATTACGGCATCAATCACATTGCCAAGACATCAGTTTAAAAACTTGAATCCAGAATTTGATAATAAAAGTGTAAAAGTACTTACTAATTGCGAAGCACATTTATTTCAAAGACCAGACGAGGCTGTTGTGAGAGGTTACGATAAGAATGCCGAATTAGACATCGTTTCTAATGGTCGCTTTTTAACAAATTACGAACTGCTAAAGAAAAAGGATGCTATCGAAATTTACGAAGACACCATTAATTTTGATAAATACACGCAACCCGTTAAAGATTTTATAACAAGTATAGTAAACAGTACTAATGAAGAAGAATTATTTGTATTGCCTTCACACACTAGGATTATAAGTGATGGTCCAACAAAAAACCCTCGTTATTTAGAACCAAATCTATTTGTTAATGAAACTGAAGCAACTTATTTGGCAGATATAGGCGTGCGCTTAATTAGAAAAATAAAATTAGGAGAACCTGTAATTCATGTAGTAAATGCCGTTTTACCTGGTAGAAGAAATAATCCTGTAGATAAAGTAGCAGGTATTCGCCCTTTAGCAGTGTATAATCCTATTCACTATCAGGAAACACCAGAATTATTTATGGATTTTATTTGTAGTTTAACAGGTAAATCGCCATCAACAACAGGAGCAGGATCGGAAGGTGCTTTAACAAAAGCGCCATTCAATATGTTAACTCCAACAACCGATTTAAATAACGCTTTGTTATCACATATTTTAACAGAATCAAATGGTTTTAGTACAGCAGCTGGTTATGTTGGTGCAGAAAATAAAATAGATCATGATGTAAGTTTACTTATTCCAGAAATTTGGGCACGATTAGAGCCAGAAGATAGAGATCCTAAAAAGCTAATAACTAACGGATCTTTAGAAAAAATTGAAGATTTTAATCATAATGGTGAAACTATTTTAGCAAGCCGTTTAGGTTATAGAATTACTAAAACGTTCTCATTAAGATGTTTAAATCGTTTGTTTGATGAACCAACTGCCGTTTTTAATGAGCGTATGCTGAAACCAGAATTACAAGGTTTGGAAGATTATGTTGATGGAATAAAAAACATTGTCGAAGCGCAACAAAAAGTGGCGCTAAGCTATTTTGAAGATGGAAGCATAAAAGCAGCGATACCTCCACTTAAAATTCTATTACATATTATGGCTTATGGGTCTTATGAGGGCAAAAGTATCAGTGATCCCGAATTGCGGAAATTCTTTGATAGGGATTATATATTAAACAGTGATTGGTATAAAGAACGATTATTATTAAAACAACAAAAAGATATTCGTTTTTATGATTCTCAAATAATGTATTTGGAAGCGTTTATATCTAACCCTAATAATGATAGTTTAGTTACAGAAATGAATATTAAAGATCGTTTGGAGTCAGCAAAAGCGTCATATAATAAAGTTAAATCCGATTCATATATAAACAGTTTAATTGGTACTATTGGAGCAGATCCTTTGTACAGAAAATAGACTAATTTAAAAAGGAGCTGTCTAGAAAGTGATGAACTTTGTCGTCCTATGTTTGCAAAAGGTTAGTGTCATTCAGAGACCTGTGTTAAAAATTTTAACTAGCGTATGAAATGACGTAATTGGGGTATCATCCTATGTTTGCAAAAGGTTAGTGTCATTCAGAAGGAGGTACGACTGAAGAATCTTATTCAATTAAAAATCAAAACATTAATGTTTTTTTTTAGAGATTCTTCATTGGATTCAGAATGACACTTTTTAAACAGACTCCTAAAAAGTCTATAAATTGTCTTTTTTAGCACAGCTGAAAAAACATCAATACAGTAATATTAAAATATTAAGAGAAATTACACGCAAGTTTTAGCACAATTTAGCATCTAATCATATATTTGCTAAAAACTTAGTCATTGCATAAACTAACAGCGTTGTTTTTTGTTTTATTATATACGGTTGCTATGTTACGACCTATTCAACCTTATGTTGAGTATCTACTGAATCAAGATTATATTGCTGAGTTTTTGTGTATTAACAAAGACAAACCAGAACTTCAATGTCATGGTAAATGTTATTTAGTAAAAGAAATTGAAAAACAACAGGAAAACGATTCTAATTCATTACGTGTCTCTCTGGAAAATTACCCTATCGGATTCGTAGAAATCCTCCAAATAAAAACATTTCAAACGTTTAAATTAGCTTCAAAAAAAACAAGATTTCCTTATCAAAAACTATATTATTTCGATTATAATTATAGTGCCTTCCAACCTCCAGATTTGATATAATACTTCCTTTTATTTTAAATTTCTTCAGAAGAATTTCTGCAAGAACTCAAGCTATTTATACAATTTATAACTTATTATGAAAAATATATTAATAGCAATGCTATGCATTGCAACTACAATAACTTTTGCACAAGAAGAGCATCCTAAATCTGATTCAAATTTATGGTCTTCTGGTAGACCTGATGGGCATGCACCCATTTCTGTTATGGGAGATCATGTGCACCATAAAGGCGAATTTATGGTTTCATACCGTTTCATGACTATGGATATGAGGCAACTTAGAGAAGGGACTGATGATGTTACCAACGCAGATGCTTTTATTAATTATACGGTAGCTCCACAAGATATGATAATGAATATGCACATGCTAGGCTTAATGTATGCACCATCTGATAAAATAACGTTGATGGTTATGGCTAACTATTTAGAAAATGATATGAACTTACAAATGGGTAATGGTAATGAATTTTCAACAAATACAAATGGTCTGGGTGATGTTTCTGTAAATGCCTTATACGGTATTTTTAATAAAAATAAAAAAGCGCTGCATGCTCAAATAGGCGTTTCTATTCCAACAGGTAGTATTGAAGAAAAGAGCGTACTTCCTACGTCAATGGACAATGCCGTACAACTTCCTTACCCTATGCAAACAGGAACTGGATCATTTGGCGCCAAACTAGGATTAACTTATTTAGCACAGTGCGATAAATTTTCCTGGGGACATCAACTAACTGGAATGGTAAACATTAACGATAACGACCAAGACTATAAATTCGGTAATCGTTATAATTTCAATAACTGGGTTGCTGTAAAGGCAAGTGGTAATTTGAGCGCTTCTATAAGATTAGAAGGTGTCCTTGTTGATAAAATTGATGGTGCCAGCGATTTACTAAACCCCATGATGGTAACTACTGCGGATACTGTAAACTCTGGCGGAACTTATATAAATTCCGGTTTTGGCCTTAACTACTTAGTTGTTAACGGTGGTTTAAAAGGCTTACGTTTTGCGGCAGAATATACCACTCCACTTTATCAAGATTTAAACGGTATTCAACTAAAACAGAACTATAATTTAACTTTTGGATTGCAATACGCATTCCATTAATTCCTTTTTTTGCTCCATAACCTAGAAAAGCGTTTCAGATTGAAACGCTTTTTGTTTACATTTACTTCATGTTTTCATCCAAAAAGAGATTAGACAAGGCTTATAAAAATGCTAAAGTTATCAACTTTGATGATGATAGTAAGTTCATTCTATTTAGTGATTGTCATCGCGGTGATAATAGTTTTGCTGATGATTTTGCTAAAAATAGAAATATCTACTTTCATGCTTTAAAGCATTATTATGCAGAAGGTTTTCAATATTGTGAAATTGGTGATGGTGACGAGCTTTGGGAAAACCTGTCCTTTAATTCTATATTGAACGCTCATAAAAATGTGTTTATGCTTATGAAACAGTTTCATAAAGCGGATAAATTACATATGATATGGGGAAACCACGATATGGTTTACAGAAATCCTGATTATGTAAAGAAGCATTTATCTACTTATTTTGATGCAAAAACGGGTAAACATGTTGAGCTGTTTAAAGGTATTACATACCATGAAGGCATTGTTTTAAAACATAGTTTAACAGAACAGGAAGTGTTTTTAACACACGGTCATCAAGCCGATTGGTGGAATTTTTTATTTTGGAAATGGAGTCGGTTTATGGTACGTATTCTTTGGAAACCATTAAATGTTATGGGAATTGCAGACCCAACAAGTCCTGCAAAAAACTACAAAGAACTTATAAAAGTAGAGCGCCGAACTAAAAAATGGATTAGTGAGAACAACAATTTATTAACCATTGTTGGTCATACACACAGGCCTCGTTTTCCAAAAACTGGGGATATTGCTTTTTTTAATGATGGGAGCTGTGTACACCCACGAAGTATTACGGGTATTGAAATAGAGCATGGTAAAATATCACTCATAAAATGGCATATTGCTACCAAAGAAGATGGCACGCTTCAAATTGTAAAAACCATACTTGAAGGCCCTAGAAAGTTGATTGATTATGTGACTAGTTGAAAATACGGTTTTGAGATGCAAAACACCTGTTATCTCGAAATAATTAAAGGCTAATATGTACATATAACCTGTTGACAAGCATTTAAACATAAATGAAAACATATAAGTTAGAAAAGTGGATTTGGTCACATAATGACTTCGAAGAAATGGGTTGGCACGATTGTCCAATTTACGCTCTTAAGTTTGACGATAAGGTAAGTTTAGATTTAGATTATATTTTTAAATGGAACGAACCAGAAGTTGAAGGAATGCCATATACATTTTGGATATCACCAGCAACTTTAATTTTTGAAAATGTAACTTTATTTAAAATAAACTTTATAATGGATTTCGTGAATGGACTAGAGATTTATGAAATTTCTAAATCTACTCTTGACCACTCAATCGAATGGATAATAGAAACTCAGCAAGGTACCATAACAATACACTCTGACTCATTTCAACAAATAATCAGAAGAAAACCAACATATCAATTCAATCAATACATTCCAGAAGAAGAACGTGGAAAAGAACATTTTTCTAATATTCCAGAAAAAGACTATTCAGAATCAAAAGTATTGGTTCAAAAAAGAGAAGCCGAATTTAAACAGTATGTATTAGCCGTTAAAAGGTCTTACTTGAAAAAGAAAATGAAAAACCTAAATCCCGAAAGTATCGATACGAAAGAATTTTTACTAACGAAAAGAAATCTGAATGAAAAAATTGAACAACTGAATAAAGAACTGAATGGGACTCATTTCGAAAAACATTAAAAAACGGTTGAACAATGCTCTAGTAATGACATTTAAACAGATTATAACGAAAAACTAACCTGCTTAGGTAATACTTTAGACAATACAGCATAAACACAATAACATCTGAATTTCCGATTAGAAAACTCATGCCTTTTTATTAAATTAGTTGCGTCAGTAAAAAAGAATAGAATGGAACAAAATCATTTTCCCAACATAAGAACCGAACGACTATTGTTACGAAGATTGAAACAATCTGATTGGGAAATAATTTCTTATTTGCGTTCAGACAAAGAAGTAAATAAGTTTGTAAAAAGACCAAGTGCAGAATCAAAAGAAAAAGCACTGGGATTTATTTCAAAAATCAATCGCGGCATTGAAAATCAGACTCTTTACTATTGGGTCATAACAGAAAAAAATAGTGACCAAATGATTGGCAGTATCTGTCTATGGAATTTTTCAGAAGACAAAAAAATAGCAGAGGTTGGATACGACTTAAGTCCAAAATCCCAAGGAAAAGGAATAATGAACGAGTCTTTGAAAAATGTGTTAGATTTAGGTTTTAAAGAACTGCATTTGAATTTTATAGAAGCCTACACTCATAGAGAAAATGAAAGTTCCAAAAAATTATTAGAGAAAAACGGATTTGCCCTTATTGAGGGCAAAAAAGATGAACATAATCAGGATAATATAATTTACGCAATCGAAAAAGCATACTAACAATATGCAACAACACGTTGAAACGTATTTTATACGTAACGTTTAACTCAACTTTAAAAACAGCATCTCAAACTAAAAAAACATGTTTAGCAAGAATCGGGTTTTATGATTTTCAAAAGCAAGATACTTTTGTAACACAAAGCCTAAAAAAATGAGTGAACAAGACCACATTAACTATAATCGGATTGCAGAAGCCATAGATTATATTAAAGTAAATTTTAAAGAACAACCTTCTTTAAATGACATTGCCGAAAGCGTACATTTAAGCCCATATCACTTCCAACGTCTTTTTACAGATTGGGCAGGCGTGAGTCCTAAAAAGTTTATGCAATATATAAGTATTGAATATGCAAAACAGTTACTAAAAGACAAGCAGGCCACATTATTTGACACGGCTCACCAAACAGGGCTATCAGGTACAAGTCGTTTGCACGATTTGTTTATCAATATAGAAGGAATGACCCCTGGCGAATTTAAAAATGGTGGCGAGAACCTTTCTATAAGTTACAGTTTTGCAGAAAGTCCGTTTGGAAATATCATCGTAGCATCCACTCAAAAAGGAATTTGTCATATAGAATTTTTCGATAACAAGGATCATGCATTAAAAAAACTAAAAGACAGGTTTCCAAATGCCAATTACAATCAAGTTGTTGATACAACGCAACAAAATGCTTTATTTATATTCCAGCATGATTGGAGTAAACTCAATCAAATAAAATTACATTTAAATGGAACCCCTTTTCAGCTAAAAGTATGGGAAACTCTTTTAAAAATACCAATGGGCAACCTATCGACTTATGGCTCAATTGCAAAAAAAATTGATAAACCTAAAGCATCAAGAGCCATTGGAACAGTTATCGGAAATAATCCTGTAGCCTTTCTAATTCCTTGTCACAGAGTTATTCAATCCACAGGAAATATTGGTGGTTATATGTGGGGAAACACGCGAAAAACAGCAATAATAGGCTGGGAAGCTTCAAAAATCAATGGGTAAATGGAAGATTTAATTACAAGAATTGAAGCCATTGATTGGAATGAAATCGCTACGAATATGCATGAAAAAGGATATGCCATTCTGCCAAAATTAATTTTTGAAAAACAATGCAAAGAGTTAATCAATTTGTATGATGAGCCTATTGGATATCGAAAAACCGTTGTGATGGAACGTTATCGGTTTGGTTTAGGCGAATATAAATATTTTGATTATCCGTTACCAAAAACAATTCAAACATTACGGGAGCAGATATATCCAAAATTAGCACCAGTAGCCAATTTGTGGATGAAAGTTTTAAAAATCGACAAACAATTTCCAAATACATTTAATGAATTACAGGAATTATGTCACAAGAATAATCAACTAAAACCGACCCCTTTAATCTTGAAATATAGCAAAGGCGGGTTCAATACCTTACATCAGGACTTATATGGAGATGTGTATTTCCCAATTCAGACCGTATTGTTTTTAAACGAACCTGATGTTGATTTTGAAGGTGGGGAATTCGTGCTCACACAACAAACACCAAGAGCACAGTCTAAAGCCATTGTACTAAAGCCTAAAAAAGGAGATATGCTTATTTTTACAACCAATTTTAGACCTGTAAAAGGAAAGAGAGGATACTATAGAGTAAATATAAAACACGGGGTAAGTGAGTTATATCATGGTGAAAGACATACTTTGGGCATTATTTTTCACGATGCAATAAGTTAATTTTGATAAAACATAATGACATTTCGGATACCGATTTGAGAGCCAAAATCAAAACGGAGCAGATTCTTTTTGGAGGCAATAAAAATTTAAAGATTTACGGCAGATTGAATTGTAAGTCGGGCATGCGAATGAAACGGGAAAATCGTGTGTTTTTTTCAACCGAAAAAGAAGCATTAAAAAACAATTTCCGTCCTTGTGGGCATTGTATGAGAGTTGAATATAAAAAATGGAAATATGGTATTGTTTGATATAGAAATTGACGCTACAAAAAATCTACTTCCAAAAAACGGAGTAGTAAATTATCATGGTAAACTGTTAAATCAAAACGAGGCAAACCAATATTTAGAATCCTTATTAAATAATATTGCGTGGCGAAATGACGAGGCTATAATCTTTGGCAAGAAGATAATTACTAAACGAAAAGTGGCTTGGTATGGCGAAAAACCTTTTGAATACACCTATTCGAAAACCACAAAACTGGCGTTACCATGGACTAAAGAATTATTGGAATTAAAAACGAAAGTAGAACAGAAAACAGGAGAAACATTTAATTCTTGCTTACTAAATCTTTATCACAATGGCAATGAAGGCATGGCTTGGCATAGCGATGGCGAAAAAGACTTAAAAAAGAATGGAGCTATTGCTTCTTTAAGTTTTGGAGCAGAACGGAAATTTGCTTTTAAGCATAAAGAAACTAAAGAAAAAGTAACATTGGTTTTAGAACACGGCAGTTTACTAGTGATGAAAGGAACCACTCAAACAAATTGGTTACACCGATTACCCCCAACAAAATTAATACATTCACCCAGAATAAATTTGACATTTAGAACGATTGAAGAGCATACAATCCACTAGAACATTCACGAATTTTTCAAATAAACCACAAGTTCGTTTTGGTAAACTGAAAGTCTACTTCGTGATATCCCCAAACAAAAAAATAAACATGGTAAAACTGAATTCGTGTGAATTCGTATCAAAAGTTTTTAGAAGCTAAAAGCAAAACACGCTAAAGCATATCCTTATTAACTGCAATTGAGACCAATAAAGATAGTCAGGTAAAATAATGATGAGATTCCTGCTTTCGCAGGAATTAGTTAGCTTTCTGGTGCCAACTCAACCTCAAGACCTTCCATCTCTGGCGTCATTTGTATTTGACAACCTAAACGACTATTCTTTTTTACATCAAAAGCTTCAGATAGCATGGCTTCTTCATCGTCGCCCATTTCTGGTAACTCAGTTTCACTTAACACATAACATTGACATGATGCACACATGGCCATCCCACCACAAACACCTATAGTTCCTTCGGGAGCTAATTCATAAGATTTCACAACCTCCATAAGGTTCATGGCCATGTCTGTTGGAGCAAGTATACTATGCTGTGTACCTTCTCTATCCGTTATCTTAATATTAATATCAACCATTATTAATCTAATTTTTTATACTTTTTTTTAATCTTAAAAAGAATTGCAAAAATATAACTAAATTTTAGAATGGCATATTTTAATTCCTATAAATTTTATAGACTTAATAGGATTAACAGGTAAACTCGTTAAAATAAACGAAAAAACCGTTCAAAACAGCTTGCATTTGGATGATTTAAATATACTTTGTCTTGAAAATTGTATTGATTCTTAAACTATCGATTTACAATAACAGCGTTATTTTTTTCCGTTATTCCAATATTGAGGATGTGTTTTCTCCGTTTTTTGATTCCAATAATCTTGGGTAACTTTATGACCATCAAAAGTTTTTAACTTACGTTCGAATATCCAAATGGTAGGATTAAAAATCATACTAGTAACTGCAACTGTGTATAATTGGGGTTCTTCTTCAGTTATAACCTCAAGACCATTATGCTCTAAGAGCTTTTTAAGAAAATCTCTCCTGTTTTAATGCGCCTTTTTTCCATGCATACAACAATCCCAATCCTAAAATGAAAAGGAATATGACTATTTCAATTAAAGCTACAAACCCGACATCCTTAAAAACGACTGCCCACAGAATTAAAAATGCGACTTCAACATCAAAAATCAAGAATAATTATCTAAACTACCATCTTCCAATGGGTTTGATTCATATTGGGCTTTTTCTAAATTCTTTTTTGT
The DNA here is from genome assembly GCF_030540765.1 of Flavivirga jejuensis. Classification (GTDB taxonomy): domain Bacteria; phylum Bacteroidota; class Bacteroidia; order Flavobacteriales; family Flavobacteriaceae; genus Flavivirga; species Flavivirga jejuensis. The sequence goes on along the minus strand of NZ_JAUOEL010000001.1, from coordinate 441,847 downwards.
AAAGGCATCCGTATCCACAATAATTGTATGTCCTGGCTTTACAGCATGCAAATTTGTTTTTAATCCTGCAGGATTCATGGCCACTAGTAAAAATTCTATAAATACATCTGTTTCTTTTAGAAACAGATGTATTTAATTCTTATAGACGAATTAGAAAATTAAAATTATTTAAAATGGAAACTAAAGCTAAAAAAATATTTGAGGATGCTGTTGAGAAATTAAATGAAGCCAATAAGGAATTATTTAGACCTGAAGAAGATATTGTAACTTACTCTGTTTGTAAAAATGCTCAACATGCCATCGAGAATTTTTTAAAAGGATATCTTTTAAAAAATAATATAGATCCAAGTAATTTAAAAACTATTGATAATCTTTATAAAGAATGTGTAAAAATTAATAAAAATTCTGAAAAGGTTAATTTAGAGGACTTGCAATGTAAATCATCTAATATGGGTTCTATGTATTGCAATAAGGTTTCTGAAGTTAGAAATTGCTTTGAAATAGCTAATAATTTAGACACATTTTTTAGACGAGAAAAAATTATTTAAACTATTATCTCAAATATCTAAACTTGAATATTTATCACCTCTTGTATTTGTGGTACATACTTCTTAATAGTCATTTCCACACCAGATTTCAAAGTCATTTGGTTAACACTACAACCTACACAAGCGCCTTGCAACTGAACTTTTACTAAGGTATCGTTTTTTTCAATAGATAGCAATGAAATATCGCCACCATCACTTTGAAGAAATGGACGAATTTCTTCTAAAGCCTTCTCTACATTTAATTTAACTTCCTCTGTACTCATACGTTATTTTTTAACAGCTGAACATCCAGCCATGGTTGTAATTTTTATTGCTTCAGTAGGAGGCAAATCATCATTTCGTCTTACGACTTCTTCAACGATATTTTGCGTTAGCTTCTCAAAAGCCTGTTCTAATGGTGTTGCTGTTTGCAATGCTGCTGGACGACCAACATCACCAGCTTCTCTTATACTTTGCACTAATGGCAATGCTCCTAAAAAACGCACTTTCAAATCTTCTGCTAAATTTTTAGCACCTTCTTTTCCAAAGATAAAATACTTATTATCAGGCAATTCTTCAGGTGTAAAGTATGCCATATTTTCAACAATTCCTAACACAGGCACATTTATGCTCTCTTGTTGGAACATCGCAACGCCTTTTTTAGCATCAGCTAGAGCCACATTTTGCGGTGTACTAACAATAACAGCTCCCGTAATTGGAAGTGATTGCATGATACTTAAATGAATATCACCCGTTCCTGGAGGTAAATCAATTAACATAAAGTCTAAAGCTCCCCAATGCGCATCAAAAATCATTTGATTTAACGCTTTAGCAGCCATAGGGCCTCTCCAAACAACAGCTTGATTAGGTTGCGTAAAAAAGCCAATAGATAATACTTTAACACCGTAATTCTCTACAGGTTTCATTTTAGACTTTCCTTCAATATTTACTGCTAAAGGACGGTTAGCCTCTACATCAAACATAATAGGAATAGATGGTCCATAAATATCGGCATCTAAAACACCAACTTTAAAACCCATTTTCGCTAGTGTTACCGCTAAATTCGCTGTCACTGTAGATTTACCAACACCGCCTTTACCAGATGCTACTGCTACTATATTTTTAATTCCAGGTATTGGGTTTCCCTTAATTACATTTGCTTTTGGTGTTGCTGGAGCATTCACTTTTACATTTACCGTAATTTTAGCTTTTTCGTAAACCTGCTCATGAATCGTTTTTAAAATATCTACCTCGGTACGCTTCTTTGCTTGCAAACTAGGGTTTGTAATAGTAATGTCTACAATAACCTCATCTCCAAAAGTGATCACATTAGTTACAGCACCGCTTTCAACCATATTTTTCCCTTCTCCTGGAACAGTAATAGATTCTAATGCTTTTAATATATCTTGCTTATTAAGTTTCATCCTTATTTTAGATTTAATCTAATATGCAAATATACTCTGAATTGTTTAGATTTTAAAGGCATTTAATTGAAATGATTTATATGGATATTCAGTTTTTTGATAGAGAAACCAATATGTAATTATTTGTAAATTTTTGATAAATTAGGAAATAATTACAATTCCTTTGATGGATCCCAATAGACACTTTCTAAATTCTGAATTTGGTTGTCTATGACCTCAATGCCTTCGCTTTCTAATAATTGCTGCATGAGATTCGTTCCATCAAAATGATGTTTCCCTGTTAGCAAGCCTTTTCTATTCACAACGCGATGTGCAGGGACATCTTTACTCCCAGAACCGTTCATGGCATAACCTACCATACGTGCACTTCTTGCTGCTCCTAAATAGTTAGCAATAGCCCCATAACTAGTCACCTTACCATAAGGAATCTGTTTGGCGACCTCGTAAACTTTATCAAAAAAATTCAAGGTTTCTGGTTTCATAATCTACAATTCCTTGATAATATTAATGAGTGTGATAATTGAGATAACACCTGTTATTCCCCCTATTACATAATTCATGCTTTTTTGAGATGTAAACGATTTTCCTTTTATTTTATCAAAAAAGAAAATATACATGTATAACATAACAAAGGTTCCCATAGCTGCTCCAGCCACATAAGATATAATACTAATTTGTTCAAAAGACATCCATCCAAAAGAGGCCAATGTAATGGTCATATAGGCTTGATAAGGAATAGGGAATACATTTATTGCAGAGAGAAACATACCCTGAAAAAACCGACTATGCTTACTACGTATTTGTGGTTGAATTTGTTGTTTGGGATTTGATTTTGCAATAAGCAAAAAATAGATCGTTATTAATATAAAAATAACGAACGCGACACGTTGTAGAATGTCTACAACTTCTAAATGTTTACTTAAATACCTTGCAAAAACAGAAGCAACATAGGTTTGAAGTAAAACAATAACGCAAACGCCTATAGAAAACACAATCCCTCTTGTGTGCCCTTCTTTTAAACTTATTTTAGCTGCTGTCATATTCAACAGTCCTGGAGGAATAACCCCTATTAAAGCTACAAATAATCCCAAAATAAAGATAAAAGTCATATTCACTAATGCTTGATTTTAAACCGAATATACGTAATTGGTTTGTTTTGTTCTAAATATTGCGATTCGTAGAACGTTTGAATGCTTGTAACTTCTTCTGGACTGCCTTCTTGTTTATACACATTATGATTGGCATAAAGCACCTCATGTCCCGCTCCATGCAGTAATCCAAGTGTATACCCGTGCATAAATTCACTATCGGTTTTCAGATTAACAACCCCTTCGGTTTTTAATATTTTTTTATAGCGTTTTAGAAATGCTTCATTAGTCATCCTATGCTTAGTCCGCTTATATTTTATTTGTGGATCTGGAAAAGTTATCCAAATTTCATCTACTTCGTTTTCTGCAAAAGCATGGTCTATGAGTTCTATTTGAGTTCTTAGGAAAGCAACATTTGAAATTCCTTCTTCAATGGCCGTTTTAGCACCTCTCCAAAAACGCGCACCTTTAATATCTATTCCTATAAAATTTTTATTCGGATATTTTTTTGCCAACGCTACAGAGTATTCTCCTTTTCCACAACCTAATTCTAAAACTAAAGGGTTTTCATTTTTAAATACTGATGTTCTCCAATGACCTTTTAAATCGTAATTACCAGCAACCAACTCTTCTCTTGTTGGTTGAAATACGTTTGAAAAGGTTTCGTTTTCTTTAAATCTTCTGAGTTTATTTTTGCTTCCCACTATATATTTAAAATTTTGGTAAAATTAAGGAAATATACGGGAGTGTTTATATGCTTATCTTTGATTTTACTGAAAACTTGCGTGAGGCTTGCAATGACATCATTTTTTAATTTAATTAATGCTATAAATTGAATAAAAATAGTGTAGAAAGTTTGATTTTTGTAATGCAAAATACACGCCCTAAATTATTTATAAAATGAACACCATTAAAAAATTCGATACCATTCAAAAAATTATTCTTGACAAATAACATCTGATCTTTAAAAATAAGAAACAAAACAGATGAAAAAACGAATTTTAGTTGCACCTTTAAACTGGGGCTTAGGACATGCCACAAGAAGTATTCCTATTATTTATGAATTGATAAAATATGGTTTCGAACCCATTATTGCTAGTGATGGCACTGCTTTAACACTTTTACAGAAAGAATTCCCTTGCCTTTCATCTATAGAATTACCTTCTTACAATGTTACGTATGCTAAAAAGGGAAAGCTTTTTAAATTAAAGATGATTAAGGATTCTCCTAAACTTCTTAAAGCGATTAAAGCCGAGAAAAAAACAACTAAATCTATTATAGAAACCCATAATATCAAAGGCATTATTTCTGATAATCGGTTGGGTGTTTATAGTAAAAAAGTGCCCTCGGTTTTTATAACACATCAATTAAATGTTTTAACAGGAAGTACAACATGGTTAAGTACTAAAATGCATCAAAAAATTATAAAGAAATTTGATGTATGCTGGGTTCCTGATACTATAGAAGACATTAATTTAAGTGGCAAACTTGGACACATCATGTCATTTGATATTCCGTTAGAGTATATTGGTCCTTTAAGTAGGTTTCAAAATAAGGGTTACAAAATTCAAAACGATTTAATGGTGTTGCTTTCTGGACCTGAACCACAACGTACATTCCTTGAAGAAAAACTTTTTTCAGAATTAAAGAATTATACTGGAAAAGTAATTTTTGTAAAAGGTATTATGGAAAAAGAACAAACTATACAGATTATGGGGAATATGACCGTTTATAATTTTATGACGTCACATTTACTGGAAAAAACTATTAACCAAAGTGCATTAATTATATCAAGATCTGGATATACTACCATTATGGATTTAGCAAAACTGAATAAAAAAGCTTTTTTTATACCTACACCAGGTCAGTTTGAACAGGAATATTTAGCAAAAAGATTAACGGATTTAAAGTTAGTCCCGAGTTGCAAACAAGAGGATTTCACATTAAATAAATTAGAGAGTATGTCTTCCTTTAAAGGATTAAAATCTTTTGATTACAGTGTAGATTTCAAGAATTTATTCAACCTTTTCGAGTGTGAATGAAAACTCACTACCTACCCCAAATTCGCTTTCTACATATATTTTTTCGTTATGCGCTTCTATAATATGTTTTACTATAGAAAGCCCTAACCCCGAGCCTCCTTCTTTACGAGATCCGCTTTTATTAATTCTATAAAAACGTTCGAATAAACGAGGTAAATGTACATTCTCAATACCTTCTCCATTATCTGTAACACGAACGATAACCTTGTTTTTTATTAAGTTTTCAATACTAACTTCCGTAGTTCCTTTATCTCTACCATATTTTAAAGAATTTACAATTAAGTTTGCTAAAACTTGCTGTACGCGTTCTTTATCTGCCTTTACCAACACCTGATTGTTATAATCTGTATCAAAAGTAAGCGTAATTCTTTTTTTGCTGGCTTTCATCTCCAACATTTCGAATACATTTTCAACCAACTCTACAATATCAAATTCTTCTATATTTAAACTTAAATCGCCAACCTCTAATTTGGTTATCATATCTAAATCTTTAATAATATAACCTAATCGCTCAATGCCTTTACTGGCTCTTTCTAAATACTTTTCTCGTATTTTCTCATCATTCATAGCGCCATCTAGCAACGTAAGGATGTATCCTTGTACCGTAAACAAAGGGGTTTTTAATTCATGAGATACATTTCCCAAAAACTCTTTCCTATACTTTTCACGATCTTTTAAAGTTTCGATTTCGATTTTTTTATCACGAGCGAATTTATCAATCTCCTGAGTAAGTGTTCGCATATCTGTAGTAATGGCTCCTTTATTTATGTTAGCCGACTCTAAAAGTGTTAAATCGTCATATATTTTCTTAACACGTTTATATATAAATTGCTCTACACTAAATTGAATTATTACAAAAGAAAAAGCATAAACACTTACTAAAAAAATAAGCATATAATACCACTTAAACACATCTAAATAATATAAAAAAACACTCACTAAGAGTGTTGTATATAATGATATAAAAAATGATGTCTTTACCGAAAACCTGTATGATCTTTTAAATTTGGTCTGCATTATTCTACAAACTTGTAGCCTACTCCTTTTATTGTTTTAAAACTATTATCTCCTAATTTTTCTCTTAATTTACGAATGTGTACATCGATTGTTCTACCACCAACAACAACTTCGTTTCCCCAAACTGCATCAAGAATTTCATCTCTTTTAAAAACCTTTCCTGGTTTTGAAGCTAATAAAGATAGTAATTCAAATTCTTTTCTTGGTAAAATAATTTCTTCCCCTTTAGAAATAATTTTATACTCATCTCTATTTATTTCCAAACTCCCTATTTTAACAGTATCGGCAATATCTTCCTCTTTAAAACGTCTTAAAAGCGCCTTCACTTTACTAACCAACACTTTAGGTTTTATTGGTTTAGTGATATAGTCGTCTGCACCAGCATCAAAACCTGCAACTTGAGAGTAATCTTCTCCTCTTGCTGTTAAAAAAGTAATGATACTATTTTTTAAATCTGGGTTTTTCCGAATTAATTCACAAGCTTCAATACCATCCATTTCAGGCATCATTACATCTAAAATAATTAATTGTGGTTGTTCCTTTTTTGCTTTTTTAACACCTTCAGCACCATTCTCTGCAGTAATAACTTTATAACCTTCATTTGACAGGTTATATCCAACTATCTCTAAAATATCTGGCTCATCATCCACTAAAAGTATCTTAATATCATTCTTTTTCATACTTAAACAACAAATTATATTTATTTCTTAAAGTAAAGATAAAACTAATAATACGGTTTTATTGGTATTCCAAAATTAATAACATTAAAGTAACAACCAAGTTACAGTAATTTAAACTTTCGACCAAATAACTAAATCTTTAACAATTTTTTGGCATCACTTTTGCTGTTATTTATTACCTTTATAATGTCGAAAAGAACGTATGAAAAAAAACTACTTATTCATTTTATTATTAGTATTAACATTTACAACTGCGCAATTTGGCTTTGCTCAAAACAATGTTAACACACCTCCTGTACCGCAAGATATAGAAGGTTTATCTATATATCCAAACCCTTCTACAAGCGGTAGAACATACATATATATAACATCAAAATACAATTTAACCAAGAAAATTGAATTCTTTAATGTTTTAGGAAAGAAAGTTTATTCTATCGTACTAACAGGTAAAGAATTAAATATTTCAAATTTAAATAAAGGTGTTTATATTTTAAAAATTACTGAAAACAAAATTAGCGAAACAAGAAAGTTAGTGATTAAGTAAAATCACAATTCATAAATAAAAAAAGCGTTACCAATGGTAACGCTTTTTTTATTTTATACTTTTGTCTTCTAATAAAAAATTCTTGAATTTTGTATTTACCTCACCCAGAACTGACAAAAAAGGCAGTTCTGACCTCTCCTTCGGAGAGGTGAATTGGAAACTCCGCCCCAAGGGTCGGAGAGTTTTTAGATTTTAATTATGATCGACACTAATTCCATTTTCAATATTAATAATCAAACTGAGTTTGAAGGTTTGGCTTTACAAATTTTTAAATTCCAATTTGAAAACAATAGCGTTTATCGTTCTTTTTGTGATTTATTATATAAACATCCTAGCGATGTAAAAACTATAAAAGATATTCCTTTTTTACCTATTCAGTTCTTTAAATCTCATAAAATACTGAGTACTAAAGACACCATTAAAACAACGTTCTCTAGTTCTGGTACTACTGGTAATATAACGAGTAAACATTATATAACAGATTTAGACATTTACAATCAAAGCTTTACCAAAGGGTTTCAGCAATCCTACGGAAACATTGAAGACTATGTCATTCTTGCATTATTACCTTCTTATTTAGAGCGTAAAGGCTCTTCATTAATATATATGGTGGATGCTATGATTAAACAATCAAAATATGCTGAAAGTGGATTTTATTTAGATAATTATTCTGACTTAAAAGACACATTAATAGCATTAGATTCCCAAGGAAAAAAGATATTATTAATAGGTGTTTCTTTTGCGTTATTAGACCTCGTTGAAGCTTATCAATTCGACTTGAGTAATACGATTATCATGGAAACTGGTGGTATGAAAGGGAGAAGAAAAGAGCTTATTAGAGAGGCTCTACATACAAAATTAAAAACAGGTTTTGGAGTAGACGCAATACATAGCGAATATGGGATGACCGAACTTTTAAGTCAAGGCTATTCTAAAGGGCATGGTGTTTTTAATTACCCTAACTGGATGCGTATTTTAACACGCGATACAGAAGACCCACTCTCTATACAATCATTAGGGAAAACTGGAGGAATAAACGTTATTGATTTAGCTAACATAAATTCCTGCTCCTTTATTGCTACTCAAGATCTAGGTCGCGTTAATGATAATGGAACATTTGAGGTTATCGGTCGTTTTGATAATTCAGATATTCGAGGGTGTAATCTTATGGTAATCTAATCATTAAGATAAACCCAGAAAGACAAATTAAATTTTTATGTAAGTTTTTTAAAATAAATACGACAAAATTACCAGCTAAGAAAAAGGAAAATTTTTAGTTTTTAGTTGGTTGGTTAAAACAAAGCCTGATTTTAAGATCAGGCTTTGTTATTTTAGGAAAACTACTGCTAATTAGTAAATCCTTTTATATCTCTCTTCAAGCAAAAATCCCTTTTAGAAAAGTTTTCATCCGTTAAAAGTAAATTTTATTTCATATTATTTATAGCAACGGCATTCATTGCTAAGACCAAAAACCTGTAAAAAGAGTAGCTTATTGACTTTATACACCAATAAGCTATTAATATTTAAACACTTTTAAAACACCATTATGTAGTAAAAACAACATTTTATTTACTTTCCTTTAACGAAATATTTATGCTGGAATCCTAAGTTTACTTTAATATAAACCAAATTATTATGAAAACAAAAACAACACATTTTACCAGCATTTTATTATTAACATCTATCGTTTTAGTCCTGTTTTCTTGCAGTACAGATAGCATAGAAAATTCCGAAATTCCAGAAACAACAATAACAAAAGAAGAGACTAAAGCTTCAAATGCAATACAAAAGGTAGTTATATACACCGATGAAGCTATTGCACAAGAGTATGCTCCTCAATTTTTTCAGGATGTTGATACTACTGATGGTCTGTGTAGTAACCAATCCAAAAGTGGCTCTGCAGATTGGATAGCAGCGGTTGATTATGATGGTGACTGGAACACTTCTAACAACTGGGACAACATGGTTTCTGGTAGAAATTCTGGACAGCTAATACCTTATGTTTATTATTATGTAACTTACACAGCAACACATTTTTTCATTCTGTATAGTGTGTACCACCCTAGAGATTGGACAGATGTCTTATTTTTATGTTCTCTAGATTCTCATGAAAACGATATGGAAGCTGTATTAATTGCTGCAGAAAGAAACGCTGATGGTAGTTTTGGAAGCATTATAAATGCTCAGACTATTTGGCATTCGGATATTTACGATTATACTAATAGTGAATTATTAATAACATCTAATACTTCTGAGTTCTTTATTGAAGCCAAAGGACATGGTATTAGAAAAATGAACGGTTCGTCAGACAAGGATGGTTCGTATATCGAGTATTATCATGATAGCGCCCCAGCTGTTACTCCAGACAAAGATTCTAATAATTTGCCTCAAACTGTACATTATAATTTACTTGCTTTGGAAAGCACGTTGTGGCTTCAACGCAACAATCCTTTAACTATAACTGGTACAGCTCTTGTAGGTGACAATGGCAACGGAAGCAATAAAGCTAGTACGCCTTGGGGATGGGAGAATGGTGTGCTTTGTAAAAACCCTGCACAATATTTAAAAGACAAATATAATTGGACTAATTTTTCTACAAATTATATTAGTGATACTCCAATACAGTAGTTAAACTAAACATTCATACTCATTTTTAGCAAAATTGCCTTTTTGAAAAATCAAAAAGGCAATTTTTATTTAATGAGGTGATTTAACCGTTAAGAGTCCATCAAATTTTATTTGATGCGTAAAACAAAATAGTTTTTCTTTCCGCGTTGCAACAAAACAAACTTATTATTTATTAAGTCTTTATTGGTTATTTTATAATCGTCCTTTACTTTTTCTTTATTTACAGAAATAGAATTCTCTTTAAGTGCTCTTCTTGCTTCACCGTTAGATTTTAAAAACCCACCTTTTTCTGCTAAAGCTGCGATAATATCTATGCCGTTGTCAATGTCCGATTGAGTTACTTCTGTTTGTGGCACACCATCAAATACATCTAAAAAAGTTTGTTCGTTTAGCGCTTTTAAATCATCACTAGTAGATTTCCCAAAAAGAATGTCACTCGCTTTTATAGCATTTTCTAAATCTCCTTTAGAGTGCACCATCATTGTAATCTCTTCTGCTAAACGCTTCTGTAAAACACGTAAATGCGGTGCCTCGTTATGCGTTTCAATGAGAGTATTAATGTCTTCTTTGTTTAAAAAAGTAAAAATCTTAATATATTTTTCAGCATCTGCATCACTAGAGTTTAACCAATATTGATAGAATTTATATGGCGATGTTCTATTGGCATCTAACCACACATTTCCACCTTCAGATTTCCCGAATTTAGAACCATCAGACTTTGTAATTAACGGACAGGTTATAGCAAACCCTTTTCCACTGGCTATTCTTCTAATTAATTCGGTTCCTGTTGTAATATTGCCCCATTGATCGCTTCCTCCCATTTGTATGGAGCAATCATTTTCTTTAAATAAATGAAGAAAATCATACCCTTGAACTAATTGATATGTAAACTCTGTAAAGCTCATCCCTTCAGACGACTCTGATGAAATTCTATTTTTTACAGAATCTTTAGCCATCATATAGTTTACAGTAATATGCTTCCCAACATCACGAATAAATTCAAGAAATGAAAAGTCTTTCATCCAATCGTAATTATTCACTAAAAGCGCTGCGTTTTCGGCATCACTTTCAAAATCTAAAAAATGTGATAATTGGTTTTTAATAGCATCTTGATTATGGCGTAATGTTTTTTCATCTAGCAAATTACGTTCATTCGATTTACCAGATGGGTCACCAATCATTCCTGTTGCCCCACCAACCAAAGCTAAAGGTCTGTGTCCACAACGTTGATAATGCGCTAAAAGCATAATAGGCACCAAGTTTCCTATATGTAAAGAATCTGCTGTAGGATCAAACCCCACATAAGCACTACGCATGCTTTCCATTAGGTGTTCTTCCGCTCCTGGCATTACGGTATGTATCATACCTCTCCACGTTAATTCCTCAACAAAGTTCTTTATCATTATTCTTGAATTTTTACAAAACTATGCAAAGATAAAAATCAATGCATAATTACTTTAGTATTATGAATAATTCTTTACTTTAGTTGCATGATTTTAGTAACAGGAAGTACAGGCTTAGTTGGTTCTCATTTACTTTATAAGCTTGCTAGCAATAACGAGAAAGTTAGAGCTATCTACAGAACAGAACACAAACTTGCCAATGTAAGGTCTGTTTTTGCTACTTATACTTCTAATTACGAGTCTCTTTTTAAAACTATTGAATGGGTAAAGGCAGATCTTTTAGATATTCCTTCATTATCTGAAGCTTTTATTGGGGTTACTCATGTGTATCATTGTGCTGCATTCGTCTCTTTTGACCCAGATAAATATCAAATCCTACGAAAAACGAATATTGAAGGAACCGCAAATATTGTAAATCTGTGTATATCATATGCTATTAGTAAACTTTGCTATGTAAGTTCTATTGCTACTTTAGGGAAGACTATTAATAACGAAGACATTACAGAAGACACTATTTGGAACCCTGAGGATGATAATAGTGTGTATGCTATCACAAAATATGGTGCCGAAATGGAAGTTTGGCGCGCTACTCAAGAAGGTCTTGATGTTGTGATTGTTAACCCTGGTGTTATTCTAGGCGCTGGTATTTGGCATTATGGAACTGGGAGTTTATTTAAGAAAGCACATAAGGGATTAAAATATTACACCTCTGGAACAATTGCTCTTATAGCTATCGAAGATGTCGTTTCTATTATGATAACTCTTATTAACAGCGATATTATAAATGAACGTTTTGTATTAGTTGCCGAGCATTGGACTTATAAACAATTTTTACAAGCTTTATCCAAGTCGGTTCATGCGAAACTTCCAGAAAAAATGGCTAGTGGTTGGTTATTACAATTAGTATGGAAATTGGATTGGCTAAAAACCAAACTAACTGGCAAACGAAGACAGTTAACAAGACACCTGGCTATATCCTTATCAACAGAAACCAAGTACAGTAGTCATAAAATTAAGGAGACCTTAAATTACAAGTTTAAACCTATTGATGAAACTATAGCTACTATTGGTGATCTTTATCTGAAATAGGGGCAATTAGCCTTCCTTTTTCTTCGAGTATATCTTGTATTAATGTATCGGCTAGTGTATCCTTTGTTTTAAGTAATTCTATAGAATCTTTAACTTTTAATAATCCTAAGGAATCCATGTCTTTAAATACCACCTTAAGGGAATCTATTATTCTTTTTTCTTCAAACACCTTTTGTATTAATGTTTCGACTAATGTATCTTTTATTTTAAGTAGTCCTACAGAATCTTTAACTTTTAATAATCCTAAGGAATCCATCTCTTTAAATACCAATTTAAGAGAATCTATTCTTCTTTTTTCTTTCTCTATTCTTACGATTTCTGCCTCTTTCTTAAATTTAACCAGAAGCGTATCTAGGCTATCTTTAACCTTAAGGTAAATTTCTTCGTAGTCTTTTATATAAAATGAATAGTACGCATTGCTTAAAGCAAACTGCAAACTATCAATATTGTGTTTTCTATAAACGTATGAGTTTAATTTAACACCATGATCTAATATGACTTTTCTGTTTACAGAATTAGAACTAATAGATGCTACTATCTTAGCGTCAATTAAAATCTCAACCATTTTATCCTTAGATATTAAATTATCAGGTTTCTTTGGTTTATCTAAATCATAGCAAGCCGAAGCAACTATAATAATACCTAGATATATGGCAAGTCGTTTCAAAATCATCTATTAAAAGTTAATCGTTGAGCAGCTTTCACATCGCTGAATTTAGAATTTTGATACACTAAACTACCGTTTAAAAATGTATGTGTAATTCTAGATTTAAAGGTTGCTCCTTCAAAAGGAGACCACTCACATTTATATAAAATGTTATCTTTATTTACGGTCCATGGGTTATTTAAATCCACTAATACTAAATCTGCAAAATAGCCTTCTTTAATAAAACCTCTTCTTGCAATTTGAAATAAAATTGCGGGGTTATGGCACATCTTTTCAACCACCTTTTCTATAGAAATTTTACCTTTATGATACATTTCTAACATAGCTGGTAATGCATGCTGTACTAACGGTCCCCCAGATGGTGCTTTAGTATAAACGTTTTTCTTTTCCTCTAAAGTATGTGGCGCATGGTCTGTAGCTATAACATCTATTCTATCATCTAATAAAGCTTCCCATAATTGCGTTCTGTCTTCTTTTGTTTTTACCGCTGGATTCCACTTTATCAACGTGCCCTTTTTATCATAATCTTCATCACTAAACCACAAATGGTGGATACAAACTTCTGAAGTAATTCGTTTTTCTTTTAAAGGAATTTTATTACTAAATAAATTTGTTTCTTTTCCTGTTGAAAGATGAAATACATGTAACCTCGCTCCTGTTTTTTTTGCTAATTCTATGGCTTTGGAAGATGATAAATAACATGCGTCTTCACTCCTTATAACTGGATGGTATTTAACAGGAATATCGTCTCCAAACGTTTCAATATGCTCTTGAAAATTCTTTTTTATAGTGCCTTCATCTTCACAATGAACAGATATAAGCATATTGGTACTTTTAAAGATTTTCTCAAGTACGGCCACATCATCAACCAGCATATTACCTGTTGAAGATCCTAAAAATAATTTTAGTCCTGCTGCCTGATTTATATCTAATTTTAAAATTTCTTCTAAATTATCATTGGTTCCGCCAAACATAAACGAATAATTAGCGGATGATGTTTTTGAAGCGATCTCAAATTTCTCTTCTAACTTCTCAATAGTAGTTGTTTGAGGGTTGGTATTTGGCATTTCAATAAAAGAAGTAATCCCTCCAGCTATAGCTGCTTTAGATTCTGTTTCTATATTACCTTTATGAGTTAATCCTGGCTCTCTAAAGTGCACTTGATCATCAATAACACCAGGCAATAAATATTTTCCTTCAGCATCTACAACGTGTACATCGGCAGATTTAACACTTATTGAATTACTTATTTCTTTAATGTATTCGCCTTCTATTAGTATATCGCCATTAAAAACAACTCCTTCATTTACAATATTCGCATTTTTAATAAGTGTTGATTTCATATAAATTTTATTTTTTAAAAATACTTTTAAGCTTCATAGATATCACTCCAAAAATAGCTTCAGAAATAATACCTGAGCTTAATTTTGATTCTCCTTTTGTTCTATCGGTAAAAATAACTGGCACTTCAATAATCTTAAACTTCTTTAAATAAGTTTTAAATTTCATTTCAATTTGAAATGCATAACCAATAAATTTTATAGTGTCTAAATTAATCGTCTCAAGCACTTGTCGTTTATAACAAACATAACCCGCTGTGGTATCATGAATTTTCATACCTGTAATAATACGCACATATTTTGATGCACAATAAGACATAAGAACTCGATTCATTGGCCAGTTAACCACATTTACACCTGTTACATATCTTGAACCAATAGATAAATCTGCTCCATCAACATGACAAGCATTATGTAACTTTATTAAATCGCTTGGATTATGTGAGAAATCGGCATCCATTTCAAAAATATACTTATATGCCTTAGCCAAACACCATTTAAAGCCGTAAATATAGGCAGTTCCTAGCCCCGATTTTTCTTTTCTTCTTTCTAAAAATAACCTGTCGGGAAAATCGGTTTGAAGTTCTTTTACTTTTAAAGCTGTTAAATCTGGCGAATTATCGTCTACAATAAGGATATGAATACTATCCGATTGAAGGAACACCGCCCTTATAATAGCTTCAATATTTTCTATCTCATTATATGTTGGAATGATAACAACCGTATCTTTCATTCTCTAATTTTGTTAAAAAACTTTTTAATTTTTAGCAAATGTACATTAATAACCGTTTATTTTTTTGAAGTGGTTTAAACTTTTTTGATTGAAGCAAAAAATAGTTGTTTTATCGTCAATTAAAGCATTTTTTTTGTAATTCATAGTAGTTCTATGGAACAATAAAAAGGCAAAAATTGAGTGAAAAAGAGCATTTTGTAGCCAATTGAAAAAAAGTTTAAACCACTTCTTTAAATATTCCTTAATAATTATAAGCGTCGTGTTAATAATTATAATAATTTTATGGCATGCTTCGGGAGACTATATCAAATGAATTATTTACAATTTTATTAGTTGCAGGACTACTTATTGTAGCTATCGCAAAATTGACTTCTCAAAAGCGGTTTGATGAGTTTATATCTCTTTTGGGAAATTCTAAATACCTTAAAATTTATTCTAGAGATCAAAAATTCTTCGACAATTTTGATGCCTTACTATTTGGAAATTTAATCCTTTCCTTATCCGTTTTCACCTTTATTGCTTACCAACACATAACAGATGGCAAGCTTTTATCTATAGATGCCTTATTTAAAATAGGGTTTAGCATTGGCGTTTTAATTTTAATAAAGGTTCTTATCGAACGCCTATTTGGGAGTCTTTTTGGAATTGACAAACTAATGGACGAATATCTTTTTCAGAAAATTAGCTATAAAAATTACTTAGGTATTTTATTGCTCCCTATAAACGCTTTACTATTATTTAGCTTTAATCCTTCTTTACCAATTATATATATAATCATCATTTTAATGCTAATTGTTAATATTATTGGGCTTATTACTTCTTTTAAAACGCATCAAAATTTAATAAAACACAATTACTTTTATTTTATTTTGTATCTTTGCACTCTCGAAATCTCACCTTATATTATTTTATACAAGGTGTTTTTTACCAATTAAATAGAACCAACTACTTGCGTGTATGAAAGTAAAAACAATTTTAGTATCTCAACCAGAACCTAAAATAGAAAACTCACCCTACTTTGATTTACAAGATAAGCTAAAGGTTAAAATAGATTTCAGACCTTTTATTCATGTAGAGGGCGTATCTGCAAAAGACATTAGACAACAAAAAGTAGATTTAAATAACTACACTGCTATTATTTTAACTAGTAGAAACGCTGTAGATCATTTTTTTAGAATTGCAGAAGACATGCGATTTAAAGTTCCAGATAGTATGAAATATTTTTGTCAGTCTGAAGCTGTTGCATACTATCTTCAAAAATATGTGGTATATAGAAAGCGTAAAATTTATGTTGGTAAACGTACGTTTTCAGAATTATCGCCATTAATTAAGAAGTATAAAGAAGAAACATTCTTATTACCGAATACAGATAAAGTAAAACCAGAAGTTCCTTCCACTTTAGACGCCTTAGGTGTTAATTGGAAACAAGCCACTTTTTACAAAACAGTGGTTAGCGACTTATCCGATTTAGCTAATGTGTATTATGATGTTTTAGTGTTTTTTAGTCCTTCTGGGATAGAATCTTTATTTCATAACTTTCCAGATTTCAAACAAAACGAAACACGAATTGCTGTTTTTGGAAATACAACAATAAAGGCTGTAGAAGATAAAGGCTTACGAGTAGACATTGCCGCTCCAACACCTGAAACGCCATCAATGACAATGGCTTTACAGAAATATATTGATAAAGTTAATAAAGGAAAGTAAACCTTATATCATAGAAGTAGTTTAAACTACTTACTTCATAAACAAAAAGGGATGATTTTTTCAAATCATCCCTTTTTGTATTTAGATTCCCGTTTTATTCATTATATAATAATAAATTCATGAATCTTACGATTTCACGGAAATAACAATTTAAATAAAAACCTCGGGGCTAAACCTAAAGGTATTCTTTTAAACTAAAACGCATAACGTTGCGGACCGCCACGTCTTATTTCCTCATTACAATGAGCCTCGAATTTTTTAAAGTTCTCACGAAATGCATTGGTTAATTTAAAAGCTGTTTTATAATAATTTTCATCATCATTCCAAGTCGCTCTAGGACTTAAAACGCTTGTTGGTACGCCTGGACATTCTCTAGGTTGTGCCACTCCAAAAACAGAATGTATATGGTAGTCATCATAATTATACAACCCAAGCTCTCCGTTTAATACTGCATTAATCATGGCACGTGTATATTTTAATTTCATCCTTGTACCAATACCGTAAGGACCGCCAGTCCATCCTGTATTTACCAACCACACATTAACACCAGAATCTTTCATTTTTTCACTTAACATCTCGGCATATTTAGCTGGGTGCAAAGGCATAAATGGTGCACCAAAACATGCAGAAAAGGATGGTTGTGGTTCTACAACGCCTGCTTCTGTTCCTGCTACTTTTGCGGTATATCCAGAAATAAAGTGATATGCTGCCTGACTAGGTGTTAACTTTGATATTGGAGGCAATACTCCAAAAGCATCTGCTGTTAAAAAGAAAATATTTTTTGGGTTCTTTCCTATAGAAGGAATTTGGATGTTTTCAATATGATTAATCGGATAACTAACTCTTGTGTTTTGAGTAATAGAAGTATCCTCAAAATTTACATGCCCATCTGTATCTAAAATAACATTTTCCAGAATAGCGCCTTTTTTAATAGCATCATATATTTCTGGCTCGTTATCTCTCGAAAGGTTAATAACCTTAGCATAACAGCCTCCTTCAAAATTAAACACCGAATTTTCTGCAGTCCAACCATGTTCATCATCTCCAATTAAACTTCTATTTGGATCTGTAGATAATGTTGTTTTTCCTGTACCTGATAATCCGAAGAAAATAGCTGTATCACCATCTTTACCAACATTAGCACTACAATGCATTGGTAATGTGTTTTTAAATACTGGAAGTATAAAATTAAGAGCAGAAAAAATGCCTTTTTTAATTTCACCTGTATATCCTGTACCACCAATTAAAGCTATCTTTTTAGAAAAATTTAAAATAGCAAAATTATGTTGGCGCGTACCATCTTTTTCGGGATCTGCCATAAAACCAGGAGCATTGACTACCGTCCACTCGGGATCAAAATCTTTTAACGCATCCTCTGTTGGACGCAAAAACATATTATAGGCAAATTGATTGCTCCAAGGATATTCATTAATAATACGAATATTTAATTTATAATCTACATCTGCACAGGCGAGGCTATCTCTTACAAAAAGCTCCTTATTAGATAAATAATCTACAACCTTATTATATAGGGCATCAAACTTATCAGGATCAAACGGAATATTAATATCTCCCCACCAAACTCGGTCTTTCGTTATAGCATCTTTAACAATAAACCTATCTTTTGGAGAGCGCCCTGTAAACTCACCTGTGTTAACTGCTAAAGCTCCAGATGAAGCTTCTAAACCTTGCCCTTTTTCAATAGCAATATCATGAAGTTGTTCTGGAGAAAGTTGATACTTTACATTGGCATTTTTTATTCCGTATGTTTCCAACGAAATCGTTTTCGTGACTTGATTGTAATTTACCATAATTTGTTATAAAATTATTTATTGTGCAAAATTAAGACAATTATTTCAAACTATTTATTATTAATTATCGTTTTTAGGTTCATTTTTTAAGAAATTCATAATTAGAAACCCCCATGCTAAAATTAGAAGTAATCCGCCGATTGGAGTTGCAAAACCAATAGTTTTGAAATTAAAAGTTGTTAACAAGTTTGTTGCTAATCCGTAAATAGATCCTGAGAATAAAATGATTCCTATTACAATTAAATAGTATAAGATTTTCTTCTTTTTTTGTTGAATGTATGTAGTGCTACCTATAAATAGTAGTAAAATAGCATGATACATCTGGTATCTTACCCCAGTTTCAAAAGTTTGTTGAGCTTCAACAGTCATTATTTTTTTTAGCGCATGTGCTCCAAATGCTCCTAAAATGACAGCCAATATTCCAAAAATTGATGCTGTAATTAATATTTTTTTGTTCATAATATGTATTTAATCAAGGCTATTAAAAACTATTGTATTTATTAAATTCGTTATCACAAAACTAATTAACTATTCTCATTATGCGAAAAATTTTAGTCATTGGTTCAGGAAAATCAACTTCTAGTCTTCTAAAATACTTATTAGATAAATCGACTGCCGAAAATCTTTTTATTACAGTTGGTGATTTAAACCTTAATGCTGCAAAAAAACTAACTGGCAATCATCAAAATACTAAGGCCATATTGTTAGATGTTTTCGATGATACATCTCGCACCGATGCTATAAAAGATGCAGATATTGTTATATCTATGCTTCCTGCCCGTTTTCATATAGAGGTTGCTAAAGATTGTGTTTTGTTTGGAAAGCATATGGTTACAGCATCTTATGTCAGTCCAGAAATGCAAGCTTTAGATGCCGATGCGAAAGCCAAAGGACTTATACTAATGAATGAAATTGGTGTAGATCCAGGTATAGATCATATGAGTGCGATGCAAGTTTTAGACCGTATTCGCAATAATGGCGGGAAAGTCATCTTGTTTGAATCGTTTACTGGTGGGTTAGTAGCGCCCGAAAGTGATACTAACTTATGGAATTATAAGTTTACCTGGAACCCCAGAAATGTAGTCACTGCGGGACAAGGTGGCGCTGCAAAATTTTTACAAGAAGGCACTTATAAATACATTCCCTATCATCATTTGTTTAGACGCACCGAATTTCTAGACATTGATGGTTTTGGACGTTTTGAAGCCTATGCAAATAGAGACTCTCTAAAATATCAAAGTGTTTATGGACTCAATAACGTTAAGACTTTATATAGAGGAACTATGAGGCGTGTTGGTTTTAGTCGTGCATGGAATATTTTCGTTATGCTAGGAATGACAGATGACAGTTATACTA
This sequence comes from Flavivirga jejuensis, assembly GCF_030540765.1. GTDB lineage: Bacteria > Bacteroidota > Bacteroidia > Flavobacteriales > Flavobacteriaceae > Flavivirga > Flavivirga jejuensis. The sequence goes on along the minus strand of NZ_JAUOEL010000001.1, from coordinate 421,791 downwards.
TAGACGGTAGCGAAACTATGAGTTATCGCGATTTTATAAATGCTTTTTTAACCTATAGCCCTACAGATTCTGTAGAATTAAAATTAAGACATGCGCTAAAAATTGATCAGGATGATATTGTGTGGGATAAACTTACGGAGCTCGACATTTTTAATGCTGATAAAAAAGTAGGTCTTAAAAAAGCAACCCCTGCACAAATACTCCAAAAAATACTTATGGACAGTTGGACTCTTGATCCCCATGATAAAGATATGATTGTAATGTATCATAAGTTCGGTTACGAAAAAGATGGAAAAAAACATCAAATAGATGCTAGTATGGTCGTTTTGGGAGAAGATCAAACCTATACAGCTATGGCAAAAACGGTAGGCTTGCCAGTTGCTATAGCTACACTTGCCATTCTAAATAAAAAAATCACCTCTCCTGGTGTTCAAATTCCTATCAATAAAGAAGTTTACGAACCTATTTTAAAAGAACTGGAATCTTTTGGTGTTACATTTCACGAAAAGGAAATACCTTATTTAGGTTATAATCCTTTGAATAATTAAGCTGAGTTCGGTTTTTATTTTGTTTATAACCATTAATACATATACATGTCTGGTCGAGGTTTTCGAATCAGCTAAAAATAGACTAGTCGAGACCTGTTAAAGGTATTGAAATTAACAACCTCTAGACTGCGCTCAAGGAGCTACGGTGTACCCACATCTTTTTTAAGTTATTTTCCCTACAAACTCTAAGCTATATAAACTAATACAGCAAACTAAACCCTGAGCATAAAACGATAATTAAGACACGAATTGCACAAATTTACACGAATAGAATCTCAATGTCGTTGAAATCTCTATACCTAACATTAACACGAATCAGACTTTCAGTCTGTCATAATACTTATACAGGTTTGAAATCTGCCGGTAGGCAGGAAAATTCGTGAAATTCGTGTCTACCTTTTTATATAGTATATTTTTTAAGCATATCTATAATATTAATATTTGTGGGTACACTGTAGGCTCAAGGAGACAAGTAACATATATTTATCTAACTAATAATAGTTTATTAATATTATTGGCCTCACACCTTTGGCTTTTATTAAAATGTAAAGCTTTTATATGCTTCATGGTTTCAATTTGAAATCAAATACCTATTTTTATGTTTTAAAATTCAACTAATGAAATCTAAAATCAAACCTATAATAATAGATGGTATTGATAAAAAAATCCTCCGTGCCTTAACATCAGATGCTAGAACGCCCATTTTAGAGATTGCAAGAAATGTTGGTATTTCTGGTGCTGCTATTCATCAACGTCTACGAAAATTAGAAAAATCTAAACTTATTTCTGGATCACAATTTATTATCAATCCAAAAGTGTTAGGCTATTCTACCATGGCTTTTGTTGGTATTTACCTTGAAAAAGCGGTAAACAATGAGGATGTTATTAGAGCTTTAAAGAAAGTTCCCGAAGTTTTAGAATGTCATTATACTACTGGCAACTGGAATATTTTTATAAAAATACTAGCTTACAATAATAACCACTTAATGCAATTATTAAATAATAAAATTCAAAGTATCGTGGGGGTTTTAAGAACAGAATCTATTATTTCTTTAGATCAACAAATTGATAGGCAAATACGGATATAGGGCGTGTTAGTGTCGACAAAAAAGACGTAAGACCGCTTTGCTATATGACGTAAGATTTAAGGATTTTTTTAACTCACTGACTAAAAAACGGATATACCAATTCAGTGTAGAGCTTCTCACTCTAATAAATGACATTAAAAAAGAAAAATCCCAAAACAAGAATGTTTGGGATTTTAGAATTTTATTTTTGGAATTTAAGATGCCTTTCTTCAAAGGAATTTATGACATCTTCATTAACCAAGAGCGTACATCTACTTCTTCTTTAATGATATTTCTTAAATCTTCTATTTTAACACGTTGCTGTTCCATAGTATCTCTGTGTCTAATGGTAACCATATTATCTTCTAAAGTATCATGATCTACAGTGATACAAAATGGTGTTCCGTTGGCATCTTGCCTTCTGTAACGTCTTCCCACGGCATCTTTTTCATCATAAATAACATTAAAATCCCATTTTAATTCGTCTACAATCTTACGAGCAACCTCTGGTAAGCCATCTTTTTTAACCAATGGTAAAATAGCCGCTTTTACTGGTGCTAAAACACTTGGTAGTTTAAAAACAGTACGTGTTGTTCCGTTTTCTAAGGCTTCTTCTTGCAATGAATTAGAAAATACAGCTAAAAACATTCTGTCTAAACCGATAGAGGTTTCTAAAACGTATGGTGTATAACTGGCGTTATCTTCATGGTCAAAATACTGTAGTTTTTTTCCAGAGTGCTCTTCATGCGCTTTTAAATCGAAATCTGTACGTGAATGAATACCTTCTAATTCTTTAAAACCAAATGGGAATTTAAATTCAATATCGGAAGCTGCATCCGCGTAATGTGCTAATTTCTCATGATCGTGAAAACGATAATTATCTGCTCCCATACCTAAAGACAAATGCCATTTCATTCGGTGTTCTTTCCAATGCTTATACCATTTTTTTTGAGTCCCTGGTTTTATAAAAAACTGCATCTCCATTTGCTCAAACTCACGCATTCTAAAAATAAATTGTCTTGCTACAATTTCATTCCTAAAGGCTTTTCCTGTTTGTGCGATTCCGAATGGAATCTTCATACGTCCTGTTTTCTGAACGTTTAAAAAATTCACAAAAATACCTTGAGCTGTTTCTGGGCGTAAATATAAATCCATCGCAGACTCTGCAGAAGCACCTAGTTTGGTGCCAAACATGAGGTTAAACTGCTTAACATCTGTCCAGTTTTTACTTCCTGTTAAAGGATCAGCAATTTCTAACTCTTCAATAAGGGCTTTAACATCAGCCAAATCTTCACTTTCCAAAGATTTTGCCATCCGCGAAAGCGTTGTCTTTATTTTTTCTTGATAACCTAAAACACGTCCGTTCGTAGAAACAAATTCTTCTTTGTTAAAAGATTCCCCAAAACGCTTTGCTGCTTTGGCAACCTCTTTATTAATTTTTGCTTCAATCTTAGCACAATAGTCTTCAACTAAAACATCGGCGCGATATCTTTTTTTAGAATCTTTGTTATCAATTAATGGATCGTTAAAAGCATCTACGTGCCCTGAAGCTTTCCAAGTGGTTGGATGCATAAAAATAGCAGCGTCTATACCTACAATATTTTCATTCATTTGAACCATCGCTTTCCACCAGTAATCGCGTATGTTCTTCTTTAACTCTGCACCATTCTGTGCATAGTCGTAAACCGCACTTAATCCATCATATATTTCGCTACTTTGAAACACGTAACCGTACTCTTTCGCATGCGAAATAACCTTCTTAAATTTATCGTCTTGATTTGCCATGGTGCAAAAATAAAAAACCGCTTGAAACAAAGGGAGTTGTTTACTAAAAAAAACAATGTATATGCATTTTTTTTAGCTACGATGTCTTATTGCTTTTAAATAAGCATTGTTAATGGTTTAAAACTGAGGTTATGGTCTCTTGGTTAGAGCTTAAATCTAGAGTTAGTATAAAGTTAATATATTAATCAAACCATTTCTTTAATCGTCTTTTACTTCTATCAAAAGCAGTTCTTTCCCAAACAATCTGAAAGCCATTCCAAAAAACTCTTATCTGTTCACCATCATCTTTATAAATGACAAATTTAACATCTTCAAATTCTATATAAACGTTGTTAACGTCATTATCACTAGACAAATACTTTTTATTATCATCTTGGACTTTATCTATTCTCTTAAATAAATCTTGGGCTTCTTTTAAAGGAATATACCTAAATCCATAGGCATCCTTTAATTCTCCATTTGCATCTGTATTTGGTCCAAAAAATGCAAGAAGCAGACCTTTTTCATTTAGTTCATTACAATTAAAAGCAATTGAAACTAAACTTGAACTATCATCTGAAGCTAAACTTTCAGTTTCAAATCGAATATCTTTTCCGTTTGTTCTACCTATTATATTATTAATGATATATTCTTTAGATCTAAATTGTGCTATTTCCTTAGCAATAGCTTTTTTGTCAGATTCAATTGTAATGAAGGTTATTGCAGATAACCCTGTAGCTTCAGGAGTGTTTTGAGTATAGGTTTTATTACATATTAATAATAAGGTAATACTAAATAGTGCAAGCTTTTTCATAAATAGGTTAGTTTATAGTGTATTATCAAATCTACAAATTATAAAACTATTCTTGAAAAGTTTTTTTATGATATGGATATTGAGGTCTGGTGAAGGCTATAAAATTGTAATTTAAAGATATTACACAAATCACAACTATATAAATATGAAATGGTTACACAGAAAACAGATTTAATATTCTCAATAAAAAATTTTCTTTTATGTTTATTAAAAAGGAATATTACTGTAGTATGTGAATAATTTTCTTATAAAAAAAACAACTTATCGTTTGTTTACATCCAATTCTTACTTATATTGTAGGAAAATATCCATTTAGATAGAGACGTTTTTATATTATAATTTATATTACTATACCCCATGAAGAATAAAAATTCCAACTTGTATGTTGTTGGTATTGGTGCTTCGGCAGGAGGTTTGGATGCTATACAAACTCTGTTTGATCACATACCTAACAACACTGGGATGACTTTTATAATTATTCAACACCTCTCGCCTGACTTTAAAAGTTTAATGCCCGAATTACTTAGTAAGCATACAGATATGCCTATCTACACAGCAGAAGATAAACAGGTTATTAAGCCCAACTGCATTTATTTTAACCAAAGAAACAAAAACCTTCATATAAAAGGCAAGAAACTTTATTTGTTAAATAAAGGGCCAAAACACAATTTAAACTTACCCATAGATATTTTTTTTCACACTTTGGGGGAAGAGTTTAAAGAAAAGGCTATTGGTGTAATTCTATCTGGTACAGGATCTGATGGCTCTAGAGGCATACGTACTATTAAAGAAGGTAGTGGTACTATTATAGTTCAAGACCCAATTTCTGCACAGTTTGATGGGATGCCTAATTCTGCTATAGGAACTAATATAGCAGACTATATTCTAAATCCAGAAAAAATTGCCAGGTTGTTTTGCAAAATACCTGCAAACAAAAAATTAATATCTAAAGATTTTAATATTAATTCGTCTGACGAGACTTTAATAAATAATATTTTAACTATTGTTTATAAATTTTCTGGAATAGATTTTAGAGAGTACAAAAAAAACACACTTATACGTAGACTAGAAAAACGTATGAACATAAACAATATAGAGCATCTATTTGATTATGTCACATTTTTGTCTAGCAATTTAGATGAAAAGCAAACTTTAAAAGAAGATTTTTTAATAGGTGTAACACGTTTTTTTAGAGATACAGAAGCTTTCAGTAATCTTAAAGATAAAGTAATCCCAGATATATGCAAGTCCAAAAATAAATCTGAAACAGTTCGGATATGGGTAGCAGGTTGTTCTACAGGCGAAGAAGTGTATTCCATCGCTATTCTAATTGATGATTACATTAGAACACACCAATTAAATCTTGATTATAAAATATTTGCAACAGATATTAACCCAAAGGCATTAACTGTTGCAGGCATTGGCATGTATCATATTAATATTGTTAACGAAATAGAGAAACCTTACCTGGATCAATATTTCTTAAAGACTGGAGATAAAATTCAAATTATAAAACGCGTTAGAGAAAAAATAGTGTTTTCTAATCATAATCTTATTAAAGATCCTCCTTTTATAAGAATGGATCTTATTTCTTGCAGAAATTTACTTATTTATTTTGATAATAAAATTCAAAAGAAAGTCATGTTTAGCTTTCAGTTTGCATTAAATCAATTCTCTTATTTATTTTTAGGAAATAGCGAATCTCTAGGTGAAACTGCAAAATATTTTAAAACTATTGATGTTAAATGGAAAATTTATCAAAACGTATCCACTACAAGACAAATTCCCTCTCAAAATAGTAATCTTGAAAGAATTTCGTCAATAACTTATAAAAACACGACATTACCTATAAATACTCCTCAATTTAAAACAAAAGAAGATCCTGTATCAATATTTCATAAATACTTAAGTAAAAAGTTTAGTCCTGCATCAATTTTTATAGATAAAAACTTTAATATTCTTTATATAAAAGGTGATGCTGGCAAACGTTTATCTCATAACGAAGGGATTTTTCAAAACAATTTATTAAAAATTGTAAATCCAGATATTGCGGCAGTAATAAGAAGTGGTATTAGAAGAATTGAAAACAAAAAGCAAGATATTATTATTAAGGGGGTTGTAAATAAATCTAACGAAAAAAACTTTTCTTTTGATTTAAAATTTCATATGCCTGATTTTGATGATGAGTTAAATGGATGCTACTTAATAGAATTCGCTAATGATAAAGTTCTAGAATATGAAGAACCTTTAATCATAAATAATATTGATGTTGATGAAGTTTCTAACCAACGCTTGGAAGATCTTGAAACGGAGCTTAAGGTTGTTAAAACTGAATTACAAAATGCTATTGAAGAGTTAGAAACCAGTAATGAAGAGCTTCAATCTTCTAATGAAGAGTTAATGGCATCTAACGAAGAGCTTCAAAGTACCAACGAAGAACTTCAATCTGTAAATGAAGAGTTGTATACCGTAAACTCTGAAATGCAGGAAAAAAACAAAGAGCTCACCAACCTAAGTAATGATGTTACAAATCTTCTTGATAATACAGAGATTGCAACTGTTTTTTTAGATACAGATTTACGTATTAGAAAGTTTACTCCAGCACTAAAAGAAGTGTTTAATTTACATGAATTAGATCTTGGCAGACCCCTTTCTAGCTTTACTTCTAACTTTGAAGAAGACATAAGGGCTTCAATAATTGAAAACTCAAAATTAGTTCTTGAAAAATTAATTGTTGTAGAAAAACAAGTAAAAGACAAGGACAATAACTTTTATCTTAAGAGAATAAGCCCATTTATTACAACCGATAAAGTTATTAATGGTGTCGTTATTACATTAAATAACATAAACAAACTTAAAGAAACAGAAAAGGAACTTGCTGAAAAAGACAAAAAGTACCAGAAACTATTCGAAAGTCTAAATGAAGGCTTTATTCACGCTAAAATTATTACTGACAAAAATGATACTCCTATAGATTGGGAATATATTGATGTAAATCCGTCCTATGAAAAAATATTAGGTATAAATGCAGAAAACCTAATCGGAAAAAAAATCTCTGAAATCTTACCAGGTTTAAAAAAAGATCCTAATAATTGGATACAATTATATAGTGAAGTTGCATTAACAGGCAAAGATCAAACCATAGAAAGTTATGTATCAGACCTTGGTAAGTATTTTGTTGTGAATGCTTTTAGCCCGAGAAAAGGTGAGTTTGCGGGTACTATTTTAGATGTTACTGAAGAAAAGAAAAATAAAATAGCACTCAGTAAAAGTGAAATAGAACTAAAACGCATACAGGAAATAACACATGTAGGTAGTTGGTATATGGATATAGCTACTAACGAGGTTACATGGACTTTACAACTTTATAAAATTTATGGATTTAATCCTAAATTACCACCACCGCCATTCACAGAGCATGAAAAATTGTTCACAAAAGATAGTTGGAAATTATTGTCTTCTTCAGTAAAAAAAGCCATAACCGAAGGTACTCCTTATGATATGGAATTGAATATAATTAAGCAAAATGGCGAATTTGGTTGGTTGTGGGCACAAGGCGAAGCAGTTAGAAATGGTGATGGTGAAATTATTGGATTAAGAGGGGCTACTCAAGATATAACTCAGCAAAAATTTATTGAAGAAGAGCTTATAAAAGCAAAAAAGGACGCAGAAGCAGCAAATATTCATAAGAATTATTTTTTGGCCAATATGAGCCACGAAATTAGAACGCCTATGAATAGTGTTCTGGGGTTCTCAGAATTACTTAAAAATAATTATCTTAATCAAAAAGACAGGTTAAAATATCTAGAGATTATCGATAGCAATTCTAAACAACTTTTAAATTTAATTGATGATATTATTGACGTAGCCAAAATAGAGTCGAACGAAATAAAAATGATTTATAAAGAATGTCATATACCTAAACTTATAAATCATTTAGAAATTTCATATAACGAATTAAAAAAATCTAAAGACAAAGACAACATTATTTTTAAAACATCTATACCAGATGAATATAAAGATTTAATAATTATTACAGATCCACAAAGGTTACAACAAGTTCTATCTAATCTTCTAAATAATGCACTAAAGTTTTCTGAAAAAGGAAAAATTTCTTTTGGGTTTGAAGTTGAACAAGGGTATTTGAAATTCTTTGTAAAAGATCAAGGCATAGGTATTGAAAAAGATAAACAGGTTGAAATATTTGAGCGATTTAAACAAATTAATTATGAAAATAATGCTAAATACGGAGGCACTGGACTAGGTTTAGCTATTTGTAGAGGAATCATAACACTTTTAGGGGGGTATATTACTGTAAGTTCAAAATATAAAGTTGGTACTTTATTTGAGTTTACTATACCTTTAAAATCAACAAAAGAAAATAAGAAAACTATAAAAATTGAAGCTCCTAATTCTGAAGATTTCTTAAAGAATAAAACTATTCTAATAGCAGAAGATGATTCTTTAATACGACTTTTATTTCAAATTGTATTAAAAAATACTGGAGCAAAAATTCTTTTTGCAGAAACAGGAAAAGTTGCTGTAAACACCTATAAGAACAACTCAAATATTGATATCATATTATTAGACATAAGAATGCCAGAAATGAACGGGATTACTGCCATGGATAAAATTTTAAAAATGAACCCTGAGGCAAAAGTAATTATGCAAACAGCATATGCTATGCCTGAAGAAAAAGAAAAATGCTATAATAAAGGTTGCGTGGATTTTTTATCTAAACCCGTAATAAAAGATGAATTGTTCAGCACCCTTAACAAATGGCTTAATTAAAATTTATACTTAAGTAATCGAATATAAAACTATCTGCTTTTACAAGACAAGTTTTACTATTTATTTGATAGCAAATATAACTGACTATGGAAAATACTTTTAGAAAAAAATTATATACATCAACAAAAGAACTTCATAATGCTTTAGAGCACATTTTTAAGTTTAACGATGGAATAAATGAAGAAAAATTAGATCTTTTTTATAACACCATGCTTATTGCAAGATACTATTGCAAACCTCTTTTAGAGAATCTTGCTACATGCCATGTTAACACTTATAATGAGCATCTAATAAACGCATTAAAAAAAGATTTAAAGTTAATCGATTATAGTATAACCAATGAGGTTGAAAAATATCGGTACTGTAACTTTAAAAGCATAAATTTCAGTACGCAATTAGGTGCGTATTATGTATTTGCGGGATCTGCCGCAGGTGCAAAAGTGCTTTTAGCATCAGCTAAAAAACAAACAATTATAAAACCTTTCTACTACTTTACAGCCTTAGCAAACAGCAGTCAGGAACAAATGAATAGTTTAAAAGAATTATTGTCTAAGAGAGAGTTCATTGAAAGCGAAGTTATAGAATCCGCACAAAACACTTTTAATCTTATTTATCAAATAGCTACAAATGAACTTCAAAAAAGAAATACAAAACTCCAAGGCATCAGAAGCTAAAGCCTTAGAAGAATGCAATAATGAACCCATAGAGTTTCCTGGTATAATACAAAGTTATGGTGCTTTAGTAGCATTTAACTTTAATTCTTTGGCTATTACCTATGCTTCAGAAAATTTAAACGATTATTTTGACTTTGAGGTTGATAATCTATTTAATCTATCTATTAGAGATTTATTTGATAGAGAAAGTTTTCACGCCATTAGCAATATTGCATCTCACAAATCTACTTACCAACAGAGAGAACAAGCAAAAATAATTGTTTTAAAAGAGCAAAAAGTTGATATCTCTTTATTCAGAGTTGATGAAAATGTCGTTATTGAAATTACTCCAATAATTGAATCTGTAGAAGTATTTAAAATCAATGCGCATTTAAAATGGACACTTGACACTATTAAAAAACTAGAAAATGTAAATGCCATTTTAAATCAATCTGTTATTGCATTAAGAAACATTACCCAGTTCGATAGAGTTAAAGCCTATAAATTTCATCCAGATAACTCAGGTGAGGTCATTGCAGAATTTAATAGCGGAAGAATGGATTCTTATTTGGGTTTACATTTTCCTGCATTCGATATTCCTCCAAAAGCAAGAGAAATTTTCTTAAAAACACCTATAAGGCACATACATAACACATCTGATGCTGGAGTAAAATTAAAAAGTGCTAATAAAACGCTTAAACCTTTAAATTTAACTTTAGGTATTTTAAGAGGTAATTCACCTATTCATGGGCAGTATTTAAAAAATATGCAAGTGTCTTCCACCCTAACACTTCCAATAATAATAAAAGGTAAACTTTGGGGGTTATTTGCATTACACAATCAGGATGTTAAACAACTTTCTTCAGAAGTCACTTATTCTTTAGAATTAATCGGTCAAATTGCTGGGACGATTCTTGAGCAGAAAATAGAACAGAAAGTAGAAAAGAAAATCAATAAGTTACATTTAGAAGGAGAAGAGTTTATAACACTCAACCAAAATCCTATTTATCTTCAAATGTTTTGGGAAGATTATGCAGACAAACTTAAATCTCTTATAAAATGTGATGGCGTTGCATATCAAATTGATAAAAAAGTATTACTGCATGGTGATTGCCCAACAAAAAATGCTATTGATGCTATTGCAACTAACTTTAGTGATGTTAAAACAAATAATATTTTTTATTCCAATAATTTAAGCGAACTCCAAATTAAAAATTTAGATCATTGTAGAGGTGTTCTGGCTTTGCGAATACATGTCAACAATCCTAAAATATGTATTTACTTTTTTAGAAATGAAATTAAAAAGAATATCTTATGGGCGGGCAACCCCAAAAAAGACTTAGTTTTTGAAAAAGAAAAAGTTCGTCTCCACCCAAGAAGCTCCTTTAACGAATTTTGTGATTTGAGTAAAGAACAATCCAAAATTTGGGATTCTGAAACCTTAACACTTGCAGAAATTGCTGTTACCACTTTTCAAAAAGCAGTACATGCTGAAAAGGCAACTACAGAGCGATTTAAAATTGTAATTAGGGAGCTTAATCATCGTATAAGAAATATATTAGCATTAGTTAGGTCTATCTCAAAACAAACAATAAATGACATAGATTCCATTGATGATTATGCGAATTCTTTAGAGCATCGTATTCTTGCATTAGCCAAAGCGAATAGCTTATTAACGGAAAACTCATATACCTCGGTTGAATTAAAAAATTTATTTGAAAGAATTATCAAACCACTTTGTAATAATCCAGAAAATATAATTTTGGAAGGATCTGGTGTTAAAATAACATCCGAAATTATCTCGATGATGGTTTTGATTGTTCATGAACTTACTACAAATGCCATAAAATACGGATCGCTGTCAACGCAAAAAGGGAAGGTGAGAATTATGTGGAAAACCAATTCTGAAGGTTTAACAATTGAATGGAAAGAGTTAGATGGACCACAAATAAAAGCGCCAAATAAAACCGGTTTTGGAACAACCATTATTGAAAACGCCATAAATTATGAGTTTGCTGGGAGTTCAAAGGTTGAATTCCAAAAAGACGGACTTTATGTAAAATTTCAAATCCCAAAAAATCTTATAGGAGAAAGTAAAGACAGTATTTTCGTTTTAGAACAAGTACAACAAGCCATACCAATTAAAAAACCAAAAAAATATAAAGTAATAAATGCGTTTATTTTAGAAGATGATTTTATTATAGCGCAAGACATTAAGCAAGTTATATCTGGTCCTAAAGTGAATAAAATAGATGCTTTTTCAAATCAAAAACAGGCATTAAAATCATTGGAAGACACACATTACGATCTTGCATTTTTAGATGTTAACTTAAAAAAAGAAACCTGTATGAAAGTTGCTTTTGAATGTGAAAAAAGGGGTGTTTCCTTTTACTATATTACAGGTTACGGAAATTCTTTTCTAGAAGAAAGCACTTTCCCTAAAGCTCCAGTAATTTTAAAACCTATTAGAACTGATAAACTAAAAGGAATAATAGATAAACATATTTTAAATAGTAATTAATGACAAATAAAGTAGAAAGCATACTTCTTATTGAAGATGATTATCAACTTGCTACAGAATGGCAAAACGAATTATTGGCAAAAGGGTACGAAGTTGATATAGCGGCTAATTCAAGTGATGCAAAAATATTACTTTCAAATGATTATGATTGTTTTGTAATTGATTTATTTCATGTTCAAAACAATCAATTTCTTCCTGATGGCGGTATAAGAAGTATTGGCCAAATTAGAAAACGTAATGCATCATATAATAAAAAATCTTTAATTATAGCTGTTACAGGCTTCTTCCGCGAAGGAAATAATACGACTATTTCCACAGAAGAAATAGTACAGTCATTAGGCGCAAATATCACCCTAAAAAAACCTATTGATATACATCAAATCATAAAACTTATCGAAGAGTGGGAGTTTTAAGACTGGCTTACAGAGCTTTGCGTTCTTAAATAAATGCGCAAATCCATAGCCAACCTATTCTTCCCTAAAGTATGTTGCACATGAATATGTTGATAGCAAAAATTCTAGTTCATTTTCTTTTACTAATTTAGAGCGTTGCAAACACAACTAACTATAAACTTTGTAGGTAATTAAAAATGAATACAAAACAAGAAAGAGAGATTCGAATACCTTTACTCAAAGTTTTTCTTCCAATAATTGCAATAATTATTCCTATTGTTTACTTCCAAGAAAATAATCTTGACCGTGTAAAAAAGAGATATGAAAAAACAAGAGACGAAGAATATTCAGGGAAAGTTATAAAAAAGAAAGAAGACGGTGATTACCCACGAGCATCCAGATATGTTTTTTTAGAAAATTATCGTAAAATTCATGTATCAAATAGCCTTTACGCTAATATGGCAATTGGTGATTCTGTTTCTAAAATAAAAGGTTCTGATTCTATTTATTTTTATCTAAAAAATGGTGAGATAGTAATTAAGGACGTTAATAAATCCAAACGAGAAGACTATGAAAATCTGATTAATAAAAAACGAAAAGAATAAATGCCTCCAATAATCTTATTTAAAAGAACTAGCCTGATTTCCCAAAGTTAATATAAAAACTTCTTCACAATAAATGATTAATTCAATAATCAAGCTATTCTTCCCAAAAATATGTTACGCATGTCTTAATTTATTAAATGATAATGAAACAACAATCTGTACAGATTGCCGACATGATTTACCTGTTACAAATTTCCATTTTGATAATGATGATACTGTTGAAAAAGTACTTTACGGACGTGCCAAAATTGAAAATGGAACTGCACTTTTTAGATTTGAAAAAAAAGGAATTGTTCAACAGCTCATTCACGGATTAAAATATAAAGGCTATGAAAATATTGGTTTTGTCCTTGGAAATTGGTTAGGAGGCGAATTAAAGAATATCGCACCTTATAAATCTATTGATCTGGTAATTCCTGTACCACTTCATAAAAAGAAACTAAAAAAAAGAGGTTTTAATCAAGTCGCAAAATTTGGTCAACAAATTGCTGAAGCATTAGAAGCAGATTATATAGACAATACCCTCTTAAAAGTAACTAATACTAAATCGCAAGCCAATAAACAACGATTGGCACGTTGGAATGGTGATTCCGAATTATTTACACTTGTTAATTCTGAAGTTCTTAAAAACAAACATATCTTGTTAGTAGACGATATTATTACTACTGGTGCAACTTTAGAAGCTTGTATAGCAACATTAAATCAAGTAAAAAACATAAAAATAAGTATAGCCACCATGGCAATAGCCTAATGAGTTCACCGTTATATCTCTAAAATTATGTAGGTTTGTGTAAAATTTTAAATTGGTAATGAATAAAACACTTTCAAATCTTATTTTAGTCGTTTTTCTAAGCTTGTTTTTCATAAACTGTGCCAACCGAGGTACGCCTGATGGGGGTCCAAAAGATGAAGATCCTCCAATCATTATTAAGTCTATTCCAGAGAATTATTCAACCAATTTTACTGGTAATGAAATAAGAGTCTATTTTGACGAATATGTTAAAATAAAAGACCTTCAAAAACAACTCATTATTTCGCCCCCTATGAAAATACAGCCTGATGTTACACCCTTGGGTAGTGCGAGTAAATACATTACTATTAAAATTTACGATACGTTACAACCTAATACCACATACGCATTTAACTTTGGAAATAGTATTACCGATAATAATGAAGGAAATCCGTATCCATATTACAGATATGTATTATCAACTGGCGATTATATAGATTCCCTTAAAGTAAGCGGTAAAATAGTGGATGCCATAAAAACAAAACCAGAAACCTTTGTTTCGGTATCTTTATACGAAGTCGATTCCACTTTTAATGATTCTATTATTTATAAAGAAACGCCTAAATATATTACCAATACACTTGACAGTCTTACCACATTTTCTATCGAAAATCTTAAAGAAGGCAAGTATATGCTTATCGCCTTAAAGGATGGCAATGGAGACAATAAATTTCAGCAAAAGACCGATCAAATTGCATTTTATAAAGACTTTATTGAAGTGCCTACAGATACGCTTTATACTTTAAAACTATTTTCTGAAGCATTAGACTTTAAGCCCACCAGACCTCGATTATTATCTGGTGAAAAAATTGCTTTTGGATATGAAGGCGACCCTACTGGAATGGCGATTCATTTATTATCTGAAACGCCTCCTGAGTTTGAATCTCGCATAACACAAGATAAAAAAACGGACACTCTTAACTATTGGTATAAACCCCGTCTTGAAGTTGACTCGCTTCTTTTTAAGGTGACGCATCCTTCAATTGAAAAAGAAGACTATACAGTAAGAATTAGCAAGCAAAAAGTAGACTCCTTAGTCATTGAATCATCGCCATCTGGCACCATTGGTTATGATGAACCTTTTATAATTTCTAGTGCGATACCTTTTACTAGTTTAGATACTTCTAAAATTACGCTTATAGACAAAGATTCTACTCAAATCGATTTTACTACCGATTTTGATACACTTACAAATACGTATGCTTTTTATTTTAAAAAGAAAGAAGAGCATGCCTATAACATAAAATTTCTGCCCGAAGCTTTTGTAGACTTTTTTGATAACAAAAATGATACTTTAAGTTATGTTCTAAAAACAAAAAAAATATCCGATTTTGGTAATGCGCGTTTCACATTAGTAAATGCGACGTATCCAGTTATTGTACAACTAACAGATAAAGATGGAAAAGTAAAAATTGAACAATTTATTGAGAATTCTGGCTCCTTTGATTTTTTAAACTTAAATCCTGGCATCTATCACATTCGTGTTATACACGATACTAATGGGAACAAAAAATATGACTCTGGAAGTTATCTTAAAAAAAGACAACCAGAACGTGTAAGTCATTTCAAAGAAATAGAAATTAGAGCAGGTTGGGATGAATCTACAACACTTCAATTTACTTCAGAGTAAAAAGATCTCTATCGTTTAAAAATTTTAATTTATTTCTGTAAGCTTGAATATGTCTTTTTTCTAGAGTCACTATTTGAGCTTGCTCTTTACTTGGTTCCATTGAAGTGATTATATTCCCTAGTACATCATATACTGCGGAATGCCCCGAGTAGTCACTATTAACGCCATCAACACCAACACGGTTTACTCCAATGCAATAACTCATATTCTCAATAGCTCGTGCTTTTAGCAATGCATCCCACGCAGAAACTCTGGGTTTTGGCCAGTTGGCAATGTATAGCAAAACATCATAATCTTCGGTATTTCTTGCCCATACAGGGAAACGCAAATCGTAACAAATTAGCGGGCAAATTTTCCAGCCTTTATAATCGATAATTAGCTTTTTTGTTCCTGCAGTGTAAATTTTATCTTCGCCTACCAATGTAAAAGTATGTCGCTTATCGTAATGTTGTATAGCTCCAGATGGTTCGACAAAAAGCAATCGATTGTAATAGTTTTTTTCCTCCAAAATAACAAGACTACCAATAATAACAGCATTGGTTTTTAAAGCTGTAGATCGCATCCATGCAACCGTATCTCCATCCATAGTTTCGGCAACATCTTTTGCATTCATGGTAAAACCTGTTGTGAACATTTCTGGAAGTATGACTAAGTCAACTGCTTCGGGAAGGTTTTTTATTTTCTTAGAAAAATTTTCACAGTTCTGTTTAGGGTTTTCCCAAACCAAATCAGATTGAATTAAGGCTATTTTAAGTTCGTCTTGCATTTATTTTAATTTACCTTCAAATTTATCTCTTTTATATCTTAGTTTTTCAACTTTTTCAACCCATTTAATTTCTTTAATTGGTGATAGTCTACCTCTTTTTTTTAAGCTTTCGTATTTAGCCGTAGCTTTATCGAACTTACGACTAGATTTTTCAAAATTAGATTGCGCCTTTTCTTTCTGTTTTAAAGCTTTTTGAATCTTTTTCTCTTTCTTTTCTGCTTTTTTTTCAGCCTTTACACGTTCAGCTTCTAAAGTTTTTTGCTCTTTTAGAGTCTCTAAAATTTTTGTTTTTTCTTCAACAGACAATGTCTTTGTTATGTCCGTATTATCTTTTAAAATAGTTTTTCCTTTAACCTTATAAGTCGTTCCATTAAACGCAACCTCTTGCGCTTGTATGGTTAATGATGCCACTAAAAATAATAATACTGCAAATAATTTCATAATCTTTTCTTTAATCGTTATATGATTTAGACCATATATCAATTAAAAAGTCACTTAAATACCATTCAAAACATCTGCAGCTCTTTTTAAAGTATCATCGGTTTTTGCGAAACAAAATCGAAGTACTTTATTATCTAAATTATTGTTATTAAAAACCGATAATGGAATGGAAGCTATCCCATATTCCATAGTTAACCGTTTCGCATAGTCAACATCATATTCCTGGGTTATTTCAGAATAATCTAACACCTGGAAATAGGTACCTTTTGAGGCTGTAAATTTAAACCTGGAATCTTTAATAAGGTCTAAAAACAAATCTCGCTTCTGTTGATAAAAAACAGGTAAATCTAGATAATGACTGGGGGCTTTCATATAGTCTGCAATTCCTTTTTGCGTTGGATGATGAATACAAAACACATTAAATTGGTGTACTTTCATAAATTCTTCCATGAGTGCTTTCGGCGCACAACAATAGCCTACCCGCCATCCTGTATTATGAAATGTTTTACAAAAGGAAGCCACTACAAAACTTCGCGATTTTAAATCGGAAAATATACACGCACTCTGGTGTTTTTCGTCATCAAAAATCATATGTTCATAAACCTCATCACTTAACACAATAATATTCGTATTCTTCGTAATGTCTTCTAGCTGCATCATATCTTCTTTTGAAAATACCGTACCAGAAGGATTATGCGGTGTGTTAACAATAATCATTTTAGTTCTGCTGTTCACCTTTGATTTTACATCGCTCCAATTCACACTAAAATTGGGTGCTTCTAGTTGTATTGAAACTGTTTTTCCGCCGTTAAGTGTTATGGCAGGTTCGTAACTATCGTAAGCAGGTCTGAAAATGATAACTTCATCATTTGGATTTATAAATGTTGTAATAATTGTAAAAATAGCTTGTGTCGCTCCTGCAGTAACTGTGATTTCATTCTCAGGATGATAGCTCGTACCATATAATAAGTCTATTTTTTTAGCAATGGCTTCTCGCAATTCTAAATTTCCAGCCATGGGTGCGTATTGATTATACCCCGAATTCATAGCTTTATTAACTAAATCAGTTAATTTTTGGTCACTTTCAAAATTGGGAAATCCTTGAGATAAGTTGATCGCATTGTACTCATTAGACAACTTACTCATAATTGAAAAAATAGTCGTTCCTACATTAGGAAGCTTAGATTGATGTTGCATAGTGTTTTTTGTCTTTTTCTATTTCTTAAAAATTTGATTCCCACTTTACGGAAATAACAATTTCAATGGAAAGCGGCTAAATTCTAAAAAATGTCGTTCTGAATATTATCGAGAAACAAAATATTTTTGTTTCGAAGGTAGCAGTAAAGTTGTGAAAAATCTCTTAAAATTTTAATGTTTTTATTTTCAAACAAATAAGATTCTTATTTGCTTTAAATGAACAAAATTCATCATCAGCAATCATGTCTATAATACTGGGTAGATCTTTCGTTCTAGCTTTCCTGAATTTTATATCCACGCCATTTTTCAATTGTTATCCAATGTAAATATAACAACTTACCTATAAAAAATGCAGAAAGTGTTCGAAACGGTGTAATAAAGACTTTCTTGAAACTAACACCAAGTATCACTCAAAATAAGAACTAGCATAACACCTACAAAATAAAGTATTTAGAGGTTCTTTTCAATTTAAAATTTATATCCCTAATACTTTTAATAATGTTTGTTTATACGTTCTCCCAATAGGAATTTTATTAGCTTTTACAAAAATGGTATTGCCAGAAAGTTTGTCCACAAATTTCCTGTTTATTATATACGATTTATGTACTTGAATAAATTGATTTTCAGGAAGCTTTTCTGTCCAATTTTTTAACGAATCTATATAAGATAACTTTTGAGTTTCTGTTACTATAGTGATATAATTCCTATCTGATTCTATGTATAATATAGTACTCAAGTCAATTTTATGCAGTGTTTTATCTACATTTAAAAAGATGGTATCGTCGTTGTTTTCTTCTGGAATATTTTCGGATATTTCTATTCTATCTTTTGCCTTATTAACAGCTTTTAAAAATCGATCGAAAGAAAATGGTTTTACCAAATAGTCAACAATTGTATCTAATTCAAAACTGTTTACGGCATATTCTGGATACGCCGTAGTCATAATTATAGCAGGAGGGTTTTTAATGGTTTTGATAAAATCTAATCCAGACATATCGGGTAAATTAATATCCAAAAAAACAACATCAACTGTGTTATTATTTAAAAAAGTATTTGCTTCGATAGCTGCTTTAAAAGTATCTACTAATATGATACTAGGCATTTTACCTATAAAACTCTTTAAAATTTTCTGAGCGGGAATTTCGTCTTCTATAATAATACAATTCATTGTTTATCAATTTGTATGGTCTGGCCTTTCGGCTAAGCTTCTGATACTATTTTAACGTCAGTTCGACATATTAAACAATTAATAATAAGCAATTTGCGCATATAAATAATAGAATTGTGTCATTCCGAACGCTATCGAAAACAGATTATATTTTGTTTGAAGATATGAAGCGTAGCTTTTGAAGAAGCATCTCATCTTTATAAGATGTCTCGTCACTCATGCTTCGCTCTGTCGACATGACAAAATACTATTTACTTTTTTTAATTTACGTTATTTTAGTATAATAAATTAAGTTTTAAATACACTTTAAATTTTTCTCCTTTATTGATTTTAAATTCATAATCATCTTTATAAATAAGCTCTAGCCTTTTCTCTAAATTCTGCAAACCAATTCTAAAATCTGTGGTACTTACTCTTTCTTTTTTATAATCATTTTCACAAATACATTCTAAGGTATCTTTTTCAACTTTAATAAAAATAGAAACATCACTATATAGGGTACTATGTTTAAAAGCGTTTTCTATAATAGTTATTAAAAGCAATGGTGCTATTTGATGGTTATATGTATCTATATCCTTTTTATAATGAACTTGCTTCGTTCCTTCTGTTCTTAGTATTTGAAACTTCATGTAATTATCTATAAACTGAATCTCCTTTTCTAAGGAAATTGTTTTAGAATTGCTTTCATATAAAACATGCTTCAGGTTATCAGATAGCATTAAAATCATCTCTGGAACCTCGTTTGGTTTTTCTAATGAATAGGAATAAATTGTATTCAAATTATTAAACAACACATGTGGGTTTATTTGTGATTTTAAAAACTTCAACTCCATTTCAACATGCTCCTTTTTAATGGCTTCAACTTCATTTTCTTTATCAATAAAACGATATAATATCCATATAAAAGAAAAGAAAATTAATGGTACTAGTGATTGCCATAAATAGTCGCTTAAACATTTCAAAATAGTACATCCACATTTCGCAAACGTATAACAATATAACAGGGTCGCTAGAAATGAAATTGCAGCAAAAACAAAAATGTAAGGAGTGTACATTTTCTTCCTAACAAAGAAAGGCAGTAGTAAAAGGTTGTTTCCATATACGATAATAACTAAAAGTGCCAGGTATTGAAGAAAAGGGTTTTCTTTCCAATAAAAATCTGAAAACAGAAACAATGAGACAAATACAAACAGCATCCAAAACAGGATGTGAACCAAAATTTGCGAGCTATGTTTCTTTACAAAAGTCATATTCTAATGAAAAGTAAATAGAAAAGCTATAACTATCAAGAATTATGTATAAAAACCTGTTTTGCCATTACCAACGTCCAAAATGTCGTTTGTAAATTAACTATAATCATCTGCATTATTAATTAATGATGAGCGTGCTGTTAAAATGATTGAGAAAGTGAGATCAGAGAAGAAATAACTTCTCGATACAAATTTGTTCCGTTTTACTTCACAAATTCACTCGAAGTGACAATAGAATTCTAAATTAAATTATTAACTATGTTGTCAGTTCGAGTGATTCTGTTTTTTTACAGAATTGTATCGAGAACTAATTGTAATTAAAATTTTTCTTTGAAAGATTGGGCAATTTTTCAAATTCATTATTAATTAAAGCTTCTTTCTTTGCTTTTGACCATTTTTTTATTTGTTTTTCGGTCTTAATAGCAATACTTGGATCTGTGAATTCTGCATAAAAAACTAACGACAATGGTCTTCTAGAATAAGTATAACTATCTTTATGTTTTCCTCCTTTATGAGCTACAAAACGTTGTTCTAAATTTGAAGTAAACCCAGTATAATAAGTTCCGTCTGAACATTTTAAAATGTAAACATAATACGTTTTCATAATCTAAGAATTGACTTCTCGATACAAATTTGTTCCGTTTTACTTCACAAATTCACTCGAAGTGATAATAGAATTCTAAATTAAACTGCTAACTATGTTGTCAGTTCGAATAATTCTGTTTTTTTTACAGAATTGTATCGAGAACTAATTGTAATTAAAATTTTTAACACGGGTCTCGGAGTTGACAGTACGTAACTAAACAATATTCATCTTCTTAAGCAAAAAACTAGCATTCATATTTTGACAAACTCCAACTTTTAATTTATAATCAAAGTGAAGCTCGTCATTAATAATCTCGGCATCAAAATAATAGTTTTTCACATCCTCTAATTCTTGTTCAATCTCACATAAACTTAAATCGTGAGTAGCAATAATCCCTGTCGCATTTGAAGCTACTAGTTTTTCAACAAATTTTCTGGAACCTATCGCTTTATCTGTACTATTTGTGCCTTTTAAAATCTCATCTAAAATAATAAAATAAGGTTCTTGTTGAATCGCATCAACAATATATTTCAAACGGGTTAATTCTGAAAAGAAATACGAACTATCATCTGCTAAAGAATCGGTTGTTCGCATACTGGTAATTAATTTTACTGGCGAGTATGTACTTGTTTTAGCGCAAATGGGAAGTCCAACATTAGCCATAACAATATGCAAAGATACTGTACGTAAAAATGTGCTTTTCCCTGCCATATTAGCACCAGTAACAATAAAAAATTGTTCATTTTCAATTATTAAATCGCTATCTACACGTTTATTTTTATCCAATAAAGGATGCCCTAAACTACCAGCATTAATAACGGCTCCTTTTTCCTGTATTTCTGGAAATATAAAATCAGGGTGATTAAATGCGAAATTCCCTAGTGAATTATAGGCATCAAAAAACGATACAATCTCAAACCAATCGGCAACCTTATTAGCATATTGTTCAATCCATTTTTCAATGTTATAACCGTTTTTTATGTCTGATAAAAACAATCCGTTAGCAAAAATGGCTCCTATAATATTATTCCTATTATCTAAGGCGTCTAAAGATTTTGAAAGCCTTTTAAAGATATGGGATGCTTTTTCTGTATCTAATTGAATTTGTTGCTGTTTTTGTTGTAATAATTCTGAAGTAAACGTTTCGTTCTCTATTAAATCTAATAACAATGCATATTGACGAAAAGTATCTTTAACTCTATCGGTATTTGAAGATAAAACATTTGTTTTTTTAATATAAGCACCTGTGATACCAAGTCCTAAAAGCAACCAATATCCAATAATTTCGGGGGTTATAAAACTTAAAACCGTTAGACCAAATATTACAATAGAACATATAACAAAGATTATTGGTAGCCATCGCATCACTTTTGGTAAAAAAGATTGATAGCCCTGTAACCAACTTATAATACTTTTAGCAGGTGTTTCAACTTCAACCAAACTTGATGTAGCCGAATAATACTGCCTCCATTGCGGTTTAGAGTTTAATTCTTTAATAGCTTCTTGACGTAATGTAATAGCCTCAATGTTATTTGCTTTTAAAGCATCGGCTAGCTTTTGAGAGCCTTCGTTGATGGTTGTTCTGTTTATAAATTGAAAAAATGAACCGCGTCCAAACAAATCAATATCTAAACTATAAAAATGACCAGGGTCTTGAAACTGCAGCCCCTTATCGCGCTCATGAAAATCACCAGAAGCAATCTTGATTTCTGCTTCGTTTATTTCTGCTAAAGCTTTATTGAAGTTTCTTTGCGATTTTATATCGGTGTATTTTGATAATAAATAAACAAATGCAGCAATACCAACAATGGCAATAACAACCGCTATTTGCCAATATTGAAACGTGAAATAGATCCCAAACCCTGTCACCAAAAATACGGACAACCTTAACATGCTTAAGGCTGTCATTTGTTTGTATAATCTTTGGCCTTCAGATTTATATGTTTCTAAATGTTTTTTATAATATGATAAATGGTCACTCATTTTTAATTTTTGATTTAGATTCTCGTGCTGCGAGAATGGTAATTCATAGAAAACCTCAAACGTATCACATCGAGGTATTCTTTTCAAACAAAGAAATAAAAAAGCCCTGAAATATATCAGAGCTTAATTAATTTCAAATTTTATTATTAGTCTCGACCTCCAAATACTTGAAGTGCCCAGTACACCAAAGATGCTAAGGCTCCAATTGCAGCAACTAAATATGTTCTTGCAGCCCATTTTAGTGCATCTTTCGAACCAGCATATTCTTCTTGAGATACCATGTTTTTATTTTTTAACCAAGCCAAAGCACGGTTACTCGCATCGTATTCTACAGGTAGTGTTATAAAGCTAAATAAAGTAGCAAACCCCATCATCACTAAACCAGCGACTGCTACATAATACCCAAAACCTAAACCAGCAGCAGCTCCTAACATTAAACCACCAATAACCACCCATTGCGACATCCCTGATGTTACACTTACTACTGGCACTAATGCAGAACGCATTTGTAACCAATTATAAGCTTGAGCATGTTGCACAGCATGTCCACATTCGTGTGCAGCAACTGCGGCTGCGGCTGCATTACGCTGATTATATACAGCTTCACTTAAGTTAACCGTTTTGTTTTTGGGGTTATAATGATCTGTTAAGCGTCCTGGTGTAGAAATAACTTCAACATCACTTATACCATGATCTGCTAACATTTTTTCGGCAATTTCTGCCCCACTCATACCATTGCGTAACTGGACTTTAGAATACTTTTCAAATTTTCTTTTTAAAGTACTGCTCACCAACCAACTCACTAAGGCAATAGCTCCTAATAATACATAATATCCTAGCATTGTTTTATTTTTTTTAAATTATAAATAAATATAGCAAAAATAACGCCAATGTTGACTTCTGAAATAATGTCAGTTTTGTAAAACTTTGGTATTCCAGTTAAAAGCTTCTGCTATTTCTTCATAAACAATCTCTCCTTTTACAATATTAAGACCTTTTGCTAATAAGGGATTCATATCACAAGCTTTTTTCCAACCCAAATTGGCAAGGTTAACAATATATGGTAAGGTTACATTCGTTAATGCTACTGTTGAAGTGCAAGGTACAGCACCAGGCATATTGGCTACACAATAGTGAACCACATCATCAATCATATAAGTTGGGTCTTCATGCGTAGTTGCTTTGGTAGTTTCAAAGCACCCACCCTGATCTACTGCTACATCTACAACGACCGTTCCTGGTCGCATATCTTTAAGCATATCTTTGGTAATTAACTTTGGGGCTTTTGCGCCTTTTATTAAAACACCACCTACAATCAAATCAGATTCTTTAATACGTTTTCTAATATTATATTCGCTCGAAAATTCTGTAACGACATGATTTGGCATCACATCATTTACATAGCGTAATTGTTTCATATTAATATCCATAATAGTAACATGGGCTCCTAATCCTGCAGCCATTTTTGCTGCTTGAATACCAACAACGCCAGCTCCTAAAACTAAAACTTTACCTGGCGGAACACCTGGAACACCACCTAGCAATACGCCTCTTCCTTTTATAGGTTTCTCTAAATATTTAGCGCCTTGTTGAATAGACATTCTACCTGCTACTTCAGACATTGGAACTAATAAAGGCAAAGCACCATCAGCATCTTCAACCGTTTCATAAGCAATACAGATCGCATTACTTTTAATCATAGCCTTTGTTAACGTTTCACTTGAAGCAAAATGAAAATAAGTAAAAACGACTTGATTTGGTTTTATTAGTGCGTATTCCTTTTCTATCGGTTCTTTTACTTTCACGATCATATCGCTGGATGCATACACTTCCTCAATGGAATTCAAAATAACTGCTCCAGCTTCTTGATAATCTTCATCGAAAAAGCCGCTTCCGAAACCAGCATTAGCTTGTACATAAACCGTATGACTGTTTTTTGTTAGTTCAAAAACGCCAGCAGGTGTCATACCCACTCTATTTTCATTATTTTTAATTTCAATAGGAATACCAATTTTCATAGCTGTAATTTTTAGGTTGTTTTTTATGCCTCCAAATTACAATGAAATACAGAATTAATATACTAGATTATGAAGATTGGATGATTTTTATGAATTTAATAAAACTGAAAGATTATTTTATTAAATAGAAAATTCAGCACCAAAATTTAGCTTCGAAATTATCAAGTTGATTTATTTTTTATTGTATCTAATTTTAAAAGACACCAATAGAAATATAGATACGATAGTAATCGTATTTGCAAAAATTATAGGTGTGCTATGTTTTAGAAAACCATAAATTAACCACATTAAAACACCAACAAAAAAGAGAAGCAACATAGGGAACGATAAACTAGAAACATCTTTGGTCTTCCAAGTTTTATAAACTTGAGGTAAAAAGGCTGCAGTTGTTAAAATTGCCGCTATAAAACCTATTATTTCTGTATAATTCATTTTAATAATACTATTTAAAAAATATTGAATTCCTGCATTCTCTTCTACAAGCTCAATAATAACTTTTAGGAAAAATTATATAATTATTCTCAATACATTATGTGATGTCTCAATCGTGTCTCATTTCGACATGACTAAAAGCGCCTCTTTCTTTAAGAATACACATTTTTCAACCTACAATATTGACTATTTTCCCTGGAACCACGATCACTTTTTTCGGTGTTCTACCTCCAAGTTGTTCTTTTGTTTTTTCATGTGCCATAACTGCAGCTTCAATAGCATCTTTACTCAAATCTAATGGCAACTCTAAAGTAAAACGCATTTTTCCATTAAATGAAATCGGATAATTTTTACTGCTTTCTACTAAATGACTTGCATCAAATTTTGGGAAATCTGCTGTTGAAATGGACTCATTATGCCCTAACTGACTATATAACTCCTCTGCGATATGTGGTGCATAGGGAGATATCAGAATCAATAGAGGTTCAAGGATCTCTTTACTTTTACATTTTTGAGCTGTTAATTCATTAACGGCTATCATAAAAGTAGACACCGATGTATTGAATGAGAAATTCTCAATATCTTCTTCTACTTTCTTTATGGTTTTATGGAGTGTTTTAAGAGCCTCCCCTAACCTCTCCTTAGGAGGGGAACTCGTTACGTGAAAAGTTCCGTTTTCTCCTTGATGGTATAGTTTCCATAATTTTTTTAAGAAATTGTGTACTCCTGTAATTCCTGCTGTATTCCATGGTTTGTATTGCTCTAATGGACCTAAGAACATTTCGTAGAGTCTTAAACTGTCTGCGCCATACTGTGCACAAATAGCATCAGGATTAACAACATTATACCACCGTTTTGACATTTTTTCAACTTCTCTCCCAACAATATAACTACTTCCTTCTAAAATAAATTCAGCATTATTGAATTGCGGTTGCCATTTTTTTAATGCTTCAATATCAATTTCATCTGAAGCGTTAACCATATTAACATCAACTCGTATTTCTTCAACATCATAACTATCTTTTAACCCTTTGGAAACATATTTATTAGTTCCTGAAATACGATATACTATAGCGCTAGTACCCAAAATCATCCCTTGGTTAATAAGTTTTTTAGCATATTCATCTACTGGCACAACGCCTTTATCAAACAAGAATTTTTGCCAAAAACGAGAATACAATAAGTGTCCTGTGGCATGTTCACTACCTCCTATATACAAATCGACATCCTGCCAATAATCCAGTGCTTCTTTGGAAGCCATCTCATTATCATTATCAGGATCCATATATCTGTTAAAATAGAATGAACTTCCTGCCCAACCTGGCATGGTGTTTAGTTCGAGCGGATAGATACCCTTATCTTGGTTTCCTCCGACTGTGCTCTGGGTGATTAGGTCGTTACTTACTACTTGATTCGTATTTGTATCCCAAGCCCAAACGGTTGCATTTCCTAATGGTGGTTCACCTGTTTCGGTGGGTAAATATTTTTCAACTTCTGGTAATTTGATTGGCAAGTGCTCCTTAGCAATCATTTGTGGCATCCCATTCACGTAATATACAGGAAATGGTTCGCCCCAATATCGCTGTCTGCTAAATACAGCATCCCGTAATCTATAATTGGTTTTACCTTCGCCTTGTCCCAATTGTTCCAATTCGTAAATGGCACGTTTAGTGGCTTTTTTATAGTTCATCCCATTAAGGAAATCACTATTTGCTATGATGGTTTTTTCTTTATCCGAAAAAGCTTCTTCAGAAATATCTACGCCTTCAAAAATATTAGGAATTGAAATATTAAAATGCTTCGCGAAATCGTAATCGCGCTGATCTCCACATGGCACCGACATTACCGCTCCTGTTCCATAGCCTGCCAATACATAATCGCCAATCCAAATTGGAATCGGTTCTTTTGTAAACGGGTGTTCGGCATAGGCACCTGTGAATACACCTGAAATGGTTTTTACATCTGCCATTCTATCACGTTCACTGCGCTTTGCTGTCGCAAGAATATAAGCATCAACAGCTTCCTTCTGTTCTGGTGTTGTTATTTGTGACACTAGCTCATGTTCTGGTGCTAGAGTCATAAATGACACACCGAAGATGGTATCAGGACGAGTCGTGAATACTTCAATCCCCCTAGCCCCCGAAGGGGGAACTTGCTCACTCTGCTCTTGCTCACTCTGTTGTGATTTACTCTGAATTGATTCTCTTTGTGCTAGTTCTTTTTTTATATTTTCTAAAACACTTTCAATATCTCCTAAAACTTCCTCATTTGTAAAACGGATAACTTTATAGTAATCATTTTCAAGAATTTCTGTGCGTTTTGCATCTTCTTCTATTTGAGATTCATGGATTTTCCCGTCAACTTCAATGATTAATCGCTTTTTTAAACATACAAAATCAACAATATAGTCCCCTATTAAGTGTTGTTGTCTGAATTTTGCTTCTAAATTTTTATTTCTAAGCTGTTCCCACAATACGGCTTCTGCCTGAGTTGGATTAGCACGCATCTCTTTGGCTCGTTCCAATAATAAGTGTGAATTATTTCCTCCCGTCATATAACCCGCACGAGTATACGAACCAGCTTTCTCTTCCCCTCTAGGGAAGGATAGGATGGGGAACAAAACTGACGCCCCAACCGATTTTCCAATCCAATTACGCTGACTTTCTTTTAAAGAATCTGTCCAATCAATAGTATTTAATCCTTGAAGCAAACGTTCTGCATAGGCAGAAATACGCATGCTCCATTGGGTCATTTTTTTACGAATTACGGGGTGTCCGCCACGTTCTGAAACACCATTTACAATTTCATCATTTGCTAAAACAGTTCCTAAAACAGGACACCAGTTCACTTCTGTTTCTGCTAAATACGTTAACCTGTATTGTAGCAAAATTTCTTGTTGTTTTTTAGAAGAAAACACTTTCCAATCTTCAGCAGAAAACACCTCAACATTATCATCGCTAACGGCATTTACATTTGTATTCCCTTCTGTTTCGAAAATAGTTACTAAACCAGAAATATCTTCAGCTTTATTAGAATCATTATTATACCAAGACTCGAACAACTGAATAAAAATCCATTGCGTCCATTTGTAATAACTAGCGTCTGACGTTCTAACCTCACGAGACCAATCGAACGAAAAACCTATTTGATCTAACTGTCTACGATATGTTTTTATATTTTCAGCAGTAGTTATTGCTGGATGTTGCCCTGTTTGAATGGCATATTGTTCTGCTGGTAAACCAAAACTATCATAGCCTTGTGGATGCAATACATTAAAGCCTTTATGACGTTTGTAACGTGCGTAAATATCTGAAGCTATATATCCTAATGGATGCCCAACATGTAAACCTGCTCCACTTGGGTAAGGGAACATATCTAACACATAATATTTTGGTTTTTCGCTATTATTAACAGCTTTAAACGTTTGGTTCTCTGCCCAATATTTTTGCCATTTGGCTTCTACCTCGTTAAAATCGTATTTCATCTAAATTCTTATTTTCGTATTACTGCCAACTAAATATTGCTTGCTTAATAAAGGCGCAAATTTAAGCTTATTATAACAATGTTGAAAGTTTAAACGTTGTATTTACATCTGTTTGAAATAAGGTTAACATCTAACTGTATTTCAAATTATATTTAATAAGATTCTCATATCTATTTGAAAGACATTTTTATTTGAAATCAAAAGACTTAAATCTTTTGAAGATTCTTTGCTTATACTTTATTATTTTTACGACATTAATCCATTTTTATGAGTTCATCATTCGAAAAACATCAAAAGCGCAGACTTATTTCTTCATACTTTTCAGTCGTATTAAGTATTGCTTTAGTTTTGTTTTTATTGGGCTTATTAGGCATGCTTATTCTTAATGCTAAAAAAGTGTCTGATCACTTTAAGGAGCAAGTAGTTGTTACCATCTATATTAAAGATTCTGCTAAAGAGGTTGAAACAAAACAACTTGAAAAAAGTTTAGCGATGGCAGATTATGTAAAATCTACCGAATACGTTTCTAAAGATCAAGCTGCCGAATTTATGAAAGCGGAAAACGGTGAAGACTTTATGGATTTTGTCGGATATAATCCTTTGCAAAATTCAATCGACGTGCATTTGAAAGCAGATTTCGTAACGTCTGAACATCTTGAAAAAATTTCTGCGGAAGCATTAAATAAAGATTTTGTTGACGAGGTTAACTACGATAATGATCTCGTTAATTTAATGAACGATAATGTAAAAAAGATTAGTTTTTGGGTGCTTATTATAAGTGCTATTTTTACTTTAATTGCTGTTTTACTTATTAATAGTTCCATAAGATTAGCTGTTTTTTCTAAGCGTTTCACCATTAAAACCATGCAAATGGTTGGTGCTACCAAGCAATTTATTAGACGTCCTTTTATATGGAAAAGTGTTCGTTTGGGAATGATTGGAGCTGCTCTGGCTCTTATAGGAATGGCTATAGTTTTGTATTATCTTAATAAAACATTTTTAGAACTAGGATTATTAAGCAATCCTATTTTAATCGTTTTCTTATTTCTTTTTATTTTTGCTTTAGGAATTATTATTACATGGATAAGCACACATTTTGCAACGCAACGCTTTTTGAATTTAAAGACCGATCAATTGTATTAATAAGGCAAGTAGATTAAATTTAGATTTTCTTAACACTAAAGTTTTAAATAAAAAGGTTACTTTGCACTTTGCAAAAGTTCTTGGCGGTTGGTTTGCAATCTCCGAGCACATTTCGCAAATAGCCATTGGTAAGGATATTATCTATAGTGAATTTAACTAATTATGGGAGAGAAAAAAAGAAAAGAAAACGCTAAAAGTATATTTGTTTTTGGAAAGAAAAACTATAAATTCATGTTTATTGGTTTAGCTTGTATCGCTGTTGGTTTTATTTTAATGTCTGGTGGAGGTAGCGACGATCCTAATGTTTTTAATCCTGAAATTTTTCATTGGAGACGTATAAGACTTGCTCCAGCTATTATTCTCTTGGGATTTGGTATCGAAGTTTACGCCATTTTATTAAATCCTGAAAATTCCAATTCTAAAAAATAAATTCTAAATTCCAACGCACTTTAGTTTTTTACTATTCCTATTTTAATACTTTTGCCGCATGGAAATAATCGATGCAATTATTTTAGGTATCATTCAA
This sequence comes from Flavivirga jejuensis, assembly GCF_030540765.1. Lineage (GTDB taxonomy): Bacteria > Bacteroidota > Bacteroidia > Flavobacteriales > Flavobacteriaceae > Flavivirga > Flavivirga jejuensis. Next base: position 391,222 of record NZ_JAUOEL010000001.1, on the reverse strand, counting down.
GGACTTACTGAGTTTTTACCTGTATCATCAAGCGGGCATTTAGAACTCGGAAAAGCCATACTAGGCGACAACTCAATTCCCGAAGAAAGCCTTCTATTTACAGTTGTACTTCACTTTGCAACGGCATTAAGTACTATCGTGATTTTTAGAAAAGACATTTTAGATATTATTAAAGGTATACTAAAATTTGAATGGAATGAGGATTTACAATTCGTTTCAAAAATTATAGTGTCTATGATTCCTGCAGTTATTGTAGGTGTATTTTTTGAAAAACAATTAGAACAACTTTTTGGAAGTAATATTTTACTGGTAGGCTGCATGCTAATTGTTACAGCTATTTTACTTTTTTTAGCAGATAAAGCTAAAAACACTAATAAAAAAGTATCTTTTAAAAACGCCTTTATTATTGGAATTTCTCAAGCCATTGCTATGCTTCCTGGAATATCACGTTCTGGTGCTACTATTTCAACTTCCGTTTTATTAGGAAACGACAAAACTAAAGCAGCTCGTTTTTCATTCTTAATGGTGGTCCCCTTAATTTTCGGAAAAATTGCAAAAGATATTATTAGTGGTGATCTTACCTATGATAGTGAGAATTTCACATCATTATCCATTGGTTTTGTGTCAGCTTTTATTGCAGGTCTATTTGCATGTACATGGATGATTGCTTTGGTTAAAAAAAGCAAACTAAGTTATTTTGCAATCTACTGTATTATTGCTGGTATTAGTGCTATTGTATTTTCATTATTAAATTTATAAAATGATATCGAAAGAAGACTACCTTTCTGGACAGGTGCTTTTAATAGACAAACCGTTAAATTGGACTTCTTTTCAAGTAGTTAACAAGTTGCGTTGGGAAATCCGCCAAGCTTTTGAAATAAAAAAAATAAAAGTAGGCCATGCTGGTACACTTGATCCTTTAGCAACAGGACTACTAGTTATTTGTACGGGGAAAATGACCAAGCAAATTGACACATTTCAAGGGCAGGTTAAAGAATATACGGGCACCATTACTTTAGGCGGTACGACACCTTCTTATGATTTAGAAACCGAGATAACCGAAACTTTTTCTACCAAGCATATTACAGAGGCATTAATCCATGATACAACGAAACAATTTATAGGAGATATTCAACAATATCCGCCTATTTTTTCTGCATTAAAAAAAGATGGAAAGCGATTGTATGAATATGCCAGAGTTGGTGAAACCGTTGAAATAAAACCAAGAATTGTAAGTATTTCAGAATTTGAAATCACCAGAATAGATCGTTTAAATATTGATTTTAGAGTGGTTTGTAGTAAAGGGACTTATATTCGCTCTTTAGCAAACGATTTTGGGAAAGCATTAAACTCTGGAGCACACCTATCAAAACTTTGTCGTACCAAAATTGGTGACTTCCATATTGATGATTCGGTTACTATAGAAGCCTTTATTTCTAGCTTAAAAGACCAAAAAACATAATTTTTACGTATATTTCGTAAATAATTCTCTCTAATCAATATGATTTGGACCTAACAAATCAACATAAAGCCCTGCTACTTACCTTCCTTATATCAGGAACGGTAGTCCTGTCTGTATTCAATTTAAGCCTTAAAAAACAAGATAAATTCGCTTCGGAAAGTTATTATGAAATAGAACCTGAAGAGGAATTAACCGAAGAAGAAATTAAAATAATAGAGGCTTTAGAAAAACTAAACGCCAGCAAGGCAGAAACAAATAAGGCTTTTAACGAAACGAAAAACAGCAAGCACTTTGCTGAAGCTTTTAAACCTATTGCTCCACCAGAAGACTATGTGCCAAGATCCAGCATACCAGAAGGTACAGAAGCTTACACTAAAGAGTATAAGGCTTCCGAGGATACTAAAGTAAATAAAGAGGAGCTATCATTATTTAGTAAAGTAAATGATTTATTAAAAAAGCAGCAAGAAGAAGAGGGTGCTAATACAAAAAGCTCCATTAGTTTTTCGTTAGTTGATAGAGACAAAGTATTTATACCAATTCCTATTTACTTATGTGAGGTCGATGGTAAAATAGTTGTGAATATTACTGTTAATGATAAAGGAAGTGTGATAGATACTTATATAAACACCACTTCAACTTCAAATAACGAATGCCTTATAGAACATGCTTTAGAGTATGCTAAAGATTCACAGTTTAGTCCAGATCCTTCTAAGAAAACACAATTAGGCTCTATAACGTTTTACTTTATTGGCAAACACTAGGTTCTAACTCACACAGTACATCGGTTAAATCATCTATAATATTTTGTCCTTTGTTGGTATTATACCAATGTTGTAAATCTTCTTTAAATTCAGGAGTCAACGCTCCGTGCTTTGCCTTAAATCTACTAACATAATTAGTTGCTTCGCTAGGTCTTGGTCCATAGGTATTTAAAACATCGCCTGTATTATTATCTAATATTATTAATTTAGGAATCGCTTTATTACCATTAGTTAAAAAAGCATCCATTAACTCAGGATTTTCATCACGAAGCACTACTTTCAAATCAATATTATCATTTAATTCGGCAACTTTATTTATTACGGGCATTACGTGTGCAGCATCCCCACACCAACTTTCTGTAATTACTAACCAAGTAATAGGTTCTTTAAAAGTTTTGATTTTACTTAAAGACTCACTAGTTATCTTTATAGTTTTATCCCAACGTTTCATGCGTCGGTCATTAAGCTTAGTGTAATCTGCTAAGGCTTCTGTTTTTTCATTTCCAGTATTGGAGTTAGCTTCAGCTAGTTGCTTTACTAAATCTCTATATGCCAGATAGGATATACTTTTATTTAAACTATTTTTTATAATCGTCTTCATAATCTTCTTTTAATGAGTAACACAAAATTAGTATCTTGCTTTTCTAATTAAGATGATATTTGTCATACTTTTATTTTAAACCTTACGAAAAATTTTATGAAAACAAAACTTAGGTGCCATTGGTGTGTTGGTGATGATTTATATGAAACCTATCACGATAAAGAATGGGGCACTCCTGTTTATGAGGATGATCGCCTTTTTGAATTTTTAATTTTAGAAACGTTTCAAGCGGGTTTAAGTTGGATTACTGTTTTGCGAAAACGTGAAAATTTTAGAAAAGCTTTTGATGGTTTTAATTATAAAAAGATAGCTAATTATAAACAAGATAAGATAGATTCTCTTTTACAAGATGCTGGTATTATTCGAAATAAATTAAAAGTAAATGCAACAATTACTAACGCACAGGCTTTTATAAAGGTTCAAGAAGAATTTGGAAGTTTTAGTAAATATATCTGGGGGTTTGTAGATGGAAAACCTATAAAAAACAATTTTAAAACTTTAAAAGATGTGCCAGCAAACACGCCTTTAAGTGATACTATTAGTAAAGACTTAAAAAAACGAGGGTTTAAATTTGTAGGCACTACGGTTGTTTATGCTCATATGCAAGCTACAGGCATGGTAAACGATCATGTAATAGATTGTTTTAGGCACAAAGAGGTTTAATGATGTTCTTAAACCTTTCTGTATTTGTTTAGTTACCCGTTTTTTCAGCAAATTCCTTAAATTGATTCATCCATTTTTGACTTTGCCCTTTAAATTTACTTGGGAAAAGTTTTGCCATCAACTTAATCATAAATCCATTGAATTTCGTGTATTCAACTTCTGATATGTATTCTGTTTTATTCTTTTCGATTACTTTAAAACGAGTTGTCTGAGTATTTGTCATATGAATGTGTTCATAAAGAGCTATTTTCTTGTTAGGTAAATCTGATAAAATGATTGTTTCCAATAATTCAATTTTCTGTTCTCCTTGATAAATTATTTTTGATTTTGCGCCTTTTGAATTTGGTATTCCACTTAAATGTTCAATACTTTTAAACCCATCTTGCCATTCTTTAAAATTAGTTTCGTTTTCCCAAAGCTCCACTGTTTTATCTATAGATAAATTTATTTCAACTGAACAACTGTATTTCATGATCTTGTTTTTTTATTGATCTTGTGCAACGACTACCATTGTTAATATTTCGTTATTTTTTTCATTTTTAATATCTTTCAATATCCTTTTTTCTGTTCCATCAATTCTTCTTTATACTATTTATAATGTAAGATGTTGTTTACAAATATTTTAAAAACACATCCCTAGAAATCTCTTCAGCCCCCAAACTTTCTAAATGATTTGTATACACCTGACAGTCTATAAGTTTATAATTAGTATTCTGAATAAATGTTATAAAACCAACCTTACTAACATTGCTTTCTTTAGCAAACATACTTTCTCCACAAAACACATCATTCCCTAAATCGACACCATAAAGTCCACCAACTAACATATCATCTTTCCAAACCTCTACAGATTTTGCAAAACCTAATTCATGAAGTTTTATATAGGCATCAATCATATTATTTGTAATCCAGGTACCTCCTTGGCCTTCACGCTTTATTTTAGAGCATGCTCCAACCACTTCTTTAAAAGCTTTATTAACAGTAACAACATAGTTCTTATTACGTAATATTTGTTTCATACTCTTAGATACTTTTAGTTTATCTGGAAATAGTACAAAACGAGGATCTGGAGACCACCATAGAATAGGTTCTTCAGCCTCAAACCAAGGAAATACGCCTTTTTTATAAGCATATACTAAACGCTCAACAGATAAATCGCCCCCTATTGCTAATATACCATCTTCGTTGGCTTCATTAACATCTGGGAACCATATTTCCTGGGTTAAGTATTTCATTAATTATTATTTAATCACTCTCTATAGTCTCAAATTAACCAGAGGGCGGTTTTATAAGATATTCTAATAAATATTTCTAGTTTTTATTGCCAGCTGCTTCAAAACCTTTTGAAACCTCATTTGTTTCATTAATATTTTAAAACAAAACAACCTCAACATTAATTATAATATTGAGGTTTTAATGTATCGATCCTTCTGTATTTTGATTCTTTATTAAGTCAAAATACATACTGAATCAAGCTCGGTACTTGCGCCTCCCTGTATAAGTGAAGCAACTAATACAACAAGTTGTTTTAGAAAGGAAGATCGTCGTGATCGCCTTCTTTTAAATCTCCAGCTGGTTCAAAAGCATCTGCTGGTGGTACAGGTGGCATGTTTTCACCTGAAGCTTCGGCTTGTAAAGCTTCAATTCTCCAACCTTGAATAGAGTTAAAGTATTTAGTCTCTCCTTGTGGATTTACCCAATCTCTACCTCGTAGGTTAATACTAATCTTAACTTGTTGTCCTACTTGATAACTGTTTAATAAATCTGTTTTGTCCTGAACAAACTCCACTAGGATATGCTGTGGGTATTGCTCTTCCGTTGTTATTACAACCTCTCTTTTTCTAAACCCATTACTCCCAAAAGTTTGAGTTTCTCCTACCATTTTTATTCTTCCTTGAACTTCCATTAATTATTATTTATATTCTATTAGTATTTTAACTTAATAATATTTTCCATGCACTCTCAACATCACCAAAACTTAGGTAATTACGTGCTAATTTATGTTTTTGTCTATGTGTTGCCTTTTTAATATTCGAATACCGTTCTCCTAAATCTTCAACAAAGCTTTTAACACTTTCATCAGAAGGCAGGGCTTCTATATTCGCTAGCATACCTAAATCATTTCCAGTTAAAACCATGCTGTTTTTAACATGTTCTGGGAAACTATCGACACCAATTCCTAAGGTTGACAAAGGTTTAGGTATTTCAAAAAAACCTTTTTTAGCACGGGTATAATAACTACCACCTGCTCTGGCAACCAAATCTAATTTTTGTTGGTTTATAACGCCATTTTCATCAAGCACATCGTCATCAATATGAAGTTTAACAACTTCACAAATAATTAAATTTCCTGCACCACCTTCTGTTCCTAATTTAATAACATCATTCACCTTACATTCAAACTGTACGGGAGCTTCTGCCACACGAAAAGGTTTAACAATATCAGATTTCAACATCGTTAATCCCGATTTATCAAACTCATTCACACCATCAGGATATTCTGTACTGCTTAACGACATTTGATGTACCATATCGTAATTCACCACATTAATAACCACTTCTTTTGTCGCCTCAACGTTCTGTAATGTATGTTTTGTCGTGTTATCTCTAACACGACGTGCAGGCGAAAATATCATGATTGGCGGATTCGCACTAAACACATTAAAAAAGCTAAATGGAGACAAATTTGGGTTTCCATTTACATCAATAGTACTCGCAAAAGCAATTGGTCTTGGAGCAACTGCGCTTAATAAATAACCATGTAATTTACTGGTTGGTAAGCTTTTTGGATCTAAAGACGTCATTAACTTTTTTTGTTTCAACAAAACTAATTAAAAAATTCGTTAAAACTTAATCTAGTGTTTATTATTAGTTTTCCTCTGTTAAAATAATTAATTTTTCGCCCAATTAAAAACCAATTTACTAACATCTTAAACAATAATATTAACAGATTTGCATTATATTACAAATTCAATCTAAGTAGTTAATGGTTTTTACAAAGTATGGTAACGCATTTCGTTGGATTATTATAATAGCGTCTTTCGTTATTGTATCCCTTATTTTATGGAAAACCTATGAGTTTTTTCAGCACTTTAAAGAGGAAGAGCGTACTAAAATGGAACATTGGTCGTTAGCCCAAAATGAATTTGTGAATTCTGAGATTGATTCCAACATGGGGGAACTTACACTGCAAATTCTTACTAGCAATAAAACAACCCCAATGATTGTTATTGATGAAAATGGTGATTTAGATCTTTATAACAATATAGATGATACTAAAATGACTGATTCTTTATATGTTAAAAAACTAATTTCAAATTTTGAAAAAGAAAACAATCCTATTAGCATAAAAATAGGAAACAGTATTGCTGGTACTATTTATTACGGAAATTCTCCTTTATTAAACAAATTAAAATATTATCCATTAGCTTTAATACTTATTGTCATTTTATTTGGAGCAGTAATCTTCTTTTTTTATAGTAGTAATAAGAATGCTACCCAAAATAAATTATGGTCTGGGATGGCTAAAGAAACGGCTCATCAGATCGGAACGCCTTTATCTTCTTTAATAGGTTGGACAGAAATTTTAAAAAGTGAGCATGTAAACTCAGATTATATTGCTGAAATCGAAAAAGATGTAGACCGATTAAAAACTATTACAGAGCGTTTTAGCAAAATTGGATCCATCCCAACTTTAAAAGTAACCGATATTATTAAAGAAACCATTGATTCTTATGATTATTTAAAAGCGCGATCTTCGAAACTTATAGACTTTGAAATTATAACTCCAGAAGGAGATATTCCTGTAAACCTTAATAAACAATTATATAGCTGGACTATCGAAAATCTAGTAAAAAATGCCATAGATGCCATGAAAGGCAGAGGCAAACTTATTGTTGAGATTTCTCAATTAGAAAACAATGTAAAAGTTAGTATTACAGATACTGGAAAAGGAATCCCTAAAAAAGATTTTAATAAAATTTTCACCCCAGGATACACCACAAAAAGACGTGGATGGGGATTAGGTTTATCCCTTACCAGGCGTATTATCGAAGATTTTCATGATGGTAAAATAAAGGTTTTACAATCTCAAATTAAAAAAGGAACTACTATACAAATTAGCTTAAAACGTGCCCCAAATTATGTCTAAAAAACTAGTTACCGTGAAAGAAGTTGTATTAAAAAACAACTGCCCAGAGTGTTATAGTACAGAAGGCTTGCGCTTAATTTTTAAACAAAAAATAATTAATACCAAGCTTTATAGGTCTATCACTTCTCAAATTAACCATGAAATTGAGTGTAGAACATGTAATACTGTTATTTATCCCGTAAAATGGACCGATGATATTGAGCTTGTTTTTGAATATCATAAAAAAGCATTTGTTCCAAAAAAAGCATCGACCTATTTAAAGAAAGCATCGTGGATTGCTATTATTTTAATTATTATAGCAGCTATCGCTGTAATAGCACTATCAATAATGAACAATGCTTAATTTATAATTGGTCTTTAATAGCTTTTGCTGTATTTTGGAATTCTTCTGTTGTAAGTTTTTCTTTTTGAATAAAACGAGCATCTTCCATGGTATGTAATGGAATTAAGTGTATATGTGCGTGTGGTACTTCTAGCCCTATAACAGACATTCCTACTCGCTCACAAGGTAATGCCTTTTCTATTGCTAAGGCAACACGTCTTGAAAAACTCATTAAACCATTATAAGTCGACTCGTCTAAATCAAAGATCTTATCAACTTCTTGTTTTGGGATACAAAGTGTGTGTCCTTTACTATTTGGGTTTACGTCTAAAAATGCTAAAAATGCATCTGTTTCGGCGATTTTATAACAAGGAATATCTCCGTTAACTATTTTTGTGAAAATTGAAGCCATATATTAATTGAGAGCGTTAGGTTATTCAGAAAATGTTTTACTTAAACTTATTTTTTGTTGGTTAGACAGTAATGGTATATAACTTCTTATCTGGAAATTTCTATTATATCGAATTTCATGACACCATTAGGCACTTGAATTTCGGCAACATCGCCAACAGACTTCCCTAGTAAACCTTTACCTATGGGAGAATTTACCGAAATTTTACCCGAAGCTAAATCTGCTTCTCCATCGGCTACTAAGGTATAATCCATTTCCATACCATTAGTTTGATTCTTTATTTTAACTTTAGATAACACTAATACCTTAGAATTATCTAACTGAGATTCATCAATAACACGCGCTCCTGCTAAGGCATCTTCTAATTTAGCAATACGCATTTCTAGCATACCTTGGGCTTCTTTAGCAGCATCATATTCGGCATTTTCACTTAAATCACCTTTATCTCGAGCTTCAGCAATTGCCTTAGAGGCTTTTACACGCTCTACATCCTTTAATTGCTTTAGCTCATCTCTTAATTTTTTTAGCCCTTCTGGTGTATAGTAAGATACTTTACTCATAACTTCATCGTTTAACTTAATAAAAGATGCTGAAACCACACTTCGTCATAATTTAGTGAAGAGTTCAGCATAAAAAAAAATCCCGCTTACACGAGATTGTATAACAAATATACAAAATATTTAACTCAATTTGCTTTTTATTGTAAATTGCATTTCTAACTTTTTAACTACTATGAAACTTGTTTTCTCACTCATTTGCATCATTATTCTATCGTCTTGTAGTAAAAATTCTATAGACAACAAAAATTGTAATTTTTTATTAGACATAGGAGTTAACATTAACATAAATCTTAGCTTACCCCAATATAGTCAATTGCCCTTTGCTGGAAACTCTGTGTACATCGCTAATGCTGGAAATGCTGGAATTATTGTTGCCAGTACAGGTGCAGATTTTTATGCATGGGATGCTGGCGACCCAAATCATATCTCTAGCACTTGTTCTGTACTTGTTCCTTCTGGTTTAGAAGCCACCAGTAGTTGTGAAGATGAAAATACATATAGTTTAATTACTGGACGGTATTTAGGCAGTAACAACTTACCTTGTAGTTTAAAAAATTATAGAGTAGAACTAAACGGAAATAACCTCTTAATCTTTAATTAAGAGGTCTAAAAAATGTTTATAATTTGATTTGTTAGGTTGCCCTCAATGTCATTAGGGAATTTATGTCTATTCGAGCATTACTGAACAACAAAATATATTTTGTTGTGAAAGCAGCAAGCATAGTTTGTTGAGAACCCATCATTCTAACAAATAAAGAGGGTTTCGACTTTAGCCTGTCTTGAGCGGAGCCGAAAGGCTCAACCAGACAATTGAAGAGATAAAAGCCCTTAAATTAATAACATTGAACTTACTTTTCAAGTCTTTTAATACCAATTATTATTTAAAATAAACTATAAATAATAATTGGTATAACACATTCCTTTTTAAAATTTTAATGTAGCACCTATCAAAAAATTAGTAGTTGCTTGTGGGTAATAAAAATTCTCAGTTATAGGCGCATCAGAAGATCCTACTGGTCTGTAAAAATAACTGTAGGTATAACCATTAGAAACATACTCTGAATTAAATAAGTTATTCACCAACAAATTAAGTGCTATTTCTTTAATCCATTTTGGTTGAATTTTGTAGGATACATTTAAATTATTCACAAAATAAGCATCAATACTTTTAGCATCGCTAGAGGTATTATCTAGATATTGCTTACCTACATATTTAGATAGTAACACAATACTTCCGTTTTTTATTGGAGCATACGTTAAAGTATTTCCAAAAATAACACTTGGTGAAAAGGAGATATCTGTATCTTCAAATTGGGTTACTACGGGTTCATAGGAAACACTATCAAATGTGTTTGGATCATATTGCGTATCGTAAATGATGTAATCAAATGCTTTTATTTTATTTTGACTAAACGTAGCATTCGCATCTACTCTAAATTGATCTGACACCTTGTAACCCGTTTGCAATTCTATTCCTGCTCTATAACTCTTTGCTACATTTTCTCTAATAGGATCCCCTACATCATCTAAATCTCCTGTTAAAACTAACTGATCGTTATAATTCATGTAATACAGATTTGCTGTAGCATAAAAATTGGCTTTTCTTAGTTTGTAACCAAACTCAAAGTCATGCAGGCGTTCAGATTTTGGACGTATTGGGTTTTTAGTCAAATCATCCCTATTTGGCTCTCTATTCGCCACAGCGTAAGAACCATAGACACTACTATGATTATTTAATTTATATGTTAATCCCAATTTCGGATTGAAAAAATCATACGATTCCTTTACATTAATGCTTAATAGATCGGAACTTGTTCCAACAGATTCATAGTTTACCCTTCTATATTGCAAATCCAATAAGGCAAATACATTATTGCCAATATTATATTCGGCTTTTACATAGGTATTAAAATCTTCTTTATCTCCATAACTAAAATAGTAATTGCTTCTAATTGGTATTGAAGCAGGAAAAGAGTCCCAAATAACTTCACCAAAATGATCCCCTTTATAACTATTATACCCACCTCCTAAATACAAGTTCAGGTTCTCTTTTGTGTAGTTTAGAGAATATACTAGTGCATAAAAATTATTATCTAACCAACGTCTTCTAATAACATCTCCTTCATCAGATGCGTTTGTATTATTAGGAAAGTAATCCCCTAATTCTTCGTCATCTTTATACTGTTCAAAATATCCTTTTCCCCTAGTAAAGTTTCCTGAAATATTAGCAGAAAAACTAGAACTAAATTGATGAGAACCGTGCAACTGATAGTGTGTTTGTTCATAGTTATCGACCTCATTATCGTAAGTATAAAAATTATAGGTTCTTCCAGAATTTAATAAATTTTGAGTTTCTTCATCAGATGGAAAATTTCTATCGATAAATGCCTGTATACCGTCTCTATCATTATTCACAACTGCTTCTGGCGTACCATACCAAGACTGATAGGTTTCTTCCTTACCTCCAAACACAATAGCTTTTATAGCTGTTTTTTCATTTAAAAAACCTGTTTCTAAATAATAAGAATTTAAATCGGCTCTTGCTCTATCTATATAGCCATCACTTTGAATATTAGATAATCTTCCTTCTGCATAAAAGTTATTTTTAAGACCCGAACCTATACTAATATTGTGTTTTCTGGTTCCAAAACTTCCAACCACATTAGTAGTTGTGGCGTACCCTTGAGTTGAAGGCTTTAAGGTTTTTAGATTCAAACTTGCCCCAAATGCACTTGAGCCATTGGTTGATGTGCCCACACCTCGTTGTAACTGGATATCTTCTACAGAAGACACAAAATCTGGCATGTTTACCCAAAATGTCCCTTGGCTTTCAGCATCGTTATACGGAATGCCATTAATAGTCACGTTTACTCTGGTGGCATCACTCCCTCGAACACGAATCCCAGTATATCCTACGCCTCCACCAGCATCACTTGTTGTAACAACAGAAGGTAACTGATCTAACAAAATAGGTAAATCTTGACCTAAGTTTATAGACTCCAACTGTTCTTTTTTAATATTTGTGAATGCCACTGGCGTTTTATCTTTAGCTCTGGTAGCAGAAAGAAGCACTTGATCTAGTTTTCGTGTTTTGGTAGAATCTTGTTGTTTTTGGTTGTCTTGCGCATTGGCACAGACTGTTAACACCAATAGTGTTAAAAAAAGAAATAAATTTTTCATTACGATTATATTTTATAATCGAATAAAAAGAGGTAATTATTCTTATTGTTATTAATTAATTTTTGAATGTATTGTAAAAAAAGCTTATCCGTTTTTATACTTACTAAAAACATCTAGTAGATGTTTTTTTAACATTCGGTGTCCCTAAACAGCATTACCTGTTCCAGGTTCATTGGGTATGATCTCAGCTCTTTGGAAGTTTAAAAATCTTTAAAATTTTGATTAAAGGTTTTTAAACAGAAAGGCACCCCTTTTTTGAGAACGCAGCAAAGGTATAAACAATTAATCAATATTTGGCTTCTTTCTATTAGCCTTTTTATCAGAAAGATTACGTTTATTTTTTAACCGTTTTCTAATAACTGCTTTGGGAATTTTAGTGGGAATACGTTTTTTTTGAACAGCTAACCCTAAACGGATTAATTCTAAAAAGCGTTTAATAACCAGCTCTTTGTTTTTATGTTGGCTGCGACTTTCACCACATTGTAAAATTAAAACACCCTCTTTAGTTAATCTGTGTTGGAGTTTATTTTGAAGACGCTCTTTTTGTCTCTCACTAAATACGAGTGTTTCTATTAAATTAAAAGTTAGCTCAACCTTCGAAGACACTTTATTTACATGTTGCCCGCCACTACCCGAGCTTCTAATAGCTTTAAAGTTTAATTCTTGTAATAAGGCATCTGTATTAAACATTATTATACGCTACTTGATGTGCTGGTTTAAGTAAATCGTTAACCGTTTTTACAGGGTTAAAAGTCTCTAAAGGCACCTCTACAAAAATAGAATTCCAATCTGCCATACTACCATTCCATAACCCAGGAAGCTCCAATGCTTTTATATCTATACCATTTTGAGTTTTTATGGTTATAAAAGCAGCTTCAGGATCTACGAAATCTTTAAGGTTAAACATGTCTCCCTTATAATTTTTAACACCACAAGCTAGGTCTGTTGGATTAAAATGAGTAGCATTTTTTACGATGTCTTGTTGCTCTTTGTCTTGAATATTAATTTGAGCAAATTCTACTATTTGTAATGATATTTCTCCGCTTTCATCTTTTACCCAAAATGGGCCTCCTCCAGGTTCTCCTTCATTTTTAACCATACCACATACTCGAATTGGGCGGTTTAGTTTTTTCTTTAGGTAGGTCTTTTTTTCTTCTAATGTAAAATCTTCAAAATCTGCATCTATAGTCACATTCATCTTATTAGATAAAAACAAGGCTATTTTAAGGAGTGTTTCTTCCAAAACAACTTCTTCGTCAAGCTTATACAAAAACGCATAAACCTGTTCTTGAACATTTAAAAGAATGCCAGCGAGTAACTTTTTATATTCAGACACCTCTTTATTTTTATCAGAAACCACAATATTATCTACATTTTTAATAAAAACAAGATCACTATTTAAGTCGTTTAAATTTTCTAATAAGGCACCATGTCCTGCTGGCCTGAATAAAATAGAGCCATCTTCATTTCTAAAAACCGTTCCTTCTTTAGTTAACGCAACGGTTTCTGTTGCTTCTTTTTGGTATGAAAACGACACATTAAACGTCGTATTCGTTTTTTGTTCTATATCTTGTTTTAAACGATTTAACTCATCAATAAAATAAGCATGATGTTTTTCTGAAACGGTAAAATGAAGGTTTGCTTTATTATTTGATGATGCGTACAATGTAGATTCAAATAAGTGTTCTTGAAAAGCCGTTATCACAGCATCTTCATATTTATGAAAAGGAAGTAATCCTTTAGGAAAAAAACTATAGTTAAGGTTATTTTCATCCAACATGGATTTTACAAACTGTAAATATTTTTCATCTTTCGACAAATTATCGAAATTTGAATTCATTTCTTTAGCTTTTAATACGACTTGATTATAAAACGGGAATTGCTCCAAATTAGAGACAAAGGTCTTAATCGATGTATCCTTATACGTTTCAGCATAGTTTTCAATACTTTCTTTTGAAGGGTTGAAATTTTTTAAAAACAGAAATAAAAACTTAAACATTCTGGTAGCCGCTCCAGATGCTGGCACAAATTTTAAAGTAGATAAATCATTTTGCTTTGTCTCATATAACTTGATAAAATCTTTTATTTCATCCTCATTATAACTATCAATACCGCTACCTATATTTGCTGCTGCCACTAAATTAGAATAGGACATACCATTCTTTATACGTGCTACCTGAGCATTAACTTGTTCTTCAGTAATGCCTTTATTTTGTATCTGTTGAATATCTTTTTCAGTAAACATCAATTATCTTTTTAATAATTTATCTATATGTATAACCGCTGTTTCCAGACGTTCTTTTTTATCTCCTTTAAGCAATACATAATGTTTTTTGCTTTTTATTAATTCATTTTGAAAAACTTCAAACATCGTTTTTCTCTCCTCAGGTCTATCACGTAAATCATCGGCCTCCCAAGGCGTGTCAATATAAGTTAAAAAATACAAATCGTAAGTATTTTCTAACGCATATTTTTCAAGTAATGGATCACAACTACCTAAGTAATAGGCTTCAGAATACACTTTGGTTTCTAATAAATCGGTATCGCAAATTAAAATCGTATCCGTTTTTTTTGCCAATTTATTTTCAAGTCTCATCTGCCCTTCTGCAATAGGTAATAAATCATCAGGCTCACAAGTTTTACGTTCGTTATTCCATTTATTCTGGAGATATTCCCGTGCATATTCTGGCACCCAAACGGAGTCGTAGTAACGTGCCAACTGTTTCGACAAAGTAGTTTTACCAGTAGATTCTGGTCCAAATAAAACTACTTTTATACAGTTTGCTGGTTGCTGTTTATACTTTTCTTCCATGCTAAATAACCAAATATTGCTATAAATGTAAATCCTAAATATTGAAAACTAGTAAATGTAAACCCTTTATAAAAATATAGTGGAATTGATATTAAATCACCTATAATCCAAAAAATCCAATTTTCTAATTTTCTTCTTGCCATTAACCACATTCCAACAAAAAAGATGGCTGTTGTAAGCGTATCTATGTAAGCGACCCAACTTGTCCATTTATTAAAGGCTTTATAAACCAAAAACACAAACAATAAGGTTCCTATAAATATAAATACACCAATTGTTTTCTCTTTACTTGTTGTTGTTGAAATAGGTGTTACATGTGTTTCATCTACTTTTCTTGTCCAAATATACCAACCATAAACGCTCATTATAAAATAGTAGCCATTTATCATCATATCCCCCAAGAGCTCCCACTTGAATAATAAATACACAAATATTATGGTACTTATCATACCTGTTGGAAATACCCAAATCTTATTTTGTTTTGAATACCAAACAGAAAGAAACCCGAAAATAACGGCTATTATTTCTAATAGTACATCTACCGTTTCATAATTAGAATATTGTTCGAAAAAAAAATCAAAAATGAGGTTCATAATCGTGTCTATCCGATTTTACAATCTTCATATATAGTAAGCCTTTTTCAATAAGCTCGAAAGCTTCTTTAATCTCTACGGTAAGTAGTTTCATTACCTCATCATAATCTCCATAAACCTGCGTGCTTAATGGATTTTCAAGAACCTTAAGGTTTGATGCTCTTAGTTTTTTTATAAAATGAATAATGGCAGGTTCGAAATCGTCCTGCAACGGCGTCATGGTTAATTCTACTGATATTCGCATTAAACTTAATCTATAATTTGTTATATCTTCACTTTATTTTTTCCTTCTTTGGGAAAATGCTCAACGCCCCATGGGGATTTAGTTCATCAAAAAAAGAATTATTTTCTTCAAAAGCCGTACCAATTACTACTAAATTGGCTCCAGCATTGTATGCATTATCTAACTGTTCTTTACTTCTAATGCCTCCACCTACAATTAACGGAATATTTAATGCTTTTTTTACTTTTAATATAATGTCTTTTGAAACTGAAAGCTTTGCGCCACTTCCTGCTTCTAGATACATCAATTTCATTCCAAGTAATTCGCCTGCTTTTGCTGTATCTACAATATGTTGAATATTAGTTCTTGATAACGGCTCTGTGCCTGTTACTCTTTCTACTGCCGTTTTTTTTCCACTTTCAATTAAAATATAGCCTGTTGAAATAACGTCAAGATCTGTCTCTTTTAGTTTCGAAATGGACGCTATATGTTTACCTATTAAATACTCGGGGTTACTTCCAGAAATTAAAGATAGAAATAAAATGGCATCTGCTTTATTAGTAATTTGAGTCACATCACCAGGAAATAAAACAACGGGGAGGGTTGTATATTTCTTAATCTTTTCGACCAAAACATCGGTAACATTCTCATCAACAGTGCTTCCTCCAACAAAAATATGAGTTGTTATAGATGTATTTACTTTTTCAATAAAACTCGGTACTGTATCCAGAGTCATTTTATCTGGATCTATTAAAACAGCAAGTAGTTTTTCTCCTTTAAGAGTTGATGCTAATATGTCTTTATAAATAGGCTTCATTTAAGAAATGGCGTAAGCACAGGTAAATCCTTCAAACGTTAAAAAGCGAATATTGTAACAATGCTTTTTTGTTTTATAATCTATCCAGGCAATGGTTTCATGATCATTAACAGAAAACGGAATTACTAAACAGTGTTTTTTAAAACTTAATCCTGGGGTGGCAAATAGTTTATACAGCGATTCTTTTACACACCAAATAGCAGTTAGTTTTTTTATATAGTTTTCATCATCTTCATTTAAATAATCATGCTCATAACCAATAAATTTATGGGCTATAATAGTAATTTTATCACGTTGTTTTTCAACATCTATTCCAACAATTAGATCACTAATAATTACTGCTGAAAAATTAAACGAATGTGTAATAGAGATTTGTTTTCCATCTTTTAAATGTGGTTTCCCGTTTTCATCATAAAACAAATCGGAATCTTGATATCCAAATTCAGATAACAAACAACGTACACTTAAAAACCCACGTTGATGCATCTCACTTTTCATATCTAAAACACGCTCTAAACTTTTAGGTTTTAAGCATACAGATTTTATTAAATCATCGTAAGACTCATCAATCTTCCAAATCTTAACATTAGTTTGTAAGTTTGGACTTATGTTTTTATAAAGTGGCATTTACTTTTCTAAAAGTTATTAGTTATCTTTGCACTTCCTAAATCTAGGATTGTATTTTTTGACAAGCGAATTTAACTATTTAAGTGGTAATCACAATCTTGTTAGGGTTAAAAACAAAAAAGAAATATAGATATGAGTACAAAAACAATTCCTTACGTAGCTAGCAAAGTAAAAGATATTTCACTTGCCGCTTGGGGACGAAAAGAAATAGAATTAGCCGAAGCTGAAATGCCAGGACTTATGAGTTTACGTGAAGAATACAAAAATTCACAACCTCTTAAGGGTGCTAGAATTGCTGGATGTTTACACATGACAATCCAAACGGCGGTTTTAATTGAAACTTTACAGGCTTTAGGTGCAGAAGTTACCTGGAGTTCTTGTAACATATTTTCTACTCAAGATCAAGCTGCTGCTGCAATTGCTGATGCTGGAACGGCAGTTTACGCCTGGAAGGACATGACAGAAGAGGAATTCGATTGGTGTATTGAGCAAACACTTTTCTTTGGTGAAGATAGAAAACCACTTAATATGATACTTGATGATGGTGGTGATTTAACTAATATGGTTTTAGATAAATATCCTGAGTTAGCTGAAGGTATTAATGGTTTATCTGAAGAAACTACAACGGGTGTTCACAGACTTTACGAGCGTGTAAAAAATGGTACGTTACCAATGCCTGCTATTAATGTTAACGACTCGGTTACAAAATCGAAATTCGATAATAAATACGGTTGTAAAGAATCTGCGGTAGATGCGATTCGTCGTGCTACCGATATTATGCTTGCTGGAAAACGTGTAACCGTTTGTGGTTATGGCGATGTTGGTAAAGGTACTGCCGCTTCTTTTAAAGGGGCTGGAGGTATTGTAACGGTTACAGAAATCGATCCTATTTGTGCGTTACAAGCTGCTATGGATGGTTTTGAAGTTAAAAAACTAGAAACTGTAATTGGTAATACAGATATCGTTATTACAACAACAGGAAATAAAGATATTATTCAAGGTAGACATTTTGAAGCTTTAAAAGACAAGGCTATTGTTTGTAATATTGGACATTTTGATAACGAAATTGATATGGCTTGGTTAAATAAAAACCACGGACATACAAAAAACACCATTAAACCTCAAGTAGATAAATATACTATAAACGGGAAAGATGTTATTATTCTTGCCGAAGGTCGTTTAGTAAACTTAGGTTGTGCAACAGGACACCCAAGTTTTGTAATGAGTAACTCGTTTACAAACCAAACTTTGGCGCAGATCGAACTTTGGACTAACGCTGATGCTTATAAAAATGATGTTTATATGCTACCTAAATCTTTAGACGAGAAAGTAGCAAAATTACACTTAGCAAAAATTGGAGTGGAGTTAACAGAACTTCGTGAAGATCAAGCAAGTTATATTGGTGTAACTGTTGATGGCCCTTATAAGCCAGAGCATTACAGATACTAGATTTAGGACATTATAGCGTTTAATCGCTTAAAAATACTTACACCCTTACAGACATGTGAGGGTTTTTGTTTTTCTGTCATTTCTGCCGACGACAAGATAAATCGTATAATTAGTTAACTGATTTTTAAATTCTTATAAAACAACTTAGCTAGAACTTGGTTAATTAGAGCTATTTTGTTTTAACAGAAAAAGCAAAAACAAACCGCGCTTTACGCTATATCTTTTTCTAGTACCTCAAAAAAGGATGCAGTATCAATCACTATTGCAAAAAATATTTACTAAAAAGTGAAATTATTCTTATATTTAAATTCTTCTTCTTTTAACAATAAATCTAAATCATGAAATATATCATAATTACATTGGTAATTGCAGCAATACTTGCTATACTATCTTATATATTAGATTTAACTAACGACAAATATGACAAGTATTTTCTTGTGCTTGTCGGTGGTATTTTAATTTTGTCTGGTTTATATTTTTCAATAAAGTCTGAAGCTTTAAAAGAAAAAGAGGAAATCAAAAAAGTAGAAAAAATTGACATTACCTTAGATAATACTAAAAACATCAAAACAAAAGCAGATTCTATAATTTACAATTTAAACGAAAGCCTAGAAAAGACATTAACTCTTAGTAACAGCATTAGTAAACAAAATAAAACTCTAAGTAATGTTGAACACGACATAAAGACTCAAATTAAAACATTGAATAATACTCTGAAGCAAACAGAATTATTTGAAAAAAAGGTAAAAGAACAATTAGAAATTGAAAAGAAAAGATTTGAATCAGAAAAGCCTAATGTAAATATAACCATAAGTTATTCAATATATAATAACCCTAATCACTACAGACTATTATATGATTGCCGAAATGATGGAAAAAGAGCGGCTAAAAATCTAAAGGTCTCAGGTATAATTGTGTTTGGGAGAAATAAAAAAACAATCGGACATATGATTCTTAAAAATTCTGAACATGAAAATTTGGAGGTTCCTATAAATAAAAATAGACGTCTAATACTTTACAGTCAAGAAAAATTCAGCATTAAAGAAATTGATACTATATTTTCTGAAGCCTTGATTAAAATAAGGTTCAGTTACTATGACAGTTATTCCAATAACAAAATAGTTGAAGAAAAAACATTTGCTTGGTTTGGAAAAAAAGAAAGTGGTCTTAAATTCCATTTTGCAAACAAAGAATGGTCAGAAACGATTAACGATTACATTATAAAAAACAACTTAGATTTTTAATAAGTTAAATTATCTATTAGCGTCATTTCAATAAATTCTGAAGCATGAGAAGGTATTGGAAAGTTAATATCCAGTAACCAATAGATTCCTAGCACCTCTAATACCACATTTCTGATAATGATTAAAGCTTATGGTGACATTAATCCGATAGACAAACTAAAGGATTTACCTTTGTCCTCTACAAATATAGTCTTTACTTATGCAAGCCAAAATAATGGTATCTCGCTTATTTTTATCTAAAGATTCAAAATTCCTGTTTTCGCGGAATTAAATTCCAAAAATAAAAAGCCAAACCAGTCATTTGAATGTTTGGGTTTTATTTTTTAGAAAATTAAGACATGCATTCTTCACAGCCTTATAAAAATAACTTGTGGTATGGTTTTCATTTTCAAAAACAATTCCATCTTCCCATACGTTAACAAATACTTCTTCAACGAGATCTTTTGAGGATTCTAAATCATTGAGGTATTTACATGCTAACTCACAAAGTTGCGGATACAAGCCCTCAAAAAGATTCTTGTAATCTTCCAGCGTTAATTCATTTCTATCTTCTTTGGAGCTCATATTACTCACAATTTATATGTACCAGATCTTCTGTACTAATGCATAATTGGATGCTTTTAATAATCAGATCTGTAGAGATTAATTCCCGATTGTTAAAATAGGCTTGAGGAAATAATTTAAAAAAGGCATCGAATTCTTTACCTATTAAAGGAGTACGCTCTGTCTTATAAGCAAAATCAGCACAGATAAGAGCAATAATCTTTAATCCCATTTTACAATGCTCTTTAACGGCGCTGGTTAAGTGGGATTCTTCGATTAACGAAGTTATTAAGGCTATATTAATATAACGAGGCAGTAAATAATCGTACGGTAATTCTTTGGTTTCTGTTTCTGTCATAAATAAAATTTTAAGGTTAATTACGCTTATTGCGTGGTAGGTAAACTTAATTTTGAGGGCAAAGCAATTGCTTCAATATTTTTATTTGAAGAATTGAAAACATATGTATTAAGCTACAAATATACATAAATATTCTATCTGTAGTATTATAGTACTACATTTTTTATATCAAATTCATAGATATTTCTTAAAATTAATATGAATATGGAAATTGAAGCTAAGAAAAGTTTACTCCTATTGTTTGGAAAAAAATTACATAAAATTAGAAGTGACAAAGGTATTAGCTATAGAGAATTAGCTCAATTATGTGATGTTGATCATAGTCAAATCAGTAAAATAGAAAAAGGTTTAGTTAGTCTTCAATTAACTACCTTATTCGAACTAGCCAAGGGATTAGAAATTCATCCTCAAAAACTACTTGATATTGATTTTGACGGTAGGGAGTTATGATCTGTATTTATATAAAATGAAAATTGCAACATGTCTAAGTTGAAACCAGAATATATTGCATTTAATAAAAAAATCGCGTAATTATCTTATAAATAACCACTTAAACAAGTTCTTGCAGTCTTGCTAGATTACAATTATTTATATAATATGAAAACAAAAAAAGAACTCAAAGAAGAGTATAAACAAATGGAAATTCCAATGGGAGTTTTTCAAATAAAAAACATTAGGAATAATAAAATTCTGATTGACTATAGTATTGATATGGAATCAAAATGGAACAGACATAAAATGGAACTCAAATTCGGTAACCACAGGAATAGGAGTTTCCAAAAAGATTGGAATGAGTATGGAGAGGAAAATTTTGTATTTGACGTTTTATCAGAATTAAAAAAGAAAGAAGAAGAAAATATAAATTACAATAAGGAATTGAAAACTCTGCAAGAAATGGTAACCGAAGAGTTGAATATTGAAAATATCTACAAATAAAAGCAGGTGATCAACACCGTATCCTACAAGTAATTGCTAGTATTCGTGGATTTTCTATTCGGTTTATATTTACTAAATTAGGTGCTGAAACACGCAACGAAACCCGCTAGCGCGGAAATGTTTTCCGTGCCCGTAAATAAATAAAAGAAGGCTTTTGTAGTGAGGTGAAAGCTTCATATAATGGGTTATGTTTAAGATAATGAATCACGGATTAAAAATCCGTGCTATTGGGCTATTTGAAGGACAAACAAGATGTAAATACAGTACCACTAGCATAAGAGCCATATATAGAAAAGTCGTGAACGATACTAATTTGAACCCATGGGCAACAGTACATACATTGCGCCATTGGTTTGCTACACATTGCATTGTATTGAAAACAACATAAATATTCGTCATTTACAGAATATGCTAGGACATAGTTCGCCAAAAACGACAGAAATTTATACCAAAACTATTGAAATTAACAATAAGACCATTATAAGTCCATTGGATACTTTATTAAAAAGTAATACATTGCATGTATAAACGATATAACCACAATAGAATCACTATTTATTGTAGTTATACAATTGTTACCCAACATTTGAAACCACAATGAGAATTACACTTTTTTCTTTATTAATTTTATTAATTAGCTGCAATGGAAAACCGACAAAAGGAAGTTGTGATTTTGAGTTTTTTGAAAAAACAAGTGGAATAAAATTTCCAAATAATGTGGGAATTATAAATTGCGGAGACAGTTTGGAAGGTGATGTTTGGGTTCATTTACAATTTACCAAAGAAGATGCTTCTGACTTCATTTCAAAAATGGACTTCCATTCTTACTCAAGCGCAGCGGAATATATTGAAGAGGATACAGATAAAATTTTACCGTTCTTTCCAGACAACGATTCGATAGAAACATTTGAGCAAAATATGTCGGAAAAATATGTTGAAATACCTAAAACGGATTTGACCTTCATTGCGAATATTTCAAAAGAAGAACAATATCTGACTTATATTCTGAATGTTGAAAGCGGAATGTTTTGGGGACATATAGCATATCCTGATTGGTCAGGTGATTTTTAATAAATAAAAAACGTTGGGTAACACCGGTGACTGTTGCACAACTCATGATTTTGAATAAACCTATGGTTTTTTCAATAATAATCAATAAAATACAGCTAAAAACCAGCCTGTTATGTTTGTTTAAATGCAAGAAACAAGTGTTTTGCAATATTTTTTGACTTGTGCAACAGCCACACCGTATAAAAATAATGCTTGGTTTAGTGCTTAATCAAAGTGTCGTGCATTTTTGTTACATCTGATTTTCCTTCGGAAAATCCTCGCACACAAAACCGCACTATTCTTATACATAAACGTTGTAGTGCATTTGACCAATCAATGAAAACGATAGAAAAAAATAGAGATTTTGACCAACCAATAATATGGAATGGCGATTTGAATGATGATTGCACAGCAAAATGGTCAGGTTTAATGTTGCGAGCTGAATGGATGGACGAAGATTATTGGTGGTGGTGTGTTTATGATATGCTTGACAATGAAAATCAAATTGACAGTTCGAATGAATATGATGAACGATTTATTGGTGGAGAAAAAGCAAGGGAAAAAGCCGAAGAAGTTGCTAAAAACTACTTAAAAAATGAATTGGTAAGTAAACTTAAACGTACTAAAGAGAATATCGATTTTGACAGGTTGATTTCGGATTTAAAACTTATTGGAATCTCACCAATGCAGACAATTTTGACTCTAATCAAAGATTTCGAATTTGAGCATAGAGATGCAAAAAACAAAGTATTTGACTCACCTGTATGGGAAGGGTTAAGAGAACAATCTGAAATCCTGACACAAGCCTTTTTGGATGCTGGAGCCGAAGAAGCTGACCAAGTTGAATATTATGAAGACGGACACGTAAGTTCAATAACTTTTGGCTTGACAAAAGATAACGCTAAAAAGGAAAAACCAACTTTTTGGAAAAGAATTAAATCGAAATTTAAATACTAAAAACGCACTACAACAATGGTGACTGTTGCACAACTCAAAATTTTTAGGAAATCATGTGTTTTAATTTCCAAACAATTATTAAGATACTGATTATCAATGTTCATTATTTTTAAAGTTCTCAGAAATAACCTAATTCAATCAAAAAAAGTAGTTGTGCAACAGCCACAATGTGTAAAAAAAATACTATTTTTAATGCTTAATCGTAAGGCCTGTCCTTTGTTTGCGAACTTCCGATTTTCCTGCGGAAAATCGCCGTTCTTAAACTCGTACTTTCCTTACACCAACCGTTACCTACCATATAACCACAAATGAAAATTACTGCTTTAACAATAAGCTTTTTATTATTAACCAACTTCTCTTTCTCTCAAATTAAGAAAAAGGAATTGAATGGAATATGGAGAACCAATAGCGAAATATTTTTTAAAACCGACACAATTAAATTTTATAGAAATATCAAAAATTGTTATCAAACAAAATGGTGGATTGAAAAAAGAGAATTTACGACAAACGAAGTAAACATTTGTACTGAACCACCTCGAATAAGTGGAATTGTTGGAAAAGAAAAAATTAAATTAAGAAAAAGAGATTTCGGACAAATCATTGAATATTACCAAAATGGAAATCTAACTAACAAATTCCGAATTATTGAATTGAATAAAAAAGATGAGCCAGAACTCAAACTTATGAATTTTGACAAACTGTCGGAACAAAAGCTTTATAAATATGTAGATTCTTTAGTTTTTAAAGTATTGAATTACAATCCTGAAAAAACAGAGAATAACTCGAAAGAAATAAAAATATCTGATTCTAATCAACACGCTAAAGTTACAATCAGGTATGATAATCCAGAGCCTTTAATTGTTGTCAACGGATATCCTTTAGCAGACAGGGAATTATTGAAAGAATTATTACTAGTAGAAACTAACACCATTAAATATTTGACAAAAGAACAATCAGCAAGTATTTATGGTTCGAGAGCGATAAATGGAGTTATACTATTACTGACATCTGAAAAAAAATTCAAGAAAATATGGAAAAAATACGGCAGGTAACAACGGTTACCGTTGCACAACTCATGATTTTGAATAAACCTTGTTTTTTTCAATAACAATCAATAAAATATAGCTAAAAACCAGTCTGTTATGTTTGTTTAAATGCAAGAAACAAGTGTTTTGCAATATTTTTTGACTTGTGCAACAGCCACACTGTATATAAAAAAAATAGCGGTTTAAGTGCTTAATTCGAAGCGAGTTCTGTAAATTGAAGGCGAATAGTAAACCGAAAAGTTTGTGCGTAAATCCGCTACATTTCTTATACTAGACGTTGGCAAACCATGTCCCTTAACGAACATTAGACCTGTAACAATCATCAAAATAGGGCATCTTTATTATGGACACTAATTCAAAAATAATGCGGTTAAATATATTCATTACAAGTATTTTACTATCAACAATAGTTTATGGGCAGACATCTATAAAAGATATAAACCTTAAAGCTGGAAAATACAAAGTAGGTTTCAAACATTATACAATCAAAGATAGCACGAGAACCTACCGAATTCATAATGAGTTTAACAACCAACTTATCGAGAGGCCAGTTCCAATTAGTATTTGGTATCCTGCGACAATTGAAGATAATAATTCCGAACAGCTAACCGTTTTAAATTATTTAGAGATTTTAAAAGAAGAAGAAGAATGGAAAGATTTGCCAAACTATTTTTTATTGGATTGGTTTCATTATTTACCGAACACAGCACAAAACAAGGCTCATCTTTCTGAAAAAGTAAATGCCTATTCTAATCCAACATTGTTAAGCGGAAATTTTCCAATCGTAGTTTATGCATCAAGTTATCAAGCCTCTTCAAT
Source organism: Flavivirga jejuensis (assembly GCF_030540765.1). Lineage (GTDB taxonomy): Bacteria > Bacteroidota > Bacteroidia > Flavobacteriales > Flavobacteriaceae > Flavivirga > Flavivirga jejuensis. The sequence goes on along the minus strand of NZ_JAUOEL010000001.1, from coordinate 365,637 downwards.
TGAGAATTTTGCATTATGTGAATATTTAGCCAGTAACGGATTTGTAGTGATATCAAGCCCTTCAAAAGGAACAGACACACGTTGGTTAGAAGGAGCAACCACAAAAGATATGGAAACGCAATCAAGAGATGTTGAGTTCCTTCTTAAAGAAATTTACAACTACAAGAATATTGATACGGAAAAAGTGGCATTAATGGGATTTAGTTTTGGTGGATTATCGAACGCTATCACGGTAATGAAAAACAAGAATATAAATGCAATTGTAAGTTTGGATGGAGCAGAAAGGTATAATTATCCTGTTTTGGAACAGTCACCATATTTTAATTTAGATAACTTTACAATTCCTTACATCCACTTCTCTCAAAAAGAGATTCCAAAAGAAGTTTTGAGAAACGATAAAATTCCTGCCGAATTAAATTATAAATTCCAATTATATGACTCTTTAAAATATAGCAATGTTTACAGATATAGGTTTCACGACCTCACACATTCCTATTTCAGTTCGTTTGGAGTCTTGTTTGCCAACAGAGATAAAAGGCAAGATAAAAGTGATGAAAAAATAATGGCTTCCTACAATTTGCTTTGCCTTCATATTTTGCAGTTTTTAAATGCAACACTAAAAAATAAAAAAAAGGCGAATGATTTCATTGAAAATAAATCTGTTGAAAATGGTTTTTCAGAAAGTTTGATTTCAAAACAAACAAAAAAAGCTGTTGAAAAGGAATTTTCCTATAAAGATTTCAATGATTTAGCATATAAACAAGACTATCAAGATTTAATCCTTTTATATAAAAGAACTATTGCTGAATACCCAAATCTTGAACTTCAAGAAGGAATGTTGAACACTTTAGGATTACGATTGTCTTTTAATAAAAACAAGATAAAACAAGGAGTTAATGTCTTTTTGTTGGCTTTACATCTTTATCCAAAATCAGCAAATTTATATGACAGTTTAGCTGAAGCATATTTTTACAATAAGGATTACCAAAACGCTATTTTGAATTACAAAAAGTCTTTGAAACTAAATCCAGAAAATCAAAATGCAATTGACAGATTGAAACAACTGAAGGATTAAAGCAAGCAGGTAACAATGTGATTCTCAAGAATCAGATTTAAGTTAATACACAAACACATTACCCCACATTACAAAAACAACTAAATAAGTCCTAAATTATATGAAATTAACTATTATTAAACTGTTTATTCTTTTTTCAGGAAGTGTACTTCAATCACAAACTATATTGGAGGCAGATGGGTCGGGAAAAGCAGGAATCTTAATTAATTCCATATTGGATCCAGACCGTGGAAGAGCATTAGAGTCTCCAGGAATAAAAAAAGGAGATTGCGACAATCATTCTAATGCTAAAGATCCTCATATCACAGAAATATTTGATAATGAATTAAACAAATATGTTTTTAAATTCTCTATTCATCTAAATGAGGATAATGATCGTTGCAAAAAATTTGATAGACAGCGTAACGAAATTAAAACCTATAGAGCATCTCCCGACAGTTTGAAAGGTACTAAAGGAGAAACGGTAGAGTATATTTGGAAATTTAAATTAGATACAAACTTCAAACCATCTAAAAACTTCACACATATTCATCAATTGAAATCAGTAGATGAACAACCAAAATCAAAACCTATTATAACACTTACTCCAAGAAAAGGAAACCCTGATCAATTAGAACTCAGATATTCTAATGGTCCTGAAAAAGGAGTGATACTTAAAAAAGTAGACCTTGACTTGTTTCGGGGAAAATGGGTGAAAGTTACTGAAACTGTAACTTATGATACTAAAGGTTCTTATAAAATTGATATTATAGATATAAAAACAGAGAAAAACATTTTAAATTTCAAAAGTGAAAATTTGATATTATGGCAAAATGGAGCCTCATTTATAAGACCAAAATGGGGGATTTATAGAAGTCTAAAAACAGCTAAAGACCTAAGAGATGAAGATCTATTTTTTGCAGATTTCTCTATAATAGAAAAATAAATAGAATTAAGATTTAATTATAAGGACTCTATAATGCTGGTTTGTGATTTTATTCCGTGTTTCACTCTTTATTTTTGCACAAAAATATTTATAAATATGTTATATGTTGTATGAATAAATCCTAAAACCAGATAGTTTTACACAACTAAATCTTAAAATTGACATAAGCAACTTGTTAAAACTTCTTGTAATCTGATACAACTCACACTACTGCTTATTTTGATATGTGTCATGGGTTAGCTGGGTAATCTGAGGCTAGGTGTTTACATACATAACTCTAATCGTTAGAGAGCCGAAATGTGGACTGGTTTTCAGCTACGTAAAAGCTTTTTCCTTATTTTTATCCCAACAAACTAGAGATCGGTTAAAGCTTTTACTTGTGCAGGTTCGAAATGCACTGCATTTACTACCACACTAAGCATACATTGGCTATTAGCATTATTATGAAATAAAATACACCCCCTAATTAACAGTATTAATTAGGGGGTTATATATTATAAAAGCAATGTATTTGCTATAAATTATTTTTCTAGCTCCATCCAAAAATAATTATCCCATCCTTCAATCAACCTAGTTGGGTCAGAATTCTTACTTCTATCTTGTTGTTCTATTAAAACAATTTAGCTTTCCATATTACATATTTAGTTGTTTTTTTATCATCAGCAGGATTAGGAACAAATTCTTCATGGTTTAGATACATTCCAAAAATAAAATTGTCAGATTTGTTACGGTGCACATATGCGTATTTGCTCCATGGTTCTCTTGTTAATTACCGAATTGAATTAGTCAGAATTTAACTTAATTAGAAATAAGAAGCAAGTTACAAAATAGCTTTTGAGCGTCTGCCAAGTAAATAAGTAAACTAATATATAATATCGCCTAAAAAAACAGTTCTTTTTATTAATATTGCTTCTTACAAATTTAAACCTCTAACTCAAATGAAAAAAATCTTATTTTTATTATCTATTATGGTGCTGGTGAATAGTTGTGCATCAACCCTTAATGGTAAAATTCAAAAAAATGTTAATGTAAAAACCCAAAATGATGAATCTGTAGTTTATGTAAATGGTGTAAAACAAGGTTCTGGAAGAAGCGTAAAATCTAAATTATCAAGAGACCGTAAGGTTAAGCAATTAAAAATTGAAACAAAAGGATATAAAGATCAATACGTGGTTCACTATCAAAACCTAAAATCACCATTACACATCTTATCATGGGTTCCTTTTGGAATTTTATTCTATCCTCCATTTATGGATTTTGGTCCTAAAAGTTATAACTATAAAAAAGATGTTACAGCTGAAGAAAAGTTAATTCCTATCGCAATCAAAACTGAAGATCAAAAATACCTTTTTGTAAAAAATACAGAGTTTCATCTTGATGAAAAAGCTTTAAAAATTAGAAAAATCAGACACCGTTCTCTTAAAAAGAATAATACGAAAAAATTTAAAGACATTGACTCTAATGTAGATAAGATTGAATTTGACAACTCTATATTCACGTCGTCATTAAATGATATATTATTAAAATATAAGTACACAGATTCTACTAAGACTATTTTTAAGAACAAAACAAATTCGGCATACTTAAGTGCTAAAATTAGTGAGTTAGACATTCAATATGTTTATCAAAGAGCTGCTAAACGCTATATGAGCTTCTTACAAGCAGAAGTAAATATTTCTTGGGATTTTCAAGATGTATACGGACAAAGTGTTTATACTAAAAGCTACAAAACCACATCTGGACAGTTTTCTATAGATTACAACAAAAAAAATACATCACTTTTAGCTGTAGAAGATGCTGTTGCTTCATCTTTCTTAACTTTTATTAATAATGAAAAAGTTAAAAAACATTTAGAGAAAGACAATGTCGCAACGCAAAAAACACTACCTAACATCACCCTTTCTAAAGGAAAAGCGATTAACGATGTAGACTCTGCATTAGATGGTACAGTTACAATAAAGGTAGGCGAAGGTCATGGAAGTGGATTTAAAATAAGTACAGATGGTTACATCATAACTAATTTCCATGTTGTAGCTAATTATAAGGAAGATATAACTGTTATTACAAAAGATAATAAGGAGTATAAAGCTAAATTAATAAGACAGAGTGAGAACTTAGATCTAGCATTATTAAAAGTAGATGCCACTTTTTCAAGTCATTTTGCTTTACCTACTACAAAAAATTATAAAACTGGTGATGATATTTTTATTATTGGTACGCCTACTACAGTTGAATTAGGTCAAACTTTAAATAAAGGTATTATTTCTGGAGACAGAGAAAACGAAGGTGTTAAGTTAATTCAAACTGATGCTGGAGTTAATGGAGGAAATAGTGGCGGACCGATGATTAACAAACAAGGGGGATTAATTGGTGTTATAAACGCTAAATTATCTGGTGTTGGCATCGAAGGATTAGGGTTTGCAATTCCTGCTGAATTAATAAGTAAAGGATTATTTATTAATTAAATACTCAGAACTTAAGAAGTTATTCTTATACTATATAATTAAAAACCTCGTGAATACACGAGGTTTTTAATTATATTATATTTTACACATTGAATTTATCTTAAAAACGTCAATTTATTTTTGACCTTCCGATAGCAATTCATACAAGCCTGTTATTTTATTAAAGCTTTTTGTTAGGTCGTTTGTTACATTATAAACATCTATTAGCTCAAAATCGCCATCTAAAAACTTTCTTTTACTAGATTGATATTGCTCCCAAACTGCCATAACGAGACCAATTTCTTCCTCAGTTTCTGTATCATTATAAGTACTTATTAATAAGCGACCTATTACATCGGAAAACTCATCAAAAACACTATCTAGTATAGGTCGATATTCTGCTTTATTTTTTGGAAATATTTTTATAGCAGCAAAGTATAAGCATAACCTTTGAGACAGCATTCTCTGCTTTCCAGAAACATTAATTGTTTTAATTAATTCCTGATCATTATTTTCAAAAAACTTATTATCGTAATTAGAAGTCGCTTCTATACTCTGCACTACTTTATGGCAAGCATCTAAGAGTTCTGTATTTAATTGCATAATACGCAAAGAATTATCAAGACTTGCTGTTTTATTTATTATGCGTTTAAATTCATTCCAAAAACCATATACTTTTTTTATGTACAATTTTGTAGATGAACTTTTGGCATTTTCATTTAAAATCTCTAATTGCTTGTCAAAAATAAATTTGCTTGAATTAAGTTCTTTTTTAATTTTTTCATTGTTAACACCTTTTGATATTAATAAATATGCTTTCGACATTTTTTGAGATAGCATCCTTTGCTTACCTGAAATATTAATGGCTTTATTATAATTAATCGAACCAAAATTTTGAGTTTGTGCCGTTGCATTATTAATCGTCAATAGTATAATCATAAAAAGGGTAATCGTAATTTTAGACTTCATGTTTTTAAGATTTGGAGTTAAGTATTGTAAATTGAAACTACGTAAAAATACTTATTTTTCTCACAAAAAACAACCGCCTGGATTAGCCGTAACTAAAAACCAGACAAAAAGCACTAATAGAGTTAAGCTAATCTTTACAAATTATAGTATATTAACAACTTTGGCAGATGCTATTTATCAAAAAATTAATTTAAGGTTCCAAAATTTATAAATGCATAAAAGTGATTAATTCAATATTTTTTTTAACATAGAATTAAGTACTAATACTTAATAAATAAACAAAACACTGTTAATGAAGTCATTAACTTAATTCGCGAAATTTACACCACAGGTGAAAAATAAAATTAATAATCCAAAAACTTAGAGACTGTTTAAGTTTGTTTTGGGAATTAGTTTCGGTGGACTAAGTTCTCAGTCAAGGCAAAGTAAATACGAATAGCATCACTATTTAAATAAATTTTGCTGCAGAGTAGAATGCGGGCTTAAGACCACAAAATAAACTAAGGGATAAAATTTAAACAGTTTCTTAATTAATTACCAACGGGAGTCTGCGCATTAACTATATTCATAGCTCTGAGAATCTCATATTTGATTTTTTTCTCAGACACCCCTCCGAATATGCTTTAATTCAAAATAGGTTTTTGCGCAGTCTGACGAATAAGCATATTCCTTTCGGTTTGGTCTAAAAAATTGGATAGGATTTAAAACCTCTTATAGTATATTTATTATAAGGAGTCATAAAAATTTTTGCTTGATGTTAATAATATAAAAACCACAACCACCATTTAACTGTTATATCTAAAAATATTAAGTCTGGCAATGCTTTGTTTTTAAACTAAGCAACACATTCTTTTATTTGAACGGTTTATTTAGGAAAAAAGCTAAAAACAAACTAACGGCATATTACTTCTCTTCAAAATACCACCACAAACTAGAATCGATAGAAGCTTTCATTTTATTAATATCTACATCGTCTTTTAAAAAAACAGTAATATTTTCATCCGCTCGGTTCTGTCCAATACTTTGCCTGATTTCTACAAGTTCTATTTCGTTAAAATGCTCTAAATGTGTTTTAATCTTGTTATCTAAAGATGCATCCGTCAAAAAAATTTTGATAGTTTGCTGGCTCGGCGAGTTTCTTATTTCAGATCTAAAAGGTAGCATAACCATATAATTTTAAGTGAGACAATTTACATATTGCAAGTGCAACACCTACAAGTTAAGGATTTATTCTTATTCTGTATAATTTATTTAAACAATGCTCAACAAAAAAAACAGCCATTCTAAACGATCTTTATCTCAAATAGAGCAAAACATTCCTTTTAAAGATAAAAGCAACGCTACAGCTTCTAAAGTTAATGTGAATTAACAATTAGACCATGCGTTAAAAGTAATAAACGCGGTTTGCAAGTCTTTAAGGCGATCTAACCCAAATAATCTAAAAAAAGGTTTTAATGTAAAGAGAAGTATTTTATTCTTATTGTGCTATATCCGAGAGGGAAAGTAAAAGCACCCAAAATGAGGAAACTACCTAACGAAATTTTAGTTACTACTTTAAATGCTTTTTTTTTAAACATTTTATATTTGGAATCCTACCAAAAACCAAAACGCTTCGTTTCTTAGAAACGCATACCAAACACCATTTAAAACTACAGTTCATACCAATAAAAAACCCTTCCTGTTTCCAGAAAGGGCTTCATCTTTAAACTAATGGTTGGTTTATTCTAATAGTTTAAGTTTTTTTAAATCGTGAAAAAAGAAATTCTTTTTATCATTCATAGATACAAATAATCCATTAGGGAATTTATCGCCCAATGCAGCGGTTGTAACCTCACAGCCATCTGTTTCTATAGTTCCTAAATTAATTTCTTTAATAAATGCATTTGTTTTTAAATCGAAAACATTAAATGTATGCACTTGTTGGTTTGATACAATTAAAAATCCTTTATCTTGATATTTAGCAATAGCAATACCTTCAATATCTTCTTTAAAATACGCGCTACCAAAACAGGAAATCTCTTCATTTCCTTTTATTGGTTCTGCATAATATTTGCGAATACAATGCTTCTCATCAGAATAATACACAATGCCTGCTTCGTCATCAATTGCAATCGCTTCTATTTCTTTTTTACCACTAAATTCTCCAAACTTCCTAACCAATCTAGAATGGACACCTAAACTATCTGAAGTTAAATGATATTGATATAAATAGCCCTGTTTTGGTCCTGTTTTTCTACCTACAATAGCGTATAATTTATTTGTTTTTGGTGATTTATAAAGTGCTATCCCCATTGGTAAATTTGTTTCAGGTTCTTTTGCATCTATAAAAACAGGAAAACCGCCATTGTCTAATGCTTTCATATCTGGAACAGAAAATAAACGTATTTGCTGACGCTCTCTTTCGGTAAATGCAATAACATCAACTTTAGTAGAATCATTAAGCTGAAAACCATATTCTAAGTCGACATTATTAGGTCGTTTTAAACCCCTAATAGTTTTGTTTTCAATAATTTTACCTTCTAGATCAAAGGCATAAATAGCTCCCTCTGTATTTTTATCGGTACCAAAAACGATACTTTTTGAAGCATCTTTGGGATTAACCCATATCGCAGGATCATCTGTATCGTGTAAAGTTGTTTCTGTAACAACATGGGCTGCAATTATAGGTAATTTTGCAGTGCATGCCATTAAAGCAACAAAGCAAATAAAAATGATGTTTATTTTAAGATTTTTCATTTTTTATTTTGTTTTAAATAAGTCATATTTTAAACCAAACGTAATACGTCTTCCATAATATTCAACTTGCATAGTTCTATTTTTAATTCCTTGGAAATAACGTAAAGGCTGATCGGTAATGTTGTTTAAATCGAAATAGCATGTTAATTCGTTATTTATAGCATAGGATGCATTAAAATCTAACAAAAATTGCTCATCATAATATCTATCTTCAAAAGCACTTCCTCCAATTTCATCTATATAAGCATCAGAGTAATTTGCAGATAAACGCAAATTGAAATTTTTACTAGAATATGCTAAAGAGCCATTAAACATATTCGGTGCCGTACCTGGTAAATCAACATCATCTCTTTCTTCTCCATCAGAGTTCCTAATCCCGTCTGTATTGGATGTTAAATATGTGTAATTTAACATGAAACTAAAGTTTTTCGCAAACCCTGGTAAGAAATCTAATTGACGTTGAAATCCTATTTCTGCTCCAAAAATATTAGCACCTTCTCCATTTTGTGGTTGGAATGTATCAAAACCTGTAGCAGTATCTTCAAATTGGAATGTATATATAAAATCTTTAATACTTTTTTGAAATACCCCTCCAGAAACAATACCTACATTACTAAAATAATATTCTGCCATCAAATCAAAATTCATAGATGTCGTCGCACTTAATTCGGGATTCCCTAAGAATATTTCTTTATCATCTGCAACAAGATCTACACTAGGCACCACATCTTGATAATTGGGTCTTGCTAATGTATTTGTCCAGGCAAAACGTAATACGGTATTATCATTAACATGATACTTAAAATGAATCCCAGGCAAAACATGCACATAATTTTTGTCTTCAGTTATTTTCCCCAGAACATTTTCTTCATCTTCAATTTGGTTACCAGTTGCTTCCGTTTTAGTATGTTCTACTCTTACACCAACTAATACATCCAATTTATCAGACAATTTCTGATTTGCCATTGCATAACCTGCATAAACATCTTCTCTTACTTCATAATTTGCTCTAACGTATTCACTAGGTACATCAGAAACATCGAATAACAATATATTATTTAGGTCTAATTTTCCTAAAAAAGCAGGATCTACAAACATCCCTGCTGCGTATTTTCTTCCTGCTAAAAAGTTAGTATCTGTTTGGTCTACTAATGGTATAGCACTTAAGTCGTCGAAACTACTATCCGTAGATTCAAACTCTAAGAAACTATTAATGCGTTCTTTATCTTTCACTTTTATACGCCCTCCAAATTTCACAAATCCATTTCCTTTATTAAAAAAGTCTACTTGCAATTTAAAATTAGCAAAAAAGTTAAAATCTTTTTCTTCTGTAAATTGGTTCTCTTCTGTAATTTCTTTTAAACTAAAATTACTTAAAGCAACATCGCTACTATTCAATGGTGTAATTAACGGGAACTTTTCATTTGAAAAATCGGTATTAAAAGGAATAGGGTCGCCTTCATTATTTTCTTTTAATTCATATTCAATATAACGTTCATTTAATCGTTCTTCAGAGGCACTTGCGTAAGACGCCATCCAATCAAACTCTAACTTTCCAAAAAGATGATCGCCACCTAAACTGTAGTTTTCCATACGCTGGTCTTCTAAACGCGTATTTTTATTTCTATTATTATCAATTCCTCCTTTTGTTTGTCTTCCTATTTCACCTTGGTATCCTATAATAGTTTCTGTACCGCTATTAAATATTGGCTCAATGCTTCCATAACTAAGTCTAAAGCGATTTTCTCTATCATCTCTCCAGTTATACATTGATTTTAAATAAATGGTATTATTAACATCGAAGGCATAGTCTAAATTTGCAGAAAAACTTCTTCTAATACGCTGTACTAAATAAGTTCTAATATCAGATTCTTCTACAAAAGGATTTACGGAAATATCGTCTCCAGAAACAGGACTTTCTGCTTCATTTACCCATTCTGCCTCTACGTTATCCGATCCAAAATCGCTATCATTAATAGTCGTAGAAAGCATCCATCCAAATTTATTATCTTTAGATCTATCCCCTACTAAAAACGACCCATTAAGAATTCTTTTATCAGTAATAAAATTAATTCCAGAGCCTACTGTTGCAGCAAGCCTAAATCCGTTTGGAGAAGTTCTAGTTACTAAATTTACAGAGCCACCTAAAGCATCGGCATCCATATCTGGAGTCACAGCTTTATTTACTTCTATAAGCTGAATCATATCTGATGGAATTAAATCCATTTGGACATTTCTATTATCACCTTCGGCGGAAGGAATTCTACTCCCGTTTAACGTTACCGAATTTAGTTGAGGAGCTAAACCTCTAATAATAATATTACGAGCTTCACCTTGATCTACCTGCATAGTAATTCCAGGAATACGCTTTACCGCATCTCCAATATTAACATCGGGAAACTTCCCTATTTGATCTGTTGAAACAACATTGGTAATATTCTGTTTATTTTTTTGTGAGTTAAGTGCTTTTGCCTGACCGCTATTATAACTTGTTATTAAAACACCATCTAGCTCTAAAGCTGTAGGCGATATTCTAATAATAACTTTAACTGTTGCGCCTTCTTCAACAGTAACTTCTTTTTCCACATCGGCATAGCCTAAATATGTAATTTTTATTGTTTGGTTCCCAGAAGGAACATTTACCAATAAAAAACTACCATCAAAATCTGATGTAGTTCCTTTATTTAACGATTCGATTAATACATTTCCAAAAGGTATTGATAAGCCGTTTTCATCAATAATTTTTCCTTGAATATGCCCGCTTTGAGAGAATCCAAAAAAGGAAAGAGATAATGTAATAAATAATAGTAATACGTAATTTTTTCTCATAATTTTTGCTAGTTGAATTTTGAACGAAATAACAAAATTGATGAGTGAAGAATTTTAAGTGTTTTTTATCTAATTGTTATCTATACTTAGAAAAAATCGTGTCTTTACGATTATGTAACATTAAAAATAACTTTTAGATATATTATAATTAAAAGACTACAAAAAAACCCTTCCTGTTTCCAGAAAGGGTTTTTAAATACTTTGTAAAAGAAAATTATTTCCTAAGCCTCAAAAGGCTCAATAGAAACATAAGATTTGTTATCTTTTTTCTTAGTAAATTTTACAAGACCATCAACTCTAGCGTGTAATGTGTGATCTTTTGAAGAGTAAACATTCTCACCTGGGTGATGTGTATTACCTCTTTGTCTAACGATAATGTTTCCAGCTATTGCAGCTTGACCACCAAATATCTTTACACCTAAGCGTTTCGATTCTGATTCTCTACCGTTTTTCGAACTTCCGACTCCTTTTTTATGTGCCATTTTATTTCGATTTTAGTTTTTAAAATTAACTTAAAGCAGCAATTAAATCGGCTTTCTTCATAGAAGAAATTCCTTCAACTCCTTTAGCTTTAGCCATATCTTTTAATTCAGCAACAGTAAGTTTGCTTAAATCTTGAGTAGCCTCAACTTTTTTTGCTTTAGGTGCAGCAACCTCTGCTTTTGGTTCTGCTTTTTTAGTTGCTTTTGCTGGAGCAGCTTTCTTAGCTTCCTTGTTTTCAACTTTGGCAGCTTTCTTAGCTCCCGAAGCAGCTATGCTTTCTATTACAATTTCTGTTAAAGACTGACGGTGACCATTTTTAACACGGTAACCTTTTCGTCTTTTTTTCTTAAAAACTATAACTTTATCACCTTTAAGGTGCTTTAAGACTTTTGCTCCTACTTGAGCTCCGTCTATAGCGGGGGCGCCTACAGTAACCTTGTCACCATCTGCAACTAAAAGAACATTATCGAAAGAAACTTTCTTACCTTCTTCTGTTTGTAAACGGTTAACAAAGACTCTTTGGTCTTTTTCAACTTTAAATTGATGCCCTGCTATCTCTACAATTGCGTACATAGCGTAACGTTTTTATTAATTAATTTATTCAAAAATGAGTGCAAATATACTGGTAATTAATTAAACTACAAACGTTTTATTGATTTTGAATGATTATTTCCTCTTAATTTTTAAAAAGAATAAACATGGGAAAACTGAATTCGTGAAATTCATTTTCAAAATTTTTAGAAGCTGAAAGCGAAATACACTAAAAAACACCCTTTTAACTACAGTTGAAACCAATAAAACAAAGTAAGATTTCTTAAAAAGCAAGAGGTTTTTTTGTTGTAAGCCCGTTTTATAAGCAAAATTAATTGCTATTATTATGAGAAAAATTAAAAATCAATTCAGAATTAAAATGAAAGAAATTAACGGATTTATTAAAGAATTACCCGCAGCTGCGTCTTACGTATTAAGGCATTAAAACAGCAAATACTATTAATTTTGAAGCATATTGCTGGCTTTTTTGAAAAACTGCATAACTGTAAGTACAGAAACCACAGTTGTTGCTAAGCCCATAACAGCAACCACAAAAGTCAGCATACCAATATCTACATTAAAACCACCTTTAATAGTTTTTAGTAATTCTGGTAAAAAGTCAAGGTTTATCTCTGTGACATAAAACAAGAAAAAAACAGTAAACACTAATGTAGCTATAAAGCCCGTAATAATGCCTGTTTTAAATCCTTCTCCATAAGTAAAAACTTCTGGGTTCTCAAGTTTTTTCAAACGTACTGCTTCACAAACTCCAAAAGCAGTAATAACAGCATTAAAAAAACTAAATGCAGGATTAGTATGCTTATTGAATATTGATAAGATTAAAAAATATATTATTAACATAGCGCTTGTAAAGAGTCCAAAGCGAATAGAGAGTGATGTTTTTTTCATCTTCTTGCAAATTTACATGTATTTAAATTTCGGGAAAATTTATGGATTAAAATAATTTTGAGACTATTTTTTTTACATAAACATACTGTTTTTGAGCTCATTAACTAATTTTCGATTGCTTTTTATGAGATAAATAAACACCTAGTAAAATAATAATACTAGCAAGTCCTTGAAGAGGACTAAATGTTTCACCATCTAAAAAGCCCCAAATTAAAGCTACAATAGGTATAACAAAAGTTACCGAAGAAGCGAATACTGGTGTTGATATCTGTACGAGTTTGTTAAATAATATTTTTGCCATAGCTGTACCAAAAAACGACAGTATAGTAATATAAACTATAGCCATTTTAAATTCTGGATTCTCAAATGTTTTTACCGAAAAGAAATCTGTAAATAATAAAACAATTATGGCAGGAATAATTATGGCTACAAAATTACCAGTAGCAATAGTTAATGGTTTTACATGCTGCAAATATTTCTTAATAATATTAACATTAAGGGCATACATAAAGGTCGATAAAATCACAAAAATAGCATACAGATAATTTTGATTCGGATTTAAATGTGAGCCTTTCAAGATTAATATAGCGGTACCTATAAAACCAATCATAACACCTAATACTTGGCGTTTTGTTGACGCTATTTTAAAAATAGCGAAACCAAACAACATCGTATTTAAAGGGACTAATGAGTTTATAATAGAAACTACAGCACTATCAATTTCTGTCTCTGCAATAGCAAAGAAAAAAGCAGGAATAAAAGACCCTAAAAAGCCAGAGATTATAATCCATTTCCAATCGGATATTTTAATCGTTTTAATCGTTTTATACCCCATTATAAATAGGAAAAGCCCTGTAATAATTATTCTTAATGCCCCCAATTCATAGGGCGTTAATCCTAACAATGCTTTTTTAATTAAAATAAACGAGCTTCCCCAAACTATAGAGAGCACAAAAAGATACATCCATTTTGGATTAATATTGTTCATTTAAACCAGTCTTAGAAATCACAAAATTTTATTTTTTAATACAATAAACAGCTTTATTTAGTAGTTTTGTAAACAACTTAATACTTATAAATAATGAACGCATTAAAAAATATTATAGCAATTGTAATGGTACTATTGATTACTGTTAGTTGCAAGAATGAAACTAAACCTGAAATTAAAACGGTAGAGGTAGCTACAGAGGTTTCTAAAAAATTAGATCCAAATGCTACTTATGCTAAAGCAGAATTCACCATTGATGGTATGACATGTGCTATTGGATGTGCTAAATCGATAGAAAAGAAAATATCTAAAATGGAAGGTGTAAAATCTGCTACTGTAGATTTTGATAGAAAATTAGCTATGGTTGAATATAACGAAGCTAAGGTAACTCCTGTGCTATTAGAAGAAACAGTTGTTAAAGTTGCCGATATTTATAAAGTAAGTGACATGAAAACGGTTGATGCATTTTCAGAAAAAACTGCTGTACAATAAAAAACTTCTTGCAAAAAGTATTTACAACAATTAAGCTTCTAGTTTTTTAAAATCTGGAAGCTTTTTTATTTCCACTCTATGGTTTCCATAATATGCTTAATATCTTTTTGTAAATAGTTGGCTGCAGGCAAAATGGAATCGTAATTAGGTTTCGCATAAAAATACAAAGAACCTGTTAAAAAGTGGTTTATACTATCAGTTACATAAAATTGAGCTGGAGATGCTACATTTCCTTTAACTTCAGAAAACATACCATATACTTTTCCTATTTCATTTTCGTAAATACTTGCAGGAGGAATCTCATCAGCTTTAATCATATGATTTTCTGTTAACTTTTCTGCATCTCTTAAAAAATTAATTAAATTTTTTCTATTCCCTTCAACTGCTTTGTAAGTTAAAAAAATGGTGCCTTTTAAACTTGGATATTCTATATTTATACCATAACTCTCTGTGGTAGCATTTATTTTACTATAACTTAACTTGGTTGCTAATAAATTCGTTTCAAATAAAAAAGGAACATCTACCTCAGCTTCAACATATCTGGATTTAGGATACTCTAATCTTAAATAAGCCTTTGGTTTTGGAACATAATCTTCTCCACAAGACACAAAAATCAAAACACCAGTTATTAAGAAACTTTTTAATAAAAAATTGAAAGTCGGCTTTAAAATCATATAATATTTAGTTAGCAGTAACTATATTTAGTCTTTGTATCAAGCAATTTAGGTAATCGTAAATTTTACAAGTTTTATTCTCTTCCTATCTAAAGCTTCTATAGTGAAAACGTAATTTTTAAAATTTATTTTACTGTTTAATTTCGGAAAACTTCCAGATATTTCTAACACAAATCCTGCAATGGATTCTGCTTCCCCTTTATTCTCTTCAAAAATAGTCTCATCTTCAACTCTAATAATTTTATAAAAATCTTTTAAAGCTGTTTTACCTTCAAAAACAAAATTAGTATCATCTAATTTAGAATATATTAAGTCTTCATCATCAAACTCATCACTTATATCACCCACAATTTCTTCAATAATATCTTCTAAAGAAACTAAACCAGACGTGCCTCCATACTCATCTACAACCATAGCCAAATGCACTTTTTTCTCTTGAAACTCTGCCATTAAATCATCTAACTTTTTATTTTCTGGCACAAAGAAAGGCTTACGTATTAAGCTTGCCCAATCAAACTGTTCTCTATCGATATGTGGTAATAAATCCTTAACATAAAGAATCCCTTTAATGGTATCTATATTATCTTCATAAACAGGGATTCTAGAATAACCATTAGAAATTATTTCGGGCATGATCTCTGTATACTTTTGCTCTATATTTAGGGCAAAAATATCAATTCGAGGACGCATAACCTGTTTCGTATCTGTATTTCCAAACGATACGATACCTTTCAATATTTTATGTTCTTCTTTGGTCGTATCTTCTTCGCTTGTTAATTCTAAAGCTTGGGAAAGTTGATCGACACTTAAATTAGATTTTTGTTTTCCTAATTTATTATGAATAGCCAATGTTACACTTCGCATTGGCAAACTTACTGGCGATAAAAAAACATCTAAAACACGTAACGGGTATGCCATAAAAGAAGCAAACTTCAAATTATTTCTACTAGCATATATTTTAGGTAAAATTTCACCAAACAACAAGATCAAGAATGTAATTACAAGAACCTCAACAATAAATTTAATTTGCGGATTAGTAATGTTTCCAAACATAAAATCTCCTAAAAAAGCAAACAAAATAACGACGGCTATGTTTATAAAATTATTGGCTACCAATATAGTGGCTAATAGCTTTTTGGGATGCTTTAATAATTTTGAGATGATTTCAATGCGTTTAGATTTCTCTTCTAAACCATCGTCTATATCTTTTCTGTTAAGGGAAAATAAAGCTACTTCTGCCCCAGAGATAAGCCCCGAACAAACTAAGAGCAAAAACAGTAATACAAGACCTGTAACAACTGAAAAATCAATTGAAATTAATAAAGATTTAAAACTCGAGGGGTCAGGATCCAAATACGCTCTTTTTAGTTTAACTTAAATTAAAATGGAAGATCGTCATTTTTTTCTGCAATAGACTCACCACTACCTGCAATAGACTCATCACTACTTGATGGCTTGTTAGCAACGGGGTTTGGAGCTATGGGTTTATTAGCAGCTGCATTATTCTCACTCTCTTTTTTGGTTGAAAGGAATGTAAAATCGTTACATTGAATTTCGGTAGAATATCTTTCATTACCAGTATCATCTTGCCATTTTCTGGTTTTCAATCTACCTTCTATATAAACCTTATCTCCTTTACTTAAATACTTTTCACAAATCTCGGCTCCTTTATTTCTAACAACAATGTTATGCCATTCCGTATTCGTAACACGCTCATTCGTCTGCTTATTTGTATAAGTTTCGTTTGTTGCTAAAGGAAACCGACCAATACAACCCCCACCTTCAAAATAATGCATTTTTATCTCATCTCCCAAATGACCAATTAACATGACTTTGTTTAATGTTCCTGACATAATTATCGCTTATTGTTAGAATGCAAAATTACAATATTGCGCTGCATTTTTTTAAAATTAGTAAAAAAATATGATTGCTGTATATAAACTAATCAAAAATAAAGCATTGTTAGAGATTATTTCTAAGGAAACGATCATTTCAATTGAAACTCAAACGTTGAATATTTAAAGAAATGTTTTTAAAAATTAAAGGCTTCAATAAAATTCCCTATCAGAATTGGCACGGCATATTTGTGTATCTCGTTAGTTGGGATTCCTTTAATTAAAAGACTATTTACATTTAAAACCCAAAATTTAGTGTATAAATGTTGATGGGATAATTTATGTACAATAACATCTTTATTATATAGAGATAATTCAAACGGCAACCCATTTATTAAATGATGTTCTTTAATAAGCGTTTTTAAAGTTTTTACATCAACATTTGTATTGGTCTCAATTAAAGGAAATTGATATAGGTTTTGCCAAATACCTTTTCCTTCTCGTTTTTCTAAAACAGTTTTTCCATCATCAGAAATAAATACTAAAAAGTTGAAATATTTTTTTTTCGCTTTCGCGGATTTAATTTTAACTGGCAATTCATTTATTCTTTTTTTATTGAAAGCGATACATCCTTTATTAAAAGGACACATATTACAATCTGGATTTTGAGGCGTACAATGTATTGCTCCAAATTCCATAATGGCTTGGTTAAACTCTGCTGGGTTCTTTTTATCAATTAATTCTTGAGCTAGTGCTTTAAATTCTTTTGCTCCTTTTGATGAGTTAATAGGAGTATCTATTCCAAAATATCTTGATAATACTCTATATACATTGCCATCAACAACTGCTGTAACCTCATTAAAACAAATAGAAGCTATAGCACTTGCCGTATAATCACCTACCCCTTTTAGTTTTAATAAATCTTTATAATTACTAGGAAACTCTCCTTTTAATTCATTAACAATATGTTTAGCAGTAGCATGTAAATTCCTGGCTCGCGAGTAATAACCCAATCCTTGCCATAATTTTAGAACATCACTTTCATCTGCCTTGGCAAGATCAAAAACAGAAGGAAATTTCTCTATAAATGACATATAATAAGGACGTCCCTGTTTAACTTGTGTTTGTTGTAAAATAATTTCAGACAACCATATATGATAAGGAGCTTTAGTTTCTCTCCAAGGAAGTAGCCTCTTATTATTTGAATACCAGCGAATTAAAATTTTTGAAAATACCATTATCGAATATAAACTGCGTACAAAAATAAACGTTTATAATCTTAAATTTTAATGAATTAGGTTTGAAATATTGAATATTAAATTCCTATATTTGCAACCCTCTAAATTTATATAACCTAAAAAAAAATAAAAATGACGAAGGCCGATTTAGTAGCAAAAATTTCCGAAAAATTAGGAATTGAAAAAGGTGATGTTCAAGCAACTGTTGAAACATTTATGGAAGAAGTAAAAACTTCATTAGAAAGTGGTGACAATGTTTATTTAAGAGGCTTTGGTAGCTTCATTATTAAAACAAGAGCCGAAAAAACTGGTAGAAACATTTCTAAAAACACTACCATAAAAATACCAGCTCATAATATTCCTGCATTTAAACCTGCAAAAGTTTTTGTTGAAGGTGTTAAAACAAATGTAGACGTTAAATAGAAGCATTAAAATAAATTATTAATTTAAAAGACACTATATATGCCAAGTGGTAAAAAACGCAAAAGACATAAGGTCGCTACGCATAAGCGTAAAAAACGTAGGCGAGCTAATCGTCACAAGAAGAAAAAATAAATCAAAGAAGTAGTTAGATTAACTACTTCTTTTGGTTTTAAAAAAACAGACAAGTTCTTTGAAATGAGTTCATTAAAACTTTAAATATTTTAATGTTTTTTTGAGTTCCACGGATTTAAAAACCCTGTGAAATTTTCCTCAATTACAAATTTGGTTTTATACCAAAAGAGTCATTGAGGTTTTATATCTGACAATAGAAAATCAATAATTATTGCCAGAAAAAATAATGTATAATCCATCTGTACTTAATTGTATGGATAAAAATTAACTAAATGGATAAAGAATTGATTATTCGATCTAGTTCCGACAATGTTGATTTTGCCTTATTAAAAGATGGAAAACTTATTGAATTACAGAAAGATGAAAACAGTAATGACTTTTCTGTTGGTGATGTGTTTATAGCCAAAATTAGAAAAGCCGTTCCTGGTCTAAACGCTGCATTTGTTAATGTAGGTTACGAGAAAGATGCCTTTTTGCATTATCACGATTTAGGACCAAAACTACCTTCACTTTTAAAATTCATTAAACGTGTAAGCACAGGTAAACTAAAAGATTTTTCTTTAAAAGATTTCCCATTTGAAAAAGATATTGAGAAAGACGGCAAAATTGCTGACGCCTTAAAATCTAATCAATCGCTATTAGTACAAATAGTTAAAGAACCTATATCTACAAAAGGCCCTAGAATAAGCTCAGAGCTTTCTATTGCTGGTAGATATATTGTTTTAGTTCCTTTTTCTAGTCGTATTTCTATTTCTCAAAAAATAGAAGACAGAGAAGAAAAAGACCGACTAAAACGATTGGTAAAGAGTATCACTCCACCAGGTTTCGGTATTATTGTTCGTACTGTAGCACAAGGCAGAAAAGTAGCTGAACTAGATAAAGATTTACAAAATTTGCTTAGTCGTTGGACGGCAATGTGTAAAAAGCTACACAAAGCACATCATCCAAGTAAAGTATTAGGAGAAATGAATAAGGCCTCGTCTATTTTACGAGACATATTTAATGACACTTTTACAAGTATTCATGTTGATGATGAAGAGCTTTACATTCAAATTAAAGATTATGTGCAAGAAATTGCACCAAAAAAAGAATCAATAGTAAAATTGTATCAGTCTAAAATTCCTGTTTTCGAAAAATTCGGAATTGAAAGACAAATAAAAACTTCCTTTGGCAAAACCGTTTCTATGGCAAAAGGTGCTTATCTGGTAGTAGAACATACCGAAGCACTACATGTTATAGATGTAAACAGCGGCAATAGATCTAACAAAGCCAATAATCAAGAGGACACAGCTTTAGAAGTTAATTTAATAGCAGCTACAGAAATGGCTCGTCAATTACGTTTACGTGACATGGGAGGCATTATAGTAGTCGATTTTATTGATATGACTAATGCTGCAAACAGGCAAAAATTGTTTAACCATCTTCGTGATGAAATGAAAGATGACAGAGCAAAACACAAAATATTGCCTCCTAGCAAATTTGGATTGATACAAATAACAAGACAACGCGTTCGCCCAGAAATGAACATTAAAACACGTGAGGAAAATCCTGATATCGTTATAAATGGCTCTGAGGTTGAAGCACCTATAGGATTGGTGCAAAAAGTAACACAAGATCTTGAACAACTATTAAAAAAAGACTATAAAAAGTTGACTTTAAACACACACCCTTTTATAGCAGCCTTCTTAACAAAAGGCTTTCCATCGATACGTTCAAAATGGTTTTTTGAACACAAAAAATGGGTTAAAATTTTACCAAGAGATGCTTACACGTATCTAGAATATCATTTTTTTGACAAAGATGGTAATCAAATTAAATAATTTAAAAACCCCTTGCTATTTTTAGTAAGGGGTTTTTGTTTTCATGCACACATGCATTTGTATGTTTGTTGGTTACGGAAGTGCACAGCCAACTCCTATTCCACATTCGCAATCTGTTGGTCTGTATAATGTTATTACAAGTACTAGACCTTGAGAACCACAACTATTTACTGGTCTAACTGTAACAGATAACGTTTGTCCCTCAAGTATCCCCAACTCTTGGGCAGTTAATATTGCTGAACCGTTAATAGCTGTTTTTATTATTGGAGTCCCTCCAGAAACGCTAAACTGAAACTCTGATACCTGATCTAATGCATTCCTGGTATTAAACTCCCAATATGTATTACCATTTTCGCAACCAGCAGGTAAATTAAATACATCATACGGTACTCCAGAATTTGTCATTAATTGAGCCAGAGAAGGCTTTCCTATATAAAAATCTTTCTGTACTGTATTTCCATTTATAGTAGCTGCTACATAAGCCGAACCACTAAATAAAGCGTTTAAAGGGCTTACGGTTATACTTGTTCCTGTAGACGAAATAGTTTGCAGATTAGACGACACTTGCCATGTAGCAGAGCTAGCTCCAACCAAAGTATAGGTTTCTGTTTCAGTATTACAGATTAAATTAGTTCCTGAAATTGTTGGAATAGGATACAAATATTCAATAGAAACAATATCATATACTGAAAAGCCGCTCCAAGAGTCTAACGCTGTTCCCCCGTTCATTACTGAATTAGGGTCTTGAGATGGCGTTCCTGGGATCAAGTTTGCTCCAACTGTTGTATAAGGATCATTAGTTTCCCAATTTGTATGACGTAAGCCAATACAATGTCCTAACTCATGAACCATATTATATCTTTTAATTCCATCACTAATATCTATATTAGGGAGAAAATCTAAATTAATCAAGATAGTGTTATATGGTTGATCATTTGTTGGAAATCCTGCTGCAGCTATGGTGTTGCTAGGTAACGCATTATTGTCACTTTTAACAATTATATCTGAATCACTATTTGTTGAAACTATAAAGTTTAATTTAGAGTTACTAATACTATTAAGATCATCAATTGCATCAGTTACTGCAATTTGCCAATTGTCAGCTCCAGGTACTGAAACAGATGAATCTATATATACAGTCATTGAGGTTACGTTTGTTTGAGAAACTAAATTATCCGTATGCGCGTGCCTTTCAAGAATATCACTTTGTTTATTTTTCCCTTTTTGGTTATAATCCTCAATGTTTTTAGAGAATAATAAATCCCCTTGAACAAGATAAAAATCATCAAGTTCTTGTATTCTTTCAAGTTCATAGCCCATTTCTAAAAGTTTGTTGACCACAGGATCATCTTCTAGAGTCGTTTCTACCTTTCCTTCTACTACTTCATCCTCAGAACAATTCTGAAATAAGAAAAAAGGAATTACAAACACCAAAAATAATTTGATAATTCTAAGTTTGTTTTTCATTATAATTAAGTTTAAAAATTAATAAAAAACCACCTCCCAATTAAACTTACATAATTAGTTTTAAAATCTTAATTTTGAAACACATAAAATTTATGTATTTTATCGAAAAAACAAAAACATAGTTGAGGCAAAACCGTAAAACGATATTATTGGTAAACTTGTAAAAGTCAAACTATAAAGAATTACATAGTAACTTTAGAATAATAAAGTTATTTTAAGGAGCAGGATTAGGCATCAGATTATGCACCTCATTAATTTGGGATAACACTTCTTCGTTTAAAGAAACATGAATACTATCTATATTCTCTTTTAATTGAGCTAAATTAGTAGCTCCAATAATCGTACTAGTAACAAAGGATTGCTGATTTACAAACGCCAAAGCCATTTGTGCCAAAGTCATATTATTATCTTCTGCGATTTTTAAATACTGTTTGACTCCTTCAGTAGCTTGTTCTCCGCTATATCTTGCAAATCTTGGAAATAATTTAAGCCTTGCATTATCTGCCGCATTTCCTTTTATATATTTACCAGAAAGCACTCCAAAAGCCATTGGGGAATATGCTAATAAGCCTACATTTTCTCTTAACGACACTTCAGCCATATCCGTTTCAAACGTTCTAGTAAGTAAAGAATATGCATTTTGAATGGTCATTATTTTTGGTAAATTATGATTTTTAGATTCTTCTAAATAACGCATCGTACCCCATGAGTTTTCATTAGAGATCCCTATATTTCTAATCTTCCCTGCTTTAATCTGAGTATCAAGACTGTGCAATATTTCATTAAAGTTATCTTCCCAATTAGAATCATACTTATAATTTCTAACGCCAAATCTATTAGTATTACGCTCTGGCCAATGTAACTGATATAAATCTATATAATCGGTTTGCAACCTTTTTAGCTCTAAATCTATGGCCTCTTTAATCGCATTTGGACTAAATCCTGTTTTTCGGATATGTGCTGTATAATCTCCAGGACCTGCAATTTTAGAAGCAATAATCACTTTATCCCTATGACCAGTTTTTTGCAACCAAGTACCAATAATTTTACTGGTACGCCCACTCATTTCTGCTGTAGCAGGTACTGGATACAACTCTGCCGTATCTATAAAATTTACACCTTGGTCTAAAGCATAATCTAGTTGTGCATGTCCTTCGGCTTCTGTATTTTGGTTTCCCCATGTCATGGAACCCAAACATAGTTTACTAACTTTTATATTGGTATTTGGTAGTGTTGTGTATTTCATAACTAGCTTTTTTGTCATTCTTACCTTCTCAGGAATGACAATCGTAATTATTTTTTTATGACAGGTGCAAAGATAAAAAACCTTTAAAAGGTCTAAGCCTTTCAAAGGTTTTTTATCTATTGATATCCTGAGTCGCGCTTTTTTGCGTGATGTGAGAATCTTTTTATTGCATATCCAAATTGGTTTTTGAACTACTATTCAAAAGATTGTCACAATCATCCCTCATTACTGAAACGACTTAATTATCGTTTAACAACTTAGATAACTCATCTAATTTTGGTGTTAAAATCACCTCAATACGTCTATTTTTTGCTTTTCCTGTTGCCGTATCATTTGAAGCAATAGGTGCAAACTCACCACGACCAGCTGCCGTTAAATTTTCAGGGTTTATGGCTGCATTTTCTCTTAATATATTTACAATAGCTGTAGCACGTTTGGTTGATAAATCCCAGTTACCACTTAATTGTCCGTTACCTTTATAAGGTACATTATCTGTATGTCCTTCTATTAAAACTGCAATATCTGGATTATCGCCAAGCACACTTCCTAATTGTTGTACCGCTCTTTTACCTTCGGAACCAACGGCCCAACTCCCCGAACCAAATAAAAGTTTGTTCTCCATAGACACATAGACTTTTCCATCCCGTTGTTCTACTGTTAAACCTTTACCTTCAAAGTCTGTTAAAGCTTTAGAAATCGCATTTTTTAGTTGCGTCATCGCGGCATCTTTTGAAGCTATAACATTCTCTAATTCTGCTACTCGATTAGATCGCTCTTCCAGTTCCTTTTTAAGTTTCGCTAAACGTTCATTTTCGGCAGCCAAAGCTTGTTCTTTTGCTTCTAATTGTGCTAATAGCTCTCTATTCTTTTTAGAGTTTCTTGCTATTGCGCTAGAGCTATTTTTTTCTAATGCATCATAAGACGCTTTTAGGTTCTCGTAATTAGATTTTGCTGCATTATAATCTGACTGTAGTTTATCGCGTTGTTGAAGCGCTTCATCATAGTCTTTCTGAATTTGTTTCAATTCATTTTCTGCAGCAGTTTTAGCACTTAAAAGGTCATCATTTTCGTTAGAAAGTTTTCTATTCTCCTCCTTTAAATCAGCATATTTATCTTCTAATTCTTTATATATTTTTGGAGATACACAAGACACTAAAAATGTTAAAGTTACTATGGCTAATAAGGTTTTTTTTATCATTTTGTTTAGGTTCATCATCTGTTATTACTTATTTAAAATGGGTTTTAATTATCTATTTCTACTAAAATGGGGCAATGATCACTATGTACTGCCTCAGAGAGTATAACGGCTCTTTTTATTTTTTCTTGTAATGGTTCTGCAACCATCGCATAATCTAATCGCCAGCCTTTGTTATTTGCACGGGCATTGGCACGGTAACTCCACCAACTATATTGTTGAGTTTCTGTATTTAAATATCTAAACGAATCTATAAATCCACTATCTATAAAGCTCCCAATCCACTCGCGCTCTACTGGTAAAAACCCTGATACGCCTTTCATTTTAGGATTATGAATATCTATTGCTTCATGACAAATATTATAATCACCACAAATAACCAGATTAGGCAGATCCTTTTTAAGATTGTTTATATAATCTTGAAACAAATCCATATACTCCAACTTATGGTTTAAACGTGCATCATTAGTTCCAGATGGCAAATACAAACTCATAACGGATACACCTTCAAAATCGGCTCTTATATTTCTTCCTTCAAAATCCATCGTCTCTATGCCTGTTCCATATTCTATATGGTTTGGTTCCGTTTTACTTAAAATAGCGACACCACTATATCCTTTTTTCTGAGCACTAAACCAATAGTTGTATTTATACCCTGCCTCAACAAAAATATCTAAATCTAGTTGCTCTTTTAATGCCTTTATTTCTTGCAAACAAATAACATCTGGGTTTGCACTCTTTAACCAATCAACAAAGCCTTTGTTAATTGCTGCTCGAATACCGTTTACATTATAGGATATAATTTTCATTTATATATAGTTATTGTTCTAATTATCGCGTGTTATTCACATAATAAATATCGTGATACGTACCAAAATCTTTAATTATGCTCGTTTCATCTAGCTAAAATAAATAATACGTTACATTTACACTATCAAACAAAAATTTATTTTTATTTAGTATCTCGATTTCTCGGGAAAAGACAAATTTATAAGAAACCTTTAAGTTCCTTAAAAGAATTATATTCGTTTTACAACTGATTTAACGAATGATATTAACAAAATATTTTAAACTTTTTGTAGTTTAAGTATCTAATGAAGTGTATTACATCAATTTTTATATTTATAGTTGGTTTTTGTGGATTTGCTCAAGAACCAACTTCAAACTATAAAACAATAAAAGTTGTTGTAAAAGATACGATTCGTATTGATAGTGTTAGTATAAATTCTAGTTCATTTTCAATTAAAAGAAAAGATAATACGATTATTGATTCAACGTTCTATTCGGTTGATTATGCTAAAGCTATTCTTTCTTTTAAAAAGCCTGTTGCAACCGATTCAATTATTATTAGCTATTTAAAGTTCCCCGATTTTTTGACCAAAACCTACCAACAATTGGATGATGCTATTATTGTTGAAAACAACAATAACCTTGACAAACTATACAAACTATCACAACCAAATACTTCTAAAAATTTTATTCCGTTTGATGGTTTAACAACTTCGGGAAGTATCTCAAGAGGTGTGACTATTGGAAACAACCAAAGTTCGGTTTTAAACAGCGAATTAGACCTTCAAATAACGGGAAAGCTTAATGATAAGGTTTCACTTAGAGCCTCCATACAGGATGCTAATATTCCTTTACAAGAAAGTGGCTATTCGCAACGTTTAGATGAATTTGACCAAGTTTTTATTGAATTGTTTAGCGACCGTTGGAGTATTCGTGCTGGTGATATTGATTTACAAAATACCGATTCTTATTTCGCAAGTTTTTCTAAGCGTGTTCAAGGTTTGTCTGTTAATACCAAATTAGGAGATGAGGATGCTCAAACCAATTTATTTGCTTCGGGTGCTATAGTGCGTGGTCAATTTACAAGAAGTCAGTTTACCGCCCAGGAAGGTAATCAAGGCCCCTATAAATTACAGGGTCAAAATGGCGAATTATTTGTGCTTATTGTATCTGGCAGTGAGACGGTTTTTGTAAATGGTATTCCTGTAAAACGTGGTGAAGATCAAGATTATATTATAGATTATAATGCAGGTGAAATTATATTTAATTCTACATATCCTATAACTTCCGAAATGAGGGTTACTGTCGATTATCAATTTAGCGAACGTAATTACTCCCGTTTTGTAGCTTATGGTGGTGGACGATATGAAAGTGACAAATTAAATATTGGAATTTCAGTATATTCTGAAAACGATGCAAAAAACCAACCCCTTCAACAAAATTTATCTGAAGAACAGATTCTAATACTATCTAATGCTGGTGATGATAGCAGCTTAATGGTAGCGCCTTCTGAAGTTCAAGAATCTATAAATGAGAATAGAATTTTATATAAAAAAGAGCTTATTGGAGGTGTTGAAGCTTTTGTATTTTCAAATGATCCAGACGATGAATTGTATCGTGTTACCTTTACACAAGTTGGAACAAATGAAGGAGATTATATCTTAGGCAATACAACCGCTATTAATAATATATATGAATTCATAGGTGTTGGTCAAGGAAATTTTGCACCTATTGTTCAATTGGTTGCTCCTACAAAACTTCAAATAGCAGTCATTAACGGAAGTTATAAACCAACCGAAAAAACAAATATAACTTTTGAAGCAACTGGTAGTAAAAACGACTTAAATTTATTCTCAAATGCAGATGATGAAAACAATGATGGTTTTGCTGGAAAATTTGATATTGAGCAAAAACTTATCAAACATGATAGCCTTTGGAGTTTAAGTGTATTTGCTAAAACAGATTATATTCAAGAAAATTTTAAAACCATTGAACGTTTGTACAATGCGGAGTTTAATCGTGATTGGAATTTAGGTTTATCTTCTGAAAATGAAACCGAAAACGACTTAGGAAATCAAATCTTATTAAACTCAGGTTTTCAAATGTCTCATCCTGAAAAAGGTATTATTAACTATCAATTTGAGCATCTAGGTTACTCTAAAAATTTTAATGGTAACAGGCATGTTACCAATATAAACTTACTTTTAAATAAATTCAACATCACATCTTATTCCAGTTTTTTAAATGCAAATTCTAATACGGATACCTCAACCTTTTTAAGATCTTATAATCGTATAACTTACGGTATGCAAAAAAGTTGGTTGGGTACTCAATTAGATTTTGAGGATAATGAGCAAAAAGATATTCTAACTCAAACATTAACGTCCTTAAGTCAAAAATTTAAGTCCTACGAAATATTTGTTGGCGTTGGGGATAGCACGAAAGTTTTTGCAGAAATAGGTTATAAAAACCGAGTGAATGACAGTATAAGAAATAATGAGTTACAAAAAGTAAATACCTCCAATACGTTTTATTTAAATTCGCGATTGGTTCAAAATAAAAACACCAATCTGTCTTTATATGCTAATTATAGAACGTTAAAAAGTGAAGATAGTGCTATTGAAAATGAACAGTCTATAAATTCCAGATTACAATTTAACCAAAAACTTTTTAAACAAATTGTACAGTGGAATACCATTTTTGAAACTAATTCAGGAACACTACCTCAACAAGATTTTACTTATGTTGAAGTTGAAGCAGGGCAGGGCACTTATACTTGGATTGATTATAATGAAAATGGGATACAAGAATTAGAAGAGTTTGAAATTGCACAATTTCAAGACCAAGGAAAATACATAAGGGTACTTTTACCTAATCAGGTTTTTATAAAAACACATCAAAACAGATTAAGTCAAACACTTACTATTAACCCATCTCAATGGAGTGTTAGTAAACGTAAATTGAAAAAATTCTGGTCACATTTTTACAATCAAACCAGTTATTTAATTGATAGAAAGATAAGACGAGAAGGTAACAGTTTTAATCTCAATCCTTTTAAAAATGATGAAACCGATCAATTAGGCTTGCAATTAAATTTTAGAAATGTCTTATTCTTTAATAGAGGCAAACAACATTTTACAACCTCTTATACCTACCTTGATAATACAACTCGAAGCATTCTATCTATTGGGTTTATAGAAAACGGTTTAAAAAGTCATCAACTTAATTTTAATCATAAAATTGCCGAAAGTTGGTTAATAAACCTGCTTTCATCTTTTAATAATAATGAAAGCATTAGTGAGAACTTTGCAAGCAAGAATTATAATTTTGATGAAACACTCCTGAATCCAAAGTTATCGTACTTATATAATGACAATTCTAGTTTTAGTATATTTTACCAATATACTAGTAAAGATAATACGATAGGAAGCCTAGAGGCTTTAAAACAGCAAAAATACGGCGCTTCTTTTACCATAGCTAGCAGTCAAAAAAGTGCTATAAATGGTGAGTTTAATTATTTTTCTAATATTTTTAATGGGGATTCAAATACACCAGTAGCCTACCAAATGTTAGAAGGATTACAACCTGGAAAAAACTTTACATGGACTTTATTAGCGCAAAAAAAGTTAACTGCTTTTCTCGATCTTAACCTGAGTTATCTTGGAAGAAAAACAGAGTCTAGCAAAGCCATACATACAGGCTCTATTCAATTAAAAGCTTATTTCTAGAATGGTGAATTATCTATTTTTTTAAAAACTGAAATAATAACCTTTACTGCTTCTACATAAAAATCTGGATGGATGTTCTCATAATCGTCTGTAGGCTCATGATAATCCTTATGATCTTCAACCCCAAAGTATAAAAACGGAATCCTCTTTTTATAAAAGTTTACATGATCTGAAGAATAAGTCCAATCTTCTAGATTATCATAATCATCATGCCCAGAAATAAGTTTTATTTTTTTAGAATATTCAAAATTTGAAATAATATAGTCTAAAGTCTTATTGCGCTTGACTCCACACACATATAATTCATTCTTTTCGCTCCTACTAATCATATCCATATTAATATTCACTTTTATATTTTTTAATGGAATGATTGGATTCCTTACAAAGTATTTAGACCCTTGAAGTCCTAATTCTTCCGCATCGAAAGCTGCTAAAATAACAGAATGTTTTGGTGGATTGTTTTTTAAATATTCACCAAAACTAAACAAAGCACTCAACCCAGAAGCATTATCATCAGCACCATTATATATTTCCCCCATTTTAATCCCCTCATGGTCATAATGTGCGCTAATAACTATATATTTTTCTGATAATTCTGTTCCTTTAATAAACCCTAAAATATTTGTCCCCTTATATTCCTTACTTTTTTTTATAAACGAAAAAGACTGTTCATAGCTTTTTCCTAATGGCAAAATATGTAACGAATGGAATTGATTAATTATATATTTTCTAGTTTTTAGTGCTCCTTTTGTCCCTGTTTTTCTGCCTTCAAAAGCATCCGAAGACAATGATTTAATGTGCTTTAACATGGATTCCTCGCAAAAAGGACTAGCTGTTTTTTCAAATATTTGCGAGTTACTATTTATACATAAAATTTGAAATAGAAAAAATAGGAATATGAATTTTATTTTCATTCGTTAGAGTTTATGTCTTAAATCTAAACAAAAAAACCCAAGCATAGCTTGGGTTTACAAATTTTACGATGTATGGTTAAAACTTTATGATATATTGGCTTTCATTAACTCTCTATTCATACGTGCAATGTTCTCTAAAGAAATCCCTTTAGGGCATTCAATCTCACAAGCTCCTGTATTTGTACAATTACCAAAACCTTCTAGATCCATTTGTGCAACCATATTTTTAACACGGTCTGCAGCTTCTACTTGCCCTTGAGGTAATAAAGCATATTGCGATACTTTAGCTCCTACAAATAACATTGCAGATGAGTTTTTACAAGTAGCAACACAGGCACCACAACCAATACAAGTGGCTGCATCCATAGCTTCATCTGCTGCATGTTTAGAAATTGGAATTGAGTTTGCATCTTGAGTATTTCCAGATGTATTCACAGAAATATACCCTCCAGCATGTTGAATACGCTCAAAGGCCATTCTATCTACTACCAGATCTTTTATCACAGGGAATGCCGCTGCTCTAAATGGCTCTATGGTAATAGTATCGCCATCTTTAAACATACGCATGTGCAATTGGCATGTTGTTACACCTCTATCTGGCCCATGTGCTTCTCCATTGATGTACATCGAACACATCCCGCAAATACCTTCACGACAATCGTGATCGAAAGCTACAGGCTCTTCTCCAGTGTTTACCAATTGTTCATTTAAAACATCCATCATTTCTAAAAAGGACATATGTTCTGATATATCAGTAACTTTATAATCGACCATTTGACCCTTTGCATTTGAGTCTTTTTGTCTCCAAATTTTAAGTGTTAAATTCATAGTGTCCTTTTTATTTGTATGAACGTTGTTTTAGTTCAATATCTTTAAATTCTAATTCTTCTTTATGTAAAACGGCATCGGCTGGCTCTCCTTTATATTCCCAAGCAGAAACAAATGCAAAATCTTTATCATTACGTTTTGCTTCTCCTTTTTGTTCACCATCTAATTCTACAGATTCTTCTCTAAAATGGCCTCCACATGATTCTTCTCTCACCAAAGCATCTTTAGCAAATAACTCTCCTAATTCTAAAAAGTCTGCGACACGACCTGCCTTTTCCAACTCTGGGTTCATTTCATTTGCATTTCCTATAACTTTTACTTCTTTCCAGAATTCTTCACGAATGGCTTTAATCTCAGACATAGCTTCTTTTAAACCTTTTTCGTTTCTCGCCATACCTACTTTATCCCACATCACTTTTCCAAGTTTCTTATGGAAGTAATCCACAGATTTTGTTCCTTTATTATTTATAAAGAAATCAATACGGTCTTTTACCTCTTTTTCTGCTTCATCAAATTCCTTAGTGTCAGTTGGTATTTTTCCTGTTCTAATATCGTCTGATAAATAATCTCCTATGGTATAAGGCAATACAAAATAACCATCGGCTAACCCTTGCATTAAAGCCGAAGCTCCAAGTCTGTTTGCTCCGTGGTCTGAGAAATTAGCTTCCCCTATACAATAACAACCTGGAATGGTTGTCATTAAATTATAATCAACCCAAACACCTCCCATTGTATAGTGTGTTGCAGGGTAAATCATCATAGGTGTTTTATATGGATTCTCATCAACGATTTTCTCATACATTTGGAACAAGTTACCATATTTAGCTTCAACAATAGCCTGACCTAATTCATATATTTTTTCTTCAGAAGCATTTGTTATATTATGAATCTTAGCTTGTTCTTTTCCATAACGCGTAATAGCAGATTTAAAATCTAAATAGACCGCTTCACCAGTAGCATTTACACCATAACCCGCATCACAACGCTCTTTTGCTGCTCTAGATGCCACATCACGAGGTACTAAATTACCAAATGCAGGATAACGACGCTCTAAATAATAATCGCGTTCTTCTTCAGACAAATCGGTTGGCTTTTTACGACCTTCACGAATTGCTATTACATCTTCCATATTTTTAGGAACCCAAATACGTCCGTCGTTACGTAAAGATTCAGACATCAATGTTAGTTTAGACTGATAATCTCCAGAACGTGGAATACATGTTGGGTGAATTTGTGTATAACAAGGATTTGCAAAATAAGCGCCTTTTTTATGAATTTTCCAAGCAGCCGTCGTATTACTTCCCATAGCGTTTGTTGATAAGAAATATACATTTCCATATCCACCAGATGCTATTACAACTGCATGTGCAGAATGTCTTTCTATCTCACCTGTAATTAAATTACGAGTAATAATACCCCTTGCTTTCCCATCAACTTTTACAACATCAAGCATTTCATGACGGTTAAACATTTCAATTTTACCACGAGCAATTTGTCTATTCATTGCAGAATAAGCTCCTAATAATAATTGTTGACCTGTTTGCCCTTTAGCGTAAAAAGTTCTTGAAACCAATACACCTCCAAACGAGCGGTTATCTAATAACCCACCATAATCACGAGCAAAAGGAACACCTTGAGCCACACATTGATCAATAATATTTGCAGACACCTCAGCCAAACGATATACGTTTGCTTCACGAGAACGGTAATCACCACCTTTTACAGTATCATAAAATAATCTATATGTTGAATCGCCATCTCCTTGGTAGTTCTTTGCAGCATTAATACCTCCTTGTGCAGCAATTGAGTGTGCACGACGCGGAGAATCCTGATAAGCAAATGCTTTTACATTATATCCTAACTCTGCTAAGGTTGCAGCGGCCGAACCTCCTGCTAAACCTGTTCCTACTACAATAATATCGATATGACGTTTATTTGCAGGATTTACTAAATCGATATGATTTTTATAATCTGTCCATTTATCTTTAATTGGACCTTTTGGTACTTTTGAATCTAAAGCCATACTATCTTAAGATTAATGGTTAAAATGATGAACAAGGGCAATAATTATAAACCCTAATGGAATAATAATAGAATATAATTTTCCAAAAGTTTGCATGTTTTTTTTACGCCCAGCAGTTAGCCCCATAGATTGAAATGCAGAAGTGAAACCATGTGCTAAGTGCAGCCCTAATAAAATAAACGCTACAACATAGGCTCCTACTCTTAATGGATTATGAAACTTCTCTACTAATTCATGAAAATATCTAAAACCGCCATCATGCATTCCAGACATATCACCCTGAATGTATTTCGTATTTATTTCTGGAAACCAGAAATCTATAAAATGAAGTACAATAAAGGCTAATATAACCAGCCCACTATAAATCATGTTTCTACTCATCCAAGTAGAATTAGCTGCACCATTGTTTTTAGCGTATGCTACGCCATTTGCTTTCTTATTCCTAATTTCTAACACAAATCCCATTAAAAAATGAAATACAACACCAAATATTAAAACGGGTTGTAACCCAAATTGAACCAAAGGATTGGTTCCCATAAAATGAGATAGCTCATTAAAAACATCTTCACTGAATAAAGATGTGATGTTAACTGCTAAATGTATTATTAAGAAAAACATGAGGAAAAAAGCAGAAAGTGCCATAGCTACTTTTCTTCCAATCGAAGATTTGAAAAATCCACTCATTATTTTGAAGTTATTTTATGTTTTCACAAAGGTAAGTTAGGATGAAGTTTTAGACAACTAACAAATGTCATGTTTTTACTATTTAGAATCAATTTAAAGAAAAAACCAAAAAAGAGACTGAATTCTAAGTTAAAACCAAATAATTCAGATCAAAACAAAGAATTTTATTTCTCTAAATTTAAAAAATTAAACCTTTCAGAGATTCTTTATGGTATTCAGAACGACATTTTTTAGCTTTTTTTATTTCAAATTCATAGTAACTTAGTCTACTCTACAGCTATTTTTTTAGTAATCATAGCACTATTAGAGTGAATATTTACGAAATAAATACCTTTAGAAATACCAACAAGATTAATAGTCTTTATTTGTGAAGTATTAGAAATATCATATTCGGATATTTGCCTGCCGCTAATATCATAAATGATTACTTTTTCTAAGTTCATAAATGATTCATTATTTATATAAAAAACACTTTTGGCTGGGTTTGGATATAGACTGATAGAACTATTTAGCTCTTCTTCGTCTATACTTAAACCGCAATCTCCCGAATAATTTGTCATGGCACTTTCTCCACAAACTGTAGATCCTGTACTTCTATTTTGTATGTTATTAGCTGCAATAATATCATTAGCATCTAAAACCCTTTGTTCTTCATTAGGAGAAAGGCTAAAATGCATGATAGCATTTGTATCTATAACATGTCCTAATTGGTGCCCATGTCCTAATTCGTGTAACGCAACACTCTCAAAATCAAATTGACCAATAACTGTAGAAAGACCTGGCCCAAAATTCCAATCGGTACCATCATCAAATACAATATCTAATTCATCTACATAAGCCTCAACACTAGTTTGGCCTACAGCAGAACTCCCACAAAGTCCAATAAAATAAGTACATACTCCTAAATTACCTGCAGGAAGCTCTGAACCATTATCAAATCGTACTACAAAAGTATCATCATCCTTTACTTCATCTACTGTTGTAGCTGATGACGCGACACTAAAATTAATTCCTGTCTCGCAACTCCATGTTTCTAAAGCTCTTAAAAAAGCACTTTTCGCATTAGTATTTGCATTAAATTCTGTATGCATTTCCCATGTATAACCACCGCTGCCATCTGCATCTATATGCCGTGTTTGATAGGCATATTCTACACCATTAGCTAAAAAGTCTGAAACGGAATTAACTTCAGCATAAGTTATATTTAAATCTGCAGCAGACTCACTACTAGATAATGATGCATCAGTAACTCGAATCTTACCTGTGCCAGCTTCAGAAGGTATCTCAACAGTAATTTGAGTATCACTCCAAGTTAAAACTTGTGTATCTAATGCATCAAAAAATATGGTATTTCCATTATCAACACCTCCTTCATCCGCATTAGCAAACCCTACTTTTCCTTTAGTGCCTCCAAATCCAGATCCTGAAATAGTTAATACTGATTTTGTCCCTGCAGTAGAAGTTGTTGGATTAAACGTTATAGAACTTGGTGGCTGCAAAACACTTTTGTTTTCAACCAATTTTGAATGCGCTTTGCTAACATCAAAAAAAGACACATCAACATACTTAGCCTTTGTAATACTTTCTATTTGATTATAAAGTTCCTTTGTAATTCCATTTTTAGAACTAAATGGATTTGTAGCCACATTATCATTTAAATGATACTTATAAAACCCTTGAAGAGAACTATATACTTTAAATTGTTTATTCCCAGACTTATTGCTTTCTGAAATATTAATATGACTTTCATGCAAGGTAAAAGCACCTAAATCTCCTTTTCTAAGTTTTAAGCTAGGAATAACCTTTTGTATTCTATCACCAACAGCTCCTCCTGGAGTAATTACTTCTATTATAGTAACAGCTTCCCCTTTAAAAACTTTATAAACTTCTATAGTATTAACTGTATAAATATTTTTATAATCCGTATCCCAAAATGATTGCTTCGAAATTACTTTACCTTCTATTACCAAACTAGATTCATCTATCTGTTGCTTTAAAGGTATTTCTCTTAGCATACTTTGCGCAAATAAAGATTTCTGAAATACTAGGCAAAACAGTAAAATAATAATTGGCATTATTGGTTTCGTAACTTTTTTCATTTGAAAACTTTTAAACATTTAAAGAGACCTAAATTATTGAATATACGTATAAAATCAACTTTTAGGTTTATTAAAAAAAATGAGGATTCCCAAATATAGCAAATTATAATCTAAATGATTTATTTAGCTTTGCTACATAAAAGCAAACTTAATATACAACTAAGATGAAATACCATTCAATTAATAACGAGCTATTTATAAAAAACCGTAAAAATTTTGCTTCTAAAATGGCACCCAAGAGTTTGGCTGTTTTCAATTCAAACGACATCTACCCTATAAGTGCCGATAGCACCATGCCTTTTGAGCAACACAGAGACATCTTTTATTTAAGTGGCGTAGATCAGGAAGAAAGTATTTTGGTACTATTTCCAGATTGCCCAAAAGAAACACATCGCGAAATTTTATTTTTAAAAGAAACGAATGAACATATCGCTATTTGGGAAGGCGAGAAATTAACCAAAGAAAAAGCTTTTGAGACTAGCGGTATTAAGACCGTTTATTGGCTGCAAGACATGGAAAAAATCATGTTTGAGATTATGACGCAGTGTGATACAGTTTATATTAATACCAATGAACACTATAGAGCTAATGTAGAAACAGAAACCCGAGAAGATCGTTTTACAAAATGGCTAAAAGAAAAATATCCAGCACATGCTGTTGCAAAAAGCAATCCTATTTTACAAAGACTTCGTTCTGTAAAAGACACTATTGAAATAGATTTAATTCAACAAGCTTGCAATATTACCGAAAAAGGATTTAGACGTATTTTAAATTTTGTAAAACCTGGTGTTTGGGAATATGAAATTGAAGCGGAATTTATGCATGAATTTTTGAGAAATCGCTCTAAAAAATTCGCCTATACCCCTATTGTTGCTTCAGGAAATAATGCAAACGTATTACATTATATAGAAAACAATCGGCAATGTAAAGCGGGCGACTTAATATTGATGGATATAGGCGCAGAATATGCTAATTATTCTAGTGACATGACACGTAGTGTTCCTGTTTCGGGGAGATTCACTCCAAGACAAAAGGACGTCTATAATGCGGTAAATAAAGTAAAAAATGAAGCTACAAAAATGTTGGTGTCTGGAACTATCTGGGCAGATTACCATGTAGAAGTAGGCAAAATAATGACTAGTGAGTTACAAAACTTAGGACTACTAAATAAAGCCGATGTGCAAAACGAAAATCCAGAATGGCCAGCTTATAAAAAATACTTTATGCATGGTACGAGCCACCACATGGGATTAGACACTCATGATTATGGCATACTAACAGAACCTATGCAAGCTAATATGGTGTTTACTGTAGAACCTGGAATATATATTCCTGAAGAAGGTTTTGGTATACGATTAGAAGATGATGTCGTTATTCAAGAAAATGGAGAACCTTTTAATTTAATGAGAAATATCCCTATTGAAGCTGATGAAATAGAAGCTATTATGAACTCATAAATGAACTAACCATTATGAGCTAAAAACCCATAGATTCACTTTAGCAGACTGAAAGCGAAATATACTAGCATTATTTGAAACTAATAAAAAAGAAGGGTCGTTTAAAAAACGACCCTTTTTGCTAACAAACTAAGATATTCTAATTTATAGAGTGACTAATTCAAATAAATAATCATTTAGTTTTTGTAGCGAATTAATTTTATCTTTTGTATCTATTAATAGAGAAATATTATTTTTGCTTCCCCCATAAGAAATCATTCTAATTTTTACGTCTTGCAGTATTTGGAATAATTTATAAGTATCATCATGATTAACAACAGAGTGCCCAACCAAACAAACAATACTTTGGTTTTTATCGACCTCTATTGTTGCTATTTTCTCTAGTTCTTCAATAATCTTATCTAAATTCCTATCGTCATCAATAGTTAAAGAAACAGCTACCTCCGATGTTGTAATCATATCGATAGATGTTTTATACGTTTCGAAAATTTCAAATACTTTTTTCAAGAAACCATGTGCCTGCAACATTCTTGCAGATTTAATCTTTATTGCTATAATATTGTCCTTAGCAGCTATAGCTTTAATACCATTTTCTGAAGTAATATTAGAAATTAATGTTCCATGAGCATCTGGATTCATCGTATTTTTTAGACGCAAAGGAATGTTATCTGCTCTAATAGGAGTCACTGTTTGTGGGTGCAATATCTTTGCTCCAAAATAAGCTAATTCTGCAGCTTCATCAAACGACAGGTTTGAAATTGGCTTGGTGTTTTCAACATACCTGGGGTCGTTATTATGCATGCCATCAATATCTGTCCAAATTTGCACTTCTTCAGCTTTAATAGCTGCCCCAATAATAGTTGCTGTATAATCACTGCCTCCACGCTGTAAATTTGAAACCTCATCATTATCATCTAAACAAATAAATCCTTGAGTAATATATATTTCTGAATTTCCTACAGCACTTACTGCACTATCAAAATGTTGTTTTATATAACTTATGTCTGGCTCTTTATCTTTATCAATACGCATAAAATTTAAAGCTGGTAATAACGTAGAATTAATACCTTCTTGCTTCAAATAACAATTAAACATAAACGTAGAAAGCAACTCACCTTGAGCAACAATATTATTTTCTAAGCTTTTAGAAAACGCTTTATAAGTACATGAAACTAAGAAACTAAAAACACCAGAAACATAATCTTTAACTTCTTTATTTAAGCCCTTATTTATTAATAGTTTGTCTATAGTAACATCATAAGTTTCACGTAGCATATTAATCTTAGCAATAGCTTCGTCCGGTTCTTTTCTCGCAATATTATTTGTAATAGCAACTAACTGATTCGTAGTGCCAGACATAGCAGAAAGCACAACAATCTTCTTTTCTCTATCGTTAATAATATTTTTAACGTTACATATATTTTCAATAGAACCCACCGAGGTTCCTCCAAACTTTAATACTTTCATTTACGTCAATTTAACTGTAAAACTAAAACTCCTTAACCCAATAACTATATTTATTTAAAAAAAAGATTATTTTTGCACATAATGTTAAATAATTAACACTAAACACCCGTAGCAATAATTTAAGACTAATGTTATTGATATAATAGATGTTACACACCTTTAATGACCAACTTATGTTGAACATTATCGAGAACAAAATATATTTTGGAATGGAATATACAAATCAATATTTGACAAAAATATTGTCGAAGTACAACCGTTAAAAAGCAATAAACATAAGCACATGAAAACTGTATCTAACTGTGTTGAAGATATTTTAATAACGCAGCCTTATTTAGAAGAGGCGCTATCTAGAAATATCATAAACTTTAGCGCCTTAGCCATTGAATTAACAGAACCTATTAGCAAAATGCTTAAAAAAGATGTTAAACCTGGCGCTATCATGATGGCTTTAAGACGATACAATCCGCCAACGACGTTAAGCAATTCCATAAAAATGAAACGGGTTATCCAGAATTTAGGAGATATAACTGTACGTTCTAACCTAACAGACTTTACCGTTAAAAATTCTGACACTATTATTGATAATCATGCCAAAATTCTAGATAGGATCAATCAAGAATCAAAATTATTTTATACGTTTACAAGAGGTATTCACGAAAGTAACATTATAATTTCCAGCAGCTTAAAAGACTTTATTATCGATCAATTAAAAAAAGAAACATTCCTGGCAATACAAGATGGATTATCTGCAATTAGTATAAACCTTCCTCAAGACAACTCTAAAATTGCTGGCTTATATTATCATTTTTTTAAACGTTTAGCCTGGGAAGGCGTTGTTCTTTACGAAGTCATTTCAACCACAAATGAATTTACAATTCTGGTAGAAGATGAATATGTAGATAAAGCCTTCGCTGCTATTAAAAAAGTAAAATCCTAGCGTACTTATTTCAATG
The DNA here is from genome assembly GCF_030540765.1 of Flavivirga jejuensis. Classification (GTDB taxonomy): domain Bacteria; phylum Bacteroidota; class Bacteroidia; order Flavobacteriales; family Flavobacteriaceae; genus Flavivirga; species Flavivirga jejuensis. The sequence goes on along the minus strand of NZ_JAUOEL010000001.1, from coordinate 326,281 downwards.
ATTTTACAATACAAAGGCATAAATGTTTTTTATACCGATACTGGAAAAGGGAACGCGGTTGTCTTACTTCATGGATTTTTAGAAAACGCTTCAATGTGGGATCCTTTTATTCCAACATTATCAAAAAAAAACAGAATCATTTGTATCGATTTACTAGGTCACGGAAAAACCGAATGCCTGGGCTACATACACACTATGGAACTTATGGCCGAAGTAGTTCTAGTGGTTTTGAAACATTTAAAAATTCGCCGTTCCACTTTTATCGGACATTCTATGGGAGGCTACGTGGCTCTCGCATTCGCGGAAAAAAATCCAGACGCATTGAAAGGATTATGCCTTATGAACTCTACCGCTAATGCAGATACCGATGAAAAGAAAAAGAATAGAGATCGAGCTATAATTGCTGTTAAACAAAACCACAAAATGTTTATTAGAATGGCGATCTCTAATCTATTTAGACCAAAAAACAGAACCATTTTTTCAGAAAAAATAAAGCACATAAAAAAAGAAGCCTTAAAAACGCCTTTACAAGGTATAGTCGCAGCTCTTGAAGGAATGAAAATTAGAGATGATAGAGAAGCCCTTCTACATTTTACACCTTTTAAAAAAATGTTCATTATTAGCAGAAAAGATCCTGTGCTAGATTATAACTCATTAATCTCTCAAACAAAAAATACGGATGTAGAAATCGTAGAGTTTCCCGACGGACACATGAGTCATATTGAAAATAAAAGTGAATTTTCATACACAATCACGCATTTCATCGAAAATACATAACGCTTTGTCGTTTTATTGATTTTTTTACTTTAGATTTATTGCTCCTAAATTTAATACCATGAGCAAACCTACTAACAAACCTACATTTATTCCTAAAATGTACTGCAACCTTTTTGGTCATCATTATCAAGTAACTAAAAAAGTAACTTACCATGTTAAAGAATATACTTGTTCTCATTGCAAAAAACAATTGACGACAAATAGTAATGGTCATTTAATCGAACTAACACCCAAGTTTAAAGAGATAAATGTCATTTTAGAACGTATACACACCTCAAGAATGGAACGTTCAAAGAAGAAAACGATCGCTTCGTCGATTTACTAACAAGTTGTTGATTATGTCTGATTGTTTTTTAATATTTTAATAAACTCTAACTGATTAATCTAATAGCACTAAATGAAAAATATCCATTGCAAGGTATTTGGACATAATTTCCAAGTAACGCGGGATGTTACGTACCATGTAAAAGAGTACACCTGCAAAAACTGCAATAAGCAACTCACCACCAACGAAAACGGATACTTAACAGAACTTACACCTGAATTCAAGGAAATAAACGACGTTTTGGAACACATTCATATGAAACGACATATGAGATCAAGTCTTAATCTTAAGCAACACTTGGATATAACTAATGATGACATAGAATATATTCACATTAAGCATAAAGTAAAATCGGACGATGAGCTACATGCATCTGTAGATTTATCGAATCTGTTAGTATTTAAGCATTGAAATTTTTCCAACCCTGAGCTTTAATAGGTATTTGAGTATCTGCTCTAGTTACTAGATGTATACCTGCTTGCTCTTCTTTCACATATCCAATTACAGTGAGGTTAGGATTTGCTTTTATTTTAGGATAGTCCTCTTGAGAAACTGTGAATAACAGTTCATAATCCTCACCCCCATTTAAAGCAACCGTCGTACTATCAATATTAAACTCTTCGCAAGTTGAAATTACCTGTGGATCTAACGGAATTTTTTCTTCATACAAATCACAACCCACTTTACTCTGCTTACATAAATGTATAATCTCGGAAGATAAACCATCACTTATATCAATCATTGAAGATGGTTTTACTTCTAAATCTTTTAATAGTTTAATAATATCCTTTCGAGCTTCGGGCTTCAATTGACGTTCTATAATATAAGAATAAAGTTCCAAATCAGGCTGGCTATTAGGATTCACTTTGTACACTTCTTTTTCGCGTTCGAGCACCTGTAATCCCATATAAGCAGCTCCTAAATCTCCTGTAACTACCAATAAATCGTTAGGTTTAGCACCATCCCTGTATACTTCATTATTATTCTCAATTTCCCCAATAGCTGTTACAGAAATTAACAACCCTGTTAAAGAAGATGTTGTGTCTCCTCCAACAACATCGATATTATAAATCTTTGCAGCAGTTTCTATTCCTGCATACAAATCCTCAAGAGCCTCTAACGGAAACCTATTAGACACCGCTATAGAGACTGTAATTTGTGTCGCTTTTGCATTCATAGCATACACATCAGATAAATTTACAATAACCGCCTTATATCCTAAATGCTTTAAAGGCATGTAGCTTAAATCAAAATGTACACCTTCTATAAGTAAATCGGTTGTGACAACCATTTTTTTACTTTTAAAATCTAAAACAGCAGCATCATCTCCAATACTTTTAACTGTCGATTTATGATTAATTTTAAAATTCTTGGTGAGATGATCTATAAGTCCAAATTCTCCCAAATCACTTAATTGAGTTCTCTCTTGATTTTTATCTTCTATCATGACGCAAAAATAAGAAGCTTAAATATATAAATGAATAAACTTTTAATATTAAATAGTACAAAACCAATCTCAAATTGTATAAACCATCTTTCATTTTTAATATAAAAATCGATAAAAGCACATACCTTATAAGTTTTAATCAAGTTAATTTTATTATTTTACATTAGCTAACTTACATTATAAGCAATATGTTTGTTATAGAATTCGTTTCAATTAAACACTAAAAAATTCAAACGAATTCTATACTTTGAAAAAGAAAAAGAACTAACCAAAAAAAATGCTAACATGAATTACTTAAAAAAAAGTATTCGTTTTATTAAAGCCTCTATTTTAAGCTATCTATTATTTTTATCTGTACAATCTTGTGACAGAAATAATAATATCCCTATTCTTGAAACTGAAACTGAAACATTAGCACCTTGCATAAATGGTTTCGCAGATATTTACCCATGTAACGGTTATGATTTAATAGCACATTTATCTCTAGACATATTTGATGCTGATGCTGGTAACGACTCTTGGGGTTGGACAGATCTTACTACTGGAAATGAATACGCTATATTAGCAACAAACACAAATGTTGCTTTTATTGATATTACAGACCCAGCAAATCCCCTATATTTAGGGAATCTACCAACAGAAACGGTTGACAATTCTTGGAGAGATGTTAAAGTTTATAACAATTATGCTTTCATAGTTGCTGATCTTGTTGGTGCACATGGCATGCAAGTATTTGATTTAACTCGATTACGCAATGTTGCAAACCCACCAGAAGTTTTCTCAACCGATGCTCTTTATAATGGTGTTGGAAGTTGCCACAATATAGTAATTAATGAAGATAAAGGCTTTGCGTATTTGGTTGGCTGTAATACGTTTAATGGAGGCCCTAACTTTATAGACATTTCAGATCCTTTAAATCCAGTTAGTGCTGGTGGTTACGATGCAGATGGTTATTCACATGATGCGCAAGTTGTAACTTATAGTGGCCCCGATTCAGATTATACTGGGCGTGAAATTTATATTGGCAGTAACGGGACTACCTCTGGAACTAACAAAGTTGTTATTATTGATGTAACCGATAAGGCAAATCCACAATTCATCTCAGATGTTACATACCCTAATTCTGGTTATACACACCAAGGTTGGTTTGCCAAAAATCAACGATATTTTATTTTGGGAGATGAACTTGATGAACAATTTTTTGGGAATAATACTAAAACCATAGTGTTTGATTTTAACGACCTCGACAACCCTGTTTTATCATCTACCTATTTTGGTCCAACACTCGCCATTGATCATAATGGCTATGTTAAAGAAGACACTTACTATTTAGCAAATTATAGAGCTGGGTTAAGAGTCCTTGATATTTCTAATATTGATTCTTCAACTGATTCCATGACCGAAATTGGTTATTTTGACACATACCCAGCTGATGATAATGCGAATTTTAATGGCGTGTGGAGTGTTTATCCTTATTTTGAAAGTGGAAATATTGTTATTAGTGATATTGAAAAAGGCTTATTTATAGTAAGGAAAAGTGACTTATAGCATTTAATAAGCAAATTCTTATGATACAAATAAAATTTAATATTAGTCTTTATGTTTTAGTCACATTTATGACTTTATTAAATTGTTCTTCAGACGATTCTAATAATTTAAATACAACCCAAATAATCTCAGAAATAGAAATCTACGGAGGTTCTTTAAACGAAAGTGCACAATCCATTACCAAAACAAATGATGGTGGGTATGCTATTTTGGGGTATACACAAAGTATAAACGACGATATAACCGATAAGCAAAATGAATCTTTTGATTATTGGCTTCTTAAATTTGACGCCAACAATAATTTACAATGGCAAAAAACTTATGGAGGCAGTGATGATGATAGAGGTAACAAAATTATCCAAACAAAAGATAGTGGTTTCGCAATTATTGGATTTAGTTCAAGTAACGATGGTGCAGTAACCGATAATTCTGGTTCTAACGATTTTTGGGTTTCAAAATTAAATATTGAGGGTTCCATGTTATGGCAAAAATCTTTTGGTTTTTCTGGAGCAGATAGTGGTATTTCAATAATTGAAACAAAAGATAGCGGTTATCTCTTAACAGGCGTTTTAGATGTCACGGCTTCAAATGGTGAAGGAAACAGTAAATCTTTAGTTTCAAAAAAACATGCTGGCGGTGATTATTGGGCTATTAAACTCAATGCTTCTGGCGAAAAACAATGGAGTAAATTTTTTGGCGGCACTTATACAGACACCCCTTATGATGTTATTCAAACGGATGATAATGGCTATATTATTGTAGGATCTTCAGATAGTGATGATATCGACATAAAAGAAAACAAAGGATCTTATGATTTTTGGGTCATTAAAATATCTGAAATTGGAGCATTAATTTGGGAAAAATCTTTTGGTGGTTCAGAAATTGATGAAGCACGAGCCATAACAAGTTCTGGAGATGGCAACTATATTATTGTTGGAGATACTAGAAGTAAAGATTTAGACATTTCAAACAATCTTGGTGCTGCCGATTTATGGGTTATTAAAATATCTCCAACGGGAAATTTAATCTGGGAGAAAACGATTGGCGGTACTAGTTTTGATGTTGGGCGCTCTATTTCTAAAACTCAAGATAATGGGTTCATTATTTCTGGAAGCTCAAGAAGTTCAGACGGAAATCTTTCAAATAACAACGGACAAAATGATGCCTGGGTTGTAAAAATTGATGCTAATGCAATCCTAGAATGGCAAAAAACCATTGGAGGTTCCGATATTGATTTTGCATATGATGCCATTGAGCTTGATGACAAAAGTATTATTGTTGTCGGAGAATCTAATAGCTCAAATGGCGATATTCCAGAAAATAAAGGATTCACAGATTTATTAATTTTTAAAATAAAATAAAATGCAAAGAATAGTCCATATACTTATTTTTAGTTTAATCACATTATTATCCTGTACCTCAGATAATGATGATACTATTTCTCAAGCAAATGCGACATTTAATTTTAGTCATAATTGGGATGCATCAGCAGTTACAAATACCGATTTTAACACAATTCAATACACCAATGCTAATGGTGAACAGTTAAGTATAACAAAATTAAGATACCTTATTTCTAGTATAACATTTCAAAAATCGGATGGAGAAATATTTATTCTTGATGGGTATAATTTAGTTGATGTTACCAATAATACAAACCTGTCTTTTACACCAATTACAACTATTCCAACGGGTTCTTACAGCAAAGTTTCCTTCACTTTTGGCTTTAATAATGACGCTAATTATAATGGTAATTATTCTGATTTAAATTCAACTTCCTGGAGCGTTCCAGCCATGCTAGGAGGTGGCTATCATTTTATGCAATTAGAAGGAAAGTTTATTGACAATACAACCACCGAAACAGGGTACGCCTATCATACTATAAGAGCAGTAGATAATTCGGGGACAACTCAAGAGTTTGAAGATACTTTTTTTGAAGTTGATTTAGGAGCTGTTACCATTACAAATAATGCTGTTTTTGAAATTGACATGAACATCGCCGAATGGTTTAAAAACCCAAACGCTTGGGATCTGAATGTTTTAAACAATACGCTTATGCCAAATTTCAATGCCCAAATACTGATGTTTGAAAACGGTCAAAACGTATTTAGTTTAAACACAATTAATCAATAAAATGCTTAAATGCGTTCCATATTATATCTTGCTATTTTTCATTTGTGTATCATGCTCAAATAAAAATGTAGATACATATGTGCCCACATCAAGCCCCTTAAAAATCCCACAACTCTTTCAAGATAATATACTTTCTCCTGTGGTTCCAACAAACAATCCACAAACAATTGAAGGTATTGCTTTGGGTAAAAAATTATTTTTCGACCCCATATTATCTGCAGACAATACGCAAGCATGTGCAGATTGCCATGCTCCAGAAAATGCGTTTTCTGATACAGACCGATTTAGCGATGGCATTGATGGTTTTTTTAGTAATCGTAACGCCATGCCCTTATTTAATTTAGCTTGGAATTATGATGAAAAATTCTTTTGGGATGGTCGGGTATTTAGTTTAGAACACCAAGCTTTCCAACCAGTAACAGATCCTCTGGAAATGCATAATACATGGATGCAAGTAGAACAAAAATTACAACAAAACTCAGAATACCCTAATTTATTCGAACAAGCATTTGGAACATCAACGATAGATTCCTCTTTAGTTACCAAAGCCATTGCTCAATTTGAACGCACTTTAATTTCTTCCAATTCAAAATTTGATAAACATCTTTTAGGCGAAGCTACCTTAACCTCCGAAGAGCTTAATGGTTTTAATGTTTTTATGGACGAAACAAAAGGGGATTGTTTTCATTGTCATGGTAGTGACAAAAACCCATTGTGGACAGATAATATGTTTCACAACAATGGTTTAGATGCCACAATTACAGATTTAGGCTTAGGTGAAATAACTGGAGACCCTGCAGATAATGGAAAATTTAAATCACCTTCATTACGTAATCTAACATTCACTGCGCCTTATATGCATGACGGTAGATTTGCTACAATCGATGAAGTGATTAATCATTATAGCGAAGGTCTACAAAACTCACCAACTATTGATCCATTAATGAAAAAAGTAGCACAAGGTGGTGTACAACTTTCAGCTCAGGATAAAGCAGATTTAAAAGCCTTTTTACTAACTCTTTCGGATTATGAGTTTATCAATAATTCAGATTTCAAAAACCTTTAATTTCTTTGAAATGTATTCTTTTTCCTATATAAAAATAGATTTTTCCTTCATTATATGTAAAATTTTACATATATTTAAGTTGTAGAAACTATTTTATTTATGAAAACAGCAATCACTTCAAGCTTTTTTTGTTTAGCTTATGGACACAATTATTTCCGCCTAAAAGAAACTAAAACAGATACTCCAGACTTAGTTTGTAAATGTTGTAAAAAATATTTTATGTTTAACCTTTCTGGTGATATCATTGAAGTAGACCAACAAAAAAGCCCATTTTATCTTTCAAAAATAAAAAAAGTAATGTAAGCTAATTAAACAAATTTTTATCAAGTTTCAAAACAAACAAGTTTATACTAACTAACGTGAACTCGACACAAACTAAAATAAGCAAATAATATTTATATTATTAATAAACAACACCTTGACAATGTCGGCAGAGTAAAGCATGAGTGAGGAGACGTCTCACAAAAATGAGATGCCTCCTCAAAAGCTACGTTTTACACCTTCAACCAAAATATATTTTGTTTTCGATAGCGTTCGGAATTGACACTATTTCTTTATTTACACACACAAGTTACTTTACTCATTATATATAGCTTAACACATAAAATCGATGTCAAACTAAGTATTGTCTCAACTACAATTTGCACTTTCTAATTACTTGATATAAGTTACTCTTTTCAACGCACTAAAAAATAATCTGTAAGAAAAAAGATTATGAGTATGCCTTATTTTTATAAAATTTAGTTGAATTTGATATTTTAATCTAATAAATTGTCACTAAACCCATAATTTATTTAGATATCACAACCTTTTCAAAATCCATAAAGAAAACCTATAAAACCATATATTAATATAATGTCAGGTTATATGGTAATCCATGACTTATATTGTATATTTGTACTTTATTTAGAAGCTGTCTTAATTAAATCATTATGAACATGTTTCTAAATCTAAACTAAAAAATAATATGATAAAAGTTTCTGATACAGCTAAGAAGAAAGTCATTGAATTAATGACAGATGATGGCTATAATCCTTCAACAGACTACGTACGTGTAGGTGTTAAGAGTGGTGGTTGTTCTGGGCTGTCTTACGATTTAAAGTTCGACAAAGAAAATCAAGAAGACGATAAAGTATTTGTAGATAATGATGTAAAAATTATCGTAGACAAAAAAAGCTTTCTATACCTAATTGGAACGACGCTTGAATATTCTGGAGGATTAAACGGAACTGGTTTTGTTTTTAACAATCCTAACGCCAACCGTACTTGTGGTTGTGGCGAATCATTTTCATTATAAAATAAAAAAGAATTATGTCGAAGTATACAGAAGATGATCTTCGTGAAGAGCTAAAAACCAAAGAATACGAATATGGTTTTTATACAGATATAGAATCAGAGACATTCCCTAATGGTTTAAATGAAGCTATTGTGCGTGCTATTTCTAAAAAGAAAGAAGAACCACAATGGATGACCGATTGGAGATTGGAAGCCTTTCAGGTCTGGAAGGAGATGACCGAACCAGAATGGGCCAACGTCCATTATAAAAAACCAGATTTTCAAGGTATCTCATATTATTCTGCGCCTAATAGCAAACCTAAATATGATAGTTTAGATGAAGTAGACCCAGAATTATTGGCAACTTTTGAAAAATTAGGTATTTCTCTAGATGAACAAAAAAAATTGTCTGGTGTTGCTATGGATGTTGTTATAGATTCAGTTTCAGTAGCAACAACATTCAAGAAAACCTTAGGAGAAAAAGGCATAATATTTATGAGTATCTCTGAGGCTATAAAAGAGCATCCAGAATTAGTCAAAAAATATTTAGGAACCGTAGTTCCTCAAAAAGATAATTTTTATGCCGCTTTAAATAGCGCAGTGTTTAGTGATGGCTCTTTCTGCTATATTCCAAAAGGGGTAAAATGCCCAATGGAACTTTCAACATACTTTAGAATTAATCAAGCAGGTACAGGACAATTCGAAAGAACTCTAGTTATTGCAGACGAAGGTAGTTATGTTAGTTACCTAGAAGGTTGTACAGCACCAAGTAGAGACGAAAACCAATTACACGCAGCCGTTGTAGAGTTAATTGCTCTGGATGATGCAGAAATAAAATATTCTACAGTACAAAACTGGTACCCTGGAAATGCAGAAGGCAAAGGTGGTGTTTACAATTTTGTAACCAAGCGAGGATTATGTGAGAAAAACGCAAAAATCTCTTGGACCCAAGTTGAAACAGGATCTGCTGTTACCTGGAAATATCCATCATGCGTCTTAAAAGGCGATAATTCTGTTGGAGAATTTTATTCCATAGCAGTAACAAACAACTACCAGCAAGCAGATACTGGTACTAAAATGATTCATTTAGGAAAGAATACTAAATCGACTATCATTTCAAAAGGAATTTCAGCAGGAAAATCGCAAAACAGTTACCGTGGTTTAGTTCAAATAAATTCCAGAGCAGAAAACGCACGTAATTTTTCACAATGTGATAGCCTACTAATGGGAAATGAATGTGGTGCGCATACTTTTCCATATATAGAAGCAAAAAACAAAACGGCTAAAATAGAACATGAAGCCACAACCAGTAAAATTGGTGAAGATCAAATTTTCTATTGCAACCAACGTGGTATTGATACCGAAAAAGCCATTGCTTTAATCGTAAACGGCTTTAGTAAAGAAGTATTAAACAAATTACCAATGGAATTTGCAGTGGAAGCTCAAAAATTATTAGAAATAAGTTTAGAAGGAAGTGTAGGGTAAAATAATTGATAGTATTGAGTTACAAGTTGTAATTCGCCACTCTTGATGGAATATTCAAAAAACCTTAAAAAAGATATACAGTTTCTCGTTTAGTCCTCACCTAAACACTGAGACTGAAAACAGAAAACTAAACAAGATGAATTTTAAAATGAAAAAAATATTTTTTATCGCATTTACACTAACAGCATTTTTAAGTTGTAAAAAAGAAACTAAATCTGCAGAAAATGATCTTATCACAGCAGACAGTCCAGAAAAAACCGCTAAACAAAACGATGGTTTAACACTTTTAAAAGGTGACTTTGTTTTTTATGATGGCGCTGCAGTTTTACAAACACATACCAATATTTATGGTGTTTTAATTACCGATAAAATGCACGAACTAAACAAAAAAGCTGAAACTCATAAATCGAATCCAACAGACATGGTTCCTGTAGAGATTAGAGGAAGAATCACAAATAAAAAAGACGAAAAAATACTTTGGGAAAATAAAGTTGAAATTGTTGAAATTTTAAACGTAACAGCACCAAAGCAAGAAGATAATAACGTTGTAAAATTAGAGAACTAATCAATATAGAAAAAGAATCAAGATAAAAGAAAATAGACTTAGAATCTTGAACTTAAAACTTTGAATTAAAAAGTATGTTAAAAATTGATAATTTACACGCAAGTGTTGAAGATAAAAGCATTTTACAAGGCATAAACCTTGAAGTAAAAGCGGGTGAAGTACATGCTATTATGGGACCTAATGGTTCTGGAAAAAGCACATTAGCTTCTGTTATTGCAGGAAAAGAAGAGTATGAGGTTACAAAGGGCTCTATTGAATTTAAAGGCGAAAACATTGATGAATTAGCTGCCGAAGAACGCGCCCATAAAGGAGTCTTTTTATCGTTTCAATACCCTGTTGAAATTCCTGGTGTTTCTGTTACTAACTTTATAAAAACTGCTATTAACGAAACCAGAAAAGCCCAAGGATTAAATGATATGCCTGCTAAAGACATGCTTAAATTAATCCGTGAAAAATCTGAGATGTTAGAAATCGACAGAAAGTTTTTATCACGTTCTTTAAACGAAGGGTTTTCTGGAGGCGAGAAAAAACGTAACGAGATTTTTCAAATGGCCATGCTAGATCCACAGTTGGCTATCCTTGATGAAACCGATTCTGGTCTCGATATCGATGCATTACGTATAGTTGCAAATGGTGTAAACAAACTTAAAAGCAAAGACAACGCCGTAGTTGTTATCACCCACTATCAACGCTTATTAGATTATATTGTTCCTGATTTTGTACACGTTTTATATAACGGAAAAATTGTAAAATCGGGCACAAAAGAATTGGCTCATGAGCTTGAAGAAAAAGGTTACGACTGGATTAAAGAAGAAGTGAACGCTTAAAATTAGTTGGCAGTATTCAGTCTCTAGTTGGCAGTTGCTTACTCAAATTCTGATTACTCTTTCTATTTTATTCAAAAATAAAACAGTAATAAATTACACAGTTTTAGTAGTGCTTTTGGCTGCTTACTGAAGACTGATCACTGAAGACTGAGACAATGGATTTAAAAGAAAAATTATTATCATCCTTTTTAGTATTTGAAAATCAAGTAGACATTGACACCTATGTGCACGATGTAAGAAATGATGCTATTAAAATATTTGAAGAAAAAGGCTTTCCAACAAAAAAAGAAGAAGCTTGGAAATACACTTCCCTAAATAAAATATTAAAAGAGGATTATAGCCTATTTCCTCAACAGGAAGATGCTATAGATTATAAAGACATTAAAAAATATTTCATCCACGATATAGACACCTATAAAATTATATTTATCGATGGTAAATATTCGTCTCACTTATCACAAACCACACACGATGGCATAGATGTTTGCTTAATGTCTTCTGCGCTTTCAAAGCCAAAATACCGTATTTTAATTGAAAACTATTTCAATAAAGCTGCTACAAAAGACAGTCTGTCATCATTAAACACAGCCTTTTCGAGTGAGGGAGCCTATATTCATATTCCTAAAAATAAAATGGTAGAAAAGCCCATTCAAATTATACATTTTTCTACAGGAAACGAATCTGCTACCATGCTACAACCACGTAATTTAATTGTGGTTGACGAGAATTCGCATGTGCAAATTATAGAACGTCATCAAAGTTTAAACAACAATCCAGTACTTACAAATAGCGTTACCGAAATTTTTACAAATAAGCGCGCTATTGTAGATTATTATAAAATTCAGAACGATAATTCAAACGCATCTTTAATAGATAATACGTTTATAAAACAAAAGAAAGAAAGTGTAGCATCTGTACACACTTTTGCTTTTGGCGGTAAATTAACACGTAACAATCTAAACTTCTTTCAAGAAGGAGAACGCATTGATTCTATCCTAAAAGGCGTGACCATTATTGGTGAGAAACAGCATGTAGATCACAACACATTGGTACATCATATAGAGCCAAATTGTGAAAGTCATCAAGACTACAAAGGTATTTTTGGAGAGAATTCAACAGGTGTTTTCAATGGAAAGATTATTGTAGAAAAAGAAGCCCAGAAAACCAATGCATTTCAAGCAAACAATAACATCCTTGTAAGTGATAAAGCGACTATTAATACCAAACCTCAGCTCGAAATTTTTGCAGACGATGTTAAATGTTCGCACGGTTGTACCATTGGACAATTAGACGAAAGTGCTATGTTTTATATGCGTTCGCGTGGTATTCCAGAAAAAGAAGCCAAAGCACTTTTAATGTATGCCTTTAGCAACAATGTATTAAATTCGGTTAAAATTCCCGAAATGAAACAACGCATTACTAAGATTATCGCGAAGAAATTAGGAGTCAATATTGGTTTCGATCTGTAGTTTTTTGACATTCCTTCTCTCATTTCGACCTCGCTCAATGACCCAAAGGAACCTCATAATACTACCAACATAAATTATTTGAAACCATGTTCAACGTACAAGACATAAGAAAAGACTTTCCCATTCTTTCACGTAAAGTAAATGGGAAACCCTTAGTGTATTTTGATAATGCTGCAACATCACAAACACCACAACAAGTTATTGATGCCATTGTAGATTATTATTCAAACTACAATGCTAATATTCATCGTGGGGTACACACATTAAGTCAAGAAGCAACAGATTTATACGAACAAGCACGTCTAAAAATACAAGCACATTTTAATGCTAAGTTTTCACATGAAATTATACTAACATCGGGAACAACACATAGTATTAATTTAGTAGCAAATGGGTTTTCTTCCCTCCTAAAAAAGGGAGACGACATTATAGTTTCTGCTTTAGAACACCATAGTAATATCGTGCCCTGGCAAATGCTTTGTGAACGCACTGGAGCCACTCTTAAGGTCATACCAATGAATGAAGAAGGCGAATTAGTTATGAGTGCTTTTGATGATTTAATATCTGAAAACACAAAACTTGTTTTTGTAAACCACATATCAAATGCTTTAGGAACTATTAATCCTATTGAATATATCATAGAAAAAGCACACGAAGTTGGTGCTGCCGTTTTAATAGACGGCGCACAAGCCTGTCCTCATATAAAACCAGATGTTCAAGCTTTAGATGTTGATTTTTATGTAGTTTCGGCTCATAAAATGTGTGGCCCAACAGGTGTAGGTATGCTTTATGGAAAAGAAGCATGGCTTAATAAATTACCTCCTTATCAGGGAGGTGGCGAAATGATTGCTGAAGTAACGTTTGAGAAAACAACTTATGCCGATTTACCACACAAGTTTGAAGCTGGCACACCAAATATTGCTGGAGGTATTGTTTTTGGAGCAGCTATCGATTACATGAACACTATTGGATTTGATGCCATAGCAGCTTACGAAAACGATTTGCTAGAGTATGCTACAAAAAAACTATTAACGATAGACGGTCTAAAAATATATGGAACCTCTAAAAACAAAACATCGGTAATCTCTTTTAATTTAGAGCATATTCACCCTTACGATGTTGGTACTATTTTAGATAAGTTAGGAATTGCAGTACGTACAGGACACCATTGTGCGCAACCAATCATGGATTTTTATTGTATTCCAGGAACTGTTCGTGCATCTTTTTCATTTTACAATACTAAAGAAGAGATTGACGCCTTAGTTGAAGGTGTTAAGAAAGCTAAAATGATGCTGTCTTAATATTTTTATAAAACGAAATCCTATGAAATTCCTTTTTATAATTCTATCTCTTGCATTTATAGACAGTCGGTGCTCAGAATCTAAAATAGATCAAGAAACTATTTCACTTGAATATTCAGCGCAATCGAGAGGTCTTTATAAAAACATTAAGATCAACAAAAAGAATATCTCTTTTGAAAACAAAAGAAACACCTCGCCTCTTATCAAAGCGTGCAGTCAAACACACTGGAACAATCTATTAAAAGCACTTAAACCCATTGATGTTGAAAATATACCTAATCTAAAAGCCCCTTCAGAAAATCGTCTTTTTGATGGAGCCGCTATAGCAAGGTTAAAAATTATTTATGATGGAACGACTTATGAGACGAAACCTTTCGATCATGGAAATCCACCAAAAGAAATAGAAATACTTGTTAAAGAAATACTATCTACATCAGAAAACATTGAATAGGAAACTTTCTTGTTGTATTTTTGTATAAAATTGTTATTGTGACCATTAAAGATATTCAAAACGAAATAATAGACGAATTCTCGATGTTTGATGATTGGGAGGAACGTTACCAATATATGATTGATTTAGGTAAAGATTTACCTTTAATTAACGAGCAATACAAAACGGATAGCAACATTATTAAAGGTTGCCAAAGTAAAGTTTGGGTACACGCCGAAATGAAAGACGATAAAATAGCTTTTACAGCAGATAGCGATGCTATTATTACTAAAGGTATTATTGCGATTTTAATTCGCTCATTTTCAAACCAGCACCCAAAAGATATTATTGACGCAAACACCGATTTTATAGATAAAATTGGTTTAAAAGAACATTTGTCTCCTACGCGTGCCAATGGTTTAGTAAGTATGGTAAAACAACTTAAAATGTATGCTATCGCGTATCAAACACAATTGAATTGATTGTCATTCCTGCGAAGGCAGGAATCTATTAATGAGATTTCCGCCTTAGCGGAAATGAAAAAAAATATAGTTATGAGTGAAACAACAATAGATACAAACGCATTAGGCGAAAAAATAGTAAATGTCTTAAAAACTATTTACGATCCAGAAATTCCTGTTGATATTTATGAACTAGGTCTTATTTATGACGTCTTTGTTAACGAAGATTACGACGTTAAAATTCTAATGACTTTAACAACACCTAACTGCCCTGTAGCAGAAACATTACCATTAGAAGTTGAAGAAAAGGTAAAATCTTTGAACGAAGTAAAAAGTGCTGAAGTAGAAATTACTTTCGATCCGCCTTGGACACAAGAACTTATGAGTGAAGAAGCTAAATTAGAATTGGGGATGCTTTAAAATAAAAGCTCTTAAAACTGACTGACTATCCCCAGGCAAACTATAAGGGTATACTTCGGCTCCACTCAGCACTGGTTTTTGCCAGTTTCATTTGGCCTTTAGAGGCAAATTTTACCTCACCCAGAACTGCAAAAAAAGCCGTTCTGATGGCTCCAAAAGAGCGATGTAATTAGGAAACCCTGCCTCCAAGCAGAGAATTTTTAGATTAAACCTTAAATTGTATGGATAGAGGTTATTATAAAACAAAAGAATCTGTTGAAGAATATATAAAATTAGCAAAAGGTTTTAATGGATCTCAACTGATAGAAAAACTTAAAAAAGTTTTACCCAACAATTCAGTTTTACTTGAAATAGGTTCTGGTCCAGGTAGTGATTGGGAAATCTTAAAAAAGTCATTTAATGTTGTAGGGTCTGATAATTCAGCCGAATTTTTGAGCTTTTTAATTGCTAAAAACCCTAATGAAGAATTCTTAGAGTTGGATGCTATAACTTTAAAAACTGATAAAAAATTTGATGGTATCTACTCAAACAAAGTAATGCATCATTTAAGAGATAATGAGTTAACCGAATCCTTTAAAAGACAACACGATATTTTAAACTCTAATGGTATAATTTGTCATTCTTTTTGGAGCGGAGAAGGCTCTGAAATTTTTAAAGGTCTTTTTGTGAATTACCATAACAAGGCTGATCTTAAAAAGTTTTATGAAAATAGTTTTGAAATTCTACATCTAGATTTTTATAAAGAATTTGATGATAATGATTCTCTTTTATTAATTGGAAATAAAAAATAAAATGCCAGACGAAATCATAAATCGCGTAGCGAATAGTAACCTAGTAACAGTAAATCTTGAAGATTATTATCCTGAAGGATCCCGTGTGCTTTTCGATATTAAAGATTGGTTGTTTGAAGGCTTTGTATTGCGCGAAAAAGACTTTAGAGCCCAGGCCTCAGCGTTTGATTGGTCTCAATATCAAGACAGTTATGTAGCCTTAACGTGCAGTAGTGATGCTATTATTCCAGGATGGGCATACATGCTTCTTAGCATTTATTTAGAACCTTTTGCAAAAAAGATTATTATTGGTAATTTAGAATCCCTGGAAACGTCTATTTATCAAGACATTTTAAACCAACTAGATATTACCGAATTTAAAAACAAACCAATTATTATAAAAGGGTGTTCAAAAAAACCAGTTCCACAAAATGCTTATATTATGCTTGCTAATAAATTAAAGCCTTTTGCTAAATCTATTATGTATGGAGAAGCGTGTTCTTCCGTTCCTCTTTACAAAAATAAATGATCTTATATTTACTGTGACCTAATTTTAGAAAAGGGTCTAACACATATTATTTCCCTCTAACATTAAACGATTAACTCAACTATTAATTAATTCAAAAAATGAAAAAACTATTATTATTATTTACTTTCTTTATTGGAATAGCTTCAATAAATGCACAAGAAACTTTAGAAGAATTGAAAGCGGCTCAAGGTCCTAAAAAAGATTCTATTGCAGCAATCCAAGCTCGTGTTAATGCTATTCAATCAAAAATTGATGCCTTACCAGGATGGAAAAAAGGTGCTTTTGGTACCATTGGAGGTAGTATATCTAGTTTTAAAAACTGGTATTCGCAGGGATTTCCAAATAACAACTCAGGAAATATTGGCTTTACGGTAAATGTCTTTGCCAATTTAACTAAAGAAAAATTCTTTTGGAGAAACAGTGCTAATGTAAACCTATCTTGGGTAAAACTAGATGATAAAGACGATCCTACAGATAGCGACTCGTTTAGAGAAGCAACAGATGTTTTTAATATCACCTCTTTATACGGGCACAAACTAAATGATAAATTTGCAATCTCTGGATTGGCAGAATACAGAACAACTATTTTAAGCAATTTCAATGATCCTGGGTATTTAGATTTAGGTATTGGTGCTACCTGGACACCTATAAAAGATTTAGTTGTGGTAATACATCCTTTAAACTATAACTTTATTTTTAGCAAAGAAGATACTGTTTTTGAATCTTCATTAGGAGCAAAAATCCTTGTTGATTATACAAAACAAATAAAAGCTGTTAGCTTTAAAACGAACCTATCGATGTTTCAAAGTTATGAAAGCTCAGATTTGTCAAACTGGACATGGACCAATTCTTTTGGATATACTTTATGGAAAATGATTGGTGTAGGTTTCGATTTTGGCTTAAGAAACAACAAACAAGAAGCACTTAATTACGCTTTGGATCCTGAAACACCAACTACAGCAACTTCTTTCGAAGATGTTGATAATGATTTACAAACCTATTGGATGTTTGGACTAAACTACAAGTTCTAAAACAAGCTTAAACAACATATATATAAAGAGACTGTCTAAAAAGTGATGAACTTTGTCATCTAGAGATCTGTGTTAAAAATTTTAACTAGCGGATGAAATGACGTAATTGTGGTGTCATCAGAGGAGGTACGACTGAAGAACCTTTAGATATTAATGATAAAGATTCTTCGACTCCGACAATTGTCGGAATGCACTGAATGACAAGCAATTGAAAGTTAGCTGTTTACAAAACACGTCAGTGGTAGGCTATTGAAAACAAAATATATTTTGTTTGAAGATATAAGCGAAGCTTACGACTGAAGAATCTTTAGAGATTAATAATAAAGATTCTTCGCTGTGCTCTGAATGAAATAATTGAAAGTTAGTTGTTTATAAAACACGCCAATGGTAGCAAAGCGAAGAATCTTATTTATCTAAAAATCATAATATTAAAAATTTTAGAAATGCTTCACAGCTTTGCTGCTACCTTCGAAATAAAATATATTTTGTTTCGAAGGTAATATTCAGAATGACATCTTCTAGACAGCCTCTTTTTTTGTTTTAAAAATTATTTGAAGCATCCTAAGTTTGTTTTTTCTTAAGAAAAAACAAATCCTCACTTTTGGTAGATTTTCAGAAAAAGATCAGCACTCAAATACGACTACATCCACACACTCTTTTTCTCATATTACATCACACACAATACACTTTATCTTGTTTTTGTGCATTTTGTCGATAATTTTTTATAAATTGCAGTCCTATTCTGATTGAAATTGTAAAATATAGATTATAAAAAGCATGATTAAATCGAATAATCAATATATAAATTTAGATGTATTAAAAGAAAGTACTTTTGATGATGCATCCATTATTAAAGAAATAATGGAGTTATTTCTTGAAATTATAGATGAGTATGTAGAAACTTTAACTTATCAGTTTCCTAATAAAAATTGGGATTTGTTATTTAAAGCTACACACAAAATAAAGCCTAACATTAACATGTTTGGTATTTCAAAATTAGAATCGACCATACTTGAATTAGAATCTAACTTTAAAAACGAGCAAAATTTAGATACTACCAATACACTTGTCACCTATTGTTTTTCAGTTTTTAAAGAAGTAAAAAGAGAAATACAAACCGAACTTAAATCAATGAATGATGAATAAAAAGAAAATTGTTTTAGCAGAAGACAACTCGACACTTTCATTATTATTGAAGTTTAGATTAGAAAAAGAGGGTTACGAATTGCTTATGGCACAAGACGGTAGAGAAGCTTTAGAGGTCATAGAAAAAGAAACTCCCGATTTAATTCTAACAGATATTATGATGCCCTTTGTTAGTGGGTTAGAAGTTATAAGTCACATTAGATTAAAATTAGATTTAGACACTCCAATTATTGTATTCTCTTCGGCGGGTCAGGAAGAAATGGTAATTAAGGCATTTAATTTAGGTGCTAACGACTTTATGGGTAAACCATTTAGTCCCAATGAACTAATAATTAGGGTAAAAAGGCTTTTAAGTTAAAAACACTATTTAGCATGGCAACTTATCAATACCTTATTGATTATTTTAATGAATCCCCGCTCTTAATAAAACTAGCCTGGGGAGTTAGCTCTGCTTTATCTGTAGCCATTGTTATTCTTACTTTATACTTAAAATTAATACGAGCAACACTTAGAAAAAGAGATGCAGAAAGTGCCAAATTTAGAAAAGACTACGAAGCAACATTAATTGAATATCTATATTCAGGCTCTGAAAACGGCACTATTAATGACCTTCAGCTAACTATAATAGAAAAACTAAAAGCTTCGGTACCTATAAAATCGAAACGAAAAATAATTATTTCCATTTTATATAATTTAATGAATGAAGTGTCTGGCGAAATGTCCGATTCAATTCAAACACTTTATTATAAAACAGGCCTTTACGATTATGCCTTAGCACGTTTAAAAAACAAGAACTGGTATATCATAGCAAAAGGCATTGGTGAACTTACACGTTTTAAAATTGAAGAGGCACACGACCTTGTAGAACCATTCATCATGCATCCAAGACATGAAGTTAGAAAAGAAACCCAACTATACATGGTTAACATGTTTAGATTTAAAGGGCTTACTTTTTTAGATGATCTAAAAGCACCATTATCTGAATGGGCACAGGTACAATTACTAGAAACACTTCAAAAATTTGACGATCAACAGATTTGTGATATTAAGCCCTGGTTAAAATCTAAAAATGAAACAGTGGTTTTATTTGCCTTAAAACTAGCTAAGATTTATAATCAATTTGAAGTTAAAGACACCTTAATCGAGTTACTATCTCATCCTATAAAAGAGGTTAGAGTTAGCGTTATAGAAGCATTAACAAGTCTATATGGTATAGAAGCAAAAGAAATGCTAAAAGCCAATTTTAATGAGCTTAGCCTAGAAGAACAAATTAGTTTCTTTGGTTTACTCGAAAAATTAGTAGTCCCATCAGACGAGCCTTTTATTGAAAAGCACCTTTTTCATAAAAACTTCGAAATACAATTATTAGCACTTAAAATATTAAAATCTATTAATCTGGATAAATTTATGGGACTTAGTAAATCCCCTAAAAGCAAAGGAAGTAAAAGAATAATAAAATTTGTAAATAATATATAATTATGGATACTAGTACGGTTAAAATAATTTTACAAATACTCCATTATCTGTTTTTTGGTTATGCATTTGCTGCTATTACCTCTTATATCATTCTATCAATAATATCTGGAAAAGAAACTATAGAGTACCTTAAAAAAAATAGTTTTGTTAATTATAAAGACATCCTATCCTCGACCATGTCGCCCTCAATAACCATAATTGCTCCTGCTTATAATGAGAGTCTAAATGTTGTTGAAAACGTAAGATCACTATTATCTAATCATTATGTTAACTACAATGTTATTATTATTAACGACGGGAGTAGTGATAACAGTTTAGAAAAACTTATTGAAGCTTACGATTTAGAAAAAATTGATTTTATAATTAACGAAAAAATTAAAACGCAACCCCTGCGTACTGGCGTTTTTAAATCTAAAAATCCTGCCTTTGAAAAGTTAATGGTGGTCGATAAAAAAAACGGCGGAAAAGCAGACGCCTTAAACATGGGGCTAAACATTAGTAAAAGCAAATATGTTGCCTGTATAGATGTAGATTGTTTACTCCTGGAAGATGCACTTCAAAAAATGATTAAACCGTTTTTAGAAGTCACCAATGCCAAAGTAATTGCAGCTGGAGGTGTTATTCGTATTGCTAACTCATGTATTATTAGAGGCGGTAAATTAATTGATGTTAACCTCCCTAAAAAGCTTTTAGTACAATCTCAAATATTAGAATATTTAAGAGCCTTTTTATTAGGCAGAATGGCATGGAGCCGATTAAACGGCCTGTTAGTAATATCGGGGGCTTTTGGCATATTTGATAAAGAAACAGCTATTGCAGTGGGTGGTTACGATACTCAAACTGTGGGAGAAGACATGGAGATTGTTGTACGCATGCGACGATATATGGAAGAAAAAAACGAAAAATATAGAGTCTCGTATATTCCAGATCCCTTATGTTGGACTGAGGCTCCAGACAATTATAAAATATTTGTTTCACAGCGTAATAGATGGACTCGTGGTACTATTGAAACATTAAAAAAACATCGAAAAATTGGGTTTAACAGAAACTATGGTTCCTTCGGAATGCTAAGTTATCCCTATTGGTTCATTTTCGAACGTCTGGCACCAATAATAGAAGCAGTTGGTATTGTTTATTTTGTCATTTTAATCATTTTAAAAGAAGTGAGGTGGGAATATGCCCTATCGTTTCTTCTTCTGGCCTATATCTTTTCTGTATTATTTTCAATAATTGCCCTCTATTCTGAAGAGTTGACATACCATCAATATAAAAAGAAAGGCACAGGCTATAAACTAGTTCTATTAACAGCACTAGAACCATTCGTTTTGCATCCATTCATTTTATATGCTGCCATAAAAGGGAATTATGATTACTATTTTAATAAGAAAAAAAAATGGGGCGTGATGCAACGAAAAGGTTTAACATCAGTATAGCTAAAACACAGGTACTATGAAATTTAACATCAAAAAAGAAGCTATTAAAAAATATGTGTACTTAACTATATCGTTAATTGCATCATTATTGTTTGTTAGTTTATTTGAGCTTTTTGCTTCAAAAACATCAGAAACAAATATTATTTTAGCCTCAGTATATAAGCTTGTTAATGATTTTTGGAGTGGTTTAATTATAGGAATACTATTGTTTCCTCTCTTTTTATTGTTAACCTCGTTAGTAAAAAAATATGCCGTAATTGTAATAAAGGCGCTATTTATTCTATTCGTAATTATTCAGTTTTCACTTGTAAAGTACAGTTTATCAACTAGTTTAAATTTAGGAGTAGATATATTAGGTTATTCATTTGATGATGCTTTTAGCACCGTTTCTGTATCAGAATCGATCTCCATCACCTATTTTTTACCATTTATAATATTTCCTCTCCTATTCTTATTATTATCTAGATATATTAAATCTATAACCGAAAGAAAGTTAATAGGATTCGGTATTCTGTCTATTGTATTATTAGGCTGTTTAAAATTAATTATCCCAGAAGCATCTTATAAATCACATCAAAATAAAATAGCGTTTTTAACCAACGATATTATAAAATTCCAACGTGATAAAAGTAAAATAAACGCATCTCACTTTGCAAACAGAAACGACTATCCATTATTAAAACCATTCAAGAATTCCAAAGATGTACTATCACCATTCTTAGCATTTAAAGAGGAAAAACCAAATATTGTTTTTATTGTTGTAGAAGGTTTAGGAAGCGAATTTGTAAACGGAAATGAATATAGTGGCTTTACGCCGTACATAGATTCTCTGATATCAAAATCGTTATACTGGGAAAACTTTGTAAGTACAACAGGAAGATCCTTTGGCATATTGCCTTCTTTGTTTGGCTCTTTACCATATGGTGAAACAGGATTTTTAGATCTAACCGAAACACCTTCACACATTTCACTTATTAGTATTTTAAAAGCAAACGGGTACAAAACATCTTATTATTCTGGTGGTCCGTCTAGTTTCGACAGAAAAATTAATTTTTTAGAATATAATGGGATTCAAACACTCATTGATGAAAACAAATATGGTCCTGCTTTTGAAAAAACCAAAGGAAACGATGGCGGATTTTCCTGGGGCTATCCAGATAGCGAAATTTTTAGAAAAGCATTAACTTCTTTTGAAATAGAAAAGCAACCCCGTTTAGATATCGTTATGACGCTTTCTACTCACGAACCATTTGAGTTCCCTAAGAAAGAAGCCTATCTGGCAGAGGTAGACAACATGTTAACAGCTTCTCGAGAATTAGAATCTATAAAAAAACAGATAAATAGTCACAAAGATATTTTTGGATGCCTCCTTTATACCGATAATGCCATAAAAGAATTCATGCATGGTTATAAACAACGCCCAGATTATTCGAATACTATATTTGTAATAACAGGAGACCATAGACTCATACCAATTACTCAAAAAGATAAACTTTGTAGATTCCATGTCCCTTTTTTAATATACAGTCCCATGTTAAAAAAAGCCGATGTTTTTAAATCTGTGTCATCACATTGGGATGTTACTCCAAGCTTATTAAGTAGCTTAATAAAAAACTTTAAATTCAAACCATTAGACAAAACGGCTTGGGTTGGAAATGGACTAGATACAGCCAGACATTTTAGAAATATTCATAAAATACCTTTAATGCGTTATAAAGGCAGCATCAATGATTTTATATATAAAGATTATTTGTATTCAGATGGCGAACTATTCAAAATAAACGAAAATTTTGGAACCTATAAAGTAAATGAAGAGGCTCTGGTAAAAACCATGGAAGACTCCTTATTGGCTTTTAAAAAGGTGAATGCTTATGTAACGCAGCAGAATAAAATTTTTCCAGACTCACTTAATATTTATGTAACTCCAAAAATAACATTTACTCCAGAGCAATTAGCTTCAATCAATGCGCATTCTAAGGGAAAAACATACGATGAAATTTTATTTATTGCCAGAGACTTATCATTTAAAAAACAATATAAAATCGCTCGTTTATTATGTGATTATATATTAAATGAATACCCTAATTATACAGATGCCCGAATATTAAAAGGGCGGACTTTAGCCTGGGAAAAAGATTATGAAAAGTCTGAAAAAGTATTATTAAATGCCATTAAAAGGTCTCCTTATTATTACGATGCTTATTTAGCAATTTTAGATATGTATTGGTGGTCTGGGCAAGACGATAAATCTGTAAAAATATTTAACCAATCCATAAAAAATGATGTTTTAAATCCAGAGGTATCCTTTAAAATGGCTAAAGCTTACAACAGACTAAACAATAAAGTATTTGCCGCTAGATTAATGGATAGCATTATAAAAATTCATCCTAACAATTCCGATTATCTAAGCTTTAAAAAGAGCTTAAAATAAAGACCCATTCAAGTTATGAATAAGTATGTTTTCATCATATTAATTTTCATCCATTTTTGTTCTTTTGGGCAACAAAAAGCCTTTACAGGCAATCCAGACAGAGCCTTTAAAGTCGCAAGAGATTTGGCCTTTAATAAACAAAGAAAACAGGCTCAAGACACCCTGTTATTCATACTAACAAAATATCCAGACTATCATGACATCCGTTCGTTTTTAGGCAGTACGTATTCCTGGGATGGTCATTACAAAAAAGCCAAAGATGCGTTTAATTATGTATTAAAGAAATCGCCAGACAGATTAGATACTTGGGAAGCTGCTATTAAGAATGAATTATGGAGTGCTGCGCCTTTTAGTGCATTAGAAATGATAAAAAAAGCTTTGAAGCATTTTCCTGAGAACTCAGAAATTTTATATTTAAAAGCAAGTGCTGAAGAGGCATCCAATAATCCTGAAGAAGCGTTGGTAACTATAGAAACCATTTTAAAAAATGATTCCAACCATAAAAAAGCCAAAGCTTACAAAACCAGTTTAACAACCAAACTAAGCTTGAATACTATTGGGCTAAAAGCTTCAGTTGATTTATATTCTCAGGTTTTTGACCCCATGCAATTTTATTTAATAAAATATGCCAGAGCCACTAAATATGGAAGTATTCACGGTAAAATCAATATTAACAGACGGTTTCAATCTAATGGTGTTCAATTTGAAATTGATATGTATCCTAGAATAACAAATGGTTTATATGCTTATTTAAATTTTGGAATGTCTAACTCCTTTTTATTTCCAGATATAAGATATGGCGCAGAATTATATAAATCCCTACCCAAAAGTTTTGAAGCTTCATTAGGTTTTAGAGCTTTAAAATTTAGTGCAACCACTACTATATACACAGGTGCTGTTGGATGGTATCAGAAAAATAATTATTGGTCATTTAGAGCTTATGTAACGCCTGGCGAACCTAAAGCTAGTAAATCTGGAACCTTAAGTTTTAGAAAATACAGAAGCGATGCTAATAACTATTTTAGTGTTGACGTTGGAGCAGGTTTTTCTCCTGAAGAAAACAGGTTTAATTTTGGAGGCAATGAGAATGCTATTATTAATTTACAATCTCAAAAGTTTAATTTAGGCTATTATTTTTCTTCAAAAAACAATACTAATCTTTGGGGAGCTCAGGCAGGTATAGCACATCAGGAAATCAGTTTTAATCCAGGGTCTTATTTCTGGATCTATTCATTTTCATTATCTTGGGACTTACTATTTAAATAATAAATTATCAATCAAAAAAATTAGATGAATCAGAAACTTAAAACATCTTTGGCATTTGCAAAAAACCTATTAGTTACAGGTGCTATATCTGAAACTAGTAGACAGGTTGAAATTGATATTTGTAAACATATTTCAAAAGAAGATAATAAAGTTATTGTAGAGTTTGGAATGGGACATGGTAATATAACTCAAGAAATATTAAACACAATAGCGCCAACTTCAAAACTATATGCTTTTGAAGTAAAGGAAAGTTTTTGTGATCATGTAAAAAAAAATATATTTGACGATAGATTAATCATTGTTAACGACGGAGCACAAAACTTAAAAAAACATGTAAAAGAAAATGTAAATGCTGTAATTTCTTCCATTCCTTTTTCTTTTTTTAGCAAAGAAAAAGGCTTAACCATTATACAAGATGCTTACAGTCTTTTAGAAAACAATGCCTATTATAGCCAAGTCTTATATACTAAATTTAACTTCAAGAAATTTCAACAAGTATTTGAAGCATGTGAAATGACTTCAAACAAAAACTTTATAACAGAATATGTTTATCACTGTAGAAAGGTTAGAAACTAAAGCATCACATTTCCCTTAATTAACATATTTTACACATCATTCTATATTTGCAAAAGGCTAGTGTCATTCAGAGCATTCCGACAATTGTCGGAGTCGAAGAATCTCTCTGTTTTTTACACCAAATAGAAATTAAAGGCTCTTCTAATTATTCCTTTTATATACTTATTAGTAAAATTAGATTCTTCAGTCGTACCTCCTTCTGATGACATAGCAGTCTTATTTTGTCCAAAAGGCTAGTGTCATCAGAGCAAAGCGAAGAATCTCTCTATATTTTACCTTATGAATAACAATTTACTTCTTTTTCTTAAATGCTTTCTTTTTCTTCTTTTTTCCGAAAATTCTTTTAAGAAATCCATCTCGTTTTTCTGGATTACAATCCAAATCGTCCAGAACTTCCTGAGGAACTATTTCAAATTGACTTTTTGTAATACTATTAAAGCGGGCGTCTGCATTCATTTTTTGATAAAATTTTGCAAAAACTGGTAATGCCGAATTAGCACCTTGACCTATCCCAGTGGATTTAAACCCTAAGCTATGATTATCATTACCAACCCATGTTACGGTAACAAGTTTTGGCGTAATGCCCACAAACCAGCCATCTTTATTATTTTGAGTCGTTCCTGTTTTCCCTGCAATATCATTTTTAAGGTGATATGCTGTTCTCAGTCTGGATGCCGTTCCTGTATTAACTGTAGACTGCATTATTTTCAACATCACCTGTCTGGTGTAATCACCATATGCCTTTTCCTTACTAACTTTAGGTTTAAATGATGCTATAACACGCCCTTCTTTATCTTCAATTTTAGTAATCGCATAAGGTTTTGCACTTTCGCTGGCATTCACATAACCAGCATAAGCACCAGTGAGTTCTTTCAAATTAATCTCTGCAACACCTAAAGCCAGGGATGGTTTCTCGGGAAGCTCCTTAGAAATACCCATTTTTTTTGCTTGTTCTACGACATTTTCTATCCCAACTTTATTTAAAACTTTTACCGCAATGGTATTCACAGAATTACTTAATGCCGTTTCTAAATTATAATTAAGATGCTGCGTTTCTTCATCCTTCCCAGAATTACTAGGCGTCCAATTATCATAATCTGTATATGTTACTTCCGATAATGAAAAATAAGTGCAAGGTTTCATGCCATTTTCAATAGCCGTGGTATATACAAAAGGCTTGAATGTAGAACCTACTTGACGTTCACTTTGCGACACATGATCGTATTTAAAAAAACGAAAATCAATACCGCCTAAATAAGCTCTTATAGCTCCTGTTTGAGGTTCTATAGATAGCATCCCTGTATTTAAAAACTTCAAATAATGCTTTAAACTATCAATAGTAGATACATTTTTAATCGTATTCCCTGTCCATGTAAATAATTCCGTTTTACGTTTTACAGATAGCGAATCTAATATTTGCGTTTCTGTTAACCCTGATTTTTTATAAGATTTGTAAATCGGAAGATTTCTTATCGCAGTTTGGATAATATTTTTATTGGTAAGCCACGGAGCCGATTTTCCATAAGATGCCTCATGAGCACTCTGTAAGCTTGAAAGATGTTCTTTCATAGCTTTTTCGGCAAGTACTTGCATGTTTGAATTTAAAGTCGTGTGAACAATTAAACCATCTCTATACAAATCGTACGAATCGCCGTTTGCTTTTTTTAATGTATCTAATACCGTTGCTAACTCTCTTTTTACTTCTGCTCTAAAATAGGGCGCTAACCCCACATCGTGATTAAAAGATTTATAGTTTAAAACGATATCTTGTTTTGTAAACAAATCCACCGAATCTTGGGATATATAATCATATTTTAGCATTTGTTGGAAGACCACATTCCTTCTCGATTGGCTTCGCTCTAAATAAAGCCTTGGGTTATAATAATTTGTTGCTTTTAAAGTTCCTACAAGTGTTGATGCCTCCGAATGCGTTAGTGCAGAAGCCGATTTATTAAAAAATTTACGCGAAGCACTTTCAATGCCATAAGTATTATCGGGAAAAGGAACTGTATTAAGATAAAGCGTTAGAATATCTTCTTTAGAATAAATAGCTTCAATACGTTTTGCTATAATAGATTCCTTAAACTTATTGATTAACATGCTAAAGACCGCATGTTTTTTTCTTCCAAATAAATTTTTAGCCAATTGAAGTGTAATAGTACTACCACCTCCAGACGATTTATCCTGTAAAATAATACTTTTAAAAAACACACGGAGCAAACTCACATTATCAATACCATCGTGCTCATAAAAACGCACATCCTCTGTTGCAATTAAAGCATCAATAAGGTGTTTTGGCAAATCTTTAAAAGTTAAAGGCTGTCTATCGTAAATATAATATTTACCTATTAATTTACCATCTTTATCTAAAACTTGAGTCGCTTCGGCTTGTTTAATAGAACTTAAATCAACTTCAGTAGGTAATTTTCCGAAAAAACCTAAAAAAACACTTATGTAAATGATAGCAAAAAAAACAATAACAGAAGCACAAATTAGCATGCACCACTTAACCCATTTCTTTTTCAATAACACTAAAATCCAATTCATTTTTGGGGTCTCTTTTTTTGTCTGCTTATTTTTCTATATCATCATAATCTGGATATAAAAAATGATTATAAGGAAAACGTGTTACATGAATCTCACGAACCTCATCGTAAACACGCTTTTTAAAATCTTCTAAATTCTCTTTGTTTAAAGCAGAAATAAATAGCGCATTATTACCCACTTTACTCATCCAAGTGCTTTTCCACTCGTCTAAACTATAGTGTGCTTCGGTTCTTACGGCAACTAAATCGTCATCATCAAAAGGTTCAGCCTGGTAAGCATCAATCTTATTAAAAACCATGATGGTTGGTTTATTTCCACTTTTTATTTCACCCAAAACTTTATTTACAGACTCAATATGTTCTTCAAAATTAGGATGCGAAATATCAACAACATGCAATAACAAATCGGCTTCTCTTACTTCGTCCAGTGTACTTTTAAAACTATCTACCAATTGAGTAGGTAACTTTCTTATAAACCCTACCGTATCACTTAATAAAAATGGTAAGTTTTGAATCACCACCTTTCTAACAGTAGTATCCAGTGTTGCAAATAACTTATTTTCGGCAAAAACATCACTTTTACTAACTACATTCATTAACGTAGATTTACCAACATTCGTATAACCAACCAATGCCACACGTACCATTTTACCACGGTTACCACGTTGTACTGCCATTTGCTTATCAATCGTTTTTATACGTGCTTTAAGCAAAGCTATTTTATCGCGTACAATACGTCTATCTGTTTCAATTTCGGTTTCACCAGGACCACGCATGCCTATACCCCCTTTTTGTCGTTCAAGGTGTGTCCACATCCCTCTTAATCGTGG
Organism: Flavivirga jejuensis; assembly: GCF_030540765.1. Classification (GTDB taxonomy): domain Bacteria; phylum Bacteroidota; class Bacteroidia; order Flavobacteriales; family Flavobacteriaceae; genus Flavivirga; species Flavivirga jejuensis. The sequence goes on along the minus strand of NZ_JAUOEL010000001.1, from coordinate 296,718 downwards.
TAGTAAATATTCACACTGTGCCAACTCCACTTGTGTTCTGGCATAACTTGTTTGAGCGCGCTGTGCAAAAATATCAAGGATTAAATTAGTTCTGTCTAATACTTTAACATCAAGAATCTTACTAATATTACGTTCTTGTGCCGAAGACAACTCATCATCAAAAATAGCCGTACCAACATTATTCTCTTCTATAAATTGGCGTACCTCTTCCATCTTACCAGTTCCTATAAATGTTTTAGGATTTGGCATATCCATTTTTTGAGTAAAACGTTTTAAAGCATATCCCCCAGCAGTAAAGGTCAAAAATTCCAACTCATCTAAATATTCTTTAGATTTTACTTCATCTTGGTCTTTAGTAATAACACCTATTAAAACTGCTTTTTCTAAAGCAGTATCTTTCTTTTCTATCATGTTGCAAAGTTAAACATTTACAGGTATTATTATTTTTATATTTTTAAGCCTATTTTTGATCTATGACAGACTTTCCTCAAGACATTCCCGTTCGTGACAATATGCAAACCGTAGCATTTTATAATCTTGAAAATTTATTTGATGTTAATGATGATAAACATACTAATGATGGTGACTTTTTACCAAATTCGGCAAAAAAATGGACGCCTAAACGTTTTGAAAATAAACTTAAAAAATTAGGCTTTGCCATTTCAAATATCGGGAAGCAAGAAACAGGCAAACACCCAGCTATAGTTGGATTGGCTGAAGTTGAAAACGCTTCGGTTATTGAAGATTTAATTTCATCTAAACATTTAAAAAATTGTAATTACGATTATGTGCACTACGATTCTTTAGACGAGCGCGGTATTGATGTCGCTTTATTGTACGATACTAATGCTTTTGAGGTTATTACTTCTGAAACGTTTACGATTCAGTTATTTGATGATGATGGCTCACCAGATTACACACGAGATATCTTATTGGTCTCTGGGCTTCTTGACAGCGAAAAGATTCATGTTATTGTAAACCATTGGTCGTCTAGACGCGAAGGCGAGAAAGAAACAGAACATAAACGTATGGCTTCTTCCAATAAAGCTGGAGACATTATTGCGATGTTACGAGATGATGATCCCGATGCAAAAATTATTGTTATTGGTGATTTTAATGACGAACCCTCTAGCAATAGTATTAAACAACTGGTTAAAAGTTCTAATTTGTACAACCCTATGGAGACGTTAAGGTCTTACAATAGAGGCACCTCAAATTATAACAGGCAGTGGAATTTATTTGATCAAATTTTATTTTCAACTAATTTTTTTAAAAGCAGTAAGAACAAATTTGAGTTTAGTACTGCTAATATTTTTGATGAAGATTTTTTAAAACGCTTTGATGGAAAATATAAAGGCACCCCCTTTAGAACTTACGTTGGCAAAAAATACAAAGGTGGTTATAGCGACCATTTTCCTGTGTATGCTATTTTTAAGAAGTAGCGCTATTCCTGCTGTATAGTTTATCTTAAATGAAGGCGAAAGGCGGGAATAACAATGCCTTTTAAACTGCCTGAAATAGAACATAAGCAAGTCCCAAAGTAGCAACAGGTAAAAGCCAAAGCAACCAAATATTATGGTGCTGCGTTTTTTTCTTATTCATTTTTGCATTAATCATCATTCGTTTTTTACCTGTGTACTGCATCCAGTTTTTAAAATAAATAAACCCAGCCATTAAAACAAATAATGTCCATGCTTTGGTAGACGACATGGTAACCATGTTCATTTGTTTAAAAAAACCCGCAAAGAAAACACCCAAAAGCAAGAGTAATGCTACTTGTAAAAGCGTTACATAAATAACTGCTATGCTATTCGCTTTTTGCTTGTACTTGGTTTTATATTGGGAAAATATATTGTAAAATAAGGTATCGAATAGGTTCATTGGTAGTTGTTTTTAACTCAGTAATTATACGGAGAATTTATTCAATTAGATAGATAGAATATACTTTAATTCAAAATAGGTTTTTGCACCCCAGTCTGACGGTTAGTGTAAAATACGTTTCAATGCATTTTTATACATTCTATAGCATTTTATTTATCATTTGTCCTGTGAATCAGAAATAGAGTTCAATAATCTTAATCCTGCTTTTGCCATTCCACTCTTTGGATATTCATTTAAGGCTCGTTCATAATACTCTTTTGATAATTTTCCATTTCCACTTTGTCCATAGCAAAAAGCGATATTAATCAAAGCCATTTCTTTATAAGTCATCCTACCTGAGCTCAATAAAGTTAGAAATCGATATTTATCTATCCAATCGTTCCTTTTAAAAAACTCATAACTATTTTTAAAGAGAGGAATTGCTTCTTCAAATTTTTCAAGTTTAACTTTTAACATTCCTGCTTTATGTTCTTTTGCTATCACTCTTCTTAGTAATTGTGAAATAATAAGATAAGTGATTGCCCCATAAAGAATAAATTCAGTTTTGTTGAACTGATACCAAATCAACATTATTAAACCCATTACCATTAAGTGAGGGACAATCGATATCCATGCTGTTTGTCTAACTATAGGGATTTTTGAGCTCATTTTGATTTTTTTAATGTTCATGCAATAGTTAATATATGGCAAGTAGGGTACTAGAAAGCGATGAACTTTCGTAAACCACCGAACGCCCTATTTGCTATATAAAGTGTTACCTGCTGCCTTTTTATATTTTTTCTATTCCGTATCTTTTATAATTTTCACTAAAGTCCAATTCGTTAAGGTCAAGAAGCCCATGTGTTCCGTCCCAAAATGAATCAGTATATCCAATTCCTAAGTCAGATTTATAAGATGAAGGGCGCTTTATTTTCCCTGCAACTTTAGTGTTTAGGAGTTTAGCTAATTCAAACACATTATCCTCTATCTTTTTTAATTCTGATTCATTGATTAAATGAGCCCCTATATGAATAGTTATTGCTTGATTAATCAAAGGAGCTTTGCTTTCAGTCAAGTTTTGATTATGGACTGAGATGAACAAATCAGGATTTCCGCCATTTTTTGCACATTGACTTCTTGTTGGGAATGCTATTTCAGTATCAAAAAATGTCCAATTATTTTCATTACAATATTTAGTAGTCCACTTTTCATTGTTTTTGTCATTCCAAACCATTCTACCAAACCTCAATCCCCCTTTATTAAAGGACACGTTCTGATTGTCTTTGCCATAAGTAACAGGAATACTTTGTTCTGTCTTGATAAATGGAGTTTCTGGACTAAGGTCAATTATTGGTTGAAGAATTGGAATACATTTAGACCAATTTTCCCAATCCCAAATCGGCTTATTTTCATATAGTCCAAAAAGATAATAGCTGTAAAAAATCTCAGGATACTCTTTTATAGAATTTCCTTTTAACTTTTTTAATATGTTTTTTACTATGCTCATTTCTGGTTACAGGAAACAATTGAATATAGGCACTTGTCTATATCCAAATTATAAAACTAAGATAGTAAATGTTTTATTTGTTTTTATCATAGAATATGAGGTAGCTTCTCTTTTTTGTTGCTTATTATACATCACTAGTTAGAAAAGCTATTGGTAATCACCATACTATACCTGATCAGGACTTATAATTTAGTTTCATACTCTTCCAATTTTTTCCATATGTCTATAAATTCCTTTATTCCTTCTTTTTTAAGGTCTGTATTCACAATCAAAAGTTTTCCGATTTTAGTTACAGAATTAAAAAACATATATGTCGCCACTCCTGGGTCACCACCCGTATGACCTATTTGTCCGTGAGCTGACATTCCCATAAAAACACCCATATTGTATTCATCATTATAGATGCTTTTATTTCTTTCTGTATAATTTATATCAGTCAGTTGTGATTTAAATAGCTCTCTATAGCTTTCATTATTTAAGATCTTGCCATTACTATTATAACCCGCAATTAATTCAGTTAAGTATTTTCCTAAATCAGAAGAAGAAGTAATTAACCCGCCATCAGGATAATTAACCAATTGATAAAAAGCTAATTCAGTTTCATTATTAAGATATAGCTTAGAATGTTTTGAGAAATCTATTTCAGTAAAAGACCAACCAGTATCAAACATTCCCAAAGGCTTAAGAATATATTCATTTGTAAATTTGTTGAATGATTGATTTGTAGTTTTCTCTATTATTAAGGCAGCTAATCCTGCAGCAATATTTGAATACTCAAATATTACTCCTGGTTTTCTCTTTAAAAAATTATTTTTTTTGTACCATTTCCCATCTTTACTTAAAATATTTTTTAAAAATTCATCCAGAACCATTTTTTCATTAGGTGAACGAAAATTGCTATTTACTTTAACTCCCTTATTCTCTTTTTCTTTTAAAATATATCCGTTCTTCTCATATCTAGAAGGATCTTTAATACTAGATGTATGAGTTGCTAACTGTCGTATTGTAATTTGTTCATTGGGGTAATGTGGATTACTTACATCAAACATTAAGTGTTTATTTATAGGGTCGTCCAAGTTAAGTTTTCCCAGTTCTTGAGCTTTAAGTAATGAAATACCTATAAAAGTTTTGGAAATAGAAGCAATATTTTGAACTGTATTATTAGTGTATTTCTTGTTTGTTTTAATATCGGAATATCCAAATCCTTTTTCATATAGAATACTATCTTGATTTACAATAGCTACAGAAAATCCATTAATATATTCTCTTGTGTATATTTTCTCGAGTTCTTCAGTCAATCTTATTGAGATAGAGTCTTTTGTCTGACAATAAATTGTACTAACTAGAATATTTAAGATTAACGTTAGAATTATTTTTTTCATTTCTTATTTTGAAAGCTTTTTAGTTAGTATTGGGTTTTGTCCCCTTAATAATCCAAGTTTTTAATTTTTTGTCTGTACTTTCTCTTGGTTGTAGAGATAAAGCTCTGGACATATAAGGTCCAGCATCGTCACTTTCGCTTCCAGCCGCAAGACAAAGTTCCGTATTTTCTTTTGGTCTAAATTCTCCACTTTTTTTATCGTAAATAAATTTTTGTTCGGAAGATTCAGGTTCACTTTTTACAAGGCTTATCGTCATACCAATTTTTGGCCCACCAATCATTGCCGCAGAGAAACCTAGATATGTGGCAGAGCAAATTTGTTGCGTTTCTTCATCATAGTAAAATAGAACATCGTCACCTTTCGGTTTACAAGAGTGGACTTGTAAAGAATCACTAAAATCTTTCCCATCTGTATCAATACAATAGCCTAACTTGTCTTGTTCATCTAGATTATCCGCAAGATATATTATTGGGTTAGGCGATTTTATATTAGGCGCATTTGAGTGAAGTTTATCCTCGGTTATAGCTTTTTTGGCTTCTGTTTTTTGAATTTCAGTTACACTTTGTTTTTCCTTTTTATTAGAGTTACAGCTCATAAATAGGGATACCACTAAAATTAATGTTATTTTTTTCATATGCATTAGTTTAAATATTCTTCTTGTTTTTAGCTTCTGACTAACGTTCAGTATAAAAACGTAGGGTTGGTGATAAGCACTATCGTTTCGGTTTATTACTTAGCTAAATATAAATATTTTACTTTTATCTTTTTTCCTATAAACGCCAAATTTTATATTTAGCGACTTTGTAAACAAAGACAGACTTTTCGATTAAGCCTTAAAGCCCTATGTTTTCTTATACATACATTGTTAGAAAACGTGTTAATTCCAAATTCTATCGTAGAATATATTTCTGCAAATTATGAAAACAGCACGACATAAGTTTTGATCAGGATATTTATTAAACACATATTCTGGTGCATAACTTCTTATTTCACGTAATTTATGATGGGCTAAAAGTAAGATTCTTTCATCACTGACATGCGTTAGACTAACACAATCAGACCATTTTGAATTAGGGATAGGGAATGTTTTATTAGTCAGACATTCATTGTCTAACTTATGAAATTGATAAGAATCTAGTGATGTAAAAAAACCCCACGCTTTATCTACATTAAAATTCTCAGATGAAACAGTAGATGTGGTAAATGTTGAATCATAATAATTAAAACCATCCTTTATTAAAACTCTTTCTAAAGTAATTTTATGAGCATAAGTAGTATCGATATTATCATAAACACCAATAATATTATATAGATCACTTATTTTTTCATAACCACCGTTATCATTTTCTTTAACATATTTACCTATTGTGCAAAATGAATAAGTATATCTATTCATTGTTTTATATATGTTAGAAATTTCGTCTTTACTTTTATTTATATCGATACCCTCAATTTCTGTGATAATTTGACCAGAAGAAGCTTTGCCAAATAATAACAATAATAAAACCAGTGTTTTTTGAATGTAATTCATATATGTTTTATAACGCTCAGTGGTCGAGTAGACAAGGGGAATTTCACCCCGAGCCTCTCTAATTTTAATTACAAATATAAGCGCATCCTTTTACAAGTTGGCAAATAGTAATTAAAATTAGCCAATCCCTTCGCTCCATTTCCGTTACAGAAACGTCATCACTACTACGAATTAGTCCGTCTTGCCTATAACTTTGATATTCCACCTCTCGATTGTTTCAACTGTGTGTTTCTCTTTGCATTTATAGGGAATTAAAACTGTATTTTCTTTTAATGGTCGATTGTAGGTTTTCGTATTCTATCTACATTTCAGTATTACTGGCAGCGGTTTGGCTAAACTGCATTTCAATGCAGTTTAGGTTTTGTTATGTGTATTTTTGATAATAATAGTTCGAAATATTTATGTCAATTTATGGTTTTAATAAATTTGCCATATCATAATCATTCCAATGTTTAGCTACATCTGATGGTGTGCTTCCTTTAGGAACGTCACCTAATACTTTTGTTGTCTTAGAGGAAAAGTCAACTCCGTATTTTCTTAACTCATCTACCATTTTGGGATGCCCTCCTTTATCTGCAAGGATATGTGCTGCATTATATCCATGGTCATTTGTTTCGTTAATATCATATCCCTTTGGCATCAATTGAAAGAAAGTGCGCAAGCCATCTACTCTTCCTCCAAGACAAATGCTCAATAAAGCTGTCATCCCATTTTCTTGTTGTTTAAATGAAAAATCAGCTCCTTTTTCATATAATTTCTTGATTATTGAGCCAACACCTAGTTCGCAAGCAGAAGGCATGTACTCTTTACTAAGGTCTCTAGTATTAATGATATCCATCACATTTTTATCTAATATATACATGATCAAATCATATAACCTGAGGTAATTAGCATGTTCGGATAAGCCGAGTTCCATGGATGTAATGTTTTTTTGATCCTTTATTGGCACCATTTTCCCCCATGCATCCCGTTTGCTTTCATCATATGGTTTGATGTAGTGCATGGCTCCTTTAGTGAGCTTGTATTTTACAGCTACGTTATCGTAATTTTGATGGCTTACCCACCCGTCCGTTCTATGATTACCAAGTAAGGTGATAGCAATTCTCAATGTGTCAAATTCGTTATCATTAAATAGCTTAAATATATCAGCACCGTACTTAATCAATAGCTTAAAAACTGATAAATTGGTTTCATTGGGGGTTTCTCCATTATAATTATACATATAAAGAAATAAAGGAGAACGATTATCAGAGTCTCGTACATTGGGATCAGCTCCTTCTTTTAGTAGGAACTCCACCATGTCTTTTTTATTTAATGTACACGCATGATGGAGGCAATTTGACCCTTCGTATAGCTCATTGATATCAGCTCCATTTTTTAATAGCATATTAATCTGCTTAAGATTATTTTGCATGAAAGCTTGAAGAAGTTGTTTTGATTTATCCATATGATATTTATTTTTCTATAGTGTTTATAGTTACACATAACGGTTGGTATATATGGCATGACCAGCTTTTGCTGGTCATGACCGTCATATACAATGTTAGGTGTTGTATTCTTTTTTTAAAATGTTTTTTCTATGATTTTTAATTCTCTATTTCCCAATTCTTTCAGATACAACGCTTTTGATAAAAGACCCTGAGTTTCTGGATTGTCAAAATACCCTTTTGTAATTTCTCTTAATTTTTGGGTTGCTTCTTGATTCCCCTCTTTACAAATAAAAAGTAAGTCTCTCGCAGGGATAGAAATTATAGCATTCCCTTTAATTATTTGATGAATTTGTTCCCAGAAATTATCTAACAGAATTATTGCGGCTTCAAAGTTTCCACCTGCTGTTACTATTATTATATGGGCAGGGTCGCCATTCATTTTTATTTGTTCACCTATTTCTTCAATTAAGGTGTTCACACTTATTTGGTGAAGTATATCTTCATTAAGATTCGGATTCTTTTCAAAAATTTCGTTTTGAAGAATTTTGTAACTGTTTCCTTCGTCAACAGCAAAACAAAGATTCAAATCTTCATACAAAGGTTTTACAATAGGTTTTTGGTCTTCAGGTATTTCCATTCCATTTGGCATTGGATTCCCTGTAAATGATTTTGATTGATCATCAATATAAATTTCGTGTAAATAATTTACTTTGATTCTTGGGAGTATTCTAACTGATTTGCTTTTTGATACTTGTTTTTGATTATCGACCTGTTCCTCATCTTTTGGGCTTTGAATTGTAGGTTTTTCTCTTTCGATTTCTTTCGATTTTCCAGAAAGTTTTTTGAATAAGTTCATGTTTTTGTTTTTTTGTTATGACACCTAACGGTTAGTGTAAAAAAGTCGTTTCAATATTTTTTATACATTGTTAGTAGCTTCTTTATTATAAAAATCCTCAATTAATCTATGCCCATAATGAGCAACTTTATAGGCATAAAAAAATGGATTTATTATCCTATCAGTAATACGTACTCTAAATTTCATCAATTTATCAGCTCGTATCCATTGTCCTTTAAAAGAATTAATTAAAACCTCTCCTAAATACGATCCTAATTCGGGTATCATTTTACTATTTAAAAACTCTTCCTGATAGTCTGAAATCAAATACTCGTCATTACTATTGAAAAGCATGTCAAGTTTTTGTAATGCTAATCTATCTTTAGCATATATTTCCTCACAGTCAACATGATGATAAACTATTATGCCTTCAGCAGCTTCTATGGGATCGTTTAAAATTTCTTCAAGGCTATTCAAATAATCCATATTTTCAATATCCTCATAACTTGAAAGACCATTCCATTTTCTTCTTTCACAATGAATCCTGTCAGATTCAGAAAAATCGTTTGTCAATTTAGCTAGTTGAATATGTAGTTTCATAAAAACACCATAAGATCCATGATTCGAATGACATTTCTCGAATTTATCAAGTGTTTTTGAAGCTAAATCTAAATTTCCAGAATCAATATAAAACTGAGCCCAAGATAAGTAACCTTCCCATGCAGCCTTAGGGTCTAAACTCTTTATTTTTTCTTTAGATAAATAAAACGCTTCTCCTTTCTCGAAGTATGTTTCAGCTAAATCAGTGTTGTCAAGTTCTTTAAACATTTTAGCTATCCGTATACAAATTTTCAATATATCAGACTTATACAAACTGGGGTATTTCTCCTTGGAAAGAATCTGATCTTTATTTTGATTATAATCTTCTACAATGCATGAAAGTAAGTTGATTGCTACTTGTTGTTGTTGTTCATTTATTAATTGATTAGCAGTTCTCGAAACAAAATCCAGTTTGTTACGTTTTTTACAATAAGCCTTCCAAAATTCACTCTGGCTCTCATCATTCCATCCCTCTATTAAGTCTTGTTTTTTTATTTCTTTCATTCATGTTCTTTTTAGTTGCTACTAACGTTTAATGTAAACTGCGTTTTAATGCAGTTTACATAGTGTGGCTGTTTCAAAACTACTTTTTCTGACTGAATTAGGTTATTTCTGGGAACTTCAAAAACAATAAGCATTGATAATCAATAACTTACCAATTATTTAAAAATTAAAAACACATGATTTCCTAAAAATTTTGAGTTGTGCAACAGTCACCCGTATTGGCAATAGTTTTTTATTTTTTCCAATTGTCCAACGTATCTCGAACTAAAACTAGCTCTTTTGATTCATCATAAATTTTTATTTCATTCTTGTTAATAGTTTTAAAATGAAAAACTTCAGATTCGTATTCTATATTTTTCAGCAAATTATCATTTTCATCTTTATAAATTAATTTTCTAAAAGTGATATTATTTTTTTTATCAATGTAAAAATCAAACGTGTTCAATACTCTCCGATGTCTAACGATATCTACATATTGTTCTTTCCTTGTTTCGTAATTATCCCCATAGCCCCATGAACCTGAAGAATTAAAGTAGATAAATTCATTATCGTCAATCGATATATTAAAAATGTTTATAGAGCCTGATTTTATTTCCCAAAAATCCGAAAGCGGTTCGTAGATACTCCAGCTTACCGTGTCTTTGGGATAACTTACACGATAAATTATTTTTGGTCTTTCTTTGTCACTTTTCTCAAATAACTTTCTTCTTAGACTAGAAGAAGTTGTTAATCCTATATTCCTAAAAATCTCATTACTTTTATTATCTGTTTTTATAATGGTAGGAAAGTTAGTAATCTCATACTTAGAGATAATTTTTTTTGCATTTTCGCATTCATAGGTAATAACAATAAAATTTAGTTTATTGTTAATTTCACTAATCAGGACACTGTCTTTTAGTATTTCTTCTTTTAACTTTTTGCTAGGAGATCCGAGGTAGTCCTCATTGTTTAGGTAACCTTTTGAGTCGAAAAAAATTAAAGTATTGTTTAATTCTATTCCTTCTAAATCATCACAGCTTGGATTTGTAAGACTAATTTTTGGACTATTGTTGCATCCATAAAGTACTATTACTAAAAATAATATTAAATATATTTTCATAAGTTTACTGCTCATTCAAATTATTACCAACAATTGGATATAGTTACCATGGTAACCATATTTCCATTATGTGAATAGCTAAAATAGTGTGTTTATTTAAAAACACACAAAGAGTTATCGCACGATTATAAGATTTTTATATAAATAACTGTAGTCTAGACTAGACTACAATAACTAATTTGAATAATTAATTTTAAAGCAATCACACAAGTTTTATAAAACAGTATCAGGGCTTTTCTTTTTCTTACTCTTTGCTCCACTAGCTAGAACTAACAAACGTTCTATAATTGAGCATGGCTACAAATTACGTAATCTATTTCTTGCTTTATTTAAAATACATATTCACACATCACTCTATCTAATTAATTATCAGCATTTACAGATATCCGTATTTTATACATGTACTATATTTTTATATTACAGATATATTATAATATCCAATAAATTTTAAAACAATTTAGATGAATAAATTTTTAACCTTAATGCTGCTTTTCTTAGTTTATTCTGGATTTACTCAAGAAATTAAAAGAATATTTCATAGCTTTTAAGTAATCGCATAATCAACTTCACAATTTGAATAACGCACTATATTAACCCCATAAAAGTAAAAAATATTAAAGGCTATTGTGACTACTCCTATTAACTCCCCTTTAAATCGGATTAATTAGCTAATTATTCTCTAATAATTTCAATTAGTAATGATAAAAAAGACACTACTATTCTCCAATAAATGTTCAATCACGACTAAACTTGAACAATTAGTTATTAAATCTGAAACAAGAAACAAGACTATTCCTATAGAAGACATTGGATTTCTAGTAATTGATAATCCTGAAATATATATAAGTATTCCCGCTTTAAATCTACTTATTAAAAATAATACGTCTGTAATTATTTGCAACAAAACACATTTGCCCAATGGCATGTTTTTAAATCTAAACAGTCACCATATACAACAAGAAATATTTAAATACCAAATAGAGGCCAGTGTACCATTAAAAAAACAATTATGGCAGCAAACAATTATAGAAAAAATTAAAAACCAAGGTAAGTTACTAGAAAAAATAACTAGTTCTAAAAATAAATTCGAGTATTTAGCAAGTAAAGTATCAAGCGGAGACACCACAAATATGGAAGCAGTAGCAGCTAATTTTTACTGGAAATCCTTTTTTGAAATGAGCTTTAAAAGAGAACGTTTTGGCAACTACCCTAATAACTTTTTGAATTATGGCTATGCTATTTTAAGGGCTGCTACAGCCAGAGCTTTATCTGGTAGTGGTTTGTTAAATACTCTAGGCATTCACCATAAAAATAAATACAACGCATTTGCATTGGCAGATGATATTATGGAACCCTTTAGACCCATTATAGACGAAGCTGTTCACACGATAATACAACATTATAATGAGGAAGATTTAAATACAGAAATAAAATCATTACTTCTTCAAACGCTAACACGAACCGTCTATTTTAAAGATGAAAAGAGTCCGTTAATGGTGGCGCTCCAAAAAACAGCAAGTTCCTTACAACAATGCTATTCTGGAAAAAGGAAGAAAATTAAGTACCCTAAATTATGGAACTAAATGGTTATAGAATTATGTGGTTATTTGTATTTTTTGATTTACCAACCAGTACTGCTAAAGACAGAAAAAATGCTTCTGGTTTTAGAAAAAACATTCTTAAAGATGGTTTTACCATGATGCAATATTCTGTATATGCAAGGCATTGTGCGAGCAGTGAAAGTGCAGATGTGCATGAAAAACGTATTAAAAGACTACTCCCTCCTTTAGGTAAAGTAAGTGTACTTAGGATAACAGATAAGCAATTTGGAAATATCATGAATTTTTGGGGAAAATTAGAAGTCCCTAAAGAACCTCCTCCAACCCAATTAGAACTCTTTTAAAATAAAAAAATGCTTCAATCTTGCCTTATCACTGCAAAAAAGAAGCATTTTTTTTAACGACATTTCAGCTTAAACACCTCAATATCAAAAGACAACAAGCCAACTAATATCGTGTTTTCCAATTTTTGATCAAACCACAACTTAATTAAAAGCGTGGTTTTTCGATGCTTTAATATCGTGTTTTCCAATTTTTGATCAAACCACAACAGATATATTATAATAAAATAAAGGAGCGTGAATATCGTGTTTTCCAATTTTTGATCAAACCACAACTCTTGTATGGGCTTTACATTTCTATAGGCAATATCGTGTTTTCCAATTTTTGATCAAACCACAACTCTTCATAAGCAGCATTAATACTTAGCATTAATATCGTGTTTTCCAATTTTTGATCAAACCACAACATCGTACGATTACATACGGGCAGATAGAGAAATATCGTGTTTTCCAATTTTTGATCAAACCACAACAGACAACCATGTTAACCAAGACGGTTTAGCAATATCGTGTTTTCCAATTTTTGATCAAACCACAACAGTAGCGAACGAGGATGTTGAAAATATGTTAATATCGTGTTTTCCAATTTTTGATCAAACCACAACTCTCCCTGGCCACCACAGACACCATCATAAATATCGTGTTTTCCAATTTTTGATCAAACCACAACTCAATAGTAATATCAGTTGTAGAAGTTTCAAATATCGTGTTTTCCAATTTTTGATCAAACCACAACGAGCCATGATCATCGTTATAAACTCTTATAAATATCGTGTTTTCCAATTTTTGATCAAACCACAACTTCTCGGCTATTGTTACTCTATTTGCCCCTAATATCGTGTTTTCCAATTTTTGATCAAACCACAACAATTTCCATTGTCACATAGAAAACTAACTCAATATCGTGTTTTCCAATTTTTGATCAAACCACAACTACTTACCAAAAAATATAGTGTGCCACTATAATATCGTGTTTTCCAATTTTTGATCAAACCACAACTTTCTTTAGGTAATAATAATGCTAGTTTTAATATCGTGTTTTCCAATTTTTGATCAAACCACAACTGAGTAATATAAGGTAAATGGAGTCGTCTAAATATCGTGTTTTCCAATTTTTGATCAAACCACAACAAGTGGAGATTAAAAAGGGTATCATATTTAAATATCGTGTTTTCCAATCCTTAATCAAACCACAACTTAACCGTTGCAAAAGACGACAAGAAATCTAATATCGTGTTTTCCAATTTTTGATCAAACCACAACAATAGGGTGGTAAATTGTGTAAATATTTAAATATCGTGTTTTCCAATCCTTAATCAAACCACAACCATTTGTTTTAGCGATACTATTTATTTTAAATATCGTGTTTTCCAATCCTTAATCAAACCACAACTACAACTAAAACTATATTGAAAGAAATGTTAATATCGTGTTTTCCAATCCTTAATCAAACCACAACTTGAAACTTACTTCAAAAGGATTAATTTTTAATATCGTGTTTCCAATTTTTGATCAAACCATTCATTTTTTTAAAAATTATCTATAATGTCAAAGAACTATTATTATTTACTGGATAAAATTAAGCTTTCCCGAGGCAGATATTTTAAAATCATATCCTTCAACAAGACAATCAAAATTATTAGCACTAATTTTAATCCAAGGAAATTTGTTGTATGCGCTTAAATTTTTTCCTCCCTTCATGCCACTTTTTAACCCCATAAATGATGTCAATTCTTTCTTTTCTCTCGCTTCCATATGGTGCAAAAGTTTAATACACGATGCTTCTACATCTATTTGTGTAATTTGAAATAAACGTTCTTGTAATTGAGAACTTTCCATATCAAATAATTCATTTGGCGTTTTATCATAAATAAGTACCATTTTGCCCTTAGTTAAAATGTACTTTAGGAGGTTGCCATTTTCATCTTTCTCTGGCGCTATTGGATATAAACTATTATTAGAATTACTTTTTTTGTAATACTTGCCAGCTTCTAAATTATTAATTAAAAGATTTGTTTTTCCTTTTCCATTAGTTTTCTCATAAATAGCCATACAATAATTACTGTTATTCTTCGCAAAATAATGTTGCTTGTGCTCATGTCTGGAAACATCTCTATGTTTTTTTATTTCTAATGGTACTTTTACATCTGTTGTAAAATACCTAACACGTTTTATTGGTGTTGAGTTCCCATTTTTATTTGGCAATACATAAAGTTCCTTTTCAATCTTTTCAGACAACATTTTTATTTGAAGTTTTAATTTTTGTTCCTCAATGTCATCTACTTTATTAATTTGTTTTTTTAAGGTATCTATTTCTTTTTTAATTTGTTTTTCTTTTTCACGTGCATTGATAGCAATCTCTTTAATTTTATCATCAACTATATGTTTTAAATCGGTGTCTGAAAAACTACTAAGAGGTTTTCTTAATACATATTTAATAACCTCTTCTATATCTCCTTCTTTATTAGTTTGTTCTCTCTTTATAGCCCCATAAAAACTCTCTTTATGTAAAGCTCCCCGTACTGTGTCACCTTGTTTGTATTTTATGTCTCCTTTTTCATTTCTTTGAATAATCCCTCGTTTACGAATAGCCTTTTTACTTTGTATTGGTAAAATATTAGGTACATGATGACTTACCAATGTATTTTCACTAAAGCTATTTACATCCTTATTAAAACCTTGCCATGGAATTCTATGCTTAAAAGATGGTTTGGGCTTGCCATAAAATTTATATGCTTCGTAATTACGATAATATTCGGCTAAAGCATCATTAATGTCTTTAGAGCAGCATGCTACCACCACAGCATCTTTTGTATGATGTGTATGATGTGTTCTTTCTTTTTTGTCTACCCCCCAAATATCTCTTAAATTAGAAGTTGTTTTTCCTTTTACAGTATATACTTTTGTGAAAAGCGACTTTAAAAACAAGTTTCCGTACTTACTTATAATTCCAATATCTACAGACTGGCTATTTTTAAACCCTCTGGGGATTTCTTCCATTGTAAATGTTTTATATTTATTTTTGTAGTAATTGTACTCAAATTTAAGCTTGGTTCGTTCCTGAATATATTTATCGCTACTTTCTTTTATTGTTGCGACTCTTACTTTTTTAGTAATGTCTCTTATTTGAGTCTCTAATCCTTTATATTTTGCATACCAATGATTTATTCTTGGAAGAATCTCGTCATGATTATAACATTCTGTAGGTATTTTGTCTTTCTTTTTATTTCTATTATAAATCGAACAACAAAGCGTTTTATTAATTTGAGAATTATCTAGACTTTTACTTCTGGGAACTGTATGCTCTATATCAAATTTTGGATTTGATCCAATAAAATCGCAAATACCTATAGTTTTTCCTGTATATAAGCAAGTTCTATTTTGTTCAATCCATAATTGATATTTCAACACCTCATCTGCAGAAGGTTCAATATTTAAATCACATTGTTCTTTATATAGTTTTTTTATGTCATCAATATAACTCTTACGCTTATTTTGTAAATCATTTTGCCATTGTCTTATAGCGGCTCTTTCGTTAGTACTTTTAAGCGCTCTTGCCATTTCTATACGTACAATAATGTTTTCGTCTATAATATCATCTTTAATAAGTTGATTAATCACTTTACGTAATTGATGTAAAGCACGCATTGCCATAGGGTTTTTTATAGATGATATTAAAGGGCTACCTAAATACAATTTCCCATCTGCTTTGCTACGTTTTGCCTTTTCATAAACTTCAATAGCAGATGGATGATACAGCTCCTTTAATTTTCCCTCATCAATGTTAAAATGATTTCTTAAAAATTCTTTTATGCGTTCATCTAATGTTTCTTTTTTCACGAATTTGCCTCTGCCAGAATTCAATTGCATTTGATTAGAAAAAAGCCTAAAGCTATTATTGATTATTTCTTCTTTATTTACTTCTGGGAATGAATTCCATCGTTTTAAACCATAATAATCTTCAATAGTTTTAAGAAAGTCTTTTTTATAGGCTTCAATAACAAATGTATTTTCAGGACTCCAACCTTCTCGGTTTTTCTTTATAAACCCGTTAACTATATCAATACTATTTTTATAGTCTTTGTAATCATCAATAATAGAAAACACCTCATTCTGTATTACCTTTTTATGTTCTTCATTATTCCAAATTTCAGTTGGCAATACATTTTTCATATTTGCTAAAAATACGGCATGCGAGTAAAGCAACCCTTTTTCCAGATATGGAGAAATGTTACGTATCGCTTTTAAACTTAAAGCCCCATAATCTTGTTTTAGCTTTATTTTTGAAAATTTATCGGCAGTATCATTATCACAATTCAAGTAATTTATTACAAATTGTTTTAGCTTATCGGTTTTATCAAATCTAAAAAGGGCATGCCAGATGGTATCTATAACTTGATTTTCAGTTTTTAAAGAACCATCCTTATTCTTTTTATTAAAATTTCGAACCAAATAGGTTTTCCAGTCTTCTCCAAAAGCATATCTTAAATTTGCAATTGTAGGACAACCACTAATATTTGTGTAAAATCCATAATTGAACAAAACATCAAAACCTTGAGCATTTTTATCTTTATAATATCCAGATTTTAAATGTTTAGGCGTTAATTTTTTTGCAATGTCGCTAAAATCAAAATGGGCTTTAGATTTTCTATAAAACAGTGGTTCTATTAGTGCTTTCTCGTCTGTATTTAAATATCTTAGCGTATCTTCATGTTTTGGTTTTATCTTTATAGTATTTAAAAAACTATACATTCTAAATGCTTCGAAAGCAGGATGCGATATAGGTATACGAGTTTTATCGTTTTCTAAAGGGCACTTTGCCACCAATCCTTTTTGCGATTTTAGAGGTCTTTGAAAAAAGATAGCATTCTTAATATTTTCTCTTATAGCTACTGGTAAATTTTGTTTATCACAAATAGTATGAAACTCATGTAAATAATGATCTTCGCGATGCGTATATTCATTCCTTATTTTTAATCCTTCTTTATGTAAGCCATAAAAATACTCGCCTAGCGTATTACAATTTGCTGCTTCAATTCTATTTGTTAAATCACTAATGGCGGTTTTTACTTTACCTAAAAATTCTTTTCTATTTAGCCTTTCTAATAATTTTTCCTTTACGCTATCAAATTCAACATTTATATTTTCTTTGACGATTAACTTAAATGCTCTTTGTAAAGTGAATAATGCCTTACTGCTTGTTTCTGTTTTATCGTATGACTCTAGAAAGTCATTGTACATTTGAAGTAATTCTGTTTGATTATTTGCTTTATGAATAATATCTTCAATGTCACTATTTTTTTCTTCAATGATAGAATTGTCTGATGTGTCTAATCTATTACTCAAAAAACCACGTCTTTGAGCCATGTGATAAAAAGCTCTGCCTAAATCATATCTATCTGATATTTTATCTAAATCAAATTTTTTGGTAGAAGCTTTAAATCTAAAACTATAAGGGTTTTTAATCTGTTTATTGCGCTCTACCTTCTCATCTTGGTTATCTGTACTTAACCACAATCTAAAGGCATCATTTTTAGGATATATTTTTTTATACCTCCAAAGTTTTAGTTCGTCATCTGTTAAATGTGGGCATAGATTATTGTCTGATAAAATTTTGAGTACTTGTAGTTTCCTAAGTTTCCTTCTATATTTTAATTTTCTTCCACTTCTATAACCTGTTCGCTGTGCTGCTTTTGAACTTTCACTACTTGTTTTAGCTTCTATGTTAACACCTTCTGCAAATATTCTAACTCCTTTATCCACTAATGTGAATTCTTTTTCATTTTTCTCTTTATCTACAATTGCCCAACCTATACTATTAGTACCTAGATCTAAACCTAAAATTCTTGACATAATTCCATGTGTTCTTTAAAACCTAAAAATACAAAAAACAATAAGTATTTTTCTTACGGAAAACCATATTGTTATATGAAGATTATTTTAGTATATTTGAATAGATTAAACTTTCCAATTTTTGATCTTATCACAATAAGGCTATATGCCGTAGATGAAAATCTTTAGTCCTGCTTCGGTGGGACTTTTTTATAGCTATTTAAGATCTAGCGTAACTTAACTATTCCTCATTACGATCAAACCCAAATATGGTAAACACCCAAATAATAGAGCATACTCTAAAATAAGCGAATTGCCGACATCATAAGGTGCTAAAAATCGATTTATTTTCCTACATTTGAAAGATAAGTATTACATTTATATGTTAACCATATGAAACTTAACATACTTAAGAAGATAAATTATTAATAAACTAAACTTTATATTATGGATTTAAATGGTACGTGGTACAACGAACTTGGATCTAGCATGACTCTTGTGACCAATGGAAACAGCTTAACTGGAACATACCAAACGGCAGTTGGTGATGCTTCTGGAATTTATGATCTAGTAGGACGAACGGATACGGACAATGATGCTAGTCAAGCAGTAGGTTTTGTAGTTGTTTGGCAGAATGGATATGGTAGTTCTGATTCTGTAACTGCTTGGAGTGGACAATATCAAATTATTAACGGGGTAGACACCATTGTAACTACTTGGTTGTTAACACAGGAAACAAACCCTGATGATGATTGGTCGTCTACAATAATTAATAAGGACATCTTTACAAAAACGCCCCCCTCGGAGGAAGATGTACAGAAACAACTCAACAAGGGAGTAAAGTATTCTCATCCTAAAAGAAAATAACTCATAAAGTATAAGTTAAAACGGCGATAAGGATATTTTATCACTATTGCCGTTTAATTTTAACAGTTGAAAATAATACTCGCTACATAAGAATGAAGCAGAGAATGCCCTTTATTTTTTTGCAGATTTACTCCATACCTCAACTTCTATAAAAAAGTCAGACAGTTTAATATCACGGGATTCGCAAATTTTATAAATAGTAGGCAAAGAAATTTGGTAATTTCCTCCCTTAATTATATCTCTAAGAGTACTTTCTTCTATGTTGTGGTTAATTGCAAATTTTCTTTTTGAGAGACGAGATTTTTCCCATAGATAATTTATATAGCCATATATGTACTCATTGTATTTCACCATCAACAAAAAAATATATTAGAAAAACAAAAAACGCGGTGTGTGGCTCACATTTCGTAAGACCTATTCTACTTAACTTAATTATTCCATATTAGAATCAAACTCAAACAATTCTTTGGGGTATATACTTAAGCTTTTGGATAATTCTAATAATGAAGATAGTTGAATATACCTTTTTCAATTTTACTAATATCACTATTCTATATTACAACAGATGTTGATTGTCTAAAATTCAGACTATCTTCATAATTTTTTAATTTTAAGGACTCCAATTTTCTAACTCAAAGAAAAATTCTGAAAGTTTCAAATTTCGAGACTCACATATTTTAATAAGTGTTTTAACTGGTATATTATAATCAGTATTCCCTTTTTTATTTGCCGTATTTTTAATTTTGCGAACAATACTTTCCTCTATATTATGATCCAAAGCAAAAGAACGTTGGGACTTATATGGTGCTACCCAACTTTTGTATATGTACGCACAGACTATGTAGTTTATTTGGGTCATCATAACAAATAAAAAAGAATCTTTTTAAAAGAATGCGTACGAAAATGCGCATTTGTAAATATTTTAATTACATTTGTAGCTTAATACATATGTTTTGCAATTCTTCAAATAGAAAATATTGAAGCTATTGCTTTGAATCTCGAATAGAAAACTAGTAATTTTTTGCAGCGAGGTGATAAATAGATAAGCTCACGACCTAGGCGTAGGCTCTCTTATCACTACAAGGTATACTAAGTCTCTTTTCAGTAAGTCGAGTTCCACGCCTTTTTTGTTTCCACGCACAAAAGGTTTTATGGGGTATTTATCTTGTTTTAGTCAGCTTGAATTAATATCCAGATCTTACCAGATACTGAAATACTTGAAAGTTCAGAACTGGTAAGTTCCATTTACAATTTTGAGTGTTCCCGATGTAAAATCGGGAGCCTCAAAATTAAGTTTTCCTAACCTTAAAATTTTATTTATGACAGAAACAGAAACCAAAGAATTACCGTACGATTATTTACTGCCTCGTTATATTAATATAGCCTTAATAACTTCGTTAATCGAAGAATCACACTTAACCAGCGCCGTTAAAGAGCATTGTAAAATGGGATTAAAGATTATTGCTCTTATCTGTGCTGATTTTGCTTATAAGACAGAGCGTACTCCCTTAATAGGTAAAGAATTCGATGCCTTTTTTAAGTTATTTCCTCAAGCCTATTTTAGCAATCGGGAATTAATCTCTACAGATCTGATTATTAAAAGCATTCAATTATGTATTAGTACAGAAGATCTGGTACATATAAACTGTGAGTAATATGACTACCAAAGAAGATAGAAATGAATTAACGCTGGAAGATTACAAGAATCTTTTTGAGG
This sequence comes from Flavivirga jejuensis, assembly GCF_030540765.1. Taxonomy (GTDB): domain Bacteria; phylum Bacteroidota; class Bacteroidia; order Flavobacteriales; family Flavobacteriaceae; genus Flavivirga; species Flavivirga jejuensis. Next base: position 275,654 of record NZ_JAUOEL010000001.1, on the reverse strand, counting down.
GCTTGTATCCGCAACTTTGTGAGTTAGCATATAAATACCTCAATGATTTAGAATCCTCAAAAGATCTCGTTGAAGAAGTATTTGTTAATGTATGGGAAGATGGAATTGTTTTTGAAAATGAAAACCATACTATAAGTTATTTTTATAAGGCTGTGAAGAATGCATGTCTTAATTTTCTAAAAAGTAAAACCCAAACATTCAAATGAACGGTTGGGCTTTGGGGTTTTATTTTTGGAATTTGATGTAAAGTATAGAGAGATTCTTCGACTCCGACAATTGTCGGAATGCTCTGGATGACACTAACCTTTTAAACAAAATGGAGTAACTATGTCATCCAGAGATCTGTGTTAAAAATTTTAACTAGCGAATGAAATGATGTAATACGGGTGTCATTCAGAAGGCTATCGAAAACAAAATATATTTTGTTTGAAGATATAAGCAAAGCTTACGACTGAAGAATCTTTAGAGATTAATTATAAAGATTCTTCGCTGCGCTCTGAATGAACTGTGCTTAAAAACAAATATTTGGTTGATAATTTTCTATATATTTTTGTTTTGTAGTAGCTACAGCAAAAGCTTGTTTTAATAGTTTATTAGCTATGGCTATTTTTATTACACGCTCGGGCTTTCCTTTGGCTTGCAATCTTTCATACATTTCTTTACAGCTTTTATTGTAACGTTTAGCAGTCCAACTACACATGTAAAGTAATTTTCTTATCTGTGATTTCCCCATTTTACAAATATGTCCTTTTCCTCTTACGCTAGTGCCTGATTGAAAAATTCTAGGAGCTAAACCAACATAGGCGATCAATTGTTTATAATGTTCAAACTTGCTAAAATTATCTGTAATAGCAATGAGCATTATTGCTGTTTTATTACCAATACAAGGTATAGATGTTAATAATTCTAAACTTTTTTTATAATAGATATTACAGAGATTTAGCATTTGATCCTCTATCTTTTTTATTGTCTTTTCTATAGCCTTTATAATGCTTTTTAAACTTTTATCCACATGATTGTTCAATGTACCAGAGCTCTTAAAAGCTAATAATTGATTCTTGCTTTGGCGTAATTGTTTTTGCAATAACTCTAAAGTAGTTTGCATTTGCTTTAAACTTAGAGCTCCTTTTGTTTCTGGTTGCCACAATCTAAGTGATTTCATTTCTGTTTCCCCGTACTCCCTGATAATGCCAGCATCTTTCTTATCTGTTTTTGCGCGATAAAACTTCATTTGACTGAACCTCCTTATAATTAAAGGGTTTACTACGGATACTTTAATTTCTCTTGTATGCAAATAACTAGCTAATTTAACGTAATATGGGCCAGAGGCTTCCATCACAACTATTACATTTTCTTTATCCTCTATAGCATTTAAGAATTTTTTAAACCCCCTTAGATTATTGTCAAAAATGACATGTGATAATTTCTTTTTTTCTAAAAAACGAACATCAAATGTTTGTTTACTAATGTCTATTCCTATAATTTTACTCATGACAAATTTTTAAATGTGCTTTTGTTTTATCAATCCTTAATACAGGCTCGAAGCCTAATGAACTGTTCAAAATTTAAGCACTAGGAGAAAGGGACAAGCATTCAGAACTGTTTTTTTAACTAATGACAAAATATTGTCTTGTTCTTTCTCCTTTTTTATTAATTCGTCTAAATTAATTATTTTAAATTCAATCCTTTTACAAACATAGGATGACAAGTGATTGAAAGTTAGTTGTTTATAAAACATGTCAATGGTAGGAGGTACGACTGAAGAATCTGAAACTATTTTATTTATAAACATATAAACGGAATAGTTTAAACTAAGGCAAATAATCAATACTAACAGCATCCAACTCATAAACCCCATCAAAAGTCTCATGTCCGTTACCTGTATATTTAAAAGCGATGTGCATAGTACCTGTAACACAAGACAGATCCACATTACCAGAATTAAACCAAGGCACAAAAGAGTCGGTATCTTTTACAATATAAGCCGCAGATAGCACGCCCCAGGTTGCAGAAGTAATGTTTGCTTCGGTGCCATCCCAATCTAAAGAATATAGCACTTCTAAATAACTACTATCTGCTAAACTATTGGATGTTTTAAAACGCAGAGTTTCTCCTTCTTGAGTATCCAGATTGATAGCAGGCGTTATTAACCACCCAATATTACTATCGTCTCCAGAACTTGCAGGTTTAAATCTGGCAGACCTTCCTAAAGAGGCATTTGTTGATGTTGAGGAATATGCCTCCCAGCCTTCGCTACCAGCTTCTATATAGTTAGTCCAACCGTTTCCTGTAATTAGTTTATTGTTTTTCTGTGATTCGAAATCTTCATAAAATAAATTCATGGTTCCGAATGAGGCTGCCAATCCGCAACCTAATTCTATAGGATCGCATCGCTCCTCAGAATTAAAAGTAATATCCAACGAACTATTTAGTACAAACACATTAAAATCATCTTTAAAATCTCTGCTAAGCACCCCTCGAATACTTCCTTTATTTTGTGGTAGGGGCAACGATTTAAAATCTGAAAACGTGCTTGTTTGTAATAAAATAGAAGCTCCCAAATCGCAGTTTTCTAAAATTCGTAAACCATCAAATGCATCAATCGATTCTCCTGCAAATGTTAATGCTAAATCAAATCTATTAATTTGCATGTTATCTAATTGAATGTATGTGTTTTCGTCGGCTTCTGTTAAATGAATTAATGAACTAATCTTTGGTGTTATTGTTGCTACTTCAGATGTTCTTAAAACAATATTTCGATACTCAAAATCTTGAATTTGCTCTATCTTCGAATCTTCTCCTTTGCCAATAGCTAAAACACCATTAGAATCGCCAATGGTTAAGCCTTTAAGTTTTACATACACTTTTCTTCCAAACTCGTAAGTATCGGATAGGCTCCCCACATTAATTTCTAATTTAAGACCCAACCGAGGGTCGTTATCTGGATTACTGGCATCCGTTTTATTTTGAATAATAAGTTCTTCAAAGAAATTCCCTGCTTGATCGTTTGAAATAACATAACCTTCAATATATAAATCTTCGTCTATAATTGCTATAGGATTTCCTTTATTTACTGCTTGCTCATATCTTTCGTATACGGCTTTAAACGTGGTTAATTGATTTTCTGGAATTACAATATTTTCGATATAATCAGCAGGAATCGGGATGTTATAATCATCATTATTTACACAGGAAAAAACCATGATTGTAATACTTAAAATTAAAAGCCTTTTTATATAATTCATAACCCTTTTTAAAAATTAACATATGCATTTAGAAAATATGTAGCGCCTCTTCCGTACCAATATTTAGATCCAAAAACTGGTTTATTTAAAGCTTGATCATCTCTTAATTGTCTGTAATTAGCTTGTCGGCCTTGTTCGAAACCTCCTGTTTTAAAAACTTCGTCTAAAACATTATTTATACTTGCAAAAATTCCAATGTAATACCGACTAACACGCCACGATTTACCTCCCACAAGGTTTACAACCATGTAATCATCGAAAATTTCTTGTTTGAGTAATGCTTTAGCAACATCTTTATTATAATCAACAAATGGTAAACCATCAACATCTGTGAAAAAATTATCGGTTCTGGTTAGTGGGCTAATGTCTGAATAAGTTTTATCGAAAAAATTAGCAGTGGCACCAAACCACCAATAGCCTGGATCGCGATACTCAAACCCGACAGAATAAGTACGATGTGGCCCTACTGCCAATTTGTAATCTTTAAGTTTCGAGGTTCCTAAATAAGCATTTTCGAACCTATCTGAAGACAAATATAAATCTGGGTTATTAGCATACGTATATTGCCCAATAGAAGCGGCTCCTTTTAATTTAATAGTTGGTGTTACCTGGGCTTCAATGCCAAATTCTGCTCCTAAATGGTTTTTATCTATTCCTTGTAGTATCTCTTGAATAAACTCTGTATCATCATTACCTGATTGTTGTGTTCCAGATTCGGCAATAACATGCCCTATGCCATCTGCAAAGAAAAATGAGATTTCGTTAGCATCTTCGAGTTTTATATAAAACCCTGTTAGTTTTGCTTTTACAATAGACGACCTGAAAATATAACTCGCATCTAAAGACATTATTTTTTCTTCAGAAATATTCGGAACTATATTATGGTTCGCTCTAGAGTTAGAATAACTATTACGAATGGAAGGTGCTTTTGTAATATAACCTGTATTTACATCTAATAGATGCTTTCCTGTAATTTTATATGTCGCACCTGCTTTAACCCCTAATCCTATAAAAGATAATTTGTCTCCTTTACCAAACGAGTTATTTTGAAAATTTTCGTGCTGGAACAAACCTTCCCTTTGGTATTCTGTATTGATTATATTTCCAGACACAAAAAAATCCAATCTATTATATTTAAACTGTGCTTGTGTATATGCAGAAATAATATTGGCAAACATATTATAATGGTATCCGTAAATCTCCCCAACACCAACAATGGTATTTGGGTTATTTAAATCGAATTGAACACCATCAAAACTATCTATATTTAAAAAACCTGTCCCGCCTAGAAGATCTAAAACTTGAGCATAATTTTTAGATTTTAGTTTCTTGTAATTAATAGATGCATTAAATAAAACGTGTTCGTTTAACTCCCTTTTTAAAATAGTATTTATAGTTAATTGGTTATCGTCTACTCTGTCTTCATACAACATATATGTTGCGTTTCTTCCTTGAGTCGCACTAATTAAATTTGCATCGTACATCTGTTGCCAATTAATTTGTCCGTTATTTAAAAACGCCTGTTGTGAATTATAAGCAAACTCTAAATCGTTAGGAAAGTTTCTTTCAAAATAACTTGGGAGTTTTTGATAATAGGTTGGACTCGGGTTTCTTCCTCCGCTTTCAAAAACGATGGTTTCGTTAGTATTTTCAATTCTATTAGCACCGCCATAGGCCAAACGACTGTTTCCTAATTTTCCAAATTGATATCCTATATTGGTGTTTAATGTTGTCTTACTATTTACATTCCAATAATGATTTAACATAACAATAGGCTCATCTACTTCTTTAATGCGCGAATTACGTTTTTTACCTGCTTGCCATCCCCAATATTCATTATACCTTATCCCTTTTAAATTATAAACTTCCTGAGTATTTGGTGATGACTTACCTCTTCTATTTGGAGCATAAATCCCTGTAAAACTCAAACTATGTTTATCATTAATCCCTTTTTCTACGGAAGTAAAAATTGAATTAGAACTGTATAACGTAGCATCTTGATATCCTTCATTGCCCCAACGCCTCCCTAAAGACAAGGTGTAAGCCCATCCGCTTTTTAAAATGCCTGTTGCATAAGTAGCCAAAAGTCTGTTAGAGTAACTTCTATTAGAAGAGGAATAGGTTACCCGTCCTCCAGATCGTTTTTGAGAGGCTCTTGTATTGATGTTGGTAGTTCCCAAAATGCCTCCAAAATTATAGCTTGATGATGTTAACCCTAAAGTTAATTCCTGATTTCTAATCACATCATTTAACCCGCCCCAATTGCTCCATTGTGGACGTCCATTATAGATTTTATTCATTTCGATACCATTTATTAGAATAGAACTATGATCGGAATTTAAACCTCTTAACTTAAAAAATGAGGCGCTAAATTCGAATGCAGCCGTGCGCTGAAACGCATCTAGAGAAGATGATAATAAACCTGAAATATTGTCTGAACCAATGGTATCATCATCCAATTCATCATCAGAAAGTATAACAGTAAATAAATCTTGAGATTCAGATGCATCAACTTCTAAAGTTATATCTGTAATATTAACTGTTTCGTTTTCATTTACTATTATTGGATACCTCTTTGTTATATAACCCGTTTTTGAAACTCTTAAAACTTGTTCGCCTAACGGCACATTTTTAGAAAACTCAAATAACCCTAACAGATTTGTCTTAGTAGCTTGATGGGTTTCTTCAATTGTAATACTAACTTCTGGTATGGGTTCGAAAGAATGTGCTTCTTTTACACTTCCTTTTATTAAAGTTTGTTGTGCATGTATAGAAAAAATGCTAAAGATTCCTAATAAAAAAGTAAAGGGCAATGATCTTTTTTTTATCATTAATTGTAATACATTGCTTTCTAAAAATATATTATTGAAGATATTTCTTACTATTTATTGCTGGCAAATATATACTTTTGACATATACTTCACAACAACTCATTACAAATTAGTATGAAAATTCCTATAATATTTATTTTTTTATTTATATCTATTATGATATCAAACGTTTATGCACAAAAACGAAAATTCAAAATTCATACTATAGCCTTTTATAATTTAGAAAACCTATTTGATACTATTAATGATCCTAATAAGTTTGATGAATTTAGTCCTATGATGGACTTAAAAACAAATCGTACAAAGGCATATAAAAAGAAGGTACAAAATATGGCTCGCGTAATTGCTGATATTGGATATAAAACAACTCATAACAAACCAGCTATTATTGGAGTATCTGAAATTGAAAACCGAGAAGTACTCGAGGATCTTGTTAACGATTCTTTACTAAGGAATGCAAATTATGGTATTGTTCACTTTGACTCTCCAGATATTCGAGGTATTGATGTTGGTTTGTTATATCAAAAAAAATTATTCGCTCCTATTTACACCAGCAAACATGAACTCAAAATTTATGATGATAACAGAAAACGTATTTACACCAGAGACCAAGTATTAGTAAGTGGTAATTTAGAAGGAGAAATGATACATATAATAATTAATCACTGGCCCTCTCGCCGTGGTGGTGAAGCTCGAAGCAGACCAAAACGGGTAGCTGCTGCTAAATTGAATAAATACTTAATTGATTCGCTTCAAGTAATAAATCCTTATGCCAAAATTTTTACTATGGGCGATTTAAATGATGACCCTACAAACGCAAGTATCAAAACTGTTTTAGAAGCTAAAAAAGACAAGAAAAAAGTGCGTTTGAAAGGTATTTATAATCCTTTTGAAAGTTTTTATAAAAACGGATTAGGCACAACTGCGTATCGAGATACCTGGAGTTTATTTGACCAAATTATGATTACTAAACCATTACTTGAAAAAGATTATGATTCTTTTAGGTTTTATAAAGCTGGTATTTTTAATAAAAATTATTTATTCCATAAAGATGGTCGCTATAAAGGGTACCCTTTTAGAAGCTTTTCTAACGGACTATTCACCGATGGTTTTAGCGATCATTTCCCTGTTTATGTGTATGTTATCAAAGAAGTGAAGTGATTTAAAGTAATTTAAATAAAAATTTGATTTTTAAATAAGATTCTTCGCTTTGCTACCATTGACGTTTTTTATAAATACTTAATTTACAATTGTTTGTCATCAGAGCATTCCGATAATTGTCGGAGTCGAAGAATCTTTATTATTAATCTCTAAAGATTCTTCAGTCGTAAGCTTCGCTTATATCTTCAAACAAAATATATTTTGTTTTCGATAGCCTACCATTGACGTGTTTTATAAGTACTTAATTTTCAATCGTTTGTCATTCAGAGCGTAGCGAAGAATCTTTATCATTAATCTCTAAAGATTCTTCAGTCGTACCTCCTTCTGAATGACACCCAATTACGTCATTCTCTCCACTTGAGAAATTTTTGGTCTAATGCCTCTGAATGACACCTCAATTACGTCATTTTATACGCTAGTTAAAATTTTTAACACAGATCTCTGAATGACAAATTTTATCACTTTTTAGACCTCTTTATTTTTAACCCATCCAAGAACTCCAAGGAATTCGGGATAAAAACAAGGCCAAAGCTATGGTATAAAAAACAGCTATTGTTTTTAATTTTGCTTTAGATGTTAGTTTCTTCTTATGTTTAGAATATCCAATAGTTATTAAAGCTACTGCTATAATATTTATTAGAGGATGTTCCACAAGGTATAATCTTGCCAGGGAATTACTCATTACTTTACCGCCTAATTCTCCCCATAACTCAAATCTAGGAGAGACAAAATATAATACTAACCCTATTAATAACTGTATGTGCGATACTATTAAAGTAAATAGTGATTTTCTAAAATCTTTGGCTTCATACTCCTTATCTCCAAATGTTTTTATTAAAGCGTTAACAGTCGCTAGTATTAAAACAAGAAGTACTACATACGCCCAATAAGAATGTAATGTCTTTACAATATTATACATGAATTAAGTATTTAAATTTTATAGAACAAATGTAATAATAAAAGCATAAAAAAACCGCTTCTTAAAAGAAGCGGTTTTTTAACACAAAATGTTTAACTTAGAAATTATATCGTAAACTTACGTTCCATGTTCTACCTAAACCAAAATAACCACGATTTGAAACATTAACTCCGTTATAGGTTTCATCACCAGTTTCAACGCTATTATTTGTTGTTAACTCAGAAAGATAAACTTGATCAAATACATTATTCATATTAAATCTAAGATTTAAAGTTTTATCTTTTTCTTGTCCTAAAATCATTTTATAAGAAATGCCCGAATCAACCAAGTTATAAGAAGGTAATTTTAAATTATCTTTAGTACCACCAACATTGGCATATAAATTATCATAAGCTCTCCAATCTGAATCCAAAGAAAGATTATCGCATATATTATAATCGAAGCCTAACCCTACAGTAAATTGAGCAGCATCACCTACTTTACCTCCATCTATATCTTCGGTTTCTGTACTAAGGACATTCTGATCTTCGTCTGAAACAGTTACAAATGTATCACCATCATAAATCCAATCTCCTATTGATAAAAATCCTTTCAGCTTAAATTGAGGTAAAATTTTAGCATTAAAATCAACCTCAACTCCTGTATGAATTTGGTCTAATCCTTCTTGTTGTGTGTACAGAAGTACATCATTTACAATATCTGATGTTGTACCAACTCTATCTGTCCAGGATGTTCTATATACGTTTAGGTTAACAGAAAAATATTGACTCCAAAAACTATAACCAGCTTCCAAACCAAAAATAGTTTCGTTTTGAGTTAAAGGATTTAATTGATTTGTAAAGTTTAAGTAAATAGTATCATGAAAAGGCTGACGAGAATAATACCCTGTATTAAAGAAGATATTATGCTGATTATTAATTTTATAATTAGCTCCTACTTTAACATTAAATCCAAAATTAGATACTTTTTCGGAATCTACACCATCTGTTATTCCTGATGGTAAAGCTGTTCCCGTCCATTGAGATGATGTTCCATTAATAAGTGATTGGTCTGCATATTGGTAATGATCAAATCTTTGATGGTATTGGTTTGATGCGGCTCCTTGAAAAAATGCAGAAAACTTTTCTTTTGAATATTCTAATTGTCCAAAAATACCTCCATAAGAAATACGCTCGTCATTACTATACGCTATTTTATCTTCTTCTTTAAAATCGTGAAATAATACTGCCCAAGGGTTCGCAGATAAATCTTCTGAAGTAATCACATTTTTATATGTTCCGAAATCACCGTACTGTGCATGGTTATTATTTTGGTCTCTCAACTTTATGTTTTCTTGCCAAGAATTAAGTCCATGAAAATTTTCAACGATTCTAAAATGTTTACCATAATATGTTCTCAAATCTAAACCAATATTTAAAGTTATATTTTCACCTAATTTAGTTTCTAAATTAGAAACCATTCCATACCAACTGTGTAAATTCATTGAAGAACGAGTTACATACCCATTACCAGCAGCAAAATAACCACCAGCACCATCAACCACACTATTATTGAACGCATAAATGGCATCATAATCAATGCGTCCTTCTGCTGTTCTAATTCTATTACCACGATCTCCAGTGGCACCACCACGTCCCCAAGACGCATACAATACCGTTGATAAATTAGTAATATCATTAATATTGAAATCCCAGTTTAGATTAGCTACAGGTTTATGATAGAAATTTCGTCTTTCCGTCATATATTGCCCTCCGTATGTACCCCAGTTATTATTGTACTTTCTTCCATATTCCAAATAATCTGAAATACTTTTAGTAAAATTTTGATCATGATACTGAGGCGCTCCAGTTAATAAAAAATTAAAATTATGCTTCTCATTTGGAGTATATCCTACAGATAAAAAATAAGTTTCGCCCGCTGCAAAATTACCTTCATTATAACCATCTCCTTGCCAATGAGATAACATAAAGCTAACACCCCATCCTTTTTCAGATTTCCCAGTACTATATTGAACTGTATTTTTAATATAATTATCATTTGCAATACCAGCGTATAAGTAGCCTCCTTCTTTTTTATCTGTTGTTTTTGTTACAAAGTTTGTTGTTCCTCCAACAGATGAGATCGCTAATTTAGAAGCACCTAATCCTCTTTGTATTTGAATAGCACTGGCAATATCATTAATTCCAGACCAGTTTGACCAATACATTTTACCATCTTCCATACCATTAATTGGTTGCCCGTTTAATAAGTAACCAACATTTGTTTGGTCGAATCCACGAACATTTATTCTTGAATCTCCAAAACCTCCTGCTTGCCCAGCAACATAAATAGAAGGCGTATTAACCAATGTCATTGTAATGTCTTGTGTTCCTATTTTGTTTTGAATGTCTTGTGCTTTAATGGTTGATACGGCAACAGGTGTATTTCTACCTTCAGCCAAATCGATAACGCCAGTACCAACTATTACTATTTCTTCAAGAGCGTTATTTGGAGATAATTGTAAATTACCTAAATCTGTATTATTATTAAACGATACGGTTATAGACTCATACCCTACAAACGAAATGATAATTTCTCCAGATGAAACTAGAGTTGAGAGAGTAAACTTCCCATTGAAATCTGAAGAAACACCATTGGCTGTTCCTTTTTCAACGACATTTGCTCCTGGTAGAGGGGAATTAAATTCGGCATCTAATATGGTACCTGTAACAGTACTTTGTGCCATTGTAGCTCCAGTAAATAAGGAGACCACAACTATTAATAAAAGTGGAGTAATTTTCTTCATAATATTTCTAATAGATTAATTGAATTAGTCATACAAATTAATTGAAGATATTAATGCTTTTTATTAACTAAGTTTTATCAAATATTTATTAAAGACCAGTTTTTAAATTTCAAAGACATGAGAAACAAAAAAACAAAATGCTTTAAAATTGCGGCATGTAAGGAAATCGCCCTTTTTAAATAACATAAAATCATACAACTCCTATTATGGCATCGTTATGTTTTAATAAAATTAATAGTATTCGTTACTTAAACATTAACTTAAAGTTATGTTAGAAAACAAAAAAACCGCTTCTTTTCAGAAACGGTCTTATTATAATGTATTTTAAATAATATTAGAAATTGAAACGCATACTAAAATTCCAAGTTCTACCATAGCCAAAACGACCTCTGTTGGAAGTATTAACGCCTTTATAATTTTCAGATGGATTGGTTGAAGCAGCTGTATTTCCATTTATAGATTCTATATAAACCTCATCAAAAGCATTATTAATATTTACTCTAAACTGTAATGAGTTTTTATCATTTTCCCCTACTAACCATCTATAAGATAAACCTAAATCGACAGTATCATAACTTGGTAATTCAATTGGAGGACTGCTTACTGTTGTTTCTCCTTGAGAATATAAATCGTTATAAAGATTCCAAGTTCCGTCTACACTTAATCTTGGTAAAAATTCGTAAGAAGTAAAAACTCCTGTAGTAAACTGTGCTGCACCACCTACCTTTACACCATCAAGATTCACTAAAGTTCCAGGGTCAGTAATAGTACCTGCTTCATCAAACGTTCTTCTCAATCCATCTCCATCAAACTTCCAATCACCAATAGCTAGAAAACCATTTACTCTAAGATTATCCATAGGACGTGTAAACACTTCTAATTCTATACCAGAATGTATCTGTTTTACGCCTTGGGTTTGAAATAATCTGAAAGCAGGATCGCCTTGATCTTCACCATTGTCATCTAATAGAGTTCTGTTATCCCAAATAGTGTAATATATATTTAAATTAGCAGAAACCTTTTCACTTCCAAATTGATAACCAGCTTCTAAACCTGTTATTTTTTGATTTTCTACTTCTGGCATAATTAACTCATTTCCATTTCTATCGTTTAAAAATAAGTCACTATGAAATGGTTGACGAGAATAATAACCTGTATTAACAAACACTTTATGGTTACTATTAATGATATAAGCACCGCCTGCTTTCACATTAAAGCCAGGGTTATTTACTTTATTTGATTCTTCAGATTGGCCTTCATTAGAAGCATTTAAATACTCTGTTCTAACATGAGATTGTGTTGATGCCGAACCTTGGAAAAATGCTGTAAAATTGTCTTTTGCATATTCTAATTGACCAAAAACACCAAGATAATTTATTTGCTCTTCGTAATCATAGCCAAAGCGCTGATTGTGTTCATCATTCACATTAAACGTTAAATCCCATGGGTTAATTCCTCCAAAAACTTTAGTTAATTCATAATCACCTCCATTGAAAACACTAGAAGCACTAACGCTATTTACAGATAAAAATTCGTTAACGCTTCTAAAATGAATACCATTATATAAACGCACATCTGCACCAAAATTTAGGCTTAAATTTTCATTTAACTGATTATTATAGTTGGAAACCAAACCATACCAGTTATGATTATTATTAGATCCTCTGGCATATAAAGGTATGTCATCGCTATCATCTATAACAAATGCAAATGTTCCTCTACCTAAAGACCCATATAAAACAGTAGATAAAGATGAATTCTCATTAATAGTTAAATCCCAGCTTAAGTTTGCTACAGGCTTATGGTAAACATTTCTACCTGCTGGATATTTTCCACTTTGTAATAGATTGGAACTACTTACACCTTCATAATTCCATGAATTATATTTTCTCCCATTCTCTAAAAAATCACTTATGCTCCCACTTCCAGCTGCTGCATGCCATTGAGGTGCTCCAGTAATTAAGAAGTTAAATAAATTATTTTCATTTGGCTTATAACCAAACGACAAGAAATAAGTTTGCCCTTGTCCGTCGGTATCATTAACATAGCCATCTCCTTGCCAATGCCCCAACATTCCAGAAAAAGCCCAACCATTTTCCATTAAACCTGTAGAGTAATACGCAGTCGTTTTTGTGTAATTATCATTAGCAATCATTTGTTGAAAAAAGCCTCTTTCACGTCTATCGACTGTTTTTGTTACAATATTAACGGTTCCTCCTACAGACGAAATAGCTAACTTTGACGACCCTAAACCACGCTGCACCTGTACTGCGTTTGCAACATCTAATACGCCTGACCAGTTAGACCAAAACATCCTACCATCTTCTGGACTATTAATCGGTTGCCCGTTTAACATAAATGCTGTATTCGTTTGATCAAAACCACGTAAAAACATTTGTCCATCACCAAATCCTCCACCTTTTATATTTTGTACTGAAGGTGTTGATTTTAGTATTTCTGGTAAATCCCAGTTCCCTGCTTTTTCTTGAATCTCAACAGCTTTAATAGTTGATACTGCAATCGGTGTATTTCTGTTTTCAGCTAAATCGATAACACCTGTACCAGTAATAACAATTTCATCAAGCGAGTTGTCTGGAGTCAATTTAATACTTTCTATATGTGTATTTCCATTAAATGATACGGTAACGGAATTATACCCCACATAAGAAATTACTATTTCTCCCGATGAAGCTTCTGTTTCTAAAGTAAATTTTCCATCAAAGTCTGAAGAAATACCATTAGCTGTTCCTTTTTCAACAATATTCGCACCAGGAAGCGGGGAATTAAGTTCTGCATCAATTACAACACCTGTAACCGTGCTTTGCGCCATAATAACTGTAGTAAAAAAGAGGGCCACAGTCATTAAAAAAAAATGATTAGTTTTTTTCATGATTTAAAAAATGAATTAATTATTTGAAATTAGTCAAAGTAAAAGTACGTATAATAAGACATAATTTATTATGCAAGTGTTAAAAAATTTAACACTTGCAGCAAAAAAAAAGCACTAATATTAAAATATTAGTGCTTTTTAAGTGATGTTACTAAGAGTTTTACATCTTTCTATACTAAATCCTTATAATAATTTAATAGGTTAGTAGTAGAAGAATCATGGTTACTAATAGTACTATTGTTAAATTCTTTTAAGATTTTGCTTGCTAATTGTTTTCCTAATTCTACACCAAATTGGTCGTAACTAAAGATGTTCCAAATAATACCTTGTACAAATATTTTATGCTCGTACATAGCTATTAATTTACCTAAACTTTCTGGAGATAGTTTGTTTATAAAAATAGTATTGGTTGGTTTATTTCCTTTAAAAACTTTAAAAGGCAATAGTTTTTGAGACTCTTCTCCTAATGGATTTTTAAACTCACTTAAAACCTCATCTTCGGTTTTTCCATTTAAAAGCGCTTCTGTTTGTGCTAAGAAGTTAGAAATAAGCTTGTCTTGATGATCTTGGTTACCGTGTAAAGACTTCGTAAAGCCAATAAAATCTGCTGGAATTAATTTAGTCCCTTGATGTATTAGTTGAAAAAAAGCATGTTGTGAATTCGTTCCTGGTTCTCCCCAAATTAAAGTCCCCGTTTCGTAATCAATAGAATCCCCATTTCTATCTACACTTTTACCATTACTCTCCATAATACCTTGCTGCAAATAGGTAGCAAATTGATTTAAGTATTGAGAATACGGTATAACGGCTTCACTTTCTGCCTTAAAAAAATTATTATACCAAATACTTATTAAAGCTAATACTACAGGGATATTGGTTTTAAAATCTTCGTTTTTAAAATGATCATCCATTTTGTTAGCCCCATGAAGCAAGCTTTCAAAATTAGTATATCCAACAGCTAAGCTTATAGTTAAACCAACCGCACTCCATAACGAAAAACGACCACCAACCCAATCCCACATAGGGAAAATATTATTCTCATCTATTCCAAATGATTTCACACTTTGAATATTTGTTGATACTGCTACAAAATGTTTTGCAATAGCATCTTCACTTGCAGATTTTAAAAACCAATCTTTAAGCGTATTCGCATTAGACAGTGTTTCTTGTGTTGTAAATGTTTTTGAAACAACTACAAATAGTGTGGTTTCTGGATTCAGTTTTTTAATAACTTCATTTACATGATCACCATCTACATTGCTTACAAAATGTGTTGTTAAATGGTTTTTATAATACTGCAAAGCGTCTACCACCATAGCAGGTCCTAAATCGGATCCTCCAATACCAATATTTACAACATCTGTAAATGCTTTTCCTGTAAAACCTTTTCTATCTCCATTTACAACTTCATTTGTAAAACCTTCTATTTTTTGTTTTACTTGGTAAACTTCTGGGATAACATTAACAACATCTACATGGCATTCTGAATCTTTTGGAGCTCGTAATGCAGTATGTAAAACAGCTCTTCCTTCTGTTTGATTTATAACCTCTCCAGAAAATTGGCTTTTAATAGCGTCTTTTAATTTAACCGCATCTGCCAATTCCAATAAATAATTAAAGGTTTCTTCTGTTATTCTATTCTTTGAAAAATCCACATAGAAATCATCCCATTTTATAGTAAACTTATTTGCTCGCTCTTTGTCTTGAGCAAATAAATCTTTCATATGAACATCTTTTACTGTTTTAAAATGTTCCTGTAATCGTTTCCAAGAATCGGTAGTTGTAGGGTTTATATTTGGTAAGGCCATTAATTAATCTTTAAGTGAAATTAGATTATTCTTATTTTCTAGTGTTTCTTCTAAAATATCATCTCTAAAAGGAATACTATCTAATTGTTTTTTTATAGGTGCTATAAAGTCTAAATATTTAATTTTTAAAGAGTCGGAAATGGGTTTTGCCTCTGGTAATTTTTGTTTAAATGGATCTACTTGTCTGCCATTTTTCCAAAAACGATAGCACACATGGGGACCTCCTGTATTTCCCGTCATTCCTACCCAGCCAATAATCTCTCCTTGTTTAACAAAATCTCCAACTTTTACATTTCGTCTTTGCATGTGAAGGTATTGGGTTTCGTAAGTAGCATTATGTCTTATTTTTACATAATTCCCATTACCTCTGGTATAACTTGATTTAGTAACGGTTCCACTAGCAGTCGCCATAATTGGTGTACCAATGGATGCAGCAAAATCGGTGCCTTTGTGTGGACGTACTTTATAGCCATAAACCGCAATTCTTCTTTTTAAATTATATCTAGAAGAAATACGTTTAAATTTTACAGGTGCTTTTAAAAATGCACGCCGTAAATTCTTAGCCTTTTCATTAAAATAATCAATAATACCTTTAACGGAATCTGTTTCAAATTCAAAAGCATAAAGCGGTTCTTTATTATGCTCAAAGTATGCCGCTTTTATATCATGAACTCCAGTATAAATAGTATCGTCAATATACTTATCGGTATAAATCACTTTGAATTTATCTCCTTTTTGAAGCCGTCTAAAATCTATAGTCCATGCATAAATCTCATCTGCCATTTTATATGCTAACCGTTGACTTAACCCTTGTTGTTCAAGTGCAAGTGAAATATTCTCTTCTATAACACCCGTGGCTACTTTTTCAACATATTTAATAGGCTTTCTACTTTTATAAGCTTGAATTGAATCTTGAAAATTGATAACTACATAATCTTCCAAATTTGGCTGATAGATAAAGCATTTTGCCGTTTCTAAAGAATCCTTAACACACAAAAGTGTATAAGGTTTACCTACTTGCAACCCTCTGCTAATATCAAAAGTATCTTTTGCTTTTTCTGCAATATTGAAAATTTTAGGATAACCCACATTATTACGTTCTAGGATTATACCAAAAGTATCACCACTTCTTATGGTATCTCGCTTAACAACATAATCATTAAGGTTAAAACCAAATTCATAAATATCTTCTGGAATTTTTTCAACTACAACTAATTCTTCTTGTAAAACTGGTTTAGGATCATTTTTACAAGCAATAAAAGAGATTGCTACTACTAGTATTATTAAATATTTGTTCCCCAATCTTGTATTTCTTTTTCTGACCATAATTCTGGAAAAAATATTCTTTTTTGATATTTTGGGTGCATGTATTTTACCCATTCACTTCCTCCTGTGGCTTCGGCCGTTTTACCACCTATATTTAAATAATGATTTGCCGTATTATAATGTGCCATCACCCATTTGATATTTACTGTGTAATCGTAATGGCGCATGGCTTTTATTAATTCTTTATCTTTTCTGGTTTCTTCGGGCAGTGCTTTAAACTTTGTCCAAAGATTATTAGTATAATAAAATTTTGTAAATCTAATAAATTCATCTTTATATTTCTCTTCAAAAACTGTTAATAGATAACTTTTTTTACCCGTTTTATAATCTTTTCCAGCTGCTTGCCAATACAAATGTTCGAAAGCATTTTCATAAGACGAATTTCTATCTATAGTATCTCTAAACCTTTTATCTATTAGGTTTATAAGCTCTGTGGATGCAAATTCAATTTTTCTATATTGTGCACTTTGAAATCCACTAGCAGGTGTTAAAGTATGTCTGAATTTATTATATTGATCGACATCCATACCATCCTTCATAATACTAAAAGAAGAGGTAAGCATATCGAAATAACGACTAATACGCATTAATTTTGAAGTAAACATAGTTGTATCTACTTCCTTCGTTTTTGCTACTTGATCGATCTCACCAAGTATCATTTTAAACAAAAGTTCATTAATTTGATGGTACATTATAAACACCATTTCGTCTGGAAAAACAGTACGCTGTATTTGAAGATTTAATAAGGCATCTGTTTGAATGTAATCCCAGTAATTAATTGGCTTGCTATGTAGTAATCCTTCTAAATAAGTCTCGTAATCCTGGTCTATTGCCTCGTATTTTTCCTTTAGTTGGTTGGTTATTTTTGAATCCAAAATTTCTTAATTATCTAACTACTATTTTAAAAGGGTGTTTTAGTCCTTTAAAAGCTTCAAGGTCTGCTCTAAGAGAGCCAACTGCTAAATCTGCTTTGATGCGTAAAGGTACTTTATTTTTGTCTTTTGACACCCATAGTGTTAAACTTTCTTCTTCTTTGAAAACACGGCCAGCCATCACGTATGGTCTAAATTTTAAAGATTTAACTTCGCCAAATTCCGTATCAATAGTTTCCTCGCCAAGATATTGCAATTTGAATCCATAATTTTCTTCATCAAAAAACATATCTATTTTCACTTCATGACCAGGTTTTAACTCACTAATATCAATATTGTTACGCAAATAATAAAATGTTGATACCATATCCTGAATATTAGGATTCGTATCAATTACTGTTTTTTTATTGTGTTTTTTATTGTTTACGTATGCTTTATTATTTACTTGATCGAAATCTATTTCAAGATTTTTGGTATGTCCGCCTTCATCTATATTTCTAACAAATTTGTAAGGCATAATCGTTTTTTTATCAAAGTAACTTTCGTATCTGTCTTTTACTTTAAAAAACCATTTTATCATACCTGTGGTCCAGCCTTTTCCAACCACATGATAAACATCTTTATTATTTAATTTAGAATCTTTAACAGTAAGTGTTGCGTTTCCTGCTTTTAAAAAGCCGCTGTAGCTCATTTTAAATTTAAACCATTCACCATTCCCAAACGCAGGTTCTTGTTGAGAAAAAGACATTTGCATGGCTAATATTCCTATTAATATAAGTAGTGCTTTTTTCATTTTTATGGGTCATTAAATAATGTAACTTCTTAATGCACATTTTATTGCTGTATCCTTGAAATTACAATTACTGTTCCAAAAGTAAAAAATTTCTTGTTATTAATAAGAAGAGCTTAACACTATTTCGTTACAATAAACGATCTTAATTTTTTATAATTCACCACAAAATTCCCATATTATTCTCTTATTTTCTCTTTTTATTGGTCCACGTTTATTGCAAGGTTGGAAAACTTCATTTTGAGAAATCTGCAAGATGCAATAAAAAAATTCTTGAAACTGACTATCCTCGAGACAAGCCAAATTTCGTTATTGTGCCTCACCCAAAACTGCAAAAAAAGCAATTTTGATAGCTCTAAAGAAGTGATGTAATTGAAAACCCCAACCCTAGAATCGGAGAATTTAAACTAAAAATATAAGTTGAATCACGCCTTTGTAGTTGCAGACCTACTCTTGTTTTAGCAGAGTCCAGGCTTAATATCTCTATGGCATCGTAGCTATATTTATGACAAACAAAAAAGACTTCATTTAGAAACGAAAGCATGATTTTTCGCTTAAATAAAGTCAAGATAAGATCAAGACACAAAAAACGTCATCAAATACAATGATGACGTTTTTATTTAAAATCTTATAAATATATTTATAGAGTACCTCTATTAGCTTGCTCTCTTTCAATAGACTCGAAAAGTGCTTTAAAGTTCCCCGCTCCAAAACCACGGGCTCCCATACGCTGAATAATTTCGAAAAATAATGTTGGTCTATCCTCAACTGGTTTGGTGAAAATTTGCAATAAATAGCCTTCCTCATCAGCATCAATCATGATACCCAAACTTTTTAATGCCTCAATATCTTCTCTTAATTCATGGCTATGCTCTTCTAATCTTCCTGGTACTGCTCTGTAATATGCTTCTGGCGGCGTGGATAAAAACTCAACACCTCTAGCTCTTAAACTAGAAACCGTAGAAATAATATCATCTGTAGCAACTGCTATATGTTGAACTCCTGATCCTTCATAAAAATCTAAATATTCTTCTATTTGCGATTTTTTCTTTCCTTTAGCAGGTTCATTGATTGGGAATTTTATACGTCCGTTTCCATTACTCATCACTTTACTCATTAAAGCGGAATATTCTGTATGGATTTGTTTGTCGTCGAAAGACAAGAAATTTTCAAACCCCATAACGTCCTCGTACCATTTTACCCAGGTATTCATTTCTCCCCAGCCTACATTACCCACCATATGATCTACATATTTAAGTCCAACAGGTTCTGGATTATACTCTGATTTCCACTCATGAAAACCTGGTAAAAATACACCGTTATAATTTTTGCGTTCTACAAACATGTGCACTGTTTCTCCATAAGTGTAAATACCTGCTCTAACAACTTCACCGTGCTCATCTTTCTCCACGACTGGTTCCATGTATGATTTTGCACCTCTGCTTGTTGTTTCCTGATATGCTTTTCTGGCATCTTCGACCCAAAGTGCTATTACTTTTACACCATCTCCATGTTTTACAATATGGTCGTTTATTGGCGATTTGCTATTTAGCGGTGTGGTTAAAACCAAACGTATTTTATCTTGTTTAAGCACATAACTCACAGAATCTTTAGAGCCTGTTTCTAAACCTTTATAAGCATAAGATTGAAATCCAAATGCTGTTTTGTAAAAGTGAGCCGATTGTTTTGCATTACCTACATAGAATTCTACATAGTCTGTTCCTAAAAGGGGCAAAAAGTCTTGTGCTCCTTCAAATATTTTTTCTAAACCGTAGTTTACTGATTTTATGTCTTTCATAATAAAGCCCATCCTAACCTTCCCAAAGGGAAGGAACTCAAAACTGGACGGATTTTGAGTACTTTAATGAATATAATTTTTAAACGCCCTGAAAGTCCCCTTTGGGGGTTTAGGGACTATAACCAAGATTTATGATAATCTTCATCGGCTATTTTCATAGCTTCTTCTGTAACCATTAAGGGTTTAAACGTATCTACCATAACAGCAAGTTCATCGGTTTTTGTTTTACCAATACTTCTTTCGGCAGCTCCTGGGTGTGGCCCATGGGGGATGCCCGCTGGGTGTAATGATATATGACCAGCGTCAATATCATTTCTACTCATAAAATCGCCATCTACATAATACAATACCTCATCACTATCTATGTTACTGTGATTATAAGGTGCTGGAATAGACTCTGGATGGTAATCGTATAAGCGCGGTACAAAACTGCACACCACAAAAGCATCTGTCTCAAAGGTTTGATGCACTGGTGGTGGTTGATGAATGCGTCCTGTTATAGGCTCAAAATCATGAATTGAAAAGGCGTACGGATAATTATATCCGTCGTACCCAACCACATCAAAAGGGTGCGATGCGTAAACCATTTCTATAATGTCTCCTTGTTTTTTTACTTTTATTAAAAAATCTCCAGATTCATTATAGGTTTCTAACTCTTCGGGTCTGCGAATGTCTCGTTCGCAAAACGGCGAATGTTCTAATAGTTGACCAAACCAGTTTCTATAACGTTTTGGTGTGTATATAGGCCTATGAGACTCTACTATAAACAATCTATTATCTTCTGTATCGAAATCTATTTTATAAATAACACCTCTTGGCACTAATAAATAATCTCCATATTTAAAATTGAGATTGCCAAGCATCGTTCTTAATTTCCCTGTTCCTTTATGGATAAAAATAAGCTCGTCTGCGTCTGTATTTTTATAAAAATAATCATTTGTAGATTGTTTAGGTGCTGCCAATATAATAGCACAATCGCTATTTACTAGGACAGTTTTTCTACTTTCTAAAAAGTCTTGTTCTGGTTTTATTTGAAACCCTTTTAAACGATACGATTTTATATTATTTTCTAAAGCAATTTTTGGAGCTACACTATATTGCTTCTTGATTTCTTTTACTTGGGTGGGACGTTGTTCGTGATAACTATTTGTAGACATCCCATCAAACCCTACAGTACCAAATAACTGCTCGTAATACAAACTGCCATCTGGTTTTCTAAATTGAATATGACGTTTATGCGGAATACTTCCTAATTTATGATAAAAAGGCATTGATTCTAAAATTTAAAGATTAAAAAATTATAAAGTTCACAGGACTAACCCCTTAAACCTTAGCATGGTATATTAAAGATACAATAAACCTGCCTATTCAGGATTTCTCTTGATAAGATAGTGTAAGAATACTAAGAGTTCTTGCCAAAAATTTTGCATAACAATACAAATATCGTGATTTTTTTGGAGTTTTAATTATATCTCTCGTTGTTTTAAACGATTACCTCCTTTGTGAGAATGACAAAACAGCCTATTAAAACCAAAAACCTATATTGAAAAACCAAATACTACTTCTCTGTTCTGGTGAATAACTAAATTTTCCTTGAATAGGCCCTATAAAAGTATTTATGGCGTAACCTAAAGCATAGCCTCTATAATCTGGAAGTGTAAACCATTCTCCTGTCTCAAAAATATTGTCATCTACATTTGCCCAATTTCCTTCTAAAGTAATGTGATGGTTTTTAAAAATTTCGTAATCGGCAACAGCATGTGCTTTTACATAACTATTTCCTATAAGCGAAATGAAATCGTACCCTAAAAACGGTACAAAGTTATTTATTAAATTATTACCATAACCGCCAAGTGCAAAATCTAATGCTTGGGTAGATCTGTCACCCAATTTAAACCCGACACCTGATTGAAAATTGAATGCTAATTTATCTGAAACACTAAAAGCAGAACCAATATCTGCTTTGGCTATCGAAAATCTCTCAAAATTCTCATTAAATCTTGATGCATAAAGATATAGATGTATGTCGCTGTTAAAATAGAATCCTCTTTTTGGAAAATATTTATTATCATAAGTATCTAACTTTAAATTACTAAAAACACTAAGATAATCGGTATTTTCAAATGTATACTTCTCATCAGGATCAGTAGATAAGATCGTTTCAGATTTAAATTCCAAACGTTTATGTTCTGCTCCTAGACTAAGTGCAAAATCTTTTCTAAATAGTGTTTGTACATAAAATTGATTGGTTTGATCTTGTAATTTTACATCTATTTTATTTAATCCTCCAATTGTAATCTGATCATCTTCAAGTAATAATTGTGCACTTATATTTTTATGAAATTGGTGGTATCTAGATTTTACCCCAACACTCCAATAAAACCCTTTATCTATTAAATATTCAAAATTATATCTAACATTATCTCCCAGGATGAGATCTAATGATGCCACATCATTATCAAACAATAAATGTTTCTTAGTTAAGTTAACAAGTATGGCACTTTTATATAAGTCATCAAAATGAATCCCTGCCTTTAAAAAAGCACTGTTTTTTGTTTCTACTAATGTTGCAAATAAATCGTAGCCATCTTTTCCTTTTGTTTTTTTAAATTCATACTGGAACGAATCGAAATTATTTGTTGCTACTAAACTATTTACACCTTTATCAAAATCTTTATAACTTACTTTTTTAGCAAGCTTTAATTTACCTAAAACATAAGCTCTTGTATAATTTTTTTCTCCCTCAATTGATATCCTGTTAATTACAATACTATCTTGTACTTGTATTTTTACTTTTGGTTTGTTTTTTTCTTTTGAATCTTTTTTTATTAAAGCTTGTAAAGCCTCTGCATTATTCAAGGCAGCTTGCTTACCTATTTCAATAATTTTAAATCCCTCACCAAAAGATACTACGTTAAATTCTTTAATATCTGGCTTAATATAAATATCTGTTTTAGGGATCTTTAGCTTCATATCCCTAATAGTCTTAAAGTTATTAATTTGAAGTAAAACATCTGGTGCAGAAACTAATTTTTCACGGTTAACCAATCCGTCTTGAACATCTACTCCAATAATAACATCCATCCCTTTGGCTCTCAATTCATCAATCGGATAATTATTTACAACACCACCATCTGTTAAAACTTGGTCATTAATAACTACTGGTTGAAATATGGAAGGTAATGCACCACTGGCCATAACAGATTGGGCTAAATTCCCTTTATCTAATATAACGGCTTTCCCTGTTTCAATGTTTGCAGCAATACAAAAAAACGGAATGGGCAATTCGTTAAAATTCTTTATTTCATTAACATGTAGTGTTAGTCTTGAAAGTAAATTATAGGTATTTTGTCCTCTGGATAGTGCCGACGGTAACTTAATTTTAAAATCATTAAAAGGAAGTTTTATGGCATATTTCTCATCATTATCTCGTTCATAAAACACTTTAGATGCTCTAGGTAAATTATCATTTATAATATTATCAAAGTTGACTTCTTTAAAGATAGAGTCTAATTGATTCCCTGAATATCCAGATGCGTATAATGCCCCAATAATAGCCCCCATACTTGTTCCAGCCACATAGTCAATTTTTACACCTAAGCTATCAATAACTTTTAGAACCCCTATATGCGCTAACCCTTTTGCACCACCACCACTTAACACTAAACCAACTTTAACATCATCGTTTTCTATATCTTGAGAAAATCCCTCAAAACAAACAAAAACTAAGATAGACATTAAAATGTACTTCATTTATTGTGATAATAATTATATATTTTTTCTGCTCTCGATACGCCTACAACATCTTCTAACTCGTCTAACTTTGCATTCGCTACACGTTTAGCAGATTTAAAATGTTTTAACAATTCTACAATTGTTTTATCTCCTATACCAGGGATAGTTTCTAACTCTGTATTTAACGCACTTTTACTTCGTTTATTTCTATGATGCTCGATTCCAAAACGATGCGCTTCATTACGCAATTGCTGTATAATTTTCAGGGTTTCACTTTTCTTATCTAAATATAATGGAATAGGATCGTTTGGATAAAATAATTCTTCTAAACGTTTGGCTATTCCAATAATAGCTATTTTCCCTATTAAGTTTAAAGCGTCTAAACTTTTTAAAGCTGAAGATAATTGCCCTTTACCTCCATCAATAATTATAAGTTGTGGTAAGGGTTGTTGTTCTTCAACCAAACGCTTGTATCGCCTATATACCACTTCTTCCATAGATGCAAAATCGTCTGGTCCAACTACGGTTTTAATATTAAAATGACGGTAGTCTTTTTTACTAGGCTTCCCATTTTTAAAAACCACACATGCAGCTACTGGATTTGTTCCTTGTATGTTCGAATTATCAAAACATTCAATATGTCTTGGCTCACCAGAAAGCCTTAAATCTGCTTTCATTTGTGCCATAATTCTATTGGCATGTCTATCTGGGTCAACAATTTTATCTTGCTTAAAACGCTCCATTCTGTAATACTTAGCATTTCGAAGTGATAAATCTAAAATATGCTTTTTGTCCCCTAATTTTGGCACAGTTACTTTAATATCATGACCCAAATCAACTTTAAAAGGCACGTAAATTTCTTTTGAATTGGAATTAAAACGCTGCCTGATTTCAATAATAGCAAGCTCTAAAAGTTCTAAATCCGTTTCGTCTAACTTCTTTTTCACCTCTAAGGTATGCGATCGGATTATTGATCCATACGAAATTTGTAAAAAGTTAACATAACCATAACTCTCATCACTCATTATAGAAAACACATCAACATTACTAATCTTTGGGTTTACAATAGTAGATCTCGCTTGATAATTTTCTAATACTTCTATTCTTTCCTTTATTTTTTGAGCTTCCTCAAACTGCATGGTTTCCGCAAACTGTTTCATTTGCGTTTTAAATTGTGACAGCGAATCTTTAAAATTTCCTTTTAAAATCTCTTTGATTGCTTTTATATTGTTATGGTATTCCTCTTCTGTTTCTAATCCATCGCAAGCACCTTTACAATTCCCTAAATGATACTCCAGGCACACTTTGTATTTACCTGCTTCTATTTTCTCTTGGGATAAGTGATAATTACATGTTCTTAAATGGTACAAACCTTTTATTAAATCTAGCAAGGTTGACACTGTTTTCATGCTCGTATAAGGTCCAAAATACTCACTCCCATCTTTAAAAATTCGACGTGTTGAAAATACTCTTGGGAAACGTTCTTTTTTTATACAAATCCAAGGATAGGACTTATCATCCTTAAGCATCACATTATAACGAGGCATATGCTTCTTAATGAGGTTGTTCTCTAACAACAAAGCATCTGTTTCTGTCTCTACTACAATATGTTTTATGTTTGCTATTTTTTTTACAAGCACTCTGGTTTTACCATTATCATGAGTTTTTGTAAAATATGAGCTAACCCGTTTCTTTAAATTTTTAGCTTTTCCTACGTATAAAATAGTATCATTAGCATCAAAATATTGGTATACGCCAGGGGCATTTGGCAAGGTTTTTAATTGTATTTCTAATGCAGGTACATCCATTAACTCAAAGGTATATTAAATTCTAGATATTGTAAAAATTCGTTTGCCTTTTTTAGTATATTGCAGTACTGGGTTAAACTATTTTAATGAATATAGTCATTCTTTCGCGAAATCCTAATTTATTCTCAACCGAGCGCCTTGTTGTTGAAGGTGAAAAACGGGGACATATCATGGAAGTTATTGATCCTTTAAAGTGTGATCTTATTATTGAAAAAGAGAAGCCCACTATTTATTACAAAGACCGTTATTTAGATTATGTAGATGCCATTATTCCTCGAATTGGAGCTTCTGCAACCTTTTTTGGTTGTGCTGTTGTTAGGCAATTTGAAATGATGAATGTATTCACTTCGGTAACATCAGATGCCATTATAAGGTCGAGAGATAAATTAAGAAGCTTCCAAAGACTTTCTAAAGCTGGAATTGGCATGCCAAAAACAGTATTTACTAATTATTCCAGAGATGTTGAAAAAGTTATTGCACATGTAGGAGGAACGCCCGTTATTATTAAACTTCTTGAAGGAACTCAGGGGCTAGGGGTTGTATTAGCCGAAACTAAAAATGCAGCTGAATCTGTATTAGAAGCATTTAACGGATTGCAAGCAAGGGCACTGGTACAAGAATATATAGCGGAAGCTAAAGGCGCCGATTTAAGGGCTTTAGTGGTAGACGGACAAGTGGTAGGTGCCATAAAAAGGCAAGGTAAAGAAGGGGAGTTTCGTTCCAACTTACATAGAGGTGGTACAGCACAAGTTATAAAACTTGATGAAGCCGAATTAAAAGTCGCCATGAAAGCATCCCGAGTTTTAAAACTTCCTGTTTGTGGTGTAGATATGTTACAATCTACAAGAGGCCCTTTGCTTTTAGAGGTAAATTCAACACCAGGCTTAGAAGGTATTGAAACTGGCACAGGCAAAAACATTGCTAAAATCATTATTACTTACATAGAAAGAAATAGACACAATTAATGGCTCATACTAAAAACGACATATTAACTATTCTTGGTGTGTCTATAAAACCTGGAGAAAGAAAAGAGGCTAATTTTGATGTTGCTAATTTACACACATCTACTCCTGTAAATGTTCCAGTAATTATTGAACGCTCTAAAAAACCTGGTCCCATTGTGTTGTTTACTGCTGGGATACATGGTGATGAAGTTAATGGTGTAGAGATTGTTAGACAGCTTATTGCAAAAGGCATTAATAAACCTAAATGCGGTACTATTATCTGTATTCCTGTTATTAATGTTTTTGGTTTCATAAATTTAAAACGTGAGTTTCCTGATGGACGTGATTTAAATCGTGTGTTCCCTGGAAGTAAAGATGGCTCTTTAGCCAGTCGAGTCGCCTATAAACTAGTGCATGAGATTATACCCCATGTGGAATACATTATAGATTTTCATACAGGTGGCTCTGGCAGATTTAATGCACCTCAGCTTCGGTATTCTAAAGGCAATAGAATACCCAACGACTTGGCAAAAGTATTTGGAGCTCCTTTTGTACTTTATTCTAAAAATCTATCTAAGTCTTTTAGAACTATTTGTTATAAATTAGGCAAACCTTTATTGCTTTTTGAGGGGGGCAAATCTTTTCATATTGATGATGTTATAACTAATTCTGGTGTTAACGGTTCTAAACGTATTTTACATCATTTAGGAATGTTATCTTCAAAATTTAAAGTCTCCGCTCCTAAAAATAATTGTGTTTTTATAAATGAAAGCAAATGGATTCGCGCTAACTACTCTGGTATGTTTAAAGCCTCTATAACTATTGGTGTTCAAGTAACAAAAGGGGATATTTTAGGAAATATTACCGATCCTTATGGTAAATTTAATTATTTTGTTAAGGCTCAAAATAACGGTTATATTATAAATGTAAATGAATCTCCTATTGTATATCAAGGAGATGCCCTTTTTCGTATAACCACAAATATTAAAACCTGAAAATCAACACTTTAACTCTTGTTACACTCTCAAAAACCATATTTCCCTTTTCGAATTTTAATTATAGAAATCTTCTTTTAAGAAAAGCAAAATTAACAACTAGAATCTGTCCGAAAAATCGTTTAAATGATTGATTTTATCGATTAAATGCGTTTTTTATCGTTTTTTTGCCAAATTAATGTTATGTTTACGTCATCAAAAAATTAAAATCAGTCTCTCTAACGCCATGACTCAAATCAAAATGCCATCAAAGCCAATTGAAAATAATATTGGGTATTTGGAATTAAAAAACGACACCATTTACTGCTCAAAGGTTTTTTTATCTGATATTGGATACATTGCAAAAAACAAAAAAATTAGTTTAGATTTCTTTTTAAACAAACTTATTCATAAAGACGACAGCAGTCAGTTTAGAAATAATTATTTTAGTTTTATTAAAAACAATATAGACTTTAGACAAAGTCTCCTAATTGAATCTAAAAAAGGAAAATACAAGGAATTTGTTTGCACAACAAGTCATACCCAAGCTAACCTTAGTAACAATAATACAAAGTCAAAATTTCTCTTTTTCAATAAACGTAAGTTTAAAACTAATAAAAAAGTAAATAAGCATAAGTTTTATTATAAAGAAGCTGCTGAAATGACATCGATTGGTAGTTGGTATGTGGATTTAATAAAACGAAAAAGTTACTGGGACCAACAAACAAGACGAATTTTAGAATACTCAGAAGATTATAAGCCTTCTATAAATAAATCCGTTTCTTATTATCCAAAAGAATCTTACGAACAAGTTAAAAGGCTCTTTTTAAAATGTTCTATTGATGGTAAAGCATTTAGTACAGAAACTAAAATGTTAACCAAAAACAATCGTGAATTTTGGGTTAGAGCAAATGGAAAGCCTGTATTTAATGACAAGAAAGAAATTATAGGCGTACGTGGTATTTTTCAAGACATTGATGAAACAAAAGCCAAAGAATTAAGCTTACTAAGAACTTCAAATATTATTGCTGCTCAAAACAAAAGACTCTTTAATTTTGCTCATATAGTATCACATAATTTAAGATCTCACACTAGTAATTTATCACTCGTTGTAGAATTATTAAACTCTACTGAATCCAAAGAAGAAAAGTTAGAATTAATTAATAGTGTAGAAAATATAGCATCTAGTTTAAATGATACCATTTTACATTTAAACGAGGTTGTTACAATTCAAACTAGCACAAATAAAAGCAAATCTCTAGTTAAATTTAGCAAATCATTAAAACGTGTAAAGATATCCATAGGACAAATAATCACAAAAAGCAGAACCATTATAAACTCAGATTTTTCAAAAATCGACACTATCGATTATATCCCTGCTTATCTTGAAAGTATTTTATTAAATTTAATAACAAATTCGATTAAATACAAGCATCCAGAACGAGATCCAATTATAGAGATAAAGTCTTATGTAGAAAACTCTAGAACCATATTAGAAATTACTGATAATGGAATTGGAATTGATTTAGAAAAATTTGGAGATAAACTTTTTGGAATGTATAAAACATTTCATTACAATAAAGATGCAATCGGAATTGGTTTATTTATAACAAAAAATCAAATTGACGCATTGGACGGAGAAATTAATGTTTTTAGTGAAGTTGAAAAATTCACAACTTTTAAAATCACTTTCTAATATGAATAAGAAACTAATAGAACTTGCTTGTATTATAGATGATGATGATATATACATCAATTTAGTAAAACGTGTAATTGAAACAAAAAAACTTTGTGAAAACCTTATCATTTTTAAAAATGGCAAGCAAAGTATAGACTACTTCGAAGAACTCCTTCTAAACCTTAAAGAAGACAAAATTCCAGACATTATTTTTATAGATTTGAATATGCCTGTTATGGATGGATGGGAATTTATTGAACACTTTACCAAAATAAAAAACAAGTTTAATAAGCTTATTACGCTTTATATTGTAAGTTCCTCTATAAACCCCGTGGATATTGATCGGGCAAAATCTTTAAACAGTATCGAAGGCTATCTAGTAAAACCAATCATTATAAATGAATTAGAGAATATTTTTAAAAGTGCTTGATTTTTAATTATGACGTGGTTTACTTATTTTTATCCCTTTTAATTATTCCATAAAACTTAAAGATCAATTATGATTAAATCTGAATTGCGAAAAAAGCACAAAGCACTTCGAAATGATTTATCGCTTTCTCAAATTGACGATTTAAGTATTTCTATTGCAAATCAAGTGTTAAAACTACCTATTTGGGAACACACTTTTTACCATACGTTTCTTTCTATAGAAGAACAAAAAGAAGTCAATACAGATTATATTCTCAATATTTTATCAGGAAAGGATAAAAATATTGTCATTTCGAAAAGTGATTTTAAAACAAGGCTTATGACCCATTTCCTCTTAGCCGATAATACAAAAATTAAGAAAAACACCTATAATATTCCCGAACCTGTTGATGGAATTGACATTTCAAATAATAAAATTGATGTTGTTTTCATCCCCCTTTTAGCCTTTGATAAAGTGGGGAACAGAGTTGGTTATGGCAAAGGGTTTTACGATCGTTTTTTAACTAATTGTAAGCCTGAAGTTATTAAAATTGGTCTGTCTTTTTTTGAAGCTGAAGACAGCGTTACTGATGTTTTTGAAAGTGATGTAAAATTGGATTTTTGCGTGACGCCTAAAACAATCTATACACTTTAGTTACTTATATTATATTACACTTTTTATAAATCCTCATTATCATTACGCTCTTCTTCATTCTTCACCTTTGGAAATGCTTTCTTATTAAAAACTATAAGCATAATGAAACCTACACTTATCGCCACATCGGCAATATTAAAAACAGGTTCAAAAAATGTAAAAAATTCACCACCATAAAAGGGAACCCAGTCAGGTAAATAGTCATTATACAAAGGCAAATGCAGCATATCTACCACCTTTCCATGAAGTAAACTATCATAACCACCGCCTTCTGGTAAAAACGCCGCTACCTGACCATAACTATGATCAAACATAACGCCATAAAAAACAGAATCTAGAATATTACCTAAGGCTCCAGCAAAAATTAAGGCAATGGCCAATATTAATATTTTGGAATTTTGTTTTTTTGTTTCATTATACAGCCAATAACCTATCGCAAAAATAGCAACAACTCTAAACAATGTTAATATCACTTTTGCTGTTCTATCTGATATAAATGAAGTGAAGTCACTAATTTTTGTGCCCCAGGCCATGCCATCATTTTCAATAAAAAATATTTTAAACCAACTGAATACCTCAATATTATCTTGAAGTTTAAAATGGGTTTTTATATATATTTTACTTATTTGGTCAAGAAGCAAAATAAGAACGATAATGAGGGTAGATTTTTTTAAGGACATAACTTTTTAAACAAAAAAGCGCCTCTTTTTAAATCGAGACGCTTGGGGGTGTAATTTATAATTATTGCATATTTTTTGCTTCAATACTTAACGTTGCATGAGGAACTAATTTTAAGCGTTCTTTATTAATTAGTTTTTTTGTGACACGGCATATGCCATATGTTTTATTTTCAATTCTAATTAACGCATTTTT
Organism: Flavivirga jejuensis; assembly: GCF_030540765.1. Classification (GTDB taxonomy): domain Bacteria; phylum Bacteroidota; class Bacteroidia; order Flavobacteriales; family Flavobacteriaceae; genus Flavivirga; species Flavivirga jejuensis. The sequence continues at coordinate 244,154 of NZ_JAUOEL010000001.1, read as the reverse complement.
AAGATCTCGGATAAATTTTTCCTGTCTAATTGCCAATTGTGAATTAGACTCCTTACTCATAACAGCACTTCCTTCATCAAATGCTTTAAATGTAGGTGATGTATCTTCGGTCCCATTATTATGGTCGTTCATATACGCACTTTTTATAAGCTCTAAATCATGCTGTGCTTTCTCTATTTTATCTGATATTAGCTCTTTAAATTCAGCCAAATCTTTATCCGAATATCTTACGTTTGCATCTGTACTCATAATTTTTTAATGTTTTTTTATAAACAATTTTGTATTTACATCATCAAAAGCAATCTCAATACCATTGTCTAATTTATCAATAATTTCAAGTTCATTAGTTAAAGTTTCTGTTTTTATATATGTCATGTTTGCTTCAACCGCATTCATAACATGATCATCTTTTTGAAGCACCACATCAATTCTATCTGTTACCTCAAATCCTGAATCTTTACGCAAATTCTGGATACGATTAATAAGTTCTCTCGCAATACCTTCTCTTCGTAAACCATCAGATATTGTAACATCCAAAGCTACAGTTAACGATCCTTCGTTAGCAACCAGCCAACCTTCAATATCCTGCGATGTAATCTCTACATCTTCAATCTCTAAAGTAATATTTTTTCCATTAATTTCAACATCTAAAACACCATTTTGTTCAATTTTTTTTATATCGGCAGAATTAAGTGCTTTAATTGTGTTAGCAATTAGTTTCATTTCCTTCCCAAAACGAGGTCCAAGTGCTTTAAAATTAGGTTTTATTTGCTTTACTAAAATATCTGAAGCTTCATCTAAAAGTTCAATGCTTTTAACATTAACTTCATGTTTTATTAACTCCGAGACAGCTAATATCTCTTCTTTTTGTTGATTATTATCAACAGGAATCATTATTTTTTGAAGCGGCTGGCGCACTTTTATCTTTTCCTTAGCTCTTAACGACAAAACTAACGATGATATTGTTTGAGCACTTTCCATTTTTCGCTCTAAACTCTTATCTATAAAAGCCTCATTATAAACAGGAAAGCTTGCTAAATGTACACTTTCAAATGATTCTTTTTTGGTAACCGAATTTAAATCTAAATACAACCTATCCATAAAGAAAGGTGCAATTGGTGCTCCCAGTTTAGCAATGGTTACCAAACAGGTATAAAGTGTTTGGTATGCCGAAATTTTATCTTGTTCGTAATCTCCTTTCCAAAAACGCCTTCTGCTTAAACGTACAAACCAATTACTTACATAATCTTGAGTAAAATCGGAAATAGCGCGCGCTGCTTTTGTAGGCTCATAATCGGCATAAAAGGCATCTACTTTCTTTATTAATGTATGCAATTCGGATAAAATCCAACGATCTATTTCTGGTCGTTCTTCTAAAACTATATCGGCTTCTGAATAACTAAACTTGTCTAAATTAGTATATAGTGTAAAGAAAGAATACGTGTTATAAAGGGTTCCAAAGAACTTGCGTTTTATTTCTTCAATACCTTCTAAATCGAATTTTAAATTATCCCAGGGGTTTGCATTACTAATCATGTACCAGCGTGTAGCGTCGGCACCATATTTTCCTAGGGTTTCAAACGGGTCGGCAGCATTCCCTAAACGCTTCGACATTTTTTGTCCGTTTTTATCTAATACCAATCCATTAGATACTACATTTTTATAGGCTACTGAATCAAAAACCATGGTTCCAATAGCATGTAACGTATAGAACCACCCTCTTGTTTGATCGACACCTTCTGCAATAAAATCTGCTGGAAAAGTTGTTCCTTTATCAATTAAATCGGCGTTTTCAAATGGGTAATGCCACTGCGCATAAGGCATAGAACCAGAATCGAACCACACGTCTATTAAATCGCTTTCGCGGAACATTTTTTGACCCGATGGCGATACTAATACAATAGCATCAACAATGTTTTTATGTAAATCTATTTTAGCGTAGTTTTCTTCCGAATTGTTTCCTATTTCAAAATCTTCAAAAATGTCTTTTGCTAAAACGCCTGCTGAAACGGCTTTACCCATTTCAGATTTTAGTTCTTCAACAGAACCTATACAAATGGCTTCTTTACCGTCTTCGGTTCTCCAAATTGGTAACGGAATTCCCCAATAACGAGAACGCGATAAGTTCCAGTCGTTTGCATTTGCCAACCAATTACCAAATCGCCCTTCTCCTGTACTTTTTGGTTTCCAGTTAATCGAGTTGTTAAGCTCATGCATACGCCCTTTAACATCGGTCACTTTAATAAACCAAGAATCTAACGGATAGTAAAGAATTGGCTTATCTGTTCTCCAACAATTTGGATAACTGTGCTTGTATTTTTCAACCTTAAAGGCTCTATTTTCTTCTTTTAATTTGATAGCAATCTCAACATCAACAGAACGTTCTGGTGCTTCTCCATCATTGTAATATTCGTTTTTTACATACTTTCCAGCATACGTCCCCATTTCTGGTCTAAAACGTCCTTGCAAATCTACAAGGGGTACCAAATTATCTTGCTCGTCTTTTACTAGCATAGGTGGGACTTCTGGTTTAGCCTGTTTTGCAACCAAGGCATCGTCTGCTCCAAAAGTAGGTGCGGTATGTACAATCCCTGTACCGTCTTCTGTCGTTACAAAATCTCCAGAAATGACTCTAAAGGCATTTTCTGGATTATCGTTTGGTAATGTATAAGGCATTAATTGCTCGTAAGTAACACCAACTAAATCTTTACCAACAAACTCTTTAACAACATAAAATGGTATTTTTCCTGCCTTGCCGGCAGGTAGGTTATCACCAGATTTATAGTTTAATAATTCCGACTTATCTTCTACTTGATTGAATTTTCCTGAAAACTGATAGTTAACCAATTTCTTAGCTAAAATCACATTGATAGGTTCAAATGTATATTGATTATAAGTTTTGACTAAAACATAATCAATTTTTGGTCCAACGGTTAATGCTGTATTACTAGGCAATGTCCAAGGTGTGGTTGTCCAAGCTAAGAAATAAATATCCCCTTCATTTTGTAAAAAATCTGGTAGTGAATCTGGATTCGCTTTAAACTGAGCAACAACTGTTGTATCTGTTACATCTTGATACGTTCCAGGTTGATTTAACTCATGTGAGCTTAATCCTGTTCCTGCTTTTGGTGAATAAGGTTGTATGGTATAGCCTTTATATAATAAACTCTTATTATATATTTGCTTTAAAAGCCACCAAACACTCTCCATGTATTTTGGTTCGTAGGTAATGTATGGGTCGTCCATATCTACCCAATACCCCATTTTTTGTGTTAGGTCATTCCAAACATCTGTATAACGCATCACTGCTTTACGACAGGCTGCATTATAATCTTCTACCGAAATAGTTTTACCAATAGCCTCTTTAGTAATTCCTAATTCTTTTTCAACCCCTAACTCAATAGGCAAACCATGTGTATCCCAACCAGCTTTACGCTTTACTTGGTATCCTTTCATGGTTTTGTAACGCGGGAAAATATCTTTAATAGCACGTGCTAAAACGTGATGCACTCCAGGAAGTCCATTTGCAGATGGTGGTCCTTCATAAAACACATAAGGTTCACTACCTTCTCTGGTAGAAACGCTTTTTTCAAAAATGTTATTTTCTTGCCAATATTGTAGTATCTCATTTGCTACATTTGGTAAGTCAAGTCCTTTATATTCAGGAAATTTAGTGCTCATTTACTCTATATTCTAATAAGGAAGCGAATTTAAGGAATTTTGGCAAAAAAGTAAGGTTAAAAATGATTTTTGATAATCGAAAAATCTTATCTCAATATTCTCATATTATTATTTCTTTTTCGAAACATTATTTCTACCTAAAATGATTTCAATTGTTTTTGAAACGGGAAGTACTTGAAGTAAGGTTTTTAACGCTTCATTTACAGCTTTCATTTTCTTCTATTAGCATTACCCAATAAATCAAAAGAACTAATTATGAATGTTACACAAAGAATTAAAATTACCTTTTCATTATTTAAACGCTATTAATGAAAATTAAATCATTAAACACTAATTTATAAACATTTACGTCTTGAATTACTGACTAGTCATTAACGTTTTAACTGTCTGTAAATCACTGACAACGAATAAAAAGAGCCAAAATAGATATTTTGGCTCTTTTCCTCTTTAATTTATAAAACCTAAATCAATTAAAAACAATCTTTTTAGTAAGTACCTCATTCATTTCTGTCCTCAAACATACCACGTATGAACCAGTTGACAAATTATCAAATCTATAACCATGCTCTAAACTTTCTGTTGACACATTCTCTAATTCTAAAACTGTTTGTCCTCTCATGTTAATTAAAGCCAGTTTTTTAACTTGACTTTTTAATTTTTTAGCAAATAGTGTATTTGTTTTATTTTGATAATAAATATAATTCTCAGTATATGTTGCCTCTTCTGCACTTAAGGTTTGGGATTCATTTTGGAAAACAATTTCAAATCTGTTGTTAAACTTTCCTGCTTCCGAGCTAAAACTATAAGCTTCACCTCCAGCTAAATCAAAATAGCCTCCCGTTAAATGATCTCTTAAATACACTTCCTGGTCTTCGTCTAGGTTTTCTGTTTCTGTAATTCTAATTTCAAATGAATTATCTCCTGAAGATATAAAGTTTAGAGGTATTACTTTATCTGTAGTAATTGGAGCATACGCTTGCATATTCATGTTTACGCCTTCAAGGCTTAAATTAAGATCGTTATTGTTAGAACCATCATTTTTTGCATCATATCCATAATCAAATTCATCTGTGGTAGTCTCGCTAAAACCTAAAAGCAACTCTCTTCTTGTTGCTGGCCCTATTACCGAATTAAACTCTAAACGGATTTTTTGCATGGCTCCATTGTCGTCATCTTCTTTTGAACTTACGACACTATTTTTAGATTTTTCATTACTTGATTTAAAAAATGTGGATCCATTATTATAAGTGTCATCTGCATCCGTCTCTTTAATAAATACACGCTGTCCATTATTAAATTCGACACTTCCATCGGCTATAATCTCTGCAACAAATCCCTGAGCAACAGGAATGTATCTTGAAGGTGTTTTTGTGCCATCTTGTGAGCCATTATCGTCCCCATAAAGACCTACAAATTGATAGGCTCTTACAGACCCCAGTTTGTTTACTTGGGCATAGCCTCCTTTGTACTCATCAAGATAATGTGTATCTCCACTCCATTGTTGCCATAAATGCAAGGTACCATCTATAACGCCTACATTATCATCAATAAATGTATGAACATCTAGAGCTGATGGATATGGGTTTCCTAATAAATAGTTTGTTTTTGATACGGATGTAACTGATCCCGGCCCTCCAACATCGGTCACATTCACTAATATGGTGCCGTTATTTGGTTTGCCTTCAAAAATATATTGTTGTTCCAGACCTGCATTTCCGGTTCCTTTTTGTGTATAACCTACACCAACTTCTAGCGGTGTACTTGGCGAAAGCACTGCCCAATCCCAATATGTTAAACCATTTTTAAAAGTATACATCCAATAGGTACTAATTTTTCCAACTTCATCGTAGCCAGAAGTAAATGACAAATTAATTCCTGCCTCATCTTTTATCATATTTAAGTTATATGGTGTATTATTTGTATTATTGGTTAATCCATTATTATTCGTTAAAGGAGTAGCTCCTAAAGTTCCCACTGGTGACGACCAATAGTTATATCTATAGGCATTCGATGTGCCTTCTTGTCGCCTTAATAGTTTACCTGTTGCTGAGGTCACTAAATCACTATTTACCGTTTGGATTAACTGACAGTCATCTTCTAAGTTAAGGGTTCCATTTAATTCTAAGTACCAGGAATTTTCAACAACATTTTCACTATGAACTGTAAAAGTACTACCTGCATCAATTATTAAACCTGCTATATTAATTGAGTGGCAAGCAGAAACATCACTCCCTATTTTCACTATACACCAATCTTTATTGTTTGCAGTATTTTCAATATCCCAAACATCACCATGTTGCCATGTTGATTGTGCTGTCCAATTACCATTATTTGAAGAAACATACGGCATTGGAGCTGTCTGATCTTGAATGGTATTAATATAATTTAGATACAATTCTTTATCATAACTTGAATAATCTGTAGTTGTTCCTTTTTTAATATCCGTCATTGGATAATAGGCTATTAAATTACCCCAAGGCACCGTATTACTTGTTGCTGTATCTTCAATATTTTTCCCTACAATAGAACCTATAGTATCTCCAGAGTTATTTTCAATTTCCTGGTACACCATCTTTTTTATTTGTTCTGCTGTAAGTTCAACATCAAATACTCTTACCTCATCAATATCTCCTTTAAAATATTCTTTATTAGTTACATCGCTTGAAAACCTACCAACTTCAAAGTTTTCGTTAGAATCATCTGTATTCTCAATAGAAGCACCTGTACTTCCAACATTTGTCGAACTCAATAATGAACCGTCAACAAAGAGTTGCAATAACCCTGTTGCGCTAGTATAGGTTGCGGTTATATGGTGCCACTCATCAAAATTAATAGCACTGCAACTTATTGTTTCTTGAGAATTCCCTGATGTTTTAACAGTAAATGATGGCGTATTTCCATTTTGCAACCATAGTTTACAACCAATATCTTCTCCTAAAATAGTCATGTTAGTAGAATTTCCAGAGTCAGATTTTACCCAAGCCATTACCGTTACATGGTTTAACCCATCAATAAACGAAGCTCTAGATAAATAATCATTTATGCCATCAAAATCTATGGAAGCAATAGATGGGGGGTTGATATCAAACAAATCCCTGTAATCTAAGTCCCCTCCTAAAGTGGCATCACTATCAACATCTCCAAAAGAGGCTGTAAGGTCTGCAATATCTCCAACAGAAACTTCATCATTAACATCTAAAGAACCTGTTACAGAATCTAAATTATCATCTAAACCATCACTATCAATATCAATATTGTTAAGGGTATTTGCCTGACCATTCTCTTGAATATCTGGTGTACCGTCATTATCTGTATCACTATCTAAATAATCTTTTAATCCATCGCCATCTGTATCCTCTATATTGGTTAAATCTGTTCCACCCATCGCAGATTCATATACATCATCCAATCCATTGTTATTAGCATCTGTAATGCTACTACCTGGCGCACTAGGTGGAATATAGCCAATAGTAGGCTGTGCTTCCACATTGTCTGGTATTCCATCATTATCACTATCTATATCTATAGTATCTAAAACAAGATCATCATCAAAATCACATTTAGAACTTACTCCAAAATTTGTTAATCTAGTACCTGTACTTGTATGAGTTCCTGTAGCTCCATATAATAAATCAACATGAGAAAACTTATCAAATTCCATATATAAATAAAAATCTGGATCATCACCATGTGTACCTCCATCATCTGGTTCGTTTACCCAATCTGTATTTGGAGCAACAAGTGTTGGGTCTAATCTATATAAAGTATACCCTGACGGATCTGGTCCATTATTAAAACCTGCTTGCTCTAATTTTGTGGTAGCACTTAAAGATGCAGTTACTGTTGATGTAACTGTTGAAGGATTAAATCCTGCTATTTCTGTAAAATCTCTGGAAGATCTGGTATCAATATCTCGTGACTCTAAAATAATATCGTAAAGCGTTGCTGGTATTCCAATAGGAGTTGCTGGTGTGGCACTTCCAGCTTCAACCAAATCAAACGAATATGTTACGTAATCATCATTACTTGAATCAAAACCACTAACTCTTAGTTCATTATTACAATCTACTGTATAAGACCCATTAATAGTTATAATGGTTAAAATAATGTCGTAATATTGATTTTGGTATAGAATTGCATTGGAATACACCACCTTTTCTCCAGCTTTCACATCATCTAAATCTGTAGCTGTTAATAATGACGCATTATCAAATTGAATGGCCGCAGAACATTCGTATGTATCTATAATACCATCATTATCATCATCTATATCGACTGAATCTGGCACACCGTCTCCATCAGAATCTTGTGCAAAAGAAAAGTTAAACACAAACAAAGCCATAAGCAGGCTAAAAAGTAGTTTTGCTTTCATAATTAATAGATTTGGGTAAATCGAAATTATCTTATATTCAAATAGTTACATGTTTTTTTCGTTAAAAACTCAAATTTTTCTATCAAATACAATAAAACCGATGAAATGCACACTATTTATGCACTTTCATTAATATATTGTAAAATTATTCGTATTAAAATTAAGCTTGAGGGAATGATATTTTATTAACAAAATCATTAATTCTATGATTTGTCTTAAATACGCTACAATAATACTCTAAAAAACCGACAAAAACTAACAAAAACCAGATAAAGTGCATTTTTTTTACGACAAAACGCTTTTATTGCGCTTTTAGAAGACATTTAAATTGTTAAAAAAATATTGAAACTCACTATCCACAAGACAAGCCATAGAGGTATTTCGTCAGTTTCATTTTGTCCTTAGAGCCAAAACCTTTTTTTATTTTACCTCACCCAAAACTTCCTTTTTTGGTAGTTCAGATGGCTTCCAGGGAGCAATGTAATTCGAGTCTTCTCCTTGGGTCGGAGAATTTTTAGATTAAATAAGAATTTCAACCAAATCTTCAATTTTAGAAATGAGTTGTATTTTAATTACTGTATTTTTTAATGAGATTTTATTGTATTTCGATACAAAAATGGTGGAGAACCCTAGTTTTTCGGCTTCTAAAATACGTTGTTCTACACGTTGTACGGGACGTATTTCTCCAGATAATCCAACTTCTGCAGCAAAACAAAAATCTTTTTGCAATGCGACATCTTCATTAGAAGATAGTATAGCAGCCACAACAGCCAAATCAATAGCAGGATCGTCAACCGTAATACCTCCTGTAATATTTAAAAAGACATCTTTTGCTCCTAATCGGAATCCAGCACGTTTTTCTAAAACTGCCAATAACATATTGAGACGTTTTGCATTAAAACCAGTAGCACTACGTTGCGGAGTTCCATAAACTGCCGTGCTAACCAAAGCTTGTATCTCTATCATTAATGGACGCATACCTTCTAAAGTCGCTGCTATAGCATTTCCTGATAGCTCATCATCCTTTTCAGAGATTAAAATCTCTGATGGATTAGTAACCTCACGTAGTCCTGAGCCTTGCATTTCGTATATCCCCAATTCGTTTGTAGAACCAAAACGATTTTTATGGGCTCTTAAAATTCTAAATACATGGTTACGATCCCCTTCAAATTGTAACACAGTATCTACCATGTGTTCTAAAATTTTGGGACCAGCAATATTTCCATCTTTAGTAATATGACCAATCAATAAAACTGGAGTGGCTGTTTCTTTAGCAAACTTTATAAGCTCTGTGGTACATTCTTTTATCTGTGAAATACTTCCCGAAGAAGACTCAATATAATCGCTATGCAGTGTTTGAATAGAATCAATAATAACAATATCTGGATCTAAAGCTCCTATTTGTTTGAATATATTTTGAGTTTTAGTTTCTGTTAAAATATAACAGTTATTATTATTTGGATTAATACGTTCTGCTCGCATTTTTATTTGTTTCTGGCTTTCTTCACCAGAAACATATAAAGTTTTATATGGTAATTTTAATGAAATCTGAAGTAATAAAGTACTTTTCCCTATCCCAGGCTCGCCTCCTAACAATGTTAAAGATCCTGGCACCATACCACCGCCCAGTACGCGATTAAATTCTCCATCAAATGTGTTTAGCCGTGGTTCTTTAGAAACATCTATATCTTTAATTCGTAATGGAACTGATGCTTTTTTTACGGTTGCTGTTGGGGATTTCCAGTCGCTTTTTTCTGGTTTTTGAATAACTTCCTCAACAATAGTATTCCACTCTTTACAGGCATTACATTGTCCTTGCCATTTCGCATATTGTGTCCCGCAGTTTTGACAAAAAAAAGTTGTTTTTACTTTTGCCATTTAATTTTTTGGGATTTAGAGTTTGAGGTTTGAGATTTCATTACTTTAATAACCGAAATCCTCTTTAATTAAATCTGCTTTTTCAAGCATTAAATCCTTTGTAAGACCAGCAACTCCTTTTAATGTATATGCAGATTGATACGTTCGCATTGCCTTTTTGGGCTCGCCTCCCTCTTCATAAAAACGCGCTAAATAATAACCTCCTAAAAGCGTTTCTGGATATGCATCTCGAGCAATTTTACCTAATTGTTCATAAAATTCAAACTGTTCGGTTTTTTCAATAGCGGCCGAAATAGCTTTAAAATCATTAATTAGAATTCGTTTTTTAAGACCAAACACATCATTAATAGTCTTATACTTTTCAACCAAATATGCTACTGGAGACGTATCTAATTCTAATATAGTCTCCTTATACTCCTTTTTACTAATAGGTTGAAATACTTTAAAAATATTTTCAAGAGCATTTGGCAGCCCATGCAAAGGAGCAGAGTAATGAGATGGTTTTTCAAAACTATCAAAACTATAAGATAAATTATCATTATCTATAGCCGAAATATCTTCATTTAAAGCTTCTGTCATTTTCCTTATAGAGCTTCCATCATTTTTAGTATTTGCTAAATAATAAAATAATTTAGATTGTAAACTATTTAAACGTTTAGGAAGATAGTCTATCATATTTGGAGCTAATTCTGGACTAACTGCAATATAGGCCTGAAATAACGGTTGGGGCTTTAATAAAAAATAATTAATAAAATTGGCAGTTTCTCCATGACCTACAGCTACTTTAAAATTAGTAGTTCTATAGTTTTTTTTTATATATGGAATAAGCTCTTGCCCAATAAACTCGAAGAAACTAGCCCCTGTGTCAATTGGTAAAGAGTTTTGCTCAGAGTACATACAATCGTCATATCGTTTATCAACTTGATTAACGCCTACAATAATAGATTCTGGCATGTCATCCCAATAGGAATAATAATCTACATTTCCAGCAACCGCTTCGAAAAGATAATCACCATCAAACACAATAAATAATGGATAACTTTTATTTTCATTACTATTATATCCTCTTGGTAATTGAATTTTTAGCTCTCTAGATTCTTCTAATTTTGAAGATTCAATGGTTTTATATTTAACTTGAGCCTCTGCAAAATGTATTGATAATACAAACAGTAGAACGTAAAGTAGTTGCTTCATTTTTAATAACGATTTGAAATTTGATATTGGCAAGGTAATAAATAATGGGAGAGATTAAAAGCAAAGTTTTTTAAGCTTTGCAGAATTTTTAAACTTTCGAATTTGATTTTTTTCTATTATAAATTGGCAAATAGATTAATGACAGGCCTCCAAAGATAATAATCATAAGTGTTTGAGACCCCCACATGATCCAACCAAAAGCACGACTCGGGTCTTCTGGAATATTAAATAATAAAAAAGCAAGTACAATAGCTTCAGGATAAGAACCTATGCCGCCATTAGTTGCTGCAATACTAAAACTTGCTGCTATAAAACCAATTAATATTGCCGCAAAAGGAATATTTTGAGTTTGCTCAAAAGAAAAGGTCGTAACATAAAACATAAGCACATACATTCCCCAAATAAATAGTGTATGAAAAATAAATGCCCACTTCTTTTTCATTTTAAAAATACTAAATGCCCCTTCAATTAAGCCATTAATAAATGTTCTTATTTTTATCGCTATTTTGAAATCACTTTTCTTTATAAACCTAAAAAAGAATACCATTAGTATGATACCCGCAATAAAGGCAATAATGATTTTAGTTGGATCGAATTTTTCAATTAAAAACCCATATATAAAATCAAACTGAAGAAAAAGCGTAACGGCAATTATGCCCAACATAACAATCATATCTGCAATACGCTCTGCCACAATAGTTCCAAAACCTTTTTCAAAAGGCACATCTTCATAATTTGTAAGTATAGAAGCTCTGGCAACTTCGCCTGCTCTAGGTATGGTATAGTTTATTAAATAGGTAGCAAATACAGCCATAATACTATTGCCTAACCTAACACGATACCCCATTGGTTCAAGCTGAAAACGCCAACGATAAGCCCTTGACAAATGACTCAAGAGTCCTAAAAACATACCTAAAACAATCCATGTATAATCTGCCTTTTTGAAATATTCAACTAATTCGTCAATAGAAATTTGAGACAGTGAATACCAAACCAAAAAAACTCCCAATAATAATGGGAGTGTAATCTTAAGTATTCTTTTTATTTTTTGGTTCAAACCTTTATTTTAACAAGTTTGTTGCTTCATCTGGAAAAACTAATGAGGGCTTAAATACTTTTGCCTCTTCAATATCCATAAAGGCATAAGTAATTAAAATTAGCGTATCTCCTATCGAAACTTTCCTGGCGGCAGCACCGTTAAGTGTAATCTCGCCACTTTTACGTGGTCCAGGAATACAATACGTTTCTAAACGCTCACCATTATCATTATTAACAATTTGAACTTTTTCTCCTTGTATAATATTGGCGGCTTCCATTAAATCTTCGTCTATAGTGATACTTCCTATATAATTGAGTTCTGCACCTGTGCATTTTACTCTATGAATCTTAGATTTTACTACTTGAATTTGCATGAGGCAAAGATAATTAATTTAGTGCGATATTATCTATAAGTCTAATATCATCTGCATATACTGCTATAAACGCCCTATATGTTTTTTTGTTTGATTTTCGTTTAACTGGTTTTAACGTTTTTACATCTGCAATAATAAAATATTCTAATTCTAATAAATCATGTTTTGCAAACTGTTTTTCAACCCATTTCAATACATTATTAGCACTTTTTGTGCCAAAACGTTTTTTGGCAGTTGTTAAAGTTTTATAAATAAAAGGAGCCGCTTTTTTATACGCTGGTTTTAGTCGGGTATTACGCGAACTCATTGCTAAACCGCTAGTTTCCCGGTGTATTTTACACCCAACAACATGAATTGGAATATGAAGCTTCTCAACTAGTTTTTTTATAATTTGTAATTGTTGAAAATCTTTTTCTCCAAAATAGGCATTATGTGGTTTTACAATATCAAAAAAACGCTTCACAATAGTTCCAACTCCATCAAAATGTCCATCACGAAATCTACCCTCCATTTCAAATTCTAAGCCATCAAAATCAAAACTTTGGGAAACCGCTTTTCCTTCATAAATATCATCAACTGTAGGTGCATAAACTATGATTTTGTCTTTACTAACAGTTTTAAGCAAATTCATATCATTTTCAAGAGTTCTTGGGTAATTCTCCAAGTCTTCCTTATTATCAAATTGTGTAGGATTAATAAAAATACTAACGACCACTTTATCATTGTCATCTATGGCTTTTTTTACCAATTGTAAATGCCCTTCATGCAAAGCTCCCATGGTAGGAACCAATCCTAATGTTAGCCCTTTTGTTTTTAAAGCATCTATTGCTACCGTAATTTGCTGTTTTTCTGAATGAAATTCCACTTTTTAATAAAAATTTAACGGGTGCAAACTTAAGATTTTACAAGCAATTTGCATAAATTTTTGTACTTTTGCTTGTTTTTTATTTTGAATTTTCAAAAGCGAGACCATCAAAAAAACAAGCTTTACTAAATTTCTCTTTAAAAAAGACCTTTAATTGCTAGTCATACTTGACTTTAAAAAGTCAACAAAAATAAACATATGAAAGATAAGAGGATATTATATGTATCATCTGAAGTAGTTCCTTATTTACCAGAAACCGAAATTTCTTCCATGTCCTTTGAAGCACCTAGATTGGTGAATCAACAAGGTGGACAAATAAGAATATTTATGCCTCGATACGGCAACATAAACGAACGTAGACACCAATTACATGAAGTTATAAGATTGTCTGGGATAAATCTGGTAATAAACGATTTAGACATGCCTCTTATTATTAAAGTGGCATCTATTCCTAAAGAGCGTATACAGGTTTACTTTATTGATAATGATGAATACTTTAAAAGAAAAGCGACATTAACTGATGAAAGTGGTAAACTGTTTTCAGATAATGATGAACGCGCTATTTTCTTTGCTAAAGGTGTTATTGAAACCGTTAAGAAATTAAATTGGTCTCCAGATATCATTCATGTTCATGGTTGGTTGGCATCATTATTGCCTTTATATTTAAAAGAATACTATAAAGACGAGCCTTTATTTAATGAAAGCAAAATTGTTACTTCGGTTTATGACCAAAGTTTTAACAATACATTAAATAAAGACATGCTTAATAAGATTAAATTTGACAACATAAATGAAGATGTTGTAAGTGAACTTAAAGAACCTACATACAATAACTTAATGAAAGTTGCTATTGATTATTCTGATGCACTAATTGTAGGTTCAGAAAGTATTCCTGAAGAATTAAAATCCTATTTAGAAGCATCTAACAAACCTGTTTTAGAATACAAAAATAGAGATGAATTTGGTGAAGCTTACACAACATTTTTCAATAACAGCGTTTTAAGCTAACAACCTTATATTCATTACAATCATATATGAAAAATTCGATTAAAGCCTTTAAATTTTTTATACTTTTTCTATTAGTAACTTCATCTTTTATCGCATGTGATAAAGATTTTAACATTATAGAAAGTGATGTTTTAGGAAAAGAAAATTCAAACTTTGAAACAAAATCTCTGAGTATCCCTTTAATTGCATATAATAAAAAACTTGATTCTCTGAAAATTAATGATTTAGAAGCTAATTTACTTGGTTCTTTTAATGATCCAGCGTTTGGACAAACCACTGCTAGTATAGTGGCTCAAGTAACTCCGACGTCTCTAAGCCCTGATTTTGGTGAAAACCCTGTTATTGATTCCGTTATTTTAAGCATCCCTTATTTTAGTAGACCTATTGATTTTGATGATGAAGGTAACACGACATATACTATTCAGGATTCTTTATATGGAGATGCTACTAAAGCAATTAAATTAACGATATATCGCAATAATTATTTTTTAAGCAGTTTTAATCCAAATGATGCTGATAGTCCTCAAAATTATTTTTCAAACGCCAGCAATAGTAATACTACCAATAATTTTGCTCTTACTGAAAACAGCATTATAAATTTTGATGCCCATGTCGGTGCTATAATAAAGGATACTACATTTGTTCCTAGTGCTGCTGCAGTTATAACAACCGTTGGAGAAGGAGACGATGCGGTTACAACAAGAAGTGTTCCTGCTTTTAGAGCTCCTCTTGATAACGCTTTTTGGAAATCTGCCATTATAGATCTTGAAGGGCTATCTGAATTAAGTAATATTAATAATTTTTATGATTATTTTAGAGGGCTCTATTTTAAAGTTGAAGCTGCTAGTGGAGAAGGAAATATGATTTTATTAAATCTTGACTCTACTGCTGCCAACATTACTATACATTATTCAAAAGGAGAAGAAAATGCCAGAATCCAAGACGAGTACTCTCTTTATTTTGATGGCATCAGACTTAATACCTTTATAAATGATTATATATCATTAGAAGACGGAGACTCTGATTTAGGGGATGAAACACTCTATTTAAAAGGGACAGAAGGTTCAATGGCTGTTGTAGATTTATTTGGTAAAAACGATATTGCTCTGGAGGATTTTATAAATGAATTTAGACTTTCTGATGATGATGGCAACCATATAAAAGATGCCACTACAGGAAACTTTATATTAAAGAGACTCATTAACGAAGCACAATTAGTTATTTACGAAGATGAATTATTATCGACTTCTTCTGACGACGATTATCATGAAAATGATAGAATTTATGCTTACGACGTTAAAAACAATATACCTATTATTGATTACGGCATTGATCCTTTCGAGAATGACAATGACCCCTTGAATTCTAAAGTGATTCACTTAGGTAAACGTGATTCTGATCTAAAACAATATAAAATACGTATTACAGAACACTTAAATAATATTTTACTAAAAGATTCTACTAATACAAAAATAGGTTTAGTATTATCAACTAATGTTAATGTTACAAGTAATGCGCTAATATTAGAAAGTGAAGATGCTGTTACTGCTATACCACAAGCAGCAATATTTACACCTAGAGGAACTGTTTTACACGGAACAAATATATCTGATGAAAACGACGAAGAAAGAAAAAAAAGAAAAATGAAATTAGAAGTGTTTTATACAGAGCCCGAAAACAATTAATATATTCTTCTCTAAGATTTAAAATGAATTTCATCGTATAAATCACTGTCTTTGTGTAGTAAATAATTATTATTCGAAATTTATTTTCATATTTGCCAAAGCTAAAAATTAAACCAAACAAATTTTTTATTTATGTGTGGAATTGTAGGATATATAGGCCCCAGAGAAGCTTATCCAATTATAGTTGAAGGCCTTAAACGTTTAGAATATAGAGGTTACGATAGTGCTGGAATAGCATTATTTGATGGAAAAGATCTTAAAGTTTCTAAAACCAAAGGAAAAGTAGCAGATTTAGAAACACGTTCTGAAAAAGAAATCACTAAATATGGAAGTGTTGGTATCGGACATACACGATGGGCAACACATGGTGTTCCTAACGATGTGAATTCTCATCCTCATATTTCAAATTCTGGAGAATTAGTTATTATTCATAATGGAATTATTGAAAATTATGAATCCCTTAAAAAAGAATTAATCTCAAGAGGTTACACTTTCAAATCAGATACAGATACAGAAGTATTAATCAATTTGATTGAAGATGTAAAAAAACAAGAAAACGTAAAACTTGGTAAAGCTGTACAAATTGCATTAAATCAAGTAGTAGGCGCATATGCTATTGCTGTTTTCGATAAAAACAAACCAGAAGAAATTGTTATTGCACGCTTAGGAAGTCCATTAGCTATCGGTGTTGGTGAAGACGAATTTTTTATTGCTAGCGATGCCTCTCCTTTTTTAGAATATACTAAAAATGCCATTTATTTAGAAGATGAAGAAATGGCCATTATTAGATTTCATAAAGGCATAAAAATTAGAAAAATTAAAGACGATTCTTTAGTAGATCCTTACATTCAAAAACTTCAAATAAATTTAGAGCAAATAGAAAAAGGTGGTTTCGATCATTTTATGTTGAAAGAAATTCATGAACAACCTAAAGCGATTACCGATACTTATAGAGGTAGACTCCTTAGACATGAAGCTATTATAAAAATGGCAGGCATTGAAGATAACATGAAAAAGTTCTTAAATGCAGATCGTATTATAATTGTAGCCTGTGGTACTTCATGGCATGCTGGTTTAGTAGCAGAATATATATTTGAAGATTTAGCAAGAGTGCCAGTTGAAGTTGAATATGCTTCTGAGTTTAGATATCGTAACCCGATTATTACAGAAAAAGATGTCCTTATTGCTATTTCTCAATCTGGAGAAACTGCAGACACATTAGCAGCCATTAAATTAGCAAAGTCTAAAGGGGCATTTGTTTTTGGTGTTTGTAATGTAGTAGGCTCATCTATTGCCCGAGAAACTCACGCTGGAGCTTATACCCATGCTGGCCCAGAAATTGGTGTTGCTTCAACAAAAGCTTTTACAACTCAAATTACGGTTTTAACCTTAATAGCACTGCGATTAGCTAGAGCAAAAGGAACTATTAGCAGTTCAGATTTCCGTCATCACTTATTAGAATTAGAAATGATTCCTAAAAAAGTAGAAGAAGCTTTAAAATCTGATAAACATATACAAAAGATATCTGAAACCTATAAAGATACCAGTAATTTCTTGTACTTAGGAAGAGGTTACAACTTCCCTGTAGCACTTGAAGGCGCTTTAAAATTAAAAGAAATTTCCTATATACATGCCGAAGGATATCCTGCTGCCGAAATGAAGCACGGTCCTATTGCTTTAATTGATGAAAATATGCCTATTGTAGTTATTGCTACAAAAAAAGGGCACTACGAAAAAGTAGTTAGTAATATTCAAGAAATAAAATCTCGTAAAGGAAAAATTATTGGTATTGTTACCGAAGGCGATGTACAAGTCAAAGAACTGGCAGACCATGTTATTGAAGTCCCAGAAACACTCGAATCACTTTCTCCTTTATTAACTACCATTCCACTTCAATTATTATCTTATCATATAGCTGTGATGTTAGGTAAAAATGTAGATCAGCCAAGAAATCTGGCAAAATCTGTTACAGTAGAATAATCTTAACTTAATATTATCATTATACCTTTTGAAGGTATAATGATAATATTCAATAAATCTTCATTTTTTTTACATATTAATCATTTTTACACATGGTTTTTTGTTAAAAAATACTATGCGTGCATAATTTTTTTATATTTTTATACTAAAGTGACATTTAATATCTTTATATTGCTTATTCAAAATATAAACTAATTCTTACTAAATGAAGACAATCTTATCAATTTTACTGCTGTTGTTTTGTGGTTTTTCCTACTCTCAAACAACTATTTCTGGCTCTGTTGTTGACGATAATAGCCAGCCCATTCCTGGAGCTAATCTTATCGTTGTTGGATCATCAACAGGTACCGTAACAGATTTTGATGGTAATTTCTCTCTTACTATTGACCAAAACCCTCCGTTTAGCATTCAAGCGAGCAGTGTAGGCTTTGAAACCGTTACCAAAGAAGTAACGTCAAACAATCAAACCTTAAGTTTTATCCTTATTGAAGGAACATCATTAGATGAAGTTGTAATTTCTGCATCAAGAACGCCAGAACGCATATTTGAATCACCAGTTACCGTAGAGCGTTTTGGGTTAAAACAAATTAAAAACACAGCTTCCTCAGACTTTTACGATGGATTAGAAAACCTAAAAGGAGTTGATATTAATACGAATAGTTTAACCTTTAAATCTATTAATACCAGAGGGTTCGCAACATTTGCAAATACACGTTTTATGCAATTGGTAGACGGTATGGACAATGCGGCACCTGCACTTAACTTTCCTTTAGGAAATTTATTAGGAATGATAGAAACAGATGTACAAAGCGTAGAACTTTTACCTGGAGCTGCATCTGCTCTTTATGGGGCTAATGCATTTAATGGCGTACTATTCATGCGAAGCAAAAGTGCTTTTGATCATACTGGGATTAGTGCTTACTACAAACAAGGTATTACATCTCAAGAAGCCGCAGGAGATAATGATTATAAAGATTATGGTATTCGTGTTGCTCACAAATTCAGCGAAAAATTTGCAGCAAAAGTTAATTTCAGTTATTTACAAGGAACCGATTGGGTCGCTAACGATACAAGAGGGAAAGATCGAAATACTACTTTTGTAGAAAGTAATAGCACCAGAGAAAACGATATAGATTATGATGGTGTAAACGTATATGGTGATATTGCTACAATTAATATCAAAACTGTTGCAGATAGGTTAGCAGAACTAGGACGGTTACCTAACCCTGCTTTAGCTAATTTAGTACCATCTGTAAATGTAAGTAGAACAGGATACGACGAAGCAGATTTAACAGATTATGATGCTAAAAGTATAAAAACAGATTGGGGCTTATATTTTAGACCGTGGGAAAACGATTTTGAAATTCAATATGTAGGTAAAATAGGTTCTGGATCTACTGTATATCAAGGTTCCAATAGATATTCTATAAAGAATTTCTTTTTACAACAACATAAGTTAGAAATAAAAAACGATAACTTTTTCTTAAGAGGTTATGTTACGGCAGACAACGCAGGGGACTCTTACGATATGGTATTTACAGGTGTAAATATAAACAGACAATGGAAAGCAGACGATGTTTGGTTTGGCGAATATACTGGTGCTTTTATAGAAGGCACATTGGCTGGATTAAATGCTAACGAAGCACATGCTAATGCAAGACAAATAGCAGATACAGGAAGATATGAACCTGGGACCCCCGAATTTCAAAATGCTTTCAATACAGTAATAAACGATCCAGATGTATTAACTGGCAGTAAATTTAGAGATGAATCTAAAATCTACCATTCCGATGCTAATTATAACTTCAGTCACCTAACCGATTTTGCCGAAATTCAAGTTGGTGGGTCATACAGAAAATACGTTTTAAATTCATTTGGTTCAATCTATACAGATAAATTAGAAGAAATTCCATATTCCGAAGTTGGTCTCTATACACAAATTCAAAAGAAATTCTTAGAAGATGAACGTTTAAAACTAACAGCGTCTATACGTTACGACAAATCGGAACTCTTCGATGCCTTTTTCTCTCCAAGATTATCGGTTGGTTATAACTTAGGCGATGACAATAACCATAATTTAAGAGCCTCTTTTCAAACAGGTTTTAGAAATCCCGATACGCAAGCTTTATACATTGGTTTTAATGTAGGGAGTATCATCCTGTTAGGTAGTGCACCAGACAACCCTCAAAGAGACTTAAGAACTGTTAGCGGAGACAATATTTCAACCATTGGACAAAGTATTATTGGTACTAGCTTTGATTATGATGGTACTGGAGCCTATAATAACTCATTTACAAGAACATCGGTAGCAGCATTTGCTGCTTCGCAAAATCCCGCAGATTTAACAATAGCAAACCCTGGCATAGTAAAACCAGAACAAGTGAGTTCTTTTGAAGTTGGTTACCGTGGAAAACTAGATAAGGTTATTATTGATTTTAGTGCTTATTTAAATCAATATCAAGATTTTATTACGACAATAGATGTTGTTAATCCATATTATGGAGATGTGGAATTCACTCAGACAACTCCTGTAAATGGAACACAAACACCTTTATCTATAATTGCTTTAGCTAATAGCGATTTTCAAGCATATAGAGCTTACACAAATACGACAGCAGACGTTAATTCTTATGGAGCAGCTTTAGCTGTAACTACTAAAATATTTAACAACTATGATTTAGGTATGAATTACACCTATGCTAAATTAGATTTTGATCGTGATGCTAATCCAGACTTCCAAACAAATTTTAATACACCAGAACACAAAGTAAAAGCCTCCTTTGGTAATACTGATTTATTTAAAAACTTTGGATTCAACGTTGCTTGGAGGTGGAGTGATAATTATGTTTGGGAAGCCTCTTTTGCTACAGCAGAAGTTCCTGCTTACCATGTTGTAGATGCACAAATAAATTTACGTGTACCATCTTTAAAATCTACATTTAAAGCGGGTGCCTCTAATCTTTTAGGTGATGAATATTTTACAGCTGTAGGTACTGGCTTTATAGGTTCGCAGTTTTACCTTTCATGGATTATTAATAACTTATAAAAAAGATCATTATGAATATTAAATATATATACCTTTTTGTCCTTATTCTAGGATTTTTTGCTTGCGATGAAGATGATAACATTTTACCAGAGGAAGTCATTTTACCAGAATTAACAGCAGGTTCCGCAGATTTTTCAAACTATGTAGCCTTAGGTGCTTCATTCACATCAGGTTTTACAGATGGTGGTTTATTTATAGCGTCACAAGAAAATTCATTCCCAAATATTTTATCAAAAGAATTTTCAAAAGTTGGAGGTGGTGCTTTTACACAACCTTTAATGAGTGATAATACAGGAGGTATTCTAGTAGCTGGCAGTGTAGTAAGTGGTTACAGATTAACATTTAATAGTGACATTCCTGGACCACAATCGCTAGATGCCTTTTTAACAGAGCTAGGAGCTCCTGTTCCTTCCATTACAACTGAAGCTGGTATAAGTATTGGTAGCGATTTTAATAATTTTGGTATTCCTGGTGCTAAAAGCTGGCATTTAATAACACCAGGCTATGCAAGTTTAAATCCATATTACGCTCGTATTGCATCTGCTCCAACGGCTACAGTTTTAGCTGATGCCATAGCACAGAATCCAACATTTTTCACTCTATCTGAGGTTGGAGGTAATGATGTACTAGGATATGCAACATCTGGAGGAGATGGTTCTAATCCAATTACAGATAGTGCTACTTTTAATGATGCACTTGATGCGCTTATTACTGGATTAACTTCAGGCGGTGCTAAAGGAGTCGTAACTAATGTTCCTTATATTACAGATTTACCACATTTTACAACAGTGCCTCATAACCCTATTCCTTTAGACGCAGCAACAGCAGAATTTTTAAACAGTGCTGCTGCATATGGTGCTTATAATGCTGGTATCCAAGGAGCATTTGCTTTTCTAGTTGCAAACACACCTTTAACTCAAGAATTAGCGGATATTGAAATTGCAAAAAGAACAATAACCTTTGAAGCTTCAGAAAATAATGCTGTTGTAATTCTGGATGAAAGCTTAACAGACTTAACAGGATTAAACGAAGATTTAGTAAGCATGAGACAAGCGACTGCTGAAGATTTATTTGTGCTACCTTCATCGGCATTCATAGGAACAGAGGGAGCTCTCGGAGTTAATGGTGTTGCTGTTCCATTGGCAGACAAATGGGTATTAACTCCAGAAGAACAAGAAGAAATTAAAGAAGCAACAGATTCTTATAATACAGCGATAGCAGCTATAGCAAACACCAATGATGCTATTGCACTCGTAGATCTCAATGCTATTCTTAGTGAAGCTGCTAGCACAGGTATCGATTTTGATGGTTTTAATCTCAATGCAGATCTAGTTACTGGAGGTGCTATAGGTTTAGATGGTATACATTTAACAGCCAGAGGTTATGCACTTATGGCAAACAAATTTTTAGAAGCTATTGACGCTGCTTTTGGGTCAAACTTTATTGAATCGGGGAATATTGCCAAGGCAAATGATTACCTAACAAATTACTCGCCTACATTACAATAATTTTAAAATAAAATATCGTTACATAACACCTTCTGGCAGAAGGTGTTTTTTTATTGTAAAAAAGCTCCTAAAACAACTTTTATTTTAAATTAAAAAATATATCTTTGCACGCGAAAACTAAAACTGTTTTCACACAATTAAATCGCATAATATTAAACATATAAGTAATGTCTAAAGTTACAGGTAAAGTTGCACAAATAGTAGGTCCAGTTATCGATGTTGAATTCGGTGCTGGTTCAGAACTACCAAAAATCTACGATTCATTAGAAATTAAAAGACCTGATGGTTCTTTATTAGTACTAGAAGTACAATCTCACATTGGTGAAGATACGGTTCGTACGATTGCTATGGATTCGTCTGATGGTTTGAGTAGAGGTACTGAGGTTACTGCTACTGGTGCTCCTATACAAATGCCGATTGGTGATGATGTTTACGGACGTTTGTTTAATGTAATTGGAGATGCTATTGATGGTCTTGGAGATTTACCTAAAGCAAATGATGCTGGGTTACCAATTCACCGTCAAGCTCCTAAATTTGAAGATTTATCAACTTCTACTGAAGTTTTATTTACAGGTATTAAAGTAATCGATTTAATTGAACCTTATGCAAAAGGTGGTAAAATTGGTTTATTTGGTGGTGCTGGTGTAGGTAAAACAGTATTGATTCAGGAGTTGATCAACAATATTGCAAAAGGACACGGTGGACTTTCAGTATTTGCTGGAGTTGGAGAAAGAACTCGTGAAGGGAATGACCTTTTAAGAGAAATGTTAGAATCTGGAATTATTCGTTACGGTGATGATTTTATGCACTCTATGGAAGCAGGCGGATGGGATTTATCTAAAGTTGATAAATCTAAAATGAAAGAATCTAAAGCAACTTTCGTATTCGGACAAATGAATGAGCCTCCTGGAGCACGTGCTCGTGTGGCATTATCAGGTTTAACTATTGCTGAGTATTTCCGTGATGGTGCTGGTGAAGGACAAGGAAAAGATGTATTATTTTTCGTAGATAACATTTTCCGTTTTACACAAGCTGGATCTGAGGTATCTGCATTACTTGGTCGTATGCCTTCTGCGGTAGGTTACCAACCAACATTAGCAACAGAAATGGGTGCGATGCAAGAACGTATCACATCAACTAAAAGAGGTTCTATTACATCTGTACAAGCAGTTTACGTACCTGCAGATGATTTAACAGATCCTGCTCCTGCAACAACCTTTGCTCACTTAGATGCAACAACCGTATTATCTCGTAAAATTGCTGAGTTAGGTATCTATCCTGCGGTAGATCCATTAGATTCTACATCTAGAATCTTAACTGCTGATATTTTAGGAAATGAACATTACGCGTGTGCACAGAGAGTAAAAGAGCTATTACAACGTTATAAAGAATTACAAGATATTATTGCTATTCTTGGTATGGAAGAATTATCTGAAGAAGATAAATTGGCTGTAGGTAGAGCTAGACGTGTACAACGTTTCCTATCACAACCTTTCCACGTAGCAGAACAATTTACAGGTATCCCAGGTGTTTTAGTTGATATTAAAGAAACTATTAAAGGGTTTAACATGATTATGGATGGTGAATTAGATCACTTACCAGAAGCTGCATTTAACCTTAAAGGAACCATTGAAGAAGCTATAGAAGCTGGAGATAAAATGTTAGCTGAAGCGTAAAATAGTTGGCAGTAAACAGTATTCAGTCTTCAGTGACTGCAAACTGCAAACTGCGACTGCAAACTGAAAACTATGTATTTAGAAATTGTATCACCTGAAGCAACCTTATTTAGTGGAGAAGTAACTAGTGTTGCCGTTCCTGGAGTTAATGGAGATTTCGAAATGTTAAATAATCACGCACCTATTATATCTCTATTAAAAGAAGGTGTTGTGAAAATCTCAGGAAATATTGAATTAGATGAAACTGTTCAAGACAAATTCACTAAAGGAGATAAAGGCATCACTTTATTATCAATAAGTTCTGGAACTATAGAAATGAAAGACAATAAAATTATTGTTTTAGCAGACTAAATTTCTTTTTATAAAATATATTTAAAACGCGAAGCATATGCTTTGCGTTTTTTTATACCATTTATTTCTTGTTTGAAATTACTGCAAAA
Source organism: Flavivirga jejuensis (assembly GCF_030540765.1). Lineage (GTDB taxonomy): Bacteria > Bacteroidota > Bacteroidia > Flavobacteriales > Flavobacteriaceae > Flavivirga > Flavivirga jejuensis. Next base: position 219,409 of record NZ_JAUOEL010000001.1, on the reverse strand, counting down.
CAAATAGCCTGCCCTCATTTTTTTATACAAAACATAAAATCTTGACTAAGCTTACGGTTTATTTCTATTGAAACAGAAAGCAAAAAGAGCATTTTATTAAGGTTATTTCAAAAGAGAAAAGGTGTTAGAGCCATTTCCAAATAATCAACTCCCAATCTTCACCAGCCTCAGTATGGGCATCTAAAAGATTAAACCCTACGGCTCGATGCGCTTCAGAAGAGCGAGTATTCTTAGAGTTAACTTCTGTAATTACAGCATCAAAATCCGACTCTAGTTCATCCTTAAAGAAATAGTACAGCTTTTTAAAAATCCCTTGCCTACGATACTCTTTATCTATACAGATCTGTCCCATAATTAAATAATGAAGGTTCGATAAGTTTTTAGATGCAATAATACGATCCATATAATCGAACATTGGTATGAGTGCAGGCACATCATTTCTAAACGCATTAAGCATGCATAAGGCATAGCCAATAACGTTTCCCTTATGTGTAACTATAACATGCGGACAGGCATCATTCATGCGCTTTAAAACATCAAAACTGTGTTTTACAGAAACAAATCCTTCGGTTTTAAGAGTTTCATTAGATAATGATGGTTTAGCATTAACATCCTGTAGATTTAAGATTTGCTGTAACTCTTCTTTTGTTTCAGCACGTTTATAAACAAATTGATTCATTACATTACAAACTACACTTTTTTAATCACATTAGTTACAATACCCCAAATAACAAAATCATTATCGTTAGTAATTTTAATTATTGGGTAGTTAGGATTTTCTGGTTGTAACCACACCTCATCCTTATCTACTTTTAAGCGTTTTACTGTAAACTCTCCATCTAAAAAGCAGACTGCTATTTTATTATTTGCAGGTTCTAAGCTTCTATCTATAACTAATAAATCATTATCATCTAATCCAGCACCAATCATAGATTGCCCACTTACTCTAGCAAAAAAAGTAGCCTCCTTGTTTTTAATGAGTTCTCTATCTAAAGACAAACGTTGTTCCTTAAAATCTTCAGCAGGCGAAGGAAATCCTGCAGAAATTCCTGTATCAAAAAAAGGAGCTCCTGAGTTATTTGTTACTTTTGGAGTAAAGAACGTTAAACCCTGTGATTTGTGTAGTATCATGTTACTTTAATAATATCATTAATATTAGTTGTATATCTTGGAGACAACCGCTCTTGCCGCATTTTCCAAGTACGCTTCAAATCTTGATTTCCTAGCTTTACTTTATAAGTCTCATATTTCGCATTTAGCTTATCTATAGCACCCATTAACGGTTTATGTTTTGGGTTCTCGCTTTCAAATAAATGCAATTGATGATTGCTTGTTGGTACCAGCCCCGCTACAATAACACCCGCACGCTTATACTTTATATCTTTTTTAAAAATATGCGTTACGGCATTAACGGCCTCTCCACCAATTATCAAACTAGAATCTGTTGGAAAAGGTAAGCTTATTATTTTACTTGCTCTATGCTGTTCTAAGCTTTTTTTATGTCTATCACTACTCAGAACCACATAGATGATATGACAACTTGAGCCTTGTTTGCGTAATTTTTCGGCGCAACTTGTTGCAAAGGTCGAAATTCGTTCTTTAATATTATCAATATCAGAAAAGGTATACTCAAAGCTTCTCGTAGTGGCTATCGCCTTTTTTGTTTGAATGTCATCTAACTTTAATTTAGAAATACCTTCCAAATCTTTTTTTAATTTCCATTCGGTAATCGAAAAATTTTTACGAACCCATTCATCTGAAAGTTCTACAAAATCGAAAGCTGTTTTACAACCTTTTGTATGCAATCGTTTTTGCAATCGGCGACCAATACCCCAAACAGCTTCTAATTTTACCCATTTTAAAGCTTTAATTCTTTTTTCGTCAGAATCAATTACATAAACACCTTTGGTTTCGTTTGGAAACTTACGGGCAATTTTATTAGCAACTTTGCTCAAAGCTTTTGTTGGAGCAATCCCTACACAAGTAGGAATCCCAGTCCATTTTAAAATACGTTGTCTAATTTGGCATCCATAATCTTTAAAATCGTAATCTTCAAAGCCTTTAAATTCTACAAACGCCTCATCAATACTATACACCTCCACATCTGGGGTAAACTGCTCTAATATAGTCATCACTCGACTACTCATATCACCATATAACGGATAATTAGAAGAAAATACTTGAATATTATTCGCTTTACAAAACGCTTCCCATTTAAAAATAGGAGCACCCATAGGAAGGTTTAATGCTTTTGCTTCATCACTACGCGATATAACACAACCATCATTATTACTTAAAATAGCAATGGGTTTGTTACGTAAATTAGGATTAAAAGCACGTTCACAAGACGCATAAAAGTTGTTACAATCTACTAAGGCATACATAATAGTAAATATACAGATTTCTCTCTTTATGAAAAGTCTTGGATCAATAAAAAAGCATCTAAAGAAACAGGTAAAATGGCATATTTAGACTAATCAATTGTATTAAAACAATTTCCCGCTCTTTATGATAGAATTACCAATACGTTTATAAGCAACTTTAGTACCACTAGCACAAAAATGATAAACGCCTTTTGACTTTTGTTCTGAAAATGACAACAATAAAACATCATCAACATTACAATTATAATCTTTAGCTACTTTCTTTTTTATATGCCCAATAGTTGCGCGTCCCTTTTTTAGTTGTGACTGAATTTTATTGTTTAATTTAGGCTCAACAAAATCTTCTGCCAAATGGCATTTCGTATTTTCTTTTGACTTAGAAATATTAGTAACAGGAATGTTTTCAACAGATCCTTCAGCATCGATATACTCCCAAGTAAAATCAGCTTTTAGTAGAACACGTCTTCCGTCTTCCGTTTTTACAATATGATTATTTTGTGCAAGACCAATAAAAGAAATCGTAAATAACAAAAAAAAGAAGGCTGTTTTCATAAATATATTAATAATAGAATTAACACTTCAAAAATACATTTTTTAATACGAACCTAATCTTCAACATACTCTAAAATATCACTCGGTTGACAATCCATAGCTTTACAAATAGCTTCTAAAGTTGAAAAACGAACCGCTTTAGCTTTTCCTGATTTTAAAATAGAAAGATTTGCTGTGGTTATACCAATAATATCTGCTAAGTCTTTACTTTTCATTTTGCGCTTAGCAAGCATAACATCAAGGGTTACAATTATTGGCATACGTTAAATTGTTAGGTCGTTTTCTTCTTGTATATACTTACCCTTTTTCAAAACATCTAAGTATAAGTATATTAAAAAAGCTATTACTAAATGAGCAAATACAATAAAATAATCATCCACAAGACGAAAAGCCGCTCCTCTTATTAAAAAAGAAATAATAAATATTATGATATAAATAAGAGGAATTACATTTAATATTAAGAAAAGTTGTAATCGTTTTAAAGATTTTGTTTCAAACATCTTTTTTTTAACAAATACCTTTAGAAATTCTTTAAATGAATAGAAATAAACAGCATAATATGACATTGCAGACCACATAATAAGAATAGAATAATTAAATGGCACACCTATATTCAACCCTAGTAAAGGAACCTTAATTTTTGAATGGTTTTCAAAAACCTCCACAAATGGAATTTGTATATCAAATTTATATTCAAAATAAGAGAGTATTGAAAACACCATTATAAAAATATATAAGATTGAAAATATATAAAAGAGTAGTTTCGATGAAATATAAGCTAATTGTTTCATGATTTATTATTGTTTAACGATAACAAATATATTAAAATTATTGATAAACAATAATATTTTATCAAAAAAAGATATTTCAAAAACCTAACAGGTCTTTGTATCTTTGCCTCATGTTTCCTAAAAAATTACATAAAAAACTAGAAGAACGTAAAGCTAACAATGCCTTACGGCAATTAGGAACACAATGTAATTTAGTTGATTTTTCGTCCAACGATTATTTAGGCTTTTCAAAATCTAAAACTATTTTTAATAGTACTCACGAGTTTTTAATTGGACATAACATAACCCATAACGGCGCAACAGGCTCTCGCTTACTTTCGGGAAACCACTCCCTTTTCAATATAATTGAAACATTATTATCCAATTTTCATAACAGTGAATCTGCGTTAATTTTTAATTCTGGCTACGATGCTAATGTGGGATTCTTTTCATCCATTCCACAACGAGGGGATATTATTTTATATGATGAGTATATTCACGCATCCATTCGGGATGGCATAAAACTTTCTAACGCAAAAGCTTATAAGTTTAAGCATAATAATTTAGAGGATTTGGGAAGTCACCTCGAGCGAGGCCTAGAACACTCACCAGAAACAAACATTTACATTGTTACAGAATCTGTTTTCTCAATGGATGGGGATTCGCCAGATTTAAAAGGCATCGTACAATTATGTAAAAAACACCATACCTTTTTAATTATAGACGAGGCGCATGCGGTTGGTGTTTTTGGAGAACGCGGAGCTGGCTTAGTGCAACATTTAAAATTAGAAAAGAACATTTTTGCCCGAATCATTACTTTTGGAAAGGCAATCGGAACACATGGTGCTGTTATTATAGGAAGTGAATCTCTTAAACAATATTTAGTAAATTTTTCTCGAAGTTTTATTTACACAACCGCTTTACCTCCCCATACTTTATCTAATATTCACTCGGCTTATCATGAATTAATTATAACCAAGAATAGAGAACAACTTCATAAAAATATGGCTCATTTTAAAAATGAGATTATTAAAAACGGACTCCAAAACTATTTTATAGAAAGTCATTCTGCGATACATTCCTGTATCATTTCAGGGAATGACACTGTGAAACGAATTGCCCAAAAGTTTCAAGAGCTAGGTTTTAATATAAAGCCCATATTATCCCCAACAGTCCCAAAAGAACAAGAACGATTACGCTTCTGCTTACATGCTTTCAATTCCGAAGGCGACATATCAGACGTATTAAAACTACTCGCTACCTTTGTACACATATGAGCGATACATTTAAAACGATAGCTAGATTCCAATATTCATCTGAAGCACAGATTATTAAAGGCCGACTAGAAGCTGAAGGCATTCAAGTCTTCTTATCAGATCATCTAACTATAGATACAGATCCTCTGGTAAGTAATGCCATTGGTGGTGTAAAACTAAAAGTATTATCCCGCCAGGCATTAAAGGCGCAACATATCCTTAGCTCTATTGAAAAATATTCCATTGATGATGTAGGTAACACCATCAATTGTCCTAATTGTAAAAGTGAAAAAGTAGCATTATTTTCTACAATAAAAGATGCTAAATCATTATTCTGGTTTATTTTTGGTTTTATATTTTCTTCTCTTCCTTTTTATACAAAACACAAGTATAAATGTGAAGATTGTAAAACAGAATTCGATTTAAAATGAAGACATTTTTCATTACAGGAACATCCACAGATGTTGGTAAAACCATTGCCTCAGCTATAGTAACTGAAGCCCTGCAAGCAGACTATTGGAAGCCGATTCAAGCAGGCGAACTAGCGCATAGCGATACACACACCGTTAAAAATCTTATTAGCAATACCAAGTCAAAAATTCATCCAAATAGTTATGCCTTAGAAACACCTATGAGCCCTCATGCCGCAGCAGATATTGATGGTGTTTCAATTGACATTAAACAAATTAGCGAACCCAAAACGAAAAACCATTTAATTATTGAAGGCGCTGGTGGTTTATTAGTGCCTTTAAATGATACTCAAACTGTTTTAGACCTTATTAAACTCAATTATAAAGTAATTGTCGTTTCCAGACATTATTTAGGAAGCATTAATCACACCCTGCTAACGGTAAATACATTAAAAGAAAAAGGATTTGATGTGGCTCTTATTTTTAGTGGAAATGAACATAAAACGACTGAGGATATTATTAAAAAAATGACAAAAGTTTCCGTTATCGGACGTATTAATGAAGAACCTTATTTTGATAAAAATGTTGTAAAAGAATATGCTGAATTATTTAAAGATAGATTGTAACTGTCATTCCTGCGAAGGCAGGAATCCACAAGCTATCTAAAATCACAAAAATAGATTCCTGCCTTCGCAGGAATGACAAAAGACCATGACCTTAAAAGACCGCGACAAAAAACACCTCTGGCACCCATTAACACAACATAAATTGCATCCAGAAGCCATTGCAATAACGAAAGCAAAAGGATGTATTTTATATGATGAAGATGGCAACGAATATATTGATGCTATTGCTTCTTGGTACACCTGTATGTATGGGCATTGTAACGAATATATAACCAGTCGTGTCGCAACCCAAATGCAGCAATTAGATCAAATTGTTTTTAGTGGTTTTACTCACGAACCAGCCATAAAACTATCGGAAGCATTGATTAAAATTCTACCCGATAATCAGAATAAAATTTTCTTTAGCGATAATGGTTCTACATCTGTTGAAATTGGTATAAAAATGGCGTTGCAATTTCATTTTAATAAAGATGAAAAACGGAACACACTTATTGCTTTTGAAGATGGATTTCATGGAGATACCTTTGGGGCCATGAGTGTCTCTGGACTGTCCGTTTACAATGGTCCGTTTGAAGATTTCTTTTTAGAAGTAAAACGGATTCCAACTCCAAATGGAAAAAACAATGACGTTATTTTAAACACTTTAAATACCATCATAAAAACCAATAAAGTAGCTGGGTTTATATACGAACCTTTAGTGCAAGGTGCAGCAGCCATGAAAATGTATAATTCAGACGGACTAAATGCTATTTTAAAGTTTTGTAAAGATCATCATATTGTAACTGTTGCCGACGAAGTTATGACTGGCTTTGGAAAAACAGGAACATATTTTGCATCAGATCATATAGATACAAAACCAGATATTATATGTTTAAGTAAAGCTTTAACTGGCGGCCTGTTACCTATGGCACTTACAACATGTTCTGAAGAAATTTACGAGGCATTCTATAGCGACAATATTAGTAAAGGATTGTTCCATGGACATACATATTCGGCAAACCCATTAGCTTGTACAGCAGCTTTAGCCAGCATAGAGTTATTACAGTCTGAAACCATGCAACAAAATATAAAAACAATTATTGCTTCTCATAAAGCATTTAACGAACATATAAAAAATCATCCGAAAGTAAAATCCACACGACAAACCGGGGTGATTTTTGCTCTGGATCTAAACATCGAAATGAAACGCTATGGTAATTTACGAGACACCCTTTTTAAATTCTTTTTAGGCAGTGGCGTTTTTCTTCGTCCTTTAGGAAATACCATTTACATTCAGGCACCTTATGTAATAACTAAAAAGCAATTAGAAAAAGTTTATAAAACTATCGAAGAAGCATTGTCAATAGTTTAAATTTGTAATCAAAATAAAGTTTTTGCAAAAATTAATCTCAATAACCGCTATTTCATCTATTTCTCCACTAGGAAAATCTTTAGATGATGTCTGGAAAAGCTACCAAAACAATCGGCATTGTATTACAGAAAAATCATTTGGCAGTGGAAACACTTTAGTTGCTGAGATTCCTAAAAATGCTAAGGAAGCCATTAAATTATTACGTGAATCAGATCCTAAATACAAATCTTTAGACCCTACCGTTTTATTTACAATATATGCGTCCAGGCAAGCTATAAAACAAGCTAATTGGAACGGTTCAGATAATTTCGGAATTAATATTGGGTCGTCTCGAGGCGCCACACAACTTTTTGAAACCTACCATAAAGATTTTCTTGAGAAAAATAAAGCAAAAACATTAAGCTCACCAACAACAACATTAGGTAACATTTCATCTTGGGTAGCTCACGATTTACAAACTCAAGGCCCAGAAATTAGCCATTCTATAACTTGTTCAACCGCATTACATGCTATGCTTAATGGCATTGCATGGATTAATTCTGGTATGTGCGATAAATTTTTAGTTGGAGGTAGCGAAGCGCCTCTAACACCATTTACCATAGCGCAAATGCAAGCCCTCAAAATATATTCGAAAGCCAAATTAAATGATGACAGTCATTCTGAGAAAGCCAGTACTGAGCGCAGTCGAAGTATCAAAGCATCTTTTCCTTGTCTTGCTTTAGATCTTAACAAAAAGCAAAACACGATGGTTTTAGGTGAAGGCGCATCTGTAACTTGTTTAGAAGCAGGCGAAAAAGATCATGCTTTGGCTATTATAAAAGGCGCTGGTTATGCTACCGAAATTTTAAAGCATAACATTTCTATTTCAAGCGATGCACAATGCTTTCAAAAATCGATGCAAATGGCATTAGGAAACCTAAACCCTAATGATGTTGACGTTATTGTTATGCACGCACCAGGAACCATAAAAGGTGATTTAAGCGAATATAAAGCCATTGAAAAAATATTCTGTAACAAAACACCTGCTTTAACTACTAATAAGTGGAAGATAGGACACACCTTTGGAGCATCCGGAGCTTTAAGTATTGAATTTGCTGTTTTAATGTTACAGCATCAAGAATTTATTGGTGTGCCTTATATAGAAAACAAAAATACTCCTAAAAAAATAAGAAATATTCTTGTAAATGCCGTCGGTTTTGGGGGAAATGCTGTTTCTATTTTACTTTCAAAAAAAAAGTGTAAGATGACTTAAAATAATCTTACATTTAATCATTAATTTTTAATTCTCTAACTATGCTAGAATGGTTTTCAAACTTAGAATTATTTCCAAAAATATATTGGTTAATTGCCATCATTGGGTCACTAATTTTCACGATCGTAATGATATTATCTTTTACAGGTAGTGATGCTGATGGAATAGAAGATATAGATTCTGAAACTAGTGGCGATACAGGCATTGGGTTTCAATTTATCACCTTTAAAAACTTAGTTGGATTTTTTACCATTTTTGGATGGAGCGGCATTGCATGTATAGATGCTGGATTACCTATACCTGTAACGATTATCATTTCTATATTCTGTGGATTAGTAATGATGACTATTATGGCCTCCATGTTCTATTTCATGGGGAAATTAGCAGATAGTGGTACTTTAAACTATAAAAATGCGATTGATGCCATTGGTGAAGTATACCTTACCATTGGTGCCGATCGATCTAGAATGGGAAAAGTAAGCGTTAGAGTTCAAGGCACTATGCGCGAACTTGATGCCCTCACAGATTCGTTAGTAGAATTAAAATCTGGAACCATAATAAAAGTCGTCGACGTTACCACAAATGGAATCTTAATCGTCGACCAAACAAGAAAACCAATAGAACCTTTAAAACAACACACTTATGAAATTACTGATCATTCAGGAAGGGCTTAACCTAGGATTTCCTATGACCCTTATTTTTGGAGTATTATTTATATTCCTTTTTTTAATAGTATTAATTAAACGTTATAAACGCTGTCCTTCGGATAGGATTCTAGTCGTTTACGGAAAAGTCGGCGGCGGACAATCTGCCAAATGTATTCATGGTGGTGCAGCTTTTATCCTACCAGTTATCCAAGATTACGAGTTTCTGGAACTAACACCTATTTCGATTGAAGTAAACTTAATAAATGCCCTTTCTAAACAGAATATTCGTGTTAATGTTCCTTCTAGATTTACCATTGGAGTTTCTACCGAACCTGGGATTATGCAGAATGCTGCTGAAAGACTTTTGGGTTTAGGACAAAATGAAATTCAAGAATTAGCTCAAGAAATCATTTTTGGACAACTTCGTTTAGTTGTTGCATCTATGGACATTGAAGAAATAAACTCAGATAGAGATAAATTTTTAACTAACATCTCTCAAAGTGTTGAATCTGAACTTAAAAAGGTAGGTCTTAAATTAATCAATGTAAATATTACAGACATTGTTGATGAATCCGGATATATTGAAGCTTTAGGTAAAGAAGCTGCGGCTCATGCCATTAATGCAGCTCGTAAATCGGTAGCAGAAAAAACGAGAGATGGATCTATTGGTGAAGCCAATGCTGTACAAGATGAAAGAACTCAAGTTGCTGCTGCAAATGCCCAGGCTGTTGAAGGTGAGAATACGGCAAAAATTGCGGTTGCAAATTCAGATTCATTACGTCGTCAGCGTGAAGCCGAAGCAGAACGTGTCGCTATAGCTTCCGAAAAAGTACAATCTGCAAAAGCACTTGAAGAATCTTATGCTGCTGAAAAAGAAGCGGAAACTGCTAGAGCAGAACGAGAGCGCTCTTCTCAAATGGCAGACGTTATTGTACCCGCAGAAATTGATAAAAAGAAAGTAGAAATTGATGCAGAGGCTGAAGCTGAACAGATAAGAAGACGTGCTAAAGGAGAAGCTGATGGGATTTTATTTAAAGCACAAGCCGAAGCTCAAGGTTTATATGAAGTATTAACCAAACAGGCTGCTGGTTTAGACCAAATTGTAAAAGCTGCTGGTAATAATTCTAAAGATGCGGTATTATTATTAATCGCAGATAAATTACCAGAATTAGTTAAAACACAAGCCGAAGCCATTAAAAATATTAAAATTGATAAAATAACTGTTTGGGAAAATGGAGGAAGTGGTAAAGATGGGAAATCGTCTACCGCAAATTTCCTATCTGGTATGTATAAATCTGTGCCACCTTTACAAGATATGTTTAATATGGCTGGTATGGAACTACCCGAATATTTAAAAGGAAAAAATGTAGAAAATAGTAACGTTACAGATAAAACTATTGAAGGTACAAAAGATGCTGAATAATAATCTTTAATAACACCATTATTAAAACCTGTTAATAGAAACTATTAGCAGGTTTTTTATTTTGCCTTAGTTTTTAATTCTTCCTCCAAATTCTTTATATGCTTATTTTTCAATGCCCCACGTTACGTATAGTCATTTCAAAAAAATTCAGAACGCTATTGTTTCAAATTATGATCCGTTCTTTTTGAGTAATACAGAATTATTAATTTTATAAAAAAATAGCCCTCAGAATTAGACATATTAATTAGAAAATATTGAAAGTATATCCTATTTAATTAGTATTTTTGATATTGAAAATCAACTTGATTTATGAGTGAGATAAGACACAACTGGACCAAAGAAGAAATTATAGAGATCTACAACAAACCTTTAATGGAATTGCTTTACGAAGCAGCAACCATTCACCGTTTGCATCATGACCCAAATGTTGTACAAGTATCAACTTTGTTGTCTATAAAAACAGGGGGGTGCTCAGAAGATTGCGGCTATTGCCCGCAAGCAGCTCGTTACCATACAGATATTGAAGGGAATGACTTAATGTCTGTACAGCAGGTAAAAGCACAAGCTTTACGTGCTAAATCTACAGGAAGCTCCCGTGTATGTATGGGTGCCGCATGGCGTAATGTAAAAGATGGTGAAGAGTTTGATGAAGTTTTAGAAATGGTACGTACCATTAACAAACTAGACATGGAAGTATGCTGTACGCTTGGAATGATTACTAAAAATCAAGCGCAACGTTTAGCAGAAGCTGGTTTATATGCCTACAATCATAATTTAGATTCATCTGAAGAATATTATAAAGAAGTTATATCAACACGCGGATATCAAGATAGATTAGATACCATTGATAATGTACGCAAAACCAGTATTACAGTTTGTAGTGGTGGTATAATTGGTATGGGAGAAAACGTAGAAGATCGTGCTGGTATGCTAGTAGCACTGTCAACACTAAATCCGCAACCAGAATCTACGCCAATAAATGCCTTAGTCGCGGTTGAAGGCACTCCTTTAGAAGACGAGAAACCAGTTGAAATCTGGGACATGATTCGTATGGTTGCTACCACACGTATTGTTATGCCAGAAACACAAGTACGCTTAAGTGCAGGTAGAACCCAAATGTCTCAAGAAGGACAAGCTATGTGCTTCTTTGCTGGCGCTAATTCTATTTTTGCTGGAGACAAGTTATTAACGACTCCTAATCCTGATGTAAATGAAGACATGAAAATGTTTGAATTACTAGGTATGAACCCACAAAAACCGTTTACTAAAAAGGAACAACCTCAAACTGTGGAAGCAAATAACTCTCAATATGAAGCATTAGGTGAAAAACCAAAATGGACACGACCAGAACATACTATTGAGCGTAATGAAGCTGCTAAAACAAAAGCTAAAACTTTAAAATAATTTTACTTTTTTAAATAAACCACTCCTATTTGGACTGGAAATCCGTGCGTACGCTTTGGCAGACTGAAAGTCGGCTTCGTGATATACCCAACATAAAATAATAATCCTGGTAACACTGAATTCTTGTGAATTTGTGTCAAAAATTTTTAGAAGCTGAAAGCTAAATACTCTAAAAGCACATAGCTTTAACTACATGTTCATTTGAGACCATCTTACCCCTTACGGGCTATGTCATTAAGGAAATTTATGTCTGTTCGAGATCTGTATTAAAAATTTTAACTAGCGGATGAAATGACGTAATTGAGGTGTCACTCAGAAGGCTATCGAAAACAAAATATATTTTGTTTGAAGATATAATCGAAGCTTACGACTGAAGAATCTTTAGAGATTAATGATAAAGATTCTTCGCTGTGCTCTGGATGACAAACAACTAAAAATTAATTATTTATAAAAACCATCAATGGTAGCGCAGTCGAGAACTCACCATTCTAAAAAATAAAGAGTTCTCGACTTTAGCCTGTCTTGAACGTAACCGAAAGGCTCGAACAAACAATTGGGAATTGGGGTGCTAAAAACCCTTAACGACATCACCCCTTCGACCTCAGGATAAACCCAAGATACAGCTTAGTCAAAATAGATTGATTGAAAATAAGGAACAAACTATTGCAAGAACACACAAAACAGCTATATTATGGTATAATCTCATTAGCCTTTTCATACACTAAATGTGATTCCCATCCTTTATATAATAAATAGGCGATTAATTTTTTTCTTTTCTTAAACTTGTCTGTTTCTTTAATTGAATTCATTTTTTTTTCGGCTAAATCATTGAAAACCTCGATATACTCCTCATTTCCTATTTCTCTAAGTGCCTGATTTATATTAACTTTGACCACGTCTTTTTTCTTAAGTTCATAAGTTAAACGACGTCGCCCCCAATTCTTGATTCTAAACTTACCGCTTACAAATGTTTTGGCAAAACGTGCTTCATTAAGAAAGTTATGTTCCAAAAGGTGAACCATGATCACATCGATAGCCTCAGGTATCATGTGCATTCCTTCTAGCTTTTTTCGAACTTCTTGATGACAACGTTCTTGATACGCACAATAATGCTCTAGTTTTCTAGTAGCATCTTGTACCGTATATGTTTTTTTTGATGACTGCATAGTTTTCAAAAATAACAATAGATACATTAACAATAAGAATAAAAATTTATAAAAACCAAATCTTAGATTTTAGCACTTAACACCATGAAAAAAATTACTCCATTAAAATCCCTTACTTTTTTAATTGCATGTTTTTGTGTGGTTACTTTTGGGTATGGGCAAAGCATTTTCACAAACCCAATTACAGGAACAAATCCCAACACTAACAACCCGTATACAACAGGACAAACAATTGATGCGAATATTACCGTTTCGGGAATAAGTCGAGGTGCTGGAATTTCTGGCAATAATGCTAGTAATAGATATAATGCCCGTAGTTGGAATTCAGGCTCAATTGATCTTACGGCATATTTTGAATTTACAATTACTCCTAACTCTGGATATGAAATTGACTTTTCTAATTTTGTTTATACTTCTCAAAGAAGTAATACAAGCATATCTAATTTTGCCTTTAGATCTAGTATTGACGGATACACTTCTGATATTGGAACACCATTATTTAATGGAGCCACTATAGATTTATCTGACACGGCCTACCAAAATATTACCTCTGCCATTACATTTAGGTTCTATGCTTGGGGAGCAGGTGACGCTAACAATACTTTTAGCATCAATAGTTTTACTTTTAACGGAACTGTTGTTCTTCCTACGTGTGCAGGAACAACAACAACTTGGAATGGTTCTGCTTGGGATAACGGTGCACCAGACATTACAATGCCAGCTATAATAAATGGCAACTATAGTGTAAATAATATAACAAGCTTTAGTGCTTGTAGCTTAACTGTTAATACTGGTTTTATTTTAGACGTTGCAAATACTGGCTTTATTGAAATTGAAAACGATGTAATAGTAGACGGGACTCTATCAGTACAAACCCAAGGTAGTTTTGTACAAAATGATAGTGGTGGGACATTTACAGTAAATCCTTCTGGTACTGCTTTTGTAAATAAAACAACTGCCACTAAACAAAATTGGTATTACTATACTTATTGGAGTTCTCCTGTTTCTGGAGAAACCATCGCTGACGCTTTTCCAAATGTAGATGGTGATAGACGCTTTTGGTTTGATGCTTCAAATTATGAAGACTTTAATGGTGATGGTGTTGATGATAATGGTGGTGGTTGGACTTATGCCTTAGGAGGTGATGTTATGAGTCCTGGTGTTGGTTACACTGCTGCTTCTGGTCGATTAGGTTTGTATCCTGGTTCTGATAATGCAAGTTTTACAGGCCCTTTTAATACTGGAGATATCATAACAAGTATTTCGTATAATGGATCCAACATTACAGGTAGTTGGAACTTAATTGGAAACCCTTATCCTTCTGCTGTAGATTTTATTGCTTTTCAAGCAGCAAATTCTACCGTTATTGATGGCACTGCTTATTTTTGGTCTCAAGCTTCACCTCCAGATGCTGCAAACCCTGGAAATCAAAATATAAATTTCAGTAGCAATGATTATGCTACATATGTTGTAGGTACCGGTGGAACTGCAGGAGCTAGTACCTTTACCCCAACTCAATACATCCCTTCTGGACAAGGCTTCTTTATAGCAAGTCTATCCTCTGGAAATGCTACTTTTACAAATGCCATGCGTATGGCAGATGCTACAAGTAATACTCAGTTTTTTAAGAACTCCAATTCAAAAAAGAACGCTTCATCAATTGCCAATAAATTATGGATTAATTTAACCTCTGATAATGGTGTATTTAACCAAATCCTAATTGGTTATGTTCCTGGTGCAACCAATGAAAATGATGGCTTAAAATATGATGCTCCTAAGCTTTTATCAAATGAAGCTGCTATTTTATATTCAAAAATTGAAAATTCAACTAAACCTTTTGTTGTACAAGGAAAAGCAATAAATAGTCTAGATAGTGATGAAACTATTAAACTCGGTTTTAAAACAAGTATTGATATCGCTACTTTATACAAATTATCTATTGCAGATTTTCAAGGTGATTTTCTAACTAATAACCCTATTTATTTAAAGGATAATTTATTAAATAAATTACATGATTTATCTGCATCAGATTACAGTTTTACATCAGAAGTTGGTGAGTTTAATAGTCGTTTTGAAATTGTATTTAACGCCAACGCCTTATCTACTGAAACGAATACTTTAGATTCTAAATCACTTGAAATTGTTGATCTTGGTAAGAATCGTGTCCAGTTTAACGCATCAAATAATCTAACCATAAAAACGGTAGACATCTTTGATTTATTAGGAAGACAGATTTATAGTTTAAAAGGCACTAGTAATTCTGAAACTTATAGTCTTTCTAATTTTAATAGTGCTATTTACATTGCTAAAGTAGCATTATCTAACGGTGCCATTATTACTAAAAAAGCGATTAAAAAGTAATTTTACAAACTATATTTTAAAGACAAAATAAAGTTCCTTCCTGCTGCTGCAATTCCAGAAGAATATGTTTTATAGCGTTGATCTGTAATATTTTCTAAACTGGCAGTCAATGAGGTTGAATTACTTATTTGATATTGTGTTCTAAAATTAAGTGTATACCAAGAAGGACTATACGGATCTCCATTAGCATCAAGTGCATAGATATAGTCTTTCTCTGCTTCAGAAGGCGCTAATTGGTTAAAAGAAAGTTCATTATTATAATTTGCGAACATATCCAATTTTAAATCTTTAGATGTCCAAACCAAATGCGTGTTTCCAAAATTAGGTGCCACATGACGAATAGGCACTTCTATGTCATCTTCTTCTTCTGTTCCTCCAAGGACACTATATTGAGAAGTCAAATAAATTTGATTCGTAATTGCTGCTTTTAAACCAACTTCAAAACCATAGATCCAGGCTTTTGATGCATTTTGAATAGCTTGCACATTACTTAACTCACCATCATAAATAATCTCTGTCTCACCATTTAAATTATAATCTCTACGCACTAAAGCATTGTCTAAATACGTATAATACGTACTCATATCTAACACCACCTTTTTATCAAAATCTAGTTTTACTCCTAATTCACCTCCATAGGCATACTCATGTCTAAGATTATCGTTAGGAACGACAACCGAGCCTGGTTCGGAATCGAATACCTTACCAATATCATCAATATTAGGAGCTCTAAAAGCCGTAGACGCATTAAACTTCCATTGTATGGTATTATTTGGCGACCATCTTATCCCTGCTGTTCCTGTAAGTGCTCCTGCATTGTTTTCAGACGTCTCAAAAGGTAAATTTAAAAAGACATTATTTTCTTTAAAATCGGCCTTAGAAACAACAAGATTATAACGCAAACCAGATTGAAAAACAAACTTAGAGTTTGGTTTGTATTTAATACTAGAATATATCGCTGCCGATTGCCAACTAGATCCGTTTGGATATCTCGAAACTGATGGTGTGCTTATATTGCTAGATATATCTTCTTCTCTTCCATGCGACATCACTTTGTTATAAATATATTCTAGTCCGTAAAAAAACTGTGTTCTGGAAGTCAACCTCTTTTCCAAATCTAAATTAAAGGAATAGGCATCTACTGCTTCCTCCCTAATACTTCTTGCAGTAGATTGAAAATCTCTAGTTATCCTACTTTCTTTAAAATTTTGATATGCTAAAGTTGTTTTAATTTTATCGTACAAATTAGAATTACTACTTAGTTTAGTAACCTGCAGGTTAGACATAAACCATTCTTGGGGACCATAATTCCATTCCGCAGAAAGCAACGTATCATCTCTATATCTTATTAAACGGTCGTATCTAGGGATATCTGATGTTTTAGTATAGTAAAGTCCTAAATCAAAAATTAGATTTTCATGAGGTTCATAACGTACCTTTTGCATCATATTTAATTGATCGTATCCAGAAAATCTTTGAACCAAAGGATCTTCATTTTCTGTGATAACATCTCCTGCATTAGTTATCGAAACAAATTCTGTCCTTAAATAGTCACTTGGTCCGTTTTTACCCATTTTTAAATCTCCAAAATTGGTATAACTACCATTCGTTACAAACGCCCACTTTTTATATCCCAAATTAAAATCGAAATGGCCTGTTTTTTCATTACTAGCCGATGAATACCTTGTTATAATATTCGATGTAAATAATAATGAGTCTGAGTAAGACAATTTAGGTTCCTGGGTATAAAAACTCATAACCCCACCAATAGCATCACTCCCATAGATTACAGAACCAGAACCCAAAGTAACTTCTGTGTTTTGAACAGAAAACGGATCTATAGCAATAACATTTTGCAAATTTCCACCTCTAAAAATAGCATTATTCATTCTTACACCATCAACAGTAATTAACAATCTGTTAGTAGAAAATCCTCTAATCATAGGGCTTCCTCCACCAAGTTGACTTTTTTGAATGAATACTTTTCCTGTATTCTCTAACAGATCGGCGCTTGTTTGCGGATTTGAAAAATGAATACTAGCACCATTTATACTAACTATTCTTTGCGGAATGTCTTTTTTATTTTGTTCGAACTTTGAAGCTGAAATAACAATTTCTTCTAACCCTTGCGTGTTGGAATTTAAATACAATCTATTTGAATTTCCTAACTGAAGTTTCGTTATTTTTTTTAAAACGTGTGATAAATGTTTAAAATAAATTATTTCTGTATCCGTAAAGTTACTTATATCTGCTTCACCTCTAAAATTGGTAACAACACTTTCAGATTTGTCTACATTATAAATAGCGACCCCAAAAATGGGTTCTTTTGTATGTTCACTAAAAACCTTAATGTTTTGACCTTGAGAAGATAAAGAAACAAGTAAAAGGAAGAAAATAGTATAAAAAAATTTCATGCGATTAATTAAAAACTTGATTAAATATCTGCAACGATTTTGGCGTTTTAAAACTACCCAAATGTAATTCAAAATATAGCAATATCATACTTAAAAATGATTGTCTTTGCGTGGCATTAATTTCCACAACAGAAAGCTCATCAAATGTTGTGCCTAATAGCTTTTTTAAAAGTGTTAAATTTTCTCTGGAGATCGTATATCTACCCTGCGATTTTATTTCAAATTTACCTTCTCTTAAATTAAAAAAAGGGTAATCTATATTTTCTGTGTCTGGATAAAATCCTAAATACCGACTTAAATTAAGTAAAAATAACAAATGAAAGTTTGAATATTCAGAATGTGTATCAAGCCACAATAGCGTCGTTTCTATATAACTATAAAGTGTTTCATTTTTTTCTTCTTCTTTTAATGTATTCGATAATACTTCAGATAGAAACATAACGATAGAACTCTTTAAAATATTTGAATGTAGACTTGTATAGATCGTGTTCAACTTCGTTTCCTTTATAGCTTGCAATGATCTATTATTCTTATATACAACAACTAATTGCAACTGCGAAAGCAACTGAAAATAAGCTACTTTAGAGTTTCCTTTTTTACTTTTCAAAACGCCTCTTAACAAGAAGCTAACCACACCTAATTGTTGCGTATAACACCTAACTATTAAGTCGTTATCTCTATATTTTAATTTAGATAAAACGATGGCGTTTGTTGTAATTAGCATTATCTAACAACCATTAATTTTAAAACTTTAGTTTCAAACGAATCTAAATCGGAAAGCATGATTAAATAAACCCCTGAAGCAACAACATTATTTCTCATATTTTTTCCATTCCAATAAGCGGTTCCTCCATCTATTTCGAGGTTATATCCGCCATATCTTTGATTGGTATTAGATTGAGCTTCGGCTACCAAATTCCCTTCAATATCTGTTATTTTAATATTTACATTTTCTGAGATGTCTTTAATCTTAACTTTCTCATCTACGACATTAAATTTTGGTCTTACTGGGTTTGGATACACATGAGCGCTTTCTAAATTTTCAAGTGAACTAGAGCCTCCTGAACGAAAGGACACCAAACCTTTGCTTGTCGCAATATAAACAATACCATTAGCACTATCTAACGAAACATCTGTAATACTATTTGAAGGTAATGGTGAATTATCTTTAGTGAAATGAAATATTGTTTCCTGTCCGTCTGAGGAGAAATAAAACAATCCTGAATCTGAAGTCCCAATCCACTTATTATTTGAACCATCTACCTTAATATCTGTTATATGCTGCTGAAATAATAATTCTTTTGCTATGCCATCTTCTTCAATAATAATGTCTTCTACACTAACATCATTATCGAAAAAGGTTGACGTATTATACAACACACGTAATCCTCTAAAAGTACCTATCCACAATTGATTTCGATTGTCTAATGCTAATGTCGTTACATAAACTGATGGTATGTTTTGTTCTTCTTCTTTAATGCTTTTTAATAATGGACTTCCTGAGTTTTTATTAAATCCAATAAGCCCATACTTATAACTTGCTATCCATATTACACCATTGTCTTCAATTGCTATATCGCCAAAGCCTAAATTTATATCTGGTATAACACTAGTAAAATCAAAAGACTCCCATTCATTATTTGAAGGATTAAACGATTTAAGCGGTTTATCCACCAGGCTTGTTACTGTCCATAATAAACCATTATTATCAAAAGCTGAAGGACCAACACGTATATCAACATAATTGGGTCTTCCTGGTACAATTAAAGACTCTAAACCACTATTTGTTTCGTTATGCAAAATTAGGGGAGTATCTTCATTTAATTCTAACAAACCACTAAAGAATGAGCTTATAAATACTTGACTCGTATTAAACGGGTTTATTGTTATAGTATTTAAACATTTAGCTTCTAAAGCTTCATTATAAGTAGTATTTATCCAGCCTTCGGAGTTTAAATGACTAAAGCCTAAATTATTCAATGGATACGGATTATAAAACAAATCGTGGTCTCCATAGGTAACCCAAAGATTATCTGGACTTGCTTGAATGGAAAAAGGAGTATTTAGAAGTGGTCCTTGAGGGTGTAGTTCTTGGTAATCTAATGGATTTATTAGTGAGGTTTTTAATATACCGAAATCCTTTGTTCCGACATAAGTATATTCTGAATCTATGCTTGCCGAAGTAAATTCTGTATCAAATAGTGAGCTTACTTCAGCCTTAGAAATTAAATTAAAGTTATTATTGTATACAAACACATTATTTTTTGTTGTAACAACTAAATTTTCGTTTACAGCAATAATTTTAATTGGAGCATCGCTATATAAAAACAATTCATTTAAAACATCGTTTACAGCTTCATAGATTCTTCTATTTGTTCCTAAAACATATAATTTATTGTCCAAAGCTTCGACTGCCAAAAAATCCCCTGAAGTAACTACTTGCCAATTTTGATAGTCTATAAGGCTTGAACTAGATGCTAGAGCCTTCCTAATCCCGCCTCCATCCTGACAAGCAGCATAAATATAATCATCAAAAATGGCGGTTTGGTTCACTTGAATTTGGCTTCCTCCATTACCAATAAAGTAGGTATCTCCAAACTCTAATCTTTCTAGATCAAAAACCGAGATCCCGTAGTTTGTTGAAATGTAAACAATATTCTCTAAAACATTAAAATGATTTATTTTTCTCTCTGTCGGAGCTATTGTTGTTTTATCAACAATGTCTACTATAGTTAAAATATCTTCATCATTATCGAAAGCAACTTCAAGCAACCCATTTTCGTAACCAATAATCAAAAGTTCATAGTCTTCACTATATTTAATAGTTGAAATTGTTTCTCCAGACAACCCATTAACGGTGGTAAGTTCTTCCATTTCGTTTGTCTGCGTATCTAAAATGAAAACAGCACTCCCTGAAGCAGCATAAATCTTATTATTTCCTTTTACGACCTCCTTTATATTGTTATATGAAAAATGTCCCTCCCAAAGTCCAGAAAAATCTTGAGCAAATTGAGATAATGGAATTAATAATACTATAGATAAGATGACTCGTTTAATCATAAGCATTTTTATAATTCAAATATATTTATATCTAACGATAAATTCTCAAAATAATATATATTAATGCTCTAATTTTACATTATATTGAAAAAAATTTTAATCTAATTTAAAACATAGTTTGACATTACATAGCTCTAAGATTAAATTATTAATAATTATTTCATCGATACACTGTTTATTTTTTATCATTAAACTGTCATTAGGCAATTTTTTCTTAGTAGATTCTTATGAGTATTACAGTTTAGCAGAAAACATAAAAAACTATTTTGAATTTTATTCTGCAGATATTAATGCATCAACCATAGATCTAGAACATTATACTAAAAGACCTCCTTTTTATAGTATTTTTATTCTATTTTTTTCCTTCTTATTAAACTCAAAGATTACAATTCTAATCGCACAAAACATCCTATCCGTTATAAGTATTTTTTTGTGCATAAAACTATTTGAAAGTTATTACAATAAGATAAATCAAAAAATTCTAATAGTTTTCTTAACGACTTCAATAAGCCAATTTATTTATTCCAACTATATAATGAGTGAAATACTATTTCAGTTTTTAATAGTTATTTTGTTTTATTTTTTTCATCAGATTATTACAAAAAAGAAACTATCTCATCTTTTATATTTCCAAGTTATAGTCATCTTATTATTCTTAACAAAACCTGTTTTTTATTTATTCGTAATACCTAATATTGTTTTATGCATTTGGTTTACAAAGTATATAAATCGCGCATACATGTTCTCTTTATTACCCATAATCGCATGTGCTCTTTATATGAATTGGAACTACCAAAGAACGGGAAGTTCTGATTTTTCTAGTATTCAAAATATAAACATAAAAGGGTACAATTTGTACTATTTTAATATGAGCAAATATGGTGAAAATCATGCTCATAAAATAGACTCTACAATTTCAAATCAAGCCCAAAAAAAACACACTTATGTTGATCAGCAAAATGAGATCAGGAATTTATCATTAAAATACATAAAAAAAGATTTTTTAAGCTATTCAATAGCTCATTTAAAAGGAAGTATTAAAATGTTTCTTGATCCTGGAAGATTTGATATTTACAATTTCTTTGAATTTGAAAACCCTCATAAAGTCGGATTTTTAAAACATCTAAATAGGGATGGTATTAAAGGTGCTTACCAGTATTTTAAAGAACAGCCTCTAATTATCATTATTCTTCTTCCCTTAATATTATTATTTAATATGTTTAAAATAATAGGATTTGTATTGTTTTGGATCAAGCACTATAAAACAACATCTAGTTTATGCTGGTTTATGCTGTTTATTATAATTTATTTCGCAGCTCTAACAGGAATAATAGGAACTTCAAGATTTCTAGTTCCATTATTACCTATATACTTATTGTTTTCTACCATAGGCTATACAACGAAAAAGCCTTTGATTAAATTTAAAAGACCACAATACTATCCTACTTAAATTGACAATGAATATATGTTGTATATTGATAATTTTTATTATCTCAATAAAGATAAAGCTAATAAAAAAATCTTGAAACTAACTCTCCCTGCCTTTGTTGGATACAAGCTGGTCGAGGCAAGGGTAGTTAGTTTGATTTTGCCACACCCAGCACTGCAAAAAAAGGCAGTTCTGACCTCTCCTTTGGAGAGAGGTAAATTGGAAACCTCGACCCAAGGGTCGGAGAATTTTTAGATTAAATGAAAAAAGTCATAGTTATTGGAGCTGGACCTGCAGGACTTAGTTGTGCATACGAGTTAAGCAAAAGAGGAATAGAAGTACTTGTTTTTGAAGCAAGCGACCAAATAGGCGGTATGTCTAGAAGTTTTGACTTATGGGGACAAAGAGTAGATTTAGGTCCCCATCGTTTCTTTTCAAAACAAAAAGAGGTTAATTCTTTTTTTAAAGAGCTAGTAAAAGATGATTTCACTTTAGTAAATAGGCAAACTCGCATTTTTTATGACGGTAAGTATTTTCAATACCCACTAAAGTTTGGTAATGTTATGAAAAACTTATCGTTGATCACCATTTTTCAAATTCTTTGGGACTACTTAATTCAAATAATTAATCCAATAAAAAATCCGAAAAATCTGGAAGAATGGATAAGTAACCGATTTGGGGAAAAACTTTATACTATTTTTTTTAAAAACTACAGCGAAAAACTTTGGGGAATAAAATGCACCCAAATTGATGCAGATTGGGCAGCCCAAAGAATTAAAACGTTGTCCTTAATTCAAGCTGTAATCTCTGCATTATTTAATAATAGAAGTAATAAGCACAAAACATTAGTTGATCAATTTGCATATCCCAAAAACGGCACGGGAACATTATATGAAAAGGCTGCTGAAGCTATCAAAAAACAAAATGGAGAAATTTTTCTTAAAACTCCAGTACAACGAATTTTAATTGATGATATCAATAATCATGCTCATGGTGTAGAATTAAATAATGGTTCAATTATTAAAGCCGATCACATTGTATCTACTATGCCTTTAACCTATTTAGTGAAAGGGATTAAGAATACACCTTTAAAGGTTAGTAAAGCAATTGATTCTCTTTATTTTAGAAATACCGTTTTAGTTTATTTTGAAATTGATAAAAAAAACCTGTTCGATGATAATTGGCTATATATTCATTCTCCTGAAGTAAAGCTTGGAAGAATTACAAATTTTAGAAATTGGTGCCCAAGTCTTACTAAAAAAAAGGATACTACAATTTTAGCATTAGAATATTGGTGTTTTGAAAAAGATGATCTTTGGACTCAAACCGACAATTTAACGATTGATTTAGCTAAAAAAGAACTTTCTCATATCAATCTGATTTCTAAAGAAATTAAAATTATTAATTCTAAAATTATTAAAGTCCCTAAATGCTACCCCGTATATGAAACTGGGTATCAGGAAAATCTAAATACAACTATAGATTTTTTAAAAAATATAAAAAACCTTTTTCCAATAGGTCGTTATGGTGCTTTTAAATATAATAATCAAGACCATTCTATTTTGATGGGACTATTAGCTGCCAATAAGATTACGAATAATAGTCAGGTAGACTTATGGCAAATCAATACAGATACGGAATATCAAGAAGACGGTAAAATAAAAGATGTTTTAGCTTATTAAATACTGTTTCTTAGACTATAATCGTTTGCAAAAAACAGCAATGTTTGGTTGATTTACACAAAAAAGAGGCTGTCTAAAAAGTGTCTTTCAGAATGCATGAAGCATCTTCTTTATTCTGGATAACAAAGCTCATCACTTTTTAGACAGCCTCTTAAAATATAATATTATAAATAGATTTATTACACAACACCTTGTGCCAACATAGCATCTGCTACTTTTACAAATCCAGCAATATTAGCTCCCTTAACATAATCTATGTATCCATCTTCATTTTTTCCATATTCTATACAAGCATCATGGATATTAGACATAATATCTTTCAGTTTTAAATCGACCTCATCTCTAGTCCAATTAAACCTTAATGAGTTTTGAGTCATTTCTAATCCAGATGTAGCTACACCACCTGCATTGGATGCTTTTCCTGGAGCAAATAATATTTTAGCTTTGTGAAATGCAGTTATTGCTTCTTTAGTTGAAGGCATATTGGCACCTTCACTTACACAGATACAGCCATTATTTAAAAGCGTATTCGCATCGTTTTCTTTAAGTTCATTTTGGGTTGCGCATGGTAATGCTATATCACATTTAACTTCCCAAGGTGTTTTTCCTTTAACGAATTTTGCATTAGGATATGTTTCTAAATACTCACTTATCCTACCTCGTCTTTCATTTTTTAATTGCATTACAAAAGTTAATTTTCCAATATCTATGCCTTGTGCATCATAGATATAACCTGAAGAATCAGAAAGTGTTAAAACTTTACCTCCTAATTGTATAACTTTCTCTGCTGCATATTGCGCAACATTTCCAGATCCAGAGATTACAACATCTTTTCCTTTAAAGCTGTCTCCTTTAGTCTCTAGCATTTTTTGTGCGAAATAAACAGTACCATAACCCGTTGCTTCTGGCCTAATTAACGAACCACCCCAAGACATACCTTTACCTGTTAAAACACCAGTAAACTCGTTTCTTAATTTCTTATACATCCCGAACAAAAAACCTATTTCTCTTGCTCCAACACCAATATCTCCTGCTGGCACATCTGTATTAGGTCCAATATGCCTAAATAGCTCACTCATAAAGGCATGGCAAAAACGCATAATTTCGTTGTCACTCTTTCCTTTAGGGTCAAAATCGCTTCCTCCTTTTCCTCCACCCATTGGTAAAGTTGTAAGACTATTTTTAAACACTTGTTCAAATGCTAAGAACTTTAAAATACTCATGTTAACAGTCGGGTGAAAACGTAATCCTCCTTTATAAGGCCCTATAGCAGAATTCATTTGAATTCTATACCCTCTATTAACTCGTATTTCTCCTTTATCATCAACCCAACAAACCCTAAATGTTATAACACGTTCTGGCTCAACCATTCTTAAAAGAATATTTTTACCATAATATATATCATTCTTAATAATATATGGGATAACAGTTTCTGCAACTTCTTCTACAGCTTGTAAAAATTCTGGTTCATGACCATTTCTTTCTTTTACTAAGTCTAAAAATGATTCAATATTACTTTTCATACACACAAAATTGTATTATTATTTATTAAATAGGTGTTTCAGGATGCAAATATACGTTATCTTTAAAAATTACATTGTTTTTTTTTGAAATTCGCAATAAATAATTCCAACATGTTTCTAGGAATATTTAATTATCTATTAAGTTTGTTTTATTTCAATTTAGTTGGAAAAATCCATTAATTTTTGTTTGTTTGACGATAATATTTGTTTGTTTAACAGGTTTTTCTATATTAGTTCTCTATTAATTTGTTTTATTTCAATTTAGCTGGAAGAATCTATTAATTTTTGTTTGTTTAACGATAATATTTGTTTGTTTAACGAGTTTTTCTATATTTGTTGTCGATAATGCCTCAAAAAAAACAAAAACATTGCTATGCTTAACATAAAACATTTGGTTTCTGCTTTTTGCATGTTTCTTATCTTTCAAACAGTCAGTGCTCAACTAGGTTTTTCTCATGAAATTGGCGTTATTACTGGCCCTATACAATTTAGATCAGATTTTGGAAGTCGAAAGGATACAAAAACTAATCTTGGGAATTCTGGATTTGGAATAGGAGTTGTTCATTATATAAACTTCTCTTATAGATCAGATTGTAACTGCTATACTACTGATACTTTTTTTAATGATCATTTTAAATTAAGAAATGAAATATCTTGGAATAAAACCAAGCTTGAACATTTTGGAGAGTTTGTTGATCCTAGTAAAACAAGTGTAAATGCAGATCAATTAAGAGGTCATAAAGGTGTTTCTCAAAATTTAGACATAGGTACACAACTTGAATTCTATCCTTTTAGCATTCGTTCTTTTCAATCTTTTGGCTATAGATTCGCTCCTTTTGGAAGTTTAGGAATTCATTATACAGCTTTTACTCCAGAAGTTAGCACCACTTACGAAAACCCTGATCCCCTTTTAACTGGAAATGTTCTTGAGCCTAGTAATTTTTATTCTGAATGGGATCCTGGGTCGGTAGACGCCTCTCCAGGTAGCACATGGTCTTTAGTTTCTAGTGTAGGTGTAAGGTACAAGCTTACTAAAATTTCAGATTTAATGCTTGATTTAAGATTTCAATACTATTTTAATGATTGGGTTGACGGTCTTAATCATCAATTGGATTTTAACAAAAGCAGCGATTGGCTATTATGGCTTAATGTTGGTTATATTTTCTATTTAGATTAATAAAAGTTAAACCTCAAAGCAATACATCTCACACACTAAAACAAAGATTTGTTCAGCTTACAATTTTAAAAGCGCTTTGCAAATTTCTCTAAATTGAGTTTTTCTGCCACGCAATAAGCGTGGACGACAAATAAAGTAGTTTATTTTAAAGCTTGCTCCAGGTCAGCAATTAAATCATCAACATCCTCTATTCCCACACTTAATCTAATCAAAGAATCTACAACACCAGTTTTTTCTCTTTCTTCTTTTGGTATACTTGCATGTGTCATACTTGCTGGATGCCCCGAAAGCGATTCTACACCTCCTAAAGATTCTGCTAAAGTGAAAATTTTCAAATTTTCAACAATTCTAATCGATTCTTTCATGTTATTTCCTTTGGTAGTAAAAGAGATCATACCACCAAAATCTTTCATTTGAGATTTAGCAATATCATGATTAGGGTGATTTTCAAAACCAGGCCAATATACATTTTCAATTTTTGGGTGATTTGCTAAAAACTCAGCAACTGCTTTACCATTTTCGCAATGGCGTTGCATTCTAATATGCAATGTTTTTATTCCTCTTAACACTAAAAAGCTGTCCTGAGGCCCGCAAACAGCACCACTAGCATTTTGTACAAAGTATAGTTTATCTGCCAGTTCTTTATCCTTAACTATTAAAGCACCCATAACAACATCGCTATGACCTCCCAAATATTTAGTGGCAGAATGCATTACAATATCTGCACCTAAATCTAAAGGTTGTTGTAAATATGGTGTAGCAAATGTATTATCTACTGCTAGCAAAATTTTATGCTTTTTTGAAATGGCAGAAACAGCTTTAACGTCAATAATATTCATCATTGGATTGGTTGGTGTTTCAACCCAGATTAGCTTAGTGTTTGTATTTATATAGGTTTCAATATTCGAAGCATTTTGCATACCTATGAAATGAAACTTTATTCCAAAATCTTGAAAAATCTTTGTAAACAGTCGAAAAGAACCTCCGTATAGATCGTTTGTAGAGATAACCTCATCACCAGGCTTCAAAAGCTTAATAATAGCATCAATAGCAGCCAATCCCGAACCAAAAGCCAGTCCATATTCTCCATTTTCGATACTCGCAAGAGCATTTTCTAAAGCATTCCGAGTTGGATTATGTGTTCTGGAATATTCATAGCCCTTATGCCCTCCTGGAGTTGTTTGAGCATACGTAGACGTTTGATAAATTGGAGGCATTACCGCACCATAAGCTGCATCATGTTCTTGACCTCCGTGGATTACCTTTGTGTTAAATTTCATTTTTAAAAAATTTAACACAAAGGTAAGTTTTAATTCGGTGTATTCAAATGCTATAATTATCTTTAATGCTGATTGTTATCTCTAGTATATGTTACACCATAAACACCTTTTAATTATATGTTCCCTTTTCATTTTTATGGCTTGTAAAGATGAAGTACAACTGTCATTTTCAGAAATCAATGTTTCAACTAGCAACAACAAGCTTGTTGAAGTAAACATTCAGAATGCTAGTGGTAACGAAAACGTTACTAAGCAAATAAACTCAATAATAACAAAAAATATAATAGCGTCATTACACATTGGAGATTCAGATGGTATCACTTCAAAATCTATTGAAGAAAGTATTACTTTATTTAATAATGAATTTCAAACATTTAAAACTGACTTTCCTAAAACTTTAGAACAATGGGAAGCACAAATTGATGGAGAGGTTATATATCAATCACCAGACATTATAAGTATTGCCATTACATCCTATGTTAATACAGGTGGTGCACACGGAACATTAAATATTTCTTTCTTAAATTTTGAAACTGAAACAGGGAATCTAATCCCTAATAATAAGTTATTTAAAGACCTTAAAGGCTTTAAAAAAGTAGCTAAAATTCATTTTGATGAAGCTGTAAAAAACAAAGACGCTGTATTAGATATTGCCACCTTCAAATTACCAGCTAATATAGCTTACAATGAAGTGGGTGTTATTTTACTTTACAACACTTATGAAATAGCACCATATGCCACAGACATTATTGAGTTTACAATCCCTTTTGAAGCCGTTAGCTCGCTTTTATATTTTAATAGCTTTTAAAAGCGCTAAAATATATCCAATATGTAATCCTTCGTGAAAAAACGCAAATTGCAATGCATCATCTACATTGGTTAAAGTATTACCAGTTGTAGAAACAGTATATTCATTATAACTTTTAAAGATTTTATTTTTATAATCTGCTTCTGTTTTTTCTATAGTGGCAAACAATAACTCCTTTATTTCATTAACCTCTTCTTCTGTTACTGAACCTTCTGGCTTACTGTTTTTTATATATTTATCAATCATTTCATTAGATAGCATAGTTGGTAACCCTGAGAGTTTATAAACTAAAAGTTGCTCACTCACTATAATATGACCGATATTCCAAATAATATTATTGTTAAATGTTTCTGGTATTTTATTTAAATCTTCTAAACTTGTTTTCTCTATAATATTTTTAAGAGAATTTCTTGTATTGGATAATACTTCGAATATAAATGTCATGCCGTTTATTTTTTGGATAAATATAGTTTTAAATGATATAATTCTTTTTATTTTGCTGAAAATAATTTTAGAAAATAAAACGATCCATAATTTAAGATATTATCACACAAAGGCATATCTATATGGATCTTACATTTAACAGCTAAAGAACAAATACAAACACATGAAAAAAGTATATTATTTAAAAACTTGTAGTACTTGTATTAGAATTTTAAAAGATTTAAATCTGCCTTCTGAATTTGTTTTACAAAATATTAAGACAGAGGAAATAACAGTGAAGCAATTGGAACAGATGAAAGAGCTCTCGGGGAGTTATGAGTCACTTTTTAGTAAACGTTCTAAGCTTTACAAAGAAATGGATTTAAAAAACCAATCATTAGAAGAGCGCGACTTTAAGAATTATATACTGGAACACTACACTTTTTTAAGCAGACCTGTTATAATAAATGGGAATCAGATTTTTATTGGTAATTCTAAAAACACTGTTGAAGCAGCAAAGGAAGCTATTCATTCTAAATAAACCCACAATAAGTCTGGACTAATAAACATTTGTAAAAATGAATTCCTATAAAATTCGTGTCAAAAGTTTTTAGAAACTGAAAGCAATACGCATAGTTTTAACTCCTTTGAGATTAATAAAAGGAAAATATTTAATTATAGCTTATTTTTTGTTTTCCCAAAAATCTATCCAACCCTAATTGAAATAAAGTGTTACAAACTAAATCTTGCATTTTTTCTAATTCTACGTAACTAATTGCAAAACTCACTTGCGGATTAGGGCCTTCTAAAAGAAACAATTCTAAAGGATCATACGCTTTGTTATTTTTACTTGGGTCTGCTCTTTCTAATGCTAATTCAACATTCTTTGAAAATTGAATTAGCTCGTTTTGTTTTAGAAATAATCTTATATTCTCAAACACTAATTGAACTTTATTAAAATCTTCTACAGCACACCTTTTCCATCTAAAAGTTATACCGAAATCATTGTAGCAAATAATGCTGATATCTTTCATAATAATTAGTTTAAAATTAAAGCATAGTCAATATCTTTTGTGTTTAACAAAGTTGTAAAGACATCTGCCGTCTTTGTAAAAAGTGTTTGTAATTCTTTTATTTCTTCTCGTTTAAACATTAAAACCAAATTTTGTTGCATAGACGGGATGGGTATTTTTCTTTTAACTTTTGCATCCGCATATTTATGCTCCCAATAGTCCATCTCAATATCTAGAATGTAGGATCTAAATTGTTCAAATTCTCGTTGGTTTAATTCAAGGTATATATTATTGAATTCAAGATGATACATATAACACTCACAACATATAGCCAACTCGCCACTTTTTACTTTTGATATAGTTTTTATACTATTACACATACGTTTTCTATTTAGTGTCTGGATGTAAACAGACTATTTTTATAATTTGAATTATTTTTGATATCATTTTTAGTTACTTTTTATAAGTTGATGCCTTAGCGTTAGTCAATTAAAAACAAATAAAAAGAGTGCGAAAAGAAACATATTTAATAGTGCTGTGTTTCCAACCAGACACTATTTAGTAACAATCTGTTTTAATCTGACTCAAGTTTAAAGGTCTATTTAATTTAGATGCTGAAATATTTTTTAATATTTCCAAAACACCATTTTGCATAGCTATTGAGCCGCAAATCATAATAACGCCTTTATTTGTTAATACGCGAGATATTAGATCGCTCTTCTCCATAATTGAATTTTGAACATATTTTTTTTGACTTTCTTCATTTGAAAAACTAATGTAAAGCCCCGATAGTTTTTTGTTATAAAAAGCTTTATCAATTTGTTCTGAATACATTTTATAAGAATCTTTTGTGCGTCCTCCCCAAAATAAATATGACTTTACAGGCTCAGGATTTTTATTGTTAATCATTCCTAAAAACGGAGCAATTCCTGTTCCGTTGGATATCATTACAACCTCTTTTGCTGAAGTAGGAAAATGAAATTCTTTATTCGGCTTTATATTTGCTAATACCATATCGTTTTCTTTAAGTTCACTAAAATAATTTGAGCATATTCCGAACAGATGTTTCTTAATACTTAAAACAATGTTCTTATTTACCTTACCAATAGAGTATAGGCGTTCTATTTGCTCATTTTTTGGATAAACACTAAGCAGGTCTCCTGAGGTGAATTTTAATTTTTGGGTAGGTTCCAATTCAAGTAAAAAAGAATTATCAGAATTAATTACAGATCTACGAACCACTCTAAATAATTTTGAGTTTTCAGTGTTAGCTGTGTTTATATGTTTTTCAATTTTTAGATCTAATCCTTTGCTTTTACTCCATGAGGCAACCCAATCACTAAAAACATTAAAAGATTGATTATTTATTTTATGAAGCGATAAATTTGGAATAAATTTTTGATGCAATTGTAACAAAGAATCAACTACAATGGCATAGTTACAAAACCCTTTATAAGCTAAAGAGCCAAAGCCAACAACAGAATATTGAAGTGTATTTTGTTGAGGAATATGATCAATCAATTTTTTAAAATTCTTTGCATTTGCAGGTGCTTCGCCATCACCATACGTAGATGTAAATACAACCAGGTGCTCTGCTTTTTTATAACTCGAATACTTATTTAATTCTGAAACAAAAACCGATTTACCTTGTGCCATTAGTGCTTTGTACAGTGTTTTCGCAAAACCAAAGGTGCTTCCTGTTTCCGAGCCAACTAGAATAATATATTCAGCAGTATCTTTATTAAACTTGTTTTTAATTTTTATGCTATTATTTCTCCTATTTAGTGTCATTGCAAACCCCGAATACATAAAAAATAAGATAGCAATACAGGTTAATAGTAAAACAACAGACCACATTATGGTACCTTGGCCTGTATGTAATACCATACTCCAACTTGAAGCCAAAGCAACCAAACCTTGTTTTTTTTCACTTACTATATTTCCATTATATTGATTTACGAATAACTCTTTATCATGTAACTTTAAAACAAAATGATCTTCCATAGCATCAGAAAAAGGAAATTCAACACGCCGAATGTCATTTAAAGTAAGTGTTTTAAAAAGAGTAAAATCCTGAATCTTTGTTTTAGGAATGTCAGCTCCAAATTCTTCAATTAAAACATGTGATCTTTTTTCAGATGGTATTAATGAGAATCTTTCTAAGGATAAATAAACCCCTGAGAAGGTCACAATAACAATAGGAATTAAAGTATATCTTCCTATAATTATATGGTAATACTGTTTAAAGTCTTCTTTAATTATTTTTGAAAAAAATTGTTTTACTCCTCCTTGTCGTTTTATAATTAAAAGCACACCTGTAATTCCCATTAAAAAGAGTAAAAAGGATACAAAACCAACAATAACTCGCCCTGTAGACTTTAAAAATAACGATCTATGTAAATTGGTAGCAAACTTAAAAACGGGTGCTTTTTCAATAATATCTCCTATTTTTTTAGCGGTAAACGGATTTATATAAAAAGTATCGCTTTTCCCTTCATTTGTAAAAACCGAAGCTACCACAAAATCATTTTTATCTGTTTCTATACTTATCACCTCATCATACTCCGCTTTTAGATTTTCTATGGTTTTAGAAAGTGAAAGCGTATTAGCATTTTTTACAGCATAAGGTTGTAGCTTATTTGAAATAGGTTCAAACGCTAAAACAGCACCTGTTAAGGCAGCTAATAATATGAATATTGAAGAAAATATAGCCAATGTAAGATGGCTATATCTCCATATAGAAATGGTCATTATATTGAGGGTTTATTGCGGCATCATACGTACATAACGTATAAAACCATGTCCTTCTACTTTACTTTTTACAGATTCTGAGGTCAATTCGAACTCAACATCATCTTTGTAATACTCTTGATCTTCGACTGCCGATTCAAAACGGATTTTGTAGCCTTTATCTATTTTGTTATCATCTATTTGAATTATACTTATGGCTCGCCCGCCACCACCTATTGTTGCACCCGTTATAGCATCAATATTGGTTCGTACTTTTCCTTGAAATTTCCACCATTCAGTAATATCAAAATACCACTCATCATCATCACCTTGTACGTATAAAGTTTTTTCATAGTCCCCGTTTGGGTTTAATAGTGAAATGCTTATGTAAGCACCTTCCCCCGAATAGTTAGTCATTTGAATCATGCATTTATAGGATGATGTATTTACAGGTTCATTTACAAATCCAAATAAAACAAATATGCTTACCGCTAGCATAGGAGCCATTTTAAAAGCTAATGTATTTCTCATCATATTATTTTAGAAAATTGATATCTATATTGTTTTTGCGTAGCAATTCGTTTTCTTTAGCTAGATCATAAACAGACTCATCAAAATCAGTTTTAATGTCTTTATTAGCACCTATAGCTAGTAAATATTTTAAAGTTTTAGAATGCTTAGCCTTCATAGCTTCTAAATGTAAAGCTGTTAAACCATCATTATTTTTAGCATTTACATCAACCCCTAGCGTGTTTACATATTTTAGCAATTCTAAATTATTTGTATTTACAGCCAAGTGAAATAAAGTACTTCCGTCTTTTTGAACCGTTTTAATATTAAGACCGTTTCTCGATAACGCTTTTATTTTTTGGTTGAATGCTTCTTGATTTTCCTCACTAAAAGATTTAATTAGGTAGTAAACAAGATTATTTCCTTTGGTATCAACAACATGGACGTCTGCTCCTTTTTTAATCAAAAAGCTAACGATTTTTGGGGAATTACTTATAGCTTTTGTTAAAGCAGACTGTCCGTTGTTATTGACATGACTA
The DNA here is from genome assembly GCF_030540765.1 of Flavivirga jejuensis. Classification (GTDB taxonomy): domain Bacteria; phylum Bacteroidota; class Bacteroidia; order Flavobacteriales; family Flavobacteriaceae; genus Flavivirga; species Flavivirga jejuensis. Next base: position 185,219 of record NZ_JAUOEL010000001.1, on the reverse strand, counting down.
ACATTTTTTGTGTTTAAAGCAAGTTTTGTAATGATTTCTAATGAATTTCTACCAGATGCATTAATGAGTGCTGTATTTCCTTTTTTGTCAACCTGATTTGCATCAACCCCCTTACTTAAAAAGTAATTGAATGTGCCTAAGTCTTTATTTCCATAAGCCAGATTATGAAGTGGTGTAACACCATCTTTATTTGTAATATTAGGAGTAACTCTCAAACTTTCCAGATATTTAAAAAACGCTAGTGAATTATACCCGCTTCTCGAACCTCGGGTTGCTAACAACATGGCATTGCCCCCATTGTTATTTAGCTTATTATAAGGCGTCCCTTTTTCTATTATTTTTTCAAGCATGGCTTTATTTCCTGCTTTAGCCGTATAATTGAATACTCCATTACCATCTTTATCCTGGCTATCTATACCCAACCCTTTTTTCGTAAAATAGTCAACTATTTCAAAATTTTTAAGGTGAGGTATTAATAGTAACAAGGCATTAGCGCCATCTTCATTTTTATCAGTAGTAATGTCTATCCCATTTTCAATACACAAATCATAAATATCTAGGTTCGTTATACCTGCAACCGCTGCGAATGTTAAAACAGAAAAATGATGTGAATCTTTTAAATCCATTCTGGCATTTTTAGATATTAAATATGTCATTAACTCAAAATTACCTTTATATGCAGCCCAAAATATATAGGTTCGTTTGTCGTGCGTTAATTTATTAACATCGTTCCCTTTTTTAGAAAGTAAATACTTTATAACCTCATTAGGTGTTTTAGCTAAAATGGCATACACAACAGCATCAAACCCGTAAGGATTTAATGTTGTAGCGTTATTACCTTCTAATATTTTTTGTTCTATGGAGGCTACTGTTGGATTTGTTTTCCAGAAATCTCTATTCCAAAAAATATTTTCTGTTTGTGCTTGTAAAACAGTTACAAACAGGAGGTATATTGCAAGAAATTTAATTGTTTTCATATGTTTTTCATTTCTAAAATTTGATTGATTACTTTTTGGAATCTATTTAATTACAAAAGATTCTATAACTTTATTGATGTCATCAGCTTTCTTGTAATCATCAGAAAACAGATATTTATAAAGTTGTTTGTTTTCAACCTTAGGTTCTAATGTCAAGTTTTTATTTCTGTTATAAACCTCAGACCATTTGGCACGAACTAAAGCCCATTTTTCTTGATGTTCTTTCCACCAATTTGCTGCAACTTCACATTTACTATCATCTACTTTTACATAAGTATTATAACCCTTTTCTTTTGCTAAGATTACATCTGGCTTTCCTTCCTCTCGAATCACTTTAGCATTATCTTGATCGTGTACCCAACCATTATTAGTAATCTCATGGCGATTTCCTCTAACAGTTATATTGTAATCGCTTCGTTTAGTATATTCACGTCTTGGTAAAGGGGCATCGGTTATATTTTCCCAATAACTTTTACCATCTACATGCACCCAAGTTGCAGTGCCTTCATATCTTGGACTGTCGTCAACCTGATATACTTTTTGAGTCCATTGCCCTTTAACTTCAGGTTTGGGCTTAGAAACATATTTCCATTTGTTGTTGCCATTAAACATGTAAAAATTAGTATTCTCATAAAGCCAATCCTGTCTCCAATGCTTTACAATGTGTGGCTTAGACGGATTTCCTACTTGAAGAATGTGTTGTATAGAAACTTTATTTTTATCGTCCTCAACCAACTGTGCCCACTCCAAACCTTTATCTGTTTTTGTTATAGATGGCTTATAAAGAGAGTCTTTGCTGTAATTAAAAGTTTCTGCAAAATTAAAGGTCACCTCGTAGCATCCACACATTTTTTTAATGGCTTTTGCATCTTTTTTTTTCTTGTTTTGAGCATTTCCATGTATTGAAAATGTTAAAATCAACAGTAATAAAATAGTTAATCGTTTCATTTTTAGAGTTTTATATTTAGTTGTTTAAAATTTATCTGTTCTTATTTAGACTGAATTAAAATAAGATATATATTTGTAGCAAATTTAATTAAGAATGATTCTAAATAAAAACTATTTCTTCATTTATTTTTCAATTCTTTTTTCTTGCCTGATATTTTCTCAAGAAACTACTAAAGATTCTTTAACCGTTGAAAGGCTTGAACAAGTGATTATTACAGGTCAATACAACCTGCAATCTGTAAATAAATCTGTTTTTGAAGTAAAAGTTATTAATAGAAAAGAAATTGAAAACCGTGCCGTAAATAACTTAGCCGACCTTTTAAATCAAAGTCTCAACATAAATATTACACCAAATACTTCTACTGGCAAGTCTGGTGTGAGTCTTTTTGGTTTAGATGCGCAATACTTTAAAATACTGATTGATAATATTCCAGTTATTAATGAAGAAGGTGTAGGCAATAATGTTGATTTAACACTTATAAACCTTGATGATGTACAACAAATTGAAATTATTGAAGGTGCCATGGGTGTACAGTATGGAGCCAATGCCATATCAGGGGTTATAAACATCATCACTAAAAAATCTTCTAAATATAAAACACAAATAAATGCCTTTGTACAAGAAGAAACTGTGGGTACTGAATATGAATGGTTTGATAAAGGCAGACACATACAATCTCTTAAAGTAGGGCATAATTTTACCAATGAAATTTATGGAACGGTCTCGTATTTAAGGAACGATTTTGCAGGTTTTTGGGATAATAAACAAGGCAAAGTTTATGATATAGATGATGGTTTACGGGGGCATGTATGGTTGCCAAAAGCCCAACAAAACATAAAAATTTTATTGAACCACAAAAAAGGCAAGCATAATGTATTTTACAAATTCGATTATTTAAACGAGCGCATTAATAGATACGATACTATTGTTGATTTAAACCATAATTCATCGACCGACACTAACGACCCTTTGGGCTCAGATAGACTATTTAAAAACAACAGGTTCATACATCATTTAAACGCCACAGGATATTTAGGTGTGCAAGTTCGTTATAATGTCTCTGCCTCATATCAAGAACAAACTAAAGATTTAGAAACCTATACCTATCGCATAAGAAAAGACGAAAAAACAAATATTGAAGAATCTGAATATTTATCAAGACGTGCTTTTTTATCCAGAGGAACATTTAGCAATTTAATTTATACTAATAAATTTAATCTTCAAGCGGGTTATGAGCTTACAAACGAAAGTGGTTTTGGTTCGCCATTGGCAATTACTGTAAGTCCTGATGATGAAAATACAGTAAAACAACGTTTAGATAGTTATGATGTATTTGCTTCATCAGAAATCACAATATCAGATAAACTATCATTAAGACCAGGGGTTCGTGTGTCTTTCACTAACCTGTTTGAAAATCAGTATGCATTTTCATTAAGTTCTAAATTCAATTTAAAGAACAATTGGCAATTAAAAGGTGTTGTAGGTTCTGCAAATAGAACGCCAAATTACAATGAGCTTTACAGCAGATTAGTTGATATAAATCATAATGTTCAAGGAAATCCAAATCTAAATCCAGAACAAGGTTTTTCTGCATTTGTTCATTTAAAGAAAAAATACACTTTAGCAAATGATAAGATAAAGGCAAAAAGTAGAATAAGTGGCTCTTATATTAATGTAAAAAACCGTATTGAACTCATTATTGTAAACATTAGTCCTAGAGAGGATAAATATAATAATATTGACACTTACAAATCTTTTGGAGTGTTTTCAGAAAATGCATTTCAGTATAATCAATTTAGATTTCAATTAGGAGCATCCTTACTTGGTATTTCAAAAGTATTAAACAGTGAAACCAATTCTGAAGATGACTTTCTTCTAAATTTCCAACTAAACAGTAATATCAATTATACCATCCCAAATTGGAATACCACTTTCGCTCTCAATTTTAAGCATGTGGGTAAAGAACAACAGTTCGTTCAAAAAACAAATGAAGAAGGCAATCAAGAATTTCAAAGGGGTGTAACAGATGCTTTTAGCTGGTTTGATTTAACTCTAAGAAAAACATTCTTAGATAAAAGAATAGAAACAAGTATAGGCATAAGAAATTTATTGGATGTTACTTCTGTTAATACAACTGCCTTTTCTGGCGGCGCTCATAATGGGCCTCCTACCAATTTACTTTTAGGTTACGGAAGGTCTTATTTTTTAAAACTGACCTATAATTTAAACTTATAAATGATGAAAATAAAACATACTATCATACTTTTTAGTGCATTTATAATACTATTTAATTCTTGTAGTGAAGATGAAATTTTAATAAGCGACCCTTTTGTTGTTGCTTTTGAAAGTTTATCTAAAAACTTAATGGATATTGAAAATGAGACTTCAATTGATTTGGTTTATTCTGAAATGGCATTAGAAAATGGTTCGGTTTCCATTCAAATAAAATCTGAAAATGCGATTTATGGTCAAGATTTTAAAACTGTTCCAGAAGCTATAGGTAATATAATTACACTTCCAATCTTAAATGGAGAACTGCAAAACGCTATTACATTTCTAAAATTAAACGCAAATTTATTTGAAACTACAAATATTGAATTTGGTATTACATCTATAGATTATATAAATTCTAACATTCAAGGCTATAGTAATTTTTTAATTAATTCATCTGCCGCAAGAGGTACTAGTATTCAAGTTGAAGTTGGTGGACCAAATCAAGGCAATCAAGTATTTGTGGATTTAAGCATGCAAACTACATCATTTGCAAAAAGAGACTCTTGGGATTTAGGCTTTTACAATGGTAATGACTTTAGAGTAGCTATAAATGGGTCTATTTACATGGCCACTAAAGCTCTAGATGTTTATAATATTAATGAGGTTACAGAAACCAGTGTAGAAAGTTTAAAAACCGAGGTAGCTGTAGGAACTTTTAACCCTGATAATGTTGCTTATATTGATGCCCCAAATGGCAATATTTTAGAAACCGCTATTGCTGAAATTTCAGATAATGATAATGAAAACCCAGTATATCTTGTAAATCTTGGGTATGAAGTTGGTACATCTACACCAACTATAGGTAGTGCTGCTATTGCTGGAAATCACAGAGGTTGGAAAAAAATTAGAATCTTAAAAGATGGAGACAATTACGTATTGCAATATGCCAATTTAGATGATACTACATATCAAGAAAAAACCATTACAAAAAACACTAATTATAATTTCAATCATTTCAGTTTTAACTCAAATAGTCTGGTAAATATAGAACCAGAAAAAGAAAAATGGGACATTAGTTTTACAGTATTTACCAATTTTATTGATGGCGCAGGGAGCTATGGTTTTTCAGATTATGTTACCCAAAACAGAAAAGCAAATACGCAAACCTATCAAGTAGATACAAGTGCTTTTGATTATGATGATTTTTCTCTTGATAATGTAAACGCATCTAATTTCTCATTAGATCAAACTACAATTGGAAGCAATTGGCGTGATGTATTTAGCCGAAGTACATTTTCTGACAGGTTTTATATCCTTAAAGATCCAAACGGAAATATTTACAAAATAAAATTTTTAGCCATAACAAATGATAATGGTGAACGCGGTTATCCAGAATTTGAATACAAACTTTTACAATAATTATTTATAAATTTTTTAATCCAAAATACAATGAAAACAAAATTACATTTATTAATCGCTTTTATGCTAACCGTATCTATAGTTTATGCACAAGAAACAACAGCAAATATTAGTATGGGCACAGGTTATGCTAATGATGTATTTTACAAATTAAGTAATGGAGCTACCAATACGTATTCAAGAAATGATTGGGATATTGCTTTTTTAAGAACCGACGCAAGGTCTTTTTCGTTAAGAGCTAATGGTGGTGCTGGAATTCAAGTATTTGATGTATCAAATGACCCAGCTGACTGGAATTCTGTTGATGTAACAAATGGAAATGGCTGGACCAAATTGCAAAATGATGAAACTAGCTGGGATACTGGCGCTTTCGATACAGGTTCGGCAGATGGTGCTTATCCTTATGGTTGGGGTAATTATAGCTTTGCTGATCATCATATTACTGGAGATGTCGTGTTTGTTTTAAAATATCTGGATGGAACTTACATTAAATTCTTTTGTGAAGATTATTTTAATGGTTACACTTTTAAATATTCTAGTTGGAGTGGGACTACCTGGAGCGCAGATACTACAGTAATTATTCCGAATTCAGATAACGCAAACAATAAATTTAATTATTATTCATTAAAGAATAATCAAGCTGTTGTTGTAGAACCAGGAATAGGAAATTGGGATTTAAAATTCACAAGATATACTACAGATATTCATGGCGATGGTTCTTTATACTACCTAGTTACAGGTGTGTTACACAGTGATGAAGTTTCTGTTGCCCAAAACGAAGAATCTTCTGGCATGCCAACAAATCCAAGTTTAACCTATTCTGATGAAATCAATACTATTGGTCACGATTGGAAAACCTTTAACACCATTGATTACGATGTAGATCAAACCCAAGCGTTTTATGTGAAATATGAAGATGGTACTATTTACAGATTATATTTTACAGATTTTTCAGGAAGTACCTCTGGAGATTTAACATTCAAATTTGAAAATGTAACAGCTTCATTAAGTATTGATGATGTGTCTGATGCTGTGTCTTTTGGAATTTATCCTAACCCTTCAACAGATAAACAAATTAATTTAATTTATGATATAAATAAATTAGATGCTGCCAATAATCAAGTTTCTATTTACTCAATAACAGGACAAAAAGTGTTTCATAATTCATTAAATAAAAATTCAGGCTTTCATAATAAAAACCTTGATTTATCATCTTTATCAAATGGCATTTATCTTTTAAAGTTTAGTTCTGGTAACTATTCTGTAACTAAAAGATTGGTTTTGAATTAAAATATAAAAGAAAGTAATCTATTTTTACTTGTAGAGGCTGTCTTGACTTTTCATACAGCCTCTTTTTTCTTAGTATCATTGATTCTTTAAAGAGAAAACATTTAATATGTTTTCTAAAACTCCGAAACTGTTTTAATTGAAGTAAAAACAGTTATTCTATGGTCAATTAAAGTCTTGAATGCCCAATACAGAAGTGTCAAAAATATAGAATTCTTCTTCTTCAGATTAACTAGACTTTTGCTTAAATACAACTTTTGTGCATGATTAAAAATAGACCCACTAAAAAGCCACATTCTATCTCTAAAATGTGGCTTCCATTAGTTTTCATAGCTTACTCGACACAGCACTCTTCAAAGGCGTAGCGCTAGTGTATACGAGGACTACAGGGTATCAAAAAAATGATTTAGCACTTATTAATAAGCATGTAGATTTATAGTGTTACCTAAGTATAGTTGCCAAATCACTAACGGCAATAACTTTTGTCCCATCTGGTGAAGCTCCAACGCCATCAAAGTTTTCAGCTGTAAAAGTAGATACTGAAGCAGTAAAAGATGCTCCACCATCAACACTTCTAACTATTCCGCCATCATCTCCTACAGCAATTATTAATTGATCGTTAACGATTACTAAATCATTTAAATCATCAGAATAAGTGCCAGAAATTGCTGCTGAGTTCCAAGTAGCTCCTCCGTCTGTGGTTTTGTATATTGTTAGCCCTTCTCCAGTTAACCAACCGTTCATACTATCTGAGAACCTAATTCTCTTTAAATCAATTCCAGCAGTTTGCAAATCAGTTATTGTTTGGTCGGTCCAGGTATTACCACCGTCAGTTGTACTTATAACTGTACCAAGTTCTCCAACAGCCCATCCATTATTCGCATCCATAAAATAAATATTATCAAAATCTATAGTGTTATAAAGACCACCAGCTTGGAGAGACCAATTAGCACCTCCATCAGTTGTTTTTAAGATAATTCCATTATCTCCAGAAGCCCAACCTGTATTGGCATCAACAAATGACAGGGCTCCTATGTATGTTCCATTAGCTATGCCTCCTACATCTACCCAACTATTCCAAGAATTTCCACCATCTGTTGTAGAATGAATGGTTCCATCTCTTTGCCCAATCCAACCAGTCATTTCATTAATCCAAAAAGAATCCCATAAAGTTTCGGCTAATGGTGTCGTTATCGACGTCCAAGTTGCACCAGCATCGGTAGATTTTATTAAAATTCCATCTTCTCCAGTGATGTATACAACTGAATTATCTACCCAAAACACTCTAGTAAAATCTGCACCAGAATCCACGCCAGGTATAGTAAGTAACTCTGTAAAACCAAATAAAATTGTAAAATCAGGACCAGTTGCGGTTTCACTATTAACAGTCACACTTATAGGTCCAGTTGTAGCTCCATCAGGCACAATAACTGTTAACGCATTTGATGTAGCGACCGAAATAGTGGCATCTACACCATTAAAAGACACTTGGTTTTCTGAAATTACTTCGCTGAAATTTGTTCCAAAAATGGTGATTTCTGCACCTATGCTTTCTGCTGGTGGATTATATGATGTTACAGTTACTGCAACAATATCAGTGACTTCAAAGTCTACTGTAGTTTCTTGATTTATACTTGCAACGGTTAATGTTACTGTTATTGGTCCAACTGAAATATTTTCTGGTACAATAACTTCTATTTCAGTTGATGAAGCAGATACAATAGTTGCGGCTTCTGTACCAAATAAAATGGTATTATCATCTATTGTATCGCCAAAATCTACACCAGAGATTGTTACGGTATCACCTCTGTTAGCTGCAGGTGGGTTTATAGATGTTATAGTTAAATTAGGAATGTCTATATTTAATATATTACTTGTTCCTGTTTTACCGCCTGCTGTTACTGTAACAGGGCCAGATATTGCATCAATAGGAACAATAACTGTTAGCACATTAGCTTGTGCTTCTAATACTTCTGCAACCGCGTCTATAGTATATGACGTTCCATTTAATGCACTTGAAAAGCTTACTTTATTTTCAGATATATTTTGCTTAAAATTGCCTCCTATCAGATTAATTGTATCACCTAGAGTAATTGCATCGGGAGCAAAATCTAATATAACAGGTATTGGGACAAAATCATTATTGTCGTCTGAACAAGAAAACAAAATTGAAGCAAAAAGGAACACTCCTATTGCTATAAACCCTAATTGTATTTTATTACTTTTCATATTGTATTGATTTTTAGTGAGTCAATTACAAATGTCGAACTAAATGCAAATAACAAGGTTGCAATATGGGTTATATAACTCCTATCAGTTTTTATTTTAGTACTATTAAGCTACTCGTCTTATAAAATTATGTAAATAAAACAGGATTATATAAAGAATTTTATTTTAAAACCTATAAGAAACACCTTTTATGTATCGGTACATTAGTGGCTTAATAGTTTAGTAAATAGCTTTTTAAATCTTCAGATTCATCAAGCTGCATTTTCTTTTTTATCCTATATCTTGAAGCTTGTACAGATTTTGGACTCACATGAAGGTACTTTGCTATTTCTTTAGTTGAAAGATGCAGTTTTATCAAACTACAATGCCTTAGTTCGCTCTGTGCTAATGAAGGATATTCTTTGTTTAAGCGATCAAAAAAACCTGAGTGCACTAAATTAAAATGTCTTTGTAATTCTAACCACTCATCTTCTTGATTTAAATTCTGATCGATCATTTTGTTTAAGGTTTTTAAACCAGATATCACATTTTTATTATCAAGGGTTTCATTCTTTTTTATGATTGCGTTTAAATCTTCGTGTATGAGTTCTAATTGTTGTTTACTTTGAATATTAGTTAAAGACAGGTTTAATAATTCTTTCTCTTTAAGCATGACTGATTCTTTTAAATCTCGGATATTGTCTTTAGCTTTAATTTTATCTTTAATTAATAATATTATAAATATAGCTCCAATTAGCAATACTACTATGGCAATAATAAGTATGATATCTATTATAGTTTTTCTTGTTTTTAAGCTATTTAGTTCTTTATCCTGTTTTTCAATCTCAATTTTATAATTGAGGTCTTTTATTTCATTTTTAAGTTCTATATTTTGGTTGTCTTGATTGGATAAAAACGCTTTTAAATAACTTATATCATTGGTTCCAGATAATTCTAAATCAAAAACACAATCTGATGTCCTTCCTTTTATTTGATGAATTTCTACTGCAATAATATTTATGCCATTTAAGAAATTATTTGGAAATAAAACTTTATTATGAAATTCATGCTCACTACTTCCTTCTACCCTTTCTGCTGCTTTTGTTGTATTCTCTATTTTATTAATATTAGGCATGTTAGTTCGCCACACTTCTTTACCATTAAGGTATACAATAGCACCATCATCTCTTCTTATATTTAGATTATAAGCATAAAAATCTGATGCCCTTTCTATGAAAAATGTTTTATGATAATAAGACGTAAGCGTTTTATTTACAGAGTCTTTCCCAAAGCCTATAATGGTACCTAAATCGTCCATACTATAACCTAACGGTGCTTTACCCGTTTTCCAGTCGGATACTGGAAGAAATTGTTGTTCGATCCAATCTTTATTATCTAAATAATTTTCATCGTGATAACTCCACTCATCTCCTTTACTTATGATATTTTGTTTAATATCTTTTTGTTCTTGAGCATATAATTGGCTTGTATGACATAGGGTTAAATAGAGTGTAAAGAAAGTTAGGCTAAATATTAATTTAAAGAGAGAATTAATCATTTAGAATGACATTGAGTTAGGAACTAAAGATAAAAAATAATTAAAGAACCCTCATGATCATTATTAAAATAATTTTTCATGATTGTTATTTTCATCAACAATGTAAAAAATATTATTCTCCTTCAATAAAACCTTTACTACACCATCTCTAGAGTTTCTAGGATGTTTTAAATCAATAGCAATGATTCTATTTTTAAAGAACGTTTTAATTTTATTTTGTACCGTATGACCTACCACAATGGTTTCTGAATTAAAGTGCTCAAGAATCTTTGAGATTCCTTTATTTCCTATATCATTTTTAAAATACCCCCGGTACCATAATGGGCCCCTCTTGGTGTCAAATACTAATGAAGATTCTCGTATTTCTTTTCTATTAGGGTTGCCATAATATTTTTTCGCAATACTATTAATGTCATCCAAAGTGTATTTTTCGTTTATGATATCTATACTTATACCTGCATGAACATAAAGGGTTGATCCAATTTTCACAACTGTGTTTTTAGTTCTTAACCATTGTCCTAATTCTGTATTGTTCCCAAACATTTCTTTATAAGGCAATTTCAATTTTTTGGAAAGGTCCAGATACTTATCCTTAACGTATTTTGTGCTACCTCTTAAATTCATATTTTCATGATTTCCCATGACGAAGTGCACTTTTCCTCCATTTAACTCAGCTTGACGTTCTAATTCATAAATAAGCCATAAGCACTGTGTTACATTGTTACCTCTGTCAAAAATATCGCCAACAAATACCAAATGACCTTCTCCAAAAATCCATTCGTAGTTGTTGTTCATTATTTTAGCACCAATCAATATTTTTTTAAAAGCATAAAAATTACCTTCTATATCAGATATGGCAACAAGTTTTTTAGGCTCTGGATATATCGATTTTTGCTTTACAAATTGTGCTTGCGTTTGTACTTTGAAGGAGTCCTTTTCATTAGATGAAAAAGGTACAACTGTAAAAGATAGCACTTCATTTTTTTTTAGATTTTGAACTTGTCTAAACTGAATATCAAAATCTTTATTGAGAGAGTCCTTAGGTACAACATTAACAATGTTTATTGTATTAATGCTATCGTTCTTATAAAACAAATACGGGCCATCGGTAGTTTGTGCTATAGCTATCGAGCTCACAAAAAACAAGACTATGAGGCTATTAAGTATTTTCTTTTTCATTTTAAAATTTGTAATTAAATCCAAGTACATATTGAGCGCCATAATATTCTTCTCTTTGTAAAATTTGTCTTTCCCCAACATATTCTCGTAGGGCTTGATTGGTTAGATTTTTTGCTTCTAAAAAAATATTTAAATTGGAGTTTATACTGTAACTGGCATTAAGGTCTAAAAACGACTTTTTATCCTCATATTCATCTTGTATCGCAATAATACCATAGCTATCAATAAATTCGGAGGTTGAGTTGTATGAAGCTGTTACTTCAACCTTTTTAGCCTTGTAACTTAAAGACACATTATAAGTAAAATCTGCTGTGTCTGCTAAATTCCTCTTTTCGTTGCCTCTTAAATTTGTACTTACTGTATTACTTAAACTCGTCGTGAAGTTTGATAATTCAGAATCCAACAAGGTAACATTACCATAAAAGTTTAAATTTCTAAAATGCCAAGGCAGGAAATCCAAGCCTCTTTGAAAAACCAATTCTACACCTGTTATTTTGCCTGTGCCAAGGTTTTGGAATTGTCTAATATCAAGCACTCTTCCATCTATGAGTGTTTCAAATGAACTAACTGACCCAATAAAATTGTTAAGTTCTTTATGAAAAATACCTACTGATACAAGCCCAGCTTTTCTCAAATAAAGCTCTAAACTAAAATCGAAATTATCGGAAATACGAGGTTTTAAATCGGGGTTTCCTAATCTTAAAACTGTATTATCGGTAATATCGTCTGCATCTCCACCAGTAAACCCGACTCTTGGTAAAAGTCTTGTGTAAGTAGGTCTATTTAGTGTTTTTGCATAAGCTAAACGCGCAATTAAATTGGATTTTATTTTATACTTAAAATCTATACTTGGTAACAGATTATCATACTCTATATTAACATTGTTTGGGGTAATAATATCTTCTACTTCATTATAGACATAAGCGTTGTAATCTCCTTGAGTAAGTTCCCAACGAAAACCACCTCTCACAGAGAAATTTTCAGAAAATTCATATTTGCCCTGAATATATGCAGCAGAACGTTTTTCTACAACATCGTAACTGTTATTAAAATTATACTCAAAATCTTCTGTTGTTGTAAACAATAATGGGTTATTAATATCTAAGCTTCCTACAAACTCTCTACTTGGAGAATCAAATGTTTCATAGCTACTTAACTCACTACTATTCGTATGATAGTTTTCTTTCTCTATGTCATTAAACGCATTTATATTTCCTGTTATTGGTTCAATATCAAAATTTCTGTTATCTTCTGAATGTCCGTTTCTTCGGTATCTAGCACCAGTTTTTAAATACCCATTTTTAAATGGGATTTTAAGTGTTACACTACCTTTGAAAGCATCATCATCAAGGTTCTGAAATGTCTCAGAGATACTTCCTAAAACAGCATCGTCATTAAAGTTTTCAATATCTGAAGTAACCCTTGGGCGATTAGGGTTTCGTGCATCGATGAATAATGTAGATTCTCCTTCTACAACACGATAATCTATAGACCGCCTTGTTCTTCTTTTTTTGGCTTTAGAATAAGACAAACTCCAATCTGCTTCAACAGATCCAATAACATGTTCTCCATAAAGTTTGTTATTAAAAACATTTTTTCGATCTAAGCGATAATTATTAGGTTTGCCTTCACTGGTTCCACCTCTTGTATCTGTTCGAACAAGTCCTTCTGAGATGGCTATACCATCTGGAGTAAATTCTTGAGGAAAATCAATACTAGTATACCTTGTTCGGTATCTGTTTTCAAAATCATCTCTAAAAGACAGAGACGTTTTTAAACCAATTAATGAGTTTTTAGAAAACTCATAGTCTAAGCCTAAATTTAAGTTTTTTCTATCTCTTCTTACCCAATAGCGTCTTACTTCTAATTCATTTAAAAATCTTGTATCATCATTAGGATTATCAATTTCTCCAGTATCTGCAAAATCCCAATCTATTTCTATATTATTAGATTGGAATGATCTACTATCTGACGACCCATTAAAAGCGACTCCTAAACGTTCATTAAGGAACTTTTTTGAGAGACCAATAGCTGTATTGTAGTTTATTTTATCCCAAGTGGGCGTGATACTGTAATTTGATCTCAAACTAAATTTAAGATCTTTACTATATGCTGCTCTGGTTATTAAATTAACAACTCCGCCTGTTGCCTCCCCATCTAAATCTGCAGAAGCACTCTTAGTAACTTCAATATTTTGAATAACATCGGCTGGGATTAAATCAACTTCAACAGATCGGGAATTGAAAGAAGTCGCTGAAATTCTATCGCCATTTACCAATACTGTTGTCGACTCAGAACCTAATCCACGAACACTAACACTTCTGGCTTCACCTTGGTCTGTTTGTATCGAAATACCTGAAACTCTTTTTAATGCGTCACCAATATTAGAATCGGGAAACTTACTGGCCTGTTCCAATGAAATAACGTTTACAATATTATCAGAGTTTTTTTGAATATTTAATGATCTTACTTGTCCTTTTGATCTTGCATTTACAATAACATCGTCTAAACTTTCAACATCAGGTTGTAATGGTATTTTACCAATATCTGTTGTTGCTTTTTCGATTACAGTAATGGATATGCTTTTTTCTTTATATCCCAAATATTTTATAACTAAATTTTGGTTTCCTACTGGAATATTAGTGACAATAAATTTTCCGTCAAAATCGCTTGTTGCTCCTACAAACCCACTATTTATCTTAGTATAAATTTCTGCTCCTGGAAGTGGAATACCAGATTCGTCAACAACAACCCCCGATAGGTTACCATTTCCTCTTTGTTGAGCACTTGTTTTTAAAGTAAATAACAAGGCGAAAAAAATAAAAACTAGTGTTTTTAACGTATTATTAAACATCATGTATTAGGTTTTATAATATTAAAATATTCAGCGTAAATATAAATCTATGTGGTTTAATTTCATGGTTTTATGATGATAATCCTGCCTTCATAATTGATTCATATTTTAATTATCTAACTTACTTTAGAAACATATTTATATGTATCCCTACTTATATAATTAGCAAGTTTTTACTTTACTATTTTCTTTATTAAGGTTTTGTTATCTTGAACTACTGTTAAAGTATATAATCCAGATTGGATGTTTGAGATATCAATAACATGACTTAATGGTAATACTGTTTTATAAACTTCTCTCCCAGATATATCATATAATGTTATATCTGTATTCCCTTTATTCTGAGGTTTTATATTTAATAAGCCATCTTTTACTGGATTGGGATAAATTGAAACACCAGTTAATGTATTTTCATTTGTACTAAGTGTTGTGCCAGATACAACTTGTATGTTATCTAATTGATAATCTTCGTTTCCGCTGTCGTTGCTTGCCACAATTCTTAAAATAAAATTAGTACTTGTTAATCCTGATAATGTTTGAACAAATTCTTGGTCTTCATTACTACCAAAACCAGCTATTGTAGATTCACTATAGGTATGACCATTACCATCATCTTGAGCTAAAGTAAATGTAGTACCACCATCTAAAGAATAGAATACGTCAAGAAAGTCTTCAACTTCATAAGTGGTTTCTCTAAAATTAATATCCAAACCAAAAGTAATAGTAGATTGCCCAGTAATATCAATAGCATCTGTATCAAAATTTACAGGGTCATTATCGCCAAGATCGTTGAATTCTAATACTTTATTACCCCCCTCGTCTACTACTCTGATAAAATCTCCAGAATTTTCTAATTGTTCATCATCACCAAGAGTCAATGTCCAGGGTACGGTAGGATAATCACCAGAATTTATAGCTGCGAATATTCCCGATCCGTTAACGCCAATGTCATCACCTGCGAAGCCTGCGCCATTTATACCATCATAACCAGCAAAATCTTCGCTATAAACACTTACTGCATTTCTTATAATATCAATATCATCAAATTCAAATTCTTCATCTCCACTATCGTTAAAGCCACTTAATCTAATCATTAATGTTCCAGCTGCTCCTGGGTTAATGACTTCTGAAAGCTCAAAATCATAATCTGTATTTAGTACTGCTCCTGGAATAAAGGTATGATCGGCATCTCCATTCCCCATATGATTCGGGATTTGTATAAATGTAGCGCCGTCGTCTAATGAATAAGAGATATCAATAAAGTCTTCAGTTCCCCAAGAACAATCACAGGAGCCATCAATATTAAAATCTACTTTACCTATATTAATGGTAACATCTCCCGTTTGAGAAGAAATATCTATAGGATCAAAAGTAACGCTACCTACGCCTTCTAGGTCTTGAAATTGTAATTCTTCAGAACTAACATCAATTCTTATATAATCGCTAGAACTATCACTGAAACTAACATCTGATGCATCAATAGTAAATGGAATACCAGCTGGGTAGCCTCCAATTGTAACAAATTGTATATCTTGTCCAACGATTCCAGTCTCTAATGCATAACTTTCAAAATCTTCTTCGAATAGAATTGCCTGAGCATTAATTACTTTTATTGAAGTAATTAAAATTAACGTAAATAGTAGTTTTTGTTTCATAATGAGATTATCTTTAGAACGGTTAATTAATTATGTCATAAAATTAAATTAACGTACACTTTCCAGACATAATTCGTATACCATATAGATACTACTAGTTTTGTATAATGTTATATAAAACTCCTTTTTTAGAGATTCTTTCAACAAATACACTGAAATGTTAATATAAAATCGTAAAATTCCTCTAGTTGAAAAACTTTTTGCAAAACCAAAAATGCAAGTCAGTAAGAACTAATGATACTTTCAAAAGTGAAAAAATATCTACGCGTTATCATAGTCATGAAACGGATTATAATTTAATTATTTTCTTTGTCACGAGTCTTTGTTGTTTAAAGACCTTTGCTTTCAATATTTGGTCCTTTGTAACCGATTTAAAAGAACGGAGGCTAATACGTGAGATAGTTCTTGTTTACTAACAGGCGTGCAAGTTCACTCCGTTCTTTTTTATTCCCTCAAACTTAATAACAATTTTATGAGTTATCAGTCTCCCCCGCCCCCCTCTTTTCAACATAATCATAATCATTCTTATGTGTGTTTTTATTTAAAACAAATCTAAAGGATTCGCGTGGAAAGATTATATATTGGAATTTCCTAGACTGAAATATAATTTCAAGGAATTAATGGATTCTCATTACGGATTTGATATTTACAATTCAGATCAAGCTAAAAGGGAATTTTTAGAACCTGATTTAATTCCGTTTGATTGAATTAGTCCAACCTAGTTGACATAGGGTTGTCTCTCACTCTATTTACTTTTGTGTCAAGTTAACTTTAAAAAAATAATTATTAATGGCACCAGCAACCTTATTACTGATGAGTTATCGTGGTCAAAAACAAAGGTCTTGTCTCTTTAGCCGAAGAGCCAAATATAACAATCATTAGGTATTAACACCTTAGAAGATAAAGGGGAACAAGCTATTTTACAATGGGATACTCATTTTACCGCCGAAAACAATAAAATAATTAAGATGTATATAATCGGTTTTGAACAGACTCTAAACATTGACATTGTTCAAAATTTAATAAAAAATTCGAAGGAAAAGTATTAGAAAGTTACATTAATAAACCATAATTTAGTTCTTACCATACCCCAAAATTAAACAACTCCTATTTGAAATTCAAATGGAGTTTAATAACACATTTTCTTACAGTGGAAGAATTATCAAAAAAAGAAATTGAAAATTTAGTTGAAAAATTTATTGATAAGACTTTACCTAAAACTCAATGGACACATGAAGCACATATAGTAGTTGCTTTGTGGCATAATTTAAATTACAACTTTCACGATGCTATAAAATTAATAAAAACAAGAATTAAGAACTATAATCTTGCTATTGGAACGCAAAACACGATTTCATCTGGTTACCATGAAACGCTGACAATATTTTGGATGATTATCACAAAAGATTTTATGTACAGAAATGATCACAAAAATATAAAGATTGCCTGTAATGATTTTTTACAAAGTACTGAGGCATTAAAAGAAACACCATTTCAATTTTATACCAAAGAAATACTTTTTTCAGCAAAAGCAAGAAGAACATGGGTCAATGGAAATTTAAAAAAACTTGAAATTCAAAAAATTGATGAAAACACATTTCGTTTTCATAGATAAAGCGTTTAAAATACATATAGCAGAACATCAAATATCTATAAATAATAAACGGAAAAGAATTAAAAAAAAGGACTTTCAGCTAATTGAATAAATTATCAAACGAATGTACAACAGAAAAGAAATATCATGATTAAACGAATAGAACATATCAACATGACTGTATCAAACCTTGAGAAAAGTTATGATTTTTACCACCAATTATTTGGATTCAAAAAAACATGGGAAGGAACAGCATTTGCCGAAATTGGTCAAGTAAGATGTTGTCACTTAGGAATTGGAGAAATATATCTGTCATTTTTTGAAGCAGAAGAACAAGGAAACTACCAACCCAACTACGGTATAAATGGAATAAATCATTTTGCATTTGAAGTTGAAAGTTTAATTCCTTTTAGAGAAAAGCTTAAGGAGTTAAATGTAAATATTCATATCGATGAAAATTATGAACCTGGAGAAAGAATCTACTTCTATGACCCAAATGGAGTTGAAATAGAACTAGTAGAATACTAAAAAAACAATCGATAAAACAAAAAAACGCCCCCAAAAAAACATGAACAAAAATTATAATTGGAACGCAGAGGAATATGAAACTAATTCTGCTAATCAAAAAGAATGAGGGAAAGAAATAATATCATCTATAAACCTCAATGGGGATGAGCGGGTATTAGATATTGGATGTGGAGATAGTACACTTATAATTTGGCAATAAAACATGGCTACGCTAGACAAAATGACTACCCCTTTACAAAAAACATCTAAACTTAAATCTAAATCGCGTAAAACAACTATAACAAAGGTTTTAAGCTAAATGCAAATGCAGAAAACAAAAAATGTGAGACCACATATAAAATGACTCTTTTTAGTTAGCGGCAAGTACAAGGTAAAACCATTAGTATCAAAAAACTAATAAAAAACGATCAAATAATTTTAATGATGGAACAAAAAAAAAATTATATTAAAACACCTGTTTTTAAATCTCACGAATTAAGTAAACAGTTTGGCTTAAATGTGAATTATAAAATGGAATGTTTTCAACCTTCTGGTTCTTTTAAAATTAGAGGAATGGATACCATTCTAAAAGAATTACACAGTCAAGGACATAGAAAAGTTATTGCATCCTCTGGAGGAAACGCCGGTTATTCACTAGCTTATGTAGCAAAACAAATGGGAATTACATTAAAAATAGTTGTTCCAGAAACAACATCTGAATATATGATTTCCAAAATCAAGTTATTGGATTCTGAAATAGAAATTTATGGAAAAAACTGGAACGAATCAAATGATTATGCTATTCAAAATTCAAAAATATTAAACGTACCTTATGTACCCCCATTTGACCATCCTCTCTTATGGAAAGGACATGCAAGTATTATAGATGAATGTGCTTTGCAAATGAACGAACCTGACAAAATTGTTGTTGCAGTTGGTGGAGGAGGTTTGTTATGCGGAATTTTTGAGGGCTTATTACGAAATGATTGGTTAAAAGTTAAAGTTGTTACAGCAGAAACGGAGGGAGCTGCTTCATTTGCAAAAAGTCATGAAGCCAGACAAATTATTGAATTGGAAACTATAAAAACAATTGCCACAAGTCTTGCAGCAAAAAAAGTTGTAGCAAAAACACTTGACTATGCTTCAAAGTTCGAAATTGAAACTTACGTAATGAATGACAAAACTGCTTTTAATGCGTGCAAAGATTTTTTCAATGAATATCATACACTTGTTGAGCCTGCTTGTGGTGCTGCAATTTCATATGCAAAATCAAAAAAAAACACCATTAAACCTAATGAAAACATCTTAGTAATTGTTTGTGGAGGAGTAAATATGGGAATGGATAAATTTTTAGAATATAAAGATAAATACCAACATTAGTAAAAAACCAACCGCTAACAATTTTAAAACACCTCAAGAATTACCCTAAGCCCGAAAAAACTAAATATGTATTTCCAATAATTTTAAAAAATAACCTCATTAACTTACGTCGAACTCAGGTTTAAAATTCATCATCATAAAATGTACCAATACAACAACCATAAATAATGTCAGAAAAGTGTATTTCATAAAAAAACCACTTAATTTCTTAAGTGGTTTTTTGCTCCTTCTCTTGGGCTCGAACCAAGGACCCTCTGATTAACAGTCAGATGCTCTAACCAACTGATTTACAAATTACTTTGTTTTCAATATATGAGAGGTACACCTTCCAACAATTTATCAATATCCGAAAACAAATCCTCTTATATTTTTATATTATCTATTAGTATATCTAGTTTTTAATTCAAAAAAAGTTTTTCCAAATCAATACTCTAAAGTTAGGTTTTCATCAGAAAAACTATAATACTTTTTTTTGTAACAATTAGATTATCTAATACGGTTATTGCAGCTTTTTTAATCTTACTGAATATTCTTTTATCTGCCTCACTTGGATTTAAATCACTACTCGGATGATTATGAGCCAGAATAATACTTGAAGATGCAGATTTTAACACCACAGCAAATAATAGTTTTAAATCAACTAAAGTACCTGATATACTTCCTTTAGATAAAAAGATGTATCCCTAATATTTCGTTGTCTTTATTAAGAAGTAACATTTTAAATTCTTCGTAAAGTTCAATTGTATCATTATCCTAATTATTTAATAATATTTCATAAGCAAATTGCTTCCCTTAACCTTAATACGTTCATGCTTTAATACCGTTAAGTTATATTTTAATTTCAGTTACAATTCTAGGCATTATTATATGTTTTAAACGAATGAATTATTTTATGTTATCTTAAATGAGCTTATATATAATTACAGGTTTACCTTATACGAGTTATTATGTTTTAAGTTGGTTTACTAAGAAATAAGTTTAGTTTCCAGAAGGAAGGGAAGATTAATTAATTTAAGACAATCTCAAAATGATGATAATAAAATGTCCTGTTCATTATAACATATACCATCTTATGGTTAGTATCTATTTTAACAGCTTCTACACCTATTTTTTGACCTTTTCTTAATCCCATAATACTGTATTTAGCTCTAACATAAAAGGGACAATACAGTTCTTTTAACTTATTTTTTTCTGTTACAATCATTAGTTTTGATGAGCTGCAATACATAAGCTTATCTAGTTGTTTGTCTTTTTTAGCCATGTTAAATAGATAAATATTGATTTGTTAATTTTTAATTGGAGCTAAAACAATTGGTTTTGTATATAAAAGGAAAACAGAAACTCTAATAGACTTAGAATCTCTGTTATAACCTAAACTATATTACCTCTGCTTCTTCAACCACATGCTCTTTAACCATCTCCTCAGTATTATCTACATATTGCCAAGTATGCTCTAATGTAATTCTTTTACCATCTTCGAGTTGGTACTCATAAGGTTCACATGCAACTTTCTTGATAGTACCTGGAAATTGGCATCCTATTACACTTTGACATGTAGTTTCGTCAAAAGTCGTTGGAACTGAGCATTTCTTAGCTGTAAAATACATTTTGCCTGTATTCTGGCTTTTTACTACCTCTACACCACCTTGTAAAATAAGCACGTAAAAATCTTCTCCTTGTTTTGTTGTTCTTTTTGCGTAGTCTGCTACTGAAATCATTTTTTAAAATTTTAGGTTAACAAAAGGGCGGGGGAATGACCCCAGCCCATGCAACCCCAGGGATTGGTGTGGAATTATTAATCAGTTTTGCAGACAAAAAACTTTTTAATAAAACCTAATCCCCAAAAATTTTCCAAAAATTTTTTTTAGTGTTTTATTTTTTCTTCTGGAAATTTAAGTTCACATTATTAAACTTATCTCGTGTGTCAAACCATTATATGGTGTAACTTTCCAGAAGATGGGAAAATTTATAATATAATCGTAAAAATAGTTTATTGTTTTACCAGAGTGAAAGCATATTTTAAGAAGTTTTGGAACAAAAATTAAGCTAAGATAATTTTATGTTACTTCTTGTTGGTTTATTTACACCAGATTGGTGTATTCTACTCAGATTTGTGTTTTTACATAAGCAATGATAATGTATACTGAGAGCAGTAAAATGAGCTGAGAGTAAATGCTCGATTTGTATCACGAATTTTTACAGCTCTACAAAAATAAATTGCTTCTTAGTAGTATAAGAAATAGTTATAAGTAGCTTAACTTTATTAAAATCGAATAAGATTACTTTACTAAATCTTTAATAGTTCTTTTTAATTCAACTTTAGAGTATATCAAAGCTCTTCTGCGGTTACAAATCCTCTCATCTATAGTTTTCCCTTTAAATTCACGTCTGATCAGATATGCATGTTGTCTTGCTAAAATTGTAATATTATTACCAGATTCAGGTTCTCCTCCATATTTCTTTATTTCAGACACCAAAAAATCCTTAAGATCTAATTCACTACAGACCTTATTAAAGAGCAGTCTCCTTTGCTGTAATATTTCAGTTTTTTTTCTTCTCCTTCCATTTTTCATGCTTGTTCCTCTTTATTTTCTATTATATTCTATCTCTTATACTTTGTGTTTTATATTTTGGTTGGTTTGTATTATCTCTTGCAGGTATGTTTTGGATTAAACATACTCCCCCCAGTAAAAAATTCAACAAAAAGTCCTTGTTGACAGGAGTATGTTTAGATTTAGATTATCACTTGCAGTGTAAGCTCCATCATAAACAGCTAGCTACACAATAGGTGCCAGTACTAGCATTTGGTGAATTTTGGTCACTTATTAAAGTGTCTATTAACCCCCACAGGTATCACCTTGTACAACCTTGCCCTCTGTATTTGTAAGGCTTCTTTAACTTTCCCCCAACGTATTTAGCCAAAAAGAAAAGTCTATCTAACAAATTTTACAGCTTTATTTAGAATGGCTGCCCTGTTTAAAGATAACAGTGGCGAAACTCACGAGTATCAACACTCTAAAATTATTTAAAAACTCTTTATAAAGTTTGTTTACAGACTTTTCAGATAAGTTTTAAGCAAAGAAAAATCCTAATTATTGACTTTGGCGGAACACTTAATTAGGGTTTTATATATCGAGATTTTAATCTCTTTTTAACAAAATTTTCGACTTAAAAGTCCCACCAAAAACAGTACATAAAGATAATGAAAATGTTGCTTTTTTTACTTATTTTTTGATCTATTTACAAAAAAGAAATAAACATATAATGTTGATAAATAGATAATTATAAGACTAAATATCATTTCTAGGGTAGTTTAGACACAGCTAAGTTATTTAAGTATTATATAAAGTCATTTCAACTGTTTTAAACTACTTTATCATTTTAAACAGAATGTTGCATTATGAGTTAATATACTAGCATAAGATTTCATATACTTCATTTAAAATAAAAAATAAAGCTTTAAAATAAATTCCGTGTTTAAAGCAAGATTATGGTATTATAATATGAAACCTTGTTTTTATATTTCACCTCCGTATAGTTTAACTAAGTGTCTGAATGCTTTTTCCATCCTTTCTGGCAAATCATCTTCTTTAAAGGAGATTGACAATATGATGTCCATACTATTGCCTGGCTTTGGAGATATCATATCATTTTTATTAAAACCTCCTAGCCCTGTTATTATAGATTTTCCCTTCCCAACCAATGTTAACCACATGTTTTCATCTTTTTCACAAATAATTATATTTTCTAATAACTGTAAAATGGCTATCCTTCCAAAACGCACTTTATATCCATCAAAACCATCAAAAACACCAGTTTCATTGTTAAAAGCTACTCCATAACGTTGCAGATTACCAGCACCATAATTTGAGAGCTTAGATAAGTTCCGTCTACTTTTAATTATAGGAAAAAATATCTACATCTGAACTATATTTAGTTGTGTACGTAGCTTTTGT
Source organism: Flavivirga jejuensis (assembly GCF_030540765.1). GTDB lineage: Bacteria > Bacteroidota > Bacteroidia > Flavobacteriales > Flavobacteriaceae > Flavivirga > Flavivirga jejuensis. The sequence continues at coordinate 161,482 of NZ_JAUOEL010000001.1, read as the reverse complement.
GGGGTATTCGTCTTGATCATATTCATAGATTGCAGAAAAAATTTGAGTACTATCTTCATTATAAGCTTCTTTTACGTTATTTAAAGACATGAAAAGCCCTTTCACATCAAGAGAATTGCATGTTTCTATATGAAACAATCCAAATTTTTGAAATAGCGGATAAAGAGGGTTTGCTTTATCATCATAATTATATGATCCAATATTCGTTTTAATTGGGTTGTTATTTTCATCGAATTCTTCTACTATAAGTGATATTGTGGGTCCTCCTTCATACTCTATAACCAATAATTTAGAAATCCTGTTATTTTGGTCATATTCGATATTGATTTTTAAAACAGTCCTTACACCCATTGAAACATTACTTTCTTCTTGCTCAATTACTCGATCTTGGTTGTCATACTTTATAGAACCAACTACATTAAAATCTTCTTTTGGTATGTCGATTAATAAATCTTCTGGATTAAATCCAGATTTACGGTAATATGTTTCTATTTTATTATTAGTACCGTATTTAAATTGATACAACATGCCAGAACATCCATAAATTAAGGCTTTAACCAACCTATCATTATTATATACAAACTGATCTGGGAAATACCCTCCATGTTCCTGTTGATACTTTTTTGAAACCATTTGTTTTATAAACTTCGTAGTTCCTGTAGATGGATTATCTGGATTGTTTGTTTCGTCAGAACTACTGCAAGCTGTTAATATCAGAGTTAAGACTAATAATGAAATGATTTTTTTCATTTTTTAATGATTTTAATTTAGTAGAGGCAACTATAAGTTTATAAAAAGAATAAGGTGTGCCTCTCATGCCTTATGTCAGCTAATCAGAAGTTCCGCCAGAAACTTTAACTATACCAACAGCAATGAGATGACACACCCGTATCGAGTGTGCATCTGCTTATTACTGCTCCTATAGTTAATTATTGAAATCTGGCGGATTCCTGATTAAGGAGACTTTTAAGCAAACACTTAATTCTTATGTCCTATGTTATGTGATATAACCTATCACATGGTAAATGTAAGTATTTTAACAATTCTTACATAAAAAAACTAATCAATTAATTTTCGTTGGCTTCTTCTGTACTACTTGATTTCACTAATATCATTAGCTTTAATTATTGTAACTCCCTTTAAGTTTTCTACAAACCTCAATTTTCCTTCTGATTTAAGGCTATCAAAATTTTCATCAGGTTCAAAAAAACCAATCTTAAGTTCTCCATTAATAAAATTAACTTTTACAGAATTATGTGTAATTAATGTTTTATATATTATAGTATCAATCCATTTCATGATTATAAATTTAAAATGATTTCAAAAATATTTATATTAATTAAATGAAAAAAGGATTTTGATTGTGCTAAACTTAAAAAACACGTATTTTTAATAATAAAAACAAGCTAACCTCTTCCATTTAACCTACTCATCTCTAAACTAACCTTTTTCTGTACAACTTTACCGTAGCTATCCTGTGTTATCTTCATGCTAGAATGTCCTAACAGCTCACTAACTATCTCCATTGGTACATCATTATATAACAATACCGTACTTGCAAAGGTTTTCCTAGCCATATGAGTTGTTAGCCTCTTATTTATATTAACTAAACCTGCAATTTCCTTTAAATAAGAATTATATCGTTGATTGCTAATTCTAGGAAAAACATATGCTTTATCACTTCTTTGTAACTCTATAATCTCTAACGCTTTTGGTAATAATGGAATAGACAGTTCTTTAGATGTTTTTTCTCGCTGCATTTTAATCCACAAGTTGCCATCAAATCCTTTAATAATATTAGATTGCTTTAAATTCATCAATTCTCTATATGGAAGCCCTGTATAACAACAAAACACAAACAAATCCTTAATAAATTGTAGTTTAGGTTGTATAAATATATATTTCTCTAATATTTTCAGCTCTTCTGGAGACAAAAACACAACTTCTGTTCTCACCGTTTTAGTTTTATATAGTATAAATGGGTCTTTATCTAAACAGTTTTCTGCTATAGCAACTTTAATTATTTTTCTAAAGCGTTGAATCTTTTTATTAATGGTGATCTGCTTTAACTTCTGTTGTGTTTTATAGTAATACTCCAATTCTGTTATAAAGTTAGGTTCTAGCTTTTTTAATGGTATATCGTTAATTTTAAACTTCCATTTTATAAATGATTTTATATCTTTTTTGATGTAGTAAAATTTATTCCATGTTACTTGTTTAATATCAATATTTACAAGTGTTTTAAGCTTATTTAAGTGTTTTTCATAATACTCTACGGTGTTATGTTCTTTTTGTGTTTTTTCACCTTTATAAAGGCTATAAATATCATCTACAGCAAAGCTTTCTTCTTTAACTTGTAGTAATAAAAAAGCCTTATTAATTTTAGGTTTAATAAGGCTTAGTTGATTGTTGATATAATCACTATCTGCTTCTAGCGGTTTTACTTTTTGTTGTTTACTATTCCAGTGGTCAGGATTAATAAAGAGTCCCGTTGAGAATTCTTTCCTAACTTTATTGTAAGTTATTCTGCATCTAATTGGACACTTCCCCTTAGAATTTGTTTTAGACTTATATAATAAATATAGTATATTTAATTTCATGATTTTTAATAGATTATTAATAGTACACCTTGAAGAAATAATGGTACACCTAATTGTATGCCCTTTTTTATAAAAAAATTGATTAATCTGTATTTGAAGTAAAATGTACCAATACAACAAGCATAAATAATGTCAGAAAAGTGTATTTCATAAAAAAACCACTTAATTTCTTAAGTGGTTTTTGCTCCTTCTCTTGGGCTCGAACCAAGGACCCTCTGATTAACAGTCAGATGCTCTAACCAACTGAGCTAAGAAGGAGTATATGTTTTTGTCTTAGCGAGCGCAAATATATATTTTTTTTTAGTTACTACAAATAAAATTTCAAAATATTTATCCAAAAATAGCTTTATAAATATCATTCCCATTTGCAAACAAAACTAAAGCTATTAAAATAAAGAATCCTACCATTTGAGCATACTCCATAAACTTGTCGCCAGGTTTTCTTCCAGACACCATTTCATATAGTAAAAACATCACATGACCACCATCTAAAGCTGGTATCGGTAATAAGTTTAAGACACCTAACATAATTGATAGAAAAGCTGTAATATTCCAAAATACTTGCCAGCTCCAAAAGCTTGGAAATATATCATAAATAGCTTTAAATCCTCCAACACCTTTATAAGCTCCTGTACTAGGCGTAAAAATAGCTTTAAACTGTGTCATATAAGACGATATCTTATCTCCTGTTTTCTTTAACCCTATAGGGAAAGATTCAAAAAAACCATATTCTATAGTTTCAAATTCATAATATCCTAAAGCAGCTAAAGTTTCAGGGGTAGATCCTGATGCATAAGCCAATCCTAACTTACCCTCTTCATCTATTTTTAATGGTAAAGTAATTTCTGCATTATCTCTTAAGATCTTGGCACTAACCTCTTGTCCTTTAAGTTTTTCTAATCCAGATTTAACCTGATCGATATACTTTGTTTTATAATCGTTTAACCCTATAATAATATCCCCTTTCTTAAGACCACTATTTTTATTATAAGAGGTATCTGGTACTTGAACAATAACAAAAGGCTCTCTTAAACTTATTAAGCCTTTTTCTTTAGAATCGATTAACTGAGCTAAAAAATCTTCAGGCATCGTTATTGTTGATTGCATCCCATTTCTTTCAACAACGATTTCTTTACCAAACAGTACTTTTTCAGAAATCTCAGAAAATTTTTCAATTTTATCGCCATCTACAGCAATAATTTTATCCCCTGTATGCAATCCTGCTTCGTTTGCTACCGTACTTTCAATTAAAAGACCATCTTTAATATTTTCATTTGGCAAATATTTATCCCCATAAAAATAACTCATCCCAACATAGATAAGAATCGCTAGTAAAAAATTTACTGTAACACCACCTAGCATAATAATTAAACGTTGCCATGCTGGCTTAGATCGAAATTCCCAAGGTTGTGGTTCTTGAGCCATTTGCTCAGTATCCATACTTTCATCAATCATTCCTGCAATCTTCACATAGCCTCCTAGTGGTAGCCAACCTATGCCATAAACAGTATCACCTATTTTTTTCTTGAACAATGAAAATTTCACATCAAAAAATAAATAAAATTTTTCTACTCGTGTTTTAAAAGCCTTTGCAGGTATAAAATGCCCTAATTCATGCAAAATGATTAGCAATGAAAGACTTAGTAAAAATTGAGATATTTTAATAATAAACTCCATATGACTTTGATCGTATTTTTATAACCGCACAAAAGTAAGCTTTTAAACCAACTTTAAAAAGGCAATTACAAGATGCACGCCTTTTTAACAAGAATTTAAGCATAAATAAACTCTTTTAGTACATGACAAAAATTACCAAATACTTTTTATATGCCTGGTCGAGCCTTTCGGCTCCACTCAAGACAAGCCAAAGTCGAGGCCTTATTTTTATTGATAATTTTAATTTAAAAACCTCTCGACTGCGCTCGAGGATACGTGGCGTAAATAATTATTAAACAGGTATTTGTGCTGATTTTACTTTTTTTTGTCATGCACTTAGATAAATTCTATATATTTAAATTTTATATTCTATTCCTTTGTTTTAAAAGGTTTGATGTAACATTTATAAAATCATTTCTTTTTTTAATTATATTTTTAGCCATCGATGTTTCATTGTATTTTTGTATAAATTTAATTTGCTAAAAATGTTATCATTTTTCAAGAATTACAGAGGATTTGCCATTGCCTTTGCTATTATTTCTATTATTATAGTTTCAATTATTTATAATACTTTAAATGTTTACCAACCGCTTCCTGTTTACCAACCTACTATGGTAAGTACCGAATTAGTAGATAGCACCATTCAATACAAAAAAAAGTATCATAAAATAGCCGATTTTTCGCTTATTAATCAAAACGGAAAAACAATTACACAAAACGATTATAAAGATAAAATATACGTAGCCGATTTCTTTTTTACGACCTGTCAAACCATTTGCCCTATTATGACTGACCATATGGTGCAAATACAACAAGAAATTATTAATGATAACGACGTTATGTTACTTTCTCACTCGGTAACACCTCAAATAGACACTGTTGCTCAACTAAAACGGTATGCTAAACAAAAAGGAGTGAATGCTAGCAAATGGAATTTAGTTACAGGCGACAAAAAACAGATATATCAACTTGCCAGAAAAAGCTATTTGGCTGTTAAAGATAATGGGGATGGAGATCCTTTCGATATGGTACATACCGAAAACTTTATGCTTATTGATAAAAAGCGCCAAATAAGAGGCTTTTATGACGGTACAGATGAAAAGGAAATTGACCGTTTACTTGACGATATTATAATCCTAAAAGAAGAATATCAAAAATAGTTTTTTACCAACCATTTTTTTAGACTACTTTTTTACACTATTTTTGACTCTTTAAAATCAATCTAAATAAGCTTGCAAGACACTTTAGCACATCTCAAACGTGGTGAAAAGGGCATTATTACCGATGTTTCATCTATTCATATCCCATTAAAACTCCTGGAAATGGGATGCTTACCAGGCAATTCTGTTCAACTCGTGCAGCTTGCTCCTTTTCAGGATCCTATGTATTTAAATATTAATGGAACACATTTAGCTATTAGAAAGGAAACTGCTTCACATGTTTTAATCGAAAAAATAGCGGATGAGTAAACAGATAAATGTTGCCTTAATTGGCAATCCGAATACAGGAAAAACATCCGTTTTTAATGCACTAACAGGATTAAACCAAAAAGTTGGCAATTATCCAGGGATAACGGTTGAAAAAAAGGAAGGCATCTGTAAACTACCACGAGGGGTTAAGGCTCATATTATTGATTTGCCTGGAACTTATAGTTTAAACGCTTCTTCTCTTGATGAAAACGTAGTTATAGAACTCCTTTTAAATAAAAATGACAAGGATTTCCCAGACATAGCAGTCGTTGTGAGTGATGTTGAAAACCTAAAACGAAACCTGCTACTATTTACACAAATTAAAGATTTAGAAATCCCAACCCTGCTTGTTATTAATATGTCAGATAGAATGCTTTACAAAGGCATCTCACTAGATATTGCCTACTTAGAAGAGCATCTTCAAACAAAAATTGCTTTAATAAGTACAAGAAAGAATGAGGGTATTGATCATTTAAAAAACCTCATTTCTAATTTTAAAGACATGTCTGTAGTGCCTTGCTTAAGTGCTTCAGAGATAGACCAAGACTATTTTGATAGCTTACGCAAAGCGTTCCCTAATCAACTTTTATATAAACTTTGGTTAGTCATCACACAAGATGTTAACTTCGGAAAAACAGATAGAAACCAAATTGAAGCCGTCGCTAATTTTAAAACTAAAAGCAAAGGAGACTTAAAACGCTTACAGCAAAAGGAAACTATTAAACGCTATCAATTTATAAATAATGTTCTTAAAAAAGGACAAACAATTGATGTGTCTCAAGCCAAAGATTTGCGATCAAAACTAGATCGTATTTTAACTCATAAAGTTTGGGGGTATGCTATTTTTTTTGTCGTTCTGCTCACTATTTTTCAGGCAATTTACGACTGGTCTAGCGTACCAATGGATTTTATCGACACTGTTTTTGCCTCATTAAGCGAATGGGCTAAAAACATGCTACCAGGTGGTGCTTTTACCAATTTATTAGCAGAAGGTATTATTCCTGGTCTTGGTGGTATCGTTATTTTTATTCCACAAATTGCTTTCTTATTCTTATTTATAGCTGTACTTGAGGAAAGCGGTTATATGAGTCGTGTTGTGTTTTTAATGGATCGTGTCATGCGTCGTTTTGGTTTAAGCGGCAAAAGTGTTGTCCCATTAATTTCTGGCACAGCCTGTGCCATACCAGCCATTATGGCCACAAGAAATATTGAAAGTTGGAAAGAACGTTTAATTACTATTTTAGTAACACCATTTACAACATGCTCCGCAAGGCTTCCTGTCTATTTAATTATTATATCGCTTGTTATTCCAGAAGGACGTTTTCTTGGTTTAGGTTATCAAGCTTTAACACTCATGCTTTTATATTTAATTGGTTTTGGAACTGCTGTTGTTTCAGCATATATTCTAAATAAGATTCTAAAAATAAAAAGCAAAACATTTTTTGTAGTTGAAATGCCTAATTACAAGCTACCTATGTTTAAAAATGTAGCTTTAACCGTTATTGAAAAAACAAAGTCCTTTATCTTTGGTGCAGGTAAAATCATTCTTGCCATATCCATTGTTCTTTGGTTTTTGGCTTCTTATGGGCCTGGAGATAAGTTTGATAATGCAGAGGCTATAGTTAAATCAGAATATAGAACTCAACACTTAAGCAAAGAAGAGTTACAGCAAAAAATAGCATCACATAAATTAGAACACTCCTTTATTGGTATTACGGGACGTGCTATTGAACCCGCTATACGTCCACTTGGTTACGATTGGAAAATTGGTATTGCCCTAATAAGTTCTTTTGCTGCTCGCGAAGTATTTGTTGGTACATTAGCAACTATTTATAGCGTTGGAAGCGATGAAGAAGAAACTATAAAAAACCGAATGGCTGGTGAAGTCAACCATATTTTAGGCGGCCCATTATTTACATTTGCTTCGGGTATTTCGTTGCTGTTATTTTACGCTTTTGCTATGCAGTGTATGAGCACTTTAGCTATTGTAAAACGCGAAACTAATTCTTGGAAATGGCCCGTTTTACAATTAGTAATCATGACCGTTTTTGCTTATATTGTAGCATTAATTGCTTTTCAGTTTTTGAAATGATTGTTATTCCTGTGAACTTGTGCTGAATTCATTTCTGTAAATCAGGAATATTATACTTAAGGAAGTAAAAAGATTATCGACTAAACAAAACATGAACACCATTATTCAAAACATATTAGTCTTTACAGCAATGGCTTTCGCTATTAGCTTTTTAGTTAAAAAATTCTTCTGGAAAAAATCAAAAGCAAAAAAAGCTTGTGGTGGCGATGACGGTTGTGGTTGTCATTAATTTTATGGTCTTATTTGCCCTGCCTTAAAATTTACTTTAAGAAATCTTTACAAAAAGGTTATTGGCAATCATATTAGATATTATTAGTTCCTTCGTTTTTATCTTTATGGTGATAGAGTTATCAAAAGCTTCTCGGTGACAAACTTTCAATTCCGTTCCTAAAGCTATATTGTTTTTATCTAAATATTTTAAAAATTCTGACGAAGAATCCTGAACACCAACGCAGATACAATCATTCCCTATTTCCGCTTCAGAAAGTAAAATTTTATCAATCTTTTTAATATGACCCATTTTATCTGGAATAGGATCACCGTGCGGATCGTGGGTAGGGAACTCTAAAAATGCATCCAACTGACTAATTAATTTTTTAGACTTTATATGTTCTAATTGTTCCGCCACTTCATGAACCTCGTCCCACGAAAAATTTAATTTCTCAACCAAAAACACTTCCCAAAGTCTATGTTTTCTAACAATATTTATAGCAATCTCTTTTCCTTTTTGAGTTAAAGTGACTCCTTGATATTTTTTATAATCAACATAGCTCTTTTCAGAGAGTTTCTTAACCATATCGGTCACAGATGAAGCTTTTGTTTCCATCTCTTTGGCAATAGCATTCGTGCTCACATTATTAACACCATACTTTCCCAAATGATAAATAGCTTTAATATAATTTTCTTCTGTAAGGGTTATCATAACTATTATTTAGACAAAAACAAAGATAGGATAATTAATAATATAAAATAATTTTTAGATAAATCTAAAAATTATTTTATATTTGCATAAAAATTAAACAATGAGACATCTAACAATACTCTTCTTAAGTGCATTATCTTTTACAATAAACGCTCAAAATATAACTGGAAAAACGTTAACAAATGGAAACTCTTTACCTTATGTTAATATTTATTTGAAAAACTCAAAAAAGGGAGCCGTATCCAAAGATGACGGTTCATTTAAAATAAACGGAGTAAAAGATGGAACCTATACTGTTATTGCTTCATTCACTGGATATCAAACTCAAAGAAAAACAATTAATATAGACTCAAATGATGTGGTTGTCGATTTTGATTTACCAGAATCAGAATTACTTGATGAAGTTGTGGTTACAGGAACTTTAAAAGCAGTATCCCGTCTGGAAAGTCCTGTACCAGTTGAAGTTTACTCCCCCACATTTTTAAAAAAGAACCCAACACCCAATATTTTTGAAGCCTTACAAAATGTAAACGGCGTTCGCCCACAGATTAATTGTAATGTTTGTAATACAGGAGACATTCATATTAATGGTTTAGAAGGCCCCTATACCCTTGTGCTTATTGATGGTATGCCTATTGTAAGTGGGTTGTCTACTGTTTATGGGCTTTCTGGAATACCGAATTCCTTAATCGAGCAAATAGAAATAGTAAAAGGGCCTGCATCTTCACTTTATGGAAGTGAAGCCGTAGGTGGTTTAATTAATATAATAACAAAACTCCCAGAAAATGCCCCTCGGTTTTTTGCAGATAGCTACGCAACAGGCTGGGGAGAAGTTAATCTAGACTTAGGGTTTAAAACCAAAGTAGGAAAAAAAGCTAACGTGCTTTTTGGGACTAATTATTTCAACTATAACAACCCAATAGACAATAACGGAGACAATTTTACCGATTTAACCCTCCAAAATAGAATTTCTGTTTTTCAGAAATGGGATTTTAAACGTGATTCTAATAGACTATTTTCTTTAGCTGGACGCTATTTTTATGAAGATAGATGGGGTGGGGAAATGCAATGGAATTCTTTTTTTAGAGGAGGAGATGAAGTTTATGGCGAAAGTATCTACACGTCTCGTTTTGAACTTTTAGGAAAATATCAACTACCCGTAACAGAAAAGATTTTATTTCAATTCTCTTACACAGATCATGATCAAAATTCGGTATACGGCAATGTGCCTTATCTAGCGCAGCAGCGTATTGGTTTCGGGCAATTTACATGGGACAAACCACTTAAAAATCATGATTTACTCTTTGGGATAGCCGCCAGATACAATTACTACAACGATAGTACACCAGCTACCGTAGGTGCCGACGAAGTTGTAATCCCTTCTCTTTTTGCACAAGATGAAATTAAACTTAGTAACAAAAACACACTACTACTGGGAGCACGCTATGATTACGATAAAAGGCATGGTAATATATTTACCCCAAGAATTGCATATAAATTCAAACCTACAAGTGATGACGTTTTTCGGGTAAATGCAGGAACAGGTTTTAGAGTCGTTAATATATTTACCGAAGAACACGCAGCCCTTACAGGAGCAAGAGATGTTATCATTACAGAAGAATTAAAACCAGAACGTTCCTATAATGTTAATGTCAATTATCTTAAAAAGTTTTATACTAAATCGGGAGCTATTATAGGGCTAGATGCCTCTGCTTGGTATACTCATTTTACAAACCTAATTACACCAGATTACGATACAAACCCCAACCAAATTATATACGATAATTTAGAAGGCAAAGCTATTACTAAAGGGGTAAGTGTAAATTTAGATGCTATTGTAACCAGTGGTGTCAAGGTTTTAGTTGGTGGTACATTTCAAGATGTATCGCAAACCGAAAATGGTATAAAACAACGTCAGATTTTAACCGAACGCTTTACAGGAACATGGGCTGCTTCTTATAAAAATTATAAATACAATTTAACGTTGGATTATACTGGAAACATATACGGCCCTATGCGTTTACCAACTTTAGGAGAATTTGATCCACGAAAAGAAAATTCACCAGTATGGAGTATACAAAACATACAATTAACTTATGATGGATTAACTAATTTTGAAATTTACGGAGGTGTGAAAAATTTATTAAACTGGACACCAAATAGAGGTAATCCTTTTATTATTTCAAGAGCCAATGATCCATTCGATAAAACCTTAGATGAAAACGACCCTACAGATTTACCTTTTGACCCATCATATGTTTACGGACCAAACCAAGGTATTCGTGCTTTTTTTGGCATGAGATATTCTTTTAAATAATTAAGTGCTTTTTAGTAATTTCACAACAAATTAAATACATGAAAAAATATCTCTACATAATCGTTATCAGTTTCCTTTTTTTAAGTTGTAAAAACGAAAAAAAAGCTAATGATAAATTTAATGTGGTAACTACCACATCTATGATTACCGACTTAGTAAAAAATATTGGAGGAGAACATATTAACCTACAAGGACTTATGGGTAGTGGTGTAGACCCACACTTATATAAAGCAAGTGAAGGCGATGTTTCCAAATTAGCTAATGCCGATATTATTTTTTACAACGGACTGCATTTAGAAGGTAAGTTAGTAGAAGTATTCGAGAAAATGCACAGTCAAAAGACCAAAACTATTGCAATTTCTGATGCTTTAGATGAAAAGACATTGATTGGTTCTGAGTATTTTGCTTCTAATTACGATCCACATATTTGGTTTAATGTGGAATATTGGATGTTAGCCACACATTTTATAGTTAATAAACTTTCAGAAGCAGTTCCAGAACAAAAAGCAACATTCGAAGCTAACGGTGCTAATTATATAAAACAACTAGAAGCGTTAAAAGCCAAATTAATAGCAACTATTGAAACGCTTCCAGAAGAAAAACGTATTTTGGTAACAGCTCACGATGCTTTTAATTATTTCGGAAAATCATTTAATTTTGAAGTGGTTGGTTTACAAGGCTTATCTACCGCTACCGAAGCTGGCGTTCAAGATGTTCAAAAGTTATCAGCTTTCATTATAGAAAAAAATGTAAAAGCTATCTTTATAGAAAGTTCAGTACCAAAACGTACTATCGAGGCTTTACAAGCTGCCGTAAATTCTAAAGGACACCATGTTACTATTGGCGGTTCTTTATATTCAGATGCGCTTGGAAATGCGGGTACTGCTGAAGGGACATACATTGGCATGTTTCAATATAATGTAAAAACTATTGTTAATGCACTTAAATAAGTTAGCAGTGTGCTGTATAAAAAACATCATTCCAAGGATAAAAAACATAAGAACCTTTTTAATTGGAACATGAAATTTTAATAATAAGGAGCTCCTTTCCTATTTTAGGAAAGGTGGTTTTCAATTTCCTAAGAAATTGAAAGTCGGAAAGGTAAATAACTAATATAATTTATGCTTAAATAAGTTAACAGTATCCAGTAGCAGTTTGCAGTACTTACTCAAACGTAAAGTTCACTGGTATACAAAAATAATATAAGCAGAAGTTCCTTACCTGTTTTAGGAAAGATGGATTCAGCTTAAAAAAGCTGAATTCGGAAGGGTAAAATAAGAAAAATGAAAAACAACATCGCAGTAAAAGTAGATGATTTAACCGTAGCATATAACTACAAACCTGTGCTTTGGGATATCGATTTAGAAATACCTGAAGGAGTTCTTATGGCTATTGTTGGACCAAATGGCGCAGGAAAATCAACACTTATAAAATCAATTCTTGGTATTTTAAAACCTATTGCTGGGAGTGTTAGTATTTATGGTAAATCTTATGAAAAACAACGGGCATTAGTTGCCTATGTACCACAAAAAGGAAGTGTAGATTGGGATTTCCCAACAACAGCTTTAGATGTTGTAATGATGGGAACATACGGCAGCTTGGGTTGGATAAAACGTCCTGGACAAAAGGAAAAAAAGATGGCTCTTGAGGCATTAGAAAAAGTAGGCATGCTCTCTTTTAAAAACAGACAAATAAGCCAACTTTCTGGCGGACAACAACAACGTATTTTCTTGGCGAGAGCTTTGGTACAAGATGCTTCTATCTATTTTATGGATGAGCCTTTTCAAGGGGTTGATGCCACTACCGAAATTGCCATCATCAATATTTTAAAAGAATTAAGAAAAGCAAATAAAACAGTTATCGTCGTGCACCACGATCTGCAAACGGTTCCAGAATATTTCGATTGGGTGACTTTTTTAAATGTCAAAAAAATTGCCACTGGCCCCGTTAAAGACATCTTTAATGATGATAATTTAACTAAAACCTACGGTATTAACTATAAAGTGAGTATACAGGAATGAAAAAGTAGGCAGTGTGCAGCAGCAGTGTGCAGTGCTTACTCGAAACGAATAAAAAAGTAAACAGTTTACAGCAGCAGTGTGCAGGGCTTACTCGAAACGAATAAAAAAGTAAACAGTTTACAGTGGCAGTATGCAGGGCTTACTCCAAAGGAATAAAACCTGAAACAAGTTCAGAATAATAAAAAATAAAATATGCGAAAAAGGGAAGGATTCTTGCCTTCGCAAGAATTATGGATATTACAGAATACATACAACTCGTTTTTACAGACTACACCTTAAGAACCATAACATTAGGTACTGCTATTCTAGGTGCAGTAACTGGCATGTTGGGTAGCTTTGCTGTATTACGAAAACAAAGCCTTTTGGGTGACGCTATTTCTCATGCTGCTTTACCAGGAATTGCCATAGCTTTTTTAATTACTGGAGCAAAAAACAGTAACGTTTTACTATTAGGTGCTTTAATTAGTGGTCTTGTTGGCACTTTCTGGATTCGTGGGATCATTAAAAGAACCCACTTAAAATCGGATACAGCCTTAGGACTTATTCTATCTCTGTTTTTCGGTTTTGGGATGCTCCTACTTACCTTTATTCAAAAGCAACCCAATGCCAATCAAGCTGGTTTAGACAAATATTTATTTGGTCAGGCTGCCACCTTAGTAGAAAGCGATGTTTGGCTTATGGTCATTGTAACAGGTGCTTGCCTTATTGTTTTATTACTCTTTTGGAAAGAATTTAAAATACTTCTTTTTGATGCCGACTATACAAAAACACTGGGTTTCAATACTAAATTTATTGATATTCTAATTACCACTTTTATTGTTCTAGCCATTGTACTAGGTTTACAAACGGTTGGTGTTGTACTTATGAGTGCTATGTTATTAGCGCCTGCCGCCGCCGCACGACAATGGACCAATAGCTTAGGGATTATGGTGTTTTTGGCTGCCATCTTTGGAGCCTTTTCAGGTGTTTTTGGAACAGCCATTAGTGCCAGTCAAAATAATCTATCAACAGGACCTGTAATAGTTATTATTGCTGGTGTATTTGTATTAATTTCTTTTATCTTTTCACCAAGTAGAGGCCTCCTTTTTAAACAAATTCGATTTATTAAAAACCGTCGGGATCTACAGCTTCATAAAACGTTAGCCTTCATGTACCACATTGCAGAAACTCATGATGATATTTCACATCCACACACCATAAAAATCTTAAATAATTTTCAAGGATTTACAAAAGGAACCCTTCAAAAATTGGTTGACAAACACTACGTAACCCTTCATGGAAGTGATTGGAGTTTAACAAAAGAAGGCTTTAAAACGGCTTCTAATTTATATAACCAACAATCTGAAAATAATGAGTAGCGCCCAGATAGAAATACAACTTATTGCAAGTCTAGTAGCTATTGCTTGTGCTATTCCAGGCACTTTTTTAGTACTTCGCAAAATGGCAATGATCAGTGATGCGATTAGTCATTCTATACTTCCTGGTATTGTTATTGGTTTTTTCATTACCCAGGATCTAAACTCACCTTTATTAATTCTTTTAGCCGCATTAACTGGAATTATCACAGTGATCTTGGTCGAATATATTCAAAAAACAGGTTTGGTAAAAGAAGATACTGCCATTGGGTTAGTATTTCCTATATTATTTAGTATAGGTGTGATTCTTATTGCTAAAAATGCTAACGACATCCATTTAGATGTAGATGCTGTCTTGCTAGGCGAATTAGCCTTTGCTCCTTTTGATAGGTTATTAATTGCAGGAGTGGATGTTGGTCCAAAATCATTATGGATTATTGGTAGTATTTTATTGATCACTATTGGATTATTACTTGCGTTTTTCAAAGAAGTTAAAGTCAGTACTTTTGATGCTGGTTTAGCAGCTTCTTTAGGGTTTTCTCCTGCAGTTATTCATTATGGACTTATGACGGTTTCTTCGGTTACAACCGTTGGCGCTTTTGATGCTGTTGGAGCTATTTTAGTAGTCGCTTTAATGATCGCTCCTGCTGCTACCGCTTATTTACTTACCACCAACTTAAAACGTATGCTCGTTTATGCTATTTGTTTTGGTGTATTCAGTGCCATTTCTGGTTATTGGTTAGCACATTTTTTAGACGCTTCTATTGCTGGTTCTATTACTACCATGTTAGGTGTCATCTTTTTAATGGTTTATCTATTTGCTCCCAGCAAAGGGGTTATTGCGGTGCTTTACAGAGAAAGACAACAGCGTACAGAAGTATCGTTACTTACTTTTTTATTGCATTTAAGAAATCATAATGAAGAAGAAGAACGCCATGTAAATCATCTTAACGAACATATTAATTGGCAAAAAGTGCGTAGTAAAACGGTGTTAGAATTAGCGCTTAAAAATAACATGATACTTATTGACAACAATATTGTGTCGTTAACAAAAAAAGGAAAAGACTTCACTTCTCAAGCTATCGATTATATTATTACCAACGAAGATTCAAAAATTGAACATATGAAAGATGATTTCTTTTTGTTTAGGGGTTAGTTCATTCAGAGATCTGTGTTAAAAATTTTAACTAGCGGGTGAAATGACGTAATTGGGGTATCATCCTATGTTTGCAAAAAGGTTAGTGTCATTCAGAGACCTGAGATAAAAAAAATATCAAGTGGAGGAAATGACGTTATTGAGTATGGTCAGGTTAGTAGTTTTTTTGTCATTCCTGCGAAGGCAGGAATCCACATGATCGAATATTTTTAATGTTATGAAAAACAACGCCTTAAAAAATAACGTCAATGGTAGATCTGTGTTAAAAATTTTAACTAGCGGATGAAATGACGTAATAGGAGTATCATCCTATGTTTGCAAAGGGTTCGTGTCATTCAGAAGGAGGTACGACTGAAGAATCTTTATCATTAATCTCTAAAGATTCTTCGCTGCGCTCTGAATGACAAGCACCTGAAGGTTAGTCGTTTACAAAACACATCAATGGTAGGCATCTGCAAAAATTTTAGCAAGCGGATAAAATGACGTAATTGAGGTGTCATCCTATGTTTGCAAAGGGTTCGTGTCATTCAGAAGGAGGTACGACTGAAGAATCTTTAGAGATTAGTTATAAAGATTATTCGCTGTGCTCTGGATGACAAACGATTATCAGAGTCGAAGAATCTCACTCTCTTTACATTAAAAAAAAATTCGCATGCATCACATCTGGAATTATTCCATTCCACATTATAATACTATAGTTGAAAATAATAATTCGTTTTTTGGGTTGGAAGTTAATTTGATTAATTAAATTGTAATCCTAACATAAGATTCCTGCCTATATCAGGAAGTTAATATGGCACAACACAACGAACTAGGAAAAAAAGGAGAACAATTAGCGGTCGATTTTCTTTTAAAAAACGGTTACGATATCGTGGAACGCAACTACCGATCTGGTAAAGCTGAAGTGGATATTATTGCCCAACAAAAAGATACACTAGCCATTATTGAAGTAAAAACACGCTCGACAACCGATTTTGGAAACCCACAAGATTTTGTGAAACCAAAACAAATTCAACGTTTAGTAAACGCAGTTGACGAATATGTAAACACAAATGATTTAGACGTCGAAGTCCGTTTTGATATTATAGCTATTGTAAAAGAAGGAAAAGGTTTTAATATTGAGCATTTGGAAGATGCCTTTTATCATTTTTAGAAACATATTAAAAACACAAAACCCTTTATTAAATAAAGGGTTTATGTAAATAATCAATAAATTTTCCTAAAATTATGATTCTTTAGTATGCCTTTTTTACTCTCCGTCAACAACAGTAAATTCACCACTATAACTGATATTTAAAACCTCATCGTTTGTTAAAGTTAGCACTCCCGATATAGAATAGTTACTACCGCTTCCACTCACAGTAATATCACCTGCTTTAACGCTTAGATTCTCAT
Source organism: Flavivirga jejuensis (assembly GCF_030540765.1). Lineage (GTDB taxonomy): Bacteria > Bacteroidota > Bacteroidia > Flavobacteriales > Flavobacteriaceae > Flavivirga > Flavivirga jejuensis. The sequence continues at coordinate 144,499 of NZ_JAUOEL010000001.1, read as the reverse complement.
CATCGACCTCTAGATCTGCATAGGTGTAGTAAAAATCTGCCGATTCAGATGAAGTTTCAGAAATATATTTAAAAGTACCTGTTTTAAATGATTCGGTACCTTTTGAGAACAATTCTACATAAAAAACATAAGATACATCACTATCCGATTCACCAGACAATGTAAAATCATAGTTATAATAACCTTCTTCACCTTCGTAGTCTTCTATTTCAGAGCTAGTTATATCTACAACATCTTCCTTGTACTCTATAGTATCAGAAAAGTTTTCTTCTGCCGCTCCATCATCATCATTAGAACATGAGGTCGTCATTAATGAAACAAATAAAAACAAACAGCTTAATTTAATTAATTTTTTCATTTTAAATTTTAATTTGGGTTAGCCGCAAAACTAAAAATAAAAATGAAAACACCTTTATTATTTATTAAAAATTTAAAATATCCAACAGATAATTACATATTCCTTTATTTAAAAAACAACTTTAAAGCTTCAATATCTCCTGGTTTTGAAATGATACGCTTGTTCTTATCCAGTATAAAATAGGTTGGTGTTGCAGTAATGCCATAATCATTACCAATCTCATTATCCCATTTTCCTGCTCCATATACATGTATAAATTCTGGATAACTTTGTATTAAATCTTTCCACTTAAGTGTGTTATCCTCTAAAGCAACAGCAACAACTTGTATGGCACCTTTTTCTTTAGATTGTATATAACTTCTCAATTGTGGAACCTCATCTAAACAATGTGAACATGTGCTACTCCAAAATACAATGATGTAATGCTCTGCTGTATCTAACTCACTTAATTTTTTAACACCTGTCTTTGTTTCTTTTCCTGTTTCAAAAGAAAAATCGGGAGCCTCACTGCCTATAGAAAGGTCTTTAAATAAAATTAATCCATGTAAAAGCTCTTGGTCATTTAAAGATACAGCAATATCCATTAAATAGGTCTCAGCAATATAATTAGCAACACTATCAAAGTTTAAGTCAGCTATTTGCTGCCATAAACTAACCAATAAAATTCTTTTAACTTTTATTGGAGCATTTTTCATAGCACTGCAAAATACATCAATATTGGTTTTATAATTCTCAATATCATCTTCCTTATTTGAAGACATCCCAAACACATAATTTAACATCCGCTCTTCTAAAAAATTAGAACTTTGAAGTGTTTTACTATTAAAATCCACAAAATCGAAATAATGAACCTTTAAACTATCAACATAAGCGCTAACGTCTTTAATTTTTTTAGGAATGTATGGTTTATTGGCTTTAATAAAAGAAAGTGCGATCGTATTTTTTGCAGCAGCTTCAAAATTAGACTGTGTTTCTGCCTGGGTTTTAAAAATACTATTTAAGGCTAGTGTATCTTCACTCTTTTGCCTGAAATAGTTCCCAATACTTTGAGTAACCATAGACATACTATCTGTATAGGATGCCAATAATTTATTTTCTATTGAGTTTATAAAAGTAACTCCTGTTTCAGAATTAAAAGTAAGATCTATATCTTCTTTTCCATTATAAATAATATCAAAATTATAATCTTCTTGTGGCACTGCATACACGATCCTGTACATGCCTTTAGTAACAGTAGAATCTAATTTAAATTGAAAACTGCCATCTTCTTCTACTTCAACATTTGTAATATACTCCGATACCGTGGGAGTTACTTTATATAGCAAGGCAATATTATAATCTTTCGCTGGTGAAAATTTGCCATTAATAGCATGTTGAGCAATAAGAATACTCGGTAACAAAACGGTTAAAAAGAATAAGCGGTTCAAAATTATACTTTATTTATTTATTTTAATTAAAACAATTATTAAGCCACGATAGGCTTTAGCACTTGTAATGCTTGTTTTACAGATTTTATATCATCAAAAGAAAGCATTAAACGCAATCCGTTTCGGGTTTGTTTTTCTTTCATTTTACAATCGTTAGAATGTGATTGAACAAACTGTAACACTTTTGTAAAGTTACTACTTTGATAGAAACTGCTTTGCTGATCGTTAACAAAATAACCAATAAATCTTCCTTGCTTCATTATAACTTTCTCAAACCCTATTTTAGTGGCTATCCACTTAATTTGGACACTATTTAATAAATCGGTCACTTGTTCTGGCAACGCTCCAAAACGATCCAATAAATCGGCCTCAAAAGTATGTAATTCTGTTTCTGTCTTTAAATTATTAAGTTGTGTGTATAGATTTAATCGTTCAGCAATATTATTAACATAATCATCTGGAAAAAGCAGTTCAAAATCGGTATCGATAGTAACCTCTTTTACATAAACTTTATCTTCATCGGCTTCGTCATATAGATCTTTAAACTCATTTTCTTTAAGTTCGTCAATAGCCTCATTTAATATTTTTTGGTAGGTATCGAATCCTATTTCATTTATAAATCCACTTTGTTCCCCTCCTAATAGATCGCCTGCTCCACGAATCTCCAAATCTTTCATGGCTATATTAAAACCACTTCCCAATTCTGTAAATTGTTCTAGTGCCGTAATACGTTTTCGAGCATCATCGGTCATGGCAGAATATTCTGGAGTGATAAAGTAACAGAATGCTTTTTTATTGCTTCGTCCTACACGGCCTCGCATTTGGTGCAGATCACTTAATCCAAAGTTATTGGCATTATTAATAAAAATAGTGTTTGCATTTGGCACATCGAGTCCGCTTTCAACAATAGTTGTACTTACTAAAACATCAAACGCACCATCCATAAAAGCTAACATTAGTTGTTCTAATTTTTTTCCATCCATTTGCCCATGTCCAATGCCAATTTTAGCGTCTGGCACTAAACGCTGGATCATGCCTGCTACTTCTTTAATATTTTCAATACGATTATGAATGAAAAATATCTGTCCGCCACGCTCAATTTCATAGCTAACTGCATCACGAATAGCATCCTCACTAAAACGAATAACATGGCTTTCTATGGGATAACGATTTGGCGGAGGTGTTGTAATTACCGATAAATCTCGTGCTGCCATTAAGCTAAACTGAAGTGTTCTGGGTATTGGTGTTGCGGTAAGCGTTAATACATCAACATTGTCTTTTAAGGTTTTTAATTTTTCCTTTACTGCTACGCCAAACTTTTGCTCTTCATCAACGATCAACAACCCTAAGTCTTTAAATTTTACATTCTTATTTACGAGTTGGTGCGTACCTATAATAATATCTACATTTCCTTTTTCCAGATCTTCAAGAGTCTCTCGTTTTTCTTTAGCAGTTCTAAATCGATTTACATAATCTACCGTAACAGGAAAATCTTTTAATCGTTCTTTAAATGTTCTGGAATGTTGGTATGCTAAAATAGTTGTTGGTACCAAAACAGCGACTTGTTTACCATTATCTACCGCTTTAAATGCTGCGCGAATGGCAACCTCCGTCTTTCCGAAACCAACATCACCGCAAACGAGCCTATCCATTGGACGTTCGCTTTCCATATCTACTTTAATATCTGCCGTTGCTGTGCTCTGGTCTGGTGTATCCTCATAAATAAAAGAAGCTTCCAACTCATGCTGCATATAACTATCTGGATTGTACTGATAGCCTTTTTCTGTTTTACGCTTAGCGTAAAGTTTTATCAAGTTAAAAGCAATGTGTTTTACACGAGCTTTGGTTTTTTGTTTTAAGGTTTTCCAGGCATTACTACCTAGCTTATATATTTTTGGTGGTTTTCCGTCTTTACCATTAAACTTGGTAATTTTATGCAACGAGTGTATACTTAAATACAACACATCGCGCTCTCCATAAACTAATTTTATAGCCTCTTGTTTTTTACCTTCTACATCTATTTTTTGCAAGCCCCCAAAACGACCAATACCATGGTCGATATGAGTTACGTAATCACCAATATCTAAATTGGTAAGTTCTTTTAAAGTAATGGCTTGCTTTTTAGCGTAGCCATTTTTAAGATGAAATTTATGATAACGTTCAAAAATTTGGTGGTCTGTATAACAGGTAATTTTATTATCATGGTCGATAAATCCTTGGTGTAAAGAAAGCACCACGGTTTGATAAGAGACCTCTTCTTCAACATCGTCAAAAATATCTTTAAACCGTTTTGCTTGTTGCTCACTAACACATGCTATATAATTGGTAAAACCTTTGTTGTGATTGGTGTTTAAATCTTCAATTAATAGATTGAATTGTTTGTTGAATGATGGTTGGGGAGCAGTATTGAATTCCATCTCATGTGATGGCTCACCCTCGTTCGACATGACTGATGCACTCCCAAACTCAATAATTGAAAAATCTAGCAATTGCTTTTTTAATAAAGTTGAATTGTTAAATAATTCAATTGGTTTGGCATGTTTAATATCTGTTGAAAGGGTTTTAAATGCTGCTTCTGCTTTCTCATAAAAATCGTCGATCCTTGCAAAAAACAAATCTGCATTCTTTAAACAAACCACTGTTTTTTGAGCTATATATTTTAAGAAACTTTGCCGTTTTTCTTCTAAAAGTTTATTAGCAACATTGGGAATAACATTGATTTTGTTAATCTGTTCTAAAGATAGTTGTGTTTCTACATCGAAAGTTCTTATGCTATCTACCTCATCGCCAAAAAACTCAATTCTATAGGGTTCGTCATGCGAAAACGAAAACACATCCACAATACCACCACGCACAGAAAACTCTCCTGGTTCTGTAACAAAATCGACCCGCTTAAATTGATATTCGAATAAGACTTCGTTCACAAAATCTATGGATAAACTATCTTTAACCGATACTTTTAAAGTATGACGTTCTAGCTCTTTTCTAGTGACTACTTTTTCGAAAAGTGCATCTGGGTAAGTGACTATTATCGCTGGTTTTTTCCGTGAGTTTATTCGGTTTAAAACCTCGGCACGCAATAATACATTGGCGTTATCGGTTTCTTCTATTTGGTATGGCCTGCGGTAACTTCCTGGATAGAATAGCACATCTTTATCTCCGCAGAATTGTTCTAGATCGTTTAGATAAAATGCCGCTTCTTCTTTATCGTTAAAAACAATCAAAAATGGTTTATTGGCTTGTTTAAAAGCACTAGAAATTACAAATGAAAAAGAAGAGCCCACAAGTCCTTTTAAATGTATTTTTGTCTGGGGCTGGGCAATAGTAGTTTGCAGATCTTGCGTTTGCAAAGTCTGTGCGTAGGTTTGTTCAAGCATGATCTTACTCACCTTATTTCGTATTGTTAAGACTACAAAGATATAGTTTTACAGTCTTTTTTTGTATCAAATATAAATGAAATTTAAGAGTTTCACGGACTATAATTATACATTAAGTTTGCTTGCCTCCAGAACAATAAAAAATTCTTGAAACTGACTATCCCCGAGGCAAGCCATAGGGGTATTTCGCCAGTTTCATTTTGCCTTTATAGAGGCAAAAATCGATTTTTTTTATTTTGCCTCACCCAGAACTGCAAAAAAAGGCAGTTCTGACCTCTCCAAAGGAGAGGTTAAGTTGGAAACCCCGACCCAAGGGTCGGAGAATTTTTAGATTAAAGTCACATTCTCTTAAATAGTCTGTTATATTTTGCTTAGGCACACCAATATATTGTTACTTCTTGCAATTTCAAAAGGTTAAGTAATAGCCTTAAAACAAAATTTACTCGTTTTATTTATTAATTTGAATGAGTTGGTAGAGACTACTTTATGTTATTTTCATTTCTTTTTATATAAAAAATATGTAGGTTTGCACGACTTTAAAACAAAAAGAATAAGATATGTCGTTTTCAGATTTATTTGATAGTGGGTTTAAAAAGCGTAATGAGAGTCATTTCGCAGCTATTGTACGTGTTGCCATGGATGATGGTATTATTACCGCAGAGGAGCAAGCATTTTTAGATAGATTAGCACAAAATTTAGATATTAGTGAAGGTGATTATAAATCAATTTTAAAAGATTATAAATCACAACCAATTAATCCTCCTGTATCTTACGATAGACGCTTGGAGCGTTTGTATGACCTAGTAAGAATGGTACATGTAGATACTATTAAAGGCGATCCTGAACACACGTTACTAAAGAAAATAGGCGTGGGACTTGGGTTTCATTCTGAAAATGTAAAATATATAGTTGACAAAGCGCTTACTTTAGTAAGTAACAATGTTGATCTGGATATTTTTATTGATGAAATAAAGCATATGAATAGATAAATTATTTCTAATTTAATCTTTATATAATATTGTAAGCGTTCTCTTTTGAACGCTTTTTTTGTTCTGTGTGGTTGTTGCAAACTTTAAAGAGCTGGGATCTCAAAAATGTAAAGTTCTTTTTATTCAGATTAACTAGCTGTTTTGTTTGGAAAAATAGCTTTTGGTCTTTATTCAAAAAAGTCTTTACCATTTACCTTGCATACAACAGAGCAAGAAATTTCTTTATCTTTAGTTGCCTGATTGTGCAACAGGCATCATTGTTGTAATACATTTTTATTCAGTCTTTGAAACTTCTACATATCTCTCGTTAAATACATAAATCAAAATTCCGATTATAAGAAAAATTGCTTTTTTCAATAACTCCATTATATTAATTTCGTCTCCTAAAAAGATTTTTAAAAGTTTTGCTAGAAACGAAATTCCGTGGCTCAACATTAATATTATCGCCCAAATTTTAATTCCAGTTTTGGCATTTTTATTTCTTGAAAAAATTAAAAATAATAGAACTCCTTGAATAGAAATTGAAATTAGGGCTTGCATATTTCCAACTGTCAGTGCATATAAATTCCAACATAACAGTAGAACTATATATCCAATAAGAGAATATTCGAATACTTTTTCTTTAAATCTTATTTTTCCATTCAGTTTGGTCAATTACTCCCAATATTTTGAATATATGTAGTGAGGGATTTCAAAGCTTCAAATTATCAAACTGTTGCGATTTTGAGCAAATGTAAAAAAGTTTAAATTTCTCATCTCTCCCTCATTAAGTATATTTTTTGTTAGCCACTATATTTCTTATTTTTCATTAAATAATATTCCAAATCCCTCAAAATCAAGTCTCTCATTTTTAATTAGCTCGAAGTCTATTCCGTTGTCATTTAGAAGACTATTAAAGGTCTTGATATATTTATTGTCTGATTTTCTAAACTCGTCAAAAGGAATCGAGAGGATAAATTTTTCGTCATTATCGAACGCTCCAAAAAGGCCATCTTCAAGTCTAAGCATATCTTTCAATTTGTAGTTATTATAGATTGCATATGATAAACTGTCACTTATTGAAAGTCCGATTGATAAATCTGCATAGTTATTGTCTTCTGGTGGAAATCCTAAAAACCAATAAACAATATTATGAAATCCATAATAGTCTTGAAAGTCAGATGGCATTTTTATTATTGTCCAACCTCCTAATTGTGCTTTTGAAAATTGATAGGTATAAGTATTTCCTTTTGCTGATAATTCTCCATAATCCTTTAGTTTAGATTCAACTGATTTCAAGTTTTCTCCTTTTACTAAAACATACCTTTCAAAATTTTCTGACTTCAAATTGTCATGGGAATAAATGCTTTCTTTCTTAATCGTCAATTCTTTTTTCTCTACTTTTTCTTTTCCAAATAGATTGTTAAAAAACCCCATGTTTGAAGTTTTGAATATTATTAAAACCAGTACTAACCCTGTGAAGGTTAACAAAATAAATATCCACTTTTTCATTGTCGGTGTCTCTGTTTAATATGGTGGCTAATGTGTTTCTTATATGATTTTGTTGTGTGTTTCAGCAACTAAATTAGCAAATACAAACCGAATAGAAAATCCAAGAGGATTTTCGTATGCAGGCTCGTACCAATCAATTTATCTTATACGTTCTAGTGGTTGCACAACTCAAAAAATATAGCAAAGCACTAAAAGCTTCTAATTTGTTTGTGTTACTTGTTAAGTATTTTATTGTATTCTAAATATTTTGTTTTATCGACTTTAACATTATTCCAAATGTCCAAAACCATTATTTCAATGCGCTTATCAACCAAATTTTGAATATCGTCTCTATAAGTTTGATAATCGTCATAATGAGTTTTTGATGAATGATTTAATTTATTTTGAAAGTAAGTCAAAGGGTTAAACCAATAGGTTTTTGAAATAAGTTCGTTTTTAGCTATATTATTTTCTTCTAGCTTAGAAATCGCATTTTTCATAGCGACATTAATTAATGCTATTCTTGAATCATTTCTCGCCTCCTTTATAGCTATTGTATCTTGTGCAGTTTTGGTTTGCTTTATACTTGGATATAAATTGAAAATTTGATTATCTGTATCGGTGTTTGATTGCTCGTAGATTTCATCTGTCTTATCTCTTTTGATATCGATTAGGTCAATCATTAAATTAGCTGGTTTTTCAATACTTATCCATTGGTGTACAACGGCAGGAATAACAAACGCAAAAAGCAACCAAATACCTATCATTTGTAAAGTGTTTGAAATGATATTTTTCCCATATTTCAGAATTAAAAAATAAAGAACGACCCAAAACACAAGATATATAGTTAGATATAAAAAAATAGTCCAAAAGGCATTATCTGCCTCAAAAACCTTAGTAAGAGTAGCACCATAAAGCATTATCCCAAGCAATGAAAATAAAAGTAGTATCGTATAAAATAGAGTTCTTGATAGTATCCACCAGTTTTTTGAACCCGTTTGTACATAAATGAGTGGTAAAAAGCCTTGCTCTGCTTCTGAACCTTTTATATTATAAAGTAACACTAAAAGTAATAGAGGTAGAAGAAATAACACAACAAATGAAAAATCTAAAGTACCAGACTGTATGCGTTCTGGGTTAGCGATTTCCTTTGCCATATCTGCATCATACGGGCTTGAATACAACCCAATTTTTTTATAAAAACCATATTGTTCTGTCTGACCTATATTGTAAACAATCGTTGGCGAAGGTTTTTTGAAATGATAAGTGGGTGCATACCAAATAGACCAGAAAGGTGTTGTAATATCTACCCAAGGTCTGTTTTTAGGCCCTTTTTCGCTTTTGTCGAAATAGGATAGTATTGTTTCTTTTTCTTCTTTTGCTTTTTGATTGAGCCTTTCAATCTCATTGCTTTGTTGCATATACAAATCTGCACCATTGTGCAAACCATAAATACTGGCTACTAAAAAGAGTAATAGTGCTATAATTTTAAAGGGACTACTAACGAAATGTTTCCACTCGTAAATAAATATGGATAAACCTCTCATACGATTTGTATTTTTTTAGTTCCGAAATAGATGACAACAGTAATAATAATTGACCATATAATAAGCAAAGCTAAATCCAACAAATAATTTGATAAGATAATAGAAACTTGAGTTGGTTTATAAACGAAGTCTGGAACAGATTTAAAAAATGTATTATCTGCTTTCCACCTCCAATTACCGGTTTTAGAACCACCAAAAGTTTGCTTGTCGTTTAGCGTTTTAATAAAAACCCTTCTGTAATTTTCCACTTGTAACAAAAATTCCTGATGGTGTAAATTATCACTCGCCATAAAACCCATACTTGAATTTTGTAAGGAAATAAAGGGGTTTACAATACCTCCTAATTGAAAGCTTTGTTTTTGTTTACGAAGTATCTTACGATTATTACCAAAATGCTTATCCCAAACGCTATTTCCATATTCTTCATCGGCCTGCATCCGCATACCGTCAAAATTTATAGGTAATTGAGACAAGCTATCCACACCATATTCTTTTAAAACTTTTTCTTTAAGTGCTATAGCTCGTTTATCAGAAGGATTATGTCCGTCAAGTCCTTTTGAACGGTCTTCTTTCATAGCTGATTGAAATTGATTTCGACTAGGAAGCGGGTGCCATTTTTCGGCAGAACTCATTAAAATATTCGGTAAAAATATCGTCCAAATTATCCAAATGCCTAACATTGATGTTAACGCAAGCGTCGCATTTTGCCAACGTGCAGAAAAGTAAACCGTAATAGCGCTAATAATAAAGTAGTATAAAGTGTAGGACAAAAAGAACAATCCTGTCCTGGTTAAAATATCTATAGTTAAACTTTGAAAATTCAAAATACTATAGACTAAAAGGACAAAGATTAGTAGCATCATACCATAAAGCCAAACAGATAATGTTTTAGACAAAATAATTTGTAAAGGTTTTGCGCCTTGTAATACGAGTAATTTGAGTCTTCCACTTTGTTTTTCGTTACTAACAGAGTTAAACGCTAAAAAAATCAATAGTAATGGAACAATATATTGTAATAAAAGTGAAGGCTTTAGTTTTCCAAATCTAGAAATAGCTTGCATTTGAGATGCTTCGGAATGCATAATTTCATTCTGAACATGTCCTTCTACCCGAAGCACATTTCCTGTAACGCTATTAACTCCTTCATCGAGACTATTTAATAAGTTAGCAGGTTTAAATACATAGGTTCCGTAATGTGCAGCACTATGCGGATTCATTTCATCAATACTTACCCATTGCTGCCGTACGTGATCTTTAGCACTTTTGTGTGTTTGCTCTTGCTTTCGTGTTTGATAATTTCCTAAAAAAACAGAGAGTAATAAGATTGAAATGAAAGCAATACTTATGCCTAAAAATATACGACTGCGAATTAAAAAGCGCCATTCGTTTTTGATGATTTGCAACATAATATTCGTTTTAATTTTGCATAAATTGCAGATATAGAGCTTCTAACTCATTAGCACTTACATCTTTGCTATACAATTCTTTTACTAAAATTCCATTTTTTAAAATACCGATACGATTACAAACCTCTCGAACACGAAAAATATCGTGGGAAGCCATCAAAATAGTAGCACCTTCGGAAGCTAATTTTTTTAAAAGAATAGAAAGTTCATTACTGGCCAAAGGGTCTAAACCACTCGCAGGCTCATCCAATAAATAGACTTTTGCTTTTTTTGCATAAGCAATAGCAATGCCTACTTTCTGTCGCATTCCTTTAGAATAACCACTCACCTTTTTTACATGTACTTTATTTTCCAATCCGCAAATTTCCAGATAGTTTTCTAGTTCATCTTTAGAATATTTTAATCCCGCTAACTTGCAGAAATAATCTAAATTTTCTAAACCTGACAAATAAGGATATAGATTAACATTTTCAGGAATATAACCAATAAGCTTTCTAGTCTCTTCTGAATTATGACTCGTATCTATATCATTAATATGTACTGCTCCCGAGTCTGGATTAAGAAAACCTAACAACATATTTATAGTGGTAGATTTTCCTGCACCATTAGCACCCAAAAGTCCTAAAATTTCTCCTTTCTGAACCTCTAAATTTAGGTTTTGAATGGCAAGATTACCTTTAAATGATTTGCTAACGTTTTGTAATTGTATCATAAAACTATCTTTGTTAATGCAATTGAGTTGCAAAATTAGAAAATAAATTTGTACCTGCAACTCAATTGCATTAAATTTGTAATTATGGGAATTGTTAGAAAAACAAAAGCTCTATCTACTGTACTTCAAATTTTTGAAGAAAAAAACGAAGCCAAATCGGTAGTACATCTAATTGAACTTGTAAAGGATAAGATGAATAAAACTACGGTGTATCGTATTTTAGATAGACTTGAACAAGATGGTACTATCCATTCTTTTAATGGAAAAGATGGTTTAAAGTGGTATGCTAAATGTGAAGGGTGTTCTGCTAATCATCATTCGGACAAACATCCACATTTTCAATGTACAAAATGCGATAAAGTTGAGTGTTTGCCTTTAGAAATTAAAATTCCTTCTATAAAAAACCATAAAGTAGATTCTACAGACATTCTCTTAATAGGACAATGTGAAGTTTGTTCTATGTGAGTATTGCTGATAACATCACGTATAAAAAACGTAGGTCTGGTGATAAGCGATACGTTTCGGATTGATACTAAACCAAAACCTTTAAATTGAGTCTAAATCTCGCCCTATCTTTTCTATAGCTTGTACCTGTTGCGCAAGACTAATATATTGATAAAATGCTAATCTTTATTTATGCAAGGCAAGAAAGATTATTTGCTCAATTCCATGGGAAAGGTGGCCTTTGTCTTTCTTATTTAATTTAAAGGTCTCTCTTATTTCTTACTCATTCTCGGCACCCGACACAGTCGAGCACTAGCCTACACGAGGATCAGCAGAGCGGTTTTTTGCGCAGTCTGACGTTTAATGTAAAAAGTCGTTTTAATGCTTTTTACAAGGTGTTATATGTATTCGTTATTGATTGGAAATATTATTATATCTAAAATTATTCTTTCGCAGTTGGTATTTATAAAAATTAACTCATTCTTTTTTACTACTGCTCAATTCAAAAGTATTTTACTCAAAGCTTCATGATGATGATTCCATTCTCCAGTTTCTTTACGGTGTAATAACCAATCTTCAGCTGAAGTATCATTAGCATCCTTTATTTTGGGATCAGCTCCGTGTTTAAGCAAAAGCTTTATGAATTTTAAGCTTAAAAGATAAGCTTCTTCTGGTTTATTGCCATACCAATTTTGGGAATCTTGAGCATCATAATTATGGATATAAATATTTGTATAGCGTCTTACAAAACTAGTTAAGAGAGTCTGACCAAACCTGTTAAATTCATCGGTTCTTATTCCAAGACCTAATAGTTTTTCCATAACTGGTAAATGATTATCGGTTTCGTATAGTTTGTGTAAAGCATTTACACCATCATATTTTACATCTAAATTTGCTCCATTTTTGACAAAATAATCAATCTTTTCCATAATTTTTTCGCCTTCTAGAATTTCTAGGAAGAGGTAGAAACCACCTTTTTCTTCTTCGTTTTTTTTTATTCTGTATAGCGTAGCATTTAGGTCTACTTTGTTTTCTTTCAGCAGTTTATCAATCCCTTTAATATCGCCATCAAGATTAAGTTTTCGGAATTCGTCATGTAATTTTTGTGGAAGTGTTTTTTTTGCCATGAGATTAGTTTTTATTTCTATAAATAGGATCTGGGAATTTGATATAAACCTCAGCTATTCGATCACAGAAGCGATCGTAAATATCATCATCTAAATAGGGCTGTGTTTTATAGGTTAGTGGCTTGATATCTTTTTTGATTTCTTTTTCATCAAACATTTTATAAGAAATTAATGTATCCCTTATATAGAGAGCCAAAGATTTGTGCATATTGTGATAATTGCCATTACCATTTCTTTGTGCTTCGTCTCTTAATTTTTCAATGGCTCTCAGTAGTTCACCAACAACAGTATCTGATTTACCATTACTTGGAACATATTTCTTCCAAATTTCTTTGCAAACTTTAGGGTATTTTAAATTAGAAGGTGGGCGTAGGTTTGAAGCTTTTTGTTTGGGAATGGATAACTCTTCAAATTTTTCATACAATGCCAAAACACTTGCTAATTCAGGAGAATAAAAAGTTCGTGCATTTGATCCGTAAGAAGATTTTATATCAATATCAGCTCCCAACGCCAACATTTTTTCCAATATGACGAGACACCTTTTCTTAAGTGGGATTCCTTTAAAAGCTAATTCGGCATACGTATATTTTAAAAAAGCAAAAAATGTTGTATAGCCTCCTTCTGCTTTTTGATTGACCTCAATATTATAATTCATCATGAGTTCAATCAATTCTAGATTTTTAGAGTAAATGGCATAGTGAAAGGCTGAATTTCCATATTTATCCTGAATGTTGGGATTTGCGCCATTGTCAAGCAGGTATTTAGTCAATTGCATATTGTCCTCACCATGTTCAAAGCCACTTAAACAGTTGGCTAGAATAGTCTCGTTACCTTCTTTGTCAAAGACACTATTGACATCAATATTTTGAGTTTCAATTACTTCTTTCACTTGTTCAAATGACCCCCTAAAAACATTATAATTAAACGATTTTAGTTCATCTGGTGGTAACACATCCTCTAAATTTATCATAATTTACTCAAATGATTTTTTGATTTCAAATGCTTAAAAAGCATCTTTATTATTTTCATTACACACAACAATTAGATATAGTTACCATGGGAACCATATTTCCATTATGTGAGTGGCTAAAATAGCGTGTTTATTTAAAAACACACAAGGAGTTATCGTACAGTTTAAGATTCTTATATAAAAAATTGTAGTCTAGACACCTTTGTTGGAGGTAGTTTTTTTATATTCGATATCCAATTCCAAATTTTATGATATTAATATTCGTATTGTAACTTATGTCTGGAACACCATTCTCAACTCCAATTTTCATGAAGTCATATTGAACTTGTAAAAAGAATTTGTTGCTCAAATCGTAAGACAAGCCTACATTAAAGTTAAACCCGCTTTCATTGTCATCAACATCCGCAGGTAAATTCGAAGTATTAATTCCATCAGCTTTTGCGTTGTAAATTAAGATTGAATATCCTAATCCAATTTGAGGATGTAAACTTTCTAAATTCGGAATATTAAATTCGGCAAATATCCGAGGCTGAATTGGAAAAATTTTAACATCAAAAAGTTGATTTAAGTCAGTCGCCCCAGATTTTGTATTTTGGACGAAACCAAAATTTATTGAAATCCCTAAATTCAAGATATCATTTTGAAGAAATCTATATTTAGCACCAAAATCAACAGTTCCCTTATAATTTTCTCCAAGAAAATTATCTCCTATTGGAATTGGGAAATTTGCTTCAATACTAAATCTTGAATCTTGTGAAAATGATTTGATTGTAAAAATCAATAAAAATGTCAATAATAATTTTTGTTTCATAGTTCTGTTCTTAAATTACCTACAACAATTGGCTAAGCGTAACATAGTACTTATATATTCTTTTCTATGCGATTCTTAGATAAAGATAGAATTATACACAAAAAAAACCAATAATAAGTGCTGAAGTCTTTTGAAAATGTGGTGTAATATGAGGTTATTGGGATGTTAAAAAAACGAAAAGAACACTGGGATCTCAAAAATATTTTTTATTCAGATTAACTAGAGTTTTTGCTTGGAAAGATAACCTTTGGTCTTTATTATTTAGTTTAAATGCCTCTCTTATTTCTTACTCATTCTCGGCACCCGACACAGTCGAGCGCTCAATGTCATTAAGTTAAGGAAATTCTTCTGTTTTGTCACATTGAACGTAGTCGAAATGCTATTAAAAACTAAGGTTTATAAGGTCTTCGACGAAGTCTGTACTGAGCGCAGCCTAAGTGCTACCATAGACGGATTTCATAAATGATTAATTTTCAATCGTTTGTCCATTCAGAGCACAGCGAAGAATCTTTATAATTAATCTCTAAAGATTCTTCAGTCGTGCCTCCTGAATGACACCCCAATTACGTCATTTCATCCGCTAGTTAAAATTTTTAACACAGATCTCAGACTGACATTTTAGTCTTAACTTAATAACATTGGTCGAGCGCTAGCGTAAACGAGGACCAACAGGTTTTTTTTATTCACTAATATATGCTTCTAATTTTGAAAAAGCCTTTTCACGATAAGGAATTAATTGTTTATAATCGTTACTCTTAAATACATTATTCAATGATTCTATATTTGGAAATTCCATAATTGAAACTAAACTTGGTTTGTAATCTCCAATTAAAGGTTTTGTAATTTTAAATTTATTAACTGGTTTTGCATCTACTTTTTTATAAAGAATCCCTACTTTTTCAAGATAATGAGAAAGTTCTTCCTTTCCGTTTGGATTTATTGTTGCTACGATTGTCAAATTTACTTTGTTCATAATTTTGTTTTTTATTGTTTAACTATTTTCTTTTACCCATTTTTCTATCAAATAATTAGAGATAGAATCTTTTTTTGAAATTACAAGCTTATTGTCCTGTACCATTTCAGTAATCTGGTTCGCAGAAAACCATTGTGCTTCTTTTATTTCTTTATTGTCTATTTTAAATTTTTTATTCTTTGTTTCTGCTGAAAATCCTAACATCATAGAGGATGGGAATGTCCACGGTTGAGAAGCGATATATTTAATGTTATTCACGGTTACGTTTACTTCTTCTTTCATTTCTCTTATAACAGTGTCTTCAAGACTTTCTCCAATTTCTGAAAAACCAGAGAAAAGAGAGCACATATAACCATATTCCTTTTGATGCATATTTAGTAAACATAAAGAAGGTGAGTTTTCTTGTTTGTATTCAATTAATACAATTACAGCAGGATTAATTCTTGGGAAATGAAGTGAGTTACATAGATTATTTGAACACTTCCTTCTGTGACCTTTTTCTTCTGTAATTGTTTTTGAACCACAATTATTGCAAAATTGATGCGTGCTATTCCAATTCACTATGCCTTTAGCATATGCAAGTAGCGATGCTTCTTTTTCATTAATCATATGAAAACAATCGCGTAAACACCATAAATTTGAATCAGTTAAGAAATTAGATATAATAGAGTATGCTATCTCAGATAAGTCTACGCACCAAACTTCTTTATTGTTTATTATTCCTAAAAAATATTTTTTTTCAGATAGAGAAGTCAACTCTAATGGAACATTCATTACTACTTTATTAATATTTATAGAATTAATGATAAAAAAATGGTCTTTAAAAATTGGGATAAAAGAAATTTCTAATGGTTTAGTATCAATTTCTCGTAATTCAACCGCTCTATTGAAATCTTTATTGCTGTAAAACTGTACCTTATTCATTGGATTCAAATTTTTTTGCCCAATCTTTTGCCCAAGACTCTAAAGGCTTGAGTAATAAGAAAATTTCTCTTCCTTTATCAGTAAGTGTATATCCATCAACAGTTCTTTCTATTAAAAAAGATTGAGTTAGTTCTTTTAGTCTTTTATTTAATGTTGTAGGTGATATAGATTCGCATCTATCTTGAAGGACACGGAAAGTGCAAGAACCTTCTTGTAATCTCCAGATAATTCCCATTGACCAACTTCTACCTAATAAGTCGAATAAAGCCATTAAATGGTTTCCTGATTTTGAGCCTCTTACTGGTTTTCCTGGTTTAGGTAATGACATAATTTAAATTTTTGCTACATTTTGTATAGCAAAGCTACATAAAATGTAGCAAACAAAAAATAAAATTCCGTATTTTTTATAATACACTTTTAATAAACTGAAGTTAGGATGGTTCTGTGAAATGTCTTACAACAATTAGATATAGTTACCATGGTAACTATATTCCCATTATGTGAGTGACTAAAATAGTGTGTTTATTTAAAAACACACAAGGAGTTATCGTACAGTTTAAGATTTTTATAAAAATTATTGTAACCTAGCCAAGACTACAAGAACTAATTTGAACAATTAATTTTAAAGCAATCACTCAAGTTTTATAAAAAAGTATCGGGTATTCTCTTTTTTCTTACTCTTAACGCCACTAGCTAGAAAAGCTAGCGGTAGCGGACATACTGTGCCCGAGCGGGATTTTCGTAAGTATACTTGCACTAGCAATTAATTTTATACGGTGTGACTGTTGCACAACTCATGATTTTGAATAAACCTATGGTTTTTTCAATAATAATCAATAAAATATAGCTAAAAACCAGTCTGTTATGTTTGTTTAAATGCAAGAAACAAGTGTTTTGCAATATTTTTTGACTTGTGCAACAGCCACTATTGTTAGCTACTGCCTATTTTAATCTATTCTCAATATCCATTCTTTGATGAAGAATACGTATTATTTCCACCATTTGAGTTTTCTTGTCTATTTTGTAGAATAAATAATGAAGTCTAACTTTAGTTCTTAAATACCCTTTTCTAACATATCCAAAGTCTTTTCCTTCTTCTGGCTTTACTGAGATATATTCAATTTCTTCAAAAATCTGATTTATATATCTATCTGCTTGTTCAATAGACCAAGTTTCAAAAGTATATGCCCATATTTTTTCAAGGTCTTTTTCCGCTTCACGACTTATTTTATATTTCGCCACTCGAATATTTTTTATGCATTGAACTTAAAAAATCCTTCTTATTAAAGTTCTCAACAAATCCTGAGTTTTCACCTTTTTTTAATTCTCTTACTAGTTCTTTTTTCTTATTCTCTTCTTGTTCAAACAATCTTAACGCAGTTCTAACAACTTCGCTTGCAGAGGAAAATCGTCCTGAGGTTATTTGTTCACTTATAAATTCATTAAAATAGTCCCCCAATAATATTGATGTATTCTTTGCCATAATTATTGTTTTTTACAAATATACCAATTTATGGTATTCATCACAAATCCTTGGTTGTAGCGTAGAGTAGAGCCTGACAGCTCTGTTAAATTTCTTACTAAATTAGTAAAATTTACGAGACTGCCAGCGCCCCCTTCATCAAACCGTGCTTGAAGTTTTCCCTCACACGGCTTACCGATAGAATTCTTCATTGAGCTTTCGCATGGGTTTTAAGACGTGCATACTTTTCTATGTCTAGTAAACCATAAAAGTGAACTAAATTTGCATAGGGTCGCTGGCGTAGCTTCCGATGTGCCTTTCTGCCTTTACTTTTCATCCATTTAAATAATTTATAGTCCAAATGCTTCTTGATTATTTTTATGGTTTCCCAAATATGAGTCACTTTACTTATCGAAAAATAATTAAGCCAACCTATTAATAACTCGTTGACTTTCCATACTATCCATTCGATTCTCCAATGTCTGCGCTTTGACAAGAGTTCTCGCAACTGGGTGAACAACTTGGAGCGTGATTTCATACTGGGACGTACATTAGTATAGTTCTTTGTATTCCATCCAAATTTGGATTTGATATTCCTGAACTCAAAACCTAAAAAGAACAGACTACTTCTGCAACTGTGCAATAGTTTGGTCTTTTCTTTATTTAGGGTTAATCCCATGTTATCCATTATTCTGTCAATGTAATGAAGGATATCTTTACTAAAATACCACTTACCCATTAACAGAAAATCATCTGCATAACGTACCATACGAATGTTTGCTCTTGCAAACTTTCCCTTTGGATCATTTACAATTTCATCAAACGCATGGAGATAAATATTTGATAGTAATGGTGATATAACTCCACCTTGCGGACTTCCCGCTGTACTTGCTAAGAGCTTTCCATTGGGCAGCCGCACTGGAGCTGTAAGCCATTGATGTATCAAACTTAGGATTCCTTTATCTACCAACCTTTTCTTTAGTAAGACAAATAATTTATTGTGAGGAATCGTATCAAAGTATTTTGATAAATCCGCATCATAGACAAATTGGTGTCCATCATAAATGTTTTGTTTTACTTGTTTTATCGCTTGTTTTGCGCCTCTTTTGGGGCGAAATCCGTAAGAAGTTTTACAAAATTCTGATTCCCATAGTGGTTCGATTAACAGCTTGACAGCCATCTGTACAACACGATCTCGAATTGTTGGTATACCTAGTTTCCTAAAGTCTCCTTTCTTTTCTTTAGGGATGAGTACTTGCTTGACTGCTTTACTCTTGTAAATGCCTTGGACTAAATCCTGTTGAATAGCTTCTAAAAAGGGTTTTAAGCCTTGCTTTTCGATATCTTCAAAACTCTGCCCATCTACGCCTACCCCCTTGGAATAGTTGCTTTTGACTCTTCTGTAAGCTTCTATTAACGTTATATCTTCACACAATTTTCCGTAAAGACTAAACGCCTTGAAGCTTTTGTCTTGCTTAGCTCTAATGTATAGCTTCCTTTGAAAAACACGAATCCTTTCTTCACATTGTGAAGGACTTGCTAATAGATGGTCATCAATACTCGTCGTTCTGTTTTTCATATAAGCTTTTCTAAAGTAGAGCTCCTTTCCTAGGTAGAGTTTTGTTGTCTCTAACATTATAGGTACTATGAGCTCATCCGATTTCTCTAATAACTAATTGTAACTTCGTAATACTTATATACAATCATTTACAATTGCCAATTGCTGTTATTGGAGACCTCCCACGTTTAACAAACATCCATCTATAATCACGCCATCCCTATGACTCCGGTAGTTTATTACAATTTAATCTACTGTTAATTATTGTAATATGGCAGGGTTCGAGACCGTCAAAACTCTCCCCAAATCTACTGATACACATATCGAAGCTACTACGGGTTCACGCTTGCGCATTACGGCTTGATTATTTGATAACATGGAGCTTCAGCGAGTACCTCACGAAACTTACTGTCCATGTTTCTTCAGAGTGAACAGTGAATTGCTCTGGTAGGATTTTCACCTACTGGATGTGTGTCACTTCGTGGCACACTAACGTGTTTGTGTATGATTTCGTTACGTGTTTAAGCACTAAAGTAGCAAATAAATCACAGATAGAAAGTCCGCGAGGACTTTCGTAAGTAGGCTTGAACTCAATGTCATTAAGTTAAGACTAAAATGTCAGTCTGAGCGCAGTCTAAGACCTTATAAACCTTAGTTTTTAAAAGCATTTCGACTGCGCTCAATGTGACGAAATAGGATAAAATTCCTTAACTTAATGACATTGGGCTTGAACTAGCAATAAATTATATACGGTGTGACTGTTGCACAACTCAAAATTTTTAGAAAATCATGTGTTTTTAATTTTCAAACAATTACTAAGTTATTGATTATCAGTATTTATCATTTTTAAAGTTCTCAGAAACAACCTAATTTAGTCAAAAAAAGTAGTTGTGCAACAGCCACCGGTGTTAGGCAACGTATTTTATTTATAATATTCAATTGTCCGTTTTACTATTCTTAACGGTTTATCGTTTTTAAATTCAATTTTTTCAATCCAATTATTTTCTAAATCGTATTTAAAATCAGACATCCAAACATCGTTTGTTTTTCCGTCACTTGTTTTGACCGTTTTTTTAAACAAATCCCCATTTTCATTGTATAGATTTATTTCAATAAGAGTGAATTCATTATCTCCAATTTCTGTAATTGACTCCTTTAGTTCTCCCTTTTTGTAATATTTATTTTTTGTTTCGTCAAAGGTCGAATCGTTTTCTATATTGAATTTCTCAACGCTTAGTTTATTGTTCTTATCGTAAAAGTATTTGTTTTCTATTCTGATTGTGTCCCAAGTTCTATACTCGATAACCTTTTCTGTTTCTTTCAGATTTCGATTATTAAAACTTCTTTCGATTAATTTTACTGGTACGTTTTTATATCTAAATTGACTTTCAGAAATCAAATTGTCGTTTTGGTCATATTTTACAATGTAAGTCAATTGGACTGTATCATTTTGAATTGTTTCTCTTTTTATTGGACGATTATTGCTATCTCTCTCAATTTTTAGAACTCTTTTAAATCCATCGCTAGATATTAAAATGCGAGTCAAACTGTCTTTAGTGTCATAATTAAATTCGAAGTCTAAAAATGAACCTTTACCGTAATTATCAATTTCCTTTCTTTTAATTAATAGGTTATTTTTATCGTAAGTGTAGATTTCTTCGTTAATTACTTTACCATTGGAAAGAAACTCTTTCATTGAAGCCAAGTTTCCGAGTTCATTAAATTCGAGAAGAGAATTCCGGTCAAATGCAAGCGAATTTATTTTTTCTCCGATCTTAAAAGTGTCTTTCTCTATAATTAGATTGAAAAGTTCAGATTTTACAGATTTTATTTTTCCATTAAAATCATAATTTGACAGGTCATTTTTACGGTCAGAATTGTCCGCCGATTTAGAACAATTAAACAACAAAAGGCAAATTGTAAATAATATTCCGAATGTTTTTTTCATATGTTGCCTAACCATTAGATATAGTTACCATGGTAACTATATTCCCATTATGTGAGTGGCTAAAATAGTGTGTTTATTTAAAAACACACCAGGAGTTATCGTACAGTTTAAGATTTTTATAAAAATTATTGTAACCTAGCCAAGACTACAAGAACTAGTTTGAACAATTAATTTTAAAGCAATCACTCAAGTTTTATAAAAAAGTATCGGGTATTCTCTTTTTTCTTACTCTTAACGCCACTAGCTAGAAAAGTTAGCGGTAGCGAACATACTGTGCCCGAGCGGGATTTTCGTAAGTATACTTGCACTAGCAATTAATTTTATACGGTATTGTGCTTAGTTAATTTTCTATTCTTTCAATCATATCTTCAATATCTTCAGAGTTAAGTTTTTGTTTAACTCCGAATTCTCGTACTTCTGAAGTCCATTTTGATTCATAACCGCTTTTTGCTTTTGCATTGGTTATTGGACGATAATAAGGTCTAGTATCAAACACAGAAATTAGAAGCTTATTAACTTCTTCTATATCCATTTTCCGCTTTCTCTTGTTATTTTCTCTTTTCTGTAAACCAAGCAACACATTTGCTTGAACTTTTGGGTCTCTTTTTATTTCTTCTTCAACAATAGAGTTCAATACTAAAAACTTGATAGGAACAGATTCAAGTTGGAACGCTTTTAATCGAGAATGACCGTCAAGAATTATATATCCGTCAATACAGCTGAGAAACCAAACTAATACTGGTGGACAGGAATCTTCACGTACCAGTTTCCTAAACCATTTAACTCTACCATTTTTTTCAATCGGTTCATCTTTTAGCGCGACAATACTTCCACATCTGCCAATATCCCATTCTATCCATCTTGGATTTTCTTTATCAAAAGTATTTTCGATATCGTTAATGAATTCAGAGGTGTTATCCAATCTATTTTTAAATGAAGAACCAATAGTAATAGTCCAGATTCCACTAGATAAAATAGATTTATTCTTGTTACATAAATCTTCTACGAAATAGCGAGACCAAAATTTATAATAATCAGCATTTTTAGATTTTTCTATAATTGAAGAACTAATGGGATTAACTGGCATTTCTTTTAAATCCCAATCAGTTTTATTGTTCAAAATCCATACTCCGTAATAATCCGAACCAAAAGTTCCCCAAAGTATGGGATTCTCTTCACTAATTAATTTAAAACGACAATTGTTTCCAGATTCAATTTGATATTTTCCAGAAATACCTTTGCCGATTTTAAACCTCAAACCAGTCCATAAGTCAGAATCGTTTATTATATCTTTCCAGAACATTTTTGTCATAATTAAGCACAACAATTAGATATAGTTACCATGGTAACTATATTCCCATTATGTGAGTGGCTAAAATAGTGTGTTTATTTAAAAATACACAAGGAGTTATCGTACAGTTTAAGATTTTTATAAAAATTATTGTAACCTAGTCAAGACTACAAGAACTAGTTTAAACAATTAATTTTAAAGCAATCACTCAAGTTTTATAAAAAAGTATCGGGTATTCTCTTTTTTCTTACTCTTAACGTCACTAGCTAGAAAAGCTAGCGGTAGCGGACATACTATGCCTGAGCGGGGATTTTAATTCATCATCTTGAACTATCCAAACAAGTCCATCTTTGTCTAATTCGAAGTCAAAGTTTGAGCCTTTATAAACTATTGAAAATTTTGTATTCATAAAAATCACATTTTATCTAAAAACTGTGTCGTCGTTTCAAAACCGTCTGAAAGTCCATCATATATATCTTTAATTATGGTTTCTTTCAAAAATTTATTTACTGTTAAGTCAACCAATTTACCTTTTACTAACTGAAACCAATTCTTCTTACCTAAATTGAAATGAGCTTTTAATTCATCTAATTCATTAAAAATAATTTCTTGTCCATAACCTAATTCGGTCAGCTTATCCGCAATTTCATTCAATTTTACGTGTAGTGAAGTTTCTTCTTCTATAGTAAATGATTCTTTAGATTTTGGTTCGTATTCGTAATATTCTTTTATTTCGTCAATTTGCTGGTCAATTACAAATAATCCAGTTTCTCTTCTATCATCAAAGTTACATCCAGTACAAGTTTTAGCGTGGTCAATTTTCTCCTTAACGGTATTCTCGCGAACAATTCGTAAAAAATCTAATTTGTCACTATCACGATTAAAATCATATATTTTGTCGGACAAGCGAGAATTCAATTCGGAAATACTACAATTGCCTCTATAAAATATTCTATCATTAAATCTTTTTGCCTCTTTTTCAATTATGTTCATAGTTTTTCTCAAATGTACTACAACAATTGAATATAGTTACCATGGTAGCTATATTCCCATTATGTGAGTGGCTAAAATAGTGTGTTTATTTAAAACACATAAGGAATTATCGTACAATTTAAGATTTTTATATAAAAAATTGTTGTCTAGCCAAGACTACAAAAACTAGTTTGAACAATTAATTTTAAATCAATTACGCAAGTTTTATAAAAAAATATCGGGCTTCTCTTTTTTCTTATTCTTAACGCCATTAGCTAGAAAAGTTAGCAGTAGCGAACATACTATGCCAGAGCGGGAATTTTTGTTTTGTATGTTGTTTAGAAGGTTTAAAGCATCTACAAATTAACCTCTATAGGGGTATGTCTACACCATATTTTTTTTCAAATTCTTCAAAAAGATCTCTCAAAGAATATCTTTCATATCTACAGATATTATAGATAGTAGCCATTGGTATATCATAACCTTTAGAACTCTTTAGCTTACTGAGAGTAGAAGAAGACAATCCACACGAACTTGCGTATTTATTTTGCGAAATCACGTTCCCATCTTGGTCATGAAATGTTTGCAAAAATTTATTAGTAATGAAATTGCACAAATATCTATTTACTAAAGTATTTGCTTTATTTAATTCATCTTTACTTTTTTTACCCTTTTGCTTACTCATTTAGTATATACAATTCACTCAAATCAAGTGAATAATAAAAAACTAACTGTTCGTGTTAGCGAATGATTGCTTTTTTTTCTATATTAGCTCCTGAAATACATATTTTTGCAATTCTTCTTTTAAAATATTGAAGCAATTGCTTTGAATCTTGTGCTAGAAAACTGGTAATTTTATAGGAACGAGATGATAAGTAAGATGCTCGCGTCCTTGGGCGTGGGCTCGCTTATTGTTCCTCGGTAACCAGTACCTCTAGTGCATTAAGTTGAGTTCCACGCCTTTTTTGTTTCCACGCACAAAAGGTTTTATGGGGTATTTATCTTGTTTTAGTCAGCTTGAATTAATATCCAGATCTTACTAGATACTGAAATACTTGAAAATTCAGAACTAGTAAGTTCCATTTACAATTTTGAGTGTTCCCGATGTAAAATCGGGAGCCTCAAAATTAAGTTTTCCTAACCTTAAAATTTTATTTATGACAGAAACAGAAACCAAAGAATTACCGTACGATTATTTACTCCCTCGTTATATTAATATAGCCTTAATAACTTCGTTAATCGAAGAATCACACTTAACCAGCGCCGTTAAAGAGCATTGTAAAATGGGATTAAAGATTATTGCTCTTATCTGTGCTGATTTTGCTTATAAGACAGAGCGTACTCCCTTAATAGGTAAAGAATTTGATGCCTTTTTTAAATTATTTCCTCAAGCCTATTTTAGCAATCGGGAATTAATCTCTACAGATCTGATTATTAAAAGCATTCAATTATGTATTAGTACAGAAGATCTGGTACATATAAACTGTGAGTAATATGACCACCAAAGAAGATAGAAATGAATTAACGTTAGAAGATTATAAGACCCTTTTTGAGGGCTTGTATCCGCAACTTTGTGAGTTAGCATATAAATATCTTAATGATTTGGAATGCTCAAAAGATCTCGTTGAAGAAGTATTTGTTAATGTATGGGAAGATGGAATTGTTTTTGAAAATGAAAACCATACTACAAGTTATTTTTATAAGGCTGTGAAGAATACATGTCTTAATTATCTAAAAAATAAAACCCAAACATTCAAATGAACGGTTGGGCTTTGGGTTTTATGATATAAAGAGAGATTCTTCAACTCCGACAATTGTCGGAATGTTCTGAATGACACTAACCTTTTGAACAAAATGAGACCACCATGTTTAAGACACGAATTGCACAAATTTACACGAATAGAATCTCAATGTAGTTGAGACCTCTATGCCTAACATTAACACAAATCAGACTTTCAGTCTGTCATAACTTGAAAGCTGCCGGTAGGCAGGAAAATTCGTGAAATTAGTGTCTCCCTTTTTATATAGTATTATTTTTTAAGCATATCTATAGTATTAATATTTGTGGATACACCGTAGCTTCCCGACAGGCAGGCTTCGCAATGACATCCGAATGATACTTTTTGATCCCTTTTTATTAAAAATACTTAGAAATACTAAATCTTAAAAAACTATCTTCTCTAAAATTAGATAATATAAATTCGTTGACATCAATATTACTAAAAATTCTAGCTTCTACTTCTGCCGTCCAACTACTTCCAAAACGTCTGGTAGCTTCGATACTAAATATTTTACTACTGGATTCTAAATCTGAAATCCCGCCAATTAAAATGGATGTGTCTTGCGTATCGTTAAAAGCTATTCTACTTCCAAAAAACACATCATTTTGTAAAGCATTTAAGGCCAACTCATCACGTTCATCATAAAGATACTCTCCCAGTAACCCAATATCTAAACCATTACCATCAATATTACTAAAGGTAAATTCTAAACCTGCTACCATAGCAAAGAAATCTTGTGCTTTAGCCGATCTGTAAATAGATTCCAGTTTCCAAAGAAATGCATTATGAGTGATCTGTAAATCTAAACCTGTTTGATTTATTACTGGATAAAATGCATTAATATTACCTAATTGATCGAAAGTAAATAAGGGTTCTCTTCCGTTTCCATAAAAATGAGTCAGTCCCACATCAAAAGCTCCAAAATAGTGTTTCCACCTAAAAGCTACATCTTGTCGCCATTCTTCAGCAGCACTTTCATATGTTAAATCATCTTTATCAATAACGAGAGGGAATCTTAAACGCCCTTTTTCTCCCGAAAATGTTCGCTTTCTATGATATGGTAAATAAAAGAAATCAAAACTACCTATTTTATTGGTTGTATAGGTAAACTGAACCATGGGTTGGCCTAATTTATCTTCACCATCAAAAGACTCTACAGCATCGGTTTGATTTATAATGTCTACCAAATGGTTGCTTTCTGCTACACCCCAATATACTTTTTTAAGTCCTATGTTTAATTCCCATTTATTTTTAGCTTTTTGATAATACAATTCTCTTATATCCCAATGTGTCCGTTCGTCGTCCACATCTAATCTAAAAAAACCAGTAACATTAAGCGTCTCATATCCTTTATTCCAATTTATTGAATATTCTGGCGTAAAGGCTATAGAGGGAAAATGTTGTTTTTGGTTATTAAATGCTGCGTCATCATAAAAATATCTGTATTCTGCTTCTATTTCTAATTCGAAATCTTGATTACTTTTCTTTTCTTCATCTTGAGCATTCAAACTATTAAAACTCAAAAAAAGAATTAAAATAATGCCATTAAATATTATTTTTTTATTCATTCTGCTTAATTAAAAAAGCAACACCAAAAGACTATTATTCCTAATTTTGATAACCTACTAACAAAGAACGTTTAGGAACGTTAGCCTATGGTATTGCTTTACTCGAGTTAGTCTAACCTCCGATTCTTTGTAATGCCGCTTGCGTAAAATCTTCTTCTGAAAGATCTACATCAAAATTATAGTCGCTAAACTCTAATATGGTTTCTTTATTACTTTGGTGATTTTTCATAGTAAATGTACCCGCTCTCCAAAATTTGTTTTTGTATGTTTTATAATTACTATAAAGCAATGTTTTTAATAAGGCATTTTTTCTGTCGTAAAACTCAACCTTTTCAAAACGGTATCCTTTATCTTTATTATAGGTCACTAAACGTCTGGTATATCCAGATTTTGGATCTACAGGATCTTGCTCAACAACTACAAGACTTCCTTTTGCCTCAATAAATTTATAGGTGTATTTTTCAACCTCTTGCGATGATAGGTCTTCATAAGCAAATTCACTACCTACAAAAGGCCCTGATTTGTTATTAGATGAAATTCTTTTTACGCGCTTAATGGATGGTAAAAACAACCATTGATCGTCTGAACCTACCTTATGCGTAAATGTTAATGTGGAAGTTCCTTTTACATCTTTAGGACTATTAAAAACAATGAGTGATTTGTCGCCATCTTCTGTAAGCTCTAATGTTTTTGTAGTAAGCGAACGCTCACTGGTCTGACCATTTTTATTTTTAAGGGTCATTTTTAAATTTACTGTAGAACTATTAAAGCCTAAATCTGCTTGTTCTGCTGCCTTAGCAATTTGTAATCCGAGTTCTTCTGGCGTTTGTGCTTGTATTCCTAAGGTGATTAATACGGTTAGTATAAAAACTATTTTTTTCATTTTTCTATGTTTGTTATTGAAGTGGTTTAAACTTTTTCGATTGAAGCGAGAAATAGCTATTTTATGGTCAATTGAAAAAAGTTTAAATCACTTCATTATTAATTAATTTATTTATCGAAAGCGACTTGTGTTGCTTCTATATTTTTAACTGTGACTACTTCTTTTTTACTTGTAAGGATTAGCAAGGATGGTAGTAAGATGAAATCTATTATTAATGCTGCTAAAATGATGATCACAGTAATTCTTGCCATATAACTATTTAATGCAAATGATGATGTAGAGAGTACTGCGAAACCTGCCAATAAAACAATGGTTGTTGTTACAAGGGCTTTACCAACAGTTTCAAAAGCATATACCACGGCTTGTTTGGCATCGTAACCTAACTCGCGTCTGGCTCTTAAAAACTTACTCATAAAATGGACGGTATCGTCTACTATGATACCTAATGTCATCCCGAAAACAATTACCATTCCTGTGTTTATTTGTGCTTTATATAGTGCCCAAATACCGAAACCAACTAAAACTGGTGTTACATTAGGGATGATACTTAATAAGCCTAATTTGAAATTTTTTAAGGCTAACATCAACACTAAAGAAATTAAGATAAGTGCTATAATGTTTCCTGTAAGCATACTTTCTGCTTGCCTGAATCCTAATTTAGAAAACATCAATGTTGGACTTACTCCAATGGCATGCATGGCTTCTGGCGTATTATGTCGCAACCAATCTTCTCCTTTTTTTGAAAAAGCGATCATATCGGCACTTGTAATATTATCAACGGTTACTGTAACACGTGTTTCAGATTTATCTACATTAATTTGATTGTTTAAATCTAAACCGAAGGGTAGAGACAGTTCGTAAAGTAATAAATACTGGGCGGCTTCATCTCTATTATCTGGAACGCGATAATAACTTTCATTATCACCATGCATCGATCTATTTACACGCCGTGCGACTTCACTAAAAGCGTTTACATGTATCACTTCTGGTTGTTCGTTAAGCCAATCTTCAAAAGCATTTAAACCTTTAAGATATTCGGGATTATTGATGCCGCCACTTTCTCCACTTCCTATGGAGTATTCAATATTATAAATACCTGTAAGGTTATCTCTTATATAATCGGTATCTGTTCTAAATGCAACCGTTTCATCAAAATAATTTACAAACTCATCATTAAAGGTGTTTTTTGTAGCGAGAAATGTTAAGCCTCCAATAACTAAAACAGAGATGATTGTTAATCTTACGGGTTGCTTTATTACATAATTCCCCAGACTGGCGTACCAGTCTTTACGCACTTTGGTTTCTTCTTTTTTAACTTTAGATTTAACTGGTAAAATAGCCATTAATGCTGGTAATGCCGTAGTCGAGTAAAGGAAGGCCATTCCCATACCAAAAGCTGTGATATTTCCTAGATCCCAAAACGGTGGAACATCACCAAAATTCATTGTTAAAAACCCTATAACTGTTGTTAAACTTGTAATAAATACGGGCATAAAATTTAGTCGCATAGCTTCTTTTAGTGCATCAACTTTATTGAGCCCATCTTTACGCATTTTTTGAAGCATGGTAACAAGTATATGAATACTATCTGCCACGGCTAACGTAAGAATCATGGTTGGAAATACAGATGATGGTGGTGTTAATTTAATACCCATTAAACCAACAAAACCTATAGCACTCATTATAGAAAGCAGTACGACAATTAAAGTAGCTAATGTGCTCCAAATATTTCTGGTTAAAATAAATGTGGTTATAATAACGATGATTAGCATAATCATAGTTAATCCCATATCATTCATTGAAGATTCAAAGAAGGCAGTATTCATTGGAATTAAACCAGAGGTATACACTTCAAAATTTGGATACTTTTCCTTAAAATCAGAAATCATATTTCGAACAAAGGGTGTCACTTCTCCAGGGATCTCATTTAAATCTATTCCTGGAAGCCTAACTGTTATATTTATAGCGGTAACACTCCCTTTTTCATTAAGAATTCTGTTAACAAGCAATGGTTCTTTTAAAGCTTTTTCTTTAATCTCTAAAATCTCTGCATCTGTTTTTAAAGACGAGTTATAAGATAGATCATCCACATATAGATCGTCTCCAACGGCGCTTGTATGTTGAAAATTAGTTACTGCATCTACTCTGGAAGAATAGGGGGTATTCCAAGATTCTGCGGTTAACTCTTCTATGGCAGTAAGGTTTTCTTTAGTGAAAATATTACCATTAGATGGAGACAAAACAATAATTACATTATCATCTTTTGTGTACTTATCCTGTAAAGCATCAAATGCTTCTAATTCTGGATTCGATTTACTGAAGAAAACATGATAGTCTCCATCAAATTCCATATTCCCTTGAGAACCTAATCCTATGGCTAATATTAGTGTTGCCAATAACACGGGCCATTTATACTTAATTACGAAATTGGCCCAACTTCTGGCAAAAACATTGGTGGCATTTCCTGCCCTTTTAAATGCATTCATTTTAGTGATTTTAGTAATTGACCAGTCGACTATATGTTTGTTATATCTAACTGATCGTGGTTAATAATTAATAGTTTGTATTTAAGACGTTTTATAAATTAATAAAGGGGACAAAAGTTTTATTTTTTTAATAGATGACCAGTCGTCTATTAAAATATCAAAAAAAAATTATATCAGTATTTCTTTAACCATAAGTATAAAATTGTCTATCGGTTCTGGGCTTTTCATTTCTTTCATACTAATCATAGATCCTTTTCCTGCATCTTCTATAAAAGAAGCTATAATTTCTGCTTTCATCGTATTTTTAATGTCTCCTACTTCTTGGGCTTCTTTAATTGTACTTGTAATTAATTCTAATACTTTTTGTTCTTTTACCAAAATAGCTGTTCTTATCTTTTCATTATGATCTGCCATTTCACTAGCAAGGTTACAAGCCATACAACCCATTTTACACTCCATTTCTCCTTTTAAAAGACTTGCTCTAAATTCATAAAAATTTATAAGACGTTGCTTTGGGTTTATAGATGTACCTTCTAAAAGTACTTTTGATTCTGCAAAATGCGCATTAAAGTACTTATCTATGGCCTTAACTGCAAAATCTTCTTTAGAGTCGAAATAAAAATAAAAAGATCCTTTTGGTACGTTGGCAGCCTTAACAATATCATTCACACTTGTACCATTATACCCTTTACTCCACAGGATCTCTATTCCCTTTTCTAAAAGGAAATCTGCTTTGGCATCATGTTTAACAGTTTTAAGCATAAATTAATAATTCGGTACAAAAATATGACCACTCGTCTAGTAAATCCAAATTTTAAATGTTAAAATTTATATAAACGTAAAAAAGCTGCCCATTTTGGACAGCTCTTTCCCTCTATTAATTAACCTAATACCAATTAGAATTTAAAATGATACAATCAGAATTCGAATTAGTTTTCGCTAATTCAAGGCGTAAAATATAAGAATAGCACTAGCCTATTGTTCTATTTTATAACGAAGAAGTAGTAGAGAAATAAACGAATTATTTGTGTTATTTTAGTTTTTAATTGGTATAAGAGACCACACACTACTTAACTACAAGTGTATATTGTGGTGTTGGGTTTAACGGACAGAAATAAACATATTCTCCTTTTGTTAACTTAGTAACATTTGTTTTTCCAACTTCACCGTCTTTAACGACTTCTGTTACATATGCTGTTTTAATATGGTTTTCTGGTTTACTAGCGTCTTTACCTTTAGCTACTAATACTAAACCTACTTCTTTGGCTGCGTGGTTGTTTGCTACTTCAAAAACATATTCTCCTTCGCTTATAGTTAAGCCTTTTTGAGTAAACTCACCTTTTGTTTGCTCTAAAGAGATAGTCTTTACAGCCTTTTTCATCATTTTGTCTTGTGCATTGGTATTTAATGTGAATGCTAATGCGATTACTAAAATTGAAATTACTTTTTTCATTGTTTTTTGTTTTTATGTCCCCTCGAACGCAGTCGAGAGGTTATTAAATAGTTATTGATTAAAAGGTCTCAACTGCGCTCGACCTAACATTATTTTAGCTATATAGCACTCCTTCTAATGGTTGTGCTACTGGAAAATCTACTGGGACTTGTGTTGTTTTGTGTACGTAATTAGAAATTGTTTTATCTCCAATTAAAGAAATAGTGTCAATTAAGTTTCCTTTTGTATATCCTGCATTGAAGAAGTTTTCTAAAACAGCGTCATCTGTTTTTCCTCTATTTTCTGTTATGTTTTTAGCTAACTGTGCTAAAGCGTTTAGTTTAGTATCAAACGGTGCATAACCAGCTCTTAATTCTAAAATTTGTTCGTCTGTAAAACCATTCATTTTTCCAATAGCTGTGTGTGCAGATAAGCAATAAACACATTGGTTTACTTCACTTACGGCTAAATTAACAACCTCTTTTTCTTTTGTCGATAAGGATGTTTTTGCATTCGAAAAATTTAAATAATTTTCTAATGCTGTATCACTATGCGCATAGGTTGCATAAATATTTGGTACAAAACCTAATGCTTTGTTTAAATTATCGAAAATAGCTTGATTGTTTTCGCTTACTTCTTCTCTTTTTGGTACATTAAATGTGCTCATTATCTTAATTTTTTAATTATTATTGTTTTTTAAATTTTGTTGTTTGTAATTCTGGTACAAAGTTGCAACCATATAAAAAGTTACACCATGTAAGTTCTTCCTTTGTAGTTGTCTATTTTTCCCTTATCTTTTTTAAGACATTATATTAGTGTCTATATAAGGTCTTTCGGCATCACAATAAAAATCATAGATATGATTCTGTTCGCAATGCGTTTTAGGGCTAATAGTATTAAGAGTCTTTTTTCTATTATGTCTAAATATTTCAATTAAATTGAAAATGGATATATGCTTTAATTTCATAACGTTTTGATGTTTTAATTATACACTACAAAGATGCATTACAACAAGGTGTTATAAAATGAATGGATTTCCCTAAAACTTGTCAATTTTTCCTAAGAAGCAGATTTAAGCTGTTTTTTAAATTCTGAAGGTGAAAAAGAAGTGTGTTTTTTAAACAGTCGGCTTAAATGTGAAGCGTCTTCAAAGCCAATTTCGAAAGCAATTTCTTTAGCTGTTTTATCGGTGTAGACTAATAGTCGTTTTGATTCAAGAATAAGACGTTCGTGAATTATTCTTAGCGGACTCGTATTTAATTTGGCAAACGTATTGGATAATGTTTTTGGAGATTTAAAGAGCTTTTCTGCATAAAAACTCACACTGTGCTCTTTTCTAAAATAAGATTCTACTAATACATTAAAGTTTCTAAGTAATTCTGTTTTCGAATCTTTAGAGACTGGTGTTGTTTCTATAGTATCTTTAGCTTTAAGTATACGTGTGCTTTTAATAATGAATCGAGCCATAAGCATGCGCAGCATTTCTGCTTGAATAGTGTCTTTAGTCTCTAACTCATCAACAAAGACCTCATGTAGAATATTAAACTTCTTCTGTTCTTTTTCATTTAAATGAATAAGAGGAATATGGTCATTTCCAAAAAATAATAAACCTGCGCAACCCACTTCTTGATCGTGGTCTTTAATACAATAAAATTCTCTATTAAAGAAATATACATTTAATTTCTCACCTTCTATAAATTGAAGGTATTGAACTTCTGTTAACGCTAAAATACTGTGGGGTTTTAGTGTTAAAGGCATACTATCTACTATAAGTTCTGCCTTAGAATTACTAGTCCAAATAAATGCATACACTCCTAATTGTTTAGAGGTTTTATAAGGTGTAAGTAGTGATTCATCACCTACTTTTAAAATAGCATTTGTAGAAAATTCGGAAAATGAATGTGTCATGATTACTAGGTCTCAATTAAAGTCATAACATTACAATCAAGTTCAAAGGAATAATTAAAAACTTAAAGTTGAAAGGCATTAATACCTGCAAGTTTAAATAGATTTTCAGCTTTAGTTAATACTGTGTGACCTGTGCTGAACGAATCTGAAGTAGGTCGAAGTACTACCATTGACGTGTTTTACAAACACCTTATTTTTAATCGTTTAACATTCATAGCAAAGCGAAGAATCTTTATAATTAATTTCTAAAGATTCTTCAGTCGTACCTTCCTGTCTGCCGATCAGGTAGGATTCTGAATAACACCCCAATTACGACATTTCTTCCGCTAGTTAAAATTGTTATCTGGTGCCTCAATGTATCATTTGGATTTAAGTTTTTAATACTCAGAACAATAAGATTACTGTTAGATCAAACTATCATTAAATACATAAATTACTATGTAAGTAAAGTTATCTGGTTATTATAATCCTTTAAATACAAAAAAATGAATCATAAGTTATAGTTATTGACCTAATTTTTATACAAAATATTCTTATTAAATCGGATATTTATTATAAGATTTTCATGAAAAAATTAAAAAAGTATGAATCAAAATAATAAATAATAAGTTATGTATAAATTTAATTTTAAAAATCAAAAATGGTCTTTTATGATGATTACCATTATTATATCTTCATTTTATATAGGTAATGCACAAACACAAGTATTCGTTAATTCCTTATCGGAGTTCCGTTCAGCTGTACAAAATAGTAATCAACAAATTGTTTTACAAGCGGGTGATTACTATTTAGAAGATTTACCCAGTGAATTAAGGGTAATTACTTGCTCTGGTTCTAATAACATAATTGATATGAAAGGGGCACGAATTAACACTTTAGTTGGCTCAATTAGAGAAAGTTACTTTCATGTATCTGGTAACAATAACATAGTTAAAAATGGAGCTATTGAAGATTATTATGCCAGTGGTTTAACAGAGGTTACAGATTATAGTGCTTATAATAATGATCCTGCGCTTGCATATGGATTAAGAGGTGCTGCAGTTATGCGTATTTCTGGAAATTACAACCAAATAATAGATTTCGAATTAATTATTAGAGGTTCTTACCCCTACGGTTATGGAAGTATTTATGGAATTGGCTCAGACAAAACTTTTTTCCATAGTAAACGTTGTGGTTTAGTGATCAATGGTCTTGAGGGTGGTGGAAATGGAAACACTTTAGATCGTATAACAATGTATCAAAATGCATTTGGGCATGGTATTTTCATACAAAATGGAGCAGATAACAACCTAATTAAAAACTGTTATGTTGAAGGAAGAATGAGACCTAGTGCAGACCTATATAATGACACCAATACTTACGATTACCCTTACCGCAGTAATTATCAAATTGCTGCACCGGGCACTCCTTTTGCAATGCCTTTCGAATCTCCTATTCCAATTCCTACGGATGTTATGTACCCACTTTCCGAAGATGGTATTCGTTCATATGGGGGTACAGGAGCCGTAACTGTAGAAAATTGCACAGTAAAGCATATGCGAGGAGGTATTCGTACTTATTTAGCATCAAGTGCTACGGTGACAAACTGTACATCAATAGGCAATGGCTTAACTAACTATAATGTTAATAATGGCGGAAAAGTTATTAAATCAAAAGGCGATTTCTCTTTTGCTCCTATAATGGACGTTCCTTTAAATCGTTCAGGTCAAGATATAGAACTAACTATTATGCCATCACCTGATGCAATAGGTCCACATAATATAGCAAATATTGACGGGAATAATCATAATATTGTTTTTCACCGTACAGAGGGTCCTATTGATAACAAAGAGAATCGAGCTATTGTAATATCAGGTAATAATTCAACTATTGTAAACGAAACCGAATATGCTATTGTTCTTGAGTCTGGAACTTCTGGTAACACAATAACAAGCTGTGGACCCGTAACAGACAATGGTAGTAACAGTGTAACGCATACATCAAACTGCTTTAATTATAATTATGATATTGGACTTATTCAAGCAGAAGGTTACAATGATATGAGTGGTGTGCAAGCAGAAACATGTGCAGATATAGGTGGAGGTCTGAACATAGGATACATTCACACTGGAGATTGGATGGAATATGAAGTAGTAGTCCCTTATTCTGGAAACTATACTATTAATTATAGAGTTGCAAGTAAAAATGGTGGCGGATCAGTTCAATTTAAAGAAAATGGAACAACAAAAGCAACTACAAATATTGCTTCCACTGGAAATTGGCAAAATTGGACAACACTATCTACATCTGTATCATTGTCTGCTGGTACTCAAACCATTCAACTTTATGCTGCTTCAGGAGGGTGGAATATTAACTGGTTTGAAATCGTTTCTGATGATAACTGTGCATCATCCTCTACTATTCAAGCAGAAAACTTTAATAGCATGTCGGGTATTGTAGATGAAGGTGCCAATATAGGACATATACATAATGGAGATTGGACTATGTATAGTAATGTTGACTTAACATGTGCCTCTAATATTAGTGTAAGGGCTTCTAGTAGAAATAACAGTGGAAATATTGAAGTGAGATTGGGAAGTACTACAGGTACATTAATTGGTACTGTTGCTATATCTACCACTGGTAACTGGAATACATGGGAAACAAGTAGTACTAGTTTAAGTAGCGTAACAGGAACTCATGATGTTTATCTAGTATTTACTGGAGGTACTAGCTACTTATTTAACATAGATTGGTTTGAGTTTAGTAACAACTCTAATGCTAAGGCTGCAAGTACAAAGACATCTATAGAACCTCAATCATCTTTAGAAAATAATATTATGATATCTCCTAACCCTATAAACAATCTATTAACTGTTCATCATTTAAACTCAAACTATAAAGAATTAATGGTTTTTAATTTTAACGGATCTATGGTGATTCATGAAAAAATTAATGGTAAAGAAAAAAAGGAGATTAACACTAGTCGTTTGTCACAAGGATTGTATTTCCTTAAACTGATAGGAGTAGAATCATCAAAAACATTGAAGTTTATAAAGAATTAAAATCTAAAAAAAAGCGCAGGTGTAATTCATCATAATAAAGAATTACACCTAACTAAACTTTTTTATTGTATATGATTTTGACAATTACACCAATGGGAATCTTTGTCATGTCTTCTGGTTGTTCAACCGCCAATGGACATTAAGCGGCTATACAAAAAAGTAATTAAATGTATAGCTCTCAACTTAAAAAAGAAAAATTCATGTATAAATCTAATTTTAAAAATCAAATAGGATTTTTTATAATGATGGCTGTTTTTATGACTTCATTTTATTCAGGAAATTCACAAACTCTGGTATCTGTTAACTCTTTATCTGCATTTCGTACAGCTGTACAAAATAGTAATCAAGAGATTGTTTTAGAAGCAGGTGAATACTATTTAGAAGATTTACCCAGTGAATTAAGGGTTATTACTTGCTCTGGTTCTAATAACATAATTGATTTGACAGGTGCACGCATTAATGCTTTGGTAGGATCAATTAGAACAACTTATTTTATTATTTCTGGAGATAATAATGAATTGAAAAATGGAATTATTGAAGACTACTATAAAAGTGGTCATACAGATGATATCACAGATTACAGCGCTTATAATAATGATCCCGATCTTTCTTATGGATTAAGAGGAGCGGCACTGGTGTCAGTTCGTGGGAATGATAACCTAGTGGTTGGACTTAAGTTGGTTGTTAGAGGTTCTAGATATGGATATGGAAGCATCTATGGAATTGGAAGTGACCATACCTTCAGCATAGATAAACGTTGTGCCTTAAACATAGGAGGCGGATTAAGAAATACCTTAGACGGTATAATAGTTCATCATAATGCTTTTGGTCATGCGATCTTTATACAAAATGGAGGTGGAGAAACCACCGTTAAAAACTGTTATATTGAAGGGAGAATGAGGCTAAGTGCAGACCTTTATAATGAAACCAATAGCTACGACTTACCTTTCCGTAGTAATTATCAAATTGCGGCACCTGGTACTCCTTTTGCATGGCCTCTTGAGTCTCCTATTCCAATTCCTTTGGATGTTATGTATCCGCTTTCTGAAGATGGAATCCGTTCGTATGGCGGTACTGGAAGTATAACTGTAGAAAATTGTACAGTAAAGCATATGCGAGGAGGTATTCGTACTTATTTAGCATCAAGTGCTACGGTGACAAACTGTACATCAATAGGGAATGGTTTAACTAACTATAATGTTAATAATGGCGGGAAAGTTATTAAATCAAAAGGCGATTTCTCTTTTGCTCCTATAATGGACGTTCCTTTAAATCGTTCAGGTCAAAATATAGAACTGACTATTATGCCATCACCTGATGCAATAGGTCCACATAATATAGCAAATATTGACGGGAATAATCATAATATTGTTTTTCACCGTACAGAAGGTCCACTGGATAGTGATGAAGAGCGTGCTATTGTAATATCAGGTAGTAACTCTACTATTGTAAACGAAACAGAATATGCTATAATTCTTGAAGCCACAGCAAGTGGAAATACTATTGTTAGTTGTGGTCCAGTAACAGATAATGGAGTAAGTAATAGTATTTTTGATTGTAATGAAGCTCCAAACATTTGTGGTAGTTATGATCCTTTTTTAACTATTCAAGCAGCTCATTATTGCAGTCAGTCAGGCATACAAGCAGTGGGATCTAATTCTGTAGGTTATATAAATTCAGGAGATTGGGTAAAATATGACAACATTGATTTTAGTGTAGGTGCAAATTCTATAGAAATATTGGCTGCTAGTAAAAATTCTGGTGGAAATATAGAAATAAGAGAAGGTAGTAACACAGGAACTTTACTAGGTACAGTAGCAATTTCTAATA
This sequence comes from Flavivirga jejuensis, assembly GCF_030540765.1. Taxonomy (GTDB): domain Bacteria; phylum Bacteroidota; class Bacteroidia; order Flavobacteriales; family Flavobacteriaceae; genus Flavivirga; species Flavivirga jejuensis. The sequence goes on along the minus strand of NZ_JAUOEL010000001.1, from coordinate 105,801 downwards.
CAGGATCCTTTACTTCTTGGCAAACATTTAAAGAAAATATAAATATAACTAGTGGCATAAAAGATATATACTTTGTATTCACTGGAGGAGGTGGCTATTTGTTTGATGTTAATTCGTTTAAATTTTCATCATCTTTTTTAACAGTTTCTGATTTAAATTCAGATTTATCTAATAAACCTATGATTTACCCTAATCTAGTTAGTTCAACAACAACCATTGTAAAAGCAACCAATTCAACACTTAGTATTTATGATATTAATGGACGCAAAATTTTTACTCAAGTTGTTTTAAACGATAATGAAATTTTAGATTTAAGTAGTTTACCAAAGGGAATTTATTTTGCTTATATAAATTCTACTTCTTATAATGGTGTAATAAAATTGATAAAAAAATAATTAAAAACCCATTTAAAGAATTTAAAGGGACAGATACAGAGCCTACGGGTTTTGAACAACATATTACAATAAATTCCTACAAAAAAATATAAAGGAATTATTATTTTCGCGTGGATATAATAGGTATATAGTTAATATTAACTATATATATTTGTTGTGCGGCAGCGAAGAAAACAAGCGAAAACGAATAATTGGATTTTTAGGTTTGGTCTTTTTGACCTTTTCAGCTTGTAATTACAAAGCAGATAAATCGAGTGTCCAAGAGCAATATCAAGAAAATAAAATGAGAGAACTAAAAATAGAAAGACATTTTGACGTTGAACCAGAAAAGGTTTATAGAGCATTTACAAAACCAAAAGATATGATAGTTTGGTGGACACCTGATACTAAGTTTGATATTGATCCTCGTGTGGGTGGACAGTACACAATAACAAGAGAAGAAGATGGAAACAAGTTTGTTATGACAGGAAAATATTTAGAAGTTGAACGACCTCATAAACTCAAGTATACTTGTGGGATGCCTGACTTCTCACCTGTTATGGATACCATTACAGTTGAAATTCAAGCTGACACAAAAGGTGGCTGTCAATTAACATTTATTCAAGTAGGTGTAGGTATTGACGAAGAATTAAAACAACTTTCTGAAGGAACTATTTCGGAAACTGAAAAAGGTTGGAACTACGGATTTGACTTAATGGAAAAATCTTGGAAAGAAAACAAAAAGTAAAAGCCGACCGCACAATCGTGTAGACGGGTGACGACTTAAAGTCGCCACTGCGCCTCACACACCACCCAGCGTACGGGTCTCGTACTGGGCAGTTCACCAAATTGAAGTTTGCTTATTATTAATGTAATCTGTCAAAGATTTATACCCTTTTCGCTTTAGTCTAGAAATAGTGATGGTAGTTCTTAGAATTGGACTTTGGGCGACTGACCAGCCTCCCATTCTAGTTCTACTCCAAGCATAAGCTTGCCCTTCTTCTATCCCTAAGCGAATTAGGTTTTTTACGTTTCCGCTCTAGATTAATTAATTACCTTTCGGTTATTAAAAGATGCCCATGCTGGGCACACACGGTGTATAAAACATAGCTAATAAGTGCTTAACCGAAAGGTTTGTGTATATTTAGGAAGTCCGCCAAATTTTTAAATTTGGCTTTTAGAAAGAGAAAAATTAAAAACAAAATATAAAGATTCGGCTATGTGTTAATCCGAAATGTTAGTGTCTTTTTACACGTTACGTTTCATACACAAGACCGTTGTGGTTAATTTTGAAGAAACTGAAGCCAATAGAGAAATTAATTTTAGAAGTAATCATTAAGTTTGATTCAAAAGCGAATGAATTAATAAATATTCTCGGAACTGAATTCGACCTTGACTTATCCAAAGACCATCCTTTTGGAAAATTAATAACGCGGCAAAATAACTTATGGAAAGGCTCTTTACCTAATAATTGGAATTACCATTTTCACGGAAGTCATTGCAAATTTGAGAATGAGTTTACTAACCAAATTTTAGATGTAACAATAAATCGCGGAAAGAATTACGGAATTTTTGTGGATTCAAGCTTATATTGGTTCATCGAAATTACTAATGACCTGAATCATATCTATGAGAAAATTAAAACGCGTGAAATTTTAACAGATTGCTTAAACATCTTAGAGAAGGAAAAATATATAGTTGATATTGGAGAATTCGGATACAAATCACTAATTCTGAATAAAGAACGTAATAATGAATCTGAAAACAAATAAAATAACACCAGTAATTATTAATGAATAAACTTTTAACTTGGATTCTTTTAATTATCAGCTCAATTGGAATTTATTATTCTATACCATTACTTATTCGAGGGAGTAAGCCTTGTTCTAGTGATGGTTGCTTAATACGATTTCTTTTTATTGGAGGAATGATAATATTAATACCATCGATTATTTTTATTTTCTATATCATTAAAAAATCATTGAAAAAAAAGTAAGTCAAAAAAAGTAGTTGTGCAACAGCCACAACGTGTATAATTCATTGCTAGTTCTCGCCTACTTACGAAAATCCTCGCGGATTTTCTATTCGGTTTTTATTTGCTAAATTAGGTGCTGAAACACGCAACGAAATCATACACAAACACGTTGGCAAACATTTGACAGAACCCACAAAATGAACAAAATTGCATTAATCACAGGAGCAAGTAAAGGAATTGGAAAAGCTCTGACTGAAAAAATGTTGAATGAAAATTTCTTTGTTATCGGAACAAGTAGAAGTGGAAAATTTGAAAAAATTGAGCATAAGAACTTTTATCCTTTAAAATTAGACCTCTCAAGCACTGAAAGTATCGAGAATATGCATAAAGAGATTTTTAGGAATTTTAAACACATTGACTTTTTAATTAACAACGCCGGAATTGGACCAGATTTAGACACTTACATTCCCGAAAAAGAATCTTTTAATCTGACTTTTGACGTTAATGTAACTGGAACTGTATTTTTCACAGAACCTTTGATTGAATTGATTAACGAAAACGGAATTATTCTAAATGTTTCCTCTAAAATGGGCTCTTTAAATGTTTGTGAGTTGACTGACTCTGTTGCTTATCGAATGTCAAAAAGTGCTTTAAATATGTACACAAAAATTCTAACGAATAGACTAAAAAATAAAATTAGAGTTGCTTCTATTCATCCAGGTTGGGTAAAAACAACTATAATAGAAAGTAATCTTAAAAACGGTAGATTAACACCTAAACAATCAGCCGAAAATATTTTTGAGTTTATAACAAATGAATTTGACAGCGGAACGTTTTGGAATTCTGAAAACGGAACTGAACTTTTATGGTAGAAAAAAAACGATTTGCCAACACCGGTGACTGTTGCACAACTCAAAATTTTTAGGAAATCATGTGTTTTTAATTTTTAAATAATTACTAAGATGCTGATTATCAATATTTATTATTTTTAAAGTTCTCAGAAATAACCTAATTCGGTCAAAAAAAGTAGTTGTGCAACAGCCACAACATGTATAATTCATTGCTAGTTCTCGCCTACTTACGAAAATCCTCATGGATTTTCTATTCGGTTTTTATTTGCTAAATTAGGTGCTTAAACACGCAACAAACCATATGCAAACACGTTGCCAGTAATAAAAAAAACATTAACAAAAAATGAATGAACTGAAAATATATTTGAATAAATTTATCCATTTTACAGAAAATGAAATGGAGATATTTACGTCCTTATTTTCGGAAATGGAATTAAAAAAAGACGAATACTTTGCTAAAGAAGGAGAATTTTCAGTAAAATTAGCATTTATATCAGAAGGTGTAATGCGTGCATTCTTTCGCAATAAGTCGGGAGCTGAATACAATAAAACTTTCTTTACACCTTCAAACTTTATTGCAGCTTATTCCTCAATAACAACAAAACAGAAAAATTTAATAAATATTCAATGTTTAACGGATTGTAAAATTCTAGTTGCAAATTTTGACAAAATCACTTCGCTTTATAATGATTACCCAAAAATTGAAAGGCTTTCTAGAATATTTGCCGAATACAAGTTTGCAATAAAAGAAAAACGAGAAATAGAACTCGTAACGCTTGAAGCAACAGAACGCTACGAAATTTTCAAAAAAGAACATCCAAATTTAGAAAACCTAATTAACCAATACCACATTGCTTCATATTTAGGTATTACACCAACTCAATTAAGCCGAATAAGAGCTAAAAAGTAAAGTCTTTACATATGTAAATGCTTCTAGGTTTTATTCTCGTGAATTTTGCTTTAAATATCACGAGTATGAAATTGAACAATAACAAAATTCTTATTACAGGTGCTACTTCAGGAATTGGCAGAGAATTGGCAGAGCGGTTTTGCCAACTGGACAATCTAATAATAGCTATTGGCAGAAACGAAATTAAACTAGAAGAACTTGTAAGATTTGACAAGCGAATTACTTCTTTTAAATGTGATATTTCTTCACAATCGGAATTAGACCGACTTGTAGATTTTATAAAACAAGAACACAAAGACCTAAATGTCTTGATAAACAACGCTGGTATACAATATAACCAAACTTTGTTGGACGAAACTTATGCCTTACAAAAAATTGAAAATGAAATAAGTACGAATTTAACTTCACCTATAAAACTTATTAGTTCATTGATTCCTGTACTACAAAATAATTCTAATTCAGCCATTGTTAATGTTTCTTCAGGTTTAGCCATTGTTCCCAAAGCCAAATCAGCTGTCTACTGCGGAACAAAAGCAGCAATTCACATTTTCTCAAAATCATTACGATACCAATTAGATAAAATAAAAGTATTTGAAATAATACCTCCTTTAGTAGATACTGAAATGACGAAAGGAAGAGGTAAAGGAAAAATTTCACCTCAAAGATTAGTAGATGAATTTATAAAAGCTTATGAAAACAATAGATATGAAGTAAATATTCACAAAGTAAAACTATTGAGAATCATAAACAGAATTAGTCCAAAAATTGCCGATAGAATAATGAGAGGCGTTACAATTTAAAAACATCATAAAATGAAAATTAGGACTTTAATAATAGTATTAGTGCTTCTAGCCAACGCAGTTTCTGCACAAAACAACAAAATACTATTCGTAATGAGTGCATCAGATACCTTACAACTAAACAACGGAGAAAAACTACGGCAAACAGGTGTTTTTTTGAATGAGTTTTATCTTGCTTATAAATCTGTAACAGAAGCTGGCTATACTGTAGATTTTGCCACACCAAATGGAATTGTTGCAACAATAGATGAAGAAAGTATAAATGACAAGTATTGGAAAAATAACTTGGAAGTGAAAAATGAAGCTTTAACATTTACTGAAACGGATAGTTTATTTAATAGTCCAAAAACACTTGAAAAGGTTATTAAAAACAAATCTGATTATATAGGTTTAATAATTCCAGGGGGACAAGGCTTAATGATAGATTTGAAAGATGATATTAACATATCTATTCTATTAAAGTACTTTGCAAAGGAAAATAAACCAACAGGTCTTATTTGTCACGCACCAAGTCTTATATTAACAATACCAAAAGAAGAAAATCCATACATTGGTTTTAAAGTTAATTCAGTTTCTCCATTTGAGGAGTTTGTTATTGAGCGTTTCATTATGAAAGGGAAGCCCAAAAACAGAAAAATAGCCAAAAGATTAAAAAAAATGGGGTTAAAATATAGGAGTAAGTTACCAAAGGCAAACTATGCTGTAAAAGACAGAAATTTAGTAACCAGTCAGAATCCTTTTTCTGGAACTGCATTTAACAAACTGTATTTAGAAGCACTAACTGAATATTTGAAAAAGAATTAGAAACAGAATAACGGGAATAGAAAACACTACTGGCAACAATGGTGACTGTTGCACAACTCATGATTTTGAATAAACCTATGGTTTTTTCAATAATAATCAATAAAATACAGCTAAAAACCAGTCTGTTATGTTTGTTTAAATGCAAAAAACAAGTGTTTTGCAATATTTTTTGACTTGTGCAACAGCCACAATATTTATAGAAAATACTTATTTTAGTGCTCAATCAAATGGAAAACGCTTGTTTGCTTTGCTAACTTCTGATTTTCCTTCGGAAAATCCTCGCACACAAACAAACACTTTCCATACACGTATGTATCGTTAGCAACAAGCTGGTATGGAAAGGACACATCGCTACAAAATTAAATGGATAAAATAGAAATATTTGAAAACGAAAGAGCAACAGGATATAATAAGTTCGTGGAAACTTGGATACCAAATTATCAGTACTTTATAAACTGTTTACCAAAATTATTTAGTGGAGTTACATCAACTAACCTGCTGGTAGTTGGTTGTGGAACGGGAAATGAAATAGAAGGATTTATCAAAGCACCTAAAAAATGGAATATAACAGGCATTGACCCTTCACCCGATATGATTAAACAGGCGACTGAAAATCTTCAAGAATTTGACAACATTAGATTAATAGAAGGCTTAATAACAGACCTTGATACTGAAAATAAATATGATGCAGCCACACTATTATTGGTTTTACACTTTCTTGACGATAACGGAAGTAAATTAAAATTACTTAAAGATATTTCCGAAAGGTTAGTTTCGGGAGCAACATTTGTAATGCTTGACATAACGGGTACGAAAAACCAAATGCAACAAAATTTACAAGTACTTAAACATCTTTTACCCGAAGGTTTAGACAAAGTACAAATTGACAATCGTTTGAACAGAATAGAAAATAAACTTTTTCCCGTTTCAGAAGAAAGGCTATCAGAGCTATGCGAAAAAGCAGGATTTGAAAAACCACATCGTTTTTTTCAATCATCAATTTATATGGGATGGATGACAAGAAAAAAATAATTGAATAGAAAAACAAGAACTGCTAACAATGGTAATCGTTACACAAGACACTAAAAAACGTAAAAATTAACTCAAAAGCTTCTTTTTAAGGAGCTTTATTTTTTAGAAATTCTTGTTTTGTTTGTTTTCAAATTTAAAGGTTTGTTAAAAACCTTATATAAAGTCTTATTAAGATATTTATGTTTAAATAATCTCTTTATCTTTATATTGGTCTTGTGCAACAGGCACAACCTTACCTAGAAGCTAAAAAATGCGCAAAGAAAACTCAACGAATTTTATAAATAATAAGACATTAGAGAACTTCTGTAGTGCTCATAAAGTCCTATCTCAAATAACAGGAAGATGGAAACTCTCTATAATTTTTGCATTATCTGAAAATCACCTAAAGTATTCTGATTTTAAAGTTATATTACCAAATATAACAGACAGAATTTTAGCTAAACAGTTAAATGAATTGAAAAAAGATGAAATAATTGGAAACAAAAAAAGCAAATTAGAATCTACTTATTTTTTAACTGAAAAAGGAGACAAATTTATAACCATTTTAGTCCTATTCAAAACACTTAATCAAAACTAACATGTTCTAAAAATTCTATTACTTCCCCATTTGGACTAAACACAATACTATTTGTAACATTCACCTTTTTTCGAATATTAAGTAAGTCTATATTTAAAACTCCTCCGCTTAAATCTTTTGCACCTGCTTCTATAGCAGAAATTCTTGCCTTCTCTGCATCCTTAACTACAAAACAAATATGTAAAATTGAATTTTCAATAAACTCTTCGTCTTCACCTCTTTTTCTTCCTTGAGTAGGTATTTCTGCATTTTTATCAAAAACCTCTATGTAAGTATTTGTTTTCAAACTATAAAGTATTGCTCCTTTTTTTAAATTATATTCCGGAAGAGACCAATCATGGACAAGACTAAAACCTAATTTCTCATAAAAATTGATAGTGGTTTGAAAATTCTGTGCTTTTATAGCATAATGATGAAAAGCAATTATATTATCAGATAAGTTCATATTTTGTTTTCGACAAAACTATAAGATTAATTTAGGAATGAAAAAGACTTACAAAATTGTTAGAAGCTAAAAACACTAAAACACGTCCTTTTAACTACGGTTGAAACCAATAAACAATGTAAAAAAACAAGAATCACTATTGATGCGAAACTATGCTTATTTGAAAACAAAACAGGGCACAAGCCACAAACAAAAGTTAATATACCATATAATTTTGCAAGTTTTGATGTTTTTAAGCCTTTCGATTAATACTAACTTTGTGTAATAAATAAACATAAAAGGATATAATGGATATAGGATTTTTAATAGATATGGATGGTGTCATCTATAAAGGAAAAGAGTTAATTAAAGGAGCAGATTTATTTATCAAAAAACTGCAAGAAAAAAAAATACCTTTTCTATTCATCACAAATAATTCACAACGTTCAAGAAGAGATGTAAAATTAAAATTGAGCAAAATGGGAATTGATGTAACCGAATCTAATGTATTTACATGTGCCACTGCCACTGCAAGGTTTCTTGCCAAACAAAAACCAAATGGTAGCGCATATGTCATTGGAGATTCTGGACTTATGAATGCTTTGCACGACAACAATATAGCAAACAGTGATTCAGATCCAGATTACGTAATTGTTGGAGAAGGCACTTCTTTCAATATGAATATGATAGAAGCAGCTACAAAAATGATTATGAAGGGAGCAAAATTAATCGCTACAAATTTAGACCCTAATTGCCCTGTTGTAGATGGTATAAGACCAGGTTGCGGTGCTATAGTAGCCATGCTAGAAACAGCTACTGGAAAAAAAGCATTCTCTATGGGAAAACCAAGCCCTATTATGTTTAGAGAAGCAAGGAAAGAATTGGGAGTGAGAACAGAAAATACATTTATGATTGGAGACACTATGGAAACAGATATCATTGGTGGAGTAGAAATGGGTTATAAATCTATACTTGTTCTTTCAGGAGGTACTAAAAAAGAAGATCTTAATAATTTCGCTTATCATCCCGATAAGGTCATCCCAAGTATTTATAGTCTTATGGACTTACCTGAGTTAAACTAGATAAATTTTTCAATTATTTAGACTAAATGGAATTCTATAATTCCTTTTTAAGAAGCTTTATTTTACTTTGAACGAACTGTCGTAATTTAAAATAGAGCTTCTTATACTAGTTTAATTTAGCCCCTAAAGGCATGCGGTTTCTACATTACTTTACACTGTTATAGAAGTAAATTTCAAGTAGGTCTTTAATTATAAGCAATAGCAGAAAGGGATTCTCTTTATTAGCCTGTTTTAAGCCCAAAGTATCTATTTGAAGAAATTGAAAAAATAAAAGCTGGACGTTAACAGCTTTCCTAAAACAATGTTGTAGTTAGCGATTAATCAAAGGTCAACACAACTTCGGTACGTCTATTTTCCTTCACGCTAAAAAACGTTACGGGACAAAAAAAGTTCTCGTACATAAAACCACACGACTCTTATACCAAATATTGTACTTTATTTAGCCCTATATTAGTAAAATCGAATTTTAAAATTCAATTAATAATATTATGGCTAAAGGAAAAGATTCAAAAAAAGGCATCCAGCGACACAGAAATTGATTGCTGAGAAAACATATCACCCTAATTATCCTCTTAATCAATTTGTAGATTCAATCTGGATAGGAAAAGCTTCAAGTTTAAATTTGAAGTCAAGCCATCATGCTGCATTATTTACAGAACTTATTTTCAACTACGGTGATAACTTCCAGGTTAAAGGACAAAATATAGAGAACACCATTAACAAAAATGGGCATCAAATAATATCGGGATTAAAAACAGAACCATTTCAAACTAAAGTATCGGGAACTTACAGAAGTGTTGGATTTATTCTAAAGCCTTTTTCTTATGGAATGTTGATTGATAAATTCGGAACTCGAGCAATGGATCGGGTTTCAGAAATACTGTATGAATCTCTTTTTGATAGTGAAAATCCAGATTTTAAAACTATAGAACATCATTTATTAGGGCTTTTTGATAACCTACAAATAGATTCTGACTTAATCAAATTTGAGCAATACATCTCATCAAACTTATTAGAAAAAGGTACTTTAAAAGATTTTAATCGATCCATTTCTATTTCTCAAAAAAGTTTTATTCAAAAATTTAAAAGGCTTTATTTACTAACGCCGCGTGATTATTTAAAACTTAAAAAAGTAAATGCCGCAATTAAATTACTCCAAAACAATAAATCGAACAGGCTAGTTGAAATTGGCTTAGATTCTGGATTTTATGATCAATCCCATTTTATTAAAACATTTAAGAATTTTTGTGGCTATACTCCAAAAGAATTTTCAAAATATGGGCAAAGGTAAATTCTGTACAATTTTAACTCCTGCATATAAGAGACCTTTGCATCTTAATTTTTAAACTTACATGTTATGGATAAAAGAAATATCGTATTTATTGGAAGAAGCTTAGACGGTTACATAGCCGATAAAAAAGGAGGATTAGATTGGCTACAAGCTACTCCAAACCCAGACCAAATTGATATGGGGTATAAAAAATTCATGTCACAAGTTGATGCCATTGTAATGGGAAGAATAACTTTTGAAACGGTTTGTAATTTCGATTGTGATTGGCCTTATACCATACCTGTTTTTGTAATAAGTAACACTATTGAATCCATTCCAGATGATTACAAAGAGAAAGCAGCGTTAGTAAAAGGATCTTTAAGCGAAGTTTTAAAAACAATACATCAAAAAGGATACAATCAACTTTATATTGATGGCGGGAAAACGATTCAAGAGTTCCTAAAAGAAGACTTGATTGATGAATTAATAATTACAACGATACCTATTTTGTTAGGTGGAGGAAGTCCATTGTTTTCCGAATTACCAAAAGAATTAAAATTTGAACATGTAGCATCTAACGTTTTTTTAAATGAGGTTGTACAAAATCATTATTCACGAAAAAGATAATACAACCAGAAGGTGCAAATACTAACTAGCAATCATAATTAATTTCAATAAAAGCTTTAATATTTAATGGAATAGCATTTTACAAGTGAAGTAATAGTTTAACAGATTTAAACTTCAAAGTACTTTATATAAAAAGTTCATATCGTATAAAGGGCATTAAAATATCCTTTATACGATATGGGTATTAAAATTATTTATGCAATTTTAACTGAATACGCTTTCGCGGAATATCAACCTCTAACACTTTTACTATAATCTGTTGATGCAAGCTTACATGCTCGTTAACATCTTTCACAAAAGAGTCTGATAGGTTTGATACATGAATCAATCCGCTTTCTTTAATTCCAACATCTACAAAACAGCCAAAATTGGTAATATTATTTACAATACCAGGTAGTAACTGTCCCTCTCTTAGATCTGAAATAGTTTTTATATTCTGATTAAACGTAAATACTTTTGCTTGCTCTCTAATATCTAGGCCTGGTTTTTCGAGTTCTTTAACAATATCTTGAAGTGTTGGTAACCCAACGGATTCTGTACAATACTTTTTTAAATCTATTTTTTTAAGAAGTTCTGCATTGCCAATAACATCCTGTATACTTTTACCTAAATCTTTAGCCATTTTAGTAACCACAGTATAACTTTCTGGATGCACAGCAGAATCGTCTAACGGGTTTTTAGCTTCTTTAATTCTTAAAAAAGCGGCACTCTGCTCAAAAGCCTTACCTCCTAAACGTGGTACTTTTTTAATAGCGTTTCTTGATGTGAACACCCCATTTTCATTACGAAAATTAAAAATATTTTCCGCCAATTTAGGACCAATCCCAGACACGTAACTTAATAAACTTTTACTTGCCGTATTAATGTTCACACCAACCGAATTCACACAATGTTCCACAACACCACCTAACGATTTTTGAAGTTTTGCCTGGTCTACATCATGTTGATATTGTCCAACTCCAATAGATTTTGCATCAATCTTAACCAATTCTGCTAAAGGATCTTGTAAACGACGTCCAATAGACACCGAACCTCTTACCGTAACATCGTAATCTGGAAACTCTTCACGTGCTATCTTTGATGCTGAATAAATACTAGCACCTGCCTCACTTACCACAAAAACTTGAATCTCGTTTTTAAAATGGATCTTTCTAATTAACGCTTCCGTTTCTCGTGATGCAGTTCCGTTTCCAATAGCAATGGCCTCAATTTTATAAGCATCTGCCAATGAGCTTATTTTTTTCATAGCGCCTGTAGAATCACTTTTTGGCGGATGCGGATATATGGTTTCATTATACTTTAATTGTCCTTGGGCATCTAAACACACCACTTTACAACCTGATCTAAATCCAGGATCGATAGCCAAGATGCGTTTTTCACCTAACGGAGATCCTAACAATAACTGCTTCAAATTTTTTGTAAACACATTAATAGCAGACTCATCTGCTTTATCCTTAGCTATTTGTAGTGCTTCGTTACTTAAGGATGGTAACAACAAACGTTTATATGCATCTTTAATCGCTAGCTCTATTTGGTCTGCACACTCATTATTGCTGCGAATAATTCTACTTTCAATTTTATCTAAAGCCTTATCGTTATCAATTTCTATTTTAACGCGAATAAAACCTTCTTTTTCTGCTCTTAAAATAGCTAGTAACCTATGTGAGGGGATTCTACTTAAGCTCTCAGACCAATCAAAATAATCTCTAAATTTTTGAGCCGCTTCATCATCTACCTTTGTTTTTATCACTTTCGTGGAAATCATTGCAAAACGTTCTAACTGATAACGAATATTGTTTCTAATATCGGTACGCTCGTTTACCCATTCGGCAATAATATGTCGTGCGCCCTCCAAAGCATCTTCAACCGAATCTATAGCTCCTTTTATATATTTAAAAGCAATCGATTCGACATCATTTGCATTCTGACTCATAATAATCTTAGCTAAAGGCTCCAATCCATTTTTACGAGCTGTTTCAGCTTTCGTTTTTCGGCTTTTCTTGAAAGGTAAGTATATATCCTCAAGTGTTATTAAATCTGAAGTAGTTGTTATTTTCTGCTTTAATTCTGGAGTTAAAACACCTTGCTCTTCTAGTGCTTTTAAAATGGCCATTTTTCGTTTTTCTAAAGCTTCAAATTCTTCTTTATATTTTACAATCTCCCCAATTTGAACCTCATCCAAATTTCCTGTGTGTTCCTTTCGGTAACGTGAAATAAATGGTATGGTACAGTCTTCATTAAGAAGTTGAACCGTATTTTTAATACTGGTTTCTGGTAAGCTTGTTTGAGAGGTAATAAATTGTAGTAGGTCGATCATCAAAGTTGTTTTTTAGTAAAAAAAATCTCGTTTTCAAAATAACATTGAAAACGAGATTTATACAAATTTATTTAATCTTTTTAATTTCCTGCTTGCTCTTTTGCCTCATCTATCATTTTTTCATTAGGAACAATAGCAATATTTACACGTCTGTTTTTTGCACGTCCTTCAGAAGTTGTGTTATCATGCATTGGCTGAGTTTCACCAAACCAATTCGTTGTAAACCGCCCGCTGCTTAATCCTTTTCCTGTTAAATAATTAGTAACAGCATTAGCTCTGTTTTTTGAAAGCGTCATGTTATAATCTTCCGATCCAGCGCTATCTGTATGCCCAACGACCAATATATTAGTATCTGGATATTCTTTAAAAACACTTATAAGTTTACTTAGTGTTTGTTGAGATGCACTATTTACATTGTACTTATTCGTATCAAAATAAACACCACTATTCTCATCAAAAGTAACAACGATACCGTCATCTACACGCTCTACTTGAGCTCCAGGAATCTCTTCTTCTATTTTTTGTGCCTGTTTATCCATTTTGTTACCAATAAGCACACCTGCGCCACCACCAACAACACCTCCTATTACTGCACCTAATTCACCATTTCCGCCTTTACCTATGTTATTTCCAATAATAGCACCTAATATGGCACCACCAGTAGCACCTATTACAGCACCTTTTTGTTTATTGTTAGCATTTTGTATGGCTTTACAATTAGTTAAACTCGCAGTTAAAACAAGTGTTAAAAATATTAATCCGATTTTATTTAAAAGTGTCTTCATTATTTTATTGTTTATTAAAATTCATTGTAATTGTAAAAGGTTTACCATCAACTCGTACGGTTTGTTCCCATTCCATCGCTACGTCAGACAATGCCGTTAAATTTAATCGAAAGCCTTGATTGGTTTCAGATTTATATTTCTCATTGGTCGGCTTAAGTAGAAAATCGTAAAGTCCAGTTTGTGTATCAATTTCTTGAATAGTAAATACAAAATTGCGAGCGCCACTTGAGCAGCTAGACTTGTTAATGTTATAAATCCCTGTATTGTTATTAGGAACAAACTGCCATGTACTTCCCTCAAAGCACTCTTTTGAGGCATCATTAAGCAAATTAACATTATAGGTTCCTTTTTCACTATAAGCTATAGAGTGTAGTAACCAATCGCCTTTAATTACTTTTTTTGAATTCCTTACGATTTTTGATGTTCCGCAGGACATAAAACTAATTGCAATAAAAAAAAGAAGTGTATTTTTCATAAATTTAAATTTAGTAAATATCATAAGGTATTTACGATTTAGAACTTGTTTTTAGATGTTTTTTTATATGATTTTTCCGAAGATATTTTCAATCAATCGTTTAAGTATAAGACACCAATTAATTAAATGGGTCACTAATAGTAATGAGTTTTTAAGCTAAAAGTTTTTTACTAAAGTGTCAAAAATTCGGGTTTAGTCAATTATACATATAATTAACCTTTCCATATTTCGTTAACAGTAAACCACTTATACCAAAAACAAATACCCTTAACATGAAAAACACCTCCTGTTTAATTTTAGTTTTCCTAGTTTATAATATGTCTTTTTCTCAAGAAAAAAAAGAAAATGGCAGTGTAGAAAATGGAAATACAAAGGTTAGCATATTTACATTTTACCCAAATCCCGTAGAGGATGAGTTGTTTGTTTTAGGCACTCAAAAAATTAAACGTATTGAAATTATCGATGTTTTAGGTAAATCTGTAGCCGATTACGTTTTTAACAAGAGTATTATAAAAATTGGTGTATCTGAGTTAAAAAGTGGTATCTATCTTATACAGGTTACAAATGAAAGTGGTAAACTAGAAACTAAAAGGTTGATTGTTAAATAGCACATTAACCATTATGCTTATAAGTATTTAAGCTACTTTTTTAAGCAAATCGAAACAAGGACACTTTTTACATCGCTTTGCCTCCCCTTTTTTAAACTTTTTGCAGCAACTACTTTTTACTTTATCTGTAGTAACAAGACCTAAGTCTCTTAATTTTTTAATTGCCTTTTTTTGCTTCTTTTTGCCCAAAATAAAAATCAAAGATTTAAACTCTGAGCAAAAGTAGTTATTTTTATTAAATCTAAATAAGATTAGTAGGTTTTTTTTGAAACTAACTATCCCAGCCTTTGCGGGCAGCTACGGTGTACCCACATCTTTTTTAAGTTATTTTCCCTACAAACTCTAAGCTATATAAACTAATACAGCAAACTAAACCCTAAGCATAAAACGATAATTAAGACACGAATTGCACAAATTTACACGAATAGAATCTCAATGTCGTTGAAATCGCTATACCTAACATTAGCACGAATCAGACTTTCAGTCTGTCATAATACTTATACAGGTTTGAAATCTTCCGGTAGGCAGGAAAATTCGTGAAATTCGTGTCTACCTTTTTATATAGTATTATTTTTTAAGCATATCTATAATATTAATATTTGTGGATACACTGTAGCTTTGCCAGCCCGACACAGAACGTCGAAGAATTCTTTAGATTAAAATTATTCTGGCGTTTCTGAAGAAGCAGAAACGACTGATATTTGCTGGATATCTCTATCAAATAAATAAAGGCCCCCTTTATCATCTCCAATTAGGTTTATTTTATCTAAAATTGTACGTGCCATAGCTTCTTCTTCAATTTGTTCTGATACGTACCATTGTAAAAAGTTATGTGTCGCATAATCTTTTTCCTGTAACGAAGTATGCACTAATTCATTGATACTTTCAGATACAAAAACCTCGTGCTTTAAAAGCATTTCAAACATTTCTTTAAAAGATTCGAAAGTCACATTTGGAGCTTTTAATGCAGATATTTGCGCATGTCCACCACGCTCATTAACAAACTTAACAAGTTTAAGCATGTGGTCTCGTTCTTCCTGAGATTGATCGTACATAAAGCCAGCCACACCTTCAAGCCCTTTTACTTCTGCCCAACACGCCATAGCCAGATATATTTGAGAAGATTCTGCTTCTATTTTAATCTGATTATTAAGTGCGTTTTCTATTTTTTTTAATAACATAATATTTTTTTATAAAGTTAATAAATTCTTTAGCTTATCTGTAACCCATTACCTGTACCAAGCGCAGTGGAAGTATCTGGATTCACAAAAACCAATTTCCCCTCTGGAGTTTCGGTCATTAAAATCATACCCTCACTCTCAACACCACGTAAAGCTCTTGGTGCTAGATTCACTAAAACAGTAACACGCTTTCCAACCACTTCTTCTGCTGTAAAACTTTCAGCAATACCAGAAACAATGGTTCGTACATCAATACCTGTATCTACTTTTAAAACCAGTAGTTTTTTAGCCTTTGGCATTTTTTCGGCTTCTATAATAGTACCAACCCTCATGTCTAATTTGGTAAAATCATCAAATGTGATGGTATCTTTTTGTGGTTCTACAACAGCATTAGCAATTTCATTTGCTTCTTTGCTAGCCTCTAATTTATTTAATTGTGCCTGTATTGTCTCATCTTCTATTTTAGAAAATAGTAGTTCTGCTTTTCCTATTTGGTGACCAGATGGTAGCAATATTTCTTTTGTTTTTACCTCATTCCATGACGTTTCGACTTCGCTCAACGTAATATTCAGTATATTTTTCAACTTAGTCGATGTAAATGGTAAAAATGGTTCGCTTAACGTCGCTAAAGCAGATGCTATTTGCAGCGCCACATACATGATGGTTTGTGTACGTTCTTCATCTACTTTAATCACTTTCCAAGGTTCTTCGTCTGCTAAATATTTATTCCCAAGTCGCGCTAAATTCATAAGTTCTTGCTGCGCTTCTCTAAAACGATACCGCTCAATAGAACTAGAAATCACATCGGGATAAGCTTTTACTGCTGCCAATGTTTCTTCATCTACTTGAGATAATGCATTTGCAGTAGGAATCACGCCACCATAATACTTATTAGTTAGTACCACAACACGATTAATAAAATTTCCAAAAATGGCTACCAATTCATTATTGTTTCTGGCTTGAAAATCTTTCCACGTAAAATCGTTATCCTTGGTCTCTGGTGCATTGGCTGTTAATGCATAACGCAATACATCTTGCTGTCCAGGAAACGCTTCCAAATATTCTGGTAACCAAACCGCCCAATTTTTCGAGGTTGATAGTTTATTACCTTCTAAATTTAAAAACTCATTAGCAGGTACATTTTCTGGTAAAATATAAGATCCTTCCGCTTTTAACATGGCTGGGAAAATAATACAGTGGAATACAATATTATCTTTTCCTATAAAATGAACCAATTTGGTGTCTTTATCTTTCCAATAAGGTTTCCAATCTTTTCCTTCGCGTTCTGCCCATTCTACAGTAGATGAGATATAACCTATTGGAGCATCAAACCAAACATAAAGCACTTTCCCTTCGCCACCTTCCGCAGGCACTGGGATTCCCCAATCTAAATCTCTGGTTACTGCACGCGGACGTAAGCCATCATCAATCCAAGATTTACACTGCCCATAAACATTAGGTTTCCAATCTTTTTTATGTCCTTCAAGAATCCATTCTTTTAAAAAGGCTTCATGCTTATCTAAAGGTAAAAACCAGTGTTTTGTTTGTTTTAAACTAGGTACATTTCCTGTTAATGCAGATTTCGGATTTATTAAATCGGTAGCATTATGGCTGGTTCCACAGTTTTCACATTGGTCTCCATAACTTTCTTCATTTCCACATTTTGGGCAGGTTCCCACTACAAAACGATCTGCTAAAAACTGATTTGCTTCAGCATCATACAATTGTTCTGTTACTTCCTCGATAAACTCATTTTTATCATTTAAAGTCGTGAAAAACTCTGAAGCTGTTTTATGATGAATTTTCGCAGACGTACGGGAATAATTATCAAACGTAATTCCAAAATCTTCAAACGATTTTTTAATAATCGCATGGTATTTATCTACAACATCCTGTGGTGTTACGCCCTCTTTTTTTGCTTTAATTGTAATTGGTACGCCGTGCTCATCACTACCACCAATTAATATAACATCGTTTCCTGTTAATCGTAAATAACGTGCATAAATATCTGCTGGAACATAAACCCCTGCCAAATGTCCAATATGAATAGGGCCATTTGTATAAGGAAGTGCCGTTGTAATGGTATATCTTTTTGGTGTATTCATTCGTTTGTTTATTTGTCATTGTGAGGAAAGAAGCGACGTAACAAACTGCTTGTTTCAGTTAAAATTTTGCAGATTCTCACGTTTTTAAAAAAATCAGAATGACGTTTCGTTTTTAATAAGCTACAAAAATACACATTTTGAAAACGATTTAGAAAAAAAATGTACATTTACATTATGTCAAAAATATCATTACTTACTGCATTATGTTGTGTCCTTTTTTTCTTTGGAGAAAAAAATATTTCAGCGCAAAACACAGCATCAATTAAAACAAATACATTGATACAGCCACCATATTTAAAAGTAGGCGATACGGTTGCTATCGTTGCACCTTCGGGCGTTTTAAAAAACAGAACTAAAGAAGTGAATCAAGCCAAAGCTCTTTTAAAAAGTTGGGGGTTGCATCCTATTGTTGGTAAACATGTTTATAGTCAAGCCAATCATTTTGCTGGAACTGATGATGAACGTTGTGAAGATTTTCAAAATGCTTTGGACGATCCCAAAATTAGTGCCATTTGGTGTGCTCGCGGTGGCTACGGAACCGTTAGAATACTAGATAAATTAGATTATACCAAGTTTAAAGAAAACCCCAAATGGCTTATTGGTTATTCCGATATTACAGCACTTCATAATCAAATTCATAATGAAGGAACTCAATCTATCCATGCTATGATGTGTAGTAGTTTACAAGATGATTTAAGCCCTATTAAAGAAACACTTTCAACATTTAAAGATGCTATTTTTGGAAAATCTTTATCTTATACTTTAAAAGGTTCTACATACAACAAAACTGGAAATGCATCTGCGCCTATAGTTGGCGGCAACTTAACCATGTTGCATACCATGTTAGGTTCTAAAACAAGTATTGATACTTCTGGAAAAATACTGTTTATTGAAGAAATTGGTGAATACAAATACCATATAGACCGTATGTTACAAAGCCTAAAACGTGCTGGTTATTTTGAGAATTGTAAAGGTGTCGTTGTTGGAGGTATGACCAAACTTAGAAAAAACACCACACTTTGGGGAGCTTCTATCGAACAACTTGTTTTAGACGTTTTATCCGATTATGGTTTTCCTATTGCCTTTAACATGCCTGCAGGACACGAAAAAGACAATCGGGCTATGATTTTAGGGAGAACCGTTAAGTTGTCTGTAGGTAGTGAGAAGTCTACGATTGTTTTTGAAGATTAACAACCATCTTCTAGAGGCATCAGAAATAATATTATTTTTAAGCTGACAAACAGACCTTTCGATTCGTATTTAATACCCCATCTGGTTCTATCGATAATAAGTTTTGAATTCATTTTGATATGTTCCATCTTAAACATAGTAAATATACATGGTGTGGGTTATAAACTAGAAGTTAATTAAAATGGGATTCTACGATTTATCAAAAGAAGAGCGAAATCAACTCGTTGAAAAAATCAATCGAGAAATCATTCATGATCTAACCTCAAATAATACAGAAAATATTATAAAATACTTTTCTGATGAAGACACCTATATTCGTAAAACAGGGTATTTAGCTATTGGTAAGTTCTTTTATTCTAAACCAGAATTACAAAAGACGATTCTTTTAACTTTAAAAGATTTATTAAAATCCGACTTTGAAAAAGTGCGTCAAACAACAGTCAATGCGGCTGGCGAAATTGGTAAATTTCATTTTGATAAAGTTCAAACGTTTTTTGATACTGGCTTGTTTGATAAACATCATTCTGTTAGAAATGCTGTAATAGGTTCTGTGAAAAAAATGGGGGAGAAAAACCCAATTCCTGTTTTAGCTTGGGCAAAGACTTATTTAAAACATTCCGATAAAGAGATTAGACGAGAAATTTGTCATGGTATTGAATTACGTGGTCGCACACATCCTCAAGACATTTTACCGTTATTAAAGGAGCTAGAATTTGATGAAACGCGTCGTGTTTCCGATACTTTAATTCATGTAATTGGACAAATTGCATATAAAAACGGGTGTTTAAAAACCGTTGTAACACATCTTAATTCTTGGAAAAACAAACCTCTTATTAAAAAGGCTTTAGATGAAATTGTTGATGTACACGATCGTTATAAAAAGTTTGCAATTTTAACACAACAAGAGGCTATTGATTATATTGATGCTCATTATAAGGCAAAAAACTAAACTTATTCAAAAGCTATTTAAGACAAAAATTCTTCTGCTTCTTTAGATAAGTGAATTCTATCATCTTTTTTATATATTAAAGATAAAACATAAGCTATAACTCCAAATACCAGAAGAATAAAAGCAGATATTAAAAAGATAGTATTATAACTTATTTCATTACTATACGCTGTTATTATTCCAGAAATATTATTGAATAGCATATAAGGAATTGTTATTAAAGATAAAATAATGGCTAAATACTTAGGGTTACTTAATTTAGCTATTACAGAATACAAAATGGGAGAGATAAGCATTTCCCCTGCAGAAAGCAGAAAAGCTGACAGCATAAAAATGATTAAACTTAAAGAATTTGGGGTTTCTGGAATAAACAATAAAATTATAAAAGATAATGCAGAAGCTATTAATCCTAAAAAAATCTTAAAAAATGAATTTGTATAAATGTAAGTCCAAACTAAAGCTAAAATGGAGATAACAATTATTCCAAAATAAGAACTAAGTTCCGTTTTTAAATAAATTTCTGGAATCAGATCAATACCATCAAAAACTTTTTCTTGAATTGTATAGACCTCAAAGTATGTGCTCTGATAGACTATCCAAAAAATACCAGAAGTAATTATTACCGCAATAATATATAGCAACTTTTTATTTATGCTTATGTTTTTATAATTAGATGATAAAACACCTTGATTCTTATTTGTAAATACCGCAAGAACGGTAGCCAACATTATTAACATCCCAGCTACTATAAATCCATAATTAAAATTTGACTCAGCTACATAACCTAAAATTATAATCCCAATAAATGAGCCTATGGTAATTCCTAAATGCAACAATGTAAAACCTGCATCTAATAATTTTGGTTTATTTATCAAATACTGCTTACCAAACTCCGCAATCGCGTTAGATGTGAATAATCCAGAACCTAAAATTATTAACCCAAAACCAATATATAAAGAAGTCAGAGATTGAATACATAATATAAAACAGCCTAAAGTTTGTAAAGTGCCACCAATAAGCATGACTTTTTTATTGCCCACTAATAAATCCCCCAAAAGTCCTCCTAAAATTTTGGAAAAAACAATAAACAAAGAAAACCATCCAAAGGTTCCCATAGCCTCATGATTAGACATTTTTAATGTTTCGCCAACCATATAAAGCACAATAACTGTCCTTATCCCATAATATGATGCTCTTTCAAAACAATACGCTATAGCATAAATCAATGCTGGTTTTGAATGACTATTGTTTTGCATAGTTTTTAGTTTATTATTCTAACTCGCACAATTAACACATAATAAACTTTATGGACGAATTAATATTCTACCTACTGGTATAGCTTGTTTACATTTTAAACAAACACCAAAATCTTCGGTTCCAAACCTATCAAGAGCACGCTTAAAGTTACCAAGTTTAATTTCTGCCTGACGCAAAGATGCTTCATTAACACTTTTATTATTTATGGCATCCATTCTGCTTACTCTACCAATAGAAACATCTGGAGTTATCGGTTTTGTCAATTCTTTTAGTCTAAGATTGGCTTTTCGGTTTTCGAAATTTCTTCTAATAGCTTTATTTTAACCTGATTTTGATTCATTAAAATACTATTTACAAACACCTATAGCTTCCAGCACATCATCATCATTCAATTTTAATTGGGTATCAAACTGGTTTATAACATTTAAATTTTTATTTTTTTGAAGCAGCCTTAATTTTTATGCATATATCAATTAAAACTTCCGTTCCTTCTGCAAATGCTCATAAGCCATTTGCACCTGTCTAAATTTCTCTTCAGCACCAACTTGATGCTCTTTCCCTAAATGAATCACTTTATCTGGGTGGTACTTTTTAGCCATTTTTCGATATGCTTTTTTTATTTCATCAACCGTAGCACTTTTATCTATTTCCAGAATTTTATAGGCATTATCGCTACTGTTATAAAACATCGCTTTAATACTTTCATAATCGCGAGAACTAATCCCTAGATATCCCGCCATAGTGTAAATTTGGCGTTCCTCATCTTCCGTTACAGTACCATCGGCCTTAGCAATACCAAATAAAAAATGCATGAGCTGTAAACGCGATGGATGATCCATCATTTGTTTAATCTGCAAGCAGACTTGTCTGGTAGAAATATTACTTTGACTGCTAATGTTTTTAAATAACCTGAATGCATGATTAGCACGTTCTTTACCATACATACTTACAAATTGCTGACGTACAAAATCCAATTCTCTTTGATCTTGTACACCATCTGCTTTTATAACTATAGAGGCTAGTATAAGTAAACTCAATTCGAAATCGCCAGATTGTGTTTGTGGACGTTGTCCAGATTGCGTGCCGTAAGTAGCTCTTCTTCTTTGTTGTGGCTCCCCTTCTTCTAAAAACGGACTGCCTTTACCATTTGATAAAGAGTCAACAAAGCTACCCAATGCCACTCCAATAATTGCTCCTATTGGCCCACCAAAAGACCAACCTAAAGCACCACCTATCCATTTTGAAAAACTCATGTAAGTATAAATTTTGTTTATCGTCAAATATACTATTTGTTAGTAGATTGCATTCATAATTTGTTACACAATTGGTATCTTTGCAGTCTAAAAATAGTAAATTATAAAAATTTAAAAATATGTATCCAGCAGAATTAGTAAAACCAATGCGCGAAGATTTAACAAATGTTGGTTTTGAAGAATTACATACTTCCGAAGCTGTTGATGCTGCTTTAGCAAAAGAAGGAACAACTTTAATGGTTGTAAATTCAGTTTGTGGTTGTGCAGCAGCCAATGCCCGTCCAGGAGCAAGAATGAGTTTACAAAATGAAAAGCGTCCTACAAACATAGTTACTGTTTTTGCAGGTGTTGATAAAGAAGCAGTAGATACGGCTCGTGGTCACATGATTCCGTTTCCACCAAGTTCTCCATGTATGGCATTATTTAAAGATGGTGAATTAGTACACATGTTAGAGCGTCATCATATTGAAGGACGTCCAGCAGAACTTATTTCAGAAAACTTAATAGATGCTTACAACGAGCATTGTTAAAATATTAATTACGTGAGTAATAACATAGTGGTCTGTTATACAATCTAAAAGCTTAACAAACCTCTTCTTTACCCATAATAACAATTAAAAAACCACGTCTGTCGTGGTTTTTTTTATACACATTACGCAACCTATTTACCAATTTCTCATCTTATAAAAAAGACTTTATGAAACTGTATTTAAAACCCATATTGGTTTTTACCTGTTTTATTTTACTAGTTGCTCCCGGTTGTACTTCTAGCGATAATGACACGCCTACCTATGAAAGTGAATTATCAGAACTCAGCTTATTAAAAGCAGAAATTGAGACTTTAGCCAGTACCTCTGTATGTAATGAAACCTCCGAATGCAAATTCATAGCTTTAGGAAGTAAACCCTGTGGTGGTCCTTGGACTTATTTAACATACACAACCTCTATTAATGTTGAACAATTACAAGCAATTGTTAAAGAGTACAACCAAAAAGAAGCCGTTTTTAATACAAAATGGGATATCCCTTCAGATTGTGCACTCACTTTGCAGCCAACAAGTATAAATTGCGAAAATAACGACTGCGTACTTATGTATTAAGCTTACTTTTTACTTATTTTTGCGCATGCAAAAATTGTTGTCGTACCTATTAACCCCTATTTATTTACTTTGTTTTTTTATAACATTGTTGATATTCCACCCCATTCAGTGGCTGTCTTTTAACGCTTTTGGTTATAAAGGGCATAAAAAAGCTGTTGATTTAATGAACCTTTGTTTAATGCGATGCCTTCATGTTTTAGGCACTCGATTTACATTTAACAACCCGCATAATATTGAAACAAACCAACCTCTTATCGTGGTTTGCAACCATCAAAGCATGTATGAGATCTCTCCCTTGTCTGTTTTCTTAAGAAAATACCACCCTAAATTTATTAGTAAAATAGAATTAGGTAAAGGCATTCCTAGCGTATCTTACAATTTGCGCCATGGAGGATCTGCTTTAATAGATAGAAAAAATCCACGGCAGTCTTTACCTGCTATCATGAAATTTGGTGAATACATTGAAAAAAATAACCGTGCTGCAGTTATTTTCCCTGAAGGCACAAGAAGTAAAGATGGTCTTCCGAAACCATTTCAAACAAAAGGTTTAGAAATTCTATTTAAAAAAGCACCATCGGCTTTGGTTGTCCCTATTTCTATAAATAACTCTTGGAAAACAGTTCGTTATGGAAAATTCCCTATGGGTTTAGGGACTCATATGACTTTTACGGTACATAAGCCTATAAAAGTTAGTACCTTTGTAAACAAACAAGAACTTATAAGTAGTGTAGAGACTACTATCAAAGAACATATATCCCATAAAAAATTATAGATGTCATTAAAGAATGTTAGATTAGAAGTAATGAAGTTTTTGGAAAAGGACGTTGAATCTTTAATTGAGAAGTACTTAATTCCTATTGATAAAATTTGGCAACCAACCGATTTTTTACCAAACTCTGAAGGAGATTCCTTTTTTGAGGAAGTGCGAGAAATAAGAGAACTTTCAAAAGAACTACCTTATGATTTTTGGGTGGTTTTAGTTGGCGACATGATCACCGAAGAAGCGCTCCCTACATATGAATCTTGGTTAATGGATGTTGAAGGTGTTGATCAAGTAGATAGAGAAAATTCCTGGGGTAAGTGGGTACGTCATTGGACGGGTGAAGAAAACCGCCATGGAGATGTACTTAACAAATACCTATACCTTTCTGGACGTGTGAACATGCGTGAAATTGAAAAAACCACACAACATCTTATTGCTGATGGTTTTGATATTGGAACCGATAGAGACCCTTATAAAAACTTTGTTTACACCAGTTTTCAAGAGTTAGCAACTTATGTTTCTCACAATCGAGTGGCAAAAATTGCAAAAGAAAAAGGCAATAAGCAACTTGCTAAAATGTGTAAAATTATTGCTGGAGACGAAATGAGACACCATCATGCTTATTCTGAGTTTGTTGAGCGTATCTTTAAAGTAGACCCCAGCCAAATGATGATGGCGTTTCACTATATGATGAAACAAAAAATAACCATGCCTGCTGTTTTTTTAAGAGAATCTGGAAATAAAATCAGTACTGCTTTTGATGAATTTTCTAATACCGCACAACGCATAGGTGTTTACACATCGAATGATTATGTAGAAATTTTAGAGAAATTGATTAAGCGCTGGGAAATTGATAAAATAACAAACCTTACAGACGAAGCGGAAAAAGCCAGAGATTACCTTATGAAGCTTCCTGCCAGAATGTATCGCTTGGCAGATCGTATTAAAGTACCAGAAAATTCATTTCAATTTAAATGGGTTGAGCCTGCAATTACAAAGTAGCTGAAAATCATTTCGTAAGAATAATGATTTCTAAAAATGACACAGAAAAAGATTATATAAGTCGAATAAATCTGGTTTTAAAACATATAGATAATAATCTTGATTCTGAATTATCATTAGGGTTACTTTCCAGACTTGCGCTTTATTCACCATTTCATTTTCATAGAATTTTTAAAGCCATAATTGGAGAAACGCTTAATTCTTATATAATTAGAAAACGTATTGAAAAGGCAGCTTCTGTATTAATACATAAAAAAAATATAAGCATTACAGAGCTTTCCCTGCAATATGGTTTTAGCAGTAACGCTTCTTTTACTCGAGCATTTAAAAATTTTTATGGCCTAAGTCCTTCTGAATTTAGAAAAGAAAATCCAAGTAAATTTAGCAAGATAAGTAACTCTGAAAGCAAGAATAGTCAAGAGAATCTGATTTTTGAAAAATACATTTGCAACATTAATAATCATTTAAATTGGATTAAAATAAATGCAAACATTGAAATTAAAGAAATATCAGAATTAAAATTTGCCAGCATAACACATTTTGGAGAAAATGACGTCGAAAGTGTATTTGACAGATTAATAAAATGGGCAAATTCGAAAGATTTAATGAAAAACCCTGAAACCAAAATGGCGAGAGTTTTTCATGATAGTTTTAAAATAACAACGCCAGATAAAGTACGTATGAGCATTTGTGTACTAACAAATAAACCTTTTACTCCAGAAGGAGAAATAGATGCCATAACCATCAAAAAAAGCAAATGTATCGTTGGTCGTTTTGAAATATCACCCAATGATTTTGAAAAATCATGGAGTAGTCTTTTCGTTTGGATGAATGATCAAGGATATAAAAAAGCCGAAAAGAATCCTTTTGAAATATATCACAATGATTTTCGTGAACACCATGAGAATAAATGTATTGTTGATTTACATATACCTATTGCATAAAAACTGATTTATAAATTAATTCCTTTCCAAATCGAAAGGAATTTTTATTTTTAACTAAGAAGTGGTTGAAACTTTTTTGGTTGAAGCGAAAAATAGCTATTTTATGGTCAATTAAAAAATTGAAACTGACAAACTCTCGAGGTAAACTCATTAAGGTGTTTTGTCAGTTTCACACCCAATCAAATTGAGCACAAGTTTTGTACTTAGAGCCAAAACTGGGTTTTATATTTTTTAGATTAAAAAAGTTTAAATCACTTCTAATGATGACTTCAGAAAAAATAATACAAAAGACCATCACCTTTGTAAAAGAGCAATTAATCAATGCAGAAGGGGGGCACGATTGGTTTCATATAGAACGCGTTTATAAAAACGCTTTGTTAATTTCTAAAAGTGAAAATGTAGACACTTTTATTGTGGCTCTTGGTGCTCTATTGCATGATATAGCGGATAGTAAATTTCATAATGGTGATGAAACTGTTGGTCCAAAAATAGCACGCGAATTTTTATTTAAGCTAAATGTAGATTCCACAGTGATTGAGCATGTTATAAATATTATCGAAAATATCTCTTTTAAAGGCGGCAATGAAACTCAACAATTTAAATCTCCAGAATTAGATGTGATACAAGACGCCGATAGACTGGATGCTATAGGCGCCATAGGAATAGCACGTTGTTTTAATTATGGAGGTTTTAAAAACAGGGCGCTTCACAACCCCGAAATAGCTCCAAATCTTAATATGAGTAAAGCTGAATATAAAGCATCAACAGCTCCAACCATCAATCATTTTTACGAAAAATTACTTCTCTTAAAAGATAAAATGAATACTAAAACTGGAAGGCAAATTGCCTTAAATAGACACACCTTTATGGAGCTATATCTTAAACAGTTTTACAACGAATGGGATGGAAATGCATAATTTATTGTATAATTAGCTTTATTTCCTTTCTATATTGAGAGGCACTTTTCCCTGTTATTTCATTAAACTGTTTGTTAAAATGTGAAAAATTATTGAATCCGCATTCAAAACAAATATCAGCAATACTCATTTTACTTTCGTTTAACAGCTTTGAGGCATGTAAAACGCGGTATTCGTTTACCAGTTTTGTAAACGTTTTTCCTGTTGTTTTTTTAAAGTATCTACAAAATGCTGGCACTGTCATACTAACTTTATTTGCAATATCATCTAAAGCAATATGCTCTTTAAAATTGCCATTTACATATTTATATACAATGTTAATTTTGTCACCGTCTTGTGGGTTTGTTTCTAAAGCAATCCCATCAACATTTAATAAGGTGTAATCATTTGTATTTCCTAAGTAGTTTAAAATCTCTAAAAACTTTAAAACACGTTCTAAACCTTCAAATTCTGTAAGTTTATTAATTTTTGCACCTATTTCCTTTTTTGTATCCATATTAAACCTAATGCCTTTTTTTGCCCTATCAAATAAAGCAGATACATTGGCCATTTCTGGAATGTTTACAAAATCCTCTCCTAAAAAGGTAGATTTAAATTGTACTGTGGTTTCGGTACCATTAGCCGTAAGCCTATCTGCAAATCCATTATGCGGCAAATTAGACCCTATTAATATAAGTTGGCTGTTATTAAAATAGGATAGATGATTCCCAATATGTGTTCTCCCTTGCCCTTTATTTACATATATAAGTTCTAACTCTGGATGAAAATGCCAAAAAGCATTAAGCCTATCAGCTTTATCATGATGTTGCTTAACAAGTATAGAGCTTCCAAAACTAGGGCTAAGTTTCTCTAAAGTAGGTTTTTTATTAATCATATCAATAGAATTGATCGGTAAAATTACTACATATTATTCTCAAAACCTATATTTAATTATCACAATTATATGCTATTTTAACTTTACATTCATTTAACATTCATTTAACAGATAAAATAGCATACAAACTGATCAAATTTGATGTTTTGCACCTTCTTATTCCAACGTAACTTTGTCGTGTTAAACGATGTAAAATCCAAAACAATGAAAAATTTAATTAAAAAAATCGAAAAGAGCTTATTATTAGTAACAATGTTTACTGTAGTAATGGGCAACGCTAGTGAAATCTCTTCTTTCAAAATCGAAGGAGAGCTTAAAGGAACTGCATTAACAATTGAGGATGTAAAAAAAGGAGACCTTTTATCTATTAAAAGCGATAATGGTATCACTATATATAAAGAACTTATTCAATTAGCAGGTACTTACGAAAACGGGTTTGACTTAACCGAATTACCAAACGGTAACTATTTTTTTGAGATAGATAAAGCTTTAAAAATAAGAACGATTCCTTTTAGTGTATCATCAAACAAAGTGTCTTTCGAAAAAGACAAAGAAGTTATTGTTTTTAAACCTTTTGTTAGAACTAAAGATGATTTAGTTTACATAACAAAATTAGCATTAAACTATGAGCCTTTAAAAATACGTATTTACGGAAAACAAGATGGAGGTTATCATTTACTACGCTCAGATAAAATTGAAGGAGTTCAATCTATAGAAAAGTTATATAAACTTGAAAAGGGTAACTATAAAATAGAACTCAATTCAAATAACAACAAGTACACAAGATTTATTAATAATTAATTGGTAAAAATTTAGTTTAGTTTAGTTTAGTTTAAATTAGTTTAGTTTAAATTAGTAAAAGTGGGCTGTTATGGCCCACTTTTCGATTAATACCAATTATCACTTAAAATAACCCATATAATTTATTTAGTGCACTAGCTCTTATTTTAGAAAAAGGAGTTCATGAATCTTCGATTTATACGTCTTTTTATTGAGTTCTTACCAACACCCAACCCTACTAGATAAAACCATTGGTTATGAAATAAATAGTTTTGATAACGAATAAATAGTCAAAACAATTTTAATTGACCGTCTTTATACTCTTCATGCAAACTCAGATTAAGTTTCGGCATCATTTTATTATTAAAATATTTTCGCCTGGCTAGTTTTACAAGGTTATTAATTTGCTCAGCAATTTTTCCTTCGCCTCGCATTCTGGTTCCGTATCTGGAATCATTTAAACGACCTCCATGGCAACTTTCTATTTGATGTAATACCTTTTCGGCACGATCTGGCATGGTTTTATAAATCCAATCCTTAAAAATTTCGCCAATAGCCCCATTTAGCCTTACTATAGTATGAGCAATCGACAAGGCGCCATGCTCTGATGCTGCTTTTGCTAAAGGTAATATTTCATGACTATTTATAGATGGAATAATAGGTGCTAACATCACATTTACAGGAATCCCGTTTTCACTTAAAACTTTAATAGTTTCTAAACGTTTTTTAATCGTCGTTGTTCTAGGTTCTAAAATTCGTCTCGTGTTTTCAGATAATGAGGTGATCGACATGTTTACATTTATTAAATTATCTTTCGCTAACGATTTTAAAAGATCTAAATCCCTAAGAATTAATGCGTTTTTTGTAATGATAGCTACTGGATGTTTGTACTTTAAAAAGACCTCTAAACATTGTCTGGTAATTTCAAATTGTTTTTCTGCTGGTTGGTAACAATCTGTATTTCCAGACATAACGATAGGATGCGTTTTCCAACTTTTCTTTTTTAGTTGTACTTCTAATAATTTGGAAGCATCTTTTTTCACCATAATACGGCGTTCAAAATCTAAACCCGCACTATAACCCCAATACTCATGACTATTGCGGGCATAACAATAAATACAACCGTGCTCACAACCTTGATACGAATTCATAGAATATAACATACCAATATCTGGGCTCTCAACTTTATTGACTATGGTTTTTGGAAAAACCTTTAGATATAAGGTTTTGTTTTTATCGCTTATTTCGCCTTCTTTATGGCAAAATTCGAGAAAGTCATCACGCATTTCGTGACTTAATTCGAAAAAACGATTGTGTACATTAAGCTGTGCACCACGTCCTTTTATGGCTAATTTTGGGTTCATTATAGTAAAATTAAAGGTTGAATGCTCTTTGAGTAGCTCTTTAAAATTACTTATAAATTATATCCAAAAATGTTAAAGTAAAAATGTGTTATTAACAAATTTTATTCTCCAGGAAAATCTGCTTTTCGTTTTTCAAGAAAGGCAGAAGTTCCTTCAGCAAAATCGTCACTACCAAAGCAATTACCAAATTCTTGAATTTCTGTATTAAAACCATCAACGCCATCTTTAAAGTTTGCATTTATGGCTCTAATAGCTGCGCTAATGGCAACTGATGAATTACGTGTTATTTTACCAGCAATTTTCTCACAAAAAGGAAGTAACTCATCTAAGGTGGTTATATGATTTACTAATCCGTAGCTTAGAGCCCTATTGGCATCAACCATTCCTGCAGTCATGATAAGCTCCATAGCACGTCCTTTTCCTATTAATTGTGGTAAACGCTGCGTACCTCCATAACCTGGAATAACACCAAGCGACACTTCTGGCAATCCCATTTTGGCGTTATCGCTCGCCACTCTAAAATGACACGCCATGGCTAATTCTAATCCACCACCAAGCGCAAAACCATTTATTGCAGCTATTACTGGTGTCGATAGATTTTCAATAAAATTGAATAGTAACTCTTGTCCATTAGCTGCAAGTATTTTACCTTCTTCAATCGAATAATTTGCAAACTCACTAATATCGGCACCTGCTACAAAAGCTTTTTCGCCACTACCTGTAACAATAATAACTTTTGTGTTTTTATCTAAATCGGCTTCTTTAAAAGCTCCATGCAATTCATTAATCGTTTCTTTATTAAGAGCATTTAGCTTATTTGGACGATTAATAGTTATAGTAGTGATACTGTTATCTTCTTCCGATATGATGTTAGTGTAACCCATAGTATTGTTTTAAATTTATTTTTATTAGTCCACGCTTATTGCATGGCAAGAAAACTAAATTTTGAGAAGTCTGCAAGACACTTTCAAAATTGTAAACTAAACACTCCCAGTATTTAACGATATCTAGTTTTAATACTTTTTATTGAATAGCAATTTCAAAATCATCATAGCCAGTAACGCAACTCGTATCATTACAAGTCATGAATTCAATTTCACCTATAACCTTCAATGCCTTTTTCGTTTTCAGTTTTATACGCTGTTTAAAAACCGCAGATGTTTCAAAATATTTAACATTTAACTCAAAAACAGGATCAAAAGTAGTATGTCCTTTATCTTCTGTCATGTTACCAACTAACTCATAGTTTTCATTCTCTTCAAAAATAAAAACTGTTGGTAATGGTCCTCCTTCTGGCACTTTCAACGAGTACAAGTGATATTTTGGTTTTATAGTCGCATTTATAATTAAATCGTATTCTATGTTGGAAACCTTTTTCACAGTTGTTGACCATTTTACAGGTGCTAAAATTTGCGAATACCCCATAGAGGTTATTAAAAAGACTAATACAAGTATTTTTTTCATTTTTATAGTTTTTATAATACGTTATTCTTTAGGAAAAGTCACTGTAAATGTGGTTCCTCTATATTTTTCCGATTTAAATGTTATCGTGCCATCGTAGGTTTCTACTATGTTTTTTACCATCGCTAAACCAAGCCCCATACCACTTGTTTTAGTTGTAAATTTAGGTTCGAATACCTTGTCTTTATTCTCTTCCAAAATACCCATACCGTTATCTGCAACCGTAACAATTACGTTATTATCCTTTGTTCCTACATTAATAACGATTCTTGGTGTCTGATTTTCTGGCATGGCTTGAATACCATTTTTAACTAAATTAGTAAGTACTCGTATTAGCTGAGTCCTGTCAAATTTTGCAACAATTTTTTCGGATTCGGCAGTAAAAAAAATGTAATCTTCGTTGAAAATATCTAATGCTAATTTTACAATTTTCACAACATTAAGCGTTTCACTTTGTTGCGCTGGCATCTTTGCAAAGTTTGAAAAAGCAGATGCAATAGAACTCATAGTATCTATTTGTTGAATTAATGTTTTACTGTATTCATTTAATTTTGAATGAATATTTTCATCATTTGAATCAAACTTCCGCTGAAAATTTTGTACCGTTAAACGCATCGGTGTTAGTGGGTTCTTAATTTCATGTGCTACTTGTTTTGCCATTTCCCTCCAAGCCTGTTCTCGCTCACTTCTGGCTAATTGTACGGCACTTTCTTCAAGTTCGTCAATCATACTATTATACGAATTCACCAAAGTGGAGATCTCTTCGCTTGTATCATTTACCTCTATCTTCTCATTACGTTTTTCTAACCTTGTGGTATTAATTTTATCACTAATTGTTTTTAAAGACTTTGTAATATATTTAGATAGTAAAAACGCAATACCAATAGCCATAAGTAAAATAAACATGTAAGCATAGGCTATACGTTTTAAAAATTCTTGTAGCTCTTTTGCAAGAAAATCGTCTTTTTCTAAATAAGGTAAATTTAATATGGCTACGGGTTTAGACCTTTGATCTGTAAGGTAAGTATATGATGATTGAAATGTTTCTCCATTTTCTTTATGTTTATCTACAAACCTGTGTGGTGCCGTATTTGAAATAGGGTTTAAAACTTCGGCTTTAAGACATTTAGGAGCCGCGTTATTTTGTAATGTAGCCTTAGATGAAATTAATAAAACGCCCTCTAAATCATATAAATTAATTTGAAGTTTATGAATATCTGCTACACTATATATTTCTTCTTTAAAAATTAATGGGATATTCTCCGTTTTAACTTCCCAGCTGTTTTGTCTGCCGTTTAAAACACGTTTAAGATGTGTTTGTATATTTTCTTCTTTACGCTTTAAACGCCCTTCATGATATTCTTGTCGCTCTTCACTATATTGATAGATTGCTACTGCCGAAATAAGGATTGATGCTAACAAAACCAGCAATATCATTGCTAAAAAAATACGGATACGTAAGGAAAGTTTCTTTAATTTCATTAATAAGTATGGTGCCTTTTAAAAGTTCAATAAATATAACAATAATCGAACCAAATATCATTTTACTAAATTCAAAAAAATCAAATCACAAATTCCAAAACCGTAATACTCGAATTTGATATTTCAAAAATTGAAGATTTAAATACTATGCGTCTGGATTTTTAGCTCTAATTTTTTTATAAATTTTAAAACCTAGCATGATAAGAATTCCTAAAACAAAAAGACCAATAATACCCCAAACCCAATCAATGGCACTTTTTAAAATAACTAAAAAAATCACCGCAAAAAGGATAAAAGTGGCGCCTTCGTTCCAAATACGCATAAAGCTTGACGATACTGTTACAATATCATTTTGCAATTGATTGTAATAATAATTCGTTCTAAACTGATACATAAAAAGCAGAGCTATAAAACCTATTTTTACTTGCATCCAGTCATGATAGATTAGTGTAGGGTTTAAGTAAAACAGACATAAACCAAACAGTAAAGCCAATATAGAAGACGGCCATGTAATGATAAACCATAAGCGTTTAGCCATAAGCTTAAGTTGCTTACCTAAAATTTCTTTGTCTGGTGATGGCTTATGAAACGCTTCTATTTGATATACAAATAATCGAGGAATGTAGAACAATCCAGCAAACCAAGTGATAACAAAAATAAGGTGAAACGATTTTATATAATGGTAATGTTCCATAGGTTAATTAATTTCAATAGGTGTTTTTGTCCATTCTGAAATCCATTTAGACAGTAGATTAACAAATTCGTCATCATCATTTAAGCAAGGAACGGTTGTAAAATCTTTACCTCCCATTTCATGAAAAATTTCTTGTCCTTCCATGGCTATTTCTTCGAGAGTTTCTAAACAATCGCTTACAAACGCAGGCGTTACAATCGCCATGTTTTTAATACCTTCTTTACCCAAACGCTCAATAGTTCTGTCTGTATAAGGCAGTAACCAAGGATCGAAACCTAAACGCGACTGAAAAGATGTTGAATACGAACCTTCTTTAAGCCCTAATTTTTCAACAACAAGTCTAGTTACCTCATAACATTGATGCCTGTAACAAAACTCATGAGCTTTCGATGGCGTAACACAACAGCTACCATCTATTTTACAATGCGATTTTGTAATGTCACTTTTTCTAATATGACGTTCTGGTACACCATGGTATGAAAACAATAAATGGTCACAATTTTTGCCTTCTAAATGATTTTTAATTGCGTTTGAAAGCACCTCAATATAATCTGGTTTATTATAAAATGCAGGAACAGATTCTATTTTTAAATTCGGAAAATACTGTTGACGTATTTCTTCTGCTAATACCGTAATGGTCTCTGTTGTTGCCATAGCAAACTGAGGGTATAAAGGGAACAACAAAACCTCATCAACACCTTTATCTACCAATTCCTGAAGTCCTTTTTTTATAGTCATACTGCCATAACGCATCGCTAAAGCAACAGGTTCTTCTACTTGTTTTTGTATTTTATTTTGAAGTCTTTCAGACAATACAATTAAAGGCGATCCCTCTTTCCACCATATTTTTTTATAAGCTGCTGCTGATGCTTTTGGTCTTGTATTTAAAATAATGCCCTTTACAAGTAGATTTCTTGCCCAAAGCGGTACGTCTATAACACGTTCGTCCATTAAAAATTCACCTAAATACTTTTTTACATCTTTTGGATCTGGACTCTCTGGGGAGCCAAGATTTACTAGTAAAATTCCTTTTTGCATATTACAAAAATACGATACAATTTGTAATCATGGTATTTAGCAACAAATAATTTGAGCATAATAATTGCAAAAACAAACTTTTTACAAACGTCAGTTCGATATATTAAATATTGATAATGAGAAATTTGCGTATACAACTAATAAAATTGTGTCATTCCTAAGGCTATCGAAAACAAAATATATTTTGTTTAAAGTATGAAGCGTAGCTTTTGAGAAGGAATCTCATCTTTATGAGATGTCTCATCACTCATGTTTCGCTCTGCCTATATAATAAAGCACTGATTATAAAAAATTTAAATTATCTTCTTTTTTTAATTTACGTCGAATTCACGTTTATAAATTAATATTTAAAAAAGCGTATCTCTTTATCGGTAGAGCTTATTATTATTTGAGAATCGACATCAACTGTGTAGTTAAAATTTTTATCCTTTCCTATTTTAAGTTGGTATAATTCTTCTACGTTTTCTAAATCAACTATTCTAAGCCCCCAAACTCCTTCATCTAATTTATCACGGTGCATCCATAACTTATCAATTTCACTATATGGATTATATTTAGTTTCTTTCTCAAATTTATTTATCATATCATTAACAGTAGCTCCCGCTACAACGCCCATTCCTAACTCCGCAGCCCCAAACTCGCTAAAGTAATAAGCTGTGGTAAACTCATTATTAAAATCATGTATATCCTTAAGACCTGCTTTGTACAATTCACGATTAATTTTCCCTGCTTCTTTAGCAAAAACAGTTCCCAAAACAATAGCTCCAATTGATGCTATTGTCTTCAAAGCTTTTGATGGCGGTTTGAAATATAATCTACTAATTTCTTGACCTGTATTATCCGTTTTTACAACTTCATGCTTAGATATAAATGAATAATTGCCATTAAAACTCTCTATTCTTGTTATTGTGTCATTTTTTTTGGTGAAAGGCACTTTTTTTATAAGCACCTGAGGTTTCGTTGCTTTATATTTTAAAACTACAGGAGTATCCTTTTTTCCATACTTATAAACTAAGTCTTTATTCTTTTTATCAATACTATAAGTTATTTTATCTTTAATAGGAAGGAGAGAAATGACCTCCTGTTTTTCAAAATCATATGTCAATATAGATTTTGAAGTTATTATCAATAAATAATCGTCCATTTTAAGACCTTCAATAATTTCCTTGCTTCCTACGAAAACAGGATTATTAAATACATGTGCCCCATCTTCATTAATCCAGTTAGCAAAATATTTTCCATTAACATTATTAATGATTAAATGATTGTCTCCTTGAACATAAACTTTTTCTATCTTTCCTTTAATAGAAACATTTTTAGACCAAAACTTAGAACCATCTGCTCCTAAATAATTAAATCCATTCTCGCATTTTACTATAATTTGATTCGGCGCAAATTCGATATCATAAAATTTACCCAAATTAAAAGGTTCTTTCCACACATCCTTCCCTGTTTCTATACTAGAATAATTCATAGCATAACCTCCATTCTCCAAATCGTAAACAGATATAAACCCTTGATTATTTGCAGAGACTTCTACTAATTTAATCTTATCAGTTTTAAAGTTTCTTTCCCACTTTAAACTACCATCATTAATATTATAAGCCAATAAATTACTATCATAGGTAAACAGCAAAGTGTTTTTTGTACAAACCGCGCCAAATGTAAAGCTATCTCCTAAAAGACCAAGTTTTTTTTCTGGTAATTTAATGGTCCACAGAGACTCCGAACCATTGATTCTTACCAAAGTTAAATACCAATTTACTTTTCTTTTTATGTTTTTCTTCTTATCCTTTTTTATAACTTCTTTATTCATTATTAGAGCAAAGTTTTCATCTTTAGTATAAAAAATTTTACTTTTATGAAAATCTTTTATTTCTGAAGCTTTAAAAACTACATCTCCTGTAAATCTATTTATCACAATACTTTTATTACTAACTACCGAAAAAGTTTTAGTATCATTTATTTTTAATAGAGAACTGGCTTCTTTATAAAAAAATGAAGCTCCTTTATAGTTGGGCATAGACAAACTCCAAAGCTCCTTATTTAAAGAATAATCAAATGCTTTTAAAGTTAAATTATCATAATAGTATACACAATTTGTTCTTTGATCTACAGATAACCAATTAGGTTTTTCATTAAACTTTAATACCCAAGAACTCTCAGTGTTTTGAGAATTAACGGCAACATGAGTTAGTAAATAGGCAATAAATAATATTTTAGTTTTCATAAAAATCAAAGTGTTTAAATTTTTATGAAATATAAGTAAAATCCTACAAATAATACTGTTTAAATATAAAATTTAATGATTTATTAATCATAATAATAAACAGAAAACACTCTTAATAGTAAAAATTGTTATACCTTATTTTTTATATTCATATAACGGTACAACCTAAGGTATTTTTGTTATTACCACAATCTTGAAAAAGATCGCAGGTTGTATTAAATCACACTAAATTTTATGGTGAACTTTAGGAAAATGCTTCTAATTCTGGATTAACTCTTCCATTTTAACAGACCCGAATAATCAATTTTAAACAATCATTCTTTCAAAAAATCTAACTCAACGACATTACATATTTTTTAGGTGTCGTACCATATTTCTTTTTAAAAGCTGCTATAAAGTGGCTAGATGTACTATAACCCACTTTATGTCCTACTTCATTCACATTATTATCGCCAGATTCTAATAATTTCCTAGCAACTTCCATTTTATAATCAAATAAAAAACTAAATACCGAATCGCCATAAATTTGCTTAAAACCTTCTTTTAGCTTTTTAAGATTCAATCCTATTTCGTCAGCTAGTTCTTGTAAACTAGGTGGTTCTGCCATACGAGCAATAACAATCTCTTTGGCTTTTCTAATTTTAATAACATTCGTTTCATCTACCAAAAACGGACATTGCTCAACATCGGCATCCTCACTTCTATTAAAATATAAGCTTAAAAGTTCGTATGCTTTTCCTTTAAAATAAAGATTTTTTATAGATTGATTGAGATTGTAATTTATTAATTGATTTAAAACGATAGCCATTGACGGCGAAATAGCGCCATCTTTATAATATTTTTTATCCTTATTATCATCACTTAAAAAAGTAATATATCCTGCTTCTTGAGAAAATAACCCATGAAATTCTTTAATAGATATTAAAATCGAAACTATCCAAGAATTAGGATCTATCTGTAAATTTATTGGTAAATCATGTTGGGGATTATACAGTAATAATGAATTCTCCTCCAGAATATTTAATTCGTACCTCCCTTCATTAAAAATAAATTTACTCGCTCCTTTAATACAAAAATGAAATTGAATATAATCACTGTCTATTTCCTTCGCAAGAGATTGCACTCTATTTGATTCATTCTTGAATGTAAGTACCAAAGCATCATCTTCGATTTTTGTTTCATCGAAAGAACTTTGAGCGACATTTTTATTATTGTTTATTTCCTCATTCATAATGATTTTATTTAGATTCGTTCTAAATAAATTAGTCGAAAACCGCCTAACTCACTGCAAAAATATGACATTTATCATATATTATGAAAAAACAACGCTAAAAAACCACAAACGATATTAAAAGTTCTTCGAGCGTTATTTTTTTAATGAACATCCATATATTTTTGCTTTGAAATATCAGGTATCAGCATGCAAAAGTACAATATATCAAGGAGTAACTACTTTTACGCCATAGGTTTAAGTTATAAAAAAGCCGATGCAGACACAAGAGGACACTTTAGTTTAGACGACGCAGGCAAACTAGCTTTACTTAACCAAGCAAAAGAAAATAATATTGAAAGTTTAGTAGTAACCTCTACTTGTAATCGAACTGAAATTTATGGTTTCGCGCAACATCCTTTTCAATTAATTCAATTGCTTTGTGACAATACAAGAGGTACAGTTGAAGAGTTTCAAAAAGTCGCATACATCTATAAAAACAAGGATGCGATTGCACATATGTTTCGCGTAGGTTCTGGTTTAGATAGTCAGATTCTTGGAGACTTTGAAATTATTAGTCAATTAAAGCATAGTGCTCGTGCTTCAAAAAAACACGGATTACTCAATCATTTTTCAGAACGGTTAGTAAACGCTGTCATTCAGGCTAGCAAACGTATAAAAACAGAAACTAATATTTCGTCTGGAGCAACGTCGGTGTCATTTGCATCTGTTCAATATATATTTAATTCGGTTGAAGACGTTTCGAACAAAAACATTCTACTCTTCGGAACTGGTAAAATTGGTAGAAATACTTGTGAAAATCTTGTAAAGCATACCAAAAACGAACAAATTACTTTAATTAACAGAACAAAAGACAAGGCAGAGGTCATTGCTGGAAAGTTTAATCTGGTCGTTAAAGATTATGCCAATTTACAAGAAGAGATAAATAGCTCCGATGTTTTAATTGTTGCTACAGGTGCACAACGCCCTACTATAGATAAACATATTATCCAATCTAAAAAACCACTTTTAATTTTAGATCTATCAATCCCAAAAAACGTTGATGCGAATGTTGAAGCGTTAGATAATGTAACCTTAGTGCATTTAGATCATTTATCTGAAATTACAGATAAAACCTTAGAAGAAAGAAAAAAGGAAATTCCTTTAGCAGAATCTATTATAGAAGATGTAAAAATAGAATTTAACCAATGGTTAGAAACCAGAAAATTTGCACCAACCATTAAAGCGTTAAAGCACAAACTTACTAATTTTGCCACTGCCGAATTAGAAACACAACGCAAGAAAAATGCTAATTTTAATGAAGCCCAGGCAGAATTAATTAGCGGCAACATTATTCAAAAAATAACCAACCACTTTGCGCATCATTTAAAAGATGACAATATCTCTACTGATGAGAGTCTGGAACTTATAAAAAAAGTGTTTCAGTTAGAACCAAAAACACATGTCTAAAATTATTAGAATTGGCACACGCGATAGTGAATTAGCACTATGGCAAGCCAAAATAGTACAACAACAACTCGAAAAATCTGGTTATAAAACACAACTAGTCCCTGTAAAATCTACTGGCGACTTAGTATTAGATAAACCTCTGTACGAATTAGGAATTACTGGTATTTTTACTAGAACTTTGGATATTGCCATGTTAAATCATGACATTGACATTGCAGTGCATTCTCTAAAAGATGTACCAACCGTATTGCCTAAAGGCATTATACAAGCAGCCGTTTTAAAACGTGGTAATGTTAATGACACTTTGGTCTTTAAAGACAATGAAGAGTTCTTAGGTTCCAGAGATGCCGTTATAGCTACAGGAAGCTTACGCAGACGAGCTCAATGGCTAAACAGATTTCCAACACATAAAATTGTTGATCTACGAGGCAATGTGAATTCGCGTTTACAAAAATTAGAAGACAACGACCATTGGAATGGTGCTATTTTTGCAGCCGCTGGAATAGGTCGTATTGGCATAAGACCCGAGGAAGCAATTAATTTAGATTGGATGATCCCTGCACCAGCACAAGGTGCTATTATGATAACAGCCTTAGAGGAAGATGATTTTGTTAAAACTGCTTGTGCTGAATTAAATCATGAAGAAACCGAAATTTGTACCACCATTGAACGCACATTTTTAAATAAACTAGAAGGCGGTTGTACGGCTCCTATTGGCGCACTTGCTTATATTAAAAACGAAGAAGTCAATTTTAAAGGCGTACTACTAAGTACAGATGGCACCAAAAGAATTGATGTTACTCGAGTTAAAAAACTAGGCGAACATAATGATGTTGCTTCGTTTTGTGCCGATTTTATTATAGAGCGTGGCGGTAAGCGTTTAATGGATAGCATTAAACAATCTAATAAAAAAACAAACGTATATTCTACAAAATCGTTTACAGAAGATCAACGGCTTCTCTTTCATGAAAAAGTTGTTTCAGAGAGCTCCGATTTTATAAAAATAAGTTTGAATAGAATACATCCAAGATTCTTAAAAAACGAAATTCAAAATGTAGTGATCACCAGTAAAAATGCTGTCGAATCTTTAATTACTAATTATTCATCTGCAGAATTACAATTTAAAAACATTTATTGTGTTGGCAGACGTACCAAACGCTTAGTAGAAAATAAGATTGGTAAAGTAACACATTTCGAAAAAAGTGCAAAAAAGCTGGCAGAATATTTAGTTGAATATATAGAAGGCACTGAAGTCACTTACTTTTGTAGCGATTTAAGGCTGGATGATTTACCTACTATTTTAACCGAAAACAATATAAAAGTAAACGAAGTAGAAGCTTACCAAACAAAATTTGATGGCATAAAAGTAGATGATTCTGTTGAAAGTGCTATGTTTTATAGCCCATCTACCGTACAGAGTTTTGTTCAAAAAAATAACACAGATGTTATTGCTTTTTGCATTGGTGATACCACAGCAAAAGAAGCAAATAAATATTTTAAAGATGTTAGGGTAGCCAAAGTACCAACTGTTGAGAGTGTGATAGAATTAATAAACAAGCATTACGTTTAAATGTTTTTTGAATAATGAGTGAAATAATTGATTTAAGTCAAGATATTTTTCCTGGAATGCCAGTTTACAAAACACTCCCTCAAGTAAAAATGAGTATTCATAATACTCATGAAGAATGGGAAGGTTTTCCTAACTCAGAAATAAAAACACCTAGTGTTCATAAATTAGAATTAGGAGAGCATACTGGAACTCATGTTGATGCCATAAATCATATGGCAAAAGAATATAAAGATCAATCTATAGACACCATGCCGCTTTCTATGTTTTATACTGAGGGTATTTGTTTAGATTTTTCACACAAAGGATTAAAAGAACTTATAGATACCCACGATATTAAAGAAGCATGTGAAAAACATCATCTTACAATAAAAAAAGGAGATACCGTTTTATTATATACCAATCACTATAGAAAAAATTTTGGTACCGAAAATTGGAATCATGGGCCAGGAATTACAGCAAAAGCTACAGCATGGTTAGGAAATAAACAAATAGCCGCTTTTGGAGTGGAAACCATGTCTCCTGGAGTGCCAGGAGTTTCAAATAAAGAAGTTCATAAAATTTGTGGTAAACTTGGTTTTACACATTACGAAAACATGATAAACCTTCATTTATTAATAGATAGAGGTCGTTTTCGTTTTATTGGTTTACCATTAAAAATTAGAGGCGGCACTGGATCTCCCGTAAGAGCCGTTGCCGTATTTGAAAACAAAATAGATTAAGTCGAAAGAGCAAAAAATATGATTAAAAACGATTTATTTTTAAGAGCATTAAAAGGAGAAACGGTTAATCGTCCACCAGTTTGGATGATGCGTCAAGCAGGACGTTATTTACCAGAATTTATAGCCATTCGTGAAAAATATGATTTCTTTACACGTTGCAGAACTCCAGAATTAGCTAGTGAAATTACAGTACAACCTATTCGTCGTTACGGAATGGATGCTGCTATTTTATTCAGTGATATCTTGGTTATTCCTCAAGCTATGAATATTGAGGTACAGATGAAACCTAATTTTGGTCCGTATTTACCAAACCCTGTGCGTACTCAAAAAGACGTCGATAATGTTATTGTTCCAGACGTAACGGCAGAATTAGACTATGTATATCAAGCCATAAAAGCAACGAAAGAATTACTTAATGATGACATTCCTTTAATTGGATTTGCAGGTTCGCCGTGGACTATTTTATGTTATTGTGTACAAGGACAAGGGAGTAAAACCTTCGACAAAGCCAAAGAATTTTGCTTTACAAACCCAATTGCTGCACACCAATTACTTCAAAAAATAACCGATACCACAATTGCCTATTTAAAAGAAAAAGTAAAAGCGGGTGTTAATGCTGTTCAAATATTCGATTCTTGGGGAGGTATGTTATCTCCTGTCGATTATCAAGAGTTTTCATGGCAATATATTAACCAAATTATTGAAGCCCTAAAAGAGGATGCTCCAGT
Organism: Flavivirga jejuensis; assembly: GCF_030540765.1. Classification (GTDB taxonomy): domain Bacteria; phylum Bacteroidota; class Bacteroidia; order Flavobacteriales; family Flavobacteriaceae; genus Flavivirga; species Flavivirga jejuensis. Next base: position 62,609 of record NZ_JAUOEL010000001.1, on the reverse strand, counting down.
AATTGCTTTTGGCAAAGGCTGCTGGTTTGCACTTGGCGACATGGCAAAAAGTAATGCGTCTGCTTTAGGTATAGATTGGACTTGTTCAGGAAGAAATGCACGCTATTTAACAGGTGGAAATATAACCCTTCAAGGTAATTTTGATCCATCTCGCCTGTTGTCGCCACCTTCAGAAATAAAGAAAATGGTACACCAGATGATTAATGAGTTTGGGAAAGACAAATACATCGTAAATCTAGGTCATGGTATTTTACCTAACATTCCGTTAGACCATGCCAAAGCATTTATAGATGCAGTAAAAGAATATAGTCCTTCTTAGAGGAGAAGCAGCTATATAAGTAGTAGATCGCTTTAAATTTAATAGTTTTGATAAATTTTAATAATTTAACGTAATTAATTCCTTCTCTTTCAGAGAGGGTCAGGAAGACGATTATGATTAAAAATATAATATCAGGAATTAAAGCATATTTTGGAGCTTTTGGTTTAATCTCTAAACTAAAACTCTGGAAATACTTTATAATTCCTATGATAATTAGTTTTATAACGGCTATTGCTATTTTCACCTCAGCGTATGGTTTGTCTGATAATGTTGGGGCATTCATTTCAAAAATCTGGTTTTGGGATTGGGGAAAAGAAACCTTTACAACAATTAGTACTTTTATTGGAGGGCTCTTTATTATTGTTATCGGTTTAGTTCTCTTTAAACATATTATTATGGCATTATCGGCGCCATTTATGAGTCCCGTGTCCGAAAAAATAGAAGCTCATTTAACAGGAAACACCCAACACACCCATAGAAATACATCATTTATACAACAACTTTGGCGCGGTATAAGAATTAATGGAAGAAACCTCCTCATGGAATTATTATTAACGATTCCAATACTACTTTTAAAGTTTATACCTGTTGTTAATATATTTTCAACCATATTACTCTTTCTAGTTCAAGCCTATTATGCTGGCTTTGGTAATATGGATTATACACTAGAGCGTCATTTTAAATACCAGGAAAGCACTTCTTTTGTTAGAAAACATCGTGGTTTAGCCATTGGTAATGGAATTGTATTTATCCTGTTTTTATTAGTACCTGTTATTGGAGTTATATTTGTACTACCCCTATCTGTAACAGCAGCTACAATAAAAACAGTAGAAGCGCTACAAACAAAAAGCAACTTACCAAATGCTTAGTTTTAAAGGCTATAATATAACCCCTATTCAACTACAAGATGCCTGGAGTTTATGCAATTTTATTGTTGCAAACGAAGAGCGATTAAAACGCTATTTTCCTAAAACATTAGAACAAAACTTAACACCCGATTTATCAAAATTCTTTGTAGAAAAAAAAGTAAAACAATTTAGCTTAAAAGAAGAGTTCCTATTTACTATCAAAGCAAACGAATCTGGAGAACTAGTTGGTTTAGTTTATATAAAAGAACTCAACTGGGATAAAAAGCAAGGTGAATTTGCTTATTGTATTGGGTACCCTTTTGAAGGAAAGGGCATCACAACTAAAACGATTAGCATAGTATCAGAATATGCCTTTACAGACTTAAATTTAGAAACACTTCAAATCATTGTTCATAAAGATAATATAGCCAGTGTAAAAGTTGCCGAAAACTGTAATTTTATATGGAAAAGAACTTTGAATAATGAGTTTACTCCATCTGGAGAAAGGCCATTAAACATGGAATTATATGAATTGTATAACGAAATAGAAACCTAATATGCCCCATTTTGTAATTGATTGTAATAAAAACATTTTAGAGATTCAAGACTCAAAAATTATTTTACAAACGGTTCATTCAACAGCTGTTAAAACAGGATTGTTTGACGAAACGGATATTAAAGTACGGTTAAATCCGTTTGATAAAGACTTTCTCGTAGGCGGAAAAGAAGATAATTTTATTCATGTTTTCGCTAATGTTATGGAAGGCAGAACGACCGAGCAAAAAGCAAACCTCACTAAACAAATTATTATACAATTAAAACGATTGTTCCCTACTGTCCCTTTCATTGCCATTAATATTAGAGATTTTGAAAAAGCGACATATAGCAATAAAGATATGGTTTAAAAATGAAAGACAAATTCTACCAATACATCCAAGATTTACAAGACCGCATTACATCAAAACTTGAAGCCGTTGATGGTAAAGTAACGTTTCAAGAAGATATATGGAAACGTCCTGAAGGCGGCGGCGGACGCACCCGAGTTATTGAAAATGGACATGTTTTCGAAAAAGGAGGCGTGAATATTTCTGGTGTACACGGCAAACTTCCAAAATCAATGCAAACTTATTTTAAAGTAGGTGATGTCGATTTTTTCGCCTGCGGATTGAGTTTAGTTTTGCACCCTAAAAACCCAATGGTACCTACTGTTCATGCCAATTGGCGTTATTTTGAAATGTATGATAAACAAGGCGGCATTATTGATAGTTGGTTTGGTGGCGGACAAGATTTAACGCCTTATTATTTGTTTGAAGCAGATGCCAGACATTTTCATCAAACCTGTAAAACAGCTTGCGATAAACACAACCCTGAATTTTACCCAAAATACAAAGCACGTTGCGATGAGTATTTTTATAATGCCCACCGCAATGAGGGCAGAGGTATTGGTGGTTTATTTTTCGATTATTGCAAAGCAACAGAAACTATGAGCATGGAAAACTGGTATCACTTTGTAACCGAAGTTGGAGATAGTTTCTTAGAGGCTTATGTCCCTATTGTTGAAAAACGAAAAGTATTAGCGTACACAGATGCACAACGTAATTGGCAAGAAATTCGTCGTGGACGCTATGTAGAATTTAATTTAGTGCATGATAAAGGCACTCTTTTTGGGCTAAAAACTAACGGACGTATAGAAAGTATTTTAATGAGCTTACCTCCACATGTACAGTGGGTTTACGACCATCAACCTGAAGCAGGAAGTGAAGAAGAAAAATTAATAGAAGTTTTAAAAACCCCAAAGAACTGGATTTAATATGTGGAAATTATTTAAGCGTACATTCTTAATTATAAACTGGAAAACGTTTGTTATTACCTTTTTATCCATAACATCAACAGCTTTTTGCTTGCATTTCCATATTAAAGCAGATTTTCCGCTTACACTTATAAGTACAGCGATAATATTTCCTATTGTCTTTTCTATTGGAGGTGCTTATAAACGTCGTGAAATAGCATTAGATGAATATGGTTCTATAAAAGCACATGGTCGCGCATTATATTTTGCCGTTTCTCATTGGTTAGAAAACCCACCTCAACAACTTAAATCAGAAGTTAAAACACATCTTAAAAACCTGTTAGATTCTTGTACACAAGTATTTACAAACCCTATTGAGTCATTGGAAGAAACAGAAAAAGAGGTATATCAAAATTTCAATAACCTCTCTATATTTATAAAAAGCTTGCGTGCTCACGGTTTACCTTCTGGCGAAGCCTCCCGTTCTAATCAGTTTTTAAGTAAAATGATGATTTCCTTTGAGCGCATAAAACACATTTACCAATATAGAACACCAAGAACATTACGCACCTATAGTGACATTTTTATTGTTATTTTACCTATTGTTTATGGTCCTCATTTTGCAGAAAATGTAACGAGCTATAATTATGGATTACAATATGCTGTCCCTATCTTATTTAGCGTTATTTTGGTGGCTTTAGATAATATTCAATCGCATTTAGAGAATCCTTTCGATCAACAAGGAGAAGACGATGTCCATATTAATGCCGATAAATTTATTAGAAACTTAGAATAGTTATTTCCATACGGTGACTTGTTTAGAAATTTTATTAAAAGCATTATAAACATGAAACAGTCTAGCTTTTAACAACAACTTTCTTCCTTCAATTTGTCTGGTATAAAACAACTTATTCATTCCTAAATTAATACGCCAATGTTTTTGAAACACTAATACGTTTTTCTTTTTATCTCCAAAAATTTCTGGAACAGGATAAAAATTCTCGATATTTAACCGTCTTCTAAAAAGACTTGTTTTTACAATTAAGTACCTTGGGGATTTTATAGGTTCTAAAAGCTCCCTTAAAGCGGTTGAGAATAACGCGTTTTCAAATAAATCACCTCCTATTAAATCACAAATAATATCACCATTATCAATACGTTTAGATACAATAGTTACTGAGTTTTTATTGGTTGTCATAAAACCTAATTCAAACAAAGTATTAAGTATCACTATTCCCATTTTTTTTATTTTTTTATCGAGATACCCATACCTTATATAGAGCGTTATGGCTTTGTATAATTTATAGCCAAACGATATTAAAAAGGCAGCAAAAAAAGTATATAAAAAATACACGACACCCCGATTTAAAACAATATGTATGCTTTTAAAAACGAACTCTAAATAAAATAGCATAATTGCAAAAGATAACTCTGCTACAAAAAACCGTATGACGTCAAAATAATAAATCTGCTTCTGTTTTTTATAAGTGAGTTCACCCAAGTGAAAAATCTTAGTTTCTTTTAATAAACGTGACCCTTTTACAATGGCTTGATCCCATTTTTTTATAGTATCATTTCTATTAATCGCCTCCTTTAACGTTTGCAGGTTTAAAGTTTCTATAGTTTCATCTAAAATGTGTTCCGGGAATTGTAACCGTTCAAAACTGTTTTCAATATAGGGTTCATTATTATTTGAAACCCCTACAAAAGCTTCAAACCTTCGTCTTAAAGTATCAACATCTTTACCTCCATTTAAAACTGTATTATCTATACATGCTAGGTGCCAAATATTTCCAGTTTTGTTTAATTTATTAGCATCTTTTCTAATAGCTCTTCCTCGCATTTGGTTAGAAGACACAAACGAACCAACAAATGATGCTAAAACCAAACTGTTTATTGATGGTGCATCCCAACCTTCTCCAAGCAAAGATTTTGTGCCAACTAAAATTTTAATAGCTCCATTTTCAAAAAGCTTGGTAATAATGTTTACTATCGAATGTTTTGTTCTTTTTTTAGAGGTGACTATTAAAAACTCATTATCGACTGGCAAAGGCGTGAATGTAAAAGAATCACAATCCTCGATAAGATTAAATGCTTTTAAAATGGTATTATGGATTATAACCAGACTTCCAGAAATCACTGCCAATGTTTCTTTATTAGAAAAATGAACTCTTAAATACTGAAAAATAGGAATCACCCCTATTTTATTAATAGTTTGGGTATCAACTTCTTCAGTATCTAAAAACTCCTTTCGGATATAATCTGTTAAAATAACACACCTTAAATCACTTTTTAAGCTTTCATGCTCTGAAGATACAATGCTAACAATACTTTTAAGTTTACTCGGACTGCTAGCTAAAGACTTATACAGTGAATCTTCGCCTATAAAATTTACTTTCCTCTTTTCTAATACATTTATGCTTCTTAATTCTTTTTCTAAACGCAATAAATACGGTTCGTGTTCTAACAATTGTTCCCTATCGTTAATCAATAAGTTTTGAAATAAAACCTCTAACCATTCCAGTTGTAACGTTGGAAATGTTATGGTTTCCTTTCCATTAAAACCTAGTATTTCTAATTTATATCTTTCAATTGTTACCCCACAAGCATTTAAAAAAATTAGAATCGCCGAAAAATATTCAGCATTAGAATAAAGGTCTTCTAAATAAGCCTTAGGTTCATCAAAAAATCGGTGTTGTTTAATAAAAGAAATAAAAGTCTTATCATTTAGCAATTTATCTTTAAAATCAGCAATTTTCCGTCTATACTCTACAATAAAGTTAATCTCTAAATCTTCTGGTTTAGAAAAATAGACAAAATCTTGATGTGCACACAAATCGGTCTCTTTTACTAAATCTGGAACGGCAATTTCATCATCTATTTCACCACAAAGCATAAAATACTTTGAGACTTCAGTTCTATTACTATCATAGGGAGGTGTTGCTGTTAGTGCTACTATATAAAAAGGATTATTGTTTTTTAAATCAATTAAACAGTTCCACCATTCATTTTTTAAATGATGTGCTTCGTCTAAAACAAGTGTTTTAATATTATGTGTTTCAAAAAAAGAGTAATAATCATTTTTATCCTCAAATGTTTTATAAAAAGCATGTAAGGATTGGTAGGTCGCAAATGTAATATCGTCAGGCGATTTTATATTAAAAGAATACGATTGATACGTCCCATTTTTAGTAAAAAAAGATTGTAACCTATCTTCCCATTGGTTTCTAATAGTAAGTGTTGGTGCTAGAACCAGTGTTTTTTCACCTAGCTTTCTTATAATTTCAATCCCTAGAATTGTTTTTCCAGAACCAGGAGGTGCTATAACATGAAAATGGTTATCTGAAATATGATTGTCAAAATTTTTTAAAAGATTCGCTTGATAACTTCTCCAAGGAAAATTAAATTCTAAACGACCTAACGATTCTCTCAATATAAACTAGGTTTTAATGATTAACTTTGCAATTGATAAAAATAACAATTATAGAGAATTTTATAGACATAAATATGTATCCATTAAAAAGAAATAGAAGGCTAAGAACTAACAAAGCCATTCGCTCTTTAGTTAGTGAAACGATTATAACACCAAATGATTTTTTGGTGCCCCTTTTTGTTGTTGAAGGCAAAGGCGTTAAAGATGAAATTCCATCCATGCCAAATTACTATCGCTATAGCTTGGATTTACTCGAAGGAGAAGTAAAAGAATTATGGAAATTGGGTTTAAAATCGGTATTACTTTTTGTAAAAGTTCCAGATAATTTAAAAGACAATAAAGGAACAGAAGCTTTAAACCCTAACGGATTAATGCAACGCGCCATTAAAACCGTAAAAAATGCATGTCCTGATATGTTAGTCATGACAGATGTTGCATTAGACCCTTATTCGGCTTACGGACATGATGGTATTATTGAAAACGGACAGGTTTTAAATGATGAAACTGTTGATGTTTTAAGTGAAATGAGTGTCTCTCATGCTCAAGCTGGTGCTAATTTTGTTGCTCCAAGCGATATGATGGACGGTCGTATTCTATCTATTCGTGAAGCTTTAGAAGATAAAGGTTTTACAGACACAGGTATTATGAGCTATTCTGCAAAGTACGCCTCGGCATTTTACGGACCATTTCGTGATGCTTTAGACTCTGCCCCTGTAGATTTAGTTGAGATTCCAAAAGATAAAAAAACGTATCAAATGGATTATGCTAATCGCTTTGAAGCCATTAGAGAAACCGAAATGGATATAGATGAGGGCGCAGATATTGTTATGGTAAAACCTGGATTATGCTATTTAGATATTGTAAGAGACATTAAAAACGAAGTTGATGTTCCCGTTGCTGTATATCAAGTTTCTGGAGAATATGCCATGTTAAAAGCCGCTGCCGAAAAAGGCTGGTTAGAACACGATGCTGTAATGATGGAACAAATTACCGCTATAAAACGTGCTGGTGCAGATATTATAGCGTCTTATTTTGCTAAAGATGTAGTTAAGTTATTATCCTAAAATTGAAGTATTTTTCCAATTCATAGTGTAGTAGCTCTATGGATCAATAAAAAGACAAAAATTGAGTAAAAAGAGCCTGTATAAAAAGTGATGAACTTTGTCATCCAGAGATCTGTGTTAAAAATTTTAACTAGCGGATGAAATGACGTAATAGGGGTGTTCATTCAGAGATTTGAGATAAAAAAAATTATCAAGCGTATATAATGACGTAATAGGAGTATCATTCAGAAGGAGGTACGACTGAAGAATCTTTAGAGATTAATAATAAAGATTCTTCGCTGCGCTCTGAATGACAAATAACTGAAATTTAGTTGTTTACAAAACACGTCAATGGTAGCATTCCGACAATTGTCGGAGTCGAAGAATCTTAAAAATAAAGCAATAAAATTTATGAGATTCTTCACAGCTTTGCTGCTACCTTCGAAACAAAATATAGTTTGTTTCTCGGTAATGTTCAGAATAACACTTTTCAGACAGTCTCTTTTAATACTAACACACTCTTTTATTTGGAAAAAGATTTTTCACCAAGATCTAACCCCCAATTTATACCAAATAGGGTTATTAGGTTATCATTTTGAGGGAAATCTTTACCAAAACCACCAGTAATACTCATTTTTTTATTAATTTGATAAACTAAATTCCCTACAGATCTATATTGTTCACCATAACCGTCTCGCTTTAAATACTCGTAAGACAATTTGAATTTATCAAGCTCAAACTCTAGCTTTCCTCCAATATCCCAAAAATTTGTATTAAAATAATTCTGCTCCGCATCAATATTAAATCCATTATCTATATATCTACTTATAGCATATATATGAAAATAATTTTTATCATTTAATTGAATTGCAACATCTAAAGTTAACCAGCTCCCAATTCTCTTAGCTGTATTGGCATTAATTTCATTTTCCTTAAACAACTCGCTATAAGCTAATGCACCATCCAAACGAATTAAAGGCTTAATATTCTTAGGGTTAAAATAAAAGCCCAATACTTTTTTGCTGGTTTCTTCAAAATAGGCCTTTACCAAACTGGCGCCATCTGCATACACAGATCCATACTCTGTATATCTTTGTAAAAACTTTACTGCAGCATCACTATATTCTTTTGGTATAACGCCGTTGTTAACATAGTCCTCAGATTTTTTTCTGTCTGGAGTTGTTAAACTAAAACCTCTAATATACTTATCAAATTTAGTTATAGCTTCATTCGAATATGCTTTATCAACAACATTAATAATACCTAAAACTTTCTTAGTTCTTTTTCTTCCATAAAGCTCTAGCAGTGTCGTTCTCAAACCAATAGCAAGTGTTTTTTTCTCGTCTTCAAATCCTTGAAATTTTTTATTAATATACCCTAAAGAAAAAGAGGTGTTTGTTTGAATAGACTTAAAGGGATCTATAATATATTCAGCATTTTTATTTTTTTTAATTCCTCTATAATCCCTATAAGACTTGTCTTTAGTGTTTGTAATAAGCCAATAAGGATTAGTCTCTAAAGAAATATTGCCATTAGAAAACCCATTAGACAGATATAATGCCAGACTTTTTAAATTTTCTGGGGTGTTTATTACCGTTGGTGTTTCCTCTAAAATTGAAAACGCAGGGCTTGTTGTGCTTTCAAAATTAAAATCATTGATAGATTTGTTTTTTTCTTCTTCTTGAGCTGATAAATTAACAACACAAAGAATTATAAATAAAAGTGTCAATCTCATAATTATTGGTTAAGTGATTCAACAAAAACTCTATGGTTATTAACTAAGTTTTCTTTTAGGTCAATTTCAATGTTCTTTTTTACCGTAAATTGTTCGCCTCCATTATCTATATATTCGTCTTCAAAATCAACAAAAGTAGAGTAATACGTTTTTCTATTATCTTGATCATACAAACTATATCGTATAATCGTTTCTTTCATAATTTTGCTTTTGTTGGGTTCTTGATTAGAGTCTACCATAAAAACAATATTAGCTTCTAAAATCACTCGTTCTTTAGCTTGTTCTTTAGAAAAGGATGTTGAGCTTGGCGTGTTATTATCTAGAATATCGAAATCGTCTAAATCTCCTTTTTTTCTAAGAAAAAATGCCATCTCGTTTAATTGTTGAGCTTTGGTTTCAATATTAGTGACATTAAATGTAATCTTTTGATTGTTATTGTAGGTTTCAAACTTTTCCATAATATTTTTAATTTTTTATTCTATTCAATTTCCGCACGTAATAACTCTTTTACATTTTCAATATCTACTTTAAAACCACAGCGTTTCGGTATACTAATCCTTCTAGATTGTTATATCCTCTTTTAATTTTATAAATTTTAGTAAAATGGTTTCATCTTCTGTAAATTTAGCAATGGCACCCATCTTATTCTATTTAAAATTTCTTGCAATACTAAGTTTTTTGCGATTGCTTATATTACCATAAACCCATATTCTTATAATTAAAATTTTATAAGTTTTTTCATATTTTAATATGACTCCTTTTTCTACACAAACATAATATAAAGTAACAAATCTTACAATTAAAATACAGTTATAGTCACTAAAACAATGCACTTTTAGCTTTAATACCAATATCTTTCTTCAACTTTCTATAAACAACAATAATTCATATAGATCTATAAAAGATTCATTACGAATATTACCTAGAAACAAAATATATTTTGTTTCTAGGTAGCAGCAAAGCTGTGAAGAATCTCTAAAATTTTAATGTTTTGATTTTTAGAAAAAAAAGCCTTTGCTTTACTCTCGACAAAGTTCATCTCTTTTTAGACAGCACCTTTTCTAGTTACCTTCCTTATCCAACCGAAATTTTAAATATTCCAGAAAAAGAATCACCTAAGGCAAAACAAAAACCAACTAAATCATGAATAGGAAGACCCTAGGTTCATTTTTGCAGACCGAAAGTCTGCTTCGTAAAATATCGAAATAAAAGAATAAACATGGCAAAACGAAACTCTTGTGAATTCGTGAAATTTGTGTCAAAAGTTTTTAGAAGCTGAAAAGCGAAATACAATTAAGTATATCTTTTTAACTACAATTGAGATCAATAAGTTTTATAATTTATTACCAATAGTTTTTACCCTTTGGCAAGCCAAAAGCTTTTAAATTAATTTCTCATTTTTTTGTTTTAGTTTTAAATAGACTCTTTGGCTATGTCCACAGCTACATTTAATAACGACATAGTCATCAATTCTGTTGGTTTCTGCTATTTCATTTTGTTTTGATATATTGAAATCTATTTCTCCAACAGGCCTGTCAACAACAGTATATATTGAAGAAATAATAACACTAAAGGTTTCGTTACAATCATTTTTTACGCAGGTAACTTCTGCAAGGACATAGGATGGTTTTTCAATTGTCATAATTTGTTATTTAAATTACTCCATTAATTCTAAAATTAAAAAAGAAAGAAAATACTACACCAACCAAAGTGTTTACTTACACAATTTACAAAATAAATTTTAACTATTTTAGCTATAAATAAATTTTTAAATGAGTGCATTATTTTTCTGGGCAGCAATTTCAATTTTCTTTTCTTTTTTATGCTCTATACTTGAGGCCGTTTTACTAACTGTTACACCAACATTTATAAATGTAAAAAAACAAGAAGGAAAAGAATATGCCTTTACTTTAGAACGCTTAAAAAAAGATGTAGACAAACCTCTAATTGCCATACTCACCTTAAACACCATTGCGCATACGCTAGGAGCGATGATGGTTGGTATTCAGGCTGAAAAATTGCCTTACAAAATAGAGTATTTTGGAATTAATACTATTGGAATAGTATCTGCTATTATGACGTTTTTAATTTTAGTAGCTTCAGAAATTGTTCCAAAAACAATTGGAGCAACGTATTGGAAGAGTTTAGCTAATTTCACCTCTAAAGCATTAATTGTTTTAATTTTTCCTTTAAAATGGACAGGTCTGCTCTGGCTATTACAATTAACTACAAAATTAATAGGGGGTAAAGGGCATGGTAGTGTTTTAAGCCGTGAAGATTTTCATGCTATGACAGATATGGCACATGAAGAAGGTGTTTTTAAAGAATCTGAAAGTAAGATCATTAAAAACTTATTGACTTTTAAAGAGGTTCTAGCAAAAGATGTTATGACGCCTAGAACTGTTATGCTAGCAGTAGACCAAGATACAAGTATCGAAGATTTTTTTAATAAAAATATGAATCTTCATTTTTCAAGAATTCCTATTTATTCGAACAAACCAGACAACATAAAAGGGTTGATACTTAAAGACGAAGTTTTTAAAGAAATGGCACTAGACCATGGAGATAAAAAGCTTTCGGATTTAAAACGACATATTATTATAGTTAACCGAAATTTACCTATTCCAGACCTGTTTGAATTGTTAATAGAAGGCAGAAACCATATGGCTTTGGTAGTTGATGAATACGGTTCTGTAAGCGGCTTGGTTACCATGGAAGATGTTATTGAAACACTTTTAGGATTAGAAATTATGGATGAAAGTGATGACGTTTCAGACTTACAGGTACAAGCCAGACAAAACTGGGAAGCCAGAGCAAAAAAACTGGGTATTCTAGAAGATAAAAACACAGATTAAAAAATGAGATATTGTTCCATTTCAATAAATTAATCTTATCTGCTACTTTTCAAGCTTTTCTTCAACAGTATAAGTCATTTCATGATAGCCTATTTTCCCATCTTCTGTAATAGTTTCAATAACAACTAACATATCACCTGTATTATCAGCATTATAGAACTCAGCCATAGTTTTGCCTTCTGCATTGGTTTGCAAATTTGCATTCCAATAAATCAGAGGTCTTAAATCAGGTGTTTTCCAATCTTGAGTTGTTAAATTTTCATATTTGGGTGCATAAAATTCTCGAGGTGTAGAAAATACAGGGACGGTTTTTTTAGACATACCTGGGGTTCTTTGTACACTGAATAATCCTTTGCCGGCATAGGTGTAAATATTTATAAATGACCATGTTTCCATACCTTTATAAACATTCGTTCCAAATACATCAAAAGCATATTTTTCAGGGTTTTTAGGGTATTTTATAAGCTCTACACTTTTTATTTCTTCTGTAGGTAAACTCTGGATCAATGAATAATTATAAATTTTTACTGGAATACCATCGATAATAACAAATGTAAAATCTGCTCCATGAACATTTGCATATAAAAACCCACCACCAGAACCACCCCTTATTACACTTACCTTTTCAGGGTAATTAAAAAGAAGGATACTGTACAACCCATACGACCACTTTTTAATTTTACTTTGCAATTCTTTATCTTCTATAACAACATCTGGTGGCCCGTGCAGTTCCATCATTTTTTCGCGTTCTGGAGTTAGCTTATAGCTATCTAATAAAACCTCATCAAGTTCTATGGTGCCTTCCGATAATCTAAAAGCTTCAACAACTTTTTCGTGCGCTTTGGCTTTTTCTAAATAAGCATCAATTACAGTATCTACAACTTTAATCTTTTTTTGTGGATTGTACTGAATTTCAGGAACCGTTTTTTTATCTAAAACGATGGTGTAGTTTTTATTCTTTCCTTTTTTATTCTTAGACTGAATGACAATTTCTAAATTATCTTCATAGGTGTCAGCTATACTAAAATTAAATATACCTGTACTATCTACTTGTTGCGTATAAAAACCTTTAGCGGTATCACCAAAAGTCATCATGGTTAGCTCTACATATTGCTTTGATGGTTTTTTAGCGTTTATTACTTCGCCTATTCTTCCACTTACAGTAAGTACTTTTTCTGGTTGATTCACAAAAGCTCCTTTTGGGCTTTTATAGAGATACTTTCGCCACCCCTGTGTAAGCATCAAAACATCGAGGTCTTCAGGGTTGCTTTCATCTCTAAAATAGTGTCCTGCATTTTCAATGTCACCTTTTATTTCAGAAGATAACAAAAAGTAAGACCGTATATTTTGACGCAATTCTTGTAAATCTCCCAATTGTTCTTTGTTTATAACCAGAACTGATGAATTAGCATTTACGGATTCGTCATTAAAATCTTTTATTTCAATATCAAGCTTAATTTTGTCACGTTGTCCATAAATACTTCGGTTGGGTTTAGCCAAAATATTTAGTTGTTGTTCTTTATTTCTATTAAAAAATAAGCGTTCACATACAGGCAATTGATTACTATTAAAAATGGTAAATTCTATAATACCTTCTGGAAATAGGGCTTTTTCAAATTGTTTATAAACGGTATTGCCTTTGGTTTTAATATTGGAATAATAATCTGTTATACCTCTGTGTCGTGCTCGTATAGAGATTGATTCTCCTTCAAAAGTGTCCTTAGAAGTTACTAAAACATTAATATTAGAAGCGTCTTCAATAACATTTAATACCATACCAACGGAAGAAACTTTAGGAAAAGGATATTTAAGAACAGTCCCTTGATTACCTATTATAGTTCCATAATATTGTTTGTTAGGTTGAGGTGTAAATTGTACTTTTCCCATACCTAAGTGATTGCTTTTAAAGGTGGAAATTACCTGCCCAGCTTCATCAATAATGTTTCCTGTAACTTCTTTTCCTTTACCAGCATAATCTATAGCCTTAAAACCTACAACGCTTTTTAAACCACTTACTAACTCCCCGCCTTCGGGAAAAAATTGTATATCTAAATCATCTTTATTTAATGCGATGGTTTTAGAAAAGGTTTTAAAACGGCCTAAGTTTAATTGTAATGTGGCTAGTTTAGTTTCTTCAGGAATTGAATAATCCAAATTATAATACCCCGTTTTATCTTTTTTTACTTCTAACGAATCTTCTTTCCCATCTAAAGTTAAATAGACTTTTAACTTCCCTCTGTATTTATTATCTAATAATCGCGGATTTAATTGTGCCGAAAGTTTAGACGCTTCGCCATCTGTTTTAGTTAATGTAACCGTTTTTATAGGGCTTTCTTTTTCTTGTAATGTATGGATTTGAATATATTGATTGAATGTAAAATCTTGATCAAAATTCTTATTCCAATTTGTATAAGCTCTAATTAAATATTGTCCTGATTTATAATTTTGAAGGCTGAAGGAACCCTCCGCTAATCCATTGTTAAGCTTTAGCAAACGCTTGTCAATAATTTTTTTGTACGGATCGATTAACTCTACATACAATACGCCACTTAAATCTGTTGGAATATGGTTTGAGGCACTTGTAACTATAGCTTTAAACCAAATGGTTTCGTTTGAGGTGTATACGGTTTTGTCTAATTGTAAATACACTTTCTCTGCATACGATGCATGAGATCTTACTATATTAAGACTGTCTTGTAAGACTTGAGAATAACATCCTGTATATATTAAAAAAAATATACTTATACGTATAAAAATTTGTTTTTCTTTGTTTTTAAACATTTCACGTTTTATACCATTAAATTAGTATAAAAAACTTAATTTCAAAATCTTTTAACATGGATGATTATAAGATTGATTTCGTAATTTAGTCATCATAAAATTATCTCTATGGAAAGTTGTATAATTAATTCGCCTTTAGGTTACACCAAAATTGATGGTGATATTGATGGTATACATTCCATAACCGTTTTAAATTCTGAAGAAAAAGTAACTGATATTATTCCTGTAGAATTAGAAGATTGTGTTACCCAACTTAACGAGTATTTTAAAGGTAAGCGCAAGCAATTCGATCTTAAATTAAACCCACAAGGCACCGAATTTCAAAAAAAAGTATGGAAACAGCTTGAGCAAATTCCCTACGGTAAAACATTTTCTTATTTAGAATTATCAAAACAATTGGGCGATGTAAAAGCCATTCGTGCTGTAGCTAACGCCAATGGTAAAAACCCCCTTTGGATTATTGTACCATGCCACAGAGTAATTGGTACTGATGGCAGTTTAACAGGGTATGCTGGTGGATTACATCGCAAACAGTGGTTGTTAGAACACGAAAGTCCTTATAAACAACAATCTCTTTTTTAAACATGTACAAAACGCTGTCCAAAATATTTAAAACCTTTTTAACAGACGCTCAAATTTATAAATATCTATTTAATTTGTCGCCCATGTACAGGCGGTCTACTGGAAAAATCATTGAAGTTTCTGAAGATTTAATGTATGTTAAAATTAAAATTCCGTTAAGCATCAAAAACAAAAATTATGTTGGGTCAATTTTTGGAGGAAGCTTATTTTCTGCTACCGACCCTATTTATATGATTCAACTTATGCATATTTTAGGTGATCATTATATTGTTTGGGATAAAGACGCTACTATAAAATATAAACGACCTGCTAAAGAAAATGTTTATGCAGAATTCTCTTTCTCGTCTGAAGAAATAGAAACTATTAAAGCTCAAGTTGCTAAAAAAGGAGAATTAAATTTGATAAAAACGGCTCATATAGTAAACAAAGAACGTGTTGTTTTCGCAGAGGTTATTAAAACCATTTACGTAGCAGACAAACCTTTTTATAAAAAAAAACGTAGTCTAAAAACAAATCAAAAATAACCGCGTTCTATTCGTATATAATTTTCTTATCTTTAGTTTCTACGTAAAACCAGATATATGAAACATCCATAACTAAAAATTAGGCACCCTAGAACAATGATTATATGGATGTTACGTGACAATTAAAACACAATAGATACAAGCACATGAAATACCTCAAATTTATAGTATCGTTTATACTTACTATAGCGATTTTTTACGCTTTTAACACAAAACTTGGAGCAATTCCCCCTATAGGTAAATTTTTAGATCCTTCTGGTGGTATTTGGCAGAACGAAAAGGATGAATCTATAACTGGTGATCTTGAAATTAAAGGTCTTATAGATAATGTCACTGTTCATTATGATAAGGAACGCATTCCTCATGTATTTGCTCAAAATAATACAGATTTATACAGAGCACAAGGTTACATAA
This sequence comes from Flavivirga jejuensis, assembly GCF_030540765.1. Classification (GTDB taxonomy): domain Bacteria; phylum Bacteroidota; class Bacteroidia; order Flavobacteriales; family Flavobacteriaceae; genus Flavivirga; species Flavivirga jejuensis. The sequence goes on along the minus strand of NZ_JAUOEL010000001.1, from coordinate 46,286 downwards.
CAGCAAAACATCGTTTATGGCAAATGGAATTTCAAACCCTTGCTTCGGCTGGACGACTCTCTGAAATAATTGGTGAAAAAGCATTAAATTATGATAGGGCTCAACGTAGAAAAGGTATGGTTTTCGGAGCAGAAAACAGCTTAGAAATCATTAAGGCAGATAAAGAATCTATGGCATATTTGGAAGCTTATAAAGATGGTGTTAATGCCTACATAAACCAACTCGACCCTAAAGATTACCCTGTTGAATATAAACTTCTAGATTATAAACCAGAAGCCTGGACTATTGATAAAACAATGTATTTATTAATGTACATGACAGATATGCTCTGCGGTGGTGATTCCGATTTGGAATATACAAATGTACTACGCAAATTTGGCAAAGATCGTTTTGATTTACTATTTCCAGATTTTTTTGATTTTGATGAACCTGTAATTCCAAAAGAAACAGATTGGAGCTTTATTGACAAAGAAATTACGGCAATTCCTCAAAGCGAATTACCTTTAGACTCTATTTCTGAAACTATGGTAAAGCCTAACCCTCATAATGGGAGTAATAATTGGGCCGTTTCTGGTAACAAATCCTACTCAGGCAACCCAATTCTAGCCAACGATCCCCATCTTGGACTCAATTTGCCTTCCATTTGGTTCGTAATGCAGTTATCTTCTCCGAGTCAAAATACATTTGGAGCGACACTTCCAGGTGCTTTAGGGGTTATTATTGGATTTAATAATACTATTTCTTGGGGGGTTACTAATGCTACCAGAGATGTTAAAGATTGGTATAAAATTGAATTTAAAGATAAAAACCGAACCCAATATAAGTATAATGGGACATGGAAAAACACGCATGTAAGGCTTGAGGAAATTAAAATAAAAGGGCAAAAAACCTATATAGATTCAGTAATTTATACACATCATGGCCCTGTTAGTTATGATCATACATTTAAAGCCAATGATGAAAAAGAAGGCTATGCCATGAAATGGACAGGGCATATTGGTCATAATTTTACACGTCTATTCTATAAACTCAACAATGGAAAAAATTATGAGGATTATTTGAATGCCATTTCTAATCATGTGGCACCAGCACAAAATTTTGCTTTTGCTTCAACTAATGGTGATATTGCATTATGGGTTCAAGGAAAGTTTCCAAATAAATGGAAAGGTCAAGGGAAATTTTTAATGGATGGTAGTAACCCAAAACATGACTGGCAGAGTTTTATTCCACAGGAGTTTAATGCACATACAAAAAATCCAGAACGCGGTTTTATTAGTTCGTCTAACCAATACCCAACCGATGCATCTTATCCGTTTTATGTATTTAATGATGGGTATGATACTTATAGAAATCGTGTTATTAATAGTTTCTTTAGGTCGAAAGAAACATTTACGGTTGATGATTTTAAAAACCTTCAAAACAACAACTTTAATCTTAAAGCATCCGAATTGTTACCTTATATGTTTGAGCATATGGACATATCATCTCTTTCTGAAGAAGAGTTAGACGTATTAAATATAATTAAGTCATGGGATTTTTATAGCGAAATTGATAAAATGGCACCCAGTATTTGGGATGCATGGTGGACAGATCTATATCAAATTGTTTGGGATGAATTTAATGATCCTAATTCAGCTATGGACTATCCTTTCGTATACCAAACCATTTATATGTTGAAAAACCATCCAAATGATGCCTTTATGGATATATTAAATACACCTGAAAAAGAAACGGCTAACGATTTGTTTTTAATCACATTTAAAAATGCTGCAGAAAAATTAATAAACTGGAAAGCAAAACATGGTGATTACAATTGGCAAGCTTATAAAGGCACTTATGTTGGACATTTATTGCAAGCATTACCAGCCTTTTCAAGGTTTGATCTACCTATAGGAGGCGATAAAAACACTGTAAATGCTGCAGGTAAAAATTGGGGACCTTCCTGGCGTATGATAGTAGAAATGAGTTCTCCTCCAAAAGCTTTAGGGATCTACCCTGGCGGTCAATCTGGAAACCCAGGAAGTAAATACTACGATAATTTTATAGATAAATGGGCAACTGGCGAATATTTCAATGTATTATTCATGCAAGACCAAAATGAAACAGAAGGTATTATTGCTACCCAAACTTTAACATCAAAATAATGAAAAAAAATAGCATCAATTTTATAGCAACCATTATTATAGCTCTTTTATTATCTCAATTTATGCCTTGGTGGTCTGTTATGGTAGCTGCCTTTGTATCTAGTTTATTTTTTCGCCTAAAAGGTTTTTCTGTATTTCTTATTCCTTTTTTAGCTATTGCACTTTTTTGGATGGCATATTCCTTTTGGTTAAGTAATACAAACGATTTTATATTGGCTAATAAAATTGCTACTTTACTTCCCTTAAATGGGAATCCATACTTTTTAATATTACTCTCAGGAGTCCTTGGAGGGCTTGCTGCTGGAGTAGCTGCTATTTTTGGGAAACAATGTTTAACTTTAATAAAATGAGGTCATCTAAAAACAATGTTTAGACAACCTCTTTTTATTTGTTTTCTATCTAATATTAGCGCTTTATAAACTTTTTAATCATAGTCTTATAACCATCATTTACTTCTAAAAAGTAAACCTCTGCCTCAAGATTAGAAACATCAATTTCTTTAGATGTAGTACCGCTCGTTACCTTTTGGCCTAGCATATTAAAAATTCTATAGTTTATATTAATTTCGCTAGGCATTCTAATATTTAAAACGCCTTTGTTAACTGGGTTTGGATAAATTGTAAAGGCTTCATCTAAGTTAAATCCATCATCCGTATTTAATGCAATTACTGGAGCTATAGCCCCAGAACCTTGAATCACTATAGTATAATCCTCAACTTCACCATATTGAAAAGATTCACAAGAGGTTGGAATCCCATTATATTTCATAGTTACTCGCATTCTTGTTGAATTTTCAACAGCACTAGTAGGCACTGTAAAACTTCCGCTTACTGGTGTAGTAGTAGTAGCTGCTTGTGTCCAAACTTGTTCGCCAGCATCAGTAAAATCTCCATTTCTGTTATAATCTATCCAAACCGAATAGCCTTCATCATAAATTGCACTTGTCCAAGTTGGTGTTACAGTAATTGTATACTGTGAGCCTTTGGTTAAAGTTGTTGATTGACTTGTAAAATCTGAATAAAATTGTGCTCCAGATGAATTGTCTATCGTATTTAATTGAACTCTACCTATATACTCATCATTAACATTTCTGCTCGCAGAAGTACAATAAGTAATAACGACACTATCTGTTGTTATAGAAACGACATTACTTGCCGTTGATATATTTCCTCCTACATCTTTTGCAACAACGGTGAAGTCATAATTTGTATTTGCCGTTAGGCCACTTACTTCGTATGCTGTACCTATCACTGTAGCAATAATGGATGCACCTTGATACACATCATAACCACTCACCCCAACATTATCTGTAGAAGCTGTCCACGTTAAACTAGCGCCTGAATCTGTAATATTTGAAGCAGTTAAATTTGTTGGTGCAGTTGGTGCTTCGGTATCTGGTGCAAGCGTTGTTGTATTTACTATATTACTTACAGTCGACTCATTTCCTGCTGCATCTTTTGCTTTAACAGTAAAACTATACATTGTACTAGCACTCAATCCAGTAACTTGATACATAGTACCATTAACGTTTGTTATTAGCGAACCATCTTGATATATGTCGTATCCTGATACCCCAACGTTATCTGTTGAAGCTGTCCATGATAAATCAACACTAGCTTGAGTAAGATTAGAAGCTGCTAAATTAGTTGGTGCTGTTGGTGCTTCGGTATCTGGGATCGACGATGTAAAACTACCTGTAAATACGCCTCGACCGTATGTAGATGCGATAACTTTATTCGTTGTATCATCTCCACTAACATCCCAATAGTCTAACGAAGTGACACTAACATCACTCATGCCATTATAAGCTTGAGACCATGTAGGACTAGTAGCACTAAAATCGGATGTCTCCCAAACCCCTAACTGTGTTGCAATAATGGCTTCGTTAGAATTTAACGGATTTAATAAAAAGTCTCTAACAGGCATATTGGGTAAGTTTCCTTCTTTACTCGACCAATTAGAACCTGCATCTGAAGAATACCAAACACTTGTAACGCCATAATTATGCATGGTTACAATTAAATCATTTGCTGTGCCTCCAAATCTAACAGAAGATACAGAACCTACAAAAGGTGTTGTAATGGTTGTCCAAGTTGCTGAAGAATTAGTAACACCAGTCAACATTAAAAGACCACCAGTAGCAGTGCCAACATACCATGTATTAGCAGCAAAAGGAGATGCTCTAAAGGCCGTTGGTTTAGATGTTAAAGTAGCGTCTGTTAATGTCCCACTGCTGTTTGCAGCAACATTAATACTTCTAATAGAATAACTAAAACCCGAAGAGTTATTGGATAACAAACGATTCGCATCACTATCATAATCCATTTGATTTACAAAATCTCCAGTGGATTGACTATTTGACAATGTTGTAGCAGCTCCATCAATACGACCTAGCCCGTCCCAAGGTAAATCAAATCTATAAATAATATTAAATACATACGTTGCAATCATGTATTGACCATCCTTATCTACAAATGTATAAAAGCCATCACCATCACTTAGTTCTTCAGAGCTATTAACCCCCACTGTAGCACTTCTAAATGCCTGTGTTCCGTTATCTTGTGAGCCAGCTGAAAAGATACCATTGGTATCACCAGTTCCATCGGGTCCTATTCCTGCTTTTACAAATTGTGTTACATTGTATCCATTATTTCTAACAGAAATAGTGCTTCCAGAGTTGCCAGAGTAGTATAAACCTCCATCATTCCCAAACACGATTTGTGAAGATGAATTATTTCCAAAGGCAATAGCATGTTGATCGGCATGAACTCCCTGATACCCAAAACCACCATACCAATGCGAGAGTTGCGACCAAGAAGAGCCTCCATTCGTTGTTTTAAATAAGTCAATCCCTCCTACATAAACAATATCATCATTTGAAGGATCTGTTTCAATAACTAAATCATAAAACGCTTGTCCTCTACAAAAATCATTGGCTGGGATACCAGTGTCAGCATCATTAGGAAGACTAGTAGAAGAAATGCTTCCAAAACCATCTGTAGTACTATAAATATGAACAGGAGAAGTCACCCCTCCTGTTAAAGCATATAATTTATTAGCATCTGTTGCAGACGGTTCAAGCTCAACGCGATTGGAATCCGTTAAAGGAGAAGCTGCAGCTTCAGTCCATGTACCTCCATCTGTAGAGCTATATACACGACCACCACCTGCACCAAGTGCAGATCCTATAGTTCCCATCCATAGTTTATTATCAGCACCCACTTCAAGATCATTAGGAATATAATAATAGGATAAACCACCAAATGTATGTTCCATATTTGTAGATTCAATCCTACTCCAAGAGGTTCCTCCATTGGTTGAACGATATAATCCAGCCGATTGTAACCCTAACCAGTTTGTTGGACTAGATGAGTCACCATAAGCATGAGCACCAACAGCAACAAACAATTCTGTTGAAGTCCCATTATCCCAAGCTAAAACATCATTTACATAATAAATCCCTGAAAGAAATAAATTTGCTGCACTAAAATCTATATCACCACTATCTGCTGGTGGAATATTTAAGGCACTCCATGTTGTACCTCCATCTGTAGTAACATATACACCGTTACCAACAACATCGCCTGCGGTGTATTGTTCTCCTGTACCAACATATCAAATATCAGAATCTCTTGGATCTACTGTAATCGAAGTTACAGATAAATTACCTGGAACATTTTCTACTCTAGACCAAGAAGAAGCACTACTACTAATATTTGTGTTTTTCCATAAACCTCCACTTACGCCTCCCGCATAAACAGTATTATTGGAACTATCATTTGGATCGAACATAATCACTCTTGTTCTCCCACCAACATTGTTGGGACCTCTCTCTTCCCAAGCATTGGAAGCATTACCAGGATTACGCTGTGCTAAACCACTTGATGATCCTTTCGTTTTGCGTTCTTTTTTTAATTGTTCTCTTAAATTAGTAAGCTCTTCAATATCAAGTTTTCCTGTACCTGGATTTATGGTTAATTCCCACATTTGTTCAAAATAACGATTTGGAGGTAATCCTTTTTGTTTTCTTGTTTTTTTGTCCCAAGTAAGTGTTTCAATAAATGGACTGTTTTTCAAAAATTCAGAATGTTGTTCTCTTTGTTTAGAAATATCATCTTTCAATAGCTTTTCATTACTGAAATAAAAGGTAAATCCAACTGCAAAGCATGCTAAAAAAGACAAAGAAATTTTTTTAATGGTAGATTTTTTAGGCATAATAAATTATTTTAGTTATTTAAATATAATTAACATATTCAATGTTTTAGTGAAAATTAATCAATGTTTTTGACAAAATACCAGCAATTAATCAAATTTGTGGGATTACCACAATCTAAAAAAAATCTTAATCTTTCTTTTTATGTGCGTAAATACTTGTTATTTAAGATGATAAAAGCGTACATTTAAATTTTAAAAGAATTAAAGTTTTATATGATCTCTAAACTCAATTTAGAACACATTTTATTTCTAGATATTGAAACGGTTCCTGAAACACAATATTTTTCTGAATTAAATGAAGATAAACAAGCTCTTTGGGACCATAAATCGAAATACCAACGCAAAGATGAGTTTACTGCCGAAGCATTTTACGATCGCGCTGGTATTTGGGCTGAATTCGGAAAAATAGTCTGTATATCAGTAGGGTATTTCAATATTTTAAATGACGCCCGTACTTTTAGAGTAACGTCATTTTACGGTGATGAAATTAAAATTTTAAAAGATTTCAAAAATTTATTGTTATCACATTTCAATGAAACAAAACACCTCCTCTGCGCTCACAATGGTAAAGAATTCGACTTCCCATACATAGCACGTCGTATGATAATTAATAATATTGAGCTACCTTATAAACTAAACCTCTTCGGAAAGAAACCATGGGAAGTACCTCATTTAGATACTTTAGAATTATGGAAATTTGGAGATTATAAAGCCTATACATCATTAAAATTATTAACTAATGTTTTAGGAATTCCATCACCAAAAGACGATATTGATGGTAGTGAAGTTTATCGTGTATATTATGAAGAAAACGAAGTTGATAGAATTATTATTTATTGTGAAAAAGACACTATTGCTGTAGCTCAAATATTTTTAAGATTACGCGGTGATGATCTTTTAATGGAAGATGAAATTATTCATATCTAATACCGAACTCATCTTGACTTTTTCTATTTCCTAAAACCTGTTGGTAACTTCAGCTACCTATATATCCATATCTTTTTTAGATTAGTTTTCCTATGCAACTGTAAACTAGAACCTGAGCATCAAATAATAATTTAAGACACGAATTGCACAAATCTACACGAATAGAATCGTAATGTGGTTAATATCTCTATGTCTAACATAAACACGACCCAGACTTTCAGTCTATCTTAAGTCTACATACAGATTTAAACCTGCTGGCAGGCAGGAAAATTCGTGTCTTAAATTATTGTTTTTTGCTTATTTGACGTTTTAAAAACAGAACCGTAACTTTGGCTATGTTTATATTTTTAGCCTTAACGAATCAAAAAAACCTGTGCTGAATTTATTTTAGTATAATTCAATTTATATAAATGCAGGAAAACACTATTTTAAATATTAAAAATCTTTCCATTTCATTTGGAGAAAACGAAGTGATTCATAACATTTCATATCATCTGAATAAAAATGAAATATTGGGTATTGTGGGAGAGTCTGGTTCGGGAAAATCAGTATCATCTTTAGCTATTTTGGGTTTATTGCCAAAAAATATTTCAAAAATTACTTCAGGAAGTATTAACTATAATAACAAAGATTTAAGCGTCCTTGCTTCAAAGGCGTTTCAAAATATTCGTGGAAAAAAAATTGCCATGATTTTTCAAGAACCTATGAGTTCTTTAAATCCTTCAATGACCTGTGGAAAACAGGTTCAAGAAATTTTATTACAACACACGACACTTTCTAAACAAGAAGCAAAAGAAGAAACCTTTATATTATTTGAAAAAGTAAAACTTCCAGACACCAAAAGAGCCTACAATTCTTATCCGCATGAGATTTCTGGCGGACAGAAACAACGTGTTATGATTGCTATAGCCATTGCTTGCAAGCCCGATATTTTAATTGCAGATGAACCTACGACAGCACTCGATGTTACTGTTCAAAAAGAAATTATTAAATTATTAAAAACCTTGCAGATTGAGACAAAAATGAGTGTTATTTTCATTACTCATGATTTGGCTTTAATTTCTGAAATAGCCGATAGAGTTCTAGTTATGTATAAAGGTGATATTGTTGAACAGGGAGATGTTTCAACTATTTTTAAATCACCAAAACATGTGTATACAAAAGCACTTATTAACTCACGACCTTCATTAGATACTCGATTAAAAACATTACCAACCATAGATGATTATCTAAATGGCACAACTTCAAACGAAATCATTACAACTGAGCAACGTAAACTTCAACACGAAAAACTATATAACAAAGCACCGCTACTAGAGGTTATAAATGTTGAAAAAGAATATATTTCTAAATCGGGTTGGTTTACCAAGCCGCAATCATTTAAGGCTGTTAATGATGTTAGTTTCAAATTGTATGAAGGAGAAACATTGGGACTAGTAGGAGAATCTGGTTGTGGTAAATCTACATTAGGCAATGCTATTCTTCAACTAGATAAAGCAACTGCTGGATTAATATTATATAATGGTATTGATATTACAAGATTACGGCATTCAGAAATTAAAAAGCTTCGCAAAGACATTCAAATTATTTTTCAGGATCCATACGCATCATTAAATCCTAGAATTCCTGTTGGTGAAGCTATCATGGAACCTATGGTGGTTCACAAGCTTTTTAATTCGGATAAAGAACGAAAAGAAAAAGTTATAGATATTTTAAATCGTGTTGGATTGTCTGAGGACTATTTTAACCGATATCCACATGAATTTTCTGGTGGACAAAGACAGCGGATTGGAATTGCAAGAACCATAGCACTACAGCCAAAATTAATTGTATGCGACGAATCTGTTTCTGCATTAGACATATCTGTTCAAGCACAAGTTTTAAACCTCTTAAATGAGCTTAAAGAAACTTTTGGTTTTACCTATATTTTTATTTCACATGACTTAGCTGTCGTAAAATATATGTCTGATCAATTATTAGTGATGAATAATGGTAAAATAGAAGAATTGGACGATGCAGATGTTATTTATAATACGCCCAAAGAAGCATATACTAAAAAATTAATTTATGCTATACCCAAAGGGTTATAGCATAAATACTTTTTTTGTTAAATACAGTAAACTTTTTAAAAATCTCAAATTACTTTTAAGTGTTTCTTTAAATTTACTTTCACTTAATGTAGGTTGTTCAGGTAGATTTGTTGCAAATTTCATAAGTTTTTAAATTTATGGTAGATTTGGGGAAATCTATTTTTGTTTGATAATTTTGGGGACTACAAATATGAAACAATTTTTCTATAAACCAGATTAAAAACATAAAAAATCGATAAAATGCACAAATTTTTAACATTTCATCGATTTTAATCTGATTTATATTCTTTTAGCAGTCATTTAATTTGAACCTTTTGCTAGAAAACTTTCAAATTGAATGTTTATAAGGGATCATTTTTTCGTAATAAGCAGCATATTACAATTCCATTTCGGGAATATTTCCATCTACAATTAAAGTACCTTCAGTAGCCTTTTTTATATCATCTACAGAAACTCCTGGAGCACGTTCTAAAAGTTTGAAACCTTTGTTTGTTACTTCAAGTACTGCCATATTTGTTACTATCTTTTTAACACAACCTACACCAGTTAACGGCAATGAGCATTGTTTTAAAAGTTTTGATTCACCTCTTTTATTTGTATGCATCATAGCAACTATAATATTTTCGGCGCTAGCAACTAAATCCATAGCGCCTCCCATACCTTTTACCATTTTGCCTGGTATTTTCCAATTAGCTATATCTCCATTTTCAGCAACTTCCATAGCACCTAAAATGGTGAGATCTACATGTTGCCCACGTATCATGGAAAAACTCATAGCCGAATCAAAAAAACTGGCTCCTGGCAATGTTGTTATGGTTTGCTTTCCTGCATTTATAAGATCCGCGTCTTCTTCGCCTTCAAACGGAAACGGTCCCATACCCAAAACACCATTTTCACTTTGAAATTCTACTTCTATATCGCTCCTTACATAGTTTGCTACTAAAGTTGGTATACCTATCCCCAGATTTACATAATACCCGTCTCTTACTTCTTTTGCTATTCGCTTTGCTATTCCGTTTTTATCTAACATATAATTATACTTCTTTCATTTCCGCGAAGGTGGAAATCTTATATTTTCCTATTTTGTTATTCCCTTGAATACGAAAATTTTTATTTGAAACTTAATATTTGTAAAAGTGGATTCCTGTTTTGCAGGAATGACAAGCACTTTAACTTTTTGACCTTACTGTTCGCTGTTCAATACGCTTTTCATAATTGGTTCCTTGAAAAATACGTTGCACAAAAATGCCAGGAATATGAATTTGATTAGGATCTAAAACCCCTAAAGGAACCAACTCTTCAACCTCAGCGACCGTTATTTTTGCAGCACCACACATATTAGGGTTGAAATTTCTAGAAGTCCCCTTAAAAATTAAGTTACCCGCTACGTCACCTTTCCAAGCTTTTACAAATGCAAAATCGGCTTTAAAAGCATGCTCTAACACATACATTTTCCCATCGAAATCCCGAGTTTCCTTACCCTCAGCCACTTCGGTACCGTAACCTGCGGGTGTATAAATAGCTGGGAAACCCGCTTGGGCTGCCCGACAACGCTCGGCCAACGTGCCTTGAGGAATCAGTTCTACATCCAATTCACCTGAAAGCATTTGACTTTCAAATTCATCATTCTCTCCCACATAAGACGATACCATTTTTTTTATTTGCTTTTTTTGAAGCAGTAAACCCAGTCCAAAATCATCAACTCCAGCATTGTTAGAGATGCATGTTACTCCTTTAACACCAAGTTTCACTAATTCTGAAATAGCGTTTTCAGGAATTCCACTAAGTCCAAACCCTCCAAGCATAAATGTCATGTTATCCGATACTCCTTTAAGAGCATCTTGAACACTAGCAACCTTTTTATTAATCATTTTTATTAAATTTTTACTGCATAAAATTACGTATAAATGAATTATTTTTAAAATAATTACACAATAACTTATTATATCAATAAAATTAAACGATTTGAGTAGAATTTTATTTATAGAGAAAATACCAATAAAAAAACCATTCAAAAAGAATGGTTTTTATTATTAGTGTTAACTATGATTGATGTTTTAAAATCCGTTTAAATCTTCGGGAAGATCATCACCTTCATCACTATCAATAGTATTTGAAACTTTAGAACAATCTACATTAATAGATAAATTTAAAGGTTTTTCAAATGGTTCTTTAGAAATACTTAAAGCTTTATCTGCATAACAACTTTTCATGTATAACCCCCAAATTGGTAATGCCATAGCAGCTCCTTGTCCGTATCTGCCAGTTGAAAAATGGACAGATCTATCTTCTGCACCTACCCAAACACCAGTAACTAAATTAGGCACCATACCCATAAACCAACCATCACTTTGGTTTTGAGTCGTCCCTGTTTTTCCTGCAATATCGTTTTTAAACCCATAAGGGTAGCCTGTAATGATTTTTTTGTATTCTGGGCTAGTTGCAGAGCTATGTCTTAATCTTACTCCAGAACCTCCTTGCGTAACCCCTTCCATAAGTTTCACTGCAACATAAGCAGTTTCTTCGCTTAAAACATCTCGTGTTACTGGTTTAAACTGATATAAAATAGCACCATTTTTATCTTGAATAGTAGTCACCATTACGGGTTTTGTATAAACACCTTTGTTTGCAAACGTAGCATAAGCACCAACCATTTCGTAGACACTTATTTCTGGAACCCCTAAAGCTATTGAAGGCACTGGAGGTATTTCGGATTGAATTCCCAAGTTTTTTGCTAAATTCACAACAGGTTGCGGCCCTACCTTATCAATTAATCTTGCTGTTATGGTATTTACAGAGTTCGCTAAAGCATTTTTTAAAGTTCTGCTACCTCCATAATCATTCTCTCCATTAGAATTTTTAGGACACCATTCTTCCATGTTTCCATGTTTACCCTTCTCTATACAAAATGGTGTGTCTGGAAATTCATCACAAGGCGAATAATGCAACTGATCTATAGCTGTGGTATAAACAAACGGTTTAAATGTAGAGCCTACTTGACGTTTTCCTTGTTTTACCATATCGTATTGAAAATGCCTGTAATTCATACCTCCAACCCATGCTTTTACATGCCCCGTTAAAGGATCCATAGACATCATTCCTGTTTTTAAAAACGATTTGTAATATCGCATGGAGTCTATAGGTTTCATAATGGTATCTACTTCTGAAGCTTTTCCTTTTTCCCACTTGAAAACAGTCATTTTTGTAGGTTTTTGAAATGATGCTTCAATCTCTTTATCAGACTTTCCTGCTTTTTTTAATATTCTCCATCGTTCACCTTGCCTCATTCTACGTTTCAATAAAAGATCTATTTCTTTTCCTGTAAGTTCTAAAAACGGTGCCGTTGGGTTACGTTTAGGTGTATTTTGATTATCAAACTCTGCTTGTAGCCTAGGCATATGCTGTCCTACAGCAGTTTCTGCATATTGTTGCATGCGCGAATCTATGGTAGTATAAATTTTTAAACCATCATTGTATAAACTATAATTTGATCCATCTGGTTTCGGATTCTCCTTGATCCAATCTTTCATAAAACCATCTAAATATGCTCTAAAATAAGTAGCAATACCATCACGATGTGACTGTGGTGTGTAACGTAAATCTAACGCCGTTTTTTGAAGTGAATCTTTTACAGTTTCATTAATATAATCATAGTCTTCCAGTTGATGTAAAACAACATTACGTCTATTTTTTACTCCTATTGGGTTTCTTCTTGGATTATATAATGAAGAATTTTTAAACATCCCAACCAACATAGCAGACTCTTTCATATTTAATTCACTTGGCTCTTTATCAAAATAGATTGCAGCTGCACTGCGAATACCATCTGCATTGTTACCAAAATCATAAATATTAAAATATTGAGCAATAATCTCTTCTTTAGTATATTGACGCTCCAAACGAACAGCTATAATCCACTCTTTTACTTTTTGAAGGACTCGTTCAATTATATTTTTTGAAGCCACCCCTGTAAATAATTGTTTAGCCAGTTGTTGAGATATAGTACTTGCACCTCCTCCAGAGCCTAATTTAACAATAGCTCGAAGCGTCCCTCTAGCATCTATCCCTGCATGATCATGAAAACGTGCATCTTCTGTCGCAATTAATGCATCTATCAAATTTTGTGGTAACTCATTATAACCTACTGGGGTTCTATTATCATTTAAATAGAATTTGCCTAAAGTTTTCCCATCAGATGAAATAATCTCAGTTGCTAAATGGGTTTTAGGATTTTCTAATACTGTGTGGTCTGGTAGATCCCCAAAAAAGGATGTAACTAAAAATATAAGCACTACCGAAAGTATTCCTCCTAAAAATAGCATCCAAAACCAACGGATGTATTTTGAAAAATCTTGAGTTGTTGTTGCTTGTTTCTTTTTTGCCATTAAACTTTATAATATTAAATTCTTACGGTAAAATTCTGAAAAAAAATCAGAATTTTGGGGGATCTATTATTTATTTTTTTACGGTTTTTCAACTCTAAAACCAACATCTGTAATACCTTCTAACTCTATAACACCATTCACTTTTCCATTTTCTCGCATAGCGTGTTGTATGTTAACGGTATAGTCTCCTTTTTCTTCAAAAACGACTTGCTCCTTATACCAAAGCTTATTTTCTTTAACATCTGTAAAGCCTGTGCCTAAAAATTTTCCGCTTGGGTCTGCCATTCTATATTCTAAAGTGTCTTTAATAGTTTTACCATGTGGAAAACTCATTTCAACTATTAAAAATAAATTATTGTACTTATAGTCATTAGTGTTTCTTAAGTTAACAAACAGATTATACGCATTCGTAGAATCTGGTGGGTTTACTTTAAAACTAATTATAGAATCTTTATGCCATTTGTTAGGAACCGACTTATAAGTATCGAAAACGCGATTAGAATCGCAAGACACAAAGACTAAACAAGACATTAAAAGAAATAATAATACATTACTTTGTTGCATTTTTACTGTTTTGAGGTTTTCTTTTATTTCTGTTGTTCTTATTATTTTTATTGTTCCTATTGTTCCTTCTTTTATTATTTTTACGTTTATTATTCGATTTCGGACTATCGAAACGCGTTAAACTGTCTTGACCTACAACATTTTCAAATTCAGCTTTAATATCATCTACTAACTCTGAAGCATATTCTTCAAGGCTAGCAATTTTCTTCTTCTTCTTATTTAGTTGAATAATTTCATTGGCTTGACTCGTCGTTATTTTATACCAATTATTCCATTCTCCCTCATAAGCATACCACATGTGCCCTTTAAAAATGTCTGTTTTTTGACACACTGCAGTACCTTTTTCGGTATATATTTTTGTATCTGTTTTAGGAAAACTTTTTAAGGCATCAAGATAGGTGTCTAGTTCATAATTTAAACAGCATTTTAATTTACCACATTGTCCTGCCAATTTTTGAGGATTTAATGATAGCTGCTGGTATCTTGCTGCCGATGTGCTTACCGATCGAAAATCTGTTAACCATGTTGAACAACATAACTCACGGCCACACGATCCAATACCTCCAAGTCTTGAAGCTTCTTGGCGAAACCCGACTTGTTTCATTTCTATACGCGTTCTAAATTCGCGAGCAAAAACTTTTATAAGCTCTCTAAAATCAACGCGTTCTTCGGCCGTATAATAAAAAGTAGCTTTACTGGCATCTCCTTGAAATTCGATATCGGAAATCTTCATTTGCAATTTCAAATCAATTGCAAACTGGCGCGCCCTTACTTTCATTGGTTCTTCCTTATCGCGTGCAGACGACCAAATATCAATATCTTTTTGACTTGCTTTTCGGTAAATTTTTAAAGCCTCTTCTTTCTTATCCGATATGTTTTTGCGTTTCATCTGAATACGCACTAATTCCCCCGTAAGGGTAACCATACCAATATCATGACCTGCTTTTGCTTGGGTAGCTACAATATCCCCAATACTAAGTGTTAAATTTTCTTTATTATTATAATATTCTTTCCTTCCGTTTTTATAACGTACCTCAATCCAATTGAATGGTTTTTCTCCGCTGGGCAACGACATATTTGCTAGCCAATCGAAAACAGTTAGCTTGTTACAACTGTCTGTACCACAAGTACCATTGTTTTTGCAGCCTTTAGGTTGGCCATCTTTAGTAGAGCAACTTGCGCAAGCCATATATTTATATATTGAATTCGTTAATAATTATTATATTACGAATGAAGGTTAATAATCATTTTGAAATGTAAAGATAAGACTATTCTAAAAACTAAAAACAAAGATTTCTAATTAAACTCCACTTCGTAGTTCAGTCTATTTGAAAGAGATCTAAGCTTCTTTTTGGATTTGAAAACATTTAAAAAAAGTTGATTATTCCAACCAATTTTTTTTGAGTATTGATTAAACGACTCCTCTTTCCAATTAAAACCTTTTTTCCAAAAGCTATCTGGAGAAACATAACAAAAAGTATAATCAAATATTAAACTAGAATCATTAATTAACTCCTTATTTGGAATATAATCTGAAGCTAAAAGAGTAATATTATTAGCTTTACAGTCTTCTCTAATTTTTTGAATGGTCTCAGAATAATTTTTACGTAAAGGTTCTAAATCAAAATCACTATATTCTGTATTCCCTAGTTTTCGAATTGGTCTAACTTGAAGTAAATCAAAACTTGCTCCATTAAAATGAGCAAAAAGATCTTTAAGTTCATAAAAATTATCTTTATTAAATGTATAATTAATGCGAACTTTAAAATCGTATTTCTGTTTTAGCTTTTGCAAAGCATTAAAGGCATTGTGAAACTTTTCGTAACTAGCCTTTTTCATAAATCCTTCATAACTTTCTTTAGTCACTCCATGAAGCGATATCGTAAATTCATTCAACCCTGCTTTTAAAAGCGCTTCAATACTTTCCTCATTAAGTAGATTCGCATTTGTGGTTAAAGAAATATAAGGTACTTTATATTCCTTTCCTAGTTTAACAATCTTTACTAAGTTCTTATATAATGTTGGTTCTGTTCCACAACCAATTTGAAGTTTTAAAGCCCTTTTAAAAATAGCTTTAGCAATCAAATCAAGTTCTTCTTCTTTAAATTGACCTTTTAATGTTTTCACATAATCCGCATCTGTAAAATAACACATTTTACAACGTAAATTACAAGCCAATACAGGATCTAGATTTACTGCTAGATAGCGTTTATTAAAAGTATGTAATAACCAAAGACCAAAAAATTTAATTCTATGGCTTTTAATTTTCCTATTTAACCGCAAAAGCTTGTAAACGTTCATTTACTTTTTTTGCCTAATGTATTAAAAATATTCCTTAAATCCTTTTTATAAGGTAAATGCGCAGGGCAAACTCGTACTTTTTTTGAGATTTTTTTGTCACGAATTCACAAGTTTTTATATTTTCTTCCTATTCTCATGAATAAAATCTGATTTTTTTTTAACAACTTAAATTTTATCAATTTAACTCGTTTCCTAGTTAAATCTACTTTGAAAAACAAAAGAAAAAGAATAAACATGGTAAAACTAAATTCCTGTGAGTTTGTGAAATTCGTGTCATTTTTTTTAGAAGCTGAAAGTCAAATGGACTAAAGCACATCCTTTTTAACTACAGTTGGGACTGCTCAAGAGAAGAGTACTGTTTCCTTCTCTTTTCCGAAGTTCCTCTTGTTATTTTAATAAGACAATTTAGTTCTTACGAACAAAGGTAATAATGCTATGTTTACTTAAACTTAAACATTCTTAACACTAATTATGTTTACAGGACATGCTTTGGATGCTTTATCGCATGCATCAAAAATAACATCATCGTTAGATTTTACTGTAAAAAATCCTTTTTTATCTTTTGAATGTAAAAGAACGGTTTTACCATCTTTCTTAGACATTTGAAATTGGTTAGGAGCCAACTCCACACAGTAATTACAGCCTATACACTTATTACGTTGTAATGTAATAACAACCATTAAGCTTCGGCTTTATTTTCAACAATCTTATATAATTTATCAGAAGGTCTTATTCTAAAATCTAATGGTATCGTTATCGTATCACCTTTAGAGCCTATTGTTAACTTTTCATCGTTTACCAACATCTCATTTACTTCCATTTCTTTAGCTCCCGTGGTTGGTCCTGTTACTAAAATAGTATCTCCAAGAGCAACATCGTAAGCGTCAATTTTAAATTCCCCTATTTTAGCTTTGGTATAAAAATGCACACCTTTACCTATATACACCTTTTTTTGGGTTGCATGCGACCCAGAACCATTACTCCATTCTCCTAATTTCTGTCCTAAATAATAACCATTCCAAAATCCGCGGTTATAAACCTTTTCCAATTCTTGCATCCAGGAAATAACCTTTTCTTTATTATAGGTTTTATTCTCAAGACTATCAATAGCATCTCTATAACATTTTATAACTCTGGCAACATATTCTGGAGCTCGACCTCTCCCTTCAATTTTTAATACTTTAATACCAGATTCTACTACCTGATCTAAAATATCTATGGTACATAAGTCTTTGGGAGACATGATGTATTCATTATCTAATTCCATTTCAAAACCAGTTTCCTGGTCTATAACTGTATACTTCTTTCTACAATTTTGCTTGCAAGCCCCTCTATTTGCTGATGAGTTCTGAGAATGCAAACTCATATAACATTTCCCAGAAACAGCCATACAAAGCGCCCCATGACCAAATACCTCAATTTCTATTAATTTACCCGAAGGTCCTTTTATTTGTTCTTTTTCAATAGCTTCGGTAATTTTTGCTACTTGACGCAAACTTAATTCTCTGCTCAACACCATAGTATCTGCAAACAGCGCATAAAACTTAACCGTTTCAATATTGGTAATGTTAATTTGGGTTGAAATATGCACCTCTAAACCAATTTCTCGTGCCGAAGCTATTACAGCTTGATCCATTGCTATTACAGCTGTAATATCTGCTTCCTTTGCCTTATTTATAAGTGTTTTTACGATAGATAAATCATGATCGTAAATGATTGTATTTAATGTTAAATACGTTCTTACATTTTTTGCTTTACATCGCTTTGAAATTTCAGGCAAATCATCTAAAGTGAAGTTTATTGATGCCCTAGCTCTCATATTTAGCTGTTCTACACCAAAATAAACAGAGTCTGCGCCATTATCTAAAGCTGCTTGAAGCGATTCAAAGTTTCCTGCTGGAGCCATTAATTCTATATGCTGCATCTTATTTGAATTTTAAAGCTTCAGACCGTCCTTTTTTGAAAATATCGTTACTATTTCCTTGTCCTTTGCGCAATTCTTTTTGCTCCTCATAAGGTAGCCTATTTATTTCCATGCAATTGGTAGAACAACAGTTTTCATTGGTTTCTTTGCAAGAATCGCATTGAATAAACAGTAAATGACAAGCTTCATTAGCACAATTAGTATGTACATCGAACGGGGTTCCACATTGATGGCAATTCGCTATAACATCTGCACTAATACGTTCTGCTCTTCGGTCATCAAAAACAAAGTTTTGACCTAAAAATTTATTTTCTAAATGCTCTTCTTTTACTTGACGTGCATACTCAATAATACCCCCTTCTAATTGATATACATTTTTAAAGCCTTTATGCTTAAAATAAGCACTTGCCTTTTCGCAGCGAATTCCTCCAGTGCAATACATTACAAGATTTTTATCTTCTTTATGAGTTTTTAAATCGTCCTCAATAATATCTAAAGATTCTCTAAAAGTATCTACATCTGGTGTTATGGCATTTTTAAAATGGCCTATCTCACTTTCATAATGGTTCCGCATATCTACCAAAACCGTTTTTTCGTCTTCTATAAGATTATTAAACTGTTTTGCCCCTACATGGATTCCTTTATTTGTAACATCAAACGTAGCATCATTTAAACCATCGGCAACAATTTTGTTACGCACTTTTACTTTTAGCTTTAAAAACGATTTGTTGTCTTGCTCTACCGCAATATTTAATCGGATATCCTTTAAAAATGTAATGGTATCTAAATGTGCTTTAAATTCGTTAAAGCGATCGGCTGGTAGTGATAATTGACCATTAATACCTTCGTGAGCAACATAAATTCGGCCTAAGACATCTAATGCATCCCAAGTGATAAACAAATGATCTCTAAAAACTCGTGGGTTGCCAATTTTGGCATATTGGTAAAAAGAAAGTGTTAATCGATTTTTTCCTGCTTTATCAATTAATTCGGCTCTTTCTTTTGCACTTAATTTATTGTACAGTTGCATGCTATACTAATTTATAAGGTTAAAGAATTCTCATCCTAGCCTTCCTAAAGGGAAAGAAAAATGAAACTAAGGGGCAAAAATACAATTTTAAAGACGTGTCACAATTTATTGTATAAAAAAAGCACTTTAGTAAATATAAAGTGCTTTTTTTTGACTGATCCGTTAATATTAATTTAATTTTCTTTAAATAATATCTCACGAGTTTAGTCACCATCGGCTTTACAGTTACTATTTACAATATACAGTTACTGAAACACCTAATACATTATTAAAATTGTTTGTTTGAAAAATTTCAATTTAATTCTTTTTCATAGCAAAATTTTCCACTTTAATTAGTAGATGCAAAATATGTAAAAAGGTTGCGTTGCGCCATGGCACTTTATTTTTTTTAAATTAATAATCAGTCTTTTTATTTCTGAATTTATGTTGAAAACTATTATTGTATCATGATAAAAGATGTAGTATTTTAGCAGGCATAACTTCAGAAAAAAAAATTATAAATGAGCAGCGAAAAAGAAGCCAAATTAAAAGCACTTAAACTTACATTAGATAAATTAGACAAAGCTTACGGAAAGGGAACAGTAATGAAAATGAGCGATGCAGCTGTACAAGATGTAGAAGCTATTCCGTCTGGTTCTTTAGGCTTAGATATTGCCTTAGGCGTTGGTGGATATCCACGCGGACGTGTTATAGAAATTTATGGTCCAGAATCTTCTGGAAAAACCACACTTACTTTACATGCTATAGCTGAAGCTCAAAAAGCTGGCGGTATTGCTGCTTTTATAGATGCTGAACATGCTTTTGATAGATTTTATGCTGAAAAGCTAGGAGTAGACATTGATAATTTAATTATTTCGCAACCAGATAATGGTGAACAAGCCCTTGAGATTGCCGATAATTTAATTCGCTCTGGAGCTATTGATATTGTGGTAGTCGATTCTGTAGCAGCATTAACACCTAAAAGTGAAATTGAAGGTGAAATGGGAGACTCTAAAATGGGTTTACACGCTCGATTAATGTCTCAAGCTTTAAGAAAACTTACAGGTTCTATTAGTAAAACCAACTGTACCGTTATATTTATTAACCAATTACGTGAAAAAATTGGGGTTATGTTTGGTAACCCAGAGACCACAACAGGGGGAAATGCTTTAAAATTCTACGCTTCTGTTAGATTAGATATACGTCGTTCTACTCAAATTAAAGAAACCGACGGAAGTGTTGCTGGTAATAAAACCCGAGTAAAAGTGGTTAAAAATAAAGTAGCTCCTCCTTTTAAAATGGCAGAATTTGATATTATGTACGGAGAAGGTGTCTCTAAAGTAGGTGAAATATTGGATCTTGCTGTGGAACATGAAATTGTAAAGAAAAGCGGTTCTTGGTTTAGTTATGATGACACGAAACTGGGGCAGGGGCGTGATGCTGTAAAAGCTCTTATTAAAGATAATCCCGAACTCATGGACGAACTCGAAGGAAAAGTCAGAAAAATAGTAGTAGCAGAATAATTAAAAAATCCCGTTAATTCGGGATTTTTTGATTTTACACGCAACCTTTTTATTTCTTAAGCATCTACATAAAATAAGCATGTATATTACTCCCTAAAATGTATTTACCTATGAAAAAGTTTTTTGTTCTTTGTTTAATAGCTGTTTTATCTGCATCTTCGTGTAGTCTTGATGATGATGATCAGAATTTCAGTCTTGAAATTCTACCAGTTGAGAGTGTTGATATTCCTGATGAATTTACCCTAGGAGAAACATATCCAGTTACTGTTTCTTACCTTAGACCCTCAACCTGTCATGCGTTTAAAGAATTTTATTATTTAAAAGAAAATAATGAACGTACTATTGCTCCAATAAACTATGTCTTTGAAAGAGACAATTGCGAAAACCTACAAGAAGAATTGGTAGAAGCAACTTTCGACTTTACGGTTACAAGCAATGGTTCTTATATTTTTAAATTTTGGCAAGGAAAAGACACAGATGGGGAAAGTCAATATTTAACTATCGAAATACCCGTAGTTGACTAAAAATTAAGAATTAATTTAATACATGTTTTAGTTTGAGTTTAGACCAACTCATAGAAAATTGTAAAGTTGATAATACGA
This sequence comes from Flavivirga jejuensis, assembly GCF_030540765.1. GTDB lineage: Bacteria > Bacteroidota > Bacteroidia > Flavobacteriales > Flavobacteriaceae > Flavivirga > Flavivirga jejuensis. The sequence goes on along the minus strand of NZ_JAUOEL010000001.1, from coordinate 24,602 downwards.
AAGCCCAAGGAGAATTATATAAACTCTTTTCGAGTAAACTATTTTCTGTATGCTTAAAGTATTCACGAAATCGTGCCGAAGCTGAAGATAATTTGCAAGACGCATTTTTAACAATTTTTAAAAAAATTGAACAGTATAAGAATAAAGGTTCTTTTGAAGGTTGGTTAAAGCGCATTACTGTAAATACAGTATTGCAACGATACAGAAACGAAAAGGTTTTTGATATTATAAATGAAAATGTAATTGAAGATGTTGAACTAGAAGTCGATGAAGATGCTATATCCATCGATTATCTTTTACAAATTATTCAAGAATTACCAGACAGATATAGGTTGGTTTTTAACTTATATGTATTAGATGGTTATTCACATAAAGATATAGCAGACATGTTAGATATAAATATAGGGACTTCAAAATCTAATTTGGCACGTGCCAGACAAAGTTTGAAGGAAACTATTGAAAAATATAAGACAATACAAAGTTTACAATCATTATAATGAGTGATAAAAAACATATTGACAGATTGTTTCAGGAAAGCTTTAAAGATTTTGAAGCCATTCCTAGTGATGCTGTTTGGGAAAATATAGAAGCTAAACTTAACCCAGAAAAGAAAAAACGTCGTGTTATTCCTATTTGGTGGCGTTATGCTGGTGTTGCTGCGTTATTATTGCTTTTATTAACTATTGGTGGTGCTTATTTTAATAATAATACAACTCCAACCAATGAAATAACTAATACCGATACTGAAAACACAACATCTTCAGATCTTAAAAAAGACGACCCTAATAATTTGTATCATACAAAAGATGCTGTTACTAACACTGGCTCTAATGAAAATGAAAATTTAGATAGTGAGCCACAAATTAAAACAAACCCTTTATCTAAGAAAATAATAATTTCAAAAGAATCATCAATTGTAGAAACACCTGCTTCAAAAAACAATGATGAAAGCAAAAAGGGTACTAATCTTTCTGCAAATAGGCAACAAAATACAATCAACAAATTATCAAATACTGAAAGTAATACCGCCGTTGCAAAGAGTCTTGAAGAAAAAAATGATCCTGATAACATTATTAATCAATCAAAAAACAATATTGTTATCACAGATAATTCTGAAGAAAAAAGAGATCCAGAAAAACTTCAAAATACATTGAAAAATGGTACCGCCATTGCTTCTCATTCTGAAAAAAACAATCAAGTTATTCAACAAAATAAAGAATCATTAATTGATAAAGAAAAAGCAAAAAAGATCATAAATAACACTTCAAAAAATAATACTGCAATTACAGGGATCAGAAAAGAAAATACAGAAACTGTAATTAATGATACAGTAGAAGAAAATAAGCTTAGCATAGAAGAAGCCATAGATAAAACCAAAGACATTATTGAAAAAGAGAAAGAATCAAATAGGTGGAGTATCGCCCCAAATGCTGCGCCTGTTTATTTTAATACTTTAGGAAAAGGTTCTTCAATAGGAGGTTCTCAATTCAATAATAATTCTAAAAGTGGTGAACTTAATATGAGTTATGGTATTTCTACTAGTTATGCTATTAACAAAAGGCTAAGTATCCGTTCTGGTATTAATAAGGTTAATTTGGGATATAACACTAACGGTGCGGTTATTCTTCAAACTATAGGTAAAGCCTCAAGTAGTCTTACATTACAAAATGTTGATGCTATTCAAACCAACAACAATACTAGTAATAGTGTTCAAGAAAAAGTCGTTCTCGTTAGTGATGAAAGTTTCGTATCAAATGACACTCCTGAATCATTGTCATCGTCAGATAACATTTCTATTAATCAAGATATGGGGTATATCGAGATTCCTTTGGAATTTCAATACGCCCTTTCAGACAAAAAATTAGGAATTAATTTTATTGGTGGCTTTAGCTCATTCTTTTTAAATAATAATAAAATATTCTCTGAGGCAAATAGTGGTGAAAAAACACTTATAGGTAAAGCAAATAATATAAACAAAGTAAGTTATAGTGCTAATTTGGGATTGGGTTTAAATTATCAAATATCTAAAAAGATAGACTTGAATTTAGAGCCTATGTTTAAATATCAAATTAACACATTTAATAATACATCTGGCGATTTTAAACCTTTCTTTATAGGGGTTTATACTGGATTCGCCATTAAATTCTAGGTTTTTGGTTAGATCTGGATATTGATTTTCGAGTTTAAGGAAAATCAATATCGAAAAAAACTGCTCATCCCCATGAGCAGTTTTTTATTTATTAAAAATTTGTAATTGTTTCAAGATAATATTCCTAGTCGTTTCATTTAAAGGTTTCGTATCATCTGTTGTTAAATTTTCTGTAGATAAAAATTTATGAATCTTAACACGCATTCTTCCTGGGCTACCACCAAAAAATATGTACGGAAATCGTTTTTTATTATCGGCGAAAGTTAATGGCACAATAGGAATTTGATGATTTATTGCCAATCTAAAAGCCCCATTTTTAAATTCATCTAAATTTATGTGTTCTTCTGGCACACCTCCTTCGGGAAAAATACAAATGCTTAAACCAGATTGTAATCTGCGCTGTGCTCTTAAAAAAACAGCTTGCCTACTTTTTGGTGAGCTTCTATCAACCACAATACAAGTCCGTTTATAAAAGAAACCAAAAAGCGGAATTTTAGTAAGCTCCTTTTTTCCGACAAATACGAATGGATTTTTAATAGAAGCCAGCATGAGCATAATATCTGTCATAGAAGTATGGTTCGCTACAAACATATAGCTCTTATCTTTTCTGGGCGTTTGTTCTCGTTCAATACGATACCTGAACCCCATACCAATTAAAATTATTTTTGCCCAAAATCTGGCAATCTTAAAAAAGAACGGATACCATGATTCTTTTGAAATAGAAATTATAAGTACAGGAAACAGAATAAGTATTGGTAACCCTACAAGAATGTAAAACCAGATACGGTAAAACGTCCAAAATATGTGTTTTATAACTTTCATAAGTATCAAAAATACTATTATAAATTGATTATCTTTAAAACATAATAATTTTAAAATTATATAATTATGAGTTTACTTTATTCACTATTAATTGGTGCTATTGCAGGCTGGTTAGCAGGAAAACTAATGAAAGGTGGTGGTTTTGGATTACTATTAAACATTGTTATTGGTATTATTGGAGGCTTTGTTGGTAACTGGTTATTTGCAACGCTTAACATCTCATTTATAGGAGGTATTATAGGCGATATTTTAACGGGTGCTATTGGTGCTTCGGTCATATTATTTGTTGCAGGCTTATTTAAAAAGTAACCATTTTTATTTTTTTATCAAAGAGGCTAGTGCCATTTTTTTTTATTGCATAACTTATCTCTAAATTTGCGCTTTAAATAAAATTATGGCAAGAATACTAACTGGTATACAAAGTACAGGAACACCGCATTTAGGAAATATATTAGGGGCTATCATGCCAGCAATAGAAATGTCTAATAATCCTGAAAACGATTCTTATTTATTTATCGCAAATCTGCATACTTTAACTCAAATTAAAGATGCTAAAACGTTGCGTACTAACACGTATTCTACTGCAGCCACCTGGCTAGCTTTTGGTTTAGACATAGAAAAAACAGTGTTTTACAGACAAAGTGATATCCCGCAGGTTACTGAGTTATCTTGGTATTTAAGCTGTTTTTTTCCTTTCCAGCGTTTAACATTAGCGCATAGTTTTAAAGATAAGGCCGACAGGTTAGAAGATGTAAACTCTGGTTTATTTACCTACCCTATGCTTATGGCTGCCGACATTTTGTTGTATGATGCCGAAATTATCCCTGTTGGCAAGGATCAGCTACAGCATATTGAAATGACACGTGATGTGGCCTCTCGTTTTCATGCTAAAGTGGGTGACACATTTGTACTCCCTGAAGGAAAAATACAAGAAAACACCATGCTCATTCCTGGAACCGATGGTGAAAAAATGAGTAAGAGTAGAAATAATATCATCAATATCTTTTTAGATGATAAAAAACTACGCAAACAAATAATGACTATTCAAACGGATAGTACACCACTTGAAGACCCTAAAGATTGGAAAACATGTAATTGCTTTTCAATTTATAGTTTATTAGCTAATGATGCACAAATAGAAACCATGAAAACTAACTATGAAAATGGTGGCTATGGTTATGGGCATGCAAAACAAGCTTTATTTGAATTGGTTGTTGAAACGTTTGCTACCGAACGTGAAAAATATAACTACTACATGAATAACCTCGGAGAGATTGATAAGGTCTTAAGTTTAGGAGCAGAAAAAGCAACAGTAGTAGCCAATTCTGTTTTAAACAGAGTACGAGAAAAGATTGGGTATTAAAAATTTACTTTTTGTCATTCTTTTGAAGGCAGAAATTCAATTAGAAAATAATAAATTTCAATTATTTAATTCCTGCAAAGGCAGGAATTAAATAATCTCAAACAACTTCCCAGGCAAAGGTCTAATCACTCCTTTAAGTTCCATAGTAAGTAATACACTTGCTATTTTAAAAATAGGCATGTTGCAATTAATAGCAATCACGTCTAGTTGTTGTTTTTCGTTTTCTTTTAGATACGAATAAATTGTTTTTTCTGTAGGATTCAATTCAACAAACAACTGTTTTTGTATTGCTGGTTTTTTATCTTTTTCCAATTCCCAGTTTAAAATATAAGGAACATCTAAAGGCGTGGTTAGCATATGTGCTTTTTGATATTTTATTAAATTATTACACCCAATACTCTGGCTATCTGTTGTTCTTCCAGGAACAGCAAACACATCTCTATTATAAGAATTTGCAATATCGGCAGTAACTAAACTTCCTCCTTTTTCTGCAGATTCTATAACAATGGTCGCTTCGCTTAATCCCGCAATAATTCTATTTCGTTTTAAAAAATTATTTCTATCAAACTTATCACTGCTCCAAAAATCGGTAAAAAAGCCGCCGTTTTTCTCCACATCAACCATATACTTTTTATGTACTTTAGGGTAAATTTGATTCAATCCGTGTGCTAAACAACCAACTGTTTGTAACTTGTTTTTAATAGCTGCTTTGTGTGCAGTAATGTCGGTTCCATATGCAAAACCAGAAACAACAATAGGGTTATAGGGTGCTAAGGTTTCCACCAATGCTTCACAAAACGCGATACCATGCGTTGTTATTTTCCGAGCACCAACTATACTAATAATATGTTGTTCTTTTAAATTAATAGCCCCCGATTGAAATAATAAAATAGGACCATCAATACAATGTTTTAGTTTTTCGGGATAACCATCGTCCTTAAAGTAAGACACTTTAATAGTATTCGATTTTATAAAATCAATTTCTTTTTCAGCAGCCTTTAAATGATCTGTTTCAAATAAATCGCCTAAAATAGCACTCCCAACACCACTAATTTTAAGCAAATTTTGCTTCTTTTCTTTTAAAACAGCCTCGGCAGTACCACAATGTGAAATAAGGCGTTTAGCTGTTATATCACCAATATTTGATACGTGCTGTAAAGCCAAAGCATAAAGCAAATCCGTTTCGGTCATTCTATATAATTGATTTTAAAAATGTACGAATTTAGCTATAAATAAATAGGTGTTAGAATAAAATAAAAATTTGTTAATAAATTCTTGCTCTAATTTTTATCTGAAAGTATAATTTTCTAACTTTGTTTTTATGCAATTAGAAACCTACATAAGCGATTTACTATATAGATATGAGTGTGTTACCATTCCTGAGTTTGGTGCTTTTTTAACACAACGTGTATCTGCAACCATTCATGAAACCACAAATGCCTTTTATCCACCTAATAAAACGGTGTCTTTTAATGAGCAAATTCAAAAAAATGATGGTTTATTAGCCCATTATATTGCTGATGTAGAAAAAATCCCTTTTGAAGTTGCCAATAAAAAAATTGCTAAGCGAGTAAGTATATTAAAGTCTTATTTAGAACAAGGGGAAACACTTACTTTTAAAAATATTGGAGACATTGTTTTTAATAGTGAAGGTAAAATTTTATTCGAACCTTCAAATCACCTTAACTATCTAACAGATTCTTTTGGCATGTCTCAATTTGTATCGCCTAAAGTAACTCGTGAGGTTTACAAAGAAAAAGTTGAAAGCATTGAAAAAGTAATTCCTATTACTGTAACTCCCGAAAAGCGCAAAACCAAGCCGTATTTAAAATATGCTGCGGTTGCTTTAATTGCCTTAACACTTGGTGGTATTGCTGGGTCTAATTATTATGTAAATCAAATTGAACAACATAATCAATTAGCGCAAGAGGAAGCAACACAACAATTAGATACTAAAATACAACAAGCCACATTTAATTTAAACCCGTTTCCTGCCATTAATTTAAATGTCTCGAAACAAACTGGTAATTTTCATATAATAGCAGGTGCTTTTAGAGTTGAAGAAAACTGTGATAAAAAAATCTCACAGCTAAAAGCAGAAGGCTTTAAAGCCAGAAAAATTGGTGTGAATAAATATGGTTTACATGAAGTTGTTTATGCTAGTTATGAAGATAGGTTTGAAGCGCTTCGAGCACTAAGAACTATTAAAGAAACGCATAACAATGACGCTTGGTTATCTGTTAGGGCATTGGACTAAATTCTCTTAACTTAATTATATTTTAAATCGTACTTCATAACTCCTAGAATCGTTTTACCTTTGCCAAATCAATAAAAAATTCTTAAAACGGACTATCCTTTAGGCAAATCATAGGGCAGTTGGGGAATTTTTAGATTAAATTTTTTTTGTAATGAAAGCAAAGACTCCTGAACAATCGAAAACCATACTAACCGATATGGTTTTACCTGGTGAAACCAACCCCTTAAATAACTTATTTGGTGGCGAGTTACTAGCGAGAATGGATCGTGCTGCAAGTATTGCTGCCAGACGTCACTCAAGACGTATTGTCGTAACTGCATCAGTTAACCATGTCGCTTTTAATAGAGCCGTTCCTTTAGGAAGTGTCGTAACGGTTGAAGCTAAAGTGTCTCGTGCTTTTAAAACCTCTATGGAGGTCTTTATTGATGTGTGGATAGAAGATAGGGAGTCTGGTGATAAAACAAAGGCAAATGAAGCTATTTACACCTTTGTGGCTGTAGATGAAACTGCACGCCCTATTGCAGTTCCTGAAGTACTACCAGAAACCGATTTAGAAAAAGAACGTTTTGATGCTGCATTGCGTCGTAAACAATTAAGCCTATTATTAGCTGGAAAAATAAAACCAAATGAGGCTACGGAATTAAAAGCACTATTTGAATAATTAAACTTTTACCTTTTTTACGAGTCTTATAGTAGAATCAAATCTTAAAAAGCTATGAGATTACTTATTATTTTATTTTTTGCTTTATGTACGATGAGCTTTTCATCTTGTGCTACCCGTGTCGTTACTAAACCTGCAAAAGTAACTATTGTAAAAACCGCTCCTAGACATTACAAAATTGTAAAAGTTAGAGGAAAGCGCTATTATTTTTGGAATGGAAACCATTATAAGAAAACAAGAAGAGGCTTTGTGATTGTTAGAGTCTAAATTAAATTAAGATCCATACTTAGAGTTTATCATCCCTATGTTAGCAAAAAGGGTTTAATTTTTAAAAAATCACAGCTCTTATGCTAAGGTATCGTTTTGTTACTCATCTATTGAATAATTAATCTGAAATGGAATTTTTAATGAATAAAAAAAATATAAGGTTAGAAACTAATTTAGTGTAAAGTCTAATCTTTAACTTGTATAAACTATGTCCCTTAACGAACACATTAACTCCCCTGCTAGTCCTCGTATGCGCTAGCGCTTCGTCTTTGACGAGTGCCATATCGAGTAAGCCATAAAAACAATCGAAACCACATTTTAGAGATAGAATCTTGTTTTTTATGAGAAAGCTTTTTGTTATAAAACGTTAAAAAACTGATTTCGGATAATTGATTTTCATAATATGTTTTTAACTTCTAATAAAAAACCTTAAAAGTTTATTTATATCCTTTTAAAGCATTTCAAAGTTACATAAAGATTTTTAAATCTCCTAATAAAGCATATTTTAATACTTATAACATTTATTTTTCTTCATTATTTTTGGTACTAGATAATTGCAATTACTATGGATAAACCGATTTATAATAGAATAAAGGCCGTTCTAGCTGAAAAAGGTAAAACCAATAATTGGTTAGCAGAAGAGTTAGATATGAATACAAATACCATTTCAAAATGGTGCCGAAATGACATGCAACCGAGAATTGAAAACTTATTTCAAGTAGCCAAAGCTTTGGATGTAGACGTTAGAGAACTTCTTGTCTCTTCTAAAAAATAAAAACGTTTGTTCTTTTAGCTTAGTGCAAACTTGAAAGGTTATTACCTTTTTTGCCCTATACAGGTTATAGTAACACAAAAAAGCCCCTGCTAGTTCTCGTATTGCTAGCGCTTCGTCTTTGACGAGTGCGGTACCGTTACAATAACTATAAAATTCATTGCTAATGTAATCTTACACAAAACCGTTGTGCGTAAGTTTGAAAATGACGAAATCTGAAACAAAATTAATACTAGGAATTGGAGTTCTGATTTTACTAATTGACATATTTTTTATGAAATATTGGGTTAGTAATATTAAACCTGACCCTTTTATGTCTATTGGAATTGAATCTTATAGACCTCGCATAGTTATCGTGAATATTCTGATTGGAATTTTTGCATTCTTTATTAAAAAAAGACTTTCGATTTTATTTTTTATAAATACAATCGTCTGCTATTTAATCTTTTCTTTCTTTTGGAATTCTTGGATGGAAAATCACCCTTATTCTCAAACTAGGTACAATTTTACAATTGAAGACAGAAATATTCAATTAAGAATTTCCGAAAATCCAAATACTTATGGCATATATGAATTAACACCAAATTCTAAAGATTCTCTGAAAATTATCGAAATGGGTATGAATGAACGAAAAGGAGATAGTATTATATTAAAATGGTGGCAACAAGGAAAAACCTATGAAATGTATTTTTATAAAAATAAACTAATTGGATTTCCAGAAAGTCCGAATGAGATTGAACTCAGTAAAATGGAATAAAAACTTACGCAACCCAACTAATCTTATACAACAACATTAGCAACAACCAAAAAAAAGCCCGAAATAAGGAACAAAATTTATGACAAAATTATTTTTAGCACTTTTTCTTCTTACAGGATTAACCTTTATTTCCTGTAAAGAATCATCATCTAAACATAATCAGACAAAACAAGAAACTAACAACGAAAAATTTAAAACGAATGCAGTTGATAGTTTAATAATCTATCAAACCGAAAATTTGATAATTAAAAAGTTATCGAATCATATTTACAAACATATTTCCTTTCTAAATACAGACGATTATGGAAAAGTAGCCTGTAATGGCATGTTAGTTGTAAATGAAAATAAAGGAATTGTTTTTGACACACCAACGGACAACAAAAGTTCATTAGAATTAATAAATTTCGTTACTAATGAACTTAAAAGCGAAATAACAGCTGTTATTCCAACTCATTTTCACGAAGATTGTGTTGGTGGCATACAGGAATTTGAAGAACATAATATTCAAACATACGCTACAAATCAAACTATAGAATTACTAAAAAATAATGGTTTAAACTTCTCTAAACCAATTAAAGGATTTGATAATAATCTTACGTTAGATATTGGAAATAAAAAGGTTTATGCGGAGTACTTTGGAGAAGGTCATACCAAAGATAATATCATAGGATATTTCCCAGAAGACAATGCCATCTTTGGTGGATGTTTGATTAAAAAAGTTGGAGCAAACAAGGGGTATTTGGGAGATGCAAACACGAACAAATGGTCTGAGACCGTTCGTAAAATCAAATTAAAATATCCAAAAACAGAAATTGTAATTCCAGGACACGGAAAATGGGGCGGAACGGAATTATTTGACTATACGATAAAATTGTTTGAATTAAAATAGGCAGCAACCACCAAAGAACGAAGTTAAAAATACGTTACTTTATTAAATTTCTAGAAGTTGAGAAACAGGAATTTCCAATCCATCGGCTATTTTCATCAAGGTTAATAATCTCGGATTCGTTCTACCATTTTCAATCATATATAATTGTGTTCTTCCAATCTCACAATCAAAAGCGAATGCCTTTTGGTCAATGCCCTTTTCTTCTCTTAATTGCTTGATTTTAGCACCTAATTTTTGAAAATATTTTTCTTCTTTCGTATTCACTATACCGAACACATTGTCTGACAAAAAGAACGAAAGATAACCTTACATTTTATAAACCCATGAAGCTGGATTTTCTGTTTTTGTTCCCTTAGATATCGTAAAGCTTAAAATAGTCTCTCCATTTGAAGGGTTTGTAAAAACCTCTCCTATAACTTGCTTAGTTGATACTTTATCCCCTTTCTTAACATAAACGTTAGATAAATTTCTGTATAAAGTCAAATAACTTCCATGGCGAATCATCACGATGGGGTTTACATTTTTCATTTTAAGTATTTCGCTCACTTCCCCATTAAAAACGGCTCTAACTTTAGCGCCTTTTTGCGTAGCAATTCGCACACCGTTACTCTTAATTGTTAATGACTTATCAATAGGGTGTCGTTGTGTCCCATACCCTAATCTTATTACGCCTCTTTCAACTGGCCAAGGCAATTTACCCTTATTAGCTATAAAGTTAGAGGCTAAAACTTTTTCTTCTGCTGTAAGCGCAAAACTTTTTGAATTGGTTACTTTGGCTTTTTTATTAGATTTTGCAATAGCCGCTTTAATAATACGGTCTATTTCTCTATCAATTCTATTAGCTTCTCTTTGCTTTTGTTTTATTTGAGAGGCGTACAACGATAGGTTCTTTTTAATTGATTGCATTAAAACCTCATGCTGTTTCCGTTCTGATTCTAATGATTTTTGAATGACTTTATTACTCGCTATTAGCCTCTTTTTATCATCCTTTTGATTTTGTAGGTCTTTATTAATATCCTGTAATTCGAGTGTTTTCTTTTTTATGGTTTCACCTTGTTGCTTTTGGTGGTCTGAATACTGTTTAATATACTGTAATCGTTTATATGCTTGTTTAAAATCATCAGACGACAACAAAAACATGATTCTGCTCTGTTTATTTTTGCTTTTATAAGACTTTACTAACATAGCAGCATACCCTTTCTTTAACGCCTTTAATTCGTTTCTAAGTACGGTTATTTTCTTTTGGTTCGAATTAACCTTACGTGTTAGTAAATTGGCTTGCTGGTTGGTTACTTTAATCAGGTTAGATAAAACACGAATCTTATAATTAAAATCTTCTATTAATGATATTTGCGATTTTTCTTTTGATTTATTTTCGGAACGCAATTCATTAATTTTCTGAATTTCTCTACGCAATTCTTGTCGTCGCGTCTCTAACTCCTTTTGTTTATTATTTTGAGAAAAGGCAAAAGAGCTACCTAGCAGAAAAACCAGAAGAAAAATTGTTTTATATGATGTTTTATTTTTTAACATTAAAGTTCTATTTCTTTAAAACCCGATGGTATTTTAAACGGAAAACGCAATGTTTCATTTAAAGAAACACCTTTGAATTCTAAATTTATAATCGTTTCTTCATTAGACTCTAAAGCAATTATCTTTATTTTTTCTGGAAGAATTTGTTTTTCAATTTCTTGGTGTGACAAATAATCGATTTGTAAATGTCTAAACTCCTTTGGTTGCGATATTTGTTGCGACTTTACTTTAAAATGTGATGGGTCTAACAGAAAGAATATTTCAAAAAGTTCGCGTTGCTTTTTTGGTTTAAGCACATAAGAAGAATCATCAACAGAACTGCTGTAAGCTCCATTTTTTAAATTGAAAATGGTCTCTCCTAATAGTAAATTTTGAACCTTTTGAAAATCTAGTTCTGTTCCCAATAAATCACTTAAATATTTATAATCTCCTTCAAAATAGGTTCTATCTAACTTATTATAAAAACTAACTTTCTCTGGCGTTACTAATGCTTTTACTATTGAAAACGTAGCACTAATCCATAAGGCTTCATCTTTTTTAGCTCTAAAGCTTAACGTATAGGTTTGCGAATTGTCTTTTTGTATATAGGTTACTTTAAGCGTTGACTTAAGTGTTTTAAAACTGGGAGTTTGTTTGGCGTTTTCTTTTATTAATTGCCTGGCGGAAAGGTTATAATTAGCGTTGCCTTCTACAATTGTTTTTGATGATTTACAATTAAATACTAATAAGGTTAATAAGGCTAAAGTGAGTTGAGAGCGTATTTTCATTAATTTGAACTTTCTAATTGTTTTACTTTATCACTAAACGTTTTTGCTTTAGCTGTATTGTTTAATAGGGTATAGGCCTTACTTAGTTGACTGTAAAAGTCTGTTTCCATTTTTGTGTCATCAATAATATAATCCAATCCTATTTCTAAAGCTTCAACAGCCTTTTTTGGTTGATTTAATTGATTTAAAGCGACACCTTGTATTAAATAAAATATGGGTTGTGATGGATATTTTTGAAGTACTTCGTTACTTTTTTCTTTAGCTAGGTTGTACTTTTTTAAATCTATATATAGTAATAATACATTACGCAAAAGGGTAAAATTATTTGCTTCTAACTTTAATGCGGCCTCAAAATACTCTAAAGCCTTTTCTTTATTCTTTTTAGTTAAATAATACTGGCCTAACTCAGTAAGTGTTTTGCTATTATTACCATTAACTATCGTAGTAGCTTCTACCAAATCTGCCTCATACTGCGGATTATTCCCAACAAATTTTACAAAATCTGTTAAGACTTTAAGTTTCGATTCTGGTTTTATTTCATTGCTTTTAATAACAATTTTCATAGATTCAATTGCTTTTTCGGTATTGTTATCATCTAAATAAAACTTATATAATGCTAAATGTACTAATTGCGAATTCGGATTCATTTTTAAAAGCTCTTTAGCTGTTTCAAAGGCTTTTTCTTTTTCGTTGCTTTCGCTATAACGGAAAATTAGAGCTAAATAATTAGATTCTTTATTTGGGTGGCTTTCAACGCGTGCTTCAAGGTTTTTTATTTGATCTTTTTTTCGTCCTGTTTCTTTATAAATTCGGTTACGCATCGCATCTCGTGAAACTGAAACTCCAAATTCTGAATCTAAGGCATCTAAAAGTGCTAAAGCATCATCATATTTCTTTGTTCTTAAATAAAGTGACGCCAAATCTTCTTTATAATCTGGGTGGTACTTAACTAATTGCTTAACTGCTTTTATGGCTTTATCATAATCATTTTGCGATGTATAAAATCCATACAACTCATCTAAAAACCATTCATTATCTGGTGCTTTACTAACCGCTTTTTTTAATGCTTCTTCTGCCGCACCATAATTTTTAAGCTTATTATAATTTTTACCTAATTCGTAATACAAAACGGGCACAGAGTTATCTAATGCTATACACTTTAAAAGCGATTCTACCGATCTATCGTAATTCTCAATCCCTTTTTGCTTTAAGGCTTCGTAGAAAAATTCTTGAAACTTATCTTCAACATCTCCTAAATCATCATCATGTTTTTTATTAAAATCTACTTGCGCATAGATAATATGTGGAAAAATTAACATTCCGAAGGCTAAAAAAAGTATGTAGATTTTATGTTTCATATAATACCTGTGTAAGTATCTTAAATTTATTGTTTAGATTCCAATTTAAACTTAAATCAGTTCAATTTGGGTTCATTGCTTCGATTTATATCTTTTTACGCTTTCTTTTATATTATCTATCTGTTACTCCAATATAAATTACTCCTTTAGGTCTATTTGTAATGAGTATGAACATACCAATATTCATGTATTTTTATTATGAGATTCCTGCTTTACCGAAACAAGTCCAGCACATGTCGCAGGAATTACTCTAATACTGAATAATCACCAATACTTATAGAGGTATAATTCCCATCATATTTAACATGGTTACCAATCATAGCATCATCTAAATTAGCATTTTTAATTGTAGTATTTGTTTGAATTAAGCTATTCTTAACACTCGAATTTTCAATAACACTATTATTCCCTATAGATACATAAGGTCCAATGGTACTGTCTTTAAGAATAACATTTTCACCAATAAAACAGGGTTCTATAATGGTTGCATTATCCAATTTTGCTGAAGACGATACTAATTGCTCATCCCCATCTGCTTTTAAAAAGCCTAACATTCTTTCGTTAGTCTCTATTGTTATGGCTTTATTGCCACAATCCATCCATTCATCAACGGTTCCTGTTTTAAAAACGTTGCCTTCGGCCATCATTCGTTTAATACCATCATTGATCTGGTATTCTCCACCATTCATAATGTTTTCATCCAGTATTTCTTGTAATTTTCCTTTTAAAACAGCTACATCTTTAAAATAGTAAATGCCTATAACGGCTTGATCGCTCACAAAGGTTTCTGGTTTTTCAACCAACTCTATAATCTCGTTGCTTTCATTTAATTTAACAACACCATAGGCTTCGGGGTTTTCTACTTGTTTTGTCCAAATAACACTGTCTGCAGTTGGGTCTAAATCAAATTCAGCTCTAATCAATGTATCTGCATATGCAATAACTGCTGGTCCAGACAATGATGGTTTTGCACACATAATGGCGTGACCAGTTCCTAATGGTTTATCTTGACGGTAAATAGAAGCTTTTGCGCCTAAGTTTTTAGCTAGATCCTCCAGACTTGAAACCACTTCGTCACCAAACCAAGCTGGATCGCCTAAAACAAAAGCTATTTCTTCGATAGGTTGCTTTAAAACTTTAGCAATATCTTTTACTAATCTATGAACAATCGGTTGTCCTGCTACTGGAATTAATGGTTTTGGTACGGTTAAACTGTGTGGTCGTAAACGAGAACCTCGTCCTGCCATTGGTACTATTATTTTCATATGCATGCCTGCGTAAGCAGGTATCTTTTTTGGTTATACTTTATTCCTGTGAAAATAGGAATCTCATTGTTCTTATCTTAATTTATTAAAATTTAAATTCCAGTTGATACTAAGATCAGACCAACTTGGGTTCATTTCTTCTATCAGATTTATTTTCCACTTCCTTTTCCATTTTTTGAATTGCCTTTCTCTTTTTTCTGCCTCACTTCCTTTTTCAAATTCTTCAGAATAAATCAATTTATCGCAATTGTATCTTGCTATAAATGATTTAGGATATATTTTTAACTTATGCTCTTTTATTCTTTCTTCTATATTATCTGTTACTCCAATATAAATATATAATACTCCATTAGGTTTGTTTGTCATGATATAGACATACCATTAGTTTCATACTTCTTTATCATGAGATTCCTACCTACGCATGAATTTATTTCACTCCCGTACTACCAAATCCTCCTTCACCTCTCGACGTTTCAGATAGTTCTTCTACAGTAATCCATTCTGCGCGTTCGTGTTTTGCAATCACTAATTGCGCTACGCGTTCGCCATTTTCGATAGTAAATTCTTCATTTGAAAGATTTACTAAAATCACACCTATTTCACCTCTATAATCGGCATCTACAGTTCCTGGTGCATTTAAAACGGTAATTCCTTTTTTTGCTGCGAGTCCGCTACGTGGGCGTACTTGTGCTTCAAACCCTATGGGTAGTTCAATAAACAAACCTGTTTTTACGATAATACGCTCTAAAGGTTTTAATGTTATTGGTTCTAATATATTTGCTCTTAAATCCATACCAGCAGACGCTATGGTTTCGTAATGTGGTAAAGTATGGTTGGATTTATTTATTATTTTTATTTGCATGTTATCGTTTTAATATTTTTTTATTTGGTTTCTTTCGAATACATAAACAATACCCAAAAATACAATTAACATAGAAATTCCTATAATATAATACCCTTAAATTGATAAAATGACAAACAGGAGCGGTATAACGCCTATTTTGCTTTAACAATAAATGGTATTAGATTTTCGTTCCTGTCTGCCAACAGCTACGGTGTACCCACATCTTTTAAAGAAGAGGTATATTTTATTATTTACTTCTCTTTGCTCGTCCAAAGAAAAGTAACAAACCTGCCTGCCTGCCAACCAATGTCATTAAGTTAAGGGGATTTGTTCTGTTTTGTCACATTGGTAGCACAGTCGAAATGCTTTTAAAAACTAAGGCTTATAAGGTCTTCGACTGCGCTCAGACTGACATTTTAGTCTTAACTTAATGACATTGAGCTGCCAACAGGTAGGCAGATTCAAGAGCGCGTGTTTTTATCTGAAGTCTGATATTCCAATAGATACTGAAATATACTTCGGCTATGCACTAGAAGAGTTCTGAAAGGAAAGTGAAGGTAAACAGAGAGGCCTCGAGACCTCTCTGTTAAAGGGTTTTAATCTAATTGATAGGCTCCTATATCATATGGAACTGAACGTGTATTTCCTAAAATATCATCAATTATATCGTACAAACTAACATCCGTTCCTTTCTTATAAGCTATAGAATTTTTCCCAATAGCATAATTATTATTTGCTATATCAAAAAAATCTAAATCACTAATATTCTGAGACATAATATTACTAATCGTGTCTATAGTAGCTCCCTTTCTATATATGTCTTCTGCTGAGACAGCAAAAATATTATTGATGAGTCTTTTGGTGCCTCCCTCGTTGTTAAAAAAGGCAAATCCATTTTCTCCAGAATTAACAAAAGTATTATTTATAATATTAAAGTAACCGTCTGGTATACGATACACTTGATCACCATTTGATCCGTAAAAACCATTACCGCCACTATTTGCTATTACATTATTAAATATATCTACATTTCCCATTCCTTGGAATTGAATTCCGTTCCCTGTTCCTTCAAAAATAAAATTATTGTAAAACTTACCAGTAGTTCCTCCTCCAATAAGCAAACCTTCATTCTGGAAACCTTCATTTAAAGTTCCATAATTACGAATCACATTATTGTATAACTCGCAATCTAGATTGGCATTTTTGATTTGGATACCGTCATAACCCACATTTTCAATTAAATTATCATGTATTCTTATATGCTGAATTGAGTGTGAATAGGTGATTTCTGTACAAGAACTTTCTACCCTACCATTATAAAAGCCATGACCTATATAAAAACCTTCTCCACCAACATCATGTATATAACAGTTTCTTACGGTGACATTTTCCATAATCCAAGCGGTTCTTGTAGGATCTGTAAATAAATCGCAATCTTGATATGGGCTTGTTTTTATACCTATGCCTGCAAAACCATTATCTGCTCCTATTCCATTGGTTTCTAAACCTGCAACTTCTATATTATAGGTTTCAAAATTTTTAGTGAAATATTCAAAAGTTAAAAAGAAACCTGTTGGAGTTGAAATTTTAATTCCATATTCATGATTTTTATCGCCAGCTCCAGCTAACTTAAAATATTCACTATTTCTAAATTTTACTCCGAAAGAACCTTTAGATATTACAATAGCCCTTCCATCACAATTTTTTATGATAATCGGGTTTTCTTCTGTTCCTCTAATATTATTAAAAGTTATATTCTGATAATTATCTCCAGAGCCAGATAAACCTATAATTGCCCCAGGTTGTATATTTAGTATTTCGCCATCAACAATTCCTGTGCTCGTATCTATAACTAAATCGCATTCACTACATGCTAGATTAACTATTTCTTCATCTTTATTTTCAAGTTCTTCCATAGAATCTACTGATTTAGAGCAATTTGTTATTACCACTATAAACACAAATAAAATGAGTAGGGCTTTTAATTTTTGTAGGTATGTTTTCATGTTTTTTTGGATTATGTTTTAAATTATTAATTTGGTTACTGTGCTAATAACCGAGTTATATATGTATTATTCGAAACACCCTAACGCTGGGAGTTGATCTGTTGTTAAGAAAGGACTAAAATCTTCACAAAAGGTTACGTTAGCAGTATTCCAACTCGATAAATCTTGAGAACCTGTAGGACTTACTGTAGCTAATGCTGATACTTCTATAGTCGGGGTTAGTGACGTGATAGCTGTTCCGTATGGAACGCTGGCCGATATGCTTTTGTCGGCTTCGTTTATAGTCGTAGTTATATCATTACTAAGTGCATCATTGTCTGTTGCTCCAAATACAAAACTTAATACCTGTTTTTCATCGCTTGTTTCTACTGTAATGTTTGCCGTGTATGCTACGGTACTTTCATCTTCAGCGGTTACGGTATAGGTTACTGCACTTGAAAAGTCTTGTGAGCCACTTGGGCTTACTGTTACTGATCCAGAAACCTCAATAGTAGGTATTAATGCTGTTACATTTGTTTCAATAGGAAAAGTAGCGGTAATGGTTTTGGGATCCTCCTCTATAGTAGCAGTGACATCTTCAGATAAGCCTGTATTGTTATATGTAGCAAATACAAAGCTTATCATTTCTTTGGTGTCGCTTTTTTAGGTTCGCTTGAATCGTCTTTTGAGCAACTTGCCATGGAGATTACCATCAATAGTTGTAATGCTAGTAGGTTTTCAAACATTAGATTTGTTTTCATTCATTTATTTCTTGCAAAAGAACTAGATTCTAACATCATTTTTTGGTCAAAATGCATCACTAATTAGTCAATTTAGGCTTAAAACACTTTTTATTAAAGTTAAAAAAGCTTTTATGTTTAATTTTCTAAGACAATTCCTTTATTTATTTTTAACAGTATACGTGACGTTTTTGATCGCTTTTCTGATTAAAATTTGAATACGCTCTTGGGAAAGGGAAAGACAGACTCGGGAAAAAACTTAATAGTGATTTAATACTACTTTTTTAACATTTGTTTTATTTGACTTCTTTCAGACATATAAACAATTCCTAAAAAAACAATTAGCATTGTTATTCCCATTATATAATTGCCTCTAAATTGATAGAATGACAACCCCGATAACCCTATTGAGCCCACTAAATAAAGTCCAATCTTTTTAAGGTTATAGGGAATGGGGTAATATTTTCTACCGTAATAATAGGACAATAGCATCATTATGGCATAAGCAACAAGCGTGGCTATGGCTGATGCTTTATAACTATAGGTTTTAATAAATAATATATTAATAA
Organism: Flavivirga jejuensis; assembly: GCF_030540765.1. Classification (GTDB taxonomy): domain Bacteria; phylum Bacteroidota; class Bacteroidia; order Flavobacteriales; family Flavobacteriaceae; genus Flavivirga; species Flavivirga jejuensis. Next base: position 5,604 of record NZ_JAUOEL010000001.1, on the reverse strand, counting down.
CGAGTGTTACTAAAGCACCAATAATTGAAATATAGGCTCCAAATTTTGTTCTGTCGGTTATTTTATACCAAACAGACAAGTTATGATAAATCCCTAAACAGAAATTGGCTAACAAAATAATTGGAACGATCCACATGGCTTCCCAGTAGGCTTCACCTCTTACAATTATGGGTTTTAAAACATCTACAAAAACAACAACACTAAGTAAAATAATTGCTCCAAATGCCACAAAAAACTCTAATATTTTAGCATAATTTTTTTGAGGGTTTTCGGTATTGGCATGACTGAAAAAGAACGGTTCAATACCAAGCTTGTATGCTGTTGCAAATAACGTCATAAACAAAGCCAATTTATAACAGGCAGAATACATACCTATATGGGTTTTGGCGATATCTTCTGGAAGCAGGTAATTTAATAAAACACGATCAAACGTTTCATTTATTGAAAAAGCAATACCTGCAATTAAGACAGGAAGTGCGTAACGTACCATTTTTTTCCACAAGTTAGAATTAAATACATATTTAATCTTCACATAGAATGGAACCATTACTATTAGTGTTACAGCACTTGCAATTAAGTTAGCAATAAAAATATAGTTTATTTCGAAATTCGATTTATAAATGCTTTCAAATAATGATCCTTTAATTGCTAAGTTTTTTAAAGCCAATAGAAAGAATAGATTCAACCCTAAGTTTATGACTACGTTTAAAATTTTAATTACGGCATAGCGCACAGGTCTTTGTGTTGCTCTTAACCATGCGAAAGGAATAATTACAAGAGCATCTAGCAATAAGATCCATATAACCAGATTAATGTATTTAATATCAATGCCTATAAATGATGCTATTTGATTTTGACATAATAAAGCCATTATAAAAAATCCAATAGATGATATTATTAAAGAAATTGCCGAGGTTCCTATCACACTATTCTTATCTTCTTCTTTATTAAAGAACCTAAAAAAAGCGGTTTCCATGCCATAAGCTAAAACAACATTGAATAGTACAAAATATGAAAAGATAACCGATACTTCTCCATACTCTGCAACAGAAGATAACACACCGTCTGTAGTATAAAGCGGCACCAATAAAAAACTTAACATTCTGGGTAGCACTGTCGCTAAACCATAGATAAATGTTTGTATAAATAATATTTTAAGTCCGCTCAACGATTCGTTTTTTATTCTGCTAAAAATACGTTTTTAGCTTATGTAAACCAAAAGATATGTTTTACTGGTTTAATGATGTGCTGGGATATTTTGTAGATGTTTTTTTAGTTATGTTAGAAATTTTATAGTACAATGTCTTATCTCCTTTTTTATAGCTAACAACACATTCTGTATCATTCAATTTAAAGGCTGTTTTTTTGGAAGGTTCTGGAACAGAATTACCATATTCTTCTAATGGATCACGACTCATAATAATATCCTGTTTTTGGTTTGCTTCAGATATAAATCTTCCTACAAAAACAGACGTCCTTTTTAATTCTAACTTTACTTGTTGTCCTTTAAAATAAAGACTATCTAAAACTATGCTTTTTGGGTTTGACTGTATTGGAATAAACAGGTTATAGCCCGATCCTCCTCCTTTAACCCCCGCAACCCAATGTTGGTAATAAACATCGCCTATTTCCAAGGGTAATTTATTTTCTAATTTTTGGGTACTGGCACATTGTGTATAACCAATAAGTAAGCCAAGGAAACCCAGTCTGGTAAATAAGGTTTTTATTTTATTTTCCATTTTTTTAGTATCTCTTATGTTAAAAACAAGATTCATACCAAAATTACAGATAATTCTTAAAATATATTTGGTGTTATATATACTATAATTTATAGCATTTTAAGTTAGAAGTAGAAAACCAAAAATACTTTATATTATCACGTACCTAAAAAAACCCCCAAAGCATTAAGCCTTGAGGGTTACCAAAAAACGCTGGTTTTCTTTATGTCTAAAACCCCAAACGTTATACTTTATTCATTAAAACAACTTCCTGCAGTTGGTAACTGTGCGGTTGTTAAACCAGAATTAACACTAAAGTTTGCGCAGACTGTTACATTATTGGTAGCCCAGCCGGAAAGGTTCTGGCTAAACGCTGATGCACTATTAAACATATAACTCATATCCTTTGCTGAGCTAACATCCCAATTACCAATGTCCTGGTTAAAGGCACTGGCTTCTAAAAACATATAACTCATATCCTTTACTGAGCTAACATCCCAATTACCAATATCCTGGTTAAAGGCACTGGCTTCATTAAACATCGCAGACATAATATCTACAGAGCTAACATCCCAATTACCAATATCTTGGTTAAAGGCACTGGCTTCATCAAACATACCTTCCATACTCTCTACAGAGCTAACATCCCAACTACCAATATCCTGGTTGAAAACGCTTGCTTTTCTAAACATATAACTCATATCCTTTACTGAGCTAACATCCCAATTACTGATATCTCCATTAAAGGAGCTTTCAAGAAACATATAATACATATTGGTTACCTGGCTTAAGTCCGGAACATCTGTGGCATTGTAAGTAAGGTTTGTACAATATGCAAATGCCTGTTCCATACTCTTCCATTGTGTATCCCCCCAACTCTCTATCGTCTGGAGTTTGGCTGCTATGGCTTGTATTTCGATGCTGTTAGCAAAATAAATCGCAGGGAAATCTCCTGTTATCGATACCGTGTGAATACCTGCTGTGGCATACTGGTGGGGTGCATCGCCTGTTAACCCACTCTCGATACTACCATCTCCCCAATCTATATCATAACTATAGCCTGTGAGATTAGGATTGGTGTAAATCTTTATCTCCTCGTTGGCAGTTGTTGTTTTCCACGTTGTTACAAAAGCCTCAAAAGCGTTTTCTGTTATATTTACTGTATAGGTTTCTGTACTTTCGTCCTCTGCCGTTACTGTATAGGTTACTGGTGATGTATAGTCCTGTGCTCCTATGGGGCTTATGGTGGCTAATTGTGATACTTCTATAGTCGGGGTTAGTGACGTGATAACTGTTCCGTATGGAACGCTCGCCGATATGCTTTTACTGGCTTCGTCTATAGTAGCAGTTATGGCTTCGCTTAGTACGGTATTGGCTTCTGTAGTAAATATAAAACTCAGAATTTGTTTGCCAGTGCTTTCTTCTACGCTTACACTTGCTCTATAAGCTTGGGTACTACCGTCTTCTGCTGTTACCGTGTAGGTTACTCCCGTAGTGAAATCTTGTGCGCCAGTAGGGCTTACGGTTGCTAACTCTGACACTTCTATCTTCGGGGTCAATGATTTTACATCGCTGCCGTTTGGAAAGATCGCACTTATCGTTTTATCACTTTCGGTTATGGTAGCGGTTACGGATTCACTAAGTATACTATTGTTCTCGGAGGCAAATATAAAACTCAGAATTTGTTTGCCATCACTCTTTGCTGGGTCGTCTTTAGAACAGCTTGCAAGTGTTATAACTATTATTAACAATAGTAGGTTTTTAAATTTTAATAGATTTGTTTTCATTATTTCTTTTTTTGAAATGTTTAAATTAATGATACAAAACAACAAATATTTAAAATCACTAATTGGTCAATCGACATCACAAATCATTCAATTATTTTAAATTACAGTAGTATAAATCTGGGTTCAACGTAAGAAAAATGAGATTGTTTTTTTGTAGAATGCTACTTATGAGATATTTATAAAGTGAATTTTAGATATCTGAAACATATTCAACTCTATTAGTTTCAAGCTAAAAACCAATAAACATACCATCCTCTTCCTTAAATTATCATAAACTAGCTAGATAGTCTATAATAATTATAAGTTGAATCTAGCATATTTATTGACTTTTATCTACGATCTTTACGTCGAACTCAGGTTATAAAAGCCTGTTATACCGATTGAGAACTAGCAAAATTCTTTTAGAGACATTTACCAGCTTTTCGATTATGCTTTTAATTTTCGGTTTGTGATATCTGTAATCTTTATAGTGCTTTGTATTCATAAACTCCTATATCGTAATAACCTGCTCTGTCTGTGCCAAATCTTTGCTCATACTTATTACCTACTAATAAGTATTTGTTTTAATATCGTTATAACAGAAAACCTGTATTTCTCTTTTATTATATAAATAGACTCTTGTTTATACCTATATAATGGTATTAAAAAACCCCCAAAACATTAAGCCTTGAGGGTTACTAAAAAACGCTGGTTTTCTATATGTTCAAAACCCCTAACGTTATACTTTATTCATCACCAAAACAACTTCCTAAAGTTGGTAACTGTGCGGGTATTAAACCAGAATAAAGACTAAAGAGTCTGCAGCTTGTTACATTATCGGTAGCCCAATCAGAAAGGTTCTGATTAAAGGTACTCGCACTTAAAAACATATAAAGCATATCTGTTACATTGCTAACATCCCAACTACCAATATCCTGGTTGAAGGCACTGGCCTCATTAAACATCTGAGACATATTCTCTACTGAGCTAACATCCCAATTACCAATATCCTGGTTGAAGGCACTGGCTCCATTAAACATAGAAGACATATACTCCACTGAGCTAACATCCCAATTACCAATATCTTGGTTGAAGACACTGGCTTCATTAAACATACCAGACATACCCTCTACAGAGCTAACATCCCAATTACCAATATCCTGGTTGAAGGCACTGGCTTCTCTAAACATCTCATACATATCTGTTACATTGCTAACATCCCAATTACCAATATCCTGGTTGAAGGCACTGGCTGCTCTAAACATCTCATACATATTTGTTACATTGCTAACATCCCAATTACCAATGTCCTGGTTGAAGGCGCTGGCCTCATTAAACATATAAGACATATTATCTACAGAGCTAACATCCCAACTACCAATATCCTGGTTGAAGGCACTGGCCTCATTAAACATATAAAACATATTCTCTACAGAGCTAACATCCCAATTATCAATATCCTGGTTGAAGGCACTGGCTTCTCTAAACATAGAAGACATACTCTCTACAGAGCTAACATCCCAACTACCTATATCCTGATTAAAAGCACTGGCTTCTCTAAACATACCAGACATACTCTCTACAGAGCTAACATCCCAACTACCTATATCCTGATTAAAAGCACTGGCTTCTCTAAACATACCAGACATATTAGTTACCTGGCTTAAATCCGGAACATCTGTGGCATTGCTAGTAAGGTTTGTACAATATGCAAATGCCCGTTCCATACTCTTCCATTGTGTATCCCCCCAACTCTCTATGGTCTGTAATTTTGCTGCTGTTGCTTGTAATTCGGTGCTGTAAGTGAAAGCAAAATAAATCGCCGGGAAATCTCCTGTTATCGATACTGTGTGAATACCAGCTGTGGCATACTGGTGGGGTGCATCGCCTGTTAACCCACTCTCGATACTGCCATCTCCCCAATCTATATCATAACTATAGCCTGTGAGATTAGGATTGGTGTAAATCTTTATCTCCTCGTTGGCAGTTGTTGTTTTCCACGTTGTTACAAAAGCCTCAAAAGCGTTTTCTGTTATATTTACTGTATAGGTTTCTGTACTTTCGTCCTCTGCCGTTACTGTATAGGTTACTGGTGATGTATAGTCCTGTGCTCCTATGGG